>CAVUYN010000032.1:487500-702934 GCA_963745715.1 uncultured Acidobacteriota bacterium | reverse complement strand
GGCGAAGGTTGGAGTTGGCAAAGTTGCTGCGTGATGATCCACAAACAACCAACAAGCAGTTGGCGAAGGCCCTAAACGTAAACCGAAACACCATCGCAGAAGATCGGAAGGCAATCATGGAAGAGATGACCAAGAGCACTCTCACCGAAACCGAGTTGATGCGGGCCGACATGGTGAAAAAGCTTGAGGCATTAGAGGCCGAGGTGCAGATGCACCGGAAAGACGGCAAGCTTCCAATGTCAGCGATTGACCAACTACTTTCCATCACCAAGGCAGTCATTGAACTGACGGGGTGCAGGAAGCCGGTTGCTGAAAAGTTGGCTGTGACGCACCGAGCACCCATTCAATTTCAAACCGTCATTGTCAAGACTGATGGTAGCAGGGTGCCTGTACCCATCGCAGATGCACAGGTGATTAAAGAGCCGTACGCATTGGGGGCCGGTGATGAAACACGTTGACCCCGATGTTATCGAGGCCCTGAAGAGCGTTGCAGCCGGTGCCGATTTACCAAGAGTAGTGCAGGCAAAAGAAAGGCACAAAAAGCACGATGCGCAACGCTTTGAGACTCAGATGCAGTTGTTGGTTGATGAGGTGGAACGAGTCTGCCCACGTGACCACCCACTGTTTGAGTTGGTGTTGTTGCTTGCGGTTGCTCGCAAGCTTGAGCGCACACAGCAAGAACCCGAGTTCAAATCGTTCGTGGATTTTCCGCCCGGTTGGTAAACAAGTTTAGAGGCGACCAAAACAGATTAGCAACATGGCCTGAGGCCAAAGGAGAACACAGTATGAAACAGATAGACGTAATTTATTACGGCCTTCGGGATGAAGTAAAAGCAAAGAATCCCGCTTTGGCTGAACTAATCACGCAAGCGGCTGCAAGCTTTGAAGTCAAGGCCAACATGTGTGAGGCAGCACTGAAAGGTGAACTCACCGCAGACAACTTCAAAGAGAAGCACGGCAAGTTGCTTCCCGAGTCTCACAAGAATGAACCGGTGCAAGAGTCTGCCCCACTCGGGTTGACCAACATTGATGAGGCGAAGCGTGATTATGCTGTGCTCTTTGGTGTTGAGCCGAAGACCACCACCACCAAGAAGGAAGGTGCGGCCCCCATCAAGAAGAACAACGGTGCGTCTCAGAACTTTGTTGAAGGTTCACCCTTCAATGGTGACCGAAGCACGGCCACCGCTGAAAACAACCCAAGCAAAGATGTGGTTGCGAAGAGTGACAAGGCCCTTGCTGATGGGTTGCTCAAAGTTGGTGCAATCACCGAGGCCGAACACAAGAAGCTGACCGGCAACGGCAAGCCTGATGGTTATGAGAAGTTGACCGAGGCACAGCGCAAAGAGTTTGACTTTGCTCGCGCTGTGGGCATCTCTGAGGCCGATGCTTTCAGGCTGTTGGCAATCACTGGCAACACCTTCAAAGAAGTTTCCCGCTAGGCTCTCAAGGGGAAGACCGGTGATGGTGCGGACAACCAACCCCCATCACCGTTTTTAATTTTAGCAACACAAAGGATAACCACCATGAGCGAACACAATTATGCGGGCCTGTTATTCAAAGACAACCTAAGGAAGAACCCTGACCTGTTTGGCCACATCGGGCCGGATGGTGAACTCAGCGAGAGTCTTCAGAAGCAACTCGCTGCAAGTGCAAAAGAGCGGCAGGCCCTCAACGCGAAGAATACTGAAATGAGAAACACTGCTCAGGAACTACGCAAAGAATACAACCAACTACGTCAGCAACTCTTTGACCTCAAGCAATGGGTTCATAGTTCTGAAACCCGGCTCAACGAGTCTGCCGGTCAGATACGAAATATTGAGCAACAATTCAACTCTCTTCTCGAACAGAAGAAAGCAACCGAGTCACCCAAAGGGCAACACAACATTGAGCGCACAATCCTGCGTCTTGAGACTGAGTTGACCGAGGAAAAGAAAAAGCACAAGAGCCTCAGCCTTGAGAATGAGTCTGCCGTCAGGCAACTCAAAGCGTTTGATGTTTCGCGCATTGATGCGTTGAAAGCCGAATTGGAAGCACCCAAAGTCATCACGAAATAACAAGCTTGCCGGGGTGGGGTTCACCCCACTGTACTTCAATGCCGTGCCGAGCGGACCTTTACCGGCAAGGACTTCTCGGACAAGTTGGTTACTTACTTGTCATAAAAACAGTGACGGTGGCCTTGATCGTGCCCCTTGCTTGAAACGACACCGAACCTAACACAGCCTTGTGCTGTGTGTGCCCGCACCGGCAGTGCGGGCCTTCTAATTTTTGTGAGGTGATTATGCCCATAGACCTTCTTGATGGGGTGCTTGTTGAGCGTATCAGGAAAAAAGATGCAGAAATTGCAAGCCTCAAATATCAGGTAAACAACAAGAGCATTGATGCGGCTCATTATGAACGTGAACTGAGGATGCTTAAAGCGGGCCTCTGTAATGAGGCCAAAGACAAGCTACGTAAACGGTTCGAGAATTCAATTGACAATGCCGGTTTGAGTGAAGCGATGAGCACTGAAAAGAAGAGGTACAAGCAATGAAAAAGCTTCGATGCAACATGGTCTTCTGTGGTGAGGGGTTCTCCGCCACATTGAACCTTCCTGACAAGTACTTTGATGTTTTGGGGCAACCCATTATGCATCTTCTTAACAACAGGTTTGCAGCACACCCGGAAATCACATGGCGACCCGATTGGCAGTGTGCAGAGGAACCCAAAGCAGAACTCCCACCCATCACTGAAGAGTTGCAGAAATTACGTGATGTTATCGTTTCGTTGGAACAGAAATTTACGAGGTGATTTATGGCACAGGAAATTGGTGACGCAGTTCTAAGGTTCCTCGGTGACTCGCAACAGCTTGACACCAAGTTTGATGAGGTGGGGCCAAATGCTGAAAAAGCGTTTGGTGGTGCAGCCGCAGAGGTGGAAAAAGGCACCGAGCGTATGAAGTTTTCCATGCATGAGGCACGTGGTGAAGCACGCTTGCTTGGTGAAGAGTTTGGCATCCGTTTGCCTCGGCATGTGAGCAACTTCGTTGCTGAGTTGCCGGGTGTGGGTGAAGCCATGTCTGCCGCATTCTCCGCAACCGCAGTTATCTTCATTGCTCAGGCATTGGTGCAGGCCACAGACAAACTAAGCAACTTCATCGGCAACACGTTGATCTTCACCGATGAGATGAAGAAATCCAACGATGAGTTGGCAGCCTCAAACAAGTCACTCGTTGAGTTGGCTGACATCTACAACAAAGCCAAAGAGCGTCTTGACGAACTCACCGGCTCTGCGAAGAGTCAAGAAGACCAATGGCGTTCCTTGGCACAGTCCAAGGTTGATGATGCCAAGGCTTCGTTGGCTCAGATGGAAGCAACCATTGCCAACAAAAGTGGTTGGGACAAAGCCAAGGACACCATGAAGGATGTTGCTGGCACCATCGTGGGTCAGTTGATACCCGGTTATTTCCGGTTGTCAACGGCAACCCAAGAGCAGATTGCATTGGAAGCAAAACGCAAGGATGTTGCCCTCATCACATCACAGGCACTCAGGACCACAAACGAGGTCAACGCAGAGGAAGCCGCGAAGAATGCGAAGCTTGCCCTTGACAACAGTGTGCGCGAAATCGAGAACCAAAAGAAGGTTGCTTTGGCATACGCACAGAGCGACCAAGAGAAGTTTGAGATTGAGCAACACTTTGAGGAACGCAAGCTTGCTCTGTTGAATGAATATGCGGTGAAGGACAAGGCAGCAATTCAAGCTTTGCTCACCACCATCGAGGTGCAACAGATACAACATGCTCAGAAGGTGGATGCGGCCTTCGTGCAGTTGTTAAAGAGTGTGCAGGCAGCAAAGATGGCAGCCTTGAACGAATTGAAGGCTTCCACAACTGCCAACATCCTTGAACTGACCCCATTACAGGCTGCTTTTGTGAAAGCCGAAGATGCAGCACATTCGATGGGGGTGGTGTTGCGTACTGACCTTGTTGCAGCACTGGACAAGGCGAAGGATGCGGCGAAGGCTTTCAGGTCCACAGGTATTGTTGACCCGGTTGCCTTCAAAGCTTTTCAGGATGAGGTTGCCAGAGCACAAAAAGCTTTAGACAACTTCGGCAAGAGTGAAGACACGTTCCTGTCGAAAAGCAGAGCGTGGAAGCAATTTCAACAAGACATTGAGGGTGGAAAGCACGCGGTTGACCAACTGAAAATTTCCGGTGCTGAAGCCTTCGATTCGTTGTCATCGGACATTGGCAGTGCTTTTCAAAGCATCGTGATGGGGCAACAGAATGTTGGTAAGGCTCTTGAGCAAGCGTTGGCACAATCGCTTGCGGCAATTGCTTCACAAGCGGCAGTCAAAGCCATCTTTTACACCGCTGAAGGCTTCGCTTCTCTTGCAGGCTTCAACGATAGCAGTGCAAGCCAATATTTCACCGCTGCGGGTGAGATGGCTGCGGTTGCTGTTGCCGCAGGTGTTGCAGGAAGGGCCATGTCAGGTGGTGCCGGTGGGGGTTCATCCTCAGGCAGTACGGTGCAATCTCATGACTCGGTAAGCAACACCGGTCAGAGCAACCGCTCAGGCGGAAGCGTGGTTGGTGTGCAAGCCTTCGCAGAAGGTGGCCTCATCACCGGCCCAACCATCGCATTGATGGGTGAGGCAGGCCGCGAAGCCGTCATCCCGTTGGATGACCCGCAAGCGAAAAAGCAGTTGCAGGGTGCCGGTATGGGTGGTGGTGACACACACATTCACCTTGACGTGCATGGTGGTCTTATTGCAGAAAGCACCATCACACATCTGTGCAAACAAATCAGCAAATCGGTTGACAAGGGTAGGGTGAGCCTGACTGCAAGCAACTCACTGAGAATCACGAAAAGGAGTGCATAAACAACATGGAAAAGCCGCAAGAATTAATCAACACTGAGGAACGGATTGCAGACAAGGAAAGCACCGTCAATCTGTTGCGCGAAGCAATGCGACAACTCAACATCATGAAAGAGTTGCTTGCTCAAGGTGAACAGCGGTTGAATGCCAACACGGAACTCCTTGGACAATCCAGCGAAGACATTCACGTGTTGCTTGCATTCATCAAAAGCAAAGGTCTTAAACCACCAAAGATTCACACAGCTTGAAATCTGGTAAGCCGTTGCCTCGGGTGCTGTGACCCGCATCCGGCAAAGGCAACGGCCTCTGGCGGGCCGGGTAAAGGCCGCGAACGGTCCACCTCTGATGGGGTGCATCACGCGGCCTGCCCGCTCTCACACACGTTGAGATGAGGCCGCGTCACCCGGTCTTCACTTTCCTAAGAATGCCACGCTTGATTGCCACAAAGAGTTACCATCTCTTGATGTTTCCTGACCGACATGCAGAAGTTTATAACCATGTTTCAAATAGTGGTTGATGGCTTCGGCAACGTTGTCAGGTGGTAGAGTGTGGCAGATTGGGCATTGCACAAGTTCAATATCACTCACTTTAACAACGTTCTGCACGTCAATCATTCCTTCCACCTCACGGTTGATTATCAACCAACTTTCAATCCCCATCAAGTCACTAGACTTTTACTGCCACTTGACTGCCACCCACCAACACGCTGTGCCGTAAATCCTGTATTTCCCACACAATTTCTGTTTCTTGTTTCACGCTAACGTATTGAAAACACTGGATTTTCAGGGGTTTGAAGACCGGGACGATCACCGGACCGCATGCGCTTCCGCGGTTGGTATGCAGGCCTACAGAGTACCGCAAGACTTACTGCGCAATCCAACTTGCCTACGATACCAGCGGCTTTGAGCGCCTGGCCCGACCTCGCGAACTAAAGCCTCTGTTTCGCACGCCGCAACCAGGTTTCAATTGAATAAAGACCAGTTTGGGCCCAAAATCGTGGGCCAACCTACCAGTCAATACCCGAAAAGATGTACTTCCGTGTCTTTTCTTATTCATTCAGGTGGATAGAATCGCCAAAAGGTGACGATAAAGTCACCAGATCCGGATTCAAGAGAAAGTAGTTTCCGCGCCGCTGTTCCGTCCGAACTCAAAAATCTTTGGAGGTTTTGTGCGTTTTTATTTCCCCCCCACCAAAGCACTGCGGCTCGTTATCCTGGTGGTCGTAGCCATCCTTGTGCCAATCACTTTTTCAGGGTGCGGAGCATCACCCGCCTCTGGCCCACTTACAACCAAGGTTGCTGCTCCAACCAATGCAATCGCTGAACCGGTGGTCGGTTCAGGCACCGCAGCCACGGGCGGATCCTCTGTTGCCGCCACGGGCGGTGCGGCCAGTGCCGCCGCAGGCGACGCGACCGCTCCAGTCACAGACAGTTCAACCGCCGCTCCTGCAGGGGACGCGGCCTTTGCAGCTGCAGCTTTAACGGCGACTTCATCCGTACCGCCGGTCCTCCTATTCAATGGCACCGGCACATCGTCTTCTGACGTTGCGGCGGTCGAGGCTGTCCTTAGCTCTCTCAAGTTGAAGTATGCAACGGTAAACACGAGCCAGCTCAATTCCATGAGCGAGGCAAAATTGAAGTCCTACCGTTTGTTTCTTGTTCCTGGAGGGAATTCCGTCATTATCGGAGAGCACCTCACCAAGACCGCCACGGCGAATGTGCACAATGCGATCGCAGCAGGATTGCATTACCTCGGGATCTGCGCTGGCGGCTTCTTCGGGGGTTACTCCATTCATAATGCCCTGAACGTAGCTGGGGGCGTGTGGTTCAACTTGTACAATGGCACGTCGAAGCAGGTCGCCCACATCCGGTTCCCCAATAGCCCAACGTTGGATATTTACGAGCAGGACGGACCGAACCTCGCGGGCTGGGGAAGCGTCGTGGGTCAGTACTCCAACGGGAAACCGGCCATCACGGAGGGAAAAGTCGGCCAGGGATTCGCGATTCTTTGTGGAGTGCATCCTGAGGCTCCCGCCAGCTGGCGATATGGGATGAAGTTCAACACCCCGTTAGCCACCGACTTGGCCTTCGCGCGCAGCCTGGTCACGCACGCCCTGAGCGGCACCGCATTGCCTCACTTTTAAACACCGTTTTGCCCACTACCGCAGTTCTACTGTCGGGAGCATAACGATCACGACTCAGGGTTGGGTTTCTTCCCAACCCTGATTTCTTTTCTGCGGCTTTCGCGGAAATGGAAGTGCCACTACCGAGGCATAAGTGCCCTAAACCCTTATGGGAAGCCGCTTTTGTGCGATAATTGCGCCTAAGCAAGCCTAGGGCCTGTAACGGTGTTCCGCTCCAACCTCCTCTGAAAGCAAGGAATTTTCAAATATGAGTCGAACGGATTCTCCAGCTTCGTTCGCGCAACAGAGATTGTGGTTTCTCGACCAGTTCGAGCCGGGAACCGCCGCTTACAACCTGCCCTACGTCTTCCGAATCCTCGGCGTGCTGAACGTCGATACCCTCACCCGGGCTTTGCATGCAGTGGTTCAACGGCATGCCTCGCTGCGTACGGTCTTTGACTCCGTGGATGGCGAGGCCCGACAGATAGCCTTGCCGATTGTGGACGTTAAGCTCCCGGTCCTCGATGTAACCGAGTTGCCAGAAGGAGAGCGTGAAGGTGAGGCACTCCGCATCGCAAGCGTAGAGGCCAAGAAGCCCTTTGACCTGAGGGCAGGGCCGTTGCTCCGCACGGTACTGGTTCGCCTGGGTGCGGAAAAGTACATCCTGGTGCTGGTTATGCACCACATCATCACCGACGGCTGGTCGGTGTCCCGCCTTCTGCGCGATATGACCGCGTTTTATGGGGCGTTCACTGAAAATAAGGATCCGGAGCTTCCCGAACTTCCAATCCAGTACGCGGAATACGCAAGTTGGCAACGGGAGTACATCAGCGGAGAGGTTCTCCGGAAAGAAGTCGAGCACTGGAAGAAAACGCTTGACGGTGCGCAAACCCTGCTCGAGCTTCCGACCGATCATGTGCGCCCTTCTACCCACAGCTGGCAGAGATTGCACGGCGGATATGAGGACATCCGGCTGAGTAGCGTCGTCTTGGGCAAGCTGAAATCACTCGCGCAGAGTGAGAAGTCCACGCTGTTCATCGTGTCAATGGCCGCCTTCCAGGCCTTGCTTTGGCGCTATACCCATCAGGAAAGCGTTCTGGTCGGGACACCGGTGGGCGCGCGCAACGATGTCGAGCTTGAGAACATGATCGGACTGTTCGTGAACACGCTGGTCTTCCGGGCGGATTTCGCGAACAACCTGAGCTTCCGCGATCTGATTCGCCAGGTGCGCGGGTTTGCACTGGAAGCGTACACGCACCAGGACATGCCCTTCGAGAAACTGGTCGAGGAGTTGGTCCCGCAGCGTTCGCTCGACACGCCTCCGCTGTTCCAGGTGATGTTCACCTTCCAGAACATTCCCAAGCAAGTCTTGGAAATATCCGGGCTCAAGATCAAGGAGATCAGTTTCGAAACCGGTATCGCGAAGTTCGACCTCTCTCTCGAAGTGTGGGAAAAAGACGACCTGCTCCAGTGCCGGTTTGAATACAACGCCGACCTGTTCGAGCAATCCACAATCGTGAAGATGCTGGGGCACCTGGAACGGCTGATCAACGCAGCGCTGGAACAGCCGGATGTTCCCATAGCTGAGCTGCCTCTCCTAAGCGCGGAGGAGCGGGAGCAGGTCCTGGTGGAGTGGAATCAGACGGCGGCGAGCTTCTTTCCGGAAAAACAGCAACCGTGCATTCATGAACTGTTTGAATTGCAGGTTGAGCGTTCGCCTGAAGGCGTAGCGGTAGTCGCCGGAGATTTGGAATTGAGCTATCGCGAATTGAACGAGCGTGCGAATCAACTGGCGCGTTATCTACTGAAACGAGGCGTAAGACCGGAAATCCCCGTCGGCATTTGCTTAGACCGTGGACTGGAAATGGTGGTCGCCCTGCTTGGCATTCTTAAAGCGGGCGGAGCGTATGTGCCACTGGATGCGAGGTTGCCCGACGACCGGCTGAGTTTCATGCTGGCGGACGTCAAGCCGAGCCTGGTGGTCACGGAAAATAGCCAGCGGCGCGATGTTTTCGGAACATCGACGGTTCTGATTGATTCGGATTGGTCCCTCATTTCACAAGAGAGTCCCGAGAATCTCCAGCAAAAGCTTAGCCCGAACACGCTCGCCTATGTGATGTACACGTCCGGCTCGACCGGACGACCCAAAGGAGTGCCGGTTGAGCACGGGAGCGTAGTCAACTTGCTATGTTCCATGCGGCGAGAGCCCGGCCTGAATCGTGAAGATGCGCTCCTCTCTGTGACGACGCTCTCCTTCGATATTGCCGGACTCGAGATCTATCTGCCCCTGATCTCGGGGGCGCGCCTGGTGATCGCGAACTCAAAAGATGTGGTCGACGGAAACCGCCTCAGGGATCTGTTGAGTAAGAGCAAGGCCACGTTCATGCAGGCGACTCCGGCCACATGGCGCCTGCTTCTCGAAGCCGGCTGGCAAGGCTCGCGCGACCTCAAGATTCTTTGTGGCGGGGAGGCCCTTCCGCCGGAACTCGCAAGGGAACTCACGGCCCGCAGCAACTCCGTATGGAATGTCTATGGTCCGACCGAGACGACGATCTGGTCTACGGCGTATCGCGTGACGGGCCATGAGAAGGGTTCGATCCCAATTGGCCGGCCTATCGCCAATACCTCGATTTACATCCTGGATTCCAACCGCAAGCCCGTGCCCGTGAACGTCACCGGAGAGATTTACATCGGCGGAGACGGCCTTGCGCGCGGATATCTGAACCGTGCGGAGTTAACGGCGGAGCGCTTCGTTGCTGCGAGTCTGGATCCGAATCTGGCTCCTCGCTTGTACCGCACAGGCGACCTCGGCCGATTCCGTCTCAATGGCGAGATCGAATATCTCGGCCGGGTAGACAGCCAGGTCAAACTGCGTGGCCAGCGCATTGAATTGGAAGAGATCGAGTCCGTGCTGGCATCACACCCGGCATTGCGCGAAGCGGTCGTCCTCATGATGGGCGAGGGTGAGCAGCAGAGGTTGTGTTCTTACCTTGTGCTGAATGATGAAACGGTCGAACCCTCTGCCGGAGAATTTCGACGGTATCTGAAGACCAAACTGCCGGAGCACATGGTTCCCTCCACATACTGGCGAGTCAAAGCCTTGCCCCGCCTGACCAGTGGCAAGGTAAACCGTGGGATGCTGGCTAACTCGCCAGCCACGCCGGTGCGGGAAGAGGTCGAGCTGATGGCTCCGCGAAACGAGACGGAGACAAAGCTTGCGGCGATCTGGCAGGAACTATTGCAAGTGAAGCAGGTGGGAATCGAGCAGAATTTTTTTGAACTGGGCGGGCATTCGCTCCTGGTACTGCAGATGATGGGCCGGATCCGACGAGTTTTCGACGTGGAATTAGCGGTCCGAAGCGCTTTCGAAGGGCCGACCATCGCGGCATTGGCGCTGGAGGTGGACAAGGCGCAAGCGGCGGGACTGAAAGCGCGCACTCCGATCTTCCAGCATCGCCAGCGTGCGGTCGCTACGGACACAACCCGAGAGGCGCTTCTCGCCGAGTTAAAGAAACTTTCGGCAGAGGACGCCAGAAAATTCATCGAGAGCGCGGTTGGACGAAAAACGCCACTCTGATTTCTGCGCTTTCGGCCGGCAACAGCGACGGAGCTAAGACTGACTTTGCGATGTGAAAACGGGGCAGGCGGCTACACGCGCCTGTCCCGTTACCCTTCAGCATCAAAAGCGGAATACGATTCCTGCTGACGGCTGTGCGGTGTGAGTGACTGTGTTGGTGTTCAGCGTTGCAAGGCCGAAGTCCGGGGCGTTGTACACGAGTCCGCGATATTCAGCGCGGAGGGCCACATGCTTCACGAGTGGAACGTCGGCGCCAGCGCCATAGGCAAACACGCCGGTCGCTTGTCGTTGCGCACCCGGAAAGCTTCCGAAGAGATTGTTCGTCGGATCGAAGACAAGTGCGCCACCCTCGGCGAGCACATACGGGCTAATCCTCAGTCTGTACGGCGTCGGGACTCGAACGACGAAACCTCCAGTCGCCTGGTGAACATTGGCTTGAATCCTGGCCAACCCAGCGCTCGACGTAAATTGTTGCGTGTTTCTGTCATAGCCGTAAGCCGCTTCGGCCGCGAGCCAGCGGGTGAGGTTGTAACGATAGCTTAAGAGAAAACCACCCGTGTTCGTGGTCCGGTCGGTTGCGCCTTGACCCGACGTGTCCTTGGTAAAAAACCCGGTTCCCTGCAAACCGATCTCTGAACGAGACTCCTGAGCCACCGCACTGACTCCCAGTAAGAGAGCGAGACTCACGACCAAAATGAGCTTCTGACGCATTTTTGAAATCCCCCTTTACAAAGTTTCCCTTGCGGCGCCTTTGGAACTGCAAGACGGTTGCTGCTCCGGGTGCCGCATTCCATTGCTTCAAGGCATTAGCTATGCCAAAGTGCGCCAAGCAGCTTTTAGGCAATCGATCCACTTGATCTCAGAAGGCTTAAGGCCAGTGTCAAGAAATGTGTGAAGCCATTCTGTCGATCGCTTCGACGAACTTTCCCGACAGATGACGAATCTTCCGACACTTTGAGAAGCTTTCTGCGCGGTGCCCGCATCACATTGTCATGCTCGGCTGTTCTTCCAGTCGGAGCAGGTCGATCGGGAAGATTCAGGCACATCAGGATGGGCAACAGCCGATTCGGGACGGATCAGTGTTTATGGCTACGGCAGCGTCAGTCTTTCCAAGGGTAGAAGAGCAACGCTAT
The DNA here is from genome assembly GCA_963745715.1 of uncultured Acidobacteriota bacterium. Lineage (GTDB taxonomy): Bacteria > Acidobacteriota > Terriglobia > Terriglobales > Acidobacteriaceae > Sulfotelmatobacter. The sequence continues at coordinate 691,248 of CAVUYN010000032.1, read as the reverse complement.
CTGGCTTTGCTGCGCGCGGCCAATGCGATTGCCACGTGCAGCGATTGCAAGGCGGTCTCTGACACGTTGACCGAGCAACTGCACGAGATCACGCCCTTCGACTATCTTCATCTGGTTGCATTTGCCAAAGAAACCAAACTACCCTGCTGGTGCCTGCTCGAGGCGAATGGCAAAAAGATCGACACCTCCGGCATCGACTCTCTCAGCGCGGAAGACACTCCGATCGCGCAGGTGCACGCTTCCGGCCAGCTTCTGGTAACCGTCGATTGGGCCCGGGAGACGCGATTCCAGAAATACGGATCGTTCCTCGCTGAACTTGGCATCGCATCTACTTGTACGCTTCCGTTGGTCAGAGGGCCGCGCCAACTCGGCGTGTTGTGCCTGGGCCGGATTTATCCGAATGCCTACGACGATGAGGAAGTCCGCTTCCTGGGCCTCGCCTCAGATCAGATCGGATTGGCCATCGACGCGGCCGTCAATTTCTACGTCTCGCAGCGGGTGCAAGACCAGCTAAAGCTCATTCTCGATCTCACCAACCAAGTGGTGTCGAATCTGGAATTTCACGATCTTCTTCAGGCTGCCTCCGGAAGCGTCCGCAGGGTCATGCATTGCGATGCGGCAGCTGTCATGCTCGCCGATGACCAAGGCACTCCACTTGCGCGTGCATGCCCTGGATTACCCGGAGAGCCGTGGGCTCTTCACGGAAGGGGCGCTTGTCCCGATTGAAGGGACGTTGCCTGGCGAGTCATTCAAGAGCGGCAAGCCGATGGTCGTGAATCGCCTTGATCCAGCCGAGATTCCACCGGAGATGTATCGGAAAGCCGCCGGGGAAGGTCTGAACTCATTTTGCGACGTACCTCTGATCAGCCGGAACCGGTTGCTCGGAGTTCTGGCGGTGGCCCGGCGCGAGGAGAATGCATTCGACGACGACGAGGTCGCTTTTTTAACGCAGGTTGCGAATCAAGTGTCGATCGGCGTGGAAAATGCGCTCGCGTACACCGAGATTGCGGATCTGAAAGACCGGCTGGCGCAGGAAAAGTTGTACCTCGAAGACGAAATCCGCGGCGAGATGGACTTCGAAGGCATTGTGGGCCAGAGTTCGGCCCTGCGCCACGTCTTGAATCTCGTGGAAACGGTCGCTCCCAGTGATTCGACGGTATTGCTGCTTGGTGAAACGGGAACCGGGAAGGAATTAATTGCGCGGGCCATCCACGATCGCAGCCGGCGCAAAGACCGAACTTTTGTAAAGCTCAATTGTGCTGCGATCCCGACTGGCCTGCTTGAGAGTGAACTCTTCGGCCATGAGCGCGGGGCGTTCACCGGAGCAATCTCACAAAAGGTCGGCCGTCTCGAGCTTGCTGACAAGGGAACATTGTTTCTTGATGAGGTGGGGGACATTCCGAGTGAGATCCAACCCAAGCTGCTCCGCGCGCTGCAAGAACGCGAGTTTGAACGACTGGGCAGCACCCATACTAAGAAGGTGGATGTTCGGTTAGTGGCGGCAACGAACCGCGATCTCGAGAAAATGATTGAGAGCCGCGAGTTCCGCAGCGATTTGTACTACCGACTGAACGTTTTTCCGATCCGCATACCGCCCTTGCGGGAACGGCCGGAGGACATTCCGCTGCTAGTGCGCTACTTCGCCCAGAAATACGGCCGCCGCATGGAGAAGCAGATCGAATCCGTCCCCGCCGCTGCCATGAAGAAGCTTTCCGCCTGGCAGTGGCCGGGAAACATTCGCGAACTGGAGAATTTCGTCGAGCGTTCGGTGATCCTGACCCATAGCTCGACCCTTCAGGTACCAGTCGGCGAACTTAGCGGTAATGGCAGGGCCACACCCGCACCGGGCTCAAGGGAAAGCGACGAGCGCGAGGAAATTCTGCGCATCCTTAAAGAGACAAGCGGCCGTGTTGCAGGCCCGCTCGGAGCCGCCGCTAAGATGGGCATCAAGCGAACAACGCTGATTTCGCGCATGAAGAAACTCGGGATTGAAGCGCGCAGAGTCTACTGAGTCCTCGCCGAATCCGGGCCGCCGCCTTTGTCTTGTGACTCTCCTCGTTCTCTGTGTGTCGCGATGTCGACAAGTGTCGAACTAAACTTCGACACTTGTCACGACTAGGATCGCCCGGCGACTTGCCTTCTTCTATGCATTTCAGCGCTTTACGTGAAATTCGCGCGCTATCCCCCTTTTGGCAATGGCATTGCTTTGTCTACGTTTGTAAAGCGGTCCCGGAATGTTCAGGATTTCAATCATCGATACGCCTGGGCAGAGGCGGGTGGTTCTCGAAGGCAAGCTCGTGCCTCCGTGGACCGCGGAGGTAGAGAGTGCGTGGGCGAATGCGGGAGAAGAGCTCAGTGGCCGGAAGTTAGTCGTCGACCTGACGAATGTCACCCTGATTGGCCCGGACGGCGAGAACATCCTGCTTAAGTTGATGAAAGATGGCGCGAAGTTCTCCGCGGTGGATGTCCTTACCACGCACGTATTGAAGCAGCTGGCGCAAAGATGCCGAGAACGATCGTAAGCCGTCGCGCCAACAAAATTGAGTTTCTCGCATATCAAGTTGTCGATTTCCACCAGGATCAAACGACTATTCAATAGAGGTCGGAGGAAAAGATGCTCGTTGAAAAGCAAATCAGAAACCAGGGACCAGCGCCGTACGCAACTGGCGGCGATTTCTGCCGAATATTTAAAGAGGATATGAACGGTTTATATCTGTTGGCCTTCTTGCTCACCGCAGATGAGTCCTTGGCCGAACAGTGTTTTGTGAGTGGCCTGGAGGACTCCCAGAAAGGCAATCCCGTATTCAGAGAGTGGGCACGTTCCTGGGCTCGGAGGACGATCATTCAAAAGGCGATCCGACTGATTCGGCCACGACCAGAAGGCAACGGGGACTCAAACTCCTGGTCAAATCGCAACGCAGTTCAAGCCACGACTGAGCCAGTCGAGATCGAAGCGATTGTTGCCTTACCGGTTTTTGAGCGCTTCGTTTTCGTGATGACGGTGCTCGAACACTACTCCGACCAGGAGTGTTCGCTTCTGTTGGGCTCGACGCGCAGAGATGAGATCGCCGCACGAACCAGCGCCCTGCAACGGATTGCAAAGTCTGTAGAGAACCGTCGGAAGCTGACAACGATCGACTCAGAGAGGCGCCCTCGGCCAGAAGGTACCGACGGGATCCCCTTGCAGCCGGTTTATCGGTTCGCTCCCGCTTCCTAGTATCAACAGTCAAAGGGGTCGAGGCCTGCGAGTAACTGAAACGATGGAAGAATATCCGGCGATCATGCCTTCACGGTCCCACAAAGATTAACGACTGCGTGCAAAGACGCTTTCAACGCGGACGCGAACTCTGGTGTTTCCGCAATCTGCGGAGGCGTCAGATCTTTTCCCAGGATGTTTACCGTCACGTCGGCATCCTGGAGTAGCCGCGCGTCCATCGTCGAGAGGATCTCTTTCAAGGACGCCTGGGCGTATTTCCCGCGAGACGACGCATTCACTAACGCCACCGGTTTTCCCGATAGCTCGCCGCTACCGACAATCCAATCAAGAGCGTTTTTCAAAGTCCCGGGAATGCCGTGCGCATACTCGGGCGTGGAGATGAGAACCGCTCCAGAGTCGCGGAGGGCTGTTCTGAAGCGAGCTACCGGGCCCGAATTGCCCTCGGCCTCCAAGTCGGGATTGAAGGGCGGAATCTGATCCAGATCCTCGTAAATCACAATTTCCAGCTGTGGTGGAGAGAGCAGAGTCAAGGCCTGCAAGAGCGATGTATTCGTCGATCGGGCACGCAAACTTCCAGAGATGGCCAACACGCGCATGCCCAGTTAGATGTTTAGACGGGGCGTTTGACGCATGAGGGCCGGTACTTTCCCTCATGCGCCGCCTAGACTATCGATTCCAATCGGTGGCCGATTTTTTGCTCGGTCCGGGACTATTTGGGCTGAGCCACGACTCGCAGATACGGCTTCAACGTCTTAAACCCGCCAGGATACTTCTGGTGCGCCTCTTCGTTGGAGACGGCAGGAACGATGATGACGTCGTCTCCGGGCTTCCAGTTTACCGGCGTCGCCACTTTGTGCTTGGCAGTAAGCTGCATGGAGTCGATGACGCGCAGGATTTCGTCGAAGTTGCGGCCCGTGGTCATGGGATAGCTGAGCTGCAGTTTGATCTTTTTGTCGGGGCCAACCACGAATACGGTGCGCACGGTCGCATTGTCGGCAGGGGTGCGGCCTTCGCAGGTTTCGCCGGCCTCGGCGGGCAGCATGCCGTAGAGCTTGGCGATTTTCAGTTGCGGGTCGCCGATCATCGGATAGTTCACTTTCGCGCCCTGCGTTTCTTCAATATCGGCCGCCCACTTGCTGTGGTTGGTCACCGGATCGACGCTCAGTCCGATGATCTTGACGTTGCGCTTGGCGAATTCCGGTTGCAGCTTCGCCATGTAACCCAGCTCGGTAGTGCAGACCGGCGTGAAATCTTTGGGATGCGAGAACAGGATGGCCCAGCCGTCGCCAATCCAGTTGTGAAATTGGATCGTTCCCTGCGTTGTTTCTGCGGTGAAATCGGGTGCAGTGTCGTTGATTCTGGGAACGCTGTAAGCTTCATTTGCGGTCGCGGTAGTCATAGTTGTCTCCTCGTATTTAGTTCGTTGAATAGTTCGAAAGTCGCCCGACCCGGGCTCCCAGCTTAGCAAAGGCGGATAAAAACGAAACCCACCCGCTTCGCCGGGTGGGTGGGATGAATTTCGGTAAACCCCTTACCCACACGCCGGCGTCAGGCAACAACAACACATTGCGCTCGCGGGCGTGGAGTGAAACATAACGCTAGGATAGGACTCGCCGGATGCCAGTGTCAAACGCCCGGTGGCACCGGCGGGCCTCGCCATTGAACTTTTCTGCATCGCCGCCGGCGCCATTCTCATCGTTGTCTTTGCATCGCAATTCCGGACCTAAGGGGACATTCATGGGCAAAGGGTCGCGACAGTTGGCAATGGCGCAATGGGACGTGTTCACTTCCAATCCGCTCGAGGGGAATTCCCTGGCCGTTTTTTTCGACGGGCGGGGACTCAGCGACGCCGAGATGCTGGCCATCGCGAAGGAAATGAATCTTTCCGAGACGACTTTCATTCTTCCGCGGGATCCGGCGATTGAGCGGGAACGCGGCGTCCGGGTCAGGATCTTTACGGTGCAGGAGGAACTCCCGTTTGCGGGACATCCCACGCTGGGGACGGCATACGCGCTGCGCGGGGAGAGCAGCGTGAAGGAAATCGTGCTTGAGTTGAACGTGGGGAAAGTTCCGGTGCGATTCGAAGAAACGAGTGGCCAGCCGGTGTTCGGAGAAATGACGCAGGTGGATCCGGTGTTTGGCGCGCAACATGACCGGGAGGCCGTGGCCCGTGCGACGGGGTTGAGCGTTGAAGACTTCGATCCCACGTTGCCGATCCAGACTGTGTCAACCGGAGTTGCATTCACGGTCACGCCCTTGAGATCGCTCGCGATCATTCAGAAGTTGCGTGTCGACATGAACCGTGCGGGTGAATACCTGGAAAAAACCGGCGGGAAGTTCATGTACTTCGTGGCGCGTGAAACCGTGGACCCGGCCGCCGGTTTGCACGCCCGGATGTTGTTCTACAACGGCGAAGATCCGGCCACCGGTTCTGCGGCGGGATGTACGGCTGCGTGGATGGTGGCCCACGGAGTAGCCGAACCGGACAAGCCAGTCTTTATCGAGCAGGGTGTCGAGATGCGGCGGCCGAGCCGGATTTTTGTGCGCGCATCGCGCCGCGATAACCGGATAGTTAACGTTCGTGTTGGAGGCAATGCAGTCGAAGTTATCCGCGGCGAAGTTTTCCTCTAACGTTTGCTGCGAAAGCTGCGAAAACATTGACGCACATTCGCTACGCAGAAAATCAATAGCCAGAAAGTCGCATTGGCATCGGCGACACTTTACAGTCGCGTTTTTTCCCGTTAGCATCCATCTCGCTCTGACATTCTTCATATTGAGAAAAGTATCCGCTGGCGCGGGCGACTTTGCCATGAGTTGGTGCCAGTGGATTACGGAAGGCTGATGAAACCGAAACGCACGATCCTGTGTGTGGATGACAACGAGCAGTCCCTTTCCCATCGCAAAATCATGCTGGAAACTCGCGGATACCGGGTGGCCAGTTTCGCACGCGGAGAAGAAGCGCTGACACGCTTCATGAGCGGTGGAATTGACCTGGTGATCGCCGACATGGCGATGCCTGGATTGGACGGCCCGCAACTCATCGCCCGGATCAAGGATTTTTCCCCGCATACTCCCGCCATTCTTATTTCGAGCAAGTTCCGCATCTATGATCACGACTCGCAGGCCGACGTTTTTCTTACCAAAGGAATGTACGCCCCCGCTGATCTGCTGGAACGTGTCCGCTTGCTGTTGGTGCGGAAGCGCGGGCCCAAGCGCTTGCACCAGCGCCCCGCAGCGATGGCGCGCATTGGCGCCGCCTGAACCTGTCCCTCAAAACCCGCTCGACGCTGCCATTCGTGTAAGATTCTCTCAGGCATGGCCGGAGCATTCATCGAAGCAAAAGACCTGCGCAAGACGTATCTCGTAGGCAAGATCGAGGTTGAAGCGCTGCGCGGAATCTCTTTCAGTGTGCAGAAAGGCGAGTTCGTCAGTGTTGTAGGTCCTTCCGGCAGCGGCAAGTCCACACTTTTTTATCTGCTCGGCGGATTGACGCGCGCCGATGGCGGCAGCGTCGTGCTCGATGGTGACGATTTGGCCTCGCTCTCCGACGCCGAACGCACTCGCATGCGCAAGCGCAAGATCGGGTTTGTATTCCAGAAATTCAACCTGCTGCCAACCTTGGACGCGCGTTCCAACATTTTGATGGCGCAGGAGATTTCGGGAAATGGCGGGAGTGATCCCGCGCACTTCAACCGCATCACCGATCTGCTTGGTCTGACCAAGCGTTTGGGACACCGCCCATCGGAACTGTCGGGAGGCGAACAGCAGCGCGTGGCATTGGCGCGCGCGCTTATCAACAAGCCGGCCGTGGTGCTGGCCGACGAGCCAACGGGCAATCTCGATTCCAAGAATTCTGATGTCGTGCTCAGCATGCTGCGGCTGTCAAAGCAGGAACTGGGCCAGACGGTTTTGATGATCACCCACAATCCCGAGGCTGCGCAATTTGGGGACCGCATCATTCACATGCGCGATGGGCAGATCGTAAAACCCGAGGATGATCCGCAATGGGCGGCGCGGCACTGAGTCGCCATGGCGCGGCGCTGCGAGCGCTTGCGGTGCTATCCTAATACTTCTATCTCCTGTCGAGGGTCGTAACCTTTCATGGCTGATCCAGTCTCTTCCAATTCAGACACTCCACCTGTCCCTGAGAACACCGAGTCATTTGGCGACATTCTGTCGCAATATCAGAAAAGCCATTCCCGCAAGACCGAGGGCAGCCGGCAGCTGCAAGCCACGGTGATTGCGGTCAATGCCGAGTCGGTTTTCTTCGACATCGGATATAAATCCGAAGGCATCATGCCGCTTGCCGCTCTCCAGGGCGAGACCTTGAAGCCCGGTGACAAAGCTCTGGTCACCGTCAAAGGGCGCGATCTGGACGGGTATTACGAACTGTCACGCTTCAAAGTCGAGCGGCCGATGGATTGGTCGGCACTGGAAAAGTCATTCGCGGACAAATCAACCGTGCTCGGCACAGTGACGGGAGTGATCAAAGGCGGGTTCAGCGTCGACGTAGGCGTGCGGGCGTTTATGCCAGCTTCGCGTAGCGGAGTGCGAGACACCGCGGACATGGAGAAGCTGGTAGGCCAGGAAATCCGCTGCCGCATCATCAAGCTCGATGTCACCGATGAAGACGTCGTCGTCGATCGTCGCGCGGTGGCGGAGGAAGAAGAACGCTCCACCAAAGACAAGTTTTATTCGCAGATCAAAGAGGGCGAGACTTTAAGCGGCACGGTTCGCAGCCTGACCGAGTATGGCGCCTTCGTCGACCTGGGCGGAGTGGACGCTTTGCTGCACGTCAGCGACATCGCCTGGGGCCGCGTCAACAAGCCCGCGGATGTGCTCTCGGTTGGACAGCCTGTCGAAGTAAAGGTGCTCAAGGTCGCGAGCGAGGGCGACAAGCGACGAATTTCCGTGGGACTCAAGCAGCTTCAGGCGCATCCCTGGGATGCCGTTGCCGGGAAATACAACGCTGGCGATCGGGTGCGCGGCACGGTAACAAGGCTGGTCGACTTCGGGGCATTTGTAGAGCTTGAGCCCGGCATCGAGGGCTTGATTCATATCTCGGAGATGTCCTGGTCCAAGGGAAAAATCAGGAAAGCGAGCGACGTTGTCAAAACAGGTGAGACCGTGGAGGCCGTAATCCTGGGAGTGAACGCGGCAGAACGCCGCATCTCGCTCGGGCTTAAGCAGGCGCTGGGCGATCCGTGGGCCGATGTGGCACAACGCTTCCAGGTCGGTTCGCCGATTGAAGGGCCCGTGACCAACCTGACGAAGTTCGGCGCGTTCGTACAGGTTTCCGAAGGGATTGAAGGCATGATCCACGTCAGCGACATCAGCGCTGAAAAACGGATCAGCCAGCCGGCCGAAGTGCTTCGCGTCGGCCAGGTGGTCAAGGCTCAAGTCCTCGCCATCGACCTCGAGAAGCGGCAGATGCGTTTGGGAATGAAGCAACTGGTCCCGACCGGCCTGGACGAATACGTCGCGGAACACAACGAAGGCGACATCGTCACCGGCAGGTTGATGGACGAATCCGGAGGGCAAGCGCGCGTTGAACTGGGCGATGGAATCCATGCCACATGCAAGATGGGTGCAACCGCCCCCGCCAAGAGTGAGGCACCCAAGGAAGCGAAGGCCGATCTTTCGTCACTGAGTTCCATGCTGCAGGCGAGGTGGAAGAGCGGCGCTGGCGGGCCGCCGAAGGCCGAACCGGCCCGTACTGGACAGGTTCGCAGCTTCCGCATCCTGAAGCTGGATCGGGCGGCGAAGAAGATTGAACTCGAGTTGGCGTAGTTAAAAAGGTGATCACCGCGGTAACACGGGTCGATCCGGAACCGGGTGTAGGAATCAGCAAATGCGGTATAATTTTCGAGTCGAGCGGGAGTAACTCAGTGGTAGAGTGCGACCTTGCCAAGGTCGAAGTCGCGGGTTCAAATCCCGTCTCCCGCTCCAGATTTTTGCGTTCCCAGCCTGCTGGCTCCCCGCCGATGGACTTTTTCCAGCCGGAACGCTAACGTAGGAAGCAGGGGCGCGGTACCCAAGTGGTAAGGGAGAGGTCTGCAAAACCTTTATGCGTCGGTTCGATTCCGACCCGCGCCTCCAAGCCTCCTTTGTGGACCTTAGTGTCCATGGTTGCCGTTACTCGGAAACCTTTATTTGGATCCGCAAGACCACTGATGTTGATCGCATGTGGGTCGCAACTTTCGCGGTGTTGCGACCCACACTCACTCCGGCTGAAGAAGACAACCAGGACAAACGTGTTCCGGCTAGAACCTCACGCCGACGATATCCGGATTGCCCGAGACTTGGGTTTGAAAAGTGCTGAAGAAGCCCGGACTCGCACCGCTGGCATCGCTGCTTACCCCGTCGTAGTCGCCGAAGCTCACCGTGTCCACCAAGCCATCGGTGGAATGGGTTGGAGCAAACGATTTCGAAGTATTTCGAATGCTCGTAAAGCTGGTGCCTTGGTCGTGCGAGATCGAGCAGTAATGATCCACGCCGTTGTTTTCCAAATCTCGCCGCCGGTCGAAATAACAGATCGCGAGCGTCCCTTCATTGTCCACGGCCGCCGAGGGCAAGAACTGATCGCGGCCGGAACCTGCGAAGGTGCCTGGAGCACGGCTCACAATTTTCGCAGGCGTCCATGTCCGTCCTTTATCCGTGGACCGGCTAAACACCACATCCCCGAAACCGTAACTCCCAGTCGGCGCCAGAAAATCGGGGATCTGGTTACCGCTCGCATCGGTCCAGGCAAGATAAAGAGTGCCGCGGGAAGCGCTCTTCGACCGATCGACCGACAGCGTCGGAAATGAATTGCCCTGGAAAAGACTCTGGAGTCTGCCATTGCCGCCCAGACCGGCGAGTACCGCGCTGCCCACCGGGATCGGCTGGGAAAATGTCACGCCACCGTCGGTTGAGCGGCCAAAGAAAATTTGACCGTCCGTAGTGGTCTCTGCGATCCAGGCGACGTAGATCTCACCGGCATTTCCAACCACGACTTGAGATCCTTCAAGCGCCTGTCCAAACGCCGGATTGCATAATTGATCCACAACCACGGGCTTGCTCCACCCGACGCCACCGTTATTCGATGTGACCAACTCGATCGCAACCCGCACACCGCCGTTGCAGCCGTTTGCTTTCTTGAAAGTGAAATCGAAATCCGTATAAGTGACATACAGATTGTCCGGATTTTTCGGATCGACGGTCAGCCACTCCTTATCCACGAAGTGTTCGTCCGCATTCTTCTTGACGGCCGCAACCGGGGCGCTCCAGGCGTCGCCATTATTGCGCGATCGATTCACGCCCACGCCGGTGAATGGAATCGGTAGACCCGTGGTGGGATCAATCGGACCGGAAAAATCAAACAACGACGCGTAATAAAAGTCGTTACCGGAACACGCGACCACCGGTTCGCCGGACAGGAAGTTGGCCGGGTCAGCTCCGGCACCCATGAAGAGAGAGGCTTGGAAGCTGATGCCGCCGTCGTGCGAAACGCCCACCCCGCTGAAACTGAAGCTCGTTCCCAGCGCAGATGTCAGTAGCAGGGCCGCGGAATCGTTGTAACCGACGACGATATTTTGTCCGCACCAGGCATTGCTGCTGCCGTTCTGCGTAAAGCCAGCGAGCCGTGAAAGCAAAAAGTCGAAGTTCGGGTCGTTGACCGGAACCGGGTTGGCGCCCGTGGCAGCGGTGTGAGCGAGCCTGCTCGACAGCAGTCGCCGCACTGACTGCTGGGTCGAGGGCGATGAGTTCACGCGGTTTAGAGCTCCAGTCTCGGCAAGGTACAGCCGGTTCCTGGCGGCGGTTGAGAGATGGGCGCGTTGATCGGGCCCGATCTTTCGGCTGATCGCATTCGCCGCACTGGCTTGAACTGCAAGCCGGGAGTGGTCTTGAGCGCTGGTGAGATCAACTCCCACGCCGATCAACAGCACCAGGACGAGGGACGCAGTCAAAACAGAAGTATGAAGTCTCATTTTATTTTTCACGTTAGAACCTCGCTCCGTAGGCGCTGGGATTGCCGTAGCTCTGAAACTGGAATCCGGCGAAGAAGCCGCCATTGGCGCCGGTCCAGTCGGGACTCACCACGTCATAGTCCTGCATGTAGTTAGTGTTCAGAACAAGGTCGGTGAAATGGGACGGGCTCCAGTTTGTGCGGCTGAGCCGCAGGTCTCGGAAGTTGGCCCCGCCATCTTGCGAAACCGAACAGTAATGGTCGATCGCGTCGTTTTGCGGATCATTCCGGCGGTCGGAGTAGCACACCGCCAATTTCCCCGTCGAGTCGAGAGCGACACTGGGCATGAACTGGTCTGTGTTGGCATCCGCCGCGACCGGGTTGACCCCAGTGGGAGTCGACCAATGACGGCCGTGGTCGACGGATTTCACCAGCAGAATGTCCGCGAAGTTATAAACTCCGGCGCCGGAAAATACATCAATCTGAGAGCGATTCCGCCCATCCGTCCATGCGAGGTAGACCGTTTCGCGGCTGCTGCCTTTCGATCGATCCACTGCCAGAGAGGGGTATTCATTGCTGAGAAACATTCCTTGCAGCATGCTGTCCGCTCCAGCTGGAACGACGGTGGTCACTTCCACCGACCCGCGAAACGTGGTGCCGTGGTCCTCAGATTCTCGCAACTCAATCACCTCGCGGCCATCGATGTTGTCGTAGAAAAGATAGGTAACGTACACGATCCCGGATGGACTGACCGCGACTTGCGAGCCATTCGCGGCGTTCCCGGAACTACCGCAGACTCGTTTGATCGTCTTCGGTTTGGTCCAAGTTCGGCCGCCGTCGGCGGAACTCACAAGGTCGATAAGCATCTGAGTGTCACCGACGCAGAGCCCTGACTGCGCCGTCTGGAAATCAAGATCGGTGAACGTGATATAGAGGCGCTGCGGGTTTGAGGGATCGACGGCGAGCGACTCCCGCTCGAGGATGTTTAGAGAGTTCATCAACACCGCAGCGGTCGGCGTTGACCAGTTCCGGCCGCCATCGCTCGAAGTATTGATTCCGATTGCCTCCTTAAAAGCGAAAGTGCTCGGATTGATCGGAACGGCAGTCGCAAACATCGAAGCGTAATAAAAGCGCCTCGAGTTAGCGCAGGCAACCGAGGGATTCCCAACGAGAAAGTTGAACGAAGCTGGACCCGGATCCAGATATCCGAGGTCGGTAAAGGTTTGTCCCGCGTCCTCGGAGTGGGCCACTCCGCTGAAACTCAGACCACCGGTCGCGTTGTTGAGTGTCAGCAAAATGGCGGAACTGTCGTTGTAGCCGGTGACAACATTCTGGCCGCACCAGGCCGTCGACGTGTCGTTCTGACTGAAGCCTCCTCCGCGGCTGAGCGTGTAGTCGAAGGCCGAAGACGAGATCGGCACCATTTGAGTCTGCGCACTCGCCAAGCCGGACGCCATGCGATTTCCGTTTCGACTGCCCGGCATCAGAGTGCTCCGCAAATTCAAGACGCCCCGTTTGGTATCGAGGATCTGGTGTGCCAATGCAAAGCGGTTGAGCGTCGCGTTCGAGAGAGAATGCCGTTGCGTCGCAGTAAGCCTTTTTTCGAGTTGCAAGCTGTTGACCAGCGAGGCCTTGAGCATGGGATCGAGTTCCTGCGCCACTGCGGCAATGGAGTAGAAAGAGCACAGCAAGGCACAGGCACACCCCAACCTCAGAAGGGATTTCATCATTGATGCTCTCCTCAACACTAAAGAAGTGAATGCGGTCCGGCGGGTACGTCTTGCAGGGAGCAACAGCCTACTCCATGACTCAATATTCGTGCAAGGCCGCAAGGCACTTCTGTGCCGCCACACGCTTCACTGCGATCAAGGAGGGGTAGCGAAAGACCCTACGTCTCAAATGTGAGACGTCGGGCACCACGGTTCACAAGAAGTTTTTCTGAATTTCCCATCATCCACCTCTTGGCCAAAAGGCCGACCATGAGCAACCCTGAGCAATACTGCACAGCCCCAATCAGCTTCAACGGTTTAACGTGGGAATGCTTATCCAAGAGGTGTTTATGTCGTACGAAGGTTGGGTCCCACGCTGCGCCGTTTGTAACGCATCTGTGAACCTCGAAGAAAGCAAAACGGATGAATGCGGCCAGGCAGTCCACGAAAATTGTTACATCTGGACTGTCGAACTAGGGAAGCCCCGGAGATTCACAATCCGAATTGACTCGGCATTTATAGGGGGATTTGTCCGCCCGGCGTAAAAATCGATCTGGCTCGCCCTTACAAAGCGGACACGATTTTCTTATGCAGTTCCTCTGTGAACCATACGGGCGCGTATAGCTCAAGAAGGTGGTGGACATCTCTGAGCGTGCTTACCACGCGCGCGTTCACTTCGTTCGCAGAACCACCGTCCTTGATTCCTGCGAGGCTAAAATCGTTTGCTGTTGAGTTGTTAGAAACCATGACTGTCTCCTTGGGGGCACTGAAGACATCAAGAAAATTCTTCGGAATGTTACTTTTCCGGAAACGGCCTGACTGTTCAATATTGCTCACTTTTCATTGAACAGTTGAAATACCCGGGGTGGGCGGTTTCCCCGGTGCATTCAGGGACACTCAAAGGGAACCCTTTCAATCAGGCGATGACATCCGCAATTCTCTTTGAATTGCTGGGAAAAATGATTCCACTGATTGCTCAGCTGCCTTAGAGTCTCGGCCCGGAAGGATTCCGCGTAAGTTAGTGAGGCTAAATTGGTCGGGGCAATAGGATTCGACTTTAGCTGAGAACGCGGGTTCAAGACGTTGCAGAACTGAGCACGGCGGGCAAAACGGCATAAGACGGTTGAGCGCGGCGTTAATGGATCGCACCAGTAAAGCGAACCTTCCGGAGAAAGCCCGTGATTTCCAGCTAGCGCAGCCCCCAGCGCGCTGCGCAAAATGTTGCACAAACATAGAATGGAGCGTCTAGGCACGCCCTTCAGTATTCTCGCGAGAAGTGCCCCGTCTACGTGCGTGATTTCCGTCACGGCAATAAACAAATTCTGGGGTAGAATCTAGACCCCGGTTGGCTTCCCGCAACCCGTCCCAGGTTAGTCAAAGGCCTTCATGAGAACTCGAATCTCATTCGTTGTCTGCGTTCTCGCTTTTGTATGCATCTCGTTGACGAAGCACTCCTGGTCTCAAACCAGCGCGCGTACACTGGCCAGTTCCCTCGATCAATTGGTCGAAGAATCCGATGTGATCGTGCACGGCTCCGTGGTGTCCAGCAAGATCGAGCCTCACCCTCAACTCAAGAACCTCATGACCGTCGTCGTCACGATGAATGTGAAAGAGACGTACAAGGGGAAATCGCGCAAGACGCTTGTCTTTCGCCAGTACGTTTGGAACGCGAACGGCGGCAAACCCTCGGAGTATAGGACCGGCGACGACTTGGTTCTCTTACTGAGGCCAACCTCGGAATATGAACTAACCAGCCCGGCGGGACTAGAGCAAGGCCGGTTTCGTGTGAGGCCTGACCGCAGTCGGCGCCTCACCGCGGTGAATGGACGCTCCAATATTGGCCTTTTCGATCACGTTGAGCAACATGCCCGAGCGCAGAGCATCCCCGTTTCGGCACACCTTACAACAGTTTTACGCAATCATCAGGGCGGCCCGCTCTTGCTCACGGATCTGGAAGAGGCCATCCGCACATTCACGAGGTCCCGCTGATGCGCAGCCGCACTGTCATCTCATTCGTGCTTCTGGCCGTCCTGTCGATCCAGTATGCCTTTGCTGGCGGACCTCGCCTGGTCGGAGGACCTGCCGTCGGCACTCGGGCTGCATTCGGGATCGATGGCCAACCATTCACTTGGAATCCCGCAAAAATGCCCGTTGCATACCGGCTCGACCCCGGACCAATGGCGGTCAATCCCAGCGGCACAGTCGTAGTCGATCACAACGCCGGCGCACAGCGTGTGCAGAGCATGTTCGGCGTATGGCAGTCCGTATCTACGGCAAAGATTTCGTTCTCCAATGCGGGGGCCATCCTGCCCGCGGGCAGCTACACCGGCGGCGATCTCCAAACTGCGCAGCAATACAACGATGTGATCGGATCGTGTAACAAAGGCGCTCAAAGCCCAGTCATCTTCGATGCAAACGGTAGCCTCATTGCTAGTCTCGGTTTGCCGCCCGAAGTTATCGGCTTCAATGTTTCGTGCGCGCTGGATATTGTTAATGGCTACATCTTGAGTTCCGCGGTTGTATTGAACGGTGAGTTTCTGGATGGCATCAATACATCTGTAAATTTCGAATTATCGAACAATCAGTTTGACGAAGCCATCACCCATGAACTCGGGCACTTTTCGGGTCTGGATCATTCGCAAATCAACGTTGATGTCTTGACCAATCTAGTTTTTCCCTG
Source organism: uncultured Acidobacteriota bacterium (assembly GCA_963745715.1). Classification (GTDB taxonomy): domain Bacteria; phylum Acidobacteriota; class Terriglobia; order Terriglobales; family Acidobacteriaceae; genus Sulfotelmatobacter. The sequence continues at coordinate 675,694 of CAVUYN010000032.1, read as the reverse complement.
TGAGGTGGACAGCCTCGCCGGCCTGCCGCTAATGTTCCCGATTGCGTTGTGTCAGGCTCGAAAGGACGCCGGCCTGCCCGTTCTCTCTCCCGACGACATCGCCTGGATCTCAACTCTTTACCCCCGCAATCTCGCATCCGATTACGCAACCATCAGCGGGGTGATTTATTTCAATGATGGTGCCAGTCCCATGCAGGGGGCCAATGTTATCGCCCGCCAGATTGATGATCCCGGTACCCCTGAAGACGAATCGCGCCGCGTCGCGGTCTCGGTCGTCTCGGGGTATGCGTATACGAGCAATCCCGGCCAAAGTGTGACCGCGACTTTGGGCGGGACTGAAAACAACACCAACGGGAGCCCGCTGGGCTCGCGCAATCCGGCGCTGATTGGCTATTACAAGCTAAGTGTTCCGCCAGGCACTTACACCCTTGAGGTGGAAGAGATCTACAACGCATTCGTCGGTGGATCCAGCGTTGGTCCGCTGGATCCGCCAGTGGCACTGCCGGGAGGTCCGGAATTCTGGAACAAAGACGAATCCGCGTTTGACTTTCCGATGCAGCGGGACATGATAACGGTAACAGGCGGTGACAGCGTTACGGGCATCAACATTATTCTGAACGACACGAACCCGCGTTTTGACCAGTACGAGGACAACGGGAAGCTACTCGATCCTCCTATTCCCTTGCTTCTGTCGGTTGTGGAGGAATTCGCCGGATGAAACGCCACTCGGTTCAGTTTGGTTTGGTTGCAATAACGCTACTAGCGGTGCTCCTTATCTCTTGCGGCGGAGGCGGTAATGCCGGAACCGGAGGATCAGGATCAGCCCTCATTGCGATCACAACCGATGCGATCCTGCCCGCCGGCTTGGCGAATGCTCCTTACAGCACCACCCTCCAGGCGAGCAACGGAAGCGGAGCGTTGACGTGGTCGATCGCCCCGAGCGGACCCACTTCATCATTCGTGAATGGCCTCTCTATTAATCCGGGGACAGGTGTTCTTTCGGGAACAGCCAATTTTGAGGGTACTTCGGGGTTTTTGGCCACGGTGCAAGACTCAGCCTCACATAGCGCAACCAAAGCTTTCTACTTGACCGCCTATCCGCCACTTCAAACCCCTGCGCCGCAGACGTTTAGTTTTTCGCAATACGAACCAATCTCTTTCCAACAAATCCCGATCAACGGCGGCCTGCCACCGCTCAGTATTACCGTGAGTGGAAGTCCGCTCCCCGTTGGCGTCACCCTCGACCGGGAAACCGGGATATTTAGAGGAAGCCCGATGGCCACAGGCAGCTTCTACACCACCGTCACGATTCGGGATTCTTACGCTCCAGCCCCGGAAGTGGTATCGGTCCAAATCGGCATCCAAGTTGCACCGCCGCCATTCAGCATTGCCAACTCACTACCTCCCAAGTTGATTCTGAATCGCCCGTTTAGCGGACGCGTTGTCGCCCTGGGAGGCATCCCTCCCTACAACTTCGTAATGACCTCGGGGTCCTTGCCTCCCGGGATAAGTGCGGTTGACACCGCCACAGGTCAAGTTAGCGGCACACCGACACTTCCGGGGTTCTATAGCTTCACCGTAAGCGCCGCGGATTCAAGTTCCCCTCCCCTGTCCGCGAGCGTGAACTTTGGCGTCAACGTCGCCGCTCCTATCGGTCGAAACGATACCATCGCCACAGCCACAACGATCGACAATGGAAATTTCTCTGCCAGCATCTCGCCATACATCGATCCGCCGGACGCAGCTCCACAACCCGCCGATAGCGATTACTACAAATTGACTTCGATCTCGGGCGCGACAGTCCATCTGGAAACTAGCACCCAACAATTTTTAGACACAGTCATCGAGATTCTCGACGTCAACGGCACCCGTCTCGCCACCTGCAACCAGCCCGGCAACACAAACACGAACTTCGCCTCCGCCTGCATCAACGACGATATCCCCGACCCGCCGACTACGGATTCCGCACTCGACTTCAAGGTTCCCGGTTCGCCAAGCACCACAACGACTTTCTTTGTCCACGTTCTGGATTGGCGAGGCGACGCTCGCCCCGACATGCTATACGGCTTGTCCATTAGCGGTGTGGTCGATCCGCTGAAAATCACTTCCACCAGCCTCACTCCAGCCGCGCGTGGTCTCTCCTACTCCCAGCAACTGACCTCTGCCAACGGCACGGGAACGATCAACTGGAGTTTATCGAGCGGAACGCTGCCCCCCGGCATCACGATGAATTCCTCGGGTGTACTTACTGGACCTGCCACAACAGATGGCACTTATTCCTTTACAGTCCAGGCCGGCGATTCCAGCACTCCACCCCAAGTTGCTACAGCGGATGAACAGATTCAGGTCGGTGACCCCGTCAAGATAGTGGGTTCGGGTACGCTACCTGCCGCTTGCGTCAATCAACCCTACACTTTCGCGATGCAAAGTTCGGGCGGCGTCCAACCGTTCTTCTGGGGGTTCAGTTCGAACAATTGGATGGGCATCAACTTGAACAACTCGACCGGAGTATTCAGCGGAATGTCTTCTAATACCGGAACGTTTACCGGTAGGGTGGGCCTTGGAGACGCTACCGGTCACAGCGTTACGCAAAATATCTCCATCACGGTTAACCAATGTCCCTGAAATGAACAAGGCGCCGACCTCCACAGCCAAGATGAAGGAACTGCTAGCAATAGCGCTGGCGGGTGGCCCATTCAACCCTGCGGTTGGCTTGAGTGGCGCAGTTTAGAAATTCGGAATACAGAAGAGAAAAATTGGTCGGGGCGATAGGATTTGAACCTACGACCCCCTGCGCCCAAGGCAGGTGCGCTACCAGGCTGCGCTACGCCCCGACTTTTGTCATTATAAATGACGCGGCCCGAGCCCCCCTCCAACTCACCGTCCTGACTCACGGGGGCACGCGTTCGGCGCGGGGTTGAGTCGCGCTGTATAATTTTCGATCAGGTATGCAGAAGCCCCGTTACGCGCTGGTGGCGTATATCAATAGTCCAGCAGGAGAGTTCGTCGAGAACCTTCGGCGGGAGCTGCATCCCGACCTTCCTCTGCTCGCCGCCCATCTGACCATCCTTCCTCCGCGTCCCTTGCATGGTACGGAGACTTCCGCGCTGCAAATCCTGGAGCGGATCTGCGGCGAACAGGAACCTTTCGAAGTGTCCCTGGGTTCGGTGCAGACCTTTATTCCGGTAACTCCCACCGTGTACATCCGGGTGGAAGCCGGTGCCCCGCGCATGTGCGAACTGCACCGCAAGCTGAATACCGAAGTCCTCGGCTTCGAAGAAGAGTGGCCCTACATTCCCCACCTTACGATCGTAAAGATGAGTGCCGAGCAACCGGCAAAAGTCGCCTTTGAGATAGCGCGCGACCGCTGGGTGCACTACACCGAAACCCGGCGGATCCTGTTGGAAAGACTGACGTTTGTCCGGGAAGAGAGTCAGAATTGTTGGGTTGATTTGGCCCCGGTTCCGCTCGGCCGGCGGCTTGTTTCCCGGTAGCACCGCACGTAACCGTCGCTGGTTACCGCACCCAGTTACTCCCGCCACGCGAACATGGCCCTAGGTACATCACCCTCCCGTGCGTTGAAAAGCCCCACCGGCGCCTGTAGATAAAGAGTAGGCCACGTATCCGGCAATACGCGTTGAACACCAGTTCCGACGCGGGTTTCCGGCTGCAAGGGGAGACTTCACACATGCAGATCGGAGTTTACGGTTCGGGGTACCTGGGAACGGTCATCTCTGCCTGTCTGGCGGATTTTGGTACACCAGTTTCCTGCTGTCATCCCGACCGCTCGCGAATGGTCGAGATGGCCCAGGGCAACATCCCCTTCTTCGAAAAGAATCTCAAGGAGATCATCCGCCGCAATGTTCGCGCCGGACGCCTCGCCTATTCCACCGACATCGAGTCGTTTGCGCGCAAGACCGGCGTAATTTTCCTGGCCGAAGACAAAGTGGAGAATTTGAACGACGTCGCGATCCGAATCGCGCGCCTGGCGCCCAAGCCTCCAATCCTGATCATCGTCACTCCCGCTCCGGTCGGCACCGCGAACGCTCTCGAAAAAAGCATTCAAGACATTGGATTGCAGGCCACGATTGTTTCCCAGCCTATGTTCTTCACCGACGGCTGCGCGGTCGAAGATTTCAACTGGCCCGACCGTTTGATTCTGGGATCAACCTCGAACGACGCCGTGCAAATGCTGAAACAGATCTTTCATCCGCTGGTCATGCGTGGCGTTCCGGTCATCGTGACCAACCAGTCGACCGCGGAACTGGTGCGCGAAGCCGCTACCGCGTTCGTGGCCACGAAGATTTCGTTCATCAACGAAGTCGCTGCGCTCTGCGAACGCGTCAATGCCGATGCCGTGAACCTGGCTCTGGCCCTGGGCCTCGACAAGAAAATTGCTCCACGCTGTCTGCAGCCGGGCGCCGGCATGGGCGGTGGATTCGCGGAGTCGGATATGGACTCCCTCACAGAACTGGCAAAACAAAATGGGGTCTCGCTGAAGGTGCTCGACGCCGCCCGCGATGTGAATAACTACCTCGCCGACCGTCTCGTCGACAAGATTACCCACGCATTGAACTCGGTCGAAAACAAGGAAGTGGGAATTCTCGGACTCGCGTTTAAGCCCAATACGAATTCGGTCGCCGGATCCTCGTCGATGCGTCTGGCTGAATCCCTGGTTTCAAAAGGTGCCCACGTGCGCGCGTATGATCCGGTGGCCATTCCTGAAGCGAAGATTCGGCTCAACGAATCGGTTCGCTATTGCGACTCGGCCTACTCTGTTGCCGAAGGATCCGATGCACTCGTGGTCGGCACAGGCTGGCCCGAATTCCGCGCGCTCGACTTCGACCGCATCAAGCATCTGCTGAAGAAGCCGGTCATCGTCGACACCAAGAACCTGCTCGATTCGACTCGTCTCCGCGCCTTGGGATACGAGTACGTTGGCATCGGCCGCGGATAATTTCAACCAACCGCACACACCGTTTGGGGACAGCCGCCCGAGCTTGCCCCTGAATGCAGCCGGGATGGCCGGTTCTGCTTTGCGCTCGCCACACCGTCAGCCCGACGAGTCACTCGCTCTCCCATCCGCCAAACCTATTGCTATAATCGATAGGTTGCGGTGGGAATAGCTCAACTGGCAGAGCACCGGACTGTGGCTCCGGCGGTTGCGGGTTCGATTCCCGTTTCCCACCCCAAATTTTTATTGGCGGCTTGCCGCCGGCGCGATCGGCTCTTTCGTCGACAACCGTCCGCTCCGCCAACCGTGGCCCCGTAGCTCAACTGGATAGAGCATCAGACTTCGGATCTGAGGGTTGGGGGTTCGACTCCCTCCGGGGTCGCCATAAGTCCCTTTGTTTTCAGAGTCCAAAAAGTGGCGGTCCGACTAAGCGTCACTACAGAATCCGCTGTAGTGCGCCACCGGCAGGGATTTGCCATAGTGAAGTAGAGCGTACTACAGGGTTCGTTAATATTTGAGTCCCCAGCAACTCTCCGGTCGCTGGGGCTCTTTTTTTGTAATCCAGGTGCGGTCCACAGCCCCCCTCGAGTTCAAGATCCACCTTCTCCCCTCTCGAAGGAATAGTCTGGATATTGGCCAAAGACCATGTGGCGCCTTGCTTCCCGCTGGGATAGAATTCTCTTCCTTTGTATGTTGTTGTCTCCATGAAGCGCATCTTCCATTTCCGCGCATCTTCCTCTGAGCTTGGTCCTCTTGAGGAACGCCTGCTCGAGGCCCTGTGGCAGCGCGGTCACGCGACGGTTCGCGAATTGATCGTCGGTGAGTGTAACGATTTGGCCTACACCACGGTCATGACCACGCTCGACCGTCTGTTCAAGAAACATCTGTTGTCGCGGGAAGTGGAAGGCCGCGCATTCCGCTATGCTCCCTGCCTTACCCGCGAGCAATTGCAGCAGGAAGTGGCGGGTGAGGCCTTCCGCCAATTGCTGGACGCGAGCCCGGCAGCTTCCCTGCCGCTCTCCTTCTTGGTGGAAATCGTGTCCGATCGCGACGCCCAGTTGCTCGATGATCTTCGGCAGTTGGTAGACGAAAAGCGATCGGAACTCCGCCGCGAGTCTCGCACCAGTGAACCGCCCGATAGCGGATCGCGAACTAACGGGAGGAGCAAAGCCTGATGTTTGCCCTGCGCGGCATCGCCGTTTCCTTCTCGGTCTTCCTGATGGTGTACTGCGCGCTCTCGCTGGCCGTCTGTTTCACGTGGCGGAGAATTCGAGGCCTGGGCGCAATACCATCCAGTACGTCGCATCGCTGACCTGCTGTTCGTCGTGCGCATGGTTCCGCTCGCCGCGGCCGCCATGGTCACTTGCGCTTTCACGGTACCGTCTTTCCTTCTGCTCGAGCCGCGGACCATCGACGAGCCGATCGGAGGATTCCCGTTGGTATTTGGTATCTGCGGGGCTGCTCTGGGACTCTTTGGCCTGGTGAATTCCGCGATGGCAGTTCGCAGAGCCTCGCGAACGATATCCAAATGGACGCATGCAGCCCAGCCCTACGAGTCTTCGATTCCGCTCCCCATCTTGCGAATTCCCCGCATAGTTCCCGCCATGACGGCGGTTGGCATTGTTCATCCCAAGATCCTGCTCTCGGGGGCAGCAGATTTTGTGCTGGCCGCCAATGAACTGCAGACCGCACTGAATCATGAGATCGCGCACGTGCGCCGCCGCGACAATCTGAAAAAATTGTTGCTGCGCTTTGTAGTCTTTCCCGGAATGCGCGGTTTGGAAACAGCCTGGCTCGAAGCCACCGAGATGGCGGCCGATGACGCCGCCGTATCGAATGCCGGCGACGCCCTGGACCTGGCGGCGGCCTTGATCAAGCTGTCACGCCTGGGACCAGCGGAGCCCTCTGGGGATTTGACCGCAGCGCTTGTACAAAGTTCCGCTTCTGCAATGAATGCCCGAGTCGAGCGCTTGATCGCGTGGAGCGACCGCCGAATCCCGCCACAGAAACTTTCACCTTCGCTGGCACTGGGAGTGGCTGTTGCAACGCTTGCAGTTTTTGCCTTTACCTACAGCCAGATGCTGTCGCAAGTCCACACGGCCACCGAGTGGCTGGTGCGATAGATTCGCAGGATTGTGGAAGAGCGGCCGCATGAGCCGTTCAGAATTCGTTGGACTTATGCCTCTGTGGTTTTTCGCTGAAAAACGAACCATCGTTCGCTAGAAGCTCACCCGCACTCCCAACTGCGCCGCAAAAGGAATCCCCACGGTAGTCCCCGGCCCAAAGAAATCTCCCAAACCGCCTGCCGGCACGAGTAACTGTTTCAGGCTGGTGATCGGCACGCTGCAGCTCGGATCGGGACAAAGCGCGGTCGCGTTGCTCAAATCGTTGACCGGAACGGGCAACGCCGACAGGTCCGTCACGTAGTTCGCTCCCGGATTGTTGCGATTGAACAGATTGAAAACCTCCGCGAACGGAGTAATCGACCAGCGATCGTGCAAACGAATCGGGCGGCTGACGCGCAGATCGACCTGAACATAAGGCGTTCCACGGACTCCATCCAGCGATGTCTTGACTCCATTCACGACCGCTCTATCTCCCACTGGTGTCGTCAAGGTGAAGGGCCGAGCACTCTCCGCCTGCGTAAGAGTGGAAATCTCGAAGCCGCCCGGAGCATGCAGTGCACCCGCAAGTACGAAGCGGTGCCGCACGTCCTCTCCCGACGGCCCGTAGTCGCCGCTAGCAAATGGATTCAGCGGATCGCAAACTCCATTCACATAGTCGAACAACTCTCCCAGCAGGCAGCCCCACGTTTTCGCGCTGGAAAGCGTGTAGTGCGCGATGACGTTGAAACGGTGCGAAACATTGCCTTGCAGCACAATCGCGAGCGAGTCGAAGCTGGAGCGATTGTCAGAGCGAAACACGGCCAGGGCAGGCGCGTTCGCATCAATGTTGACACTCGGAGTGTAATCGTAGCGCCGGTAGCCATGATTCCCCTGTTCGTGAGTGTAGTCGGCACTGAGGGTCCAGTTTGCGTTGATCGCGTGCTGCACTCCTGCGGAAGCATGAATTGCGTAAGGCGTTTTGTAGTTGGGATCGATCAGGGCTCCCGGATCTCCGGGATTCAAACAGCAAGTGCCCGCCGAACTGTTGTTCACGCCTTGAAAGGCCGGCGCCCATCCGCCCTGCGCCAGGTCGTTGTAGAACAAGCCGAAACCAGCGCGCACGACAGTTCTGCCGCTATTCCCTGGAGCATATGCAATCCCAAGGCGAGGTCCAAACTGTTTGTGATCGTCGTGCGGAACTCCGTTAATTAATGAAATGCCCAGATTCTGTAGCGTCAAGTAGGCGGGATTCTGCAGCTGGCTGCGCCCCGACGCATTGAAGAGTCCGAATGTAGTTTGATAGCGCAGTCCGTAGTTAAAGGTGAGGTGCTGCGTCACCCGCCACGAATCCTGCGCGTACAGCGCCAGTCGCTGCACATTCTGCGAGAAACTCCCATCGCTTTCGGGCGTGAATTGCGCTCCGGCTGCGAGGTCGATTGGAAACTGCGTGGGATTCGCAACGTAGAAACTTGGATCCTGAGGGAACGTGTACAGCGTCTCTGCATTGCCCGGGAACGCTCCACCCAGCACGGGCTCGTGAATGAAGTTGATTCCAAACTTAAACGAATGGTCTCCGGTGGCATGACCAACGTCGTAGCGAAACTGATATTTTTCCTGATTCCGCAAATCAGGAAACGCGGTGATGGCGGTAACAAACTGGTTGTCGCCAAAAGTCTCGAAGCCGGAAATAGTTTGCGAAGTGGCACTGAAGGGAAAGGCCAGCGCAAAGCCGAGATTCGAGTTGCGCGTCTGGGTCAGGTGCAGCCCGCTCGCATCAAACACAAACGTCCCCAACCACGACGGACTGAACGCATACGAGTTGCTAACCACTGAATTCAGGTAGTTGTTGTGAGTCAGCAAGCCAGTGGAAGGCAGAGTGCCCTGTTGTACCAGGTTGTTGTGCGTCGTATAGCTATCCAGGGAGCCGCGCCAGAACCACTGCGACTTTGCGGACTGCGCCCAATCAAAACGCAGCGAGCCCAAATAGTCGCGAAATGGAATTGGAGTATTCTGCGGGACCGCAATCGAACTGACGCCCGGAATGAAGCCGTCCGAAGCCAAGGTCGACAGCGCAGTAAACTCCGCTTGATTCGCGGGGCTATAGGCGATGCTGGCATTTTCATGAACGTATTCGAACGATGAAAACATCCAGACCTTGTCCTTCGTCACCGGCCCGCCGAGCGTGAAGACATAGTTCTGCCGCGAGAAGGGCTGTTTCGGATCGGGCGCCGGATTCTCGATTGGATAGCGCGCGTTAAGATCGGCCGCGCGATCGTAGAAAGCGGCCTCGCCGTGCCAGTCGTTGGTGCCGCGCCGCGTGGTGATGACGACCGAACCAGCGGTGGTCCCGCCCGTGTCCGCGTCCTCGTTCGCCGTGCGCATCGCAAACTCCTGGATCACTTCGGGAGAGAAATTTTGCAGGAAGCCGCCGATGAAGTCGTCGGAGTTGTCGCCCCCGTCGACCGAAAGCTCGTTGTTCAGCCCCGAACTTCCGCCCGTAGCGACGGCGGTAATGCGCGCTTTTGTCGGATCCGACGGTTCGACCGGCTCGGTCCCCGGAGCCAGATATGCGATGTTGGCGAAGCTGCGGTGGGCCAGCGGCAGAGTCTCCAAATCCTGACGGCTGATTACTCCTTGATGTACCACGCTCACGAGATCGACCGGTTGGGTCGTGATGGAGGAGTTCCGGCTCTCGACGGTGATCTTTTCCCCCGACGTCGCAGGCTTCAATGTGACCGTCACCTCGCGCACCGAACTGATCGCGATGGAAACATCGGCTTCCGCCTGCGCGAACCCGGAAGCATTCACTGTGATGTGGTAGGCGCCGGGGAGCAGATCGTCGAGCCGGAACTCGCCTCGATCTTCGCTTACCGCCTCGCGACGCAGGGACGAATCAACCAACTGGGCCTCGATCTTGGCCGCAGGAATGCGCGCGCCCGAAGCATCTTGCACAGCTCCACGAAGCGATCCCCGCGGACTTTGCGCCATCAAATGGCCGAATAGAAGCAGACTTGAAAGGAGAATAAGAATTGCTTTTCTGAACAAACGATTCCTCGCTCGAAATCACCGATCAACGGAGGCAGACAGCGGGAACTCCCCAGAGTGCCGCCGACACGCAGGCGAGAGTACCGTGGTGGCGAAGACTACTACCAGTGCTCGTAGGATTAGCAGCGCGCTCTGCGCTGCATAAAGACGGCGGAGCGTGTTAGCTCGACAAGCAACTAGTCATACCGTGTCAATCAGACCAGCGCTGAGGAGTCCGGTCCCAGCGATGCTTCTTCAACTCCGCCAGCAGGCTCTTGTCGAGAGGCCCGGCATCGCTCGTTGCAATGTTCTGCCGAACGTGTTCCGGCTTGCGCATGCCCGCGATCGTCGTGCTTACCGCCGCATGCGACAGAATAAACCGCAGCGCCATCTCTGGCAGCGACATACCCGTCGGCACGATCTTTTTTAGCTTGTCGACGCGCTCTACCGTCTTGGCCAGATTCTCCGGACCGAAGTATCCAGCGCGCCAATCGCCCGCGGGGAAGCGGGTTTCCACAGTCAACTTTCCGCCCAGGCTGCCTTCATCGAGCGGCACGCGGGCAATCACGCCTACGTTAAGTTCCTGGCAAACTGGGAAGAGTTCGTCCTCTGGCGCCTGGTCAAAAATGTTGTAGATCACCTGCACCACGTCGACCAGTCCCGTACGCAGGGCTTGGATGCCATTCTCGGGTTCCCAGCGATTGATGCTGAGACCGAAGAATCGAATCCATTTCTCGCGTTTCAGTTTTTCAACCGTCGAGCGAAACTCGGGTTCGTTGGTCCAGCTATCGTCCCAAACGTGAAATTGCAGTACGTCGATGGTGTCGACTCGCAACTGCTTGCGAATGAGGTCGGCGTATTTGAAAACATGTTGCGCGGAAAAAACATCGCTATATTTATATTCCGGCCGCGCCGGCCAGCGATCGTTCCCAGGAGGAATTTTCGAGGCCGCGTAGATCCGTTTGCCCGCGTTGCGCTGCATGATCTCGCCCAGCAGTCCATCGCTCTTCCCTTCTCCGTAAGCCCATGCCGTATCGAAGAAGTTGCACCCCGAATCCACCGCCAGTTGCATTGCGGCCAGAGATTGCTGGTCGTCCGAACCGCTCCAACCGCTCATGCCCCACAGTCCGTGGGCAATGTCGCTGACTTCGAAACCGGTACGGCCCAGCTTGCGGAATTTCATGATGGCGTCCCCTGGAAAGGTATATCCGGTCCGGAAATAAGCGCCGAACGGGATTGAACAGCATATATCGAAGTCCGGATTTCCGCTGTGACCGACTGGGTTAACGGCGGTTAACCCCGGCAGTCGCTCTTGCGGATTTTTCGATCCCTGCAATCAAAATTTCCGCGCCCTGCCGCAGGGCCAAGAGGTGTTTAATGAAAATAGATCATAAAGATGGAGGAGTTTCCCCAAATGAAATCCGACTATCCTTTTAACCCTACGCCTGGCAAGGAAGAGGAGTTGATCGCACCCCCACCGTCCCGCTTCATCGACGAGAAGATTTCCGATGAGTCGGGCATGGAAACCCATGCCGACAGCGCGCTGTTTCCCGCGGGTCTCAAGAACCCTTTCTGGAACTAGCTTCTATCAGCGCCGGTGGTCGCGCAGTAACCACCGGCGCTGATCTTTTTCTTCACAAATCCTCTTTCGCAAATCTCCTTCACAGTCCATCATCGCAAGATCGGCAGGCAGAGGCACGGCCGGATCGAAAATTCCAAGCCCGCCATTTCGTGCAGCGCCGGCAACAGCAGCGAATCGTGGCACGGCTCCAGCGTTATCACGAACGGCAAGGAAGCCTTGTCGAACCCTGGCTTCTGCAGGAGCGCATCGATGTTGAGGTGATGCGCAGCCAGGATCTGCGCCAACCGCGCCACAATTCCCGGCTGATCGCGCACAAAAAAACGCAAATACCAAGCGGTCTCGAAATCACAACTAATGTTAGGCCCAGAGACGTAGTTCGCTACGTCCTTCTTGCCCGCAGCAACGCCCTGCGCCAGAAACATCAGATCTGACACCACCGCGACCGCGGTAGGATCGCCACCGGCGCCTGCGCCCAAAAACGCCATGTCGCCGCCATATTGTCCTGACGTAAGAACCAGGTTCAGATTTCTCTGCACACGTCCGAATGGGGAGTCAGCAGCAACCAGGCATGGTCCGACCTCGGCAAAGAGTGTGTCCTCCTTCAAATCGGCACGCGAGATCTGACGGATCGTGCAGCCCAGTTCCGCGGCATAGTCGAAGTCAACCGCGTCGACCGCGCGAATCGTCCGCGCGCGAATCGTTTCGGGCTCGACCCGCGTATGCAATCCGGCCAGCGCCAGAATTGCCAGCTTTGCCCGCGCGTCGCCACCATCCAGATCTTCCGAGGCGTCGGCTTCGGCATATCCGCGGGCCTGGGCTTCTTCGAGCGCCTCGCTGAACGGAATTCTCGCGTTCTCGATCCGGCTCAGAATGTAGTTGCAGGTCCCGTTCAGGATTCCTGCGATGCCGTGCAACCGGTCACCGCACAAGCCGGTGCGCAGGGCGGGAAGTACCGGAACGCCTCCAGCCACGGATGCGCCAAACTCGACCTGGCATCCTTTGCTCGCGGCCAACTGCAGAAGAGCTGGGCCATGGCGGGCGATGAGTTGCTTGTTGGCCGTGACCACCGATTTGCCGGACTCAAGAGCGCTGCGCACAATCTGTTCCGCTGGACTGAGTCCGCCAATCAACTCGATCACGATATCGACATCCGACTTCAGTACCGAGCTCACATCGTCGGTCCAAATGACGTCGGCCGGAACCCACGCCTGCTTTTTTCTTTCAACATTGCGGTTGCAGATATGGGTGAGCTTCAGCGAACCATCACCGCGCTCGCACAGGATTCGCGCCACCGCGCGACCGACAGTTCCAAATCCGATCAGAGCGACCCTGCAGGCCGAGCCTCGCTCCGGTCCACCCTGAGTGGCCGAAGTCGTTGCCGGTTTTGAAGTTCGCTTTGCCAAAGGATTCGTTTCGTTGAAATTGAATCCCCTATCATACGTGCCGCGCTTGACTCTCGGAAACTGCAAACAACAACTCGAGCATCGATTGGGTGACGACAGGAATCAGCGGCGTCACGGCCAACGTTCTGATTGCCGCATTTTTCCGCTATGATCAGTGCCTTCATGAGGACCGTCAGCCCGCACCGACTTGGCTTGGCATTTCCGATGCTCCTTGTGCTGCTATCGGTGGGTTGCAAGAAAAGGGAGCAGGCGCAAATGCCAGATCATCCGCGCCTCACCGCGACCGTCACTTACCGCGATATCACATTTCGCAGCGTCTCTCTGAATCGAGACATGCAGTACCGGGTCGTGCTGCCTGTAAGCCTCGCACCGGGGCAGAAGTTGCGAGTGGTGTACCTGCTGCACGGCGGGGGAGGCGGGTTCCGTGACTGGTCGAATTATTCCGATGTTGCCCGTTTCGCAGAGGCGGGAGTACTGCTCGTGATGCCCGAGGGAGAATCGTCGTATTACGTGAACGCTGTCGATCCCCCGCAGGATCGTTTTGAAGACTATATCGTTCATGACCTTATTGCAGATGTGGAGAGCCGATTTCCCGTTTCCACTGGTCGCCGAAACCGCGCAATTGTCGGCATTTCCATGGGCGGTTTCGGAGCGGTCACCTTGGCGCTTCGCCATCCTGAACTGTTCAGCTTCACGGGAGGAATCAGTTCGGCGATCGACGTTCCGAGGCGCGCGTTTACGATCAAGCGTCTCCAACAGTCGCGTCATTACAATTCAATCTTCGGAGCATCCGGCAGTCAGACGAGGCACGACCGTGATCCGTTTGTGCTGGTGCGCACGGTAGATCCTGAAGCCGCGCCCTACTTTTTTCTGACCTGTGGAGAACAGGAAGGCCTGCTTCCATCGAACAAAGAATTCGCGGTACAGCTCGCGCAACGTCAATTCCGATACGAGTTTCACACAACTCCCGGCGGCCACGATTGGAACCAGTGGAACGCGTGGCTCCCCGCTTTGTTTCTAAGCCTGATGGAGCATCTCAGTTCAGGAACCTGACGCAACCGTTCTGATCGGGCGGCGCGAGGGGCGAACTCCGCATCAAAGTTGGTAATATGGTGCCTGCCTGCTGCGAGCGCAATCACGGCGGGAGCATCGCGGACACGCTCTTTTCACAAGCGCCTTTCGTTGCCTGAGTAGCGGCCGAGCGCGGTGATCCGCAACCCCGGCAGCGGGAGGAGAATGAATGATTCCAAAGTTCGCAGCGGTTCCCGGATTCAGCATCGCACGGTCGCTGGCCTGGATGACGATTCTGGTGGCGGGACTCGCAACCCTCAACGCACAACAAGCTCCAGCAGCACAGACTCCAGCACAACAGGCGCCAACTGATAAACCTCCGGCCGCACAAGCGCCTGCCCAGCAGCCGCAGGCGCAGCAGCCCCAAAGCGAAACGTCCAGCAGCAACCAGGAAGCCACGCCCGAAGAGACCGAGAAAACTCGCAAGGCGAAACTTAACGCCTACAAGAAATGGACTTTCAACGTAGGCGGCGGGGCGAGTCTCACGAACGGAACCACAAAAACATTTGTGCGCGGCGGCGGAGGCGTTATCGCTGCCGGCGTTGCCCGCAACTACGGTAAGTATTTTGGACTTCGTGCCGACTTCCAGTGGGACAACCTGCCTCTGCGCAGTTCGGCTCTGCAGGCGGCGCAGGCTCCAGGGGCGACCAGCCACGTCTATTCATTTACGCTCGATCCCATCATCAACATTCCGGTCACCAAAGCCTGGGGCGGATACCTGGTGTTCGGGCCTTCCTATTTCCATCGATCGGGAAAGCTGGACTCTTCGACGGCGATTCCAGGCTCGGCCTGCAACTCCTTTTATGTCTGGTGGGGAAGCTGTTTTAACGCAAGCCTGCCCGTGAGCGGGAAATTTCTCAATGAGAGCCTGAACGAGTTCGGTTACAACTTCGGCGGAGGCATTACCCGCAAGCTTACCCCGCGCGTCGAACTCTACGGCGAGTTCCGTTATCTGCACGGCAAGCGCAACAACATCACCACTGATCTGCGTCCAATCACCATCGGCGTGCGCTGGTGATTTCTTATTCAGGATTGGTGCGGTAGGTCCACAGGTCTGTGGTCTGTTTCTGCAGTTGAACAAATGAGGAAGCAGACGAGGGCTGCGTGACTTCTGCATCCGAATTCGCTTCGGCAACGGCTGATTCGACCAGGGAATGTGATGGGGCAAGAGAACACGCCGGATCGGTTACTGTGGCGTCGCCGGTGAGCAGGAAAGCCTGGCAGCGGCAACCTCCAAAGTCTTCGGTGCGGCGGTCGCAAGTGCGGCAGGGTTCAGGCATCCAGTCTTCACCGCGGAAGCGCTGGAACGAAGAAGATTCCTGCCAAATCCATTCCAGCGTTTTGTCCTGCACGTTCTCAAACGACATGCCGGGCAGCACTTCTGCAGCGTGGCACGGCAAGACTTTGCCGGAAGGATTGATCAGCATCAATCTTCGTCCCCAACCTCCCATGCAGGCCTTGGGATACTTCGCGTAGTAATCGGGAACCACGGAGTCGATGCGAATCTTTCCCGACAGCCGTTTCTCGGTCTCGGCGATAGTTGCGATGGCCTTGTCCAATTGCGCGCGCGTGGGCATCAGTGCGGCGCGGTTGGCGAGCGCCCATCCGTAGTACTGCGTGTGCGCAATCTCGACGCGCTCCGGATTCAGTCGCTCGATGAAGGCGATCATCTCTTCCAGGTGGTCGAGATTCTGGCGATGCACGACCAGGTTCACCGTGAACGCTATCTTGTGTTTGCGGATGGCTCGCGACAGTTCGATCTTGTGCGCATGCGCTTTCGCGCCGGCAATCCAGTTGGCCGCTTCTTCGCGGGAATCCTGAAAGCTGATCTGGATATGATCGAGGCCCGCGCTAACGAGCGCCTGCAATCGTCCCTCGCTGAGGCCGATACCGGAGGTGATGAGGTTGGTGTAGAGTCCCGCACCGCGCGCCGCGGAGATTAGTTCCGTCAGATCGGGTCGCGCCAGCGGTTCCCCGCCGGTAAAGTGCGCGTGTAGCATGCCGAGCTTTCCCGATTGCTGGAAAACGCTGATCCACTCCTCGGTCGAAAGTTCCGCCTTCGTTCCCGCCAACTGCACGGGATTGGAGCAATAGACGCAGTGCAGCGGGCAACGATGGGTGACTTCGGCGATGAGAGCGAGAGGGTTAGGAGCCATGAGTCTGTTCGTAGAAACGTAGCTTGCTACGTCTCTCTTGCCAGGGGCAGAGACGCCGCCCGCAAGACGTTGCACAACGTCTCTCTGGGATTCTTAGTAATCAACGATCCGCTTCTTTTGTAATTGCTCCAAGAATGTGCTGATGTCTGCACGAATCTTCGCGGGCTCGGTTGTGCCGAACTCGCGCTGCAACTCGGTAATGATCTCCCCGAAAGTGCGCTGGCCGTCACAGCGCTCGAGCACTTGCCGTCCAGTCCCTTGTAGTTTGATGGCGCCTTCGGGAAAGAGGATGACTCGGTCCTGCTCGGTTCCACCCCAGCGGCATCCGGCGGCGAGGCGCGGCTGGTTTGAGTCCGAAGGAGGCGGCATGGTCAGTTTCCCTCGATCCGGAATGCGCCGGGCGGAGGCCATCCGGGTTGCACGTAGGCGAAGTAGAGGGCATCGAGTTGCGCCCATAAGATGTCGCACTTATCGCGCAGCGCCTGGATCGCGAGTTCCTGCTCGGCGCGAGTCTTTGCGTGCTGGTGGACGTAGTTGATGGCGAACTCCGCATCTTCCGGCGCTTGAGTCAAACGTGCCTCGAAATATTGCAGGCCGCCGGAGAGCCACGGATAGTGCTGCCGCAACCTGTCCATGCGCAGGGAGATCAGGTCGCGAGAAAACAATTCTGTGAGCGACGATGCAACTGCTTCGAGCAGGCTGCGACTGCGCACGATGTTGAGATATTCGTTGACCGCGAAGCGGGTTGCGGGAAGGATGCCTGTTCCGGCACGCACTTGCTCTGCGTCGAGGCCGGTCGCTTCCGCAAGTTTCAGCCAACGCTTGATTCCACCTTCGTTCTTGTTAGTACCATCGCCGTCGTGATCGATGACGCGCTTGCGCCAGGCGCGACGAAACGCCGGATCGGTTCCTCGCGATAGGATGATCGAATCCTTGATCGGAATGATGCTCTGGTAGTAGTAGCGGTTCAATGCCCAGGCCTGAAGCTGTCCACGATTGAGGCGGCCTTCGTGCATCATCAGATGGAAAGAGTGCTGGTGGTGATAGCGCTCTTCACCGACGGCGCGTAGTTGGGCACGCAGTCCCTCAAACGAAAGAAGGCTTGCGTCGGGCGCGATTGCATCTAGAGATCGAACTGCCATCCATCCTCCGCGATTTCCCAGCCTGCCTCGCGCACCTGGCGATATTCCGGACCTGCCTCATTCAGCATGGGATTCGTGTTGTTGATGTGTACATAGATTTTACGTGGACGGCGCAGTTGCGCCAACCGGCTGAGGCTACCGTCGGCGGAAGAGACGGGAACGTGTCCCATTTGTTCCGCGGTTTGGCCGGAACCTTGAATGCGGATCAGTTCGTCGTCGCTCCAGAAAGTGCCATCGAAGAGGAGCACGTCGGCGGAATCGAGTTCCTTCAACAGTTCGCTGCTGATCTGCGGGACTGCGGGCATGTAAGCGAGACGCTTGCCTGAGGGCGATTCGACGATTAGCCCCAAGGACGACTCGTCCACTGTGAGTTTCGTTTGGCGATTCGGCGCAACATAGGCGGGAAAGTGCGTGCCTAGCGAAAGAGCGCGGCAGTGGATACCGGAGTCTTCTTTCGATGGACTGAGCAGCGAAAAGGCGGATCCGAGGGCAAACGGTGTCCATGTCAACTGGTCGGGAACTCGCTGCAACATGGCGAACATGGAATTGTCTTCGGTAAGAATTCGGCGGACGGACTCGGTTGCGTACGCGCGAAGCGGTTGGAGTTCGCGCAGCAGGAGCAGTCCAAGCACGTGATCGATGTCGGCGTTGAGCAGAACAACTCCGGCGATGGGGGACTGGCGAATTCCGTCTCGCGGATGAAGTTCGGGTGTGGCTTCGATTTGCGCGCGCAGGTCGGGCGAGGCTCCGAGCAGAAACCAGGTCTTAGAATCGGCGCTGACGGCGACTTGCGCCTGGGTGCGCGACTTGCCCAGGAAGGTCCCAGCGCGAACGGATCGGCAGTTGGGGCAGGCGCAATTCCACTGGGGAAATCCTCCTCCGGCGGCCGAACCGAGTATCTTGACGCGCATTCAGGGAGTTTAGCAGCGGGCGGTTTTTCCTTTTTGGCGAAATTACTACTTGTTAACCCCACCCTTCCCCTCGCCTCCCGCAATTGGGTCAAGGTTATTCCAACAAAAGAATTGAGCAGAGTTCCGACTTGGGTTGACATATTCCCATATAGGAATGTATATTTACTTTCATGGCAAGGGCAGCAACCACTTCCGACGCCTTCAATGCGGTGGCGGAGCCTCGACGGCGAGAGATTCTGGATTACCTCGCGATTGGAGAGCGGCCGGTGGGCGACCTGGTGGCAAAGCTCGGACTGGAGCAGCCTTCGGTTTCGAAGCATCTGCGGGTGTTGCGGGATGTTGGGTTGGTACGGGTGCGGCGTCACGGGAGGCAGATGTTGTATCGAACCAATGCGGAGGCGATCCGTCCATTACATGAGTGGACCAAGACGTTCGAGCGATTGTGGGGCCATCAGTTGATGCGGATTAAGGAGCGTGCGGAGGAACGAGGCAAGGACCCGGACAACGGGTAGCCGGCTCTGAAGGCTAATTCCCCACCAATCCTTTGAACGTACGCGGCCCATCGACTTCGCTGAGGGTAGGCTCAAAAAGGTCGCTCTTCCACGGTGGCACGCACCTCTTGGGATTCACACAGTACCGAGTGCAAGAGATTTGCTAAGGCAGTATTGCGAAAGACACAATTAAGGAGGAAGCATGAGCAGCATTTCGACGGCAGCAGGAATTGAGAGCCTGATTTTGGTGGTGACGAAAGAAATCCAGGTGAAGGCATCGCTGGAGACGACGTTCGCAGCATTGCTGGAGCAGATCGGCCCAGGGAATGACACGCCGGAAGGCCGGCCAATGCCGATGAAGATCGAGGCGTGGCCGGGCGGACGATGGTTTCGCGACTTAGGCGACGGAAACGGCCACCTTTGGGGACTGGTGCAGGCGATCAAGCGCCCGACGCTGCTGGAGATCACGGGGCCGCTGTTCATGTCGTACCCGGTCGTTTCGAACATGCAGTACCGGCTGAGCGAGGAGAAGGGTGGGACATTGATCAAATTTCACCACAAGGCGCTGGGCGCGATTCCAGAAGAAGACCGAAAGGGCATGACGAAAGGCTGGACTCATATCCTGACGCAGATCGAGAAGCGGGTTGACGGCAGTAAACGGTAAGGAGGATTCCAATGTGTCCAGCGTGCGTGGCAAGTGCAGGGCTTGTGGTAGGCAGCGTGGTTTCGACCGGCGGTTTGACCGCAGTCGTGCTGAAGGTTCTAGGCAAGAAAAAAGGTGAGAAGAGCAATTCCAAAGGAAAGGAGCAATGATCATGGCGACAGCAACGACGGAGAAACGTACAGAGAAAGTGGTGGGGCCGGCAGAATGGCTTGCCGCGCGAAAGCAACTGTTGGCCAAAGAGAAGGAGTTCACTCGCTTGCGCGATGAACTGAGCCGGCAGCGGCGTGAAATGCCGTGGGAGAAAATCGAAAAAGAAGTATGTGTTTGAGGGAACAAACGGAAAAGAGACGCTGGCGGATCTGTTCGACGGCCGCAGCCAGTTGATTGTGTACCACTTCATGTTCGGTCCGGGGTGGAAGGAAGGCTGCCCCAGTTGCTCGTTCCTGGCCGACACGTTTGACGGCCCGGCGATTCACCTGGCGCAGCGGGATACGACTCTGGCGGTGGTATCGCGAGCGACGCTGCCGGAGATCGAAGCTTTCAAGAAGCGCATGGGATGGCGGTTCAAGTGGGTGTCGTCGTTCGGTAGCGACTTCAACTACGACTATCACGTTTCATTCTCCAAAGAGGAGATGGCGAGCGGCAAGCAGTTCTACAACTTCTCGACGACGAATTTTCCTTCGGAAGAGGCGCCGGGCGCGAGCGTGTTCTACAAGCGGGATGGCGAGATTTTTCACACGTATTCGAGCTACGCGCGCGGGCTCGACATCCTGCTGACGACCTACAACTTCCTCGACATGACACCCAAGGGCCGCGATGAAGATGCGTTGCCGCATCCGATGGCGTGGGTCCGGCATCATGATCGTTACAGCGACGGGAAGATGGTTGAAATCAAAAAAGCAAAGTAGTCAAGCGCTTCGTGGGACCCGCGTTGTGCAGGTCCCATTTACCACTATCCATGAAGGAGAAAAAACGAATGGCGACGATGGCTGAGCCAATGCTGAATGAATTTCGCGAAGAGGTTGCTATTACGAAGCGGGCGCTGGAAAGAGTTCCGACGGACAAATTGACGTGGAAACCGCATTCGAAGTCGATGTCGCTTGGTCAGTTGGCCTGGCACGTCGCAACGATACCGGGTGGCATTGCAAGAATTGCGCAGTTGGAGAGCTTTGACGTCCTCACAGGATCGTTTGTCCAGCCGTGTCCAAAGAGTGTCGATGAAATTCTAACGGCGTACGAGCAGAGTGTGCGGGATGCCGACCAGTTCCTGCAAGGGATGACCGATCAGCAGGCAAAACAGAACTGGCGCCTGATGCGAGGGGATCGAGAGCTTTCCAACGGCCCGCGGATCGGCATT
The DNA here is from genome assembly GCA_963745715.1 of uncultured Acidobacteriota bacterium. Taxonomy (GTDB): domain Bacteria; phylum Acidobacteriota; class Terriglobia; order Terriglobales; family Acidobacteriaceae; genus Sulfotelmatobacter. The sequence goes on along the minus strand of CAVUYN010000032.1, from coordinate 654,834 downwards.
GTGCGAACGATCATGTTGAACCACTGGTATCACCACCGCGGGCAGTTGTCGGTTTACCTGCGATTGCTCGAGGTTCCGCTTCCGGTGACGTACGGTCCCAGCGCGGACGAGAATCCGTTCGCCTGACGGATGACCTAGTTCATGTCGCCGCGAGAGCAGGCGCCGGGGCCGCGCGGGTCACCGCAGGATCCGCAGGCACCGGCTGGTGATGCCGAGGCCGACGGGCCTTTCGCCGAGACTGCGAAGACAGAGAGCTGTGGCTCGAGCCTGGTGGCGTGACACTTGGGGCACTCGGCCTTCTGCTTCCCGTAAACGAGTGCCTCGAAATGATGATCACATTGCTTGCAGATGTATTCGAAGATGGGCATGGGTAAACTCCGGGACGTTCCTAGGTTATCTCAATGTTCGAAAACTTCGCAAAAGACCTGCGGCCCCGCACCACGACTACCGAGACTCAACCCCGGAATGATTTCGATCTGCTTTACGCGGCCCTAAAGGCCGTTCTTTTTGCGGCGCTCTTCCACGACGGTCGCTCTGCTCCCGACGTCTGTCTGAAACTCTATTAGAATCAATTTGTGGGGAGTTCGCAAATCTCTGATTCTCAGGATAGGAATGTTCGGGGTGACGACGCCCTCAGTGCGTGGAAACCGCGAGTTCCTTTCCGAGCCCGGCCCTGGCTGCAAGGTGGTCACTTACAGACGATCGCCAGCTTTTTGATGCCGCGGAAAATCCATTTACCGCCCCCTGAAGAGCGGCTGGTCGAGGTTGAGCCGGGGATCAAGGTGCGCTGCTGGTGCTACTGGCAGACCGAGAATCGCGGGAAAGCGTTGACGGTAATCGCCGTTCACGGGCTGGAAGGATCCTCAGAATCGCAATACATGACGGGAATCGCGCGCAACGGGCTGGCGGCGGGGATGAACGTAGTCCTGATGAATCAGCGGAACTGCGGCGGAATGGATGCCTGCGCGCCCACCCTCTACAACTCGAGCCTGTCGACAGACGTGGCAGCGGTGGCGCGCAACGTGGTAGAAAACGACGGCGTGTCGCGGTTCGCGCTGATCGGGTTTTCCATGGGTGGGAACCTTGTGCTGAAACTTGCGGGGGAGTGGGGGAATGACGGTCCAGCAGAGTTTCGGGCGGTAGCGGCGGTGTGTCCGGCGATGGACCTGGCTGCTTCGGCCGATGCTCTGCATGAACCGGCCAACCGGATTTATGAGTATTACTTCTTGATGCAGCTGTTCCGGCGACTGCGGACAAAGGCGAAACTTTTTCCCAAGAATTTTGATCTGTCACGGCTGCGGGGAGTTTCGAGCTTGCGCCGGTTTGATGACCGCATTACCGCGTACTACTGCGGATTCGCTGGGGCGGATGACTACTATGCTCGGGCGGCGGCAGCCAACGTGGTGGATCAGATTGCAGTGCCGGCGCTGATTATCCATGCGGCAAACGATCCGTTCATTCGATTGCGACCGGAGACGGTGAAGCGGATTGCGGGCAATCCGCACATCACTTACATAGAGACCGCCGATGGCGGGCATTGCGCTTTTATCGGCGAGGGTGATGGGGACGGGTACGACGGGCGCTGGGCGGAGCGCGAGGTGGTGGAGTTTGTAGGGAAGCATCAGTAGCGACGGAACGCTCCTGTGAATGACGAGAACGCGCAACTCCGCGCTCAGGATTTCGTTACTCTCCAGCGTGAGTACAGAGTTCCTTCGCTTCGCTCAGGATGACACACTAACTTTTCTTATCGCTCAAGATAACTCGATAAATGTTCATGTCGCTCGGGATGACACTTTGATTGGGGTTTCCGTGTCTGAAGGCTTCATCCACTCTTTTATGTGGGTGCGAATGTAGGCGAGGGCGAGCATGGCGAGGGAGATGACCAGCAATCCTGCCGATGCGCCAACGATGCTTTGGGCGTGTTTGGGCAGGATCGAGACGCGGCCGTAAACGAATTCAATGTGCACCCAGTAGACCAGCAGAGAAGCCTGCCCAAGCTGGATCAGCGGGCTAAAACCCCACTGGCCGGCTCCCCAGCGACACCACGCATAGCTCGCGGTCAGGATTACCATCAGCATGCCCAAGCGAGTCAGAAAAAAGTTGGGGCTGGTGTGCCAGTAATCGTAGACGGGATAGAGTTGGAACGCCCGCGCGTCGAGCCAGCGCGATATTTCGATCAGCAGGCTGCCCACCAGTCCAATTGAGAAGAACACCTGGGGTTCGCGAGAACGCGTCCAGGGGTTCTGCAAGATGAACCCCACGGCGAGGCCGGCGAAGGCGAAGGCGGTCCATGGAAAGATCGGGAAGAGCCAAGGCTGCGGACTGCCGAGATTGTGCAAGCCGTTGATGTAGGACTCGAGCGGCCAAGGAAGCCAATCGGGGCTCCATGTGGTCCATAGGAGCGGGGTCAGCAGGGAGATCACGAGAGCAGTGGAAGTGGCGCCGAAGACCAAGGGCAGACGGCTTCGATCCGAGTTCGCCTCCCGCTTCTGGGCTTCGTCCGGATGGACAGCCCCTTCGGCTTCGTTCAGGACAGGCTTAGGCGATTGTCCCCAGATATTTCCTCGTGACGACGACAGGGCCAGCACTAGCCAGCATAAGACTCCCATCAGCATCATGGAGACGCCGATGGTGTTGAGGATATCGACGCGGAGGAGATCGCTTTTCGGCGCCCATCCCCAGGAGACAACATATTCCTGCAGGCGGAAGAGCAGTCCAAAGCCGAGGATTTCGGCACCGCGGCGGATGGTGCTGCGGGCGATCTGTGCGGGTGGGAGATTCTTCTGACGGAGCTTTTCGGTCACCAGGGCGAACGACATTCCGGCCAGAAAAAGAAAAAGAGGGGCGGGAAAGGTTCCGCCTAACTGGGAATACATGAAGAATCGGCTTTGCCTAGCTTGGGGGCTGAGCCAGGAATCGTAGCAGTGGGTCTGAAACATCAGGAGACAGGCGAGTCCTCGCATCCAATCGATGTAGGCCAGGCGGACTTTTGGGGTGATCGGAGGGGGCATGCTTGGTTGCGAGGGGCAGTATACGGCAGAGGCCGATGATTCCGCGATCTTCAGGGCGGAAGCCGATCGCACCGGAATTGACCCTGGTTTCACCCAGTTTTTGGCCGTCCAGAGCCGCAAACGCTGGGTTTTCAATGGCACCCATTCTTTAGTTTGGTCTTCGATACAACCTTCGGGTTGACGTACTTGATCGAACAAGGGATAGCCGTTATAAGCTTAAACACAGCACTTATCTCGGATGGGAGCGTTTATGTCGAAGAGCAGGGCCTTTGTGTGCCTATTGTTCACTGCTATTGTGTTTTCCAGCCTGGGCTTTGCCATCACACCGGATCGGATCAGCAGCATAACCACCGGTCCAGCAGTGCCGCTGCGGGGCAACGTGCACCATAAGGCGCTACCGCAGAACGACCAGGGGCGGGTAGACCCGGGCATGCGGTTGGGATCCATGACACTGCTGACTGTGCCAACCTCGAGCCAGCGGCAGGCGTTGAAGCAACTCCTGGCGCAGCAACAGGACCGCAAGTCTCCGAACTATCACAAGTGGTTGACCCCAGAGCAGTGGGCGGATCGCTTCGGGCTGAGCCAGAAAGACGTCCAGCAAATCAGCGGGTGGCTGAAGGGGCAAGGATTCACGATCGGCACAGTGGCCCGGGGTCGGAACTGGATCACTTTCAGTGGGACGGCGGCGCAGGTGGAGAAGGCATTTGGGACCGAGATTCACCGGTTTAAGTGGAATGGCGAAATGCATGTCTCCAATGCCTCAGAGCCGAAGATTCCAGCGGCGCTGGCGGGCGTTGTGACGGGTATTCGAGGGTTGAATGATTTTCATCTGAAGCCGAAAACCAGGGTCCATCCGAATTATTTCAGTTCGACCCAGAGCACTCAGTTCCTGGCTCCGGGGGACTTGGCGACGATCTACGACATAAACCCGCTCTACACCGCTTCTACGCCTATAGACGGAACGGGACAGAAGCTGGCGGTGATTGGTCAGACCGATGTCTATCTGTCGGATTTGAATGATTTTCGAACCGGCTTCGGGTTTACGCCAATATCCGCTGCGAATTGCACCACGAATTCAAGCGGTGTCGTTACCAAACCGTGCAACGATCCTCTCTTTCAATACGTCCTGGCAAGCAGCGCGGCCGATCCGCTTGTACCTTTGGCGGGAGATTTGGCCGAGGCCGATCTTGATCTGGAATTATCGGGCGCCGTCGCGCGGAACGCGCAGCTGATTTATGTCAATGCGCCGGCCGTTTTTTCGGGCAACAACCTCGTCAGTGGTGGCGTTTGGCAGGCTTGGTACTACGCGGTAGACAACAACTTGGCCCCAGTGATCAGCTTGAGCTATGGGCTTTGCGAGTTCGATGACAACAATGTTCTGACCGCTACTGGGCAGGCAGGGCCCGACGAAGTCGAGTTGCAGAAGGCGAATTCGCTGGGAATTACTTTCGTGAATTCCACCGGGGATACCGGGACCGCGGAGTGCGACTTCGGCGGCACCGGCGGCACTCTGACCAGCACGAACCAAGCGACCATGGGGCTCGCGGTCGGTTATCCCGCAAGCAGTCCGGAGGTAACGGGCGTAGGGGGGACGGCAATTCCGCTGGCGAACTTCAGCGCCACCTATTGGGGATCAAGTAATGGAACCGACGGAGGGACAGCTCTCTCCTATGTTCCGGAACAACCGTGGAATGATGATGCGGAATTTTTTGATTACTGCCAGACCCACGGGAGTAACACCTTCTGCTCGAACGGAAACGGCACCGGAACAGCAATCACCTCGGAAGCGACCGCCCAGAACGCGATCGGAATCTCGTCGGCGGGGGGAGGCATCAGCAACTGCGCGGTGCAGAGTTCGGACAACTCGAATTGCGTTTCAGGCTTTGGCCAGCCCTCGTGGCAGACAGTGACCATCTCGGGTCAAACGAGCGCACGCTACACGCCCGATGTTTCGTTTCTGGCGTCAGCGAACTTTCCCGGCTACATTTTTTGTACTGAATTGTCAGAACTCGGCATGACAGGTACGGGCAGCAGTTGCGCGCCTGGCGGGGCTACGGGGATCAGCAACGCGGTCGCGCTGACGCTCAACAACAGTCCGAATCCTTCGGTGATCGGTGGAACCTCGGCATCGGCACCAGTTTTTGCCGGCATGGTAACCCTCCTCAATCAATTCCTGGGGACGCCGGGGCTAGGGAATGTGAACCCGACGCTATACAGTTTGGCAACCACTCCCTCGTTCGGAGTTTTTCACCCAATCTCTACCGGAAACAACAATGTATCGTGTCAGCCGGGCACGCCAGCTGCACCTTGGCCGGTCGCGCTGCAGTGCCCAACAGCGGGAGTATTCGGCTACAACTCTTCCAGCGCAGATGCCACGACCGGCTATAACCTTGTAACGGGTCTCGGTTCGGTCGACGCCAACAATCTCGCGTCGGCTTGGCAGGCATCTTCGACGCAAACGTTTGCGCTTACCCCCAATGCCGCGAGCTTTCAGGTAGCGCAAGGATCGAGTATCGACGCGACCGTCAACCTGACTTTTGCCAGCGGGTTTGCCGGGACCGTCACCTTCAGTTGCACAGACCCAGCTACGGCCTCCACCTGCACCGTGCCTCCGGACGCAAGCGCATCAGGATCTGTCACTTTCCACATCACGACGTCGGGTCCTACAGGCCAGTTGCGGCGGCCGTTCGACCGCAACATGCGAATCTTCTACGCAGCCCTTCTGCCCGGAGTGCTGGGGATCGTGTTTACGGCAGGCCCGCGCAGGCGCTCGTCAGGCGCAATTCGGATGCTCGGACTGATCTTGGTCCTCGGATTGTCGACGTTGTGGACGGCCTCCTGCGGTGGGAGCGGCGGCGGCATCAAGAATCCAGGAACGCCGAAGGGCAACTATACCGTCACCGTGACGGGCACCTCGGGGAGCGATAGTTCCTCGGCCACTTTCCAGTTAGTCGTGCAGTAGCGCGCACGCAAAGTTCGGGCGCTCCGAATCGTCTCGGAGCGCCTTTTCTGCATTGTCGACTCCTTGCCTTTGAACAACTGGAAGCACCTTCAGTTACACTAGCGTCCGCTCCAATCTTGTAGTCTCTCCGCTGAGAGTGGAATCGTTTATGAATCCAGCCGTGATGGCGATGGCAGTGTCCGTTGGGCTGTTTGCAGGGATGCTGCTGTGTCTCGACGCCGGGTTTCGGCTGGGCCGCCGCGCCTCGCGACAGCAGAGCTCATCCCATGCAGGCATTGGAGCGCTGGAAGCAGCGGTGTATGCGCTGCTGGGACTGTTGTTGGCGTTCACATTTTCCGGCGCGACGGCACGCTTTGAGGCCCATCGACAACTCATCGTGAAGGAAGCCAACGCGATCAGTACGGCGTATCTGCGACTGGATGAGATGCCAGCGCCGTCGCAGCCCGACATGCGGCGGCTTTTTCGTGACTACCTTGACGCACGCTTGCGGGTGCAGAACAGTCTTCCAGACCTGAATGCCGCCAAGCGCGAGATGGAGCGGTCGGCGCAACTGGAGCAGGCAATCTGGTCGCGTGCGGTGGCGGGAAGTCGGTTGGACGCCTCACAGAACTCGGCGCGCCTTCTACTGCCGGCACTCAACGCGATGTTCGATATTGCGACCGAGCGGGCGGTGGCATTCCAGGCGCACCTGCCTCGCCTCATCTTTTATCTTCTGATGTTCATCGCGCTGATGAGTGCGCTGCTGGCCGGATACGCGATGGCAGAGAGGAAGAGTCGAAGCCTGCTGCACATGTTTCTCTATGCTGCCTGCATCGCCGCGACAATTTACGCGGTGACTGATCTGGAGTATCCGCGGTCAGGAATCATTCGCGTGGACGCAGCCGATAGCGCGTTGCTGCAATTAAGGCAATCGATCCGTTAGTAGGTCTGGATGTAGCGTTCGCGCCGAGGAGCGGAAGTTCAAGAGGGGTGAGGACCGCACCGCGCAAGGTTGTTTCGGAATCGCGCTGGAGTCGTTCCCGTCATCCGGCGGAAGACACGGGTAAGGTGGCTTTGATCGGCGAAGCCACATTCGACGGCAATGGCGGCGAGCGGCCATTCCGGGTCCCGCAGCAGTTCGCAGGCAGCTCGAACTTGCAGACGCTGTTGGTACTCGCCCGGCGTTCGGTTCTCGACTCTACGGAAGACGCGGGCCAGGTGAACAGGATGGACTCCAGCTTCGTGAGCTAGATCGCGCATGCGGAGGGGGTCGCGAAAGTCGTCGTGCAGACGTTCTTTTACGCGGCGAAACCACGAGGGGGCGGCCCCCCCTGGCGATTGAAATCCGGCCATTGCTCCCAGCATTTCGAGAACGCAGGCTTCCAGAACCAAGGGATCGGCGCTTTGCGTCTTGAAGGCGGAATAGAGGCGGAGCCCGGGCCACAGCATGGCGCCTGCACCACGATCAAAGGTGGTGTCTTGGGGCAGGCGCAATCCTAATTGGCGCGTAGCCTCATCCCGAAATTCAATGGTAAAAAACGATGCTCCGGTCGGGCCAATGACGGTGGAGTGAGCGATTCCCGCGGGATTGAAAGCGGCCGTGAAAGGGCGCAATTCGTCGAGGTTGCCGTGATCCCCTTCGAGGTAATTACCGTCGAGCACCACCGTGACGTAGGCAAGCTGGTGTTCGTGGCGCGGCACACTGCGGGAGCGCGGCTGCCTCAGTTCGGACAGGAGAACATCGGAGGTGCCAAACCGGGCCTGAATGGGCGAGTAAAACTCTCCACCACGCAGGACTTTGCCGGGATCGGAATCGAGGCGATCGGGCTCGGGCATGTTTAATGAGACTATAACCAGCCGAAATTGTCACCCGGCTATGTTTAATTTGTTCAAGACGAGGAAGTGGACTGGAATTAGGATGGCTCCAACTTCAAGTGGGGTGCGTAAAACATGAAAAGTGTTCTGTGTTTTGCAATAACCGCAGTTGTTTGCCTGGCATTGATGGCAGCTACTCCGATGGAGAAAGGTCCGAAACCGCAATATGACGAGAAGGGCCAGCTGGTGCGACCTGCCGACTACCGCGAATGGATGTTTTTGTCTGCGGGTTTCGGTATGAATTACAGTCCCGGACCCGACAGCCACGAAATGTTCACGAATGTGTTCGTGCAGCGTTGGGCGTACAACGAGTTTGTGAATTCAGGAAAATGGCCGGAACAGACCATGTTCGTCATCGACGAGCGAGATGCGGCGAGCCGAAGCTCGATCAACCAGAAAGGCCACTATCAGACGGATCTGATGGGCCTGGCGGTCGAGGTAAAGGATTCGGCCCGCAATCCCGACAAATGGGCTTACTACGGATACGATGCCGAAGCCAAGGCTGCCGGAGCCATGCCTAAAGGGAACGCGTGCTGGTCGTGTCACGACGCGCACGCGGCGGTCGAACACACATTCGTGCAGTTTTATCCGACGCTGAAAGTAGTTGCGAAGAAGTTCGGCACTTACAACGAAGCGCGGGAGCAGGTCACAGACGCTAAGTGATTTGAAAATGGGGACGGCGCCGCTTTCGGATACTCCTGCGGTTCGTTGCGGCGCCCCACCACTACGAGAGTGTACGTTTCGCGTGTTGAAGCTCCAGCCTGCGCTGCTTTCCTTCCAGCAACTCGTTCAGTTCGTGAATCAGGCTGGTCAATCTTTCGTAATTTTGCTCCACTGCGATCTGCTCACAGAGAGCATTCATCCAGTCTCGCTCTTCGTCAGTCACCTAGGCCTCGGGGGAAGGGATGGGGAGTCTTTTAGCATGCTGAGTCCATCGCATTCAAGACACAGGAGTTCGTGAGCGGTAACATACAGAGTTCCGCCATTCGAGGCTGGGTCCGAGCCCGGCGTGTCTTCCTTTTTAGGATGCGCCGGTTCGTCCGAACTGGCTCTGGATTTGTCCCTTTCTTTGTTTTTTTCAGCTCATCTGCGAAACTGACTGGTGCTCCTCAAGGCTGACTGAGCCATCCCATGGGCCGTATCCACGTCCTTTCCGAAACCGTTGCCAATCAGATCGCCGCCGGCGAGGTGGTGGAGCGGCCTGCGTCGGTGGTGAAAGAGATGTTGGAAAATTCACTGGATGCGGGCGCGACGCGAATCAAGATCAGTGTGGAGGCGGGGGGGAAGAAGCTCATCCAGATCACTGACAACGGCTGCGGGATGGTGCGCGATGACGCCATGCTGGCCTTTGAGCGGCACGCGACTTCGAAGATCAAGAACACGGAAGACCTGCTTAGCGTGGCGACGCTGGGATTTCGCGGGGAGGCGCTGCCGTCGATTGCATCAGTGTCGCGGCTGCGACTGGAGACGCGGGCGGCGGAAGAGGCAGCGGGCACCGTGGTCGAAATCAATGGGGGAAAGATTGCGCGGGTCGAAGAGGCCGGACTGCCTTCGGGAACTTCGATCACGGTACGCGACCTTTTTTTCAATACTCCGGCGCGGAAGAAATTTCTGAAATCCGAGTCGACGGAGTTGTCGCACATTGCGTCGCTGGTGACGCACTATGCGCTGGCTCATCCAGACAAGCACTTCGAGTTGCACTCGGCAACGAACGCCATGCTGGTGGCGCCTCCGGTGGCGGGGTATAGCGAGCGCGTCTACCAGGTTTTCGGCAAGGAAACTTTGGACCAGTTGATCCCGGTGGCTTCGCGCCAGGCCCTGGAACGGATAGGCCTGCCGCAACCTCCGCCGTGGCGTCGAAAGGAAGAAGAGGACGAGAGCAGAGCCCAAAGATCCTGGGGAGATGCGGATTCATGGTTTCGTTTCGAAGCCGGAGATTCAGAAGCTGAACCGCAACTCGATTTTTGTGTTTGTGAACGGGCGGCTGATTCGCGACCGGCTGGTGCAGCACGGGATTACAGAAGCGTATCGAAATATCATTCCGCCGAGCGTGTATCCGGTGGTGCTGCTGTTTCTGGAGTTGCCCGCTGGCGAAGTGGATGTAAATGTGCATCCCTCGAAGACCGAGGTACGCTTTCGCCAGCAGACGGTGATGCACGATTTTGTACGCGACTCGGTGCGGGCAGCGCTGATGAAGGCGCGCCCCGTGCCGCAGTTCACGACGGAGATCCGGGCCCACGCGACGGCAAGCGAGGCGCTGACACCAGGGGCTCTGACCCCCGGCGCGCAAAGCTGGGAACCAACATCAGGCGCGGCTTCCGTGGATGGCGCGGGCCAGCCCTGGCAGGCTCCTTACGAACGTGCCTTGGGCGGAGGATTCGCATTGCAAGCGCCCGTGCCGCCGCCAGTCTCTTCCCGCTTTCAGTTTGAGGGCGGAATTGCTGTTGAGGCGAATGCGGCGGTGTCTCTCGCCCGGGCAATGGATACGATTCCTGACGATGGCTGCGCTCCGCCGCTTGATGTGGGAGAAGACGAGCCGACGCTGTCCTCGCTGGGCACATTGAAGCCGCTGGGACAGATTCGGAACTCCTTTATTCTGGCCGTGAACGAAGATGGGTTGTGGATTGTGGACCAGCATGTGGCGCACGAACGCGTTTTGTTCGAACGCGTGCTGAAACAGCGCGCCGCGCAACGAGTAGAAAGCCAGCAATTACTGATGCCGATTGTGCTGGAACTGTCCCCGGCGCAGCAAGCGGTTTTCGCCGAGATTTCAGAGGAATTGCAGCACAATGGATTCGAAGCGGAGCCTTTTGGGGCGCGCAGCGTGGCGGTCAAAGTTGCGCCGGCCGGCGTGGATGCGGCGGCCGTCGAAAAGATGCTGCACGAGTTGCTCGACCAGTTCTCGCGCGAAGAACAGTCGCTGAACCTGGAGAAGATTCGCGCCCGCATCGCGGCGTCGATTGCATGCCATGCAGCCATCAAGGTCAACATGCCGCTGGAACAGAACAAAATGGAATGGCTGCTGGCAGAACTGGCGAAAACGGACCACCCGATGTCGTGTCCGCATGGCCGGCCCGTGGTGCTACGGTATTCTGTGAAGGATATTCAGAAGGCGTTTAAAAGGATCTAGATCGTCACGGTGCCGGGATCGAAACCTCGGAAGCGTGCAGATGAATGATCTTCCAATCTTCGGAGAACTTCCTGAGAATGACTGTTCGGCGGTTGACAAATCCGGCCCGATCGTCGAGATGAAACGTCACAATGGCGATATCGCCGGCAAGCTGAATGTTGACGTCGCGCGGTTGCAGGTCCATGTATGGACCCTTGGTCCTGCCACCATGAATCTGTTCGAAAACCAGGCGAAAGTTACGTTCGAATTCCGGTCGGCCGTTGGCACGCTGGGGAAAACCCCGCGGATAAAATACAGTGGCATCGTCAGCGAACGCAGCTCGGAAGGTCTCCCAATCGAGATTGTCGAAGGCCTGAATGAAGGCAGCGAGCGTTTTCTTGACTTCTGCCTCGTGAGACGAAAAATCCTCCGCTTTCGCTGATGGGCAAACGCATATCAGCGCCGCCAACGTTAGTGCGACAAGTCTGTTCATAAGAGACGCAGTATAACGTCATCGACGATGTTTCGAATTGGTTATGATCTAATCCAAATATGACGGATCTCGAACTTCAGCAAATGCGGCGCGAGAAGTGGCGGCTGGATGGAAAGCGCATCCGGACGATCGAGGAGGCGCGCGCGTTTCTGGAGGATGTTGGATTTTGCCTGATGTACCCTCATCGGCCGGCGCTGCTGGTGCCGACATTTATCGGGGCCTTCGTGGGATCGGAGGACCGGTTGCCGGGCTGGCAACATGCATTCAAAGATCCGCGAGCGGCAGAGGCGACTGAACTGATGATCCGCCTGTTGCGCGAACGGGCCGCATTCGAGGCGAATCTGTTTGATGAGAACAACGGATTTCTGGTAACGCATTCGGTGTTTCCGTATTTTTATGCGCTGGTGGGCGAGCGCAATCCCAAGCAGGCACCCAAGGCGGGGTCGCGCTCTCCTTATTCTGCGCTGGCGTGTGATGCCTTCGAATTGATACGGCGCGATGGCCCTATCTCGAAGCAGAAGATGCAGGAAGTGCTGGGTGGGAGCGTGTCGTTGGCAGCGCTCGATGGGGCTCTGGGCGAGCTATGGTCGAAGCTGCGCATCACGCGCGTCGACTACAAGGCGAATGAAGGCTCGGTGTGGGATGTGCTCTACCGCTGGGCTCCGGAAGCAGTGAAAGAGGGCGTGGGGCTTTCGGTGCAGGAGGCGTTGACCGCGCTGCTCTCGAAATACCTGGACTGCGTGATTGCGATTGAACAGGCGGACCTGGAAATATTCTTCGGGAATTTTATCGCGCGGTCGAAGGTGCGGGACGCGGTGAACGCTCTGCTGGCCGCGCGGGAACTCAGCTTCGTGCATGTCAGTGGACGATCCATGCTGCAGATCACGCCGGAGAAAGTTGTCGCGGCTTCCGCCCTTGAACCGCGTCACGCGACTCGGATTAGAAAGTGAGATGGGATAAGGTCATTCGCGATGCAGGGTTTGCGATTCTTCCTGCACTCTTCTCGCACGAGTATTTGGATCAGCTGTTGCAAGAGATCGATGAATCAACGCCACGTCGAAGCCGCGCCGGCATTCGGCACGCTCTGAGTCTGTCTCCGGTGATGGCAGTGGCCCGTGAACCGCAAATGATCGAATTGGCGCGTGAAATCTTAGGGTCCGAAGCGTTTCCATTTCGTGCGACCTTGTTCGACAAATCACCCGCGGCCAACTGGCTCGTGGTTTGGCATCAGGATACGGCTTTGCCACTGCGACAGCGGATCGAGCTGCCAGGCTGGGGTCCATGGTCGGTCAAGGAAGGGATCGATTACGCGCATGCCCCGTCAGCCGCTCTGAGTCAGGTGCTTGCCCTTCGTGTAAGCTGCGATGATTCGACGTTGTCCAATGGTCCGCTGCGGGTTTTGCCTGCTACGCATACTCTGGGCGTGCTGAGCGATGACACCCTACACAACTTGTCGACACGGGTCGCGCCAGTGGACTGCGTTGTCCCTAGAGGCGGGATTGTCGCCATGCGGCCATTAGTCGTCCACGCGTCATCGAAGTCGCAGACGGAAATTCCAAGACGAGTCTTGCATATCGAGTACGCGGCGTCCGAATCGATTGCGCAACCGCTGCAGTTGGCCGTCGCATAGGTCGCCGTGCCCGCACACTCACTCACCGACTCCATGACCTATCGCGGACGGCTGGCGCCTTCGCCGACGGGGCTGCTGCATGCGGGACATGCGCGGACGTTTTGGATTGCGGCGCTGCGCGCGGCTGAGCGCGGCGGGCATTTGGTTCTTCGGAATGAGGATTTGGACCCGCAACGGTGCCGGCCGGAATTCGTGGAGGCGATGATCGAGGATTTGCGCTGGTTAGGAATCAACTGGGGAGAAGGGCCAGATTGTGGGGGGCCCTTTGGTCCTTATACGCAGAGCGAGCGGCGGAGATTCTATCTGGATGCGTGGCGGGAGTTGCGGGATCGCGGGATGATTTATCCGTGTACTTGCTCGCGGAAGGATGTGGCGCAGGCGGCTGGGGCTCCGAACGATTTGGATGATGAGCCGGTTTATTCGGGGCGGTGCCGGCCGGAGAGCAAGCAGGGCTTCGCTCCGCATGACCAAATCGAAGATCCAGTCTTACACAAGCAAAACCGGACAGCCGAGAGGGCTGTCGCCACATACGCTGAGCCCGCCGGAGTGAATTGGCGGTTTCGGGTTCCGGATGGGGAGGAGATTTGCTTTACCGATTTGCATCTCGGAGTGCAGCGCATGGTTGCGGGACGAGATTTCGGGGACTTCATCGTGTGGCGGCGCGATGATGTTCCCGCCTACCAGTTGGCGGTTGTGGTGGACGATTCCGCTATGCGCATCACCGAGGTCGTGCGTGGGGCGGATTTGCTGAAGTCGACGGCACGACAGATTCTGTTATTTCGGGCTTTGGGCCTGGCGGTTCCCGACTACTATCACTGCGATCTGGTGCGGGATGAGGCGGGTGTGCGACTCGCGAAGCGGCATGATGCCCTGAGTATTTCGAAGTTGCGAGAGTTGGGACGGACTCCGGAGCAGGTGCGAGAGGGGCGCGACTCTTCGGGGTAAGTGCAGGACGCCGTCGGCTATTCGAGATGAGGGTAGATTTGCTGCGAAGCCTCGCTCCGCCCGGCCGGGTCTCAGACCGGCCCCACACGAACAAAATCGCGTCGCTCCTCATTCCTTTATCAGTTGCCTCGCTTCCCTCTCTACGTCCATAGCATCAGAGTGGCAACGTGTACAATCTTGCTTCGACAATGAACGATCATTCGACAAGCGGACAGGGTTCCCGCAAATTGATCATTGCCATTGACGGGCCGGCGGGCGCGGGAAAGAGCACCATCGCTTCGCGGCTGGCGCGCAAGCTTGGATACGTGAACCTGGAGAGCGGCGCGATGTACCGGGCGCTGGCGCTCAAAGCCATCGACAATGACACGTCGTTCGACGATGAGGCAGCGCTGGTAAAGCTGGCGGAAAATTCCCGCATCCAGCTGGAACCGACGATCGGGGGGAACCGCACGCTGCTCGATGGAAAAGATATTTCTTTGCGCATCCGTGAGCGGGACGTGACCGAAGGCGCGTCGCGCGTGTCGGTCCATCCCAAGGTCCGTCAATGGATGGTAGATCACCAGCGGGCGATGGGCGCAGGCGGCGGGGTGGTAATGGAAGGGCGCGACATCGGAACCAAAGTCTTTCCGGACGCGGATTTGAAAATCTTCCTGGATGCCGATCCCGTGGTGCGCGAGGAGCGGCGGATGGCGCAGCAAAGAATTAAAGGCGAAGTTACAGCAAATGTGGCTGAGGAGTTGCGAGAGCGCGACCGGCGCGATCGCACGCGAACGGCATCTCCGTTAATGCCAGCGCCAGACGCCGTGATGATTAACTCCACCGCAATGAGTGAAGATCAGGTATTGGCGCAGGTCGAGGGACTGGTGGCGGGAAAGTTGAAGGGGTAGACGAGAAAGTTTCGACTTTCAGGTTTCGAGTTTCAACTTCGCGCTAAAGTCTCAAGGTTCCAAAGTCTCGGTTTCAAGGTTTTGAAATCACCACAACGGGAACCTTGAAACTTGAAACTTTGAAACCTGAAACTTGTGCCCCTTCAGTTTTCTGTCGGCTCCACTTTGACTTTTGGCGGTGGCAGGGCTTTCCCCGCCTTTGGGGGCTCCGGCGGTTTCGGGGGCTGAGCACTCGCCTTGCGAATCTCGATCCCATCGTGCTCGTTGTTGACCACGATATGGGACGAGGCGCTTCCTACGCTGCCGGTTGCCCGCGATTCATGCTCGTCGTTGTTGACCTTCAGCTCGGAAAAGTCAGACTGTATTTCGCCATCGCGGGTGCGCGCATCCAGGCGAAAGCTGGCCTTGTCGGGCAGGCTGAGCTGAATGTCTCCGCTGCGATTGTCAATCTGGACATTGCCGAGTGCGCGCATGACCAGTTCGACAGCGCCGTTATCGTTTTGCAGACGTACATCGCCGGAGACGCCATCCAAACGAATATTCTTGGAGCGCGTGGTGAGGCGCAAGGGGCCGGTGATTTCGTCGGCGTGGAGTTCGTCGGAATTCAGGTCGAGCGAGCCTTCGATGCGCGAGAATTCCATGTCGGTCCGCGAAGACTTGAAGGTCACGGTTTTCGCGATACGTTCGAGCTTGACGCTTTCTTGAAATTCGCCTTCGAGTTGGACCGAGCCCTTGACGTCGGCCACGGAAACTTCATTGAGGCGACCTTCCACGTGCACGTCGCCGTTGACCTGCTCGACTTTAGCCGAGCCTTTCTCCTGGCTTACCTTGACGTTGCCGGTTATGTCATCGACACTCGTGTCGGAATGTTGGGCTGAGATATCGATATTGCCGGTCCGGCCAGAAACATTCACGTCTCCGCGGCGGGAACTGACGGTGACCGACGCCTTGCGGGGCACAGAAATGTCCAGGTCGGTCTCCACGGTGTGATCTCCGGCTTCGGCCTTGGCGTCAACCGTGACGAGACCTCCGATGGTCGTGATGGTCGGCCTGGTTTCGCTGTTGTACTTGTCGGCATCGCCCTGCTTCTCCGCCCCTATGCGTTTGCGCACGACGACGGCAATCTTGTTGTCGTCGGAGGCGTGAATGCTGACCGCGCCGTGAGTGTCGATGACCTTGAGGGCGGCTCCTGCGGGAAAGTCCTGCTCGAGGTGATCGTCAAAGTTGTAAGTCTCGCCAAACACGTTCGAAAAATCGTCGTCGTCGAAGTTGAAGTGGTCGTGCAGCCCGGACCAGTTCACGCGTTCGAGTTGGGTCGCGATCAAACCAAACACCACAATCATGACGACGAGGACAATTCCTCCGGCACCAATGCCAGAGGAACGAGTACCTTCGCTCCGCGCGCGCTGATGTTCGATCAGCTTGATGACGCCCCAGAGAATGAGCAGCAATGGCCAGTAGTTGGCGAACAAGTGCGCGAGTTTGCCCACGGAAAGAACGCGCATCGTGCCGAGCAGGAAAACTGTGCCGACGATAATCAGCACCAGCGGCCCGGCAAACGAGCGGTGACGCGGAGGCGGCAGGGGAGCCACAGGAGGAACTCCTGGAGTCATCACGGGGTTAGACATTTTTCACCTCGCCAGAAGAAGGTGGTTCCGTGCTCTGCACCGGGTTCTGAATCGCAGGAGGCGGTGGAGTACTGGGCGAATAGCCGGGGGATCCCGGAGGTAGCGGGCCAATGTGTCCGCTGGACGAAGCATTGCTCTGCAACAGTTTGACCACTCCAATCACAAGCAGGACGGCGGGCCAGGTTCTGTGAAACTCCACGCGCGAAATGCTGTCGAGAAGAAACAGCACGCCCAGGGTCACCAGGATGGCAGGGCCCATGAGCTTCCTGGTTCGACAATATTCACACAGGCAGGCTGGACGATAGCCGCCCAGCAGTCCCCAATGTTTCGCGAAAAGCCAGACCCCGAGAACGATCAGGATCAGCGGCCAGAAACGATGAAGACTGAAGTCAAAAACCGTGTTCAACAAAAAGAGCACGCCCAAGCCGATGAGGATAGCCGCACCGCCTGGCACTTTGGTGGAGTCAAACTTTTCTCCCGTGCCGAAGGTTTGAGCTAAGCCGAATGGGTCTGGGACAGGCTCGCCGGCTTGAATGGCTCTGGCCGTCCGAACCGCATCGATGATCTGGTAGACCCAGAAGAAACCTAGAAAAATCCCCAGCGTCATGTCGGCATACCACGGCAGGTCAGAGGACAAACCGACGATGGCCAAAACGACGATGCCGAGATGGGCCAGACCTTTCGCATATTGGCCGCAATAGACGGCACCAAGACCAACGGGAATCGCACCCATGATCCCGGCAACCGTGGGATTCGGTCCGGGGTTGATGGGAGGTCGCAGCCCGGCCGTCGGACCTCCGATGGGCGGATAGACAGTTTGAGCCGGCGGAACAAATCCGGAGGCCGGGGTCGCGCCTTCCATCCGCGCGGCGAGGCAAGCCTCGCAGTAGATTACCCCGCGGACGTCGCGGGTACATTGATTGCAAAGTGGCTTGCCGCACGTGCGGCAGAAGGCCACTGCAGCGGTGTCGCTGTGTGTGGCGCAGTTCATACGAGCCTCCTGTACGTGGTCACCGACACTACAGGCAGATCGCGAAGAGATGGACCCAGAGGAGCGTTGGCCAGAATAAGTTGAGGATTCGTTTGGCTATAGTTGCGCTCCTGCTTCTGCTCGGGCTGTTGTGTTGTGTCGTTCTTCCGGTCTTTCTGTTTTGCTGGTCCGGGTTCAGCGGGCGCCTCGCGCTTGAACTCCCGCAAGCGCGATTCGAATTCGTAAACGATCCGGACATTGGTGTAGTAGTGAACGATCCGGGCCTGCGTATTGTAGTACGTGTGCCGGATCGCAGATGGCCGAAGGCTGATCTCCCGCAGGTCGGCGGGTTTGACGCCGGCTACGGTGAGGCCCACCGACAGCGCGAAGAAAGCCATGCCAAATGACATGGCGAAACGCGGCTGCCGGATCATGGCCCACATCGGCTCCAACCACGTAGCCTGCACATGCTCCAGCCACGAGATGCGAGGCTGGCGAGCACGGGTGGTTGCCCGCAGGCGTTGGGTGTCAACGCCCGTTGTGGATGCCAGGATGTTGTTGACCAGGCTGGCTGGAGGCTCCACCTCCGTGAGACCCTTCAGCCAGTTGCGGCCCGCCTCGGCTTCGGCGAGCAGCGGCCCGCACGCCTTGCAACTGCCGGCGTGGGCCTGGAATCGGTCGAGACCGGCTCCGCTCAGGACGCCGTCGAGGGCATCAGAGAGCAGCGAGTCGAACTCGTTGCACTGCATTCCGTTACTGGTGTGGTCTGGCATCACATCACCTGCCTATAGGTACGTTGTAAGAGCCTGGCAAGTTCCGCCCGCCCTCTATTTATTCGCGATTTCACGGTACCCTCCGGAACCTTCAAAACAGTGGCAATCTCACGATAGTCCATATCCTGTAAGTCCCTTAGAATCACTGCCTCCCGAAGCTCTGGCGAAAGCTTGGCCAAGGCTGCGTGGACGGTCTCGCTGACCTCCCGACTGCGCACCTGGGCATCGGGAGGAGCGGACTGGTCAGGGATTTGCTCGCTAAGTGGCTGAGCGTCCTCGTGTTCGGACGTCGCCGTGTCGATGGAATCGGTCATTCGATCCTGTTTGCTCTTGCGAAAGTGATCAACCAGCAGGTTACGAGTGATGGTGGTGACCCACGTAACGAATGCACCCTTGGTGTGGTCATAGCTCGACAGGGTGCGATACATCTTGATGAAGACCTCTTGGGTGAGGTCCTGGGCGTCGTCGGACGATCCGGCAAAGCGGTAACAGATGTTGTAGATGCGTCGGTTATAGTTCTGCACGATCTCCTCCCAGGCGGCGGAGTCGCCAGCGATACAACGCCGGACCAGCATCGCGACGACCTGGACATCTTCCACTTGCGCTCCCCGGAGGTTCCTGCTGTTTTACTGAGACTTCGGCCTGTACGAAAGAGACCACTCGCAGGCCTACACAAGACAATACGTTGTTGTAGGCCTTGAAGTTCGCGGCCGAACCGAGCACGACGGTGAAACAGGGAATTGTAGCAGTGAGCGATGCGGAATTAGGTGTCGGAGAACGGCTTGACGTGCTTAAGTGCCGCTCGATTAAGTCGCGGCACTGGCACGCGCTATTCGCACATATCAATCGCTTGACGTCTAGATGCCGCTCGATTAAGTCGCGGCACTGGCACGCGCTATTCGCACATATTCGCTCAGATTCAACGTGAAGTCGAATCGAAATGCCTTGGTGTGTTTATGATTCCTCTCTTTACCGCAATTTGTGGCGGTGCTTACCTTCACGAAGATTCTGCGCCCCGGGGGATTTTCGAACTGGGGCTTCAGGGCTTGTGTTTTCCGGGTCTGCATCCTATGCCTCTACTTGAATCACAGTATGTCGTCCGATGCTCCGAATCGCATCTACATTAGGAGTGGCTTAGGTCTGGCAAGCAACAAAGGGCGTGCGAGCCAATACCTACCGTTGTCCCTGACGCAAAATCGCGTCCAGAAAGGATTTCAACAATCCATGAAAACAAACCTGTCTAAGTTCGGCTCGAATCGGAGCGTCACATCCGGCCTTTTGGCTGCGGTGCTCGCAGTTGTATTTCTGGGGGTGTTCTTTCCATCTAGTGCGGTGGCACAGGATCAGGATGATCCGCCGAGCCGCGTGGGACGGCTCGGTTACATGGAGGGCTCGGTCTCCTTCCAGCCTGCGGGAGAGTCCGAGTGGGTCGAGGCAGTGCCGAATCGCCCCATGACGACCGGCGATAAAATTTGGGCCGACCGGGACTCGCGGGCAGAAGTGCAAATGGGATCGGCCACCGTCAATCTGGCGGCCAATACCGGCGTTTCTTTTCTCAATCTTGACGATCGCACAGTGCAGATCGAGCTCAGTTCGGGAGTGATAAATGTCCGGGTCAGGGATTTGGACCGCGACAGCGTGTTCGAGATCGACACTCCAAATCAAGCTTTTAGTATTTACCAGCCCGGTCGTTACCGTGTCGAGGCATCGGAGGATGGGACCTACACAGTCGTGACCATCCGCGAGGGAGAGGGCGAATCGACGGGGAACGGTCAAAGTTATACGCTGCACTCGGGCCAGCGAACCACATTTAGCGGGACCGACTCGCTCAATGCCGAGGTTGAACAAATCGGAAGTCCCGACGACTTTGACAACTGGAGTGATGGCCGCCAGCGTAAATTTGACGATTCGCCATCGGCACGCTATTGCCCGCACGACATGGTCGGCTATCAGGATCTTGACGACAACGGCGACTGGCGCCCGTCGTCGCAGTACGGCAATGTCTGGTATCCCAGAGTCGATGCTAACTGGTCTCCTTATCATGAAGGACACTGGGCGTGGATTGATCCCTGGGGATGGACTTGGGTGGACGACGAGCGGTGGGGATACGCACCGTTCCACTATGGACGATGGGTGTCCGATGGAGGCCGGTGGGGTTGGATACCGGGACCACGCGAACAGCGCGCTGTTTACGCGCCGGCCCTGGTCGCGTTCGTAGGCGGAGTTGGAATAGGAGTCGGCGGCAACGTAGCTTGGTTTCCACTGGGCCCCCGTGAAGTCTACGTGCCGACCTACCAGGTCAGTCCCGCGTATGTAAATCGTGTCAACATCTCGAACACCACCGTCAACACCACTACCGTCACGAATGTCTACAACACAACCATCGTCAATAAGAGCACGACAATCAACAACGTCACCTACGTGAACCGGAATGTGCGCGGAGCGGTGACGGCCGTGCCACAGCAGGCATTTGCCAGCGCCCAGCCTGTAGCCAAATCCGCGGTCGCAGTGAATGCGCAACAACTAGCTTCAGCACCGGTAAATGTTCGAGCGGCTGTCCCTCCGGCCCGCGCGGCAGTAATGGGTGCGCACGCGAATACGGCGGGTCATGTGGCCGCGCCGCCGCAAGCCGTCGCGAACCGCGCCGTGATTGCCAAGGCAGCACCACCTCCTCCACCTCCATCCTTCGCAGCCAGGCAGCAGGTTCTGGCGCAGCATCCCGGGCAGGCTGTACCACGCCAGGAACTGCAAAAAATGCGTCCTGCTAATCCTCAGCAGGCTGCGCTCGTGAAGCGAGCGCCAGCGGCGAAGCCCGCAACGGCGACGCCAGCGCCGGCCCGCCCCGCAAACCAGCCTGGTAATCAACCTGTGGCATCCGGACAGCCTCGGCCCGGAAACCCGCCTGCCAATCGCCCGCAGCCTAATCAGCCTGCGGCGAACAACCGCCCGGACAACAAGCCGCAGCCCAATCAGCCCGCGCCCAACAACCGGCCGGACAATAAGCCGCAGCCCAACCAGCCCGCGCCGAATAATCCCCCGGACAATAACCGGCCGCAGCCCAATCAGCCCGCGCCCAACAACCGGCCGGACAACAAGCCGCAGCCCAACCAGCCCGCGCCCAACAACCGCCCGGACAACAAGCCGCAGCCCAACCAGCCCGCGCCGAACAACCGCCCGGACAATAACCGGCCGCAGCCCAATCAGCCCGCGCCCAACAACCGCCCGGACAACAAGCCGCAGCCCAACCAGCCCGCGCCGAACAATCGCCCGGACAATAACCGGCCGCAGCCCAATCAGCCCGCGCCCAACAACCGCCCGGACAACAAGCCGCAGCCCAACCAGCCCGCGCCGAATAATCGCCCGGACAATAACCGGCCGCAGCCCAATCAGCCCGCGCCCAACAACCGGCCGGACAATAAGCCGCAGCCCAACCAGCCCGCGCCCAACAACCGGCCGGACAATAATCGGCCTGATGCAAATCGGCCGCAGCCCAATCAACCGAACAATCGGCCCGAGGCGAATCCTCCTAAGCAGAATCGCCCCAACGAGGCGCCAGCCAGGACGGATCGGCCACCTTCGGCTCAGTCGAACGAGCGCCCGCAGCAGCAACATCCGCAGCCGAAGCAGACTCCGGAAGAGAAAAAGAAGCAAGACGAACAGAAAAAGCAAGATCAGAAGCCGCAAACACCATAACGAGCGTGCAACGATCTAGCAGCTCGGGGCACCCAGACGAACGGGTGCCCCTTTTTTTGGCTGCTCTTTGACGGAGAAGGCTTGCGTCGAAGCGAGACAAACGGCACTGAAGTTGGTCGCACGAGAAGACTATTCGCTGGTGAAGTAGTCAACCGTTACAGGATTTTCAAACAGCGAGTAGTCACGAGTAACGACCGTGATACCGCTTTCGGTGACGAAGTAGCGCTGGCGGTCGGCCTCTGCGTCATAGCCGATGGTGGTGCCTTCGGGAATGTGCACGTCGCGGTCGAGGATGGCTTTGCGAATACGACACCGGCGGCCGACGCTGACGTGAGAAAACAGGATGCAATCGTCGACTTCTGAATACGAATTGACGCGAACGTCGGGAGAGAGCACCGAATTTTTCACTGTGCCTCCAGAAACGATGCAGCCATTGGAGACGATGGAATCCAGGGCGGTGCCTGTACGTCCGCTTTCGGCGAAGACGAATTTAGCCGGGGGATACTGGCGCTGGTGCGTGCGGATTGGCCACGCTTCGTCGTAAAGGTTGAAGATCGGCGACACCGAGACGATATCCATGTTGGCTTCGTAGTAGGCCTCGAGGGTGCCCACGTCGCGCCAGTAGCGTGCCTCTTTCTTGTTCTCGTCGACGAAATCGTAGGCGAAGACACGATAGTCGTCGACCATTTTGGGAAGAATGTCTTTGCCGAAATCGTGGCTCGACTGCGGATTCTCGGCATCTTTGAGCAGCACTGGAATGAGGACGTCAGCGTTGAACAAGTAAACGCCCATTGATCCCGCGACCTTGGCCGGGTTCAATGGCGAACGCAATGCGGTCGTTTTGGGCTTTTCCTCAAAACCGTTGATGCGGCCGTCCTTGTCGACGTCAACCACGCCAAGTTGATAGGTTTGTCCCGGATCAATCTGGATGGTCGCGAGCGTGATGTCGGCAGCCGAATCCAAATGCTGTTTCATCATCTTGCCGTAGTCCATCTTGTAGATGTGGTCGCCGGAAAGAATGAGGACGTGTTTTGGTTGCTCGGAACCGATGGAGTAGATGTTCTGGTATACGGCGTCGGCCGTGCCCTGATACCACTGGTCACTTACGCGCTTCATCGGGGGCAGGACTTCGATGAATTCGCCGACCTCGCGGCCCAGGATGTTCCAACCTTCGCGGATGTGCCGGTTCAGCGAGAGGGCCTTGTATTGGGTCAGAATGTAGACACGGCGCAGATCGGAGTTGAGGCAATTGGAAAGAGTGATATCAATGATGCGATAAATGCCGCCGAAGGTAACCGCGGGCTTGGCCCGATCGCGAGTGAGCGGATAGAGTCGCTCACCGGCGCCCCCCGCCAAGAGAACCCCAAGAGTGTCTTTCATTACTACCCCTTAGATTCCGTCGCTTTACCGGCAACCCAGCCGGAGTCTCGCTTTTCCGCAAGGCAGATGCGAAAAGAAAACAGTAGATGGTAGCACAGCGCGGAAGGTTGCTGCGGCTCGGCAGACTACAGGCAGTTCATGGGATGCTGACCGCTATTTTTCCTTGTCGTGTTTCTCTTCTTCGATCTTGATGCGGAGCGATTTCAGGAACTTGAGGTCCTGGTCGCTGATCTTCAGTTCGGGATTCGTCGACATGGTGGCGACCAGAGAAGTTTTATCAGGAGACTTTTCGCCTTGCTTGCTGACGCCGATGGTGGCTTCGAGGACGAGGAAGATGTCGTAGCCGCCTTCTTTTATGCGGGAGACCACTTCAGAGATCTGCTCAGAGTCGGACAAGGATTCGTTGATAGCATCGCCGAGCTCTTTCATCAGTTGTTTGAGTTGTGGATCCACTGAGCTTCCCCCTCGCTAAAAACCAAATTACCACGATCTCGCTCTACGCGCGAATCGCGCGGACTTCCAGATATTCGCCATCGACGGCGGTGGTGCCGTCCTTGGCCGTGTTGTGTTGCATCCATAGTTCTTCTAATTGCTCCGCTAAAGCCGCCTGCCCAGCTTGATCCAGTTTGGAGAATGCCATTTGAGTCGGACCGAAATAGCGACGGAAGAATTCCACGGTCGCGCGTGGCGGGAACGGATAGGCAAAATGCGTGTGTTGGAGCGTGCAATGGATCTGCTTTGTGCCTTGCCCCAACCGCTGGCGGACAACCGATTCGTCTCCCCACAACACCGGTGGGGGAAAAGGAGGGGGCGGCACCAATTTGGAGGTAACCTGAAAAGACTTGCCGACGAAACCCTGGGGAGTCCAGTTCGCCATCGCGATAATGCCACCAGGTTTGCAAACCCTCAACAACTCGGCCGCTACTTTCTCAGGACGCGGAGCAAACATCGCGCCGAACATGGTCAGTACTACGTCGAACGCAGAATCCGCGTAAGGGAGATCTTCGGCGTCGCCTTCTTCGAAACGGACCTGCAGATGCTCCGAGGCGGAGCGCTTTCGCGCCTGTTCCAAAAGGTTCGTGGCAATGTCGACTCCGGTGACAGAAGCACCGGTTTTGGCTGCCGGGATCGAAGTATTGCCGGTGCCGCAGGCGACGTCCAGCACCTGCGAGCCGGGAGTGATGCCGATTCGACCCACAAAATTTTCAGCCTCTTTTGCGGTGAAATGAGCAATCTGGCCGAAATCGCCCGCCATCCAGGTGGTCTTCAGGCCGGACTTGAGCTGAGTAAAGTCGGGTGCAGAAGTTTGCATAGTCAACACTTGATTAGATGCCCAACGCGGCAGAACGGTTTCGCCCCATCTCAGAGTCGCGTCATTGTAGCGCCGGAGACTGTTAAAATCGAGGTCGTGAGCAAGGTTTCCACTTGGCGAAAGGTCGGAGTTGTGGCCCGTGTGGTCGGGCAACAGGCCGGACGAAGTCGCACATTCACCGCCGCAATGAGCGCCGCGCGTACCACAGCGCGCTCGTTCGGGCGCGTGCTGCATCAACTGTGGCTCGAGGTAACGGGCGTTGTTTTTCTCGTCATGGCCCTCAGTCTTGGCGGCGCCGCTTATAAGGAGTACGGTAAGTATCATGTGGGACAGGTAGCACCCTGGCGCTTGGCCGCAGCCATCTGCTGCACCGTGACCTTCGCATGGTTCGGCTTTAGTTCGTTTTGGCGAGTGCGCAGAAAGAATCAGCGTTCGTGAATCCCTCCATTTTCTCGCCCTTGCTGGCGCAATGCTTGCTCACATTCTGGTGAAGGATCGATGACGCAAAAGCTGAAGACCAACGCCGTCTCCGCGGCAGAAATCGAAACCTCTTCCCACATCTCGGTAAAGCCGCTCTATACCCCGGCCGATCTCAAAGGCACAGATTACGACGGCGAAGTGGGCTATCCGGGTGAGTATCCGTTCACCCGCGGAGTGCAGGCCACCATGTACCGCGGGCGACTCTGGACCATGCGGCAATATGCGGGCATGGGCGACGCCGAGGAGTCGAACAAGCGGTACAAATATCTGCTGGCCAACGGAACGACCGGGCTGTCGGTTGCGTTCGATTTGCCAACACAGATCGGGATGGATTCCGATCACCCGCTGGCATCGGGCGAAGTGGGCAAAGTCGGCGTTGCCATCGACTCGATTGAAGACATGGAACGGCTGTTCGACGGCATTGAGCTTACGAAGATATCGACATCGATGACCATCAATGCGACGGCTTCGATCCTGTTGGCGCTATACGTTGCGGTAGCGCGGCGGCAGGGTGGAGACATCCGCAAGCTTTCAGGCACCGTGCAAAACGACGTCCTGAAGGAGTACATCGCGCGCGGGACGTATATTTATCCGCCGCAGCAAGCGATGCGCGTCATCACCGATATGTTCGCATGGGGCAATGAGAACGTCCCGGAGTGGAATACGATTTCGATTTCCGGATATCACATGCGCGAGGCCGGATCGACCGCGGTGCAGGAAGTGGCGTTTACGCTGGGAAACGGTATGGCGTATGTGGAAGCGGCGATCAAAGCCGGGCTAGACGTGGACAAGTTTGCACCGCGGCTGTCGTTTTTCTTTAATGCGCACAGCAATTTTCTGGAAGAAGTCGCCAAGTTCCGCGCGGCGCGGCGGATGTGGGCGCGGATTATGCGCGAACATTTCAAGGCGAAGAATCCGCGGTCGTGGATGCTTCGCTTTCACACGCAAACGGCCGGCTCGACACTGACCGCGCAACAACCGGAAAACAACATTGTGCGGACGGCGATCCAGGCGATGGCTGCGGTGCTCGGCGGCACGCAGTCCCTGCACACGAATTCTTACGACGAGGCGCTGGCCCTCCCAACGGAGCAAGCGGCGCGGATCGCATTGCGCACCCAGCAGGTGATTGCCTACGAGTCGGGAGCTCCGCAAACGATTGATCCGCTGGCCGGTTCGTACTACGTGGAGACGCTGACGAGTGAGATTGAACAGCGGGCCGCCGAATATCTGGGGAAAATTGAAGTGCTCGGCGGGATGCTGAAGGCCATTGAACGCGGCTTTGTGCAGCAAGAGATTCAGAACGCCGCCTACGAATACCAGCAGCAGGTCGATCACGAAGAAGCGATCGTCGTCGGCGTGAACCGGTTCGAGGTTGAAGAGGAGAAGGCGATTCCGATTCAACGAATTGATCCTTCGCTGGAACCGAAGCAGGTGGAACGGGTGCGCGCACTCCGCGCGAAACGAGATGCCGGCCCCTGGAAGGCGGCTGTGGCTGGTGTAGAAGAGGCCGCGCGGTCGGGCGCAAACGTGATGCCGAGGATCGTGACAGCGGTCGAGGCGTACGCAACCGTGGGAGAAATTTCGGACGCGATGCGGCGGGTGTTCGGGGAATACAAAGAGGCAGTAGTGATTTAGCGGAGCTTGTTGGTCGTTTTAGCGTTAGGGCGAATCGCCGAGGCGGCTATCACCACACTAGTTAAGCCGGCTGGGCTTGCATCTCAGCGACAGCGGCGTCCAGGTTCGAGAGAGTTTCTTCGATCGTCAGAGAATACATCTCGCGCCCGAGACCTTCTCCCGATTCCAGAGCCTTCTTCAGGTAGTGCCCGGCAATTTCCACGGCCAGCGAATCTGTGATTGTCTTGCCAGTGCGCTTTTTATATTCCACCCAGGCGGGATGAGGTAGAGCCACCCAGACTTTTCGTCCATCCACCAGAAACTTGACGTCCACTGCATCGGCGTGGCGGGTGGCGATGGCGACGATCATGGCCTGGTAGACGCAATGGACCGGTTTCTTCGTCCAGCGGTCCGTGGCAGTGAAATTTTCGAACATGATTAGAACTATAGCGGAGCGTCTGGGCGACGGGGCAAACCGCCGCGACAGCCCTCGACATTTCTTGCTGTACCATGGAATTGTGTCGACCGGGGCTCCGCGACAATCCATCAGCAAGCAGTCTGGCCTTAACATTCTCCGCGCTAAACTTTTGAGCGCGCTGCCGTGGCTCGTGCATGGCTTTTCCACGCGTCTGGGTGGAGTTTCCCGCGTGTACGGTAAGGGCGACTTGAACCTGGGCTTTACCAAGGACGATTCGCGTTCCGCGGTCGAACGGAACCGGGCAACCTTTCTTCGCGAAGTCGGAGCGGTCGTGCCCAAGCGCCGTGGGTCGCGCAATTCCGGGCACACGCTTTGGCCGTTGATCACCGTTCGCCAGATTCACTCCGACATCATTCATTCTGTCGATGCAATTCCGGAAGCGCCTCTTGCAGGAGATGGCTTGATCACCGCCACGCCCAACCTGTTGCTTGCGATCCAGACCGCGGACTGCCTGCCGGTCATTCTGGTCGATACCAAGCGCCGGGCGGTTGGCGTTTTTCATGCCGGATGGCGCGGGACGGTGAAGCGGATCGTGGAGAAAGGCGTGGGTGAGATGATCCGCAGTTTTGGCAGCCGTCCTCGCGATCTGAAAGCGGCGATTGGTCCCGGGATCCAAGGCTGTTGTTACGAGGTCGGCGAAGAAGTGCGCACGCAATTCGAATCGCAGTTTGCGTACGGGGCCAGCTTGTTTCACGAAATCAAAGATTCTGATCCGGTGCGGGAGAAGTATCCGCTGCTGTTTCTGACCGCCCGCGCTCCCGGGCACGGTGAGTTGCCCAAGAAAATCTTCCTCGACCTGGTCGAAGCGAACCGTCGTCAGCTACTGGCGGCCGGTGTGCCGAAGAAAAACATTGAAGCATCTCCACTTTGTACAAACTGTCATCCCGATATCCTGTTCTCCTACCGAGCCGAGAAGGGCAAGACCGGGCGGCTGATGGGAGTGGTCGGAGTGCGCAGGTAAGGCAGAAGCGCAGTTTTGCCAAAGCGAACCGAGTGGCGATATTAACCGTGTAATTCCTGTGATACCATCCCTGCGTTCCCCTGCCAAATCACGCACACCGAAAGGGATGGGCATATGTTCGCATCCGAATGCACACCGAATCGACGTGACTTTCTCAAGACTGCGGCTGCATTTTCCACTGGAGTTTCCGGCCTGATGCTGGTTTCGCAGCCGAGTTTGTCGGAGGACAGTGACGTTAATATCATTGGCCCCAAGAAGGGCTACTCTCCGCAAATCGGAACGCTCGTATCGATGATGACCTGGATGCGCAACGCGCTTTTGATGTCTGTCAAAGGCATGACGCAGAAGGACCTGGATTATCTGGCCGACGAAAAGGCCAACACCATTGGGTCTCTACTCATGCATTTGGCAGCGACCGACCGGATTTATCAGATCAATACGTTTGAGGGAAATAACCTGAAGGAACTGCCCAGCTCCTACAAGGAAAAATGGGGCATCGCTATGGAACTGGGTGAGCCGGCTCGCAAGGCGATCAAAGGGCATGACCTCGACTACTATTTAGGCTTGCTTCGCGAGACGCGAGAGCAAACTTTTTCTGAATTTCGCAAGCGCGACGACGCCTGGCTTATGTCGGTCGACAAGGATTGGGGCTGGGGGCCGACGAACAATTTCTGCAAATGGTTTCACGTCTGTGAACACGAATCCAACCACAATGGCCAGATTAAGTTTCTGAAGAAACGCATCCCGGGAGCCAAATCCGACAGCGAGTGAGGGTCGGGACGGCAACTGGGAGAGCCAGCGCACCTTCCAGTTGCCCTCGGACCCCGTTCGTGCTGGCATGCGCACAGATCCGGACGTTTAGACCTTCGAGGCCTACTCTTGAGATTCAGAATTGCGATGGCTGTGCTCGTCTTGTCAGTCGGGTTGTTTGCAACACCCGCCAGTGCCCAGGTTTCCGAAAGCCAGATCGATGCCATCTTCGCATCGCTAAAGTCCAAAGACGCGCCTGGCGCGGCGGTACTCGTCGTCTACAACGGACAGCTCGTATTCCGGCGTGGTTACGGCGTGACCGATTTGCGCACGTTGCATCCCATCGAAGCGAATACAAACTTCCGTCTCGCATCGTTTACCAAGCAGTTCACCGCGGCTTGCATCATGCTGTTGGTGCGCGACGGCAAGTTGCACTACGACGACCATCTCACTGATCTGTTCCCCGAATTCCCTGCGTATGGCAGGCCGATCACTGTTCGCAACCTGCTCAACCACACGTCCGGCCTGCCTGATTACGAAGAAATCCTGATGAAGCAGTATCCCAACACGGCGGAGGAGAAGATTCCGCAGATTCTGGATGCGGGCGTTCTCAAACTGCTCGAACAGCAGACGAGCGGCAAGTTTCCCGCGGGCTCGAAATGGGAGTACAGCAACTCCGGCTATGCCGTGTTGGCAATGATCGTGGAAAAAGTCTCAGGTAAGGGTTTCGGCCAATTTCTCCACGATAGAATCTTCGCTCCCTTGAACATGACGAATACACTCGCCTATGAGAAAGGTAAGAACCAGGCGCCGCATCGCGCCTACGGACACACGAAAAAGGGGGACGGTTGGCAGGAGACTGACCAGAGCCCGACATCGGCGGTTCTGGGCGACGGCGGCATTTATAGCTCGATCGACGATCTGGCCAAGTGGGACCGGGCATTGCGCGAGCACACTCTGCTCAGCGAAGCAGAAATGCAGCCCGCGTTGACTCCGGTGCAGCCCACGGGCGGTCCGGCGAAGCTGCCCCACGGCAGCGATGTGAGCTACGGTTTTGGCTGGTTTCTTGCGCCGTACAAGAGCCACAAGCGGATGTCGCACGATGGCGAAACGATCGGCTTCCGGACCACAATCCAGCGTTTTCCCGAGGACAAGTTGACCGTCATCGTGCTCGCCAATCGCGCCGACCTTGATCCAGAGCAACTGGCGCTGAGGGTGGCTGATCTCTATCTGGGGACGAAGCCGTAGCGCACGGGTGAGATCAGGCTGCGGCCTCTCGCGGCGAACCTTGCGCGGTTCTCACTTCTCCGGCAGTCGGTTGGTGATGAATTGCGAAATGCGACTGGCGGCCGGAGGATCCAGGTTGGCGAGCACGACCACGACATAGCCAACTCCGGGACAAATCTGAAGGTCGCCATTCATGCCGGGCGCACCGCCGCCGTGACCGAAGCAGCGGATGCCGTTGATTTTGTGATCTCCAAAACCGAAGGCGTAACTGCTGTCGGGCGTCTCTGCTTTCCCCGTCGTCAGCAGTTCCGTGTAATGCGCGTTCAGCAGCTTATGTTGCTGGAGCGCGATGGCAAATTTCGAGAGATCTTCAACCGTTGAGTAGCCGCCGCCGGCAGAGGTGCCGCGAAAGGGCAGCGTATCCGTATTGGGCTTCCATTGCGGGGCGTTGTCCATTTTCGTGTAACCAACGCTGCGGCCAGCGATCTCGTGATCTTCTGGTTCGGAACCAGTTGAAGTCATGGCTGCAGGCACGTAGATGTGCTTGCGCACGTAGTCGTAGTAACTCTCGCCACTCACTTTTTCGACAATTACGCCAAGCAGGATAAAGCCGTAGTTGCTGTACTCAAACTGTTTCCCCGGCTCGAACTTGGGGGCTCGGCTGCCGTAGAGCTTCACGTAGTCCTGCAGTGTGCGCAGGTCCGACCGATGCGCGTCGAAGTCAGGACCAAAGATGTCGTCGGTGCCACCGGTGTGGGTCAGCAGATGTTGGATTGTGACTTTCGAGGCAACATCCTTGTTGGGATAGTCGGTCAAGTATTTACCCACCGGATCGTCCAGCCCAACCTTGCCCGCTTGTACAAGTTGCAGGATCGATACCGCGGTAAACATTTTGTTCATGGAGCCGATGCGGAAGCGCGTCTTCAGCGTGTTTGGGATCTTGTGTTCCCGGTCGGCCAGACCATAGGCCTCGGCCAAGATTGGCTTTCCGTCTTTTGTAATAAGCACGGCACCCGCAAAACGGTCTTTGTCGACCTCTTGCTGCACGGTCTTTCGCGCGGCTGCGACTAGCTCAGCCTGGGTCAGATGAGCCAGCGGGAGATCGGCGGGTCGTGGAATGGCTCGCAGATCCAGACTCGTGATGCGGTGCGGACTGTCGGGTTCCACTTCCAAGGTAAGCCGGGCGACTTGATCTGAGA
The DNA here is from genome assembly GCA_963745715.1 of uncultured Acidobacteriota bacterium. GTDB lineage: Bacteria > Acidobacteriota > Terriglobia > Terriglobales > Acidobacteriaceae > Sulfotelmatobacter. Next base: position 623,478 of record CAVUYN010000032.1, on the reverse strand, counting down.
GGCGTTCCTGCACCAGCGCGACCACCTTCGTCGGCGTGGAGTCTTCCACTTTCTTGAAGTCGAAACCTCCGGTCATCTGGCGAAAGTCCATCTCCCGGTCCAAGTTGTCGACTTTGGAGGGGAAATTCTTTTGCAGAAATTCGAGGTGCTCTGCCTTATCGCCGCGGTTGAAGCTTGCGAGCCAGGCCGCCAACTGGGCGCCAGCGGGGGTATCAGGAGGCTGCGTTTGCGAGACGCACGTTAATCCGGCACACACGAGTAGCAGGCAAATGAGTTTGAGGGAGCGCATAGGGATCAGACGGGCTGGTCTCACTTTGGTGTACTCCGAGATGCCATGGGAATCGGCATCCAAGTATAGACGGCGGCAAAATTCTTAGAGAAACGGTTGTGGGGACAGGACTGGAACTTAAGGATTCAAGGTCAAGAAAAAAGACGTTGCAAGCAACGTCTCTACAATTGGCTTTTTTTTTAAGCTGTCGGCGGCACCGGTGTTGCTGGTGGCGCTGGAGTTGGGGCTGCGGTCGCGCTCGCGTCGTTGACCAGGTCTTTTAGTTCCTTGCTGGGCTTAAAGAAAGGGATCTTCTTCGCGGGGACTTCCACCCGTTCGCCGGTCTTCGGATTGCGTCCGACGCGGGGCTTGCGCTGGCGGGTTCGGAAGCTGCCAAAGCCACGGATCTCAATTTTGTCGCCCGCGCGCAGGGAGCGCACTACGCTATCAAAAATGGTCTCCACGATGACTTCGCTATCTTTCCGCGTAAGTTCAGCCAAACGCGAGACTTCGTCAATCAGATCGGCTTTGGTCATAACGCCCCTCTCACCCCAACTTTGAAATTGTAATCTAACCGTTCCGCAGGTCAAACCCACCCGAGCAGGTGGCTTCCTTGGCCTTCCCGGCCAAGCAGCACCCATAACCTTCTCAAATTTCAGGGGTTGGATGCAAGTTGCGGTTGTGGAACCCCCACACGGGCCGGTGGGGCCGGGCGGCCTCGATCCGAAGTCGAAGGATTGGCCTATTTCCAGAGGTAGTAAAAGCCAACCTGCTGCTCGAGCATCTTTTCGCGGCTCGGGATGTACTGCGAAACATCGCCGAGGAGAAGGTCCATCAGTGTGCGGCGGTCTTTTTCGGGACGAACCAGGGTTGGTTCCCCCTTGATGCCAACCGACTTGGCCGTGTCGGCGACAGCGGCCTCGAAATCGCCGACGCTGTCGATCAGCTTCATTGACGCTGCCTGCTCCCCGGTCCAGACCTTGCCGTTGGCAATTGACTTCACGTCGTCGTACTTCATTCCGCGCCCGTCCGCGACCGCCTTGATGAATTGCCCGAACATGTTGTCGATCAGCGACTGCATGTAGGCCTGTTCGGCCGGAGTTAGATCGCGTGCCGGGTTCCCCGTGTCTTTGAACTCGCCGGTCTTGATGACGATATCTTTCAGCTTGGCCCACTTAAGCAAGTCGCCGTAATTTACCCACTGAGCAATCACGCCAATGGAACCGACGATGCTGCCCTGGTCGGCGTAAATCTTGTCGCACGCCGACGCCACATAGAACGCTCCACTGGCGCCCACGGTTTCAATCGAAACGACAATCTTCTTTTTCTTTTCGGCGCGAATGCGCTTCACTTCGCGATAAATCTCTTCGGAAGCGGCCACGCCCCCGCCGGGAGAGTTCACGTGCAGGATGATGGCCTTGATCGAGGAGTCGTCGCCGAATCTCTTAAGTTGGCTGACGACCGGCTGGGGCGAAAGGATGACACCCTCGAGATCGACCACTCCGATGCGGTCGCCGAACCCGCCAATGCCGGCATCGGCGCCACCAGCGTGCAGCGTGAGATAAACCAGGGTAAAGACGGCCAGCACGAAGAGGAAGAAAGCTCCTCCGCCGATCAGGATCCAGAGCAGAGTGCGCGAACGCCTTTCAGACATGAGGAAAGTTTAGCACTTGGCGGGAAAGACGACCTAAAGGCGTGGGGAAAGACGGGCCGTCCGCTAGAGGGTTACGACCTTGAGTGCGGCTCGTTGGATGGATAGTTCAACCGGCGTGCGGCAAACGTATTCTCCGTCGGCGTAGACGTCGAGCGGGTGCTCGGTTTCGATGCGCACCCGCGGGGATTGAAAATACGCGACCTCACGGATTTTCAGATGCCTGCCCGCGTAAACTGTGGGGAACATGCAGAACAGCTTGAAGGGATCTACGCTACCGACAATACATATGTCGAGCACGCCATCATCCATTTTCGCCTGCGGAGCAATCTTCATTCCTCCACCGTAGATCGGAGTATTGGCGATGGCGGCCAGCATGGTGGGCTGATCACTGCGAGTAGTCCAACCGGAAGTTGTGGGGGCATTCGCGGGATATGCGGAGGTCAAAATCTTCATGGGCAGAGCCGCGAAGGTAAAGATCGTGGGAGCGAGGCTGAGGACGTAGCCGCCATGTCCGCGCAACCAGCGGGGCAAACTGTTGGCGCGGCGCGCAACTTCGCCATCGAGACCAACACCCGCCACGCAGCCGAAGTATCGAGGGCTGTGTGGCCCGACCGCCCCGCCCGCGTTGTCGATGGCCGAGATTATCCCGAGGTCGATGGGGCGTACAGCGGCGTTGCCCCCACAGAATTTCCTCCACGCAGCTAGCGAATCGCGAACGCGACGCAGGCCCAGCGCGCGGGCGAAGTCGTTGCCGCTCCCAGCCGGCACGATCAGGACAGGCAGGCCCAGCTTGACTAGCGGTCCAAGATGCCGATGAATCGTCCCGTCGCCGCCGAACAACAGGACAACGTCGGCCTCATCCCCTGAGGACGGCATGCCCAGGCGCCATTCGACAGTTTTGTCAGATTGGAACGGCTTCAGATCTTTCGGAGAACATCCCAGCCCGAGAATGGCCGCCGCCCGCATGTGCGCCGATGAGAGTAGCAGAATTGCGGGAAAGCTAGCTCGATTATGTGGGGACAGCCGCCCTCGGCTGTCCAGCGGAGCGAAGCTCCGCTTTAGTCATCAGATCTGCGACGGCGGTCCGAACGGATTCACAAAGGGTTTCATCCAAAGCCACGGGTAGTCATTCCAATCTCTGGCCAGTCCTTGACGAACGGGATTCTCCAACAAATATCGCATTTTGGCATCAAGGCTCTCGGAAGATCGCAACACATGATCAAAGGATTCCGGCTGCCAGACCCGTCCCTTGCGGCCTAAAGTTTTATTGATCCGGTGAGCGGAAGCTCCCTTGATCGCATCCATGATTTCCGCAAGCGAACACACCTCTTTCGCGTGGTAATCGATAAGGGGCGTAAAGATCATGTGAACGTGATCAGGCATGACAACAGCAACTCGCAGGTCGAATTTCTTTTCGTTGTCGTGTAAACAAGACTCCAACACTAGTGAACGAACACTCTCTGGAATGATCCAGCGGTGGTCGGTGCAAAATGTCAGGAAATGTGGCTTGTCATCGCACTGCAGGTGAGGAAGTTGCCGACGATAGAAAGCTTGCGGCATAACCACAACTCATGTGGGGACAGCCGCCCTCGGCTGTCCGGCGGAGCGAAGCTCCGCTCTCTGCATCGTAAGGCAAGGTGAGTGCAAAGCTCATGTTCGTTGTTGTTGTCGATGAGGAAGAGTTCCACCTTGGGAATCGTGCTGAATGAAGCGTAGGCGAGCTATCGCTCGCCCGGACAGCCGAGGGCGGCTGTCCCCACATGGTTGTCTTCATGACCGGCCGGTCACTCGAAAATCGCAATTCGTTTTATCTTTTTTCCAAGTCGCACGACCCTTTCTTTGTCTAGCTGGATTGATACCACCATCTGCGGGATGGTTTTGTCGTCGACACGAACGACCTTTTCCTTAATCTTGCGGGAGCCCTCAGTTCCAGAAGCAACCAATCCAGCTTCTACCAAGACCTTGTTGAACCAAACAAGCCTGACATTTGGCAGACTCGGCGCGTCAATAACGAAATACGTGTTTTCGTCTGCCAACTCCCTCGAATTTGCAGCGTTGACATTTTCGAGCGGAATCCGTATCAGCTCTGTGGTACTTGGCACTTCATCCTTCTGAAACTGCTTCGCCCAGTCCTCTGCTGCCTTCGTGGCGGCCTCTGCTGCATGAAAGTCTGCAACGATTCGTCGTGCAAGCTCTTTTTTTGCCTGCATTGGGTGGCTCTCGCGCTTCATCTTCTCGATGTCGGCGACTTGCACGTCGGTCAAGAGTTCGTAGTAACGCCACATCATTTCGTCAGAGATGCTCATGATCTTTCCGTACATCTCGAGCGGCGGTTCGTGGATGCCGATCGCGTTGCCCAACGACTTCGACATTTTCTGGACGCCGTCGAGGCCTTCGAGGATCGGCGTCGTCAGCACTACTTGCGATTCCTGACCATACGCGCGCTGCAGTTCGCGGCCGACCAGCAGGTTGAACTTCTGGTCGGTGCCGCCAAGTTCCACGTCAGCCTCGAGCGCGACTGAGTCGTATCCTTGAACCAGCGGGTAGAGCAGTTCATGCACGGAAATCGGCTTCTCTTCCTGAAAGCGCTTGTGAAAGTCTTCGCGCTCCAGCAGCTGCGAGACGGTGTACTTGGCAGTGAGGCGGACAAAATCGTCCGAGGTGAACTTCCCCATCCAGCGGCGGTTGAAATCGATCACCGTTTTTTTCGGATCGAGAATCTTGAAGACCTGCTCTTTGTAGGTTTCCGCGTTCTGCTCGATTTGCTCGCGGCTCAACGGGGGCCGCGTGGCCGAGCGTCCGGTGGGGTCGCCAATCATCCCCGTGAAATCGCCGATCAGGAAGATGGCTGTGTGGCCGAGATCCTGAAAATGCTTAAGCTTGCGCAATACGACTGTGTGGCCCAGGTGCAAGTCGGGAGCGGTCGGGTCCATGCCGAGCTTCACGCGCAAGGGCTTTCCGGTGGACCGCGACTTCTCCAACTTGGCGCGGAGTTCGGCCTCACGGATAATCTCCGAGGAGCCTTTCTTGATGTACGTGAGTTGCTCGTCTACGGGCGCGAAGGTTGACATGAGAAAGGACATTATAAGGAACGCGCCGCGAAAGGCCGAATCGGACGGCTAGAATTACGGAAGCGAACACGACGGATATGGCTGAAATTCATCTGCGAGCGGCGGTGGAGGCCGACGTCCCGCGACTGCGGGAAGTCATCGAGGCTTCCGTGCGGGGACTGCAGGCTCAGGACTACTCTCGCGTTCAGATTGAATGTGCCTTGAATAGCGTCTACGGCGTGGACAGCCAGCTTATCTCGGATGGAACATATTTTGTCGCAGAGATGGAGAATCCGGAGACGAGAAAACCAAAGATCGTTGCGTGCGGCGGGTGGAGCAAACGCAAGACCCTCTACGGAGGCGATCAATACGCCGGGCGCGAAGATTCGCTGCTCGATCCGTTGCGGGATGCCGCGAAAATTCGGGCGTTCTTCGTTGCTCCCGAGTGGGCGCGGCAGGGGATCGGCAGCCTGATCCTCGAGGCGTGCGAGAAAGCCGCTGTGGAAGCAGGTTTCACGCGTCTTGAAATGGGCGCCACGTTGAGCGGCGTGGCGTTCTACCGAGCCAAAGGATACTTGGAGGTGGAGAATCAATTCGTCCAGCTTGGCAACGGGGAAGTATTACCCATCGTCAGGATGGCAAAAGTCAGAAAGTCGTAGCTACCCCACGAACGCAAATGCGAGCGACCGTACACGGGGACTATTTTTTCCCCGACATTCCCGTCTTCAATCTACGGCCCACAACTTCGAAGTTGCCATCCAGGACAATCTTGATGGCCTCGGTGTAGGCCAGGTGTTCCTGTTCCAGTATGCGCGTCGCCAAGGAGTGTTCGTCGTCGCTGTCGAGAACAGGCACGGTCTTCTGCACAATGATGGCGCCGTGGTCGAGTTCCTCGTCGACGAAGTGCACGGTGCAGCCGGATACTCTTACTCCGTAGGCAAAGGCCTGCTCCTGAGCTTCGAGTCCGGGAAAAGCGGGCAACAGCGACGGATGGATATTCAGAATCTTGTGCGGAAATTGCTGCACAAACCATGGCGACAGCAGACGCATGTATCCGGCAAGGCAAACAAGATCAACTTTGTGGTACTGCAGAGCGGCGACGACTTCGCGGTCATGCTCCTCGCGCGACTTGCCCTTGGACGGGATGACAAGCGCTTCGAGCCCACGCTGGCGAGCGGTCGCAATGCCCGGTGCATCTGGCTTATTGGAGATGACAACGGCGATCCGCGCAGCGGGAATGCGGCCGGCGTCGATGTTATCGGCGATGGCGACGAAATTCGAACCGCGTCCGGAAAGGAGGATGCCGAGGGATTTCATGCGGGTGGGGTTTAGGTCACCATCATAATTCACCACGGAGACACGAAACGGAAGCAGAAGTAAGGAGGCCTTGTATTTGCTGTCACAGACTTTAGCTATACGTGACTTTGCGTTCGCCCTTTACGATCCGTCCGATGGTGTAGGCCTTTTCGCCTACTCGTTCCAGCACCGATTGGGCTTTCTTGAATTTCGCTGATGGCACGACCAGGAGCATGCCCATCCCCATGTTGAAGGTGCGCAACATTTCGTCCTGAGGCACGTTTCCAAGTTGTTGGAGGTGTTCGAAGATGGGGAGCACAGGCCACGTTCCGAGTTCGATGACGGCGGCTGTGCCACGAGGCAACACGCGCGGGAGATTCTCCGTAATGCCGCCGCCCGTGATGTGGGCCAACGCGGCAACGCACTGCCCGTCGATCAACTTCCTCAGGGCGGGCCAATAGCTCTTGTGGGTCCGTATCAGTTCGTTTCCGACCTTGTTCTTGATTTCGTTGACGTAGGTCTCGGGCGAATAGTGAGCGACTTCAAACAGCAACTTGCGGGCCAGCGAATAACCGTTGGTGTGCAGGCCGTTGGACGGGAGCCCGAGAATGATGTCGCCGATTTGCACATCTTTGCCGGTAATGATTTTTTCCCGCTCCACGACACCGACGATGAAGCCGGCGAGGTCGTATTCGCCGTCGGGATAAAAGCCCGGCATTTCCGCGGTCTCGCCACCGATCAGAGCGCAGCCATTGTGCTTGCAGGCGTCGGCAATGCCCTCGACCACCTTTTCCGCGATGGACGGGTCAAGCGTGCCGGTGGCCAGGTAATCCATGAAAAACAGCGGCGCCGCACCCTGGACGGCGATGTCGTTGACGCAGTGATTGACCAGGTCGGCTCCGACGGTCGAGTGCAGGTCCATCTCGAAGGCGATCTTCAACTTTGTGCCCACGCCGTCAACGCTCGAAACCAGCACGGGGTCGGTGTACTTGGTCTTATCCACGGCAAATAGGCCGCCAAAGCCGCCGATCTCGCTGAGCACGCCCCGAGTGAATGTTTTGTGCGCTAAATATTTGATCCGCTGCTTGGTACGGTTGGCGCGACTGATATCGACACCGGCGTCGGCATAAGTTATGGGAGTCGGACTGGGAGTGGGAGTCTTAGGCACGGCTTCTTCCGTGTGGATCGTTATCCAAGTGTGGGGTTCAATGCCGGCGTCGTAGCGACAAACTAAGGCCGCTCATTGTAGCACGTTCAAAGCGGCGACTTCGGAACGGGAAGCCGGGAGTTTTGCGGCAAACAAATCGGGAGGTACACGTTCCCTGCATTCCGCGGACGCGCACGCCCGTTCGTCCCGCAGCCTTGGACTAGTGGGAGATGAAGTCCGAGAAGAAGTACGCCAGAACCCCGAATAACGCCAGGCCACAGATTCCGTAGCAAGTGAGAACCCAGGCCCCGCGGCCTTCATGATGCTTGGTCATCGAAGTTGAGGACTGCTCAGTAGGAGAAACGACAGGGGCCCGATCTTCCATGCAAACCTCCGAACGGAAAATCGTGGCGCAAGAATGTTATGCGTCACGCCTGCCCCGCATCACAGCGAGGCAAGACTATCTGGGCGAATTTTATCCCGGATTGGCGGGATTGAAGAATAAAAATGTGACGGAAATCACAAGATTAATGTGAAAATTAATTGTCGTTATAGGAAAACGACAAGCTCAAAAAGAGCCAATCATCGATGCCCAATGAAGCTTCGCACTTTCGCACCCCATGGGATAATAAGGCGGGGTTTGTCTTTCCACTTATGCGTGATTGCTTCGTTGCCGTTCTCTTTTGCTGTTTGCTGGCCGCCAGCGCGAGTCCACAACAATCCAGTCCCGGAACGCCGGACTCAACGCTTCCCGCCAAAGCTTCCAGCACGCCACAGACACCGAGTGCCGACCAGAAACCGAACGATGCGAGCGCGGGCAAGCCAGCCGACTCGCCGAAATCGGAAGGCAAGGGTCACGACTACGCGCAGGAGTCATTCGTTATCGAGCAAATGCACTCACGCTACCGGTTTGAGGCGGACGGCACGGGTCGGAAGGAAACGATTGCCCGGATCCGGGTGCAAAGCGAAGCGGGCGTGCAGCAATGGGGACAACTGCAGGAGGGATATAACTCCGCCAACGAACGGGTAGAGATTCCTTACGTTCGCGTGCTCAAGGAAGATGGCACCGTAGTCAAGGCTGGCGACGACGCGGTGCAGGACCTGAGTGCTCCCATCGAGCGCGAAGCGCCGGTCTATACCGACTATCGCCAGAAACACATTACGGTCCCGGGTCTGCGTCCCGGCGAAGTACTGGAATACGACATGGTCACCGTGATTCACACGCCGCTGGCCTCTGGACAGTTCTGGGCTGACTACGAATTCGACAAGAGCAACATCACGCTGGATGAAACCCTGGACGTGGATGTCCCTGTCGGCCGCCCGCTGAAGCTGAAGTGCAAGCCGGGGATGGATGCCAAGATCACCGAAGAAAATGGACGCCGCATTTACCACTGGTCAGGTTCCCATCTCGAGCGCGACGACGACCAGAAGGCGAAGGATAAAAAGAAGAAGAAGCATCATCCCGATGATGACCGGCCCGACATCCAGTTAACGACGTTTGAAAGCTGGGAACAGATCGGCCGCTGGTACGCAAGCCTGGAGAAGGACCGCCGTGCCCCCTCGCCGGAAGTTCGGAGCAAGGCAGACGAACTGACCAAGGGACGGACCACCGATCTGGAAAAGACCGAAGCGCTATACGATTACGTGGCGAAGAACTTTCGCTACGTGAGTCTGTCGTTGGGAGTAGGCCGCTACCAGCCGCATGCTGCTTCGGACGTGCTGCATGATCAATATGGCGACTGCAAGGACAAGCACACGCTGCTGGCTTCGCTGCTCGAGGCTGAAGGGCTCCACGCCTCGTCTGTACTGATCAACTCGTCACGCAAGCTGGATCCGGATGTTCCCTCGCCCTCTCAGTTCGATCACGTCATTACTATGCTGCCGATGGGGAACCAGGAAGTCTGGATGGACACGACCAGTGAGGTCGCTCCGTTCCGCCTGTTAGCTTTCACACTGCGCAGGAAGCAGGCGCTGGTGATCCCTCCGGTCAATCCGCCTTCCACCGTTGTACCGCATCTGGAAGAAACTCCATCGGACACTCCTACACCGGATTCGGAACTCGCCGAGGTTGAAGGAAAGGTTAACGACATCGGAAAGTTCGAAGGCCATGTTCACTACCAGTTTCGTGGCGATGAAGAACTGTTGTTGCGCTCGGTGTTCCGGCGCGTGCCCCAGGCGAACTGGCAGCGGGTGGCGGAAAACATTAACTCCGGCCTGGGCGGCGACGTAACCAACTTGAAAGTCAGCGATCCGGCGGCGACGAAGGAACCGTTCACGCTCTCCTATGACGTTTCCAAGGTGAACTTCCTCGACTGGTCGAAAAAGAAAACAGAAATTGTTTTGCCGTTGGTGCAATTCAGTCTGCCCGACGTCGATGACGACGACAGCGATCCGGACGCGGAACCGCTGAAGCTGGGCCCGAAGGCTTCGTACTCCTACGAAATCAAGCTCACGTTGCCCGCAAAGTACACGACACATGTTCCGCTCGCTTTCTCTCTGAAGCGCGACTATGCAGAATACGAGGCCACCTACAAGGTTGACGGAGGCGTCTTTTCCGCGGGCCGCAAGCTCACCCTTCGCCAGGACGAACTTCCTGTGGCGCGAGCCGCAGACTACGAATCGTTCCGGCGTGCGGTGGGCGCCGACCTGGCGCAACGGTTATCGATCGAGAGCGCGGTTGCGGGGGCGATTGTTCCGCAGGCGGACATGAAGGCCGATGATCTCGTGGAGAGCGCGCGGGCCGCAGCCGACACTGGCAACTTGCCCGTCGCCGAAGCGTTACTGAAACGCGCGACCGAAATCGATCCGAAGAACAAGGTCGCGTGGAACAACCTGGGCCTGGTGTACTTCGCGATGCGCGATGACAACCAGGCGATCGCTTCTTTCCAGAAGCAGATTGAGGTCAATCCCTACGACGAGTTCGCCTACAACAACCTGGGCCGGGTTTATTGGAACGACCGCAAGTACGACGACGCCGTAAAGGCTTTTAATAAGCAATTGGAAAGCAATCCGCTCGACAAGTTCGCGCACTCCAATCTTGGCGCAATGTATGCGGAGTGGCACAAGTATCCCGAGGCTGCCGCCGAGTTGGAGAAGGCCGCGTCTCTCAGTCCGGACAGCGCTGAGTTGCAGGTGAGCCTCGGGGACGCTTATCTGAATCTGGGTCAGGACGACAAGGCGCTGGCTACCTTCGATCATGCGGTCGAATTGAATGCATCGCCGCTGGTATGGAACAACATCGCCTACCAGCTTTCGCTGAAGAAGTCGCACCTTGACCGTGCGCAGCAGTATGCCGAATCCGCCGTCTCAGCAACAGCGGCAGCCTTGCGGAACCTTTCTCTCGACCGGCTTACGCAAAAGGACTTGCCGCTGGTTCCGTCGTTGATTGCCTATTGGGATACGCTCGGCTGGGTGCACTTCGGGGAAGGCGATTTTGACAAGGCTGAAAAATACGTCGGTGCGGCCTGGGCGCTGGGGCAACATGGCGAAGTAGGGGACCATCTCGGGCAGATCTATGAAAAGCGCGGCGATAAAGATCGCGCCCTGAGCACCTATGCTCTTTCGCTGAATGGTCTGCGTCCAATTCCGGAAACACGGGAACGATTGGCTTCGTTGGCGGGCGGTGACGCCAAAGCGGAGGCCGCCGTCGCGCGCTACAAGAACGAACTGCCGCATCTCGGCACCATCGACTTGGGCAAGGCTACGCAAACTGGCAATGCCGACTTCTTCGTCCTGCTCAGTGGCGGCGCAGGGTCGGTTGCTCGAGTCGACGCGGTAAGGTTTATCAGCGGAGACGAAAAGTTGAAATCATTCACCGAAGCGCTGCGCACGGCAGATTACCATCTCACTTTCCCGGACGACACTCCGGTGAAGGTTCTGCGGCGCGGGACGCTCTCCTGCTCGGTGACAACGGGTAGCTGCAAATTTATCTTGACGCTGCCGGATGATGTGAGAACCGTTGACTGAACCTCTCTGCGTTCTTTTGACTTGCTTGTCGCTCTAACGTAAGATTCCCGCCGAATGATCGGCAAGCGATCCGGTCACTCATGAAGTCGAGGAGCCGTGATGCAGCTGCGCCTTGAAAGCCGGCCGGTCGGCGAGGTCTTCGTCGTTCAATGTCACGGACGAATTGTTGCCGGCAACGAAGTCTTCACGCTGCACTCTCAGGTTGGAGACGCCATCGAAAAATATGGTGACGTCGTCGTGCAACTGGACGATGTACAGTTCCTGGACAGCAGCGGACTGGGAGCGCTGGTGCGCCTTACTCATGCCGCCCGGGCAAAGGCAGGAGACCTTAAGCTGTGCGGCGTGCCCCCCAAGATCCGGAAAGTTCTCGAGCTGACCAATCTGGTCGCGCAATTTGAAATCTACGATTCGCTCGAGGAAGCGATCACCGCCGCCTATCTCGGCTCGCGATATTCCCGAGGAAAAACCGGCGATGCGAGGCCGCGAATGCTGTGCGTGTATCCGTCGCTGGATGTGTGCATGTTCCTGCGGGAAGTGCTGTGCAGTGCGGGATTCAACGCTCTGACAACAACAGCTGTCGACGACGCGCCAATCCTGCTCAAGGCGACCAAGGCGAAACTGGTGATTGTTTCAGCGCGGGTCCAGTCGGTGCGCGGCAAACCGATGCGCACGGCGCTGAGGGAAGTTGTTCCGGATGTCGGACTGCTGGTTTTAGACGAGAACTTTGCGACTCAGGATCCTGGAGAGGCGGCTGAGAAGCTGCTTGCCGACATCGGCGGCTTGCTGGCGGCTCCGGGCTAACCGTAGCGACATACCACCACCCGACGGCTTCGTGCGACTGACCTTATTCTTGGCAACGCCGTTTGTGCCAGGCCGTCGCTTGCTCGTAGGCATGCGCCAAACGCAAGACAAGATCCTCGCGCCAGTGCGGGCCGGCAATCTGTAGGCCGATCGGGAGCCCTGCTTGCGTGAATCCGCAGGGAATCGAGATTGCGGGCAATCCCCAAACATTAAATGGGCGTGTATTGCGCAATAGCTTGAGTTCTGCCGGGCGCAGGGCATCGGGATTCGCTCTTAGATCCGTGATCGCCGGGGCAGGCATTGCGATAGTCGGGGTTACCAGCAGGTCGATGCCCGCGAAAACTTCACGTATATTGCGGCGCTGCTCATCCAGTTCGCGGCGACGAGATATGTATTCTGCGGCAGAAATCTTTTCTCCCGCGCGAATGCGCCGCAGGGTTTCGGGCTGATACAGCTGTGGGTTCCGGGCAACACTCTCCGCGTGATACGCGTAGGATTCCGCCAGCTGCAGAGTGCGATCCACAGGCACCTCAAGCCTTATTTCTTTCACGCGTGCAACCATGCTTTCAATTCCATGAAGCGCGTGCTCCATCGCCGAGGATACTTCCGGATCGAGATCGTCAAAGAAGTGAACTCGCGGCACGCCTACACGCAATGACTTCGCGCCCTCTTGCAGGCCGGTCACGTAGTCCGCCACGGGAACATCAGCGGTCGTGATGTCGCCCGGATCGTACCCGGCGATGGCTTGCAACACGATTGCGGCATCCATAACAGTTGTGGTCAGCGGGCCAACGTGATCGAGCGATGTCGAAAGCGGAATCACGCCGCGGCTCGACACGCGCCCGTAGGTCGGCTTCAGACCGACACACCCGCAAAGCGCGGCCGGTTCGCGGATGGACCCTGCCGTATCGGTGCCGATCGCAGCACAAGCGAGTCTCGCCACCACCGCGGCAGCGGAACCTCCCGAGGAGCCACCTGCGATCCGTCCAGGATCCCACGGATTGTGGGCGTCGCCAAAATAACTGACGAGCGAACTGGCCCCATAAGCGAACTCGTGCAGATTATTTTTCCCCAGGATCACCGCTCCAGCCTGACGCAACCGGTGAACGACTTCCGCGTCTTCGTTCGGGACCCGGCTTTCGTGAACAGCGCTGGCAGCGGTCGTCCGCACGCCCGCGGTGTCGATCAGGTCCTTCAATGCAACGGGAATACCGTGCAGCGGCCCGCGCCATTCTCCGCGCAGAATTTCAGCTTCGGCCGCTCGGGCCGCGGTGAGTGCGGAATCCGCGGTGACGGTAATGAACGCGTTCAGCGCTGGATTCAGCGCTTCGGTGCGGTTCAGGCACTCCTGAGTGATCGCAACGGGGGAAATTTCTTTGCGCCGCAAGCGCTGTCCCAGATCGGAGATGGTCGTAAATGAGCTCATAGGCCGCGGTAGGCAATTGTAAAGGCAGCGGGCGCCTTCCTCTGTATCGTGGTTCCTGCTCGCCCAGATTTTCGGAAACTGACGCGGCCCTTGTCCAATCCAAAAGTCCTATAATTGAAGCCTGGCTGTGGGGATGGGGAAAACTATGGCAGAGATGACCATCGCACCGGTTGCGACGCACGGTTTTTTTGTGGATGGCCGATGGCAACAGGATGGCGATGTCGTTGAAGTCCGCGCCCCGTACGACGGCAGCCTTGTTGCCAGAATCACCCAAGGGCGAAGAGAGCACGCGGAGGCCGCAATCGCTGCGGCGGTGAAAGCTTTCGGTACGACGCGGCGACTGCCTGCCTTTGAGCGCCAGCGCGTACTCCGCCAGGTTTCCGCGGCGATGACCGAGCGCAAAGAAGAGTTTGCACGGACGCTCGCCCAGGAAGCTGGCAAGCCCATCAAGGCCGCGCGCACCGAGGTCGAGCGCGCAATTTTCACGTTTAACGTGGCTGCGGAAGAAAGCACCCGCATCTATGGCGAATTTCTTCCCCTTGACTGGCAAGAATATACAGCCGGACGCTGGGGCATCGTACGACGCTTCCCGCTGGGACCGGTCGCCGGGATTACTCCATTTAATTTTCCAATCAATCTTGTGGCGCACAAGGTTGCCCCGGCAATCGCTGCCGGCTGCCCGATGGTATTGAAGCCCGCGCCTCAGACGCCGCTCTGCTCGCTGCTTCTGGCGGAGTGTGTGCAACAGGCAGGATGGCCGGATGGCGGGCTGAACGTGTTGCCGTTGTCGAATGAAGATGCCGGTCTTCTGGTTACCGACGAACGCATCAAGCTCATCAGTTTTACGGGCAGCGTGCCGGTGGGTTGGGACATCAAGCGCCGCGCCGGAAAAAAGAAGGTGGTCCTCGAACTGGGCGGGAACGCAGCCGTCATTGTGCATAGCGACGCTGATCTTGCCTATGCGGCCGGGCGCTGCGTTACGGGTGGCTTCGGATATGCGGGCCAGACCTGTATTTCCGTTCAGCGGATACTGGTCGAGCATTCGGTCTACGGAAAATTCACTGACCATTTCGTCGAAGGCGTGAAACAGCTGAAAACCGGCGACCCGCTGGACGAGTCCACGGACGTGGGACCGTTGATCCGGGAAAGCGATGCGATCCGGACCATTATCTGGATCGAGGAGGCTGTGCGCGCCGGCGCTCGCCTGCTCTGCGGTGGGCATCGCAAGAATCTGGTTGTCGAGCCTACCGTTCTTACCGGGACCAAACCAGAGATGAAAGTGAATTGCCAGGAAATCTTTGGTCCGGTCGTCACGGTTGAGCCATATAAAGACTTCGATCAGGCTCTGCGCCAGGCCAACAACTCCGTGTACGGCATGCAGGCCGGCGTCTTCACCCGCGACGCGAAGCTGCTATTCCAGGCCTATGAAGAACTGGAAGTCGGTGGCGTGATCGCCGGGGACGTGCCCTCGTTCCGCATCGATCACATGCCGTACGGCGGCGTGAAAGATTCCGGTCACGGACGCGAAGGGCTGCGCTACGCGATTGAAGAGATGACGGAGCCCAAGCTTCTCGTCATGAATCTGCGCTAGCATTCGCAATGTGAGACGTAGCAATCCGGAGAGGCGTAGCTTGCTACGACTGGCCCGGCATCATTCCTTCCGGTTGAAAAATTCAACAATTTTTTCCGCACTGTTCCGTTTAAAGTTTTTTTCTTTTGCAAATTCCAAAAACCCGCGACAAAGGCCAGCGAAATATTTATAATTTCTGGTTTCACTGACAATGCGAAAGCCATGTGGGTGGTTTTCTTTTTCGACATAAACTATCGCACCTAACAGCGGACGATCCGCCGGGTCTCTTTCAGCCAGATCTCAAAAGGGAATGTCGCAGATCTTTCATCGCAGTACGAACACCTTGTCTCGCGCCACTATCTTTGGCGCAGTCTTCGTTATTGCGGCATTGGGCTGGATGGCGTACGAGGTACAAGGTTCTCCTTACGTGACGTATGCGGGCGTTCGTAAGCCGCAGCCGGTTCCGTTTAGCCACCAGCATCATGTCACCGGGCTCGGCATCGATTGCCGGTACTGTCACACATCGGTCGAAACCTCCAGCTTCGCCGGAATTCCTCCGACCAAGACCTGCATGAACTGCCATTCGCAGATCTGGACGAACGCGCAACTGCTTGAGCCCGTGCGCGCCAGCTACCGCTCGGGCGAGTCGTTGCAATGGACGCGGGTGAACCAGCTCCCGGACTTCGTCTATTTCAATCACAGCATTCATATCAATAAGGGTGTGGGCTGCAACACGTGTCACGGCCCCGTGGACCGGATGCCGTTCATGTATCAGCAGGAATCGTTGCAGATGGAGTGGTGCCTGGGCTGCCACCGCGCGCCGGAGAAGAATCTGCGCCCGCGCGATCAGGTATTTAACATGCGCTACCTGCCGCCGACCGGAGCTGCTCCGGTGGTGGTCGATGGCCAAAGCTATACCGATCAGGATGAGTTGGGAACAGCCCTGGTTAAGAAATACAAAGTACGCAGCGTGAAGGACATTACGAACTGCAGCACGTGCCACAGATGATGTAGGCAGAATGAGGCCGGTCGTCCGCGTGCAAGGAGAACTAGCCGCAAAGCGGCGAGAGAATGCAGCCCACGGCGCAAGCCGTGGGTGTTAAGCTGAGAACAGATGAGCCAGCCTCGAAGGGGCAAAAGAAACGTAACCCGTAACGCATGACCAACGACGAAAAAAACACGGGCGGTCTGATCCAGATTAAGAGGCGCGAAGACGTCTGTCCTTCGAAGAAATTGGACCTGACGTCCGTCCGCGAGCGCATCGACGCCGCCACGGCCCACGATGCCGCCGAAAAAACGGGCCCGGAATATTGGCGCTCCCTCGAAGAACTCGCGGGCACCGAAGAGTTCCAACAAGCTCTGCATCGCGAGTTCCCCAAGGGAGCCTCGGAATGGGTCGACTCGGTTTCGCGCCGCGGATTTCTGAAAGTCATGGGCGCATCGCTCGGACTGGCCGGCATGACGGGTTGCGTGCGTCTGCCGCTCGAGCCGATCGTCCCCTACGTTCGCCAGCCGGAGAATGTTGTGCCTGGCCGTCCCACGTACTACGCGACCGCGGTTACGCTGGGCGGATACGCCAGCCCCGTGCTGGTCGAAAGCCATCTCGGCCGCCCCACAAAAATCGAAGGCAACGATCTGCATCCAGCGTCGCTGGGCGGCACCGACATTTTTACGCAAGCCTCGATTCTTGGAATGTACGATCCGGACCGCTCCCAGACGGTCATGTCGATGGGCGACGTGCGCTCGTCGCAGGCATTCCTGGGCGCAATCCGCGGCCCGCTCAGCGCGCAGAAAGCGCTGCAGGGCGCGGGCATTCGCATACTCACGCCCACGATTTCTTCGCCCACTCTCGCCGACCAACTGCGCAATTTCCTGAAGATTTATCCGCAGGCGAAGTGGCACGTCTACGAGCCGATCAATCGGGACAACGTGCTCGAAGGCGCGAAGATGGCCTTCGGACAGCCCGTCGAGACGCGCTACGATTTTTCGAAGGCCGACGTAATCGTCTCGCTCGACGCCGACTTCCTCTACGCAGGATTCCCCGGCAACACCCGCTACATCCGCGACTTCGCCAAGCGGCGCGATCCAGACAGCGGAAGCATGAATCGCCTGTACGTGATCGAGAGCACGCCGAGCTCCGACCGGAGCGAAGGCGGATCATCGCTTTCCGATGCGCGCGAGCGAGATCGAGAAGTTTGCGCAAAACCTATCAAGCCATCTGCCAGTCAATCCTCCGGCAGGAACAGTAGGAGACAATCCCGGTTTTTCCGGATCGATAGTCCAAGATCTTTTGACCCATCGTGGATCGAGCGTCGTAATTGTGGGTGATCATCAACCGCCGGTCGTTCACGCGTTCGCGCACGCCGCGAACCAAGCCCTCGGCAATGTGGGCAAAACGGTCTTCCATACGGACCCGGTCGACGCGAACCCAGTCAACCAGACCGAGTCGATCAAAGAGCTCGTCGCAGACATGCGCGGCGGCAAAGTTGATCTGCTCGTCATTCTCGGCGGCAATCCGGTTTATGACGCTCCTGCTGACTTGGATTTCGCTGATACCCTGAAGAACAGCAAGGTTCCTCTGCGAGTGCACCACGGCCTCTATCAGAACGAGACCGCCGAGCTTTGCCAGTGGCATGTGAGCCAAACGCATGAATTGGAAGCCTGGGGTGATACACGCGCCTACGACGGCACGGTCAGCATTATCCAGCCGCTGATCGCTCCTCTTTACAACGGAAAGAGCGCATTGGAATTCGTCGCGCTGCTTTCTGGTCAGGCGGACGCAACCGGATATGACCTCGTGCGCGCCTTCTGGCAGAAACAGCACACGGGGGCCGACTTCGAGCAGTTTTGGCGCAAGTCGTTGCACGATGGATGGGTTGAGGGGACTACCAACCAGTCTAAGTCGACTGCCGTAAAGAACGACACCTTTGGGTGGAAATGGGCAGCCGATACAAGCATCGAGCTCAACATCCGCCGCGACTCCACCATCTACGACGGACAATTCTCCAACAACGGCTGGCTGCAGGAACTCCCCAAGCCGATGACCAAGCTCACCTGGGACAACGCCATCCTCATCGGTCCCAAGATGGCGCAGCGTCTCAGCATCGCAAGCGAAGATGTTGTCGAACTCGAACTGAATGGGAAGAAGGTCACCGGCCCGGTCTGGATCCAGGCTGGACATCCTGACAACTCTGTCACCGTCACGCTCGGCTACGGGCGCCGACGCGCCGGCCGCGTCGGTACCGCGCAGGGCTTCGACGCTTATACCCTACGCACCACCGTTCCGCTCCCGTGGATCGCCACCGGCCTGCAGATTCGCAAGACCGGCGACACCTACAAGCTCGCGTCCACGCAAGGCTACCAGTCGATGGACACGCCCGACGGCGCCCATCGCCCCCTGGTCCGCGAAACCACGCTCGAGGAATACCGCAAAGAGCCGAACTTCGCGAAGGAAGAAGAGCCACCGAAAGATCTCACGCTGTACACGCCCTACCCGTACGACAAAGAAGACTACGCCTGGGGCATGGCGATCGATCTGAACTCCTGCGTGGGCTGCAACAACTGCATGCTGGCCTGCCAGTCGGAGAACAACATCGCTGTTGTTGGCAAGGAGCAGACGGCCCTCGGCCGGCACATGCACTGGATTCGCGTCGATGCTTACTACCAGGGTGACCGCGATAATCCCCGTGCATTTTTCCAGCCGGTGCCTTGCATGCAGTGCGAGAACGCGCCCTGCGAGGTGGTCTGCCCAGTCGGCGCCACCAACCACACCACCGAAGGCCTGAACGACATGGTCTACAACCGGTGCGTGGGCACGCGCTATTGCTCGAACAACTGTCCTTATAAAGTGCGGCGCTTCAACTTCCTGCTCTTCCAGGACTGGGAGACGCCGCAGTACAAGATGATGCGCAATCCCGACGTGAGCGTGCGCAGCCGCGGCGTCATGGAGAAGTGCACGTACTGTGTGCAGCGCATCAACGAGCGTCGCATTGATGCCGAACGCGAAGATCGCAAGATTAACGACACGGAACTGCAGACGGCATGCCAGCAGTCGTGTCCTGCGGGTGCAATCATCTTCGGCAACATCAACGATCCAAACAGCAAAGTTTCCAAGCTAAAAGCGCAATCCCGAAACTACAGCCTGCTGGGTGAGCTGAACACGCGCCCAAGAACCACGTACCTGGCAGAAATAAGAAATCCGAACCCTGAATTAGAAGCCAAGGGATAAGAACTGAAAGCTGAGAGCTGACCAGAGCTTAAGACCGCATGCCTGAGCAATACAAAACGAGCACCGAACTCGACCACGCTCCCGTAATCGAGCCGGGCCATACCTTCGGCACGGTCACGGAAAAGATCAGCGCCATCGTGCTGACCCGTCCGGCTTCGAACGGATGGTTCCTCGGTTTCGGCATCGCCTTCATGCTGACGATGATGATGCTGTTCGCCATCGGCTACCTGGTGCTGAAAGGCATCGGAATCTGGGGCGTCACCATCCCCATCGGCTGGGGCTTCGCCATCGTCAATTTTGTGTGGTGGATCGGTATTGGCCACGCCGGAACTCTCATCTCCGCCATTCTTCTATTGCTGCGGCAGTCGTGGCGCAATTCGATCAACCGCTTTGCCGAGGCCATGACGCTGTTCGCCGTCGCGGCCGCCGGAATTTTTCCCGCCATTCACGTCGGCCGCCCCTGGCTCGCCTATTGGCTCTTTCCTTATCCCAACACCATGCGGGTGTGGCCGCAGTTCCGCAGTCCGCTCATGTGGGACGTGTTTGCGGTCTCAACCTATGCCACGATCTCTGCGCTGTTCTGGTTCGTCGGCCTCATCCCTGATCTGGCTACGCTGCGCGACCGCACTGACAATCGCGCCTTGAAGATCGCCTACGGCATGCTGTCGTTCGGATGGCGCGGATCGGCCCGCCACTGGCACCGCTACGAGACGATGTATCTCCTGCTCGCCGGATTGGCAACGCCATTGGTCCTCTCGGTCCACACAGTGGTCAGCTTTGACTTCGCGGTCGGCATCGTCCCGGGATGGCATACCACGATTTTCCCGCCCTACTTCGTCGCCGGCGCCATCTACTCCGGGTTTGCCATGGTGCTGATGCTGGCCATCCCCATTCGCAAGATCTATGGCCTCGAAGATTTCATCACCGAGCGCCACCTGCAGAACTCCGCCAAGGTCATGTTGGCCACCGGATTGATCGTCGCCTACGGTTACGGCATTGAGGCCTTTATGGGCTGGTATGGAGGCGACCGCTACGACGCCTTCACGCTCTGGAACAGACTGCACGGGCCCTACGCAGGTCCTTACTGGCTGCTGCTGATCTGCAATATCTTTATTCCGCAGGTGCTGTGGATTCGCAAGCTGCGCACCAGTCCCATCGCGCTGTTCTTCATTTCGGGCGTGATCCTCGTCGGCATGTGGCTCGAGCGATTCATCATTGTCGTGGTCAGCCTGCACCGCGACTTCCTGACCTCATCCTGGGGGATGTACTACCCCACGAAGTGGGACTGGATGACCTACATCGGCACCATCGGGATGTTCCTGGCAGCCATGTTCCTGTTCCTGCGCATTCTGCCCGCGATCTCCATCTTCGAGATGCGCACCCTTCTCCCCGAGTCGGAGGTGAAGGAATAGCCCAATGAAACGCGATCCCATCTACGGCATCATGGCGGAATTCGATTCAGCGCAAGCGCTGGTGGATGCGGCCCACAAGACCCACGCCGCCGGATACAAGAAAATCGACGCCTACAGCCCGTTTCCGATTGAGGGCCTGGCGGAAGAAATCGGATTCCATCACGACGAAGTTCCGCTGGTCGTGCTGATTGGCGGCATCGTCGGCGGGCTGACCGGATACCTGATGCAGTACTGGATGTCGGCCGTGGACTATCCGCTGAACATCGGCGGCAAGCCCTATCACTCGTGGCCGGCGTTCATCGTGATCACGTTCGAAATGACGATTCTGTTTGCCGGAATCTCAGCGGTCTTCGGCATGCTCGCGCTCAACGGATTGCCCATGCCCTATCACCCGGTTTTCAACGTGCCGCGTTTCTCGTCGGCCTCGAAAGATCGCTTCTTCCTGATCGTGTTCTCTTCCGACAAGAAGTACGATCCGGCGGACACGCGAAGGTTTCTGGAAGGTCTCGACCCACGTTCAGTGTCGGAGGTGCCCAGCTAAATGCTGCCCCTCCGAAAACTCTCGCGTCCGCTCAATTCCGCAAAGTCTGCATGTGGGGACAGCCGCCCCCGGCTGTCCGGTCGAGCGAAGCTCGACGTTCTGTCCCTGGTGGCGCTGCTGACAGCGCTCTCGATCCTCTCCGCATGCCGCATCGACATGCACGTACAGCCGCGCGAAAATCCGCTTTCCCGCAGTGATTTTTATCCCGATCAGCGGTCGGCGCGTCCGCTGGTCGAGGGCACCATCGCCCGCGGCCAACTGCATGAAGACGCATATTTCTATACCGGCAAGGTCGGCAACAATCCCGGCGACATGATGCCCTTTGCGGTCACGAAAGAAGTTCTGGAACGCGGGCGCGAGCGCTTCAACATCTTCTGTGCGCCCTGCCATTCGCGGGTGGGAGATGGCAACGGTTTTGTGCCCTCCCGCGGGTTCGCGCGCAAGCCACCGTCTTTCCACATCGTACGGCTGCAGAAAGCTCCGGTCGGATATTTCTTCGACGTGATCAGCGAGGGGTTTGGCATCATGCCTGACTACGCCTCGCAGATTCCGCCTCAGGATCGCTGGAACATCGTGGCCTATGTTCGCGCGCTGCAGTTAAGCCAGAACGCGACTGCGGACGATGTGCCCGCAGGCCAGAAGATTCCGTCGGATACTCCGAAGTTCCGCGAGCCGGGATCGGGCGCGACCTTGCCGATCGTCGTGCCAGAAACGAAATCCGAAACCACAAAGGAAGAATCGAAATGAGCGCGGCGCCCGTGAACCATCTTGATCTGACGGCCCCGCCGGTGGTGAAGACCATCGCGCAACGGTCGTTGATCGTGGGCGTTGCCTTCGGCATTGTTGCCGTGATCCTGGCATTTATCCGTCCGGACGAGTTCTTTCGCGCGTACCTGCTCGGCTTCATGTGCTGGCTGGGCGTGGCTCTGGGTTCGATGGCGATTCTCATGATCCGCCACTTGACCGGTGGC
Source organism: uncultured Acidobacteriota bacterium (assembly GCA_963745715.1). Lineage (GTDB taxonomy): Bacteria > Acidobacteriota > Terriglobia > Terriglobales > Acidobacteriaceae > Sulfotelmatobacter. Next base: position 601,148 of record CAVUYN010000032.1, on the reverse strand, counting down.
GGCTGGGGCATGGTCATTCGCCGCATCCTCGGCGCGGCCATGCGCACCGTGCCATTGCTCGCGCTCTTATTTATTCCTATATTTTTCGGCATACACCGGCTCTACATCTGGGCCCAGCCGCTCGACTCGATCGCAGACAAGCATCTGCGCGAGCACCTCGAGGACATCACCAAGACGTATCTCACAACGAATGGATTTATCATTCGCGCCATCTTCTACTTCGCCATCTGGAACTTGCTATCGTTTCTGCTCTCGCACTGGTCGAAGCAGACCGACCGCGCCGGCGCTCCCGATAACACGCAACGTTTCAAGGCCGTGGCCGGGCCCGGCCTCATCCTCTACGGATTCACTATCTCCTTCGCGGCCATCGACTGGGTCATGTCGCTCGACCCGAGTTGGATCTCGACAATCTTCGGCTTAGTCATCCTGATCGGTGAAGTACTGTCAGCCATGTGCTTTGCCGTGGTCGTCGAGCGCATTCTCTTCAACTACAAACCCATGTCGGAGATGTTAAAGCCCGACTTCGTCCACGACCACGGCAAGTGGATGCTCACCTTTATCATGGTGTGGGCGTATTTCAATTACTCGCAGTGGCTCATCATCTGGGCGGGAAATCTTCCCACCGAGATCACGTATTACTTGCGGCGTTTGAACGGGGGTTGGGGATACATCGGCCTGATCATTGTCGTCTTTCACTTTGCGATTCCCTTCGGAATCCTGCTTTCGCGTCCCTTCAAGCGCAATATCCGGAAGCTCGTGTGGCTCGCAATTTGGCTGATGCTGATGCGTTATCTCGATCTGTTCTGGATTATCGAGCCCAATTTCTCGCGGACTTTCAAGTTCACCATCGCGGACATAGTCGTGCCCGTCGCCATCGGCGGTTTCTGGCTGGCCTTCTTCTTCCGTAATCTGGGTTCGCTGCCATTACTGCCGGCCTATGATCCGTCAGCGGGAGAAGTACTGGAGCAGCATCCGCACCACCAGCTAGGAGTTCCTGACAACGCATGAACCCCGAAACCCATCACGCGAATTCGAACGGACACGGCGATTACGAACGTCGCGACGTCGGCGTTGCCGGAGTGCTGTATTTCCTGGCCGGCCTGGTGGTGGCCGGATTGTTTGCGTACTTCATCGTAAGCGGCCTCTATTCGTTCCTGGAAAAACGCAACGAGGCGCAGCAGGCTCCAGTCAGCCCGCTGGTGACGAATGCGCCCACGGATACGCGCCGCATCCCGCCGCAATATAAGGGCGACTATGAGAAGTACTTGAAGGAAGGCTTCCCGTCGCCGCAGTTAGAAGTCAACGAGCGCACCGAGTTGAACGATGAGCGGCAGCGCGAGGAACAGATTTTGAGTACTTACGATTGGGTTGACCAGAATGCTGGCACGGTTCGTATCCCAATCGAGCGGGCGATGGAACTGGTTGCGCAGCGCGGACTGCCGGTGCGTGCGCAGACGGCAGGCGCGGACACTTCCGCGCCTCCCTCATCGAAGCCTCAACCGGAAGAGGCGAAGGGAAGCAAGAAGTGAATCGTCGGAATCACAATTCGGTATCGGCCGTGCTCTCGCTGGTTTTGCTGGCATCGACGGCCTGGGGACAGGCGATGTCGAAAGGCATCATGTCGCCGCCCGCCAGCGTACGCCCGCCGTACCTTGAGAACGTCGGCATAGAGCAACATCTGGATGGCCAAGTGCCTCCCGATCTTATTTTCGTCGACGACACTGGACGCACCATCAAACTGGGCGACTACTTCGGCAAGAAGCCGCTCATCCTTAACCTCGTCTACTACAACTGCACCATGCTCTGCGGTGAGGCACTCGCCGGGTTGACCGGGGCCATGAAGATGGTGAAGTTCGACGTCGGCAACGAGTTCGAAGTAGTCACGGTCAGTTTCAATCCGAAGGAGACTCCTGAAATCGCGGCCGCCAAGAAAAAAGAATATCTGCGGCGCTACGGGCGTCCGGGCGCCGACGCCGGCTGGCACTTTCTGACGGGATCACCTGAGTCGATAAACGCACTTACCAAGGCAGTGGGCTTTCAGTATCAGTACGACCCCAAGATCAACCAGTACGCGCATGCTACCGCGATCATGGTGTTGACTCCGCAAGGCCGGATCTCGCGTTACTTCTACGGCGTGGACTTTCCGCCGAAGGATCTGCGCATGGGACTGGTCGAGGCTTCGCAAGGCAAGATCGGCAACGCGGTCGATCAGGTGCTGTTGTATTGCTATCACTACGATCCCGCAACCGGGAAATACGGCGCCATCGTGAGCAACATGTTGAAGCTCGGCGCCGGCGTCACGATATTGCTGCTCGGCGGACTGATTTTCATTTTGTTGCGCCTGGAACGCGTCGCGCCGCGCAGACCATGGGATCAAGGAAGATCGGGTCAGGCAAGACCGAGTCAAACGGGATATGTTCGATAACTTTCCATTGTGGCCGCAGCGGGCCTCTACGACGGCGGGCAACGTCGATGCCCTGTTCATCTTCCTGCTCATTGTGTCGGGGCTGATGACCCTGCTCATCTTCACCGCCGTTGTTTATTTCGCCGCACGGTACAGGAATCGTAAGGGCGTTCCTGCTGAGCAGATTGAAGGATCAACCCCGCTGGAACTTACCTGGTCGATCATTCCGCTCGGCGTGTTTATGGTGATCTTTGTCTGGGGGGCCGTAGTTTATTTCAGGAGCCGTACGCCTCCCCGCGATTCGACGGAAGTTTACGTCGTGGCCAAGCAATGGATGTGGAAACTGGAACATGCCGAAGGGCAGCGAGAGATCAACGAACTGCATGTCCCAGTAGGACGCGACGTGAAGCTCATCATGACCTCGCAGGACGTGATCCATAGCTTCTTCGTTCCGGCATTCCGCATGAAGCAGGATGTGTTGCCCGGTCGCTACACCGTGGCGTGGTTTCATGCGACGAAGCCCGGCACTTATCACCTGTTCTGCGCCGAATATTGCGGGACGCAGCACTCAGGAATGATCGGCTCCATCGTGGTGATGGAGCCCGCGCAATTTGAAGCCTGGATGGGCGGCGGCTCAACCGGCCCGCTCTCGGCCACAGGCGAGAAAATCTTCGCCGAACTCGGCTGCGTCACTTGCCATCGCACCGATACGCAGGGCCGCGGTCCGAACCTGCAGGGCGTCTTCGGTAAGCCGGTATTGCTTGAGGACGGGCGCACGGTCACCGCCGACGAAAATTACGTTCGGGAATCGATTCTCGATCCCGGCGCCAAGGTCGTAAACGGATTCAAGCCCGTGATGCCGACGTTCCAGGGACTGGTAAGCGAAGAGCAACTGAACGCGCTGGTGGCGTATGTGAAGTCGCTGTCTCAGCCGGGTGTTGCTGGAACCAGGAACGACGCCGCAATGGTCTCGCCGCCCGCCAAGAAGGAAAGCAAGGGAAGTCAGGTGCAATGAGTATGGCTACAGCGACAGTTCAACCCGTGGAGCGCGAGAATTATCTCAATAAGCATTATGGGGTCGGTTCGTGGCTGTTGACCACGGATCACAAGCGCATCGCGCTTCTCTATCTGCTCTCGATCACCTTCTTCTTTTTCATCGGCGGCTTTTTTGCCCTGCTGATCCGTCTCGAGCTGCTGACTCCCGGTGGCGACCTGGTTCAGGCGGACACCTATAACAAGCTTTTCACCCAGCACGGCATGGTGATGGTGTTTTTCTTCCTCATTCCATCGATTCCCGCGGTGCTGGGAAATTTCCTGGTGCCGATGATGATTGGCGCCAAGGACCTGGCTTTTCCCCGCGTAAACCTCTTGAGCTGGTATCTCTACATCATCGGCGGCATCATGATGTTGCATTGCATGCTGACCGGCGGCGTCGATACCGGCTGGACTTTCTACGTTCCTTTCAGTACGGCCTTCACGAATACGAAGATTGTCGAAGCGGGGCTGGCGATTTTTGTCGCCGGATTCTCGTCCATCCTGACGGGCCTTAACTTCGTTGTAACCATCCACCGCATGCGTGCGCCGGGAATGACCTGGTCGCGACTGCCTCTGTTCATTTGGGCGCACTATGCCACCAGCATTATCCAGATCCTCGGAACGCCGGTCATCGCCATCACGATCGTGTTGGTCGCGGTAGAACGCACGCTCCATCTCGGCATCTTCGATCCGAAACTCGGGGGCGACCCGCTCTTGTTTCAGCACTTGTTCTGGTTCTACTCGCATCCCGCCGTCTACATCATGATTCTGCCGTCGATGGGCGTGGTTACTGAAATCATTGCCTGCTTCTCGCGCAAGCGCATCTTCGGTTACAGCTTCGTCGCATTCTCGTCGATCGCCATCGCCGTGTTCGGATTTCTGGTCTGGGCGCATCACATGTTTGTCGCCGGAATTTCCGTCTACGCCGCGCTGATCTTCTCTTTGCTGAGCTACTCGGTGGCGGTACCCTCCGCGGTCAAGGTCTTTAACTGGACCGCCACTCTCTATAAGGGGTCCATTCATTACGACGCGCCGATGCTCTATGCATTCGGATTCCTGGGCCTGTTCACCATGGGCGGCCTCACCGGCCTGTTTCTCGCTGCCCTGGGTATCGACGTTCATGTGACCGACACATATTTCGTGGTGGCGCACTTCCACTACATCATGGTCGGTGGCGCGCTTATGGGGTACCTGGGAGGAATGCATTTCTGGTGGCCGAAAATTTCCGGGCGCTTGTATCCCGAGGGTTGGGCGCGGCTCGCGGCCCTGATCGTATTCCTTGGCTTCAACCTGACGTTCTTCCCGCAGTTCATTCTCGGCTACCTTGGGATGCCGCGCCGCTACTACCAGTACCCGCAGGAATTCCAGGTGCTCAATGTGCTCTCGACCGCGGGAGCAACCGTGCTCGGTGTAGGCTACCTGCTTCCCATGATCTACTTCCTGTGGTCGATGCGGTACGGCAAGCCGGCCCCGGATAATCCGTGGAACGCTGCTGGGCTGGAGTGGAAGACCTCTTCTCCACCGACGACATTTAACTTTGAAGAGGAACCGGTCGTGACCTGGGAAGCCTACAACTATGACGAGATAGATGCGGGACACAAGGAGGAGGTCCACGTTGTCGGATAGCCAAACCATGGCCGTTCCCAGTGAGGGTCACGATCCCGCTCTGCTGCACCACTTCGCGGAACCCGAGCAGCAGCGCAACGCCGCCAGCCTGGGAATGTGGATTTTCCTCGCGACCGAGGTCATGTTCTTCGGCGGATTGTTCTGCGCCTACCTGATCTATCGATTGTGGTATTTCGGCGATTTTGCCGCCGCCGCCCAGACCTTGAACTACAAGCTCGGCGCGACGAACACTGCGGTCCTGATCTGCAGCAGCTTGACTGTCGTCCTTGCGGTCTATGCGGCTCAGCAGGGCAAGCGCGCTTTGCTGCTGGGCAGCCTGGTTCTCACGATCATCCTGGGCTTCGCCTTTCTTGGAATTAAGGCGATCGAATACACCGAGAAGTTTGAGAAGCACCACGTACCTGGCCCGAGTTTCCAATTCGAGAACGTGCGAGTCCCCGGACATCCCGATCAGCTCGCGAATCCACAGCACGCGCAGATCTATTTTGCGCTGTACTTCATCATGACCGGGCTGCACGCGCTGCACATGATCATCGGGATCGGCATCTTCACCTGGCTGCTCTACGCAGCATGGCGAGGACGATTCACTCCCGAGTACAACACTCCAGTGGAAATTGGAGGCTTGTACTGGCACTTTGTCGATATTGTCTGGATCTACCTGTTCCCGTTGCTATACCTGATCGACCTGCATAAATGAGGCTGCATGTCTGAACACTCATCATCGCCGCTACGTGGTTATGTCGGGATTTGGCTGGCATTGTTGGCCGGAACAGCCCTGACAGTCTTCGCCGCCCGCATCGATCTCGGACCATTCAATGCCGCAGTTGCCCTGACGATCGCCACCGTCAAGGCGCTGCTGGTAGCCCTCTTCTTTATGCACATCAAGGGCGCGAGTGAAAAACTGCTCAAGCTGGTCGTGATCTCGACTGTATTCTTCCTGTTCATTCTCCTGGTGTTGTCCATGGCCGACTACGGCACTCGGCTCTGGAGTTGAAACTCCGCCGGCGGTTCATTGGTGCACCGGCGAAGCGCTCCCCCTCTTTCCACATCTGCGGTATACTCGCGCGTCAGAGATGAAAACCCACCAGCACGAGGTGAGCTATGGCATTCTGTAATTCCTGCGGGACGACTCTGAGTGAGGGAACGAAGTTCTGCAACAAGTGCGGCGCGGCTGTACCGGGCGCTGGGGTTGCCGGAACGCCGGGTTCGATCGCGCGCCCAGCGCCGGGGTCACCGCCCAGCGGTGGCGGCAGTAGTGCGCTCAAGATAATCCTCATCGTTGTCGCCGTAATCGTCGGGATCGGAATCCTGGGTACGGTGACGGTCGGCATCATCGGATATCGCATCGCCAAGAGTTCCCGCGTCAGCCAGGAAGGCGATCACGTGAAAGTGGAAACGCCCTTCGGCACGGTGGAAAGTTCCAAGGATCCGGACCAGGCAGCCAAAGACCTGGGGATCGACGTCTACCCGGGGGCAGAGGTGCAGAAAAACGGAGCCTCCTCGGCCACCTTTGGAGGCATGCACACGGTAACGGCAAACTTTGTTAGCACTGATCCGGTGGAAAAGGTTTGCGAGTTCTATAAATCCAGATTCCCCAATTCGAGGGTGAATACCTCCGATCAGGATCACTGCACCATCTTCTCCAACGATCCAAAGAACATGGTTACGATCAACGTGCAGTCTGGTGGCGACGGGTCAAAATTTCAGATCACCACCGTGACCAAGAAGGTCACGTCCTCCAATTAAGAAAAGCGGCCAATGCAAGACGAAGTCGTAGATTCCGTGCCCCCGAAGTCCACACTAACCGACGCTGCGGGGCTCGCCGAAGCCCTGCGTACGCACCTTCGCGGTGAGGTTCGATTCGACGACGGCAGCCGCGCTCTCTACGCGACCGATGGCTCGAATTATCGCCAGGTCCCGATCGGCATTGTTCTGCCTCACGATGTCGACGACGTTCTGGCGGCGATCGCGCTCTGCCGCGAGTTTGGCGCTCCCCTTCTCTGTCGCGGCGGCGGAACCTCACTCGCCGGTCAGTGCTGTAACGTCGCGGTAGTCCTGGATTTTTCAAAGTACATGGCGAAGATTCTCGAGATCGACGCCACACGCCGGATCGCGCGCGTGCAGCCCGGCGTTGTGCTCGACAATCTCCGCAATGCTGCCGAGAAACATCACCTGACCTTTGCACCCGACCCCGCCACTCACGACCGCTGTACGCTCGGTGGCATGATCGGCAACAACTCCTGCGGCGTCCACTCCGTGATGGCCGGGAAGACGGACGAAAATATCGCGGAACTCGACGTAGTCACTTACGACGGCGTCCGCATGAAGGTCGGACCAACTTCTGTCGAGGACCTGCTGCGCATTACGGGCCAGACTGGGCGTCGAGGCCAAATTTACAGCAGCCTGAAACATATCTCGGATCAGTACGCCGACCTGATCCGGCAGCGATTCCCCAACATCCCGCGCCGCGTTTCCGGCTACAACCTGAATTACCTGCTTCCGGAAAACGGGTTTCACGTCGCGCGCGCTCTCGTCGGTTCCGAGGGAACCTGCGCAACGGTTCTTGAAGCCACCTGCCGGCTCGTCGAAAGTCCGCCTCAACGTGTTCTGCTGGTGGTGGCTTATCCTGACATTTATCAATGTGCCGATCACGTGCCCGAGATCATGTCGCACAAGCCCATCGGTCTCGAGGGCTTCGACGATCTCCTCGTCTACTACACGCGCACGAAAGGCATCAACTCCGAAGGACTTGCGCTGCTCCCCGAAGGCGGCGGCTGGCTGATGGTCGAGTTCGGTGGGCAGACCCTCTCCGAGGCGGAATCGCAGGCCCTTGGTCTGATTAATTCACTGAACCATGGCCAAACCCGTCCCAACGTGGCCCTTTACTCGGGTGCGCAGGCCAAGCGGGTATGGGATATTCGCGAGTCGAGTCTGGGCGTCACTTCGCACGTCCCGGGAGAGCCGTTGAACTGGGAAGGCTGGGAAGACGCGGCCGTGGCTCCCGAAAAACTCGGCGCCTATCTTCGCGACCTGCGCATTATGATGGCCGCCTTCGGCTACAAGGGATCGCTTTACGGCCACTTCGGCCACGCCTGCGTGCACACGCGGCTTAACTTCGACTTCCAGTCGAAAGAGGGAATCGCCAAGTTCCGCAAATTCGTGGAAGAGGCGGCCGACCTCGTAGTCAGCTATGGCGGATCGCTTTCCGGTGAACACGGTGATGGGCAAGCCCGCGCCGAACTGCTACCCAAGATGTTTGGGCGGGAATTAATGCAGGCCTTCCACAAATTCAAGTCCGCCTGGGATCCCGATTGGAAGATGAACCCGGGCAAGCTGATCGAGCCTTACAAACTCGACGAGAATCTTCGTCTTGGAGCAGATTACGCGCCCTGGGAGCCGCACACGCGCTTCCAGTTTCCTGCCGATCACGGCAGTTTGTCCCAGGCCACTCTGCGCTGCGTCGGAGTTGGCAAGTGCCGCCGCGAGGAAGGCGGCGTCATGTGCCCGAGTTATCGCGCCACTCACGAGGAAGAACACTCCACGCGCGGTCGCGCTCACCTGCTGTGGGAGATGACGCAAGGCGAGGTCATTCGTGACGGTTGGCGCAGCGAAGAGGTCAAGCAATCGCTCGATCTGTGCCTGGCGTGCAAGGGATGCAAGAGCGACTGTCCGGTCAGCGTCGACGTCGCAACCTATAAGGCCGAGTTTCTTTCTCACTACTACGAGGGACGGAGGCGGCCGCGAAGTGCATACGCCTTTGGCAATATCGATCTGTGGGCGCGGCTGGCATCGAACCTTCCGGGACTGGTGAATCTGACCACCCAGCTGCCATTTCTGCGCGACATCGCGAAGGTGGTTGCCGGGATTCCGCCTCAGCGTCGCATTCCAGCGTTCGCACCAGAGACTTTCAAATCGTGGTTCCGGCGGCATCCTCGCAACGTCGATGGTCCACCCGTGCTCCTCTGGGCTGACACGTTCAACAACTATTTCTTGCCCGCGACGGCAAGAGCCGCGGTCGACGTTCTCGAAACTGCCGGCTTCCAGGTGGTCGTTCCACAGGCAAATCTCTGCTGCGGGCGCCCCCTCTACGACTTCGGCATGCTCGATCGCGCCGAAACCTTGCTGCTCAACATCCTCGACGAACTATCGCCTGAGATTGAAGCAGGAGTTCCTATCGTCGGTCTTGAACCCAGTTGCGTTGCCGTCTTTCGCGATGAACTGATCAACCTGTTCCCTCACGACGAACGAGCCCAAGCCCTCTCGCGGCAGACCTTCCTGCTCAGCGAATTCCTCGAACGCAACTCCAGGAACGCTCCCCTACCGAGTTTCCCACGCAAGGCCCTGCTCCACGGCCACTGCCACCATAAGTCCATCATGAAAATGACGGCCGAAGAGTCGCTGCTGCGGCGAATTGGCATCGACTTCCAGTCCCCGGCTCCGGGATGCTGCGGCATGGCCGGATCATTCGGATTCGAGCATGACAAGTACGAGGTCTCCGCCGCGATTGGCGAACTTGAGCTTCTGCCCGCCGTCCGCAAGGCGCCACCCGATTGGCTGATTATTGCGGACGGATTCAGTTGCCGCGAGCAGATCGCGCAGGGAACCGGCCGGCACGCCCTTCACCTGGCCGAAGTGCTCCAGATGGCTCTCGAACCGGAATCGCAGACCGGCTCTGCCCTTCCCGAATCGCGGCTGGTGCGCGAGCAGGAAGCTGGAGTTCGTGCTTCGATGAAGCGCGCTGGACTTGGCTTGGGAGCCATCGCAGGCGGGGCATTCCTGCTTTGGCAATTCGCCCGAAACCGCTGAAGAATCAATCTCTTATGAGCCAATCCCGCCTCACCTCACGCGTCTGACTATGGCCCAATCTCCCGGTTTCTGGGACAATAGGGACGTCTCCTGCGTTTCTTCTTCAGATTCTTTCCGGGCTCTCGGTTTATAAAGTCACTTCTATGGACCGCCAAATTTCAACCATGGTCGGCAGCGACGTGGCCCATGCGCTTACCACGCATGTGCAGTCGGTAAACCCGGCCTCGGGTCCTGCGCCTCTGCGCGGGTCGGTCCTGGTACTGATCCAGTTCGATGTCTGCGAGGAAATTCGGCTCGATGAACTGCGCAAAATCTTCGGAGCACGGACGGCGGCGGCCAGTTTCAAGCACACGGCTCCGGGATATGTGCGCTACCAGCGTCCTCCGGTGGAGGAAAACCTGGAGCCACTCATTCTGGAGAGTGGCGAGCGCCTTGAAGGACAGATCAAGTATTACGATTACGGCGTCGTCAGCCTGGTCTTCGAACTGCCGTTCTCGGGCGGATGGGAGACGCTGATCCAACTTTCCTGCCGCTGGACGTCCGACACCAACTTCGAGACTCTTGCCTCGCGCATCGTGAAGCAGAAGCTGGAGCGCGCTGCTCCGGCCCTGGTGAAACCCTATTCCGGCGAGTGGCTGCAAGAGGACTACTTCATCTTCCACGTACGCGAGATCGAGGGTGCGCCGTCGGCCAATGACCTCCTTGCTTCCGCGGGGGATCAAGTGGCACAGGTTGTGCGCGGCGAGACGGCCACGCTGTCCGATGGCGAGCGGCAGGAGATTCTGCAGTCGCGAATTTCGTACTATCCCAACGATCTGGCGGTGATTGGCTGGAACGCGGCGTTTATCTATGACAATGATGCAGGCGCGGAGACTGCGATCCAGCTGCTGCAGTATGCGAACTCGCAGTTGCTCGAGTTCCGCCACTACGACGAGCTGATGACCAAAGAACTGGAGAACGTCTACGATTTCCTCGAAACCGGGGGAACGAAATGGTGGTCGCGATGGCGGACGGCGCGGGCCGCATCGAAGCTGCACACCGTGCTGCTTGACGTCAACGAACTGACCGAGCGCGCCGACAACGCCATCAAGTTCCTTAGCGACATGTTTTCCGCAAGGCTGTACAAGCTGTGCGCGGCCAAGGTCGGCGTGCCCGACTACAAAGACCTGGTGAAGGAAAAGCTGCAGACAGCCGAAGATCTTTATCGCTTCATGGTGGAGCAGTTCAATCAGAGCCGAGCCTTCGTACTCGAACTGATGGTTGTGGTTATCCTGATCATCGAACTGGTTTACTTCTTCCGCGGGAAACCAATCTAGCCAAGTCCCCATTGCAGGTTGTTACCAATCGCCCCAGTGCGATGCCGTCATCTGCAGAAACTTCATCTTCCAGGCGTCTCCCTGCTTCACCCAAACTGTGCTGAAGTGCTGATAGCGCGGAGGTGGACCCTGGTCCTGGCTCGGAGGAACGCGTAGAACAACGTTGTAGGTGACGATCCCAACTCCATCGCCGAGCGCCACAACCTTCATTTCGTAAGGCTGCAGATCCATGCCAGGCTCCGACCGTTCGTCGAGCATGTCTTTGCGGTCGTATAGCTGGCCGTCGAAGGAAACGAAAGAAAAATCATCGGTAAGAGTGCGCTTGAAAAAGGCCGCGTCTCCCTTCTTGGCTGCTGCAATAAAACTCTTCTCAGCATCCATGAGCGACTGCTCCAACGCAGTCGGGGCCTTCTCTGGTGCTTTCCCCTGCCCAACAGCAACGATACTGACGACACCACAAAACAGAATCATGAGGACAGCGAGCCGAATTTTCATCTTGTTTCCTTAATACCCTTTCTTCCAAAACTTGCCGTTCCGAGGAGGTGAAGCCCTCGAACGCCCTCAGCCTGCCTGAACCCTCTCAGCCAACTGCGACCGCGCCACCGAGACCTGCTCTCCGGTCGCGAGATTTTTCAGCGCGAACGCGTCGGCCTTCACTTCATTTTCTCCGACGATCAGGATGTACTTGGCGCCCACCTTGCTGGCTGCCTCAAAAGATTTCTTCAGCCGGAATCCTTCATCGCCCAACTCGATGATCAGATCATGGCGTCGCAATTCGCGCGCCAGACGAGCCGCCTCGCCATTCATTCCCGCCATCGGCGCGACATACACATCGGGCTTGCGCAAGACACTCTCGGCCGTCGCCTTCTCCTGGAGCGACATCAACAGCCGATCTTCGCCGATCGCAAATCCAATCCCGGGAGCCGCCGGGCCGCCCAGCGCCTCTGACAGCCCGTCATATCGTCCCCCACCCAGGATCGCGTTCTGCGCACCCAGCGCCCCATGAGTGAACTCGAACGCTGTTCGCGTGTAATAGTCGAGCCCGCGCACCAGGCGGTCATTCAACGTAAATCGAACTCCCACCTTGGTAAGGATCGCCTGCACGGCTTCGAAGTGTTTGCGAGAGTCCTCGCCGAGAAACTGGGTGATACGGGGCAGCGTGTCAATGATCGGCTGATCCGCCGGCACCTTGCAGTCAAACACGCGCAGGGGATTGGTCACGGCCCGCCGCTGACAGTCGTCGCACATCTTTTCTTTGACTGGATCAAGGGCAGCGCGCAGAGCCTCGTTGAACTGAGCGCGGTCGGCCGATGTGCCGACGGAGTTCAGCTCCAGATTCCAATCGCGTAATGCCGAGCCGGTCGAGCAGAGTAGCCAGCATCTCCAGCACTTCCGCATCGCGTGCCGGGGACTCGCTCCCCGCGGCCGCGGGACCAATCACCTCAGCGCCGATTTGATAGAACTGTCGGTAGCGCCCCTTCTGCGGGCGCTCCCGCCGAAACTGTGGGCCGATGTAGTAAAGCTTGTTCAACCCGCGATCCCAGAGCTTGTGCTCAATGTACGCCCGCACTACGCCAGCGGTGTTCTCTGGGCGCAGCGTCAAGAACTGACCTTTCTCGCTCGCGGCTCTGGAGCGATCCTCCCAGGTGTACATTTCCTTGGCAACGATGTCCGTCTCTTCGCCGACGCCACGCGCAAACAGTTCTGTGGACTCGAAAATCGGCGTCCGAATTTCCTGGAAGTTGTAGGCGCGAAACACATCGCGCACCGCCGCCTCCACAAAATTCCAAAGCGCCGTCTCCGGCGGCAAAAGATCTCGCGTTCCTCGCACTGCCTTGATCATTCGGTTCCTGTTAATCCGTTATTCCTATAGTTGTCATCCTGAGCAAAGCGAAGGACCTCTGTACTCTTCTGCGCCACTATGTCGCATAGCCGCGCTCAGTCCCGCCCTACTTCTCCTTCAAGTACTCATCCTTGTATCCCAGATAATTCCGCGCATACCGCATAATCATCTCGTCCTCTGCCGGCCCCACCTTTCGCCGGAACTTTCCCGGAGATCCCATCCACAACGATCCCGGCTCGACCACGGTCTTCTCCGGAATCAACGTCCCCGCCGCGATAATCGATCCCGCGCCGATCCGCGCCCCATTCAGAATGATCGATCCCATTCCGATCAGGCATCGATCTTCGATCACGCAACCGTGCAGCGTCACCGAGTGCCCGACTGTAACGTACTCGCCCAGATACACGCCCCATTGCTGCTTCATCCCATGGAGCACGCTATTGTCCTGCACATTGGAGTGCGCCCCGATGCGGATCTCGTGCACGTCCCCACGAACTACGGCATTCATCCACACGGAAGCGTGCTCGCCGAGCACGACATCTCCGATGATCTGTGCCGACTCGTCGACAAAGCAGGTGGCCGGAATCACCGGCCGCATCCCTTTATAGGACCGGATCATTGCTTAATACCCTTAGCTGCGGCTGACAAAGAAAGAAATTCAACATACCAGATTTAGCGAACATACGTCCTCTTTCTCAAACCGCATGCTGTCGCTTGCCACCGCAAGATTCAATTCGCCTACTGCATAGTTTTTTACAAATTGCAGACGCGTCGCACACATCTTCTCCGACTTTTGACAGGGTCAAGACCGAAGTGTGACACCCGGGCAGACTCGCCTGCGTAATCTCAATCCTGTAAGCGGATTGCAATGAGGTCGCAAGCTGACCGACAAGACAGCGCCACGGACCAAAAGTTCTGGAGTCGATCCGGGTAATTCGCAAAGGAGGAAAACACCATGAAACTTAAAACACTGATACTCGGGTTGCTCACGATCTTGGGCGCATCTTCGTTCACTTTCGGTCAGCAAGCCGGCTACACGCAAACCAACCTCGTCGCCAACACGGCCGGAGTGGCCAACCACACCGACCCGCAACTCTCCAACCCATGGGGAATTTCGTTCGTTCCGGGACAGCCGTTCTGGATCGCAAACAATAACGGCGGCACCTCAACGTTGTATGACGCGCAAGGAAACAAGAACTCACTCGTCGTAGGCATTCCCACAGCCGCAGTGAATCCCTGCAGCAAGGGTTGCCCCACCGGCACCGTTGCGAACACCATGAGCGGCGTCTTTGGCAACGGAGCTTTTCTGTTTGACACCGAAGATGGGCTCATCGCGAACTGGACTGGACAGGGCAACGCCTTCAAGGTAGTAGACAACTCTGCCGCAGGCGCAGTCTATAAAGGACTCGCAGTTGTGACCAACGCTGAAGGCACGTTCCTGCTGGCTGCGAATTTCAATAGCGGCCAGATCGATGTCTTCGATAGCAACTTTCGTCCGACCCACCTCGTGGGCACGCTAACGGATCCGAGCCTTCCCGCCGGATACGCGCCGCACGGGATTCACGTAATCAATAACCTCATCGTCGTGACCTACGCAATGCAGGATGCTGCCAAGCACGATCCCACGCTGGGCGCCGGCCTCGGCGTTGTCGACGGCTTCGACATTGAGGGCCATTTCACTCACACCTTCGCCTCCGGCGGAACGTTGAACGCCCCCTGGGGAGTAGCCTCGACGCCGGCATCGTTCGGCACTTTTTCGAATGCGGTGCTGATCGGTAATTTCGGCGATGGCACTATCAGTGCCTTCGACACCACCGGCCATTTCCTTGGGCAGGTCACCGACTCCGCGAACCACGTCATTGTCAATCCCGGTCTCTGGGATATGGTCTTTGGCGCGGGTGGCACGGGCGATCCTAGCACTCTCTATTTCACGGCGGGAGGAGCCGACCAGACCAGCGGCCTGTTCGCCACGCTGGTTCCGGCGACGGCCGCCAACGGCCCGAATTTCTCGCTCAACCTCTCGGCCCCAACCGTTACCGTTGCTGCCGGTGGCACTGCTTCACTGACCATTGGCTCGGCCGCTGTGGGAGGCTTCAACGGACAGATCTCCCTTTCGTGCGCACCCGTAGCTGGATTGACCTGCACGTTCAACCCCAGCACGATCTCGCCCGGATCGAGCGCAGCCGCTTCAACCCTGACCATCGCTGCGGCTTCCGCTCCTCCCGGCGGAGGCTACGGACACCCGGGAATGTTGCTGTTCTCGGGACTAGGCCTCTTGGGAACTTTTCTCTCGGTCGGCAGCCGTAAGCTTACCCCGGGGAAAGGAAAGAGCCTTTTGTTGATGGCTGTTCTGGCTCTCCTCATCACGGGCGTGAGCTTCACGGTCGGATGCGGGAACTATTCCAATCATCAAACACCAACCGTCAACCATGCCACTGTGACAGTGATTGGAACGTCGGGCGCAGTGAGCCATTCCACTCCGGTAACCGTCACGGTTCAATGAAGTAACAATGCTCCACGGGCGGAACAAGGGCAGGGGCGCACGCAGTGTGTCCCTGCCCAAGCCTTGCAAGTACTTGAATTCCGTCGGCTCGGCGAGCGCGATCAACCCTCATTCCCGCTCCGGGAACCATCCCAAAAAAGTTCGGCCGGATCACAGACCCTTTTCTCTCCCCATGCTATACAGAACTTGGTTTCTCCACATTCCGCGGAGATGCCCCCGGTCGCGCAGTTCTAGAATGCGTCTCCCGGCACGTCTCCGCGGATTCTCCCGCCTCGCGTCCGGTTAACGCGCGCCGGGTCATCCCTCCGAGATTCATCTCGCACTCAGGGGCGACCTTATGTTCTCAGCGCGCACTCGTTTTCTTCTGGCTCTCACGCTTGTCATGATCCTAATGTCGTCCCGCATTCTGGCCCAGGACTCGGCCACGGGATCGATTCGCGGCTCCGTGCTCGATACCACCGGGAGTCGTATCGCGCACGCCTCTGTCGTCGTCGTGAATACTGCGACTGGCACACGCTACACCGCCACGTCCGATACTGAAGGCGGGTTCGCGCTCGAACTGCTGCCGCCCGGCGACTACTCGGCCCGCGTCGAGGCCCCGGGCATGTCGCCCCAAGTCACTCCCCAGTTGCATGTGGATGTCGGCGGCACCGCCGAACTCGAGTTCCGTCTTACTATTGCGGGAGCCCAGGAAAATGTCACCGTCTCCGCTGCGCCGGCTCTCGTCGAAACGAAAACCAGTTCCGTTTCCTCTCTCCTCGACGAGCGCGCCTTAAGCGACTTCCCCTTGAACGGCCGCCGCTTCTCCGATCTCGCGTTGTTTTCCCCCGGAGTGACGCAAGATCCTCGCAGCCTGACCTCTGCCACCAACGGCGACCTTTCTTTCGGTGGCATTCGGGGATTTCAGAACACGTTTCTGGTCGACGGCGGCGACTATAACAACGCCTTCTTTGCGCAGGCTCGCGGACGCTACCGCGCTCCCTACCAGTTCTCCACCGAAGTCGTGCAGGAGTTCCGAATCTCCTCCAACGCCTACGGCGCCGAACAGGGACGCTCCGGCGGCGCAGTCGTCAATGTGGTCACCAAGTCCGGCTCCAACCACGTGCACGGCACGGCCTTCTACTATCTCAAGGACAGTTCTTTCGGCGCCTCGAATCCCTTCCTGGCTTTCAAGCCGCACAACCGCCAGCAGCAAGTTGGCGGCACCATCGGTGGGCCTCTCAAACTCAACAAGATCTTCTTCTTCGCAGGATTCGATCAGCACCTCTTCCACGTGCCGAATGTTGTCGAGTTCCTTGATGGCAGTTCCCGAGTCGTTCCGCAGGCGGGATCAGGCCCTTTTACCCCCGGAGACTACGAAGCCACAGATCAGGCATTGGTCTTCGCCGCCGCCGAACATCTCACCTCGCTGGCTGGAGAGTACCCCGCTGCACAGATCGGCAATTCTTCTTACGCGAAGCTCGACATTAATCTCACGCCGCGCCATCAACTCGCTCTGCGCGTAAACACGTCCCGCTATTGGGGATCGAACAATGTGTTCCTCGACCCCGCCAGCCCCGTCAGCTATGACTCCATCAGCAACAATGGCCAGGAAGTCGTTTCCACCGAAACGGGATCACTTTCACTGACCAGCGGATTCTCGCCGCGCTGGATCAGCCACTTCCGCGCCCAGTTCTCGCGCGACCGCCAAGAGTCCTACAGCAACACCAGCGATGTCCTGGTAAAGATTCCAACCATCCTCGACGGCATGGGACGATCCAATCTCCTTCCTCGCCAGACCCGCGAGCATCGCCTGCACTTGGCTGAAACTCTGAGTTTGGAAGGCGCTCGCAACACCTGGAAATTCGGCGGCGACGCCCTTCTCACTTGGATCTACGATTTCTTTCCCAACCAGCAGAGTGGCGAATACCTTTTCTATCCCATCAAGGTCAATCCCTTTACCTTCGCTCCCATGGAATCCGGCCTTCCACTCTCGCCGCTCCGTGCGTACGCTCATGAAGTCCCGCACTATTACCTGCAGAATTTCGGAAGTGCCATCTCGCATCCCGACACCAACGAATATGCCGCATTCGCGCAAGACACGATCCGAGTGACCAATCACCTGGCATTGAATCTCGGCGTGCGCTGGGACCTGCAAACCTTCACGACGGCGGGACTCCTCTCCAACCCGCTGTTTCCACCCTCAGGCAAGGTTCCATTCCAGCCCTATAACTTCGCCCCACGCGCTGGCCTTGCGTACTCGTTCGGCAAAACTCGTCCGCTCGTAGCCCGGGCGGGATACGGTATTTTCTTTGTTCGCATTCCACAGATTTACAACTCCGTGATCCAGACCGAAAACGGCCTGACCGATGCCAACGTTTTCCTCAACAACTCCAACTACTACGATCACCAGGTCTTTCCCACTTATCCAAACCCGCTGGTCAGTTGTCCGCTTTATGCGGCAAACTGCGCCCTGCCCGCGGGTTTTACGCAGGGCATCACCCGCGATGTTTCCGCCTTCGCCACCAACTTCGTCACTCCGCGCGTGCAGCAGTCCAGCATCACGCTGGAAAAAGAAGTAGTCGACCACACTACGGTCGCGTTGTCTTTTCTCAATGTTCGCGGCGAACATCTCATCCGCGCCCTCGATGTGAACCTCCCGCAGCCAAGCGCACTCACTTATCCCATCTTCGACTCCACCGGCTCAATCTTCACCGGCGGTTACTACACCGTGGATTCCTTTGCCACATGGCAATTCACGCGCACCCTCGATTGCCCCTGGCCGCCGTGCATTAATCCTCTCGGGCGCCCAATCGCCCAACTCGGGGCCATCAACGAATTTCAAAGCGCCGCATCCAGCAATTACAACGGAGCCACGCTCTCCGTCAATCGCCGGGTGGCGCGGGGAACCTACTTGCGATTTGCTTATACCTACGCTCGCGCCATGGACGACGGGCAAGACGCTCTCGTCGCTGGGCAACCTGCCACCGTGCAGAACTCTTACGCCCCGAGCACCGAGCGCGGGCCAAGCGTAACCGACCAGCGCCACCGCCTGGTCGCCGCCTTCTCCGCGGAGCCGCGGCTTTTCCACCGCGGACATGAACTCCTCGGCCGCTTCTTCAACGATTGGAAAATCTCGACTGTGGTTAACTACGGCACTGGACGCCCCGTGAACGCCACTGTTTCCGGCGACCCCAATCAGGATAGCAACAGCCTGAACGACCGGCTCCCCGGCTACAGCCGCAACGCCTTCACCGGCCCCAACTACGCCACCACGGATCTCCGCCTGACCCGCGTCATTCGCTTGCGCGAGCGCTACAAGCTCAACCTGGTTGCCGAGTCTTTCAACCTCTTCAACCGCGACAACAAGCGCGTGGCCATCACCTCGAACGGAATGGTCGCGTCGGCGAGCACCTTCGTGCAGAATTCGGTGAAAGCGGACATCGCTCCGTACCCGGGCTTTTACGAGTTGCCGAATAATTTCATGAAGCCCAATGCTGCCTACGCTCCCCGGCAAGTCCAGTTGGCAGTGAAGTTTATTTTCTGAGTAGACCAAGTGACGCGGGCGACCTCGCCGGCGTGCCTTAACCGGTTTGCGACTGCGAGCGTGCCCATCCTTATCTTGCCGCTGTCGGTGTGAGACACAAAGAGAAGGTTCGACTCGCCTCTAAAAAGAGAGGCCGTGGGCTCCGACGTATAATGCCCGAGTCCCGCATGCATCCATCGTCGGCAAACTCTCCGCTCAAAACCAAGATCGCTGTATTGATCTTTATTTTCGGGTGTCTTCTGTCGACCGCGCGCATTGTGAAAGATGCGCCCATTCCCATCCACCTGGCCACAGACGACATCGCGAAGCGTTCCGACCAGCGATTCGCCGCCGTGAAAGCAGAATTGCCGCAACAAGGCGTCGTTGGCTACGTAGGCGAATCAGGCGATCCTTCCATCGCCGACTACTATCTCGCTCAATATGCGCTCGCACCGGTCGTCCTCGATCGTTCCCAAAAATATCCCCTCGTCGTGGGCAATTTCCCGAATTCGGCGCCGGCGCATCTCCCGCCTGGTCTGCAGTTGGTAAGAGATTTCGGCAATGGAGTCTTGCTCTTCGCCGATAAGGACGCAAGATAGATGGGAGCCGCGCTGGCGGTGCTGCTCTGTTTGGCCTCGGGATTTCTGATCGTCAGTATGTTCCGGCCAGGAAGACCGGCATCCGCGCCGCTACTAACCCTGTGCCTGTCGGTCGGCTATGGACTTGGACTCTTCTCCATCGTTTTCTTTCTCTCACGGGTGGCCGATATCAGCCGCTTGGCCGTGGTGGACGTTGCGATATTCGCTCTGGTCCTCGCGAGTTTCATTTTCCGACGACTTCGCTTCAAACCCGCCATCCGCTTCACGCCGACCCGAGAAGATTCCGGCACCCCGGCGCAGTCGCATGGCCTTCTGACGGCTGCATTCGTCCTGGCGCTCTGTGCCGCTGTATACGCCGCCGTCCTGCGCACCATTGCCCATCCCCACGGCGACGGATGGGACGCCTTCGCTATCTGGAATCTTCATGCGCGTTTCTTATTTCGAGGAGGCCCCCACTGGCATGACGGCTTCAGTTCCCTGATCCCCTGGTCTCATCCCGACTACCCGCTTCTGCTTCCCGCTGCTGTCGCTCACTTCTGGAGCTATCTGGGTCACGACACACCAGCAGTGCCCGCCATCATCGGGCTGTGTTTCACCTTCGGCACTATCGGACTTCTGTACGCATCCCTCGCGCCGTTGCGAGGTCGCCCGTCAGCCATGCTCGCCGGACTCGCGTTACTGTCTACGCCTGCCTTTATCGAACTCGGGACGTCGCAGTATGCCGATGTTCCCCTGTCCTTCTTCTACCTCGCAGCCATCGTGATGCTCTGTCTCTACGACCACTGCGATGACGATGCTTCTTCTTCACCACGCGGACTGCTCGTGCTAGCCGGCCTCGCCACGGGCTTCGCCGCCTGGACCAAAAATGAAGGACTGCTTTTTCTTTTCGCTGTGGTTGCGGCACGATTGCTGATTCACTTTCGGCGAAGCCAGCAGATTGCTCCACACATTGACTCGCAAGGGAAGAGTGCGAGCGCCGCCCGTGACCGACTCACATCGGCACCTCTGCTCCTCTCCATAGCACCGATTCTTCTCTTGATCCTGTGGTTCAAACACTCGATTGCTCCTCCCGGCGACCTGTTCTCTGATCCCGCAACGACTCTCCACCGAGCGCTCGGCCCCGCCCGGCTTTGGGCAATCATTCGATGGTTTGTAAAGGGATCCCTCCGCTTCGGACACTGGCTCTGGATTCCAGGCTCTCTGTTGCTCCCTGGCTTGTATTTCGTCACCTACCGCGTCAGCGACCGACACATCCCGCCCGGAGTCCGTACCTCGATCCTCGCGCTATCTCTCACGCTCGCCGGATATTTTGCCGTCTACATGATCACTCCCTACGACATCTATTGGCACCTGCGTTTCTCATTAAGCCGCCTCCTCCTGCAACTTTGGCCCAGTACACTGTTCCTCTTCTTCCTCTGGCTCCCACAATCCCCGGGCCCAACGCACGCTCGCTAGTCCCTCCGGCCTCCGCACCGTTTCCCCTCGCAAAAGGCCTCCAAGAGGCTGCCTTAACCCTGAAATGTCTCAAAATGAGCCGCATTTCGCAGAAATCTCGCCTCTTTGTTGAGGAATTCACCACGTCTCCTCTTGACTTAGAGTCAAATCCTTGTAATAACTATTCGGTCCATCCGGACGGGTTTGGGGGTGTGTCAGTTTGGCAGAAGTACGACTTCAAGAGGGAGAGTCCCTCGAGAACGCTCTACGCCGCTTCAAGCGCAAGGTGCAACAGGAAGACATTATCAAGGAGGTTAAGCGCCACTCCTTTTACCTGAAGCCCGGCGAGAAAAAACGTGTGAAAGCCGCACTAGCTCGCAAGCGCGCGCGCAAGAAAACGCGCAAGGAACAGGATTAATGGCAAGAAAGGGCCGCTCCTTCCCGGAGCGGCCCTGCTCGATCTGGCCCCCACCATGTTGAGCTGCAGCAGGGATTTATAAATCAAAGTTCTTCCCGGCATATATCGATAGTTTGTACCCTCGTGCCGTTCCAGGCGCGGGGCGGGCCGAGTCCAAGGGGCAGTCAGAGGGGGAGTAGTACACAACCTGTATTTCGGTGTCACCACCGGCCGTTCTTTCCCCGCGGGTGGGCGCGCGGAAACGGGCTGAAGGAGCCATCCTCAATGGAATTTCAGGACAAGGTGCTGAAGTGTACCGACTGTGGGGGTGATTTTATTTTCACCGCCGGGGAACAGCTTTTCTTCCACGACAAACAGTTCAAGAACGAACCCAAGCGTTGCAAGGCTTGCAAAACCAAACGGATTTCCGTTTTAGGGGCGCCCCCGGCGCCGGGACAAGCATACCGTTACACCAAAGTCGAGACTCAAGCCACTTGTTCGGGATGCGGAAGACAAACCACCGTCCCGTTTCGTCCCACGCAGGGCCGTCCCGTCTTCTGCCGCGAGTGTTTCCAGGCGCGAAGAACTCAGGCTTCGGCCTGATCCACAGAATGTGGTGCGGCGCCCTCGCCTGCGGCTTCTGATCCGGTCCCTCCGGACCCGATCAACCGCAGAGGGTGCGGTACCATAGGGTGTGCCCGGATTCTTTGTTGAAAATTTCGGCTGCCGCGCCACCCAGGCGGATGGCGCGGCCCTCGAACGCCAGTTCGAAGACCGCGGACTGGTCCGTGCTTCCACTCCTGCGCAGGCATCCGTCGTCGTCTTGAATACTTGCACCGTCACCGCAGGTGCAGATCAGGACGCCCGTGCGGCCATTCGGCGTGTGCAACGGCAGAACCCTGACGCACGCATCGTGGTCACGGGATGTTACGCCCAGCGCGCCCCCGAAGAAATTTCGGCCCTGCCCGGAGTCAGTCTCGTTATCGGCAACTCGCATAAGCACCAACTCGCCGAGATTGCCCTCGAAAATCCCGGTTACGCAAAGAATGCAGCGCCCGAGTTCGTCCCGCTATCCCAGTTGACCGACAACCGGGAACTAGGCCCTCAGAACTTAATTTTCGTTTCCGACATTTTCGCTCATACCGAACTTCTCGCTGCGCCTGTCTTCGATGCCGCCAACGAACGCACTCGGCCGAATCTCAAAGTGCAGGATGGCTGCGACAACCGCTGTTCTTTTTGCGTGATCCCCTTCGTACGCGGTCAGAGTCGCTCGCTCGAGATGAATCGCATCGTTCGCGAGGTCAACGTGCTGGTGGAATCCGGCTATCGCGAGGTCGTCATCAGCGGGATCAATCTCGGCCGCTGGGGAAGAGATCTCGATGCCAGCGGGAAGCCGACTCTCGAGTCTTTGGTCCGCTGCATACTCGCGGAAACTGCTCTGGAAAAACTTCGTATCTCTTCTGTGGAGCCGATGGATTGGTCCGACGATCTCATCTCCCTCGTCGCATCATCGGAGCGCATCGCCCGGCACGCGCATGTGCCGATGCAATCGGGCAGTGACGCTGTCTTACGGCGTATGCATCGCAAATATCGTCCGTGGCATTACCGCGAGAAGATTGAGAAGATCCGCGCCGCCATTCCTGCCGCCGCAATCGGCGCGGACGTGATGGTCGGGTTCCCCGGCGAGACCGATGCTGAATTCGAAGCCACGCGGCAGATGGTCGAAGATCTTCCGTTTACTTATCTACACGTCTTCACGTACTCGGCGCGCCCAGGAACTCCCGCGGCTAGCATGTCTAATCAGGTTCCGGTACACCTGGCGCGGGAGCGGAACCGGATTTTGCGGGAACTGGCAGCCGAGAAAAAGCTGGCCTTCATGCGCGGCTTCGTCGGCAGATATCTAGAAGCCATTACCCTGAACGTTGTTGGCCAAGACGCGTACGGCGAGTTCACCGAAGCTCTGACGGACAATTACCTGAAGCTGCGTTTGCGAGGCCGGCACGAAGCAAACCGCTGGCAAATGGTGGAAGTGGAGAACGTATCGAGTGGATCTCTAGTGGGCAAGATGCTTGAAAAACACCATGGAGCGTTTTCGGTCATTGAGCGTTAAGGCGATGATTCGCCAATCATCGAAGAGCACTCCCGACATCCAAGTTCTGCAACGCCCCTCCAGAGTCGCCAAAGTTACTCGGAACACCTGCAAGCCGCTCCCGAGATACGATTCGGGCGAGCCTAGTTTCGTGTAGGATGACTTTGCTTCTGACTGAGTCGATCTATGTCGAAGTCCATTCGCATTGGCGCGCTTGCTGCTTTAGCAGTCGCAGGTGTCCTCGTCATGTTGTGGACGGGCCTACGGCAGAGACCGGAGAACCTACAGTTGTCCACTCAGCAATGGCATGAGGATCTGCAATTTCTCGCTCGTGAACTGCCCAAGCGACACGCGAATGCATTTCACTTCACTCCACGTGAGCGTTTCGAGAAGGCTGTCGCCGATCTTGATTCGAAGCTGGCAAACGCGGATGCCGATACAACTTGGGTGGGGCTACAGCGCCTTGTCAGCCTCGTAGGAGACGCTCACACATATCTTCAGACTCCTCAGGACTCGGCCTCGGATCTACCCATTGATATCGCTCAGTTTGGTGAAGAGTACCGGATTGTCAGCGCGGACCCAGGGCTGGAGAGCGCGCTCGGAGCGCGGGTCCTCAAGGTCGGAGATGTGCCCGTCGCACGAGTAGCCGAGCTTTGCAAGGAACTATTCTCGCGGGATGAAAACCCAACCTCGCCGGACTCTTTCGTCAACAATGCCCTCACCTCTGGCGGTACTCTGCATGGCCTGGGCATCACTGGTAACCGCAAGCTCGTGCGCTATACGCTCGTCGACGATTCGGGCCGCGAGTTCACGATAGATGCGCGATCCTCGGCAAGCGACGCGGCACCCGTCAGGCCCTTCAAGGAGATGCCGCTCTACATGCAAAACCCGGAACAGCCGTTCGCATGCAAGTACATAGCCGAAGCGCGTGCCCTTTATTGCAATGTCCGCGCAATACGCGACCTGCGAAAACCAGCGGCCGACATGCTAAACGTCATTCGTGAGAGGAATCCGGAAAAGTTGGTGATCGATCTACGGCAGAATCGGGGTGGTGACTATACAGTCGGCGAAAAGTACTTGATCCATCCCGTCCGAAACTTACCATCGATCAACAAGAAGGGGCATCTTTTCGTGCTCATCGGTGCGGACACGTTCTCCGCTGCCATGAACAATGCTGCCCAGTTTCACAGTCAGACGGCAGTGCTCTTGGTTGGACAGGAGATTGGTGAAAAGCCAAACAGTTATCAGGAGCCTGAAAGTATGACGTTGCCCAACTCGCATCTCACTGTCCGATACTCGACCCGTTTCTACCGATTTGCTCCTGACGGAGACAATGCCATTCGACCGGACCACGAGATTATCCCTACCTGGGCTGACTACAAGGCTGGATCAGACCCGGTACTAGCTTGGGTTCTGAAATATTCTGCGCCCTAAAATCATTTCATTTCGCCCTACTTCCCGCACCGGTGTGCCTTTCGTCTCTGGAACTGTGACCTAGGATCTGATCGTTGTTGAAACCAGGCCATAGGACTCAAAAACCCGCTGTCGGAAAGTCGTTAGATGAATTGGGTAATTTAACTCAAGGCAGAGAGCGACGCTTCATTCATTTCCGCACCGCAATCCCCAAATCCCTCAACTGGCGCTCGTCAACCGGGGTCGGAGCATCCACCATCAAATCCACGGCACGCGCGGTCTTGGGGAATGGAATCACTTCGCGCAGGCTTTCCGCGCCGGCCAGGATCATAACGATGCGGTCGAGTCCTAGAGCGATCCCCCCATGCGGAGGCGTCCCGTACTCCAGCGCTTCGAGAAAGAATCCGAAGCGCTTCTTCGCTTCCTCGTCCGTCAAGCCCAACGCCTTGAAGATTTTGCTCTGGATATCCTGCCGGTGAATACGAATCGAACCCGACCCAAGTTCGGTGCCGTTCAGCACGACGTCGTAAGCTAAGGCTCGCACCGCGCTGAGAGTGGACTGCGGATCGTTGACCGAATCGACTCCCTGCTCAAGCAGCCCCATATCCTGCTCGTGCGGCGACGTAAACGGATGGTGCGCCGCCATCCACTGCTTCTCGCCCTCATCCCACTCGAACATGGGAAAATTCGTGACCCACAGGAAGCGGTAATCTTTCGCCGGGTCGCCGGTCTTCTTGAAAATTCCGTGGCGGTCGGCATATTTCTGGGCCAATGCAAGGCGCAGAAGTCCGGCCGATGCGTAAATCGCCAGCTCCGCGGGCGTGACTTTGCGATGTGCCGGCATCGCCGTCTGCGGACCGGCCTGCGCGGACCCAGCGACCAGAACCACCAGGTCGCCGTCTTCGATCGCCGTCTTCTTGACAATCGCCGCCGCGGCCTCCGGATACTTATTGCTGATGCGCTTGAAGTCTTCGTAAACTCTCGCGCCACCCTTGGAGTGGAACATCGGTTTGATATCATCGCGCTCCTTGCGCGACAACTCACCCACCTTGGGCGTGCGGATGGCAATCACCGGCAAGTTCGCGTTGATCGCGAGTTCCTGCAAATTCTCTGGCGTAAAGCAGTCCCGCACGTCAGTAAACGGCGGCAGCCGCAGGTCGGGCTTGTCGATCCCGTATTGCCGGATCGCTTCGTCGTAGTCCATTCGAGGAAAGCTGGCTTCGATTTGCTCGCCCGCGGCTTCAAACGCCGCCTTCAGAAATCCCTCGACGACTTCCCAAACCCGTTCCGCTTGCGGATACGACATCTCCAAATCGATCTGGGTAAACTCCGGCTGGCGGTCTGCGCGCAAGTCTTCGTCGCGGAAGCAGCGCACGATCTGAAAATATTTATCGAATCCCGAAATCATCAGGATCTGTTTGAACATCTGCGGCGACTGAGGAAGGGCATAAAAAGTTCCCGGCTGCACCCGGCTGGGCACGAGATAATCGCGCGCGCCCTCCGGCGTCGACCGGGTCATGAACGGCGTTTCGATCTCGAAAAATCCCTGTGCCGACAGATAATCGCGGATCGCCTTCGCCACCTTGTGCCGCGTCTCGATGTTGAACTGCATCACATCGCGCCGCAAATCGATGTAGCGATACTTCAGCCGCGTCTCCTCGTTGGTCAGGGCCGTATCTGACGGCAAGAACGGCGGCAGCTTCGACTCGTTCAGGATCCGCAACTCCTGCGCCACCAGTTCCACTTCCCCGGTGGGCATATTCTTGTTCACGGTGTTCGCGTCACGCAGCTTCACCGTCCCGGTTACAGCAATGACGTACTCATTGCGCAGGGCTCCAGCCTTTTCGTGGATCGCCGCATTGGTTTCGACGTTGATGACAATCTGAGTCACGCCCGTGCGGTCGCGCAGATCGATGAAGAGAAGATTGCCATGGTCGCGCCGCTTGTTCACCCACCCCATAAGCACGGCGGATTTCCCCGCGTCCGAAGCGCGTAGCGTCCCGCACATGTGCGTGCGTCGTAAATCTCCCAAGAAATCGAGCAAAGTGTGTCCTTACGGTGAGAATTCGGCAGTGTGCCGGACCCATGATTATAAACGCTTTCCCGTGGACCACTTACTGGCGAGAAGACCCGGGGTGTTGTGTGGGCAGGGTCCGATTCACCTCGACCGGATCCGACTTTCCGATGTCCTCCCGGCTATACTGCCTCCCTTGGCAGCATCTAAAATTGGAAGATGTTCGCAGTCCGGCCAGCTATCGAAATTCCGCCTCCTGCGCCCGTGCCGCGGCTGCTGGTCGAACTCCCCTCCCGGCCCCGAGTCTTTTTCAGCAACCTACGGGATGTCGTTTTCCCCAGACGCTTCTCCGAGTTCGAACTTCGCTCGACTCCCGCCGAATTCTGGCCTGACGTATTCGTAAAGCGCGGCCTTCCCTGGTACGGCTTCCTCAGGTCCGGCTTCTATCACGTTCTCGCGTGCACCCTGCTGGTTGTACTCACTCGCTTCTTCGCGCTGCAGCCTCAAGTCGTGATCAAGCCGACGTTCGAACGGTCTCAGGTAATCTATTACCCGGCCTCGGAATATCTTCCTCCACTCGATACCCGCACCGATTCGCCGGCGGCGCAGCCGGCAAAGGCCGATCCGGAGTTCTCCCGCCAACCCATCATCAACGTTCCTTCCGAAGCCGACAATCACTCGCAGACCATCGTCACCCCGCCCAACATTAAGCTGAAGCAAGATATTGCGCTGCCCAACATGGTGGCCTGGTCTGACTCCGACGAGATAAAGCCGCGCCTGGCGATCCCTCCCGCCCCGTTAACTCCCGCCTCTGACATCACCCGCATGGCGCCCAAGCTGGAAAACTCTGTCGTAACGCCGCCGCCCAACGCTGCCGATCTCACGCATCGCCGCGATTTGCCCACACTGCAGACCTCGGTCGTGGCTCCTCCGCCCGAACTGCGCAGCTCCAACGTTCCTTCCGCCGTCCAGGGCCTGCAGCCTGCGCTCATCGCGCCGCCCCCAACCGTCGACAGCGCATCCACGCGACCGCTGCGCGATCTGAATATCGCCCCCAGCGCCGTGATCGCTCCCGCACCCCAACTCCCTGTCTCCGCCCAGCGATCCCTTCCCGGAGGCAGACTAGCCACTGCAGGAGGTGCCGCTCCCCAGGTTGTTCCACCGCCCCCTTCACTCTCCGCGTCCGGATCTTCCGGCGCTTCGGCAGGATCACGAGGTCGCGTCGTCGCTCTGAATCTTCATCCCGCGGTAGGCGCTCCCCCGAGTCCACCTGCGGGCAACCGCCGCGGATCTTTCGCCGCGACGCCAGAAGGTCGCCCAGGCTCCTCAGGCTCGCCCGGTTCCACATCGTCAGGCGCCGGCACGGGCTCCGCCTTGCGGGGCGGTGGCAAAGGAAATGGAAGTGGAGCAACCGGGAAGAGCGATCTCCCTGCAGGTCTTTACGTCGGTACCACGACCGCGAAAACGTCCGGAGTTGCAGGAGATCCGGCCAACACAGCCGCGACAAACTCAGTGAACCCCAACCTCGTGGCCAGTGTCCGCCCGCCGCGAGTCACGGCCCCGCGTCCCCTGCAACCCGACAACGCTGCCAATTTGTCCGAACCGGAACGCGCTATCTTCGCGAACAGAAAGTTCTACTCCGTCACGCTGAACATGCCGAACCTGAACTCGGCGGGCGGTAGCTGGGTAATCCGCTTCGCCGAACTCAAACGCGACTCTAGCAATCACGACCCGAACACACCCGCAGCCGATCTCTCCCAGCCGTTCGCAACGCGCAAGGTCGATCCCGCATATCCCGTTCAACTCATGCGTGAAAACGTCGCCGGCACGGTGATCCTTTACGCTGTAATTCATTCTGACGGAAAGGTGAATGACGTGAGGGTGCTACGCAGCGTCGACGAGCGTCTCGACCGGTATGCCATGGAGGCGGTCGCGCAATGGCAGTTTGAGCCCGCCACGAAGAACGGCGCGCCGGTTGCCGTTGAGGCGACGTTCCAGATCCCGTTCCGCCCGGCTCGGGTCGGAACCAATTTCTAGCCGCCGTTCGCGCCCTTGCGCTTCTCGAGAGCCGCATAAATAGCGGGATCGGTGCAAACCTCGTAGTACACGCGCTCGGTCCATCCCTTGATGGCAAAGTCTGCCGGATCAATGCGCGGGATGCGGCTCTCGCGCACCACAATCTTGCGGAAGATCGCACGATCGACCGGCACGGTAGCACTGAACAACCGGTACTCACCTTTGTCGGACGAGGCAAACGATGCCGGCAACCGCACCTTCAGCGGTTCCAGCGTGATCTCTGTCTGCATAGTGCGGAACGCGGCCTCGTTCATGCGAATGCCACCCAGATTAAAGCTCAAGGTCACATCTTCGGGATTCCCGTTCTCATCCATCTCGGCCGCCTGAAACGCATACACGTGGAACGGTCCGGCCTGCGGCTCCATCACCTTGCGTGCACGCTTGTTGCACGCCGACAGACGGTCGCTCTCATTCAGCGCCTCTGAGATCATGATCTGATGCTCGCCATCCATCAGGTACAAAGGAGCCGACTCCTGCAGCGTTATGCCCACTCCCAACTCCAGTTGCGGCATCGCCGACCGCTGCATCAATTCGTTATAGCCACGCACAATCTCAATGATCTCCCGGGCCAGCACGCACATCCGGCTGACTGCCAACCCCGGCTCGCCTTCGCGCTCAAGAATCGCCAGAATAATGGCATCGCCTTCGAGAAAGACTTTCTGCGCGCCATACTTCTCCAGCAGCTTATTCACGGGATCATAAAAATTCAGACTGAAATACGAAGCCGGATTCAGTCCCTTGTCCATCATGGTGCGCGTCAGTCGCGTCGAGTCGCGCACATCCGCTTTGAGGACCACATGGCGCAGCACGCGCTCAGTTGTGACAGTCTCGCCCTGCTCCTCGGGAAGCAGGAATTCGTACAGCGTTCCGTTCACCCGCGAGAGTTCCTGCAACCGCTCGTTCCCGACCAGGTTTACGGAATCCAGCGCCGCGTTCAGAATCTCCAGCCGACGCAAGTCGCGGTGATAGTGGAAGAAATCTCCCAGAAACCGCGCCGCGACCTTCGCCCGCTCCGCCCCACGGCAACTCGCGACCTTCGCCACCGCCGCATACAAGCTGTTCGGTGACAGCCTGCCATGTTCCTGAATCATGCGCTCCACCCGATCGCACTCGGTCCTGTCGATCAGGGAATTTTTCAACTGCTGCGCATTGATGCGGGGCGCATACTCGCTGAGCAGCGGAACCACGTGATATGAGGCGATCACGTTTTCCATGACCTGCTCATCTTCCAACAGGCGTACCCATGCTGCCAGCCGCTCCTGCTGCTCTATTCCCTCGGCAGAATTCTCCGGTGTTCCCGTTCCCACCAACTCGCGTGCGTTCTCCGGGACGTTCATCCAGGCGTCGAGCGTTTCCGCGCTCACTTCCTCGCCATACAGAGAGCGCAGAAATCCCGAAACAATCTCCCGCAGCCGCCCGTACCGGTCCGGATCACGATCCCAGTTCCCCAGCATGACGTAGTGCTCGGCGCAGAGATAGTCATCCCGGCCATCTTCGGAGAACAGAAGCCGGTTCAGAAACAACGGATAAGAAAAGTAGCTTCCACCGCTGGTCTCTTCTCCAAACAGCGACCGCCGGGTACGCGCCAGTGTGCTTTTTTCTACCTCGCGCAGCGTCTCGAAAATTTCCTGCCCCGTTTTGCGAAGGATAATCTTCTTTCGCACCTGGAAGCCCGCCACCTTCTCGCGGTATTCGTGCGCTCTCTGCTGGCGGCTGTTGTCGTAGTTCTTCAGCAGGACCCGGCAGCGCTCCACGACCTGTGCGAATTGCAGGCTCATTTCCGCGCGCAGAAACTTGGTGACTGCCAGCCGTGCCAGCAGATCGACCGATAGCTTGAATTCCTTTTTCGCTCGATTGAGAGACGCGACCTGCAATTCGGTCAGAGCAGACTTCCACTGCGCCGGATCGTACTTCGGGCGCGTCGTTTTTCCCGCCTGACTTCTCATCCACGAGGGACCTTGCGTCGTTTGAACAGTTTCGGCGCCCAGCAATCCCTCGAGTTCGCCATGCCGCGCGATCAAACGTGCAATCTGCGCTCGCGCCAATTCCACAAACCGCGGGCTCAGCAACACATCATGTCGCAGGTTATCGACGCCGACCGAGATACCTTCCAGCGAAACAAAAGGAGTCGACGCGGCCAGGTTCGGCAGCGCCAGTTTCTCTGGCGCTCCGCCCAAGCGAAAGATAGGAATTCTCGGCATGCTTAACAGGCGTCTATTTGGAAGTTGCTGATTCCAAACGTACATTTGAGGCTAGCATGCACACCGAAGCGGCTAAAGTTACCTCGGTTACGATCCTGTGTAAGTGGTCTGGAATCAATCGGAGCCTGCAGTTTTCGAGAAGCTTGTTTTGTGGCACAATACGTGCCACAATACTTTTATGCCTTCAGTGAACATTCGCGAGTTGCGCGACACCCGCCGCCTCAAAGCCTGGCTGCGCGCAGGCAAGACGGTTGAACTTCGCGAGCGGCAGGACGTGATAGCCCGTATTGTGCCCGCACTGGACAAGAAGACGCAGGCGGAATGGCCTGACTTCGCCGAGCGGCGACAGAGAATTTTCGGAAGACGAGTCCTGCCGGGCGCCGAAGTTGTCTTCGAGGAGCGTGGTCGCTTTTGAGCATCTACGCCGATACCAGTTTCTTTGTCTCGCTCTACCTGCCGGACCGCCACTCCCCTGAGACCTTGCGACTTATGGCAACGAAACAACAGCTCTGGCTCACTCCGCTTCACATAGCAGAATGGACCCATGCGGTCTCGCAACATGTTTTCCGGAAGGAGATTTCGCTACGGGAGGCGGGCCAGGTCCATAACGAAATGGAGCGCGACCGCGCCAACGGATTGTGGCAGGAAGTTGATATGCCAGAGTCAGCCTGGCAGACCTGCACGAGACTAGCTCGCAAGCATGGACCAAAGCTGGGTATTCGCACTCTCGACAGCCTGCATGTAGCTGCCGCCCTCGAAATGGGAGCCATTGCCTTCTGGACTTTCGATGAACGGCAGGCGCGGCTCGCGTCAGCGGAAGGCTTGCCAGTGCCTTGAGCCGCCTGGAATGTTTCGAAGCTCCAGTTCTGCCAGGATCTCGCTACTGCTGACTCTTCACCCGCGCTGCTTCAAACTCATCGCCCTTCTGCCATCCGATCAGTTTGGGTAAACTCGCAGCTTCCCACCCCAGCGCGAATCCAAACCGGGCCATCGCCGAGTCGCCTACGAAATCCATATCTGAATGGTACTCATCGCTTGGCTGATGGTAGTGCTTCTCGACGTACTCGCTCTCCTGATCATGTCCCCAAGCTTCCGTGTGTCCCTTGAACTTCATACCTTCGTTGATCGAGAACGACGGGATGCCCACGCGAGCCAAGCTGAAATGATCGGATCGGTAAAAATGCCCCGCCTCCGGCCGGGCATCCGGACGGATCGCCAGCCGGAACTCTTTCGCCGTCGCTTCCACCGTGGGATAGAAACTGGTTCTCTCTGCTCCGGATACCTGTACTTCCTCGGGCGCACCGATTGGCTTGACGTCGTCATAGTTCAAATCGAGAGCGATTTTCCCTGACTGAATCGGTGGATGCATTCCCAGATACTCCGACCCCAAAAGCCCCTGCTCCTCGGCCGTGACCGCGGCGAACAGAATCGACCGGCGCGGCCGCGCAGCCGCGCTCCCGAAGGCCCGCGCCACCTCCAACAGGATTCCGCAGCCTGTCGCGTTGTCGTCCGCGCCATTAAAGATGTTGTCCCCTGGCATGTCCGCACGAATACCGAAGTGGTCGTAGTGCGCCGTATACATCACGGCCTCATCCGCCACTTTCTTATCCGACCCCGGTAATATCGCCAGCACGTTGTTCGATTCGAAGTTCCGAAGCCGGCTCACCATATGCGCCCGGAGCCGCGCTCCCAGATTCACGGGATGAAAATCCCTTGACTGTGCGGAGGTCATCATCTTCTCCAGATTCATCCCCGAGGCCGAAGCAAGTCTTGTCGCCACATCCAGATGAATCCAGGAAGCCACTTTCAACGCAGGGCCGTTCACTTTGAGAGACGACTTCTCGCCGGAATTCGAGTTCCGCACCACTTCCCAGGGATAGCTCGCCATCTGGGTCTGATGCACTAAGAGCACTCCCACTGCACCCTTGCGCGCCGCCTGCTCGTACTTGTAACTCCACCGCCCGTAGTACGTCAGGGCCTTCCCTTTGAAAAACTTCGGATCATCCGACGGAGGCTCGTTGACCAGCATCAGCAATACTTTCCCATGCAGGTCCGTACCCTTGTAATCGTCCCAGTTGTATTCCGGCGCCTCGATCCCGTATCCCACAAACACGATGTCGGCATCCACATCCGACTGCGGCTGCTGGGTCGCATCATAGGCCACGTATTCATCGAGTGGCTTCAGGTTCATGGTCTCGCCCCGCTTCGGAATCAGGGAGAATTGCGTCTCCGGCAGAGTGGTAATTCCGACCAGCGGAACTTTCTGCATATAGGTGCCGTGATCCCCGGCGGGCTTCAATCCATACTCTGCAAACTGGGTGGCAATATATTCCGCCGCGAGATCGCCGCCACGCTGGCCCGTGCCGCGCCCCTCCAGCAGATCGTGCGACAGATAGCGCACATGCCAGCGAATATGTTCAGGGTTGATCGTCTCGAGCGCCGCAAAAGCCGCACCCGGCAGCCGGACCGAAGGCGCCTTGGCTCCGCCCGCTCCACCTTCCGCCCACACCAGCAGGCTCATGCTAACGATCAGACACGCCGCGACGATCCTCGTGATTCCCTGCATACCTGAGTCTCTCCCCCAACGAAGTGGCGTTTCGTCTGAGACTAGTCTTTTTGAAGTCTGGATGAATTGTAACGGACGGCAATGCGATGGTCGTATGAGAAGTAGGGAACGCCCTGCACGAGAGTCCACCCACCGCCGGAACCAGTGCCCGGCGGGACCTGTCCGGATGCACGATTCCCCAGTGTTCCTCTGTGGTTCAGTCTTGCGTCTTAGCCAGCCGACCGGCGGCTAGTTCTTCGACCCTCAACCAGCGCGGAAATCGCGCACATCCTCCCCGGGTTTGAACAATCCCGCGATCACGACCTTCCCGGTCTCGGCCATCTTGCGGTTGATCTGCTCGAAGTCAGGCTTCACCCAGCCCACGCTGGAGACTTCAATTTCCCCGTCCGGCGCGATCCAAAATATCGTGGGAACGTTGGTCAAACCATACGCATTCGACACGGGGTAGGTGCTGGTATCGTCGAGCAGCACAGGGAACTTAATCCCGAACTGCTGGATGAACGCCGCCGTGTCTTTCGCATCATTCTGCGAAACGCCTACCAGCGTCACACCCTTATGCCCATACGCTTTGTACAGGCGATCAAAAAATGGCAGCGCGTACTGGCAAGTCGGACACGACACTTTGAAAAACACCAGCACGACAGGCCCGCGCGCCAGTTCTTCGCCTAGAACAAATTTCTTTCCATCCAAAGTCTTCAGCTCAAATTCGGGAGCCTTGGTACCAGCAGGCAATGCCGCCATTGTTCTTCCTCCGGTTCGTCGATCAAGTAAGTCTCGTAGCCATCGCATAATCATGAGGCGATAACTCGCAGTTCTTTAGATGACACAAGTTGGCCTTAGGATTGGCGATGGATCCAGAACCATGCCACGGCCGATGTCTCATTGTTCTTTTCAGCCCCAACGCGACAGTCAGGACAACAAGCCAGCAATCCGTAGGACCTTTCTTGCAAGTCCGGTGATTGCCACTCGGGGCAGCCTGCGTAGAGCGATCCACTCGCCTGCAACTGGTTCGGGTGGCGGGCGATGCCAAACCCGCACCGTGTAGTCCGTCACCGTGATCGAATGTCTCACGGTGAATGAAGTTGCCTTGATCTCTCCACTGTTCCGACCGTTCTTCTTGCTCGCTGCCCTGCCGTGCCCGTCGCGATTCGCACCTTTCAAATCGTTGTCATTCCGAACGGAGCGTGAAACCCGCTTTTCTGTCGTCTGCGTCTCGGATGCTTCGATCTCCGGCAACTCCCACATTCCCGCCATCAGCCGGGCATCGAGCTTCCGCTGCACCAGGAAGACTTCGCCCTCGCGGCAGTCCAGCGCGTAATGAATCTCCCGCTTCTTCTGCGGCGACGCCTTCGCCCCACCCGCTAGCTCGCCGCGCGTGACGCACAACTCCACTATCGGACACGTCAGGCACACGGGCGCTCGCGGTGTGCACACGGTCGCGCCCAACTCCATCATTGCCTGATTGAAATCGCCCGGACGCTCGCGATCGAGCAGTTCTTCAGCCGCTTCCCACAAATCTTCGCCAGCCAAGCGCGTGCCCGAAACCCGCTGTAGCACTCGCTCCACATTCCCGTCCACGACCGCGACCGCCTCGCCAAACGCGATACTGGCAATCGCCGCAGCAGTATAGCGTCCGATGCCCGGCAGCGCCCTGATTTGCTCCGGCGTCGCCGGAAACTTTCCGTTAAGTTCGCGCGCCACCACCTTCGCGGCCGCATGCAGCATGCGGGCTCGCCGGTAGTAGCCGAGGCCGCTCCACGCCGCGAGCACGGACGCCTCCCGAGCCGCCGCGAGTTTCTCGACCGTCGGAAACCGCCGCAAGAATTCGTGATAGTGCTCGATCACCGCCGCTACCCGCGTCTGCTGCAGCATGATCTCCGAGAGCCACACCCGGTAGGGATCGCGGCTCTTTCGCCATGGCAGGTCGCGCGCGTGGGCATCGTACCAGGCGAGCAACTGCGGGCGAAATTCAATCGCCTGCAATTGAGTTGACGATTTCTCTTGCGGAGAGTTCATCGCTGAAAACCCGCATTCTACAGGAAAGAGCGGCCTGGTCCGCACGAGGCTCGCCCGCTCCGCACCACGAAAATCAGCCGCTTCGCCATTGACCCCGACCTCCGGGCAGGAAATAATAGGCGAGCCTGGCAATCCGCTACACCGCGTGAGCTTTTTCACGCCGAATCATCGCGAGGAGTACCATGAACGACTTCAACCGCAAGGTGGAAGGCGCGTCGGCGCGTGTAAGCCAAACCATCAACGAAGCCGCCGAACGCCTGGAGAAAGAGATCCCCGAATTCATCAAGTACCTGAACGACGAGGTCGTCCCGGCGGTGCGCACGCACTCCACCAAGGCCTTGCGGACGGCTTCCGAGAAACTGGCCGAATTCGCCGACTACATGGACCAGCACCAACCCCGGCCAAAGTAACCTATTTGACCTGTCCTTCTTGCAGTACGCTAGGCGCTGCTTCGGTCCGCATCGCTATGTTCTTATTCGTTCTCATCGCGATCCTTCTACTGAGCTCTTGCGGGCATCCCAAGCAGGTGCGAGTGGACGTGCCACCGCCTCCGCCCCCTGCCACGACTGAGTCGGCCAAATCCGTTCCGCCCAGGAATGTTCCGGCAACTAGAGACATCCCCGCACCCAAGCCTGAGAAAGAAGAGGCTGATCTCGCCGAACCCACGCTCCCCGCGGGCGCCAAGGCAGTCTCCGCGGAAACCGGGATGGCCAGTTGGTACGGGCCGCCGTACCACAATCGCCGCGCGTCGAACGGCGAGGTCTACAACATGCATGCCATGACGGCGGCGCATCGCACCTATCCGCTGGGCTCGATCGTTCGGGTCACGAATGTGAAGACCGGAAGCTCGGCGCTGGTGCGCATCACGGACCGCGGTCCGTTCATCCCTGGGCGCGTTGTTGATCTCTCGCTGGCTGCGGCCCGCAAGGTGGATGTCTGGAAGCCCGGCATCGCCAAGGTGAAAGTCGAGTTGATGCAGGTCCCCGCATCCAAGGATTCGCCGGGGAAGTGGGCCGTTCAGATTGGCGGATTCCCACATGAACCCGACGCCACGAAGCTCGCCGATCACCTTACGCGACGCTACCATTCCGCCAAAGTTCTGCGCTTCGCCAGTCCGGCTGGCGATTGGTGGATTCGGGTTCGCGTTCCCGATGACGATCACGATCGCGCCCAGAAACTGGCCGCCGAAACCAAAACTCCGGACGGCGCGGTGTTCCTGGTAAGGCTTGATTAGACTCTCAAGGCCCACACTGACAACGACGCGGGGTGAATGGTATCGTTGCCAGCAGGTGAGAGCGCGATGACCGAAGCAAACTGCCTGTTCTGCCGCATCATCCGCGGCGAGATTCCGTCAAAAAAGGTTCACGAAGACGAGCACGTCTTCGCGTTTGAAGACATCGATCCCAAGGCGCCGACGCATATCCTCATCGTCCCTAAAAAACATTTCCCCGGACTGAAAGAAGCCGAAGCGGCCGACGCCGAAGTTATCGGTCGCTGCCATCTCGCGGCGGCCCAAATCGCCCGCCAGCGCAAGATCGAGCAGGGATATCGAACCGTCCTCAACGTCGGCCCCGGCGCCGGGCAGTCGGTATTTCATCTGCATGTGCACCTGCTTGGCGGACGCCCGCTCACCTGGCCTCCGGGATAGGGCCTTAGTCTCATAGACACTTCGTTGTCGTTCCCCTCGGGCCTATTGAAATCGGTGGTTTACCCGATCCATGTGAACTACTTCAGCGGGATGCGGAAAAGGTTTCCGCGGCGGGAGTGGCGCACATAGGCGTACATGGAAGGGTCGGGTCCGACGGCGATAGCGTCGTGCTCAATGATTCGCACGCCCGCCACACCATCGAAACTGGTGCCTTTCCGGACCCCGCCTTCGATGACGGGAGGAAAGACCTTACCCTTGGCAAGAGGAATGGCATAAGTCTTCGCTCCCGCCATGAGGATCTCTGTCTGAGGAGTAATGTAGATAAACTTTCCCGCGGCATCCCATTGAAGGCCGCAACTCGGGACACACAACTGAAGTGGAGTTCCGCCAGCCGCGGGATACGCGACCAAAGCGCGCGGCGTGTCCGGATCGGTGAGAGCAATCTCAGCCACTAGCCATTTTCCGTCGGGCGAGACGGCCACGAGGTCGATGACGGCGTCAGTAGAAAGCTTGCGGCGGCTGCCATCCGGTCCAACAGTGTAAATAAAATTGGATCCGCCCTCGCGCGCCACAAAGTACAAGTCACCGGAGGGGCCGAAGGTGGCATCGCTCTCGTCCTGACTTGTGGTCGCGCTGAGTTGTCGAGCGGGCAGGCGACGATCGAGCGGAACCAGCCAAAGCCGCGAAATGCGGCCTTTGTCGATGGCGCTGTAGAAGAGCCTCTTACCATCGGGTGACAGTGCGAAGTCGCCAAGATTCACGCCGCTCAGAAGGGTTTCGGTCGTGCCTGAAGCCAGGTCCGTCATTCGTAACTCGTCGGTGGGAGCAGTCCCCGTCTCGGCCTCCATGCGGTACCCTTGGGCGTTCCAGCGATAGAGCAGTTTCCTGCCGTCGGCGGTGAACGCAGGATCGCTGGAGAAGCCTTCCGCGGAAACCTGCTTCTCGCCTTGCGAAGTATGAACGATGGTTGTGACTTCCGACGTGCCGACGGAGGCAACCAGAAATCTGGCGTCTGGCGATATCGCCATGGCACGCTCTTCTGCGGGACCGAATGTGAGTTGCGAGACTGGCCCGTCAGGAAAGCGCTGGCGAAAGATCTGATACCCCGAGGTACTGTTGGCCGTGAAGAACATCCACCTGCCGTCCGGGGACCACACTGCGTCAATGCAGGCGGCGTTCGGAGGGCCCACCTGGTGGCCGGCGCTGCTGCCGTCGAAAGGCAGCAGGCGGCAAGGTAGCCAGCCGTTCACGTCCATCTCGTCGGAAATCAGGATCCACTTCCGGTCGGGCGATGCCCTAGCCACATG
This sequence comes from uncultured Acidobacteriota bacterium, assembly GCA_963745715.1. GTDB lineage: Bacteria > Acidobacteriota > Terriglobia > Terriglobales > Acidobacteriaceae > Sulfotelmatobacter. The sequence continues at coordinate 562,350 of CAVUYN010000032.1, read as the reverse complement.
CGCCATACCCAAGTCAGTAGGTGGAGTGTAAATGTCCCGCTCTTCGCCACGGCTCTCGTTGGCGGTCACCACCCCCATGTGAATGCCTTTCTTCAGTTCGGAGAACAGCACGTGATGGCTGTCGATCCAGCTCAATCCGGAGGCGTTGGGAAGAAAGAGGCTGGGATCGCCACGCAGCACCGCCACCTGCCAGGTGTCCCACTGGGGGCCGCCGACGTAGGCGATCCTCGATCCGTCCGGAGAAAAGACCGGGTCGAGTTTCAGCCTTCCGTCCTGCGTGATGGCGCGAGGTTGTCCGTCGGGCCAAGGCATAAGGTAAAGATCGGTCTTGGGAACCGCGTCGGGAATGTCGCGAAGAAAAGCCAGCAGGCGGCCGTCGGGAGAGAATGCCGGCGACGAGGCCGAGTCGGTGAAGTGGGTGATCTGCACCCATTGGGAAGGATCGGGAATTCCGGGTTCGCGAGAACGGAGGTACCAGGATCCGGCAAGTGCGAGCAGAACCACTATAGCGGTGGCAGGCAGAGCCCAGCGCGGAATGCGCTTTCGCGGCAACGGCGGGATGAGCGGGGAGACCGGGGCGCCGATACCCGCGCTCCCCGAGACCGAATCCCGTTGCAGGCGTTTCAAGTCCGCGCGGATTTCGGAGGCGTGCTGGTAGCGCAGGTTGCGATCCTTCTCCAGTGCCTTGTTGACGATCTCTTCCAGCTTGGGCGGCACGTCAGGGTTGATTCGGACAACTGGGACGGGCGGGCGTTCGAGAATCGCATTGAAGATGAGTCCAGAACTTTCTCCGCGGAATGGCAACGTCCCGGTGGCCATTTCGTAGAGCACGGTGCCGAAGGAAAACAAATCAGTGCGGGCGTCCAACTCTTTGGCGCGGACTTGCTCCGGCGACATGTAGGCAATGGTTCCCACCGCCGTGCCCGGACTCGTCAAGTGATCTGCACTGGAGTCAATCGTGGCTTGCGACATTCCAGCATTAGTCCCCGCGGCCGCAACTTTGGCCAACCCGAAGTCCATGATTTTCGCGTGGCCGCGCCTGGTCACGAAAATGTTGGCCGGCTTGATGTCGCGGTGGATAATTCCTTCGCTATGCGCTGCGTCGAGCGCGTCGGCAATCTCAATCGCCAATCCGAGCAGAACCTCGGTCTCGATGGGGCGTCCAGCGATCCGATGCTTGAGGGTTACGCCGTCGAGAAATTCCATGGCAATGAAAGCACGCCCGTCTTCTTCGCCGATATCGTGGATGGTGCAGATGTTGGGATGATTCAGCGCGGACGCAGCCTGCGCCTCACGCTGAAAGCGGGCCAGGGATTGCGGATCGCGAGCTACTTCCTCGGGCAGAAACTTCAGAGCGACGAAGCGATGCAGCCGGGTATCTTCGGCTTTGTACACAATGCCCATTCCGCCGCCGCCGAGCTTCTCCAGAATGAGGTAGTGCGAGATGGTCTGGCCAACCACAGGAGCCGAATCTTACGTCGGTGAAACGTGGCGGGTCAACGAGAGCATTAGAGCTTCGTTGTCGCCCTGAGGCGTGACCAAGTCAGGGCCTGGAATGCGGTTGGCATTCGCGGGCGGGGGCGCCCGCGCCACACTTCGTGCTGCTACTGGACCGCCGGTTCCGCGTCTTCCGGGGCACCGTGCCTGCGCAGCAATTGCGGCAGGTTCTGGGAGAAGGCCGAACGGGGCAGGACCATGTCGCAGCCTACTTCGTGGGCCTTTTGCTTCAAGTCTCCCTGGACGTGCGAGAGGAATCCGATAATCGACGTTCCCTTTTTCAGCTTGCTCTTGAGCTTGGGGATCAAGGTCAGCGGTTTCACGCCGGCATTGTTCAGGTCGAAAATAATCAGCGACGGCTTTTCTTCCCCGTTCGCCTGTATTTTCTCCATCAGATCTTTGTCGGTCTTGACGAACTCAACCTTGACGTTCAGCTTGCGGGCGGTTTCCTGAATCTTCGCCATGAAGAACAGATCTTCGATAAAGGCAAAGATGCGCGAGTTGGCGTCGACGGAAGCGGGAAGAGGTTCGGGATCGGGCTGGGGATATTGCGTCGGGAAGCCCGGCCGCGGGCGCCCGCCTTTGTGGCCGTTGTTGTTATTGCCGGCCAGCGCCGCCCGATAGCTGTGGTCCATGGGCGCGGTATAGATGCCGTCTTTGTTCTCGCGGCTCAAGCCCGGGCCGGGCCGCTGTCCCCGTTGATTGTGTGGACGGCGACCGCGCCGCCTTCTTCGTCCTCCCCCACCGGAGGGTTTTCCTGGTCCTGCGTTCATAGTCCTCTCAAACTGGTTCACACGAGTTGCAAAATTTTACAGAATCCCAAAGGCCGCCAGTCGCGCGATTCAGGCATACGGCGGAAAGCTCCGCCCGACACACTTCATTGCCTTCACGCAGTTGCGGGTTGCGACTGGACACACTGTGGAACGAACCCCAACTCTTGAAACGAACTGCTATTCGCGAATGAAAACTTTACTGTTTAACGTTTATCGATTTTTCGTGTATTCGGATCCGTAAGGCGCCGCCTCGGATCGGCTGGCGCGGAAGGCCTGCGCGGGAACGAGGCCTAAATGAGAACAACTCTATGGTACTCGTCCTTACCGTAGCGCGCAAGTCCTTCATGGGCTCAGGTTTTGCACAGGAGGGCATGAACTGCGAGATTGCGTGAGGGCCGGAACTTGGGTTTGAGAATCACCGCAAACGGAGCACAAAAGCCGAGCATCACTTTTCGTAAACCGAGAGTTCGCGCGCCCACTGCTGCGCCTGCCAGTAATAGGCGGCAACATCTTCCGGATTCAAGTGCAGCCCTTCTCCCAATGAGGCCGCGGCCTGCCACTCCCCGCTCTCGTGGGCAAGAATCAGCTGAAAGACCGGCCGCAGCGCGCTGGGTTGACCGAGCAGGACGGCCTTGGTCTCGTGGTCCAGCGGAATTCTTTCCAGCACGTCGGCCATCGGCATTTCGAGCATGGCGTCAATCAGGGACAACAGGCCCATGAGGAACAAATCCGATTCGCCGTGTGGCACATGGGGCGCCAGCAACTCACCGAACCTGCCGCGCACCAGTGCGGAGAGAACCAGGTCAGTCGTTTTTTCCTGACCGGCGCCCACCGCCGCCACCAGGCGCACCCAGCGGCGGACATCGCGCTCGCCCAGGATTGACAGCGCGTGGCGCACCGAGTGAATCTCGCTCTTGAACCCGAACACGGCCGAGTTCAGATAGCGCAGTAGCCGGTAACAGACCGAAGCCTCCTCTTTGATCAGCCGCTCCAGCGCAGTCACATTCAGCTCCGGCCGGGAGACCTCCTGCAGCATTTTCAGGTAGTTGAGCCGGTTGGCAGGCATGTCGCGGGTGCTCATCATCTCAGGGCGGCGGAAAAAGAATCCCTGGAAATAGATGAAGCCCTGGTCGCGCGCCTGCACGAAATCGACATGAGTCTCGACTTTTTCAGCCAGCATGCGGCAACGCCAAGGCCCGAAGCGCTTGACCAGGGCAGCACGCTGCTCTTCGGTCGTTAACTGCATTTCGACCTTGATGATGTCGGCGAGTTCGGCAAGGGGTTCGCGGCGATCGTCGGCCACATAATCGTCGAGCGCGATCATGTATCCGGCTTCTTTGAGGTTGCGGCATGCGGTGAGAACGTCGGGATCGGCAGGAACTGTTTCGAGGATCTCGACGACCGTTGACGTCGAGGGCAGAAGGGTGACGAGTCCTTTGATGAGCGTATCGCGAGTGCAGTTGACGAAGGCGCGGCGTCCGTCGCAGAGTACGTCGAGACCAATGAGCAGGGAGCGATCGAGGGTGGCCCGCGAGGCCACGTCGGTGTCACCGCTAAATGCGTTCTCCAGTCCGTCGCGAAACAGAAGTTCGTAGCCGAATACCTTTTGTTCCCGGTCGAAGATCGGCTGGCGCGCCACATAGCGCAAGGGCTTCGCTTCTCGGGCTCGGGCGACACCTTTTCCAGTTGCCACATCTTCTATATCGGCGGCAGTGCAAAAAGGGTGAACTCGGCGAGGCGGGCGCTCAGCCGGAGGTCGAACCACAGAAAGTGAGAAGTTGCTTAGAATTGCCGGAGGCTTTGTACCTTAGTTTGTGGCCTTTCGTGGTTCGGCGGTCGAAAACGTTGCGAGCGCGACGATCCCCAATATGAAATGATTCCCGCGGAAGGAAGCGCCATGTCCGAGTCGCCACACTCCGTTCCCAAGCCGTCCGCCGCGAGCCCGGGCATGCAGCGACAGTTCGAGATTTATCAACTCGGGTTGGCGGGAAAAGGCCTGTCTTGCCCGATTCCGCTTTCGCAGCTGGAAAAGAAAGCGGCGGAGGTTCTTTCGGCTGAGGCCTATGACTATGTTGCGGGGAGCGCCTCCGGAGAACGCACGGCGCGCGCCAACCTGGCGGCCTTCGATCGCTGGAGCATCGTGCCCAGGATGTTGCGGGATGTATCGCAGCGTGATTTGAGCGTGGAATTGCTTGGACAAACGCTCCCGACGCCGGTTCTTCTGGGCCCGGTCGGCGTGCAGAACATCATCTATGCAGAAGGCGAGGTTGCTGTCGCCCGCGCCGCCGCGTCGCTGGGTCTGCCGTTCGTGTTGAGCACAGTTTCATCGCGTCCTATCGAGGAAGTCGGTAAGGCGATGGGAGCCTCGCCGTACTGGTTTCAACTCTATTGGGGCAAAGATCACGAACTCACGTCGAGCCTGCTGCAGCGCGCGGAAAAATCGGGATACTCCGCGCTGGTGGTCACGCTCGATACGGCGATGCTGGGATGGCGGGAACGCGACCTGCAGCATCCTTATTTGCCCTTTCTGCTCGGTCACGGGCTGGCGAACTACTTCACGGATCCGGTCTTTTGTTCGCGGCTGACGCAGCCTCCGCAAGCCGATCCGGCTGCGGCGATTCGCTTGTGGGCGGCTTTGTTTTCGAACACCGCGCTTACGTGGAAGGATTTGCGCTGGCTGCGCGGCCAGACCCGGTTGCCGATTCTGTTGAAGGGAATTCTGCATCCGGACGACGCGCGGCTGGCGCTCGATCACGGCGTGGATGGGATCATCGTCTCCAACCATGGAGGGCGCCAGGTGGATGGAGCCATCGCTGCGCTCGATGCGCTTCCGGCGGTGGCCGCGGTGATCCAGCAGAAGATTCCGATTCTGTTCGACAGTGGAATTCGCTATGGCGCGGACGCGATCAAAGCCCTGGCTCTTGGTGCACGGGCGGTGCTGCTCGGACGGCTTTATATTTGGGGACTCGCGATTGCGGGCGAGCAGGGCGTGCGCGATGTGGTACAGAATTTTCTTGCGGACCTCGACCTGACGATGGGACTGAGCGGATTGAGATCGGTGCGGGGCCTGGATTCTTCGATTCTGGCGGAAGTCAGATGATTCGGAGGGCGCCGAAGCGAAATCAGCGATGCGGCGTCTAGGCTCTCTGCACTCCACCGAGTTTGGTCAGAGCCGTCACGATTTTGGTGGACCAGTGGGCTACTTCATCTTCGCGCAGGGTGCGGTCCCCGGATTGAAATCTCACGCGCAGCAGCACGGAATACTTCCCCGAAGGGATCGTACCGCCGCGGAAGATCTCCACCGGACGGAAGTCTCGCAATTCTTGAACGTCTAAGTTGGCCACTGCCTGGCGCATCTCCGAGAACACAACGTCGTCGGCGAAGACCATCGAGAAATCCCGCTCGACGGCAGGATATTTCCCGAGGGGCACGAATTTCACGGGCCGCCGCCGGTTCGCATACAGTTGCTCCAGGTCGAACTCGGCGAGGAATACATCTTGCCGCAGTTTGCGCGCCGCGGCCACTTCGGGATGGATCTGACCGAACTGCGCTATCGTCACGGCATTGACCCGCGCTCTCGCCGAGCGCCCGGGGTGGAAATATTCGGCGGTTTCGCGGTCGAAAGTCACATGGCCAACAAACGGGGCGAGCAAATTTTCCACGTCGCCCTTGAATCCGCGGAATGTTTCGGCAGCGGCGGCATGTTCGCCTTTGCTCACGTCTAGCGCGCCACCCGCAGGCAGCGATGCCCGCACCGCGGCGGCAGTCGCGCCCAGGCACGCGCGCTTCGGCTCCACTGGACCTTGCGGGGACAACTGATAAATGCTGCCCATTTCAAACAGGCGGGCCTGGGCCACATCGCGATTTAGATTCCACGCGAGCATGTCGAGCATGCCGGGCGCCAACGAGGTCCGCATCACGGAGGCTTCTTCACTCAGCGGATTCTGCAACTCCAGCACTTGCGCGCCCGAGGACGCTGCCGCCGAGAACTTCTCCGCATCCGCGTGCGAAATGAAGGTCAGCGACAAGGCTTCGTTGTATCCCAAAGCGAGGGCGCGACTGCGAAAAGTAGCGTCCGGGCCGGCGTGCGGCGATTCCACGACGGCTCCGCTGAAGGCTGGCAGGGTGTTCTCGAACTTGTCGTAGCCGTGAAGCCGTGCGATCTCTTCGATGACGTCGATCTCGCGCTCGACATCCAGCCGCCAGCTTGGAATGTGAACGCGAAACTGCGCGTCTTGCTGGCCTTCGGGGATCAGCGTGAATCCGAGTCGCTTCAGTAGCTGGAAGATTTTCCCGGCGTCGAGATTACCCCCAAGAATGCGCTGCGCCTCGGCCACATGCAGGATCACCGGCGCCTGGTCCATGGGCCGGGAAACAACGTCGACGACATCGCCGACGAGTTCCCCGCCGCCGGACTGCAAAATGAGTTCGGCGACGCGGTCGCACGAAGGCACGGTCGACTCAAAATCAGCGCCACGCTCGAACCGGTGCGAGGCATCGGTGTGCAAACCGTGGCGGCGCGACATTTTGCGCACGATGCCGGGATCCCACCACGCCGACTCGATCACGATGTTCCGCGTTTTCTCGGTGATCATCGTGTCGTAGCCACCCATGACACCCGCGAGGCCGACCGGCTTCCTGGCGTCGCAGACAACAAGATCTTCGGAGGTCAGCTTGCGTTCGACGCCGTCGAGCGTCTTCAGCGTCTCGCCGTCGCGGGCCTTGCGCACGACGATGCGCCCGCCTTCGAGCAGGTCCATGTCGAAGACGTGCGTGGGCTTGCCGGTTTCCCAGAGGACGTAATTCGTTGCATCCACGGCGTTGCTGATGGGCCGCTGATCGAGCAGTTGCAGCCGATGCGCAATCTTCTCCGGGGAGGGCTTGATGCGAGTCCCGCGAATCACCCGCGCCGAGAAGCGCGGACAGAGTTGCGGCTCCTCCACGGTGATGGGGAATGGCGCGGCATCCACAGCGGCGGGAAGTTTGGGCGCAACCGGCTTGAGCGGCAGGTCGTAAATCGCCGCCGCCTCCCGCGCGACGCCATAGTGATTCATCGCGTCGGGACGGTTCGTTCCGATCTCCATCTCGAACACAGTGTCGGCGCCCGTCCCGCTGATGCCCTCGACCGCAATGCCTACGTTGGTCAAGTCTTCAGCGAGACGGTGGTCGTCTACCGTGAGATCGACAAAGTCGCGAATCCAATGAGGAGAAAGTTTCATTCGAAAAAGTTTCTGTTCAACCGAACTGTTCCAAGAACCGAACATCCCCCTGGAAAAACAACTGAATATCGTCGACGCCATACTTCAGCAGTGCCAGCCGGTCGACGCCCATGCCGAAGGCAAATCCTGAAACCTTTTTCGGGTCATAGCCATTGTCTTTCACAAACTCGAAAACGTTGGGATCAACCATGCCGCAGCCCAGAACTTCAATCCATCCGGTTTGCTTGCAGGGACGGCAGGGGTCCGATCCGCGCTTGCCGCTTCCTCCGCAGATGAAGCAAGTGACGTAAAGTTCTGCGCTCGGTTCGGTGAAGGGAAAGAACGACGGCCGAAAATGGGTTTTCACGCTCGAACCGAACAGCGATTTCATGGCGTGATCGAGCGTGCCCTTCAGATCGCCGAACGTGATGTTGGTATCGACCGCAAGACCTTCGATCTGATGGAACATGGGCGAGTGGCTGGCATCGGGCGGATCGTTGCGATGCACCGTCCCGGGAATCACAATGCGGATCGGCGGACGCATCTTCTCCATCGTGCGAATCTGCACCGGAGACGTATGCGTGCGCAGCAACAGGCGTTCGCGCTGCGGCTTGGCCTGCTGCCCCGCGATGAACAGCGTGTCCTGGGTATCGCGGGCAGGATGGTTCGGCGGAAAATTCAGGGCCTCGAAGTTATAGTAGTCGGTCTCGACCACCGGACCTTCGGCGACGGAATAACCAAGTTTCTGGAAAACGTCGACAATCTCGTGCATCGTCCGGATGACCGGATGCTCGGCGCCGATGGGGCGGTGGATGCCGGGGAGAGTGATGTCGACGCGCTCTGCGGCAGACGTCGCAACGTCGCCCGTTGCAACGTGCGCAGCCTCGACCAGTTCAGTAACTCGGGCCTTCAGCTCATTAACGAGCTTTCCGGCTTCGCGCTTCGCGTCTTTGGGAGCGCCCTTCAGCCAGAGATCGTTGATCTGCGTCAGGATTCCGTTCTTGCGGGCCATCCAGCGGTCACGGAAGGTCTTCAGTTCGGCATCGTCGCGAACCTCGGCGGCTTCGGTGATGCACGCAGCGACGCATTCAGCGGCAGCCTTCTCCAGCGCCGCCGCCGAATAGTCCGTTAGTTTGGGAACGGTGTAGGCCACGATGGTATGCACTACGATTGTCTACAAAAGCGCCGTGTCATCCTGAGCGCGCATTTTGCGCGAAGGACCTATGCAACTCGCCGCGGACTGCATTAGGTTCTTCGTTTCGCTCAGAATGACAAAGCTATATCGATAATGACAAAGCCGTTTGATAACGATACGAGATGAGAAGCCCGTTGTTCCGAGCGCCGAAAGCTGTCCCTAGGCCGTCCCGATCGCGCCCTTGGCTTGTGTCGTCAGAGTGGCAAATCCCGCAGGATCTTTCACCGCGATGTCCGCCAAAATCTTGCGGTCGAGTTCGACTCCCGCCAGCTTTAGGCCGTGAATGAACTGGTTGTAGCTCATCCCGTTGAGCTTGGCGGCGGCGCCGATGCGGACGATCCACAGCGAGCGGTACTGGCGCTTGCGCTGCTTGCGTCCGGAGTAGGCAAACTTCAGGCCGCGCTCGACCGACTCTTTTGCAGAGCGGTAGAGCTTCGATTTTGTAAGGAAATAACCGCTTGCGCGGTCCAAGTATCTTTTTGCGTTTGGCGCGGCGTTTGGTTCCGCGTTTTACACGAGGCATGGTGTTCTCCTTTTTGCTTTCTGTTTTATGGCGGCTGGAGGTAAGGAAGATTCGCCTTGGCGGCAATCTCTGGCCTCTTCACGCGCCCCTTTCATGTGGTGCGGCCGCCCTCGGCCGCATTGGGCAGCCGGAATCGCTGCCCGAAACACGGGCGAGGGCGCCCGCGCCACACAAAATTCTACTGGTAGGGAATCATGCGCTTTACTTTGCGCAAATCGCCGTCGCTGACCAGCGCCGGAGATCCCAGATTGCGTTTTCGTTTCTTGCTCTTCGACGTCAGGATGTGACGCAGGTGCGAACGCCCCCGCTTCACCTTCCCGGTCGCCGTCAACTTGAAGCGCTTGGCAGCGCCTTTGTGGGTTTTCAATTTCGGCATAAAGTCCTCAAAACAACAGTTGGTATTTGGCAAATCAGCATTCAGCAAACAAAACTCGCCCGAGGCATTTTTTCGACTGGCTCAATGCCAGGTGCTAAATGCTGATTGCTTTGAATTTGTAATCCGCAGTGACCGCCGCCGCTACGACGCGGGCTTGGCGACCTGCGCCGGAGGCGCGCTGGGGCTGGGAGCACTTTGTGACGCAGCCTTCTCTGCTTTCTCAGCCTTCTGTCTTTCTTTCTCCCGTTCCTTGTCCGTCTTCTTCGGCGCCAGGATCGCGTGCAGCGTGTTGCCCTCTTGCCGGGGACGGAACTCCACAATGCTATGCGGCTCCACGTCTTTGATCAGCCGCTCCAGGATCTGCCGCCCCAACCCGGTGCGGGTCATCTCGCGTCCGCGAAAGAAGATGGTCGCCTTTACCTTGTCGCCCTCATCCAGAAAACGCAGCACATGATTCTTCTTGGTCTCGTAATCGTGGTCGTCCACATTGATGCGGAACTTGACCTCTTTTACGGTTATCGTTTTCTGGTGCTTCTTGGCTTCGCGTTCTTTCTTTTCCTGCTGGTAGAGATACTTCCCGTAGTCCATGATGCGGCACACGGGAGGCTGCGCAGTAGGCGAAATCTCAACCAGGTCCAGATTCTTTTCGCGGGCTTTCTTGATGGCTTCGTACGGCGGCATGATGCCAAGCTGCTGCCCTTCGTCATCAATTACGCGGATTTCACGCGCCCGGATACGATCGTTCGTGCGGATAAAACGCTTATCGATACAGTCCTCCGTGCTCTAAGCGACTGAGAATAAAGAATTATAGCATGGGACCCTGAGCAGTTCTGTCCATCGCAACGGCAATCCGCCCCACGATGGGCTTCTTTTGGTCAAAGCCCCGAACTCGGGACTAAAGTGCCCCACCCTGCAACAAACTGCACGGTGGAGCACCTATGAGATTTCCGCAAAACGTCGTTTAGGAGCCGACCTTGACTGTGCCGCCGCCACGGGTCTCGGTGTTCTTGTACGAGATCGCATAGGCCAGCGACTTTGCGTCGGCGCCTGCCTGAGCCGTCTGCGGCGGGTTCAATCCTGCGTTGATCACTGTCGGCTGGGGTGCCCAGACTCCGGGAGCGGGCTGGCCGCCGATGGTCCAACCAATGTTGTAGGCAACGTCGGCGGTGAATTGAATCTGGCCGCGAATCGGCACGGCAACGGGGTCCGGTGACGTATCCAACGAGGACAGCGTGATGGGAAGCGGGCCGATTCCAAACTGGATTGCATAGGGGCCTCCCGTAGTCTTGCCGCTTATGGCGTCGACGATTTTGAAATTCAGCGTAACATTCAGCGCCGTGGTGCCGCCCATTGTCCCGCTGTACGAGTTATTCGCCAGGTTATTGATCGTGGGGAACACATTGGTAAAGACGATGTTGACCGCGAACCCGGCCAGGTTATGAAACTTAATGCTGTCCAGTGGCCCGAGGTTCATGTACGCGTTCCCCGCCGGGACGGTTCCTCCTGGCGAAATGGGGATCGTTGAGAGGGCTAATTCGGGTAAATTTCTTGCTGCCATGTCATTCCTCCTCGTGAAATCGATTTATTTGGAACTGGGCCTGAACCTGGGATCGGATAACAAATCTCGCAGTGCGGCGTTGCTTTTGATCGTGTCGAGAGAGAATCCCTTTTTCAAACTCAGCTCGATGTATTGCAGGGCGTGCACCCGATCGCCCAGCATCTCGTAGGTTTCGCCGATATTCTCCAGGACGTCGGCATCGTCGGGCGCGAGAGCGAGCGCGCTTTGAACGCGGGCCAATGCTTTATCGCGAAGCTTCTTCTGCGCGTACAACAAAGCCAGGCGCGCCTGAGCTCCGGCATCCCTTTGTGACTTCTGGACCGCCGCTTCCAGAAGAGGTTGTTCGCGATCGCGCGCCGCGGCCGCTTTCGCGGTCTCGTTCAAATCGTCGTAGGCGGCAGCCAGGTTTGCCCACGGGAGATAATCCTTGTCGTTAAGCTGGATTGCCTTCTCGCCTGCATCCGCCGCTTCGACAAATCGGTGTTGCGATTGGTAGAGGTAGCCCAGATTGGCATACGCCGGATAATTGGGCCCCAGTTCGATGGACTTCTTCAGAGCGGCTTCGGCTTGCGGGAATTTTTTGGGATCTCCGGCGTCGAGATAGGCCGCGCCGAGATTGGAATAGACCTGAGCGTTATCCGGCGTCAGTTCAATGGCGTGTTGATACTGCGCGACGGCCTCGTCGTATCTGCCCTGGGCGTCGTAGAAGATAGCCAAGCTGTTGTAGGTATCCCAGTAGTCGGGGCGCAGCGCGATTGCCTTCTTGTAGGCCGCTTCGGCATCGGCAGGCCGTCCGGCGCTTTCATACGCATGGGCCAACCCCTGGATCGCATCCGAATTGCGCGGATCTAACTGCAGGGCGCGCTGGAACTCTTCGAGGGCGAGATCATTCTTTCCCGTGGACCGGTGAATGCTTCCCAAGGTGACGTAGGCGGAAGGCAATGCTCCATTCAACATTGTGGCTTTGGTGCTGTTCGCCAGTGCGAGATCCGTCCACTTGGGATCTTTGTCGACCTGGTACTTCAAGCGGTAGGCTTCGCCCAGGCCGGCATACCCCAAAGCAAACTTCGAGTCTGTGCTGACTGCGCCCGAAAGTGCCGTAATGGCCTGCTCAAGATTTCCCGGCTTGTCGTAGCGCTGCATGTATCCGAGCGCCTTCAAATAGGATTCATACGCGGCGGGCGCGGCGGCAGCTTCGGCGCTGTGCGATGCGCTGGCTGGCACTTCGACGTGCATCAGCCGCGCCAGTCCCGAGACCGCCTGATCCTGCAACCGCGCAAAATCTCCCGCGGGATCCTGCAGCGTGAGCGAGCCTTCCTGGCGCACGTCTTTCGTGCGGATCAGATTCACCGTGAGGTGCACACCGGAGTTGTCGCGCATCACGCTGCCTTTGACAACGAGGGTTGCGCCGAACTCTCGCAGAGCCGCTTCTGGATCGTTCACCTTGCGCCGACGCACTTCGCTCGCAGGGACGACCCAAAGTGACTGCTGTCCTTCCTCGAGATTGGATAGCTTGCTCGTAAGGCTATCCATCAGGCCTTGGGAGATGGCCTCATTGGCGGAATCATTGCCGATGTTGTCGAAGGGAAGCACCGCGATGTGTTTCTCTAAGCTTGCACCGCGGGAAAGAAAGCCCGCGACGCGCTGGCGGACCGACGGAATAAGCAGAGAAATCACAAGCAGGAGCACGACCGCTGCCAGCAACTCGACCGCCCCTCGGCGCGCGCGATCTACCGGCGTTACGACCACGCGACTCGAGGAAGCATGTTCCAGTGCGCGCCTCAGATCTCGCGAAGAACCCCTGAGATTGCGAGATGATTTCGTGTTCGGCGCGACATCGAAGGCGGGCTTGCAGGCTTCTAAATCCGCCAGCAACTCGCGACAGTCCGCATAGCGGTGAGTGCGATCCTTGGCCAGCGCCCTGCACACAATTGCGCCCAGCGCGGGATCAAGCCCATCCACCGGCGGTGCCTGCTCCAAAATCGCGAGCAGCACGGCGGAAACATTCTCCCGCTCAAATGCATGCTTTCCAGTGAGCATCTCGTGGAACACGACTCCGAGCGACCAGATGTCGGTCCTGCGGTCGAGGGGCTCGTTGCGCACCTGTTCCGGTGACATGTAGGCCAGGGTACCCACGGGCCCAGCGGTAAGCGTGGTGGCCGCGCCGCTTGTAGCGCGCGCCAGGCCGAAGTCCACGATTTTCGCGACGTTCTGCCGGGTGACAATTACGTTCGAGGGCTTGATATCGCGATGGATGATGTTGTGATCGTGGGCATCCGCCAACCCACGGGCAAGCTGCACCATGACGTCTAAGACTTCCTTGGGAGGCATTGGCCCGCGGCGGATCCTCTCAGCCAACGTGAGGCCCTCGTAGTAGGCCATCACGATGAACGTCTGGCCGTCCGCGGTTTCTTCCAGCCCGTGGATCACGCCGATATTCGTGTGATCCAGAGCGGACGCAGTGCGGGCCTCCTGCTGGAAGCGCTCTTTCTCTTTGGAAGCGATGTTGAGATCGTTGGGAAGAAACTTCAGCGCGACGGTGCGGTTGAGCTTGAGGTCAAGCGCCTTGTAGACAATCCCCATCCCGCCGACACCGGCGGTACCGAGAATCTTGTAGCCGCCAACCTGTTCGTCGACCGCGAGAGGTCGTACGGAAGATGTCACGCAAGCTCCTGGGATATGTCTGCGCCGAGAAGCCCTGTTTTTCCCCGGATCGTGGCTTCAGATTCCCGGATTCTGGCTCCAAATTAATGATCGGCGCTTGACCGAGGCGAATCATAACGCCCGGTCCGCGCCCTTGCAACCCAGTGCTGGGGCTTCCGCATACGCCCCCGTTAGGTGAAAATAGAGCGATAGCCCTCTCCGGTACGAGAGGTACGTGGGGTGCCCTTTTATGTGCAGGAACATTAAGACGTTGTTTAATTTCGATCCGCCCGTTACTGACGAGGAAGTGCGCGCCGCGTCACTTCAGTTCGTGAGGAAGATTACCGGCTTCAGCAAGCCGTCCAAGGCTAACGAGGACGCATTCTTGGCCGCGGTTGATGAGGTAGCAGCGGTGTCGGCTCGACTGCTTCGTTCGCTCGAAACCACTGCAGAACCGAAGAATCGGGAGGAAGAGGCCGCCAAGGCGAAGGCTCGGGCTGCGGTCAGGTTCGGGGATTAGAAGTATGCGGAAAAGAGTTAGGAATCAACGGCCTGGGGCGACCGCCTCCGCTGCCAGACCAAAATTCCTTTCCAAATTACGTGGTCTACAGTACGCAGGGTATCCAACATTGCAGCGGGAATATGACATCTTAGGGTTGCCAAATTGTTGCATTCGTGCGCTCAGCGGTTTTCATGCCCACACGCCGCCTCGATGATCGGATCCGCGAACTCAGCGCCAAAGTCGCCGAAATCTCACGAGGCGGCGATACACGAAGCGAAGAGGTCGAAGCGACCCTCCACGAACTCCTGGCGGCCATTCGCCAGAAAATCGAACGCCTACGGTCCATGGCCGCGACGAAGCTCGTGCACAAAAGTCCACATCCGGCGGATCGTAGAGTGACCCGATAGCGGCTAGCTCCGTCGGGCGAAATTTCCAGAACAAGAGCGGCGCCTCCTCCGGTTGGGCCGCAATGTTTCCGACGACGCAGGCCGCGCGTCGAGCGACAAATCCCCCTTCGTCGGATCGTCATCTCCCGCTCGACCTTAGTTCTCCGGCTTGATCCGTTACAATCCTCGGCAGCACTTCGTTGAAAACAACATGCTGCGATTTCCTATTATGCAAAAAGAAAAATGGAGTTTTCTCCTGACCGCTTTGGTCGGAGTGTTTTTGACCTCAGTGATGGCCCCGGCGCAACAAGCGGCAGCCCGGAAGCTGCGGTCGTGGAGCAAGGCAAGTTCACCTTGCACAAGTTTGAGCAGGCCATCGGCGAAGAGACTTACGAGATCCGCCGCGACGGCGACTCGCTGGCCGCGAAAGTAGATTTCAAATTCACCGACCGGGGCTCGCCAGTTCCTCTGTCGGTCACGTTTCGCGGCACCGCGGACCTGACTCCGCAGTCCTTCGAAATCAAGGGCCGCACGGCGCGCCCGGTCTCGATCGATGAAGCCGTAACCATCGACAACGGGGCAGCGCACTTTCGCACGCGCGACAAGCAGAGTGACATTCCGCTGCCGACCGGTCGCCTTCTTCACCATCGCCGGATACGCTCCCGCCACAATGCAGATGCTGATGGTTCGTTACTGGGCGACTCACGGTTCTCCGGCGCAATTGCCTACCCTGCCCAGCGGATCAGTGCGCGTGGAACCGCGCGGGCAGGACACAATTCGTGTCGGCGCCAAGGACGAAAAACTGGACCGCTACACCATCGAAGGCCTGATCTGGGGTCGCGAAACTTTGTGGTTCGACGCGAATCGCAACCTGGTCGCTGCCATCAGCACGGATGCGGAATTCGATCGCTTCGAAGCCATCCGGACGGGATACGAGAGCGCCCTGGGGGATTTCGTGGGACGCGCCGGCGCCGATGGCATGAGCGCGCTTGCCGAGATCTCAAAAGGAATTTCGGGGAGTCATGCCTCGACGCTCGCGATTGTGGGCGGCACGCTGATCGATGGAACGGGCGCCGCTCCCGTGCCGGATGCGGCGGTTGTGATTCACAACGGGCGGATCGTCGCCGCCGGGGCAAAGTCGAAAGTAAAGATTCCCCGCCACGCCAACGTGATCGATGCAACTGGCAAAACCATTCTTCCCGGCCTTTGGGACATGCACGCCCACTTCGAGCAGGTCGAGTGGGGTCCGATCTACTTGGCGGCGGGCGTAACCACGGTGCGCGATTGTGGCAACGAGTTCGAGTTCATCACGGCCGTGCGCGACGCGATCGCTCAGGGACACGGCCTCGGCCCCAGACTCCTGCTGGCAGGCATTGTCGATGGCACGGGTACCTATACGATTGGCGTCGAACGGATCGATACACCGGAACAGGCGCGCTCGTGGACCGACAAGTACCACTCGGCTGGATTCCAACAGATGAAGATTTACAGTTCGGTAAAGTTGGAAGAGGTGAAAGTCGTTGCCGAAGAGGCGCATCGCCTTGGCATGACGGTGACCGGACACGTTCCCGAAGGCTTGAATGCATTCCAGGTGATTGAGGCAGGACAGGACCAAATCAACCACATTGGCTACGTCATCGACATCATGCACGCTCCCTTGCCCGAGGGCACGAGCCGCATCGACAAGATGAAGGCGTCAGCCAGTGTTGACATCAATTCTCCCGAGGCCCAGAAAGCGCTGGCATTTCTGAAGGAGCATCACACGGTGATCGATCCAACCATGGCGCTATCCGAGTTTTTTACCGCCACGACCGCAAAACCGCCGGCCAGCTTCGAGCCCGGCGCCACCAAGGTGGCTCCCGAACTTGCAGAGCAGCTGACCGATGTCGAACCGCCTAGCGAGCGCTCGGAAATGCTGGCGAAAGTATTCGAAAAAGAAGTCGAAATCGTCGGGGCGCTGCACCGTGCGGGAATACCGGTGGTCGCCGGAACTGATCAGGCGGTTCCCGGCCACAGCCTGCACCGCGAGATCGAGTTGTACGTGCAGGCAGGTTTTACGCCGATGGAAGCCATCCAGGCCGCTACCATTGTGCCCGCGCGCGTGATGGGGCTCGAGAAAGAACTGGGAACGGTGGAGAAAGGCAAGCGCGGCGATGTGATTTTGGTGAACGGCAATCCTCTCGAAGACATCCACAACACGCGCAACGTCGAGTACGTGATCACAAACGGCACGATGTACCATACAGCAGAACTCTGGCAGAGCGTGGGATTCAAGCCCTAACACGTCGTGGTCTACGCCGTTGCCGCTATGCTAGGCTGCCGCTATGGCACAACGCACTCCTACCAAGACTCGGAAAGCAGTTGTGAAGAAACCTGCGGCGAAGCATTCGCCTCAGCCTTTGCGGACACCTGCGCCGGGCAAACACTTTCTCAGCGATAAGGTCGAGCACTTCACCGAGTCCGTCATCCGTGAGATGACGCGGCAAGCCATGCTCTACGGAGCCGTCAACCTGGCACAGGGATTTCCCGACTTCTCCGCGCCTGCCGAGATCAAGCAAGCCGCACAGCAGGCGGTTGCAGCCGACGTGAATCAGTACGCAATCACCTGGGGGGCAAAGAATCTGCGCAACGCGATCGCCCGACAGATGGGAGTGTGGCAGGGAATCACGGTCGATCCCGAAAAAGAGATCACGGTGTGCTGCGGATCCACCGAAGCAATGATTTCGACGCTGCTTGCGGTCTGCAACGTAGGTGACGAAGTTGTGATCTTTGAACCTTTCTACGAAAACTACGGCCCGGACTCTGTTCTAAGCGGAGCGAAACCGAAATTCGTGAAGCTGCGTCCACCAAAGGATGATGCCGGGGAGTGGACATTTGACGAGAAGGAACTGCGGCGTGCTTTCGACAAACATACCAAGGCGATTATCCTTAATACGCCGAACAATCCTACGGGCAAAGTGTTTACGCGAGCGGAACTGAAATTGATCCGCGACCTGTGCGTGGAATTCGATGTGCTCGCGATTACAGACGAAATTTACGAACACATTCTCTACGACGGGACCGAGCATATTTCGATGGTTTCGCTCGACGGAATGAGGGAACGCACGGTCACCATCAACGGCATGTCGAAAACCTACAGCGTGACGGGATGGCGTGTCGGGTGGGCAGTCGCCCCGGAAAAAATCACGAACGCCATCCGCAAGGTGCACGATTTCCTGACCGTGGGCGCCCCAGCGCCACTGCAAGAGGCCGGGGCCGCGGCACTCAGTCTGCCGCCCGAGTATTACGCGAATCTGGCCAAAGGATACCGAGTGCGCCGCGACCATCTGATGCCCGCACTGACGGCCGCTGGTTTTCAGTGCTACCGTCCGCGAGGCGCCTACTACGTGATGACCGACATTTCTGCGTTTGGCTTCAATGACGACGTGACGTTTGCCAAATATCTCGTGCAGGAGATCGGCGTGGCGTCTGTACCGGGTTCGAGTTTCTACCGCGATCCGCGCGATGGAGCGCGGCAGGTGCGCTTCGCGTTTTGCAAGAAGCCGGAGACGCTGGACGAAGCGGGGCGCAGACTGGCAAAGTTGCATCGCTGACTTCGTTATTGCTCAAGCCTTCGGAGCAAACGACCCCCGGCGAGCAGCAGGTTCCTCCCTGCGCCCGAAATGACAAATCTCGACACGTCCTGCGGGAGTGAACAAACCTTAGCCGGCGTTCATTTCGTGATCACGCCGCAGGCCACGCGGTCGCCCGAATTTCCTGACGGATCGGTCTTGTAGTCGTCGCCTTTGGCGTGGACCACGATCGCGGCGCCATTGGTCAGCAGCGAATGAGGGCCATCCTTGAGAGTCACTTCATTATCTTCAAGACGGACCTTGGTAGCTTTCCCATCGGCGCCGACCGTGAAGTTCTTCATATCACCAGCATGGTGGCCGTCGGGATTATCGAATCCATGCTTCTTGCTCTCAGGATTGAAATGTCCTCCGGCCGATTTGAAATCAGGCCCTTCGCACTTCGGCACCTGGTGGAAATGGATGCCGTGCTCTCCGGGCGTGAGGTCGTGGAGTTCGAGTTGAAGGGCGACGCCAGAACCTTCATCCGAGATAACCACGCTGCCTACCGATTTACCTTGAGCATCCTTCAGTTCAACTTTTGTCTTCGCGGCGCTGTGGGGCGGCAGGGCGATCAGCGCGAGGAACAATCCGAGGGCAACAACGGTAAGGGATTTCATAGTTTCGAGCCTCCTGGCAGCAGGCATTATAGCCAATTGGGGATGCCCAATGTCTCGGCCCGATGAGGTGATATCTCCACGAAAATCTGGAGTATACTGCGGAGAAGTTCGAAATCTTTTTGGGGAAGTCCATTTATGGCGCTGAATGCGGTTGAACAGGTAGCAGACAAGGTTCCGGCAGACGATTTTGAAGCGCTGGAACAGAAGATCTATCGCACCATAGAGATGTACAAGGCGGCGCGCCAGGGGCAGGCGACGGCGGAACGCGACGCCCAGCGGTTGCGTCAGCAAAATGAAGACCGCGAAGAGGAACTCGCACAGCTGCGGCGCGAGACGGTGCAGTTGAAGAAGGAGCGGGAGGATATCCGCGGCCGGGTCGAGAAGATGCTGGCCCAGATCGAATCGTTGGCGGAGGCAAGCTAGGCTGTAAGGCAGGCACAGACGTAGCAAGCTACTTCTCAACGGAGCGTATCCCATGGCGACCGCGACAAAAGACCAGGCAGTGAAAGACCCGCAGAACGCCAGCGTACGGGTGGAAATTTTTGACCAAGCCTACAACCTGCGCGGCTCCGATCCCGACTACATCCTGAAGCTCGCCGAGTATGTCGACGCCAAGATGCGCGCCGTGGCCGAGGCGACCAATACCATCGACACGGTGCGACTGGCCGTGCTGGCGGCGCTGAACATCGCCGACGAGTACCACCTCCTCAAGAAAAGGCAGGACAGCGGGGCAACCGACTACCAGAAGCGCGCGCATCTATTAGCAAATGCGCTGGACGAAGTGCTGCAGGAACATCGCAAGGCCGGGTAGTCTGCGGCACATCGCGATATCCGTCACCATCCTGGCATTGCTCAATGCCAGCGCTCTTCCCCAGGAAACGACTCTTCGCTCCAGAACCAACCTGGTGCTGCTTCCCACGCTGGTAAAGAATCCGCAGGGCGAAATCGTGTATGGACTGCAGACCAAAGACTTCATCGTGGAAGACGACGGGATCGAGCAAAAAGTTCGTCTTGACGAAGCTCCGGAAGGGCAGCCGGTTTCGCTGGTGATCGCGATCCAGCGGGGACGGCGTGCCTCTTACGAGTTCCCACGCATGCAGGGTCTGAAGTCGATGCTGGGCCCGCTGTTCGCTGCCCGTACGGCACGGGTTGCCATTGTGGAGTTCGATAGCCAGGTTCAGCTGAGGACGGAGTTTACGAAGAACGAAAATCAGATTGATGACGATCTTACCAACCTGCAGCCGGGCGACAACGGAGCGGCGATCCTGGACGTCATCAATTACGCCGTTGGTCTACTGAAAAAGGAACCTGAGAATCGACAACGCGTGCTGCTGCTGATCAGCGAAACCCGCGACCATGGCAGTAAGACCAAAATTGATGACACCGTGGCGGCGGTGGGACAAGCCAACACCCTCATGTACGCCCTGGCATTTTCCCCCGCACTTTCAAACATCCTCGATACCGGACGAGGCAACAACAAGGAAGAGATGCAGAACGGCGTCAACTTCCTTGATCTCATGTACCGGACGGCGCAGGCCATGCGGAAAAATGTCCCCAGCACCGTCGCGTCCATGACCGGGGGCGAATACGAACTCTTCGCGACCCGCAAGAAATTCGAAGTGCGGATGAATGACTTCACGAATCATCTTCACAGCCGCTACTTGCTGAGTTTTTCGCCCGAGAACCCGCATCCGGGGCTGCACCAGATTCACGTGCGATTGAGGGACGCAACGGATGCGAAAGACAATACGGTCCTTACACGAAGCAGTTACTGGGCCGAAGGCACGAAGTGAGCTCGGGAACTAGGATCCTGCTCGAGGAGCATCCTGTCCGGCGTCGAGAACTTCCCGTACTTTGGCAATCAGCGCCGACAAAGTGAAGGGCTTGGGCAAGAACCAAAGTCCAGGGTCGAGCACTCCGTAGTGGACGATCGCATTGTTGGTGTATCCCGAGATATAGAGCACCCGGAGCTTGGGGGCAATCTGCAAAATCTGTTCCGCGAGCTGACGGCCGTTCATGCGCGGCATGACCACATCGGTGACCAGCAACCGGATATCGCTGGGATCCGCCTTGCAGATAGCCAGTCCTTCCTCTGGACTTCCAGCGACCAGCACCTTGTAGCCGCAATGCGTGAGGACCGAAGAACTGAGCTGCCGAAGCTGCGGGTCATCTTCGACCAGCAGGATCGTTTCTGTGCCTCGCTGCACTCCATTGGGGGGCTTCTCCACCCCCACGGATTCGACGGGCTGGTCGACGCGGGGAAGGTAGATCTTGAACGTGCTTCCTCGATCGGGTTCGCTATACACCCAGATGTAGCCGCCACTCTGCTTGACGATTCCGTACACCATCGAGAGCCCGAGTCCTGTTCCTTTGCCCACTTCTTTCGTGGTGTAGAAAGGCTCAAAGATGCGAGCCTGCGTTTCGGCACTCATGCCGTGCCCGGTATCACTCACCGTGAGCATGACGTAGCGTCCGGGCTCGACGAGTTGGCGGTCGTGGGCATAGGTCTCGTCAAGGTTCGCATTCGCGGTTTCCAGAGTAAGCTTGCCACCCTGCGGCATGGCGTCGCGAGAATTGAGGGCCAGGTTCATGATGACCTGCTCGATTTGACCTGGGTCCGCCTTCACGGAGCCAAGACCCTCGGCGGGCAAGGTCATGACCTCGATGTCTTCTCCGATCAACCGCCGCAATAACGAATCGAGATTCAACAGGATTTCGTTCAGATTAATGATGCGCGGCGAGAGCACCTGCTTGCGGCTGAAGGCCAGCAACTGGCGAGTGATGCCGGCAGCTCGATCGGCCGCGGACTTGATCTGTGCGGTGCTATCCGCCAGGCGACTGCCAGAAGGAACGCCGTCGGCTAGAATCTGCGAGTATCCCAAGATCACTGTGAGCAGATTGTTGAAATCGTGTGCTACGCCGCCCGCGAGACGTCCGACTGCTTCCATCTTCTGCGACTGCCGCAGCCGTTCTTCCAGTGCGACGCGCTCGGTCACATCCTGGACCATCGATGCCACGCCAAGGACGCGGCCGGAATCGTCGACCAGCGGAGTGTTATACCACTCGCAAGAGATGATGCGCCCGTCCTTGGTCAGATTGTCGTTCGTGCTGCGCGCGCCGCCTTGCTGTTTCAGCAAACTCTGCCACACCTGGTCCACATGCTGGCGGTACTGCGGAGGCACGATAAAACTGGCGTGCTGTCCAATCGCTTCCTGTCGCAGGTATCCGAAGATGCGCTCGGCCGAGGGATTCCAAACCGTCACGCGGAAGCCCAAATCCCACTCCACTACGGCAAGGGGAGTGTGTTCCAAATGGATGCGCAGTTTCTGCTGCGACTGCCGGAATTCTTCTTCAGCGCGTTTCTGACCTGTGATATCCCGCGCAACTCCCAACAACCCGACAATCTCACCTCGCGGATCCCGATAAGGTCCCTTGGTGGAAAGATAGAGCCGGGGGATTCCGTTGGAGGTCCCCGCTTCCTCGTAGGTCTGGGTTACACCAGCCTCGAGCACCTTGCGATCGAGTTCCATAATCGCGCGCCCGGTGTCAGGACTGAACAGTTCCGCGTCATCTTTGCCAATGACATCTTCGATTGGCCGGCCCACGAATCGCGCGCCGGCCGAGTTGATCATGAGGTAGCGGCCATTGAGATCTTTGACGAATATCGCGTCCGGAGTACCCTCGGTGATCCCTTTGAGCAGGGCAAGGTTTCTCTCCACCTCGTGCGAACTGACCAGCAACTGCTTCTGCACCACGAACAGGCGTCCGGCGGCCGCCGCGAAAGAAACCATCACCAGTCCGACCGACCACCAAAACCGTTCCTCGGCGACGCTCAACACCAGGGGAAACACAATCGCGGGAATCAGCAAAGGAGAGAATTGGGCAAGCAGCGCAAGCCGATGCGAGGCCGGTTTTACTTGTAAAGGTTGTTCTTCGTCGCTCCAGGTTCCTGCGATTACGATCAGGAGACAATAATTGATGGTCCACGGAAGGTCAGGCCATTTCCCCTGCTGGTAGTGACCGGAAGCCTGATAAGCCAGCGTGCTGTTGAGCACAATCGCGTGGACCCCGAGAAAGCCCGCCATGCGCAGGAAGAATGCTCTTTCGGTTCGATCTTCACTGAGCAGGCCGCGAACAAGGAAACTCAGGAAGATCAGCCCGAAGAAGCCGATACCGGCGTGCAGGGTACGAACCTGCATCGCGTGGCCCTCGGCCTGCCACCGCGAGGGGATATAAATCTGCGACATTTCAACCGCCAACGCCAAGGTGGAGACTTGGACAAAATCGCAGACTCGCAACCATCGATACCCGCTGCCTGGGTCGCGAGGACTCAGGAAGATCGTCATCATCGCGGGAACAACCCAGAAAAAAACCAGGACATCGCTCGGCCACAAGGTTCCTAGCGGCGCGTGAACGTAGTCGTAGTCGTAAGTGTAGAGAGCCTGCCCGATCGCGGTGAGCAGGGCTGAGAAGCAAACCAGGCGCCACACGCGCCTTCCAAATGGGCCTGCGCGGTTCGAAGCCGCCCAACAAACGATGGACGCCACCAGCGGCGCGATCGCATCAATCCAGTCGCCCCACAGAGATGCCATGTCTGTGCCGTAGCGAAACACCAGGACCGCAACGTGCGTCAGGATCAAGACTGCCGCGATCGCAACAGCAGACGTGCGAAGTTTCAACATCCCTCGAACTTCTCCAGCGTATCGCCTTGCCGCACCCGTGTACGCTTGGGCCAATTTCGTTCTGAGTATAAAGGCATAGCGCGCTTGCCGAATCAAGTACTTCTCTGGTCCGGGCTGTGCCAGCAGCGCCTGATTGTTTCCGCGTTTGTCAAGGAACTTTATGACATTCCCCATGCCTTCGGTTGCAAGCCACCTGCCAACTATTTCGAGTCTTCCACTTGCCAAGGCGCCGGCTTTTCCCTAGCATGCAAATGAAAGCCGGCCTGCCAGGTTGGTGATGGCGGTCACCGATTTTTGAACCAATGCAGAATGAACGGGGACTCGACTCGAACTAGGATCCGGTGAGCGACGCTCCGCCATGCGGAGATGCCTAAAGGGTCTCGGCGGGTTCCCAACGTCTACCGACGGGTTCATTCTCGGCCCGTCACACGGCTTAGTGGGTCGGCTTGCTTTTTTAATTTGTTGGCGCGGGCGCCGTCGCCCGCGGATGTTTCCTGACCTCGTCTCTGCTCGAACCAGCCTGTTTCCCTGCTAAACTTGTGCCTGTAGCAAATCGCTTGCTTCAAGCATCTAAATAAAAAGTGTTTCCCCAACTCTTTCATCTCGGAAAGTTTTTTTTGCCGACGTATGGATTCCTGGTTTCGATGGGAGTCCTGATCGGCTTATGGATTAGCGTGCGCAATTCCGAGCGTCTCGGATACAACGGCGACAAGGCCTGGAACCTCGGAATTCTGGTCGTCCTCTGCGGAATCATCGGAGCAAAAGTCCTTTACGTCATCAACGAGTGGGCCTACTACTCGGCGCACACATCTGAGATCTTCAGCCTCAACACGCTGCAGGCGGGTGGAGTTTTTTCCGGAGGCCTGTTGGCGGCCTTTGCGGCCGCAGCGTGGTATGTATGGAGGCATCACATGCCGGCGCTCGGAACTTGCGACGCATTCGCACCCGGCCTGGCAATCGGACACTCAATCGGCCGCATCGGCTGCTTCGCTGCTGGATGCTGCTACGGGAAAGAAACCCATCACTGGTGGGGCGTGACCTTCCGCAATCCGCTGGCGAATTCGATCACGGGCACGCCGCTCGGTATTCCGCTGGAGCCCACGCAGCTTTTCGAAGCGGCGGTGGAGCTGGCTAATTTCTTCTTCCTCATGTGGCTGCTGAAACGCAGAAAGTTCGATGGCCAAGTTTTTGGCGCGTTCCTGTTCATCTATGGAATCGCCAGGTTCTTCCTGGAGTTCTTGCGCGACGATCCGGGACGCGGTTCGGTCTTTGGCGGTGCGATGTCGGGGACGCAGTTGATCGCGATCGGCCTCGTGCTTGCCGGGGGCTTGATCTGGTGGCTGCGGCCAGGCGCCAAGTCAGTGCCGGCACGGCCCGTCAGCGCCACGCGGTAATAAACCAAGGCTTCCATCTCAGTCCTGCGAGGTGATGGCTAACTCTTCATAGCGCCGACCGCGTTCAACTCTCCGCAAAAAGGTGCGTAATCCGCCCACTCGTGAACCGTGCTTGCGGCGGCGGCCACATCCTTCGAATTCTTGAAGGAGGTCTGGCTCCGTAATGCAATTCCATTGACTGGTTTGGAGATCTTCGCCAAACAACGTTACCATGCCGACTTGGGTGCCCGAACCGTTTCCCATTACGACCTCGACGAGCGCTGAAGACGCAGGCCAGCGCCTCGACCAGTTTCTTGCCGCGCGGCTCGACGTGAGCCGGGCACGCGTCCAGCAACTGATTTCTGAAGAAAAGGTTCTGGTGAATGATGCTGCCGCGAAGCCTTCCTTGAAGCTGCGCGGAGGCGAGCGCATCAGCATTCTCGGCGAGGCCGAGCGTCCTCCACTACGCGCCATTGCTGAAGAAATTCCCCTGGACATTCTCTACGAAGACGACGACCTCGCCGTCATCAACAAGCCCGCCGGCATGATGGTGCACGCTGGCGCCGGAGCGACCGAAGATCAGCGCAACCGCGGAACGCTGGTGAATGCGCTGCTCCATCATTTTGCGGCTCTGTCGGCGGTTGGCGGCGAGATGCGTCCCGGCATCGTGCACCGCCTCGACAAGGAAACCAGCGGCCTTATCGTGGTTGCAAAAAACGACGAAAGTCACCGCAAGCTGGCATCCCAGTTCGCCGACCGCAAGGTCAAGAAGAAATACATCGCGCTCGTTCATGGATGGGTGAAGAAAGATTCCGGAACCATCGCGGCCAGCATCAGCCGCGACCGTGTTCGCCGGATCCGAATGACTACACGGCACGCCGGAGGCCGCGAGGCAATATCGCACTACCGCGTGGTGTGGCGGCTCGACAGTCCATTCGGCAAGTTCACCCTGATCGAGGTAAAGATTGATACAGGCAGAACCCACCAGATTCGCGTTCATATGGCCTCGCTCGGACATCCCGTCGTGGGCGATGCGCTCTATGGAGCCCCGCGCGAGATCCAGCCTGTAAAGTCTCGCGCGAAAGACGCTGCCGCAGCCACCGTTTCTCTGTCCAGAAATTTTCTGCATTCCGCCGAACTGGAGCTCGAACATCCCCGCACCGGAACAAAGCTCTCTTTCTCGAGCCCATTGCCGCCCGAACTGAAGGCATTCCTGGCGGTGCTCGAAAAGGATGCGGCAAAGAACGCCTCCACAAGGAGCGACTGAGCAGACTCCACCGGCGAACGTCCTCGCGGATATAATGTGGGCATAGATGGATACTCTGGGGATGAAACTGGTTCGAGGCGCCGGCCTGGCCTTAGTGGGGCTGTTGGCCGCGAGTGTTGCGGCGCAATCGCCCGCGACGACTTCTTCCGCTGCGAGCGCTCCAGCGGCGTCGGTAGCATCACCGCAACCTGGGCAAACAGGCGCAGCGGGAAATGGCGCTCCGGCGGCGCAAGACCAGAAGCCTCCAGATTCCGCCAGCGGAGATCAGGACAGCCTTACCACTCTCCGCGCCACCACCAACGAAGTGAACGTCGTCTTCACCGTGACCGACAAGCACGGGCGCCGTATCACCGACTTGAAACAGGGCGACTTCCGCATTGTCGACGATAACAAGCCGCCCCTGGAGATCCGCAGCTTTCACGCCGAAACCAATCTTCCCCTGCAGGTCGGACTGCTCATCGACGCCAGCAACTCGGTGCGCGACCGCTTCAAGTTCGAGCAGGAATCCGCCATCGAGTTCCTGAACCAGACTATTCATCCGCGCTACGATCGCGCTTTCGTGGTGGGCTTCGATGTAACCCCAGAGGTCACGCAGGATTTCACCGACAACACGGAATTGCTGGCGCATGGCGTGCACGAACTGAGGCCGGGCGGCGGCACGGCGCTTTACGATGCCCTGTATTTTGCCTGCCGCGACAAACTGATGAAAGAGTCCAAGGGCACGCCCGTCCGCCGCGCGATCATTCTGCTCAGCGACGGCGAAGACAATCAAAGCCATGTAACCCGCGAAGAAGCGATCGAGATGGCCCAGCGCGCCGAGGCCATCGTCTACACCATCTCGACCAACGTGAGCGGCACCAAGGGCGCCGGCGATAAAGTCCTGGAACGCATCGCGGATGCGACCGGCGGACACCCGTTCTTTCCCTTCCAGATTCGTGATGTGGCCAACGCCTTCGCCGAAATTCAGAACGAGTTGCGCAGCCAGTACGCCGTTTCTTACAAGCCGGCAGACTTTAAGGCCGACGGCCATTACCGCACGATTGAAATCATAGCCAATGATCGCAAGAGTTTTCGCGTGCGTGCCCGGCGTGGATACTACGCTCCTGCGCAATAAGGCGAGATTTCCAATTTTTCAACTTCGTGAATCTTAGTGTCCTTGTGGGTTAGCCACTGTACTCAAGGGAAGATGTCTTGAAGAAATCCACGCCCGGATATTCAGGAACCCCATTGCCGAAGAAATTGGGGATCAAAGCAGGATCTCGCGTATGCCTGGTCGACGCACCGCGCGAAGTGAAGGCGGAACTGAAGCTCGAGTTGGCAGTGTGCGAAATCGTTGATGACGGAAAATCTCCGATCGACTTCGCCATGGTCTTTACGAAATCGAGCGCATCGCTGGCCAAGGAATTCAAGCGTGTCGCTGCACTGCTCGCTCCCGCTGGGATGCTGTGGGTAAGCTGGCCGAAAAAAAGTTCCGGCGTGGCAACCGATCTGGACGAGAACATGGTTCGCGACATTGGCCTGGCCGCCGGACTGGTGGACGTGAAAGTATGCGCGGTGACTGAAGTCTGGTCCGGATTAAAGTTTGTGCGGCGATTGAAGGACCGCTGAATCGTGCTGGTGCGAGGAAAATCATGGTGAGAGTTGGTCTGATCGGTTTTGGCCTGGCAGGGCAGGCGTTTCATGCCCCCGTAATCCGCGGCGTTCCCGGCATGGAACTGGCCTGCATTCTCGAGCGGCACACCTCGAATGCGAAACAAAGGTATCCCGAAGTTCGAGTGGCCCGCACGCTCGACGAAATGCTCTCCGACAAAACGATCAACCTTTGTGTGGTGGCCACGCCCAACGATTCACATTTCTCCTACACAAAGGCATGTCTTGAAGCCGATCGCGACGTGGTGGTCGACAAGCCGTTCACTCCGACCCTTGCGGAAGCTGAGCAACTCGTGCGTCTCGCCGCCCAACGCCGCCGCCTGCTGAGTGTCTATCAGGACCGCCGGTGGGATGGCGCCTTCCTCACCGTCAAAAAGCTTGTGGCCGCGGGCGCGGTGGGCACCGTGCTCGAATACGAAGCTCGCTTCGACCGCTTCCGCCTCGATGCCAAGCCGAACGCATGGCGCGAGAAGGCCGAATATCCTGCTGCGGGAGTTCTGTGGGATCTCGGACCGCACTTGATCGACGGTGCGCTGGTTTTGTTCGGAGAGCCCAAGGCGATCTGGGCATCGGCGTTCTGCCAGCGCGAGAGCTCGACCATTGATGACGCGTTTGACGTTTTCATGGAATATCCCCGCACGCGGGCGACATTGCGCGCGCGCATCATCGCCTATGCACCCAGCCATCACTTGCTCCTTCATGGAACGGGCGGATCCTTCGTGAAATACGGCATGGATCCGCAGGAAGAAATCTTGCGCGGCCCGAACTGTCCCGACGGGCTGGACTGGGGAAAAGACTGGGGACTGGAACCGGAAGAGCGCTGGGGAACGCTGAGTCCCGTGAACGAAAAGCCGCGCAAAGTGAAGACCGAGCGCGGAGACTACCGCGGGTTCTACGTCAACGTCAGAGATGCGATCGAGAAAAAAGCGCCCCTCGATGTGACGCCCGAGCAAGCCCTGCGCACCATGAGAGCTCTCGTGCTGGCGCACAAAAGCAGCCGCGAAAAACGCGTGGTGCAATGGAACGAAAAAGCAGAGTGAACGAGAGCGGCGGAAACTGATGGCTGAACGCCAGAGAGTTGAGAGCTGTTTACCCGCCCGCCTTCAACTCGGTGAGTACTTGCTTGGCAATTTCCTTCAGCGTTTCGAAGACGCCCACGCCCTGAAAGGCGACAGCTTCCACAACCGGTTCGTTCTTCTTGCGAAGTTCCGTCGACAGCATATCGACGGGCAGGATGTTGGGCAGGTCGCGCTTGTTCAACTGAAGAACGTACGGAATCTTGTTGAAGTCGTACCCGTGTTCTTTGAGGTTCGACATCAGGTTGTCGAGCGCCTCGACATTGGCGTCCTGGCGCTGTTCCTGTGAATCGGCTACGAAAACAATTCCATCCACGCCGCGCAGAATCAGCTTGCGGCTGGCGTCGTAAAAGACCTGACCGGGGACGGTGTAAAGGTGAATGCGAGTCTTGAATCCGCGAACTGATCCAAGATCGAGAGGCAGAAAATCGAAGAACAGCGTTCGTTCGGTCTCGGTGGCCAGCGAGATCATCTTGCCCTTCTGCTGGTCCGCAGTCTTCTGGTAGATCACCTGCAGGTTGGTCGTCTTGCCGCCTAATCCGGCGCCGTAGTAGACGATTTTACAGTTGATCTCACGGGCTGCGAAGTTGATGAAACTCAAGGCTTTCCTCGAATACGGCACACCCTTCAAAGGGCTGCCGCACACCAATGTCCCTTTTTGGAGGCTCGCGGTCTTTATATCATACGGAACGGGTCGGACGCAGGTTACTCACGTGACCCCCGGGGCACTTTGGAGCCAGATTGCTTCGCAGTGCGCTACTTTAGCGAGCGCCCCTGGGAATCGGGTAGTACCCGGCTTTGGTATAGATATTCAGCCCCTTCTTGTAGACCTGCACTTCAATCGCCCTGTAGGCCGAACTGCTGGCCACCGCCTTGGGGACATATCCCAGGGTGTATTGATTGCGGGCTTCGGAGGTGATCTGCGCGTAGGCATCCTCGATCGCGTTGCGCGACAGTTCGCTATAAGGCGTACCGCCACCGGTCGCGGAGGTGTACCGTGGCAGGATATTGCTAAATCCTTGCCCCTTCAGGTGGAGCTTTTCGATTTGGCGGTACAAGGGCAGAGCGCCTTGGTCGACTACAACCGCTTTCACCTGGACCCCCTGCGTCTCAAGCACCCTCAGCACGTCGCTATAGCTTGCCTTGCTTCCTAACTCGCGCCCGTCGCTGATTACGAATATGACCTTCCGCCGGGTCCGATCACGCTTGCTGAGATCCAGCGCAGCGCGCAGGATGGCATCGTTCAAAACATGCGCTTCCCTGGGTGGAGTATTTACGGGCTGAACGGGTGGCCCGCCCACCGGCATTCCGTTCACCGTGGGGCCGGAAGCTAGAGGCCCGTTCAGAACCGGCGGCCCATTGTTGTGGCCCCGCACTAACTTCATCTGGTCCAGACTGGCGGTTAATCTTTCCGGCCGCCCTGTGAAATCGGCCACCTGGCTCACGGTGCTGCTGTAGGTGTACAGGGCGATCTCGTCATAGGGACTGAAAGCCCCGACCAGCGATCCGAAGGTCTGGTTCACTTTCTGGAAGGCTACGTCAGCCATGCCCAGGTCCAGCAAGATCGCGACCGACAGTTGGAAAGGATCGCTGGTGAAGTAACTAAGAGTCTGTTTCTTCCCGTTTTCCAGCACCACAAAGTCTTTGGGGAGCAAGCCATCGACGCGGCGGCCGTCGCTGTCTTTCACCATCACGGGAATCTGCACAAAGTTGGTGGTCACGGAAATCTTGTACAGGTTTTCCGTGGGATTGATCTGGTTTCTGGGGCCGCCGGTTTGTGAAGTACCTTCGGCAGCAGTTCCCGTCGGAGTTTGGGCCGGAGGCTGCGCAGCCTCCCCCGGATTCTCCTGGCCCGGTTGCTGCAACGAATCGTCAGAAGGCTTGGGTGCTGGCTCTGAGCCCTGGCCCGGATTCGTGGGCTGTGGCATCGCGGGCGGAGGGGCCGGCTTCGGAGGCGGTGGCTGAACTGTCGAGGGTGCGTCTGGGATTTCCTGGGCCGGCTGCGAATTCGCGGGCGGCTGGCTTGGGCTCTGGCCCCCAGGCGTCTGCCCTGGCAGCGAGGAAGCCCCCAGGAACAGCGCTATCCCCAGAGCAATCAGTAGGTTCGTTGTGGATCTCAAACATTCTGACCGGGTCATACTCTCCTACCCCCACTTCCGCACCCACTAAAAAAAAGCATATTCTGCTTCCTGTGGGATGCCAATCCACCCCGATTTGGTGCATCTAAACCTACAAGACTAGACTAGCAAAGAATCGCCCGAGAGTCCCGAATGCCCAAATTTCTGTTCCTGCACCGCGGAGTGTTGCTCGTCACCCTGGCTGCGCTGTCCGCAGTCACAGTTGCTACGGCACAATCGGCTCCTCAGCCGGCAACTGCCAGCCAGTCGGCGCAGAACCAGCAACCGACCCAGCCATCCGACGACAGTCAAAAGCCGGGCGAGACCCTGAAAGTAAACGTCAACGTGGTGCAGCTTTTCTTCAATGTGAAAGACAAGCACGGCGCCCTGATCCCCAACCTCACCAAAGACGACTTCGACATCGCCGAAGACGGCAAGCCGCAAACGGTTAAATATTTCACCGCCGAATCGAACCTGCCCCTCACCCTCGGCATGATGATCGACGCCAGCGGCAGCCAGCGCAACGTCATCGACATGGAAAAAGAGGTGGGCGGCGCTTTCCTGCGGCAGATCTTGACCGACAAGGATGAAGCCTTCGTCATCAGCTTCGACATCACCGTCGACCTGCTGCAGGACTTCACCCGAGACGTTCACCGCCTGCAGGCTGCCCTCAACAAGGCGAAAGTAAATACGGACTTCAGCAGCGGAGGAATCCCTGGCATGGGCGGCGGCCCGGTTCCGCAGCGGGGAAACTCGCCGGGAACTCTGCTCTACGACGCTGTTTACCTCTCCTCCCATGACATGCTCTCGAAGGAAACCGGTCGCAAGGCGATGATCCTTCTCACCGACGGCCAGGACGAAGGCAGCCGCCTGAAGATTCAAGACGCCATCGAAGCCGCGCAGAAAGCGGACGCCATCGTCTATGTTCTGCTCTGCGCCGACCGCGGATTCTATGGCGGATTCGGATATTCCGGCGAGAGCGAGATGCGCAAACTCACCGAGCAAACCGGCGGACGCGTGATCAACGTGGGCAACAAGTTCGATAAGCTGAAAGAAGCCTTCGATCAGATTGCCGCCGAACTCCGCAGCCAGTACAACATCGGCTACACCCCAACCAATACCAAGCAAGACGGCTCTTACCGCAAACTCGAAATCAAGAGCAAACAGAGCTATAAGATCCAGGCGCGCTCTGGATACTACGCGGGCCGAGCCCAGGATTAGTGTGGCGCGGGTGCCCTCGCTGGCGGCCCGGTGACTTGGTGTGGCCGAATGCCCCATTCAAGAGGGGTCGCGGCGCGACCGTCGGAGTCTCTTGAGGATGCATCGCGGAGCCAGGCAATCCATTCTTGACGGTAGTCTTCCGGCTTATGGCTGAACTGGACAACCTGCATTTTGGAGTTCCGCAAGATCATGCGGCCACATAGCGCATATCCCATGGGAAGGGCTATGATCAACAATCACTCGGTAACCGACCGACGTCCGCAGTGTCGAATCTGTGTGGATGAGGCATAATCCAGCCCGCTGCCGTGCCACAACGAATGAGTGATACCCCGAAGCGAGCGACTCTTGTTTACCTGCTGTTTACTCTGCTGTTCAGTTCCGTGATCTGGTCTCTCATCATCTGGTCTGGCCATCTTGGAATGGGCTTCGGGATGATGATCGTAGCAATCATGTGGTGTCCGGCGCTGGCGGCGCTGGTGAGTTGCCGCGTGTTGGGACGCAATGTTCGATCGCTGGCGTGGCGCTGGCCAGAGTGGCGATACGTAGCGGCCGCGTATCTCGTCCCGCTCGTCTACGCAGCCATTGCGTATGGCGCGGTATGGGCACTGCGGTTAGGCGGGTGGAACCAGGAACTGGTGGGCTTGGTGGCGCAGCGTTTCGGATTGCCAAGACTGTCAATTTGGGGAGCGTTCGCACTGTGGTTGCTGTTTACGGCTACAGCCCAGATGATTCGCGGAATGGCGACGGCCCTCGGAGAAGAAATCGGATGGCGGGGCTTTCTCGTGCCAGAGTTGGCCAAGCAGATGTCTTACACCAAGCTCAGCCTGCTGAGCGGCATCATTTGGGCTGCCTGGCATAGCCCGCTTCTGCTGTTCGCCGACTACAACGCTGGAACCAATCGCTGGTACGCAATGAGCTGCTTCACGGTGATGATTGTCTCGACGAGTTTCATCTTCGCATGGCTGCGCTTGAAGTCAGAGAGCTTGTGGCCAGCGGCGGTGTTACATGCTAGCCACAATCTTTTCATACAGACGGTCTTCGACAATCTCATGCGCGATACGGGCAAGACACTTTGGTACACAACTGAGTTCGGTGCTGCCCTGGCAGTAGTAACTGCTGTCTTCGCCGTTTATTTTTGGACAAGGAGGGCAGAAGTGGAAGGGATACAAGCGCCTCCGACCCCACAACAGTTAACCTAGTCACGCCAAACAATTCACGAAGCTACTCAAGGGGCGCTCTAACTTTGTCGCCAGGCCCGGGTCAGCGCACCGTACCTCCTCGAGCAAAGCGCTCACAGTAAGCCGAAAAGCGCGCTTAAGTTCAACCGGTTCCAGGGAACGCGCCAGGCATTCGGCAGCTCGCGCCCTGTCTTGTTCGGGAAGATCGTCAAGTCCTCTACCCTGGACGGCGGCCACACCATGGCGCTTGCACATGAGCGCCAGCACGTTATCTCGCATTCCGCTTAGCATATATTCTGATTGCAACAGTCGAGAGCGCGCAATACTCGAGCGGACGTGGAGCGCGTAGAGCCACGCCATTCCAATCAGATCCTTCGAATCAGGTTCCGGAGCCGGTCTCGACTCTCCAGCAACTCCAAAGATCAGATTTAACTTGGGGCCGATGGCACGCAATTCGGTAGCAGGCCAGAATGAGAGGTCCACCTGCAGAGTATCGTCGAGCAGAAATACCCGATACAAAATGTCGCCATGCCGGACATCAAAGTTCGTTACTGCTGCATGGTCACGGTACAAACTCGTAGTCCAATCAGCTACCACCTGATTCAAATCAGCCTCGGGAGCTAAACCCAAAGCGAGGTCAATGTCAGACCAGCGGTCCTGCAGCCCAAGCGCCGCTGAGCCCAAATGTGCAGCGGAACTGATGCGGGAGTCCGCTTTTGCGGCGGCAACCAGTGCCCGACGAATCTGTTCCCGTTTCTCCGGGGTAAAAACAAGAATGTCATCCATCGCTCAGCATTCATCCTCAGCCTTTGCCTGCCTGAGCTTCAATGCTGGGAATTCGATAGTTCCGAACGACGATCATCCAGGCGGAGAGCCTGAGTATAGCCGGAGTCAATTGACGGAACCACCTATTTCACTCGTCATCCGGGCTTAATGAGGGTGGCACATTACGTCAACCGCGAGCGAGCTTGGGGATAGTGGCGGCGGAAGCGAAGCACTCTGTTCTCTTGACTGACCTTTGAGTTCTTCGTTTGGGTCATAAGGCAT
Organism: uncultured Acidobacteriota bacterium; assembly: GCA_963745715.1. Lineage (GTDB taxonomy): Bacteria > Acidobacteriota > Terriglobia > Terriglobales > Acidobacteriaceae > Sulfotelmatobacter. The sequence goes on along the minus strand of CAVUYN010000032.1, from coordinate 527,860 downwards.
TCCGCAAACCGCACACCGGATACTTACTCCGTCACGCTGAACTCGCGCTCTGTCGCATCTGGGGCATACCATGTGGCACCTCAACAGCTTCCCATAACACCCTAGCCCAACGCTGTGGAGGAGACCATCGGGTATCAAGCGCAAAATGTCGAGGATTCAAGTGGTCACGCCTGGGGTTCGCACGGGACCTCCCCGAGTTTCTACCCGAGGGGACAGTGTAAAACCGGAGGGACTTCTACAGGATTTCCGGCGGCTCAATCAGTGAAATCATCGACGTTTTTTTCAGTTGAAGTTCTGGTGCCAAGCAAAAAGGAGGGCTGGTGAATGTGTCGGATCTCCAGAAATCAATCTAGGGTGATCGCTCCGGTTCGACATCAACTGTGTCGCCTTTGTGCAACTTTGCTTCTCCACCCTTTTGAAAGATGATCATCGCAGCTGCAGCGGCCATTCCCACATAACGGGCCTTGGTTGCTCCAATCGTGCCATCTACCGCATCATCGGCAATCTTTGCAGCCGCCAGCGAGCCACCCAACTTCAGCAGGTGCATCTTTTTTCCTGCCCGGAATATCCCTTCGGGATCTCTGGTAACTGGCACCACGGGCTCATCGAAAACGAGCCTCATTGATCCACCTCGCAGTAGGAATCTCGCGCGGTGTGTAACCAAGTGCCCGTGGTAGATCTTCCCGGCGGTATCCCGAGCGGTGAAGTGTGTGCCCGTGGGCAGCTTCGAACTTAGGTCTTCTTGAACGATCAGGCTCACCTTCTGCGCGTGACCGAGCGCGCCCACACTGATAACGCATGCCAAGAGGAATGAGGCCTTTTGCATAGGTCGTCAAGATACTATTCTCAATTCGCGAGAACAGGCCATAGCCGCCATTTTTCGCAAGCGATCCCGGACAAGCCAGTGGCGGCCATTACGCACACTTACGCACTGGGGCCATTTCCACGATCCACTTCTACTTTTGGACTCGTGGTCATCTCACAGCGTCTTGCGGTAGTGCACGCAGCGATCTACAAACTCGTATGCCAACACCTCGTGTTCGCAACTGTCGTATTCAGGTGAAATACCGATTCAGCCCCCCTGCCGCCGCTCAGTCAGTGCACATGTAGATGTGACTCAGATCACTGACATCCCTCGCCCCTGTTTGTCAAATAAAGGTCGTTCCGCCTCTCCGAAGAGCAGCTCTCCTAAGCACACCGCTGAGGCGACTTCCGCAATCACGGTGGACTGTATGTTGCATATCTTTCGCCGGGGTCAGGAGAGTTAACTATCAGACTCAGTCCCGAAATACCGCGTAGAAAGAAAAAGCCCGGGTGGTTCCCCCGACTGGCGCTGCTCTTCCTGCTATCGTGCACGGTCGGAGTCTCCGGTACTCCGGCTCCGGAGGCGTGGGTTCCAGTTCGCTGGACGGGCGGCCCGTTGGAACTTGCCTGGCGATCGCGCGCGAAAACGCTCCCCACCGACGCTGCGGTTCGCGAAGCTCTCGCCCGCTGGTACGAACCCGCCACGCTCAGTCTTCTTGAGGGCTCGTCGGCGAACTGCCTGCTGGTTACCTGGAGCGCGCCCGCCGATGCAGCTGTCGAAGCCGAGCAGCAGCAACTCGTGAAGGTCTATGCGGAGGCGGCACACAAGCGCGGCCTGGCCGTGCTCGGTCTCGTCTATGCCGCAGGCGATGCGTCGAAAATCGCTGCGGACGCCGCCCGGGCCGCGCTCGATGGACTTGTACTCGAAGGCGAGTTCGCCCCGGAATTTCCGCCCGCGTTGCGCCAGGCCGCCGGCTCCATGTTGGTGGTCGAGATCGCAAAGGATGCGGCGCCGTGGCGATGGAAGCCTGCACCGATCGTCGCCGTCGCGGGCGTAGCGCCGAGCGCACACAATCTCTCGGAAATGGGTATCCGCGGCACGCCCTCGAGCGAGCCGTGGATCGAGTCGAACATCTGGCTGGTGCGGTCGTTCGGTCTGGCCTCGCCCTCGCGCGCGGTGTGGATCAGCAGCCGGCTCGAGAATTCGTCGGACGTCGACTACGCGCGGGCCGTGGCCGATGCTGCCGCTGCCGGCGGCCGTTGGATCGTTTCGATTGACGATGCTCTTCGCGCCAAACTGCGCGCCCAGGATCCCTCGGCGATCGAAATATGGCGCCGTCTCTCGATCTATCTGAAATTCGCCGAAAATCACGCCGCCTGGCGGGCCCTTGCGCCATATGGAAACGTCGGCATCGTGGTCGATCCGGCAAATACGAATCAGGACCTCGCAGACGAGTACCTGCACCTGGCGGCACGCCGCCAGGTGCCTTATCGCCTGGTGGCGCGTTCCGGGCTGAACGCGGCTGCAGGGGCGAAATTCCGCGCGCTTGTGGCCACCGAACTCGACCCGCCCTCTGCGTCTGAGCGCAAACTGCTGCAGGATTTCGCCGAGAATGGCGGGCTTGTGATCGCTGGTCCCTCATGGGGCGATGCTCCGAAGGCAGCGCCGTACGCCGAGGTCCCGACGGGCAGGGGCCGCGTGGTCGTTTACAGAGATCCAGATCCCGAAGCGGTGGCGCGAGATCTCAAGGAGTTGCTCTCGGACGACGACCTGGGCGTGGTCCCGTTCAACGTGCCGTCGGTCATCACCTTTGCAAGTGGTGGCAATCCCGGACAACCTCTGCGCGTGCAGTTGGTCAACTATTTCGACCATCCGGTGGAGGCGATCACGCTTCGTGTGGCGGGGAAGTTCCGCTCGGCTCGCATGGAGACGCCCGACGGTGCGGCGGTGGATCTGCCGCTCCGGGAGGCCGAGGGAAGAACGGAAGTCACGATTCCAAAGCTTTTGTTATGGGGCGCAGTTTCGTTGGAATAAAGAGGAGGCAAAAAAATGAGAGAAGGTGTGACGCGGCGCGATTGGCTGGCACTTTCTGGGCTTGCTGTAGGAGCGATGATAGCGAGGCCGGCTCAAGCAGAGCAGACCGCATCGGCAGGTCCGGCGGATCCGGTATCTGTAGCCAAGGTCCACAGCTACGACGAGGACCTGACGGCCCAATTCCGGAAGATGTTCGATGAGATCGGCGGGATCGGCAACCAGGTCAAGGGAAAGACGGTCGGCATCAAGGTCAATCTGACCGGCGGCGGAAGCTTTCCCGGATACACTTCGGGCGACACGCATTGGGTGCATCCTCGCGTGGTCGGCGCGGCGGTCGCGGCCTTCGGCGCACTCGGCGCGAAACGCATCCGCATTCTCGAAGGCGGCGAGAGCCGCAAGCGCAGCTACAAACTCGAAGACAAGTTGCTCTCGGGCGGCTGGGACGTCGCCGCCATCCGCAACGCGGCGCCCCTGGTCGAGTTCGAGAACACCGACGCACTGGGAGAAGCGAAGCAATACTCGCTGCTGAAGGTGCAAAGCAAACCTTACGTCTTCCCGGGCTTCCAGGTGAACCACTCCTATGAGGACTGCGACTTCTTTGTGAGCATGGGCAAGATGAAGAACCACGAAGAGATGGGCCTCACCATTTGCATCAAGAACCTCTTCGGCATCACGCCCCTGGGCATTTACGGCGACCGGGAGAAGGTCTTCCACTACGGGCAAGTGCAGGCGCCCTCCGGCGCGCCCGTCGAACTCGACGCCAAGTCGAACCGTTACGAAGGATGGCGCCTGCCTCGAGTTCTGGTGGATATTCTCGGCGCACGCCCGGTGGACCTCGCCATCGCCGATGGCATCGTCTCCATGGTCGGTGGTGAGGGTCCGTGGGTCCTGGGTTCCAAGCCCGTTCATCCGGGAATACTCGTTGTCGGCAGGAACGTTGTGAACACCGACGCTGTGGCCGCGGCCAACATGGGCTACAACCCGCGTGCCGGCCGTCATGAGGCGCCATATCGCGTGTTCAAAAACCCCAAGGATCATCCTCCGGAACAGTTGCAGCCCGGGGATGAGGCGTTCCAGTATGCCGACAATATGATGCTTCTGGCCGAGGCCGCTGGACTCGGGTCAGCGGACCTGAACAAGATCGATGTGCGCGGCGTGCCCATCAAAGAAGCCATGTTCGACTACGAAGCGTTTTGGAAGAACCAGATGCCGAAGCAGAAGTCGTGAGGTATTTTCTCGCCCTGTTCGCAGCGGTTCTGCTGGCGCCGGCAGCCGAACCGCTGCGGCTGGAAAGAAACACGGACGCCATGGGGGCGACGTTTTCTGTCGTCCTCTATGGCTCCGATCAGGCGTCGATGAACCAGGCGATCGACGCGGCGTTTGAAGAAGCCCACCGCCTGGACGCATTGCTCTCGAATTACCGGCCCGCGAGCGAGTGGAGCCGCATCAATCGCGAAGCAGCCGCGCGTCCGGTCGCCGTCTCGCCGGAACTGTTCCGCCTCCTGTCCGATTGCATCGAGTACAGCCGCGCGAGTGAAGGCACGTTCGATGTGACCGTTGGGCCGCTCATGCGCGCCTGGGGCTTTGCCGGCGGAGGGCGTCATGTTCCATCTCCCGACCAGATCCGCGACGCGCTCGATCGGGTGGGATTCCGGCATTTGCAGCTGAACGCTCGGAAACGAACCGTGCACTTCGATCGTTCCGGTGTTGAGATTGATCCCGGTGGAGTGGGGAAGGGCTACGCGGTCGATCGCATGGTCGAGATCCTCCGCGCACAAGGTTTTCGCAACGCGCTCGTCGCCGCATCCGGCAGCAGTATCTTCGGCCTTGGCAATCCTCCAGAGGAGCCGCGCGGCTGGCCCATCAGCATTGCCGACCCATGGGACCAGCGAAAGAACGCGGCGCAGGTTTTCCTCAAAGACCTGTCTCTCTCTACCTCCGGCACCTACGAGAAATCATTCGTTGCCGGCGGACACCGTTACTCGCACATCATGGATCCGCGCCACGGCGTTCCGGCCGAAAGCACGGTTCAAGTGACCGTCATTGCGCCGCGCGCCATCGATAGCGAGGTCTGGGCAAAGCCCTACTTCATCCAGGGATACGCTTGGACAGCGGCACACCGGCCGAAGTCATGGCGTGTGCTGTACTGCGAAAATACTCCGGGCGCAGCATGCTCCTGGGTAGAGTAGGCCGCTCGACGTGAACCACTGATACTTTGAGAGATACTTTTTCTGCCCCTCCGAAAGGCCGCTCCTAAGAGCCGACTGACAAAGCAAAGGCAGCTCTCGGGCACGGATTGCCCTTTCAGCTGCCTTAGCAGGAATGATCGTTTAACGAACCGCCGCCACTTCCAGTTCGGGCCCGACCGGCATGTACTCTTTCGAGTTCGCAGGCGTCGAGAGTGACACCTTTCGCCCAGCCAGATGAGCAGACAGCTTTTCAATCTCATCCATGGCACTCGTCAGCGGCAGTGGCACCTGTCCGCCGTCCACGGCTGAGCGGCAAAGCGCCATCATGATCTCAAATCCGGCATATGCACTCTCAAAATTGCAAGGATGAACCTTGCGATCGTCATCGAGCCAGGCGGCGATGTCCTGGATATACGGCGGCATATCAAGGTCATAGTTCATACAGCCGGCGCCTGAGGACGCTCCCGCCTTGGTGACCGCGCGCCACCCGCCCCCGGTCATGACTTCCGCGAAGCCCTCGGTGCCTTGTGCCCCGATGCGGCACTTCCGCCACCAGTAGTCGACTTCAGGAACATCGGGAGCGCCTGCGCCGCACTCGACAATGCCGCGCACACCGTTAGCAAACTGAATGAAGCCCCCGATATAGTCTGGCGACGGATGCAGATCGGAGAACTTTCCGCCTCCTGCGGCCTGACCCATCACCCACTCCGCCTTCGCCTCGTCGTTGTACCAGCGCATGTAGTCGATGAGATGGGACAACATATGCATCATCCATCCGGATGCCGTCCCGTATACGGTATGAACCCGCCCTAGAGCGCCGCTCGAAATGATTTCCTTGACCTTCCGGTAGTGCTCGCCGTAGCGATGTTGATGGCTCACCACCGCCTTCACGCCACTTGTGGCCAGCAGTTTCTTCACTTGCATGCCTTCGCCGCTGTTCAGCGCTACGGGCTTCTCAAACGCGATCAGGCGCGCGCCATTCTCGATTCCGATGCGCACCATTTCAGCGCGCAGCCTGGGCAGCGTGCAAAAGCAGAAGACATCCGGCTTGACGGTCGCTGCAACCTGGAACGCATCTGTTCCTTTGACCCCGCCAAACTTCGCTGCGGCCGCCTCCAGACGCTTGTTGTCGATATCGCAGATACCGGCTACTTCGAAGCGCTGATTGGCCTGAAACGCAAGGGCATGGTGCATCCCGCGCTTTCCCATGCCCACCACCACCACGCGGTATTTTTCCCTCATCGCGCCCTCGCCTTCCTGTCCCATTCGAGGACTCTGTCAATCGTATAGTCCACTTCCTCTTCCGTTAGCTCCGGGAACATCGGCAGCGAGACGCAACACGCCGCATTGCGCTCCGAGTTCGGGATGGGTCCTGCGATGCGCGCATCCCGTCCCCACGGGTAGCCTTCCTGCTGATGAATCGCAATCGGGTAGTGGCACTTCGCATCGATGCCCTCATCGTTCAGGAACTGGAGAAGCCCATCGCGATGCTCCGGGCGTATGGTTTCGATCACATAGAGGTGGTATACGTGCCGATAGCCGGGAGTCTCGTAGGGCAGCGTAATATTCTTCGCAGAAGCCAGGCCTTTGCTGTAGCGCCCCGCCCACTTTCGTCTGAGATCGCTCCATTCGTCGATGTGCTTTAACTTGGCGCTGAGTACGGCAGCGTGAACGTCGTCGAGCCGACTGTTGAACCCCGGACTATGGCAAGAGCGTTTGTCGGAGCCGTGGTTGCGCAGCTTGCGGACCAGTCGATCGACCTCGGAATTATTTGTAACGATCGCGCCGCCATCCCCAAAGGTCCCGAGATTTTTCTGGATGATGAAGCTTATCGTGGCTGCATCGCTGAGCTCCGCGATGCGGAACCCGTCTCCACGCGCGCCAATCGCCTGCGCATTATCTTCGATCACGAGCAGGTGGTGCTTATCGGCAATCTTGCGGATCGCCTTCATGTCTGCACACTGCCCGTAGAGGTGAACTGGAACCAGCGCCTTCGTGCGCGGTGTGATCGCTGCCTCAATCCGGGCGGGATCGATGCAATTCGTTCGCGCATCGGAGTCGACAAACACCACGGTGGCTCCGGCGATCCAAAGCGCCTCCGCGGTGGCAAAGAACGTGTTCGTCGTCGTGATGCACTCGTCGCCGGGGCCGATGCCCAGCGCCTTGAAGCTGAGCCAAAGTGCATCCGTTCCGTTGCCCACGCAGACTGCATGCTTGGTGCCGTGAAACTCAGCTAATTCCCCTTCAAATTTCTTTAGCATGGGGCCGAGAACATATTGGCCACTCTCCAGCACTTCTCTGAGGTTGGCGTCAATTTCTGCCTTGATATTGTGGTACTGCCTCACATGTCCATAGAACGCCACGCTCATTTTGGTTGCGAGCATAAGATCTCCTTGCTCCAGTCCAGGTGACGATGCTTCTGCCCCGCTTGCGAAGGGATATCAGGGACCATGCCTAACCCGAACTGATCTGGTTGGTAAGATTCGCAAACGCATGCTAGAAACCGCGGGGGGACACCGCCATGACTTCAGTCACGCCAGCATGTGATCCTGAACGCACCGTCCGCCCACCAGCGCCGGCCGGTGCTCTGTAGAGGAATGAGGCCTTTCCGATTCTCACAAGGGAGGGTGAGATAATCCCGCGGTGCCCAGCCGAAAGAAGATTGATCTCCAGAAGATAATGCGATCGTTAGACATACCCTGTCCACAGTGCGGCCATCCAATCGAGCCGGCGGAGATCAAACGACGCAGCGATGACGAGATGGAATGCCCATCCTGCGGAGCACGGTTTCAAGCCGGCAAGGCCCGCCTATCTTCATCGCATTGACTGCAGCAACACGGTCGCCCGTCATCGAATACCATGTGGCCGCAGGGCTGTCCTTCGACCATCAGGTGACACTTCCACGCCTGCTCCTCGTCCTTCCAGTTCATCCAGGTCCTGCACCACCTGCAGCGAATTGGCAAACGTGATTTACCGATCGGAATAATTCTCTTTTTCATGGTGAGCAAACATAACCACGAAATGTCGACCCTTGCAGTGACCCGAAACACCTTTGATCAAACGAACTTGCGATCGAGCTTGAGACGACCGCAAATGATGGCACGGCCATCACACGAACTCTCCGGTGGCAGCGCGTTGCGTGAAGAGTCCGCCAAGGTTGGATGGTAATCGTCACTGAAGCCTGCGGTTTTGCTCGCTCACACTCAGCTTGGGGTTAGCCATGTGGGCGCGCGCGCGTCTAACTAATCCGATTCCCGTACGCAGCTCTCTGATACACTCCTTCCCCTGGAGGGAACCCATGCCCCGTTTCTCCCGGCGTTCATTCCTGCATCTCTCGGCTGCCGCCTCCGCAGCCGCCGCCTTCCGTGTCATGAGCGAGCCTATGCTGGCCGCCGCTTCGCGCCGCCGTCCGCACGCGGCTGACGCCGTGATCATCGATTCCAACGAGAATCCGCTCGGACCGAGTCAACCCGCGCGCGATGCGATGGCTGCGATCATCCCGCAGGGCGGCCGCTATCTGGACGAACTCACCGATAACCTCGTTCAAACATTCGCCCAACTCGAGGGCCTCAATCCCGAGCACCTCCACCCGACGGTCGGTTCAACGCCGCCACTGGGTCTGAGCGTGCTGGCGTTCACTTCGCCGAAAAGAAGTTATGTTACGGCTGATCCGGGATTTGAAGCCGGCATGAATATCGCCCCCGCCGGGGGAGCGCGCGTGGTCAAAGTGCCGCTCACCAAAACCTATGCGCACGACGTGAAAGCCATGCTGGCCGCGGCTCCCGACGCGGGCGTCTTCTACATTTGCAATCCCAACAATCCCACGGGCACACTCACTCCGCACTCCGACATCGAATATCTCGTCACCAACAAGCCCAAGGATTCGGTCGTGCTGGTCGACGAGGCCTACCTCCACTTCAGCGATGCCCCAAGCGCGGTTGACCTGGTGAAAGCTGGAAAAGATGTCATCGTGCTGCGCACATTTTCCAAGGTCTACGGGATGGCCGGCGTGCGCTGCGGCTTCGTGATTGCTCGCCCCGATCTGCTCGAAAAGGTGATGGAACGTGCCGGATGGAACTTCATGCCGGTCACCGCAGTTGTCGCGGCGACGGCCAGCCTGAAGGATTCGGGACTGGTTGCGGAACGGAAGCGCATCAACGCCACCGTCCGTCAGCAAACCTTTCAATGGCTCGACCGCAACGGATACGCCTACATTCCCTCCGAATCAAATTGCTTCATGCTCGACACCAAGCGGCCGGGAAAAGAAGTGCGCGACGCCATGGCGAAAGAGAACGTACTGGTCGGCCGCATATGGCCGATCATGCCCAACTGCGTCCGCATTACGGTGGGAACTCAAGAAGAGATGGCGCGCTTCCAGTCGGCATTCCAAAAGGTAATGAAAGCGTAGAACCGGTCTTTAAAAAATGGATTCGGGAAGAGACGGCTTCCAGCCACGCCGCAAGCGAGCAGATAAACTTGCAGCCTCCGACCGTCAGAACTCTCGTTCTTGTAGAACCTTGACCGATGCACTCAGCATCGAGGCTGCGACAACCAGACTAGCTAGTGTGCCCTTCCATGGAAAATGCCCTGGAAGAAGATATGTATTTCGATCAATATAAAAGTCACCGGTCACTAAGCGCCAAAGATTGAAACTTCGGAACCAAACGTCGGACAACATCGCCGCCAAGAACACCAGTCCGAAAGCAACAGCCGGAGCCGTGTATTCGCCTTCCACTAGTGAGGAAACTAGCACTGCCATCGCAAAATAGACCAATCCGCCACCAACTAGGAGCAAGACGTAGAATCCGACCTGCCGAAATTGAACCAGCATTCCACCAGCAGAGGAAACCAAGAAAATCGCCGCCCATGGCACGACTCCCAATGTGATTGCTTCCAGTACGCCGATTGCGATCCGAACACCCAGCAGATGCGCGCGACTTACGGGAAGACTCAGTGTCAGTGATGACGTACCGTTCGCCTTCTCACGGACGAGTCCTCCCATTCCCAGGAGGACAACTGACATAATCCAAATGAGTACGACGTACTCTTGCGCGATAAACAGCAGACGATAGAAATCCTTCGACCACTCAGGTCGAAGAAATCCTTGAGCGTAATAAACGAACACCGCGGAGAAAGCCGTCAAGACGATCAGGCAGGTCAGGAATCTGGAACGAGTCTCAAGCCAACCCTTGTACCAGAGCACGATTTAATTCTCCTTTACCGTCTCAAGGAAGATGTCCCGCAATGCGACGGGGGCTACCTCGACAGAAACAACATTAAAGTCGCGTGCTCGCTCAACCACTGCCTCTGAATTCCTGCTGGCTAAGACACTCATCTCGTTTCCATTGATTCGGATTTTTTCGACTCCGACGATGCGAAACTCGCGTTCGGGTGGCGGGAACGGAAAAACCAGATCAATCCGCCGATAGGATTGACGCAGTCGGTCAAGGGACGCATTCACCAAAAGACGGCCGTTGTCGAGAATGCATACCTGGTCTGCGACGCGCTCAACTTCGGAAATCTGATGCGAAGAGAAGAAAATAGCGACGCCCTCTGCCGACCGTGCCACCAGAGTCTGCAGAAGATGCTCGATACCAACCGGATCGAGTCCTTCGCTTGGCTCGTCCAGAATTAGCAGGTCGGGGCGTCGCGCGAAAGCTAGAAGCAAGGCGAGCTTAGTTCTCATCCCTTTGGAAAGCGATTTGACCTTTCGCTGATTCGGTAGCCTGTATTCGTTGAGGAGTTTATTTGCGACATCCGGGCGCCAGTCGGGATAAAACGAGCCCGCAAAGCGTACCGTCTGCTCAACCGTCATATAACTGTAGAGAGGCTTGTTCTCCGCAACGTAAGCGACTTTTCGCCGCATTTTGCGATTTTCTTCAGCATCAGCGATGCGACTCCCAAGAACTTCGCCATCACCAGAACTGGGCCGGATCATCCCCAGCAGCATTTTGATCGTAGTGCTTTTGCCCGCACCATTTTGACCGAGAAACGCCGTGATCTGGTTCGGCTCGACCAAGAGATTAAGCCGTTCAACAGCGATGAAACTGCCATAAGCTTTTGTGAGATCGCGCGTTAGAATAACGGGTGCATTCATCATCGCCTTCTCACAATCTCGGCCGGATAAAGCAACTCAGCCTCGAAGGCTCGCCTGATCTCCTCGTCCAGAAGACCTTCTTCGCGGAGTTGCTCCACCAAATCGCGAAGCCGTTGCCGCGCAACCTGCACGTGGTCCGTTAGGGAGCGAGTCCTGCGCCTGACAGTAAGGAACGCTCCAGAGCCCTGGCGCAATTCCACAATTCCTTCGTGTTCTAGTTCGGAATAGGCTTTCGCGATGGTATTGGGACTGACAACCAACTCCTCGGCTAACGTGCGAATACTCGGCAATTGCGCGCCGTCCTGCAATGCGCCGGTTTCCGCGGCGTGCCGGATTTGTTGCATCAGCTGCAAATAGAGCGGCTGCCCGGTCGTTGGATTCAGTTTGAAGAACATACGTCGACAACTGTATCGCTGTAAAGATACAGCAATACAGCAATTCCGAGCAAGGCAAACACTTAACAATGGTTTTAGTCCCCTCGGCTGTAGAAACGGCACAGTGTGGATGTCCGCCGGCATCCTGATGTAAGTCACCTCGCTCCCATTACCATCGATTGCAATTACCAACGTAAGTCGATCCCTGCGTTTTTGACTGCGGGAACTCCATCCCGTTCGCTAGCCTGATTGAAGGGACGAACCGAGACGCCCCGTCCCACACGGACTTTTCCTTTGACCTGTTCTGCCATCCTCCTTCGCACGTCTGACCCGACAGGTCTGCTTGTCTGGTGCGCGATCGGCTTCTGCGCGGGCATTGCTCTCTTCGTCTACGGATTCCGCCTGCTCCAGCGCCGCCGCCTGATTCTCGACACGCCCTTTTCCAAGATTCGCAGCGCCTCGATGGGCATGGTAGAAGTCAGTGGCCAGGCCGTGGGGCCGTATACGATGGTCGCTCCGGTCACGGCCCGCCCTTGCTACTACTACCGAACTCTGGTGTGGGAGTGGAAGCAGAGTGGCAAGAACAAGCAATGGGTAAAGGTCGTCGGCGAGTGCATGTATCTGCCCTTCTTCGTCGACGACAATACCGGCCGCGTTCTGGTCGACCCGCGCGGCGCGGATCTCGACCTCCACCGCGATTTCGAACAGGAATTCAGCGATTCTTTCTTTACCACCAAGGAGCCTGTGCCCGACAGCGTGCGCAGTTTTCTCACTCGCCACGGTATTGTCACGAACAACAAGATCAAGGTAGAGGAGTACTGCATCAAGCCCAAGAATTCGCTGTTCATTCTGGGCACGCTGGCCGAAAATCCCGGCATTGAAGTTCGCCCACAGCCAGTGCAAGACAGTGAAGCGACCCATTCCTTTACAAATGGCTTCACCTTGTCGCTGCCTTCGCTTTCGGTCTTCGTGGGCACACCCGATAGCGATTTCGATGAGCAATCGTTTGCCCAGCAGATGTCGACACCATCTCCGCTTCGGTCGGAAGTAATTCAACTCTCGGCCACGTCCGCGCCCGTAAAGACGACGGACATGACCCAGCAACAAAAAGTCGCAGCCGCCCTGATGAAAGCGGGTATCTCGAATCCCGCGGCCTGGAGCGCAGCAGGACTGCCGTCAGCGGGCGCATCTTCGGGCGGAGTGCAGGTGATGGCCGATCCCGCGGCTAACGGGTCCGGGACGAGTGGCAACGGCTCTCATGGCGACTCCAATCCTGCGGAGAACAGTTTTGATCCACACCCGCCGGTGGTCCTGATGAAGGGCATGACGAATAAAACCTTCCTGATCTCGTGGCGCAGTCAGCAGGAAGTCGCCCGCGGTCTGGGCTGGAAATGTCTCCTGATGATCTGGGGCGGACCAGTCCTCGCCCTGCTCAGCCTGTATTTCTTTTTGAGCATCGAGAGTCTGTTCTAGGCCTCTGTAGTGCGTCGATTCAGCAACATTTTCCTGACGAATGAAGATCTTCCTCCCGCACCACGCTTCTAACCCCGTCACACCGTCTGCCAGCGGCCCTGCGCATGGCCTCTAGTACAATCAATCCCGTGAGCGACGCTGTCCGCATCGGAATTCTGGGCGATTTCAATACGGATTTCCGCTCCCACCACGCCACCAACGACGCCCTGCAGCATGCTGCCCGCAAGCTCAAACTGAAAGTCGAATCCGAGTGGCTACCCACTCCTTCGCTCGCTGCTGCCGGCGCGGAAAAGAATCTCGAAAGTTTCGATGGCCTCTGGGCCTCGCCGGGCAGCCCCTACAAAAGTTTTGACGGCATGCTGAAAGGGATCGAGTTCGCCCGTCGCCGCGACTGGCCCTTCCTCGGCACGTGCGGCGGATTCCAGTATGCGTTTATCGAATTCGCCCGCAACGTTCTCGACATCAAGGATGCCGACAGCGCCGAAAACAATTCCGGATCGAAGAACATCATCATCTATCCCGTCGCGTGCGCCGTCCCGGACGGCAAGGGCGACGCTCCCAAGCTTTCTGGGGCCGTCCCGGAAATTCGCCTCCGCCCCGGCTCTTACCTGCAGTCGTTCTACGGGAAAGAGAAAGAAACCGTCACCGAAGAATTCTTCTGCAACTTTGAAATCAATCCCGACTTCGAGTGGGCCGCCATGGAAGCCGGTTTTCCGGTCGTCGCGCGCGGACCACAAGGCGAGATTCGTGCCATCGAATCTCCGACGCATCGCTTCTTTGTGGCCACACTCTTCCAGCCCCAGCTCTCGTCCACCGAGAAAAAGCCCCACCCGCTGGTCCTTGCCTTCGTGCAGGCCGCCAACGACTGGGGCCGAAAGAAATTAGACGACAGCGTCCTCGAGTAGGATTTCAACTTAAGCCGTTGTGAGCAACACGACAATTTCTCGACAGACCTCGCTGCTGAGATGCCGCCAACTCGCGTGGGGTCTAGAATGGGCTGAGAGAGGAATCCCGACTCATGGTATTTCCCGGATTGCTGAAATCCGCTGCGCTTGTTTCAGCGATAGTCGGATTCGGCCTAGGACAATCCTGTCTGGCGCAAGATAACTCGGGAAACACGGCCGCTTGGACCTACAGCGGCCAACAGCAGGACCCGAACGGGGTGGCGAATCCCACGCGCACCAGGGAAACTCATACGGAAGTTGCCGGCCGCGTGATCGACCGAACCTCGGTCGAAACCCTGGGCCCAGATGGGCGGTACGTGCCCTACTCAGACACGGAAAAAGAGTCTGTCAGGGTTAATGACACGACGGTTCGCAACATCGAGCGAACCTTCGGCAGAGGCCCGGATGGGCAGCGGACGCTGATTCAAGAGAAACAAGAAGAGTCACGAAGTCTTCCCGACGGCGCACAGAAGAACGTCCGTACAACCCTCAATCCCGACGCCAACGGCGCTCTGCAAGTGGTACGCCGCGAGATCGAGGACTCCAAACAGCCGAGCCCCGGCGTGCGTGAGACAAAGACCACAGTGCTCACGCCAGACGTAAACGGAGGACTTGCTCCGGCGGTTCAGATCGAAGAACGCGAGAAGCAAAGCAGCACCGGCATTGTCGAATTCAAGAAATCGACCATGCTCTCCGACGGGGCCGGGCATTGGCTGACCAGCGAGGTGAGAGAAGGAACCAGCACACCCGACGGCGGAAGGGGACGCACCAAAGAAGAGCGCGTGCTGCGTCCCGACTCAAACGGTGCACTCACGCTTGTCGAGCGCACAGTCACCAAAGACGCCGCAGCCGGTCCGGGCGAGAAACGCGATACGGTTGAAACTTACTCGACCAACGTTCCGGGTATCGCCGGCGGCGATGGCAACCTGCATCTTGTCCAGCGCGAGACCAGCGTGCGCCGGAGCACCTCCAGTGGCGGACAGGTCACGACTCGGCAAGTGGAGCGGCCGAACCCCGGGGCGCCCAGCGACGGCCTGCATGTCACCGACGAAGCCATCGATATCGTTCGACCCGGGGCAAGCGGTGTGGCCGAGCACAAGAGCACCATCCTCAGCACCGATTCCAATGGTCGCCTCGGCGAAGTTTGGGTTGACCTGGGCAAGACCGACAACCCATCCGCGATTCATGTGGACACCCGCACGCCCGCAAAACCACAGTAGCGCGAGCGCAAGTTTTTACAGCGTGCGTTTCCACAATCCGAGTCACGGTTCGGATCACCTGGCTGCTGCACGATCCACCTCGAAGCCATAGCTCCGCAGCAGGTCGCCAACAGCAGCCGTCTTGAGGAACGCTAAGAATTGCTTTGCAGCTTCCTTGTTCTTGGACGAACTGAGAATAACGCAAGCCTGTTCGATGGGCGGGTAGTCCGCGGCTGGAACCTCGGCGTAGCGTCCCTTATCTTTCATGTTTGGAGACAGAACGAGGGACAGCGCGACGATACCCACATCCGCCGATCCCGAGACTACGTACGACGCTGTTTGTGAAATGTTCTCACCCAGCACGAACTTGTCCTTCACTTTGTCGTAGATGTGTTCCGTCTTCATCGCAGCAACGGCAGCCTGACCATAGGGTGCATGCTGCGGGTTGGCGATCGCGATCTTCTTAATGGAAGGGTTCAGCAGCGCTTGCAGACCCGAACTCAGGTCAAGCTTTGACTCCTTGGGCACCCAGATCACAATCTTGCCTCTGGCGTACTGGTAGAAGCTTCCCGGCTCCGTCAGTCCTGCAGCCTCCAACCTTTTCGGATAATCCAGGTTGGCCGAGAAGAACATATCGAAGGGCGCACCATTCTGAATCTGCTGGAAGAAGTTGCCCGACGAACCGGAGATAAGCTTGATGGTCTTTCCCGTTTCCTTTTGAAATCGCGCACTAACTTCCTGCATCGCGAACTGGAGGTCGGCGGCGGCAGCGACGGTAATCTCCTGGGCTAGAGCCGATTGCCAATTAGAAATCACGGCCAAAAGCGCCGCCAGGAACACTCTTCGAAAACTCATCTGCCCTCCCGCCAGCATCTATGATGACTGCATGCCAATCTCAGCCAGAAACAAGTTGCGTGGAAAAATCGAAGAAATTCAAATGGGCGACATTATGGCCCACGTTGTCGTCCGCGTCGGAGACAACCTCATCGAGAGTGCTATCACCCGGCGCCGCGCCGACGAGTTGAAACTTAAGAAGGGCGATACGGTCACCACTGTCATGAAAGCTACCGAAGTGATGATCCAGAAAGACTGATTGCCTCTTCCAAGCGAAACTGCACACCAAGCTCACCATCCCTCCCACTGCCGTCCTGTTGCTTACCAACTTCGCGACAAAACCTGAACGCGTAAATTGACTGCGGGCTAATGAGACTTCGATTGCCTCTGCGATGACGCGCTTGATGAACTTGAACCTTGCCTCAATCCAGCAGAGCGATTTCATCTCCCGGCCGGATGGTTCCTTCGACCAGAACGGCACCGTAGATTCCAGCCTGGCCCTCATGGTCACGGGCCAACAGCCTCATCATCTCGGGATTCGGCTGTGCCGTGTCGGGATCGAGCGTCATGATCTTGCACCGGGAGTCGCGTTTCAGCACCGCGATCGCCGCCCTTGCGCCAATCCGTAAGGTCCGGCCCACGAACTCGTCTTCGCCGAAACCTTTTCCAGATTCGAGATCGACGTAAAGATTTGCGCGGAATCGCCGCTTGTCGACATTGATTCCGAGCTCTTTGCTCAACTGGCGCACGGTCTGAATGGAAAAGATTGAGACCGGGCGGCAATCCGTCATCGCCCGATGCGATCGCAGCAGCGTCAGCTCATGCCTTTCGCCAATGCCCTCGCGCAACATGCTCATCAGTCGAGGATCATCAATTGCTAGCCGTTCTCCTGCCGGCGTCTCAACGTCCACCATGAAGTCGGAGAGATCCCCATAGACCGGGGTGAGGCCAGACCCGATCGCTTCCGCCTCCGCAAGGTTGCCCGGCTTCGCCGTGCGCCCCGGATCCCGATACCTCGGGCGATACAGCAACATTGCTTCCTGCTCACGCGCGGTCAGCCATGGGAATCCTTGCGTGGCTGCCGCACTGCGAAATGCGTAAAGCCGGTCACCGTAGACGCCAGGAAAGCCGACAAAAGCCTCCTGCAATTCTTCACCGCGCATACTCTTGACCGGGTAGCGCCATAAACTCTCGATCTTTCCGACGCCTCTCATTCCAGCCCCCACAGCGATTTTGAGTTGCTCTCCAATGTGCGTCGCGATAATGTTCGTCGCGATGCTTCGTTCCACCACCCGCACTGGCCGATAACCACCACCTCTGGTGAAACACAGCCACCAGCGCGCCACGGCCCCTACTTCGTTTGGTGTCCCTCTCGCCCTCTAAGCCTCCGGAAAGGCACCCACTTAAACAAATTTCAAGCCTGTGGATCGATCTTGGCACTCCACCTGCACTTTTATACGACATAGCGTGATCTCGGCCCCGGACTAGGATGTTTGCAGCCGTGCACTTTGAGCATCCAGACGGGGAGCCCATCCAAAGGAGTATCTCCCATGTATCCCTGTACCCGCGCTGTTTCGCTTGCCAGCCTGTCTGCTCTCCTGTTTCTCTCAGGCTGCAACAATACCCTTAACCCGCTGTGCGGCAGTGCCAGGCCGGCTCCACTGATCGGTTCACTCTCGCCGAGTTCATTGACTTTGGCCCAGGTTCAACAGGGAGCTACCGTGGTCGTGAATGGCAGCCACTTCGTTTCAACGTCGGAAGTCCTGATCAATTCGACCGTTGTGAGCCCGATCATTGTCAGCGATACCCAACTGAAAGTAAAAATCACGTCCAGTCTGGTATCCGGCCCGGGAACGGAGAGCGTCAAGGTGAATACTCCCAGTGGGAATTCCGGAGATCTGGGTTGCAGCAGTGGAGGCGTCAGCAGCGCACTCGTTTTAACTGTCAACTAGGCCCGTTGAGTTGACAACTTCGACCAAACAGTGACAAGGAATTCCGCCAAACAGCGGATATGCCGCAAACTGAGCGAGCAGAGGAACCGCGCTCGCAGCTTGCAGTCACAATGTCCCGGCGGTCCGATTTTCCGCTGAGCCGCCGGGTAGAATTGATTCGATGAAGAAACGGCGATACCGAGTTGCGCGAAATTCGCACTGATCGCTCGCGGAACATGGCCAGAACTGGCTTGACGAATTCAAGCCTTTGCCACCTTGTGAGCTAGGCATAGCATTCAGAGGTGAGGAGTTCGAGGTTTTTGTGAGGAAACTTTTAGAAATGACTAATCAGGATGATTCCACATCCCCTAACATCCGATACCCGCACTGGCAGGTCCAGTATGAGGAGGCGCTGCGTGAAGGAGACCCGCAGTCCCTGCGTCAGCGCGTGGACGCCGCCGAAAAGGCCATTTTTCTGCGCTCGCAAGAACTCGCCGCCAACCCTCAGGCGCACACTGAGCGTCGAGCTATGTCCGATGCTATAAGCACTTTACGGGCCATTCAGCGAGAAAAGCTCGGCTACCCGGACTGGAATAAAAAGTGAAATAAAGCGACAGACAGCGCGCCAATCTTAGGCATCCAATCGTCCGAGAAATGGCAAACCATGCTTAAGAAGCGCATTTTGATCGTCGACGACAATGCCGGTGTGAGGACCCTGGTGCGCCATCTCTTCGAGGCAGAGCCTGACTTTGAAATTGCAGGAGAAGCGGAAAACGGGCAGGAAGCTGTGGAGAAAGCTGCAACCGTGAACCCTGACCTGATCATCCTCGACCTTTCGATGCCCGTCATGAACGGACTCGATGCCGCTACGTGGTTCAAGAACCATCTCCCCGGCACCCGCCTCATTTTGTTCACCGTCGAAGAAGGCAACGAAGTCGAACGGCTGGCCCGAGCGGCCGGGATACACGCCCTGGTTTTGAAGAATCAGGCGGCGCCCAGATTGGTTCTACAGGCTCGAGCCTTGCTGCCCTCGACCGATCAAGATCAGGATCCACCGAAGTTCCGCACCGCCAGCTAGCGGAATCGCCTGGAATTCCCTCTTCCCGTCCGACGAAACTAAATCGAAGCCTCTGCGCCGCGCCAAACTACCCCGCGTCTCGGTTACCAAAGTCGTTGGCCCCTGCTCATTACCGCCTCACACCAAGCGCATCTGGAGCCCGCACTCCGCCCTCGTTACACTCATTCCCGTTGTCGCCACTCGTCCGCAGGAGCCATGCGCATCTATGCACATGCAGTTGATGAACTCGTTCCGTATCCCGTTCACCACCCTGATCAGCTACATCCCGGTCATCGCCACCATCGTGACCACCTTCTTCAGCATCATCCTGGCCCGCGCCACTTTACGCTACGTCGAGGCCACGGATAAGGGACTGGCTCTGGCGCGAGAAGAGTTCGAGCGCGAGTGGTCGCCAGACTTGCACATCAAACTGGAACGTGTTTCCAATACCGAAGCCCGCGTGATCGTCACCAATCTGGCAAAGACATCGGTACTGCTACAACTCCTGCAACTGCGCAAGCTGTCCCATGCCACGCCCTTCGAGCGTTGCCGCCTGAATGATCCTCTGGTCGGTGGGATGAGTTGGTCGCAGGATATGGGCCGCCGCATTCTGGCCTGCACTGGATACGAATTCGAAGGCCCAATCGCCGCCTCGATGACTTTTTACGCGGCAGGCCGCATGTTTCGCACCGACTGGTTTCGCGCGAACATTCAGGTCCGCGAGGGCCGCATCGTGAGCCTCGAGCCCAGCACCATGCCGGCCCGCCGGGTGCGCGTAGTCGAGCGGAAAGGCCCGGAGCGCCGGCGCGAATTCGCACAAGACGTAACCGCCGACGCCTCTCCGGATCAGGTCGACCCCAAACCGGATGAGAGCTTCTTCACCGCTGAAGCCTGAGTTGGTGCGGAATGACGTGGAAGTATTTTCTCAGCCTCCGACATTCCAAAACAAAACGGGATCAGCGAATCGCTCGATGTGTTCCGATAAGTAAGCCCATGCTTTGAGATCGTAATGCGGATGCGCCGGAAACGGGCAAGTCACGCTCGGGGACTCGTAGTACGACATAGTCGGCTCCACCAATTCGACATCGTCTAGCCGGTTGACGTATTTCCTCACGCATGCCCGAATCTTTGGAACCGAACGGCCGCTCGAAACTCCGATGATGCGCTTCGGACGCACAGGCAATCCGCGAAGAATTCCCGCCAGCGTCACTCCCGAGCCGCAGGGCACGATCAGTGTCGCGTTTCGGCAGGCAGACGCAGGCAGCAGTGACGCCTCCACAGCTACGGCTTCGACCGCCTCATTGCATTCCATCCCGAACGGAAGAAGCACGCCGTTTTCTTCGGATAAGAGTCGCTTGGCCTGGGCGTAACAAATCGGCAGAACATTGCTGCGGATCGGACACACCCGCGCGCCCAATTCCCCCGCTCTTTGCACAGACTCCGGCAATGGATGATTCTTGGATTGGGGGTAGACAACCACACACGTAAGCCCGGAAAACTCCTGGCAAGCCGCCGCCAAAGCGTGGCCTATATTTGACACCCTGGTTTGGAAACAGCCAACGGTCTGAATCCCGCTACCCGCAAGGGTTTGAAGAATCGACCGGATCCCTCTAAGCTTCGCTAGAGCAGGCGCTGGAGGAAGCGAAAACATGTCATCGCGCTTCACCCGCACTGTGCGGCCGGCAAGGACGTACTCCTCGATCGGAGTGTGCTCGCGATACAAAACCCGGGTCACGATTTCTTTTGAAACACCAGGATCGGTTCCCACTTGAAGGGTTCATTCTGGCTGCCGGCGCGAAAGGCAGGCAGCCGCGGCATCAACATTTTGATCAGCTTCGGAACGGAGCCGAAAATTCGAGTTCCCAGCTTCGCCGTGTCGTCCGCCACAGGATATCGCCCAGCGTTGGCAACGTTAATAACGAGATGACCCCTTTTCCGCAACGTCCGGTGGCTCTGTTCCATCACGACAACCAGAAATCGATCGCGCCATTCTTCGTAACTGGTATATCGCAGGTAGCTCTGCGTCGGCTCATTCGAATAGCGTTCCGTATCGTAGTAAGGAGGACTCGACAGAATCAGATCTACCGATCGGGCGCGCTGCAGAGGAAGAACATCCTCCGCGCAGCCAAGATATAACTCACCTTCACCAACCGCCAGAGATCGCAAGGCGCTCAACATACGCCGACAGCCTCGAATTTGCCCCCTCGAAGGATCAATGCCGACATACGTTCGACCCAGGGTTAAAGCCCCAAGCAGCCGGCCGCCATAACCGGCGCTGAAGTCGAGAACCGCGTCTCCTTGATGCGAGTATTTTTCGATCAGTGCTCGCGCCACGGTCGGCCGAAAATTGGCCACCCGGCTGCGGTGCAAAAGTCGAAACACGCTTCGCACACACTGCGCATTCCAGCAGCGCCGGTTCGGCCAGAAACGCGCCGCCTTCGCCAGGGCTGCACGCAGGGTGTCGTCTTCTCGAAAGCGGTCCACCGGAGAACGTCCATGCTCCCGAACCCGCCACATTTGCGGATGAAATGAATTCGCCAGGCGCAACCCAACCGTGGAATGCACCGCATAACTCCTGCGAATGACTTTCGCAGCCGAGACGCTCTGAAGATGGCCAAACTCGATTTCGATTTCCCGCGACGACAGCTTGGGATACGGAAATCCTCGAAGACGCCAGTAACTGAATGCTGCGTCGAGCCAACAGTCCTGCTGACGCACAGACAAACGAGCAAAGTCCCGCCCGAATATTTTTAAGACCGGATGTTCGTCCGAGGCAGGCATGTCAGTCGATGGACCAGACCCTGATAAATGAATTTCACTCCGCTTTGCTTTGCCCATGCATCGCAGTGATCGCGAAGGTAGCGGCGGCACTCGTCAGTAGCACGACCACCCAGACAGGCCAATAATCCAGCAAACTCGAAAAATCGGCTTTCCCTTCGAAGAACTTGGAAAGAAATTCCTTTAACAGAGTCGCCGCGCCTTGTATGGTCAACGCCACGAAAAGGAGAAAGCTCCAGAGCCAGCGAGAGCGCAATCGATAGAGCCAACTCGGTCTGACCTTTAGCGGAATTGGAAGCGAAAACAGAGGAACTTCGGTTCGGGAACCTTCGACAATGTCAACGCGAGCTTCCGCAGCTTTTTCCGCCGATGAATCGCCCTCCCTCAAAGCTCTGATTACGATGTCTTCCCACGTCTTGGTCGCGCTCAGTGCCGAAAAAGAAACGGGCGTCGTTTGCTGGTAGCCGATCACTTCTGTCACGGGCTGGCTGAGTTCGATGTTACGGTTGGCGATTCGATAGTCAAACGACAGCGTGGGCCGCGTTCCGTCTCTGACTTTGCCTGTTATCCGGTGTGTGACCTTAACCGTGTAGGCCTGACCTTCCTTTAAACTCGCTCCGAAGACACTGCCTCGGGCGTCATCGGTGAACAGCGCTTCGACTGGACAGAGCGCCGGAATTGAAAATCGAACAAAGGTCGCTGACTTCAATTCTTCATGCATCGGCACCGTCTCTGACGCTCCCACCAGATCCACTAATTTCGCCCATGAGTCTCCCTCATCTTTCGCCGCGACCCATGACAGCGACGACAAATCAAGTTCTGTATAGAGCGCCAGCGGATTCGAATCCACTTCGGTCGACCACTCTCCATCAGGAAGTCGCATGCGCCCTTGTTGCAGCTCGCTCAACGAACGGAAATCTCGTGACTCCATTAGCCGGAAGTAAAAGTTGTTCGTCCCGGCCTCCGAGTAAGCGCGCGTAATTTTGATCTTCCGGATCGGAAGGATCCAGTTGAAATGGTTGACAGACATGAAACGCGCCGCCAGAATCGCATCCACCTCCAACCGGCTGCCAACCTTATCCCACGCGGGCATCTTATCCAGGATTTCGCGCTGCATCCGCTTGTCCCGATACCGAAACGGCCATTTCTCGTACGTAAAGCCCGACGGATATGCAGAGAGATAGATGAGATCGTCCCAGTAAGGACCGTCCAGTCGAAAGCAAAGCAAGAGCGTCTTCGATGCCACGGCTGCCTCTCAGGAGCAGGAGCGAAAAATCCGGTTTTCGATGGTACCACCGAAGCGCCGGCGCAGAGAGAGCCGCCATGCAGAGCAGGTAACTATTACCAACGATGCACCGCTCCGGCTTCCTGCCATCAAGTTTCTTTGCGGCTCGCCGATCCTATCCTCATGATCACTCCAATCGGCAATCCTCACGTCAGCGAGGCACGCGAAGTTCCGCCTAAGCCGGTTCCGAAGCCCGACCCGCAGGCCCAAACGACAACGCCAAAGAGCGGCGATCTTTCGCACGATCAAGTCACCCTGAAAAGCGCCGGCCAACCCGATCACGAAACCAATTCGTAGAGACGTCGCTTGCTACGTCTCTACTAACCACGAGCAAACCCCTCGCGTGTCGTCGCGCCCACATCGTGTGCCGCGCCCCACGCCCGGTCCCGGCTTAAGCCCCACTAACCCCCGCGAAATCAATACCCCCGCCGCTGGCCCGCCTCGTGCTTTCTCCATAGCGCTGCTAGACAGCAGGAGGTGACCAACCATGACCCGCATCAACGTATTCCGCTCGATGAAAGAAATCGATTTCCTGACCTGGGGCAAGAACACAGGCGCGCTCGTCTTCGCCGCCGTGCTGATCGTCTGCTCCGTAACCGTCGGCTGTTCCAGCGACAAACCCAAACCCGTAAGCTCCACCAACCAGATTCCCGTCACACAAGCGCAAGCGCAAGTCCAGCCCATGCCGTCACCGGTCGTGCAACCGGTCAGCAAGCCCGCTCCGAAGAAAACCGTAACCAGGAAAGCCGGCCACCGTGAACTACACCGACAAGAGCACCGGCCTGACGTTTGAATATCCGCGCCGCTATGCCATCGAGACGGGAAGCGCTGCCACCGAGCTGCTGATGTCCAACCCGATTCCGATGAACTTCATTCAGCCGGGCGGAGTCGCGCTCGCGGCCGTCGAACTGCCCGAATCCAGCTTCACCAATACTGATTTCGATTCCGCATTCTTCAACGTGAGCGTCAACAAGTCTCTCACCGCCGATCAATGCAACGAGTTCGCAGTCCCGCAGCCCAAAGCCATGACCTCGCCGGCAACGCCGGCACAGTCGGCCGACGTAACTTCCAAGCCTTCGGCTCAGGCTGATTCCGTTTCGTCCGCCCCGGCGCCGAAATCGGAAACTCCGTCCATCTCAACCGATCAATCTTCGGGAACAAAGCTGCTCCTCGGAGACCTCGAACTCCGCGCCACCGAAGCCGTCTCCGGTGAAGGCACGCGCCAGAGCGACTCCAAGTATTTCCACGTCTTCCAGAATGGAGCCTGCTACGAGTTCGCCCTGAACGTCACGACGGTAGCGTCCGACCAAGGCGTCACCAAGCACGTCGATCGCGACAAGGTCTTCGACCGCCTGGAAAAGATTCTTGCCACAGTGAAGATCAATCCAGCGGCCCCTGAAGTCACGGCCGAAGCCCCGGTTCCCACGACCCCTGAAACCCCCGCCCAGTAACGTACGTAAAGTGTCGGGTGCCCCACTTCTCGCGTCCTTTGCGAGAAGTGGGGCTTTTACGGCCAAAGCCGTACCCCTCTCACCTCACCCTTTCCCAAAATAGTCTCTTCGTGACTCCCGTCACTGATCTCTAGCATCGCCCTCCATATCCTTCCTAGGAAAGCTCGCGCACTACGGAGAATCCCTATCGTGCCCCACAATCATTCCCGCAGAAATTTCCTTCAGACCACAGTGATCGCCGGAGCCGCGCTCTCGACCTCGCGACATCTCTTCGCCTCTTCGCCCGCCGTCTCCACGTCCGCTGGAAAGCCCGCCTTTCCCGTCGCCGACTACCACGTCCATCTCAGCCCCACGCTTTCGATCGAACAAGCGATCCAACTCGGCAAGGAGCGCCAGGTACAGATCGGCATCGTCGAGCATCCCGGCCCAAGCTATCCCATCAACACCGACGCCGATCTCAAGAAATACATCGATGGCTTGCGCAGCTATCCGGTCCGCATCGGCCTGCAGCCGGTTTATCCGGGCTGGTCGAAGGCCTTCTCGAAAAACCTGCTGGATGAATTGGATTACGTCCTGATGGACGCCCTCACGCTGCCGCGCGCTGACGGCGGATATCTCGCCATCTGGCAGATCGACACCATGGTCGACGACGAAGAAGCCTTCATGGCGCGCTACATGCAGTTCATCGAGCAAGTGCTCACCACCGAGCCCATCGACATCTTTGCGTGGCCAACGTTTCTTCCCGTGCCCATCGCGCGCCAGTATCAGCAACTGTGGACCCGTCCTAGGATCGACCGCATCCTGGACCTGGCCCGCACCAGGAAGATTGCAATCGAAATCAACGAAGTGGCACACGTTCCCGATGAGACCTTCATCACGCTGGCAAAGCGCGCCGGCCTGAAATTCACTTTTGGTACCGACTCCCGCAACGATCACGCCGCCCACT
Source organism: uncultured Acidobacteriota bacterium (assembly GCA_963745715.1). Taxonomy (GTDB): domain Bacteria; phylum Acidobacteriota; class Terriglobia; order Terriglobales; family Acidobacteriaceae; genus Sulfotelmatobacter. The sequence goes on along the minus strand of CAVUYN010000032.1, from coordinate 502,463 downwards.
TCTATTACTGCTACCAGATGGCGCAGAAATGCGGACTAAGTGAAGCAGATATGTTTGTACCGAAAAAGAAGTAAGCGGGTCACACAAAAATGGCTCCAGGACGCAGTGAAAACCATAAGCCGCGGCCTTCCCAAACTCGAGTCTTCTTCTGATTTTTTCAGGGACGACTACCATTCACCCTGACCATCAGCGACCATGGTTCCGGTACGGATTTAGCAGTCGCACGTTTGTGAACGGCTAACATTGAGGTCCATACTTCGTCTGAAGCTCGAGGATTCCATGAAACCTGTGTTCGCTCGAACGCTCCTGGTGCTGGCAGTACTCTGCGTCGTCACGTCGCCGGTTTTCGCGCAGACCGCTTTCCCCTCCGAGATCAAGAAAGAAATCACGCGCCTTGAGACCGACATCAAAGGCGTGAAGCTGCCGAACAAAAACTACGAGGCGCTGGCTACCATGGCCGGAGACGCACTGAAAGCCGCCAATGCCGCGCTCGATGCCGGCCAACTGTACCTCAGCCTGGAGAAGATCGACGAGGCCAACAGCTTGGTGCGCGGCGCACGCTCCGTGAGCGAGGCCAGTGAAGCGGAAAAAAATACTCTTCCCGCATTTGAGTCGAAGTGGAATGAAGTCAGCCTCCGCCTAGACCGCGCTCGACAAGGAGGCACACGCCCAGGATTGGAGTCACGCTCCGCTGGTGGTGCGGGGACTGGCGGAAGCCGCGCAGGGCCGCTCCATCCCCCTGCTCGAGGGAGGCCGCGGATTTTCCACCGCAACCGGGCCCACCGAGGCCTTGTTCTATGTTGGCCAGGCGCAGGGTGAGACGGATTTTGCGAAGTTCTGCGCCCACCTGAATCTTCCCGTGAAGCCTGCCGCTTTCCCCTTGCGATCGCTTCTGCCAGAACTGCACAGCCTGCAGGTAAAGACCAATGCGGCCTTCCAGCCTCCGAAATCGATCGATCTGCATTCCCGCTTCATTGAGCTGAATTCGGAAATCAAGCTGGCGCAGGAACTCGACTCCTCGAAGTTCTTCGCCGGCGCCCTGATTTCTTATCTTGAAGCGGTCCGGCACTACGGAATGCTCGACGCTCCGCCCCTGGATGCCGCGGCCCAGGCGAAGGTGAAACTCGACGTGGCCGCCGAAAAGCAGAAACTTGCCGGCTCGCGCAACGACGATTCCATCGCACAATATTTCATGGAGCGCGCCGAATCCTACACAACACACCCCGACGGCTCGGCCCCGAGCGCGGACGAGTGGCGTGGAGCACGCGTGATCCTCGACCAGGTGCTGCCCGCCTATTACGCCGCGCATAAACCGGCCGCGCCGTTCGAAGCGGCGCCCGGCAAGACGGTCGACATCACGCTCGTACGCTGGCCCTACACTTGAAACCTTTCCGATCCAGCAAGTTTGCTGGTACAGGAAGTGGCTGCGAAGTATCCCGGAAAAGTAACTTTTGTCAGCGAGAACTTTGGCGCTTCGAAACTCGCAGAACGCTACGGCGTGAAGGGCTACCCTGCGGTCTTTGTCGACGACGTACTTGTCGCCGTGCCTCGCGACTTCGGATATTTCGGCGAAGTCGAAGGCTCTGGCCGCTACGCTCCCTGGAAAAACGCGGACAACCAGGCCAAGTTCAAGGCCGACCTCGTCCGCATGATCGACCTAATCCTCGCCGGCAATAAAGATGTTGTGAGCCAGGAGCACTCGGGCACAAGCGGCGCTGCGCACGAGATCGCTGCGCTCCCCAAATTCCAATTGACCGATCTGGAAGGACATCCGCTCTCGGCAGAACAACTCAACGGGCGCGTGGTTCTGGTGGAGTTTTGGGCGACGTGGTGTCCGCCGTGCCGTTCGACGCTCTCTTGGCTCGGCGACCTCAAGAAGAAGTACAGCGACAATCTTGTAGTCCTGGCGCTGGCCGTCGAATCTCCGGAAGACCAGATTCGTTCGACCGCGAAATCACTCAGTCCGGACTTGCGCTGGGCGATCACCGACGCGCCAACTGCAGCCGCCTTTGGTGACATCACCTCGGTACCCACCATGTTCCTGTTCGACCGCTCCGGCAAAGCCAAGCGCGTACTCTACGGAGCTCCGCCGGACCTGCACGAGCAGGCAGAGAAAACACTGGACGCCCTAGTGAAGTAATAACTCGCGAACAATGACGACCAATTCCGTTCGGGTAACTGGGTTATGCGATCGTGAATGGGTCGTTGTTCGGTCGTGGGTGCGTCGTTCGGTCGTGGGGGCATCATTCGGTCGTGGATGGGTCGTTCGATCGCGAATGAGTCGTTCGATCGCGAATGGGTCGTTCGATCGCGAATGGGTCGTAAAAGGGCACGGCTTCAGCCGTGCCGAAACGGTCCGCCACTAGGAGCGGGCTTTAGCCCCTGCGGGTCAATCCATTCGAGGGATGGGGATTTCGACTCGTAACTGGACCTCATCCCTTGTGAATCAAAACATGAGTCGCATTCTCACCCGCAACAGCCCTGACTTTCGTGAAGCCCAGTTGATGCAGATTGATCCCGGAGAACAGATTTTCCCCTTCGCCCATAAGCACCGGCGAGAGGGCTAAGTGCATCTCGTCGATCTGGCCGGCGGCCATGTACTGCCGAATCAGGGAGACTCCCCCGCCGATTCGAACGTCTTTCCCGTTGGCCGCGTCTTTCGCTTGCTGGAGCGCAGAATCCAATCCATCGGTAACAAAATGAAATGTAGTGCCGCCCTGCATCTCGAGCGCGGACCTCGCATGATGCGTGAGCACAAAGACAGGCACATGGTACGGGGGACTGTCGCCCCACCACCCTTTCCAGGAATCATCTTTCCACGGACCCCTCACCGGCCCGAACATATTGCGGCCTAAGATCCAGGCGCCCACATTCTCGAATGAACGCGCGGCAAAATCGTTGTCGATGCCGGTCGTGCCGGCGTCTGTGCCGTACATCTTCTTGAACACCTCAGTCTTAAAGAACCAAGAGAAGATCTCAGGTCCGCGAACGCCGAGCGGGTTCTCGAGATCTTGCCGCGGCCCCGCGCCAAATCCATCAATCGAGACTGAAAATGCTGCAACCCTAACTTTACTCATTGAACCTTCCTAAAATTGCAATTCTGTTCATGCCGAGTGTTTGATTCCGTCACCCCGAAAAGGGACTACGCTGCTGACATTTTCTTTCCCGTGCGCAGGTAGTGATTGATCGTGGTCTCCCAGTTTCGCATGTTGCTCTCAAACCACTCCTGGGTGTAGCGCTCAAGTTCCTTGTTCCCCTCCGCCGACAGGCCGGTATATCGATAGCGGACATGGGTGCGCGCCTCTCCCTCACCGGACGGAGCCACCTGGATGCGGAGTTCGGTAATGATGTAGCCCGGGCTAATCCAGACATAGGCAATGCGAGATGCCGCAGGATCATAGTCCGTGACTATCCACGTTGTTTCGAGGGCCTCCTGCCTCACGGCCAATCCCGGAGGCTTGGGCGTGGTGAACACGCAGCCGAGTTCCGCGACGCCAGTATCGGAATAGATCAGGCGATATTGCCAGCCGGGAAGCCAGTCGGCTTCGCGGACCGGACATAGCAATGGAAAGACTTTGTCCGCCGCCGCGCAGTTGGTCTGGACGTAGTCGTGAACGACGCGATCACCTTTGAATGCAGTCATCCTATCCTCCTGGAGAAAGCTTGCGAGCCTCACGAAAGGCCGCCCGTATCACAACGATCGAGGATCGCGGCTCATCACACGGAAATAGGTTTCTCAGCGATGATTGGCCCACATCGATGTTTCGCGCTTCTAGATCAGGAATACAAAAGAGAAGTGCGCGGCCGACGACGATCGAAGCTTCATGATGAAGGTCCACGTTTGATTCTCCTGTTCACCAGCATTGGAATCACCCGGGGTTTAGCAAAATTTACAACAAGTCCTCAGCGCGGATCTAGTCGAAGTCGATTCGCTCGAATCCCAGACCTTGTAACAGGCTGCGGATCGTTGACGCCCCATTCACCTGAGCCGTTTTCAAAATACCGTCGCCTATCGCAGCCACGAGCAACTGCCGCTCCGCCTCCTGGCGCACGAGCGTTTCGAGATTGGGATCGGTTGGCACCAGCAGCCCGGTCTGCCGCGAATAGACACGAGTCCTTTCGCTGTCGAGCCGCGTGGTGAATACCTGGGGCGCGGGAAGATGCAGATGAACCGTCTTGCCATCCACGCGGACGTCGTTCGCTTTCAGATTGGAGAAATCGATCCCGCCCACCACCTCGCCGTGGACCATCAACAGCAGCCGGTCTCCGGTGAGAAAATCGGGCAACACATTTTCCTTGGCGCCGGTCACCAGCTTGTCCATGGTATAGACGACAGTCTCCAAACGCTGCAAACGCTGAATGCGATCGACTACGGTGGGCTGGCTTACATCGATGTGGACCGTTCTCCCCGTGACCGCCGAAAACATACGCCCCAACAAACTCCGCCCTGAGTTTCCCGACAGCATCAACCATCCCGCCGAAATCACCAGCAGAACTCCAACCAGTAGACCGATCGCGAGCGCGGCTGCAACCACCACAGGGGACCGCCTTGATCTCGATTGAAGTAAACCGGGATCCGATTGAGCAGGGCGCAGGCCCGCGTCAGAATCATTAGTCATGTTGCCAGATTATCATTCGGCTTTTACGCTGCCACCACGCGGGCGGGTGGCAGGTGGCCCATTCAAGCCGTCTTGTGGCTTGGGGGACGGGTGCCCCATACTTTCGCTGCTTCTGCCCAAGCGATTCAAAAACGTCGGCACCTTCTTATCCACCGTTGCAAAGAACGCAAAAACGAGGCACCCTTAATTGGCGAACCGGAAGCAAACAACACGGAAAGGGTGGGCCACCCGCCAATGAGATCGAGGGTAACGCTGCACGTGGTTTCAAGTCTCGATGGCTTCATTGCCAAGAAGGACAACAGTATTTCGTGGATGGACAGTTCCGACGTCTACGAACGAGGGGTTACTGACGACGGCGCTGAGGTCCTCCAGTCGATCGACTGCTACGTGCTCGGTTCTCGCACCTATGAGCACGCGCTCCAACTCGGCTGGCCCTATGGCGATACTCCAACCGTCGTGATCACAAATAGAGAACTGCCCCGAACGAGGAAGACCGTGGAGTTCCATTCAGGCGACCTCAAGACACTGGTGGGTGAGATACTCGCGCCTCGCTACCGAAACATCTGGCTGGTGGGAGGGGCCATGTTAGGCCAGAGTTTTCTCAGGCTCGGCTTGGTGGATGAAATCCGATTGATGATAGCTCCAGTTACATTGGGTGACGGACTGCACCTATTCGGTGATTCCGGCACCGAGCAGAAGTGGCATCTGAAAAACGTAGTCGCTTACAGGAACGGCTTTGTAGAGCTATCGTACAGCCGCCAACCAACCGACTCCTAGCCTGACAGCAGTGAGCTCAGGCGGATCAGTCGACTGGATAAAATACGGGGACCAGCGGGACGTTTCCAGCGTCCCCTCTAAGCCTGGGCTCGACGTGGAAATTGTGAAACGTCCCGTGTTCTAGGCCCGTAGCGACCCACGGAATGCCCTCGCGGCATAGTAAGACTCCGCACCGTTGTGATACACGAAGACACGGCCGAAGCGGCAATCGCCAAAGATGGCGCCGCCGAGTTTTCTAACTTCCGCCGGCGTTTTCAACCAACTTGATGTCTTACAATCGAAATCCCCAAGTTTCTGCAGCTCTTGATATTGTTCTTCCGTCAAAAGCTCAATGCCCATGGCCGCTGCCGCATCCATCGCGCTATTTTTCGGCTTGTTTTCTTTCCTCGAATCCAGCGCTTCCCGGTCGTAGCAAAAACTTCTGCGCCCTTTCGGACTTTCCGGCGAACAATCAAAAAAGATGTATTCGCCCGTCTTCTTATCATGGCCAACCACATCCGGCTCACCGCCGGTTCTTTCCATTTCGCTGAGCGACCACAGTTTTTCGGCATTCGCTTCCAGCTTCGCTTTTACTTTCGCCCAATCGAGACCCTCATGGCGCTTCATGTTTTTCTCAAAACGGGCTTTCAATGCTTTGAGTAGTTCTTCGCGTTGTTCTGTCGACAATTGCTTTTTGGTTGGAACGCTTTTCATATCAGTTTCCTTTTTTTCGGCCGCGTCGCGTCAGGCCGGTTTTTTCGAAATGAGTTGTCGAACGACATGGCCTTTCCACATCCACAATCCCGTAAGGACCATGGTAGGAAGGAAGACAAAACCGAATCGCGGGAGCGTACCCCGGAAGTTTGTCAAACGGACTATAGATGTAACCGAGTATCGGAATACTGAAGATGATGTGAATCCAGCGAAAAATCGAACGTTCGATGCCACTATTCATGGTCGCCTCCGCCAGCGTGGTTGCTGCATTGTTCCGATCCCTCTTGATTCAAGACTTCTGAGCCGCCTTCGGCGACACGTTGGGCATTTTAATTCCGAACAGCTTGGCGTACTCGGCGTGCAGTCGCTGAAAGCCGCTGAAGTTTCTGACCTCGGGGCCGACGGGACGGCCCATGGGCTGACCCGCGAGAAGCCGATCGAGCACATCGAAGCAGATATGCCATCCGGCAGCACCCATTGCGATGAAGTGGCGATTGATGCTGGTCCACAGTGTCAGGCGCGTGCCGCCACCCAGCGGCTCGAGTTCCCACCGCATTTCGTTACCACCCCAGGTGTATTCCAGCGACCTGGGAGCGTCGGCTCGCGTTACAGTCGTTTCGGTAATCAGCGGCGCGGGCGCTCCCACCGTGGTCAACTTCACCGTGTTTCCAACCGTGCCCAGGTTCCCGTCGGCGTCAAAGGGAGCCCACTCGCGCAGATGCGCCGGATCGGTCAGCGCCTGCCAGACTTTTTCCGGCGCGTGTCGCAGTTCTCTGACCAGAATGAGCGTCCAATTCTCTCCTTCTTTCTTTCGCATCTGCGCCCCGTGAGCTGGACCGGGTGTGTATTGTTCAAGATGAATCATCTTCTTCTCTGCCTTAATAGCGTGCCAGCTGGGTCAGCTGAATGAGGTTGCCACAGGTGTCGTTCAGCATCGCAATGGTCGAGCCGGTCACGGCGGTGGGTGGCATCGTGAACTCGGCGCCGCGCGCCTTGATCCGGTCGTAGTCGCCCTTGACGTCGTCGGTGAAGAACATGGCCGCGGGCTGGTTCTGTTGAAACAGCGCCTGCTGATACGCTTTGGCCGCGGGATTGTTGTTCAGCGCCAATTGGAGCTCCGTGCCATTCGGCTCCTCCGGCGATGCTACCGTCAGCCAGCGATATGGCCCCTGACTGAAATCCGCCTTCTTGGCAAAGCCCAGCACCTCGGTATAGAAACGCAGGGCCTTGCCCTGGTCGTCCACAAATACACTGGTCAGCTTGATTTTCATTTCTTTTCTCCTTTGTCCCGATCGCGATTTGGGGCGCGTCGTGTGCCTGTTTTCGTTTTTGTTGGTGTTGATGGATCCATGCGGTCGAGGTAGCGCTCGAGAGCATCCACGTGAGTGGACCAGAAGCGGCGGAACTGCGCCAGCCAGTCATCCATCTTCTGAAATGGTTCAGGTCTCAGTCGGTAGAGACGGCGCTGTGCGTCGACGGTCGATTCCACGAAACCGGCGTCGCGCAGCACTCGCAAGTGCTTCGACACGGTCGGCTGCGTCATGCGAAGCTGACGCTCGATCTCTCCCACCGACTGTTGGGACGAGGCCAGGAGGCTCAAGATAGCGCGTCGGTTCGGCTCGGCAACGATCTCGAAGACGGATTCCACCCTCGTTATATACCCTAAGTGGCATATACGTGTCAAGGCATATAATGCTGATTAGCAGAATGTCTGCAGATTGCACGGTCTGATGCGTTCTGGCGGCGCGCGTGTGGCCCGGAGTTTTTGATGTTCGAAGGGGTGGGAATTTCAGAACTGATTACGACCAGTCATCCGCGCGCCGATCAAGAAGGATGAGGCCGGCCCCCAAGCATATCCCTACGAAAATAAGCCTTACCATAAGGTGTTCATGCCAATGACCAACCCACAACGCGACGCTGCAAACGGCAGTGAGCAGGCACGTAATCTTACAGAGCAACGATGCCAGGCTTTTGTTGTGTCGTGACACGCTGTCGAGTCTCACGATCGCCCACGCCACAATTGCAATACTCCCAAACACGGCCCCCGGCAGGAATGTAGAGAGGACATAGAGCAGCAGACCGGCAATTGCCCACCCAACTACCAGCAGCGCCATGCGCACGTAAACGGACTGACCGTCGCTAAAATTCTCGGAAGACACGGCAATCCTATGCTAGAAGCCGCATCCGCGGGATTGCGAGTAGCCAAAGTAACTGGAGCTGTGAGCGAAAGGAAACAGCAGGTCCCCATCCTAACGTCGCGCCTTTTGCGGCGTTAGAGCCTTCCCTGAGCGAAGTCGAAGGGGTGGCGATTTTGACTTGGGTGAGCTAGCAGTAGAAGTCAAAGTCCCCAGTCTCCGCAAAAGCGTCTTGCAAGTCTAGGTGATATGCCGAGTCCAATCCCAGCCCTCCGCATCCAACCGGAGCATGGAGGTAACTTTATGTACGTTGTACTGGGAGCAAGCGGCAACACCGGACGTGTAGTGGCGACCAACCTACTTTCCCGCGGTCAGAAAGTTCGTGTCGTCGGCAGAAACGCAGCCCATTTACAGTCTCTCGCGGCGAAAGGTGCGGAGACATTTATCGCCGACGTCACCGACGCTGGGGCTCTCACCAAAGCCTTGCAGCAAGCCGATTCGGCCTACGTCATGATTCCGCCAGATGTCACCAGCAATGATCCGCTCGGCTACTCGAATCGGGTAAGCGACGCGATCGCCGCCGCCGTGCAAAATGCGGGGACCAAAAATATCGTCGCACTCAGCAGCATCGGAGCCGACAAAGCCAGCGGAACCGGCCCCGTCGTCGGCCTTCATAATCTCGAACAAAAACTCAGTCAGATTAACAGCGCGAATGTTCTCTTCCTCCGCGCCGCTTACTTCATGGAAAACACGCTTCCTCAAGTTGGCGCGATCCACAAAATGGGCTATGCCGTCGGGCCACTGCGCCCGGATCTAATGCTTCCCATGATCGCCACCCGCGACATCGGAGCGGCCGCCACCGACGCCCTCCTGCACCCCGTCAGCGGCAAGCAAACCCGCGAATTGCTGGGACAGCGCGATCTCACCTACACGGAAGTGGTCTCCATGATTGGCCAGGCGATCGGCAAGCCCGATCTCAAGTACACGCAATTGGCCGACGACCAGGTTCGGGGTGCCATGGTTCAGTTGGGAATGTCGGACCAGGTTGCCCGGCTGCTTCTGGAGATGACGGCCGCGCTCAACGCCGGAACCATGCGCGCCATTGAGCCTCGCACACCGCGGAACACCACGCCAACCAGTTACGAAACGTTCGTGGCCGACTATTTCGTCCCGGCGTATCACCAGCAAGCCGCAGCCTGAGCACATCGGCCGCTCGCGGATGCGCCCATTTCCAGCCAGGTGCCCCATCCTGACGTCGCGCCATTTGCGACGTTAGGGTGGGGATTTTGACTTCTCTTCGATCCTCTCGTTCCTGAAGCTGCGCAAGGGCTCACACGCGTCGAAGAGACGCGCGTTGAAGTTTGGGAAGGCCATCGCCACTTGGTACCTTCGTAATCCTCTCTTCGCGAATTCGCTAGGTGTGCGCATGGACCCAGCAAATACTTCCAGTATGCGGAACCTTGCCATTTTTGCGGCGCTGCTGGTCTGCGCCTTCGCCGCGAATTCGTATGCACAAAATCGTGTTTACTGGAGTGCTGCCGACAGTGAGACGATCCCTTTGGAGCCCGCCAGCCTCCACGCCGGCCGCGTCTACCATCCCGCTGTCGGGGGCGGCGGCATGCACGTGCAGATCGACTCCAGGTACCCGGTCACCGTGGCCATGGCTTGGGCCGACGAATGGAATGCCGCCATGCAGCCCGGAGCCCATCCCAACTTCAGCTTCCTCTGCGTGAAGGAGCATGTCACCAGCGCGATTTACGAGTGTCAGCTTCCCTCCGAACGCCCCATGATTATCACCTTTCACGATGAGCGCAGGCCCGAGAAGCCCGTCGTCACCACGATTGGCGCTATCCTGGGACCCGGAGTGCGGCAATTCATTTCCCCCAACGATCTTCACATCCAGTACTACAATTGCGTTCAGCCGGAGTTCCACTGGCGCCGTATCCTCGACGAAAAATACCAGATCACGGCGGCACCCAAGGTCTACAGCCTGATGACTCCAGACCACGACGGCCAGGAACTCAGCGTGAAGATCAAGTCGCCCATCCCTCTTACGGTCGCTCTGCTGCCATCGCATCTTGCCGACCAGGTCTACGACAAGACCGTTACCCTCACCGATGCACTCGACCAAACTGGCTGCAAGGAACGTGGCGTCCAGTCGATGAGCTTCAACTGCACTTTTAATGTCGCCGATGGCACGCAAACGCTGCTGATCCTCCCCGACATCGATTCTTCCGGCCACAAGAAAGCCAATGTCGAAGTCAACACGGTAAAGTGCGTCGACCATTGCGAGCTACTGAGCCCTCCGCCGACTCCTTAGAGGTTCCAGCTTCCGACGTCACCAGCTTTCAGCCCTGTCATCCTGAGGTCCGCGTTCTCTGCGGACCGAAGGACCTATGCAACCGCGCAGTACAATCGGCCCAGCGGCGCTTGTGTGGCGCGGGCGCCCACGCCCGCGAACACTGTCCGCGAGCCATACCGCCGATTACTCGACGACTCGGCTTCTTTGGCATGTTCATTTCTCCTCAGAGACGCTTCAGTTTCTGCTCGCTGCTACTGATGAGGCAGTCCGTATGACTATGGGGTGCCGCACACAATCGCGGGCGAGGCGCCCGCGCCACAGAAGGCACTGGATGTTGCCAGGAACCTTCACAGCTTTGGGGATGTTCATTCGTCACAGACAGACATGCTCAGGCTTCCGTATGCTGCCAGCAGTGGCCGGCGGGGCGCCCGCCCCACAGGTGTATGTCCCAGGCGATTCTGAACAAGTATCGTTACCGACGCCGATTGCCGCATTTGCAGAGAGCGGACGCTGACTTCTTCGTTACGTTTCGCACAGCCCGGGTCGTGTTGCCTCCGGCGGCACGCGACTTGGTTCTGGAACATTGTCTGCGGGAGGGCGGGGTCGCCGAGCCTGGTTTCGCTGGCGTGGGCGCCCGCCCCACGTTATGCACATTGGGCATATTCGAACCACGGATTCGGCTGTATACCGTCGTGATCATGCCTGATCACGTTCACTTACTACTTTCGCCTCGGCGCAATCGCGACGGCTGGCCGTATCCTCTTGTTGATATCCTGCAGTGCCTGAAGAGTGTCACGGCTCATCGGATTAACAAGATGCTGCGTCTTTCCGGGCCAGTCTGGCAGGAGGAATCGTTTGACCATGTAGTGCGGTCGGACGAGAGTTTGAAGGAGAAGTGCGAATACATCCGGCAGAATCCCCTCAGGAAAGGACTGGTGATGCAACCGGAAGAGTATCGGTGGTTGTGGGTGTGCCCGGATCTCGGGTAGATTGCTGTGGCGCGGGCGCCCACGCCCGCGAGCACTGTCCAGGAGAACACGGCCAGATCGAAGCGAGCACGATTGTTCATAAGATTCTTGCCAAATTTCGGTTGGGGAACATAGGGCGGGCTTGGAACGCTGCAGGCAATCGCGGGCGAGGCGCCCGCGCCACAAAGAGGCATAAAAGGAAAAGGCCATCCACATTTCTGTTGATGGCCTTTATTAATGCCGGCAACTACCTACTCTCCCACACACTTTCGCGTGCAGTACAATCGGCCCAGCGGGGCTTAACTTCCGTGTTCGGGATGGGAACGGGTGGATCCCCCGCGGTAAGATCACCGACAACTTGAGGCGTCTTCGCGGCCTCTGCGCCGCGAGTCGAAATCCTGAGCCGCATTTTTCGCGGCGAAGGACCTCTACGCCATCTCGGTGTCGCTTGTCAGCGACTAACTTGTAAAAGATCCTGAGAACGATCTCTCACAACTGAATAGATTGGGTGTAACTTACTTTCTTCTTTGCTTGCTTCCGATTTCAGTTACGTATTACATCGGCTAGCTTTATAAAAGCTCATCGGCGCACAGTCATCAGTCTTGCTCTCAGTTGTCCAGGTTCGAACAACTTGCAAACAACATCACCGTTCCAGTTCAGTTTCGAACTGAGAACTGGCAACTGAGAACTGATAACTGTTTTCTGCACCGAGTAAATTTTATGGTCAAGCCGAACGGGCGATTAGTACTGGTAAGCTACACGCATTACTGCGCTTCCACCTCCAGCCTATCAACCAGGTAGTCTTCCTGGGCCCTTCTTATCCCTTACGGGTTGGGAGATCTCATCTTGAGGAGTGCTTCCCGCTTATATGCATTCAGCGGTTATCACAACCGAACTTCGCTACCGAGCGGTGCCATTGGCATGACAGCTCGAACACAAGAGGTTCGTCCATCCCGGTCCTCTCGTACTAAGGACAGGTCCTCTCAAATCTCCTGCGCCCACAACAGATAGGGACCGAACTGTCTCGCGACGTTCTGAACCCAGCTCACGTACCGCTTTAATAGGCGAACAGCCTAACCCTTGGAACCTTCTACAGCTCCAGGATGCGATGAGCCGACATCGAGGTGCCAAACCGGAGCGTCGATATGAACTCTTGGCTCCGATCAGCCTGTTATCCCCGGCGTACCTTTTATCCGTTGAGCGATGGCCCTTCCATGCAGAACCACCGGATCACTAAAGCCTACTTTCGTACCTGTTCGTCTTGTAGGACTCACAGTCAACCACGCTTATGCTTTTGCACTCGTCGGCTGATTTCCAAACAGCCTGAGCGTAGCTTCGCGCGCCTCCGTTACCGTTTAGGAGGCGACCGCCCCAGTCAAACTACCCGCCTTACCATGTCCCTCTCCCGGATCACGGGAGTAAGTTAGAACCACAGATCTCGCAGGGTGGTATCTCACCGTTGGCTCCTCCAAGCCCGAGAGCCTGGAATCAAAGCCTCCCACCTATCCTGCGCAGCAAGGGCCATAGTTCATGGTAAAGGTATAGTAAAGGTGCACGGGGTCTTTCCGTCTAGTTGCGGGCAACCGGCATCTTCACCGGCACTACAAGTTCGCCGTGTCAGTCGGCAAGACAGTCGCACTTTCGTTACGCCATTCGTGCAGGTCGGAACTTACCCGACAAGGAATTTCGCTACCTTAGGACCGTTATAGTTACGGCCGCCGTTCACTGGGGCTTCAGTTCGAAGCTTCACCTTGCGGTTGACCTCTCCCTTTAACCTTCCAGCACCGGGCAGGCGTCAGCCCCTATACGTCGTTTTCGACTTTGCAGAGACCTGTGTTTTTGTTAAACAGTCGCAGTGCGCATTTCGCTGCGGCCCCCTCGAGCTTGCACTCTACCGGGGCACCCCTTCTCCCGAAGTTACGGGGTTATATTGCCGAGTTCCTTACCAACTGTTCTCACGAGCGCCTTTGGATATTCTCCTCGTCTACCTGTGTCGGTTTGAGGTACGGTTCCCTTACTTTCTCCTTAGAGGTTTTTCTTGGCAGTGTGGAATCGGCAGCTTTCCTCCATACGGAGTACTGCTTTGCGTCTCAGTGATAACTTCCCCGCGGATTTGCCTACGAGAAACACCTTACACGCATCGACCGTTATAGCCATAGAACGGCCTGCTTATCCTACTGCGTCACCCCATCGTATAACGAAAACAAGGGAGGTCCGGAATATTAACCGGATGTCCATCGGCTACGCCTTTCGGCCTCGCCTTAGGGACCGCCTGACCCTGAGCGGATTAACCTTTCTCAGGAAACCTTAGACTTTCGGCGCGGAGGGTTCCCACCTCCGTTATCGCTACTTATGCCGGCAGGGTCTCTTCTCAACCGTCCAGCAGTCCTTTCGGTCTACCTTCTAACTGTTGAGAATGCTCTCCTACCACGCATGGCTGTTACACCATGCATTCGCTGCTTCGGTAACAAGCTTTAGCCCCGTTAAATTGTCGGCACCGGACCGCTTGACCAGTGAGCTATTACGCTTTCTTTAAAGGATGGCTGCTTCTAAGCCAACCTCCTGGCTGTCTGGGCGTTCCGACTTCCTTTCCCACTTAGCTTGTATTTTGGGACCTTAGCAGGCGATCTGGACTGTTTTCCTCTCGACGACGAAGCTTAGCCCCCGCCGTCTGACTCCCGGATTGGTTGTTCTATGGCATTCGAAGTTTGATTGGATTCTGTAAGCTGGAAAGCCCCATAGTCCATTCAGTTCTCTACCACCACGACAAATCATCCGAGGCTAGCCCTAAAGCTATTTCGGAGAGAACGAGCTATCACGGAATTTGATTAGCCTTTCACCCCTACCCTCAGCTCATCGGAGCTTTTTTCAACAAACACCCGTTCGGCCCTCCAGTGGGTGTTACCCCACTTTCAGCCTGGCCAAGGGTAGATCATCCCGCTTCGCGTCTATTCCTGCCAACTGATTCGCCCTATTCGGACTCGCTTTCGCTACGGCTCGCTTTCGCTTAACCTTGCTGACAAGAATAACTAGCCGGCTCATTATGCAATAGGCACGCGGTCAGACTTTCCGTCTTGCGACGGCATAGTCCTCCCACCGTTTGTAGGCACACGGTTTCAGGTACTATTTCACTCCGCTCACAGCGGTTCTTTTCGCCTTTCCCTCACGGTACTGGTTCACTATCGGTCAGAAGCTAGTATTTAGCCTTACGGAATGGTCTCCGTAGCTTCCCGCAAAGTTTCTCGTGCTCCGCGGTACTCAGGTATCGACTTCGAGTCTGGCTCGTTTTCACCTACGTGGCTATCACACTCTATGGCCCCTCTTTCCAGAGGGCTTCGGTTAACGACCAGATTGGTAACTCTACTGTTGTCGACCCTACAACCCCTGCTTAACCCGAAGGTCAAACAGGTTTAGGCTGTTCCGATTTCGCTCGCCACTACTCTCGGAATCGAGGTTTCTTTCTTTTCCT
>CAVUYN010000032.1:0-482500 GCA_963745715.1 uncultured Acidobacteriota bacterium | reverse complement strand
GCCACGCATCCTTTTGGCTACCGCAACCGCTTGTCATCTTGAGGCGCCGTCTTTTGGCGCCGTAGGACCTATGCAGTCTCCGGGCGCCACCGGTGCTGCCGGCAAGTCCATAGATCCTTCAGGCCCGCAAGGATGACAAGGGCTGCAGGATGACAAGGGCTACAGGAGACAAGGGCTAAGGGTGATCGGTCCTTCATCGAACATCAGCGCTTCAGGAGGTGCCAGGCTTCTTTGTATTTCTCGTACTTGGCGTTCTTGCTGTGCGGAGTGAGGAGGATGTCGGGCTGGTGGTGGGTGGCTTTGATGGGCAGGATGTACCAGGTATCGGTGGGGATGACGTAGGCGGCGAAGAAGTCGATTTGGTCGGGGCGGTAGGGGACTCCGTTGGAGTCGAGGTGGCATTTGTAGGAGTTGCCGCGGTGGAAGATGGTGCATTTGACCTGGACGCGGACGAAGCGTCCGCGATGCGCGAGGGCGAGATCGAAGGGGGCGGAGTCTCCCCAGGGCTTGGCGACGATGAAGCCGAGTTCGGTGGCACGGGTCATGAAGCGGAGTTCGGCCCATTCGCCTCGCTGTTTGGCGTGGCGAATGTTCATCCCAAGGTTTTTCATTGAGTTTGGAGCGTTGAGTTTCGGGCAACAAAAAACGCGGCCTTTGCGGGCCGCGCTTTATTTCTGCCTATAGTTCTATTTTATCAAGTTGGATGGGTTGAAGTGGACATTTGCGGAACGAAATATTTGATTTGGATGCAGGTAGTTGCGGGAAATTGGGGTGATTTGGGGGCTTGACAAGAAATTGGGGGAATTGCGCATAGCGTCGACGGAGCCCGGAAGCGGGCGTCTGAAGGTGGACACCGCTCTGGCCGGAGGTATGGTGACGGCCTCTTTTCTTTCGCCCCTCCGGGGCTGGGCTAACCCTATGTTGAGCCAACCCACGGCTCACGCCGTGGGCTGCATTCTTTCGCCGCTTCGCGGCTATGATCGAGGACAGATTCCAAGAATGGGAGAGTGTCGATCGTCAGGCAGGCGGGCGAGTCGCCCGCGCCCACATGGACCGTGGCAGTAGGCGGTTCCTCCCTTCGGTCGGAATGACGGGGCTATCACTTTTTCTTGCGGCGTTTTGCGGGGCGGGGTGGTGGGGCTTCTTCTACGATGGCGAACTGGATCTTCTTTTCTACCGGGTCGATTCGGTCTACCAGGACTCGGAGTTTCTGGCCGAGGCGATAGATTTTGCCGGAGCGCTGGCCGATGATCTCGCGGGTATTTTCGTGGTAGGTGTAGCGGTCGTCGGTGAGGGTGTTCAGGGGGACGAGGCCTTCGACGA
The DNA here is from genome assembly GCA_963745715.1 of uncultured Acidobacteriota bacterium. Classification (GTDB taxonomy): domain Bacteria; phylum Acidobacteriota; class Terriglobia; order Terriglobales; family Acidobacteriaceae; genus Sulfotelmatobacter. The sequence goes on along the minus strand of CAVUYN010000032.1, from coordinate 481,177 downwards.
AGAGGTCGGTGAGTTCGACGAACATTCCGAACTTGGTGACGCTGGTGATGAGGCCGTCGAAGTCTTCTCCGACGCGGTCTTGCATGAATTTGACCTTCTTCCATTGCATGAGGTCGCGCTCGGCGTCGTCGGCGCGGCGCTCGGACTGGCTGGATTCTTCGGCGATCTCGTGGAGTTCTTCGATCGAGATGGGTCCGGTCAGCGGCGCGTGGGATTCGCGGTGGGCGGCGTGGTCTCGGCGCTTGGACCAGGGGGAGGGGGCGTCTCCCGCAGGGGCTGAAGCCCCTTCTTTCTTGCCGCTGGACGCGGCCCTGAAGGGCCGCTCTTCCACGGTTCTGGTCTGAGCGTTTGAGAGGTCGGTCTTGGTTTGAGTGTTTGAGACATCATCGCCAACGTTCATCGCAGGATTCAGCGGGCGGGGCGCCCGCTCTACATCACTGGGCTGCGCGCGGAGGACGTCTTTCAGGATGCGATGGACGATCAGGTCGGGGTAGCGGCGGATGGGCGACGTGAAGTGGGTGTAGGTGGGCGCGGCGAGGGCGAAGTGTCCTAAATTTTCTTCGGAGTAGCGGGCTTGCTTCAGCGAGCGGAGCATCAGGTAGCTGAGGATTCTTTCTTCCGGCTTGCCGGCAATTTTTTCGGCCAGCTTCTGATACATGCGCGGCGTGATGTGGACTTCCTTGGGGATTTCGATTTCGCGGGTGCGCTTGCCGGTGCCGTAGTTGGCGCGGCGGTCGGCTTTCATCTGGACGCGGTGGATGGGGAGCGCACCGACGCCGAGCGAGTATCCGAAGGTGGCGGCGATGGTTTCGAAGTCGTAGACGCGCTTGGCGTCGGGCTTCTCGTGAATGCGGTAGAGCGAAGCGACGCGTTTCGATTCGAGATGGTGTGCGACCGTTTCGTTGGCCGAGAGCATGAACTCTTCGATGAGGCGGTGGGCGATGTTGCGCTCGGATCTCGAAATGCTTTTCATAAGGCCGAATTCGTCGAACTCGATGACGGGTTCGGGGAGATCGAAGTCGATCGATCCGCGACGCTCGCGCTTACGGTTAAGGATCAGGGCGAGGTCGCGCATGAGTTCGAAGGTGGCGACCAGAGGGGCGTAGCGGGCGCGCTCGGCGGCGTCTCCTTCGATGACGGCGTTGACCGCGGTGTAGGTCATTCTTTCAGCGGAGCGGATGACTCCTTCGCTCAGAGCGTAGGAGACGATCTCGCCGCGGTGGTCGATCTCCATGATGCAGGAGAGGACGAGGCGGTCGAGGTGCGGGCGCAGGCTGCAGATGTCGGTGGAGAGTTCGAGCGGGAGCATGGGGACGGCGCGATCGGGGAAATAGACGCTGGTGCCGCGCAGGCGGGCTTCCTGATCGAGCGCGGAACCGGGCGTGACGTATTGGGCGACGTCGGCGATGTGGACCTGGAGTTCGAAGTTGTTGTTGGGCAACATGCGGACGAGGACGGCGTCGTCGAAGTCGCGGGCGGTCTCTCCGTCGATGGTAACGATGGGGAGGTCGCGGAAGTCCTGGCGGCGGTGAAGCTCCGCGGCCGGGATTTCGGTGGGGACTGACTGGGCTTCCTCCAAGGTCGCGGCGGGAAAGTGGTGGGGGAGATGAAACTTGCGGATGGTGATTTCGACGTCGACTCCGAAGTCATCTTCGCGGCCCAGGACTTCGATGACTCGGCCTCGCGGTTGCTGGGTGGGCGAGGGCCAGTCGGTGATTTCCACGTCGACGACTACGCCTTCGAGATCGTCCCAGTTGGCGCGGGCTGCGGCTTCTTTGCCTAGGACACGATCTACGGACGCCTTCGTCTTTTTTGCTTTCTTTGGTGGAGAAACTTCAACACCGTTCACCACGGAGGACACAGGGGGCACAGAGGATTCCGGGAACTCGTGGCCTGGGGGGATCACGACGTCTTGCGTGATTTTGCTGTCGATGGGCTTTACATAGTTGCCTCGGCTGCCGTAGTGGAAGATTCCGACTACGGTGGGATGGGCGCGGTGGACGGGGCGAACGATGCGTCCTTCGGCGCGGCCGTCGGGGCGGATGTTGGTGATTTCGACCAGCACGAGGTCTCCATGCATGGCGTTGCCGATGAGGTGCGGGGGAACGAAGATGTCCCCGGTGAGCTGGGACTTGAGGGTCGGGCTCAGCGACTTGGCGTCGGGAATGACGAAGCCGAAGCCGTCGCGGTGCATGGTGAGGCGGCCGGCGATGAGATTCTTGTCGGCGGCGGCTTGGGGCAGGGCGTAACGGTCGGAATCGACGGTGATGAGTGCGCCGCTGGCGACGAGCTTTCGCAGATGTTGATCGAGCTGGCGGCGTTCCTCGCCGTGCAGGCCGAGTTCGCGGATGAGTTGCTTGAATCCGGCCTGGCGCTTGGGCTGGCGGGCGATGTGTTTGAGGATGGCGGCGTCGGAGAGCATCGAGCTGAAAGGGCTGAACTATGAGCTGAGCTTCAGGATACGCTATGACGCTACCAGGTATCTCCACCGGCGCGGGGTGGCCAGGCTCCCAGGGCGCGACGGATCATGGCGATCTGGCCAGTGTGATAGCTGGTGTGGGCGACCATCTGCCAGAGGACGGCTTCGAGCGTTCCGGCGGTTTTCAGGTCGTCTTCGCGGGCGGATTCGATCTGCCGATCGAGTTCGGCGCGGGAAGAATTGGCCAGCGCGGAGTAGTCATTCAGAAGCGACGCGAGCGTGGATCTCAATTTTCCCCACTCCTTGTCGTCATACAAGGACGACTCCTGCGGAAAACTTTCGGCGGCATGTTCGGGATACTTTGGCTTCTCGCCGCGAATGCGGCGGTGCTCATAGTCCAGCCAATAGTTCATGTGGAAGACGAGTTGGGCGATCGAGTGGGGAAAGCCGGTAACGTGGCGCTGCGCAAGTTCAGCGGATAGGTCTTCGACGCAGGCAATAGGATCGACATGGGCTCCTTTGCCGTGGATCAGCTCTGTCAGGGCGCGTTGCGACATGGCGTCACTCGGAAAAGCCTTAACCACAAAGGACACGAGGGTACACGAAGGAAAAACCAGAGAGCAAAACTCCGTGCGCAATGCTTACGACCGAACACCTATGATCTAGTTCACACTCATCCGCGACTGGCGGAAAAATACTTTTCCTCCAGGATGCGGCGGTGGTGGAGTTCGTGGCCGGCGATGGTGTAGGCCAGGGCGCGGACGGTGACTTCATTTTTGTTGGCGATGCCGCGGCGGGTCCAGGCCAGTTCGTCCAGATAGCGGAAGAGGGTCAGGGTGGCGCGGCGCACCGCGATGTAGTCTTCGATGATGTCACAGAGCGGGCGCTGGGCGAAGGGACCGTTGCGAACGTAGTCGTCTTGCTCGAAACCTTCGACGGGGGTGCGGTCGCCCCGGGAAATGCGCAGGGCGCGATAGGCGAAGATGCGCTCAGTGTCGCAGACGTGGCCTAGAACTTCCTTGGCAGTCCACTTGTCGGGACCGTAGCGGAATTCTCCGTCGGCTTCTTCGCGTCCGGAGAGCAGCAGCAGCATCTGGCGACGCTGTGCGTCGAGGGTGGCAAGAATGTCGCTGCCTGGGACGAGTGAAATGTATCGATCGTAATACGCCGCGTACTCGCCGGGCTCGGGGCGGGCGATGATTAGTGCTGGAGGCGTAACGACGGCTGGTTCTAACATGAGCGGCTCCAAATTTCGAATGAGACTTCGGGCCTGGGTTCGTGGTGCTGATTTCAGGATTAGACGTTTGGGAACGGATTCTGTCTTTCGATAAATGTTCGACTCTAAGAGAATAACTCCGGGAGACGGGGAAATGGTTACGGCCGGGCAAAATTTTCCGAAAACGTTACGGGTGGGCGGGGAAAAAGGATTGTTGGGAGTTACGAAACGGCAGAGCTGGCTTGGCAAATGGACGTAGCACGGGAGGAACTTCCGCTTGCAAATAAAGGGATTTCCACAGGGCTCATAATGAGACTCCGGAGTACAATTCGCTTTGGTCACGAAAGTGCGGCCAAACATCCCTAATCCCAACAAGGAAAGGAACCTGTAACCCCATGTGGAAGCCCACGAATCAGCCTCAGACCCCTGGCCGGCCTGCCGAGCCGGAGCGCCCCACCATGCCGACTCCGAGTGCGCCTGCGATGGCTACGAGTGAACCAGCAACTGCTCCGCGGCCGGTGACAACCACCACGGCGGATCAGGCCACCATCGGCAAGTCGCTCGTGATCAAGGGCGAGGTGACCGGTTCCGAGTCGCTCTATATTGATGGGCGGGTGGAAGGTTCCATTAACCTGTCGGGCAATCGGGTTACGGTTGGCCGCAATGGCGTGGTTTCAGCGAACATCAATGCGCGAGAGATCGTGGTGCTGGGCAAGGTACGCGGGAACCTGACGGCCAGCGACCGGGTCGATATCCGCAGCGACGGGTCGCTCACGGGCGACGTAATCGCAGCCCGAATCTCGATCGAGGACGGCGCGTTCTTCAAGGGCGGGATTGACATCCGCAAAGGCGGACAGCCCCAGCAGCAACAGAAGGCAAACGGGGAAGACAAAGCGGTTCCGGCAAGTGAACCGGCAGCCGTCGGCGCACGCGCCTAGTTTTTCGCACTCGAATATTGGCCAACTTTCAGCAGCGGGCACCCGCAAAGGTGCCCGTTTTGCTTTTCGCCGACATGGGGAGGGCGATGGCAGAAATATTGGATTGTGGGATGGACTACAGAAGGGATTTTGTCGAACTCCAGGACGGGGCTGATTCAGACCCTGGCTGCGGCTTCACGGCTTTTTCGAAGCGTCGTCTAAGCGGCGCTCCTTGCTTTCCAACAGGTCGTTGAGTTTCTGAACCAAGGTATTGAACTTCTGGGGATCCTTCTCTACCGCAATCTGCGCACACAGGGCAAACATCTCGTCTCGTTCTTCAGGGGTCACGCTTTCGGCCTCCGGCCAACGTTGGGAACGACTGTTATCACAGCGGGGCAAGACATTCAACATCGCACGAGATTCAAAGACGGATACTGCGTACGCTAGCGCACACAGACACTCTCGCCTGCCTATGCGAACGATGCAAGGGCAGTTCTGAATGATCCAGAAATGAAGACAAGCTGAGATGAATTGCCGCTGAGAACTAGGAGGACTCGGCGGGCGAGGAAGACAAATTCTGGTTGCTGTCTTTGCTGTTATTCGGCTTTACGCCATCGAGGACGTCGTTGAGTTCCTGTAAGAGGACGGAGAATTGGCGGTGGTCCCGCTCCTTGGCGATGAGGTCACAAAGTTCTTTGACTCGCTGTTTGGCTTCTTCGTCTAGTAACACTTTATTAATCTCCCTTCTGGGGAGGTCGCCCCTTGGACGAGGTCCGATAGTCCGCGAGCTGATCGCGAAGCCGACCGATATGCTTGCGCAAGGCGTCTTGTAATTCGCTGCATAGGCGGTACATCTCCTCGTCGTTATCAGTTGCCTTAATCTGGGCGCACAGTTGCTGAATTCGATCCTCTAGGTGGCTGGTCACGCGGGCAGTGTGACAGGGATCGAGGACTGTAGGACATACGGCAAAATCCGGAACGCTGAGTTAGGGATTTGACCGTAGGCGCTAGCGCACGACAGAACAAAGCTGTATTTAATTGGGCGTTTTTCATAGTTGCGGCGAAGGCGTAGACCCAACTTCGAGTTCGTTGACCGACGCTCAGAGCCCGCGTAAGATTTGCCGCAATGATCGGGCAGACGATTTCTCACTACCGCATTATCGAGAAACTTGGCGGTGGGGGAATGGGTGTGGTGTATAAGGCCGAGGACACTCGGCTGCACCGTTTCGTTGCGCTGAAGTTTCTGCCCGATGACGTGGCCCGCGATCCGCAGGCTCTGGCCCGCTTCCAGCGAGAAGCGCAAGCTGCGTCGGCTCTGAACCATCCCAACATCTGCACGATTCACGACATTGGCGAAGAAAACGGGATGGCGTTCATTGCCATGGAATATCTCGAAGGCGAGACGCTGAAGCATCGCATTGCGGGCCGGGCGCTCGCGCTGGAAGTTTTGCTTCCGCTGGCGCTGGAGGTAGCGGATGCTCTGGACGCGGCGCACAGCAAGGGGATTGTCCATCGCGACATCAAGCCGGCAAATATTTTCGTTACCGAACGCGGTCATGCCAAGATTCTGGATTTCGGACTGGCCAAGGTGGTGCCCTCCGCAATCTCGTCGAGCCAGATTGCGGCACTCAACACGCAGACTCGTTCCATGGATGAGGAGTTCCTGACGAGTCCGGGCACGATGGTGGGCACGGTGGCCTACATGTCGCCCGAACAAGTGCGGGGCAAGGAACTGGATGCCCGCACGGATCTGTTTTCTTTTGGCGCGGTGCTGTACGAAATGGCAACGGGAGCGTTGCCTTTTCGCGGGGAAACGTCCGCGATGATATGTGAAGCGATCGTGAACCGGGCTCCGGTCGCGGCGGTGCGGCTAAACTCCGAGCTTCCGGCAGAGCTGGAACGGATTATCAACAAGGCGCTGGAAAAAGATCGGGAATTGCGCTATCGCTCGGCCGCCGACCTGGAAACGGACCTGAAGCGGCTGCGGCGGGATACGGACTCGGGACGGACGGCCACGACCAGCGTGCCGGCGCTGCCCAACGCAAGGTCGATGCGCTGGTTGAAATGGAGTGCGATTCCAGTTCTCCTCGTGGCGGCCGGCGTGTTCATGGTCTGGCTGCGCACGCCACTTCCACCGCCGAGACTGGTGGCGACGAAGCAGATTACCAGCGATGGACTGCCCAAAATAGCCTTTGTGACCGATGGGAATCGCATCTACTTCACGGAGAATCCCCCGACTCGGCTAGCCGCGGCTCAAGTATCGGTTGGCGGCGGTGAAACCGCGCCCATTGAGGCGCCGATTGAGAATCCCGTCATCATGGACGTTTCAACCGAACGGTCCGAACTGTTATTGGGCCAACTCACAACGCAGGTGGGCGAAGGCGGTCTCTGGTCGATGCCGGTTCCGGCCGGTTCGCCACGGCGACTGGGCAACGTCATGGCGCGGGCCGCCCTCTGGGCGCCCAACGGCAAGCTCGTGTTCGCAACGGGAAACGATCTCAATATTGCAGAACACGACGGATCGAATCCGCGAAAACTTTTTACTACATCGGATCCGACCAACGACATCAGTGTGTCGCCGGATGGCACACGCATCCGGTTCACGGTCGCGAACTTCATCAACGGCACTTCAATGATCTGGGAAGTCCGCAGCGATGGCGGAGATCCGCATCCGTTGTTCCCCGGCTGGAATAACCCTGCAGCCGAATGCTGCGGCCGCTGGACGCCAGACGGCAGATATTATTTTTTTCAGGCGACCCGGGATGGCGCCAGCAACGTCTGGGTCGTTCCCGACCACTCCGAGTGGTGGCAGCGAAAGATTTCCGCAGAGCCGGTTCAAGTCACCACCGGTCCGCTGGAATTTGGCGGACCGCTACCCAGCAGAGACGGCAAGAAGCTGTTCGTGGGAGGTATTCAGCCGCGCGCGGAACTGGTGCGCTACGATGCGAAATCGGGTGATTTTGTTCCCTATCTTGGCGGCATCTCGGCTGGGGACGTGGACTTTTCGCGCGACGGCCAGTGGGTGACCTATGTCAGCTACCCGGAAGACATCCTGTGGCGCAGCAAACTCGATGGCAGCACGCGTCTTCAACTCACTTATGCTCCAATGCGGGCGGCGTTAGCTCATTGGTCTCCGGACGGGCAGCAGATTGCATTCTCGGGAGCCAGTCCCGGCAAGCCGTGGAAACTATTCCTGATTTCAAAAGATGGCGGCAGCCCGCAGCCGCTGACTTCCGAAGATGCGATCGAAACGGATCCCACGTGGACCCCAGATGGGAGTTCGCTCGCTTTCGGACACTATGATCCGTTTCGTCCCGAGAAGACACACATCGAGCTGATGAATTTCAAGACTCACCAGCTCTCGCAACTGCCGGGTTCGCAAGCGATATTTGGTCCGCGCTGGTCGCCAGACGGCCACTCCATGATTGCGCTTTCTTCCGATGGCAACAAATTGATGCTCTACGACGTGAAGAACGAAAAATGGCGACAGTTGAATACCAGCGTGAATTCGTTCGGCTACATCGCGTGGTCGGCCGACAGTGCCTATGTTTATTTCGACACGGTACTGAGCAGCAATAGTGGATATTTTCGGCTGCGGATCAGCGACTCCAAATTGGAAAAGGTGGCCGATCTTAAGAAAGTGAGACAATTCCCCGGTCAGTTTGGGCCAGGTTCGTGGACCGGGCTTGGACCGGGTGACACGCTCCTCATTCCGAGGGACATCAGCACGCAAGAAATTTACGCGTTTGATCTGCAGCTGCCGTGAGAACGAATACACGCCTTGTGATGCCCCTTAGGGGGTCGTGTGGCAGCTTATCTTTCGCCCCTTCGGGGCTTGCTCAGATTCCACTGATCACCCACGGCTTGCGCCGTGGGCTGCATTCTTTCGCCGTCCTTCGACTTCGCTCAGGACAGGCTTTCGCGGCTGGGTACACCGTTTCACACGTGGGCTATTTCTTGTGCGTCCCAACCGGGCTCGCACATTACTCCACGAACATGCAGTCACCATACGAATAGAAACGGTAACGCTGAGCTACGGCGTGGCGGTAGGCGTTGAGGACGTTTTCTTTTCCGCCGAGCGCGCAGACCAGCATGAGCAGTGTGGATTGGGGCAGGTGGAAGTTTGTCAGAAGGGCTTGCACGACCTGGAACTTGTAACCGGGATAGATAAAGAGATTGGCCTCGCCCGTACTGGCGACCACTTCGCCCGCGGCCTGGTGGGCAGAGTATTCGAGAGTGCGAACGGTCGTGGTGCCGATGGCAACTACGCGGCGGGATTCGGCGCGTGCCTGGCGGATTTTCGCGGCGGCGTCGGGGGAGATCGAATATCTCTCGGAATGCAGTTGGTGCTCTTCGACGCGCTCGGCGCGCACGGGCTGGAAGGTTCCCAGTCCGACGTGCAGGGTGATTTCTGTGGTGTCGATGTCGCGATCCCTGAGGCGCTGCAATATCTCCGGTGTGAAGTGAAGGCCGGCGGTGGGAGCGGCAACGGATCCGCGCTCGCGGGCATAAACGGTCTGGTAGCGCTCGCGGTCGGCGGGAGAATCCTGGCGGGCGATGTAGGGCGGGAGCGGGATGTGTCCGATGCTTTCGACGCGAGCGAAGAAGTCAGGCGCGGGGGCAAAGCGAATGCGACGCTCGCCGAATTCGCCGCGGGCGATGACCTCGGCCTGGAGTTCGTCGTCTTCGCCGAAGAAAAGATGTTCGCCGACTCCGATCTTGCGGCCGGGGCGGACCAGGCATTCCCATTCGTTGGGATCGTCCTGCACCTGGCGGGTAAGCAGGACCTCAATGCGTCCACGAAGAAAATCGCGGGCCGCGGGATTGCGCGGGCTGATGGATTGGGCATGGAGACCGGCGCGGCGTCCGTAAAGCCGGGCGGGGAATACGCGAGTGTTGTTGAAGACGACCAGATCGCCGGGGCGGAGGAGATCGGGAAATTCACGGAAGCGGCGATCTTGGAAAGCTCCCGTGGGTGCGGCAAGGTGCAGCAAACGCGAGGCGGCGCGATCGGACGGGGGCTGCTGGGCGATCAATTCTTCGGGAAGTTCGTAATGGAAATCGGAGACCAGCACGCAGGCCGATTATAAGGACAGAGGCCGCAAACTGCGCGGGTTTACAGCCTGCCCAAAGTATCGATTTTGTTCAAATTTTGGATTGTTTCGGGCGCGGGGGTACTGATACTATGCGGGTGCCCACGTGCGGCCTGCTTTTTATCATCTCCCCCAAGGGTATCCATGCCTGTAGAACGCAAACATAGGGAAGAAATTGTCCGATACGGGCGAATGCTCCACGAACGGGGGTTCGTTGCCGCCATGGATGGGAATCTGTCGGTGCGGTTGACCGACGACCGGGTCCTGGTAACGCCGACCTGCCTGAGCAAGGGGGCGATGCGGCCGACCGACATGGTGATTGTCGACCTGGAGGGACAGCGCGTCTCAGGGCGGCGCAATGTGACCAGCGAGATCGGGATGCATCTGCTGATCTACTCCATGCGGCCCGATGTGCAGGCGATTGTGCACGCGCATCCGCCGACGGCAACGGGCTTCGCGGCAGCGGGAATTCCGTTGACCGAGCCTCTGGTTTGCGAAGTCGTGATGGGACTGGGGTGCATTCCGCTGGCGCGCTACGGGACGCCGGGAACGTCGGAATTGGCGCAGACTTTGGAGCCTTACGTTCCCGACTACGATGCGATCCTGATGTCGAATCACGGCGTGGTGGCCTATGGCGATACGCTCGAACACGCATATATGAAGATGGAAACAGTCGAGCATTTCGCCCAGATTGCGCTGGTCACGCATCTGCTGGGACGGCAGCAGCCGCTGAAGGAAGTGGAAATCGAGAAATTACTGCTGGCGCGGACCAAATATTTTGGGGCGAAGATTGCTTCGGCCATGCCGCTTCCGCGGTCGCCACAGAAGGTCAGCTAGAGTTTTCCCGTTCAGGCTCTCGCAGGATACCCACCGGGGCTAAAGATCGTCGGCAATTTTCATTCAATGCTGCTGGCCGGCTGGGTTCGCGGATTAAGAACGCCGGCAGACGACACCCTCCATTCTCACTGTTTCCCTTTCGACCTTTAACCGCGTGACCCGGCTACGATCTGGACCGAGTTCCGCGCGGGCTACCGCAGGGCCATGCCGAGGGTATACGTCGGGATCGCCCAGGTGTGCAGGTACTCGCGGCCGAGTGCGGCTTTCATCTCGTCGAGTTTGGGGTCATTCTGCCATCGTGGCATAGGGAGGAACTCAAAGCCCGAACGAGGCCCGCCGGTGGTCCAGCCGCTCAAGTATTGCTTGCGAGCAGGACCAGAGATGTTGACGCCGCTGGCCGGGTCCTGGTTGACCATGAGATTAAACTTGAGCCCTCTACCGCCGCTGGCGATGAACGTGTTCGCATCGTAAATGCCGCTGCTGAAGGTCACCAGGTTCACTTCGCGCAGCGCCTCCGCGGCATCCGCCTGGGTCAAGATGTTGACGACGATCTTGGCGCCCAATCCGGCCTGGCTGATGAATGGGCCGAGTTCACCGCCTCCAGCGGCGGAGCGAACCGGCATCAGGAGAGCCATGGACGACCGGCTAGTGGCCACCTGATGACCCCAACGACGCAGCACAAACCGATCGCGGACATCCAGAAGAAGGGCCTTGGACATCGGGTTGCCGAAACCGAGTTTGGAATAGTAAGCCCAGTTCTGGCCGAAGCCATGCGAGATGACTACCATCAGGCTGGTGGGGGTAGTGTTGAAGGGCAACATGAGCCAGTGGGTACGTTCTATATTGCCGATCTTGGCGGCAAATACGTGCAGGTCGACGACCGGGCCTGGCGCGGCAGGATTGAACTCGAACGCGTTGTTTGGGTCACCGGGTTTGAAGGTGGGCATTAAGACTGTCGGCTCGGCCCCGGTTCGGAAGGTGAACTTATCGACGCCGAATATCTCGCTGGTTACATCGCGGACTACCAGTTCGTGCGCAGGCTGCGTCGCGAAGCGAAATTCGACGTTGAACTGGTCAGCCGGCGGCTTGCTGAGATCGTCGGTGGCCATGATGGTACCGGTAAGGGAGGACTTCGTCGCCAGGACGCTGGGACTTACTCGAAGGGTATAGAGCCGGACGCCGCCCCTGGTATCGCCGGGAATGATTGAGATGTCATTGCCGGCGTTCGTGACCACGAGGTCCCGGCCAGGCGCGTCGTTGAGGTTGAGCCCGACGGTGAGGGTGCCTCCGGTGACTGTAACGGTGGTTTTGGAGATGCTCTGCCCGCCGGGCACATTCTGGAAATTCGGCATTATTCACCCTTGTCCGTCACCATGCGCAAATCGGCTCGCGCTGATAATAAATTGCGTGCGGAGATGTTCGATGCTGTCGTGAACATTGCGATGATTTCTAAGTGCATTCACCGGAACTAATCCGACATTTGTCACCGGATTGCCTGCTGAGCGGCATTTCGGTCGCACGGCAGGATTGTAGAACGGTTGTCGGGAGTCTGCCAAAGGCGGTGTTGTAGCCGAGTTCGGGACCCTATTGCTCCGGGGTGGGGAGGTGGGAAACTTTTCCGCGCAAGTAGCCATCGCCGTCCAATGGTTGTCGGGGTATTACGAATTGAACCACCTTGCAGGCCAACATGGGCCGTAAGGATTACATTCGTGACTCGACTCATAGCGCAACGCTATGGCGAATTGATGAGCATTCGTCCACAGATGATTGGCGGCTTGGTTGTGACTTCGTGCTGTTAGTCTCCACCGACGCGGAAGCGGACTCCTGCGCGGAAGTTGATGGGCAATGCCGGGTATCCGACTACTTCGTTGTAGTGGCGGTCGAGGGCGTTCTCGAGGTTGATGTAGGCGGTGACGCGGGGATGGACGGCGTACCATCCACCAAGGTCGGCGCGAACATATCCGGCAGCATGATCGATGTTCAGACCGAGGAAGTCGGAGTCAGGGCGGCGTCCGACGAAACTGGCGGCGAGATTGGATCCCCAGCGCGAGCCAAGATACGACAGAGCGAGCGTTGCGGAATGTTTGGGGCGACGGAGGAGAGGCTCTCCCGGGTTGTACAGCGCATTGATGGGCGCGGGATTTACCAGAATCTGGGTCGAAGTGTAGGTGTATGCCGCGTTCAGTAGCAGGCGCGGGCGAAGCGTGGCCTGCACACCGGCCTCGGCACCGTGGGCCATCGACTTGTTCACGTTGGAGTATTCGCCGACGAAGTTAACAGGGTCGACCGTCACGTAGTTGATCTGATCGCGAAAGAGGTTGTTGAAGTAGGTCGCGGTGAAAACATATTTGCCTTGCAGAAAGCGCTGCTGCAGTCCGGCTTCGAATTCGCGCGTGTGTTCGGGCTTTATACCGGGGTTGGGAATGTTGAAGATGTTCGGCGGAATGCCGTTGAAGGTCTCTTCGAAGCGCGGCTCTTTGAAGCCGGTGGCGTAAGAGAATCTCAGGCGGGTACCGGAGAAAGTTTCGCCGCCTCGTATCGCCTGCCACGCAAGGGCGACTCGGGGGACGCCAGTGTTGCCGAAAGCGCTGTTGTGAACGAAGCGGGCGCCGGCGATCGCGGTCAGCGATTTCCAGGTGAGTTGTTGCTGGAGGTAGGCATCGTCGTTCAGGCGTTGGCCATGCGTCTGTGGACCGTAGGCAAGGTTGCCGACGAAGCCATTTTCGTTCTCGAGGCGAAATCCGAAGGTAGTGTGCGCCCAGATTCGTTCCGAATAGTCTCCCTGATACTCGAAGCCGGAGCGATTGATGTGGTCGACTTCGTTGGAAGCAAAGTCGAAAATTCTCGCGGGATCACCATTTAAATTCTGCTCGTAGTAGCGATAGAGATAGTCGAAGGCGGTGATACGGTGCTCCCAACCAGAGGGCGACCGTACTGAAAATTCGGCGCTGCCGAGGACGTTGTTAAGTTGGGACCAGTCGCTGGGATCGGGAGGCTCCAGTGGCGAGCCATTGAAACTCCACTCGCCGGAGACCCCGGTATGGCTGTTGGAGTGGCGGACGCGCACGCGGAGGGAAGTTCGATCGTTGAGGGCGACTCCGACATTGGCGCCTTCGAGCGAATCGGAAAAAGCATTGTTGATTCCAGCGCCGCTGGTATTGAATTGGCTGCCGAACAGGTTGTAATCGAAACGTCCGTGAGCGCCGGCAAGGGTCGCGTAGCCGTTAGCGGTGGCGAAATTTCCTCCTTCGGCGCCGAAGCGAAGTTCGGGAATTTGCGCGGTGCCGTTGCGGGTCCAGACCTGGACGACGCTGGTCATGGCGTCGGAGCCGTAGAGGGTGCTTTGGGCGCCACGCACAAACTCCATGCGATCGGCTTGATCCAGAGGGAGAGTACCGAAGTCGAAGGTGCCACCGGGTTCGTTGATGGTGACGCCGTCGACGATGACTTTGTTGTAGCGCGATTCACCGCCGCGAACGAAGAGAGACGTCAAGCCTCCGCGCTGGCCGGCAGCGTTGACGATGGCGCCGGGAAGAAACCGGACGGCGTCGCTGGCGGCGGTGGGTCGCGTGGATGCCAGCTGCGCTCCACTGAGAGAATCGACGTCGGTGCCCGCGGCTTCGCCGGGGACGGGAGTCCGAGTCGCGCTGACGACTACCGTTTCCGAGGCGGTTGCGAGGCGAAGCTTGACAGTGACTTCCGACTTGGAGGAAACGTCGAGAGTCTCGGCCGCGAAGCCGGGAGCGAGCACCTTGATCTGATATTGCCCGGCGTCGATAGTGTGGAAGGTTGCGATGCCTTCAGCGGAAGTGCTCCCGGTGGCGAGGACTTTGCCGTTGTTCCTACGCAGGAGCCAGACTTGAGCGCCGGAGACGGCCGCAGACTGAGGATCGGTGACTTTGATTGTGAGATCGACGGCAGAAGCAGCAGCCGAAAGAACGAGACCGAGAAAGAAGCCAACAAAGACGCGCATTCCGTCCTCCTTTGCACGCGAAAGAGGTTGCCGTAAACGGATCGCGCCGGTCTCCTGGCTTCGCGAGTGAGGATGAGTATCCGGATTCGCCCATGGCCTTCCCGGGAGTTCCCAGTGGCCGAGGGCAATTTCCTCGCTTACAGTTGCGCGGCAGCGCGGGATTTACACCCGCTTCCCTGTCTTCGCCGAGCGGCAAAGACGCGCGTTCCGAAGAAGATTACAAAGAACAAGAAGAACCGTGCGAACGAATGTACTGGCTGGGAGTCGGGGAAGTCAAATGCGAGTCGAGCTTTTGCTCGACGGACAGCCGAGGGCGGCTGTCCCCACATTTTCATTTCTCTTTCTGTCTTCTTCTCGCTTTCTGCTTCTAACTTGCTACTTCTTCCAGCGGCTTATCACGTACAGCACCAGAGATAGGAGCACGCTCAGCACGATGGATGTCGCGAGGGGGAAATAAAATGTCGTGTTCTTGCCGCGATAGATGATGTCACCGGGGAGGCGGCCCAGCGGGAGGTTGGCGCGGCCGAGGAACGTGAGGAGAAGTCCGGCGAGCACTAGCACGACGCCGAGGACGATCAGGAGCTTGCCGAGATCCGTCATTGAATTGAATCCGATGCTGTGTACTTCCGAGTATGAACCGGGCGACTATCGCGCGAAAAAGAAAATGCTATTCAGCCGTTGTCGCAGTATCCTGATGCAACTTAAAACCCCGCTGTAGCCCACCTGGAGGCCCTGCCATGCCGTCGTTGAATCCAGCCGTCGTTCCCTCATTTCTACGCAGTCTAATCGTGGTGCCGCTGGTATTGCTGGTAAGCACGCTGGCAGTGCCGGCGTTTTGCCAAGACGTTCTGACCTATCACAACAATAATGCGCGCACGGGTCTCAATGGTAAAGAGACCATTCTTACGACCAGTAATGTAAACTCGGCGTCTTTCGGCAAACTGTTTACGCTGCCGGCGGATGGGTTGGTCGATGCGGAACCCTTGTATTTATCGGCACTGACGATCGCGGGTGTAGCACACAACGTGGTGATCGTGGCGACCGAGCATGGCTCGGTCTACGCGTATGACGCCGACACGGGCACAAAGATCTGGCAAGTTACAACCCTGAAGGCGGGAGAAACAACTTCTGACAACCGCGGATGCGGGCAGGTTTCGCCGGAGATTGGGATTACGTCGACACCAGCGATTGCGCGGCCGAAAACCGGGAATCCGGTGATCTACGTGGTCGCCATGTCGAAAGACAACACGGGAAAATATCATCAGCGCCTGCATGCGCTCGACGCGACCACGGGGGCCGAAGTTCATAACGGACCCGCCGAGATAACCGCCAAGTATCCCGGCACCGGCGACAACAGCTCCGGAGGCTTCGTAATTTTCGACCCGGGTCAGTATAAGGAGCGCGCCGGGCTGCTTCTGATTGGCGGCACGATTTATCTGGGGTGGGCGTCGCACTGCGATTTCCGTCCGTACACCGGATGGATCATGGGCTACAACACGAACACGCTGGCGCAGACGACGGTTCTCAACGTGACCCCGAACGGGAACGAGGGTGCGATCTGGAACTCGGGAGCTGGCATGGCGGCTGACGGCACCGGCAACATCTTCCTGCTCGACGCCAATGGAGTCTTCGACACGAGCCTCAATGCCTCGGGCTTCCCTGCCGAAGGCGATTACGGGAACGCATTTCTCCATCTGACGACCAAGGGCGGGCTGGCGGTCGCGGACTACTTCGAGATGGACAACGAGGTACAGGAAAATGGCAGCGATACGGACCTTGGGTCGGGAGGGACGTTGCTCGTGAACCAGAAAGACTCCACCGGAAAGGCCTGGACGCTGGCAGTCGGAGCAGGGAAGGACACGAATCTCTACGTGGTAGACCGGACCAACATGGGGAAGTTTAATTCAGGCAGCAATAATGTTTACCAGGAGCTTGCGGGTGTGTTGCCGGGAGGGATCTGGTCGATGCCGGCGGCTTTCAACGGAAACATCTATTACGGCCCGGTGGGATCTCCGCTGCTCGACTTCCGCTTCAAGAATGCGAAGTTGCTCGCGGCGGCGGTGGCGAGGAGCTCAAATTCGTTCGGGTATCCCGGGACGACGCCGAGCGTATCGGCTAACGGCGTTCTCAACGGGATTGTATGGGCATCGGAAAACACGAGCCCGGCGGTGTTGCACGCGTACGACGCCAAGACCCTGGTGGAACTCTACAACTCGAACCAGGCTGCAAACAGCCGGGATCACTTCGGCAACGGCAACAAGTACATCACGCCGATGATTGCCCACGGGAAAGTTTATGTGGGTACGACTAATGGGGTCGGAGTGTTCGGGTTGTTGGCGAAGTAGTCAAAGGCCGGGCGTTGACGTTAGCCAGCCCTGAGAGGTGCTATCCCGCGATTATCCTCAGGAAAGCAGTGCGGTGACAGGCGTGACCCGGGGGGGTATGAGTGTGATGGGAATGTTGCGCCAATTGTGTTCAGGACAAGTCAGTCGGCACAGGCGCGAAGACGTCGATGCGTGTATGCAGGTTTACTTCAACGCACTCAAGTACTTTATTTTGCAATAGGGCAGACACAAGCTGGCTGCACCCTCCAATAATCGTGAAGCACAGGTCGTAGTCAGAACACACACACCAACTGCGATCTTGTGGCCACCAGTACTCGAAGCTGAGACGGTTCTCGTTCTGAAACGCTGAGACTCTGTCGAGCGTGCCCCTGAACAGCTGTGGCTGGCCAGAGCGTGCATAAAATGGAATGTCAGAGAAGCGAAAGAAACAATCTTGATTGTCCGTAAAAGGCTTCAGTACGGTCGCCAATGTTTCGCATTCTTCTTGGCTGAGGAAACCCTCGCTCGGGCCGTATAGAAGGCGAGGCCAACACCACGGATTCCGAAGTTTCTTGCGATACCATTCGTGGTTTATCGCCGGAGCGAACGGAACACCCAACAACTCGGCCAACTCTTCCCAGCGAACCGGAGTGGGCTGAGAATCGGCCCTTCGACCCTGTACGAAGGACTTCAGCGGTTCACACGATGGGATTCCTAGAATTGCATTCTCTGAAGCGGCGAGTGGCTGGTCAATGAACTCGTAGTGGGCCTCAATCTTATGCAGGAGTTTTGCGTGCGATTCAAAAACAGGAGGAATGAGGTGTGAAACGAAATTCCCGTTCCAGTCTAGAGTTCTAGAGCGTGGTAGCTCTTCTCGTCCTTGCCGAATCCAATCGAAGATCGTTTGATCCTGCTCCGGTAGCATGAGAAGAGTCAGAACTGAACCGTCATCGTAGGTGCTGACATTGTTTCTGTAACCAGGCGACCCGGAACAACCATTTTACGCTCTGCCTCTTTGGTTCGACACATTGTAAGAGCTAACCTGCTTTCCCATCCCGCCCGCTGGCGTCTAACCGAAGCTCCCGCCGCACGAGTATCGAGAGCAAAAGCGTTCCCCCTGTCCACCGACGAGCGCGCTCGCTTTACACTGCAAAGTACTTGACATAAATTTCCCATTACGCTAATCTGTTCTCGTGTTTGACCCCTCAACACACCGCATTCGACGCTTTCATCGTTCTGGCCGGCTTGCGCCGCCAAGTGTCGAAGCGCCGGATGTGACCCCGAAACTGGCGGAGGATCTGCGCTACATTCGCGACACGATGGAGCGGTCAGCCGCCTTTACTGCGGTGTCGGGGTGGGGCCAGGTGCTTCTGGGATTCACCGCGATCGTCGCGGCCTGGATCGCTTCCCGGCAGGTTTCGTCTTTTGGCTGGCTGCGGGTGTGGCTGGCTGAGGGATTGCTTGCGGTCGCCGTCGGATTGCTGGCCTGCACCTGGAAGGCGAACCGGGTGGGGCTGCCATTGTTTTCCGGTCCAGCCCGCAAAGTGGCGCTGGGACTGGCTCCGCCGCTGGTCGCGGGCGCATTCCTGACATTCTTGTTGTTTCGGGTCGGGCTGGAGGCGGCGCTGCCGGCGACATGGCTGTTGCTCTATGGCGCGGGCATCATGACGGGAGGAGCGTTCTCGGTTTCTATCGTCCCGGTCATGGGATTGTGCTTCATGCTGCTTGGAGGGCTCGCGGTGTTGGGACCTGCGGGGTGGGGCAACTGGTTTCTGGCAGCGGGTTTCGGGGGGTTGCACATCGTTTTCGGATTTTTGATTGCGAGGAGACACGGTGGGTAGAGCGCTTTCATCCGCGCGCAAGCATGCAAAGACCGAACCTCGGGTTCGGGAAACCCGGAGGGAACAGGAACGCGAACAAAGTCCGCCTCAGGCGCCCGAACTTCCTGAACTCGACCGGTTGATTCACGAGCGGATTCGACTGGGGATTGTGAGTGCGCTGGCGACCAACGACTCGCTTAGTTTCAACGACCTCAAACGCGTGCTCAAGACGACGGACGGAAATCTCAGTGTGCACGCGCGCAAGCTTGAAGAGGCGCAATACATTTCGTGCGTGAAGTTTTTTGAAGGACGCGTGCCGCGCACGGAATATCGACTAACCGCGGCCGGCCGGCGGGCTTTGGCCGAGTATCTCGATCAGATGGAAGAGTGGATCCGGGTAACGCGGGACCAGTAGGTTCTCTTTTTTTGGGCGATTCACTTTGTATTACGAAGTACTCTTCATGAATGGTCTAACTTTTATGCAACGCCCCTCAACCATCGAAAGGCCGGATCCGGGATTTGTCTCTGCCGCCAGTTTTTGGGAGCGCGGGCGACTGCTATACAACGGCGTTCTCACGGCGATCGTTCTGCTCTGGATCATTTTTGCGTGGCCTCACTTCCGTCCGTCTCTCACGCTGGGTTCGCTGGTGGCGTTGATTGTCCTGGGCCTGGGCGCCAACTTTTGTTATTGCGCGGCGTATCTGGCGGATGTCGGGATCCAACTGTTTGTGCCCAAGGCTTCCTGGCCTGGATTTCGCCGGACACTTTGGGTTGTCGGCACGCTTGTGGCAATCGTCCTCGAGAATTACTGGATCGCCGACGAAATTTATCCGAGCGCAAACGAGCCGCCTCAACTTTTTGGAGGAATGAATGCCATGTGGACAGCCAACATCGCCAGCAATATGAATTTTCCCGCGCCGCTCGCGGCAGTTGGATTTCTTGCCGCCGGTGTGGGGCTTTTTGTAGCGCTTGCGTCGGTGCTGATCTTCTGGTTCGCGCGTAAACCGAGGCTCGCGCGAGCGGCCGTGATGGTGATTGGAACCGGAGTAGTGATCTACCTTGCACTGCTGCTGGGGTTTTCTGCCGGCAGCCACGAGAGGGCCTTGGGCCGGGGACAAGAGAAATACTTTTGCGAGATCGATTGCCATCTGGCTTACTCGGTCGTCGACGTGAAGACGCAGGCGGATGCGACGTCGAGCCGATACATTGTCACCGTGCGCACGCGCTTTGACGAGACGACCACATCGCCGAGCCGACCGAAGGACGCACCGCTAATGCCATCTCCGCGGGAGGTTCGGCTGATTGACGACGCGGGGCACGAGTATGAACCTGTGTCGACCGCAGGCACTTCCCTGATGACTCCGATCAAGCCGGCGGAGTCCTACACTACGCAGGTCGACTTCAAGCTTCCGAAAGATGCGAGCGGGCTGCGACTTCTAATCAGTACCGTGCCGGGTTGGCCTGATCGCATTGTGATTGGAGATGAGAACAGCTGGTTGCATAAGAAGACTTACTTTGCTTTGTAGAATTGAATACGGGGACTAAAAGAGACCGCGTGAGAACCAGTCTTTCGCCCCGCTGGGGCTTTTCGGTGGCCCACTTTTCCCACGGCTTGCGCCGTGGGCTGCATTCTGCCGCCGCTATGCGGCTAAGAGCGGACACTCGATGTTCCACAGCATCGCAAAATATCTAGTTCCCACGCACTCTAAAAGCCGACTCTTTGTGAAAGCTACGCGGCGCTTAAGTGCTGCGCTTCCTCGGTTGGTCGAGGCGGCTGGCTTGGTACTACCTGGCTTGGTCAGATAGCGCTAGCGGTGGCTGGCTGGAGTTTGTGATTGGTTCCGGGTTGAGCTTTTGATTGGCGAGAGACGTAGCAAGCTACGTCCCTACGGATGCTTTTCTCACTGTGCGCCCAGGGCTTTTTGGATTTCGGCGGCTATGGTTGCGGTGAGGGACTGCATTTTGGATTCGGACTCGGCTTCGACCATCACCCGGGCCAAGGCTTCGGTGCCGGAATAGCGGACGACCACGCGGCCGTTGCCGTCGAGTTCACGCTCGGCGTCGGCAATGGCTGCCTGGATGGCGGGAACCTGGGCAAAAGGAACTTTCTCGCGCACGCGGACGTTCTGAATTTTCTGGGGAAATACTTTTAGGTCGCCGACCAAGTCGGCGAGCGGCTTGCGGGTGCGGACGATGATATCCATGAGGCGCAGAGCGGTGAGGAGGCCGTCGCCGGTCGTGGCGTCGCCATCGCGGAAGATGATGTGACCCGACTGCTCGCCGCCAAGCGTTGCCCCGGTCTTGAGCATCTCCTCGAGCACGTACTTGTCGCCGACGTTGGCGCGCAGCATGCGAATGCCGGATTTCTTGAGCGCAATCTCCAGACCCATGTTCGACATGGTGGTGGAGACGACGGTGTCGGCCTTCAACTTGCCCTGCGCGTGCAGGTCGCGGGCGGCGGCGAGGAGGACGCCGTCACCGTTGACGACGCGCCCGGCAGCATCGCAGAAAAGGGCGCGGTCGGCATCGCCGTCGAAGGTGACGCCAAGATCGAATTTCCCCTCGGAGTCCGCGACCATCTTTCCGAGAGTTTCCGGATGGAGGGCACCGCATTGCTCGTTGATGTTCTTGCCGTCGGGCGAGTTGTGGATGAATGTCGCCTGAATGCCGAGAGCGCGAAACAGTTCCGGCGCTTCGGCAGTAGCGGCGCCGTTGGCACAATCCACCAGCACGTGCAGCTTGCTGAGATCTGACGAAACACTCGACCCGAGCGACTTGATGTAGGCCTGGCGGAGTTCGGCCTCGCCCGGCAGGGAAGGTCGCGGAATCTTGAGCGCAGTGTCATCGGCGGCAGTGGCATTCTGCAGCAGCGCGAAGATTTCTTTTTCGATCGCGAGTTCGCGAGTGTCGGTCAGTTTGAAGCCGTCGCCCGAGAAGACTTTGATTCCGTTGTCAGTCCAGGGATTGTGTGAGGCGGAGATGACCACACCAGCCGCCATTCGGCGCGAGCGCGAGAGGTAAGCTACGCCCGGCGTTGTGATCACGCCGGCGCTGTGCACATCGACTCCAACAGCCGCGAGGCCTTCGGCGACGCGATCGGCAATCCACCGGCTCGATTCGCGAGTGTCCTGGCCAATCACAGCCTGCGCTTTGGGCACGTTCTGAACCAGGTCGTGGCCCAGGGCGCGGCCAATGAGGTAGGTACTCTGCTTGGTCAGCGGAAATTCTCCGGCCACACCACGAATGCCGTCGGTTCCAAACAACTGCCTTTGCTGGGTCATAGAAGAGATTCGATAATCCGCTAAAAACGAGAACAGCGATGATAAATCAGGATCGCCGTTTCGTCAGTGAGGGGTGGCACTTCCAATTTTCTGCACGGTCACGGTGACGCGAATCGAGGTGCCCCGCACCACCTGGACGAGCGGGTCGGGCACGTAGACGTTGGTAGTGAACACCGCGCTGCCGCGGGTTCCACTGGCGTCGATCGTGTCGGTCATGGCCGCATCGATTTTTTCGACGTGATGACGAGGGCCAGTGATGGTAATACGGGAGGGATCAGCATCGACTTTAACGATCTGCTCTCCTTCGGCGAAATTTCCGGTCACGCGCGGGTGAACTTCGACATCCCGGGAAAGACGCGTATCGAAAGCCAAGTGCAATTGGGCCGGCACGACCTGGACGATGGTCACTTCCCGGGGATGACGGACTTGCTGGGAAGTCAGATCAAAAGTGTGTTCCTGTGAGCTGACACCGGCGAGGTCGATTTCCGCTTGAACCTCATTCACCTTCAGCTGGCGGATCAGGCGCTCAGGGCCGCGCACGCGGATCTGAGCTTCCGGAATCAGTTCGGAACTGATTTCGAGATCGGGTGGAACATGCTGAAAGACGATGGGCGCGTGGACCGCAATTTCGGCGGGCTGTTCATCGCGTGAAATCATGAACCAAAGTCCAGTCGCCAACAGCAAGGACGTCACCTTCAGCGTGAAGTTATGCACCACGTAGCGTTGGAAGAGTCCGATCATCCGGCGGGCTCCTGCTCCGAGCCCTGGCTCGACTTCCGTTGGGGAGCGGGATCGACAAGGGGCGAGTCGAGCGCGGCGTCGGATTCATCCTCGACGTTCTGTGCAATTGGAGTTGGAAGCGTAACCGAGGTCATGTGTCGACGCAGTTCGGCGCCGAGGCGTTCGCGCAATTGCTCGACTGTGAGATCACGCTCGATCCGTCCACCAACGGCGAAGCTGATGGCGCCAGTTTCTTCGGAACAGATAACGGCGATCGCGTCAGTCTCTTCGGTAATGCCGATGCCGGCGCGGTGACGCGTGCCGAGCTGGGTGGAGAGAAGCGGATTCATGGAGAGCGGCAGGAAACAGGCTGCTGCAGCGATGCGATCTTTCTGAACGATTACGGCGCCGTCGTGGAGCGGGGCACTGGGCCGGAAAATGGTGGCCAGTAGATCGTAGGAGAGGCGGGCATCGAGCGGCACACCGCTTTCGATGTGAGTGCGCAGGCCGATCTCGCGCTCGATCACGATGAGAGCCCCGGTCTGGTGTTGGGAGAAAAGATTGGCAGCGAGGACAATGTCGTCGTAGGAATCGTTTTCACCGGAAGACCCGCCGAAGAAGGTCAATCGACGACCGAGGTCGGCCAGCACGTGTCGAATTTCTGACTGAAACACGACGATTAGGGCAAAGACGACGTAGGGCAAGACGCGGCTGACGACCCAGTTCAGGGTGGTTAATTCACCGATGCGCGCGAAGTAGAAAATGACGGAAACGACAAGCAGGCCGACCAGCATGGGAACGGCGCGCGTCCCGCGAATCATCACCAGGACCTGGTAGATGAGCAAGGCGACGAGGAGAATATCGAGCGCCACCCATGCGTATTGGGTTCCCGATGTGATGACAGGCGTCAATCGAATTCATCTCCGTAGGTAGTGGCAAACCTCAGGTTACATTGTAAGTGATTTTGCGAAAGAGTCGATGCAGCGAGGACGGGTCAAGCGACATTGGCGGTGTTCTGTTGAGTTTTCTTTCGCCCCTCCGGGGCTGGGTTCAATTACCACGGTTCCATTCACGGCTTTTCGTCTCGCCATGCGTGGCCTTTGACGCTTTACTGGACAGCCTTCACGGCCTGGTTGTTTCACGTCACGAGTGCTTTTTGGTTACTGCGGCTTGAATCTGGCCGTGGGCGAGGCGGGCGGAGATTTCGTCACCGATCTTTACGGCCTGTGAATCTTTCAGAAGCTTGCCATCGGAGTCGAAGACCAGGGCGTATCCGCGTTCGAGAATTGCCAACGGGGAGAGGGATTCGAGGGCCGTCTGTAAGCGTTCGCTGCGCACCCGGTGTTGCAGGAATACGTTGCGCATGATCGCAACCAGGGCGGCAGTGCTGCTCTCTAATTCCTTGCGCATACCGGAGAGAACCAAGCGCAAGTCGTAGTGGCGCACGGCGGATGACACTGTTTCCCAACGGCGTTGCATCTGTTCGAGGAGGCGGCGCTCGGCCAATTCCATGCGGTGGATCAAGTCATCCAGTTTCTGCTGGCGCTGGCGGATGAGTTCCATCATGCGAGCGAAGGCACCGTGCTGGGCCAGGTCGCTCAGGGCTTGGCGACTCATCAGCAGGCGGTAGCGCATGGCACGGCTGAGGCGTTCGTGTAATGCGGCAGCGTGGTCTTCGATTTCCTGGCGCGAGCGGATGACCAGTTCCGCGGCGGCGGAGGGAGTGGGCGCGCGCAAATCGGCGACGAAATCTACGATGGTGAAATCAGTTTCATGGCCGACGGCGGAAATGACCGGGATCTCTGAGGCGGCAACGGTCCGCGCCAGGCCTTCGTGATTAAACGATGCGAGATCTTCGGCCGAGCCACCACCGCGGGCGATGATGATTACGTCGACGTTGTCGTGCTGGTTGAAAAAGCGGACTCCGGCTGAGACCTCCAGAGCCGCTGCCTCACCTTGGACCTGGGCCGGAAAGATGAGGACGTTCACGGAATGATGACGGCGATGGAGAATGTTAAGGATGTCTCGGAGCGCGGCGGCTTGCGTTGAGGTGACGACGCCGATTCGCGCGGGCAACGATGGGATCGCCTTCTTTCGCTCCGCGGCAAAAAGTCCCTCGGCCTCGAGCTTGGCTTTGAGTTGTTCGAAAGCCAACTGTAGCGATCCCGCGCCTTTGGGTTCGATGTATTCGGCGGAGATCTGCAGTTCGCCGCGATCTTCATAGACGGTGATGCGGCCGCGCACGACAACTTGCAGGCCGTCCGCCGGACGAAAGCGAAGCAGGCGCGCGGAGGAGCGGAACATGACTACACGGATCTGCGCGTTGCCGTCTTTCAGCGTGAAGTACAGGTGGCCGGATTCGGGGGCGCGGAAGTTGGAAATTTCGCCTTCGACCCAGGCATCGGAATATTCGCGTTCGATGTGGGTGCGAACGGCGGCGACCAGGTCGCGAACCTTCCAGACACGGCGGTCTGGAGCTCGGAAATTGAAGCCCATCTGGTCGGCGAGGGAGGACACTGAGGGCAGTTTACCGCAGGAATGTGCTGTGGGGGGAATGCGGCGGAAGTTATGATCCCTACCTTTTGCTCAAGTCAAAGTCCCCACCTTTGCCGCAAAGGACGCGGCAAAGATGGGGCACCCGAGATCACAACGCTGTTAGTTAATTTCGAGGTGGAAAACGTCAGCGATTTGAAAGTTGGCGCGGTTGTAGAGAACCAGGTTGCCGCCAATTACTACGTGCACGTAATTGGGGGGCGGGGGCGGAAGCATGACTTCCAACTCTCGCGGGCAGGGCTGCATTCTGCGCTGAAGACCGGGAGGCAAAGTTCCGCGAACGATCAGTTGGCGCTCCAAGCCGGGAGGCAGGCGATCACGCTTGGCCAAGCCGGGGGGAAGATGGGAATAGTGCTCGTGATACCAGCCGCGAATTTCGCGATCGTGCTCGACATAGCGCTCGTGGTCGTGGCCGCGACCATGACCGTGATCGCGATCGCGATCCCCACCGCGGTCATGATCCGAGTGGTGATCACGATCGTGCCCTCGATCATCGTCATCGCGATCGCGATCGTGACCGTGGCCTTGAGCTACGGCGATCGACGTTGAGAGCGCCAGCGAGAGAACCGCCGTGGCACCTGTGCGAAACCAGCGTTTTAAGGACATAGGACTCCTCGTTAATATCAAACCTAGCCTACCGAAACGTCGGCGGTGGCCGACAGGTTACGTCAGGTCACCGCCGCAGGAATGTACCGCGGGGGAATGCGCGGGAAGTCAAGGTCCGCTATTTTACTCAAGCCAAAGTCCCCACCTTTGCCGCAAAAGACGCGGCAAAGATGGGGCACCCGAGATCACAATCACGCCATTTCAAAATTCGTGCGGTTGTTGAGGCTCATACACGCGGCGACGCGCCAACCGCTATAATCCGTGCGCATGGATCTCGAACACAAGGTCGCTGAACTCAAGAAACGGAATCAACTCGCCGAAGATGGGGGCGGAGCAAAGCGGCGCGAGCGGCAGCACAAAGAAGGCAAGATGTCGGCGCGCGAGCGGATAGAGTTCCTGCTCGATGATGGAACATTCGAGGAGACCGACAAGCTGGTCACTCACCGCTGCAACGATTTCGGGATGGTCGAGCACAAGATTTACGGCGATGGATTCATTACCGGGTACGGACGCATCGAGGGCCGGCTGGTATATGTGTTCGCGCAGGATTTCACCGTGTTCGGCGGATCGCTTTCGGAGGCGAATGCGGGGAAGATCGTCAAGATTATGGACCTGGCGGCGAAGATGGGCGCGCCGGTCATTGGGCTCAATGATTCTGGCGGCGCACGGATTCAGGAAGGTGTGATGTCGCTGGCGGGATATGCGGACATTTTTCTGCGCAACACGTTGTACAGCGGAGTGGTGCCGCAGATTTCAGCGATCATGGGCCCGTGCGCGGGGGGAGCGGTCTATTCTCCGGCGATCACGGACTTCGTGCTGATGGTCGACAAGACCGCTTACATGTTCATCACCGGGCCGGACGTCATCAAGACCGTAACTCTTGAAGAAGTGACGAAAGAGCAACTGGGCGGAGCAATGACGCACAACGAAACGTCAGGCGTGGCGCACTTTCTGGCGCACGACGATGCGGAATGCCTTTCGATGGTACGTGAGCTGTTGAGTTTTGTGCCTTCGAACAATCTGGACGAGCCTCCGCGAAAAGTCTGCACCGATCCGGCGGATCGTGCCGACGCGGCACTCGACAAGATTGTTCCCTCACAGTCGAACCAGCCCTACGACATTAAAGACGTCATCCATGCAGTAGTCGACGATGGGTATTTTTTTGAAGTGCATGAGCACTATGCGAAGAACATCGTCGTGGGATTCGCGAGGCTCGACGGTCGGTCCGTCGGGATCGTAGCGAACCAGCCGTCGGTGCTGGCGGGGACACTCGACATCAATGCGTCGGTGAAAGGCGCGCGGTTCGTGCGCTTCTGCGATTGCTTCAACATTCCGCTGGTGACTTTTGAAGATGTGCCAGGATTTCTGCCGGGAACGGCGCAGGAATATGGCGGGATCATCAAGCATGGGGCGAAGCTTCTATTCGCGTTCGCCGAGGCGACCGTTCCGAAGGTTACCGTCATTACGCGGAAAGCGTATGGCGGAGCGTATTGCGTGATGGCATCGAAGCATATCCGCACGGATGTGAACTACGCCTGGCCGACGGCGGAGGTCGCGGTGATGGGGCCGGAGGGCGCTGTAGATATCGTCTACAAACGCGAACTCGATGGGGCGGCGAACCGGGAGCAGATGCGGCAAGAGAAGATTGATGAGTTTCGAGATCGCTTCGCCAATCCTTATGTGGTGGCCGACCGGGGATTCGTGGATGCGGTGATACAACCGCGGGACACGCGGAAGAAATTGATCCAGGCGCTGGCCATGCTGGAGACGAAGCGCGACAAGAACCCGCCGAAGAAGCATGGGAATATACCGTTGTAGATCGCGCGAGGTGGATAGTCATTTTCAAGAGGCGCGTCTACGCAGAGGTTGGGGCTGTGGCGATTCTTTCGCCCGCTTCGGGGCTTGCTGAAGTCCCGTTCGCTACCCACGGCTTGCGCCGTGGGCTGCATTCTGTCGCCGCTTCGCGGCTGGGGTCTTGTTGGAGCCGGGGGGCCTGTGTCCGTCTGCTGGTGTCTCGTGTCCGTCTCCTGGTGTTCAAAGACTGGAGTTGTGAATGAAAAACGTACTCGCGATCGCCGTATATTGCCTGCTCTCCCTCCCTTGCTTTACACAAGATCCAACCACTTTGCTTTCTTCACTCCCGCAGGCAAAGGACTATGTGCAGAAGCGGTCTTCGAGCTACGACCGGAGCGGGGGCAATGCCGACTCTCGAGCCATCGCGCCGGGTGAGACGCTTACGCTGCTCGACGACGGAGGGCCGGGGCTCATCAGCCACGTGTGGTTCACGATCGCGAGCGATGATCCTAATCATTTGAAGGCGCTGGTGCTGCGGATGTATTGGGATGGGGAGAGTTCTCCGAGCGTGGAAAGTCCGGTTGGCGATTTCTTTGGACTGGGACTGGGAGATTACCACCTGTATCAGTCCGTGCCGTTGTCGGTAGGGTCGGACAAGGCTCTGAATTGTTTTTTCCCGATGCCGTTTGAAAAGCACGCCCGCGTTACTGTGACCAACGAAGGGGCGCAGAAGGTGGACGCCTTCTATTTCAACATCGACTACCGCTCTTACAGCAAGGCGCTGCCGGCGGATCAACTTTACTTTCATGCGCAGTACCGGCAGGCTGCGCCGGCGCAGGGATTTACGAATCAGTGGAAGTCGAATGGCGATATGGATGGGAAGAAGAATCTGGATGGCGAGGGAAACTACGTCTGGATGGAGGCGACGGGGCGCGGGCACTTTGTTGGCGTGACAATGTCGGTGCTGCAGAATCAGGACAAGTGGTGGGGCGAGGGCGATGACATGTTTTTTGTCGACGGGGAGAAACTGCCGTCGATCAATGGCACCGGCTCGGAAGATTATTTTCTGGGCGCGTGGGATTTTGGCGGGCATCCGTTTTCGTACGGACTGTTTCGGGGCTCCGGTAGTGGGGCAGGAAGTCGCGGGCGGGCGTTCGTCGGTGTACCGGTTTCATCTGGATTCGCCCATCACATTCACGAAGTCGCTGCGGGCAACGATCGAGCATGGGCATGCGAATCACCGGTCGGACAATTATTTCTCGGTCGCGTACTGGTATCAGAGCGAGCCGCACGCGACGTTTCCCGTGCTGCCGGGTTTAGAGCAGAGAATCCCAAGGATTTATCCGGTGGGCGGGCCGGGGAATGCGGGGAAATGATTTCGGTCATCGAGATCCCATGGGCCGTCCAAGTTTCGTGTCGGAGAGGGTGCGATGAAAATTCTATCCAGTCCGCGGTTCCTGGCGATTTATTCCGGAGTGCTGACTCTAGTGTTCGTGGTGACGGTTCTGTGCGGCTTCGCGGCGATGCGAGATGCCAAGTTCGGAATCATCACGGCGCGTCGCATCAACATTGTGGAACCCGACGGAACCGTGCGGCTCACGATCTCGAACCGCGCCGATTTTCCGGGCGGCTGGATTCATAAGAAGGAGTCGCCCCGACCCGATCGCAGGGATGCTGCGGGAATGCTGTTCATGAGCGAGGAGGGCACCGAACAGGGCGGCTTGATCTGGGGAGCGAGCCAGCTTCCTGACGGAACGATCGAGAATCACGGGCATTTGAGTCTGGACCAGTATGAGGAGAACCAGATCTTCGCTCTCGATGCAGGCCAGGAGGGAAAGGACAAATTTTCGCGCATCACGATTGCCGACCAGGGAGACTACCCGGTCGAAGAGAAGCGGAAGGCGGAGGAGCGAATCGGCAAGCTGGCGGCGGATAAGCAAGACGGCGCGTGGGAAGAGTTTTTTGCGACCCATCGGCACGATGTGAAGCGGCTGGAGCTGGGGCGCGCTCCGGATGGATCGGTGGGGCTGAGCCTGCGCGACGGAAATGGGAAAGTGAGAATCCGGATTGACGTGCAGTCCGACGGGAAGGGTGCGCTGCAGTTTCTCGACGACAGCGGGAATGTTGTGAGCGAATTTACCGGGCAGAAGAAGTAGGACCTATTGCTCGTCCCCGGACAAGGCGTTCGGGGCTACAGTTCAGGGGCAAAAAATAAGAGAGTTCCGAGGTGATGTAAGGTCCATTCGTCTCGGCCAGTAGCTCGCGTTTGACCCTCGCTCGACCTGCTCTCGTTGCCTCCCTTGCGGGGCGCAACGCGCGATCTTCGCTTGGGCTCCGGGCTCACCGCCAACCGGATAAACCTACCCTACGCCTCGGAACTCTATCCTGCCTTCAACATTTCTTCTCGTTCGCCTCGACCAGCGCTTTGCTATAGACCCTTGCTTGCCC
The DNA here is from genome assembly GCA_963745715.1 of uncultured Acidobacteriota bacterium. Lineage (GTDB taxonomy): Bacteria > Acidobacteriota > Terriglobia > Terriglobales > Acidobacteriaceae > Sulfotelmatobacter. Next base: position 451,176 of record CAVUYN010000032.1, on the reverse strand, counting down.
TCCTTCCCAATCTTGCGATCAGGAAAGTGACTTCGCTTGAGCCCCGGACGCCGCACCAACCGGAAAAACCAAGAAGCTGTCAAAGAACGATCTTGTTGTACTCCTTCTATTTTTTCAGTCAACGGAAAATCGCACGTTGTAAGTACACGTGTTTTCAAGCGAGTGCACGCCGTTCACAGGGGCCTGACCGGATTTGGTGCAGGCGTGATTTTGGTTTTTCGCGGAAGCCGCGTGGGATGCGGGTTTCCCCAAGATTCATTGACCGGAATCAATCTGTTGAGCATGGCTCAGGATAGTTCTTCGCTGTGAAAATCGCGGACTTCCCGCAACTGGCAAGGAGTTTCGGGGTTCTGCTCTGCGATTTGACGTTTCTTTCGCCCCTCCGGGGCTCGCTATCATGCGAACTGGATTCCCACGGCTTGCGCCGTGGGCTGCATTCTTTCGCCGCTTTGCGGCTTCGTCCGTTGACACTTGTGATCGACATAGGACGCTAGACAGAGTGCTAGCGTCAGGTGAGTTGTCTGGTTTTGCTGAAACCGAGTCGCGGGGGCGGTTTCTGCTTCGCTTATCGGAGAGCGCCTGGTCGTTATTCGATTTCGATTTTCTCGTCTGCGAGGCTCTTGTCGGATTCGTCTGTGCCAGTCAGTTCGAATGAGTTGGTAGTCGCCGCCTTGCCCTTCTCGACGCTGGTGATTGCGTAGGAGCAGCCGAACCAGTGGGCCTCGGCGAGGTCGGTGGACGACCAGCGGGCGGGATGGTCGGGGTGGGAATGATAGAAGCCGACAATATCCTCGCCGCGGTTGCGTCCTTCGCGCTGGATTCGGACCAGTTCTTTGGGATCGATGTTGTAGCGGTTGTGAGCGGAGTCGGTGCGGGTGTTGCCGCAGCGGGCGGTGGAGCTCACAATTCGCGTGCCGTCATCGTCCATGCGCCCGAGCAGGACGCCGCAACATTCGTGGGGATAGGTTTCTTCGCCGTGCTGGCGGAGCGCTTCGTAGTCTTTGCGGGAGAGTTTCAGCATAGATCAGGTTCAGTGGTGCGATTTCTGTAGTGCCGAGAGTTAAAATCCCCACCCCGTACTCATCAAAATAAAATTCATTCTTCCGTCCAGAATCTCTCGCTCAGATACTTGTCGCCGGAGTCGCAGAGGATGGTGACGATCACTGCCTCCTACCCTTCTTCAACGGAAGGTCGCGGGCGATCTCGAGGCATCCTACGACGGCGGCGGCAGCGGAAATTCCTACCAGCAAGCCGGCGCTGCGCGAAAGCTGGCGCGCCATGGCGTAGGAGGCTTCCGTGGAGATTTCCAGATTCTGGTCGGCAAGGCTCGCATCGTAAATTCTTGGCACGATCGCGCTGGCCATGTGCTTGGCGCCTTCGATGCCGTGGAAGGACGAGTCCGGCTGCAAGGAGATGCATTGCACAGATGGATTCAGTTCCTTGAGGCGGCGCGTGGTTCCCACGAAGGTGCCGCTGGTGCCGAGCATGGCAACGAAATGGGTGATGCGGCCCTGGGTCTGGTGCCAGATTTCGTTAGCCGTGCCGTAGTAGTGCGCCTTCCAGTTGGCGTCGTTGGAATACTGGTCAGCATAGAAATATTGATCGGGATGGTTGGTCGCGAGTTCGCGAGCCATACGGATGGCGCCGTCGGATCCATCCGCCGGGTTGGTGTAAAGGATGTTGGCGCCATAGCCCTGCAAGATCTGCTTGCGCTCGCGCGAGACATTCTCGGGCATGCAGAGAGTGACGGGAAATCCTTCGGCCGCACCCAGCATGGCGTAGGCAATGCCGGTGTTGCCGCTGGTGGCATCGAGCAGGATCTTTCCGGGGCGAAGGCTGCCGGTGCGGCGGCCTTCCGCAACGATGTTGGCGGCGGCGCGATCCTTGACGGATCCGCCCGGGTTGTACCATTCGGCCTTACCCAGAAGTGCTACGCCGGGCAGGTCGCGGGTGAGCGCATCGAGGCGCAGCATGGGCGTGTTGCCAATGCGCTCCATGAGGCTGTGGCCGAGCGTTTCGCCTAGTCCGGAGGCGGTTTCGGAGACTTTGCCGAGCACCGTTGACGCCGAGATTGTCGATGTTTTGATCGAGCCGAATGCCATGTTTTGAACCGAATTACCGTGACCAACGTAATGTGCTATGTAGTGCGAAACGAGGTATGTAGTACTGTGTTTAGATGAATCAGCTTCGCCCGGCGATGCAGGTCCTGTAAAGTTACGCCCGGTTCTTATAAAGGCTGCATCTAATAGACGACTGTAAGCCGGTAAGGAAAGGTTGAAGTACAGGCAAATGACTAAATCCATTGAAGCACGAACCTACGAAGAAGCGCTAGCTTGGCTGCGCGAACACGGGTTCGACACGACCGACGCACCGGGCACGAACAGCCGCGTATTTCTGCGCAAGTACAATGTTTCGGCCGCGATCCAGAAGACTCCGGAAGACGGTGTGAAGATATTTGCTTATCCTGGATATTTGATTGGCAGCGAGATTTCGAAGCTGGTCAACCGCGGATACCAGCAGTTTCTCAAGACCTCGAAGGCAGAGGTTCCGGCCACGGCCGACCAGCTTAAGTCGTTGCAGTCATTCTCGGAGGAGTTGAAGATGGGGCTTGGTCTGCCCAGTCTCTACAATGAATCCCTCGGAACCGTGAGCGAGGCGTACCAGTACGACCGCATTGAGGACCGTGACAAGCCTACTGCGGATCGACCGAAGCGTCCGTGGGAAGTGGCCGGGAAGCAGGCTGCGGCTGCGAAGAAGGGCCGGGCGTAGGAAGTTGCCGGGTTCGAGTCTCTGAAGAGCAAAAACAACGAGCCTTCGGCTCGTGGACAGCCGAGGGCGGCTGTCCCCACATTCTTCTTCTCTCTTCTTTTTCTCTGTTCCCCTCTCTTTCTTCTTTTCTACTTTTGCCCCTCGCACATTTCACTTCTTCACTTTTCTCGTTCTTCTGTCAGCGAACGCCCAGGAGCAGATCCACCGTCAGCTGATCGAGCATTTCGTACGGTAGACGCTTTTTCAAGATCGTGTCTTTGTCGAAGACATGAGAGAGCAGCGCCTTCGAGCCCTTGGCCGAGAAGCGGCCGTTTGCGGGCGTTCCCGGCGAGGTAGCCGAGATCTCCTTGAGGATCGCCTGGATTTCGCGATCGGCATTCCAGCGAGTTGCCTTCTCCTTCAAAATCAGATAAGTGCGCATGCAGCCGCGGGCGAAATCCCTTACGCCCTCGCAATTTTCGGTGCGATAGGCGTGGGCGTCGAAATGGCGGGGGCCGTCGTAGGCTACATCTTCCAGGAATTTGACCAGCCAAAATGCGGACTTGGGATTGGCCGATCCAAAGCGCAGGTCCTGATCGTAGCGGCCGGGCGCCTGATCATTGAGATCGATGTGAAAAAGCTTGCCGGCTTCCCAGGCCTGCGCGACTCCGTGCATGAAGTTGAGTCCGGCCATCTGTTCGTGAGCGACTTCGGGATTGACGCCAACCATTTCGGGATGATCGAGGGTGGGAATGAATCCGAGGTAGTGGCCGGTGGTTGCCATGTAAATGTCGCCGCGGGGCTCGTTGGGCTTGGCTTCCAGGGCGAACTTGTATCCATACTTGCAAACGATGTTGTATTCGCAAAGATAGTTGACGGCCTCGCGGAGGCGCTTGACGGCTTCGTCGGCGCGGCGACAAGCGTCGGTCTCGACGCCCTCGCGGCCTCCCCAGAGGACGAAGATCTTGGCACCGAGTTCGGCACCGAGATCCATGGCGCGCATGGTTTTCTGCAGGGCGTAGGCGCGGACCTCAGGATCGTTGGCAGTGAAAGCTCCGTCGCGAAAGACGGGATGGAAAAACAAGGAGACGGTAGCCATGGGCACAACGACTCCACTTTCGTTGCAAGCGTTGCGGAAGTCGCGAACGATTTTGTCGCGCTCGGAAGGAGTCGCGTCGATAGGGACGAGGTCGTTATCGTGGAGATTGACGCCCCAGGCTCCAATTTCGCCGAGGATCGACGCGATCTGCGTCGGTGGAGTGGCGGGGCGAACGGCGTCGCCAAAAGGATCGCGGCCACGATTTCCGAGGGTCCATAATCCGAAAGTAAATTTATGTTCTGGCTTAGGGTCGTAGTGTCCGTTCTTGTTGCTCATCGCACCTCCCTGGAATTAGCATTGTCGCTCATTTGGTGTCAGCTGGAGTTAAGGCGGGCGGAGAAGTGGCCATTTTGCCGACCAGGCTATCTGCCTTTTCGTGCAACTCGCGCACCTTGCGGAGTTCCTTCTCGGCTTCTGTTGTTTTTCCGACGGCCTGATACAAGCGTCCTAGCTGGTAGTGGGCATCGGGTTGAGCAGGCTCGAGCGCGACGGCTTGATGGAGAGCCGTCTCCGCGTCTTTGTAGTTTTTCTGCTGCAGATAGATCGCGCCCAGATCGACGTAAACGATGCGGAGGTCCTTCTTAACCTTCAGGGCGCGCTGAAGCATAGGGAGAGCCGCCTCCGGATGGTTGTTCTTCCATTCCACATCGCCTAGATAAGCCCAGGACTGGGCGTGGTTAGGATCGAGAGCTAGTTCACGCTGGAACTCTTGCCGTGCCTCGTCGTATTGCTGAGATTTCCAATGGAGATAACCCAAACCAAAATGCACGTTGGGCTCGCTGGGAGAGATTTTTGCTGCCGCTTCGAACTCTGGGATAGCCTCCTGAGTTCGTCCCAAGCCGTCGAGGGCTTCGCCCATCAGTACGTGGGCCGCGGCAGAATCCGGGCTGAGCTGTAAGAGTTGACGGAATTCTTCCAGTGCGCAGGGATAGTTCTTCGCCCACAGGCAGCTTTGCGCCAGCAGGCGATGCAGTTCCGAGTTATCTGGATCGCTTTTGGAAGCGAGCTCGAGATACTTAATAGCGTCGGGAAATCGTTGCGCACCGTAGTAGCTGATGCCGAGAAGCGTGCGCGCCTGGTCGTTCGTGGGCTCCGCCGCCAGGACAATACGAAAGGCGGCGGCGGCGGCCGCGAAGCGTCCCTGCTTAAACTCAGCTAGGCCCAGGTTTAATTCCACGCCAGGAAGCTTCGGATTGAGCGCCAGAGCCTTTTTGTAGGCGGTCGCCGCTTCCGGATACTTCTGCTGCTTGGAGAGGACGACTCCCAAACTGGCGAAGGCTGCTGCATCGGTCGGATTGCGCGCGGTCACCGCCCTCCAGACTTGCGCAGCCTCCTGCAATTTTCCCTGTTGTTCGAGTGCGATCGCATTCGCAGGGGTCGACGCCTGCGCAACTGCCCGGATCGAAAACAGGGCCGGCAAGAGCAGCGACGCGGCAACGATCCTTGACCATTGCTTCATGCTGGCAACCCGGTGGACTGCCCTTCGATCCGATCCTTTAAGTCCGGCACCCCTGGAATTATTTCGCAACTTTAGGCTACGAGCGGAGAAAAAGAGCGGCCCCAAGTGGAGGCGCAAAAAATCCCCGCCCGCATCAGGTTCGATGCAAGCGGGGATAGTTGTCATACCGTTAGAAGATCAGCTTCGCGCCCAGCTGGAACACACGCGGATCGAACGCGTTCGTTATCTGGAGCTGATTGCCAGCGCCAAAATTGTTGCTGAAGCCGCCATTCTGGCCGGCCCCTCCAAATTGGGTGTGGTTCCAGGTGTTGAAGCTCTCGGCCCGGAACTCAAATCTCGAGCCACGCGATTCACTGATAACAAAGCTCTTAAACAACGAGAGGTTCCAGTTATCGCGGCCCGGACCGCGCAGCGCATCGAATCCCAGGTTGCCCCAGGTCCCCGCCGTCGGCGTCGCAAATGCCGCTGGGTCGACCCACTGAATGCCGGTCACCTTCCCGGTCTTAGGATCGGTTACTCTCGTCTTCGGGTACGAGATCTTTCCAACCAGATCCGGTCGGTTGCCGACATCTCCGCCAGGGAAGATGCTGGCAACGTTGTGGGAGTTGACGCCGAGGTTGAGTGGCGCTCCGGACATCATGCTGATGATCCCAGAGATCTGCCATCCTCCCAGCGTCGTCTTCAACAGGCGATTGGAACTATTCTTGAGGAACGGAATGTTGTACACCAAGTTGACGAAGGCGACGTTAGTGCGGTCAAGGACCGACGGCCCAACATCGGCCTGCCAACTCTGGTAGGGATTAGTGACATAGTTCAGGTCCCAGCCGTTGCCACCGGCTCCGGTGCTGGGATCGATGGCCCGAGAGAGAGTGTAGGCGATCTGCAGGTTCAGATCACGAGTGACCTGTCCGTGCAGTTCGGCCTGCAGTGAATTGTAGTGGGAGTTGCCTCCGTTATAGGCCTGCTTGATGGAGTTATAGCCTTGGAAGGGAACCTGTCCGTTGAAGGCCGGTTGGGTACCCGTGCACAGCGTCTTGTCAGTCAAGCATGCCAGCTGCGATTGGGCCGGCAGATTGAGCTCCTGCCAATAGCTCAGGTGCCGATCCAGGGCTCCGACATAGGACACAGAAACCACCGCCTTGCTGCCGACGGCTTGCTGGACACCCAAACTGAACTGAGAAACCCGCGGCGCAGGATATTTCTGGTTAATTCCAACTACTCCCGCGGGCACGATTGGGACGGTAATCTGACTTCCGGTCCAGGTAAAGTGGGGATCTGAAAACAGAACGTTGCTCGCCCCCAACGCGTACCCAAAGGGCGGGTTGGTTGCGCCGTTGTACATGTCGTTGCCCTGAATGCGCTCGTACATGAGGCCATAGCCACCGCGAATTACGGTCTTACCATTGCCAGTAAGGTCGTAAGCAAAACCGAGACGTGGCCCGAAATTCCACCAGGCATTGTTGGCCAAGCCTTTAGGAATTCCGTTTTTGCCCCCGATTCCCATTCCGTTCAAGTAGAACTGATAGCTCGAAAGCGACGCGATCGGGCTTGGACCCAAGCCCGGGCTATTGGCAGCAATTTGCGTATCCGACGAATCTGTCCACAGAGGAGCATTTGCCGGGTTGTAAAGGTTGGGATAGAAGTTCGACTGGTTGCTCTTGGCCTCGTAGGTGTGCGGAATCCCATCCCACCGCAGTCCGAGATTCAAGGTCAGGCGGCTGGTTGCGCGCCAGTTGTCCTGAATGTAGGCAGCTGGTGAAATTGCCTGCCAGGTGCCCGTACCCTTGTACCCATTCTCCGCGTAGTGCTGCGCGTCGCCGAGAATGAAGTCGGCGTAGTCCAGTCCGCACTGAGTATTAGCCGGGCACGTGCCAGCCGGGGTTGTGGCCGACCCGTCAAAAGTGAAGCCACCCTGGGTTTCCGCAAAGTAGTCTTGGACCTTCTTGTAGAGTGCCCAGCTAAACCCGAACTTGAACTGGTGCGCGCCTTTGCTCCAGGACAGATCATCGCGGACTTGATAGTCATCCGCAATGTTGTTCCACGGCATCCAGTTCACGGTGTAGTGGGTGTTGGTGCTCCCGGACAAATTGATGTCGGGGATGCGGTTGTCAACGTTGGTTCCGGTGAAGATCCGGTTCGATCCTTCTGTGAATCCCGACGGTTGTTGGAAGACGCCCGCGGGAATAATGTGAATGCGATTGCCGTCGTAGCTGAAGGCAGTTTCATTGAGCAGATTCGGCCGGATGGCGTAAGTGGCGTGCACCGTCGTGCTATAGGAAGGATTTCCGAAGGTGTTTCCGACGCTGGGCACATTGTCGCCGCTCCACATTGTGGTTCCGAAAGTTTGCATAGCCTGGTCGGAAATCCAGTGGCCGAAGATTGAAAACTTGTCGGAAAACTGATGATCGATACGGACAAGTTCTTCCTTGCCCGTGGTCGGTTGTTTGCCGCCGCCAGTGAATGTCCAGCCGCTGGTGGGTTTCGGAAAGACTCCTGCGCCCAGCAACGCGGTAGCATTAGGATCCACCGCACAAGATGGAATCGTGTTGGAGGGAAATGGCTGTCCCGCAACAAGGCTGGCTTGCACAGCGGCGGAGCAGCCGGCATCAAGACTCGCGATATTGGCCGGGACTACAACACTGAGCGGGTTGCCGTTTGCAATCGTACTCGGCAGCACAACGTCACCATTCCCGTTCGGATACATGCTGGCCAAAGGCACCGTCGGGGTGAACAGGCCACCCTGGATAAAGCGCCTCCACTCCATGTTGTAAAAGAAGAAGGTCTTGGGGGTGGATTTGTTCGGGTGGAACGAAACCGGTCCGCCCACATTGAACCCAAAGTTGTGGAAGCGCAACTCGGCAACCGTGGCCGGAGCCGGGTTAAAAAAGTTGCGCGCATCGAGAGCGTCGTTGCGCCCAAAATAAAACGCTGTCGCATGAAACTGCTTCGTGCCCGATTTCATGACCATGCTGATCGTGCCCGCCGAGGACAGGCCGTACTCGGCGCTGTAGTTCGACGTCATGGTGCGGAACTCGGCGATGGCGTCTTCCGAGGGCAATACGTCAGCCCCGCCGCCACCCCCACGGTCCGCTGCCTCGCCACCGTCCACCAGCCACAGATTGTGGCTGACGCGCTGGCCATTAAAACTCACGTTAAAATCGCTGCCGGCAGAGGTTGGAACCATGAAATCTGATTGAATGCTGGAAGCGCCGGGCGTGAGGGCCTCAAGTGAGAATACGCTGCGGCCGTTGGTGGCGAGCTGCGTGATTTGCTGGCCGGTAACGACGCTGCTGACTTCGCCGGTGTCGGTCTGCACTGCCACGGCGTTGGCTTCAACCGTGACCTGTTCCTGTGCGCTGCCTACCTGAAGCTTGAAATCGACGCGCAGCCGATCCCCGACGGCGAGAACCAGCCCCTTTTTTTCTTCGACTTTGAACCCAGACACTACGGTGCGCACCTCGTAGTGACCGATGTGCAGATCGGGGGCGGCGTACTGGCCATCTCCGGAAGCGACCAGAGAGCGCGTCAGGCCAGTATCGGTGTTGGTAATGGTGATGGCTGCGTTGGCAACCGCCGCGCCGGACGGGTCGGTCACCGTGCCGAGGATGGTGGCTTCCTGGGCCAAGGCTTGAGCGGCGAAGATTACGAAGAAGGCTGCGAGGAGAATGGCAAAGCGGGAGCCGCTGCGTCTCACAGCCAAGGTGAAACTCCCGGCAAACATGGGCGAGAGGGATGTCATAGTTGGAGCCTCCGAAGTAAACGGGGACGTCAGAACAAGAAATTAGGGTAAAACCGTAAACGTTTACGGTTTATCTCCAGCCGATCCCGGTTGTCAAGAAGAAAATCGATTTCGTGGCCGCATTTGCCAGTTCCTGGGACTAAAACGGTCCGAAATAATACCGGCGATGGAGTTATACTCAGCCCGTCGACGGGGCCGCAGTTCCCGCAAAGAGGCTGCGTTTCCGTAAAGTTAGCAAGGAGCTTGCAATGGCCCCACGGACGAGATTAGTGACACACTTGATCCTCGCCACCTTATGCTGCACGTTGTTGCTTGGCCAGGGAAAGCCGGCAGCTTCAGTGGCTTCCGCTCACGAGTTTCCAGTGAATTTCAAACAAAGCGTGTCGGCGGGGAAGACTCCGGTTGGATCCAAAATCGAGGCAAAACTTGTGGTTGCTACCCTGGTGAATGGCAAGGTGATGCCAAGGAACGCGGTCTTCTCGGGGGAAGTGGTTGAATCAGTGGCCAAAAGCGCTATGACACCCTCACGACTGGCCATCAGAGTGGACTCAGCACAGTGGAAGGATGGCTCAACTCCGATCAAGCTTTTTTTGACGGCGTGGTATTACCCGGCACGGGATGAGACGGGGCAAAATCTTCAGTACGGACCGCAGCAGTCGCCGCAGAGCACGTGGGATGGACGCGGAGCGTATCCCGACCCGAATTCGCCAGCCTATACCTATAAGCCTTTCCCGTCGAGCACCTCCGACAGAAACCCGGCAGTTCCGGAGACGCCAACATCTACCACATCAAAGAATCGGCTCGCGATGAAGGATACTGAGGCCGCAAGCAGGCCCGACGGGACAGTTGCGCTCGTTTCCAAACGCTCAAACATCAAGTTAGACAAGCTGACAACTTACATCCTGGCAACGGGCGAACCGGCGGCGACGAACTAGTCCCTTTTTAGCTTGCTTACAGCGCCTTGCAACGACATTTTCGAGCGGAATTCTTGACCTCGCGATTCGCCTGTGCTACAAGCGACGGTTCTACCGTAATCGTTAACGGAACTCGCCGTACTCATTAGAGCCGCTCCCGGCAGCCGAAGATTGTGCGGGGTGCGGAGGAGGAATTTTCATGCGATCCCGCATTCAAATCACGCTGCAAGTCAGTATTTTCCTGATCCTGATAAGTGCCAACGTCGTCGCACAAACAAACAACAGTGGTGCGGTGTATCAGGACTCCTCTCAACCTATCGATGTGCGTGTGGATGACCTGATCCACAGGATGACCCTGGAGCAGAAAGCATCGCAGCTGGTAAATCAAGCGCGGGCGATTCCGGAACTCCAGGTGCCCGCCTACGACTGGTGGAGCGAGGCGCTGCATGGTGTCGCCAATGCAGGCACAGCCACCGTATTCCCTGAGCCGATCGGGCTGGCGGCGACGTTCGATGATCCGCTCATTCACCAGATGGCGATCGTGATTGGGACCGAAGCCCGGGCGAAACATAACCAGGCTGTTAAGGCAGGGCGGCGCGACATCATGGAAGGGCTCGACTTCTGGTCACCGAACATTAATATTTTTCGCGATCCGCGGTGGGGCCGCGGGCAGGAAACTTATGGCGAAGATCCATTTCTGACAGGGCGAATGGGTGTTGCCTTTGTGACGGGGCTGCAGGGCGATGATCCGAAGTATTTCCGGGTCATCTCCACGCCGAAGCATTATGCGGTGCACAGCGGGCCGGAGCCATCGCGGCACAGCATTGACGTTCAGGTGTCGAAGCACGATATGGAGGACACCTATCTAGCGGCGTTTCGCGCGGCTGTTACCGAAGGCAAAGCGGAATCTATTATGTGCGCCTATAACCGGGTGAATGGCGAGCCCGCCTGCGCCAACACCTTTCTCCTGCAGGACACGTTGCGCGGAGCATGGAAGTTTAACGGATACGTGGTTTCCGATTGCGATGCGGTGGTGGATATTTATGAAGGCCACCATTACACAAAGAGCCAGGCAGAAGCTGCGGCGTTATCGATGAAAAAGGGCATGGACAATGAGTGCGCGGACTTCTTTACCGTTGCCAAGGATAGTCACGATTATCAGCCATACCTGGACGCCGTGAAGCAGGGATTGCTGACTGAGGCTGACATTGACCGGACGCTGAAGCGACTGTTTACGGCGCGCATGCGGCTAGGGATGTTCGATCCGCCGGAAAAGGTGCCGTACGCCCAGACTCCGGAGTCGGAGATTGATAGCGCGGCACATCGGGAACTGGCGTTGAAAATTGCGCGCGAATCGATGGTGCTGCTTAAGAATGATGGCGTACTTCCCTTCGGCCCGAATGTGAAGAAGATTCTCGTTGTAGGTCCACTGGCGGAATCGGCGGAGGTGCTGCACGGCAACTACGCAGGCACAGCCTCGCATGCGGTGACGGCGCTGGAAGGGATTCGCAAGCAGTTTGGCGGAGCGCAGGTCTCGTTTGTGGCGGGGATGAATTTCCTGCGGCGCGAGATGGTGATTCCGACATCCGCACTCTCGACCGAAGATGGAAAGCCCGGGCTGAAAGGCGAATATTTCTCAGGGGACCTCACGGGTACGCCACAGCTGGTTCGGACCGATCCGTTTGTCGATCTGCAACTATCTCATCCCGATGCGCACGCGATTGTGCAGCCTGCCGGTATGAAGGATCTTTCGGCACGCTGGACTGGTTTTCTGACGCCGTCTGAAACGGGGCTGTATCAGATTGGCCTAAGGGGATCGATGAACCGGATGTGGCTTGACGACAAGCTGATTGTGGACGACAACAAGCTGCACGATCCCAATTCTCAGACGGTCAATCTTCAACTAACCAAGGGGAAGCGATATCCGATCAAGATCGAGTTGGGGCTGGGCGGATTTGGCACCCGGCTGGTATGGCTGCCGCTGAGTGCGGATCCGAGTTTCGAAGCGGCTTCGGCGGCGCGGCAGGCGGACGTGGTGGTAGCAGTGGTTGGCATCACGTCGAAACTGGAAGGCGAAGAGATGAAGGTCGACGTACCGGGATTCCGTGGCGGCGACCGCACCAGCCTTGCTTTGCCGGCGGAAGAGGAGGCCCTTCTGGGAGCGTTGAAGGGAAGCGGGAAGCCACTTGTCGTGGTTTTGATGAACGGAAGCGCGCTGGCGGTGAATTGGGCGAACGACCATGCGAATGCGATCTTCGACGCGTGGTATTCGGGCGAAGAGGGTGGAACGGCAATCGCCGAGACCTTGGCCGGGGTGAACAATCCCGGCGGCCGGCTGCCCGTGACCTTCTACAAGGGCGTTGAACAATTGCCGGAGTTTGAAGACTACGCGATGAAGAACCGCACGTATCGCTATTTCACGGGCGAACCTCTGTATCCGTTCGGCTACGGATTGAGTTACTCGACGTTTGAATATAGCGGCATGAAGCTCTCGAGCCCTCAACTGCAAGCGGGCAGCCCACTGGAGGTCGAGGTGGATGTGAAGAATACGGGTAAACGAGCGGGCGATGAGGTTGCAGAACTGTATATCAGTTTTCCGAAGATGCCCGGCGCACCGCTGCGAGCGCTGCGCGGATTCACCCGCGTTCACCTGGGTGGGGGCGAGCAGAAGCATGTGAAGCTCACTCTGCAGCCGCGAGACTTGAGCTATGTGAACGAAGCGGGTGATCGATTGGTGGCGGCGGGAGATTACGTCATCACCGTGGGCGGAGGACAACCCGGCACAACGGCGGCGCATGCGGATACTCATCTTGCGATTCAAGGCGAGCAGAAGTTGCCAGAGTAAGATGGGAAAAGACACGGTAAGCCGATCCGCACATGAAGAGGGGTAAACTTTGGCCTTTACCGGCCGCATTCCTGTTTTTGCAGCTTGGGGGCGCGCCCGTGCCCGCGCGCTCTCAGGCGCCTGCCACCGAAACCCAGTCGAAACGAACTGAATTGTCGGCCGGGCCCGCGAGCGAAAGTCCGATCCGGTTCGCGTTTCGGCCGATCGATTTCAAGTTAGATAGCGACGAGACTCCGGAGCGCCACGCTCCGGAAACCATGGCTGGCGGCGTTGCCGTCTTCGACTACAACAACGACGGCAAGCTCGACATTTTTTTCACGAATGGCGCCGACCTCAAGACCCTGCGCAAGGATTCTCCCAAATATTCCAACCGGCTGTTTGAAAACGACGGCAAGGGCCACTTCATCGATGTGACGGAAAAGGCCGGGCTGGCTGGAACGGGGTACGACACGGGCGTGGCCGTTGGGGACTATGACAACGACGGCTATGAAGACATTTTTGTCGCGGGCGTGTATCGCAACACGCTCTATCACAACAACGGAAACGGGACCTTCACCGACGTCACTGCGAAGGCCGGCCTGAATAAGCCTGATGCAGAATATGGTCCGTTGTGGTCCGTGGCTGCGCTCTGGATGGATGTGAACAATGACGGGCGCCTCGATCTGATCGTCGTCAATTATTTGAAGTGGGATTTCAATCACGAGCCCGCGTGCGAGGGCTACGGGCATCGCGATTATTGCCATCCCAAGATGTACAAGCCGACTCCGAATCAACTGTTCATGAATAACGGCGATGGGACTTTTCGCGATGCGTCGGTGGAGGCGGGGTTTCGCGCGCATCCCGGCAAGGGCATGGGAGTTGCAGCGGCTGACTCCGAACTGTCCGGCAGGATGGATCTGGTGATTCCGAACGACAAGCTGATGAACTGGTTCTTTCGCAACAAAGGAAATGGGAAGTTCGAAGAGGCTGGTTTCGAGGAGAACATCGCGCTGCGCGAGGATGGAACCTATATTTCCGGCATGGGAGTAGATTTCCGCGATCTGGATAACGATGGATATCCCGACGTGATTATTGTTGCACTCGATGGTGAGACATTTCCGCTTTACAAGAACACGGGGAAAGGAATGTTTGTCGAGGTGACGCGGGAGAGCGGGATGACGAAGATGAGCCTGCCGATGGCGGGATATTCTCCGACGATTGCTGATTTTGATAACGATGGATGGAAGGATATTTTCGTGTCGCGGGGGCATGTGCAATCTTTGTTGTCGGCGCCCAACTTGAGCGTCGAGCAGCCCAACACTGTGTTTCGAAACCTGGGTGGCATGAAATTTTCTGCTTTGACGGCGGAGGCAGGACTGACGGCTCAACCTCCGTCGCGGCATCGGGGATCGGCCATCGGCGACTTGAATGGCGATGGAAAGTTGGATGTGGTGGTGAGCGCGATCAACGCGCCGGCTGAAGTTTGGATCAACCAGAGTCCGGGGAGCAGTCATTGGGTGGAGTTCAAGTTGCAGGGGACGAAAAGCAATCGCGATGGCATTGGAGCGCGGATCAAGGTGGTTACAAAGTCCGGGGCGCAGTACAACCACATGACCACCAGCGCGGGATACGCTTCATCAAGCGCCGGGCCGGTGCATTTCGGGTTGGGCGCGAATCCTTCTGCCGATCTGGTGGAGATTCGCTGGCCCTCGGGAATTGTTCAGCGGTTGCGCGGACGTGGCGGGAGATCGTGTCGTTCTCGTCAAGGAGTCGGATACCGACCAGAAACCTTTCACCACAGAGGACACTAAGGTTCACTGAGGAAATCTTCTTGGGGCAGCTCGACTATCTCAGGTGAAAATTTGATGCAAGGCAGGATATATCTTGCGGTAGGTGCGGTAGGCGGTCTGCATCGTTTTCGAGTTTGCTTCATCGGGCGCGATGCTTTTGGACACTCTAACAATTTCGTCACACGCTTCTTCGACTGATGTCCACCCTCCGGCGCCGGTGCCTGCCAGAATGGCCGCTCCGTAGGCGGCGCCTTCTTCGGCCGCTACGATTTCCACTTCGTGGCCGTAGACGTCTGCCTGAATCTGGCGCCACAACGGCGAGCGCGCGCCACCTCCGCCCAGACGAATCGAGGTGACGGGAATTTTCATTTCCTCGAAGATCGTGAATGTATCTTTGAGGCTGAAGGCGACGCCTTCCATGATTGCCCGGATCACATGGGCTCGCGTGTGCGACGCAGTCAGCCCAACAAGAGCAGCACGGGCGTTGGGGTCAAGATGAGGGGTGCGTTCGCCCATCAAATACGGAACCCAAAACGCTCCTTCGGATGCGGCTGGAGCCGCGCTGGCTTCTTCCGAGAAGACATCGTAGGGATCGCGACCGTCGTTCGCATGGAGGCCGGGGGATGCCGCTCCGAATTGATCGCGATACCACCGAAGTGACAGTCCCGCGGCTTGGGTAACGCCCATGACGTGCCAGCGACCTGGGATTGCGTGGCAGAAGGTATGCAGGCGTCCGGCTGGATCAAGAGCCGGTCGGTCCGTCGAGGCGAACACCACACCGGACGTTCCAATCGTGGCGCTGACTGCACCGGCGCGCGCAATACCCATGCCCACTGCACCCGCGGCTTGATCGCCGGCTCCAGCGACGACGGGGGTCCCGGCACGCAGCCCTGTCGCCTCTGCACCAGCGGCAGATACCTTGCCGCATACCTCGGGAGATTCGAACAGAGCCGGCAGAAGATTTTTCCCGATACCCGTCTTGCTGAGAACTTCCTCCGACCACCGGCGATTCGTCACATCGAGCATCAGAGTGCCCGAGGCATCCGCCATGTCGATCGCCCGTTCTCCCGTCAGAGCGGAATCTCACGTAGTCCTTGGGCAGCATCACGTGCGCGACGCGTGCCCAATTCTTCGGCTCAATCTCGCGAACCCAGAGAAGCTTTGTCAGGGTGAAATTGGTGAGCGGAGGATTGCAGGTAAGTCGAATCAACGTGTCGCGACCGAACTGATCCTCGAGTTCGCGGCATTGCGCCTCGCTGCGCTGGTCGCACCAGATGATGGCACTACGCACGACTTCATCGTTGGAGTCGAGCAAAACCGCGCCATGCATCTGGCCCGAGAATCCGACACAGGCGATATCGTCTGCGCCCAAACTGGAAGAGTGGAGAGCCTTGCGAACGGCCGCTCCGCAGGCTCGCCACCAGTCTTGGGGATCCTGATCGGCCCAACCGGGTCGCGGGCTTTTAAAAGGTTGGTGCTCTGCCGAACCGGAAGCGATGACCTTGCCGCTCTGGCCGATGATGAGGGCACGGGTGCCGCCGGTACCCACGTCGATGCCTAAATAATGCATGTTTTCGTCCCGATGTCGTTGATCGCGGATTGGCTAAGTGAAATCCTGGGCTAGTTCGCGCGCTGCCTTCCCGATAGGACCAACCTTCTCGTCCTCCGATTCCCGGATCTGGCGGCGCAAAAAGAAATCGAGATTCCCGCGCATCACCAGGTGCGGGGCCAGCGCCACTTGATACGACCGCTTGCCGCCTTCAGCCAGGAAGTCGTGCAACATGCGCAAGGCCAACTGGCCCTGAGCGCGAGGACGCTGGTAGATCGTTGCCACCACGGCGCCTGAGCGGATGTAAGGCACAAGCGCCGGAAACAGGTCGGTGGTAATGATGGTCAAACGGTCCAGCAAGTTTGCGTCGCGGGCGGCGTTTAAGATCGGGATCGACGCTTCGGTAGTCACATAGATTCCCGCCAGGTCCGGATGTTGTTCAAAGAGCTTGCGGCACTTGCGGTAGGCTTCCTTTTCGAGGTCGTGATCTTCGATCGGCTTCAGCGGTTCGAGGTTGGGATAGAAAGAGCGCAAGGTTGATTCGAAGGCCGCGTACTTTTCGGCATGTTCGGTGATCTCCATGCCAAAGACCGTGATGGCGATGGATCCGGTTTTGCCGTTCAGAAATCTTCCCATGAGATCGGCGGCGATCGAACCGCTGGCCAGTGTGTCGATGGCAACGATACCCAGGCGGCCGCTCTTGGGAGCGTCTGTGGCCACGCACACAGCCGGAATTTGGACGCGGCCGGCGCGGCGAATTAACGGCCGAAGGATTTGAGGATAGCTGGGAAAGAGAATGATGCCATCCACTTGCTCACGGATCGCCGCTTCAAGCGCCTCTTCTTCGCCCTCGCCGAGACGAGGGTAGGTGCGGAATTCAATTTCGATGTTCTCCAACAGGATCGATGCGGCTTCGTCGCGAATGCCTGCGCGCACCTCGTCCCAGAACGACGTCGTGCCTTGCAAGGTGTTGACCGAGATTCGCAATGTCTTCCGGGAAGACAGGTATCGGGCTGCGAGGTTCGGGCGATAGCCGAGGGTCCTCGCCACCTGCAGAACGTTGGCCTTGGTGAGCGGACTTACGCCTGGGTTGTCATGCAACGCCCGATGCACGGAGCCAATTGAGACACCCAAGGACTTAGCAATATCCCGGAGAGTAGTTGGAGGCTTACCCATTTTTTGGACGCGTATTGCGCCTACAGTTTCTTATTAACACAGATTGTCCGGGATGCGGGCGGAATTCTCCCGAACCGTAAACGTTAACGGAACCGGGCGAAATGCGCAAGCCGCGTCAAGAACTGCAGATATTAGTGAGGAGGCACAGTTCCAATCCGGCCTTTTTCGTCCGGAATGCCGGAGAGGTGAAAGATCCAGGCGCAGATCGTGTCGCGCCACACGACGGCCTGTCCCGCCTGGTACTCGAAACGCGACAGGATATCGCGATAGCGATCTTCATCGATGTGTCCTCGGAGCGCTTGCCACTGCGTCACGAAATCACGAGCACGCCTGGCGCCGTCATAGTGAGAGTCGTAAACATGTTGGATGACCGTCACGCCGGAATGCAGGACGTAGGTATAGGACACGTGATGAAAGAACAGAAGCAGGTTGTCGGGGCAATTGGCGAGTGGTTCATAGAGCTTCTGCACTTCGAGCGGGTATTGACCGATAAAGCCGGTGCCGGTCGCAATCGTGCGGTCCATTCCGATTCCCTTGTGATCGGCGCGATGCCATTGTCCCCAGCCGTTTTCTTCGGAGGACTGTGGGCCGGGATCGTAATGATTTCCGAGGATGTTCGTGAGGGTTCCCGCGCCTAGCGGGCCGGTATAGCTCTCATAGACGTGCCACGAATTGAGTTGCAACTCTGTGATGGTTTGCACGACTAACGGATCACTGCCGAAGGTTAAGCGCGTCCATTCGTCGATGATGGAGGCAGCCGTCAAGTTGGGGTTCCAGGCGAGGCGTGCGAAACCATAGAGATTGGCCATGGCCAGGGGACTGCCCAACCAGTTGGCGTCCATGCCGACGTTGGCTACACCAACGAAGCCGCCAATGGGACGATGAAACACGCGGCCCACGACAAGATCTTTGACGGGCGAGGCGTTCCCATCTACGCGAAGATCGAAGTCGAGAATTTCTTTCCACATGGGAACGAGAAAACAGAGATGCTTTTGCTGTCCGGTGTACTCCTGGGTGACTTGCAGTTCGATGGCCTGGTTGGTGCGGCGAAGTCCGGCAAACGACGGGGAAACCGGTTCGCGCACCTGGAAATCGATTGGACCATTCTTGATCTGAACGATGGCGTTGTCTTCGAACGCTCCGTCGAGCGGATGAAAATTATCGTAGGCTGCTTTTGCGCGATCGTTCTTCAAGTCGTGCCAGTCGAGGTGATGGTTGTAGACGAAGGCACGATAGAACACGACGCCGCCATGCGACTTGAGCGCACGCGCGATGACATTGGCAGCGTCGGCATGCGTACGCCCGTAACTGGATGGCCCGAGGCGCCCTTCGGAGTCGGCTTTGACGACAAAGCCCCCGAAGTCGGGGATACGGTGATAGATCTCATCGACTTTCTTACGCCACCATCCGGCGACTTGCGGGTCGAGCGGGTCAAATGTGTCGAGACCGCCCATGACTTTCGGGCTGCTTAAATCGACAGATAAAGAAAGCTGAACGCCCCAGGGACGGAAAGCGTCAGCAATACGGGTGACTTGTGCGATGAAGTTGTCTTCAAGGACTCGAGGGGCGGCATTCACGTTGTTGATAGTGCATCCGTTGATGCCGACGGACGCGAGGAGGCGGGCGTATTCTCCGGCGCGGGTAAGGTCGGCGCGAACTTTGCCTTCGGCGAAGAAGATGGAGGGGCCGCCATAACCGCGCTCGATGCTGCCGTCGAGATTGTCCCACTGGTTTACCCAACGGATAGGAGCGTAGGGTTGCTGCACTTCATCGAGAGCTGCAATGTTTTCTCCGCGAGCAATTTTGCTTAGCAATGCGAAGACGCCGTAGAGGACACCGCGATCCGTCTTGGCAGTAATGATTAGAGATTTCAATTGGCCGATCTCGGCGCTCTTCAGCCAATACCCGTCGGGGGCCACTTGAGGAAGATTCAGCTTGGGCTTGAGCGTGTGCAGTTGGGCGAGCGTTCCCAAAACGAAAGCATTGTCTGGAACCGATGCTGAGCTTAACGTTTTGCCAAGCATCTGTTGCGCGCCTCGGAGCAATTCCTGCTGCGCGCTCTTGAGCACGGCGGAATCACCGAGCAACAGGGTTCGGTTCGGCAAATGTTCGTAGGTTTTAGCGGCTTTCTGATCTAGAGCGGGGTATCTTAGCCAAGCCTCAGCGCCCGTCTCTGCTTCGACCGATCGTGACAGCGCAGCCGTGCAGATGAGAAATGCCGCAATGATCGCCAGGAACGGTGCAAACTGAGGCCCGAGCCAATGACAATCGGCATCTCCACTCGGGATCGTTTTCATTGACCGGATTGAACTCATGCTTTGGCTCGGTTGAACTCGGATTCTATCCGAGTCTCGCATGTAATGGATTCACTGTAGGCCGCGCGGGCAGCCAGCGGAGCCACGCCGCAACCAGGAGGCGAGATGGGTGTAGGATGGCTCCTCTCGCGAGGTAGGAGCGACAATCCCGGCTTCCGTAATCGCACGCAGGACGTCCAAAGCAGGGAGGAGTTTGATTCTTGAACATCAGGGAGGTACTGAGACAGACGGCAGCTTCGATTGCAGCGCACAAATTGCGCAGCTTCCTGACCATGTTCGGGATTATCTGGGGGATTACGTCTGTAATTTTGCTGGTCGGCCTGGGAAAAGGGTTCAGCCGCGATCAGAAAGAACGCCTGAAAACTATCGGCGTAGATCTCGCGATCATCTGGGGAGGACGCACTAGCGAGCAGGCCGGGGGTTATGCAGCGGGTCGGGAAGTTCGCTTGTCGATTCAGGATGCGTACGTCATCAAAGACGAAGCTTATCTGATCAAAACTGTTAGCCCGGAACTGCGGCGCAACGTCTCTGAAGTCAGTCGCTACAACGCGGCATCGCGTGCCGTACGCGGTGTGTGGCCTGACTACCAGCGGTTTCGCTCGCTCAAGGTGCAGGAAGGCCGCCTGATGAGTGACGACGACGAAAAAGAGGGCCGGCGCGTGGTTGTGCTCGGCGTGGAAGCGCGCGACCAATTGTTTCCCGGACAACCAGCCGTCGGCGAGCTGCTGACCATGAACGGGTCGCCCTACACGGTGATCGGTGTACTGGAAAAGAAAAAACAAAATGGCAGCTACGGCAGCGGGCCTGATAACACGCAACTCTTTGTTCCTTACTCTTCGATGGCCCGAGATTATCCTCCGCCGGAGCGGCCCGGCATTTCAAAGGGATGGATCAATAACCTGGTGGTCGAAGTTGCGGACCCCGATCATCACGAAGCAGCCATGCACCAGATTTATCAGATACTGGGACGCGAGCACCGCTTCGATGCTGGCGACAAAGACGCCCTCTTTATCTGGGACACGCTCGATGGCTCGAAGCTGGTACAGCGAATTTTCGAC
Source organism: uncultured Acidobacteriota bacterium (assembly GCA_963745715.1). Classification (GTDB taxonomy): domain Bacteria; phylum Acidobacteriota; class Terriglobia; order Terriglobales; family Acidobacteriaceae; genus Sulfotelmatobacter. Next base: position 430,505 of record CAVUYN010000032.1, on the reverse strand, counting down.
ATCATGACAATCTTTTTCGGCGCGGTAGCTCTGATGACGTTGTCGCTCGGCGGCATCGGCGTCATGAATATTATGCTGGTGGCGGTTACCGAGCGCACGCGCGAAATCGGAGTACGAAAATCACTGGGTGCGACGGCACGCGACATTCGCAATCAATTCTTTGCCGAGTCCGCGACGCTGATGCTCATCAGCGGCGGACTTGGGCTAGGGATCGGGGTGGGAATCTGTGTCTTAGTGAGCAGCATTGAACTGCCTGACATTGTGCCGCATCCCATCATTTCGCCGCTGGCGATCATCGCGTCCTTGCTAACTTTGGGACTGATCACGTTGGGCGCGGGGATGTATCCGGCGCAGCGTGCAGCCGCGCTCAGTCCCATTGAATGTTTGCGTCAGGAGTAGGCAGCCGGAATATGCGCATCAAGGAACTCATCCTGCAGAGCTGGGACGCGTTGGCACGGAACCGTCTGCGCTCGATTCTCACCATGATGGGCATTGTGTGGGGCCTGACCACAGTCGTGCTTCTGCTTGGTTATGGAGAGAGCGTGAGTGAAGGCGTGTTAACAGCCTTTCTCGGGATAGGAAACAACGTAATTATCGTGTGGCAGGGCCAGACCAGCATGCAAGCGGGCGGACAACGGGCGGGCAAGCGCATCAACTTCAAGTACGAGGATATTCAAGCTATCCGCGATGAGGCTCCGCTGGTTCGCCTGGTCAGCGCGGAATGGGACGACGGCGTCGCCTACAAGTATGGCGACAAGGTCATCTCGGTTCAGAGCAAAGCGATTCAGTATCCCTATGGCGAGATGCGCAAGCTGAACATTGCGGAAGGCCGCTACTTCGAAGAGAGCGACTTCGCCGAGCATCGCCACGTTCTGATTTTTGGACCCAACGCCGCCAAGAAAGTGTTCGGCAATCGCGATCCGGTGGGTGACCACGTCACGATTAACGGCGAAACCTGGGACGTGATCGGCCTGCTGCGGCTCAAGATTCAAGATTCCTCGAACAACGGTCCCGACAACGAGAATGTGTTCATGCCCTTCGAAAGCATGAGCGACATCAATAACCAGCGCGACCCTAGTATGTTTGTCTTCCAACCGGTCACGTCGCTGCAACACAAAGCGGCATTGGCACAGGTTCGAGAAGTGCTGGCGCGGCGGCACAATTTCAATCCTAAAGACGACAAGTCGAGCCCCGAATGGGACACCGTGGACGACGCGAAAAGTATTGAGCAGTTCGGAATCGCGCTGCGGCTGATCCTGGGGTTCATTGGCTTTCTCACGCTGGGAGTGGGCGGTGTGGGGGTCATGAACATCATGCTGGTCAGCGTAACCGAGCGGACCAAAGAGGTGGGACTGCGCAAGGCGCTGGGCGCGCGCAATCGCGACATCGCATTTCAATTCCTGGTGGAGGCGCTGGTGCTAACGTTCGCCGCGGGCGCGGTGGGAATGCTGGTATCGGTTGTGCTGGCGCACGCCATTCCTCCGATGCCTCTGTACTCCGAGTTGTACAAGACCGCGAATCACGACGGTGACATCTTCTTGAAAACTTCTGGCAGTGTGATGCTGACGGCGTTTGCCATTCTTGCCCTGGTCGGGATCACGGCCGGCATGTGGCCCGCGCTGAAGGCTTCGCGCATGGAACCGGTAGAAGCGTTGCGATACGAGTAGGTGAAAAGGGGCCACGTTTGCCGGCTGACAGCGGCTCCCTGGGGACCCGGGACGTACCTGCTCCTAACATGATTGGCATTGCTTTTCCCGCCGCTTAGGCCTAAGATTCGCGGCATGGAGGGCCTGCGATGACCGCGTCCGGCCCAATTTTCAAGCCTCTTCTGCAGCTTGCCGCGATAGCCGTTCTTGCCGCCAATGCTTTTTCGCAGGCACCGCCCAAATACGATCCCGCGACGGAAACGAAGTTCAAAGCAATCGTCGAGGAGTTGAAAATTGTTCCTCCCACCGGTGGCAAGCCGATCGCTTACCTGGTTCTGAAAAGCACGCCTGACGCAGGACAGATTTTTCTTTGTCCCAAGAAGTTTTTGGACGAAATGGGCGTGGCCTTCAAAGCGGACGATGAAATCGAGATCACCGGCTCAAAGGTCAAGCTCGACGGCGCGGACATGACCTTGGCCCGCGAGGTCGTCAAAAAAGACGGCGACACCTTGACTCTGCGCTTCAAAGACGGCAAACCGGCCTGGTAACTGCGCGATTTCTACTAGGGATCTATTTCATCTTCATCTACTGTGCCAGTGCTTGCTGTAAAACTCCCGGCTCACTGTTTGGATACCCGCCTTCCATGCTGTCGAATCGCGCTCCTGATAATCTCAAGTTATAAACAGGAGATGACGATTCATTGCCGCCGCTGATTAATGTACGCAGTATTTCAAAAGCCTTCGGAGCCGACCCGCTGTTTCAGAACGTGTCTTTCACCGTTTCCGAGGGAGATCGGGTCGGGCTGATTGGTCCGAACGGGTCAGGGAAGTCCACGCTTCTGCGTATTCTGGCGGGGACTGTCGAACCGGACGATGGGGAAATCGCGGTTCGAAAACGAATCCGGATGAGTTACGTGGAGCAGGAGTCGGAATTCCGGTCCGGGGACACGGTCAAGTCCGTGGTTGAAGCGGCGCTGGAAAGATCTGCCGTACCCGAGGCGGAGCGAGGCACTCGTTCCGCAGAGACTTTGGGACGGGCAGGCTTCGTTGACCTGCAGGCCGAGGCGGCGGTTCTGTCCGGAGGCTGGCAAAAACGACTTGCAATCGTCGAGGCGCTGGTGCAGGCGCCCGACATCCTGCTGCTGGACGAGCCAACGAATCATTTGGACCTCGCAGGAATCGAGTGGCTCGAAGAGGTCCTGGAGCAAGCGGGGTTCGCGTGCGTAGTCATCAGCCACGATCGCTACTTCCTGGAGAATGTGGCTAACGATATGGCGGAGCTCAGCCGTGTATACCCCGAAGGATTGCTGCGCGTGAAGGGACGCTACAGCGTCTTCCTCGAGAAAAAAGAGGAGTTCCTGCACGCTCAGTCGAAGCGCCAGGAAGCGTTGGAAAATCTCGTGCATTCCGAGATCGAGTGGCTGCGGCGCGGAGCCAAGGCGCGGACGCGAAAGTCCAAGGCGCGCATCGACAAGGCGGGCGAGTTAATGGAAGAACTCGCTGACTTAAACACTCGGACTCGGACCGGGACGGCGCAGATCGATTTCTCTGCTACGGACCGAAAGACCAAGCGGCTGATCGAACTCGAGAACATCAGCTACGCGATTGGAGAACGCCGGCTGTTCCAGGGATTGAATTTCACGATCACCGCCGGCCTTCGGGTTGGCTTGGTGGGTCCGAACGGCAGCGGGAAAACAACGCTGCTTCGCCTGCTACGCGGAGAAGTGGCGGCCACAACCGGAGAAGTTCGACGGGCGGAACGGTTGCGCATTGTGTACTTCGACCAGACTCGAGCGCTCGATCCAAACGTCACCCTGCGCCGGGCGCTGGCTCCCGAAGGCGACTCCGTCATTTATCAGGATCGAGTCGTTCATGTCGCGTCGTGGGCGGCAAAATTCCTTTTCAAGAGCGAACAACTCAACCAGCCCGTCGAGCGACTCTCTGGAGGAGAACGCGCACGAGTATTGATCGCGCAACTGATGCTTCAGCCGGCGGATGTGCTTTTGCTGGATGAGCCCACCAACGACCTCGACATACCAACGCTCGAAATTCTGGAGGAGAGTCTGCTGGAGTTTCGAGGTTCGCTCGTCCTTGTGACACACGATCGCTACATGCTGGATCGGGTGTCGACGATCGTGCTTGGCCTGGATGGGCAGGGCGGGGCGGAGCGTTTTGCCGACTACTCGCAGTGGGAGATCTGGCAAGCGGAACGGAAACAGGTAGCGCCGACCAGAGTGCTTCCAATCGCTTCGGCTGCGGGGATGAAATCAACGTCGTCTGCGAAAAGAAAACTCTCTTACCTGGAGGCTCGGGAATACGCCGGCATCGAGCAGCGGATCGCTGAGGCGGAGGAAGTCCTGCAGGCGAAGCGCCGGAACGCGGAGGATCCTGCCATTGCGAGCGATGGACCGCGGCTTGTCAATGCTCACGCTGAACTCGAAGAAGCTCAGGGGGAAGTGGACGCTTTGTACGCGCGCTGGGCCGAACTTGAGGGAAAGCAGTGACTGCGCGATCGGGGCTCGTCGAGTAGCGATCGGAGCGCTACTCCGCGAGGGAGAAAGCGATGATCGTATTTCCCCGACGACCGATACGGTTTTCAACCTCTTGCAAAAGGCTGGATTCCAGATCATCGGGATCGGGGTTCATTTCACAGGCGGCGATCTCTGCGGGAGTCGCGCCGTGATAGCAAAGTTCGCATACGCCCAAGCCGTCTTCCGAGCGAACCGGAGGACCGAAGACACGGCATGTCATCGGGCGCGATTCGTAGAGCTCACAATTTCCGGTCTCCGGATCGAGAGCGGGGCAAGGTTCATCGTTGGCGAAATCAGCAAAGCGCTCATCGGCCGCTTCGCCCTTATCCAAAATGCCGGTGACGGGGTCGCCGGGGAATTCGTGAGCGAGCCGGGCGACTGCTTCGCGCGCACGCTGGCGGACGGCGCGCGCACGCTGAGGGGCGTGACGTTCCAGTTGAGCAAGCCCGCGGCGCAACCGGAGCGCATCAAGTTGATTGATCGCAAATGCTCCGATACAGCACTGCGTACATCCCGGGCGGCAGACCAACCATTCTCCGCTCTTACGGGCAGTATCGGCGAGGGCGGAGTCGACGATCTGGATCAGTTTCTTGTCGCCCGAAGATGGAAAGCGGGAACCCACTGACTCAGGATAGCGCACTCAGTGGGGCGCAGCGTCGCCGTTACATTCCGAAAATATTACTTTGAAGCTTGGCATAGCCGTGCTCTCGCGCCCAGAGATCAAGCGGTGCAGAGGAGAGTTCGTCGACTATCGGTTCGGCGTTTCCATTTTTGGTGAGATCGATCGATTTGATGTAGGTCCTGCAGGTATCGCAGCATTCGACGCGGATGTAGTCGAACTCGTCCGCGGTAAAAACTGGAAGCTTTTTGTCGTTCTCCTCGCCGCATCCGGGGCAAACGACACGGCGAAACTTCCACTCGTTCAGGCAGAACGAGCAAACGAGGGAGCGAGCAGCGCCGTCGCCCATCTGGCGTAACACGCCGAAACTGGGCTTGCGATTGCAGAAGGGGCAAACGGCATAGATCTGTTTCAATGTGCGGGGCCCGCCGCGGGAACGCAGAAATTCGGCATAGGGCTGAAGAAAGGCGTGGGCCAGAAAGTCCTGGGCATCGGATGGAGAGGACACTCTCCATGCGTCGGCTAACAATTCGGAGAACATGGGTCGGCCCCGTCTCCGCAGATCGCGAGTCAGCTCAGCGAGCGGGACCGGGCCACGTTCTTCAACCATCGACAAAAACGATTCGAACTGGGAACTGAGTTCGGTTAGTTCCGCCTGACTGAGTTCGCGATCCATCGAAGGTGCGGTCGATTGCAACACTGTGACGAGATGGCGATGCAGGCTTTCCTGGAAACGAGCCACGTGGATGTAGAACCCAAGAATTTCCGCTGCGAAAGAGTGTTGTCGGGAGAGTTCGTTCGCGCGCTGGATGCGCCGCTGCCAGGGAGAAAGTTTGGTCACGGGGCGTGCGTCAATGGTGCCGTGGAATGGGCATTCTAGCATGTCCGTCTCGACCGCCGCCGATCGTGAGCACAGCTTTGGCATAGTCAAGAAAGCGAACAAAGCCCTACGACTTTTACCGAATTGACTCTCGTGCGAAGCAGGACTATAGTCTCCGGCAACATTGCGGATGTGACTCGGTCGTTCGTCGTGGGCATGCAACGGCCGCCACCTTTAACTCAGTGGAACTATTAGTTTTTCTCCGGGTTCGCATCGATTGGATCGATGCGGCAGATTGCTGGAGGCCTGAATGGAATTCTCCCGCAGGACTTTTCTAAAAGGCGCAATTGTCGGCGGCGCCGGCCTTTCCACACTGGGATTCGACCTGACCCCGGTTTACGCCCAAACGCAAAGCCTTAAGATTTCGCGGGCCAGCGAAACACGCAGCACTTGTCCGTATTGTTCGGTGAGTTGCGGCGTCATCATTTACACGCTCGGCGACAAGGCGAAAAATGCGATTCCGCAGGTCGTGCACGTCGAAGGCGATCCTGATCACCCCATTAATCGCGGGACGCTTTGCCCCAAGGGCTCGTCGCTTGAACAAGACATCCTGAATGACCGGCGGTTGCTCAAGCCCCAAGTGCGGCGACCAGGGTCGACGGACTGGGAAGACATCTCGTGGGAGCAGGCCTACAACGAGATTGCACAACGTGTGAAGAAAACGCGTGACGATAGTTTCATGGAGACAGATCCTTCGGGAAAAACTGTAAATCGCTGCGAAGGAATCGCGTGGTCCGGCGGATGTACCGACACCAACGAGTTCAATTATCTGGTCGTCAAGACCATGCGCAGCCTGGGGGTCTGCTACCTGGAAAACCAGGCCCGGGTTTGACACGGCCCAACGGTCTCCAGTTTGGGGCCAACATTCGGACGCGGGGCAATGACCAATGGCTGGATCGACATCAAGAACACAGACATGATGTTGATCATGGGCGGCAATCCCGCCGAGAACCACCCCTGCGGCTTCAAGTGGGCGATTGAAGCTAAGCTGCATCGCAACGCGAAAACCATTGTCGTCGATCCGCGGCTGACACGAACGGCCGCCACCGCCGATCTTTACCTGCAGATCCGAGCAGGCGCTGACATCGCCTTCCTTGGCGGGTTGATCAACTACGCCATCGAGAACAATCGAATCGCTCACGACTACCTTGTCAACTACACGAACGCCGCGTTCATTATCAAGGACAGATTCAAACTGCCCGACGACGGCCTGTATTCCGGTTTCGATCCGGAAAAGAAAACTTACGACAAAGCTACCTGGAACTACGAAGAGGGTGGAGATCTGGCCGGAAAGCCGGTCGTCCCAACGCCACCTCAGCAGTACGCACAGAATACCGGCACGCATGAACACGAGGCGCACGGCTATCAGGGCGCATCTCCCGCTGGAGCAAAGGCGGCCGCTTCGGGGCCCGCCTTGCCTGCCAAAATTGCGTTTGATCTTTCTCTCGAACATCCACGCTGCGTGTTCCAACTCTTAAAGAAGCAATATGAGCGCTACACGCCGGAGATGGTGGAGCGCATCACCGGCATTCCGCAAGATCAATTCCTGAAGGCTGCAGAACTGTTTACGTCGATCCGAAAAGATGGCGACATGAAAAAAGTCGCCACCATCATTTATGCGGTGGGCTGGACGCAGCATAGCTTCGGCACGCAGATCATTCGAACCGCGGCGATGCTGCAGTTGCTGCTGGGCAACGTGGGGCGGAGTGGCGGCGGAGTCAACGCTCTGCGCGGGCATTCGAATATTCAGGGCGCGACCGACATGGCCGGAGTGTTCGACATTCTTCCCGGCTATTTGAAGATGCCGAGTCCCTCTGACACCAATCTCGCGACTTATCTGAAGCGGATCACTCCAGACGCCGCGAAACCGGACCCTTGGGACTCGTTCAATTACTGGTCGAACACGCCCAAGTTCGCGGTCTCTTTTCTCAAGGCGATGTACGGAGCGGCGGCAACAAAAGAGAACGACTACGCGTTCAACTATCTTCCGAAAATCGACCGCAACTATTCCTGGGTAAACCTGTGGAACGACATGTACGAAGGCAAGATCAAGGGCCTGTTCGCCTTCGGCATGAACGGGGTAATGATCGGGCCGGATTCCGAGAAAAATATCAATGCGCTGAAGAAGGCCGACTGGCTGGTTGTGTGCGAAATCTATCCGGACGAGACCAGCGAATTCTGGCGGGCGCCGGGCATCTCGACCGACGAGATGAAGCAGATCAATACGACCGTGTATCGCCTGCCGGGCGCCGGGTTTGCCGAGAAAGACGGGACATTTGTGAACTCGGCGCGATGGCTGCAATGGAAGAATGTAGCCCTGCCGCCGCCGGGCCAGGCGAAGCTGGATCAGGAAATACTGGCGACGATTTTCCTGAAGGTGCGCGAACTCTATCAGAAGGAAGGCGGCAAATTCCCTGACCCGATCCTGAACGCGTCGTTTGCCTACACGAATCCGTACAACCCGTCGCTGTCGGAAGTCGCGAAGGAGATCAACGGCAAGGCGCTTGCCGACATCACCGACCCGAAGACGAACGTCACGATCAAGAGCGGACAGCAGCTACCTGGTTTCGCGTGGCTGAAAGACGACGGCACGACGCTTTCGGGCAACTGGCTCTATTGCGGATCGTGGACCGAAGCTGGCGCGATGATGCAGCGACGCGGCACCGAAGATCCATCCGGTCTGGGCATCTATCCCAACTGGGCCTGGTCATGGCCGGCGAATCGTCGCGTCCTGTACAACCGCGCATCGTGCGACGTCGACGGCAAGCCGTGGGATCCATCGCGACGTCAGGTCTGGTGGGACGAAGCGAAACAAACCTGGGTGGGCAACGACGTTCCCGATTTCAAGGCCGATTCCGCGCCCAAGGATCACATGGGCCCGTTCATCATGAATCCCGAAGGCATTGGACGGCTTTTTGTGCCGCTGGGAGCGATGGCCGACGGGCCATTCCCCGAATTCTACGAGCCGATCGAAAGCCCGATCGCGAATCCGCTGCATCCCAATCAGTCCAACAATCCGGTCGTCAAGAAATACAAGACCGATATGGACAAGTACGGGACGGTCGATCAGGGATTCAACGTCATCTGCACCACCTATCGACTGACCGAGCACTATCACTACTGGACGAAGAACAATCCGATGAATGTGCAGCTCGTGCCGGAGCCGTTCGTCGAAGTTCCGGCCGAACTGGCCGACCGCATGGGCATCAGCGGCGGCGAAAAAGTGAAAGTTTCCAGCGCGCGGAGCACTACATCGCGAAAGCCATGGTCACGCGGCGCATCCGTCCCATGAAGATCGACGGCAAGGAGACGTTCCAGATCGGAATCCCGATTCACTGGGGATTCCGCGGCATTGCCGAAGATGAGGGCAAGACCGCGAGAACGCTGGCGAATCAGCTGACGCCGACGGTGATCGATCCGAATGCGTATACGCCGGAGTTCAAGGGGTTTTTGGTGAAGATCGAGAAAGTGTAAGTACGAAGAACTAGAACGCGGACTTAGAGAATAAAGATGGCAGACCGCAAGACACTACAAGCCGACAAATCTCGGGCCACTCCGGTCCCTCGCCGGGCCTCGATGTGCAGCGCGACCCGGAGGTCTGCAAGCTCATCGACACCACGACCTGCATCGGCTGCAAAGCCTGCGAAGTGGCATGCGTCGAGTGGAACGACATGCCGTTCCGCCCGACCACCTTCGACAACACCTACCAGACGATGCCCGAGACGCGCTGGAATTTCTGGAACCTCATCAAGTTCAATGAGCACCAGAATGCGGACGGCACGATCCAGTGGCTGATGCGCAAGGATCAGTGCATGCACTGCGCCGATCCGGGCTGCCTTGCGGCGTGTCCGGCGGACGGCGCCATCGTCAAGTATTCCAACGGCATCGTCGACTTCAACCAGGAAAACTGCATCGGCTGCGAATTCTGCGTCTCGGGCTGTCCCTTCGACATTCCCGCGCTTCAACCCGATGACGAAGAAAGTTTACAAGTGCACGCTCTGTTCCGATCGCGTTGGCGAGGGGCTGGAACCCGCGTGCATCAAGGCTTGTCCGACCGGATGCCTCAAGTTCGGCACGAAAGGACGACATGAAGTTCATCGCCGACGAGCGCGCCAAACAACTGCGTGACAATTTCGGCTGGCAGAACTGCCGGAGTGTACGATCCGCAATCGGTGGGCGGAACTCATGTCATTTACGTGCTGCACGACGCTACCGATCCTGAGCGCTACGGCGGCTTGCCGAAGAATCCGACAATCCCGTGGAGCTACACGGTCTGGAAGTGGCTCTTCAAGCCGGTGCTCGGCACTTTTGCTCTGTTCGGATTCCTCGGCGTGCTTGTGCATTACGTGACCGTCCGGCCCGCCGCCCGGCACAACCTGAGCCACGCGCAACGAGAGGAGGAGCCCCAATGGCTACGACGCGGTCGATCGTTTTGACGACAAAGCTCGCAGAACTTTCGAGTCGATGGGCAGGACTACGTGTATCGCGGCGAGTTGCTGCGCCATCCGGTCTATACACGCGTGTCCTCCACTGGACGGTCGCTTTGTTTTTCTTTCTCGCGCTCTTCACCGGCTTCGGCATTTACCTGCCGTGGCTGTTCCGCTGGTTCACTCCCATCTTCGGAGGTGGACCGCTCAGCCGCATCATGCATCCTTATTTCGGGCGTGGCGTTTCGTCTTCTTTTCTTTGGACTGCAAGCTCTGAACTGGCTCGAACCAATGATCTGGACTCCGGCCGACTCACGCTGGATGCGCACATCTAAAGAAGATACACGAGCGGCGAAGAAAAGATGGATCCGCCCGACACCGGCTTCTTCAACGCCGGACAGAAAGCTTCAGTTCTGGGAGATTGTCGGCGGCTGTATCGTCTACCTGATCACCGGCATCATCCTGTGGGGCGGTAGCAAAAACATTCGGCAGAATGCCCGTCGCCATCAGCTATGTGCTCCACGACATCTCCGCGCTCATCATGCTGGGCGGAATCTTCATCCACATTTACCTGAGCACCATCGGCGAACCCGGCACGTTTCAGGCGATGATTCGCGGCGCGGTCAGCGAAGCCTGGGCGTGGACCTTCCATCCCGCGTGGTACAAGCAAGTCACGGGACGCGATCCGCTCGAAGCCTGCGAAGAGGCGCGACGACGCGGGCGATTCGAAAGCAAATAGCCTCCTCAAGAACGGCGCCATCCCGCTACACTGATCGTTCCAATGGATTTTTTGAGTTGGACTCTCTGACCTGCTCTGCATCAGAGTAGTTGTGTTACCTCTGCACTGTGGCAGAGGTCCTACCAAACTTTCGTTTGGTTCCCCGCGAATGGGTTCCCGTATTCATCTGATCGGGCTGTCAAACAGCAAACCTGCTCCGCGAGCTAGCATCTTACGAACGTCAGAGCTTTTTTAGAAATTAGGGGGATATTTTGCCGGATAGGAAGCCTGTTGCAAACCTGCGCACTGTCGCCAAACGAGTTGGCCTCGCGCCTTGCTCGGTATCGGCGGTTTTGAACAATACAACTGCGTCGCATTCCATCCCGCAGAGCACGAAGGACCGAATCTTCCGCGCGGTCGCCGAACTGAACTATCGACCCAACCTGTGGGCGCGATCGCCTACGGACGAAGCGGACCCGAATGGTTGCGGCAGTCACGCCTGATTTTGGGCGCGGAGCGGTTGCACGTGTAGTCGCGGGCGTGCAAAGGCGGTTGCAGCGAAGGGGGTATCTGCTTGCTCTCAGCAGCCTCGATACTGCTCTGAATGTCGCGGTTCAATTTCAACAAAGAGGAATTGAAGGAGTAATCGCGATTGATGCAACTCTACCGCGGCAACTGGAGTTGCCGGTTGCATCCGTGGACCTTAGCTACATGCAGTCTCTGGGGCCTTTGACGGATAGTATGCAAGCTTCGCTTTCGGAGCTGGGCGAATCTGCCGCGGAAACGATCATCCGGCAAATCGAGCAGCAGAGCATATCCCGAAGAGTGAAGGTGGGTACGAAGGTTCCGCCCTCATACTTCGAGTTGTCGAATGCGCACAGTGGGATCGAGTGCGGATGCACGAGAAAGCGCCTGAGTCTCAGAGGTCCTTCCAGGATCTGCCGCGTCGAGCTTTCGCCTCCTCGAGGACGCGAAATAGTAGCAGCCAGCGCTTGACGTTGGTCGTCATCAGGAAATTTTCCTTCACGTGCTCCCGACCATTTGCGCCGACCGTGCGCGCAAATTCGGGATGCGTGAGCGAGTAGCGGATTTGAAATGCGCATCCCTCCACTGAGTGCACCAGCACACCCGTGAGATTGTTAATGATCTGATTGGGAATGCCTCCGACCGCCCCAGCGATGGTAGGCTTCGCCTTACCATAAGGCTTCTGTCGCCGGTGAGGCCGAATCCTTCCTTGAGCGATTTCTGCACGATGATGGTGGAGGCCCGCTGGATGGCATTAATTTCGAGCGCACACCAGGGCGGAAGATCAAGAATCACAATGTCGGGATCGTTGTCAGCCGCCTCTTTGACTTCCTTTAAAACGGCTGCCCCCTCGGGATCATCGGAGGCGCCTCCGCCTGCGAGAACCAGTTGGCAATCTACATATTTCTTGGCGAGTTTATAGGCTTGCACTACTCCTACGGGATCCTTCAGACGGTCAAAGCGTGAGACCTGGGTCACGATGGGTCGGGAGCGGTCGATACCGAATTCTTCGCAGATCTTCTGCACCTGCGAATCGGGCAGATCCTTATTCTTTTCCGAGAGCGGATCAATGCACGGATAAAACAAGTATTGCGGAATGCGCAACTGGCGGGCGAACGATGCCGAAGAGAAGATCGCCGCGTCATAGTTCTCTACAAATGGACGCAGGGAGAACTCCCACACCTTCTTGTCAGGGTTCGAGAGATCGATGTGGCATCGCCATACCCAGCTGGCAGGTTTCTGCTCACGGGAGCGGACCATGGCGACCGGCTGTGGGTCGTGAATGACAACCAGTTCTTCTTCGAACACCATGCGTTTGCGATTTTGCTCGTTGTACCACAGGAAAATATCTTGCGCGTTCTTCGAGAAGTTCATACTTGTTGCCGTGCAGGGCGTTGTGGAAGGCTTTGGTGACTTCGAAGAAGTCGTTGCCGCCGGTGATGACGTCCCAGTGGGTGGTGACTTCCAGCTCGCCCAGCAATGGGACGAGCCGGTTCAGCATCTCAGCCACGCCTCCCCCGACGGCGGTGGAGTTGACCATCTTGACGGTCCTGTTCCTGAGATCGAGGGCCAGGAAACGCAACTCATCGATGACGGCGCTGCCGACGATGGATTGATAGTCGTCCAGGTGCGGCGCGGGCACGGGTGCCGGAGGCGTTTCCCAGGTTCGAGGCGCGCTACGGCGCTCCGGGGAAGAGGGAGTGGAGGGCGCTGGCGGAGTCTCGGAGGGCGCCAGTCTCGCGGAGGCGCTGGATGCTCGGTTGGTGCCATAAATTCTCCTGATTAGCGCCGGCACGCCGACGCTACAGATCCTTCTAGGTCAGCGCTCGCTCCACGATGCGCACAATCTGCCGACGCACACTTTCGAGCGTAGCGGTGTAAATATCGATCCGGTTCAGCGCTCGCGCTGTCTCCGTGAGTCCGACATCCTCATGCAGCCACTGTGAAAAATCGTTGGACATGAGCTTGAGGCGCAAGCGGGCCTCGATGAAGTGATGATGGATGGAGTGAACGCTAACGTGGCGCAGGCCTTCGGCAAACTCGGGCAGGTGCGTCGGGTGCAAAGCTGGTCGGGATAACCACGATGTCGGAGGCGCAAAAGTAGAACGTTTCTTCGGCAGGCCGTGCCCTGAGTCGGGATCGGTCTGCAGGTATTTCGTCGATGATCTGGACGAATCCTTCCCGCAGGCCCCCGATCCGTAAACTCCCGCACATCAACCCCCGCGAGCTCTTCCGCCAGGCCGGTTCATTGCAGGCGGCCAACGCCCAGTGGGCAAAGTCGTTGGAAAAGCCTTCGCGGATGAAGTGATGGTCCTGCAAAGTCCGGAAGGTGTGCTGAAAGATGGAATCTTCGGGACACGCCAGGATGCCGAGCAACTCGCGAGAGTATTGTGCCTTGTAGCGGGTCGATGCGCAGCAGGTGTGCCGAAGTATTGAAGTAGAACGGCTTCGCCGGGCGGCGCGTGGAGAGCGTTTGGCGGAGGTCATGGCTTACCGCCGCTGCCGCTTCGCCGCCGGGCCATGCCGGTTGCAGTCGAGCCACCGCGATAGAAAGTCCAAGAGTTCTTCGGGTGGCCAGCCAGACCTGGCGGCCGTCCGGCGTTAGCGGGACGCACCAGACGCTCAGGCCCCGGTTCCGAATGGCTCGGAACGCGTGCTCGTCGGTGTTGTCGTCTCCCAGGTACGCGGCCGGCCGCGAGGGCCGATTTCATCCAGCAGGATGCGGACCGCGTCGCCTTTATCCAGGTCCGGGCATGCGCATTTCGATGCCGCCATCGAACTCCAGTAGCCTCAAGTGCGGTGCGCTCGGCGATCGGAAACCAGCCCAGCAAGACCTGTCCACGAAGTTCCTCGCCTCCGCTCTTCCTGAGCCCGCCAGTGGACGGCGATGCTTCCCGGCTTGATTCTCGGCCATGTCGCGAAATCCCTGGTAGTCGAGCCAGCGGTCCGGCATCGGTCGAGACTTCGGCTACGACCGGCTCGATCACGTGCAGCTCACAGGCCCGTCGGGCGTGCGCCGTTGCAGCCCGTGAGAGCCCCAAACTTCCGGGCGCGGGATGAATGCCGAGGAGGGGCGATCTCGTTGGTGTCGCGTCCGGTCACAATCAAGACGCGGGTACTTCCTGCAGCCACGATTCGCTGCAGGAGCGGCGTACGCCGGGATAGGGAACCGCCCTGTTGCCGTTCGACCGGGAACGGCGCCAGCGTTCCGTCGTAGTCGAGCATCAGCACCGACCGCGGCGCCCGGGCAACGGATTCCAAGAACTCCTCAATAGTATTCTTTGGGGGCAATCCCTCGCTCCTCTGTCGGGAAGCCACCCAAAGGCGGTGCTTGCGGCCTCGCGATTATCCAGACGGACCTCGCAGAGCTCCCCGATCAGAGTTCCCGGCCCAGCGATAAACGTTGTGTTCCCGAACGATCTTCCGCATGCGCTGCATGCGCAGTTGCTTTTCTTCGGGGTCCATCTCGAGAGCCGACGCGAATCGCTTCGGCGGTCTGGTCGATGTCGTAAGGATTCACGAGCAGCGCGTCGCGCAGTTCGCGCGCGGCGCCGGTGAAGCTGGCTCAGAATCAGCACGCCGCGCTCATCGTCCCGCGCGGCCACGAATTCCTTCGCCACCAGGTTCATGCCGTCGTGCAGCGAAGTCACCAGGCACAGATCGGCGGCGCGATAGTAGGCTCGATTTCCTCGTGGCTGTGCTGCCGGTTCAGCAGCACGATCGGCTTCCACTTGTCCGGCTTGAAAGCGCCAGTTGATGCGCTCGGCCTCCGCTTCCACTTCGGCCTGCAGGTCGTGGTAGCGCTTGATGTGCGTGCGGCTGGGCGCGCCGATCTGCACGAACGTGAACTTGCCCTGGTACCGCGGATACTTCTCCAGGAAGCGCTCGATGGCGAGAAAGCGTTCCAGGATTCCCTTGGTGTAGTCCACGCGATCGACGCCGACGCCCATGAAGGGCGGCCTCGACGCCCAGAGCCTTCAGCAGTGACGCGCGCTCCTCGTAGGCTGACTCGCGCGGAGCGTCCGCTGGTGGACGTCTCGGTCGAAGTCCACGCTGATCGGGAAGGGCCGCACCAGTCGTGCGATGGTCCAGCCGCTGCACCGCGAAGTGCTCCCAATCGATGCGCGATTCGAGCGACGCGGTCCACGGTCTGCAGAAAATTGTTGCAGTGCGCCTGAATGTGGAAGCCGATCAGATCGGCGCCCAGCAGGCCGTCCAGCAGCTCGCGCTGCCACGGGACAAATTCCGAACGCCTCCGGATTCGGCCACGGGATGTGCCAGAAGATCGCCACGCGCGCATCCGGCCGCTTCTGCTTGATCATTCGGGGCAGCAAGCGCGAAGTGATAGTCCTGCACCAGAACGACCGGCTGGTGACGTTCTCCATTTCCTCCAGCACAGCGTCGGCGAATTTGCTGATTCACCTCCTGATAATGCTGCCAATCGCTGGCGCGAAACAGTGGGCGCGTGTGCGCGATGTGGCAAAGCGGCCAAAGGCCTTCGTTGGCGAAGCCGTAGTAGTAGCCTTCTTCCTCCTCCTTGGTCAGCCAGACGCGGCGCAGCGTGTAGCGCGGATCGTCGGGCGGAACGCGCAGGCGGTCGTGCTCGTCCACGGTTTCGCGGTCGGCGTCGCCGATGCCGTGAGCGATCCAGGTGCCGTCGCAGGCACGCAGCACCGGCTCGAGCGCCGTCACCAGACCGCTGGCCGGCACGATTGACGTCGACCGTCTTGCCGCTGCCGCACGTGCATGTAGGGCTCGCGGTTCGAGACCACGAACAGCCGGCCGTCCGCCAGCCGGGCCCGAACGTGAACCGCGAGGCGATCCGCGGTCCACATGGATTCCCCGGTCTCGCGCAGTCGCGCTTCCATCTCCGCGGCAGAACGCGCCGACGTTCAGACTCTCTGCCATGGTCGCCACTTCCCGCGCCAGCGGCCGAAACAACTCCAGATCCGGCTGCTTGATGCGAGCGGACATGGCTCGTCCGGTGCGCAGAGCCTTCATCCATTGGGCGGTTCGCGCGATCGGGCCGGCAATGCTCCAGCGCACGATCAGCAGCGTGATGAGCACGATGAGAACGACATGTGCCAACGCGCTCAGGAACGTTTCTCGCCAGATCCTCAGGCTCTCGCCGCGAATGTATCCTCATCGTGCACGATCGCCAGAGCTTCCGATGAGATCGTCGCCATGATGCAGGGGCAGAGCGTAGATGTGAATCGAAGCAATGCCCATCCGCAGATAGGCATTGGTGTCATGATCTTCTTTGAGAGCTTGCAAAACGATCGGCGGGGCGCTGCCCAACAGCGGCTCGAGGGTTGTAGTTACGGCCAGGGGATGACCCTTCGGATCATAGACTGCAAGTCCCGCCAAATGCTCGCGATTGGCAAATTGCTGGACGGTCCGTTTGAGAGCGCGCTGGGGATCGCGCTCCAGGTCGCGTTCCACATTTTTCGACAGGCTCTCGCCCAGCAGTTCAGCGCGGCGCTCCAAGTCCTTTCGCATCCCGCGGTTGGTCACCAAACACCTGGTAGTACGACGTGGAGAGCGAGACCAAGGTGACGCCGATGATGAGGGAGATGATCAGTCGAGCGCTCAGTAGCCGCATCTTACGTATCCTCGAAAACCACAACTTGGCGAGAACTAACTACCCTGGGAAATAAGTGACCCTTGATGCGATTCCATTCATTGCGGGACGACTCTTTTCAGGATATTCCTGCAGCACGGTTCCAAGGAGCCAAAGAAGCGCAATTCGCGTGGCTCAAAAAAAACACGAACCTCCGTCCCCTTCGCTTTTGCGATCCCAAAAACTGCATCACTGTGAGGGCGGGAGCAGGTAAAAGGTTGCACAGAGCTTGCCAAACGCCAAACTCTTAACTTTCAACAGATTGGCAGTCTTACCCAGACGCTACGAGAATGTAATTCTTGCACTCGCAGAGGCGAGGTGCAAGGCAGAAGGTCGAATAATTAACTCCATACCAGCGTAGTGATCGATTCCGCAGGCAAGCTGACCTGCGCCATTTTGTCTGCCTGCTTCAGGGTTGCCGTTTTCGCGCCGCTCGAGTTCGTAACGACCAATATCTTCTGACCGTCCGGATTTTCGAATGCGACTTGATCGACCCCTGACGAATTGGAGGTCGACGCAAACCGCTTGGCCCCGCGCTTGATGGCCCGTGAGAAATGCGCGAAGGCCCAGTACTGACCACTGCGTGTGACCTCTTTCGTTTGCGAGTGGATCGTAACCATACCCCCGCATGGAAATGGCCCGATGTTTGGACGTCCCTTTTCGTCGAGCGAGAGATTCCAGCCTGTAATCCCCTGGCACCAGTTGCGAAGGGCCTGAGTGAAAGTCTGTCCCCACTTGTGCCAATCGGTCGCGTAATCGGGAGCGGTGTAGTCGGGACCTCCCTCGGTCCAGTACATCTGGGTGTCTGGGTGGGCTTCGTGAACCTTAGTCATCATTTCGGGAGTGCCAACGTATCCGTGGAATGCGACTGCGTTGGTAAACTTTCTCAGATCTGCGTCGTCGAGTTCACAAATCGCCCGGCCCCACAGATTGTAGTTGTGGTCCAGTATCCAGATTTTTGTGTTAATACCATTTTTTTGAAATAACGGGCCTAAGTGATTCTTTACAAATCCAATCTCGTATTCCTGCGGCCATGAGCAGGCAGGCATGCGCCCATCCTGGTCAGTGTCCACTTCGTTTTGCACGGTGATCGCCTGAACCGGCACGCCATCCGCGGCATAGGCCTGCAGAAACTTCAGGAAATACTGGGCGTATGCCGGAAAGAAGTGCTGCCAGATCGAACCACCGAGCATCGAACCGCCCGCCTTCATCCACCCCGGAGGACTCCAGGGCGAGGAAAAGAGGAACAAATCTGGATTTGCTTTTCTCGCCTCACGCAGCATCGGCAAAACGTAGGCTTGGTCGTGAGCGATCGAAAAACGCTTCATGTCGGGGTCGGCCGCGCCTTCGTCATAGCTGAAGACTTCAGTGGAATAATCACTGGAACCGATGCAGGTGCGGCAGACGCTGAGGCCCATTTCAGAAGGGTGAAACAGTTCATGAAACAGCTTTTCGCGATCGGGCGCGGACAGCCGATTGAACGTGTAACACGCGGCATCGGTAAATGCAGCACCGAACCCAAGCATCTCCTGGAACTTCGTGGCAGGATCTAGAACGATGGTATTGTCCGCACCCTCGCTGGCATTTTTCCATTTCAAAGAGTCGGCCGACGCGTATCGAAGTTTGCCACTGGTCACGCGGACCGTAATTTCGTCTGACTGAGGTGCGAGTGCCGATGTAGGGGTTCCGTAAGCGAACTCACTTGTTGTAGTGGCAGCGAGACCGATCGCAGATAATTTCAGGAAAGTTCGTCTGGTCTGTTCGTTCGACACGCGGTTCTCCTGGCAGGAATTTGTCGTAGTGAGTATAGTGCGAACGAACTTCAATTTCACGGGAGTTATGCATGAGAGCCCGGTGGCATCGCCCAAAATGGTACGCAGCGCTCTTATTCCTTTCTGCATCCGCGGTAGGGCAAGCGGTCAGCCCGCAGCCGTCAAGGCCGGGATGGACCCTGGCGTGGAACGACGAATTCAATGGCCCCGATAGTTCGCCAGTTGATTCATCCAAATGGGTTCAGGAGACTGGCGGCAATGGCTGGGGCAATGACGAACTGGAGTACTACACTACCCGTCCGCAGAATGCCTTCTTACAGGATGGCAATCTTGTCATCAAGGTGATGGCGGAGAAATTTACCGGCGCCGACGGGGTAAGCCGAAATTACACCTCGGCTCGGCTGAAGACACAAGGCAAGTTCTCTCAGGCGTATGGGCGTTTCGAAGCGCGCATCAAGATTCCTCGTGGACAGGGGATCTGGCCTGCCTTTTGGATGCTGGGCGATGATGTCGAGAAAGCCGGTTGGCCCACCTGCGGCGAGATCGACATCATGGAAAATATCGGCAAGGAGCCTAGTTTGGTCCACGGCACGATTCACGGGCCGGGATACTCCGGAGCCGAGGGCATCGGAGGGCCGTATGCGTTTCCAGCGAATGCTCGGGCTGCGGACGACTTTCACATTTTCGCGGTGGAGTGGGAGCCAAAAGCGATCCGATTCTATGTTGACGATCATCTGTACACAACACGCACACCGGCAGACCTTCCGAAAAGTGCGAAGTGGGTTTACGACCACCCGTTCTTTCTGCTGCTCAACGTGGCCGTTGGGGGCGGGTGGCCGGGAAATCCGGATGCCTCGACGGTCTTTCCTCAAGCTATGCTGGTCGATTACGTACGCGTATTCAATCGCACATCTGTCGCTGATGCGAGCCAGCAGCGCTAACGGTTTTGTCCTGTGACTGCTTCGCGGTGTGAGAGCGGAAGAGCGTCAAACGCGACGTTGAGAGATTGAAGCGTTGACGTCCATAGGAATTCTCGATTTCCTCAGCTCCAGGGCTTGACTCTCGTAAAGTAGGGTCCTTTAAAATCGGGCTATTGTATGACCGCAATCATTAAGGAGTGACGCATGAGTAAGGTTCGGGTCCTGGTCGGCACGCGCAAAGGCGCGTTTATTCTCACCTCGGACGGCAAGCGCGAAACATGGGAGGTGAGCGGCCCGCACTTCGCGGGCTGGGAGTTGTATCACCTCAAGGGCTCCCCCGCCGATCCCAATCGCATCTATGCTTCCCAGACCAGCGGGTGGTTCGGGCAGGTGATCCAACGTTCCGATGATGGGGGCAAGACATGGCATCAGCCTGGGACGCCTCCGGGTGAAACCACCGGACCGGGCGGAATGCCTAAGGGTGAAAGCAATAAATTCGTTTACGATACAACCACCGAAACCGGCAAACCGCTCACTACGCATCAGTTTTATGACGGCACGCAGCATCCGTGGGAGTTCAAGCGCGTGTGGCATCTCGAACCTTCGCTCTCTGATCCTGAGACGGTCTATGCTGGTGTCGAGGACGCTGCCCTGTTTCGTTCCACCGATGGGGGCCAAAACTGGCGCGAACTCTCGGGGTTGCGCGGCCATGGCACAGGGCCGAAGTGGCAGCCAGGCGCCGGAGGCATGTGCTTGCACTCTGTGATTCTTGATCCCAGCAATCCGGATCGCATTTACATCGCGATTTCGGCGGCGGGCGCCTTTCGCAGCGATGATGGAGGCAAGAGTTGGAAGCCCATTAACAAAGGCTTGTATTCGAAATACATTCCGAACCCGACCGCGGAAGTCGGACACTGTGTGCACCACATCGCAATGAATCCAACCCGTCCGGGAGTGCTGTTCATGCAGAAGCACTGGGACGTGATGCGCTCTGACGATGCGGGGGATCAGTGGACGAAGATCAGCGGTAACCTGCCCACCGATTTCGGCTTTGTGATTGACGTCCACTCGCATGAGCCCGAGACGATTTATGTGATTCCTATCAAAAGCGACGGGGAACATTACGTCATGGATGGGAAATTGCGCGTCTACCGCAGCCGTACGGGAGGGAACGAGTGGGAAGCGCTAACCAAGGGACTTCCCCAAGCGAACTGCTACGTGAATGTTTTGCGCGACGCGATGGCGGTCGACTCCCTGGATAAGTGCGGCATATATTTCGGCACCACCGGAGGACAGGTCTACGTATCGCCCGACGCGGGAGATTCGTGGTCGCCGATCGTGCGTGACTTGCCGGCGGTGCTGTCGGTCGAAGTGCAGACACTGGCGTAAGGCGATGCCCTCAAGGAGATAGCCAATGAGGATGCTGCTGGTTGTCGTTGCATTACTGTTTTCCGTTACGGGTGCAGCAACAGCGCAGGAAAAGCAACTTGCGCGCAAATCAAGCGCGGGTACTTCCAATCTCGAAACGAAAGTCAGAAAAGTTTGGGAAGATTTCAAAAATAAGAACAAGGACGGTCTCGCTTCTGCACTAGCGGACGGTTATCGTAATTTTGAAGAAGGCAGCAGCACATTCAGCGACCAGAAAGCCGAAGTCGCCTCGGTTGATGAATTCGAGATGAGAACGTACACGTTAAAGGACTTCACCGTGAAGGCGCTCGGGCCGAGTAGCGCGCTGGTCACGTACATAGCCCACTACGAAGGTAAATCCGGCAACGAAGCCGTAAACGCAAACAGCGTGTTCGGCGAGGTTTGGGTTCGTGAAGGCGGCGACTG
The DNA here is from genome assembly GCA_963745715.1 of uncultured Acidobacteriota bacterium. GTDB lineage: Bacteria > Acidobacteriota > Terriglobia > Terriglobales > Acidobacteriaceae > Sulfotelmatobacter. Next base: position 409,015 of record CAVUYN010000032.1, on the reverse strand, counting down.
GAAGGCTTTTTACGTTCAGGAAACGACGGTGAAATAAGGGAGGCGGCTAAACAGGGCGTTCGTCAACACCTGCGTAGCGCGTTTGGGCATGCCTGTAACCATTCGAGTCGAGCTGCCACAACATCTTCGAACCCTGGCGCACGTTGGGCGCGAGGTGCAACTTGACATTGAAGGCCCGGTCACGCAGCGGTCGGTACTCGACGCGATAGAGGCTCGCTATCCGATGTTGCGCGGCACAATCCGCGATCAAGTGACGCGGGAGCGGCGCGCCTTCCTGCGATTTTTTGCCTGCGAAGAAGATCTGACGCACGAACCGCCTGACTCCCCGCTGCCCGAGCCTGTCACGTCGGGCAAAGAGCCATTCCTGATCATCGGCGCCATCGCGGGTGGTTAAGGCCGGGTCCAATTAATATCCCAACATCTTCGTCACCCATGAGCAATCTGAATCAGCTTCGGCAGTACATTGCCGAACGATGATCCCTCGGTGGGCCGGCCAAATTCGAAATAGATCTTGCGATAGAGTTCGTAGAGCTCCCGATACACGCCCTGCGTTTCGGGCTGCGGTGCGTAAACCGTATGAGAAGGACAGATCTTGCGTTGCGCATCTTCGACGGTTTTAAACGTGCCGGCAGCGAGGAATGCGAATACCGCCGACCCGAGCCCGGTCACCTTCCCGCTCGGAACCAGCACCGGACGTCCCAGCACATTGGCATAGACCTGGTTGAGCACGGGGTTGCTCTGCGGAATTCCGCCACCATTGATGACCCGTTGCATGGGAGCGCCGTATTCATTCATCCGATCAAGAATCACGCGCGTGTGAAATGCGGTGCCCTCAATGGCCGCGAACAGCTCGTCCTGCGCAGTGTGCAGCAGGTTCCAACCAATTGTCATGCCGCCGAGATTTGGATTTACGAGCACTGTGCGGTCGCCATTGTCCCAAGTCATACGCAACAGGCCGGTCTGACCCGCCCGATATTGCGACAGGCCTTTGCTCAGTTCCTCCACGGTCGTGTTGGCACGCCGCGCGATCGCGCTGAAGATGTCGCCGGTTGCCGATAGTCCTGCTTCGATCCCGGTGAATTGCGGATGTACGCTGCCCGGGACAACTCCGCAGACTCCCGGAATCAACCGCGGATTCGCTGCATAGGCGACGATGCACGTCGAGGTGCCCACCACATTGACCACGTCGCCCGGTTGGGCGCCCGCTCCGATTGCGTCCCAATGCGCATCGAAGGCGCCGACAGGGATTGGAATGCCCGGCCGCAGCCCAAGTTTCTCTGCCCAATCAGCCGCAAGCGTTCCCGCGATTTTATCGGACGTTGCATAATCTCCAACGAGTTTGCTGCGCACTCCCGCCAGCAGAGGGTCCACCTTTGCCAAAAAACTCTCCGGGGGGAGACCGCCCAAGGCTGCGCTCCACATCCACTTGTGACCCATGGCGCAAACGCTGCGCTTGACCCTTCGGGGGTCGGTGGTTCCACATAGGGTCGCGGCAACCATGTCGCAGTGCTCAAAGGCGCTGACAAATTTCGCGCGTTTCTCCGGATTATGACGAAGCCAATGCAGGAGTTTCGCGAATCCCCACTCTGACGAATAAACGCCGCCGCACCACTCGATTGCTTCCAATTTTTCCAGATGCGCCAGTTCGGTAATGGATGCGGCTTCTTGCTTCGCCCTGTGGTCGCACCACAAGTAATAGTCGTCGAGAGGAACGAGGCCGTCGCCCACGGGGACCACGCTCGATCCCGTCGTATCGAGGGCGATGGATTCCACCTGCTCGCCCGCAATCCCAGCCGATTCCACGGCCAGTCTCGTGGCCTCAGCCAGCGCCCGCATGTGATCTGCGTGAGATTGCGTTGCGAAGTCGGGATCGTCCCGCTTGCGGTGCAATGGATATTCCGCGAGCGCCGATGCGAGAAGCCCGCGCTCACTGTCAACAATCGAGACCCGAACACTGAGCGTCCCGAAATCCACTCCCGCCACGATGGCCATGTCTTAGAGTCTCACCGGAGTAGCGGCTGAACGTCGAAATACTTTCTCGCTCCGAGGAGCGAAACGGCAACGGAGCTGCTTTTTTCGGAGCAATGCCTTAGCTAATTCTGATGCCAGTACATCTTCCAACCCAGATAGCGAACCGCCGCTTCGTGCACCGCGCCGGCGGTGGTCGAGAAATTCGCCGCCACATGATGCTCAAATCCGTTTTCGCAAATGTAATGCAACAGCTTCTGCAGTTCCGCAATCTGCACGACGCCCACTCCGCCGAAGGTGTTCAGCGAGTCGCTTGTAAATGAGCCTTGGCCGACGTATCCGCGCATCACGCCGGCCGTGTCGTCGGTCGAGAAGCGCGCAAAACTCATGGCGCCGGGCTTCACTCGGCCCACAACCGTGCCGAACGTATTTTCTTTGCCTACAGTTCCCGCAATAATCTCCTGGAAATCCATGCGCACGTCCTGGAAAAAGTGCTTCGGAAGATTGCTGCAGTGGAAGCAGACGGCCTTGTTGGGATCGTCGCCGTAATTATTGTTCCAGTCGAGCAGTGCGCTCGGGGTCTCGGAGGCGAGCGCCAGCGCGTGCATGCTGAACGTTCCGCAGACATCGACCTCACAAGCAGCCGGCAGCAGATTGTTGCTCATCATGCTCATGATGGTGCAGGGCACTACGCCGAAATATTCTTCCATCGAAGTCCAGCACTGCACGGCGCTGACTTTTACGTCGGTTTGCTTCATCCAGTCATCGATGACGTAGCCGAGCTTCGCCATCTTGATGAGTGCCGCGTCGGGTACTCCGCCGGTCGTGACGTACTTGCGAATCTCCGCCAGTTTGCCCTGAACCCCGGCATGATCGTCTTTAAGGCGTGCGATGCGGCCGAGAATCTCGGAGAGATCGACCGTCTCGGTAGTGATGCCGTGCGATTCGAGAAGTTTCTCGCTGTAGCGGACCGTATTGAAAGCCGTCGGTCGCGCGCCGATGCTGCCCACCCGAAGATTGCGCATCCCATTCGCGACGCGGCACACCGCCGCAAACCATGCGAGGTCTGCCTCGGAAATCGTCCGAGTCTGGACTCACCGTGTGCAGGCGTGTCAGCGAATACGGAATACCGTACTGCCTCAGATTGTTGCAGGCCGACATCTTCCCGCAAAAGCTGTCGCGGCGGTGAAGAATGGTCATCTTCGACGCATCGTCCGGCGTCGCCTGCACCAGCACGGGAACGTCGAGCCGCGCTAGCCGCATCGTGTCGGCAATCGCGCGCTCGTCCCCGAAGTTGGGCAACGACACGATGACTCCATCGATCTGGTCCCGATTCTTCTGAAACAGCGCCGCACAGCGCTTCGCTTCTTCGTGCGTTTCAACTGCGCCGTGCTTGCTTTCTTCGGTTCCGAGTACGACGCAATCCATGCCGGCTTTCGCCAGAGCCTGGATCATTTCTTCGCGCCCGGACTTCGCCAACTGGTCGGGGAAGAATCCGCGGTTCCCGATGATGACGCCCATCGTCATTTTCTTTTCAGACATTAGAAATGCCCTTCTGGTATGAACTAGTAACGATTAAGAATTACCAGCCATCCGCGCGACGCTCGCGCGCCGGCGAAAATCGGAAGCTGAAAAACAATCCGAGAACAACAACACTCCGCCCCACCAGACATTGGCGTGCAGAGCGGAGAGCACAACCGGATGCTCCGGCGGGGACATTAATTCATAAATTCCTGTGGCCAAAGATGACGGCGCCATTCACCGCCAGCGAGACACCGATAAAAAACCAAATCGACAACGATCCACCCGATTTCATGGTTGCTCCCTACCAGAAAATAATTTGCAAGACTACGAACACAATCGCCACTACTACCCCCCAGAATACCGGGCTGTGGAACATGGAGACTTTCTCTTCAGTGCGGGAATCGGCGTCAAGCCCGTAAACCAGATCCGCCACCTCGGAATCCGGCTTGGGCTTCGTTAAGCAGGCTGACAACTACCGTGACTGCCACGCAGATCAGCCAGCACCACAGAGCGCGAAACATGTTTTGCGCCTGGTCCTGCGCCTGTCGACGACAGCGCGACGTATCTCACCGCATCGGGATTCGACTTTCACCCAGACGTACATGCCGACGGAAGAAAGGGTTCCCGCGAGCAGTCCCCAGAAGCCGCCGGCAGGCGTGGCTCGCTTCCATAGCATGCCGAGAATCACCGTGCCGAACAACGGCGCGATGAAAAAACTGAACAGCGCCTGGACGTAATCCATGATGCTCTGCGCGTTCATCACGAGATAAGCCGTCCCGATGCTGACGGCGACACCGATCAACGTGACACCAGCGGCCCATCTTGACCTTGGATTCGTCCGATGCATTCTTGTTGATCAGCGCGCCGTAGATGTCATAGGTCCAAACGGTGGCGAATGCGCTGACGTTGCCCGCCATACCCGACATAAAACCAGCAATCAGTGCAGTGATGCCAAGGCCAAGAAGGCCGGGACCGCAGTAACGCGCCAGCATCAGGGGCAGGACCTCGTCGTAGCTGTGCAACCCCTGCGCCGGCCCGCCTCGGACCAGGCAAGATCGCCCGGGACGAGGCGAAGAAGATCGCCATGAGTGGATCGCGGAGAAGTGCCAGCCCCAGCAGGCCAGGAAGGATCACGATGAATGGCACCATCATCTTGAACGCCGCACCAATGATGGGAGCCAGTTTTGCTGAGCGGAGATCCTTGGCAGCGAGGACGCGCTGCACAACCAGAAAGTCTGTGGTCCAATATCCCATCGAGATAACTGCGCCGAGGCCGAAGACAATGCCGACCCAGTTGATGCCCATCGGATTGTCGCCAAAGTTGCCCAGGGTGGACCATGCGTGCGTGTAGGCGCCCGGATTCGAGACCTGCTGGTCGGTGAGATTCTGGAGAATTTTTGCTTTGAGGCCACTCCAGCCGCCGGCTTCCACCAATCCAAGAATCGGAATCAGCAATGCGCCCGCCCAGATCAGAAAGAACTGTAGGACCTCGTTGAAGATTGCAGATCGCAGGCCGCCGAAGGCGACGTAAACAGCTACGGTGATCGATGACACCCAGATGCTGGTATGAATGTGACCACCCCAGCACCACTCTCATGACCACTGCCATGGCGTACATGTTGATGCCGCTCATCAACACGGTCATGAAGGCGAAAGAAATCGAAGAAAGCGCCTGACTGCCCGGTCCGAAACGCAATTTGAGATAGCCGGGAACAGAGTGAGTTTTGCAGATATGGTAGAACGGCATCATCACCAGAGCGAGGAAAAGCATCGCCGGGATGGCGCCGATCCAATACCAATGCGCCGCGAGAATCCCGTATTTATAGGAGTTGCCCGCCCAACCCATCAGTTCGAGCGATCCCAGGTTCGCCGACAGGAATGCGAGTCCCGCCACCCACGCCGTCATTTCGCGCCCAGCCATAAAAAAATCTTCGCCGGTATTGGCCTGTTCTTTCAGGTAAAAGCCAATGGTCAGCACCAAAGCGAAGTAGAAAACGATGATGACCAAATCGACTGGCGACAGATGGACCAGGGTGGAGGAATCCAAAACGACCAGAGCAGGAATCATTGCGTCTTTACCTGTCCGTAGTAGGAGTTTCGACCGTGCTTGCGCAGGAAATGTTTGTCGTGCAACTCGCGAGCTAGCGGTCGAGATTGAGCATTGATTGCGACCGTGTGGAACGCTAGGCGGGCCACGTATTCGAGAATCACGGCATTGTGCGCCGCAGCCGCGGCGGTGGGGCCCCAGCAAAACGGAGCGTGTCCTGCCACAAGGACGCCGGGAATCGCATCCGGATCGAACTTGTTGAACGTCCGGTGGATGGCCTTGCCGGTTTCCAGTTCGTAATTCCCCACGATCTGGGTTGCGGTAAGCGGCTCTGTCACGGGGACGGGCCCGTGAAAGTAGTCGGCGTGAGTTGTCCCGAAACATGGAATCGCCGTCTCGGCTTGTGCCCAGGCCGTGGCGTACTCGGAGTGCGTGTGTGCGACTCCCCCGATATTCGGGAAGGATTTGTAGAGTTCCAGATGCGTTGGCAGGTCCGAGGAAGGGCGAAGTTTGCCTTCAACGATGGTACCGTTGAGATCGGAGATGACGATTTCGACCGGGGTCAGCTTTTCATATGGAACACCGCTCGGCTTTATCGCTACGAGCCCCTCGTTCCGGTCGATGCCGCTAACGTTGCCGAAGGTGTAAAGGACCAAACCACGCCGAACGAGTTCGAGGTTCGCATCCAGTACCTCTTCGCGGAGAGTTTTTAGCAGCATGGGGACGGGTGAGATGGAGCCCAACGCTTCAACGCTTGGACGGACAAGTCGCTCTCGCCGTAAACGTTAACGCACGGAACATTAAACGGATACAGCTGCGTTTGTCAAAGAGCCAATTCGTCGTGAGCTTGGAACAGGAGGTTGGCCGCTCATAACATTCCAGGGACTAAATCTGGTAGTCGATATCTTCCATGATGCGCTGCATCGATGCAGACAAGGGCTCGGCCGTCACTTCGGAGCCCTCGAGGCGCTGCACACGCTCGCGCAGTTTGTTCACTTCAGTCGCCACCGAGGCAAGGGCTTCCGAGAGGGGATCGTTAATCTGCTTGGGATCGGTAATCACCACGCGCTTGCCCTCGCGGAAAATGATGTGGCCAGGCACTCCGACGACGGTGGAATTATCGGGAACGTTGCGCAGAACCACGGATCCGGCGCCGATGCGGGAGTTTTTCCCGACGATGATGTTGCCGAGAATCTTCGCTCCACCACCCACGACCACGCTATCTTCAATCGTGGGATGACGCTTGCCGTGTTCCTTGCCCGTGCCTCCCAGCGTGACCCCCTGATAGAGGGTGACGTCATCGCCCACGATTGAGGTTTCGCCAATCACAACGCCCATGCCGTGATCGATGAACAAGCGGCGCCCGATCTTCGCGCCGGGGTGAATCTCGATTCCCGTCAACAGACGCGCGACTTGCGACAGCCATCGAGAAACCAGGAAGATTCTGTGGTTCCACAGCCAGTGATTCATGCGAAAGAACCAGACCGCATGCAAGCCGGAGTAACAGAGAAGTATTTCCAGGCGAGACTTGGCCGCAGGATCGCGTTCCATCACAGTGGCGATGTCTTCGCGAATTAGAGAGAGCAAATGCGGCATGGCTGTAGCCAATGATCAGGCTGGGAGCGCTGCGGTGGGAATCTGCAACGCCTTCTCCCGCAACTCCTGAAACAGAATACTGCTGAGATAGCGCTCTCCAAACGACGGCAAAATGACGATGATGAGCTTGCCGGCATTCTCGGCGCGCCGCGCCACTTGCAAAGCCGCGACCACTGCGGCTCCGGAAGATATCCCGACGAAGAGGCCTTCTTCCAGCGGCAAGCGCCGTGCCATGGCAATCGCATCATCGTTGGTTACGGTGATGACTTCGTCGATGTAGTCGCGGCGCAAGATGCTGGGAACAAATCCGGCTCCAATCCCCTGGATTTTGTGAGGTGAGGGCTTTCCGCCGGAGAGCACCGGGCTGTCAGCGGGTTCCACGGCCACAGCTTTGAACGACGGCTTTTTCGGCTTGATGTATTCGCAGATGCCGGTGATCGTGCCGCCGGTGCCTACGCCGGAGATCAGAATGTCAGCGCGACCGTCGGTGTCGTTCCAGATTTCAGGGCCCGTGGTTTCGAAGTGAATCTGGGGATTGGCCGCATTATCAAACTGCTGCAGCATGTAGCCACCGGGCGTATTCGCCAGAATTTCTTTCGCTTTGAGAATGGCACCAGTCATTCCGCGCGGGCCAGGCGTGAGCACAATCTCGGCTCCAAAAGCTAGCAGCAGCACCCGCCGCTCCAGGCTCATGGTTTCGGGCATGGTGAGAATCAACTTGTAACCCTTGACAGCTGCGACGAAGGCCAGGCCGATGCCGGTATTGCCGCTGGTTGGTTCGATGAGCACGGTTTTGCCGGGATGAATTTTGCCCGCGCGTTCGGCCTCAACGATCATGCTGACGCCGATGCGGTCTTTCACGCTGGCAAGGGGATTCTGGCTCTCGAGCTTCGCCACCACTTCGGCGACGCATCCTTGGGTGACTTTATTCAGGCGCACCAGCGGCGTGTGGCCAATTAGTTCGGTGACATCGTTCGCGATTTTCATAATCCAACTTTCAGCCCTGGATAGAGGACGAGATTGAAAAAGTGCATGCGCTTGCGGCGATACCAAACTACCGGAGCGCGAAATCGCACACAAGCACAGGTCTCACAAAAAGCCTCGAGGCGCGTCAGCATTCCTTTCAAGATCCTCCCAATCGAGGAGCAATTTATGCCTGTTTTAACGGTTCACATAGAAGGACTGTTAATGTTTCGGTCATTGTTATCAATCACTTAGTTTGCCCCATGCGACCAGAATAATTGTTACTTGTTTTTCGACTCTGCAAGGTGTTAGTGTGTCCGGCCTATCAGGGCTGTCTGACCGCCACGTCGCATTCAGCGGCACTACAAAGTTGCGTGTAGCCAACTAAATCCCTGTCAAGGAGGCTCTCGTGCGCGTTCCGATTCAGATTTTGTCGACTCGCATAACTGTAATTTTTTCTCTAACTTTGTTTGCGCTGTTGAGTGCTGTTCCCAGTTGGACTCAATCCACGAACAGCGGAACGGTTTCCGGCACGGTGACCGACCAAAGCAATGCGGTGGTAAACGGCGCGACGGTGACACTCACCGACACTGCTACCAAGACCTCCCGTTCGGCAAACACCAATGAGGCGGGACGATACATCTTCGTCGACGTCACGCCTAGTACTTACGATGTGTCAATCGCGAAGCAAGGGTTCTCTACTAGCAAGACCCAAACCGTGGTCAGAGTCGGCACCGTTACCACCGCGAATATGAGTTTGAAAGTTGGAGGCAGCAACGTTGTGGTGGAAGTGACCGCGGCCGGCACCGACCTGCAGACCACGAACGCCACCATCGGCAACACCGTCACCAGTGCGGCTTTGGAAAATTTGCCCAGCCTGGGTCGCGATACCAGTTCTTTCATTACGCTGCAACCTGGCGTCAGCCCTGATGGCAGTGCTGCCGGCACGGTAGTGGACCAGACAGCTTTCACGCTCGATGGCGGCAACAACAGCAACGACATGGACGGCAGTTCGGGTGTTTATAATCCGAATTTTGGTGACGATCCGGCGGGTGGGTTATTTTCGAACAAGAACAATCCCATCAGCGGCATCAACGCCGGGATCAACGGAGGCCAGCCCTCAGGTGTGATGCCAACCCCCGTCGACAGCGTGGAAGAATTCAAGGTCGCGACGACGAACCAGACCGCCGACTTTAATAATTCCTCCGGCATGGAAGTGTCGATCGTTACCAGACGCGGCACCAGCGCCTGGCACGGTACGGCTTACGAATATTACCTGGACAACAATTTTTCGGCGAATACCTGGGAAAACAATCAGTCGACGCCAAAAACTCCGGCACCGAACTGGCATAGGAGTTGGTTCGGAGGGTCAGTTGGCGGTCCCATCCTTCCCAAAGAGATTTTGGGCGGCAAAACCTTTGTCTTTTTTAATTACCAGGGTGCACGCTGGCCGAACTCCGAGACAATCACCAAACTCGTCCCCAGCGCTGACATGCGTAACGGCATCTTGCACGATCCCACCTCCGGGCAAATTTACAACCTGAATACACTTGATCCTCGAGGTATTGGGATCAATTCCTATACTCAGCAGTTGTGGAATAAGTACATGCCCCTGCCCACTCCGGGCGCGGGTTGTGCCGCGCTGACTGGCGACTCATTTTGTGATGGGGTCAACACACTCGCCTTCAGGGCGAACATGGCCATTCCGCAGAACGACAACTTCGGAGTGGCGCGCCTTGACCACGACTTCGGGCAGAAGTGGCACCTCATGTCCAGCTACCGTTACTACCATCTCAAGCGTGCGACCGACGACCAGATTGACATTGGTGGGTTCTTCCAAGGCGATAAGCTTGGTACTCCAGTGTCCCTCACCAACCGCCCGCAGGTGCCCTGGTTTCTTGTTGTGGGTGTCACTACGAACATCAGTTCGAACGTGACCAATGACTTCCACTACAGCTTTCTCCGCAACTGGTGGCAATGGGGATCGGCAGGCGATCCGCCGCAGTTTTCCAACCTGGGCGCCGCTCTTGAGCCGTTTGGCGAGAAGCGGAATGATGTAGCCGCTCCTTACAACGTCAATACCCAGCAGACACGCACGCGCTTCTGGAATGGGCGAGATAATCTTTTCCGCGACGACTTGAGCATGCTCAAAGGCAACCACCTGTTCCAGTTCGGCGGCCAATACCAGCGCAACTGGAACTACCACCAGCGTACTGACAACGGCGGCGGCATCAACTACTACCCGGTGTACCTGTTGGGGGATTCTTCTGGCTCCGGCAACGTGGACATGACGTCCCTAGGTGCCGCTTTCAGCGGTCCTCCGCTCAGCCGTGAGGCAGCCGCGATCCTCGGTATCGTGACCGATTCGCAGCAGGCGTACACACGCACTGGTGCCAACCTGACCTTAAACCCGCCACTCGTGCCCGCATTCGACAAGGTCACGATTCCTTACTACAACTTCTATTTCAACGATACCTGGCATATGAAGCCGTCGCTTACGGTCACGTACGGCCTGGGCTGGGCGCTGGAGATGCCGCCAAAGGAACAGACGGGAAAGCAGGTCATGTTCGTAGGTCCAGACGGCCGCGAGTTGGATACTGAAACATACCTGGGGCAACGCAAGGCGGCGGCGCTCCAAGGACAGGTCTACAACCCGACAATCGGTTTTGCCCTGATCGGCAATGTCACCGGACACCCCTCTTACGAGTTCGACCCGTTCTATCATGCGTTCAGCCCCCGCATCGCTATCGCTTGGAACCCCGAACTGCTGGGTCGAAAAAACACGGTCTTCCGCGGCGGCTATGGCCGAATCTATGGGCGCATCAATGGTGTCGGTCTGGTGCTTGGGTCCGCTACTCAGCCCCGGCCTGATCCAGCCCGTGAATTGCGTGTTCATATATGCCGCAAATCCGTCGGTGCCGGGAAGCGGCGGGAACTGCTTGAACGCACCGGACCCCAACACGCCCCTTAGCGCTGCGAGCGCCTTCCGGATTGGAACGGATGGCACGTCGGCCCCCATTCCGTCGGCGAGCCAGACGCTGCCGCAGCCATTTTTCCCTGGAATCGGCGGGAACTCTGCGGCTGCTACCGCCTCGCCCACCGACCCGCGCTTCCGGCCGAATTCCGTGGACTCGTTTGATCTCACGATTCAACACCAGATCTCAAGCAAGGTTTCTTTTGAGTTGGGCGGCATAAGCCGTTGGATCCACAACGAACTTGTATCGGCCAATCTCAACTCGGTGCCTTACATGATGACGCTGGGCGGACAACAATTTAAGACCGCCTATGCCAACATCGAGAAGGCAATGGGCTGTGCAACCTCCATCGGTGCCTGCAACGCGGCAACCGCACCGAGTACCCTCGCGAATCTTTCCCCGCAACCTTTCTTCGAGACTGCTCTTGCCGGAACGGGTTACTGCTCCGTTGGCAACTGCACTGCCGCAGTCGTCAACAACGAATTTACCAACTTCCAGAACCAAGCTGTCTTTTCCCTCTGGTCAGACTTGGACACAGGAGGAAGCGCTCCGGGATTTAACTTCCCGGTCAGCATGATGAACACTGCCGGGCAGATTACAAGCAATATCGCGATGGGCACGAGTCTGGGGCATGGCAATTACAACGCCGCTTTTGCCACGGTAAAAATCAACGATTGGCATGGCGTCACCTTGATGAACAATCTCACCTGGAGCAAAGCACTCGGGACGGGAGGTGTCGTTCAGGCCACCAGCGGTCAAGTTTCAGTGGACTCGTTCAACTTCAATGAGCAGTACGGAACGCAACCCTCTGATCGCAGAATCGTAAACACGATGCTCCTGGTTTTCCAGTCGCCCTTCTATCGCAGCCAGCACGGTCTCCTGGGGCATATTTTAGGGGGCTGGACGCCTTCGTTTGTCTTCGCGGCCGGCAGCGGTGCACCGCTGAACTGCGGCACCGTTCTGGGTTCTGGGGGCAACGGTTATAGTGGCGCCCAGGAATTTGGCTCCGCCGATGGCACCAGTGTCAACACCGATGCGAACTGTGTCATGACGGGAGGTGTACCGTCCGCGTCGGTCCACAATCTCGGTGGAACTTTCACTATCTTTAGCAATCCCACGGCAGTGTTCAACCAAACTCGTCCTTTGATCCTGGGGGTTGATAACAGAAGCGGTGGGTACGGAACCTTCCGTGGCCTGTCGTACTGGAATTTAAACTTCGGGATTAAGAAAAATGTCCTGATTACAGAACGGTTCAGTGTTGAGGCTTCTCTTAATGTAAACAACGTTCTGAATCACAACCAGTTGCTGGACCCAAACCTCTCCCTTACCAACAGCCCAGCGAGTTTTGGGGAGCTCTCAATCGAAGGAACTACCCCGCGGGCGATGGAGATGGGGATTCGGGTTAGCTTCTGATTTAACTCAGGGAGCAACTGCTCCAGGAGATGTTCGAAGGCCGTCCCGCCGCATCACGCGGGGCGGCCTTTTACTTTGAGACAGAGTTTCCCCGCTACCGGTTCATCAAACCGTAGGTCACGGCGCCGGCAGAGGATCCGATATTCACGAAGGAGACGGCTCGTTCGAGCTTGTGATGGCCGGTCTTGTGGAAGAAATAGCTGAGGGTGATGACCCCTGCGGTTTCTCCGGCAAAGTTCATAGCAAGGGCCGGCGTGGAGCGTCCGAAGGCACGAACAATGGGATTCAATTCCTGTCCGCCGCTTTGCAGGTTCGCGCGCGTCACCGCGAAGTCGGCGGCGTTGAGGGCTGCACCGGCGGCGAACAATGCGCGATTCTGGTTGTCCCAGAACTTGTGCACAGCAATCTCGCTCTGGGGCGTTTTGACGAACGACGATGACACGGGCTCAACCAGCGAAGTCGGAGCATCGGGAGCAGGACCTTGCGCGAGCAACGACGGACACAGCGCAAAGGCGACGAAGAAGGTTACTACGCTTGCACGGAGGTAATTAGAACATCGAAGGAAGGTCATAAGTGCTTGCCACGGTCGGCGAAGCACTCTGGAAGGCGCAATCGGGCAGCCACGCGTCGAACATTAGAAACCCGGCAAGCTGCTTAGAATTCGGTCTTTACGTTTGCTCTCTCATTAAAAGCGAATGCAGTTGTGCATTGTTTTGCAAGTCTTTGTCCGGGGCTTTTACCTCTCAGGCTTCACCTTTGGGCTTACCCTGCGAGTGCACGGCATCACTTCTTGTAGACGACGCCGTTTTTCATCACAAAGGCGACGTTCTGTAGCGTCCCGATGTCCTGCAGCGGATCACCGGGCACTGCGATTACGTCGGCGAAGTAGCCCGCCTCGAGCGAACCGATCTGGCCTTCCCAACCGAGGAGCTTTGCTCCATTGACAAGATCCGCTTGCAGCACGGCAAGCGGAGACATGCCGTATTTCACCATGAGCACAAACTCGCGGGCCTGGGTACCGTGAGGAAACGGGCCGACGTCGGAACCAACGGCCATCGGGACTCCGGCGGCGACTTGCTTTTTGAATTCCTGGATCTTGAGGTCGAGTATCTGATGTTCGTGTGCGCCTTGTTCCGGCGTCGCCGCATGCTCGGCAAAGTACTCGAAGATCGTGAAGGTGGGCACCGCGAAGATTTGCTTTTCTTTCATCAGCCGCATGGTTGCGTCGCTGAGTTGATCCGCGTGGTCGATGGAAACCACACCTGACTGCGCAGCGAAGAGCGTGCCGGGTTCTCCGGTGGCATGCACGGCCACGTGTTTGCCGAGGCGAGCCGCCTCTTTGACCGCTGCTTCCAGTTGCATTTGCGTGTACTGATAGGGAGTGGAAAGCTTTCCATCTTTCACGGAATCCGCTCCCGTCTCGTAAATCTTGATGAAGTCCGCACCTTCCTTGAACTGCTGCCGCATCACCGTAATCAATTCTTCGGCAGTGTTGGCATAGTTGGCATTGGGCAGAATGTGCTGGTCGGGGTTGTAGCCGATGGCGTCCTCGTGGCCTCCGAGGATATTGATCGCGTTTCCGCTAATCGCGCAGGCGCGGGCCCGGGAGGCGGCCTTCATCGATGGCATTGCGGACGGCGGTATCGGCCGACCCGGCGCCCTCCGTCCCCATGTCGCGTTCAGCGGTGAATCCGGCCATCAAGTCGTCGCGCGCCGCGAGCGTGGCCATGATGGTGCGCTGCGGGATGGACTCTTGAACGGTCTGCAAATCTTCGGCGCCGGGATGAAGAAAGAGGTGGATATGGGCATCAATCAGCCCGGGCAGAAGGGTGCGATCGCCAAGGTCAATCACTTCCGCTCCCGATGGACGCTTCACCGATGTTCCCACCTCGGCGATGCGCTCCCCCTGAACAAGGATCTCGCCCGGCGTGATCATGCGCCCCGTCTTGACATCCAGCAGACGCGCCGCATGCAGGATGATCGGGTGCGGGGCGATGGCCGCTGATTGGCCGGAGACATTGAGGGCTGTGCATGAAAGAGAACAAAAGCGACGCGACAACCGCTGTACGGTGAGCCATATCGCCCGCGATGGTATCACCGCGAAACGGCGGATGCCAGACGCCTATTGCCCGTTCTGTGATGAGAATCACAATGGGAGGTGTAAGAGGTCACTCCGCAAACCAGGCTCGATCGGCGAGACTTGAGCATCTGCTTATGAACGACTTTGGGGTTCTTAACAACCGCAAACGAGCCTTGATCGCTCTGATTCATTCCCTCGTGTTCCTGGGAATTGCCACGCACGGATTCGTGTCGCCAAAGGTAGGAGTTGTGCTTCCTGGTTCCGGCAAAACGAGCGACTTTGTCCTGATTGCGATTTACCTCGCGGTCGCCTCCATCCTGGCATGGCTCGTGGGAATTTCGCGGTGTGCGCGCGAACGGCTTTATTTCGCGCTTTGCGCCAGCAGCGCTACTTTCGGACTGCTGCGCACAGTCTTTGGAGATGCCGCGCTCCCCGTGGCGCAGTACTTGCGAGTTGTCATGCTGACTTCCGCGGTCATTGTCGGCACTTTAATCTTCCGTTCTTTTTCGCGCCCGGTTCCGGAGCGCGTGGTATCCGAATAATTCTGCCCAACAAGAACGCCGCCCGGGATCAACCCGGGCGGCGACATCATGGGGATCAGGCGAGGCCTTTCCTCGACCTTGATTACGACAGGAAGAATTCTCTGGTCAATATGGCCCAGTCCTGGTCGGGCATGTGAGCCGTGAGGTCATCGACCGCCACGCCGCCATCCTGCGCCAGTGCGCCGGCCATTGCGGGCATCAGGTTGCGCAGGCGGAGCGCGGAGTCTTCGGTCCACAGCCGGGCCAGCGTGCCGCCCATCAGGTTGCGGAAGTTGATCTTGGAGTCGGGAGCCTGCACCGTGACCAGCCAGCCTTCGCCGTAAGGATCTTTACGTGCCAGTTCAGGATTCTTGGCTACTGCCTCGTTGATATCAGTCACTGTGCCCTCGATCGGGGAGAGCATATCCACCGACTTGCCGTCGCGGAAGATCGTCCAAATCTTCTGTCCCTGACGGACCCAGCGTCCGCGCTGCGGCAGGGCGATGCTCTCGATCTTTCCAGCCAGTTTTGAAGCGAAGTCGTCCATGCCCACTCGCACCAACTCGCGGCTCTCGCTCAACGCCCAAGTGTGTCCGGTGTGATAGCGCACGTTTTCTGGAACCTGAAACCCTGCGACCAACGCGGGAACGACGTGTGATGCGTTCTCGCGACGAGCTGCCTGCAATACAGGCTGTTTCACTTGCTTTTGGCCACGAACGTAATCAATCAGTAAGAAGATTGCGAATGTCAGCAATACCATGATGACTGTCATAACCCACCTCGCCCGGAGTGCCTTTTCACATCTCGGCTACTCACACTTTTGCTAAGGCAATCGCCGCACCAAACTCACGACCTTTGTCTTGGTGGGCAGCAAGGAACCCACATCGCCTGTGATGTCAGGAAGATAGCGAGTAACGATCAGATGCGGTTCAGGCAGCTGCGCAAAAATGCAGCATGGGGTCTAGATGAGCATTGCAACAGGAAAAAGAACGAATCCATGCGCGCCGGGGACCTCATGCGTCCGAAGGGGCTTGTTATCAATGCGTTGAGTGTAGCTCGGGCGATTGATGCGATCTGCATCACGCCCTGATGTGAAAAGCAACGGACTATGTCGTTTCTTGGCAGCGCAGAAGGTTGTTGACCAGCGTCACGAGGAAGAGTGACACGGGTCACGGCTGAGAAATCCTTAATTGTTGAAACTATTAGCTGTCTGAAGCTGCTGAATTTCGCGACAGCCTCCGATCTGATGAGGTTAGCAGCTTGTGCGCGGTCCGATTCCCGTCAGCGGTTACGCCGGTAATCGCTCCTATTTCCTCATTCAGCTCAGGCGTCGGTCGAAAGGATTCCCGGACGGCTCTTCTGGTTCGAAGCGCCGCGCGGGGAGACATACTTCATGAGCAAGGCACTCTTATACGACGCAACAGCCTGCATTGGTTGCAAGCAGTGCGAGCAGGCCTGCGCGACCCAAAATAATCTTTCCTACGACGATTCTGTTGCCGCCGAGGAATATCAGTCCGCACACAAACTGACGGCCGTGCTCACACGAGGCGATAAATTCATGCGCCGTCTGTGCATGAATTGCCAGGATCCCTCGTGCGCATCGGTTTGCCCGGTCGGCGCCCTCCAGAAGACGGCGCTTGGTCCCGTCACTTATGACCCGGCAAAGTGCATGGGCTGCCGCTACTGCATGGTCGCTTGTCCCTTCAGCGTCCCGAAATATGAGTGGGGAAAGCTGTTTCCGAAGGTACAGAAGTGCGTCATGTGTCCCGATCGCGTGGCGCAAGGGAAGCAGACGGCATGCGCGGAAATCTGCCCGACGGGCGCAACCAAGTTTGGCGACCGCGACGCCTTGATCGCCGAAGCCCAGCAGCGCATCCGCGAAAACCCGGGCAAGTATGTGGACCATATCTATGGCCTGGAGGAGGTCGGGGGCACGTCCGTGCTGCTGCTTTCCTCGGTTCCATTCGAGACCTTCGGTTATCGCACTGATGTTTCCAAAGATCCGATGCCCATGCTGACCTACCGAGTCCTGTCTCACATTCCGGACTTTGTGCCTCTGGGAGGAATGGTACTGGGCGGGGTCTGGTGGATCACGCATCGACGCGAAGAGGTAGCGCTCGCTGAAGGGCGCGAAAACACGACCGACAAGAAGAACGGAGGGAAGCGATAATGACTCGCAACACGACATTCCGCCTCACTTTCTGGAAGCTTGTCTTCCTCTTCCTGATGGCCGGAGGGCTCTATGCCACTTTCGTGCGCTTCACCCAGGGTCTAGGAGCTTCGACCCACCTCAGCGATCAATTTCCGTGGGGCATCTGGATCAGCTTCGATGTCTTGTGCGGGGTAATGCTCGCGGCGGGAGGCTTCACACTTACTGCCGCCGTGCACATTTTGAATGTCAAGCGGCTGCATTCGATTATCCGGCCGACGATTTTGACGGCATTTCTTGGCTACATCCTGGTTTGTGCAGCGCTGATGTACGACCTCGGCAAGCCTTACAACATCTGGCACCCGTTGATCATGCGGAATCCGCATTCGGTCATGTTCGAAGTCGCGTATTGCGTAATGCTTTACACCACGGTCTTGGCCCTTGAATTCTCACCGATCGTGCTGGAGCGCTTCCATCTGGAGAAGCCTTTGAAAGTGGTTCGCGCGATCCTGATCCCGCTGGTGATCTGCGGCGTGATCCTCTCCACGTTGCATCAATCGTCTCTGGGCACGTTGTACCTGATCGTTCCCGAAAAGCTGCATCCGTTCTGGTACAGCCCCCTGTTGCCGGTGTTCTTCTTCCTTTCGGCCATCGCAGTGGGATTGGCAATGACCATCTTCGAGTCATCGCTAAGCTCCAAGCATTTCGGCTTGCAACTGGAATTGCCCGTGTTGCAGGAACTCGGCCGGGTGCTGGTGGTAGTGCTTGGGGTCTATGCGATTCTTCGATTCGAAGATTTGGCAAACCGTGGCGCGCTCAAGCTGGCATTTAGTCCAGGGTACGAGTCGTACCTGTTTTGGCTTGAGATCTCGCTCGCGCTGATTCTTCCCCTTATTTTACTTGCGCAGCCACGAGTCAGGTCCAGCCCCAACGGGCTTTACTTCGCCGCCGTGCTGGTCGTTCTCGGCTTCATCACGAACCGGATGAACGTCAGCATCACGGGATTCGAAGGCTCCACCGGTGTGCGCTATTTCCCCAAGTGGACGGAACTGGCCGTGACCGGAATGATCATCGCCATAGGCTTCGCCCTGTTTGGCCTCGCGGTCAAATACCTGCCTATTTTCCCCACAGAACCGGTACTGCAAGAACAGGCAATCGAACAGGCGTCCCCGGTGTTAGAGCGGTCGCCGGTACTAGAGAATGCAGGAGACTGAACCAACTCGAGGTCGGTGGTTGCGCCTGACTTTCACGCTCAGCGCCAAGCTGAACATGCTTCTGCTCGGCGCTATTTTCGTGATTTTCGGTCTACTGGGCTATCTAAATGTCCGCTTGCACCGGCAGCATCTGGAACAGAACACCTTGCTCAGCGCCGAGAGGATCAGCGACGTCATCAAGCATGGCACCACCGATTACATGCTGCGCAACGACCGGCAGGGGCTCTACCACTCGATCCAGACCATGGCGGCTGAGCCTGGGATGGAGAAGATCCGCATCTTCGATCAGGAAGGGCGGATCACGTACACAACGAATGCGGCGGAACAAAATCATGTTGTCGACAAGACCGCGGAGGCCTGCTATGCCTGCCACGCGCAGTCGCAGCCAATGGCGCGGCTGAATCGGCCGGATCGCTTCCGCATTTACCGCAATGCGGCGGGAGCCCGGGTACTCGGCATCATCACTCCCATCGAGAATCAGCCTGTTTGTTCCAACGCCGCCTGCCACGCGCATCCCGCAGACCAGAAGATTCTTGGAGTGCTCGACACGAATCTTTCTCTGGCCAAGGCGGATGTGCAACTCGCCGAAAGCAGCCGGCGCATGATCGTTTACACCGGTTGCGCTTTGCTCTTGATCGCATTGTTGAGTTGGTTTTCCGTATGGCAGGTCGTGGGCCGCCCGGTCAAGGCGCTGACGCGCGGTACCGAACGCCTGACGGCCGGCGATCTCGGCTACCAGATCGACGTTTGCTCCCACGACGAAATCGGCGAACTCGCCAGCTCGTTCAATAGCATGAGCCGAGAGTTACAGGCGGAACACAATCAGAATCTTGCCTGGACTCGCACCCTGGAAGAAAGAGTAGAAGAGAAGACCCGCGAACTGAAGCGCGCACACGAGCACGCGCTGCATACGGAGAAGATGGCGTCCATCGGCAAGATGGCCGCCGTGTTGGCGCATGAGATCAACAATCCGCTTTCGGGCATCCTCACCTACGCCAAGCTGCTGCGCAAATGGTTCGAGCACGACGACGGTGGCGAGAGCCACCGCCGCGACATCTGCGATTCGCTTGACCTGATTGCTTCGGAAAGCCGTCGCTGCGGCGATCTGGTCAAGAATCTCCTCACGTTTTCGCGCACAACGCCGATGAACCTGCAGGCCACCAACCTGAACCAGGTGATCGACCGCTCCCTGCGCCTGGTTCAGCACCAGCTCGATCTCGCTGGAATTCATGTCCAGGCAAAGTTGGAACCGGAACTGCCACCCGTCCTGTGCGATGGCGCCCAGATCGAGCAGGTTCTGCTTGCGCTGGTGATGAACGCCATCGATGCGATGCAGCAGGGAGGAAATCTCTGGCTGACGACGACGTTCAGCAGCGAAGCAAATCTCGTACGCATCGTCGTGCGCGATGATGGCAGCGGAATTCCCGCCGAGATCCTGCCCCGGATCTTTGAGCCATTTCTCACCACCAAAGAGACCGGCCGAGGTGTCGGACTCGGTCTTGCAATCAGCCACAGCATTCTGGAACGCCATAACGGAAGCATTGAAGTGCAATCCGATCCGGGCCGTGGCACGACTTTTACCGTAACTCTGCCCTCGGACGGGATTGAGAAGAACGCCACTCCTTCCTCAACCAAGGAAATCGCCGCTACTGCCAGCGGGAGGTGATCAAACGTGGAAACACAAGGCAAGCTGTTGATCGTCGACGACGAACTGAGCGTCCGCGACTCGCTCGGAAAATGGTTTCGAGAGGAAGGTTATGAGATTGGAACCGCCGAGAGCGCCAGTGAGGCTCTCACCCGGATGGCGGAGAATAAGTGGGACCTCGCCCTCCTCGACATCAAGATGCGTGGCACGGATGGCATCGAACTGCAACGCCGTCTGCATGAGACGGATCCGGATCTCATCGTGATCATGATGACGGGATACGCTTCAGTTGAGACCGCGGTGACGGCGTTGAAGAACGGGGCTTACGACTACGTGAGCAAGCCTCTGGATCCGGACGAGATTGCACATCTTGTGAAAAAGGCACTGGCCCACCGCCGCGCGGAAAAAGAGAATGTTCGCCTGCGCGAAACCGTGGCCGAAGCGACTCGCCCGGGGGAACTGATAGGGAAAAGCCCGGCGATGCGCAAGGTCGCGGACGCCATCGAAACCGTGGGCCCGACCGATGCGAATGTATTGATTACTGGCGAGAGCGGGACCGGCAAGGAACTGGTGGTGCGCGCGATTCATGCCGCAAGCATGCGGCGCTTTCATCCTTTGGTCGCGATCCACTGTGGTGCGCTCACCGAGACGCTGCTGGAGAGTGAGCTTTTCGGCCACGAAAAGGGGGCATTCACCGGCGCGCAGTATCGCAAGAAAGGCAAGTTCGAAATCGCCGAGGGCGGCACTGTATTTCTCGACGAAATCGGGGACATTAGTCTGAAGACGCAAACCGACCTGTTGCGCGTCCTGCAAGAGCGCGAGATCACGCGGGTCGGTGGCAACCAGGTCATCAGGGTCGATTTTCGCTGCGTAGCGGCCACCAATAAAGACCTCGAAGAGATGATCGAAGAGGGCGCGTTCCGGCCCGATCTTTTTTACCGGCTCAACGTCTTTCGGATCGAATTGCCGCCACTGCGCGAACGCCGGGATGACATTCCCCTCCTCGTCGAACATTTCGTGCGGAAATTCGCCCTGGCTATGAACAAGCAGATCACGCGCATCGCGCCGGCTGCCATTCAGCAACTGCAACAACAGCCGTGGACAGGAAACGTTCGCGAGTTGGAGAATGCCGTCGAGCGCGCCATGGTTGTGGCACAGGAGCCGGAACTGCGCGAGCAGGACTTTATCTTCAAGTCTCAATCCACTGTGGCTGCCGTGGGAAAGACTCTTGAAGATATGGAGAAAGCTCACATTCTACGGGTCCTTGAGGAATGTGGCGGCAACCAGAGCCGGGCCGCTGACGTGCTGGACATCGATCGAGTTACGCTCCATCACAAATTGAAGCGTTATGGCTGGACTCGCACTCCGGTTGAAACCCGGAACTAAATTGAGGCAAGCTGGCTTCAATGAACCTTGTTCATCTGCTTCCGGTCGGCACTATCGATACTTCACTGATCGATCATCTGCGCATCGCGATTCCGCAGAGCTTACAGATTGAGTGCGAGATTCTCCCATTCCATTTCGATCCTGCCCCGTCTTATCATCCGGAACGACAACAGTTTCATTCTTCCGAGATCCTGCAGAGGATGGGGAGCCTGGTACGGCCGAGGGATTGGCGTTTTCTGGCTATTGCCGACGTGGATCTTTATATCCCGATCTTAAAATATGTGTTCGGCGAAGCCCAGATCGGGGGACCGTGCGCGGTTGTTTCTGTGTTTCGCTTGCGCCAGGAATTCTACGGATTGGAGCGCGATGATGTCCTGCTGCAGCAGCGTTTACTGAAGGAATCGGTGCACGAACTGGGGCACACGCTCGAGCTTCGCCATTGTCAGGACTACCGTTGCGTCATGGCGTCGTCGCACGCGGTTGAGTGGATCGACCTGCGTGAGAGCAGCCTGTGCGAAGCCTGCCGCAGCAAGGTGGAGTCGAACATCTCGCTCACGGGTGAGCCCGCACATCACAAACCCTTGTTCCCGTAGTACACTTTTCGCCATGATGCCAAGACGTCTCTTGCCTGCATATCTCACTGTTCTGGTCGTCACGGTCGGCGCGATGCTGGCCGCGCAAGCGACTTCGCCGAAACACACATCCGGAGTGCAACAGAAGTCCCTCGGCACGCGGGACGGGAGGCCTGTCAACTTGTTTACGCTCACCAACTCGCACGGCGTTGAAGTTCATGCCATGAATTATGGCGGCATCATTCTTTCCATACGGGTACCCGACCGCAAGGGCCAGTTTGCTGATGTCGTGCTGGGGCATGACACACTGGAAGGATATATTCCGAACCCGCCCTATCTCGGCGCCATCGTCGGCCGCTATGCCAACCGCATCGCTAACGGAACCTTCACGCTCGATGGCAAGACTTATACGCTGGCAAAAAATGACGGTCCGAACACTTTGCATGGCGGGACTACCAGGACTTTCGACAAAGTTGTCTGGGAAGGCGAACCGCTAAAGGGCAAGACTGGCGTGGTGTTTACATACCTCAGCAAGGACGGCGAAGAAGGGTTTCCCGGCAATCTGAAAGTCAAAGTCAGTTACACACTGACTGACACCAACGAACTGGTTCTGGATTATGAAGCGACAACCGACAAAGCAACCCCGATTAATGTGAGCCAGCACAGCTATTTCAATCTGGCGGGGGAAGGTACGGGCGACATTCTGAATCACGAGATCATGATCAACGCTGACCGCTTCACTCCCGTCGACAAGAATCTTATTCCGACTGGGGAACTTCGCCCGGTCAAGGGCACCCCGCTTGACTTCACCACGCAGACCAAGATCGGCACGCGCATCGACGACAGCTATGAGCAAATCGTCCTCGGCCACGGCTACGATCACAACTTTGTGATCAACCGGAAAGGCGACGGCCTCGTGCTCGCGGCACGCGTCACGGAACCCACGAGCGGTCGCGTTCTGGAGGTTTCGACCACGCAACCCGGAATCCAGTTTTACACGGGGAACTTTCTGGACGGCACCGTCACCGGAAAAGAAGGCCACGTCTACAAGCGGCGATACGGCTTTTGTCTCGAAACGCAGCACTACCCGGATTCGCCGAATCATCCGGATTTCCCGACCACGATCTTGAAGCCTGGAGAGACATTTCACCAGAAGACGGTGTTCAAGTTTTCGGCGAAATGAGGGCGACACAACCTCAGAAGATTGACGTGAAAGAATCTTTTCACTCCACCCGCAACTCGTCCACCAGTGCCTTCTCCACCTTCCGGCAATGGTCTGGGTTAAGTTTCTTTCCGGCGGATGTCAGATAAAACGTGTCAATCGCCATCTGCCCCTCGGTGTCGATCAGGGCGATTTCAATGTTGCACTTTTCGTCGGAGAGGCACTGCGCGATTCGGTGCAGAAGGCGCGGGCGGTCTTGCGCAATCACCTGCACCAGCGTGCTCGTGGACGAAGACGCATCGTCGAACTCGATTTTGGTCTCGACTTTTACTTTCGCGATGGCGCCTTTCTCGGAGCGCTGCCGATCGCGCAGCATTTTATCGAGATCGGCCTCGCCCAACAGCACGCTGGCAACACTGCGCCGGAAGCGATCCCACTCGGAAAGATTGAGTTCGAGGGTCCGGAAGCGGTCGGTGAAGTAGAGAGTGTCGACGACTGTTCCCGCTTCGTTCGAGAATGCGTTTGCTTTTACAATATTCATTCCCCATGCAGCCAAAACACCTGACAACTTGGCGAATAGAAAGGGACGATCCATCGTCACGAGCGTCAGTTCATACCAATGGCGCCCGCGCTTGAGTTCCACCTGCACCGGGTCGGATCCCAGCTCGTCGGCCATCTGCATGTGGCGCATGACTTCCTCCGCGGAATGAACCAGCAGATATCTCTGCGGAAATCCTTCCAGGAAGGCTTTGAACTTGCTGCCGGTGACGGGAGCCAGCGAGCGAAGGCGGGCGAGCTTTTCATCGTTTACGTCGGCATGGACGCGCTGGTCGGCACTGCGGTTCAGGTAGTTCTCGGCACCCATGTAGAGTTGCCAGACATTCTCCGCCTTCCACGGCGTCAGGGCCTCAGGGTTGACCGCTTTAATGTCGGCATAGGTCAGGAGGCACAGCATCTTCAAGCGCTCCGGCGTCCCCATCTTTTCCGCGAAGGCGGCCACCGTGGCAGGATCGAAAATGTCACGCCGCATCGCCGCTGACATTTCCAGATGGTTCCCGATCAGGAAGAGCACCTCCGCGCGCTCTTTCGGATCCACATCGAGACGGTCCATGGCGCGATTGGCGATCTCGAGGCTGGCCGCGACGTGATTTCCGCCGGGCACTCCTTTGCCCGTATCGTGCAGTAAAAGCGCCAGGTAGAGCAGTTCGGGATCTTCCAGCTCGCCCAGGAGCTGTCCATAACGCTTGTCCCACTCCGATTGCGACTGCTTCAGGCGGTGCAAGCTTTCAATGGCGAGAAACGAATGCTCGTCGACGGTGAAGCGATGGTAGAAATCTCGCACGACCAGCGAGTCTATGAGATTCAGCTCGGGCAAAAGCAGTGTCAGCAAGCGAAGGGAATGCATCGACCGTAAGGCATCGGCGGCGTGGGGCTGAAGTAGAGTTTCCTGCAGGTACAGCCATAGTTCTGCTCCGCGTGGTGGCGTGGAGGCCAGTGCGGGCAGGGCTTGCTCGATCCGGTACTCGGTAGTCGCACTCAACTTCAGGCCGTGGTGTGCCATGAAGTGAAAAAGGCGCAGCAGTACTTCGGGATCCTGCAGGGCCGAGGGCTGCTGCAAGAAAATGAGACCATCGACCACGGAAAAATCCGCAGTCGTCAGCCGCGAGCGCCAGCTCTGCACCTGCCGATAGAGTGCGGACCAAGCTTCAGGAATTTCTTCCAGCAACTGAGTTACAGTGCGCTGCACGGCACGGGCGTGACCGAAATAGATCCGCATCCAGTCGGCCGCAGAAAGTTCCGCGGCATCCGCAGCGCCAATTTTGCGCACGGCCGCTTCATCCTGAGCCTCCCAGCTCAACGTGTTGTCGTCGCGGCCATGACGGAAATGCAGAAAACAGCGAGCCGACATCAGGAAGTCGAGTGCCGATTCCAGTTGTTTGCGGACGGGAGCGCGTAACGAACTGGCGTCCGGCCAGTCGTGCAGTTTGTCCATCGCTGAAATCAGCGCCAGCCAATTAGCCACGTTGCAGTCGCGCAATCCGCCCGGAGTCTCTTTCAGATTCGGCTCCAGGTGATACAACGTCATTCCATATTTCCCATGACGCTCCCGAGTTACCTCCGCCAACCCTTGCAGTAGCGCCTTGGATTCGCGCATGACCACCTTGGGTATTACTTTGTCATGCAGCCGCCGGAACAGGTCACGATCCCCCGCGAGATAGCGGCAATCGAGAAGAGAAATGGTGAACTCGGTGTTGCCGGGATCGTAGCGATCGCACTCTGCCAGCGTGCGAGAAGCCGGGCTAAGCTTCAGCCGCAGATCCCACAGCTCCTGCGAAAAGCGCTGGACGGGGGTTTTGAGGGCTTGCTCCGCCTCTCGGTCCCCGAACAGGAAGAGCAGATCGATGTCGGAATGGGGAAACAGCCAGCCACGCCCAAAGCCTCCGGTGGCTACGAGCGCAAGGTTAGGAGGTTTGGCTTCGTCGGGGGAAATGATGTCCCGCCAGAGCCGCGCGAGAATGTCTTCAATGAGGCGGGTGCGTTGGGAGACAGCCGCGCGGCCATCCCCGGTCGCCTCAAATTCCCGCTGGATGCGCGCCGACTCTTCGTTGATGGAACCCCGGAGTTCGCCGATCAATGGGGACGCTGCCATCATGAAAGTGATTCCTCCCCGCGACGCCTACCACTGGGGGAGGCAGTTCACCGCTGCGTGTCAGATGCTTTCCGGCCGCGTCCCGGCAAGAATTGCTGCGCCGCCAAGACTTTGTGTTGGGGCAGCAACAAGCCTGCGCATTTATAACGCTCCTTCGCCGCGCTCGTCATTGCGAATGCGGATCGCCTCATCGATACGCGACAGGAAAATCTTGCCATCGCCGATCTTCCCGGTCCGCGCGGCGCCGAGGATGGCCTGAACGGCCTTGTCGACCATGGCGTCCGCCAAGACCAGCTCGAGCTTGGTCTTGGGAATCAAATCCACGCTGTACTCACGGCCGCGGTAAACCTCGGTGTGGCCTTTCTGCCTGCCGTGACCTCTGACCTCAAGCACCGTCATGCCTTCGACACCGATTTCCTGCAGTGCGGATTTCACGGCTTCGAGCTTGGAGTTCTGAATGACTGCCTCGATCTTCGTCATGGCCATAATGTTTGCAAGTCCTGTTCTGCGTTCTTTACGCCGCGGTCGTGATGGCCAGCCACAATGCGTGGGCCGCCCTTACGCCGACGTTTCCCAATAGTACCCCTCTTCGCCGTGTTGGGAGAGATCCAGGCCCTGTACTTCATCCTCCTCCGAAACTCGTAAACCGATCGTCACGTCCACCACCTTCAAGATCGCCAGTGTTCCTACAATCGCCAAGACCCAGGCAATGGCGACCCCCACGAGCTGATTCAGCAGTTGATGTGCGTTTCCTTCGATCAATCCTGAGGCCAACGTGTTGCCTTGCGCATCCTTGAAGATGGGATTGACCGCACTCACCGCGAAGATACCAGTCAGCAGAGCTCCCAAGGTGCCACCGGCCCCGTGAACACCGAACGCGTCCAGCGAGTCGTCGTAGCCGAACTTGGCCTTAACCTTAGCTACCATCCAATAGCAGAAGACGCCGGCAATGAGACCGATTACCAAGGCTGGCATCGGCTTCACAAATCCAGCGGCCGGAGTGATGGCCACCAGCCCTGCGACTGCTCCTGAGATTCCGCCCAACACGCTCGGTTTACCGTTGCGAACCCATTCCGCTCCCGCCCAACCTACGGCCGCCGCGGCGGCACCGAAGTGTGTTGCCACGAAGGCACTGGTTGCCAGGCTACCGGCACCCAGCGCGCTGCCAGCGTTGAATCCGAACCACCCAACCCACAGCAGGCATGCCCCGATGAAACTCAGGACGACGCTGTGCGGAGGCATCGCTTCTTTTGGATATCCCACGCGTTTGCCCAGGTATAAGGCGCATACCAAGGCTGAAACTCCCGATGTGACGTGCACTACCGTGCCGCCGGCAAAATCCAGCGTTGGGAAGCGCCCGCCAAGCGATGCATTCAACAACCCGCCCTTGCCCCATACCATGTGGGCCATCGGGTCATACACGATGATCGACCACAAGACCATGAAGACCAGCATCGCGCTGAACTTCATGCGCTCGGCGAAGGCTCCCGCGATCAGCCCGGGCGTGATGATGGCGAACATGAGCTGGTAGACCATGAAGGTCTGGGCGGGAATTGTTGCGGCGTAGTCGGCATCGGGTGCGGCCCCAACGCCTTTCAAGAAAAGGTTTTGTAGTCCGCCGAGGAAACTGTTGCCCGATCCAAACGAGAGGCTGTAGCTGAAGAGTCCCCAGAGAACTGTAATGACCGCCATGAGTGCGAAGCTCTGCATCATGGTGCCGAGCACGTTCTTTTTGCGGACCAACCCGCCATAAAACAGGGCCAGACCGGGGCCGGTCATCATCAGCACGAGAGCGGCGCTGGTCAGCATCCAGGCGTTGTCGGCGGAGCTTTTCGCGTCGGCAGCCTGTTGCTCAAGTTTCGCCAGACGGGCGTTCGTGTCGGTCGACGGACTCGCCGCCACACCCGTCTGTGCGCCAACTGCTTGCGCAAAAGCCATTACTAAAACGGCCGTCACCAGCCAGGTGATCAGCCTATTTCCTTTAGACACTGAGGCATGACTCCGTCGAGCGGATTCGCATTCTGCACTCTTAACGACGCCTCAATGTACCGTCCGCCGCCGCTTCCCGGAAATCGAAACTATTTATCGTCCCTATCAGGTTTTGTTATTGAAACCGACGAGAGAGCCCCACGAAGCTCAGAACTTGAATTGCACATCCAGTTGCATGCGACGGGGTGGCTGAGCAGCGACCGGCTTGCCGAAGAGGGGCGAGGATATGGTCCCGATGTAGGTGAGGTAGTTGGGATGGTTCAGAACATTAAAGGAATTCAGGGAAACGGAAATGATCTTGGTTTCTTTCTTTGCCTTGGAAAGCGGGAAATCGTGCGACAAGTTGAGGTCGAGATCGATCGTGCCCGGCCCAGCCATCGTATTGCGCGCGAAATCGGCGGGGCGGTCGTTGAGGATTCCGTCATGATTGTCGTCGCCGCCCGTCGTGACGTTGACCGGCTTGCCCGAGTAAAGCGACAGGGCTGCGCCCAGGGTGAAAAATCTGGTGGGCTGGGTCGAGGCCAGCAGGTCGAATTTATGCAGGCGGTCGTTGTCGGATCGTCCCCAGTCCGCCGCCGGGTTGTAGCTGTTCGCAGGAAAGAAGGTGATGCCCGTTGTGTTGTTATCGGTGCGGCTGAGTGTGTACTGGATTTGCCCGGAAAAATATCGGTTAAGCTTGCCGCGGAAGGTAAGTTCCAGCGCGTTGCCTTTCAGATATCCGTCGGATTGAATTTGCCGCACTTGACCGAGACTTGCATCGGGCCGCACCCAACTGCCAGCGACGAGGGCCGGAGCGTTGGCGTCAATGGAGCGAAAAGTGCCGATCCCGCGATTGCCGATATAAACGGCGCTGAAGGTCGTCTTGGCAGTGACTTGGCGTTCCACTCCAATGCTGTACTGAAGGGAGTAGGGTATGTGCGCACGAGGATCGAGTGTTACCAGGCTCACTGGAACTTGTGCCAAAACCGCCGGATTGATCGGGTACGTGAGCTGGGGTGGATCGACGATGAAGCGTAGGAGATTTGTTCCGTTGAAATGAAGCAGGTCGCCGATGGGGCCGGGACCAGTGCGATCATAAAAAATTCCGGCGCCGCCGCGGATCACGGTTTTACCCTTGGCGCTCGGTGCATAGGCAAAGCTCATGCGCGGGGCAAAGTTGTCAGAATCCTCGTGGAAATAGTTCTGCCAGTAGTAGCGCATGCCAAGGTAGAGAGAAAAATTCGGTTTGAGCCGGATGTTGTCTTCAAGAAAACCGCAAAGCACCCGCTCCAGAAACACCACGCGGCCCTGTCCCGTTTGCACCAGAAAAGATGCGGGGTTCGGGGTCGGAGCGGTGTAGTCGCTGGCGCTCGCAAACGTGTAGGTGCCGGCACGGTTGGTAAAGTCGTCGAGCCCACGCCGGCTGATATCGGGGACGTCGATGCCAAAGCTAAGCTGGTGCCTGGCGGTGGCATACGTCGCAAAGTCGGTCCCATCGAAGTGATATTCGGTGCGGCGCGAGTCGGCTTGGGCGCCCCCCGCTGTGAATGCTCCGGAGACGACGATTTGCGGGTCGGGATTGATGCTGGTGACGCGCGCGTCGAAGTGACCCACGAGAAATCTGAGCTGATTCATCCAGTGAGGAGAAAACTGGTGAAGATGACTGACGTTGATTTCGTGTTCCAGAAAACCCGTATTTGTCCCCGCGCTGGGCAACGTGGTACCGCCAACGTTCTGATTTTCTGCTGAGCGATGCTCGTAGGAATATCCGATCCAGAATTGATCTCCATTCGCCAGATCGTGAAAAATGCGGCCCGACCCGAAGAAGTGATGCGTTGGGTTGGGAACGGTTTGGGCGAAAGGACCGAAGCCGGCCGCCTCGGCCGCATTGATGGCGTCCACCGCCACAATGTTCTGTTGATCCAGAATGTCTTCGTCGAGCGAAAGCAGGAAGCTGGTGTGCTTGCTGTGTCGGATGGGGCCGGTGACGGAGCCTTCGAAGTATTCGCGGCGCTCCGAGGGTTTTCCCAGCGTTGCAAAGGCGTTGCTCGCGTCAAACACCGAGTCGCGAAACATGAAGTTCAGCGACCCATGGTATTCGGGAGATCCACTTTTCGTGACGATCTCCAGACGGGCGCGGCCCGGACGCGAAAAACGAGCGGAGTAAGGATTGTTGTTGATCCTGACTTCCTGCACCGCAGAGGGCGTAACGCCGGGACCGTTGGCTTCGATCCCGTTGACCACGAGCGTCACTCCATTCGTCCCGGTCGCGTTGTCATCCAGGAATCGCGACATGGTGGCAATGTAGTCCTGATCGAAGACGGGGACCCGATCCAGAGCGTCTCGATCAATGGCGTTGGCGTTTTGGTTTTCCGACGTCTCGGTACTGACGATGGGAACATTTACCCCGGTCGCCACCGTAACGCTCTCACCCTCGACAGAGATCGGCATTACGACCCGCAGGGGGGAGAATCTTTTGTTGGAGATCGCCGCGGAAATGCGAATTTCACGGAAGCCGTCTGCATGGAACTCCAACGTGTACTTTCCAACAGCGATATTGTCGAACCAGAACGCTCCAACCGCGTCGCTTGTGGTCTGGGCCTGTTTCTCAGCGCGATTCCCCAGGAGGGTGACCTGCGCCTTTGCTATCGCCGCGCCGGATTGGTCCAGCACCACTCCGCTAATGGAGTGGCTGGTGCCGATATCGGTGGGATTCGGACGGCCTTCTTGCGCCCAAAGCAATGACGCCTGGACGATACCCAGGAATGCAACCAAGATGTGAAATGGGCTATGGTGCAAGAGCCAAGTCCTTGGCAGTAACGATACAAATCCCCTCTTGGAAGAATACAGGTGAAACCTGAAGGGCTCCTGAAACTGCAAAATTGACGATTAAGCGTGCCGTTCTCGGAGCTTGGCAATCCCAATCGCCACTAGCTTGACGTCTACAGGGTTTCACCTATGGCGCATAACAGGAAAGTCTGCACATACTTCGTTTACGCATTCGCTGTTTCTTAATCCAAACAACGCGATTCCAGCACAATCGGTGTGCGCGGGGCAAAGTGGAGGGTACATACGCGTGTCTTCAGAACAATCGAAACCAAGTGCTACGCTTCCCGGTAGAGTCGAGAAGGTCATTCGCCCGCATCCCAGTTCCGGCGAACCAGAGAAAGCGCAGATCGCGGTAGAAGGCGCCGATCACCTGTATCGCGAGATACGCGTTCCAAACACCTTGACCGACGCTGACGGACACCAGGTCAAGCTCAAAGAGGGCGCTGAGGTCGAGGTCAAAATCGAGGCTGACCCGGTCGTCACTAGCTCTGCGCACGGCCCTGAGGATACGACCCGACAGTCGCGTCCCTAGACAACGCAGTCACCGCTTTCCAGCTTCTTACAATCCCAATTCGCGAGCCCGCCCGGCAGATTACTTGGCGGGCTCTTTGTGCTGCTCTTGCGGCGCGGCCGGTTTCGTGAACTTGGCATCGTCAACCGGAACATTCTGCCTTACTTCGCTCACCTGGATTGTGAACCGTCCGCTGGGGCGCGCCAGAGTCCACCGGTACGGAATTTTCACCCCGTCCGCATCCCGGTAATCGGCGTAATCAATCTGAGTGGGGAGGAGTCCTAAAGCCGTATCTCCAAAACGCACGAGGCGGACGAGCAATCCAGATTGCTCGTCGAAATAGAGCCGAACCGGCGGCTTTGGCTCGCGCCGTCCCACCACGACGTAGGCTTTTCGCTCGCCCACCTTTTCGCTCCCTTCCGCCCGCAACTCGCTAAACATTTGCTTCAGGTGCGTGGCGAAATGAAGATCGGCGTCCATTGAGGCCCCATCCAGATCGCTGCCATGCATTTCACGCACAGGATGCCCCGTCGTGCCCAGCCAGCCTTCGTGACCGTTATAAGCTGTTACGCTGTCGCCGTCCGGCATATGCGTGAATGAAATGCGCTGCTCTGGATCTTTTGCGTAAATATCGATCGGTAGGGACTTGCCGCCAACTTCAATCGTCCCCTTCATGACGCGGCTGGTCACTTTTTCGATGGCAGGTGCCCCGCCCGCCGCCTGCAAATACTTGTCGAGCAACTGATCCGGCGTGGGTCCAGCATTTTCTTTCGCCTCGCTTTGATTTACCGCGGGCTCAGGTTTGTGGGGCTCACCTGCACTCTCTTTGGGTTCCTCAGTCATAACTGCCGGGATCGCCTGCGGATGGGCATTACCGCGATGGCACGAATAACAAGTCACCTCGCGATGTCCCTCGAAGTTGTCCTTGTTTATGGCGAACATCATCTCGATCATTTTGCGTGCGGCCTGTTTTGGCTTCTTGTCATCTTTATCAAACGCGTTTTGCACGTGGCAGAAATCGCACTCCACTCCCAACGAAGCCGTAATGAACTGCATGGTCGGAACTATCTGCTCCGCCGGCATTCCTTTGAAAACCTGGATATTCTTAAACTGTTCCTCGGCCTTCTTCGGAGACGGCATGCTCGCCGCGGCGCGAGAACCGGAAGCCTGCGCTGCGGCGGCGGATTGAACCCTCACGCTACCGACCAAAAAACCCGACACTGCGAAGATGGCCGCGATCGGAAACATCCGAAAATACTTTCCATTCATCATGAAATACGCCTCTCTCCAAAGTTGTGAAGTCCAGCAGACCTACGGTTGATTACTGTAAATGTACTTCCCGGATACTTCCGCGACCACGGCCCGCTTCGGCAACAGGGAATCAACTTTCGCTTTCAGATGGGGAGGAACGAATAAGAAAACTCGACGCTCTGCGGTCCAGTCGCGCTGCAGATCTGAGTCAGTGAGATAAATCTTCGGGGCATCCGGGAATGTCGAACCGAACCACATCGACGTGGTCCGTCCCTCGACCAGTTCCACGGGCCGCTGTAAATAGAACAGCAGCGACGAGCCGAACGCCTGATCGCCATAGATCATGACGCGATCTTCCGGACGCGCCCGCGCCGCGATCTGCAGCGCCAGATCCCTTGACGAAAGATAAGGTCCAAACCTTCCAAGCGCAATGTGCGCCGCGACCAGAAAAACTGCCATGCCTAGAGCAAGCGCCCAGGTAGCGACATAATGTCGCCGTTGAAGTCGGAGCAGCAAAGAAAGCGGTGGCGCAATCAGCAAAGCAACCGCGGCCAGTGCAGCCGGAAGGCGCAATGCCGCAAACGAAGCGTAACTCAAATCGAGCATGTGCGATGTCGAGAGCGTATCGGTATCGATATTGTGAGTAGCGAGCACCCTTCCGATATCCGGCTCAAACGGCAGCCTCCGCGATTGCCACAGAAGTGTCAGC
The DNA here is from genome assembly GCA_963745715.1 of uncultured Acidobacteriota bacterium. Classification (GTDB taxonomy): domain Bacteria; phylum Acidobacteriota; class Terriglobia; order Terriglobales; family Acidobacteriaceae; genus Sulfotelmatobacter. The sequence goes on along the minus strand of CAVUYN010000032.1, from coordinate 375,882 downwards.
AGAGTCGCACCGGCCGCCAATCCCACCAGGGCCAGCGCTCCCGAAGACATTCTGAGCCCGCCCTTGCGGATTCCGGTATAGCAATCGCTCCACTCACAGCGAGCGATGCCATCTGCCAATAGCATCAGCAGCGGCAAATATGCCGGAAAGGTGTAGTACTCCTGATTGGTCGAAATGGCAAAGAAGACCAGCACAACTCCCGACAGGATCCAGCAGAGCAGTCGAGTGCGACCGCCAAAGTCACCGCGCTGCTCTGACTTGCGTGTGTCAATGATCGTCCGGATCGCTGCTGGCAAGTACAGGCTCCACGGGAACAGCCACACTAAATGCAAAGACCAATACAGAGCCCATGGCAATTTGTTGTAGTCGCGAGGATAGCGCTTTCCCAGAAATCTCAGGAAGTGCTCGTTGACGAAGTAGAACCAGAAGAAACCATGGCCCCCCTGACCACCGGTATTTCGCAAACCCGCCAGAATGTGCCAGGGTGCGGCGATGACGAGAAACAACGTGACACCTGACGCCAGCCGAAACTCGCGCCACCGCCGCCATTCCCCGGTCAAGAATCAGATACAGGAAAGCCGCGCCGCCGGGGAACGCGAGCGCAATCAATCCTTTCGTTAGTACTCCGAAGGCCAGGCACGCGTATCCCGCATACCAACGCCATGCGGCTTCATTCGGCTCCAGCGCGGTCAGAAAGAAATAGAGCGACGCGGCGATCAGCAGGCTCAGCAGCACGTCAGGAATCAAAATGCGCGTGAACAAGAAAACGCCCGCGGCGGTGAATACAAAAACGCCGGCGTAAATTCCTGCCCTCTCCCCGAATGCGCGCCGTCCCCAGGCCACCGCCAGCAATCCCATAAACATCACGGACAGCGCCATCGGCAGTCGCGTAGCGAATTCGTTCACTCCAAAAAGGCGATAACAAATGGCAACAAGCCAGTAAGGTAGCGGGGCCTTCTCCAGATACCGAACTCCATTCACGTGGAGCGTGACGTAGTCACCCGTCACAAACATTTCGCGCGCGGCCTCGGCGTGCGTACTGTCGGCGTCATCGAGCAGGGCTGGTGAGAACAGAGACCCGATGTACACCACGGCAAAAACTATGACCAGCGCCCCATAGGACGCGATCCGAAGCCGCTCCGGGACGCGATTCTGTTCTTCAGAGACTGTCAGCGTGGAATGAGCGCTCAATTAGCGTGAACCCACTCAAGTGTTACAGAGGACCAGCGGCGCCCGCAAGCGGCTGGCACACTTGCCTCTCACCGCCAGGCAGGTTTCGGAGCAGGGGTCCATTCGGCGCCCATATCGTCGTCGGTAATCAGATGCCGTGCCCCAAGCCGTTGGGCGAGCACGTCGCCGGCTTCCATCCCGAGCAGGCGTGGAGGCTCCTTCAAGGTGTCAGCAAATGCGTTGTAGGCGGCGAGCACCAACTGCACTCGGGGACGGCTCGCGTCGAACACTTTCTTTCCGTCGATCTCATACTGATCGAGGACGGAGAACCAACGCGTCTTGTCCGCGACAATCGGGGAGTCACTGACCATCAGAAAAGTAATAACCCGCACCCCGTAGCCGTACTCGTGAAGGCCGGTGACGAAGACATCCGCGGATTCCGTCGCGTTGTAGTAATAAATGCCGCCGGGCAGGAGGTGCTGTTTGACGATCTGCAGGAACTCCGCCGAAAGCACTTGCGAACTGTGATCGCGCCAGTGGTAGGAAGTATTGGCGACCATCACGTCGTACTTCACGTCAGGATGCGCCAACAACCATCGACGGCCATCGTCGATGTAAATGTGCACTTTCGGATTGTGCAGGATTGACCGAACTTCAGGATACTGCTCGATCAGTGGAAGATACCCCGGGTTGATTTCGACAATGTCCAGGCTTTCCACCTGAGGATTGCTGGCAACAATCTGCGCCCACGATCCGGATGCGAGGCCAAGCATGAAAGCACGTTTCGGGCTGGGGTGAAACAGACTCAAAACATACGCACGAATGACAAAGTTCTTGTCGTTAGTTGGATCGACGTTGAAATGGCCGTCGTAGACTCCGCCGCCGAAGACCGCATCGTCATCCGTGACAGCGACGATGCCGTTCCGGTTTTCGACCACATGCTTCATGTATCCGACTTCGGAAGCCTTGGGCCCAAAAATCATCTTCCCGTAAAGATTCCTGTATGCGGGACTCGCAACGCCAACAGCCAAGATCGCCACTGCGGTAAGAACCCAAATCGTTTTCGGCGGGGCTTGGAAGCGCCCCGTGCGGAACACGACCACGAGGAAGCCAGTGAATAAGGTCGCCGCCGCCAGTTGCATCGAAATTGCCTGCGTGCCGAAGTAGTTCATCAAAACGAATCCGACGAGCAGGCTGCCGAGAGTTGAGCCAATGATGTTGGAAACGTAAATGAGGCTCACGCTACGGCCAGCCGAATTGCCGGCAGAGACCGCCGACTGACACAGCAACGGCAAAACCGAGCCGAGGAAGCCCGCAGTCAAAAAGAAGACGGGAGCGCTCATCAAGACCGGAATGTTGAGCCAGGCAAACTGCGCCATGAGCGGAGGCAGATATACGGAGATCGCTCCGGCCACCAGCATCGCGGCGCCCGCTAAAGTGACTGGATTGAGACGTTTCTTCTCGATCAACTTCTCACTCAGGAATGATCCAGCCGCAATCCCTGCGAGGTAAGTAGAAAGGAGAAACGCGAATGCCGGAGCTCGATCGAACGTGGCCAATGCGAAGATGCGAAACCATGCGATCTCAAAGCCGAGAGCGAGAAACCCAGCAATGCCGGCAATGACAGCGGCCGTTCCCAGACTCAGGGCGTTTCCGGAAAGCGCATCTTTAGCGTCGCTCGCCGTAGCCTCTTCCGGTTTCGGGTGACGACTCCGGCCGTACAGGAACGCGGTAGCTCCCACGACTGTATTCACACAGGCCGCAAGCGTCACCGAACCGGACAACCCGAAGCTTCGCAGCAGCACCTGGGCGCACACGTAACAAGCGACGGCCGATCCAAGAGTGTTTACAAAATAAAGAGTGGCAACCGAATAACCAACGTCGCGCGAGGTTCGCACCAACTGCTCGACCAGCAGAGGCAGCGTGGCTCCCATCAGCATCGTAGGCAAAATGAGCAGCAGAAAGCTGAAGAGGATGGTATAGCCGAGACTGGTTCCTGCAGTGTACGCCGATGCCCAGTGGAACAACCGCAACGAGATGAGGCCGAAACCGGCGATACCCAGCTCGCAAATGCCGAAGATCAGGATGCCGCGTTCCGGAAATTTCTCGGACAGCCGACCGCCGACCAGGCTGCCGATTCCGAGGCCGAGCATGAATGCACTTACGACCACGGCGACAGATTGGACATTTACGCCGTAAATTGCGAACAGCGCGCGTTGCCAGGCGATCTGATAGATCAGTGCGGGAAATCCGGAGCAAAAGAAGAGCGCTGCGATCAATGCAGACTGCGCCCGTGTGCCTTTCGTCCTCACTGCAAAGAGGACAATCAGCAACAGGAAAAGATCGAACCCCAATACCGCAGCAACGGGCGCACCTTCCATGGCGCTTCGATTTTACGTGAAACAGAAACACGGGCGGCACAGGATTTGGATCTTCCCTGAAGTGATCCAAGACAGTAACTGCCTTCTATTTCGGCGGCGAGGGCTTCTCTTCGCCGCGCCGCTCGAAGAACTGCCACTTGTCCATCGCGGCCGGTACGGCTACATCGAAAAAGCCGACCATCATCTCATCGGAGGTTTGGTCCCCCCAGGTGACCGTCTTCTCCGGATCGGGATTGTGCGGATTATTTTTCGAGTTGTCATACCAGGCAATGGCACGCAATTTAGTTCCGGCCTTCAACAGGCGCGGCTCGGCCAGCTTGTAACTCAACTGCCAATGGAAGTGATAGTTCACCCGCAACAGCACTTCCACGCTGCGGTCGTCGTGCACGATGTCGTATTCAAAGCGTTTTCCCCGCAGATGCATGTGGGGGAACAGGCTGAGCAGCGTCGCATCGTGAGGCAACGTGCCCTGAACCTCTACCCGAAAATCATCCGCGCTCGGCGGAATAATCAGCGCGTGATTGTTTAGCTGCAGCGTGATTACCCGCTGCTTCGGCGGAGTTTTAGCAAACACCAGCCCAATGCTGGTTTGATCCTGATCCGCTGTGCCGTTGGTCGTATAGTGCATCTGGAATACGAGGTCTGATCCCGCGGGCACGAATTTCGCCATTCCCTCCGGCCACTCGTCCGGCGAACTGCCCGGAGCGTAGACGAGCAACAGATCGCTTGTGGTCTCATGCGCCTCGCGCCGCTCGAGCGGATCGCCCAAGGTCGACGCCGTGAAGGGTTCGCCTACCGGCGCATGCCGCAGCCACTGCGAGTCCGGCGGACGAATGTATACCACCGCGTGATGTACGTGCGCCGGACTGCCCGGACGGAACTCCGACATCTGTACCCACCGGTCTTCGGCAAAATGTGTCGGCACGATCTCGTAGGTGTATTCGACTTCGCCGCGAGCGGGAATTTGCACCGCCTTCGGCATCTTCACCACCAGGTCAGGCTGCGCTATGTTCCAGCCCCCAGCCCATTTGCGCGGCGCCGGCGCATCGTGCGCGTCCCCCGCGGGCGCTCCCGTCTGCGCCCACGCGGCGATTGTTGCGATCTGCTGGTCGGTGAGTGAAACATCATTCTCGAAGTGCCCGTATCGGGGATCAGCGAACCACGGCGGCATCATCTTCATTTCGACAGCGTGTTGCATCGCGGTTGCCCAGGGCCTGGTTTGCTCGTAGGTCACGAGCGGCATGGGCGCGACCTCGCCCGGGCGATGACAACTCTGGCAGTGGTCCTGCAGAATGGGCAGCACGTCTTTGTAGAAGGTAGGAGCCGCGGGTGTTTTTGTTTTTTGGAATGCCGCCCCGCAAAGGCAAAATGCCAGACCAACAAGAACCAGCCTACCGATCATCCGGCAACCCATATTGTGATTCTACAAGCTGCGGATCTGCGTCTCGGCAGGTGCCTGGCAGTGTTTCGGACGATCCCCGGACCTCGGCAAGCGCTCGCCAAAAATGCTACATTCAGAGATTCATGTCAGCGCCTAACTCCAACTTCGTCCGCAGCTGCAAGTCTCAGCCCGTCGACCATACGCCAGTCTGGTTCATGCGCCAGGCCGGACGCTACATGCCGGAATATCGCGCGGTTCGCAAGCAGCACTCTCTGCTCGAAATCTGCAAGAAGCCGGCGCTGGCCGCCGAGGTCACCATCACCGCCGCCGAAATTCTCGGTGTGGACGCAGCCATTATTTTTGCCGATCTGCTGTTGCCGCTCGAAGTCATGGGACTGCCTTTCCATTTTTCTGCGGGCGAAGGCCCGGTGATCGAGAAGCCGGTCCGAACCAAAGAAGACATCGCCAACCTGAGAACCGACCGCGCTGCCGAACTTGGATATGTTTCCGAAGCCGTGGCTCTGGTCGCGAAACATTTTGCCGATCGTGTCCCGGTTATCGGATTCTGCGGCGCTCCCTTCACCCTTGCCAGCTACATGATCGAAGGCGGCGGCTCGCGCAACTACATCCATGCGAAGAAAATGATGTACAACCATCCCGCTGACTGGGACGCCCTGATGGACAAACTGGTAGCGGTCACCTCTGCGTATTCAGCCGAGCAAGTGCGCGCCGGCGCTGACGTGATCCAGATTTTCGATAGTTGGGTGGGATGTCTCAGCGTGGAAGATTACCGGCGCTATGTGCTCCCACATGTTACGGGCATGGTGAAGCAATTGAAGAAGACCGGCGCACCCATCATTTATTTCGGTACGGATAGTGCGACGCTCTTGCCCGCGATGAAAGAAACCGGGGCCGACGTTATCGGACTGGACTGGCGCATCCCGCTCGACGACGGCTGGCAGCGCCTTTCGCACGGTGCCGCTGTGCAGGGGAATCTCGATCCGGTCCTGCTTTTCGCCGATTGGAAAGAGGTAAAATCGCGCGCGGAAGACATTCTTCGCCGCGCCGCTGGACGACCCGGCCACATCTTTAATCTCGGTCACGGCATCCTGCCGGAAACGCCGGTCGACAACGTGAGGAACCTGGCGCGCTTCGTGCAGGAGTACTCCTTGGCGACCGCCAATTCGCGCACTCCATGAGACGCATCGCCATTGTCGGCGGTGGCATCTCCGGACTGGCGGCAGCCTTCGCCCTCGAGGAACATCGCCATGCCGGGACCGATTTGGAGTACACCCTCTACGAATCAACTGCCCGACTCGGCGGCGTTCTGCGCACCGAACAGATTGACGGTTGTGTCGTCGAGGCTGGACCCGATTCTTTTGTCACCGAAAAACCATGGGCGGCTGATCTCTGCCGTGCCGTTGGCTTGGGCGATCAGTTGATTGGCTCCAACGACGCCGACCGGAAGACATACATTCTGACCCGAGGCCGCCTGGTCGAGATGCCCGATGGCTTGATGTTCATGGTCCCTACCAAGATTCTGCCGACTGGCCTGTCACCGCTATTTTCGTGGAAGACCAAATTGCGGATGACGCAGGAACTGTTTCATCCGCCGCGCGCCGTCGACCATGACGAGTCGGTGGCCGCTTTCGTCGAGCGTCACTACGGTAGCGAAATGGTGGATCGCCTTGCTGATCCGTTGCTGTCTGGCGTCTATGGGGGAGAAGCCGCCAGCCTCAGTGTGCGCGCCGTCCTGCCGCGATTCGCGGACATGGAGCGTACTCACGGCAGTCTGGGGCGTGCCATGCTGGCCGCACGGAAGAAAATGTCTGCGGGTCCGCGTAAGCCCGCGCCGCCCCTGTTCACTTCGCTAAGAAAAGGCATGCAGCATCTGGCTGAGACAGTTGTGTCCCGTCTCACGCCGTCGTTGCTTCGCACGAACACGCCCGTGCAGGCCGTACGACCGGAAGCCGGAGGCTGGCTCGTCTCGGCGGGATTGCAATCCGATCAGTTCGACGCTGTGATCGTAGCTTTGCCCGGCCTCGCCGCAGCCGATGTCCTCCGTATTGCGAGCGCCGACCTTTCTGCCGAGCTTGCCGCCATCCAGTACACTTCATCGATCACCGTGGGACTCGGCTACAATCGTGATGTCCGCCAGTCGTTGCCCCCGGGATTCGGGTTCCTTGTGCCGCGCAGCGAGGGTAAGCGGCTACTGGCCGCTACGTTCGTTCACAACAAGTTCCCTCATCGCGCTCCCGAAGATCGCGCCCTGCTGCGCTGTTTTTTTGCCGGAGCCAATGCCGAAAATGTATGGCCACTCGCCGACGATCAGATCATCGGAATCGTGCGCAACGAATTGCAGCAAATCGTCGGCCTTCGTGCCGAACCGCTGTTTGCCCGCGTTTACAAGTGGAAGTCCGCCATGGCGCAGTATGCCGTTGGACATCTCGATCGTCTGGACCGGATTGAACGGCTGCGCCTGCAGTTGCCCGGGCTCGCGCTCGCCGGCAATGCATATCGCGGAATTGGCGTTCCAGATTGCGTTCGCTCCGGGCGCGATGCCGCGAAGCAATCCTTAGAAAGCTAGCTTACATTTCCTAGGCGCTGACCTGAGTTTCCTGGCCCGGGTCATAGGAAACTTCGCCCTGCGGATCCCGCGGCCGCCGTTGCTTGCGTCCAAAGAAAGCTTCCACAATCAGCTTGAAAATGGTGTGCCGGTTCTGCGCGACGACCTTCATCCATGCGAAGCGACCCATCATCGGGAAATAGATTCCACGGAAACAAATCCGGGCGAGGAAGATGTTGATGCGATACCCCAGCGGTTGATCATCCAGAGAATCGACAGCCTGAGCCAGCGCTTCCGGGCTGTAGGCGTGAGCCCATCCGTACTGCACTTCGGCGTGTGCTTCTTCGATGGTCATTTTCAGCGGCGTATGCGCCATCGCGAAGGGAATGAACTCTTTCCAATGCTTTGGCCGCGTGAGCCGTCCCGCGGCCTCGAGACGCTTGTACAGTGGCGTGGCCGGCAGGGGAGTCAGCAATCCAAAAATCGGCAGCCCCGGAGGCCAGGTGCGCACTTGCGACAGCGTTCGCTCAGCCACCCCGGTCGTGTCATTATCCATGCCAAAAATAAACGATGTGATCGCGTAAACATTACGTTTCGCCAATCGCTCGAGGACTTCCGCATATTCGCCGGGCTTATTGAATCCTTTATTAACGTCCTTCAAATTGGTCGGATCGATCGACTCCATGCCGATGAAGACCCACTTGCCGCCGGATGCCGCGATCAGGTCGACGAGTTCCTCATCGCGCAAGAGATTGGCGCTGATCTGCGCCACCCAATGCACCTGCGCGCCCGCGGCAATGATGTCTTTCAGCAACGACTTGGTTCGCTTCACATTGATCGCGAAGTTATCGTCGATAAAGAACACCGCCATCTGGCCCTTCTCTTTGCGGGCACGCGCCTTCAGCAAGAGAAGTTCATTCACTACGCTCTCATTGGTTCGAAAGCGAATCGAGTCGCCGAAGAACCCGGTCACCGTGCAAAACTCGCATCCGTAGGGACAGCCGCGTCCCGACTCGACCGGGATGATGCGAAACGTCCCCCAACCTTCTCCGACTTTCTGCAACATTGCAGTAGCGACCTTCGGCACCAGATTGAACTGGTCGAGATCGATCGATTGCCATGGAATCACCGGGTATTGCTTCAGAGACGGCTTACGCTCTTTGCCTGCATCGTCGATAGGGGCGTAGATTTCCTTGAGTTCGCCGCGGGCCGCGTCGTTCACCATCTGCGGCCAAGTTTCGTCAGCCTCACCCAGGGCCACGGCGTCAGCATGGCGGGGCCCGCCATCGCGGCCGAGCGCCTCATCGGCCAGTTCGGTGACGTGCGGTCCTCCCATTACGACCTTTACGCCGGTGGCTCGAATTGCGTCGGCGATGCGGTACGCCTTGGCAATCATGCGGGTCATGGCGCCGATTCCGACGAGATCGATCTTCTCGTCACGCACGTACTGCGCAATTTGGGCTTCGTCCATCGGCTTGGCATTCCCATCGATGAGCAGCACTTCATGCCCCGCTGGAGTCAGCGACTGAAGGAGAAACATCCACAAGTGCGGCATGAAATTGCGGGTTACACCGTTGTCGGGGTTATAAAGCAAAATTCTCATGATTGCTCTGCTCCTTGTGGTACAGAGTTACGTGCTTCATCGCACGGAGCCATCGCGAGCGATGCCTAGAAACGGCGTTCTAATGATGTGTCATGACTTGTGGAGGGAATATCAGAACCCGACGAATTGTACACCCCCGAAGGTGCAGTTGTGCATTTATGTCACTTCTGGGGATTTTGGGAGTCCGGGAGAGTTTGTTCAGAGCGAGGAAACTTCGGCGCGCACACAAATCAACGATAGATGTTCTGGAGCGAGGCAGCCCTCCGGGCAGTCACGCTGAAGTTGCAACCGCCAATGGAAGGTCTATGCCGCGGCTGGAGAAGGTCGGTCTGTCACCGCAAAGGCGTTGGAGCCAGACGTTTCGCCCACGGGCAATCGTACGACCACCCTGGTACCCGAACCGCTCGACTTGATTTCCAGCGTCCCGCCCAGTTGTCTCAGTCTTTCTCTCATTCCTCGAATTCCAACTCCGGGTGTGCCAGTTGACGCCATCTCTTCCATTTTGTCGACGGGGATACCTTTCCCTTCATCTTCCACTTCGACCAAAACGAGAAGGTCGCGTTCACGGAGCCGAATTTTCGCGATCGGGCTTTCCGAATGACGGTGGATATTCGTCAGGCATTCCTGCACTACGCGAAAGATCGCCGTCTCCGCCTCGCTGGGCAGCCGGCCAAAATCATCCGGCAGGTCCAAGTCAACTCTGATGCCGCTGCGCTGGGCGAATCCCTCCACATACCAGCGGAGCGCCGAGGATAATCCTGCTTCATCGAGCAATGGTGGATGCAGCAGGTGAGAAATGGTGCGGACTTCGGTGCTCATTTGCTGGACCAAGCCTTCGCTGTCAGTGAGGGCCGATGCAGTCTTGGCGAGGCGTTCGATATCGGTTCGAACTGCGGAAAGATTCATCGTCAGAGCGGCCAGCATCTGTCCCACGCTGTCGTGCAGTTCCCTAGCGATACGCCGTCTTTCGTCATCCTGAAGCTGCATGAGCCGCGCAGAAAGATGCCGCAGGTTTCGATTCACTGCATCGAGATCCGCGGTACGTTCCTGGACTTTTCTCTCGAGTTCACTTTGCTCGTCTCGCAAGACTTCATTGTGCCGCCTCCGCGATTCTCCCATCACCATAATCAGGACAGCCGAAAGGAAGAAAGCCAAAATCGCGATCGCCTCTGCAGTGTTGGGCAGAGTGAACCCGTGGATCTTGGGAGCAACCCCATAGGTCACCGAAATCACAGCGAGAACCATCGCTACGATCGATGGCCCTACGCCGCAATACCAGGCCGAAAAGGCTACCGCCGGAAACAGCAGGATGTAATCCAAACGGTTGCCCACAAAAGGATTCAACCCTCTACAAATGAGAAAGGCGACAACCACGGCAGCCACGGCGAGAGCGTAGCGTAGGAGGATATTCCCCGAGATTCGCGCGGTTAGAAAACTACTCCCCATTGTCCCAGCCCCAAGTTAATGACGGTGGCGCGAAGCTTCGTAGCGGCAAAAAGCAGAGTTGCGAACCAACACAACCCTCGTGAATTGAGCAATCATACCAAGAAGCACAGGCACATCGAAGAAAGAAGGTAGGCGCCCCGCTTTGTCGTTTCCGGCATTCGACATAAGTCCTTCTGTACTACGAACTTGGCGACTCCATTTGAATTCCCCAAAATCGCAATTCTGCGCCCCCGTACGTCGTTTGCCCTATTGGGCTTCCCGCCTGTCAAGGTTAGGGTAGGCACAGACCGATTGTGGTCGATTGGGCCTCGGTTGGATGGGCGGTACATATGTTTCATAGAATTCTTATAGTCGATGATAATGCCGTGATCCGCCGGTCAGTTCGCTCGCTCATAGAAATGAATACCGACTGCGAGGTCTGCGGAGAGGCCGAAAACGGTAAGGTTGCCGTCGAAAAAGTCAGGCAACTGAAGCCGGATGTGGTCATCCTCGACTGGCAGATGCCGATTATGAACGGCCTTGAGGCAGCAAAGCAGATCAGTCAAATCGCTCCCGCCGCGACCATGCTTATGTTTACCATGCATGATTGCCGCAAACTCGCCCCGGTCGCGCATGCCGCCGGCGTTAAGGATGTTTTCTCGAAGTTTGACCACGTCGCCGAACATCTGATGAAGGTCTTACAAAACTAGGCCGGATTGCGAAAGTATTCCATTCCATTCAGTATTGGACCTTTAGGCGGGATTTTTCAGCTTCTGCTGACTCTGCCGACGTCGCCAATCGGCGACCACTAAACGAATCTCATCATAGGTAATTTCGGGGGGCAGGGCATCTTTCAAGTTTTTGAGCCTTTCGGCCCCCATTCGCGCACAGGCTGCCTCGATGATTGGCAGCCTGTTCCGATCGATCCACTCCGCGCGAAATTCCAACTGGCCTTGTTCCACAAGCGACGCCACCCCGTTGACCACCGTCGCCATCTGCCTTCCGCGGATCTGCGCTATCTCCTCGAAACTCTTGCCCTCGGCGAGCAGCCGCAAAGTCTCAACCGCCGGCGAAGTTCTCTTGTCTGTTAAAGCACACGCGCGGTCACCATTGTGAAAACGCTCTAGCATCCAGCAATTCCTGCCCGTACATCTCAGCCTTGCGTTCGCCGATGCCATTGATTTGCAATAACGCCGCGATCGACGTTGGCCGGCGGCGGCAAATCTCTTCCAACGTGGCATCGTAAAGAACGACAAACGCGGACACTCCGCGCTCTTTTGCGACCGTGCGTCTCCACTGGCGAAGATATTCGCGCAATTCAGTTTCCTCGGCATTCAACGGAGGAGCAGCCGATTCGATTCCCGAGTCCATGTTGACAGAACCAGCCGTGACTGTGCGCGAAAGACGCTTTGCCGCCAACCCGGCGCCGTCGCTTCGGGTCGGATGGAGTCGCTGTCACCCACTCGGGCGATTTCCCGCACACGTCACAGGCCCCGCACGAGGTCCACTTGGTCGTTTCGCCAAAATGCGTGCAAATCTGTCGATGGCGGCACTGACTGGATTCCACGAACGCCCGGATAATGTGATATCGCTGCCACGCTCGATCGCGTTCCGTTGCGTCGGCGATCTGATTCGCGAAATAGCCCAGTAAGCCGGCGTCCTGCTTGCGCCAAAGCATGACGCAATCGGCAGGCTTGCCGTCGCGTCCTGCGCGACCCGCCTCCTGGTAATACTGCTCGATGGACTTCGGCAGCGCCAGATGAATCACAGCCCGGACCGTAGCCTTGTTAATACCGAGGCCGAACGCGATCGTTCCTACCAGCACTCGCACCTCGTCCGACATCCAACGCTCTTGATTGCGTCGGCGATCGCCGCTGTCCATCTTGGCGTGGTAAGGCACGGCGGAAATGCCCTGTTCTTCCAGGAAGTCCACGGTCTCTTCAACTTTAGCGATGGTGGGAGAGTACACAATCACGTTCCCATCGCTGTAGTGGCGCAGAGCATTCACGAGCAACGCAGCCTGCTCCGTGCTGTTGCACTCGCGCACCAGGTAGCGAAGATTGGGCCTGTGAAAGCTGGCAATGTACTTGTCCGGATTGCGCAACTGGAGTTGCTGGAGAATGTCGTGGCGCACGACGCGCGTCGCGCTGGCCGTAAATGCCGCGATCGGACGATCTGGAAAACTGCTGCGCAGACGGCTCAGCTGCCGGTACTCGGGACGGAACTCATGTCCCCATTCGGAAATGCAATGCGCTTCGTCGATAGCAAAGAAAGAGACCGGGACACGCTGCAGCCATTCCAGGGTGTCTCCCCGCTGGAGCCGTTCCGGTGAAAGATACAGGAGGCGGTAAGCTCCCTCGCGCGCCTGGCGCGTGACTCGACTCTGTTCTGCGCTGGCAAGCGAACTGTTGAGAACCGCGGCCGGAATCCCCATTTGCGCCAGCTGTGCTGCCTGATCCTGCATCAAGGCGATCAGCGGCGAAATCACCACCGCAGTCCGATCCGAGACCACCGCCGGCAGCTGGTAGCAGAGTGACTTCCCTCCGCCCGTCGGCATGACTACGCAGGTGTCATGGCCCGCTATCAGGCTGCGGACAATGCGCTCCTGCAAAGGCCGGAACGTGCTGTAGCCCCAGTAGCGCCGCAAGGGAGTCAGCAGGTCCGCTTCTGAGCTCATGCAGTCAGTATAGGGCCTCAGAAAATTCACAGGGAACGGCTGCCTTTATTCCGGGCGTTAAATACTCCCGAACTGGAACCACTGCTTGTCCCTCGAGGAAGATGGCTATGACGAACCTGCTGTCCCCGGTAGCGATATCGTGGCCCCCACACATTGATCGCCGGATCGTGGGTAGACGCGGTCGAATGCAATCCACGCCAACGCAATGACCACAAAACAAAACACACTGCCTTCAGGACCAACCGACCCTCCACTGAGCCACGCTGGTCCGCGCAGGGAGGAACTTAGCAAGTGGCCGGGAGCGACCATGCCGCTGTCGGGCACGGAGTAGAAAAAAGTTTCGCCCCAATCCCAGGCGGCGTGAAAGCCCACGGCAAACCACAGATTCCCCGTACGCCGAAGCGTTAAACAAAAGAAAAATCCGATGAACGCTGCCGCGAGCAGACCGGGCCATTGCTCGCCGCCATTCCTTAGATGGATCAATCCAAAGGCGCACGACAAGGCGAGCGCAGCGGGCCAAAAGCCGATTCCCCGCGAGAGAGTAAGTTGCGAATAGCCTCGTAACAGAAATTCTTCAAATAGACCAACCAGCAAGAACATTGCTGCCCAAAATGCCGCAAAGCGTGCGACCCGCGCACCGTGCAGAACGATGTGCCCAAAGGAAAAGCCGCGCAACCCATAGAGACTGAACATCAGCACGCTGATCGCCGCAAATCCCCATACCGCTCCAATCCAGAAACGCCGCCCGAAAGCCTGTCTTCCCGGCAGTCCATATGCCCCCCAGGGGCGCCGCTCGATTCGCGCCAGGATGACGGAGGGAATTACGGCCGCTACCAGATTTCCGAATTCGTCCAGCATCATCGACCACAGACCGCTGTAGCCGAAGTCGCGCGACGAGGCCAACTCCGCCGCGAACTTCTGCAGCACGAAGAAAATTGCCGCGTACAAGGCGAGTCCCCAGCCAGGACGCAGTCCGTCAGGACCCCAAAATAGTGTGCTTACGTACGAAGGCTGGTTCGCAACCGCAAATTCTGGAGTGGCAGTTTGCGGCAGCGGCTCCGCTCGCGAACCGTCGTGCGTCTTGATCTCAAGGTCACTCATTGCAGAACTTTCCCGCAAACCGCCTCCGCCATGGTAAAACACTCGGCTCGACCTTATGGGGCCATATTTCACACGCGAACGCTTTGGACGTCCGCAGTTTCTCGCCGGGTTTATGCTGCTGCTGTTCCTGGCACAGGCGCTATGGCTGGTTCACGCCGAACTCGGAGCGGCGCAGGAACCGGACGGTCGCGAGGCCATCCTCATCGGTGAAGGCTGGAAGCAGTGGCACCGCCGGGGCATAGCTGCTGCTCCCCTGATGGAGCCGGCAGACAGTTTGATTCGAGATCCGTTTTATCGCGATGACAGCGGGTTCGATACCGAACATTCTCCCCTGCTCTACCTGGTTTCTGCCGCGCCGTTACTCGCGTGGCCGCATGATCTCGACACAGACTCGGCGGCTTACTGGCGATGGGTTCCAAGGCTTCCCTTTCTCGCATGCGGCGCGTTTCTGGGCGCATCGCTGTGGTACGTAGCCCGTCGGCTTTGCGGAAACACGGGGGGATTTGTTGCGCTCACTTTCTACTGCTTCTCGCCTTCCCTGATTCAGGCCAGCGCAGTATGGCACACCGAACCGGAGATCGTCGCAGCATGGGGGGCATTCGGCGCCATCTTCACTGCGATCGCGGTCGCTCACACTCTCTATGCCCCGCGGGAAGTCGTGCTGTGGAATTGGCGGCGTATTGTGCTGCTCGGTGTGTCGCTAGCCATCGCCATCGGGTCGCAATTCTCGTTCGTCATTCTTGTGCCGATAGCTCTTGGCTTCTTGCTCTATGTAGCCCCGGTGAGGCAGCGAGCGGGACTGGTGATCTGGATATCTGCCTGCGTTGTTGGTTTCATTCTGGTCTTTTCTACGTATTTCTTCCACCTGCACGCCTTCATGGAGAGCATGCGCCATGCGTCGTTCTGGGGAGCGACGTGGCGGGGGTTCACTGTGCTTGGGGTTTACAAGCAGGTCGCCGTGCAGATTGGACGCGCTTGTCCGGCACTCGCGCTCGCGTTTCCGGTTGCGCTGGTCACCTATGGGGTGTGGCCGCGGACTCGCTACTTTGGCAATACCGCACCATTGCTGGTCGCGGTACTGTTCGTTCTCCTGGGGATGGCACATCCCCATGTGGCGGGCGCAGGATTTCTGCTGGCTGCTATCCCCTTCCTGTTCATTTTTGTATCGGGAGTTCTGGCTGACCTGCTGGAGACCAGCTATCGTCCGCTGGTGATGGCGTGCATCTTTGCACTGCTCATGACTTACATTGCGCGAACTCTGCTCGCCCTGGTCGAAGTACCGAGAGGCTGATTGCCGTGGCTATCGCGGCCTAGATGTGCGCCACCGACCTTTGCTCCGACAACTGTTGACCGAGGAATTGCAGGTAGTCTTCCATCCCTTCGCCAGTTTTCGCGGAGAGGCGGAAAATCTGCATGCCGGGCCGCACGGACTCGATGCTTTTGCGGGCAGCCTGCCAGTCAAATTCCACGGCGGACGCCAGTTCGTTCTTGGAGATGATAGCGACATCGGCGCTGTTGAAAATCGTCGGATACTTCAGAGGCTTGTCCTCGCCCTCGGTCACCGACATCAGCACCAGCCGGAGATTTTCTCCGAGGTCATACGACGACGGACACACCAGGTTTCCCACGTTCTCGATAAACAGAAAATCCAATTTGTTCAGATCCCAGTCCTGCAGGGCATTCTGTACCATTGCTGCCTCGAGGTGGCAGAGAGTTCCGGTCGTGATCTGCTTTACCGGAGCTTTGCTCCGGGCCAGGCGCACGGCATCGTTTTCGGTCGCGAGATCTCCGACCAGCGCCGCGACGCGATAGCGCGGCTGCAGTTGGGTGAGCGTCTTTTCGAGAAACGTGGTCTTCCCGGAACCGGGACTCGAAACCAGGCTCACAACAAAGACTCCCGCCGTACGAAATTGTTCGCGCAGAGAGCGCGCGATTATGTCGTTCTGCTTCAAAACATTCCGGCGCACTTCCACCAGGCGTGGCTCGCTCATTCCTCTACCTCCAACGCGAAAACTTCCAGTTCCTTGCCTTGCCGCACGTCCATGGTCGGCGTACCGCAGTCGGGACAAACGAATAGCTGCACCGACGCGAGCGTCCTCGCATTCTTGCATTGTGGACAGAATACAACCACTGGCACGTCTTCCACGATCAATCGAGATCCCTCGAGCGGCGTGTCCTGGCACGCGACTTCGTAGGAGAACAGCAGCGCATCTTTCACGACACCCGAAAGCGCTCCCAACCTGAGATGGACGGCGCTCACCTGCACGCCGCGTCGTTGCGCTTCGTCCATGGCCGCTTCCACAATGCCCATCGCAATCGACAGTTCGTGCATCGCCTCGCCTGCTGATTTGACAGTCTAATTTCTATTCCTCGACGCAAGAAAAAACGGCAGGGCCGACCCCCTGCCGTTTTGGCAATCTTGCATCACACTCGCAATTATTTTTTGTTTACGGACTTCTTCAGTTCGGCCCCAGGAGAAAATTTCGCTACTCGACGGGCGGCGATCTTAATGGTAGCGCCGGTTTGTGGGTTGCGGCCGTTCCGTGCCTTTCTCTGCGACACCGAGAAAGTGCCGAAGCCTATCAACGCCACGCGATCCCCTTTGCGGAGGGCAGACGTAATGCTGTCGACGGCAGTATCAATAGCGGTCGTGGCTTGCGCTTTGCTGATTTCACACGCGCCTGCGATCTTGTCAACCAGATCGGCTTTATTCATAGTTTCTCCTCGCAGGTCTCTTTCGTGCCCAGCCGGAACCGGGTAGAAGAATTGGCTATGGCTGAGTTGGGAAACCTGACCGCTCGTATTGTGCTCCCTTCGCGGCGAATGTCAACTGTGAAAATCCGCGCCGGAAGCCTGTTTCGCACCTCCTTCGCCCCAATTTGGGCTACCCGAGCGGCTTCCCGCAACCAGCAGCAGGGTTTTCCTCTACCCTCCACAGGACCCGCCGGTCCTTCACAGGATGTACACAGGCAGTCAGGGATTACGGCTTGCGCGAAACCCGCCTTCGGGTGCAAAGTCGAAATAGAATTTTTTTCGCAAGAGGAATGGTCCCTGGTGATTAAAGCTCCCCCGGAAATTTGCCCGCTTTGTGAAGGTACAGGATGGAAGACCGCCACCTCCGGTCCGAAGGCTGGCGGTAGCACAAACGATCGCCGCGTCACGCGCTGCGATTGCCAGCTGCGGACCAGGGCTCAGTCTTTAATGGCTGCCGCCCGCATCCCGCGCCGCTACGAGCACTGTGAGCTCTCCAATTACGACACCGACTTTCCGGGCGCTAACCCGTCGCTCGCCGAAGCGCATTTTATTGCCACGAGTTTTGCGAAGAAGTGCGATCCGCGCGGCGACAAAGGTCTTCTGATTATCGGCAAGATCGGCACCGGCAAAACCCACCTTGCCGTTGGCATTCTCAAAGATTTGATCTTGAGCCGGGGGATCTCGTGCCTGTTTTACGACTATCGCGAGCTTCTGAAGGAAATTCAGAACTCTTATAACTCGACGGTTCAAACCACGGAATTAGACGTGCTTCGTCCGGTGTTCGAAACCGACGTTCTCGTACTCGATGAACTGGGTGCCGTGAAGCCAACCGAATGGGTATGGGACACGGTTAGTCTGATTCTGAACACCCGCTACAACGACAACCGCACCACGATCATCACCACAAATTTCGATGACCAGCCTGCGGCCGGGGCGTCCGGTTCGATCTCGCCGGCCAGGGCGGCGGGCCGGGGCGAGACGCTCGGCGACCGTATCGGAGAGCGCATGCGATCCCGGCTCCACGAGATGTGCCGTGTCATCACGCTCGACGGCACTGACTTCCGGCAGAAATTTCGCAGCGCGAATTTTCGATAACCACTCCGCCACGGATCGGCACGATTACGCGGATCAAGAATGCAACGCTGCTTCTCGGTGTCTGGGGTGCCTCTGTGGTGAATTCCCACTAGAATCAAAGGGTGCTGACCGAGCGCCTCGAATTCAATCCACAGCGAGATGCCGAAGTTTTTGCGGGGGCGCCGGCCGGGCCTGCGGTCTTCCTCTTGCGCGGGGAAGATGCCCGTGCTGAGCCTTACGTCAGCAAGACCGCCAACTTGCGGCGCCGTCTGCACCGCCTGCTCGGCCCGGTCGAAGAGCGCACGAAAAAACTCAACCTCCGCGATCGGGTTCGTTCGGTCGAATTCACATCCACCGGATCCGACTTCGAGTCCGGCTTCGTACTATACCGGGCGCTGCGAGAGGTTTTCCCGAAGACCTACCAGCAGCGCCTGCGCTTCCGCTTCGCGCCACTGGTAAAGTTGCACCTTGAGAACGAGTACCCACGCGCTTCGATCACGACGCGGCTCGGCCGGCTCAATGGCCGCTCTGTCTACTACGGCCCTTTCGTATCGCGTGTTGCCGCCGAGAAATTCATGAACGATTCGCTGGATTTTTTCAAGATGCGGCGCTGCGTCGACGATCTGCATCCCGATCCCAAGTTTCCCGGCTGCATCTATTCCGAGATGAAAATGTGCCTGGCTCCCTGCTTCAAGGGATGCACTGACGAGGACTACGAGGCCGAGGTGCAACGCGTCCAGAGGTATTTCGACACGGGAGGCGACTCTCTGCTGCGTGAGTTTTCCGACGAACGTGAGGCAGCATCCGCCGACTTGGCCTTCGAACACGCTGCTGAGATTCACGCGAGAGTAGAAAAACTGAACCCGGTTCTCAGCCAGCTTCCAGAGATCGTACAGCGCCTAGACCGCCTGTCGGCTCTGATGATTCAGCCAAGTTATGTCGCGGGTTCGGTCGCATTCTTCCGCATCGAACAGGGGCAACTCTCCGGCCCGGCGTTGTTCAGCATTCAGGGGTCGGAACACACGAAGTCGCAGTCCATGGAAGCGCGCGTGCGGGAGACCATGGAATCCCTTCCGGCCGAGAAAACAAAATCCGCACTGGAATCGATGGAGCATCTCGCCCTGCTGAAGCGTTGGTACTACCGCGGAAGCCGAGTGGGCGAGATCTTCTTCGCCAACGATAAGGGCGAATGGCCCATGCGCCGCGTCGTTCGGGGCATTTCGCGGGTATTTCGGGGCGAGAAGCCCGAACCGGCAACCCAGCCTCTTGATGGCCAATAGCCAGACGCCTTCTCACGCTTGCGTTGACACCGCAGTAATCTTCCACCCGAACCACCGCCGTCCCACCCACCGCAAGACCTTCCAACATCCGACGGCGCACACCAGGAACGTCGCCAGCCATAGCAATATGGTCGGCAGGAAGAACACGAGCGCAGTCATTGAAGACGCGTAGTTTGCCAGACCGTCGAGTCCGTCGCGCAGCGCCATCTTCATCTGATAGAGCGGACGCCAATTCAGACCAAACACTTGGGCCTCAGCTTCCGCGCGTAGAGACACTGTGATGGCTACGGTTTCGATCTGCTTCGATAGCGCGTTGAACTCCGCCTGCTGCTGTTCGATCTGTCCGCGAACGCTGCTAAGCTTCTCGCTCACATCGAGCGTGTCTTTCACAGTTTTCGCCTGCTTCAAGATTGTGAGGTACTGCGCCTCTTCCGCCTGCAGATTGCGAATGTTCGCTTCCTGGTCGACGTACTGCCGGGTCACATCCTGCGCCTCGATTCTTTCGCTCTCCACGCGCAGTCCCAGCTTGCGAATCTCCCCTCGCACTTGTTCAAAGTGGGACGCCGGGACGCGAATCGTCAGCGACCCGCCGGTTAGGTCGGGGCCGCCGCCGATCTGGGAGCTAACGAGAAATCCGCCTAAGCTCTCCGCAAGCCCACGAATCTTCTCCGCGGCTTCGGCTGGTTTCTGGACGATAAGATCGATGAAACTCGTGCGGACCATCTTCCGTTCGACAGCGTCGGAATCGGGTGGTGCAACAGCGGGAGACTGCGGCAGACCCCCTAAGAAGGCCATCGCTCGCAACTGTTCACCGTCGCGATCTCGCGATGCCCCCAACTGCGGCAGGATTCGCATTTGACGCCACAGGCCGATTGGTTCGACTTTGTCAGCTGCGAGCCCAGTCGCTCGCGAATTAGCGATGCCGTACGCACCCTCATGGGGACGAACCGCGCTGACATACAGGGCAACGATTCCCGCGGTGATCAGCCATCCCACCCCTAGATTCCTGCCACTGCTCCAGAACGATCCCCATCGCGATCCCCAAGCAACCGACATGGTAGTTTCCTCTCACCGCAGAGTCTCGCTTCTAACTGAATAGAGCATCCACGCGGCGATTTTGTTCCCGCATTGTGCTCACCGCACACAATGAGAACGGCTCGCAACGCCAGCCTTGCGCCCTTTAACGAAGGAAGATCGACGAGAGAAGATGGACGAGGGAACTTCAGTAACCTTGGACTCGCGTTGTGCTGGGCCTCTAGTTGTGCGGTTGGACGACGCTGTATAGGGTGCTCGCGTGGGGACGCAGGCGGACTCGAATCTTCTCCAAGGATCCCAGCGATTGGTGGGTCCACAGATCGCGCACCTCTGCCGCACCACGAATCCTCAGCTCACTCCAGCGCAAACTGAAATCTTCGCTGGCCTCTCCGAGATTGAACACGGCAACGTAGCGTGTACCCGGATTCGCACCATCGGCCTCCCAGACGCGCACATGGCCCCGCTCGAGCGCCTGGTGTCCGTGGCTGCTGTGCTGATTCACATTGAGTACCTCTTGATTCGTCAGAAGCGCGGTTGTCGCCGCGTCGTTGCTGGGCAAATCACCTCCGAAGATCAGTGGCGAACGGAAAATACTCCACAGTGTCATGACCGTCTGCTGCTCATCCGGGGTAAACTTCGTCGCCTCGCCTCCACCGTCTTTGTCGGTCACGCGCAGCTTACCGAGAGGCAGCATGTCCGCATCTGGCCACGTTCCATTCTTTCCAACCAGCGGCGCCCAGTCGCGAGCGAAGTCGAATTGCTGCCGTAGCAACTTCCAGTCATCCCAAAAATCGTCTGAAATTCGCCACATCTGCGCATATTTTTCGAAGAATTCCGCTTCTGAAATGGGCGCCGGACCCGGAGAGATGCTGAGCACCATCGCACGTCCCGTCTTTCGAATCGCCTGGCTCAACGCTTTCATCTCCGCCGGCTGATACAAATGGCTTCCCATGTCGTCGGCCTTGATGAAGTCCACGCCCCACGAGGCATACAGTTCTGCAATCGAGTCGTAGTAAGCCTGTGCTCCCGGCTTGGTCGTATCTACGCCCCACATGTCCGGATTCCACCGGCACCCGTTGTCCTTATCCGCCACATCGGCCGCGTGAAACGGCGTCCCCTTGATCGGAAAATTTTTCTCGACTGCCTGGCGCGGAATTCCACGCATGATGTGAATACCGAAGCTCAATCCTTTCGAGTGCACGTAATCCGCCAGCGGTTTGAACCCTGCGCCATTTGCAGAAGAAGGAAACCGATTCGTCGCCGGCATCAACCGCCCGTATTCATCCATCGTGAGCGGGGCCCCCGGCTTGTAGTCATGCCCCTGCGCGTTCGGCTCATACCACTGGATGTCCACCACGATGTACTTCCATCCGTACTTCGCGAGATTTGCCGCCATCCAGTCCGCGTTTGCCTTGACCTGCTCTTCGCGGACAGTCGTGCCGTACGAATCCCAACTGTTCCAGCCCATGGGCGGCGTAGGTGCAACGGACTCGTGATTCGACTGCGCCAACAGTGGAGCCGCAGAAACGGCCAGCAAGAGGAAACAGACGAACCAGAAGCGCCTCATCATGCGAATTGTAAGCCGTTCCGGTTGCTGCTCCGAAGTAAAGAAAAAGGGCGGCCATCAAGGCCGCCCAGTAGGTTCTCGTCTTATCCGTGTAGATCCGCGCAAATCCGTGGCGAAGTTCCTAGATGTCCAGGTTCTTCACGTCCAGCGCGTTCTCCTCGATGAACTTGCGCCGCGCTTCCACGTCCTCACCCATCAGCGTGGTGAAGATCGTTTCGCACTCGGCGATATCCTCAAGTTTGACCGACAACAACGTTCGGCGCTCCGGATCCATCGTGGTCTCCCACAACTGCGGCGCGGTCATCTCGCCCAGCCCCTTGTAGCGCTGAATGGTGAAATCCTTTCGCCCTTCGTTGATGACATAATCGCGCAGATCGCGGACATTGGTCTTCTCGACAACCTCTACGTCCGTCTTGCGCTTCGCAGTCTTGACTGTCTTCTTGTCGGCCGTGTCGTCCGCCGCGCCTTCGCCCTCAGCGCCATCACCATTTGAGCCCGCGGGCGCAGCCTTGGCGAGTGCCTCGACCACGAACGGCGGTTCCATGTAGGGCTCGATCTGTTTGTACTTTGCAATCATCTGGCGGCATTCTGCGCTTGACGAAAGCACCCAGTTGATCACGTGTTCGGCGCCATGCTTGTTGACGAAGCTCACCTCCCACAGGTTGTGCTCTTCGTCGAAGCGAGACTCGACGCTCTTGAAGCCCTCTTCTTTCTGGAGCTTCTTCAGTTCCTTCTCCAGTCGTTCGATTTTCTTCGGCGGCTCTTTTTTGTCGCCCTCAAAATCGGTACGCTTGGCCAGATCAAGCTTTGGAATCAGTTCGGTGACTCGTTCGTTCCGAACTCGCTTGTCGAGTTTCTCGAAGAAGCCCAAGATACTCATCGAGCACCGACATGAAACGAGCCAGATCCTTGCCCTCAAGCTTGGCCGCACCTTCGCCGTACCGCACAATCAGCCCGTCGGCCGCGCGTTTCACCATGACTTTGAAGAATTCGCGTTCGTCTTTGATGTACTGCTGCGACTTCCCTTTCTTCAGCGAAAACAGGGGCGGCTGCGCAATGAAGACATTGCCGCGCTTGATCAGTTCCTGCATATGGCGGAAGAAAAAGGTGAGCAGCAACGTGCGGATGTGGCTGCCGTCGACGTCGGCGTCGGTCATCAGGATAATCTTGCCGTATCGCACCTTCGTCGGATCGAAATCCTCTTTCGAAATGCCGGTACCGAGCGCCGTGATCATGGCACGAATTTCTTCGTGCGCCAGCATCTTGTCGTAACGTGCCTTCTCGACGTTCAGAATTTTTCCCTTGAGAGGAAGAATCGCCTGGAAGCGCCGGTCGCGGCCCTGCTTCGCCGTCCCACCTGCCGACTCGCCTTCCACCAGGAATAATTCGCAACGGTTGGGATCGCGTTCGGAGCAGTCCGCCAGTTTACCCGGCAGTCCGCCTGAATCGAGCGCACCTTTGCGACGCGTCAAATCGCGCGCCTTGCGTGCCGCCTCGCGGGCCCGCGCTGCGTCCACAGCTTTATTGATAATCTTGCGGGCGACGGTCGAGTTCTGCTCAAAGAAAGCACCCAGCCGCTCGTTGACGAACGCCGTCACGGTCCCGGCGATATCGGAGTTCAACTTGCCCTTGGTCTGCCCTTCAAATTGGGGCTGCGGCAACTTCACGCTGATCACAGCGACCAAACCTTCGCGAACGTCGTCGCCCGTCAGGTTCTCTTTCACATCCTTGAACAGACCCATCTGCTGACCGGCATAATTGATCGTGCGGGTCAGGGCCGTGCGGAAGCCGGATAGATGCGTGCCGCCGTCGACCGTATTGATATTGTTGGCGAAGCTGAACACCGACTCCGAATACGCGTCGTTGTATTGCAGCCCGATCTCCATGTGAACGCCATTGCGGTCATCCTCCATGTAGATCGGCTTGTCGTGCAGGGTTTGCTTGCCACGATTGAGATGCTTGATGAACTCTGCAATGCCGCCGTTGTACTTGAAATCCGTCTGCTTGGGCTCGCCCGTCTTCGCATCCGTCGCGCGCTCGTCGGTCAGCGTGATCAGCAATCCTTTATTGAGGAAAGCCAATTCGCGCAACCGCTGCGCCAGCGTGTCGTAGTTGTACTCGGTCGCGGTGAAAATGCTGCGGTCGGGAAGGAAGTGGACCTTGGTCCCGGTCTTCACTTTGGCGACGCCGGTCTTCTTAAGCTTGTTAGTGGGCTCGCCCTTGGAATAATTCTGCTGCCACGTCGCGCCGTCGCGCCAGATTTCCAATTCCAGGTCTTCGCTCAGCGCATTCACGCAAGAGACGCCGACGCCGTGCAATCCACCGGAAACCTTGTATGTTGACGAATCAAATTTTCCACCCGCGTGCAGCGTCGTCATCACCACTTGCGCCGCGGAAACTTTTTCACCGTCAATCACCATGTCATCGACTGGAATACCGCGTCCGTCGTCGATCACAGTAATGGAGTTGTCGAGGTGAATTGTGACTTCAATCTTCGTGGCGAATCCGGCGAGCGCTTCGTCGACGGAGTTGTCGACAACCTCGTACACCAGATGATGCAGGCCCAAGTCGCCGGTCGATCCGATGTACATCGCCGGACGTTTACGGACCGCCTCCATGCCGCCCAACACTTTGATGGAGTCGGCATTGTAGTCGCTGCTGCCGCCGTTGCTTCCGCCATTGGTCGTATTGATCGGCGTCACTTTATCGTTTTTTATTTTCGTTTCGACGATGGGAGTATTTATCTCTTTGGTGGCCATTCCGCTCCGCGAAAATGTCCCGAATTTTTCTGAAATGTAGTCGTGCGCACGCCCTGGAACTTGGCTGGAAAACTCGCCCGAATCCTGCCCGTCGAAGTCCTTCGTAATCGACTTCAAGTTATTGAAATTGCTAATACTTAGGATCGACGTCGACTACAAAAATTATACCACAAAGGCGGCCTTTCCGGACCCTGCTATTAAGCGCCGAATCGACTCAGTAACGCATGGATTCTGAGGCTCCAGCAGGCCCTATAATCCCGGGTTGGTGGCAAACAAATTGGGCGGCCGTAGGCCGCCCGAAAGACTCATCTCAAAGCAGGACTATGCCGTCGCGGGGCGCTCTCCGCCTTTGGCTCGACCCGGTTGGAGATCCGGCTTAATCACGTGCTGTACCCCATCGTCCTTCGAGGGTGGTGGCTGGATCGGCGGAAGTTGCTGGTTTTCTACCAGCATCTTGATTTCGTTCGCATCCAGTACCTCGCGCTCGATCAGGGCACGCGCGATTCTCTCGAGTACGTCCCGATTGTCCGCAAGGATCTGCTTGGCTGTGGTGTATCCGTTGCTGACCAGCTTACGCACCTCCTGATCGATCTTGATCGCGGTGTCCTCGCTGTAGTCGCGATGTTGCGCGATTTCGCGGCCCAGGAAGATCTGCTCTTCCTTCTTGCCGAAGGTCAGCGGACCAAGCTCGCTCATGCCCCATTCGCAGACCATCTTGCGAGCCATGTCCGTGGCCCGTTCGATGTCGTTGCCAGCGCCGGTGCTCATCACGTTGAGGAACATTTCCTCGGCGATGCGGCCACCCATCAGGATCGCGATCTGGGTCTCAAGGTAGTTCTTGTAATAGTTGTGCCTGTCATCCGTCGGCAACTGCATAGTGACGCCCAGAGCCATGCCGCGCGGAATAATGGTGACTTTGTGCAGAGGATCGGAATGCGGCATCTTCGCCGCTACCAGAGCGTGCCCGGCCTCGTGATAGGCGGTATTTTTCTTCTCCTCATCGGTGAGCAGCAGAGACTTCCGCTCCACACCCATCAGGACTTTGTCCTTAGCGAGTTCAAAGTCGTATTGCAGCACGGCTTTTCGGTTCTGCCGAGCCGCGGCCAAAGCGGCCTCGTTGACCATGTTGGCCAAGTCGGCACCGGAGAATCCCGGGGTCCCGCGAGCCAGTACAGAAAGATCAACGTCTTCGGCGAGAGGAATCTTGCGGGTGTGCACACGAAGAATTTCTTCTCTCCCGCGCACGTCTGGCCGGCTGACGACGACACGCCGGTCAAAACGCCCAGGCCTCAGCAACGCCGGATCGAGCACATCGGGCCGGTTCGTCGCAGCCATCAGGATGACGCCCTCGTTCGATTCGAAGCCGTCCATTTCGACTAGCAACTGGTTCAAGGTCTGCTCGCGTTCGTCGTGTCCACCGCCTAAGCCAGCACCACGATGGCGTCCGACCGCGTCGATTTCGTCGATGAAAATGATGCACGGAGCATTCTTCTTGCCCTGCTCAAACAAATCGCGCACGCGACTGGCGCCGACGCCGACAAACATCTCCACAAAGTCCGAGCCGGAGATCGAGAAAAACGGGACATTGGCCTCGCCCGCGACAGCCCGAGCCAGTAGGGTTTTACCAGTTCCCGGAGGGCCCACCAGCAACACGCCCTTGGGAATGCGTCCGCCCAATTTCTGGAACTTCTGCGCCTCGCGCAGGAACTCAATAATCTCTCGAAGCTCTTCCTTAGCCTCTTCCACGCCCGCCACGTCCTTAAACGTGACCTTCTTCTGCTGCATCGAGAGCAGCCGCGCCCGGCTCTTGCCGAACGACAACGCCTTGTTTCCGCCGGTCTGCATCTGGCGAATCATGAAAAACCACAACGCACCCAGCAAAATCAGAGGCGCCCAGGTACCCAACAACTGCAAAGGCAGACTTCCGCTGTTCACATCGCGGAAGGACATACTCACGTTCTTGTCCCGGAGGGACTTAATCATGTCCGGATAGTTCGCCGGAGCCGTGGTATGGAAGGCGCTGCCGTCCTTGTACTTTCCCTTGATTTGCATGCCGTCAACGGTGACTTCTCGCACCAGACCTTGGTCAACGTCGGCCATGAACTGGGAGAAGGGCGGCTCTTTGTCCTTCGGGCCGTCGCGAGCGCCTTTAACCACTTCCCAAAGCAACAGGGCCGATACCCCAATGAGCAACCAGAACAGCACGGTCTTTACAGTTGAGTTCACCTAGAAGACTCCTAAATTTCGACGCCCGTCCACTCCGAATTCACGAGACGCCTACAGGCATTAGATGCCCTGGAAACGAATTTTGATTGGCGAAATGCTGGACGCCTTATTCTACCTTTTCCAAGGTAAAAAGACAGGCTCGTCCGAGTATAACTTAAGTCACTGGTACTCTGAGGTTTGCCGCCGCCAAATAGGACAAATTCCGGCCCGTCTGCTCCACCGCTCCCAAGCCGTAACCGACCAGGAAGGTCTCATCGACGAGGAATCCAAAATAATCGGGCTGCAAGGGCACCCGCCGGGCCGATTGGCGGTCGAGCAGCGTCACTAGTTTTACCGAGGCGGCGCCCCGGGAACGCAGGTCGCTCATCAGGAACTCACTGGTCACGCCGGAATGAACCAATCCCTCCACCAACAGGATGTGCTGCCCCCGAATATCAGGCTCGTGGCTGAAGAAAATCTCCATGATGTCGCTGCCGGAAGCGCCGTGACTGTACCTCGGCTTGATGAACTGGCAAACGACTGGAACTTCGACCGCTCGCACCAGATCGGCCAGGAACATGAAGGCATTTTCCAGTACAGCCAGCATCTGAATCGTCTGACCTTCGTAGTCGTCGGAGATCTGTCGCCCCAGTTCCTTGACTCGCTTCTGGATCTGCTCTGTGCTGATGACCGGGCGAAGAGGCTCAACCCTCGAACCGTTCATGAATAGTGTGCCTCCCGGCACATCGTTCCTCGATTCTACGTAGCCGACTGCGCGGTCAGGGGCTTTTCCACGATTGCGATGGCGTCGCACCCTGCCTTAGACCTGAACTTCGCAGGCACGGGAAAGCCTCGCATCCACACGATCTCGTCGCCGCTGACGACAACTGGCCAAAGCCTGCGCTCAGGTTGCCCAATGTGACGCTCCTGCAGCAGTTCCTTGACCTTCTTCGGAGACTTCGTGTGGGCCGGCCAGAATCGGTCTCCTGCACGCCAGTTCCGCACCCTTAACCGTCCGGGCAACGATTCCGCATCCAGGAGGTGATCCGGATTATACCCTGCACCGCCGCCTCCCCGAACGCGTTGCACGTCAAAGGAGGAGCCTGTCTCGACAACCACTATTCGCCCGGGGACGGGGAAATCGTAGTCGTAGTCCTGGACCTCCATTGGCGCCCGCAGGTCCGGAGTCACGAATAGCAACGTCTCCCGTTCCCTCACCATTTTCCATCCCAGGGGCAGGGACAGTTCCTTTCCGGATGGGCCGTCCTCCGATGCGAAGCGCAGAATTTCTTCGACGTGCTTGAACTCAAGAGGAAGCCGCAAGTGCTCGCCAATCGCCTTCACCAGCCTCCGCTGCACCGCCATCGCTTCTGCGAGAAACCACATCCGGCTGAGCGAGGCGTTGACCACCAGCCATGACGCATTGTCGATCCGCGACTGCAGATCAGGATCGGCAGGCTGGGAGTGCCCAGGCTTATTGCCCAATGACCCAATCTGCACCAGCCCAATATCGCGCGCCCGGTCGCGAGCCCACTCTGGCTCGGACCACTGCACGGTAGTCCCCAGCCACCCCGCGATCTCGTTTTCCCAGTAATCTTCGTCGCCGCGCGCGATCTCGGCAAAATCCGCCAGATTTTCCGCCACCGCGGGATTGAACTCCTGCGCCAGCAATGGCATGACGAGCCTCCGAACGCGGTTGCGCGTGAAGCGTTCTTCGGTGTTGGTTGAATCTTCGCGCCAAGGCTGCCCGATGTCTTTCAGATACTGCTCCAAGTCCCGGCGACGAAACGCGAGCAGCGGCCGCACAATCTGTCCGCAAACTTCTCCGTCATCGTCCTCCAGTGCGAGTCGCGGATGAATTCCCCCAAGCCCGCGCAGCCCAGCCCCGCGAATCAGACGCATAAGAACGGTTTCAGCCTGGTCATCCAGCGTATGCCCGGTCACTACTTTATCCAGACGGGCTCCATCGAAGGGCGCGGCTTCAGCCTTGCGATTAGGCGCAAGAGAAGGATTGGGCTTTAGGCCCTGGGGTTCGTCTGCTGCGTCCCCGCCGAGCAGATAGCGAAAGAATCCGTAGCGCAAATCCCGCGCCGCCGTTTCCACGCTGACATGCTCGTCGGCTGCTTGCTGAGCCACATCGTCGCTATCGGCGTAGAACGGAAGATCGTGCTCGCGAGCCAGTTCCGCAACGAACTGCTCGTCCCCGTCAGATTCGACTCCGCGTAACCTGTGATTGAAATGAACGACGGAGACGACGATCCCGAGTTCCGTCCGCAGCTCTAACAGCAGTCTTAGCAGTGCGACGGAATCAATCCCACCGGAAACAGCCACGCCCACGCGCTCCCCAGCGTTCAGCAGTTCCTGCCGCCGAACATGGAAAAGCACGCGCTCCGCCAGTGGATGCACGGGAACATGGTACCGCAGTGATTCAGGAATCATGTGGGGACAGCCGACCTCGGCTGTCCGGCTGAGCGAAGCTCAGCTAAGGTCGAGAAGGCCTCTAGCTCTTCTCGCTGATGAATGTCATGGAGCCGGTACCCCGACGCGACATCGTGCGCGGCTATCTCCACATGAGTCTAGCTCGGGCCTAATCCAGTGCAGCGCTCTTCTCCGCGATCAGCTTCCCGATCTTATCCACAAAGTCAGCCGCCGCCATGTCCTCGGTCTTCTCTTTCCCGCGCGAGCGGACGTTCACCTTCCCCGCCTCGGCCTCTTTATCTCCGACGACGAGTAAGAAGGGAACCTTCTGCATGGCGTGCTCGCGGATCTTCGCGTTCATCTTCTCGTTACGCGCATCGACTTCCACGCGCACTCCGATGGCCTTGAGCTGATTCGCTATCTTGTTCGCATAGTCCGCGTGCCGCTCGCTGATGGGAATCATGGCCACCTGCACCGGCGACAGCCATACCGGAAACGCACCCGCGTAGTGCTCGAGCAGCACGCCGAAGAAGCGCTCCACCGACCCGAACAGAGCACGATGTACCATCACTGGCTGCTTGCGTGAACCATCCTCGGCGACGTATTCCAGGCCGAAGCGCTGCGGCAGGTTAAAGTCCACCTGTATCGTCGAAAGCTGCCACAACCGCCCGATCGAATCGACCAGCTTGATATCGATCTTCGGCCCATAAAACGCCGCTTCGCCCGGAATGGTCTTGTACTCGACATTCTTTCGCTTCAGCACGTTCTCGAGCGATTGAATGGCATGGATCCACTGCTCTTCACTGCCCACGAAATTCTTGCGATCGTCAGGATTCCAGGTCGAAAGCTCGGTCTGGAACTTCTCAAAGCCAAAATCCTTCAGCACATCCAGGGCAAAGTCGAGACAACCGGTAATCTCGCCTTCGACTTGCTCCGGCGTGCAGAAGATGTGCGAGTCATCCTGCGTAAATCCGCGAACCCGTAACAACCCGTGCATCACGCCTGAGCGCTCGTAACGGTATACCGTCCCCAATTCGCCCAGCCGCACCGGAAGATCGCGATACGATTTCAGCGAATCTTTGTAGATCAGAATGTGGCCCGGGCAGTTCATCGGCTTCAGCCGATATTCAGCGTCGTCGAGCTCCATCGCGTCAAACATATTTTGCGAGTAGTAGCCCTCGTGTCCCGAAGTGTAGAAGAGCTGCCGCCGGGCCACGTGCGGCGTGTAGACCATTGAATATCCACGCTTCAGATACTGCTCGCGCATCCAGTCTTCCATCTCTTTGCGGATAATTCCGCCCTTGGGATGCCAGAAGATCAGTCCCGGCCCGGCGAGCTCCTGAATCGAAAACAAATCGAGCTGCTTGCCCAGCACGCGATGATCGCGCTTCTTAGTCTCCTCGATGTGCTTCAGGTAGTCATCGAGATCTTTTTTCGAGAAGAACGACGTCCCGTAAATGCGCTGCAGCTGAGGATTCTTCTCGTCCCCAAGCCAGTAGGCGCCGGCGATATTGAACAGCTTGAACGCCTTAATCTTCCCGGTCGACGGAATGTGCGGCCCGCGACAGAAGTCGGTGAACTTGCCGGTACGGTAGATCGAAATTTTTTCATCGGGCTTGGTGAACTGCTCGATGAAATGGCACTTCATGAAGTCGCCTTCTTTTTTAAACTCCGCCAGTCCCTGGTCGCGTGGCAGAAACTCCCGCGCATAAGGAATATTCTGCTGCACTAATTCCTGCATCTTCTTCTCAATCTTCTCCAGATCTTCGGGCGTAAATGGAGTGGGACGGTAGAAGTCGTAAAAGAATCCGGTTTCCGTCGCCGGCCCGTGCCCCAGCTTGGTCTCAGGAAAAAGCTCGAGCACCGCCGCCGCCAGCAGGTGTGCCGACGAATGCCGGTAAACCTCCAGCGCCTCGGGATTCTTTTCGGTCAAAAGCGTCAGGTCGGTGTCTTGCTCGAGCGGCCGCGCCAGGTCGATCAGATTGCCATTCGTTTTGGCCACCAGCGCCGCGTCGGCCAACCGCGGGCTGATCAGCTTCGCAATCTCCAGCGACGTGGTTCCTTTGGGAACTTCCTTCGTGCTTCCATCCGGAAGCTTCACATGAATGCTGTCTGCCATAAGTGGGTCCTGCAGGTAACTGAATCTTTTAGTCTAAAGAACGTCGTGGGGAGGGTCAAACTCTCCCGTCAAACGCGGGGGACAGATACAGGCTCAGCGAACGAACACCCGCACCGTGCCCTCCCCCCAGAGAGACCCGAATTCTCTACCGGTGCATGAGTGATGCCGCCGGAGGCGCGCGGATGAGTTGCCGATGATGAAGTTAGTTGTCCTGCTATTCGTTCGTCTCCCGCAGCACGACCACGTCCGATATATCATGCGCGCGCGTGACCCCTAACGACTTACCGTCGGGAGACCAATGGAATGCGTTGATTGTCCCCGAGGTGAAGTTCGTGATCTGGTGGCCGGGTGAGCCATCAAGCGGATGCGACCAGAGATTTCCCACACCTTTGTCCATGATGTCGTAAACGATTGCTTTGCCGTCGGGACTGAATTTGGGGCCGCCGGTGTATATCGTGCTGGCCGCAAGGCCGGCAGAAATTCGGGGATCAGGGTCGAGCCGCTTCGGCATTGATTCTGGACTCGCATCCAGGTTCACGAGCAGAAGGTTGACTCGTGTCCGGCGCGTTGCCTGCTCCTCAGTCATGGCGACAACCATGAACTGCTTGCCATCCGGCGAAAAGTCAATGGTTCCCAGATACTCATAAATATCCGGGATCCTCGTTCCGGCAACCCGTTCCGGCGGACCACTGTTGTCCGCCGGCACTCGCATCCATGTAAGCAGGGTATCCAGGTAATAGACCCATTTGTGGTCGGGCGAACATGCGGGAGAGGTGTTGGAACCTCCCTTACCGATCTCTTCCGGATTGGAACCGTCGGGATTAACTCTCCAGATAGCAGTGCCGTCTTTTCCCGCGTGAAAAGACCAGTCGATCAAATAGGTGTTCGCGCAGCGAACAAGATTCACGACTGCTGCGTCGGGATCTTGGATCAGCTCGCTCACCTTCGAGCCATCAGGTTTGACCTGCAAAAGTTTGGAGCCATCCGTGACGACAAGGTTGCCATCGGGTGTCCAGTCAAAGGTGCTTACGTTCTCGATTTGAGAGCTCGGTGTCTCCTTGCCACTCAAGCCGCGACCTGGGATGATTTCCAGGGTCCGCGTGGTCTTCACCTGAACGGTAGCGACGGTCTTGCCGTCCGCGGACATGGTCAAGCCCGAATAGCTGTTGGTGTCCCGCGTAATCGGCTGCAGTTTGCCGCCGACGCTCGAGACTACGCCGATTTGCTTGCGGTCGGGATTCGGTCCTTTCTCGGAATACGCGACCACCAGCCTATTTCCTTCAGGAAGCCAGCTTTCCTGGTAGAGAAGTGCCTTCGGAAATCTCGCCATATCGGCGATGCGTTTTGTAGCGAGGTCGAAAGTCTTAAGGACTTCGGTATCGCCGAACGGGCCGTGAGTGAGGGCGATTTCTTTTCCATCCGGGGACCAGGCCGTGAATCGGGGGAAATTGTTATTGTCTCCATTTGCGATTTTTTGACTGAGCAAGGTCGTTGGATTGCTGCCGTCGGGATTGGCCGACAGCAGTTGGAATATTCCAAAGGCCGGATCGTTGCCGCACACAAAGGCAATTCGCCGGCCATCGGGCGAGAAGGTGATATTGCTGTCGACATCTTTCGCAATCAACTGCAGGGTTCCACCCAGCACCGGCATGCGGAACAACTCCGGCCCAACGCCACTATTCTGTATGAAGTACACATAATTTCCGTCCGGCGAAAAACTGAGACTTCTGCGACGGATGGACGAGGGCGCGACAATCTGTGTATCGCTGCCGGTGAAGACGTTGCGCAACCACAGGCTTTGCAGCCCGTTGTCGTTCTGCACATTCATGATGTACTTGCCGTCGGGTGAAATTGCGGCTGCCACCGCCTTTCCTGTATTCGTAATTTGAGCGACCATGAAATTCCGGAACGGCATCGGCCCGGGGCGAGTCAGGAGCGAGTACAATCCCAATCCGGCCACCACCAAGACCAGCAGGGCAATCACCCCTCTCACGACAAGGCCACTTTTATGCCCTCCCGTGATTGCGGTCATCACTGAACGGCGTGTCGCCGTCACCGCGGCGGTTCCGGTCTCCGAAGTCGTGTCGCGCTTCAGTCGTTGCAGATCGGCGCGCATTTCGGAGGCATGCTGGTAGCGAAGGTTGCGATCCTTCTCAAGAGCCTTGTTAATCACATCTTCCAGCCTGGGGGGCGCGTCGGGATTCAGTCGCACCGCAGGCACCGGAGCGCGATTCAGAATGGAATCGAAGACCAGAGCCGAAGTGTCGCCGCGAAAGGGCAACGTTCCAGTCGCCATTTCATAGAGCACGGCGCCGAACGAGAAGAGGTCGGTGCGGGCATCGAGCTCTTTCCCTTTCACTTGCTCCGGGGACATGTAGGCAACCGTACCGACCGCTTGCCCTGGGCTGGTGAGAAGTTCTTCCGAGTCGATGGTCGCGGCGGTAAGCTCCACCTCTGTTCCTGGCTTCCCCGAGACCTTAGCCAAGCCGAAGTCCAGAACCTTGGCAACTCCACGGCTGGTGACGAAGATGTTGGCGGGCTTGATGTCGCGGTGCACGATGCCCTTGGCGTGAGCGGCATCGAGAGCGTCGGCGATCTCGATGGCCAGCGACAACAACATATCCAGTTCCATGGGACGCCCGGCAATGCGGTGCCGCAGCGTCATCCCCTCCAGGAACTCCATCGCGATGAAGGCGCGACCGTCCTGCTCGCCGATGTCGTGAATAGTGCAGATGTTGGGATGGTTCAACGCCGACGCAGCCTGTGCTTCGCGCTGAAAGCGGGCTAGGGCGTTGGGGCTGCGGGCCACGGCGTCGGGGAGAAACTTGAGGGCAACGAAACGGTGCAGGCGGATGTCTTGTGCCTTGTAGACCACCCCCATGCCGCCGCCGCCCAGCTTCTCGATGATGCGGTAATGCGAGATGGTTTGGCCGATCATGCGCAAGAATGCTATGGCGGAAGGATGCCCAAGTCAATGAAGACCGAGGACTTGGCCATGAGGTGAAAGGCAGCGGTTGAATCGTGCGGGTGGCGGAAATCGCAAAATGAAGTTCGAAACGTTCGGCTCGCCACCCGCCCTGAGTTGTCGAAACTAGCTCATATCCTTCACATGCGTCGCGAGGTACCACTTGTAGCCGAACGCATCTTGCACGCCCGCATTGCGGTCGCCGTAGGGCTGGTCAGTTGGCTCCTGGAAGGAAGTCGCGCCCGCTGCCAATGCCTGCCGGTACGCGGCGTCCGCATTAGGCACGTAGAGATAAAACATCGCCGGCATGGGCTCATACTTCCCGTGAGCCTCGCCCATCTCCACCACGGAATCGCCGACGCGAACCACGGCATGATGCACCACGCCATCCGGCGAAGCGTACTTCGCCACCTCCTCCGCCTCGAAAGCACGCTTCAGAAAGCTGATAAGCGGCTCCGCACGCAGGGGATGCAAATACGGGTTGACGCTGTGCAGACCCTCGGGAACATGGCTCTTTCCCCGGTGCGTGGCCACGTACCAGTAGTTGCCCGCGGGATCTTTTACCGTTCCAGACCGCTCGCCGTAGTCCTGATCACGCGGCTCATCGATGAGCGTCGCTCCCGCCGCCACCGCCTTTTTGCAGACTGCATCCGCGTCCTCCACGTACAAATGCAGGGCGCCGGGTTGCAGCGTGCCCGGGAACTTCTTGCCCGGGATGCCGCCGCCCATCATCAGACTCGAATCCCCAATGCGGACCTCACCGTGCACGCCGGTGGGCATCACCGCACGCATCGTCTCCTCCGCACCGAATGCTTGCTTGACAAAGTCCAGCAGCGCCAGTCCATCGGCCGCGACGAGATACGGAGTCACCATCCGGAGTCCACGAGGAATCGGGCTCACCCCTTTGTGCGCGTCCTTCTCTGAGCCCTGCCCGCCTTCCGGACCTTCCATCATCCTGTTCATGCGCCGGTGCATTTCCTCGACCGACATTTCTTCCTTCACAGTGACCGCGGTCCAGTTGTAACCGAACGGATCACGCATGGTTACGTCGCGGTGCCCATAGAACTGGTCTTTGAGTGGCCGGATTACTTTCATCCCGGCCGCGACTGCGCGCTCCGCAAACGAATCCACATCCTCCACGTGGATGACTACCGAGACCGGCGAGTTGCCGAGCGTCTCGGCACTGAACCGTCCGCCCTCAGGCCACTCGTCGGCAAGCATGATCAGCGATTCCCCGATCGCTATTTCAGCGTGCGGGATGCTTCCACCCGCCTCGAAGCGGAACGTTTCCTTTGCTCCCAAAGCCTTCTGGTAAAACTCGATTGCCTTGGCGCAATCCCTGAAACACAAATTTGGTGATGCAGTCGTGCGAACGGCTGCGACGGGTTCGGCAACACTAGACATACGCTTTCTCCCTTTTAGTTCAGATTTCAATCGTGCCTTGAAACTCTCTCGCGGCAGATTGCGCATTTCCGCCGCGATGTGCACCAAAGGCTCGATTTCGGCCGTCGCCTTGCCAACCTTGCCATCGTTTCGAGCCAGCATCGATTCGACAGCGCGGTTCAGCTGTTCGATCTTCTTCTGGTCGCCATTCCCCGGTTTTAGAGAGCGCTTAGGCATCGGCACCCTCCATGCGCGCCTTCAAGTTGCTGAGCGCGCGAAATTGTAGCTGCTTCACTGCCCCCTCGGTCTTGCGAACTTCCCGCGCCACTTCCTTAATACTTTTCTGCTCCACGAACCGCAGCACCACAACCCGCCGCTGTTCGACCGGCAGGGTGTCGACCAAACGAAACAGGGTCGCCCGCCGCTCCACTTCCTCGATCTCGGCCGGACTGACCTGCACCAGCTCGATGACGCCGGAATCATCGGAAACCTCG
Source organism: uncultured Acidobacteriota bacterium (assembly GCA_963745715.1). Taxonomy (GTDB): domain Bacteria; phylum Acidobacteriota; class Terriglobia; order Terriglobales; family Acidobacteriaceae; genus Sulfotelmatobacter. The sequence continues at coordinate 339,525 of CAVUYN010000032.1, read as the reverse complement.
CGCCCTGATCGCTGCCAACGGTCGGAAATCAGGTTCGCCGCGATTCGGAACAACCAGGCCGCAAACGGAATCCCGCGCCACTCAAACCGCTTCAGATTCGCCAACGCCTGATGAAAAACCTCCGACGTTACATCTTCGGTTTCAGCTCGGTCCCGCACCCGGCGCACCACGTAGGCGTAAACTCGCTCGAAGTTGATTTCGTATAGCTCGGCAAAGCGGGCAGGGTCTTTCTGCGCAGCTTCAATCAGAAGCCGCTCGTCCGCTTCTTTCTTCAGAGCCTTCAATCCATTCTCCGCGAATTCGCTCGTCACAAGGATAAACCGGATAGCGTGCTGAAAGGTTACGCTCGAAAGCTACAAAGCGTCGAAATCTCGGCGATATCGAAATTTTGCGCCCCGACCCGCGTTTTGTCATCCGATGCAGAGTGCTGTTTTTCTTCCCATCTAGGGCCGGGTGGGCCATGGAATCACTTTCCAAGCGCTAGCCCCCGCGGCAGATTTTGGCATCAGAATTTGGTGCCTCCGTTGGGGAGACAGAGGTAGAATTCCCCACTGTAAAAATCCCCCGAGGAGAAGTTGAATATGGAAGCAATCACTGGAGTATTCGAGACAAGAGCAGCCGCAGAGCACGCCCTGAATGCAGTGCATCAGGCAGGCATCCCTTCCGAGAAAATCACGCTTCTGATCCCCGGGACGGTCGATCAGGTTGAGAAAGAAATGCGGTCCGTTCCTGCCGACGCCACCGAGCAACCCGGCATGGGCAACGCGATTGGCGGACTCCTGGGCGGTGGCGTCGGGCTCACGGGTGGCGCGGTTCTGATGGCCCTGGTGCCCGGCCTCGGGCCCATTACCGCCCTCGGCCTCTTGGGCGCGGGCATTTTGGGAGCGGCAGGCGCCACGATCGGTGCGGCTGCCGGCGGCAAGATTGAGAAATTCACCTACGAGGGCCTCCCGGAAGACGAGATCTTCGTCTACGAAGACGCCCTGCGCAGAGGCCACAGCGTTGTGGTTGCTCTTGCAGAGGATGACGCCGCGGCGTCGCGCGTTCGTGACGTGCTGAGAAGGGAAAAGGCGGAATCTGTGGACGCCGCCCGCGAGCAGTGGTGGACCGGCTTGCGCAGCGGTGAGGCAGCTCACTACGAGAAGTCTGGCAAGAACTTCACCGATGATGAAAAGTTCTATCGCCTCGGCTTCGAGGCGGCCCTGCATGCCCGGACGCGATGCAAGGAGTTTGACCAGGTTTCAGGTGAGATGAACGCCGCTCTCGAAGACGTGCAGCGACAGTATCCCGGTGCGCAAGTCGAAGAGGGATTTGTTCGCGGCTATCAGCGCGGACGCGATCACTACCAGCAACTTTGCGATGAAACCAGAAAGGCTGCATGATGCACTTGCGTAAAATCACGCAAAGCGCTCAACCCCGGTAGTACAAATCTTCGAGCGCTTTCTGAACTTTCGCGGATAGTGCCGGCAGGTCCCGCATGGTTAAACCCGTCGTCAAGATCGGTTCGCCGACGCGCATTTCCAGCGGCCGGCACTTTACGTGATAGGTGTTCATGGGCAGCAGTTCGTATGTGCCGACCAGCGCCACAGGCACGATATCCACTTGTGCCTTGATCGCCAGAAAAAATGCTCCCTGCAGAAACGGTTTGATCTCTCCGTCCGGCGTTCGCCCTCCCTCTGGAAAAATGACCAGGGGTAGACCTTCCTTCAGGCCCTTCAACGCAGCTCGAATGCTGCTGATCGAATGCGACGGATTCTGCTGGTCAATGCAAATTTGTCCGGAGCGCTTCAGTTGCCACCCCACCACCGGGTACGACAGCAATTCTTTCTTGAACGCGATACGAAACTGGAAGGGCAAATTCACATACAGAACCGGAATATCGAGCGCCGAGCCATGATTGGCAGCGTAAACATGCGGCTTGGAAGTGTCGATCTTATTGAGGCCCGTCACCTTCACGGGCGAGAAGATACTCTTCATGATCAGCCACGACCATGTCCGCGAAAACCAGTGCAGCCGTCGTCCACTGCGATCAAAGACGCCGCCCGGCAGGGCCGCCAGCCCCATGACCAGGGTATAAAGCCAGATCAGAGGATCGATTACAAGGTACGACCGCAAGCAACTCAGCCAGCCGTGTTCCATCCCTGGAATCGCATGGGGACTTTGCCTGCGGGAAGGGACCGAAACGAGTTGCGGTGTGCCAGTTTCGGCCTGGCCGCTTTCCACCTGATCGACTGATGAATTCAATTCCTGCACACTTCCATTCTAGGGGAAAACCGCCTGCCAGGTACGTTTCAAGCTTGCAATCCGAGGACCTGCATCGCTTCCCCCACCAGATAAATCGACCCAGTTACGACGATTACACCGTCCGTTCCGGCAGCCTCCCGAGCACGATCGAGAGCCAGGCGAACCTCAGGCACTGCTTCGATTTCGGCACCCGTGCGGCTCCCAGCCTTCTGGATCGCCTCCGGCGACTCGGCCCTCGGGTTCTCCGGGCGCGTGGCAATTACCCGAAGCGCCAGCGGGAACAGGATGTCTGTCATCTCTGAGATTGCCTTGTCGCGCATCGCCCCGAAAACAAAAATCAGCGGACGGTCGTCATAGCGCTCCGAAAGGGCAGAGCGCAGGGCCCATGCCCCTGCCGGATTGTGGGCGACATCGAGCACCAACTCTGGCCAACCGGACCTGGCGGGAACAACCTGAAATCGTCCCGGCCAATGCGTTTCACGAATTCCTCGTTCGATGGATTCGGCCGTAACTCCCCGAAATCCTTTTTTACCGAGTTCCTCCGCCGCAGCAATTGCCAAAGCCACGTTCCGCAACTGGTGCCGCCCCACCAGCGGAGTCTCCACGAGAATCTGCTTCCCCATGACGTGCAGCGGATACCTATATCCGTACGCTGGCTTGAGATTTCCCCCGGCGCTCGGTACACGGTACTCGGAACTACCCGGGCGAAACCGGCGGAACATATTGCACCGCGCTCACTCCCGACGCCTCCAGATCGAGAATCGTATTCCCAATCACGTCGTTGGCTTCCGGTTGCTGTGGCAGGGTTACGACGACGCCCCGCGGACGAATGATGCCCACCTTCTCGCGCGCGATTTCCCCCACGGTATCGCCAAGAAACTTCTGATGATCGAGCGCAATGTCAGCAATCACGCTGACCAGCGGTTCCACGACATTGGTAGCGTCCAGCCGGCCGCCCATTCCGACCTCAAGCACGGCGATTTCGACGTGCTGCTCGGGCAAAGTGGGCAAAAGCAATCGCGGTCATCATTTCGAAAAAGCTGGGATGCCACGGCAATTCTCCCTGCTCGACCAACCGTTCGGCGATGGCGTCCACTTCGCAGTGCAGCCGGGCAAAGGTGTCGTCGCTAATTGCAGCGCCGTTCACCCGGATGCGTTCGTTGAGGCGCACCAGGTGGGGAGAAGTGTAGAGTCCCGTCCTCAAGCCGGACGCTTGCAGGATCGAAGCTAATGTCGCTGCCGTCGAGCCCTTGCCGTTCGTCCCCGCAATCAGAACACTGGGGAACTCCCTCTCGGGATGATCCATGGCGCGGAGCAACACGCGCATGTGCGCCAGGTCGAACTTGTGCGAAGGCGTATTCGCCAGTTCGTGCCCGAGCGCAAACATGCTCGCCACTGCCTTTTCGTAGGACATAGAAAGCTCCTAGCTGCCGGCTACTAGCTTACCAACGTTGCTTTATGACTTTGGAAGCGTGTGGGAGACGCAAGAGGTACGAATTGTCCGAGACCAAAAACAAATCAGACACCAGGCTCGAATCGCTGGCGACCGAGCCAGAAGCTAGAAGCTTCCTTCTTACGCCGCCATAAACTCCAGCGCCCGCGCGATATAGGGTTTCAATTGCTTGCGATGAACGACCGCGTCGAGCATGCCGTGCTCAAGCAGGAACTCGCTGCGCTGAAAGCCGGGCGGTAGCTTCTGCCGGATCGTTTGCTCGATTACACGCGGCCCGGCAAAGCCGATCAATGCCCCAGGTTCGGCAATATTCAAATCCCCCAGCATCGCAAAAGATGCCGTCACGCCACCGGTGGTGGGGTCGGTCAACAGCGAGATATAGGGAACCTTGGCCTTATCCAACTTTGCCAGCGCGGAGGAGATCTTCGCCAGTTGCATCAGGCTGATGACGCCTTCCATCATCCGGGCGCCGCCCGAAGCTGACACAATAATGAGTGGCATACGAGAATCCGCCGCTCGCTCCACCGCGCGTGTAATCGCCTCTCCCACCACCGCGCCCATGCTGCCGCCAATAAACGAGTATTCCATCGCGCTGGCGACCACTGGCCGCCCCATCAGCTTGCCCTGCGCATTGATCACCGCATCGCTTAAACCGGTGTCCTGCTGCGCCTGCTTGAGCCGCGATGAATAGGGCTTCAAGTCGACAAACTTAAGGGGGTCGGTCGACGCGATATTCGTATCAAATGTTTCGTACTGGTTTTCATCCAGCAGTTGCGCCAGGCGGGCGCGCGCGTCAATCCGGAAGTGCTTGTCGCACTTCGGACAAACATTCATGTTCTCTTCAAGGTCCTTCTTCCAGATAATCTGCCGGCAGTTCTCACACTTCACCCACAGCCCCTCGGTGCGGACTTTCTTCTCGCCCGAAGTGTCCAGTTCGCCGGATTCGCGCTTAAACCAAGCCATAATCAATGTTGCAATTGGGCGATTGCAGTAATCTTGTAATTGAAATGCTTGGGGCAGTTTTCAAATCACACAATTACGAAAATTTCCCAATTACCCAAATTTCAGTACTCGATTCCTCTCTGTGCCATCACGCCCTTCTCGTACGCGTGTTTCACCTGGCGCATTTCCGTCACCGTGTCGGCGGCCTCGACAATTGTGGGGTGCGCGTTCCTGCCCGTCAAGATGACATGCACCATTTCCGGCTTCTTCTTCAGGCTCTCGACCACCTTGGCCGCGTCGAGCATACCGTAACTGATGGCGTAGTTAATCTCGTCGAGTACCACCAGGTCCCACTCGCCCGATTGGATCGCCTTCTCGGCCTCAGCCCATGCCGCCTCGACCATTCGAACATCTTCCGGATCCGGCTTTTCGGCGCCCACCTTCACGAAACCCCGACCCATCTGTTTCATGACGAACTTATCGCCGAAGGCTTGCACCGCATCGAGTTCGCCGTAATGCCACGAGCCTTTCAGAAACTGCAGCATTAATACCCGCATCCCCTGGCCCACGGCTCGCAGGGCGGTTCCCATCGCAGCCGTAGTCTTGCCTTTGCCCGGCCCGGTGTTCACGATGATGAGTCCGCGTCGGATATCAGCCATGCCTGAGTCGGAAGGTTGATTCTACTAGAAGCCAGGCACGGAGTCGCATCGCAGGGCTGTGCTCTTGATCAAATTGAGACGACCCACGAAGTCCAGCCTCAAGAAGTCCGGCCCATAAATTTGATGAAACAAAACAGGCTCTTGGGCCGTCATACACTACAGCAACACCTGAACCGGCAAGTTGTGGCATGCTTGACATGATTCGGCAGAGAATCTTTTGAAGTAGAGAACTTTTCCACGGAACTCAAGCATCCAAAGTTGCGTAGATCGGTCAGGCGGATCTCTGTCCCCCTCGCGAAACCGCGGAGGTCTCATCGTGATCAACAGGCGTGCAGTGTTATTGTTGTCCGTACTCGCCGCTGTCCCTGCCTTTGCAGCTCAGCACGTGGCGATTCGTCCCAGGCCCCCACTCGAAGCAGGCGATCAGGAGACGATCCGGGAAATCATCGAGATGGAGCGGCAGGCGCGGGAGGCAAGCATCCGCCGCGACTCCGAGTTTTCTCAGCGGACCCTCGCCGAAGACTACGTCGCGATCACTCCCCTGGGCCAGGTCACCACGAAACAAGACACAGTTTCGGCCCGCAAGAGCGGCCAGCTTCGCTATGACACGATCAACGTCAGTGACATGGTTGTGCGCGTGTATGGCGATACGGCCGTCGTAACCGCCCGCGCCGACGTAAAAGGCCACCAACTTGGGGAAGACTTCAGTGGACCGTATCGCTACACCCGGGTTTGGGTCCGCCGAACCGGCCATTGGCAGGCTGTGAGCTACCAGGCGACAGTAACTCAGTAGGTCACCCCGGAGAACGGTAAGAATCGACATCGCTCGGCGCGCGCACTCGTTACAATAGAGCCCTTCATCGGAAGGGCTCATGCTATCCAAAAGAACGCGTTCCCGACACTCAGCCCGCTTCACGAACCTGTTCGTCGCGGTCCTTCTTTTTGGCGCCGTCCTTGCGCCATTAACGGGCGCGCAAGATCGCAAGATCCCCGAGGAGAAGCGGGCTCAGATTGAAGCCGCCGTCTCCAGGTTCATGTCGTCGACGCACGTTCCAGGCCTCTCGATCGCGGTGGTCGAAAACGGGGAATTCGAATGGGCCTCGGGCTTCGGCCTTGCCGACGCGGAAAATAACGTGCCCGCCAGTGAGCATACGTTGTTCCGGCTGGCGTCTATCTCAAAGTCGCTGACTGCCACGGCCGCAATGCAGCTCTGGGAGAAAGGCCTAATCGACCTCGACACTCCCGTCCAAAAGTATTGCCCGGCCTTCCCGCAGAAGCCATGGCCGATTACCACGCGCCAGGTGATGGGTCACTTAAGCGGCATCCGGCACTACAAGTCCGGCTCGCAGGACGACCCGGAAGTTGGCAATACCAGGCACTTCGATAATCCCATTCAAGGCGGGCTCGACTTCTTCAAGAATGATGTCCTCCTCTCCGAGCCCGGAAAGCAATTTCACTATTCCACCCACGGCTACACCTTGGTCGGTTGCGTCATGGAAGGAGCGTCGGGCGCGAAATACACAGACCTGATGCGTCAAAGCGTTTTCCTCCCTGCCGGCATGGAGCACACTCAAGCAGACGACCGGTTCGCCATCATTCCGTACCGAACCCGCTTCTATCAGAAAACGGCTTCGGGATCCGTGCACAATGCCGACTTCCTCGATTCCACCTACAAGATTCCCGGAGGCGGGTGGCTGTCGTCAGCCGAAGACATGGCGCGGTTTGAAGTGGCTATTCTGGCTGACAAGCTGATGAAGCGCACCACGCGCGACTTGATGTGGACGCCCTTGAAGCCCTCCGGCGAGCCCGCCAACGGGTACGCACTGGGCTGGGGCACGTCGAATGAAAATGGCCTCCACATCGTCGCCCACAGTGGCGGCCAGCAAGGCACCAGCACCGATTTCGTACTCGCCCCGGAACAGCGTGCCGGAGTCGTCGTGCTCACGAACATGGAAGACATCCCTGCGGGCGATCTCTCCAAGGAAATCTTAGGGATTCTGTTAGGTAAGAGCGCGAAACCCGAAGCAAAGCAGTAGCCTGCTTCCGATCAACCATCAAAAATCCGTAATCAAAAACGGCGTCGAGCGATTTCGTCAGTGTCCCGAGTGATAAGGATGTCCCTTCAGAATGGTGAACGCCCGATAAACCTGCTCCAGCAGAACCACTCGGGCGAGTTCGTGGGCCAGAGTCATTTTCCCCAGCGAAATCACATGCTGAGCTGCTGACCGGGCGGCGTCACTGAATCCGTCTGCCGCGCCGATGGCCAACACCAGCGGCAGAGGATTGCGGTCCTGATAATCTCCCAGATATTTGGCGAACTGCTCTGACGAAAACTCCTTGCCTCGCGAATCCATCAACACCAAAGTCGATTTCGGATTCACTTTGGCCGTCCCGCCAAACTTGGCCAATAGATCCGCCTCATCGCGAAGCGCAACGCCCTCTACCTGGACGTACCGCGCGATTCGCTTGAGATATTCCTCCGTGAGAGCTGCAATCGCCGGTTCTTTGGTCTTGCCGATCCATGCAATCTTGATTTTCACGGAAGCTCAACCCTTCATTTCTTTCCGCACGCCAGGACCACAACGGCACCAAACGAAATCTTCTCTCCGTCGGAGTACCGTCGCACAGCTTCATGCACTTCGGCATGGATCTGCGGCCAACGATCGACCGGCACGCGCTGCAACATCGGGCGAAACGGCACGGTCACAGCCTGGGCTTGCTCCCACACCTCTTCAACCGGTCCGGGCCAGGTCCAGGGCACCGTCCGAGTCTCTTCAGCCACATCGTTGAATCCCGCATCGCGCAGAACTGTCGAAAGGCTGTCTGGTTCCGCAAATCGAAACGGATCCGATCCGCCTGGCTCCAGCAGAGGCCCGCCGACACGGCGGTGCACGACTCCCATCATGCTCTGCCAGTAGGGTTGATCAAACGGCCCCCAGACCAGAAAACATGCTCGCGCGCCCGGCCGTAGAACACGGCGCAACTCGCGCAGAGCCAATCCTGGTTCGCGGAAGAACATCACTCCAAACCGCGAGGTAGCGAGGTCGAAGCTATTATCCGGAAAGGGCAGCGAATGAGCGTCTGCTATCTGTGTAGTGAAATTATTCAGCCCGCGAGTCCGAGCACGTTGCGCCGCGATTTCCAGAAGGTCCGCACTCAGATCGAGCGCCGTGACGTGACCGTGCTCTTCCACCCGCGCCGCCAGGCTGATCGCAGGCTCTCCGGTTCCGCTGGCCAAATCGAGTACTCGCATTCCCGCGGCAGGTTGCGCGTATTCCACCAGCGCATCGGTTACCGGCTGGCCCATGGCCGCCGATTTCGCCTTCCACTTTTCGGAGGCGACCAGGCGATATTGGGATCCCCAACTCGGCTCGGAGTCTGGCTTCGACGGCATGAGGGTATTTCAGAATTCGAAAAGGCAGACCGCTAGGCTCTGGCTTTTTTCTTTTTCTTCGGAGACGCGGCCTTCGTCGCAACCTTCCGCTTTCGTGGGGCCGCCTTCAGATCGGAGGGCTCCAGGCGTTTTGCCGACTTCCACAAGCGCTCCAGATCGTAGAACTTTCGCGCCTTCTCGGAGAACACGTGCACCACGAAGTCCACGTAGTCGAGCAGCACCCATTCAGCTTGCTTGTAGCCTTCGACATTCATTGGCCGCAGCCCTGCGCCCTTCAGGCGCAATTCCACTTCGTCTGCAATGGCCTGCACCTGCCGCGGATTGGTTCCGCTGCACAGCACGAAGTAGTCGGTGAAGGCTCCCGACCCTTTTTCCATTTCCAGGATGCTGAGTTCTTCGGCCTTTTTTTCCAGGCAGGCTTGGATGGCGGCATCAACTTGCTTTTTGAGTTCGTTCTTCTTCATTCAGGATTCAGTCGTTGGACGTTAGTCGCAGGCGCGACTCTCATTGTAACCGACCTTACTTTCCTGATTTCTTCGCATCGGCTGCCGCCAGTTCGCGCAGCTTCGCCATCGTGGCCGCGGCGAAGTCTTTGCGCTTGCTATTCTTTGGCCGACGTTTGGTCTTAGTGGTGTAGTGATTTTGAGCCATCTGTCTCTTCCTCTTTTCTCTTTTTTTATCGGCGGTGTGGGGGCGCCTGCCCGGTTCTTACTGAAGATAGGAACTTCCCTATCATCATACCGGAGAGCTAACCTTGAAGGGCGCGTGATCGTTACTTATACAGCCCGGTCTTCTTGATGTACTCCGCGACAGCCGCATCCACAAACCTGCCCAGCGGTTTTCCCGCCGCCACAGCCTGTCGGATCGCGGTTGCCGAGGCTGGCTGGTGCAGATCCGCCAACAGGTGAATGCTCGCGCCCCGGAGCATCAGATCTCCCGAGACCACTTGTTTATGAAACGGTTTCGTCACCTCCGGCCTGGGGCGCAGGCTCTCCGGCAGGGCGTTCGCCACATCCGCTAACGAATATCCCGGACGCCCCGCCACGACAAAGTCGCACTCGCGAAACAGAGCTTCGGCCTGATGCCACTTGGAAATCTCGGCGAAAGCGTCCATTCCAATCAGCAAAAACAACTTGTCGCTTGCCTTGAACGACCGCTTCAGGCGCCGCACCGTGTCGATCGTGTAGTTCGGCTTTTCCTGGCGCGCTTTACCACCTGTCCCAGTCTCCTCCGGCGCTTCCAGCAACGACGGCACAAAGGCTTTCTCGTCCTCCGTGGCCAAAGCCAGCATGGCAAAGCGGTGCATGAAGGGCGCCAGTGGCTGTTGCTGCTTGTGAGGCGGATTATTCGCCGCAACAAAACAGATTCGATGCAGTTTGTACTGCGCCATTGCGGCCCGCGCCAGCGCGATATGCCCGCGATGCACGGGATCGAATGTCCCGCCAAAGAGTCCGATATTCATAGATTGTCCGCGCCCCGCCTAGTGTCCTGATTCCCGGCCTCCGTGGCAAGAGCGAATCCCAGGCATTGGCCAACCGGCCATCGTCCGCCGCGCTAAGGGACACCCCGGAAGACTTGTTCGCAAAACAGAAAATGAACTCCTGTAACTATCCCGTTTTACCATTTTGGAACTAGTATGGTTGCCATGCGAGTAACCCTCCCCCTACTCCGCATCCCTGCTGCGCGCGCTCCCATTCTCCGCTATGGGGTGGCTGTGCTTAGTACAGCACTGGCCCTCATTCCCACGGTTCTGCTGGCCGATGTTTCAGAAAGCCGCCTCGCCCTGTTCGGCGTAGCCGTCATGGTAAGCGCCTGGTACGGCGGCTGGAAACCGGGCGTAGTCGCCACCTCTTTCGCTCTCACCGTCAGCGCCTACTTCACGCTGGGCGGAGAACATACCCCGGCACAGCTGCAGACGGCCATCCTCCGCCTCTCTCTATTCTTCTTCGTCGCCATGCTGATCTGCTGGCTCAACGCAGCCCTGCGTTCCGCGCAAGAGAGCCTGCACCGTTCAGAAGTCAACTTTCGGTCGCTGGTGACCAATGCCCCCTATGGCATCTGCCGTTGCGACTCGACCGGCAAGATTCTCGACGCCAACCCCGCATTTCTCGAACTGCTGGGGTTGACTTCGGTCGACCAGTTGATCGGCCAGCATATTTACAGCCTCTATGCCGATACCGACCAGTGGTTCGAACTGGCTGACTATCTCCGGTCGCCAGCGCCTTTCAAAGGACTGAACGCGGACTGGAAGCGCCAGGGCAGCAAAGGCGGCACCACCGTCGTTCGCGTCTCAGGCCGCTCCGTGGCAAACGGGCGCAAGGAAGGTGTGGTCTTCGAACTCTTCGCAGAAGATGTCACCGAGCGCCGCGCCCTCGAACAGCAGCTGCGCCAGTCCCAGAAAATGGAAGCCGTCGGCCGCCTCGCCGGAGGGATCGCCCATGACTTCAACAATCTCCTGATGGTGATTTCCGGCTATTCGGAGTTTCTCCTCGAACGACTCGGCGCCGAACCTAGCCTGCGCGGGCCGGCCCAGGAAATCGCCAGCGCCGCGGAACGCGCCTCCTCCCTGACCCGCCAGCTTCTGGCCTTCAGCCGTAAGCAGATGCTCGCTCCAAGGATCGTCAACCTGAACGACATCGCCACCGAGAATCTGAAGATGCTCAACCGCATGATCGGGGAAGACATCGATCTCGTGATGATTCCCAGCCAGAACCTGTGGCCGGTGCGCGCCGATGCCGGACAGATCGAACAGGTCATCATGAACCTCGCCGTGAATGCCCGGGATGCGATGCCTTCCGGCGGAAAGCTCACCATTGAGACTTCCAACACCACGCTCGATGAGGACTACGCTCGCCTGCACGCTCCCTTGCGCCCCGGAGACTACGTTATGGTCGCCATCAGCGACACCGGCGTCGGAATGGACAGCGACACTCAGTCGCACATCTTCGAACCCTTCTTCACCACTAAGGGACCAAAGGGAACGGGGCTCGGCCTCTCGACTGTCTACGGCATCGTGAAGCAGAGCGGAGGCTACATCTGGGTCTATAGCGAGGTGGCGAGAGGAACTACGTTCAAGATCTATTTGCCACGCGTCGCATCCACCGGCGAACCCGCGGCGCAGGTTGCTGCGCCCATCCAGTTCCAGAATGTTGAGCCCGGCACCGAGACCATCCTGCTGGTGGAAGACGAAGCCAATTTGCGTTATCTCGCCCGGCAATATCTTGAGAAGCAGGGATATAAGGTGATCGAGGCGGCTGACGGCGCCGTCGCCATGCAAATCGCAGTGGCCCACGAGAAGGTTATCCACCTTCTTCTCACCGATGTGATCATGCCCGGCATGAACGGCCGCGAGTTAGCGCAGCGCATCACCGAAATTCGACCCAACGTAAAAGTTCTCTACATGTCCGGTTACACGGAAAATGTGATCGGACACAACGGCACTCTGGACGCGGGTGTACGCCTGCTCCAGAAGCCCTTTAACCTTCGCGACCTGAAAAGCAAAGTGCGCGAAGTGCTCGATGCAACATTAACTCCCCCGGAGGTCGCCATGTCCATGCAATCCACTCAATCACACCATGCCGTGCGGGCAAGAGAGAACCCGCCTACACGTGCGCAACGATTCCACCTGCACTTGCCTCTGCGGTACCGCCGTCTCGGCGAACAGCAATGGCACGTAGGTACAACCGAAAACATCAGCCGTTCTGGACTGCTGTTCCAGGGTGACGAACTGCTGCAGCCCAGCTCTCAGTTGGAAATCAATCTGGTGCTCCCGGCAGAAATCGCCGGACTCTCGGAGACCGAGGTCGTCTGCCGCGGAGAAGTCGTGCGAACGATTGAGCCAACTGGGAATGAATTGAGTCCAGCGCTGGCCGCACGGATTCTGCAATATCACTTCCAGCACGGCCCCCTGCCACGGGCGTAAAGATGGCTATAGGGTTTTGTGGGTGCTTCAACGGGGAAAAGGCGGCCTTGGCGGGCCGCCTTTTTGTTGGCCACGCCCGCAGGAACGGCTGAAACCGCTTCGATTACGAACTCTCCTGCACAGTTTCCTTGAGACTCTGTTCCCGCAGCTCTTGAACTTCCTCGGCCATCGCGTACTTCAATGCCTCGATGCCTTTCCCCGTGACCGCTGAGATCTCATACAGCTTCAACTTGTGCTTCTTGCAATACTTCTTAAGCTTCGCCAGCCTGTCTTTGTTCACAGCATCGATCTTCGAGGCGACCATGAGCATCGGCTTCTCTTCCAGGTGCGCTCCGAAACTGGCGAGTTCGCCCAGAATCACTTCCAGATCCTTGTTCACATCCGGCCGGCCGCTCGAATCCGAGACATCCACCAAGTGCACCAGCAAACGCGTGCGTTCGATATGCCGCAAGAACTGGGTGCCCAGCCCAGCCCCATCATGGGCTCCCTCAATCAACCCGGGAATATCCGCCACCACGAAGCTGACTTCATTCTTCGCATCGCCCACCGCGACAACTCCGAGATTCGGCTCGAGCGTGGTAAACGGATAGTCGGCGATCTTGGGCCGCGCCGAGGAAATCCTCGAGATCAGCGTGGACTTCCCCACGTTCGGATATCCCACAAGCCCCACGTCGGCCAACAACTTCAGTTCAAGCCGGTAAGTATGCTCTTCTCCCGGCCGTCCCGCTTCATGCTCGCGCGGAGCCTGGTGTACCGATGTGGCAAACCGCGCGTTCCCGCGCCCACCGCGCCCGCCCCGGGCAATGACAAAGTTCTCGTCGGCATGGGTGAACTCAAAAACTTTCTCGCCGGTCTCATCGTCGTACACAATCGTTCCGACCGGAACCTTGAGCACGACGTCACCGCCGTCGCGCCCGGTCTTGTTCGAGCCTTCGCCATGGCGTCCACGCTCAGCCTTGTGTTCGGGATTGAAACGGAAATGCACCAGCGTGTTGTGCCGCTCGCTGGATTCCATCACGATATCGCCGCCCTTGCCGCCATCTCCACCTGAAGGGCCGCCCCTGGGCACAAACTTCTCCCGGCGGAAGGCCATGCAGCCGTTACCGCCGTCTCCGGCCTTCACTTTAATTTTTGCTTCATCAATAAACATTGGCAGCCCAAATACTCGCGACGCTATTTCACCCGAAAAGCAAAAGCCTCGTCCCGAAAGGGCGAGGCCTGTGCGGGCACCCCGCCCGCGAACGAACCAACAACGGTGGCTACTTCACTTCCACCGGCTCGACCATTACGAACTTACCCATCTGTCCCTTGTTCAGGAACTTGATGCGCCCGGTGATCTTGGCAAACAGCGTGTCGTCTTTGCCGCGGCCCACGTTCAAGCCCGGCTTCACGCGCGTACCCCTCTGCCGCACGATAATGGTGCCGCCGGGCACAACCTGCCCGCCGAATGCCTTAAATCCAAGTCGCTGCGCGTTGGAGTCGCGCCCGTTTCGTGAAGTACCTTGCCCTTTTTTGTGCGCCATAAAATTTCCTCGTTAACGCCAACATCTCGCCTTCGCTGGAATTATTTCTTCTTGCCGCCAGACTTCTTGGCCGCTTTCTTTGGAGCAGCCTTCTTCTTGGCTGCGCCCTTCTTTGCCTTCGGCCGCGTCTCGTGCTCCTCGGCCTCAGCCGCCTTCACCTTCTTGGGCTTGGCTTCCTTCTTCGGCAACTCGGGAGCTTTGAAGCTTTGTCCGCCAAAAGCGATCTCTGCAATGCGGACCGCCGTATACGCCTGACGGTGCCCGCGCAGTTTCTTGTACTGCTTCTTCCGCTTGTAATGGAAGACCAGGATCTTCGCGCCGCGTCCTTCTTCGACAACTTCGCCCACGACCCGCGCGTCTGCCTGATTGCCAATCTGACCCTCTTCGCCGGAAACCGCGAGCACAGGGAACTCCACCTGTCCGTCAGTGCCGGTGCCGAATTTCTCCACTCGAATCACATCCCCGGGCGCCACCCGGTACTGCTTTCCACCGGCGCGGATAACCGCGTACATACGTCTGCCTCCGTCAAATGTCGTTGAAATCCAGCCCGTAAATGGAATCTAAAAACGGACCCAGGGCGCACACGGGCGCAACCAAGGGGCTTGCTGATTTCCTGTGCTTGCTGTGTTTTCCGCCACGGCGCTTCAGCAGCCAAGGCAGGCGTCCCCAGAACGGGTCGGCGAGTACAGGCAAACTCAATCATTTTAACGTGTGCCGTCGAAAAGCGTCAAACAAGAACTCTCGTCCCTGGGCCTTCCTTCCTGTCAGCTTCGTGAACTTAGTGCTTAAGCTCTTTTGTATTCCGCGTCATTCTGTGCGAGAATCTCGCCGGATTTCCCGGAGGAAACATCCATGCTGAAGCGTCTCCTTGCCGTTACGCTGTGCGTGCTCGCCCTGTCGCTGTCCGGCCTTGCTCAGGCCAAGAAGTCGACAATGAAGAAATCACCCGCCGGCCCTGTTCCCGATAAAGCCTACCTGCAGAAGGTCTGGGCCGGATGGTCCACCCTCGACCCCGCCAACGTCGCGCAATACTACGCATCTGGCCCGCACGTTTTTTTCGACATCGCACCACTGAAATACAACAGTTGGGAAGAATATGAAAAAGGCGTGAAAGGCGTCCTCGCCGGCTATAAGAGCGCCAAATTCACGGTCAACGACGACGTCGCGATCCATCCTCATGGAGACCTTGTCTGGTTCACCGCCACCGTCAAAGAGGAAATGACAAGCACGGCCGGGAAAGTTGAAATGGGCAACTTCCGCTGGACCGGGATTCTCGAGAATGAAGGCGGCAAGTGGCTGATCGTCCACGAACACGTCTCCGCGCCACTTCAGTAAGAAACTCGGCCACGGCTCCGCACGGATAGAACGGATCGGTCATTGTTTCTGATTTTAATCCGTGAAGATGCGCGTAAACCCGTGGCCAGTTTTCTTTCAGTACGACTTCCAGAAGAAATAGGCCGTCATTCCCGCGCCAACCAGCACGACGAACATACGAATCCACGCCTGTGGCATCTTCATCGCGTAGTGCGCACCCAGATATCCGCCTGCGATTCCGCCGATGATCATGATGATGCCGTGCTTCCAGTACACGGCGCCTGCCACGATGAACGTCACCACCGCGACCCCGTTGATCACAAATCCCATCACGCTCTTCAATGCGTTCATCGCATGGATGTCGGTCATACCCAGCGCGGCCAGCATCGCCAGCATCACGATCCCCATCCCCCCGCCGAAGTAGCCTCCGTAGACGGCCACCACCAACTGAAAAAGCGTCGCGCCGGCAAGGGCCGCCCCTGTGGTCTCATGCTCGATCACAGATCTCCGTCCGCCCGCCAGTTTCTTCCCGAAGGCAAAAAGCAACGTAGCCCCCAGCGTCAGCCAAGGCAGTACGCGCATGAAGGTATGCGCCGGCGTCTTGAGCAACAGCAGCGCTCCGACTAGTCCTCCGAACAGACTGGCCGCAAGCAAGGGAACCATCACTCGACGCGACACATCCAGCCGCTTGCGGTATGCTCCTCCGCTTGCGGCAGCCGCCGTCCAGAGCGCGATCGTATTTGTGGCATTGGCCGGAATCGGAGGCACTCCCGTAAACAGCAGCGCCGGAAAGGCGATGAAACTGCCGCCTCCAGCCACCGAATTCAGGGCTCCTCCCAGCACGCCGGCGATAAAAAGAACGATGACGGTTTCGAGAGTCAAGCAGTTACATGTACCAGAAACCCGAGTATTGGGCCAATAGGCACCAACCTTTTTCGACCTGCCACGTCCCATCGCCTGGAAACGCACTATGACTCGATCCCTCACCCTGCTTCTGATGTCATTTCTCTCTGTCCCTATCCTGCTTGCACAACAATCCACAACCCCGGCGCCGCCAAATCCTTGCGCCGCCGCACAACAAAAGCAATTCGATTTCTGGGTTGGTGAGTGGGATCTCAGTTGGCCGCCACAGAACGGTGGCGAAGCCGGTCACGGTACTAACAGTATCCAGCGCATCCTCGACGGCTGCATCGTGCAGGAAAACTTTTCCAGTCAGGACTCGGACCACCTCCGTGGTACCAGTGTCTCCGTCTTCGACACACGAGCCGGCGCCTGGAAGCAGACTTGGGTTGACAGCCAAGGCAGCTACCTCGATTTCACCGGAGAGTTCAAAGACGGCCAGATGATCCTGCAACGGGAGGCCAATGTGAATGGCACGAAGCTCCTGCAGCGCATGGTCTGGAAAAATATCACCGCCAACGCCTTCGACTGGAGTTGGGAATCGTCCCGCGACGGCGGAAAGACCTGGCAAGTCAACTGGCCGATTCACTACAAGAGAAAGAGTTAACGCCCGCATCGAGCGCCGATTACTTTTGTAATCTGGTAATTTCCCGCTTTCTGCGGAAAACATTCTTCACGCCTCAGGGTTAACATTCTGAGATCGCGGGAGATTTTTTCTATGCGCAGTCGATTTGTCGCCTTAATAACCATCCTGCTCTGCGGCATCGCCGGCGGACAGACTCAAAACTCAACCTCCACGGCGGACCAATCGGCCTCCCATGACTCCATGCCCGAAATGGATATGAAAGGAATGCCTGGTCACGACATGTCGAAGATGAACGATATGTCGAATGACAAAGACGACAGCCCCGCGAGCGCTCACGCGATGCACTCCATGGAAGGTCACATGGACATGGGGCCGCATATGAAGATGACGGCCCTCCGCCAGCCGCGTCCGGACGACGCCGCCCGTGCCCAAAAGGTCGCCGACGAAGCCCGCAAGGCCTCAGAAAAATACAGGGACTATCACGCCGCGTTGGCCGATGGCTTCAAGATTTTTCATCCCGAGATTCCCCAGAAGATGTATCACTTCACCAACTACGGCTATGCGATCGAAGCGGCCTTCCGCTTTAACCCCGAACATCCCACATCACTGCTCTATGAAAAGCACGGGGATGACTACAGGCTCTTCGGCGCAATGTATACCGCGCCGAAACGATTCACCGAAGAGCAGCTCGACGAGCGCATCCCTCTTAGCGTCGCGCAATGGCACGAGCATATAAACTTCTGCTCACCACCCCCGGATCGTCGGAAAGAGATGCTGGCTCCGCATCCGCAGTTTGGACTCAGGGGATCAATCACCACGCAGCAGGCTTGCGACGCGGCGGGAGGAACCTTCCATCCTGTAATCTTCAACTGGATGGTGCACGTCTACCCATTCGAGAAGGATCAGGCGAGCATCTGGTCCGCGGAACGGCAACATGGGGACACCGACTGACTCAGATTCCGCAGTTTCTTATTCGAAACAAAGTTTTGTAACGTGCATAACTCTCATCAGTAACAGCGCGCTCCACTTCTCTAGCCTTCACACGGGCTGTAAGATTCCGGGGTACCCAACAAAACACACGTGTGTTGTGACACTCTGGTTCCGAATTCGCAAAGATTTTGCTACCGGATGGATGTTCACATCGTCCAAGGAAGTACGAAGAGGACGCAGCGAGATGGAACTTTGAGTTCGCTGACTGCGTAACCTATCGGGTGGGTAGACGGCCGGGGTGGGGGTGACTCTGGCCAGAGTAATCAAAATCTTTGCGGGGTCTGGGGATTCTCTCACACTCGGTTTGGCGGCCCAGGTGAGAAAACCCCCATTAGCGGAGGCGCAGGCTTGTGGCTTGCGCGCTCAACCCCGGCGGCAGCATTGTAGGCGATTCGTGCGGAAACACAAGTGTTTTCTCGTGCTGGTCGCGAACCGGGCCGCCTCAAACCGTTTCTCGACGTTATTTCGAGAAAGAAAAAGGAGCAGCTATGAAGTTCGCGACGGTTTCAAAGAGTCTGGTCATGGGGTTGGCTGTGCTGCTGGCCTCCAGCGCGTTCGCGGCCTCCAAGGCCAACTTGACGCTGCAACATCCGACGACAATTAACGGAACCACTCTCAAGCCGGGAGACTACAAACTCGAGTGGGATGGCAGCGGCCCCAACGTTGAGGTCAGCATCATTCAGGGAAAAAACGTCGTGACCAAGGTGCCGGCCAAGGTCGTCGACCTCTCCTCACCGGCGCAGAACAGTGCCGCGATCGTAACTAAGAAAAATGACGGAACCAGCACTCTCGCAGGGGCTCGCTTCGAAGGCAAGAAGTTCGCCCTCGAAATGGGTGAATCCAGCGACGGCATGCAAGCGGGATCGAGCAAGTAATCTTCAACTGAAGCTACAAATGAAAACCGGGGAGCGCAAGCGCTCCCCGGTTTCATTTCTCACGGCCTAGTTTGGCGAGGCCAGCACATCGTCGTAGTAATTCAGAACCGCCCGGCGCGGTTTTGTCTTCAAGCCCTTCAACGGAATTTTCTGGTCGATCGATTTATTTCCCGTCAACCTCGCCCGTCCCAGCGCAAACATGTTTCCATCCGCCAATTCCAGGTAGATGGGCACGAGCATGTGAAACTTCTCATCCACGTTCGACTGGGTTACTTTCAAATTGAGCACGACATCTCCATCGGCCCCGATATCAAATGACGAATCCATCTTGTAAGACGGCAACTGTGTTCCGTATACATACTCATTGAAGAACCAGTCCATCTTGTGGTTGCCCTCCATATCCATCTCTGGAGTCATATGTTTTTCCACGATGGCCTTGAAATCTTCCGTGCTCGCACTTTTGTTGGTATAGGTTTTCACGAAATCACGCATCATGTCCTTGAAACGCTGATCGCCGGTGCTGTTGTCGTGCATCATCATGCGAAGCATGTGGAGAATGTAAGCGCCCTTCGGATAAATCAGTCTCCGGTAGACATCAAATCCAGTTCGCGAATTGCTCATGCGATAGCCCATCGTCACCGGACCTACATCGATCGGGCGAAAGCCTTCCTTGTTGTGTTCCAGCAAAAGATCGCGCTCGTCGTTCCAGAACGTGATGAACTTGTGTGGATTTTTTTCGATCAGCGTCAGGTAGAGCGAAGCGGACATATCGGAAAAGCCCTCGCTCATCCACTGGTCTCGGTAAGAACTAAATCCGATCGTGTGCCCCCACCACTGGTGAGCCACTTCGTGCGGCGTCACCACCTTCCAGTAGCCGCGGTCGCCCCAGTCCATGCCCAACTGGTGCCGCACCGTGGTATCGAAGTAATAGCAAATCGGAATCCACACCAGTTCTGGCCATGATTGCCCGAAATTACATGCACTCTGCTGCGTGACCTGAAGGTGTTTGAAAGAGGACGGCCCGAAATAATCGGAGTACAACTGCACCGCCAGTTCACCCTCGGCTAAGGCCTTCTTATTGAGCCCGACCGTGCTCATCATGCCCAACGAAACCTCTGGCTGGTGCGATCCCTGCGTCGGTAGTTCTCCATTCGCGGTATGCTGCAGGGAATTCACCCAATCCGGCGACTCCTGGTTCGCGAACGACTGCACCAGGTACTCGGGCTTTTCCAACTTCCCCTCCTCCATCTTGAATCGGCCGAAATTGAACCCGGCCACCGTTTGCGGAGCCTCGCTCTTCCATACGGTTACGTTCTGTCCCCCGTCGTTGCTCTCGCTGACCAGCATTCCCGTGGCCGCCATTTTCATCCCTTTTGGGATGCGGAAGGTCATGTCGTAAGTTACATATTCCCCAAACGCTGTGCTGGGATACCAGTTATCCCGGGCCACGGGAAAATAATTCCCGCCGCCTTCGTTCGTGATCGCCTCTTTGCCGCCGTAGGTGGAGGTAATCGTGAATTTCTCGCCTTCCGCCAGCGGCCTGGGCAGGATCACCCAGAAATCAGCATCGTCGTGCTTGTCTTCCTGGATAAATGAAAGCGCTTGATTTCCCTCAGCCGTCACCGACTGCACGCGAAGGCTCGGAAACAGATCGAAGGGAACCGCTCGCAAGCCACTTGCCTGCGACACAAACGTCGTTGTCGCTTTTCCGCCCAGGCTCGCACTTTTTTCGATGGTGGCGTCGATCTGCTGGTGCTCGATTCGCAGCACTCTCTTCTGAGGTCCTCCGGGCGTGGCCGAGTGAAAAGCCGTCCACACGCCGAACTTATTGTCGTCGTACGTCACGAGTTCGACTTCTTCCGGAACCACGTCAGGGGCCCCGTGCGGGTCAATGATGAATAGCTCTTTCCCGTTGTAGTGCTTGCCGTGTACGAAGGCTACGAAGAGACCACCCGGAGTGGGACTGAGGACGTCCGCCAGAATTCTCGCGTCCAGGTTGTATCGCAGTTCATGCCCGTGACGCAACGCATGTTGGCTATCTTTCAGCAAGCCACCGTCGCAACCACCCGCGGGAGAGCCGCCCGCCCTCTTGATTTCGTCGTAAGTCGAATCCGTAAACCGCAGAACAAGATGCTCAAAGCTCTCGCTAAACTCGTTTTCCTTGGTCAGCAGCGCGAGATTCTTACGCTCTCCTTCCGACGGCGGATCAAGCAGGAACGTTCCGTTCCCCGCGAACACCGCTCCCGTCACCTTGCCCTGAACGGGCGCGACAAAGCAGAGAGTTCCCGAATGCAGCTGGAACGTCCCAGCGTCACGTTTCAGCACAAGATTGTTCACGGCGACGCCCTCACTACTCAGCGTCAGGTTGCGCAACGCCTGGTAGGTGGGATCGGAGTTCGGCCCCGGAGCAGCATTCTGAGCCTGGGCCAATGGATTGATGAGGAACAAAGAACTAACCAGCAGTTCCGCGATGACTGCGAATAATTCGGCCAGAGACACCTGCGCGACCGATCGCGCGGTGCGAACCAGAAACAGCATGGGACCTCCCGGGGGGAAGGAGACCCGTCATTATCCGCGTTTCAGGCAAAAATGCAAGGACAGGGATCACACGCCGCATGCCGCACGCCGCCCATCCTCGAAAAAGAGCTTGCACAGCGGCCACTAGAACAAGTTCTAAAGACCTTCTTACCAATTTGAGATCTCCAAACCACAAATCTCTCGCCGCGTGACACCCGTCACATCCATCAGCAACCTGCATCCAGTAATAGTTCTTGCAGAGCCGATTCTTGCAGAGCCGATTCTTGCAGAGCCGATGCTTGCAGAGCCGATGCTTGCAGAGCCGATGCTTGCAGAGCCGATGCTTGCAGGACTGATGCTTGCAGCACGGCTTCGTATCAGGGCACGCCTTCAGGCGTGCCGAACCCGGCTTCCAGAAAGGAGCGGCTTTAGCCGCTGCCTATGGCTATTCCCATTCGTCATTCCGACCCTTCGCGCACCATCGCTGGCGCCCGCACGTTTTTTGTAACTTCTTCCATCTCCAACAAGCGGAACCTTCTGCAATCGGATCGATCCGCAGCCCTCTTTGTCCGCGTACTCTACGATTACCGCGAGCAAGGGAAATTTCGTTTACACGAATTCGTAGTAATGCCCGACCATTTCCATCTCTTGATGACTGTCGAATACGACCTGACCGTCGAGCGGGCCATGCAATTCATCAAGGGGGGATTCGCGTTCCGAGCAGGGAGGGAACTCGGATTCAAGGCCCCGGTGTGGCAGAAGGGCTTTTCAGAAGTGCGCGTCCTTGACGCCGAAGCATTTGCGAGGGTCACCGATTACATTAGGAACAATCCGGTGCGGCGGGGTCTAGTCTCAAAAGCAGAGGAATTTCCGTACTCGTCGGCACACCCAAGTTTTCAGCTCGACCCAGCGCCTCAGGGGCTAAAGCCCATCTCCGCCTTCTTCCTTGGTGGCATGGCTAAAGCCATGCCCTGATACGAATCGACCGGATTCGATAAACGGTATTTTGAATAACGAAAACAGGGAGCAGTAAGAAAAAAGGAGCGCTCGCGCGCTCCCTTTCTTGAACTGGCAACTGGCCTCTGACAACAGCCTTCAGTACTTCGGCACCTTCGGATCCACGCGATCCGACCACGCGGTAATTCCTCCGGCCAGGTTGTGCACTTTGCTGAATCCCGCCTGCTGCAGGAAAGCTACGGCCTTGGCGCTGCGCCCGCCCATCTTGCAATGCACGACGATCTCGCGGCTCGAATCGAGCTCATTCACACGCTTCGGCAGATCGTTCAGGGGAATCAGATACCCGCCGAGATTGCAGATCTGGTATTCGTGCGGCTCGCGCACATCCAGCACGAACAGATCCTCTTTCGCGTCCAAACGCCGCTTCAAATCTTCCACCTGAATTTCGGGAACTCCGCTGCCCACTGGCTTTTCCTCCCCGCGAATGCCGCAAAACTCGTTGTAGTCTATCAGCTTGGTCACGGTCGGATGAGTCCCGCACACCGGGCAGTCCGGATTCTTGCGCAGCTTCAGTTCGCGGAACTTCATGCCCAGCGCGTCGATCAGCAGTAACCGCCCGATCAACGGATCGCCAATGCCGAGAATCAGTTTGATCACTTCCGTGGCCTGCATCACGCCCACAAGCCCCGGCAAGATGCCCAGCACGCCGCCCTCGGCGCACGAGGGCACCAGTCCCGGCGGTGGCGGCTCCGGATACAGGCAGCGGTAGCACGGTCCTTCCTCGGTGGCGAATACGCTGGCCTGCCCTTCGAAGCGGAAAATCGAGCCGTACACATTCGGCTTGCCCGTCAGCACGCACGCATCGTTGACCAGGTAACGCGTCGGAAAGTTGTCGGTGCCGTCGGCAATGATGTCGAAATCGCGAAACAGTTCCAACGCGTTCGCGCTGCTCAGCCGCGTGTCGAACGTCTGCAGATTCAAAAATGGATTGATCCCCTTGAGTTTGTCGGCCGCCGAATCAAGCTTCTTGCGTCCCACATCAGCGGTGGAATGAATGATCTGTCGCTGCAGGTTCGTGTAGTCCACCACATCGAAATCGACGAGACCCAGCGTGCCCACGCCGGCCGCCGCCAAGTAAAGCGCCAGCGGCGATCCCAAGCCTCCCGTACCGATGCACAGCACGCGCGCGGCCTTCAGCTTCTGCTGGCCCTCCATGCCCACCTCGGGCATGATCAAGTGCCGCGAGTAGCGCAGGATTTCGTCTTTACTCAGCGTCATTGGAATTTCTGTGGTGGTGGCCATAAGGTCCTCAGATCAAATTTTTGAGCTTGCTGGATTTGGAGTCCGAAACGAACGTCAAGACACTAACAACAGGAAGGGCAACACATACAACAGCGCTCTTTGGCGGCAGGCTTCAACTCATGATCTCCAGCTAAATCCTAAACTTCCACTGCGACCGCGCCCCCGGCAATGGAAGGCACAATCGAAATGTTATCACCGTCTTTGAGGGCAGTGGCTTCTTTCTGCAGGTAGCGGATGTCTTCGTCGTTTACGTAGAGGTTGACGAAAGCCCGTAGTTTGCCCTCTTCCGTGTAAAGGTGCTTGCGAAGCTCGGGATGCTGCGCCACCAGCGCGTTCATGGCCTCACCGACGGTCGCGCCGGCGACGTCGACCGCAGCTTGCTTGCCCACATATTGCCGTAAAGGCGTAGGAATGTGAATCTTGCTCATAGGCTTACTGTAAGAGATGCGGCAAGCATCTTGCAAGATTCAGCATGGTTGGCGGGTTCCCGGCGTGTTTAGTGTCGGATCGCGGGTTTGGCGTCAGCCCATCGCTTCCAAAGCTCGGCAACTTCGCCGAAAACCCTGACCCAAGGCCTACGAGCTGGCACCGCCCGCCACTCCCAAGCCACTTATCCATCCCCGCATTCTCACCCTAGAATCTCTCAGGGAGAACTACGATGACGATTTTTGATCCGGTTCGCGGCAGAGTGATTGATGGCGGAGGTCATGGCGGCAACCTGCTTCGCCTGGTCGGTTTGGGAGTCGCGGCGTTCGTACTGGTGATCTTACTTTTGAGTTCGGTGACGCGCGTCGGCACCGGCCACGTTGGCGTGCTCACGCTCTTCGGCAAAGTTACTGGCGAGACACTCGGCGAGGGCATTCACATCATCAGCCCGCTCAAGACCAACAACGAGATGTCGGTCCAGACCCAGACCATCAAAGAATCGGCCAGCGTCCCCTCAAGCGAAGGACTGATGATGAGCCTCGATACTTCGCTCATCTATCACCTCAATCCCGATCGCGCCGCTGAAGTTTTCCAGAAGATCGGAGCCGACTACGAGAACGTAGTGGTAGAACCGACGTTGCGCTCTGCCATTCGCGAGTCTACTGCGTCGCACACCGCGAACGCCCTTTACACCGGCGAACGCGAGATGGTAGCCAAGCAGATTTTGGAACAGATCACGGAATCGCTGACCAAGCGCGGCCTGACCGTGGAGAATGTTCTGCTGCGCGATATTCAGCTGCCCGCCACGCTCAAAGCCGCGATCGAAGCCAAACAGCAGGCCGAACAGGAATCGCTGGCCATGAACTTCCGCTTGCAAAAAGAAACGCAGGAAGCCCAGCGCAAGCGCATCGAAGCGGCCGGCGTCCGCGACTTCCAGCAGATCGTCGCGCAGGGCATCACACCATCGCTACTCGAGTGGAAGGGAATCGAAGCCACCGAAAACTTGGCCAAGAGTGCCAACTCGAAGGTCGTCGTGATCGGCAATAACAAGAATGGTCTCCCGCTGATCCTGGGACAATAGACCAATCTGATGCGGGCGTCCTCGGGAAGGGCGAGGCTGCTACCATGAATCGGTGCCCGCGTTGCTCGACGTCCGCAACCTGACTATTGGATTCCCGGCTCGGGGAAACTCAGC
Organism: uncultured Acidobacteriota bacterium; assembly: GCA_963745715.1. Taxonomy (GTDB): domain Bacteria; phylum Acidobacteriota; class Terriglobia; order Terriglobales; family Acidobacteriaceae; genus Sulfotelmatobacter. The sequence continues at coordinate 314,326 of CAVUYN010000032.1, read as the reverse complement.
CGCCCTTCGCGCGACCGGACAGCCGGGGCCTGCCCTGAGCTTGTCGAAGGGGGCGGCTGTTCCCACATATTCTCTTTCGCTCCAAGCCGTCCGCGATCTTAGCTTCTCGATTGCACCCCGCGAAGTTCTTGGGCTGGTCGGCGAATCCGGATCCGGTAAATCGATCACCTCTCTTGCGATCATGCGCCTGCTGCCGCCGCAAGCCCGTGTCTCCGGCCAAATCCTGTTCACTGAAAATGGCACCGGCCCGCGCGAGCTCTCCGGCCTTGATGACGACTCCATGCGCCGCCTGCGCGGCTCGCGAATGGCAATGATCTTTCAGGAGCCCATGACCGCGCTCAATCCGGTCATGCGCGTTGGAGATCAGATCGCCGAAGCCGTTGTGGCGCACAACTCCATCTCGAGAAGCGACGCTTGGCAGCGCGCGGTCGAGGCTATGAATGACGTCGCTATTCCCGATGCCGCTCGCCGCGCCCGCGATTACCCGCATCAACTGTCAGGTGGAATGCGCCAGCGCATCATGATCGCGATGGCCATCGTCAACCGGCCGCAATTGCTCATCGCAGACGAACCAACTACTGCGCTCGACGTCACCATCCAGGCGCAGATTCTCGAACTGCTCGCCGATCTCCGGAGGAAGTTCGGGCTGGCGATGCTTTTTATCTCCCACGATCTCGCGGTCGTATCGCAGGTAGCTGACCGTGTCGCCGTGATGTATGCCGGCAGCCTGGTGGAACTGGGCGCCGGGAAAGACATCTTCCGCTCGCCCGCGCATCCGTACACTCGTGGATTGCTTCATGCGGTGCCGGATCTGAAGACCGATCGCGCTCAGCCTCTACAGACGATTGAAGGAACAGTTCCTGCTCTCCAAGCCTTGCCCCCGGGATGCGCCTTCGAACCACGCTGCGAGTTTCGCATTCCAGACTGCGCTCGCGCGCTGCCGCCGCTGGTCGAGGTAGCGGCCGGGCACTGGGCCCGTTGTCCGGTAGTGAATGCCTAGTCCGGATTCAGCGAGCGGAAGTGCGCTCCAACTGGTCACGCTTCAGGACTAGCAATAAGACCAACAAAGCAAACAGGCCAACCCCCAGCCATCGCGCGTCCAGATACCAGCCAAGCCAGGGCTGGACGAAGTAAATATTTCCATCCCGGAATGGCAGCCGATGAGAATGGGCGGCATCCGCCGCGGCCTGCGCCCACGACGAGACTGTGAACAGCAATCCAAAATGCAGGAGCGAATCGAGCATCAGCAGTCCCACGATGAGCGTGAACCATAGCGGCGTTCCACCCTTAAAGCGCCATCCCATTCGGCTCTCTCCTGACGACCTGTCTTCTCAATTCAGAAGCTTTCGCAAATCATCTTAGACCAAGGGTTAGTCTATAATCGGCAGTTTGTTCGGTGATTCGTGCGCATACTGCTGCTCAGCGACATCCACGCCAACCTCGAAGCCCTTGATGCCTGCCTCGCGGCTGCTCCGTCGTTCGACGCAATCGTGAATCTGGGCGACATCGTCGGGTATGGCGCCAGCCCTAATGAAGTCGCCACTCGTTCGCGGGAGTTAGGGAAGGTCTTCGTGCGCGGCAATCACGACAAGGCCGCGACCGGCGTGATGAATCTCGAAGATTTCAATCCCATGGCTGCCGCGGCCGCGCTCTGGACGCGCAACGAATTAACTCATGAGAACCTCGAGTGGCTGCGCGGCTTGCCGCAAGGCCCGGTCTCGATGCCCAATTTCCCCGACGTGCAGTTGGTTCACGGCTCGCCCAACGATGAAGACGAGTACGTCGTCTCTCTAGGGGATGCGCTCGCGCCGCTGATCACCCTAACGATGCCGCTGACTTTTTTCGGCCACACCCATTTGCAGGGAGGATTTTTCGCGAATGGATCTTCTGCCGACGGGTTCCGTCCGGAGTACCGAACGGTCGGGCAGGCCGAATCCGTTCCGCTGCAACTGAAAACGAGTGCGCGGTACCTGATCAATCCCGGGTCGGTCGGCCAGCCGCGCGATGGGGACTGGCGCGCTGCTTTTGCCCTCTTCGACATCGACGCGCAGATCGTCCACTTTCACCGTACGCCCTACAATTTGAAAGAAGCCCAGGACCGCATCTTCGCCGCCAAACTTCCTCCAAGGCTGGCCACGCGTCTGGCTGCTGGACGCTAACTCTGGGATTGAAATTTCCTGCCGCTCAGCGCTTTTCTCGTACCTGAACCCGAGTCCCGTCGGGTAGACTACCGCCCACCAATTCCACCTTGCCCTGACGGACAATACCTTCGAATTCCTGCGACCCTGGCGGCGTGGGAGGCGCAGGTACCCGCGCCACGCTTCGGCCCATGCCTTTGTCCATGGCCTCATTCGCCAGGCGGTCGGCATCCTGATTCTGCTCTCGCAGGGCATGCCCGATCGAAAACCAATCCATCTGAGCGATCAGCTCCTTCGCTCGGCCGTGAAGATCCTGCAGCGTTGCGTTCTTCACCTTGTAAATGCCTTTGATCTGCCGCACCAGCAGTTCCGAATCGCTGATCAGCTTCAGCGCCTTTGGCCCGTGCTTGAGCGCGTATTCGAGGGCTGCAATCAATCCTTGATATTCGGCAAAATTGTTGGTCTGGTGTCCGAGATATTCGCTGAGAGCGGCGACCTTGCGTCCGGTCTCGTCTCGGATTACGACACCATAACCGGCCGGACCGGGATTTCCCCGCGCACCACCGTCGCTGTGCGCGACCAGATAGCGTTCAGGTGGATTCTCGCGAGCTTCGAAGAGATGTTTCGTGCCCGAGTGGGCAGAGAAATCAGAAGGCATGCCCGAGTTTACACGGCGGGCCGGTTCGTTCGAAAATCCCAGAGGCAAGGCTCGAAACCGTGTGACATCGGACCTTAAAGCCTATTTTTGCAAAGCGCAGATAATAAGTGGTTTAGCGGTTTTTTAGATACAGGCCTCCTCCCGCTTCAAGCAGGATGGACAGGCTCGAGGCACTTGCCGGAGGGTGTCGGTTGCTAGCTCGCCTTTTACTGCGCGGCTGAGGTGTGGTCGTGAATGATCTTCCATCCGTCGTGGAACTTGCGAAAGATGAGGGTGAAGCGGCCGTGCGGAGTCTTTCCGTCGGATAGCGTCAGCAGCCACGAGCCCCGGACGAATGCCGCGTCGGGACCCATCATTTCAATGCGCAGGCCGGAGAAATCCAGCTTTCCCATTTCGTGTCCGGGACTGTCATAGGTAGTGCGATAGCGGTCGAGCGTGGCTTGCCAGCCGCTGGTTTCTTTGGCGTCGGAAAAGAACGTGAGGTTGGGAGAATTCCAGTATCCCGCCATGAAGCCTTCCAGGTCGTGATGATTCCAGGCGTCCTGTTGCGTGCGCAGGGCATGCTCGATGGCGGTTTGCCCATCTTCGGGCGCCGCGTTTTTCGGCGCGGTTTGAGCCGACGAGTAAATTGCGAATATCAAGACGATCGGGATGCAGAAGTTCTTGGTCATCGGTCCCCCCAGCAGTCTAGTTGTGCCGTAGTTCTTCTTTCGCCCCTCGGGGGCTTGCCCGGTCTCCGCTCGCCCACCCACGGCTTACGCCGTGGGCTGTATTCTATCGCCGCTCCGCAGCTGCGGAAGTCCGCAATCCAACATGATTTTCTTGCAATCTGGGCAGACCGGGATGGTCCCATCGCGGGGTGGAGAATATCCGCTCAATGACGGTTCTTACAGGAATCGCTAGTGGGCTTCTTCGGTGGCCGGGGCTGTATCGGGGGTGTCAACTTTTTGCGGGGCGGCGTGCGGCAGCGCGGGCGGAGGCTGAAAATCTCCGGGGTCTTTTCCCGCCATGGCTACCGTCATGAAGTTCATCCAGATGGGCAAGGCCGCATGAGCTCCGGTCTCTTTGGCCCCGAGTGATTTCTTCTCGTCGTAGCCAACCCAGACTCCGCAGCTCATAGTCGGTGAGAATCCCACGAACCAGGCGTCGGTGAAGTCATTAGTGGTTCCGGTCTTGCCGGCCACGGGAAAGGGCAGCTTCGCTGCCGCAACACCGGTCCCGTGAAGCACCACTTCTCGCAGCATGGAGGTCATGATGCGGGCAGTGCGCTGGCTGATCACGTCTTTCACGTCAGGAAAGTCTTCCTCCAACACGCGCCCCTCGTAGTCGGTCACGCGCATGATGTAGCGTGGGGTTAGGCGCACGCCATCGTTGGGAAAGACACTGTACGCCGCAGTTTGTTCCAACAGTGTGATCTCCGCCGATCCTAGCGCAACTGGCAGGTAGGGCGGCAGCTTCGCAGTGATACCAAAGCGCCCGGCGTATTCGATGACGCTCTTGATGCCGACTTTATTCGCGAGCTTCAAAGCCGGGATATTGCGCGATTGCGCCAGGGCGCGCCGCAGCGAAATGATGCCCTCAAACTTCTCATCGTAGTTATGGGGAGAGTACGGGCCGGAAGGCGTCTCGAAGCTAATGGGCTCATCGAGGATGGTGTCGTCGGGGCTCGCCCCGCCGTCAATGACCGTGGTGTACACGTAGGGCTTGAACGAAGACCCGACTTGGCGAAGCGCTTGCGTGACGCGGTCGAATTTCGAGTCGTTGAAGTCACGTCCGCCGACCATTGCCTTGATCGCGCCGGTGGCGTTGTCGATAGCGAGCAACGCTCCCTGGGCTCCGGAATCCTGCTCCAGACTCACGCGGGCCGCGCCGTTCGCTCCCAGGGAGAGAATCTTGACGTAGCAGATGTCCCCGGTCTTCAGAATGTTCGCCAGCTTCTGCTGGGTCCAGGCGGCGTCGGGCTGTCCGAGCGCAGCGGTATAACGACCGAATCTCAGAGTGGCAATTCCGGTTCCGGCCGCAGTGACCAGCGCGTGAACGTATCCGTTGACCTCGGGTTCGTCGTCCCAATCAGCATTAACGTACTTCTCGAGGGGGATGCCCTCAGCTGGGATGTTTTCCAAGTGCCCCTTCCAACCGTGGCGACGCTCGTAGGCGGCCAAGCCATCGAGCACCGCGATGTTCGCTGCCTTCTGCAGGTCGACATCCAGCGATGTGTAAACTTTCAGGCCGCCCTCATGGACCTGGTCTGTCCCATACTTGTTTTCCAGATAGCGGCGTATCTCCTCAACGAAATAAGGAGCCAGGGAATTCGGATCGTGCGCCAAATGCAGGATCAGCGGGGCAGAGCGCGCATCGGCAGCCTGGACGGCGGTAATCTTGCCGTCTTCGAGCATGGCATTGATCACTAGATTCCGGCGTTTTTGCGCGCGGTCGGCATGGCTGATCGGAGAATAGATGGTCGGCCCCTTCGGCAATCCCGCGAGCAACGCGGCTTCGTCCAGAGTCAAACTTTTCGCTGGCTTGCTGAAGTAGAACTCAGAGGCCGCTTCAAATCCGTAGACCCCGTGGCCGAGGAAAATCTGGTTGGCGTAAAGCGTAAAGATCTGCGACTTGGTGAAGCGGCGCTCGATCTGGATGGCCAGCATGGCTTCCTGAACTTTGCGCTGCCACCGCCGGTCGGGCGACAGGAAAAGATTGCGGGCCAGTTGCATGGTAAGAGTCGATGCACCTTGGACCTTGCCGCCCGATTCAATGTCGCGATAGGCCGCGCCGACGATCCGCCAGAAATTGATGCCCGAGTGACGGTAGAAATCTTTGTCTTCGATCGAAACCAGCGCGTCGCGCAGGACTGGCGGGAAATCGTCATAGGTCGCGACCACGCGGCGCTGGAGAGCAAACGAACCAATCACGCGCCCGTGATCGTCATAAAGCTCCGTGATCGAACTGGGACGGTAGGCCTCCAAGGCATCCACTTGCGGCAGATCGATGGTGTAAACCAGGAGCAGGCCAGCAGTCGCTCCGACCAGCACGGACACGAGAACGAGCAATCCGAAGAGCACTCGGCCAACAAGCCTGCGCCCGCCGATTTCCACCGGTGGCAGATTCTCGTAGAGGGTCTTCATGAGCGGTCGAGGTCAGAATAGCATTCTGGCCGCAGTCTATAGGCGGACAAACGAGTAGCACCGAAGTCCGCTACTTGGATTGCAAGGTGGGACGCGAGACGGCGTCCAACATATTGCCGCCAACCGAGGTGCCGCGGCGAAGGAAGAGCGCGGAGCCGAGATACAGAACCGCCGCAAAAATCGTCAGCGACCCAAGGCCGAACCACAGGGATGAGGATTCGAGCAGGCCTCCGAGCAAGGAACCGAACAAGTTGGAGCCGAGCGCGCTTCCGCGAAATCCTTCGCGGGCAAAGCTGGAGACGAAGATGATCCCCGCAAAAAAAACGGGGAGACAGAGGGCAAACGTGGCCACCACCGCTCGCTCAAGCCACGCTTCGAAGAACAACTTCTGCATGGGAATGAAGTACATCACCGCGAGGGAAAGAAAGAGGCCGGCATAGGCGATGGTTAACGGCATCCGCGGAAACGCGCCATAAACAAGATTGGCCGCCACGATCAGGCACAGCAGTCCGGAGATGACGACAGCGTTGACGACCCACGTGGTGCCAAACAGCAGAGCCATCTTGCTGACGATCTGTGCTTCGAGCAGCATGAAACCCGCGCCCAGAAACAGGAAATGCGGTTGGATGCGCCCTCCTTCACCGCTGGCCTGGCGAAGGAACCAGCCAAAAATAATCAGCACCGCGATGGAAACCAGAATCACGATGATGGGAAGACCGGGCTCGTGCTGGTAGAAGTAAGGCCAGTCATCGGTGGTTAACCGAGCCGGTTGCATCGGCATATTGGAATGGGTCGCGAGGTAGTCGGAGAGGGCGGGATCGGCAGTGGCTCGAGCGAGGCGCTCCCGCGAGCCGGCTATGAAGAAACGCCCCATAGTGTCATAGGTTCCGGGGTAACTCTGGAATTGAATTGGGCTTTGACCGAACGCGTCCCGAATCAAGTTGAAGAGGCGGCCCGCGATCCAAGGGTTGTCGACCTGAAATTTCACAATGAACAGGCCGTCTGGTCGCAGTAGGCTCCTCGCCCGCTGCATGGCCTCGCGGGTATAGACGTAGTTATCAATGCGAATGTTCGTAAAGTGCGACGTGGTGGTGTGCGAGTCGAGAAGAGAGAAGACGATGAGGTCGAATTGGTCGTGGCTGTTCTCGATATAACTGCGGGCGTCGTTGATAACCACTTGGGTGCGTGGGGACTGATACGGATGTTCGAAGTGCACTTCCCGTCCGAGGCGGAGGATCAAGGGATCGATCTCAACCGCGACGACCCGGCTCGCGCCGTTGCGAAGGGCCGCGGCCACGTCGTTGCCCATGCCTGAGCCCAGAACCAAGACCGAGGGCGGCGAAGGATAAAAGTGGTAAGGCAAGTTGTAGGAATTCCATTCAACCGGGTGTTGGCGAAATTCTTCCGCGTGGGATTGGACGAAAGCCGGAGAGAGATTTACAACCTTCTGATACCACGAGCCATTGGTAGTGAGCGCATAGAGCTCAATCTCACCATTCCCATACACCGGTTGCATAACCAGCTTTTGATACGGCGACCAGTAGGTGGTCGAATTGCGGTCGTCGGGAGTAGCCAGCAAGGCCACACAAGCGAGGAAGGTAGCGCCAAGGGAGTAACGCGCTACTGAATTGCGCCAGAACACCAGCAAAGAAAAAATCCCGGCGACGAGAAACCACACCCAGGGCGGCTGATAGAGGAAACACAGCAGCGTGAACCCGGCGATTCCCGCGAGGCTGGCAAGCACATTGACGCTATAGGCGGTTACGCCATGCGGAGCATTTTCCAGATACCAACCGACCAGTTGCCCGAATGGGATAAACGTGGTCGCGATCACTGCAAACAACGGGACGACGACAGCCATGGCCAGAAGCATGCCCCACCAGCTCGTCGGCATGGCGGGAACGCCCCAAACGTGGACCTCGACTCCGGCTCCGAGCAATTGGGGCAGCGCCGCCATAGCGTGGCGCAGCGGGGAGATTGGCGCCTTCAAAATGATCGCCAGCAGGAGAAGCGGGGCGATCATCGCGATGAGCCGAATCCGCAGCCGGCAGAGATAACAACCCAGGCCGAAGCCCAGAAAACAGGCGACCAGTACGAAATTCTTGAAATAAGCGAAGATCCGGACCTCGGACGACACCCAGCGGATCATCAGCATTTCTACAAACAGGCTGAGCAGACTGACGAGCACGAGCTGGCGGTAGCTGAACCCACCAAGTTCGTCGATGGAGATCTCCAGGCGAAGCGGCTTTGACTCCGCGGTTCGCAGGCGCTTGAACACGCCTCGGACAATCAGCAGGCCAAGCGCGGAAATGAGGATGAGGAAAATTAGGGGCGCTAACGAGTGGGTGACGGCTTCCATGTGCGGGTGCGTCGGTCAAGCCTCGAACGAGCGCTCGAGAACTCGCGCTTAACCATATCAGAAGGAAGAAAAAAGAGGCAGGGACGGGTGTAGCGAGGATGGAGTGCTCTTCAACGGGTGGGCGCGCGGGATGCGGGATGGCCGCAGCCATCCCGCCCACGAGTAGCTAACTGGCGCGGCTCTTCAGCACTTCTACAGCTTTGTTCAGTTGATCATCCACCGTATTCTTTGGCTTGGCTTCTTCCTGCGGAGCAGTGGCGGTGTCTTCATCGTCCGGGCTGGCGACGTCGTCCGGAACATCTGCCACCAGAACGTTAGGTGTAATGGCCGCATCCTGGATCGCCTTGCCGCTCGGGGAATAGTACTTCGCAACGGACAGGATCAACGCACCGCCATCGGGCAGGTCGATCGTCTTCTGCACCGAGCCATCGCCGAAGGTCTTGTCGCCTACAACGTCGCCGCGAGCGTTCTCCAGAACCGCAGCGGCCACGATCTCGGCAGGCCCTGAGGTACCGCGGTTCACCAGAACCGCGAGGGGCAGAGTGGTGATGGCCTTGGCCGGGTCAGCGTTGAAAGCTTCTCGAGGGTACTTCTGTCCTTGCAAGTAGGTGATCGTCCCGTGATTCAGGAAGAGATTGGCGACGGCAACACCTTCGCTCTCGTCTCCTTCTGCACAGTTGCGAACGTCGAGGATGAGCTTCTTCGCTCCGGACTTCTCGAGCGATTTAATCTTCGATGCGACCTCCTGCACCTTGCCCTTGGTGAGGGCTTCGACTTTCACGTAGCCGATGCTGTCGTCCATCATTTTGTCGGCGACCGCAGGCATGTTCACTACATCGCGCGAAATGACGACCTTCTGCGGTTCCGCCTTGCGAGCACGGACTACTTCAACATTCAGGTTCGATCCGGGAGCGCCGGCGATCAGGTTACGAATTTCGGGCAGCGACATATCGCGAGTGCTGCGTCCTTCAATCGATTCGAAGATGTCGGTCGCCTCGATGCCAGCTTTCTCGGCCGGGGATCCGGGAAGCACAGCGACGACCGCAGCGTATCCAAATCGTTTGGAAACCACGGCCCCAATTCCGCCTCGCGCTTCCTGCTTGTGGGTCTTGAACGCTTTGTAAGCGTCGGCCGACAGATAACTGGAGTTCGAGTCGAGGGACTCGAGAAGACCATGCAGAGCACCGTCCGTCACTTTCGGAATGTTGGGCTCTTCGACGTATTCACTGCGCACGCGCGAGAGCACTTCGCTGTAGACCTGCAGTTGACGGTAAGAGCCGTCGTTCGAGGAGGCATGGACGCCGCCGAGCGAACCGACAACCACGAACAGGAGCACGGCGAATGAAGTGACGAGAATCGCTGCTTTGGTTTTCATTGACATCTGTTGTGATCTTCTTCTTCCGGAAAGGAATTACTTCCTGTGAACTCTCTCCATTATATCTCTAGATGCAAACCGCCAAGCCCCGGCTGCTCGATTTATGGCTCTTCGGTAACACGGGCACACGGCCTCGATGGAATGGACGGGCCAGAAGTGATTCCGTTATCCGCTTCGTCGTTCATCTGTGCGGTCAAGCGGGGATCCGGGCTCGTTTAACAAAACAAAAGACTTGTACCAGTACTCGCTAGAATCTCAGGGTCAAGGAGGTCTGCACCGAGACAGGGCGTCCGTTCATCGTATAGGGCTTGAATTTCCACTCCTTTACGCCATCGATAGCGGCTCGTGCGAAGGCCAGCGATCCCTGCAGGAATTTGGCATCCTGGACGGTGCCGTCCCGGCCGATCAAGACCTGCAAGACCACCGCCCCCTTTTGCCCTTTGGCGTTGGCGGGGTAGGCGACAGGCGGCTGGTCGGTGAGCAGCGCGCGCTCGGAGGCCTCGGGCACAATGACGGGCTCAATGGAAGGCATCGCGGCGTCCGGAGACTTGTTGCCGCCGGCCTCAGGGGCCATGGTAACCATCTGTGACCTCAAGCTGGAAGGCACGTTGCCTGGGGCTGAAACCGAGTGTGTTTCGACGCGGGGTGGCGCAACTGCGGCCGGGATGGGAACCGTCACGGTCGGCGCCGGGGCGACTGCAACCGGGGATTGAACGCTAGCAGGAGTTGCTGTCTCGGTTGCCTGAGCCGGTTGACTCTCATGAACTTGAGGTGCAGGACTTTGTGACTGGTCGCTCGGGGTTACCGCCGAGCCTTCCGGTTCTCCCGCGGGATGATCAGGGATCGCCACGTCAGGAGTCGGCTTCTTTGCGGTCGGATCGATGACGGGTAACACCTGAACTTGAGAAGGATCAGTGGTAGCGTCGGGAATCGTCTCGGTTACCGGAAGTTTGTATTCGTCTCCCGCCCTGCCGAAATCTTCATGGGAGACCGGCGCCTGTACCGGTGTAACCGGCTGCGGGTTCAACCAGGCATGGAGAGAGTGTTGTCCGCGAGACCACAGGGCACGAGCCTGATCGTGCCATGGAGCTTGCGGTGCTGCGGCAATCGCAAATGCGGCCAGCACGAGGGCCGCTAGGATTGGGCGTTTACCGAGCCTAAAGCGTGACGGAGAAGCTTTTTCCGGCTGGGTGCCGTCGTCTATATAAGCGAAGAGTTCGGCTTCTTTCGTCTCCTCGGGTTTCTCTTCGCGCACAGTGGGCGGCTGCGGTGGCGCAACTGCGGTATTCCCTGGATCCGGTGTTGCCGAGTGTGACGGAATTTGGTCGTATCCAAGTAATTCGGGTTTGGCGCTGGACTGAGGCGGTGGCGCCTGCGCTGGTTGGAGTTTGGCTGCGCGCGCTTTCAAATACCATTCCAAGCCTCGCGGCTCGCTGGGCAACGACGCTGGAACTGGCGCCGGCTCTTCTTCGGCGACCGAAGCGGCGACCGGCTCGAGATCCTTTAAAGGATCGACTTGGGTGGCGGCCGACTGTTCAGGGAAGTCTGCGACATCCGAGTCGGTGATGAAATGGGCACCCGGTGCATTCGACCCGGACTGCAAGAATTCTCCAGCTCGCAGTGTTTTTTGCTTCTCAGGTTCGGCGCTGGAAGGAATGGCGGAGGAAGAAGCGCCAGCGGCAGCGGCGGCCGCTTGCGACACAGTTGCCGCCGATTGCTTGGCACGAAGAAGGTCGCGAGCGGTGGTCAACGTATCTTTGACCTGATTGGCGACGATGGGCCTTCGCAAAATCGAGTTGGCGCCGGCATGCAGGGCCTCGGGAGCACCCTTGTCGTTACTCACGATGGCCAGCGTGATGGGCCTTTCCGCGGCTTTGCGTTCGCGGGCGGCAGTCAGGAGCAGTCCGGATTGCGGTTGCTGATCCCAGTCAACGATCACAATGTGGAAGGTTTGATTGGCAATTTTGTCACCGGCCGCGACAGCGTCTGAGCAGGATTCTCCCTCCACGCCGAGACCAGCCAGTATCTGGCAAACGAGATTGGCCGTTTCCTCGTCCGAGGAAAACAGAAAGCAGCGAAGAGGCATCCTCATCAGACTAGGGCGAGCCAGTAACCGCGGCAAGATTACCGACGACGAGGGAAGCCGCACCTGTGCTTCTCCGGAAGTACATGTACTGTCGGAGCATCGGCCGCGCTAGAATGCTCGGTCACTCAGACTCGACTCGCATGATGCCAACGGCAGAAGGCGTAATCATTGGTGCAGGGATTGATATTTCCGCGCGCATTGTCTGAGTCAAAACCGGGAGTGGAACGGGGCCCTACGAATGATTGAACGGAACTATTGGTTGACGACAACTGAAATGCCGAGTTTAGACGGCACGCGCTTTCTACCGGAGGTGGTCGACGTAGCCGTTATCGGTGCGGGCTTCACCGGTCTGTCGGCAGCGCGGACCCTGGCCAAACGTGGCGCGAAAGTTGCCGTGCTGGAGTCGGAGACCATCGGCTGGGGCGCCAGTTCCCGTAACGGAGGAATGGTGTTGACCGGCATGAAGCTGGGTGTCAACAAACTCATTTCCATGTACGGGCGCGAGCGCACACGGCGGATGTACGCAGCTTCACTGGCCTCGATGGACTGTGTCGAACAAATCGTTCGGGAAGAAGGAATCCACTGTGATTTTTCGCGTTGCGGGCATCTTGAGGTCGCGTGCAAGCAGAAACACTTCGACGACTATGAGCGCCAAGCCGATGTCATCGAAACCGAATTCAATCACAAACTGCGGGTGGTGCAGAGAAGCGAACTGAGTTCCGAGATCGGCTCGAGTATCTACTTCGGCGGAATGGTGGATGAGGTGAGCGCAGGCTGCAATCCTGCGCGTTACGTTGCCGGACTCGCCCGCGCCGCGATGAAGGCGGGAGCAACAATCTTCGAGCACACGCGCGTAGGGGGGATCGAGCGCGAGTCGCGCCAGGGAGAGACTGGATGGAGAATAAAAACTTCCAGAGGCCCGGGAATCACTGCGGAGATCTGGGCCCATGAAGTTTTCGTGGGGACCAGCGGCTACACGACTTCTGCGACTCCTGCGCTTCAGAAGAAGATTATCCCGATCGGCTCGTTCATCATTACAACCGAAGTGTTGCCCGAGGCCCTCGCCCGCGAACTCAGTCCGCGGAACCGGATGATTTATGATTCGAAAAATTACCTGTACTACTACCGGCTCACCCCGGACCGCCGCATGCTTTTCGGCGGCCGGGCGGCATTCTTTCCTGAGAACGATCAAACGGTGCGCCGCAGCGCGGAAATCCTGCGCCGCGGGATGATCGACGTCTACCCGCAACTGGCCGACGCGAAAGTCGACTACGTTTGGGGAGGAACCCTCGATTTCGCGTTCGACATCATGCCGCACGCCGGGCAGATGGATGGAATGTACTACGCCGTGGGCTATGCGGGGCACGGAGTGGCGATGGCCACTTATCAGGGGCAGAAGATCGCTGAACTCATGGCCGGGGACAAGCCGGAAAATCCTTTCGTAGGAATTCCGTTTCCGGGCGCGCCGCTCGGGCTGTACAACGGAAAGCCCTGGTTTCTGCCGTTCGCGGGGGCCTGGTACAAGGTACTAGACTGGGTGAGTTGAGAGCTGGCTTCGGTGGAATGTGCACCATAACGGTGTACAATGGTGTCATGGGATTCACAAAGCAAGTCCGCCGTAGCTTAACCTTGCCTACCCGATTGGCCGAGCAGGTGGAGCGCATCGCCAAGAAAAGACGCCTGAGTGACAACCGAGTCCTCGTTGAGTTAGTCGAACAAGGCCTTGAGGCGCAGAAAGAAAAAGAAAAAGCGTTCTTCGCGTTGGCGGAGCGATTTCGGGCGGCGTCCGATCCGAAGGAAGTCAAACAGTTGGGTGATGAGATGGGGCGCTTCATCTTCGGTGAGTAATGCCGCAGATCGAGACTTGGCCCCACCTCCCCACGGCTATTCGCGACCACTTAGTGGAGCGTATGCGTGACCGTAATATCAGCCTGCCTGATCTGAACCAACTCCGCCAGTGGATGGAAACGAAGCCCGATGTGCCACAAGGTCTGTGGTACAAGGATTTCGGTTCGTTCAAGTTATGCGGCGAAGGCAAATACCCCAAGACGTTTCTTCTAGCGGGTCAAGTTGCACTGGGGCGGAAGCTTTAGGCTTGGAAGGGAGCGGGCTTCATGGCTGCAGTCGGCAAGCAGACTGCCGACGATACGATTCTCGTAACGTCTTATGTCTGCGGCCAAGAAATGCGGATCGGGCGAGCCCCCCTATACAATTGGAGGCCTGATTTTCTTCAGCAAACCATACACCAGCGGCCCGACCACAATCGCGATTGCGCCGCCGACAAGTCCGAACTTATCGCTCCCCAGCAGCGCCACCAAGGCCATTATCACTGGCGCACCGACCACGTAGAGCAATCCCAAACGCCCGCCGGGAATTGTGAACGATCTCTTCAGTTCTGGCTGGGTGCGCCGTAATTTCCACGCTGATAGCACCGTCAGGACTGTCGTCGCCGAGCGCAGCCAGATGTAGACCGAGATAAGTTGCCCCAGGCTTTGCCAGGCGAGCAGCGCGTAGATCACGGCCGAGGCCACGATGGCGAGCCATGGCGTTCCGTAGCGGGCGTGCTTGCGCGTGAGCACCTCCGGCAGATATCCGTCCTCGGCCATGGCAAAGGGCATGCGCGTAGTCGTCAGGATGGTGCTGTTAAGCAGGGCCACATTGCCGACCATTGCGGCCAGGGTCATCCAGGTGCCCAGCCACGGGCCTCCGATCATCCTGGCGGCGTCGGAAAAGAAACCTGTGTGCCACTTTTCCCAGTTGCCCGCCGATGCCAGCCCGGCAAGAGTTGGGAGGAAGTAAGCCGCAATTGAAAGCGGCACGACAACGGCCAAGGCTCGCGGGTACGCCCTCTGCGGGTTATCGACTTCCTCGGCCACGGTAGAAAGCTGCTCGTATCCGGAGTAGAGCCATAATCCCAAGGCTAGTCCGACGCCGAAGACTTTGAATGTGGCTTGATGCGGGACCACCCACGGGTGAAATGGATTCTGGTGCCAGTGGGCCAGCGCGATCACGACCATCGTCATCACGGGCACAAAAATAAAGATCTCCAGCGCGGTCGCGACCTGCCCGACCATCTGAATACCACGCACGTTGATCCAGGTCAGGAGCGCGATCAGCGCGACCGAAACCAGGTAGTGCTCCCACCACGTCATTTTGGGCAAGTAGTAGACGAGGTAGTCGGTAAACAGGACGGCGTAGGCTCCGCCCAGCAGAAACGACGCGGTCCAGTTCCACCATCCGGCAAGGAATCCCCAGAAATCGCCAAAGGCGGCACGAGTCCAGCGATAGAAGCCGCCCTCGACGGGCATGGCAGTAGTCAGTTCCGCCGAGACAAGCGACACCGGGATGCACCAGAAAAACGGCAACACCAGCAGGTAGAGAAGGGTGATGCCGGGACCCGAGGTAGTGACCATGTCCTCGAGGCCGAAGGGGCCACCGGTGGTGTAGGAGAACATTACGAAGACGAGATAAAAGAGTCCCGCCTTGCGGAGCGTGGAGGATTTGGTTTGGGTAGCCAAAGAAAATTGATGACTTTTGATTGTTGATTGTTGATTGAAACCGGACCGCGTGAGCCGGGGTTCATCCATCGACAATCAAAATTCAACAATCAGCAATTTCTATGCGGCGAGTGTGCCGCTCAATGCTCCCTCCAACTCGAGGAGCTTTCGCTTCACGTCGAGGCCGCCGCCGTATCCGCACAGGGTGCCGTCGGAGGCGATCACCCGATGACACGGGACGACAATGGCCACGGGGTTGCGATTGTTAGCCATGCCTACGGCGCGAAATCCCTGAGGCCGGCCGACAGCTCTGGCAATGTCGGCGTAGGTTCGAGTTTCTCCATAGGGAATCGCGAGCAAGGCGCGCCAGCAGGCCAATTGAAACTCGGTGCCACGCAGGTCCAGTGGAATACCAAACTCGCGCCGCTCGCCAGCGAAATATTTCTCCAGCGCATCGATATAGAGGTGCATATCGCGCTCGGATTCCTCGAAGCGCAGTGCTTTGCTTTCGACTCGCAGATCGCGCGGGTTGGGGCGAATTGTCTGCTGTCCGGGCAGGCGGCGGTCGAACTCGAGCGCCACCAATCCCTGGTCGGAAGCGGCTAAAAACAGCGGACCGACCGGTGACATAAATATCGCGGAATGAAGTCTTTCCATCGTCGAAAATCCCTAAAACCCGGCATCCGGCAATTCACCGCGACATAACCATAACACGGACTTTATCAGAAACGGTCCTACAAGGACGCTGTTGACAGAATGGGCCCAATGGCCCAAAGTGGTGTGCTGCAATATGCGCTTGGGGCGCACAGTGTTGAAGAAAACCACACTCATCCTTGCCGCTATCGTAGTGGCGCCACTGCTCGTGGTGAGCATGGTTTTAGCGGCCGCAGACTGGCGCACCATCGGAAAGACTGAAGCAGGTGATAAAGTCTCGGTCAGTTCCGTACGAGTGTTGAAAAACAACCAGCGGGTCGCGCTCGTCCGCATCGAGTACAAGGAACCGGCAGATCTTCCGCAAGGCGGACCCTTCGTGGAAATGCGAGCCCGGGTTCGCTTCGACTGCACGAACGGCACGGTCGCACCCACCACGCAATGGTTCTACTCCCGCGACCGAAGCGGGCGCTTCGTGGTCAGCAAGAAAGCCACCCACGACGATCAGTTCGGCAAAGGTCCGGAAGGCGGCTTTGCCGACTTGATCAGCAAGAGCGTCTGCAGCCAGAGCAAGTAGGACTGACTATCTCTGCAGCGCGAACGCAACGTAAACCCCACCTGACTTCGATTTTAGATCCTTGCCTCCACCCGCCGCGATAACCACAAATTGACGGCCCCTGAGTTGGTAAGTAATCGGCGTCGCATTTCCTGCAAAAGGCAGAGCCGTCTCCCAGAGTAGTTTTCCGGTGGCCTTGTCGAAGGCATGAAATCTCTTGTCATAGTTGGTAGCCCCAATGAACAAGAGGCCACCGGCAGTCACCAGCGGCCCACCGTAATTTTCTGTGCCAGTGTTCTTTATTCCCTGTGCCGCCAGTTCGGGATATTCGCCAAAGGGAATTTTCCATGCGTATTCGCCGGTATTGAGGTTTATGGCATTCAGGGTTCCCCAGGGCGGGGCGGTCGCCGGGTATCCGTCGGGATCGGAAAAACGAAGGTATCCGGTGAAATGGTATCGCAGCGTCGGAAGCGGAGGGCCCGCGCTTGCCACTTCCTTACCTTCGATTTGGACATTGGCTCCGCCACTCATAACATAGGACACCAAGGCGGAGATCTGGTCTTCGCTTAGGTTAGCGAATCCGGGCATTCGCCCTTTGCCGTTCTTGATGGTGGTCGCGATCTCCTCTGCCTTCATCTTCTTGCCGGCGATGAGCAGTGATGGAACGGCCGGCGGAGATCCAGCCATGTTCTCGCCATGACAAACCGAGCATTGGCTCGTGTAAATGCCTTTCGGAGTGTTCTGTTGGGCCTCTGCGGCCGTGGTTTCAGCAAGGCGACCCGTCCAAGCCAGATCGTTGGCGTTGATGTACATAATCCCGGTTTCAGGATCGACGGCTTGTCCACCCCATTCGGCTCCGCCATCGAGTCCGGGAAAAATAACAGTCTCTTTCGCAGTGGTGAATGGGACGAACTGTCCTTCGCTCCGAAACGTTCGAAACCGGTCGAGCGCCCACTGATGCGCCTGTGGCGTGCGGTCCGTCAAAAGATCCTCGGTCAGAAACTGGCGGGAGAACGGGGCGGGCTTCTGGGGAAGGCACTGCTGTTGAGCTGCGGTCTCTCCGGGCACATCGCTGGGCGGATAATTCTTGCACTCGATGGGAAACAGGGGCTTGCCGTTCGTCCGGTCGAAAAGAAATACGAATCCTTGCTTCGTGGCTTGGGCTACGGCGTCGACTTTCTTGCCGTCGCGTTGCACCGTCAAGAGCACGGGTGGCGTGGGAAAGTCGCGGTCCCACAGATCATGGTGCACCGCCTGAAAATGCCAGATGCGTTCTCCGGTCTCGGCATTCAGGGCTATCAGACAATTGGCGAACAGGTCGTCGCCGATGCGGTCTGCGCCGTAGAAATCAAACGCGGCTGAGCCGGTTGGGACGTAGACAATCCCACGGGCCCCGTCCAGCGTCATGCCAGTCCAATTGTTGGCAGCGCCGCTAGTCTTCCAGGCGTCTTTCGGCCAAGTGTCGTAGCCTGACTCTCCCGGATGCGGAATGGTATGAAAGGACCAGCGCAGCTTTCCAGTGCGCACGTCGTAGGCTCGCACATCGCCCGGGGAAGCGGGCAGGGTTTCCGACTCTCGCCCACCTACGATCATGAGGTCTTTGTAGATCAGAGCCGGGCTGGTCAAATAAATCGACTGGTCGGCGGGATCGCGACCGAGGTCTTCGCGCAAGTCGATGCGGCCGTCTTTGCCAAAGCTCGGAATCGCTTTCCCGGTCTCTGCGTCGAGCGCGTACACGAAATTCATGACGCCTACAATGATCCGGCGTTCCTTGCCGTCAGACCAATACGCCAGGCCGCGGTCGGGCTGCGTGCCCTTGATTCCAGAGTCGAACTTCCACAAGAGCTTGCCCGTGGCCGCATCCAATGCAAATACTTTCTGCGAGGGGGACAGCCCGTACAAGACGCCCTCGACCTCGATCGGACTGGTCTGCAACCCGCCAGATTCTTCCGTATCAAAGGTCCAGGCGACTCCGAGATTCGTTACGTTCTTGCGGTTGATCTGCTGGAGCGGCGAGTAACGATTGTTTTCCCGGGTGCCGCCGTAAATGGGCCAGTCGAAGTTCGTATTCTTGTCGCCGGCGTTTACCCCGGCTCCGCCGAAGGCTCCCGCCATCGCGGTTATGTATATCGATAGAAGAAATGCACCAATCGCCTTAATTCTCATTCGCCTCACTTCGCCCTGGGATCTAACGCATGCTTGTTGCTGTTTTCAGATTCACTGACGAGCATGGTCGCCGCCCGATTCTAGTACAACGCCAGGTTGAGTTTCTTTTGTTCAGTTCGAGGCCTGACAATCTCCCGCGCCCGTTTTGCACAAGCCCGGCACTTCCGTAACTGCAGAACCACTTCCACACGTCTCGCTTTACGCTTATCCTGACAAAGAGGTCGGCGGAAAGAGCCGAACTCGACCCCACCCCTGTATGGATTCGCTACGACTTTATGAGATGGTTGCCGCGGGCGCCGCAGCTTTGATCGGCGCTTATGCGCTATTGCGGCGCAAGCCGAGGACGCCCGACGAACTCGAGCGCGAGCGCCGGGCCTGGCTGGAAGGGACGGGGCGCATCACCGATGGCACTGTAATTGACGTTCAGGAACTCGCTGTTGCGGATAACCATCACGCGGCAGTCATGCTCATCTATAAATACGACGTAGCGGGCGTCTCCTACGAGTGCTCGCAGGATGTTACGTATCTGCGGCACTGGATCAATCTCCACTCCTGCCGCCTCGGGCTGCCCACTTCGGTGAAATACGATCCGCAGAATCCGGGAAACTCTCTCGTAGTTTCGGAAAACTGGATGGGATTACGGCAATAGTAAGGTGGCTATCGGCTATTCCCAAGCCAAGCGCATAGACCGGTTGTGCCGATCGAACGTGACCTGCAATGACTTACCCACGCCAGCAATAAACTCGCCTGAGATGGTCCTGGAAAGATCGGTTGTCTGGTCGGATGACAACGCCCGCAAGCGAAGAACGTGCTTCCCGGCGGGGATTCTCAAGGTCTCGGATTGGGTTCCGTGAATCCCGTTGAACACGACCAATTTTTTTTGCGACCCGCCGTGCAAGGGCCGGGTCAATGCCAGCTTGTCATCGATCCAGACAAACAGTGTCGCGTCTTTGAATTGGTGCTGAACCGCCAGTTCGAGGCTGGAAAAACCGGTTTGCGACGCCGCGGCTTGCTGCACCGGGCGCATCTTCCGGTTGGCGGTCCTTCCCGGCGATGCGCTGGCCGCACTGGGCACGGTCTGGTCCGCTTTGGGCGGAGCCGCCTCGTGGGATGGAGTCGGCGTTGCAGGGTCGGAGTTCGTCATCGGCGACGTGGCCAAAGCGGCGCTCGAAGCGCCATTTCCTGCTGCATTGGATGAATGCAGTAACACTCTCGATTGAGCGGCGAGAATTACCAGCAAAACCACGGTGGCAGCCCCGAGAATCAGGTCGCGGAGGGGTGCTTTAAAGAGTATGAAACGGACCACCTTTTCGGCTTGGGCGATGGCGGCCATCGGGCGATCGGTCAGGGCGCTTGATTGGCCCGAACGCGTTCCTGGATTGTCCATAGCCCGCAGTGACGTCGTCGTCGAACTCGGCTTGTAATACTGCTGCAATTGACGCAGATCGGCAGCGAAATCAGCCCCTCGCTGGTAGCGGTCATCTGGATTCTTGGCTATCGCACGCCCAATGACGGCATCCAGCTGTGGCGGCAGCGTCATATCGAGTGCGGTCACGGCGATCGGTTCGCGGTTGGCGACTTTGTAACAGACGGTGGTGGCGCTGTTACCCTGAAATGGCGAGTGGCCGGTCACCATGGCGTACAAGATCACGCCCAGCGAGAACAAATCGGAGCGACCGTCCGCTCCCTCGCCGCTCAGTTGTTCGGGCGCCATGTAGGCGGGAGTCCCCAGTACGCGTCCGGGCAGGGTGAAGTGGGCCAGATTCAATTTCGCAATGCCGAAGTCGGCAATCTTCGCGTGTCCGGCATCTGTGACCAGGATGTTAGCGGGCTTAATGTCGCGGTGAACTACGCCTTGCGCGTGGGCATAGTCGAGTGCGTCGGCAATTTCCTCGGCGAACTGCAAAGCGGTACTCAGTTCCAGCTTTTTCTGCCGTGCCAGAATTCGGTTCAGGGACTCGCCCGCGACATACTCAAGCACGATGTAGGGATTCTGATTCTCGGGATTCTCGCCCACATCGAATACCGAAACGATACCGGAATGATGCAGACGCCCAGCCGCCTGCGCTTCGTTCAGAAACCGCAGACGAAATTCTTTTTCTTCGTCGGGCTCCTGTCCCCACAAGGAAACGGTCTTCACCGCGACCAGGCGGTCGATCTGGGGATCACGAGCTTTGTACACCACACCCATGGCGCCGCGGCCCAACTCGGCGACGACCTCATACCGGCCAAACCGCTTAACTTCGTTGGGATTCTCCATGGATCGGTCCTCAAGCTGCCACGCATGACGGGGAGGGGGCCCAACTATGTTAGCGCTCCGGGCAGTGTGATTCTTCAGCTTGTTTACGTGGATTCATTACGGGAGTAATGGGCCAATTGCGTCGGAAGTAACCTTAAAAACTCGGGAGGGACGAGCCACACAAAAGCAACAGATTTTTGGGGAATAAGGAGTCGAAGGCTGAACTAGCTTCCGGTGGAGAAGCCGCCGCTGTGCGCGACGGTGACGCGGAGGTACTTGTAGGGGTTCACTGGGGTATCGTTGATGCGGACTTCATAGTGAAGATGAGGACCGGTCGAGCGACCACTCTCTCCGACGAAACCGATCACGTCGCCGCGGTGCACTCTTTGTCCTGCCGTTACTGCATATCCTGAAAGGTGACCGTAGCGGGTGCTGATGCCGTTCCCATGATCGATCATGATCGCTTTGCCGTAGCCGCCGAGGGACTCGGTAAAGGTCACGACCCCATCCGCCGGAGCGATGATGCGGGCGCCATAGCTGCTGCCAATATCGACGCCGCTGTGAAATGCGCCTTCACCGTTGAACGGATCAATTCGCTCCCCGAAACTTCCCGTGACTTGGCCATCTACCGGCCAAACGTTGGGAGCGGAGTTCGCCTTAAACCAGTCGGCTGTGGTGGCGTTACGAGTCAGGCCCATGGTCAAGCCGACCATCGTCGCGCCGGTAAGCGCCGATGTCCGCAAAGCGTGCAGCTGATCGAGCGAGGAACTCACGTCGGCGTCTTGAATCTGATCGTCCGTCGCCGTTACCAACGTTGGCTGCGACTTCAATCCGTACAGGGCAGAGACTTCCCCGGCGATCGAGCCCAGAGATGCCACCTGCAGATCGCGTTCTTTCGCCACCTGCTCCAGCCGTGAGTAGTTGTCTTTGAGCTGATCTTTCTCGGTCCTCAGTTGGTTGAACTGGGAGACCTTCAGAAGCATGCGCGTATAAGAGCTGGCAATCCCGGTCAGGCTGAGGAATCCAATCGCAGCCCCTATGACGAAAACATAGAGGTAGTGCACGGGGATGGAAATCTTGCGCAACTGGCCGTCTTCCCCGCGAGCCACGAAAAGGATGTAAAACCGTTTCTGCAAGTGTCCCTCTAGTTTTGAAGCATCAGGTCCGGAACTCCAGGCTCAGATTCTTAGTTGCTGAACGGGCCTGTTCGGACCACCTGACTTTTTCCGGGCTGCAATCCCCTCTTGGGAATGGGACTCTTTCGCGGCCCTTTACCTACCAAGAAATGCGACCAGACCTGAAATTTTAAGCTCGTCTGCAATGCCAACTGCCTGCAGAACTTAGCTTCGGCCAAAGGTCTTTTGTGAATGACTGGTTAACGGTAACAAACTGGGTTCCCCCTGTCAACGACGCAAGCGGACGATCCCGGTTACCGAAGACTGGGTAACAGGGGGTCACCGAGGGACAGTTACGGAAGCGTGCCCGGACAAGGGATCGTTGGCCTGATGGCTGCGGAGGCGACCGGTCTTAGACTGATCCGTTATAGTGTTTGCGCCGTGCCGCTTCCCGAGAAAAGCCTGATTTCCCAGATTCGCCGGATCGCGACGTCCTCCGGTCGAGTCGGCCGCAGTTCGGGGCGCGCCATTGTCACCGGGATCGGAGACGATTGTGCCGTACTGCGCATGCTGGCGGGACGCGACTCGCTGGTCACGACCGACTTCACGCTGGAAGGCGTCCACTTCCGCCGGGACTGGCACCCGCCCGAGTCGGTGGGTCATCGTTGTCTGGCGCGCGGGCTGAGCGACATTGCCGCGATGGGCGGCCAACCGGTCGCAGTATTTCTGTCGTTGGCATTGCCTCGCAACTTGTCGCAAGCGTGGGTGGGACGCTTCATTCGCAGCCTGGTCAGTTTGGCAGAGAAACACGGAGCAGTCCTGGCCGGCGGCGACACCGCGGAGTCTCCGAACGGAGTTCTGGCCGACATCATCGTTGTCGGCGCAGTGCCGAAGGGAAAGGCCGTCTTGCGGTCTGGGGCTCGCCCGGGAGATCGAATCTTTGTCAGTGGGGAACTCGGCGGGTCCGCAGCCGCAGTCTTGAGGATGCAGAGCAGGAAAAGGAAAGTAAATCCGCGAGACTATCCACGCCATTTCTATCCGGATCCTCGCGTCGAGCTCGGCCTTATTCTTCGCCAGGAGCGGCTCACCTCGGCGATGATCGACACCAGCGATGGACTGTCGACCGACCTGGCGCACATTTGTGATGAAAGCGGTGTAGGGGCCGAACTCGATGCGGCAGCCATCCCTCGTTCCCGCGTGGGCAAACGGGCTAGCGAAGTCGATCTGGAACTGGCTCTGCACGGTGGCGAAGATTACGAACTGCTGTTTACTGTGCCCGCGCGGAAACGCGTTCCGGCCCGCCTCGGTGGAGTCACCCTGACTCAGATTGGGATCATCACGCGACGCCGGACGATGCTCATCAAGAATTCGAAAGGCACCGTTTCTGAACTCGTGCCCCGCGGCTGGGAGCATTTCCGGCGGTAGAGTCTGGGGTACGCTCGGGATGGCGTCGGCAAGGTACACGGGTCCTTCGCTTCGCTCAGGATGACAACTGGTGAAGTACGGATGACATGTTCTGGTGCGCCGGGACGCCTGCCGTTACCTCCGTCACTAGTGTGTCTCTACCCGCCCGCATCAAACCGGAATAGAGTAGGAAATATGTCGTCCCGCACATTGTTGCTGCTCCCATTTTTCGCGCTTTTTCTGATCGGCGCGGCGTACGCGCAGAAGAAACAGCCGCCTCCTCCGCCGGCGCATGCCAAGGCTCCGTCGCCCGCGGTCACCAACGAATTGATTCACCAGCAGTTCGGCGACAACTGTTCTTTGCTCGGGGGCCCGCCACAGTTTGTGGGCGACCTTGATGGGGACGGCATTGACGATCTGGTTGTGGCCGCGAAATGCAAGAACCCGATGGCAGACAAGGACGAATACAGCTTCGTAGTCGCCGATCCTTACGACACCTTCCTCGGCTTTGGCGACGTGAAAGTTACATCCACGTTCGCGTCGGACCAACCCGAACGCCGTGGGGTAGCGTTGCTCATCATTCACGGCGGCGAGAAGGACGCGTGGCGCGCCGAAACTCCCAAGGCCAAGTTCCTGCTTATCAATCTGCCATTTAAGACTCTGACCGTGAAACGGCTGACGATGAAGAAGAAAAGCGTCCTGGGAGTCTATATGGAAGAACAGGGCGAGGGTGAAGATACTTCGTCGGTGATCTTCTGGGACGGCAAGAAGTATAGATACCAGCAGCTCGGGTCAACGCTGGAATAAAGAAATCGCTGATTTTTATTGCTGATGGTTGATGGACGACGGTCTCAACAAGAAATCAGCAATCCTCAACTTCTCTTTCCGTTCTCTTGTACCTCGGAAACTCGCTGGTTCCGACTTTGCTGACGTTGGCCTCGGCGAAATCGCAGACGCGATCGAGGGAAGCCTGCAGTTCTTCCGTATAGCGCTCGATGTCCTGGTCACTCGCATTCCTGGGCACGGGAATTAGTTTCCCGAAACGTACCAGCACCCGCGAAAACGGCATAGGAATCATCAGGCGATCCCAGGTATTGAGGACCCAGGCCTTGTCCACCGCCGCGTGGAATGTTGTGAGCGCCATGCCTGAGGAGCGTGCCAAGGCCACGGGGCCAGGCTTTACCTTGCGCCGCGGACCGCGCGGGCCATCGAGCGTGAAGGCCACCGTCCACCCATCTTCAAGCGCACGACGAAGGCCTAAAAGGGCGCGCACTGCGTTGCGACTGCTCGATCCCTTCACTGCGACGAATCCGAACTTGCGGATGATGCGTCCCATGTACTCGCCGTCGTAGCTGTTGCTGCTCATCACGCGAATGCCGAAATGGCGAAAAATGTAGGTTGAAGGAATAAGGCAGGAATGCCAGGACGAGGCCACCAGCGGACGCTCGTCCGGAGTTTTCTGTGCCCCCTCCTCGCCGCAGATGCAGATGCGCAGCGTGGGGCCGATCAGCCGAATGATCCAGTATCCGAAAAAGATAATGATGCGCAAGATGATGCGCTGACGCAGGGAAAAGCGGCGGGTGCCAGAGGCGATGGGCGCGCTTACCGGCGCTTTGTCAGTGCTGGCTTCGGGCACGAAGCTATTGTAACGGGATGCGGAAGGCGAAGGCGCTGCCTAGTTTTCGAGGTATGAATCGATCCAGGTTTTGACGCGCAGTCGGCGGTCATCGTTGGGATCGAAGCGGACGCCAATCGATTTAGGCTTGCGCCAGCTGATCGTGCCTCGCACATTCACTCGCGGTAGAGTCATCAGGGCGAAAGAGATTTCGATGTTGGTGCCGTTTGAAAAATCTTCGGCGCTCTTGACCGACATTCCACCAGAGCTCATCTCGATGCTGGTCGCCGTGACTCGCCGGCCATCGCCCACCAGCAAGACTTCAGTCATGACCGGAATGCGCACGTAGCGGCGGAACTCGTGCAGCACGAGCATGCGCGTGGCACGGACGAGTTTCAGCGCTGCCGGACGCTCCAGCGGCTCATTGAACATGGCATTGATGCCGAATTTCGAAAAGCGCATTGCCTCCTGCGCGCTCCCGCCGACTCCGTAGATAATGCAGCGACTGTTTGACCTGGAACCGCGGGCCGCCTCCATTACGGATTCGGAGCCATCGGCCAGGGCCAGCACGCAAGCCTCGAACTTCTCTTTGCGGACGCGCTCGGCAGCATTGGCAGTCATGACTACAGTTTCGATGCCGAACTGCCGGAAGCACTCGGAAAGCAATGCGCGGGCTGGCTCGTTCAATCCCACAAGAGCGGCGCGGGCTGCGGCTTTCCGGGTAATGGGAGCTGGAACAAAAGTAGTCGCGAAAGCTTTATCCATGGGTTTTGGGGAAGACTCCACTTTCGAAAACCATTGTGGAGGCTGCCGCCATCATTGCAAAGACCCGAAGGACCAACGCGCGGAGTACCTAAGTTCCATTACTAAATGAGCGCCGCGGGAGAAAGGACATTACGAACAAAAAGATTCGTGGAATGAGGAATTTGCGGAGAGCGCTCCGGACGTGGGATTTCGCCGAACTTTCATTCGCTCCAACGGCGGAAGAGCAACGCGCCGTTAGTTCCACCGAAACCGAAGGAATTCGACATGGCGTATTCGATCTCGGCTTTACGGGCGTGATTGGGGACCAGGTCCATGCCCGCAGTATCCGGATCGGGGTTTTCCAGGTTGATGGTGGGAGGCAGCATCTGGTCGCGCAGTGCCAGCACCGTGATGCCGGCCTCGAGGCCTCCGGCGCCGCCCAGCAAATGGCCCGTCATGGACTTCGTGGAACTTACCGCGACCTTGTGATCTACGAAGAAATTGCGGATGGCGTGCGCCTCGAGAGAGTCACCGATCGGGGTAGAAGTGCCGTGGGCATTCACGTAGCCGACTACGTTCGGAGTCACTCCAGCGTCGCGCACGGCGTTGCGCATGACGCGGAATCCGCCTTCGTGTTCGGGCGCGGGCTGCGTCATATGGTAAGCGTCCCCGGACATGCCGTAGCCGGCCACTTCAGCCAGTATCGGGGCGCCGCGTTTGCGGGCATGTTCCAACTCCTCCAGGATCAGGATGCCAGCGCCTTCGCCAATCACGAATCCGTCGCGGGCCTGATCCCATGGACGGCTGGCCTTTTCCGGATCGTCATTGCGTGTGGAGAGAGCACGCATGGCGGCGAATCCACCCACGCCCATCGGGGTGATCGCGGCCTCTGCTCCGCCTGCGATCATCACATCGGCGTCATTGTGTTGGATGATGCGGAACGAATCTCCGATGGAGTGTGCGCTGGTCGTGCAGGCCGTCGCCGTGGCCTCATTCGGGCCCTTGGCGCCGAAACGCATGGAAACCTGGCCGGCAGCAAGATTGATGATGGCTGCCGGAATGAAAAAAGGAGAGATTTTGCGTGGGCCGCCTTCCATCAGCGCGGTGTGTTCGCGCTCGATGATGTCGAATCCTCCGATGCCCGACCCGATGTGAACGCCGACGCGCTCGTCGTTTTCGGGAGTGATCTTCAGTCCCGACATCTTCAGCGCTTCATCAGCGGCCGCGATGGCCACGTGAATGAAGCGGCCCATTTTCTTGACTTCTTTCTTCTCGATGAAATTCAGAGGGTCGAAGTTCTTGACCTCGGCGGCAATCTGGCAGGCGAATGCAGTGGCGTCGAAGCCGGTGATTCGAGCCACCCCGCTCTTACCCGCCAGCAGGGCCTTCCACACCCCGTCGGTGGAATTGCCCACGCCGCAGATCAAGCCAAGGCCGGTAACAACGACCCTGCGTCCCAAATCTATTTCCCCGCTTTCGCGTGCTTGCCGATGTAGTCCACGGCGTCTTGCACGGTGCGAATCTTCTCGGCATCCTCGTCGGGGATTTCGATGTCGAAGGCTTCTTCGAAAGCCATCACCAATTCGACGGTGTCGAGGGAATCGGCGCCCAGGTCGTCCACGAACGACGCGCTGGAGGTGACTTCGCCCTCATCCACTCCCAACTGCTCCACGATGATCTGCTTAACCTTCTCGTCTACGGCTGCCATGTGTCTCCTCTTTTGCCTCGATTAGATTTGAATTCGGCTGTTTGGTCGCGCAATCGCAGCCCTTAAGTTCTGCTGACTTAGCCTTGACTCTTCGTAACTCGTCACATCTTACGCACTGCGGTACGAAAAAAGGCGAGTGTGTAGTGTAATTGTCTCGCTGAATTAGTGTAAAGGAAGGGCGATGTCGTTTCCGGCAGAGCCTCTGTTAAGTTGGGATTGCACTCCTGAATCCTAACGGTTGGCCGTTGCCGGGGTCAATCGTGGAAGGCGCAGTCGGGGGACGCCAGCAAGCTATCCGAGAAGCAGTCGAGAGAGGGTGCCGAGAAAACAATGCGGGCTGTTGTACAACGCGTGAGCCGCGCCAAAGTCACCGTCAACGGATGGACGAGCGGCGAAATCGGCATGGGATTGCTCGTGCTGTTGGGCGTTGGGCAGCAAGACACCGAGGCCGATGTGAATTACATGGCCGACAAGATCGCAGGCCTGCGCATCTTCGAGGATGCAGACGGCAAGCTGAACCGCAGCGTGCGCGACGTTGCGGGTGGCGTGCTTGTGGTCTCGCAGTTCACTCTCTATGGCGACGTGCGAAGGGGGAAGCGTCCATCTTTTGACGACGCGGCCCCACCGGACTCTGCGCGGCGATTGTATGAGTTTTTTGTCGAACGTCTTCAGACCGCGGGGCTGCACTGCGAAACCGGACGCTTTCAGGAGATGATGCAGGTGGAACTCGTGAATGAGGGACCAGTGACGATCCTGCTGGATTCGGCGAAGACGTTCTAGATTCGGGCTGGCGAAGTTTGGAAAAGAGTCTGCGACAGATTCTGCTGGATGTACTGTTTGCTGTCGAATTTCTTGCCCGTACTGGCGCCTGACATGTAGCGAATCTGTCCGAAGATAGGACGTTCAAACCAGGGCCGGTCGAATTTTCCGACGATCGCCCATGCGATCCCGGCGTAGCCATTGGGATCACGCCCGTCAAGTTCGTACTTGTCGTTCAGGCGGACGGCAATGCGGTGCGCTTCCGCCGGCGTTCGGCTCCACTCCAGAATTTTCTTTGCCCAGTACATGCGAACGTAGTTGTGCATCCAGCCGGTTGTGACCATCTGCATCTGCGCTGCGTTCCACAGCGGATCATGGGTCTCGGCGTCCTCCAATTGTTTTTCCGTGTAAAGAACGGGCCGTAGGTCTTTGGCATGCTTGGCCAGAGTTCGGTGCGCCCACGGCTCCCCGCACTCAAAGCTGTCGTAGTCAGGATTGAAGCGCACCAGATTTATCGAAAGTTCTCTCCAGGTGATGACCTGGTTCAGGAAGGCTTCTCGATCCGCTTTCGGTGCGTCGGCCTTTTCGACAGCGACGGCAACGGTAATGGGACTGATGTGTCCGAAGTGCAAGTATGGCGAGAGCCGGCTGGTGTGGTCGATTTCAGGCTTGTTGCGCTTGGTCCCATAGCCGCGCAGTTTGTGCTTGAGAAACTCGTGCAGCAAACGTAGCGCTTCGCTGCTTCCCCCGCGCCAGTTCGAAACCGGTGTGACCAAGCGATCCAGTTGCCAGCCTTCGGTGATATCACAATCGGGATGGAGCGATTCGAGACCCCTTGGCTTTTTCCAGGGCAAGTGTGCGTGCTGATTCTTGGCCGGAACCAGGAAGCGCTTCAGGTGCGCCTGTAGCCGCGGCCGGATCGTGTGAGCCGCGTATTGCGTCTTTTCCAAGAGCTTCGAGGGGACGATCACATCAGAGTCAACCGTCCAGAGCGGAACCTTCAGTTTCCGGGCCGCGGTGCACCGCCAACTGTCGGGCTCGCGCATCGGATTCTCGTCGCCCACGACCAGCGAGGCTTTTACCTCATCGCAGAACTTCACCAGGCTGTGCTCTGGATAGCGGCGAAGCACGAATCCAATATTTCTTTTGGCCAATACAGCCCCGATGTCAGGGATACCTTCATTCAGAAAGCGGTAGTGCCGCAGGTTGGCGTGCGGGTAAAAGGGCACCGGGGCAAAAAACACGACGATCGGCTTACGCAGGGTATTGGCCGCCTCCACCGCGGCATCGAGAGCCGGATTATCAATTCCCCTCTGAGAACGCTGCATCCAGTAAACGACGCAATTGCCGTTTGGATCCGGGCTTCCAGAGCGACGGATCGTTACACGCGGATCTTTTGAAATCGTGCGTCAGATCGTCCATGCAAACTCTTGTCGGCGGTGCTTACGCGCGCAATCGGCCGCCAAGATCACCAGTGTAGAGGGCAGTGTGCGTTCGGGAGTTGCCGGAGAACGAGGTGGTGATCACTCGGCGGCGTCTGACGAAAATATCTTTGGTTAATTTTCTTGAAGGGAAAATTCGGCTTTAGCGAGCGAGCAAGATCGCATCGGCAATACGCGCTGCCTCCACGGAGGCTTTCACCTCGTGAGTGCGCACCACGTGCGCTCCCTTGAGAATCAGGGCGGTCTGGGTAGCGAGGGTTCCGGAAAGGCGACCGTCCGGCGGGACATCTTTACCGTCGCGGCCGAGAGTTCTCCCGATGAAAGACTTCCGCGAAGTGCCTACCAATAGGGGGAATCCCGCCCTGCCCAATTCCTCGAAGCGCCCGATCAGCGGATAGTTCTCGTCGAAACTTTTTCCGAAGCCGAAACCCGGATCGAGCACGATGCGCTCGCGGCGGACTCCAGCAAGCACCGCCGTCTCTGCCCACTCTTTCAACTCGCGCTTTACCAGCAGCACAACGTCGCCAGCGGGTGGCAAAGTGCGCCATTCTTCCGGCCGACCTCGCATGTGCATCAGCACCGCTCCGCATTTGAGCTGCGCCACGGTTTTCGCCATCTGCGGATCCCAGCGAAATCCGCTGACATCGTTCACGATCTCCGCGCCAGCGTTGACGGCCGCGCGAGCGACGTCGGCTTTATAGGTGTCGATGGAGATCACGATCGCGGGATGTCTCTTCTTTAGTTCAGCAATGACAGGGATCACCCGCTTGAGTTCTTCGTCAGCGCTCACCGCGGGCGATGCCGTCTTGGGAGTTGCGCCCGCACTCTTTTTCGCTTCGGTTTGCCTCGGCGTTCCAGCGTCGACGCGCGCTCCGGGACGCGTGGATTCGCCGCCGATGTCGAGGATGTCGGCGCCTTCCTGCAGCAGTCTTTCCGCATGCTGCAGAGCTTGGTCGCGATCCAGGAACTGGCCGCCATCAGAAAAGGAATCCGGCGTCACATTGATGACGCCCATGATCACCGTGCGCTTGCCGAGTTCGAGCGAGCGCGAACCCAGGTTCCACTGGAAAACAGACCTCATGCGGGCACGATTCTAAATGACTTCACGGCTTCTCGATGATCCACTTCGTCATGAGATATCGATGGTGATCTTCGAAGCCCAGCCGGCGGTAGAGCTCGATGGCAGGATTCCCGTGATTTACCTCGAGGTGAATAACCGTGATTCCGAGTTCCCGCGCCTGCCCTGCGAAGAACTCAAGGGCCTGGCTGCCAATCCCGAGGCCCCGGTGAGTGCGGCGCACGAAGAGCTCGTCGATCCAGGCGCCCCGGCCGCGATACTCCAGGCTGTAATCGAATGCCATCACGATATAGCCGATATTCTGACCGTCGGCGGCGATGATCCAGGCGCGTCCGAGCGCCGGATTGCGCAGCAGGTCGTCCGTCACTCGCGCAGCCACCGCTTCATCGAACGGGCACGACCAGGGATCGTCCTGCTGCAGTTCCTTCATCATCCCCAGAAGTTCGTTCAAGTCTTCGGGGAGCGCAGCCTTGAAATTGAGGACCATGGGTTTGGTTTATCTGCGCCGAACTGCTGCCCGGCGCGCGCGCAGGGCGTACACGGCTCCGGGACCGGTTCCCGTTGGAGGCTTGCGAATTCCGTCGAGCAGTTCCTTCAGCACCACCGCGTTATTGTGCGTTTCATTTTTGGAAGCGTAGAGCAAGGTCAGGCGTTTCCGCTTGTGAGCAAGGTCGTAAAGCCGCCGCAACGCATCTTCACATTCCGGGCGTGCAAGTTCCTTCAAATATTTTCTACGGAAGGCCTGCCAGTGATCCGGGTGGGCGTGAGCCCAGCGCCGCAGTTCGTCGGAGGGCGCCAGGTCGCGCAGCCACTCGTCAAGAGCGGCGCGCGTCTTCGCGATACCCCGGGGCCACAAACGATCCACCAGCACACGGGACCCATCGGAGCGTGACGCCGGTTCGTAGACTCGTTTAATCGCGACGGTCATGAGTGAGCGAAAAGGATCTTTCCTTTATGATTGTAAAGCGGCTCGCAACACCGCGCATCGCCCGCGATCAAGGATGGTTCATGGAATCGCAAGACAATAGTTCGATGAGGCAGCCAACAAAAACGAATCATCTCATTTTTCTTGCAGTGGCAATTGCCGGCATGCTCGCGCTCGCAACGGCCATTGGGTGCGACGCCGAGCCACGAAAGTCCGATGCTGAGCTGGGTCTTAATCCTCAACAGTCGGCTGGGCGCAGGATCTACGATGCGCAATGCGATCGTTGCCACGAGCCTTACTCGAAGCGCGGCAAGAAGGGCCCCAGCCTCAAAGGAGTGTTTCAAAACAAGTATCTTTCCCTAAGCGGGCTGCCCGCCAATGACGAGCGGATCAGCGACATTGTGCGCCTCGGTCGCAACGAAATGCCCGGCTACGCGCAAACTCTAAGCGCACAGGACATTCAGGACTTGCTCGCGTATCTGCACACGCTGTGAGCGCCGGGCCAGCCGCGATTCATGGGATAATCCGGGGATGAAAGGCGCGGCGAAATCGGAGCTTTTTCGCGAACTGCCTCCGGTCGACGAGCTGATCCGCACTCCCGAAGTCGCGTCGCTCGTGAACAGCCATGGCGTGATCGCGGTGACGGACTCCGCGCGCGCAGTGCTCGCGCGGCTGCGACAGGAGATCGCGTCGGGCCTGCTCGATGGCCCCGCACTGCGTCTCGCCCTCGACGGATTGGGCAACGCCATCGAGACACACCTCCGACAGTCCCTGGGGCACTCCTTGCGTTCGGTCATCAACGCGACCGGAGTGATTCTCCATACCAATCTCGGGCGAGCCCCCTTGGCCGAGTCCGCACTGGCGCACATTCACGGAACGAGCGGCGGGTATTCCAACCTCGAGTTCGAGGTCGAAACCGGCACGCGCGGTAAGCGAGATGTTCACGTCGATCGGCTGTTCCGCAAGCTGATCTCCGAGGACAGTCAATTGGGGACTGGCCTCTCCACCATCGTCGTAAACAATAACGCTGCCGCCGTTTTGCTGGCCCTCAACACGCTGGCTGATGGCGGCGAGGTCATCGTCTCCCGGGGAGAACTGGTCGAGATTGGCGGATCGTTTCGGATTCCCGATGTGATGAAGAAGTCGGGCGCGATTTTGCGGGAGGTGGGAACCACCAACCGCACGCGAGTCGCCGACTATAAAAATGCGATGAACGAGCGCACGCGGCTGCTGCTGCGCGTGCACCGGTCGAATTTCGAAATCACGGGGTTTACCGAGCAACCGTCGAGCGCCGAACTGACGGCCCTCGCCCGGCAACATGGTTTGCCGCTGATGGAAGATCTGGGCAGCGGAGCGCTCGTGGACTTGCAGAATTTCGGCATCAATGGCGAGCCCAGCGTGCTTGATAGCCTGCGGGCGGGCGTGGACCTCGTGACCTACAGCGGCGACAAGCTGCTCGGTGGCCCGCAAGCGGGATTGATCAGCGGCCGCGCCGACCTGCTCGCTCGCATGCGCGCCAACTCGCTCTTCCGCGCTTTGCGCGTGGACAAGCTCACGTACGCGGCCCTCGAGGCGACGCTGATCGCGTACGTGAAGCACGATCATGATGCCATCCCGGCGCTGAAGATGATGCGTTTGACGAAGGAAGAGATTGGGAAGCGCGCTCAGGCACTGGCGGGAAAGCTGACTCCCAATACGAAGTCGCCGGCGTTAACTGTCGAAATCGTGGACGGCGAATCGGTCATCGGAGGCGGCGCGGCCCCTTCTTCGGTGCTGCCGACGCGCCTTTTGGCCCTCGCTTGCGAAAGCGTCAGCGCCGACGAACTCTGCGCACGCTTGCGGGCATCGGATCCGCCCATCGTCGCCCGCGTAGAAGAGGGGAAAGTCATCCTCGATCTGAGGACGGTCTTTCCCGAGCAGGATGCTCTGATTCAGGCCGCGCTCCATCGAATCGCATAGCAGCATTTTGGCATCGAAGCTGAGTTGGCCGTCCTCTACACCATCGGACACTCCACGCGGCCGCTCGACGAACTGATCGCGGCGCTGCAGGCTCATCGCATTCAGACGCTCGTCGACATCCGCGCTTTTCCCATGTCGCGTCGCTTGCCGCAGTTCAATCGTGACTCGCTGGAGCAAACCTTGCCCGCATCCGGAATTCGCTATTTCTGGATGAAGGCATTGGGCGGCTATCGCAAGAAAATTCTCGAGGACTCGCCCAACATTGCCATGCGCAACCAGAGCTTCCGCAATTATGCGGATTACATGCTGACGCCGGAGTTCGAGCAGGCCACCGCCGAACTGATCGCTCTGGCCGAGCAAGGTCCGACAGCATACATGTGTGCGGAGCGCCTGTACTTCCGTTGCCACCGCATGTTGGTCTCCGACTGGTTGGTCGCGCACGGACACGAGGTCCTGCACATCGACGCGACTGGGCCGGTCAAGGCGCATGCCCTGACTGCGGAGGCCCGCTTGATTGAGGGACAGGTTCTCTATCGGGGGGATCGGTTATTGTAGGTTTTCGGTAACGATCGCACCTCAGCACCGAAGCCACGACGGAACTGGTGTTCAGGATTTTGGACCCGCGTTCCCCGCAACTCTCTCTATTTCTTTAACCGCGTGTAAGCTATTGATATCTCGGGAGGGATCGATCTTCTCGTCAGGTTAATTCTTAAGATTAATTCTTAGTTTTCCTCGTTCTTCCACAGGGAACTCTTATCCTCCACAGGTTCTGCACAACGGGGCACCTGTTTTGTATTGCGAGGCGCGAGGATCTGGATGAAAGTGGGTTCAGCGAAACGTGAGAGTTCCTGAGCTTGCCGGATGATTGCGGCAGAGCCAGTGGCAGCCGGTGATTTTCGAAAGCGAATTGCCGGGGGGATACTTCCAGGAACGCGCGCGAGCGCGACTGGTTGCCCGGGCGTTGCGGCCTTCTCCCCCTCCTTGCTCCTCGGAGCAGGACGGGCCGCTGGCCACCGCAGCGGTTGTGGATTCGTGATCGCAAGATGACGAATCGGCAGCTGGCTTCGGCGAATGCGGCACTCCTTTCGAGCGCTGTTGGCTGAAGCAGTCATTGCGCCGCCTCCGCGGTGACTATGGCAGAGCAGGAATCCACGAACAATGCGGTCGGGTGGCTGGCCCGACCGCATTCTATTTATGACCTATGAGCGGTGAGAGTTGAGCTCTCAGCTGTCGGCTCACAACTCGAAGGCCACCGCTCAGAGTTCCTCTTGATATTCGTATTTTATTCGCCTACACTAAACCCTGCTTGGACTCTTAAAGTTCCGCACGTACCAAATTTTTTTCATTCGACCGGAGTTTTCCATAGGTGCGCGTCGCATTCACAACGTGATTCCGCGTAGTGTTCGTTTTGCCGTTTTGCAAATTTGTTTGGGGAATGATCTTGGCCACTTCCGATTACACCATCAGTACTCTTCCGGCGAATGTAGAGGCCGAACGTTCAATCCTGGGCGCAATCCTGCTCGACAACTTCGCTTACAACCAGGCGGCTGAGCACCTGCGGATTGAGGACTTCTCGCTGGACTCGCACCGGCGGATTTATTCGCGCATGGTGGATCTGGCGGAGTCGTCGCGGCCGATTGACATGATCACGCTGATCGAGGAGCTCGACCGGCACAAGGATCTGCAGCCCATCGGCGACGTAGCTTACGTGTCGAGTCTGGTCGACGGTGTTCCTGACCGTCCGAGCATTGAGCATTACGTCAAGATCGTGCGCGACAAGGCGCTGCTGCGCGGAGTGATTTCAGCCGCCACGACGGCCATTGCACGCGCCAGCGATCAGTCGGACGCCGCCGAAGATGTTCTCAGCGATACTGAAGCCGCCATTTTTCAGCTCTCGGAAAAGCGTATTGGACGAGGCTTCATGGGCGTGCAGGAGATCGTCCGCGAGACTTTCGGATCGGTGGACGCCCTGCTGCAGCGCGGCCAGCGCATCACCGGACTCGCGACTCACTACACCGATCTCGATGAAATGACCAGCGGGCTGCAGCGTTCCGACCTGGTGATCATCGCGGCTCGGCCGTCGATGGGCAAGACAGCGTTCGTCATGAACATCGCGGAGAATGCGGCGATTGAAGATCAGCAGGTGGTAGGGGTTTTCTCGCTGGAAATGTCGCGCGAGGCATTGCTGATGCGCTTGCTGTGTTCGCAGGCGCGCGTCGATGCTCACAAGATGCGCACCGGTTCGCTGTGGCAGGACGATACCAGGAAAGTTGTGCGCGCCATGGAGCAACTGGCGCACGCACCGATTTTTATTGACGACACGCCCGGAATTTCCCTGAGTGAGATGCGCGCCAAGGCGCGTCGACTAAAGCAAGCCCAGGGCGGAAGGCTCGACCTGATTATTGTGGACTACCTGCAGCTGATGTCGGGTGGAGGCAAGCGCTTCGAGAACCGGACTCAGGAAGTTTCCGCGATTTCGCGGGGGCTGAAAGCTTTGGCCAAGGAATTGAGTGTCCCCGTCATCGCGCTGTCACAGTTGAGCCGAGCGCCGGAGAGTCGTGGCGGTGATCATCGTCCGCAACTCGCCGACCTGCGCGAGTCAGGGTCGATTGAGCAGGACGCCGACCTGGTGATGTTTATCTTCCGCGAGGAAGTCTACAAACAGGACGATCCGGAATTGCAGGGCAAGGCGGAGATCATCATCGCCAAGCAGCGAAACGGCCCGATCGGCAAAGTGAAGATGGCGTTTTTGAAAAACAGCACCCGATTCGAGTCACTCGCGGAAGGCGGGATGGGGTCGGATGATTGATCCACCAAGCTACAGCAATTCCTGTAGGTGCAGCTATTAAGTACTGTAGGAGCTTGGGTTTGCGTGAGCCGAGAAAAAGGTCGGGAAGCCTGTGGAAAAGCTTGTGGAATTGAAAACCCTCTTCTAAATTACTTTTGGCAAAGACCGAGCGGTCGGTTCCCTCGAGCTCCCGATTGAACGCATAAATCCATGAATAGTAACCAGTTATGCAATTCATCGGCCGTTAACATATGCAGCTCTTGGTTTTGCGCGCGTTCTTTTCACTTTTGAGATTTGCACATTTTGGGGGTTCCGGCACTTTCGTTTTTGGCCGGATTTCAGCGGTTTTTCGGGCTCACCGTCGGCCCGCGTCCGAATCGAAACCCCGATTGCGGCTATCGGTTTTAGCAATACCGGATCGCAGCCGATGGGGCATGGGTTTCGGCTAATTGCTGCCTTCGCCAACCTTGAGGACAGCCAAGAAGGCTTCCTGGGGAATGTCGACCCGTCCAATGCGCTTCATGCGTTTTTTGCCCTCTTTTTGCTTCTCGAGCAACTTGCGTTTGCGGCTAATATCACCGCCATAACATTTGGCCAAAACATTCTTGCGAATGGCATGGACTGTTTCCCGGGCGATGATCTTGGCACCGATGGAAGCCTGGATGGGGACCTCGAACATCTGGCGAGGAATGAGTTCTCGCATCTTCGCGACCAGAGCCTTGCCGCGCTCGTAAGCGAAGTCGCGATGCACGATGATCGAAAGGGCATCGACCGGGTCGCCCGCCACGAGGATGTCGAGCTTTACCATGGGCGATTCCCAGTAGTCGGCAAGATGGTAATCGAGTGAAGCGTAGCCCCGAGACACCGACTTGAGGCGATCGTAAAAATCCAGGACGATCTCATTTAAAGGCAATTCGTAGTGCAGCATGACGCGCGAGGAACTGACGTATTCGAAGGTCTTCTGCTTGCCGCGCTTCTCTTCGACGAGCGCCAGGATGCCGCCGACATATTCCTCGTTGGTGAGAATCGTGGCCAGGATGACGGGCTCTTCGACCTTCGCGATTTCGCTGGGATCGAGCCAGCGCGAAGGATTGTCGATTTCAACCATCGTCCCATCAGTCTTCGTGATCTTGTAACGGACACCGGGCGCGGTTGTGATCAGTTCGAGATTGAACTCGCGTTCGAGACGCTCCTGAATGATCTCCATGTGGAGCAGGCCCAGGAAGCCGCAACGGAAGCCGAAGCCAAGCGCTACAGAACTTTCCGGCTCAAAGAAAAAAGAGGAATCGTTGAGCCGTAGCTTCTCGAGCGCCTCGCGGAGTTGGGTGTGCTCATGAGCATCGACCGTGTAGAGCCCGGCGAAAACCATGGGCTTGATTTCTTCGAAGCCGGGCAGAGGCTCGATAGCGGGATTGGCATCGTCGGTGATGGTGTCGCCAATTTTCGTGTCGGCGACGTTCTTGATGTTGGCGACGAGAAATCCCACTTCGCCGGCCTGGAGTTGGTCGATCTCGACTGGCTTGGGTGTGAGCACTCCAAGCGTTTCCGCGTCGAAAGTGGTGCCGTTCCACATGAGACGGATTCTTTGCCCCTTGCGCAGCGTTCCTTGAAAGACACGGGCGAGCACGATCACGCCGCGGTAAGCGTCGAACCAGGAGTCGAAAACCAGGGCCTGCAATCGATTGTCGGGATTCCCCTTCGGCGGGGGAACGCGCTTGACGATCGCTTCCAGCACGTCGGGAACACCCTGCCCGGTCTTGGCGCTGATTAGAACCGCGTCGGAGGCATCGAGGCCGACGGCGCCTTCAATCATTTCTTTTGTGCGGGGGATGTCGGCGCTCTGCAGGTCAATTTTGTTGATGACTGGAATGATCTCTAACCCGTGATTGATGGCGAGATAGGAATTGGCGAGGGTCTGCGCTTCGACGCCTTGCGAAGCGTCGACGACCAGGAGCGCACCTTCACAGGACGCGAGGGACCGAGAGACCTCGTAAGAAAAATCAACGTGGCCCGGGGTATCAATCAGATTGAGCTGGTAGGTCTGCCCGTCTTGAGCCGTATACATCATGCGGACCGCGTGAGCCTTGATCGTGATACCGCGTTCCCGCTCCAGGTCCATGGAATCGAGGACCTGGGCCTGCATTTCTCGCGCGGTCAGCGATCCGGTGAGTTCCAACAGGCGATCCGCCAATGTGGACTTGCCATGATCGATGTGCGCGATGATCGCAAAGTTGCGGATGTAGGCTGCGTCCATGAGTGAAGGGCTAATCCTTGATTCTAACAGGCGCTTTTGAGGGATGTGTGGCGGGCATGGCTGCTTGTTGAGCACTAGATCGTGATTTACACTCCTCAGCCGGAGCCCGGAAAATGATTCGAGCAAACATCGCACTGACGCTGTTGGTGGGCGGAGCCATCTACTGGACGATCCTGAAGTATCCTCCCGCAGCGTGGACGGCGGTGCAGAGCCTGGGGATTTGCCTGATGGCCGCAGGATTTATTCTTTGGACGACTGCGCGTTTCCAGCTTGGCAAATCGTTAACCGTTACGGCGCAGGCCAGGAAACTCGTGACTCAAGGGCTTTATTCCAGGATCCGAAATCCGATTTACGTTTTCGGATCGTGCGTGATCGCAGGTTTAATCCTGGTCACGGGACGAACGAAGTGGCTGCTGGTTTTTCTGCTGATCATTCCTTTGCAGATTTGGCGCATTCGGAAAGAGTCGCAGGTGCTCGAAAATAATTTTGGCGACGAGTATCGGACTTATCGCAGGAGTACATGGTTCTGAATTTCTGGTGACCATTCACATCAAATCTTCTCCTTCCGGAGGATTCATGCGTCAGGTACTCGCTTTCGTAATGCTTGGATGGTGCTCGCTTGGTTTCGCTCAAACCTTGTCGCCAGAGGTTCGCAAGTTCGTTCGGGTCGATGCGGCTGTCGTCGCCTTGACCCACGTACGCGTGATTGACGGCACGGGCGCGGCTGCACACGAGGACCAGACGATCATCATCAATAAGGGCAAGATTGAATCGGTAGGCGACGCCCCTGCAGCCAACGTGCCAAAGGAGTCGCAAGTGCTCGACCTCCACGGTTACAGCGTGATCCCTGGACTTGTGGGAATGCACGACCACATGTTTTATCCCGTGGGCCCTGGATCATTTGGAGAAATGGCCTACAGTTTTCCACGCCTGTACCTCGCTGGCGGAGTGACCACGATTCGCACTACGGGCGCGCTAGAGCCTTACACCGATTTGGAGATCAAAAGGTCGATCGAGGCCGGCGATATGCCCGGCCCCAAGATGCACGTGACCGGGCCGTATCTGGAGGGAAAGGGATCTTGGGCGCTGCAGTTGCATCAACTGACGGGCCCGGACGATGCCACGCGAACCGTTAACTATTGGATCGACGAGGGCGCCGACAGCTTCAAGGCGTACATGTTCATTACACATGATGAGCTTGCAGCAGCCATTACAGCTGCGCACAAGCGTGGAATCAAAGTCACAGGGCATCTATGTACGATCGGATTTCGTGAAGCGGCCGCCCTCGGAATCGACGATCTCGAGCATGGCTTGATGGTCGACTCGGAATTTCTTCCGGACAAGAAGCCGGGCGAGTGCAAATCGGAAGAAGATCCGGTGTTGATGTCAAAACTCGACATGAACGCCGGCCCTGTTCACGATATGATTCTCGACCTGATCTCCCGCCACGTGGCAGTCACATCGACACTCCCGGTATTCGAAATGGGCAGTTTTCCCGGGCGCCCTACCCTGCAGCCGCGCGTGCTTGACGCGCTCTCGCTGGAAGCGCGGACTCTGCTGCTGGAGCGCCGAGTCCGATCCAGCGACTCGGCAGCAATCCGGCGACGCTATGGCAGCGATGTCTCGCCCTACGAGGCAGCATTCAAGAAGGAAATGGAATTCGAATACGCTTTTTCGAAGGCGGGCGGATTGCTGCTCGCAGGCCTTGACCCGACGGGCATGGGTGGGATCATTGCGGGATTTGGCGACCAGCGCGAAGTGGAGTTGCTGGTAGAAGCGGGATTCACTCCACTCGAGGCGATTCACATTGCGACGGCCAACGGAGCGCAATTTCTTGGAGACCTCGATCGTATTGGAACGATTGCTCCTGGCAAGCAGGCCGACCTGGTCGTAATCAAGGGCGATCCGTCGAAGAAGATCGAAGACATCGAAAATGTTGAGACCGTCTTCAAGGACGGCGTCGGCTACGATTCAGCGAAACTGATCGAGTCGGTGCGTGGCGACGTCGGGATCCGGTAACGGCCAGAAAGGAGTTGGAGGAGCGGGGCATCGAGTTCGTCACAGAAGTGAAGGAAGCGAAGCGGAGGCGTGGGTCTATTTTCGCGGGCCCGACGGAGTTATCTACGAGCTTTGGCAGACTGCACGCCCCTTAAAAGCTATGCCACTCCACTAACAACGGACTGGTCGGAGATCGCGTTATTTTTCGCATCAACCACTAAAATCGAAATTGCATGCTCGTTCTCGCTTCCGCCTCCCCGCGCCGTCAGGAACTCCTGCGCAATGCCGGCATCGCATTTGCCGTACAACCGGCCGACATTGATGAGACCCCGCTCCCGGACGAGTCGGCGCTCGAGTGCGCCGAACGACTGGCACAGAAAAAGGCGCTGAAGGTGTGGCGGGACCGCCCCGAAGATCTAGTGTTAGGTGCGGACACGATCGTCGTCGTCGAGCGAACAATCCTCGGTAAACCCATTGACAGTGCCGACGCTGCTCGCATGCTGCGACTTCTCTCGGGCCGCGACCATCAAGTGATCACCGGCGTGTGTCTGGTGGAGTCGGGCATAGCCGGAGACCCGGAAGTTAGAACAGATTCCGAGACCACCTTGGTTTCGATGGACAAAATATCTGACGATGAGATCCGCGATTACGTCGCAAACGGCGAACCCATGGATAAAGCTGGAGCCTATGCGATCCAGGGAATTGCTTCACGCTGGATTCCACGCATTGAAGGCGACTACAGCAATGTGGTGGGGCTACCAGTCACGCTAGTACAGCGAATGTTGCAGAAACTGCAGAGGGGACTCTGATCCGCTTGGCGGAGCAGAAAGGATCTTCAGAACGTGGCTAGGACTTTTTCTCTTCTTCCTTCTTCGGGGATTCTTCTTCTTTCATGGCGGACTTGAAGTTCCGCAATCCTTCGCCGATGCTCTTTCCGAGTGACGCAAACTTGCTGGGGCCGAACAACAATAGCGCAATCCCAACGATGAGGAGGATTTCCCAAATGCCTATCTTGCCTTCCATGGTGAAGACCTCCTCGAAAACCTGTGCGGGTAGGGGCGTACACGGAGAAACCACTCCGCCTGCCAAAAATTCTAGGCTACATGCGCCCCAGAGTCAAAAAGCCGGCTCGCGGCTAGTGAGCGCTCACAAATCGCCGGGTTGGCGGTCTATTCTTGAAGCGTTGTTGCAATTGAGGTGTAACCGGTCATGTTGAGCTTTCGCATTGCGATTCTGGCATTCTGTTTCCTTTCCAATGTCGCGCCCAGCATCGGTCAGAGCTCTGTGCCCGCTGCCGCACCTGCGGCGGCCCCACAACGAAAAACCAGCGAGCCCTACA
This sequence comes from uncultured Acidobacteriota bacterium, assembly GCA_963745715.1. Taxonomy (GTDB): domain Bacteria; phylum Acidobacteriota; class Terriglobia; order Terriglobales; family Acidobacteriaceae; genus Sulfotelmatobacter. The sequence goes on along the minus strand of CAVUYN010000032.1, from coordinate 272,348 downwards.
CTGGCGACCTCTCCGTCTTCGAATCGCCGGGACGCGAAAAGCGGCTTCAGATCGAACGCGTGATGGACCTACTCGGGGTTGAGCCTGGGAAATCCGTGGCCGACATTGGCGCCGGGTCTGGGTGGTTCACCGTTCGGGCGGCGAGGCGCGTGGGCGGAAGCGGCCTTGTGTATGCCGTCGATATCAACCCGCAAGCGATCGACTACATCGGAAAGCGGGCGCAGAAAGAAGGTCTGCAAAATGTGAGGACGGTTCTCAGCAAGGCTGACGATCCCCTTCTGCCCGCAGCATCGGTGGAAGCGGTATTACTGCTGAAGACCTATCACGAAGTGGAACATCCCGTCACTCTGCTCGAGAACCTGCGTCCGGCGCTGCGTTCCGGAGCCCAGATCGGAATTATCGACCGCGAGGGTAACGGAGAGGATCACGGCGTCGGCAAGCAGATCGTGATTCACGAGGCGGAACAGGCCGGCTATCGATTGCTTGGTCAGTATGACTTCGTGAAGGGCGACAAAATGGATTACTTCCTGATCTTCACTGCAGCAAAGTAAGTTCTTCCACAACGGACCAGGTGGTGCGACTCAAGTCGGCAAACAGCGACAGATCGGCGTCTGACGCGGCACCCTGCGGACTGGCCCATGCCGCTTCCATCGCGTCCCAGTTCTCGAAATAAAGTTCAACGATCGCGTCCCACTCTGGAGGTTTGCGCTTGGGATCGTCGCAAACATGATTCTGCAAATATTTCTTTAACCCAGGGAGGTTTTTGGCTAAGGGTGCGTGCACTTTCTCGAGGTGTCGCCGAAATTCGGCGCGAGTCAATCCCGGCCGCCGATGAAGGACAACGATGAACTTAAGCATCCGTTTCCTTTATGGTCAGGCGCTTTCGATCATGCCGGCAAGCAGCAGCGCGCGATGAGGAAGTTCGGAGATGACAATATGTTCGTGAAGCGCGTGGGCTCCTTCGCCCACACCTCCCATGCCATCGAGGGTCGGGATGCCGATGCCGGCGGTGAAGTTTCCGTCGGAGCCTCCGCCTACCGCGGCTTCTTCTAGTTTCCAGTTGACCTGTTGCGCGATTGCCTACAGCTTTCTTGTAGAGACCGGCGACGCCGGCATTGCGCTCCATAGGCATTCTATTGATGCCGCCCTCGATGCTTACCTTGCAATGTTTGTCGAACGGCTTCAGAGCGCGCAGCTTGCGGTCGAGCGCTCCGGCTTGCGTGGCCTTCTTGATGCGCACATCGATCGCGACTGTTGCTTCGGCCGCGATAACGTTGGTCCGGGTCCCCCCTCGGATCACTCCGGGATTCACCGAGAGGCCCTGCTGCAAGTTATTCAACTTAGAGATCGCAGTGATCTGCCGTGCCACTTCGAAGATGGCGCTGTGTCCCTTGCCGGGGTCGAGGCCGGCATGCGCAGCCACACCTCGGACCGCGACAATGTATTCGCCGACACCCTTGCGCGCGGTCTTTACGGCACCGCGTGGCCCCGCGGGTTCGAGCACGAGCACCGCAGCGGATTCTCTGGCCAGGCCTTCGGTAATTTTGCGGGAAGAATAACTGCCGACTTCTTCGTCTGAGACGAGAAACACGGTGACCGGCCGGGGCAATCCACCAGGCTGTTTTTGCAACGCCTCGATGGCATAGAGCATGAGCGCGATGCCCGACTTCATGTCGAGCACGCCGGGCCCGTAAAGGCGTCCGTCGGCGATGCGGCACGGCATGTTCGCAAGCGTGCCGAGCGGGTATACGGTATCGAAGTGCCCGAGAAGGAGTACCGGCTTGATCTTCTCGCGCCCCGGGAAATCGATCTGCAGACTGTCCCCGAAGTTTTCGGTGCGGTGCAGGCGAGCGCGTCCACCCAGGGCCTCGAACGTTCCTGCAAGAAACGCACCCATGCGGTCAACGGCCGCCTTGTTGTCACTCGGAGATTCGATTTCAACGAACTCGCGGATCGTCTGCACCAGCGATTCCTGACGGCCCTGGAAATAGAGCAGGCGTTCGTTCGCAATGGAATCAGGCTTCGGTTGCGAAAGGGGTGCTGTTTTCTTGCGTGGCATGGTCAACTGCTCTCTGCCCGGAGCGCGGCAATCTCCTCGGGCACAAGCCGTACAGTATAATCTTCAAACCGTTTGAGACGAACTATGAATGAGAGTAGCCCTGTGCCGGAGTCTTCGTCGGGCGAGACGAATACCGGGCTCGACATCCACGAAATTCTGAAGATTCTGCCGCACCGCTATCCGTTGCTGCTGATCGACCGCGTGCTTGAACTGAAGCGTAAAGAACGCATCGTTGCCATCAAGAACGTCACCATCAACGAGCCGTTCTTTGTAGGACACTTTCCGGGGCTGCCCATCATGCCGGGCGTGCTGATCGTCGAAGCGATTGCGCAGGCCGGGGGCGCATTACTGCTTACCGAAGTAGAAGACCGGAATAACAAGGTCATGGTATTCACGGGGATCGAGCGCGCCAAGTTCCGGCGGCCGGTCAGTCCCGGAGACCAGTTGCGGCTCGAGGTGGAAGTGAAGGGTTGGCGTTCGGTTCCGGGCATGACCGCTTGCAGGATGCAGGGTTACGCCTATGTTGGCACGCGGCGCGTGGCCGAGGCCGCGGTTTCGTGTCAGCTGATTGACAGCTCACGCGGGCGAGCCTCGAATCACAGCGGAACTGGCGACGCGAATTCCTGATCGCTGAGCGGCCTGCAATCGACTGCTATTTGTCAGTCCATCGTCCCAGGTCTCAAACGTTCGACGTTCATGAGCATACATTCCACGGCCATCGTAGATCCGGGCGCGAAGGTGCCGGCTTCGTGCAAGGTGGGGCCGTACTGCGTGATTGGCGCGGATGTCGAACTGGGCGAGGGTTGCCACCTGGTGTCGCATGTTTCCATTGAGGGGCCGACAAAAATTGGGGCGGACAACGGATTTTTTCCGTTTTGCGCCATTGGCATGGCGCCGCAGGATATTACTTATAAGGGCGAGCCGACGCGGCTGGAAATTGGCGACCACAACGAAATTCGCGAGTACGTCACGATCAATCGAGGGACTCTGAAGGGTGGAGGACTGACCAAAGTTGGCAGCCATCTGCTGATCATGGCTTACACGCACATCGGGCACGACTGCGTGATCGAGGATCACGTCATGCTAGTGAACGGCGCGACGCTGGGCGGGCACGTGACCGTCGAAGAGTGGGCGGTAGTCGGAGCGCTGTGCCCGGTACATCAGTTCGTGCGCATCGGCGCGCATTCCTACATCGGCGGAGGAACGACGATCACGCAGAATGTGCTGCCGTTCTCCATGACGTCAGCCGCGCGCGAGACTCATGCGTATGGCATGAACAAAGTTGGCCTCGAGCGCCGCGGATTCTCGAAAGAACGCATCGCGAAAATTCATCATGCCTACAAAGTTTTGCTGGCGTCGAAGATGAATACTTCGCAGGCGCTGGAGCGGCTGAAGTCGGAATCGGATCGGGGCGAAGATGTGGACATGCTGATTCGGTTTATCGAGGGGTCGGAGAGAGGAATTATTAAGTAGTCCGGAGCGAAAGGCCGCGCTAGGGACCAGCAAATCGAGCCCGCGCTAACCACTAACTCCTCGCCCTGGCTACTGATCAGAGACATGCAACGCATTGGCCTCATCGCCGGCAATGGCAAATTTCCCTTTCTCGTGCTGGATGCGGCGCGGGCGCAGGGGTATGAGGTCGTGGTGGCGGCGATCAAGGAAGAGGCGTTTCCTGAGATCGAGACGCGGGGCGCGGCCGCGGTGCACTGGCTATCGCTGGGGGATCTGTCGAAGCTGATCGAGACTTTTCAGCGCGAAGGTGTGCGGCGAGCCGTGATGGCGGGGCAAGTCCGGCACAAGCAGATTTTTTCCAGCATCCGGCCAGACTGGCGGCTGGCAAAGATTCTGCTGTCGCTGACTACGCGCAATACGGATTCGCTGCTTGGAGCGGTGGCGAATGTTTTGGCGGATGAGGGGATCACACTGGAGAACTCGACGTGGCTGCTGGAACCGCTGCTGGTCAAGCCAGGCGTTCTGACGAGGCGCGAGCCCAGCGAGCAGGAGCGCAAGAACATTGAGTATGGACGCGCCGTCGCCCGGCAACTCGCGCAGCACGACATCGGCCAGACGGTGGTGATCGCCGAATCGGCGTGCGTCGCGGTTGAGGCTATGGAGGGCACCGACGCCACGATCGAACGCGCCGGGCAAATCATGCGCTCGTTGCAGGGAGATGCGTCTACGCTCAGCCGCGCCTTAACTGTGGTTAAGATTGCCAAGCCAAATCAGGACATGCGGTTCGATGTGCCGGTCATCGGTGTGAAGACGATCGAAGTGATGAAAGCGGCGGGCGCGACTTGCCTGGCTGTGGATGCCGGCAGATGCCTTCTGCTGGATGGCCAGAAGATTATCGACGCGGCGGATGCGGCCGACATCGCCGTTGTTGGAAGTGGGGGATAGATTCATGAAAGCGAAAACGGCAAAAAAGACGACCGAAGCCTCCCGTATTGCTGACCAGTTGCGACGTGCTTTTGATGGCAGCGCGTGGCACGGGCCTGCGCTGCTGGAACTTCTGAAAGACGTCAATGCCGTTACCGCCGCAGCCAAACCTGTGCCGACGGCTCACAGCATCTGGGAACTGGTGTTGCACATCGCGGCTTGGGACGGAGCGGGTTTGCGACGGCTTGCGGGAAATAAAAGCCAACTCAAGGGGGCGGCAAATTTTCCGCCGGTTACGGAGGCTAGCGAACCAGCATGGCGCAATGCGATTGCTGAGACGAAACGCACGCATGACACTCTAGTCAAAACCGTAGCCGCGCTCCCAGATTCGCGCCTCCGCGACCAGGTTCCCGGGAAACGGTACGACTTCTATCACCTGCTGCACGGAATCGCACAGCATGAGCTGTACCATGCGGGGCAGATTGCCATTCTCAAAAAGGCGTAGCTCAAGAGGGTAAGGGAGCGAGCCAAAAGCGGGGTTTGCCGCGTCGCGAAGAACGCGACGGGTCGTGCGGCTCGCTCGGGTCCTTCGACGGGCAAAATGCGCCCGCCTCAGAATGACAATCGATTTTTACCACTTCTTGAAGATCACGGCCACGGCCGCGACAATCAATGCGAAGCCCGCCAGGTAATTCCAGCGCATCGGCTGCTTCAGGTAAAGGACCGAGAACGCCGCGAAGACGGTCAGGGTGATGACTTCCTGAATCGTTTTCAGCTGGGCGGCGCTGAACTCGTACGAGCCGATCCGGTTTGCTGGCACCTGGAAACAATATTCGAAAAAGGCAATGAGCCAACTCACCACGATCACTTTATAGAGCGGCACTTCGCGATATTTCAGGTGGCCGTACCAGGCAAAGGTCATGAAGATGTTGGAGATGGTCAGCAGCACGATCGTCCTCATGGGGCGATTCAGTCCTTTCTGTATTTGAGCGTTTGTAAAGCGACGGTGCAGCGTGGCCTCCCCACGCGCGGGCGCTTATCCTGATGCTCTTTCCCTCATTTACGTTTACAATTCGTTTCCGGCAACCGGCCGCCGAGAATATTCCCTGACAGCGCCAAATCCGATATCCGTCGCCGTGGTCGGCGTGGGCGTCTTTGGACGCAACCATGCCCGAGTCTACAAGGAACTCGAACAGCAAGGGGAAGCGGTTCGGCTGCTGGGAGTGGTTGATCCTGACGTGAACCGCGCAGACGCCGTAGCTCGCGAGTTTGGATGCAAGGCCTTCGGCTCCGTGCATCAGATGTTGACCACGCACAGCGAGCTGCAGGCTGCTTCGGTAGCGTCGCCCACCGTGAGCCATCTTCCCGTTGCGCGAGAATTGATGCAGGCCGGGGTCGATGTCTTGATCGAAAAGCCGCTGGCGGCGACTCTGGCCGACGCGGACGAACTCGTTGTGGCAGCGGCCAAGCACAAGCGGGTCGCCCAGGTAGGACATCTCGAGCGCTTCAATCCAGCAGTTCGGGCCACGCTTCCCATCCTGACCCAGCCGATGTTTTTTGAAGTGCACCGGCTTAGCGTATTTACTCCGCGCTCGCTCGATGTGGATGTCGTGCTCGACCTGATGATTCACGATCTCGACATCGTGCTGGCGTTTGCCAAGTCTCCGGTCAAGGAAGTTCGCGCGGTCGGCTTGCCGATCTTGTCGGGAAAAGTTGACATCGCGAACGTGAGGCTGGAGTTTGAATCGGGCTGCATCGCGAACTTCACTGCCAGCCGGGTCTCGACGGAGCGGGTGCGCAAACTGCGCTTCTTTCAGCCGCGCCAGTATGTCTCGCTCGACTACGGACGGCAGGAAGTGTTGGTATTCACGGTCGGTCCCGACGGGGCCAAGTCCGGAACTCCATCGGCCAATCCTCAAATTGGCGTCACCAAACCTCCGGTGGCTTCGGAAGAGCCGCTCCATGCGGAGCTTCGATCTTTCCTTCACGCGGTGCGGGAGCGCTCCGCTCCGGTCGTTCCGCTCGAAGATGGCCGCCGTGCGCTGGCATTGGCAATGGACATTGTGGCGGCGATTCGCGAGCACGGGAAAAAGGTCGACCTGGCAGCCATCGCGAAAGCAAAGCACTGAGCCTTCGTCTAGAGTCGCCGGGCTGCGCCCGGCCGGACATCCGAGGCGGCTGTCCCCACATGATCTTCCTTGCCATTCTCTAGTGCCCCCTGAATCTCGACGACTCTTGTTTACATATGTTTACACACATAAGTCGTGGTCCGATTGTGGGGGCAGAATCGCTGGAAAGATGCGAAAATAGAAATAACTTAGTCCTGAAGCACGCGCGCCGATTGCAGTGAGTTCCATGAAGGCCGGATGCAACGCCGCGAGTGTATTTGGTTTCTAACGACAGGCGGACAAAGCTAAATCCAGCGCATGCCGATCACGCAAATTCCATTCCAGGATCCTGTGGCTCCGCCAGAAAAGCCACAGCCGGAACAACTCGGGCTCTACGATCAGCGCGACTGGGAAACTGCGTATCGCGATCTGGATGCGCACGTGCCGCATCTGCTCATTCAACTGCAAGATGATCTGACGCGTTCGCGCCGGCGGGAAGCGGCGTGGATTTCGATCATCGCTCACCTGCTCTTGTTCATCGCGCTATGGAATCTTCCTTTGATCGAGAAGTACGTCGGTTGGCACACTGCGGTCGTGGTGCCGGTGAATCCAGGCCAGGATAAGAACCTCACGTTCCTTGCCCTCCCGCCCGATTTGCAGAAGCCCGCGCGCAAGCCGAACACGAATATTGCGTCGGACAAAGACCGGATCGCGACGTCGCGACACCCTGAGCTTGATCCTAAAGAGTTGCGAAAGATCCTGGCGACTCCGCCTCCGGGGGCTCCGGGACTGCGTGGTCCGCGCGCGCCGCAGCCGGCAGCGCCGCAGCAACCCATGGGGCAGCAGGCGCCGGCTCAACAGCCGCAACCCGGGCAGCAGGCAACGCAGCGTCCGCAGTTCCAAACTGATCAGACTGCGCAATTACAGATGCCGGCTCGCCCGAACAACAGCTTCAGCAAGTATGCGGGTTCGATGAGCGCTGGCTCGGCGATTCAACAGGCGACACAGGCGGCGGCCGCCAATCGTGCGAGCGGCGGCGGTGGACAGGAAGGCGACTTCGGATTGGGGACTGGAGCGCACGGCCGCCAGTTGGGACAGCTAGATATTCTGAGCGATACCCAGGGTGTGGATTTTGGCCCTTACTTGCAGCGTATTTTGCAGGACGTTAAAGAGAACTGGTATCACCTCATTCCGGTGTCCGCCGAGATGAAGAAAGGAAAACTGGCGATCGAATTTGCTATCACCAAGGATGGCAAGGTCGCGGATATGCGACTGATCGCAAGTTCGGGAGACGTTTCCCTTGATCGTCCGGCATGGGGCAGCATTACCGCTTCAAATCCATTCCCTCCGTTGCCCAGCGACTTCACCGGTCCCTATCTCGCCTTGCGCTTCCGCTTCTACTACAACCCCGATAAAGCAGAGTTGCAGTAAGGTCGTACCGCTCGCTCACTCTCGAATCTTTTATCTTCCTGAAATAATCAGATAGTTGGCGGAACCGAAGGCGGAGAAAACCGTCATCGCGCCGCGAAAAGGAATCATCTTGGAGAAAATGCCAGTGTTGTTCGTCGGCCATGGATCGCCGATGAACGCGATCGAGCACAATGCGTTCACCGATGCGATCAGCGGTCTCGCTACGCAACTGCCGCGGCCGAAGGCGGTGTGCGTGATTTCGGCGCATTGGGTGACCTTGGGATCGCATGTGGTCGCGTCGGCTCATCCGCGAACTATCCACGATTTTTACGGATTCCCGAAACCGCTGTATGAAGTCCAGTACCCCGCGCCTGGGTCGCCGGAAGAAGCACAAAAGATGGCGTGCAATCCTGAGATCGTGGCCGACGACAAGTGGGGTCTGGATCACGGGGCGTGGAGCGTGCTGCGGCACATGTATCCGAAAGCGGACGTGCCGGCCTTTCAGCTCAGTCTCGACGAGCGGCGCGGTTTCAAAGAACACCTCGAACTGGGGCGGGAGATTCAATCTCTGCGCGAACGCGGCGTGCTGATTCTCGGTAGCGGCAATATCGTGCACAATCTCCGGCGGATCGACTGGAATAATCCCTCAGGTGCGTATGACTGGGCGGTCGAATTTGACTCCAAGGTCAAGGCCGCGGTGGAAGCCCACGACGCTTCTGCACTGGCCGCACCCGATAAGTGGGGAGATTTACTTCTGGCGACAGCGCATCCCACCGTGGAACATTACTTGCCTTTGCTTTATTGCATGGGCAGCACCGACGAGCGCGATGCCGTGTCGTATCCCTATGAAGGCTTCGATTTCGGAAGCATTTCAATGCGGGCGATTCTGTTCGGGAATTCTCTGTCGGCGAAGAGCTGAGTTCACCGGTAACGAAGCAGAGACATTGCAAGCAGAGACGTTGCAAGCAACGTCTCTACGAATGGCTTTTAATCGTCGAACGAGTCTTCCTACCAAACCCGGCAGCGGTTCTGATTGACCATGGGCGATCCGGCCTTGCAGTGGAAGGCCTCTTGAAATTCGGGCATGTTCGAGACGACGCCATTGGTCCGGTACTTTTCCGGGGAATGTGGGTCGACGGTAGCGCGCAGGCGCTTGGTTTCATCGCGCACCTGGCCGCACCAACTTTGGCCATAGCCGACGAAGAAGCGTTGCTCCGGCGTGAGGCCGTCGATCGGTTCCAACTTCTGGTTCTTGGTATCTTCTTTCCACGCCATGTACGCGATGAGTAGACCGCCGAGATCGGCAACGTCCTCGCCCAGCGTCAGCTTACCGTTGATCTTGATGTCATCGACGATCACATAGTTCGAATACTGGTCGGAGATGCAGCTGGCGCGCTTCACAAACTCTTTGCCATCTTCCTCGGTCCACCAGTCGCGCAGGTTGCCCTGGGCGTCGAACTGGCGGCCTTGGTCGTCGAAGCCGTGCGTGAGTTCGTGTCCAACGGTGCCGCCGGTGTCACCATAGTTCGGCGCGGCATCAGACTTGAGATCGAACGCCGGTGGTTGCAACACCCCTGCGGGAAAGTTGATGTCGTTCATCTGCGGGTTGTAATAGGCGTTTACGGTGGGAGGAGTCATGTCCCACTCGCCGCGGTCCACGGGTTGGCCGATTTTGGCTAACTGGCGATTGAATTCGAACTGACGCGACCGTTGCACGTTGCCCAGATTGTCTCCGCGCACGATTTCCAGCTTGCTGTAATCGCGCCATTTGTCCGGATACCCAATCTTGTTGGCCATGCCGTGCAGTTTCGTGAGAGCCTGCTGTTTCGTCGCGGCCGACATCCAGGGCAAGCTGTTGATGTCCTGTTCCATCGCCGCTTGAATCTCCTTCACGATCGTGAGCGCCTTCTGCTTGGCCTCTGGGCCGAAATACTTGTCGACATATGCCTGGCCTAAGGCCTCACCCAGGTAATCGTCCACATACTCCGTACAACGTTTCCAGCGCGGCTTCAGTTCTTGCTGGCCTCGGAGCGTCTTGCCGTAGAAAGCGAAGTTCTCATTCAGGAAGGGCGAAGAGAGATCCGGCGCGCTGGCATGCACCAGATGCCAGCGCAGATAGGTTTTCCAATCAGCGAGGCTCTCTTTGTTGAGTGCGTCGTTCATCGCCTTGAAGAAATTCGGGGAGGCGACGTTTAGAGACGCAACGTTCGGTGTGCCAACCTTTGCGAAATACACCTGCCAGTGGAATTCGGGAGACAAGCTTTCCAGCTCCGCGCTGCTCATCTTGTGATCGAGCGCTTTGGGGTCGCGGCGTTCGACACGGGTCATTGATCCCTTAGCCAAGGCGGTTTCGATCGCCATCACGGTTTGAGCTTCGGTCACGGCCGTATCGGGCTTGTCGCCGAGGAGTTCCAACATTTTTTGCACGTGAGCGACGTAGGCTTTGCGCAGGTCCTGCGACTTCGGATCGTCCTTGGTGTAGTAGTCGCGGTCGGGCAGGCCGAGACCGCCTTGATCAACATCGGCGATTACCTGGCTGGCGTCGCGGAAATCCTGGATGGAGTCGAAACGAAAGAGCACGTTGTTCCCAATCATGTGTGCGGCGACATCGGCTATCTCCGCCTTGGAACTGATCGCGGCGATCCGGTCCAGCTGGGGCTTGAGCGGTTCAGCCCCCTTGGATTCAATTGCCTTTTCATCGGTGCAGGAAGCATAGTAGTCGCCAATCTTCTGCGTGACCGCGTTGCGGCCGGCGTTAGGAGCAACTGCTGATTCCAGGATGCTGCGGAGACGCGCCGTATTCTCATCCTGCATCTTGGAGTAGGTGTCCCAAGACGATTGGTCGGGCGGGATGGGATTGTTCTTGATCCATCCTCCGCAGGAGTAAGTGAAGAAATCCGCGCAGGGATCGACGCTGCGGTCCATAGAGGTAACATCGAGCGCGGGCTCTGGCTTGCTGTTCGTCTGTTGAGAGTGGGCCAAGCCCAAAAAGGAAGTGATCGCGAGCGCAACAAGGCTCAGGCGCAACATCAGCATAGAAGGACCCTCTTCTGGAAGAAAATCGAAATAGCGGGACCCAAAAGTATAAGCCTTAGCAGTCTAGCCGATTGTCGCGAGTGCGCGCTTTTGTAATTTGAACTGCCGCGAGCCTAAAACCGGGCTCAGCCTTTCCGCAGATGAATCGACCCATCACCAGTTCGAATCGTGAGCAGGCTTCCTCCACCGTTCAGCTTGCCGTGAATCTCATTGGTGCGAATCTTGCCTTCGGCCGCGACCGGGATATCGAGATCGATATGGCCGTCGCTGGTGTGAAGATCTACATCGGCTGCCAGGTTACTCGGCACTTCCAGGGAAACACTACCGTCGCCGGTCTCAAGCCGCCAATTTGCACCGACGGAAGAGCCCGAGGTAGCCCGCACGTCAACGTGCCCGTCGCCCGTCTTCAGGTCAACCTCATCGAATCGTCCGTTGGCCTGGATGTGACCGTCGCCAGTTGTGGCGCGCAACTTGCCGTCGACGCCATCAATGCTCTCAGAGCCGTCGCCGCTGTGGAGCTCCATTTCGCCCTTGAGTCCCGCGACGTCGATTTTGCCGTCACCCGTGCGGAGGTTGACCTTACCTTCCCGCGGCATCTGGATGATGATGTCCACGCGGTGCTGGCCCCATTCGATGTTGAAGTTGTGGTGGGGATAGCGCACTTCGATCTGGACCGAGTCTCCGGTCTGATGTTCCTCGACGCGGATACCGCCTTCGCCGATTTTGTAACGGTTGGTAATTACTTTGGCTTCAATGGTGTTCTGGTCCCAAGTGGTGAGGCGGATGTTCGCGTCGGAAGTCTCGACTCGCAGGTCAGGCCTGCCGCTGAGATTGTAGGTCTTGGACCATTCGTCGGCGCGAGCGGGCAGGACGGCGACTGTGCTGAGCGCCAGGGTTAGAAGGGACAGGCGGATGGCATTAGGTTTCATAAGATCCTCCGGCGGGCAAGCACACCTTCGTCCCGCGTCTTAGACGTGGTTACGCGCAATGGGTAAGAGTAGTTCCATCAAAATTCTCCGGCCGGTCGGGGTCGAGGCCCGACGTATGCCATGCGGATCAATGTACGCTCCGAAAATGGCAGATACAGCAAGGCCGCGCTCACGGCAAAAGCCGCCCCCAGGCCGATTTCCTGGATCAGGAGAAACGGGGCCACGGCCCACAACTGGTCCAGAGCCAGGATAAAGGGGAACATTTGGCGGAATTTCTCGCCCAGTCGCTGGTAGTCGAAGCTTATCGCCGAGAGCAGGTAAAGGCGCAACGGAATGCCGACGCCGGCAGTGATCAGCACGGTCCCGGCAAGGATGGAGGCGCTGCGGGAGGAAAGAAATAGATCGGCGACAGCCTGTACGTCATGGATCCGAAACAGCGCCGCGAGATAGAAAGCGAGGTACATCACCTGGATCAGTGCGAAGAGTCCGCGAGTGATGGCTCGACGCGGGATGGGGACTTCGAGCTCGGGATGCATTGCGACCGGCGATGAGTTCGGATTGGGTAGGGGCGTAGCGCCCGTCGCGTTGGGCGCAACTGCCCTGGCTCCATCGGCGCTATCTTTCGCGGATTCAGTTTGCAACGGCGCGATGAACCGGTACCCGCGACGAGCCAGGGTTTCCACGTAGCGGGGACTCGAGGCTGAATCTCCCAAAGCTTCGCGTACTTTGTTGATTGCGGTGTTCAGACTGTGGTCGAAGTCGACGAAGGTGTCGGAGGGCCAAAGCTTCTGTTGCAACTCTTCGCGTGTGACAATATCCCCCGCGCGCTCCAGCAGCAGGGCCAGCACCTGGAAGGGCTGTTCCTGCAGGCGGAGCTTTACGCCGTTCTTCCGTAGTTCGCCCGCGCTGAGATCGAGCTCGAACACTCCAAAGCGTGCGATTCTGCTGTTGTTTTGCGGCACAGGCATGGACGACGCCGTAGTTTAGCACCGTTGGGTGGTGGGTCTAATGAGTGAGGTCTTACGGGTGAGGTGTCAGGTCTTGGGCGCAGCGATTGTCACTCCGGGATCCTCGTATGTTAGACCGAACATCCAACACGCGCCCGCAGCGCTACAATATGGCCCGTGCCGTCCCCCGAACCTAAGAACGATTCCACGCACCCGCACCATCGGCACGCGGTGTATGCGTCGGAGGCTACTGGCCTGCTGCTGATTGCATTTCTGTTGCTGGTGCTTACCGTGATTCGCTACTGGCACGACGTGCATTGGAGTATGCGCTGAACGCAGGCCCGGAGCAACGCGAGGTCTCAGCCCGCGAGCCACTGCTGGTAGTCATTTTGGGTCCCACGGCCAGCGGGAAGACGGCATTGTCGTTGGCGCTCGCCCAAAAGTTTGCGGGAGAGATCATCAACTGCGATTCGGTGGCGATGTATCGCGAGTTCGACATCGGAACGGCCAAGCCCACCAGGGCGGAACGCGCGCAAGCCCCGCATCACCTCTTCGATTTCGTCGATCCTGCTCAGGATGTCACTGCCGGGGAGTATTCGCGCCAGGCACGGCAGGTGTTGGCGGAAATCAACTCGCGCCATCATCTGCCGATCGTCGTCGGAGGCACCGGACTGTATTTGCGCGCACTGCTGGAAGGACTCTTTCCCGGCCCGCAACGGTCGGAAGAATTGCGCGAACGCCTGCGCGAACGAGGCGCGCGTCGCAGCGCAGGTTATCTGCACAGGATCCTCGCTCGGCTAGATCGCGCCGCTGCGGAAAAAGTTCATGCCAACGATGTTCCGAAGTTGATCCGTGCCATTGAAGTTTGCCTGGCATCGCGGCAGAAGATGTCGGAATTGTGGCAACAGGGCCGGGACCCGCTGCGCGGATTCCGCATTCTACGGATAGGCCTCGATCCGGACCGCACCGACCTCTACGATCGAATCAATCAACGCGCGACCAGGATGTTCGAGCTCGGTCTGATCGAGGAAACGAAAGCGCTGAACGAGAAGTACGGTAGTTCGGCGCGTCCGCTGGCATCGCTTGGCTACAAACAGGCGGCCCAGTTCTTGCGCGGGGAATGCACACGTGAGCAAGCCTTGCAAGCCGCGCAGCAGGCCCACCGCAATTACGCCAAGCGGCAGATGACGTGGTTTCGTCGGGAGCCAGAGGTGAAGTGGCTGAAGGGTTTCGGAGATGATCCGCAGAATCAGGACGAAGCTGTCCGTCAAGTCAGCTTCTTCTTTGTCTGAAGTTCCCGTGGATGAACGCTGATTCGATTTGAATCTTCTGCTATCGTTCCTGCTATGCGAAGAATTCCAGGTCTCATATTGCTTGCACTGGTTCTTGTCTCGCCCACCCTTGCGAAGGAAAAGTACCAGCGTCCCGGTCCGATCCATTCCACGCGTGGCGGGGACAAGTGGGCGGAGAAAACTCTGCACAAACTCACGCTGGAAGAGAAAGTCGGGCAGTTGTTCATGATCTGGTGCCGCGCCAGCTTCCTCAACGTGGAAAGCCCCGAGTATCTGGAATGGCGGGAGGCCATGCAGAAGTACCATGTCGGATCGTTCGCCATGAGCGTCCACGTCGATGGCCCTTTTCTTCTGCGTACTGAGCCCTATGAGGCGGCCGAGTTGCTTAATCGCCTGCAACATGATTCCAAGCTGCCCTTGCTGTTCGCGGCGGACTTTGAACGCGGAGTCACTACGCGGCTGATGGGAAGCACGAACTTTCCCCACGCCATGGCTTTCGGCGCAGATGGCAAGATGCAAGACGCCGAGGCTTTTGGCCGGATCACGGCCCAGGAAGCCCGGGCCATCGGCGTGCATTGGAATTTCTTTCCGGACGCGGACGTGAATTCCAATCCGGCAAATCCGATTATCAACACGCGCTCGTTCGGAGAGGATCCCAAGCAGGTTGGCGACCTGGTGACGGCTTACATCAAAGGCGCGCACGAGGCCGGGATGTTAACTACGGTTAAGCACTTTCCTGGCCACGGCGACACCGCGACCGATTCGCATCTGGGAGTAGCCAGCGTAAACGTCGACCGCAATCATCTGGACACAATCGAACTCCCGCCATTCCGGCAAGCGATTGCCGCCGGCGTTGACTCCGTGATGGTGGCGCACGTCACAGTACCTGCCCTCGATCCTGATCCCAACCACGTCGCCACGATTTCGCCGGCAGTTGTCTCGGACCTGCTCGAGAAACAACTCGGTTTTAAAGGCTTGATCGTCACCGATGCTCTCGATATGGCGGGACTGACGCACCTTTTCGCTAACAATATTGGGCGGGCGGCCGTGGAGGCGTTCAAGGCGGGCAACGACCTGCTCATCATTCCTGCCGATCTTGGGGCGTCGTACGATGCCATGGTAAAGGCTGTTTCTTCGGGTGAGATTTCACAGCAGCGTCTCGATCAATCGGTCCTCAAGATCCTGAAAATAAAGGCTTCTCTCGGCCTGAATGACGCGCGGGCGGTCGACCTGAACACCATTGCCAACTCGGTCGGGAAACCTGAGAATCTTGCTTTCGGCCAGCAAGTCGCTGACAACGCGATCACGCTGGTACGCGAGAATGGCAAAGTCCTGCCCTTGAAATCCAAGGGAACCACCAAGGCGGGTCTTCCGTATATGAGCAGAGAGGAGACCCACAACCAGGTTGTGGCCGTTGTTTTTTCCGACGACGTACGCACCGATTCCGGCCGCGCGTTCGGACGCGAGTTTCGTGCTCGCATTCCGGATGCGCGCGTGATTTACGTGGATCCGCGGATTGCGGCCGGCATGAGCGACGAAGTTCTCAAGGCGGTCGACGAGGCGCAAACCGTGGTGGCTGCGGTCTACGTGATTCCGACGGCCGGCAAGGTGGGCAATTCCGTGGCAATGGCCGATGCCACCGGCACGCTGTTGCAGCAGTTGCTTGACCACGCCGCCGACAAAACTGCTGTCGTGGCGATGGGGAATCCGTACCTGGCGAGCGATTTCCCGAAGATTGGAAATTATATGTGCACATTTTCCAACGCGTCGGTCTCTGAGATAGCCGCAGTTAAAGCGCTCTTCGGGGAGATTCCGATTCACGGCCATCTGCCGGTCACAATTCCTAACGTTGCCCAACGCGGCGCCGGAATGGAGCGCCCCGCACCAGTTCGCCAAGGGAGGACCTTCCCATGCGCAAAATTGAATCGCAGTTTGTTACCGCGTTTGTCCTGGTATTCGCTATCGCAGTCACGATCCTCCTGCCCGCTTGCAGCTTGAACGTAAAGAAAGAAAAGAATGGGCAGGACAAGCAGGTTGATATCAACACACCCCTCGGCGGCCTTCATGTCAGCAAAGGGGCGAACCCGGAGGATGTCGGCATTCCGATCTATCCCGGCTCTCGCCAGAAGATAAAAGATTCTGGCGAGGATAAGAGCGCCAACGTTAATATTTCCGGGTTCGGCTTTGGTTTGAAAGTGGTGGCTCTGGAATATGAGTCGAATGATTCGCCCGCCAAGGTAGTCGCTTACTACAAGGATCAGCTCAAGAAGTACGGCAACGTCCTTGTCTGCCACACACATCATCTGGACGTAAACACGGACATGAAGGACCGGGATCACGGCTCGCATGAACTGACTTGCGAGGATCCGAACGGCGCCAACATCGAACTGAAAGTCGGCACCAAGGAGAACCAGCACATTGTCGCCGTCGAGCCAGAAGGAAATGGCTCGAGTTTCTCATTGGTGTATGTGCGTACCCACGGCAAAGAGGCGGATATTTAGTAGCTCGTTCTGAGGAGAATTTCTTTATGGTTCGTGATCTGGCACTTTCGCTCGCTTTCGTTGCGGCTCTGACCCTGCCGGTCCTTTCACAGGATTCGGACTCTGGTGACAAGAATGTGGATGTCCGCAGCCCGGTGGGCGACCTGCACCTTGGCAAGGATGCAGACGCCAAGAAGGTCGGGGTACCGCTCTATCCCGGCGCCCGCCTCAAGACCGGCGACGAAAATAAGGATCAGGCGAACCTGAGCATGGTGACCGATGCCTTCGGCATGAAGCTCATCGTTGCAAACTATGTTGCCGACGACGCTCCCGGCAAGGTGGTCGATTTCTATCGCGACAAGCTGAAGAAGTATGGAAAGGTTCTGGAGTGCCACTCTCAAAAACATGGCGGCGATGTCTCGGTGAACGAAGATGGCAAGGACTCGAACACAAGCAAAGAATTGAAGTGCGATGAGAACTCTGGTCCGGTCACGGAGCTGAAAGTCGGAACTGAAGACAACCAGCGCATCGTTGCTGTCGAGCCCGGCGACGGAAATAAGGGATCAAGTTTTGCTCTCGTATATCTCCACACACGGGGTAAGCGAGGCGATATATAACCGAAGCAGCGTTTTCGATCGCAATTGAAAATCTTCGATTAGTCGTTCGTGACAGGCGTGAGCCCGCCTTGCCTCCGCCCCGCGCTCTGGCGTAACTTCAAATCAAGATCATGTTTGGCCTCTCGTGCTTCTGAGCGACGATGGAACAACCCTGTTATAAGTGCGGTCAGGCGGTGGACGAGGGAAGGCCGTTTTGTCCGCACTGCGCGGCTCCGCAGATTCGCGTCGTGATCGCCGAACCGCTCGCGGTTAGCGTACCATTTGCAGAGACGATTCCCGCGACATCCGACGACCTTCCCTCGTCGCATACGATACCGGTGCTGGCAGTTCCGATGCGATGGTCGCAAGCCCTGAAACCTTGCGCCCTGGCGGCGCTGGTCGCTTCACTGCTGATGTCGCTCGGACTGAATCCGTTCGTTGCTATGTTCAGCGTGGGATTCCTTGCCGTGGTTTTTTATCGCCAGGGCCGGCGCGAAATTGCGATCAAACCCACGGCGGGAGCCGGGTTGGGCGCGCTCGGTGGACTGCTCTGGTTTGCGATGTCGGCGGTTCTGGAAACCCTGGTTGTGCTTTTCCTGCACAAAGGCCCGGAACTGCGCAGCCAATTGATCGAAAAAATTCAGCAGGCGGCCTCCCAAACCAACGATCCCCAGGTTCTAGCTGTGTTCGAGCGATTCAAGACTCCGGCAGGTCTTCAATTTTTGATGTTGGCTGGGCTGTTTTTCGCATTCCTCGCGGCGATCGTTTTGTCCGGCTTGGGCGGAGCCCTAGGCGGCGCCATCTTCGGTCGCCGCGACCGATCTTAAGGTCCTTTCCTACGCAAAGCGGCCCTTGCAGCGTGCGGCGCCTGCCGCGTATGATGCACCGTTCTCCACTTCCAGATGACGTCACGCGATGAATAAGCCGGCACGCGGTTCGTTGCTCGGGATCGAGCATCTCGACACGAAAGAAATCCTGGGCCTGCTCAAACTGGCCCGCCGCATGAATCCGCAGAAAGCCCGCCCGCTGCTCCGCGGCAAGCGCATTGTGCTTCTTTTCTATGAAGCTTCCACCCGAACTCGCTCTTCGTTCGAGTTTGCCGCGAAATCATTGGGAGCGATGACGACGCTGGTGCAATCCTCCGGATCGAGCATTGAAAAGGGCGAATCGGTGGTTGATACGGGATACACCTTGCGAGCCGTGGGCGCCGACTGCATCGTCATGCGCCATCCCTCGGCGGGCGCGCCCCACCTGATGGCTCAGCATCTCGATATTCCGGTGATCAATGCCGGGGATGGGATGCACGAGCACCCTTCGCAGGCGCTGCTCGACGCGTTCACGATTCTGAAACACAAGAAGTCGTTCAAGGGGCTGCAAGCCACAATCATTGGGGACATTTTTCACAGCCGCGTGGCGCGGAGTGCCTGCCATTTGCTGAGCAGGTTTGGAGTGAAGCTGATACTCTGCGGTCCGCCCGAGTTCGTGCCTGACGTTGCTGCAACGCTCGCGCCCGGCCTTCGAGTAACGCGCCACATCGAAGACGCCCTCCGCGGCACTGACGTGATCATGCTTCTCCGCGTACAGAAAGAACGGCTGGCCGGTCAGAAGATCCGTTTGCAGGACTACATTGCGCGTTATCAGATGACGACGGCGCGACTGAAGTTGGCGAAACGCGATGCGATTGTGATGCATCCGGGCCCAATCATCCGCGGGCTCGAGCTGACGGCGGAGGTCGCTGATTGTCCCCAGTCGGTGATTGTCGATGAGGTTCACAACGGCGTGCCAACGCGTATGGCGATTCTGGCGCGGGCATTGGGGAAAGCGAGATGAGCCACGGATTTGCACGGATTAACACGGATAAACCGGGAAAATCCATCTGAAGATTCAACCGGCTCGCGAGCAGCAATGAAACGCTGAATACCAGATGCTAACTACTAGGAGCCAAAAGCGAGAAAGCGCCAGTCTGCTGATCAAAGGCGGCCACCTGATCGATCCCGCGGCGAAGATCAACGGGCCGATGGACATACTTCTGTCGGACGGTCGCGTGGCCGAGGTAGCACTGCCCAACAAGATTCGCGGAGGCGCCGACGACAAGTTCGATGCGCGCGGGCTTATCGTCGCGCCTGGGTTCATCGATCTGCACGTCCACCTGCGAGAGCCCGGCCAGGGGTACAAAGAAACCATTGCCACCGGAGCCGCCGCGGCTGCTGCGGGAGGTTTCACCTCGGTCTGCACGATGCCCAATACCGCTCCTGTGGTCGATACCGCGGAATGGGTTGCCTGGCTGCGGAGTCCGGAGCGAGGTGCGGTGGTCAATGTTTTTCCGATTGCCGCCGCGACCCGCGGCAGCCGAGGTGGAACACTGACCGACTTCACTGCTCTGCAGCGCGCTGGAGCGGTCGCGGTCACTGACGACGGCAAGCCTATTCTCGACGACGACGTCATGCGCATGGCCTTGCGCCTTGGCGCAGAGCTGAATTTCCCCGTCGTGCAGCACGCGGAAGATACGCGGCTTACCGAGGGTTGCTCGATGCACGCTGGACCCACCAGTTTCCGCCTGGGCCTCCGCGCCATGCCGGCCTCGGCCGAAGCGGCGATTGTGGATCGCGACGTCGCTCTGGCTCAGCAGATTCGCGAATCACGCCTGCACGTGGCGCATCTTTCCACCTCCGAGGCGCTCAAGTCCGTGCGGCGCGGCAAGCGCGCCAAAGCCCGCGTGACCTGCGAGGTAACGCCGCACCACTTCACCTTGATCGACGAGAATGTCGGCGAGTACGACACGAATTTCAAGATGAACCCGCCGTTGCGCTCGGCGACGGACCGCGAGGCCATTCTTGTCGCCCTTGCCGACGGCACCATCGACGCGATTGCCACAGATCACGCCCCGCACGCTGCTCACGAGAAGCAGGTGGAGTTCGAGCGGGCGGCGTTCGGCATCACCGGACTGGAGACAGCGCTGGCGCTGGCCATCACGACACTTCACCGCGAACACAAGATTCCACTGACACGCATCGTCGAGCTGCTCACTTCCGGTCCCGCTCGAGTATTCGACCTCGACCATCGCGGTTCGCTTGCCCGCGGAAGCGTTGCCGACGTAACGATCTTCGATCCCAAGAAGCGCTGGACTTTCGAAGCAGCCAAATCGCATTCGATTTCGCGCAACACTCCGTTCGACGGTTGGCAGTTCACGGGAAAAGTGGTGGCGACAATCGTCGGCGGAAAAGTCGCTTACGGGTTGCACTGAGGCCTGCCGCCAGGCTTGGTTCTTGCCGTCCGCTACCCAGGCTATAGTCTTCGGCAAATCATGGAGGGTGCAATGGTTCGAGCAGCCAGGTTCGCTTTACCAGTTGTGCTTCTATTCGCCGCCGTTCTGTGCGGTCATGCCAGCGCCCTCGTGGTTACGGCTCCTTCCACTGCACAGTCATTCAATGTCGAGGAGGCCGTTAACGCCTACCTCGCCAAGATGCCGCCCGCACAACGGGCTCGCTCCGATGCGTACTTTGAAGGCGGATATTGGCTAATTCTTTGGGACTTTGTCTCGAGCGTTTTCGTGATGTGGCTGCTGCTGCACTTCCGATGGTCCGCTCACATGCGCAATCTGGCCGAGCGCATCACGCGCTTCCGGCCCCTTCAAACTGCACTCTATTGGATTCAGTTCATCGTCGTCACCTCGGTGCTCACGTTTCCTCTCACCGTGTATGAAGGCTACTTCCGCGAGCACAAGTATGGACTTCTGAATCAGAGCTTCGGCCCGTGGATGCGCGATCAAATGGTGAACCTGGCCGTCAGCGTGGTGTTGGGAGCGATCCTTGTGGTGCCGCTATTCGGATTGGTCCGCCGGCTGGGAAAGAACTGGTGGGTATGGGGCGCTGCTCTGACTATTGTATTTTTTGCATTCGTGAGCCTGATCGCTCCGGTATACATTTTCCCGCTGTTCAACAAATACAAGACGCTCGAGGATCCGAAAATTAAAGATCCAATCCTGACCATGGCGCGAGCGAATGGAATTCCCGCAACCAACGTTTACGAATTCGACGCCTCGAAGCAATCGAATCGCGTGAGTGCCAACGTGAGCGGTTTCGGCAGCACTCTGCGCATTTCGCTGAACGACAATCTGATCAACCGCTGCACTCTGCCCGAGATCGAAACAACCATGGGTCACGAAATGGGCCACTACGTTCTCAACCATTCATACAAGGGGCTGGTGATGATGGGAGTGGTGAACGTGATTGCATTCGCGTTCCTGAACTGGGGGATTTCCATGGCTCTGGCGCGCTGGGGCGCGCAATGGGACGTCCGAGGAATCACCGACGTCGCCGTACTTCCGCTGGCAGTGATCGTCTTCTCCATCTACTTTTTGCTCATGACGCCGCTGACCAATACCATTACCCGCACCATGGAGTTTGAAGCGGACATGTATGGTCTGAACGCAGCTCAACAGCCTGACGGCGAGGCGAATGTGGATTTGATGCTTGGAGAGTATCGCAAGCTCGATCCCGGTCCGGTCGAGGAATTCGTCTTCTTCGATCACCCCAGCGGCCGCACGCGAATTACCGCTGCCATGCGATGGAAGGCGGAACACCCGGAATCTGCGTCACCCGAGGAGGTCAGCAGGCAGATGTTCAAATGAAACTCAGCCTCTGACTGAACGCTGGCTCACATCGAAGTCGCAATGGGTTGCGAGTCCAAGAGGCCTCTTCCCGCATTAGCGGGAAAAGGCCTCGGAAGAGCTTAGCCAATTATTTCTGGATGGGCGGTGGGACGACTTCGTGCAGTTTCGGGTTCTCTCGCATCAAGCTGAATTCCTGGTCTTTATAGACGTTCTCCATATTGCGATATCCGTTTTCCTTTGCCTTCTTAAGGCATTGCAGGCAGTTATCCACATCTCCCCGCTTGGCATACGCCTTGGCCAGCAGGTAAGCGTATTGGGCGCGTTCTTCAGGACTAGAGATCTGAGCCGCGATCCCCATCTTGGATTCCTGATGGAACACGTCAGGATCCAGTTCCATGGCTCGCGTGTACTCGGCGATGGCACGATCCATCTTCTTCTGGCTGAACCAGGCGGCTCCAAGGTTCACGTGGTACGTGGCGTGCGTTTCGTCCAAGGCTACGGCTTTCTTGAAATACTTCGCTGCCGAACCGTAGTTCTTCCGGAGATACTCTACGGCACCGATATTGTTGACCGCCTCCGGATATTTCGAGTTCCGCTTGGTTGCTTTCTCGAAATTTGTCCGAGCCGCGATCAGCTCATTGGTCTTCAACTGGGTAAGTCCCAGCTTGTTATAGATCACGGCATTCTTGTGGTCTTTGCGAAGCGCAGCCTGAAAATACTGGATCGCTTGCGGGTAGTCCTTCTGAGCGCGCGCCAGATCTCCGGCCTTTTCCAACTGGGCCACGGTCATCGTATCCATTGTGACGCTACCCTGCTGCGGAGCAGGCGTCGCCGTGCTGTATCTGCTGAGCATGATCAGCATCGCCAGCAACATGATTCTGACGGTGATATTTCGCATATCCAGCCTCCTTCTTTCGGGAGTTGCCTCTGATCCGGTCTGGCAGTGCCCTTGCTCCGGCGATTGCTCTCCGCGACTGAGTTAGTTATCGCCCCAAATTTGTCGGCCCACAACGCTATGTCCGCTACTCGGGGGTTATCGCTGGCCGCGTCACAATCAGGGCCTTGTTTATGTTCGGCCAGACCAATCACTTGCGGGGGCCGGGGGCAGTTGCGTAACTCATTCTTGGCCGGACGGTTACAGAGGGTTACAGAGGTTACGTAACCGTTTGCGCACATGCAATTGGCGCCGGCGGGTGTATAAAGAAGAGTTAGAAGGCGCGCATGGCAGGTGCAAGAGGAGGTACAAGTGCCTTCGACCGCTACAGATTCACTTACCTGGGAAGAAGAACGAGCAGAATTAAGAGCCGTTCTCGAGTCCCCTCTTTTTTCCCGATCACCCACCCTCACGCATCTGTTGTCTTACCTTTGCGAGAAGACGTTTGCCAACGAGACCAACCAAATCAAGGAATATTCCGTTGCGCTCGACGTTTTTGACCGGCGCGCGTCTTTCGACCAGGATACGGATTCGATTGTCCGCGTTCAGGCCAACCGTCTGCGCAAGCGTCTGAGTGAGTTCTACGCGGCAGAGGGCGCAGGTCATCTTATTCACATTACCGTTCCGGTCGGCCAATACGTGCCGGTCTTTCAACGGGTAACGGCCGCGGAAGTGGCTGCCGCGTCGCTTCGCGCCATTCCCGGGGCTCGAGCTCCGGCCGATGGCGATGTGTTTTCCTGGTACCGCAGGCGACTTGTTTGGTTCATGGGCATCGCGATGATCGTTCTGGCCGGCCTTGCCGTTGCGGCCTTCCTTACCCGCGAAAGACAAAAACCCAAGCTGGTTACTTTCTCTCATTCTCAATCACCCGAGCCAGCGGTTGGCCTACCCGTTGGCGAAGAGGTTCACATCGCGGCAGGTTCCAGCCGGAAGTATGTCGACCACGCTGGGAAGCTCTGGAGTCCTGATTCTTACTTTACGGGTGGCAACGCGGTCGCGAGCGAGGTGCAGCACATTTGGCGGACCCAGGATCCGATCATTTACCGCAGCAGCCGTCAGGGCGACTTCGCCTACAACATCCCTCTGAAGCCCGGAATCTATGAACTTCGATTGCACTTCGCGGAGAATTTCTACGGACCAGAGAATACCGGCGCCGGCGGCGAGGGCAGCCGCACCGTGACAGTGTTGGCCAACACTCAGCCCCTGTTGCGCGACTTTGACGTGCTCGCCGACGCGGGAGGCGGACGCACGGCGGAAGTCAAAGTCTTTCACGACATTTCTCCAGCGGCCGATGGCCAGCTTCATCTCAGTTTTTCCTCGGGAAAAAGCGGGAGCGCCATGGTATCGGGTATCGAGATACTGCCCGGGATCCGGGGGGCTATGCGGCCGGTGCGGATCGTCGCGCGGGACGTGCCCTATTACTCGAACGACAGCCGCTGGTGGAGTCCGGATAGCTATTTCAAAGGCGGCCAGCTAAGCAGCAGCCAGGAGCCTGCCCTCGATACGGACGATCCCGAGTTTTACGAAACTGAACGATGGGGCCACTTCTCCTATGCGATTCCAGTCGCGCCCGGAAAATACACCGTTACTTTCCATTTCATTGAACGGCATTCCGGGGGAGAAAGTCCCGACCGCAACCCAAGGTCCGCAGACGGTTCTGGCGCGGCGTCGGGGGAGCGCGTGTTCAATGTCTTTTGCAATGGCAAGACGGTGATTGCCAATCTGAACATCTTCAAAGAGGTCGGCGAACACCGCCCACTCGTGCGCAAGATCAAAGGCTTGGAGCCCAACGCCCAAGGGAAGCTGCTTCTGGAATTCGTGCCCGTTACCCGCTATGCGACGGTGACCGCGATTGAAGTCATTGCCGACTGAGTCCATCGCCGGTTTTTCTGACATTCCGCAATTTGAAGAAAACCAGCAGTCAATTTGAGAGGATTCTCATCTTCTTTCCCACGCGGGCTAGCACTTCCAGCGCCTGCTGAAGCTCATCCTTCGTATGCGTCGCCGTCATGATGGTGCGGATGCGCGCCTTGCCCTCCGGAACCGTCGGGAAAGCGATGCCGGTGCCGAGCACGCCTTCCTTGAACAGTTCGCGCGAGAAGTCCATGGTGAGCTTGCCGTCGCCGATGATAATCGGCGTGATCGGAGTTTCGCTGGCCGGTGTGTTGCGCCCGCCGATGTCAAAGCCCAGCAGCCCGAGTTCCTTCTTCCAGAAACGGGTGTTCTCCCAGAGTTTCTCCATTCGCTCAGGCTCGTTCTCGAGAACATCAAAGGCCGCAATGCACGTTGCCGCGACCGACGGAGGATGTGACGTCGAGAACAGGAACGGCCGCGCCCGGTGATAGAGAAAATCAATGAGGTCCCGCGTGCCGCAGACGTACCCGCCCAAGGCGCCAATCGCCTTTGACAACGTTCCAACCTGGATATCGACGCGGCCATGCATGCCAAAGTGATCGATGGTGCCGCGTCCGTTGCGTCCGAGCACGCCGGACGCGTGCGCGTCGTCGACCATCATAATGGCGCCGTATTTCTCGGCGAGATCGCAGAGGGCCGGCAGAGGGCCGATATCGCCATCCATGGAGAACACGCCGTCCGTAATCAGCAACTTCTTGCCCGGTTCGCTCTTAATGCTGGTTAACTGTTCTTCCGCATGCGCGATATCTTTGTGGCGGAATACTAAAATCTTAGCTTTCGATAGCCTCGCCCCGTCGATAATGGACGCGTGGTTCAGAGCATCGGAGATGATGAAGTCGTCTTTGCCCAGCACGGCCGAGACTGTGCCCGCATTCGCGGCGAATCCCGACTGGAAGACCACGCATGCTTCCACGTTCTTGAAGCGCGCAATCTTTTCTTCCAATTCCATGTGAATCTTCATCGTGCCGGCAATCGTCCGCACCGCGCCCGATCCCACGCCGTATTTGCGCGTCGCTTCGAGCGCCGCTTCCCGCAGCTTGGGGTGCGTCGTCAGGCCCAGGTAATTGTTCGATGCCAGGTTGATGACCTTCTTGCCGTCGAACGTGCAGACCGGGGCCTGCTCGTCCTCGAGCACCCGCAACTTGAAGTGCGTGCCCTTGGTCTTCAGCTCATTGAGCTGGTCGGTGAGATATGAAAGAGGGTTGGTGCGGGTTGCGGTAGCCATAAGAATGAACCTCGCCACGGATCAACACGGATTTGCACGGATTAAAAACAACCAAGTTCTAAGTGTAATACCGCTTTGAAGCCGGGATACGGCGCACGCCGATAGCCTAGATCCCGAGAATGAGTCCGTGCAAATCCGTGGCGAAAGCCTTCTCAGAATACGATCGGATTTCCGCTGGCAATGCTGGCCTCGCATAGCCGTTTCATGCTCTCGAAAAATTCCTTTTCGCCCGGCGTAAGAATGTCGCTCGATCCCAGCACGAGGGTCACTTCCTTCAACAGTGCTGGCGATTGCTTGATTGGAATCCAGTCACCCGTGTGCGTACCGTCGTAGACAACTTTCTTCAGCAGGATAGGAAATTTCGGCCCAGGATCTCCTTGCAGGCCACGCAAAAACTCCCGCAGGTGCTGCGCTCGTGTGATATTGCCCAGACTCTCGGAAACGAGGAACCCTTCGTGCTCGCATGATTTCTGCACCCACTGATCGTGGGCTTCCCATTCCTCTTCAGAGGGATCGCCGCGAAGCGAAGGCGCATTCGACTCGTCCCACATAAACCGATCCGGAAACGGGTGTGGCTTTCTTGCCCGCCCATCGCGTATGCAGGTGCACCGTACGTATGCGTCGAGACTCATGGTGTCACGCCGAGCACGGCTGAGCGTGGTTGGCACACTCCTTGGTTAACGCACTCCGTTCGGATAAACCAGAATTTTGCTGGCCTCTCCGGTCTTCAGCCGCTCCATGGCCTTGGCGAAATCTTTCATCGAAATGCGGTCGGTAATTGCGGGGTGCAGATTGAGCTTGCCGCTCTTCAGCAGCGCCGTCATTTGATACCAGGTCTGATACATGCGTCGGCCGTTGATGCCTTGAATTGTGATGCCCTTGAAAATGATGTCTTCGGAAAAATTCAGCGAGATGGGCTTCGAGGTCAGGCCAAGCAGGGAAATCCTTCCACCGCGACGCACTATGTCGAATGCGGTTCGAATCGAGTCTGGATGCCCCGCCATCTCCAGCACGACGTCGACGCCAAGGCCGCCGGTCTTTTCCATGACGATGGCGTTTACGTTTTCTTTCGCGGGATTGAGCACGTAGTCAGCCTTCATCTCACGCGCGATCCGGGCCCGGTGCTCGTTCACTTCAATCGCAAATACCGACGTTGCTCCGACAGCCTGGGCCACCGCGATTGAGAACAGCCCGATGGGCCCGCAGCCCGTGATGGCAACGCTTTTCGCAGCGATCTCTCCCGCCAGCACGGTGTGAACCGCGTTTCCGAGCGGATCGAGAATCGAGGCGTACTCCAGCGGAATCGCAGGATCCAGCTTCCAGATGTTGGATTCCGGGATCACGACGTATTCCGCGAACGCGCCATTAGCGTCGACGCCGATAATCTTCACGTTCTGGCAGATGTGAGCTTCGCCCGTGCGGCACTGCAGGCACTTACCGCAGGCCACGTGCATCTCAGCGGATACGAAGTCGCCTTCCTTAACACTGGTGACCTCATCGCCGAACGCCACGACTTCGCCGCAAAATTCATGCCCGGGTATCAGCGGCGGGTGAATGCGGTTCTGCGCCCACCGATCCCAGTTATAGATGTGCAGGTCGGTGCCGCAGATGGAGGCGACCTTTACTCTGACCAGCACGTCGGTCCGCCCATAGGCCGGAATCTTGACCTCGCGGACCTCTGCGCCCGGCGCCGCTTCCGGCTTGACCACCGCCAGCATTGTTCCAGCCATGATTGCCACCTATAAGGTCGTATGAGAACTGAAAACCAACACAAACACAAAACGTATGATTCTAGCACCCGGCAGCGGTTCTTCCCTGGCAACGTCGCAATCCAGGCTAGGCGCCAGTACCGCAGCTCTGTTCGGTTTAGTAGATGCGAATTTGTTTGGTTCCGGCACGATTGCTCGCCGGGATCCATCCCGCCAGTGGGCAACTGTCAGGGAATTGCAAAAGCTGCCCGCGTTGAAGGTATGTCAGACACTTGGCGCTAACCGAATCGCCACCAGCCGCATCGAAGCAATACCTGTGGCATTTGACTGGAGGTTGGCATTGTTGCGCTTGCGGCTTCGCGCGGTTCTTCTGATCTACGGGTGCATTATTTCTATTGTGTCGGCGACGGCATCCACGGTGCCGGTGCGTTACAGAGAAGGGTTGCTCAACGGCTTTCTCGTGTTGAGCACACTGGAAGGGAACGCCATCGCCGACGGTGACCTGACCCAGGTGGCGCGCGGCAATGAGATTACGAGTCATCTCGTATATCACTTCAAAGACGGCTCGCTGCAAGACGAAACCACGGTTTTCTCTCAGCGGCGTGACTTTCGCCTGATTCGTTATCACCTGGTGCAGAAAGGTCCGCAATTCCAGCGCGCATCGGACCTTTCGATTGAGACCTCTACGGGGCGGGTCACTGTCCGCTACTCCGATGGAGACGGCAAAGAAAAAGTAGAGACGGAGCGGCTCAAGCTGCCGCCGGACCTTGCTAATGGCTTGGTTCTCACGTTGCTGAAAAATCTCAGCCCCGATGCGCCACCCTTCGAGGTATCGATGGTGGTCGCCATGCCGAAGCCGCGCCTCGTGAAGCTCTCGATCAGCTCGCATGGGGAAGATCCGTTTTCCTTGGGCGCCACCCGGCACAAAGCTCTGCACTACGTCTTGAAGGTTGAAATCGGCGGTGTCACGGGACTGATCGCCCCATTGTTCGGCAAGCAGCCGCCGGATTCTCATGTTTGGATTCTTGGGGGAGAGGCGCCGGCATTCGTCAAGTCGGAAGTGTTGTCGTACCCGGGAGGTCCGATGTGGCGAACGGAGTTGATCGCTCCGGTGTGGCCGAAAGCAGCAAGCTCGGATGCAAAGGAAGGAAGCGCGGCGAAATAGTTGTCCGCTCGGTGGCGACGTTCTTGAGGGTTACTTGGTCGGTGCCAGGCCTCGGTCAGACCTGGGCGCAGCCGTCTTGAACTCCTCCGACTTGCCCCGCGCAATGGTCAAAGTCTTCCACTCGCGGGAACGCAGATGCTTGGCGAGAAATACAATCTGCCCGATGTGCTGTGCGTAGTGGGCGATCTGGCGGTTGATCGCCTGCAACGCCGTGTGGGCTTCGCCGCGAATCGTCACGGTACGCATCACATCCTCGGGCTTGAGCGGGTCGATCGCCGCGAAGACACAAGTCCAGCCGGCCTCCCACCACTTCATCACGTCACCCCGGGTGGTGGAGGAATTCAACTCAAATTCCTGGTCGCGAAATCGGTCGGGCTTCTCCCCATCCGTGGTAAGAAAGTCCGTAAACCGGGACCGCATGTTACCTGCCAGATGCTTGACCAGAATTGCGACAGAATTCATTTCCGGGTCGAGCGTGACGAAGAAGTCTGCGTCCTGGAGTTGTGCCATGGCGCCTTCGCCCATGCGTTTGTGGCCGCGCAGTTGACGGCGAGCCTCTTCGAGGTAGTGAGCTGCAAGATCGGTCATGGCTTTCTCCGAAATCCATCTTACTTCAGGCCAATTTGGATCGTAGAATGAGACGCCTGCGAAGTGGCCTCTGCCAAGTCAATCTCAATGCCCCCCACCCATTTCGCAGCAAAATTGTAGACCCAAGCAGCGATAGCGCCAAGGAGGAAGCCTAGACCACCGTAAAGTAAAGGTGCAATCACGAATAATAGCGAGATACCGATTCCTGCGCCGTCTGCTTTAATGGCGCTTATCAGAACACCGACGATTCCGACGGGCGCAACGAGCAACGCAAGCCCTCCATAAAGTGCGGCCGCAATTCTTGCACACGAGCGGATATCAACCGATTTGATCAAATACATGGAACCTCCTTCTTAGCAAAATCATTCATCTGTCCCCAACCGCCACCTCCGGGTGTTTCGATCCTAATCCGTTCTCCTTTGCGTAGACGCATACTGAATTTGCCTAGCATTGCCTCAATCGAGCCATCGCCGCGCAAAATGGAGGCCTTTCCCGTAGCACCGTCAGCTCCTCCAGCCAATCCCCAGGGTCCGCGAGAATGCCGGTCAGAGAGCAGGTTCACTTCGCAGTCAGTAAGTACTTCGATCTCGCGAACAATCCCGTCGCCGCCGCGGAACCTGCCGGCGCCTCCGCTCCCGGCCCGGAGAGAATATCGCCGCACACGCAGCGGATAGGCGTATTCAAGGGCCTCTGCGGGAGTGTTCAACGAATTTGTCATGTGGGTGTGAACGCCTGAAATGCCCGGTTTTCCCGGGCGCCCACCCATCCCACCAGCCGCCGTCTCGTAGTACGTGAAAGGGCTTCCGGTGCGCGGATCAGTGCCGCCAATCGTGAGATTGTTCATCGTCCCTGCGGCCGCCGCTGGAATGCGATCCGGAATTGCCTGGGCGAGCGCCCGCAACAAGACGTCGACGATGCGCTGTGAAGTCTCGACATTGCCTCCGGCAACGGCTGCCGGCGGGCGAGCGTTCACGATCGTTCCCTCCGGAGTGATGACCCGGACCGGCCTCATCAGGCCTTCAGCGGCAGGGACGTCTTCCGTCAGCAGGCATCGAAAAACATAGAAACAGGCCGAGTAGGTGATCGCGGCTACTGCGTTTACGCTTCCCTGGACCTGCGGATCACTTCCGCTGAAATCGACAGTGACCATAGGGCGCGGGCGTCCTCGCCCGCGAGCGATGCCGGCATCCGAATGAACAATTACAGTGACCGCAATCTTCACCGGCCGCTCACTGATCCCGTCTCCGTCGAGGAAATCTTCCGCCCGATACTCTCCGACAGGCACAAGCCGCAGGAAGACCCGCATCAGTTCTTCCGAATACTCCAGCAGTTCAGCAGCCGCGCGCTTTGCCCGGTCCGCGCCATAACGGGAACAAATTTCGTCAAGCCGCCTGGCGCCAGTGTGGCAGGCGGCGATCTGCGCCCCCAGGTCGCCTTCGCGTTCCTCCGGCGTGCGTACGTTGTTCAGCAGCATTGCGAGCACATCGCGATCCATGACTCCTGCACGGAACAGTTTCACCGGTGGAATCCGCAATCCTTCCTGGTAGATCTCGCGGCATAGACCCATCGAACCGGGATAAGTGCCGCCTACGTCGGCATGATGTGCTCGCGAAGCTACATAAAAATCGGGCTGAGTGTGGCGCGGCTGGCGATGTCTCACGTACACCGGAGCCACGAGCGTGATGTCCGGCAGGTGCGTACCGCCACGAAACGGGTCATTCAACATCACGATATCGCCTGCGAGCATCGCGCCCGCGTCAATCGCCGCTTGCACGGACATTGGCATCGAGCCCAGATGAACCGGCATATGGTCGCCCATGGCGATCACCGCGCCCGCGCCGTCGAACACGGCACACGAATAGTCGCGCCGCTCCTTAATGTTGGGAGAAAACGCCGTGCGCCGCAGCGCGGCTCCCATCTCTTCCGCGATGGAGTGGTACAGGTTCTTGAAGATTTCCAGTTCAACCGGATCGCGACGCATGCGCCGCAGTGTACTACCGGCATTGGTCGCGAGTCGTTTGTGTCGTGAGTTGTGGGGGTGGAGAACGCTGAACTCGGTTCAAGAAATTTGCATAAAAATGCAAAATTCTGTTGACACTTTGTTTACAGTGCCGCAATATCTTGGGATATAGAACCTTCCCATACTACAAGTAGGGTGGGTTTTTCAAGACCAAGGGCCCAAGTCGTCAACAAGGGAAAATCGTTCACGGAGGATCCTTCATGGCAACGAAGAAGAAGGCAAAAAAGAAGAAACACTAACCGTCGGCGAGGCGATATCTCGCGCTGGACAAGAGTTTCACTGGCCTCTTAAGAGAAGCACCTCTTAAGAGGCTTTACCCTTTCTGGGGGCCGTTGAGATTCAGAAACAATCTTTTGACAATTCGCTTGCGGTGGAAGGACAACCTAACACGACACGCATAGGATCATAGGTCGTGTCCAACTCGAGAAATTGGAGGGTTCTATGAGTCGCTCCGTTTTCTTGTCCACTGGTTTTCTCATGTTGAGCGCTGCCCTCGTGCTGGTGGGATGCGGCATGGACCGTCAACTAAAAAGTGTAACTCTCTCGCCCGCGTCGGCCGACGCGAAAAGCTTCGCCAATGGACAGGTTCCGTTTGCCGCCAATGGCGCATTCAGCAAGCCTCCATCTCCGGTTCCACTCACGAGCAAGGATGTGGTTTGGTGCGTAGGCAATAGCACGGGTGCGTGTGCCGGCAATATCGACTTAGGTGCAATCGTCGACGGAAACGGAGTGGCCCAGTGCAACTCTGGATTTGTGGGAACGGCTACGATCCTGGCCGGAACCGTAATGTCAGCGTCGATGAACCCCGACGGAGGCTCCCAACTGAAGGTGTTTGGCACGGCGCAGCTAACTTGTCCCTGAAGATTCGCACCGAAACGAAATTCTGTGATCCCTCGCCGCACCTGTGTCACAATAGGCGGACGGCACGGGTTTGGCCGCCTGACTCAGGAAAATGGCTGCGAGGAAGAAAAGCACGGCGAAACATAAAGCGGATGAGATCCTCATCCCTGACAAGCTCTATTTCCGCATTGGGGAAGTAGCGACGCTGTGTCACCTTCCCGCGTATGTACTGCGTTTCTGGGAATCGGAGTTCGCGCAACTCAAGCCCGTCAAGAGCAGCACGGGACAGCGCATGTACCGCAAGCGCGACGTGGAGAGCGTTCTGCGGATCAAGCAGCTTCTGTACGAGCAAGGATTCACGATCTCCGGCGCGCGCCAGCAGCTGCGTGCGGAAACCAAGACGGACAAGACCCAGAGCGCAATCCCCTTCCCATCGCAATCGACTCCCGAGATCCAGCACATTCGCCAGGGCCTGCGGGAGATTCTGAATTTGTTGTCGAGCCGCAAGACTGGATAGCTTTATCGTCCTCTTTCCTCCTGTTTCAGTGTTTCCGATGAGAAGCACATACAACCCACTGCGCAGAAATCGAAACATTGGAACAGCAAAACAGGGTCACGGCCAGAACAATGCTTACACGATTCCGCTCGTGTGCCACGCTGACCGAATCTGGTGGGAGAATCTCGGTCAACATCGCGTAGTGAATCGGAGCGTCGGGTCGCTCGATCTCGTTTTCATCATCGAGGACACGCGTGAAGATTGCGTTCATTCGTGCACGGTGGAGGACGTCTGCAAAGTTCTGTCGTTGGTTCCTGCCGCTGATCTCGTGTCTTTAGAAACCGTTGTCTTCCGACAGCCGACACGCAAGCAGTGGCGTGTTTGCCCTGCATGGGGACGTCTTGCCTACTCTGCTGATTTGGGTCTAACGAGCAAGAAAGTCCGCCGGCAAGGGCCTGCCATATTCCTGGAGGCCGTCAATCCTGCGGAAGTGTGGAGATGGGGTCGTGATCTTGGGCCGCTCGAGGTCCTCGAAGTCGAAAGACTGAGAAACGATGGCCACGTTGTCGAGGACACGGGCAAGCGTCTGCTATTTCACTCTAACCAAGAATCGATAAGGGCCACGCAACTGTACCGCACGCTGCTCCACGAGATCGGCCACTGGGTAGACTGGCGAATGAAGGTCGAGCAGCAAGCCGCGAAGCTGTCCGTTCCGTACGAGGCTCTGGCGGACCAGTACTTTGCGAGGCCGGTCCAGGAACGCGAGCAGTTTGCACATCGCTACGCAAGTGAGATGCGGGAGCGCCTCATGAGGTCGAAGCGAATCCCCTTCAGCAGCATTTCAGAGACAGGAGGCGGCCGTTAACAGCGGCCGTTTGGCTAATGCCTGCTACGCCTCGACCCAATTGCTGCGTTCCAGAATCGTAGGCGGCTCATAGGTCTTCCCGTGCGCCAGCCGTCGTTCCTCGCGGCGCGTTGTCCACAGCAAGACTGGTCCTAATACCGCGGGCAGCATGCGGGAGACGATTCCGGACGCCTGCTTGAACTCGTAGCGCAGTTCGCGGATTTCATTGCTGACACGGGGATCCACTTTGCGGAATTGGCGTTCCATTGCCCACAGCGCCGAACTGTAGACGCCGCTCAGACGTCCCATCTCGCGGGTGAATCGATTACGAACGCGCGTGTCCGGCCAGTCTTTATAGCGCTTCCAGCCCGCCAGCAAAGTGCGCGAGATGCGATAAAGGCTCGGACCATTCATCTGGAAGTCGCGCCAGAATGCCCAATCGAGGAAACGCTTGGAGTCGTCGCGGGAAATTGCCGCATGCCTGAAATTGAATTTGAACTGACCGTGCACGTCCGCGTAGTCCACATCGCGCAACAAGCGACCCTCCTCCGCCATCTGCTTGTAGAGCGGGGTTCCCGGCACGGGCGTGTACAGCATGAACTGGTGGAAGTCGGTGTCGTGGGAGACGGCGTGCTCGATTTCCGCGACGATGTTGTCAGGCGTGTGGTGTTCGAGACCGATAATGGTCGAGCCCTGCACGCGAATTCCGTGCTCGCGCAGTTCCCGCGTGAGTTGCCGCGTGTCGGAACCCTGTAACTTCGTGTAGCCAGCCTGAGGCGATTCCAAGCCCATCCAGAGCCATGACACGCCCAGCTCCACGAGTTCCTGCATGGAGTATTTCCGGATCGCGTTGGCCGATGCAAACACAGATAGAGCCCAGCTCTTGCCCGCTTCCTTCATTCGCTCGAGAAGGCGCATGGCCCGCTCGCGGTGCAACAGGAAGTTTTCGTCCATGACAAAGAACGATTGCACTTTGAGTTCGTCTTCCATCCTCTGCATCACGTCGAAGAGTTCATCCCCGGTTTCGAAAAAGTTAACGAACCGCCCTTTGCCGCCGAAAAACGCCGACGTGGTGCAGAAGTTGCATCCCATGGGACAGCCAACGGAAGGAATGATCGTCGCCGCGGTCGCACCCTTGCGCTCGGGCAGGCGAATGCCCATGATCCGAGTGCGCATGCCCGACACGATTGCGGGATGCCGGATCGGCGCGCTTTCGTCTTCTCCAAGGTAACGCCGCATCCAGGAAATGCCTTCGCCACGGACAATGTGATCGGCGTCGATCAGTGTCTCGACACCTGGAATCGCTGCCACGTGCCCGCCCACAATAATCACCGAGTGGGGCGAGAGTTCGCGGATCATGCGGCACATCTCGCGGATTTTGCCGAGATTGACAATGATTCCGGAAAGCCCCACCACGTCATATTGATTGGTCTTTAGCTCGCGGGCGAAGTCCTGTCGCGAAGGGAAGTCGAGCACGGCACATGGCGCGGAGATGTTCGCCTGGATCATCATGATGCCCCAGGAGCGATGAAACATGCGCAGTGAAAAGCTGCCCTGCGCGCGCGTGACCTGATTGTGATAAAGCTCCATCGGGTTGATGGAGCGGCTGCCAAATTCGTCGTCCTGCGCGTATGGGCCGAAAACCGAACTCAGCAGAACGCGGGCTTGCGTTCCTTTGGGATGTCTTTCAAAACCGTTGGAATAAACGTCAGAGAGGCTGGCTGGGGCATCGCTCGTATAAGTTTCCACTTCTCTTCATCGTCCGTTCTCCCCACAATGCCGTTAACCCAATCGTAAGCGTGCAAAACGTGTCTGCAACCGTCCGCACAGAGAAAACACAAAAAGATTACAAAGCGAGGACACTGTCCTAACGTAACAAGTGAATGCTCAATAGTGCAGGGAAACTTGAATACGCCCCGCCATCTAGCCTAGAATCGCTCGCCATGGCATCGGAACCGTTGGAAGTCGAGCGACTGGATCGGGGGGTGTTGAGTTTCCGCGGCCCGTTGACCATGGAGAACGTATCTCCATTCCTGAATGCCGTGCGGCGGGAGAGCGCCCCTACGATGATTCTCGATTTGAGTGGCGTCCCCTATCTCGACTCTTCGGGGTTGGGATCGTTGGTGAGCGCCTGCACTACCTGTGCCAAGGCAGGACGCCGAATGGCCCTGACCGGCGTGAACAAGCGGGTACTTAGAGTTTTTGAAATCACGAAAGTCGAACAAATCTTCCTGATGTTTCCTACGCTCTCTGATGCGCTCGAAGCCCTGACCAACGCGGGCACTGCTTAGAATTGATCGATGTCCAGGACGCAATACCACGGAAAATCGGGAGTTCGTGCACGTGAACGTGCGAGGTCGTGAAGTCTTCCGCACTTCTACGGAGGGCGATGTGTTGCAGGTACGCTAAGCTTCAGGCTACCCGGCCCGAAGTCGTCTTCTTAGTCGTCCCGGCATTTACGGTGTCGAGGCGGATGCGGCTGACTCTGGCGGTTTTTTCCAGGAGATCGTTCGTGAACTTGGCGCCTTCTCCGGCCATCACCGAACCTGCGGCCAGCGCGAAGCGCAACGCGTCCGCCTGATCCTCGAAATACAGAACGACTTGTCCCGACATATGTACTTCTCCCTGGGCTGGAAGCCCTTCAGCGAGCTTGCGACTTCGAACGTCAACGCGAGCGCTTCGACGACGTGGGCGCGGTCGGACCTTTCCATGATTTTGAGAGCGTATCGACTTTGGTCAAAGTGATTCTCTTGGTTCCTTTTAAACTCGGTAGGCCATCCTGTGAATTCTGGCTCACTGTGCCGTCCAGGCCCGCTCAATTTCGGCTGTTCCGAAGCTATACTGCTGCTGCATGCCTGTACTGATCTCGATGCTGCGAGGGGTGAATGTGGGCGCCCACAACCGCATCAAGATGGATGCCCTGCGCGCGGTCTACGAATCTCTTCGCCTTGAAGAGCCGCGCACCTACGTCCAGAGCGGCAACATCATCTTCCGGACAAGGGAGAAGAACGCACCTCAGCTGGCGAAGAAGATCCAGAGTGCGATAGAGAAAGCGTGCAATTGCCGGCCCGACGTGATCCTGAGGTCGACTGACGAACTTAGAAAAGCCGTCGCGGCCAATCCCTTTGCCGGACGGCGCGATGTTGAGCCCGGCAAGCTTCTCGTCACGTTCCTCGCTGCCGAACCCGGCCGCGACGCGCATGCGTCACTGGCAGCGTTCAAAGACTATCCCGAGGAGTTGCACCTGAAAGGCCGCGAGCTCTACATCTACTTTCCCAATGGGGCAGGCAAGTCCAAGCTGCCGTGGTCGCAAGTTGAAAGGCTGCTCAAGGTTACCGGCACCGCCCGCAATTGGAATAGTGTCGGCAAGATCCTGGAGATTGCCGAGGAGATGGAAGCGGCAGTCTGAGTTGCGATCCACCAGACAGACACCTCGGCAAACCGCCTTGCCAAAACAAATCAAGGCAAGACGGTCCACCTCGGTTAACAGCTGTCAGCAAGGCTCCCCGAGTTCGACTCACTCGACAGCCGCCCGAACACATCCGTACTTGCGTTATTTCACTTCGACTTTCACCCGCATCCAGGGATGAATGCAGCATTCGAAGAGGTGTTCGCCTTTCGAGAGATCCTTGATCTCGGTGTGGCTGCCTTGCAGAATTCGCGTTCTGGCCACCGCAACGTTCTTGAATCCGCCCACGCACTCGGGAACCGTGTTCTCTCCCGGAGCGTTCAGGCCCGGTATGAAGCCGCCGCCAAACTTCGCCACCTCGGTGAAAGTGTGAGGTTCTCCGCCCTGGTCAACCACCACAACCGGAGTTCCTTTCTTAATTCTGAGAGTGTCGGGTTCGAAATCCCAGCCCGGATCCGGGGTGCCAGCCGCGGCTTGCGCGAACAACTGGTCGAGCGTGGTGAAAGCGCCGATGGTCACGTTGTGACAGAAGTCGGGTCCCAGGGCTGCGTTAAAGGTGGTCGGATCGCATTCATCCAAAGCCACAACCTGGGCCGGCACTGGTGAAGGTTCCGATGGACGTTCCTGCGCAATGGCTTGCATTGCGCCAGTCAATATCAAACAGCCGGCCAGCAGGCCGGTCTTCGCCACAGTGATTCTCATATTGGTTCTCCTTCTTAATTTTGAGGATCGCCCGGGTTGCGCCGGAGGTCTGTTGGGGGAAAAGACCGTCCTTAGCGAGTCGCGAGCAAAAGTGGATCAACTTTCGCCGGGAACGACGAGAGGATCAATCCCCGCCTCCTCCATTGCTGATCAAAGTTTTCTCCTAGGCTAAGTGGAAGATATTCAGGAGCTTAGTGCCTTTCCAAAGCTCGCTGGCGGAGGATAAAATCCGGGAGCGGAGCTGGTTTGTTCGGTACTGTCTATGCCTGTTTCTGTTCCAGATGCGCGGGTCTTACGTTTTGACGGGTTCGAACTGGATCTTCGTGCGGGAGAACTGCGAAAGCGGGGTGTCAAGCTCCGTTTGCGCGGTCAACCCTTGCAAGTCCTGGCGGCCCTGCTGGAACACGCCGGCAATGTGGTAACGCGGGACGAACTCAAGCCGCAAATCTGGCCTGCGGACACCTTTGTCGATTTCGACCATAGCCTCAACAATGCCATTGCCCGCATCCGCGAGACCTTGGAAGATTCCGCGGTGCGTCCGCGTTATATCGAAACCCTGCCGCGGCGTGGATACCGGTTTATTGGGCAGGTCGAAGGGGCCAAGCCGGAGGAAACGTCGCTTCAATCGAATAGCGGGACAGCCGACCCGCGTGGCATTCATGCCCTCGCTGTGCTCCCGCTCGAAGATCTATCCGGCGAACCGGGGCATGAGTACTTTGCCGATGGCATGACCGAAGCGCTCATCACCAGCCTGGCCAAAATCAAGGCCCTGCGAGTAATTTCGCGGACATCGGCGATGCAGTACAAAGGCGCGCGCAAATCCCTGCCCCAGATCGCACGCGAACTCAGCGTCGACGCCGTGATCGAAGGCTCGGTGCTGCGCTCCGGCGACCGCATTCGAATTACTGCCCAGCTGATCCATGCGGCAAGTGATCAGCACTTATGGGCGGAGAGTTACGAGCGCGATTTTCGGGACATTCTTTCGGTGCAAAGCGAGATCGCGCGGCGGGTCGCCGAGGAAGTCAAGATTATTCTCACTCCCGAAGAGCGCGCGCGGCTGGGGAATATCCGGCAAGTAAATCCGGAAGCTCACGAGCTGTATCTGAAAGCCCGCTACCATTGGAACAAAAGAACGGAAGACAGCGTTAAGAAAGCCCTATCGTACTTTCATCAAGTCATCGACCGTGACCCCACCTACGCGCAGGGGTATGCCGGCTTGGCGGACAGCTACAACATACTTGGTTACTACAACATTCTTCCCCCCGTAGAGGCTTATCCAAAAGGGAAAGCTGCCGCACTGAAGGCTCTCCAGCTGGACGATTCCCTGGCTGAACCTCATGCCACCCTGGGTGTGGTCAAACGTGATTTCGAGTGGGACTGGGGTGGAGCGGAAGAGGAATTCCTGCGCGCCATCGAACTGAATCCCGGATTGGCAGACGCTTACCATTGGAGATCCACTCTGATGGGAATGCTGGGCCAGCAGACCGAAGCACTTCAGGAAAAGACGAAAGCCCTGGCACTCGATCCTCTTTCTGTGGTGATCCGAACGGACCTGGGGCGCATGTACTATTTCTTCCGTGACTACGACCGGGCTCTGGAAGAGTATCGGGCTGCAATCGACATGGATCCAAATTTCGCGACTGCTCACCTCTGGCTGGCGCACGTCTACGAGCAGAAGGCACTATTTGAAGAGGCGCTCTCGGAATTGCAGCTGGGAATGAGCCTGTCAAGTGACAGCACTTTCGCGCTGGCGAGATTGGGACACGGCCACGCGATGGCGGGCAGAGCCGACAAGGCGCATGCGGTGCTCGACCGGTTGAACGCCTTGTCCAAGGAGCGATACGTTTCGCCGTACGACATCGCCATGATTCACGTGGGCTTGCAGGACAAAGAAAGTGCATTCACGTCGCTGGAGAACGCCTTTGAGCAACGATCGCTTTGGATGGGCTATCTCAATATGGAACCACAACTCGACCCGTTGCGCTCGGACGCACGCTTCCATGGACTTCTTAGTCGCGTCGGCCTGGTGAGGAATATGGATTTACTCTCTTCTAAAAGTCCGAGTCGAAGATCCGACTAGGCTCTTACCTTCAACCAGTTCGAGTCCACTTTGATGGTGCAGCCAGACTGTTGGGCCCAAGGCTGCCGAGTTTTCTCCAGATCCTTGAACTTGGCGAATAGGATGTCTTTCGCAGATGACATTTCGACGCGGTACTGCCCCGGTTTGAGGCTTATAACCACAAAAAAATACAGTGCCCCGAATTCCGGATGTTTACCAACTGCCACGACGAATTCAAGCATTCGTCGTTCCTCTTTCCATTGGGCCGGGTCATCCGCAAGAATGTATCCGGGGATGTCCATCCAGTTCGCATTGCCGGTCCGGTTGTCATCGTCCCAGGGAGATTCAGGCGAGCCGACTGCGTTGTATCCATTTCCGGACGCTAACCGCCAAATCCGCCACTGTCTCCAAGTACCGTAATCCGCCGCAACATCCTCGTCGTTCTTGTTCTTGAGTGAGATGACGCTGTTGCCGTGCACCAAATTGTCGCTGGGCCCCGCCACGGCCAGAAAAGCGGAGGGTCGGCTCCGGCCCTGTCCTTTTACTGTGTACATGCTCAAGTCCCCTGGTGTGGGGTTGTATTCCAGCGAAAGCTGAGTCTTCTGAGACTTGTCGCCCATGTTTGGGGCCTTTCTGCCAGGTGGCGAACGGCGGGGGACAGTGAGTATACGTCGGACGGTCGGAGCCGACAACTCCGGCGATAAGAAGCAGGGACTTTTGATCGTTCAGTAGGGCAGATGGTTTTCGAACTCTTCTGCTGGCCTAGCCCTGCAGACACTCACATTTGAGACGGCTTTACGGCCCATGCCCCCAACAGGGCCGCTGAAGGCAGGTCGGCGATGTGCCCTAAGGTGTGTCCAGCGAGGTGGCACAGGGTTTAGACTGGTCAGTGCATGTTCGTGCTGAGGACATCCTGGTTCAGCCGTGCACTATTTGAAGTGTTCGCCGTTGGGCTCGTTGCCGCGCAGAACACTCCCGTGCACCGCCCCCTGGATCTAGCTCCTGCGCCGCCATCCGTTTCCGCGCGCAATTCCATTTCGTTTGACGACTTTGTCGGCTCGGCCATCCGGCAGGAACGCCGCTTGACCGATTTAATGCGCAACTTCAAGCCGATCGTCGAAACCTACATCCAGGAAGAAAAGCCTGATGCCAATCTGGGTTCTTCCCCTAAGAGCGACGACTACTTCCTGAGCCGACTGGATCTGAGCGGCAGCACGCCGGCCACTGTGGCCTTTGTGGATCCCGAGCGCCCGAAGCAGGGTTGGATGAACAAATTTCGCAAGGATGCGCATCCTTTCGCCGCAGCCGGCTTCGCGCAGGCATTGTTCCCTGACCTGGGTCACTTCGACGGTCAGAACTACACGTTCGAGTTTGTCCGCTGGGAAGTTCTTGGTGAAGTTCGCTGCGCTGCCATTGACGTGAGGCCTCGTGAGAATCCGGCGAATCGTGGCTTTAGCGGCCGGATCTGGGTGGAAGATCAGGACTTCAACATTGTCCGCTTTTCAGGAGCGTACACCTCGAAAGCGTTCTCCAAACGCGCGTTTCACTTCGACAGTTGGCGGCTGAACACCCTGGGCATCGTGTGGATGCCTGCCTATATCTACACCGAGGAGACGAATCCTGACGATCCCCGCCACAGTCTCTTGTTTAAGGCTCAAACTCGCATCTGGGGCTACGACCTGGAACAGGCGGGGGACCACCGGGAGTTTGCTAAACCTCTGACGGCCACACCAGCGTGGGTCGATCCCAACCGCCACGAAGCTTCGCAAGACCTGGGCCCGGTTTATACCGTGGGGGAAACAACATACCGGCCGGAAGACAGTGTGGTTGAGCGGTTACAAGTGGCCGGCCTCATGGCTCCGGACGGCGAAGTCAACCAGGTGTTGCAAACCGTCGCCAACAATCTGTTGGTTACAAATGATCTCGACATTGCTGCGGTTCGTTGTCGCGTGCTGCTCACAACGCCGTTGGAGTCGTTCGTCGTCGGCCGAACCATCGTCCTTAGCCGCGGGCTCCTCGATGTGCTACCCGATGAGGCCACCCTGGCCGCCG
The DNA here is from genome assembly GCA_963745715.1 of uncultured Acidobacteriota bacterium. Taxonomy (GTDB): domain Bacteria; phylum Acidobacteriota; class Terriglobia; order Terriglobales; family Acidobacteriaceae; genus Sulfotelmatobacter. The sequence continues at coordinate 230,546 of CAVUYN010000032.1, read as the reverse complement.
TGGTGGCGCACGAACTGGGCCACATCGTTTTGCATCACTCCCTCGGCGACGCATACTTGGCGGGCTCCAGCTTGCCGTTTTCGGATCTGGAAATCTTTGCCCACTTTAACTTCCGTTTCGATCCCGCGGAGGAAGCCGATGCCGAAAAAAAGGGCCAGGAGCTGTTTTCGAAGTCGCCCTATAAGGACCAGCTCGCGAACGCTGCACTCTTCCTGGAAGCTCTGAAGGCCCGCTCTTCTCAATTGCCGAACCTGCTGCATGGGCGCTTCAGCAATGATTTCGGGCTGAGTCACCTGATTGGGATGCAGGCGCTGGCCAACTCTCCTCAGCGTCTGCAAGCAGATCGGCTGGATCAGGTCCCCGCTTTGCCGCTTGGCTCGCGGATTGGGCTCGATCCCTGGTCCGACCGCATTGCGATACTCAAGCGCAAACCGGTGCGTCTGGAGTCGGCATCCGATAAGATGCCGTTCGAGGTGTCTCCGTTCTTTCCATACCTCAAGCGACTGGACGGACACGAAAAAGCTCAAGCCGAAACACCAGTCGTACCCTAGCCTGTCGAATCGCACCAACCGCGAGTCTCAAAAGTAGGGTTCGCGCCGAACTGTATGAGCGCGATCAGCCGACTGCAGCCCACTCGGTTCACCGTTGATGATGCTTGGCGGGTGGCCCATGCCAGCCCTCTGTTGGCTGGAGTGGGCAGTTCAGAAATTCGGAATTGCAGAAGGAAAGTATTGGTCGGGACGGGCAGATTTGAACTGCCGACCCCTCGCACCCCAAGCGAGTGCTCTACCAGGCTGAGCCACGTCCCGACTCGGAAGGATCCGCCAGTTGACGATTGCCGTGAGGCAATCCATCAGCCTCCAGCGGAGGGGTTCACTCAGCGATTCTACACTACAACCGGCATCTCGCGAGCGCGAGTGCCCGCGCCACGCAGGCTACTCCAAGTCCCTCCAGTTCGGTCCAACTCCCATCTCCACCAGCAGTGGGACCGCCAGCTCATGGGCCTTCTCCATCTGTTCCCGAACCAGAATTTGCATGCTGTCCACTTCGTCCTCGGGAACTTCGAAGACCAGTTCGTCGTGAACCTGCAGCGTCATCCTCGATTTCAAACCGCGCTCGATTATGGCTGCGTCAATGCGGATCATCGCGATTTTGATCAGGTCCGCAGCGGTTCCTTGTAGTGGCGTGTTGACCGCCGTGCGCTCGGCGAATCCACGCTGGTTGGCGTTCTTGCTGTTGATGTCGGGGATCGGCCGTACCCGTCCAAAGAGTGTTTTCACTTTCATTTCGCGGCGCGCTTCTTCCAGGGTTTTGTCGATAAACGCTCGCACACCGCTGTACTTCTCGAAATAAGCGGCGATGAACTGCTTGGCTTCGCCCGGTTCGATCCCAAGTTGCTGCGACAATCCGAAAGCGGAAAGTCCGTACACAATTCCGAAGTTCACCACCTTGGCCTGGCGCCGGTGGTCCGCGGTGACCATCAGGGGCGGAACGCCGAAAACCTGGGACGCGGTGAGGGTATGAACGTCGTCGCCCCGGCGGTAAGCCTCGACCAGCAACGGATCATGCGAGAAGTGCGCCAGCAGGCGCAGTTCGATCTGCGAATAGTCCGCGGTCAACAATACGTGGCCGGGCTCGGCGATGAATGCCGCGCGAATGCCGCGTCCAAGTTCGGTTCGAATGGGAATATTCTGCAGATTCGGATTCGCGGAAGACAGACGTCCGGTCGCGGTTCCGGTCTGGCCGAACGTGGTATGAAGCCGTCCCGTTGCTGGATTGATGAGCGCGGGCAATGCGTCGACGTACGTTGATTTCAGCTTGGTGAGCTGGCGGTAATCGAGCACCATCCGCGCGATCGGATGATTTTCGGCGAGTTCTTCCAGAACGTCGACCGCCGTAGAGATCATGCGCCCTTTGCCGTATTTCACCGGCTTCGGCAGGTTCATCCGGTTGAAGAGGACGTCGCCGAGCTGCTTCGGCGATCCCACGTTGAATTCCATTCCGGCAGCTTCGTAAATTTTTTTTGCCTGGGTGGCGATCTCGCGCTCGAGGTCACTCGACATTTGCGAGAGCGCGCCGGTGTCGATCTTGACTCCGGCACCCTCCATGCGGGCAAGAACGGGAACGAGAGGCAGATCCATCTCTTCGTAGAGTTTGATCAGCCCCGCTTGTTCCACTTCGCTGCGCAGCGTGGTGGCGAGCCTGCCCGCAATGTCTGCCGACTCGGCCAGTTCCTCCGCCAGCTTCAGATTGAATCGTCGCAACGCAACATCGGCCAAACGATGCGATGAGTACGTCGGATCGAGCAGGTACGAGTACAACATCGGGTCGTGGTGCACAGCCTCAACCGTGATGCCCGACAAGGCCAAGGCATGAATTGCGGACTTGTAGTCGTGAACGGCCTTCGGCACGCCGGCATTCGTCAGAACCGCCCGCAGCTTTTCGCCAACCTCTCCAGAGTCGAGTTTCGCAATGGTTGCGGTTCCCGCTGCCGCTGAAATGGCGATCCGGCGGGACGCGGGCTCAGGCAGCGGGCTGATCGTTGCCCCACCCATCAATGCCCCACCCATCAATGACATCTGAGTGTCCTGCGGCTCTGCTTCCTTCTCCGGCTCTTCGGCCACCGTCGCTGATTTCTCTTGTTCGACTGCAACGGCCAGCGTGCTTCCAGCCGCGACCGAGTTCACCACCCTGTCAACATCGGAGGCTGACTTAGCCTCCGTGTAGTTGGTTTCACTCACTTCGACGACTGGCAACAGCTCTTTGAGCAAAGACGTGAATTCCAGTTCGGTGAAAAGCGCACGCAGCGCGTCCACATCCGGCTCACCGGCTCGCATGGACTCCACATCGAGTTCCACAGGAACATGAGTGTCGATGGTCGCCATGCTCTTGCTGAACAGAATGGTGTCGCGATTGTTGAGCAGCGACTCGCGATAGGTCTTTCGTTCGACTTCGGCGGCACGCTCCAGCGCCTGTTCGACCGTGCCAAAGCGCTTGATAATCTCCACCGAGCCCTTGTCGCCGATTCCTGGCGCGCCGGGAATATTGTCGATCGAGTCGCCGCGAAGCGCCATGACGTCGATGACCCGCTCCGGCGGCACGCCCAGAATTTCCTCGACCTTCGCTGCGTCGCAGATCAGGTTGTCCTTGGGCGGATTCAGAATGTGCACTTTGTCGTTGACGAGCTGCATCATGTCCTTGTCGCTCGACACAACATAGACGGGATGCGAAGCCTCAGCCGCTTTGCGCGCCAGCGTTCCAATCACATCGTCCGCCTCAAAGCGCACCACTTCCAGAATCGGAATTCGATACGCCTCGAGAGCCCGCCGAATGTAGGGAACCTGCTGCGCCAGGTCTTCGGGCATGGCAACGCGGTTCGCTTTGTATCCCTTGTATGCCACTTCCGTGAACGTTTGGGTCTTGATGTCAAACTTGCGGATGCTGGTCACGGCATCGGCCTGCTCATCGCGAAACGTGGGTCCGGCAACATCGAAGACGGCGGCGAGATATTCGGGAGAAAAATCGTCGCGTAGCTTGCGCAGCATGTTTACGAAAACCAGGATCGCTGCCGTTGGCAGTCCGGACTTGGTTGACATGGGCCGCTGCCGCGCCATGGCGTGATACGCCCGGAAAATGAACGACATGGTGTCGATCAGATAGATGCGGCCGTGGGCGGACGAAGGCTTTGACGGTCCGATGCTCGCCGCTTTGCCGTTCGATGGTGCCGCGGGAGGGGGCGAGGGCGGTGATTTCTTACGCGGGGGCAACCCGTTTAGTGTAGCAGTAACAAACGCAGCTAGAAGTCGATCCGGAAATCGGCCTCCACAAGCTTCTTACCGCGATCGCGAGAGTTGTTGCGGAAGACCAGGTGATACTTCGCAGGCTGGGTCAGGGTCGGGGGAAGACTCGTGTTCACTTCCTGATTGTGAGCGTCCTCGGCGGAGAAAGTGGCTTCGCCGGCGTGGCCGTTCGTAAAGCTGGAGAACTGCTCCTCGTTCAACACAAGGAATTCCACATCCTCAGGTTTGTTGCCGCCATCCGCTCCAGCCTGCTTTACAAATGACCGGTACGTCCCGCGCAGCTGCGGAGTGGCCGCATGGGCGGGGATTTGGAATGGAACGTCGACGGCATTCCGAACTCTGAAAGTCTGGTGCAGGAGTTGCGTGCTGCTGCCTACAACCGATCCCCCAACATGATCGGAGGCAGATGGCTTGTAGGCAATGGCCTGCAGAGTTTCGACCTGCGGCCGCTCCTGCGGGGTCGCATCCTGCTTTGTCATGTAGTCGGCGAGGGGGCCAGAGACAGCGACCATCTTCTGCGCTTCCTGCGCCTCAGAGTAGGTTGGTATGGAGCCCGGAGCTTGTCTCTGCAAGGATGTGTTCGGGCCAGCCGGCGCGTGATGAAAACGCGTCCATCCATAAGACCCGGCCGACACCAGGACGCAAACCGTCACCAGCGATATGAACAATGTCTTCATGCCTACTCCCTGTTCAATGTTAGTAAGTGGCAGGAAGATCGGCCAGTACGTTGGAGAACCGCGGGTTACTTCGGTTTGCCGTACTCAGTGTTGAAATGAAGCTTAATCTCGCCGCAGGTTCCTTGTTCGGGAGAGTAAACCACGCAGGTATCAAAAGGCCGCGAGTATACGTGAAGGCTGACGGCCCGCTGATTGAATTCCCGAGGATTTACGACTCGGTGCACGGGGTCAGCGGGATCCACGGCGCAGGGATGGGAAATATTCATTTCAACTGTGTTGGTGGGTTCGAGGCAGCAGTGGCCCGCTTGCAAGTCCTGATGAACAAGATGAAAGTTTTCGACATGTAAACGGCCCATCGGGACGGCCATCCAGCAATTCTGATCGCGATGATTATGAACCGAACTGGCCTGCCCGACTTCCCAGCAGATGGCCATCAACTCGTACAGAGCAGTCCGGTCGATGAGATTGCGAGTGTAGTGTTGCCGGTCCCAGTTCAGGTAAGGAGTCAGGGAGTCGGCGCTGACCGGCGTGTCCTGAAGAAAACGCCGCACGGTTTCAGTCTGATCGAAAGCACTCTCCGGGAGTCGTCGCAAGCCTTCTACCAGCTGATGGATTGGAACCGATTTTGCGGCCGTGATCATCGTAAAGCTCTAAATACGAAGTATAGCAATTTAGAACGACCCGTTAGGGTTGCGTCCCGGCCCCTAAGATCTCCTTGCTCTCTCCCTGTGCCACCGCCGGATACACTGCGCCCTTGCGCCGCCGCAGGTCGCGCGGGAGGTCCGATTGCAAGAGCCACAGGCCTGCCGCGGTTGCGGCCGCCCAAGTGATCGTCACCAGCCCCAGTTGAGCCAGATCTGCCAGCCGGTTGCCACGGCCGGAAGCTGCCAGGGGCACGACCTTCGCGACCTCGAAGCTGATTCCTCCCGCGATCGCCGCGGTCAAAGCTGCCTTCCCCAATTCCCGCCAACGCAACGCTCCGAGCGAGACCAGCTTTCGATAATGCAACAGCCATGCAAGCGCGAACAGGTTGATTCCTATGCCAATGTCCGATGCCCAAGCCAACCCCACGACACCGAACGCATGAAACAGGATCGAATACACCGGCAGCGACAATACCGTAATTATCGTGACCGCCACCATCGGAGTGAGCGTATCCCCGGCCGCGTAGAATGCGCGCGCATACAGGCCCTGCGCCGACCACAGCACCAGCGAGAGGGAAAACCAGAAGAAATAAACCGCCGTCGGCTGCGTATCGTCGAAAAGAAACTTCCCGCGGCGATACACCAGATCGATCAGCGGCAGGGCGGCGGCTGTCATCCATGCTGTCGCCAGCAACGACGCTGCCGAAACGCGGTATACCGAATCATTTACTGTGACGGCAAATTCTTCCAGCTTCTTCTCGTTAAACAGGCGCGCAAAAAATGGCAGCGACGCCTGCCCTGTGGCCTGACCCAGCACGGCAATCGGCACTGCCAGCAACCGTTTCGCATAGTTAAGCCGCGAGATGCCGCCCACCACGCTCGAAGCAAAGTGACGCAGGATCCAATCATCTGCGGTTACCAGCGACACACCTAGCATCAAGGGTACTGACAGCTTCACCCATTCGCGAAACGCTGGATTCGTGACATCAAACGAAGGTTTGTATCCCGTGCCAATGCGCGCCGCTCCGATCACGCTGGCAAGAAACGGACCGGCAATACTGCCCACCACTGCTCCATAGGCCAGAGAAGCTATTCCGAAATGCCTTCCGCCGGCTACGCCACCCAAAATGATGAACACGTTGTAAATGAGAGGGCCTAGTGCCGGCAGGAGAAACAGCCGGTGCGAAAGCAATACCGCCGAGACCACGCCGCCGACGTAAAAGAAAATCTGCGCCGGCAGCAGAATGCGGGTAAGACGAATGCACAACTCGATTTGATCCGGCGAGAATCCCTTTCCCCCGTTTCCGGGTCCAACAAACCAGCGCACAAACTGCGGCGCGAAAATCTCCGTCAGCAACGTTCCCACCAGCATCGCTGCCGTCATCACCGTGATGATGATTGAGAACGTTTTTTGGGCATCCGTGTCACGCTTCTCGGCCAAAAACCTCGTGTAAATCGAGATAAACGTGATCGAAGCGGCGCCCCCGGCCACAATGTAGTTGAGGAAATCAGGAAGCGTAAAGGCCGCGACATAGGCATCGGTCTTCGAGCCGGCGCCGAAAGCAAAAGCAATGTAGGCCTCGCGCAGGTAGCCGACGACACGCGACAGCATCACTGTCGTCATCAACAGCAGAGTTGCCGAGAGCGCCGTGTGCTGGTGCGACGGCCGGAAGAAACGCAGCAGTTTTGTCATCGAGACCCGATTGGATTTCTAATCTTATCGGAATCCGAAACCATCAGTGTTGACCGAACCGAATCCCCCGTTTTTATGTGAATGGGGTCTCGTCACTGCTGCACGGGGAAGGTGATAAAGCTATTGCCAAACCACTTAATCTGCAACGGCTCCTTGGCGTCCGCGATTGTTTCGTCGCTGACGTCCTTGCCCGTTCCGTAGTTGATCTGCCTTCCCGGTTCCTTGATGATGTGAAGCACCACGACCAACCGGCTGCCCGGCTGGAGTTGGCGGCTCATCAGGCGCACGCTCTGGAAATCCATCTGCTGTCGTTTGCCCGGCGTCAATAGCCGCCGATGGCTCAGATCGCCAACATAACTGGCTCGCGCCCAGTAGGGTGCGAGTTGAACGAAGTCACCCTTGGGCGTCCGCTCAAAGAGATGAATTTCGAAGTCGAAGTCTTTCTTGTTGGCGACGAAATCGAGCCGTCCAGAAAACAATCCGCTGACTTCAATGGCCTTGGGCAGCGGATCGCTGATGAATTCGATCCCATTCCACGGGTCCAGGGCATTGTCGACAACACCGCCGCCCGGACTATTCCGGTCCACGTCGGTGCGGTCGGCGAAGTCGACCTTCAATTCGACGAAACTATTGTCGGCCGGCTTCTTCTCGCTCAAACGGTAGACATTGTCTGAACGCACAGCAGAGAGGTGAAATCGCAACGCTCGGTTAGACATCGCCGCCAGCGAGGGCGCGTGTTTCCAGACATTCGCTCCCACCACCTGGTAGTTGACTTTGTCCTGCAGTAAAGACGGCTTGCGAGCGCCCTTGAAAATGGAGTCGAACCATTCGTACCGAAGGTCGGTGAGGTCGACTTTTGCCACCGGGTCCAGTTGCAGCCCACCGAGGGAATCGTAGACATTCCCGAGTAAGCCAATCACTCCGTACTGCGCTCCGATGTGGTGGTAAGGGCCGATCACAAGATAATGGTCGGCCTTGGGGTCATATTTGTAGTGCTGCGAAAAGTAGTAGACCGCGGCACCCGGTCCGCCGTAGTAGTAGCCGACCGTCTGCAAGACCGGGATATTGATCCGCGCAAACTCCTTTTCATACGGAATCATGCCCTGCCAGTAGCTGTCGTAACTGGGATGCGCAATCCATTGATCGAAGATCGGATTGGGCGTTCCATCGATCTTTTCCAAGTCACGATAGGCCCGGCCGCTCACGTACCAGTCATGGTCTAACCGTCTCCAGCGAGCGAAGTCGTTGTAGGTCGCATTGTCGGCGCCTTTTGCATTCGTCGTGTAGAAGGGCCACGGATAGACGAAGTTCCAGAACACGTTCCCTTCCATCGGCACGTCGATGCCTGGCGACGCTGGCGCGCCGGTCATCAGCGCCTTGAGCGCCTTCGGCATCTGCTTGGCCACGGCCCACTGGGTGAACCCCTCGTAGCTGCCGCCGTACATGCCGACCCGGCCGTCGCTCCACGGCTGGGCGCTGATCCAATCGATGGTGTCAGCAGCATCGGGGCCGTCGTGCAAATACGGAACAGGGTTGTCGGGACTGCACGCCTTGCCTCGCGTGAAGGCCACAACTCCGGCATAGCCGTTCGCGGCCGTCTGCCGGGCGTCGTTCATGTTGCCGTTGGGATCGACGTAGATCGTGAACTTGAACAAGGCCGGGATGCGCGCCGACGCCGCACGTGGCCGCAGCACCAGCGCGCAAACGGTTGCTCCGTCCCGCGTCTTCACGGCGATGTCTTTTTCGGTGGTGTAGCGGCGCCCGTCATCCTCCGCGATCAGGTCCCGATTCAGAGGAGTAAAGGCGCGGTAGGCCTCTGCGGCCTGATAGTCGCTGACTAGTTGCACGGCGTCCGCCAGCGAAATTGTGCTTTTGCCCTTCTGTTTTTCCCGGTCTCTTTGCAAATCCTGCTGCAGGTCTGCCGGGTCCACAACAGTCAGTCCACGAATCACCAAGGCGGAGGTACGGTCATCCAGGCGCCCAAAGGTGTCATGGAACGCATCTCGTGTAGGTCTTCTCGAAAGGCAGCTTTTCGGCACTCTCTCGGATCTTCGCGTGGGTGTAGATTTCATATTGCACATTGACCCAGGACGCGCGTGCAAGATGGCTGGCTCTTAGCAATTCGCGCAGCGAGGCAATGGTCTTGAGCGCATCTTCATACTGGCCCGCTACAATTTGCAGCCGAAACAGGTGGTCCAGGTACGTCTCGCGATCGCCCTCTTTGTAAACTGCCAACACTTGCCGAGCCAGGTCCGGCATCGCCTTCGACAAGGTTGCTTCGTCCGCGGCGGCAGTCTCAGGAAGCGAAAATTCTTGCGCGCGGGCAGCGAAGGCGAAAGCTAGGCAGATCGCCGCAAGCCAGAGGTGTTTCCGCATCACAGCTCCTTTTAAGCTCTTCGCATGCCGACGTCGCGCATTCTACTATCAACCTCCGCGAGTGCGCTTTGACTTCCCCTGCACAAAGCAAAACAAGACATTTATCGGGAGTCTTCGATTCAGGCGCCTCAAAAACGCGTCCGGCGCAATGCGATAATCGAGCGTGTCCGATTCTATGACCATGAAACTCCGTTCAGCGGTTTTTCGACGATCCTTCCGCAAGGACTTCCCGGCAGCGGTCCGCGGCGAAGGAGTCTTCCTCTGGGACACTGACGGCAAGAAATATCTCGACCTCTCTGGCTCGGCTGCGGTCAACCTCATCGGACACGGCGTGCCCGAAATCGGCGCCGCCATGTCCAAGCAGGCTGCTCAGCTCGAATTCGTTCATACCAGCCAGTTCACCACTCCAGTCGCCGAAGAGTACGCGCGGGACTTGCTGGAGTTTGCCGGAGACAGTTTTCGTGGCGGCGGTGTCTACTTTACTTCCGGCGGCTCCGAATCCATCGAGACCGCGCTGAAGCTGGCACGCCAGTACCAGGTCGAAATCGGGCAGCAGCGCCGTTACCAGGTGCTCAGCCGCCAGCAGAGCTATCACGGCTCAACCCTCGGAGCGTTGTCGGTTTCCGGAAATAAACGCCGCCGTGAAATGTACCTGCCCATGGTCCGCGAATTCGCCCACATCGGCATGCCGTACTGCTACCGTTGCGACTTCGACTGTACGGATGGCTGCCGCAACTGCGGCCAGCAATACGCGGCCGAACTCGAACGCGCGATCGAGGCCACCCATGGCGAGGCCGCCGCCTTCATCTTCGAACCCGTCAGCGGGGCGACGTTGGGAGCGGTCGTTCCCCCTCCGGGATATTTGCAGTCGATCGCCGAAATCTGCCGCCGCCACGGCGTACTTCTGATCGCTGATGAAGTCATGACCGGCATGGGACGGACGGGCCGCAACTTCGCGGTCGAGCATTCGAATGTTGCGCCCGACATTCTGGTCGCCGCCAAGGGCCTCTCCAGCGGATACGCCCCGCTCGGTGCCGTGCTCGCCAGCAAGAAGGTTGTGGACGCGGTCGCCTCAGGGTCCGGAGCGTTCCTCCACGGCTTTACCTATAATGCGCATCCCATCTCGCTCGCTGTGGGGCACGCCGTTCTCCACCATGTGCAGACGCGAAAATTGGTCGAAGCCGCCGATGACAAGGGTGCCGGTACCCCCGCCGCCAAGTTCAAGCAAGCGCTGGAAACCCTGCGCAACGAGAAATCTGTAGGCGACGTCCGCGGCATTGGCTTGCTCTGGGCCATCGAGTTTGTCGCCGACAAAAGCAGCAAGCGTCCCTTCCCGGCCGACCAGAATTTCGCCGGACGCGTCGGTGCCGCCGCCTTGAAGCGCGGCCTGCTCGTCTATCCGATGCAAGGCAGCGTCGACGGCACCTCCGGAGATCATCTTCTTCTCGCCCCGCCGGCCGTCATCACCGGGGAGCAAATCGAGTGGTCCGTCGCTCAGCTTTCCGCCTCGATCCGCGAAGTTCAGTCCTAGCGGGCAGTTTTAGGCTGCTGCCTGCTTTTCTTCCACAGTTGATCTTCGGCTCCATCCTTATTGTTTTCAGGTATTTGTGAGTTGATCTTTGTTTGATTCTGGCTTGAGCGCGGGTGCATTGTCGGCCGCCCCTCTGTCGGCGAAATTCGCTTATGGAGCAAGAGAGTGCGGGAACGAAGGAGGTAAATATGAGAGTCCCGGGGGCCCAAACCATGACGGAATTCTGCGAGCAGGTGAATCCCAGCGTGTTGCTTGAAATGCGCCGCAAGCGTCCATTTCCAGACATGCTGCGCGTGCAGGAAAGTTGGGTCGCGACGGCGGAGAAGCGCGCGCTCCTTTGGCTAGCCGCCCGCACTCCCCAACAAATCGGCCCGGACCATCTGACCATTCTCGGTCTAGCCGCGCAGATTGGTGCGGGTGTGTGTTACGCGCTCGCGTCTCGAAACCGCCTTGCTTTGCTCGGAGTGATCGTCTGCCTGGCTCTCAACTGGTTGGGCGATTCCCTGGACGGAACCCTGGCCCGCTTCCGCCAGCGTCTTCGACCGCGCTACGGCTTCTACGTCGATCACATGGTTGATAGCTTCGGCGCTCTCGCCTTGATGGGCGGCCTCGCCTTGTCAGGCTATATGCATCCCTGGATTGCGATCGGCCTGCTCCTCGCCTTTTTGGTGCTCTCGATCCAGTCGTATCTGGCGACGCATGCGCTGGGAGAGTTTCGCATTTCGTTCTGGCGCTTCGGGCCTACTGAACTCCGAATCCTGCTCGCGGTCGGGAACCTGGCCCTGTTCTGGCGGCCCGTTGTTCATTTGTTTGGTGGCATATACCGCCTGTTCGACGTTGGCGGAGCGATCGGCCTCACGGGCATGGGACTGATGGTCATCGTATTCACCCTCCAGAACACAGTCCGCCTCTATCGCGAAGAAAGGATTTCACAATGACTCCCAGTGAAAGCTTTCGCCAACTCGAAGGAATGAGTGCCGCCATCGATTCGTCTCGGCACCAGCCCTCCTCTCCTTCAACGTTGGTGAGATGGTGCAAATTCAACTTTGTGGGAGGCATCGGAATCGTGGTGCAATTCGCCGCCTTGTTCCTACTGAAAGGCGGACTCCACTTTCACTATCTGGGTGCGACGGCCATCGCCGTCGAGGCCGCAGTGGTCCATAACTTCGTTTGGCACGAACAGTTCACATGGGTGGATCGAACTAAGCCGGAGGGCGGAAAATTCGGCTCAATGCCTCCGTACTGGCGCCGATCGCTCCGCCGTTTTGTGCGGTTTAATTTCACCAACGGCGCGGTTTCCATCCTTGGCAATCTGGCCCTGATGAGAGTGATGGTCGGTCAGGGTCACATGAATTACCTGCTCGCCAATGGAATCGCCATTGCGCTGTGTTCGCTGGTGAACTTCCTGGTCAGTGACGAATGGGTGTTCGAGTAGCAGCATTGTCAGCCTGGGGAAGGAAATCGTAGTGCGCAGGAACCCTCGGGTGTGGGCAAGCTGTGAATCAGCATTACGCAGCACCAACATTTCAGCCGATCTTCAGCACAACCTTCCCGTAATTCTTTCCGTCCTGTAGAAGCTTGTAGGCTTCCACCGCGCGGTCGAGCGGCAGGACCTGTCCGACCTGCGGAGTCAGCTTGCGCTCTGCGATCCACTGAGACAGCCGCTGCCATGCCGGCTCCATGACCTCGCGCTTTTGCGAGAGGTAAGTCAGCCACAGCCCTTGCACGCTGCCCGATTTCGCGTACATGGCGCGCAAGTCGAGTTGCGGAGACTTTCCCGTTGCGGTGCCGTACTGAATGACGCGTCCAAAGTCGCGCAGGCAGCGCAGGCTTTTGGCGGTGTGCTCGCCGCCGAGCATTTCGAAGACCGCATCCACGCCCTCGCCGTGCGTGAGGTTCTTTACCACCTCTTCATAGTCGTGCTGCTTGTAATTAATGCCATGCTGCAAGCCGAGTTCTTTCACGCGGGCCAGTTTCTCGTCGGACGATGATGTCCCGTACATCTCAACACCAAGCAGGCGCCCGATTTGCACCGCCGCCGTGCCAACCCCTCCAGCTACAGCATGAATCAGCGCCCGATAGTTACGGCCCGCGGCCGGCGGCTGGGTCATCCCCGCCTGCCAATATCCCAGGTAGGCGGTGAAGTAGTTGACCGGAAACGCAGCGGCCTGTTCGTCGCTCCAATGCTGCGGGAACGGTCCAGAGCATGTTGGGATAAGCGGCAGTCTTTTCGGCGAAGGCCGCCCACTGGACGTATCCCATCACGCGACGTTGTCCGTCGCTTTCTTCGACTCCGGCGAACTCGCGTCCCACGATGAGCGGCGGCGGCGGAGTTCCCGGATATCCTCCCTTGGTCGTCATGACGTCAGCGAAGTTCAGCCCTCCGGCGTGAACATGAACCACCGTCTGACCCGGCTTCGGCGTGGGTTCCGGAACGTTCTGGGCGGAAAGAGCGTCGGGCCCGGAAAGGTTGGAAAGGACTAGGGCTTTCATGGAGAAAAGTTTAGCAGGGATCGCGGACTTGATCGGCAACGCGCCTGCGCTGGATCGAGATTCTGTCTATGCAGAAAAATGAAGGGTGGCCGCACAGAAGCGAAATCAAGGAAACTTAATTTCGCTTCGACGGCCACCCCGGCTCAAAACAAGAGCCTAAAGTTTTCCTGCCTACATCACTACAAAGAGCGCGATTCGCTCGCCGGGATGTAGCAGGTCGAACAGAAAGTAATCTCCATCCACATAGTCGATATAGACGTCGTCGGTATAAGCCCAGTCTGTCGGCCAGACGTCGACGAGGACAAACGAGTAGCCGCCGTATTGAATCCGCGGTTGACCTTCGACAATGACAGGGCGCTGGGCTACGAACTTGTGCTCGCGGCCAAACTGCGCGTGAAACTTCTCGTCAGGAATGTGCGCGCTCTTGCCGGCAGGCCGGGCATGCCCTTGCTGGCCGGGTTCCTGACGTCCGGTGTTCATTTGCTCGTGCGACTGCCTGTCCCCCTGCTTTTCTTCTCTCTTCTCTTCTTTGGGCGGCTTGGCCTCATCCTGCCTGGGCGCCTTCATGTCATCGTGTTTCGGTTCGGGCCGTGCCTCTTCTTGCTTGGGCTTGTTTTCCTCTGGTTTTTCGTCTTGGGCATAGAGCGCTGCGGAGCCGACAAATAGCACCGACAGAAAGGCAAGACTTAGAAATCGGAAAGCTCGCATAATCTCCTCCAAAAGGTTTTTGACAGACTATGGGCCGTCGACCTGCTATCAGCAGCTCGATATTTAACAACAGTCAGATGACGAAATCGCCAATTCGGCCGAGCGAATTTTGCAGTAGGCGAGGTAGGGAAAGTCTGTAGGGCCCACGGGGCAACGGGTGAGCCATGTCCTCAGGCGCCTCCCCTTTTGTTGAGTTCTGTTCGGGTTTCTGCCTTGGGTATATACTTTTGGCGTTGGCTTATTTATCCCGGCCGAGCCCCATCAAGACCGGGACGGGGCGTACATTTCATCCCTCATTCCTGCGCGCCCCGCATGCGAAAGGCCAGTTCCCGTCGGGGGCGGCGTGGAGCGGGCACGGGTGCATCGCCCATTGGTGAGGGAGATCTGCATCCGCGGGGAGGTTTACCGTGGATATTATTTTTGTACGTCTTCTTTTTGTCATCGTTGTAGCCGCTACCTGTTTCATCATTGAACCTTTTAGCCTGACGCGCATCTGGGATGCTGGCGTGGGTGCGCTAATCGGGGCATCGATCGTCCTGTTCGAATGGAAGCTGCGCACGGTTAGCCTCAAACGGCTGATCGGTGCTGCCATCGGCAGTATCCTCGGAATCTGCGGCGCCTATCTGTTTGCTCTGGTGATCCGTAATAGTGTCCCCGAAGGGCACACTCAGAGCTTCCTGCAGATCCTGGTCATGCTGCTGATGGCCTACGTTGGCCTGATCGTTGGGGCCAACAAGGGGGACCTGCTGAACCTGGCGGCGCTCGGAGGAATCTTCGGCGGTGAAAAGCAGGGTAAGAAGAGCTACAAGATTCTCGACACCAGCGTCATCATCGATGGCCGCATCGCCGACATTGCCGAGACCGGCTTCCTCGATGGCATTATCGTGACTCCGCAGTTCGTCTTGCGCGAGTTGCAACTGGTGGCCGACTCGGCCGACTCGCTCAAGCGCAACCGTGGACGTCGTGGGCTCGACATTCTCCAGCGGCTCCAGAAGGTGGCCAATCTGACGATCCAGATCGTGGAAGACGACTTTCCTGCCGTCCGCGAGGTTGACCTCAAGCTGATCGAGCTAGCTAAGGTCTATGAAGGCAAGATCATCACCAACGATTTCAACCTGAATAAAGTGGCACAGCTGCAGGGCGTTGAGGTGCTGAACATCAACGAACTGGCCAATTCGCTCAAGCCGATCGTATTGCCGGGCGAAACCATGCGCGTCTTCATCCTGAAAGAGGGCAAGGAATACAACCAGGGAGTGGCCTATCTGGATGACGGCACGATGGTGGTCGTCGACAACGCGCGCAAGATGATCGGCAAAACGATCGACGTGTCGGTCACGTCGGTGCTGCAGACAACCGCCGGAAAGATGATCTTCGGCAAGTGGGACGAGCGCGCCGCTTATTCACGGCAGGCGACGCCCGTGCCGGTGACTCCTGTTCCGGTCACCGTGGTGTCGCCCGGGCCGCCATCGGTTCCTGCCACGAACGTCGTGGACACGAAGCAGGGAGCGTCGTAAGCCTCGGGTCTGCGGATTTGCGTCGCCCGCAGATGCAGCACAGGTTCGTCGGCTTCCGTTCTGACCCGGGCGGCGAAGCGGCGACGCTTGCGTAATCCATCTCATTTGAACTTGCCGCCTCCGCACTCGTATACTTGCACCCCGCCATGAAGGTCATTGTCATTATTCCGGCTGCTGGTCTTGGGACGCGCATGGCTCCCATGCCCAGTGCCATGGATGCGAAGACGAAGAAGCCCCATCCTTCGAAGCAGTTCACAGAGCTCGCCGGCACGCCGATCCTGATTCACACGTTGCGGAAGTTCGCCGCCGTGGATGCGGTCACCGAGATATGGGTCGCGCTCCGTGAAAGCGAAATTCAGGGCTTCCGCGAGCGGCTAGAGAAAGAAGCGAAAGACGTCCTCAAGAAAAAAGTCGAACTGGTTGCAGGCGGTGAGCACCGTCAGCAATCGGTCGAGCACGCGCTCAATGCGGTCTCAGCCGCGTCCGACGACGTTGTGCTGGTGCACGATGCGGTGCGGCCGCTGGTGACCGGGGAGATCATCCTCGAGGTCATCGAAGCCGCGAAAAAATATGGCGCCGCGATTGCCGGCCTTCCAGCCGTCGATACCGTCAAGCAGGTGGAACGAACTGCGGAAGGCGCAATCATCAAAACCACGATTCCCCGCGCCGGGGTGGTGCTGGCACAAACGCCCCAGGGGTTCCGCTACGATGTGATCAAGAAAGCTTTCGATGAAGCGTCCGCTGATGGCTTCAACGGGACCGACGAGGCGTCGTTGGCCGAGCGCTCTGGGCACGAAGTCGCCGTCGTCATGGGATCGCCGAGAAATATCAAGATCACGACTCCCGGAGACATGGAGCTGGCGGAGTTTTATTTACGGAAATGAGCCACGGATTTTCACGGCACGGCAAGTCTCTAAACTCTTGAAAACCTCGAAACCTGAAACTGACAACTCGAAACCCGCTATGAGAATCGGTTACGGCTTCGACTCGCATGAATTCCGTCCCGGCATTCCCCTGAAGATAGGTGGGGTCGAACTAAGCCATGACCGAGGCCTCGGCGGACATTCCGACGGCGACGTGCTGCTGCATGCCATCACCGATGCCTTGCTGGGAGCGATCGCCGCGCCGGATATCGGTGCGTTGTTTCCACCGTCTGATCCGCAGTGGAAGGGCGCCGACTCGGCCGTCTTCTTGCACGAAGCTTTGAAACGCGTCCGGGCCGCTGGATACGCTGTCGCCAACATCGACGCCAGCCTGATTCTCGCAGCGCCCAAGATTGGCCCTCATACCGCCGCGATTCGTTCCCGCGTCGCCAAATTGCTCGGCATTCCCGGCGACTGCGTCGGTTTGAAGGCCAAGACCCCCGAGGGACTGAACCTCGAGAACGCCGCCATCGCCCATGTGGTCGTTCTGTTGGAAAAAACTCCAAGACGAAAAAAGAGCACCTCAAGAAAGTAGCCGCCGTCCAATCGGAAGCTGCATTGGAGACTCTATGCTCAAATCCGCCCGCCGCATCGTTCCAGTTCTATCCCTTCTGTTGAATTGCTCACTCTTATCCTCAGCCCAAAAGCCAGCCGAGGCCCCGCGTCATGTGAACGTGCCAACGATTTCGCCGCGGCCCGAAGATGTGGGCTCCATCGACGGAATCGTGAAGGCCTACTACGACGTCATCTCCGGGTCCGCCGGACAGCCGCGCCAATGGTCGCGGGACCGAACGCTCTATATCACCGACATTCGCTTCGTCGCCATGGCAGAAGACAAGGCCGGACGCCCTGTCGCTCACGTCGCCAGCCATCAGCAGTTTGTCGACGCCTCCAATCCTGAGGTCGTGAAAGAAGGCTTTTTTGAGAGCGAGATTCACCGCGTCACACAAACCTTCGGCCACATCGCACACGTCTTCAGCACCTACGAAACTCGGATCAAGGCCGACGGGCCAGTGACCGGGCGAGGCATCAACAGCATGGAGCTTTTTAATGACGGCAAACGTTGGTGGATCGCGTCAGCAATCTGGGACGATGAGCGCCCCGACAATCCCATACCGGCGGAGTTCTTGCCGGAGAAAGACGCGCTTAAGAAATAGCTCTCGCGAGTTTGCGCTGAAGCGCAGCCTCGACGAGCGCGCGGAAGATCGCGCGCGAAGGCTCGTCATTCTCTACGGAGCGCTCGGGATGCCACTGCACTGCGAGCACAAAGTGCTCCGGCGAGGTGCCCTCCACCGCTTCGATGATGCCATCATCCGGGCAGCGTGCTACGACGCGCAGCCCCTCTCCTATGATCTCGGCAGATTGGTGATGGGAAGAGTTGACTGGCACGATGAGAGGGCCCGCAACCTCAGGTCTCGGACTTCCGTTGCCCGGCCCGACTTCCGTTTCGACGATTCCGGCCAGTTTTGAATTCGCAATGACTTCGACTGTGTGCGCCACCGCGATCTTCCTTCCCGCTTCGTGATCAACCTTTGCCCGAGCCGCTTCCGGCAGAAAGGCCGGGATGTGCTGGATCAACGATCCCTTGCGGTACACGTTTAGCGTTTGCAAGCCGTAGCAGATACCTAGCACGGGCTTCCGCGCGGCATACGCATCAGCAAGCAGCAGGTCATCAACCTCGTCGCGTCGCGGATCGGCAGGTGCGGTGTGTGGCGAGCGTTGCTGATGAAACCTTGCAGGCTCGACATCCGCTTTGCTGCCGGGCAAGAGCACGCCGTCGCAGCGCTCGATGATTGCCCTGACGTCGGCCGATGTCTGATTGAGGGGAATCCGAACCGGCTCGCCGCCCGCCCGCGCGACCGCCTGCTCGTACTGCGGAATCGCCCGCTCGGCATACTCGAAATCAGACGAGTGCGGCATAGGGATGGCAATGCGAGGCCGCACGACCTATCCCATCCTTTCGATCGCTGTCAGAGTCTTGGCCTGCCGGTAATGGCGGATTTCCAGGGCAACAGCAAGAATGAAAATGATGCCACCGGCGACCAGCGCCATGGGCAGCGCGATGAGCCGGTAGGCGATTCGCATGTCGGGATGAATGCCGCGCAGCGCCGAGATGATGACCACGCCCAGGATTGCGAGCATCAGGCAGACGGCGAAACACAACAACGTCCCGATGAACGTCACCAGAAAAATGCGCACCGGAACGCCATACCATCGGGGGGCACGGGATGCTCGTGGAGAGGGCATTTGTCGTTGGCCCGAGGCGCCTCTAACCGCGACGCTTATAAAGGACTGCGAATTCGAACCCCGTGTTCGGCGGGAATAATTCTGCTACTTTCCGCAAACGCTCTGCGAGTGCCGACGGCGCGAGCAGCGGGTAGTCGCGCTCCCGCAAATCGTAATAGTCGACATCCAGATAGAGTGACAGCAAATAGATCGAGATCGTGTCGGAAAATGTCGCTTCCAGGTACTCGGTCTTGAACCGCTCGGCGTCAGGCCCGTTCGCAGTGGCGAGTTTCCTGGCCTCCCAGGCATCGAGCGAAGTTTCGCCTCTGACGCCGGCCTCTACCTGGCTCCAGGCAAGCTCGCTGAACTCGCGGGAAACCCCGGCGCGCTCGACCAGCGCATGTCCAACGTTGATATAGAACTCGAAGGCCACGGAAAACTTGTCGTCCATCAAGCGAGTCGAAATAAAGACGCACTGCGAATCGCCCAGATTCAGATTGCGATGGCACACCGCATTGTCGCTGAGCGCGACGTCGTACCGGTCCGCGATGACGGTTTCTTCGCCCTGGCTCACGGTAAGGGGAACGAAATAGTAAGCCTTGCGTTCCAGCGCGGCCGCGACCCGGGTTGGCACGGCGGCCACCATGCGCTCGAGATCGAACGAGTTGACCGCGACTTCGCCAGTCGCCGCGTAGCAGATGCCGTTCGGCGCCTGGGATACTGGCGTGAGCCGGACGACCTCGGCTGGGCTGCGCGTAATGGCTGACGCTGCTTGGGACATTCCAGCCCTTATTCTACACACACGAGAAAGGCCAATCCGGACGGGAGCAGGGGGTTGGGCAGTCGAGGGCGTGCGCGACTGGCCACACGAAAGGCCGAGCGGCGACCTGCCTGAAAGGTCAAGGGTAACCTGGTTACCTTACATACATCGCGCAGAAAGGCAAAGAGGGGATTGCACTTCGGGTACTTCGTCCCGATATGAATCGGCTGATACCCTGCTCGCATGGCAGTTATTGTCAGTGACGCGAAATCTTTGGACACCCAACCGGGCGAGCCAGCACAGGCCTCCGACAAGGTGTCGGCGCTGGTGGAATTGTTGCGGAACCGTTCCTACGCGGAGATCCGCCAGCGGATGTACGACAGCGCTCCCGGGAGTCCGTGGTGGACGGCTTGTCGTGTCGAGCTGGAGCTGCGCAACGGACAGCAGCTCGGTGAAGCGTCGCTGGCGATGTCGAGGAACTCGGACAAGATGAGGGCTTCCACGCAACATTTCGAGCAATTGGCAGACACTTTGCACCAGGCGACCCAAGACATCGCGAATTTGCTGCGCGGAACTCAGGAAGCCGGCCGCCGCCTGGAAATTGCCGTCTACGTGGTGATTGGTGTTAGCCTGGCGCAATTCTTCAATCTGGTCTTCGAAATCTTCCGCAAGCGATAACGCCCATCCGGGAATCAATCTGACAAGCTATCCAACAAATAACAGGTTGTTGGCGGTTTACGAGCGGGACACGAATGCGTCCCCACAATTGCGCCAAGGCTGGCGCCTCTTGGGGCATCGTTGAGATTGCGATAAACTCCCGCTCATGGTTAAGCCTCTTCTCGTACTAATCATGATCTTCCGCCTCACCCCGGCTTCGTCACCCACTGCCCGAGAAGAGTTAACCCAGTTGCGGCAACAGGCCAAGACCGCGAAGGAGGCGGGGGACAAACAAGCCCGTTTGCAGGCAGTGCTCAAAATCGAGAAGTTGTTGAACAACGCACCGAACTCCGTGGAAAACGCTGCCCTCGCCTATACCGAGGCGGGAAACCTCGAACTTGGAATGGCAGCCTTGAACGAGTTCGCCGACCTGGGCCAATCGGACGATGACCTGCTTGACGGCAAGCGCCATCTGTTCGCCGCGCTCGAGCACATGCCGACGTACCAGGCTGTTCTGAAACGTTTCGCTGAAAACAAGACGGCCATCTCTCGAGCCGAGTTGGCGTTCAGTCTTGCGGACCCGGGCGTCGTTGCTGAAGACATCGACTACGATCCGCGATCGAAATCTTTCTTCATCACCAGCATCCTGGAAAAGAAAATCATTCGCATCACCGCGGATGGCAAAACCACCGATTTTGCTCAGTCGCCGAGCCATTGGCCGTTGCTCGCCATCAAGGTAGACCCTGACCACAAGCTGGTGTGGGCTACCGAAGTAGCGCTTGATGGCTTCACCGCTGCTCCAAAATCCGACTGGGGGCGCTCCGCTGTACTATGCTTCGATCTCGAGACCGGAAAACTGCGTCGGCGAATCGAGGGTCCTGCGCATTCCGCG
The DNA here is from genome assembly GCA_963745715.1 of uncultured Acidobacteriota bacterium. Taxonomy (GTDB): domain Bacteria; phylum Acidobacteriota; class Terriglobia; order Terriglobales; family Acidobacteriaceae; genus Sulfotelmatobacter. The sequence goes on along the minus strand of CAVUYN010000032.1, from coordinate 209,652 downwards.
CTCGGAGACATGGTCCTTGCAGGCGGTGGAGACCCAATCATCAGCGACGGTGCCGAAGGTGGGATCTATCGCGTTAAAGGGGATCAACTGGAACGCATTGCCGGAGATGATTTCATCTCGCCCCAAACGCCAACCATGGCCGACGCCACCCATGTGCTAATCCCTGACTACTTGCGGGGTGTCGGCATTCTCGATCTGACCAGCAAGCGAGTCAGTTGGCTGAATCAAGCCGGATCTTCACAACATGCGCTCAGCGGCATTGATGGCTTGTATTTTGATCACGGCTATTTATTCGCTACTCAGAATGGAACGTCACCCGAACGTGTCATTCGATTTCAGCTCAAATCGACTCTCGACGGAGTAACCTCGGAGCAGATCATCGAAAGAGCGACGAAGACACTGGGCGATCCAACTCACGGGGTAATTGTGGGCGACTTTTTTTACTACATCGCCAACTCGGGATGGAGTGAACTCGACGACCACGGAGACATAAAGTCAGGATCGAAGCTCACTCCTGCCCACGTGATGCGTTTTCGGGTCAAAAACGGCGAGTAATTTCTTTTCGCGTGAAAGGTGAGGAGACGTGGGATGAAATCTCTGCCCACTCCGCGACGACTGATTTTCAACGTTCATCTGTCCATCGCACTGATGGCGGGGGCGTTCATACTGATTCTCGGCGCTACCGGCAGCGTCATGGCGTTCGAGCCGGAATTGGATCGTCTCCTCCATCCTCACCTATCATATGTAAACCCGGGCGCCACGGTGCTCACTCTGCAAGAAATCGGCAATGCCGTTTCCCGAAAATTTTCCAATGAGCCGATCGTCGCTTTCCTACCCTCTGTTTCGCCGGATCTTGTTTCGGAAGTGGTGTTGCCCCGTGGCATAGTCAGTGTGAATCAGTACACCGGTGAGGTTCTGGGGGTACGCACAAGAGGGCAAACTTTTCTGGGCACAGCACGTGCACTTCATCTTCGCCTTGCCACCGGAGATGTAGGCAGAGACATCATGAAGTGGTCGGGTGTGGCCATGCTTTTGTCGCTGGCTTCCGGTGTGTACCTTTGGTGGCCCGTGCAGCGGGTGAGAATTCGTGGCAACTGGCGGAGACGCGGGTTCTGGTTCGACCTGCATAACTCGCTGGGAATCCTTTCATTCCTGCCGCTCCTCATGCTGGCCGTAACCGGGACGGCAATTGGTTTTGAGGACCAGGTTGTATCTCTGATTGGCAAACTGACCGGTGCGAGCGCGGTTCGCGCGAGCGAGTTCGCTACACGGCGAGAGGCAGCATCCGGCGCTGCGGTGATTACGCCAGACGAAGCGGTGGCTGTCGCGAAAGCGTTTATGCCCGGAGCAATTCCAAACCGCGTGCAGATGCCAGCCTACGGCGGCGTTTATCGGGTAAACCTGTTGAATCCGAACGAAAGAATTGCTGGCGGCCAGAATATGATTGCGATCGATCCATACAGCGGGAGCGTGGTTTCTTCGACTCGGTCCGCAGATTTATTGTTGGGAAAAAGGATATTGGCTACGACCGAAGCGATCCATACGGGCGAAATTTTCGGCATGCCGAGCAAGATCATCATGTGGTTGGCAAGCCTCATGCTGCCGGTGCAGGTCATCAGCGGCCTGCTAATGTGGCTGCGCCGGAACAATGTCATTCCGATCGCAAATCCGCTCAGTCAGAAGGGAGCATCCGGCGTATGAAAAGAGCGATTGCAGTGATCCTGATGCTGGTAGTCGGCGCGCTGGCCAGCGATCTGACGGGCAAGTGGTCGGGCGCATTCAAGGTTGACGGTGGCGATCATGATATTCCGCAACTATTCATTCTCAAACAGGATGGGAACAAACTCAGCGGCACGGGCGGTCCCGACACACAGGAGCAATATCCCATCGAGAATGGCAAGGTTGCCGGTGACCGCGTGACGTTCGAGTTAACTACTGGAGAATGGAGATTTGCGTACGACCTGAAGCAAGTCGGACAGGATGAACTCAAGGGCGATCTCGAACTCAAGAGTATCAACAACACAAGGAAAGCAGAGGTATCGCTGCGCAAGGTCAAGTAGTCGGAGTTCGCAGTATGTTTACGCCCTCGATTTCGAAGGCTCCGTAGATCATTCGGCCAACTTCCGTTTCTTCAGCATTCTCAGAATCCAGAAGCCGGCGGCCGCGGCGGCGAGATGCTTCAGTGTGTGCCCGCTTACGCCGTGGTGGTCTAGCGCAAAAACCAGGCGATCAAATTCCTCCAGGATTTTTGCCAGGGCATAGAAGCCGACAACTACAGCAAAGTCTCCGCCGCGCGTGTATTTGGCGGGAAACAGCAACGCGAGCAGCAGAATCAGGATGGCATAGACCTGCACCGCTGCGTAGAAACGCAGGTCGCCGTCGCCTTGCGCTTCTCCTGCGCGCCAGACGAATACGCTGGCGACGCCTGCGATTTCCAGCACTGGAAACAGGGCCAGTCCTGTCGACACACTGACGCGCTCGGAGATCACGGCCGTCAGCAGCGCCATGAAGACCATCATGATCGGAATGCGATCCCAAACCAGCCGCGCGTTGTTGGGAGCGAGATGATAATAGGCGGAGCCGAAGGCAGTGAGAATCAGCCCGGCGAACATGGCCGTGTAAGGCCAGCGCTCGCGAGGATCAACAAATTTTGGTGCGTCATGCGCAAACAGCACGATCAGGCCCCATAGGCCAACGACGGCGAAAGGCAGGTTCGAAGCAACGTCGCCAAAGTTCGGTATACCGAGCCATCCGCGATGGTCAGCGAAGTTGTGATAGGCCAGCGGCTGTGGGATGGGAGGCAGGATTATCGCAACGATGACGATGAATACGGCCGGGGCGAGCAGCAGAACAGTCGACTTGTAGACCATCAGGATCCAGCCGGCGATTTGCGATTGCCCGTGGGAGGCGTTCAATGATCCGGGAATCTTGACGGCCTCCGGATTTTACTTGTTCGCGAGGACGAATTCGACCGTGCTTACCTGGTTCCCACTCACACTCACAGATTTTTCCCAGGTCTTCGGCTGAGTGAAAACAGGCCGTTGCACGCTATGCTCGGTCAAAACGTCATAGGCTTGCTCTTTGCCGGCCAGACCCCAGCCTTCATGCCAAGCCACGATCTGATAAGTGCCGGGCGGGACATCGGTGAACTCGAAGCGGCCGCCCTCATCGGTGACGGCGTAGTACGGGTGCGGAGCAACAAACATCTCCGCGTTCATCCACACATGTCCGCCGTTACAGCGCAGATTCACCAGGCCCGGGGTCTGCATGCTGCGCGAAATCGGGCGCCCGGTAAAAGGAAAGGGCAAGTTGAAGGTGGCTGCCCCGTCCATGTGAATGGTATGGAGCGTGGCGTCAGAACTGATCATCTCGAGCGTGCCGTTTTGCGGAACCAGCAGGATATGCGGGATATAGCGGCAGAGCTTCTGGTCGAGGTGGCGGCGTTGCTGGGGAAGGTCCATGGCTTTGCCGCTCGTGATGTTCTTCAGATAGACGACGGTATTGGCCACGCCGCCTTGAGGTCCGACGATCAGGCGCTCCAGGTCGGCCGTCTTTTTCGATTCTGGATCGCAAACCTGTAAGTCTTTGGTGATCGGGAAATCAACCGCCCGAGGAAGCGGGCCAGACCATTTGACTGTGCCGGAAATCGTTCCACCATCGGTGACATTAATGACTTTATAGTCGCTCTGCGGAAAAGCAAAGGTGGCGCCACCAACCAGGAATGCGAAAATTAACCTTAGAATAGCCTGACGCATAACCCATCCCCTTGATGCTCCGGCAGCAAGCAAGCTTTTTCGCCAGGGCATGAGATTTTCCGATTGCCCGCTCCCGCGATCACCTTTATTCATCCCAACTTGCGGGAAGTGCTAAACAGAGGCCCAGACGAAATTCGGGGACAGCACTCGCGTCTGCAGGTTTTCGCGTACGGTTTCAACGGGGAGGCCGCCCAGAAGGCGGTCTTGTGATTGAAATCACATTTAGAGTGCTCCCGCCGCAAGGTCGAGTCGAGATTACCAAGGTGGTGGAACAGGTGGGGGGAGCATTTCCGCCCCCTAAATCAGAACCCAAATCGGCAATCCAGACTTTACAATCATCCCTCCATGACCGTTACGGTACGATCTTTCGCGAAAATCAACCTTGGTCTTCGCATCGGGCCTCGTCGGGACGACGGTTTTCACGAACTGCTGACCGTGTACCAGACGATCGGCCTCCACGACGTCATTCGCGTGAGTTTGCGGCACGGCATGGGAATCGAGATTCTCTGCTCTGATCCCCGGGTACCGCGGGATGAGACCAACACCTGCTTTCGGATCGTGGAACGGGGCATGAAGGCGCTCCGTGCTAAGGGTCGGGTCACTCTTGAGATTGAGAAGCGGCTGCCGGTACAGGGTGGGTTGGGCGGTGCTTCTTCCAACGCTGTTGCAACACTGATCGGGCTGGAGCGGGCTTTGAAAAAGAGGCTACCCGCCAAGGAAAAACTAGAGATCGCAGAGGAGGTCGGGTCCGATCTGCCGCTATTCTTGGTTGGAGGCACCGTGCTGGGAGTTGGGCGGGGCGAACAAGTTTATCCGCTGCCTGATTTGCAAACGATCGCTTGCGTATTGGTTACGCCGGACGTGGGAGTGTCGACTCCGAAAGCATTTGCGGAGTGGGATCGGCAGCAGAAATTGACGGTATCCAATGCGTCCGATAGAATGGTTGAGCTTGGTCGCGGCTTGTCGGCGTGGCTGAGCGAACCTTACTCCGGTGCTCCTTTTGGAAGGGGCCGGGCCGAGAATCAGCTTCTCGAGCTTGTCCGGGCCGGGATTGAAAACGACTTTGAACAAGTCGTCTTTCCTGAATATCCCGAGCTAAGTGAAGGGAAGCGTGCGCTTTTGAGCGCGGGCGCGAAGTACGCGTCCTTGTCGGGCTCCGGTTCCACGCTTTATGGGCTGTTCGCCTCGAAAGACGCGGCAGCGCGGGCGGCGACCCGGCTCCGGAAACAGGGTTGGGCAGCCCAGACAACGGTTACGGTGACGCGGCCACAATACTGGCGGCGGGTAGTCGCAGGCTGACGGCGAGCTTTTTAGAATTTTTGATTGTTGATTTTTGATTGTTGAATGACAATGAATCCAGCCCCCTTGGGGTTCATTCAACCGTTAACCTTCAGCAAACAACAATTGGTTTTTGGGCCGTCGACTAATGGTAGGTCAAGTGCCTTTGGAGCACTTTGTCTAGGTTCGAATCCTAGCGGCCCAGCCAGAAAAGCAGCTCTCAGTTGCCAGTTCTCAGTTCTCAGTTGAACTGGCCGAGCCTAAAGACTGAGGACTGGGAACCGAGAACTGAGAACTCACTTATGGCAACTTTGGTGACTCCGCCCGACAAGACTGGGAAAGTCGAAAAGAAGCAGACGCCGGTGACAGACGAAAAGCTGGAGCGCAAACAGCGTCCGCGAACCGACGAGAAGTTCAAGATTTTCAGCGGCACGGCAAATGAGCCGTTAGCCGATGAGGTCTGCCACTTTCTTGGGATGCAGCGCGGACAGGCACAGGTGATCCGCTTCCGCGACGGCGAATGCTATGTGCAGATTCAGGAGAATGTTCGCGGCGCCGATGTGTTCGTGATGCAGCCCACCTGCCGCCCGGTGGACGAGCACCTGATGGAGTTGCTCCTCATGATCGATGCGCTGAAGCGCGCATCGGCGCGGCGCATCACGGCGGTGGTTCCGTACTTTGGCTATGCCCGGCAGGATCGGAAGGACAAGCCGCGGAGTCCGATCTCGTCGAAGCTGGTGGCTGATCTGCTAACCACCGCGGGCGCGCACCGGGCACTGATTGTGGACTTACATACCCCGCAGTTGCAGGGATTTTTCAATATCCCAGTGGATCACTTGTTCGCTTCGCCGGTGCTGGTGGATCACTTCCGGAAGCTGGCATTGCCGAACCTGACGGTGGTTTCGCCCGATGCGGGCGGCGTGGAACGGGCGCGGTTTTTCGCCAAGAAAGTCGATGCGGCCCTGGCCATCGTCGACAAACGCCGCGTCGAGATGAATGTAGCGGAAGTGATGCACGTGATCGGCGATGTCCACGGGCGGACGTGCCTGATCATTGACGATTTGATCGACACGGCCGGGACCCTGGTGAAGACGGCGGCCGCGCTCGTGGAGAACGGTGCGACCTCGGTCTTCGCCTGTGCGTCGCATGCGGTACTTTCGGGCCCCGCGGTGGAGAACATCCGGAACTCGGTGATCAAGGAAGTGGTGGTCACAAATACGATCCCGCTGACTGCTGAGGCCGACGCTGCACGAACCGAAAAGGGAGGAAAGATTTCTGTCCTCTCGATTGCCGGACTGATTGGCCGGGCGATTCAGGCCAATCACGAAGAGACTTCGGTCAGCAAGCTGTTTACTTAAGTTGTGGGCTATGAGCTTGAGCCCTGAGTGGATTTTGTGGCTGAAAGCTAAAAGCTGATTTCTTAGACAGGACTTGAAATTTATGGCGACAGCATTGGAAACAAACGTACTGGAAGCGCAACCGCGGGAAGCTGGATCCAAAGGCCACGCACGACGCGTGCGCCGCGACGGGAAAATTCCGGCCGTGGTGTATGGAGCGGGAAAAGACTCAAAGCCCATCAGCGTGGATCCGCGGCATGTCTCGCGCATCCTGAACTCCGAAACCGGGCACAATACCATTTTCGATCTGGCCCTCGACGGCGAGCACACCAAGGCCATGATCGTCGACTGGCAGTATGAGCCCATCAAGGGCAAGCTGCTGCACATCGACTTGAAGCGGATTGCTTTGGATAAGGTGCTGACAGTCAGCGTGCCCATCTTCCTGGTGGGCGAGGCTGCGGGCGTGAAGCAGGAAGGCGGCATCATGGAGCAGATGCTGCGCGAAGTCGAGATCGAGTGCCTGCCGGGAGATATTCCGAGCCACATCGATGCCGACGTCAGTCAGCTCACGTTTGGCAAGGTGCTGCGCGTTTCCGAGCTTCCACACTCGGACAAGTTCAAGTACCTCACCGACGAGAATCAGCCCGTAGCGCACGTCACCTCGGTGAAGGAAGAAGTCGTGGCTACGCCCGACGCGGCAGCGGCGGAAGCGGCAGCCCCGGCCGAACCTGAAGTCATCAAGAAGGGCAAGCAGGAGACCGAAGAGGAAGGCGCCGAGGCTCCGGCTGCAGCCAAACCGGAGAAGGCCGAGAAGAAGGAGAAGAAATAGCTTCGTGGCCACAGGAGCCGGGCCTTGCTCGGCATGGCCGGGTCACAGACCCGGCCCGGCACGAGTGCTAGGCAAGCGTGAAACTGATCGTCGGTCTCGGCAATCCGGGTATCGAGTACCAGTTCACGCCGCATAACCTGGGCTTTCTGGCGATTGATCGGATCGCGGGAAACCTGGGCGTAGAAGTGAGGAACCGGCAGTGCCGGGCGCTGACGGCGCGAGCTGTCATTGCCGATCAAACGGTGCTGCTGGCCAAGCCTGAGACGTTCATGAATTTGAGCGGCGTCTCGGTGCGGGAGCTGCTGCAAGAGTACGAGGCGAGGCCGGAGTCGGACCTGATTGTGATTCAGGACGAACTGGATTTTCCGCTGGGCACGTTGCGGATTCATACGCGGCGCAGTTCGGCGGGGCACAACGGGATCGAGTCGATCATCGGCGCGCTGGATACCCAGGATTTTTTGCGTATCCGGATCGGAGTGGCGCCCGAACGCAAAGTGGGCGATGGCGCAGCTTATCTGCTGGCTCCGATGCGCAAGGCCGACTTGACCGTGGTAGACGGTATGCTCGACACCGCAGTAGAAGCAGTGAAAGTGATTCTGAAAGATGGTCCGGCGGCGGCGATGAATCGCTTCAACCGCAAAGAGCCGGAAGACGGAAAAGATTAGCCACCGATCGAAACGGATTTACGCGGATCCCAAAACCGGGTTTATCCGTGATATCCGAGAAACTCAGTGGCCAAGGATTTGGAGAAACGAATGAATCGTACTTATGAGTTGATGTTCATTGTCCGGCCGGATATGACCGAAGAAGATCTGGACAAACTGATTGCTACACTGTCGTCGGTGGTCCCCACGTCAGGCGGCAGCGTAGTGCGCGTCGACAAGATGGGCAAGCGCCGCCTCGCCTACACCGTGCGTCGCTTCCACGATGGCATTTACGTGCTGATGGTCGTGGAGGGCGGAGGGCCGGTGATGCACGAACTGGAACGTCGCCTCCGCGTGACCGAGCCGGTCATCAAGTTCCTTACCGTGCGCATCGACGAAGAGCAGAAGCGGTTGGACAAGATCAAGAAACTCCGCGACGCTCGCAAGAAAGTCAGCGCGCAGCCGGCTGCTCCAGCGGCTGCCGAGCCTGCGGCACCCGTGCCCACCGAAGCACCGGCAACGGCATAGTGCGCTAGGAGCCGCGGCTAGGGCCGCGCCCATCGCCGGGAGAAGCAGGTTCCTCGCTTCGCTCGGAATGACAAAGAAGCTGAAGACATAGAGCCCTGCGACACGGGGCGATGCAAAGACAGGAGAATTATGGCTGACGAAACAAAAGCACCAGAACATGCGGCTCCGGCCGAGAGACCGCGTTCCAGCGAAGGTCCACGCCCCGGCGGAGATCGCCCGCGATTTGGCGGAGGCGGCGGCGGGCGTGGCCCGGGCGGTCCTCCACGCGAAGGCGGAGGTGGCCGCAAGTTTTTCCGGCGCAAGAAGGTCTGCAAGTTCTGCGTCGAGAAAATTGAAGACATCAACTACAAGGACTACCGCATGCTCGGTCAGTTTGTCGCCGAAAGTGGGAAGATTGTGCCGCGGCGCCTGACCGGCGTTTGCGCGCCGCATCAGCACCGCCTGTCCTCGGCGATCAAGCAGGCACGGAATATTGCGCTGCTGCCGTTCGCCGGACGAGCATCGTAAAAATCATCTTCTAGCCACAGACAGCTAGCCCTCGCAAAACGGGGCGGAAGTCTTGGATTGGCTGGGAGCTAGAAGCTAGGAGCTATCCATGGAAGTCATTCTGAAAGAAGACGTAGCGAAGCTTGGTTCCCGCGGCGATGTGGTCAAGGTCGCGGAAGGATACGGACGGAATTATCTGTTGCCACGCAAGCTGGCCATTCAGGCCGATGAGGGCAACAAGGCGGTCATCGTGCAGATGAAGGCTGCTTCCGTGCGCCGCTCGGCCAAAGAAAAGTCCCAGGCCGAAGAACTGTCCAAGCAGTTTGAAGGCGTGTCGGTTTCGTTCACGCGCAAGTCGGGCGAGAACGAGCAACTCTTCGGCTCGGTCACATCGAGCGACCTGGCCGATGCCCTGACCAAGAAGGGCTTCAACATCGATCGCCGCAAGATCCAGCTGCACGAACCGCTGAAGACCGTGGGCGAATTCAGCGTGCCAGTGAAGCTGCACAAAGACGTGACCGCGCACTTGAAGGTTGTGATCGAGAAGGAAGCGGCCGCAGAGTAGTCGTCGAGACGTTGCTTGCAACGTCTTTTGGACAGTGTATCGGACGTTTGCGGTAGAGACGTGGCAACCTACGTCTCTACCAATTTCTTAGCCAATTGCCCCAAAGCTAGGGCATTTTCCCTTCCAAAGGGGGTGCCTGAGACTGCTTTCGATTGTTCTGTTTCCCCTAAATCTTTGTCCCAGAACCACCTAGCCCCCACAAAAAAGCCCCTACAGTTATAATTTCTGCTCACGGTTGGGCTGACTCTCCGTCTATTCCTGTGCAAGCCCGGATATGACAACAACACCGGGCAGTAGAGGACGAAACGATAATGCCGGCCGATGCATGGGTGGTGACACTTGCGGTTGGCGCACGGGCCCACTCGAGAGAGAAGAGTGAGAGATTTGAGAGAGTCAGCGGTGGCATAGTTAGTGAGAACCAGGACCCCGTGCGGGGCCGCATGGCTGGGCAAGAACGCCGCATAGACGACACGATGTTAATCCGAGAGGCCCAGCGCGGAAACCGCGCCGCCTTCGAGGAACTCGTTCGTCATTACGATCAGGCTGTGTTGCGCCTGGCTCTTCACCTCACCGGGACTGAACACGACGCCCAGGACGTGTATCAGGACGCCTTTCTCAAGGCCTATAAGAACATCGGCAGCTTCCGCTTCGAGTGTTCCTTCTACACGTGGATTTACCGGATTGTGACGAACTTGTGCCTCGACCACCTGCGCAAGAAAACTGTGCGCAAGGAAGATGCACCGGTTGCAAAAGACTCCTCGGGCGGCGAGTACGACCTGCTCGATCAGGTAGCCGACGGGCGGGCAGGGGCGAATCCGGAGCGCGATTTGATGCGGCGCCAGTTGGGTGCGCGCATCTCCGGGGCGCTCGAAAAGCTGACTCCGCGGGAGCGCATGGTGTTTGAGTTAAAGCATTATCACGGATTGAAGTTGCGCACGGTGGGCGAGATTTTGCATACGACGGAAGAGACCGCCAAGAACACCCTCTTCCGGGCCACGCAGAAGCTGCGCGGGGCTCTGGCGGATATGCGTTAAATCAAGAACTTTTAATAGCCCTGATCAAGGGAGTGCAATTATGAAGTGTGAATGGGTAAGAGAAAATATCGTGCTCGAGGTTTATGGCGAACTGGCAGATGATGCTCGCCACGAACTGGAGCAGCACGTAGCTCGCTGTGGCGACTGCGCCGCCGAACTGAAGGCTGAGCAGGATTTTCACGCGCTGCTGGCTCAGGATCGCGCGGCTGATCCCACACCGAATCTGGTGGCGGCATCGCGCATGCGGCTGCAGGAAGCTCTGGAGACCGCGCAGCAGGGCAGTTGGTGGAGCCGTCTGGCCTTCGACCCGGCAAACTGGCTACGGCAAGTGAAGTTCTCCCCGGCGCTGGCTTCAGCCATTCTGATTCTTGGCTTTGCGGGCGGAGTTGGAGCCACTTACAAGATCTACGGATCGCGCCCGGTCAGCACCGTCGGCGGAACAACCCCAACCCCGAACACGACCGGTACCATTCCCACCGAAGCTTCCATCGCCGGCATCAGTTCCATCGTGCAGGATCCCGGCACAAATCAGGTCAGCATCAAGTACAACGCCGTATCTACCCAGGAATACCAGGGACCGCTGAACGATCAGAAGGTCCAGCAGTTGCTGCTCTATGCGGCCCGGAACAATTACAACTCGGGCGTCCGAGTCGACTCGGTCGACCTGCTGGCGCAAAGAAGCGGCGATCTGCAGGTTCGAGAAGCGCTGATGTATGCCTTGCAGAACGACACGAACCCGGGAGTGCGGCTGAAGTCACTGGACGCGCTAGGCAACTACGTGAAGAGCGACACCAATGTGCGTGACGCCGTATTGCGCGCGCTGGTGAATGACGACAATTCCGGCGTCAGGATCGAAGCCCTGCGGCTGATCGAGCCGGTGAAAGCTGATGGCAGCGTGCGCGGAGTTCTGATGGCTCTGGCTTCGAAAGATCAAAGCACTTACATCAAGTCGCAGGCCCGTACGATGCTGGCCCAGCTGCCCGAGATTGACTAAGAGTCTGTTTAGCAAACATCGCTGAAGAATGGCGAGAATTGAGGTGATTCATTTGAAAAAAGCGCTACAAATCGTTGGGCTGGCCGTGGTGCTGGCCCTGCTTGTGCCGCTGGCCGTGGCGCAAGAAACCCATATATCCCGCGAAGGTGGGTCCTGGGGTCAGGAGATCACAGGTTCACTGGCAGCGGTCAAGAATCTGCGAGTCAAAGTAGACATGGGCTCCGTAGTGGTGCGCGGCGGGCAACAGCAAGGCATCAATTATGTCGTTCATACTCGTTTCGGCAATTCTTCCGAGCAAGACGCGCGCCGCCAGTTTGATCAATACAAAGTAACTGCCTACGTGAAAGGCGACACCGCTTGGATCGTGGGGGATTGGCAGGGAAATAAACATCCGCGCCACTTCTCCGGCGAATTCCGCGTCATGGTTCCGCGCGAGATGGCTCTGGTGAAACTCGAAACCGACGGCGGTAGCGTAGACGCTGCCGGCGTCGCGGGCCGGGTGGAAGCCGAGAGCGGCGGCGGTGGTGTGAAACTCGACGACATTGGTGGTGGCGCCAATGCCGAGACCGGAGGCGGATCAATCGATGTAGGGACCGTCGGCGGAGATCTCGGATTGCACACCGGCGGAGGATCGATCGAGGTTCGTCACGCGAATGGCAAAGTAGTGGCCGAAACCGGTGGAGGAAGCGTCACCATCCTGGCCGGATCACAGGGCGCAATCATTGAAACCGGTGGCGGCAGCATCGATGTGCGACAGTGTAATGGTAAGGTGAAAGTCTCGACCGGTGGCGGCAGCATCGACCTGAGCGATGTGGGCGGTGAGGCAGAAATTGAGACCGGCGGGGGCAGCATCCACCTCACCTCGGCCAAAGGACATGTTCACGCCGAGACCGGTGGCGGTGGAATCGAGCTGTACGGAGTACCCTCGGCGCACGCGGAAACAAGCGCGGGCGGCATCACCGTAAAACTGGTAAACACTGGCGGGGAGCGCCACGATTCCGATCTGGAGACTGGCGCCGGCGATATCACTGTTTATCTCGCATCCGACGTCGCGATCAATGTCCGTGCCAGCGTCGACATGGGCAGTGGACACCACATCACATCCGACTTCCAGGACATTCACATCAGCAGTGAGGGCGATCAATGGGGGCCAAAAGCCCTGATGGCCGAAGGCAAGTTGAACGGCGGCGGCCCCACGCTGAAGGTCCATACGTCGAGTGGAGATATCTGCCTCAAGCGAGCGAACCACTAACCAACTCTAGACGCCCGTGGTGCAAACCCACGGGCCTCATTAAAACAATGTTGAGGAACTGACCATGCGCAGACACATTGTGACAATCATCGGGTTGTTGCCGTTGCTCCTCAGCGTTTCCAACGCGGCGCAAAACTGGAGCGTCGATCCGGCCGGACAGCCTTGGGGCTTCTCCAGCGAGGATAGCGGAACCAGTTCCTATCTCGGCGTCGATATCGCCGACGTTAGCACCGAACGCCTGAGTGCTTTGAAGCTGAAAGAAGAAAAGGGCGTCGAAGTGACGATGGTCGATCAGGATGCTCCAGCGGGCAAAGCTGGAATCAAAGAGCACGACGTCATCCTTACCATGAATGGCACCGCGATCGACAGCGGGGCGCAATTGCGGCGGATGATCCACGAAACCCCCTCAGGGCGGACGGTGACCTTGGGCTTGAGCCGTGACGGTCAGCCGATGACCGTGAAGGTTCAGCTTGCGGACAAGCACAAAGAGTTCGCCATGAAGGATTCGAAGGCGAGGGATTTTCACTTCGAGATGCCGAATCTGCCCGCGTTGCCGGATATCGATATTCCCTCCATCAATATGGTGGTGGTCACCTCGTCGGCGCGCAGTGGTTTGATGGTAGAGAACATTACGCCGCAACTCGGCGAGTTCTTCGGGGTGAAAAACGGCAACGGAGTGCTCGTGCGCTCGGTGGAAAAAGGCAGCCGCGCCGAGAAAGCCGGCTTTCGCGCCGGCGATGTCATCGTCAAGGTCAACTCCCAGGCGGTACACGACACCAGCGACTTCACACATGCCGTAAAGTCGCGCAACGGCAACTCGGTCAGCGTTGGAGTCATTCGCGACAAGAAAGAGCAAAACCTGAACCTGGCACTGCCGGAGCGCAAGGAGTCCGGGGATCTTCTGGAAGAAGAGAGCTTTGACGAGAACCAGGTGATTCAGGCCGAATCGGCTGTGGAAGTGAGCGAGGCCATGGCAGAACTGGCTAAATTGCGCCCAACCATTGAACTGGCCACTGAAAATGCCTGCAAGGCCGCCGCCAACGCGCGCAAGGAGCTACGCAAAGAGCGTACCGAAGTCCGCCAGCAGACCGAAAAGGCAAAAAGACAGGCTCAGAGGGATCTGGAACATCTACGGCTCGAGTTGCAGAAAATGCGGGAAGATTTGTTATAGGTTCGCGGGCTAGTTCGCCGCTGCTTGACGGGCTTGAGCCTGGTTGATGAGGCACACGCGGTTTCGTCCCGCCTGCTTTGCTGCATAGAGACCGCTGTCGGCGGCTTGAATGATTTCATCCCGCGTTTGCCCGTGAGACGGGAAGCCTGCGACCCCCGCGCTGATCGTAATCGTCCGAGGCACACCCGGGAAATTCCAGCCCTCCACCAGGCGGCGCAACTTTTCGGCGAGGGGTCTTGCCTGTACCGCGCTGGTTTGAGGCAACAGGATTGCGAATTCCTCCCCACCATAGCGGCACACCACGTCAGTCTTGCGTAACTCCCGGTGAAATAGCGAGGAAGCCTGTCGCAGCACCTCATCGCCCAGCAGGTGCCCAAATTCATCATTCAAGCGCTTGAACTGGTCGATGTCAGCCATGATGACCGCTATGCTGGTTCCGTAGCGGCGTGCGCGCTCAATCTCTTCCATGATGCGCATCTCGAAGAAACGCCGGTTAAAGATGCCGGTCAAGCCATCCAGATACGCGAGCTGCTTCACTCGCTCCACGTAATGCGCGTTCTGAATGGAATTGGCGCAAATGTCTGCCACCGATTCGAGCGGCTGCAATTCGCTCTCGCGAAAAGCATTGCGCTGCGCACTGTGCAGCGTGAGTACCCCGAGGGTCTGGCCGAAGGAAATCAGGGGAATGCTCATCCGAGAGCAGGACTCTTTGAACAACCGCAATGACTCTGGCAGCGCGCTCAGGTCCTTTTCGAGTACCGTCCCATTGCTTGCGATCACGCGCGACCAGGGCTCTTGACTCGCCGGAATGCGTCCGCTCGGCGGCAGGCAAGGGGTAAGTGTCCCATGGTGCGCGCGAATGACGAGGTCGCCGTCCTCGCGCAGGAACATCGATACGTGTGCGACCTGGAATGCCTCATGGATCACCGAGCAAGCCCTGACCAGCAGATCTTCCAATTCCATCACTGCAGTGCTTTGCTGCGCGATCTTATTGATCGCTTCCAGTTGCCGCGCCCGCCGGCGCTCCAGCGAATACAAGCGCGCGTTCTGCAGCGCTATCGAAGCCTGCGTCGAGAACAAGGTCAGCATCTCGATGGTTTCCCGGTCGAAGTGGTCGAGGCGGTCGCTCTGGCAGTCGAGGACGCCGACGACTTCGTCGCGTACGATGAGCGGAATTGCCAGTTCGGAGCGCGTGGACTGCGCGGAGCAGATATAGCGCGGATCCTGCCTAACATCGGGAGCATAGACTGGTTCCCTGCCTGAAACGGCGGCACCAGTGATTCCGTCATGCCATCCCAGCAATATCTCGTCCTTGCCAGAATCCCAGCCAATCTGTGAACGCACGCATAACTGCTGCGCCTCTTTGTCGAGCAGCAGGATGGCCACATTTCGCAGCTGGAAATAGCCGCGTGCGATCGCCAGGATCCTCTGCAACACCTCGTCTAGATCAAAGGTGGAGAGAACCGCCTGGCCCGCGTCGTAGAGGACCTCCATTTTCGGCATTCAAGAGATCTTATCGTCGAAAACGGTAACCACCGAGGTTCCGAAAGTAACTGCTTTTGGGAAGCAATATTTTGACTATCTCCACCGTCTGGCCGTCCGCATCAGACCGTAGGCCACCAAACAGAACCAGAAGTCCACCATCATGCCCAGATCAATCTGGTAAGGGCGGTGGCGGACCACCGGCGGGAGCGAGGGCAGCAAGAGGAAGTACACAACGTTGCCCAGGATGATCGCCAAT
This sequence comes from uncultured Acidobacteriota bacterium, assembly GCA_963745715.1. Lineage (GTDB taxonomy): Bacteria > Acidobacteriota > Terriglobia > Terriglobales > Acidobacteriaceae > Sulfotelmatobacter. The sequence goes on along the minus strand of CAVUYN010000032.1, from coordinate 194,038 downwards.
AGCATCTGGAGAAGCTTTACTTGCACGCATGTTTTAGACACCGCAGTCCTCTCCGGGGTTTTCTGCGAGTTTGGGTCTCAGGCCCAGAAACAGTGGACGCTGACCGGAGTCCAGGTGCGGTTTGCCAGCAAGCGGCTGACGTCTGCTCCTGCTACCATTCTCTTTCGGATGCTCGATCCCTTCGTGTTTGGCGAAGAGATCGAATCCTGCACGGAATTCTCGCGCATGCTCGAACTCTCCACCCCAGTTCAATATGTGAAGGGCGTTGGTCCGCGTATCGCGGAGGTCCTGGCCGCCAAGGGAATCCACACGGTTGGGGACCTTCTCCATTATCTTCCTTTTCGCTACGAAGACCGGCTGAACCCGCGAGGCATCTCGGAACTGCGCCCGGGTGAAATGGCGACGGTGGTCGGCGAAATTCGCAACTCCGGACTGTTTCGCACGCGCAGCATGCCAATCTTCCAGCTCACCGTCGGACAAGGACGGTCGCGTCTGCGTTGCGTCTGGTTCAACGCCACTTACCTGCAGGATAAATTCGTTCCGGGGCAGTTGATCGCGCTCTATGGCAAAGTTGAGGAAGACCAACGCCGCGAACTGCAAATCATCCAGCCGCAGTTTGAAATTCTAGGCGACCCTGCCGATTCCGGAGAAAATGGTCCGGAGAAGAAAGTCGCGGAGTCGTTGGAAATCGGCCGCATTGTCCCCATCTACGAAGCGACCGGTCGGCTTACTCCACGCTGGTTTCGGCGCATCATCCGCACCGCCCTCGACAACCTCGCTCCCGACCTGCCAGAGCCCATTCCGGCGGCGGTGCGCGCCCACCTGGGTTTGATTTCGCCGCGGGCCGCGCTGTGGAACGTGCATTGGCCCGAGCCCGGCGAGAGTCTTCAGGACTTGCAGTCGTCCCGCACTCCGGCGCACATCCGCATGATTTTCGACGAACTTTTTTTCGTCGAACTCGGGCTTGAGTTGAAGCGGCGCCAGCAAAAGGCCCAGACGGGAATCGCCTTCCGCCTCGACGAACCGGTGCGGGCCGCGATTAAGAAGATCTTGCCCTTTCACCCTACGACCGCGCAGAAGCGAGTGCTGAAAGAGATCGCGGCCGACATGGAAAAACCTTATCCCATGCGGCGTTTGCTGCAAGGCGACGTCGGCTCGGGCAAGACCATCGTGGGTTTCGAGGCGGCGATCATCGCCATTGAGAACGGCTGCCAGGTGGCGTTGATGGCCCCGACCGAGATTCTGGCCCAGCAGCACTATTTTTCCGCGCGACGGATTCTCGAAAATGCTGGATACCGCATTGTCCTCCTGACGGGATCGCTCGAAGCTGATCGCAAGCGGGAAGTCCGACGCCACATCGCACAGGGGAACGCACAGCTGGTCATCGGCACGCACGCGCTTCTGGAAGAGAAAGTGGAGTTTGCCAGGCTTGGTCTGGTCATCGTCGACGAGCAGCATCGCTTCGGAGTGCTGCAGCGATTGAAGCTGATGAAGAAGTCCGGAGAGGAAAGCGTTCGAGTATTGGTCAGCGCGACCGACGAAAGCGCTGCTCCCGTTCCCAATTTAACTCCGCCCGAGCCTGATGTGCTGGTGATGACGGCAACGCCGATCCCGCGGACGCTGGCCCTTACGCTGTATGGCGACCTCGACCTCAGCGTGCTCGACGAGTTGCCTCCCGGGCGCACGCCGATCGTGACCCGCTGCGTTCCCGACGACCGCTCACCTGAAGTGTGGGAGTTCGTCCGCAAACAAGTCGGCAAAGGGCATCAGGTCTATGTCGTCTATCCCGTGATCGCCGAGAACGAGGAAAACGAACTCAAGGCAGCGATCAAGATGTACCGCGAGCTCAGCAATAAGGTTTTCCCGGATCTCAAGGTTGGTCTGCTGCACGGGCGCCTGGATGCCGATTTGAAAGACCAGGTCATGCGCATGTTTCAGAAAGGCGAGTTGCAAATCCTGGTGGCCACGACCGTTATCGAAGTTGGCGTCGATGTGGCGAATGCCACTGTCATGGTGATCGAGCACGCGGAGCGTTTCGGACTGGCGCAGCTTCACCAGCTGCGCGGACGCATCGGTCGCGGAGCAGCGAAATCGTATTGCGTCCTGATGACAGGAGGCAAAGTCACCGAAGACGGCCAGCGGCGGCTCGAAGCCATGGTCCGCACGAACGACGGATTCCAGATCGCGGAGCTTGATCTCGAACTCCGCGGGCCAGGCGAATTCTTCGGAACGCGCCAGGCCGGCCTGCCGAGTTTCCGCGTTGCTAACATCATTCGCGACGCGCAGCTGCTCGAGGCCGCTAAGCGCGAAGCGGCAGCTGTGCTGGCAGGACCGAACTCAGAGATCTCAGCCGAAGAAATTAGTCGCGCTCTCGTGCAGATGCGGTCGCGATGGCAACACACCTACGGCTTGGTCGAGGTGGGGTGAGGGGAATTCAACACGCGACTCTGTTGCGGTAGCTAGGAAGCCGCTGAGCTCGCTTCGCAGGATCGGGCCCGATCAAGCAGCAACTTGCGCTCTTTCGCGTTGCGGGTCAGCCCTGCCGCACGTTCGAACTCCGCGCGGGCTTCGTCGAAGCGGCTCAGCTTTTTCAGGAGATCGCCGCGCACGCTCGGCAAAAGGTGATAGTTTTCCAGCGATCGGTCGGCAGTCAGGGTATCCACAATTTCAAGCCCGGCTGCAGGGCCGGAGGCCATCGCCACCGCAACGGCGCGATTCAGTTCAACGATCGGGGACGGCGCGACCCGGGCTAGCTCGGCGTAGAGCGTCACAATGCGATGCCAGTCGGTCTCCTCGGCGGTGCGCGCTCGCGCGTGACAAGCCGCAATCTCGGCCTGCAGTAAGTACCAACCCCGGGCCGCTCCCAGTTTTTCGGCACGATCTAGAGCCGAAAGGCCTCGTCGGATCAGGAGTTGGTCCCATTGGGCGCGATTCTGATCGAGCAGAAGGATGGGTTCTCCCGACGGCCCCACTCGGGCTCTGGAACGCGACGCCTGGATCTCCATGAGCGCGACCAGGCCGTGAACCTCTGCCACCTTCGGTGCGAGCTCGGCTAAGATGCGCCCCAGCCGCAGTGCTTCTTCGCACAGAGCTGGCCGCATCCAGTCGTCGCCGGAGGTCGCCGAGTAACCCTCGTTAAAGACGAGATAGATGACCGAAAGCACCGACGACAAACGCCCGGTGAGTTCATCCCCGCGCGGCACCTCGAAGGGAACGTGCTTTTCCGAGAGTGTGCGCTTCGACCGCACGATGCGCTGGGCGACGGTTGCTTCACTCACCACAAAAGCACGAGCGATTTCATCTGTGGTCAGGCCTCCGAGCAGGCGCAGCGTGAGAGCAACCTGGGCTTCGGTTGAAAGCACGGGGTGACACGAGATAAACAGCAGGCGCAACAGGTCGTCGCCCACGTTGTCGTCGAGAGCAGAATCGAGATCCGGCACGGCCATCTCTTTCGCGCTCAGCTCGCGACCAAGTTCCTCGTGCTTTCGGTCCAGCCGGGTGTTTCGGCGGAAGTGATCGATCGCACGATGTTTGGCGGTCGCCATGAGCCAGGCTCCCGGATTATCCGGGACACCCGACTCCGGCCATTGCTCGAGCGCGGCGACCAGAGCGTCCTGTGCGAGGTCTTCGGCTACACCAATATCCCGTACGATCCGCATCAGGCTGGCGATGAGCCTCGGTGACTCGATCCTCCAGACCGCGTCGATGGTGCGATGTGTATCGGTAGCCGCCACAGCTACCGATCACATCATGTTCACGCCTTCAACGCAACATCAGCGTGGCTTGGGCTTGTGCAATTCTTGTCTGTGTCCTCGTAAAGCTGGCGTAGCTCGCACTCGCCTTCTCCCGCCACCTGCAGGAACTGGCGGGCCAACTCGATCGCCTCTTCTTTCGAGTTTGCTTTCAAGATCGCGAACCCGCCCACAACCTCTTTTGCCTCGGTGAAAGGCCCGTCGGTTACGGTCAGCTTGCTACCGGATCGCCGAACTCGCGCGCCCAGCTTGGTGGGCAAGCAGCCTTCCGTCGCCAGCAGCCAGCCAGCCTTCATCCCTTCTTCCACCAGCTTTCCCATCGTGGCCATTTCCTGCGGACTCGGTGGGGTGGTCCGTTCTGGTGTCTTGTAGATACTTAGGAATCGCATAATTGTTCTCTCCTTGATTTCTTTGATTTAAGTTCAGTAAATCGATTTGCGATGCTTAGGCTCGGATTGAAACCTCGCTCTATGATTACGTCGAACTGACTTGAGCGAATTCGACATCAGGAGAATTTTTTATCTACTTTATTTCCGGTTCGCGGCCGCTTCGGCGCGCATGCTTTGCTCGCGCTTCCTGAGTTCGGGTGTAAGTTCCTCGCCGAAATCCTCAGCTTCGAATACCTGGCGAATCTCGATTTCGCCCTCCCCTTCGTGCGGATTGGGACAGCGCTTGACCCACTCGATCGCCTCTTCCATCGACCTCACCTGCCACAGCCAGTAGCCGGCGATCAATTCCTTGGTCTCGGTAAACGGCCCATCAATCACGGTCCGCTTCTCTCCCGAAAACCGGACGCGCTTGCCTTTTGAACTGGGCTGCAGGCCGTCGCCCGCGAGCATCACTCCGGCTTTCACCAACTCTTCGTTGAACTTCCCCATCTCGGCCAGCAGCTTTTGCTTTGGCATCACTCCGGCCTCCGAATCCTTGGTCGCTTTAACGATCACCATGACTCGCATTGTTATGTCTCCTCTTGATTTGGAATTATTTCTAATTTGACGTCGAACGACTCTGCCTCAGATCGACAAACCTGAAACTGTTTTTGGTGGAATAGTTTTGACATTAGCCTCTGAAGCTCTCCCGCGACAATACCGTCCCTACCGTAACCAGCAGAAGCGGCCATGACAGTACCAGTGCGGGCTGAAACAGAGAGTGTAGAAGAGGCTGATGACCGGCAGAAAAAGCCTGACACACTCGCACTGCCGCAACCACGAGTGTTGGTTGTTCTCCTGAGCCACCATCCGGAACCGTGCGGAGGAGATAGCTCAACTCGGCGGCAGTCCTGGTCACATGTTCATAGAGAACAAAGGCCCCCTGCCCCAGAAGGGCCGTTCCCAGGATCGATTGGCCCCGGCTGCGGCATTTCTTTTGCATTGCTCCCTCCCCTTAAGGCTCCCATCTTGCCTCTATTGACTCGTCGAGCGAAGCCTCGCGAGATCGACATATACGGCAAATTTCTTTTGAAAATATTGGCGAATCTTCCTGGAGAAGGTTGGTGGCCGACTCGTTTCGAGGCCCGGAGGCGGCAGCGCAGGGACCTCCGCGTTCACGGTGCCTGCTCCCCGCATCCCAAACGCAAACTGATAGAATCGAAAGCGATGGCAGGACCGTCCCAACTGATCCAGATTGAGGTGTTCCCCCCGCCGCGCGCTCCCAAGCCGCAGTGGCTGCGGGCGAAAGCTCCGGTGGGCGACAACTTCCACAACCTAAAGAAGCTGGCGCGTGGACTAGGTCTTCACACCGTGTGTGAATCGGCGCAGTGTCCGAACATTGGCGAGTGCTGGAACCACAAGACCGCGACGTTTATGTTATTGGGGGACATCTGCACGCGGCGTTGCGGCTTCTGCGCGGTGCCCAAGGGACGCCCGGAGCCGATCGACTGGGATGAACCGCGTCGCGTCGCCGAGGCGGTGGCTACGCTGGGGCTGAAACATGCCGTCGTAACCAGCGTGAATCGCGACGACGACAACCTTGGCAGCGCCCGGGTCTTTGCCGAAACCATCCGCGAGATTCGCGACCTAACGCCGGATTGCCGCGTCGAGGTCCTGATCCCCGACTTCCAGGGTCTGGAAGAGTCGTTACGCATTGTGCTCGACGCCAAGCCGGATGTGCTCAACCACAATACGGAGACAGTCCCGCGCCTCTATCGCGCAGTTCGCTCCGGCGCGCGCTACGAGCGCACACTCAACTTGCTGGAGAATGCCAAGAAGTTTTCACCCGGCATGGTCACCAAGAGTGGCGTGATGGTAGGCCTTGGAGAATCGTCCGAAGAACTCGTTGAAGTCTTTCGTGATCTCGGCACGCGTGGTGTGGATATTCTCACGGTTGGACAGTACCTGCGTCCGTCAAAAGACCATCTGCCGATCGCGCGCTTCTACGATCCAGAGGAATTTACCTATCTGCGAGACCAGGCCCTGCGCTTTGGTTTCCGTCATGTCGAGTCCGGACCACTGGTGCGGTCCAGTTACCACGCGCACGAGCACGCTGATGCCGCCGCGATGCCACGGGCGGTGACATAGCTTGCGCCGGATGGGCTTTCCCGCCCTTTCGGTTTTTCCCCATACATCGGTTGTAAGAGTTAGTATCCCCATCGAAGAAATCGGCAATGGGAGGATGCTCCCTTGGTGACCGTCATTCTGGTCGTCCTTGGATTTCTGGCAGGCCTGATGGGCGCCCTGACCGGCATGGGAGGCGGGGTGCTGCTTTCGCCGATTCTAGCGTTGCACTTCGGAATTCCCATTCGTCAGGCCATCGGCACAAGCCTGGTCGCGGTGATCACGACTTCGGCTGCGAGTTCTTCGGTTCATCTCCAACGCCATACCACCGACATTCGCCTGGGAATGACTCTGGAACTGGCAACCTCTTTCGGCGCGGCGATCACGGCCTATCTCGTGGGCTACTTCAATCGTAATGCCCTCGAGGGATTGTTCGCCGCATTCCTGTTCTACAGCGCAATTACGATCCTGACCAAAAGCGGCAAGGTGACCCCCGATGACGATTCCTCCCCGGCAATGAATGGAGAGACGGTGATCCCGCCATACGAGCCCAAGCGCTATCCTCTGGGATTGTCGGCATCTTTGGTTGCGGGCGCACTCTCAGGACTGCTGGGCATCGGTGGCGGAGCGATCAAGGTACCTGTGATGTACATCTTCATGGGCGTGCCCCTGATGGTGGCAACGGCGACTTCCAACTTCATGATCGGCGTGACCGCCGCCGCCAGCGCCACGGTTTATTACCGCCGCGGCGACATTCTGGTTCAATTCGCGGCACCCTTGGCTGCAGGCGTGTTCATGGGATCGCTGCTAGGAGCGCGGCTTGCCCCGCGCATTCATACCAAGATTGTGATCTATCTGCTGGTAGCCGTCATGTTGTATCTCTCCGTACACCTCGCGCTTCATTTGTTGCGGGAGGTGTTATGAGCCAGCTGAGAGAACCCTCCTTCGACCGGATCGTGGCATGGGTGCTGCGCGTGGGCGCCTTCGGATGCTTCTTCATCATGGTGGCGGGTCTCATCGCCAATCTGTTTATTCACGGCCGCATCCCGCTCGGAATTGAACGGGCGGGTGTGCTACTCATGTTGGCCACCCCCGTGGTACGCGTGATCGTGGCCTGCTTCCTGTTCTTTCGCGAGAAAGATTCGAAGTATGGATGGATTTCGCTGGGCGTGCTGGTCATTCTGTTGCTCGGGTCTGTATTCGGGATCGGGGAACATTAGATCCTGAATTCCTCGTTCCCACCGTCTCAAGCGCCAGCACAATGATAAAGAGACCCCTTAAAGATTGGATTGCCGCCGCTTCGATCGGCACAAGGTCAGAAAATGTGTAGTTTGATGCTCAGATATTTCTTGGGGTTCTCGCGGATCGCCTTCACCAGGTCCCGCGTTTCCGTGAGCGTTTGATTGACGTTGTTGTAGAGTGTGTCGTCTTTGAAGAGCTTGCCTGCCGTGCCCTGGCCCGCTTCGAGTTCGGTCGTCAGTTGCGAGAGTTTGGTGATCGTCGTGTCGAGTTTTTTGGCCAACTCCTCGTCTTTGGTCAGCTTTCCGAGGGTGCCCTTGCCCGCATTAATGTCTTCGGTGACTCTCTTGAGGTTGGCGATCGTGTCGTTGGCATTGTTGTAGAGCGATGGATCTTTGAGGAATTTTCCCGCAGTCCCTTTGCCCTGCTGCATGTCGTCGATCACGCCGTTCATCTTGTCCAATGTGGCGATGAATTTGTCGTAGGCATCGTTGCGGCTGATGAGCCTGCCCAGGCTGCCCTCTCCATTGCCAACCTGCGCCACGATTTGTTGAAAATCCGCGACAGTCTCAGAGAACCGGTTATACAGGGTCGGATCGTAGATGAGTTTTCCCAGCGATCCCTTGCCGCTTTCGGCAAAGGCCAGGATGCGGTCGGCACGTTTCAGCAGCGCGTCCATGTTCTGCAGCGTGCTCTGGCTGGCTTTCACCACCTGGTTGAAATCGGGGTGCACCTGTGTGGGCAGCGTGTCTCCGTCGCTCACCGGTCCACCTACCGCCTGCGAACTGTCGATGTCGAGGTAGGTTTCACCCAGCACTCCCGCTGTCTCAAGCGAGGTTACAGAATCGCTCCGCATGCCGAAGCTATATTTCGTACTGACCTTCATTGTGATTTCGACGGGAGTGAGGTGCTTGTCTTTGTCGGGCACAATGCGAATTGTGGCCACGTTGCCAATGTCTACCCCGCTCAATCGGACCGGAGCGCCCACTCGTAATCCCTCCGCATTGTCGAAGTAGGATTTGAGAGTGATCCGGGGAGTGAACAGACCGGCAGTTCCGGACATCAGGAACAGGAGAAATCCGAGGGTCAGACTGGCGACGATGACCGTGATCCCAACTCTGAGTTGCGACCACTTGAGCTGCTTCTGGCTAGGCAAATGGTTTCCTCATAACGCCAGTCGGGATGGGTTCGCGCCGGCCGCGACGACAGCTCAGATCGCCTCCGCTTTCTCGCCGCACGCCCATCGCAGAATGATAACAAACCCGGGGCAAGGCTAAGCCGCTTTCGTACGCAATGCGGGCATCACGACCAGGGCAAGCAGATACGCGGCGGCCCCGCAGGCCAGGGTCACAGTCAATCCAAACTGGATGGCAATCACCATCGCCAGTACGGATCCCAATACGCTGGCTGCCGCATTCATCGCCCATGCCCACTCCACTGCGTTGTCGGATGCCGCTTGCCCAGCGGGAAATTCAGGCACCGGCGCGGCCGCCAGGGCCCGCAGGCCGGTGGGGAATGGCATGCCCATGACGAAGCCCAGGGGAACCAGGACAATCCCGCTGATGATCAGACGGTATCCGAAAGTCATCCCCACCAGCGCCGCCAGACGCGAGGGCAGGAAGAAGACGTCGGCCAGAAGCGTAACCAGGACCAGCACCAGCGGAATCCAGCCCATTTCCGCGCGCGGCAGCCACAGCCGCGAAGACAGGCTTCCGGCACCGCTCGAAAGCATCAGAAGGAAAATCACGACGGTTAGAGCGTAGGTCGGGTGTCCAAGAAACAGGACGAAGCGCTGGATGAAAGCAATCTCTACGAGAATATAGCCCAGGCCGACCGCAATGAAATAGAGCAACGGGAGCGGCGACTGCCGCGTCTCGCCGCCTCTTAGTGCCAGCGGCAACACCAGAAACACCAGCACCGCGACCAAAGAAATGATAAGTACCAATAACAGCACCAGCACTCCCAGGTTCACTTTCCAGTCGATGCCGCCGCGCAGCCCTTTTTCTCCAAGAATCTGTCCTGCCTTCAGCGTGAAAAAAAAGAAGGGGTTATTGTCAGTTACCGGTGCGACGTTGTAGGCGTAGCTGCGAGCGAAGTTGTACGAATCGTTGCTTGCAATGAGCGCAGTAAACGGATTATCCCCCGGTTCCGAAGGCAAATAGAGCGGTTCAACATCCGGATATCGATCGAAATGTTTGTTCACGGCCGATTCTTCGGCCGCAGTAAAAGGAGTCTTCTTAGCGAGCACGACCACCGGGATGCCGTCCTCATCGAGCGATCCCTGCGAGGCTACGATGAAGTTCCGCGCTGGGTTGGAAACGCCGAGTCGATGCAGTGCTTCCATGGCCACCGCGACCACCCGCAGCGCCTCACGCGGCTGCCGAAATTCCCACCGGGTTATTGCAATCATTCCATCCGGCTTCAGGTGATCGAAATATTCCCGAAAGGCCTCGACCGTGTACAAATTGTTTTCGCTGAGAGCGAAGGCTCCGGCCGCCGTCGACGCCCAGGTGTCGACCAGCGTCATCTGCACCACATCAAAGTGCTCATCGGTCGAACGCAAGTACGAGCGGCCATCGGTTACATGAATGTGCACATCCGGCCGGTCGTAGAGATGTTGCGCGTAATCGGCGTAACGTTCGCGCATGATCGTAGTCGCAATGATCGGGTTGATTTCGATGCCGGTTACGCTGGGACTTCCATTCGCCACAGCCCGCAACACGTCGACTCCGCCGCCCGGCCCGATGATCGCGAACTCCCCGTGCGGGCGCAAAGTATTGGCCAAAGCCGGTGGCGCCGACATTAGGTCCTTCTCCCATTCCGTTTCATGCCAGCGCGACACCTCCGCGTTCATGATGTACGTAGAGGCATCAGCGTCGATGACAATAGCTTTCGCCTGTCCCTGGCGATCGACCTCCACCCGCGAGAGCGCGTTCCAGCGCGCGAACTCTACCCATGCCGGGTCGCGGAACATTCCCTTGGCGTATACCACATCGATGAGACGCCCTGAATAATTTGCGCCGGTCAGCGCCAGGAGCGCTAGCATGAGCAAACCGGCGTTGCGGCGTGTCACTCTTGCTTCCGCCCATATCGTCCCCGCTGCTGCCACTGCGATCCCAGCTACCAGAATGGCGTTCGGGCCACCCAGCAAATTCAGTAGTGGGACCACCGCCAGACAGGCGAGCGCGCCTCCGCACAGATCAGCGCCATAGAGTCGCGGAATGCGGCTGGTCTCGCGTGCGAAGACCAGCGAGAAGAGCAGGCCCGTCAAAAAGAAAGGCACGGCCGCAGTCAAGTAGAGAACGGTCAATCGCAGGAAGTTCTTCCCCGTGACATCGAGCGCAACCGGGATGTGCAGCACGATCTCGAGCACCACGACGATGACGACCGAATTGACCATGCAGATTCGGGCCGCTAATGCGCGGGTCTCGAAATTCGCCAGCCGGCTCTTCAGCAGGTAGGCGAATACCCCTCCGGCCCCAAGGCCGAGCAGGGCAATGGAAATCGCGAGAAAGGCAAAGTGATAGAACAGGACGACGGAAAACAATCGCGTCAGCGCAAGCTCCAGTAGCAGCGCGGAGAAACTCGTAAGCGCCAGCCCCGCCAGCAACGTTTTTTCCGAGATTTCAAGCCTGCTCGTGGATGGGATAGGTGTGGAAGCGCTAACGGCCATAAATGGATCGAGGCGACAGTCTAGCAGATGACCGAGGCAGATTTACGGGCGGCAGTCCGGGTTCGAGTTCAATTCTCGAGAATTACCTGCGCGATTGCCTCCTCCTCAGTGTGCGAGATCGACAGCGCCGTATTTTTCACCCCAAGCTTAGCCGCGACCTCCCCAGCTTTGCCGTGGAAAGCCATCGTCGGACGCCCGCCCGGCATGCGTACCACTTCGCAATCACGCCACCTCACGCCGTGATTCCAGCCGGTTCCCAGCGCTTTCATCGCAGCCTCTTTGGCGGCAAAACGCGCGGCGTACCGCTCTACGCGATTCGCCTTGGAATCGCAATAGCGCATCTCTCCTGCCGTATAGATTCGCAGCAGAAAGCGCTGCCCGAAACGCTCAATAGAATGGCGAATGCGCGGAACTTCAGCTATGTCGATGCCGGTGCCGACGATCATGAGTTTCTTCTCCAATGGGCGATCGATCTCAGAAATCTACGATAACTTATCCCCCGATAGCCAATCGGAGACCAGCACACGCACGAAACTGAGTACCGACGCGCCCCCTCACATCCGCACTTCAAAAACTCGAGCACAAAAAAAGGCACGGCCGGAGCCGTGCCCTTCATTCCTTCTCTTCTCGGTGGTTCAGTGACTCAGTGTCTCCGTGGTGACATGGACGGCCGAGAGCGGCCGTCCCATCTGAGCCGGCTTAGTCGCGCACCCCATCCATAAACGCCCGCAACTTCCGCGAGCGGGAGGGATGCCGCAGCTTACGCAACGCCTTGGCTTCGATCTGGCGGATGCGTTCGCGGGTAACTGCGAACGATTGCCCAACCTCTTCCAACGTATGCTCGCTGCCGTCTTCAAGGCCAAAGCGCATCTTGATGACTTTCTCCTCGCGCGGAGTCAGCGTGCGCAGGACCTGTCCGGTCTGGTCCTTCAGGTTCACGTTGATCACCGCTTCCGCCGGAGAAACCACGCCGCGGTCTTCGATGAAGTCGCCCAGGTGCGAATCTTCCTCTTCGCCAATCGGCGTTTCGAGGGAGATCGGCTCCTGCGCGATCTTGAGCACCTTGCGCACTTTCGCCACAGGAATGTCCATGCGCTTGGCGATTTCTTCCGACGTCGGTTCGCGTCCCAGTTCCTGCACCAGTTGCCGCGACGTGCGGATCAGCTTGTTGATCGTTTCGATCATGTGCACCGGGATACGAATCGTGCGCGCCTGGTCAGCAATCGCGCGGGTGATGGCCTGCCGAATCCACCACGTGGCATAGGTCGAAAACTTGTAGCCACGGCGGTATTCGAACTTGTCGACGGCCTTCATCAGTCCGATGTTGCCTTCCTGAATCAGGTCGAGGAACTGCAACCCGCGATTCGTGTATTTCTTGGCAATCGAAACCACCAGGCGGAGGTTGGCCTCAATCAGCTCGCGCTTGGCCTGCTCCGCGTCCATGTCGCCCTGGATGATCTCGCGCTGCGTGCGCTTGAGCTCCGGAAACGACACGCCGGTTTCGAGTTCCAGCTTTTCCACTTCGCCGCGAATCGCCCGCGCCTGCCGCCGATATTCTTTTTTCTGCTCTTCGCTGCGAGTAGCGTCGGCCTTGCGCTCCAGGTTCTGCGTCTGCCGGTCAAGCGAACGCATCCCATCAACGGTTTTATTGAGCCGTTCGATCAGCCGCTTGCGCTCGGCGTTGGTGAATCCGAGCTTTCGCACCGCCTGCGACACGGCCACGATGCCGCGAGCCAGCTTGCGCCGGGCCCGGCGGTGATCCTTCGGCTTCTTCGTCTTGGAAACTTCGTGGAACTTCTCTTCGAGGACGCTGGCCTTCTTGTACAGCTTGGCCATGTCATCGATCTTGCCGGTGAACTCATTCAGGCGATTCTGCAGGATCTCGTCCGTGATCTCTTCTTCGTCGAAGGTCACGACTTCCTTGATCGAGCGCACGCCTTTTTTGAGGTCTTCGCCCATGGCCAGCAATTCGCGGATCACAATCGGAGATCGCGACAAGGCCTTGAGCACGCGAATCTGGCCGCGCTCGATCCGCTTGGCGATTTCAACTTCGCCTTCGCGCGTCAACAGCGGCACAGTTCCCATCTCGCGCAAGTACATGCGGACGGGGTCGTTGGTTTTTTCCAGCGCTCCGGGGGTCAGGTCGAGTTCAACGTCCTCGCCCTCCTCGGAGTCTTCGAATTTTTTGTCGAGTGCGGCCGAAGGCAGTTTCGGGCCTTCGAGCACGTCGATGCCCTGCGTTCCGATCGTGGTCAGCAGATCATCCAGGTCTTCGGGACTGTGCACATCGTGCGGGATCAGGTCATTGACCTGGTCGTAAGTGAGATATCCCTTTTCTTTGCCTGTATCGATCAGCTTTTTTATGTCTTCGAACTTGTCATCAAGAGCCAAGAGGTGTCCTCAAACTACTTAATTCCGCTCCACAGGAGCGCGTGATAAAGTTCCTCAGGTGGGAATATGGGTACAGCGGGGTTGTGCGCCTAGCACAAACTTATCGAGTTTAGCATGTAAGTGCCCTGCCGTCTATCGGTTGCCCGCCTTAATCTCTCTGCCCACCGCTATCTGCATCTTTCCTAGATACTTAGATGGTTTTTGAAGCCTTTTTGTTTCAAGCACTTTTGGGAATTTCAGGGCGCGCCCGCCGAGCCACTTTCGGCCAGTCCTGGGTCCATCAGCGCGCGCTTGAGGCGCATGGCCTCCTCGCCCAGCGCCGTTTTCTCGCTTAGGTCGGCCGATCCACCGAGCGCCTTCAGGCTTCGCTGCACCTGCTCCAGCCGCCGACGGAGGTGGATCCGCCGCAACGCTCGCACTGCGCCCTCGAGCTTCTCCGCCGTCAGATCTTCGTCTTCCTTCAGCAGGATCGTCGCCAGCATGCGGCGATCGGTTTCGGTCGCCGGAATTTGCAGTACATCGGCAGCATCGGCACCCGCGTTGAGCAGGGCCTCGGCGAGGGACTCAGTGGCCAATCCGCGATGGAGGCTTTCCTTCTGCAGAACGAATTGCGCCTGCCGCGCGGGATCGAATTCCTCCTCGGCGCCGTCGCGCGCGGAAAGATGATCGTCTCCAGACTGGATTTGCCGCGCTGAGGCGAGCGCCCGGATCAACACTTTCTCCGCATCTGTCACCTGCGCCTCGACGGGAGCTTTGACCGCCGAAGTGGCCCGCGTGCCGGCCGCGTGGCGCAGTTCCTGGCGCAGGACCGCGGAGTCGATCCCCAGCTTTTGGGCGATCTCGTGCGACAGTTCATCGCGCACAATGCGGCTGGGGATGCGCTGCACATGGGGCAGCAGGTAGTTCACCGCCTTCACCTTGCCCTCGGCGTTGCGCACAGGGAACTGCGTTCGCGCGCGCTCGATCAGGTAGTCGAAATATTTCTGCGAATGTCGCAGCGCCTCGCCGTAAGCGTCCTTACCCTTGCGGCGGATATACAGGTCGGGATCGAAGCCCTGTTCCAAGGTCAGCACTTTGATCTGAAATTCTTCTTCGACCAGAAGACCAAGCGTGCGCTCGGTGGCTTTGGCGCCCGCGGTATCAGGATCGAAGTTGACGACCACGTTCTTGCTGAAGCGCGCGAGCAGCTTGGCTTGCAGCTCGGTGAAGGCCGTGCCCGAACTGGCGATCACATTGTGAAATCCGGCAGCGTAGACAGAAATGCAGTCCATCTGCCCTTCGACCAGAATCGCGTAGTCGAATTTCTTCACCCACTCTTTGGCGAGATCCAAATTGAAGAGCACGCGGCTCTTGGAATAGATCGGCGTTTCGGGCGAGTTCAAGTACTTGGGTCCTGCTTTTTCATCGGTAGCGAGCGTGCGTCCGGTGAAGGCGATGACTTTCCCGGCCTCACTCGCGATGGGAAACATCACGCGGTTGCGGAACTTGGAATACATCGCCGCGATCGAGCCCCGAGTCGCGACTCCCGAATTACTACCAGCATTGTCATCCCGAGGTCCCGTTCTTTGGGTCCGAAGGATCTCTGCACTTTGCTCGGAACCATCACCCTGCTCAGCAACCGCCTTCTGCTCCCTCCCAACCCGCGACTCGCCACCCGCCTCCTTCCACGAAAACAGGCCGCTCTCGCGCAGGACTTCTTCGCTGAACTCGTTCTTCAAGCGGTCGCGAAGCAGAAATCCGGAGTCGGGCGCATATCCGATGCGAAAGCGCGCAATCATGGCATCGTCGAGTCCGCGCCCGGCCAGGTACTCTCGCGCCCGGGCCCCGTCCGGTCGCCTGAGGCACTCCTGAAAGAAGGCGACTGCCCGCTCGTGCACATCGAGCAACTGCCCCCGGATCCGTGCTTCCTTGGCTTCGCCCGGGGTCGAATAGCTCGCCTTGGGCAGCGAGATCCCCAGCTTTTGCGCCACCATCCGCACGGACTCGGGAAAGGTGATGTTCTCGATCTTCTGCACGAAGCTGAACACATCGCCCGACACGCCGCAGCCAAAGCAGTGATAGAACTGTCGCGTGGCGTGAACGGAAAATGAAGGGGTCTTCTCCCCGTGAAACGGGCACAGTCCCGAATAGTTCTGTGCCCCGGCCTTCTTCAGCTTGATGTAATCGCCCACGATGCGGACAATATCCGCCTGCTGCTTCACCGTGTACGCGAAATCGCCAGGGTTGGCCATTGTCTGAGACAGAGCTCTCCGCAGGGATTGTGAGCTAGAAAGCCCCTGAGTTGAATATACCGGACGGTAATTGCTGTGGAGAAACTGTGGAATACAGCCTTTAACGGTGAATGTCTGAGGGAAACGCACCGGCGAGCGACAGGGCTCACAAAGATATAGAGCTCACTGACGGCAATGGCGAATTCTTCTTCCGGACGCACACCATTTCCAAAGACGATCTGACTCTCATTTGGGAATGCGACCGTCGATGAGTGCGATGGCGATAATGGGATGGTCCGCCGCTGGTAAGTCAACGAGCGCACGTATAGATGTCGAACAGCGTGGTCACGCGACCAGCTTAGTGGTTCAGGATCATCTGGTCCTTGCTTCGCGCTTGCGCCTCATCGAAGCCTTTAAAGAGATTTATGCCACTTTGGGTTTCCATCCCAGGCTCGGACAGGAGGGCGTTTAGAGTTGAGTCATTGACCGAGACGTGACAATTCTTAGGCCCGAAGCACTTGGCCAACCCATAAACGCTGGCGACAGCAACATTCCCCTTATCTTCAACGCAAATCATTTTCACCGCGGCTGTTGCAATGATCAGGAATGTGGCAGCCAGTAATACGAGGTTCCGCATAACCTTGCCTCCTGCATCTCTGAAATTTGCCAGCTGGGATGGCTGGCGTGCTGCTGGAGAACGCTGTGTCTAAACAATTCTTGCAGAAATTGTGTGCATGAAAACGTATTGATTCTTGAAACCAGGCGTTTCGCTCATTGATGTCGCCGGCTGCGCCGCTTCTAGGCTGGTCCCCGTTTATGCGACGACTGGTTTTTGAGCGTGGATGATGCAGCCTTGCGGACGGCTGGGTTAGGATCTCCCTCCAGAAAACTCAAAATCAGAGCCGGAGTACAGGGATTCTTCGCAAGGGAGTTAGGGATGTCGCTGTCCCCATGTGGAGTCTTCTTGTCCTGATACCAAATCGACTCCAGCAATCGCGGGTTGCAGACCCGCCGAGCTGCACCGCGTTCAGCAAAATATCGCACCTCAGAGTCTGGGTCGGTTAACAAGCTTCTCACATCGGTTTCCGGAGTATTGGGATTCATTGCAGCACCTTCACGCCCCCCAACGCCGCCATGCTGAGCGATCCAATGCAGATCGTCGGGCCAGGTTCTTGCACAGCGTGCAATGGACGGTTCAAGTTCCGTATCCATATTTAGTAGCAAAGCGTGAAGTTCCTCTGGCTTCCAGTGTGAGGACCAGCCCTCTGGACGTTCAATCTCTGAGATCAGGATCAGTTGCCTATCCATCGGCAGAGGCCCTTTGAGATTCATCACAAAGTCGGGACTACTCAGTCTTCGTTTGAACTCGCGCAGTTCCCGCGCGGAGACTTCACTTTGAGTCGGTTGTGTTGGAACGGGTTTGTGCAAATAGGCAATCACGATTAGCAAAACACAAACCAGCGCGACCGGAGGGAGATAGAAGCTCGTCGCTGTCTCTCGGCCCATCGCCTTCCAACTGAGTGCGAAGGACATAGCCAGAATAAGAAGAACAATGATGGCAAGGGGGAGTAGTGCCGCATAATCGGGTAACTCCGGATTGAATACCAACATGAGAAAGTACTTACTAAGGAACGGTTCCAGAACATACATCAACAAAACGCTGCCGCCCAAGGCGAACAACGTTGGCAATATTGCATCCATCCAGTTCAGCTTCCGTTGCGGTTTCGAGATTGGTTCTTGACCATCTTGGAAGATCACCTGGATTTACCCGAATTCATCCTAATTGGGTGCGCGGAATTGTGCCTTGTTACTGATGTAATCTCAGTTGCGGCATTCTCGGGACACCATCAACATGGAGTTGCAGCGCGGCATTGCCTCGCTGGGCGACCCACACAGATGTATGGCTCGGACTGTGTGCCTGACCTGAATACTGATTGCCGGCAAGCCTGGATCAACTATCGGACAGTCGAGAGGAGCACGTTATCTTTTATATTTAATTACTTAGAGGGGTAGGTTCCTGATTTAAATGGCGGGGAATGTTCCTTCAGGAACATTTTTCCACAGGATAGCGGGTGGATTATACGTTCAATTCGACCAGCGTCGCCCCGCCGCCGCCTTCGTTCTGGGGGGCTTCGACGACGGACACGACATGCGGATGCTGCTGCAGCAACTGGCGGAGCGCCTTGCGCAGGATGCCCATGCCACTGCCGTGGACCACGCGCACGCGAGGCAAGCCCGCCAGGAATGCGCGGTCGACAAACTTTTCGACTTCCCGGCTGGCCTGATCGACAGTCTGTCCAATGACGTTGATTTCGCTAGGGGCGTTCGTACTGTCACTTTCAAGCGAAACAGAAATCCCCCGCGCGCGCGCCGCCGTCACCGGAGACTCGGCTCGCGCCTGCGCGCTTACCAGGACTTCTGCAATGTCGTCGCGCGCAATCTTCATTTTCATCGCGCCCATTTCCACCTCGAAGTGATCGCCATCGAGTTTGCGGACGACTCGCGCGGGGCGCCCCGTGGACTTGAGTTTCACGCTGTCGCCTTCGGCAACGTGTTTCACCAGTTGCGGCTGGGCGTGAGGATCTCCTTGGTCAGCCCCAGTGGAGTGGGCGACGACGGTTGAGTCGAACTGCTCGCGGAATTCGCGACGCAGCTTGGCGATGCGACGCTCGGCATCCTTGGAAAGCTTTTGCGCGGCGGCTCTGTCCTGAATCGCGCTCACCGCTTCGCGCGCGTGATACTCGAAGTCTCGCAGCAGAGTATCCAGCTTCTTCTCCATCTCGCGCACTTTGGCCTGCTGTTCTTTGCGGCCTTCCGCGGCCAGACTGGCTTTCGAGCGCTCCAATTCCTGCTCGCGGGTCTTGAGTCGCAGGCGTTCATTCTCGGCTTCTCGCAAGTCGGCGTGCAGCTTGTCCAGAAACTGTCCCACGTCGCGAGCCTGGGTTCCGAGGCGGGATCGCGCTCCCTCGATGATTGCGGGATTCAGGCCCAGACGTTGTGCGATATTGATTCCCGCCGAGGCTCCTGGTACCCCGACCCTCAACTCATACGTGGGCTGCAGCGTTGCTTCGTCAAAGCCGACCGATGCGTTGACCACGCCGGGCGTGTTCGCTCCGTAGACTTTAAGTGACGTGTGGTGCGTGGAAATAACCGTCATGCAGCCCAGGCGCGCGAAATGGCTGGCAATCGCGACGGCCAGTGCTGCGCCTTCTTCGGGGTCGGTTGCGGATCCGAGCTCATCCAACAGCACCAGCGACCGCGCCGTTGCCGTGCGTGAGATGAAATCAATGTTGGTCACATGAGCTGAAAATGTCGAGAGATTCTGTTCGATGGACTGGTAGTCGCCAATGTCGGCCAGCACGGCGTCGAATACGGGAAGCTCGGCACGATCAGCCGGGACAGGAAGTCCGGATTGCGCCATCAACGACAGCAGTCCGATGGTCTTGAGGGTGACGGTCTTGCCACCAGTATTCGGCCCTGTGATGATGAGCTGCTTGCGTTGGCCTTCCAACTCCACGCTGACCGGGACGACCGCGGCTCCCTTCGCCTTCAGGTTCCGCTCGAGGAGTGGGTGCCTTGCATTAAGCAGCAGCAGGCGAGCTTCGCTCTCCACGGACAGCCGAGGGTGGCTGTCCCCACATGGGTTTTGATCGCTTCCCGTGAAGTGCACTGCGACACAGTTGTAGTCTTCGGCAAAGCGGGCCTTGGCGAATTGCAGCTCTAGCTCAGTCAGAACGTCAATCGCTGCCAGAATCTCCTGGGCCTGCGCTCCGATGCGTTGCGTCATCTCGAGCAGGATGCGGTGAACCTCCGCGAGTTCTTCCTCCAGCAGGCGCACCAGTTCGTTGTTTTGTTCAATCGTCTCCAGTGGCTCGACAAAGACGGTCTGCCCGCTGGAACTGGCGCCATGCACCACACCTTGCACGCGCCGCTTCTGCTCGACTTTCACGGGAATGACGAAGCGCTCGCCACGAATGGTGACCAGTTCGTCTTGCACGGTGCCGCCCTCGGCCAGGCGCCGCAGGTATCCTTGCAGGGATTCCTGGATCGACCGGCGTTGTTTCTCGATTTCGCGGCGAATCCGCGCCAATTCCGGCGAAGCTTTGTCTTCCAGGGTTCCGTCGGGCTGAATCTTGTTGCGGAAGAAGCGCAAGAAATCGGTGAAATCAGCGACCCGGCCGGACAGCGACCCGACTCTGCGCCACTCCGAGCGCATGGCCGCCGGCGGGCGCAATGCAATCTCGCGCCATTCCGCGGCACGATCGACCAGCAGGATCACGTCGCGAATCTCGGCGATTTCCAGGGCGGCTCCCGAGATGCGGGATTTCTCGACCAGAGTGGCGACGTCGATCAGCCCGGAGAAATCAAAGCGCCCACCTACGCGGCGAAATTCTCGAATCTCTTCGGCGAGTCCCTGCTGGCCTTCGATCCAGTCGCGATCGGTCGAGGGCGCCAGCGCAGCAATCCGGCGTTGCCCGAGCGGCGAGGCGACGAATCCGCGCAGCAGATCGCGAAGCGCCTCGAATTCCAGCACGCGCCCGGAACTGTGAATGAGTTCGCCAGCCATTTGCAATTTATGTTACAGGAAGGCTCAGCGGGGAGACACCGGATCAGCGCAGTGGTTGGGCTTTGCCGCTCAGACCGCCGCCCCTGCAACCTGTGGGGCGGGTTCGGACTCGGCTGCGAGCTTCACGATGAATATCGCTCCGCCGGTTGGCTTGTTCCGGCAAATGATCTGTCCGCCGTGATCTTGAATCACGCCGTACACGGCGCTCAGACCTAGACCTGTACCCTTGCCGACGGGCTTGGTGGTGTAGAAGGGATCGAAGACCCGCAAGGGATCGCGAATTCCAGGGCCGTTATCGGAAAACTGCAACACCGCTTCGGAACCCTGGCGCTGTGCCGTAATTTCCAGCAAACCATCGCCGGCCTCTTCCAGCGCATCCATGGCGTTCTCGATGATCTCGACGAATACCTGAAACAACTGGTTGGCATTGGCAAGTACGCGGGGAAAATCGGGGTCGATGGAGAGCTTGACCTGGATCTTGCATTGAGTGCGTCTGGACTCCAGCATCTGCGCCGCCCGATTCAGAAGGACACCGAGATCAACGAGAGTCTTCTCCCCCGGGGCTTGCCGGGCAAAGCTCAGAAGATTCGCAACCAGGTCGCGAGTGCGCTGGGCTTGATTCACAATCTTGCGCACCAGTGTGTTTTGCTGTTCGGTGAGCCGCTCCTTCGCCCAGAGTTGCTCGGAGTAACTCATGATCGCATCCAACGGGTGGTTGATCTCGTGTGCCGCACCCGCCACCAAATTGCCGAGAGAAGCCAGCTTTTCTTTCTGCACCAGCTGGTTCTGCAATTGCTTTTGGCTTTCGTAGGCGCGGCGTGACTCCTTGAGCAGCGACATGAGCGCCTGATCCTGGAAGTATTGACGCAGGAATAC
The DNA here is from genome assembly GCA_963745715.1 of uncultured Acidobacteriota bacterium. GTDB lineage: Bacteria > Acidobacteriota > Terriglobia > Terriglobales > Acidobacteriaceae > Sulfotelmatobacter. The sequence continues at coordinate 172,838 of CAVUYN010000032.1, read as the reverse complement.
GAATCCGCCCAACACCAGCATCGCAGCCAATACCGTAAAGACTCGAAATACGCGCGAGGGAGTTGGTGACTTGTCGAGCATGATCGTCCAGCACCCCATGACCGGCAAGGACAGAATCGCCAACATTGCGAGTTGTGGAATGAGTTTCTTCCAGCGCGGGTTCAGATTGAAGTCGACGCTCTTCAGCTCCCATTCCCGCGCAGACAGGGCGGCGGCGCCCATCCATGCCAACGTGAAAATGAGCGGAATGTCATAGAAGCTTCCCGAGTAGTAAGTATTGTTCGAAACCGCGCGATCAAGGAACTGGGAACAGATGCTGTAGACGAACCTCGCAGCAAGAAGATGGAGATAGAGCCGGCGCCATCCACCCAAACTGGTCAACGCCGCAAGCCCGAGCACTGCCAGCAGCAAGCTGTTCTCCAGCAGGTAAAGCCCGTCGTAGTAAATGTTGTAGAGACGAACATTCAGCACAACATACTGGTACGGGAACACCAGAAAGGCGTAGAGGAAGATCCACCATCCCACAAGCATCTGGAAGTTGAGCGCGTTGAGGTGCGTTCGCCCCGCTGTCTTCAATAGATCCGGACGCCAGGCAACTGCCGCGATCATCGGCACGGCATGAAAGAAGAGGACGATGTCAAAAAGGTACGGATCCGGAATCTTCTGGTGGCGCACAATCTCGAAGTAGCTCCACGACGCCTGATTGCACGCCCAAAGGAGGAAACCCAAGGTTAGTAACTTCCAGAAACTCCGCTCCCCCTCGGGGCGGGAAGCAGCGTTGGCGAGCATGACTCCCGCCGCGATCAACATCAGAACCAGGCCAGCCAGGTCAGCGAACGCGGTGAGCCCTGAGCTCTTGTGTACCGTCAGGGAGACGGCCGTGAAGGCCAGGGTGACTCCAGCGGCGGCGGCGAACCATCGGTAACGTCGGAACAGACTCATCCGCCCCTATTCTATGAGACTCATTCGTGGAATCGGAGGACTGCGGCGAACGTAGGAGGTTACTTTGGTTATCCGTGGCCTTTGGGCAATGCCTTCCGCGGGGCTGGCTTATGGGAGCCTGGAATTGCGCGGCGCACGCTGTTTCCGCTTGAAAGATGGTCTAGAATCAACGTAGGAAGGTGCCTTAACCTTATCCTTCCGCCCGGTGACTACATGGCATTTCCTGTAACCCGCCTCCGGCGCCTCCGCCGTACCGCGGAGATCCGCAACCTGGTCTGCGAAACGCGTCTTACTCCCGACGCGTTCGTTTATCCCATGTTCGTCTGTCCGGGGGAAGGCATCCGCAAGGAAGTACGGTCGATGCCGGGCGTGTTTAATCTGTCGGTGGACGAAGCCGTGAAAGAGGCGCGGGAAGTTCATTCGCTCGGCGTCCCTTCGGTAATTTTGTTCGGCCTGCCTGATAAGAAGGACGAAGTTGCCACTGGAGCCTGGGCCGAGAGTGGAATTGTGCAGCAGGCTGCCCGCGCGCTGAAGCGGGAGGTGCCGGGCCTGATCTTGATGGGCGATGTCTGCCTGTGCGAATACATGTCGCACGGCCACTGCGGAATTGTGAAGGCTTCTCCGCAATCGCTGGGAGCGGCGGTAGCTGCCCCGCCGGCGGCCACGACCGATTACGAAATCTTGAATGACGAATCGCTCGAACTGCTGGCGCGCACTTCAGTTTCACTGGCGAAGGCGGGCATCGACATTATTGCGCCGTCTGACATGATGGACGGGCGCGTTGGCGCCATCCGGCGCGCTCTGGACACGGCCAAAATGGCCAACACTCCTATTCTTTCGTACGCGGCGAAGTTTGCTTCGGGCTTCTACGGCCCGTTCCGCGAGGCGGCAGACTCGGCGCCGCAATTCGGGGATCGACGCTCTTACCAGATGGACGGCGCCAACGTACGCGAGGCTATGCGGGAAATTGAAGCCGACATTGAAGAAGGCGCGGACATGATCATGGTCAAGCCCGCTATGCCCTACCTGGACATCATCGCCGCGGCCTATGCGCGTTTCGAATTGCCGCTCGCTGCCTACCAGGTCTCTGGCGAATACGCCATGATCGAGGCCGCTGCGCGCAATGGTTGGATCGAGCATGACCGCGTCATGATGGAGTCATTGCTCAGCATCCGGCGAGCGGGAGCAAGCATTATTCTCACCTACTACGCTAAAGAAGCAGCCAAGCTGCTAAAATGACGCGCGTGCGGTGCGTCGGGTGAAGATCCTCTCGTTGATTTGTCGAGTTTTCGGTAGTCTCTCGAACAGTTTGCTGCTCGGCATATCGGTGCGACCATCCTTCCTAGTCGACGCCGGCAAACTCGAATCCGGCTTGTGATTTTGTAGCGTACGACCCGTTGCCCTTCATTCAACTTCAATAACGTTTCCTCATTTTGGAAGGAGCTCTCATGAAAGCCCTCCGGCTACTTGCTTTCGTCTTCGCGATCTTCACGGCCAGTGTTCTGTCGCTCAACTCCCAAACGTCGGAAGGAAGGATTCTCGGTACTGTATTTGACCAAACGGGCGCGGTCGTCCCCGGAGCGAAGGTCACAATCACGAACGTGGCCACTCATGTGAACCGCCAAGCGGTTACGACAAGTGCCGGCGACTACGTAGCTCCTAACCTCGAACCGGGACCGTACACGGTTGAGGTGGAAGCGATCGGCTTCCGGAAGGCATTGAGCACGCAGTTTGCTCTCGAGGTGTCGCGCGATGTTCGCATGGATTTGAAACTTCAGCCGGGAGCGGTCAATGACACGGTGACCGTAAGCGCCGAGGGAACCCTGGCAGACACCACCGATGCGACCCTGAACGGCGTGCTCTCGAATAAAGCGGTCTCGGAACTGCCGGTGGAGGGCCGCGACTTTCAAAACCTGTTGGAGCTTCATCCAGGAGTGCAGCGAACGCCGGGCGGCGGCTTCCAATCGATCACTTCCAACGGCAATCGTGCCGACGACAATAATTTCTTCATTGATGGCGCCGACGACAACGATGCCTACTACGGAGAAGGTGTCGCCAACGAAGCGGGGATCGCGGGTACTCCGGCCAGCTTCTTGCCGCTTGATTCGATCCAGGAGTTCAACACGCAAGAGAGCCCGACCGCAGACTACGGCGTCAAGCCGGGCGTGGTGATGAACATCGGTATCAAGTCAGGGACCGACACCCTTCACGGTTCGGCTTACTACTTTCACCGCAATGCGGCGTTTGATGCGCGGAATTATTTCAATCCCGCGCCGCAACCGGCTTCCGCCTTGCTTATGCATGAATTCGGGGCATCGCTGGGCGGGCCGATCATGAAGGGGAAATGGTTCTACTTCTTCAATTACGAGGGGATTCGGGACCGGGTGGGCAATCCGGGAGTGACAGACAGTCCAGTAACAGTTTCACTGGCGAACCAGATGGGAGGAATTGCCAACTCCGACGGCAGCCCCAATTCGGCTCTCTACAGCGTTCCGGATGCGATCGCGTATTTCAATGACCCCAACAACGTTGCCTACTGCCAGGCTAACTTTGATTCATCTTCGGCTTGCGCGGTGAATCCGTTGAGCAAGCAGCTTTCTCAGCTGTTCTTACCGAACCCTGGATTCACAATGTCGCAGAGCGATCCGGCAGCGATCAACTTTGATTTCGTCAACCGGAATCGCGGCGATAACCTCGTCGCAAAAACCGATTACATTTTGAGCAAGCATCACGTGCTGAGTGCGCGTTTTATCTATGCGAATACTAACCAGACTGAGGAAGACACGATTCCGCTGCGGCCAGAATGGCTCTCAACGACCAGTCCCACGACGCAAGTTTTTGGTGTGAGCTTGGCCTCGACTCCGACGTCGGCGTGGTCGAATGAAGTGCGCTTCAGCTACAACAGTTTCAACGAAGCCATCGCGCCGCTCGACCACACGGTCAATCCGACGCAATATGGTCTGAATACCGGCATCACAGATCCGCGCCTGTTCGGATTTCCGCGCGTTCTTCCTGGGGTCGAGTTCAATTACATGGGCGGCAACTCGAGTTGGCCGTTGAATACCACTCCCAGTAAGACCTACAGTTTTTCCGATACGGCGTCTTATACGCGGGGCAGACAAACACTCAGATTCGGTGGGAGCTTCCATTTCGGCGACGTCAACTACTATCGCGCCGGCTACGGCCGGGGACGGATTGATTTCCGGGAGCTCTACCAATTCATGTCCGGAGATGTGCGCCGCTGGCGATTGCTGTATGGAGATCCTACCCGGCAGGTAAGCCAGAAAGCGTTCGGATTTTTCCTGGAAGACGACGTGAAAGCCACGCAGCACCTGACCCTAAATCTAGGCCTGCGCTACGACGTTACCGATCCCATCAAGGACGCGCACAATCTGCTCGCCAACTATGTACCGACCTCGGCGAGCGGACTGGTGCAGGTTGGGCAGGGCATCAGTTCGCCTTATCCGACCAATTACAACAATATCTCTCCGCGAATTGGCATGGCCTGGGATGTATTCGGCACGGGAAAAACGATACTTCGCTCGGGCTTCGGAATCATCTTCGAGCAGCCGTCCATCCGGACTTTCATGTTCAACGGCGGCGGGCTGAACCTGAATCCGAGCGGCATTCAATACGTCGACGCCAACGGCGTGACGCAAACGCCAACCGGCACCATCAACTCATTCCTGCAGATTTCAAGTGATGGCAGTCAGATCAATTGGCTGAGTCCCAATCAGTCACCGACAATCTTCCCGGTTGGAACGTCGGGGGCCATATGCAGCGTTGATAGCCAGTGCGACGTATTCGGCGTCGATCAGCATCTGAAAACGCCCTACGTCATGAATTGGAACTTCAACGTGCAGCAAGCGCTGGCGAAAGACACGTTGCTGCAGGTCGCCTATGTTGCCAATCACGGGGTCAGGCTTTACAGCGTTACCGACATCAATCAGGTAAATCCGACCTACGACGACGGAAACGAGGAGATTGGACGCCCCCTAGCGACGAATTGTCCGCCCAACGGGACTTTCGGGCAGGGTTTCGGGGGGCCGTGCTTTCCCTACTTCGGCTTCTTCAATTACCTGAGCAATCGGTCGAATTCGAACTACAACTCGCTCCAAGTCACACTGACCAAGCGCTACTCGCATGGACTCTATTTGCTGGCGGGCTACACATACGGTCACGCGATCGATACCGCGACCAGCAACCTGGCCGGAGTGCCGCCGGACAGCAACAACTACGCTGCAGAACGAGGAAACGGGGACTACGATTTACGACACCGTTTCACTCTCTCCGCGACCTACGATCTTCCGTCGGTCAAAACGAAGTGGCAAATGCTGGAAGGTTGGCAGGTCACCAGTATCGTGAACTTGCAAAGCGGCGAGCCCTTCACGCTGGGCGATTTCGGCAACGACATCAGCGGCACTGGCGAACTGAACGATCGCTGGAACATGTTCGGACCCGCCAGCAACATTCACTGGTCGCCGAGCACTCCGATACCCTATTTCCCTTCCGGCGATCCAGCCTGCGCTCCTTATGCAGATCCAGACCAGCTAGCTTCGTACGGTTGCTTCGTTTCTGGAAGCACGGTGATCACACCTCCCAATGCTTTCACTCAAGGCAACATGGGGCGCAACATCTTCCGCGGCCCGAGGTTCACGAATTGGGACATGTCGCTGTCGAAGATGTGGAAGCTGAGCGAACGGTTCAAGCTGCAATTGCGCGGCGAAGTTTTCAACATCCTCAATCACGCGAACTTTGATGTGTTCACCATGAACAACGACCTGTCGTCGCCGAACCTCGCGGGAACCGTGGTGTACACGCCGGACGTGGCGGCGGCCAACCCAGTGATTGGGTCGGGAGGATCGCGGCACATTCAGGTGGCCGGCAAGATTATCTGGTAGTCGGTTGGAACAGCACGCAACGGCTGAACTGGGCAGCAGCCTACTTCTTCAGCTCAGCCGTCCAGTTCGTCACCAGGACCATGGGAGTGCTGACGCTCTCGGGGAACGAAGTGATGACCAAGCGCTTGCCGTCCGGGCTGAGGTCGTACGGATACCCGACGGGCGGAGTGTAGCTGATCTGGAAGACGGTGCGTACCGGGTCCAATTGAAACTCTTCGCTCCTGGAATTCACAGCAGCAGCGCGCAGAAAGCCATCCATCCCAAAGAACCAGATCTCTTTGCTGTCGCCCCTCCAGGTAGGAAACGTGCCGCCTTGCTGAGACACTTGCCATCGTCCCTGCCCACTGGGGAAATGCGTGACGTAAACTTCCTCCCGCCCCGATTCAGTCGAGCTATAAGCCACCCAGCGACCGTCTGGAGAAAGGCGATACTGGACGATCCGCGCCTGCGGGGACTGCAGTTGTACCACGGCGAAGGGCTTTTTTTCTCCGGTCAGGGGCAGCGCAAAAACCCCGGATACGACCGGTCCACTCTGCTCAGTGTGAACAAGATACCGGCCGTCGGGCGACAACTGCGGCGACAGGAGCGTGAGAGGAGTGCCAGTCGAATCGCGCTCCATCAGGACTTCTTCCTGCCCGCCGCCGTTGGCGAGGCGGGCGCGGAGCGAGGTCCCTGTCATCACTGATGTTCCATTTTGTCTGGTGTAAAGCACGCGCTGGCCATCGGCGGACCATGAAGGCTCCAGGTGGGTTGCGCCGCCGAAGGTTAGCCGGGTACGGGATCCGCGCGCCAAGTCCAATACCCAGATGTCCGCCTGAGGATCTCCCATGGACACGGCGAGACGCTTGCCGTCCGGCGAAAGCCGGCCACTCCCCTTGTAAAAGGCACGCTCGGCGACTTTCTCGAGCGTCTTTCCGCTGCTGTCCATCCAGTAAAGATCGGTTCCGAGCGCTTTCGAACCGGGCTCGTAGAGAAGCAAGCCATTCTGGCTCGCGCTGAATGTCGTGTGCCAGGTGCCGGTGTCGTACTCAAGAAAATTGGCAACCGTCACGGGATCGCCTGAAACCGTGCCCGTGGACGGGTCAAACTTCTGCGCCTGCAATTGGGATTGCACATGAAAGAGGAGGTAGCCGGACGCATACTGTCCGCCCGAGTCGGCGTCCAGCACGTGCTTGTACGATCCATCCGCGAGCGAGCCGAAATAAATGCCATGCTCTGAATCGCCCGAGTGATTGGTCGCGAAGAACAGGAAGTGCTTTCCATCGGGCAGGAACTGGGGCCAGCGGTGCGTGGTGTGCTTGCCGGTCTCGAACTTGGTGAGACGCACTGGCGTTCCGCCTGCAGCACCGATCTTCCATAAAGTATCGCGGTAGTCGGGCTCGTAAATAATGACGTTATCCTGATTCCAGGAACCGCCGCGAGGATTGGGAGCATCAGCGAGAACCGTAACTGGCCCGCCCGCGGCCGGAATTTTTTTCATATGGGCATCGGAAAAAAAAACGAGGAACTTACCATCTGCCGACCAGAACGGAAATGAAGCTCCTTCGGTACCTTCCAGTTTCCTGGGCGCAGGGTCGGTCAAAGTTTGAACCCAGATCACATCCCGATCTTTCTGAGTGCGAGCACAGTAAGCAATCGCGGAGCCGTCGGTATTGAATACTGGAGGGCCAGAAAAATCGCCCGTGAAGTCGAAAGTCATCTGCGCGGGTGGAGGCAAGAAGGAGCGCAGCGTTCGGACTGGCTCTCGTTCGCGAAGCATCATCCAGGCAAGCCCCACCAGGAGCGCGACGACCACTGCGACCCACGCCAAACGCTCTCGCCATCGCGGGACAACGTGTACGGGCGGTGGCGCGCCAATGCTGGAACCACCGCTGGCAATCCAGCGCAACTCGCGGGCAATGTCGGCCGCATTCTGCCAGCGCGCTTCCGGATCTTTGGCGAGACATCCCTGAACGACATGGTCGAGAGCCGCCGGAGCCATGGGCTGTACCGTAGAAATCGGGGAGGGCTCGCGCTCGAGCACCGCCGCCATCGCACTGGCCGCCGTCTTGCCTTCAAACGCACGCTTGGCCGTTGCCATCTCGTAAAGCACTGCGCCCAACGCGAAGATGTCGGAGAGGGCATCGGCTTCCTTGCCTTCCACTTGCTCCGGCGCCATGTATTGGAAGGTACCCATCACGGTGCCCTGCGCGGTCAGCGGATGGCTTCCCACGGGAGTGGACATCGTCACTGTCAGGTTCGAGGATGCGTCCTTGGTCGCGACGGACGCCTTTGCCAGACCGAAATCCATCAGCTTCGCGCCTGTTTTGGTCAGCATGATGTTGCCAGGCTTCAGATCGCGATGAACCACCCCGCTGCGATGTGCTTTCTCGAGTCCTTCGCAGATTTCGATTCCGTACTCTCAAAACCTGCGGTACGGGGAGCGGACCTTTACGCAGTCGTTCTGCCAGGGTCTCGCCTTCCAGGCACTCCATCACCAGGTAATCGACACCATCCTGGTGTCCAACATCATGAAGCGTGCAGATGTTGGGATGGTTCAACGAAGAGATCGTCCGCGCCTCGCGATCGAAGCGCTGCTTGGCCTCGGGATTTTCGGAGAGATGAGAGGGAAGAATCTTGATGGCTACGATTCGATCGAGCCGGGTATCACGAGCGCGATACACTTCGCCCATTCCGCCTGCGCCCAGGGGCGATTGAATTTCGTATGGACCGAGTCTGGTGCCTGAGGTAAGAGCCATCCGTGCCCGCAATTATATTCCATGCCGATGAGATCAGGCCCCAGTCGCGCCTTGTCCCTGAAAGCTGACTTCGACTTGCCGGCGGTCTTCGTCTGAGACTTTGAACATCTGGCGCGGCTTCAGGCTCATGAAGCTGGCCACAAAGACCTCGGGGATTTGTCCGATGCGAGTGTTGTAAGTGTTGACGTCGTCGTTGAAGAACTCGCGGCGGTCAGCAATGCGCTCTTCGAGTTCACTGATGCGATTCTGCAGCTTGAGGAAGTTCTGATTGGCTTTAAGTTGCGGATAATTCTCCGCCACGGCAAACAAACCACGGAGGGCGCTCGCCATTTGCAGGTCCGCTACCGCTTTCTGGCCGATCCCGGCGGCGTTCATTGACGCAGAGCGCGCCTGCGTCACGGCCAGCAGAGTCTGCTGCTCGTGCTGCATGTATCCCTTGACCGTCTCGACCAGGTTGGGGATCTCGTCGTGACGCTGCTTCAACAGGACATCAATGTTGGCCCAGGCGCGGTCGTTCTCGTTGCGCAGGCGCACCAGGCTGTTGTAGAGGATCACGATGTAGATGAGTACGCCCGCCGCGAAGAGAAAGAATGCCAGTCCCGTAACGATGCTGCTACCCATGCCCACCCTCCCCAAGATTAGAACAGATCAGACTAGAACAGACCGAAGTGAACCAGGAGGCCGACGGTACACAAGAGTGCGGCGGCGGCTCCGCCAAAAATCATCAACAACGCTCGCTTCTCCAACGCGTGATGAATCTGCACGTCGCTCTTGGTCGAGATCACGAATGTGGGCTCGTGCGGACCCTTCGCAATCATGCTGCGGTCTTGCTCCGCGGCTGAATCGCAGTTCTCCATGCAGGTTCCGCTAATCAGGTATTCCTGCCCGGGCGTGACGACATACTCGCGCAGGCGAAAGCGACCGGAGGCTGGCCCCATTTCCGGCATCAGATGGTCGAGTAAACCGCTCTGGCTCGCCGTTCCCGCCAATTGCAGATTCTGGAGCAGCATTTGCCGCTTCTGTTCCTTCACTGGATCGGCGAGCGGGCCGGTAGCGTTGAACAGGCGCTGAAGGGCTTCGATCGGCGGCTTTCCGCCTTGAGTAGCGGAAGAAATTCCCGCGAATACATCTCGAAGGGCTTCGCGCTTGGCCTGGAGTTGAGGATTGTCGGACGCTCCTGCTTTTGTAAAGCGCTTGTCGACTGCCTGCGCCATGCGATCGGTGAAACTGTGGGTTCTGGCGAATTGAACGTACTGAAGCAGGTGGGCGTCGTTGCTCGCTGACCCATTCGAGTCCACCACGCGAGTAGCCGTGAGCGGCAGGTCGTATTCAGCGGCATGGGCATCGATCAGAATTTTGCCGGTGTCGTCTGCCAGATGGAATTGATAGCCGTTGAAATCGGTGCTGCAGCGGACCCAGGTCCGGCTCCTCCCCTCTGATTTCCACTCGTCGATGTCGACCTTGTAGAAGCAGCATGGAGTTTGGCTGACTGGGCTGGGTATGAGCTGCGCAGACTGGGCTTGGCCGCGGATGTGTACGAAACCCATGGGCACGCTGCGGATGGGAATGCGGGGAGTGTCTTCGAGGACTTTGTATTCGCGCATCACCCGAAAGCCCTTGAAGAAGAACCAAACCCCGGCGCCGAGGCCGAGAAGCAAGGCTGGGGCGGGATCGGAATGGCCGCGCATGAAGGCTAGAGGTTCGAAAAATCCTACTTCAATCCTGGAGGATGCGCAATGCAGAGGCGTGGGACAGCGCGGCTGCTGTCCCACGGAAGCATCGTTAGTCCTTGCTGGGCTTTCTTGGAGTCAAGTCACATGCATGCCGGACTTGATCGATGTTCAAGCCACCGGGGCTGAACTCGGCAATCTCGCGTCCGCTGCGGGTCGGCAGTTCGACCTTGAACACCTGGGCGCCGATCATGCCGCGAGCCGTGCCTTTGTCCATTGAAAGGAAGTGACCTCGCACCCAATTCCACCCGTGGTAGGAGTGGGTATCGTCGATGCGGACCATCACTTCGAGTTGAGGCTGCCCCCAGAAACCGGGGCGGTTCGGAGGTGGGAGCCGGACCCCAGGATTGAAGTCCGCCAGTTTGAGCTTGCCGTCTTCACAAAAGAGGTCGACTCGAGGCTTGTAGTCCGGGTCTTCTTTGAAGTAGTTATCGGCCAGGAGTTCGAAGCGGACCTTTTTGGCGCCGGTCATCTTGTCTTCGGACTGAAACTGCATCCACTTGCCGCCGGCGCTCACGCCGTCTTGTTCGTTCTGGTAGGGGCTCAAAGAGCCGCCCTGGGCAAACGCGGATGCGCCACACAATAGGACGACGCAGGCCAACACTGCCTGCGCCGCAACTGCCTTACGATTAGGTTTACGAGAAGAACGCGATCCGTTCACGGTGTCCTCCAGACAGATATCCCTAATTATCTTGAACCCGGGAGGTCGTTGAAAAGTTGCATGAAAAGGTGCGGGCCCGAGGCTAATGCGTGGGGACTTTCAGGTCGAGGTAGACCTGCGAACGGTCGTCAAATTGGCTGACCGATTTCAGGTCGCTCTTGCGGCCCTTGTACTGGGCATAAACCTCGTAGTCGACGCCGGAGGCCAGCGCGGGAAAGCGGTATGTACCGTCCGGGCCGACGATGTACGTTTTAACGGCTCGATTTCGGGCATTGGTTACGTAGACGACTGCATCAGGGAGGGGATTGTCCTGCGGGTCGAGGACCTTGCCGAAAAGCAGGCGGCCGACGACCTTTTCTTTTTTGTCGGGCGAGGCGCTGGAAATCGCGCCCAACGCCACAATCAGGGCACAGACAACGGATACAGCCTTGATCACAGAGCGGTTGTGATTCATCCAGTTTATTGTCTCACGGTCGCAGCGTGCGACCTAGTGGGTTAGATGCAGCCCGGTGTCTTCGCGTTCGTCGCCATAGATGTGGACGGTGACTTCCTTCACGAGGTGGACGGGCTTGCCGTCGGAGGTCTTGAAGTGCTTTAGATCCGCCGTGAGAACGTAGTCGGATTCGCCGGCTGGGACCCGCTGGGCAAATTCCCCCATGTGGTCGGAAAAGACCTCCCACTTGGGCTTCTTGTCCCGGGCTCGCCGAATTCTTACGATGACGCCGTAGACGGGCCGATCGTCAGGACCCCACACGGTGCCGGCAATCAGGGCATAGGGTTTGACCTTGGGTTTCTGGGCGGCGAGCAGGCTTTCCAGGCAGGTGGGGAGCAGAAGCAAAACAAGCAGAGCCCAGGAGAAAGAAATCCTTGCAGAACGAGCGCCCGCACGCAGGCTAGGAGTAATCACCGTCTTCGCTTTCCTCCTCCTCTTCGACCTCCTCGTAACCTTCCTCGACGGCTTTTAACTCGAGCGGACTGGTGGTGACGACCTCAAAGTCGGTGCCACACTCAGGGCAGGAAATGACTTCGCCCTCGTCGACCTCTTCCTCTTCGACGTCCAAATTGTTTTCACATTCGGGACACAGCACCATAAAGCCTCCCATGCCGATTAGAGCCTCCTGTTAATATTTAGATTCTCCCCGGCGGTTGGTCAAGTGCTGGGGGCCGGGAGCCGGAAATTTTTCGAGGCGAAAGAAACCAGGCCTGCTACTGGATTCGCCCGATTTGGGAATCCTCTAGATGATGGGTCATTTCTCGAAGCCGTCGCTCAGGACTATTCCGGTTGCTCTCACGCTTCTGCTAACTGCGCTGAACGGTGGAGCGCAGTCCGCAAAATCAGAGCCTGCGATGGTTGCTGACCCGGCGATCGCGGCGGCGCTGCAGCAGATTTCTGCGCAGCGCATTCAGGCGAATATCGAAAAATTGGTCAGTTTCGGGACCCGCTTGACGCTCTCGGCGCAGGATCCGGCATCGATCGCCGGCGGGCATGGAATCGGGGCAGCGCGGGAATGGATTAAGTCAGAGTTCGAGCGCTATTCGAAAGACTGCGGCGGCTGCCTCGAGGTGAAGACCGACGGTTTCACCGAACAAGCCACCGAGCGCATTCCGAAGGCCACAGAAATCACCAATGTTTATGCGGTGCTGAAGGGCACGGATACGGCTGACGCGAAACGCATCGTGCTGGTGACCGGGCACTACGATTCGCGGAACAGCGACACGCTCGACGTGAGTGGCGACGCCCCTGGGGCGAACGACGATGGCAGTGGAACCGCGGTCAGCCTGGAGTGCGCGCGCGTCTTGAGCAAGATGAAGTTTCCGGCGACGATTATCTTTCTGACCGTTGCAGGCGAGGAGCAGGGCCTGAACGGCAGTCGCCACTTCGCGAAGATGGCGAAGGATCAGGGATGGGAACTGGAGGGAGTACTCAACAACGACATCGTGGGCGGCGATCGCAGCGCGGAGCAGGACCATTCCGTCGTACGGGTGTTTTCCGAGGGCGTGCCGACGGCGGCGACTGAGCAGGATATTCGGCGAATTCGCGGATTGGGAGGAGAAAGCGACTCCGGCTCGCGGCAACTGGCGCGGTATATCGCCGATGTTGGACGGGCTTATGACGCCGGAGTGAAGCCGATGCTGGTGTTCCGTCTGGATCGCTACTTGCGCGGCGGAGATCATTATTCATTCAATCAACTGGGATTTTCGGCGGTCCGCATCACCGAGTTCCGTGAGGACTTTCATCATCAGCATCAGAATGTGCGCACGGAAAATGGCGTCGAATATGGCGATTTGCCGAAATTTGTGAACTACGATTATGTGGCGCATGTGGCGCGGCTGAATGCGGCGACATTGGCATCGTTGGCCTCGGCGCCGGCGCCGCCCGCCAATGTGCGGTTGCAGACAAAGGATCTGGAGAACGATTCCACGCTGACCTGGGAGGCGTCTCCGGGCGGGCTCGCAGCAGGCTATGAGGTGCTGTGGCGGGCCACAACGAGTTCGGAGTGGGACCACGCCCAGAACGTCGGCAATGTCACTCGGACGACCTTGAAGCTTTCGAAGGATAATGTGATCTTCGCGGTCCGAGCCGTCGACCGCGCCGGCCATTGCAGCCTACCGGTAGTTCCGCTTCCCGAACGGTAGGACGTGCGCCCGCCATCAAACGAGTAGAATTGGACGAGAGGTATCCCGTTGCGCAGAACCGGCGAACCCATGACGTTGAGCCTGCCCCCGTTCACCCGGGCGGTGATCTGGCTGCTGGGCATCAACACCAGCATTTACCTGCTGAGGCTGTTGCTGGACATGCTGCGAATCCCTTTGGGGGAGTATCTGCTCGACTACTTCGCCCTGACGCCCGCGTTGGTCGTCCACAAAGCATGGCTCTGGCAGTTGGTCACGTACGGCTTTATCCATTTCGAATTCTGGCATTGGTTCGGAAATATGATCGGGTTATGGATGTTCGGCTCCGCGATCGAAGGAGCGTGGGGGACGCGGCGTTTCGTCGAACTCTTTTCAGTCGGCCTGGTGGGCGCGGCGTTGACGACGGTGGCCCTATCCTACTCCCATCTGCTGGGCAATCCGGAGCGTCCGACCATTGGGGCCTCGGGAGGAATCTTCGCGATTCTGATCGCGTTCGGCATGCTCTTTGGCGACAACGAGATCATGATGATCCCGTTCCCTTTCACGATCAAGGCCAAGTATTTCGTAGGGATTCTGATTGTGATTACGCTGGCCTTCGCCATGACTGGCGGCGGCAACGTGGCGTATGTGGCCCATTTGGGAGGCCTTTTCTTCGGCTATCTTTACGTGCGACGGGGGCCCAAGGCGGCGATGGTGAATGTTGGGCTCTCCGAGCGCTACTTCGGTATACGCAATTCTTACTACCGGTGGAAACGGCGGCGGGCAGCGAAAAAATTCGAAGTTTACATGCGCCAGCACGACCGCGATGTCCATTTCGATGAGCATGGGAATTACATTCCTCCGGATGACGAGTCCGGTAAGGGCAATGGCGGCGGGAAGTCGGGCTGGGTTAATTGAGAGCCATTTAAGACTGTCGTAGAGACGTAGCTTGCTACGTCTCTCTCCCCGGCATTCGGCGCGCTGCCGGCGGAGACGTTGCAAGCAACGTCTCTACGACACGAGTTTTGTAAACTCTGACAAGATCTGGCTGGGAAGTTCTTCTTGCCTTGCTTTTCCTTTGAATCCCAGGTCGTGACCCGCGCCTTCCACGGCGATCAATTTCGTTTTTCCGGGAATCATTTTCAGGGCGCGCTCCAACTCGGCGATCGAGCCGAAGGGATCCCGTGTGCCATGGACAAACATCGCGGAAGTGCGCAGGTCGGGCAGGTGCTGGGTACGCTGCTGCTCGGGTTTGCGCGGGGGGTGCAGCGGGTAAGACAGCAGCAACAGGCCCGCGACGAGGTCAGGCTCTTCGGCACAAAGCATGCTGGCTTGGCGTCCGCCATAGGAGTGGCCGGCGAGGAGCAGGCGGCCCGGAATCATTTTTCTGAGCGCGGCCACAGCATTCTTCAGACCCGCGCGATCGCGGGCGGCATCGCCGGGGCCGGGCGGACCGAAGGGTCTGGCTTGGCGGTAGGGCAGGTCGCAGCGGAGAACGGTGAATCCCGCGGCAGTAAAGGCTTCCGCCAGTGCGCGGAGTAGCGGAGCTTGCGCGTTGGAACCGGCTCCGTGGGTGAGGATGAGGGCATCGCCGTTGGGAGTGGCGGGAAGATGGAGGAATCCGCGGACGGGCGGGTCGACCGTTTGGTCGACGAATTCGCGGATGGAGAGGTCGGGCAAGAGAACATTCTAAATCCGGCCAAAGCCAGCCCGGAGATGATGAGCGATATAGAGATATTTCGACAGTTGACCCTCAAGCCTTACCAAAGCCTCGCTTGTGCGTCCCAATTGCGGCTTCGAGGGGTCTCGTGTTCTCCAGAACGTTTAGCAGAGTCTTGTTCTGTCAAAAGTTCGACGAACTTGTCGTCCAATTCATCTGACTTCTTGCCATTTTAGGCACAAACACCTGGCAGAAATATAACTTCTGGGTGTGGAGTCTCGCCGTTAGGGCAGTTTCGCCCGAGATTAACCATTTAGGTACTGTGTGCAATTGTGTATGACCTATATTGACCAGCCGAGCCAGATTCCCGAGCCATATGATTTAGCCTCTTTCTGTATTTAGGAGAACGGCACTCACGTGAATTGATCGTGCCAGGAAGACAGATGGCGAAAGAAACTCTCGGTTTCAGTTCCACAGTTTTCCGCAAAAAGTTCCGGGATGGGATGACTGCGCGGACCTACCGAGACAATGAGATCATTTTTGCGCAAGGGGACAGGGCCGATGCTGTGTTCTACATCCAGAGCGGCACGGTGAAGCTCACGATGGCCGCTACGCGCCGCAAGAAAGCGATAATCGCCGTCCTGCTGCGGGGTAGTTTTTTTGGCGAAGGCTGTCTTGCCGGTCAATCGCTGCGGATGTACACAGCGAGATCAATTGGACCCTCCAATATCACTCGCTTGCAGAAGGAGAGGTCGCTTCGCACGCTCAAGCGCGACCCGCAGTTTGCTGCATTGCTTAATGCATATCTACTTTCCAGAGTTATTCGAGTCGAGGAAGACCTGGCAGATCAATTCTTCAACTTTAGCGAAAAGCGACTGGCACGGGTTTTGTTGTTGTTTGGGCAAATAACCAAGGAATCGAAGCCGGAGAACCCCCTGAAGGTGAGCCAAGCAACCCTCGCGGAGATGGTTGGTACCACCCGCGCAAGGGTAAGTAAATTTATGAATGCGTTCAAGAAGAAGGGCTTCGTCTCCTACAACGGCGGTTTGCAAATAAATAGCGCACTTATCAACGCCTTTCTGCAAAATCGGCCCATGTCTATTGTCAGAAGGGCGTAAACCGTCTTGATGGGATTCGCGCAACTAGTCTGGTTGCCCATGGTACATGGGGGATTGCCATTGAAAAAGGAACTCAGCCCAAAACAGGCACTCGCCGTGCGCTGTCCGACTTGCGGAGCCGCTCCGGGGGAGAAGTGTGTACTTAGCACTGGCCAACCTCGCACTAATTCGCACCTAGACCGCCGACTGATCGCAAAAGATTGAACGCGCCTCGGCGGACCTTACCCCGTATGACGTGGTATCCATCACGTTCCGCTCGAACGATGGCTATCGCATGCCCCGTTTGGTTATCGACAGCGGTAGCCAGCCAATTCGGCAAGCCTTTGAGCTATGCAATTTTCATAAAGGAGCCCTGGGCAAGTCGGACGGTCAATTGTTGAACCAGGCGACTTCACTCAAAACCCGGGCACTGGCTGAACTGCCTACTTCGCTTTCTCCATCGGCACTTCAGTCAGTGTTTCGTAGACTTTCACGATGTTGATTTCATTGCCCAGGCGGGCCCAGCAGCGGAGCATGTCGGGATCTTCCTGGGCGGCGCGGCGGGCTTCTTCGGATTTCCAGTAGCGCAGAAAAACATAGTGCGATTCACGATCGCGATACAGCATATCGCGACCGTACCCTTTGGCCACAACGATGGACGTGAGTTCGCGTAGGGTGGAGAGTGAGGCGGCTTCCATTTCCGGGACTGGTTCCCAGACGGCAACAGAGAGTATCTCTTGCGCCATAAGTGGGGATTATAACGCTTGAGGTCGTCGAGCTTCGCTCGAGCGGACAGAGGAGGGCGGCTTTCCCCACATATTTTTTCGGGCCCCGAAAATCCTCACTTCGCGCAAAATCGTGCGAGAAATGGGGCGCCCAACCATCATCTCCTTGTCTTTCGGCTCTTTGTTGGGCGCGTCCGGGAGTGCTTTTTTGGATGGACGATGCTCTCCGTCTCTTCTGCGGTGACTACGTGGAGGCGCATCAGGTTGGTGGAACCGGAGGCCTGGCGGGTGCCCGCGACGACTCCCAGCACATCTCCAGGTTTCAACTGGCCACGGCGAACAAGATCCTGCTCAGCCATGGTCACCATCTGCTCGGCGGAGCGAGCCTGGCGACAGCGCACGGGGTGCACTCCCCAATAGAGATTCATGCGCTGTACCACAGGTTCGATGTGGGTAAATGCATAGATAGGCACCCTGGGTCGATATTTGGAAATCATGCGCGCGGTGTTGCCAGTTTCGGTGAAGATGGCAATGGCGCCCATGGGCAAATCTTCGGCGGAGTGCGCGATGGACTCGCAAATGGTTTCCGCGACCGAGAGGCCGCGATGGTCGCGACGACGGCGGAACTGGACAAAGTCTTCCATGTTGCACTCGGCTTCGACCACGATACGCGACATGATGGAGACCGATTCGCGGGGATACTGCCCGCTGGCAGTTTCGGCCGAGAGCATGACCGCGTCGGTGCCGTCGAAGATGGCATTGGCCACATCGCTGGCCTCCGCGCGGGTGGGGCGCGGGTTCTCGATCATGGATTCGAGCATCTGGGTGGCGGTGATGACCGGCTTGCGGCACGCGGCGGCACGTCGAATGACGTGTTTCTGAATAACCGGAACTTTTTCGGGTGCCATCTCCACCCCGAGATCGCCGCGAGCGACCATGACGCCGTCGGCGGCCTCGAGAATCTCCTCCAGATGATCGATGGCTTGCGGTTTCTCAAGCTTGGCGATGACCGGGACATCGCTGCGATGGCTCGCGATGATTTGCTTTGCCGTCCTGACGTCGGCTGCGGTTCGAACGAATGACAATGCAACTGCGTCGATGCCGTGCCTCAGGCCGAATTCGAGGTCCTTGCGATCCTTATCAGTCAGAGCTGGGATGGAGAGGGCTATGCCCGGCAGGTTGATCCCTTTGTGCTCGCCCAACTCACCGCCGTTGAGAACATCGCAGAGCACATCTTTGCCGCGAACCCCACGGACGCGGAGCTCGATCAGACCGTCACTGAGCAGCACGCGGGCGCCGGCTGTGAGTTCGCGCGCAAGGTCGGGGAATGTCGTCGAGATGCGCGTGGCATTGCCTGGGACATTCTGCGGAGTGATCGTCACAACCGAGCCGGTCTTCAACAGAACCGGCTCGTGGCGTTCCAGTGGTCCGGTGCGAATCTTGGGGCCCTGCAGATCCTGCAGGATGCAGAGCGTGCGGCCCTCGCGCTCGGCGGCGCGGCGAAGGCGTTGGATGTTGTGGGCGTGATCTTCGTGAGTGCCGTGCGAGAAATTGAGGCGAGCGATGTCCATGCCAAGGCGCAGCAGGTCGCGCATGGCCGCTTCATTGTTGCAGGCAGGGCCGATCGTACAGATAATTTTCGCGCGACGCAGCGCGGGACTCGAAACAAGCTCTGTTAGTGAGAGCGGGGGAGCGGTTTGGAGAGACTCCTCCGCCCTTGAGATTTTCTTTCTCGCTTTCAATCTCTTCCTCGACAGGGACGTTCCGACATCGTAGAGACGTAGCTTGCTACGCCTGATTGCAGCACACGAACGGTGGCGAGAAAGACGTTGCCCACAACGTCTCTACGCTCTATTGATTGCCGTGAGTTCTTTCCCCAGCATGGCCCGCGGAAACAGCAGGGCATTGAATTCAGCGCCCACCAGGACGACGAGAGAAATCATGTACATCCAGACAAGCAGCGCCATGGCCGCGCCCAGCGATCCGTAAATCGTGGTGAAGTCCCCAAAATGTTGGAGGTAGGCCCGAAATCCCACGGTCACGGTAAACCACGTTACGGTGGCGAGGACGGCGCCGGGAATCACGCTATGCCAAGGCTGGGTCCGGGGCACCGCATGATGGTAGATAAGCGCGACCACCGAAATGCTGGTAAGAGTGGCGATCAACCAGCGAATCGAGCCCCACAGAAGCAAGATGAAGCCGCTGAAATCGGGATCGATGTAGGGAAGAAGGCGCGTCTCGAATTTGCTCCCTACCGCTACCAGAAGCGTGGCGAACGTCATGGGAATCAGTGCAAAAATAACGAGCAGGAGTGCTACCAGGCGTTCTTTGACCAGGCCCCAGGTTTTGGGAAGCTCGTAACAGCGGCGGAAGCCTTCCATCCACGAGATCATCACACCGGAGGCAGTCCACAGGGTGATGACCGAGGTGGTCAGCAGAAATCCGATCGGATGCTTCGGTGCCCCCTTGAGATAGTTAAGTGCGGTGTTGCTGCCAGCCGGAAGAATGCTGCCCAGCGCATAGGAAATTTCGCGCAGGTAAGGCGCACCCTTGCGCCAATTGGCCAAGATTGATCCAACCAGGACCAGGACGGGAAAGAAGGTAAAGATCGAGGAATAGGCAGAGGCCTTGGCGATGGCGAAGGCATCGTGAACAAAAGCGTGCCAGAAGGCAAGCCATAAGAGGCGAAGGAAGCGTAACATGCGCGGTCCTAGCTTAGGGCCCGCAGGCACCGCCCGCAAAGAAGGAAGTTCGCGGGGTTCCTCAATATGCAATCGCTGGGGGGTGGCGTGCATGTTTCTTAGATGACATCAGAAGCAGGTTCGGGGACGAATAAATTCGTCCCCGAAACCCGTTTCAATGTTACTCGGCCGCCGGAAGTTCCGCGGTCAGGTCATCGGTTTCGCCCTCGTGGCGCATCATTTCGAGAGCGCGCTCGGCTTCTTCATAAGCAGCCGAGACTTCCGCCTGTACCTTGGCCGCCGCCTCTTCCATCTCAGGTGAGAGGCGCACGTTGCGGTAGTACTCCATGCCGGTTCCGGCAGGGATGAGGCGTCCGACAATGACGTTCTCCTTGAGGCCGCGCAGGTGGTCCACCTTGCCGTTGATGCTGGCTTCGGTGAGCACGCGCGTGGTCTCCTGGAACGACGCCGCCGAGATGAACGAATCGGTGGAGAGCGATGCTTTGGTGATGCCCAGCAGCAGTGGCCGACCAGTGGCCGGCTTTCCACCCTGTGAAATCACGCGCTCGTTCTCTTCACGGAAGGCGAACTTGTCGGTCTGCTCTTCGAGCAGGAACCGCGTGTCGCCTACGTCTTCGACCTTCACCCAGCGCATCATCTGCCGGACAATTACTTCGATGTGCTTGTCGGAGATGTTGACGCCCTGCAGGCGATAGACTTCCTGGATTTCGTTGACCAGGTAAGCCTGCAGTTCTTTTTCGCCAAGCACGGCCAGGATGTCGTGCGGGTTCAACGGGCCGTCCATCAGCGGTTCGCCCGCCTTGACGCGCTCGCCTTCCTGCACGTTGATATGAACGCCGCGCGGAACCGAGTATTCCTTCTCGGTGCCGTTGTCGGCGACGACGTAGATTTTACGCTGGCCTTTCGAAACCTCGCCGAACTTGACCGTGCCATCGATTTCGCTGATGACCGCGGTCTCGTGCGGCTTGCGGGCTTCGAACAATTCAACCACGCGCGGCAGACCACCGGTGATGTCTTTGGTCTTGGTGGTTTCACGCGGGATCTTCGCCAGCACGTCGCCGGGAGTCACGGTGTCGCCATCCAACACCATCAGGTGAGAACGGGAAGGCATGAGGTAGCGCTTGCTGGCCTTGCCTTTGATCACGATTGCCGGCTGACGTTTTTCGTCGGGCGAATCGGCCACCACGTGACGAGACAGGCCGGTGACTTCGTCCACTTCTTCGTGGAGCGTGACGCCTTCCTGCAAGTCCTTGAACTGCACGGTGCCGCCGATTTCCGTCAGGATAGCGAAGGTATAAGGATCCCACTCGACCATGACCTGGCCGAGCGTGACGGGATCGCCATCGTTGACTTTCAGCTTTGCGCCGTACACGACCGAGTAGCGCTCGCGTTCGCGATTCTTCTCGTCGACCACCGCAATCGAGCCCTGGCGGTTCATCACCACCAGATCGCCCGACTTCGATTTGACGGTCTGCAATCCGATGAAGCGGACGTTGCCGTTGTTCTTGGCATCGAGACGCGACTGCTCGGAAACTCGCGATGCCGTACCACCGATGTGGAAGGTACGCATGGTGAGCTGGGTTCCAGGTTCGCCGATGGACTGCGCCGCGATGACGCCGGTAGCTTCGCCGAGTTCGACGAGGCGCCCGGAAGCCAGGTTGCGGCCGTAGCACATGACGCAGACTCCGCGTTTCGATTCGCAGGTCAGCACGGAGCGGATTTTCACGCGCTCGATGCCGGCAGCCTGAATCGATCCGGCGAGGTCTTCGGTGATTTCCTGATTGATGTCGACGATGACGTTGCCGTCATAGTCTTTGATCTTCTCGAGCGACACGCGGCCAACGATGCGGTCGCGCAGCGGTTCGATGATCTCGCCGGCTTCCACGATGCCCTGCACGTAGATGCCGTCGACGGTTCCGCAATCGTACTCGCTGATGATGACGTCTTGCGCAACGTCGACCAGGCGGCGAGTGAGGTAGCCGGAATCGGCCGTCTTGAGCGCCGTATCGGCCAGGCCCTTGCGGGCGCCGTGCGTCGAGACGAAATACTCCAACACCGTCAGACCTTCACGGAAGTTAGCCGTGATGGGAGACTCGATGATTTCGCCGGAGGGCTTGGCCATCAATCCACGCATGCCGGAGAGCTGGCGGATCTGCTGTTTCGATCCACGAGCGCCGGAGTCGGCCATGACATAAATTGGATTGAGTTCGCCTTCCTTGTCGCGGCGCTGCATTTCACCGAACATCTCGTCGGCCACTTTTTCGGTAATCCCCGACCAGATTTCGATGACCTTGTTGTAACGCTCGCCGTTGGTGATGGCGCCGTCAAGGTACTGCTGTTGAACGGCGACCACCTGCTTCTCGGCGTCTTTTACCAAGACTTTCTTGCTGTCGGGGATGACCATGTCATCGATGCCGATGGACAATCCCGCCCGCGTTGCGAACTTGAAGCCCAAGGTCTTAACTTCGTCGAGCATCTTGACCGTGACTTCCAGTCCGAACCGCAGGTATCCGTAGTTGACCAGCGCGCCGATGCCTTTTTTCTTAAGCAAGCCGTTGATGTACGGCATACCGTCAGGCAGTTGGTCGTTCAAGATGGCGCGGCCGACAGTGGTGTTGATAAACGAACGTTCAACCTGCACCGGTTCGGTGTGGATGATGTCCTGATCGTCGTACGCCGTGGTCAGATCGATTAGTTCGCCCGAGTAGCGGAGGCGGATCGGGCTGAGCGTTTCGACTTCGCCGGCATCGAGTGCCATCAAGACTTCTTCAATGTTGGCGAAGGCGCGGCCTTCACCCTTGGCGCCCGGCTTGGCTTTGGTCAGGTAGTAGAGCCCGAGCACCATGTCCTGCGTCGGAACGGTAATCGGCTGACCGGAAGCTGGGGAAAGAATGTTATGCGAGGCCAGCATCAGCACGCTGGCTTCGACCTGGGCTTCGGGAGACAGCGGGATGTGAACCGCCATCTGGTCGCCGTCGAAGTCGGCGTTGAACGCCGTGCAAACCAGCGGGTGAATCTTGATGGCCTTGCCCTCGACCAGCACCGGCTCGAAAGCCTGAATGCCGAGGCGGTGAAGAGTAGGAGCGCGGTTCAGCAGCACCGGATGGTCCTTGATGACCTCTTCCAGGATGTCCCACACGATTGGTTCCTGCTGCTCCACCATCTCTTTGGCTTGCTTGATGGTGGTGACGTTGCCCGTCTGCTCGAGCCGGTGATAGATGAACGGCTTGAACAGTTCGAGCGCCATCTTCTTGGGGAGACCGCACTGGTGCAGCTTGAGTTCGGGACCGACCACGATGACCGAACGGCCGGAGTAATCCACGCGCTTGCCGAGCAGGTTCTGGCGGAAGCGGCCTTGCTTGCCCTTCAGCGTGTCGGAGAGCGACTTCAGTGGACGATTGTTGGCGCCACGCAGCACGCGGCCACGGCGCCCGTTGTCGAACAACGCATCGACGGCTTCCTGCAGCATGCGCTTTTCATTGCGGACGATGACCTCAGGAGCGTGCAGGTCCATCAGCTTCTTCAACCGGTTGTTGCGGTTGATGACGCGGCGATACAGGTCATTCAAGTCAGACGTGGCGAAGCGGCCGCCATCCAGTGGAACCAGGGGGCGGAGCTCCGGTGGAATGACCGGAATGACATCGAGAATCATCCAGTGCGGCTTGTTGCCGCTCTTGCGGAAGGCTTCAACGACTTTCAGACGCTTGGCATACTTGAGCCGCTTCTGCAGCGAGCTCTCGTTCTTCATCTTCTCGCGCAGTTCGACGGAGAGGCCGTCGGTGTCGACACGCTTCAGTAGTTCCTTAATCGCCTCAGCGCCCATCATGGCCTTGAATCCGGCCGGACGGTACTGCTGGTCAAGTTCTCGGAACTTGGCTTCGTCTTTGATGACTTCGCGCTCTTTTACCGGAGCGTCGCCGGGTTCGACCACGACGTAAGCTTCGAAATAGAGCACAGACTCAAGGTCGCGCAGCGAGATGTCGAGCAGGTGGCCGATGCGGCTGGGCAGTCCTTTGAAGAACCACACGTGCGAACAAGGCGATGCCAGCTCGATGTGGCCAAGGCGTTCGCGGCGAACTTTGGACAGCGTGACTTCCACGCCGCACTTGTCGCAGATCACGCCGCGGTGCTTCATGCGCTTGTACTTGCCGCACAAGCACTCCCAGTCGGTGACCGGGCCGAAGATGCGGGCGCAGAACAATCCATCGCGCTCCGGCTTGAAGGTACGGTAGTTGATGGTCTCGGGCTTGGTCACTTCGCCGTGCGACCAGCTCCGGATTTTTTCCGGAGAGGCCAGACTGATGCGAATGGCGTCGAAGTCCGCGATCACATTTGCCATTTCGAATGGGCTCGAACGAAACAAGGGGATCCTCCGCTTCCTGCGGTTCTCACGTGTCCGCGGACGGAGCTCGTAAACAAGTACTCAGTACCTAGTACTCGGTACTCAGTGAACTTTCCGCCTTCTCATGCGGCATCGAGCTCGTATGCCGCAGTGGCCGTAATTCAAAAATTTCTTTCGTCCTCAGCACCCGATCCCAGCTCAGCTCTCACTGAGTACTGGGTACCGAGTACTGAGAACTAATCTTCAGTCTGCTGCCGCGCTGGCCGTGGGCTTCTTCTCGGCTGCCTTGATCAGTTCCACATCGAGGCAGAGCGACTGCAGCTCGCGGATCAGCACGTTGAACGATTCGGGTACGCCGGGCTCCATGGCGGCTTCACCCTTGACGATGGCCTCATAAATCTTGGTGCGGCCGTATACGTCGTCGGACTTCGCCGTCAGCAGCTCCTGCAGGATGAACGCCGCGCCGTAGGCTTCCAGCGCCCAGACTTCCATTTCTCCGAAGCGCTGTCCGCCGAACTGCGCCTTGCCGCCCAGCGGCTGCTGGGTGATCAGCGAGTACGGACCGATGGAGCGAGCGTGAATCTTGTCGTCCACCAGGTGCGACAGCTTCAGCATGTAGATGTAACCCACGGTGACCGGCTGTTCGAACTTCTCGCCCGTCATGCCGTCGCGAAGAGTCGTCTTGCCCGAGGTCGGCAGACCGGCGTGTTCGAGCAACGCCTTGATCTCGCCTTCCTTCGAACCGTCGAACACCGGCGATCCCATGAACACGCCCTTGGTAAGGGTTGGGGCCACGGATTCCAGTTCCTCGTCGCTCATGTCAGAAATGATGTCGGCCAGCTGCGAGTCTTTGAACAATGCTTTCAATTCGCGCCGGATTGCTTCGGTGCGTGTATTTTCCTTGAGCAGGGTCGTGATCTTCTCGCCCAGTACGAAGCCAGCCCATCCGAGGTGGGTCTCTAGAATCTGGCCCACATTCATACGGCTAGGAACGCCGAGCGGGTTGAGCACGATTTCCACGGGCTGTCCGTCTTCGAGGTACGGCATGTCCTCTTCGGGCAGGATGCGGGCAATGACGCCCTTATTCCCGTGACGGCCGGCCATCTTGTCCCCGACACTCAGCTTGCGCTTCATGGCGATGTAGACCTTGACCAGCTTGATCACGCCCGGCGGCAGTTCGTCGCCCTTGGTGAGTTTTTCTTTCTTCTCGTTGACGATCTTCTTGAGCACATCGATCTGGCGCGAGGTCATTTCCTCGATCTCGTCGATCTGCTCGTTCACGCGGGGATCCTTATCCGCGTACTTGATGCGCTTCAGGTTGCGGGTCGAGATGCGTTCGATCTCGTCGCGGGTGAGGATGGCACCCTTGGTCAGCAGGCGCTTATTGGTGCGCTCGTCGTGCAGGTCAGCCTGCACCTCCTTGCTGCCGAGGATGTTATCGAGGCGCTTCAGCCGCTCGTCGGTCAGAATTCGGATTTCGTCCGAAAGGTTCTTTTCCAACTTGGCAATCTGCGTCGCTTCGATGGCCTTCGCGCGCTCGTCCTTCTCCTGACCCTTGCGGGAGAAGATCTTGACGTCGACGATGACTCCCTCGATGCCCGGCGGGCAGTAGAGCGAGGCGTCGCGCACGTCGCCGGCCTTTTCGCCGAAGATCGCGCGCAGCAGCTTCTCTTCCGGCGTGAGCTGGGTTTCGCCCTTCGGCGTGACCTTGCCCACCAGGATGTCGCCCTGCTTGATGCTTGCGCCGATGCGAATTACGCCCGCTTCATCCAGGTTACGCAGCATCGACTCGCTGACGTTTGGAATGTCGCGCGTAACTTCTTCAGGACCGAGCTTGGTGTCGCGAGCCTCGATCTCGTACTCCTCGATGTGAAGTGAGGTGTAGTAATCCTCTTTCACCATCTTCTCGGAAACCAGGATCGCATCTTCAAAGTTGTAGCCGCGCCACGGCATGAAGGCCACGAGGACGTTTCGTCCCAACGCCAACTCGCCGTGATCGGTGCAGGGACCGTCAGCAATGATCTCGCCCTTCAGAACGCGCTGGCCCTTTTTCACGACCGGCTTCTGGTTGATGCAGGTGTTCTGGTTCGACCGCTTGAACTTCGTGAGCTGGTAGATGTCGCTTCCCACTTCACGCGACAGCTGCGTGGGATGGTGTTCGCCTTCGACGCGCACGATGATGCGCTCGGAGTCGACCGAATCGATGATGCCGTTACGCCGGGCAAGAACCACGGCGCCGGAGTCGCGGGCAGTGACGCCTTCCATTCCGGTGCCCACGATCGGCGCTTGTGCGCGGAGCAAGGGGACAGACTGGCGTTGCATGTTGGCGCCCATCAGCGCGCGGTTCGCGTCGTCGTGCTCGAGGAACGGCACGAGCGAGGCAGCAACCGACACCAACTGCTTGGGGCTGACGTCGACGTAGTCGACCTCGTCGCGGCTCACCAGCACGAAGTTGCCGGCCTTGCGGGCGTTGACGAGTTCGGCCACGATTTTGCCCTTGTCGTCGAGTTCCACGTTGGCCTGCGCGATCGTGTGACGGTCTTCTTCCCAAGCCGAGAGATAGAACGAGAAAGGCTCGATCTGTGCCGGCTTCTTGCGCTTCTCTTTCAGATCGTTGTTGAGCTTCTCGATTTCGTGCTTCTCGATGTGGTCGCCGACTTTGAAGTCACTATCGCCAACGTTGACGATGGTGACGTAGTCGATGACGCGTCCGCCCTTGATCTTGCGATAGGGTGACTCGATGAAGCCGTAGTCGTTGATGCGGGCGTAGCAACTCAAGGACGAGATCAGACCGATATTCGGGCCTTCCGGCGTCTCAATCGGGCAGATACGCCCGTAGTGCGTCGGGTGAACGTCGCGGACTTCGAATCCCGCGCGCTCACGCGACAAACCGCCCGGCCCAAGGGCCGAGAGACGACGCTTGTGCGTGATCTCGGAGAGCGGGTTGGTCTGATCCATGAACTGAGATAGCTGCGATGATCCGAAGAATTCGCGGATCGCGGCCATCACCGGCTTGGCGTTGACCAGGTCGTGCGGCATGGCCGTCGACATTTCCTGGTACACGCTCATCTTTTCTTTGATGGCGCGTTCCATACGGACCAGGCCGATGCGGAACTGGTTCTCCATCAACTCGCCGACCGCGCGCACGCGGCGGTTGCCGAGGTGATCGATGTCGTCGACTGCGCCAATGCTCTTGCGCAGCTTCAGCAGGTACGCAATGGTCGCGTAGAAGTCGTCCGGATCGAGCGTGCGCTTGTCGAGACTGGTGGCTTCCTGGTTCTCGAACAACTTGATGTTGAACTTCAAGCGGCCCACGCGAGAGAAGTCATACTTGCGCGGGTCGAAGAACATGCCATGGAACAGCGCCGTGGCCGTGTCGAGCGTCGGCGGATCGCCGGGACGCAGCTTGCGGTAGATTTCGATCAGGGCCTCTTGCGGAGTCTTGATCGAATCGCGCTTCAGCGTCTGGCTGATCACCGTACCCACGTCGTCGCGTTCGGGGAAGAACAGGCTCATCTCGACCACGCCGGAATCGAGAATCTTCGAAACCTTGTCGGCCGTCAGCTCGGAGTTGGCTTCGAGCATGACCTCGCCGGTGGTGGTGTCGACGATATCGCCGGCAGTCCACGCGCCTTCGAGGTCGGTGATGTCGACCTCGATTTCGGTGATCTTCGCCTTCTGAATGTCCTTCAGGACCTGGGCGTTGATCTTGCGGCCGGAGTGCGCGATTTCATCGCCTGACTTGTTCTTGATGCTGTGGGCAAGCTTCATGCCCAGCAGGTTCGTCGGCTTCTCACTGGCCGGATCGAGCGTCCAGAACAGCTTCTTGTCGCGGACTACGAGACGGTCAACCGTGTAGAACGAGCGCAGAATATCCTCGCCAGTGCGCAGGCCCAGGGCGCGCAGGAAAATCGTGCCCAGGAACTTACGCTTGCGATCGATGCGGACATAGAGCACGTTCTTCTGGTCGTACTCGAATTCCACCCACGAACCGCGGTAAGGAATGATCTTTCCCAGGAAGTACGTGCGGTTGTTGGCGGTCTCGAAGAAGACGCCGGGCGACCGGTGCAACTGGCTGACAATGACGCGCTCGGTGCCGTTGATGATGAACGTGCCGTTCTGCGTCATCAGGGGAACATCGCCGAAGAAGACTTCCTGCTCTTTAATGTCGCGAATGGAGCGATTGCCGGTCTCAGCGTCCTTGTCGAAGATCGTGAGACGCATGGTGACCTTGAGCGGAGCGGAATAAGTCATGCCACGCTCTTCGCACTCAGCCACGTCGTACTTCAATTGCAGTCCAACCGGGTCACCGCACTTGTTGCAAAAGTCGGGGGTGTTGGCGTTGTAGGTTCCGCACTTGCCGCACAGAACTTCGCCCGGATGGAAGGGGTCGGTAATCACGGTAGAGCCGCAATTCTTACAAGTTGTGCGCAGGTGATGCAGCCCTTTCAGGTGGCCGCACTTGCACTCCCAGTTACCAATGGCGTAATCCACAAACTCAAGTTGTGATACGTTGCGGAAGTCGGTGATCGGGAACACGGACTGAAACACCGCCTGCAAGCCGCCGTCTTCGCGCTCGCTGGGGAGTTTGTCCATCTGCAGGAAGCGGTCGTAAGAGCGCTTCTGAACCTCGATCAGGTTCGGGATCTGGATGGTGGCCGGAATTTTGGAAAAATCAAAGCGTTTACGGAAGGCATTTTTCATCGTCAAGAAACTCCCAATCTCACGCGCGACCGAAGGCCGCGCTCAAACCGCGGAATGTAGGGCGCTTATCGCGCCGCGGGACTTACTACGTGCGGAACCGGAACAACCTGGAACCTGAAAAGACGACGGGGCGCCCGCAGGGACAGTGGTTCCCGCAGACGCCAACCGAGGCGTTTTGCCAATTCTTGATTTGAACTCTTTCGCGCCAGTTCTTCGGCCTGTTTCCGCCCCGCCTGCCCGCGGAGCAGCGTGCCCAAACTTCCTCACGAGCTTCGCTCGCGCTTGAGTGATGCCCTAGGAAGCGACGTTATATAGATGCTAACATCGCCGCCCAAGACTCACAAGTAGGAACGTGCAGCATAAACGATTTTGCACTAATCCTAGTGCTTTGAGTCTTATGTGGGCGGACGCCCCCGTCCGCAACCCTCACGATGACCTGCGAGCAATCCGGGCGAGGGCGCCCGCACCACACAAAGATGTTATTTCACTTCGACAACAGCGCCAGCATCGGTGAACTTCTTCTTGATGGTCTCCGCCTCTTCCTTGGAGACGCCCTCTTTCACGTTCTTGGGGGCTCCATCCACCAGTTCCTTGGCTTCTTTCAAGCCCAGGCTGGTGACTTCGCGGACGGCCTTGATCACGTTGATCTTGTTGGCGCCGACTTCCTTCAGGACGACGGTGAATTCGGTCTTCTCTTCCGCCGGGGCCGCTGCCGCCGCGCCCGCACCGCCGCCAGCCACCATTACCGGGGCCGCCGCCGCTGCCGACACGCCAAGACGCTCTTCCAGCTTCTTTACGAGCTGCGCCGCGTCGAGCAGCGACAACCCTACGATTGATTCCTCTAACTGTGCTAGATCCGCCATATTGTTTCTCCAGTATTTAGTCTTTTTTTGCTATCTCCAAGCCAGGTTTCCAGTGCGACCAGGTTCTGTTTCCGTTCGCCAGACAACGTTCGGAAAGAACCGCGCAACCCCTCGCTTGCCGATAACCAACTTTTTCGGAAGGCTCGCGCCCTCCAGAACTTTCGGCGCGGACACCCGCGCCGGTCAGCTACGCCTCTTTGAACTTCTTCTGCTGCACGCCCTGGTCAACCACAACCGCCAGGTTGCGGCCAACGGCATTCATGGCCGTGACCAGACGCTGCGCCGGCGCATTGATCAGGAACAGGAGCTTCGACATCAGCTCTTCCTTCGACGGCATGCTGGCCAGCGACTCGATTTCCTTGATGTTGATGACACGGCCTTCGACCACACCGACTTTGAATGTGAACTCGGGTGTGTCCTTGGCGTACTTGGTGAGCGCCTTGGCCATCGCCACCGGATCGCCGGTGGTGTAGGCAATTGAAGTCACGCCGGCAAGATCCTTCAGAGCGCCTTCGACCTTGGTGCCCTTGGCGGCGCGCTCTGCCAGGGTGTTCTTCACGACCTGATACTTCGCGCCCGCGCCACGCAGAGCCTTACGCAACTCGTAATCCTGGGCGACAGTCATCTTGGTGTACGTCGCAACGACTACGTTCGAAACATTCTTCAGGTCTTTGCTCAGCTTTTCGACCTGCTCTGTCTTTTTCGCCTTAGTGACCGCCATGATTCAATCCCTCGTATTGATCTTGTGTAGGGACGGACGCATTGGTCCGTCCAGGCGCTTTAGCGCCGCATTTAAGCCTTCGCTGCCGTCTCGATCGGGGTCACATCCAGAGAAATCCCGGGACCCATCGTCGAACTCAGGTAGCAGCCCTTGATGTATTTACCCTTCGCGACCGACGGCTTGGCCTTGATCACGCTGGTGATCAGGACGGTAGCATTGTCGATCAGCTTGTCGGGCGTGAACGAAATCTTGCCGACCGGGCAATGCACGAGCGCGGTCTTGTCAGTGCGGAATTCGACCTTGCCGGCCTTCACTTCCTGCACAGCCTTGCCCACGTCGAACGTGACCGTGCCGGTTTTCGGGTTCGGCATCAGGCCTTTGGGGCCGAGAATTTTTCCCAAGCGTCCGACGGACTTCATCACGTCGGGCGTGGCGATCAGAGCGTCGAAGTCGGTCCAATTTTCCTTGGTGATCTTCTCGACCATCTCTTCGCCGCCCGCGTAATCGGCGCCAGCCGCCTCGGCTTCCTTAATTTTGTCGCCCGTGGCAATCACCAAAACCTTCTTCGACTTGCCCAACCCATGCGGCAGAACGACCGTGCCGCGGACCATCTGGTCGGCGTGCTTGGGATCGACCCCCAGCCGCAACGTGACCTCAACGGTTTCGTCAAACTTGGCGAACTTCACTTTTTGAAGCAGAGGAACTGCGTCCTGCAAAACATAGGAACGCGGCTCGACTGCGGCGTGCGCCTTGGCGATATTCTTTCCTTCTTTTTTCTTCATTGCTTTTCCTCGTCTCCCACCGCTCTTCGTTAAACCGAGGAGCCGTGGTGGTTTCGACCGAGACGTAGCAAGCTACGTCTCTACAGATTGTTATCCAACGACATCAATTCCCATCGAGCGTGCTGTGCCGCGGACGCTCTTGATTGCCGTCTCGACGGAGGCGGCGTTCAGGTCGGGCATTTTTTGCTTGGCGATTTCTTCCACCTGCTTGGCGGTCACTTTTCCAACTTTATCTTTGTTGGGCGTGCCCGATCCCTTGGCGATGCCCGCAGCGCGCTTCAGCAGAATCGAGGCCGGGGGCGTCTTGGTGATGAAGGTGAACGAGCGGTCGTTATACACCGACACCACGACCGGGATAATCAGTCCCTCCATCTCTTTCTGGTTGGTTCTGGCGTTGAACTGCTTGCAGAACTCCATGATGTTGATCTGCGCCTGGCCGAGCGCCGGGCCCACCGGGGGCGCGGGAGTCGCCTTGCCAGCGGCGATCTGCAGCTTCACATAACCTGTAACTTTCTTTGCCATGATCTCTCTTCCGCTTCAACTCCGGGTCTAGGATTTTCGGCCCGGCAACGATGAAGCTCGTGATGCTTTCTTGAAACTAGAAACTCGAACTCCGTTACGCGACCTTCTCCACCTGGTTGAACTCGAGTTCTACCGGGGTAGAGCGGCCGAAGATGGTGACCATCACTTTCAGTGTTTCTCGGTCTTCGTTCACTTCATCGACGATGCCGGTGAAGCTGGCGAATGGTCCCTCGGTGATGCGCACCGATTCCTGCTTCTCAAACTTGACCTTCAGCTTCGGCTTCTCGCGGCTGTCGGCGACTTTATAGACGATGTGCTGCACTTCTTCGTCGGAAAGCGGCGTCGGCTGCTGCCCGGTGCCCACGAATCCGGTCACACGCGGAGTGGACTTGACCACGTGCCACACGTGATCATCCATGTCCATTTCGACCAGCACATAGCCGGGATAGAACATGCGCTCGGAGGTGTACTTCTTGCCGCCGCGGACTTCGGTGACCGACTCGGTCGGGATCAGCACTTTGCCGATCTTGTCCTGCAGCCCAAAGGCGGCGACCCGCGACTCCAGCGACTCTTTCACCTTGCGCTCAAATCCCGAGTAAGAGTGGATGATGTACCACTTCATGTTCGGATTGCGAGGCGCCTCGGCGGTGGCGGCAGCACCTTCCGCGCCGGCGGCCTGGGGCTCGCCTGCTGGGCTCGTAGCTACTTGGTTTTTTTCTTCGTCCTGCATAGGGGATGCTTCTTCTCGGCCAGCCGTTTCTCTTAGGTCGCTTTCGTCTGCAATCTCGTCAGTGCACTTTGAAATAGTTGAACAAGGCCGTTACGCCGTGCTGAATGACGTAGTCGATTATCGCGAAGTACAGCGCGAAGATGAAAACCGTGATGACGACGACGGTGGTCGTGGCGCGAACCTCTTTGAAGGTCGGCGCCGTCACCTTGCGCATTTCGGTTCGCACGTCGGTATAAAAAGCTTTGACCCGCTCGGGCCACAACTTCACCCGATCTCCAAAGTTGCCACCGGCTGCTGCAAGTGAATTTGCCATTTTCTTCGTCTCGATCGACATCACTACTCCTGGCCTATCCGTACGCTCCAAAAACTCTGGCAGGGGCGGAGGGATTCGAACCCCCAAGTTCGGTTTTGGAGACCGACAGTTTAACCGTTGAGCTTACGCCCCTGTATCAGTACTCAGTTGCCAGTACTCGGTACTCAGTTCAAACCGAGGCCGATACTTGTTATTTCACTTCTTTGTGCGGCGTGTGCTTGCGGCAGCGGTTGCAGAACTTCTTGAATTCCAACCGCTCGGTCGTCGTCTTCCGATTCTTGGTCGTCGAGTAGTTCCGCTCTTTGCAGTCACCGCATTGTAATGTCACTATTTCTCGGGGCATTGCTCACTCCAAACCGGCTCTTGGCTTTTCGCTCTTAGCCTTTCGCTTTTGTCATCCTGGGGCGACGATCTCTGTCGCCGAAGGACCTATGCACTTTCTTTTGCCACGCCTTCACACAACGTCTTTGCGGGGCCTCTTAACTTCTTCCTTCGCCCATCGAATCAAAGTGGACCAGGGCACAATCAAGAGCGCAACCAAGAGAGGCGCAATCACCCACTCAAACGCACTCTTCATTTCTCTCGTCCTGCGCGGGCCGAGTCGCCCGCGCCCACACAATCACTACTACTACTGCACAATTTCCGCGATGGTTCCTGCACCCACGGTGTGGCCGCCTTCGCGAATCGCGAAGCGCAGGCCCTTTTCCATGGCCACCGGCGTGATCAACTCAATCACCAGGCTCACGTTGTCTCCCGGCATCACCATCTCGGTGCCTGCCGGAAGTTCCGCCACGCCCGTCACGTCGGTCGTTCTCAGATAAAACTGCGGTCGATATCCCTTGAAGAACGGCGTGTGCCGCCCGCCTTCTTCCTTCGTCAGGATGTAGACCTCGGCCTTGAACTTGGTGTGCGGCGTGATCGATCCCGGCTTGGCCAGCACCATGCCGCGCTCCACATCGTCCTTGCCAATACCGCGCAACAGCAGGCCGGCGTTGTCGCCCGCCATGCCTTCGTCCAGTTGCTTCTTGAACATTTCGACGCCCGTCACCACCGTCTTGCGGGTCTCGCGGAAGCCGACGATTTCCACTTCCTCGCCCACCTTCACCTTGCCCCGCTCGATACGGCCCGTCACCACCGTGCCCCGACCCGAGATCGAGAAGATGTCTTCGATCGGCATCAGGAACGGCTTGTCCAACTCACGCGCCGGCTGCGGCACGCTCTTGTCCACCGCTTCCATCAGCGCGTCAATCTGCTTCTCCCACTTCTCCTCGCCGTTCAGCGCGCCCAGCGCCGACAGACGAATCACCGGCACGTCGTCGCCCGGGAACTTGTAGCTCTTCAGCAACTCCCGCACTTCGAGTTCGACCAGGTCGAGCAACTCAGGATCATCGACCGCATCGCACTTGTTCAGCGCCACCACGATGTAGGGCACACCGACCTGCCGAGCCAGCAGCACGTGCTCGCGCGTCTGCGGCATCGGACCATCGGTCGCCGCCACAACTAAGATCGCGCCATCCATCTGCGCCGCGCCCGTGATCATGTTCTTGATGTAGTCCGCGTGGCCCGGGCAATCCACGTGCGCGTAGTGCCGGTTCGCCGTCTCATACTCCACGTGCGCGGTCGCGATCGTGATGCCGCGAGCCTTCTCTTCCGGCGCGTTATCGATCGAATCAAACGACCGGAACACAATCTTCGGATTGTGCTTCTGCAACACCTTCGTGATCGCCGCCGTCAACGTCGTCTTGCCATGATCAATGTGACCAATCGTCCCTACGTTGCAGTGCGGCTTATTCCGATCAAATTTTTCTTTCGCCATAATTGCAGCCTCTAGCTCCTTGCTTCTCGTGCCTAGTAGTACTGATACAACTTCTTAAACTTGTGCCGCAAAGATTGCTCTACCGTCTCCAATTTCGACAGGTAAAACTCCCGCATCTGGGCCTGATCTGAAACCGGAAGCGAGTCATACAACTGCCGCGCGTTCAGTCCGGTATCGCCAAGGCCTTCGAGCACGCGTTGCGTCAGCACCGCGTCGAAATCCCGAACCCGAATTCCTTTGCGGTCCAGTTGCTTCAGGAACCACTCGGCTTTTTCGGGCAAGAACGCCTGCTCCACCGCGGCCTGCAGTTTAGCGAACTCTTGCGTCTTCTCAATCTTGATGGCAGGCTGCTCGAAACTCACTGTCATCCTCAAACCTTTATTGCTCACATCCTTAAAATTCACTGGAGCGGGAGACGGGAATCGAACCCGCGACCAACAGCTTGGAAGGCTGTGACTCTACCACTGAGTTACTCCCGCCCATCCATCCCGTAGAGACGCAGCTTGCAGCGTCTTCCCGGCCAGCAAGACGTAGCCAGCTACGTCTCTACAACAAAGCACTGGAGCCGATGACCAGGATTGAACTGGTGACCTCTCCCTTACCAAGGGAGTGCTCTACCAACTGAGCTACATCGGCCTGCAGCAAACTCTAGTCCGCGTCCTTGTCGGGGTGCAGCACTTCGTTGCGCCGCATCACCGACTTCACCGCAAATAGCGCCAGGATCACCAGCGTACCTGCCCGAAACTTCGGGTCGGTAATCGTGGTCCACGTCAGCACTCCCAGCACGACGTAGCAGACCAGCGCAATGGACAAGCGGCTCACGTGAATCATGGTGCACAGGGAAGGATTCGAACCTTCGTACCTCGCTAGGAGGGACAGATTTACAGTCTGTTGGCTTTAACCACTCACCCACCTGTGCAAAAACTCTCGGGCGATGCGGCTCGCACTTCCCCGGACAGAAACTCAAACTGATCGGGAAGCGCTTGCGCCAAATCCGCAGACCAACGCGGCACAAGTCACACTTCAATTTCGCTAAACCGACTTTCGCAATACAGGGAAACCAAGGCTCGCGTTCAAGACACCGCGAAGATCACTGCACGCCGGAAAAGATCCGAATGGAGTGCGTTGGAAAAACCTGTTGCGCCGCTACCGAGTCCGCCGCCACTAGCCGGAAAATTCGTTCGTGATTCGTTCTCTGGAGCTGGCGAAGGGATTCGAACCCCCGACCCTCTGATTACAAATCAGATGCTCTACCGACTGAGCTACGCCAGCAAATTCGGGGACAGCTGCGCCGTCGCGCAAACTTATCCCTCTGATCCCTTCCAGATGTCCGGGACAATTAGTTAAGTTATCACAATGGGAAGTTGGGGTGCAACCGTTACCGGTGCCAGCCCCGGTCCGGCTCCCCCCTCCTAATGCTATCATTCCATCCCTGACCGCATTTCATGAGAATTAGACCGACCCTCCCGATCGCGTTGGCAGTGGTAGTTGTTGCAGCGACGGTAACGCTCGCGGTCCAGTTGCGTAAGCACGCGCCTCCGGAACCCGCCCGCTTATTGCCCGGAGCTGACGGATTCCTGTACGCCAATTTCGGGTGGGTCCGCAAAGCGAACAATGGGAAACCCTTCTTCCCCGTTTCTCACGATCCGGAATATGAACGCTTCATCCAGGAGACCGGCTTTGATTACGAGCGCGATCTGGATGACGTTGCTTTTGCAGTGCACTATCCCAAGAGTTGGCCGGGCGGAGGAACAGGAGGTGGTGCGCCCGAGCCTCGATTTTCCGAAGTCTTTACCGGACGTTTCGATGGCGGCAAGTGCCTGGCCTACCTGAAACGCACCGCCACGTCGGTCGAGAACTACAACTCCGTCGACATCTTCACGATTCCGCTGTACGGACGAACCTTCCGCATCGCGATCTTAGGGGTCGACACAGTAGCAGCCTCAAACCACGAAGACCCGGGTGTGATACACGGTATGGTCGACCGCTTTCGGCGGCTGGCGTCCCCCTTTGGTGGTCCGGCGCTGCTGCGTCGTTACTACAAGCGAGTGCAGTTGGCAAGTCCGGTCTGGCTCGTCGCGCGGATTGAGCCCTCGGCGCCAGGGTTTGAAGGATGGTCAACGGTTTTCCCCAAGCCCGCCGACGTGATTGTGTCGGCCAGCTACAATCCGCTGCATCTTCCGTTACGTTCTGGAGTTTTGCACGTGCGAGCGGAAGCCTGGACGGGCAGCGATGAAGACGCCCATGCCATCACCGACAAGGTCAACCTCTTCCTGACGATGTTTCACAGCGCGGAAGTATCGGTCGGATCGCCGGGCAGCGATGCTGACGTGAAAACCATGTTTGACAGCCTGCAAGTTCGACAAGAAGGCAGCCACGCCGTGCTATCTGCGATGCTGCCAACGGGCGTCTTTCGCAAGCTCATGGATTCCTCCGATCAGATGCCCTCACTCGGAACGTCTCAGAGTTCAAGTGACGCGGCAAAGTCCTCGAAATCGGGAAAACACTAAAGGCGCAGCGCGATCCTGCAACTAAACGCGTTCGCGAGCGTCTTATCAGATGGTGATGCTCCAGCGGGTACAATAAAGGAATAATGTCGAGCCTTCCACTACCGATTGCGGCGTTCTTCGCGGGCTTAATCTCGTTTTTGTCGCCGTGTGTTCTGCCGCTGGTGCCAGGGTATGTATCTTTGATCTCGGGCGCGGGTGTCGAAGAACTGAAGTCTCCCCAGGGCCAGCTCATGCGGCGAGTCATGGTGAATTCCATAGGATTCATCCTCGGATTCAGCGTGGTGTTTGTAACGCTAGGAGCGATCTCGACGGAAATCGGCCAGGTGGCAGCTCGCTACAAGCACACGCTCTCGATCGTGGCAGGCGTGGTCATTATTATTTTCGGCCTGCACCTGACCGGAATTTTCAAAATCAAGGCGCTGTATACCGACGCGCGGCTGCATAGCGTGAAAGGCAGCAGCACGCCGATCGGGGCATTCGTGATCGGGTTCGCGTTTGCTTTTGGCTGGACGCCGTGCCTGGGCCCGATCCTGACGGCGATCCTGACCTTGGCTAGCGAGCAAGACACGGTGGTCAAGGGAATTCTTCTCCTGGGAGTCTATTCGTTGGGATTGGCAGTGCCGTTTCTGCTGACATCTCTGCTGATGGAGCGTTTTCTGAAGTTTTACAGCCGCTTCCGTTCGCATATGCACGCGCTTGAGGTGGCCAGCGGAGGCCTGCTGATTGCGCTCGGCGTGCTACTGGTGCTTGGGCGATTTACCCTGATCTCAAGCTGGCTCTCGTTCTTGAATCGTTTTGCACTGTAAAAAGGATCTTGACTATGTCTGAAGAATTGCATGGAACACCCGAAGGCGGTACTGAGTGGTGTCCAAAATGTGGAGCAGCGTTGAGGAAAGGTGAAGGAATCGGCCCTGAAGCGGAGCCCGGTGCGCCAACCTGCGAAGCGTGCGGCGCGCCGCTGGTGGCGTTGGCTGCCAGTCCGAGCATGGAGAGCGCTGCGAACCCGAGCCAGCCGGACGCTCATGGAGGCGGCCGCAACCCGCTGGCCCTCGTGGTGGTAGCAGTGGTTGCCGCTGCCATGTTGTATTTCGGCTTTCACATGGCCCGGCGCTCGGGGTCTGATCAAACTCCGCGAATTACCAAGTCCGGGCCCGCTCCGGATTTCACCCTCGAATCGCTCGACGGCAAGAACCTGCGCCTGTCCGACCTCCGAGGCAAGGCCGTCTTGCTGAACTTCTGGGCGACGTGGTGTGGTCCGTGCAAGATCGAGACGCCTTGGCTCGTGGAGTTGCAGAACCAGTACGGCGCGCAGGGTCTGCAAGTGATCGGTGTCGCCATGGATGATTCCGGCAAGGATGACATTGCGAAGTTCGCCAAAGATATGGGAGTCAACTACCCGGTGCTGCTTGGCAAGGAGGCGGTGGGTGACGCTTACGGCGGCGTTCCGGCACTCCCGGAGAGTTTCTTCATCGGCCGGGATGGCAAGATCGTGGACAAGATTATCGGGCTCAAGGGGAAGGCGGAAATCGAGGATTCGATCAGGAAGGCGCTGAACACGCAATCGAACGCCAGCCAGATCGTTGCGCCCTCGGCCTTGCAGGCTCAGAACTGACAATAGGAAGGCGACGGCGTTCCATCTAGTATCTGAGTGGCGTCTCCGGGCGAAATAGATGATTTCGACGGTACACAACTTTAGAACGGTCCTCGTGCTCATCTTGCTCGCGGGCACAGGCCTGGCCCAATCGGGCAAAGCACCGTCGGTGTCGATCGCTCCCGTGCCGCTGGTAACGGCACCACGAGCGGCGCAGACGATGGTGAGCTTGAATTTCCGGGTGGCGTCCGGATTTCACATCAATTCCAATACACCGAAGTCAGAATTCCTCATTCCCACCGCGCTGAAAATGGACATTCCCACTGACATCATCCTGGGGAAGATTGGCTATCCCGAAGGAAAGGATCTGACTTTTCCTTTTTCGCCGGATGAGAAGCTGAATGTGTACAGCGGGGATTTCACCATCAAGGTGGGCGTCCACCCGCTGCGCGCGGTTGTGCCGGGAAAATACGTGATGCATGGAGTCCTGCGATATCAAGCCTGTGACAACGCGCAATGCTTCCCGCCGAAAACGCTACCTGTGAGTTTCGACGTGAAAGTGGTGAAGGAACCGCCGACCCCGCACCGCAATCCGGCGCAGAGCCCGCACCTGCATTAGAGGTAAAATCAGCCCTCTTCCATCCAGAAAACGTTCTTACTCGGTGATTACGCGGTCTGCCCACTCGATCAGAGACACGAAGATGGGTGGGCTTCCGAATTTGGCCCCGTAGTTCGCCAGATCCGCATCGGTCACAGCGCGGGCACGCGAACATGCGCCACAGGCGTAGATCTGCACGTGCTTGGCGGTGAGCTTGTTCAGAAAATCTCCGACCGCTGGCCATCCCACTGGCGTGACTGCGTCAGCCACAACCTTGCGCATGAGCACAACAGCCTCACCCAGCAGATAAATCTGCACTTCGTGCCCGGCTTCAGCGAGCGCCAACCCGTGCGAGAAGGGAAAGGCGGCTTTGGTGGGATCATCAGAACCCCATGCGCTCTTCATCAGAATTTTGAGCGGCTTGCGGGTGGTTTGTCCCTGGAATGCGGTAGCGGCGATAAAGGGAAGCGCGGCGAATTGCGCCATGCGGGAAAGAAATGCTCGACGTGCCATTCAGATTCCTCCAGCGAGCGGATTGCCTCCGGGGAAGGTGCCCGACACTCTAACCCGTTTTCCTACGCTTGGGAAGGCTTCCTTTTTTGACTGGACCGGCTCACGTCTCTAAGATTTCCTCCCATGAAGAACGTCTTTCTATGGATGTCATTTCTAGTGGGTTCAGCCGGCATCGTGGGCGCGCAATCGACGTCGCCGGCTGTGGTGATTCATGACGTAACCGTGATCGACACGACTGGCGGTCCATCGCAAAGCCATCGCACGATTGTGGTTCGAAATGGACTGATCGAAAAAATCAGCCCGGCCGCTAAAGGCGATGGTGCAGAACAGTCTGCGGTCCACGTGAACGGCAAGGGGAAATTCCTTATTCCCGGGCTCTGGGATATGCACGTTCATATGGTGTTCGGAGATTGGTTCCCGCGAGGGAAAGACGTTACTCTTCCGCTCTTCGTCGCCAACGGGATCACCGGAGTGCGGGATATGGGCGGCCAATTGGACGTGCTGCAGCAGTGGCGCAAGGACATTTCTGCCGGAACCTTGCTCGGGCCGCGCATCGTCATGTCAGGGCCGATGCTCGATGGCCCACAGCCGCGCTTCCCAAGTTCCATCGCCATCAAGACACAGGAAGACGGCCGGCGCGCCGTCGATGACCTGAAGCAGCGAGGTGCGGACTTCATCAAGTTGCAATCGTTGATTCCGCGGGATGCAGTGTTCGCGATCGCCGAGGAAGCACGCAAGCAGGGAATCTCATTCGTCGGCCACGTGCCGGATGCGGTGCGCGCGTCCGAAGCCTCGAATGCCGGGCAGAAGAGCTTTGAGCACCTGATCGGAATCTTTGAAGGCAGCTCGCCGCTGGAAGATGAATTCCTGAAGGGCAAGAAAACTGAGGGACAATTTCTCTCCACCTACGATCCCAAGCGGGCCTCCACATTGTTCTCCCTTCTGGCGAAGAACCACACCTGGCAATGTCCCACGCTGGTCTGGGAGCGGGGCGGCAATCTGATCGACGAGACCGACTTTGCTCACGATGCACGGGCGAAGTACGCTCCCGCCTATTGGAAGGATGTCACCTGGAAGCGTTTCACCGAGCAGATCATGCACGAATTCAACACCGATGATCTGGCCACGCGCAAGCGCTTCGTGGAAAAAGAACTGGAAGTCGTGAGCGCCATGCATCACGTGGGAATTCCATTCCTGGCGGGGACGGACACTCCTCCGGGCGTCTATATATTTCCCGGCTTCAGCCTCCACGAAGAACTGCAGCGTTTTGTAGCGGCGGGCTTCACTCCGATGGAAGCGCTGCAAACGGCGACACTCAATCCCGCGAAATTCCTTGGTATGGACGACCGGCTGGGTTCGATCGAGCAAGGCAAGCTGGCGGATTTGGTGCTGCTCGATGCGAATCCCCTGGAGGACATTCGCAACACGCAAAAGATTGCCGCGGTCATCGTCAACGGCCGCTACTTATCCCGGGCGGAGTTGGACAAGATGCTGGCGGGGGTCGAGGAAGCGGCCAAAGCGAAGTAACGCGGCATTGCAGATCAATCTGTTCGCGTATCTTCCGGCAGTGCTCCCGCCAGCGCTAACACCGCAGCGCCGAACAGCAGGGTGTCGAAGAAATAATTCAATCCCTCAAGCTTCGCTCCCCCGTCCGCTGCGGATGGGATAGCAAGCACTATAGGCAAGTAGAGGAATAGCACGAGGAAAAGAATCATCACTCCGAGGGATGTTGCAGCTAACCGCATCTTCTTTCCGAGGAGTAGGCATGCGCCGGCCACAACCAGTACCGCACCGGTCAGATAGCCTAAGAGGATTCGACCCGGGAACCAAGTGGGACTGAGCCTTTCCAGCGGAACTCCAGGAACGAATTCCGGATGCAGAAGGTGTTCCACACCGAAAAATAACGCAGCCATTGCGATAAGAAAACGTCCCACAGTTATCAGCTTGTTCGTGCCGCTGCTGTGCCACCGGCTTCCGGCCAGGGCCCACACTCCCCCTGCGAAGGAGAGCTCCCTGATGGCAACCGCCCACGCAAAGCGGTCCTTGTGGTTCGCGACTACTCTCGGAATGTGGATCATCACGACGAACAGAACGAACATGATCCCCAGCAGAAGAGCAGAGTGCCGAACCTGGACATTCGTCGCAATGCTGAGGGCCGCCGCAATCAAAGCGACACCGACGAAGTACGCCAGAAAGAGGCGAACCGGCATCCACGAGGGAATCATGAGCATAATGAACCTGGCGAGAAAGAAATGCTCCATGCCGAAGGCTGCCAAGGCTGCCGCTAGAAACAGCGGGTTCAACGCCAAGACTTTGTCCAACCCTCGGGCTCTCACCACGGAATCTCTGGCCGCGATCAGGCCGATCAGCGCGAGAACAGTTCCAGCAATGTATGGCCAAAACACGTAGCGCGGAGTCACGAATAATACTGCCGCAAAGCTGGTAGTCTGCACGAGAACTCCCACAGGTCGCAAATCCAGGCGATGGTTCTAGCGCTTCTCGCCTTGCTTCTTTTCCACTCTCGCCCACATATCCTTGAGAGCCACGGTTCGGTTGAAAACCAGCGCTCCCGGCTTGGAATCCGGATCGACGCAGAAATATCCCAGGCGCTCGAACTGATAACGGCTCCCTGGCGTTGCATTGGCTAATGAGGGTTCGAGCTTCGCGTGGGGGATCAGTTCCAGGGAGTTCGGATTCAGGTAGTCGAGAACGTCTTCGCCCTCTTCGACGTCGGCCAAGTTCTCCTTGGTGAACAAGTTCTCGTAAACGCGCACCTCGGCATCAATCGCGTGGGCCGCCGAGACCCAGTGAATCGTGGACTTCACCTTCCGTCCGTCGGGAGCGTTGCCACCGCGTGTCGCGGGATCGTAAGTGCAGTGCACTTCTACGATCACTCCTTTGTCGTCTTTCACCACGCTCGTGCAGGTGATGAAGTATCCGTATCGGAGACGAACCTCCTTTCCGGGTGACAGGCGAAAATACTTCGGCGGAGGCACTTCGCGAAAGTCATCCTGCTCGATGTACAGCACGCGCGAGAACGGTACTTTCCGCGTCCCGGCAGCCGCGTCCTCGGGATTGTTCGTGGCATCCATCTCGTCGACCTGATTCTCCGGGTAATTGTCGATCACGACTTTCAGTGGGCGCAGCACCGCCATCACACGCGCCGAGCGCTTGTTCAGATCTTCGCGCACAAAATGCTCGAGCATGGCCAGTTCGACAATGCCATTCGTGCGGGAGACTCCCGCCGCGCCCACAAAGTTACGGATCGATTCCGGCGTATAGCCGCGCCGGCGCAGTCCACCCAGCGTCGGCATGCGGGGATCGTCCCAGCCGCGCACGTGCCCTTGCTCGACCAGTTGCCGCAGCTTGCGCTTGCTCATCAGCGTGTAGGTCAGGCTCAGGCGGTCGAATTCAATTTGCTGCGAGGGGAAAATTCCCAGCTGCTCAATGAACCAGCGGTAGATCGGCTGGTGGTCCGCAAATTCGAGCGAACACATCGAGTGCGTAACGCGCTCGAGCGAGTCCGACTGACCGTGTGCGTAGTCATACATCGGATAAATGCACCACTTGTTGCCGGTGCGGTGATGCTCGGCATGCAGGATGCGGTACATCACCGGATCGCGCATGTTCAAGTTCGGTGAAGACATGTCGATCTTCGCGCGCAGCACCCGCGAGCCGTCGGGGAACTCCCCAGACTTCATGCGCTCAAAGAGATTCAGGTTTTCTTCCGGAGACCGGTTTCGAAAGGGACTGTCTTTGCCAGGCTCGGTCAGCGTTCCGCGATACTTGCGAATTTCCTCCGCGGAAAGATCATCGACATAGGCCTTCCCGTCTTTGATCAACTTCACGCCCACTCGTAGAGCTGGTCGAAGTAATCCGACGCATAGAAGAGGCCGTCCCAGTGGAAGCCCAGCCATTTCACGTCCTCCATGATGGAGTCGACGTACTCGGTGTCT
Organism: uncultured Acidobacteriota bacterium; assembly: GCA_963745715.1. Classification (GTDB taxonomy): domain Bacteria; phylum Acidobacteriota; class Terriglobia; order Terriglobales; family Acidobacteriaceae; genus Sulfotelmatobacter. The sequence continues at coordinate 129,108 of CAVUYN010000032.1, read as the reverse complement.
TCTTTTTCCGGATTCGTGTCGTCAAAGCGCAGGTTGGTATGGCCGCCGAAGTCGTCGGCGAGCCCGAAGTCGATGCAGATCGCCTTGGCGTGACCGATGTGCAGGTACCCGTTGGGCTCGGGAGGAAACCGCGTCTGGACCCGCCCTCCAAACTTATTGGTCTTCAAGTCGTCGAGAAAAATATCGCGAATGAAGTTGGAAGGACGAGGCTCCGGCGCGGCGTTCTCGCCGGTCGCAGCCTCGGCATTGGACGTTTTCATAAGCTCTGATCTTATCGCATTTGGCTCTTGGCACTTGGCTGAGAGCTATCCCACGCGCGCGAGCCGTCGGATGGCCAGGGCGGTGAAAAGGAACGTCACTGCGGAGAGCACAATCACCTGCATCACCGGCCCGGCGTGGCTCGACGGGCCTGCCACTCCAGCCGCCATCTGGTCGAGGCTGGGCGCCCCGACAAGGCGCAGCCCCAGCTTGTCCAGTTTCTTACGAATTTTCGAGGCAGTTGAGGGCGAGGCAGAGTGACGCGCAATGGACGGGCCCGAGCCCGAAACACGGCCGTTAGCTAGACCCCCGCCGATACGACCTGTCCGGAAGCTACCCCATGCGATTCTTGGGCCGCGAGTTGGCGCCGGTAGCGCACATGCCGCCAGCGCGTCATTTCGACCAGGGGCTTCCAGACCGGGTTGACCATGTGGTGCTTGATCAGAAGGTGCCAGAAGCGGTTGGAGCGCTTGTAGAGGTAGGACATGGCCACGTATAGCGGGATCGCCTGCCACTGTTCTGGCCTCCGGCGCCAGATCGACGCGTGTGAGAAGAGGCGCTGATAGATCCAGGCATATCCTTGCTCGAGTTCCTCCGGTGTCATGTGCGTCGGGCGGAAGACGGCGTGGCCGGTATCGTAGAGAGTCCAGTCGCGATGCAGGATTCGCCCCTGGGCCTCCATCTGGTGAAACAGCGGCGTCGCAGGATATGGCGTCAAGATGTGAAAGGTGGCGCACTCCAGGCGATTCTCTTCGATCCACTCAGCGGTGCGCGCGAACACGTCTTTGCGATCGTGATCGAAGCCGAGGACGAAGGATCCATTCACCTGGATGCCGTAGTCGTGGAGGATACGCACTCGACGTGCATAGTCCGCGGTCTTCGGCGTTTTCTTGTGCGAGTCCGCGAGATTGTCGTCGGAGAGCGATTCGAAGCCGATGAACACTCCGGTACACCCGGCTAGCGCCATGTTACGGATCAGGCTGGGATCGTCGGTGACGTCGATGGTAACGGCCGCGCTCCATATTTTGTTGAGCGGACGCAAAGCGTTGCACAGGCTGTGGAGATAGTCCCGGCGAGAACCCAGGTTGTTGTCGATGAATACGGCATAGGGTTGATCGTCGGCCTTGAATTCGTCGACCACCTGTTGTGGATGGCGCATGCGGTAAGGCATGCGGAGGCCGTCAGTGGCGAGATAGCAGAAGCCGCAGCGGTTGTGGCATCCGCGCGTGGCGATCAGGCTGGTTGTCGTGAGAAAGCTCTTGCGGGGAAGAATCGAGCGCCGCGGCGAGGGATCGTCGCGGTAATCGTTCTCGTAGGTGGCAACATAGCGTGGTTGCAGGCAATCCTGTTCCACATCGCGCAAAATGCGGGGCCAGAGTTGGACTCCATCGCCCAGAGCGAGGGCATCGGCATGCGGCGCGCATTCGTCGGGACACGACAGAACATGCAGCCCGCCCAGGATCACCTTTGCCCCGCGCGCTCGATACCAGTCCGCTAGTTCGTAGGCGCGGCGGGCGAAGGTCAAATGCACCGTGATCCCAACTACCCGCGGCATGGGACGAAACGGCGGCCTCCCATCGAGCAGGTTCTCGTCCCAGTAATCCACCCGCCAGTGCTCCGGCGTCGTCGCGGCAAAGCTGGTCAAAGCCAACGACGGCGTAAGCACGTGCTTGCCAAAGCTTGCATTCGCATCCTTGGGATAGAACGGATTGATCAGCAAAGCATAGTGTGGCTCGATCGCGCTGGCCTGCTCGCCAGGATCGAGGACCGGCGCGGTCGTCATCTCGCGGGGGATCCAGCGCTTCGGAATGGAACGAAGGAAAGGCTCGTGGGGTGAAATCATGAGCGTACTTTATATTACAAAGTACTTCATGTCAATGGGACATTGAGAGGAGATTAAACCGAGAGAATTAGTGGATCAAACCGATTTCAGAACGGATTGGGCTACGCAGAACTTCCCGCGACCGAGGCTTTGACAAGGGGACCAGCAGCCTTGCGCTGCAGTTCCTGGATCTTTTCCGCGAGTGTCTCGCTGGAGAAGGGCTTGTTGAGAAGCGCGGTGGTATCCCCGATCTTTGCGTGCTCCAGCGCCGCCGCCTCGGTGTAGCCTGACATGAAGATCACGACTAAGTTTTCTCTTTTTGCGCGCAGCTTCTCCACCAGCTCGGGACCACCCATCTGCGGCATCACAATGTCGGCGACCACGACATCGATCTTCCCCGCGTGTGCCTTTGCAATTGCCAGCGCTTCGAGTCCGTTGCCCGCCTCGAGGACGGTATACCCGATCTTTTTCAAGGACGATACCGCGAGCAAACGCAGGGCCGGCTCATCTTCGACCAGGAGCACCGTCCCCGTTCCCTTGATCGTCGTCGCCGTCTTCGGTGGCGCCTTCGCAGGAACTGCGCTGGCGACCGATGGCAAGTAGACTTTAAACGTCGTGCCGACGCCGGGTTCGCTGTACACGGAAATGTGGCCCCGGCTCTGTTTGACAATACCGTAGACGGTAGCCAGCCCCAGGCCAGTGCCTTTGCCCTGCTCCTTGGTTGTAAAGAATGGCTCGAAGATGTGCGCCAGCGTTTCTTTTTCCATTCCGCAGCCGTTGTCGGTCACCGCGATCAGCACGTAGTCGCCGGGATACGCGTCGCTATTTGCCGCCGCGTACGCTTCATCCAGGTGGCAACCCTGGGTTTCGAGGATCAGCTTTCCTCCTCTGGGCATCGCGTCGCGCGCGTTGACGGCCAGGTTCATGACCACCTGTTCAAGCTGTCCGGGATCCACCTGCACGCGGCCGATCTGATCGGAAAGGCTGGTCACCAGTTCGATGTCCTCTCCAATCAACACCCGCAGCATTTTCACCATGTTGCGCACGGTCTGATTGGGATCGAGGATTTGCGGTGCAAGAATCTGTTTGCGACTGAAAGCCAGCAGTTGCCGCGTGAGTCCGCTGGCGCGGTCACCGGCGCGCTTGATTTCTTCCAAATGGGGCCGCGATTCTGGCGCTGCCGAATCCAACAGCATGTCGCTGTAGCCCTTGATGATCATGACCAGATTGTTGAAGTCATGGGCCACTCCCCCAGCCAGCCGGCCCACGGCCTCGAGCCTCGCAGAGTGCAGCATGCTCTCGCGCGACTTCTTCAGACTCTCCCGCATGACATCGAAAGAGCGCCCGAGATCAGCGACTTCGTCGTTTCCCCGAATCGGGATGCGGAACTCAAAATCTCCCTTTTGCAGTTGCTGCGTGCCTACCACCAGCTGTTCCAGGGGCCGCGTGATCTGACGCGACACGAAAAACGCAATCAGCGCTCCCACCAGCACAGCGACTGCGCCCAACATCAGCAGCATGCGATTCAGGGCATGCAGGAAAGCGGTCGCCTGATCGTAGGATTGCAGACAGTACAGCCGCACGGGATGATCGCCCGGCAGTTCGACATAGCTCGCCAGATATCGTTCGCCTCGAAGTGCGAATTCACGCTCGGCGTTCGATGCCGCCATATCATGGGGCAGAACTACTTCGAGGTCAGCCCACTGATCAGGAGACAGGGAACTGAGCAGAACCCGCCCTTGCCGTTCAAAAGTAAATGCTGACTTCCCCAGCGCTCCGCTGCGAAGGATGGTGTCGCGGCGGATCTCGCGCCCCAGCGCCATTCTTCCCAAACTCCGCTGTTCCTGGCCGGCTCCGGCCAGGATCGGAGCGAAATTCACATCGTACAAGCGCCCACCAAGGAACCACCAGTCTTCCTGCCCGTCGGTGCCCTGCATCAGCGGCGCCACCGTCGCTGCGGTGACATCGTTGGACTTCGCATGAATCGCCAGGATGTCGCCGCTGGGATTCTCCAGGATCAAGAGATCCGCGTGACTGTTGGGCAGAATCGCCTGTGAGCCGTCTTCGACGGTCAGGGGGTCATTGGTCGACATCAATGCTTTGAGGCTGGGTTGGTTGGCGATTAATTGCGCGCTCTGTTGTGCCTGCTCACGACGCGCGTTCTCGATCTCGCCGTACACGCGCGATTCGGTCCGCAAGGTCGAAGCCAGGTCTGCCCGGATCTGGTTCCGCATTCGCGCCTGGATCAATATCAGCACGGCGGCAGTCAGCAAAAACACGACCGCCAGCATGGAAACCAGCAGCCTGGTTCGCAGATGTTTGAAAGGCGGAATCAGCACTGTGAATCAAAGACTAAGGGAGGACCATTACCCCTGCCAGACACTCTGGTAACCCTCCAGAGCGCCTCGGCACCGTTAGTAACCTTGCCCCCGTTCCCGGTGGGTGACGACAATCGACTTCGACTCTAATGTCATTGTGTCTCAAGGCGGTTATTGCCCTCGCATGTGTCGGCGCAGTGTGCGCTCGAGCGCAGGACGCTGGGTCACGCCCTCCAGAGGTCACCCAACTCAGCCAGGATTTACAGCAGACGCGCGCCGAGTTGGCTGAGTCGAAACGACAGATTGAAGAACTTCGCCAGAGTTTGGAAGAATTGCGCAAGCAAGTTCAGTCTGGCCATCCGGCAGAACCCGCGCCAGCCGCAGCCAGCGAACCTACCGTGGCCGCTGCCGACCAGGATGTCGGCTTCCTCGCCGCCAAAGTCGGCGAGATGCATCAGGACAAGGTGGAGAGCGCCACCAAGTATCCCGTCAAGCTTTCCGGCTTGATTCTGTTCAACTCCTATTGGAACAAGGGCATTCTCGACATTCAGGATCTGCCGAGCCTTGCCTTGCCAAATTTTCCGGGCGCGCCGAGTCCGGGAATCGGAGGCACGCTGCGACAGACCATGCTTGGCGTGGATGCCGTCGGTCCGAAGCTGTTTGGTGCGCAGACCTCCGCGGGAGCGGAAGTCGACTTCGCTGGAGGTAACCCAACCACCGCTTCGGACTGGCTGCGGGACTGGTTCGTCTGCGCACGGCAAAGGTCACTCTTGACTGGGCGCACACTTCGCTCACGTTTGGGCAAGACAAACTTTTCTTTTCTCCGCTCTCGCCAACTTCCTATGCCACAGTTTATGAGCCAGCATTTTCATGGTCGGGAAATCTTTGGGTCTGGACTCCGACGATAGAAGTCACCCACTCGATCGCCCTGAATGACGCGACCTCTCTTGTGCTGCAGGGAGGCATCCTCGATCCTTTAACCGAAGAGACACCAGTTTTCCAAGGCCGCAATCCAACCGCCGGGGAAGCGACGCGCGCGCCCGCCATAGCTGGCCGAATCGCATTCGATCGCTCGAAAGATGCTCGCTATCCTTTCACCATCGGCTTCAGTGGATACCGCGCACAGCAGCGATATCAGACCTTTTCCGACATCGCCAGCTGGACTTTGAACTCAGATCTGCAAGCTGGTTTTGGAAAGCACCTGGAGATCTCCGGCGAATGGTATACGGGACAGGCCGTCGGCGGACTTGGCGGCGGCATTTGGACAAGTGTCGTATTTCCGGAACCAACGGGACCGCATAGTGCCATTCATCCGCTACGCTCCACTGGGGTGTGGGGCCAGTTGAAGGTGATTCCGTCGACTCATTTTGAAATCAATGGCGCTTTCGGGCAAGATGAGAATTACGGACGCGACCTCAGGGTCTTCCCATTCTCCTTTACAATTGACGGTTTCCCCGCGATGCAGACGAATCGCACTGAGTTCGTGAATCTGATCTACAAACCGACTTCGGTTCTGCTTTTTGCCGTGGAGTATCGGCATCTTTTCACGGTTCCAGCCGGTGCGCCCGGCCAGACGGGAGATCAAATCAATCTCGCGGCAGGAGTGCATTTCTGATGCGGCGATACCTCCTGCTCGCTGTCGTCTTTTCCTTTTGCGCCAGTCTGGCGGCGCAAGACACAACCCTTCGTGGCCGCGTCGAAGTGGTACATCGCTCCAAACACAGGTCAGGGAGCGCGGATGTAGTAGTCTGGGTCACTCCCGAACGATCCGTAGAATCGCCTGTCCCAGCGCCTCCCGCACGCCTGATCCAGAAAGACAAGCGCTTCTCACCGCATGTCGTGGCCGTCCGCCTGGGAACGGAGATCGAGTTCCCGAATCAGGATCCCTTCTTCCATGATGTTTTTTCTATCTATCGCGGAAAACCGTTCGATCTTGGTCTCTATGAAAGCGGCAGCACGCGGAAGGTTCGCTTTTCGCAGATTGGGGTGTCGTATATCTTCTGCAACATCCACCCGGAAATGAGTGCTGCCGTGGTTGTGGTACCAACACCTTACTTTGCGATCACTTCCGGGGACGGGAGCTTTCAGATCAGCCATCTCCCGCCGGGACGCTACAAGATGGAATTCTGGTATGAACTTGCCTCTGAGGCAGAACTAGCCTCGCTGAGCCAGAACCTGGAAGTGAATGCTGGGAGCGGGCCGCTTGCACTAACGCTCCACTCGTCCGACATTGCGGCGCAGCACCTGAACAAGTACGGACAGGAATACCCCACCGAGAAGCCGAAAATCTACTGACATCTCTCCCAGCCTTAACCACCCCGATTGCCGTAGGCTGGCAATTTAGCTCATGGTCAGGACTACCCTGAATCGCGCTTTTCCAGTGATCATTTGGTTGTAGGCGTCCGCTGCCTTTTCCAGCGGATAGCGCTCGATCATGGGGCGAATGCCGGTCAGCGAACTGAATCGCAACGTGTCTTCGGAGTCTTTGGCCGTGCCCGAAGCCCATCCCTGAATAGTTTTCCGCCCGCCAATCAGTTGCAGCGGAGTCACCGTAAGTGACTCGAAGCCGGCCCCGACGATGAGCATCTTGCCGTTGCCTCCCAGGCCATCGACCAACGCCGACATGGATTTCGAATCCGGCGCCGTCGCTAGGATCACGCGTGCCCCTCCCAACTTTTGCAACTCTTCGGCGGGAGCGCTCGCGCTTGTGTCCACGTACTCGTGGGCGCCGAGTTTCTTAGCGAGCGCCTGCTTGTCGGCTCCGCGTCCGATGGCGACAGTGCGGAATCCAAGTTGCCGGGCATATTGAATTCCCAGGTGGCCGAGGCCGCCGATCCCTTGGATCGCGACCAACTCGCCGCCGCGCGCGCCTGAATTTCGCAACGCGTTGTACACGGTAATTCCCGCGCACAGCAGCGGGGCTGCTTCGTCGGCGGCCAGATCATCGGGCATCGAGGCTACGGCCTCCGCGGGCGCAACCATGTATTCGGCGTAGCCTCCATCGAAGTGAATGGCGGTGATTTTTTCGAACTGGCAGAGAATGAAGTCGCCCCGGCGGCAGGCGTCACATTGAAAACAGTGCCCTCCATGCCAGCCCACTCCGACCCGCTGGCCTACCTTCCAAAGCGTGACGTCGGGGCCAATCGCATCGATCCGTCCGGAAATCTCGTGTCCCGGAACCCGCGGATACTGGATGCCTGGCCACTGGCCTTCTTTGACCAAAGCATCACTGTGACAGATCCCGCAAGCTTCGACCTTAATGCGAACCTGACCGCGCCCCGGCTCCGGCGTGGGACGCTCGACGACTTCAAAATTCCCACCTGGTTTGCTGATTTGAACGGCTTTCATAGCAGGACCTCGCATGACCTTCATGACCTTCTGGAAGAGGTTGTTAGATCAGCAGGACCACGGCGTGGATGCAAACAAAAGTTGTAGCCGAAGCTACGCCAATTTCCGGATTGCCTGCTCGATCCGTTTCAGCGTGACCTCTTTCCCCAGCACTTCTAACGTTTCGAAAAGAGGTGGGGCATTCTTGCGACCGCAGACGGCAACGCGGATGGGTTGAAACATCTGTCCGGCCTTTACACCCAGTTCTTGCGCGGCCGCGCGCAGAGCCTGATCCAACGGGTCGTGCTTGAATTCGACATCCGCCAGCACGGTCTGAGCTTTCTGCAAGACCTTCTGAGCCGTGGCCGCGTCTCCCTTTTGCGGGACCAGTTCGGCTGGGTCGTACGGCGGCAGTTGCTCGACAAAGAAGAAGTCCGCCGCGGTCAGCACTTCGCGCAGCAGCTTGATGCGCTCGCGGATCAGGGGCGTGATCCGCAACATCTTTTCTGGCGTGATGTCGAACCCCGCCTCGCGCACGATCGGAAGCAGGCGCTGGCTCAGTTCTTCGATAGCCAACCCGCGAATATGTTCCGCGTTCAGCCAGACAGCCTTGGGATCAAACATTTCCTCCGCAGTCGCAGCCGGCTCTTTAAAGTTCACGACAGCATTCGCGCGATTAACGCCTTCCAGCGAAAACGCCTCGATTAGTTCCTGCTGGGTCATCTGCTCGCGATCGTTTTTCGGCGACCAGCCCAGCAGGCACAGGAAGTTGATGAAAGCCTGCGGCAAAAATCCAGCATCACGATAGGTAGTCACGCTGACGATTGGCCCGTGGCGACGCTTAGAGAGCTTCGTCCCATCGGGCGCCACCAGAAGTGGAAGATGCGCGAACTGCGGAGGCACATGCCCCGCGGCCTCGAAAATCAGCACGTGTTTGTAAGTGTTCGACAGGTGATCCTGGCCGCGAATGATGTGGCTGATCCGCAGATCCGCGTCGTCGGCGCACGATGCCAGGTGATAGGTCGGCATGCCGTCGGACCGCAGCAGGGCAAAATCCTCGATGTCGGCACCCGCCTTCATCTGCTCGCCATACACGGCATCGGTGAAACGCACCACTTGCCCCCCTTCACGAGGCACGCGGAAACGCAGGGCGAACGGCTCTCCGGCCGCGGCACGGCGATCGCTCTCCTCGCGCGGCAACTCGCGCATCCCGGGATTGAACAGCCACGTCCCCTGGGCGCCTGACTTCTCGCTGTCGCCGGTATGGGCCGGCGTGAAATCACGGTAGGCTCGTCCCTTCTGAAAAATCGACTGCGCCATCTGCCGATGCAGCGCTCCACGCTCGGATTGCTTGTATTCTTCCTCCCAATTCAAGCCCAGCCACTGCAATCCTTCAAAGATGGAGTTCACGGATGCGTCGGTATTGCGTTCCACATCGGTATCGTCGAGCCGCAAAATCATCGTCCCGCCGGTTCGGCGGGCATACAACCAGTTAAAAATGAAAGTGCGGGCACTTCCTACGTGAAGAAACCCGGTCGGGGATGGAGCAAAACGCACTCGCGGCTTGGAGTGTGACGATGAATTCGAGGGTTCGGACATGAGCTTGGGGTCGGACTTTCGATGGTACGGACGGCTCACCTCGGCGTCAAGCCAAGGTACCTTATCGATTTTGCGTACAACCCCCTGATTCAGAAAGATATCGAAGGCGGACGGTGTACTTAAATCCTGTTGTGTTTGGATGTCGGGTATGAAAACATTGGGACACTGTTTCCCCCCGAAACTGAGCCAGTACGCATGGCCAGAGGTGTCGGTCTCGGCCCTATGAACAGTGTTGTCATCACCACCGTCTTAATTCCGGGATTCGTCTCGGTTCTTCTTTTCCTCGTCTTTACATATCTGCACGAGCAAAGCCGGCAGCCCTATTTCCGCGCCTGGCAACTGGCGTGGGCTGCATACTCGCTGCACTATGTTCTCGACACATTCCCTTCCTCGTCCCTCGCTTTTTTTATCAGTGAACTTTTCCTGGTCGGAATGGCATTGTGCATTTTTGTCTCGACGCGCCTGATGCGCGGCTCCTCCGAGTTCCGCTGGTACGATGCCGGCGTCGGAGCTACCGGCGTCGTACTCGCGCTTCTCACGTTGCGCGGGCACATTGTGAATGGCGTCTTTCGTCCCGACGCGCAACCGGCCATCCGCCTAGGTTTGGGACTTGCCGCGATTCTGCTCTATTGTTCTGCTGTCTTCTACCTGAACGGCCACAAGCGCGGATCTTTCGCTTTCCAGGTACTCGCTTTTGCTTTGGCCCTGTGGGGCGTGCTGATGGGCGTGGGTCAGTTGCAGAACCCGCTGATGGAAAATTTCGGCAATGCGACCCGTTTGTTTGGCCCGGTACCGCAGATGTTGTTAGGCATTGCCATGGTGATGGTGCTGTTTGAAAACCAGCGCAATGCGGTGCAGGAAAACACGCTGGCTCTCTCGACTCTGGGCGTGGATCCCCGGCGTCTGCTTTTCGCCGAGGACCTGGTCCCAAGCATGCAAGCCGCGCTCGAACGCTTGCGCAGCGCTTTGCCCCTCGACCGGGCCGCTATTGTCATCAGCGAACGCTGGCGCGGGCTGCTGCCCTCGGTCCAGCAGGGTTTCTCGAAAGAATTCCTCGATGCCCTCGAAGTGAGCGGAGCCGGAGATTACATCTGTGAACTCGCCTACCGGCAGAGCGGCATCTTCACGGTCCACGATCTAGCCGACATGACCGAACCGCTTCCGGTTACGTCAATCGGAACATTCGCGGAGTTCAAACGCATACTTACGGAAGCCGAAGTTCGGAATCTGACCGCGGTCAATCTGCAGACTCGCGAGCACAATTTCGGCGTCATCCTGTTCCCGCATGCTGAGAGACGGGCTTTCGGGTCCTCTGGTCCGCGTCTGATGGTCGGTCTCGCTCTCCAGCTCGGCCTTACGCTCGAAAACTACGTGGTCAGCCACGACGCCCACCGTCGCACCAAGGAATATGAACTGCTGACAGAGATCGGCAAGGCGATCAGTTCACGCCTTGACCAGGACGAGATTCTCCGCACCATCCAAGTCGAGCTTGGTCAGATTTTCGACACAACTCATTTCTACATCGCTTTTCAGGAAGGCGACGAAATCCGCTTCGAGCTTGAAGTCAGGGACGGGCGAGTCCTGCCCAAGCGAACTCGCGAGTTACGGAATGCTTTTACCGAGTACGTGATCCGCACCGCGGAGCCCCTGCTCATCCGTTCCGATCTGGAGTCAGCGCGGAATCGGCTGGGGATCAGCCACGTTCCGAAGCGTCCCGCCAAGTGCCTGATCGCGGTCCCCATTTTTATGGGAAACAGAGCTTCGGGAATCATGGTCGCGATGAATCCCGACCGGGAATTCGTTTTCGAACAGCGCGACCTTGACGTGCTCGTGACCGCAGCCGGCCAAGTGTCGGTAGCTGTCGAGAATGCCCGATTGTTCGCCGACGAGCAGCGCCGTTCCCGGCAACTGGCGTTCCTGAACAACGTCTCTCGCACGGCCATCTCGAGCGACGATCCGGGCCACATGTTGAGCCAGATCGCGAATGAGATCCAGAAGAACTTCAGTTTCGACCACATCGGCATCGGTTTGCTCGATTACGGAACGAAAGAAGTGGAGATTAAAGCTGAGGCTGGCGCAACCGCCCACGCTATGGGCAAAAAAATTCCGTTGGGATCGGGCATACTGGGGCGCGTGGCGCGAACGGGAGAACGCGCGATGGTGCAGAACGCGCTGCCCGGAAATCTCACTGGAATTCTTCCCGACTCGCGCGCTGTCCTGTGCGTGCCCATTACCTACGGCGAGTCGCTGCTCGGCGTGCTCAACATTGAGAGCCGTGCGGAAAACGCCTTCTCGCCGCAGGATGTCCTGATTCTCAATACCCTGGCGGACTTGCTGGCCACCGCGTTGCACAATGCATTCGTCTTCCAGAAACTGCAGCAGCAGTCAATCACCGATGGTCTGACCGGAATCAAAACTCGCCGGTTTTTCTGGGAAGCGTTGTCGGCGGAGTGGAAACGCGCATCGCGTTCCGGACGCCCGTTCTCGGTGGTGCTCATTGATCTCGACAAGTTCAAAGAGGTCAACGACACCATGGGCCACTTTGAAGGCGATCTCGTGCTGGCGCGCGTGGGCCGGTTGTTGGAGCAGAAATCGCGGCAATCGAACGTCGTGGCGCGCTACGGCGGCGATGAATTCATTGTCCTGATGCCCGAGACCGGCTCCGAACAGGCGCAAGTACTCGCCGAACGTCTCCGCCAGTGGCTGGCCAGCGATCCCATGCTGAGTGAGCACAAAATCACCGGCAGCTTCGGCGTTGCCAGTTTCCCCATGCACGGGTTCTCGATCGAAGACATTATCCGCGTCGCCGACGCTGGTATGTACGTTTCCAAGCGCTCGGGCGGCAACCTCGTCTCAACCGCGCAGGAATTTGTGGAAGGCCAGGAATTTGCCTGGCAGCGCCAGCAAATTTCCGCCTACATCGAAGGCTTCCTGCAACGAGAGCGAGCGGGACCCGAGCAACTCGAAGAGCTGACCTCGACCTTATTCAAGCTCTGCGGGGGAGATGAAGAATGCAACACGCCCCTGCTCAAGGAAGCTATCGAGTCTCTGAGCCGCGCGGCCGAATCGCGGGAAATGCAGACTGCTGGCCATGGCGATCTGGTGGCGCGCTACAGCGAAGTCATTGCGCGAGCTCTGGGCCTGTCCTCCGAAGAAACCGCCGACCTGGTGTATGCCGCCCGCGTCCACGACGTGGGGAAGATTTTTGTTCCAGAACATGTTCTCAACAAGCCCGGACCGCTCACCGACGACGAATTTTTCCAGGTTCGGATGCACGCCCATGTGGGCGCGGAAATTGTCGGCGCCATCCCCCACTCCGCCATGATGCGGGATGCGATTGAGCATCATCATCAGCGCTTCGACGGTTCCGGCTATCCCGACGGCCTGCGGGGAGAAGAGATCCCACTCTGGGCGCGCATCATCGCCTTGACCGATGCCTACGCAAACATGGTCACCGAGCAGTCCTTTTCCGCTGCGAGGACGCCAGACCAGGCGCTCGACGAGATTGCCAAAATGAGCGGCACTCGTTTCGACGGCATGCTGGTCCGCCTGCTTATGCGCGGGCTGAGGTCGGAGCGAACACCTTCGAATTCTGGCACCGACTAAGCTGTCTGCGACCGGGTCAAAAAACGCTTCCGCAGCCTCGAGTAGATTCCCTTTAACGTCCGATTCACTTGCAATGCCCCAGCAGAAACTGGAAACTAAACAGCTATGCCCGTTCCCCTTTCGCTTTCCAACAAGGTTGCTCTTATCTCCGGCGGTTCGCGTGGCATCGGTGCGGCTACGGTGCGCATGTTCGTAGCCGCTGGAGCGAAAGTAGTTTTCAGTTACCGTAACGCGCGAGCGCAGGCGGATGCTCTGGCACAAGAATGCGGCACCACGATGTGTTATCCCGTGGCCTCCGACTTGAATAATCCTGAAGCGGGGCGTTCCCTGGTGGCTGCGGCGGTCAAGCATTTCGGACGCCTCGACATTCTCGTAGCAAATCACGGCGTGTGGCCTGTCGAAGATGTCCCCATCGACCGCATGTCAGACGAGCAATGGCGGTCCACCATGTCGATCAATCTCGACGGCGTTTTCGGCTTGGTCAAGCACGCAGTCGCTCAGATGAAGTCGCAGCCTCGAACGAAGTCCCCGGCCGGACACATTGTGCTCATCAGTTCCACGAGCGGCCAGCGCGGCGAGGCGTTCCATTGCGACTATTCCGCGACGAAGGGCGCGCTGATCAGCATGGTGAAAGGTCTTTCGACAGAGTTAGCGTCCGCCGGAATTTATGTCAACAGCGTCGCCCCGGGCTGGGTCGATACGGAGATGAGCGCTGCGGCGCTTGAAGATCCCAAGAGCGGAGAGGAAATCCGCAGCACGATTCCACTCGGCCGCGTGGGTACGCCCGAGGAGATTGCCGCTCCAGTGCTTTTCTTGTGCACGGAGCATGCCGGATTTATCACTGGGGAAGTGTTCAATGTGAACGGCGGAGCGGTTCTCTCCGGCTAGGAATGCGGAGAAAGGCCATAAAAACGCTCATCCGCGGCTTGCATTTTCGGTGTTTCCTGCATCCAAGCAAGGAGAGGAGCACCTTCGCTGCGGGCAGAAAGTCCACAAGTAACGCTACAATTCTGATTTGCACGCGCTCACTCTCTCAAGCGGAATGAAACAGCTTTTCCCGATCCTGCTTCTGGTGTGCTCAGCCTCGTCTCACGGCTGGCAACTCCCGCAAAGCTCTGCGTCGCAACCGACGCAGCAGGCTACGTCGCCGTCTGCCGGCCCGCCGTCCACTCCTGCCATACCGGTCGACAAACAGAACGCCGACAAGGCCAAGGACATCATCAATCAGGCGATTAAGGCTCTTGGCGGCGAAACCTTCCTCAGCATTCGTGACCGCGAACAGCAGGGACGTGGCTATAGCTTTCACCATGGCCGCCCGAACGGCGGCGGCAGCGTGTTCTGGAGTTTTAGCGAGTTTCCTGACAAGGAGCGTGTCGAAATCACGAAAGAGCGCGACATCGCCGAACTGTACATCGGCAACAAGGGATTCGAGATTACCTATAAGGGTCCTCGACCCATTGAACAAAAAGATCTCGACGATTATCTTCGTCGCCGCCGCTTCTCGCTCGATACGGTGCTGCGAAAGTGGGTGAACGATCCTGGCGTAGTCTTGTTGTTTGAAGGCAATGCCATCGCAGCGCAGCATCCGGCACTGCAGGTGACGCTGATTAATTCGCAAAACGAGAGCGTCACACTCTACTTTGACGCCGACACTCATCTGCCCGTCAAGAAATCATTCGACTGGCGCGACCCGGTTGACCGCCAGAAGAATCTGGAAGAAGAAGTCTACGAAAATTACCGCGCGGTCTCAGGCATCATGGCGCCCTTCAACGTGACGCGCTATTTCAACGGCGACATGGTCAGCCAGCGCTTCCTGAATTCCGTCACCATTAACCAAGGACTGGATCCCGCCATGTTCGATCCCAACTCCGGCTACAACCCTAACAAGCCGGGCAAACGATAAATTCTGTTCGTGCCGGGTAATTCCAGGGAAACAATATTCTGGTTGTCCTTCTGGATTCCCAGACCCGCCTTTCGTAGTCGACCTTCAATGGCGAGCTAACCGCATTGTTTATAGCATTTTAGCCGGTCGTTGAACGACCGGCGCAACATGGTCAGCCCTCGTCTTGCTACCATCGAGTGTGGTGTTTTTGCCACAGCCAGTTTTTTGAATCGCCGCTGTAGTCTATTGGTTCACCGGAATAATCACATCGATCCTTGTTAGCCTACGAGCAAACAATCCGCACTTCCGTGGAATGCAGTGGCGTCGGCTTGCATAGCGGAGCTCCCGTTTCCATGCGCATCCTGCCCGCTGCATCCGGGACAGGAATTGTCTTTCGGCGCATCGATCTTGACGGCTTTGAGATCGAAGCTGTCAGCCGCAATGTAGCCCGCGTCAGTTACGCCACCAGCCTCATGAAAAAGGGCGTGCTGATTTCCACGACCGAGCATGTCCTCTCTGCCTTCATCGGCCTGGGCATCGATAACGCGATTGTCGAGCTCGATAACCTGGAGCTTCCCATCCTCGACGGCAGTTCCAGGCCCTTCGTGGAGATGATTCAGAAGGCTGGCATTCGCAAGCAACGCCGCGCTCGCAAGTATCTGAAGATCCGCCGGGAAGTGGAGATGCGGGAGGGAAACAAGTTTATCGCCGTCTATCCCTCCGACACCTATTCAGTTTCCTATTCCATCAACTTCCCTCATCCCCTGATCGGGAAAGAAACCTTTCAGGTGGAGTTGACGAATGGAAGCTACCTGCGCCACGTTGCCGCCGCGCGCACATTTGGTTCGCGTGAAGACGAGCAGGCAATGCGAAACATGGGATTGATTCGCGGAGCTTCCAGCGAGAACTGTATCGTCCTGACACGCGATGGCGTCGAGAACGGTCCGCTGCGCTTTCCCGATGAATTCGTTCGTCACAAAGTCCTGGATCTAGTTGGTGACCTGGCTCTGCTGGGAAAGCAGATCCTGGGTAAGGTTGTCGCCGATCGCGCCGGCCACGCCATGCACACTGCCCTGGTTTCGCGCATCCTGCGCGACAAGACTCTGTGGGAGGAAGTCACCTTCCCGAGCGAAGAACACGCCACTTCCATCACCCGGAATGCGGAAGCTGCGGCCGGATCTTCTTATTAACGACTAGTCTGCCGGTTCGCACGGAGTCTCGCTGCCATCATCCACATGGTGGGGTTTTTCTCGCAGCAGCCGTTCCAATTCGGCCCGGGTCTGATCAATCACCGCTGCGGCAAACTTGCGCGCTGATTCCTGGCGTTCTTTCGACAACTCTTTCACGCGCATATTCAGCAGCGGGATATCTTCTTCGAACCATCGCAGCGTTCTTTGCACCTTGGCAATGCGGAAATCATCTGTCAACATTCACTTCTCCCGATCTATCAGCTTGCCACGGTAAAAGCTGTACGCAAGTCTAAAGGGAGGTACCTCGGCAGCTCAGGGGAAAAACGTGGCCCCGACATGAGTTGATAGAGGATGCTGTTCGGCTAACGCTTCGTGGGAGCTTCAGGATTCTGCGGCCAGTCGTTCTTTGGTCCCGGGAAATTCCTGCTCGATGCGCTCGTCGAGCCAGTGTTCGAGCGCAAGCTGGGAGCTTTTCGGCACGTTGTGAAAACGAAATCCTGCGAGACCCTTGACGTCAGCCCACGCGACTTCGGCTTCTACTTCCATGTGGAGGTTCGAATCCGGCAACGAGAACTTAAGGTGAGGAGCCGCACCCTTGGGCACAGCTTCGCGCATCATCAACGCGATGCCGCCTTCACTAATGTTCGTGCTGGTCGCGTTCAGTGTTTTGCCTTCTAGTACTACCTTCACCTGCATCTTCACCGGATGGCGGAAGTACCGGCGGCGCTCTTTCAGCATGAAATTCAGCGCTGCATGGAAGCAACGTGACGCGTTCAGGCTACTGATTGGTTTCTGCAACACGAAATTCGCGCCCATGCCGAAGGCTTCCTGAGTCGTCGTTCTCTTGCCATTGAGAATGGCGAACGCGACCGAATTCTTATTGCTCGGCGTGTTCCTCAGCCCCTGTAGCACGGCCAGGCCGCCATTCAGATCGTCGCAGTCTACGATGACCGCGTCGAACTTGTCAGAGATAAGGATGTCGGCGCCGGCGCGTGCTTCGTGGCAGATTTCCACGTCAATCGAGAGTTTCTCGAGGGTGGGCCGGATTACGCGCACTAATTCCGGGTCCTGGCTCAGAAGCAGGGACTCCAACGTCATAGTGCGATTTTAGGAGAGAGCGATCATCCATGATAGTGACCAAGGTGATGGACCCCTGGGCGGGCGCGATCCAACCGACTTGAAAGCATTGGACCTCTCTAAGTGCCTTTGGATCTAAGCCGACGAGCATCGCCCGGGATTGTGCGTTCCGTTCTCACAAGGTACAACTGAAGCCACGCCGAATGAGCAGCCTCGTCTATCTGTCGCTGGGATCCAACCTGGGAGATCGCGAGCTTCATCTGCGCGATGCCATCAAGCGGCTGGGAACGATCGGGAAAGTGGTATCGGTGTCTTCCTTCTACGAGACTGAACCCGTTGAGGTAACCGATCAGGGATGGTTCTTGAACTGTGCCGTGGGCCTTGAAACTTCTATTACAGCCGCGCAACTCATGGCAAAACTCCTTGACGTTGAGAAAGCCATGGGTCGGCAACGCTTCCAGAAGAAAGGTCCGCGCACGATCGATATCGATATCCTCCTTTTCGGAAACACGATCGTAAATACGGCCGAAGTAAAGATTCCTCATCCCGCCATGCACCAGCGACGTTTCGTGCTCGCACCTCTGGCGGAAATCGCGCGCGACGTGCGGCATCCCGTGTTGAAGAAAACCATTCGCGAACTGCTGGACAATCTTCCGGCAGGACAGACAGTACGGAAATTCGAAGAACACTAGCCACGGACCGGACGGATTTTTGCACGGATCAAACAAGAAAAAAACTTAGATTGGTGTCGATCCGTGAGAATCCGTGGCAAATTTTTGAGGTTAAGGAAGGATGATCCGGCTGCCCGCTTCCTGTGGCGTGAGTACGGCTGAGTCTTTCTCTGGAAACTGGGCGAAGAGAAATTCCACAAATGCGCGCGACTTCGGGCGCCCCGATGTCCTGCCATGGGCCAGCCGCACAAGGAACACCAGCGCCTTCAATACCTCAGACTCCTTGAGACTTGAGTAGCCCGCATGCTTTTGCTCAGCCTCGCGATACTCCTTCACCATGTTCTCGACTTCGACGGCGGCCCGTCGCTGCGAATCGCTCGTCAACGGCGGCTCATAGTGAAGTCCGGAATTCACCCGGCGCTCGTAACTTTTCCCCAACATCGACAGCACCGCGATCAAATCATGGTCATGCAAGCTGTGGTCGGCCCGAGCAGCCTTTGCCAGCGCGTAGGTCAACCCCATCAGCAGGTGTTCCTTCTCGTACATGAACTGATCCGAGACTTCGACCTGCAGAAATAATCCCGCAGGATCGATCTGTTCGGCGGAGCGCGGCCTTTCGTGCTCGCGCGCCTGCTGCAGGTAGGGACAATCGCTGGGACAATCCAGCGTCACCTCCCGCTGCTCGCCACAGCACTGCGGGCAGATGCGCCCGTGCACAGCCGGGCAGAAACGTTTCTCCTTGCGGATTTCACAAATCGCACAACTCAATCGCGGTATCTCCAGAAAACATTATGGCATCCACCATAGGATTCCACCACGGAGGCACGGAAGCACAGAGCTTTTGCGGGCTCGACACACAATCTTCAATTTCTGCTTTTCTGTGCGATCCGGAATGAACTAATTACCCGGTTACTACGCTGATACGCATGATAGGCCCGTTTGATCACCAACGACTATGCGAAAGCCTCTAAAGACGGGCTCTCCCGCAGGTGCAAATTCGAAAAGGCCCGTAAAATAAGGTGATTTTCCACAGGCCACGGGTATAAGATAAGCCCCGCTGGTATTAAACCGATTTTTCCTGAGGAGGAAGCATGGCTGCAGGTCTGACTAAAACTCAGCTTATTCGGCAACTCGCCGAGAAGACCGAGCTCCCCAACAAAACCGCGGCGGCATTTCTTGAGCATCTCGCTGATACCGCTATCAAAGAAACCAAGAAGAACGGCATCTTCGTTGTCCCCGGCTTGGGCCGTCTGGTAAAGGCGCATCGCAAGGCTCGCGTGGGACGCAACCCGCAGACCGGCGAACCGATCCAGATCAAGGCTAAGACCGTCGTGAAGTTCCGCGTCGCCAAGGCCGCCAAGGACGCGATCGCTCCCAAAAAGTAGTTTCTGCGTGAAATCGAATCGAAGGCCGGAATCGTCCGGCCTTTGATTTTTTAAGGCGAAAAAATCACATGTAGGGGCAGCCGCCCCGGCTGTCCGTTCGAGCGAAGCTCGATAGTGTTTTCTTTTCGCAGGCTGAGATAATCAACCGATCATGCTGAACTGGATCGTCATTGGAATCGGCGACATTGCGACCCGCCGTGTAATTCCCGCAATTCAAGCAGAGCCGCGCAGCCGCCTCTACGGCCTCGTCACCCGTGATCCCGCGAAGGCCGCGCCTTATGGCGTGCGCGCCTGGGGAACTCTTGACGAAGCCCTCACCGACCGCACCATAGACGCCGTCTACGTCGGAACGCCGGTTTTTCTGCACGCGCCCCAGACGATTCAATCCCTCCGCGCCGGCAAACATGTGGTGTGCGAGAAGCCGATGGCCATGAACGAAGCCGAGGCTCGCACCATGCTTGAAGCGGCGGAACAAAACGGCAAGACCCTGGGCATCGCGTACTATCGACGCTGTTATCCCAAGGTGCAACGGGCCAAACAATTGCTGGAAGCCGGAGCGATTGGCAAGCCCGTGATTGCCGAACTCACCTGCCACGCCTGGTTTGACGGACAAGGCAGCCGCAGTTGGCTCGTCGATCCCTCCCAGGCCGGAGGCGGCCCGCTCTTCGACATTGCCTCGCACCGCATCGATGTCTTGAATTTTCTCTTCGGCCAACCGCAGCGCGTCACGGGGCAGCTCTCGAATGTCGTTCACCACTACGCGGTCGAAGACAATGCCACCGTGATGATCGAGTACCCGCATGGGGTCCGCGGCATCGTGGACGTTCGCTGGCACTCCAAGATCATTCGCGACGAATGCCGCATCCGCGGCACTGACGGCGAAATGGAAATGTCGCCCCTGAACGGCCCGGATCTCGTGTATCCGGGAGCTCGCGAGAATCTTCCGCCTCATGCCAACCTGCATTATCCGATGATCGAGAACTTCGTGGACGCGGTCGAAGGTGAAGCAGCATTGCTGGCCAGCGGGGCGTCCTCATTCTGGACTGACTGGGTGACGGAGAGAGCCGCAAAATTCCAGCTGCGTAGCGGCGACATGGGAAAGCCCGGCACGGCAGTGCCGGATAGTCGAAGAAAACGAGAGTGAGTCCCGCAGGGACTGCACAACTTTCCCCGGCTCAAAAACCTCACCGTAACATCATCAGGATTTCTCGGAAACTCGAGGATTAAACCCTGAGACCCATCACTTTCCGTACTCGTTCTTCACCACCTCCCCGCCCTTCATCACAAACTTCACGCGTTCGAGAGTGGTGACGTCTTTCACCGGATCCCCATCCACGGCCACCATGTCTGCCCAGGCTCCCGGCTCTAACGTTCCAACTTTGCCCGCCCATCCCAGCAAATCCGCGGCATTGATCGTACCGGCTTGAATCGATTGCAGAGGCGTCAGCCCCAGCTTCACCATCACCGCGAACTCGTGCCCATTCAGCCCGTGCGGATACACCGCCGCATCCGTGCCTAATGCCACCTTCACTCCACTGGCAAACGCATGCGCGACATTCTTCCGTGCCGCTGGAATAACATCGCGAGCTTTCGCCAGCAGTGGTGCAGGCAGACGTGTCAACCCCGCATTCTCGATCATCCAGTCTCCCAGGTAGAGCGTGGGGACCAGGTAGGTGCCG
The DNA here is from genome assembly GCA_963745715.1 of uncultured Acidobacteriota bacterium. GTDB lineage: Bacteria > Acidobacteriota > Terriglobia > Terriglobales > Acidobacteriaceae > Sulfotelmatobacter. Next base: position 108,294 of record CAVUYN010000032.1, on the reverse strand, counting down.
TGCTCCTTCATCGCCGCTATTCCCGCGTCGTCGATATAGGAGCCATGCTCGATAGAATCTACTCCCGCCTCCGCCGCCCAGCGAATTCCTTCGGCCCCGTGCGCGTGGGCCGCGACCTTGCGGCCCAACCGGTGCGCGTCCGCCACAATGGCTTTCATCTCCTCCACGGTGTACTGCGAGTGCTGCGGATTGTCGCCCAGCGAGAGCACCCCGCCGGTCGCGCACACCTTAATCAGGTCCGCGCCGTATTTGATATTTTCGCGAACCCTGTGCTGCACCTCTGCAACGCCATCGGCCACGCCGTCGCTCGTAGCGTGATATTCCGACGGCAGCATGTTGTTATCGCAATGTCCGCCCGTGATGCTAAGCGGCGGCCCACTCACCAGCAGCCGCGGCCCAGGCACTTCGCCCGCGTTGATGGCGTCGCGCAATGCCACGTCGCTGAAACCTCGTGCTCCCACATTGCGTACCGTGGTGAACCCCGCGAGCAAGGTCAGCCGCGCATTCTTGGCGCCGGTCAGCGTTTCTCTGGGAAGCGAACTCGCCAACCGTTCGTATCCGAACTTCGGATCCATTGTCAGGTGGGTATGCGCGTCAATCAAACCCGGCAGAACCGTCGCATCGGGCAACTCGATTCGCACTGCATCCGCTGGAATCTTCGCGTCCACCGCGGCACCGGCGCTAACGATCCGGCCGTCCTGGATAACCAGTGTCTGGTCGGCGAGCATCTTCCCGGTCTTCACGTCCAAGACGTGCCCCGCATGAACCACGACATTCCGCGACGTTTGCGCGCTTCCCGCGAAACCCGAACCACAAATCACGACCGCAGCCATCACTGCACAGCGGACTTTCTTCATCGTCAATTTCCTTCCCTGGAAATGTTTAGTAATCCAAAGCTGACTATTTGCGCCGGCCGTCGAGACCCCAGACCCGCCCGGCGTCGGCGGCAAAGAAGATGATCAGGAGCAGTAGTAGCGGCACCGTATCCAACCGCGCTCCGAAGTAGCGCCAGACTGGCACCCCGTGGCCCGGTTCCCACCATGCGGCCAGTGTTAGGTTCAGCAAGAAGAAGGCGCCAAGGATACACGCCGGGCGCACCCAGAATCCCACCAGTAGACAGACCCCGACCACAAGTTCGAGGACCCCCACCGCATACCCGAAGAAAACGGCGTGCGGCAGCACCAGTCCCGATAAGACGGGACGGTAGAAACCTAATGCACTCTTCGCGATGTAGTCTTGCAGGTAAGACTGAAATCCGCCGTGGGCAAACTCCGGCCCGGCTACTTTGTATTCGCCAAACAGGAGAAAAAATGCCGAGGTGAAAATGCGCACTCCAGCAATCGTCTTGGGTAGCGCGGAGGAGATCGCCATCGGTTCAACGCTTTATATCAGGAACCGGGCCCGGGCAGGAATTCTTTATAGGGCATAGCCGCGGCTCCTGACGGCCGTGGACCGCGCGTCTAGCCTCCGGGACCATCATTCGAGACATATTGCTCGAGCGAGTCCAGTTCGTGGCTAAGGTCGTCCACGCGCCACTCCAACAGATTGCGGATCGAAAGGATCCCCAGCAGCTTGCCGTTGTCATCTGCCACCGGCAGATGTCGGAAGTGCCGCTCGAGCATCGTACTGAGAGCCTCTCCCGCGCCAGTGCCCCGCGTAGCCATCTCGACGGGCGTGGTCATCAGCTCGCGCACGGGCGTCGCCTTCGGGTCGACGTGACTCAGTGACATTTTTCGCAACACATCGCGCTCGGTAAAGATCCCCGCAACCCGGTACTCACTGTCCACAACCGCCACAGCGCCTACGTGGTGGTCCAGCATCTTATTTATGGCATCGGCAACAGTAGCTTCGAGCCCCACCGCCGCAATCTCTCGGTCGCACAACTCCAATACGCTCATTAAGCACCTCCTCCGGCACCCTGCGTCTTGGGACCGGATTCGACCGCTGCTATCTGGATTGACGCATTATGCGCGCGGCCGCGCCCTTGTCAAGGAAATTTGCCAAGAATCCTTCAAATCGGGCAAAGAAGAGCCTCCTATGGACCCAGAATTCTCCGCACCTGTTCAATGTGATTGATGTCGTGGGCGGCCATGTGCCCGCATAGTTCTCGGACGGTGAGCTTGCCACGTTCTGCATGGACCCCATAGCATTCCCACTGCCCGGGTCTGAGATTCGCAAACATGCGCAAATTAGCTTCGCGCAACAGGCGGAACATGGCCAACCCATCGGCCGCTGTCCATGAGGCGTAGTCACCGACGCTCGCCCATAGGTTCTGGTCGAAACCGAGCAGTTCGACCCCATCGTGTTCCAGCATCTGGCGGTATCGCCAGGAACTGGCCAATTCATCTTCTGCCAGGTGAGCCAGAATTTCGGTCACCGACCATTTCTCGGGGCTAGGCCGCCGCGCCAGCTTCGATTCGCTAGCTCTTTCGATCAGCCGAGCCAACATTGTGGGCGCGTCTCGTTGCATCGCCACCGGATCCTTGCCGGCAACGTAGGTCTCGAAGCGTGCCTTGTACTGTTCAGCGGTTTCAGCCATGGTCGAACTCCTCCTTTTCACGCACTCTGCATCCCATCCTGGAAAATGACTTTCGATACGTTACCACCGTGCCACCACAGTCGAGCCATTATCAAACCCTCTCTCTTTGCTGGAAACTGGACACTATGGCGGCCGAATCCAACCAGCGCAAGGACAGCTTAAAGGTCGAGAAACTCTCGCTGCTCATTCTGACTCTTTGCATCGTTGTACTGGTCGCCCTGCTCGTTTTTAGGCCCTTCTAGCGAGTTCCCATCATAGGAATTGGTCCCGATCTAACCTTGCTTTATCCCGCGCGTCTAAGTTTAAGGTGCGACAATAAATCCTGATCTCATGGCTTGGGGCTCATGTGGAGCGGATCGAAGACCGCGCGAGTAGGAGCCGTGCTGCTCGCAACCTCCGCCTTGCTGCTGTCCGCACAGGCTAAAGACAACAGCACGCCCGTCATCGCCCCCACGAAGTTCGCCACCCTGCATATTCCGAAGCTTGAACAGCGGCCTACCATTGCCGACTTTATCGACATGCAACCCTCTCCGGCGTTCGCCCGGCAAATGCTAAAGGTTGACGGATTTCTGCAGCGCGATCCCAAGGATGGCGCGCCCATCTCGCAGAAGACCGAAGTCTATCTCGGCTACACCGACAAGAACCTGTACGTGGTGTGCATCTGCTTCGACTCGCAACCCGACAAGATTCGCGCGCGCCTGGTGCGGCGCGAGTTGATCAACGACGACGACCAGTTCGGATTCGTCTTCGACACCTTTCACGATCGCAATCACGGCCTTTTTTTCTACGTTAATCCCCTGGGCGTGCAGCAGGACGGCATCTGGGTGGAAAACGGCCAGGAGCCGGATCTCTCCTACGACATGGTGTGGAACTCCGAGGCCAAGTTGACCGGACGCGGATACGTGGCCTGGTTCGAGATTCCGTTCAAGTCGCTGCGTTTTCCTCCTGCAGAAATCCAGAAATGGGGCGTATTTTTTGAGCGCGATATCAAGCGCAACAGCGAGTACGCCTTCTATCCGCACATCACCAGCAACGCCACCGGCTTCCTCAATCAGGGAACTGACATGGACGGCATGGAGAAAGTTTCTCCCGGCCGCAACATGCAATTCATCCCCTACGTCGTAGGACGAGGATTCCGAAACCTCGACAACCGCGACCCCACCAATCCTTATTTCGGGGGAAAGTACCTGGAACTGCGGCCGGGACTGGACTCGAAGATCGTACTCAAGAACTCCTTCGTACTGGACACGACCATCAACCCGGACTTCTCCCAGGTCGAGTCCGATGAACCGCAGATCACGGTCAACCAGCGCTTCGAGGTGTTCTTTCCGGAGAAGCGTCCGTTCTTTCTGGAAAACTCGAGCTACTTCAATACTCCCATCAACCTCGTGTTCACCCGCCGTATCGGTGATCCCGAGTTCGGCACCCGGCTCACGGGCAAGCAGGGACCATGGTCGGTCGGAATGCTTTTCGCCGACGACCGTTCCCCCGGCCTGGGCGTAACTCCGTACGATCCGCTGGCAGGGCACCGGGCATATTTCGGGGTGCTGCGCGTCAATCACGACATCGGGAAGGAATCGAGCATTGGCCTGATTTACACCGACCGTGAGCTGCACACGGTTCCGGGCGAAGCCCAGTGCACCGACAATCCCTGCATCGTCGGCTCGAACCGCGTTGGCGGATTCGATGCCAGGATCAAGCCGGATGCGAAGTGGTTGATCACCGTGCAGGCCATCAACAGCCATACCAGGTTCGATGACGGTACGCATAAGGGGGGTCCCGCCTACGACTGGTTCGTCGAGCGCAGTTCGAACAAGACGGAATACAACGTGATTTACCAGGACACGGCCGCTGGCTTCGAAACTGATACTGGCTTCTTTCGCCGCCCCGACATTCGCCGTCTGAGCCAATTCGCCATGTACCGCTTCCGTCGCGAAGGCAAGCTTCTGCAATGGCACGGGCCGTCCATCTTTGCCATCAATAATTGGGACCACAGCGGCACTCGCCTGGAATGGTTCACCAACGCGAACTGGCGATTCATGCTGAGCGGATCGAGCAATTTCGGCGTCTACGGGAATCTGGGGCACGAGCGCCTGCGCCCGGTCGACTACAACACCCTCACGACAAACCAGGACTATACCCACTACCAGCGCGGGTTCTGGCTCAACTACGGATTCTTCAAGCCGCTCGTGCTCTCCACGGAAATCAACTGGGGGCAGGCCACGAACTATGACACCTCAGTCGGGCCGCCCGTGCTGGCCAAGGCGACCAACATCCAATTCGCGGCAACCATCCGGCCTCTCAAAGGCCTGACGATCGACAATACTTACCTTTTGGCGCGGCTGCGTGACGTGAATACCAATGCCAACATGTTCAACAATCACATCATCCGCTCGAAGTGGAATTATCAGTTCACGCGGGCCCTCTCGCTGCGGGTCATTGGCCAGTACAACGCTGTGCTGTCCAATTACAATGCAGCTTTCCCGCAGTACGCGCTGAGTTCGCTACCGCCCGCCAAGAACTTCAATGCAGATGTGCTCCTGACCTATTTTGTGCATCCGGGAACCGCGGTTTATCTCGGCTACAACAGCAACCTTCAGAACCTCACCAACCCGCCAACGGTCGATCCGCTTGGAAATCTCACCCGCTCTCCCGAGCATTTCCTGAACGACGGTCGCCAAATCTTCGTGAAAATCTCTTATCTCTTCCAATACTGAGAGGTTTGCGAACTCGTCCTGCGGCTGGAACTCCAATGGTATGCTGTTCGGCAAACCTTAAAAACAACTGTTCTGTGTTTTGTTGGAGCACATCTTGGTGTATTGTGCTCGATTCCTCCTTGACTGTGAAAAGGAGGGGCGAGGGGACTTTGCGTTCGGATCGGGGGCCGGGGCTCTTGGTGAAAATGCGGAGGAAGCTTCTAGCTGGCCTCGTTCTATTGTTGGCCTCGGCGACGGTCTCCTCGGGCGCGGCCCAAGATTCCGCATCGTCGCAAAATCCAGCCGAGCCGCAGAACGCGCCTCAGTCCGAGCTTGGGCCGCCTGCCCTGACCATCCCGCGTCTTCAGCGCGCCCCGGTGCTGGATGACTTTCTCACCATGCAGGCGCAGGGCGAGATTGCGCTTCAAATGGCAAAGGTGACTGGCTTCACCCAGCGCAATCCGCACGATGGTGAAATCGTTTCCGAGTCCACCGACGCCTACCTCGGATATGACCAGAAAAACCTCTACGTGGTCTTTGTCTGTTTCGATGATCCCAAGAAAGTCAGAGCCCGGATGTCGCGGCGCGAAGACATTTATGACGACGATCAGGTCGAAGTAATACTCGACACATTTCACGACCGTCGCCGCGCCTACGCCTTCCAAACCACTCCCCTCGGCGTGCAGTGGGACGCCATTTGGACCGAGGCCTCCCGCGAGGAAGAGACCCAAGGCCACTTCGACACTTCGTTTGACGCGGTGTGGGATTCCCGAGGCAAAGTCACCGACCGCGGATTCGTCGTCTGGATGGCCATTCCCTTCAAGAGCCTGCGTTTTCCCGCCGTGAGGCAGCAGGAATGGGGAATCATTTTGTATCGCGGCATCCAGCGCAAGACCGAAGATTCTTTCTGGCCTCACATTTCCCTGCGAGTGGAAGGCCGCCTCGGCCAGGCCGCAACCCTCTACGGTCTCGAGGGTATTTCACCCGGCCGCGACATCGAACTCATGCCCTACGGCTTGATGCGCGGCTTCCGTGCGCTCGATACCCGCGACTTCTCGAACCCGTATTTTCAAAAGGCGACCGCGCAAGGCCAGCCCGGCATGGACGCCAAGTTCGTAATCCACGATCACTTTGTAGTCGACATGACGGCCAATCCCGACTTCAGCCAGGTCGAGTCCGAAGACCCACAGATCACCGTCAACCAGCGCTATGCCGTCTACTTTCCGGAAAAGCGACCCTTCTTTCTTGAGAATGAAGACTTTTTCCGTTCGCCAATGGACTTGGTTTTCACCCGCAGCATCGGTGCCCCCTCCGCCGGAATTCGCCTCACCGGAAAGGACGGTCCCTATTCAGTCGGCCTGATGGCCACCGACGATCGCAGCCCTGGATTGGCAGTACCCGATTCCAGTCCTTTGTCCGGTATTCGTTCCTACTTCGCCATCGCGCGTGTAAGCCGCGACATCTTCCGTCAGTCCAGCGTGGGACTTCTTTATACCGACTGGGAGTGTCCGACCACTGGCGAATTCAACCGCATCGGCGGTGTCGACACCCACTTGAAATTCAATGCCAACTGGACGCTCGACGGGCAAGCCGTAACCAGTTCCAGCAACCTGAACCTGAACTGCGAAGGCAATCTTTACCCGTTCAGTTCCGGCAATCACGGCAACAACAATTACTATGCGGGACCAGCCGAGCGTCTTCACCTTCACCGCGACGGCCTGCATCTTTCCTACGACGGAAATTACAGTGACATCAGCCCGGGCTTTGTCTCCGTGCCCGGATTCATCAATCGCGTTGACATCCGCGAGACCACGCAGCAGGCCGACTATCGTTTCCGTCCAAAGAAGGGCTGGGTCGTGGACTGGGGCCCTTCGGTAGTGGGTCGCTACGATTTTGACCACACCGGCCTGCGTCTCGACGCTGACTACCGTGCTTACCTCGCGATTCAAGGACGAGGCCAGACCATCATCATTCTGAATCCGTACGAGGAATTGCGCGAACGCCTTCGTCCTCAGGATTTCTGTTTTTACGGCTTCTACCCCTTCTGTTCTCCTACTACCCTGGGCGCGCAGGACTATCACGAACACACCAGCGGAGCCTCCATCCAGACGGGATATTTCAAGAAGGCGACACTCGCCGCCAGCTATTACTGGGGCGACAATATTAATTTCGTGGCTCCGCCACCAGTTGACCCTCCAAGTTCTACGCCATACACCCAACCCTTCCTGGCACGAGAAGATCTTGCTAACGCCAGTGTGACCTTTCGCCCAATGAAGCCCTTGAAGATCGAAAACACTTACCTGTTCGAACACCTGCGGGCCACCAGCAGCGCGTATCTGTTCGAGCAATCGCAATTTCCCGGAGCGGGCCGCAGCATCCTGAACGATCACATCGTTCGCTCCAAATGGAACTGGCAATTCACGCCGCAACTCTCAGTGCGCCTGATCCTGCAATACAACTCGCTTCTGGCCGGGACGCCCGGCGTCGGATCTCCTTATACCTATCTGCCTACCTCGAAACAATTCAACGCGGACTTCCTCGTCACCTACCTCGTGCATCCCGGCACCGCCATCTACGTCGGCTATAACAGCGACCTGCGGAACCTCAGCGTGATTCCGAAAACGGCCACGTCGCCCGGCTATGTCACCAACACCTCCCGGGGATATCTCAACGACAGCCGGCAATTCTTCGTGAAGGTAAGCTACCTGCTCCGCTTTTGAAGATTCCCCGGCATTCAAGATCCGAACAAGTCGCACGTAACGCCAAATTTTCGGCCTCATAACTCGCATCACAGCTTGCCGCAGGTCATCTTTGGGGTCGTCCACGGTTCTGTCATTCCTCGCGAAGCGAGAAACCTGCTGTTCGCCTGCCGCGCAACGGAGCTAAGCCGTTGAAAAAATCGCGATCCCGAGTGTATATTCCCCTCCCATGTCCAACATTGACCGCCGAAGCCTTCTTTACTTATTCGGAATCGCCTCCGTCACACCCCTTCTTTCGGCACAGACGCCTCCCACCGGAAAAGTCTCCGTCGCCAAACCGGGCGAAAGCCGTTTCGCGTTTGCTACTGCCCAGCAGGCAAAGCTCAGCCCGTGCAAAGTGACTGCCGAAGATACCGGGGGCGCGTGCACAGCCTTCGAGCTTAGCGCCTTGCCCCAGACGGGGCCGCAATTGCACGTGCATCACCGCGAAGACGAATGGTATTACGTTTTATCCGGCGAGTTCATCTTCAAAGCCGGCGGTCAGGAGCACACCCTGCCGGTCGGCGGAAGCATATGGCTGCCCCGCGACATTCCTCACATTTGGGCCAACATCAGCGCGCAAGAGGCTAAGTTGATCCTCGTCTGCCTGCCGGGAGGTTTCGAGAAGTTCTTCGACGAGATGGGCAAAGAAATGGCGGATGTTCATGATCCCGACACCGCCACGCGAAAGATGAAAGAAGTGATGGCCAAGTACGGGATGGAGTTGTTGGGGCCGCCCCTTTTCAAACCCTTGCGCAGTCTCCACTAGCGGCTGAGGCCTTCCGCTAGGCGCGTAAGGCGAACATTCTTCTACCCATGTGGGGACAGCCACCCTCGGCTGTCCATCGAGCGAAGCTCGACGCCCAGGATTGCTGAATCCTGTGCAAATCCGGTAGAATCTAATGATTCGAATCGAGGTTGGGACCCATATGAAAGCAGCTATTCATCCCGCATACAACGAAGTCCGCGTGCACTGTGCCTGCGGCAACACTTTTATGACGCGTTCGACCCATAAGGGCGACATCGGCGTTGAAATTTGCTCGAACTGCCATCCGTTCTTCACCGGCAAGCAGAAGCTGATGGACACCGCTGGCCGCGTCGAGCGCTTCCGCCGCAAGTATGCCAAGGCCGAGACGGCGAAGAAGTAGCTCCTTCGCCACGGATCAGCGGTTTCTCGCGGAATCCAAACAGAAACTTTCAGCCCTCGCCCCGGCGGGGGCTTCGTTTTGCTGTAGCAAGTAGAATAGGATCGAAAGACGTTTCGCGACGAGCCCCGCAGCACGCCGGAAAGGTACGCCGAGATCTCGAGTCTGAGCATGAAGAAGTTCTGGGACAATTCGGCCAACGGCAACGGCACATGTGGCTCGGGCGCCCGCGGGACCGTGCCCATGAAGACTGTTCCAGCGAGCCTCCAGATCGGCAACGTCACCATCTCCCCCGCCACCGTTCTCGCCCCGATGGCAGGAGTCACCGATACTGTTTTCCGCCGCTTCATCCGCAACCTTGGCGGATGCGGCCTCATCATGACCGAGTTCACCTCGGCCGACGGAGTTCTCCGCAAGAAAGACCAGAAGGCCAAGCGCTATCTTCACTTCTACGAAGACGAGCACCCGATCTCGGCCCAGCTCTTCGGCAGCGATCCTCGCGTCATGGCCGAAGCCGCACGCATGGTGGAAGGCCTTGGCTTCGATCTGGTTGACCTCAACCTCGGCTGTCCCGCGAAGAAAGTCGTCAAATGTAACGGAGGCTCCGGCCTGCTCCGCGACCTTCCCGCGATCGGCAAGATTTTCGAAGCCGTTCGCGCCGCCGTGACGATACCCTTCACGGTAAAATTCCGCGCCGGATGGAACGACGAAGAAATCGTCTGCGTCGAACTCGCGCGCATGGCGGAAGATTGCGGTCTGGCGGCGGTCGCCCTCCATGCCCGCACCCGAGAGATGGGCTACAGCGGCAACGCCCGCTGGGAATGGATCGCTGCCATCAAAGACGCCGTAAAGATCCCGGTCATCGGCAACGGGGACATCCGTTCCCCGGAAGACGCCTGCGCCATGGTCACCCAAACCGGCTGCGACGCGGTCATGATCGGCCGCAGCGCCCCCTCGAATCCCTGGATCTTCCGCCAGATCGAGCAATACTGCGCCGGCATGAGAAGTGATTTTGTGGGGACAGCCGCCCCCGGCTGTCCGTCGAGCGTAAGCTCGATTGCTTTTGATTTCAGCAGCCGGCTAGAGGGGCACGAATCGGGCCTTCGGCCCGAAGGACAGCCGGGGGCGGCTGTCCCCACATCAGCCTCGCTCTACGACCATCCTTCCGAAGCCGACCGCTACCAGATGATCCGCACCTATTTCCAGATGCTGATCGAAGAAGAACTCCCCGACGCCGTGGGCAAGATGAAGCAGTTCGCCTCCTGGTTCACCCACGGAGTTCCCGGAGGCGCAGCCCTCCGCAAAGCAATCTATGAATCGAAGAACGCCCCGGAGATTCTGTCGCGAGTAGAAGACTTCTTCGAAGCCAGGTTATGTGGCGCGGGCGCCCACGCCCGCGAAACTGCCGGCGCAGTTCTCCTGCGTAATAGCTAGAAACTAGTCCGCCCAACGAATCCGCTTGAACAGCGCGCGCAGCCGTTTCCCCTTTTCCGGGTTCACCATTTCCACAAACGCCACGCGTCCCTCAAGATGACTTCGAAATCGCGGCCTGCCTTCGCGATTCTGAGTCTCCGGACCCTGACGAATGCAGTTCGTCAGCAGGGCCTTCAGTCGGTCGAAGTCGCTTCGCATAATATTCGGACGCTGGTTGGTCACAAGTCCGGCCAGATGCTGCCGCACGCTCTGACGCATGATCCGCGTCTTGCGATGATTCACTCGGAATCCCTCTTCGAGCAAAAGCGCGGCGACGTGCAGCCCGAAGCGCTCTATGCCCTTCTCAAATTCGTCACCCCCGGAAAATGCGAGATCATCGGCATAGCGCGTGTAACTCGCGCCGGCGGATTCAGCCAGCCCGCTCAAGCGGCAATCCAGCCGGTAAAAAGACATGTTCGCCAGAGCCGGCGATGTCGGCGCGCCCTGCGGTAGATGCGGCCGCGCATACATCCGCCGGGTCTCCTCAACCCCAACCCGACCGAGGTCCTCCGCGACCTCATCCCAGATGTTACGCGGCGCAGCGTTCGTGCAAATGCCGCCAAGCAGATCGGCGACCGATTCGGGATATCCGAGCGTCCGAAACAAATTCTGAATGCGTATCCCGCCGAACGTAGGAAAGAAATCCTGCAGGTCCATCCGGAGCACAACCCGCTGGCCCAAGTGCGGCGCGACAAATGTTCTGATCGAGCGTCCCTTCACGAATCCATGCACTGCGGCATGTGGCGGAATCTTGTTTAGAATCCACAACAGAATCTGACGCTGCAGATCTTTCAACCTTGGCTTTGGCGCCTCTATCAATCGAACGCTGCCGAATCGCTTCGCCAGAATCCTGTAGTGATAGTGCCGTAGCTGCTCGCCCGTCCTCTTGTAGCCCAGTGCCTTCAGGTCTGCGAACCACCGTAGTTCACCGGGATCGAGCCCCAGCCATTTTCCCAAGTCTCCCGGGGAGTCGATCGCAGGAAGGCCCCACGCCTCGGCTGTCGCAACCGGCTGCATTCGCAGCGGGGCGATGAGCACTTCTCTCACCAGCAGTTCGTCGGAATATTTCGAGCGCGCGCGTTGAAATCCTGCGTCGTCCTTGAGGAACTTAACGACGTCCCGATGTCTCGGACGCGTCCCTGTTCCAAACTTTTCCAGATACCGCAGCGCGAGCGGGCGAAGCCAGCGCCAAGATTTGCCTAGCGAGCGGCTACAGCGATAGACGGTGAGTTCAATCGTGGGTTCGCCGGCGAGAAGAGCATGGGCCAGCGCCCCAAGAAGAGAAGAGTCCTGCATGACAAACGACAGCGGAATGCTCCAACGAGTCTGACCCTGCGTGAGCCCGCCTGCACCGGAGCGCAGGGACGCTCACGCGATGAAAATCCCAACTACTCAAGTTCCCCTGGGGTAACCCCAGAGAGGCTCAACTAGGCCCGAAAGCCCGGTCCAAGCCAAGCTTGGAGTATTCCGCCGCGCTGAGACAATATAGCAGTTCTCCGATTTGGCGACCGCCCCTCGCTTGTCGTTCTGCGAAATGTCGATTCACACCCCTCGCGCCACCATCTTCCCCGACTCATCCTTCTCCACGTAAGCCCACGGCGTCTTCGGATCGTGCGTAAAGACCGTCAGCCACTTCTCCGCCACCGACCGTTCGTAGTACTGCTTCTTACTCTCGATGGTCTGCAGCGGATACAGATCGAATCCCATGCCCCAACTGATATCAATATGCGCGGTCGTGGGAATCAGATCGGAGATGTAGCAAGCCGTTTTCCCCTGGCTCTGCACGATCACAGCCTGCATGTGCGCGGTGTGTCCCGAGAAAGTCTCCACCGAAATACCCGGCACAATTTCTTCGCCGCCCTTGAGAAGTGTCATCTGCCCGCTCGCGACCAGCGGATCGTAATTGTCGGAAATGAAGCTGATCCAGTCGCGCTCGCTGGGCTGCTGCGCGTACTGCCACTCGCCCTCCGGCGCATAGTATTTCGCGCGCGGGAACGTGGGCACGATCTTGCCGTTCTTGTCCCGCATAGTATTCCACCCGCAGTGATCGAAGTGCAGATGCGAGTTGATCACGATGTCGACGTCCTCGGGCGCGATCCCGGCGGCCGCCAGATTGTCGAGCAGCTTCGCCGGCTGCCCGTAGAACTTGACCATGCGCTCCGAAAGCTTGTTGCCCATTCCGGTTTCGACCAAAACAGTTTGCCTGCCGGTGCGGATCAACAACGAGTTCAGACCGGCGGTGACGTAGTTGCGGGCATCGGCCTCAACCTTGCGCGACCACATCACCTTGGGAACAACCCCAAAAAAAGCTCCACCGTCGAGCGGATACGTCCCGTCCGAAAAAATGCTGATTTCAAAATCTCCCAACGTGAGCCGATTCATCAACCTAGTGTGCCATACTCAACTCGGGCTCCCATGTCATCCTGAGATCCGCGCTCTTGCGGACCGAAGGAGCTGTGCACTTTCCCGTCGGCAGCAATGTCGGAGACTCATCAGCAAGAAAGTCATCGGAAATCCACAGCTTCAGGCTTGGTCGTGTGACATCTGACCTTGCCTAATATTTTCAAACTGCGGCATTATATGGCCCGGCGTCGCCGTGGGTGAACTCAGCGCATTGCGCCAAGTGGTTTGTTTTCAAGCGGAATTGGAGCGGTTCGGCTTGAACCACTAGTATTTCCGCCTTTGTTTCAAGAATTCCCTCGCGATTTTCCCCCGCCAACCGCGATTGATGCTTTCCGAATCCTCGCAGCATCTAATGTTTATCAGTTCATAACCCCTTAAAACTCAACTCGAACGGAGAAACGCCATGATTCAGATTCGTCCCGCCAGCGAACGCGGTGGAGGAGACCACGGCTGGCTCAAGACCCACCACACTTTTAGTTTCAACGACTACTGGGATCCGAAGTGGATGGGCTTTCGCTCGTTGCGCGTCATCAATGAGGATTGGGTTGCGCCGAATACGGGATTCCCAACGCACCCGCATCGCGACATGGAAATCATTACCTATGTCCTCGAAGGCAAACTTGAGCACAAAGACAGTCTTGGAACCGGCTCGGTGATTCTTCCCGGCGATGGCCAGCGCATGACCGCAGGCAGCGGCATTCGCCACAGCGAGTTCAATCCATCGCCCACCGACCGAGTGCATCTGCTGCAGATCTGGATTCAGCCCGAGAAAGCCGCGCTCCCGCCGAGCTACGAGCAGAAAAGTTTCCCTGAAGGAGAGAAGCGCGGGAAGTTCCGCCTGATCGCTTCGCGGGAGGCGAGCGAGGGATCGGTGAAGATCAACCAGGATGCGAAGCTCTACGTCTCGCTGCTCCAACCCGGAGAAGAGGTCACGCATGAGTTCGGCGTGGGACGTCACGGGTGGCTGCAAGTCGCCCGCGGCTCGGTCGAGTTGAACGGAAAGACACTGGCGCAAGGCGATGGGGCAGCCATCAGTGACGAAAAGAAGCTGACCATCAAGGGCACTTCTGACGCGGAAGTTCTGCTCTTCGATCTGGCGTAAATCTGGAACTCCCGAAGTATATTGTCATCCTGAGCGAGACGGGTTTGTCTCGCGAAGGATCTGTGCAATTTTGCTTTCCGCGAGGCGCTTACGGCAATTTGTGGAGATCCTTCGCGCAAAGACGCGCTCAGGATGACAGGTGCCTCTTATCTCCTATGCAGCGGCCCGCGGGTGTCACCGTCATTTCCGTGCTCTTCTTTCTGGTCGCGATTTATTTGTGGACGATCGGCGTCGTGAAGCTGATTTCTCCCGGCGCGATCACGCTGATGAGCGCGTCGCAACTCATGTACGGACTGGAATTGGCTGGCCCTTATATGGCGCTGCTCATCGGTTGCGGCTGGGCGCTCGTCGGTTGGGGATTATTCCGGCTGCACAATTGGGCGCGCTGGGCTGCGATGCTGGTGATGACGATCGGCATTGCGTGGCTCGTGCCCAAGATTTCCATGGCGGAAATTGGCGTGCCGATCTTGTGGTACGGACTTCAGATTGCCCTACGCGCCGCAGCTGCCTGGTATCTGGCGCAAGCGCCAGCGGTGGTTGACGCATTCGCCGCGAAACGGTGAATTCGCAACCCTCTTCATTCGGCTTCGTGCAACTCCCGAATCCAAATGTTGCGGTAGCGCACCGGATTGCCGTGATCCTGCAGCTGCAGGGGTAGCTTGTCAGCGTGCGCTTTGTACGCAGGACGCTCGCCGTGCGCTGTCGGACCGGTGAGTTCCACGTTGTCTTGCACCAGCACTCCGTTGTGCAGAATGGTCACGCGCGCCGGATGAAGTACCTTGTCGCCTTCAAATCGCGGACGGTGAAAGATAATGTCGTAGGTCTGCCACTGCGCCGGAGGACGAGAAGCATTCACCAGCGGCGGATACTGTCCGTAGACCGCGGACGCCTGTCCGTCTGCATAAGTCTTGTTCTGGTACGAGTCGAGCACCTGAATTTCATAAAGGCCCATCAGAAACACGCCGCTGTTGCCGCGCTCCTGGCTTTCTCCCGACGGAGGTGAGGGCTCGGCAAACTCCACATGCAGCTGGCAGTCGCCAAAAGAATCGTGGGTGGAAATGTTTCCGGTCTTGGCGACGACCTCCATGTAGCTGTTTTCCACTTTCCACCGTGCGGGTTTGGCGTCTTTATCGACCCAATGCGAGAGATCTTTGCCGTCGAAAAGCACGACGGCGTCAGACGGAGCGCGTCCTGGAGCGTCTTGCGTGCTGGCGGTTCCGGGATCAACGACGGGAGCGACCGTGCGATTAAGGTCGTGGATTTTCCATTTCATGGGAGCCTGTGCCAAGCAAAGTTGGCTGAGAGGAATCAGAATGATGGTTGTCAGGAAGCAAGACGAGATTCTGGTCATGAACGGCGCCTCGGGCCGGAGAACATGATACTCGAATGTCCCCGGCCCGCGAGGGTTAGCGTTTGATTTTTGCCGTTTCGCCGACGCGCTGGCTGACCACGAACGTCATCTTTCCGGCTTTCTTGTCGGCGTCGACGACAACATGATCGCCGTGCAGGACTTCGCCGTCGAGAATCTTCAGGGCCAGCGGATCCTGCACGAGCTTCTGGATGGCGCGCTTCAGCGGACGAGCTCCGAAGTTCGGATCGTAGCCCTGGGTGAACATCAGCTCTTTCGCGGCGTCCGTCAATTCGAGCGAGATCTTGCGATCGGCGAGCAGCCGCCGAACATCTTCGAGGCGAAGCTCGATGATCTTGACCAGCTGTTCTTTGCCGAGCGGGCTGAAGACAATGATGTCGTCGACGCGATTCAAGAACTCAGGCCTGAAGTGCGTATGCAACAGGTTCATCACCTGCTCGCTGGCTTTCTCGAACTCTTCGGGCGTCCGGACATGATCCGACTGCAGGTAGCTCGAGCCAATATTCGAGGTCATGATGATGATCGCGTTCTTGAAATCGACCACACGGCCTTTGCCGTCGGTAAGACGACCATCGTCCATCATCTGCAAGAGAACATTGAAAACGTCAGGATGGGCCTTCTCGATTTCGTCGAAGAGCACGACCGCATACGGACGGCGGCGAACTTGCTCAGTGAGCTGGCCTCCTTCTTCGTAGCCAACATAACCCGGAGGCGCCCCGATCAGGCGAGCGACCGAATGCTTCTCCATGTATTCGGACATGTCAATGCGGAGCATGGCATGCTCATCGTCGAATAAGAATTCGGCGAGGGCGCGAGCGAGTTCGGTTTTACCGACGCCTGTGGGGCCGAGGAAGATGAATGAGCCGATCGGCCGTTTGGGATCGCTCAGGCCCGCGCGCGAACGGCGGATCGCATTGGCGACGCGCTCAAGCGCAGGATCCTGGCCGACGACGCGCTGTCGCAGGCGTTCTTCCATCGTGACCAGTTTCTTGACCTCGCCTTCGAGCATCTTCGAAACTGGAATGCCGGTCCACTTGGAGACGATGCGAGCAACGTCTTCTTCATCGACCTCCTCCTTGAGCATCCGCAGGCTGCCCTTGCTTTCCATTTGCTTGCTGAGCTTGGCGAGTTCCTGTTCGGCTTGGGGAATCTTTCCATAGCGAATCTCCGCCACGCGCTCGTTGTTGCCCTTGCGCAGTTCGGATTGCTCCTCAACCTTGAGCTTCTCAATCTGCTCTTTGAGGGCGCGAACGCGCGCAATGAGATCCTTTTCCTTTTTCCAGTTGGCTTTCAGCGTGTTGGATTTCTCGCGAATCTCGGCGAGTTCCTTTTGGATCACCGCGAGGCGTTCCCGGGAGTTCGGATCGTCTTCTTTTTTCAGCGCCTGCTTTTCGATTTCCAGCTGAGTGGCCTTGCGCTCCAGTTGGTCGATGTCGGTCGGCAGAGAGTCGATCTGGATGCGCAGCGAGGCGGCCGCTTCGTCGATCAGGTCGATCGCCTTGTCAGGCAGAAAACGGTCGGAAATGTAGCGGTGCGACAGCGTGGCAGCCGCCACGATGGCCGAGTCTTTAATGCGCACGCCGTGGTGTACTTCGTACTTTTCCTTCAGTCCCCGCAGGATGGCGATCGTGTCTTCCACATTCGGCTCGCCGACATATACGATCTGGAACCGCCGTTCGAGCGCCGCATCTTTTTCGATGTGCTTGCGGTATTCGTTCAGCGTGGTGGCGCCGATGGCGCGCAGTTCTCCGCGGGCGAGCGCGGGCTTGAGCATGTTCGAGGCGTCGATGGCGCCTTCAGCGGCTCCCGCGCCAACCAGAGTGTGCAGTTCGTCGATGAAGAGGATGATCTGGCCCTGCGAATCTTCAATTTCCTTGAGGACTGCTTTGAGCCGGTCTTCGAACTCGCCGCGATATTTGGCACCGGCGAGCATCGCGCCCAGATCGAGCGAGACCAATCGCTTGTTCTTCAGGGCTTCGGGCACATCGCCGGAGATAATGCGCTGCGCAAGTCCTTCGACAATCGCGGTCTTGCCCACTCCGGGTTCGCCAATGAGCACGGGATTATTTTTCGTGCGGCGGGAAAGGACTTGCACTACGCGGCGGACTTCTTCATCCCGCCCGATGACGGGGTCGAGTTTGCCGCGGCGAGCCTGCTCGGTGAGATCTCGAGCGTAACGCTCGAGGGCCTGATACTTGGCTTCCGGATTCTGATCGGTCACTTTCTGCGATCCCCGAACCACAGTCAACGCCTTCAGGATCGCATCATAGGTCGCGCCGTGACGAGCGAGAATCTGCTGGCCCACATCGCGCTTGAGATGCGTGATGGCAAGCAGCAAGTGCTCGGTGGAGACGTATTCGTCCTTGAAATTGGAGGCTTCCTTGAAGGCCTGCTCGAGCAGCTTGTTGACTTCGCTCGAGAGTGTTGCCTGGGCAGCTTCTCCCGAGAGCTTGGGAAGCTTTTCCACTTCGCGATAGATCTCGCTGAGCACGGCTTGCGGCCCGATGCCGATTTTCTCGAGCACCGGAGGAACGATGCCTTCCTTGTCCTCGAGCAGAGCGGCGAGCAGGTGTACGGGTTGCAGTTCGGGATTGCCATGCTCGGAGGCGAGCTGGCTGGCGCGCTGAACGGCTTCCTGCGCTTTGACGGTAAATTTATCCCAACGGATTGCCATGAGTTACCCCAATTCGTAATTTGGTAATTTTGTAATTGAGTGATTGGAGGAAAGTAGCGCTTCGCGGGTTTCACTCAATTGCAGAACTCCCAAATCAAAAAAGTTAGGGAGGCGGTCCACTGGCCGCCTCCCCGTTGATTGTAGACCGCCAGCTTATGCGGCTTTGCTGGGGCTTTTGCCTTCCGAGGTCTTGCCTTCGATTGCCTTCTCCGAGCCTACATTCACTTTGATCTGCTTCGGCTTGGCTTCGGCTTTCTTGGGAAGAGAGATCTTCAGCACGCCCTTGTCGTAGGTCGCCGAAACACTGTCGGTATCTACGGTCTGGGGCAGAGTGAAGGTGCGGGTGAAGCTTCCGTACTGGCGCTCCACGCGGCGGTAGTTCTCTTCTTTCTCTTCCTTCTCGATTTTGCGCTCGCCGTGCACGGTGAGAGTGTTGTTCTCGACGCGGACATCAATGTCTTTCTCGTCGATTCCGGGCACTTCGATCTTCAGTGTGACCTTGTGCTCGTCTTCGTAGACATCAACGGCAGGGGCAAAGCTCGAGGTGGCCAGAGAGTCATCCTGGGCTGCGCCACTGTAGGAATCGCGGAATACGCGGTTAATGCGGTCTTGCAGGGTAGAAAACTCACGGAACGGCTCCCAACGGGTTAATACGGTCATTGCTAAATCCTCCTTCGGATATTGGTTAAGTCAGGCACTTCTTGGAATTTGAGACCGGCCCTGGAAACGGCTTCAGCGCTGCGGTCACTTCATTGGACGCATAATTAGCGTATAAGAAGCATAAAACTTGAGTGCATTAATGTCAATATATTAAATAACCAATGTTTTCTTTAGCTTACGGCCGCAATCACGCACTTCAGGTACGCGGTTTCGGGGACATTCAGGAGGACCGGATGATCTTTGGCCTGTCCGCGGACCTCAATGAGGCGAAGAGTGCGGCGGGCATCCAAGGCGGAATCGGCCAGCATTTCCAGGAAGTTGGACTGGCTGACGTGGTAGGAGCAGGAGCAGGTGACCAGGATTCCGCCAGGGCGAAGCATTTTGAGGGCGCGAAGATTCAGCTCCTTGTATCCGCGAAGGGCGGCATCGAGGTCGCGCTTGGTTTTGGCGAAGGCTGGCGGGTCGACGACGATGGTGTCGTAGCGGCGGTTGGAGGAGGCGTAGTCTTTGAGCAGGTCGAAGGCGTTGGCCTCGATCCACTCGATATCGCGCCGGTTAAGAGTCGCATTCTTGTCGGCGACTTCGAGGGCGGGACGGGAACTGTCGACCCCGGTGACATGGGCTCCGACCGAGGCCAGATGGAGAGCGAAGCCTCCCTGATAACAGAAGACGTCGAGGGCGTCTCCGTGGGCGTATTGCATGGCTGCAGCGTAGTTCTCGCGCTGGTCGAGGAAGGCTCCGGTCTTCTGGCCCTCGAGCGCCTCGAAATGGAACTGAACGCCGTTCATGGCGAATATGGTTGAGGTCTTCTCTCCGTGCAGAAGGCCGGAAGTGAGGGGAGGAAGGGTTTCCAGTTCCCGAACCCGTGGATCGACTCGTTCGATAATCGAAGCAGGGTGCAGATGCTCGATTAGTTCCGACAAAATGGCCTGACGGACTGGGTTGGCGTCCATGGCTTGTGTGAGGATTTGGACGGAAAGGATGTCTCCGCAGCGATCGACAATCAGGCCGGGGAGGAAATCAGCTTCGCTGAAGATAACTCGGTAGGCTTCAGTATCGCGAACTAGGGACTTGCGGTAGGCAATCGCAGTGGCGACGCGCTGACGGAGTAAGGAGGAGAGGTCGGCTACGGGCTCGGGGGAGATCATCCGAATCGCGATCTGCGAGGAGGTGGAGTAGAGCGCCGTGCCGAGGGGCTTGCCTCTTTGGTCGGAGACTGTGACGAGCGAGCCGGGAGGGATGGCGTCGGTTGAGAGTACGTCGGAGCGATACACCCAGACGTGGCCGGCTTTGAGGCGGGTGGCTCCGCGCGGGGAGATCTTGACGATCGGGGTTGAGCCGGGAGCGGGCGTCTTGGGCATGCAGCCATCTTAAACTCAGGGTGCCGGGCGATGTCGGCGAGCTTTCGAGCTTCCCTCGAAGGACCCGATCAACGACCAACTCCACACCAAATCAAGAGCAGCGCGCTTCGCGCTGGACAGCCGAGGGCGGCTGTCCCCACATGATTTTTCTTCCGGGCGGAACTCTTCCAGATGAGACCGTATTAGCTAGCGGCTTGTTCGGTGGGGGCGGCTGGGACTGCGTGCTTGGCGTGAGAGCCGAGGGCAGCTTCGTGCTGGGCGAGGTCGAGATCTGACTTGAGCGAGTCGAGAATGACCATCGGTAGTTCCGAGCCGAAGTTGTCGAGTTCGGTTTCACTCCAATTGCCGTTCAGGCGCATGGCCCCTGTGATGTCTTCGGGGAAAGCCTGGCGGTAGTCGCCTTCGCGGATGAGGATGTCGCCGATGAGGCGTCCGGTGTGAACATCGTAAACGCGGCGGCTGGCTTGGCCGCGCGCATTGGTCAGGCAGAGAAAGACTTCGCCGATGCCGCCGAACTCAGCGCGGTAATACCAGGCTTGCGGCGCATCGAGCTTGGGATGGTGGCGGCGCGGGCGAGTGGTGGAAGGCTTCTGATCGGCCAACTCGTCGGCGGGATTGAAATACAGGATCCGCTGGCAGGAATCGCAGACCACGGTTTGCTGGCCGGAGCGGACGTCATTGTAGGTCTGGGGACGGAGCATGACCTGGCACGCCATGCATTTCTGGTTGCGGACTTCCGAGATGCCGCTGCCGCGAAACTTGGAAACGCGTTCGTAGTGGCGAAGCAGGGATTCGTCCACACCGCCGCGTACCTGGTCGCGCTTGGCACGCCATTCGGAGAGCAGTTTCTCGTCCTCGGCAGTGCGCTGGCGGGCCTGCTCTTTTTCCCGCTCGATTTCGGCCGTCTCAGCCTTGAGTTCGGCCTGCGCGGCTTTGACCTCTTTGTCGCGGGCGTCGGCGTTGACCATCAGTTCGAGGATCTTGTCTTCGTTGGCGGCGATTTCCTTTTCCGCGAACTGGATCTCGTGAAGCAGAGCTTTGTACTGCTCGTTGGTTTTTACGTCCAGAGACTGGTCGCGATACTTGGAGATTTTGCCGCGTAAGTCGTTGATGGCAGTGTCGTATTTACGGCGGGCTGCTTCATCGGCCTTGACGGCGGCCTGCGCTTTTTCGAGCTGCGCCCTGGTACCGGCAAGCTTGTGCTCAATGACCGCGACGCGTTTGGGGAATTCGGCGATCTCGTCCTGCAGACGGCGGATTTCCTTGTCCGTGTCTTGCAGTTTCAGGAGATTTTCAATGGCAGGAAGCATTGAGTCTGCTTTGATTCTAGCACGCGCTGGAGCGGGGTTTTACCGAGATTGCACGCATCTTGCCGCAGACGAAAGACCCTAAACCACTAAAGCACACGAAGGAAGACGGATATTCTCATCTCGATGCCGCATCGCGGCGGTGCAGAGCGTGCTTTTGCGGTGTACACTCTTTCGTTCGCCTGTGGGTCCGCGGTTACTTCTTGCCTTTGAGGTTGCTTCGTGAAACGACAGACTCTTGCGTCCTTCTTTGTGCTGGGTGCCTTCTTCGGCATTCTTGCGGTCGAATCCATCGTGGCGCAGACTGCGCCGACCAAGCCTCTGACCATTGAAACGCTTTTTCAACCGGGAGGGCTGCCGGGCCGCGGTCCGGAAACGGTGGAGTGGAGTCCGGACGGAACCCGGTTGTCGTTTGTGCAACGCGACGAAAAGGGAGAAAAGGGCGAGCTATGGTATGTAGACGCGGCCAGCGGTGAGAAGAAAGTGCTGGTCAGCGCGGCGAAATTGGCCTCGCTCGACCCGGACGTGAACCGGGTGAAGAACGAGCGGGAGAAGGAGCGGCTCACGCGGTATCACGTGGCGGCGTACTTGTGGGCTCCCGACTCAAAGCACCTGATTTTCGATTCTCAGGGACAGCTTTGGCTATATGACCTCCAGAGTTCGACCGCGGTGCAGTTCACGTCGGCGTCCGATCCAAGCGGAGATCCTAAGTTCTCTCCCGACGGAAATCACGTGGCCTATGTGCGGAAGCACAACCTGTATGTGCGTCCCGTGGACGGCAAGAATGAAAAACAGCTCACCAAGGATACTGGAGAGAATCTGTTTAACGGCGACATTGATTGGGTCTATGCGGAAGAGCTGGCAGTGCGGAGCAATTATTTCTGGTCGCCCGACAGCAAGGAGATCGTGTTTCTGCACATGGACGAGACCAAGGTGCCCATCTATCCCATCACCGACTGGATGCCGACGCACCCCAACGTGGAGAACGAGAAGTATCCCAAGGTAGGCGATCCGAATCCGGTCGTGAAGCTGGGAGTCGCGGATGCGGAAAGGGGCAAAGTGCGGTGGCTCTCCCTGACCAGCGATGAGGACACTTACATCCCGCGCTTCGGCTGGGTTCGCGATGGTGTGATCTGGGCGGAAGTGCTGAACCGGACCGAAGACAAGATGGACCTGTACTTTGTGGATGCGAAGTCGGGAAAGTCGCGCATTGTGCTGACCGAGACGACCCCCGGCGCGTGGATCGACTTTGACCATACTGAGGTGCGTTTCCTGAAGTCGAACCAGTTTCTGTGGCCGAGCTGGCGCGATGGCAACATGCACATCTATCTGTACAGCTTCGACAAGCAGGCCCCGATGGCAGCGGACGCCAAGCTGGAGCGGCAGCTTACCAAGGGCGACTTCGAGGTGGTGGGAATTGAGGGTGTCGACGAGGCGGCGGGTACAGTGTTTTTCTCAGGAAACAAGGATGATCCGCGGCAGACGCACATATATTCGGTGCAGCTGGATGGCTCCGGGTTCAAGGCACTGACGACTGACGAAGGTGAGCACCAGGCGAGCTTCAGCGACGACGGCAAACACTACACGCACATGTACTTTGGACCGCAGGCGTCGCCCAGCATTTCTCTCTGCGCGGTGGGAGGGGCGTGCAATCCGGTGTGGAAAGGTCACGATGAGATTAGCGAGTACGGGCTGCGGGCGCCGAAATATCTGGAGTTTAAGGCGGACGACGGAACGACTCTGTACGGGCGCTTGCTGCTGCCTCCGGAGGGCGCGGCCAGCGGGAAGATTCCGCTGATCATCAATATCTACGGCGGACCGGCCGCGCAAATGGTGAAGAAGGACGTGCCCAGCGCGTTTGACGAAATTCTGGCGCGCAAGGGATTTGCGATCTTTGCCGTCGACAATCGCGGGACGCCGGGGCGGGACCGCAAATTTCAAACAGCGATCCGGCACGAGTTCGGCGCCATTGAGTTGAAGGATCAACTCACGGCCTTGGATCAGTTGCTGGCACAATTCCCCCAGCTTGATAAAGATCGAATTGCGATTTGGGGCTGGTCGAATGGCGGATCGATGACGCTCTACGCGATGACGCACTCAGAGCGCTTTCGCGCGGGAGTGGCCGTGGCCCCGGTGACCAACCAGGAGAATTACGACACGATCTATACCGAGCGCTACATGGGATTGCTCAAAGAGGACAAGGCGGGGTATGAGCAATCAGACGTGACGAAGTCAGCGGACAAGCTGCATGGGGCGTTGCTTCTGGTGCACGGCACAAGCGATGACAATGTGCACTTTCAGAACAGCATTCAGATGATCAATGCGCTGATTAGCGCAGGGAAGCCATTTCGGCTGATGATCTATCCCAATAAGACGCACAGCATCTCGGGAAAAGATGCGCGAGTGCATCTGTTCACGATGATCGCGGACCATTTCGAGCGGGAGCTGAAGAATCAGTAGCCAGTTGCTGGTACCCAGTTGCCAGTAGCGCGCAAGGATTGCGAGTGGCTTTGCGAAATGCAGAGCCGCTCTATTTATGTCGCCCTGAACCTTTGCGGGACGTTTCCTTGGATGAGGTGTCTTTGGAAGCGCTCTCTTTGGAAGAGGTCTCTTTCGAGGAGCCGTCTTTCGAGGAGGTATCCGACTTGGGCTTGTCGTCTTTCTTATCCTTCGAAGCAGAGTCGCCCGAGGATCCCGCGGAAGAAGTTTTCTTGGCGTAGTCGGTGACGTACCAGCCGGAGCCTTTGAACTGGACGGCGGGAGCGGAAATCATCTGCTCGACCTGGCCGCCGCACTCAGGGCACTTCTTGACCATCTTGTCAGAAAACTTCTGGATTTTTTCGAAGCGGTGGCCGCACTTCTTGCATTCGTATTCGTAAAGGGGCATGAGTGTGAGACGGTTGTGAGGAGCAACTCGGTTCGTATTGATTTTAGGGGTGGAAGTTGGGTGGCGTCAATTTTGTGTCGAGGTGGACGACGGCCTTTTCGCCCCTTCGGGGCTTGATGGCCATTTCTGTCGTCCACCCACAGCTTACGCCGTGGGCTTCACGCTTTCGCCGCTTTGCGGCTGCGTCTACTCGGACTCAGCGCATCATGTTCTCTTGGTTTGAGCAGGCGTTTCGGTGCAGTGTTGCGCCAAGCGGCTTCGATCGCTTTCCGCAGGACGTCTTTTTTGGTGGCTTTCAAATGGACACTGGTAGCTCCGCGACGTCCCCAGGTTCCCTTCACAGGAATAAATGCGTCGGGATGATCTTTCGAAAGATAGTGCTGATCTTCAGGGGAGAGCTTGACCATGCCACGAGTCTTGTCGGGATAGCCGAGGGTAGCGAAGATTTTTCCGACGACGCGGAAGTCGGGATGGTTCATATGCTGGCGCTCTTCGGTTTCGGGGAGGGCTAGAGCGATTTTTCGGAAGTCGTTCGCGGTCACGGGTTCTCCTGCATTTATGCAGACCAAAAAAAGGTCAACCACTAAGGACACTAAGTTCCACGAAGGAAAGCTGCTCGCGGACGCGCCGGAGCGTTCACATGTTTAGCATAACTGGGCGCGGGGCTGGAAAGTTACGGCGGTGATAGACTTCCGGCCATGAAGGAGAGGCGAGTGGGCGAGGAACCGGCGGACGCTGCATCGGGAGGGAGCGCTGTAGGGTCCGGTCCGGCGCTGTATCTGGTGGCCACGCCGATTGGAAACCTGGAGGACATCACGCTGCGGGCGTTGCGGGTGCTGAAGGAAGTGGATGTGATCGCCTGCGAGGATACGCGACAGACCCAGAAGCTGCTCAACCACTATGCGATTGCCACTCGCACGACGAGCTACCACGAGCACAACGAGATGACGCGATCGGCGGAACTTGTGAAGGAGATGCAGGAGGGCGCGAGTGTGGCGCTGGTAACCGATGCCGGCATGCCGGCGATTTCTGATCCGGGGTACCGGCTGATCGTGCTGGCGATTCGGCATCGGCTGCCGGTGGTGCCGATTCCGGGGCCCTCGGCATTTCTGGCGGCGCTGGCGGCGAGCGGTCTGCCCACAGATTCGTTTCGCTTCAGCGGATTTCTTCCGCCGAAACGCGGAGAACGGATGGCGGTGCTGGAAGCAATTCGGAACTCTCCGCGGACGCAGGTGTTCTATGAAGCACCGCATCGCATTCTTGAGACGCTCAGCGAAGTTGTCGAGGTCCTGGGAGCCGATCGGCACGTTGTCGTGGCTCGCGAGGTAACTAAGCTGCACGAGGAATTCCTGCGCGGCCGCGCCGGGGAAGTGTTGGAGAACCTGAAGGCACGGGAAGCAGTGAAGGGGGAGATCACACTGCTGATCGGGAAGGCGGACGAGACGGAGCAGCAGGCTCCCTCGGCAGCCCGGCTGAGCGTGCGGCAACGAGTGGAGCAAATCATCGCCGAGGAGAAAGTCGACGAGAAGTCGGCGCTGAAAAAGGTGGCGAAAGAGCGAGGGATTTCGAAAAGCGAGGCTTACAGAGAGCTGCAACGAAGCAAGTGAGGATCACACAGCTCACGAACGCGAAATCAGATCGGCAATTTCATGAGGGGCCGTCATCAAGAGCCGTCCATGCTCGTCGAGTCTTGTCCGCGAGAGGTGAACTGACCTGGTAAATCCCTAAACTGTTCCGAGATGGAAGATGGAATTGACTCCGGTCGCGCTTGCCATGAGTCGCTGTTGGTCGGCTTCAGTGATCGGCTGAAAATTCTGTGCAACGTCCATTCCCAGGCGGAAGTAGCGCTCGTCGCCGGGAGGAATTGCGGCCGTAATCGGTTGCGACAACGTCCAACGCAGGCCCATCGCCGCTTCTTCAGGAAATGCGGCGGGCTGGTACCAGCATTTGGGATGAGGGTGATCCTTCTTCTCAGCGTCCGGCCAGGTTGTTTTAGCCATGCCTTTCAGCGCCATGATGCCCATTTCCTTCTGGCGCGCTTTTTCCAGAACCTGCGGTCCGAACTTGGCTTGTGAATACAGAACGAAATTCACCGGAAACAAGATCGTGTCGAAGTGATACCGATCCATCGCCGCAAGGGCCACTTCCACCGAGTGCGCGGAGAATCCGATGAAACGGAGCTTGCCTGCCTTCTTCGCGGCCTCGAAGGTTTCCATCGCGCCGTTGGGGCCGAAGATCTGCTCCAAGTCGGCCATCTTGGATAACGCGTGAAATTGGTAGAGGTCCACATGGTCGGTGCGCAGCAAACGCAGAGACTCGTCGAGTAACTTGGCGGAGCCTTCTCTGCTCCAGTCTTCTTCCTTGCAGGCGAGAAAGACTTTTTCCCGATAGGGTTGAAGCGCCAATCCGAGCCGCTCTTGTGCGTTCCCATAGGTGGGCGCCACATCAAAGTAGTTGATCCCGCGGTCGACAGCTTCTGCAACGATGTTGCTGGAAAACGACGGGCTGTTTTCCATCACCACGATACCGGCGAACCCGATGATGGAAAGTTTCTCGCCGGTCTTGCCCAGAGCTCTTCTGGGAATCGACGTTGCATTGTTCACGGCCTGCTCCGCTCTTGCTACTGATTCGAACATTCGTGTCGAGGTAACCAATCCCGCCGCCGTTCCTGCTTTTAAGAACTCCCGCCTTTCCATGACAACCTCCTCCAACGAAGCAAGCGCACTAGTTGGGGACCTGTTGATTATTAGCGGCGACCGGAACTGCGATCACTTGCCCGCTAAC
Organism: uncultured Acidobacteriota bacterium; assembly: GCA_963745715.1. Taxonomy (GTDB): domain Bacteria; phylum Acidobacteriota; class Terriglobia; order Terriglobales; family Acidobacteriaceae; genus Sulfotelmatobacter. Next base: position 81,156 of record CAVUYN010000032.1, on the reverse strand, counting down.
TCGCGTTTCACGATTTCGCTGACCATCTTGCCGTCGACGCGCATGCCAGCAGCGTTGAAGCGGGCCATGGCATTCTTCATGACCGTACCCATTTCTTTCATGGTGGGCGAACCCATTTCGGCGATCGCGGCTTTTACTCCAGCAACGACGTCGGCTTCCGCCGCGGCTTTGGGAAGGTACGTTTCAATCAGAACGATTTCGGCGGCTTCTTTGTCGGCCATTTCCTGGCGCCCGCCCTTGGTAAATTGCTCGACCGATTCCTTACGCTGCTTGATCAGCGTGGCCAGCACTGCCTGGGATTCCTTCTCGTCAAGCTCGGCCATTTTCTCAATCTTGCGGTTCTGAAGCGCGCTTTTGACCATTCGCAAGGCAGAGAGGCGGGCTTCGTCCTTCGCCTTCATGGCGGTAACGATGTCTTTCTGAATTTGTTCGACTAGGCTCATGGGGCGATTATAGACGGTACGGGCCCGACGACAGTCGCAGGATCGGAAATCAGATCTGCATCTTCACTCGAAAAGAACAGGGACGGATGTGCGCGCTCCGTCGAATTTACATTCATTGATCCAATCCAAACGGGCGGGTTGGGCATCAGATGGGCAGGAGGACTACAACTATGGGAAAGCTTGCGATTTGGGCCCAACTTGAGGCCAAGCCTGGTAAAGAAAAAGAAGTCGAGGAATTTCTGAAGTCGGCGCAGCCGCTGGCGGAGCGCGAGCCTGGGACGGTCACTTGGTACGCCATCAAGATGGGCCCGGGTCGATATGGCATCTTCGATACATTCGCCGACGAAAATGGACGGAATGCCCACCTCAACGGGGAAATCGCCAAAGCACTCTTCGCCAAGGCGAAAGATTTGTTTTCCAAAGCGCCGGATATTGCCAAACCCGAAATTCTTGCATCGAAGACCGGACGAGCCTGAAAATCTGTCTTCTTGTCGCGAAATGTTTGTGAGGAAGTGAGTCCCGTTGGGCGCCGTCCCGACGGGATTCACTTGGCTCCTACTCGCTCTCCCGGCACTGCCGAGCCGGGCTTCCATGTTCCGCCACTACGCGGCTGCGCTGGTGAACTGCGGAAGCTCTGAATTTCTGCGAGGAAGTTTGCCGTGAGCCAAGACTCGGCGCATGCTCTGTGACGCAGGTCACTGCATCAAATCAGATTTCCTGTTAGAAGGCTTGCGGCGGCGTTCCGCGTGCTCTGCGCGAGTGGTTCCTATAAACTAATAGACTATCTCTGAATCATAAGGACTGCCTATGTTGCACAAGAATCGTCTTTTTACTCCTGGGCCCACGCCGCTTCTACCTGCGGCGCAGACGGCGATGGCTTCGTTTACGGCGCATCATCGGACGGCTGACTTCCGTGCCCTGTTTCAGCGCGTGCTGGCCGACATGAAGGAATTTATCGGCACCAAGAATGACGTGCTGGTGCTCGCCTGTTCCGGAACAGGCGTGATGGAAGCGTCGGTGTCGAACCTCACGTCACCCGGTGACAAAGTGCTGGTGCTCACGGCCGGAAAGTTCGGCGAACGCTGGACTGGGCTGGCCAAGGCATTTGGCTGCAAGGTTGACGTGTTGAGCATCCCCTACGGCCTGACGTTTTCACTGGACGAGATTCGGGCCAAAGTCGCTCCCGACGTGCGGGCGGTGTTCGTGCAGGCCACCGAGAGTTCCACGGGAGCCCGTCACGACGTGGAAGGAATTTCCAAAATCGTGCGGAGCCAGGGCGATAACACGCTGCTGGTGGTGGATGCAATCACAGGGTTGGGCACTACTCATCTCGATGTGGATGGCTGGGGCGTCGACGTGATCATTGGCGGATCGCAGAAAGCGCTGATGATGCCGCCCGGACTCGGGTATTGCGCGGTGAGCGAGCGGGCGTGGAAGCGGATGGAGACGACGACTTCGCCGCGATATTACTTCGATCTGCGCAAGGAGCGGAAGTCGGCCGCCAAGGGCGAGTCAGCCTATACGCCCGCGACTTCGCTGTTTGCAGCTCTGGGTGCCTCTCTGGAATTTGTGCGGGACATGGGCAGCGGCGATCTGGCCAAGGGACGTGAGGAACTGGTCAACAACGCCGAGCTTTGCGCCGAGATGACAAGGGCAGGCGCGAAGGCTCTTGGCTTGAAACTGTATGCGTCCGCTCCTGCGGCGGCACTTACGGCGATCTCCGCGCCAGAAGGCGTCGACTCCGGAAAGATTGTTAAAGAATTCCGCGACGCATTCGACGCCGTAGTAGCCAACGGGCAGGGCGAAATGAAGGGCAAGCTCTTTCGCATTGCGCACATTGGGTACTACGACTATCTCGACACGGTAGGCATCCTGGGCGCGCTGGAACACGTGTTGGCGCGAGCAGGTGAAAAGAGCGTGGAGTATGGCGCTGCGGTGCGGGCGGCGCAAGAAGTCTATGCCCGCACCCTGTCTGAAAAGCGTCAACTGGTAACCGCCTGAGCGTCCTCCTTACAACTCCCGCCCGGTTAATTAATCGGGAAATCCATGGAGGCAGACGTCTCGGCGAGCGTTCCGCCGCTACCATACAATCCGGTGCCGCTGGTGGCGGGGTTGGTGACGGTAATTTTCACCGTACTGGCAGTCGCTATCGCCGACGCCGGAATCGCAACGGTGAGCTGGCCGGCACTGACGAAAGTCGTGTTGGCGGTCTGTGCGCCGCCATTCCAGTTCACGACGGCTTTCGACGCAAAGTTGCTTCCGTTGACGGTCAGCATGAAATTCCCACCCCCGGCGGTTGCACTGGTCGGGCTAAGTGCGGAAATCGCGGGCATGGTCCCCGCAACCGGGGGGGTAGTTTTTTTCGATTGATAGCCGCAGGCGAGCGTCAGCGCAATCAATGTCACAAGTAATGTTGTATTGAGGGTTTTCATGTTTGTCCTCCATGGGCGGGGCCCATAGAGGAGTCTAGAAACTCGGGGTGGCAGGGGTGTCAGGGAAGTGTCATTTTCCCGTCAATAAGTTGTCAGGCAGATGTCAGTAGTAGAGACCCTTTCAGAGGAACGTATTCGTGAAAATCATTGTGGCGGAAAAAATCTCTGCGTCGGCCGTGGCGCAGCTGCAGGAGCCGGGCTGGACTGTCCTGACGCCTGATCAGTTGGAGGGCAAGCTGGCGGAGCATCTCGCATCGGCGGATGCGCTGATTGTGCGATCTGCGGTGCAGGTGGATGCCCGGCTGCTTCAGCACGCAAATAAGCTACGCGTGATTGGGCGCGCCGGAGTCGGCGTAGACAATATTGACCTCGAAGAGGCCACGCACAAGGGCATCGCCGTGATGAATACGCCCGGGGCAAATGCCGTCGCGGTGGCGGAGCAGACTCTCGGCATGATGCTGGCGATGGCTCGTCACCTCTGCCGGGCCGATGCGCTGATGCACGCGGGGAAGTGGGAGAAGAAGTCTTTGCAAGGCACCGAACTGCGGGGGAAGACGCTGGGAGTAATCGGGCTCGGGCGCGTGGGCATGGAAGTCGCCCGGCGAGCGCGAGCATTTGGAATGGAGCTGGTGGCACACGATCCATTCGTATCGGTGGCCGTAGCGAAGGAACAGGGCATCCGGTTGGCGGGGCTCGAGGAACTCTATGCGGCTGCGGACTACATTTCGTTACACGTGGGCTTGACCCCTCAAACCACCGGCATGATCAACGAATCGTCGATTGCAAAAATGAAGAAGGGTGTGCGGCTGGTCAATTGCGCCCGTGGGGAACTGGTGAACGAGGCAGATCTGGCGCGCGCACTTCAGCAGGGGCAAGTCGCGGGTGCCGCGCTCGACGTGTTTGCGGAGGAGCCTCCAAAGAATTCACCGCTGCTAACTCTGGAAAATGTGGTGCTCACGCCGCACGTTGGAGGCTCGACGTTTGAAGCGCAGGAAGCCGTGGGCGTGCAGATCGCGCAGCAAGTCAAGGAATACCTGAAACGTGGGGTAATTCAGAACGCAGTAAACGTGCCGTCGGTTTCAGCCGAGGAATATGCCACGATGCAGCCCTACATCGTGCTGGCCGAGCGCATGGGAGCATTTCTCACGCAAGTCTCGGAAGGGTCGCTGGAAGAGATTTCGATCCGCTACAGCGGCCACATTGCGGAATGGAAGACGGAACTGATTCGAAATGCAGCGATCAAAGGTATTCTGAACCAGGCGCTTGAGGAGAAGGCGAACCTGGTGAACGCGGCTACCATCGCCGATGAGCGTGGGCTGCGGGTTGTGGAATCGCATAAAGCGAAGGCTTCGACGGGCGGCGCTGGGAGCGTGCTCTCAATTTTCCTGAAAACCGCAACGGAAGAACATATGGTGAAAGGCGCCGTGCTGCATGGGGAAGCGCCCCGGCTGTTGCATGTGGACGGAATTGATGTGGAAGCTCCACTGGAACGCAATCTGGTTTACATGCGGAATCGCGATGTCCCGGGCGTGATCGGAAAAGTAGGCACAATCCTTGGGGAGGAGTCGATCAACATCGCAGATTTCTCGCTGGGACGTCGCAGCGAGGAGAAACCCGATCAGCCGCGCGAGGCAATTGCGGTTGTCCACGTGGACGGGCAGGTGCCGGAGGAAGTGCTGGCGCGGCTGCGGAAGATTCCAGCAGTGCAACAGGCGAAAGCGGTGAGGCTGTTCTAGTCCGACGGGCCGCGAGACGCAGACGCTACGATTCCGTTTCGTCGCGTCGCAGCTTCCGGCTCTCTGCCAGCAGCGACATCGAGTGCATTAGGTTCTGCAGGGTCACGATGCCGATCAAGCGTTGGTCTTCAACCACGGGGATGATGCTGGAACTGCGCGCGGTAAGTTTACGAAAGGCCGACCCGAGCGAATCGTTGCGCAGCGAGACATCGAAAATCTTGTTCATCACGGCCTGGACGTAGCCATTGCCCTCTGCCCGTAGCGCGTCGAGGATGCGCTGCTTCGAAATCACACCCACCATATCCATGCCACGCACCACTGGGAAATCATCTTGCAGGGAATGGACCGCTTTTTCCAATGCGTCTTCCAGAGTGTCGGCCGGTGAGAGCGTCGCGAAGTCCGTAAGCATTACTTCTTCCAGCCGGACGTTGTCCAGTACGGATTGGAACACCAGGGCGCGCTCTTCCAACTGGGCCGCGGAGAAGACAATGACGCCCACCATGGTCAGCCAGTTGTCAGTGAAGAGCCCGGCAAAAATCAGGACCATCGCAATCGCATTGCTGATGGAAACGGCGCGTCGCGTGGCCGAGGCAACATCCATTCTGCGGGAGAAGTAGGCGCGCGCGATGCGCCCGCCATCGAGGGGATAAGCAGGCATCAGATTCAGAACTGCCAGGTAGAGGTTGGCCCACACCAAGCTGCGCGGCAGGTTGCGTGCTTGCAGGAAGGGCGAGGTCCAGAGCTCGATCCCGCGGCCAGACGCAGTGATCGCGGCGATTGCCACGCCAGCGAAGGCCAGGTTTACAAGCGGTCCCACCAGCGCAAGCCGAATTTCACGCTTCCAGGTCAATGCGGGCGGCTGTTTCTCGATGCGTGACTCGTCGTAAAGAGCGACTCCTGTCAGCGGCAACAAAATGACCGCCTTCGGAATCAGGCCGACGCGACGGGCGGCCAGTATGTGTCCGCACTCGTGGGCGCCTACACACGCCAAAATGATGCCAACCAGGGCGAGATCGCGGGGTCCATTGGCCGAGTTGTGGGCATAGTACTCCGTCCAAAAGACAAACATGGGCAAAATAAGAAATGTCAGATGGATCCGGACGTCTACGCCAAACAGGCGCCCCACCGAGATGGACCAGCTTCGCATAAGCCTTAGCTGCTTTTATTCTACATGCTTGGATATAGTGATTGCGGCATCCAACAGCGCTTAGCAATGCGAGTGATTTCAGGCAAATATCGAAGCCGGCCATTACGTTCGCTGCGGGGGATGGACATCCGCCCCACATCCGACAGGCTTCGGGAAACACTTTTCAATGTCTTGAGCCCCGGAAATCCGGCGGCACTCCAGGGCAGTGTGTGGCTCGATCTATTCGCGGGCACCGGCGCAGTCGGAATCGAAGCACTGAGCCGCGGAGCAAAGAAAGTGCACTTCGTGGAGAACTCCGCGCCGGCGGCGGAGGCGATTCGGAGAAATCTCCAAAGTTTAGGGATTGCCGAGGGATTCGAAATCCTGCAGGAAGAATTGCCGCGTGCATTCTGGCGAATGGAGCGGCAACGCGTTGCGGCCGATGTAGTCTTTATCGACCCGCCTTATCGAATGAAGGACGCATATTCCAACACGCTGCGAGCGCTGGCGGATTCGTCGTTAATCTGGGCCATGTCGGTGGTGATCGCAGAACACGAAAAGAAATTTGATCCCGGAGAGGAATTCGGGCCTCTGAGGAGATTCCGTCATATGGCGCAGGGGAGCGCGGCGCTGAGTTTTTACCGCCTTGGAAATTCAGCCGAACTCCGCCCGCAGTCGTCTTGAGTGAGCTCCCCGAAGCTACATGATCAGTTCGTTGGAGCGGCGAACGATGGGATGCTGCATCTCCTGCAGATCGTTTTTCACCATGTTCAGACCGTATACGCACTCCTCAAAGTTCTTGGAGAGAGTGGCGAACAGGGGCGCGACCTTGGCGTACTCAAAGTGTTCGAATTTGGAAACGATGTAGTAGCTTTCCTTACCGGCCTTCACCCACTCGACGAAATTTTCCAGACGCTGGCGGCGAAGCCGGAAGTGATTGATGCTTTCCGGAAACATCCCGGCCAGAAATAGCGTGTAGTCCCCGATGTGTTTGCGCACTTGGCGCTCGCGGTCGAAAGAAGGCGCGGGACCGTAAACCGGATCCGATTCAAGCAGCATCTCGCCAACATCAGCCAGGGGCCGATCGGACGCATCGTGAATCTTGTGAAGCTGATCGGCTTCGCAAAACTCGGCCAGCAAGTGAGAAACGTAAGCGACAATCTGCGGATCGCGAATGCCGATCTCCTCGGCATAGTGTCTTCCCACCAGGTCCTGGAACAGCTGCTGCAGCGGATGCGATTCCGGAATCATATTGAGCCCCCTGAACTCGGCAGCACGCACGGAGTTTCAGCCACTTGAGTCACTAGATAACTTACTTCTGGTTTAGACGCAAGTGACTTTTGTTTATCGGCATGATTCATTTTCCTGATCAGTTAGAAGGGAGAGCATCGCAAACGAGTTGTGCAAGGAATCCGTTAGGACTGAGGTGGTTTTCGAATGTAGTCGTGGCGTATTTCACGGTAGTTTGCTGGCAGTCACATAGTGCGGCTGCCAATTTCGGACAAAACCACCTCGATTCACCTGTAAAATGAGCGGCCACGGAGGAATTGCATGCAACGGCAGAACATTGCTAGCGGGACCACATGGGAACCAATCGTGGGTTACTCTCGTGCGGTGAAGTTGGGATCGTATGTCCACGTATCCGGGACTACAGCGACTGGGGCCGACGGCAAAATCATTGGCGTGGGAGACGTATACGCTCAGTCAATACAAACCTTAAAGAACATAGAAAGCGCGTTGAAGAAGGCGGGGGCCGGCATGAAAGATGTTGTGCGCACTCGCATGTATGTCACGAATATTGCGGAGTGGGAAAAAGTCGGCAGAGCGCACGGGGAATTCTTTCGCGACATCCGTCCGGCAACATCGATGGTGCAAGTGAGCGCGCTGATTTCCCCGGAAATTTTGGTGGAGATCGAGGCCGATGCGTATGTCGCGAAGTGATGATTCTGGGTTCTGATTCGTAAAATTCTGCGCTTGGGGATATCCATGAGGAATTGGCTGCGGTGGGCAATGCTGGGTCTTGTTTTATCGGGCGCGATGTTCGCACAAAGCGGCGAAAGTGCTTCTGTAACCGTGATTCGCGCCGGCACGCTGATTGATGGCAAGTCCGACAAGCCGCGGCACGATCAAGTCATCGTCATCCGCGGCAATCGCATCGAGGGAGTATCTGACGCAGCGAGCGCAAAAATCCCTGCCGGGGCATCCGTCATCGATCTCTCCGGCCAGACTGTACTCCCCGGGCTCGTGGATTCCCATACCCACATCTTCCTGCAAGGAGAGGATCCCGCCCAGGGCGGCTATGACGCCAACATATTGACCGCGCCTTTGGCGATGCGCGCTGCACGAGCTACGGTCGCGGCCCGGCGGGCGCTGGAGCAGGGATTTACGACACTACGCGATGTCGAAACTGAAGGCGCGGGCTACGGCGACGTCGGCATCAAGCAAGCCATCGAGCGCGGATATATTCCCGGGCCGCGGCTGTTCGTCGTGACCCGGGCCATTTCAACTACCGGCGGCTACATGCTGGAAGGGTACGCCCCGGAACTGGAAATGCCGAAAGGCGCACAAATCGTCGACGGACCGGTGGAAGCGCGCAAGGCTGCGCGCGAACAGCTCGATCATGGCGCCGACTGGATCAAGGTCTACATGACACATCGCTCCTGGGTGGGAAAGAACGGGGAGCTGGCTTCGCAACCGACGCTCACCGTCGAAGAGCTGCGGGCCATTGTGGACGAGGCGCACGGTTGGGGCAAGAAGGTCGCATGTCACGCATACAGCGGCATCGGCCTGCACCGCGCGCTCGATGGTGGCTGCGACTCCATCGAACATGGCCTCGACCTCGACGACGCCGCGATCGCGCAGATGCTGAAGCAAGGGACTTGGTATGTGCCAACGCTTGCCGTCTACTACACCGACTGGGCGGCGGCTGGTACTCCCGACGGACAGCGTGACCGGTTGCGCGCATCGGCCCACGAGGTGTCATTCAAGAAGGCGCTGAAAACCGGAGTGAAGATCGTCTTTGGCACCGACATGGGAGGAATCCCGTGGACCGAGCCCATCGCCCAGGAATTCTCGCGCATGGTGGATTTCGGGATGGCGCCCATGGATGCGATCCAGAGCGCAACGTCGCGCGCCGCCGTGATGCTCGACATGGAGGGCAAGATTGGGGTCATTGCTCCGGGAGCTCTTGCCGATGTCACCGCAGTCAATGGCGATCCGCTGCACGACATCAAGGTGCTGGAGAAAGTCCAATTCGTCATGAAAGACGGACAGGTGTTCCGGTCCAAGTAAAAGAATTCGTGCTCGCGCCTGCACCACGTGCTTGACTCGCCTATTGCGGCCTGTTGACAAACGTTTGACATCTCACCCGCAACTTTTCCAAATGGGGTGAATCCAAATCTTCAAAGAGCACTGAAGACAGTCTTCACTAAAAAGCCGCCGGCTTAAATTTACGGAGCCGGCCCCCGATCAGGCGGCGCGGAGCTGCGCCTGATGGAGGGCTAACCTCTGTCCCGCTGCGAAGAGCAGCTGGAGAGAGCGCTCTGGACAATCCAAGGCAGCATTACTGATCACATAAGGAGAAAGTATGAAGACGTTGTTATTGGGGATAGCTGTTACCATTGCCAGCCTGTTCGGCATGGCTACGGGCGCTCGGGCGGAGACGGGTACCATCGTTGTAAATATCGATCGCGATTTCGTAGCAGGCGGAAAGGCTTTTTCCGCCGGAAAATATACCGTATTCCGGCTTTCACCCGTGACGCTGGTTCTGCGAAGAGTCGACAGCGGTGTCTCGGCTTTTCTCGTTTCCAGCAACCAGAACCCGGCACGCTCGGGCCAACCGCTCGAGGTCAAGTTGACACTGGCTGGGGACGTGTACTACCTGTCCGAAGTCGCAACCGATCTCGGGGTTTATAGCCTTCCTGCACCGAAGGTGCTGACCAGCATGGCGAAGGTGAAGGATCACGCCACCACGGGTGCATCTGCGAGCAATTAGGTTTCATGGAGAACGATGACCGAGTAGAAGGAACGGCTGAGCCAGGCGCCTGGCTCAGTCATTTTTGGAACGGAAGACATAAAGCCCGCACATCGTTAAAAGAGCGAGCTCTGCCTGCGCGTTGGCGTAATTCCGAAGTGATCGTAGGCTAACTGTGTGGCCACGCGCCCGCGTGGAGTGCGGTTCAGGAATCCGATCTGCATCAGGAAGGGTTCGTAGATCTCTTCGATCGCGTCGGGCTCTTCGGCCAGAACCGCGGCCAGCGTATTGACGCCCACCGGACCGCCTTGATACTTCTCGATGATCGTGAGCAGCAGCCGTCGATCCACTTCATCGAATCCATACTGATCGACCTCGAGCATTTGCAGAGCAGCCTTCGCCGTAGGCTCGTCGATTTTTCCCGCCCCGCGCACTTGCGCATAGTCTCGCACGCGTCGCAACAGCCGGTTGGCGATCCTGGGCGTGCCGCGGGAGCGCCCGGCAATTTCCTTCGCCCCGGCATCGTCTACCGCCACCCCGAGAATCTCCGCTGACCGCTCGACTATCACCTGCAAGTCTTCCGGAGTATAAAACTCAAGCCGCAGGACGATGCCGAAACGCGACCGCAACGGAGCTGAAATCAATCCCGCCCGCGTCGTCGCACCCACAAACGTAAACGGCCTGACCTCGAGCGTGTGGGTCCGCGCCGAGGGTCCTTGCCCAATAATAATGTCGAGTTTATAGTCTTCGAGAGCTGAGTACAGGAGTTCTTCGAGCACCGGCTGCAAGCGGTGGATCTCGTCGATGAACAGCACCTGCTTGTCCTGCAGGTTCGTGATAATCGCCGTCAGGTCGCCCTTGATCTGTAAGAGGGGCGCCGCGGTTGGCTGAAAGTGGACTCCAAGCTCATTCGCAATAATATTTGCCAGCGTCGTCTTACCCAGTCCCGGAGGCCCGTAGAGCAGCACGTGGTCCATCGCTTCGCCGCGGGAGCGGGCCGCTTCAATTGCGACTGCCAGGTTGTCTTTGACTTTCTTCTGTCCGATGAACTCGGCCAGGCGCTGCGGGCGCAGCTTCAACTCGAATGAGGAATCGTCTTCGACCGGCGCCGCCGAAACCAGACGCTCGCGGTTATCCAGGTTGAGGTTGTTCTTGGCAGTGGCCACTGCTTCGGATAGTAGAACGAAATGCGAAACCACGCAATCGCCGCCACCCGCCGTATAAGCTCGCGAATTTCCGACGGTCTGGAATCCTTGGAATTCACGGAATCTTCACCCGACTGTCACCGCGCTGTAACAAATCCCGGCTAGCGTCTCAGTGGGATTCCGCTGGGTTTTAGTGCCTTGGCGGGCATTTCGACAAATGCCTGGGCCCCGACTTCCAGGCACAACAGGATCCTAATTCTGAGGAAAGAATCTGGAGACAATTCATGAAAAAGACCACCCTAGCGATAGGCCTGTTCGCCGCACTCGCGAGTTCAGTGCTTGCGCAGGAAGGCGCCGTTCCCACAGACATTCCTCGCCTTGACCATGTTTTCGTCATTGTGATGGAAAACCACAGCTTCAACGAAGTGATCAAAAATCAGAATGCTCCCTTCATCAATAGCTATGCGAAGACCGCGAACCTGGCCACCAATTACTTCGCCGTCGCGCATCCCAGCCTGACCAACTACCTCGAAATCGTAGGCGGATCGAATTTCGGCGTCCACAGCGACAACGACCCTGACTTTCACAATCATTCCTGTGCCACGAACCTTTCGACTGGAATGCCGAATACCGATTCCCCGGCGAGCCCCTCCATTTGCCCGATCTCAGGAAGCGGAACGGATGCCGCGACTCCGGCCCTTGACTGCACCAACGAGGTGACCGGTCCTCCCTGTGAGAACAACCTTGACGGCCACAGGTCCTATCCGGCGGTAAGCACCACACTCGGGATTACGATCGCCGATCAACTGGTCGCTGCCGGAAAGACCTGGAAGTCGTATCAAGAAAGCCTGCCGATCACCGGTGCGGATCTCGTGACCTATAGTGACGGGAACTTCTCGAACACCACCAAGTTCAACAGCATCACTCCGAAACTAAATCCCCCGCTCTCGTCGGCCGATGTAGTGAAGCTCTACGCCGCCAAGCACAATCCCTTCGTATATTTTCAAAATGTGCAGGAGGGCGCCAATCCGCTGCTCAGTTATGCCAATATGGCCGGCTTCGACGGCGGGACTGGCCTGTGGAGCGATCTCGGTTCCGGCAAGAGCCCGAATTTTTCTTTCATTGTTCCCAACCAGTGTAACGACCAGCATGGACGCGGCAATGCCGGCCCCTTCTGCAACTTCGATCCCGTCAGCAACGGCACCAAGGCGGGTCTGAACCCGGCGTTGATCCTCTTGGGCGACCAGGCGGTGCAGAAAATCGTCACCGCCATCCACGGGTCTCAGGCCTGGCAGACGGGTCGCAGCGCCATCGTGGTGGTTTGGGACGAGAACGACTACGCCGTCCAGCCGCTCATCAATCGAGTCGTTACCATCGTAGAAACCAACTATGGCCCGCACCAAGTGCAGAGCCCAGTTTTCTATACCCACTTCTCCCTGCTGCGCTCGATTGAAGGAGCCTTTGGATTACCTTGCCTGAATCACGCTTGCGATGCGAGCACCAACTCGATGGTCGATCTCTTCGCGCAGCCCTGAAGATCGAAAGCATTCCAACTCCGGGGTCGATTCCTTTGGGATCGGCCCCGATTTGTTTCTGCGCAGAGATTTCCTCTTATTTCGGATACCAGTCGAGCAAACGTACCTCAATCCCGGTCCCTTCCAACCCTTTTCGAAAGACTTCAAGATCGGAGCCACGGTAGTGATACGGGATCACAATCTTCGGGTGAAAGGCCTTCACCGCGTCGGCCGCCTCTTCGGGAGGCATCGTGTAAGGCAGGTTCATACACACGAATGCCACATCGATGTTCTTGAGCGCCCGCATCTCCGGCACACCCTCAGTGTCGCCCGAGAAGTAGAAGCGCTTGCCGCCGTAGGTGAGGACATAACCATTGCCGCGTCCCTTGTCGTGGAACAGTTTTCCCGCCGACGGGCCACGCTTCAGGTTGTATGCGGGGATCGCCTCGATGGTCCAGCCTTGCCAGCTCTTAGTTTCGCCATTGGCAATAGGCTTGGCGCTCGTAACAGTCTGAACGACCGCGGGCGCAGCCAGAATCTCCGTCCCGTCTTTGCTGGCTTCCTTAATCGAATCGGGATCCATGTGATCGCCGTGAATGTCGGTAATCAGAATGAGGTCTGCCTTGGGAAGTCCGGAGAACTTCGCCGGCTTCGCGGGATCCAGATAGATCGTTTTCCCGCCCGCCTCAATCAGCGTGCTGGCGTGGTTCAGAGGCGTGATCTTGACCGGGCCGGCGGATGTTGGAAAGGTTTGCGGCTCAGCGGCCCCGCGGGCAAACTGCACGACAGAAAATGCGAGAAATGAGCAACATGCGATCAGACCTACCTTCATCGCCAGCCTCCGCGACTCGACGTAGAGAACTATACGCGATCTTGTCAATTGCCCTGGCTTTTGCAACGGAGAATCCCGAGAAAGCATCCGATTAAATATGTATATATACTTTTATTCTATGGTATACTATGCTTGTTATGGCACTTAGTATCAAGAACATAGAGGTCGAGCGTTTGGCTCGGGAATTGGCGGACAGGACCGGAGAGTCGCTAACCGGAGTCATTCAGAAGGCCCTGCAGGAACGCCTTGATCGGGTCAAGCTTGAACGTCGAAGTCAGGTTCTGACAGGTCAACTGGACGAAATTCTGCGTCGCGTGGACGAAATGCCGGATATTGATTCGCGCACCCCGGACGAGATTATCGGCTACGACGAATTTGGCCTACCCCGATGAGCGAGCGCTCCGATGGTGATTGATACCTCAGCGCTCGCAGCCATCTTCTTCCGTGAGCCCGAACGTGAGAGATTCCGCGACGCTATCACCGCCGCCGATAGTCGATTGATTTCTGCCGCGACGCTGCTCGAGGCAGGCATGGTAATTGAGGGGCGCCGAGGCAGCGGCGCCGGCCGAGAGTTCGATCTCTTTGTCCTCCGCTCCAATTTTCAGATTGTTTCCGTGGATGCGGAACAAGCCGAGTTGGCGCGCTCGGCGTGGCGCAAGTACGGGAAGGGTCGTCACCCGGCAGGGCTCAATTTTGGGGATTGCTTCGCGTATGCGCTCGCAAAAACCACCGGCGAACCATTGCTTGCCAAAGGCGATGACTTCGCTCAGACCGATATCCAAGTCTTAAAATGAGAAAAGTCCACAGCCTCAGAAGGTTCCCGACGGACTTGAACCTACTCTTCCTCTTCTTTGACTTCGCCGCGTTCCGCCTTCGCCTTTTCGATGATCTTCTCCTGCAACTGTCCCGGCACGACGTCGTAATGATGCATTTCCATATTGAAGCTGCCGCGGCCCTGGGTCATTGACGTCAGTTCCACTCCATAGGTCAGCATCTCGGCCATGGGCACTTCGGCTTTCACGACCGTGTTGCCGGCCTTGTTATCCATACCCTGGATGCGTCCCCGGCGGCTGTTGAGATCGCCCATAATCGATCCGGCAAAATCGTCGGGCACAGTAATTTCAACCGCCATGATGGGCTCGAGGATTGTCGGCTTCGCGGTTTCCATCGCTTTCTTGAAAGCGATGCGGCCCGCCATCTGGAACGACAGATCGTTCGAGTCCACGTCATGATACGACCCGTCATAAAGCACGACTCTGAAATCCACTACCGGGAATCCGGCAAGAAACCCGCGTCCGGCCGCGTCGCGAATTCCCTTTTCGACAGCGGGAATGTAATTCTTCGGAATCGCGCCTCCGAAAATATCGTTCACGAACTCGAACTCGCCGCCCCGCGGCAACGGCTCCATCTTGATCTTGCAATCGCCGTACTGGCCGTGGCCGCCGGTTTGCTTCTTGTGCCGTCCCTGCACGTCAGCCTTGCCGCGAATCGTTTCGCGATACGGCACCTTCGGAGCCTTCAGGTTGACCTGCGTGTTGTAGCGCTTTTTCAGTTTTGCGACGATGACTTCGATGTGCTGCTGGCCGGTACCCGCGATTAAGAACTCCTTGGTCTGCGGGTCCCGGAAGAAACGCAGCATGGCATCCTCTTCCATGAGCTTGTGCAGGCCGGGGCCCAAGCTTGTCTTCATCGGCGCGGCTCTTGGGCTCGATGGCAAAGGTGATCGCCGGCTCGGGCAGCTTCACCCGCGGATACTGAATGGGCGCCGCTTTATCGCCGAGCGTGTCCCCGGTCAACGTGTCCTTCAGTTTCGCGACTGCTCCGATATCGCCCGCATGCAGTTCGTTCAGCGGGATCGCAGTCTTCCCCTGCATGGTCGAGATATGCGCAAACTTTTCCTGCGCCCCGCGACTGAAGTTCTGCAAGGTCGCGTCGTTCTTCAGCACGCCGGAGAAAACCTTGAAATAGGAAATCCGTCCTGCGAAAGCGTCCGACACGGTCTTGAACACGTACAACGAAACCGGCTCTTCATCCGACTCGTGGCGCTTGGGAGCATCGCCATTTCCCCCAGCTTCTCCCTGCACCCATTCGTGCTCAGAAGGCGCCGGGGTGTAATCGATAATAAAATCCATCACCCGGTCCGCACCCACATTGCCCAGGCCAGAGCTGAAGATCACGGGGAAGATTCGGTCTTCGCGGATGGCATTGTGCAGAGCCGGAATCAGGTCTTCTTCGCCGAGCGTCCCAGCCTCAAAGAACTTTTCCATCAGCTTGTCGTCGCCTTCGGCCACCAGCTCCACCAGCCGCTCGTGAGCTTCCTGCACCTGCGCCTTCATATTGGCCGGAATCTCGGTTTCCTTCCCCTTGCCGTTTCCGCCCAACTCGTAGGTGTAGGCCTTCATGCGAACCAGATCGACGACCCCTGTCAGGTTCTTCTCAGCGCCAATGGGCAGTTCAATGGGAATCACATCCCGACCGAAGGCTGACGTCAGCGATTCCAGCACGCGCTCGGCGTTGGCGCGATCGCGGTCCATGCGGTTGACCACGATCAGCCGCGGCGTCTTGTATTCTTCGCAGTAATTCCACACGCGCTGGGTGACGACCTCCACGCCAGCCACGCCATCGACCACCACGATCGCGGCGTCCACCACAGGCAGTGCCATCTTGGCTTCATGGACGAACATGCTGAATCCCGGCGTGTCGAGGATATTGATCTTGGTCGTGCCCCATTCGACGACGGCGACGCCGGTGGAAATCGACATCTTGCGGGCAATTTCTTCCTCGTCGTAGTCGGTTGTGGCCGAACCGTCGTCGACATGGCCCAGGCGCTGGGTTGCGCCCGCGGTGTAAAGCATGGCCGATACGAGCGAGGTTTTGCCGGCATGTCCGTGTCCCACCATTGCTACATTACGAATGTTTGCTCCGGAATAGACTTTCAAGTTGGGCTCCCTTCGGCAGGCGTGGGAAGGAAACGGCCATAAAGAGGATAAGGACAGGAACAGGCCAGCCCGACATCACCTGCCAAAACCTAGGATGCTACCACGCGGCAAGCGGGCGCCTCAACCGACGAAGCAAACATTGCAGGCTGCTTCGGGCTGTCCCGAGCTATAATTCCCGCCTCTTGAAAGCCCTCAGGCGATGCCGTCGTCCACCGCCCAGGGCACCCTGCCCGCCCTAATTTGGAGGTTCTCGTGAAGTCGACCATGATGTCGTCTCCGTTGCTCCTGACCAGCATGCTCGAGCGCGCCGCCAAGCTCTTCCCTGACGTGGAAATTGTTTCGGCGCGCTGCGATGGTTCCCGACATCGCTACACCTATCGCGATCTCCACCGGCGTGCCCGACAGTTGGCAGCAGGTTTGGAACGGGCTGGCATTGCCAAGGGAGATCGCGTGGCAACGCTGATGTGGAACGAGCATGAGCACCTGGAAACTTATTTCGGTGTCCCCGCGATGGGAGCCGTCTTGCATACGCTGAATCTGCGACTGCATCCGGACGAAATCGCCTATATCGTCAACCACGCTCAAGACCGCTTCCTGATTGTGGATGACGTGTTGCTCCATGTTCTGGAGCAAATCCGCCCGCATGTGAAATTTGAACACGTGTTCGTGGTGGAACACGGCGGAGAGAAGCTTCCGGAAGGAAGCTCGTCTTACGAAGCTCTTCCTGCGCGAGGCCAGCGGCCAGCCGCATTACCCTGACCTCGCCGAAGAAGATGCGGCAGCCATGTGCTATACCTCGGGTACCACGGGCAAACCGAAGGGTGTTCTGTATTCGCACCGTGCGATTGCATTGCATTCGCTGGCGATGGCCCTCCCTGATCAATTGCACTTCAGCTGCTACGACACTGTTCTTCCTGCCATGTCGATGTTTCATGCCAATGCCTGGGGCTTTCCCTATGCCGCCACGATGACCGGCAGCAGGCAGGTTTTTCCTGGACGGAATCTGCAGCCCGAAGCGCTGCTCGACCTTCTGGAGACCGAGCAGGTGACTCTCACCGGCGGCGTTCCCACCATCTGGCTAGCGGTGCTGAATGCGCTCGACTGCCATCCCGGCCGATGGAAGTTGAATCCCGGGTTGCGCGTCGTCGTGGCCGGCTCCGCCGCGCCCGAGTCCATGTTCCGCCGCTTCGATAAGCTCGGCGTGCGCGTCGTTCAACCCTGGGGCATGACCGAAACCACCCCGCTGGCTACCGTCAGCACTCTCAAGCCTCACATGGAAGATTGGGACGAGGATCAACGCTACGCGGTGCGCGCTACGCAGGGACTGCCATCCCCTTTTATCGAGGTGAGAGCGGTCGGCGAGCCCGACGAAACACCTTGGGACGGCACCACTGTGGGTGAGTTGCACATCCGTGGGCCTTGGGTCGCGAGCGGCTACTACAACCTCGACCAAGGGGACCGCTGGACCGCTGACGGCTGGTTTCGGACCGGAGATGTCGTCACCATCAACCCCGAGGGCTATATAAAAATCACGGACCGGGTGAAGGATCTGATCAAGTCTGGCGGGGAATGGATTAGCTCCGTGGATCTGGAAAATGCCCTGGTTGCCCATGAATCAGTCAAGGAGGCGGCCGTCATCGCGGTGCCGCATACCAAATGGGTAGAGCGCCCGCTGGCAGTAATTGTTCTGAAGGAAGGCTGCAGGGTTGAGGATTCCGAATTGCGAGACTTCCTGGCCCAACGCTTTGCCCGCTGGCAGCTGCCGGATGCATTTGTTTTCGTTGACGAACTGCCTCACACCGCTACCGGGAAGTTGTTGAAAAGCCACCTGAGGAAACAGTTTGAGCAGTGGCAATGGGAGGCGAGCTAGCTGCCATACCTGGCGAGCAGCGCATGAATGCCGTTAATGCCCCTGAGACAGCATCTCCATCGCTGAACATTCGCGCAGCGGTTTCAGACGGTGTATCATTTTCGCGGCATGCTAGGCGGACGCACCAGCGAGCAGTGGATTGCCCAATACTCCACGAGCCATCAGCACCCGGTGAATCGCCTATGCCACACTCTCGGCATCCCTACGATTGTTCTTTCGGTTGCGGTGTTTGTCGTGGGATTCTTCTCCCATCGTCTCTGGTGGCTGGCGCTCGCCCTGTTCGTCTTCGGCTGGATCCTTCAGTTCGTCGGCCACGCTTTCGAAGGCAAGCCGCCGGAGTTCTTCCACGACTGGCGATTCCTGTTCGTCGGCGTCCGCTGGTGGTGGGCTAAGATCAACGGCCGAGCCTGACCTGCCCCAGCAATCCATTTCACGCTCCTGTTCGTACTACCAACCGAGTGGCAATCCGCCACATTTTCAGGAGCTCAAAAATGAAGAAACTCACGCCGTTTTTGTATTTCGCCCTGGCCGGCTTCGCCGCAGTCGCGCCCTTCTACGCCGCACCGCCGCAAGCCTTCGCCCAGGAACAGAAACCTCTTTACCAACGTTTAGGCGGCCACGACGCTTTGTCCGCGGTGACAGACGATTTCCTCGGACGCCTCTCGACCGACCCTCAACTCAAGCGTTTCTTCGTTGGACACAACAAGGAGGGCCTTGCCAGGATCCGCAACCATGTCGTCGACTTTCTCTGCGTAGCCACCGGCGGCCCCTGCGCCTATACCGGGCAGGATATGAAGACCGCGCACACCGGCCTCGGCATCACCGAAGAAGATTGGAGTGCCTCCGTGAAACACCTGGTAGCCACACTCGACAAGTTCCAGGTCCCGGAAAAAGAAAGGACGGAAGTTCTCGGCGCGATCTCCGGCCTGAAGGGCGACATCGTCGGAAGGTAGTCTATTTGGGGGGCGGGCCCCACGCCCGCCCTTGGCTTGCAGCCTCTCGAGGTATGTTTTATCCTTAAGGCACCTCCCTGCGGCCCCCGGATTCATCTGACAACATGCAGCGCCTGACCGCCAGATTAATGCTGTTGTTTGCGCTAGTCGGAACCCTTGCTCCGCTCGGGCTGGCGCTGACTACTGCCCCCGTGCACGCATGCTGCATCCGGAAATCGGCACATCAGTGTCACGGTTCCCCGGGTGCGGAATCTGATCAGGTTGCAGCGCGCAGTACCGGTTGCTGCAACCAGGATTGCCGCCGCGCGGTAACCAAGTCCGGGTGGGCCAACCCGCAGTCATTTCAGACAGCCGTTTTCGCGCGCAATATCAGCAGCCACGTAACTGAATCGCACCCAAGCTTCCTGGCCACACATCTCCGCTCATCGCGCTCGCCTCGCGCTCCGCCGTATTTCTCCATCGCCTGAAGCATACGAATCGGGTAGGGCACGACTCAGTCGTGTCAGCGATACCGCCCTATTGTCAGCCGGCTTAAGCCGCTGATTTCGGGCCGGTGTTTCCCGTGAACCCCTCGGCCTCGGTCCAGCGGCTCACGGCTCGGCATTGGAGACTGCATGCGCTTCGTTGGGATCCGTTTGTTGACAACATTCTTCGCCCTCACGCTCGCCGTGTCCGCGTCGGTTGTTGGTTCTGTGCGCGGCATTATTCACGATCCACAGCATCGTCCCGTGCAGAACGCTATGGTGATGCTCAAGGCGAAGGCCTCCGACTGGTCATCCACCACGAATTCCGACTCTAGCGGAAATTTCGTTTTCAACGCGGTGCCGCTCGGAGAATATGTCGTCACCGTGGCCGGGGTCGGTTTCGACCAGACGCAGCAGGAGGTCGTCGTCATGTCAGGCTCGCAACCAGTGCTGCACTTCGCGCTCAACGTTGCCGGAGCTAAAGAGATGGTAAACGTCACCGATACGCCGGAATCCGCACCAACCGATTCCTCCACACCAACTACAGTCGTCGATCGCCTCGAGATCGCGCGCACGCCCGGCGCCGCCCGATCCAACAGCCTGGCCATGATCACCAACTTCGTCCCCGGAGCCTATATCACGCACGATCAGCTTCACATTCGCGGCGGACACCAAACCAGTTGGCTGGTCGACGGCGTACCCGTCCCTAACACCAACATTGCATCCAATCTCGGACCGCAGTTCGATCCGAAAGACATCGACTACCTGGAAGTGAGCCGAGGCGGCTATGGCGCGGAGTTTGGCGACCGCACCTATGGTGTCTTCAACGTCGTGCCGCGCACGGGGTTCGAGCGCAACCGCCAGGCTGAACTCGTTCTGAGCGCCGGCAACTTCTACCAGACCAATGACCAGTTCAGCTTTGGCAGCCACACCGAGCGCTTCGCCTACTACGCCAGCGTTAACGGAAATCGCAGCAACCAGGGCATTGAAACACCCGTTCCCCAGGTTGTGCACGATGCGGCGAACGGGTACGGCGGTTTCGGCTCTCTGATTTTTAACGTCGACCCGTCCGATCAACTTCGCCTCGTAACATCGCTGCGCAAGGACTACTACCAGATTCCCTACGATCCTTTCCCCTACGACATCGAGAACAATCTGGTGAATGGCCAACTCACCGGACAGTATCCCAGCCTCAATCTTCGCGATGGTGACCACGAGGCCGATGCGCTGGCCAACTTTTCCTGGGTGCACACGTTCAACACCCGGATGCTACTGACGATTTCGCCGTTCTACCATTACAACCGCGCCAACTATGACAGCTCGCTCAACGATCCCATCGCGACGACTCAGCATCGTTCGTCCACCTATGCCGGCGGCCAGGCGAGCTTCAACGCGAATGTAAAGAAGAACGATCTGCAAGTCGGTCTGTACAGCTTCTATCAGCAGAACAATGAAACCCTGGGAGCAGTCTTTAACGACGGCAGCGGCAATGTATTCACCGACGCAGGGCATCCCACCGGAAGCATTGCCGCATTTTTCGTGGACGATAAGTTCAAGCCGTTTTCGTGGCTAACCCTATCTGCAGGCCTTCGGCCCACGTATTTTTCTGGCGGAGTCGCCGAGAATGCCATCAGTCCGCGCTTTGGTGTCGCCGTCAACATTCCGAAGCTGAACTGGACCTTCCGCGCCTCCTATGGCCACTACTATCAGGCGCCGCCGCTGGTAACCGCCTCAGGACCGCTGTTTCAGTTCGCGAACAACAACAATCTGGACTTCATCCCGCTCCACGGTGAGCGCGACGAAGAAGCACAGTTCGGCGTGACCATCCCGTGGCGTGGCTGGATCCTCGACGCTGATATGTTCCGCACGAACGCGAAGAATTTTTTCGATCACAATAACATCGGTGAGTCGAACCTGTTCTTCCCTCTGACCATCCAGGGAGCCACGGTCCGCGGATGGGAGGTTACCCTGCGCTCTCCCCGCATCGCACATCGCGCACAGCTTCATCTTGCCTACTCGAATCAGGCAGCGCAGGCAGGCGGATTCATCAATGGAGGCCTCACCGATTTCTCCTACTTACCTTGGGGGCCGCTCGATCACGACCAGCGCAATACGCTCAACATCGGTGGCGATGTCACACTCCCGTGGCGGGCTTATGCGTCTACAAACGTCTACTACGGATCCGGCTTCACCAACGCATTTCCAGGAGAACCGTATCCCGGAAATTATTTGCCGCAACACACGACTTGTGACCTGACACTGGGAAAGGATTTCGGCGAACGCTTCACGGCTTCAGTGAGTGCGATGAACGTTGCCAATCGGCGCGTGGAACTCGATAACAGCGTCACCTTCGGCGGCTTCCACTGGAACAATCCTCGAGAGATCTTCGTCGAACTCCGCTACCGCTTCCACTACTAAGCTGACAATGGCATAGAGTCGAGCGCTGCACAGGTGATGTGGAGACAACCGTCTCGGCTGTCCGGCCCTCCGCGAAGCGCGAGCCTCATCATCCCCGGCTCATTCCCGCGCCAGCTTCTCCCGAATCATCTCTTCGACATCTCCAATCTTCTCGCCCAGCAGATTCAACTTGCGAGCCAGCCCTTGTATCTCCGCCTCAGCCCTTCGGTTGACGTCGTAATCAAGCTCGCCGCGCAACCGATCCTTCGTATCCTGCCGGTTCTGGCTCATCATGATGATCGGAGCTTGCACCGACGCCAGCATCGAGAGAAACAGATTGAGCAGAATGTAAGGATACGGATCCCACGCTTTCTTGCCTAAGGCCGAGTCGATCGACATGTAGACGACCAGCGCGAATCCGAAACTTATGATGAAAGTCCACGACCCACCGAAGCCCGCCACCATGTCAGCGACGCGCTCGCCGAACGTCGCATCCTTTTCGATGATTTCATTGGGATGGCGATCTGCCCGCAACCTCACCAGCTGTTGCGAAGAGTGAAACTGACGCCCCAACACGCGCAGCATCTCCATACCGGCCATGGGCTTTCGCTGCAGCAGGATGGCAATATCTTCGCGATCCACCTCCACGCACACCGCCTCGTCGACAGCCGTCGCGTCGGTCTGATGCGGAGTCTGCTCCAGCATCGACGCGAATCCGAAAAATTCCCCGTGCGTGGGCTCGTCGACGATCACCTCCTGATGCTCCTGATCGACGGTGGAAACCCGCACCCGCCCCGACACCACGACGTACGCCTTCCCGTTGGAGTCGCCGATCTTATAAATGCGCTGCCGCGGCGCGAACGTCTTCAGCTGGACTTGTCCCGCCAGCACGGCCGTTTCTTCGTCATCGAGTGACGCGAACAGGGGAACGTGTTTCAAAACTTCGGGGTTGCATGCCATCGAAAGCCTCGCAATGTTGGAAATCCGACCGCGTAGGATTTTACAAAAGATGTGCCGCAACCATACGCCGCCCGTGGCACAAGAGTCACCGCCGGAGTTAAAGTGTTTACAGCGTGAACCATTCAATTGATAGGTCGTGCCGTGCTCTTATCGTCCTTGTCTGCGTGATTTCGTTGATCGCTCCGGGCTGCCATCGCTCAAAAACACCCGGCGCAAAGCGCTATCCCTTCACCGGACGCGTGATCTCGATCGATAGCCAGTCGCAATCCGCTCTTATCGACGGCGACAACATTCCCGGCTTCATGGACCCCATGGCGATGTCGTACAAGGTCAAGCCTGCGGATGCCCTGCGCCTGCTTGCGCCCGGAGATTCCATTTCCGCTGAAGTGGTCGTGATCGAACCGAAAACCAAAGATGAGGATGCTGTCCCCGACTACTGGCTGGAGAATGTCAAAGTCACAAAACACGCCAAGTCGCCGCCGGCCGCCGCCGCGAACTCAATGCACATGCCGTCTCCCGGGGAAGACGTTCCGGATTTCTCTTTCACCAATCAAGACGGCAAGAATATTTCTCTGAAGCAATATCGCGGGAAGGTTCTGCTCGTCACTTTTATTTACACTCGTTGCCCGTTTCCCGATTTCTGTCCGCGAATGAGCAGCAACTTTGCCGAGATCTATAAACAACTCCCCGCAAACCCCTCGCTCGCCGGAATGCATTTGCTGAGTATCAGCTTCGATCCCGATCACGACACGCCCAAGGTTCTGCGCCGTTACGGATTCTCCGTGGCCCATACCAACGAGGCTGCGCTGTTCCGGCAATGGGAGTTCACCGTTCCGCACAATGCCGATTTGCCCAGAATTGCCGAGTTCTTCGCTCTCACGGTCAAGCCGGAGGGCGGACTCATCACCCACAATCTCAGCACGGCAGTCATCGGTCCAGATGGCAAGATCGTGAAGTGGTATCACGGCGGCGACTGGCAGGTTTCTGATTTAATGAAAGACGCAGCCGAGGCGGCGCTGCCTCCGAAGGCTTAACTGGATCCGATTTTCACTGGGAGCATAAGGAAGCTCATGAAATATCTGCTACTCGTCCTGGCAGTATTCGGTGTGATTGTCTCGTCTCTCGCTCTGCGCGAGCACTACCGCGAATACGGCGATTCGCCCTGCAGCATCAACGAACATTGGGACTGCGGCGTGGTCAATCACAGCCCATACGCGATGCTCGGCCCGGTTCCGGTGGCTGCCGTCGGGATCCTGGGATACGTGCTGATGTGTGTCCTGGCTTACCTTCGCGCTTATCGCCTGTTGATCATTCCCACCTTCGGCGGATTGGCGTTCTCGCTTTATCTTGCCAACATCGAGGCCCACATTCTCGGTGTGTGGTGCATTTATTGCGTCATCTCTCTGGGCATCATCTCCCTAATGTCCCTGTTCACGCTTGGTGCCGTCGTCGCACAGTTCGTGCGGAAACCCGCGCCCTCGTAGAAAACTCTTAGAATTTCGTCTCGTTGCGTCGAGGTGAGGGAAGCGTCTATTTCCTTTTCTTCGCACCGATTTTCCCGTTGATATCTCCGGCGAATTCGATGAAGAAATTCAGCAACGCGCCGTATCCGGCCTGACCCAGCATGGCGCGGCCGCCCTCGGCAAAAGCATTCCGAGGATGAGGTTTCCATGCAGTCGAAATCAGCCCTCCGCCGAACGCGCCTCCGTACAGCGCCCATTGCGGACGCAATTCCCGCTCGCTCTGGTTGTAGGTAAGAAAGTTTCGCAGGATGGCGTGCCGCGCCCGCGGCCAGAACCCTGAGCATTGGCACTGATCGTAGCGCGGCTCATATTTCAACTTGGCGTTTCCCCATGCAGCCAGGCTGTTGGCAGCAATGAATTGTCCTTCCCGCGACGCGAAGCGCTCCCCGTATCCGCCCCAACCCCCTTGCCATTGGCGCGGAACACCACGGGCCTGATCGATTCCCGCCGCGAACATCCTCTTCATATATGCCCCGGGAGTCGCCAGCGTCTGCTCCAGATAAACCTCGCGCCGCTGGGCTGACGTGAGCGGAACCATTGTTTGGCCCTCTTCCACGAAGACACCGGTGAGCCATCCACTCTCCCAATCACGAGCCTTGACCAACGCCAGTTCGCCGACTTTTTTCGTGGCGGCTGCCGCCTCCAAAGTTACCTCTTTGGTCTTTTCCGCAGCCGCTTCCGCGGGATTCGAACCCTCGTCCTTTTTCTCTTCCGGCACCTGGCTCGGTTGAGGGTTCGTCGGTTGTGGCGTGGGCGGCGGCTCGGGTGGATTCTGTCCCAGCGCGCACGCCACTGTCGCCACCAAAAATCCTGTCAACAAAATCAAGCGACGGAGTTCCAACCACTCCGAACCCAACGCCCCCATAACTCCCACGCTTCCTCATTCCCTGCGGCCGGCAGTTAGCCTTTGCCCGTGTCTCGGCAACCCGCTAGACTCGGTTCGATGCACTCCCCTACAACCCTGTTGCCGGACAGACCGTGGATCGTCTCGCCGCATCCTCGACCTCGATGATTGCCGAGTGCATCCACTATCGGACGGCGCCGCTCGTCTAGCGGTTCAATATTTCTTTAAGGCGCATTTCGTGGAAGGGCACGTCTTCAGCCGTGTCGTGAGGCGAACGTGAATGTGGGTCTTAGCACTTGCAGGTTTCATCGAATTCCGAGAAATTCGCCAAAACCGAACGCAACCAGTCCTAACCTCTCTCGAACGCGTGCTTCTTCTCCAACTCTTCGAGCGCCGTGCGTCGCGTCGTTTCAAATCTCTCAGCCTGATTCATCAGGCCCTGTGTGGCTTCCGCCCACTCGCCCTCGATCCGCAATAAGCCCTGCGCCGCCACTAACCGCGCCGCTATTTCGACCAGGTGAGCCGGAATCGTTTGCACGTACTGGGCCTCCGCCGGATCGGCGAGCAACACTCGTTTCTCGCCCGTGAGCTTCGTCTGCCAATAAACTTTTCTTTCGATGAACTCTGCCATCGCGTCGTCCGTCGCCTTGCCAAAAACCCACTGCTGCCGCTTGAAGTCATAGTGGCGGCTGGAAAAAGGAACCGGCAACAACTTCCCCGACCGCAAAAACTCAATCTGGCGCCGATCGACTTCCTTTCGCAGTGCGTTGATGACCGGAGCCTCGGCATCCTTCGGATCGAGCGACGGCATGATCTCCCGCACGGTCTGCGACAAGTTCACCGCAACCGGAGCGTGCAAGCCTTCCGAACCTTCCAGCCGAATGTCGCCATGCAGCACCCAGAAATCCGCGCCGGAAGTGGATGGATGGAACGGCCACTCCAGTTTCACGGTCAGCGGCAGACCGGTCAGCGTCACCCAGATTTTCTTGCTCGCCGACCCGTTGCCACTCATCGTCCCCCCATCCTGCGACTGCGCCATTTGCGTGATTCCTTTTCGCGTGGAAGTTATCGCAATGAAATTCGACTTCCAATTTTACCGGACGCCGCCGCTGAATCTGGCCACAACCTATCGCCCATCAAGAGTCGAGCGCACCTTCAGGGCCAGGTCCGTCTTGCTGAAGGGCTTCTGCAGCAGTTGAACTCCAGGCTCCAGCACCTTGTGCTGAACTACCATATCGTCGGTGTAGCCGGTCATATATACGATCTTGGTTTGCGGGCGCCGGCTCAGCACGCGCTCCGCCAGCTGACGCCCACTCATCCCCGGCATAATCACATCAGTAAGCAGCAGATGAATCGGCCCATCAAAATTGTCGGCGGAGTCAATCGCCTGATCGGCCCCCGACGCTTCCAGCACCTTGTACCCGTATCCTTCTAGAAAAATCCGCGCCAGCTCTCGCAAATCCGGCTCATCTTCTACGACCAGGATCGTCTCCGATCCGCCGGCGACCTTATCATCCGCGAATCGCTGCTGCTGCTTGCGGATCCACCCCTCCGTGGCTGGCAAGTAAATACTGAAGACAGCGCCGCGTCCCGCCTCACTTTCCGCATGAATACTTCCTCCGCTCTGTTTCACGATGCCGTAAACGGTCGCCAGTCCGAGACCAGTGCCCTTACCCATCGGCTTGGTCGTGAAAAAAGGTTCAAAGACATGCGCCAGCGTCGCCGGCTCCATTCCGTGCCCCGTATCCGAGACCGTGAGCATCGCATAGCGTCCTGGGGCGAGATCGAGATCGCGGCCTCGTTCGGCACTGATCTCCACGTTCGATGTTTCCATCGTCAGCCTGCCCCCTTGCGGCATCGCATCGCGGGCATTGATCGCCAGGTTCATCAGCACCTGCTCCACCTGCCCTGGGTCCGCCCTCACCGTCACCACCGACGGATGCAACTTCGAGATCAGTTCGATATCTTCGCCAATCACGCGTGCCAGCATCTTCTGAACGTCAGCCACCGCCTCGTTAAGGTCCAGCACCTTGGGCTGCAGCACCTGCTTCCTGCTAAAGGCCAGCAGCTGTTGCGTTAACGAAGCGGCTCGTTCCGCCGCTCGACGGATCTGCTCCAACCCGCTGCGCGCGCGTTCGTCCACGTCGCTCCCCAACAGCAGCTCCCCATGTCCCATGATGATGCTCAGAATGTTGTTGAAGTCATGTGCCACGCCTCCAGCCAGCCGCCCGATTGCCTCCAGTTGCTGCGCATTCCTGAGCTGCTCCTCGAGGTGCATGCGTTCGGTCACGTCGCGCGTGATGCCCCACGTGCGTACCCAATGCCCGTCGATCACCATCCCGATCATAGTGTTGCGAAAAATCTTTTTCTGTCCCGCGGCGTCCACTTCGCGCGACTCCTGGTCTGTGATCCGATAACCAGCCCGGATGAAATTCTCCATGAATTCCCTCGTAATCGGATCCCGGAGCACCAGGAAGTCTGTCAACGGCTTGCCGATCAAGTCCTGCGCCGACGCTCGACCGTACATTCTTGCCATTGCGTCGTTACACTCTGCCATCGAGCCGTGCTTTAGTCCCCACTCCAGTTGCTCCGAAATCGGCAGATCGCACGGAACCGGAGGGTTGTACTCCATTCGGAAAATTCCCTCCGAGCTTTGCTCAACAAAGGCGCGGTAGCGCTCCTCGCTGTGCCGCAGGGCTTCGTCGGCGCGCTTCCGTTCGGTGATATCGATCAACATTCCACGTGTCAGCCGTCTCCCAGTCTGCGGGTCGCGCACGATCATCGCCTCGTCGCGCAGCCATACTTCCTTGCCGTCCTGCCTCCGCATCCTGTACTCCACCTGAAAAGCCCGGTTTTCTTCCCAGATGTCTTCCATCAGCGCGGTTGGGTGGTCTTCGGGATTCAAATGGTTCCACCAGAACCATGGATCGGACAAACAATCTTCGGGACGGTATCCAAGAATTGTGCTCACCTGCGGGCTGAGATAAAGAAAGCGGCCTTGCGCCCCGGCCTCGGCCACATACGAAATTGCCGGAACCTGCTCGACCAGCTGGCGGTACTTCGCCTCCGCATCCCGCAGTGCAGCCGTCGCTCGCCTGCCCTCTTCCTGCGAGCGAATGGCGGTAATCCCATAGGCCAAATTGTTTGCCATCTCGTTCAGCAGATCGACCTCCGAGCTTTCGAACGATCCTTTCTGTTCCGCGTAAATGGCCAGCACCCCGAAGGCTGCACCGGAGGCACGCAAAGGCAGGCCGATCACCGAAGCATACCCGCGCTGTGACGCGGACTCGCGCCAGAGCGCGAATCGAGGATCGCTCTCCGTATCGCTAATCAGGCAAATCCGGTTCTCCCGAATCGCTGTCCCTGCCGGCCCGCGGCCTGCCGGAGTGTCCGACCACCGCAATTCTATCTGTTGCAGGTATCCACTATCGTGCCCCGCGTGCGCCATGGGTCGCACGGTTTTCTCGCTGTCTTGCTCCGCATAGGCGATCCCGGCCATGCGGTACCCGCCCACCTCCACAATGATGTCGCAAATCTGTTGCAACAGTTCCTGCTCGCTGCCGGCTTGCGCCATCGCCTGGTTGCACGCATTCAATGCGCGCAACGCTCGATTAAGCCGGTTCAGTTCCTTGTTAACTTCACGGTCGCGATCGACTTGGGAGGGAAATTCCCCTGCGGACGAAGACGTGCCGCGGACATTCAGATCCCCAGAACGTTCGGAAACCTGTGCTCTGGGTAACTCGTCAGGTTGAGATGATTGCTGCGTCAAGGAAATCTAGCGCGAATTCTCCGCCATTTTGGACTTGGTTGCAATAGTGAAAGCCCTGCCGCAATCACTATCCTCTGGAGTTCTCAGATATTGTGTATGACTTCCCCGTGTGCCCCTTTGCCGATTCTGGCACCTTGCCGGGTTTGGTACTAATGCAGGCCCTGATTTATACTTTTAGTTTGCCCTAACACCGTCGATCTAATCAGGAGCAGCTACTTTTCATGCCCAAGCGTACATTCCAACCCAACCGGCGCAAGCGATCCAAGAAGCACGGATTTCGCACGCGCATGAAGACCCAGGGCGGCCAGAAGGTTCTTTCCCGCCGTCGCGCCAAGGGGCGCAAGCGGGTCTCAGTAAAACCAGGTTTCCGCGAATAGTCCCAGTAGCGCGGACCGAACTGGCCGCGCCTCCGCCAGCGATTTGGAATTTTAGAGTTACTGTGACCGCCAGTGTGCCTGGAGAATCGAATCAAGGTGTCGAGCCGCGAACTGGCAAAGCTGCTTTTCCCCGCAGCGCGCGGCTGTTGCGCCACGCTGACTTCGAGCGCGTATACAAGCTCGGTCGCCGGCACTTTTCGGCGTCCATGACCGTGTTCTATTTGCAGCGTCAAGAGACTGAACACTCGAAGCTGCCTGCCAACAAAGGGCTTCGCGTCGGATTTACAGTGGGCCGCGCTCTGGGAGGCGCGGTGCAGCGCAACCGCATGAAGCGTCGCCTGCGGGAAGCTGTTCGACTGACCGGGCCTCGGGCCGCATCGAATGTTGATGTGGTTATTAATCCGAAGAAGCTGCTTTTAACCACCGATTTCGACGCGGTGCTGAACGAAGTCCGCCAAGCTTTCGTAGTCATAGAAAAGAAGCTGGCAGCCAAAGGCGGGGAGAAAAGCGGCCGGTCAGAACCTGCCCCGAGCTTGTTGAGGGGCCCACGTAGGTAGCTTCGAATTTAAGTTGGGGCTTTGGCCCCCTGAGGGAAAATGCGCGGATTCGCCAAACTCGTCACGCTCCAATTGCTGCGAGGCTACAAATGGGTCATCTCGCCTATGTTCCCGCCCGCCTGCCGTTATGTTCCCACATGCTCGGAATATGCAATGGAGGCCGTCGAGCGTTATGGCGCTCTGCGCGGAGGCCTGATGGCCCTGGCACGGCTCCTGCGCTGTCACCCTTTTGCTCATGGCGGGTACGATCCGGTAGTCAACCAGTCTGATTGCAAACGAGCAGCGGCTCCCGAATCCATTTGCAACGAAGCAACATCTTCCGGACAGCGCTCAACTTCGCCGCACCCGATCCACGGCGCGATCTCAGGAATCATTTAACTTGGCCGAATATCAAAATCCTCAGCATGAACCCGGCAGCGAACGCCGCCTGCTGCTCATATTTGCGGTGACGTTCGTCCTCATGCTGGCCTTCCAGCCTCTGCTCAAGAAATATCTTCCGACTCCCGCGCCTCCACAGCAGCAACCCGCGCAGACGCAGCCGGCGCAGACGACTACCTCCGCCGCAACGGTTGCCCCTGTCGTGCCGGTCGCCGCCGGAGTCACAAAGCAGGCCACGGGCGAAGCCGAAACTGTCATCGAGAACGATCTTTATCGCATCACCTTCACCAACCGCGGCGCTCAGGTCAAGTCTTGGATCCTGAAAAAGTTCGATAACGATGCCGAGAACGGCCCTCTCGACCTGGTCAATCCCGCTGCCGCCGCTCAGTATGGTTACCCGCTCTCTCTCTGGACCTACGATGAGTCCCTGCGCAACAAGCTCAACAGCGTGCTCTACGTGGCTTCCCGTGATGGACAGCTCACCGCCCCGGCGACGATCAGCTTCGAATACGCTGACCAGGATCTTGCCGTTCGCAAGACTTTCAGTTTCGACCACACCTATCTCGTAAAAGTCGAAACCAGCGCCACCTACAAAGGCAGCCCTGCCCCCGCTCTACCCGCGTGGCCTGCGGGATTCGGGGATCAGACCACTCCCGCCTTCTTTGCCTCTGGACTCATCGACTACCAGTTCAACAAGGATATCGAGCGTCTCCCCATCAAGAAGATCAGCGGGGGCGCCACACTCCCCGGACCTTTCCACTGGGCAGGCCCTACCTCCCAATATTTCGCCGCGGTCTTCATTCCCGACGATCCGGCCTCGGCGGCGATGGTCACCCTACGAAACTCGCTCTCGATCCCGCGGGATTCCCAGAAAGATCCAAAAGAGAAAGTGAATGTCGACGTGCTGGGCGCCGCCGTCGGCAATCTTCACGGCCCCACCACCCAGCGCATCTTCGTCGGTCCCAAAGAACTGGAAGTTCTGCAGAAGATTCCCGTGCCCGGGGTCTCCGGCGCCGACAACGATCTCAACGGCCTCGTGGATTTCGGCTGGCTGGGTATCATCGCCAAACCGCTATTTGTCTGGCTCAAGTGGACCTACCGTCACATCGTCCCCAACTGGGGATGGGCAATCGTACTGCAGACTGTCATCATCAGCCTCGCCCTGCTTCCACTGCGCATTACGCAGATGAAGTCGATGCTGAAGATGCAGCGCGTGGCCCCGCAGATCAAATCGATCCAGGAGAAGTACAAAAAGTACAGCCTGCGTGATCCCCGCAAGGCCGCGATGAACGAGGAGATCAGCGCCCTCTACAAATCGGAGGGCGTCAATCCCGCCGGCGGGTGTCTGCCCATGCTGATCCAGATGCCCTTCCTGTTTGCGTATTACCGGATGCTGGGCGCCGCGCTCGATTTGCGCCATGCCCACTGGCTCTGGATTCACGATTTGTCCGCGGCCGATCCCATCTACCTGTTGCCGATTCTGATGGTGATCAGCAGTCTCGTCACCCAGAGGATGACGCCGCAGGCCGGCATGGACCCGCAGCAGCAGAAAATGATGAACGTGATGATGCCCCTGATGATGGGCTTCATCTTTTTCCGTCTCGCTGCCGGGCTGAACTTGTACTACTCGGTGAGCAATCTGATCATGGTCGCGCAGCAGGCGGTAATGAACCGAACCTCGCTGGGCCGTGAAATGCGCGAGATGATGGCAAAACGCGCCCGTAAGAAAGAGAAGTGATGCGCGGAGAGGAGGGGGCTCTGGGTTCTTAGCTCTGGGTTCTTAGCTCTGGGCCCTTAGCTCTGGGCTTTGGGCTCTTAGCCCGGGCTAGTAGCTCTAGCTCTGAGCGCATGGTGCCGCGGCGAGAGCCGCGAAGCGGCGTAACAATGCAGCCCACGGCGCAAGCCGTGGGGTCGGCAACCCGAAACGAACCACAGCCCCGAAGGGGCGAAAGAAATGCGGATCGAAAACGATCGCGCACTCGACCCGTTAAGATTCTGAGCCAAAAGAGACCTGACCCATGACCATTCCCGACAAAGTCGCTTCCGCGAAGAAGATCAACGAATTCCTCACGGCCGTCGTCACTCACGGCGGACTCCGCCTGAAATACCGCATCATCGTGGACCCGCCGCTTCCCGAGAATCGCGATTGGGAGAAACCCGATATCCTGGTCGACTTCGCCGGACCCGATTCCGCCCTCCTGCTCGATCGTGGCGGAGAGCTTCTCCGCGCCCTCGAACTGCTGGCCTTGGAAATGCTGCGCCTGCCTTCCGGCGAGCACGAGAAGGTCTGCTTCGACTGCCAGAATCATCGCTCGCTGAGGATCCAGGAGCTCCGTACCGCAGCCAACGTCGCCGCCGAGAAAGTCCGCAAGACAGGAACGCCCTATCAGTTCAGCCCCATGTCTTCGCGGGAACGACGCATCGTTCACTTGGCTCTGCGCGACGAAGCCGACCTTCACACCGAGAGCGAAGGCGAAGGCATGCGACGTTGCCTCGTCGTCTATCCTAAGGATTACAAGCAAGCCAGCAAGCCAGCCCCACGCACCCTGCCGTAAAAGCAGCTTCGCTCCCACCAACAGTCCTCAATCATGAGGCAGAGAACACCTGCGCGCTGGCGAATCTTACTCTGCTTTTTTGGCAGCGCGCCTCGCACGCCATTCGCGCGTGGGATCGTCATCAGGGTCGGGAGTTTCTTGCGGAGGCCTCAACTCTTCGGGCACATGACGGAGGTTGACGCGGATACGGGTCCAGGTGGAGGAGCGGCCCCGCATCGAGTCGACCAAGACGTCGTCCACGGCGAGCAGTTCGGCAACTTCGGGATGCTTCGCCTTCCATCGTTCGAGGCCTGCGAGTGCGGCGTCTCTGTTGGGAGAGTTCGCTACTACCACGAGCGGCATCTTGCTGCGCGGTTTCTTCTCCGTTGGCTTGGCGCGAGAGGCCTTGGCGCGCGATGGAGCGACCCGCGGGGCTTCGCCCTCCATTTTGCGAAAGTGCGGGGGCCAGGGCGCGTCGCCTAGACCCGCGGCTTCGTCGTTGGCCGCGAGTTCGAGTAATTTCTCGAGCGAACCTGGAGCCGAGTCGATGTCCGCATGGGGATCGCCGAGCTCGGCGAAACGCTTGGGAACCGTGAGCACGGTGAAGTCGGCTGGATCGCAGTCGGGGACCTCGTGCCAGTGAAGCGGCGTGGACACGCGAGCGTCAGGCAACGGGCGCACGGAATATGCGGAGCAGGTCGTGCGATCCTTGGCGTTCTGGTTGTAGTCGAGGAACACCCCATGGCGTTCCTCTTTCCACCACTTCGAGCTGGCGAGGCTGGGCAGGCGGCGCTCGATGGCACGCGACAATGCGAGCGCTGCGCCGCGAACCTCGGCGAACGTCCATTGCGGTTGGATGCGCACATTGACGTGCATGCCGCGGGAACCGCTGGTTTTGGGCCATCCGCGAAGGCCAGTCTCTTCCAGAAGTGACTTCACCTCGAGGGCGACCGTGCGGACGTCGACCCAACCGACGCCGGGGCCGGGATCGAGATCGATCCTCAACTCGTCGGGGTGATTGAGATCGGCGGAGCGCACGGGATGGGGATGAAGCTCGATGCAGCCCAGGTTGACGATCCAGGCGAGGCCGGCGGCATCGTCGACCACGAGTTCTTCCGCGGTGCGGCCCGAGGGGAAAGACAAGGTCACGGTGCGCAGCCACGGCGGGCGCTCGGTGGGGGCGCGCTTCTGATAAAAGGCTTCGCCTTCGGCTCCGTTGACGAAGCGCTTGAGAACGATGGGACGATCCGCGATGCCGGCGAGAGCGCCCGGCGCGATGGACAGGTAGTACCGGACGACGTCGAGTTTCGAGAGCTTGGTCTCGCGGGAGAAGTAAGGCTTGTCGGGATTCGTGACGCGGACCTCGCGTCCGTCGATCGAGAGGAGTTCGGCGGTTGGTTCTTTTGCCACGAAAATAAGGCTACACCTTTTTGAGGAGAGACCGATCCGAGGTGGGGGAATCAGGGAAGGTAACAGGTCGTGGAGTCGAAGAGCTCAGTTTCGGATGTTTGCCAGGGCGGAGTGGGGGAGATGTGCGGGATTGTGCCGTTTAGTGGGAGAAGGGTTCGATTGTTTACTGGTTTGGTTCGTGCGTTTGTTAGGTGCATTTTCGACGGGGGGCGTTTTTTGCGGCCCAGCTTTGACACGCCAGTTCTGCCGCCCCTACGGGGCTGGTTTTATTTGTCTCGGGCTGACCCCGGACCTACGTCCGGGGCTGCATTGTTTCGCCCCTTTGGGACTTGTTCGGGGGATATTTGGCAGAGAGACCGGTCGGGGGTTGATTCTGTCAGCGGTTTACGGCTGTCATCATGTGCTCGGGGTAACGCGGGCCGGCGGCGGCGTTTGGGGGGAAGACTTCGTCGAGGCGACGGAGGTCTTCGGTGGTGAGGTTGATGTCGAGGGCGGCTATGTTTTCCTCGAGGTATTTGCGGCGCTTGGTTCCGGGGATGGGGACAATGTCTTTCCCTTGCGACAGGACCCAGGAGAGGGCGAGTTGAGAGGGCTT
Source organism: uncultured Acidobacteriota bacterium (assembly GCA_963745715.1). GTDB lineage: Bacteria > Acidobacteriota > Terriglobia > Terriglobales > Acidobacteriaceae > Sulfotelmatobacter. The sequence goes on along the minus strand of CAVUYN010000032.1, from coordinate 46,385 downwards.
GCATCCTTTTTCTTTGGCGAGGTCTTCGACGCGGTGGACGAGGTCGAGATTCTTCTGAAAATTTTCTCCCTGAAAGCGCGGCGTGTTGCGGCGGTAGTCGTCGGCGGGCAGATCTTCTAATTTTTGAAATTGGCCGGTGAGAAATCCGCGGCCGAGCGGGCTGTAGGCTACGAAGCTGACGCCCAGTTGGCGACAGGTTGCGAGGATTTCGGTTTCGGGGTCACGAGTCCACAGTGAGTATTCGGTTTGCAGCGCGGTGATGGGATGAATTTTCACGGCGCGCTTTATGGTTTCAGGGCCGGCTTCGGAGAGACCGAGGTAACGGACTTTGCCTTCCTTCACCAGTTGAGCCATGGCTCCGACAGTGTCTTCGATCGGAGTGTTGGGGTCGACTCGGTGCTGGTAATAGAGGTCGATGGTGTCGACGCCGAGACGGCGGAGGCTGCCTTCGCAGGATTGGCGGACGTAATCGGGCTTGCCGTTGACACCGCGCACCATAGGCCTGGCGGGATCGCGGACGATGCCGAACTTGGTGGCGAGCACGATCTGGGTGCGCTTGCCTTTGATCGCGCGGCCGACGAGTTCTTCATTTTTGTACGGGCCGTAAACGTCGGCCGTGTCGAGAAAGTTGATACCGAGTTCGAGCGCGCGGTGGATGGTGGCGACAGCTTCCTTGTCGTCGAATCCGCTGTAGAACTCTGACATGCCCATGCAGCCCAATCCCAGGGCTGAAACTTGGAGAGCGCTCGATCCGAGCTGGCGGGTTTCCATGTGTGGCTCCTTGCGAGAACGAATGCGGCGCAAATTTTACCTGACTTTACATTTTAGATGTGCGGGAGGGGAGGCGGGGCGCAGGAATCCGTGAGTCGCGACCTCTATTTCTTGCATCTGTTCTGTCGGTGGATTCTGTGACGGTATTTCTCGATATCTTTGATCTTTGCGGTGATCTCTTTTCATATTAGTCGCGGTGCGAGGAGTGTGAGATGAGTCGAATACCGGTATGGTTTGAACGAAAGTTCGAGTTTTCATTTCCAGTTGAGTTTTATCCGAACCTGGCGGCGCGGCTGCGTGGAACTCCGGCGCGGCTGGAAGAAACGGTGAGCGGATATTCCCGGGAAGTCCTGACAAAGAAAGCGGACGGAAAATGGTCGGCGCAGGAGCACGCCGGGCACTTGCTCGATCTCGAATCGTTGTGGACGGCGCGGGTGGGCGACTTTTTGACGGAGGGCGATGAACTTACGCCCGCGGACCTGAAGAACCGCAAGACCCACGAGGCGAATCACAATGCGCGTCCGCTGGAGCAGATTCTGGCGGATTTCCGGATTGCGCGGTTAGGGCTGCTCAAACGAGTGGAGGCGATCGGACCGGAATTGTTAGCTCGGACGAAGGTGCATCCGCGTTTACAAAAACCGATGAGACTGGTGGATCACTTGTATTTTGCCGCGGAGCATGATGACCATCACCTCGCTCATATCTGGGAACTCACGCACTGAGGGCGGCGCTCGGCGAGGCTTGCGGAGATAAAAGAAAAGGCGGGCATGTTCTGCCCGCCTGTTCGAGAGATCGATCGCTGAGAGTTAGCGAGCCATGGTTTGACCGGCGGCCAATCCTGGGGACTGGCGGTTGAGCTGGTTCAACTCGTTGAGCGATGTCAAGCCTTTGTACATGCTGAACAAGGCGAAGACGTGGAAGCCAAAGTCGAGCCATAGTCCCAAGCCGAGGAAGATCAGGCCGTCGAGGGCGTAGAGAATCATTCCGGTGAGGAAGGCCCACTGCTGGCCTTCACGGGCAAATTTCCAGAGACCTGCAAAAAGTCCAGCGGCGACGAGGGTCACGATGAAGCCGGCGACGCTGCCGACTGTGCCACCGACTTTGCCAACGCCGTCGGCGATTTGGGTCACGCCCAGTCCGACGATGAAGTGCAGCTTGGCATTGAAGAAAATCAAGGCTGAATTGACGACGGAGAAAAGAGCGACTGCGACCAGCCATCCGGCGCCGCCGCGCATACGGCTTTGCAGCTTCAATTTCTGCTCAATCAGGGCTTGATTGGCTGGGTTCGGTTGTGCGGGGGCAAGAGCGGTGCCTGCGGACATAGAAACCTCCATAGGAATGCCAGCGCGAGGCGGGGATGTCCGCGGCCGGGTGAGATCCTAAGGAAAATAGCATCCAGGAATCGGTCGAGGCAGGTTACCGGGGTACAAATCACTTTAGGCGGGTGAGTGGGTGTTATTTGGTAACGAAAATTCTGGGCTTGGTAGAAGGCAGAACTTCCCCGATCTGGACGGCTGGGACTTGGGCTGCATTCAGGGCTTTGAGGAGCGGCTTGAGATGGTCAGGGGCCACGGAGAGTCAGAAGGCCTCCGGCAGTTTGCGGGTCGTAGAGGATCGCGCGGAGATCTTCGGGGACGGCGGCGTCGTACTCGACGAAGCATTCGGCGAAGTCGCGATTGTTTTTGAGACCTCCAGGAATGTGGCCGGCGCGGACACATTCGAGGGCGCCTTCGAGTAGTGGAATCGCGCTGGCGAAAAGGCGGAACGAGACGTTGGAGGCGAGGGCCAGTTCGCGGGCGTGGCCGATCAGGCCGAAGCCGGTGATGTCGGTCATCGCATGGACTGCCGGGGGATTGGAGATTGCGGCATCGGAAGTCGAGCTTGGCTCGTCGGCGTTGGTGATTATTTCGGCGGCTCTTTTGTTGAGCGTGGTCATGGAGCGGGTGGCGGCTTCGATCCAGTTCTGGTGTGCCTGGCCTTTTTTAATGGCGGTGGAAATTACTCCTGTGCCCAGAGCTTTGGTGAAGATAAGGGCGTCCCCGGGTTTGGCTCCGGCGTTGGCTAGAACTTTTTTGGGATGGATCAGTCCGGTGACGGAGTACCCAAACTTTGTCTCTTCGTCGCGGATGCTGTGGCCTCCGATGACCGTGCATCCGGCTTCGATCATTTTGGAGAGGCCTCCGGCGAGGATGCGTTCGAGGATCGCGAGGTCGGCTTTATCGGGGAAGCAGACGAGAGCCAGCGCGGTAAGGGGCCGGCCTCCCATGGCGTAGACGTCGCTGAGAGCGTTGGTGGCGGCGATCTGTCCGAAGGTGTAGGGATCGTCAACGATGGGAGTGAAGAAGTCGACAGTCTGAACGAGAGCCTGGTCGGGCGTGAGTTGATACACTCCGGCGTCGTCGGCGTGATCGAAGCCGACCAGGACGTTCGGGTCGTGTTGCCGGGCTAATTTCCCAAGCACCGTGTCCAGCGCCGCTGGACTCAGCTTGGACGCTCAACCCGCGGCTTTGACGGACTCCGTTAGCCGGAATGGCTTTGTTTCGGGCACGGAGTCATTGTAGCGAATGGGAGAACCGAAACCCCATCAACCACACAGGACACTGAGAAACACTAAGGAAGTCTTCTGTCTCTTCGATTTGTCACTTCTATTTTACCGACACGTCGGTGATGCGGATGGCGGGGTATTGGTGATTCCATTGGACGGAGATTCTGTCGAAGATCAAGCGGAAAGGTTGGGTCTGACCCGGAGCCAGAGGGGAAGCATTGAGATCTACGGGTTCGAGGTAGGCTCCATTGCTGCGGACGACCCGCAGGGGGACTTCCTCAAAACGCTCGGCGAGCTGGCCCATGGAATCCTGGAACACGACCTCAACGACCGCATGCGTGACGGTTTTGTCACTTGTGTTGGTAATGGTTCCATCGATGTAGCTGACAGTGGCTCCGATAAAATTTTCGGCGGCACTCATTTTAAGGTCGGAAAGTTTCAGCGCGGCGATGTAGGGTGACGGAGCCTTGGGAAGTTTGGGAGGCTCGCGAAGCAGGAATGCAATCCCCAGCGCTCCGCCGATGACGACCGTCACAGCGATCATGATGATCAGGCGGCTGGAGTCGCGATCTTCAGCGACCGGAGTTTGCTGGTCGAGACTGTCCATGCTCAGAATTGTAGGCTGTTGGATTTTGATTGTCGATTGTTCGAGGCGTCATGATTCATTTACGACACGGTGGTGGCGGTGCTGATAATCAGGGTTTACAAGGTCTTCAGGAATGCGATAAGAGCTATTCGATCTTCCTCCGACAGGTCCAATCCGAAAGGATGTCCCTTAACAGCATACGTCTTCATGCCGTAGGGCTTAAATCCAGTTGGCACATAGTCATCTCGCACCCGGCGGGGATCAAACCAGTCTTCCAGCGTCGCACACCACCCGCTGTGCCCAAACATCCCCCGATACCAGACACCGCGCAATGAGGGGACCTTGTAGTAGCCGGTCCCGCGCCTGGTCTTCAGCGCGAGGTTAGGTTCGGTGCCGACGGACAGAGGCAAAATGTCGTACTTCTCTTCGGCGCCCGGTGGTGGAGTGAAACCTGTCGCGATTGTCAGCTTATTGCTGGTATACAGCGGCGGGGTGTGACACATGGCGCAACTCTCACGCGTGAAGACTTTCTGGCCGCGTTCGGCTAGCGCGTCAAACTTGTTGGGATTCGCAGGCGGCTTGAGCGAGTAGATGTACTGGCCCAAGGCATAGAGTTGCTCGTCGCTGTAACGATCTCTCTCGAGATTCTCAACCTTGGGTAATTGTTTGAAGTCGGGGAAGTCGACCGGAACGAAGCCATTGAAGTTCGCAAGATCGTCGCCTCCCTGATTGAGTGCTGCGTAGCGCATCAAGTCCACAATCGAGCGTTGCTGCTGAAGACCCGTACGATCCAAATATTTGCGATCTTTGACTCCGATCAAGTCCGGTACTTGCGCCGGAGCGAAGGGACTCGTTCTATGGCGAGCAACGACGCCTGGCGGAATCGTCCGATGAACTTCGGCGATTTTTTCAACAGGCATGCTGCTCGTCGAAGGAAGAGGATCAGAAGTGATCCAAGGGGTTGCGTACAGGCTTCGTTCGAGCACGGGAGCCAATTTTGTGCCGGAACGGAGATAATCGAACGAGAAATAACGATCAAAGGGGAAATTGCCCTGTGCGCCCTTCAAGACACTTCCGTCGGGCATAACCCGAGTGTGGCACATCCCACACGCCAGGACCCCAATCTCGACCTCACCTTTCTTCTTCACCACATAACGGAAGTATGGCAGCGTGCCATCTCGAGCAACTAGTGCGCCCGTCATCTCCAGAAACTTTGGATCGCGAACGTATAAGTCGGTGGGTTCCGATCCTCCGATCCCTCCATCGCCGATCGGCGCGTCAAATACCGCTTCGCCTGCATTGATCCAGTCGGCCTCTGTTTCGAGAGTTGGCGCGTGACCTTTGTCATCCCAATAAATTATCGGGTCTTTCTGTTTGAGCGATTCCAGGTAGCCGGTTGGCTCGTGACCCGCGGCATATACGGGGTAGCTTTTGTAGATGGGCCGGACCGGTACCCGGTAATAGTAGTCGGCGGAGACCTGCTTCGGAGACCCGATGGGATTGGCCAAAGGAATTTCGAGGGCAGCGATCTCGGCGTCATCCCAAGTCTTGGGAATGACCGATTTGCCAGCTTTGGGACTTGGCGTTTGAGGATGGATGATGTCCAACCAGATTCCCGGAAAAAGAAAAACGAAAACAAACAGCCATCCTAGCCTTTTCAACTCGGGCCTCCAGGGTTCTGATTCAGAATTTCTAATTCAGAATTGAAGATAGCGTTCGGCAGCTAATCTAATTTAGTCAACCTGTCACGTCGAGGAAAAAGAATCGGCATCACAAGTCCAGATAAGTCGTATGACCAGACAGCGCCTATGACGCGCGAACCGTATTTCGCGAAGCTAGACATGATCCTTAAGAGATTCCCCATATCGCACGGCTTCACAGACATCGTTGGCATAACATCGCCATAACGCTCATCGGGTTCAGGCGCTGCAGAGCGCCTTCTGAATTTTTGCTGGAGGCATGAGCGTGCACGACAGCGGCTCGAAGCTAAAGAATGCACTGCAGCGACGGTTTGGCGACCCTTTGCAGGGGTTAGCCCCGTATTTGGCGTGGATTACACGGCTCTGAAGGGCCGCTGTCCTTCGGGTTTGCTCAGGACACTCATCGGGCGCCCAATAATTTGGCTGCGTTGTCGTGATAGACCTGCTTCAGGATTTCGTCGCCGAGGCCGAGGCCGTACAAGGGCCAATGGTAGGAGAACTGGTCGACTTCGTAGAAATGCTCGTCGAGCGATTCGAGGATGCGGAAGGTGATGCGATACATTTCCTTGTCGAATCCCATGTCGGTGCCGTAAACGAGGCGGTCGGCGTGTTTGGCGTAAAACTGCGAGGCAAAGCGCGGGATGGGTGCGGTCTCGGCATAGCGGGCCGAGATGTCGGCATAGAGATTGGGATTGCGCTCGAGGACCTGGCCCAGGTGGTCGAGATCGTAGTCGAGGTTGGCGAAGTGGCAGGCGACGAATGTGGTGTTGCGATGGCGCTGCAAAGTTTTTTCGAGAATGTCGATCATGCCGGGCAGGTTCACGATGTTGGGTTGGTTATCGAGGCGCCAGTTGAAGGCGTTCATCAGGCCGTCATTGGTTTTGTCCATCTTCTGGTACATCCAGATGGGGTCGGCAACGTGGAGGCTGATGGGCATTCCGAGCTCGCCGGCCTTTTCGAATAACGAGTCGACACGCGGGTCGTCGGGATGCATGCCGGGCGCCTTGGACTTACCTGCGATCAGACCTTTTCCTTTGTCGTGAATTTCTCCGATGCCGCGGGCGCCGGCTTCGTGGCAACGCTCGAGTTCTTTTACGGCGGCGGGACCGAATCCCGGTTTGTCATAACCCGTGAAGTCGAAGCCGCACCACATCTCGAAGCGGTCGGGATGCTGGGAATACTTGCGATAGATCTCGTTGAATTCAGCACCGATCGCCATGGTCAGGATGAGGGTCTTCTCGACGCCAACCTCGTCCATGTTCTTTACCCAAGTATCGATTTCCTGCGCAGTCTTGGCGTAGGGGTGCGAGTGCATGTCGATGATCGGGTGCTTGGCCCTGGCGATCTGCGTGACGGGTATTTTGTAAATCGAGCGGGGGCGGAAGTCTTTCAGAAGAATGGTTTCCGGGGATGATGGTTTCCCGGGGGCGGCGGTGGAAGTTGCGGCGTGCTTTTCTTTTTCCGCTGGCGAAGTGAAGGCAGCAGAGGGAAGTCCGGCCGTCAGTCCGGCCAGTTGGGCCCACTTGAGGAATGATCGTCGATTCATGGCGTCTCCGTGGCGCGATGGAAGTGCCGGACGTTTCGATTGTCCCGCGCATCTCGCGAACAGGAATGTCTATGCCGAAGTGCGAAAGAATGCAAGCAGGAAAAGCACGCCGAGAACAGTGTCGACTCCGCCGAAGACCAGGTCGGATGCGTGGAGCCGATGCTGCAGGTAGAGAACCGTGAGAGCCGCGCCGTAGCTGAACTTCTCGAGTACCGAAGGGATCATCATGGGGCGGAAGCGGATGGGGTCGCGGGCGATGACCAGGAAGACGAACTGGAAAGCGAGTGCGGTGCCAATGAAACCGTAGTAGAAGGCGGGGTGCGTGATGGGCGGCGGATCCTGGCGTCCGATCAGGTCGAACATAAAATAAAGCGGCGTGAGGACAAGGACGCCCCAGATAAAAGCGATCCAGAAAAGAACTTTGGCGAATTTCATTCTGATCTCTCGCGGTGAGTATCGCTGCGGACGCCCACTAGTCTACCGCGGTCATCGAAAAAGAGCAGAGACGATTCATCGCCCAAACGACATTGCGTTGCGGCGGGGCATCGGCACACTTCAAACCTGCAACAGCATGATGTGTGCCGATGATCTTCAAACTCCATCATTCAACGGGGCTCCCTCGTGTTCGTAGGTGGGAGCAGAGGAGATCGAGATTCCGAGCCCGGCTAAATCGACGTTGCTTACGGGCACTCCGGTATCGATATCTTCTGCGATGCTGGCGGCGAATTTGAATATGCCCGTCCACGCCAGGAAGTTGCGGGGATTTTGAATGAACGGGGGATTCACGACCGCAGCGCCAAGATTTCCGCCATTTCTGCGCGAGTAGAGCGCCTGCGCAATGTAGGCGAGACCCTCGGCTTGCTGCATGGTTTGGGGAGTCTTGGCGACGTCCATCGCGGCGTGCACGGCTTCGTGAACCATCAGCGCGCGCATGCCCATGGGAGGTGTTCTGGCAAAGGGGATGACGAGTTGATTGGGGCCTCCGCGGTACTCGGCCATCCAGCCTTTACAAGGGCGATGGATTACGGTGATCCTTCCACTGTCGATCGCAGTTGCGACCGCCGCGAGATCGGAGATCTTCAGCTCGACGGATCCTGCTTTGAACGCCAGCCTGGAAGCTACGGGATCCCGCAGAATGTCGAGAGCCGACTGGGTGGCAGCGGCCTGCTGGGGGCCGGGCGGCAGCCAGTCATCGTTGGGAATGAAGATTTGCATGGGACGGCCGCCGGGCAGGGATCCGAAGCGGTAGTTTTTGCCGTCAGCGCTGACGTCGCGACACCCAATCCATTCGCGAAGGTACCAGTTCACTTCCTCTGGGTTATACGTCTCGAAGTTGTAGTAGATGATGTCCCAAACGTCACAGCGCTTGAAATGAGATTGCAAGCTCCACCAATCGTCCCAGCCAGTTACAGTCTGAGCTTGCAAGAGGTGCATCCGTTGGAGGCCATGGAGTGCGCAAAGTGCGAGGAGTCTTTACATTGGGTGCCATGAGGAACCGATACCTGCCAGAAAAATCCAACGACGCTGTGTGAGGCGCCATGTGAATTTTGGAGTTCCAACTTGGAAAGCTGGACCAGGGGGTTGGAGGAATTCTACACGGGAACTGTGAGGGCCTCGGTGGTTGACAATAAATTTACATTTTCCGAAATGAAAGTCGGATGGCGGCGGGAGCGCTAGCGGGAGACGAGTTCGCTGTCGGGAACATCGCGCGTTTTTACGGGGAGGCCGAATCCGTTGACGAGGTTGCGGCGGTGCTCGAGGATTTGCCGCATCTCTTCCGGTGTGCCGCGCACAGGTGGAACCCGTGAGATGGCGTCGTTGAGCATCGCCCAGCTGGTTTCGGAGGCGATCACGCTGTCGCGAGCCTCGGGAAAACCCAGATTTTTTCCTGCGAGGATGGAGCGCGCGAAAACATCGACCATCACGTCGAGCTTCTTGTCGTTGAATGGCGCGCTTTTGCGCAGCGTCTGGTGGATGCCATAGAGTTCCAACGTCGCTTCGGTAAAGTCATGACGCATGCGGGCGACACCCTTGGTACCAATGGCGTCGACGTAGCAATTGTGCGGCTGTTCCTTGGCCAGGTGGCCGTAGATAAATCCCTGGGTGATATCGAATACAACGCCATTGGCGAAGGTGCCGTGCACTTGCACCCACCACGGATCTTTGTATCCCCATGCGCGGATGCCTTGCGCGTGCCAGGTTTGGTATTCACTGTGCGCGTACCAGCGGGCGACGTCGACGTAGTGCATGCCGCAGTCGTGGAACGGCGGGCCCTCGGGATCGTGTCCTTCAAGAGGCATGTGGCCGGGCGTCATGTGGCAGATGCGGATCACGGCGAGGTCGCCAATCTCGCCTTCTGCGATGAAGCGCTGAATATCCTTGTGATACCAGGCATTGCGATTGAACAGATTGACGGCGACCAGGCGATCGCTGGCTTCGATGTCGTGCACGAGTTGCCATTCCGTAGCGACGTCGGCGCCGATCGGCTTTTCTGCGAGCACATGCTTGCGGGATGCGAGAGCCTGGCGGATCTGCTGCGGGCGCGAATCGGCCAAGGTGAATAATCCGACAGCATCGATGGAGGGGTCGTTGAAGATGGCTTCGGGGTTGTCGTAAATCGCAGCGTGGGGAACCCGTTGCCGGGCGAGTTGGCGCGCAGGGCCGCAGATGTCGTAGATGGCGGCTACATCCCAGAGTTCGTTTTCCTGCATCGCGGCGACAAAGGCGCGGCCCATGCGGCCGTATCCGAGGATTCCCGCCTTGAGCTTGTTGGGCATGGCTGCTACTGGCACACGTCTTCCCTACTACTCTATGGTAGGCGGGAGGTGGGGTGGCGCACTGTGACTGGCATCACAGAGAGGTGCGGCGGTCGCCGGATTGCGGCAGTTGCTAGTCTGCCAAGACTTCAAAACTAATCCTTCCGGGGCGGGTCTAGGGTCCACGGCGGGACGACGCCTATCGAGCGGGCATAAGCGATCTGCTGACCGAGATGCTGCGCGATGTGCTGGGCGATGAAGAGCAAGACGCCCCGTTCTGTAATCTTTCCTCCGTTCCAAGCGAGAGTCTTTTCCAGGTCCGCGTCGGGCATGGAGCGGATCGCCGCCTTGGCGTGAGCGTAGGACGCCTTGAGCGTGGCTATGACTTTTCCTTTGTCGCTGGCGGACTGCTCCAGCGTCTTAGTGTCCACGCCGGCGGGAGTCGGAGTGCCCACGAGTCCGTAGAGATTGTAGTTGGCAGCGCTGGCGCGTGCAGAAAAACCTCGGCGATCGTACGCACATCGGGAGAAGGCCGCCATGTGTACTTATCGGCGGGGATGGCCTCGGCCAAGCGCACGAACTCGCTTTCCTGGATCATGACTTCGGCCATCACTTCCGAGCGGTATCCGGTCACGCCGGGAGTTCCGTCGCGGTATGGGTATACCTGTGCTGGCATGCGGGCCGCGCTCGCCATCATCACGATCAAACAGAGAGCAGAGAGACGTAGCATGACGACCTCCATAGTTGTGTTGGCAGCTGACCGAATTGCGGGATTATACCCAGTCCTTGCAGCGGAGTCCCGCATGCTCAGTGGTGAACATCTCGTTGTCACTCACTGGTTCGACAACCATCAGGCTCTGGGTGAAAACCTGTTTAGGCGGTTACTTCTTCTCCCCATTTTCTTTTTTGTCTCCTTCGTGCCGTGTCAGAACGGTGAACTCACCCTTATCATTCTTCGAGAACTCGAATTGTTCGGGCCAAGGCTTGGAGAAGAACTTCGTGTCCGGCTCAGGAAAAACCGGAAGCGTCCCACCGTTGTCAAACTCCACGAGCAGATGACTACCTTCGGTCACCATCTTCAGGCTGTAATCAGGAAACTGGTACGTCCCCGCATACCGCGCCAGAATTTCCTTCGACAACGGGATTCCCCTGTGTACGGAAGGAGTCGGGGGGTCTCCCCGTATGTCACCGCTGCCAGTGCCTTCGTCATCTCGCCCGTGACAGTGCCATTCAGATTTGCCAAAACGACAACGGCCTGTCTTCAGGGTAATAGGCCATGTCTGCGTTAAAACCGGATATTGTTACCGTCACGCTCGATCATCAGGTGACCGTTCACCCGATTGACATGCAAGCCGCAGGCATAGTCGCTCTTGAACGGTGTGGTCATTTTGCGCAGGGGCGCAGGCGTCAATAATCTGCCCCCGAACAGTCCCTCTTCCCATCGGAGCAAGTCCTCAGTTGTCGAATAGAGAGAGCCTGACGAAAAGCCGATCCTGGTATCGGGACGATCCGCATTTTCGATCCCATTACTACCGGGCCAATAACCTGACGCGCGTCGCGGAATAACCATGCAGTGCCCAAGCGCGGGCTGACCGTCTGCAGCAGGTCGTTCGGCCCTATGTCGATGCCCAGATGTTCATGGGAAGCGTACTGCGAAGGCAATCGTGGGAAGTGCCCTTCGAAACGTCCGTTTAGGAAATCGCATCATCCGGCAATTGTAGCTGTTGATAAATCGCCTAATCACTTATCACCGGCGAGTCAAAGAGTGATCCTCGCGCTCACTTGTGTATCGCCCTGATAAAAACAACTGTAGCGGAAGGGCCACAGACGGAATCGATCCAGATCTAGATTATGTCCCCTTCCACGAACGCAGAGCTGCCTGCGCTTTGGCGCGAAGCTCCTCTGTGTACCACAACGGCGCATACTCTTCGAGAAGGTCATACAGCATCTTTAACGCTTCCCGCAGCTTCAAGACTTCCGCTGCCAGATGCTCCGCTTCATTCGGAAGCATGGCGACACTCTTTCTGGGCCCGCTTTTATGGCATGCCTTCGCCGCCCTGACGGACATTTAAGGATGAGAGAGGTGTCTTTCCTCGGAAACTCGGGCCTTCACCTCGGGGGGTTTGGAATCCTGAAAGGGAACTGCCTCAGCGAAGGCGAGACTTTTTCCAGATGCATTAATGTTGCGCCACTTGAGAGCGTGAAATCAGTGACGTTGGTCACAACTGAAGGGCGGTGAGGCCGAAACCCTCAGCTGTTACGAAATAGAACTCATCGACCTTGCGACCGGCGGTTTGAGCGCTATGGCCTGGGTCGACAGTTAGTAGCTATAGTATCGCCTGGGGATAGGCTTCACTCCTGCCGCTGAACACGATCATTCTCTCCGATGCCCGCACGCGCGCAAGAAGGGCGCACAAGTCAACAGCGAGCAGGACGCGTGAATTGGTAAATCAACTGAGGACTAGTTCCTCAATAGCAAATTTCCCTTTTGTCTTGTCGCGCTCCAACTCGTTAAGGCAGCGTTCCGCCTCTTCGCGTGTATCGAATGGGCCCTGATCTGAAAGCCTTTCTCCTAATTCGACGGCATTTCCCTCGTTGACGATATGGCGTATCACGTATGCCATGTGAAACTCCTTTTACTGTAAAAATTGTACGCCGCCACAATGACAACCATCTGATCATTACAGCTCAATCCCTGCCCGTCGCAGTCGATCACGTCCTTGGACCTTCGAGGTGGAGTCGGTCCGAGCGAGTGCCATATTCGCGCTGAGACTCATTGACGGGATCTTGTGCGCAACACCGATTTCAACAGTTGAGGATGGGCAAGAATCTCGATCCGGCCATCAACGTTGACACGGCATCAACTGGTGAAAATCGCGGTTACACTCAGATCCCCCCGGCAGAGGCTTGAGTGTAATGGCCGGTTTGCGACAGTTGACGGCTACAATGTCAGGGAGTGCCGCAGAAGACGATGACTCCAAATCGCGGTAGATTGTTTCGCATTCTTCCGCTAGCAATCATTGCTTTCGTGCTCGTTGTCATTGGCGGGCCGGGGAAGCTATCACAACTTCCGGCGCTGGCGCGATGGGGCTTGTTCGCTTGCATGGTATTCGCTTTTATTGAGCCGTTGCTGCCCGGTCGTTTCGGCGGACAGTTCGTTCTTGCACCGCAGACAGTTTCTCTCAAGCGCTACTCACGAATATTCTGGATGGTCCTTCTGATTCTCTACGTCTGCTCTCTCGTCGCAGAGATGGTGGGTATCGTCTGGTTCTGCGGCAAGGTCCCGCTGAAATACTCTCTCATCGCTCCGGCTATCACGGTTGTGCTTATCGGAGTAGCTTGGAGAACATGGAAATTGCTTCAGACCAGTCCAGAAGCCCCAACCAAGCCCATCAACTGTTGAAAAATCTCTATATCACGCAATATAAAAAGGCGCCCACATTTGCGGTAGGTTGAGATTGTTCGCATCGCCAACCTACCGAAAAGGAGCGCCTTTATGAGTCAGAGAAGTATATCGGGATGGATGTGCACCAAGCCACGATCTCGGTTGCCGTCATGGACAGCACGGGCAATCTGATCATGGAATGCATTCGGGAGACCAAGGCGGCCACGATTCTGGAGTTCATCGAAGGAGTGCGTGGAACTCTAGCGGTGACCTTCGAAGAAGGAACCTCCGCTGCCTGGTTACACGATCTGCTAAAACCACATGTCAGTCGTCTGGTCGTCTGCGACCCGCGCAAAAACGCCCTGTTGAAGGATGGCAGCAAGAGTGATCGGATCGATGCCCGGAAACTGGCCGAGCTATTACACGGCAGCAAGTCCATGCGGTGTACCACGGAGACCATGGGGTACGAACTTTGAAGGAGTTAGGTCGCAGCTATCTGACCATCACCAAAGATCTCACGCGAGTGATGAGTCGGATTAAAGCGCTGTATCGCAGCTGGGCGATTCCCTGCAGTGGCACCGCCGTGTATGCGGCGCGGCATCGCAGCGAGTGGTTGGCCAAGTTTCCGAACCCGGAGTTCGCCTGCGGGCCGAACGGTTCTACCAGCAACTGGATATGATGCAAGCTTTGCATCAAGAAGCGCGCCGCGATTTCGTGATGGAGAGCCACAAGCATCCTGCCGTGAAGTTATTGCGCCAGGTTCCCTCGATCGGTCCGATCCGTGCTGCATTGCTGGTGGCTCTTCTGCAAACGCCACACCGTTTTCGTACCAAGCGACAACTGTGGGCGTACAGCATTCGCAGTCGAAACCCACGACAGCGGCGAGTACCGCTATGTGCGAGGCAAGTTGGTTCGCAACCGGCAGCGCATCAGCGTACGCGGGTTGAGTGACAACTATAATCGTGATCTCAAGAATCTGTTCAAGAGCACCGCGATATCGGCCAGCACTCGGCCGGGACCACTCCGCGATTTCTACGTAGCTCTTCTGACCAGAGGGATGCGGCCCACCATGGCCCGTCTCACCCTGGCCAGGAAACAGCGCTGCCATCGTCTTCGACCATTTGGAAGAAAGGGGTGGACTTCGACGCCAAACAGTTAGGTCAGCAAGCAGCTTGAGCCTCTCTGAGAATGGGTTTCCCATCTCTGGTCATTCCCCAGTGGTGGTCGGTCAGGTTCTGGATACGCTCGATTCGAGGGCGAGTATCAGTCAATGAGCTGGGCCACGTCTGCTTCGGCAGCGAGTCACTCAAGTTTCACGCTATGCCCCCTCGGATAATCAGAAATAGCGATAGGCCACGAGCCTCGGATAGAACCATGATTACCACGCAGATATCAATCTCGCTTGCGAAGTCTCTCAGACCCGATTGGCGTTGGCACCACCGGCAGAGAAAACCACGGGAAGGGCAAACCGTCCAGAGCAATACCCCCGAGCGAACCGGGGCGCACTGACACAGACAGTGGGCTGGAGATCAAGACCATTCACTCGCCCTCCGGTCAGGGCAGAAGTTTTTTCTTGACATCCCTTTTTATAGAACTCATTGACCTGAAAAGGAAACGGAAACACAAGTTGAATCCGAGTGCTATCCGGTCCTACCGATAGTATTTCTTATCATGCACGCAAAGGACGCCTCTCTTGGAGAACCACCGCTTGCCTTCCTTCTCGACAAACCTCTCAGCCCCTTTGGCTTTGATGAATTCTAGGTTTTCGATTTGGCTCATGCTGTATTTCATCCGATAGCGCCGATCGAGCTGCCGCAGGCGATCGCAAGGAAATTCCGGGCATGGGCAGCAAAATCTGCCGGTGCGCTTGCGGCAAACGCGTAGGGGACATTTGACGCGTGTTTTGGGGCGATTCTTTTCGGTGAAATTGCACCCGTGGCAGGGATTGTGCTCTCGCAGGTGAGCCTTGCAGATGGCGCAATTCATGCCGCAGGGGGCGATGAGTTTGGAATCAAATGTCGCCTGCGTCATTTGCTTCGTACGCGCCAATACCTCTGATGACCGCTTCATTGGGTTGCGGTTCGTCTCATGAGCCTTCGGTCTGCCCGTTGCCATACCCAAAACTGTTCCACAGAAGCAGGTCTCAACTCAGTGATTCAGCGCACACGAGCGCAGCTGCCCCTGTTCCGCTCTTTCAAGGCTAATATTGCGGGCTTTGGCAGATGACTCTTGCGCCGAAGCATTCAAACCTGACTAGCAGTTGCTGAACTCCAAAAGTGCTCAGCTGTTGAAAAATATCCTATATCACGCAGTATAAAAGGCGCCCACTTTTGCGGTAGGTTGTGATTGTTCGGACCACCACTTACCGAAAAGGAGCGCCGTTATGAACTCAGAAAAGTATATTGGCATGGACGTTCACCAAGCAACGATCTCAGTTGCTGTCATGGACAGCTCGGGTAAGCTGATCATGGAAAGCATCCTGGAGACCAAAGCGGCCACGATTCTAGAGTTCATCGCTGGGCTACGCGGAACTTTATCGGTAACCTTTGAAGAAGGAACTTCCGCTGCCTGGTTACATGACCTGCTGAAGCCTCACGTCAGTCATCTTGTAGTCTGCGATCCGCGAAGAAACGCCCTGTTGAAGGATGGCAGCAAGAGTGATCGGATCGATGCACGGAAACTGGCCGAGTTGTTACACGGCAACAAGCTCCATGCTGTGTACCACGGAGAGCACGGGGTGCGCGCCTTAAAGGAGTTGGGGCGCAGCTATCTGACTCTCACGAAAGATCTCACGCGCGTCATGAGTCGGATCAAAGCACTGTATCGCAGCTGGGCGATTCCCTGTCGTGGTACCGCCGTCTATGCGGTGCGGCATCGCGCCGAATGGCTGGCCAAGATTCCAGAACCTGGGGTTCGTCTACGGGCGGAACGGTTGTATCAGCAACTGGATCTGCTGCAGCCGGTGCGCCAGGGAGCGCGACGCGACCTGCTGGCAGAGAGCCACAAGCACCATGCCGTGAAATTACTGCGACAGATTCCTTCCATCGGTCCGATTCGTGCCGCCTTGCTGGTGGCGTTGCTGCAAACGCCACACCGTTTCCGTACCAAGCGACAGCTGTGGGCTTACAGTGGTTTCGCAGTCGAGACACACGACAGCGGCGAGTACCGCTTTGTGAGAGGGAAGCTACGACGAAACCGGGAGCGCATCACCGTGCGCGGTCTGAATCACAACCATAATCACGATCTGAAGAATCTGTTCAAAGGCGCTGCCATATCTGCCAGTACTCGGCCTGGACCACTCTGCGATTTCTATGTTGCTCTGGTGGAGAAAGGGATGCGGCCGACGATGGCGCGTCTCACCCTGGCACGAAAGATGGCCGCCATCACGTTAACAATTTGGAAGAAGGGAGTGGAGTTCGACGCCAAACAATTAACTCGGCAAGCAGCTTGAGTGTCTCGCGGAATGAGGCCTTTCCATCTCCGACGATTCTCTCTGGTGGTGGTCGGTCGGGTTCTCCAGACGCTCGGTTCGAGGTGAGTATCAGTCAATGAGATCGGCCCTGTGTGCTTCGGCACCGAGTCACCCATTACACGCTATGCCTCCTCGGACAACCAGAAATAGCGATAGGCCACGAGCCTCCGATAGAACCATGGTTGCCACTTAAGTATCCGTCTCGCTTGCCAGGTCTCAACACTCGATTGGCGTGGTCCCCACCGGACGATGAAAGCTACAGGAATGGAAGACAACTCAGAAGCAAAACCTCTCGCGCAAATCGAGAGGCACTCTGACAGTGAAGTGGGCTGGATCTCGAGACAAAATCTTCTCGCCCTCCGGTCGAGGGAGAACTTTCTTCTTGACATCCCTTTTTATAGAACTCATTGACGCGCTGGCCGGGGTTTTGAGGGTAATCGCCGTGATGACGACAGTCGCCGCTATATGTACCGGAGGACGTCCTGTGCCAGCAGGAGCGAAATCAGGGACAGCCGAGCGCAGCTGTCCCCACATGGTTCTTATTGTCCCCTCATGTTCTTGCTGTCCCCAACATGAGTCCTCATTACTACATCGACTGCTTATTCGCCGCCGACTGTGAGGCCGTCGACACGGATTGTAGGCGCGGCGACGGAGCCTCGGAATTCGAGGTCGTTGGCAATTTCGGAGATGTTGAAGAAGAGGTCTTTCAGATTTCCGGCCACCGTGATTTCTTCGACTGGGTAGGCGAACTCTCCGCCGGAGATCCAGAGGCCGGAGGCTCCGCGGGAGTAGTCGCCGGTCACGAGATTCACGCCTTGGCCGAGGAATTCGGTGACGTAGAGGCCTTCTTTGATTCCCCCGATCAGTTCTTTCGGCGACCTGGTTCCGGCTTGCAGGAAATAGTTTCCCGGGCCGATGCCGGGCGTGCCGGCCAATCCACGGGCGGCGTTGGCCGTGGTTTTCAGGCCGAGTTTCTTGGCGGTGTAGGTATTGAGCAGGTAAGACTTCAGCACTCCGTTTTCGATGACTACGGTGCGGCGCGTGGGGATGCCTTCGCCGTCGAAGGGGCTGGTGCCGAATCCGCCGGGGATGGTGCCGTCGTCGATGATGGTGACGTTGTCGCCGGCGATTTTCTGTCCGAGCTTGCCGGCGAGGAAGGACGCTCCGCGGTAGACCGAATCTCCGTTGATGCCTTCGAAGATGTGTTCGAGGATCGAGGTGGAGACCATGGGATCGAAGACGATGGGAACTTGGGCGGTCTTTGCCTTGCGGGCTCCGAGACGGCGGAGCGTGCGTTCGGCGGCGATCCTGCCGACTTTTTCGGGCGCGTCGAGTTTCTTCAGCATGCGGGCGACCGAGTACCAGTAATCGCGCTGCATGGCGCCGGCTTCGGTCTGGGCGATGGGGACGGCGGCGACCGAGCAGTACGATCGCTTGTATTCGCCGACGAATCCGTGGGAGTTGGCGAGAACTTTGTGGCCGGTGGCGGCGTCGAAGGATCCGCCTTCGGAGTTCTTGATGCGGGGATCGAAATCGAGTGCGGCCTTTTCGGCGCGGCGAGCGTAGTCGATGCGCTCGGGTCCGGGAAGCGAGTAGACGTCTTCGTGGTAGAGATCGAGGTCGCCGGAGAGTTGACCGAGTTGGGAGGCTTCCGGGATTCCTCCGAAGGGATCTTCGGAGGTGATCTTCGACAGCTCGAGCGCGGACTTCACCATGCGGTCGAGGCCGGCGCGGGAGAAATCGCTGGAGTAGGTGCTGGCGGCGCGTTGTCCGAAGAAGACGCGGACTCCGATGGACTTCGATCCGGATTCTTTCAGGGTCTCGACCTGGCCGAGGCGAACCAGCGTGGAGAATTCGTCGCCTTCGCGGACGACGCATTCGGCGGCGGTGGCGCCTCCGGCCATGGCGCGGCGGACGATGTCCTGGGCTATGTCGCGGAGGTCGGTTTCGAGTTTCGGGTTTCGAGTTTCAAGTTCAGTTTCAGGCATTTTATTTTGATTGCGACCTTATCGATTGTCTCGAGTTCAGTTGGGGACATAGGATTTTCTTACCACGGAGGCACAGAGCCACGGAGTAAACAAGCAACTGGATTTTTCTCGATGACTCCGTGTCTCCGTGGTGAAAAGGCTGGTCTGCAGTCGATTGGATCTTGGGCTTCCGGCGACGAACGCAAGGCCCCTCGACTGCGCTCGGGATGACAAAGATTGTATGTATCCACCAGCCTCATACCGCCCACCGCAACCTTACTGCATGAAGCCGCCGGGATCTTTTCGGGCGGTGCCGCCTACGGTTAGGCGATCGATTTTCAGCGTTGGGATGCCGACTCCTACGGGAACGGCTTGGCCGTCTTTGCCGCAGGTGCCGACGCCTTCGTCTAATTTCAGATCGTTGCCGACCATCGAGACTCGCGTTAACACGTCGGGACCGTTGCCGATCAGCGTCGCGCCTTTGATTGGCGCGGTGATCTGGCCGTTTTCGATCATGTAAGCTTCCGACGCGGAGAAGACGAACTTTCCGTTGGTGATGTCGACCTGGCCTCCGCCGAAATTCACGGCGTAGACTCCGTGCTTGACGGAGCGAATGATGTCTTCCGGATTGTCCTGCCCGGCCAGCATGTACGTATTGGTCATGCGCGGCATGGGGATGTGTTCGTAGCTTTCGCGGCGTCCGTTGCCGGTGTCGGCGATGCCCATGAGGCGCGAAGAAAGCTTGTCGCTGAGATAGCCTTTCAGGATTCCCTTTTCAATCAAAACTGTTTCCTGCGTGGGCTCGCCTTCGTCATCGACGTTGAGCGATCCGCGGCGCCAGGGCATGGTGCCGTTGTCCACGACCGTGCATCCTTCGCTGGCTACTCGTTTGCCGATGAGGCCGGCGAAGGCCGAAGTCTTCTTGCGATTGAAATCGGCTTCGAGTCCGTGGCCGACAGCTTCGTGCAATAGGACACCGGGCCATCCGGGGCCGAGGACGACTTCCATGTCACCGGCCGGGGCTTCGCGGGCGTCGAGTTGCAGGATTGCCTGGCGGGCTGATTCTTTCGCAAAAAATTCGGGATTCTTGTCGCCGAAGAAGAAGTCGAGCGCGACGCGGCCTCCGCCACCGGAGGTTCCGCGGGCCGAGTTGCCTTCCGTCTTGGCGATGCAGGAGACGTTCATGCGGGCGAGCGGCTGGGAGTCTTCGGCGAACGTGCCGTCGGAAGCGACGACTAATATGTTGCGGAGTTCGTCGGCGTAGCTGGCGCGGACTTCCTGAATGCGAGGATCGTAGGCGCGAGCGGCTTTGTCAGCGCGCATCACGAGTTCGACCTTGGCGCTGATTTCGGCGTCGACCGAGGGCAGCGTGACTGGATACAGGCTTCGGGCAGCGGACTTCTGAAAGCCGGCGACTGTCGATTTCGCGGGAGCGCTGGCGATTAACGCAGCCGTGCGGGCGGCGTGCAGGATCCGGTCGGAAGAAAGGTCGTCGGTGTAGGCGTAGCCGGTACGCTCGCCGGAGACGACGCGCACTCCGCATCCGGCGGAGATTCCCTGCGAGGCGGACTTGACCATGGATTCATCGACCATAAGCGAGGTCGAGGAGAGGTATTCGAAGTAGAGGTCGGCGTAATCGCCTCCAGCCGACAGGGCGGCGGAGAGGTAACGCTCGAGATCGTGTTCGGTCAGGCCGTAATGCTCGAAGAAAAAACGCTGTTTATCTTTGACTTTATCCACGTGAATTAGATGCCGGCGAGTCAGGTGAGGACTCGGAGCGGCTGGCTACCCCTTTTCATCATTATCCCACGGAAATTGGGATCCGAGAGGTGGCGAGGATGCGGTGGTTGGTCCGCCGGTAACTGCGTCATTTACAGAGTTTGCTTCGGGGCTTATCTTTCGCGGCTTCGGGGCTTGCTCAAATTCCAATGATCACCCACGGATTGTGCCGTGGGCTGCATTCTTACGCCGCTTCGCGGCTTCGGGCATGGAACAATCCACAGGCGGCGATGGTCACTGGTCACAGACTTCGCTGCAGAGGATGTGGACAATTTCCTCGTGACGCCAGATTCCCTCAGCCGGACCGTGCAGGATTTTCTCAGCGAAGCTTCGGGAGCGGTTGTGCTCGAGGATGGGGCGGTGGCTTTTGATCTGGGGCAGGCGAAGTATTCGATTTCCGGAGAGCACAACAAGTGCCTGCTGCACTTGTGGTCGGCGGAGCGAAATACGGTGCGGCGGGTGCTCGATGCGGAGGTGCGGAACGGGACGCTGCGTTTGGCGGTGCAGCGGTTGGGGCAGGCGCGTCCGACGAAGCTGGAGATTTGCCGGGAGCGGGACCGGCGCTCGCCTACGGCGAAGCGAGCGGCGCGGGCGAGCTATGAGCAGAAATTGCGGCGGGCCTTGGAGCGACACTTTCCGGGATTTGCGATTGCGCGCCTGACCACCGCAGTGGATCTCGGGAAGTCCTTTGGGCCAATCTACACGCGTGGCCTGCTGCGGCAGGGGCAGTCGGCATTTGCGGTTCTGGGAGTGAATGCGTCGGAGACACAGGCTTCGATCGATGCGGCTTTGACGTTTGGAATCTTATGGCTGGATGTTTGCCGCCAGAATCCCTACTGTCAAAGTCTTTTGGTCGAGGGGCTGATGTTGTTTGTTCCGGTCGGTTGTTCGGCCTTGGTGCGGGAGCGGACGGCCAATCTGAACCGGGCGGCGGCCAAGTGGCGGCTGTTTGAGTTCGACGAGCGGCACGATGCGCTGGTGGAAGTGGACGCTACCGATCGGGGGAATGTCTCGACACGGTTGGTGCATGCCGCGAATGAAGAAGCGGCGCTGGAGCGGTTCGCGGAATCGATCGCGCGGATCAGGACGATTCTGCCGAACTGCGAAGTGGCGGTGTTGTCGGGTGCGGAGATTGCGTTTCGATGGCGTGGGCTGGAGTTTGCGCGGGCGCGGATGGGGGCCGAGGCCGTGACGTTTCGCAGCCGGCAGGAAGTTGTTTTCGGCGTTGGAGCAGAGGAGCGGGTTCTGGAAGAACGGAATTGGGCATTCTTCCTGCAGTTGCTCACGGCGCTGCGGGATACGCGGCATCCTTACGGGCCTCGGCAGGATGCATTGTTTCGGCTGCATCCAGAGCGATGGCTCGAGTCGCTGGTGGTGGCCGATGTCAGCATGATCGATGAGCGGTTGGAGCCGCGTGCTCTGTATTCGCAAGTGCCCGCGTTTTCGGCGGCGGATCGGGCGATGATCGATGTGTTGACTACCACGCGCGAAGGGCGGCTGGCCGTCGTGGAACTGAAGGCCGATGAGGATATTCATTTGCCATTGCAGGGTCTGGACTATTGGGCTCGCGTGCAATGGCATCACGGGCGCGGGGAATTTCAGCGCTTCGGATATTTTGCAGGGCGGGAGTTGTCGGGGGAGGCTCCGCTGCTTTTTCTGGTGGCGCCTGCGTTGCATGTGCATCCCTCCACCGACGTCGTGCTGCGGTACCTTTCGCCGGAAATTGCCTGGGAATTTGTGGGGATTGACGAGCGGTGGCGGGAGGGAGTGAGGGTCGTGTTTCGGAAGCGAGCTCAAGATCGTTTTCACCACGAAAGCGCCGAGGCACGGACGGGTTCGGGGGAATCAGCGATCGAGAAGCCGGCGTAAAGGGTGTGGTTTCGGGGGTTGTCTTTTTCGGGATATCGTCGCCGGAAAAGCGAACACCCGGCTGCGTCTCGATACGTTCAAGGCTTAACGCGGATTAGCCTTTCCAGGCTCCCAACAGACGTCGGGCGTCGATGAGTTGGCCGAGGTGGTAGGCGTTGTGATCGGCGACCAGCAGGGCCTCGCGCAGAATCGTCTGGCCGTCGCCCCACGGGATGCGCGCGAACAGGTCCGTCTTGGGATTTTCTACGAGAGCCTGCATGGCCTTGGCGTCCCGGCGGAATTGCTGGATGCTTTTGTTCCACGCGGCGGCGTTGGGCGGGGCTTCGGTTTTCGGCCAGTATCCGCTGGGCCAGTCAGGGGAAACATGCTTGGGATTGCGGCTGAATTCGAGAATGTCCCACTGGGCCAGGCGCAGGTGTTCGAGGATCATCCAGGGGGTGTGGGGAAAGTTTGCCGGCTTGGCACCACGGAGTTTTGGCGGCAGATCTTTTACGGCCGCTTCGAATTTGACGTGGGCTCCTCCTCCGGCGAGGAGGAATTCAAGATTTTGTCGCAGATGTTGGTCGCGGGTTTGAGTCGAGGACAATTTTGCTTTGGGCATAGGTCAGTTTAGCGCTGTGGGTGGAGCGGGAACAGGGGGCGAAAGCCCACGAGACACTCTGATCTGACGCGGGGTTGAAGTCCCGCTTCCACCGCCATGAGAGCAGCCCTGGCCGGGCTTCGCCTGGTGGACAGCCGAAGGCGGCTGTCCCCACATGAGCTTCTTCGTTGCTGCCTCGGCTTTGCTTCTTGCGTTTACTGGTGCGGGGCTGCGGAGGCCGTGGCGGCCGGGGTTGTGTCGTCAATGTTGCTTCCGATGGCGTCTCCCGAGAGGACTAGTTCGACTCTGCGGTTCTGCTGGCGGCCTTCGGGGGTGTCGTTGGAGGCGATGGGCTGGGTCTTGCCGAAGCCGCGGGCTTCGATCCCGTTCGAGGAAATTCCCTGCTGCACGAAATAATCGCGGACCGATTCGGCGCGGCGCTCGGAGAGAGTCTGGTTGTAATCGTCGGTGCCGACGCTGTCGGTGTGTCCTTCCACCGCGACGTGCAGGCTGGGATAGGCGAGCACGATGCCGGAAACTTTGGCGAGGCGCTCGCGGGCGGCGGGCAGAAGCTCGAAGCTTCCACTGCGGAACAGGACGTCAGACATATTTGCGATGAGGCCGCGGGCGGAGTCGCGCGTGGCGAGAATGGAATTGAGTTGCTGCAGGAGACGGGCGCGGAGTTCCTGCTTTTCTTTTTCCGCCTGCTGGCGAAGATTTTCCGATTGAGCCGCGGCGGCGCGGGCCTTGTCGGTTTCGGCCGAGAGAACCTGCTGTTGGGCGAGGGCGTCCGCTTTGGCCTTTTCCGCTTCTTCTCGTTGGCGCGCGGCTTCTTGTGCCGCGGCCTGAGCTTCCTGCTTCATGCGCTCAGCCTCGGCTTTAGCCTGTTCGGCTTGGGCACGGGCCTGTTCTGCCTGGGCGCGAGCTTGTTCGGCCTGAGCGCGAGCGGCTTCGGCATCGGCACGGCGCTTGGCTTCGGCGTCGGCATCGGCGCGGGCTTTCGCCTCACGGGCTGCTGCGGCGGCCTGGGCCTCGTCTTCGGCTTTCTGCTTGACGGCCATGATGCGCGCTTCTTCCGCGGTCTCGGTGGCTTCTCTGGCGGCGGCTTCGATGCTGGCCTTGTTTTGTTTCTGGCGGTAGATTTCTTCAGCATGCATCAGCTGCTGTCCCGCCTTGGACAGGATTGAGGCGGCGTATTTGTCGGCGGCGGCGATGTGCGCGATGCGCAGGGCGTTGCGGGCTTCGAACAACTCCAGCGGAGTCTTCTTGTCGATGCCGAAGATTGCGTCCTGAATGTGCGTGTTCGTGGAAGAGTACGTGCCGCGGGTGACAAGTTCATAGCGCGCTTCGATGTTCTGTGTGGCGGCTCCGCTGATGGAGGAGCTCTCCATCACAACCATGTTGCCGGGCTGGCTCACGGCGAAATAGGGCTCGGCGGTCACGATCATTCCGAAGGTCTGCAGGTCAGTGGTTGCTTTCACGTGAGCATTGCCGTTGTGATCGAGCGAGAGCTCGCCGAGGTTGACGGGGCGCCCTTCAGGCGAGACCGCCCAGAGGACATAGGTCAAATATTCGAGGCCGAACTTGGTGGCATCTTCGAGGCTCACGAATTTGGCGTCGATTTCAAAATTCGTCTTCTTGCCCTCCACCTTGGCTTCGCCCGAGGCGCGCTGCAGCAGATCGGTGCCCTGAAAGTCGACCTTGGCCGATCCGCCTTGCAGGCGGTAGTGAGTGGCCTTGGTGGTGCGCGATACGGTGGGCGTGGTGGCTTGCGTCGTCGCGGGCGTCGGTGACTGCGCGAATACGAAAACCGCGGCGGCGAAGAAAAGGATCACAAGAGCCAGTTTTTTCACGAGTGTTCTCGATCTGGGGGAGATGAGATCTGGTTAATCTTCATAGTGATCTTCGTTGATCGAGGGGGCGAATGAAAAGGACAAGAAGGGTTTGGTCTTTAGTAACTGGGGGCTGGAAGCTCCGGGCACCACGTGATATTTGCAGTTGGTGCGGAGCGAGGAAGGTTCCGCTGCGGATTTCGCAGATTGAAGAGCGAAGCGGGATACATCGATTCCAAGTAACCAATGAGGAAGGGCGCCTTGACGGGGCAACCTACTAGGGAATGGTGGCGATGGAGCCCTTCGGTCCAACGACCAGCACTCCTCCTTCGGGATAAGGGCTAGCCGCGTTGAAGGCGGAGCCCTGCTTTTTGCTGCCTCCGATGCGGCGGGGATCGATGGGCGGGCGGAAGTCGAATACAAAATTGTCACCGACGATGAAGATTCGTTCCGGCGCGATCGGCTTCACTCGAATTTTTTTGCCTGCGGTTTCCGCCGATTTTTGCTCGGATAACTGGCGGATCGCCGCTTCGTTGACTCGGCGGTCATAGGCGACGGCGGAGAAGTAAGCGAGCGGATGGAGATCGGAGAGCGTCCAAGTCTTGCCTCCATCTTCGGTAAAGGCGAGATTGGGTCCGTCGTCTTTGGGACGTTTGTAGTCGCCACCGGCGATTACGCCGTGGGTCGCGTCGCGGAAGGCGATGGAGAAGATTCCGGCGGAATCGGGGCCGTGCAGGATCGGGGTGTTGTAGACCTGCCAGGTCTGGCCGCGGTCGGCGGAGTGGAAGACGCGCGCGACTTTGCCTCCGGTGCCGAACCAGATGTTGGAGTCGGGCGCCGGGGCTGCAGCGCCGCTCTTCGATGTTTCCGCGGCGACAGAGGGTAGGATTGCGATGCACGAGTTCGAGGCGGCGAAGGCTCCTTCGCCTTCGATTGCGTCGGGAAGCTGCGAAGACGGGACGGGATGCCAGGTTTGACCGTCATCGGTGAGCAAGAGTTCAAACTTGAGCTTGCCGGAATCGTCGGGAACGGGGTCGCCGACGATGATGCCGTGCTTTGAATCCCAGAAGGCCATCGAGTCGAAAAATCCTTTGGGATTGGTGTTGGTGAATTGAAGTTGCCAGTGCTGTCCGGCGTCAGCGGTGTGATAGACGCGGGAATGGTCGCCGGGACCAGCCGACATTAGAAAGGCCTCGTCGTCGGAGAAGGCGACGACGGCGCGGAAGTCGAGAGTTGCGGCATCGGGAACCTGGGCGGGCTTCCAAGTACGTCCTCCATCCACGGTGCGAAGATACGTGCCGTGGGTGCCGCTTGCCCAGGCGATGTCGCGGGACACGGCGGAGACTCCCCGCAGGTCCTCCGTAGTGTTGGAGATTTCGATGCGGGGGCCAGATTGGGCGACGACGGTCGCGGCGAGAAGAAGCAAAAGCAGAGAACGCATGAGGAATTGTCGCAGAAATCTGGCGGAAAGAAATAGTGTTCGCCTTGTATGCTGTGGCCGCGGCAACTACAATTCAAAAAAGTGCCGCAGCGGGCTTCAGCGGGTTCACGCGCGGTTACAACCATTATCGGCTCTCCGCTCTCATAGTTAGTAAGGTTCTGGCCACTTCATAAATCGTTCTCAACATCTTAAATTTCTTGGGCTGCATGGGCGGCGGTCGTTCTATTGAGGAGAGCGTTATGGGTCGAATTTCCGGG
Organism: uncultured Acidobacteriota bacterium; assembly: GCA_963745715.1. Classification (GTDB taxonomy): domain Bacteria; phylum Acidobacteriota; class Terriglobia; order Terriglobales; family Acidobacteriaceae; genus Sulfotelmatobacter. The sequence continues at coordinate 19,899 of CAVUYN010000032.1, read as the reverse complement.
CAAGCCATTGTTTGGGCAACAGGTTTAGTGTTGGCGACGAATGTCTCGATTTTTGGACAGACGCTGAAGCCGCGCCCACCGGGTCAAGGGAACACAGAGGCAGTCGGAGCGCCGCAAATTGTGGAAGTGAATCCGGTATCGGTGGCGATGAGCGTCCCGGCAGGGACACCGATCAAGGTGGCGCTGGATTCGGAGGTGCGGATCCGCGAAGTTGGGCAGTCGATTCATGGCAAGACGACGGAGCCGGTGTATGCGTTCGACAAGTTGCTGATCCCCGTGGGCACGGAGGTGATCGGGAAAATATCAGCGATTGACACGGTGCCGAAAAAGACGCGAACCCTGGAGGCGATGGATGGAAATTTCTCGCCCGTGCGTGCAGTGCACGTGCAGTTTGACGAACTCGTGATGGCGGGGGGACGTCGGGTGGCGATGCAGACGGTGGCGTCCCCGGCTCCCAATGGCGTGCTGCGATTTGTCCCGGCGAATTCGAAAGCAGAAAAGAAAAACAAGGTAGAAGACGCGGCGTCAAAAAAAGTCAGTCAGACGCGGCAAGAGATCAGACGGCAGTGGGCGGAACTTCAGAAACAAATCCACGAGCCGGGAAAAATGCACAAGGTGAAACGGCTGGCCATCGCGCAGCTCCCGGTGCATCCGCAATACATCGATCTGGGGACGAGCTTCAACGCGGACTTGCTGCAGCCGCTCGATTTTGGCACGGAGTCGGTGATGCCTGAGGCGCTGAGCAACATCGGCAGTCCGCCACCTTCAGGAAGCGTGGTGCATGCGCGGCTGACGACACCGCTGAATTCGGCGACGTCAAAGAAGGGAGAAACGGTGGAGGCGATTATCACGGAACCGCTGGTCGCTTCGGACCATTTGATCCTGCCGGAGGGCAGCGTGATTCGAGGAGCGGTGATGCAGGTGCAGCCGGCACGCCGGTTAGCGCGCAACGGTCAGTTGCGAATCCTGTTTCACGAAGTGGCGCCTCCGGATGGCATTGCGCAGAAGGTCGAGACCAGCCTGGAAGGAGTCGCGGTGGCCAAGGGCGAGAACCTCAAGCTGGACTCTGAAGGCGGGGCGCAGGTCACCACGCCCAAGACCCGGTATTTGACGACCGGAGTTCAACTCGTGCTGGCGGCAGCGGCGGCTTCTCCGGACAGTGACGGAGGTCTGCACGGAGGCGGCCACGGCAGCGTTGGCGGGAGCGCGGCGAACGGAGCCTCCGGCTTTCGCTTCGTGGGAATGGTAGTTGGAATGTTGGCCCGGTCGCGAGTAGTTGCGACTGGATTTGGAGCGTATGGGGCGGCCAGTTCGATCTATTACAAGTTTCTCGCACGCGGGCGCGACGTGGTGTATCCGAGAGATATGGCGATGGTGATTGGACTTGGCACGCGGGAATCGAAGCCCAATGCGTCGAAGGCGCCAGTGTCAGGAGAAAGTGAAGCGGTAGCGAAGCCAGCGGGACAATAACCAGAGACATCACGCGCGGCGCGCGCTGTCCCATCCGAGCGGTAGCATGATGCCTTCGCAGTTGCTGACGAACGCGCTGAGAATGATGCTCCCGCTGTCGCGAAATCCGGGATCGTAGAGCCGTCCCGCTTACGAGAAACACCACCAATCTATTTCGCGTTGAAGTCGGCGAACGATGCGGTCTTGCCAATGTATACGCGCAAGGTGCAACGCGCACCCACATGGGCAAAGGCCACTTCGAGCGTACTGGTCGATTGCTCGACCTGCGCGGTTTCCATCGGAGCGCGGGCGATGTCCTGTTTTTCGTCATAGGCGGCGCCGGGGGTCACGTTCTTGTTGACCACGAGCGTCCAGTTACCTCGCGCCGGAACGGGATAAATGCTGTACGCGCCGATGGGAATCAGCGAACTTCCTAAGCTGAGTTGCGCCTCACTAAACAAAGTCATCGGTACGCCGCCGGGAGCCCAGGGCTTGCCATTGGGAATCTTTTCTTTGTTTGAGGCCACGGGGTTGTAGCGCACGTAGACCTGGCGTCCGTCGTCGAGATTGCAAGTTGTGGTGGAAGTTGCGGCACCGCCCGATTGCGCGGCCAGCCAGGGGGTCAACAATAACGATATGAATACAGCTCTCCAGACGAGTTGCGGGGACATGGGGTGGAAAGCCCTCCGCGCAGAAGTGTATCGCCGGAAAGGCTTTAACGGGAAGAATTTTAGAGCGCCGGGCAGAGGAAACGTTTGGATAGTCCCGTTCGTCGTGCGTCTTCGGTGACGTTTCTTGCCGACCCGGCGGTTGCTACCGTCAATTGCAGGCGCCGGTGCGTCAGGTGCCAGCGAGGACGGAATCAATGGCGAAGGCGAAATTGAGAATTCTTTATGGCGAAGGGGATGGGGAAGTTTTGGCATCGCAGGCCGCGGCAATGGAAAAGGCCGGGCATACAGTGCACCAAGCGGCGGGACGCAAGGCCGTGGATGAGGCTTTGAAGAAGTCCACTTTTGACCTGGTCGTACTGGGAGCGACGTTGACCCGCAACGACCGTCATCACCTGCCGTACATGGTGAAGAAGGCGAGCGCGGAAACCAGCGTATTGGTAATGCACGCCGACGGAAGCCGGCATCCCTACGTGGATGCGTGCACCGACACCGGTGCGAGCCTGGAGACGGTGTTGAACCGGATCGAAGCCATGAAGATTGCAGGGATGATGCCGGCAGCGGCTGGGGCGGCGGCGGGAAGATAACCAGGAACCAGCGGTTAGGGGTCAGGGCTCAAGGGTCAGTTTTAGGGCGGCTATGCGCCGCCCTTTTTCAATTGCTGGCTCGGAGAAGGTACATCAACAAGCATGAATCAGAGTTGGCAATAAGTGGGATTCGTGCGCGGTTTCTGCCTGCCCGAGTCGCTTTGAGAATGCTGTGGGCTGACGAAGTGGAACAGTCTCGTGTGATGCGGACGTGAGTGGGGAACCTAGGTTAGTAATAGTGGAATGACTTTCGCGCGGCGGGACGACTCCCCGACGTCCCCGCACGATGCGCGAGATTTCCCTGCGCCATCTGCATCTTGGGTATCAACAAATGCCCTTCCGTCCGAACTGAGCGGAAGGGCATCACTTTCATCTGCAGCTCCCTCTTCCGAGATCGCTGCTACTGCTTGTCGTATACCGTAGTGCTTTTAAACTTCTTGCCCTTCGGATCGGTTCCACTGGCTGTGGCCGTGCGCGTCTTGCCATCCGCCGACACCACAACTTTTCCGCTGATCGTAACTTTTTCGCCTTTCTTGATCGTGAACTCCATCGTTCGATCATCAATCTGCTTGTACGACCGGGCATCCGAATTCGGATCACCGGTCACGGGATAATCTTTGCCATCCAGTTTGCCGGTCCACTCGCTGTGCGCGGGCTTCCCGTCCTGATCGGTGCCATCGATCGTGACTTTTACGCTGTCACCCGCCGCTTCAAAGACGATTGTGTTGTTCTTCGGCATCCCGGCAGCGAGCTTCGACTTGGCCTCATTCAGCTTCCAACTGCCCATCTGTGCTTCGCTGGCGAAACATACCGCAGCTGCTACGCAGCCGATCGCTAGAGTCAATACACTCATCCTTGCTTTCATGTCGCCTCCTTTCAAGCAAATGCGAACCCATTACCGTGCGCATTCTAGTGCTGGCCCCTCGAGTCTGCAACTGGAAACCCTCTTCGGCGGTCTGGGAATTTTCGCGAAGTCTGCGGGAGACAACCTTGAAGAAGGCGAAGACTGAGAAGGCCGATCAGTGTCGGGCTCTCACCCGAACAACGTGACCGACGTCACAGACAAAGGATGATCCTGGGGCGGACAATCAGTCGGCTAAATTCTTCCCCCGCCAGGAGCGTTTGCGCTCCCAAGGCAGACCGAGTTCGTCGTGCGACAAGCTCGTTTCGGTGAGCAGGCTTCTCCGAAACGCATCCGGTAGTGCGACACGGTACGACAAATTCCTTCTGTCGTGCTTTGACACTTGCTCACCCATGAAAACCTTCCTATGTTGCAATGCGACCACAACCTGGTCAGAAACATTCTTGGAGGCTGTCCCATGACGTGCACCCGATCCCTCCGACATCGATTGCCTTTTATTCTTGCGTTTGCCCTTTTTATCGTCCATCCGGCTGTCGCAACTACGATCCATGTACCTGGAGACAAACCTTCGATTCAGGCAGCCATCGACGCCGCCGCGAACGGAGACACGGTTCTGGTCGCCGACGGCACTTACAACGAGAACATCGACTTTAAAGGCAAGGCCATCACCGTCAAGAGCGTCAACGGGCCTGCCGTCACGATTATCGACGGCGGCGCCATGGATACCGTGGTCAAGTTCTCAACCCACGAAACTTCGGCGTCAATCCTGAACGGTTTCACTGTTCGCAACGGCGCCCTCGCTCAGGGTTCCATCTCCTCCGGCAGCGGAATTTATGTGGCTGGCTCCTCGCCAACCATCTCGAACAACGTTATCTCCAACAACCTGGGCTGTGCGGGTTCCGGGATTGACGTGGACTTTGCCTCGCCTCTTATACAAGGCAACACCATCACCAATAACTCCCAGGGAGGCTGCTCGGGTGGAACAGGTGGAGGCGGTATTCTCATCATTGGCGCCTCCAACCCTCAGATCCTTAATAACACCATCTCCAACAATTCCACGGGCGCGGACGGGGGTGGGATTTCCTTGTTCGCCGCGGGCACGCCCACGATCTCCGGCAACGTTATCTCTGGAAACGTCGCCGCTGGCCAGGGCGGCGGAATCTCGATGGTCAATGACTCTGACGCGGTGGTTCTGAACAATGTTTTCACTGGAAATACCGCCTCGCAGGGAGGTGGCATTGCCGCGCTTGTTCCGTCGGGCGACCAAGGCCCAACCGTCGTCAACAACACATTCTTCAGCAATAGTTCGCCAGCCGGCGGTTCTGAAATTTACCTCGACGGCTTTTACAGCAACACTGCATTCTTCAACAACATCTTCGTCGGTGCGGCGAACCAAACCGCCGTCCTTTGCAACAATGGCTACACTTCCGACGTTCCCGTCTTCGAACACAACGATACTTTTAATCCGCAAGGAACTCCGGTTGGGGGTAACTGCGCTGGGGTAAACGGAACGAATGGCAACATTTCCTCCGACCCCAAATTCGTAAACCCGCCCACTGACTTCCATCTGCAGTCCACCTCGCCTGCGATTGATGCTGGCTCAAATACAGCCCCTCATCTCACCCAAAAAGACATTGCAGGCAACGATCGCATCCTTGACGGAAGCGGGCACTGCTCCGCAACGGTCGACTTGGGCGCGTATGAATTCGGTCACCCTTCGTCTCTTCTGCTGAATCCGTTGAGCATTACGTTTCCCGATCAAACCGTTGGCTCAACCAGTTCTGCGCTCTCCTCTACCATCACAAATACAACGTCGACGGCGTCCACCATCTGTGCGGTCAACGTCTCGGGCGATTTCGCGCAGACCAACACCTGCTCGTCCGCAATTGCGGGGAAGAGCTCCTGCACGGTGAACGTCACATTCTCCCCGACTGTCCATGGCTCACGTTCTGGCGTCCTGCAAATCATAACCAGCGACGGCGGAAGCCCCCAGACCATAACGCTGTCCGGGAAGGCCGTGGCTCCAGCATTTTCTCCGTCGACGCTTTCGTTAGATTTCTCCCAGCAGCGCCAGCAAGTTGATACGAAAAGCGCGGCTCAAGCCATGAGCCTCACCAACACGGGCGATGGCGCACTCGCCATCATCGCGGTAGGCACCACTGGCGACTTTTCGCAGACGAACACTTGCGGAGCATCCCTTGCCCCGGCAGCGACCTGCACCTTCAGCGTAGTATTCGCCCCCACGGTTGCCGGAGACCGGTCCGGCTCTCTGACCATCAACGATAACGCTGCGGGAAGCCCTCATCAGATAAACCTGCTCGGATCAGCGAGTGATTTCTCGCTCGCCGCGTCAACGACGGGCGCCACCAGTGCTACGGTCACGGCCGGAGCGACGGCAACTTACAATTTGCAGGTCTCTCCCGCGAACGGATTCAACTCTCCTGTGGCGTTGAGCTGTTCCGGCGCGCCTTCCAGAACAGCCTGCTCGGTATCACCATCGTCGGTCATCCCGAGTGGTGCGGGAGCGTCGTTCACGGTTTCAGTCACAACCGTTGCGCCCAGCAATATGAGTAGCTGGGCGTCCGCGCCTCGCTGGCCCCCCGTCGGAGGGTTTACCGCCGGGCTTTTCCTAATCTCCCTCATGGCAGTCTTTGTCTATCTCGGGGGATGGGACTCCAGGCGCCCGCGCCTGATTACAGCGTTTCCTGTCGTGGTGATCATGCTGTTAGGAATGACTTGGTCAACCGGTTGTGGCGGAGGGAGCAGCCCGATTAAAGACGCCGGCACACCGAAGGGTACCTACACGCTGACGGTGACTGCGTCGGCCAATGGCGTGAGCCGTCCCCTGAACCTGACTCTGACCGTGGACTAACTTGAGCGAGCTAGCCCTGGAGGAAGATCCATTCACTAGGCGACAGGCCCCAAAGCAAGTTCGTTTTAAAAGGCAGGGCTAGCCCGCTCAGGTGGTCAGTCAGATCGACCGCGATTTCGCCTTGCCGCGCTCAGCGGCCGCTGGCGAAAATCGCCATCAACTCCTGCGGTGGGACCACTTCGAGCTGCGCATATGTGCAGTCACTCGGTTTTTTGTCGGTGCGCCATCTGCGAAACTGCGCCATGTGGCGGAAGCGCGAGCCTTGCATATGCTCGTAAGCGACCTCAACCACAAGTTCGGGACGCAACGGCTCCCACGACAGGTCCTTGCCCTGGCTCCAGCGGCTCTGGCCTCCCGGCATCCGATGCCCCGCCTCCCCTGCCTCTGCGCCATGCTCGGCCCACCGATTCCATGGATGGTTTGCGAGCGCATTCTCGCGATATGGCGCGAGAAATTCGACGAGTTCCTTGCGCTTCGCCTGCGTAAAGCTTGCGCACACGCCAACGTGCTGCAGCGTGCCCGAATCATCAAATAGTCCGAGCAGCAGCGAGCCGATCAAGGTCCGCTCACCTTTCTTATGCCATCGGAAACCTGCCACAACGCAGTCGCAATCGCGTTCGTGTTTCACTTTCAGCATCAGGCGCTTGTCGGGCTCGTACGTGCCTTCAATCGGCTTGGCCATGACTCCGTCCAAACCCGCGCCTTCGAAGCGGCCAAACCAATCCGCCGCCACGCTCGATTCCGAAGTTGCCGGCGTCAAATGAATCGGCGGCACTGCCGACGCCAAAATCTTTTCCAGCTCTCGTCGCCGGTTTCGAAACGGCTCGCCACGCAGATCCCGATCTCCTTCGCAAAGCAGGTCGAAGAACACGATCGACGCCGGAATCTCCTTCGCCAGAAGCTTCACCCGCGACGCCGCCGGATGAATCCGCAGCTGCAGCCGCTCGAAATCCAGCCCACCATTCGTCGCGATGACGATCTCGCCATCCAGCACGCAGCGAGCAGGCAAGCTGCGCCTGTAACGGCTCGATCAACTCCGGGAAGTACCGGTTCAGCGATTTCTCATCCCGGCTCTGGATCAGGATTTCATCTCCGTCGCGAAACACCAGTGCGCGAAACCCATCCCACTTCGGTTCGAAGATCCACGTTCCGCCCGTCGGCAGTTCTTCAATTCGCTTCGACAGCATCGGCAAGATCGGCGGATTCACAGGAAGATTCACGCCCTCCATGCTATACCGGGCGGCCAATCGCGGGCGACCGCACGCACGCCGCACAAGACGTAAGACTAGTTTTTTCTTATGTCTCTTGTTGTTCATCTCGGACGATATTTCGCCTTCTTCTTCCATATGAGTTATGTTTACGAGATTCCTAAGAATCAGGAGGAACGTCGGTGGGTCAAGCGCGAAGCGGTTTCTTATCGAATGGGCTGATTTTCCTGTTCGTCACACTATTGTTTGCCGTTGCCGCCCACGCGCAATTTGGGCCTCCGGAACCGGATTACCCGGGGCCCCGCTTTCCGACGCCAACCGTATTTCCTGCTCCTGGTACGTATCCGACGACCGAATCGGTCACTCTGCTCGACGCGGACCCAGCCGCCGAAATTCATTACACCCTCGACGGCAGCCAGCCCACATCGAAGAGTCCGCTCTACGATCCGTTGCGCGTCCTCTTCATCGGCGGTGTCTACGACGGCGAGCGAGGCTTAAAGACGGGCTACACGATTCGCGCCATCGCCACCAAAGAAGGACACGCGCACAGCGAAGTCGCGACATTCCTGTTCACCGTCGACCGCCGCGACCGCGCCAGCTACGTCTCCGAAGAGATCCTGCCCGGCGTCCGCATGATCCGCGACTCCGACAACGACAAGATGTTCCTGGTTCACGGCACCAAAGCCTGCGCGCTGATCGACACCGGCATGGGTCACGGCAAGCTTCGCGAATACGTGGAGCAGTTTACCGGCGGCTTGCCGATCAAAGTAATCTTCACGCACAGCCACATGGACCACATCGGTCAGGGAAACGAATTCATCGCCGCGAGCGAAGAGTTTATCGGCGCCCCTGATCGAGAAGCTACGGTAGCGTTCTTCGCACACCAGGGCGTTCCCGCCGATCAGATTCAAGATCATCTGAAATCCGTCAGCGACGGAGATCATGTCGACATCGGCGACCGCTCGCTTCTGATCTTCGCGGCTCCCGGGCACACTCCGGGTTCGCTCGTCGTTCTTGATCCATTGACCGGCAACACCTTTTCCGGCGACTCCTTCGGCAGCAACTCGCCCACAATTCCCGACGCTCTCTGGATGCAGTTTTCGAAGACTCCGCTCGATGTTTACCTTGCCACGGTCAAGGGCGTTCGCCTCAAACTCGGCGACCGCGTGAAGGCCCTGATGACCGGGCACAATGATCATCCCCTGACCAGCCAGGAATATCTCGACAATCTGGAGCGAGCCTTACAAGACTTGATGGATAAAGGAGACGCCGCGCTGGTGCCGAGTTATCGTCCGGCCGGACTCGAGCAAGTTGTCGTCGGCAATCGTTTGACAGATCCCAATTGGGCTTCCATCAACGTCAACAAAGAACACTACCTCCCCGCAACCATCGGCGAAATTTCAAGCCTCAGCGCAATTGGATTGAAAGGCGCAAAGCTAAGTACCTTGTTGATGCCGGATAATTTGAAACCCGAAGCGCGGTTGGAAGCCGGCGTTCACGAGGTGACGATCACCCCGTTCCCCACGTCCTCACGCGTCTCTCGCATCACGGTCAACGGCATTCCGGTCTCGGTCGGTAGCTCGTCAAAGGTTCGCGTCACGAGCGCCATGAGCCCGGTTGCCATTGTCGTGACCTCCCCAGACGGACAGAAGACCACGACTTACACCCTTACGCTGCGGCGGGAGTAACCGACGAACCAACACAATTGTGGCGCGTCACGCGCCCTTCACCGCCGCTCCGAAAACGGACTTCCGATCGCGTTCGCATCGCTCACATCTCTCGGCGTTCTCGGCCCATGAAATCCCGCGGCCCCTTCTCTGCCTTCGCTGATTTGTTCATGGGTCATCATTCGCGAAAGGCTCTTCAGTCTGGATCGAGCTCGCGCATCGCCACCCGCCACTGCTAACTCGTACCATTTGTAAGCACTCACATAATCTAGCGGAACTCCCTTTCCTTGTTCGTAGAGATATCCCAGGTCGAGTTGGGCTCGCGCATATCCTTGTTCGGACGATCGCTGCACCCACTTCGCGGTTTCTGGATAATCAACGCTTACGCCGGTGCCGGTGTAGTACATCCATGCCAGATTTTCCTGCGCCGGTGCGTAACCGGCCTCCGCTGCCGCTCGAAACCATTTCGCTGCTTTTGCGTAATCTCGGGGCACGCCTCGCCCGCGAAAATACAGCGACGCCAAGTTACACTGCGCCGTAACATTTCCCTGGTCGGCCGCCGCTTGATACCAATGCTCCGCCTCGCGAGGATTCTTGCGGACTCCCTCGCCCCGCTCGAACATCGATGCCAGATTGTTTGCCGCTGTACTGTCTCCCCGCTGTGCAGCCACCGTGTAATAGCTCATGGCTTGCCGGTAATCGCGGGCAACACCTTTGCCTTGTTCGTACAGGTATCCCAATCCAAAACTGGCCTCAGCCGAACCCTGCGCGGCGGCTTTCTCGAACCACTTGGAAGCTTCTCCGTAATCCTGCGGGAGCCCGGAACCTGTCATGTAAGACCGCCCCAACAGATACTCGGCCTTTGCATCTCCATCCTGTGCTCTCTGCATAAGGTCAGAAATCTTGACTGGGCCGGTCGCCGTTTGGTGAAGCGGGGGCGCCTGCTCCTGTTTTTTTGTGATCCTGGCAAAAGGGGAGAACCAAACCAGTGCCAGCAGCGTAACTGGGAATAACGTTCGCGAGTTCATCACCATGTCCTTTCTTCTGGCACTGACTCTTGCGGAAAAGCGCTCGGGCGGCAATGCAACCGCTCTCACCGCTGCCACACGTGGGGGTAACGCGAACAAGTTGTTGCAGAGATTGGGCCTTATGGCGCGGTCACGAGATAACGAACCAGTGATTTCGACCCGCGTCACTAACATCGGAGATAGACTCGCGTCCAATTAGTGGTGGGGTTATGCCTGAGCCTGTGATGTCTTCGACCGTGATGAGCTTCGATGTCTTTGAGGTCGATCTCAGGGCGGGTGAACTGCGCAAGGATGGGCGCAGAGTCAAGCTACAAGAGCAGCCCTTCCATGTTTTGTCTCTCCTCTTGCAGCGCTCTGGAGAAGTCGTTACCCGCGAGGAGCTCCGCCAGAAGCTCTGGCCCGCCGATACCTTTGTCGATTTCGATCATGGCCTCAACAGCGCGGTCGCCCGGCTGCGAGAGGCTTTGCGCGATTCGGCTGACAAGCCGCGCTTCATTGAGACGATTGCTAAAAGAGGATATCGCTTCATTGCTCCGCTGAACTCGGCGGCCCCCGCACCATCAGCACCGATTGCTGTCCCGTCGCTACCCGACAAAACATCGATCCTCAGTTATGCTTCGGGAAGATTTTGGGTCGCCGTTCTGAGTTTCTTGACTCTTCTCTGCGCCGCCGCGGTTTGGGCGGTCCGCCGGCCCACTCCGGAACCGCCCTTGGCCCTGATCGAAGTCGTACCATTAGTGAGCTTGCGCGGATTCCAGGCCACGCCCGCGTTCTCCCCCGATGGCAGCCTGGTCGCGTTCCGTCAGAGTGACGGCGCCGAGAACACGGGAATTTATACCGCCTTGGTCGGTGGCGAGAAGTCAGTGCAGCTAACCCACAATCCGGAGGACTGCTGCCCAACCTGGTCCCCCGACGGTCGCCAGATCGCGTTCATCCGCAATTCTCACGGCACCTTGTCGATCTACACCGTCCCTGCTCTGGGCGGGACGGAACATCGTGTTTATCGTGGATTTAACCTCTTGGCAGCCGGACTTACCTGGTCCCCGGACGGCAAGTTTCTCGCCTTTCCCCAAAGCACAGAAGTCGATCCGACGCGTTCCTGGATTTCTCTTCTCTCGCTCTCTGACTGCAGCACGCGAGCCCTAACCTCGCCGCCCAATGGATCGCTCGACCAGGAGCCGTCGTTTTCCCACGACGGGCTTCATCTTGCATTTGTGCGTTCGACCGTGGCGGGCGTCAGTAATGACATCTTTATTATTGGGTCCAGTGGAGGCGAAGCCACGCGTCTCACTTTCGATCATCGCCCGATCATGGGACCTGCGACCTGGAGCGCGAACAACCGCGAAATCATCTTTTCCTCCGACCGCGGCGTGGCCACCGGTTTGTGGCGCGTATCCACTGCCGGCGGCACCCCGCGCCCCGTCGCCGGCCCTGTCAGCGAGGCAAAGTGGCCGTCGATCCCCACCAAAGGAAACGCGCTCGTCTACGAGCAGGTGGTTTCTCGGTTCAATCTCTGGCGGCTCGACTTGAAAGACCCGGAACACCATGAGCGTGCGCCCGCCCCGTTGATTTCAGAAAAAGGCGACAAGATGCGGCCCGAGTTTTCGCCCGACGGAAAGCGCATTGCCTTCGAATCCAATCGCCAGGGTTTTTGGGATATCTGGACCTGCGCCAGCGACGGCTCCAACTGCGAGCAGGTCACTTCGCTCCATGGAACCGCGGGACGAGCTCGTTGGTCTCCCAACGGGCGCTACCTCGCCTTCGAATTTCATCCCAACGAGCGCAGCGAGATCTACATCGCCGAGGTGCCGGGGGGAGTTCCTCGCCTTCTACCCACGATTCCCGGCGCCGACAACCTGACGCCCAGTTGGTCGCGCGATGGCAAATGGATTTATTTCTCCTCCAAGCGCGGCACCGAGCCGTTCCAGATATGGAAGATACCCCTGCAGGGCGGCTCTCCCACCAAGCTCACCAACAACGGAGGACTCTCAGCGGCTGAGTCGCCCGACGGCCGCTACCTTTATTACTCCAAGTACGAACAAGGTGGCGTTTGGCGAATGCCTCTTCAAGGCGGGCCCGAGACTGAAGTATTGCCGGACGTCAGTGGCGGAGGCTGGCCCAACTGGGCAATCAGCCCACAAGGAATCTACTTCCTGAAATTCGATAAATTTCCGCACGCAACCATCCAGTTCCTCGACTTCGCAACCAACAAAAGCATGCCGGTCTGGACGTTGGCCAGGGAACCCGGCTGGGGATTAAGTCTGTCGCACGACGGAAAATCCATCATCTACGTTCAAAACGAATTCGCCGAATCCGACATCATGCTAGTAAAAAACTTCCGCTAACGGTTCTCCTCCTGCCGCCAAAAAAACTCTGTCACGCCACGCAGAAAAGAGAGAGAGCAAGGAGGACAAACAGGCGTTTCCCCATAATGCTTAGTAGACACCCTTCTCACCGTGTGGGTTTCCTGCTAGCGGATACACTGCCGAGCAGCATAGACCAAATATTGCCTGGCACATGGAAGCGTCAGAGGTAGTCGAGGGACCGGGCCGGGGGTGGGTGTTCGGGAAGCACAGCGGCATGAAGCTGATCTGCAATAATCTCCTGCATGTGTGGCCGGTACCGACTCTCGCGGCGCAAGCAGATCATCGAGGAGCACTTCGACAGCGTCTCCGGTGACGAAGACTGGAGCCCACGCTACAACGTGGCTCCCACTCAGCCGGTCCCGATCATCCGCCAGCATCCGAAGGAACCACGTCGAGACCTGTCGCTGGTCCGCTGGGGTCTCATTCCGTCGTGGGCGAAGGATGCGTCCGGTGCTGCCGGAATGATTAACGCGCGGTCGGAATCAGCAGCCACCAAGCCTGCGTTCCGCGATGCGCTGAAATCTCGGCGGTGCATCGTTCCGGCTGACGGCTTCTACGAATGGAAAAAGACGGGCACAGGGAAACAGCCGTACTGCTTCGAGGTCAACGACGGTGAGCTATTCGCTTTCGCCGGATTATGGGAGCGGTGGAAGGACCCGAGTGGCAACTGGATCAGGACATGCTCGATCCTGACTACGACGCCCAACGCAGTCACCGCCACTGTCCACGACCGAATGCCGGTCATACTTCACCCAGACACCTATGATCTTTGGCTCGATCCTGGATTCACGAACGTGACTGCGGTGTCCGAGATGCTGAAGCCCTACGATGAGCGGCTGATGCGATGCTACCCAGTCAGCACGCGAATCAACTACGCCGCGAATGATGATCCGGAATGCTGCGCGCCCGTCACCGCAGAACCCTCTGCGCAGGGGCAACTGTTCTGACGGGAGGACTGTGATGTGGACGGATGTAGGTCGGGTTCGGAGACCGCCGCGTGGCCCACTCAAGCCCCCTTTTGCCTTGAGTGGCGAATGCCCCATAAAACCCGCCGCCAGCCCCTACCCGCGCCACCCGACCTCAGCCGCAAAGCGGCAGCATAATGCAGCCCAGCGCGTAAGCGCTGGGTAACCGCAGCGCTCAAGACCCAGTCCCGGAGGGACGACAGAAACCAGCGTTGTACGAACACCAGGCGAGCGTCACCCACGTCCAGACAAACCGGGAAGGGCACGAGTTCCACGCATGCCGCGAGAGCTATCCCCCGAGTCGCGGCTTCAGCCGCTGAGGGCACCTGCATCGCCCTCCCACGAAAACCGATGAACGTTCCCGTCTGTTCCCACCACCCCAAATGCAAAGATGTGGACCTAATCGAAGAAGTCGAAATTTGAGCGGCGGGTTGGGTGGCCCATCCTTTGCGCTTTTTGCAAAGGGTGGGCATTCGATGCTCTGTCCCCGTACTTCTTGTATCTAAGCCACGGTCCGAATCCTCATCACGGCTGCAGGCCACTGATTGATCTTCACCACGCCCGGTTCTCCATTCGCATAAGTGCGATAACTGCTCCACTCCCACAGTTCCGGGCCCGGGCATTTGATTTCGGTGGCACCAACAAAACTGAGGGTGCCCCGTCCTTTGCGCAGTTCGCAAAGGGCGGGAACCACGAACGCATACGCGACAAGTGCGTAGAAAGGCCTAAAGTCGTCTCCATCGAGCCGCTGGAATGCTAACGCGAACAGAAAGGTCGAATCAAACCAGTAAACCCCACACCAAAGTGAACACTGATCCCACTCCGCGAACCGAATTGGCAGTTTGCGGAGGCCAGCATCCTGAAGAAGCACCCTTTCCCGCGCGGCTCACTCCACGCCATTACTCTCTTTGTTCATCGTGCCCCGAAAAACGACAAGAAAAGGCGGCCGTTGGGCCGCCTCAACTCTCGTTTAGGCACTCGCTCTTGGCTACTTCTTCCCCCGAATCATCTCCACCACCCGCTCATAATCATCGACCGTGTGATACTCAATCACAATCTTCCCTTTTCCCTTGCGGTCGCGGATCTTCACCCGCACGCCCAACAACCGCTCCAAATCCACCTGCGCCGCCTTCACATTCGGATCTACCCACCGCGCCCCGCCGCCCCCCGTCTTCTTCACCACTTGCCCCGGCATGCCGGGGAACGGATCCAGCAAACCGTTCATCGACAGCACCATTCTCTCGATCTGCTCCAGCGACAAACCTTTCTTCACCGCGTACAGCGCCCCCTGCACGATCTGGTCGTCATTCTCCAGCTTCAGCAACTCTTTCGCTTCGGCAAAATTGATCCGCTTCTCCGCCAGCAGCTGCATGACCTCTCGCGGTAGCTTTAGCAGACGCATGTAGTTCGTCACCGACGCCCGCGACAGTCCCACGCGTTCCCCGATCTGCTGCTGCGTCAGTTGGAATTGATTGCTCAACACCCGGAACGCTTCGGCCTGTTCCAGAGCACTCAGGTCCTCGCGCTGCAGGTTCTCGATGATCGTCATCTCCGCTGCCTGCTGCAGCGAGACTCGCCGCACCATCGCCGGAATATGTGTCTTCCCAGCTTTCTTCGAAGCATGCAGTCGCCGTTCACCAAGGATCAGGATGTAGCGCCCGTCCTCTTCCGCCGGACGCACCATGATCGGCTGCACTACTCCATTCACTTTGATCGAATCCGCCAGTTCCTCGAGAGCCTCGTCATCGTCCACGTACCGCGTCTGAAACGGATTCTTGTCGATATCCCCAATCGCCAGACTAACAACCAGATTCGCGGGCACTCGCGATTCCGCCTGCGCATAAATAGTGATGGGATCGTCACCGGCCAATGTGGGGACAGCCGCTCCCGGCTGTCCATCCGAGCGCATCTCGGCCAAGTGTGGCGCGTGCCCCGCTGCCCGCGCCGCGGCATCCACGGCCTCCTGCGCGACGCCCTGTATCACCCCGGCAAATGCCTCCCCGGCCAGGGACGCCGTCGCGGCTATCGGTTCATGAGAAACAGGCTTGTCATGCTGAACCGGTTTGTCATCCCGAAAATGTTCGTCATGCCGTACTGAGGCCACGCGAACGGGAGGAACCTGCTGTCTGCCGGCAGCTCCACTTCCCGGACTGGGCGCCACTCCCGTCACCACACGGGGCCCCGGCAGCAACGACTCCAATCCTCGCCCCAAGGCCCGCCGCTTCTCTACCTTCTCTTTATCCTTATCTTTCTCCCCGTGTCCCGCCACGCTCGCCGCCGAAGTAGTCATCAGTTCCCCTAGTGAACCTCAGTATCTTTGATGGTTGAATGTTTTTGTATATCGACGTTCATCAATCTAATAGATAGATGACTCATCGATATACTACGCCGTCTTGTCCATCTCGCCGCCCGCCGCCGGAATCTCCTCGACCACCGGCTCCCCTCCGTGCACCTCAGTGCCCTTAGTGGTTGCGATCTCGGCAGGCATGACCGACGGGGCCGCCTGCCGCTCGATGATCTCCTTGGCCAGCCGGATGTAACTCTCTGCCCCTTTCGATCGCGGATCGTAAACCAGGGCAGCCTTGCCGTGACTCGGCGCCTCCGCCAGCCGGATATTGCGCGGCACAGTCGTGCGGCACAGCTTCTCGCCAAAGAAATTCTTCAGCTCAGTCATGACCTGCTGCGCCAGGTTGGTACGCTCATCCAGCATGGTCAGCACCACGCCTTCGATCGCCAGCTCTGGGTTCAGCCCCGCGCGAATGCGCTCGATCGTATCCAGCAGCTCGCTGATTCCTTCCAGCGCAAAGTACTCCCCCTGCATCGGGATCAGCACCGCGTCGGCTGCGACGAGCGCGTTCAGCGTAAGCAGGTCCAGCGCTGGCGGACAGTCGAGCACAATGAACTGGAAGCGATCACGCAAAGGAGCCAGCGCCTCGCGCATGCGATACTCGCGCCCTTCAGCGTCCACGAGTTCAATGTTGGCGCCGATCAGGTTCTTGTGCGCTGGAATCAGCCAGAGCTGTTCGAGCTCTGTCGTGAGCAGCGCCTCCTCACCCGTGGCCGCTCCCATCAGCAGATGATACGAGCTGACGCGATCAGGATCCTTGGCGAATCCCAGTCCGCTAGTGGCGTTGGACTGCGGATCGCAATCGACCAGCAGCGTGTTTACTTCCGCAGCCGCAAAGGACGCGGCTAGGTTGATGGCAGTCGTAGTCTTACCCACGCCGCCCTTTTGATTGGCAACAGCGATAACGCGTCCCATTAGATTGTGTGGAGAACCAGAGTCACTCGCAGCATAATGCGATTCGTAATTCAAATGCAATGACGAATTGCTGTGCAAGCCAGTGAAATGTGTGCAAAACAGGTCCAATGTTCCTGAAGGAACACTATCGACGATCACAAAGCGCAGAAATGTTCCTTCAGGAACATCGCGCAAGGGCATCGGCTTGCTAAGAGACGGCGGGGGGCCACCCGGGTCTGTGGCGGTACACCACAAGATCTTCAGCAATGTTCCTGCAGGAACATTTGTCCGGAAACGCGCCCCAGGTTTTTGTGAGTCTCATGCGGAATGTTCCTTTAGGAACATTCGACTCTCGTCAGTCTCCGAGCCATTGACGGGTTGCTGAGGAGAACCGCTCCCAATGTTCCTGAAGGAACATCGCGGCAGTAACAGCTGCTAGCGATGGGTAATGTCGTCCCCGCGCTTGCTCGCCGCACTGGCACTCAGGTGAAATGTTCCTGCAGGAACATTTGTCGCTTTCAACGGGATGCCAAGTGCCTCTCCTGGCTTTTGGAGAAATGTTCCTTCGGGAACATTTTGGACTGGGATCATCGGTCCCAAAGTTGAATTTGCCAGGATTTCGCCGTATTTGGTCCACTTTTGCGGCCGTAGATAGATCCATGAGGCGTATCGCTTTTGCTCCATACGGGTTCCATTCCACTTATTACTATCTTGGTTCCTCCTCCTCGAAGCCTTAACGCTTTAAAGAAGCTTGGCGGGGGCTTGAGCGATAGCCAAGGATCCTCGAATGGGAGTTGGGGATGGGGGAGGGGGCCAGCCATGTCATCGTGGGCAGGAGGGCGTGGGCTTGGGATAGCTGGGCCTCTCCGATCAGGAGGGCGAGGCGGCCTGCGGAGGCTACCAGGGCGGCGGCCACCGGCAGGATGGATTCGAAGCGTTCGACCGCTCGCAGGGTAACGGTGTCGAAGGAAGCTGGGGGGAGCGACTCGGCGCGGGCGGTTTGTATATTGATGTCCGTCAATGTAAGGGCGCGGGCTACTTCGCGCAGGAAGGTTGCCTTCTTGTGATTCGATTCGATCAGCGTGAGGGAGACTTGCCGTGCCCAGAGTTTGATGGGGATCCCTGGAAATCCGGCGCCGGAACCGACGTCGGCCAGGGAATGGCGCGGTCGCGTCTCTGAGTGGCGAAGGCCCTGGTTGTGCGGTGGCATCGTGACGCCGCTGAGGCCTGCCCTGCCCCGCTTTCGAAGGGGAACAGGTGGCGGGCGGCGAAAAGACTCTCCCCGAAATGGCGCGTGATGATCTCTTCAGGATCGCGGATGGCGGTGAGATTGATGCGGGCATTCCAGCGCAAAAGTATATCGATGTACGTCGATATACTGGAGAGTTCGTGGCTTGTCAACTCCCGACCGCCGGCATTGGGGCCCGAAGCGACGAAGGGAGCCAGCAGCTCCGCGATGCGGGCAGGGGTCATGGATTTTCGATTGTAGAACGACAATTGGCGATCACAAACCACCCCTCCAGAATGAGGGCCGGAGTGCAGAAATCCTAAAGGCAACGCCGTTGTCGGCCCGAGAATTACGGGAAATGTAAATATAAGTAATGAGGATAAAACTGGAAGCGAAGGAATGTTACTCTGGATTACCGGCTCGGGTATTACAACCGTGGCCAACCGATAACAAACGTGATTGTCAAGGGGATCCATTGAAATTTACGAGGAATCGTCTCGGCGCGAATCTGCATCCCAATAGCATGAACCCGGCGCGCAGAGAACTCTTTGACGAAGAATACCGAGTGGTCTCGGTGGAAAGTCAGAGCCTAACGATCCGAGGCGTGCGCAGCGGAGAAGTGCTGACCATTATCAACCCGGATCCGGACACACCCCTGACGCCGGCCGAGTATCCTCCAGGAAAACTGATCGCATTGAGCGATCCTTCTACAAATCCCGCGAACTAGAGGCTCCAATTTCTGCGGGGACGTTGACCATCCCATCGTTGTTGTTCTGCCTTGAGCGCTTCGTGTGCGCGGCCATCCATATTTAAGGATAGGCATTCGCGCGTGACTGCCACGTAGACGCACGTCGGTCTCCGACCAGGAGAACTTTGGTCATTTGCTTCCGGTTTCCTGAAACAGGAAACTCTTGGAATATGAGACTCATTCGATTGGCAATGTTTCTACTTCTAACTTCATTCGTCCTGTCGGCAGGCGCGCAGGATAAGCCTCGCGTTTTCGTGCAAGGAAAAGGTTCGGAAAACCTGACGAGCTCGGGATCGGGCGGGGGCGGAAAACATTGGGGCGCGTGGGGATCGCGCTCTACCGTGGATTCACACGACGAGAGCATGGAAGTCACCAAGGATATGCAGAAGAACTGCGGGGGCGTCATTGTTACGCTGAACCAGTCGAATGCGGACTATACGGTGATGTTGAATCGGGAGTCGAAGCAGAACCGCGGCTTGCTGCGGTCGAACAGCCAGGTGCAAGTCGCCAACCGCTTGGGCGACGTTCTCGGGACCAGCGCAACCCACACCGTGGGAAACGCGGCGAAGGATGCGTGCCAACTGATCGTGTCAGACTGGCAGACCCACGGACGGATCCCGGCGCAGGCATCCGATTCGCAACCTTCTCCAGCGCCAGCAGCAGCGGTGGTCCAGCCAGAACCGGCGCCTGCTCAGTTGCAGCAGGTAGCGATGCCCTCTTCAGCAACTCAGCCGCAAATTACAACTACGTCGACGGTTACCGGAAGCACGCTGAGCGGAGAAGAGAGCCCCGGCGATGCAGCACGCCGCGTAAAGCAGCACAAGGCATGCCTGGAGCTGGCGAAGGACAATCCGAGCATCGTTTGCAAGTAAGAAGCTTTTGAGTCCCTCGACATCCAGTTCGGAGTTTCGACCCCGAACTGGTTGGCGTCCGGGCACATCCCCACTCAAGCCAAAACCGGGCTTGAGTGGGCCACCCGTCGGTCCGCCCGGGGACAACAAGAGAAATCC
>CAVUYN010000031.1:0-16402 GCA_963745715.1 uncultured Acidobacteriota bacterium | reverse complement strand
GGGAGAGCAAACGTGATACCGCAAGTGAGCGAGGGGAAAGACGGTCAGATCAATCCCGCCTTAACACGCCGCAGAAAGTCCTCTCCATCGGCCTTCGCCTGGGCCATCACTTTGGGCTGATTGCGGTATTCCAGCGCGATTTCTTGTAGGAAGAGTTCGACCGCGTCCTTGGGCTTGAATCCTTGCGCGACCAGCTTGCGGATGCGAGGAGTGAAGCTCTCGCCTTCGCCTCCGCTCAGGCGCGAGAGATGGTCGGCGCATTTGTGCTCGCGAAACTTGGCGGCGGCCAGCCGGTCGTACGCCGTTCTCGCCTCCGGATCGTTCAGCAGCGTCGGAAGCGGGTTGTTCCACTCACACTGCGAGCACGTCCATCCCTGAAACGTGTGGTGCGACGTCCAGATTATTTCCCTGGCAGTTTTTTCCTGCAGGGACCGATGATCTCCACTGCCATGATCCATGAGCTGCACGACTCCCGCACCAAGCAACTTCCGTGGCCCATGAAGTTCCTTTTCTCGAATGATAGCCCAAGCAAGGAGAATTTTGGCGTGTCAACAGCGGTGCGCTGCGGGAATGAACCGCATTGGCTATTTCGCGAAGAAGTAATCGAAGGACTTTACAGCCGTAAATTCGTCGTCCCGAATGTCAAACACCGTGTACAGCTTGGTGACATGCAACACGTCGTGCACCTTCTGCGTCAGATTCAGCAGCTTCAGCTCTCCTCCCGCATTCCGCACAGTCGTGTACGAGCCCACCAGTTCGCCCACTCCGGAGCTGTCGATGTAATCGACCTCGGCCAGGTTGAGAATGATCTTCTTCTTCCCGTCAGCCACCAGGTTCCGCACCGCATCCCGCAAATCGCCGATTTCCTCCCCCAGCACGATCCGGCCCTTCACGTCCAGGATGGTGACGTGCGCGACTTCGCGTGTCTCGATATTAAGGGACATAAGTCCAGGCTAGCCCACTGGCCGGAATACTAGTTGCTCAACCCGGGCAAGTCAATGGCAGGCTGTGAACAGATCGTGGAAGAGCGGCCCTTCAGAGGGCTTCCCGGATCGAAAGTCGAAGCGCCCGCCCTGAGCCGAAGTCGAAGGAGCCACCTAATGCGTACGGCTGGCGAACTTGTGCCCTTTATAACTCAACTGACCTTGTGGCTGGCGCCTGATTCACGGTCCCGGAGTAGCCTGCGGTTTCGCATTCTTAATCAGTTCCAGATCAAGCGTGATCGCCACCTCATCGGCAACCGCAACCCCGCCAGACTCCATTGCTTCGTTCCAGATGATCCCGAACTTCTTCCGGCTGATATGGGTGCTCGCGGCCAGGCCAATTTTCTCATTGCCCCGTGGATCACGAATGGGTTCGGTGGGTCCTTCGACGTCCAGAACTACCTCTTGCGTACTGGCATTAATCGTAAGGTCGCCGACAACTCTCAGCTTCCCCTCGCCCGCTTTCTCGACTCGTTTCGACTTGAACTTCATCACCGGGTAGTGGGCCACATCGAAGAAATCGGCGGTTTTTAGCTGAGCGTCGCGCTTGGCTACCCCAGTATTGACCGTCGCGCAATCGATGGTAGCTTCTACGCTGGCTCGCGCAGGGTCTTTGGGATCATAGTTAACGGATCCGGTGATGCCGGTCATTTCACCGCGCACCGTGGAGATCATCATGTGACGAACGCTGAAGTGCGCCCCGCTGTGAAGAGGATCGATCCGCCAACTCGCGTCCTCAGCAATTAGAGGCGGGCCAAAAATCAGAACGATGCCGAGGGCTATGATTATCTGGCGCATTCTTGCGGGCATTGATTTACCTCAAAACTTTGTAAGTTTGATGGCGCGAACTCGCTATTGTTTCAGGATCACGACGCCCCATGGTCCACGGCCCGCTTTGACCTTCTGGATCACTTTTTGAGTGGCCAGGTCAACGACCGAAATGTCATTCGAGGGACCATTCGCCGTGTAGAGTGTCTTACCGTCCGGTGAGAGGGCCATGCCCCAGGGACGCTCGCCCACTTCAAACGAGCCGCTGACGGTGTTCGTCGCGGTATCGATCACGAAAACTTTGTGTCCTCGGCCGGTGCTGACATACAGCTTTGACCCGTCTGCCGAGAGCAGCACTGCCATCGGTTTGATGACTCCGCGCTCGCCCAGCGAAATGGTTCGAATCACCTCGTGCTTCGCGCAATCCACTACGCTCACCGCGCCGTCATTTTCGGCGTTCACGTATGCCCGCGAGCCGTCGGGTAAGAACGCCACCGAGCGCGGACGGTGTCCCACCTTGATCGTCCTGGCGATCTTCCTCGCCGCGATGTCGATGACCGAAATCGTCCCGGTATTTTCAGACGTGACGTAAACAAACTTGCCGTCCGGGGTGACCTTGACTCCCTCAGGCTCTTCGCCCACCACGAACGTCTTGGCGATCTTTCCGCTGGCGACGTCGATCATGCTGGCCTTGGCATCATCTTCATTGGAAACGAAGATGTAACGTCCATCATTGCTGAGGTCGAAATTTTCCGGGTCCGAACCGCTTTGAATCAGCCGCAGCAATTTGTTCTGCTGCACGTCATATACCCCGATACCATCGGCACTCTTGTCCGGAGGTGGAAGCTTGCTCTCGTCTACTCCCGGCCCGCCAATGGGTGAGCCGCTCAGCGCGACATAAAGCGTCTTTCCGTCGGGGCTGGCGTGAATTCCTCGCGGGCGCTTGCCCAACGGGATCGTCGCAACCACTTCGAGGGTCGAACCCTCGAGCACAGTCAAGTCTCCCGAGTTTTCATTCGTTACATAAATCCGAAAACCCGCCCTGGACGGGGGTTTTCGAAGCAGCCGGGCAGGAAGGGCGAGCGGCAGCAGCAGGCAGGCCGTAAGCAACAAAGGTCGTGTCGAACGCCTCATCGTTCTCCCTGAGGAGTCATCCCAAAATTATACCTATCGCCGCAGCTCTTTTTGCATGAGAAGCGCGATCTTGCAGGCCGCAATTTAATTGTTCGTTTGTGGCAGCACAGGAATCTACGGTTCCCGCCAGAGCGTGCCGCGAAAGTTGCCTTTCGAGAAGCAAGAAACCACGCGCAGAACTTGGAGGTTGTATTTGGCTTTGCGTTGACTCTGAAACCTATGTCACCTGGAAGGCGATCTCGCTCAGTGACCCTTTAGGAAGTAGGTATCTGGTGTGAGGCAACACCGGAGTGGCGGAAGGACTGCGACCCAACCGTGCAGCGAATAGCCCTCCCCCAGGGTAATCGCTGCACGGAAGGCGGACGTCCCAACGAATCGAACGGATTGAGTGATACACGAATGCGCCGAAGCAATTCAATAAAATTCAGCGTTGACGGCCCAATTTGGCTTCGGGATTGTTTAAATCTGCAACACTCGCGGAGCCTGTTGCGCCATGTTACGCCTATTGAATACCAGCTACTATTTAGTCGCGTCCACAGAAGGAGGGTTTTAGGGTTGCTGGATACAACTTCAATGCTCGTGACTATCGATGTGTAGCAACAGACTACAGCCTTCACTAACCACTCAGATTCGACTTACTCAAGATGAAATGCCCCGTCGCTCCATTCTTCCGGAGCGACATCGCTGAGGGTTTCGGTGAAGTCCCAGCGGTGGCCGTAAAAATCCTGAGCGTTGTATTGGCGCTCGCCATACGGTTGGTCCTTGGGTTCAGTCATGATGACGGCACCATTCTGCCGCGCGCGTTCGCAGTGACCCTTCGCATCTTCGATGCGAACCTGAACCATCTGGGAATGGTTAGGCACCGCGTTGCCCTCGGCGATGGTAAAGCAGCCATCTCCGGCCTTCATCTGGATGCGGTGATTGGCGATGCGCAGACGAATGCCAAAGCCAAAAGCTTTTGACAACCATTCGGCGGCTGCACCGGGGTCGGGGTAAATCAGCACAGGAATCACGACGCAGGGCGGCACAGATCGGTTGAATCGCATTTGAAAACTGTATCACTCACGCACGGAAGATCGGAGCAGGCCTGTGATATCCCTCGCAACCTGAAGTACCAACGTCACTCGCGGGCGTCTGAGAACTCGGGTCATCCTGGTCGTGCCAGCCTCGATACCGAATCAGGAACTAAGACAATGAAGAAAATGTTGGCTGTTGTGGGGGTGATGGCGGCGGTAGCGATTGCCACAGAATGTAAAAGGAGTAGTACAGGCGGAGCGACATTTAGAGTGGAGACCGGCAAACCATATGCCGATTACCAGGACCTTGCCGCGCGCCACGTGCCAGACGATGGGTTTTCAATATTGATTTGCGTCGTCTTTGATGTGCAAACACAGTTTTCCCGCATTCTATTTCAGATCTGGAGAGTGCCTCGACTTCGCTACGAGTGTGCGCCGTGGGGACGCGAATCGAATTCGAGCGCCGGGAACGATGCGTTGTCCCGGATTTCCTGAATGGGCGAGGTGATAATCGGGGTGGGATATCCCGGATGCCGAAACTCCAGGTGCATGCCCCGACCTACGAACTGCAGCTTAAGCATCGACCCGCCCCAGGTGGACCCTGCGATCGCCACCTGCACCGGCTCCGGACAGAACTCCGGATGGCCGGAGAGCAGCGCATCATTGCCGCCCAGCAGGACTGCCGTATAGCAGTGATGCATCGTCTGAATCTGTAGCACCGTCGACGGGGGAAGGTCGTTCAGAAATACGCCGCCCTCGATCTCCGACTGGATAATGCCGCGG
Organism: uncultured Acidobacteriota bacterium; assembly: GCA_963745715.1. Classification (GTDB taxonomy): domain Bacteria; phylum Acidobacteriota; class Terriglobia; order Terriglobales; family Acidobacteriaceae; genus Sulfotelmatobacter. Next base: position 11,718 of record CAVUYN010000031.1, on the reverse strand, counting down.
TTCACTTCGTCGGCCAGGTTGGGGTGCGGATCAAACATGCAATGACCGACCTTTAGGGTATCGGGTTTCCCCGACTCGAACAAGAGCCCTTTGGTTCAAAGCAGCAACCGAAAGGCTACCGACTTTAGACGGGTGAAACGAAAGCTAGGTTGCAGAGATTATCACAGCCCCGCGCCCGTCCAAAGCATAAACGGGTCGCCACCGCGCCGCGAAGCACCATCGAAAAGCTCTGCTATCGTGCCCCGCTTCAAGGCAGGCCTTCCTGGAAGAGCACCGTTTTGGCGCCGCGTAACCTGTTTGAAACTTGGGGCTTTAGCCCTCCTGGAATCTCCGCGGCCGTGCTGTCTCGGGTTCTCTGCCCGACCTTCCCACCGCAAATCCTGTTAAAATAGCGATTAAAGGGGTTCCTCGAAATCCATGCCAGTTCCCGTCTCTCAAATGTGGACCGTGACCAGCTATGTGCTGCGCCAAAAGCTCGCCGGCCGCAAGCAATATCCGCTTGTCCTTATGCTCGAGCCCCTGTTCCGCTGCAACCTCGCCTGCGCAGGATGCGGCAAGATCCAATACCCGGCCCACATCCTGAAAAAGGATCTCAGCCCGGAAGAATGTTTCCGCGCCGTCGACGAATGCGGCGCCCCCATGGTCTCTATCCCAGGTGGCGAACCTCTCATGCACCCTCAGATCGGCGAAATCATCGAGGGGCTGGTCGCACGCCAGAAATACATCTATCTCTGCACCAACGCCTTGCTGCTCAAGGAAAAGATCCACCTTTTCCAACCGAGCAAGTACCTGACGTTCAGCGTTCACCTCGATGGCCAGCGCGAAGAGCACGACCTCGCCGTCTGCCGCGAAGGTGGATACGACATCGCCGTGGACGCCGTCAAAGAAGCCCTCCGGCGCGGCTTCCGCGTTACAACCAACACCACACTCTTCGACGGAGCCAATCCCAAGTCCGTCCGCGCCTTCTTCGACGAAATGATGGACCTGGGCGTCGAGGGCATGATGCTCTCGCCCGGGTACTCCTACGACAAGGCTCCCGACCAGAAGCACTTCCTCGGCCGCGCCCGCACCCGTCGCATGTTCCGCGCGATTTTGTCGAATCGCAAGAAGACGTGGCAGTTCAATCTTTCGCCGCTCTTCCTCGAGTTTCTGATGGGCAAGCGTACGTACCCATGCACTCCCTGGGGCATGCCAACCTACAACGTCTTCGGCTGGCAAAAACCGTGTTACCTCTTGCAGGACGGCTACGCGGAAACATTCAACGAGTTGCTGACCACAACCGAATGGCAGAACTACGGAACCGAGTCCGGCAATCCGGCCTGCGCCAATTGCATGGTCCACAGCGGCTACGAGGCCAGCGCTGTGCACGCGACATTCAATTCGCTGGGCGGCTTTTTGGCAACGGTTAAGGCCACGCTCTTCACCACCTACAAAGACAAAGAAGCCTTGCGCATGCTCGAAGAGCCACAAACTCCGGTGAACCCGCTGATCCAAATCGCACCGAGTGAAGAAGCATCCCGATCGTTGCAGGAAACGCGCGTCTAGTAGAGTCCGGTCGACATCCAGCCGCGAAGCGGCGAAGGAATCCAGCCCACGGCGCAAGCCGTGGGTATCGGACAAGACGACTGTCAAGCCCCGCAAGGGGCGAAAGACGAAACAGAATGGCCCGCATGACTCTTCTCAAGACTCACGGCGGCCACCCAGACGAGACCTTGAGGAAGTAACAGAAATCTGGCTCGTTGATGGAGCCCTGACAAAATAATCTCCCATGACAGGCAAAGAAGCCGGCCACGCCGAAGAGCACCCGTCCCACGCCAATCCCGACGCCCTCGAGGTCGCCCCCGGCACGGCCCATGAAAACCTCGAAGGCTGGATCCCTCCGCTCGCCAACGAAGAAGACCTTCGCCAGGCCCTCGAAAAAGCCTTCGACTACCGCGGAGACATCACCATCACCCGCAAAGACGGATCCAAAGTCGAGGGCTACCTCTTCGACCGCCGCACCGCGAAAACGCTGCAAGACTCGGTGGTCCGCCTCTACCCGAAAAACTCCAACGAAAAAGCCGCCATCCCGTACTCCGACATCGCCGCCCTCGCCTTCACCGGCCGCGACACTGCCGCCGGCAAAAGCTGGGAAGCCTGGATGAAAAAATACGCCCAGAAAAAAGCCGCCGGAGAACAAGACTTAAGCCTCCATCCCGAACCCCTGGACTAATCCTTTCTCCAGATCGAAACCGAGCTGAGCGAAACCAAGGACCGATGCGTCCCGCCGGAGCTACCGGTGAGGTCGGAATATCAGCCCATCCCCTGAATCCTTTTCCTCCGATCTGCCCCTCTTCCCTAATGAGGACTAAACTTGACCCCTTCCATCACCGTCGCTGAATTGCGCCATCAACTGCCAGCCCAACCGCAATTGATCGACGTCCGTTCGCCGTCCGAATTCGCCTCCGGCCACATTCCAACGGCCGTCAACATACCCATGGATCAAATCGAGGCGCGCATCAACGATCTCCACGCCAACGTTCCCCTCATTCTGATCTGCCAGGCCGGCACTCGTGCCCGCGTAACCGCGGCCCTGCTTGAGCCCTGTCAGCGTCAGATCGCGGTACTCGAAGGAGGGACCAACGCCTGGCTGCAGGCCGGTTTGCCCATCGTCACCAGCGTAAAGACTCGCTGGTCGCTGGAGCGGCAGGTGCGGCTTGGAGCAGGCATGATCGTTCTGACCGGCGTCATCCTCGCCTTGGCGGTCAATCCGAATTGGATTTTCTTGTCCGCGTTCGTCGGTGTCGGTTTGATATTCGCGGGCGCAACCGATATCTGCCTGATGGGGGCCCTGCTCGAAAAAATGCCCTGGAATGCTCATAGTCACTGCAAGCTAAGTGGCCCCAACTCGGAACCGCAAAAGGCAAGCCAGTGACTCTGGGCACAGCGCACTCGGAACCGCAATGCCACAATGCTGGGATGGAGTTTGATCCCAAGCAAGCGCCAGCCCCGGATTTCGACGCGCTGACCCGGCAGCACAAAGACTCCGTCTACCGCCAGATGATCCGCGTCTGCGGCAATCGCGAAGATGCCGAAGACGTCTTGATCGAAGCTCTGCTGAAAGCCTACCGGCATCTCGATCAGTTGCGCGATTCTGCCGCCTTCCGCGCGTGGCTTGCGCAGATCGCGAAACGCGTTTGCTGGCAATTAAAAGAGCGCGAGTCGCTCCTGCCTCTGCTCCAGCTTTCGGCACTTGAGGACGAAGGTCGCGAAATTCCCGGCGGAGAAATGACTCCCGAAGCCCGCATGGCTCGTCGCCAGATGAAGCAGTTCCTCGACGACGCTGTCGCTCGTTTGCCCGAGCATTACCGCTCGGTCTACGTGCTCCGTGACATCGACGACCAGCCCGGCGATGAAGTCGCCAACAGACTTGGAATCTCACGCGCGGCCATGAAGTCGCGCCTGCATCGAGCCCGCGAGCTGGTTCGTGCTCACTTGGACGCAGTCCTTGCGACTGACCGTCCAAACTAAAAGTTTTTATGGAGGCACTTATGGAAGTCACAGTCGAACATCTGGGAGCAGTCCAGTTTGAAATCAAGGCCAGGCACCACTCAATCCCCTGTGATCAACCACCGGAGAATGGCGGCTTCGACGAAGGCATGACCCCGCCTGAGTTGTTGCTCGCTTCGCTGGGCTCCTGTGCCGGTTTCTACGCAGCCCAGTACCTTCGCAAATTTAACCTTGCCACCGAAGGCACTCGCGTCCGCGTGACCGCCGAAAAGGTCAAGGATCCTGCCCGCATCGAAAATTTTCGAATCGAAGTCGAAACCCCGATCGAGCTTACCCAGCAGCACCGCGCCGGCGTGGAGCGCGCCGTGCATCACTGCCTCATCCACAACACCCTGCTTCACCCGCCGCAGATCACGATCGCCATTACGGAAGCGCCCGCAGAGGTGACCTATAAGAACTAGGGTTGCGCCGATCCGCGCGCCGGGACGGCGAAGCTACTTTCCAGTGGCGCCGAAAGTCAACCCGTCGATCAGCGACTCGACCTCGTCTTCGGTGCCGCCGATAACCGTGATCGACACCGCATACCCGTGCGCAAGCATCACCAGGCTCGACTGCCGCATCACGCGGGTGCCAACGTCTTTGTGATAGTCCCCGCGCACCAGGGTCTTCGCCCCCACCGCAATTTCGTACGGCTCCTCGTCCATGGTGAAACCCTGCGCCTTGGCGACTTCCGTCAGCGGTCCGAAGTATTGCGCCGCGTCCTTTAAACCCGGATACGACGCCGCACTCTCCGTCGCAATCAGAAGTGAAGAATTCACATCCTCGCCCTTCGCCTCCGGAGGCCGCGAAAACGCCGCCAGCAATACACGCCCGCCGCGGCTTTCCCCTGCGTTCCCCTGCCCCCTGTGGCAACGATTTGGATTCGGACGCAGTCTCCGCATCGGATCCCTGCTCTCCCGCATTCATCTCCTCGGTCCGCAGCACCCAACCTGGAGGTATCTTGAACGAGAGCGCCAGACTCTTATTTCGATAGACGCCGTTTGTGACCGCGCCATCCTCAATGCCGTTAGCCGCAGTCGATCGATTGACGTGTTTGGTAGGGGTTGACGACGAGTGTCCCGGACCTTGTGCGAGCGAGGATACCGCGCAGGCGAATACGCAGGACAGCATCACTAGTCGCAGACAGAACGCCATCCCCTAATGTTACGCGAAGATCGGCGACCTATTTGTCCGCGAGCGTGAAGTTCACCAGCACTTGCGTTTCCACCTCGACGGGATGCCCTTGCAGAAGGTAGGGCCGGTATTTCCACTTCTTCACGGCCTTGATCGCGGCATCAACGAGCATGGGATGGCCCGAAACTAGTTTCAGGTCGGTGATGTCTCCGTGCTTGCTGATCGTCGCCATCAGAACGACCGTTCCCTGGATATGCTGTTCTCTCGCCTTGTTCGGATATTTGGGACTGACCTTCTTGATCAATAGCCCGCTCGTAACTCCGGCGGAGGCGCGAACGCGTTGCGGCACTTGCTGACTTGGCTGTGGTGTACCCGAGTCCGCGGATGCCGGGGGCGGGCTGGACGGTTCTTGGCAGTGTCCCGCCCTCAGCCCTCCCGACACAATCAGGATCAACGCTACGCATCCCAGAACCGCAAGGGGACGCTCGAAAATCAACCTCAAGCCGCCCGCCCCATCACCGGCTGCGTGCAGTGCGAGCACCTCTTCGCCTGGATCGGAATCTCGCTTAGACACTCCGGACACTGCTTGGTGGTCGGATCGGGCGGTTTTTCTCCGCGGTGCATTCGTGCGATCAAGGCATTCACCGGCAGCACTACAACGAAGTACACCGCCGCGGCGATCAGGACAAATGATATGCATGCGTTAATAAAATCGCCGATCGGGAACTCGGTTCCCCGCACAACGAACTTTAAGCTCGAATAGTCCGCTTTGTGAGCGATCACCGCGATCAGTGGAGTCAGAAACGCCTTCGTCAGTCCCGTGACCACGCCGCCAAACGCCGCGCCGATCACCACGCCCACAGCCATATCCACAACATTTCCACGCAGGATGAACTTCTTAAAGCCATCTAGCATAATGTCGTCCTTTCCAAACCAAATCGAAGTGCCGCCAATGTAAGGCAGGGAAGGCGGAAGGTCAAGCGACCCGCAATTCTCACAGATCTGCTGATCCTTGACTCAGCCGCGTGAGCGGCGAAAGAATGCAGCCCACGGCGCAAGCCGTGGGTCGAATCAAGATGATATGAAAAAGCCCCGAAAGGGGCGAAAGAAAACCGCCGTCACCGCAAAGGGGAAGTCCGGCGAAGAACCGACTTCAAATCCGCATCGGCATCACGATATACCGATACTTATAATCATCGCCCTCGGCCGGCCGCAGCTGCCCCGCCGACTGCGGATCCTTCAACTCCAACCGCACTTCGCTCGTCCCCGCAGCCTTGAGGAACTCCACCAGGTACGCCGCATTGAACCCGATGGTCAGCGGCTCTCCCGTGTACGCGGCCTCGAGCGAATCTTCCGACTCGCCCGCCTCGGTCGACGAAGCCGAAATCTTCACCTCGCCCTTTTCCAGACGCAGCCGTACCGCGCGCGAGCGCTCATCGGCAAACTGCGCGACTCGCAAGATTGCCGAGTTCAACTCATCGGCATTCATGGGAACGATCTTGCTGTTGTCCTTCGGAAGCACGGCCTCGAAATTAGGAAACTGCCCGGTCAACTGCCGTGAGGTCAACAGCCGCGATCCGATGCGGAAGAAAAGCGTCGATTCATCCTTGGCAAACTCAATCGTGTCCGAGTCCGTCGAGTCGAGCAGCGACTTCAATTCGTCCATGCACTTTTTCGGCACCAGGGTCTTCAACTCGCCCGAAACACCCTCGAACTTTTCCCCGCTCCGTTCACAGTGCGCCAGCCGATGTCCATCGGTCGCCACCATCGTGATCGACTCTGGCTTCAGCAGCATCAGCGCTCCATTCAGCGTGTAACGCGACTCCTCGTTCGAAATCGCAAATCCCGTGCGCGCAATCAATCCCCGCAAAACCTGCGCCGGAATCGTTACCGCCCCCGCCGTCGGAAACGCCGGCAGGCTGGGGAAATTCGACTTCGCCATCCCCACCATCTTCGTATTCGAACGCCCGCACCGGATGCTGACCCAATGGTTCTCCAGTAATTTGATCGTGATGTCCGCATCGGGCAGCAACTTCACATAGTCATGCAGCTTGCGCGCCGGAATCGTACACGAGCCCTCTTTCTTCACTTTGGCGCTGCACGACGTGCGCAGGCTCAGATCCAGGTCCGTCGCGGTGATCGACAGCCGGTCCCCCGCAGCCTCAAATAAATAATTAGAAAGAATTGGAATCGTGGTCTTGCGCTCGACCACGCCCTGCGTCGCGGTCAATTCCCTCAGCAACTCGAACTTGCTGACCGTGATCTCCATCGTCCCCGCGGCAACGGCGGCTTCCACCGGCATAAAGTCCGTCTCCCAATACGTACTGCGTGCGCTGCTACTTCTAGTACTACCCTTATATCAAATGCAAAACCTATAAAACCAGTAGTAACAGTAGGCTCTTCGTAGAAGTGGAAAACTCTGACAACTCGCCTGTTGTCACCGGGTTCCCGCCGGACCCCTCATGTTAGAAATCGGTCCCTTTTTCTTCGGAGCCCCTACTAGAACTTGACCCCGTTCCCAATTTCCTTCCTGCCTTGCACAGCTTCCACATCTCTTTCACAGCCACTACCAAGGAAGACTGGACCAGTGAGTGGAAAACTCAACGAACCGCCCGATTCATCCGCCTAATTGCTCGGTCAGTTTATTGATAAGCCTGTTTAAATCTTTATCGTTCTTGCGGACCTCATCAATCTTCTCGACCGAGTGCAGCACCGTCGTGTGATGCTTGCCGCCGAACTGCCGCCCAATTTCCGGCAGCGATGCTTCCGTCAGATGCTTCGCCAAATACATCGCGATCTGTCGCGGATAAACGATTGCCCGGGAATTATTCTTGGCCTTAATTTCTACCAGCCTCAGACCAAACTGCTCGGCAACCATCTTCTGGATCGACTCGATCGTGACCTTGCGCGCCTGCGAATCGATAAAGTTCTTCAAAACCTGCTGCGCGTACGGCAGTGTGATCTCCGCCCCAATCAGCGACGAGTGCGCCACCAGCCGAATCAAGGCCCCTTCCAACTCGCGCACGTTGGAACGGATATTGGAAGCCACGTACAGCGCTACATCCGTCGGCAGCGTAACTTTCTCCTGCTCCGCCTTCTTCTGCAGGATCGCCACCTTCGTCTCCAGATCCGGCGGTTGGATGTCGGCAATCAGTCCCCACTCAAACCGGCTGCGCAGCCGGTCTTCGATCTCGGCCAACTCTTTCGGCGAGCGATCGCTGGCAATCACGATCTGCTTCATCGACTCGTGCAGCGCGTTGAACGTGTGGAAGAATTCTTCCTGCGTCCGCTCCTTCTGCGCCAGGAACTGGATGTCGTCGATCAGCAGCACATCCATGTTCCGGAACTTGTCGCGGAAACTCGTCATCTTGTCGTAGCGCAGCGAGTTGATCATGTCGTTGGTGAACTTCTCGCTCGATACGTAGCAGATGGCCGCTTGCGGCATCCGCCGCTTGATCTCGTGTCCGATCGCCTGCATCAGGTGGGTCTTGCCCATGCCGACGCCGCCATACAGGAACAGCGGGTTGTAGGCTTTCGAGGGACGCTCGGCCACGGCCTGGCACGCTGCATGCGCAAACTGGTTGCCGCTTCCGATCACGAAAGCGTCGAACGTGTACCGCGGATTGAGTTGGGCCGCTCCATCCCAGTCGAAACGCGATTGCGAAGGTCCGGTTCCCGCGGACGCAGTCAGACCTCCATCGTGCCGCACCGGAGTTGCTGCCGGATCATCCTCGGGAGTCACAAACTTCACATCGTTGAAACCAAGGCCCAGGACGTCTATCGCTTCCTGAATCAAGTCTGCGTACTTGTCCCCCGCGTGGCGGAACTCTACCGTCGGCACCCGTACGAACAGGATGCCTCCGCTCGAGTGGCTGTAGCGTGTCGGCTTCAGCCAGGTGTCGTACGAATGTCGGTTGATCTTTTTTTCCAGCGCATCGAGAATGCGCGCCCAGGGATTCGGGGAAACCGTTGTGCTTGGAGCTGACATATATGAAATATTTTCACCACGCGGCGCCCTGGCGGCTGGTGAGAGAGCGCCTGTTAAGACTTTCGTTTCTGAAGTAGCTGGAACCGTTAATTTTACTGCGGAATGCGCCTGTTTTTCCGTTGCGCTGCAAATTTAAATGCGAAGCTGAAAGCAGGACCAGTCCGGCATACTAGCACAGATTTTTTTGTTATGTGGAAATCTTCGGCTGGAATTTTTCCGCGTACTTCCATTCAGAACCTCATTCCATCGCGCTGTCAAGTGCCGCGCTGGTAACTGCCGCACAGAAGGTGCACAAACAAGCGCACTCCGCGCCTCTGTGCGCCGCAGTGCACTCTGTTCTTAAGATGTATTTGTCTTGTTGTCCGCGAGATGCAACGAAGAAGATACAAAATGAAATGATGTCGCGGTTTCCTTAGTGAAACTTAGTGCCCTCTGTGGTTTAAGCTCTTCTCGACTACTCCACCACCCACGCGAGCATTCCCGGAAGACCCGATCCCACCGCGTTCAAAATTCTGTGCGCGAAACCACGGAGAAGTTATGGTCGGGATTCTCAGATGAAACGTTCAAAACGGAGTGACCACGGTTTTCCTTAGTGAACCTCTGTGCCCTCTGTGGTTTAAGCTCTTCCCGAGTACTCCACAACCCACCCAAGCATTCCCGGAAGACAAAATCCCACCGCGTTCAAAATTCCGTGCGTTCTGCGCCATCTGCGGAATCGTCAACACATCGCTCCCCAAAAAATCCGCCACCGCATAAATTCCGGAAAGAACCATTCCAGCGAACACGGCTCCCGCAGCAACTTGCAACAACACGCGCGCCGTCGCGTCCTTCGCCCGCCTCCCGCAAGCCCGCACAAAGATCGCCAGCCCCGCGACGCTGGCCGAAAACAAAACCGCCGCTCCCATCTTCAGCCCCGGAGAAATCACGAACCCTGCCGCCACCACAAACGGCATCCCCAACACCACCGCCACAACCGGCTTGAGCCAGCCTCGCTCCGCAAACTGAAGCGTCGCCGCCGCAATCGTCGCCGTGGCAAATCCTGCGAAATGAAAATGCACCGCCGTCAGCAATCCAATTGGTTCCTGGATCCCCATCGGCCGCATCCCCAACCGCGAAGCCACCAGCCAGGCCCCGCCCACCGCCAAATCAATCCGAGCGAACCGCCAGTCGCCGCATCAACGAATGTGGCGCGGGCGCCCTCGCCCGCGTCTCCCCACAGCAGCAGACATCAAGTGCCAGCATTCCGGCCCCAGCCATGAGCACACAAACCATCATCCATCCCAAAGCAACAACCCCGCATGTCCGGCCCGGAGGAAGCAACATCGCGACCACCGCCAGCCCGGCGCCCAAAGGTTGCAGTCGTCGCGCGATGTCCTCGAGCCGACCCCGCCCGCGCCCATCCCGCGCCCCAATTCCATTCCCAGCGGAACAATCACCAGCGGCGCAAACAGAAACATCAATTCAATCGCCCCGACCCGCGCAATCCCCACCCGCGCCAGCACCGCGATTCCAGCCCAAACGACCGCCCCCGCCGTCGCGCAAACTCGCGCCCAGGAATCGTACCGCCTGCCCTCACCTCCAACGATGCTTCCTGCGCTGCTCCAATGTAGTTTTCATCGTCCACCTCATCTTGGCGCACAACCGGTCGGGCGTGAATTCGATCCTTCAGGCCAGCGGCCGCAGAACCGCAATCCCAAACACCGCCACAAGCACAACCAACGACACCAGGTAAAGAGTGTCGAGCCCCGGTTCTCCCGCCGAATCTCGCGATCGTAATAAAAAACCTGCAACACGATTCGCAGCAGCCAGAACCCCGCCATAAATCCGCTCAGAAATCGTCCCAGCCCGCTCGCTCCCGCCAGCTCCGCGAGCAAATCCAAAACACAATGCCGCGAACAATCCCAGCACGATCACGATATAGATCCAGTGCACATAAAAAATCTGCCGCACAAATCGCGGAACACCAGCCAGTCTTTCCCGCACCCGCAACCGTCCCGGCAATGGAACATTCGCCGCAATGATCCCCAAATGCACCGCCCCCGCTCCCCAAATCAGCTCTGCATCACCTCCGCAGTCATATCCACCTCCGCGAATCCTCAGCGTCCTGTGTCCTCTGTCGTTACGGCTCCTAATTCCGAATAGATCAGACAATTCTGTATAAACAGAATAACGACCCAAAAAAAGGCTTTACCCCGCCTTCTTCCGCATCTTCGTCCCCATCCGCAACAGTTTCCGCACCGTCCCCGTAGGCAGCCGCTTCATCTGATCATGCAACTCGGTCACGGCCTCGAAAAAGCCGGCCATCGCCTCCAGCCGCTCCCGCGTGTAATCCGCCCCGGCTCCTTCGGATCCAGATCCGCCAGGCACCGCCGCAACATCTCCCGCGTCGGATCGATCTCGCGCCGCTTCCTCTGCTCGATCACCAGCCGGAACATCTCCCACACATCTTTCATCGACTCGTAATGCTCGCGCCGGTCGCCCAGCACATGCACGGCGCGCACGATTCCCCAGGTTTCCAGCTCCCGAATCGACGTGCTCACGTTCGACCGCGCCACGCTCAGCGTCTCCGCAATCTCCTCCGCCGGCAGCGCCTTCGGCGACAAATACAGCAGCGCATGAATCTGCGCCACCGTCCGGTTAATCCCCCACCGCGTCCCCATCTCCCCCCAGTGGAGGATGTACTGCTTCTGCACTCCAGTTAGTTCTGCCATAACGTTTCTTTCAGTACAAACTGAATATACAGAATATTTGACCCGAAGTCAAGACTCTTTCGGGTGCCCCGACTTCTCCCTGATTTTGGGAGAAGTGGGGCTTTTGAATTTTGTTTTAAGCGGTCGCAAGAAAGAAATTCCCGAACGACTACTGCACCGCCACCTTCACCGCACACTTCCCGTTCGCCCCTACATCCAGCTTTTCGCCATTCTTCAAAAAAGGATCCAGCACCCGCATATCCATCCAATCCAGATCCCATCCATCCTGAATCGCCACCACCGGTACCTCCGGCAGCACCGCGCCCAGTGTAAAGGTTCCGTCCAGATCACTTTGATCTCGGCGCACCAACGGCAAGT
>CAVUYN010000030.1:0-34502 GCA_963745715.1 uncultured Acidobacteriota bacterium | reverse complement strand
AATTGGCTCAGTTTCAAGACGATAAATCCTGCGCTGTTAGTTTTTACTTTCAACCATCAACACCGCGCAACAAGGCGCACAAGGAAGACACGATTTTCATCAAGGACTTAGCGCGCGAGGCAATGCGCAACCTGGAAAGCAAGGGAACCAAGGACTGCGCCCGCGCAGATATTGAGCGCATCGTCCGACTCTCCGGGGAATTACGCAGCAATGGCACACACGGGAAGGCTGTCTTCGCCTGCGCCGCCAAGAACATCTGGCGCGAATACGAGGTGCCCGCCAGCATGGCGAGCACGCAGCTTTTCGTGGATCGTCACTTCCATCTCAAGCCCTTGGCTCACCTGCTGGGCGCAACTCCGTTGATGGGCGTGGTTCTGGTCGACCGCCACCGGGCGCGCATCTTCGACCTTCGCCTCGGCGAATTAACCGAGCGGGAAGACTTGTTCCGACCGTTACCCCGCCGTGGGCGCAGCGACGGCTTCGCCGGTTATGACGCCGGCCACGCGCAACGGCGCGTGGAAGATGAAGCTCGCCATCACTTCAAGAACGTAGCTGAAACACTGAAAGTTTTGCTCGACCGGGGCATATTCGAAAAATGGATTCTTGCCTGCCAGGATGCGCATCGCTCGCTTTTCGAACCGCAACTGCATCCCTATGTGAGCCAGGCCCTGATCGGACGCTTCCATGCTGATTTGGGACACATCACTGCTGACGAGATCCGCGCGCATGCGCAGCAAATCGTGGAGCAGTGGCAGAGCGAGCGGAAGCGTGAACTGGTCGGCCAGACTTTAAGCCAGGCACGAAGCAATGGCCGCGGCGTCACTGGTTTGAGACGCGTTTTGCGCTCGCTTGAACTGGGAGAAGTACAAACGCTGCTTATTGGCGAGAATCTTCAAGCCCACGCGGTGGAGTGTTCCGCGTGCGGTCACATTGATCCTCATCTCGTCAGTTTCTGTCCAGCATGTGGACGCGCCACCCAAGAGATTGTCGATGTCGGCGAGGCCATTCTTCCTTGGGTCATCCGTCGCGATATTGAAACGTTCTACGTGAAAGGCGACCCCGAATTCGACAAGGTGGGAAATATCGCCGCCCTCCTGCGATTCCGTTCCGAAAAGGTGCAGCCCATCAGCACGGTCGCGGCCGACCAATTACAAAGAGCAGGGGCTGAATATCCGGGGAGGCTGCGGAAGTTCGCTCGACGCTGAGAACGGAGTATTTATTTCACACGTTGCCTGGCGCGACCGTCTAGCATCGAGATCACGACTGGAAATTCCGGCTACGGCGGAAAATGAAGCTATAATTGCGCCCACACATGGCGCTCCCGTCAGGAACAATGCTGGGGCCGTACGAGATTCAGTCGCTACTCGGTGCGGGCGGTATGGGCGAGGTGTATCGAGCCCGCGACACGCGACTTGATCGCACGGTAGCCATCAAGATCCTGCCGGCCCATCTTTCTTCGAATCCCGAGGCCCATCAGCGCTTTGACCGTGAAGCCCGCGCCATCTCCAGCCTCAGCCACCCCAATGTCTGTCAGCTGTACGACGTCGGTTCGCAAGCCGGAACCAGCTACCTGGTCATGGAATATCTGGAAGGCGAAACTCTGGCCGACCGGCTGAGCAAAGGCCCGTTGCCCATCGAGCAGGCCTTGAAATGTGGAATCGAAATCTGCGAGGGACTCGAAAAAGCGCACAGGAGCGGCGTGGTCCATCGCGATCTGAAGCCGGGCAACATCATGCTGACCAGGAGCGGAGCCAAGCTGATGGACTTCGGCTTGGCGAAAGCGGCGATTCCGCTGAGCGCGCCGAGTTCCGGGCTGACCCAGACGCTGGCGACACCTCAGCATCCCTTAACCATGGAAGGCACGGTCGTGGGCACCTTCCAGTACATGTCGCCCGAGCAAGTAGAGGGCAAAGAAGCCGATGCCCGCAGTGACGTCTTCGCGCTCGGCGCTGTGCTGTACGAAATGGTGACGGGCAGGCGCGCATTTGAAGGTAAGACCGCTGCCTCAGCCATTGCTGCAATTCTCGCCGCCGAACCGGCGCCGATGTCAAGCCTGCAGCCTCTGTCCCCGCCTGCCCTCGACGGCACGGTGAGGAGTTGTCTGGCCAAAGACCCGGAAGAACGCCTGCAATCCGCTCACGACGTCAAGCTCCAATTGCGGTGGATCAAGGAGAATGCCTCATCCTCAGCGATGCCAGTCATCGCGGTTGCGCGAAGACCGTGGGAAGTTGTGGGCTGGATATGCGCAGGGGTGCTGCTCCTGCTTCTGGCGATCACCGCAACGTTATGGCTAAGGGGGAGAGCGACGCCAGCGGCCATGTATTTCAACAGCGCGGCGCCATCCCCGGCAGCGTCGATCACCCTCTCGCCCGACGGGCGGATGCTGGCATTGGTCGCCTACTCCGAGCAAGTCAATAAGAACGTCATCTGGATGCACCAAATCGGTGGCCGCGGAGCGACCGTGCTGTCAGGCACCGAAGGCGCCGCCTATCCGTTCTGGTCGCCCGACGGCCGTTCCCTCGGATTTTTCGCTCAGGGCAAGCTCAAAACCATCGATATCGCGTCGGGAAGGTCGCCACAAGTCTTGGCCAACGCGCCCTTCGGCCGCGGCGGCACTTGGAACCGGGATGGCGTGATCCTGTTTAATCCTGACGTTTGGACCGGCTTGTACCGCATCGCCGCTTCCGGTGGAACCGCAACTGAAGTTACCCGACCGGATCCGGCACAGTTCCAGGCCAGTCACCGCTGGCCGATGTTCTTGCCGGATGGACGCCACTACCTTTTTCTCGCCTGCAACTTTGCCGGGCGCCTCGACAAGAACTTCATTGTGCTAGGCACTCTCGATTCGAACGAAAAGCGCAACATCATCAATGCCAGCAGCAATGCTTTGTACGGCGAGCCGGGATATCTCTTTTATTGGCGCGATAATGCGCTCGTCGGCCAGCGCTTCGATCTGAGCAACTATTCGCTTTCGGGGGAACCGCACATCATCAATGACGCGGTGCAGTATTATCCGCAGACCAACTTTGCTGTCTTCTCGTTGTCTGGCAATACACTTGTGGCACAAAGCGGCGGTCCCAAGGGAGCCACTCTCTCGCAGTTGACCTGGTTTGACCGTCACGGGCGCCAGCTTGGCACGGTCGGACCCCCATCCGTTATTGCAAATCCTAAACTGTCCCCAGACCAGCGTCGGGTAGCTGTAGACCTGACTGACGACGGCCGCCATGTCAACCTGTGGACGTTCGACCTCGGGAGCAATGCCACATCCAGGCTCAGTTTTGGAACCTGGCTCGAAGAGGCTCCCGTATGGCGACCCGATGGCAAGCAGATTATCTATGCCTCCAACGAGACGCTGCTCTTCGGTCTTTATGCGAAAAACTCTGACGGCTCCGGCACGGGTGAAAAGGTTATCGATCTGGGCAGCCAGTGGCAGGCGCCCTGGGATTGGTCACGCGACGGCAAGTATCTGCTGACCCGCAAGGCAGGAGAGCTATGGTACGTGACAATGGCCGACCGTCAACCGCATCCACTACTGCAGGGATCTGAGCAGGTACGGAATGGGCAGTTCTCACCCGACGGCAAGTTCGTGGCGTACTCGTCCAATGAAACCGGAAATCCAGAGGTCTATGTCTCGCCTTTTCCAACCTTCAAGGGAAAATGGCAAGTGTCGCACGGTGGTGGGGAAGAGCCCCGCTGGCGAGGCGACGACAAGGAATTGTTCTACCTAGCCCCTGACCGCAAGTTGATGGCGGTCGAGGTGAAAACCAGCAGCGGTTTCGAAGCGGGTTCGCCCTTGCCACTATTTCTCACCTCGCCGCGGCAAGCTATCTCCGCCCTCGACTTCTTCAGCTATGACGTGACCGCGGATGGGCAAAGATTTCTGGTCGATACAAAAATTGAAACGTCGAATGCGGCGCCGCTTTCCGTCATCCTGAACTGGCCCTCGGAGATGGAGAAGTAACTGCTCGACGACATAGCCGTTCCAAGGAGGATTATCCCAGTGACATTCTCGCGCCGTGATTTCGTCAAGACGTCAGTTCTGGGAGCCGTTGCTGCCGGAGTGGGGGCGCAGTCCGCGATTCCCGACGGGCTCGCAGAATCCGGCCAACAAGGTCACGCTTCGGAGAGCGATGCCCCGAAGCGTCCGATCATCATCTCCGCGAACAACGGTCATCCCTATGTAGAGGCGGCGTATGCCTTCCTCAAGGGCGGTGGCGACACGCTGGAGGCTGCCGTCCGCGTGGTCAAGGGCCCGGAAGATGATCCTAACGACGATTCGGTTGGCTTAGGCGGCTTGCCTAATGAAGAAGGCGTGGTCGAACTCGACGCCTGCTGTATGCACGGACCTACTCGACGTGCGGGTTCAGTGGGCGGTGTGCGCAATATAAAGAATGTCTCGATGGTTGCCAGGGCAGTGATGGAGCACACCGGCCACGTCATGCTTGTCGGTGAAGGTGCGGAGCGGTTTGCCGTGGCTATGGGCTTCCCGCGCGAGAATTTATTGACCGAGCGTTCGCGCAAGATTTGGTTGCTCTGGAAAGAATTTAATTCGGATCGCGATTGGTGGGGACCAGGCATGGCCGATCCTCACTGGCATCCTCCAGCGGAGGAAGCCAAACCGCAGGCCGGCCTTTGGCGCGATCGCATTGAGCAATTGCACCAGCGCGCCGCCGACCTCGGAATTGAACCGGAGTTTCAATTAGCGGCTGTTCGGCGAGTGCTATTTCCGCCCACCGGAACCATCCACTGCTCGGCGCTGAATGACAAGGGAGAAATCTCCGGCATCACCACCACCAGCGGACTCGCCTTCAAACTGCCCGGACGTTGTGGCGATTCGCCCATTATTGGCGCCGGATGCTATACCGATCAGGATGTGGGCTCCGCCGGAGCCACAGGCAGCGGGGAAGAGAACATCAAAGTCGCTGGCGCTCACACGATCGTTGAGAACATGCGCCATGGCATGTCTCCGCAGGAGGCCGGCATGGACGCTCTCAAACGGATTGTCCGCAACTACAACGGCGACATGAACAAACTGCGCTACATGGATATGACGTATTATATCCTCCGCAAAGATGGTGCTTATGCCGGTGTGTGTTTATGGGAGGGATATTCGAAGGGCCAGCCGCACAAATTCGCGGTCCACGACGGAACACTGCGTTCCGAGGTGGCAACCCCGTTGCTCAAGGGATATTCGCAGGAATGGCCGCCATTCCCGCCGATTCCGGAAGACTTGAAAAAGGGTTCGGAGTATCTGAAGTAACTCTGAGTGCTGACGAAAACTTGATCGAACGGCCCGGCTGGTGGCCCAAGCACGTCACAAGACGCTCAATGTCGCTTTTCGGGAATGGCTGGAGCAATACGTGGCTCAGTCTGGAGGGCGCCGCAGTGGATGCCCTCACGGCGCCTGCTAATATTGGCGGACTTGAGGACACCTGATTAGCGAGCGATGCAAACATCTTCGTCGCACCTTCGACAACATGGTGCTGACCATGGCAAAGAGAACGCAGTCGTGAGAGTCAGTTCCGTGAGCTACGAGAACCTCACCTTCACATCCGGCCCTTTCTCCAGGTGGATGCTTTCCACGAATCGCACCTTTCCGGTCCGCATTGCCATAATCACCGAAGACGTCCGCGTTCCTTCGCCAAAGAAGCGCACGCCTTTCATGAGCGATCCATCGGTCACGCCGGTGGCGGCAAAGATCAGCTGCTTGCCCGGAGCAAGGTCTTCGGCTTCGTAGATGCGGTTCTTGTCTTTGATTCCCATACGCGCCAGTCGTTCTTCCTGATCTGGCTTCACGACCAGGCGGCCGAGCATGTATCCGTTAAGGCAGCGGATGGCAGCCGCGGTGATCACGCCTTCCGGCGCGCCGCCTGAGCCCATAACGGCATGCACTCCGGTGCCAATGACGGCCGCGGCAATTCCTGCGGAAAGGTCGCCATCCCCAATCAGTCGAATGCGAGCTCCGGCCGCGCGAATATCGGCAATCAGCTTTTCATGACGCGGCCGGTCGAGCACGATTACCACCAGGTCTTCCACGTCTCGATCCAGGCGCCGCGCAATATTCTTCAGATTGTCGGCCACCGGCGCATCCAGTTCGACCGCATCTTTGCACGACGGGCCGACGACGATTTTCTCCATGTAGCAATCGGGAGCGTTGAGCAGTCCTCCGCGCTCGGAAGCGGCGAGCACGGTGATCGCCCCCGGCGCCCCGGTCGCGCACAGGTTCGTCCCTTCAAGCGGATCGACCGCGATATCAACCTCGGGAACTTCGGTGCCATCGGGAAACTCGGCGCCCACTTTCTCGCCGATGTACAGCATGGGAGCCTCATCGCGTTCGCCTTCGCCGATCACAATGGTGCCGCGCATGGGAATCGTGTCCATGGTCTTGCGCATCGCTTCGGTCGCGACCTGGTCGCTGAGCTTGCGCTCGCCTTGTCCCATCGTCCTTGCCGAAGCGATGGCCGCTACTTCGACAACGCGTAAAAATCTGGACGCCAGATCACTTTCAATATTTTCGCCGAAGGTCCGGGCCTTACCTTCCGGTCGAGTCTGCGTTCCCATGAGTCTTTCTCCCGCGCGTGCCAGTAGTCACGCGCCGGGTTGAGACTATAGCGCACTCGCAACGAGAATGAAAATACAGCATCGGCCGAATCGTTTTTGTTGCTTGAAATACCGGATGTTCCCGAGCGCGCACGCCGTGGTATTCTCCTAGCCCGGATTCCAAATCACGACAATGCCTGACTCACGCCCACTGACTTTCCTCTGCATCACGACTTACGAGAAGGGACAGGAGTTCATGCGCGAGTGCAAGCGGCAGGGCTGCGGCGTGATTCTGCTAACGGCCGAAAAACTTCGCGACGCGGACTGGCCACGCGAAAGCCTCGACGAAACCTTCTACCTTCCCGAAGAAATTCCTGTTACGGACATAGTGCAGGCGGTATCACACTTGGCGCGTGGGAAAAAGTTGGACCGCATCGTTGCCCTCGATGAATTCGATATGGAAACAGCGGCCACTCTTCGCGAACATTTACGCATCCCCGGCATGGGACTTACCACCATGCGCTATTTCCGCGACAAGCTGGCGATGCGTATGCGAGCGCTGGATCGGCATGTCCGAGTCCCGGATTTTGTGCCCATTGTGAATCATGAGGATATCCGCTATTACCTCGATCATGTACCCGGCCCGTGGGTTCTGAAGCCGCGCCAGGAAGCGTCAGCCATCGGAATCAAGAGGATCGATGCGGCTGACGAATTGTGGCCGCTTCTCGAACAGTTGGGAGACAAGCAATCCTCCTACCTTCTGGAAAAGTTTCTTCCAGGAGACGTGTACCACGTGGATTCGGTTGTGTCGGAGAATGAAGTCGTTTTTGCGAACGTCAGCAAATACGGCAAGCCGCCCATGAATGTAGCGCAAGGCGGCGGAATTTTCACAACGTTCACCGTGCCCAGGGGCAGCGAGGCTGACTCCGCGTTGAGGGCAATCAATCGCGACTTGATTGCGGCGCTGGGATTGCTGCGCGGAGTTGCGCATGCGGAATTTATCGAGGCTCATGCCGACGGCCACTTTTATTTTCTGGAGTGTGCCGCTCGCGTCGGCGGAGCCTACATCAACGAGATGGTGGAAGCCGCCACTGGCATCAATCTTTGGCGCGAGTGGGCCCGCATCGAAGTCTCCGGAGGAGACGGTACGTACAAGTTGCCTCCGGTGCGCGAAGAGTATGCGGGGGTCATTCTTTCGCTGGCCCGCCAGGAAGACCCGGACACTTCGGCCTACAACGATTCGGAGGTTTACCTTCGGATTAAGAAACATCATCATGCCGGTTTGGTGCTCCGATCAACGGATGCGAAGCGAGTTCCAGCGCTGCTGGGAAACTATGCCCAGCGTTTTGTCGAGGAGTTTCTGGCCGTCGAGCCGCCGCGAGACAAACCAACTGCTTAGCCTCCGGCGTCACTTCCAGAAAAATCGTTTCTTAGCACCGAGGATGAGTACCTGCATCGTTGGACCGCTGTATGCGAATTCTTCTGATCGGTGGGAACGGGTTCATCGGACGATCTGTCGCCGCTGAGCTAATCCGGCAACGTCACGCGGTCGCGGTATTTCACCGCGGTACGAAAGGCTTGCCCGCCGGAGTGGAGGAGATTCGGGGAGACCGCACGCGCCTCGCCGCCAGCGCTCTGGAACTCAAGTGCTTTGCGCCAGATACGGTGATCGATTTCATCATCAGTTCCGGTTCGCAGGCGGAAGAGTTGATGATGTTTTTGCATGGCATCACCGGCCGCATTGTCATGCTTAGCAGCATCGACGTATACCGCGCGGTCGCCATTTCGAACGGCATGGAAAGCGGGCCACTGCAGGAAGTACCGCTCACCGAAGAGTCGGAACTGCGCCGCAACCTGCATCCCTATCCGCCCGAGAACTTGCAGGCCCTGCGCAAGATCTTTCCATGGGTGACGGACGATTACGACAAGATTCCGGCGGAGCGCGCAGTGATGAACGACCATGAACTCTCGGGAACGGTATTACGGTTACCCATGGTGTATGGACCCGGCGATCCTCTGCATCGTTTCCATCCTGTCGTGAAACGCATCGCCGATGGACGGCGCCAGGTTATCTTCCCTGAGACGTTGGCTGCCTGGCAGTCGCCGCGGGGATTTGTGGAGAACGTAGCGGCGGCGATTGCGCTCGCTGCGACAGACGAACGCTCCGCGCGGCGGATCTACAACGTATGCGAGCAGCCCTCCTTCAGCGAACTCGAGTGGGCGAAGAAAATCGCTGCAGAAATGGGTTGGGATGGGGAGTTCGTGGTCTTGCCGGTGGAACGCACGCCGCGCCACCTGCTGAAGCCCGGAAACACCGCGCAGCATTGGAGCGCGAGTTCGGCGCGCATCCGCCGCGAATTGGGGTTCAACGATCCCGTAGGGATTGAACAAGCCATCCAGCAGACGATTAAATGGGAGCACAACAATCCGCCAGACGTCGCGTTCCTCGCCCAGTTCGATTACGCAGCGGAAGACGCCGCACTGGCCGGAGCTCGCTAAAACACATACCTCGCGCTCAACTGAATCTGACGCGGCGGCTTATTGCTAGGCATTCGCCGAGAGAATCTTCCCGAAGCTGGGTCCGCCGTAGGGCCCGCAATTGGAAATCCAGATGCCCGAAAGCATGGGCTCCCGTTCTTGCCTTTACGTTGAGGCGCACAGTGAGAGCCGGACAGTGTTTCATCGAGTCTCTTCTGTCGGCAGAATGCTTGCTTCCTGAGTTCTCTGGAAGAGAACTCACGAAGTCAGGTTGCTCAGAACGGTAAGGAGGGCATCATGATGCTTTCGCTGAATAGTGTCAACTCTTGAGCACTGGTTTTCCCGCCGCAGCGATTCGAACCTCTGCTACCATTTGCCCATGGCCACAACAACCAATGAAAACTCCGCTCCTCCGGAACGTGCGGCGGCCGAGCGGCCGACTCCAGAGCGCAGAGAGCCGACCTATCTTTTTACCGAAAAATATGTGGCCGACAAGAGCGAGACGGCGCGCCGCTTCCTCGATACACGCGAGCGCCTCAACGCCAATGTCGACAAGGCCAACAATTTTCTGGTGAAGCGTTTTTACAACATCGACCACAATACATATCTGGAAGGGACGCTCCCAGCCAAGACGAAAGAACTCATGGGCCTGGTTGCCTCAGCTTGCCTGCGTTGTGACGATTGCATCTTCTACCACGCAATTCAGGCCTACCGCCTCGGTGTTACACGCGCCGAGCAGGAAGAGTCGCTGAATGTGGCCCTGGTCGTGGGAGGCAGCATTGTGGTCCCACATCTACGGCGCGCGTACGAATTGCTGGAAGAGATGTATGGGTAAGCGCTGCTTACTGATCTGGCCCTGATCGTCAGCGCATCGCTCCCGCCTCGGGTCTTATGCCTTTATCCTTCCACTGCCGCAATTCAGAGAAGGCGCGCTCTATTTCGACTGGAGTGAAGTTGCAATGGCCGTCGCGTTTAACGTACTGCGCGACAAGAAAGTCTCCTGACCCCGCCGTGCGCGCCAGCAGCGTATAACTGGCAACCACCGAAGGCGGCACAATCGGATCGTATGTTGTGTGCACGGCCAGGACCGGTTTCCTGAGATGCCCCGTCGGCGTGTAATAGCGCTGCAGATATGCCAGGGCGCCGTTGTCAGCCGCATAACGCTTCACACCGTCGTTCAGGGTGTTATCGTTCGGCGTACCGGTGTAAATGGTATTGCGGTTGTCGAATGGATTGCCGCCCGCGCGTCGCTCGATATCCTTCAGAACCCACGTGCCGAACAGGAGGTCCCACGTCAGATCTTTCAGGTCGTGGATCCCCGCAAAATGCATGAGAACCGCCGTCGCCTGCGGTTTGGCTTGCAAGAGCGCCGTGATGTCTTTGCCTAGTTTGTCCGACAGTTCGTACGTCGCGGGAACTTTTGCCGGGTTGGGCAGTTTGTCCGAAAAGTAGAAGTCAAACAGAATTCTCAAATCGAAAGCCCACGTGAGCAGCGTGGGAGTGTCGCTCACGGCTCCGCACAAATTCAAACCTGCAACATACTTGTCCGGGGATTGCTCCATGGTCATGACAGTGAGCATCCCGCCCATGGATGCGCCGGCGACATACGTTTCCGTGGGCGCGCCGTATTTGTCGATGAAGTAGCGGCGCAAGGCCTCCGTTTCCGGAACTGCCTGTTCGAGGGCCCAGCCTCCTTGCGAATAGTCCGATTGAATTACGGCATACCCGGACTTAGTAAAGACCGCGAGGGCAGGTTCAAGAGGTTTTTTCGGATCGAAGCCGGTGCCGTGGTCTTCTGGGTCGTAACCGTGGTAGTAAACGACCAGTCCATGATTCCAATCGTCCGGAACGTCGATGCGGAACTCCGCGCCTTGCAGTTTTCCGAATTCTCTTTTGGCGTACGCGGGTACGCAACCGCACAACACCAGGAGTGCTACTGCGAATCGTCGCATGTTCACCTCAATGCGCACAGATATTACTAGAGTTCACTCGCATCGAGGAGGAAAACGGGACTGCTCAGTGATTTCCATGCCGAACGATCGACGTCACAAATGTGACCAGCATCAGCGCAATGCCGCCGGCGAGTTCAAGGCGTTGAGGACGCCGCAGCACCTGCCACAGAGCGTCTAACGGCCAGAACGCGGTCACGTCCCGCAGGGCGTCGAGACAAGTTATCACTCCTGACAGAAATCCCGCCGCGGTTGCGATTCGCCGGCCCTTTCCCTGCGTCGTCTGCAGTTCGCTCAAAACTCGATTCTCCCTTTCGGAAACCCGCGGCCCGCGCTAGAACGCGTCGATCCCCGTCACGCTCTGCCCGATAATCAGCGAGTGCACGTCGTGCGTGCCCTCGTAGGTCTTCACTGATTCCAGATTCATCAGATGCCGCATGATGGGATAATCGTCGGCCACGCCGTTGGCGCCGAGAATGTCACGCGACAGGCGGGCGCATTCCAGGGCCATCCACACGTTATTTCGCTTCGCCATGGAGATGTGCTGCGGTTCCACCTTGCCCGCATCTTTCAGGCGTCCCACCTGCAGCACGAGTAGTTGGGCCTTGGTGATCTCGCTGATCATCCACGTGAGCTTGTCTTGAACTAGCTGGTGCGAGGCGATCGGCTGGTCGCGCCACTGCTTGCGCAGCAGCGAATACTGCAGGGCGCAGTCATAGCACGACATCGCGGCTCCGACCGCTCCCCAGGCGATTCCGTATCGCGCCTGGTTCAGGCACATCAGCGGCGACTTCAGTCCGCCGGTCTTCGGGAGCAGATTCGACTCGGGCACGTGCACGTCTTGCAGAGAGAGTCCCGAAGTCACTGACGCGCGCAGCGACCACTTCCCGTGAATGTCGTCAGCCTTGAAGCCGGGACGGTCGGTCTCAACGAGGAATCCGCGAACCCGATCCTTCTCGTCCTCCACCTTTGCCCAGATGATGGCGACATCCGCGATGGTGCCGGAGGTGATCCACATCTTTTCGCCGTTGATCACGTATTCATTTCCAACTTTGCGCGCCCGTGTACGCATGCCCCCCGGGTTCGAACCGAAGTCGGGCTCGGTTAATCCGAAACACCCCAGCTTCTCGCCCTTCTGCATTGCAGGCAGCCAGGTATCTTTCTGCTCGTCGCTGCCAAATGCGTAAATTGGATACATGCAGAGTCCCGACTGCACGCTGACAAAACTACGTACGCCCGAGTCGCCGCGCTCGAGCTCTTGCGTCATCAACCCGTATTCCACGTTGCCCATGCCCGCACACCCATAGCCCTTCAGCGACGCGCCGAAGAATCCCAAATCAGCCATGGGCTTCACCAGTTCGCGTGGAAAACGCCCCGCACGGTTGCACTCCTCGATGATGGGGATCAGGTTGTCTTCAATGAACTGGCGCGTGGTGTCGCGCACGAGACGTTCTTCGTCAGTCAGCAGTGCATCGTACTGGATGAAATCGACACCGCGGAATTTAATGGCGGGCATGAAATTTCTCCTGGGGTTCCTGAGCCGTGGAATTGATCAGTTGGCGCAGAAAACGGTTTGCCCCACATAGGCGCGCTCGCTCATTATGGGGCAAACATATGACGGTAGCAGGGCTGGGTGAGTGTGGTCAACGCGTCCTTAAACTGTCGCAGGCAGACGGCGCTTTCGCCTCGGCCCGCCTTCTTATTTCGTGCTACCATTTCGCGCTGGCAGGGACGATTCATGGTACTTCCTGATATCCGCGCACAATTCTTGTTCCGGCAATGGACCCAGGGCAACTTTTCCTACAAAGAGGCTTCCGGCGAACTGGGAGTGCCCGGGAAAGTGTCCACGCATCGCATTGTGGGCGACCAGCGCACGGTGTCGAGCGGTACGGGCGAGCATGCCGGGCATCTGATCGGCATCCAGTTCGGAGCGCCCGGCGACATCCGCAACCTGGGTCTGCAGAATGCCAACATGAACACTTTCGCACCCAAGACATTGCAGGCGGCATTCCAAGGTCCGGGCGGCAGTTATCACAACCTAGAGTCGCGTTGGAGTGAACTGCTGAAAGCGGGTTACAAAGTCAGGGTTACGGTGAGAGACAAATATCGCCGGAACGAAAATCGACCGTTCTCGCGCTGGGTGCAGTGGATCGAGACCAAACCCGGCTCATCCCCCGGCCCAGCACAGGAACTGGAATTCGGAAACTTCAGTTCGCCGCAGCAGCGGGCGGCAAATCAATAATCAATCTGCCGCCCGCGCCGAAGCCGAGACCTATTGCACGTTCACCGTTACAGGCGCAGATGCAATGCCATTGCAAACGACCTGCAAGTAGCTCAACCCTGTTTCAATGTTCTTGGGCACATCGAAGTGGGTGGACGCCAGTGCAGTAGAAGCCACCGCCATGGTGCTGTGGTCGTGCGTGCGAGCGAAATAAACGTTGCCGGTAATTCGGTTTGTGATCTGCACGAGCGGATAGTTCGTCGCGGCCTGCGCATCGTCTCCGTAGGCGGCGCCTTGCGAGAACCCGTTGAACTTGTAGCCCCACGCAACATACGACGCACCGCGCTTCACATCGGTTGGCACCGAAATAATCTCCGGCCGCCACTCCGCCTTCGGGCTTCCACCATGCTGGAATACCCAAACGTTTCCGAAATCCGTCCAAAGAATTTCACCGGTCGGCAGAACCAGCATATTGCCGTAGTAGGAAGAAACGTTGGGCGCATCCGTATTGCCCCAAGTCGCATTGGCGAAGGTGCTGCCATTCCAGACGAGGAACCTGGATCCGAGGTTGAAGACGCCGGGGCTGGTTTGGACCAACACGTTTCCATTTGGTAGCAGTGCCGCCGGCCCGTCGGCAACACCCAGGCCGTCAGGAAAGTCAGGTCCGGCCGCCCATTTCTTGGTGTTGGTGTCGTAGATGGCGGTGTGAGCAGGCTGCCCAGGCGCTCCATTGGCTCCGCTGTAAAACACCGTGCCGTCCGGCCGCAAAACGCCGGGCCCGACTTCGTAAGACGCATGCTGGGCATCGGGGTACGAGTCCCACAGTTGCACCAACGTGCTGCCCGCGCCTGTCCAAGTGCCGGTCGACGGATGGTAGATCTCCGACCTCTTACCGTTCGGCTGATACTTAAAGACATAGGCATCGACGGTCAATACAGTTCCGTTCGGCAGTAGGGTCCAACCCTCTTCATCGTTGACGTCGAATTTGCCGGCGCCCGTGATTTTCCACGTTAGGTTCGTGGCATCCAGCAATGCCTGCTCCGTGTTGCAACAGTTGGCCTGCATATAAGTGCCGTCAGACAGGACCACGCTTTGAGCATCTCCGATGGTCGACCAGTTCGCAGGTGGAGCGACCGCCTTCCACACATTGGTTCTTGGATCGTAGATTGCGCCTTGATTCGTCCAGACCGCATGGCAATGCCCGTTCGCCGCGTTATATTCTCCGCCCTCCACCATGACGCGCCCGTCCGGCAACACCGCCGAACCGAAATATAAAGGCGCATATCCTGAGGGCAGCGATGCGATCCTCTTCCATGTGCCATTCACATAGCTCCCGAATTGATCGGGAGACAGACGCCACCAGGTTGGTCCACAGGCCTCATGCAGAATCACCGTGCCATCGGTGAGTAACAAAGGATTGCCCAGACCGAGGTTCGAGTTCGGCTGGTTTACGAGTGGAACCCATGCTTGAGAATGGGCCAGCGGGATCACCGCGAGTAATAGAACGAGGGAGGCGCCAAATGTTCGCAGATGCTTCATGATGGGTATCTCCTGAGAATTCGGAACTGATCCGAGCAGGGGAAAGGGAGATCGAGCGACGTTCCGGGAGCCTCGCCGTATCCCCGTTGCGGCGCAGCTTCTGACCGGAACCTCTACTTTTGTTGCAGCGGAAGCGGTAGGCATTGTACATCGATTTTTCCTCCCCGCGCTGGCTGAGAGATCTTTCCTGCGGAGCGCCCACAAGACGCACGGTCACCCGAAAGCGGCATCCAACAACGGTTTGGAGCCCGACCAATGGTCCGGATAGGCAAAAGAATAGGCCGCCTCCGCGTTTCTGGATGGCGGCCTGAATGTCAACCGGGCGATACCGAGGCCCTGTTCTAGAAGTTGAACTTAAACGCTAGTTGCATTTCGCGCGGTCCGACCGATGTATAGGTGACCTTTCCGAAGTTGTCATCGTCCACCGAGACGTCCGGTGTGCCAAACACGGGATGATTGAGTGCATTCCGCGCCTCGATGCG
This sequence comes from uncultured Acidobacteriota bacterium, assembly GCA_963745715.1. GTDB lineage: Bacteria > Acidobacteriota > Terriglobia > Terriglobales > Acidobacteriaceae > Sulfotelmatobacter. The sequence continues at coordinate 19,293 of CAVUYN010000030.1, read as the reverse complement.
AACTTCAAAGTTCATTTGCTCGCGCAGCACGAACTGCTTTCCTACAGACAGATCCGTGGTGAACGACCAGGGACTGCGGACGCTTCCCAGCGCACGAGGAGCGTTGCCAAGCGTGAAATCCGCCGGACGCTGGAAAACGTTGTTGTCTGCAAAGTAGTTGTCCACCCAGTCGGGTCCATGATTCCGCCTGGGCGTCCCCACGATGTTAGGCCGCTGTCCGCCATAGGTCGGGATCGCATTGCCGTCAGCAACCGAGAAGGTCAGCGGCCGTCCGTCAGCGATACGCCAGATGCCGTTGGTCTTCCATCCGCCGATGAGCGCATCGGCCCACCGCGGCATATTCCCCAGTAATGCCTTGCCATGTCCAATCGGCAGATCGTAGCTGTAGCTGAACTGAATCACATGCGGGATGTCGAAAGTGGAGAGACTCCGCTCCAGTTCCGGGTGATTGGGATCCTGCAGGCTCGAGAAGCTGCCGAGCCAGGTTACGTTGTCGTCGGCCTGGGAAGAGTCATCAATCGACTTCGAATACGTGTAGGTCACGAGGAACTGCAAGCCATTGGAGTAGCGCTTCTCGGCGAGCAACTGCAGCCCGTGATAAATGGAATTGGCCACGAGGTGAGGTTCTGTAGCCACCGACGTGAATTGCGGGAACGGAAGCAGTAACTGACTATACGAAATTTGCGGACTCGACAATCCGCTGTTGGGATCGGTGATGACGGAAGCGAACGGATTGTCAATCTGGCTATTCAGGCAAGCGATACTCAGAATTTGGCAATCCGGTCCGTTCGGGTCTGGACCTGCAGCCGGCAAATTCTCCACCCACGGCCCCAGGTGATTGAGCTGGTTGTAGCCGCTGAAGGGCAGGTGGGTCCCCTTCTTCCCGATGTATTCTGCGTTGATCAGGATATGGCTGGGCAGTTCGCGCTCGATCCCAAAGCTCCAGCTTTGCTCGTAAGGAGTTCGGTTGGCCGCGAGGGTGCGCAGCGGGCCATTCGCTCCGAATCCCACGTCGTTCATCAGGCCGAGCGAACTTCCCGCAGGTTGGATCAATCCATTAGGGAATGGATTGCTCATATGCAGCCAGGGAACGTCCCCTAGATTCTCAAAGCTCGTGATCGCGTTGGTGTATTGGTTGAAACCTTGGGAGCCGTATGGCACGACGCCCGTGACGCCAGATCGCGACTGTCCGTAATAAATGCCATAACCTCCCCGCAGTACCGTCTTCGGGGCGAACTGGAACGCAAAGCCGACCCGTGGCTGGATGTTGCTGTAGTCGGTTGCGTAGTTTGTGCGTTGCCCGGAGTTGACAAAAACCTCGCCGCCGTTCAATTGGGCGGTGGCGGGTAGACCGGTGACAGGATCGGTGTAAGAGATGCTACCGCCGTTCAACGGGCTCGCCACGTTCGGATCAAACCAGTTCTGCCGGTTGTAGCGATCCGTGCGAGGCAAGGTAAGGTCGTAGCGCAAGCCCAGGTTCAAAGTGAGCTTGTTACTGACCTTCCAGTTGTCCTGCCCGAAGAAGCCGTATTGGTAATTAGTGGTAGCGGGCCGGAACTGGATTTCGTATTGCGAGCCGCAGCCATTTCCGCCACAGCCCTGGGTCAGTTGGCCCATCAGGAAACTGGCCATCGAATCGCCGCCGCAGCCCATCACCGCAGGGTTTCCGCCTCCCGCGGGTGTGCCATTCCTGTCCCCATTGCACGCATACGAACCGTCTCGATTGAAGGTGAAGAAGCCAACCGGGGCGTTGGTCTGGATGTAATTGATCTGGTGGATCCGGCCGTCGAACCCGAACTTGATCTCGTGCGCTCCATGGACCTTGTCGAACGTCGCCGCAAGTTGTCCCGTGTTCTGACCTAGCCGGTAGTTTCCATAGGGATCGGTGCCCATGTTGGCATAACCGGCACTGGGATACTCATCGATGAAGATCGCGGGAACGCCCGTGAATCCGTTGCTCTGCAGATAGGACGGGAATCCGAGAGTGCCCAGAGGATCGTTAACTCCGTGCGGGTTGTACGCATCGATGTGCCAAACCCCGCGAGTAAACCCGAGGGTTACGTTCAATAGCAGGCTTTGACTCAACGTGTAAGTGTCATTGATGGCAAACAGGTGGGCATTGCTCCAACCCGGACCGCCCTGACAGGGATCGGTGAAGTTCTTGAAACAGTCGAGGCCCTTGCCGTGATTGTATTGATACGAAAACTTCACGCTCATCAGATTCTTTTCGGTGAAGCGATGGTCGACCTTGATGTCGAACTGGTCATTGAAGCCGAGACCTGACCCGGAACCGAACCAGTTCTGGTAGATGCCCCCAGAAAAATTAGGCTCTGGAAACAGTCCCATCATCTTCTGTGCCACCGGATCAATCAGATTACCCTTGACGCCCGGCGCCGGCTCATTGCTGGCCGGAGGACAAGGATGGCCATTGAGCGCCGAAGCATCGCAGCCCGGACTGATGTAAGCAGCGACGTTGTTAAACGGAATGAAAGTATTGTCGTTATTATTGACCGCTCCTCCCGAATTGGAGTCGTGGTGGCGGAGAAATGGGTCCCAAATCTGACCCGCGTCCGCGCTGCAACGGCCGGCGCTGTTGAATGTTCCTCCCTGCGCCGTGCATACCTCGCCAAAATTGCCCGCCCGCATCAGATCTGTGGGAACTGCCCCCGATGCCGTGCTCAAACTCGAAGAGCGCAACCGGTCATAGTCGAAGAAGAAGAACGTCTTATTCTTGATGATCGGACCGCCGATGGTGAAGCCATAGTTGTTTCGGCGCAGCGGAGGAATCGGTTGCCCCGCCCGATTGGCGAACCAGTTGTTCGCGTCAAGGCTATCGTCGCGGAAGAACTCGTACCCGCTTCCATGAAATTTATTCGTGCCCGAGCGGGTGACCATGTTGACCACTGATGCGCCCGAAAATCCATACTCCGCGCTGAAGTTGGTCTGCTGCACCTTGAACTCTTCAATGGCTTCCGGTGACGGAACATAGGTCGCCGACGTGATGCCGCCGTTCGGTTCAGAGTTCGTGACAGAAGCTCCATCGGTCAAAATATCCGCCGTTGAGCCGCGGCTGCCGTTGGAAACAAAATTCGTGCCCGTGCAGGTTGCGTCGCACTGATCGTCCATCTCGGTAACGCCCGGCGCCAAGTTAACCAGCGCGATCACATTGCGATCAATCAAGGGCAGGTCATTGATGAAACGGCGGTTCACGACTTGACCGGTTTCCGCGTCTTCTGTCTGGATGGCCTGCGCCTGAGCCTCTACCTGGACGGTTTGGCTGGCCCCGGCCACTTTCAGAGTCAGGTTCGCCGTGGCGTTCTCGTTGATGTCTAATTTGAGCCGGGCGCTCAACGCTTTGTCGAAGCCTTTCGCATCAGCCGAAACTGTGTACACTCCCGGCGGGATGGAACGGAACAGGTACCGGCCGCTGCTGTCGGATGTAGTCGTAAACTCAAATCCCTTTTGCTGATCGGTAAGGAGGACTCTGGCGCCTTGTACCACAGCGCCGCTGGCGTCGGTGAGTTCGCCACTCACCGTGCCGAAGTAGGCTTGGCCAAACAGGGCCGCAGACAGCACAAGTAGTACTGCGATGATGATGAGGGTCGCGGCTAATACCTGTTGCCCATGGTGTCGAAGTATCGAAGCGGATATATGCATGTTGCCCTCCCGGGTCGTGGTGAAAACCGATCCTAAGTGACGCTCTGCAGCGCCCTTCGCGAATCTCAGACTAAGCTCCGCCCTGGCAGGCGCTTGCCTCTTCGATAGGCTTTGCCGATCTCTCCCCACTCCAGAGTTCTGCGTTTCCTCTTGTTCGTGCCACGGTGGATTGAGACCCAAAGCAGGGCATTAAAACGTATGAATAGTGCTGTTGCGGGGCATCCGATGTCAAGAAAGAAAAGCGGTCTGAGCCTTGGCATAAACCGGCATCGGCGGACTGCGCGTGGCTTCTCGCCAGGCCAGGATAAGTCGATCACGCACGCACGATTGCCCAGACCAAGACAGCGGGCTCAACCTTACTGTAAAATCAATAGTCAAGGAAGAGAGCCAAGACGCAGCTGCAGAGTCTTCCTGAGTGGATCCCGTAGTTCCGGTTGAGATTTCGGACATCTTCCATCCACCATCATCCGAGGGAACGAAGCGTATCGCGCTGCGCCAATCTTAAAAAGACATCAGGAGAAAGCCACCATGGCAGTAGGCGCCAAGATCGCAAAAACAGCCGACCGCAAGAAGGTCATGGACACCACCAAAAGCACGGATTGCCCCAAATGCGGCAAGCCCACCCGCATCGTCAAGCGGGTCAAGGACCGCGAACGTGCCGTTCCGGGCGGGATTTACATTTCGTGCTCGGGCTGCGAGTTTTTCGAAAAGCTCTAACAGCAGTTTCGAGTTTCGGGTTTCAAGTGAGCCGGGGTTGGTAGCGCGTCGCTGCCAGCTTCGGCTCTTTTTCCTTCTGACGACTGGCTGATATCGTCGAAGATTGTCGGGGCAGGCATTGTCATTGAGATTTGGACAGAGATGGTAAAACGAGGTTGCGGACTTTACCCGCCGATTTGTCCCAGGATCGCTCTCGCTTCGGAGGCCGGATCGGCGGCGTCGGTGATCGGCCTCCCGACTACAATGTAACTCGCGCCTGACGCGATCGCCTCGCTCGGAGTCACGACACGGACCTGGTCTCCGGAGTCGGTGCCTGCCGGGCGCACTCCAGGAGTCACGATGGCGAAGGCGTCTCCAAGTTCCGTGCGCAAAGTGGAAGCCTCGCGGGCCGACGCGACCACACCTTGGCACCCGTTCGCCAGCGCGATGGTCGCTAGGCGCACTACGCTATCCTCAACACTGCCGCGAATGCCGATTTTTTCCAGATCGTTGGTATCCATGCTGGTCAGCACGGTTACGGCAAGCACCATCATTTCCGGACGCGCCTGCGCCGCCTCGACCGCGGCGCGCAGCATTCTGCCACTTCCCGCTGCGTGAACCGTCAGCATGCTGACGCCAAGCAGCGCCGCTTCCGCAACTGCAGCTCCGACGGTGTTCGGAATATCGTGATATTTCAGATCGAGGAACACCCTGCGTCCGGACGCAACCAACTCCCGCACCACCCGCGGGCCTTCGGCGGTATAGAGCTGCATGCCAACTTTGTAGGTGAACGCAGAATCACCCACCGCCGCCACAATCTTCTGTGCGGCGGCGGCGGTGGAAACATCCAGCGCAACGATCAGCCGCTGGCGCGGGTCGTCGCCGCGATAGCCTGAACTATCGTTCGGGATGCGGTTGGGCAGTGCAGCCGGCATCCCGTTCAGTGTAAGGTTTTTACGGAAGTTTTTCTACAGGGGGATGGTTATAGGCAACGGTCTGGTAAGCCGTGGTGGCTTGATGAGGATCCACCAGGTCCAGGCGCACGCGCTGCAAGCCACGATGCTTGAACTGCAGTGCCTGTGCAGCGCCGTATGACAGGTCGATGATCCGGCCCGGGACGATCGGCCCGCGGTCGTTTACCCGCACCACAATAGCCCGGCCGTTGTGTAAGTTCGTCACCCGAACGTAGCTCCCCATGGGAAGCTTCAGGTGGGCGGCCGTCATGTCGTACATATCGTACGGTTCGCCGCTCGCGGTCGGTTTTCCTTCGAAATTCTGCCCATACCAGGATGCGGTTCCAACCTGGTACGGTTTCGTCTTGGCCTGTTTGCGGACTACCGATCTTTTTTGGGCTAAATTATCTGGAGCCGGTTTCGCCTCCGAGATGTTCGGTCCCTGAGCCGCTCCCAGCCCGACGATCAAAAAGGCAATCGCCAGTCCATGAGCTATACGTCGTCGCATTCAGTTCTCCTCGCATACTCAAAAGTTACTTTGGCCTTAAGGCTCTTTCGCGTTTCGCTGCAGTTTGTAGATGCTATCGGCGTGCCAAAGGGGTGTCAAGGCGAAATGGGGGGTCCAGCGATGACCTCCTAGTAATGGAAGTCTTACGTAACCTATTGAAAATTTAAGTAGATGCGGGTAAGGCCCTTTATTTCATGAAGGTTAGGCATTTACCAAAACGTAAATAGCACGATAGGGGAACTTGGGTAGAATTTACAACATTAGTGGAATCAATGGCTTACCACGTTGCAGATTGGAACCTACATGGAATCATGTATTTACGCCCATGCAGCCGAATTGGGTCCCGAAGATTTTAGGATTCAGGCTCGCCCCAAAGGTAACCTCCGGGGCCGATCTCTCTCAAAGACTTGAGCCAAACTCAAGGTACTATCAGAATGCCCAGAAACGATGTCCATGGCAGAGAAACCACCTGTCGTACTCACCATCGCCGGATTTGACCCATCTTCCGGAGCTGGAGTAACGGCTGACATCAAGACGATTGCCGCGCATGCCTGCTACGGCGTAGCGTGCATCACCGCCTTGACGGTGCAGTCCACGTCTGGGGTAAAGCGGGTCGAGGCCGTCGACCCGGCGTTGGTTTCCGATACCCTCGAGGAACTGGTAGCTGATCTCGATATCGCCGCGGTCCATATTGGTATGCTTGGCTCCGGAAAGGTGGTCAAGGCCGTTGCGGATTTCTTGACTGCCCAATCGCCGAACCGACGGTCAGGCAGTATCCAGCCGAGCGCAGGAAAGGCGTACCTTCCGAACATCGTGTTGGACCCGATCCTGAAGTCCTCCTCCGGCGCCAATCTACTGGATGCTGTGGGAACCCGTCTCCTGATCGAGCGTCTCCTCCCCTTGGCTGACGTCATTACACCCAACGTGGACGAGGCCGCTGCAATCACTGGTATCAAAGCTCGCGACGTGGACGAAATGAAAGCCGCCTGCGCTAAGCTTCACGAGATGGGAGCCTCCGCGGTTGTGGTCACCGGGGGCCATCTGGAGAAGGCAATTGATCTGTTGAGTTTTCCCACCAAGCGCGGAATCGAACAGGAAATTTTCAAGGCCGACCGCCAGCAATCCAACTCGACCCACGGCACCGGATGCGCCTTTGCGACTGCTATGGCGTGTCACCTGGCCCTCGATCGCGGACTAGCCGAGGCCACACTTCTAGCCAAGACGTACGTGACGGCAGCTATCTCTAATGGACAGACGTTGGGTAAAGGAACAGGGCCGGTACACCATCTTTATCGAATGAGTCAACAACGGCGTGCGGTAGGAACGGGCAGCGAATCGTAAGACGGCTAGTCGCGTTCTCGATTGGGTGGTTTTTTCAGCAGAATCCCCGCGACAAACGAAGCAGTGGACGCCAGCAACCACTCTGCCCGGTAAAACTGGATGGCTTGCCAGTCCACCAGAGTCTTCGCGGTCAAAAGTCCCACCAGCAACGCCCCTGCGATACACGCTAATCCCATCACGAAGGCGATCAGAGATCCGGTCGAAAGTCCCGTCCGGTTCTTGATCTCGTGAAAGTGCAGATAGCGCATCCAGGAAGGGAACGTGAGTTTGCTGAGCGAGAATTGGGTGACGACGGAGTGCACTCCCTCGACGGTCTCCACCCAGAAACTAGCCATCGCTGCAGCATCGGCGCGTGCCGCGGGGTCAATCGCCGCCGGACGCCGCCCTCCACAACTGTGGCAGAAATGCGAGCCCAGCAAGAATTCGGAGCCACAACGCGGGCATGCTTCCGCCATACTCGGCACCGACTCTCGGACCATCACTTCATCCCCGAGCCGGTGGGACGGTGGGCGCCAGAACTCTTCCTGCGTTCCTTGAACTGCCTCTGCCATAGATGGACCTACGGTTAACCCTTAACGGTCAGTTGGCATTCCAACCACCAAATCAGCAATACCCCTAAACGACTGACACATCGATACTTGCAATCCCCTGTGCAAAGTACAGATCTTGAACTCGGGCAATTATTACGTGCAGGTGCGAGTAAAGATGCGCCGGTTACGGAAGCCCATGCACTGAAAGCCGGAAGCAAAATCGCCACGCACAAAAAAAGTATAGGTCGCTAGAGCTGAATTAACAGGTGGCATGCGCGGCACGTAGATGACTCACTTGATTCTGGCCCGAAAGTGCTAAAGCTGGGATCGTGCGCAGCTTTTTGAGCCTTCGTTTAGACTGATGCAACCGGCTCGTGAATATCAAGCGAAGAGTCCCCCGATGAAATTTCAGCAAAGCCCCAGACTCCTGCCGATTTTCTTCTCGCTCCTGATCGCTTTGTGCATTCTTGCGGCGGGTCAGTCGCAGCCGGCTGCGAAAGTTGTTCATTCCGCACCCCACGATCCCCAGACCGAGATGGCATTCGATCACTTCTACAACATGGACTACGATCGAGCCACGCAAGAGTTCGAAAAAATCGTTGAGAAACGTCCGAACGACGCCTTCGCCGTCAACCATCTGCTGACTTCGGTTCTCATGCATGACCTCTACGACACCGGGGCCATGAATACAGGGGACTATGCCAACGACAGCTTCATCGGGAGGACGCCACGTCCGACTGACCCTAAGATTAAAGAACGCATCAAGGAATTGGTCCGGCGAGCCCAGAGCCTGGAAGAGCAGCAACTCAAAGCCAACCCCAACGACATCGAAGCGATCTACTGTCGCGGCGTCACCCGCGCCCAATTCTCCGTCTACACCGGGTTGGTCGAGCGCGCATGGTTTTCTGCCCTGCGCAACGCAGTCGGCGCTCGGCATGATCACGAGCGCGTTCTCGAAATCGATCCGAACTACATCGACGCCAAGCTGGTCGTGGGCACTCACAACTTCGTGGTCGGCACTCTTCCCTGGAGCGTGAAAGTGGCCGCGGCCATCGCCGGGTTGAGCGGATCGAAGGAAAAGGGTCTATCGTACCTGCGCGATGTCGCCAACAGTGACGGCGAAAATGCAGTGGACGCCAAGGTTGTCCTGACCTTGTTCCTGCGTCGCGAACACCAATACGATGAAGCCCTCAAATACATGCAGGAACTCACCGCGAAGTATCCGCGCAATCACCTTTTTCCCACCGAGGTAGCGAACCTCGAGCGCTCGGCGGGCCGCTTACCCGAGGCCGAGGCTGTCTATCGCAAAGTCTGGCAGAATGGCCGCGAAGGGAAGTACGGCACCCTGCATTACGAGATGGCCGCATGGGGCCTGGGAGACCTGTTGCGCGGAAAAAAGGATCTCGCCGCCGCTGCTGCGGCCTACGAACTGGTGAACCAGGCGCCGAACCCGGATCCCGACATTCTCCAAAAGGCCAACCTGGCCGCCGGAGAAATGTACGATCTGCTCCAGCAACGGGAAATGGCCATGAAGAAATACCAGACGGTCCTGGCCGGAAACGCGAACACTGGCCCGGCAGACCAGGCGCGGCGCTACATTCGCGAGGCCTATCGCGAATGATGCGAACTTTTTCGCCGGTAAATCCGTATTGTTAGGTGAGGGCAGAACTATGTACTGCAACTACTGCGGGAAAGTGATTCAGGACGATGCCGCCGTTTGCGCCTATTGCGGTATCCGCATCGGAGCTTCATTGGCGCGCAGGAAGCTGATTCGTCCCCGTTTGGGCCGCAAGATCGCCGGCGTTTGTCTCGGTTTCTCCGAATACTTCGACGTCGACGTAACTCTGGTCCGGATCGTATGGCTGATCGTGGCATTCATGACCGGCATCGGTTTTGTGTCGTACCCAATCGCGTGGATTATCATGCCCGAAGAGCCGATTTTGCTCCCGGCCCCGATGGGTGCGCAGCCGATCACGAACTCATAGCCCTTTCTTCCTGCCGCAGCTTCTATCGGGCAGTGCATATCCCGACCTGGCACGACGCTCGGCCCGTACTGTGTTTTAATCGCTTGCATGCAACTGAGCGACTCCCGTCAAGTCCAGAGCGCTGACGCTGCTATCCATTACTGGATAACCGGTGACGGGAATCCCGTTGTGCTTCTGCATCCGTTTCCGGCAAATCATGAATTCTGGCTGCCGGTCGCAGAAACGTTGGCCGCGCGTTATCGCGTGATCCTGCCCGACCTCCGGGCACACGGCGATTCCGACGTAGGGGAAGGGCCCGCCACGATGGAGAAGCACGCCACTGACATCGTGCGCGTCATGGACGACGCCGACATTGGTCGCGCACCTTTGATCGGCGTTTCCATTGGAGGCTACCTGATATTCGAGTTCTGGCGGCGGTTTCGCGGCCGTGTCGCCGCCCTCGCCCTCTGCAACACCAAGGCGCAAGCCGACGCGGCCGATGCGCGCGCCGGACGCCTGCAGGCTGCCAACGATGTCCTGCAGCGCGGTACCGAGCCTTTCCTGGAGACGATGATTCCTCGCGTCTTGGGCAGAACCACGCGCGAGACGCGCCCCGATCTCGTGGACGGTGCGCTCCGCATGATGCGCAAAATGTCTCCCGAGGACATCGCCCAGGTCCAGCGCGGCATGGCCGAGCGCCCGGACTCGGTCGAAACATTGACGACCATCAATGTTCCCACGCTCCTTCTGACCGGAGACGAGGACCCTATGACCGGAGTCAACGAAGCGGACTTCATGCGGCAGCGCATATCCGGAAGCGAAATGCGCGTCATTCCGAAGGCGGGCCATTACGCGGCATGGGAGCAGCCCGAAGCGGCCGCCCGCATCCTCCGCCAGTTCCTGGACGCCCTCTAGGCTGGACGTACTCTTCGCCCCCGCACGCCGCTTGGGCTAGAATCTAACGCCATGAAGACTTTCGCTCTTGCCTTCGCTCTTGTTGCGCTCCAGATATCTTCGTTTGCGCAGACTCCCGACGATCGCCCCCGCATCCTCGGCATCGATCACGTTTGCTTTTATACGACGGACGCTACTGGCGTGAAGAAGCTGTACGGCGATCTGCTGGGGATGCCATCTGAACCGCCGATCGAGCCCGGCGAAACTATGCGCTTTATGGCCGGCACACAGTGGGTCGGCTATAGCGCCGCGCCTGATGCCAAGGCCACCGACCGCATGGACCACGTGGCCTTCACCACCGACAAGCTTGTGAAGCTTCGTCGGTACCTGGATGAAAAGGGATTGAAGCCCTCACAGATTCAACCGCAAATCGACCACGGCCTGAGTTTCACAGTCAATGATCCTGAGGGTCATCACATTGAGTTCGTCCAGCGTCCCCGGGGAGATCGCGCGAGGCCCATTGCGGCCTCTGCCGTATCGCATCGCATGATCCACACCGGCTTTTTGGTTTACAACCGCGAGGCTGAAGATCATTTCTACCGCGACGTTCTGGGATTTCGGCCCTATTGGCACGGCGGCATGAAGGACACCGATACCGATTGGGTCTCCTTGCAGGTGCCCGACGGCACCGACTGGCTCGAGTACATGCTGAACCAGCCCGCGCATCCCGACCTGCAATTAACCGGGGTGATGAATCACATTTCTTTCGGTGTTCCCGATATGAAGAAAGCCCAAGCCATCATGGAGTCGCACGGATGGAAACCTCATGGTGACGAAAAGGCTGAAATTGGCAAAGACGGCAAATGGCAACTCGACGTGTTCGATCCGGATCTGTCCCGGGTGGAGTTGATGGAATTCAAGAACGTTCAAAAGCCCTGCTGCTCCGAATTCACCGGCCCGCATCCGTCGGAGTGAGGCCGATCAACAGCGTACGGCCGCCTTCAAATTTTGATGAAGATTCGTTTTCGCCACAGGAGCCACAGGAGCATCCAACAGCCCACTACCGCGGCGATGGAATACACCAGTGATGCATTGGCCGCGCCCAGCCCCAGCGACATGAGTTTGGCTTGTCCGGCTTCATGCCAATTCATCGTAGCGCCATTCGCGCCTTTCACCGTGAAGGTATATCCCGGACCCCAGACCATCGCATCGACCACGAAGCTGACAATCGCATTCATTCCGAAAACCAGAAACGGCATTGTCCAAACTCCGCGCCAGTTCCTGATTTCGATCGCCCAATAAAGCAAGCCGAGAACGATCAGTGCGAAGCCACCAGTCAGCACCACGAACGAACTCGTCCAGAGATTCTTGTTAATGGGAAACCACCGATCCCACGCCATGCCGGCCGCCATCCCAAGAATTCCAAACGCGGCCATGCGTGCCGCTTTCGTGCGCGGCGATGCGCCAGAGCGTAACCATTGTCCCGTGAGCACCCCCATCAGAGCGGTTCCAATGGCTGGAATCGTGCTGATTAATCCTTCGGGATCGCGCACTTGATTGTAAAGATGCCCCATCATCAGCTTCCGATCGAGCCACGCCACCAGATTCCGTTCCGGATCCATAAACGGTATGTCATGCCCCGGAACTCCAAAACCCGGCACGGGCACAAAACGAAGGATGGCCCAATAGCCAACCAGGCAGGCCAATAACGCGATCAATTGTCCTCGCCAGTTCGACCACAACACAAGAATCGCTGCGGCCAGGTAACAGAGAGCAATGCGTTGTGTAACGCCGTAGAACCGATAAGCGTGCCAGTCAACTCCAAGGATCGGAGACGCATTCACCAGGAACCCGACCGCGATCAGAATCAATGTGCGCCACAACACATGCAGAAAGATCTGCTGGCGTGACTCGCCTCGGCGCAAGCGGGCCCCTAGCGAAAACACCATCGAGACGCCGACGAGAAACACAAACGACGGAAAGATGAGGTCCGCCGGTGTCCAACCGTTCCACACCGTATGCTTGATCGGCCAGTAGGCGAGATCGTCGCTCCCGGGATTGTCGACCAGGATCATGCCCGCAACCGCAAGTCCACGGTAAACATCCACAGAAGTCAGTCGTTGTGAGGTCGGCTTCGATTCAGTCGTGACAGGAACAGTTCGATTGAGGGTTTGAGTGGCTGCCATACGTTAAGCAAACGTTTGTTCGCGACAAATATAGACCAGCCGACAGCCGCTGTCATTTCGATCGCTTTTGCCCCGGTTTCAGGCGCCACAGAAGTCCAGACTGGCCTTTTGCTACAATCTCTCCGCAATGACAATGAGTGAAACTACTCTGGTTCCTCCTCAGACCCAAGTCACGAGCAAAGGCGACGGCGCCGTAGTTGACGTGAGCGGCGCCGCTAATCGAGTCTTTCTTGTGACTCTCGCCATCACGAAAATCATCGAGCAGGAGTCGCTCGATGTCAGCTTCTTCGGCTCAGCCGACGGCGCTGCGTGGGGTGCGAAGTCGATCGCCGCGTTTCCCCAGAAGTTTTATTGCAGCGAGTCCCCGCTTCTGCTCGACCTGACCGCGCATCCCGACGTGAAATTCGTTCGCGCGCATTGGGAAGTCGCCCGTTGGGGACGCGGCACCGAGACGCCCATGTTCGAGTTTGGGGTCACGATGAAAGAAGTTCCGGCGGAAATTCTAAAAGAGGTAGCCGCGCAAAAGGCATAGCCTCGCAGCCCGGGACCGTCTCCTGAATTGTTCAAGCTCGAAAGTGTTTCACGAAATGAATGGGCCAGCGCTCATGCCAACAATACTAAAACTAGGTTCGCGCGGAGCTGATGTTAAGACTCTGCAAAACACCCTGAACAGCAACTTGACTCCCAGCCCGCGTCTGGCTCTGGACGGCGAGTTCGGCGCCCAAACTCGCGCAGCCGTCCTTCGTTTTCAGAAGGACAACTGGCTGGTAGAAGACGGCGAAGTCGGTCCGTGCACCTGGAACGCGCTCCTGGATACCGAGGACTATCGCCCGATCTTGCATTCCCTCGCTTTTATCCCACAGCGCACCAGTAGCAGTTGCTGGGCGGCCTCAACCGCCATGGTCACGCGCACCACCATTGCTGCGGTGGTCGAGCGCACTCCAGATGATCTGATCTTGCCCGACGGCAGTCTGATGAACTTCTCCGAAAGCGACGACCCCGTTACCGGATCCACCCGCTTTGCGAAAGCGAACTTCATGGTTGTCGTCCCGCCTACTTCATGGATGCCTTCTGCCCTCAGATCCATGTTGTCCAAGGGGCCCCTGGTCTTCGATATGCTGTGGGACGCGAAGGCCTACGTTCATGGAACCGCCAGCTCCGGCCACATGATCGCGGTGGTTGGCATTCGCGGAGACAATGATCAGTCCGGCAAAGGCACCACCCTCCGCATCTACGACCCGTGGCCCCCGAACAAGGGAGATCGGTACTCGGTCGGATACTACAAATGGATTCAGGAAGTGCCCACCCGCACCTATCACATCTACCACAAGGTTTGACGACACATGCATCGGCCGCGTCGCGGATGCCCGTGCCTGGCGGAACGCCGGTCGGTGGTCGTATTCCGTTATATTGAATTCTGATGAAAGCCAATACCAATGTCGTCGTGCGCCCGGCGCACAACGTCCGCGGCAGTGTGCGATTGCCCGGTGACAAGTCCATTTCTCACCGCTACGCCATGCTGGCCGGAATCGCTGAGGGCCCGTCTGTCATCGAGAATTATTCCACCGGCGCCGATTGCGCCAGCACCTTGGGTTGCATGCGCTCGCTCGGTGTGACTTGGGCAAGAAAGAGTGAAGGCGAGAACGGAATCGAAGTTCAGGGTCGCGGGATGTCGCTCTCCGCCCCGTCCGGTCCCCTCGACTGCGGAAACTCTGGTTCCACCATGCGCATGTTGAGCGGCATCGTCGCGGGACAGAAATTCGCCAGTGAAATGATCGGCGACGAATCACTCTCCCGCCGGCCGATGGAGCGAGTCATCAAGCCCCTCTCCGCTATGGGCGCGCAGATCGTCTCGCAGCAAGGCAAGCCGCCGTTGCGCATCACCGGCGCGCCGCTGAAAGCGATCGATTACAAGATGCCCGTGGCCAGCGCCCAGGTAAAGTCGTGCCTCCTGTTTGCAGGACTCTTTGCCGACGGCGAAAGCAGGATCGAAGAGCCTCTGCGCACCCGCGATCACGGTGAAGTAGCGCTGCGAGCATTCGGAGCCCAACTGGAGCGGAAGAATGCCGGCCCGGGAAGTGAAGTCCGCATTCGCGGCGGTCAACGCTTGCGAGGCTTCGAAGCCCGCATTCCCGGCGATCTTTCGAGCGCCGCATTTTTCCTGTGCGCGGCTGCGCTATTTCCCGGATCGCAACTGACCCTTCCCCATATCCTGATGAACCCCACTCGCGCCCGCCTGCTCGACATCCTCATGCAGATCGGGCTGCGCATCTCCGTGACCCAACTCGAGGAGACTCACGGCGAGACTGGTGGGATCGTTGCAAGTCGAAGGTGCCGGTCTGAAAGGGATCACTCTCGCCGGCGCCGATTCCGCCGCTCTGATCGATGAAATCCCCGTGCTCGCCGCGATCGCTCCATTCACTCAGCAGGGAATCGAAGTGCGCGACGCCAAGGAACTGCGCGTGAAAGAATCGGACCGCATCGCCGCGGTCGCCACGAACCTGCGCCTCATGGGAGCGGAGGTCGAAGAACGTGAAGACGGGCTGAAGATTCCCGGAGGCCAAAGTCTGCACGGCGCCGAACTCGATTCCTTCGGCGATCACCGCATTGCCATGGCCTTCGCGGTCGCCGCCCTTCGGGCCGAAGGCGAAACCCTGATTCGCGGCGCCGAAGCGGCTGCCATCTCCTACCCCGCCTTCTTCCAAACGCTGGAAGACACTCGCCCAGCGATAGCCTCGACGGTCCCGCATCTGACATTTCGACGTAACCTCCAGGGCTATGACCGGGGTGACCTTTCCCCTCAGTGTTGAGGCATAGAAAAATATCCTCACAGCCCAATTGTGTCTGCGGGTTAGCCGTGGGGTTCGTCTACTGGGGGATTTCAACATGCGTTCCAAGCTAATGTTGTGCGCGATTCTGGGCTTGGCTTCTCTGGCTTATGCCAAAGATCCCAAGCCCTATCAGACCGGAAAGCTTTTGCAGATGGATTCCGTTCCGTGCGGCATCGCTGAAAAAGATGGCAAGAGTTTTGCCGGCGAAATGTTGGGCACCGACTCCGGCAGCAAGAAGACGCAGGAACTTCTCTGCCAGGAATACGTTCTGCAATCCGAACGTGTGATCTTCCGCATTCGTCCGCGCGACGAGAAGCATCCCGTGCTTCTGCCCGTTGGCGAGCAGGCCCAGTTCCGCCTGCAGAAGGACAAGATGCTGCTGCGCGTGGAAGATCTCGACAGCAAAGAGCGCGAGTACACCGTGGTCTCGATGACGCCGCGTTCCGACAGCAGCACGGCCGATGCAGCTACTCCGCGAGTCAATCACCTGCAATAACCTAGCGAGCAATTCAAAAGGTTCGAGAAGGCGGCGCGGATAACTATCCGCGCCGCAGCTTCTTTGCGCGCCCAGAGCCTGAACTGGCGTCCAGACTGCCGTTTCCCTCCAACCCCGCACTCCCAGACCGCATCCATATAGGTAACCTGCCGCCGGGTTTCCGCTATTCCTTGGCCGTGCCGGGGAAGAGTGTGTGCGGACCAAAACTTTTCAGGAGTAAACCATGAAACGTTGTCTAGGACTTCTCGTAGCATCGCTGTTCTTCGCGGTCCCCATGCTGGTCGCGCAGGAAAGTGGTCACATGGACCACGTGGAGATCGGTGCCTTCGCCAACTACTATCGTCTCAGCGATCCAGGACCGACGCGAAACTTCGTTGGCCTCGGCGGACGCGCGGCCTTCGGAATTCGCCCCAGCGTCCAGCTCGAAGCGGAAATGGCGTACGACTTTAAGCGCAACTACACCAACACATTCACCAACGGCGTCACCAGCACGACGGTGAATTCCAGGTTTCGAACTCTGCACGGCTTCTTTGGTCCGAAATTTCAGACCGGGTCGGGACCGTTCCGCGTCTTCGTGACCGGTAAAGTCGGATTCGACAACTTCAGCATCAATAACCAAAATGCGCCCGCCGGTTTCGTCAACACGGTCGGCTTGGCCAATGGCGCGACCTACTTCGCGCTTTATCCGGGCGCAGGTATCGAAGCTTTTGCCGGACCGATCGGTATTCGCGTGGAAGCCGGCGACGACGTCTACTTCAACAACGGAGCTCACAACAACCTGCGGGTCACGATCGGTCCGCAGTTCCGCTTCTAAAGTATCGAAGAAGTACGAGCGGCAGATAAACGGACTGGCGGCCTTCACGGGCCGCCAGTCTTGTCTTCCCCTCCGAGTTTGCTCACAGCCCTATGTGACTTGCATCACAGTGCATCCCCGGCTTCCCTCCTAACGTTAAAGTTTGCAGCGGAACTCTCCGCTGTTTTCGCGTGGATGCCTGTCCCCAACGCGCCATAAATCCGTGGGTCGTCACGTTCTCCGTGATGCTGGCGACCTTCATGGAAGTGCTCGACACCACCGTCGTCAACGTCTCCATCCCCCACATTGCCGGCAATCTCGCCGCCACCAACGAAGAAGGCACGTGGGTGGTCACCTCCTACCTGGTATCCAACGCGATCGTCCTGCCGATTTCCGGCTGGCTCGCCAACCGCCTCGGCCGCAAGCGCCTCCTGCTGATTTGTGTCGCCGGATTCACCCTGACGTCGCTCTGTTGTGGCCTCGCCACCTCGCTGGCGCAATTGATCATCTTCCGCGTGCTGCAAGGCCTCACCGGCGGAGGACTGCAGCCGCTGGCGCAGGCCATCCTGCTCGAAACTTTCCCCAAGGAGACGGCACGGTCACGCCATGGCCGCCTTTGGCATCGGCATCCTGCTGGCGCCCATCCTCGGCCCCACGCTCGGCGGATGGATCACCGACAACTACAGCTGGCGCTGGATCTTCTACCTCAACCTGCCGGTCGGCGTGCTCTCGCTGTTCCTGATGAACCGCTTCGTCTTCGATCCGCACTATATCAAGCGCGGCAACGGGCAGAGTCGATCTGTGGGGAATCGGTTTTCTGGCCCTCGGCATCGGCTCGCTGCAGATCCTGCTCGATACCGGGCAGCGCAAAGACTGGTTTTCGTCCAAGTACATCCGCATCTTCGCCGCTCTCTGCGTGTTCGGCCTGGTCGCGCTCATCATTCGCGAACTGATGACCGACCATCCCGTCGTCGATCTGCGCGTGCTCAAGAACCGCTCCTTCAGCGCCGGAGTCTTCCTCATCAGCATGCTGGGATTCGTCCTTTATGCCAGCCTGGTCCTGCTGCCGCTCTATCTGCAGACGCTGATGGGATATCCCGCCTACAACTCCGGCCTCGCGCTGTCGCCACGCGGCATCGGAGCGTTGCTGTTCACTCCGCTGGCCGGCCACCTGACCACCAAGACCGATCCGCGGCGCCTGCTCCTGGTTGGCATGGTGCTGGGCTCCATCACCATGTTCCAGCTCTCCGGGCTCAATCTCTACGCCGGCTTCTGGGATATCTTCTGGGCCCAGGTGCTGCAGGGCGTCGCGCTCGAGTTTCCTCTTCATTCCGCTGATGTCACTCGCCATGTCGCGCATCCAGCCCGAGAAGATGGGGAACGCCACCAGCATCTTCAATCTCATGCGCAATATCGGCGGCAGCGTCGGCATCGCCATCATGACCACGTTCCTCGCCCGCCGCACTCAGGTGCATCAGAACCACCTGGTCGCGAATGTCACCGCCGGAAGTGCCCAGACCGCACAGGCTTCTGCAGGGAATGCGCGCGAACTTCATTGCCCACGGCGTCGACGCCGTCACCGCCTCGCGCAAATCCTTCGCGGCCCTCTATGGAATGGTGCAGCAGCACGCGGCCATGCTGGCCTTCGTCGAAGCCTTCTGGCTGATGGGAGTTGTCTTCCTGCTGATGCTGCCTTTCCTGCCGCTGCTGCAGTACGTCAAGCACGCGCGCCCGTGCAACTCCCCGAACCGCGGAATCTCTCAGGGTCGCAAGCCTCCAGAAACCTCCGGATGCCGCGGAAGACTAACCGCACAAGAACTCGGAAGAAGAGCATCACTCTCGTCCTCCACTGAACTCGATCGAACGCCCTCCGGATATCGGGCCTGCGCCTGTGATAGAGTATTTCCCACCGCTACGCCGGCCGTGGGACCGGTCAATTCCCCAGATTTCCGTCGCCGAAGGAGTACTATGAGCACCCTCCGCGATCTCGTGAAAAACCGCAAACTTTATTCCATCGAAGCCACACGCACCGTTCTCGAAGCCGCCCGCTACATGATGGAACACAACATCGGCGCCCTGCCCGTCCTGCGCAATGGAGAACTCGTCGGTATCCTCTCCGAACGCGACATCATGAACCGCGTCGTAGCCGTCGGTCGCACGCCCGGCACGACCGCCGTCTCGGAAGTGATGACCGCCAATCCGCGCGCCGTCCCAGCCGACGAGAGCATCGAAGAATGCCTCTTCATCATGCATGAATTCGGATTCCGCCATCTCCCCATCGTGGACGGCAAGGAGTTGAAAGGGCTGGTCTCGCTGCGCGATGTCCTGATGCACCAGGCCGCCGAAATCGAGCGCCAATCAAGGCGCGCCGCGTCGTAGGGACGTGGCTTCGGCGATAGGTCTTGGGTGTCAGGTCGCGAGGTCTGCGTCTTGGGTCTTGGATC
>CAVUYN010000029.1:0-1036070 GCA_963745715.1 uncultured Acidobacteriota bacterium | reverse complement strand
CGAACCCCCGGTACCCTTTCGGGTACGCCGGTTTTCAAGACCGGAGCCATCAACCACTCGGCCACCTCTCCGGCTATTGCAAGCCGCGCGCAGCCGTCAGCACTGTGTAAACGGCGCTTCGGTCGCGTTTCGCTAGTTTACAACACGCGCGCGGCATCTCACTGTCGGTGCACAAGTCCGAATGCTTTCGAGTGAAACTCCATCACTTCAGCGAAGTGCGACAGGAAATACGTCAGGCTGTGATCGCCCGGATACGCGTGGTATTCGTGCTTCACATGTTCTTTAACCAATTCCTCGTGCAACATTGCTGCGCCTTTTTCAAATCCGTAGTTGTCATCCTGCCCGCAGTTGAAATAGATGGCTAGTTTTCCAACGCCTGCTGCATTCCGTTTCGCCAACATCAGCGGACTGTTTTCATTCCAATGTTTGGCGGCAATCGGCTTGCCGAAGACGGGCCCCAACACACCGGTAAGCGAGCCGCCGGTCCCCGACGCCGCGTTCAGATCTTGAGGAGACTGTGTAATCAGAGCCGCACTTTGTGCGCTCACCGCGGAAAAAAGTTCAGGATGCGCGAAGGCAAACCGCAACGCCCCGTACCCTCCCATCGAAATTCCGCTGATAGCACGTCCTGAGCGCCCCGCCCGAACTCGATATTTCTTTTCGATCTGCGGGATGAATTCCTGGAGACAAAAAGTCGCTGTAGCGGACCGACCCGTCCGCCGAATTGATGTAAAAACTGCGCCTGCCTTCCGGAGCGGCGATCAGAAAGTCTCCCATCGTATGTTGCTTGCGCAGATCGTCCAGCAAGGTCCAGCCGCCGCTGTTGAAAAGCGTCTGCTCGTTGTCACCCAGCCCGTGCAAAAAATACAGCACCGGATACCGCCGCGCCGGATGTTCAGACGAGCCCGCATCGTAGCCGGACGGCAAATAAACGCAGTAGTGGACAACTTGCTTGAGGATGTTGCTGTTAAGCGCGCTGCAGTCAATCCGGCTCTGGGCCATCGCCGAATCTGCGGCCAGCATCAACAACAAAAAGAGGGATAAGCGGGGACCCCAGAAGTTGCGTGTCATCTTATTCGTAGCGCAACGCCTGCACGGGATCGAGTCTGGCGGCTCGCCCCGCGGGATACAAGCCCGACACAAGGCTAACGACGAATGCAGAATCCGATCGCCAACCCAACCAGCCACCACGGCACTGCCCAGAAATGTTCCGGCGGTAGCGATTGACGCTTCAAGTAAACGTTGGTGCCGAGATTAATGACCTGCCCAATGGACCACCCCAGTGCCACCCCGACGACACCGCCCAAAACTCCCATCGCGCCGGCCTCGGCAAAGAAGAGTTTCCTCTACATCCCAGTCGCTTGCCCCGATCGCCTTCATGATGCCGATCTCGCGTCGCCGTTCAAGAATCGCCATCACTAGCGTGTTCACGATCCCGATCGATGCGACGGCAAGCGCCAGACTGCCGAAGATTCCCAGGAAAAGGTCCAGCACCGCGAAGAACTGCCGCAGGCTTCGAGTCGCATCCAGAATGGAAAACGTGGTGAATCCCATCTTCTTGATCGCATCTTCCACCATCTGAATCTGGGTAGGACTCTTCACCCGCACGCTGATCGAGGAGTACACAGGTTGGTCGCTTGCCGCCCGCGAAACTTCGCGCAGATCTGTTGGCTGCATCACGTGGAGGCTTTCAGCCAGTTTCAAAGGCAAAAATACTTTTGCCCGTGTGGGGCCGCGCATGCTCTCAGGATCGAGATCCGAAACGCCAACAATTTTGAGCTTCTGCTCCCGTGACACGACTGAGTAGGCAGCCCCAGCAATGTCGCCGCCAGCAGAGTTCGCGGTATCCGATCGAGGAATCGGCGCTTGCGCCTGGCTTGCAGACCGCTGCGAATACAGCATCGTCAACTCTTTTCCGAGCAGCGGCTTTGCCAGTTCAGACACGCTGGGCTCGGGCGTCCCCAGCGGCGGAGTCTTTCCCAGCAGTTCTTCGGCAAAAGACTTTTGCAGAATTGTCTCGGCTGCAGTGTCAGCCGAGAAAAAGCTACCCTGCATTCCGTCGAATGCGTCATTGGATTTCGCTGACGAAGGGAGACCGGAGACCATCGTCAGGTGCGGCTTATCCTCGAAGCGCAGCTCCGTGATGAACCGAATATCCGGATATGCCTCAGTCACGTTCGGCAAGTGCTCGATCTCGACCCGCGCCTGTTCGTCGAGGACTCGGCTTTCCCCTGGAGTCGGTCCTCTTCGTTCCTCCTCGCGGCCCATACTGCGCAAATCGCGTCGCGAAGAGACCATCACCGTGTCAAAAAGTCCCGCCTTCCCCAGCCGTCGCGATGCTAACTGTTGCAACCCGATCCCCAATGACAACATTGCCACCAACGATGCCACGCCAACCGAGATGCCGATCGTCGTCAGAGAATTTCGCAGAAACGACTCCCGCAAATTTCGCAGGGCAAGTTCAGTCAGATCGGGAATCTTCACGAGCGTCCTCCCCTTTCGCCAGCCTGAACTGCAGCCGGAGCATTCGGGCGATCGTCGATCAATTTGCCGTCCGCTAAAAAGATCATTCGCTCCGCATAACGTTCCGCCAGCGCCCGCTCATGTGTCACCATCACGACGGTCATCCCCAGTTCCCGGTTAAATTCGCGAACCATCTCCATGATTTCGGTGCCGGTATGGCTATCGAGATTTCCGGTTGGCTCGTCGGCAAGCAGAAGTTGTGGACGATTGATCAGGGCACGGGCCAGTGCCGCCCGCTGTTGTTCGCCGCCAGAAAGCTCGCTGGGCCGATGATGCATCCGCGCTCGCAACCCGACTCGCTCCAAAGCCTCGCGCGCCAGATCCTGGCGCCGGTTGCGCTCAACCTCGGCAAAGCGCAGTGGCAACTCCACGTTCTCAGCCAGGGTCATGCTGGCGATGAGGTTGAACGACTGAAAAACCATCCCAACCACATGCAGTCGATACTTGGCCAGTTCCTCACGGGAAAGCTTTGCCAGATCCCGCGCCTGAACGATGACGCTTCCCGACGTCGGCCGATCCAAACCTGCGATCAGGTTCAGCACCGACGACTTCCCGGATCCCGAACTCCCCAGCAACGCGACAAACTCTCCAGCTCGAACCTCAAGCGAGACGCCATCTACCGCGCGAATCAGGGTCTCGCCCATGCGGTAGTGCCGGCAAAGATTTTCGCTGCGGATCGCTACGGTGCTACGGGCGGTGGAAACTGCGGGAACGGTCGCCATATGAGCTAGCGCATCTCTCCCCGCAACACGCGTATGGCGTCGGTCGCTTTGACGTCGCCATTCTTCCCCTCTGCGCCGTTCCCGGCCAACAGCGACCGCATCCCCTTCGCCCGGGGCAAGGAACAGGTTGTTCTCGACTCCGTGTTGCCTCGTGTACAAGTCGTAATAGCGCCCGCGAGCCGCATAAAGCTGAGCGTGCGTGCCCCGTTCCACGATTTCTCCCTGCTCCATCACCATGATCTGGTCGGCGCGCCGGATGGTGGAGAGCCGATGTGCAATTACGAACGTCGTCCGTCCCTGCATGAGATAGGAAAGTCCCTGCTGGATCATTTCTTCCGATTCGGAGTCCAGGCTTGAGGTTGCTTCATCCAGAATCAGAATGCGTGGCTCCGCCAGAATGGCGCGCGCGATTGAGATTCGCTGCCGCTGTCCGCCCGACAACTTTACCCCGCGTTCGCCCACTACCGTGTCGTATTTGTCGGCAAACCCCTCGGCGAACTCGTCGACGCGCGCGATCCGGCAAGCGCGCATCACTTCTTCCTCGCTCGCGTCCGGCCGCGAGAATGCCACATTCTCCCGAATCGTCCCATCAAACAAGAACGACTCTTGCAGCACAACTCCCAACCGCGTGCGGAATGAATCCAGCCGAACCGTGCTTAGATCCTCACCATCCACCCGGATTGTGCCTTGGGTTGGGATATAGAAAGCAGAGATCAATCCAATCGTTGTGGATTTTCCCGAGCCCGACGAGCCGACGAGCGCGGTTACCGTTCCCGGCTCGGAGCGAAACGAAATGTTGTGCAGCACCTCGCGAGCCCCGTCATAACTGAAACTCACGTTATCGAAGTCGACTGTTCCGACGATATCTCGCAGTTCCACGGTGCGTTTTGGATCCTGATCCTCGGGGCGCTCCCGCATGATCTCCTGCGTCCGCTCCAGTCCCGCCAAGGCCTCGGTCAATTGCGTGCCAATCGACACGACTTGCATGATCGGCGCAACCAGGAACACGAGAAGAAAATTGTAGGAGAAATAACTGCCCGGGGTCAGGGTGTGCGCCACCATCTGGTGCCCGCCAATGTACATGGTCGCAGCACCCACCACTCCGAGCAGGACGCTGGCGGAAAGACTCATCAGTGACGTGGCTGTCAGTGTACGCATGACGTTCTCGAGCAGCCGTCGCACTCCTCCCGCGAAAATCTTCTCCTCACGTTCTTCCGCGTGGTATCCCTTGATCACGCGCACGCCGCCCAGAGTTTCCGTCAATCGTCCTGTAACTTCTGCATTGATTTTGCCGCGCTCGCGAAAGATAGGGCGAATGACCGAGAACGCTTTGTTCAAGGCCAACGCAAAGCAGCCTAGGGATCCCACAGCAATCAGCGTCAGCGGTGCGCTGATGCGAAGCAGCAAAACCAGCGCGATTCCGGCCGCCAGGATTCCTCCTGCGAAATCGACCAGACCGGTGCCCAGCAGATTGCGGACGCCCTCCACGTCGGTCATGATGCGCGACACCAGTGCGCCCGTTTTGTTGGCGTCGTAAAAAGCCACTGGCAGCCGCGAGATGTGCGCCTGCACCTGCTGCCGGAGATCCGCAATCAACCGCTGCGCCGCCTTTGACAGCAGTTGCGTTAGCGAAAACGACGTGACCCCTTGGACTACAGTGGCCGACAAAACCGCCAGCACTAGCGGTTTCAGTAGACCCGTTTGTCCTTTGCCAACCACGTTATCAATCAGGAATTTTGACGAATAGGGGAGCACGAAGCCCGCGAGCTTGTTCATCACCATCAACACGAAGCCCAGGGCGAGCAATCCCCGGCGCGGCCGCATCAGCTTCCAAACTTCCGGCCAAATGGCCTTTAATCGCTGGATCTTCGGAGGCTTTACCGCGTCTTTGACTGGAGAACTCAATCTTCTGTTTGACTCCCGAGAGGCCCGATTCGCTTCTTTATTACTGCATTGTCACACATCCCCCGGTGGCTTGCTGTCCTGTGACAGCTGCCATCCCGCCGTTGTATGCTCGGGGCGTGTCCCGCCCCCCTCACGAGGAGCGCTCGCCGACTCTGGGCTTGTTACTGGCCCTTTTCATCACGCTTTCCGTAGTGGTGGCTTATTCCGCCTACATCACGTGGCAGGTCACGGGTCTGCGCAAGTTGCAGACAGAACTTGTGGATCGCAACCGCAAGGATTCGCTGCAGTTGCTGAGAATCCAGAACGATCTCAACCTGCTCGCGGTAGCCATGCGCGATATGGTCAGCAGTGACGAGCCTTATCCACTTACTGCCTGGTCCGCGCAATTCCAGCGCATCCATACCGATCTCGACGACGCGATGCGCCTCGAGGCCGGATTTGCCGCGGCCAGTCGAACTCCCGAGCAGAGCGCATTTCTCGCGGGTTCGTTGAATCAATTCTGGGATGCTGTGGACCGAATTTTCGCTCTCGCTCGTGCTGGCCAGGAAAAAGATGCGCGCGCTCAGATCCAGCTCTCGCTCCAGGAGCGCCAGGCCGCCCTGAGCACTGCCGTGGCCCGGCTGCTGGTGCAGAACAGCGAAAACGAAGAGCAAGCCGGACAGCGCATCGTTCAGATCTATGACCGGGTGCAGCGTCAGGTCTATGTCTTTCTCGCCGCAACGCTTCTCGCTATCCTGTTGAACGGTCTCTATCTCATTCGCTGGAACCGGCGCCTGTTCGCGCGCTTGGCAGAAATTTCCGAACGCAGGAGCGAACTGGCGCAGAAACTCATCGCCACCCAGGAATCCACGCTACGCTACATCTCCCGTGAACTCCACGACGAGTTTGGCCAGATTCTCACCGCGGTCGGATCCATGCTGCGCCGTGCCGGAACTCATGCCCCCGAGGGCTCATCGCTGCGCGCGGATTTGCAGGAAGTGTTGCAGACAGTTCAGACGACGCTCGAGAGTGTGCGCAGCCTTTCGCAAGCCCTCCACCCCGTAATGCTCGATGAAGCTGGACTCGAGAGCACCCTTGACTGGTATATCCCCACGGTAGAAAGACAAACTGGGATTACCATATCGTATGAAAAGCAAGGAGAGCCGTTCGCGGTAGACGGCAGTGCCGGTGTCCACGTCTATCGCGTACTGCAGGAAGCGCTCAATAATGTGGCGCGGCACTCCGGGGCAAAGCAGGCTTGGGTGCGCCTGCGCTTCCTGCCGCACACGCTGGAATTGGAAGTGGAAGATCGCGGAACTGGCTTTCCGGAACGTCCCAGCCGGCGTGGTATAGGGTTGGTGGCGATGCGCGAGAGATCCGAGTTGATGGGTGGGGAAATCATTTTTTCTCGCCCCCTTGGAGGGGGAACGTTGGTGCATCTGACGGTACCCAGGGAGAAAGCGGAGTCCTATGGAAAAGAAGATCACAGTGTTGCTCGTGGATGACCACAGCCTGGTTCGGCGTGGCTTCCGGCGCATGCTGGAAGACGAGTCCGACATGGAAGTGATAGGCGAAGCCGGCGACGGAGAGCAATCCGTCAAGCTTGCCAAAAAACTTCATCCCCAAGTCGTCGTGATGGACTGCGCTCTGCCCGGCATGAACGGCTTGCAAGCCGCGCGGCAAATCATCGAAGATTCTCCCGATACCGCTGTCCTCATGCTCAGCATGCACTCGGAGAGCACGTGGGTTCGTCAGGCCATCGAAGCCGGTGCCAAGGGATACGTCCTCAAGAACGCTCTGGACCTGGAACTCAGTGCAGCCATTCGTAAGGTTGCGGCCGGAGAAACCGTCTTCGATCCGAAAGTCGAGCAGCGGTCCGCTCTCAAGGGTGAACGCAACGCCGCCCTCACCCCACGAGAGTTGGAAGTCCTGCAGTTGATCGTCGATGGCAAGTCGAATAAGGAGATCGCAGTCACCCTCGACCTGAGCGCCAACACGGTCGCAGTCCACCGCGCCAATATCATGAACACTTTGGGAATTCACAAGACTGCCGAACTGGTTGTATACGCGATACGCGCCGGGCTGGTGAACGTTCCGTGAATCGCAGGTCTTTCCTTTGGGGGATGGCTGGGCTGGCGTCTTTATCGAAGATGCCCTCTCTGCAGGCTCTCGCGGCGCAGACAACAGCAACGTCGCCTCTTGGCTTTCGCTTTACCGACGTGACCACGCAAGCTGGAATCCACTTCCAGCACAACGGCGGAGCCTTCGGCGGCAAATTTCTGCCTGAGACTCTCGGTTCCGGCTGTGCCTTCCTGGACTATGATCGCGACGGCTGGCAAGACATCCTGCTGATCAACGGTGCCGACTGGCCCGGTCACAAGAAGAACCGCACCACCCTTCGCCTTTATCACAACAATGGCAACGGAACTTTCACCGATGTAACTACACGGGCCGGACTCGATGTCGAACTCTACGGCATGGGCGTGGCCGTTGGTGATTACAACAACGACGGTTTTCCCGACATTCTTGTCACCTGCGTTGGACAGAACCGTCTGTTTCGCAACACGGGCAAAGGCACGTTTGTCGATGTGACCGATGCAGCCGGACTGGGAAAGCGCGAAGGCTTCAGCACTTCAGCCCTGTGGTTCGATTACGATCGCGATGGCCTGCTCGATCTTTTCGTTTGCAACTACGTGAAGTGGTCGCCTGAGCGCGACGTGTTCTGCAGCCTCGACGGAAAACATAAATCGTATTGCACGCCTGAGGCCTACCGCGGAGCTACCTGCTGGCTCTTTCACAATCGAGGCAACGGCACTTTCGAAGACGTTACCGCGGCGAGCGGGATTTTCGACAGCAGTTCAAAATCTCTCGGCGTCGCTTTGTTCGACGATAACCATGACGGATGGCCGGATCTCCTCGTTGCCAACGATACTCAGCCTAACAAGCTCTATCGCAACCAGCACAACGGCACTTTCAAAGATTCTGCAGTCGAGGCCGGCCTTGCCTTCAGCAGCGAAGGGAAAGCCCGTGCCGGCATGGGAGTCGATGTGGCTGACTTCGACAACTCGGGCGCGCCGGGCGTCGCGATCACAAATTTCGACAACGAAATGATTGGCCTCTACCGCCCCACTGGAAAGAGTTTCGAAGACATCGCGCCGCAGTCGGGTGTGGGCGTCGCCTCCAGAAACAGCCTGGGATTTGGCTGTGCCTTCTTCGACGTGAACCTTGATGGCTGGCTCGACTTCGCCGTGGCCAATGGGCACATCGATGAGACCGTGCGCAACATCCGCGGCAATGTGGGATATGCCCAGCCGCCGCAACTCTTTCTCAGTGGTGGAAAGGGAACCTTTCGCGATGTCGCCGCCGAAATCGGGGGAAGCTTCGATCAGCCGAAGGTGGGCCGCGGCTTGGCCTATGGCGACTTCGACCGCGACGGTGATCTCGATCTTCTCATCACCACGAACAACGGTCCGGCGTACCTGTATCGCAACGATCAGCTTGCGGGAAATCGCAGTATTCGTTTTCGCCTCGTGGGAACGAAATCAAATCGCGACGCGATCGGCGGACTTGTACGCGTGTTTGCAGGAGGCTTGGTGCAGTCGCGCGTGGTAAAAGGAGGTTCCAGCTACTTGTCGCAGTCGGAACTTCCAGTGACGTTCGGGCTTGAAAAGCATGACCACATCGAACGCGTGGTGATCGATTGGCCCAGCGGACGGACCGAGGAATACAAGAATCTTCGAGCGGCCCGCGCGTACGAATGTACGGAGGGAAAGGGAATTGTCCCGCAAGATGGTTATTGATTCGAACTGACAGTAGGTGTCGCTACGTTTCCCGCTGCCGCCAGATCGATCTCTACGGTATCGCTCACTCGCAAAAATAACGTACTCGGATTCTTCATCCCCCACTTCGCGTATGGCACCGTAAAGTGGACGGCTGCGCTCCAGTGGTCCGCGGACAGGTCCACCTGGGCCGGAACCGTGATCTCGCGGTCGGCTCCGTGAATGCTGAACGTGCCGTGAATCATCACCGAAGACTTTCCCTGGCCCGCGACTTTGCCTTCGACCCGGTCGGGCCGAAAAACAATCTCCGGATAGCGCGTGCTCTCCAGCACTTCCTTATGCATTTTTCGGTCGCGCATGCCGCTGCCGCTGTCGCCACTCTGCGCGTCAACCACGATCTCGCCGGAGACCTTGCCCGACTTAGGGTCGAGTTCCACCGCTCCGTGCTTTAGCTTGAAGGTCCCGTGCACTGTATGAAGAACGTCACCCAACGTGAATTTCACTGCACTCTGCGCGGGATCCAGCTGAAATGCCGCGTCCTGCGACACCGCGAAAACCGCGCTCACCGCCAGCAATGCGGCGACCAACAGAATGCGCCACGCACGAGTTTTGAACGTACTGTGGCGGGTGTTCATGACGTTAAGCCGTGAGCAGCCCCCATCCTAGGGTGAGACCGTTGACGGCAAGCTGCAAAGGCGACAACACTCCAACGTGCAACTCCAACAACCGTTGGAAAACATGCGGGCGTCTCTGGAATGCCTGTAACGTGCGGCGCTGCAGCCGCGGGCGCCCATCGAGCAACAACATCAGCCGCGCCATCAAGAAAGGGCGCAATGCAAGCCGGCGATGTTCACGCTCGTAGCGAGTCAGGTCGCCGTTCCGCAGGCAGTCGGCTAGGACCAGGGCCTGGCTGAAAGTGAGGCAGAGCCCTTCTCCGGTGATAGCATCCACCGTCCCGGACGCGTCTCCGATCAACGCAACATTTCCCCGGCTCACATGCTTCAGCTTGCTTGTAGCCGTCAAGGCACCACGCTCTGTGGAACCTGCCTCCGCTCCGCTCAGTCGTGCCTGCAATTCCGGAAACAAGCGTAATGCCTCTTCCAGTCGCAGCTTCGGGTCGCGGGAGATCAGCGCAACGCAAACCTGCTCCGGTGAAACAGGAGTGACATAGATTTCCCCGTACCGGCCCCAATACAATTCCATGTGATCCGACCAGGGGGGCACACGATAGTGCTTCCGAAACGCGTAGCGGCAGTCTCTTTTTCGAAACCTGTCGAGCTGCGCCCAGCGCCGCACCCGCGAGCTTCCGCCGTCTGCCCCAACGATCCATCGAGCATTCACCTTGCGGCTTCCCAGGTGAACGGCATCGGCGGAAATACCAGTCACCGTCGTCTGCCACATGAAATCAATGCCCAGGCTGGAAGCCCGTTCTGCAATGATCCGGTGCAGGACCGTTCGTCGCACTCCCTTGCCATAAGCCCCATTGGGAAACGAAGCTTCGATGCCCAAGCCCGCACTCAGAAAGCGAATCCCGCGGAAAGGATAGGATTCCGCCGTCTCGACCGACACGCCGAGTCTTTCCAGGGCCGCCAGTCCGTCCGGCATCAAGCCTTCGCCGCAAGGCTTGTCGATCGGCATTTGCGCGCCGTCAGCAACCACGACTCGGAATCCTTGCTGTCGCGCCGCAATGGCGGCGGCCAGTCCGGCGGGGCCTCCGCCAATTACAAAAACATCCGTAGAGTTGACCAACTAAAACCTCACCACTTAAGAAGAACTAGCTCAGAACAGAATCCCGGACCCATCGCCGCTAGCACACCCATCGTGCCCGGTTCCGGACGCCGGTTCTTCATCACATCTTCCAGTACCACCAGCACCGACGCTGACGACAGATTCCCAACTTTCTTCAGGCAATCCCACGACGCATCCAGTTGCCCGTTATGCAGATCCAGAGCCGCCGCGGTTGCCTCCAGCACTTTCGGACCGCCCGTGTGCAGCACCCAACTCCCAATGTCACTTCGCTGGTGTCCGTGGTCGGCAAGAAATGCATCCACGTCGTGTCCCAGGTGTTCGCGGATCAGCACCGGAACTTCTGGTGAAAGCGTGATGCGAAAGCCTTTCTCGCTCACCTTCCAGCCCATCATCTCTTCAGTGTCGGGATAAAAAACTGATCGAGTCGCCACGATCTCGGGCCCCGTCGCATTCAAATCCGCGCCGGTAACGATGACCGCCGCCGCCCCATCGGCGAACAACCCCGAAGAAATCAGGTTCGCCACCGAAAGATCCTCGCGCTGAATGGTCAACGAGCAAAGCTCCACCGACACCAAGGCGGCTGCCTGCGAAGGATAGGCCTTCACGTAATCCGCCGCGCGCGCAATTCCCGCTGCTCCCGCAACGCACCCTAACCCAAATATCGGCAAGCGCCGGATGTTCGCCGGAAGCCCCATGCGATTGATCAATAGGGCGTCGATCGAAGGGCTCGATATCCCTGTAACCGACGTGAAAAAAAGTGCCCCTAATTTGCTCGTCTCGAGACCCGCATGATGCAGCGCGCGGCACAGCGCCTGTTCTCCCAGTTCCTGCGAGACCTCGATCCATACATCATTCGCCTCTCCCCACGTCTTCAGGTCGTAATACTTCTCGGGAGCCATCGCCAGGTGACGGCCTTCCACGGCGACGTTTTTGTGCAGTCGCGCCAGCATCTGCGGATTTCTCAGGCTGTCGCCCCAATATTGTTGCAGTCGTTCCAGCAGGAATTTTTGAGAGTAATAATTTTTAGGGAAGGCGCTCGCGGCGCTGGCAATTTTCATTGGTTTGTGTGGGCCCCGGTCCCGGCACGGAGACAGCGCCATCATCCGCCGGACATCACGAATAAGTAATTAGATGATCTGGCACTGTTTGCGGTTGTACCCGCATTCGGACGTCGTCTAGTGTATTGTTCCGATCCCACAAAGTCGAATTGTCACCCGATTGTCAAAAGAATGAGCCGAGACCAACGAGATGGCTAAGCGCGAAAAGCCCGTCGCGCGAGTCCTAAAGCCTCAGACCAGAAAGCGCCGGGCGAGTGGGCAAGTTCTACCACGTTTTGCGCTGCCTCCACGAATGCATCGAGTTGTGCGTCTGTCACGACTAGAGGCGGTGCAACCTTCAGAACCATGAAGTTATTTCCGCACACTTGCGTTAAGAATCCCGAATCGCGGAACAAGCGCATCACCACGATCTGCCCGAACATGCCTCCGTGAACGGCTCCAAAAGCCTCATACGGAATGCGCAACCGCAGCTGCCGCGGTGCTTGAAACTCAATGCCCATCAGCAATCCGGCACCGCGAACTTCTTTCACCATTTCGTAGCCGCGCAGCGCATCCGTGAGTCGAGCCTTCAGGTAATTCCCCGCCTCAATGGCGCGCGGTCCGAGTTGTTCCCGCTCCAGCACCTCCAAAGTTGCGAGCGCTGCCCGCATGGCGAGGCTGTTTTCGCTGAAGGTGGATGTATGTACAAAGGCTCTTGGCAGCGACGAATAAACCGAGTGACACACTTCAGCCGACATTAGCACCGCTCCACACGGCACCAGTCCTCCGCTCATCGCCTTTGCCAGAATCACCATATCCGGGTCCACTCCGAAATGGTGTGCCGCCAGAAAAGCACCGGTTCGGTACATGCCGGTCTGCACTTCATCGAGCACGAACAGCGTTCCATACCGCCGGCACAGCGCCTCCGCATCCTGCAGATACTCCGGATTGGGAACACATACTCCGGCTTCCGACTGAATCGGCTCGACCATGAATGCGGCAAAACGCTTCGTCTTTAGTTCGCGCTCCAAGGCGTTGAGATCGCCAAAAGCAACGGATTTCGTTTCTGGCAGAAGAGGCCCAAATCCTTCCCGCCAGAACGAATCACTCATCAGCGACAGCGCTCCGCAGGTCAGGCCATGAAACGCGTGTTCGGCCGACAGGATGCCGGCACGCTTCGTGTGTGCTCGGGCGAACTTGATGGCGGCCTCTACACCTTCACTCCCCGATGAGCAAAAGAATGCCTTCTCCAGGCGTCCGCCCGCCCGCCCGCAGAGCTTTTCCGCCAGTTCCCCGGCCAGGTCGGCAACGTGTGTCTGAATCATGGCCGGGCCGCAGCGTTCTAGCTCATCCTGCAGCGCGCCCACCACATTCGGATGATTGTGGCCTACATTGTGAACGCAATATCCGGAAAGGAAGTCGAGAATGCATCGCCCGTCAGCTGTGTGCAACTCCGTTCCCACGCACCGCTCGTATCGGACGTTCATCTGCAGCAGATCCAAAAGCCGTACCCACTCTCGGTTCACGCGTTCCGCGTATCGTTCCGAGACGCGCTCCGATTGTGCCAATTGTGCTGATGTGCTCATTTCTCTCCAGATTCGAATTTAAGGGGTTAGCACGATCGAACTCGGCGTGCCCGCCACCGAGTACGTGGCAACCGATGTCAGCGTCCCAGTGCTGGCCGCCAGACTGAAAGACTGAATGACGGGGCTCGACTGGTTGCCGACGAACAGATATTTCCCGCTTGGGTCGTTCGCAATGAAACTGGGCTGCGGCCCCGTGGCGAACGGTGATGTGGTCAAAAGAGTAAGCGAGCCATCGGTTCCGATCGAATACGCCGCGAGATTGCTCGATCCCTGGTTGGCGACGTAAAGATACTTGCCCGAAGTGTCGATCCGCAGCGCAACCGGCGCGCTGTAGGTTTCGCCGATTGGGGAATTGGAGAGCTCCGTCAGCGATCCGTCCGCATTGATGGTGAACTCCGAGATGGAATTATCCGATGTGTTTCCCGTGTACAAATGAGATCCGGTGGAATCGACGGCCAGTCCAAACGGATCTCTTCCGGTGAGGAACGGTGATCCCGGGACCGGAGACAGAGATCCCTGAGCGACAGTGAACACCTGGATAAACCCCGGTGCCCCTTGGCTCGTTACAAACAGAAAGTTCCCCGAAGGCGACAACAAGATATTGAGCGGACTGGTTCCAATCGGAAACGAGGTCCCGACCTGTGTCAGCGTCCCTTTGCTCGCGTCAATGGAGAATACGGAGATGTCAGCCGACCCCACATTGCCCACGTACAGAAAACCTCCTGCTGCGTCCATCGTCAATATCGAAGGCGCTATGCCGGCACTCGCGCGCGGCGTCACTTCCGTGAGCGCCCCCGTGCTCGAAATCGTGAACAATGACACGTCACCGGACCCGGAGTTTGCCGCGTACAGAAATTTTTTCGACGGATGAAGCGCCAGAGACTGTACCGCCGCTCCCGCCGTGATCGGACTTCCCGCCAGGGCTGTAAGAACTCCAGAGTTCGGATCTTCGCGATAGGCAACTATCTGGCTGGATGCGGGAATTGCTGCGTACAAATAACGGCTGCTTGTCGTGCCACAACCAACCCACATAACTAGGCTTGCGCAAACAACGCACAGCGCCGCTGCTTTCTTTAGCATCCGTGACTCCTCAAGAAATTTGTCGAAACGCAACTTGGAAATCGCTTGGCTACCCGGCAACTCCGGGACGATCGGGTTGCTGTCCGGCAGTACTACTCAGAGCACCTATCATACGGGACGAGCGGTCCCTTCTGCAGCAAACGGCCTTCTCTCTTGCTCTGGATGCAGGATTTCTCCATCTAGGTTGCACGCGGGCGATGGCGTTCCGATGTGATCCCGCGCCGTAGCAAGTTTCAATCAACCGTCCAAAAATCAACGCTTGGCTCAGTGAGCCGGGCTGGGACGCGGTGTTCCCGGCGATGATGTTTCAGGTAGCGCTTCATCTTCTCCACCCCGCAAAGCCAGTCTCAACCGGTCAAGATATACGTACACAACCGGCGTGGTGAATAGCGTCAGCATCTGGCTCACGATCAATCCGCCCACGATCGTGATCCCCAGTGGCCGCCGCAACTCGGACCCCGTTCCCGTGCCGAGCGCTAAAGGCAGGCCTCCGAGCAGGGCAGCCATCGTCGTCATCATGATCGGACGGAATCGCAGGATGCAGGCTTCATAGATCGCCTCCACCGGCTTTTTCCCTTGCGTGCGCTCCACATCGAGCGCCACGTCGATCATCATGATGGCGTTTTTCTTGACCAATCCGATGAGCAGGATGATCCCGATCATTCCAACGACGTTGAGCTCGTTGTGCGTCAAAAGTAGCGCCAGCAGCGCTCCTACGCCGGCCGACGGTATCGTCGAAAGAATTGTAATGGGATGAATATAGCTCTCGTAAAGCATACCCAGCACAACATAGACGGCGCCCAGCGCGGTGAAGATCAGAACCAGCATGTTGGAGCGCGAATCCTGGAAGGCGGCGGCCGTTCCCTGAAAACTAGCCTGGATGGTTGGCGGAAAGCCGATCGTGCGTTCGGCTCTGTCAATGGCGTCCGTCGCCTGGCCGAGAGAAATCCCCGGCGCCAGGTTGAACGAAATGGTCACCGAAGGCAGCTGGCCCTGGTGGTTCACCGCTAACGGAGTATTCGAAGGCTCGTAGTGAGTGAACGCCGCCAGCGGAACCGGTGTACCCGTTGTCGAGCGAAGATAGATGTTCTGCAGGGCCTCGGGAGTCTGTTGGAACTGCTGCGCCACTTCCATGACAACGTGGTACTGGTTCAGCGCTCGGTACATGGTCGAAACCTGCCGTTGACCGAATGCGTCATACAGGGCGTTGTCGAGAGTCTGGGGACTGATCCCCATTCGGCTGGCCGTGTCGCGATCGATCACTAATCGTGCCTGCAGACCTTTATCCTGCTGATCCGAATTCTGGTCACGCAACTCCGGCAGCGTTTTCAACTTCTCCAGCAGACGCGGAGCCCAGGTATTGAGATCAGCCAGGTTCCCGCTCTGCAGCGTGTATTGATACTGTGCGTTGCCGTACCGTCCCCCGATGGTGAGCTCCTGTTGCGCCTGCAAAATCAGTGTCGCTCCTGGCACCACCGCCAGCTTACCGCGCAGGCGGTTGATTACCTCATCGGCAGTCGCGTAATGGCAGGCTTGCCAGAAATGTTGTTTCTGGCACTGACCGCGCTGTTCCATGGGTTTCAGCGCCACGAAAAACCGGCCCTGGTTCAGAGCGGAACCTCCGCCCGTAAAGCCAGCCATGGTATCGACTGCGGGATCCTTCATCACGATGCTGATGTAGCGCCTCATCTTGTCGCTCATGGACTGGAACGAAATGTCCTGGGCTCCGATCACGGTGGCCTGAATGCGCCCGGTATCCTGCTGGGGAAAGAACCCTGTGGGCACCTTGAAGTAAAGGAAAATGCTCAGCACGGCCACCCCGATGGTTACCACTCCGGTCAGCGGCTGGTGCGCCAGCACCCACTTCAGCGCATGCGTGTAAGTTGCCAGAAGCCGGTCGAAAAACCACTCGCTGGCGCGATAGAAGACATTGTGCTTTTCCTGTTTCGATGGTCGCAGGAACTTCGCGCACATGGTTGGCGTCGTGGTCAGAGAAACCAGCAGTGACACCCCGATCGCGATACTCAGCGTCACCGCGAACTCGCGAAAAAGCCGTCCCACGATTCCACCCATCAGCAACAGCGGGATGAACACGGCGACCAGCGACGTGCTCATCGAGAGCACCGTAAATCCTATTTCTGCTGCTCCTTTGAACGTGGCTTGCACGACGTCCATGCCGTGCTCCACGTAGCGTGTGATGTTCTCCAGCACTACGATCGCGTCATCCACCACGAATCCGGTCGAAATCGCCAGCGCCATCAGCGACAGATTGTCCAGGCTGTAGCCCAGCAAATACATGCCCCCGAATGTGCCCACCAGGGAAAGCGGCACGGCGATGCTCGGAATGATGGTCGCCCGGACCGTACGCAAGAACAGGAACACAACCAGAATCACCAGGGCGATCGAAATCAGCAGAGTTCTCTCGATGTCCTTTACCGAAGCCCGCACCGTGGTCGTGCGGTCGTTCACAATCGAGAGCTGGATCGCTGGCGAAATCGAGGATTGCAGATAGGGCATCAGCGCCCGAACCCGGTCCACCGTTTCGATGATGTTGGCGCCCGGCTGCCGGAAGACCGGAACTATGATGCCCGGCTTGCCGTTGATAAGACCGAGGTTTCGCACGTCGGAGACCGCATCCCTGACCTCCGCTACATCGCCAAGTCGCACCGCCGCGCCGTTGTGGTAGGCCACAATCAATGGACGGTACTGATCTGCGGTAAACAACTGGTCGGTGTCGCTGAACGTATATGTCGTGGTGCCGCTCGACACCGCACCCTTCGGACGGTTCGCATTGGCCGCATTCAGCGCATTCCGGACAGTATCCAGCCCGATTCCAAGCTTGTTTAACAAGGTTGGATTGACCTCAGCGCGCACCGCTGGCTGCGCCGCTCCCCACACAAAAACCTGCCCCACTCCCTCCACTTGCGCCAGCTTTTGCGAGAGGATTGAGTCGGCGCCATCGTACATCTGCGGCACCGTCATGGTGTCGGAGGTCAATCCCAGCAATAGAATGGGAGCGTCCGCAGGATTCACTTTGCGATAGCTGGGATTGCTCGGCAGGTTTGCGGGAAGCTGGCTGCGTGCTGCATTGATGGCCGCCTGCACGTCGCGAGCAGCCGCGTTGATATCCCGGTTCAGATCAAATTGCAGTGCGACTCCGGTGCTGCCGAGCTGGCTTGACGAAGTCATCTGATTCACCGCCGCAATCCGTCCGAACTGACGTTCCAACGGGGTTGCCACTGCCGATGCCATGGTTTGCGGATCAGCTCCTGGCAGGCTCGCTCCCACGCTGATGACCGGGAAGTCCATTTTCGGCAGCGAAGCGACGGGAAGGAACTTGAACGCAAGAATCCCTGAGAGCAGCAATGCGGCCGCCAGCAGCGACGTGCCAATCGGGCGCCGGATAAATGGAGCCGAAATACTCATGGTCTGATCAAACGCGTCAATCTGCCGACATCGGCTCCTGAGGAATGGGATTACCGATTCGGTAGCGCGAGAATCGTTGCGCCAGCCGGTCGAACCACAAGTACACCACCGGCGTCGTGTACAGCGTAAGCAACTGGCTGAGCAGCAACCCGCCGACAATCGTGATGCCCAGGGGCCGCCGCAATTCCGCGCCCGTTCCTGAACCCAACGCCAGCGGAAGTCCGCCGAGCAGCGCCGCCATGGTCGTCATCATGATCGGCCGGAACCGCAGCAAACATGCCTGGTAGATGGCTTCCTCCGGGGGCTTATGTTCCTCGCGCTCCGCCTCGAGAGCGAAATCGATCATCATGATGGCGTTCTTCTTCACAATGCCGATCAGAAGAATGATTCCAATCAGCGCCACCACTGTCAGATCATTCCCCGTAATCATCAGGGCCAGAATCGCGCCCACGCCCGCCGAAGGCAGCGTCGAAAGAATCGTCACCGGGTGAATGTAACTTTCATACAAAACTCCGAGAACGATGTAGACGGTGATCACCGCCGCCAAAATCAAGTACGGTTCCGACGCAAGTGAATTCTGAAAGGCAGCGGCCGTTCCTTGAAAGGACGCGTGAATGCTGGCGGGAAGCTGGATTTCTTTTTCCGCCTGCTGAATCGCCTTCGTCGCTTCGCCCAGCGAGGCGCCCGGAGCGAGGTTGAATGAAAGCGTCACCACCGGAAATTGCCCCTGATGGTTTACCGCCAGAGAAGCGTTGCTTGATTCCATCCGCGTGAACGTCGAAATAGGAACCGGAGCTCCGCTGGTCGTCACTGCCGCCCCATTGGCGGTCGGTGCCCCGGTGTTCGGAGTTACCGTGCTCGGACGAATATAGATGTCCTTCAAATTATCCGGAGTTTCAGCGAAGTGCGGCAGAACCTCCAGGATCACGTGATACTGGTTAAGCTGTGTAAAAATGGTCGAAACCTGCCGCTGACCGAAGGCGTCATACAGAGTGTTGTCGATCGCCTGCGGAAAAATTCCCAGCCGCGACGCCGTGTCACGATCAATCGTGACGCTCGTTTTCAGTCCGTTGTTGAGTTGGTCGGTCGCTACATCCCGCAATTCCGGCAGCGTCTGCAGCTTGGCTACCAGCTTCGGAGTCCACTGCGAGAGTTCCTGCACATCCGCATCCTCGATCGAATACTGAAATTGCGTCCGGCTCACCCGGTCTTCGACGGTAAGGTCCTGCACTGGTTGCATGTAAAGCGTAATTCCGTCGACCTTCGCCAATTCCGGCTGCAGCCGGCGGATGATCGCCGAAGCATCATCGGACCGCTGATCGCGTGGCTTCAGATTGATCTGGATGCGTCCCTGGTTCGGAGTCGTGTTCGTCCCGTCGACTCCGATAAACGAGGATAGGCTGTCCACAGCCTTATCTTTCAGGATTACCTTGGCCAACTCCTGCTGGCGTTGCGCCAGTGCGTCGAACGAGATGGAATCGGGTGCTTCGGAAACGCCCAGGATCACTCCCGTATCCTGTACTGGGAAAAATCCTTTCGGCACGATCACGTACAGGAAGAGCGTAAGCACGAGCGTTCCAAACGTCACGAGCAGGGTCGCGGTCTGGTGCTTCAGCACAATCTTTACCGTGCGCCCGTAGAACGCGATGATCCGGTTGTAGTATTCCTCGGTGACTTCGTAGAACCGACCCTTCTCGCCTTCCTTACGATGCTTCAGCAGTTTGGCGCTCATCATCGGCGTCAAACTCAGTGAAACCGCTGCCGAAACCAGAATCGTCACCGCCAGCGTGACCGCGAATTCGCGAAACAGCCGTCCCACAATGTCGCCCATGAACAGCAGGGGGATCAACACTGCGATCAACGATACGGTCAGCGAGACGATCGTGAACCCGATTTGCCCCGATCCCTTCAACGCTGCATCCAGCGGCGAATCTCCTGCCTCCAGGTAGCGGTCGATATTTTCGATCATGACGATCGCGTCATCCACCACAAAGCCCGTGGAAATCGTCAACGCCATCAGTGTCAGGTTATTCAGGCTGTATCCCAGCAGATACATCACACCAAACGTTCCAATCAGCGAGAGCGGCACTGCCACACTCGGAATCACTGTCGCCGAAAGGTTCCGCAGGAACAGGAACACCACCAGCACCACGAGGGCGATCGACAGCATCAATTCGAACTCGACGTCCTTGACCGACGCTCGAATTGTGGTCGTCCGGTCGGTGAGGATTTGCACCGCCACTGATTTGGGTAGCGACGCCTGCAGTTGCGGCAGGAGCTTTTTGATCCGATCCACAACGCTGATGATGTTGGCGCCCGGCTGGCGCTGAATGTTGACAATCACCGCTGGCGTCAAATTCATCCATGCCGCGAGTTGGGTGTTCTCGGTGCCGTCGATTACGTTCGCAACATCGCTCAACCGCACCGGAGCGCCATTGTGGTAAGCAACGACGATTGGCTTGTACTGCTCGCTGGAGAAAAGTTGATCGTTCGCCCCGATCGTGTACGACTGCCGCGCACCGTCAATTACGCCCTTGGCCTGGTCCACATTCGCCTGCGTGAGCGCCGTCCGCAGATCTTCCAGGCTCAGCCCATACGAAGCTAGAGCGGTGGGGTTGGCTTGAATGCGCACCGCCGGTTTCTGGCCGCCGCTGATTGAAACCAGACCTACGCCGGGCAGTTGGGAAATCTTCTGGGCCAGCGACGTGTCGGCGAGATCCTCCACCTTCGATAACGGCAACGAATCTGAAGTCAGCGCAAGCGTCAGGATTGGCGCATCCGCCGGATTGACCTTGTTGTAGATCGGAGGATTGGGCAGGTCGGCCGGCAAATAGGTCGAGCCTGAATTGATCGCCGCCTGCACCTGCTGTTCTTCCACGTCGATGTTCTGATCGAGGCCGAACTGCAGCGTGATCACTGAACTCCCAAACGAACTCGTCGACGTCATCTGGCTCAATCCGGGTACCTGCCCGAACTGCCGCTCCAGCGGAGACGTCACCGATGACGCCATCACATCCGGGTCCGCACCCGGATAGAAGGTCACAACTTGAATGGTTGGATAGTCAACCTCGGGCAGGGCGGACACAGGCAGTTGCATGAATGCAACCCAGCCCACGAGCAGCACTCCGACCATCAGTAGCGTCGTCGCGACCGGTCGGAGAATGAATAATCGTGAAGGGCTCATAAAGGCTGCTTACCGGAACTTGGCGTCGGAGATTAACTACCCGAACCTTGCCCACCTGAAGCCGGGGTGCCCGAGCTCGCGCCTGCCGACCCTGAGCTGCCAGAGCCACCTTTGCCACCCGCTCCGGAACCTGGTCCCGTGTTGCGCGGCTCGATGTGGCTGCCTCTTTGCAACTTATCCTGGCCGTCCGTCACCACCATGTCGCCGGGATTGACTCCGTTCGTGACCACGGTCGTATCCCCTTGCGTCAGCGAAATCGTGACCGGACGATCTTGCACCGTCTTGTCCGGATTCACCGCATAAACAAAGGTCCCCTGGGGCCCCCTCAAAATTGCCGCCGTGGGCAACACGGTGCTGCTCTTCCGCGTTTCTAACAGCAGGTCCGCGTTCACGAACTGATTTGGCCAGAGCTGGCTGTCTTTATTGTCGAATACTGCTTTGAGCTTCGCTGTCCCAGTCGCCGGATCGATCTGATTGTCGATTGTCAGCAGCTTTCCGGTTGCCAGCTTGGTTTGATCGTCACGGCTAAATGCATCCACTTCGAGGGTTCCGTGCTTCATGCGCTGCGACACGATCTGCAACTGATCTTCCGGCAGCGTGAAAATCACCGCAATGGGCTGCAGTTGCGTCAGAATCAGCATGGGGTTCGCATCCGAGGCATGTGCGATGTTTCCCGGATCTACCTGGCGCAAACCAACCCGCCCGTTGAATGGCGCCGTGATGTGGCAATAAATGATGTTCAACTTTGCATTATCGATCTGCGCCTGATCGGTGCGAACGGTTCCCTCCAGCTGGTCCACCGTCGCCTTTTGAGTGTCGACCTGTTGCTGGGCGATGCTGCCGGAGGGGATCAACGACGTGTAGCGTTCCAAGTTCAGCTTCGCGTCCCGCAATTGCGCCTGGTCGCGGAACAGCTGCGCCTGCATCTGGTCCAGTTGAACCTGGTACGGGCGGGAATCGAT
This sequence comes from uncultured Acidobacteriota bacterium, assembly GCA_963745715.1. GTDB lineage: Bacteria > Acidobacteriota > Terriglobia > Terriglobales > Acidobacteriaceae > Sulfotelmatobacter. The sequence goes on along the minus strand of CAVUYN010000029.1, from coordinate 1,014,138 downwards.
TTCGATCAGCAGTGCCCCCTCGCGGACGTCCTGCCCTTCCCGGACGTTGACCTTCATAATCTGTCCGTCCACACGGCTCTTGATGTTCGCGGTGTTGAACGCAGTTACAGATCCCAGGCCCGAAAGATAAACCGGCACGTCCTGTTGCTTGACTGGAGCGACCGCCACCGAAATTGCTGGGCGAGGCCCCGCAGCCTGTGCCTTCTGCTGTTTGGCGTCGCCGCTGCTACAACTGAGAAAAAGCGCGCAAACTGCCGCAAGAGTGCCCATCACAGCCACGCGCACACATCGAATCGTCAGCGCGAGGTTTTTTTCACAGGGATCATTCATATTCAAAGGTTATCCGTTGCCGTTCGTTTGACCCGAGCTCGGCAGGAGGCCAAGTATTAGACGTACACATTCTAGGCTCGGTTGCGGCAACTCTCTCCTGAAAGGCAGGAATTTTACTAGCCGAGGAGACCTTTCCAGGAATGGCTCAGGTCGGAGCCTGAAGTGCAGTTGCTATGGCAGAACCGCGCTCCTCTAGAATCAGGCCCGGACCGCTGGCAGGTCAAGACGGAGCCCAAGGTTTTACATATCTTTACTCGTCTTGACCGAGGTTTACTCGTTACGAAATCTTCAGTGCTGCCGGAGCTGGATGCTGCGATTCATAAGCCACAATTGCCGCCTCGTGCTGCAGCGTCAGGCCAATGTCGTCGAGGCCATTCAATAAGCAGTGCCGAACGAACTCATCCACAGGAAACTTCGCGCAGAATCCCTGCTCATCGCGCACTTCGCACTTCTCCAGATCAATCGTGACCTGGTAGTCATCGATTTCATGTGCCCGCTGCATTAGCACGGCCAGTTCGCCCTCGCTGACTTGCACGGCCAGGAACCCGTTCTTCGTACTGTTATTCGCAAAAATATCCGCGAACGAAGAAGAGATCACTGCACGGAATCCGAAGTCAGCCAGCGCCCACACCGCGTGCTCGCGTGATGAGCCGCACCCGAAATTTTTCCCCGCAACCAGCACGCTCGCGCCCTCGTACCGAGGGTCATGCAAAATGAAGTCCGGATTCTTCTTCCCCTCCGCGCCAAACCGCCAGTCATAAAACACAAACTGCCCAAAGCCCGTTCGCTCAATCCTCTTCAGAAACTGCTTGGGAATGATCTGGTCCGTATCCACATTGACCCGATCCAGCGGCGCCACTCGTCCGCGATGCACAGTAAATGGCTTCATGCCGCTCCCATCCTCCAGCCAATAAACTTGTATGAAACTGATTCCCGCTCTACTGAAACTTCCAATTCCGAATATCCGTAAAATGTCCCGCAATCGCCGCCGCCGCCGCCATCATCGGACTCACCAGATGCGTCCGCCCTCCCCGCCCCTGCCGCCCTTCAAAATTGCGATTGCTGGTCGACGCGCACCGCTCTCCCGGCTGCAGAATATCGGGATTCATTCCCAAACACATCGAGCATCCCGATTCGCGCCATTCAAATCCCGCATCCTGAAAAATCCGGTGCAGGCCTTCCTGTTCGGCCGCCCGCTTCACAGTCTGCGATCCCGGCACCACCATCGCCCGCACTTTCGAGCTCACATGATGCCCCTTCGCCACCCGCGCCGCCGCCCGCAAATCTTCGATCCGCGAGTTCGTGCACGATCCAATGAACACGCGGTCAATTCCGATGTCTTCGATTTTTCTGCCGGGCTCCAGCCCCATGTATTGCAACGCCAGTTCCGTCGCCCGCCGGTCCTGCTCCTCCAACCCCTTGATCTCCGGCACGCGCCCCGTCACCGGAGCCACCATCCCTGGATTCGTTCCCCAAGTCACGAACGGACACAGCTGGCTTCCGTCAATCTCCACGACCTTGTCGAACTTCGCATCCGCATCCGACGGCAAGCTCCGCCAGTACGCCACGGCCTTCTCCCATTCCGCATCCTTGGGGGCGAATCGTTTCCCCTTCACATACGCGATGGTCGTTTCATCCGGCGCCACCATCCCAGCCCGCGCCCCCGCTTCGATACTCATATTGCACAGCGTCATGCGCCCTTCCATCGAGAGCGCGCGCACCGCGGGCCCGGCGTATTCCATCACGTGCCCGGTGGCGCCGTCCGTTCCAATCTGCCCGATAATCCCCAGTGCCAAGTCTTTCGCGCTGACGCCGTCGGCCAACCGTCCCCGCACGTCAATCTTCATGGTCTTCGGTCGCTGTTGTGCCAGGCACTGCGTTGCCAGAACGTGCTCGACCTCCGACGTCCCGATCCCAAACGCTAGCGCTCCGAACGCTCCGTGCGTGCTGGTATGGCTGTCGCCGCAGACAATTGTCATCCCCGGCTGTGTCAGCCCCAGCTCCGGACCAATCACATGCACAATCCCTTGATCTGGAGAATCCATGTCGAACAGCCGGATGCCAAACTCTTTGCAGTTGTTCTGCAACGCAGAAATCTGCTTCGCTGCAATCAGGTCGGTAATCGGGGTCCCGCGCGGCTCGGTCGGAATGTTGTGGTCCACGGTCGCCACGGTTCGCGCCGCTTGCCGGACCTTCCGCCCCGCCACCCGGAGGCCATCAAATGCCTGCGGTGATGTCACCTCATGCACAAGATGCAAGTCGATGTACAAAATCGGCGAGCGCCCCGGCGGCCGCGCCACCAGGTGTGCATCCCAAATCTTTTCGAACAATGTTCGCGCGGTTCCCATGGATGTCATTGAAGTAAATAGTTTTTCACAGTCCGCCGGAAGCACGCAAATGTGGGGACAGCCGCCCTCGGCTGTCCATTCGAGCGAAGCTCGAACGAGCGTTTACGTAAACCCGCTCCCGCTCGTTTTCCGATATCATTCCCCATCCCCTATCATCGATGCGGAAACTTCTTACTCGCGCTCTCATCGTAGTCGCCCTCGCCTATGCCCTCTTTGCCGCCTTCATCTGGTGGGCGATGCGCCAGCCTCCCGAAGTCTTCGGCCACGTCATGGCCAGAATGCCCTCAGTCGCATATGTCCTGGTTCCTTTTGAAACCATGTGGACCCACGCCCGTGCCGGACATCTGCGTACCGGCGATCCCGCCCCGGATTTTTCCCTGACCACGCTCGATAAGTCCGCGAATGTTCAGCTCTCTTCGCTGGCGGCCCACCAACCCGTCGTGCTCGTCTTCGGCAGCTACACTTGACCGCCCTTCCGGCGGGAGGTTCCCGCCCTCAACAAGCTCTATGATCAGTACAGCCAGCGCGTCGCCTTCCTGATTGTTTACATCGTCGAAGCGCATCCCAGCGACGTCTGGCAAACCGAGAGCAATCTCAAGGACAAGATCGTCTTCGCCAGCCCCAGGGACTACGACGAACGCACCCAAGTCGCCGGCTCCTGCCTGCGAAAGCTGGGAATCAAATTCCCCGCGGTGATTGACGGATTCGACAATTCCACGGAGAACGCCTATACCGGCTGGCCCGATCGCATCTACCTCATCGATCAGCAGAACCGCGTGGCCTACAAGAGCAAGCCCGGCCCCTTCGGTTTCAAGCCCGAAGAACTGGAAAAAGCGTTGAAGCAGGTCGCTGGCACCAGCTGAGTGCAGAAAAAAGACCCTGCCGTTTGGCAGGGCCTCAAGTTATGTTGTCGCTCCGCTGTCAGTAGGACTTATTTCCCAACGTAGGTCTTTGGGCTTCCAATCCCCGTGCACGGATCCCATGATGTCACTGCGACAAAATCGTCGTAAGCGCCGCAGAGACCATAAGAGACGTCGTTATAGTCCGCAGCATAAGTGGATGCCGTCGCAAAAGCGTTGTAGATGGTGGTGAGTTCGGCGCTGCTCGACGCTGCAAAGTGACCCGCCTTATTGACGATTCCCGCCCACGTTGGCGATGAAACGCTGGTGCCTCCGACGATATACCACCCCACTCCCGTCGTGGCATTGCTGTCATAGACCCAGACCCCGGTATTGGGGTTGGCATCCGACGAGACGTCGGGCACGAGTCGATGTGTCCCAGTAAACTTGCTCTGGTAGCTAGGCTTGGCTTCAAACGCGCTCACCCCTCCGCCCCCGTTTTCCCATGCTGCTTCCAAGGCAAAGTTGCCGAAACCGGAGCCACTGTTCACTCGCGCTGTGGTGGTGCCGCCCACGGCTACAACGTTTGGCGAAACGCTCGGATAGATCGTCCCCGCCCCATCTCCGGTCGACGCAAAATAAACAATTCCCGCGTGTACGAAGTGCGAGTCCGAACTTTTTTCCGTGGAGAACTCCGTTCCTCCCCAACTGTTGGAGATTTCTCCTCCGCCCGCCGCCGCCACCTGCTTCGTCGCGCAATCCTCCGCGACCAGCAGATCTGCAAGACTGTTAGTCGCCGCCTCCACCAGGAAAATCTTGGCAGCTGGAGCCATGGCGTGGGCCCACTGGATATCCAACGCCTGCTCCGTCTCCCAACCAGGATCGTTCCCCGGATCAGAGCCCGCGCAACCACCACTGCCACCCGCGAAAATTACCTTGAACGTCGTCGCCGTCACCTTGGGAAGACCGAACTGTGTCGAGAATTTGTTTAAATCCGCCATCGCGGTCGGGTAGTCGAAAGCATCCACGATTCCAATCGCCTTGGTACCCCCGGTGGGATTGGTCTTGAACGTGTTGGGATTGCAACCTGCCGCCGCCGTAACCAGCCCATAAATGCAGGCAATGGAAGCTGGCGTCTCGAACGCATAGCCGGTGAAGGGAGGCGCTCCTGGCGTCACCGCCGCCGCGCTTTCGGGCAGCGCATACCCCTTTGGCTCACTCGTAAGTTTCGACCGGTTGGCCGGCACAAAAATCTGGTAGGTCGTATGCATGCGTATCCCGACATCTTCAGAGCGCTCCATTCCAGACTCGGGGATCACTACTCTTCCTTTGCGGGCTAAGGCCGGCTCCTGCGCAGTTGTAAACATTGCACTGCTCAAAAACAGGAGGGCGAGGGTGGTAGTTACAGATGCACTTCTCATAGGGTTGATCTGCTCCTTTTGCGGGTCGGGTACCACTTAAGACAGGAGGAAATACTCGGGCCTTTCGGCCACCCTTGTCAACGTGCATTACTTTGCACCCCAATAGCCCTTATGACGTATGCCATCTGGGTTAAGCTATCGAACTCTGACAGGAATTGGGTTGCCGGGCGAATTTATGCGCGGGCTCGCTCTCGGCCAAGTTCGACTACTTCGGCCGCGTGATTGCTCCCTGCGACGCAGACGAAACCAGCGCCCCATATTTCGCGAACACCCCGGTCGGATAGCGGGGCTGCGGAGCTTTCCACTGTGCCATTCTTTGCCGCAACACCTCGTCGCTAATCTCGACTTCCAGGACCCGCTTGTTCACGTCAAAGCGGATCAGGTCGCCATCGTGCACCCCGGCGATCGGACCTCCCAGCGCCGCCTCGGGAGAAACGTGTCCCGCCATGAGCCCGCGCGTCGCCCCGCTGAACCGCCCATCGGTCAATAGCGCCACTGAACCGCCAAGTCCCTCCCCCACAATCGCCGCCGTCACGCCCAGCATCTCGCGCATTCCTGGACCGCCCTTCGGCCCCTCATTGCGGATCACGACCACATCCCCGGCATGTATTCTCTTTCCGGTGACCGCGGCCATTGCGTCTTCCTCAGACTCGAATACCCGCGCCGGTCCGCGATGCTCCAGCCGCTCATGTCCGCTGATCTTTGCAACGCAACCTTCTGGCGCAAGATTCCCTTTGAGAATCACGAGACCGCCCGTCGCCTTCAGCGGTTTGTCCAGCGGAGCAATCACTTCCTGCCCTGGAGTCTCCACCGCACTCTCCGTCTCGGCAGAAATCGAGTGTCCCGTAACCGTCTTCGCCGTGGGATGCAGATATTTCCCCCGCAGCAGCCGTCTCGCCAGCAATCGGACCCCGCCCGCCCGGTGCATGTCCACGGCCACGAATCTTCCCGAGGGCTTCAGGTCGGCAAGCACCGGAGTCCGCTCGCTCACGGTCTGAAAGTCATCAATCTCCAGGTCGACGCCCGCCTCGCGTGCAATCGCCAACAGGTGCAGAACTGCATTGGTCGATCCCCCTGTCGCCGCGACCGACGCGATCGCATTCTCGAAGGCTTCCCGCGTCAGAATATCGCGCGGCTTGATCCCGTTCTGGAGCACATTCATCACTACCTTGCCGCAATCGAACGAGACCTGATCCTTTTGCGCATCCATCGCCGGCACGCTGTTGAACCCCATCGGCGACAACCCGATCATCTCCATCACCGTCGACATCGTGTTCGCCGTATACTGTCCGCCGCACGCGCCCGCTCCCGGACACGCCACGTTCTCTAACTCCCGCAGTTCTTCGTCGCTCATCTTTCCTGCAACGTTCGCCCCAATCGCCTCGTAGACATCCTGGATCGTCACATCTTTTCCGCGATAGCTGCCCGGCGCAATCGTCCCGCCATACAACACCATGCCCGGAAGATTCATGCGCGCCAGGGCCATGGCTGCCGCCGGAATCGTCTTGTCGCAGCCCACCACGCACACCACCGCGTCAAACATCTGCCCGCGACAAACCAGCTCAATCGAGTCCGCAATCAACTCGCGGCTCACCAGCGACGCCCGCATGCCTTCGGTGCCCATCGTCTCGCCATCGGAGATTGCGATCGTATTGAACTCCATGGGCGTGCCCCCGGCCGCGCGAATCCCTTCCTTCACCTTCGCCGACAATCTGCGCAGATGAAAGTTGCACGGCATGGTTTCGATCCACGTGTTGGCCACGCCAATCAAGGGCTGGCTCAGATCCGCATCGGTGAATCCAATGGCCTTGAACATCGATCGTGCCCCCGCCCGATCGCGTCCCTCTGTGATTCCGCGGCTAATGTGCTTGAGATCCATGGTGAGAGATTACAGGACACACAGTGAAGATGGGAACCGCATCGCCTGGTTCTTTCCGTAGTGCCTTTCCGTGTTTTCCGTGGTTAATCCTTTTGGCCCTGCGCCCAGAAAAACGGGGAACCCGCCCTGCAGGTTCCCCCAAGATGCATGACGTTGCCCAAGTGCCGTCATGCTTGCCCAACTATGTCCAGAACTAAGCCCGTGCCGCAGTCCGCGATTCTTCCATTGTCACTCCCGCCGGAGGATGAGGAGCCGCCCAAGCCGTCGCGTGCGCTGCCCCGGAGCCCACACGGATCACGTCCGCGATCGAATACCACTCGCGATAAAGCTGCCCGACCTGCTTCTGATTCACCTCGAGTGCCAGCGTGACCTGGTGATCGTGCTCCGCTGGTTCCGCCTGCACGAAAGGTATATCCAGCCCGCGCCGCGAAGCTGCGTTCAGAATGCGCATCAACGTTCCCTGCGTATTGCGATAGCGAATGTGAAATTGCATTGGCTTGCTCCCCAGTTATTGTGTCGGTTCTTCTTCCAGCAACATCTCCGAAAGCGCTGCGCCCGCTGGAACCATCGGATAAACATTGGCTTCCGGCGCGCAATCAAATACCAGCAACTCCGGCTGTGACGACCGCAGAAAACGGTCAATCTGATCGCCCGTCTCCCGCGATACCGGAAACTCCCGCATGGCGTCCTCATTCAGCCGCCAGCTGTGAATCTTGTACGCCTTCGCGATCTCCACGAAATCCGGATTGTCGCTCAGGTCGGTCTCGGCGTAGTTGCGCTGGTAAAACAGCTGTTGCCACTGCCGCACCATGCCCAGATACTTGTTGTCGATGATCACCATCTTCACCGGCAACCCCAGCCGGTGAACCGTCGCCAACTCCTGGATATTCATCTGAAATCCGCCATCCCCCGACACACACAGCACGCAAGTGTCCGGCTTGGCGAGTTGCACCCCCACTGCCGCGGGCAGAGCGAAGCCCATGGCTCCAAGTCCGCCTGACGTAATGAAGCCCCGTGGCGAAGCGGATCGGTAGCGTTGCGCGGCCCACATCTGGTGTTGGCCCACGTCTGCGATAACGACGTTGTCTTGCGGCAGCCGGCTGAAGAGTTCGTCAAGAAACCGAATTGTCGGCTGCGCCAGCCCGCGCGGATCCAGCTCGGCCCGATCCGCTCCACAAGCCACGGCTCGCCAACCACTGAAGTCCGGAAGCGTATGGCGCCGCAATTCCGCCTGGAAGGCCGGAATCGTATCCGCCAAATTCCCAATCACCGGCAGGTCGCAAGGCCGTACGCGATCCAGCTGCGCCGGATCAATCTCGAAATGAACGATCTTGGCGTGCGGCGCGAAACGACTCGGATCGCCTGTCACACGGTCATCCAGCCGCGCTCCAAACACCAGCAACAAGTCCGTCTCATGCAATGCCGTGTTCGCTGCCCGCGTTCCATGCATGCCAACCATGCCCAGGTAGTACGGCGCTTGCGGAGGGACCGCGCCCAGCCCATGCACGGTCGCAAATGTCGGAACATTCAACTGGTCCAGCAAACCCCGCAATTCCGGAATCGCCCCTGAAAGCTTGGCTCCTGCTCCGACCAACGCAACTGGCTTCGATGACTGCTGTAGCAAAGCCACAATCGTGTCGGTAAAGCCGCCCTCCGCCTTTGCATCGGCGGGTCGCGCATGCGGGGTGAACTTTACCGGCTCCGAGAATTCCTTCTTCGCCTTCAGCAGGTCGGTGGGAATATCGATCACCACTGGCCCAGGACGCCCGCTCCGTGCCCAGTGAAATCCCTCGGCAATCGCCTCGGGAATTTCGTCGATTGTGCGCACCAGTCGGCTCCACTTCGTAAGCGAAAGCGTTACGCCAAAAACGTCAGTCTCCTGAAAAGCATCCGTTCCAATAAGTGCGCTGCGAACCTGCCCGGTAATGCAAACGAGGGGAACCGAATCCATCTTCGCGTCAGCAATGCCCGTCACCAGGTTCGTCGCGCCCGGACCGCTGGTCGCCATCGCCACCCCAACTTTGCCCGTCACCCGCGCATAACCCTCTGCCGCGAACACAGCACCTTGCTCGTGCCGGGTTAGAATGTGCCGCACCCCGCTGCCTTCCAGCGCGTCGTAGAGAGGCATGATCGCGCCACCGGGATAACCAAACACCAGGTCAACCCCCTCAGCCCGCAGGCACCGCAGAACGATGTCGGCTCCCTTAAGCATTCACCACCTGTTTTGGAGACCCCTTGGGAGCATCCGCTTGCTTCTTGCCTTCTTTGGGCAGCCAACTCATCATGCCGCGAAGTTGCGCGCCCACAATCTCGATCGGATGTTGCTTTTCCTTTTCGCGCAGAGCGTTGAACTTCTTCCCGCCACTCTTGTTCTCCGCGATCCACTCCCGCGCGAACTCGCCGCTCTGAATATCGGCCAGGGTCTTTTTCATGGCTGCCCGTGTCGCATCGCCGACAACTTGCTCACCGCGCGTCAAATCGCCGTATTCCGCCGTGTTCGAAATCGAATAGCGCATGCGGCTCAGTCCGCCTTCGTAGATCAGGTCGACGATCAGCTTGACCTCGTGCAGGCACTCGAAATAAGCGATCTCCGGCGCGTAGCCCGCTTCGACTAGCGTTTCGAATCCCTTCTTGATCAGCGACGTCAGGCCGCCGCAAAGCACCGCTTGCTCGCCAAAGAGGTCGCTCTCGGTTTCTTCCTTGAAAGTAGTCTGCAGCACGCCCGCGCGGGTCGAGCCGATGCCGTGCGCATAGGCCAGCGCCAGTTCGTGCGCCCGACCGCTCGCGTCTTGATGGATTGCAATCAGCGCCGGTACTCCCCGTCCTTCGCTGTAGACCCGCCGGACCAGGTGGCCCGGACTCTTGGGAGCGATCATCACCACGTCGACGTCGGTTGGCGGGACGATCGTTTTGAAATGAATGCTGAACCCGTGCGAGACGCCCAGAACTTTTCCCGGATGCAGGTAAGGCTTGATGAACTGATCGTAGACATCCGCCTGGGTCTCGTCCGGCGTGAGCACGTGAATCCAGTCCGCCCGCTTGGCGGCCTCATCCGGAGCCACCACCACCATGCCATCAGCCCGCGCCTGCTGCGCGCTCTGCCGGTTGGGATCCAACCCGATGATGACCTTGTGTCCGCTATCGCGAAGATTCTGCGCCTGCGCGTGTCCTTGACTGCCGTAACCCAGAATCGCGATCGTCTTGCCCTTCAGCGCCTCGGGCTTCGCATCGCGTTCATAGAAAATAGTGACCACCGGATGCTCCTCTCAAAATGCGACGAATAAAAGCGAAAACCGACCGGTCGGTCGGTTCAGCTATGCTACCGAACCCCAATTCCGTCGTCAAGCACCAACTTTTTGATGGAAACTATTAGGAGCCCATGTGGGGACAGCCGCCGCCGGCTGTCCGGCGGCCCAAGCGCCTTCGGGTCCCAGCCGGCTACTTTGGAAGCCGTCGCTAATCAATTGATTCCATTAGATCGACGACCAGGACACCCAACGGAGCCAGCACGGTTCGGCTTTGGGAAAGATCGCCCAAACTTTATTTTGAGCTACCAATCTCCGGACTGACGTACGCTTTGTGGTTGCCGAAGGTGATGAATATGGCCGATAAGCGCACTTCCGCTGGCGAGAAACTCCAAGCCGCCGCATTGCAACCGAAGAAGACAGAATCTAAGTCTTCCAACGGAAAAGCCAAACCGTTGCTCCTGGGCAAGGATTGCGATTACGAAAAGGAACTCGGACGCTTGCAAATCGAACTCGTGAAACTGCACGAGTGGATCCGTCACCAGAATCTGAAAGTAGTGATCCTGTTCGAAGGCCGCGACGCCGCCGGCAAGGGAAGCGCGATCAAGCGGATCACGCAAACCCTGAACCCCCGCATCTGCCGCGTCGTGGCCTTGAGCACGCCCACCGAACGAGAGAAGACCCAGTGGTACTTCCAGCGTTACGTAGCGCACTTGCCTGCCGCCGGCGAGATGGTGCTCTTTGACCGAAGCTGGTACAACCGCGCCGGCGTCGAGCACGTGATGGGATTCTGTTCCGAAGCCGAATACCTGGAGTTCCTTCACAGCTGTCCTGAATTCGAACGTATGCTGGTGCGCGCCGGAATCATCCTGATCAAGTACTGGTTTTCCGTCAGCGACGAAGAGCAGGAACGCCGCTTTCAGGATCGCATGAATGATCCCACCAAGCGCTGGAAACTAAGTCCCATGGATCTGGAATCTCGTCGGCGATGGGCTGAATACTCGCGTGCCAAAGACGAAATGTTCGCCGTCACCGACATCAAGCAGGCGCCGTGGTATGTCGTGAACGCCGAGAACAAAAAATGCGCTCGGCTCAACGTCATTCGCCACTTGTTGTCGCTCGTCCCTTACCGCGATCTGACTCCGGAGCACCTCAAACTGCCCCCTCTCGACAAAACGAAGTACGTCCGCCCGCCGATCCAGGAACAGAATTTCATTCCCGAGATCTACAGCTATAGCGGATAGGCCCGGAATCCACCCAACATTGGCATTCCTCGCCCCGAGTATTTACCATGTCACGCGATGGCTCGCGAGACACTCATCGATTCCCGGCAGGAAATCCTGCGCACCGCCGCCCGCCTGTTCCAGCAGCGCGGCTACGATGCCACTTCGATGAACGATGTCGCGGCCGCGCTCAAACTGAGCAAGGGCGGTCTCTACCACCATTTCCAGAGCAAAGACGAAATCCTGTTCGAGATCATGAATCATGCGATGGAGATCACCCAGGAGCGCGTGCTCGCTCCCGTACGCAGCATCGTCGATCCCGAAGAGCGTTTACGCGCGCTGATTCGGCTGCACATCGAAGTTGTGCTCAGCCCGCGCGACCGCGAAATCACCGTCATGCTGCACGAGAACCATCCGCTGCCGCCCACGCTCCGCAAGCGCATCAACAGCCGCAAGAAGGATTACATTCATTTCGTGGAAAGCCTCATCGCTGAAGTTCAGCGTACCCGGCGCGCGAAAGGTTCGGTAACTCCGCGGGCTGCGGCTTTTGCCCTGCTCGGCATGATCAACTGGATTTACCAGTGGTATAAGCCGGAAGGCGATCTCCAGACTCACAATCTCGCTCCCCAATTCGCCGATCTCGTTTTCGGAGGAATTCTGGCATAGGAGCCTGCCACGAACGCCATGATCGTAACCAGCACACACACCAAGAATCCGGCTGTCGGGTGGGACATTTCGGCCGTTGCCAAGGCCGAGCCTGGAGAGAAGATCGCGCGCGCGCGGATCATCGTCAATGGCTCCACCGAATATGACAAGCTCTTCGATCCGCCGATCAGCGCTTGGCAGGACCAACTGAACCAGCAAGGTCAATTTCCTGGGAGCAATATTGTTCAACTCATCGCCACCAATGACAAAGGCGACGACGCTGAGTCCATTGACACCTGGAATTAATCAAGTCCTACCGAGCCTCGAAAAGGAGATCGTCGTGAGCCATGCGGTAGCCAGTTTCTTCACTGCTGGGGAACTCGAAAAGCAACGCGCCGCGAGTGGCAAGCGCTACCACGAGTTTCTTCGCGTGCCCGCAATGAGCGCCGGGCTTTACGTCCTGGCCACCGGAGCCGACGATCCCCAACGCCCGCATCATGAAGATGAGATGTATTACGTAATTCGCGGTCGTGCCCGCTTTCGCGCAGCCGGTGAGGATCGGGAGGTCTCCGCTGGAAGCGTGCTGTTCGTGGCCGCCAACGCGGAGCATCGCTTTTACGATATTGCTGAGGAACTCGCGGTGCTGGTCTTCTTCGCGCCTGCCGAGAGTTAGATTGAACACCCTCATGGATTGCCGGATTATACCCATGCCCCCAGCTCTCTGGCCCGCGGTCCGGGAGATCTACGAGGAGGGCATCGCGACAGGAAATGCAACGTTCGAAACCGAGCTTCCCGACTGGGATACATGGGACAGCAGCCATCGCAAGAATTGCAGGCTGATCGCTCTGGAACCCGTCGACAAAGATTCTTCGGACCCTCTCGACAGCCTCGACAATGTCCGCGTGCTCGGTTGGGCTGCGCTTGCTCCGGTCTCAAGTCGCCGGGTCTATGCGGGCGTCGCCGAGGTCTCTGTCTACGTCGCATCGGCAGCGCGCGGACGCGGCGTTGGCAAAGCGCTCTTGAATGCTCTCGTTCAGGAGTCCGAGGTCAATGGCATTTGGACGCTGCAAGCCGGGATTTTCCCCGAGAACAGAGCAAGCATCGCGCTGCACAAATCCTGCGGCTTCCGCAAGGTCGGCGTCAGACGGAGCATCGGCAAGCTTGGCGACACGTGGAGCGATGTGCTCCTGATGGAGCGTCGCAGTTCGACTGTCGGTGTGTAGTAGCCGCAGAACTCGACGCGCCTACTTGGCCGGAATCCAGTAGACCTCTTCTTTGACCGATCCTTTGTCAGTGAATCCCCGGCGCTTCAAGATGGCCTTGCTGTGCTCGATCATCTCCGGATGTCCGCAGAGATACGCAACCGTATTCGAGCCATCGAGACCCCACTGATCAGCGTACTTGCGTAGGACATCATCAGCGCGCCCGATCTCACCCGGCCAGTCCTCGTGATCCCACGGACGGCTGACCGTCGGAACATATGTAAACCATGGCGCTGCCAGTTCCGCGAACCGCTTCAGTTCATCGAGGTAGCCAAATTCGAAAGGACGGCTGGCCCCGTTGAGTAGAAAAAGTTTGTGCGAGCCGTCGAAGCGCCCTTCCTGCCAGTCTTTGTGCAAGGTGCGGACAAAGCTCACAAAGGGAGCCACACCCGTGACGGTCGAGATCAGCAGATGATTTTTCCGTCCGTTGCTCGTATCGAGTCCAAACCGTCCCTTCGGTGACTTGCGCATCAGCAATTGGTCGCCGGGTTGCATTTTGTAGAGCAACGGCGTGAGCGCGCCTTCAGGCACGAGTTCAAAAAAGAATTCCACTTCATCTTCGGCGGGCGACGACGCGATCGAATACGGACGCTCGACGCGCTTGCCGTTTTCTTCCACCCCCAAAGTTGCATACTGTCCGGGAACAAACTTGAACTCGCCTCCGCTGCGGATGCGGAACATCCACAGGTCCGGCGCAAAATCGATGCGCTTCGTGATCTGTGCGCGGTAAAATTTTTCGTCTGGAATCATCATCGTGCTGGTCCTCAACTCTTCGAACTTCAGTTATTCAAAAAAATTTATTCAAACTTTTGATCAAAATTTACGGAAGCGTCCAGAGAACTGGACGAAAAAGGCCTGCTACGAATATTTAATTGTTTTGATGGTACTCCCACTAACGACGTTGCATTTAAAGCACCAAGCCGAACGGCCGTACGAGGCACGAGTTGCGATATCGTAGCGGGAATAGGCTGGTTTGTGAAGGTGCCTTTTTTACATCCCTTTTCTCGCGGGAGTTCATGGCCTACCGGGTTCTAAGCCAACATGAGAGGTGCAGCTCAGCAAAACGGCGCGTTAGCGAACCTCTGAAGACGCTTCCTCAGTTGCCAGTTGCTCGAGAACTGTGCGGAGAGCTCTAAGCACTTCGTCGGCAACCGCAGCCTTCAGAATAAACTTCAACATGCCGTCTGGAGTGAATTGCGCGCCGCGCTGTCCGGATACGAAACGCGCCAGCTGTTCCGGATCCACGGTGGCGTTCGGCCGGAACTTGAAGGTGACCGAGTCGCGTTTGCGCTCAATCGCATTCACGCCGACGCGCAGGCAGAGCAGCTTGAGCGACGCATAATCGAGCAGGTTGCGCACGGCAGTCGGTGGAGGTCCGTAACGGTCTTGCAACTCGGCCGCCACATCTGAGAGCTGCGATTCCGTTTCGACACCGGCCACGCGCTTGTACATACGCAGGCGCTGGTTCTCTTCTGGAATGTACTCAGCCGGAATGCGAATGTTCAGGCCGAGGTTCAACTGCGTCTCGGCCTCGTCGGGCGCGGCCTCGCCCTTCATTTCGCGGACGGCACGCTCCAGCATCTGCGTGTAGAGCTCGAAGCCAATGGCCTCGATGTGCCCGCTCTGCTCCCCGCCAAGAAGATTTCCCGCGCCGCGCAATTCGAGGTCGAGAGCTGCAATCTTGAATCCGGCCCCTAAGTCCGAAAATTCTTTCAGAGCCGCCAGTCTTCGGCGGGCGATCGGCGTAAGCTCGACTTCCTTCGGGATCAGCAAATAGGCGTATGCACGGCGGTTCGAACGGCCGACACGCCCGCGCAGCTGGTAGAGTTCCGACAAACCCAGCCGGTCGGCACGGTTGATCAGAATCGTGTTGCACAAAGGAATGTCGAGGCCGTTTTCGATAATCGTGGTGGCCACCAGGATATCGGCTTCGTGGTGCATGAACTGCAGCATCACTTTCTCAAGTTCAGTCTCGCCCATCTGGCCATGCCCGACGATCACGCGCGCGTTCGGGATTAACTCCTGCAGCTTAGCCGCGATCTCCCAGATGCTTTCCACCCGGTTGTGTACGAAATAAACCTGGCCGCCGCGCTCGAGTTCCTGCTCGATCGATGACTGGATGAGCTTGTCATCCCAGCTGGCGACTACGGTTTGAATCGCCATGCGATCTTTCGGCGGCGTTTCAATAACGCTCATATCCCGCAAGCCGACGAGCGACATATGCAGCGTGCGTGGAATCGGCGTCGCCGACATGGTGAGGACGTCCACTTGTTTGCGCATCTGCTTGATGCGTTCTTTGTGACGGACTCCAAAGCGCTGTTCTTCATCGACGATCAACAGGCCGAGATCGGCGAACTTCAGGTCTTTCGACAAGATACGATGCGTTCCGATGAGGATATCGATCTTGCCGGCTTCCGCTTTTTGCAGGATCTCTTTTTGCTGTTTCGGGCTGCGAAAGCGGCTGATCATCTCGATCGTCACCGGGAATGGGCCGAAGCGCTGCTTGAACGTTTCGTAGTGCTGAAAGGCGAGGACCGTGGTGGGCGCAAGCACGGCGACCTGCTTGTTGTCGCCGATGGCCTTGAACGCGGCGCGCATCGCGACTTCCGTCTTGCCGTAGCCAACGTCGCCGCAGAGCAGGCGGTCCATGGGCTGTGTAGATTCCATGTCGCGCATGACGTCGGCGATTGCCTGTGCCTGGTCTTCGGTCTCGTTGAACTCGAAGGCGTCTTCGAATTCGCGCACGAACTCGTTGCCGGCGGGAAACGAGTGGCCCTGGGCCATCTTGCGCTCGGCATAGAGTTTGAGGAGTTCGTCGGCCATGTCTTTCATGGCCTTGCGCACGCGCGCCTTGGTCTTGGACCATGCTTGCGTACCGAGATGACTCAGGCTCGGCTTCGCGCCTTCGGATGAACGGTACTTCTGAATCAGGTCGAGCCGCGTGAGCGGTACGTAAAGGCGAGCGCCTTCGGCGTATTCGAGCAACATGAACTCCGCGTTGCCGTCGCCCTGATTGATTTCCTTCAGTCCCTGATATTGGCCGATGCCGTGCTCAACGTGGACAACGTAATCTCCAACCTGCAGGTCGCGGAAGTCGGAAAGGAATGCGGAGACTTTCGATTTCTGGCGTTGCGGGCGCGAAGCTACGGTGTCGGATTCATCAAACAAATCGCGAGCGCCGAAGATGGCGAGATGCGCCTCCGGAAACAGGACTCCATCGGGAACATAAGCTTTCGCCAGCGTCGTCGTAAGCACTTCTCCGGCGAAGTAGCTGGTTTCATCAGCGTAGCTTTCGCCGCCCCGAGTGCGGCTTCCCAGGCGGAACGAGACGTTGTACTCGGTGAAGATATCGGCCAGGCGCTCTACCTCGCCAGTGTTCGGGACAGAAAACAGCACCTGGTTCCCCGAGCCAGTGAGCTTCTGGACCTCTTCAAGCATGGAGGGAACTGCGCCGTGGAAGCGCGGCGTGGGTTGCGTGAGGAAGGTCGCAACCGAGCCGGCGTCATCCCCGCGAGTGATGCCCAGATGTTCGACATCCGCTCCGGTGAGCGACGTAACCTTCTGCCACCAGTCATCGGGCGGGAGGTATAAATCTGGGGGCCGCACGAGATTACCCACACCGCTGCGCTCGTGCGCTTCTTCGACCCGCGTCCAGAAGCGGTCGAATTCGGAGCGCAAGAGATCTGGTTCGTCGAGCAGCACAGCCGCGCGCGGCAGCAGGTCGAAGACGGTGCGGTCCGCTCCGGCAACCGGAGCGTAAAACTCCCAGCCGGGAAAAACCGTTACACCGCCGCCGCGGACGGCGGCTTCAACGATCTCTTCCGTCCCCGAGATCCGCTTACCGGAAAGGCGCGTGTGGATTGCGCCGAGCAGGTGATCGCTTACCGGAGTTTCGGTCAGTGGCAACAGCAGCGCTTCATCCAGTGGGTTCGACGAGCGTTGCGAGGCCGGATCGAATCTGCGGATCGAATCCACCTCATCGCCAAAGAACTCGACCCGCACCGGGCGCTCGGCTTCCGGAGAATAGACATCGAGGATGCCCCCGCGCGAAGCATACTGGCCGGGCATTTCCACAACATCGGTCGCCTCGTATCCCACCGTGTTCAGATGTGCGAGGAGATTGTCGACGTCGAACGACTCGCCGCGGCGCAGCGTGCGGGCGAGATCGGTGTAGTACTCGGCCGAGCGCTGCAGGATGGCCGTGGCCGCAATCGGAGTCACGACAATCGACGCTTTACCTGTCGCGATCTTCCACAAGGCCGTGGCGCGCTCCTCTTGGAGCTCCGGATGCGGGGAGAGATTCTGGAATGGCAGAACATCGCGGGCCGGAAGCGCCACGACGGATTCGGGATCGCAGGCGGCCGTTAGTTCGCAAAAGCCGCGCACCACGGGAACGAACTCCTCGACTGCGCGGTTGTCGCTGACCACGACGATGAGAGGACGATCTGCGGCGCGCCGCAAAAGCACGAAGAGCAAAGTTTTGGCGGTGGGGGAGAGACCGGATACACGTATCCGCCCCGTGCCCTCTTTGAGGTGGGAGGCTACACGCGCAAAGCCGGGAAGCATTTCTACGTCCGCGAAGAGTTCACGGACGAAGGGAAGAAGCATGACCTTCAATTTTATCAGGATTAGTCTGGCGGCATCGGAATCGAACCCGGGGAGTTCTTCTTGCAGGACGAAACGCGAAAGATCGGGTGCCGCCCGCATTCAAGCAATTGCCGGTTTTCCCGTTGAGCGAAGAAAAATTCTGTTGACAGCGCCCCTTTAAAGAGTGTATTTAACCTAATAGTTATTTAACTGATAGGTTTATTACGATCATGAACGACCGCTTAAGCGAAACATTCGGAGCCTTGGCAGACCCGACGCGTCGGGCAATTCTGGCGCGCCTCGCGGCAGGGGAGGCTTCGGTGACCGAGTTGTCCGCACCGTTCGCAATGAGCATGCCGGCGATTTCCAAGCACTTAAAAGTTCTGGAGCGCGCGGGCCTCATCGCGCGCGGGCGCGAAGCGCAGTGGAGACCCTGCCGTCTGCACGCCCGTCCGCTGCAGGAGGTTGCCGGGTGGGTGGAACACTACCGTCGCTTCTGGGAGGACAGTTTCGATCGGTTGGACGGCTATCTCCGCGACCTGAAGAAACACGAACTCAAACATAAGCATGAGAAGGAGAGCAAGCATGCACGCAAACTCCAAAAAGATTAGCGACACGACGGAATCTTCGAGATGGGATCTGGTGATGACGCGCATATTCGACGCTCCCAGGAAACTTGTGTTTCAAGTCTGGACCGACCCCAAGCACCTCGCTCAGTGGTGGGGACCGAACGGCTTCACCAACCCGGTGTGCGAAATGGACCTGCGGGTCGGCGGTTCGTTGCGCATCCACATGCGCGCTCCCGACGGCAAGGTGTATCCGATGAAAGGCGTGTTCGAGGAAATTACGCCGCCCGAGCGGTTGGTGTTTGTCAGCAGCGCGCTGGACGAAAACGGCAAATCGATGTTCGACATACTCAATACGGTGATCTTTGCCGAGCAGAACGGCAAGACGGCATTGACCTTGCAGGCGCGTGTGCTTACCACCACCGCGCAGGCTCCGCAGTACCTCAAAGGAATGGAGGCAGGTTGGACACAAACCCTGGATCGTCTTGGGAAGCATCTGGATTCGATCACCTAAGTACCTGGCAAACCGCGGTCTGGCGATCCATCGCCCGAGAGCGATTCGGTTTAAGCGCGGGTACTCGATGCGCCCCTGCGACGACCGAGGTGCGACATCGAGGAAGTTCGTGTATCGGGAAATTGTGGCGCCGGAGCGAATCGTTTTCGTAGCTTCGTCCTCCAATGAGAATGGCGACCCGGTGTGACGGTCCACCTGATCCGAGGCTGCGGCTGGAAATTCGGAACACGATCGGGTTGAGGAATATCTGGCACAGGTCCAGGCGCATGCCGAAGGGTGCGGGCTCTCCTGCACCCTCCGCTTGCTGATTCTTAACTTCCAGTGGAGGACGAATGCAATCTACGGCTACAGTTTCGAAAGCGGCACAGTGGACAGGATGGGTTATGACCGCGTTGCCGGTTCTGTTGATTTTGCTGGGCAGCGTCATGAAATTAATGAAAACCGCTTCGGTATATGAAGGATTTGCTCGTGCCGGCCTTCCGGAGCGTCTGATTATTCCTGTGGGAGCTCTCGAGCTGTTCTGTGTATTGGTGTATGTTTTTCCGCGAACCGCCGTTCTTGGAGCGATCCTGCTGACAGGGTTACTGGGCGGGGCTACCTTGACAACCTTGCGGATCGGCGACCCTACCTTCCCTTTACCGGTCATTCTCGGCATGCTGGCATGGGGTGGGTTGTTCTTACGGGATCCTCGGTTGCGCGCTTTGCTTCCATTGCGCAAGCCGGCGACGGAGATCTCCTAAAAGGGACGCGTCGCAAATCGCTTAAAGCCGAAGCAGCGGACGCGTGAGGCAGGTGGGTCCGCCATTTCCATTGATGCAGATCTCGCTGCCGGGGAAGGTGCGGACGTCGAATCCGGCTCGGCGCAAGCGCTCGTTCGTCTTGCGATTCTCTTCGATGGCGAGCAGGCGCTTCCCGCCCAGTGCCAGGACGTTGCAAGCCAACGTGTCGCGCTCGCTGGAATCGATCTCAACAAATCTGAAGCCACGCGCCCTGAGCAGTTCGACCGTCTCGACCGCAAGCCAGGGAAGATCAACCAGAGCTGTTTGCTCGTCGAGCAAGCTGATCAGCGACATCAGGTGAAGACACGCCGACGGTCCCGCACCGTGCGGGAGCGGCGCTGAGAGAACCTCGATACCTTTGGGCGCAAGCAGCGCCCTCATCTGCCCGATGCCGGCTGCATTGGTGCGGTAGCCATGGCCGATGAGCAGAGTTTTCGAATCCAGCCACAGGATGTCGCCGGCCTCCGTCGTTCCCGGAGACTCGATCGCGCCGAAAATTGGAATGCCTTGCGTCTCGCAGGTAGCGCCATGATGCCGGGCTTCCACCACTCGGTTCGCCTTGCCGGGCCGCATCAAAATCAAGCCGAAATCGGAGGGTAGCGAGGCATCGTGGGTGTAGACCGCATCGAGGGAGAGTTTGTTGTCGGCAGGCAATTCGAATAGTTCAGCGCCCGCGGATGTCAGTTCGCGAGTGAGTGCCGCGTGTTGTGACTGGGCTATTTCGAAGTCGGGCGCATGGTGAAATCCAAGCTCACGCCAGGCCTCGGCGCGTTGCGGATCGTTCCATCCGGCTGTACGGGGCGAGCACACCAGCACGCGCTCGAGCGTACCTACCATGGAGCGTCCGTTGAAACGGTGGGTTTTGGGCAATGTGGCCAGTCGGAACCTCCCTGTCGGATGGGGATGATTCTAAGGCAAGCCAGCTGTGCAGGAAAACGCAATGCTCGAGCAGCGGTCAGGATTCGCTGAGCAATTTGTATTTCAGACCGATTCGCAAGTTTCGGCTTGCAGTTCCTCGTCGGTGGCTGCGAACGAGACATGTTCATTGGTCGACGGCAGCAAGTCGCGCACGGCGTGCTTGATCTTTCCGTGATTGCCTCGCTTGTGGAGCCAGCTCTTCAGTTGCTTCCGCGCTGCCGGAGAAAGTTTCGAGAAGAACAATCCGGCGCGACCTTGGTCACTGGCCCAGATGACGTCCGCATGACCGTGGAGCGTGGCATTCGTGCCGGGAAGTACACAGCGGAATTCCACGTTAGAGCAGATCGGGATCGGCTCCGTGGCCTGCAGAGCGAGGCCTTGCTCACCGATATCGATGCTGACTCCGGAAAGCGTTCCACTTTCCAGTTCAAGGTAGACGAGGGTCTTCACCTCGTAGCGGGTGAACTTGCGTTGCATTTTTTTTGCAGCCTTCTTGCCGGCTGTCAGAGCTTCTCTTAGCGGCTCCGGGTCGAGCGGCTTGTAGAGGATCCGGCTGGCGCCCGACTGAAAGGCCTGGCCCGTCCCCGGCCACGCCCGGCTGCCGATTGCGAGCAACTCAGGCTTTTGATGCGGCGGCAACAGGGCGGCCATCCGGATGGTTTCCTGGGCGCCGGGAAGATCGAAATCGACAATCAGCGTGCGACATCGGCCCGCCATGACCAGCTCCAGCGCTTCCTTCTGGGAGCGGCAGTTCGTCAGCTCGATTCCGAGCTGTTCGAGGATAGTCTCCAGCGTGTTACAGGACCGATCGTCGTGGCAGAGGACCGCAGCAGAGTGGCGCATGAACTACAAAGTACGGTCCGCCGCGCTGTGGGTAAATGTCACACCAGTAATCTGCCGAATGGTTACCGAAGCACCCTGTAAATGACAGGAAAAGATCGAGTTAGCGTTTGGAAAAGCGCTCCGAAAGGGCTCTTGCCGGGCACTGTTATAATCAAGGATTGCGCTCATGACAACGAAGCGACTGATTCGGTCCACGACAGTTTTGTCGGTTCGACGCAACGGAAGCGTTGTGCTGGCCGGCGATGGCCAGGTGACGCTCGGCGAGTCGGTCATCAAACATACCGCCAAGAAGATCAGGCGCCTGTACAACGACAAGATCGTCGCCGGATTCGCGGGGTCCACCGCCGACGCGTTTACTCTGTTCAGCCGATTTGAAGCCAAGTTGGAGCAGTATCACGGTAATCTCGGCCGCGCGGCGGTCGAACTGGCTCGGGACTGGCGAACGGACAAGTTCCTGCGGCACCTGGAAGCGCTGTTGCTGGTGAGCGACAAGGAACAGACCTTTCTACTCAGCGGACAGGGCGATGTGATCGAGCCCGACAGCGGCATTGCCGCCATTGGCAGCGGCGGTCCGTATGCGCAAGCGGCCGCGCAGGCTCTGGCGGAGCATACGCAACTCTCGGCACGTCAGATTGCCGAAGAAGCGATGAAGATCGCCGGCAAGATGTGCATTTATACCAACGATAGGGTAACAATTGAAGAGCTCGACTCCGGACATTCGTCCTCGGACGCTCGCGATACCGTGCCCAAGGTTTAACGCCTGCGTTCGAGGTTTTGATTTCTTATGGCTATCTATCTCCCGTCTTCCGCTGAAGAAGAACAGCTTGCGCTGGATGAACTGACCCCGCGCGAGATCGTGGTCGAACTCGATAAACACGTCATCGGCCAGAAAGATGCCAAGCGTGCCGTGGCCATAGCGCTGCGCAACCGCACGCGCCGGCAGAAACTGACTCCCGATCTTGCCGAAGAAATCATTCCCAAGAACATCATCATGATCGGGCCCACCGGCGTGGGAAAGACTGAGATTGCGCGGCGGCTGGCGAAGCTGGCGAATTCTCCCTTCCTGAAAGTGGAGGCTTCGAAGTTCACCGAGGTCGGCTATGTGGGGCGCGATGTGGAATCGATGGTGCGCGACCTGGTAGAGATCGCCATCGACAACGTGCGCGAGGAGAAGCTGGAAGACGTTTCGGATAAGGCTGAGCTCAACGCAGAAGAACGATTGCTGGATATTCTGCTGCCGCCTTCGCCGCGTCCGGAGTCGTCATCGACTTCGGGTGGTGTCGTAATTGATGGCACCACATCCCTCGCAGAGTCTTCCGGACGGACGCGTGAGAAGCTGCGGCAGCAGCTGCGCGAAGGTAAGCTCGACGACCGGATGGTCGAAATCGACGTGCGCGAGCGTAATTTTCCTTCGTTCGAGATCTTGACCAACCAGGGTGTCGAGGAGATGGATGTCAACATTAAGGATATGTTGCCGAACATCTTCGGACAGCGCACCAAGAAGCGGAAGATGAAGGTCAATGAGGCCTTCGAATACCTGATCCAGGAAGAAGAGCAGCGCCTGATCGACATGGATCAGGTGACGCGCATGGCGATCGACCGCGTGGAGAATTCAGGAATTGTCTTCCTCGATGAGATCGACAAGATTGCCGGACGCGAAGGTGGCCATGGTCCCGATGTTTCACGCGAAGGTGTGCAACGCGACATCCTGCCGATCGTGGAAGGAACGACGGTAAATACGCGATACGGGATGGTCCGCACCGATCACATCCTGTTTATCGCGGCGGGAGCGTTCCACGTGTCGAAGCCGAGCGACTTGATTCCCGAGTTGCAAGGTCGCTTTCCGATTCGCGTGGAGTTGCAATCGCTGACTATGGAGGACTTCGTTCGCATTCTCACCGAGCCGAAGTCTTCGCTGGTCAAGCAGTACACCGCCTTGCTCGAGACAGAAGGCGTAAGGCTGGAATTCACGCGGGAGGCGCTGGACGAGATTGCGCACTTTGCCTTCCGAGTCAATGAAAGCACGGAAAACATCGGAGCACGCCGGCTCCACACCATCATGGAACGCGTGCTGGATGAGTTGAGCTTTGACGCGCCGGAAAAGAAGGGCGAGCACGTCACCATCGACGCCGACTATGTTCGCAAGATGCTCACCGACATCGTAAAAGATCAGGATCTGTCGCGATACATTCTGTAGATAGAATTTGCTAGTCTGATCGGCGTAGGTCTGGTTTTATGACTGCGCGTAGCAGCATCATTACCTTCTTATCGTTGCTTGTGGCAGGATGCGCCACCGGTCAAGTTGCTTCTCAACAGCCGAAATTGAGCATCCTCCTTCCGGTAAATACTCCCTCCGACAAGTTTGAGGTCCGCTATCTCTTGGGTTAATGAGCGTAATAGCTATTTTTCGTCAATTGATTCTTCGAAACTCAACCAAGTTCCTCACCTTCGTTGACTTGAGCTACCTATAGACCTACCATTTCAGGCCAATGATCGGCCAGACCATCTCGCACTACCGCATCGTCGAGAAGTTGGGAGGTGGCGGGATGGGCGTTGTGTACAAAGCGGAAGATACCCGCTTGGGTCGATTTGTCGCGCTCAAGTTTCTGCCTGAGGAAGTTTCGAAAGACCCGCAAGCCGTGAGCCGCTTCCGGCGAGAAGCGAAAGCAGCATCCGCGCTCAACCATCCCAACATCTGCACGATCTATGACATCGAGGAAGTCCAAGAACACGCCTTCATCGCCATGGAATTCCTCGAAGGGGCGACTCTGAAATACCTGATTTCAGGTCGTCCGATGGAGTTGGAGCGTTTGTTGGAGATTGCGAGTGAAATCGCTGATGCTCTGGCCACAGCCCACGCCAAGAAGATTGTCCATCGGGACATTACCCCCGCAAACATTTTCGTGACGAAAGCTGGACACGCTAAGGTCCTCGACTTTGGTTTGGCGAAGATCGCACCTCTTGAAAGCGCTCAGCCAGAAGCAGCCACCTTGACGCTGACGAATGCAGGCGCAGTCATTGGGACCCTGCCCTACATGTCTCCCGAGCAACTCCAAGGGTGGCAAGTCGATCACCGCACCGACATCTTTTCTCTGGGGATTGTGATCTATGAGATGGCCACGGGACAACGTCCCTTCGCCGGACGCTCATCGATGGAACTGAGCTCTTCCATCCTGCGCGATACTCCAAAATCGATCACCGAAGTCCGCGCTGAGTTGCCTATGGCCCTACAGAGAATCCTTGAGCGCTGCCTTGCCAAAGAATCAGCCGATAGATATGTCTCGGCCCGCGAGCTGCGTGAGGCGGTCGAGCGGGTACGGCGGGAAATTTCATCAGGCTCGCACTCAAGAACAGCGGCAGGCGCCGCTGGTCAGGCATCCATAGCCGTCCTGCCATTCACGAACATGAGTGCAGACCCGGAGAACGAATTCTTTGCGGATGGGATCACCGAGGAAATCATCAACGCATTGGCACAGATCGAGGAGCTACATGTTGTGGCACGGACCTCGGCTTTTTCTTTCAAGGGGAAGCACGTTGATCTGCGGATTGTCGGGGAACGACTGAACGTGAAGACAGTCTTAGAAGGAAGCGTGCGCAAAGCCGGGAGCCGGGTTCGGATCATGGCCCAGCTAATCAATGTTGCGGACGGCTATCATCTTTGGTCCGAACGATATGATCGTGACCTCAAGGATATTTTCGAAGTACAGGACGACATCGCCCGAGCCATTACCGATCGCCTGAAAGTCGCGCTAAAGTCGGGCCAACAGCCCTCAGCGAAAGCAGGAACGAGTAATCTCGAAGCCTATCAAATTTATCTGAAAGGCCGTGAGTTACTTTATCGACGCGGAATCTATATTCAGCAAGCCATCGAGTGTTTCGAGCAGGCTGTCGTCCTTGACCAACAGTATGCCTTGGCTTGGTCTGGTCTGGCCGATGCTCATAGCATGCTCGGGCTTTTTGGAGTCGAGCACCCAGAAGCGACCATGCCACGTGCTAAGGAAGCCGCAGCACAAGCGGTCGCGCTTGGTAGTATGCTGGCGGAGGCACATTGCTCTCTTGGATGCGTTTATGCATTGCACGAATGGAGGTGGGCAGATGCCGAAGCCGAATTTCTTCGGGCCCTGGAACTGAATCCTCGCTACCTGCAGAACGTCGATTGGTATGCTTTGTTCTCTCTGGGGTTTACTCAGGGACGGTTTGACGAGAGCATCACTCTTGCCAGACGCGCCCTCGAAATCGATCGCCTCTCCGGTTACGCTCACGCAATTCTGTCCCACATCTACGGGCTCGCTGGGATGGGTCACGAAGCTGTAATTTCAGCAACTGCTGCAGTGGAACTTGGACCATCCCTTTACTCGTACTGGTGTCTTCAAAGAGCCCAGCTAGCACACGGGGATTTTGCAAACGCCGTCAAAGCGGGCGAAATGGCCCTGGCTCTGTCCGGAAGGAGCCCTATGGTACTGGAGGTCTTGGCGTCAACGTATGCAGCGTGGGGTAAACCGGCAATGGCAAGGGCTATTTATCAGGAGTGTGTAGCGCGCTGCGTACACGGTTATGTTTCCCATTTCTGTCTGGCAATTTGTGCGTTAGCGGCCGGGGAAGTAGATGAAACCTTCACCCATCTGTACGAGGCCGTGAGATCGCGAGATCCGCTGTTGATTCGCGCGAAGTACGCACCGGAGCTTGCGCGGTTGCGCGATGATCCGCGCTTCCAGGAAGTCTTGGCGCGCATGCACCTGAACTGAAATGTCGAGTGATAGTT
The DNA here is from genome assembly GCA_963745715.1 of uncultured Acidobacteriota bacterium. Classification (GTDB taxonomy): domain Bacteria; phylum Acidobacteriota; class Terriglobia; order Terriglobales; family Acidobacteriaceae; genus Sulfotelmatobacter. The sequence continues at coordinate 987,977 of CAVUYN010000029.1, read as the reverse complement.
GACGTAACCATGCGGTTACACTCAAACCCCCTCGACCGGGGCACGACTGAGTGCAAAGGGTATGTTTCAAAAGCAGTTCTCGTTCCGCTACAAGTCCACCTCCGAATGGCGAGCGTCTTCGTTGCCGTGCCCATTGCATTCGGAGCTGCGGATGGTCGCAACCTTCATCGCGACAGTGCGCGATGTGTCGCAGCATCGTTCTTGCCGAAGAGCGTCGATAGCCCTGAGACTAGCCGTACGTCGACAAGCCGCCGCTGTGCGGCAACGGTGACGCCGGAGGTAAAGCAATTGGGGACGCGTGGAAAACTCACAGTCAGCTATCGTTGATGCGAAGCCGCATAGCGAAGATGCTGGACGGGTGGAACGATCTCGCTAATCTCCGCAGCGTTCTCAGACAGGTGTTATGCCGCTCTGGCTCGGCTTATCTGCGCTAGCGAGATAACGTCGAAAGAAGGCGGTTACACTCGAACTCGCTCACCGCGCAACTCTTGATGGACTATTTGTTGTAGAGCCTTGAGGCGTAAGCGGAGTCAAGGGTAGGCGGGGATATACTTCTTCCCAACCCATCATGAAGCGCCACGTCCTCATCTTCGGTCTCGTCGGCGGTCTCCTCATCGCCACCCTCCAATACACCGAATACCGCTTCGTCGTCATCGAGCACTCCGTCGAGCTCTACGGCGCGCTCGTCGCCATCCTCTTTGCGACCTTCGGCATCTGGCTCGGCCTCCGCATCACGCGCAGTCGTGAAACCATCCGCGAAACGGTCGTGGTGAGGGAAGTACTTGTCCCCGCGGAAGCCCCCGCCCTCGAACCCTTCGCTCCCAATACCGCCCACCAGCAGAAACTCGGCATGACGGCGCGCGAGCTCGAAATCCTCACCCTGGTCGCCCGCGGGTTCAGCAATCGCGAGATCGCGACGCAGCTTTTCGTTTCCGAAAACACCGTCAAGACCCACTGTGCCCGCGCCTTCGACAAGCTCGGAGCCGCCCGCCGCACCCAGGCCGTCCAGCGCGGCAAAGAACTAGGCCTTCTACCGTGACCGCGTCACCCGAAAGCATGATTTCCGCTCCATTCCTGCAAAATCATCCGAAAGAATGACGACATCCGGCCCCGTTTCACCGTATCGTGACTCCATTCTCGCTCGCACCAGGGAGCCTCACATGAAGAAAACCGTCCTCACCTTCGGCCTCATCGCCGGCGTCATGATCTCCGTCCTTATGGCAGGCTCGCTTCTCCTCGCCGACAAGATCGGCTCCGGCCACAGCATGGTTCTCGGCTACACCATCATGGTGGCGTCGTTCCTGCTGATCTACTTCGGCATTCGCAGCTACCGCGACAACACTCTCGGCGGTCGAATCTCCTTCGGCCGCGCCTTCGCCTGCGGCATCCTGATCACCCTCATTACCACCGTCTGCTACGTCGCCATGTGGGAGGTCCTCTACTTCAACTTCATGCCCCATTTCATGGACAGCTACTTCGCCGCGCAGATTCACAAGGTCCAGGCCTCCGGACTTGACCCCGCCACCACCGCCGCGAAGGTCGCTGCCATACAGCGCTCTCAGCAGCTCTACCAGAACCCCTTCGTCAACATGGCCTACACCTTTATGGAGCCCCTGCCCGTCGGCCTTATCATTACTCTCATCTCCGCTGCCATCCTCCGCCGCAAAGCCCCTGTAGAACCCACCGCCGCTCCCGCAGTCACGACCACATAAGTAAGGCCGGAGCGATAAGAGTGTTGTGTGAGGACTAGATCTTCGGCGATGCGGTGGAGCAATTGGCGTCCGCTCCTAGCCGCAAAGCGGCGAAAGAATGCAGCCCACGGCGTAAGCCGTGGGAAAAGTGGGAGATGGAAAAGCCCCAGCGGGGCGACAGATTAGTTCCCACGCATACTCGTAAGCCCCGACCCTCGGTCTTCAAGCGAAGGTTTTCCACAGCCCGGAGTGTGACGAACGACCTTTACTGAGGAAATTGAAACGTGCACACTTGCATGGTGCGTGCGATCTTTGTCCAACTGTTGTCTGACAAACGAGCCGCAGCCAAGCTGTACCGCTCCTTCAATGCTTCTAACTCCTTATCTTTGAAGATTTTGCCTCTAACCCCTTTAGATCCAAGATTTTGGCAGGGCAGCCTCATGGCAAGGCCGCGTAACCCTAATAAATCCAAGATTTTACCGATTTCGCAAGAAAAAAAATTGCGAGGCGCACTTCGCTCCCTTGTCCCCGTCCAACGCCCCTCTGTGCCCTCGTGGTTTATCTTTACTAGCCAATGAAAACCATCGATCGCGCCCGCTTGCAGTCCGTGATGCAACGTGAACAGAAGAAGTTTGTGGACGAGCGCCCGAAGTCAAAGGCGCTGTTTGACCGAGCGCGCAAGTCGCTGCTATCGGGCGTGCCCATGAACTGGATGGTGAAGTGGGCCGGCGCTTTTCCTCCATTTGTGCGCGAAGCGCAGGGGTCGCACTTCTTCGACGTCGACGGCCATCGCTACATCGATTTCTGCCTCGGAGACACGGGGGCGATGACCGGACATTCCCCGTTTGCCACGGTCAAAGCGGCCGAAGAGCAGATGCGGCGAGGGATCACGCTGATGTTGCCGGGCGAGGACTCCATCGTGGTCGCCGAGGAACTGCAAAAGCGTTTCAACTTGCCCTATTGGCAGTTTGCACTCACGGCCACGGATGCGAATCGTTTCTCGATCCGGCTGGCGCGTCAAATTACCGCGCGGCCCAAAATACTCGTCTTCAACTGGTGTTACCACGGCACGGTGGATGAGACCTTTATTACTATCGACAGTAAAGGAATGGCTGTGCCCCGCCCGGGAAACATTGGGCCGCCGGTGGATCCTGCGGTTACCACCAAAGTAGTCGAGTTCAACGATGTCGGAGAGTTGGAACGGGCGCTGGCTCCCGGAGATGTTGCGTGCGTTCTCGCCGAGCCCGCCATGACGAATGTCGGGATCGTCCATCCCCAGCCGGGATATCACAAGGCTCTGCGCGAATTGACACGCAAGCACGGCACTCTGCTCATCATCGATGAGACCCATACGATCTGCGCCGGGCCCGGAGGATACACGCGGGCGGAAAACCTGGATCCTGACGTTCTGGTGTTTGGCAAGGCGATCGGAGCCGGCATTCCGGGCGCGGCTTACGGCTTTTCGCAGGAAGTCGCGGATCGCATCGTGGCCAGGCAGGAACTCGAAAACTGCGATGTGGGCGGAATCGGTGGGACGCTCGCCGGGAACGCGCTTTCTCTCGCCGCCATGCGCGCTACGTTGACCAAGGTTCTGACCAAGGAAGCTTTCGACCGCATGATTCCCATGGCTGAACGCTGGACCGCCGGAGTGGCCAAGGCGATCGCCGATGCTGAACTGCCGTGGCATGTGACCCGTCTCGGGTGCCGAGCCGAATATCTGTTCGGTCCCGAGCCCAGAACCGGCGAGCAGGCGCACGATGCCATGGATTTCGAACTCGAACGTTTTATGCACCTCTACGCCATGAATCGCGGCATCCTGCTTACTCCATTTCACAACATGGCGCTGATGTCGCCGCAAACTGAAGCGGAAGACGTGGATCGCCACACGAGAGTATTTCGCGATGCTGTGAGAGAGATCAGCAGCTAGACGGGCGGCGCACGTTGGAAAAAGAGGGCGGGCTTGGATACGCATCCTTCGACTCCGCGATCTCATTTGAGCCCGCTCCGCACAGGATGACACTAGTTCAGGATGACATTCTTTCCGCATGACGCCTAACGAAGTGGTGGGTTCTGTTAGGCTGTTTTCTTCTGCATGAAACTTCCGGCGTGGAGACTGCTCGCTCTGAGTGCACCGCTGCTGCTTGCGGGGTGCGCGTCGATCGCGCCTCCGCAGCCTCCATCGCTCGAATTACCGAAGCCTCCCACAGATCTCAGGGCCGCACGCAAAGGTGCCCGAGTAACTCTCACATGGACGCTCCCGTCCTTAACCACCGACCGCCAGACGATTCGCAATCTTGGACCGACGCGGATTTGTCGTGGTCCGGCCGACCTGAAACAGTGCGGAATCCCCGTGGGAGAAACCACGACGCCCGTCAGTCTGGCGGCAAGAGATTCCTCTAAACCAAAAGGCTCCTACACCGATACTCTTCCTGATGAGATGCTGAGCGACAACCCGTCCGCTTTCGTTTCGTATGCCGTCGAGGTGCTCAATAGCGGCGGGCGCGGAGCCGGACTTTCGAATCAATCCCGCGTTTCTCTGGTTCGCACCTTACCGCCCCCACAGGACTTTCAGGCGAGTGTTACCGGCCTGGGAGTTGTCCTCACCTGGACGGGCAGTTGCTCCGCCACCGCACGCCCCAGGTATTCAGTACATTTATCGCGTGTATCGGAATCAAGAAGGCAGCCAGCGCCAGACGGTAGCCGGTGAGATACCTGCAACCAACGAGCGCCAGCTTTCGCTCACAGACTCGAGCATTGAGTGGGGAAAGACCTACGAATATCGGGCGGAGACGGTGACATTGCAGGATCAGGGTGACAAGTCTCAGGTCCAGGTGGAAGGCGATGACACGCCTCACATCAAAGTGTTCGCGGACGACGTATTTCCTCCTGCCGTACCTTCCGGGCTGCAGGCCGTATTCTCCGGGCCCGGACAGAAGCCCTTTGTCGATCTGGTATGGGCACCTGTGGCTGACGTCGATCTTGACGGATACAACGTCTATCGCCGCGAAGAAGGGACGGCGCCGATCAAGCTCAACCCCAAGCCCCTCCGAACGCCGGCCTACCGCGACGAAAACGTGACGTCGGGAAAACATTATTTTTATGCTGTGACTGCGGTCGACGTTCGCGGGAACGAGAGCGGCCACTCCGAAGAAGCTGACGAAAATGTGCCCTAGAATATCGAGCGACGGGAACACTTGCTTCACTCAGTTTTGGATCCCTTTCTCTGAGTCCATCCGGCTATCCCCCTAGGTTAGCCGGATGGATGTCTCCAGTACCAGCATCGTGCCCGTTCTAAGACCGATTGGGAATGATCGGTCTCACTTCAATGGATCCGGTTCGAGCGGAAGGAACGCGCGCAGCTATGGCGATCGCATCATTTATATCCTTCGCTTCGATGATGTAGAAGCCGCCCAGTTGCTCCTTGGTTTCGGCAAAAGGACCATCCGTGACCGCACGCTTCTTGTCCCGCACGCGCACCGTGGTCGCGGAGGAGATGGGCTCTAGTTGATTGCCGCCCTTGTAGTGCCCGCTCTGAGCGATGCTTTGGGTGAACTCGCGGTACTCCTTCATCAGGGCGTCTTGATCGCCCTCGCTCATCTTGTTCCAGTCGGCTTCGTTGTCATAAATCAGCAGCAGATATTGCATGAGGGTGGCCCTCCTTTTGGCCTTCTGGGGGATAGTCGAACGGGCAGCTCATTATCGACAATTCCGGCGAATAAATATTTGCGTATCGATTGCGCTCCAATTTCCCCGGATATGGTTAGATAGATGACGATGAAATACTGCCGATTTCAATTCAATGGTCAGGCCCAGTATGGGCTGGTGGAGTCCGTCGCCGGGCGGGACGCGATTGTGCGCATCCTGCTCACCCCTCCCGAGGAGGCCGACGGTGACATGGAAGGATTGCGCACGCGGCGAATCGAGGCGATTCCGCTGACGGAAGCTGCGCTATTGCCCCCGGTGAATCCGTCAAAGATCGTCTGCATCGGGCGCAACTATCGCGAGCACGCTGCTGAGCTGGGCCATGACGTTCCCCAGGAGCCCCTGCTGTTCTTGAAAGCTACCTCGGCGCTGCTGTCACCTGGTGGGACGGTAAAGCGGCCAAAGATTTCGCAGCGAGTCGATCATGAAGGCGAACTGGGCGTCGTGATCGGCAAGCTCTGTCACCAGCCTCCGGCGGACGCCGATATTCGGCAGTACATCCTCGGATACACCTGCGTGAATGATGTCACGGCCCGTGATCTGCAGAATAAAGACGGGCAGTGGAGCCGGTCCAAGGGCTTCGACACCTTCTGCCCGGTAGGGCCTGTGGTCACGGATGAGATTGACCCGTGGGCGGGAGTTGGTGTTGAAACCCGCGTCAATGGCGACGTCCGGCAACAGGGCAACACTCGCGACCTCATCTTCACGCTCGATGTAGTGATTCGGCACATCGCGCAGGCCATGACCCTGTTTCCCGGCGACCTGATTCCGAGCGGGACGCCTTCCGGCGTGGGTCCACTGGTAGCAGGAGATAGCGTAGAAGTCATGGTCGAAGGCGTAGGAACTTTAAAAAATCCGGTCGTAGATGAATAGGGGTTCGGTGGTTGTGATTCCTGATTGTGTCGGAAGCTGGATTTTCAATCAACAATCAGAAACTCAAAATCAGCAGTGCCTTACTGCAGCCGGAACCGTTCCCGAATGAGCCGTTGCACCCGCGGTTTGTAGAGAAGATCGTAGGCCAGTTCCTTGTCGGGGAACATGGCTAGCGCCGCTCGCTTGGCCCCGGCCGCCAGTTCCGATGCTTCTTCAATCGTCAGGTTGGGATCCTGTCCGATTACCGACATCACCATGCTAATCATCAACTGCAGGCGGCGAATCTTGCGGGCTTCCTCCTCGCGTTCGTGGCCGATGTCTTGCTCCACCAACGGAAATTTCGCTTCCTTCCCGGCCTCCTGACGAATGTTCATGATCTCCCCTTGTCCGCCCACAGGATTGGATGATGCGGCGCGCTCCGGCGTTGCGCTTTCGGTTACGGCCATTCTGCCTTAGTCTTGAGAGAAAGCAACTACCCAAAGGTGCCGTTTGTGGTTAGTCCCGTATCGCGATGGTTTGCGGTGTCGCAACCCGCGACCGGAAATCGGCATCTGGCTACGAGATTCCTCACAATACGCAACCTGGGCTCTGCAAAACTGGGCGGTATGCAAATCAGCCCCGCATCCGGAGTAGAATCTCTGGGCAGCACGGATTCCGAATTCAGGATTGGAGACTTCATGCCAGAACCCCCTAAACCCGCCGACGCGCAGCCACAGCCCGATCCCAACGAGAAACTGGTTAAGGCGTTTGATTCGGAGCAGGAGTCTGAGGCTCTGGTGGTGAAAGGTCTGCTCGATTCGGCCGGGATCGACAGTAACCTTACTTCGGCGTCCTTGGTGCAAGATGCATTCCCGGGCTTAGGGGGAATGATCATCCTCGTGCGTGAAGAAGATGCGGAGAAAGCGCGGCAACTGATTGCCGAGTATCGTCAGTCGGCGTCGGAAGACGACGAAACCGCGGAGATCGACGCTATTGAAGAGCCGCCACAGAAGGCGTGATGCGGTGGCCGTCGAGATAGAAGGTCACAGCTCCGTCCAGATCGGTGCGGTAGACACGAGTTCCGGCATCAGCTAACCGCGCAAGCGTTTCCTTGCGCGGCAATCCGAACGAATTTCCTGATCCAACCGAAATGATGGCGTACTCGGGTTTCGCCGAGGCGATCAACTCGTCGGTGGTAGCGTTTGCACTGCCGTGGTGCCCGACTTTCAGCAGGCTTGCGCTCGGGTGATGCAAGGCCGACACGCGGCGTTCCACCTGCTTCTCGGCATCTCCTTCCAAGAGCACGGACGATTCCCCATAGCTTACCCGGAGCACCATGGAATCATTATTGCGTGGCTTGTCTAATACGAACCAGTCGCGTGGAGGAAACAACACGCTGACCATCGCTCCTCCGAGCTTGAACTCATCGCCCTCCCAGTGGCGCACGACTTTGATGCCTAGCGCTTCCGCAGTTGCGATCACATTCAACAGGGCTTGACTTGGCGGCAGCAAGCCCACCCACAGTTCCTTCGGCCTGAAGTTTTTGAGGATGGCGATCATTCCCCCGATGTGGTCAGAGTGGCCGTGAGTCATCGCGACCGCATCGAGTCGCGAGATGCCGCGAGTCCACAGATAGGGGGAGACGACGTCCTCACCGAAGTCGAGTTGCGATCATCCGGGACCGATCGGGCCCCCGGCATCGATCAGCAGCGTGCGGCCCTCTGGTGTGACGAGCAGAGTGGAATCGCCCTCGCCGACGTCGATTGAGGTGACCTCCAGCACGCCCGCGCGGATCCGCGGATTCGGCGGCATGAAAGCAAGAGCAAGCGATGCGATCAGAACCGCGCCCAGTCCCGCCATGGCAAAGGCGGCGCGCCGGCGTACCGCCCACATCGCCAACAGCACTGCTGCTGCGGCAAGGGTCATGACTAACGATCGATGGCACGGCGACGCGGAGATCGGCGAGGCGGATCGCGCCCAGCCCGCGCACGCTGCCTGCGATTCCATCGATTGCGAACATGGTTAGAAGCGCCGGAATCTTGGCCAGCCACGGGGAAATGTATCCCAGCGCAAGCGCGGTGACGGCCGCGGGCATCATCAACTGCGTTAGAGGCACGACAATCACGTTAGCGGGCAATCCCACCGTAGTGGCCCGATGAAAGTAATAAGCCATCGGCAACGCCAGGCCCATCTGCATCACCGCCGAGATGAAAAGCAATTCCCAGGCAGAAAGGCCTAAACCGGTCGTCGCGCGGACCAACCGCCCAGACCACTTCTCTCCCACGAAGAGCGCAACGCGAGCAGCAATGAACTGCAGATCGACGCGGAACTGGGCCACACGCGGGGGAAGCAGCGCGGCGTAGTCGGGCGACTCCCAGTTGGCCAAGGCTCGCCTGTAGAGTTGAGATGTGCGCTCGAGCACAGGAATTCCAATAGCTGCCACGATCAGCACGCACACAAACGTCATCTGGAAACTGGCTGTGAAAAGCTGCCGCGGATCGAAGACCAGCAGTCCCAGCGCTGCCGCGCCGATCGCGTTGACCATGGCGCGATCGCGGTAGAGCCGGCGCGTGGCTAGGTAAACCGCACACATCAGGGTGGCTCGCCACACCGGAGCACCCACTTCGGTGATGAAGGCATAAGCAATGCAACAGGTCACCGTCAGCACCGTGGCGGGAATTTCGCCGAGGCGCAACCGACGCAGGGTCCAGAAGACAACGAAGGCCAGGATGCTGACGTTCATCCCCGAAACCACCAGCACGTGGTAGGTGCCCGAGCGTTGGAAATCGACGCGCGTGTCGCGGTCGATGAAGGCCTCTTCCCCGATGACCATCGCATCGATCAAGGCCGCCTCGCGCGGCGGCCAAAGTTCGTGTACCTTCGCGATCACGCCACGATGCATGCGGCCGCGCCACGACGCGATGCGGCTACCGCAGAAACCCGGCAACAACTCGACATCTTCTATCTTTGCCGACCCAGATGCCGCGATGCCGTGATCGCCGAGATATTCCTGGTAGTCGAAGGCGCCGGGATTCCGAAAGTTGTGGGGAAGCTTGAGTTTGGCGAAGAAACGAATGCGTTCTCCGTAGTGAAAGGTCGGCATCGGGCCGCCGGATCCGGCCGGGCTCGAGACGGCGCCGTCTGCCGCATCCTGCGAGCGGGGACTGTAAATGTTGAGGCGAATCCCGGAATGCGTCGGAATGGTTTGTCCGGCCGCGGTCTGCACTTCTTCAGCTTCGACGTCGAGCGTCTGCCTTATTTCCTCGAGGCCGCCCGGCTGGAGGCGTCCGTCTCTTCTGACGTGAGCGGTGATCTGCAGCTCTTGCCGATCGGCATAAGGTTGAATGCTCGTGTCGAGACGGTTCGAGCCTGATCGCACTTGAATATGCAGAGCACCCGCGAAAAAGAACGCTCCCAAGGCCAGCGTCCAGGCGAAAGCCGATCGCCTCGCCGAGAAATAGACCGCTGCGCCGACGAACATTACTCCGGCGACAACCCACCACAAAGCGGGACGCCATTCATGGACTCCCGCGACGATGCCCATCGCGTAGGCCACGGCTGCCCACAGCATGGGCTGCCGTGTTGCTTTTAGGGAGAAAGCCGGGGGACCAGTCGAAGTGGGCCGCGCGATCATAACGGCAACCCTAAGCCATTCCCAGGGGTGAGCAACGCGGTGAGTTAGAGGAATTGACCCCGCGGTCAGCGCACGAGATGAACAACACTCTCAATGTGGTAGGTCTGGGGGAACAAATCCACCAGGTGCACCTGCTCGACCCGGTACCCGGCGCCAAGCAAGGTCAACAGGTCGCGTGCCAGCGTTGCCGGATCACACGAAATATAAACAACGCGTGGCGCGCCCAAGTTCGCCAACATCCGCGCCACGCGCTCTCCCAGGCCACTTCGGGGCGGGTCCACCACCGCTAGGTCGGGCTTATTAAAAGTATGAGGGAGGACTGTGCCCTTCCCGACTCGCCCCGAACTTTCCGCACGGGCCAGGTACTGCTCCGTAGTGGCCTGAACCGCTTTGCTATTCGAGGACTGATTGTAGGAAAGATCGGCAAAGGATGTCTGTGACGGCTCTACAGAAAAGATGTGATGAAAGTCACTTAGGGCTGTGGAAAACAGTCCGGCACCTGCGTAGAGGTCCAGAGCCAACTCCCCGGACTGCCCCGCCGTAACGATTCGTACCAGTTCGTCGGTCAAATGCCGATTGGTTTGAAAGAAGGATCCCGCGCTCACGCGATAGGTGCCGCGCTGCGTCTTGTAATCCAGAGATGGGGCACCGACGGTAATAAGCGTTTCCTGCGCCCCGGCCTTCCGGTCACCGGGATTCGGCTCGCGGAAGGCCACGACACCTGCGATCTCCGGAAGGGAAGTTCGCATTTCCTCTGCCCACACGCGCACTGCCGCACGTCGTGCCTCGCGCGCGCAGCTCACATCCAACAGCAACTGAGTATCATCAGCATTGGCGAAGAACTCGACTTCCCGCACTCCGCCCGGCACTTTGCCGGACCGCCCGCTTTGCCACAGAGCGGCGATACCGAGGTTGATGAGCGGCGAACTGATCGGACATTCTTCAACCGCCAGCAGGTCATGAGACGACATCTTGAAATATCCCGTCGTGAACGCCGGACTGGTCTGTACCTGCAGGCGCGAGCGGTTGCGGTAGTTCCATGGCGGCGAGGGATGGACCTCGATATCCACCGCCAGCTCCAGCTTCGCCATGCGCCGTAAAGTCTCACGCAGGATTTCTTTCTTGATTTCAAGCTGATGTTCGTAGCTGGCGTGTTGATAGTGGCAGCCACCGCATTGGCCAAAGAGAGGGCACCCGGGCTGAATCCGGTGCGGAGAAGGCGCCACAACCACATCGACCCGCGCTCGAGCGAACCCCGGTTTCTGGTCGGTGATTGACGCCTCGACTTTTTCACCCGCTAAAACAAATGGAATGAAGACAGCCTTGCCGCGGCCATCGGAGTCGGCGGGCAGGCGGGCCAGTCCGTCGCCGCCATAGATAAGCTTTTCGATTGTAAGGAGCAAGTATTGATTCTAAATGACAAGTCACAACACCCGGCCGGCCGCAGCGCCAGAGGCCCATGCCCATTGAAAATTGAAGCCGCCGAGCTGCCCGGTTACGTCGACGACTTCGCCGATGAAAAATAATCCTGGAACCTTGCGGCTCTCCATGGTCTTCGCTGACAACTCGTCTGTGTCGATGCCGCCCGCAGTCACTTCGGCCTTCTCGTATCCCTCGGTACCGGCCGGGGTGATGGTCCAAGCGTGAACCTCCTGCTCGAAGTCGGCCAACGCTGTGTTTGTCCATGAGGCGGGCGCATGCAGTTCCAGCCAGCGGTCCGCGAAGCGATTCGGCAGAGCCTTCCGGACTTCTGACCGCAATGTCGTGACAGTGCGTGGCGTTTTTGTATCCCGAAAAGCAGCCGTCAGTTCACTGCCGGGAGCGAGGTCAATCTCGATCGCCTGTGGTTTCTTCCAATACGAAGAAATCTGCAAGATCGCCGGGCCGCTGAGGCCGCGATGGGTAATCAGCATCTTCTCGCGAAACTCCTGACCATCGCAGGATGCGATGACCTCGGCGGAAACGCCCGTGAGATCGCAGTATCGGGAACGATCTTCGCTTTCGAGCACCAGCGGCACGAGTCCGGGCCACGGTTCGCGAATCTTCAGTCCGAACTGCCGCGCCACATCGTAGCCAAACGAAGTTGCCCCGATCTTTGGGATCGACAGGCCTCCAGTGGCAATGATCAGCGCGGATGCATGAAACTCTGCATCATCCGTGCGCACGATGAAATCAGTGGCGCGGGCTACTTCTTGAATTCTTGTGCTCACGAAGATTTTGACTCCAGCCGCGAGGCATTCCTGCTCCAGCATCGCCAGGATGTCACGCGCCGAACGGTCGCAGAACAACTGTCCCAGCGTTTTCTCGTGATAGGGGATCCGATGCTTCTCGACGAGCGCAATGAAATCGGCGGGAGTGTAGCGAGCCAGGGCCGACTTGGCAAAATGCGGATTAGCAGACAGAAAATTTTCCGGCTGGCAGTGAATATTCGTGAAATTGCAGCGGCCACCGCCGGAAATGAGAATCTTCTTGCCCAGGCGGTCAGCGTGTTCGAGCACGGCGACGCGTCGTCCACGCCTGCCTGCCTCGATCGCGCACATCAGCCCCGCTGCGCCGCCGCCGAGAATGACTGCATCAAAACGATGGATCACGTTGGGTGAACAGCGTACCTCAGCGGTTCAAGCCGCGCCTAACTTCTAGTCGCGAAATCTCCGGCTACAAATAAAACAAACTCAGGCGCGGCAGGCGATAGATTTCCAGCAAACGTTTATGAACGTATTGCTTCTGGAGTTGCTCGATTTGCGTCCCCGACATTTTGCGCCGGTAAGGAGCGAGGTCGCGATCGGCTTCCGCGCGGACCGTGACCATCTCTTCATCGGGCGTTGACGCCAGCAGCACGGCAAACAGCTTCTCCTCCAGCACGGTCAGGCGGCGCTCCAGGCTTTCCAACGAGCCCCCCGGCTTCTTTTCGATTTCTTCTGCCAACTGGCGGAGAGTCTTTGCAGCCTCGACGGCCGCCGAGCGCGGCGACACGCCGCTTGCTTCCGGCAACTTGGCTGCCTCAAGCAGATCGGCATTCCGACGCAAAAAAGCGGCTACAACGTCCGGCTCGAAACCTTGTCTGGCTTTGGACTTTGGCGACGCATCTGCACCCGCCGCGCCAACGGCCGCCTCTTTCATGTCTTCCGCGGCGGCCAGCACGAGTTGCGAGCAATACGCCAGGCTGTTCACCTTCTTCGTTTTTGACGGACGCTCGTCATAGCGGTTGAAAGCATCATCAATGCCCCGCAGCGCTGCCGCCAGCGGAATGCCTGCGTCCTTCCAGGTTTCAATCAAGGCCCAGTCGAGAGTGGAGAGCAGCAAACCGCCGCCACGGCGCTGCAAAAACCGCTCTTCAATTTCAGTGAAGTAGTTGAAATAATTCTCCACGGCGGGTCAGCGGGCCGAACGCGAGGCGGGAGTTACGGCCGTTCCGTCCCCGTTCTTGGTCTTGGCCTGAGCGGCCTTCGACGATGGCTTCGATGCTTCCTTCGGCACGGCCTTCCCCGCGACCGAGTCCTTACGCGCCACCCAATTCCGTTCCCAGATAATCCTCAGGCCTTCGAGGGTAAGAAAGTCGTCCACCTTCTTGATGTACTTCGATCCCGTTCCGATCATCGGCCCGAGTCCGCCGGTGGCGATCACATGTGTCTGTTCGCCGAGTTCTCCGAGCAGAAGTTCGAGGATTCCATCCACCAGCCCGAGATATCCGTAGTAAAGCCCGGACTGCAGGCTGCCCACGGTATTGGAGCCGATCACCCGCGCCGGCTTGCGAATCTCGACTCGCGGCAGTCGGGCCGTGCGTTCAAACAGCGCATCGGCCGAGATGCCGATGCCCGGACAAATCACTCCCCCAAGGTATTCGCCCTTGGCCGACACGCAGTCGAAGGTAGTGGCCGTGCCGAAATCTACGATCACACAAGGGCCGCCGTATTTCTCAAATGCCGCCACGGCATTCACGATGCGATCCGCGCCCACTTCCGCCGGATTGTCGTAATGTACCGGCATCCCGGTCTTCACCCCGGGCTCGATGAGGAGAGGCCGCAAATTAAAGTAGCGCTCGCAGACCTGTCGCAGCACCGGGTCCAGAGGCGGAACGACCGACGACACTACGATGCCGTGAATTCCCTTTGATTCGAGACCAGCCATCGAAAACAGGTTTCGGAACAACACGCCGTACTCATCGACCGTACTCGTGCGGGAAGTGGCGACGCGCCAGTTGGCGACAAGTCGCTCGTAACGAGACGGATCGTTCGCATCGCTACCCGGATGTACCTTGGCGACCCGGGCGAAGACGCCCAGCACGGTATTCGTGTTGCCGACATCAATCACGAGCAGCATACGTTCGCGTTCCTGCCTTCAGAGCGGCGCCGCGTTGGCGCCCTACCTCTCTCTTACGGTCCCGCTCAAAACTGTTCGCACTCCATGCGCGGTTCGCACTTGCAAAAATCCGCGCTGATCGAGGCCCTCAGTCGTCCCGTCAAATGCTGAGCCGTTCTCCTCGATGCGAATCTTTTTGCCCTGCACCCACGAGGAGTTTTCCGCAAACCGTCGCAGAATCGATTCCCGCGCGTCGGGATCGTCCACCAGTTGCCGATATTCGCGATCGAGTGATTTTAACAAAGCTGCAACCAGTTCCACTCGCGACCACTCGCTGCCAGTGACGAGGCGCAGCGACGTTGCCGCCAGATCCTTGGGGAAACTCGCCTGGTTTACGTTGAGCCCGACTCCAACCACGATGTAGCGGACACGCGTGGCCTCGGCATTCATCTCCGTCAGAATGCCGCAGACTTTCTTGCCATCGATCAGAACGTCGTTCGGCCATTTCAGGTCGGCCGTCACGCGCGAATCCACCTCGCGAATGGCCGACTGCACGGCCAGTCCAGCCGCCAGCGATAAAACGAGAACCTCCGAGGGAGGCAGCGCGGGACGCAACACTGCCGAGCAGTAGATCCCGGTGGAGCGCGGGGACACCCAGGAGTTGGCTCCCCGCCCGCGTCCGGCAGTTTGCTCTTCGGCCAGGAAGACGCTGCCTTCCGGAGCGCCTTCCGCCGCCGCTGACATCGCGGCCGTGTTGGTCGATCCGATCTTGTAGAAGTGATGCACCTGCCTGTCGAAGATCGTACTGCGCAGAAGAGGGCGCAGAATCTCGGGTAGTAGCAGATCAGGAACCGAGCGCAGTTGATATCCGGTGGCGGAATGGCCCGCTACGTCCACTCCCAAACCGCGCAGTTGCTGAATCAGGCGCCAGACTTCGGAGCGGGTGCTTGAAATTTCGTCCGCGATCTTGGTTCCGCTGACCACCACGGTCGCGTGCTCCATCAACAAGCGCACGATGATGCCCAGCCGGGAATCGGTGGGCTGCAGTTTGTGCTCGGCGGGCCCTTTGGCCCGCGAACGCTGGGTGCGAATTGTGCTGCTCTTGGCGATGCGGAGATTATGCGCGAATCGCGCCGAAACAACAATCACCCGAAAACGAGGTCGTAGAGACGTAGCTTGCTACGTCTGCTCTCGATCGCTACACAGGATGCATCAAGCTAGGCCGGAACCACGCGCATGCTCATGTCTGCCGCTTGCGGTGAATGGGTCAGAATGCCAATCGAAATGAAGTCAACACCGGTCTCGGCATAGGCGCGGACATTGTCCAGCCGGATTCCGCCCGAACATTCGATGGGGATGCGGCGATCAGTCTTTTGTACGTCGGGTTGCGAGCAGCGTTCCACCGCGCGCCGCACGTCGTCAGGCGACATGTTGTCGAGAAGAACGGACTCGGCGCCGTTGGCCAGCGCTTGCTCCAACTCTTCGAGATTGCGTACTTCGATTTCGATGGGCTGCTCTCCACGGCGGTTGCGGTGCGCGCGCTCCAGGGCTGGCCCGATCCCTCCAGCCAGCGCAATGTGATTGTTTTTAAGCAACACGCCATCGGAGAGATCGAGTCGATGATTCTGGCCGCCGCCGCATCGCACTGCGTATTTGTCGATGACCCGCAGGCCGGGCGCCGTTTTGCGAGTATCGAGTATGCGAGCCCGCGTTCCCGCCACCGCCTCGACGAACTTGCGCGTCAGCGTGGCAATTCCGCTCATGCGCTGTAGAAAATTGAGAATGACACGCTCGCAGGAAAGAACCACGCGCGCGTTATGCCGCACAACTGCGATCGACTGTCCCTTGTGCAGACGTATCCCGTCGAAAATTTCGGGATGGGTTGTGACCTCGTAATGCGCGGTCACCGCGCCGTCCAGCACCGCATACACGTCGAGAATGCGCGCCACGCATCCGATGCCGGCAAGAATGCAATCCTGCTTCGACACGATGGTCGCCGACGCTCGCTGGTTTGGATCGATGCAGGCGTAGCTTGTCGCATCGCGCGTCGCCCGGTCCTCGAGCAGCGCGTTCTCAATGATTGCAGTAAGCCGTCTTGAGTTCCAATCCATAAAAACAGTTGCCAGAGGCTAGTTTTCAGTTGCCAGTCAACCCGCCTTGTGTGGGGACAGCCGCCCTCGGCTGTCCGGCGGGTCGAAGACCCGCCTGCTTTTGAGTTCAACCACAGCCCAGTTCTTTTAATTTACTCTGCGTCTTTTCCTGCAGCACCAGTAACTCTTCTCGGCGCCGGCGCAGCCCCTCCACCACCTTCGCCGGAGCCTTCGCCAGGAACTGTTCGTTCCCCAACTGCTTCTGGTTGTTGCCCAGTTCTTTCTCGATCTTCTCCAACTCTTTCTTGAGTCGTTCGCACTCCGCGCAACGTCGATCTTTCTCTCATAGACTACGTGGACATCAAATCGCGCGGTACTGCGCGCCCCAGCGTGCTTGGAAAGGGAACTTTCGACGAACGTGATCTTTTCCACGTTTCCGAGCCGTTCCACCGCGCCACGATTGTGCTCGATCATCTTGCGGATCTCCGCCTGATGCGCGAACACTTCGATCGGGACCTTCACCTTGGGCTCAACCTTCAACTCCGCCCGCAGATTCCGCACGCTGACAATCAAATCCTGCAGAATCGCCATCTCCGTTTCGGCGGCGAGGTCAAACTGCTTCTCATCCGCATGCGGATACTCCGCCAGAGCAATCGACTTCAGCGGCGGCTTGCCTTCGTACATCGCCTGCCAGATTTCCTCGGTGATAAACGGCATCACCGGATGCAACAATCGCAGCGAAGCATCAAACAAGTTCACCAGATTTCCGCAGGCAACCCGCGCCGCACCCTTGTCGCCACTCTCCTCAAAATTCAGCCGAGGCTTGATCAACTCCAGGTACCAGTCGCAAAACTCACCCCAGAAAAAATCGTAAATCCGATTGGCCGCCTCGTGAAAGCGGTAAGTCTCGCAGAGCATCATTGACATCGGCAGCAACGCGATTGAACCGCGACAGAATCCACCGATCTTCGAGCGCCGCAGTATGAAAGGCCCGCGATCCCGGTGCTGGTGTCGGCACGGGCTCTCTGACCCGGCCGCGGGGCGCAGGCCCGGCTCAACTCTGTCCACATTCATGAACATGAACCGCGCCGCATTCCAAATCTTGTTGGCAAACGCGCGATAGCCATCCGTCCGGCTCTCGTTGAAGGCAATGTCAGTTCCGGGCGCCGCCATCGCGGCCAGCGTAAACCGGGTCGCGTCCGTTCCGAAGCGCTCGATAATTTCCAGCGGATCGATGACGTTCCCTTTCGTCTTCGACATCTTCTGCCGGTCGGCGTCGCGCACCAGCGCGTGAATGTAAACCTGCCGAAAAGGCACGCTGTCGTTCTTCTTATCGCCCCAGCCGCTCGCCTTTTTGATCGCCGGATCCTGTTCGTGCCCTTGCATGAAGTGGCATCCGAACATGATCATGCGCGCCACCCAGAAAAACAGAATCTCGTACGCCGTAATCAGCAGCGTGGTCGGATAAAACACGGCCTGGTCGCGCGTCTTCTCCGGCCAACCCAGCGTCGTGAACGGCAGCAACCCGGACGAAAACCAGGTATCGAGCACGTCGGAAACCTGCTCCAGCTTTGCGCCGCCGCATTTCGTGCACGTGGTCGGCGCTTCGCGAGCCACGATCACTTCCTTGCAATCGCCGTTCGTGCACGTCCACGCCGGAATGCGATGTCCCCACCACAACTGGCGCGAGATGCACCAGTCATAGATATTGTTCATCCAGTTCAGATAAACCTGGCGATGGTTGTCGGGAACGATGGTGATCTCGCCGCTCTCCACGGCCTCTTTGGCCCGCTCCGCCAGCGGCTTGATCTTGATGAACCATTGCTCCGACAATCGCGGTTCAACAATCGTGCCGCAGCGGTCGCACTTGCCGATCGCAAGCGTATAGTCCTTCTCCGCCACTAGAAATCCCTGCTCTTGCAGATCGGCCAGCACACGCTTGCGCGCCTCAAACCGGTCGAGCCCCGCATAAGGACCAGCGTTCTGGTTCATGCGCGCGTGCTCGTCCATGATGTCGATCTGCGGCAGGTTGTGGCGCAGGCCCGCCTGAAAGTCATTCGGATCGTGTGCCGGAGTGACCTTCACCGCGCCCGTGCCGAATTCCGGCTGCGCCAATTCGTCGGTGATGATCGGAATCTCGCGCTTCATCAGCGGCACCAGAACTCTCTTGCCATGCAGATGCGTATAGCGCTCATCCTTCGGGTTCACCGCGATCGCCGTATCCCCGAGAATCGTCTCCGGACGCGTGGTCGCCACCGTGATGAACTCGTTCCTGGAAGAGCCCCGATCACCGGATAGCGAACCTCCCACAAATGCCCAGCCACCTCCTCGTGCTTCACTTCCAGATCGGAGATCGCCGTCTCGCAGCGCGGACACCAGTTGACGATGTACTTGCCGCGATAGATCAAACCTTCTTCATACAGCCGGACGAACACTTCGCGCACCGCGCGCGAAAGATTCTCGTCCATCGTGAAGTACTCGCGGTCCCAGTCCACCGACGCGCCCAGCCGCTTCATCTGGTCGAGGATCGCCCCGCCATAAAGCTTCTTCCATTCCCAAACCCGCTCAATGAACTTCTCGCGCCCCAGCTCGCGCCGCTTCTTGCCTTCCTTGGCCAGCTGCCGCTCCACCATCATCTGCGTCGCGATGCCGGCGTGGTCCGTCCCCGGCAGCCAAAGCGTGATGAACCCGCGCATGCGATGCCAGCGCACGATGATATCCATCTGCGTCTGGTTGAGCATGTGCCCCATATGCAGCCGTCCGGTCACGTTCGGAGGAGGCAGCAGCAGCGTGAAAACCGGCCGCGTCTCGCCCGCGGGCGGAGTCGGCACGGAAAACAGCTTTTCTTTGATCCAGTAGTCGGCCCAGCGCGTCTCAATCGCGCCCGGCTCGTACGATTTAGGCAGTTCGTGCGCCATAGAAAACAGTCAGCACCCAGCCGTCAGCAATCAGCCAGTCGAAACCCGCGTCAAGACCACCGTCTCAACTGACTGCTGAACGCTGAACGCTGAGTGCTTCTCTGATCTTACAGGCGCAAGAAAAGAAGGGTCAAACGAGAGGCGGGGTATTACGCATTGAGGGGAAAATGCTACACCCCCCTTGGGCCAGGAATGTCGAGCGATTGAGTACGCTAAACAGACTCCAATCCCCACGGGAGGAAATTGCCAGCCCCCTCAGCAGGTACTCGTAGCGCACCGGATCGAAGGGGCTTACGAAAAAAAAACTACCAAACGCAAAATCGACTGTTCGTCTAAATCGTGCAGCGCACAAATCGCATCACTATGTGGTAGGCCGGTTCATAAATCTCGTTATGTTGTTCATTGGGAGTGATTGAACCATGGAAGAGTGCGTTCCGGAGACTATAGGACACGTCTACAAGGGCTGAGAAGACCTTGTCAGGTTCTTGGACGAACTTAGTGCTTCCGAACTGCAGGACATCTTGCGAGTCGTACGCTGCGAGGACGCTAATAACCTTTCGAGGAGCAACGTTGGAATGCATCGATAGGAATATTGTGCGGTACTCGGCCTTGAGCTGCCGAAACGAAGTCTCGTCTTCGAGGGCCCTTCGATCATATGCTGGCTGGGTGAGCGAAAATCCTGCCCTTGTCTTAGTAGCGCTCATCTCCAGCGTGACCTGACCTTTTGTCGGATGGTCGCGTCGCACTCGGAAGGTCCGTTTCATCTTGCATATTTGCTCGTCAGCATGAGCGTTATAGCCGATATCCACTGTCTCGAATGAAACCCTTCCTTTTCGACCTTCAACGAGGCAGCTTTGCAGCAGCCGATTGAGCTGTTCGATGCGGAGCCGGAACTCCTCCGCCTCTTGGGTCGGGTCCTGCCAGCCGCCCTGTGTCCCCCTCGCCTGCGCGTCAGTCCACGTTAGGATCGGCACAATGCGGTTGTAAACCACATTGCTACCTTCTTTCGGGAATTGCCATTGTGACTCTACTCTTCTGGAGTTATGTAAGCTGCCAGGACACGAATTCGGCAGCGCCAGGCAATGCCAATGTCCAGCCAGTTCCGGCGACTAGCCAGGATACAAAAGTGCCTTCACAGATGCCGCTAGCGTGCCCCAAGACCACGCAATCGGAATCGAGGCAGAAGATCGCAGCCATCTTGCAGGGGGTTTATAAAGCAGAAGGCCGCATGATAACCGTCGCAACAGACGGTGAGAAATGCGATATTTTAGTACTCAGTGGTCCTCTTGCAGAAGGATCGTTTTCGCTAGCGGCTGCTGAACGTGAAACGATAGCCTGCAGCCACTGCATGCTTACGTATAAGAAACTAAACTTCAAAGAGATTCAATTTCTCGGAGGCAGCAGGCCTATCCGCTACTTGGTCCAGTAAGCTGCGCTCATTCCCCCCAAAGATTTGGAGTGGGTAAATGGAAAGAATTCACGATGCAGCCAAGGCCGAGGCCAAGGTGCTACGCGATATGCAGGAGCTTGTTTTGCAAATCAGGAAAATAGCGGAGCATGATCCGGTCAATGTGGACTACGGGGGCCTACAACTCAGATTGATCCGTTTGTCGGTGGCTGAAGACCTAAATCAGATTCAACACGAGTACCTGATACTGCGGGGGATCAAATGGCTAGGCGGCGAGGGGTTTGGTTCTGATGTTGAGTGGGAGTGGAATCCACGTCAGACGGGTGGTGCTAGTGAACCGGATTTAAGAGGGAGACGTGCTGGCACTGTCATCGTGTCCGCGGAAGCAACCGCGTCAGAAAACCCGGTAGGAGCAGTGGACAAAAGAATGCAGGTAACGCTCGACAAACTCAACCGCGTCGAGGGGCAGAAATTCTACTTTGTGGCTACAGAGACAATGGCCCAGCGGGCGAAAGCAAAGGTCGCGAAAGCGGGCTGGCCGATCAAAGTAGTTTGCTGCGAATGCAAAGCGAAGCACGCTTAGTGAACTGGGCGAGCCCACGCGAGCCCACACGCCGCATTACGACACATTGTCCGTTCCGTCCGTTTGCCGCCGGCTGTGCAGGTTCTGACTTGCTTTGCGAGTTCTCTCTGGGCATCGCGGAATGGTATCAGACTGCGATGGGAGGATGCGGCGGTTAGCGATGATCTAAGCTTACACAAACCTCTGCGCACTTCAATTCTTCGATCCACTCCTCGATCGTCATATCGGAAAGGCACGATGCCCGGTGAACCTTGAAGGTGCGATGATTCTTCCCGACGTTGACAAAATAAAAACCTGGTTGAACAAACGGAGGATCACGGCGTAGGCGCGCGGGGTCCCCAGCCTTCTCTAGTGCAGCGTTTACGTCTTCTAAGGTTTGTGGATTCTTCATAAGGACCAAGTCAGATTCTACGCGTCCCCACTTCCGTCCCGCTCGCCGGGCCGACTTCCTCGCGCCGCATTCCCAACTTGATCGCTCGACATTTTCGGGCTCGCTTCAGGCCTGCGCGTATACCGCCGGGCATGGGTGTAGCATTTTCCCCTCAATGCGTAATACCCCGTCAAACGACAGGCGGGTATATGTGTATGTGATGTCGAAATGTACACACCCCTACCCCCCCGCGCGCTTTGACTTGCGCTTTGACTTGGGGCTTGGACTTGATCTTAAACTTGAATTGGAATTGCGATGTAACGCACTCCTCTGACCTTGGGTGGTTCATCTTAAATGGGAGAAGTTACATTTCAAATGGAGCAGTTTCTGGGGTGCATGTCAATTCTGCTGACACTCGGCGGGGAGTGTGTTGCTCGTGACTTCCTGACGTGCCACTAGACGTTGGGCGCGAAGATCGTACTCAAACAGCCACGTTTCATTGCGGAGCCCGCCTGCGAGCCCCGTAGCCTTAACGTATAGAAGCTGGTTCTGAGAGTTCAGTCGCACGTCGCTAGGATAGACATAATCACCAGCATTCGCCGCCACGACTTTTCGACCGCTATTCGCGTAATATACCGAGATTCTGCCGCCCGGCGATTGCGTCCCACTGACGACAACTTTCGATCCATCAGGGAGAGTTACGGGCGTGTCCCATTCACGAGTATGGGGACCACCCATTGTTGACTTTTTCGAGAAGGCAATGCATTTAGCAGCCCTGTAATGCTCAATGATTTGAGCCTTAGAGGCCGGACCTCGACAGGCGGCGCACATAAGCGCTGAAAGCAGTATCATTCGCCAGGCACCGTTTGTGAACATTTGCTTCATGCCTCGCTAGAACGGAAGCGATAGAGCATTCCAGCCAAAGGCACCCGGTGGAACTGGTGGATAAAAGTCCCCAGCGATGCCTAGGTCATTTGCGACCGTATTACTGTTTGGTCCCAAGGGGTTGTAAGTAATGGTGTTCTGAGGCCATGTATCTGCCGATAGCAACAGGTTATCAACTCCATTACAGTTGCCAGCGGACAAGCCGCTGTTCCACGAAGTTCCAACGGAGGCATTATCGACTCCGCCGTTTATGTTGCTGTTCGTCCACACGTCGAGAAAGTCGTTGCTTGGACCACCAGAAACAACGTACTGGTTCCCGAGGCTATCTTGGACATACCAAAAAGAGTGCGTTGCTCCGAAGAAGTTTGCAACCGGATCGTTAACGTTCCTGGTTTTCAACTGAGCAGCGCATTGCGGCTGTCCCCGTTTTAGCTTTGGTGGCCGTGGCTCACCCCCACCTCCCCCACCGGGGCCGCGCGGGGGAACGATTGGTGCACGTGGACCTTGCCCAACGCAACCTATGCCAAGCAGGGAGCAGGGATCGTTACCTGGCCCGAAGGAGTTGCCGCCATCGCCTCCTCCCAAACCGCAGTCTGGGTCGTAATAGCACGAGTTAAGGATGAAGAGCCCAAGCGGATCAACTTTACTGAGGGGATTGTTCGCTACATACGCATAACGATTCCACGTCTGTGGATTAGTTACATCGACGGCAGCCAAGCCCGCAGAGTCTGGCGAAATCCAGCGACCCTGGGCAGAACTCAACTCCCGATTCGGCGTATCAAACAGGCCAGTAAAGGAATCTTGTGTGTCTCCAGTGAAGTTGAGGTTCGCGGTATTGCCAAAATTATCGTACATCTGTGCGAACGGAGCGAAGGCGCGGTCGAAGAAATAGGCTCGGCTTCCTAAACTTGAGGAGAGCCGCACAGTACCGAGCCAATCCTTGTGCCAGACATATCCGCTGCCATTTGCGCTTCCAGTCTGATAATAGGTGGCCCGACCGGGAAGAGGAAAATACGCACTCGCAGTGGTCGTATTGCCATTCGTGATATGCATGATTGCCGTCTTCCCGACAGGAGTGTACATGACGCCAGTGTAGACCCCATTGACGCCTCGTTCTACCTCGCGTCCGAAGGCATCGTAAAGGATGCACGTGCCGTCTGTGCTGCCAAAAATAGTACAGGTCGTCGAATCGGTCGACCCTAATTTGTCGTCAACATACCATCCATATGTATGGAAGGTGTCGTTCGTCATGTTGCCATTGTTGTCATAGGCGGGTGGCCCATCCTTTGCGTTTTTTGCAAAGGGTGGGCATTCCCAAATCTAAGGACAATCCGGGGACAGACGGGACGTTCCCCGGTTTTCGCGGCAGCAGACTAACGGCGCGTTCAATTTCCTCCTTCCGACCCCGAATTTTTTCCACGGCCCTCGACCGCGAGAATCCCATTTTCTGCAAGATCGCCGAGCCGAAGCTCGGGCCAGTGTCAAAGAGTCAGTTGCTCGGAATAGACGGCGCAACCAATTTTCCCCAGGCTGGTCGTTCGTGGGCGCGTGAATTCGGCGTGAGGTCTGAACGCTTTGCGACACCCTTCAACCTGATCCACATCATAAAAGCGGTATATCATTTTCAAAGCACCCGATCGCGGAAACATCGCGGCCGACGAACCATTTCGCGTTTTCATTCAGCATGCGTTTCTTTACCCTCATCCTCACCATCACTCTCGTCTCCACGATTGCGTTAACTCATCCTTTCGCTCGATCGAACGCCTCGGCGCAGACATCGGGCAAGTCGGGGACCATCCAATTCGAGGACATTGCTGCCAAAGCAGGTCTGCACTTCACAACCCGGAATTCTCCAACGGCAAACAAGAATCAGATAGAAACCATGGTTGCCGGAGTCGCGCTGCTCGACTATGACGGAGACGGGTGGCTGGATATCTACCTGGTCAACGGCGCGGCCATCCCTTCGCTGCAGAAAGAATCTCCGGCGTACTGGAACCGTCTGTATCGCAATAATCACGACGGTACATTTACCGACGTGACCGAGCGTGCCGGAGTCGCGGGCGCGGGCTACGGAATGGGCGTTGCCGTGGGTGACTACGACAACGACGGCAGACCAGATCTATTTCTGGCCAACGTCACCAGCAATCAACTGTTCCACAACAATGGGGATGGCACGTTCACAGACGTAACGGCGAAGGCCGGACTGAGCGGCGGCGAGATGAAAGGCAAGAAAATGTGGTCCGTCGGGGCCGGTTGGTTCGACTACAACAACGACGGCCTGCTCGACCTGTTTGTGGTGAATTACTGCGTCTGGGAGGTAAATAAGGATCCCTTGTGCCTGCTGAAGGACGGAGTGCGGGCCTACTGTCATCCCAAGAATTACGCTTCTCTTCACAATACCTTGTATCGCAATAATGGCGATGGAACCTTCACCGACGTTTCCCAGGAGACGGGAATCGCGGCGCACATGGGCAAGGGCATGAGTGTCTCCTTTGCCGACTATGACGGCGACGGATTTCTCGACGCCTTCGTGGCGAACGATACAACCCCGGCATTCCTGTTCCATAATCTTCAGGGGAAAAAATTCCAGGAAGTGGGCGAGACGGCGGGCGTTGCGTACGCTCCCGAGGGGTTCACGCTTTCAGGAATGGGATCGGATTTTCGAGACACCAACAATGACGGGCGGCCTGACATCTGGTATACGGCCGTCGAGCACCAGACGTTTCCCCTGTTGCTGAACGCTGGCGACGGACTTTTCGACGATGTGACTCATAGCAGCGGGCTGCAATCGACCAACGAGATGTCGGGATGGGGCAACGGCATTTTCGATTTTGATAATGATGGATGGAAAGATCTTTTTGTGGCACGGGCCAATGTGCTCGATAACGTCAGCGAATTGACCCCGAATCGGAAATATCCAGAGCCGAATTCGCTTTTTCGTAACCTGGGCAGTGGGAAGTTCGCTGATGTTGGCAGCACCGCGGGCCCCGATTTCCAACTCGAAGCTCCCCATCGCGGGGTTGCATTCGGCGATCTATTCAATGATGGTCGCATCGATGCCGTGGTGACCGTGCTCAATGGATCGGTCAAGCTTCTTCGCAATATTTCCAATACCGGGAACCATTGGATCCTTCTGAAGCTTGTAGGGACCAAAAGCAACCGCATGGGAATCGGAGCCCAGATTCACATCACGACCGAAGACGGGCGGCAGCAGTGGAATGAAGTGACGACCGCGGTAGGCTACACATCCTCGAGTGACCCTAGGGTGCACTTTGGCCTTGCCGGAAACCAGCGAGTCAAAGATATCGAAATCCGCTGGCCAAGCGGGATCCATCAGCTGTTGCACAATGTTGCCCCCGACCAGATCCTCACCATCGAAGAGCCCCAGCACTAGGCGCGTGGCCCAGCCTTTGAACTCGCCGACACCATCACCCTGTTCGCTAAACGTCGAATTCTCGACACAGCCCGCAACCGCCCAACTACGGCACGTACCGAAAACTGCGGATGACCACTGACTGATCCGTTTTCGGCGGAGCTTTGAAGGCCCAGAAGTTGATGCCCACCGGAAGCGGTTGCTGCGGAATGTCCGGCGTGTTCGAGGGCTTGTACGTGGCGGTCTTAAGAACGTTGGCCGTCGTCCCCAGAGGCTGATCTCCGCTCATCACGGTAAAGACGACGCTGGTGGAACTCCACACCATGCGTGCGGTGGTCAGCGCCGTTCCTTGGTTGACCATGAAATTGAGATTGAAACTCGACTCGCCATCTTTGCGACGAACCGACGGATAAATCGTGAAGTCCGCATTGCAGTTGCAGGTGTTGTTCCACTGAGAAAACTCGATGTCGATCTCATTCATTCCATCTTTGCCGATTCCTTTTACCGGTCCGTAGGGGAACAGGCCCAGCACAGTGACTGGGTCCATGGTCCACACATTTCCCTCCACCAACCACTGGTAGGTTCCGAAGCCAAGCGTCTCCGTTGTGAATAACTCCGCGGCTGTCCACTTGCCGCCATCGTTCTTGATGTTCAGGTGCAGATACCCGTGGGAATCGACCGAGACATTCCCGGTACTTCCTGGTGCAACCCCGGCCATACCTCCGTTTGTAACTTTCCAGGTGTGGCCCTGCCAAACGAGTCCTGCTTGAGCGGCGGAAGAACCGGAAAACGCCAGCATCGCTGCCAGTATCGCGACGATGCCAGATCGGTGGGTCCCACCCGTTCGTTCACTCATAGAGTGCCCCTCACCTTCGGGTCAAAGAGTACACCCAACCGCTTGTGGGAATTCTCGAATATCAAATCGGAATGCAGTGGAGTAGAAGGTGGGATGCCGGCTATTTCTTCTTGCCCAGCTTGCGGGAAATTTCTTCGACAATCTTCGGACGCAGATCTGCGAGCACGCTGTCCACGATGCTGGCGATCTCCCCGGAATCCTCCGATGCCGCTGAAACATCGGACGGATTGCTCTGTGCACCCACGGCCACAGCCATCGCGGCTGAGTCTGGGGGAGTCGAAGGCGATTGGTCGCCGTGATTAGCGTCCGGCGAGTGGTCGGCGCTTGAATTCCCGGATTCGCGAATGCGGCGCCAACTGGCCCACGCGGCTGCCGTCGTTGCAGCGATCTCGGAATCTTTCCCGGTGTCGGATGTTTCCTTTGCCGCCGGTTCAGCAAGAGCTGCCGCTCTCGTGTCCGAGGAAGCTTGGCTCACGCTATCCTGATCCGTTGGAGCCGCGGTAGCTGAAGGCACAGGCACTTCGGCAACCGGCTCTTGCTTAGTCTCGGTGCTTTCACGATCTTCGTGCGCGGTCGCCGTGACGGCTTCTACGGTTTCGGCCTCAACTGTTTTTTCTTCCCACACGGCTGCTGCTGCGGGGCGAACTGGCTCAACTTCCGTCTCGGTCTTTTGCTGAGTTTCGGGCACGAACTGGCTCGAAGGTTCAGAGTACGCCGCCGGAGCATCACTCGCTGCAGCAGACGTCTGGTCCACCGAGGCAGCCACAGCTTCAGGTTCGGCCGCGGTCGCACTCACCGCATCGGTCGTAACGGTGGCAACAGTCTCCAAGGCTGGCTGCACTTCCGGTGCAGTTGTCGCCGGAACTGGAGATGTTGTTTCCGAAATCGGCGGCTCAGCGGAAGGCGCGGAATCGGCCGCTACGACTGATTCCAGTGCCGTCTCCGCGACCGCTGCCACCGTTGCGGCTGGAGTGGATTCTGCCGCGGCGGAGGCTGCATACGCCTTCTGCATTTCTTGTTCGAGAGAGATCCCCGCTTCCTCTGGTGCCAGGGGAGCGGAAACTGCGGTCCAGCGCGACGATGCCACCACTGTCGGCTCATCGGATGCCACCCGGGCCATGGTCACCGGCTCATCCACTGTCTCTTCGGTTGTTTTATGAACCGCGGACGCATTCGCTGAACGTTGCGTCTTCGATTTTTCCTGATTCGTGTTCTGTAGTGGCGCTCGCTGGAATTTCAGCGGCATGTTCGGCAGCCACCGGCACAGCTTCCTTGGCCTCCACTTTCTCCCAGGGTTTCGCTTCCGCGACCACTACCGCTGGCGAAGCTGCTGCCGTAACTTCCTGCGCGGGCTGGGCCTCTTCCTTGACTTCGGTCTTCGGAGTCTCAATGCCCTTAACTTGTGCCGCCGCAGCAGCCAACGCTGCGATTTCCTCAGGAGTTACATCTTTGGGCAAACCGGCGGCAGCTGCCAGCGCGCCCAGATCCACTCGGTCCTCTTCCGTCTTTGCGGGGTGCGGCGTCTCCGCTACCTTGTGGTCAATAACGGTTCGCAGATCCTTGTTCACCGGGTTGTAAAGAGCCACATCATCGACATCTTCCGGCGGCGCGCTCTCCTCCTTCCGTTTCTTCTTGGAAGGGAACGCGATGCGATTCTTCCATCCAGAATCTTCGTCGATAGCAACCGTCTTGTCGTACCGCGATTCCTCGACAGCGGCTGTCGCACGCGCAAAGCGGCCTGGCTTCGAGGTTTCCGCCCGAGGCACGATCTTGTCTTCCATCTTGCTGACTGCGCTCAGTAACTCGCTGGCTTCAAAAGGTTTAACGATGAACCCATCGGCGCGGACACGCTTGGCCTCTTCGGGTTTAAACGGTTCCAGTTTCCCCACCGTCAGCAGGACCGGAATTCGCGCGGTCTCACCGGCATCTTTAAGGCGCTGGCACACCTCAAGTCCGCTGTAGCCGGGCATATAAACGTCGAGAACGATCAGGTCGGGCTTCTGCTCGCCAATCTTCTTCAGCGCCGCTGACCCGTTATTCACGGTAATCACTTCATACCCCGCATCCGCGAGGATTTTCCGCCCCATGTTCTGGGCGGTTACGCTGTCATCGGCAAGCAGTATCTTCCTGGCCAAAGGTTTCCTCTAATGAGGGGAGATATCGCGAAGGTAACCCGACCTTCACCCTAAGTCAATGTTGCAGAAGGGAAGTAACACGTTACCAGTGGTCAACACCTAGTGAGCAAGATCGGAGAAATGGCCATAAATAACGGGATCTCAAGCACGATCTTATGCCGTTCCTATTCCCTTAAAGGAACAAACCTCGCGAGTCCCGGTGTTTAAGGGTTTTCCGCCCAAGGTCTTTAGAACGGCACAATCTTCTTCAACCCCTTCTTTTTCTTTTTCTTGCTGCTCGAAAGATCCTCGTCGCTGGCTGGAGTTGAATTATCGGCGCTTGCCGTTGCAGAAGACGACGACTGTCCTTGCTGGATCTCATTCACTTGCGTGGGAGGAGGTAGCGCCTGATTACTGCCGTTGTCGATCGGCTTCAGTTCGTTGGGATCGGCGGGTGCATTCGGTTTCAGTTCATTGGGATCAGGTGCGGTTGCCGGCGCAGCGTCGGCAGGCGCCTTTCCGAACGGCGAACCGCCACCGGAAGTTGCGTCCGCCGCAGGAGGAACATCATTCGTTCCAGGCTGGTTAGGCTTTACGATTTCCACGGTGGCGCCCTTTTCGCCGACACCAGCGGCCGTTTTTTCGCCCATTCCCGCAGCCGCGAACGCCTCTCCCTTCACGATTTGAGTGGCTGCCACTGGTTCAGGATCCACCAGCGTTGGCTCCGCCCCTGAGTTTTGTGCCGCTCGGGTCACGTCCGGTCCTTTCTTAACGACCGCCATCATTTTCTGCGTCATTGTGGCCTCACCGCGGCTGGCGATTTCGGCCTTATTCTGCGCTACCGCGGCTTTGGTAGGCCGTGGAATCGGCTGGTGCAGCGCTGCCAGACGCTTCTTCGCATCGTCGGAACGGTCCATCATCGGGTACCGCGTCAGAATCTTGCCGTACGAATCCGATGCCTTCTTGGCAAGCTGCTCAATGAAGCGCGCCTTGGAAGCTTCGGTCGCGCACCCGCGGGGCAAGTTATGAACGTCGCAAGTCGGAGCGCTGCGAATGCGCGTGATCTGCCCCTCATAGTTCTGCCCTAGCAGATAGAGTGCTTCGTCGGCGCGGCTGTACAACGGATACCTCTCCACCAATGACTGCAGCCGCGCGATCGATGCCGGATACGACTCGCGCAGGTAGTAGAACCGTCCAATTCCAAACTCACGATCAGCCAGCACTTCCTGCACTTCCAGGAGCTTTTTCTTGGCCTCTGGAACCAGTTTGCTGTCCGGGTAGGTCAAGATCACTTTGCGGTATTCGTCTTCCGCCCGCTTGGCGTGGGTGTAGTCGCGATCCGACTTTTCCATTTGCTGGTAGTGGATGTTGGCGATTTTCAATCCTGCCTCAGCCGCCTCCGGCATGTTGGGAAAGAAAATCTCGAAGTCGCTGTACTCCTGCTCGGCCTGGGCCAGGGCAGCGGTCCCGCCTTCGGCGTACCAGGAATCGCCCACCGCCAGTTTGGCGCGAGCAATGAACTCCGAATCCGGATAGGTGTTGATCAGGGTCTGCAACGTCAGGCGAGCCACGTCAAAGCGGTTGTGGCGCATCGCGTCCATGGCGCGATCGAACAACACTTTGTCTGGCTGCTTGGAGCCGACGT
Source organism: uncultured Acidobacteriota bacterium (assembly GCA_963745715.1). GTDB lineage: Bacteria > Acidobacteriota > Terriglobia > Terriglobales > Acidobacteriaceae > Sulfotelmatobacter. Next base: position 957,557 of record CAVUYN010000029.1, on the reverse strand, counting down.
TGGCCAGCGGGTTGACGGATTTCTTGTTGGTGCAAGCTACAGTCAATGCCAGCAGCACGCCCAGAACAGCGACCAACGAAATTCGACGCGACATTAACACCTCAGGAAAATTCTTATGTGGGGACAGCCGCCCTCGGCTGTCCGGTCGAGCCAATCTTGGCAAAATCAGGCTCGGCAAAATCTAGACTTTCTGCAGTGCGGCCTCGGTCGCTGCCTTCAGCAAGGCCTCGGCATTCTTCTTTGGATCACCATTCCCGAACACGGCGTTGCCCGCCACCAGAATTTCTGCGCCCGCCCGTACCACGTCGGCCACAGTCTCCAGCGCCACCCCGCCATCCACTTCGATGCGGTAGTGCAGCCCGCGCTGCCGGCGAATGTCCGCTAACTGCCGCATTTTGTGCAATGTCGACGGAATGAACTTCTGCGCTCCGAAGCCCGGATTCACCGACATGACCAGAACGTAGTCAACAATGTCGAGCACTTCCGTGAGCGTCTCGACCGGCGTTGCCGGATTAATCACCACGCCCGCCAGGCAATCGTGACTCTTGATCAGATGCAGCGTACGGTTCAGATGCCGGCACGCTTCCTGATGCACAGATATCCAGTCAATCCCGGCCTCGGCAAATGCCGGGATGAACTCGTCCGGATCCTCGATCATCAGGTGACAGTCGAGCGGCAACTTGGTGGCCTGGCGCAAAGACTTCACGACCGGCGGCCCGATGGTCAGGTTTGGAACGAAATGTCCATCCATGATGTCGACATGGATGACACTCCCTCCACCTTCGGCCGCGGCGCGCACTTGCTCGCCCAGTCGGGCAAAATCAGCCGAAAGAATTGACGGTGCCAGTTCGATCAAAAGGAACTCTCAGAACCTGATCTGCCAGAATCGACGCTGTTTTAACTAACCCGCTTCAGCAAATTCTAACACGTAGAAATGCCGTGCCGGGCTCCGACTTTGCTGGTGCCAAGGGCGGACCGGCTCGCCATGCCGCTGCCGGTTCTCCTGGCGAAAGTTTCCCCATGTTACCCTCGTCCGGCGTGTCTTCACCGACCCAATTCGGTCCCGTTGTTTACAGCGTGACGGCTGTATTTCTCTGGGGCACGGCCGACTTTGCCGGCGGATACGGAAGCCGCCGTGCCAATGCTTTCGTCCTTACCGCCTTCTCGCACGTCTGCGCCTTCGTTTTGATGGTGGCGATCGCGCTCCGGCAACACGGCGCCTTCCCGGACCGCGCAAGCATCGTGTGGGCCCTCTTGGCAGGATCCGTTGGCGGATTCTCGCTCGCCATCTTCTACCGCGCGCTGGCGGCCGGACAGATGGGCCTGACCGCTCCCATCGCAGCGCTCCTGGGCGCCGCGATTCCCACCATGGTCGACATCGCCCTTGAGGGTGCGCCCAGCCGCTGGACGGTTGCTGGTTTCTGCCTGGCCATTCTCGCCATCTGGCTCATCACGCGTCCCGAGCCATCGGACCAGAAAGACGACTCTGGCCGCCCCGCCGGTGTCGGCATGGCCGCTCTTGCCGGCGTTGGATTCGCAGGTTTCTATCTGTGCATCCACCAGGCGACCGGGTCGCCCTCCTGGATTGCCGCCAGCGCCCGCGTCGGATCGTTCATGGCCACTGCCATTGCGGTTCTTGCCACGCGTGCTCCCCTTAGCCTGGATCGGCCCCGCGCCGCGCTTGCCATGCTGGCCGGATTTCTCGACATCAGCGCCAGCGCCTTATTTATCTACGCCAGCCAGCGCGGACGCCTCGATGAGGCTGTCGTCGTCACTTCGCTGTACCCGGCCATCACGGTGCTGCTGGCACGCCTGGTGTTGAAAGAGCACTTCAGCCGCTGGAAGTTTGTTGGGCTGCTGACCGCTCTGGCGGCGGTGCCGATGATCGCGGCGGGATGACTTCCTCCCGGCCAGTCCCCGAAGCTTCCGATGAAAGATCGTATCTCTGCGTTGCGAAGCGGCGGAATGCACGTAGAATGATCCGGCGTTCCCTGGAATGGAGAACTCAATGAAGATTGCCTACGTGCGGAGCGTTTTAATGGTGCTCATCCTTTGTCTGGCTCTCGCAGTGCCCGCTTTTTGCCAATCAGGCCTCGGGAAAATCGGCCCCTCCAACGCCGAGATTGCGGGAATTCTCGTTGGTGCTGGCGCCGCAATCACCGTAGTTGCAGTTCTCGTAGTGCATTCCGCTCACAAACACAACTCCATCACCGGATGTGTCAGCTCTGGCGCCGAAGGGCTGAGTCTCACAGACAAGAAAGACAATCATGTTTACGCCCTTGGGGGGAACACGGCCTCGCTGAAAGCTGGCGACCAGTTTGCCCTGAAAGGCAAGAAGGACAAAGACGCCCATGGCGAGCCAGTGTTTAAAGTGGAGAAACTTACCAGGGACTTCGGGGCTTGCCCCCAGTGACGCTTTCCGAGAGACCATCTTTTGAGCTGAGTTCATGGCCCTTGTCGAAATCCGCAATCTGACGAAAGTCTTTCCCCATGGCGAGTCGCCGTTTGGGGGAAAATCCCGAGGCGAAGTCCGCGCGGTCGATGACGTCTCGCTCGACATTCACGCCGGGGAGACACTCGGACTCGTCGGCGAATCCGGCTCCGGCAAAAGCACCCTGGGACGCCTGATCCTTCGCCTCATCGAGCCTACATCGGGCAGCGTTCATTTCGAGGGACGGGACCTGCTGTCAGCCGGCCGTGCCGACATGCGCCGCCTGCGCCGCGACCTGCAGATCATTTTTCAGGACCCCTTCGCCTCCCTCGATCCGCGTTTTCGGGTGGAGGACATCATCGCGGAACCGCTGCTCATTCACAGGGAAACGAACGGGGACAGCCGCCCTCGGCCGTCCGGTCGAACCAAGCTCGATTCTCGACAGCGAGTGTCTGAACTGCTGCGCGCCGTCGGCCTCGACGAATCCGCCCGCACGCGTTATCCCCACGAATTCTCCGGCGGACAACGCCAGCGTATCGGCATTGCCCGCGCCCTTGCCCTCCGCCCGAAATTTATTGTCTGTGATGAACCGGTCTCCGCCCTCGACGTCAGCGTCGGCGCCCAGATCGTTAATCTCCTCGCGCAACTACAACGCGATTTCGGTCTGACCTACCTGTTCATCTCGCATTCCATGCCGGTCGTGCGGTATCTCTCCACCCGCATCGCCGTCATGTACAAAGGAAAGATCGTCGAAATCGGCGATACCGTCCCCATTACGACCAATCCGTCTCACGCCTACACCCGCAGCCTGCTCGACGCCACTCCGAATCTGTCGGCGTGACTTTGGCCGGTACAACCAATTCAAGAGTCGAAGACTCCTAAGCCCTTTAAGGAAGTTATATTTTGGCGACGACCACCGCGACATCCTTCCCACTCGCTGCTGCCCAACAAGGAAACTCTTTCCGCAGTCTCGCGGAACTGATTCTTGGGTTTGCCGGCATCCTGCTCGTGCTCTGGTTACCGACCCGCCAGCAACTGATTCTTGGTCCGATCGCGCTGCTTGCGCCGTTGGCGATCGTGCTGTCGAAGAGACCCGGTCTTGATGAATTGGGCCTCGGTTTGCGCGGGCTCGTCTCGTCGTTGTGGATTCTGCCCGCGGCAGTAGGGCTGACCATCGTAGGCGTCCTCGTCGCCCGGGACCTTGCGCACCTTCCACGCCCTGTACAATGCCGATTTCAGGCACGTCGGCGGCTACGTTCTCTGGACGATCTATCAGCAATTTCTCTTGCAGGATTACTTCATGCCGCGCCTGTCACGCGTTCTGACCAGCGACGCCGCGGTTGCGGCCGCGGCCCTGCTGTTTGCAGTGGCGCACTTGCCCAATCTCTCGTTGACTTTGGCCACGCTCGTGTGGGGGGCCGTTTCCTGCGCGCTGTTCCGGCGCTACCGGAATCTCTACATGCTCGGGCTGTCGCAAGGATTGCTCGGCCTCGGCTTCGCCGTGTGCGTACCCGACGCGCTGCATCACCACTTGCGCGTTGGCCTGGGATATTTCCACTATCGCCCGATGCGGTGAACAACCGGGGGTCAGAGGTTCAAACTGGACGCCGTAGCAGAGTAACTGGCCCCTCGGCCCTAGTCCCGGACCCCTGTTTCTAGAACCAGAAAGACCAGAGCCAGTCCACGCACGTGTGCGTGATTGCCGAAGCGGGGACACGCCTTTGCTCGCGCCATGCGCGGCCGTAGAAAATTCCGGCGATCGTGGCTAGCAAAACGTAGCGCCAGTTGAAATGCGCCGATCGCTTATTGAAGTGCGACAGCCCGAACAGTGCCGATGCAATCACCAACGCGGCCGTCCGGCCCATCCGCCGTTCCAGAAGGTTCTGCACCCAGGCCCGAAAGAAAAGTTCTTCGGGCACGGCGACAAAAACAAAGATTCCGCCCCAGGTCAGTGCCGCCTTGCCCGCCGCCGGTACGTTGGCATGCGGATGGATAAACCCGAGAGCGATTCCCAGTACGACTACGACGGGCGCAAAGAAGACCAGCTCGCGCAGGCCGGTCTTCCAGTCGCTCCAGTGAAAGTGGAAATTAAATCCCGTGCCGCTTAAGTCGCGGACGCCGAGAAACGCGTACAGGCCCGCATCCACGAGCAGGAGATTTCCCAGCCCGCGCAGCCCCGCCGGCCACGCGCCATCGAACCAGCGCAGATCTACGGCGAGCCCCAGGGTAAGCAAGATCAAGGCGTCTCGCCAGTTGCCCCGCTGCTCCGGATCGGCCGCGGCCGCCCGCGCCATCAGCCACGCCATCGCTACCGGAAGCATGGCATACAAGGCAAACCACTCCCAATGAAACGTGTGCTGCGACGTTGCGAGGACGGCGTAAGGGACTGCAAATACCGCGGGAGCCGCGAGGCGCAAGACAACCGGCCACTGGCCGACAATGCGAGCCATGCGTTCCGCGCAGCATCCGAAGGCGACGGCTGGCATCAGCTCAACGACTAAAACGGCGAGGACCACCGGCGTCACGTTCGACATTCCCACCATCTTATCCGCAGCCTACCGTGCGCCAGTAGGCGGCCAGCGAACCGCTTGTCTCGTCGCGTCTCGGCGAATAGAATGCCTTGAATCTTCGCAGGAGGCATTCATGGCTGCTGCTCCGCTCCCACCACCCGTCTCGCCATCGGTCGTTCCTCAAGCCGCCCCGCTGTCGGAAGGCGCACGCATCGTGGACACCTTTATTGCTCCATCGAAGACCTTTACCGACCTGCGCCGCAACGCAAGCTGGTGGGCGCCGTTCTTACTGATGGTGATCGTTTCCTCGGCGTTCGTTTACGTCGCGGGTCAAAAAATCGGCTTCCGCAAGATCATGGAAAATCAGATGCAGGCTCAGCCCAAGCAGCAGGCGCGCTTGGACCAGCTTCCGCCCGACCAGCGCGAAGCGCGACTGGAGGGCGGGGCCAAGTTTACGCAGGTCCTTTCCTACTTCTTTCCGGCGATCACTCTGATCATTTGGCTGATCATCGCGACCGCTCTGTTTGCGACTTTCAAGTTGGCTGCCGGTGCCGATGTCTCCTTCAAAGTTTCTTTTGCGATTGTCGTCTATGCCGGGCTGCCTCTCATGGTCAAGTCTCTGCTCGCCATGCTGTCCGTCGTCGCCGGCATCAATCCGGATTCGTTTTCATTTCAAAATCCTGTTGCCACGAATCCCGGCTATTTCATGAACCCCCCGGATAACGTATTCCTCTACAGCGTAGCTTCCGGTCTCGACATCTTCATGATCTGGACTCTGGTGCTCACCGCGATCGGATTCACCTGCGTCAGTAAGGTGAAGCGCGGGACTTCCTTCGCCATTGTCTTCGGATGGTGGGCAGTCTTCACGCTGGCAGGTGCGGCCCTCGCAGGTGCATTCTCGTAGATCGAGCCTCAGCCCGCGATCGATTCAACGGCCCGCACGAGTTCTGTCGGAAGCGTCAGTTCGAGGCTGGCCAAGTCCTGCTTCATGTGTTCCGCATTGGAAGTGCCGGTCAGCGGCAGAATTCCAACCGCCCTGGCGAAGCTGAAGATAATCTGCGCGGCCGTTAGTTTCAGTTCCGCCGCCAGCGCAATCAGCGGTGGATGCTGCAACACCTCCGGATTCGCCGTGAGCAGCGAGAATCCCTGGTAAATAATCTTGCGTTCGGAGCAGAACGAGCGCACGTCACGATCCCAACCGAGGCGGGCGAAGCAGCGATTCTGCACGAACGCGGGAAGTTCCGTTTTCGCGGATTCCATTTGCTGCAGGTGCCGAAGTGAAACGTTGCTCACCCCCACCATGCGCGCCCGTCCGGCGTCCCGTTCCTTCCGCATCGCCTCCCAGACTTCCGCGTCCGCTTCGGTCCAGTCGTAACCCGAGGAAGGTCCGTGCAACACATAGCTGTCGACGTAATCCGTCCCGAGGTGCTCCAGCGAACTGGCGACTGACTGCGCGACCTGAACGGCAAGGCTGGCCTCCGGATCATAGGGTAAGCGATGATCCTGCCCGCGTTGGTAGGTGAACTTCGTCTGTAGAAAAAGATCCGTGCGTGCCACCACGCCCGCCCGATATGCGGCGGCCAAGCCCTGACCCACTCCGGCTTCAAAGTAGTGCCGTCGTTGATTGGCTGTATCGATGCCGCGAAACCCGGCGCGGACCGCCATCTCCGTTAGCGACGCGGTCCGGTCTTCTTTCCAGGCGGTGCCGTAGAGAAAAGCGGGAACACGGGCGGCTTGCGCAGCAGGCATCCCGCCATTGTGCCATGAGCGCAGGGCCCCGGTTGCCTCTGCGCTCTCAGTGTCCTCTGATGGTTGAGGTTGTTCGCGCTGTTTGCCGAGCCTGAGTAGAATGGGACCGGAACAGTTCGGTACGATGAGAGGCTCGCTATGAAACGCACACTCTGTCTTTTTCTCTTAATCTGTGTAGCAACAGCAGTCCTCGCGCAGGAAAAGAATCCGGTCACGTCGGTAGCAAAAGAAATCCTGCCGCGCCAGCAGAAGAACCTGGTGGCCGCCGTCGAAGAAATGCCTGCCGACAAATTTGCCTACAAGCCGACTGAACAACAGATGACCTTCGGCCACCTCGTTTTGCACATCATTGAATCCAATAACTACTTGTGCTCGAGAATCGGAGATATCCCGGAAAGCAAAGCCCCTGTGCCGTTAAAGGAATCTGATGGCAAAGAGAAGTTGGTAGCTGCGCTGAAGGCAAGCTTCGAATTCTGCGCAAACGCGCTGGGGAAAGTAGACGATTCCAAACTTTCCGATGAAGTCGAATTGTTCGGCGGACGCAAAGGATCGCGTGCTTTCGCCTTGATCGCACTCACCAACGATTGGGCCGACCACTACAGTTCTGCTGCAATATATTTGCGCCTGAATGGTCTGCTGCCACCGACCGCGCAGCCGAAGAAATAAATCGCAGTTGGCAATTGGCCCCTAGCCCTTGGGAAGACCACCCTACCTCGACGGCTAAATGCCAAGTGCTAATTGCCAATTGCTGTTTTGCTGGGTCTACTCGATCTGGACGAGTTCGTTTGCCGGCGCTCCTGCCGGCATCGGCGGAGCGGGTTGCTGCGGGGCTCGCCACGAATCAAATATGGATACCTGATGAACGCAGGAAACCGTGCAGTGCGGAGCGCACGACTTCTCAGTCAGGTATTCCCGGCGCAAGTCATCGACGGTGTAGGTCTCCAGAGGAACTCCGGGATAACCTCGCTGCTGCGAGCAGTAGTGCACCAGTCCGTTTTCGCAGATATAGAGATACCGCGCTCCGGCGCGGCAGCGCCAGTCGTTGGGCAGACCCTTGGCGATGTTGTCCTGAAAAGCATTGATCCGGGTGAAGCTGCTTTTCTCCAGAGCCTGCATCTCGTGATAGATGCGCCGCTCTTCATCGGCCAGCGGCTGTAGTTGACCACTGCCGTCATGAATGATGCCGATGGTCGAGGTGAAGCCGAGTTCTACCGCCCGCTTTCCGATTACCAGCGCGTCCTGCGGATGCGCAATACCGCCCCCCACTACCGAATTGATGTTCACGTGAAAGTCCGCGTGCTCGGCCAGTAATTGCAGCTTTTTGTCGAGCACCTTCAGGCTCTTCTTCGACACCTCGTCGGGATTGACGTTGTCGATGGAGATCTGCAGCCATTCCAGCCCGGCACGATTCAGCCGCTGGATGCGTTCGGCCACCAGCAAATAGCCGTTGGTGATAAGACCGGCGATCATCCCGTTGGCGCGAATGCGGCGGATCACGTCGTCGAGTTCCGGATGCATCAGCGGTTCGCCGCCCGAGATCGTTACCACCGCCGTGCCCAGCGCGCCCAGCTTGTCGATCCGGCGGTACATTTCGTCGATCGGCACCGGCTTTGAGAAATCATCAAACTCGTTGCAGTAGGTGCACGCCAGGTTGCAGCGCCGCATGGGGATGATATGCGCCAGCAACGGATGGTCGGTCGAAGCCAGCGCGCGGATCGCCATGTTCACGCCGCGCACGTTGCGGTGCAGCGCTTTGGCGCGACGGCGCAAGGTTGTGAGTATGGAAGGCATCGGCTGAGTTACTTCTATTACAACACAGGCACCAGCCGGGCGCAGGAGTTCACCAGCGTTCGGGGAAAGGGAACGACTGAACGGTGGAAAACCCCGAGTCGCCAGCAACTCGTTTGTAACGCTGACGCAAGATTCGTTTCAAGTCCGCAGTTCGTGGCCAGACGTGCGCAGCTGCTCGAATGCAGCTCCCGCGAAATCTTCTGGAATCAATACATAGTCGGTATCGTAGGTCGCGATCGCAAAGATCGGCACTCCGTTGCTGGAGAGCGGCTCGATAAATGACAGCAGCACTCCCGTCTGGGAAAAGGGAAATGGTCCTTCGAGCCTCAGGCAAATCCAGCCCGGCGGCGAATCTATGCTGGCAGGAACACTCTCCATCGGGCACACGATGGAAAGTTCGTCGGCCGTGCGGGTGATCGAGGTGAACTCGCCCTTCGTAGCCCATTCGGGAGTCGGCCCTGCAGGACCAAGTCGAACGACGGCATAGAGACCAGCAAGCCGGCGGAATTTTAGTTGCTGTCGACCTGTCATTTCTAGCCTGGACGCGAGAGCGAACAAATCCCCGTCAGTGGTGTTATCCCTCGATAGCCTTTCGTACCGCGGCCCGCGCAAGTAGCCTCGTGGAATCGAGAGTTGGCAGAGGCGACACTTCGGGCGTGACGAGCAAAGGAATCTCTGTGCACCCGAGGACAACCGCGTCGCAGCCTTCATCTTTCATCCCGCGTATGACTTCAACGTAGTAGGCCAGCGAACGCGGCAGGAACTGGCTGTTGACCAGTTCGTCGAAAATGATCTGGTTGATGCGCTCGCGCTGCTCCGCTCCGGGGACACGCCGGTCGATCCCTGCCGCCTTCAGCGTTTCGCGATAAACCGGCCCTTCCATCAGGTAGCGCGTTCCCAGGACCGCGAGGCGCTTGAACTCGCGACGCTTCGCTTCCTTGGCCACCTCCCGAGCGATGTGCAGCCAGGGTCGTGGCGATCGGTGCTCGACCAGATCAAATGCCTGGTGAATGGTATTGTCCGGGCAAATCAGAAAGTCGGCGCCCGCTCGGGCCAGCTTTTCCGCCGACAAGAGCATGAGTTCGGCCACTCCCGCCCAGTCCCCCGCATCCACGTGTTTCATGTACTGCGCCAGCGAGAACGAATGCAGCGAGACCTCGGGATGCTCGTGGCGGCCGAGCATCTCGGCTCCCTCGAGCGAGATCGTGCGATAGCAGAGCGCTGCTCCCTCGGTGCTGCACGCGACGATGCCAATGTGTAACACAGTTTGGTTCTCGTGCTTCAGGTCTTAGATGTTGGATCTTACGTGTTGGATCCCGTTGTCCAGGTATGAATTGCGCTTGTCGAATGAAAGCCCCGACCCAAGGCCGAACAACGATTCTTAGCCTTTGATTGTAGCCGGCGCAGCCGCGTACGGGCTCGCATCCCGATACCGCTTTTCAAATTCTTCGCGAGTACAGATCGTCTTGGTGTCGATGACCCGGTCGATCGCCAGAATTCCGTCGAGATGGTCGATTTCGTGTTGCAACAGTTCAGACAGGTTGCGATCCTCGCCGGCCTTAAATTCCGCGGCCTCGCCGTCGAGATTCTGATAACGCACTGTGATCTCTCGATGGCGTTCCACCTGCATGAAGATCGAAAGAAAGCTCAGGCACGCGTCCCAGACAACCATCGTTTCTTCGCTCCGCTGGGTGATCTCCGGATTGATCAACGGCCAGGGCGCCTCACCCGGGAGCTTCAGAAAAATGACGCGGCGTAACACGCCGATCTGCGGAGCCGCAATTCCGCGCCCGTAACCCGTCGCGGACCGCCAGTGCGCCAGCGTGTCGGCCAGGTCCTGCACCAGATCGTGGGTTTCCGCGGACGCCGGATTCTCCACCGGTGCGCAGATGGTCCGCAGCAGCGGGTCGCCGAGTTGGAGTACAGGCCGGACCGCCATATTCGAGAATTCTTGTTACCGCGCCGCCGCCGCGTCGAACAAACTCAGCAATTCCAACTTCTTCTCTGCGGGCAAAAAAGACGCCTCAAACGAATTGCGAGCCAGTTCGCGCAGGTGCTCGTCGGTGAATCCGAAAGTTTCCTGGGCAAGCTGGTATTCCCGCGCCAGGGTTGTGCCGAACAGCGCCGGATCGTCCGTATTCAGCGTGATCATCATGCCCTGGTCGAAATAGTTCTTGGCAGGATGCTCCGCCGCCGACTTGCACACTCCAGTCCGGAGGTTGCTCGTAATGCAGAGTTCAACTGGGATCTGGCGGTAAGCCAGTTCTTCAATCAGGTCAGAATCCTGCGCGGCGCTGAGTCCGTGACCAATCCGTTCAGCGCGCAGGTTCAGCGCCCCCCAAATGGATTCCGGCGGTCCGGTCTCGCCTGCGTGCGCTGTCAAACGCAGTCCCTGATCGGCCGCATAGGCATAAACTCCGCGAAACAGTTCGGGAGGAGCCTTCACCTCATCGCCGCCAATACCGATGCCGGCAACGTGTCGGTCTTTGTAGCGCGCGGCCAGCTCAAAAACTTTCTGCGCTTCTTCCACTCCGAAGTGACGTGTGGCATCGAAAATCCACAACAGGGAGACGCCGAAATCGCGCGCCCCGCGGGCTCGTCCGCGTTCCAGTCCTTCGAAGATGGCCGCGAAATCCTGCTTGCGGTACAGACACACGCCTACCGCAACGTACACTTCCGCGTGCAGCACGGTTTCTTCTTTCAGTCGCTGCATGAGCCGGTACGTGGCTAGTTCATAGTCCTCCGGGTCCCGCAGGTGTCCGCTCACTTCCTTGAATGCCATCAAGAAACTTTGGAAGTCAGTGTACTGATAGAGAGTTTCCGTCTCCGCCAATGTGGCGTGGTCGCCATGCCGCCGCCGCAGTTCGAGCAGTGTCGCCGGATCCACGGCGCCTTCCAGATGTAAGTGCAACTCCGCCTTGGGTAGTTGACGGATAAATGCATTGGGCGGGCGAGCTACGGCAGCGGTCATGATTCCGATTGTAGCTGAGTGCAGATTTGCGAGGGAGTGCCAACCGAGCCCACAACACTGTCACCCGGAGCGCAGCCAACCAACGAGCTACAGCGAGTCAGTTCGGGAGTCGAAAGATCTCTACCCGTAAATTGGCTTACTTCTTTGCGAACTCGCTGCGGTGCCGGGAATAGAACACGTAAATGACCAAGCCCAGGGCGAGCCACACGACAAACCGCAGCCAGGTAATGACCGTCAGCCCGGTCATGAGCCCGCCGCAAAGCACGATGGAGATCAGCGGGAACCACGGCACCAGTGGGACCTTGAATACCCGGGGCCGGTCCGGCTGCGTCCGCCGCAGGATGATCACGCCCAGCGACACCAGCACGAACGCGAACAACGTGCCGATATTCGACAGATCGGCGGCATCGCTGATCGCAAAGATTCCAGACGGAATTCCCACAACGAATCCCGCGATCCACGTGGAGACGTGCGGCGTTTTGAACTTTGGATGGACCAGGGAGAACATCTTCGGGAACAGCCGGTCCCGCGACATGGCGTACCAGATGCGCGCCTGCCCGTATTGGAAGACCAGCAGCGACGAGATCATCCCGGTCAGCGCGCCGATCACGATAATCGAACGCGACCACCGGCTGGCGCCTAGTACTTTCAAGGCGTAGGCCACGGGTGCTTGGGAAGCTTCGCCCGAGACGAAGGTCGTGTACTTCATCATGCCCAGCAGCACGACAGAGACGCCAACGTAAAGCAGCGTGCAGACAACCAGAGACGCGATGATGCCGATGGGCAAATCGCGCTGCGGATTGCGCGCCTCCTCGGCCGCGGTTGAAACGGAATCGAAGCCGATATAAGTGAAGAAGACGATGGCGCCTCCGGTGACGATGCCGCCGAAGCCCGATGGCGCGAATGGCTTCCAGTTGCTGGTGTGCACCAGTGCACCGCCCACCACGAGGAAAATCAGGATGGCGCCGATCTTGATGGCGACCATAATGTTGTTGGCTTCGGCCGACTCGCGAATGCCCCGCACCAGCAACACCGTGAGAATAAAAATGATCACAAATGCCGGAACGTTAAAGTACGCACCCGTCCAGTGGCCCGACTCCCAGACGGGCGTCGACCATCGGTCTGGCAAGTTGAGCCCAAACGACGAGAGTTGCGCCTTGGTGTACGCGCTGAAGCCAATCGCGACCACCACGTTGCTGACCACGTATTCGAGGATCAGGTCCCAGCCGATGATCCATGCAAAGATTTCGCCGAGCGTCGCATACGAGTAGGTGTAGGCGCTGCCAGCGATCGGAATCATCGACGCCAGTTCCGCGTAGCACAAGCCCGCGAAACTGCATGCGATCGCAACCAGAAAGAAAGAGATTGCGATGGAAGGCCCGGCCGGTGGTCGCCCGTGCATGAGGACGGCGCCCGTGCCGCCCCCGCGCAGGAAGTTCACGATAATGTCGAGCACCTGCGCGTGCAGAATCGACGGAGCCTGAAAAAATTCTCCAGCCGCCGCGGTCCCGGTCAGCACAAAAATGCCGGATCCGATAATGGCGCCAATGCCCAGCGCCGTCAGCGACCACGGGCCCAGCGTCTTCTGCAGGCGTTGCCCCGGGGACTCGGCCTCGCTAATCAGTTTGTCGATCGATTTGCAGCAGAAAAGCTGGCTGTTGGAGGTGCGAATGACTTCCGCGGGTTTCGGTGGCTCGGTCGAGGCTGGTTGTGCCAAAGGGTTGATTTCTCCTGAACCTTGCGCCCCCAGCGATTGGCACTTGGCACTAAGCCTCGAACGCTGCTTCCTGCGTCAGGCTCAATGCCAAGTGCTCAATGCCAAGTGCCGGTTCTTCTTACCGCTTCGACTGTCCTCGAGTCAGTTTCTTGACTTTGGGCTTCTTCGATCCACGAGGATAATCGCGGGGCTTCAGCGGCTTTTCCGCCTTGCGTTTCTTGCGTGCGGTGCGTTTGGCTTTCTTCCGTTCGTCTTTCGTCAGTTTTGTCGTATTTGCCATGAATGCTTTCTTGTCAGTGATTTGGTAATTGCATAAATTAGCAATTGGGTAATTTAAAACCGGAATTTCTAACCGGACTATCCCGATTACAAATTACCAAATTACAAAATTCCCCAATTACTCAATCACTTCAGGCTCCTTCCAGCTGGGCATACTTCTCCACCAGCTTCTTCAAGCCGAAGCGTGGAAATTGTACCGTAATCTTGGCTTCTTCGCCTTCTCCTTCGCGCTGATAGACCGTTCCTTCCCCATATTTCGGGTGTCGAACCTTCTGGCCAGGACGAAACCCGCGCTTGCCCGTGGGCTCCGGTACCTGCGTCTTGGGAACCGTAAACTTCTTCCCCCGGCTGGCGAAGAACTCGGCAATGTTCTCGATCGAATTGTAGGCACGGGCCGGTGCTGTGGGTTTCGAAGTGCGAGTCGCCCCCCGGCTCCCATCTCCGCTGTGCCACGACGCGCTCTGATCCTCGTCCTCGTAGGAATAGTGTGCCGCCTCGGAGTCATAGGCCGCTGAGCCTCGGGCTGCCGGACGGCTGGAAATCGACGTTCCCACGCGCGCCCTCCGCGTTCCCAGTTCTTCAATCAGCGGCGCTGGGACTTCCTCCAAAAACCGCGACGGCACGCTAGCTTCCGGCAGATCGGTGCCGTACCTGCGCCGGTAGACAGCTCGCGTCAGAATCAGCTGATCCATGGCGCGAGTCATGCCGACATAGCAAAGCCGCCGCTCTTCCTCGATATCTTCCGGCACGAGCATGGTCCGCGAATGCGGAAAAAGTCCTTCTTCGAGCCCGCTCAGGAAGACGAGAGGGAACTCCAGCCCCTTGGCGGCATGCAAGCTCATCAACGTGATCTGGGCCCGCTCATCGTAGTCGTCTGCGTCTGCAACCAGAGCGGCATGGTCGAGGAACTGGTCGAGCGTCTCGGCGCGGTCGCGCGAGTCCATGGCGGCGTTGACCAGTTCGCGCAAGTTCTCGATGCGCGAGAAGGCTTCCGGCGTGTCCTCATCTTCAAGTAGCTTGATGTACCCGGTACGGTCGATCAGGAATTTCAGGATGTCGGCCGTGCTGACCGTTGGCGTTGGGAATGAATCCGTCGCCGAAGGGGGATCCGCTGGCGGACCCGAAACCTCGGCATCCGCCTGGCCGTCGCGAATGCCTTCCGCCTCTGCGTCGTCCGGAATAACGGGCTCTGCCTCATTCGCGCCGAAGTCGAACGAGAAATTCGTGAATTCCGCCGGATCGAACGCGGTGGCATCTTCGATTTGCGCATCATCACTGGAAGAAGGTGGGATCGCGGATTGCTGCCCTCTCTCGGATTCGGCATCGCCAGCGGTCTCCGCAAGCGCGCTATCTCCGGCCGCGCTCTGGCTTAACTGGTCCGCGAACGTTCCCGCCAGCATCGCGCGTCCATCTTCAATCAGCTGCTGGAAAGTTTTCAGCGAAGCCACCGCGCGTGGCGGCAACAGCTGCCGCCGGATCGCTTCTCCGACTGCACCCCATAGCGACAGTCCTGTTTCAAGAGCCAACTGCTCCAGCGTATCGATCGTCCCCTTCCCGATGCCTCGGGTCGGGGTATTGATTACTCGCAGCAACGAGATCGAGTCGTCCGGATTCTGGATGACCTTGAGGTACGAGATCATGTCCTTGATCTCCGACCGCTCGTAGAACGAAAATCCGCCGACCACGTGATACTTCAATCCGTAGCGCCGCATGCCCTCTTCAAACAATCGCGACTGGGAATTGGTTCGGTAGAGCACGGCAGCGCGTGGCGTCTCCCCGCGATCCGTGGCCTCGCGGACGTAGCGGGCAATCCAATCGGATGCGAACAGCGCCTCGTTTTCGCCGTCAGGAGCCTCGTAGTAGCCAATCTTGGTGCCGCCCTGGCGCGAAGTCCAAAGGTTCTTTCCCTTGCGCCGGATATTGTTGGCCACCACCGCCGATGCCGCCTGCAAAATATTTTGTGTTGAACGGTAATTCTGCTCGAGGCGGATGATCTTCGCCTCCGGAAAGTCCTGTTCGAATTCCAGAATGTTGCGAATATCGGCCCCGCGCCACGAATAGATCGACTGATCCTCATCGCCGACCGCGCAGACGTTATGGCTCTCGCCAGCCAGCATGCGCATCAGCTCGTACTGCGGGCGGTTCGTATCCTGATATTCGTCGATCAGCAAATATTGAAAGCGCCGGTTGTAGTATTCGCGAACGTGCGCCGCCGACTTCAACAAACGCACCGCCTCCAGCAGCAAGTCGTCGAAGTCGAGAGCGTTGGCCTTCCGCAGTTCCTTTCGATACTCCTCGTACAAATGCGCGATGCGCTCGGTCTTGGGGTCGCCCGACTGCAGGTAGAGTTCCTGCGGATCGAGCATGTGATTCTTCGCCCAGGAAATGCGCGAGAGCACGGTGCGCGGCGTGAGTTGCTTGTCGTCGAGACCCAGCCGCTTCATTACCCCTTTGACGACCGCTTGCTGGTCGCTCTCGTCATAAATCACGAAGTTCTTCGTGTGCCCAATCGCCGACTGCCCCGGCGTGGCCGACGGAATGCGCATGGCTTCAATGTCACGCCGCAACATGCGCACACAAAACGAATGAAACGTAGAAATAACCGGCTTGGCAATACTCAAACCGCCGACCAGTTTCTCGACGCGCTCCCCCATCTCGGCAGCCGCCTTGTTGGTGAACGTCATCGCCAGGATCGACTCCGGCATCACGCCCTTGTGCTCAATCAGATAGGCGATGCGATAGGTGATGACACGCGTCTTGCCGCTGCCGGCGCCGGCCAGGATCAGCACCGGTCCTTCGGTAGTCTCAACAGCTTCGCGCTGTTGCGGATTCAGTTGGTCAAGAAAAGACAATGCGGAAGCAGGCTCCAGGGTCGCTCTTTGAATTTTACAGGGAATCGTCGCAGGCGGGATTGAGCGGGCCGAGTTTTCGAATCCGATTCCCGATTCCGGCGCCGAACTGCATGCGTGCCAGGCGAGCGCAGCGCGAATTTTGACTGCAAGTCCCCAGCTGAATTTCGTTCTTTCCACGGAGTCGAGTTGGGCCGGCGCGCCCCACAACCCGAGTTACGCCAGTAACGCGGGTCGCGTCTTCTTCCTGGGAACGGGGTGCGCTCGTCCAACTCGGGAGGAGCGTTCTATGAGTCCCAAGATTTTGCTGGCTTTGACGGTCCTGCTGTTAGTGGGCGGCCTGGTAATGATCGATCAGCGCGACGCGCGCGCCGGAGAGGTCATCTCACGCCGGGATACAAAGTGCTCGAACCCATTCGCCACGGGAACCTGACTGTGTTTCCTGTGGTTTCAGCCAAAAATTATCCGACCGGAGAGTTCCTGACTCTCGACGAAGGTTTGCGTTCCGGCGAAGTCATCGTCACCGAAGCGGGCAGCGTTCAGGGTCTGATTCGGCGCCATCCAACCCCGGGCATTCGCCATGACGGAGCCGAAGTAAACCGTCTGGTGCTCGTCAACAATTCCAAGCGCCCGCTGCTTCTGCTCGCAGGCGAGATCGTTACCGGAGGCAAGCAGGACCGCGTCATCGGAAAAGATCGCATCGTTCCCGCAGAGAGCGATCCCGTCGATCTCAGCGTGTTCTGCGTCGAGCCCGGGCGTTGGGTCGCGAGCAGCGATCATTTCGGAGCGTCGGAGGCGATGTACGGCAACAATGTCGGAGGCTCCGTCAAACACGCGCCCATGGCAATGATGGCGCAGCCTTCGGTCCGAGGCAAAGCGATGGCCGACAAAGATCAAGGCGCAGTCTGGGCGGAAGTCCAAAAACAACAGGCTGCTGAGACAGTAGAAGTTTCCAGTGCCGCGCCGGGAGTCGCCACCCAATTGGCCCAAACCAGTTCCTACGCCCGCGTCATGGAAAACGAAGAGGTAAAGAAGCAAGTGGACGCCGTCGCCAAACCCATCGAGCAAAACTATCAGAATTTGATCCGCCAGCTGCGCGATCGCAATGCCGTCGGCGTGGTCGTGGCAGTGAATGGCCGCATCATCTGGGCCGACGTATTTGCCAGCACCGATCTGCTGGGAAAGTACTGGCCCAAACTCGTCCGCTCCTACGCATCTGAGGCAGTCGTTACCCGCGCGAAAGAAGTGGAGGTCGGCGTGACTCAGGCGCAGGCGTTCCTTGGGGACATGGAAGGTCACCGCGAAATGATCGAGAGCGAGCCCGGAGTCTATCGTCACACCGAAGTGACTGGCGACGGGTTCAAAGCATTCTCCCTGACGTCGCTTCTGCCGAAGACCGGCTTCGACGTGCACGTGGCAAAAATGGCGGACTAAGTCGGTAGATTTGGCCGGCAGCGTAACCGGCCAAGAATTCCTTTCGTGTCCTTGGTGGTGAAGGCTCTTGACTACCCGCCAGCCTTCATCACCATGCTCTTCAACTCCGAAATCGCCGGCAGCGACACCGGAGGAATCAGAGTCCGCTCCGGAGGCATCTCCCCGGTCTTCACGGCCTTCGCCAATAATTCCAGCGCGATCCCCGCCGCCGGAGCCGTGATGATCGTTGCCCTGAGCAGTCCCCGCCGCACCCACTCTTGCCCAGTCTTCGTTACACCATCGCAACCCGTGAAGGGAATCTTCTGCCACAATTCCCGGTCGGTTTCCGTGAGGTCGGCCAATGCTTTTCTCGCGCCCATCGCCATCGCATCGTTCTGACAGATCACTGCCTTCACCTGCAATTGCCGCGATGACGCCAGGGACAGCCATGACTCCACCGCGCGGTGGGCGCTGCGCTCGGTCCAGTCACCCTTCAAAGTCTTCAATGAGACGGATGCCGGCTTGGTCGACATCATCCCTTTGGTTCGAAGTTGCGCCGCCGTGCTGTGCGACGGGCCCTCGATATACAAAATGTTTCCTTCAGGCACCAACGCGCGAATCTGGTTTCCTTGGATCCGCCCCACCTCGGACTGATCGGTACTCACCGAGAACACCGGCACATCGCCGCCTTGGCGCAGTTCGTGAATGTACTCTGGATCGCTGTTGACCATCCCCCACCCGATGCCCGCCGCCACCGCGGCTTTGGCGACCTGAGGCATTCCCGTGCCCACCGGCTCCACCAGAATCGCAGCGGGGCGGCGCGCGGAATTCTGGATGATCTTGATGAGTTGTTGCGTTTGATTGACCGCGTCGTTGTCCGCGTAGATGACTTCGATCTTCACGCCCACGCGGGCGGCTATCTCAGCCACGGAGACTGCCTGCTCCGCCTGATAATCGTTGTCCCTCGTGGTAAGAGCAACAACTACGTTGAAGTCGTTCATAGCTTATGATCGATCGAACTGCGAACTATTCGTTCTTCGCCGAAGTGTACCAGCTTCGCCATGCCGCTGAGTCGTTGGGCAACCGCTGATGCGTGATGTCGCTCAGGGCCTGGAATGCCCATCCGTGAGTTTGAGCATCCAGCGCAGGATCGTCCGTGTAATTCAACAATTGCGGAACAGCCGTCCGTCGTTGCTCGGGGGTAAACATGCCTGACTCCGCAAGACTGCATGCGGCCCGCTCCCGCACCAGCGCTGACGGATCGTCATGCATCGTCTTCAGCAATGGCTCGATCGTCTGGTCGCTGCCTACCAGCGCAAGCCCTTCCACGGCCCAGTGCCGCGAATCCGGATCCGAATCTTTCAGGTGTGCCAGCAGAACCTGGACGACCTGTTCCGTCTGAACTCCCTGGTTTCCCATCAACCCCAGTGCCCACAGCGCCCATATCTTCTGCGTGTGATCCGGTGACTCCGCATTTTTCAGTACGTAATCGAGACTGGCAGCGTTCTTCCCCAGTCCATACGCCGCGAGCTCCACCTCAATTCCCGACTCCCGTACCCGCATGTCGCTGGAATTCAGCGCAGCGGTGGTCAAACTCGCGATCTGGGAATTCCACTGGACTTTGCCTTGCCAGCGATCGACTCGCGATGAAATCTGATCCACCGCTCCCGCCGAATTCCCAACCGCAAGTTCGAGCAGGGTCTCGGCCTGTTTCTGTGGCTTCATGCGATCGATCTGGCCAATATCTTTGGCTGAAGCGGGCCGCTTCTGCCGCCCCGAAAACAAGTTCGACCACGCCGGATGCGCACTGCCCGCACTGCCAAACAAAAGCGCGGCCACCATTCCAATTACGGCAGCCAGCAGTTGGGCAGACCGCAGCGGAAGCTTCCGCTGTGCAGCCCCATTCGGATCCGCTCCCGCCTTGCCGATGTCCGATCCCGGCCCCAGCGTCCCGTAGTCGGGAGTCGGTTGCAGCCGGGGATCAACTGTCGTACCAGTATTTTGCGATGGACTTGAGCCGGATGAAAATGTCGGGGATACATCCATATAAAGATGAGTCTAGAGTGACCGTTTAAATAGGGTAAAGTTACTTTCGGGTTAAATCTGCCAATCCTTTAAGATTCGATGCGGAAACGCGCTTCCATGTCACCGGGAAGGGGCCCCGGGACGCGGTAGCTGCAGAGCGACCCAACTCACAAAGGAGAAAAGTTATGTCTACGAAATCCAAGTGGCTGATAACGGTCATCAGTGTGTCCCTGGCGGCAATGGCTTTGGCCGCGGCTGGTCCGGGATACCACGTAGCAACCACCTACAAAGTTGGTGGCGATGGCGGCTGGGATTACCTGACTGCCGATGCCAGCGCGCGCCGTCTCTACATCTCGCGCGGCACTCACGTGATCGTGCTCGATGCCGACTCCGGCAAAAACGTCGGCGACATCGCCGATACTCCGGGCGTGCATGGCATCGCTCTAGCGCCAGAATTGGGGCGCGGCTTCACCAGCAACGGCCGCGAAGGCACCGTGAGCATCTTCGACATCAAGACTCTCGCCACCAGCAGCAAGGTGAAGGTCGGCGAAAATCCCGACGCGATTCTCTACGATCCAGCTACCAAACGCGTTTTCACTTTTAACGGCCGGAGTCAGGACTCAACCGCGATCGATGCCGCCAGCGGCAAAGTTCTCGCCACCATCAAACTCGGTGGCAAGCCCGAGTTCGCCGCCAGCGACGCCAAAGGCGAGATCTTCGTCAACATCGAGGACAAGAGCGAACTGGTGGCGATCGATCCCAACAAGCTGGAAGTGAAATCCAGGTGGCCGCTCGCCCCTTGCAAAGAGCCCAGCGGACTGGCGATCGACCGCAAGAACCGCCGTCTCTTTGCAGGCTGCGACAACAAGATGATGGCGGTCGTCGATGCCGACAGCGGCAAAGTCTTGGCCACTCCCGCGATTGGGGAAGGCGTCGATGCCACCGCTTTCGATGACGAGACCGGTCTGGCTTTCGCCTCCTGCGGCGAAGATGGTGTCCTCACGGTTGTAAAAGAGGAATCTCCTGACAAGTTCGCGGTTGCGGAAACTGTTCCTACCGAGAAGGGCGCTCGCACGATGGCGCTCGATTCCAAAACCCACAACGTGTTCGTGGTGACGGCTAAGTTCGGGCCGCCTCCCGCCCCCACAGCCGACAATCCCCACCCGCGCCGAAGTATCGTCCCCGATAGCTTCGTCGTGCTCGTCGTCGGAAAGTAAATCGGGTGCTCCGTCCTGGTCCCTCCATTCTTGGGGAGACAGGACGGGGATTCCGACCTCAGCAGAAACCAGTGAGCGGGCTACCTTGGACGCCGTATGTCAACCCACGAACTCAAGCAGTTACAATTGTCGGGCACCGTTGACGTGCATGACCAAACATTGAAGGCCTAATACCGAAGATCCAACCCCCCATGACCATGAAAGTTCGCAAAGCCGTATTCCCCGCCGCCGGCCTGGGCACGCGTTTTCTGCCCGCCACCAAGGCCCAGCCCAAAGAAATGCTTCCCCTGGTCGACAAGCCCATCATTCAGTACGGGGTGGAAGAGGCCATGGCCTCGGGCTGCGACCAGATCGTGATCATCACCGGACGCGGCAAGCAGGCCATCGAAGACCACTTCGACGTCAGCTACGAACTCGAAAAGATGCTGGAGGAGCGCCATAAGACCGACCTCCTCACCATCGTCCGCAACATTTCCGACATGATGTATGTGGCCTACGTGCGCCAGAAAGAAGCGCTCGGCCTCGGCCACGCCGTGCTGATGGCGCGCGAACTCGTCGGCAACGAGCCTTTCGCCGTGCTGCTCGCCGACGACGTCATCGATGCCCGCGTCCCTTGCCTCAAGCAGATGGTCAACGTCTTCGAAGAGAAGCACTGCTCGGTGATCGCAGCCCAGGTCGTCGAAGGCAAGATGATCTCTTCCTACGGCGTCTTCGATGCCCAGCCCGCTGAGGGATTCAACGGGCGCCTGTTCGAGATCCGCAACATGGTGGAAAAGCCGAAGCCGGAAGACGCCCCGTCCAACCTCGCCATCATCGGCCGCTATATTCTGACTCCCGCAATTTTCGATTGTCTGGCTAAGACTCAGACGGGTGCAGGCGGTGAACTCCAACTCACCGATGGCATGAAAATGTTGCTCAAGAAGGAAAAAATGTACGCCTACGTCTACGAAGGCAAACGCTACGACACCGGCGACAAACTCGGATTCCTGAAAGCCACGGTAGAATTCGCCCTGAAACGCAACGACCTCGGTGGCCCCTTCCGCGAATACCTGAAAGATCTGAAACTCTAGCCGCGGATTTTGGAAGAGGGTGCCCGAGAAAGAGGGTGCTTTCTCGCGCCCTTTTGCGCGAGAAGTGGGACTTCACTTCCCACTACTTTTCCTTCACCTTCCTGGACTAGCCAGCGGCGATCCGTCGGCTGCAGCGAAGTCGAAAAGAATCGGCAGTCTGATCATGGGCAAAGTGGTATGCGCCGCGATCCCACAAGATTCGGCCGCCTGAAAAGCTTTACCGATGGGGGCAGAGGAGTGTGCCCAGAAGAGTTGGAGTCAGAAACGACGATGAGTGTAACCGCGATTTTTCGCCAATTATCAATAAAGTCGGCCCCGCAGCGGAAGATGGTAACTTCGTATGCCTGACGAATGGCTTCCAGTCAGAACTATTGCAGGTCAGTCTTATCTGGGTTGTAATAAAAGTGGACCCGTAGCGCGAGATAGGGTCCCGTGAAATCGCCGGGAAGGGGTGGGAACGGATTTGAACTCGTAATACTGCCCCATGCCGGTCGGTCGAGGATAACGTCTCCGGAACTAGCGATCAGGCGCATATCTGTAACCTTGCCATCTTTCGCAATGGCAAACTCAATGGCGAGCTTTCCCTTCCTCATCTCGGCGGACTTGGGGATAAGATGGTACCAGTTAGCCCTGACCACTAGCAGCATTGCCTGCAGGTAGGGACCGAAATCCACGCCTTGGGTATCGCTGAGAATCTCAACCAAACCCTTACTCCGGGGTTTCTGGTCATGGGAATGTTCGGCCTCCGGCCACACTACTTGCGCGCGAGCCTTTTCGCCGTTGAGGTGAAACACGACATTGATGCGGATGGGGTCTTCGATTGGCTTACCATGCTTATTACCGGGATGAAATCGCCATTTCGAGATCGCAATCGTGGCGGCCGCGGCCAGGTCGTCATCACCTTCAATTGCCTTTAGGTCCTCGATCTCGCCGTTCGTGCCGACCATGCCTTCGAGACGAACCAATCCTTCCACCTTCGCATCGAGCGCCTTCCTCGAATATTGGGGAGGGTTGGATTCCGCGGATTTTTGGACCAAGACAGCGTGCTGAAGCCGAGTCTGATCTAGATCGATCAGAATTTCGCCCCTTCTGGCGGCGGCCGCCTGAGCCGCGGTATCTATCGCCTTACCCGGGCTGAGAGGTCTGGGGAATTGATGTGTACTCGGCGCACTTTGCGCACCAAGGAGCACGGCGCACGCAAAGAGCTCGATCAAGATCGCCTTGTACATAAGCGGTTGAGTATCTTCCGCCACACATTTAGCTGTCAATGAGCCGCATCACGGCTCACGTGACGTTATCAGTCCGTAACTCGCAGAATCCCTGTTTCGGCCATTTTGCGTGATATAGCGATGTTTCAACAGCTAGCCTGGCATTCTGACTCGGAGGCGTGACCAATTCAGCGGTCATTTACTGCTAGCTCAGGTATGTCGGTGAGTTGGTGCCACTCGTGAGGAAGGCCCCGCATGAGCAAGCCACAGTCGAAGTCGAGCGACCCGGCGGGGAAGCGCTGCGAGTCTGAATAGAAGGCGCAATGCTGCGACTCAACTTCCATCGGCACCATCTCCCACTTGAGCATTTTCAATTGCAATCCTTCCAATTCATCGCCACGCAGCGAGCAGGAAAAGCCGCCGTCGCCTTTTCGGAAAAATTCCGATACCTCGTCAAACGTGCCGAAGCTGGGCGTATGCCGCCATTCATTCGAGACGCGGGCCGTAAAGCGCACATCGGCTTTGCCGTCATCACTTCTCACGTCCATGGCTAGACGGTTCGCGTTTTCACTGACCTGAAATCGAGCATGGTGATGAACTCCCGGGAAAAGACGCCCGCCGAGCAACTCGACCAATCGCTGGTCCGTTTCACGACGCCAAACAAACACTCCGAGGCGAATGCCGTCGCTAGAGGGGTATTGGATCGCCACTCGATGAGCCATGTTTTCGGAAGAGAGGCCGAGGGGCCCGGGGATGCCGTGCGGTCGCAGGTTCTCTAAGCGGATGAGACAAACGCCCACGATGGCATGTCCATTCCGTTGGTCAACTTGCAGAGGCGCAGGCAAAAGGCGTTGTACTATGTCAGCATTCGCACGGAAATTTAGGAGCATGCGGCGGGCGATCACGCCTTGGATCAGTGGCAGCATTTCGTGCAGGATTCTAGCAGGCCATTGCCCCTAACTGTCGCTACCAGGTGATTTACACTCATTGATCACTAGTGGAGTTTCGGTTCACACAGATTGGGAGTAGTTGAGAAGCCTCCACCACATCTGGCAACCTGCGGGTCTTGCAGCATGAGCCTCGCCCGATCGGCATATTTGGAATCTGGGTAGGTGTTCACGAGAGTTTGCAGCGTGAGATTCGCGACTGTGAACCGTCTCTCCTGCACTGCCACCGTAGCCTTATCGAACAAAACTCTGTCTGGGCTCTTAGCGTCAAATTGTCGTGAGCCGTTATTGAAACACGCCGTCGCACAGAGCATTGCGACAACAAGAGCCATGACGTGGATTATCTGACGCATCTTACTGGCGTAGGACTCCGCCAAAGGAGGGTGCCCCATTTCTCGCGCGCCTTTTGCGCGAGAAGTGGGGACTTCACTTCCACTACTTCTCCTTCAGCTTCCTCGACTTCTCCTCTACTCCGCGCGCCAGTTTCTCCTTGTGCGCGTGAAGCTTCTTCGCGATTCCCTCATCGGCCAAGCCAATCATCTGAGCCGCTAAAATCCCCGCATTCGTCGCGCCCGGCTTCCCAATCGCAACGGTCGCGACGGGAATCCCCGCCGGCATCTGTACCGTGGCGAGCAGCGAATCCATCCCCTGCAGCGATGTCGAAGGGATCGGTACTCCGATCACCGGCAAAGTCGTATGTGCCGCGATCACGCCCGCCAGATGTGCCGCCCCGCCCGCCCCCGCGATGATCACACGAATCCCGCGTTCCGCCGCTTTCCGCGCGAAATCGGCGGTGCGATCCGGTGACCGGTGTGCCGAGGTCACATCGATTTCATAAGCAATCCCAAAATCATCCAGCGCCTTGCCCGCCTCGCGCATGATCTCCAAATCAGAGTCGCTGCCCATCACAATCGAAACCTGTGTCTTGCTCATCGTCTCCTCATTTGCATTGATTTATTTGGTCGTACGTAGCGCTTTCGGAAATCAGCGCTTCAAAGCCCGTGCCGCTATATCCTTGCGATAATGCGCCCCCGCAAAGCTGATCTTCCTGCAAGCTTCATATGCCCGGTCGACTGCTGTCTTCAGATCGAGGGCCCGCGCCGTCACTCCCAGTACGCGGCCTCCAGCGGTATAACAAGCGCCATCGCGTGTCGAGGTTCCCGCATGAAACACTTTCACACCTTCGACTGCGCCTGCCTCTGCTAAACCGTCAATTCGCTTGCCCATCTCAAATGTGCCCGGATATCCCCCCGATGCCATGACCACGCACACTGAAGCTTCTGGCGACCACTTGAAGTCGCCTTCGCTCACGCGTCCTTCGATGGAAGCCTCGAGTGCCTCCACCAGATCGCTCTCCAGCCGCATCAAGATCGGCTGCGTCTCCGGATCCCCGAACCGGCAGTTGAATTCCAGCACCATCGGCCCGCGCGCGGTCATCATCAACCCGCAATACAAGACACCCTTAAATTCCGCGCCTTCGGCTTTCATTCCGGCAACCACGGGCCGAGCGATGTGATTCACCAGCCAATCGCGCATACCGGTATCGACAAGATCGGCCGTCGAATAAGCTCCCATGCCGCCCGTATTCGGGCCGGTGTCGCCGTCGCCAACCCTCTTATGATCCTGCGCCGCCACCAGCGGGGCCACCCGCTCCCCGTCGCTGAACACCAGGAAAGAAAGCTCGTCTCCATTCAAGCATTCTTCCAGCACGACTCGAGTCCCGGCGTCCCCCACCATCTTCCCGCTGAGCATCTCGGCCGCCACGCTGGCCGCCTCTTCCTTGCTTTTGGCGATGACCACACCCTTCCCCGCCGCCAAACCGTCTGCTTTCACCACCACCGGCGGATGGAAATGTCCCAGTGCCGAGCGCACCTGTTCGATGGAATCACAAATTGCAAAGGGGGCCGTAGGGATGTGATGGCGCTGCAGAAATTCCTTGGCGAAGCTTTTGCTCGATTCCAGCTGCGCCGCAGCGCGCGTGGGACCAAACACCCGCCAGCTACGTCGCGTGAATTCGTCCACCACTCCCAGGGTCAGGGGCAGTTCCGGCCCGACCACAGTAAGATCCGGTTGCAGCCGTGTGGCCAAAGCAACGATCGAGTCCAGATTCTTCAGGTCCGCGGCCACGCACTCCGCGTCGCTCGCGATCCCTCCATTGCCGGGCGCGCAATAGAGTTGCGAAATGCGCGGCGACTGCCGCAGCTTCCACACCAGCGCGTGCTCGCGCCCACCCCCGCCTAGGACCAGAACTTTCATATTCGAAGAAAATTAAGGTTAGGGGTTCAACCGGAATGCTGTCAAACTGCCCGTCGAAAGTTCCGGTATCCGTAACATTCCTTTAACTTCTCGCACGTAGGCTCAATGGGCTGAGAACAGCTCTCCAGCCTTGACACAATAATAATTTATGGGGTTAACTATAGTTAACTTAATGAAGTATAACTGAGTTAATCCTGCACCGGGGTTCGAAGCAACGCAACCGACCTGTGAGAGGGAGGCAGGGGAATCTAGCTCCGCAGAAGGCTCACGCTCCGAGACCGTTGGAACATGAAAGCACGATTCAATTTCGAGATTGCCGACGGCCTCACTCCGGGCAGAATCCTGGCCGGCAGCCGCGTCCCCTACTACGCGGGATTGATTTTCATTCTTATGTGCGCCCTGAGCCTGCCCGTTCCTTTGCACGCGCAGCAGGACGATTCCGCTCCTCCGCCCGCAACCTCCGCTCCAGACCCGCCCGATGCGCCAGCGCTTACCGAAACGATGCTCCCGCATTTCAAGGACACGCGTTTCTGGCTCTCGGGTCAGGCCAATTTCATTTTCCAGACACATCCCGAATTCCACGCGCCCTACAGCGGCACGCACAGCCTCGGCCCGCACTACGATAAGGCCACCTCGCGTGTGCTGACTCTCTATACCGGCTTCCGCGTGAACAACTCCACCGAATTCCTGGTCGACATCGAAGAAGCCGGAGGCGCCGCCCTCAGCACCGGTTTCGGCCTCGCTGGAGATACCAATCTCGACATCGTTCGCAACCCGTCCCTGAGCAAAGCGCCATATGTTGGCCGCGCCATGTTCCACAAAGTCTTTGCCCTCAGCGACGACAAGGTTGAGAACCAGCGCAATGCCTTCTCCTTGTTCGAGGAACTTCCACGCCGCCGCCTCGAAATCCGCGTCGGCAAGTTCAGCATGCCCGATTTCTTCGACACGAATTCCGTCGGCTCCGATACCCATTTCCAGTTCGCGAACTGGACGATCGACAACAACGGGGCATACGACTACGCCGCTGATACCCGCGGCTACACCGTCGGCCTCACCGCCGATTTCGAAGACCGCAACTGGGGATTTCGATTCGCCGAGGCGCTCATGCCCAAGGTCGCCAACGGCATCGATCTCGTTTGGAAGCCCTGGCAGGTTCACGCCGAAAACTTCGAATACGAACTTCGCCGCGGGTTCATCCCCAGGAAACCCGGAGTCGTCCGCCTGCTCGCCTATACCAACTACGCCAATATGGGCATTTACCGCGATCAGGTCATCAACGCTGCTGAAGCCGGAACGCTACCCGACATCACGAATCATCCCTGGCACATCACCCGCAAGTACGGCTTTGGCATCAACCTTGAGCAGAATCTCACGCACTACCTCACAGCCTTCGCCCGCTTCGGATGGGACAACGGCAAGACCGAGTCATTTGCCTACACGGAAGTTGACCAGACATTTGCTGAGGGAATCGGCGCCAACGGCGCCTGGTGGCATCGCAAACAGGATCGTGCGGGCCTCGCCTACGTCTCGAACGCCATCAAGAAAGATCACCAGAACTACCTCGCGGCCGGAGGTTTAGGCTTCCTTCTGGGGGACGGCCACCTTACCTACGGCCGCGAAAACATCCTCGAGACCTATTACACGGTACACGTTTGGCGTGGAATTTATCTCGCGCCTGGCCTCCAGCACATCGTCAATCCCGGCTACAACCGCGACCGCGGCCCCGTGGTCGTCCCCGCCTTCCGCGCCCACGTCGAATTCTAGGCCCGCGCCCCGCTCCCAGCCACTATTTTGGCGAAAGCTCCCCATTAAACTGCTGGATTACTCCATAGCACTCGCACGCCGAACTCTCAAGCTTCTTGCGGTTCAGCACTCTCACCGATCCGTGCGTGTACTCGATGATTCGCTTTTTCTGCAGAGCCCCGGCCGCCAAACTCACGCTGGGACGATCCGTGCCCAACATCGTGGCCAGAAAATCGTGCGTGATGCGCAGCAATCCCGATCCCACGCGGTCCTGGGTCAGCAGCAGCCAGCGAGCCAATCGCTGCTCTAGATCGTGCAGCCGGTTGCAGCCCGCCGTCTGCGCCACCTGCAATCCGTGGACGGCAGCGTACCGGTTCAGCATTTCCTGCAGCCCCGGACTTGACTTCAGAGCCTCTTCGAAAGCTTCCACCCTCAGCCGGAACCCGTCCCCGCCAATCTGCATCACGGCCTGGTGCGGAGTGCTCCGCAGCCCAGCCGCCATCTGCACCGGCGTAAAGCCTTCGTTCCCCACCACACCGACTTCCACGCTTTCGTCCTTTTTGGTCCTAAATACCAGAGACGTCATGCCCGAATTCAGAAAGTATCCAAATTCCAGTTTCTGCCGTGGTTCAAAAAGACTCGTGCGGCGCGGTAATTCGACATACTCCAGATCCTGTCGAATGGCATTGAATTCCTCATCCGGAATCCCAAGAAGAATGCTGTTCACCACCGGTTTCCCCTCGGAATTGGTCCGCTCTCCAGGATGCACCGGCCCAAATTCGCTTTGAGGCTCAACAACTTGGATTGGCTTGCGCAAGGTCGCCTCCGGGCTGCCGCAGATTCCGAACTGTCCATTGAGATGCTCGATACTGGCGCTCCGGGTCCTGCAAATAATGCGTAGCCCGATCCTCCAAATTCCTTATGGATTCCTTATGCCGTACAGCGTTCCCCGTATTCCGGCCGGGTCGCACTCCCGAGCTAGAATGTAGGGTGTCGAACCGATCGCGGGAAGGGTGTATGGGACGGCACGCGACCGTTCAATGCTGGATTCTTGCATGCCGCCTCGAATTCTGATTGCTGACGACAACCCGGTGGTCAGGACGACCCTGCGGCATCTGCTGGAAGAAGCGGAATTCTGCGAAGTCATCGAGGCCGACAACGGCCAGCAAGCCCTCTCCCAGGCTTTGCAACTTCACCCCGATCTCATCATTCTCGACTTGGTGATGCCGGTAATGGATGGCTTGGCCGCCGCCCGCGACATCTCCAAACAGCTGCCGGAAACCCCCATCATCATGTCCACCTTGCACTTTTCTCCCGGGTTGGAAGTGGAGACCCAGAAATTCGGAGTTCGAAAAGTAGTCTCGAAGGGAGACATACGAGCGCTCATGGCCGAAGTCCATCAATTTCTCGCCACCAAAACCCCGGCCCCGCCGCCGTCTACCACCGAGGTCCCGGCCAGCGTCTTGCCCATGATGCCCGACCCCGCCACGCCCGTCATCGAACCGGCTGTCGCGGCTGCCATTGAGAATCCTTCGGTCTCCCCAGTCGAGAGCGCCCCGACAGAAGCTCCGTCAGAGCCCCAGCCCGAGTGATTCTCTCCAAGCCGTTTTTTCGAGATTTTTTGTCAATAGGCAGAAATTACACGAACGAGGTTAACTCCATGAAAAGGCGCAGAATATAAACTGGTCAACCCTGTCCACTTTTCCCCCTCCAATTTGCTATTCTGGATATATAGAGAGAATTTTGAAGGACAGAGGCGCGGCCACCGGTCGCGCCTTTTGCTTTTCAGGGACAAATCTCGGGGCGGGACGGATGAAGCGGTGGGGAAAGTTTAAGACTCTCAAGGAACGCGGCGAATGGGTTGAACTGGAATTCATGGCGCAGGCTGCCTTGCACGGCTATCACGTGCTGAAACCCTGGGGTGATTCTCTGATGTACGACGTCGGAGTTGAGCAACGCGGCAGTCTGCTGCGGGTGCAGGTCAAGTCCTCCGATGCTCGCCGTGGCACCGGATATCGCTGCCAGTTCCGTCGCAATTATCTCGTGAAGGAGCCTTACTCGCTCGAAAACGTCGACATTTTCGCAACCTACGTCATCCCAGTCGCCGCCTGGTATCTGATCCCGGCGGCCGTCATCCTCAAGCCCATTCCCAAAGTTGGCTTGACCTTCAGTCCGGTGACCGCCCTGAGGAGGGATCGTTGCAAGTACGAGCACTTTCGCGAAGCTTGGGGGCTTCTCGGAAAAAACAGGAGTGTCCTGGCTCACTACGGTAAGTCCCGCTGACTCCAGGAGACGAGCAAGTGCAGCGCTGCGGACTCCAGCGAGTCGCACGCGGCTCGGATCGGTCGTCGTCACCTCGGCGACCGATCCTTTGTGAGTCCGCGTGTCACTCACCCCCGGATTCGTTCAGCAGCCGTCCACGTTGCACAACACCGGCGCTCCGTACCTTTTGGCTCCTTGCTGCAGTACGGTCATGCTCAGCGTCAGGCCGGGGGGAGGGGGCTGCGGATAGAACACCGACACCATGATTCCCTTTCCCAATCCGGCAGGCTGGCGCGGAGCACAGTACACGATCGTGCCCAGCGCGACGAAGCTCGTGTCTTCCATCGTCGCCAAACAGTTCTGGTTCAGAGTTCCCGTCGGAATGAATGCCCGAATCACTTGCAAGCCCTCATTCGGATCAAGGTGATCATTGGTCAGGAAAATCTGATCCGGATGGCTACCTTCGTTTGAGTCGCCAGATTGGGCGAAGATAGCCGGTTGAATACAGACAATCGTCGCTGTAACTAGAACCAACAAGAGAATGCTTGTCACCATCGTCGTTTTTTGCATCGTGGTTCTCCTTTTTAGTTTCGAAATGGTCAATGTCGCGACTTCCGGAACCGCAAAAAGTAAAGGCTCAGCCGAAGATCGGATCCGCGATTCTTGGGCTTCGAGCCCAAAGCCTCGTTTGGGGTTAGCCGTCTGCTTGCGACGGCTACTCGTCCCCAATGGCTAACTGGGCTGCGACCCCGGCATGATCTGACGGCCAAAGGCCGTCCGCCGTTCTGGTCGATGGATTGGCACCGTACAAGGCAATGTTCTGTCCACTGACTCGGCCGCGCGTCAGGATCAGATCAATGCGCTGGTAGAGTTGAGACACCGGGTTGTTGTCCAACTCCGCCTGGCAGCAGGTGAGTCCGGCAATCGACGGAAAAATTTTCGACCAAACATCGCGATACCCAGCCTGTCTGAAGTCCACATACGTTGGATCTTGTGGCAATGGAGCGGCCTGAGCGTTCGAATCCATCGCGATCACAACCGGCAGCGGAGTATTCGCGGGACCATTCCTGAGTTCTGCTCCTTGTGCCTCGCGAATTGCTGGAACCACCGACTCCAGATGGCTTGTGATAAAGCGGAATGCGCGCCCGTGTGACATCGCGTCCACCGACGCCCACGCGCGCGGTAGCGGCAGTGTGCCCACAGGAGTCGGGAAAAGAAGCATGTTGGTGTATTGACCAGACTGGGGATTGCTCCACTGAAACTTCCTGGCATCCAGGTCTGTACGTGCCAGAACGGCAATGTTGTTGACGACTGCCACGCATAGAAAACCTGAGGCTGTGAGTCCCGGTATCGGCGGAAAGGCATACTGCTGTGCCTGTACCGCGAGTTGGTAATGGGCTCCCTGCGCTGCCAGGGCGTCCTGCAATTCCTGCAGCATGTCGAATTCGAGCGCGGTCGGCCCGCAACTGGAGGTCGTCGGATCAAACGATCCGGTTGCCCACTGGTCCAGTTCCTGCACTCCTACCAATGCTGGTGAGGCCTTGATGATCTGCTTCGCCAGCGATTGCATCCTTTCCGGAGGATTCGTGGCGCGTACTTGCGTGATCGTCTGTCCGACGGCCACCAGGAATTCAAACGAGTTTGTCGCCTGTTGTACCTCGAGAAAGTCGGTGCCTTCGTTTGCGTTATAAGTCATGACCCGGAGGTCACCGTCGCCCGTCGAGAGCGATTCCCCGAGCGCCGGTACGCTCAAGTAAGCTTGTGCCAACAGCAGGGTTAGCATGTAGAAGCAGCTCTGAACCACGCGTCTTCCCGTGACCGAAGCTGAGGCAAGTGTTGCTTTCGAATCGGGTTGTAGTCGCACAAAGGCTCCTTTGATCTGCGATTGAGTTTTGGGCAGTAGCTCTGGAGTTTTGCTCCGGAGGTGGCGCAACCCTAGCCCGCGTTCTCATGATCGGCAAGCGACAAGGAGCGATATTGCCGTTGCGGCAGGAGTTGTCGCGTTTTGTCGTGCGTTTCTGTTGGCAGTGTTGTCGCTGCTCCTTAAGTAATTACCGCAGCGGATATCAAATAAGGGGTTACTGCTTGAGGCAGACGACGGCTTAGTCGGTGTTTGACCGCCCAGGAGGCAGGAAGGGACTTCAGGCTGTCCGCGGAACTTAAGGAGCTTGCACCGGCGCGGCGACGTTGGCAGGCTTCAACCCGAGGCGAGCCAGGAGCTTGGCGAATCTGGGATCGTCGCGCAGCGGATCCGCCAGAGGCTCGCTCCCCAGGTAGACCAGGTATTCACAACGTTCTTCGTAAGCCTTGTCGAGCCACTCGAAGGCATGGTCCTTGTCGTTCAGGCCGATATACATCACCGCGAAGTAGACTGCGGGCACATATTTCTTGTGAGAGATTTCCGTCAGTTTCTGAAGAGTTTTGTTGGCATTTGCCTTATCCCCCGACACGGCGTACTCGTGACCTAACAGAGCAAGAATCGCCGGATCCTCCGGGACAAAGCTCAGGATTTTTTGGAAGGCATCGCGCGCCTGCTGGTGCATTCCCATCCGTTCATAGGCCCGCCCGATGTTGACCAATGCGATGGCATAACTGGGATCCAGCTCAAGTGCCTGCCTGTTCTGTGCGATGGTGACATCGAAACGCCGCGCGTGATAATAGGCTTCCCCTAAGGCCGAGTGCAGCAGGGGACTGATTGGATCCAACTCCAGCGCCTTTTTCCTCTCCGTGATCGCAGCATCCGGCTGGCCCATCGCGGTCAGATAATAACCGTAAAACTGGTGACCCGTCGCATAGCTGGGACGCAATTGGAGAGCTGTTTCAAATTCCTTGCGGGCCTCAGGATAATTCCACTCGTAGACCATCTGGGAATAGCCCAGCGAGACATGGGCTTCGGCAAGTGTGCTGTCGAGTTCGAGGGCTTTTCTGGCGGCCGCTTCGGCTTTCGGAAATGCCTCGCTCGGCTTTAGAGTCGAATAGGGCGCTGAGCCCAGCAGTTCGTAGCAGTCCGCGAGCCCGGCATAAGGCGGCGCGTAAGTCGGGTCGATCTCGATGGAGCGTTGGAACAACGTGATGGCTTTCGCGAAGCCCGCTTCTGTGCGCTTGCTCCAGAAGTACCGCCCCTCCAGGTAAGCGAGATACGCATCAGCATTCACCTGCCGGGCCTGGGATTGAATATGAGGCAACTTGTTCAGAACCCCGCCAGCAATCGCGAGAGCTACCTCGGCTTGGACACGCAGCAGGTCTTCTAAGTCGCGCTCATAGCTTTCACCCCAGACCTGGGTCTGGTCGCTAGCCTGAATCAGATGTGCGGTGATCGCGATTTTTTGCCCGGACCGGCGCACGCCCCCTTCGAGAAGGTAGTTGGCACGCACCTCTCTGCCGATACGATCGAGCCCCTGCGTGGCATAGGCCGGACTCAAGAGGATCACTCCCATTTCATCGGGATGCAATTGCCCCAGGTGGCTGATCATCTCCTCTGTCATCCCGTCGGCAATAAAATCCTGGCCTGGATCGCCACTCAAGTTCTTAAAAGGCCGGACGGCGAGAATCATCTTGCCCTGAGTCGTCGAAGTCCGCCCGTTGGTCGGAGGCCAAAACCAATAGAGGAGCAGCGGTATTGCCACCGCGAGAGTTGCCAGAACACTGAGTAGGATGACGCGGCGAAAACGACGGGAGCGGACCGCTTCGTTGTTTTCCAACTCTTCCGCGGTGGGAACTAATTCCGTAACGTCCAGTTCGAGGCCTTCAAGGTCTTGCTCCGGCTTATCATCCTCGATCTCAACCTTGCTCTGGCTTTCCTGCCACCAAGCGTCCAATTCTGACTTGTAGGCAAAAACCGTGCCTAACTTCCCATGTCCCAGGCGGTGTATCGGCAAAGCCAGGCTTTTCTCCCAGCGCTGGACGGTTCGAACTTCTTTTTTTAGGTAGGTAGCAATCTCTTTCCAGGAGTCGAGACGGTCGTCGGGCGGGCGCTCTTGTACCCCGGGTTGTGGTTGCGTGTGGCCCCCACCCATCGTCCCCCCAGGACTCAACACAGCAGATCGCGAAAGGATATGCTGGCGTCCCCTCGAATGCAATCTTCAAATTCTCAGTCTTCTAAGCTTCCAGAGTGCGTGACCGTACCAGGAAACCTGCGGCATGTTGCGACAAATCGCTTCTGACGTTCCTTGTCGCTTGCCCGGCGTAGACAAAATCGCTAGCTTCGCGGCATGAAAAACATCTTTTCTGTTCTCGCATGGCTGGCCGCATCCATCTTCGTGTCCGAGCTCCTGGGTTACCTTCTACACCGGTTGCTCCACAGCGGGAAAATCGGGTTCCTCAGCCGAGGTCATATGCGGCACCACCTCGTGCTCTATGGGCCTCTCCAGTCGCAGCGCCCGGAGACGGAATACCGCGATGCGACCGTCGACTCCGTGTCCATCGGTAATGTCGGACTTGAGTGGCTGATCCCCGGCGCGATCCTTCTGGCGGCTTCGATTGCGCTCCTCAGCTACCTGCAAGTAACGATCTTCCATCAACTTGTGTTTGTTGGGGGATCTCTGGGCTGGAGTTGCCTTATGTTCAGCTATCTGCACGACCGCATGCACATAGCCGGTTTCTGGATGGGCCAAAACCGCTGTCTGAAGCGTTGGTTCGTCGCTGCGCGCGATGCCCATGATATCCATCACTGGGCACTCAACGACGAAGGATTTATGGACAAGAACTTCGGTATCGGCTTCTTCCTCTTCGATCGTCTTTTTGGAACTCTGTCTAACGACCGGCCTGTCTTTAACCAGTACGGTTACGCTAAAGCTTTATGCCAGTTCGACAAAGTGCTTGAACCGGGGGAAAAAGAAGAGCGGGCTGTTATGAGTGTCGTACCCAGGTCTGAGCCTTCCGAGACGTATCGGTGCGTATGAGCAAGTGCGGGTGACCCATTTCTCGCGGCATTTGCGAAACGTGGGGTTGTTCCTGCTTACGGAAATCAGCACGAGTCCGAATTTGCTCGGATCACACCGCGACCGGCTGCGGCTTCGTCGCCAGCAACTGGCGCAACACGTACTGCAAGATTCCGCCGTTCGCGTAGTACAGCGCCTCCTGAGGTGTGTCGATCCGGACCAGAGCCTCAAATTCAATCTCGGGCTGGCCTTTTGCCATCGCGCGCACCTTCACTTTGCTTCCCGCGGCGAAGTGGTCGACC
Source organism: uncultured Acidobacteriota bacterium (assembly GCA_963745715.1). Lineage (GTDB taxonomy): Bacteria > Acidobacteriota > Terriglobia > Terriglobales > Acidobacteriaceae > Sulfotelmatobacter. Next base: position 921,937 of record CAVUYN010000029.1, on the reverse strand, counting down.
ACGTCTCGGATGCCGCTGATCTCGAAGACCTCTTCTCCCGTCAGCTTAAGAGACTCGGCGTTCTGGCCCTCCGGAAACTGCAGGGGCAGGACGCCCATGCCGACCAGGTTCGAGCGGTGAATGCGCTCGTAGCTTTCCGCGATCACGGCGCGCACGCCCAGCAATGCCGGACCCTTGGCGGCCCAGTCGCGCGACGAACCGGAGCCGTATTCTTTGCCCGCGAGGATAACCAGCGGCGTATTCGCAGCCCGATACTTTTCCGACGCGTCGAAGATCGACATTTCGGTGTTCGTGGGCAGGTGACGCGTGAATCCGCCTTCGCTGGCCACCAGTTTATTGCGCAGCCGGACATTGGCGAAGGTTCCCCGTACCATCACTTCGTGATTGCCACGCCGCGAGCCGTACGAGTTGAAGTCCGCCGGCTTTACGCCGTGCTCCTGCAGATATTTTCCCGCCGGGCTGTCTTTCTTGATCGACCCGGCCGGCGAGATGTGGTCGGTGGTAACGCTGTCGCCGAGCACCGCGAGCACCCGTGCCTTCTTGATCTCCTGCACCGGCGAAGGCTTCACCGACATATCGTCGAAATACGGTGCGCGGCGAATGTAAGTTGAGTCCTTTTCCCACGCATACGTTTCACCCTTTGGGATGGAGAGACCGCGCCACCGCTCGTCTCCCTGAAACACTTCTGCGTAGGACTTCGAGAACATCTCCGAAGTGATCGCGTGTTGCATCGTCTCTTCGATCTCACGTTGCGATGGCCAGATGTCGGCCATATAAACCGGCTGGCCATCTCGGCCCTTGCCGATGGGATCCTTCCGCATGTCGATGTCGATGCGCCCTGCGAGCGCAAACGCCACCACCAGCGGTGGCGACATCAGGTAGTTGGCGCGCACTTCGGAATTAATACGGCCTTCAAAGTTGCGGTTCCCCGACAGCACGGAAGCGACCACGAGTTCCTTGTCGTCAATCGCCTTGGAGACTTCTTCCGGCAGCGGCCCGGAGTTGCCAATGCACGTCGTGCATCCATAGCCGACCAGATGGAATTTCAGCTTCTCGAGATACGGCGTCAGCCCCGCCTTCGCGAGATAGTCAGTCACCACTTTCGATCCGGGAGCCAGGGACGTTTTCACCCAGGCCGGAACGGCAAGTCCTTTCTCGACTGCTTTCTTGGCCAGCAGACCCGCTCCGATCAGCACTGAAGGATTCGAAGTGTTCGTGCAGGAGGTGATTGCCGCAATCACGACGCTGCCGTGCTTCAGAGAATCTCTTACCGAAGCGGGCACGTGCTCGTGAACCTTGGGATCTTCCACGCCAATGGCGGCGGGACTGCCGCCCTCCTGCTCCCATCGTTCTTTGTTCGCGACCGCGGCAGGAGTCGCCGCGGCTGCCGCCGCTTTCGGCTTGATCAGGGAAGGCAGCGCCTTCTGAAACGATTCTCCAGCCTGCGACAGCACAACTCGATCCTGCGGCCGCTTCGGTCCGGCGAGACTTGGTTCGACCGTCGCAAGATCGAACGCGAGCAGCTCCGAGTATTCCGCCTCCGCAGTCTTCTCCTCGTGAAATAATCCCTGCTCGCGGCTGTAAGCCTCGACCAGCGCGATTTGCTCCGCACTCCTCCCGGTGAGCTGCAGATAGCGCAAAGTCTCTTTGTCGATCGGGAAAATTCCGCAAGTCGCTCCATATTCTGGAGACATGTTCGCAATCGTCGCGCGATCCGCTAGCGACAAGTCCCGCAGCCCAGGCCCAAAGTACTCGACAAATTTCCCAACCACACCATGCTTGCGCAACATCTCCGTAACGGTAAGAACAAAGTCGGTCGCTGTCGCTCCCTCGCGCAGCCGCCCGGTAAGCTTCACGCCCACAACCGATGGAATCAGCATGGAAACAGGCTGCCCGAGCATCGCCGCTTCCGCCTCAATCCCGCCCACCCCCCACCCCAAAACCCCCAACCCATTGACCATGGTGGAGTGGCTGTCGGTTCCTACTAAGGTGTCGGGGTAGGCAAGGCGTCTGCCGGGGGATTCGTGAACGAACACGACGCGCGCGAGGTACTCGAGATTTACCTGATGCACGATGCCGGTGTCGGGGGGAACAATGGCCAGATTTCGGAATCCGGTTTGGCCCCAGCGGAGGAACGAATAACGCTCTTTGTTGCGCTGGAACTCGAGCAGGGCATTCATGTCGAAGGCGTTGGCGGTGCCGAATTCGTCGACCTGGACCGAGTGATCGATCACAAGTTCAACGGGCTGGAGGGGATTGATCAGCGTGGGATCTCCACCGAGTTGCTGCATGGCGTCGCGCATGGCGGCGAGGTCGACCACGCAGGGAACTCCGGTGAAATCCTGCAGCAGAACGCGGCTGGGAGTGAAGGCAATTTCTTTGTCGGGCTTGGACTTGCTGTTCCAACTTGCCAGCGCGCGTACTTCCTCTTTCGTGACGTTGCGGCCGTCCTCGGTGCGCAGCAGGTTCTCGAGCAGGATGCGCAGCGAGAAGGGCAGGTGCGTGGTAGAGATTCCCTGCTTGTCGAGGGCGTCGAGGCGGTAGATTTCGTATTCTTTGTTGCCGACTTTGAGAGTAGAGCGGCTGTTGAAGCTATTCACAGACATGATGGCCTTCCTTGGAAGGAAATGTTTCGCGCACAGGCGTGGGGCGCTATGTAGACTGCAACCCTATAGTGTAATTCGTTCGGCGGGAATTGCGTAGCAGGAGCGGGAAACAGGCTTGAAAGCGGCGATGGCGGGGAGAGTGAAGGAACTTTCGTTACTTCTTTTCAGTGCAGGGAAGGCCGCCAAGTTACTGTAGAATAGGGCGAACGCCGCTGTGCGGAGGCACTATGAAAAGACTTCTGCTCCTCCTTCTGCTTGCTACCTGGGTTGTTGGTGCGATCGTGCCAGCGCAGGCGACGACCAAGCAGCACGATAAGTACAAGGCTCCAGCATTTACCAAGGCCGAGAAGAAACAGCAGAAGGCACAGAGGAAATACGCCAAGGCGCAAGCGAAAGCGGATCGCAAAATGATAAAGACGAGCAAGAAAAATACGAAATATCCGCAACACTCACTCGGGCGCTAGTGCTGGTTTGATCCTCTCCCTTCGCGTGTCCCCCAAGATCTATTAAATCTCAATTTCCGAACATGATTCTCAACGCCTGCGATCGCGACGGCGCTCCACCTTCATGCGCTCAATGCGTCGACGACAATCGTTCTATCTCGCCCGAAGAAGTAAAACTGGGACTCGGATGTTGTGTTGGACGCGAGTGGCAGTAGTCCCGAGAAACATGTCAGCGAGGAAGCGGTGGCCGTGGGTGCTCATCGCAACCAAGTCGCATCCTTTCTTCTCGACCCATTTGACGATTTCGGTAGCGGGTTCGCCGTAGGCCAGTTCGGCTTCGGTGGAAATGCCGGCGGCCTGAAACTCAGCGCGAATTTTCTGCAGATAGGCGGTGTCTTCGGCGATCTCGGGGCTGATTGCATCGGGGCCATAGGTTCTGGCGGCCCATCCGTCGGCGACGTGAAGCAGGACCAGGCGGCTGTTCGCGAGCTTCGCTAGCTGTTTCACGTGCTCGATGATGGGGCGGTCGGTGGGAGTGCCGTCGAGGGTTACGAGAATCGTTTCGTACATGGTTTCGTTTTTCAGCGGAGAGTTGTGCCGTCCCTCCGGGACTTTCTTCGACCGTGTCTCAGCGTTGAAGGGATCAGGTTAGGTTCTTTCGCTCCTCTAACCTCCGATGATGGTCTGCCAGGCGGCTTTCAGGGAGTCAGGCAGACCATAGATGTCCATGGCGGTGATCAGAATAGCACTGGCCCAACCTGCGACCAGCAAAAGCCGGGTGTTCTTCCAATTACCCATTCGCCTGCGAGAGCTCGTGAATTGCATCAGGGGAAACATGGCGAAGGGAAGTTGGAGGGCCAATACTACCTGGCTCAAAGTCAGGAGCTCGGTGACGCTGCTGTTGCCGCGCAGGCCGATAATGAAGACGGCTGGCAGAATGGCCAGCGTACGCGTGATGAGGCGCCGCACCCAGGGCTTGATGCGCCAGTGCATGAAGCCTTCCATCACGACTTGGCCGGCGAGGGTGCCGGTGATGGTGCTGCTCTGGCCGCTGGCAAGAAGGGCGACCGCGAACAGCGTGCTGGCGACCGTTGTCCCCAACAGGGGAGCGAGCGTCAGATAAGCGACTCGAATCCAGTCACTGCTGGCGGCGAAGCGGACGATGTGTCCTCCAGATACGGTCACGCTTTCCTTGCCGAAGAACACGGTCGCAGCCAGCACCAGAATTGCGGCGTTGACGAAGAAAGCGACGGTCAACGCGACGACGGAGTCGATGGTGTTGAAGTGGATGGCCCTGCGTATCGAACGAGTATCCTTCTGCAGTTTGCGGCTCTGGACCAACGCGGAGTGCAGATAAAGGTTATGCGGCATCACGGTTGCCCCAATGATGCCGATAGCGACGTACAACATGCCCGATTGGCGAAAATGCGGAGTGACGAATGCCCGTCCCATCTCCAGAAAACTCGGCTGGGTCTGGGGAAACACGAAAATCTCGATGAAATAACAAACAGCAATGGTCGTCACCAGCAGCAAGACCACGGCCTCGATGGCGCGCATCCCCAATCCCTGCAGGGCCAGGAGCAGCAGCACGTCAAGGCCGGTGATGATCACGGCCCAAAACATGGGGATGTGGAACATCAGATTGAGGGCAACAGCGCTGCCCAGAACCTCTGCCAAGTCGCAGGCGCCAATCGCCAATTCACTCATCAGCCAGTTGGGCCAACGGGTCCATGAGGGGTACCAGTCGCGGCAACATTGAGCGAGGTCCTTGCCGGTAACCACGCCCAGGCGGGCGGAGATGACTTGCATGAAAATGGCCATGAGACTGGCCAGTCCCACGACCCACAGCAATCCATACTTGAACTGAGCGCCGGCTTGCAGGTCAGTTCCCCAGTTTCCCGGATCCATGTAGCCGACGCTAACGAGAATTGCCGGTCCGACGAAAGCGCGCCACTGCTCCCAGAACCCGGCCTCATGGTGCGGGACCTCGACGGTGCTGTGCACTCCTTCCAGCGACAGATGGCCGCCCGAGCCATCATTGGCCCGAGCTACCCGCGAATCACGGGAGGAGGAGATCTCGGTTGCGTCGTCTCCAGTCATCGTTTCGTTTACTTCCCCAGATCAACCGGCGATTGGATGTTAGTCAGTATACACTAAAACTACTTAACTATAGTTAAGGGCATTAATCTCCATTTGCGGGCATCAGAACATCTTGCCGGTCCGGTCGGTTCGCACTACACTTCCAGCACCGTCCCGCTATGTCGGCAAACTCACAAGGCGGAAACTTCCCGCTGACGCGCCATTCTGTGGTATTGGCCGCTCAGAGCGAAGATCCTGCGACCCGTTCGAGGGCCGTCGAAACCATTGCCGCCGCGTATTGGAAGCCGGTTTATAAATACGTACGGCTGAAGTGGAACATCGCCGCCGAAGACGCAGCCGACTTCACGCAGGAATTCTTTACCCGCCTGTTGGAAAAGGAATTTCTGGATTCTTACGACAGCGGAAAAGGACGGCTGCGAACCTTTCTACGAACCTGCGCTGACCGGCTTTTTATGAAACAAATGCGCGATGCCAATCGCGTTAAGCGCGGAGCTGGACAGGCGCACTTCTCTCTTGACTTCGAAGAGGCCGAGCAAGAACTGGGTGCGATGCAAGGCTCTGAGTCTCCGGAAGATTGTTTTGACAAGGAGTGGATCCGGAGCCTGTTTGCGCTCGGGCTGCAGAAGCTGCGGGCGAGTTGCGAGTCCGAGGGAAAGATGATTCACTTCGAACTTTTCGAACGCTACGATCTGCAAGACGACGATTCCCCGCCTTCATACGCGCAACTCGCCCAGGAGTTCGGCCTTGCTGCCACGGATGTGACCAACTACCTGGCTTTTGCCCGGCGGGAGTTCCGGCGGTGCGTGTTGGATCAACTGAGAGAAATGACTGCCAGCGACGAAGAATTTCGCCGTGAAGCGCAGGCTCTGCTTGGAGTGCAGGCGCAATGAAGCAGCTTTCCGACCGGGTTGTGGCCAAGCTTACTGCTGATATGCAGGCGCCCGATCTCAGTGGCACCCGCTACAACGTGCTGCACTACTTGGCGCGGGGCGGGATGGCGAGCGTGTGGCTGGCTGAGGACACGGTGCTGAATCGTCGGGTCGCGCTCAAGGTGCTGGATCTGGTTTCGGCAACGGACGATCTGGCTTCGCGGCTTCTGCAAGAGGCTCGCATTCTGGCCAGCCTGGAGCATCCGGGAATTGTTCCCGTGCATGATGCGGGCACGCTGGTGGATGGCCGGGTGTTCTATTGCATGAAATATGTCGAAGGGGAGACCCTGGCGCAGCACATCGCGAGCTTGAGCGTTCCGCAGAGGCTTCGGCTGGTGGAACGCATCGCGGAGCCTCTGGACTTCGCGCATGCCCGCGGCTTTGTGCATCGCGATCTCAAGCCTGAAAACATCATGATCGGCCCTTTTGGCGAGGTGCTGGTGATGGACTGGGGGCTGGCGAAAATCACTTCCGCGAGTGCTGAGTCGTCGGGCGGTTCGGACGGAGATAGAATTCACAGCTCTATTGTGGGGACTCCAGGCTATATGTCACCGGAGCAGAGCCGAGGTAGTACGGTGGTGGATCATCGAACGGACATCTTCTCGCTGGGGGCGATTTTGTGGTTTTTGTTAAATGGATCGGCGCCGGGACAGGCGCTCTCCGTGCCGACACGCGTGCCTCGACCGTTGCGCGCGATCTGTAACAAAGCGATGGCCGCGGATCCGAACGCACGCTACCAGTCTGCCGGCGAGATGGCCGCTGATGTCGCGCAATATTTGAATGGTGCTCCGGTCCACGCTTACCGCGAAAGCCTTTTGGAGCGCGCGGGCCGGATCTATGCCCGGCATCGCACGGCGGTCGTTCTGGTAGCGGTCTACCTACTTATGCGCGTTCTTTTTATTTTGTTAGCCCGCCATTAAAGGAATCTCGAAGAACGGGTAATACCACAGTAGAGGGTTATCTCACTGGAGGATTGAAATATGAACAGGATTGTTTTGGGGGTGCTGTTAGGGGCAGTGTTGGGTGCTCTGGACGGAATGACGGCATGGTTCACGCCGGAAGTGCGGACCCAACTTGCCGGAATCATCATCGGCTCAACGATTAAGGGCCTGATTGCCGGTGTTTTGATCGGAGTGTTCGCGCGCAAGGTCCATTCCCTGGCGCTGGGAATTGTATTTGGCCTGGCTGTGGGCTTATTGCTGGCCTTTATCGTGGCCAGAATGCAGCATGGCTATTATTTCCAGATCATGTTGCCGGGCGGCATGGTGGGATTGATTGTGGGCTACGCCACTCAGCGATACGGGCGGGGTTCGGAACTGCAACACACGTAGGATTCGAAAAACGAACGGACAGGGTGGGCTTCGATTAATTTTCAAGGCGAGGGGAAGAAGCATGGGGAAAGAGATTTTCTGCCCGACCAAAATAGCGGCGATGCTGGTGGCCGCGTTGACGATCGCGGCTTCCGCTTCGGCGAGCGATTTGCAGCGGGAGCGAGCGGTCAAGATCGTTACGCAGATTCAACGGGCTGACTATGAAGGAGACCGTGTGGCGTTGGGGCGTCTTCCGGTCGAGTTATTGCCTTTTGTGGAAGACAAAGAAATGGCGTCGCGTGCCCGCTATTGGCGCGGATTCGCGCTGTGGCGACGAGCGATCAACGGTTTCAACGACAAAACCGATCCGCAAGAGCTGAAAGAAGACTTGCAGCGAGCTGCAGACGAATTCGAAACCGCTTCACAGAAAGAGCCGAGTTTCGCTGACGCGAAGATCGGGAGTTTGTCGTGCGCGACGCTGCTTGCGTTTTCGGTAAACGAGAAGGACAAAGGGCGCGTGCAAGAGTTGATAACCAAAGGGCAGCAACTCCGGAAAGAGATCGAGGCCAGCGAGCCAGACAATCCGCGCTATCTCTGGGTGATGGGTCCAAACGTCTGGTACTCTCCGCCGGAGCGCGGAGGAGGCGAGGCCAAGGCGATGGAAATGTATCGGAAGGGGTTGGACGAGATACGGCAGCACAAAGTGAAAGTCAGCGACGCCCTGGATCCGTCATGGGGAGAGCCGGAGTTGCTGATGAACCTGGGCTGGTCGAACCTTCACAAGAGTAGTCCGGATTTAGGGTTGGCGGAGCAAGATGCGCGTTCCGCGCTGCAGTTGGTGCCGTACTGGCATTATGTGCGGGACATTCTGATACCGCAGATTGAAGAGGCGAAAGCGAAGCCGCACGCGAGCCTGTGAGCGGAGTCAGTGCCGGGCGCGGGCCGGAGAAGAGAGCCATACGCGCTCGGACGCGGCGGGGCCGAGCGATACGGTTCCAGCGGGAGTGGAGAGCGTCAGAGTTTGATCGTAGTTGCGCTCCAGCAGGCGTAGCTTCGCTCCCGGGCGGACCCCGCGGTGCTCAAGGAATTCCAGAAGGCCGCGATCGCGTTCGTAAATTCCGCTGACGGTGTAGGTGTTGTCGAGTTCCGCGTCGGCGAGCAAGACCAGTCCGCGGCGACGGCGGCTGGCGGGACTTTCGAGTTCACTGAGATTGCCGTGGGGGCAAGCGCCGCCAGAACCTAACTTTGCCAGGAGTTTTGCTTCGAAGTCCGGAGAGACGGCGTGCTCGAGGCGTTCGGCCTCGTCGTGAACCTTCCACCACTCCATCCCGAAAAGTTCTGAGAGCATGCGTTCGATTAAATGATGGCGTAGCGTGAGCTTGCGGGCGATCTTGCGGCCAGTTGCCGTCAGGCGCACTTCGCCGCTGTTCTCGACGCGCACCAGGCCATCTTTCTTAAGGCGGCGCAGGGCCATGGTTACCGCAGGCGGCGAGACCTTCAGCAGATGAGCCAGGCGGGCGGAGATGACCGCTTCGCCCTCGCTTTCTGCTTCGAGGATGGACTTGAGATAGTCCTCCTTGGAGACGGTGATCATTGAGGGTGATTATACGATGCGGGGTTAATTATGGTTAACAGGTAGTGTCGTGTTCCGGAAATACGCGGCATAACTTCCGACCATAAATTTATGGCAAAGCGACGGATTGGCGGCGCAAGCGAAGTACAGAGGTCCTTCGCTTCGCTCAGGATGACAATGCAAACGGGTGAGACGCGCACGTCGGGAAAAGCAAAAAGGACAGTCCGGAGCCCCCGAGACTGTCCCTCAAACCCTCCCGGTTAGAAGGGCAGGTGATGACCTTACGGTACCGTCGAGATATTGCAATCTGATTTAAGAATGATGAATATCTGATTAATTCGGCATGGCAGGCGCTGCTATAGTATCGGTTGCGTTTCGCTGGCCTGACATCTTTTTTCTCCCAGTCGAGAGGATTTGATGCCTTCCACAACCTTGCGTAAAACCGAACAATCGCGGCGCTTGCAGCAGCGGGCCGAGAGCATGATTCCCGGAGGCGTGAATTCTCCGGTGCGGGCATTTGGTTCCGTGGGTGGCGATCCTCCGTTCATCGTGCGCGGCAAGGGATCGCACGTCTGGGACGCGGACGAAAACGAATTCATCGATTACATCGGATCGTGGGGCCCGCTGATTCTTGGGCACGCCGAGCCCAACGTGCTCGATGCGATTGTCGGAGCGGCCTGCAATGGCACGAGCTTTGGGGCTTCGACGCCTTCTGAGGCCGATCTGGCCGAGCTTGTGCTGGGAGCATTTCCGAGCATGCAGAAAGTGCGCTTCGTCAGTTCGGGGACAGAAGCGACGATGTCGGCGATTCGCCTGGCGCGGGCTTATACAAAACGAAAATACATTGTGAAGTTTGAAGGCTGCTATCACGGCCACGCGGATGCGCTGCTGGTGAAGGCTGGGTCGGGAGTCGCAACGCTGGGGATTCCAGGATCGGCGGGCGTTCCAGAGGAGTTCACGCAGTTCACGCTGGCGCTGCCATTCAACAATCTTTCAGTGGTGGAGCACGCATTCCAGAAATACAAACATCAGATCGCGTGCGTGATTGTGGAGCCGGTTGTGGGGAATATGGGATGCGTTCCGGCGGCGGACGACTATTTAGTGGGGCTGCGATTGTTGACCGAGCGGGAGCGGTCGGTACTTATTTTTGATGAAGTGATGACCGGGTTTCGCGTCGCGTTTGGTGGAGCGCAGGAGTTGTATAACATAAAGCCGGACCTGACGACGATGGGGAAAATTATTGGCGGTGGGTCTGCCGGTGGGTGCGTACGGCGGACCAAAAGAAATTATGGATCTGGTGGCGCCGCTGGGACCGATGTATCAGGCAGGAACGCTTTCGGGGAATCCGCTGGCGATGGCGGCGGGATGCGCGATGATCAAGCAGTTGCGAGATCGGAAGGGCGAGGTTTATCCGCGGCTCGAGAAGTTGAGCGAGGAACTGGTTGAGGGTGTGGCGGCGGCGGCCAAGGAAGCGGGTGTTCCGTTGTGCCACAATCGCGTGGGATCGATGTTTACGTGGTTTTTCAATGAAGGGCCGGTGACCGATTGGGATTCGGCGTCGAAGTCGAATACGGAAGCCTTTGGGAAATTCTTTCGCAGCATGCTGGATAGTGGCGTGTACTTGCCGCCTTCGCAGTATGAGGCAGCGTTTCTGGGGACGACGCATTCCGAGGAAGATGTTCAGCGGACGATTGCGGCGGCGAAGCAGGCTTTCGCGGCGGTAAAGGGATAGCGTTCGCGGCGCGGTCCTCGGCACGGTGCCACCTGAAGTACTACCGCAACATCATTTGCGGGATCGTCACGAATTCGTATCCTTTTGATTTGTAGTTTGTGATCAGGTGATCTGTCGCCAGGACGGTCTGTGATCGGTCCGCGCCCATCTGGCGGTGGCCGCCGTCGTGGAGGAGGATCACGTCGCCTCCGCGAATTTGCTTCGCTACTTTCTGCTCGATGATTGCGGCGGGAGGCGCGTTCCAGTCGTAGCCGGTCACATTCCACATGATGGGCTCCAGGCCGAGTTCGCGGGCGATGCGAAGAACTGCGGGACGGCGGGCTCCGAAGGGTGGACGGAAAAGATTGGAGTGGTCGCCGATAGCGTCCTGCAGAGCTGCGCGGCAATCGGTAAGCTCTCTGCGGACTTGGCTGTCGCTTTTGAGACTGAGGAAGGGATGGGTGAAGGTGTGGTTGCCGACGACGTGTCCGGCCTTGGCGACTGCGCGCGCGATCTCGGGACGTTGCTGTACGTAGCGTCCGATCAGGAAGAAAGTTGCGCGCACGTCATGCCGGGCCAAGACTTCGAGCAGGCGCTGGGTGTGCAGGTCGTTGGGGCCGTCGTCATAGGTGAGAGCGAGTTGCCTGGTGCCGCGTTCCAAGCCGGTGAATGTTCGTCCATACCACTGTCCCGTGGGGGCCATCGACTGGTAGCCCGCAGCGACGGCGATGGCCAGCGAGGCGGCCGTTCCGGTGAGTATGGTTCCGAGCATGGCAGGATTGTAGCGGATTCATAAATTGGGAAATTTTGTAATGTGTAATGAGCAATTAAGAACTCCGCATCCGCGAGATTTTTCAATGACAAAAATTACTAAATTACCCGATTGCCAAATTTCTCTCTGTTAACTCTTCCCGCAATTGCCACTGCGCCTTATCCGAGATATCCTGCCAGTTCCGAGAATTTCGCACGAGCTCATGGCCAACCTTTTCGAACTGCCCCGGTACATTGCTGTGGAGGGTCCCATCCGGGTGGGGAAGAGCACGTTGGCCCGTATCCTGGCCGACCGGTTAAACGCGCAGCGGGTCATGGAGCCGGAGGCGAATCCGTTTCTCCATTCTTTTTACGAGGGCGAGAAAGGGGCCGCGTTCCAGGCCCAGTTTGCTTTCCTGGTGCAGCGGTTCGAGCAGTTGCAGGCGCTCGATCTCGGCCCGCAGTCGCAGCGGACGGTGGTGGCTGATTTCATCTTCGAAAAAGATAAGCTGTTTGCCTGCCTCAATCTCACGGACCAGGAACTGGATACCTACAACCGGTACTACAATCATTTCCGCGAACAGTTGCCCACTCCGGACCTGGTGATTTATTTGCAGGCCACGCCGGACGTGCTGAAAAAGCGGCTGAAGAAAAAGAATGCGCCGGGCGAATCGGTGAGCGATGACTATCTTGAGGAAGTGGTCAAAGCGTACGAACATTTTTTCTTTCACTACACGTCGTCGGACCTGCTGATCGTCAACACTTCCGACATTGATTTTGTCGACCGCAACGAAGACCTGCAGGAACTGCTGCGCAAAGTAACTGAGCCGATCAAGGGCACGCAATACTTCCTGCCGCTGGGCGGGCAAGACGCGGCCAGCGCGTAGGAGATTCGTGATCGGTGGTCCGGGTACGGCGTAAACCACTGTCTACTTCCTCGCGTTACAATTGCGGCTGACGGGAGGCTTCTATGCGCCCCATGACGGCATTGCTCGCCGGGCTTCTGCTCTTCGTTCCCCTGGCGACATCTCAGGAAGACCATCACCACGCGCTGACAGAAGAAGAAGTCGGATCGGTCCATCTTGTAACGTCTTGCAACGCCGATCAGTCCACGAATATCAACCGCGCGGTTGCCCTGCTGCATTCCTTCCAGTACGAGCAGGTGCGCGAGGCGTTCACCGAGATTTCCGAGAAAGATCCGCAATGCGCCATGGCGCAGTGGGGCATTGCGATGTCGCATTACCACGGCCTGTGGGAAAACGGCGATAGCTCTGCGGGGCGTGTCGCTCTCAAGAAGGCTCAACAGATCGCGACCGGCAACCCGAAAACGACTGCCCGAGAAAATGCTTACATCGATGCGCTCGCAGAGATCTACCGCGAGGACGGCAAGGATGCCACCGCCCACGGACAAGCCTTCGAACAGAAAATGGGCGCGATCCAGGCGGAGTATCCCGAGGACGACGAAGCCGCGATCTTCCACGCGCTGAGTTTGGCGATCACTGCTCCGAAGACCGACAAAACATTTGCCAATCAGCGGAAGTGCGGCGAGATTCTGGAGCCGATTTTTGCCAAGCAGCCCCATCATCCCGGAATCGCGCACTACATCATTCATTGTTACGACAACCCTGTGCTGGCGGAAAAAGGCCTGCCCGCGGCGCGGATGTACGCGAAGATAGCGCCAGCTTCAGCTCATGCGAATCACATGCCCTCGCACCTGTTTACCCGAGTGGGCTCGTGGGACGAGTCCATTGCTTCCAACCTGAAATCGGAGGAACTGGCTGCTGCGGCGGAGGCAACTTCGAAAAATGGAGAGGCGCGGGATCAGCGGCTGCATGCCATGGACTATCTCGAGTATGCGTACCTTCAGAGCGGACGCGTCGGCAAGGCCAAAGCTGCGGTCGATGACATGAACGCGTTGCAGCCGAGGACGGGACTCACGCTCACTGGCGGCTACGCACAGGCTGCGATTCCCGCGCGCTTCAGCGTCGAGTTGGGTCACTGGGAACAAGCCAGCGCCCTGCAGGTTAACAAGGATGGCGTGCTTTGGGCTCAGGCGATCACCTGGGCCGCAATCGGCGAGGGCAGCGCTCGCACCCGCAAAGTGGAACGGGCCAGCCAGGCCGAGCAAAAGCTGGCGGGTTTGCGCGATGCGATCGCGAAGCAGAACAATTCGTACTGGTCGAATCAGGTGGAAGTACAGCGTCGCGAGGTAGCGGCTTGGATTGCCGAACAGAGCGGCAAGCCCGCAGACGCATTGCAACTGGCGCGCTCCGCGGCAGAACTTGAAGAGAGTATGGATAAGAGCGCAGTCACGCCGGGCCCCATAACGCCAGCCCGCGAAATTCTGGCCGAGTTGTTGTTGCTTGAGCACCATCCGAAAGACTCGCTGGTCGAGTATCAAAGCGTGCTGAAGACCGCGCCCAACCGTTTCAACGCCTTGTATGGCGCCGCCAGAGCCGCGGAGTCCGCCGGGGACGCGAGTGCCGCAGCCAGCTATTTCCGGAAGTTGACCGAGGTTGCCGTTGGAGATGAGCGGCCGGAATTGAAGTCGGCGCGAGAGAAGGTAATTGAGGAAAAAGCGTCGGCGCGGCCATAATTCCTCTTGTACTCGTTAGAGGCGTTATTACAATTGTAATAACGGAGAATAAGGCAATGGTGGAACTCAAAGTGCGCAAGTTTGGCAACTCATTGGGAGTAGTTCTACCCAAAGAGGTGATCCAGCGTTTGCGGGCAGGCGACGGGGAACCGATTTTTCTAATCGAGGCTGGCGAAGGAGAGTACCGCCTCACCCCCTACGATCCCGAGTTCGAGAAGAAGATGTCGAAAGCGGAAGAGATCATCGGCCGCTATCGCAATACGCTGCGTGTTCTGGCCAAGTGACGACTCGCAGCAAGAAACAACCGCTCTGGATCGAGGAGCGCGATGTGCGCGCGATTCACGATCGAGTGATGGCGCTACACGGCGGCGCAACAGGAGTGCGCGACCAAGGCCTTTTGGCATCGGCTCTTGCCCGTCCTCGCCAGCACCACGCCTACACAAAATCTGCCCACATCGTTGACATGGGCGCTCTGTACACGACGGGAATTGTCGGCAATCATCCTTTTGTTGATGGCAACAAGAGGACTGGGTTCGTAACCGGGATTCTCTTTCTTGAACTCAACGGCTTCGACTTCGAGGGTGGTGAGGCCGACGCGGCCCAGGCAGTGATGGCGCTCGCAGCCGGTACACTGGACGAAGGGAGCTATGCTGCCTGGCTGCGAGAAAACTGCAAGTTCCGGCGCTGATTGCCAAGCCACGCTCCTCGCGAATCGAGGCTGCACGTTAGCTTCAGCCCTGCCAAACCATTGAAAATATTGGGCAAATTGTAGTCGTCGACGTGCCGCTTTTTTATGGCTACAATACCCCCAAGCGTCATCCAAGATATTGACGCCAAGATGTGTACAGGCTCTATCCGCCCGAGGCGGAGGGGCACTGGAGGACATCATGAGTTTGACTCCTATCGGCGAACCTCGCCATAAAGTGACGACTGCGTCCCTGCGGGACCAGAAATTCCAACACCAACCAATCACCTGTATCACCGCCTACGATTACGCCACCGCACGCCTGGTTGATGAGGCCGGCGTGGACATGGTGCTGGTGGGCGACTCGCTGGCGCAAACCATGCTCGGCTATGACAACACGCTCTCGGTCACGATGGACGAGATGCTGCACCATGTGAAGGCGGTGCGGCGCGGCTTGAAGAATGCGCTGCTGATCGCTGACATGCCTTACGGGTCGTATCAGGTGGATCCCAAAGAGGCTGTGGTGAATGCGACGCGTTTTGTGAAGGAAGGCGGCGCGGAAGTCGTCAAGATTGAGGGCGGCGAAAAACGCGCGGACCTGATCCGGCACATCATTGATGCGGAGATTCCGGTGGCCGGTCACATCGGGCTGACCCCGCAGTCGGTCAATGTGATGGGCGGCTACAAGGTCCAGGGGAAAGACCTGGGCGGCATTGAGCAATTAATGCGTGATGCTGTGGCGCTGGACCGCGCGGGAGTGGCCTGCCTTTATCTAGAAGGCATGCCGCGCGAAGTGGCGGCGATGATCACCGCGGAAGTGGGCACGCCGACGATCGGCATTGGCGCCGGCCCCGAGTGCGACGGGCAAGTGCTGGTGTTTCACGACATTTTGAACCTGACGTTCGGTCCTCCGGCAAAGTTCGTGCGCCGGTACGGGGATGGGGCGGCACTGATCACGAATGCGGTGCAGGCGTTTCGTGCCGACGTGCGGTCGCATCAGTATCCTTCGGATGCGGAGTCGTATCATCTTCCGAAGGAGACCAAAGCTGCGCTGGATACCGTGCTGGAACGGAAGCGGGCGATGCGGCGGTAGCGAAATCCTGGCCACGGATTTTCAAGGATTCACACGGATAGGGCGAACCGCGAGCTTCCGGATTACGTATATTTTGAGAGGCCCGAGATAGCTCTGGTCCGAAACGGCCTTACCGCCCGTGCGCCCGGGTGCTAGGCTATTAGAGGGAGGTAGCCGTGATTCTTTCGACATTTTTCTTCTTCCCGTTCTTCGGCATGGGATTTGTGATGTATTTCCTGCCATCGATCATTGCGCTGGCGCGGAGCAAGCGCGATACTCTTGCGATCTTCCTGCTCAACCTGTTTTTGGGTTGGAGCGTGATCGGGTGGTTCGTCGCGCTGATCTGGGCGGCGAAGAATGATGTGCCTGTGGTGGTGAGGTGATGTCGGCCCTGTGATCGGCAAGTCTTGGCTCTTGCGCGCATCCTGCGTCTTGTTGTGGGGGGTCTGTCTCGTCGGTTGTTCGGAGCGGCAGGAGGCTCCGAAGGCGCCTGCCCCTGAGGTCGTGCTGCAAGCAATTCCGGCGGCGAATCCGGCGCAATACGAGCGCATTCACGACATGAAGAGCTGGCGCAATCCTTACCTCATTGTGCGCGCCGACAAAGTTGCCCTGTTCGACGCTGCCGATAACGCGGAAATCCTTTTGAAGCCTGAGGAATTGCTGCCGACGCTGGCGGCGCTGCCCAGTTCGAACTGGCCTTACGGCCGGGTCGTGGCGGCAACCGAGGATCGTCCCCACGGCTCCGAGCAGGAGGCAGTCGGAGTTCGTCGCATCAAAGGGATTGTGGGCGGGATGCTGCAGGGGGCGCAGATTGCGATCAAGTGGGTGCCCTCGGCGTGAGTGGGAATTTTGTGGAATGTCGATGTTGTCTCACTAAGATCGCGTAACTGGTTTCTCCTTGGAAATCTGCACGACCATCAAGGAAATGCGGGCTCAGTGTCGCGCCGCGCGGCGCGCGGGGCAGCGGCTTGCGTTTGTACCCACCATGGGAGCGCTGCACGAGGGGCACCTGTCGCTGGTGCAGGCGGCACGTGCGTCTTCTCAGGTCGTGGCGGCGTCGATCTTCGTGAATCCGACTCAGTTTGGTCCGAATGAAGATCTGGCCAAGTATCCGCGGTCGTTCGAGCGCGACCGCCAGTTGCTGGAACGCGAGGGTGTGGATTTGTTGTTCGCTCCCGCGGTGGAGGAAATGTATCCGTCGGGCGCGGTGACATGGGTGACTGTAGAAGGCTTAAGCGGCAAACTGGACGGGCAATCCCGGCCAGGACATTTTCGCGGGGTGACGACGGTCGTCGCCAAACTCTTTCACGTGGTCGATCCGGATGCAGCATTCTTCGGACAGAAAGATGCGGCGCAGGTGGCCATTATCCGGCGAATGGTGCGCGACTTGAATCTGCCGGTGGAGATTGTCGTGTGCCCCATCGTGCGCGAAACCGATGGCTTGGCGATGAGTTCGCGGAACGCGTACCTTGATCCCGAGCAGCGGAAACAAGCGCTCGTATTGTACCGATCGCTCATGCGGGTGCAAGCGCGAGTGGACGCGGGTGAGCGGGATGCCGCCCGGCTTGTGGCTGCAGGCCGCGAGGAGATGGCGGGCGTAAGTTCGGTGCGTCTCGACTACTTTGAGATTGTTGATCCGGAGATTCTCGATCCAGTGGCAGATATTTCCGCCGGCGCGCTGGTCGCGGTGGCGGCATTTGTGGGAAACACGCGGCTCATCGACAACATTCTGCTTCGCAAGATCTCGAAGTAAACGATTTGATGCTCTAGCGTTCCGGGAGGGCCGCGACGATACCGATTGGAGGCTCCATTCGGTGCAGCATCAGATCTTCCACCTGGGTCCAGAGGTGAGGGTCGCATTCGCTCTGCATGTGACTGGGAGCGATGAGATGCACCAACCGGGAGGCCCCCTCGCAGCGAACCGGCTGTTTCCGGTAATCGAAGCGGTAATTGCCGAGAATCTGCGTCTTGGAATCGTCGGCGGCATCGATCTCGGCGCGACCATGAAGCAGGCCGTGAGGCTGGTAGAAATTGGCGGCTTCGGCCACGTTTTCGGGGATGATCCGGTCTTGCTGCCAGGGCTTCGCGATGCTGTCGACCTGCACGGTCAGCATCACGGGGATTCCGGCGCGATTCAGTTCGCGAGACAGCAGGACGACGGCCGATGCTCCCCAGCTGTGGCCGAAGAGAATGATGTGAGCCCGCGCCTTTTCGTCGTCGCTGAGAATCCCGTCATGATTGCTGTCGAGTAAATGGAGGATCGTCTGGTAAGCCGCTTTCCTGATGGCGATTCTCAAAAACCTGAAGATAGGAATCTTTCGGTAGATTGTGCTGAAGAAGATTGGCGAGTCGTACGGGGCCGTGATGCGGATTGTCATGGCGAACAAAGCCGCCTGCAAAACCAACGAGAATGTAGGAGACGCTCGACGGAGAGTGGCCGATCACGGCGCCATCGGCTGCTAACAGAAATGGCATGGACGCGGTGAGCGTAACCAGAGCCGCAATCAGAATCGACGATCCTGCCAAGCGAGGCACGCGTGGGCTCCTAACGGATCAGATGATTCGCGCCGATGAAGGGATGCGGCAGAAATTCAGTCCGGAAGATTTTTGATTTTCGGACTACCCGCAAGCGGCAGGCGAAAAGCCTTAAGTAGCGGGGCTTTCGGCCTATTCGAACCCGCTGGCAAGTCTACACCCGCTGTCAAGGCTTGCGTTTGTGGCAGCTCAAGGGGGCATGCGAACCGCGGTGGGTATGTGAACCCTTCCCGCAAACTTCTCACTTCGGATGGATCTTGCTGGGGAGTATCTTCCTCGAGACGAAGGGGTTTCCGCCGAGAAGATAGCGCAATGGGTGGTCCGCGGCCTTGGTGATGCCGATGCGCGTAGTCACAACGATTCCGCGGGCGCGATAACCGTCGTCGCCGATCCAGAGGCTGCTGGCTGGGGAGGTGAGATCGCAACCGTTGTCGCGGGCGCGAGTAATGCCGAAGGCCTCGGACAGGCGCCCGGGGCCGCTGGTAAGTTTGGGCCAGTCTTTCGGGCCGTGTAACTCGATGTCCCGAGCCCGGGCCATCTCGTCGAGGCCCGAGAGTGGTTCGAGGGCACGGAAGAGGACGCCTCCGGCGCGGCCTTCAGGCTCGCAGGAAACATTGAGGCAGTAGTGGTTCCCGTAAATGAAGTAGACGTAGGCATATCCGGGCGGGCCGAAGAGCACCGAGTTACGGGGGGTGTTGCCGGCGGCGGAGTGGGCAGCGGGATCGTCTTTTCCGAGATAGGCCTCAACTTCCACGATACGGGCAGTCAAACGCGCCGCAGGTAACTGCTGGCCGGTTCCCTGACGCACCAGCACCTTACCCAGAAGGTCCCGCGCGACGCGCTTCGGATTGCGCGCGTAGAATGCGCGCTCGAGCGGACGCAGCGGGATCGGAGACTTGGGCGTCTGTAACTCTGACATGCATGCGGAATCTTAAACGGTCGAGGCGGACGTTGTCCGCCGGGAGCGGGTTGCGTGTCCGGGGCGAATTCTCTGTGCGCGCACAAAAAAAGCCCGGCCGCAAAGGCCGGGCTCTTGCTATGCCGGATCCGGGTTACTTGACCACGACGTGTACACCCTGGGAATCGACCGCTTTCCAGTCGGAACTGCCGAGGTACCGTACGTAAATCAAGTTGTTTCCGGTTGGAAGCACGACGGGCAAGGTGAAGATCGGATTGCCGCCATTGCCGGTGGTCAACAAGCCCGAGCCGAGGGTCCGTTTGGCTCCGCCTTCAACTGAATCAAAGAAAACGACCTGGCCGTAAGGCACAGAAACGGCGGGGTTCGAAGGTAGACCGAGGGTGGAGACGGTCAAGCTGGTCTCGGTCCCGGCGGCCACTTGCGTCGACGCAGCCGAGAGTGTGATACGCGGCACGCCTTGGGTCACGTTTGTGACGATGAGGCCACTACTCGACGCGCTGTAAACCGCATCGCCGGAGTAAGCGGCAACAATGCCTTTCTGCCCGGAGAAAGTCCAGTTCAATGTGATGTTCGCCGCGCCATGGCTAAGGCTGATCGCGTCACTGAATGGTTGGCCATTTTCTCCCAAGAGAGTGATGGTGCCGGTTGGGGCTGCGCCGCCGCTCTTGGTGGGTATCACCGAGACCGAGTACCGGACCGATGCGCCGACCGTGACACTCGACTGAGTTTGAACCAACGTGACGCGAGTCGCCGCTCCGGTCGGGCCGCTGACGTCCACGCCGGCTCCGCGATTCGAGAATACATTCAGGCCCAGGGGCAGGTTGTTGGCATCTCCCGAGTAGGCGATTTGCAAGTTATGGAATCCCGTTGTCAAGCTGGAGGTGGTGTAGCCCAGCTGCGCGAGGCCGGGACCAAACAGTCCGGATTGCGCCAATGGGAGCGCTGTTGCGATGCGCTTGCCGTTGTCGTAGAGATCGACGGTTCCGGTTGGCGGCAGATTTCCCGGCGAGCCCACGACAAACTGTACTCGCGCCGGCGAGCCGACGGTAATGCTGGGTGGGAAGGAAGAGCCAAAAGCATCCGGGAGTACCTTGCGGACCGATACCGGCACCGCTTTCGAGACGGAAGGTCCAAAGCTTCGGTCGCCGCTATAGAGAATCTTGAACGAATGTTGTCCCACGACGAGCCCGGTCCGGGTGAGGTTGTCCACCTGGACCCATCCGCTGCCGCCTTGGTTGAGAGGGTAGGTACCCAGCTTGACCGAGTCGTCGAGGAGAATGGTCGCTTGGCCAGTTGGCGATCCAATGCCTGATTTCCCTTGAACGTTGAATTGAAGAGCTACCGGTTGGCCGTAATTCACGGGCCCAAAGAGCGGGACGACAATCCCAGCCAGATTAATCTCCCATCCTGCCGCGGTGACGGCTGAGGGCTCGGGAGTTACGGTAATCCCAACGGGCGAGGAATCGCTGCCGCTGAACATCGCGTCCCCGGCATAGTGCGCCTTGATGCTGTACGTTCCGCCCTCCAGTCCATTGACGCCGCCTGAGAAGCTTCCAGTCGCGAGCGATCCGCCGAAGACTCCACCGTGCGTGTCGCTGACGAGAGAGAAATCGCCAGTGGGAGCGCCCGAACCCGTGAGCGGCTGAACCCCAACCGTTAACGGAAGGGGAGTGCCGTGCTGGACGGTTTTCGTTCCCGCAGACAAGGTCGTGGCGGAGGCGAGCTTACGCGCCGAACTCCAGGCATTCGCCAAATTCGCAGCATTGACTGAGCCCAGTCCGCTAGCCTTGTCATAACCTGTTCCCGCTTTAAAGCCCGGCTGTCCGGGAATGTTGTTGTTACCCGCGTTCACGTCGTAAAACACGCACGTACTGCTAATCCGCGGATCTGTCAGTCGGCTCGAGTCGCAGGGCCAGATTTTTTCCGCGGCAGCCAGTTGGTACAGCGAGTAGTTGGCCAGGCCCTGGAACGTCCCATTTTTCTGCTCGACCAGCGCCATGATTCCCGCCATGGACGGCGTGGACGCCGATGTCCCACCTACGACCGCAGCGGAGTTCAGGATCGTGTTGCCGTTCTGCACGGTCCACTGGCAGGAGCCTTCCACGCATACGAGATATCCGTCATGTCCACCGGCCGCGGTCAATGCCAGATCAGGCAGATCGCGGGCGCCGTCGCCGGGCACGCCTCTGCCGGTTTGCCAGGAGGGCTTGGGATATCCCGAAATGCAAGTGATCTGGTTGCCGGAAACCGTCGATTGCGTGCAACTGCTGGCGCCGCCGCTGCCGGACCAGAATTGGTAGAGCCCCGAGCCTCCGCACTGGGTCGGATCCACGGTCGGATCGCAGCTCTCGTTCCACACACCTTCCGGGATATAGCCAATGGCCGATGACAAATCGGCCCGATTGTTGGCCAGCCAGTAGGTGGAGTCCGCGCCGTTTTCCCTGAATTGGGTTCCGCCGACTGCCACGTTGTAAGGAGTAGACGCGAGCCCGCTCACGTTCAGACCGTTCTGTGCCGGAGTATATGAGACCGGGTAATCACAGGCCGCCGGTCCGTCATCGCCGGAAGAAACGAAGACGGTAATTCCTTCGGCGGCGGCTTGCTGGTAGATGGAGTTGAAGAACGTGTTTCCGGTGATTCCCAGGAAGGCTTCGCACTGGCCGTAACTGGAGCTCATGATCGGTGCGACCAGATTGTCAACGATGTAAGAAGTAGATAGGTCGATCCCGTCCGTCGTGAAGGTAGATTCCGTCGTCACAAACTTAATGGAGGCATTCGGGGCCAACGCTCCGGACCACTCGACGTCGAGAGCGGACTCCAGTTCGTCGCCATTGATGCCGGGGTCAATTCCGTTGACGATAAAGGTCGGGTCGTTGACCGGCAGGCCGAAAATATGGCGGAAGGCCTGCACATCCGAGAGATTGATATCGGTGCGTCCCACGACCGCGATGGAAACGCTCGATCCATCGACCCCCTCTTTGAGCAGGGGCGCGGTGTTGTAGATTCGCGCGTAATCGCCCGGGGTTAGGTAATGATTCGAGGAGCCACCAGTGAACTCCGGGGCGGTCGCGGCGGTGATCCCTTTCGCAGAAGGAACCAGTTCTGCCACGCGGGACATTTCTCCCGTGGTCGCATTGCGATGAAGCTGGAAGGCTTTGGCGTGGGCCGCGTGCTTGCGGAAGTTGTGTAGCGACAAGACTCCGCTCACAACCGGGGCCAGGCCGCGGGGCAGTGAGATGTCTCCAGCGTTCGCAACGTGATCTTCGCCGTTCACCAGGTAGTGGTGCATCTCGGTGTGAAAAGCACCTTCTACCTGCCCCGCGGTTCCGGAAAATTCGATCCATTGCCGGCCGCGCGCGACCGCATCGACGCGGAATCCCTGCTGCTGCAACCAAGCCGTGATCTTGTCCAAGTCCTGCTGCGCGGGGCCGAATTGCGTTCCGTACTGCTCGGGGGTGAGCCAGTTGTGGTAGGTCGGTGATTGCCTGTCATGCTGTCCGTCAATCAACCGGGTGAGAGCGATTGCCTGATCGTCACCGGGCTTAAGGACGAGAACCATGCGATCCATGGCGGTGGCGCCATGGACGCGCCCGCGATCGTTTTCCGCGGAGGCCAGTGGATGGTGTGTTCCGGCGACGCGGACGACCGCGCTGTTGTCGATCAGTTCCGTAATGCGGGCGCGCGGCGCTTGCGCAAACGCTGTCAGCGCATTCAGAAATGTGGCGAGTATCAAGAGAAAGGAGAATGCCTTGCATTCGTTGAGCTGGTTTGTCATAGGGAACTCTTTATCCTTTGGGACGACCCTGATTGTCGATGGACCAAAATCCAGAAAGACTGACCGCGTGCGCGACAAAGAAGAGAGGAATTAATGCATCGGGCAGATGATTAACGTGAAAACCATTTTCTGGGAGGCGTTGGTCGACTCTGGCCAGAGTCTCGTGGCGTGCTGAAATGTTTTCGTCTCAGCGATCATCATGAGTGGTTCGAAAGACGCGCCAGCGGCCCAGCAACGCCGCGCCCAATGCTCGGTGCGACAGCGGAGCGGAAGTATAAGCGATGAACCCGACAGTCCGCAATATTGCGACCAGGCCTATGACAGGCTGTGGGGCTTTTTGCCGATAATCTACGGGCAGCCTAAATCGGCTTCGGGTGCGTGTTGACGGCAGGAGCTACGTTAGTCGGATCATCGTTAAAAGACTTTCCCGGCTCATGCGCGACCTTCTCGTGCCTGGTCCCGACTTTGCGAATCGCGTCGTGCCAACCATCGTCCCAACTGATGCGGGCCTCTCCGTCGACCAGTGTCCAGGTTCCATGGGTTGAGCCGAGGGTTTTTCTTGCTGATCCGTCGGCGTCAAGGGTGATGTAGAACCTGCCCCCATTGCCGTCGCCAACCTCCCACTTGCCCACAAAGTGCGAGCGTCCCAGCGGCGCGCTAGCCGAGGAATCTCCGAATTCGATGCGGTCGATCGGAGCAGTTATCTTTTCTCGGTGGCCGTCTCGATAGACAATTGCGGGAGCCTTGAGATCGATCTGCGTGATCTCCGCCGCCGCAAGGTTTTGACGGTGACCATCTTTGAAGACGATGGATACGGAACTGTGATCGTCGACGGGCGGAACCGGTTTTGCAGTGGCGACCACGGAGGCAATCAGCAAGATTGCGGAAACTGGAATGACTTGAATAGGGGCGCGCATGATACCTCCTAACGGCGAGCGTGGAAATGCAGGGGCCCTGGGTCATGATACGACGCGACGCGTGCAATAGTTCCGTTGCGGCACGGTGCGATCCGCCCAGTCTGGTTCGCGTAGCCTAGGCCTTGCTTCTGGCGGACTCCTTCAGATATTCCAACACCTCTTCGGCGTGCCCGTCTGGATTTACCTTTTCAAAGATGTGCTCGATCGTGCCGTCTGGTCCGATAATGAACGTGGTGCGCGCGACGCCCCAGACCTTTTTGCCATACATGTTCTTCTCTTTCATGACTCCGAAGGCCCCGGCGACCTTCTTTTCCGCGTCCGCAAGCAGTGGGAAGGGCAGGCTGAACTTGTCGGCGAATTTTTTTTGCGCGGCGGAGGTATCCGGGGAGATCCCAAGCAGCACGGCGCCGGTTTTCTGAATCTGTTTATATGTGTCGCGGAACCCGCGAACTTCGACGGTTCAACCGGGGGTATTCGCCCGGGGATAGAAGAAAAGAATGACGGTTTTGCCCCGCAAGTCCTTTAATGCAAGGTCTTTTCCGTTCTCGTCCGGCAGAGTGAAGTCGGGGGCCTTATCATGGATATTCATGGAAATCTCTCTAGGGAAATCTAGGTTGCGCCGCGCGGATCCCGCAACGGCGATTTGGGACCGGTTAAAGTTCCAGAAGATTCTATACTGCGCGTGGTTGTGGATGGCGCTGCTCGGCTGTGTCACGGGGTTGACAGGTATAGTCGTGGCCCAGGAAGACCGGCCGGAGATTACCCCCAACGAGCGCAAGGCCCCGCGCAAGAAAGATGCGGGACCGCGTGCCGTAGCCGTGCTGCAGATGGCAGCCAATGGCAAGGCATCGCTGGTGCCTATAGCCATTCTGGTGAACGGCAGATTCTGGGACGCGACGGCATACAAGGCGGACCCGGTTCCGATGGCGCTCGAATCGGGCACGGTGTACGAGGCCGAACGCACTGGCAATTCGTTGGGGTTGTTTACAGTAGGCAGCGCCCTGCGCAGCAATGTTGCCAACGCCCCGAATCCATGGATCGGGACCGGGGCATGGCGACCCGCCGGAACCGAGGTGCCGAAGACTGCCCACGCTGCAGAAAACGTGCCGGTGGGAATCGATACCAGCGACGCGCCGCCTCGTCTGTCTCATGGCGGGAGCACAGCGAGCGGATCTCCGCCGGCGAGCACTGCCCCCGGTGGCACCTCCACCGCACCGCCAGCGGGCAACTCTGCGCCCCCTCCTCCGTCGCAGCCTACCGGGAAGTCTGATTCCGGGGACGAGCCACCGCGGCTGAGCAGGGGTAGTCCCGCGCCTTCGCAAACCCCACCCGCGGGCTCACCTCCGGCAGGTTCGGGTCAATCCGCGCCGAGTTCTCCTCCGACCTCAGGAGAAGCGAAGCCTGGCGATACGAAGCCCGGCGATGCGAAGACTGGCGATGCGAAGACTGGCGACACCAAGCCTGAGGAGCGCGCAAATGTTCCCGCCTCCGACAGTGGGGCTGGAGAAGCCAACCGTCCCAGGCTGCGTCGCGGAAAGCCGGCTGAGTCGTTTGCCGACGAAGATGTTCCGGGTTACAGCAGGCCGGGCGCGACGCCAGCTGCATCTCCGGCGACCGGCGCGAAGATTGTTGAGATAACAGCCACCAAGGATGCTGTTCAGTTGATTCCAGCTATTTCCGATGCCAGCGGTCCCGAACCTCGCGCATTCACGTATGAGTGGTTCCAAGGCGAAGAGCCAGAGCGTCAGAAGCAAATGATGGACTTGGCCAAGCAACAGATTCGCGCCTATGTGGTTGACCGAGCCAAGGGAAAGATCACGGCGAAGCCGGTTCCGCCGCAAGGCGCTCGGCATGTGGCGGCGGCGAAAGTACAAGAGCCGATCCTCGAAAACGTGAAGATGGTCACGTACGATTTGTGGAACTCGAATCAGCCGGTCTTGATTCTCAGCGCGGAGGCGCACATGCCGCCGCCAGCAGCAAGCACGGCCCATGCGGAGGCTGCCGATCCTGACGTGCAATACTCCATCATGCTGGTGGCCTACCCTGACATTTACAAGAACCTGCACAAGCTGTACGCGGGGGTCACCGACAAATTCCACCTGGATGTAACGCCGCGGATGGAACTGATCGACGCCGTGGACGCCGATGGCGACGGTCGCGGCGAATTGCTCTTTCGCGAGACTTCCGATGCTGGCACCGGCTGGGTGATCTACCGCGCCACCGCCGACAAGCTGTGGAAGATGTTCGACAGCTTGAATCGATAGCCGTTACTGTTTGCTGATTCGATGCGGCAGGCTTCTCTTTGCCCCACATGTCCAACTTTTTGGCTAGAATGACCCCGGCGCAGGCAAGGGAGCGGCGAGGATGACATCCAAGAGCTGGATTCTTTTCATTTGCTTTTTGGCTGGATTGGGCACTGCGGCAGCCCAGGATACCGATTACAGCAAAGTGCAGATGAAGGTCACCAAAGTGGCCGGGAACGTCTACATGCTGGAGGGCGGTGACGGCGGAAACATTGGCGCGTCGGTGGGCGAGGACGGCATAGTCATTGTCGACGACCAATACGCGCCGCTCGCGGACAAGATTCAGGCCGCGCTGAAAGGAATCACTGACAAGCCGGTTCGTTTCATCATCAACACGCACTATCACGGCGACCACACCGGGGGAAATGCGTATTTCCAGAAGCAGGCCCCGATCATTGCACATGACAATGTTCGCAAGCGTCTGGAGAGCGGCGGGGGTGCGGGCAATGGCGGCTCCATTCATATGGAGCACAAGCCCGCGCCGAAAGAAGCGCTGCCGATTATCACGTTCGATCACGACGTGACCGTTCACTTGAACGGAGAAGACATTCGCGCTCTCTACTTTCCCGCCGGGCACACCGATGGCGACTCCATCATTTTCTTTCCCAAGTCGAACGTGGTGCACATGGGCGACGATTTCGTCACCTACGGTTTCCCGTTCATCGATGTGGAGTCGGGCGGCAGCATCAATGGCATGATCGAGGGCGTGGAGAAGGTGATGGCGCAGGTTCCGGCGGACGTGAAGATTATTCCCGGGCATGGGCCGGTGTCATCCGTAGACGACGTGCGGGCCTACTTGACCATGCTGAAGGGCGCACGCGACGCAGTGGCGAAGGCGCTGAAAGAGGGCAAGTCGCTCGACCAGATGAAGCAGGCGAAGTTGCTCGAGCCGTGGAAGAAGTATTCCGGAGACTTCATCAACGCAGATGCGTTTCTGGACACGATCTACAGTTCTCTAACCGGACAGAAGACCGGAAAATTTATCAAGCACAACTGACGCTATCGGATATGACAGAATCATCGAAGGAGCACGCTGCACTTGCGTTTCACACGCCGTAGGTTTTTAGGGTCAGCGCTGAGCGCCGGCGCCATCGCCGCGCTGCCGGCGGCTTTCTTCTCTGGGTGCAGCGTAACATCCAAGGCGGGCGCAGCGACCCCAATCGCCGCGACTCACCAGTTCGACCTTTCCGCAGATGCAATATTTCCCAAGAATTTTTTCTGGGGCACAGCCACTGCGTCTTACCAGATCGAAGGCGCCTGCAAAGAAGATGGCAAGGGCGAATCGATCTGGGACCGTTTCGCCCACACGCCAGGCCACATCAAGAACGGCGACACGGGCGACATCGCTTGCGACTCCTATCACCGGTGGCGGGAGGACATCGCGCTGATGCAGGCGATGAATCTGAACAGCTACCGCTTTTCGATTTCCTGGCCGCGGATTCAGCCTTCCGGAGCAGGAACGGCTAATTCCAAAGGCGTCGATTACTACAGCCGGCTGGTGGACGCGCTGCTTGAGGCTCACATCCGTCCTGTGGTGACGCTGTATCACTGGGACCTGCCGCAGGCGTTAGAAGATGCCGGAGGATGGACGAACCGTGATATGGCTGGCCGGTTCGCGGACTATGCGCTGGTGGTCACGCAAGCGCTGGGCGACCGAGTTTCTGATCTGATTCTGTTCAACGAGCCGGCTGGCTTCGTGGATCTCGGCTATCTCGAAGGCAGGCATGCTCCAGGCCGCAAGAGCTTGCTCGATTTTCTGCGTGCCACGCATGTCGTCAATCTGGCGCAGGGCGCGAGTTTCCGTGCAGTGAAAGCGGCACGGCCGGCGGCGCGGGTGGGTACGGCGTTCAGCATGTCGGCGTGCGAGCCGGCAACCAACTCCGACGAAGATAAATTGGCGGCCGAGCGTGCTCACGCCATCACCAACGTCTGGTTCCTGGAGCCGGCACTGCGCGGACGCTATCCAGAGGCACTCACGTTTCTGCCGGAGACCGCGATGGGCATCAAGTCGGGCGATATGGAGAAGGTGAAAGCTCCGCTCGATTTCCTGGGCATCAATCTTTACTACCGCACCATCGCCTCGGCCCCGAGCGCTCTGGAGCGCGCAGCCCACGCGCAGGAATGGCTATTTCCCGTGAAGATGAATGGTGGGCAGCAGGGTCCGAAGACCGATTTCGGATGGGAGGTCTGGCCCAAGGCGATGTACGACGTGGTCATGCGCATCACGCGCGACTACAACCGGCCGGTCCTCGAGATCACGGAGAGTGGCTGTTCCTATCATGACGGTCCCGACGCGAATGGCGTGGTCCGCGACAGCCGGCGCATTGACTACCATCGCCAGTACCTGGCGGCCTTGGCGCGATCCATGGCCGACGGTGCCGATGTTCGTGGGTATCACGCCTGGAGCCTGCTGGATAATTTCGAATGGGCTGAGGGTTTCGGCCAGAGGTTCGGCCTGGCCTACGTGGACTTCAAATCGCAGCGGAGAACGATTAAAGATTCAGGCCGCTGGTATGCGACGGTCGCTGCCGAGAGCCGTGTGGGGCCGGGTATCTGACTCGGGCGAGCGGCCTCTACTGGCTGCTGTTGATGGCGGATGCTATTGAGCGCCGTTCGAGACCTTGAGGCGGTCGCGCTCTTCGGCCAGCTTTCTTTGCAGAGCGGGATTCACGAGCGAGACTGGAACTTCCATGTCTCCGACCTTGAACTCGGTGGGATCAAACGTCGCGTAGCCATCCTTTTCGCCCATGTGCCCCGAAATCGTCACCCAGACATCTTTGCCGCCAACCTCAGTGAGGAATTTGCCATGAACGATGTCACCTTCCATGGTGACCTGCTGGTCCTTGATGTTGGGCGTGCCGCTTCCGGCGTTGGAGTCCGCCGCAAGGCTCGCGGTCCCCGCGGCGCTGCCCAGCGTTTTTTCGAGCGCGGCGCTGATTTCGGCGGAATTAACCTGTGGCCCCGGCTTGGCGCTCTGCGGCGTGACCTCTGCCGTTGCGATGCTGGAGCTTCCCGGAGCAACGTTCGGCTGAGATTGCACTGCCTGCTGCTGCTGTCCAGGAGTTGATGGCTGCTCAACCGGTGAGGCATGTTCCGTGATGACCACGGGAACCGGCGGCGGCGCTACGGGCGCAGGCTTCTTCAAGACCAACACAATGGCGATCAGCGCCGCCGCTAAGGTTGTTATGCTGATGATGCGGTCGAGCTTGAATCCTTTCATCGCAGCTCTCAAGCGGTCAGCCCAATACGGAGACACACACGGGCCCAGTGCTATGGTATCGGGCCATCGCAGGCAGGATTAGATGACCGAAGTCATACGGCAGGCATGTTACCGGGATGGCGGGGTGGATGGCCTTTGGGCTTGATGTGGGACCGGGTCTCTGACCCAGTCCCTCACAATCAACACTACACAGTTAAATCCGACTCAGCCCAGTTTCTTGGCCAGCAACTCATTCACAATCTGCGGGCTGGCCTGGCCTTTGGAGGCCTTCATGACTTGTCCTACAAAAAAGCCGAGCATGGTTTTCTTTCCGGCGCGGTACTGGTCAAGCTGCTTCGGATTGGCGGCGAGAATATCGTCGATGATCTTTTCCAGCGCCGACGTGTCGGTGGACTGATGCGGCCGACCCTCTTCCTCATACACCACAGGAAAATCCTTGCCTCGCTCGAAGCACAGGTCGTAGAGGTCTTTCAGCATCTTGCCCGAGATCGTGCCCGTCTCAACCAGGTCGGCGGAAGTCGTAACGCCCTGCATCGAAATGGGTGACTGCTCGATTGCGATTCCCTTGGCCTTCAGTCGTCCCATCAGTTCGCTTTGCACCAGGTTGGCGACGCGCTTGGGATTCTTCGCAGCTTTGGCTGCCTGCTCGAACTGATCGGCGAGAGACTTCGAAAACGTCAGCACCTGCGCATCGTAATCGGTAATGCCGTAATCCTTGACCATGCGCGCGCGGCGCGCCTCCGGCAGTTCGGGCAACGCTCGCGCAATTTCAGCCTTCCACTTCTCGTCGACAACCAACGGGAGCAGGTCAGGCTCGGGGAAATAGCGGTAATCGTGTGCCTGCTCTTTCGAGCGCATGCCATAGGTCTTGCCTTCGTTCGCGTTGTAGAGGCGCGTTTCCTGCGTGATCTTGCCGCCGGATTCGATCACCTCGATCTGCCGGCCAATTTCGTATTCCAGCGCCTCGCGAATAAAGCGGAACGAATTCACGTTCTTGATTTCGGTCTTGGTGCCGAATTTCTTCTGTCCGCGCGGCCGTACACTAACGTTCGCGTCACAGCGCAGAGACCCTTCCTCCATGTTGCAGTCGCTGACTCCGGTGTACAGGATGATCTCCTTCAGCCGCGTCAGGTATTCATAAGCTTCGTCCGGTGTCGCAATATCGGGCTCGCTCACGATTTCAATCAGCGGCACGCCGGTGCGGTTCAGGTCGATCGCGGTCTTTTCTTCGGCGTCGGGAAAGCCTTCGTGCAGGCTCTTTCCGGCATCTTCTTCGAGATGCACGCGGGTGATTCCGATCTTCTTCTTGTTCTTGCCGCCCTCCGCCGGCACTTCGATGGAGCCGAACTCGGCCAGCGGCTTGTCGTATTGCGAGATCTGGTAGCCCTTGGGCAGGTCGGGATAGAAATAATTCTTGCGCGCGAAGATGGACGTCTCGTTGATCCGGCAATTCAGCGCCATTGCCGCCAACGTGGCGAACTCCACCACCTTTTTGTTGAGGACGGGGAGAGCGCCGGGCATTCCCAGGCAGACCGGGCAGACATTGGTGTTGGGCGGCGCGCCGAACCGTGTCGAGCACGAGCAGAAAATCTTCGTCGTGGTCAGCAGTTGAACGTGAACTTCCAGCCCGATGACCGGCTCAAATTTGGGATGGGCGGCGATGGAAGTCTCAGCGGTCGTGGCCATAGAAGTAAAGATTATAAAGCCCGCTTGCGTTGGGCCTGCCGTGGATCGGCAGGGTCGCAGTTCAAGTACCGCGCTAGGGATTCTGCGGAGCGTCGAGGTACTGATCCACCAGGATTTCGAAATACATCAGTTCGGTACCCTTGGAGTCCGCCACGCCGGAGACGTCGATATTCGCGCCGCGCAACGGGGACGCAATCCCTCCAACGTCGAAGAACATGAATCCCGACTGCGTAGTGTGGGGCTCGACGGCTCTAGCGGCGAACTGCGAAGCCTCAATCTCGTCCATCTCTTTCTTGCTGACCCCGCCTTTGACCTTATGCGGAAGAGGCAGCGGGCTGGGCCGCGTGCTGGATTGGGGATTCGAGAGGCGGCGGTACAAATCGTCGATCGTAATGGGCGTGAGCTTGGAGCGATTGGCGGTGATCAGCTTTATTTCCATGTTGGCGATGGAGACCGGCTGGTCGCCATCGTTGGTGACAATAAAAAATACCGGCAGAAAGCCGTGTTGGGCAAAATCGACAGAGAAAATCTTGGCCTTTTCCGCTTTGTCGTAAGGATCGGCGGCAATGGCGACTTTCTCGTCACGATGGAAATCGTGCGCCGGATAGTTAAAGGCCGCCTTCGGCACCGGCTTCACGAAGTTC
The DNA here is from genome assembly GCA_963745715.1 of uncultured Acidobacteriota bacterium. Taxonomy (GTDB): domain Bacteria; phylum Acidobacteriota; class Terriglobia; order Terriglobales; family Acidobacteriaceae; genus Sulfotelmatobacter. Next base: position 890,163 of record CAVUYN010000029.1, on the reverse strand, counting down.
TTCGCCAGCAGCAGAGCCGGCAAAGATAACACGGCACAAAGCCCCAAAACGCAGGAGCGACCGGCGAATTGTATGGACAGGGATTGCATTCGGTAATTATAGAAGGCGAATGCTCGCGCCGCCGAGGCTCCGGTTTAGAATGGCTCAACTTGAACTACCTGCTCTACAGTCTGGTGCTGGCCCTGGGACTGCTGCTGAGTTCCCCTTACTGGCTCTACCAGGTTTTGCGTCACGGCAAGTACCGGCGTGGCTTTGGCGAACGCATTGGGAGAGTTCCGGCACGGCTCGCGGTATCAACGTCCGCTCCGTTGGGAAGAAAGCCCCGCTGGTCATCTGGATCCACGCCGTCTCTGTTGGTGAGGTGCTAGCGGTCAGCGGGCTGGTCGAGCAGATGCGCCGGATGTTTCCGCAGTACCGGACATTGGTATCGACCACCACCGACACCGGACAGGACCTGGCCCGCAAACGCTTCGGCGCTGAGAACGTTTTCTACTTCCCGATGGACTTCGCATTTGCCATTCGGCCGTACTTGCAGGCATTGCAGCCAGAGATGGTCGTACTCGCGGAAACCGAATTCTGGCCAAATTTCTTGCGACTCGCGCATGCCAGTGGGGCGCGTATCGCGGTGGTAAACGCTCGCATCTCGGACCGGTCATGGCCGAGCTATCGCCGGTTTCGCTGGGCTCTGCGCAGGATGCTGGGGCAGGTTGACCTGTTGCTGGCTCAGACACAAGAGGACAGCACCAGGTTGCAGTCGATCGGGGCGGAGCAACAGCGCGTGCAAGTCACGGGCAATCTAAAATTCGACGTAAGTTTGCCGGCGGCGCCGCCGATTGTAGAAAGCCTTCGCCAGTCGCTCGCGGCCGAGGGCGCTGGCCCAGTGCTGGTGTGCGGGAGCACGGTGGAAGACGAGGAACCGGCTCTGCTGAAAGCCTTTGAGAATTTGCGAGTCAGCCACCCGCGTGCGGTGATGATTCTGGCGCCGCGGCATCCGGAGCGCTTCGATGAGGTTGCGATCCTGGTGCAACAATTGGGTATTACCTTGCACCGGCGTTCTCAATGGCACGGTGATGCCTTGGCCGGGGGAGTGCTGCTCGTCGACACCATCGGAGAGCTGGCGGCGATCTATGGGCTGGCCGATGTGGCATTCGTGGGTGGTAGCCTTGTTCCGCGCGGAGGCCACAACATTATTGAACCTGCGCAACATGGCGTGGCCATCGTAACCGGGAACCATACCGAAAACTTCCGCGACATTGTGGCTCTGTTTCAGAGCCGCGACGCGGTGCGAATTGCAGGTTTGGCCGAGTTGCCGCTTACTCTTATGCACCTTCTCGCAAACGACGCGGAGCGCTTGGCTCTGGGCCGCCGCGCGAAAGAGACGATGCAGTTGCAGACCGGCGCAACGTCACGGACGCTGGAAGCTCTGAAGTCGTTGCTCACCCAGGAAGACGACCTCAGGCCTGCCACGGCTCAAGCCGCACACAACGATTGAATCCGCTCTCAACCATTTACGGCGGGATCGTTGCAGCGCGCAACGCGCTCTATGATCGTGGACTTCTGCGAGCCCGCCGCCTCGAAGGCCCGGTGGTCAGCGTGGGCAACCTTTGCGCGGGAGGCTCGGGGAAGACTCCTTTCGTCCTGTTGCTGGGCGAGTTGCTGAAAGCGCGAGGCGTGAAGTTCGATGTGCTGTCGCGCGGGTATGGGCGGCGAACTAAGGGTGTGCTGTTGGTTGATCCGGCGGGTCTTTCGCAGGAGTACGGCGACGAGCCTTTGTTGATCGCGCGGAAATTGCAGATGCCGGTGATCGTCGGAGAAGATCGCTACGAGGCAGGACGATTTGCCGAATCAAGATTCGGACCGCAGTTGCACTTGCTGGATGACGGCTTCCAGCACCGCGCGCTTGCGCGGGACTTCGATATCGTTCTGGTCACGCCGCAGGACGCCAAAGACCGCCTATTGCCGGGAGGGCGACTGCGCGAACCGCTTGGCTCTTTGCGGCGCGCCGATGCGATTGTGCTGGCGAGCGGCGCAGTGGCGGAGTCGTTTCCGCTAACCGGAAAGCTCGTGTGGCGAGTGCGCCGTGGCATCACGCCGGCTAACATTCCTCCGCGGCCGGTGGTATTTTGCGGGATCGCCCGACCGGAAAACTTTGTGCTGCAACTGCGGGCGGCCAATATCGAGCCTGCTGCCCAGGCGTTTTATCGGGACCACCACGCGTATTCCGAGAAAGACATACGGGAGTTGTTCGAACTGAAGCAAAAAAGCGAGGCGGGCGGATTCGTTACGACCGAGAAAGATGCCGTGAACCTGGGAGGATATCTCTCAGCTCTCGAACCACTGGTGGTGGTACCGGTAAAGATGGAATTGTCGGACGCGGCTAACGCCGTGGATACCATGCTGCGCAAGATCGAGGAACGAATGCGTGCCTCATGAGAGAATCGGCAAGGCTCCGATGACCAAGCATCTCAAAGACGCCGACCGGCTCAAGAAGATCGTCGAATCCTTTCCGAACCTCACCGTGACGGTGCTGGCTGATCTGGTGGCGGACGAGTTTGTCTTCGGCGAGATTTCCCGCGTATCGCGGGAAGCTCCGGTGCTGATTCTGAAGCATCGCGAGCGCACGCTCCTGCCGGGTGGAGGGGCCAACGCCGCGAATAACCTAGCCGATCTGGGGGTGAATGTTCTCCCGGTGGGTCTGGTTGGTGACGATGAAGCGGGGCGGATGCTGCTGAAATATTTCCGGCATAAGAGAATTGCCGTCAGCGGAGTGCTCAAAGACAAGAGCTATACGACGGTTACAAAGACGCGCATTCTGGCTGGGATGGCCCACACGGCACGGCAGCAGGTGGTCCGCGTCGACCGCGAGCCGCAAACAGCGCCCAATCACCATCTGACGCGGGAACTGTATTTGGCGGCGCGGAACTACGCGCATGCTTCGGACGCGTTGCTGGTTTCCGACTACGGATACGGCGCGGCGACTCCGGCCATCGTGAGTGCGTTGCGGGAGAAGGGAAAGCTGGGATCGGTGCCCATCGTGCTCGACTCGCGCTACCGGATGTTGCAGTATGCCGGCGTGACGGCCGCAACTCCCAATGAACCGGAAGTCGAAGAGGCGCTGGGCATTCGCATCGGACAGGATTGGGACAAGCTGACTTTGGCGGGCGAGCAGCTGATGGCGCACATGAAGTTGCAGTCGCTGGTGATCACGCGCGGGCGCGATGGGATGGTGGCTTTCGATCAGCGGCAGAAGCCGGTGGATATCCCGATCTTCGGCTCGGACCAGGTCACGGATGTAACGGGGGCCGGCGATACGGTGATCGCGGCATTCACCGCGGCGCTTTCCGCCGGAGCTACGACCGAAGAGGCCGCGCAGCTGGCCAACTACGCAGGCGGGATCGTGGTCATGAAGCGCGGCACCGCGACGGTTTCGCGGGAAGAGTTGCTGCGTGCCATCGACCAGGCGCCCCCTGCCACACGACCTCATTGAACGCAGACGACAAAATTCTGAGCCGAGACCAGCTCCACCGACGTGTGGAAGAGTGGCGGCGCGCGGGCCAGCGCGTCACCTTGGCGAACGGGAACTTCGATCTTCTGCATGTCGGCCATGTGCGTTACCTGCGCGGAGCGAAGGCGCTCGGCGGGAAACTGGTGGTCGCCATCAATTCCGATGAATCGGTGCGCGCGCTCAAAGGCGAAGGGCGGCCGATCATGCCAGCGGCGGAGCGTGCCGAAATCGTGGCAGCGCTGGCCGACGTCGATGCGGTCGTGATTTTTCCTGAACTTGACGTCCGGGCGATCATCCGCGAGATTCGTCCCGACGTGCAGGCCAAGGGAACGGACTACACGGCGGAGTCCGTTCCAGAGCATGATGCGGTCGTGGAGTATGGCGGACGTGTCGCGATTGTCGGCGATGCAAAGGATCACTCCACCAGCGAAATCATCCGTTCGCGGCTGTCGCCGAGGAAATCTTGACCGCGAAAGTCGAAGGCAGTGCAGAGATCGAGCGCTTACTCGTCGTGCGGCTGAGCGCGATGGGCGACGTGATTCATTCCCTCCCCGCCGCGCAAGCCTTACGCGATGCGTTCCCGAAGGCCACGATCGGGTGGTTGATCGAGGAGCGATGGGCTGAGCTTTTGTGTGCGCCGGGGACGGCTCGGCGCGGACCTCGGTCGGCGCAACGGCCGCTGGCGGATTGGGTGCACACCGTCAATCTGATCGGGTGGAGAAAGTCTTTGTTTACGATTCCGACCTTGGAGAAGGTCGCGAGGGTTTGGAATGATGTTCGAACGGCGCGCTATCAGGTTGCAGTCGATTTGCAGGGAGCGATCCGCTCGGCGGTGCTGGCGCGATGGTCGGGAGCACGGGTCGTGTACGGGGCGGCTGAGCCACGCGAGGCTGCTGCCAGTTTGTGGTACACGCGCCGGGTGGTGGCCCAGGGGGAGCACGTGATCGAGCAGAATCTGTCGGTCGCGGAAGCGTTGGCGCAACACAAGCTGGCCGTGCCTCGGTTGGAGTTTCCTCGCGACTCGGCGGCGGAAGAGCGCGTCCAACAGCGACTGGAAGAGGCTGGGATCAGGGAATTTGCGCTTCTGAATCCGGGCGCCGGATGGGGTGCGAAGCGTTGGCCGGCGGAGCGTTACGGTCGCGTGGCGCGGGCTATTGCAGCTGTTGGCGTGCGGCGATTGTGAACTATGGTCCGGGCGAAGAGGGGCTGGCACGCGAGGCGGAGGCGGCGAGCGAGGGGGCAGCAAGGGCGTTCCAATGTTCGATCAGCGAATTGATTGCGCTGACGCGGCGAGCGCGGTTGTTCATTGGCGGCGATACCGGGCCTCTGCATCTGGCGGCGGCACTGCGGGTTCCGGTCGTTGGCATTTACGGGCCGACGGATCCGGCGCGCAATGGTCCTTATGGAACGCGAAGCGTGGTGTTGCGGAATCCGGCGAGCCCGACCACACACGCGCGCAATGTGAAGCCGGACGAGGGAATGCTCGAGATCGGCGTGGACGCGGTCGTCGATGCCGCGCACAGTTTGCTGGCGCGTGGGGAAGCCGAGGGCGCTCATGGCTGAATGGGGGCGGGTTGCTCGCCGCATCCGCGTACCCTTGGGATTCGTGTTCGCCGTGCTGTATTTCTGGCTGGCCCGGCCCACGTGGCGCTTTCTCGCGTTGGGAGCAGTCGCAGTTGTGCCGGGGCTACTGATTCGGGCGCTGGCTTCTGGGCACGTGCGCAAGAATGAGGCGCTGGCGACTTCGGGGCCTTACGCTTACACGCGGAATCCTCTGTATCTCGGTTCGCTACTGATCGGCGTGGGATTTGCGGTGGCGGCGCGGAGTTGGTGGGTGGGAGCGGTGCTGGTCGTCATGTTCTTTGCAATCTATCTTCCGGTGATCCGCGGGGAGGAGGTATTCCTGCGGGAAAGGTTTCCGGAGTTTGATGAGTATGCGCGACGCGTGCCGAGGATGTTTCCGCGGATGATGCCACGTCCGGAGGCGGATGGCGATTTGGGAAAATTCTCTTTGGATTTATATCTGAAGCATCGCGAGTACAACGCTCTGCTTGGGGCGGTTGCCATGGCAGCGCTGGTCGTCGTGAAGATGGTGGTGATAAAGGGCAATTGACCGTCAAAGAGTCGAACTACGAAGGTACACAATGGAACTCCTGGAGCGGGTGCTTCGGAGGCACGGGATTCGGGTAAGGGGCATTGGTGTGACAAATGCGGGTGCGATCTAAACTTCTGCTGACTTTGGTGGTGGCTGCGGGCGTTGTACTCTTTGGCATTGTTGTGTTCGTTGCCATCATCCTGGTTCTTTTTCCCGCACGCGGCAAGCAACCTGCCTTCGACAAGACTGCGCAACTGTCGAACTCGGCGCAGCTTCGTTTCTTTGGCACGCGAACCGAAGGCCCCGATTCGGGCGATGACTGGGAGGTCTTATATCGGGAAGGACGTTCCTGGGAGAAGGCCGGCAACTGGTGGGGCGGAGATTGGTTTGGCGGGAATGATGGAAACATTGTTGCTTGTCCGGTAGGGCGGCAAATCGTCGTCGTGAAGAGCAACGGTTCCCTGGTCCTGGTGCGCAACGAGACGGGAAAATGGAAAGAGTTCTTGATGGACATTCCTTTACCACAGCCAGGGAACGCTCCATTCAACCCGCAGACGGCATGGTTAGAGACCGCAGAACTCAATTCTATTCTTCAACAGATGTCGGTTCCCCCACAAGGGGTGCTACTGCATCCGGAGGTCGCCGGATTTCGTCCGGGCAACAGGGAGTTGTGGCTGGATTATGTTGTGAGTTCGTCCCGCCTGTATCGGGTCAACCTGGGGCTGCTCGAAAATGGCGAGAGGTTCAAATTGCTTTCCGTCGAGGGACGGCCGAACACACTGCACCTGGTGAATCCGGACGTACCCGATCCGGATTTTGATCCAACTTGTACGGCGATTCAATTTACCCATGGACTTCGAGAATGAGTCGGGATTGGGTAGTCGCCGGACGAACCTGAAGAAGCTATGGCTGCGGGTCGATGAGTGAGCCACGGAAATCCAATTGTGGGGGGAGGGAATGACGATGGGACTAACGCGGCGCAGTCTACTGATCTCGGCAGGTAATGTGGCATCGAGCCTCGCGATCGGAGCGCCGGGGAGTGCGGTTCCGGCGAGAGCTTCGGAAAATCTCGCCGGGCGAAAAATCAAGGTAGTCGTGTGCGGCGGGCATCCCGGCGATCCAGAATATGGTTGTGGCGGAACGGTTGCGCATCTGACCGCTCTTGGCCATCAGGTGGTTCTGCTCTATCTGAACGATGGGGCGTGGCCACCGACTCCTGCCCCTACGCGCACCGCGGAAGCTGCGAAAGCCTGCGAGATCCTGAAGGCGCGGCCGTCGTATGCCGGACAGGTGAATGGACACGCGGTGGTGGACCAGGCTCGCTATGACGATTTCCAGAAACTGCTCGGGGCGGAAAATCCGGATGCGGTACTGACGCAGTGGCCCATTGATAACCATGCCGATCATCGGGCCATTACCAACCTTGCTTACAATGCGTGGCAGAAGTTGGGCAAGAAGTTTGCGCTGTATTACTACGAAGTGTCGAGCGGGGAAGACACGCTGCAGTTCTCGCCGAACCGGTATGTCGATATTTCAGCAACTGAAGCGAAGAAACGAGCCGCGTGCTATGCCCACGCCAGCCAGACTCCGGATCGGTACTACGCGCTGCAGGATGAGGTAGCACGCTTTCGTGGGATCGAGGGCGGATGCGAACGGGCTGAGGCATTCCTCCAGCAGCTGCAGAGCCCGTACGACATATTTCCGCTGCGGGAAAGTTACGTCATGAAGTAGCGGGCGTTCCCGGAAAGAAGCAGCAACGAAAAAGCCCCTCGCAGTGCGAGGGGCTTTTTCTGGGGGAGGGACTTCAGGCGAGGCGCCTGTTGGGTCCCGAAATTACTTCGGTTGCTGTTGCTGATCGGTGCTGGTGGCAGGCGCTCCGGTGTTGCTGGAGAGCTGCTCGAGATCGTTCTTCAGCAGGCTGATCTCGACGCGGCCGCCATTGATGCGCTTGGTCTTTGCGGTCTCATCGGTTGTGGGCGCCGGAGCGTTGCCCATGCCAACGAGGTAGATGCGATAAACCGGGATCTCGTGGTTGAGGACGAGGTAGCGCACGACCGACTCGGCCATCTTCTGCGAGTTGGAGATTGCGGTCTGGCCCTTGCCGGACGAGAAGCCCTGCACTTCGATAATGTATCCACGCTGACCTTTGACGCCGGTAGCCATCTGGTCGAGAGCGTCCTTGGCGTTCTTGCTCAGGACGGTCTGGCCGGGGCGGAAGCGGATCTCGGTCTGGTTGGAGGCCTTGTACTGGTCGATGTTGCTGACCACGGTCTCAACCGTCTGGACGCGGGTGGTAACCTGCTGCGCGGACTGCTGCGCCTGAGTGGCCTTGTTGCCGGCGTCGACGGCGTGCTGGTCGGCTTCGGTGGCCTTGTCAGAGGCGAGCTTGATGCCAGCCTGGGCGCGGGAGTCGGTGTCTTTGATCGCCTTGCTGTTGGCGGAGGTCAGTTCGTCAAGCTCATTGACGCGGTCGCGGATGGGCTCGGTCTGACGCTTCACATAGTTCTTGCGAGCAAAGGGATTGACGCGTCCCCAGAAACCTTCGCGAGAAGGTGCGGCCAGAGGGGCTTTGCCGGTCGCGTTGCCAGTGCTATCAGTCGAAGTGGACTGAGTCTGCTGCGCGGCGGCAGGCTGATTCTGATCGGTGCTAGACGAGGTGGTCTGCGCAAGGGCCGGCAGAGCGAGCACAGCGGCCAACGGCAGGGCGATAAGTAGACGGTGGTTCATATGACTTCCTCCAAGTTGGGGGAGCGTTTGGGCTCCACTCCGGCACGCCTGGGGCGTGCTTGAAATTGATTGCGTCCCTGAACGGTAAAGAAAGCAGCTGAATCGCTGAACTGGCCTGCGCTGACGCTACGCCTGGCCTTGAAACTCTCGGCGCCCAACACAGTGGCGCCGCCTTGTTCTATTACAGGTGGGATGCCAAACCGGGCCCAGAGGTTGATGCGCTAAATCCTTGAAATCTATAGGTATTGTAGCTCCGTTCAGACGGTAAAGAAAGGGGCTAAGACCGGAGGCCGGGTAAATTTGGGAAACCTGATATAAAAACTGCGTGTGAAAAGGAACAGCATTGAGCGGATTGTTGTTGGTAGTGTGCAAGACGTTTCGTATTTGCTCCAATTTAGTGGACACAGACAGCGCAAAAGAGTGCACGGGGAGGGCTACTTGGGATCTGATCAGCAAAGTTCGATGGCGCACATTCCGCGAGGGGTAATCCAGACTGCGTTACTGCTGGGAGTTACTGTGTGGGCATTTTGTGCGCTCAGTTGGAGCGAGGAGTCAGGGCTGCCGTCGTCGCGAATTCCGGCGGAGCGTATGCAGCAGTATTCCGATCAGGCAGTGACGTGGATGCAGGACTATCTGCGGATTGATACGACGAATCCGCCCGGGAACGAGATGCGGACGGTCGAGTTCTACAAGAAGATTCTCGACCAGGAAGGGATTGAGAATCGAGTGTTTGAGTACGCAGCGGGACGGGGAGATTTGTGGGCTCGGCTGCCGGCGAGTGCGGGGGAAGGAGTGGGGCGCCCTCGGCCGATCATTCTGCTGAATCATATGGATGTGGTGACCAGCGATGCTTCGCACTGGAAGGTGCCACCTTTTAGCGGCGAGATCAAGGATGGCTACATCTGGGGGCGCGGGGCGCAGGACATGAAAGATGAGGGGCTGGCACAGTTGCTCGTGATGGTGATGCTGAAGCGCGAGAAGGTGGCGTTGAACCGCGACGTCATTTTCCTGGCCGTAGCGGATGAGGAGGCGGATGGTACGGGGACGGACTGGTTCATCGAGCATCAGCGTGAACTGCTGGAGAATGCGGAGTTTCTGATCAACGAAGGTGGAGAGAACTTGCTCGAGGCCGGCAAGGTGAAGTACGTGGGCGTTGATGTGGGAGAGAAGACTACGTACTGGCTGCGGGTGGTAGCGCATGGAAGGCCGGGACACGGATCGAGGCCGAATCAGGATTCGGCGCCGAACCGGCTGGTGCGGGCGCTCGAGCGGATTATCGCGTACCGTACGCCACTGCGGGTGTTGCCGGTGGTGGATGAATTTCTGCGCGATATGGCTCCTTATGAATCGCCGGAGCAGGCGGTTTATTACCGCAACGTGCGGAAGGCGGTTGAGGACAAGAAGTTTCAGGAGGAAGTGGAGCGGAATGAGTCGCTGAACTTTCTATTGCGGGACACGATTTCATTGACCATGTTGGGAGGGTCGGGGCAGACGAACGTGATACCTCCGGAGGCTTGGGCGAATCTGGATGTGAGGATCTTGCCGGGAGGAGATCCGAAGGCGGTGCTAGCGGCGGTGCGGCGCGTGGTGAACGATCCGAATGTGACGGTCGAGCCAATGAACAATGACTTTCGCGTGGCGAATTATTCGGGGACAGATACGGCGTTGTATGCGGCCATCAAGAAGGTATCGGCAAAATATTTTCCGGGGACTCCGGTAGTGCCGCATATCACCAGCGGATATACGGAGAATCAACGGTACCGGCCGCTGGGGATGGTGGCTTATGGGTTTAATCCTTATGCTGCGACGGAGGAAGAGGGGAACACCGAGCATGGGAACGATGAGCGGATTCGGGTGGAGGAAGTCCGGCGGGGGCCGAGGATTTTGTTTGATGTGGTCGTGGCGGTGGCGGGGAGGTAAGGTACTGGACGACTAGGTTATGGTACTCGGGAATGCCCGCCTATTCACAACTCGATTCGTCGAAGTCTGAGGTAGAATCGCCACTCGATGGCGGCGAGCTTCTTCAAGATTGGCGGGCGTTCCATCGTCCCGAGGGATTGGGGAGACTACGGGCACATTCTCCAACACGGAATGGTGGCACACTTGCCAAGGGTAGACGGGAGACTAGCCCTCGAAAGGTCAGGACCGTACATTCCGCCCATCACACTGCCCGGAATTGGCGACATCGTTCTCACCTCTGAGGCACAGAAACTACTATACAGATCTGTCCTTTCTGGATTCAGTTTCCTACCCGTGGAAAAAATGCTTGTTGTTGAGCTGCCTTGGGAAACTTGGAACCTTGATGCAGTGCAACCCGCGGAGTTTCCTGAGTCCGGCCAACCCGAAGATTACATCCTTGGAAAGCGGCACAGCCCAAATGCCTCGAGAGAACTGGGCGAGCTATGGGAGATTGTGGTTCCTTCCACCGCGACAATTCTCCGCCCGAGGAGTGTCGTGAGTTCGTATCAGGAACTGCGCATCGACCTGAACACTTGGAACGGATCGGACCTGTTCAGGGGCGAGGGCTATGGGTCAATACTCTTTTCAGAAAACGCCCGCGATTGGTTTTCTAAGCACTGGGGAAGATACGTACAGTTTGATGAATTTCCAACCACATAGGCTTTAGCAAACAGCCGATCCTCATTGTTCCTGCGTCACCACGCGTAGCGGTTCGTTGGAACTAACTTAATTTGCTCGACCTGGTACGGATGCTTCGACTGCGTTGCCCTTCGCTTTGCGGACGACAACTTCGCTCCGGATGAACAGGGCTAAGTGGGCGGTCGGCAGCCGGAATACGGTCGGCAGCGGGCTTCGCCCAGCGGACAGCCGAGGGCGGCTGTCCCCACATAAACCTTACTCAACGAATTCCGCAATGCTTTTCGTATTGCTCGAAGATGAAGTTGTCGGTCATTCCGGCGATGTAGTCGCAGATCGTGCGGGGCAAAGAGTCTTCTTTCGCTTTTTGCTGGTAGTTGTGGGGAAGGGCCTCGGGATGCTCCATCCAGAGGGCAAATAGTTCTCCGACGACGCGCTCGGCGTCGTCTTTTTCTCCGGCGAGGGCGGTGCTGAAGTAGAGATTCTCGTAGAGGAAATCTTTGCTCTGCTTACGCTCGGCCTCGACCGCGGGGCTGAAGGCGGCGAGGCGCTCGGGATGATGCCGAATATCGTCGAGGGTTTGAATTCCGGCCTGGTTCAAACGGGCGCGAGTGTTCGTAATCAAGTCGTCAACGAAGCGATTGAGGATGCGTTTCAGAGCTTCGTTAAATTTCAGTTTTTCGGGGGCGGTGGGATAGATCTGCTGCACCTGGCGGTAGAAACGGTCGAAAAGAGGAAGGCCCTCGCGGATCTGGTCGAGGGTGATCAAATGCGCTTCGTAGCCGTCGTCGAGGTCGGCAGTGTTGTATGCGATTTCGTCGGTCAGGTCGATAAGTTGAGCTTCGAGCGGCGGACGCTGGTCGAGGAGATATTCGGTGAGTTCGGGATGGTCCTTGACGTCGTAATCATGCGAGTGCTTGATGATGCCTTCGCGGACTTCGAAGGTGAGGTTGAGGCCGCGGAAGGCGGCGTAGCGCTGCTCGAAATCTTCGACGATGCGGAGGGCGTGCAGGTTGTGGTCGAACAGAAGTCCATGCTCGCGCATGGCGGCGTTGAGGGCCTTCTCTCCGGCGTGGCCGAAGGGGGGATGGCCGATATCGTGGACCAGGGCGAGAGCTTCGGCGAGATCGACGTTAAGGCCAAGGGCCCCGGCGATAGTGCGCGAGACTTGTGCGACTTCCAGAGTATGAGTGAGTCGGTTGCGGAAGTGATCGGAGTAGCGGCGGGTAAAGACCTGGGTTTTGGCTTCGAGGCGGCGAAAGGCGCGGGCGTGAATGACACGATCGCGGTCGCGCTGAAAGTCGTTGCGGTAGGGATGCTGGGGCTCAGGGAAGCGGCGTCCGCGGGAACGTTCGACGTGCACCGCATAGGCGGCCAGCATGGGGGAAGTTTATCAAAGGAGCGAGGGATGGTCTGCGAGGATCGGAGAAAACCATTTCGGCTCAGTGACGGATAAAGGCTCCGAGGAGGTCTTGCACGACGTGCGCGATCATCCCGGGACGCAGGCTACGACGCCAATAGGCCAAAGCTCCGGCCATTGCGCCCATGCCGGCGATCGTCAGGGCACGTCGGAAGCCCTGGTAGGAATGTGCCAGGCCGAATACGAGAGCGGAAAGGATGATGCCAACCGGAACAGTCTTCGTCAAAGCAATGAATTGTTTTTGCAGATACCCGCGGTAAACGGCCTCTTCGCAGATGCCGGCCGTGAGCGAGAGTACGAGCCAGAGAGCCATCTCGGGCCGTGTTTCCGGAAGCAGAAACTGGGTGGCGCGATCGGCTGCGCTTCCATGAGCGCCGAGCGTTGAAGTAAATACGATCGTTACCACCAGAAACAACAGGCCGATGCCGAGGTCGCGAAAGAACTCCTGAGCGGAACGCCAGCGTTCCCCGAGAACGGCGAGGGGATGCGAACCGTGAAGCCAGAGACCGGCGAGGACGACAGCGAGTGTCAACCATTCGAGCAGAATCGTGCGCTCATACATCTTGATGCGATCCGGATGAATGATTGCGCGCTGGGCGGCCGCTTGAAGGTATCCGCGATACGCGAGGGCCAAGATCGCAATCAGGATCACGGCCGTGTGCCAAGGCGACGCGATCGGACCGATGAGAGGGTTGGACTGCGATGTTTCGCGAAGATTGGTTTCCATTAGACGAAAAGCACGCTGGGACTCGTAAGCCTGTTGGACGGGCGAGGAGAAGAAACGTCAAATTCGGAACCGCCCCAGTGTATTTCAGCGAAGTTTGAGGCGCATTTCGTTGGTGGGCTCGAAGCCGAGGGACTCGTAGAGATGGCGGCCGTCTTCGCTGGCATGGAGGGTGATGCGGGCGAAGCCTTCGCGCTGGCACCAGTCAATCATGGTCCGCATCAGTTGGCGGGCAATGCCGCGGCGGCGGTGTTCGCGATCGGTGTAGACGTTGAGGATGGTGGCGCGACGGCATTCAAGGTCGTAGGGATGGGCGGGCCAGGGGGAGATGATGATGGCGCCTCCGGCGACTACGTCGTCATTGTGGGTGGCTAGCCAGGCTCGGAACGAGCCATCAGTCAGGGCTTTGGTCAGAAATTCGGCGGTCAGGTTGGCCATCGTTTCGAGCGCGGCGGGATCGTTGTAGTTCATGTCTTCGTACATGGCGCGGCGCTGGCGGACAATTTCGGGTATGTCACGGACTGAGGCTTCGCGGATAGTGATTGCGGATTTGCCGGGCATGCGGGGAGTTTAACAACCGGACCCACGGCTGGCACCCGTCGACAGGCTAAGAGTAAGCCGTGGGCTGCATTTTTTTGCCGCTTCGCGGCTATTGCTGGCCTGATTCTTCTTTCGCCAGCTTGACCTTGGCGGCGTCCAGCTTTTGCTGGACTTTGGCGAAGGCGTCGGTGTCTTGCTCGGCGGGAACGGTTTTGTTCCATTCCTGGACGGCACGATCCCAGTGGGCGGCCGCTAGCTTGAGACGGCCGGTTTTCTGGTAGAGGTCCCCGAGGTGTTCCTGCACGGTGGGGTCAGAACTCATGCGAACCGCGGCCTTGTTCAGGCTATCTTCCGCCTGATCGTATTTGCCCAGCTTGAAGTAGGCCCAGCCAAGCGAGTCAAGATACGCCGCGTTGTTGGGTTCGAAAGTGAGAGCCTGCTTGATATAGTTCAGGGACTCTTCCAGCTTCACACCGCGATCGGCATTCATGTAGCCGAGATAGTTGAGAGTCGCAGCGGCCTGAGGGTCGGTTGGAGGAGTCGTAGCCAGTACTTTCCGGAACTCGGCTTCGGCCTGATCGAACATCTTCTGGCGTTGATACATGTCGCCGCGCAGAAAATAGACGTAGGCCTTGTCTTCAGGCTTGGTCGACAGCTGCTCGGCTTTGGAGAGAGACTCTTCGGCGTCGCTCCAGCGCTTGGCACGCGTGTAGATGATGCCGAGGCGGAGGTAGACGTCGCGATCCTCAGGGCCACCTTTGACCATGGAGCGAATGTCGGCGACCGCTTTGTCGAATTCACCGGTATCGGCGAGTTGGGCATCGAGGACCATGCGAAGGTCGCGGTCATCGGGCAGCTTCTGGACGGCTTCCTTGGCGGTGGCAGTGGCTTGCGGCCATTGCTTGGCCTCGCGGTAGGTATCGATAATCTCCTGATATCCGCTGCGGGCATTTTCATCGCCGAGGACCAACATCTTGCGGAACGTGTCGACCGCGGCGGTGTAGTTCTCCTGCTCGCGGTAAATCATGCCGAGGCGCTCGATGAAGATCGCGCGGTTGTTGCGGTCCGCCTGGCTGGAACTGGTCTCACTTTTTTCCGTCTTCTTGAGCAGGTCTTGCAGGAGCTTGATCGCGTCATCGTAACGGCCCTGTGCCTGGTAGACCGCAGCCATGCTGTACGGGACGTCCATTGTGTCGGGAACGAGAGTGCCGGCCTTTTTCAGATTTTCGAGCGCCAGATCGTACTTGGCCTGGCGGCGATAGATTTCAGCGATGCGAACGTAGGTCTGCGCATCTTCCGGATTCGAATCTGAAATGACCTTGTACTGCTCGAGAGAGGCTTCAAGCTGTCCGTCGTTCAGGAGATTTTCGGCGAGCCCGCGAATAGCGTCGAGATTGTCGCGATCGAGCACAATGGCGTGCTTGTATGCGTCAATGGCGTTCTTGTAATCCTTGCGCTGCTCGTAGGCCGCGCCCAGGGCGGAATACAGCTTTGCCGAACGCGCGGAATCAGGAATCGAGCTTAGGACCTTCAACGCGTGGGCGGTGTCGCCTTCGTCGGTGTAGAGCATGGCCAACGTGGTGACAGCTTCTTCGGAGTTGGGATCGATCTTGATGGCGGTCTTAAGTTCACCTTCGGCCTTCTGAAGTTCGTTGCTCAAGCGGTAGAGACGGCCGAGAAGGAGATGGTCGTCAACGCTGTCCGGATCAAGCTTTACGATCTGCTCGTACTGGTCGATGGCCAACTTGAGGATATTTTCGGAGCCGGAGCCGCCGGGCATGTCGCCGAGGGAGCGGAGATAGATGCGGCCGAGCAGTTTATGGGCTTCCAGATTCTTGGGGTCGCGCTTAATGATGTCTTGGGCTTCGCGGACGGCGTCGGCGATGCGTCCAGTCTTGACATAGAGTTCGGCGAGGCTCGAGGTCAGGAATTCGGACGAGGGATCAGCCTCAATGGCGAGGCGATATTCCTCGGTCGCTTTTACGGCCAGATCACTGCGGCCGTAGGCGGTGACCATCTCCTCGTACATGTGCGCCAGCGCGTAATGGTAGTAGGCGGCGGAGCGGTCGACCTTGCGGGGCGATGATGATGGAGCCGGCTTGGCATCAGACGCGGGAGCCTCTGAAATCGAAGAGGATGGCGTGGTCTGAGCAACGGCAACAGTCGTCACCGCGAGCATCAAAAAAAGGCGAACAATTCTAATCATCCTGGACCTGAATGCGCTGGAAGCGCGTTTCCGAAACCTCAGCTTAGTTGGATGCAAAGCCGCCGGGGGAAAGGTGCTTATATTCTACCGCGAGGATTGAAAACGTTGGGAAAAAACCACTGCGGCGCAAACGGCAGAGGAGGAACCAAAAGTACAGGGACTGGTGGATACGAGCGTCAAGTTTCGTAAAGGAACCGGTGGCAAAGCAATTTTTGATTGATGATTCTTGATTGCTGATTTAAGACCGAGGGCAGGTTCTGGCGCATGGCCTTCGATCAACAATCAACAATCGAAACTTAACAATGAGTTTAGTGGCGGAAGTGCCGCACTCCGGTGAAGAGCATGGCCAGACCCAGGCGGTCGGCGGCTTCAATGACCTCGGGATCACGCTGCGAGCCTCCGGGCTGGATGATGGCGGTGGCGCCGGCTTTGGCGATTTCCTCGACACCATCGGGAAAGGGGAAGAAGGCGTCGGAGGCGGCGACGGTGCCTTTCAGGGGCAACTGGGCCTTCATGGCGCCGATTTTGGCGGAATCGACCCGGCTCATCTGCCCGGCGCCAACGCCGACGGTCTGGCCGTCTCGCGCGTAAACGATGGCGTTGGACTTCACGTGCTTGCAGACCTTCCAGGCAAATAGCAGGGCGCGCTTTTCTTCGGGAGTAGGAGGGCGCTTCGTGACGACCTTGAGATCGGAGTCTTGCAGGGGGCGGACGTCGGTGTCTTGCACGAGCATCCCCCCAGAAACATTTTTCAGGACCCATTTCTGATTCGCGGGAACGACTTCGACCAGGCGCAGATTTTTCTTGGAGGCGAATTTGGCTTTGGCAGCTTCGTCGAAGGACGGGGCGGCGATGACTTCGAGAAAAAGCTTGTGCATTTCTTCGGCGGCCTCGGCGTCCACCGGGCGATTGACGCCAATCACACCTCCAAAGGCGGAAACCGGATCGCATTCGAGGGCGCGTTTGTAAGCTTCGGTAAGAGTCTTGCCGGTGGCGGTGCCGCACGGATTCGTGTGCTTGATGATGGCGACGACGGGTTCGTCAAATTCCTGCGCGAGATCCCACGCGGCTTGCAGGTCGACGATGTTGTTGTAGGAAAGCTCCTTGCCCTGGAGTTGGCGGGCGTTGGCGACTCCGGCGCCGGAGCCGTCGGAGTACATGGCGGCCTTTTGGTGAGGATTCTCGCCGTAGCGCAGGTCGAGAGTTTTCTGGAACGAGAAGCGCAAGGTGGGCGGGAACGTGGCGGACTGTAGTTGAAGCGTAGTGGTATCTCCAGGAATGCGCTCGAGCGTGGAGGCAATCGCGGAATCGTAGGCGGCGGTTGTGGCGAAGGCTTTTTGAGCAAGCCGCCATTTTGTTTCCCGCGACAGTGCGCCGTGGGAACGGGACATTTCGTCGGCGATGGAATCGTAGTCGGCGGGCGAGGTAACGATGGCAACGTCCTGAAAATTCTTTGCGGCGGAACGGATCATCGAGGGGCCGCCAATATCGATGTTCTCGATCAATTCCTCGAAGGCGACGCCAGGTTTCGCCGCGGTTTTTTCAAACGCATAAAGGTTGACCACAACCATGTCGATGGGCGCGATGCCGTGCTCGGCGACGGCAGCGGTGTGCTTGGGATCTTCCCGGCGGTGCAGAATTCCTCCATGGACTTTGGGGTGCAGAGTCTTGACGCGGCCATCGAGCATTTCGGGAAAGCCGGTGAGGTCGGAGATGTCCTTGACGGTGACCCCGGAATCGCGCAGAAGCTTGGCGGTGCCTCCGGTCGAGACCAGTTCGATGCCCAGGGCGGAGAGCTTGCGGGCGAAATCTACCAGTCCGGTTTTGTCGGTGACGCTGAGAATGGCGCGCTGAATCTTGGAACTGGAGGACATGCTTGGCCCCTTGTGCGGATCTGTGCGAGCTGTTGTGCGACCGAAAATTCTATCAGCAGAGCGGAGTGAGGCGCGAAGTCAAGACATCTGCGACTCTGCGCTCTGGGCACGATAGAATGGCTCGACCTGGAGAATTGATGATGAAACGATTCGCGGTACTCATGATCGTGCTATCCGCATGCCTGACTCTGGCCGATACGGGCAAGAAGGAGAGCGATGTGGCGTCGACCACAGAGTTGGAGGCGATTACGGCTCGTGGCAGGATGCTGCAGGAATACGACGTGGCCGCGTGGTACGCGACGGACGCAGTGGAGGCGCTGAAACCCGACAAGACTGCGGCCCCCGCTTACCTTGCGCGAAAAACCAAGGCAGGGTGGGAAGTTGTTTTTGGCCGGCTGAATGAAGGAAGAGACCAGTTTCTGATCGCCTACCGCGCGTCGCAGGGAGCGAGCCCACAGCAATTCGTGGCCAAGAAAGTAGATCCGGTGTCGCCCGACCGCGGGTTTTATCTGTCGGCCGCGAAAGCGCTTGACACTGCCGGGCGTGACTTTGGAAAACAGACACGCCCATACAACACATACGTTTTGCCAGCCAGCGAGAGCCAGTTCTATGTTTACTTTCTGCCGGGGCAGACGGTGGAGGGCGTGTATCCGCTGGGGGCCGATGTGCGCTACACGGTGAGTTCGGACGGGAGCAAGGTGGTAGAAAAGCGGCAGATGCACAAGACCTTCATCGAGAATAAAAGCAGCCCGAAGTCGGGAGAAACGATCGCCGCTGGATACCACAACCACGTTCTCAACAACCTTCCAGAAGATAGTGACGTGTTTCACGTTCTCAACCGGAAGCCGCTGATGCCTGAGTATGTTGCGGGGCCAGACAAACACGTCTACCAGATTGAGACGGACGGGAGTATCAAGAGCGTGCGGTAAAGCAGTGGTGGGCTATGCTTTGGCTTTGGCTTTCAGTTTGACGTGGCCGTTGGCGAGTTCGACGGAGTATTCGACACTGTCGCAGTGATATTGCTGGCGAATTTCCTCTGTTTTCTTCTGGACGAAGGCGGTAAATGAGTCAAAGTTGCCGCTAACTTTCTCTCCGGCTTTTTTCTTGGCGGCCACGAGCGTGTTGTAAAGACGCTCTACCTGTTCGCGCTCGGCCTGATCGACGCTGTGAAGCGTAAAGGGCTGAGATGCCGCGCCTGCCCCGGCGGCGGCTGCGGCAGCCTGGCTGACTCCATAAACAGGATGGTGTGGCTTGTGCTCGTCTTCTGCGACGCGAACTCCCTGAACGGAAAGCAGGGCGTCCTGAGGACGGCGGTAGCCTTCTTCGCGAATGCGGGACTTCTTGCGCCACAGGTCGCTATAGACAGCGTAGCGCTGGGCCATTTCGTTATAGCGGTAACGCTGGGAGAAATTCATGCGTCCGCCGTCGGAGAATTTTCGCAGCAGGCTCAGGACCTTCCACTCGATGTCGGTGGGAGGACGCTTGGTCGGGTTGCTGAAAAAGATCTCGTACTCGATTTTGAGGCGGCGCAGTTGCGAGTCGAGAACGTTCAGTTCCTCGTCGGTGGTCACAATTTTCTCCAGAGTCAGTTTAGGCGAGAACGAGAGCGGAGGGCGAGGTACCCGTGGGTCACGGAAGACATAGTACGAAAGTAAGGTGGTAGCTACGGAGCTACGAGGTGTGAACCAGGCCTCAGACAGGCATTCGGAAGATTTCTGGAACAGTTAGGATCTGCCGATGGGGCTGCTCAAAGCTGCCGGCTCAAAGATCGCGATTATTTTCCGGAGTTGGACGCCATCTTTTTGACCATGGCGAGGACGAGCTTGCGGTCGCTGTCGTTGAGGCTGGTGGAGTAGCGCCGGATCTGGCTGAGGAAGCGGACTTCGTCGTCGGAGAGTTGGGGCAATCCCTTGGAACCGTTGTTGTGACCGGGCTCGGAAAAAAACTGGGAGAGCGGGAGTTCCATGGCGCCGGCGATTTTGGAAAGCGTGTCGAGCGAAGGAATGGTGTGGCCATTTTCGACGCGCGACAGGTAGCAGCGCAGAAGTCCGGTGCGCTTTTCGATGTCACCCTGAGACATACCTTTTTGCAAGCGGTAGTTGCGGATGGTCTCGCCGATATTCATGGTTGGGAGCATTTCAGGATGGGTCATGGTAACCAGATCGGCAACTTCTGGCAAGGGGAAATTTGTGCCATACGCCGGACATTAGTGCCATATGAGAATCGAACGACGTCGAGCAACGTTTCTGGTGCAACTGAAGATTACTTATACAGTGTAAAAGTAATAACAAGCGCGGGAACAGGCGCCCCGCGCTCTCCGGCGAGCCTTGACGGGCTATTTGTTCAATGTTGGGTTCGGGTCGACTGGGCGCTTGCGAACGGAACCTCACAGGATCCGTCGGTGGTTTGGATTCTCAAAAACATCTGCGGCGTCGATTACAACTGCAGTTCCATGTATAAAGTGCCGGCCATGGGGTTGGGACGATAGGGCGCGATTTCCTTGAAGCCGATTTTGCGATACATGACGACGGCATCCTTCATCACCGGTCCGACGGTGTCGAGACGCATGCGGCGATAGCCAATGGAGCGGGCTTCGAGGATGATGCAGTCCGCGAGAGCGCGGCCCAATCTTTTGCCGCGAAATTGGGGACGCAGGTAGAGACGCTTCATCTCGCAAGTGTCGTGGTCGAGTCGGTGGAGCGCGACACAGCCTGCGAGTTGACCCGCGAATTCGGCCAGCAGCAGGCGGCCTTCCGGTGGCGCATAGTCCCCTGGCAGTTCAGCAAGTTCCTTGTCGAAATTCTGGAAGCAGAGGCTGAAGCCTAAGGACTGGGCGTACTCGAGAAAGAGTTCGCGGGCCTGAGCGATCTGGGCGGGGGATTCGGCCTGCAACATCTGCAAGCCGGGGATTTGATTTTGAGCGTCCGTCATCATCAGCATAGACATCGTCCTACACAGAAATGGCCGGCAACCCCTTCGGGGGACGCAAAATCTGCTACGAAGGAAACCACGATTCCACCCAGGCACCAGAGGAGTACGGCGGGGACCTTCTTGTTCTCTGACTTGTGGTTTAACACCCAAGCCAGTATGAGCCATTCCACCATACGAACCGGCGTGTAAATCGTGAGGTATCTCCAAAGAACATCATCGGGCTGGGCAGGCACAGCGAAGAAGATCATGATGCCAAAGAACACACCGATCGCGAGGCGGAGGATTCCGAAACCGATCGCTTTCGACCATCTTGCGGGGTTGGAGCGCCACAGGCGTAGTCCGACCCAGCACCAGGCGGTGTAGAAAGCCAGTTTGATCAGGACATAGATCGCGTATTGCATGTCGGTCCGTCGTCGTTAATCTCTGAGGTCAAAGACCTCACTCTGGACAAAGACAAATTCTTCATCACAGAGGACACTGAGGACACGGAGAAAAATTGGGAGTGTCGGGGGCGAAGTTCACGATCCTGTCCCGGTCTTCAGTGTCAGTTCCTATCCCATCAGCATGCCGCCGTTTACGTTCAGTACATGGCCCGTGATGTAAGACGCTTCGTCCGATGCAAGGAAAGCGACGGCGCTGGCTACGTCTTCCGGCGTGCCTACACGGCCTAGGGGAATTTGTTTGACGGCGGTTTGCTTGAATTCATCGCTCAGGACCGCGGTCATGGCGGTTTCGATGAATCCGGGGGCCACGGCGTTACAAGTAATGTTGCGCGAGCCGACCTCGCGGGCGATGGCCATAGTGAGGCCGATCAGTCCGGCTTTGGAGGCGGCGTAGTTGGCCTGCCCGGCTTGGCCCATCTGGCCGAAGACGCTGGTGATGTTGATGATGCGTCCCCAGCGCTGCTTGAGCATGGAGCCGATGACCTGCTGGATGCAGAGATAGGCGGAGGTGAGATTGGTTTGAAGGACGGCGTCCCAGTCGGCGCGCTTCATGCGCATGACGAGCTGGTCGCGGGTGATGCCGGCGTTGTTGACGAGGATATCGACCTTGCCGAATTGGGCGATCGCGGACTTGACGGCAGATTTGACCTGGTCTTCGTCGGCGACGTCGAGTGGGAAGGCGGCTGCCTTGCCGCCGGCAGTGGTGATTTCCTGTACGAGTTCGTTCAGTTTTTCCTGACTGCGGGCGGCGACGGCGACGGTAGCTCCATCTTTGGCGAGCCTCAGAGCGCACGTGCGCCCGATGCCCTGTGATGCTCCCGTGACCAACGCTACTCGTCCTGAAAGAGACATGAGAAATTTCTCCGGAAGATGCGGATGATTGCTGTGAAACGGTGAATTATACGCGTATCGACGAGGGCTTCAGATGCGGCTTTTCGGAGGCGAGCGCGACCCGTGCCTCGGTCAATCGGCACGTCGCAGAGGCCAGATCAGGACATCGAGTCTCCGGGCAAAGAGTAGGGACGGCGGTGTATCGGGCAGCGCAATGTTGCTTGCGGCGGCTACGGTGTTGAGCTCGATTTCTGCCTCCGCATCTTGCAGGGGCCAGGGCTGGTGATGAATCTCCCCGCGATACACCACGCTCTTGTGAACTGCGTAGAGGCAATAGCGCTCGGTTAGCCAGTGCTCAAGCGATCCCTTGTCGCGCAAACGAACATCGGCGATAGGGCGGTAGCGTCCGCGGAACTCGGCAGTCGCGCGAAGTCGGCGAGATACATAGTGGATGATTCCGTTGCGCTCCTCGGAGGTCATGGCTGCATGGAAATAGGGCAGATGATAAAAAGCGCGGGCGGCCCAGACGGCGGGGAGATTGGCGGCGTCGAGGCTGAAGAAGTAGACCCCAGGTTTGCCTCCGTGGGTGACGTAGGTGCGAACGTTCAGTTCTGGAAAGCGCGAGAGGCCTGGAAGTGGTGGAAGGGCGCGGGCGCGAATGCCGCTCATGTGGAAAGGTACGACACCGATCCAGCAGGCTCCTTCAAAGGTATCGATTACTAATTGTGGCGGGATCAGGGGCCGCATCACTTCCGGGGGAAGGGGCCAGTGGGCGAAAAGGAGATCGTGCCAGGTTTGCTTCATCATCCAGGGGCCGGGGGTTAGGGGCCAGGGGCGATGGGTTGTCGATTGCAGGAGCGGGTGCACTCAGTAGTTTAGCGCTGAGAGGCTCTCTAAAATCTTCAACCACCAAGGTCACGAAGGAACACGAAGGACGCGAGGAAACAGCGCGCACAAAATGGCCATTGCGAATTCACAAGGGCGCCGAGTACCATGCGGACACTCATGCCACAGACTGCGACTAACGTGATTGTGATGCCCGACCCTTCCAACAAAAACTCATCCCCGACCGAGGCTGCCGGATCGGGTCATCGTTCGCCGAACCGGGCTTCGGTAGCGGAGGATGCGATGCCGCGACAGACTCCGGCTGTCGACACGCCTTCTACCGAGGTATTCGCGGTGTTCGGCGTTGAGCCGGAAATCCAGGCGTATGCGATGGCCAAGTATTCGCGGTCGGCGTTGTCGATGAAGGAATCGCTGCGGGAGATCAGCACGCAGAAGGCAGAGAAGTTTCTTAACACCTTCTATTTTCAATATGGGCATCGGTCGATTGCCGACCTGGCGCATATCGCCTTGGCGGTGGAAAGGCTGTCGATCCTGGCTGCGATTGAACTGGCGGACGAGCAGCGCTGGGACGGCCAGGAGCGCTCGACGCGCTATCAGGATTTCAAGAAGAGCGGCTACTACACGCCCGATTTTGGCGCGGATGACGAGGCGCGCAAGCTGTACGGGGAGACGCTCGACTTTTTGTTCGCCGAGTACGAGGCGCTCTCGGCGCACATGACGCAGTACCTGATCAGCATCACGCCCAAGCCTGCCGACCTGAAGCAGGATGCGTACGAGCGGACTTTGAAGGCGCGGGCCTTCGACATCACGCGCTACCTGCTGCCGCTGGCGACGAATACTTCGCTGGGGGAAATCGTCAATGCGCGGACACTCGAGACGCAGGTGGCGCATCTGCTGTCGCACACGCATAAAGAGGTGCGGGTTCTGGGCGAGTCGCTGAAGAAGGCGGCAACGGGTGCGGCTTACAACGTGAATGCGGAGGGCTTGCGGGACCTGGTGGAACAGATTCGGGGAGTGAATCCGGAGTTGGGAGCGCGGGCGGAGCAGGAGTTGCTGCGCGAGGTGCGGGTGGCTCCGACGCTGGTGAAGTATGCGGATCCGAATCCATATGAGATGGAGACGCGGCGCGAGTTGCGGCAGGCGGCGCGCGAATTGATGGCTGCGGAACCGGTCGCACCTTCGAAGGCGATTGTGGATCTGCTCGACGAAGAGCCGCTCGAAGTGGAGATCGCGACCACGCTGCTCTATGAGCACTGCCACCATTCTTACCGGCAGATCCGGCAGGCGGTGCAGGTGGCGGGGGAGAGACAGCGGCGGGAGATCATTGATCTGGGGCTGCGCCATCGCGGGAAGCATGACGAGATGCTGCGCGGGTTCCGGGCGGGGCAGCAGTTTCGCTTCGACATTCTGATGGACACGGGCGGGTTCCGGGATATGCACCGGCACCGGCGGTGCATCCAGGTGATGCAGGGATTCACTACGCAGCACGGATACGAGATGCTGCTGGATGTGGAAGATGCGGGAATGCGGGTGCGTTTCGACGCGGCCATGCGGCGGGTGCAGACGGCGGTGGAGAACTTGGCCGCGCGCAAGACACCCGAAGCGGCAGAGAATTCGCAGTATGCGATTCCGCTGGCGTTTCGCAAGCGGGCGCTGTTCAAGATGGACTTTGCCGAGGCGGTTTACATTTCGGAGTTGCGGACTACTCCGGCGGGGCATGTTTCCTATCGAAATGTGGCTTATGGAATGTATGAGGCGGTGGCGCGGAAGTATCCGGCGCTGGCGAAGTATTTCCGCGTGCATGATGTGACGGCTCCAGTGGATTTGCTGCAGAGGTGAAAGCGAGTTCTCAGTTCCCGGTTCTCAGCGAAAACCCTAAAGATTTCGAGTATGGGGCGTCTGCGTTCCGCTTTGGAACCTTCCACAGGTTAATTATGTTGATTCGCCTTTTCTTCGCTTCGATCTGTATGTATAATCCGGCCAGATTCAGTTTCATGTTGCTGCACTTTTAAAGGAGCCACTTCATGGCGGATGAACGGGGCAAGGCGATCGACCTGGCGGTATCCCAGATTGAAAAGCAGTTCGGCAAAGGTTCGATCATGCGGTTGGGGTCGAAAGAGGCGATTGTGCCGATCGCGGTGATCCCGACGGGATCGATCTCGTTCGATGCGGCCCTGGGAGTGGGCGGATTTCCGCGTGGGCGCGTGGTGGAAGTGTTCGGGCCCGAATCGTCGGGTAAAACGACGATTACCCTGCAGGTCATTGCCGAGGCGCAAAAGATGGGTGGGATGGCTGCGTTCGTCGATGCCGAGCATGCACTGGATCCGGGTTATGCCAAAAAGCTTGGCGTGGACGTGGACAATCTGCTGGTATCGCAGCCGGACTATGGAGAGCAGGCGCTGGAGATCACGGAGGCGCTGGTACGGTCGAACGCGATTGACGTGCTGGTGGTCGATTCGGTGGCGGCGCTGGTGCCGAAGGCCGAACTGGATGGCGAAATGGGCGACAGCCACATGGGGCTGCAGGCACGGCTGATGTCGCAGGCTCTGCGCAAACTGACTGGCACGGTGTCGAAGTCCAGAACTTGCCTGATCTTCATTAACCAGATTCGCGAGAAGATTGGCGTGATGTTTGGGAATCCGGAAACGACGACTGGCGGTCGCGCTCTGAAGTTTTATTCTTCGGTACGCGTGGACATTCGGCGTATTGCGGCGATCAAGGAAGGCGACGTGGTCACCGGGTCACGGACGAAGGTGAAGGTGGTCAAGAATAAAGTGGCGGCGCCATTCCGCGAGGCGGAGTTCGACATTCTCTACGGCGAAGGGATTTCGCGAGAGGGTGATCTGCTCGACCTGGCCGTCAACAATAACATTCTGGAAAAGTCCGGGTCGTGGTTCAGCTATAAGAGCGAGCGCATCGGCCAGGGACGCGAAAACGCCCGGCAGTTCCTCAAAGACAACAAAGATGTGATGGCCAGGCTGGACACAGAAGTCCGAAAGGCTCTGGGACTGGCCAGCGATAAGCCTCAAGCGGTACCGGCGTCCACTGCGGTTCCGGCCACGCCAGGCGGCCGTGTGGCTACGATGCCCACGGGCACGGAGACCGCGAAGGCGCCGATTGTGGCAGCCAGGCGCTAATTTTCAAACGGCGGCCATGGACCTGTGCCATGGCCGCCATCCTCATTCCCCGCTTTACAAGTTAAATGCGCCCTTTCGCGCTTCTTCAATTGCCATCTTCTGCGTTGCCCGCATAAAATCATTGGTTACATCTACTCGTAACTGACAGCCTGTGAGGATGATTGAATAAGGGCAGGGCTATCTATCCCGGTTCGTTCGACCCGCCTACCAATGGGCACCTCGATCTGATCCAGCGAGGCAGCAAGATTTTTGAAGAACTGGTGGTAGCCATTCTGAGGAATTCGGAGAAGAGCCCGATGTTCAGCGTGGCCGAGCGGCTGGAGATGCTGCGGGAATTGACCGGCGACCTGAGCAACGTCCGCATCGATACGTTTGACGGTTTGATGGTCGAGTATGCGAAATCGATGGACGCGATGTGCGTGCTGCGCGGGATTCGGGCGATCAGCGACTACGAGTATGAACTGCAGATGGCACTGATGAACCGCAAGCTGGAACCAACGCTGGAAACGGTGTTCATGATGCCGGCGGACAAATATTCGTATGTGAGTTCGCGTCTGGTGCGGGAAGTGGCGCAGGCAGGCGGGCCGGTGAAGGGGCTGGTGCCGGAAGTGGTGGAACAGAAACTGCGGGAGAAACTGGATCCCGCATACAAACTTCGGGACAGGCAATTGGTGGAAGTACCGAGGAAAAGGAAGAAGAAGGCATGACGACGGCGACGACAGAAGCGTTGAGATTGACGGAACGAATCAACCGGATCGAGCCCTCGGCCACGATGGCCGTAGTGGCGGAGGCCGACAAGCTGCGTTCGCAGGGAGTCGACGTGGTTGACTTCGGCGCGGGCGAGCCCCATTTTTCGACGCCACAGCATATTAAAGAGGCGGCTATCGCGGCGATCCAGGGAAATTTCACGAAATATACCGCCGTTGCCGGCACGGCCGAACTGCGTGATGCGATCGCGCACCGGCACAATGTGGATTTCGATTCCGATTATCGGCGCGAAGAGATTATTGCTTCGACGGGCGGGAAGCATGCTTTGTTCAATGCTGTCCAGGTTCTGGTCGATCACGGCGACGAGGTGATCCTGCCGGTCCCGTACTGGGTATCGTTCAAGGACATCGTGCGATATGCGGGCGGGAATTGCGTGTTGCTTGAGTCGGATGAGGCTCAGGGATTCCGCGTGACAGCCGAGATGGTCGCTAACCTTATTACTCCGCGCACCAAGGTGATCATTCTGAATTCGCCGTCGAATCCTTCCGGGGCGGTCATGAGTCCGGAAGATATGACAGAGGTGGTTCGCCTGGCCCATGAGCGCGGCATTTGGGTGCTGTCAGACGAGTGCTACGTGTACTTGAATTACACGGGCAAGAATTTTTCGGTGGGGGCGCTGCGCGAATATAAGGAGCGCTTCGTCGTGCTCGGGTCCTTATCGAAAACCTACGCTATGACGGGCTGGCGGTTGGGATATGCGATGGCTCCGGCGGCGGTGACGAGCGCGATGGCGAAGCTGCAGAGTCAGTCGACGTCGAATCCGACATCGATTGTGCAGAAGGCAGCGGTGGCCGCGCTGAAGGGGCCGCAGGAGTGCGTGGAGCAGATGCGGCGAGAGTACATTCAACTTCGCGATCACGTGGTGAAGGGATTGCGCGCGATACCCGGCGTACGTTGCACCATGCCGGAGGGAGCGTTCTACGCGTATCCGAATATTTCTTCTTTTCTGGGACGCGGAGGGCTGAAATCTGCATCTGATGTGGCCGGAAGACTCTTGCGGGAGGCGCATGTCGCTACCGTCCCAGGCGAGGGGTTTGGGACGAGCCAACATGTTCGCGTTTCGTATGCCACGTCGAAAGCTGAGTTGGATCGCGGGCTGGAACGGATGCGGAAGTTTTTCGCGTCACTGTAGCTCGCGAGCGAGTCGCAAGGATGATTGGGTTCCGCAAAGGCCGTTCGGTTTGCGAGCGGCTTTTTTGTTGACGTAAGTTTGCTATGGGCAATCTGTATCCATTGTTGATGTTGCCGGGATTCGATCCGCGTCCTTGGGGTACGCAGGATCTTTCCCCGATCTATCCGAATCACAAATTCGAGCAGAAAATTGGCGAGGCGTGGCTGAGTGGAGACGACTGCAAGGTCGCCAACGGGCCGCTCACCGGGAAAACACTCTCTCAGTTAAGCGAGCAACATGGGCGGGAGTTGGTCGGGGATGCGGCTCGGGACGCCACGCGGTTTCCGTTGCTGCTTAAATTTCTGTTTCCGCACGAAAAGCTTTCAGTGCAGGTCCATCCCGACGACGAGCAGGCCGTGCGCGTGGGCCAGCCCTGGGGGAAGACCGAATGCTGGTATGTTGCGCATGCGAAGCCGGGATCGCAGATTGGGTTGGGGCTCAAGGCGGGGGTGACAGCGCGTGAATTGGAAGAAGCGATCCATCAGAACCGCGCGGAGGAAGTGCTCAACTGGATCAATGTGTATGCGGGGGACATGATCTATGTGGCGGGCGGCACGGTGCACACGTTGGGGCCGGGGTCGGTGATCGTGGAAACGCAACAGCAGTCGGATACGACGTACCGCTTGTATGATTACGGACGTCCGCGGGAATTGCACCTCAAGGACGGAATGGCGGCGGTGAAGGAGAAGGTGAAATCGGGAAAAGTCGTGCGTCCTGCGCCAGAGCAGATTCGGAGTAGCAAGAACCGTCACGCTCCTTTGGTTGCGGCTCCCTACTTCGTGGTCGATATGTTTGAGGCGAAAGACCCACTGGAGTTGGCGACGCGGGACGATTCAGGGAAGAGTTCGGTGCAGATCCTGGTTGCGCTGGAGGGCTGCGGCGTGATCGAGGCACCGGGAATGGATCCGGTTACATTGGCGAAGGGGGATGCGGTTGTGGTTCCCGCTTGTGTCAGCAAGTTTGGGGTAAGGCCACAATGGGCATTGGAGTTTCTACGCGCTTGCGTGCCTGGAAAGCCGCTGTCCGAACCGGAAACGAGACTGTAAATGTCGGCATCGCGTCGTGTACTTTGAATTCGCGTGGGTCTTGAGAATCCTTGGCTAAGAATTCAAATTTCTATCCCGTGATTCTGGCTGGAGGGCGGGGCACGCGCTTCTGGCCGCTGAGCCGGAAAAAGCGCGCGAAGCAATTGCTGGCCCTCGACGGCAAGCAGACGATGATTCAGCAAACTGTGGCGCGTTTGTTGCCGCTGGCCCCGGTAAAACAGTTCTGGGTCATCACCAATGAAGATCTGCGGCCTGCGATCGCGAAGCAGCTTCCCAAACTAATCAAGGCGCAACTGCTGGCCGAGCCAGTGGGGCGCAACACAGCTCCCGCAATCGGTTTGGCCGCATTTTTGTTGTTGCGGAAAGATCCGGACGCGGTGATTGGATTGTTCCCTTCCGATCACGTGATTGGCGACGAATCGCGCTATCGCGAGACCTTGGAGCGCGGGATCAAGCTAGCCGCAGGAGGCGAGAACATCGTGGTGCTCGGGATTCGCCCGACTCGTGCCGAGACTGGATACGGCTACGTCGAGGCGGGCGGAGCGTACTCTGGGGGAAGCATTGCGCGTACGGCGCTTTACCGAAAAGCCGGATGCGAAAAAGGCGGAAGAATTTCTTGCCGCTGGGAATTACTACTGGAATAGCGGGATGTTCCTGTGGAGTGCGCGCACTCTCGTCAATGTGCTGCGGGAACACTTGCCGTTGACTGCTACTTTGCTGGCAGAAATTGCAGCTACCTTTGGCACGCGCAAGTTTGCAGCAACGTTTCGAAAGCTATATCCCAAATGTGAAAACATCAGCGTGGATTATGCCCTGCTGGAACCGCGTTCCGCCAAAGGCGAGCAGGAAGGAAACATTTTCTGCCTGCCGGCGGACTTTGGGTGGAACGACTTGGGTTCATGGACGGCCCTGCACGAGCACCACACATCCAAGAGCAGCCCGCCCGAAGGAAATTTGATCGCCAGCGCTGGTGTTTTCCTTCTGAATGCGCACGGGAATTATGTTCACGCGCCCGGAAAGTTTGTTGCCGCGGTGGGTGTAAGTGATCTGGTGGTAGTAGAAACGCCCGATGCCTTGTTGGTTACGACACGGCAACACGCGCAAGACGTGGGCAAGGTTGTGAAGTATCTGGATGAGAAGAAGATGCACAAGCTTACTTAGTTTCGGGTTTCTAGTTTCAAGTTTCGGGTGTATAGGGGAGACATCGGCATTCACAGTTCATTGAAACTTGAAACTGCAAAGACATGGCGCAAGAGATCAAATTCGGAACTGACGGATGGCGTGGAATCATTGCCGATGATTTCACGTTCGACAACGTGCGGCGGGTTGCCGGCGCGATTGCTTCTTACGTATTGAAATACGAAGAGCCGCAGCGCGGCGTGATCGTGGGGTACGATGCGCGGTTTGCCTCGCCTGCGGCGGCGCGGGTGGTGGCGGAAGTGATTGCGGGCGCCGGAATTCCGGTGAAACTTGCCAACGATTACACGCCGACCCCAGCCGTGTCGTATGCGGTGAAGCATCAAGGTGCGGCGGGTGGAGTGATGGTGACGTCGAGCCATAATCCGTGGAACTGGAATGGAGTGAAGTTCAAAGGGAAATTTGGCGGGTCGGCCACGCCCGCGATCATGAAAAAGATCGAGGAGGAAATGGCCGCGGAGGCCACTCCGAAGGCGAACAAGGCCGCCATCGCAGAAGTCGATTTAAAAAAGGCATACATCGGCGCGGTTTGCGCTTTTGCTGATATGGACCTCATCGCGAAAACGAAATTCAAATTTGCCGTCGATGCGATGTACGGTTCGGGGCGCGGTGTTGTGCCAGGAATCTTTGCGGAGCACGGGGTACAGTACTTGGCGATTCGGCAAGAATTGAATCCGTTGTTTCCCGGGATCAATCCTGAACCGATCGAACCTCACACGGCCATGCTGCAGGAGACGGTAGTTCGCGAGAAATGCGACGCTGGCCTGGCAACAGATGGGGACGCGGACCGAATTGGAGCGGTGGCCGAGGATGGCAGCTTCGTAGACTCGCACAAAATTATCTGCGTGTTGCTGCGCTGGCTGCTGGAGCGTAAGAAGTGGCCGGGGGACGTGGCGCGCGCGTTCAATACCACGCGGATGATCGACCGCATCGCCGCGAAATATGGGCGCAAGCTGCATGAGACTTCCATCGGGTTCAAGTACATTGCGGACTTGATGATGGAAGGCGAAATCCTGATTGGCGGCGAAGAATCGGGAGGGATTGGATATTCGCGTTTCCTGCCGGAGCGCGACGGCGTGCTGAACAGCCTGCTGCTGGCCAACGTGATGGCGGAGGAAGGCAAGCCGCTCGGCCGGTTAGTGGCAGACCTGCAACGCGAGTTTGGGCGTCATTTTTATGGGCGGAGCGATCTGCATATTCCGGAAGAGATGAAACAAAATGCGATTCAGCGCGCGAGAGCGGAGGGTACGCAAGCTCTGGGCGGTTATCGAGTGCTCAAAAAAGAGCACCTCGACGGAGTGAAGTTCTTTCTGGATGCGCCGACCGATGGAAATGGGGCCGAGGCCTGGGTTTTGTTCCGCGCGTCGGGCACTGAGCCTTTGTTACGGCTCTATACAGAAGCGTCGTCGCCTGAGTTGGTTCGCGATCTTTTGGCGGCGGGCGAGACGTTTGTGCGGAACGGATGAGCAGCGATACGAAGTTGGCGAATGGTGCGATACTTTTAGTTGGATAGCTTTCGATATATGGCTGACGACTTACTTCCGGGGCAGGCCGATACGCCTGAGGCGCGCCGTTACAACCGAATCCGCCGCTGGCTGGGAATTGCCGATTTTGCGGTAGGTCTCGCGTTCTTGATTGTTCTGCTCGTCATGCGGTGGTCCGATTGGCTGCGCGATCTCGCTTTTCGCCTGGGATTCCAGAATTATTCGCTATCGCTTTTCATGTACCTGGTGCTTCTGCTCGGACTCAGTAAGGTGCTGGGAATTGGGCTGGATTACTACGGGTTCCGTCTGGAGCGGCGATTCAAGCTGTCCAATCAGAGGTTTGGAGCTTGGGCGTGGGACGAGGTGAAAGGATTTCTGGTTGGTCTGGTAATTGGGAGCCTGGTCGTCGAGTTGCTGTACTTTACGATCCGGCAATGGCCTCAGCATTGGTGGTTGCTGGCCTGGGGCTTGTTCATGGGCTTGTTTGTGCTTTTCGCTCAGCTGGCGCCCGTAGTGCTATTTCCGATCTTCTATAAGTTTGAGCCGCTGGAAAATGAAGAGTTGCGTCGGCGCCTGGTGGTATTGAGCGAGCACGCTGGAACGCGAGTGCGCGGCGTGTATCGCTGGAAGCTTTCGGAAAAAAGCAAGAAGGCGAATGCCGCCCTTACAGGACTGGGGCGGACTCGGCGCATCATCCTGGCCGACACGCTGCTCGACAATTACTCGCCGGATGAGATCGAAGCGGTACTGGCGCACGAACTGGGGCACCATGTGCACCGCCATATCCTGAAAAGCATTTTCGTGCAGGCTGCGATCACGTTGTTCGGTTTCTGGGCGGCGAATTGGACCTTGCACTATGCCGTCGACCAGCACTGGTTTGAAGAATTATCGGACTTCGCGAACCTGCCACTGCTGGCACTGGTTTCGGTGGTGCTTTCGTTCGTGTTGATGCCGGCGCTCAACGGGTATTCGCGTTTTAACGAGCGACAGGCAGACCGATATGCGTTCGAAGCGACAGCCAGCGTTGAGCCGTTCATTTCCTCAATGAATAAACTGGCGGAGCAGAACCTCGCGGAACGCACTCCCTCGAAATGGGTGGAATGGTTCTTTCATTCGCATCCTTCGATTTCCCGCCGGCTGGTGGCCGCGCAGGAATGGGGACGAGTGCAGCATAAACAAATCCCAGGGCTATGAGTTGGAGTGCCATCTTGCGGGGCGGACAGGCTTGCCTGCTGGCTGCGACATGGGTCGGCATGGCCCTTGCGCAGCATCCTGCCACGCCTTGCGGCCAATGCCGGGAGTGGAACCGTCCGCAGGCGCCATTTCAGATTTTCGGGAACTCGTACTACGTGGGTACGCGTGGCTTGACCTCGATTCTTGTCACGTCTGAGGCAGGGCACGTACTGATTGATGGAGCGTTACCGGAGTCGGCGCAACAGATCGTTGCCAATATTCGGTCGCTGGGCTTTCGCGTTGAAGATGTGAAGATCATTCTCAATTCGCACGTGCATTTCGATCACGCGGGTGGGATTGCGGAATTGCAACGGTTAAGCGGGGCGCGCGTAATGGCGAGCGGGTGGTCCGCGGCGGTCATGAGGAAAGGCGGCGTAGGCAAGGGAGATCCGCAGTATGGAGCGTTAATACCGATTGCTCCTGTCAAGAACGTTCATGAGGTGCGAGATGGTGAGAGCCTGCGAGTTGGCGGAATCGAGATTACTGCCCACCTGTCTCCCGGCCACACACCTGGTGGGACGAGTTGGACGTGGAAATCTTGCGAAGACAAGATCTGCCACGAGATGGTTTACGCAGACAGCGTAACTCCAGTCTCGGCGGATAGGTTCAAGTTTAGTCATAGTCGTACCTATCCAACTGCGCTTGAAGATTTCAGGCGGACGTTTTCATTTTTGGAGACAGCTCCTTGTGAGGTGCTGATCACTGCGCATCCGGAGGTGTCCGGACTCTTCGGGCGAGTTGAAGCGCGAAAACATGGGACGGCGGATGCGATTGTGGATACAGGAGCTTGCCGGCACCTCGCAGAAGAAGGGCGCGAGCGACTCCGCCAAAGACTTGCCGAAGAGCAGAGGCCCTAGTTGCCCGCGTTGAGCGGAGATCTGCTTTCCCGCCTCAGCGTTTTCGCAGGATCCCGATTACCCGCTGTAAGTCTTCTTCCGTATCGACGCCGATACTGTCATACGGTGTTTCCGCGACGTGGATCGGAATCCCGTTCTCCAGGAATCGCAATTGCTCTAACCGTTCGCTTTTTTCCAGCGATGACTCCGGCAGCTTTACGAAGCGGTCCAGCGCCGATTTGCGATAGGCATAGAAGCCGAGGTGCTTGAAATAACGGGGCTGGGAGTTGTCGCGATCAAAGGGAATCGTGGCGCGGGAGAAATAGAGGGCGCGGCCGGCCAGATCGGTTACTACTTTGACCGCATTCGGATTCGCTATATCTACGGCGGCCGCCGGTGTCATCAAGGTGCCTACTTCCGCGGTGGGATTCTCCATTACCCGAAGCAACGTAGCAATCTGTTCCGGGCGAGTGAGAGGTTCGTCTCCCTGGACATTGATGTAGACGTCGGCTGCCTCGCGGCCTGAAACTTCGTGCACTCTCTCGGTTCCACTGCGATGCGTAGCCGAAGTCATCTGTGCCTTCCAGTTGTGCTCATGGCAGGTCTTCAGAATTTCGTCAGAGTCGGTGGCAATGATCACATCGAAGAGGAGGGGTGATGAACGGACGGCTTCGTAGACAATGCCGATCAGTGGCTTGCCGGAAATCTCGCGCAGCATCTTGCGGGGCAGGCGGGTGGAAGCCAAACGGGCGGGGATGACAGCGATCGCTTTCATGGGATGTCGGTCTATTTTGAATTGAGGTTGAATGCCGTCGGGTGAGTCGGCTGGTACAAGCCGATGGCGCTGCCACTAGGTAGCGGGATTGTCGTCGTCACGCCCCAGTTCGCCGTCTGCACTTCGGTGCAGTGAACGTTCCTGGCTTTGAGCGACGCGATCAGGGCATCGAGATCATCACACATCAAATACAGGACCGCGCCCAGCAGGTCGTGGCCGGCGTGGCGCTGCGAGAACTCTCCATCGGATGGATGAATCCCAGCCTCGGCGGGAGGCATGGCGAAGATGAGCCAACCTCCGCCGACGTCGATGGAGCGGAATTCAAGAACATCGCGGAAGAAGGCGCGGTCAGCCTCGGGGTCTTTGCTATACAGAAGAAAATGAGCGCCGATAATCATGGCGCAGAGTATATTCCGGAATGATGAGGCGCGTTTGACCTATTTGGCAGGCGCTTTTAGAATGAAGAACTGGACGTGACGCTCCGACGGGCTCGTTGCTTCCATGCCGCGGAAGTGCTGGTTCCAAGCTGGCGCAGGTTCCTTTCGCACATCCTCCCCGTTTTGCAGGCAAGTGGCGGTGTAGCTCAGGTGGTTAGAGCGACGGTCTCATAATCCGTAGGTCGTAGGTTCGAGTCCTACCGCCGCCACCAATCAAATCAGCAAATTCGAGACGGATCTTGTTCTCGCGGGCTCCCGCTCCTACGGGCGCCTGGTAGGACTGATTGTCCCTACCGGAAGGTAAAGATCACTTTCCGTGGAGCGCCGAGAAAAGCGCGCCTTAGGAAATCCCCCTTGGGGCTCCCGTGGATGTTTTCCCCTCGTCGACTGAAGCGGAGCGCGGGCGGCTTTCCGAGATCATCAGAATGGTATGCCGCAAGTCCACCTTGCCGTATAATCCGGCGCTGATCGAACGCCTATGGGCGCCCAAATTTCCAGCGAACGTCGCCAGCCCCTGACCGAGCGCTATTCGATTGCCATCATCACGCTCGAGGAGGCGATGTTCCGGGAGATGCGGCGGGATCTGGCCCCGAGCTTTCGCACCACGCTTGCCAGCACAGAAACTCAGATCGCGACCCTCATTGACGACGAGGATGTCCACGGCATCGTGCTCGATCTGGAGAGCATTGGGGATGGGGCGGCCGACGCAGTCGAAGTGCTGCAGGAAATGCGCCGGTTGCGGGACGATCTGATCATGGTGGCGATTACGGAATCGACGAGCAGCGAACTTCCGCTGATGGCCAGCCAGGCCGGGGCAGATCATTTCTTCCTGAAGCCGGTGGACTGCGCGCAGCTGCGAACCCTGATGCTGCAGACCCTTGAAAAGCGGGCGCTGCAATTCGAAGGACAGTGGCTGCTGGATCAGGTCGAAAACAAGGCCGCCTTTTGCGGTTTGATCGGCGGCAGCGAGGCGATGCGCAAGGTATACCAGTCGATCGAAGCCGTCGCCCACAGCAATGCGAGCGTAGTAATCCGCGGCGAGAGCGGCGTGGGAAAAGAGTTGGTGGCCCGGGCCATCGTCGAGACCGGAGGGCGCGCCGACAAGCCGTATATATGCCTGAACTGCTCGGCCCTTCCTGAAACCCTGATGGAATCTGAGCTATTCGGTTATGAAAAGGGGGCATTCACCGGAGCCGACAGCGCCAAGCCTGGAATGATCGAGATGGCGCATACGGGCACCCTCTTTCTCGACGAGATCACGACCCTTGACCACGGGTTGCAGAGCAAACTGCTGCGGGTTCTGCAGGAGAGGTCGGTCCAGCGCCTGGGGGGCCGAGCAGCCAAGAAGATTGACTTCCGCCTCATTACCGCGACGAATGACGATTTGGAGGATATGGTCCGGAAGGGCCAGTTTCGCGAGGATCTCTACTACCGCATCAACGTGGTTCCTATCGCGGTGCCGCCTTTGCGCGAACGGGAGGGCGATATTGCCCTGCTGGTGGAGCATTTTCTCCGCTTGTATTGCACCTCTAATCAGAAGCCCGTAAAGCAGTTGCAGCCGGACATGATGGAAATCCTGGAGCATTACTCCTGGCCGGGTAACGTGCGGGAACTGGAGAACGTGGTCCAACGGCTGGTGATCATGAGCGACGGGCTGGTCATCGCGGCCCATAACCTTCCGCAACAGTTGCTCTCCTCGAGCGCGGCCAGTCAGGAAGCGATTCTGATCCCGGAGGAGGGAGTGGATTTCGACGGGGAGATGCAGAAGATCGAGATCGCTTACCTGAACGCCGCCTTGCGCAGAAGCAATGGCAGCAAGGCCGCCGCTGCCCGCCTGCTGCACATCGACCCGCAACGG
This sequence comes from uncultured Acidobacteriota bacterium, assembly GCA_963745715.1. Taxonomy (GTDB): domain Bacteria; phylum Acidobacteriota; class Terriglobia; order Terriglobales; family Acidobacteriaceae; genus Sulfotelmatobacter. The sequence goes on along the minus strand of CAVUYN010000029.1, from coordinate 853,484 downwards.
ATGAAATACCTTTGCCGGAAATTGAGCCTGTAGATCTTCTATGGGTTAATAATTAACCCTATATGGGTTAATTATTAACCAATGGCGGGAATTTCACCCTCTGAATACATTTCATTAGGCTGCGGTCCGAGATTAAAGTTCAGCAAAATCATGCGGTTGAATGAGAGCGACCGGGAACCAGCAAGTTTGGAACGCGTCGTGCTATAGGGAGATCGTGCCGTAGAGGGAACAAAAAAATTAGCCGCGAGGAGCGTACCATGACTATCCAGAAGAAATCACTGATCAGCAGCCTGAACACCACCAAGAAAGCGATCGTCGCCAGCTCGGCAACGCCTGCGAATCCCAGTGTGAACGCGCCGGTTTCTGCCCGCGTCGCTGGTCCACTGCGCGGCCGCGTGAGCGCCGGTGCCAAGGGCCGCGTCAGCGCGAACATGAAGGGCCGGGTCAGCGCCAACCTGAAAGGTCGCGTCAGTGCCAACCTGAAGGGCCGCGTGAAATCCCTTTAGTGTTCATCCGCACCTGGCGGAAGGGCCAACTAAAAAAGTTGGCCCTTTTTGTTTAGGTTAAGCACTGACTATGGCCTTTAACGCTCTGCCTTACCAGACTCGCCTCGCAAGCAGATCCCGGGCAAACTTCAAACCAAGATTCGTTAGACTTCGCCGTCCCACCTGAATCTTCGCGATCCCCGTCATGCCGGGATACAGGACCGGTCTATTATCCAGACGGGCTTCAGCTATATAAAAACGAGGCGGGTTGATGCCCGCCAGTTGCTCTTTTTGTCCCAAAGATGGATCGAGCGGGACCCAGTCGGGAGAGATCAACCGGAGGGTTCCGCGGAACGGCAAGCCGTGGGATCGCACCTGCAGGCGAACTGGGGCGCCAACATGGATATCGTGCATGGCAAATTCAGGGATGTAGATTCGCGCCAGCAGTGCGGAATCGTCGATCAGTTCAACAACCGGCGTCCCCTCTTCCAGGTAGGCGCCTTTGAGATCGTGCAACCGGGGCGTAACGACCACGCCAGCGATGGGGCTGACAAGCTGAAGTTTGGTGGCTTCCTCAGCCAGACTACGTTCCTGCTGTAACAAGCCCAAGCGTTCGCGCTCGGCCGTGCCAAAGTCTCCATAGCGCATCTGACTCTGAGTGGCCCGGGCCGTGGCTAACCGAAGGTCTGCGCGAACTTTCGCAAGGTCGGACTCGAGGTCGAGATTTTGCAGACTGGCAAGCGGCTGACCGGCTGCGACTCGCTGCCCTTCATCGACGAAGACTTGGGAAACCTTGCCCCCTACCGAGGCGTGTACAGCGGCCTGACGTGCCGGTTCCAAAACAAAAGAGCAGTCCTGCAACTCAGGCCAAACCGGCAGGAATAATAACAGGAGCGCCGCCGCTCCCAGGCCCACAGCGCGCAAGGGCGTTAGCCAACCCCAAGCCCGCTCTTTTTTATCCAGATAGAGCAGCTTGCTGAATCTTCCAAGGCTTTGAATCCTTCCTCGAAACACCCAATATCCCATCAGAGCAGCGGGCGCGAAGGCCCAAGCCGGCGAATATGAGTGCAGGACGTTGTAGGTGAGCCCCATCAGGAACGACAGCAGAAGATACCCGTACATCGCCGAGAGAACGGCATATGAAAGATAGAATGCGCGGAGTCGGCGCGGCACGTACTCCACTTCGGCAGGCATGCCGAATAAATGCTTGCGGGTCCAGCCAGAAAGATAAGCGGCCGTCCGTTCCTTGAAGTCAGGCTCTCCGATCAATTCGCTGAAAATGTAATACCCATCAAGTTTGATCAGGGGATTGAGATTGAGTACGGATACGCCAATGCCGGTCACCATCATGACCTTGTAAGCCATGTTGTGGACGAACATGCCGGGTGCCGTCGCCCACCAGACCATCGTGCCCAGGAAACACAAAATGAGATCGCCCCAGATTCCAGCAATCACAGTAGCGATTCGCTCCCACTTCCCGCCATAAATCCAGATTTGGGTAATATCGCAAAAGAAGCTGGGTGCAAAATACATCAGAGAGAACCCCATCTTCTCGACATTCCCTCCAAAATGCTTGCAGGTCAGACCATGAAACGATTCGTGCAAGAACGCCATGGCACCGAATAGCACCCAGAATTCGAGCAGGTCGCTGCCTGACTTTGTGGTGAAGTTGTAGAACTCGAAGCTGTCATTCCATATCTCACCGAAACGCCCAACCCACATCCACGCCATAACGGCAAACATCGCCAGCGCCAGTAGCGTGAACCACCAGGTGAAGATCCAGCGTAGACGCGGATAAATCCGCGCTATGAAGTCGTCTGCTTGCGGCCATTCGGCAATCGTGATATCAGAAAAATCGATAACCTTAAAGCCCGTGCGCTTCAGTCGCTGCCCCCGAATCTTCTGCTGCAGCGCAATGTTTTTTTCCAGGGGACTCTTGTAGAAGAGATCGGTGTTGGACTGGATGAATGAGGCGAATTCTCGGACGGCATCTTCCGAATACGCTATCCCCGTCTGTGCCGACCCTTGAAACGAAATATCCGAATAAGATCGTTCACCATCGAACAACTGGAGCAGCACCCACTGCGAAGGTTCTATCCGTAGGAAATTCTCAGCGCCAGGGAGTTTGGCCAGCACAGTCGGCTGTCCTTTTTCCATTTGCTGTTTGGCGATTACCCGGGGATCTAACTTGGGGACCGAGCGCTTGAGCACCCTCTCCGGCAATTCCGGCAACGCTACGTTGAGGGCGTTGGCAATGTTCATGGGTGTGTCGCTAGGTGCACGTCTGCCTGCATACCGGGACGAAGATCGGCGGCCGCGCCAATCAACTCTGCCAGCACTTCGATCGTGCCGCTTGCCGGGTCTACGACTGGACTCAGCTGGATGACCCGCGCCGTATGTTCGAGTGCTGGATTACCGTCCGCAACGGTAACGGCGACCCGTTGTCCGACCTTAACCTGACGCAAGAACCGTGACGGCAGTGTGAACCGGACGCGCAATGGGCTAGTGGCAGTGACCCAGAAAAGGCGTTCGTTTCGAGCCACGCTTTGGCCCGCTCGAACGTAACGACGCGCAACAATCCCATCGAAAGGAGCAGCGATCTGAGTTTTCTCCAACTCCAGCTCCATGGAACGCTGGCTGTCACGGGCATTGACGAGCATTTGCTCGACGCGCTTTACGTCCCACTGATCACCCTCGGCTTTGTATCGCGCGTGTTCAAACTGTTCCTCCGGGATGAGATGAGCTTCCCACATTTTGCGGGCGCGCTCGTAATCGGCCTCCAGGACTTTAGCTTCCGCCTTCCAATTGTTGAGATCGGCTTCGGTGCTGGCGGTCTTAGCACGAGCGGCTTCCAGGTCGGCAGAGATTTGGCGGTCATCGAGTTTGGCCAGCAGTTGTCCCTTGGTGACCTGAGTACCAGGCTCGACGAGAATCTGGACGACGACACCTTCCCGTTGAGCCGCCACATCGACCTGGTTCTCAACCACGATCGGACCTGACGCGGTGTAGCGATCGTCCGCCGGAGCCGGCGGATTCGGCGTCGAGGCCGGTTGAGACGCGGTGGACGCAGAGGCCTCGGCAGGAATCGGAGCACGGCTGCAAGACGTGCTGCCCAGCAGACTCAGAAGAAGGAAACCAGATGTGTATGCCGATATTCTCACGGTCACCACCCAAACCATTCCCACAGTTTCGACCAGATCCACATGACGGGCAGGCGAAAGAAGACCATTCCCGCAGCATGCCAGCCCGTCGACACTTTGGCGCGACCCTGCATTCCGGCGCGCAATATGCCTTCGGAGTTCACCACCGCGATTCGCGCATAGAAGGTGCGGGTATCTCCTTCCAGTCGCCCCAGGGGACTGACGACCACGACTTCTCCCAGGAACGTGCGGGCGGGAAAGCCGTCGAGTTTGACTCGCGCCTTTTGTCCAGCGGCCACCAGTCCGATATCTGCCTGATCGATTGTCACATCCACAAGCGCTTGCGAATTGTCGACCACGTCAGCGATGGTTTCGCCGAACTTGAGCTTGCGGCCCACCAGATTTTCGAGGTGCGGGGTTGCGACCACGCCATCAATGGGCGATCGCAAGAGAGTTCTGTCGAGGCGTTCCTGGGCTCGTGCAACTTCCGCGGTCCAGTAGTCGGATTGTGCCTGCTGGATGCCCGCTTCCGTGCCGTCATTCGCCGCCAGAGCCCGGTTGATCAGAGTGAGGGCGATTTCTCGTTTCGCCTGAGCGGCCGCCAACGCAGAGCGATAGTCCCAGTCTTCAAGCGATCCGATCACGGTGCCCTGGCGAACCCGATCTCCTTCTTTCACCATGACTTGCTTCACGATTCCTTCGAAGTCGGCCCCAACGTGTGCGGCGTGCCCCGGTGCAATGGTGGCTGGCCCGTCCACGCGAAGGGGTAATGGAACCAGCGCCAAGAAAAGCACAGCTGCACAGGCGGAAGCGATCAGCAGGGCGCGGCGGTGTCTCTCCAGTGCCAGAAACTGTTTCTTCTTCTGAATCAAGGGCTGGAGGACACCGATGAATGGAACCTCTTTGTAGAGGGAGGCATTTCGGAGGGCGACAGTGGCCTGGCTCGCCAGCACCTTGATCATTTCCAGGTGGGACACCGAAAGGAAGTCGGGGTCGCTGCTTTCGAACGACAACACACCCACACGGCCTTCTTCGTCCGCCAGGGGAACCGCGTGAAATGCGCGTGTGCCGGTCTCAGAAAAATAGTGTCCAAATTTTGCCCGCGTCTCTTCCCGGTCAGCGGAGATTTCGTCGCCATGCTGGCTGATCAGCGCCGGTTCTCGCAGCAAAGAAGCCCACTGCAGGATCTGATTCAGCGCCACGATGGTGGGATCGTCGGGGTTGAACGCAGTCGCCCCGGAGACGGCTCGCAACCGAATGCGTCCGCGCTCCTCGAGCGCGATGGCAGCCCGCTCGTAGGGAATCACGGTGGCCGGACCGTTGACTACCGCTTGCAGCACTCGATCCAGATCGAGCGTCGACGTGATCTCGTGACTTACTGCGACCAGAGTTTCCAGGACCTCAACTTTGCGTTCGGCCGCCAGCAGGCTGGCATTGTGAAGAGCAATTGCAGAGGATTCCGTAAGCCGGCTCAACGTGAATAGGTCATCGTCATCGAAAGGCGCTCCGTCGAGTCTATTAATGGCCTCGATCACACCGACTAACGATTCTTGATCGAGAATCGGAGCGGCGATGAGAGATATTACGCCACCTTCCAGAATGCCCTGGTTGCGACGAATCAAGCGCTCGTCGTCCGGTTGCTGGATCAGTACGGGCTCTCCGTTGTCCGATACATCTCCGGCGACGCCTTCTCCCGGTCGCTGAAGTCCTTTCTCCTGCACAGTAACGTCCGCCCCGGATTGGTGCATGAGGCGCAGACTTTCATCTGCCTCGAGGAGCCACACGTTGACGGCTTCACAATCCAACATTTCGCGCACTTTCGAGCCGATGATCGGGAGCAACTGACCCATTTCCAACGTTGAGCTGAAAACTTTCTCAATGTCGTAGAGCTGAGTGAGCCTGGTAATCGAAGTGAGAGTGTTATGGTGCTGGTCCTGATAGAGCTGCGCGCCATACAAGGCACCGCTTGCCACGTCGGCAACAGGAGCCAATGCCTCCAAACGGGCTGCGCTCATCTTGTGTTCGAAACTGAGGATCTCGATCGCTCCGATCAGCAAATCGCCTTGGATCAAAGGCAGGTAGGACAGGGAGAGGAGTGTCCGGCGAACGTTGACGTGGGCATACTCCTCCCGGATTAACGTCTTGCCTTCGAGCAGCAAAGGCTTTCGCTCACTAGCAAGAATTCCGAGGGTGCCGGTGCCTGAAGGTAAGGTGGCTTCCGGCAACGCGCCGTCTCCCGCCGTTGCCAGAACTGTCCACCCGTCGCCATCGGTCAGGGACGCTGCAGCGTAGACATTCACGGCACTGCCGGGCAGAGCATCCGCGACTGCTCGTGCGGTCAGACGAGCGCGGGGCAAAACTTCGAGTTCTTCAAGCAGCCGAGCCGACAGCTCAACTATATTGAGCGTCAGCCCCGAACTCTGGATTGGCATTGAAGTGGCCTGAAAGAGCCACGCTATTCATTGGTACGAGACGCGGGAAGCTTTTGTTATTTGCAAATTCGTAGTGCTTCCTCTAAGTTGGAACGGCACTCTAGCAGACGCTTTGGAGGGTGTCAACCGGAGCCGTCAATGAGCGTCGTAACTTTCTTACGACGTTATCCGCAGAAAGGGGAGGCTCGGTGGATATCGATGTTCGGAGTCAAGCTGACGTCAAAGTAATCAAACTCCGCGGCCGTCTCAATCTCGGAGAGTCCGTAGACCGCATGCGCCAGACCTTCGACGATCTGCTGATCGCGGGCGAAACCTGCTTTGTCGTTGATCTTGGAGAAGTGTCCATGATCGACTCCAGTGGCATTGGACTCTTGGTCCGCTGTCTCACTGCCGCCAAGCAGCAATCAGGGTCCTTAAAGCTCCTGAACCCTTCCAAGTTCGCTGTACAGACCCTGAGAATGACTGGGCTGCTCAGCCTGTTTGAGGTCTTCGAAGATGAGGCGCAGGCGGTAGCCTCATTTCAGTAAATCAGTCGAAGCCGACCGCCGACACGCAGATACCATGCTCTTTGTACAAGCCTCATCGCCACGATTTCCTTTTCAATGGCTGGGTGAGATCCACGAATTCGATGCGTAGAAAGTAGAAAGTTGATGTGGAGGTCACGATGGATACGGTGGTCGCATATGTTGTGTCCGGGACGATTGCTGTCAGCGCTGTGACACCGGTGGATACGCGCAGCCACATCGCCGGCCCGCCCATTGTGATTGGGGGAGGAGCGCAATCAATCGTAGTGACGCCCAATGGGAAGACCGTCTACGTCCCCAACGGAGTTCTCAACACGGTAACTCCGATCCGAACGGCCTCCAACACAGCCCGTCCGCCGATCTCGGTAGGCGGCGAACCGTTCGCCTTGGTCGTCACACCCAACGGCAAGAGAGTGTACGTCGGCAACTCCAATTCGAACTCGGTGACGCCGATCCGTGTATCCACGAACAGCCCACTGGCCGACATCCCGGTTGGCAACTCGCCCAACCGCCTGGTGATCACGCCCGATGGCAGGACCGTCTACACCGTAAATGACGTCGACAACACCGTCACGCCGATCCGCGTTTCGACCAACACTGCCGGACCAGCCATCCCGGTCGGCGGATTCCCTAACTGCGCCGCCATTACCCCAGACGGCAAGACGCTTTACGTCGGAAACTTAAACGATGCCACCGTCACGCCGATCCATGTGCGGACCAATACGCCGGGGCCGCCGATTCCAGTCGGCCATCAACCCTCCGCCATCGTCGTAACGCCGAACAGCAAGATGGCCTATGTTTCTAACCGCGACGACGATACCGTGACGCCCATCCGCACCGCCAGCAACACGGCACTGCCCGCAATCCCCGTAGGCCATCAGCCTTTCGACATGGCCGTCACACCCAACGGACGAACTCTCTACGTCCTCAACTCTGGTAACAACACCGTGACGCCAATCCGGGTGGCAAGCAACACGGCCGGTGCCACGATTCCGGTTCCACCTCAGTCGTTCACGCTCGCCGTCACTCCAAACGGCAAATCGCTCTATGTGACCGCAGGTCCCAATCTGCTCATCCCAATCCGCACCTCGAACAACCATCCAGGAACGCCCATCGTCGTGGGGATGTCGCCGAGTGCCATCGCTTTCGCTACTGTGGAATGATCTCCCGTGGTCTGAGCGTTAAGATCCGGCTTTCCATGGGGCGCCCGGAAGGACATCTGAGAACATAGTCAAGGGTCACAATCCTGCCCTGCGATGCGGATGATAAGCGGGGATTCCGAGTCCTCGAATACCCAAAGAATTGAAACCCTTCGCAATCAGGGGAACACGGCCAGCCATGCACTACTAGGACACGATCCTTAGGACACTACCCATTTTCGCCCAATCAAGTAAGATCCTGAGGCCATGGCACAGCGGGCTGCGCCATGAAAATTCCCTTTCCAACCAGGAAATTGGCAGGCTGTTGCGGGGTCCGGCAGGTCCTCGGCCAGGTTTGACCTGCGAGGTAGAGCGCTTGGAGACAATACGCGACCAGCAAACCCGTACCGAATCCAAAACGCGGCTCGTTGAGCAGGTCAACCTCTGTCTGCGTTCGGGTGACTACTCTCGCGCCCTGGATTTGTTGCGAGGCACGGCTGCCGAATTCCCCAATGATACGGAGTTTTCCGACCTGGAAAAGCTCGCCCGGGATGGCGTCAAGCGCAACACCGAAGCCCACCGCCTTATCACCGAAAGCCAGGAACTATTCGCGCAGCGGGAGTCCGCCAAAGCGATTCAGTTGTTGCGCCAAGCTTACGAATTGGATAAAAGCAATTCTCTCGCTCGCGCCATTCTGGCCAATGCCCTGGTCGAGCACGCGCATTCCATTGTAGAAACCGACTGGCTGGAGGCCGAGACGCTGGCCAATCAGGCGCTCGGCTTGAACCCTGCACATCCCACGGCCAAAACGATCCGCAGCCTGGTCGTAGAGCAGAAAGAAACAAGCTCGGTGGACGATTGGGTTGCGCAAGCGCGCAAGCGGCAGTCCTCTGGCGATCTATTCGCAGCCCTGGCTTGGGTTGCAGAGGGATTGGCTGTTCATCCTGACGATCCCAAGTTGCTTCAGATTCAGGATGCAATCCAGCGCGACCAGGGCACCCGGCGGCGGCAGGCTCGCCGCGGCGACTTGGAAGGCCTGCGGCGTATGGAGCTTGAAATCGGTAAGGCTACCGACGTCGCAGCAAAGCGAGCATTAGCCGAGCGCATCCAGGGGGTGGCCGCCAAGTATTGGACGGATGGAGAAATCGTAGCCGTCGCCAATGGCCTTCTGCACCGGCTGGGATTGGTACCTCAGGAGGGCTCAACCGCGTCGCCACCGAGGAAAGGCGCGACCGTCATTTTTCACGTCCCACGGCCCAGCACTTCAGAAGCCCCGCGCGCGAATGCCAACGCGGTTCCGCCAAACCCGCTGCCACCGGGAAGTGTTCCGACCGCCATTGTTCCGCCCGCTGAAGTTCCGCCCAGCAGTGGGGCGCCGGGCAAAGTCTTGACCACTCCGCCAGAGCCGCAGCCCGCTTCGCCACAAGCCGCCACTGTTCCCCCCGGCGGGTCTTCTGCACCGGCGGCCATAGTCATCTCCCCATCCCGGCCAAAACAGCCGTCGAGATCGAACTCCACAAGGCTGATTCTCACCTCCGGCGCCGCGATTACCCTGATTGCAGCGATCTTTTTCTTCGCGCGAAAACATCCCGCTCCACCAGTAGCGAAGACCTCCGCAGCAGTTCCCACCGTGTCTGCGACCGTCGCAACCCCGGTCGTCTCCGCTCCGGCCCAAACAACTCCTGAACCATCTCCGCCTGCTGTGCGGCTTTCTTCCGAGAATGCCGCCCGAAAGGTCACGCGTGATGATCAACCGCCTGCCATAGTTCAAGACAGGCAACCTGTCGAGAAACCACTGTCCGGTCACAAACTGGGGACGCTCCTGGTCGTTGCCGGTCAGGACGACGCCAAAGTTTTTCTCGACGGAAAACCTCAACGGCAACTCACTCAAGCCGGCCAGTTGCAGCTACCGAATCTCGAACTCAAGGACTATGTTGTACAGGTTTCTAAGAGCGGCTTTCAGGATCCTCCCCAGCAAAAGATCCGCATTCGCGAGGGCGAACAGGCACAGCTTATCTTCAATCTCCAACCCCAGCCTCGCTTGGCCTCGCTGACTATCCAGGGCGGCGCTCCTGGAACCACGGTTTTTGTCGATCAAACTCTCGTCGGCACCCTTCATCCCGATGGCACGCTCTCCGTTTCCACCGTCAATCCCGGTGACCATATCATTGAACTGCGCAAAGAGCGATTCAAGCCCCGGCAGTTCAAGAAACACTTCGTTGTGGGCGGAGCAATATCTCTGGTTGCAGCCGATGCCGCGCTGGAACCTGCCTCTGGCGAATTGAAAATTACTTTCGCGCCCGCCGATGCCAACGTTGGAATCGCGACGGCAGGAGGGCTGCTGACAATCGTAAGTAGTGGTGTCCCGCTCAATCTTGCCCCAGGTACCTATACTCTGACCGCGCGAACCGCCGAGAGATTCACGCGCTCGTCCACGTTCGAAGTTATCGCCGGTCAATCCAAGACTTTGGATTTGTCTCTCGCCCCGAACGGTATGTCGAAGTGGGATGACCCAAGTTCCTGGAAGCATGAGGGAGATTCTTTCATTCGCAAAGGGGGAGACTTCGTCCTATACGGAGTCGTTCCGGCTTCAGGCAGCTTTGCTTTTTCCGCGACCCTTACCAAGGGTCACCTCTTGCAATGGGTGTTCAACTACACCGACCCCAAGAACTACGTCCTCTTCCAAATGGATGACAATAAGTTCTGCCGCACGGTTATTCGCAACGGAGAAAAAACGAACGAGATCATAGTTCCCGACAAAGCCGACAAGAAAAGTTTCCGTACGCTCCACATCCGTGTTAGCCCCACTGAGATCGTCCACCAGACCAGTCACGGTGACAGTTGGACGGTCCTGGATCGTTGGACGCAGCCCGGCACGAATCTCAGCCAAGGTAAGTTTGGCTTCTACATACCAGGCAGCGACCAGGTAGCGGTCTCCGGCTTTGCCCACTACACTGACCTGAACATCCGCTAACAGTCCACGGCGTAAGCATTCCGCAATTGTCGCAATCCTGTGGAAACATCGTGGTGTCTCTCGCAAATTCGGCCGTCATCCGGCGAATGCGGAAGTTATCCAGAAACGGTATTCGGGGAGATCACATCGGTGATGTGCATTGGCTAACGGCTTGAGTCATCGTGTCCGCTTCGATGATATCTTTGTGGTGAATCTTCACACTTGAACCGCGCGAGCGCACTTGATGGACGTTCTTAAGAGCCTCTTCGAACAGCATTTCCAGACACCCGTCGAGCGGGTACAGCAATTGCAGGGCGAACTCGGTGGATCTGGGCGAAAGATTATCCGGCTGACCGCGAAAGAAATCAGCGTGATCGGCATTCTTTATGGGGTTCGGGAAGAGAACGCGGCCTTTCTGGAATTCTCGCGGCACTTTCGCAAACATGGTTTGCCCGTCCCGGAAATCTATGCCCAGGACTTGGATCACGGGGCCTATATCGAAGAAGATTTTGGGGACACATCGCTTTTCGAATTGCTTTCTCAGAATCGCCAGGGTGAAGTCATCGCTCCGCCGGTGGTCGAGGCCTATCGGAAAGTGATTGCTACCCTGCCGCGATTTCAGATCGAGGCCGGGCGCGATTTGAATTACAAGGTTTGTTATCCGCGCGGGAGCTTTGACCGGCAGTCGATCTCGTGGGACCTGAATTACTTCAAATACTATTTTTTGCGGCTGGCGGGTATTCCATTCAGTGAGCAAGCGCTGGAAGACGATTTCAGCCGGCTGACGAAGTTCTTATTGAGTGCGGGACGCGACTACTTTCTCTATCGCGATTTTCAGTCCCGCAACATCATGTTGCGGCAGGGACAACCGTATTTTCTCGACTATCAAGGTGGACGCAAGGGTGCGTTGCAATACGACGTTGCTTCGCTCTTATATGACGCCAAGGCGGATCTGCCGCCAGAACTGCGCCAGCAGTTGCTCGATTATTATCTCGATGCGCTAAGCGGCTACATCGATCTGAAGCGGGATGTTTTCATGCAGCACTACTACGCCTACGTTTACATCCGGATCATGCAGGCGCTAGGGGCGTATGGATTTCGCGGGTTCTACGAGCGCAAGGTGCATTTCCTGCAGAGCGTGCCGTATGCGCTGAAGAATCTGCGCTGGCTGCTCCACAATGTCACGCTGCCGGTCGCGCTTCCGACTCTGATGGAAGCGTTTCACAGCATGCTGGCCTCGGAGAAGCTGCAGGGCCTGGCGTCGGATGCGGACAATCTGGTGGTGCGGATTCTTAGTTTCTCGTTTCATCGCGGTCTGCCGAAAGATGAGAGCGGGAACGGAGGGGGTTTCGTTTTTGACGGGCGCAGCTTGCCAAATCCCGGTCGAGAAGAGCGTTTCAAGGCCCTGAGCGGCAGAGACGCTCCGGTGATTGAATACCTCAACCAGCAGGAGAGCGTTCATCAGTTTCTGGCCAGCGTGATGTCGCTGGTGGACTCGAGTGTGACGAACTATCAAAGTCGCGGGTTCAAGAACCTGATGGTGTCGTTCGGTTGTACGGGTGGCCAGCATCGATCTGTGTATTTGGCTGAGCAAGTAGCGAAACGGTTGCGCGGCCGGAACGGGGTTGAGGTGGTCGTGCGACATCGGGAGCTGGATCGAATGGCGGCGGAGCAGGGTGAATTGGAGAAGTCGGTGAAATGAAAGCGATGATCCTGGCCGCGGGCCTCGGCACGCGCCTGCGGCCTCTCACCGATGATCGTCCCAAAGCCCTGGTGGAAGTCGCCGGCCGCACTCTGCTCGAAATTACACTGCGGCGGCTTTCATCGTGCGGGATTCGCGAGGTGATCGTCAATGTGCACCACTTCGCCGACATGGTCATCGACTATCTAAAAAAGAATGACAACTTCGGGATGCGGGTTGAGATTTCGCGCGAGGAAGTCTTGCTCGATACCGGGGGCGGGTTGAAGAAGGCGGCGTGGTTTTTTCTGGAGCAGTCGGGCCATGCCGGCGAGCCGTTCATTCTTCACAATGTGGATGTCATAAGCACGATCGACCTGGAGAGTATGTTGCGTTTCCACCGGGACAATCGGGCCATTGCGACTCTGGCGGTGCAGGAGCGGGAGACTTCCCGGAAACTTTTGTTTGACAGTAACAATGAGTTGGTCGGGCGTCGGGCGGGTCGCGATCAAGCGGCGGAGATTGTACGGCCTTCCAAGGATTCGTTGGCATTCGCGTTTTCCGGCATCCACGTAATCTCTCCGCGGCTCTTTGAGCGGATGTCCGAAGTCGGGGTGTTCTCGATCATCACGACTTATCTGAGGCTGGCGGGTCAGGGAGAGAAGATTACGGGGTTTCGCGCGGATCAATATTATTGGCGCGATTTGGGAAAGCCCGAGAACGTGGCGCAAGCTAGTCGGGACGTGGAGCAGGCAGTTCTTCAGTTGTAGGCCGGGAGCCGCTTTCGCCCCTCCGGGGCTCAAAGATTGCCCTAAAATTACCCACGGCTTACGGCCCTTCGACAAGCTCAGGGCAAGCTGTGGGTTGCGTTCTTTCGCCGCTGCGCGGCTGGGGTTTTTCACGGTTCCCGACCCTCTGATTTCCTATAAGTAACAAGGTGCCGGGCATCTCGGAAAATCCCTTTCTGACTTTGCACTTGCGGCAAGTTCCGGGCTTCGGTACCATCTGTTCACCGTCGGAAAGCTATGATTAGTCGCTATCTACACCGAATTCGTGTCACCTGCGGGGTACGAGTTTTTGTACCCATTACGGTGTGGAGGGAACCAGCGAGCTGAGAAACAGGAAATCTTAGAGGCTCCCGAATCCCGCCCCGCCAGAAACGCTGGCTTGGTGGGTTTTGCTTTTTAGGAGCGCAGGAAGGGTCGCATGAAAGACAAGGCAGCAGGCAAGAGCATGACCGGAGCAAGCATTCTGTGGGAGTGCATTGAGCGCGAGGGAGTGAAGCACGTATTTGGCTACCCTGGCGGGGCGATTCTGCCCGCCTATGACGCGCTGAAACACAGCAAGATTCATCACGTGCTGGTGCGCCACGAGCAAGGTGCGACCCACATGGCGGACGGATATGCGCGCGCCAGTGGGCAGGTGGGAGTGGCAGTGGCTACGTCTGGCCCGGGCGCTACCAACATGGTCACAGGAATTGCCACGGCGATGCTAGATTCGTCGCCAATCGTGTGCATCACGGGGCAGGTCGGGAGCAAATTGATCGGATCTGACGCGTTTCAAGAGACCGACATCACGGGCGTCACGCTTCCGATCACGAAACACAACTATCTTGTGACTCACGCGAGCGAGGTGGCACGTACGATTCGTGAGGCTTTTTACGTGGCGCGATCCGGACGGCCGGGTCCGGTGCTCGTGGACATCACCAAAGACGCGCAACAGACGACCTGCGAATTCGACTGGGACGCGGCGAAACCGCAGCTGCCGGGGTATCGTCCCGACTTGTCACCAGAACCCGAGGAGTACGAGCAGGCGCTGGAGTTGATTCGCAACGCGAAGCGTCCCGTGATTCTGGCGGGGCACGGCATCATCATTTCAGGCGCGATGCGGGAAGTTCGCGATTTTGCCGAACGTGCGGGCATTCCGGTGGCGCTTACGCTGCTGGGTATTGGCGCCTTTCCGGCTGCTCATCCGCTGAACCTGGGCATGATGGGGATGCACGGCGAGGCCTGGGTAAATCACACGATTCAGGAAGCCGATCTGCTGCTGGCTTTCGGGATGCGGTTCGATGATCGAGTGACCGGCAACCTGAAGACCTACGCGCCCAATGCGAAGAAGATCCATATCGAGATTGATCCGGCGGAGATCAACAAGAATGTCAAAGTGGACGTTCCTCTGGTTGGCGACTTGCGCGAGGTTTTGAATGAGTTGTTGCCCAAGGTGGAGTCAATTGACCGCAGCGAGTGGCTCGATTGTATCGATAAATTGAAAGGTGACTCGGCGGTGCGCGATATCCAAAACCTGCCGGATAGCGGACATCTCTATGCTGCGCACGTGATCAACGATTTGTGGCGCGAAACACGCGAGGGCGAGACGGTCGTGGTGACCGACGTTGGCCAGCACCAAATGTGGGAGGCGCAATACTACAAACACGAGAAGGCTCGCAGCCTGATCACTTCCGGCGGACTGGGCACGATGGGCTTCGCCTTACCGGCTGCGATCGGGGCGAAAGTGGCGCGACCGGAAGCCGAAGTCTGGGTTGTGGTCGGCGATGGGGGATTTCAGATGACTCTGTGCGAACTCGCCACCGTCGTGCAGGAGAAGCTGAAGGTTAACATCGCGATCATTAACAACGGGTTTCTGGGGATGGTGCGGCAGTGGCAGGAATTCTTTTACGAGCGTAACTATGCCGCGACTCCATTGTTGAATCCTGACTTCGCCAAGCTGGGCGAGGCTTATGGCATTCGCAGTATGACGGTCACGGAGCGTTCCCAGGTCGTTCCTTCCGTACAAGCCGCGCGGCAGCATGACGGCCCGGTGCTGATCAATTTCCGGGTGGAACAGGAAGACACGGTGTACCCGATGGTGGCGGCGGGCGCTTCGCTCCATGAGATGATCCGGCGGCCCAGCAAGATCGTTGAAACGGCTGCCGACGAATAGGGAAAACATGCTGAATACATACGTGGTGTACGTGGAAAATAAACCCGGCGTGCTGACGCGGGTGGCTTCGCTGTTCCGGCGGCGCGCGTTCAACATCGATTCGCTTACGGTCGGAAGGACGGAGAAGCCCGAGGTGTCGCGGATGACCATCACGGTGGAGGCTGACCATGATCAGGCGCGCCGCATCGAAGCCAATCTCTATAAACTCGTCAACGTGCTCCTCGTCGAGAACATCACGAATCAGCCGGCCATCGTCCGGGACCTGGCCATGATTAAGGTCGCAGCTACCCACGAAGCGCGTTCGCATGTTCTTGAACTGGCCAGCGTATTTCGCGCGCGCGTGGTCGACGTGGCGCCGGAGTCGCTCACCATCGAAATCACCGGGGCCGAGGATAAGATCGACGGCCTGCTCGAGGTTCTGCGCCCTTACGGCGTGCTGGAGATGGTGCGTACCGGCATCGTTGCCATGCGGCGGGGGAAGGGTGCAGCAGTGGCTGCGTCTCAAAATGAGGATCAGGATACCGCCGGGGCTGACGTTTCTTACTCCGTTTGACCAGCTTCCGAGGCCAAAGACAACAGGATTCTCGTTTTGCCTGCCGGTACTCCTTAAAGTTCAGTCGGCTCTTAGACTTAGTGCCAACCAGACGGTGCAGGCGAACTGCCAGCAGTGTCCGAAAGTGACCCTCCGCAGGTTACGGAAGTTTCTCGAAAATCCCGTAAATCATTGTTTCTAAGCGTGTTAGTTGATATTCATAGATGCTGGCTATCCGATCGCTACAACCAGCGGATCGACACAAATGACTGGTGCCACCAGCATCGCCATTGGTCTGCCCGAGCGCTCGCGCTCATGGAGAGGGCTATCCCTGCCCTCTAAACTATTCATCGCTCTGGTCGTCATTGCAGGGCTAGGCACACTTCTGTACGGCGGAATCCACCAGAGCAGCAAGAATATTGCGGAATTCATTTGCTATCTCGGCATTGCCATCTTGGCGTCACGGCTCAAGGTGAACTTGCCGGGAATCACCGGCACACTGTCGGTGAATTTCTTATTCATTCTGATCGGTATTCTGGAGCTCAGCTTCACCGAAACTCTGATTTTGGGCGCCATCTCGATGCTGGCGCAGTGTATTGGTCCGGACCGTCCGAAGGCGCTTCAGGTCACATTCAATGTGTGCGCGGGAGCCATTTCCACTGCCGCCGCTTACATTGTCTATCATCATCCGCTCGTGAATCTTGTCATTGAGAGCCGCCCCATGGTTCTGGGGCTGTCGGCCACGGTTTATTTCATTGCGAATGCCGGGACGATCGCTGCCGTGATCTCCCTGACGGAACACCGGCCTCTGAGCCGAATTTTGATCGATTGCTATTTCTGGTCGTTCCCGTACTACCTGGTGGGAGCGGGAATTGCCGGCGGGATTGCATGGCTGAACCGAAGTTTCAACTGGGAGACGTCACTTCTGGTGCTGCCTGCGGTCTACCTGATTTACCGATCGTACCGCCTGTATCTGGGCAAGCTGGAAGATGAGAAGCGCCATGTCGAGGAAATGGCGAATCTGCATCTGCGAACCATTGAGGCACTCGCTTTGGCGATTGAAGCCAAAGATCATACGACCCACGAGCATTTGCAGCGTGTTCGCGTCTATGCCATTGAGGTGGCCAAGGAACTTGGCGTGAGCGGCCCGGAACTCGAGGCGCTGCATGCGGCGGCGCTATTACACGATATTGGCAAGCTCGCGGTGCCGGAACACATCATTTCCAAGCCGGGACGCCTCAGCCCGGAAGAATTCGAGAAGATGAAGATCCACACGCTGGTGGGCGCTGAGATTCTGGAGCGTGTGCGTTTCCCATATCCAGTCGTACCAATCGTGCGAGCTCACCACGAAAAATGGGATGGGTCGGGATATCCGATGGGGTTGAAAGGCGCGGAAATTCCGATCGGAGCGCGGATCTTGTCGGCAGTCGATTATCTTGATGCGCTGGCGTCGGACCGCCAGTACCGGCGCGCCCTGCCCTTGAAGGACGTGATGCAAAAGCTGGCTACCGAGTCGGGTAAGTCATTTGATCCGAGAGTGGTCGATGTCTTACAGAAGCGATATCAGCATCTGGAGCGTCTGGCCGTGGCAAAGTCTGCGGAAGATCCCAACGCCCCTTTATCGACTGCGATCAAGATCGAGCGCGGGTTGGAGCCTGCGGCCGGCTTCGAGAATGCGATGGCACAGGATTATGCCGGGCGCGAGAACACATTCTTGTCATCGATCGCTGCCGCGCGGCAGGAGGCGCAGGCTCTATTCGAGCTCAGTCAGGATCTGGGCGCGTCGCTGAGCTTGGGCGAAACGTTGTCCGTTTTCTCGGTAAAGCTCAAGCCGATGGTGCCTTATGACGCGATTGCGATTTATATCAAGCGTGAAGATGAACTCGTTCCAGAATATGTGAACGGCGATAACTACAGGCTCTTTTCCTCGCTGCGGATACCGGTTGGGCAAGGACTCTCGGGTTGGGTGGCACACAATCGCAAGCCGATCATCAATGGAAATCCTTCGGTAGAGCCCGGCTACCTGAACGATCCTTCAAAATTCAGCACCCTGCGCTCGGCTTTGGCGGTGCCTCTGGAAGGTGTTGCCGGAATCATTGGCGTGCTTGCTCTCTACCGCGGGGAACGCGATGCCTTCACCTCTGACCACTTGCGAATTCTGTTGGCGGTCAGCGGCAAGATGGCGCTGTCCATTGAAAACGCTCTGAAATACCAGCAGGCGGAAAGCTCGGCGACGACCGACTATCTCACGGGGCTACCGAATGCGCGGTCGCTTTTCCTGCAACTCGACCGCGAGTTGGCACGGTGCAAGCGTGACAATACGTCGCTGACCGTAATGGTCTCCGATATGGACGGTTTCAAGCAGATCAACGACCGCTTCGGACATCTTGAAGGCAATCGAGTGCTGCGCCTCTTTGCCCAGGCGCTCAAGGACAGTTGCCGTGAGTACGACTATGTGGCGCGCATGGGCGGCGATGAGTTCGTGGTGATTGCCCCGGGACTGGCCGCCGATGCGGCCGGGAAAAAAGCAGAACAAATGCGAGCGCTGGCGCGGCACGCCGGAAACGAAGTATGCGGCGAAGAAATTCTTTCGCTCAGCGTCGGCCGCGCACTCTATCCCGAGGATGGCAACGACGCAGAACAACTCCTTGCCGAAGCGGATCGGCGAATGTACCTGGAAAAGCAGAAACAGGTGGCCTATAAGGACCGCCGCGCGCATCCGCGTATGAAGTGCCGCGTGACCATCGAAGTGCAAACGGAAGCCGCCGGAATTCCTCTCTTCGCGAACTTGACCGATGTCAGCATGGGGGGCTGCTACGTGGAAACCAGCACCATTCTGCCCGCGGGCAGCCAGATCAAGCTGGGCTTTTCGATGGATGACGCCACGTTGTCGGCAGAAGGGGTTGTGGCGAGGCTGGACCCGGGTTCCGGCATTGCCGTGCAATTCCGGGAAATGAATCGAGAGGCCCGCGAACGGATGATTCGGGTCATTGAGTTCGTGCAGAAAACGACGACTTTTTACAACAAGCGCTATCTCGACAGTCTGGCAAAGACTTAGACCCCATCCAGCTAGTTCAGGGCGCTTGAAGCAGGTCCCTGGCCCCCGTACACTGAGAAGATGCACGTCCACGCGCATGCCGGCGGCCCGACGCGGGTTCTGAAGATCTCGCTGGCCGTGACGTTGGCCTATATAGCGCTGCTAGTTGTGGCCGGAATCCGGGCGCATTCGCTGGCATTGCTTTCCGAAGCCGGACACAATCTTTCCGATTTTCTGGCTCTGCTATTGTCGCTGGTCGCAGTGTATTTCCAGTCGCGCCCAGCCAATTCCAAAAAGACCTACGGTTATCAGCGAGCTGGGGTGCTGGCCGCGCTCGTGAATGCCGGGTCATTGGTGCTCGTGTCGTTTTTCATCTTGTATGAAGCATTCCGTCGGCTTCAGCATCCCGAGCACGTGCAGGCCAGCGTGATGATGTGGGTGGCCGGCACGGGCGTAGTGATGAATGGGGTGATCGCCCTTTTGCTCTATCGTTCCGGCGGGGACGTCAACATCCGGAGCGCGCTGCTGCACGAAGTGGGGGACACGCTTTCGACTGCCGCCGTAATCGCCGGAGGCTGGGCGATCCTAGTCACTCGCAACTATTGGATTGACTCCGCGCTGTCAGTCGGAATCGGTGTGTTGATCCTGTGGTCAGGGTTCGGGATTGTGCGCGAGACACTCAACATCCTGCTCGAGGGTACCCCCCGGGGAATGCAGCTGGAAAAGATTGAATTTGCCATTCGCTCTGTCGAAGGGGTCAACGACGTGCACGATCTGCATGTCTGGAGCATCGGCTCGGAGACCCATGCGCTCTCCTGTCATATTTCGATTGCCGACATTCCACCGTCAGTGAGCGAGCGCATTTTGAAGGATGTTAAAGAGCGGCTTCACGGCCTTCGCATCGACCATACGACAATTCAGTTCGAGCACGAGGTTTGTGAAGTGGCGCATGGCTGCGTCATTCCGGTAAGCGAGAGTCCGGAGCACCACCATCACCACAGCCATTGAAGGCCAAACCCCTAGTACTATCCCTGTTTTTCATAGATCTCTTTGACGCGCTCGATGGTGTCGGCCTCGTCCGCTGACTTGTCGGGACGCAGCCGGACAATCCTGGGAAAGCGGAGAGCGTACCCACTGTCGTGACGGTCTGATTGCATCATGTTGTTGAATGCCACCTCGAGCACGATCTTCGGCTCGACCACGCGCCGGAAACCCTCATCTTGCAGGGTGTGCCTGATAAACCACTCGGTCATTTCGGCGATCTCGACATCGGTCAGGCCGGAATAGGCCTTACCGATATTCACCAGTCTGTCGCCAGCCCAGACGGCGAACGTGTAGTCGCTCAGCACGCCGATACGTTTGCCGTGTCCGTATTCAACTGCGGTTACGACGACGTCAAGCGTGGCCAACTCGCGCTTCATCTTCAGCCATGCCTTGCCGCGCTTGCCGGGTGTGTAGGGCGAGCTGAGATCTTTGATCATCAAGCCTTCATTGCCCCGTTCTTGGGCGGCAGCGAAGAGTTGATCCAGTTCGTCGGCGGACTTCGCGCGAAAGACAGGGGCTCGGATGATGCTGGCTTCCGTTACTGATTCCTCTGGTTGCTCGGTTCCGAACGCTAAAGTCCCCTGTGATCCACGGTGTCCGCTGGTGTGATGAGGTCTCCGAGGCGCAGCGAGCAGCGCGTCGAGAATCAGAGCGCGTTCTTGGAGTGGGCGATCGATGGTCAACTGACCGCCCGCATAGAAGACATCGAAGGCAAGGAATGCGACAGGAGTTTCCCGTAACATCTGGTCGCTGACTTTCTTTCGTCCTAGCCGTTGCTGTAGGACGCTGAACGGTCGCGCCTTTCCCAGATTTGTTGCCTTTGCCTCGCTCGCAGGCGATACGGGTTCGTCCACAACGGTCTGTGCAGCTTGCAACGTTGTGGGATATTCCCACGCCACAATCTCACCGTCCAAAATGGCGTCTTGGGGTAGGCCGCTCAATGCCGGCACCAGTTCTGGGAAGGACTCCGTGATTTCATCCCGAGTACGCGAAAAAATCTTGATCTGCTCGCCAGAAACGTGGGCCTGAGCGCGAATGCCATCGTACTTATCCTCGACGGCAGCGTCGGCGAAATAACTCAATCCATCCTCCGCCGATTCGATCGGACTGGCCAGCATGAAACCGATGGGATGGAAAAGGCGCATCCTGGCATCGCTTAGCTTGCCGTCGGCCGCCAGGCGCACGGCCTCGCCAACGTCTCCGAGCAACATGTTGGCGCGTTGCACTTCGGCCAGGGTGCAGTTGTAGGCTTTGGCGATTCCCTCTTCGACGAGGCTTTCCTTCAGTCCGATTCGCAGATCTCCGGTCATGATCTTCACGACGTATTTGCCTTCGAGCGGCGTCAGCCGGGAAAGCAAGTCGCGAACCATCGCAGCCTTTGCCGCCGGCCCGCGGACCGCGGCGATCTGACGGAAGATACGCTCGACCTCGAGAACTCCCAGGTCCGGTCCGCGACGTTCGGGGAGGATTTCCGCAGCGACCGCGCCCAGGTCGCCGTGACGCCGATAGGCGTCGGTCAGGTCTGCATCACTTTTTCCCGCCAAGTCAGCAACAATGCGCCACAGGGAGCGACCACCGATCTGCAAAGTTGTTTCCTCCCAGACAGGGAACGGTCTCCCGGAAAAAAATACTGCGGAAACTGCGGCCTCGTCCGCCGAAGTAGACTTCAGGTAGTCGGCAACGATCGCCGTCTTTTGCAGTTTCTTGGTGGTGCCGGCAATGGCTTCGCAGGTGGTCGCGAATTGCTTCATGAACATCCTTGGTGGGAGCTAGGTACGCGGTCGCTCCTTGGTCGCTCGTCCCCAATCAAAGATCCACTCCTAAATCATCCTCTTGCTATAACTTAGCGGTTCCACAGCCCAATCCTAAATCATGAAAGCCTGTGGTACTCTAAAGGCTGCGACGCGAACCGTTTAGGAGCATCCAATACTCGTGCGTTTTTTACGAAACTACCTGCGATTCCTCGCTGCCGTGCAGCTGTTGCCCGCCCTTGAGAGCGGGGAAGAAACGCTGGTCGGCGGTCAAGCCGTGCTGGAAGGCGTTATGATGCGCTCTCCGCACGCTTGGGCGATTGCTTGTCGAAAGCCGTCCGGCGAGGTCGTCACCATGAGCGAGCCGCTCGAACGCCCGTCGGAGAAGCATAAATGGATGGCGTGGCCCATCGTTCGAGGCGTGATGACCTTGGGTTATGCGATGAATCTGGGCTATCGCGCGTTGCGTTTTTCGGCGAACGTCGCGATCGAAGACATCATGCAGGACGGTAATCAGGAAGATCAAAAGGCGGCTTCCCCGGCTGTCCCGCCAGTAGTGGAATCGCCCAAGACATCGAAGACTGCGAACCGGGAAAAAGCGGCCACGATGAGTAACTGGCTCGCTGCTGTGAATGTGGTGGTGTCGCTCGCCTTTTTCATATTCATGTACAAGTACATTCCGTTGCTGGCGGCGACGGAGCTGAAGAAGATCGATCCGGCGCTTGGCGGACGCATCGTCTTCAACCTGATCGATGGCGGTATCCGGCTTCTGCTGTTCTTGTTGTTCATTTGGGGCGTTTCACTGTGGAAGGACATTCGCCGGGTTTATGAGTATCACGGCGCCGAGCACAAGACCGTATTCGCGTTCGAGAATGGCGATCCGCTGAATACGGTGGCCGTGCAAAAGTATTCGACATTCCACCCCCGGTGCGGCACCAGCTTTCTCATGACTGTGATGCTGATTTCGATTGGCTTCTACATGCTAGTTCCGTTTACAACGTTTTGGGCGCGCTTTGCCTCGCGTATCGTTCTGCTTCCGGTGATCGCGGGGGTGTCTTACGAAATCATCCGCTTTGCGGCCAAACACCGCGGTTCGCTCTTCGCTCTTATGACGGCGCCGGGGCTGTGGTTGCAGCGCATTACTACCAAGCCTCCTTCGGACGAGCAAGCCCAATGCGCAATCGTAGCCCTCGACCAAGCCATGTCTCTCGAGAAGGAACGTGGCGGCGAGTTGGTGATTGCCTAGCGGTCCCGCCGCGAATACTTTCTTCCCGTCTCCTGATCCCACTACAATGCCGTAGAGACGTAGTTTGCAACGTCTTGTCCGCTGCCCCGCGGCGGGCTCACGGCCGAACTGAGGCGCAGCAGGTAGCGCCTCCACGGAGCCCACTGACATGTTTGAAAGACTGGATCAAATCGAAGCCCGCTACGAAGAGTTAACCAGCGCTCTCGCTTCGCCGGATATCGTCAACGATTCGGCGCGATACCAGAAGACTGCCAAGGCGCACAGCGAGGTTGCGACCATTGTCGAGAAGTATCGCGAATACAAGGATCTTACGAAGGGCATCGCCGAGAGCAAGGCTGTGCTGGCGGATGAAAAAGACCCGGACATGCGTGCATACGCCCAGGAAGAACTCGACCGGCTGCAAGCGCGAGTCGGCGGCGTCGAAGAAGAATTGAAAGTGCTGCTGTTGCCCAAAGATCCGAACGACGAGAAGAACGTGATCCTGGAAATCCGGGCCGGGACGGGCGGAGACGAGGCCACGCTGTTTGCCGCCGAGGTCTTTCGCATGTATACGCGCTACGCGGAGACGCAGCGCTGGAAGGTGGAAGTGCTTTCCGCTTCGGAATCTTCAGCGGGCGGGTTAAAGGAAGTCATCGCCATCATCGAGGGCAACCGGGTATTTTCACAGCTCAAGTATGAAAGTGGCGTGCACCGCGTGCAGCGCGTGCCTGCGACCGAGCAGCAAGGGCGGGTGCACACATCGGCGGTAACGGTGGCGGTTCTGCCGGAAGCTGAGGATGTCGACATCAAGATTGAAGCGAAAGATCTTCGCATCGATACGTTCTGTTCCTCCGGTCCGGGTGGGCAGTCGGTGAACACGACGTATTCGGCGGTGCGTATCACGCACATTCCCACGAACACGGTCGTCAGTTGCCAGGACGAAAAGTCCCAAATCAAGAACCGGGAAAAAGGCATGCGCGTGCTGCGTTCACGGCTTTACGAAATCGAAATGGAGAAGCAGCAGCAGGCTCTGGCCAAGGAACGCAAGGCGATGGTGGGCTCGGGCGACCGGAGCGAAAAAATCCGTACCTACAACTTTCCGCAGAATCGTCTCACTGACCACCGGATCGGCTTCACGATCCATCAGCTCGACGCCGTGATGGACGGCAAGATTCAGCCGCTGATTGAAGCTTTGATTACCCACTACCAGGCCGAGAAGCTAAAGCAGGAAACAGCCAGCGTGGTCTAAAAGCGTGAGCCGGCGGCGCGATAGCCTGGATTTTTTCCATGGAACAGAATATGGGCGATCTGCACGCGACAATTTCCTCTGTTCTTGCCGCACGATTCACGGCTAATACGGCGCGGATCCGGGAGCTGGCAGCACCGCTAACCGCTGCGCAGTTCTGGCAGAAGCCGTTCCCCTTTGGAAACAGTTTCGGCCACCTCGTGCTACACCTGACCGGCAATCTCAACTACTACATTGGAACCCAGATCGCAAATACCGGGTATGTCCGCGACCGCGCTCTCGAGTTTGCCGATGCGAATCCGCCGACGAAGGAGGAGGCGCTTCGTCGTTTTGACGCCGCGGTCTCCATGGTGTTGCAAGCCATCGGTGCACAATCGTCAGAAGATTGGGCCAAAGAATACTCAGGCGTGGGCACAAATGCGTCGAATCGACTGGACATGATTATGCAGTGCGCCGCTCATATGCAGCATCACATCGGACAGATGATCTACCTTGTGCACGAGATGGAACGGCGACCGAGTCACCACTCTAAATAGTGCGTTTATAGAGGTGATTTCGGAGGCGCAGTGATCTTGGGCAACCAATAATCTTCAAGTTGTCACCTAAGCGTCGTGCCTAAAGAAAAGTCTGGTTCGCTCCTCGCGCTGGCTGGGTTCGGTCTGGCGACGGCCGGGGTCGCCTGGTACGGTGCGCGATACAGCCGCAACGGCGGTCGAGATTCGTGGTATCGAGGTCTAGACAAACCGAGCTTCACCCCTCCCGACGCGGTTTTTCCTGTAGTTTGGACAACGCTTTATGCCCTCATTGCGTGGTCCGGATGGCGTATATGGAGTGCTAGTCCTTCGCGCGAACGGAACGCCGCGTTACGACTGTGGGTTTCGCAGCTTGCGGCGAACGCGGAGTGGTCGAAACTGTTCTTTGGAGCGCGTCGTCCGACGCTTGCACTGGTCGACGTTGTGGCCCTGGAACGAATGATTGCGGCGTATGTCAAGGCCGCTCGCAAGGTTGATCGTGCGGCGGCGAATGCGTTTATTCCGTACGGAGCCTGGGTGGCTTTCGCAACGGTGCTTAATGCCGAAATCGTCCGCCGAAATCCGCAGGAACGCTAGCGTTTGTCACCAATCTCGCCTGTCGCAGTTTTTGGTGATGCCGTCTTAAACCGGTGTCTATAGTTTTCCTTTCACGGCATTGACATGGTGAAATAGCTGGGTGCAACTCAAGCAAGCCCTGGCCTCGGCGATTGCCGGTCTTAGCGTGGAAAACGTACCTTCGCCGCGCATGAACGCGGAACTGCTGCTCAGGTTCATTCTCAATTGTGACCGGGCCTACCTCTTTGCCCATCCGGAGCGCGAACTCACCGCGGATGAACAATTTCGATACGATGCCGCGTTGGCCGAGCGCAAACGCGGCGTTCCGGCGCAATACATCACAGGCCACCAGGAATTCTGGGGTATGGATCTCATCGTTACTCCTGCGGTTCTAATCCCTCGCCCGGAAACCGAACATTTAATCGAGACCGTGCTGGAGCTAAACGGTACCGCAGTTGTGAAGGATCGCCCCAAGGTTTCGGGCGACCGGGTTCGCATCGATTGATGTCGGAACCGGATCCGGCTGCATCGCCTTGGCGTTGGCGAAGGAACTTTCACATGCCGAGATCCACGCCACCGATAATTCGGTGGCCGCCCTCGAGATCGCCCGCGCCAACGCCGCGCGTCACCAACTCGAAAAGCGAGTTCAATTCCATCAAACAGACCTGCTTGCCGGCCTTAATCTGCCCTTCGACATGATCGTGTCCAACCCGCCATACGTGGGCGAGACGGAAGAAGATCAGGTCCAACTGGAAGTTCGCAAATTCGAGCCCCGCTCGGCAGTATTTGCTGGTCCGATCGGGACTGAGGTGATCGCCAGGTTAATTGCGCAAGCGCATACCGCCTTGCACCCCGGCGGATGGCTTGTCCTGGAAATCAGCGGCACAATTGCCGAGCCGGTTAGGGGTTTGCTGGAGGCTTGGGACGAAGTTCAGGTTACTCCGGATCTGCAGTCCATTCCGCGCATAGTGCGCGCGAGAAAGGTGGCTACCTGAGCTTTTCAGCGATCCGCACCCTCCAAACGACGCGCCTGACAAGCCTTCTCGGGCAGGCCCCAGATCGCTAAAAGTGGTGTTCCTTCGCCTGTCGATGACTTTTTATCTTGACGAGAGAGCCCTTCAGATGGCTTACTAGCGCGACTAGTAGTAAGACCCTTGCGCTCACACTTTCGACTCCGTTCACATAAACACACCAGTTAAAGAATGTTGTCTGAGGAGACTACTTGATGAAGTCATCCGGGTTTTCGAGCTTTATAGCCGGAGCTTTCGGCATGGCGGTGCTCGCCAGTTCGTTTGCGGCCGCTCAACTAACGGTAGAAAAAATTACTGCGACTAACAAAGTTCTTCAGCAGGTGAAGGCCGCGATCAACAAGCTTCCGCCTTCCCATCGTATGATGCTCGACGGTTATGCGAATATCGGCCACTTGGCCGACGTATGGCAAACCTTCGGCATGCGACTGGCCGATCCTTCCTTCATCGCTCGCGGCAAGATGACCCATGGGGTTTCGCGAACGGCGAGTATGGCCGTTCCCCAGGCGGGAATAGTCGCAGCGTCGGATCCCTCTGTCGACATCGCCTACTCCTCTTTCGCGGGATTTACACAGAGCGAGACTTCCACGGCCCGTTGCGGTCACACGGTAGTTGTGGGCTACAACGATTCGGGTAGCATATTTGAAACTCCGTTTTTCTTTTCCGGGACTGGCGGACAATCTTTAGCTGGAGCGTCGTACTCGACCGATGGAGGGGCGACCTTCACCGACATCGGACCCGTGAATCCCGGACCCGAGATCTACAACCTCGTGGTGGGTGATCCCGGCGTGAATTGCGCCGATCCCAATACCTTCTACTACACACAGATCTTCGATTATTTCGATAACAGCCTCAATCCGTTTGCTGCGGTATCCATCAATACGTCGACTGATGGGGGGAAGACCTGGGGCGATCCCGTCGCGGCGGTGGCCAAGAACGGGAATGATCACGCGCTCGATAAGCCTTGGTCGACGATCGATCCTTCGAATCACAAGAATATCTTCGTCTCCTATACCGACTTCGACTTTTCGCAAACCAACAGTTGCGGGAAGGATTTCCCGGGAAGGACCGCGATCGAATTTGTTGAGTCAAAAGATGGCGGTAAAACATGGTCCCATCCTATTGTTGCCTTCCAGGTCTGCGGCAACGCCGGAGTGCAAGGCTCGCAGATCGCGGTAAGTTCCACAGGAACCTTGTACATTTCGTGGGTGAACCTTGGCAGCAACTTTCCTTTGGGCCCACGCAGCATACAGGTCGCCAGCTATGCGAAGGGCAAGCTTTCCCCGCCAGTAACCGTGGATGGCGCCATCCAGCCGGGAGGGGACTCGTTTTATCTTCAGGGTGAGTTCCGCGATTTCCTGGATATGGCGATGGCAATCGACCATTCGGGCACAGCTACAGACGGGGCGCTTTATATCACCTGGGCGGACGGCCGGGACAAGACGGTTCCGGACCCGCTGGCTATCCAGGGCTTCTACGCCTACGACGACGTCTTGCTGCGCGCCTCGTTCGATGGCGGTCAAACGTGGGGATCGCCGACCAAGGTGAACAGCGACATCCAGTCTCGCCTGGGTAGCGGTCATGATCACTACCAGTCCGGAATTGCGGTGGACAAGCGCGGTGACGTGGCTGTTTGCTGGTACGACCGTCGCGCCGACTGGGAAAATTTCGCGATTCGACGACACTGTGGCGAATCGAGCAACGGTGGGGCTAGTTTCTCCGATGGCGATGTCGGGATGCCATCGTTCGCTCCGACCCACGGGAATGACCTCTTTATCAATCCGATTTACATGGGGGACTACGATCAATTGACCAGCGACTTCTTGAACATCAACTCGGGGTTTATCGGAGCTTTTGAAAGCCAGACCACTCGAGGCAATCCGGACGCGGTTGTTCACTCCATGAAATAGTTCTTGGAACGAACGCTTTGGGGCGGCCGCGAGGCCGCCCCATTTTATTAATCTCGATTGGATCCTCGAAGACTGCTGGGCATTGTTCGCCCCGGCAAATAAGTGCGAAGCGTGGTATCAGCGCCGCGCTGTGGCCGGCTGAATGTCCTCGACATCCACAATGTCAGTAGGATATTTGCCGGTATAACAGGCAGAGCAATAAGAAATCTTTTCCCCCTCACCGCAGGCACTCTTCAGGCCCTCCAGAGAGAGATAAGCGAGCGAATCAGCGCCAATGTAATCGCGGATTTCTTCCACCGACTTATTTGCTGCAATCAATTGTTTCTTCGAAGGCGTGTCCACGCCGTAATAACAGGGCGAGATTGTCGGAGGGCAAGAGACTCGCATGTGCACCTCGGTGGCGCCGGCGTTCCGAATCATGCGTACAATCTTGCGGCTCGTGGTACCGCGCACGATCGAATCATCGATCAGCACGACCCGTTTCCCTTGCAGCAGCGAGCGAACCGGATTCAACTTCAGCTTCACCCCAAAATCGCGCACGCTCTGGCTGGGTTCGATGAAAGTGCGTCCCACGTAGTGATTTCGGATCAAGGCAAAGCGAAAGGGAATACCGCTCTCCGCGGCGTAGCCGACGGCGGCTGTCACTCCGGAGTCGGGGACCGGAACGACGAGATCGGCGTCCACACCCGCCTCCCTTGCTAGCTGTCGTCCGAGTTCTTCGCGGCTGGTTTGAACCGGGCGTCCAAAGACCAGGCTGTCCGGGCGCGAGAAGTACACATGCTCGAAAATGCAACTGGATTGCGGCGCGGCCGTCGAGTAGAAGCGCGAGCCCACCCCTTCCGGGCCTACCACGATAAGTTCTCCGGGTTTGACATCGCGCACGTACTCGGCTCCGATCAAATCGAAGGCGCAGGTCTCGGAGGCAAAGACCACAGTATCGTGTTTCTGGCCATCCAGGGCGGCGATGCGACCCATTGCCAGTGGCCGGAAGCCGCGCGGATCGCGCGCAGCGAAGACACGATCATTACTCATCATCACAAGGGAAAAGGCTCCCTCGACCCGTCGCAGAGCATCGGCCATTGCTTCCGGCAGGGTGTGCTCCTTGGACAGAGCAATGAGATGAACGATGACTTCCGTATCGCTGTTGGTCTGAAAGATCGAGCCTTGGCTTTCCAAGCGGGCCCGGAGCTGCGTCGCATTGATCAGGTTGCCATTGTGCGCGACGCCAATCGATCCTTTATTCGACTGCACCAGAATGGGTTGGGCGTTCAGCAGCGCTGAATCCCCGGCGGTGGAATAGCGCGTGTGCCCGATCGCCAGCGTGCCGCGCATCTTCGAGAGCACATCTTCGGTGAAGATTTCGGCCACCGAGCCCATGGCTTTGTGGACCCGCGAAGTCAGACCGTCAGAGGTAACGATCCCTGCTGATTCCTGACCGCGATGCTGCAGCGCATGCAGCCCGAGGTAGGCAAGTTTCTCCGCTTCCGGATGGGCAAAGATCGCCACCACGCCGCACTCGTCGTGAAATTTGTCGGAAATCAGCATTGGGCTCCTGGCTCTTACCTCTTGGCCGTGGTCATGACCTCTGTGTCGCGCGGTAGTTCGACTTCAAATGTTTTTCTCGAATCAATCCGCCGCCACCAACTCCGGATCTGTTCTCAGCGCAGACTCCAAAGCGTGTTCGTAAGACTCGCTTAATTCAGAAATCGCCGCTGAAATGGCGACCTTGCCATCAACGGAGATCTCCAGCTTCTCCGGGATTGTCTCTCCGATGACCTCTGCCGCGACGCCGTACTTTCCCGCCACTTCTTTGATTCGCGGAACGCTCTCAGGGTCGCAGGAGATGACGATGCGGCTGGCGTCTTCTCCGAACAGGACAAATTCGGCAAAAAGGCCGCCAGACGGCAGATTCAAACGAGCACCGACACCCTTTGGGAACGCTTTCTCGGCCAACGCGACCGCCACGCCGCCATCGGCGCAGTCATGTACTGAATCCACCAGCTCTTGCTGGACCAGTTCGATAACGGCTTTCTGCAATGCGGCTTCTTTTTCCAGATCTAGCTCCGGTGGGTATCCCCACAGCATTCCCAGATTTTCCTTGGCGTATTCGGATGAGCCGAACTCAGTCTCTGCATCGGTGATATCGCCAGCCTCTCCGGCGCGCAATAGCACGACCGTGCGTCCGGGTCCCGCGAAGTGCATTTTCGTGGCCTTGTGCACGTCTTCCAGAATTCCAACAACTCCGAGCACAGGCGTGGGATAGATACCTTCGCCCAGAGTCTCGTTGTAAAAGCTGACATTGCCGCCAGTGATGGGAATTTCCAACTCTTCGCAAGCCTTGGTGATTCCGTCAATCGTTTGGGAGAACTGCCACATGATGTGCGGCTTTTCCGGATTGCCAAAGTTCAGGCAGTTGGTTGCAGCGACAGGAGTCGCACCCGAGCAAGCGACTTTGCGGGCGGCCTCAGCAACGGCGTGCATGGCTCCGAGGCGCGGATCGAGGTAGCACCAGCGTCCATTGCCATCGAGGGCCATTGCAAGACCACGCTCCGAGCCTTTAATGCGAATCACGCCCGCATCACCAGCGCCGGGCGCCTCTACTGTGTTGGTCAGCACCATGTGGTCGTACTGCTGCCACACCCAGCGCTTCCCACAGATATTGGGGCTGGCGAGCAACCGCTTCAGGCTCGCGGTGAAGTCGCTCATTGTTCCAAGCTTTACCTGTTCCGGCATCTCACGCGGTACTGGCGGCTCCCATCTTGTTAAAGGACGCTTGTAGACAGGCGCATCGTCGGTCAAGGCCTGGTTCGGAATCTCCGCGACAACCTTACCGTGCTCAAGCACGCGCAGCTTATTGTCGGCGGTGACCTTGCCAACCTCGACCGCATCGAGTCCCCACTTTTCAAAAACGCGGAAGACTTCGGGTTCGCGGCCTTTTTGTGCGACCAGCAGCATGCGTTCCTGCGATTCGCTCAGCATGATCTCGTAGGGAGTCATTCCGGTTTCGCGCTGCGGCACGCGGTCCAGTTCGATTTCGATCCCTACGCCGCCGCGTCCGCCCATCTCGCAAGTGGAGCAAGTTAGTCCGGCCGCCCCCATGTCCTGAATGCCGACGATGGCGCCAGTTTGCATAGCTTCAAGGCAGGCCTCGAGCAGAAGTTTTTCGAGAAAAGGATCTCCTACCTGCACATTCGGGCGCTTCGCCTCGGAGGCCTCGCTGAACTCCTCGCTGGCCATGGTCGCGCCGTGAATACCGTCTCGGCCTGTTTTTGCGCCAACGTAGATCACCGGGTTGCCTTCGCCTGCGGCACGCGCGTAGAAGATCTCGTCTTTCCGCACCAGGCCCAGCGCGAATGCGTTCACCAGCGGGTTGCCCGAGTAGCAGGGCTCGAACTTGGTCTCGCCGCCGAGGTTGGGAACGCCGAAACAATTGCCATAGGATGCAACTCCGCTTACAACGCCTTCAAGAATGGAATGGTTCTTGTGGAGTTCGGCTTGCGAGGGTGCAGGCGTGGCGGCGGTTCCTGCATGGGACGCGATCGGGCCAAAACGCAGGGAATCCATGACCGCGACCGGCCTGGCTCCCATGGTGAAAATGTCTCGCAGGATTCCACCAACGCCAGTGGTGGCACCCTGAAACGGTTCAATGAAAGACGGATGGTTGTGCGATTCGATCTTGAACGCGCATGCCCAACCATCACCGATGTCAATGATTCCGGCGTTCTCGCCCGGCCCCTGCAGCACGCGCTTGCTGCGCGTAGGCAGGCGCTTCAAGTGCACGCGCGACGATTTGTAGGAGCAATGTTCACTCCACATCACGCTGAAGATGCCGAGTTCGGTAAGCGTGGGTTCGCGGCCGCCCAGAAGCTGCTTGATTTTTTCGTACTCATTGGGCGTGAGACCGTGCTGCCGGAGGGTTTCCGGAGGAAAGGCAGGAGTCAAAGAGGTGGACATGGAGGAGTTACTATTGTCGCATTTTGGGGACAGAAGGGATAGAGCGGATCGAAGGTGGCATTGGGCCACTTTTCGGCCTCTCCTGCTACGATTCTCAAGGCATGAAATCGATCATTGTGGGCACGGCCGGACACATCGACCACGGGAAAACCGCACTGGTGAAGGCGCTGACCGGGATCGACGCCGACCGGCTCGTCGAAGAAAAGCGTCGCGGCATCACCATCGATCTAGGATTCGCTCATATGGACCTGCCTGGGGCAAACGGCGAGACTCTGCACCTGGGATTTGTGGACGTTCCGGGGCACGAGCGATTTGTGCGAAACATGCTGGCCGGGGTGGGGGGAATTGACCTGGTCCTCCTGGTGATTGCCGCAGACGAGTCGATCAAGCCACAGACCCGGGAGCACTTTGACATTCTGCAATTGCTGGGCGTGCGGCGAGGCATCACTGTCCTGACCAAGTCTGACGCCGTCGATGCGGAAACACTCGATGTGGTCCGGTTGGAAGTCGAAGAATTCCTGCGAGGGACTTTTCTGGAGGCCCCGGAGGCGCCCATCATCCCAGTAAGTTCTCTAACAGGCGCGGGACTCGACGACTTAAAACAGGCCATGATTGCCGCAGCGGGCCAAGTCCAGCCGCGCGATTCTCGCGCACTGGCAAGATTGCCCATTGATCGCGTGTTCACCATGAAGGGATTCGGCACTGTGATCACGGGAACGCTGGTTTCGGGGACGATTCGAAAGGAAGATGAATTGGAAGTGTTTCCCACTGGGCAGCGCGTGCGAGTAAGAGGAGTACAGGTTCACGGACAACCTGCCGATGCCGCCGTAGCTGGGCAGCGTACCGCACTAAACCTGGCGGGGGCGAGTACGGAAGATCTGTCGCGTGGCATGACCTTGGCCCCAGTGGCAACGTTCGCGGCGACTCGGCGAGCGGACGTCCGGCTGAGCCTGTTATCGTCTGCGGCTCGGCCGTTAAAGGATCGAAGGCGAGTTCACTTTCACTGCAATACGATGGAGACTGTAGCGGAAATTGTTCTTCACGACGCGAAACAAGTTGCTCCCGGCTCGGAGGCCTTGGCGCGCCTGAAGTTCCCGGAGGCAACTCTTTTGCTGCCGGGAGATCGTTTCATCCTTCGGCAATTTTCTCCCGTCGTGACGATCGGCGGCGGGGTGGTGCTCGACGCAGCGCCGGGCCCCAGACTGTCTCAAGACAACAATTTTCTGAGCGTTCTGGCAAAAGACGATCCGGCGAGCATTCTCAGGATGAGGATTTCGCGACGGGGGAGTTTCGGGATCTCAATCCCGCAACTCATAGCTGAAACCGGCTTCACGAGGCAAGCGATCGACAACCAACTTCTGAATGACGTGCGAACCGGTGCGCTGTTGCGGGTCGGCGACTTGCTCCTGGACGCCGCGCACATGACTGGATTGCAGACCTGGATGAGGAAGACCGTTGAAGAATTCCACAAGAATCACCCGCTGGAGCGCGGAATTCCGAAAGAAGAGTTGCGCAAGAAAGTGAAGGGCTCGGACCCGGTTTTTGATCGAGCTTTGCAGAAATCGGTTGAGGAGAAAAAACTTGAGGTCCCGAGCGACCTGGTCCGCCTTCCCGGTCACGGAGTCGTGATGAGGGATGAGGAGGCCGAGTCCAAGAAAAAGATCGAGGAGGCCTTTGCTACCACAGGCTTGAAAGTTCCGGCGCTGCACGAGGTGATCGCGGGACTGACGGTCGACAAGGCGCGTGCGCAGAAGATCGTAACGTTACTGTTACGGGATAAGGTTTTGGTCAAGATTTCCGATGAACTCGTGTTTCATCGCAGTGCCCTCGAGCAGTTGCGGCAACAGATGGCAGAGTACAAAACGAAGTCGTCCAAGATTGACGTAGGGAAGTTCAAAGAGATGACTGGTGTCAGCCGCAAGTATGCGATTCCCCTATTGGAGTATCTGGATCGGGAGAGGGTCACGCGGCGAGTAGGGGATACGCGGGAAATCCTTTAAACATCGAGTAATATGTGTGATTTTGTAAGCGCCGTTTTGAAAGCCCTTCCCAATTGCCACGACTCTCAGACTTTTTCTTCCGGGAACTCCACTTCCAGCCCCAGAGGGTCGGTAAAGCGGTTGGTCAGGTTCGCGAGTCCCGTGAGCAAGTGGATGTCAACGATTTCCGGCTCCGAGAAATTACCGGCTAGAGAAGCA
Organism: uncultured Acidobacteriota bacterium; assembly: GCA_963745715.1. Lineage (GTDB taxonomy): Bacteria > Acidobacteriota > Terriglobia > Terriglobales > Acidobacteriaceae > Sulfotelmatobacter. Next base: position 819,180 of record CAVUYN010000029.1, on the reverse strand, counting down.
AAGTCGGCGTCCGTGATGTCGTGCGGTGTGCGCGTCAGTTTGTTCACATAGGTGAGAGCGGCACGTTCCTTCTCGCTGTATCGCGAATAATCTCCCGCCCTGAGCGCCGACCAGTCTTCCGCGTTGAGACCGACCCGCTTTGAACTTGAAACGTGGTGTTGGGTGCAGTAGTGGCACTCGTTGATCAGCGAGACTTGGAGATAGATAAGTTCGTACAACTTTCGGTCCAGAGAACGTCCGACGCTCGCGTAGAAAGTTAGAAAATTCTTAAGCATCTCGGGACGATGCGCGAGCGCTTTTTGGGCGTTGCCGGGCTTGCCGCGAAGCGTTTTCTCGTAGATCTCCCGCACTTCAGGCGGCGCGGTTTCTGGTTCGACCAATCGAATGCGAGCCATCAAAGCCTCCAGGCACAGGAGTTAAAGTTCCATCATAGTGGAACGCACTGATTCGACGGTGAATCACTGAAGGGAGCGAGCCAAACTGCCGATGTAGCATGCATGAGACTTTATGCCGTGAAGTGCGTGGTTATATTGGCTGCGTGTGCGATGGCGCTGCCGCCACTGTTAGGGCAAAAAGCCGACGAATCCGCATCCCGCTCGAAGATCCTCGCCCTCGAGCACGTTTGGGATCAGGCCGAGTCTGCCCGCGACCTGAAGGCGCTCGATGAACTATTCGACAATGCCCTGACGTACGTTGAGTTCGACGGAACCGTCATGACCAAGGCAGAGTTCCTGTCGAGAGTGAAGTCGGCACCGCCCCATCAGGTGACGACGGAGTCGATGACGGTTGAAATATTTGGGAACGCTGCGATCGTGACCGGAATCTACCATTCGAGCGAACGCAAAGGCGCGGCACCCTTGCTGAGGCGCGGCCGATTTATAGATACCTGGGTGCTTAAGGGATCAACCTGGGTGTGTGTGGCAGCCCAGTCCACGCTAATCCTCCACTAAGAAAGCGATCCCGTACTGCTTCGTAACCACTGAGCATTCCCCGCGAGACAGGATAGGACCAGACACTTGTCATCGAGCCGGCTCTCTCTTAGAGTGCGGACAGAGATAGCCGTCTCCCGAGGGGCAGGAGGAGGTAAGTTATGAAACCAGCCGCACTGGTGCTTCTACTGGTCTGTACGGCGGCGGTTGGCGCTCAGGCGCAAGCTGATGCCGACGCGGCTACCCAATCGAAGATCGTGGCACTCGAACAGCTGTGGAATCAGGCTTACAAGTCGGGCGACACGAAGGCTCTGAATTCCATTCTCGACGATGGTATCGTTTTAGTGAACGACGACGGCTCGGTGCAAAGTAAGTCGGAATTTCTTGCGAGCGTCAAGTCCTCTACGCCACAACAGACCGCGCAGCAGCAACAAGTCGCTCCGGAATCGATGAAAGTCCACGTGTATGGCCCCGTGGCGATTGCTACCGGAGTGATGCGCGTGAAAGGCGTGGAAAACGGGAAATCGTATACCCGCCATGAGCGCTTTGTAGATACCTGGCTTCTCAAGCACGGAAATTGGGTATGTGTCGGCACCGATGCTACTCCGGTCCTCCATTGATCTTCCCCGATGTATTCTTTCCCTCATGCTTCGGATTCGCCCTGCAACTATCCACGACGCAGCCCTGCTGAGTACGATGATCCGCGAGCTCGCGGAATACGAGCATGAACTCGAACTGGTGACCATCCGCGAACAAGATCTCGCGCACGACGGATTCGGAGAAAATCCCCGGTTTCAGGCGCTAATCGCCGAGTGGAACGGCGAACCCGCGGGCTACGCTGTCACATTTGGGTACTATTCGACGTGGGGAGGTCGCGGATTGTTTCTTGAGGACTTGTTTGTTCGTGAGGCTTTTCGCGGTCGTGGAATCGGAAGCGCCTTGCTGGCGGCCATCGCACGCATCGCGATCAAGGAAAGACTTTACGGAATACACTGGGAAGTGCTGGATTGGAATGAGGGGGCGATCGAGTTCTACAAGGCAGTGGGGGCAGAGTTTCGCGATCAATGGCGGCCAGTATTCTTGACCGGGCAAGCCTTGGAGCGCATGGCGGAGAGGTTCGGTGAAAGCGAAAAGCAGTAGCGTCAACGATCCGATTCGATTGTTTGCCACTTCGGGAGGGTGGACGACGTGGCTCGAAAGAAATCATCGCAAATCGTCAGGAGTTTGGCTCCGACTGGCAAAGAAGGGGTCGGGGTTGAGGTCGGTTACCTACAGCGAGGCACTTGAGGTTGCGTTGTGCTACGGATGGATTGATGGTCAGAAGCGGGGCGAAAGCGATCAGGCGTGGCTGCAGCGGTTCCTGCCGCGTTCCGGCCGGAGTATCTGGTCGAAAATCAACCGGGAGAAGGCGCTGGCCTTGGTGTCTGGCAAGCGGATGAAACCGGCTGGGCAAGAAGCTATCGATGCAGCTAAGAAGAATGGCACTTGGGACGCCGCGTATGACTCGCCCAAGTCCGCCAAGGTTCCAGAAGACTTTCAGGCCGCGCTCGATGCCAGCCCGCGCGCCCATGAATTTTTTCAATCGCTCGATGGCGCGAACCGGTACGCGGTGCTATTTCGGATTCAGACGGTGAAGAAAGCAGAGACGCGTGCCCGCAAGATTCGGGAATTCGTGGAGATGCTTGAGAGACGCGAGAAAATTCACGAGCCGCGCAAGTCGCGTCCGACGTCAAAATAGGTGACTATGGCGGCCATCAAAATCATCGGCGCGGGGTTAGCTGGGTCCGAAGCGGCGTGGCAGTGTGCGCGCCGTGGCGTGGACGTCGAATTATTTGAGATGCGTCCGGTGCGATTGACGCCGGCGCATCAGACGGCGGATTTCGCTGAACTGGTTTGCTCGAACTCGCTGAAGTCTGACAGCGAGAATACCGCTCCCTGGCTGCTGAAGGAAGAGATGCGCAGGGCCGGATCTCTATTGCTGGAGATTGCCCGGGAGTGCGCCGTTCCTGCCGGTCACGCTCTGGCAGTCGATCGAGTTACATTTGCGGCTCGAGTGACCGAAGCGATCGCGCGCGAGCGTCGGATTACGGTGCGCCGGGAAGAGGTTACGGCGATCGATGAAGACGATGGGATCACCATCATTGCCACCGGGCCTCTGACCTCGGAACCTCTTGCCATCGAAATTGCCCGACTGAGTCACACGACCAGCGTTTCGGATCATGAGCAGGCGGGGACGCCCGCTCAACCCAGTCCTCACCTGTATTTCTACGATTCAATCAGCCCGATCGTGGAGGCTGATTCGATCGACATGTCCCGCGTCTATATGGCGGCACGATACGACAAGGGCTCGGCAGACTATATCAATTGCCCCATGACCCCGGAGGAGTACGGCAATTTCTATGATGCGCTGCTGGCGGCTCAGTCCGTTGAGGAGCGCGATTGGGAAAAACTGAATTACTTTGAGGGATGCCTGCCGATCGAGGAGATCGCTCGTCGCGGGCGCGATACTTTGCGTTTCGGACCCATGAAGCCCGTGGGGCTGAAGGATCCGCGAACGGGGAAAATGCCCTATGCCGTGGTCCAGTTGCGGCAGGAGAATTTGCGCGCCGATTCCTACAACCTGGTCGGGTTTCAGAATCACCTGAAGTTTGGCGAGCAGGCGCGTGTACTGCGGCTGATACCCGGGCTGGAAAACGCGCGCTTCGTGCGTTACGGGCAAATTCATCGAAACACGTATATCAATGCCCCGACTTTGTTGCAGCCAACCTTGCAGATGAAGGCGCATTCGCAGGTTTTCTTTGCGGGGCAGATTTGTGGCGTTGAGGGATACGTGGAATCGATCGCGACAGGACTGATTGCAGGCATCCACGCCGCCGCCATGGTTTCCGGAACTGCGATGACGGCGGCTCCGCGCCCGTCGGCATTCGGATCGCTCACGCACTACGTAACCCGCGCGGACGCGAAGAACTTTCAACCGGCCAACATCACTTTTGATTTACTTCCTCCCCTTGAGAAAAAGATTCGCGATCGCAAAGAACGGCATCGCGCGCAGTGCGAATTGGCCCTGCAGGAATTCGACCGCTGGATAGAGAGCGTTGGCGCGATAGCTGTGAAAGCCTGAATCGCCCGCGCGCGAGCGACCGCGGAGGACGCATACCCAAATGAAGGCGTCGTCATGCGAGATTCAGGTTCGCCGGGCAGAGCCGGAAGATGCCGCATCCGTTGCGAAAGTACTCCATGAGTCGTTCGTACAGTATGAAGGTCTCTATACGCCGGAAGGTTTTGCGGCGACGACTCCGAATACAGAGGAAGTTTTGGTTCGCATGCGCCAAGGGCCCGTCTGGATCGCACTGCGTGCCGGTGTCGTCATCGGGACCGTAGCTGCCGTGGTGAAGCGGGATTCACTTTATATGCGGGGGATGGCGGTTCTCCCCGTCGCGAGGAAATTAGGGGTCGGCGCCCAATTGTTGAAGCAAGTCGAATCCTGTGCCTCTGGAAAAAGGTTGCAGCTGCATAGTTCTGAGCACCACGCCGTTTCTGACCGCTGCCATTCGCCTTTATGAGGAATTCGGGTTCCGGCGGGTTAACGAGGATCCTCAGCATCTATTTGGGACGCCGCTGTTTACGATGGAAAAGAGGGTTTTGCAGCGAGAATGAGGGCTCGCGCCTCAGACCCGACAGGCCTCGTTTTTCTGCAACAAATTTCTTCCCACTTCCGTATCACTAACCATGAGCAGCCGAGGGATCACCTTCTCCGCTGCGACGCGTCCAAGTTACTGGCATGACTCTGCGTGATCTCGTTTCCGACGTGCTACGGACCCTCTGGGCTCACAAACTGCGGGCCTTCCTCACCATGTTCGGGATTGCCTGGGGCATTGTGTCGATCGTGCTCATGGTTGCGGCCGGCGAAGGTCTCCGTAAGGGTCAGGAGGAGCAGGCAAGAAACCTCGGTAAAGACGTGATGATCGTCTTTCACGGGCGTACCAGCCTCCAGGCTGGCGGCACCCACGCGGGACGTTCCGTGCACTGGGAAGATGAGGACGTTCCCGTCGTGCAGGCGGACTCGCCGGATTGCGAATACGCAATTCCGGAGCTTGAACAGGACACAGTTCGCACGCACTCGAATTTCAATAATGCCGCTCTTACTGTGACCGGATCTTATCCTCCGTTCGGCTATATCCGAAGCCTGGATGTGGGGACCGGACGTTTTTACGACTGGGATGACATGCGCGAGTCCAGGCGCGTCGCGTTCCTTGGCTCGGATGCGGCCAAGCAGCTGTTCCCGGGACGCAATCCCGTGGGCGACACGATCTATTTGAATGACTTTCCCTACACCGTCATCGGTGTCATGGCGAAGAAGAAACAGGATTCCAGCTACGACGGGTGGGATGTGAACAAGGTCTTTCTTCCCTTCACTGCAATGCGCCGTGATTTTCCGGACAAGCCTCCGGGGACAAGTTCTACGTTCGATCAACTTCTGGTGACGCCGAAGTCCGTCGATCAGCACGAAGCCTGCAAACGGGAGGTGCGCGTCGCGCTAGCTCGCATGCACCGTTATGATCCGCGCGATAAGGAAGCGTGCCCGATCTGGGATACCGTCCAGGAGGCGCAGGCTTTCAAGACAATGACCGATGGCATGAAGTTCTTTCTCGGCGCGGTGGGGATTGTGACGCTGCTGTTGGGCGGCATTGGAGTGATGAATGTGATGCTGGTGGCAGTGCGCGAAAGAACGCGCGAGATCGGCGTTCGCAAAGCAATCGGGGCTCCGGCCGGAACGATTCTTCGGCAATTCTTTATTGAAGCATTGATCATCGCCTTACTCAGCGGGGGCATTGGCCTCGGCATCGCCTTCGGGTTTTGCGCATTGGTAAACATGCTGCCGATGCCGGACTTCTTTGCCGGGCTTCTGCCAAGTTGGACTTCTGGATTAACTGCGGCAGGCCTGCTGGGAGCGATCGCGGTCGGTGCGGCTCTTTATCCGGCGCGACGGGCGGCTTCAATTGATCCGATCGAGGCTTTGCGGTATGAGGCTGGCGGATAAAAACTATCAATCACGAAGGACACTAAGGAACACGAAGGGAATCCTGCAGTTCTTGATTTCTCGGACACGTGTTCTGCATCGTTCAGATTCATATGTTGATTGAGATCATTCTCGAAGCCTGGGTCGCCCTCAAACGGAACCTCACCCGCAGTTTCCTCACCATGCTGGGTATTGTCTGGGGAATTGCGACCGTCACTCTTCTCATCGCCTATGGCAGCAGTTTCCGGAGCGTCCTGGTCCACGGATTCGATGCCTTCGGTAAGAGTGTGGTCATTTGCTGGCCTCAGCAGACCAGCGAGCAGCCGGGCGGCCAGCGCGCAGGCAAGAAGGTGGTTCTCGAGCAGGCGGATCTCGACATGGTGAAGCAGACGGCTCCTCTGGTGAAACATGTTTGCCTCGAGACCGTCCGACGCCCGGGAATTGCCTACGGCGATCGGCTCGTGGGAACCGCGCCCGTGCGTGGAGTTTGTCCCGAGTATGGTGAGATGCGCAATGAGGTCCCGTCTGAGGGCCGCTGGATCAACGCGGAGGATGAACTCGAACGGCGCCGCGTAATTTTCCTGGGCGGCCGGCTTAAAGAGCAGTTGTTCAGCGGCCGTCCGGCTGTGGGCGAAACGGTGCAGGTGGCGGGAGTGCGCTTCACAGTCATTGGCGTGATGACGCGTAAGATTCAACTCAGCAACTACTTCTCGAGCGATGATGATTCCTCGTGGATCCCATATTCGACCGCCGGAGATTTGTGGAACACGCGTTACGCCGCAGTGATGGTATTTGCACCGATAGCGCCGCAGTTCGAAAAGAAAGCAATGGCGCAGGTGTTGGCCGCAGTCGCGACGCGGCAAAATTTTTCGCCAACTGATCCCAAAGCCTTCCAGATGTTTGGCCGTGACGAATTCCGTCCGGTGATCGATGCGCTGACCATTGGATTGCAGGTTCTGCTGACTTTCGTCGGAACCTTGACTCTCGGTATTGGCGGCGTCGGTGTGATGAATATTATGTTGGTCTCGGTGGATGAGCGGATTCGTGAAATTGGTCTGCGGCGCGCCCTGGGTGCTCGAAAGCGGCACATCAAGCTGCAATTCCTTGCGGAAACGTTGTTGATCATGCTTCTGGGCGGTGCGATCGGCGTATTGCTGTCCTATGTCATTGCGTGGTCGGTGGGTACTCTTCCTATGATGGGCCCGCTATTCGAGGACGACTCAGGCCAAGGAGATATTCACTTACGAATCTCGATCATGACGGTTTTGCTATCCAGCGCAGTGCTGCTGATTGTCGGTGTCATCAGCGGGCTGGTTCCCGCTATGAGAGCCTCGAAGCTTGATCCTGTGGAAGCGCTGCGCTACGAATAAAACGAGCTAGCGAGATTCTGGACAAAAGATGGCAGCCGAACCGTCACTCAGTCGCGAATTGATTTGCCCGCCATTCAACTTCGCAGTACCTTGCTCCTGAGGGTTTTCGCCGAGGTGCTCTTTGCCGATCTCCGCCGTCGACACGATTACGCTTGCTTTCCGGCACACCAAACAGCAACTGTTGCAACCGTTCCGCTTCTGGCAGTGGACTCGATTGGCCGTGGTCGGATTGCTGGCGGGCGAAATGGGCTCTGGCGGAGGGTTCCATGTTCCCTCCCCAATGAACTTTCCGCGACAGCATCCCCCCTCTCAACATTTATTGGCGCAGGCCTGGCCCAAGATTGATCCGGCCCTTCTGGGAGGGCTTATCGCGGTCCTGATCGTCACCGGCCTAGTCTTCATGGTCGTGATGATGTACATCAGTAGCGTCATGCGATTCATCCTGTTCGACAGCGTGCTCACCAAGGAATGTCATATCCGGGATGGGTGGACGCGCCGGCAGGGCCAAGGCTGGGACTACTTTCTCTGGCAACTGGGCTTCACGCTCGTCACGTTAGCAGCAGTAGTGATCCTCGTGGGACTGCCGGCCGTCTTCGCGTACGCGATGGGGTGGTTCAGTCCTCCCCGCGAACATGTTTTGCCTTTGGTTTTTAGCGGAATTGTAGTGTTTTTCTTGTTGGCTGTTTTCTTTGTCGCCGCGGGGGTGGTTCATGTGCTGACCAAGGATTTCGTAGTCCCGCAAATGGCTCTTGAAGGCATTGGCGCAATCGAGGGCTGGCGCCGGCTGTGGCCCATGCTCCAGGCGGAACAGGGCGGCTATGCCATTTACGTAGGCATGAAGATCGTGCTCGCGATTGGGGCGGGGATCGTAGTTGGAATCGTGTCGCTAATTTTGAGCCTGATCGTCGCAATTCCGGCTGTGGGTGTGGCAGTCGTCGCCGTGATCACCGGGAAAAGCGCTGGCCTGACATGGAATGCGCTTACGATTACCATTGCCGTCGTTGTGGGATGTATTTTGTTCGCTCTTTTTTTCTATCTACTGGCACTCATTGCAGTGCCCGCCATCGTCTTCTTCCCGGCGTACGCGATTTATTTCTTCGCGCCGCGGTATCGGGCTCTAAGCCTGGCGCTCTATCCTCCGCCACCACAAGCTCAAATGTTCGCGTCCGACGGCGGAGCGTCGCCGGAAGAGCCACCACCCTTGGCTCCAACCCCGGAACCCGCGGTTTAGCGCACACGTCGGCGGGCCAATGCCTGAAGCCAATCAGATCAAGGCTGTGCGGGTTTCAGCCTTGCGGTCTTTCCGTGCGGCCAGGAGAAGCGCCGTCCCACAATGCATTTCACGATCAAGTGGTCGGTGGAGCGAGTTGTGCCAATGCCCACTCCGAAGTTGAACTCCCATTCCGGTGCGAAATCGATGTCGATGGAAGGGAAAAATTGCTGCTGCTGATCTCGCAGGGCGTCGAATCCACTCAGTGAGCCGTAGGCGGCGTAGTACTCCAGGCCGCCCGCAATCTTCTTGGTGAAGTCATAGCTGACCTTCACATTGGGTGAAAACTCCACACCTTGATTCACGCCCGGGCCGTGAAAGGAGCGGTCCAACGACGGATTGAAGCTCAAATACCACGGTCCGATTTTCTTATCAATGATCGGACGAATCTCCCAAGTCCAAGTGTCTGGTGAAAAGGCGGCACGCTGGTAGCCGAACTCAGTCGAAAGACTCAATCCCACCGGCCAATGCCATTTCTCGGGGATGCGCACGCGCGGGCGAATGTGATCTCCAACCCATTGCCATCCGCCATCCGGCTGAATGCTTGAGAAAAGGTAGAAGCCAACCTCGGACCAGTCATTCACTCCCTGCGTTATTTCAAGCGTCTCGTGCATGGCATGGTTGGTGGGAAGCATTCCGTCTTCGACCGTCTTGCTGCCATTGACCGTGAAATTGGAGTGAATCTCTACCATAGTCGATCGAGGCGCCACGGTATCGGAGCCGTAAACCTGAATTTCGTAGTTGTCTTGACTGCGAGCGCATGTGGCGAGTGCAGCAACGATGAGAAGAGCGAGGACGGCGGGTCGCGCTATGCGGGTCATTTCCGAGAGTGCGGGCCGCGGTTCCGCGTGCGACCGTGCATTCCATCATGCACGTCCGGATTGCAAAGACGCAAGGCCACCTTTGCAGATTCCGGGTGCGCCTACAAGATTGGGTGGAACTCCTGTTGAGAGCGAGGTGTCTGATGTTGCAGACACGCGCGTGCCGAGAGGAGCAAAAGTTCATGTCTTTCTCAATGGCAGGCGGAGGTCCGTCTGGACCGCAGATCAACGTTACGCCGCTGATCGATGTGTTGCTGACGCTGATCATCATGTTCATGCTGGTCGTGTCCATGGACAAGGAGTACCAGGAGAAGACGCAGTTGCCCCAGCCGCCGAAAAATGACAAGGCACCTGCCCGCCAGCCCGAGCGCACAGTGGTGATCCAGGTGGTGTGGACGACGAAAAATTCACCGCCAACCGTGAAGATCAATCAGGATTATGTGCCTTGGGAAGAGTTGGAAATGCGGCTGGCGCAAATCTACTTGACGCGTGTGGAGAAAGTTGCGTTTGTTCGCGGGGACGCTGACGTGGACTTTCAGTACGTCGCGGATGTGATCGATTTGGCGCATCACGCCGGGGTGCAAAGGGTGGGATTGTTAACGAAGAATCAGCAACTGGCCGGAGAGTGAGGGAAAGCATCATCAGGAATTTCTCGCCCGGTTCTTGATCCAGATCGGCGTGCCCACGAAGCCGAAAGCTTCCCGAATCTGATTTTCAAGGAACCGCTGATACGAGAAGTGCAACTTCACGGCGCGGTTGGTGAACAGCACAAAAGTGGGCGGAGCGACGGAAGCTTGCGTCATGTAGAGAATTTTCACTCTCTGGCGCATTGGGACCGAGGCACGTTCGAAGTCGACGCGCTCAATAAACCGATTCATTTGCCCTGTGGTGACCCGCTTGCGGCGTTCGGTAGCCACTTCCTCGAGGAGCGGAAATATTTTTTCCGTGCCTTTGCCGTTCTGAGCGGAAACGAAGACAATTGGCGCATAGTTTAGAAACTTGAGCTCATAGCGCAGTCGCTGTTCGTAGGCGTCGCGATCCGCAGGCCGCTTACTCTCGCGCATGCGCTCCGCTTTCGTAGGGCGCGCATCGCTTTTCTTCCCACTGATCACGAGGTCCCACTTATTGACCACGATAATGATGGAGCGGCCGCTTTCGTGTGCATATCCGGCAATGGAAGCATCGAGCTGGCTGACACCTTCCGTGGCATCGATGACCAGCAATGCGATGTCGGCGCCCTCCAAATGTTTGCGTGCCATCACGACCGACAGTTTCTCAGCCATCAAATGCGTCTTGCCTTTGCGTCGAATGCCGGCGGTGTCGATAAAGCGGAAGCGCCGGCCGTTATGCTCGACAATCTCATCCACGGCATCGCGGGTAGTGCCGGGGATCGGCGAAACAATGGCACGGTCCGAAGAAGTGAGGCAGTTGAGCAATGTGGACTTGCCGACATTTGGATGGCCGATGATGGCGACCTTGACCTCGTGGGAAGCTTCTTCTGGTGACTCGGTGGCCTCGCCCTTGGCCTGCTCGTTAAGAGACTCCTCCGTGTTCTCTGTGTCCTCCGTGCCTACGCTGTCAACAGGCAGAGCATCGAGAACTGCGTCGAGCAGGTCGTCGATGCCCCGTCCGTGCTCCGCAGAAATGGGAAACATTTGTTTTACGCCCAGCCGATGAAAGTCGTTGATCAGGGACGACTGCTTTTCCGAGTCAACCTTGTTGACGGCAAGGAACAGGGGCCGGTTGGATTTTCGCAAGAGGCGCACCAGTTCAAGATCGGGTCCGGCGATCTCGGTACGGCCATCCACGACCATCACGATGGCGGCGGCTTCATCGAGCGCGACCCTCGCCTGCCGGTAGATTTCCGAGGGGATCAAATCTTTTTCTTCTGGCAAAATGCCGCCGGTGTCCACGATACGCAGGCGGCGGCCACCCCATTCCGCGTCGCCGTAAAGGCGGTCGCGGGTGATTCCGGGTTCGTCGCCGACGATTGCTCGGCGCGAACCGACAATGCGGTTGAAAAGCGTTGACTTGCCCACGTTAGGACGTCCCACAATCGCGATTGTGGGAATGCCCGCGGCTGTCGTGGCGAGAGTGCTGCTCGAGTTGTAAGTAGGTTGAGTCAAAGTTCGTTGCTCGTGTGGGGACAGCCGAGGGCGGCCGTCCTTACACAAGCCCATCGCGAAAAGCCCGGAATCGCTATTATAGAGACTCTCGTGGCTTTCAGTTCCCAGCCCGCATCTTCCGTCTCGCCGAATCGCCCCGCGCCTGGCGGCAAGGACGCTTCGCTCTACCAGTTCTTCGCGCCCGGCGGAATGCTTTCGCAGACACACCCCGCCTACGAATTTCGTCGCGGCCAACTGCAAATGGCGCAAGCCGTTGAGCAGGCGCTCGAAGAAAAGCGCCACCTCATCGTGGAGGCCGGCACCGGCACAGGTAAAACGCTGGCATACCTGCTGCCCGTGATTCGTTCCGGCAAGCGCGTCATCATTTCGACCGGCACGAAGAATTTGCAGGAGCAGCTTTTCTACAAAGACGTCCCTTTTCTGGAGCACGCGCTCTATGGAGATCCCGGCTCCGGGACCCGCCTTTCGGTTTGTTACATGAAGGGCCGCAACAATTATTTGTGCCGTAAGAAGCTCTACGATCTTACCGATCAGCCGGTGTTGAGCGGCCTGGAAGAAATTGAGCAGTACCGTGCGATTGCGGCGTGGGAGAAGGCAACCGCCACTGGCGACCGGGCCGAACTGGCCGAACTGCCTGAAGCCAGCCTGCTCTGGCACAAACTGGATGCCCGCGCCGATGCCTGCATCGGTCAGAAATGCAGCGAGTGGGAGCGATGCTTCATCACGGAAATGCGCCGCCGCGCGATGGAGAGCGACATCATCATCGTCAACCATCATCTGTTTTTTGCGGATCTCGCTATCAAGTTGCAGGCCGAGGGAGCGCCAGACGCCGGCATCCTGCCCGAGGCGGGTGCCGTGATCTTCGACGAGGCGCACGAACTGGAAGACGTGGCAGGCAATTATTTCGGCATCTCGGTGAGCAATTTGCGGGTGGAGGAACTTGCCCGCGACGTTGAGAATTCAATGCAGCATAACCACATGCTCTCGGCATCGCTGTCTGGGGCACTCGGGGGACTGCGCGATCGCTCGCAGTTGTTCTTCTCTCTGCTGCCTGCGGGCGAGGGGCGATTCGCATTCGAGTCACGCCGGGAATTCCTGGAGGAAAACGGAGACGAGTTTGTGGGGTTCAATCAGGCGCTCACGAGGGTGGCTGGCGAACTGGAAGCTTTGCCGCAAAAGCCTGAAGAGGTCTTCAACTTCGTCCGGCGCGCTCAGGAAATTCAGGTGCAACTCGGATTTGCATTGGAATCCGAAGACCGCAACACGGTCTTTTGGATCGAACGTAGGGGGAGAGGATCGTCACCACGGAGACACCGAACCGCGGAGACGACAAAGGAAATCGCACCCGGGCGGCAGAACGTGTTTCTGCAGGCGACACCGATCGATGTCGGACCGATCCTGCGCGAGTGCTTGTGGTCCAGGTTGGACTGTGCTGTTCTTACTTCGGCGACTCTCGCGGTGGGCGGAGGTTTCGAGTACATTCGCCAGCGCCTGGGTTTGGAGCACGCACGCGAGGCTGTGCTGCCCTCGCATTTCGACTATGCCAGCCAGGCGGTGCTCTATGTGCCGCCGGACCTGCCCGATCCCCGCACGCCGCAATTCACGGTGAAGGCCGCCGAGAGGATTCGCAAGCTGCTTGAGATCACCCGCGGACGCGCGTTCGTGCTGTTTACGAGCTATGCGCAAATGAATGACATTCACCAGCGACTTCTGGGCGAAGTGGAGTTTCCTCTGCTACGGCAGGGCGACGCGCCGAAGAGCGCTCTCCTCGAGGAATTTCGCTTGACGCCAAATGCGGTGCTGTTCGCGACGTCCTCCTTCTGGCAGGGTGTGGACGTACAGGGCGAGCAGTTAAGCTGCGTGATCATCGACCGGTTGCCGTTTGCAGTGCCCAGTGACCCGGTGGTCGCAGCGCGAGTCAAGGCCATTGACGCCGACGGCGGCAATGCTTTCTTTCAATACCAGGTACCATCCGCCGTCATCACTTTAAAACAAGGCTTCGGACGGCTGATTCGCTCGCTGCACGATCGGGGCCTGCTGGTGCTCCTCGATAACCGCATCCTGAAGAAGCAGTATGGCCGCGTGTTTGTCGAGAGTCTGCCCAACTACAAGAAGACGACCGATCTGCGTGTGGTGGAAGAATTCTTCGGACTGTCTGCGTCCGAGTCCGATTGAGAGTCTTACCTTCATCTCATTTACGTTCTTCAATCTCTCCCGATCGCGGCACTACCTGCACCACGAGTCCCGACGGTTCTGCTTTCGTGTGGTATACACGCTCGGTTGCCTTCACGAAGTCGGCAGGCTTGGCGTCGGGAATGTTGACGAATGTCTGCGGATTGCGGTCTGTGAGGGGGAACCATGAGCTCTGAACCTGCACCATGATCCGGTGCCCGCGGCGGAATGTGTGGTTGACGTCCTGGATGGTGAAGTTGAGTTCTTCCACCTTGCCGGGAGTGAAGGGCTCGGGCTTTTCGAAGCTGTGGCGAAATTTTCCACGGAACGGCTCTCCGCGAACCAGTTGCTGATATCCGCCCATGGTAAAAGCCGGCGCGGGCACGTCCTTGCGGGGTTTGTCTCTATCTTCGGGGCGAGGCGAGTCCTGCTTGCTGTCCGGATAGTCAGGTGGATACACGTCAATGAGTTTTATGTCCCAATCCGAGTCGGTGCCGCTCGTCGAGACGAACAACCGTGGCGAGATCGGTCCGGCGAAGGTCACGTCTTCCTGCAGCAGCGGAGTTTCATAGACCAAAACATCCGTGCGGCTGTCGGCGAAGCGCTGGTCTGACAACATGTATTCTTGGGGCACATTCAACGCCGCATAATTAACGAATGGCACAGGTTTTGCCGGGTCGCTGACATACTCGTCGAAAGACGAATCGCCCTCTGGCGCATCGAACGAGAGTTCGCCATTCGCATGGAAGTACAGAGTCTTGCGGTCGGCGTTCTTCGGCGGCCAGGCAGAGTATTGCCGCCAGACGTTAGTGCCGGTCTCGAATACATAAGCCTTCGGCAACTTGGCATCACCGGCGCCTCTGAGGTATTGCTCGAAGAATGGGAAGAGAATGTTTTTTCGGTAATACTCCCCGGTATTTGAGTAGAACTCCACGCGTCCCAGATGCTCGCCGTCATAGCGCGCCCAACCGCCGTGTACCCAGGGGCCCATCACCAACGCGTTAAAAATGCCGGGATTATTCTTGTCGATGGCGTGAAACGTGGAGAACGGTCCTTGTAGATCTTCGGCGTCGAACCATCCGCCGACGGTGAGCACGGCGCAGTGGATATTCTTCATGTGCGGCGCCAGGTTTCGAGCCTTCCAGTAGTCGCCATAGGTATCGTGCTGCACCTGGTCGTCCCATAAAGCGCTCTTACCTTGCAAATACTTTCTCAAATTGGCGAGAGGCCCTGCGTTCAGGTAAAACTCGTAGGCATCTTTGGTTCCCCAGTCGAAAGGCACGTACGTTTTTGGCGGAAGTTGCGGATTCTCCTGTGGCGTGAATTGACTGTAAAACCCGAAGTTCGCGGCGAGCATGAACGCGCCGCCGTGGTAGGCATCATCGCCCATAAAGAGATCGGTCATGGGAGCCTGCGGGGACGCCGCTTTGAGAGCCGGATGCGAATCGATGATGCTCGCTGACGTAAAAAATCCGTTATAGGAAATTCCCCAGATGCCGGCGTTGCCGTTATTGTTGGGCACGTTCTTGAGCAGCCAGTCGATGGTGTCATACAGATCGCTGCTGTCGTCCACTTCTTGCTTGGATTTCTTGTTGTCGATGTGCGGCCGCATCTCGATGAATTGGCCCTCTGACATGTACCGTCCGCGTACGTCCTGAAATACAAAGATGTACCCCGCCTTGTCGAAGTCCGGCGACGGGCCGAGTTGAGTACGGTACAGATCTACGCCATAAGGGCCGACGCTGTAGGGCGTGCGCTCAATCAGAAAGGGATAGGCGTGCGAGGCGTCTTTCGGGACATATATGGACGTGAACAGGTGCGCGCCGTCTCGCATGGGGATCCGGTGTTCATACTTCGTGTAATGCTCCTTAACGTCGTATTCCGGTGTTTCGGGTTTGTTCTGCGCAAGAACGACAGACGCCGCTGTGACCGTACACCACAGCAAAATAACCGATCTCCGACGTATCATGCCTGCTCCTTAGTGAGTAATGGCGCTCAGGCAAGCTACATTCCGGTAGGGAGGCGCGTCAAGCGGGCGGGCTTCAAATGCAGCGTCAGGCGGTACAATAGATGTTTCGCGATAGCGCAGCGGGCGCCGTATTCACGCCTCCCTGCAGAGGGCTCATGTTCGAAGTAACGGTTGAAGACACTTTTGCAGCGGGCCACTACCTGCGTAACTACAAAGGTAAGTGCGAAAATCCGCATGGCCACAACTACAAGATCCGGGTCACCCTGGCTGGAGCCGAACTGGACAAGGCTGGACTGCTGCTCGACTTCAAGGATTTACGGGAAGTCATGAAGCACGTCATCGAGCGGCTCGACCATCAGATGATCAATGAGATCGAGCCCTTCACGGTGATCAATCCGTCAGCCGAAAATCTGGCAAAGTATTTTTACGACGAGTCGAACTACAGGCTGCAGTCCGTCACCAAGGGCCGGGTGCGCGTGAAAGACGTCACAGTGTTCGAGACGGATACGACTACCGCGAAATATTCGGAGTGACGCCGCCAGCCCGAGTATGCGGGCGCCCCCAGCCGCGAGAACGCGGCGCTACTATGCAGATCATAGAGATATATAAGTCATTGCAGGGCGAGTCGACTCATGCCGGGCTCGCGTGTGTCTTCGTACGGCTGACGGGATGTAATCTGCGCTGCACCTGGTGCGATAGCGAGTACACATTCCAGGGCGGGCGCAAAATGGCGCCTGAAGAAGTGCTGGACGAAGTTTCACGTCTCAGTCCGGATGGGGGCCTGGTGGAGATTACCGGTGGCGAGCCTATGTTGCAAGAGCGGGAAGTCGTTCCCTTGATGCAGCGTCTTCTTGACGAGGGGTACACGGTGCTTCTTGAGACCAGCGGAGAGCGCCCGCTCGAACATGTTCCGACGGGCGTGATCAAAATCGTCGATGTGAAGTGCCCGGACTCCGGTGAGGGCAACACCTTCTGCATGGAAAATCTGGAAGCGCTGACCATGCGCGATGAGGTGAAATTTGTTCTCAGCAGCCGTACTGACTATGATTTCGCGAGCGATTTCATTCGTCGGTACAGTCTGGTCGAGCGCGTGAACGCGGTCCTTTTTTCTCCCGCATTCCGCAAGGACGCGACGGGCGCACGCGACAGTTCTCACTGCTTGCTCGACCCACAGGAACTTGCCGAGTGGATGATTGCCGACAACGTGCCGGCCAGGTTGGGGCTACAACTTCATAAATTCATTTGGGACCCGGCAGTGAAGGGGGTTTAGGAAGACTGATGATTGTTGATTGAATCCGGATGGCTGGACGACCGGGTTGAAATCAACGCTCGAATATTTCATGGCGATGTCCGACAAGTCCCGCGCAGTCGTGCTCCTGAGTGGCGGCATGGACTCCGCTGTATGCGCCTCCCTCGCCGTGCGCGATCATGATGCCGCGGCGGTCCACATCAGCTATGGCCAACGCACCGAGGAGCGCGAGCGGCAGTCTTTTCTTGCGATCTGCCGGCGTCTTAAGATCCACGACCGGCTGATGGTTCGAAATGAAGCTTTGGGGCTGATCGGCGGTTCCGCTCTCACCGACGAATCCATCGCGGTGCCCGACGCCCAGGCAGTTGGTCGTGGGATTCCTGTCACATACGTCCCTTTTCGCAATGCACATTTTCTGGCCGTAGCTGTGAGTTGGGCCGAAGTGCTTGGCGCGGAAAAGGTGTACATTGGGGCGGTTGAGCCCGACAGTTCGGGATATCCTGACTGCCGCCCCGCCTACTACAAGGCATTCAACGAAGTGGTGAAGGCGGGCACGAAGGATGGGACGATCGAAATCGTCACTCCTCTGATTGCCATGCGAAAAGCCGAGATTGTTCGTCTTGGCCTTGAACTGGGTGCGCCCTTCGATTTAACTTGGTCATGTTACAAAAGCGAGGATCACGCATGCGGAATCTGCGATAGCTGTATGTTGCGCCTGCGCGCCTTCGAGGCCGCGGGAGTGCACGATCCGATTTCCTATGCCGTGAAATAGAAATGTTTTGTTGAATTTATGATTGGGAGCCGGGATTTCATCTCAGAGTTGCAATTTTGGGCATCTAAGAGCTCAATTTCTGATCTTTGCCGGGAGGCAAAATGAAAAAGCACTTCGCAATTCTTCTGCTGGTTACGCTCGCGCTCGGACTGTGTGTGCCCCAGGCCATTGCGCAAGCTTCAGGATCGGTCAAGGGTACGTGCAAAGACCCAGAGGGCAAGCCCATTGCGGGCGGTGTCGTCGAGTTTGACAACATGGACAACGGCCAGAAGTACAACCTGAAGACCAATGGCAAGGGCGAATACTTCTCGCTGGGTATCACCCCAGGCAAATACAAAATCACGCTCTTCAAAACTCCTGAAGACCAGAAAGCCAACAAGGAGCTTTACCACATCAACGGCTTCCAGGTGCAGCTCGATGAAAACAACCTGGACATCGATCTGAAGAAGGAACAAGAAAACCAGGCGAAAGGACAAGGTCTCACGCCAGAGCAAGTAAAGCAGATGCAGGAGGCCCAGGCCAAGGCACAGAAGGAGACCCTCACCGTCAAGGCGCTCAATGAGAAATTGAATGCTGCCAAGACGTCTGCCGATGCTGGCGACTTTGATACCGCGATCGCCAGTTTGACCGAGGCGACCCAGATGGATGCTACTCGCGACCTGCTCTGGTTCAAACTGGCCGACTACTACCGGCTGTCGGCTCCTAAGCAGACCGACCCCGCCGAGAAGCAGAAACGCTTGGCTTCAGCCATCGAGGACTACCAAAAGGCGATCCAGATCAAACAGGGCGCGACTAACGACAAGGATCCCAACGCGGCCAAGAGTATCGCTGCCTACTACAACAACCTCGCCGAAGCATATGCCAAGGCCAACAAGACCGACGACGCGGTGAAGACTTACGCATTGGCTGCCCAGGCTGATCCGACTAACGCCGGACAATACTATTTCAACACCGGCGCAGTTCTTACCAACGCTGGAAAGGTCGACGACGCATTGGCAGCCTTCAACAAGGTGATTGAGGCCGATCCCAATCGGGCTGACGCCTACTACTGGAGAGGCGTGAACATGATCGGCAAGGCTACTTTGCAGGGAGATAAGATGGTCGCGCCTCCGGGGACGGCCGAGTCCTTCCAAAAGTATCTCGAACTCCAGCCTACCGGTACCTACGCTGACGCAGCCAAGCAGATGCTGACCAGCATTGGCGGTTCGGTGGAGACTAGTTTTGGCAACAAAAAGAAGCCGAAGAAGTAGATCTTCTTTGAATCCAGGCATTTACGGTCAGACGGGGCGGCTCTAGGAGCCGCCCTTTTTATGTCCGCGGCGGGTTACGAAGGACCCAATACCTGCTGTCCCTTCGCGAAGGCGCCTGGGCGCGGTACAGTTAATTAGCAGTACTCTTCCATTCTGTGGTGCGTGCGATTCCGGCTTGTGTGAGGACGAATGGCAGCACCCACAGTTGCACCGATTTCCGTTGCACTAGAAGATTTCTCGGGCAGTGGCCAGGTAGCCACTCCGGCCTTGCTGGGGGCCATGTTGCGCGCCGCCGAAAAGATCAGCGACCTGATTTTTTCTCCCGGCCGGCCGCCGCAAGTCCAAGTTTACGGACAAATGATTCCGGTGCAGGTGCCGGGACTTAGTTTCCTGACTCCCGATGATACCCGGCACATCGCGGCGGATTTAATTGGCGACAATAAGCAGGCCATCACCACACTCCGTGAGCACGGCTCTTGTGACATCTCTTTCGGACTACCCGGCCTGGCTCGCTTCCGCGTCAACGTTTTTATTCAGCGGGGCAGTTGCGCCGTGGTCATGCGCGTCATTCCGACGGTGATCCCGGACTTCGCTTCCCTGCGTTTACCGCAACAACTGTCGGAAGTGACCAAACTGAGGGATGGAATCGTGCTGGTGACCGGAGCGGCCGGATCAGGCAAGTCCTCGACTCTCGCGGTGTTGCTGGACTGCATCAACCGCGAGAAGTACTACCACATCATCACGATCGAAGATCCCATCGAGTTTCTGCACAATCACAAGTGCTCCACCATTCACCAGAGAGAATTGCACAGCGACACGCCCAGCTTCGCCCACGCCCTGCGCTCTGCGATGCGGCAAGCCCCCAAAGTGATCCTGGTCGGTGAAATGCGCGACCGTGAGACGATCGAAATCGTGCTCGAAGCCGCCGAGACGGGCCATCTTGTCTTTTCCAGTCTCAATACCATGGATGCATCGAAGACGGTGGAGCGAGTGGTGAGTTCGTTTTCGCAGGCGGAACAGCAGTCGGTACGCGAACGTTTTGCCAAGTCGTTCCGTTACATCATCTGCCAACGCCTCATGTCGAAGGTTGATCGCAGCGGGCGCGTCGCTGCGTTTGAAATCCTCAAAGCGAATGCCCGGACACGAGAGTGCATCGAAAAAGGCGAACGAGAAAATAAGAGCCTTCTAGACGCCATCAAAGCCGGAGCTTCCGACGGGATGCAGCATTTCGACGGCGAAATCGCTCAACTGGTCCAGGATCGCGTCGTCGATCTTGAGACCGGTCTCTCATTTGCCAGCAACCCGGCGGTTCTTGGACAGGAACTAGCGCGGTAAGCTGATTCACAGCACCACGCCGGTTCACAATTCCATCCCCCACTCCTCAGGTTTTGTACGGCCAAGGCGCTCGAGTGAACAGCGCTCCGTCAATCCAGATGGTTTGTCCGCTGATGAACGACGCTCCTTTGCTGGCGAGAAAAACCACCGTCGGCCCTATGTCGGCTGCTGTGCCAACTCGCCCTAATGGAGTCAGCTTCGACCATGTTCCCGCATAGTCGGGGTCTTCGGCTCGCGTCCGTTCCGACTCAATCGAGCCCGGCGCGATGCAGTTCACCCGTATCCCGTAAGTCCCCAATTCAATCGCTGCTTCTTTCGTGAACATCTCTATTCCACCCTTGCTCGCCGTGTATGCGACGAGAGAGGGAAATGCGAGCTTGTTGCAGCCTGATCCCAGATTCACGATCGAACCGCCTCCATGATCCTTCATGTAGCGGGCGGCTTGTTGGGTGCACAGAAAGCAGCCTTTCAGATTGGTGTCGACGACCAGATCCCATTCTTCCTCGGTGACCTCCAGCAATGGTTTCCAGGTCTGTACGCCGGCATTGTTGACCAGAAGATCGAGGCTGCCGAACTCGCCGATCACGCGCTCGAACATCGTGGTCACCTGGCTGCTCGACCGGATATCCGCCTGCACCGGCAGTACGTCAGTCTGCAGCGCGCGAATCTCAGCTACGGTGGAATCCACCTGAGCGGTGGGATCGTTGTAATAGTTGACCGCCACGCGGTACCCGTTCCGCGCTAACTCCAGCGCGATTTCCTTCCCGATCCCTCGAGTGGCTCCTGTCACTAGAGCTACCTGGCCTTGCTGCATAGTCACCTCATTCGAGCGGCAGAAGATTACAGCAAGAGATCATAACGAAACGGCGTGGCGGACCGGTGGACAGGCAGGTCTTCGCTGAAAGCGAAAGAATACATGGCCCTCTTCAACTATGATCTCCGTATGCAAGTGGCACCGGTTCATTCAGGAGTTCTGAGCTTTGAAGAGGCACGCCGCGCCGTGGAACAGCATGCCTCCCGAGTTCAGCCCATCGGAACGGAATCCATAGAACTGCTTGCCGCCCCGGGTCGCGTCCTTGCCGAGTCGGTGGTTGCGGATCGCGACCTCCCGCCATTTCCGCGTTCGACGCGCGACGGATATGCCGTGCGATCTTCAGACCTGGTGCGGCTTCCGGCGACGCTTGATGTAGTTGCCGAAATCAGAGCAGGCGAAATGCTCGATCGCATCCCGGAGAACATTAGCAACGGGCAAACCGCCTCCATCATGACCGGAGCGCCGGTACCCGCCGGAGTTGACGCGGTGGTGATGGTGGAATACACCGAGCAGCGAGGCGAACGAGTCGAGATCACCAGGACCGTTGCGCCCGGAGAAAATATTGTTCCCCGCGGTGCGGAAGCCCAAAAAGGCAGCCCTCTTCTCGACCGGGGTCTTCGCTTGAATGATGCCGCCATTGGACTGGCCGCCTCCGTTGGCAAATCGCGGCTGCAGGTTTACCAGCGCCCTCGGGTCGCGGTGCTGACCACGGGCGACGAGATTGTGGCCGTTGATGCCGTTCCGGGTCCCACGCAGATTCGCAACTCCAATTCTTATTCCCTTGCAGCACAGGTTCTGCGGGCTGGAGGTGTCCCGTTGCTGCTCCCCGTCGCGCCCGACGAACCGCAACGGCTGCGCAGCATGATCGAAAAAGGCTTGGATTCAGATTTACTCCTGTTGACTGGCGGAGTATCCATGGGCCGGTACGATCTTGTGGAGCAAGTTCTGACAGAAATGCAGGCCGAATTCTTCTTTACCGGCGCGAAGATCCAGCCCGGTCGCCCCGTGGTATTCGGAAAATGTGGAGCGGGCGACGCTACCCGTGAAAAGTCGGGCACATATTTCTTTGGCCTTCCAGGCAATCCGGTTTCGACGATGGTGACCTTTGAACTCTTTGCCCGCCCAATATTGGAAGCTTTGGCAGGCCAGTCGCCGCACAAACTTGTGTTCGTTCAGGCTAAGCTCAAATCCGAAATCCGCGTAAAACCTGGCCTGAAGCGATTCCTTCCAGCAAATCTGTCGGGCGAGTTCGAGAATGCACAAGTCGAACTGGTGCCGTGGCAGGGATCCGGAGACATAGCTGCCACGGCTCGTGCCAATTGTTACATCGTTATCCCGGCGGATCGCGACCGCATTCCGCCGGGAGAATTTGTCGCGATCATGATGCGGTAGTGGCTGCAGGCCGACGTAGCAAGGTCCGCATATACCATGTCGGCCCATGTAAGATAGAGGGAGCGCATGCCGAAGAAACTCTCCCACTACGACCGCGCGGGTCGCGCCCGCATGGTGGATGTCTCCGGCAAGGCTGCAACCAAGCGCGAGGCCGAAGCCAGCGCTTTTGTATCGCTCAAACCAGAGGTGCTCGCGGCGTTGCCCGCAAATCCCAAAGGCGATCCCCTGGAAGTCGCTCGGATCGCCGGCATCATGGCCGCCAAACGTACTTCCGAATTGATTCCGATGTGCCATCCGCTGCCGCTGTCGCTCGTTGATGTCGAGGTGCGCGTGTGCGAGAATGGCGTCGCTATCACCTCGAAAGTCGCGACTACCGCCGAAACTGGCGTCGAGATGGAAGCCTTGATGGCAGCCAGCGTGTCTGCCCTGACGGTCTATGACATGCTCAAAGGGGCGGACAAGGGGATTGAGATTCGCGAGATTGTGTTGGAGCGCAAGAGCGGAGGCAAGAGCGGAGAGTACCGGCGCCGGAAATAACAGGCGAATTCATGGCTGATAACGTCAAGCTGCTGGTGGTGGACGACAATCCGATGGTGTTGGCCATGCTGCAACAGGCGTTGTCGCCTCTCGCCCAAGTGACAACGGCCACCGACGCGGCGGATGCGCTTCTCAAGGCGGTGGATGATGTTCCCGATTTGTTGGTGTGCGACTACCGCATGCCCGGAATGGATGGGCGTCAGCTGGTTGAAAAACTAAAAAGCCGTCCGGCCACCGCGAATTTCTCGGCCGTGCTGATGGCGAGCAAGGCGGATATCGCGGAGCGGCTCTCGCCGCAGGACGCCGCCGACGACTACCTGGAAAAGCCATTTTTTCTGAAAGACGCGACACGGCGCGTGAAGCGCATGATCGACCGCATCGCGCTCGAGAAAATGGCGAAGACCGCCCCTTCCGACGGAGTGGTCCGCGGGAGTCTCGCGCAAATGAATGTCATCGACCTGATGCAGTCTCTGGAGATGGGACGCAAGAGCTGCAAGCTTTCGCTAAGCAACGAAGGCGATAAGTGCGAGGTCTTTTTCGCCGAAGGCCAGGTGAAGCACGCGACTTACGGATCGCTGGTGGGCGACGAAGCAGTATTCAAAGTTCTGCGCTGGACGGGTGGGAGCTTTCAACTCGACTTCGAAGGCAAGACGGACAAAGAAACGACTCAACTCAACACCCAGGGCCTCTTGATGGAAGGACTGAGACTCCTCGATGAATCCAGCCGCGATGGCGGCGCGGAGGCTGAGCCTGCGGCTCCCGCGGAAGAGGCTCCCCCTGTGACAGCCGCTCCTTCCACCGGCGCCGGCCGCAGAAGGGAAGAAGAGGAAGATGTCCTCCTCGACGGCTGATCGTGACCCAGTCTTCGCGACTGCGGTGGTTACAGTCAGCGATTCTTGTTCCCGTGGAGAACGGGAAGATCGGTCAGGGCCCGCGGTTGCCGAACTCCTCGAAAGACTTCAGTTTTCCGTCGCGGCTCGCGAAGTTGTTGCGGACGATCCGATCCAGATCGAGAATTTGTTGATCCGGTTGGCGCGAGAAGTTCGATTCATCGTGACCACCGGCGGCACCGGGATTGCCCCGCGCGATGTCACACCAGAGGCCACTGTGGCCGTGTGTGATCGATTGCTCGATGGCGTCGCGGAACGAATGCGCAGTGAGGGAGTCAAGAAGACGGCATTTGCCGCACTGAGCCGCGGCGTGTGCGGCGTGCGCGGCAAAACTCTGATCCTCAATCTGCCAGGCAGTCCTGCAGGGGCGGTGGAATCCCTCGAAGCCGTAGCTGGGCTTATTCCACATGCAATCGAGTTACTGAGCGGAAAGACAGAGCACCGCTAGAACTCGGATAAATGCTGTGTTTGATCTCTGCACCACTTAGTGAGCCTTCTCAACCCCGGCCTTCCCCGGCCCCAGAATGGCGCGGCCAGGATAAACATCGGGAACCATCTTTCCGTTTTCGATCAACAAGATTCCTCCGACCAACAGATCATGAACTCCGATGCTCGGTTCCATGGGCTTTTCGAAGGTAGAACGATCACTAATAGTTTGAGGGTCGAAGACCACAATGTCAGCGTCGGTACCCTCCTGAAGGCGTCCTTTCTGACGCGCGCCGGGAGTAGAGCGCTCCAGCATTTGCGCGGGCATGAGAGTCATCTTCCGCAGTGCTTCCATCAAGGTCAGAGTCTTTTTGTCGCGGACGTATTGCGCCAGCACCCGCGAGAACGTCCCGGCATTGCGCGGATGCCCTTCGGCGCCATCGCTGGCGATCATGATCAGCGGGTTCGGGATCACGGCATCCACCGTCTCCTGTGTGTTCGCGAACACGAGTACCCACTGTTGCGCTGTAGAGCTATGTAGCTCATCGAAACGCGCCTTCGTGAGATGCTCGCCGGTATCGGGGAGCACCAGATTGCCGTAATCGATGCCCAACTTCTCGCGCCAGCCGGGATTGAAGAGGGCAGAATTAATCGCTGTCATGCCCGCAATGTATGGGTAAGCCTCGGTGGTAACGTCGAGGCCGCGAGCACGTGCTCCCTCGATCAACGAGATGCACTCCAGCGAGTCGCGCAGGCACGTGCTGTTGATGTGGACGATGTGCAGAGGGGCGCCGCTGATCGCAGCCGCCCCAATAACTTCCTCGACAGACT
The DNA here is from genome assembly GCA_963745715.1 of uncultured Acidobacteriota bacterium. GTDB lineage: Bacteria > Acidobacteriota > Terriglobia > Terriglobales > Acidobacteriaceae > Sulfotelmatobacter. The sequence goes on along the minus strand of CAVUYN010000029.1, from coordinate 794,007 downwards.
CGACCGCGGAGCCAGGTTCGACGCGTCCGGAGCTGCGCATGTGGGTGTAGACCGGCAGCTTGCGCTCCGCAGCCACGCGGAACATGTCGATTACCTCGAGTCGTGTGGCTCCGGGAGTGTATTGAATTCCCATGCCGATTCCGAGGCCACCCGCATCCAGTTCGTCACGCAGGCGTTTTTGAATGCGCTCGATCTGTTCGGGCGTTGCGGGTAGGTCGGTCGCCGGTCCGCTCTTGGGCAGAATCTCTGGGATTCCTGCATGAGGGCCGATCGTTACGGTGGCTAGAGGCGCGCCGAAAACCAGGGATCGTGCCGCGACGTGGCTGGCCGTAGTGCCATAGTGGATCAGTGAGTGGCCTTCCTTGGCCTTTAAGAACTGCGCGACATCGGGCGCTCCGATTTCCATTTCCAGCGCCGTCGTAACGCCGTCGAACGCCTTGACGCGTTGGCTCGTGGCCTCCTGGCCGTGCTGGTGTAGATCAATGAAGCCTGGGGCAACGACCAGTCCGGCGGCATGGATGACCTGCCGTCCACTGAGCGGCGTTGCGGAAATCCGGGCTATTTTCCCGTCGCGGATGGCGACGTTGCGCACAGCGTCGAGGCCCGTTTCAGGGTCCATGACCCGACCGCCCTCGAGGACCAGGTCGTATTGTTGTGCGGTCGCGAATGCTGCTACTAGAAAAAGACAGCTGACACCGAGAATCATCTTGCGCATAGTTGCTCCGAAGCCGCGATGATATCAGTCCTTCGGTAATCACTCAGCTTATTGCATCTTTTGTGGTCGCCAAGACCTTGCAAGCAACGTACCTACGAGGCCTTGCAACTAACGGATTCCTTTTCCATCACGTACACTAACTGTTCCCTTGAAGACGATCGGACACATTCTCGCGCGCTATACCGCCTGGATTCTTGGGCTGATGAAGGTCCTGGGGATCTGGGGCGCCTTTGTGATCGCCTTTGCCGATAGCGCTCTGCTGGGCATGCCGGTGGATTTCATCGTCGCTACCTATGTCTACCAGGATCGCAAGCGCATGCTTCTCTACGTCGCAATGGCGGCGCTGGGTTCGACGCTTGGCAGCATACCGCTCTACATCATCGGCTACTTGGGCGGCGAGAAGGTCTTGCGCAAGCGGATCTCGGAAGACCGTTTTATGAAGATTCATCGCTCCTTTGAGCAGCACGAGTTCTGGGCGCTGATGTTTCCCGGGATGCTTCCTCCGCCAGTGCCGTTCAAGATCTTCGTCTTGGGGGCAGCCGTCTTTGAAATGAGGTTCCGCGACTTCCTGGTGGCGATTTTTGCAGGCCGGTGCGTGCGCTTCCTGGTGCTATCGCTGCTCGTGCTCTCCTTCGGACCGCAGATAATCGGGCTCTTTGGCGTCGTGTTCAAGCGGCATTGGATCTGGGTGTTAACAGTGATTGCCGGGGGCCTCTGTGTTTGGTTGGTTCTGCACAGGAGAAGAGGCGCCGCTGACGCCGGAGTTTAGGCGCACAAAATATAAGGCCGCGACGTGAGCATCGCGGCCTTGTGAAAAGATCTGTCGACGCGATTACGCGGCTGCCGTGTGGTCACCCGACCCATTCAGTTTTCCTGCAACAGCCTGCACCAGTGCGGGAATGCTGAACATGAGAGAGGTGAACAGTAGATCCCCTACGAATGTGCCGCGAAAGAATGGCAGGCCCGCGGCGTAGCAAGTCATCAGGCCAGCGAACGTTCTGGGATACATCTCCCAAGCGGCCCAAACCGCGAAATTGCTGATCAGAAAGAAGGACACGGACCCGACCACGGCCGTTCCGAGAATTCGCGGCGCCCCCGCATTTTGCTTGATTGTCGTTCCCAACCACAGCATCGCGGCATACCACGCCCAAGTCACAAAATGATCCCAGCTGAAAGGATAGCGGTAGACCAAGGTCGTCAGTGCAACGTCTGACGCCGCGAGCAAGGCCAGAGGCACCCACATCTGGCGACGCGACCCTCGTGCTCCGAAAAACAGCAGCGATGCCGCCACCGGCGTGAAGTGCCACGCGTGCGGCAGGAAGTTCATGGGACCCGCGAAGGGCAGGAAGCGGACAGCAATTGCCAGCAGAACGAATAGATAGGGCAGCATGATCACCTCGGAACGAATCCTTATTCTGGGCGCTGAAAAGGCTCACGTCAAGAGAGGGCTGCTGCTGCGGTATGAACTTGCCTGCAGAAACAGCTCTGCAAATCTTTCCGTTGATCGGAACTCGACAGCGTCGTTAATGCTGGCCGGGCTCGGGCACGACAATCTGATTTGACCCCTCGCCATAAACATCGCCCACCACGCGCAGATTCTTGTCGAGTTTCACGGCAGCGCCCAAAACGCGGCGTCCACGGCGCCCTCCTACGGCGGCCGGGACTTGAACGTAGCGCAGGTCCTGAAATCGCACGACGTACCCTTCGACGGGAGCTTCGATGGTTTCCGTTTCGGTGATGGGGTACTGGGCCCAGTCGAGATAAACGCGGCCAAGATAGGATTTCTTCGCGGCCAGCGTGACGGGGGTCTCCTCAGGCTTGTAGCGGATTGAAAGGCGGCCCTCGGGATCGACCTCGGGTCCAAGGGAATCGACCGGCGCCATCGCGAAAAAAGCTGGCGTTTCAACCACGCCATCCCAACGAAAGGGATTAAGAAAATTGGGATATGCGGACACTCGAAGCGGATCAATCCCATCATACGTGCGCGATTGGAGCGCGTTGATTGCTCGGCGATGCTCGTAGTCGCGCAATCCCCATAGCAGGACGATCCCGACTAAGGCCAGCGAGGCGGCAACGCGCCCGCGAGGGCCGCGACTACGGGCGCCTATTTCTTTGTCGATCAAAGAGAACAGCGAAGGAATGACAAGCCCAAGAACCAGAAGAACAAGCATGACCGGCTCGACGATGAAAACGATGTCCCACGAGTACCACTTTTCGGAAAACGGCCAGAAGGGACGCACTCCGTAGTTATTCGTGAAGTCGAGCAAGATGTGGCTGAGCCCAGAGAGGCAAGCGTAGAAAAAGAGGAGGCCCCAGCGCGGCGGAATTTTAGGATCGGCCGTCTTGCGCCCGCGAAGACGCCATATGAGGTAAACGACGCCCACTACCACTAAAGCATCCAGCGGAACGCCCAGAAAGGAATGGGTGAAACCGCGATGGTGGGCGAAACCGAAGGCTGGACCGCGAAAGCGTCCGATCACATCGAGGTCGGGCGCCTCGGCCGCGAGCGTGAGAGTGAGCGTGGCGAGCGCGGTCTTGCGATTGAGCCCGGCGCGGCCCATGCATGCGCCAGTCAGGAAATGGGTGACGGGTTCCAAGTGATAGAGTCTACTTTATTCGGGATCTCAGACCTTTCACGCACCACAAAAAAAGGCCGACGCGAAATCAGTTGGACGCGACTTAGAGCGTGAGGGCGCAAAATCTTCGCGCATCTCACCTCGGCGGAGCCAGCAGAGTGAGGGCGTCTGGCACGATCGTCATTTCTGCAGGCAGGCTCCCCAGCAGTTCGCCATCTGCCTCCACGTAGATCTTTGCCGGTGACGGAGACGTCGAGGGAGAAATGCAATAGTCGCAGGAAACTTTTGTGCTGTATGCCAAATCGATGCCAGGGATTGTCCACCGACGGCGAAGGACGCTGCGCGTCACGTAAGCGAGATAGGCCAGGCGGCTGGCCGTGCGACAGAAGATCAAGCGCATGTCATCGCGATCGAGCGAAGCTCCGGGTGCCAGCTCCTGCACGACGCCGCCAAACTGACGGATGCGGACTGCCAGCAACTCGGTGACTTCCGCGCGCTTCGTCCCGGATGAACCGGTCGCCGCGTACTCGGCCGCGAAGCGCGTCATGGGATAGGTGAACCACAAGTGCCATGCTTTCGCGTAATAAGCGGCCATGCCCAGGTTTTGCTTGACTCCACTGTGCAGTTTGTAGAAGAGATGGGCATCCACCCCGACGCCTGCAGCGACGACGAAATAACGCGTGCCCGGGACGCCTTTTAAGTCCTGACACGTCACACGGCCCAATGCAATTCTGCGGTGCACCCCGCGCAGAGCAGCTCTCGCCGCTCCCGGAACGCTCATTGGAAGGCCGAGATCGTGTGCCAGAGCGTTGGCAGTCCCCATCGGAAGAACCGCCAGCGCAACCTGTGACATCGCGAGCACTTGCGCGATGTTATGGAGAGTGCCGTCGCCACCACAGGCGAAAATCGTGTCGCAACCCGTCGCGATGGCTCGACGCGCCTCCTCGTCGGCATGGTCCGGGGAATGCGTGAGAAAAAGTTCTGCCTCGACGCCTCCGCCTCGGAGTATTGCCAGCGCCGACTGCAGTTCTTGCTGGCGTTGCTTGCTGCCGCCGGAATCCGGATTGTAGAGCAGCGCCGCCTTACGCATAGCGTGATCGAAGCTGGATTGTACCTGAGATGTAACCAGGGCCAAGACAGGTCAGCGCGCGCCCCACTCCCACATCCCGAACATAGCTTTTTGCGACAGTGGATGGCCGAGTTGGCGCGCTAGCATTGTGATCTGCCCGCGGTGGTGGGAGTCGTGCGCGATCAGGTAGCCGAGGAATCCGGCCACGTCGGGCCGGAAGCCTTTGACGCGCCCGTCCTTCTCCATGGCCCCGCGGATGACTTCGGTCAATGCACGACCGCTGCTTTCAAGAGCGCGCAAGGCCTGAGCCGGGGTTACCGTGGCACGATTGAGTTGTGCGGGAATTTCGTCGGCCTTGACCGCTTTCAGCCACATTACACGGACGTTGTGCATGTGCGCGGCGATGGCAGCGATCGTACGGCCCTTGCCGTCCGCCGGCTTCGCCTTCCAGGCGGCTGGCGGCAGATTGCCGATCAAGTATTGGTTAATGCGGTTGTTGGTGTTGAAAGCATTGAGCAGCGCAGCGGGAATTTGACGGAGGTATGGGCTTTCAGAAACCGGATCAGGAGAGGTGACGGCCTTCGGCATGGTGCGCTTTCGAAGTGCTTGGCAGAGCGTTCAATTTGGCATAAGCTGTGCGCACTTGCAAGCGGCGACTTTCCCGCCGCTGTTAACGATCGTTTAATTGGGGCTCGACTCAAAATTGAATTGGAGGATTACCAGATGAGAATTCTGGCGCAAGTTCTGTGCGGTGTTGTGCTCTGTTTGAGCGCGATCGCGCAAGATCATGCCTCCCACGTGCAGACTCACCCGGTTACGCTGGTGACCGGCTTGGGAGACCTTCACCATCCTGTCTCGACTCACAATCCGCAGGCACAGCAATTCTTCGATCAAGGCCTGCGCTTTATTTATGCCTTTAATCACGACGAGGCGGCTCGTTCGTTCCAGCACGCCGCAGACCTAGACCCCAAACTGGCGATGGCCTACTGGGGTGTCGCCGAGGCCGTAGGGCCGAACTACAACGATCCCGCCGATCCGGACCGCTACAAGCACGCGCACGACGCGGTGCAAAAAGCCGTTGATTTGTCTTCCGGAGCGTCGCCCAGCGAGCAAGCCTACGTCCAGGCTCTGGCGAAGCGCTTTCCGGCCGACCCGAGTTCCGACCTGAAGAAAGCGGCGGAAGACTATCGGGACGCAATGCGGCAACTCGTCAACCAGTTTCCCGACGACCTTGACGCTGCCACTCTCTTTGCCGAGGCCGGCATGAACCTGCATCCCTGGGGATTGTGGCATCAGGACGGCACTCCCGAGGCGGGCACCGAAGAGATCGTGACCACGCTGGAATCAGTGATCAAGCGAGATCCTAACCATCTGGGAGCGATTCACTATTACATCCACGCGGTCGAAGCTTCGAACAATCCGGAACGCGCGCTGGCTGGGGCAAACAAGCTGGCCTCTCTGGCGCCGGGTGCGGGACACATCGTGCACATGCCAGCGCATATCTACATTCGCACTGGCGATTACGAAGCTGCCGTTACTACAAACGAAAAGGCAGCCGAAGTCGATCGCGCCTACTTGAAGGCGAGCGGCGAGCAGGGTATTTACCCGATGATGTATTACAGCCACAACCTGCACTTCGTCGCCATGTGCGGAGCCATGAACGGCCGCTACGCGGAAGCCCGCAAGAATGCGGAACTGCTGGCCGCAAACGTCGGGCCCCATGTAAAAGAGATGCCGCCTCTCGAAGGCTTCATGACCATTCCCATCGCAGTAGAGATTCGTTTCCATCATTGGAATGAAATCTTGAAGATGCCAGCACCGGATCCGGCCATGAAGACGGCGACTTTTTTTTGGCACTTTGGACGAGGATTGGCTCTCGCCGGAACCGGCAAACTGGCCGACGCGGAGGCTGAATACAAGATTCTTTCCGAGGCCGAGGCCGCCATGCCTCCCGATGTCGTCTTCCAAATGCCGATCAATAACAAGACCAAAGACATCATGAAAATTGCCGAGAATGTTGTCGGCGCAAAGATTGCGCTGGCTAAGAAAGACAGCAATACGGCAATCAAGATGTTGACGGAAGCCGTCGCCATTCAGGACACACTCAAATATGGCGAGCCCCCCGACTGGTTCTTTCCCGTGCGGGAATCTTTGGGCGGCGCGTTGCTCATGAATGGCGATGCGGCCGGAGCCGAAAAAGTCTTTCGCGAGGATCTGAACCGCAATCCGAGGAATCCGCGTTCGCTCTTCGGGCTCCAGCAGTCCTTGCTGCAGCAGAAGCGCGACTATGATGCGGGATTCGTGCAGAAACAGTTCGAATCGTCGTGGAAAGGCGGATCGCAGGCGTTGAAGCTAGATGATCTGGTATAGGAATGCGCCTTCCAAAATCAAGCCGCCCGGTAGAGACGTAGCCTGCTACGTCTCTGCCTGCAACGTCCCGAACGTTGAAAAGAGCAGTGTTACATGCAGCGTCTCTACGACAGTCTTCCGCATATAATCTTCTGCGATGGCCGCCGGAAAAGACGTCGAAAAGAAAATCGAATCCCTCCGCGAGAAGATTCGCCACCACGAGTACCTCTATTACGTCCTCGACACACCCGAAATCAGTGACGCTGAATTCGACAAGCTGATGCAGCAGTTGAAGGACCTGGAAGCCGAGCATCCGTCGCTCGTCACTCCGGATTCACCTACGCAGCGGGTGGGCGGCAAGCCGCGCGAGGGATTCGTCAAAGTTCGGCATTCCTCGCCAATGCTGTCCCTCGATAACACCTACAACGAGGAAGAATTGCGCGGCTGGGAACGGCGCGTGCATGAGCTGAGCGGCCGCAAAGACGTGGATTATGTTTGTGAGTTGAAGCTTGACGGCATGTCGCTCGCACTCGTTTATGAGGATGGCAGGCTCGCCCGGGGCGTGACCCGCGGCGATGGCTCAACTGGCGAAGACGTCACGCTCAACATCCGTACCGTTCGCTCCATTCCTTTGTCCATTCCGAAAGAGAAGTTGAAGAAAGCTGGAATTCCCGCGGATTTCGAGGTGCGCGGCGAACTCCTTATGCCCACCGCGGCCTTCAAGAAAGTGAATGAAGAGCGTGAGCGCAAGGGGCTGCCCACCTTCGCCAATCCGCGCAACTTTACTGCGGGGACGGTTCGGCAACTCGATGCCAATATCACGGCGGAACGCCGCATGGATTTCTTCCCCTACATCCTGCTTGAAAATGGGCGCACTTATTTTGATCGCCATTCGAAAACGCTCGATGCACTGGTGGCGTCCGGATTCAAAGTCAACCCGAATCACAAGCTTGTGCATTCCATGGAAGAAGTCTGGGCGTTCATTCAGCAGTGGGAAGGGAAGCGCGATTCACTTCCGTACGAGATCGACGGCATCGTTGTGAAAGTCGACCGCACCGCGCTGCAGGACGAACTCGGTTTCACCGGCAAAGCTCCGCGCTGGGCGATCGCCTATAAATACGCGGCGCGGGCGGGCATCACCAAGCTCGAAGACATTCGTGTGCAGGTTGGCCGTACGGGAAAACTTACGCCCGTCGCCATGCTGGCGCCGGTTCTGATCGGTGGGACGACCGTCCGCAATGCCACCCTGCATAACATGGACGAGATCGGACGCCTGGGCGTGAAGATCGGAGACTGGGTACAGGTCGAGCGCGGCGGCGACGTAATTCCCAAAGTCGCCAAGGTGATCGACGACAAAGATCATCCGCGCGGGACGAAAGAGTTCGTCATGCCTGAGAAGTGTCCGGTATGCGGCACCAAGGTGGTGCGGACGGAGGGCGAGGTCGACTACCGCTGCGTGAACGCCAACTGTCCGGCGAAACTGCTGGGGACGATCCTGCATTTTGCCTCGCGCGGAGTCATGAACATCGACGGTATGGGCGAATCGTTGGTGAATCAGCTGATCGAGCGCGGGCTCGTAAAAAACGTCGCCGACATTTACGCGCTGACCAAGAAAGACCTGCTGAGCCTGGAGCGCTTCGCTGACAAGTCGGCGCAGAACATTCTCGACGAGATCGAGGCATCGAAGAAGCTGCCCCTGGAGCGGATCATCTATGGGCTGGGGATCCGCATGGTCGGCGAGCGCACGGCCCAGTTTCTGGCAGAACATTTTGGATCGATGGATGCTCTAGCCAGTGCCAGTGTTGAAGAGTTGCAAGGCGTCAACGAAGTAGGCCCGAAAATCGCAGAAAGTATCGCCGAATTCTTTAGCATCCCGGCGAATCGTAAGCTGGTCGAGCGGCTGGGCGAGGCCGGGCTAGCGTTCAAAGGCAAAAAGAAAGAACGCGGCACCAAGCTTGCCGGCAAAACATTCGTTCTGACGGGAACTTTGGCGCACTTTACCCGCGATGAGGCGAAGAAGATGATCGAAGACGCGGGTGGCCGCGTCTCCGGCTCCGTCAGCAAGAAAACAGATTATGTAGTCGCGGGCGCCGACGCGGGTTCAAAGCTGGACAAAGCGAAAGAACTGGGCGTAGCCGTCATCGACGAGAAAGAAATGGAAAAGCTGGCAGGGTAGATGTCTAGGTATGCGGCGGTCGCGTTGCCATTGTCATCCTGAGCGGAAGCGAAGGGTCTATGTAACTGGCTCTCAAGCTGATAGTCCTCGCATTCCAGAATTCTCCGTGCGGCTGCGATCAACCTCGGGTCCGCCATGCCAGGCTCAAGCCTACTTCATCTCGCCCCGCATCTTCCTCCAAGTCTCCTCTAGCGTCTCCGGCAGCACCCGCGTCTCTCCTACGACCGAAACAAAATTCGCATCCGCCACCCACCGCGGCAGCACGTGCATGTGAATGTGACCCGCAATCCCTGCCCCAGCAGCCTTCCCGATATTCATTCCCAGATTAATGCCGTCTGGATGATACAGTTCGCGCAGCACTGACTCCATCCGCTGCGACAAGGCCATCATTTCATTCGCTGCCCCGAGCGGAAGCTTCCGCAATTCGTCCAAATGCGCGTAAGGGACGACCATGACGTGGCCCGGCGTGTACGGATAAGTGTTCAAAATCACGTAGCAATGCTGCCCGCGATACACGATGCGCGCCTTCGCATCGTCTTTTTCCTTGGGCGCATCACAGAATACGCATTCGCCCTTTTTTTCCGTGGAAGACACATACGCGTAGCGCCACGGCGTCCAAAGGTAGTCCATAGCAAGGCAGGTTAGCAGATACCAGCGGCTTCCGGCGCGGGTAGCTGAAACATTGCTGTAACACGAGCCGGATTTGCGTTTGACACTGTTCGCGCACGGTTGTTATAGTCGAAGAGTTCCCATTGGACGCGGGTTCTCTGTTAAACGTCCGACAGCTGGGATTGTCCAAGCTCACTCGCCAGGGTGGGCCCACCACAACCAAACGACTCATCCAGCAGTCCGCAGCGCAGGCCCCGCATCCCGTTACCAGAGAGGCATAACCTTGTTCGACGAGACCACCGCCCACAACTCCGAATCCACCTCCACTGTCGTAACTGAAGCTGAACCGACGACAGAACAGCAGCACCAGCCCGAACAGCATCAGGCTGCCGCTACCACCGACAATTCCGCCGAGACGCCCGCCGCGGCCGCAGCCGACGACAAGTCTGCTGCCACCGAGGACTTCGCCTCTGTGCTCGAAACGTTCACCACAGAAGCTGAAGAGGCGGTGAGTGAAGACCGCGTCATCAAGGGGACGGTGCTGAAGCTGACGGGCACCCACGTCGTAGTTGACATCGGCGCCAAGTCGGAAGGCATGCTGCCGCTCGCAGAGGTTCTCGATCACGAGGGCAATCCCAAGTTCAAACCCGGCGACGAAATTGACGTCATGCGCGTCAAGGGCGAAGCCGAGGAAGGCTATATCAGCCTCTCGCACCAGAAGGCGCAGCGCATCCATGCCTGGGAAGTGATCGACAAGGCGTACAACGAGAAGAAGCCGATCAAGGCGGTCGTGATCGACCGGATCAAGGGCGGTCTTACGGTCGATATCCACGGAGCTCACGCGTTCTTGCCGGGATCGCAGGTGGACCTGCGCCCGATCCGCAACCTCGACGGTATGAAGGGCCAGACCATCGAAGTCGCGGTTATCAAGCTCAACAAGAAGCGCGGCAACATCGTGGTCTCGCGCAAGGAACTGCTCGAAGGCGAACAGAACGAGAAGCGCTCCAAGACCCTTGAGCATCTGGAAGAGGGTTCAGTCCTGACCGGAGTGGTTAAGAACCTGACTGAGTACGGCGCGTTCGTCGATCTCGGCGGCCTCGATGGTCTTCTCCACATCACCGATATGTCCTGGGGACGCCTGACTCATCCGAAAGATTTGGTGAACGTCGGTGACCAGATTCAGGTCAAAGTCCTGAAGTACGACAAGGAAAAACAGCGCGTTTCGCTGGGATTCAAGCAACTCACGCCCGATCCGTGGCTCGATGCCGAGCACCGTTATCCCGAAGGCGCCCACGTGGGCGGACGCGTGATCAGCGTGACCGACTACGGAGCCTTCGTCGAACTCGAGCAGGGAATTGAAGGCCTGGTCCACGTCAGCGAAATGACGTGGTCGAAGCGCATGAAGCATCCGTCGAAGCTGGTCAATGTCGGCGATCAGGTCGAATGCGTGGTCCTCAACGTGAACCCGACCGAGCGGCGTATCTCGCTCGGAATGCGGCAACTGGCCTCCAACCCGTGGGACTCGTTGCATGAGAAATTCCCGGTCGGGATGACCGTCGAAGGTCGCGTACGCAACCTGACCGACTTCGGTGCCTTTATCGAAATCGAAGACGGCATCGACGGCCTGGTCCACGTCAGCAACCTGAGTTGGACCAAGCGCGTGAAGCATCCCTCCGAGGTCCTGAAAAAGGGTGATCGGGTGAAGGCTGTTGTTCTGGCCATTGAGCCAGACAAGCGTCGTCTCTCGCTGGGCGTGAAGCAACTTCAGCCGGATGTCTGGGAGTCGTTCTTCCAGACGCATCACGTCGGCGACGTGGTTCACGGCAAAGTCTTGCGTGTGGCCGCCTTTGGAGCATTCGTCGAGATCGCAGAAGGCGTGGAAGGCTTGTGCCACAAGTCGGAAGCGACCGACGAAAACGGACAGCCACTGCATCTGGAGCCGGGCCTCGAGCACGACTTCAAGATCATCAAGATGAATCCGGAAGAAAAGAAAGTAGGACTCAGCATCCGTGCCGTAGGCGAAGAAGCCTCGCGCTCGGAAGTCGAAGCCTACAAGCAACCCGTCTCCAGCACCAGTTCAACCATCGGCGAACTGATTTCCTGGAAGCGCGCCAGCAACGAAAACAACTAGTGCTCTCTCGCGTTCTGTCATCCTGAGCGAAGTAGCAGCTTCGCATTAAGCGAAGCTGCTACGTAGTCGAAGGACCTTGCGTTAAAGCCCGCAATAAAAGCAGCTTCACAGAATCTGCGGACAACCCCCTCGGCTGTCTGTCGAGCGCACGTCGACTTCTTGGAAAAGCGACGCTCAGCACCCCAATAGCCGAGCAGAACGCAGGGCTTCAGAGTATGCATGGTAACTAGATCAGCGATGAAGTGGAACCAATGATGAAGTGGAACCAATGGTGTCCGCTTTTAGCCGCCCAAGCGGCGTTAGAATACAGCCCACGGCGCAAGCCGTGGGAAAGGTGGGATACCGAAAAGCCCCAGCGGGGCGAAAGAATCAGTTCTCACGCACCCTCTTCAGGCCCCCGTTGGTGTTCCACCTCCACCCTGTTCTAGAATCATTCGTTTGCCTTTAGTCATCTCTTCCTACTGAGGACGATTCCTTTGCCCGAAACCATTTACGACGTAGCCATTATCGGCAGCGGACCTGCCGGCTATACCGGTGCGATTCGCGCCGGCCAGTACGGCCTTAAGACAGCACTCATCGAAAAAGACGGATTCCTCGGCGGCACCTGTCTGCACGTGGGCTGCATCCCTACGAAAGCTCTCCTGTTCAACGCGGAACTCTGGGATCATCTGAAAGAAGCCAAGGAATTCGGCATCGAGGGCGTGGACGCGCGCAAGCTGAATTGGGCCGCGATCCAGGATCGCAAAAGCAAAATCGTCGCCAAACACACCAAAGGCCTCGAGTTCCTGATGAAGAAAAACAAGGTCGAGACCATCAAGGGTTATGGCAAGCTCACCGGCCCGGCACAGAACGGAGTGCATACCGTCGAAGTCACAAACGGGGGGAAAGCCACCAGCCTGAAGGCAAAGAACGTGATTCTCGCTACGGGCTCAGAAGCCCGCATGTTGCCCGGCCTCGCGGTCGACGACCGGGTTCTGACCAACATTGAAATCCTGAGCTTGAAAGACCTTCCGAAATCGCTGGTAATCGTCGGCGCCGGCGCAGTGGGCGTCGAGTTCGCCTCAATCTATCGTTCGTTCGATTGCGAAGTCACGATCGTCGAAATGCTGCCCCGCCTGGTTCCGGTGGAAGACGAAGAAGTCTCGAAGGAACTGGCACGGGTATATCGCAAACGCGGCATCAATTTCCACACTGGCGCGAAAGTTGAAAAGGTGGAGAGAACCAAGGCTGGTGTCGCTGTCACGATTACGGTCGATGGCAAGCAGCAGAAGATCGATGCGGAGAAAATTCTGATCGCCGTAGGCCGCAAGCCACGTACGCAAAATATCGGCCTCGAGAAGACGAAAATCAAGCCCGATCGCGAGTTCATCAAGACTGATTCCTGGATGCAGACGGCAGAGCCCGGAGTCTACGCCGTCGGAGACATCGTTCTCGGTACGCCGCAATTGGCGCACGTCGGCGCAATGGAAGCACTCGTCGCCGTGGCCAAAATCGCCGGCAAGCCCGGCAAGCCGATCAATCCCGAACATATTCCCGGCGCGACCTACTGCCATCCCGAAATCGGAAGCGTGGGCCTCACTGAAACCAGGGCCCGCGAAGCCGGATACAACGTCAAGATCGGCAAGTTTCCCTTCACCGCGAACTCACGCGCCTCCATCGTCGGGCAACACGAAGGCTTCATCAAGATCGTGTCTGACGCCGACTACGGCGAGATTCTAGGTGTGCACATCATCGGACCTCAAGCCACGGAATTGATAGCGGAAGCTGTTGCAGCCATCGAACTCGAAGCCACTGTCGAAGATCTGATGTGGACCATCCACGCCCATCCGACTCTCGCTGAAGCCATGCTCGACGCATCCAACAGCGTGTACGGAATCGCAATTAATGCGTGAAAAGCTCTACCACGGATTTGCACGGATGAACGCAGGTCACCTCATCGCAGCACCTGTAGCGAACTCGACTTGTCATCCGAGCGAAGTGAAGGACCCATGAATTTTTTCCTCCGTGCCCTCTGTGGTGAAGATTTGCGATTGATCCGTGTGAATCCGTGCAGATTTGTGGTGAGATGACTTTGATCTCCATCGTCCAACTCGGAACCATCGACTACGCCACGGGTCTCGGTCTGCAACAGCAACTGGTCGCCCTGCGCAAAGAAGAAAAGATCGGCGACGTCTTGTTGCTCCTCGAACACTCGCCCGTGATCACTCTGGGCCGCAATGCGAAAGCGGCGAATATAGTCGCGTCCCTCGACCTCCTGAAGAAACGCGGTATCGAACTCTTCGAATGCGACCGCGGAGGCGACGTCACTTTCCACGGCCCCGGCCAGATCGTCGGCTACCCGATCTTCGACCTTCGTGGCTTTGCCGCTCCCGATGGCAAGCGCAAAACCTTGGGCGTAATCGAATTCGTTCGACGCCTCGAAGACGTCCTGATCCGCACCTGCGCCGACTTCGCCATCCCCGCCACGCGAGTGCCGGGCCTCACTGGGGTCTGGACCGATCCCACTTCCTTGTCATCCCGAGCGGAGTCGAGGGACCTTGAGTTCGCCAGTACCGCCACGAACGCTCCCTCCGAGGGCAAACTCGCTGCCATCGGAGTCCACATCTCCCGCTTCATCACCTCTCACGGCTTCGCCCTCAATGTGAACACCGACCTGAGCTTCTTCAACCTGATCGTCCCGTGTGGCATCACAACCAAGCCCGTAACCTCGATGCAGCAAGAACTCAATCGCACGCTGGACCTCAACGCAGTCGCCGAATCCATCTCGCGAAACTGCGGCGGGGTTTTCCAAAGCCAGATTCTCTGGGTCGATACCCTCGACGCGCTACTAGCCCGCACAGTAGGCGTCCCGATGAAGCCCCCGCCGGAATTGCGTCACCTTCACGGGGAAGATGACACGACCTGGGCCTAGCCTCCGTGTGGCGCGGGCGCCCTCGCCCGCGTGGCCGCCGATGAAAACTAGCCCTTCCCCCTGCTCTCGCGATACCATCAATACATCGCGCCCTCAGCGCTCGCCTTGCAAAATGGGGAACAAAAAAACGAAGTCCAAACAGAATTCCAACGGGAACCGTCCGCGCAATGGCGCCTCTCGATCAGGCAAGGATCATGTGGCGACGGACGCCCTCGAAAGCCTGCCCCGAGCGCAGTCGAGGGGTCGGGTCGAGCGAAGTTCGACAGGCTCTCCTAACCGACACCTCCGCACCTACTCGATTCCCGACTACCGCCTCGAGCATCCCGACTTTACTGTCTCCCAACACATCGAAAAAGACCGCCACGGCGCCGAGCATGTCCGCTACGAAGTCGAGGGCGATCTCGACGCCCAGGTCCCGCCCATCCGCGACTCCAAATATTTAAGCAAGCCCCAGGCCATCGAGATCTACCGATACATGTTGCTGAATCGCAAAATGGAGATTGCCCTCGAAAACCTCTACAAGCAGGGCAAGGTCGTCGGCGGAGTGTATTTCGGTCTCGGCCAGGAAGCCTGCTCCTGCGCTTCGGCCTACGCGCTCGACAAAGACGACTGGTTCGCGCCCATGATTCGCAACCAGGGCTCGCTCCTCGTCCGCGGCTTTCGCGCCAGTGACACCATGATGCAGTACATGGCCAAAGCCGATTCGCCCACCAAGGGCCGCGACGGCACCTCGCACTTCGGCGACATCGAAAAGCGCAATATGGTATCGCCCATCTCCATGCTTGGTGATCTCATTCCCGTGCTTTCCGGCGTCGCGCTTGGCGCGCGCCTGCAAGGGACGCAACCTTGCCGTGATGACCTACATCGGCGATGGAGGACAGTCCACCGGTGTCACCTACGAAGGCATCAACTTTGCCGCAGTGCAGAATCTCGGCCTGGTCCTCTTCGTCGAGAGCAATCTTTGGGCCTACTCCACGCCTTCGGAAATGCAGTACCGCTGCAAAGATCTCGCCGAACGGGCCATCGGGTACGGCATCCCCGGCGTAATCGTTGACGGGACCGACGCCTGCCAGGTCTACGACGCCGCCCACGAGGCCGTCGAGCGAGCCCATCGCGGCGAAGGTCCCACGCTGATCGAAGCCAAAATGATGCGCATGAAAGGCCACGCCATCCACGACGCCGCCAGCTACGTTCCCAAAGCGATGTTCGATTTCTGGAAGAAGCGTGACCCGATCGCCCGTTTCGAAAATTACCTGGTGAAAGAAAAGAAGTGGCTGACGCCGAAAGAGAATGAAACGCTGATCAAAGAAGTCGAAGAAGTAATCGAAGCGGAACGTGAGATCGCCGTGAACTCCCCCATGCCAACACCAGAGTCCGCCGAAGGTGGAGTCTTCTGCGAAAACGGCTGCCACGAAATTAAACCGAAGTACGGCATGCCGAAAGTAAAGAAGGGAACCGGCGCCTACAAAGAAACCGAAGCCGCCGTGCACTTGAAGTAGTAAGTAACTGTGAATTTCAGGTTCACTCGTCACAGACACGCATTGCATGGTTCTGAAATGCTCCCCACACACTGTCATCCCGAGCGAAGCAAAACGATGAGCAAAGCGAATCGTTTTGCGCAGTCGAGGGACCTTGTGTTCAGCCGGGAGCCAGCAAATGCGCGACGAGTACATCTACTACGTCTACATGATGCAAAGTGCCTCAAGACGCGCTCTGTACATAGGCATGACAAGCAATCTGCGCAAGCGCGTCTGGGAGCATAAGAACCACATTCGTGAAGGCTTCACTGACGATTACAATTGCACGCGCCTAGTCTACTGGGAAAGCTTTGACGACGTAATCATTGCGATCAATCGTGAGAAACAACTCAAGCGCTCGCGCCGCGAAAAGAAGATGTGGCTGATCGAACGCAAGAATCCCGGCTGGAAAGACTTGGCAGCCGATTGGTATCCGGCAGAAACTCAAGGTCCCTCGACTTCGCTCGGGATGACAGACTCTGTGCGAGGCAAAAGTTTGGGAGTTCCTGCTTCCGTTGTCATCCCGAGCGAAGCAAAACGATGAGCACCGCGAGTCGTTTTGCGCAGTCGAGGGACCCTGCGTTTCGGTTTTTAGAGGATTTTAAAAGAACTAATCTGCGTAAATTACCTTAATCAACGGCCAAGGACGCTATGCAACTGACCTACCTCGAAGCCATCCGCCAGGGAATCTGGGAAGAAATGGAACACGACCCGACCGTCTTCTGTCTCGGCGAAGACATCGGCATCTACGGCGGAGCGTTCAAAGTCACCGACGGATTCATCGACCGCTTCGGTCCCGAGCGCGTCATCGACACGCCGATCGCCGAGTCCGCCATCGTAGGCGCGGCCTTCGGCGCATCGCTCACCGGAATGCGCCCCGTCGCCGAATTTCAGTTCATGGACTTCATCGGATGCGCCTTCAACCAGATCAGCAACATGGTCGCCAAGACGCACTACCTCTGGGGAGCCCCCGCCCCCCTCGTCCTGCGCGGGCCCAGCGGCGGATACGTTCACGGCGGACCCTTCCACTCGCAGAATCCCGAGATGTGGTTCGTCCACAACCCAGGTCTGAAAGTGATCTGCCCGGCCACGCCTTACGACGCCAAGGGCTTGATCAAAGCCGCCATCCGCGACAACAATCCCTGCATTTTCTTCGAGCACAAATATCTTTACCGCCGTATTAAAGAAGAAGTCCCTGCGGAAGATTACATTGTCCCCATTGGCAAGGCGCGCATCGCCCGGGAAGGCCACGACTTGAGCGTTATCACTTATGCCGCCATGGTTCACGCCGCCCTCGAGGCCGCCGACATCCTGAGCAAAGAGGGAATCGACATAGAGATCCTCGACCTGCGCACCGTTTCGCCGCTTGACCGCGAATCCATCGCGCAGACGGTGAAGAAGACGAACAAGGTCATCATCCTGCACGAGCACTCTCGCACCGGAGGTCTCGCTGGAGAAATCGCCGCCATCATCAACGAAGAGGCCTTCGACGATCTCGATGGCCCGATCGTCCGCATAACCGGCCTCGATTCCGCGATCCCGTTTTCCCCGCCGCAGGAGCATCACTACCTGCCCAAGGTAGAAGACGTGGTCCGAGAATCCCGCCATCTGAAATCGTATTAAGCTGCGGAAAGATTATGTGGGGACAGCCGCCCTCGGCTGTCCAGTCGAGCGAAGCTCGACGCCTGCGTATCGAAAAGCTGACTCCAGTGAGTGAGGAAAAACTCAAGAATGTTTCTCCCGAACGCTTACTATTTTGTGGAACAGCGGCCCTTCAGGACCGGAATCAATCCGGGCTCTTAGCCCTGAGGAACTTCTAACGCATTCCTCACCTAGCGCTCGGCCCATCTCATCTGCAACAATAAGTGCAGTCATCCGGAGGCGTCATGGGCAAAATTCTTCTCGGTGTGGTCATCACGCTCGCGGTACTCATACTCGGCGGACTGGGCTTCGCCATGCTCGGTTTCTTCCCCACTGCCGCTAATGTTCAGCCCCCGCACCTCGAGCAACATCTGGCGATGAGCGCCGTCGACGCCTCCATGGAGCGCCATGCTCCTCGGATCAGCAATCCACTGACGCCAAATGATCAGAACCTCGAAGACGGCATGAAGCTCTACACCATGAACTGTGCGCTTTGCCACGGAGGCCTCGACAAAAAGCCGTCCACTCTCGCCGCATCTTTTTACCCCCCGCCGCCAAGTCTAGTCTCCGATCCTCCCGACGATCCGGAGTGGCACCTCTTCTACACCATCCGCACCGGCGTTCGCTACACCGGCATGCCCGCATGGGACAAGACTCTCAGCGAGCAAGACATGTGGAAGATCACCATGTTCCTTTCCCACATGGACAAGCTCCCGCCGGCAGTGCAGGAGTTTTGGAAGACCAGCTACGGCGTCGCGCCTGGACCCGAGCAAAACGACGAGAAAAAAGAACACGACCACCACTAGTCCGCATCCTGGACTCGCTTTCACCCGTCACTCGTCCGGCCGTTTCCATTCCTGCCGTGGCGAAGTCCGCGGAGACGTGGTTACTCCAGTAATGGCACTCTCGAGTGAGGCGCGCTCCTTCTTCTGAACTGAAAGAGTTTGCGCGTCACCGTCCTTCAGCGGCGACCCGCGCCCGTCAAGCCGTTGAGCAGCTTGGCTTTCCGCAACTCATCCGTGTGGCCGCGCAAGTGCTTCATCGTAGTCGCAACTTTCGAGGAAGGAACCAACTCCATGCACCGATGGCTACTCTCTGTTCTCATCTTCGCCTGTGTGATCGCCCCTGCGGCTTCAGCCGATTCGATCTATACCTGGAATTTTTCCACGGCGCCCAATACCAGTCTCGGCGCTAACACGTATACCTATTCGAACGGCGGGATCTCCATTACTGCGACGGGCAGCACCAATCTCTATTACAAGATGGGTGGAGGGGATGAAACCGGTTTGGGATTGGCCTGCTGTGATAGCGACCACGAGATTGAGCCGGGTCAGTCCATCGTCTTCAACCTCGGCAGCTTGTTCTCGAAGAATGTCACAGGAGTGTCCTTGATGCTGGGCAGCATTCAACCTGGCGAGAGTGGCCGCGTGTGCGACGCGTTCGGTGCTTGCATGACCTTCACTTCTGCCAGCGATTTCAAGTCCGTGAGCATCCTCAGTTTGTTCGCCGATATGAAAGCGCACCATTCCGGCCTGCTCACCATTACCTCTTGTAAAGGCGACGTCTTGGTGAATCAGATTCAGGCCACGACCTCCCCGGTTCCAGAACCGAGCAGCCTGCTGCTGATGGGGAGCGGCCTCCTTGCCCTGGGCGGAGTCGTCCGGCGGAAGCTGCTTATCTAGGGCGCCACTTCCGCCCTCTCAAACTTTGTGCGAAGTCCCGCGAACTGCTCGCGGGATTTTTTATGCCTGCCGCTCGAACGATTGCCCCGCGCCCGTTCGCGCGTTCGCTGACTTCCGCTTATATATAATGGCTAGTTTGGCCTGCACAAGTGTGCGACGCGTGGGCCGTAATGGAAGGAAATCATGCCAACTGACATCATCATGCCCCAGATGGGCGAATCCATTGTGGAAGGCACTATTACCAAGTGGCTGAAGAAACCGGGCGATAAGGTTCAGCGTGACGAGCCTCTCTTCGAGATCTCCACCGACAAAGTTGACGCCGAAATCCCTGCTCCCGCCTCGGGTGTTCTCCAGGAAATTAAAGTTACGGAAGGCACGACAGTCGGCGTGAACACTGTCGTCGGCACGATTGCGGTGGATGGCGAATCTGCCGCGGTCCGCACGAAACCGGCCGCCCCGCCCGCCGCCGAAAAGACAGCTCCTGAGAAGAAAGAAGAAAAGCAGGCAACAGCCGCACCGCCCACAGTTGCCCCCGCCCCCGCCGCTCACGAAGACGACGACCAGGATGAGGCCCGCTCATCTCCCTTGGTTCGTAAGATCGCCCGCGAGCATGGAGTCAAGCTTTCCCAGATTTCCGGCACCGGCCTCGGCGGACGCATTACGAAGCAAGATATCCTGTCGTTCATCGAAGGGCAGCCTTCCTCGCAGTCGGCCCCCGCCGCTCCCGCCCAGGCCTCTCAGCCCGCCGCGGCAGCCCCGACCCCACGTCCTTCTGCACCCGCTCCTTACCCCGGCGACCTCGTCCCCATGACGAACATGCGCAAGCTGATCGCCAAGCACATGATCGAATCTCGGCGGACTAGCGCTCACGTCCACTGCATGTACGAAGTGGACTTCACCCGCATCGTGAACCTGCGGGCAAAATATAAGTCCGGATTCGAACAGCGCCACGGCGCGCGCCTCACGTTCATGCCGTTCTTCGTCCGTGCCGCCGTCATCGCCCTGCAACAGTGGCCCATCATCAACGCCAATATTGACGGCGACAACATCCGCTATCATCGCCAAATTAACATGGGCATAGCCGTCGCTCTCGATTGGGGACTCATCGTTCCCGTTCTTAAGAACGCCGGCGACCTCAACTTCCTCGGCCTGCAGCGTGGTATCAGCGACCTCGGCGAGCGCGCCCGTACCAAGAAGCTGAAGCCTGAGGACGTGGAAGGTTCCACCTTCACCATCACCAACCCCGGCCAGTTCGGCGCCGTCTTTGGCTTGCCCATTATCAACCAGCCGAACTCGGCGATCATGGGCGTTGGTGGTATCACCAAGCAGCCCATGGTAATCACCGACAAAGACGGTAGCGACTCGATTGCCATCCGCTCCGTCGTTCACTTGACGCTTGGCTACGACCACCGCCTCATCGACGGAGCCGTTGCCGACCAGTTCATGGCGATGGTGAAAAAGAATCTGGAAACCTGGAGCGAGGAAATCGGCTGATTGTCTTCTCATCCTGAGCGAAGCGCGGATCTCCAGTCATGCATTCGTGAATAATCAGAATGTCATCCTGAGCGAAGCGAAGGACCTGTGCACTTCGCTTGCGCCGCCAATCCGTCGCTTTGCCCAAAATCTACGGTTCGAAGCTATGCCTCGTATTTCCGAGATACGACACTAGCTACTCTTTGGCGCGATACCGGCAGACAGAGGAACGCCGCCTTTTGCCCATGCCGAAGCATTAAGGCACTGCACTACGCCGTCGATGATGAGGCCAACGCCCTGTCTGAATTTCTCCGGGTCCACAATTTCGCGCGCTGCCACTGCGTCGACCGTGGCCAGCGCGTTTTCGAGAAACGACATTGCGGCATCTTTTTTTTCCAAGCCCGACTTGCAAGCGAACATTCCCTCGATTCCAGTCACTAACGACGGAATAAATGCAATCCCACGCAACAACTGATTTAGAAAATTCATATTTCCTCCTGGAATTGTTCCTGACACTTAAGCCTCACAACTCACAACTCAAAACTCACAATTCAGAGCCTGAACATCATTTCCGCCCAATCCCTTTTTTGCTCGCACTGTCATGCGCCTGGATCATTGCCTTGATCTCGATCTGTCCATCTCTTAACTCGCCAAGCTGAACTTCAGTTCGGATCCGTCCCTCTGTGTTCGTCGCCGCAATTTGTTCCAGTCGCTGAACTCGCGCCTTCGTCGCCTCGATTTCGCTGTCTTGCCTCGCGGTGCTCCTGGCGTCTTGAATCACATAGCCGCCAATACTGAGAGCGATCGCCCCCAACGCGATTAGGGTGCGGCTGTCAAACTTCACCAGTCGCTGCTCCTTGACCGCTTCCAGTTTCTTATTCCAGGCGTCTTCTAGAGATTCCGCCAGCTCTTCCATGTCAGCCAATTTGTCGAGCACTTCAAGCTGGAAGTCTTTCGTTGTGTACGCCACCGCTGGAACTTTCTCCACGCCCGCCCGATGTCGCTGCCTGCTCAGGACGCTTTCTTCGCTCATAACGGATAATCCACGTGGAGTACGGCCGCATACCGCGAATATCGCGCGGAACTGTCATACAGCCGCATGAAGTAGGTCTGGGTTCGCGCCAGCCGTGGCAGTGTGAATGTCTGAGTGCCGAATCGTCCCAGCAGGTTTCGATCGTTGCCCGGCCCCCATCCAAAGTCATGCGTGCGGACCTCTACCCCATGTCCGCTGCCGGGAACGATCCCTGCATCTACCTGCACGGTCGTCGAAGTGATCTGTGTGATCTGTGCGCCCGTCAGGTCCGCCAGGTAGTACGCTCCCACCTGCGTCGTCGAAAGTCGCACCGGCATGTCCTGGAGCGGAACTGCCGTCGCACTGGACTGATCCTGCAGAGCCAACGGCTCTGCCAGATCATTCGCGAATTCGATGGTGTAGATCCCGCGATCGCCCGCTGGATCGACGAAATCAATGTTGACCCGCCGCACGATCGCACTGAACCCTGCCTGTTGGGAAGGCACATTCACCACCAGCGCATCGCCGGGGAAAAGGTCCGCCGCGCCGCCCGGCAGGAAGTCGCTCCATACCTCATACGCTCCCTTCCATGCCAATCCATCTGCATCGTCCAGCAGGGCTAACGCCGCGTTCTCGCAATCCGATTGCGTGCGTGCGTTCGGAACCTTCATTGTCCTGACGATCCCGCGTACTCCGTCATCGGCCCCGTTTTGCAGCGCGGCGATTGCTGCAGCGTTCACCACTTCCGCCACAGCCCGCCCATAGCTGCGGTAACTAGCAACGATCAAGGTGTTCAACGGTGGCACATATTGCGGATAAAAATCTAACGTTGTCGAGCCTGCGATCAGGCACTCCCCGCCGTCTGAAAGCGACTCAACCAGGCGCGTTTCATAAGCTGAATCGGGCAGCGCCGTTCGCACTTCCGCCAACGAAATGTGCGTCACATACGTGTTCGCGATGTTGCACTGCAGGTTCATTGCATTCACCAGCGCGTACGTACAGAATCCTGGTGCATTCTTGATCACGACATCGCAGAGCACCGTAGCTGGTGCGACCATACTCGTGGCATTCGAAGGCAACGTAATCGGCCCCGACATCGTGCCTCCGGCCGTTGACAGATAATTTCCCGCTCCCACATTTGCTACGGATTGATCCACGTACGCTTTGTTCGCGACCTGTCCAATACTCGTCGGCGCCGGAACAGTTGGCGCACTCGAAAATGTTTTCGTTCCGCTGATTGTTTCCGCCCCGCTTAAATGCACGACGGCAGTGTCATCCGCCTTCGTCGCCAGCTCCGAGTTCACGTACTGGATGGAAACCGGTTGGGCCGCCAGCCCCGCTCCCGGCGTCATCCGGACCGTCGCTAGGTTCGCCGGAGAATTCGTCGGCACCACCCAACTCTCACTCTTCACTTGTCCCGGTCCCAGCTGATACACCACCGAGTAATAAACTCCTGCCGGAGTCGCGCCCGCGTTCGGCACCAATGCGATGCTGAGCGCGCCGTTTGCTCCCAGCGTCACATTGGTCGTCCCCGCAGCCACCGCCGTCCCACCTGCCGTCAAAAAAGCCGGCCAACTGATAATCAGAGTCCCTTGGGCCGTACTGCCGTCCGCAAGGTAAACAGTGTCCGAAATCGTCGTTGTGGCTGGTCCATTTTGCGATGCCGCTCCTGAAACTGGAACCCACAAGCCGGAAGCCACCACTATCGCCAGCGCCCAATAAAAAAGCCGCCCCATAGGGCGGCGGCCCGCGTCAAACATCGTCCCCTCCATCAAATTCCTAAATATGCATTTACCGCGTCACAGAAAATATCGTGTCATCCTGAGCGAAGCGAAGGACCTATGCATCTCTCTGTGCCCCTCGTTGTTTAAGCGGCGGGTGGCCCATGCTGGCCGCGTCTTTGCGGCTAGGGTGAGGACTTTAAGGCTGAAGCCCTCCATTCAGAAACCTCTCAACGCTGGCCACATACACATCGGCAAAGTCCGCCACCGGCCGCCGTCCCTCGATCAGCTGCATTGCATCTTCCACGTTCCATCCCATGGATCCCAGCAGGGCCAGTGCCATCATCGGTGCCCGGTGCACTCCGGCTGCGCAGTGAATAAACACCTTCGCTTCGTGTCCCTCGAACGCAGCCTCGGCAAACTCGACTCCGCGCCGAAACAACTCCGCCGGCTTCATCTCGAAATCATCATCCGTCGGATTCCACAGCACCTCGATGCCGTGCCCCACCGCCAGTGGCGTGTCGTCAAACTCAATTTGCATGTCGATGATGTGCGTGATTCCTTCCTGCGCCACCTTCGCCATGTTCTCCGCTGACCAGATTCCGCCTCCGACCGCGATCCGGTCGGTCAACCAAGTAATATCCATCCCCGTCCTAGTCCGTCTTTGGGGGACCCGCCTCTGTCGAGGCTGCCCCATCTTAAACGTCGCGTTTTGTGCGGCGTTTAGGGTGGGGACTTTGACTTTTTCCCCCACCCAAATCGCCACTCGATCTCGACTCACTACTCGCCTCATTCTACGGTATCGACCGCACAACCATCGGCTCTTCGCTGTTCTGTTCGGCTCCCGCGTCAATCTCGCTCTTGGAACTCTCGTGCTTCGCACCCGGCGTTTCTTTCCCATCCACCGCAACCTGCGCTGCACTCTTCAACGTCGCCATCCGGATGATTTCATCCTCGTCATCAAGCACGATCGGTTCATCCGGAATGTTCAACCGGTTCAACAAGGTTTTCGCCAGGCTGTCTTCGTCCTCGGTCGACTGGCTTCCATCCGTGAGTGGCGGAAAGATATGTGCCATCTCGAACAGATACTTCACTGGGGCGAGTTGCCCTGTCTTTCCCAGGTCAATGACCGCCCGCGCCATCTTCTCCGCTTCCCCTTCCACCAACAGCGAAATATCCTTCAGCACTTCGGCTGGATTCAAATCCTTTTTGCTTTTTGCTTTACGCTTCATCGGCGCTTTTTTCACCGCAGTCTTCTTCGCTTTTTTCTTGATCATTGCGCTGACACTCGGATTCCCTAAGATTCTCCAACCTTCCCCAAAAGCAGAAGGCGCGCCCCTGGGCGCGCCTTCCGTAAGAGTTTTTCTTTTTTCTTACTCTCTATATTCAGAATAGCAAATTGCTAAGGGTAAAGTGGACATTTTTCAAAATTTATATTTCCCATCTTCACAATCGTTTGCGGAGAATGGACCGTTTTTACCCCCTTGACAAGAATTTCCCCGCGTCGCGTCAACCCGCTTCAGCAAGCCCACCTCAATCAAGATGTCGCTCAACAAATCCAGCACGATTGGTGTGTAGCGTCGGATCGTCTTCTCATTGCAGTGCAGCAGCCTGGCCGTCGCCCAACGGTCATGCTCCTGCAGAATGTGCCGCGCTATCAGTTGCCGCGAAAAATCATCCAGCCGGCTCAGACATGTTTCCATGTCATGCACGAAGATGACGCGGTCTTCAAACGTAACCACCGTGTACGAAGTCACTTTCGCGCGGAAGAACTCCCGTCCCAGCAACGACGGCAGTCGCCCCGTCTCAATCGAGTACTGCATATACCGCCGCAACATCGCCACCGTTCGCGCCCGATAGATTCGCCGTTCCCGATCAGTGTCATAAGCCTGCTGCTCCGTTTGCCCCACTTCTTCATCTTCTTGCGAGAAGTGGGGAAGTTCGCCGTTCGCCTCGTCATCCTCATCTTTTGCTGCAACCTCGTGTTCCAGTCGTCCCTCCGTTGACTCGTCTTCCCCATCCCCTCGCCCGAATAGATCGATCGCCTCGATCCTGGGAACTTCCGCCTCCGCTGCAATCCACGCGATCGTGTTGCTCATGCCACACCTCCCGCCGCTTCGAGGTCGGGCATGCTTTCATCGGGAACGTCGAACTGGTAGTCATCGACCGCGGAGTGCCGACTCATCGGCAGCATCGTCCGAGATGATCGTTTTTTCGGCATCGGCAAGTCCGCCACCTTCGGCTGGCACTTGTCGCAGTACACGACTCCCGCTCCCGGTTCTCGAACCCACAATCCCCCACAGTGCTCGCAATACTTAAGCTCCATCCGCACTGTCCCGCTTTCCTTGTCGTTATGACTGCTTCGCATGATTCCTCCGAATAATTGAATAAAAGCTTCTGCTGTCTGCACTTCCGAGAGTAAGTAAAGATCAAACTCACAGCTCATGGCCCCCAATGCTCAAAGCTAAGCAGCCAAAACAAAAAAGCCCTGCGCTGATTTCCGCCATTGCGGAAACCGAACGCAGGGCTCGTTTCTCTTACGATGACCTGCTTGGGCTATTTAGTTCGAATGGGTTCTATAACTATCGCCGCTTGTTCTCTTGCACGCAGGTTGCCGTTCTCCCCTTCTACAGTTTCTGCCCGGCTTCGTCGTCTCCGCCTGCGCCTTCTCGCTGTCGGAAGTATCCTTCCTCGTAGCCCGACTTCAGTACGCGCCCGTTTTGCATCACAACGCTCACTTTCCCTGTGAAGCGCAGCGACAACAGCAGACGCTCCATCGATGCCGACAACACTTCGGCCGACTTTACCTTCCGACGAAACTCACCGAAGTTCCTTTCCTCGTTGAAGTTATCCGGCTGTATCGTCATGACTTTTTACCATCGAGCATATTTGCCCCTAAGATCCGCGGATCGTTTCGCTGTGAATTTTTCTCACTCAAGGTTAGATGGACAAACTCCGCCTGTGAAAATCTTTCGCCCTCTACGACCGACAATAAACCGGTGCTATACTCCGGGCAATGAAGTTTAAAATCCTGCAAGATAACCTTCGTAAAATCCTTTGGGACCGCATCGAAGCAGGTGAATTGACCGGCCTCCGCCTGGCGCAGCAAACCGGATTCAAGCAGGCCCACATCTCCAACTTCCTCAACCGAAAACGCGGCCTCAGCCTCGAAGGCATGGACAAGGTCCTTTCCGTCCAACACCTTTCCGTCCTCGATCTGCTCGATCCCGCCGAGGTCAACAAGCGTGCGTCCATCCTCCCGCCCAGCTCCGACGAATTTGAAAACGTTTTGCTCACCGACCCCTCCCACGCTGCCACTGAGCCTCTGATCACCAGCATGCACGTCCTCGAGATCCTCAAGTTCAAGAAGAGCTTCCTGCGCAAGCTCAAAGCCGAAACCGAGGGCGATCGCTCCAACTGGCAGCGCTTCGTCCTGATCAAGCTCGATCCCAGGGAAGCGCTGAATATGTATCCTCGCCTTACTCCTGGAGCAACTCTCCTGATCGACCGCCATTACAACTCACTTAAGCCATATCGCAAAGGCGAGTTCAATATGTACGCTGTTCTGAAAAACGATACTTGCGCGGTCCGCTATGTCGAAGTCGCCGGAATTCATCTCATTCTTCGCCCCCATAACCACGTCTGCCCCATCGAGGTCATCACCATGCCGGAAGACAAGTCTGCCTCCGACTACCTCGTAGGCCGCATTTGCCAGCTAGGTCAAGAAGCCTGACCGAAGCACCATCCACCACTTCAAGCGGCTGGGGATTTTAAACGACGGACCCATGGCACTCAAGCCGGTGCCCCACTCTAGCTGCGTTTTGTGCGGCTAGAGTGGGGATTTCGACTCCCAGAGAAGCGATGTTAGTTTGTCGGAAAGTCGTTTCTGTTGAAAGCGGCTATTTCAAATCCGCCAGGTCCGCCTGCAATTCCTGCATGCCGAACCCCTGCGGCGTCTTCGTTTTCCCCACCATGTAATCGGAACTCAAGATGGCATACGCTTCGTCGCAGTAGGTTTCCCAGAAAGACCAGGTCATCGTCTGTAATGCGCCCCAGGTCACAACCGTGACCCCGCGGCCGTCGTAGGCCACCACTGGAATCGCATGTCCTCCCCACGATCCCGGCTTGCCGTCGCCCGTCGGTCCTCCTGGAGGCACCGACCACGGCTGATGATTCTGCACCTGTGCCTGCGCGCTGATTGGCAACTGCATGCCGATATAGCAGCCCCCGAACACATACACCGAATCCATGATGTGATTATGGTTCGATGGCTCCAGCGCAACGTACGCCCCAATCTTGTGTCCGGCGATCCCGCTCTGCCGCCAGTAATTCAGCACGTCAATCTCATTGGCGCCGTTGTCATTCGCTCCGGTGGTGGGGTTGTAGCCCGTGACCGCCGAGTACGCCGCCACGATCTGTTTGTCGCTCGGCGTCGCCATTTTCTTCGCGGCGTTCGCCGTCCACTCCATGATCAGGTGCCCCGCGGCCGCGCAGGTGCAGTCGCCGATCTGGTCGTTGTCCATCATCCCCCACTTGCTCACCTTCGAAGTCAGATCGAAACTCGCCGGCGGGGTGGGCAGCGACGGCGTAACGTACGACGCCATCAGCAGCGTCCGCGGATCATGCCGCGCTGTCGCTTTCCCCAGCTTCAGTTTCATCGGATCGACTTGGTTCGGGTCCGATCGTAGTCGGACTCCCGCTCTCGCATCGGCTACTGCTGAATCCAGCTTTCGTACGGCCATAAACATTCTCCTTCTGTGAAATTTTCAAAACTTACATACTTCTTGAAAAGGGAACTGCCGCCCGCAGACATGCCTGAACGAGCTCATGTCCACTTGGCGGCAAAAACTATGAGGGGAAGACAGCGGTGCGAATGTTAAAGCGAAATTTTAGCGGATCATCGCAGACCGAACCCTGTTACGAAAACCGGACAGCCGACCAGCGTCTCTAGAGATTTAGGGACATCTGATGCGGGGGACAACTGCCCGCGGCCGTCCATGGGGTTATGTGGGGACAGCCGCCCTCGGCTGTCCATCGCCCGAAGGGCGATCGGCATTTCGAAGAGACTGGCGCGGTCCGTTCAGTGAATCAGTGCTCCATACACCGTCTCGCGCAGCGCCCGCCGCAGGTACCCAGCTTGCACAAACGGCATCTGCACCATCAAGACGGCGAACAGTTTTTCCTTGGGATCGACCCAGAAATAAGTGCCTGCGGCGCCCGCCCAGAAATAATCGCCGACCGACCCGGAGACCGGACTCCGTCCCGCATCGGTTCGCACGGCGAAGCCAAGCCCGAAACTCTGTCCCATTTCTGGGCTCGGAGTCATTTCCTGCGTGGCTTCTGGCATGACAACGCGCGATGCTCCGGGCGGCAATTGGTCGGAAGTCATCACCGCCAAGGTTTTGGGTGACAAAATCCGAACCCCATCGAGTTCGCCACCGTTCACCAGCATCTGAGAGAAGCGCGCGTAATCCGAGGCAGTCGACACCATTCCACCACCACCGGAAAACCATTTCACTTTCTCTTTCGTCAGGTCCTGCGGATTCCCATACTCAGGCCTCTTGCCGGTCGCGGGATCCACTTGCATCTCCGCCGCGCGCGCAATGCGCTCCGGGTTCATATAGAAAGCAGTGTCAGGCATGCCCAGAGGTTTGGTGATGCGCTCCTCTACGAAGCGATCGAAAGGCATTCCGGAAACCACTTCCACGATGCGTCCCAGCACGTCGACCGACATGCCGTACTCCCAAGTGGTCCCCGGTTGATGCGCGAGAGGGAGCTTCGACAACTTGGTCACAAACTCCGCCAGAGTCTGATTCGGATCGAACAAATTCGCCTGGTTATAGGCTTGATGGACCAGCGTATTACCGAACGGACCGTAGACCAGACCTGACGTATGCCGCAGCAAATCCTGCACCGTCATTGCGCGCTGCACGGGTTCGAGCACCAGCGCTGCTTTTCCTGTGCCGGCATCCATCTTCTCAGCGCCCACTTTGAGGTCTTTAAATTCCGGAAGATATTGCGAGGCCGGAGCCAGCAGATCGATCTTTCCTTCCTCGGCGAGCATCATCACGGCGACCGTCGCAATCGGTTTCGTCATCGAGAAGATGCGGAAGATGCTGTCTTCCTTCATCGCGATCTTCTCCTCGCGGTTCTGATACCCAACCGCCTGCCGGTAAACGACCTTGCCATTGCGCGCGACCATGAGAACCGCCCCGGGAATCGCTCCCTTATCCACCTCGCCTTGAAAGAATTGCCGGATGCGGCCCAGGCGTTCCGATGAGAAGCCGGCATCCTCGGCGCGGCTTATTTTTGACAAATCTTGCGCGAGCAGGGAAAGCGAGCAAAAGAAAAAGCAGGTTGCCAGCAGATGTCTTTTTCGCAGCATGGACGCTCCTCGGTTCACGGAAACGAATCATTCTAGACGCGAAAGGTCATCCGCGCTGCTGGATTCCGGTGAGTTTTGGAGGGCTGTGTGCGAGATTTTTCGGAGTTAGATCCAGAAGTCGCGGTGGGGCGCGGCGGGATTGCTTTGCGTGGCTCCGGCGGCGCGTCCGAGGGCAGGCTCGACTCGATTGCGCCCGGCGTTCTTCGCCTGGTACATGGCAGCGTCGGCGGCGTGCAGCAATTTTTCAAGATCGGCGGACGCCTTGCCGTTGGCTGCGCCGAGGCTCAAACTCACCTGAACGCTCGATCCGCCGACCATGATGTTGCAACCGGCAACGTGAACGCGCACCCGTTCTGCGAGTTCCCACGTTTCTGCGGGACCGCAGCCGGGAGCCACGATCAGAAATTCTTCTCCGCCAATGCGCCCCACCGAGTCGTAAGGCCGGACCATCGCGGCGATTCCGCTGGCAATGATGCGCAGCACGGTATCGCCGGCGGCGTGCCCGCGGCTGTCATTGATCGCCTTGAAGTGATCCACGTCGATCATGATCAGCCCGACCGGGTCCTGGTCGCGCTCGGCGCGGAGCAACTCGCGCTCCAGAATTCCCAGGATCGCTTTGCGGTTCCACAGCGCGGTCATGCTGTCGCGCGAGGCCTCTCGGCGCAACGCATCTTTTGCCACTAGCAGACGATTCTGGGTGACCAGTAAGCGCGCGCTCGAACACACAAAGGAGAGCATTACTACCACGGCCGCCAATCCCAACCGCTCGCGCGCGATGCGCAGCGACATGAACAGGACCAGCAGCGGGTAAATCAGGAAGAACATTTCGGTATAGATCCGCTTCTCGGGGCGCTGTGTTTCCGGCGAAACTTCCGGCGCCTCTTCCTGCTTCCAGGTCGCGGCAATCACCATTGGGGTCAGAAGCAGGGCACTCCACAGGAGGTCAAACCATGCCCCCGTTCCCATGCCGCGACCGGGCCCGTAGTAGTACAGGGCATCGACGCAGCCGGAAAGGGCGAGAAACGCGCCCATGCGGCCGAACAACACGCGGACGTCGCGCGAGTGGGTCAGGACCGAACGCAGAACGAATGCCGACGCCACCAGCCCGTATCCTC
The DNA here is from genome assembly GCA_963745715.1 of uncultured Acidobacteriota bacterium. GTDB lineage: Bacteria > Acidobacteriota > Terriglobia > Terriglobales > Acidobacteriaceae > Sulfotelmatobacter. The sequence continues at coordinate 762,925 of CAVUYN010000029.1, read as the reverse complement.
CGAAATACGGAGCCCACACCGAGTGCGCCAGCTCCGACGGGTTTTCTGACTTGGGAAGATAGAAGAAATACAAATAGGCCGCGATGCAGACCAGCACCCCCTGCACAAAGTCGAGGGCCATCAGCGCATCCAGGCGTCCGGTCTCGTGCTCCGGGTCGAGGAATATCGCCATGGCCAGCGGCACGAACCAAAAACAGAACAGCAGGTTGGTCATCCAGGAAATTACCGGGGTCCGGGCGACATCGTTATAGACGCTGAGTGATTGCGCGATGGCCCACAGGCAGTAAGCAACCGTGGCCAGATGCCAGAAAGCGCGCGCCATTCCCTCAGACCGGCGCCCGGCTTCGAGAATCACACAGATCAGCAGCCCGCCCAGCGTCAACTGGATCGCGTCCGACAAGAATGGTCCGGGCGCCCTCGTGCCCAACACGAGTGCCACCCCGGCATGAGCCAGCCACAACACACCCGCGGCCGTCACGATGATTCGCGTGCGCAACACTGCGATTCCTCTCAGACAGCTGTTTTACAGATGGTCGTACGGGGAGGATTTAACGGAATGCCAAGCCGCTTACAACCTGAGACCGTATTTCCCGGACTGTAAGACCTTCTAGTATCTGCCATCGCCACTCGCTGTTTCACCTGCCCATGGTAACCGACCGGCAGGTTACTTCCGGATTCGGAATCAGCACCATTCCTGGAGCAATCTCTGCAGGATTTCCACGGCCTGGCCAAGGCTTGCGAGTTCCTCGGGAGTGAGTCGGTCGAGATGGGAAGCGAGATAGGTGATGCGGCGCTCGCGTCCCTCCTGCAGCAAGGCGCGTGCCTTTCGCGGTCGCCCGGATGCTCATACGGCGGGCATCGCCGGGATCTTTGGCAATTTCGATCAATCGCCTGCGGGCCAGGCCGGCCACGATCCGGCTCATCGTGGGCGGCTTGACCTGCTCGGCCGCAGCCAGGTCCCCAAGAGTCTTCGGCCCGCCGAACACCAGCACTGACAGCGCTGAAAGCTGAGCCGGAGCCTCCTCGGTGGCGACATCCTGCTTCCGCACCCGGCGTAACAGATGGATTGCGGCGGAATGCAGCCGGTCGGCAATGGCAACGACATCCGGACTTAATGGCTTGTCTCCGGGAGCGGGGTCGTTGATCGGAACTTTTTTTTGCATTGGGACTTGACTTCGAAACCCAAATATAGTTAGCTATGCTAACTAATATCGCTTCAGGAGGTCAAGACATGACTGCTACCACTGCAACCGGCCCTGGAATCACGCATCTCGGACAGATTCAAGTCCACGCCCCGAATGTGGAACGGGCCGCCAACTTTTACGAGAAAACGCTCGGGCTGAAACTTCTGTTCAAAGCGCCCCCCGGACTTGCCTTTCTGGATTGCGGCGGAGTGCGCCTGATGCTCAGTCCTCCGGAAAAACCGGAATTCGATCATCCCAGCTCGATTTTGTATTTTTCCGTACCCGACATTCAAGCCGCGTTTCGCGACCTGAAGGAAAAGGCCGTGCGCTTTGTCGACGAGCCCCACCTCATCGCCAGAATGCCCGACCACGATCTGTGGATGACCTGCTTCCACGACAGCGAAGACAATATCCTGGCGCTGATGAGCCAGGTGGCGCGATAGCGGACCGCGGGATCCCGCCTCTGAGGCGAAGTGCGTCGGCATGCGTTCGTGGCATGCGCAAGAAAACGCGCCTTTCATGGAAGCCCACGCGCGCTGCAGAGGGCGTGGTCCTTCGCAGCGCTCTGTATTGCCGATCTAGCGCCTCTTAATCCAAAGAGATTCCAAGAACGGGAATTCTGGCTGGACAAGGTTTTTGGTACTCGGGCAGTGATATTGCAATTGTCAGCTGTTGCAAATCGCGCTCATCTTCTTTGCGCGGGGTACTTGAGTGCTATGGCCTGGTTACGTCAGTTGGGAACCAACGCAAACCTCGTCCCCCTCTTCAGCGGTCGCACCGGCCCGGTTCCCCTGCGTGCGAATCGGTATTGCGACGGTGCCCAGAATTGCTCAGACACCTGCTTTGCAGGTTTGGTAACGTGCTCCGATGGCGAATCTCATCGCTCGTTTGCTCGTTCTAAGTCTGGCGGTCACCATCACTGGCTTTGCCCAGGATTCTGCGTCGTGGCCTGATCCCTCGCAACACAAAGTGCAATTCGTAACAGTGGAGGAGGGCGTCCGGCTGGAGGTGCTCGATTGGGGCGGCACGGGTCGACCAGTTGTACTGCTGGCGGGACGTGGATTCACCGCACACGTTTTCGACGGCTTCGCCGAGAAACTGACCGACTCGTATCACGTGTACGGAATCACGCGACGCGGCTTCGGGGCCTCTAGCCGTCCTCCATTGGATTACAAAGAGGAGCGGCTAACCGAGGATGACTTACAAGTTTTCGCTGCGCTCAAGCTGGTTGCGCCGGTTGTCGTGGGCCACTCTGTCGCGGGGAATGAGTTGTCGCAACTGGGCACTCACCATTCTGGTCGGATAGGAGGACTCGTTTACCTGGATGCCCTAAATGACTCAACGGATGACTACACCGATTACGACGCGCTCTGCAGTAAGTTGCCGGAAGCGATGCAAAAGGGACCGGAGCCTTCCCCCGCCGACTTGAAATCGTTTCCAGCTTATCGAAATTGGCGAAAACAGACCCAAGGAATTTGGATTCCTGAGTCCGAATTGCGTAATGATTATGCGGAGAATCCCGACGGAAGCGTCGGCAGCAGCAAGACTCCAGATTTCGTTTTTGACGCGATGGGGGGCCTCAAACACGATTATTCGCTGATTAGAGTTCCGGTACTCGCATTTGTCGTCTATGACACGCCTGACGGAACTCCCGAGGACCAGGCACGCAAATATCAAGTGACGGATGCAGCAGAACGCACCATCGTTGAAGCAGTTTACGGTCAATACATTGGCATGGCGAGAATACGGATAGATAGGATCAATCGCGCCGCAGGTGGTGCCCGTGTGGTCGAGCTGTGGGGGGCGGACCACTTCGTATTCCTCTCGAATGAAGCGGATGTGCTGCGCGAGATGCGGGCCTTTTTGGCTACCCTTCCTTCGTAGGAACGTACAGCCCATTACAGCCCACTACAGCCCAGTACAGCCCAGTCCGTGAACTTGCGACCGCTCAACCTTAACTGTTGAAATATCGCCATTTCACTCATCATCCCCCCCGCAGGGTTTTGAGTGCAATCGCCTGATTTAAACAGTCATCACGGGAAGCCCGCACCCAAAGCATTACCCCTTCAGCAAAGGCCAGAAGACTCGTACCCACCATGGTGTTGGTCTCAGGGCAAAGACAATTTCATTAGCCCTCGGCTGAATCGATGGAGTACCTTTGCGCTCGGCGTACGCAGACTTCACCACTAATCCTTTTTGCAACAACTGTTCTGTTTCGATACGCACGAGGCAAAAGCAGTCCCAATGTCTACCGTTCAGTGCGGCGCGAACAGAGAAGTAGGCGGGCACTGATTTCGGAAGATCAAACGTGGCTTCACCCTTGCGATCAGTTACAAAGCGCATGTCGGCGCTCGACGGCTCGGCAGGTTTATGCCGTTTGTCTTGTTCCTTGTTGTCTGCCTTGGTGCTAATTCCGAAAACGTAGATTTGCTGATCGGCCACGGGGCTTCCGTTTGTGAGATCGGCAAGACGAACGGTGACCTTCTGGCCGAAACAGGTGGCGTTCGCGCACGAAACAACTAGCAGGGCGAGGCACAGAATGGTTCGATTGCCAGCCATGTGATGGATTTTATCGAGTCTTGGGGTGGATTGTTGACGGTAGGTCGATACTCCGCGAGCCATCACTTCGCTCAACTGATATCTTCCGCCCTCGCCGCATGGCCAGGTGGAAGAACGTACTGCGCCAGTCGGGCTGGCTCCGTACTGTGACCTGCGCCGCTTCCACCAGCAGAAAGCGCAGCAGCACGTTGCCTTGCTTGCTGATGTGTCCCAGTCGACGACGATCGCCACTGGACTCTTCCGATGGAACCAGTCCCACATAGCTGGCAATCTGTTTCCCGCAGTGAAAGCGTTCGGGAGTTCCAATCACTAACTCGAACGCTAAAGCCGTCAGCGGACCCACGCCGGGATGCGTCGCCAACCGCCGCGTCACCGGACGCTTCTCCATTTCCTCTTCCAGCGCCCGCGTCAGTTCTTGGATCTTGGGCGTGAGTTGATCGAGTAAGTGAAGCAAGTCCTGGCGTCGGCGCGTGGCCCAAGGCGCCAAGGCGATCGACTCCAGTTCCTGGCGGCCGGCGGCTCGCCACAACGCCTTCTTGCGCCGCAAGCCTTCGTTGAGCGCTATCACATGCAACTGGTTCATCACCCGCGTGCGCATCTGCACTCGGATTCTCCCTCGACCCAGATGCGCGGGAGGTCTTCGATCATAGCGTAACAACACTGCCCTGGCGATCGGTCTTCTGCTTGCGCACCCGTTTCGTGCGACTGTCGTCGCCGTTCCATTTCAGTATCCACCCATGCATTTCCCGGATGATAGTCACACCTATCGCATGTTCGGCTCCTTTCCTCCGAGCCTATCGGGCGCTGGGAGCCATTGTATGGAATCTTGATTACTCAAAGCGTGTAATCGCCTGATTTCAACAATCATCCAAAGTAGCCTCCGGCACGCGCCTAGCAAGGGCTATGATTCTGCGGTGGAGTCTCGACTCGAACGCGCCTCTCGTAATTGCTGGTCGCCCTCATGACTGCAACTACCAATCTCCTCGAGCAATTCGTTGCAACGCTGAACCACAACGGCCTTGAACCGCTCTTCGCTAAGGACGTTCCGTGCGAGCTACGCACCGAAGAATTGACTGAGGTCCCCGACATGTACAGGTGGGAAATCCGCCCCGCACGCGATAATGCATGGGTGGTTCCGCTCGAATCACGGATACCGTACCCATTCCCGACGATGTACCGTTCCCTCATATCACAATTCAGGTTTGCTGAGTTTGAGGTCGGACCGGTTATGTTCTTGGCGAATACAGGAACAAACGCAGTGTTCAACGAGCTTTCGCGAATTTGGGCTGACGATCCGTTTCCCAATGAATTGCTTCGCTATGGTTTCCTCCAATTCGGCAGACAAGCTGGTGGCGGCTACGACCCTGTGTGCTTCGCAATGAAGCAACGTAAGGGCGGTGATGCCCCTCTTGTACAGCTTGACCACGAGGAAGTGCTGATCCGAAATCGCATCCGCATCCAAGCGGAAATCGCTCCGTCGTTTATTGCGTTCGTTCAGCGCGTTGTTGCTGGTGAAATTCGGTCGCGGAAAAGAACATAACGAGTAGTTGGCGTAACATCCCCATTACACTCAAAACCGTTCCAAGTTTTCGTTTCTTCTGGCAAGCAGCCTTAGTAAAGCATCATTAACAACAGACCCGCGATCACGAGTGCCATGTCTGCCATTACACCTATTGCGAGTCCGAGCACAAAGCGTCCGGCTTCGCTCTCTGGTGACCCCTTAGGGATTTTGCGAACTATTGTGTCGGCCCACCGATCTCCCTGGCGCTTATGCTCCTCGTTGGCTGACATAGCCGCGTAACCCACCACACCAAAGAAAAGCGAATCGACGAAGAATCCCAGCTCCCGGATTATGGCGGAGCGTGGCCGACACCGGGAACCGTCATCCTGAATCACTTGTAGGGAAAGCAGCCGCTTGCCTAATGTGCTTCCGTGAACGCTAGTACAAATGATCTGATAGGCAAAAGAGCCGCAAATGCCAGCAAAGAACAGCGGTAGCCGATGCTGCGAGAACCGGACCAGAACCCAGAGAGGCGGTCGACCGCCCGCCGCAGTGGTTAACACAAAACGGAACAGCGCCCCGGCCATCCTAGCAAGTACGAAGTTAAGAAGAATGTAATCAACAATCCGGGCAGCAGCTCGGGGCCAGAACGGTTGACCCGCCAACCCTTCAGGCACTGATTGCAGAGCGTACCCACTGAATGTTGGCACATCCGCCGCGAACTCTACGCGATAATATCTGCCGTTGGGGTCACCAATCTTTCCTCTGCCCCAAGTAGGGCGAATGCGATGGAAAGTTTCAACTTGTTCCTTCCAATCCTTCCAATCCGCATTCCCCACAATCGTTAACGGCTGCCGGGGCCTGAAGCCAAGAACGTTGTCGAGCGTCGTGCCCAACTCGGGTTGTTCCGAGCCTTCGCTAAACCCAACCACCAAATGGCCGCGCTCTGAAACCACTTCCGAGGCAGCCGACCAAAACTCATCTGAGGATGGCATATCGTCGCGCCTTCTACGGACCGTAGGGGGACGCCATCGTATGTCGACGATTCGGTTCTAGTCAATGTCTGTGCCGTGAGCATGTGAACGGGGAGAGCTCAAATCGTAGACAACTGGCGAAACATCGCCATAGCACTCATTGACCTTGACTACCAAGGGTCGAGCGCTTTATCCGTAATCGCAGCCCTGACGCCTCACCGGATACAGCAACGCGGGATCGATCCGGGCCAGTCGCGCCAGCGTCTGCGCAATCCAGCCGATTGTCTTTCTTGCGGCTCTCCCCGATTAGCCGTACCTTGCGCGCATTGGCCACGATCACTTCATGCCCCAACTCGCGGCGCCAGCGACTGATCCAAGGCGAATGCGTCCCGATTTCCAGGGCGATCCGACTGCGTGGCATGGCGCCGAACACTTCCTGCAACGCTTTCGCGGTGGTACGCACTCGCTGTTCCAGCTGTATCCCGCCCGTTTCATCCAGCACACAATACCAGCTGTTGCGATCGCCCAGATCGAGTCCGATGGTGAGTTTCTGCTGCGAAATATTCCTGCTCTGCTTCGCTGTCCTGGTGCTAACCTTCTTCATTGCCGGTCTCCTTTTTATCTGTGCCTTGAGCACGTCGATAACTTGGGAGCGTACACCGCATCCCGCCCGGAGACCGGCCTTCTCATCCCATCTGTTAACGAAAACCATCTGTGACTCCAACTGCAAGACAAGGGATTTCGCGTAGAATGCTGGCCGCTAGGAGTTTTGCGCTAACCGGAGTAGAAAAAGATGCCTCACCACGCCCTCCGACTCGTACTGTTAAGTCTATTCGTTAACATCACTCACGCTTCTGACCAACCCAAACTCTCTCCCGCAGAACAGGAAATAGTAGACGTGCATAACGCACGAACGGCAGCGAGCAACCGCAGGGACCCCGGTGTCTGGTCCCGCTACGTGGCGAACGATTGCATCTTTAGCGACGAAAATGGGTCGGTGCATACTAAGACAGACCCGTTGGCGGTCATCGCCAAGTTGCCGCCGGAATACGATCGCTCGGAGAATGAGCGCGACCTCATTGTCCACGTGTACGGGACCACAGCGGTGCTGAACTATCGAAATACGGTGCACGAACAGTTCACCGACACTGACCTTGTCACCGAAATGAGGATGACGGAAACGTATACCAAGCAAAACGGCTCCTGGCTACTAATTGCACGCCAGTGGGGCAGAATCCCCGTAAATTTGCGAAAGCCGGTTACAGTCGATACCAGCGTTTACAAGGACTATGAGGGCCAATACGTGTGGCGTCCGCTGGATGACGTCGAGACCCTACGGGTGAAGGATGGTCGGCTCTGGTCACAATCTGGCAAAGATGAGGAGGAGTACTTCCCCATGGGAGCAGAAACATTCTTTATCAGAAGTGATCTAGGAAGCATGACATTTTCACGCGACGCTCAAGGCCATGTTACGGGGTACACCTATCACGGTGCTGATGGGCAGGAAGTCCACGCAAAGAAGATCAAGTGATGAGCTCATGGGTGGCTGACGATAAATCGCCATAGTACTTATTGACCCGGACGGTTTCGGCCAATTCTCGGTGAGTGCTAACGCGTGACTTCGCCAGCCATCCCCAGAGATCACCCTCTTTCTGTAAACTTCCAGTTGGACGATACCGATTAGGGAGGCACTGTGAGAGCAGTAGTGTTGTTCGTCGTGATAGCTTTCCTCATCCCGCGCCCAGAAGCTCAAGACCAGTCAGTTCCCGTGGCCGCTCGTGCCCAAAGCGTAGCAAAGTTGGACCTCCCCACGTCTCATCGCGGATATAAACCCAAGATTTCGTTGCAAGCTGCTTTGAAAATCGCGGAGGATTTTGTCGCTGCCGAGCACATTGACGTGTCAGGTGGTTGGCTCCATGAAGCGCGGTTCACTCTCTACGGCGACAAAACCAAGCCAGACAGGGAAAGAGACCCTTGCTGGTTTTTTCAATGGATGCCAGAGAGCGGCCTCATTGGTGCGCAGATCGAAGTTGTGGTGTTTATGGACGGCAAGGCCATGAGATTACCGACCATGTAGCGTCGTCCAGTCAGTTCGTTTCCCCAACTGTTAAAACATCCCCATTACACTCATCGATCGTATGACGAGCAAGCCGACCTCAAACTCCTGTCACCATTTCAGCCGAGAAGTTATGCCTCTGCGACCCCTCCTTCGCAGTCACGAAGGATGTTCGTTCGCTGAAATATCTTTACCTTTGGAAGTGCTTTACACGCGATAGGAATTGAAAGAGGGAGCCCTTGCACAATCGATCAAGGCCGCCCCTGATATCATCGTGGGCGGAGTCATTCAAGCATGCACTACCTCGAAGACGAAGACTTCGAAGAAGACATCCCCATTTTTTCTGGTAGAGGAGAAGGAATCATGGAAGAAGCTCCAGCCACAGGCTCGGGCGCCGCGCGCCGCAATGAAGACATCGCACTGGATCTGATGAAGTTCGTCGCCATGACCACCGGGTACGGACGAACCGCGTCAACGGGCGTGGGATTTCAAGGCACGGGATCGGCCGCGAAGCCGGAAGATTACGCGACTCATCTGCTCGAGCTGTACGGCAGGTGCCTGGGCGCGGTCGCCGGAAAGAAGTAAGCCGCCCGCCGGCGTCACTTCTTGTTTTCGTACTGGACTCCCAGCTGGTCGAACAGGAAGCTGAAGACGTCGGCATTCTCCTCGATGGACTCATCGAGGGCGGTGCCAATCCCATGGCCTGCGCTCGATGAAGTGCGCAACAGGATCGGATGGCCGGAACTGTCAGCCGCTTGCAAGCGCGCCAGCATTTTGCGCGACTGCATGGGATTCACCCGATGATCGTTTTCCCCGGTGGGCATGAGGATCGCGGGATATGCCGCGCCGTCTTTCACGTGATGATAAGGAGAGTACGCGTATAGCGCCTTGAACTGATCGGGATCTTTCACGGTGCCAAATTCGGTGACATTGAAGGCGCCGTTCGGGTCGAGTTCGACGCGCAGCATGTCGTAGATGCCCACGAACGAAACCACGGCACGAAACAGTTCGGGACGCTGGGTGAAAGCTGCTCCCATCAACAGCCCTCCATTGCTCCCGCCCAGAATCGCGAGATGAGCCGGCGTCGTATACTTCTGGTCGATCAGGTACTGGGCGCACGCGAGGAAGTCATCGAAGACATTCTGCTTGTGGGTCAGATTGCCCGACGAGTGCCACTCCTCGCCGTATTCGGCTCCGCCGCGAAGATTGGTGTCAACAAAAATTCCTCCCTGGTCGAGCCAGATGCGCGCGAAACTTCCGAGAAAACCCGGCTTGGTGCTGATGCCGTAGCCGCCGTATCCGATGAGCAGCGCGGGGTGCGTGCCGTCAAGCTTGCTTCCTTTCAGCCGAATGATGTTGATTGGAATGCGTGTGCCGTCTTTCGACGTCGCGAAATCGCGGACGACTTCCGCGTCCTGGTAAGTCACAGGCGAAGTTTCGAAGAGCGCGGTGCGCGTGGCTTTGCCGCTGGTTGCGTCAAAGCGATACCACGCAGGCGGTTCCAGATAGGTGGAAGTGTAAAACAGCACATCGCCGCCGCCGATGGCAACGACTTGATCCACTGTCGAGATGGGCGGCAACGGTGGCGCGGGCAGCGCTTTGCCCTGGTAGTCGAAAACCCGCACCCGCGACGGCCCGCCCATGATGTCGACTACGTAGAGATGACCAAACGTTGGAATAAAGTTTTCGATCGAGGCGCGATCGCCCTCATCGGTTCCGGAGCCTGACGATTGCGGGACCAGGACCTTGGCTTGCGCCAGATCCAGTTGCGTGAGCGGAAGGCGCAGAATCTGCCCGCGCGGCGCATCTCTCCGCGAAAGCAGGTAGAGCGCTCCCTCGGAGGAACCATCTCCCGGCCCAAACTTCACCGAAACGATTCCATCTTCAAAGTGCGTGAGCTGCGTCCAGTGGCCGTCAAGATCCATCAGGTAGTGGGCGAATTGGCCGCCATCGCCATTACCGACCGCGGCGAGCAGCCAACGTCCGTCATCGCTGGTGCGGAGCTGAATTTCGGCGATGCGTGGAAAATCTTTGCCGATGACGTACGTGTCTTGTTTCGGGTCGGTGCCGAGCTTGTGAAAATAAACCTGCTGGTAGAAGTTGGCGTCTTCCGCCGGACGCTCGTTTCCCTGCGGATAGCGCGTGTAGTAAAAGCCGGAGCTGTCGGCTTTCCAGGCGATGCTTCCGCCGGCCGTGGCGAAGTTCACGCGAGGCACGGTGTCGGGCAGTTCCTTGCCGGTGGCGACTTCAAAGACGCGGGCGGAAGCATCTTCGGAGCCGTTCTCTGAAACCGCCGCCGCAACGTATTTTCCCCCGAAGGATGGCACGAAGAAATCGACAGCGAGCGATCCCTTGCTGCTGGCGGTGTTGGGATCGAAGATGACCTTGGCGCTGCCCGGATCGTCGGCCGAACGCATCATGACCAACGTGGGCTGTTGTTGCGTCGGCTGGAAATGGCTGGCAAAAAGCATTCCGGCGCGAAACTGCATCCCATAATAAGAGCCGGAGCTGGCCCCGATCAGCTGTTTCATTCGCTGCTGAATGGCTGGACGCGACGGCAGGTGGTCGAGATATTCGCGGGTGCGGGTATTCTGAGCGGCGCTCCACTGCTTCACCGCCGGATCGTCCCAGTTCTCCAGCCAGCGGTAATCGTCGCTGACCTTGACGCCCTGGTACTCGTCGGTCACGGCGTGCTTCGGCGTCTCCGGCGGCTTCGGGATCGAGGGGCTTTGTGCGAGGAGAGCAAGAGGGAAGAGCCAAGCGGTGAGAACGATCCGCGCGAAGCGTTTGGATTTCATGACGACCTCTCGGGGCAGCGCGGGAATTATACGCCAGCCCAGCACAGGGCCTGCGGGTCTGACAACACGAAGAGCGGCCCCGGTGTAGAATGGCTGCCGCTCCGGGAGAGAACGGGGGAATTTCGGCCGCACAACCCGGCCTCAAGTTGCTTCTCAGTCAGTTCCCGGGGCGGAGGTGGCAGTATGGGTTTAGATGATCCGAAGCTGAGGGCTTTGCACGAGCAGGTTCAGCAGGCGATCTATTGGAGTCCGAGACCAGACTGGCAGAAGGTCTGCGAAATCTTGAACGGTATGGCGATGCCCGACATGCTCGACGAAATCTGGCGCATCAAGGGAACGGGCTGGCTCGACTCCCTCGCCCTGAATGTGCCGTCCAGAACAGGTGTGAATAACTCAAGATTGAGAGTGGCCATCGGCGCGTTGCAAGATCAGCCGCCGGGCGATTTCGACGCGCTGCTGCGACTGTTGCCTGCCGATCAACAGCGCGCCATCAAGAGCGTGCGAGCCGTCACGCAGGCGCCGGATCCCCTGACTCCCTCGTTGTGGTCCAAGTTTTATTGGTCCACCCGGTCGCTGGCTCCGCCCGGCGCCGACGGCGGGAACGGCAGCCAATCGGGTACGAGCACTGGGGCAGGCGACAATGATGCCGCTCATCTTGCGGCCGACATCGCGACCGCGTTGACCGCCAATGCTCCCAAAGGATCGAATCCGACCACCTACACGGTCACCGTCGTGTTTCGGAATCTGGACGCGCTCAAACTCGGCAAGGGAAACACCGAGGTGGCTTTGTTGCACGAGCCCAATGTGAGCGTGCAGATCTCTCCGGACCCGAACAGCCCGGCTGCGTATCAGGCGGCCATCTCGCTGGTCAATGTCCACTTGAAACGGAATTGGGGCTTGCTCAAACCGGACGTCGAAATCAGCGTGGGAGCCCAGGCCGGCGTGGCCGGAGGGTCACCCAACGCGGGTTTGCAGGCGCAGGTGGAGGTTCACGTGACCACGCAGATTTCCATCGTGGCGACCTCCGGGCTGAATTTTGGACCTGGAGTCAAGCCCGGCGACCCACCCGATCGAGGAGCCGTGCACTTTGGAAACAGGGATGTGGATGCGTCGTTCACGCCCTTCATGATTGGAATCGTCGGCCATTGGGATCCACCATAGTCCAAAGGCGGGGTGGTGGTAAGGTGCGACAGAACGAGGCATGAAAAACCGCGCCCTTTCGGGCGCGGCTCTATTTTCTTCTCAGCGGGCGGAGGTGCACGCGGCCACGGTAGCTCTTAACGGCGCTTCTTGCCTTTTTTCTTCGCGGCCTTCTTAGGCGCTTTCTTGGCAGCCTTTTTCTTGGCCGGTTTCTTTTTCGCAGCTTTCTTGGCTGGCTTCTTTTTGGCAGCTGGTTTCTTTTTGGCAGCCTTCTTTTTCGCTGCCGGCTTGCTGCCGCCGCCACCACCACCGCTGGGGCGGGGAGGTGCGGGCTTCGGGGCAGGAGGCGGCGCGGGAACGGCCATGGGCTCCGGTTCTATCGCGTCGGAAGCCGGCAGACCGGATTCTTCTTCCTCCTCTTCCTCTTCAAAATCTTCTTCGAGCGACTCGCTGTAAGCGCCGCTGTCGCCGAACTCTTCTTCTTCGTCACGTCCGTAGAGCGTGGGATCGTAGAACGTCATTGCTCCTCCTGAATTGAGTGGCGGCCGGGTGCGGATACGCCGCCCTGGCTGCAGGCACGAGAGAATTAAAAGACCACCGGGAACGTCTGCTGTAACGGCGCGCAATTGTAGCACGACATTCGGTGAGGTCTGCAAGGACTCCAGACACAGATTCTTTGTATGCCGGCGTACGCTTTAATCGCGAATTTGGGGCCAAATCGGGGGGCTGAGGGCTCCGACCGGACGAAAATACAGTATGTAGGGTATCGAACAGTGCGCGGAACCATGGCAGTCTTTGGCCCAGCCTCTCGTCCTATGCCCTCCCCCCTTTCCTATGCCTGCGCGGCGACTTGAGGACCGGATTCGAGAACTGTGCGCCCGTGTTTTGATTGAAAGCGAACCGGAATTGACCGTCACGGCTCGCGAGCTGCAGCGGGCCATTCGGGAGCATGTTATGCGTGTGGGGAACCTGACGGTGGCTGCCACCGTTGCCCGGCGGCCCTACCTGATTCGCGAACGGCGGCGAAGCTGAACCTGCACTTCGTCCAAGCCGGCCTCACCTGAGCGAGGCCGAAGTGGCCGCGTAAAGCGTGTGGAATCATTGAAGTTCTTGTTCGCCCTGGTCGCTTGGAGAAGCCGGGAATCAAGAACTGGCGTTTCAGTGAGTCAGGCGATCAGCTTCAACACGAGCCACTGAGTGAGATCGGGATTTTCGCCATCCAGCAACAGACCACAATGGCGCGGTGACTAAGAAGGCCAATGCCAATCGCGCTCTACGACCTGTTTCCGGGCGTGCTCAAATGCGCGAGCCTGGGTCAGATGCCGACTGGTTTTGGGCGGAGTGTCTCGTTTACCACCACCTGAGCCTTATCAGAGAATTCGGGCACGTTCGCAGGGAAGACGGAAAAGAAATCGCGGATGGAGTGTATCAAGCGCTCGATTACCTCGGAACGTGGCTGCGTATGGAGCAAACGCGACAGAAAGTGGAAGGTCAACTTTCGAAAAAGGTGGAGCAGGTGATCGAAGCGCGGTTCTGAGTGTAATGCCGATCTTTCGCCAATTGACGAGGTGATTTCTGTGCTGGAGCCAATCTTGGCGCGTCTCCATACCCCGATTTGCCTTGACAGTAGCGGCTTTCGGCGTACACTGCGCTAATTCAGCCGTGCCCACACTCTGCTTTTCTTTTCCCTAGCGGGCCGCGACTAAATCGGCCCCAGATGGACGAAACGCAAGCAAGGAAATAGGGAAGAGGAGAGCACAATGATTTCCAAAACGTTTCGCATCGCTCGAGTGATAGTTCTTGCCAGCCTTGCGCTCAGTTCCGCTGCCTGGGCGGCGACCTGTTCCAACGCCTCTCTGAGTGGCACCTATGGATTTCTTCACGACGGCACAGATAGCAACGGCACCCCTCTTACGGCCGCCGTGAGCCAAGTCACGTTTGACGCAACCACAGGCACGTTTGCTGGAGAGACCATAGCATCCCATGATTGGTGTAATTGCCATCAATTCTCTCGCCGGAGCGTACGCAATCGCCTCGAACTGCACCGGCACAGGTATACCCACGGGAGGCAGCCCCTTCTCCATTGTGGTTACGTCAACAGGTTTCTTGGCGCTTCACCTTTTTTCGCAAGGATTCGCCGTGAAGCAGGGCTCCCCGACCTGCACCAATGCCGCAGTTGAGGGTAGTTTTGGTTTTCAAGCGACCGGCGTCTTCCTGCCAGGGGCATCCGCCACAGGAGCGGTGGCTTTCATCGGTGAGTTGAAGTTAACGGTCAACCCCTCTGGAGAAGGAGTGATTAGCGGACGCCTATCGGCCAGCGAGGGTGGCACATTCGCAGGGGAGCCCGTCACCGGTTCTTACACGGTCGGCAGGGACTGCAGGGGCCGGGCTACCGTAACGCCGAAGGGACGCTCCGAAATGCACTTCAGGCTCGTGGTTGTGGACGGCGGGCACGAAATGCTAGCCGTTGAGACGGACGCGAACACGGTTGTCAGCGGTAGTCTGGAAAAGAATGATTTGCTGCAATCATTTTAGGTCATCGTGGCGGCTAACTGACGTTAACAGGCGTTAACACTCAAATTTCGACTGCTTTCGATTTGATTTGATCTGAGGAATTTGTCAGCAATCGAAAGATGAGTGTAATGGAGATGTTTCGCCAACATCTGCTAAGGCCTATTTTCAAGAGCCTTTCGGGGCCGCATTCTCCGTGCAAAATCCAATATCCTACATATCTAATATTTAAATTCATCAATAGATTGATAATGAATCAACGGCTTCATCAGCAAGATTTACCGTGACCAGGTGGGAATGGAAGCCAGCGGGCACTCGCGCTGGTTTGAGCGTTTGCTGACCGACTTGCAGTTTGAGTTGTGGATCGGAGACGCAGCCGAGATACGCACCAAACGGGTGCGCAAGCAGAAGACCGATCGCCAGGATGCGCAGTTGTTGTTACGACTGATGATCGAAGATCGCTTCCCGCGCATCTGGGTGCCTGATGCGGAGAATCGCGATCTGCGGCAACTACTGTGGCATCGGCATCGGCTGGTGCAGATGCGCACGCGGGTCATGAACCAGTTGCATGTCATAGCGCTCAACGAAGGCTTGCGGCGCAAGAAGGCGTTGTGGCGAGCCGCCGGCCGCCAGCAACTGGAGTCGATCGCACTTGGCACCGTGGGCTACGCCGCCGACGCCACGACTTGCTTCAACTTACTCGATCAACTCACGCCCAAGATCCAAGAACTGACTCGGGCGCTCGAACAGGAAATCGAGAAGCGTCCTGTGACGCGGCGGTTGGCGACGCATCCCGGCGTCGGTCCGCTGACGCTTTAGCGTTCGAGTTAGTGATTGGAACTCCCGAACGCTTTCACTGCGGCAAACAGATTGCCAGCTATTCGGACTGGTTCCGATCGGAAGAGTCCAGCGGCGATCGTCGTCGACTGGGACACATCAGCAAGCAAGGCAACGTGCTGCTGCGCTTTCTGCTGGTGGAAGCGGCGCAGGTCACAGTGCGAGCCAGCCCGAGTGGCGCAGTAAGTTCTTCCACCTGGCCATGCGGCGAGGACGGAAGATCGCCAAGGTAGCGATGGCGCGCAAGCTGGCAGTGCATCTGTACTGGATGTTGCGCCAGGCTGCGATTACGGCCAGTTGCACAAGCTCGGTTCGCACGCGGGAGAGCCCGGAAATCTCTATGGTGTGCAGTAAATCACCGACGTAATGATTGGGCATCCCGCTCCCCAAAAGGGGAGTTCGAAGAAGTAATCATGATCGCAGTCTGTGATCGAAGAGATGGCTGGTCGGACCGACCCCAAGATACAGACCAAAGTCAGAAGTGCAACACCGACCCAAGCAATGATGTCCTGCGCACGTACAACGTAAAAATAAATCCATCCTCCTGTTGAGTAGGGTCTATCAGCCGCAGCATTGTACGTGTAAAACCGAACGACATTAAGGGCAAGCCAGAAGCACGGGATGCTGACACTGACCAACAGCGTGGTGAGGAAGGTCAGGTGCAATCCAGCGCAATTCCTGCGAAGGATACGCCTTTGGTAGGTCAGCAGAGCCAGAGATGCGATACTGACAAGAAGCCGAAGAACCTCTGAGTGGGAAAGACGGAGAACCAAGCCGACCCACAACGCGGCCATGATGGTCAGCGGCCACCATCGCAAAATGCTTCGATCGTGGGCTGTATCGTTCACGGCATCAATTTACGCCACGGCAGTCCGATTGTCGCTACATTATTGGCGATAACAGGCGTTAACACTCAAATTCCGATTCCTTCCGGTTCAGTTCGCACTCTTCCGTTTGGATGATGAGTGTAATCGCGATTGTTCGCCAAACATCCTGTCCAGCAGTTCGCCTTGCTAGCCAATCGCCCCCATTCCTTCCAGGAATGAGCTTTTTCTGCTGCCATTCTCGCATTAGTAGATAGTGCAACTCCGACAGTCAGATTCCAGCAAATGTATCTGGCGTCGGAGTCTAGCCACCTTATCGCAAACGAATGACAGGAGAAGAATATGATTCCACTCTTTCTGGGTCTGCATATGCGGCTGAGAATAACAGCGGCGGTTGGCATGTTCGTCATAGTCTGGGCCGCATCACTTGAAGCCCAAGCCAATCCAGCACAAGTCGCCCTGAAGCGCTGGTACTCCGCGAATCAGGCCACCACCTTCCCCCTGCAGGGTTCCCCAGCCGGGATTGTTTTTGACGGAACCAACATTTGGGTGGTACTCAATAGCATCGGTTCCATCGCCAAGTATCGACCGAGTGATGGAGCCTTACTGGGTAGCTACAAAGTTACTTCCAGCCCGAGCCTGATTGCATTCGACGGAGCCAACCTCTGGGTCACGGACGCGTCCAACGGCAAATTGCTAAAAGTGCGGCCGAATGATGGCGCGATTCTTGCTACTGTTACCCTGAGCGGTGCTTACGGGATCGTTTTCGACGGTTTGACAATCTGGGTGAGCAACTATACGAGCATCGTGACTAGAATCCGTGTTAGCGATGGGCTGATCCTCTCTGGCTGGTACATCGCTTGTAATGTGTCAGAATTAGCGATCGATGGAGCAAATCTCTGGGGAACCTGCCCACAGACAAATCAAGTCTTCAAGATGCCATCCAATGGAGGCAACTTTTCGCTCCTAACCGTAGGCAACTATGAGTACGGGTTAGTTTTCGATGGCGCCAATATGTGGGTCGCGAACGACGGCGACGGTACCATCACGAAGATTCACGCCAGCGACATGCAGATTGTAGGTACCTACTCATCGGGGTTCGGGGCAGGCCATCTGGTTTTTGACGGAACCAACATTTGGGTTTCCAATACCTTTGCGAACACACTCAGCAAGTTTCGTGCCAGCGACGCAACTTATCTGGGATCGTTCCCAGCCCCGACTTTTCCCCAACAACTTGCGTTTGACGGAGCCAATGTCTGGGTTGCGAGTTTAAACGCTTCAGCTTTGGCGAAGTTTTAGGTCACTTTGTTCAGTGGAAGATAAACAGGTCCTGAAGCCTAGATCAGCCAATCCGGGGGAACCAAGGACCTTTAATTTATTTGCGTGGCCACCTGGCAAGTCGCCAAACAATCTTCTCATCCAACGACAAGCCTGGTCGCGTCTCCCAGTGTTTGCTTACCGGATGATCGAAAGACCGTCTAAGCGCACATGTCCAATCGATTCTTGTTTGGTCCAGTGTTGTCGGATGCGATATTTCCGCTGATCTCACGCCTCCTGATAAGCGCTATCTTTGTACAAGGAGCCCTTGGCAAGATTCTGGGATGGAGCGGCCAGGCTTCCTACATGCAATCCCATCAATTGCCAGAGCGGTTGATACCCGCGATGCTCGGAATGGCGCTGTTGATCGAGGTCGGAGGAGTGCTGTGCTTGCTGGTTGGCTGGAAAGCCCGTGCCGCAGCATTCGTGATGTTCCTCTATTTGGGAATGGTGAGCGTGCTGTTACATAACTTCTGGGCCCTGCCCGGCGCGAGCGCTGGTGGCATGCAGACTCAGTTCCTGAAAAATGTTGGCATCATGGGCGGATTACTGATGATCGCCGCCTACGGTCCAGGCAAGTGGTCTTTGGATCGCTAACCGTGTAGGGTACGTCAGGCCATTAGCCTCGCAGACCTTTTCACGGCTTCGGAATGGGTGGCTAGTATCCAGTATTGACGTCGTCGTCTTCCAGGAACTTCCACAAGACGAGGTGCAGGAGGCGGGTATATGTCATCTGCTTGAGAGTTCAGCAGCCAGAACGATTGTTTCATCAGGCCTACTCAAGGCGACATCACTGACGTGGTCAGCCCACTACACTCATCGAGGATTGGCTGTTATGGGGTCAATGAGTGACATTGCGATGTTACGCCAGTCATCAAGCCTTCGCCTACTTGCTGGTGTCTAATGTCAGAGTTGGCCGACGTGCAAAAGCGATCAAAAAGTGAGTGAACGGATGAGTGTCAAAAGAGAGACAAGCGAACAATGCGACGCCGGGAACGTCGGCCACCCTCACTGCCATCGCGCCATCTTGCGAAAGCGCATCTTGGCGGCTTTAGCACTTCTTTTAATGGTTCTGATGTTTACTATCCACAATTACCATCGATCCACGAACCTGCGGGGTTCCGTGGATTGGCTTTGGTTTGGAGGTGGCGGAGTGATGATGGGCGTTTGGCTTGGTCTTGCCGTCGCGCAGTTCCTCAGAAAGGGAGCGAAATCATAGGTTCGAACTGCCACTTCTACTCGCGACGGTGCTCAGAACCTTGCCGGGGGATTTGAGTGTAATGATTCCACAAACAATGTCGGCTCCCAGGCCCGAGTAGACTTTGGAAGTGCTAACCACCAAAGGGCTCGGACGAACGCTCGCAATCGCTGTTCTCTATTGGCCCGGGGGTCTGGGAGGAAGCGGCAGGTCCATAGTTTTTGGTGGGTCTGGGAATTTTGCGGGCGGACCGTCGGCAGGTTCCGGTCTGTCAAATTGTGGGCTCTCCTTCGTGTCTGGGACAAAGGGTATATCGAAACCCGAAATTGTCATTCGTCGGTGAAGTTCCTTCCCATAGGCGGTACCGTCAACCTCTTCTCGTACCGCTTCCACGCTGATCAGACTGTCGCGAGGGCCAAGATACAGCAGCGCGTCAGCGGCGTCCTTCAGTTTGACAGGAGGTTGGATTTCTGCGGTCCCTCCGGTGATGACGGGCATCGCCGACAACTCGCCAACCCAGTTCCCGTTCAACAGTGCAATCGAAGGCGCAGGCCAGGAATCGAATCGATGATCGAGGTCGTCATATCCTTTCACTGCATTCGTGCCCGCCAGGATCAGGAAAGTCTTGGCCCCGGCCCGGCGCAATTCAGGTTCAATGTAGCCCGGGTTGTCCCATTGGTTGTGCCGATGGCGATGTCTTCGCCCACGCATGAAATGGTTTGAGCCTGCGATCAGAAAGGCGCGATGGTGTTTAGGGAGTACTTCGTCCTTTACGACCTGCGCATACCACTGGTCGCGATGTCCCAGGAACGGACCGATGTCGTCCCCGGTTTTTACCTTGTCCCAATCGATGTAGGGGTCTCCACAAAGAACCCGCATCGGATGCTTGCCATGGCGGCGCATGTTCATGTCGCGCACCGCTTTGTACAAGTCTCCGTAAATCGGAGGCGGGTCGCCCAGACCGAGCGTGTTCCGCCAGGCCCGCTGCACCTCCTCGATCGGAACGGCTTCGCCGGCGATATATCGATCGACCGATTTCTGATACAGCGAATTTCCGAGTTCCATCACGATGTCGTCAACCCGATCGGCGAAGTCGGGGTTAGAGACCAGCGATTGAAGCCATGCGTATTCCTGTTTGTTGTTATGGATCTCACCCAACATGACGATGTCGTGCGTCTCGAATGCCTGCAGGACAACTGCGGTTGCGTTCTTAGGATTCGGACCTGCTTGGGCAAGACAATGGGAAGCTAGCGCAAACAAAAGTGCTGATACGGTGTGTGCAGGAAGTACTTTCACCCGAGCTTCTCCGCGAACTGTGCGACCCTTCACCCCTAGAACTAAAGACACCAACGCGCTAGCGAGGGTTCCAAGGTTCGTTGGAGGGTCAAGTTAGTATCTAAGTTGCTTTTGCCACGAAGGAACGGGACTCTCTGAGAGTGTAGATGTTGAAATCAGGCCAATTACACTCAAAACCCCGGCGGGTTCCGTAAACCTCAAAACAGTGACCGAAAGATGATCATGCAAAAGAATGCCGTCACACCGAGTCCACCAATTCCAACGAGTCGCGCTATCCATAAGACCGATTGATCATCTTCCGCAAGTTGTGGGTGTGCTCGCCTTGCCCAGCGGACGATGACAACGGGGCGAACAATCGCGATGACGGCGATGGTAAAAAGCAGCGCAGCAAAGAGGATATCGACGACGTGTCTCATCGGCAGAGGTTGTATCGCGTTCATGCGTAACTGTTGAAACCAGACCATTTACACTCAAATTTCGACTTCTTTCGATTCACTTCACATCTTAAGCTTTTGAAGCTGGTCGGAAGATGAGCGTAGTGGCGATTTTTCGCCACCGGCCGCACAGGATATGGAATCGTTGTTCTAATCCGACGAGATCAGAAGGCCGGTCATGAACTTAGCAACTCGCCGAATGTTACGAGCGTAACCAGCCGGTGGAGAGCGATCACTGAAAATCGTGATCCGTTCTCCTACTCTCTAGGATATGGAAGTCCAGGAAGCGGCCGTGTCAGCGCCTCGCAAAGGCGATCGCATTTCCATCTCCATCAGCGTACAAGTCTCATCCACCGATCTCCGGGGGGAACACTTCAGCGAGGTTGCCCAGACGGTGAATGTCAGTCGTAGCGGTTGCTGTCTGCTTTTGAAGCGATCGCTGGCCTCAGGGCAGAAGATTCGCTTCCAAAGAATCGGCAGCGGCGAGGAAGCGGTCGGACGCGTAGTGGGGCAGACGGGCATTCGTTCCGAAGGCAACCTTTATGGAGTCGAAGTACTTGACCAAGGCGACAACTTCTGGGGTATTCGGTTTCCTGAACAAAAGGAATTAGAGCACAGCCCCGTACGCGTACTTCTCAAATGTGCTACGTGCCAAAGCTGCGAAGTGGTTGCTCTCAACGAGGTGGACCTCTCCGTTTTCCAAATCACGCATCGTCTCACGCGCAAGTGTCAAGTGTGCTCTGCCAGTACTCTGTGGGAGCAGGTTCCGGATAAAGTCGGCCCACAGGAATCCCCCAGGGCTGGAAAGAAACCGGAAAAGAGAAAACATGGGCGCGTCAACATGAAGACCGTTGCATGCGTTGGTCCACTTGGTCCCAGCGCAGACAAAGTTGACGTAGAGAACATTTCACGCGGAGGTATGTGTTTCCGTAGTTCCCGAACTTATCGGGAAGACAGTTGGGTTCAGGTTGCTGTCCCTTACACGGAGGGTGCGGCCAACATTTTCGTGGCTGGTCGCATTGTACGATCTCGCAAGATCAACAATGAGTTAACAGAATATGGTGTCGAATACGTAAAGACCGAGGACTAGCAACTCCCGCCGCACTCTAGCTGATCGTTGACGAAACCAGGCGATTGCACAAGTGAGCCATAGGAAAACGGTTTGACCCTCGGTCGATGAGTGTAGTCGCGATTTTTCACCAGTTGCCGACCAAAATCTTGGTCTTTCCGTTCTTTGCGTGTCTGATCCCGATATGCTCCAGGTCGGGAGTGGCGACAGTCACAGTCGAACAGTCGCTCATGTAGTAGACAAAGATGTAGATTCCACTCCCGGTGTGTCGGTCGGGTATTCCGCATTTGCTGACGACATCGAACATCGTGGCGTCCTTTTTGAAGGACGTAAAACAACTAACCTGTCTCGCCGTTTCTGGAGAGTCGGAAATGTAAAACTGCTCTGGCATCGGCTGATTGCCAAAGGAGTCACGAGGCGCGCCGCACCTTCCGGCAACTGTTTTTTGCGCCATGCTCTCGCGTACATTGCCAACCCAACCTTTCGTACCCGAGATTGCATCGATCTTGCCAGCCAATGTGAGAACCTTCCCCGGTGCGCTACATCCCTCTAGCACCTGCTTGCGTTGCCCATTCACGCTGGCTGTGATTCTCACCTCGGGGTAGTCCACGCACAGTTCCGTTTTTTCGTCCCAGTGAAGGAAGTCCTCATCGACAAGTATGCGGATGAGTTTGTTGACATCCGAGACGGGGATTGTTCTTTTGCGGACGCCTTCAACGCGGACATAGGCCTTGCCTTCGTAATGCACCGATCCATTCCCAAGAACCGTAACGCTATACCAAGGGCAAAGTCCTTCGCAGCCTGTCCGCTCCAACGTTAAAGAAAATTCGGCGGCAGGAGTCTCCGACTGCGCACTAGATTGCAGACGGAAAACGAACAGGAAAATGCACAACACAACGCCCATGTTCTCATTGTAAGGAGTCGCGGGGAAATCTAGACATGACTGTTGTAATCAGCCATAACGCTCATTGACCCGATGATGAGTGAAATGGGGATGTTTCGCCAACTGTCATGCCATACTGGGCCTATGCCAACGGTGACGTTCGAGCAATGGGTGGAAGAATTATTCAATCACTCGATACGCAAGCCTCAGTGGTATTGGGACGATGATTTCGATGAGCACTGGAATTTGTTGGGAGTATCCGATTCTCTTACCGTCGAGTACATGACGCACCTGTTCCTCTCACCTGATGTCCTGAAGGACTACTCCCTGGAGCAAGTCGCGCAGGGGATTTGGTTCTTGATCGGCGAATCATCGCCCGGACAATTGGCGCACACTCTGTTGAAGTCTGAAATTCCGCTCCACCAAAGAGTCGGCTGTGTGGATTCAATCACAAACTTCTTTCGAGCATTTGTTGCTCCTGCCGCGGATGGTCCCGCCGATGAACAGAAGAATCCCTTTCACATCGCGTGCTACATGTGGTGGGACATCTTTCCAACATATGGCAGTCCGAACGTAGGCGAAGCCACTCTGCACAGCGCGTGTTTGAGAACGATGGCGACCACACTCAGAATTTCGTCCGAATTATGCCAACTGAGCGCGCTGCATGGATTGAATCACTGGCATCTTCACCATGCCGAAGAGGTCGAATCAATCGTGAACGGATTCGTTCAGGAAATGTCGGGACTCACGCCACGGATAGTCAATTATGCCGCCACAGCCCGCTCCGGTCAGGGCCTTTAGAAGCTAGCTGCTGTAACCAGGCGTCTGCACTCAAATTTCGACTGCTTTCGATTCAATTCACATCCGGACGATTCGTCTGTGAGCGGACGATGAGTGAAATGGCGATTTTTCGCTAGTAATGCTTTTGAAGCCAGCGCTTCAGGGATTTCCACGCGGCGATGACCGGGGTGTGATCCGCGAGAAGTGAGACAGGCCATCGCCGGGCACTTGCAAAGTAGCGCGGCGGAAAACCGCCGCGCCGCCAGCCCCTTACGCCTGCTTCTCCATGGTGAAACTGGTCGTAGTCCCGCGCTCCTTATCGGTGTATTCAACCTGGATAGACTTGCCGTCCTGGGACACTGTCATGCGGCTGACACCGACTACCTTCCCGTCCCGCGTGTCGGTCTCCTCAATCGTGTCATTCCCGATCCGCTTCAGCGAAACCATCGTGTGGCCTGGATCTCCTTGGATCGGATAGTCTTTGCCGTCAAACTTCGCATCATAGCTGTTGCCGTTCGGGTCTGACATCTTCAGCCCATCGGCTGTGCCCTGATAGGTCACGGTGAGCCCGTTGCTGGAGACGGTGTTTACCTTCGACGTGCGCCACGATCCCGACACCGCATGCGCACCGGCTGGGCCTGGGCTCACCCGCGTGGACGTAACCTCCCCAGTCACCGGCTGGGTTCCGGTTGTATCCGTGAACTTGTCGTTCAGCGTATTTCCGTCAGCCGAGACCGTTGCCGTGTCGGTACCCATGACCTTCCCGTCTTTCTTTTGGATGATCTCGACCGAACTGGCATTTACGACGTGCACGGCCATCGTGTCATAGTACGGATGTCCCGTGACTTTTTGATCCGTCCCGTCCGCCTTTACCGACACTTTCGGAACGCAGGTCAGGCACTCATACATGTTGTTATTCAGCGAGTATTCGTTCGGCTTGGTGGGAAACTTGGCCGTATCCAGTTTGGTCACCCAGGTCCCATCGAACGGGCTTTGAGCGAACAGTGTCGCCGATGCGAGCAGCACCAGTGGTAACAGCAGTTTTTTCATAGAACACCTCTCCGTGTGAGATTCTGGCAGCCCCGCAGAAAAGGTTCGGCCCCGATCACATTTTGACGTAATGTGCTGGGCTGTCGGTTGGACGGCGCAATTGTAGCAATACACCGTTGACCCGGTCCAGGAGATCGTTTATATCGCAATACACAGAGAGCATTTGGGACTTAGGTAACTGTCGAAACCAGGCCTTTTTACACTCAAAATCCCGGCCCGATGGTCGCGATTGCACTCATTGAGATGTTTCGCCAATTTGATCTGGTTCTGTATGATCTTGCGCGTGACATCGCACAAGGTGTTAGCGTTTTCCCTAATAGGGATCGGGGTTTTGGTGTTTATTTTCGCACGCCAGATTTCCACTCTAAAATCTTCGGCGTGGGCACGGTTCTATCAGCGGCATCCTCGGGCAGCAGAAAAGAACCCACTGTCGGTTCATGCCGGGACGGAGCGAAGTATCCGTTTGGGTGCGTTCATGTGGCGCATAGTAGGGGCTGCGATAGCTCTCAATGGCCTGATGCGGCTTCAATGAGCGTAATGGCGATTTTGCAACAGTGACGAGCGCACGGCACCACAAACATCAGTGTCTAGTCTTGATCCGGGGCAATATCCCGGCACTCATCGCGCTTCCATTGAATCGTGGCATAGTGTTGAACGCTGTTGTCGCCCATGCGAGAGATCACAAGTCTTTCCCAATCCTCTCTTACGCCGCCACAATCCATCCCTTCATCTGGAGGCACGCAAACCAAATGCAGGAAACTCGGTGTCAGTCGTTTCCCCCTTTCCGGCTCCGGCACGAGTTCCTCTAAGACCGCTAATACCTGCGAGTAATTACCAACAGTATTTTTCCGACGCTTGAGAGGGTGAAGCGCCTGTTGCGGTTTGATCACGATGGCGCAAACATGCCCACTGGCGCCATATTGTGCCGATGCCACTACTCCGGGCTTGACGATGTAAGTTTCAGAAATCGGTTGACCGTATCGCTCATGCAAGGTCTGGGACGTATCGCCAGAGAAGGATGCAAGTCCTATTAGAAGAAACGGAACGCAAATGCGTGCGTACATATCTCACCTTCCGGTTAGGGTTCGATGAAACTTGTATCACACGATGAGCCTGGGGTGTCGTAATCAGGCCATATCACTCATTGACCCCGGCGGCGGATGAGTCGCGCAACCGCCCACACTACTGACACTAGAACGAACCCCACGCCGACTATGGCGACCAACCTCGGGGCATCTGGCGTTGCGCGGTCGACAATCTATCCGGGCCGATCGTTGCTACTGGCGAAACGAAAATACAGGAACACCCATGTCACCGATGAGATGTACGCCAACGCTCCTACCATGGCCAGCTTGAGTGGACTGAGTTTCATTGCGACACATTATGCGCCGAGACGGTTGACGAAATCAGGCCATAGCGCTCAGAACCCCTGCGTGGAGGCATTTTGAGTGTAATTGATTCCATGACAATGTCGGCTCCGACGCCCGAGTAAAGTTGGTGGTGCTGATACCAACCAACAGGCTCGGGAGAAAGGAGCCGAACGATGATCATTATAGGAGTAGATTTCCATCCCGAGTTTCAGCAAATAGCTTCGGTGGATACGGAGACCGGAGAGTTCCAGGAAAAACGGCTGGCGCATCGTGAGGAGGCGGAAGGATTCTACCGTGCACGGGCGGGCCAGAAGGTGCGGGTGGGAATGGAAGCCAGCGGGCACGCCCGCTGGTTTGAACGACTGCTAGCGGAGCTGCAGATCGAGTTGTTAATTGGAGACGCGGCCGAAATCCGCAGCCAGCGGGTACGCAAGCAAAAGACGGATCGTCAGGATGCGCAGCTGATTCTGCGATTGCTGATCGAGGATCGGTTTCCGAAGATCTGGGTGCCGAGCTGGGAGAATCGGGATCTGCGGCAACTGCTGTGGCATCGTCATCGCATGGTACAGGCGCGCACCCGGATCATGAACCAACTGCAAGCCGTAGCGCTCAATGAGGGCTTGCGCTGCAAGAAGCGCTTGTGGCGGGAACGCGGCCGCCAGCAACTGGAATCCTTCCAGCTGGCTCGGTGGGCTAGCCGGCGACGGCGCGACCTGCTGGAACTGATGGATCGACTCAATCCCATGATTGCGGAACTGAGCCAGGCGATCGAGCGGGAAGTCGAGAAGTATCCCGCAGCACAACGGCTGATGACGCATCCCGGTGTCGGTCCGCTCACCGCACTGGCCTTCGTGCTGATCATCGGAGAAGCCGAGCGCTTTCCGTGTGGCAAGCAGGTGGCGAGCTATCTCGGACTGGTGCCGCTAGAAGACTCCAGCGGGAATCGCCGCCGACTGGGACACATTACCAAGCAAGGCAGTTCCATGCTGCGCTTTTTACTCGTGGAAGCGGCGCAGGTTACAGTGCGCAGCCTGCCACAATGGCGCAGTCAATATCTTCACCTGATGCTGCGACGAGGACGGAAAACCGCCAAGGTCGCGATGGCGCGGAGACTAGCCGTTGGTCTGTACTGGATGATGCGCCAGCAATGGGACTACCAGCAGTGGTTCAAGTTCGGTTCGCACGCGGGACAGCCCGGAAATCGCGATGGTGTGCAGTAGAACACCGAGAAATTGATTGGGCGTCCCGCTCCTCTTCCTGAGAAGAGGAGTTCGAAGTAGTAATCATGATCGGCTTTTGCCGACCGAAGAGATGCATGGGTCGGACCGAGTGTCCTGACCTGAGAGATTACAAGCGAGCCTGGGTTGGAAAAGGCAAACCAGCAGCGAGAGCGAAGTGGCGCTCTTCTCCGAGTGCATACAGAAGTGTGCTCGAAAACCGCTTGACACCGCCGACATTGTCAGAGACGCGATTTTTCGCCAACTATCAGCTCATGGGCACCGGCGTTGGCTTATATTCAGCAGATGCGGGACAGCGATCACACTGGCCTCGATGTCGCGCCCGGATTCACTGCGATAGGCATTTTTTTGTTCTTTGGTGCCGTCATGGCGAGTCTCGCCGCAACTACTCTGCTCTGGCGAGGCACCGTTCTTGATCGTGTGTGGGCTCTCAATCCGATTGCGTACGAGCAGCTCGCGCCTCTGGGCAGTGCGGTTGGAGTTCTCTTCCTGATGCTCAGTGCCGCCCTCACCACAGCAGGAATCGGGTGGTTTCGACGCCGCCTTTGGGGATGGAGACTGGCGGTCGTAATTATCGCGATACAGGTTCTAGGCGATGCGGTTAACTGCGTCAGAGGCGACTGGCTTCGCGGTGGAGTGGGCATCGTCATCGCGAGTGCACTCTTGCTGTTTCTTTTGCAGCTGAAAATCAGAGCGACGTTTGCCTAGAATCTCTTCCGAAGAAATTCAAAAAGGCCATAGCCGATCAGCGCTGCGATCATGGCAATTTCAAAATTGGCAGCAGTGAAAACATCTCCGATGGCCCAAGCTATGCCCCTCTTCTGCCCCATGCCAGAGCGCTCAAACTCTCCCATCAAGAGGTTCGAGTAGAACAGGAAGACGATAAAGCCTACCTCGATCACCGCTCTCCAGACACTTTTCATAATGGCCGAAGCCAACTCCTAGAGCCGAGATTGTAGAGGATTGTTGACGAAACCAGGCCATAGCGCTCAGAACCCCTGCGTGGAGGCATTTTGAGCGTCGGGTCGTGATTCACGGGGGTCGTGTGATTAGAGTCATGGCGGTCGCTGGTCTGCCTGCGTACCATGATCGCACGCAGGTTCTCCCCAATGTCCTCCGACTTCTCCGGGCGGCCTCAATTCCAGATTCCCATCCAACACCCCTGGTTTGCACTCATTTCCCGAGTGCAGCGAGCACTCGTTGGTTTCGCCGTCGGAGCCTTCATTTTCTTGGGTGGAGGCGTACTCGATTGGTTCGTGACACGTCAATATCTTCCCCGAATATCATTGATGTTGGGTGGGGCCGCGGTGGCTCTGGCCGTGGGCGTGCTAGTGTTCCAGATTCTGACTGACATCCAGGAACGCTACCAAGCGATGGTGGATCGGCTGCGGCGTATTGCGGAACTAAACCACCACATTCGGAATGCTCTCCAGGTCATCGCCTACCACAACGTACCCGAACGGACCGAGCGTGCGGTTCAACAAGTCAACGCTGAGGTTCTGCGTATTGAGTCAGTGCTGCGCGAAGTTTCTGCCGCCCTCGGAGAGCATGCAGGGTTTCACGACGTCATCGTGCCGAGCAAACGCCGCAACCGGTAGCTCCATGACCGACGACCTCAACCTCTCATTTCGCTCATTGAAAATCGCCCGATTCCGTGGATATTTCGCCAGCAACCCCACGAAAAGAGAGTGTCTGCCCAAGCTTGCCAGGCTCGTCAGGACTGCCTTGCAAGTGTGCAATCTAGACCAGATCTAGGTTTTCTCGTCGCGCAAACTGCAGATACTAGCTACTTCACATCTTTCCGCCGCACCCACCCAGAGGGGACGGTCTCTTGTGATGAATCCTTCCGCACAGGGGGCCGCTAAAGTGGCTTCTCACTTTATTCCGACATGCTGGATATGCGACAAGGCCATAACCCTTGAAACTTGTAAGATCGACGAATACGGAAAAGGCGTACATGCCGAGTGTTACGCCGCGAAGCTGGCTCATCCAAAGCGGAAGTTCATAGACGAAAAGGAAGAACGCTCGTGGGAGCTATGTGCGCTCGCAAACAAGGAGAGGGACCCCCAAAAGCTCCTCAATTACATGCAGGAAATAAACCAGCTTTTCGAGGAGATAGAAAAGCTCAAGCATTCAGGCCACCCACCCACCGAATCTTAACTGCTGTTAACAAGCCATTTACACTCCCCCCGACAGGGGTCAATGAGTGAGATGGCGATGTTTCATCAATCGGGCGGAAGAGGGAACAAGGTGCAGTGTTCAAAATTGACCAGATTTTCCGGCCACAACAATTTTAAGGTATCGTCAGGAGCGGCAGGCGGAGCACAGTAGGATTAGGTTCTGAGACGCCCCTCAGGCGGAGCACAGTAGGATTAGGTTCTGAGACGCCCCGTCCATAGAAGGCTTGCCGCTGCTTCTTCTTCCGCAATAACCGTGAATCCCTGCCCTCGATACTCCGCCAGCTTTGCCGCTCAATGACGCTGATCACAACCCTTCGCGTCAAATGTTGTAACGAGGCCATTTCACTCAAATTTCGACTTCTTTCGATTCACCTCACATCTTAGGACCTTTGAAGCTGGTCGGAGGATGAGTGTAATAGAGATGTTTCGCCAACTGTCACTTGGGCGAGCTTGGACGTTGAAGCAAAGCGTGGGATCATGTGGAAACGTTATTGGGGCTGAATGCTTAACGTGAAGACCATAGTAGAGATCGTTGCCCGTACTTCCGTGAAGAAGGACAATCCATGAACACCATTACGATCGACGTGGATTCCAGATTGGTTAGGATTGTGCGTTCACCCGCGTTCAGCGTGGTGGCGAGTTTGCGGGGCGTCTGTGTTTCGTTCGCTCCAGCCTTCCTCTATTGGAGTGGCCAAGGCAAGTTTTTTCACGGCTACGAACGGTTCATCGTACCTGCATGTTTTGCAGTTATCTTTCTCGTCCCGCTGGTGTACTTGCGGCTGGGCAATGCAGTCATTAAAGAGCTAAAAAACCGCGAGAGACAAGCCCCAACTGTTCGACAATCGCCCCCCAATCGTTAACAGGCTTTAGCGCTCATTCAGGCATTTTGAGTGCAATGGGGATTTTCACCAATAGACATCCCGGCACCGACCAGTAAACTCGCAGAGCTGAGTGACCCGAGCACAGTATGAATCCGACATCATCCATCCCTACGGAGGCAGCATCTGCAACAACTGCGCCCGCAGCAGCTTCTCGGGAGGAATCGACGGTCGGCCGCCGCTGGCGTACATGGCATCGAATCGCCGCGACAACTGGGTAAGTACTTCGTCCACCATGGCCCGGATTTCGCGTAGCGGATGATCCTTTCGTACCCGCGTCTCCGGCGACAGATAACTGAACATCTGACTTTGCTGATGATCTACGCCTCGCATGCATTCGTTCCTAACACAAGGAGCTTGTGGAGAGGAGTGGTTTTTGTGAGCCGGCGTCCGGTCACAATTCTTGGCGAAGGTAGTCGGTCCCAGACTTGCTCGTCTAGGTTCGGCCCAACGAACCCGTTACCATAAAGAATGCGATCCAAGGGAGCGCCGTTGCGTCGTTCAAGAAGTGGGCGACCACTACAGGGAGCAAGCTGCGGCGTCCAAGGAGGTACGCAATTCCCCACATCATACCGAGAAACGCGGTGGGAAGCATGATGCCGAGCCAAGGGAGAAGGCCCTGATTTAGATAGCCGGCGTGTGCGAGCCCAAACGCAACGCCAGGCATAAGGACTTGCATAACTTTGCCGTAGCCCGCGTTAGCAAATTCGGTCATCAGAAAGGCGCGAAACAGGACCTCTTCACAAAACCCAGCGGTGATTCCCAAGAGAAGCGCGGCAAAAAGGTGAAATCCAGGCGGCATGAAGGCATATGAGATAGGAATATGCATTCGGGGCAGGAACCGGAGATTGCTGCCGATCGAAAGAGCTGCAAATAGGAGTGCTATGACCCAGGCGGGCCATGTTCCTAAGCGCCAAACGCCGATGTCTTCGAAAGAGGATCCGCGGGTTCGCAATACGAACCAAATCACGACTACAAAGACCCACTCGACGATCACGCCTCCAAGAATCCAAAGCAAGAAGCGTTGCTCAGGAGAGCCATGTACCGCCGCGGGAATGGACAATGAAATGAGTTTAGAAACAATCCAAATCGCAGCAGGAATGCCAAGACCTACGATCAAAGACTCCAACCAGCACACAAGCTGGCCGGACGAGGCGCTAGCCGTCTGAACCCTTGAGACATGTGTGTCCATGGTAATGAATCTCCGGCTGAGCGGAATTGTGACGAAAACGATCCCGCCTCAGGAGCTGTACGAGAGTTGCTAAGAGAAAGTTCCGTTTTTGAGCGACTTTTTCAGCAGCCTGCTAGATCCCCAGCACTTTATGGAGTGGGACGACGGATCAGAAGTGAGCGTCTCGGAACGAGAGGAAATCCAAGAAAGAATCCCTGCACTACTGGCTTACATGAACTTTCCGCACTCACTCGATAGAAAGTAGAAAGCCGTCGCCGGATTCGGAATGATGAGTGTAATCGCGATATTACGCCAGTCGGCTCCGCTGGGAGATAATCTCAGGCGTAGCCGGAGCAAGCCTTATGCGTGCCTTCGCCCTGATATGCGTCCTACTTGTCACCATCCCTTCGATTTCGCAGAACGAACCCATTGCGGTGAACGGTGTTGTTCTGAAGCCCGAGGATAAGCCGATGGAAGGTGCTTTCGTCCTCATCCGTGACTATCGACAAGCGGGTGCAGGGTACATCTCTGACAGATGGCAAAGTCGCACAGCCGCAGATGGGAGTTTTTCATTCGCCGCACCGAGAGGTTGTTATGACATCTTTGTTTCGGCCAACCTTCAGTTTCTTCCCTTTGCCCAGCGCGTGTGTGTTCAGCCCGAACTTCGCGGACTAAGAACCAAGTTAAAAGCCGACCCGCATCCAAGGCTATTGCAGCATTAAGTCGGTGAATGAGTGTAATAGCGATAGTTCAACAGTTGAGACGAATTGCTTAACCCTCAGAGCAACGAGCGGAAGCGGATAGCCTATTTTTCAAAGTCACACTCGTAGAATCATCACTTCGGTAGCTTTGATCAGGGCGGCTGCAGTCTGTCCTCGCTTGAGCTGCATCTCTCGCGCCGAAGCCGCAGTGATAATTGACGTGATTTGCTGGCCCCCAATCGAAATCTTTACTTCTGCCATCAGTCCGCTGATACGAACAGAGTCGATGCGTCCCACAAGTTGATTGCGTCCACTGACGCGGCGGATGATCTGTTGCCGTTCCTTCTCGGTCTCGCCCCGTGTTCTGAAAAGGAGCTTGTCCACTTCACTCCGGGGGATGCGGTGGTGTCCTCCCGCCGTTTGCATGCTACGAATCTTTTTCTTGTAAATCCACTGCTTGATGGTGGGGAAGCTGATTCCTAGCTGTAGAGCTGCATCTCGCAGCATGAGCATCTCTTCGTCATTGCGTTGGGGCTGTAATTTCCTGCGCATCGGAATCAAATCCTACAGTTAGCGCGGGGTACGGTCAACCGGCAAGTCCAGGTCACAGCCCCGTCGGGAGCCTGCTAAACAGCATGTATCTGTGTATTAATGGACATAAGAACTGTATGTCGTATACACTGCACGCTCCTTGGCCTAATTCCGACGTTGGAGGTGTGAATGCGTCGCATCCGTCCGCTGTTCGCCATGATTGTCCTCTGCTTTTCGTCACGCTTGTCGGCGGCGCAGGACGGATTTCCTGCCAATTGGTTCAACATGGTATCCAAGACGCAAGCCGAACAGCCGCACTGGATCACTCCCCTCGCCACGACCACTCCACGGCTGGAACAGGAGTTTCGCTATGATCTTCAATGGCAGACCCATAATAGCGGCGTGACTACCGACAACTACGGCGTGAGTAAGGGGCTCGAAATCATCCCGGCAAAGAACTTCGAGGTCATTCTTGCGGTGCCCCCCTATATCGTGAACAACCCGGATTCCAAGGACGGGTTTGGGGACTGGCAGTTCCTAGTGAAATATCGAATCGCTGCTGGAAGCGAAGAGCACGGAAACTACATCCTGACGGCTTTCTTTCAGATGAGTTTTCCGACTGGGCAGTACAAACAGGGTTTATCGAGTTATATCATCACACCCACGCTGGCATACGGAAAGGGCTTCAAGGATTTCGATGTCCAAGGGACATTGGGGATCACTATGCCGACCGGAAACGAGAATACGATTGGACGCAATCTGAGTTGGAATAACACGCTTCAGTACCGGGTCCTCAAAAAACTCTGGCCGGAGACGGAAGTAAATTTCACCCACTACTACCAGGGCTCACACGCTGGCAACACGTCCGTATACCTCACTCCGGGCATTGTATTGGGCAGGTTTCACGTGTGGAATCGCGTCGGTTTCACCGTCGGCGGCGGATTCCAGATCGCGGCGACGTCATTCCATCCTACGAACCATATCCCAATTTTCTCGGTACGGGTTCCATTCTAGATTTGACTCGGCGGCCCGAGTAACATGATCTTCTAGCCAGCCAACTGTTGTTAACAGATGGGATGAGAAGGCCGGTCTCCGGACGGGATGCGGTGTACGCTCCCAAGTTATCGACGTGCTCGAAGCACAGATAAAAAGGAGACCGGCAATGAAGAAGGTTAGCACCAGAGCAGCAGCGCAGAGCAGGAATATTTGTCAGCCGCAACGGACCATCGGATTGGATCTGGGAGATCGCAACAGTTGGTACTGCGTGCTGGACGAAGCCGGCCAGATTCAACGGGAACAGCGCGTCCGCACGAATGCGAAAGCGTTGCGCGAAGTCTTTGGCGCGATGGCGCGCAGTCGGATCGTGGTGGAAATCGGGACGCATTCGCCTTGGATCAGCCGGTTGCTGAGCGAGCTGGGACATGAAGTGATCGTGGCGAATGCGCGCAAGGTGCGGCTGATCGGGGAGAGCCGCAAGAAGGATGATCGCATGGATGCGCAAACCCTGGCCCGGCTGGCGCGGATCGATCCGCAGTTGTTGTGTCCGGTGAAGCATCGCAGCGCGCAGGCGCAAGCGGATCTGACGGTGATCCGGGCGCGAGCCGGACTGGTGCGAGCGCGGACCGCGCTGGTGAACACGGCACGCGGGCTGGCCAAGAGCTACGGCGAGCGGCTGCGGGGCTGCAACGTGCGCAACCTGAATCCGGAGAAAGCCGAAGGGCTCAGTCCGGAACTGCAAGCCGCACTGGAGCCGCTGCTGAGCGGACTGGAATCTCTGAGCGAGCAGATACGCGAGTACAACGAACGGATCGAGAAATCTGGCGCAGCACCGTTATCCGCAACTGCGCTGCTGAAGCAGGTCAAAGGAGTAGGCACGCTGATCGCGCTGACCTTCTTGCTGACGCTGGAAGATCCGCATCGCTTCCGCAAGAGCCGCGACGTGGGATGTTATCTGGGGCTGCAGCCGGGACGCAGAAACTCGGGGCAGAGCGAGCCGCAGATGCATATCAGCAAAGAAGGCGATCCGTATCTGCGAACGTTGTTGGTGCAAGGAGCGCAACATATCTCTGGGACCATTCGGTGATCGACTGTGATCTGCGGCGCTGGGGCCTGAAGCTGGCGGAGCGTGGTGGAAAGAACGGCAAGAAGCGCGCCATCGTTGCGACTGCGAGAAAGCTGGCGGTGTTGCTGCATCATCTGTGGGTAAGCGGAGAAGTGTACGAACCGTTGCACAACAGCAGCCGAACGACCGTGGCCGCGGCCGCGGCCGCGTAAAAACAAAACCGTTCCAGGAAGAGAGAGACAAAAGCCAAAGCCGAGTTCCGGTGACTGCGTTGATGGCCTGGCCCGGGTTCGACTCTGCAAGAGCAGAACCACAGGGCGATAATCAGATGGCAGCACCGGCTGTAACGAGAACGCCCAACCTGCACCGAGCGAAACGAATCGCTCCTCGAGAGTGCGGATGGAAGCATGGCGACAGTGGCCACTCGGCGGGAAAGAAAAAACCTTATTCAACGAAGCCAGAGAAGAATCGACTTGACTCCGACCGGCCTTCTCATGGAAGGCGATTCCACTCCCTCCGCTGCGGTCAAAATGCGTGAAATAGAGACTTAACAACAACCATGAAAGCCTGCTTCCGGTAATCCTCTTGCCGCACAGCAGATGTGACTCACGTCACCGACATCGCGTGGCCATTCGCGCAAAATTGCGCTGTCAATTTTCTCGCCTCTCCGAAGAGCAGTTCCCGCCCGTTGGGACGTACACCCCCTGACGCGAGATTTCAATTGAAATTCCAAATCTTGGTCATTGCAAAAGGAACACCATGAAACTCGCAATCAAAACAACTCTCGCGCTCGCCTGCCTGGGTCAGTTGGCTTCGGGGCAGGTCGTAAGTTTCCAGCACATCGTGGTGATCGTTCAGGAGAACCGCACGCCCGACAACCTGTTCCAGGGCCTGTGCAGCCCGCCCTATGGCGTGCCGAGCAACTGCAGGACGACGCCCGGCGCGTCATCCAGGTACGATATTTTGATGGCCAACTGGCTTGACAAGAGCTCGCCCACGGGACTGACACAGCCGGATTCGGTGCCGTTGGGGAACAGTTACGACCTCAACCATCAGCACAACGCATTCATTCAGATGTATGACAGCGGAAAGATGGACGGGGCCGCGCAAATCAGTTGCAGCCCTAGAGTGGGGACGACGTGTCCGCCGAAGCCGCAGTACAAATTCGTCGATAATTCGACCGGAACGATTAATCCTTACCTGGAATTGGCGACGAAGTACGGCTTCGGAAACTACATGTTCCAGACAAACCAAGGACCCAGCTTTCCGGCCCACCAGTTTCTGTTCGGTGGAACATCAGCACCGAGCGCAGCGGATGACGCCGCTGGAATATTCGCATCCGAGAATGCTGGTGCGGGCTGCATTGCGCCAGTCGGATCGACGGTTAAGTTGATAGACCCCACGGGCAAAGAAAGCACCACGATGTACCCGTGCTTCGAGCACCAAACAATGGGGGACTTGATGGACAACCGTGCCGTTCCAATCACGTGGAAGTACTACACGCCTTCGGCGGGTTCCCTTTGGACAGCACCCGTCGCCATTGAGCACATCTGCGAATCCAGCGGTCCGGGCGGAACATGCACGGGTGCCATGTGGACGCAGCATCTCGATTTGAATCCGGCACACGTGCTGACGGACGTCGCCGCCTGCAAGCTTCCGCAGGTCAGTTGGGTCATCCCGACGGGACAGAACTCGGATCACGCGACCATGGGCGCGGGCGGTCCGTCTTGGGTCGCCTCCGTGGTCAACGCGATCGGTAACAACCCGAAGTGCGCCAACGGCGAGAAGTACTGGGAGAACACCACAATCATCATCACCTGGGACGACTGGGGTGGCTGGTACGACCATGAGGCTCCGACCATTCTCGCCGGCGCACAGGGCGACTACCAGTTTGGCTTCCGCGTTCCCCTGATCATCGTGTCGGCCTACACACCGAAGGGCCTGGTGAACAATGTTCGGCACGACTTCGGCAGCATCCTGAAGTACATCGAGGGCAACTTCAAGCTGGGGTCGCTGGCGTTCGCGGACTTACGCGCCAAGGCCGGTCTTTCCGGATTCTTCGACATGCACATGGTGCCGCGGCCGTTTGGCACGATCGCCGCTCCGCTGGGTGCAGAGTTCTTCATCAACGACAAGCAGGCACCGGAGCCGCCCGACAACGACTGAGGAGGCGACCATGATCATGACGGTAAGATGGAAGAAGTTAAGTAAATTCGATAACGGTCGTAATCAGATGGGACGAGTTCTACATGCTCTTTCGAGCACAACGGCCTATAAAAACGGGTTAGGCTGTCGGAGCCGTTTTTTCTGGACACCCGACGGAATCCGAAGTCAGTCGGCCACAACTCGCGTCTTGTGGACGACAATTGGCGGCGAAGGCGCGAAGGAAGAAGGATCCGTCTACTTGTAACGAGGGTGATTGCACCCTTCCTGATGAACTTGAAACCGCACATCTTCATGGCGGAAACGGACAAGATACCGACAGGTGCGAATCATCTATTCAAGCGATTTCGGATCAAACTCCAGATGGCGGGTCGGTAGGAATTTGAAAAAGCGAATCACATCACCGCAATCTACGGCCCTTGTCCTCGCGGTGGCTAGACTCAAGCGGTGGGCGACGCTTTATCACTACCATTCTTAAGCGTTGTGGCATCGGCCTCAGCCTCGACGGTAACTTCCACGTGCGCGCCTGGTTTAAGGCTTACTTCCTCGCCCTTGTCATTCGTCAGGATATTGTCGATGCGTATTTCTCGATACAGATGATCCCCACCTTCGACGGTTATCTGTGCCTTTTCGGGCACGCTTGGGAATGGGGACTTGATAATCTTCTCAACCGTGCCCGGCAGGATGGCACTGGGTTTTGCGCTCATTAGCTCTCACAAGCGGGGTTGCCGCTAGATCGAGAGTAGCAGGAATTCCGCCTCTTCGCCGGAATTCCCTGTATTGCCGATCAGGACTCGGTTGCTAGATCACTCGGCGCCCGGGGGTGCCCCCAGTCAGGGATTTTGAATGAAATAGCGATTTATCGTCAATTGACTAATTATTGAGGGTCGTTCCGGTGCCGGATGCAGTCACGTTCGGATAGTTGAAGAAGAGTTGATTGCCGTCAGGATCATCGACCACTAGGAGTCGGTAGCCCCACGAACCATCCTTGACCGGAACGCCCTTGGCCTCGAATTCCGCGCGCAATGCGTCGAGCGCGGCGATCTGGGTCTCGGGCTCGAAGTTCAGGGAAATGAACATCAGCCCCTTGCCAATCTTCTCCGGCCATGTGTCGGCCAGGATAAGCGCGCAGCCCTGCCGATCGACCTGAGCGACGCCGTCCTCGTCATAGCGCCAGGGGCACGTGAAGCCGAGGCGGCCAACGAAAAAACGGAGCGAGGTCTCAGGGTCAATGAGTAAATGGCAATGTTTCGACACCTGGAGAATCCGTGTTGACAACTGCAGAAGTTGTCAGCCTTCTGATGGAACTTGAGACTTCAGCGGTCCACGCCTGAGGCAGTCGCCACGGCGATCAAGGAGCGGTAGTTATCATCGAGTGGCAGTGTGTAGGGCTCCCCATCCGGCGTTGGGGCGTCCAGGCCTCCGACCCATGCGGTTCCCATCCCAGAATAAACTGCTTGAGGATGGATATAGTTCGTGACCCAAGTCTTGACGGCGTCTCCATTCAGTCGGAAAGCATTGCTGGCGTATCTCGGAGTCTCGATGCGGGTGACGCTGAGCATAAAGTTTAATGATCCCCGGCGGATTGGTGGCTGTCCTGACCCACGGAACACGTTCTGCAACGGCACTCCCGTTGGGCCGTCGTAGAACATTCTCCATCTCGGTCCCGCGGCGGCCGAAAGCTTTTCGAGTCGCTGGCGAGGGGTGTCCTGCGCATTCTCGGGAACGTAGAACGTGTGAACGGTCGGAGCCATAAGACGGGTTGCCCCAAGAAATGACCGCAGGGCCGCAATCCCATCACCCGATCCGATGTTGCAAGCCCGCAGTTCGATTCGTGAGTACTGGGCATCGCGAATTTGTTTAGTAAGACTGGCTGCTTCGCGCAATCCTTTATCGGTCGTTTTCATCGCTTTGACCACGACTTTTGTATTTTTCACGACGTCCTGCAGGACGAGAGTGCAGGCCTTGGCCACGTCGCCGCCGGCTGCGGAGAGGTTTTGACTTGCAATCGTGGGCTCAAGAGCAGCGGCCTTGATTTCGTCCGTTTGAGCCTCTAGCATTGCTTCCACGGACACCAAGGCGTCCAGCATTCCCTTATTCTGCGGCAGGGACGAACTCGAGTCGATCAGATCGAACGCATCAGCCGCGGTCGGCACCCACTTTAGAACGCTCACCACCGAACTGAGGGGGATATCGTCGGAGATTTTCATCACCAGCCCATCCAAGTTTCCATGCGCCACCAGCATTACTTCTTTGTCGGTACTCTTCAGCATTTCCTTCATCACACTAACCAGCGTGGGATGCTTAAGGGCGACAATATTCCCCGATGTGAACGTCATATCGTCCTTTCGGTCGCGGGAGCGCTCGAATGGAAACATGGAATAGTAGGACAACGCCCAAGGCAATCCGGTCGCATCAATCAAGGCGCGCATATTCACCTCCGCCAATTAGCGTCCGCAGACTACCACCATACGCCGGACCCTCACAATTCAGGCTGATTGGTTCCGGCCACCGCCGACTGCAAGGCGTGCGTTGCGTCCTCCGACAACAGTCTGGCGCAAGAGGGGATCGCTTTCATCCTGTCTCTCGTAAGCCACGCAGTTCTTGGCTCCTGAGCGTTTTTCGTTTGGAAGTTTTTTCAAGGACTGGCTCTTGGGGCAATTCCCCCATTTGTTGTTGATGCCCGGAACGTGGAGCCATCTCGACACGTCCCTATTCCGCTTCTTACTAACACTGCGGAAAAGTTGGAGGCGAATTGGGTCAACAATTTTCCGTAAGTGCCGGAAATCAGTCTTGGTGGGCAGGGACGGTGCACCAGGCCGATTGACTTCGCGGAGGTGCCAAGATATCTTTGCGTCACTATTTTTACGGCTGTAACTGACCGTGAATCAACAACATTCCGCTCCGGTAAGCGAACTGCTCGTATGCTGGAAAGCGGGCGACCAGGAAGCGCTTGAAGCGCTGGTCCCTATGGTCTACAAGGAACTCCACGACATCGCGCGGCATCATCTCCAACGAGACCGTCCTGGACATACCTTGCAGAGCGCCGCTCTTGTCCACGAGGCTTATCTCAGGCTGCTTGACCAACGTCCTTCCACGGTAAAACGAGATTGGAATGTCGCCAAGGCGTGGTTGACCAGGCAAATGAAGAAGGGAAGGCGTGACGACACCGGAGCAGTGGCCAAAGATTAAGGAGATCGTCGGGGCGGCTCTCGAATGCGAACCGGGCAAACGGGAGACCTATCTCGACCAAGCCTGCTCGCGCGATCGCGAGTTGCGGGCGGAGGTCGAGTCTCTGCTCGCTGCTTACGATAACGCGGACGAACTGTCGCAACACCCGCTGGCAGCGCAAGTGGCCGACAGTCCATCCCAGTTCACCAACATCGGGTCCTACCGACTGATCCGGGAACTGGGTGTTGGGGGGATGGGAGAAGTCTGGCTAGCCGAGCAGACCGAGCCGGTTCGACGGCAGGTCGCGGTAAAGCTGATCCGGGCCGGAATGTACGACAGCTCCGCCGTCCAGCGCTTCAGGATGGAACGGCAATCCTTGGCCGTGATGGACCATCCGTCGATCGCCAAGGTGTTCGATGCAGGAGCAACTCCCTTCGGTCAGCCCTACCTCGTAATGGAGTATGTCGAAGGTTCCTCCATTACGGACTACTGCGACCGAAAGAAATTGGGAATCCGCGAGCGCTTGACGCTCTTTCTCCAGGTCTGCGCCGGCGTACAACATGCCCACCAGAAGGCGATCATTCATCGCGACCTGAAGCCCTCCAATATCCTCATTGTAGAAGTGGACGGAAAGCCGACGCCCCGCATCATTGACTTTGGCCTCGCGAAAGCGACGTCACCCACCGCGTCCGGAGAGTCTCTCCACACACAAGTAGGAAGCTTCATGGGGACGCCGGGCTACATGAGTCCGGAGCAGCTAGACCCGGACATTCACGACATCGACACCCGCACAGACGTTTACTCTCTCGGCGTCGTGCTCTACGAACTACTTACCGGATTCTTGCCGTTCGAAACGAAAGATTGGAAACAAAGAAGGCTCGACGAAGTCTTGCGTGAACTCCGGGAAACCGATCCGCAGAGCCCAAGCACGAAGGTCAGCACCAACCGAGATACTTCGACATCAAAGGCCGAAGCCCGTGCAATGCAACCAGCGCAACTGGCAAGCCTGCTGCAAGGCGATCTCGACTGGATCGCGCTGAAGGCGCTCGAGAAGGACCGCGAGCGCAGATATCGCACGCCGGATCAACTCGCCGCGGACATCGAGAACTACCTGTGCAGCCGTCCGGTCGTTGCCGGTCCAACAAGCTCGGCCTATCGTCTAAGGAAATATCTGCAGCGACATGCCGCGGCGGTTGCCGTTGTCTCGATCGTTATCCTGACTCTCGCCACCGGAGTAGGAGTCGCTACTTGGCAAGCTAGGCGCGCCCAGCGGCGCTTTGACCAAGTTCGTCACCTGGCCAACGTATTCCTGTTCGATTTTGAACAGTCCATCCACAATGTGCCTGGCGCGACGAAGGCACGTCAGCTTCTTGTCAAAACGGCACTGGAATATCTGGACAGCCTTTCGCGGGATGCTGCGGGCGATGCCGAACTAACGCGCGAACTGGCAGCTGCTTTTGAGAAAGTCGGAGACATTCAGGGAGATCCCGGCAGCGGTAATGTGGGCAATTCTACCGACGCATTGCACAGCTATGAGCGGGCGATGTCCCTGCGCTCCGGACTCGGAGACAAGGAGTCGAGAGACCCTGCTATCAGGCTGGCATTCGTTGAAGTTCTAGACAAAATAGCGGTGTTGCAGTTGCGCACCGGCAATGTCGATGGAGCGATGCAAAGCGCCCAACAGGCGGTTTCCCTTGCTGAATACGTGGTTCAAGCCGGCCACTCAAACCGGGCAGCCACCACTCAACTCGCGTCAGCTTATATCAATCTGGCCAATGCCGAGGTCCGCGGCAGCAGCAGCCAGTTGGCATCGGGCCACTGCCAGAAGGCTATTGACCTGCTGGAGCCACTTGATGCTGCCTCGGCCGGCGACCGCGACATTCAAAATCGTTTGGCGACCGCATACTGGAGGATGGGGCTAGTTTTCGTCCAATTGAATAGTTTTGAGAAGGCAATTCCCTATTTGGGCAAGGCGTTGCCACTTCTCGAGAAGCTCCTTGCTGGCGATCCAAACGACGCGGTTGTGCGCAGACAGTTGATGATCGTGCTTTCTCAGCTCAGCATTTCGAGTACGTATTCCCATAGTCCCGACTACAAATTGAATGTGGAGCGATCTCGCCGTTCAGTCGCAATCGCAGAGCAGGCTGTGGCAACCGATCCGGCCAATGTGGAAGCGGTTAGCGATCTCGTCGCCGTTGCCGCAAGCGCGGCCGCGGTTTTCCGGGAGGGCGCCAGATACGCCGATGCGAAACATGTGTTTGAGCGCGCAATCAGTGCTGGAAACTCCCTGGTAGAGCGCGATCCGGGCAGCAAACAAAATCAGCTTTCTCTGGCTGTGACTCGGGTGAACTTTGGCTCTGAACTAACGGAATCGGGAGACTTTCCGGCCGCTATGGAAGAGTTCCGGCTGGCTGATCAAATCTACGGAAATTTGCTTCAGCAATCGCCCGGTGATCTGAGGGTCCTGAGTTCCCGCGTATTTGGATGGATTGGTATGGGCAAGTGCCTTTCCAAACAGCGGAAATGGCAGGAGGCGCGACGTTACTATTCGATCGGTCTGGAAGTTGCCGAGAAATACGCGCCGCAGCAAACGATGTTCGCTATGGCGAGAGACCAGTTACGCGAGGCGGATCAGCGGGCAGCCCGTGCGTCCGCTAAGCAGCGACAACCATGAGTCCGCAGGGCTTCGGCGGCGGGCAAGACGATTCCGATGCATCATCATCGCTGGCCGAGCTTCTTTCTTGACTGGGACACTGGGGTGGCACGCCGCACATCCGCTATCATCGCGGCGACGGGCTGTGTCTCGCTTCAACCTAATTCACCGGCACAATCCGGGATTTGGCGACAAATTTCCGGTAGTTGGAATACGTGTGGAGGTTTCGTACGAACTGACCATTCACCAAGCTCGATACAACCACAGATCGGGGGAGCCAGAGGGGAGTCGCGACCGCTGGCAGGTGAACTTCCATGAAGTGGACTTCGGTCGTCTGTCGAAGCAGGCCGACATCTGGCCGTGGCTCGAGCAGGTCGGTTCGTATCTGGAGAATCTGGAATTTGACGGGATCAATCCAGGCGATTCCCTGGTAGGCGGTCGAGGATGTCTTTCCGCCAATGTTAATTTGTCCAGTGAGTTGGGCTCCATCGGGTCGTTGAGCAAAGGCGACGACGTACATCTCGCGGTGATCAACCACCTGCCGACCTAGATAGCGGAACGCGGCAAGAGTCTGATGGAACGGGTCAAAAAGCAACGCGACCAAAGCAAAGCCCTGGGTCAAAGCGGGAGCACCATTTAATCCAGGCTTGATCTCGTTTCCCTTGAGGTCCGTTCGGTATTCCACCAGATGCACGCCGTCACTCTCGCGATGTGCCAGCACCAGGTAACTGTACTTCCCGCTGAACACCGGAAAGGTGCGATTCTGTTCCTCGAGATCGGAGTGCGCGTCTTGCCGCACGACGACATCTTCCCGCGCCGTAAGGTTCGGGATGCTGCTTACGAAGGCGTCTTCATTGGCTGCGACGTGTTGCAAAATCATGGGAAGGTCGGTTTGAGTGTCGGCAGGCTTCAGGCCGGCGAGTTCCGGGAAAAGGTGATGAAGCTGTTTTTCCGATAACTCCACGACCGTGGGAGTGTCGCGGTCGGGCTGGGCGCAGATTGGCGCCCCAAGACAAACCGTCAGAATTGAGGCCAAGGCAAAGACGTAACAGGATGACGATCGAGCCCGCATCGAGATGGCGTAGCCGTTTGGGTTCCTTGGCAGGAACATCTTTTACCTCGGCTGGTTTGCGAGCGGGGATGGCCCATCTTTCGGCCCATGAGTATACCTCGAGTTAGCGGCCATCGGCGAACCGTACTCCATGAGTGATATCGCGACTTCCCAACGACCAACCGCGCGTATCCATCCGTGGTATTCTCGTGGCCGCAGAAACGCAGTCGGAGAACAATTTGGCTTTCAAAACGAGTCGGCCGCTCTACGGGATCATACTGCTCCTGGTTTCTGTTTTCTTCATGTGCACGACGTTTCTTCCTTTCTTGTATTCGGTTGTGTCTCCGAATGAGAACCTGCAAGGATTTATCGCTGCTTTGGAAGGGCGCGAGCCTCCTCCTCTAGACTCGGACACGGTTGTTCAGCAAACGATTGCCACAGTAGGCGCTTTGAAGAGGACCATAAGAATTGGGTACTCCTATCAGTCAACGACTCGGATTCATTATGTGGAACCGCGAACGACCGAGAAAATCGCGGTGTCGCAGGACGTCAATATCGCATGGTTCGAGAAGCATCCAAAGCCCGTGCTCGTGGCATTTGCCTGCTACGAACGGAGTGACGGTCAGAAGGCTTACGGGATCAGCGAAGTCAGTCCACTTATCGTGGTGCGTAGTTATGCGTTTCCAATTTGCTTTTTCGCTCTCTCGCTCTTTCTAGCGCGCAAAAGGAAACCGCCTTCTCGGTCTTGAAGCACCGCAATGGGTTCTATGGAAAAGCGAGGTCAAAGAAAGCCCCTGGCTCGACCGGCAAGCGAGAAGAGTTTGCTGTCGAGATCCAGCCCAACCAACGTCAATCGCGTGCCTTGAGCCAGGCGAGCGAAAATGGTGTTTGAATGGTCGTTCGGTGGGTGTTCTGGGTTTGCATTTTTCGGGCGAGGGGAAGAGCATGCACAAGCTCTTCCACTCGCACGAGAAGGGCTTCTCGACGGGAAGCCGTGATGAATTCTATCGCGATGTTACGACAGTTGCCCGGTTGGCTGACTCTTGATGTCACGAGTCCAGACTAGCGACGACAGGAAACCCGACGCTGGCACCAGCAGAAATTCGGGAGGGACTATCCATCTCCTGAAAAGCCAGCCCACGAATCCAAAGTACACCGCCAGTACGGCTGTTCCCATCCAGCGTTTCACGACCCACCGGTCACCCGCGTGGAGGCACATCAGGCCAACCGTCGGAACAGCGAGCAAAGGAATGAAG
The DNA here is from genome assembly GCA_963745715.1 of uncultured Acidobacteriota bacterium. Lineage (GTDB taxonomy): Bacteria > Acidobacteriota > Terriglobia > Terriglobales > Acidobacteriaceae > Sulfotelmatobacter. The sequence goes on along the minus strand of CAVUYN010000029.1, from coordinate 718,089 downwards.
AAATCCATGATGACATCACCCGACCTCCACGCCCAGTAACACGGAATCATGGCAAGCGCGGATGCGATACCTGAAGCACGCAGTAACCAACCTTGCAGTTTGGTGCGCCGAAGAATCGCAATAGCCACTCCGAGGGGCAGCGCGAATAGTACGAAGTAAAAGCAGAGCCAACTTAGAGCCGCGTGGCCTATCAGGTGGAGCGTCTTATCCGAGATTGTTTGCGCTAGGGAGTGTGGCATCGCACTCAATACCCATCCCAGACAGACCATAGCGGAAGCTGAGGAAATTGCCAGCCAGAGCGCCACTGATCCGAGAACGGTTAAGGTTTGATTCCGATGCATGGACTCCATGCCTGAGTGCAATTCTTGCGTTTGAGCCGACACATTGGTAGGTCACTGTTGTAACCAAGCTTGTGCTCAAGTCCCGTCATGGTGTCGATGAGTGGAATAGCGATATTTCAACAGTTACAATTCCGGGATGAGCCGGCTGACTAAAGTTTATTTTAGAGAAGCACTTCCCGCGATTGCTCTTGCACTCCTGGCTGGCCGATGCAATGCGCAAGGTCTGCCCGATCGAATGCAGCAGGTTGTTCAACCCTATGTCGACGCCCAGATGTTCATGGGAAACGTACTGGTGGCCAAAGCTGGAAAGGTAGTTTTCAGCAAGAGCTATGGGATGGCCGACATGGAATGGAATGTTCCAAATTCTCCGCCTACTCGATTCAATATCGCTTCGATGACCAAGCAATTCACCGCAGCCGCCATTTTGCTCCTTGAGGATCGCGGAAAACTAAGAACGGATGACCTTGTAAAAAAGTATCTGACTGATGTGCCTGCATCGTGGGACAAAATCACCATCTATCATTTGCTGACCCATACATCCGGCATCTCCGACGATGCCGCCAAGTATGAACCTGGTGCTCCAGACAAACTTGTGTTCCGTGATGTACCGCTTAATTTCCAGCCGGGTGAACAATGGGCCTATACAAATTTGGGGTACATCGTGCTCGGATACCTGCTTGAAAGAATCAGTGGGCAGACCTACGAAGAGTTCGTTCGGCAGAATATTTTCAAACCGCTGGGTATGAACGACTCAGGGCTTATGTCCTTTATAACGATCATTCCGGGACGCGCGTCCGGGTATTGGCCGGGCAACAACGGGATCGAAAATGCAGAGCATTTTGATCCAAGGATTGGCTTTTCGGCAGGTTCTCTTTATTCCACAACGGAAGACCTGCTTCGATGGGAAGAGGGACTGTTCGGTGACAAGCTATTAACGCCTGCTTCGCTCCGCAAAATGACCACGCCGTTCAAGAGTGACTATGGCTGTGGTTTGCATGTCAATCGCGTTGATGGCCACTTGACGATCGAGCATGACGGAAACAACATCGGGTTCAACGCAGACATGGCCTATTATCCCGAAGAGAGAATCGCCGTTATCGTTCTCGCAAACCTCAATGGCACGGTTACAGGCGAGATCAGGAAGGGACTTGCGGCCGCGGCGCTCGGAGAGACCGCTCCGATGCCATCTGTACACAAGGAGATCTCGTTGTCCAAGGAAGTTCTGGCAAGTTATGCCGGTAGGTACCAGTTCTCGGATTACAGCCTGGAAATGTTGCCCGAAGGCAATCACCTGCTGGTCAAGTTTGACGACGGCAGTGATCTTCCAGTTTTTCCTGAGTCGGAAACAAGATTCTTCTCCAAGCCATGGCCCATCGAGTTCGAGTTCTTGAAGAACGCCGGTGGTGGCCTTCCAGTATTGATACGGCACCAAAACGGCAAGGACGAGAAGGGGACAAAGAAGTAGCCACCTAAACCGGCTTCCTAGCACTCGGGTCGCGGGCCTGAGTTGACTGTGGGGATGTTACGTCGACCATGCTATAGGAGCTACAATGTGCCGAGGCGGATGGGGCGCGATGTAATGTACTTTCCAAAGCGCGCAATCGCAGTCCTTGCAGTTTCGATGAGCGTTGCTGCCCAAACACCGCAACAGCACGGTCAGGCGTATCTCTGTGAAAGGAAATCGAAATACGAAATTTTTTTTCCGCGACCGGTTGTGTTCGAGCTGCAATCAACGCCTCTTCAGACTGGAATTGATTTGACGAAGGTGATTTCTCCGCCGGAGTTCCGGCACGGCCTCAACATAGCTGACAAAACGCTAGTTAACCTGCAACCTCCAGTGACGCCGTCAGAACCATGCCAACTTATCAGGTTGGGGCAGATTCATTGAAGCGGTAGCCGTTGTAACCAGGCGATTTTACTCATTGACCCATGATGAGTGTAGACGCGATTTAACGACAGTCTACTCGGGGACTTGCGGGCCTGTCGCCATGCAAATGTCCCTGACTGCGTTCACAATCGTGTCCGGGCGGTCATTGGGAATATCGTGTCCACTATCCGGCACAATAATTTGTTTTCCCTTCTTGGAAAGGTGAGCCAAGCGCGCCTGTAGCTCGTCTACCCAAATTCGGTGAAAGTCATCGAAGTCCTGTTTGCTGAGACCCATCTGATCGGAATCGTTTCCACCCGTTAGTACGATCAAGGGTTTGTCTGCGATATTACCTGCAACACGCGCTTGTTCTGCGCTGGTCTCAATCATCTCGAGTTCGCTCGCTCTAGCGCGTAGATACTTCGATTGCAGGATCAAGTAGGATTCGTCCCCGACGTCCCCTTCCAATCGCAGCGTTAGGCGGGCGACACCGAGGTCGATATAGGCAGGAGCCCACCTCGCTTGTTTTTTGTAGCGATTCACCATCGACTTGTAGACTGGTCCCCAACCTGCAGGCAACAATGCGTATTGGTCTTCCTGCGTGGCATCCGCCAGCACAATTCCCAAGACCTCATCAGGATATTCTCCATTGAACACTCGAATGGAATAGCCGCCGAAGGAACTGCCCACCAGCACGTAGGGCGGAGCTTCACCAGCATGTTGTAGAAGGGCATGCAATTCATGGGCAATTTGCGCGCTCGTGCGCGGCATTGGTCCTGGGTCACTGCCCCCGTAGCCAGCACGGTCATACGAGCAGACACGTGAAAACCGCGCAATCTCCGGTTGCACGTGCTTCCACTCAACCGACACATCAGCGAGTCCGGCTTCGAGAACAACTGTTGGACTTCCCTTACCGGTACAGTTGATTTTGAGTTGGTAGCCGCCGACATCTACTAACCGTCCAGCTTCAGGAGAGCGGCGAGCCTCGGCGCGGGTTGCGATGAACTGATAGGTCGCACCTGCGACAGCCAGCAGAATCACGAGGCCGACGAAAAGCAGGGCAGCATTGCGCAGGAGACGAATCAATTCTCGACAGTCCTCTTTGGCCATTCTAGCTGTCATAACCAGATGGGAGGAGAAGGCCGCTCTCCGGACGGGATGCGGTGTACGCTCTCAAGTTATCGACGTGCTCAAGGCACAGATATAAAGGAGACCGGCAATGAAGAAGGTTAGCACCATAGCCAGGAAGCAGAGCAGGAAGTTTTCTCAACCGCAGCTGACGATAGGTCGGGATCTGCCCAGGTTCTAATCTGCAAGAGCGAAAACCACAGGGCGCTAATCAGATGGCAGCACCGGCTGTAACGAGAACGCCCAACATGCACCGAGCGAAACGAATCGCTCCTCGAGAGTGCGGATGGAAGCATGGCGACAGAGCCACTCGGCGGGAAAGAACCCTTGTCTCAGAACAAATCACTTGACTCCGACCGGCCTTCTCATGGAAGGCGATTTCACTGAAGTTCCCGGTTGGCGCGCGGTTTTGAGCGTAATAGAGATGTTTCAACGGTTGACTGCAATCTGAGACGACCGAGTGTCGAGAGCCATCCGGGCATCAGCCACGCAATGAATATCTCGTCGCTGAAAACTAGATTCTCAGAGCCTCGTCCAATAAGTTCCGGCTATTCCAATTTGAAATCGAGAATGATGGTCACCTGGCACTGTACAGGGTGTCCATTCAGCTTCATCGGCTGGTAGCGTAGCTTCGATGCTGTTTGCAAAGCTTCCTTCTCCAGATCGGGATCGGGAGATTCGAGCACGATTGGATCACTTACCGCTCCGTCAGTACGGATGGTGGCATACAGGACGACAGAACCCTCCACCCCTCGAGCGACTGCGCTGGCCGGATATGCTGGTCTGAGTGGTTGCAGCGGTTTGGCAGGTTCGACATTTCCACCGAGACGGACAGATTTGCTCACAGAACTCTCTGACTTGCGAACACCGGAAGCCGGACGGGCATTGATCTGCACTGATTCGCTTTCACGGGCGAGAGGAAGGACAGCATAAACCCGTTCGGGTTCCCCACCCAACATCACTGTCTGCTGGAATAGGGAGAGGCGCTCTTGTTTCACCTGCAACTGATAGATTCCCGGCTGAAGGCCAGGGAATGCAAACTCCCCTGTCCCGCCGCTTTTGATCTCTTCTTGTTTTACATAGTCCCGCATGAGCATGACGCGAGCATTCGGCACAACACCTCCGTCCGGGTCATAGACCACTCCGGAAATGCTTTGCGCCATGCAACTCAGTGGAACGAGCAGCACAACGACTACAGGCCATGCCCATGGTGGCAAACCAACAGCCAATGTCGACATAGACAACCTCCAGGCGACCTCGTTGTTGTGCAGTTTACCGTATGTTTCTGTTGTTTCGAAGAGACGTCTTCTCAGTTGTGAAGTCTTAGTTGACGTGACCAAGGCGATTACACTCAAGTGACTTCGGTGTGCTGTTGACGGCGAACCGCTCAGTGCTCACGTAATTCTCCCGGTTCAGACCCTAATGTATTCCGGCGCAACTGTTGTTATCAGACCGTTACACTCACATTTCGACTCTTTCGATTTACTTCACATCTTAAGCTTTTGAAACTGGTCGGAAGATGAGTGTAAGGGGATTTTCGCGAACACCCCTAGAGAATCTGCTATCGAGGGCTGCCCTGCTTCTTCTGCTCGAGGCACCCTTGCTCGATGTCCTTGACATCAGGGAGCTTCGGCGCTCCCTCTAGTATTGGATCTTGGGCCTCCTGCACAAACCCGTCGGCAATCTCCTTCGGTGACTTCGAGGCACCCGGAATCCCTACCAGGAACTCTCGCCGCCTCACCTCTACTAGGTAATCTGCATCCACCACAATGTTCGCAGGCATTGGTTCTTTCAACCTAAACTCCTGGGGGCCTAAGTAGAGGAAAGCATCGATATAGTGTTCCAGCGGTTTTTCGGCCTGTTTTTGCAGCCTTGGGGGAAATAAAGCAAGTTGCGCCTTGCAATCGGCGGTGACCATGATTCCCGGCGGGAAAATGTCACTGAGCAACAAGGCACCCAGCCACGTGCCTTTCGTTAGAGCGATTGAGGGATTGGGCCACAATGCGAAAGGGCTGATGGACGCTGCTGGCCGGTTGGTATCGTAGACGCTAAGGTCGCTGAGGACAAAGGTGCGGTTCGGATAATCTTTCTCATAGGCCGACACAGCACTGTCATCAATTCCGTGCACCAGGTGAAATGTGCCAAAAAGCATCAGAGCCTTTCGATGTTTGGATAAGACCTCTTTTTCCATGACGGAAGCGATGCTAGCGTCGCGATCGACAAATTTGTTTGCTTCTTCGGAGGTCTTGACCTTGTCCCAGTCAATGGGGGGATCGCAAGCCAGCACGCGGAGGCGCTTGGTCGTGGGGAGATTCTGATTGATGGCGCGAACGAGAGGGAAAAGCTGCTCATAGAAGCCCGAGTAACCACACATAGACTGCGTGGTATTTCTCCACACTTTGCGGACTTCGGTGAAAGGCACATCTTCTCCAGTGATGTAACGGTCGAGAACAGGCTGATAAAGCGAATTGCCGCATTCGACTGCGATGTCATTTACCTTTACGGGGAAGGCCGGATGGCGGATGAGGGAGAGAATGAAGTCATCTACATCTTTCATTCCATGCGCCGCTGGCATGGCCACCACTTCGTATCGATCGAAAGCCGAAAGAATCGCGGGGATGGCAGGCTGGGGAGTTGGTTCTTTGGCGTTCGGCTTCGTACGCGTGGCCTGACTTGCCGCTGGTAGCGCGGCCATCAGGAACAACAACACGATCCAGCCAGAACAAGCAAATCGACATAAGTCAAAGCTCTCGCTTCGCCGACTACTCTGCTGCGATCGCGAGATTCGACGGGCGATCTCGCTCCTAATCCCGTAGCTGTGTCGATCCCCGTTTGCAGCGGCAAGCAAGATATGAAGCGCAGCAGCCGAAAAAGGAAGGAATTGATCGAAAGGCCCTCTCATAGTCGGAATCCGTTATATCGGAATCCGACTTATAGGTCAACGTGTAGTCTTTGCGACACGCTGAAAGCGCCCCAGCGGAGAGAGGCTTCTCCTTGGGGCGCCGGGGATGTTTGTTGCGATTTGATTACTTCAAGGTCTTTACAAAATCCGCGACGGCCTTGGCATCGTCGGGGGAAAGCGCCGCCATTGGCTTCTTGTGGGGAGCTTTCTTGGCGTCGTCGCCCTTGGTCAGCACGTCGACGATTTGATCTGCGGTCAGGGCGGTGCCTTTGAGTGCCTTTCCTACCTTACCTTGGCCTTCGGGGCCGTGGCAGTTGGCGCACTTGGCCTTGTAAGTGGCTGCTCCGTCTGCGGCGAACGCAGGTAGAGCCAGGGATGCGGACATCGCGAGGACTAAAAGCACAATCAGCAGTTGCGTCATTCTCATGAGTTCTCCTTCGAAAGGCGATATAGGGCCCGAACGTCCAAAGAATTGTACGCCGGGGCAGGTCCGTAGTCGATCCGGCGGGAACTTGGGTAGTGCCTCAGTTTGAAAATCTTCGAAGAACATCGACAACGACAAATGCCAGCAAAGCAAATCCAACAATGGCAAACAACGGACGGAGACGCAGATAGACAGGCCAGTGCCGTCCGCGCGTCGTTCCCCTACCCGTCACCGCGCCTTCTAAGAGGGTGACAGCAACCGCCAGGCAGATAATGTCGAGCCATACAATGTTGGACGGTAGCGACATGAATGGGCCTCCGTCAGTATTGAAAGTTTCTTGTAAGGGCCGAGCGGTCCGGCTTTGGTATGTCCCAATCCGCCAGCATCACGATTTCTTCCAGACTCCAAACATGATCGCTTAGATTAGCAGCCATCGCTGGGCTGGCCTCTGTTGTTCCAACCCTTCAAATTTCGAACTGAGACATTTCAGAACTTTCGCCAATCCTCCGATCCCTGGATGCTCTACCGGAAGCTTGAACGGGAAATTCTCAGCTTCCAGAGACCTCGTTCCCTGGTGAAGATGTGGGTCGTATCTTCGTGGGCGACGTTACCCTTTTCCTTGGTCGTATAGGTCTTCGCGTAGGCAGCCACCGCGGTATCGCCGAGAACGTAAATGCGCATATCGGAGGTTTCCACCGTATAAGCGGGAGGCTGTCCGGCGTGGGGCTGCCAGTTTTTCATCAGTTCAGCTTTGCCGGGAGCCAATCCGGTCGGCGCGAGGTTCACGAAGCCGTCGGACAAAATCTTTTCCAGAGCCGAGGGATCGGTGGTGCGCTCGGCTTTCAGCCAGTCGTCTTCGATCCGCTGGATGAGCTTTACGTCATCGTGCGGGAAGGGAGCAGTTTTTGAAACAGCAGCGATTGCCTGGGATTGGCTGAAGACTGGTTGTGCGAAGAAGCAAAGCACAACCAGACACAATACGGCTGTTCGCATGTTGACCTCCGGAAACTGAATGGAGGAATGGGCCAGGTCGGTTTTCTTGCAGGAAACTTGATGGCTTGGGCGGGAACTTCAAAGTCCCCACCCTAGCCGCAAAGGACGCGGGCTACTATGGGCACCCTGCACACGCTCGTGGTTCTCCATCGCCCGGCCTCAACAGGTGACCAGCATCACTGACGTCGCCTGATACGGAGCGCAAGATCATCCTGCAAATCTCTCGCTTCCCCGAAGAGCCCTTCTCCCCTGAGACGCCCCCCGAGGCGAGGGATTCCGGAAGCGTTTTTCCGACCCTGCTTTTCTGTGGAGGCCGAAGCAATGATCATCCCATGTCGACCAAGATCCTATCTCACCGTCACATTGTTTCTGGTCATTTGCTTTGAGCTCTCGACGATATGTAGCGCGGTCGACTTCGGCTCGTCAACCGCCTATCCTCTAGGAAACTCAACGTCGATGGTCCCAGTGGGAGTTGTCCTGGGTGACTTCAATGGTGATGGCAGGATTGATATTGCGGTGTTACTTACCGGAAGCGGAACTGACGTAAGCATTCTTCTCGGGAACGGAGATGGAACCTTTAGCTCGGCGGTGGACACCTATACCGGTGCCGGCTACAGTTATACCCCTTCTTCCATCGTGGCCGGTGATTTTAACGGCGACCACAAGTTGGATTTATGCATCCTCTTCTGGGACTATTCTTCTGTTACTAACTCCACTTCTTCGAGGATTATCACACTTCTTGGTAATGGAGATGGAACGTTCCAGGCACCGAAATCTTTCATTTTGCCGGGCGTGGGCTCCATTGGCGGGTTTGCCGACTATTTGGCGGTCGCGGATTTTAATCTCGACAACAAAGCAGACTTAGCGGTTAGCATTGGCCCTACCGTCCGGGTCTTCCTGGGAAACGGAAACGGCACTTTCGAGTCCTCGAACCCTCTCACTGTATCGTCAGATGGCGGACAACGTCTGGCGGCGGCCGACTTCAATCGTGATGGGGAGTCCGATCTGGCGATTGTGCGTGGCGCTGGAATCGGGGCTGCATTCAACGTTTTCCTTGGCAGGGGCGACGGGACATTTCAGTCACCTTTAACTACAGAGTTGGGCACTTCGCCAAATGCAGGAATATTTGGTCTTCGGGTCGCGGACCTCAACCACGACGGAGCGCCAGACTTACTGGTGAACGCAGTGAGTGAGGGTTGTTATACGCCATTTTGTGGCATAAGCCAGGGCGAACGTCTCAGCAGTTTCCTCGGCAAACGAGACGGGACTTTCCAGCCAGAAGCAATCCTAGCTGAGGCGTTCTATTGGCATGACGGTTATTGGGGGAACGCTGAAGGGGGAGATTTCATTAGCGCGGCGATCTTAGGGAATCTCAATGGGGATGGGGAAGTGGATTTGATGTATCAGAGGAGCACCTTCTCGGACACGGGCTGGGTTCCTTCCGATGAGGTGCTGCTTGGAAAGCCGGACGGATCTTTCTCACCCATTTCTGCGGTCAATCTCACGAGCCTGCCAAGTGCGATTGGAGATTTTAACGGGGATGGCCTGGGTGACTTGGTCTCTTTCGATAACACTGCCGTCTACGTTTTCCTTAACACGAGCCCGGTGCCGGAGTTTACGTTGAGTCCGTCGGCAACCGACCTGAGCGTTAACCGAGGTGGAACGGCAACTGCGACTCTCGCAATCGTCTGGCCGAGCGCCTTCTCGGGCTATGTTGACCTGACCTGCTCGGTTACGCCTTCCCCCGCCTCCGCACCAACCTGCGCGCTCAAGCCAATCACGGTTGCGCCGGGGGATAGCGGCACGGCAACATCGCAATTGACGGTGGCCACGACCGGGCCTGCGGCATCTCTAGTGAGTCCGATGTTTCGGCATGACTTGCCAGTGGCGTATGCGCTCTGGCTACCGTTCTCCGGGCTGACGGTCCTGGGAACTTGGGTTGCTACGGGCCGATCGAAGAGGAAGAAAATGATTTTCGGAGTTCTGTTCATCGGTCTGTTCCTGGCCGCTTCGTGGACCGCTTGCGGTGGAGGCCGCAACCCAGGTTCCTCGGGCCCGCCGTCCTCTGGCACGCCTCTGGGCCAATACACTGTCACAGTGACTGCGACCGCGGGATCTATCGCTCATTCGACCCCAGTGACGATCACGGTGCAGTAGTTCATCAATTCAGCTTCGCGGCCGTCGGACACAATCCTTTCCGGGGCTGAGGTATCGTTGTTGCGCTCGGCTTTAAGGCACTCGTCCACAATGTGCTGAGTGAGGTTCACGTCCTTCACCGGTGCGGACTTCAAATATCCACCCTAGCCGCCAGGAACGCGGCTAGGATGGGGCACCCGTACCCTTCGCACCCATGGTTCATCTTCTAAATCATTTTTGACTACGGGGAGGTTTAGCGGGCGGACTGGACGATCAGAATCATGCCGGGGTGGAGGACAGCGACGTTGCGATTGTCGCGCTTGAGGGCGGCGACGGTGGTTCGGTAGGCGTTGGCGATGGAGTAGAGCGTTTCGCCCGATTTCACTTTGTGGCGGACCACGGCGGTTTCTTCTCTGTCTGACTTCAGGCGCTCGAGTTGGGCCGACTTCGTGGCAGGAGGCTTGACGCTGGCGGTCTCGGTTTTTGGATGCTTCTTCGTCCGCGAGGAGACTGCTTCAGCATCGCGCGCGCTGGGCGAGATCGGAAGATGCAGGGCGAGCACGCGGCGTCCGCGGAGACTGTCGCCGTGAATGCCGTTCCAACGCCGCAACATGGTGGGGGAAATGCCGAAGTTGTCGGCAACGCTTTGGATCGAGTCGCCGGCATGAACTTTGTAACGAGTGATGCGGCGGGCGTAGGTCGCGGTGTCGCTTGCGGGATGCTTGCCGGGCGTGACCGGGATGACCAGCTTGGCGTCAGCTTCCAGTTCGTTGCTGTCGAGCTGGTTGGCGGCGCTGATGGCCTTTGCCGTGGTGTGGTAGGTGCGAGCCAGCGAAGCCAGAGTGTCTCCCGGATGAACCGTGTGATAGCGCCACCAGAGGCGCATATCGGCCGGAATCGAAGCGATGGCGGTCTGGTAGGCGTCTTTCGTTCCCTGCCGGCAGACGCAGGTCGAACTTGCCGTCGCGCGGCGTGGTCATGCGCAGAAGGCTGGGATTGAGGTCCTGCAATTCCGTGGGAGTCGCGTTGACGCACTCGGCTACCAGGCGCAGATCGACCGGATAGTTAATCGTGACCGTGTCGTAGGCCGACGGATGTTCCATCACCACGTCATCCAGCCCGTATTGCGACGGATTCTTGGCCATGATGGTCACGGCGAGGATGATCGGCACGTAGTTCCGCGTTTCTTTGGGTAGAACGTTGCGACGGTAGAGTTCCCAGAAGTCGGCATAGCCAGTGCGCTTGACCGCGGCCTGTACCGTGCCCGGGCCGGAGTTGTAGGCGGCCATGGCGAGATACCAGTCGCCGAACTGGTTATAGAGATCTTTCAAGTGGCGGGCGGCAGCGCGGGTGGACTTCTCAGGATCCTGGCGATCATCGACCCACATGTTGTGGTAGAGGCCGTATCCGCGTCCGCGGCTCGCCATGAATTGCCAGATGCCGCGGGCGCCGACGCGGGATACAGCGAGCGGATGGAATCCAGATTCGGCTTGCGCGAGATAAATCAGATCCTGCGGGACGCCTTCTTCCTTCAGCGTCGAAACGATCATGTCGTGGTAGCGGCCGGAGCGGGTAAAGGCGCGCTCGAAGACGCCGCGTCCGCGGCCCGAGAAGTAGGTGATGTAGCCGGCAACCTGGTCGGTCATCATCAGGGGCAGATCGGAGTTCGTGTTCTTGATCTCGGCCTGGGCCTTGGCTTTGATGCCGGCGTCGGCAGAAGGCGTGATGCCGTTGGTTTCGTCGATCGGAGCCGGTTCGGATTTCTGCTGCGCGTCTTGCGGAGTCTCGGCATCAGCAGCGGTGCCGCCGGGATAGAGTTCGTTGACGCCCTGAACGATGCGGTCAAATTCTTTTTCCAGGCGATCGTCGGAGCGCACGTCAACGTTGCTGCTCAGCAGGGCGTTGAGGGCCTGATCAAAGTTCTGCCGAGCCTCTTCCACTTTGCCGTTGTGATAGTTGACCAAACCAGCCTGGTATTCGTTTTCCGCCCGGGCGATCAGATCGGCAACCGGGTCGGAGATGGGAGCAGCCTGCTCGGCCGTTTCCTCAATCGCTGGCTTTTGGGCAGGAGCTTCTTCGGGCTGCTGGGCTGGAGTCGGAGTTTGAGCGGGCTTTGAGGCCAATGACGGTGCGGGTGTGGGCTTTAGAGAGGGCGCTGTCGCAGGAGGCATCAGGGCGACGGGCTTCTGCGCGCTCTGGCACGCGCACACTGCGAGGATCAACGACGCCAGTAGTGCGGTGCGGACATAGAGGTTTCCAAATCGCATATTTCTCTATGAGTTGCGCGGCCTCTCTGGGGTGTTGACGCCCGGTGAATTCTACCAAAAATCGTACCTGCCGGTGGCGCAATGGTCAATCGCCGAAAAGGTATTCGAGCGGTTACTTTCGGCACAGGGGGGGCCGGTTACCAGATAGTGAGACGGTCGCAGCCCTGGAAAGGTTTCAAGGGCGCTACGTTCCCAGAGCACTATTTTTGTGGCACCTCCCGCCGGCTGGACTGATGTTCGAGGAGGGAATCGGGCCTCGCCGCGGTTCCCCTATCATGCGGTTTCCTGCGCGTCAATGTGACGGCAATGCAGCGCCGGCGTTGATCTCCGCCGAAGATTGTTATTGCTCTGGCGGAATCTGGTTGAGTTGCCGAATGTTCTTTCTACTTGCAGGAGATGTACGAGTTGAGTGATAACCGGAAGGAGATTATGAAGAATTTTGTGCACCGTGCTCTCTGGGCTGCGGCTGTCGTGGCTGCGATGTTCAACGCTTCGCCCGCTCATGGGCAAAAGACCCGCCAGCGTGCCGAGCTGACATTCGTCGCCAATCAATCCACGAATGATTTGTCGGGGTACAGCATTAAAACGAACGGCGGGCTGCTCGCACTCCCGAATTCGCCGTTTGCCGCGGGAGGCTCGCCGAACTCAGCGACGGTTGTTCCGTCCGGCCGGTTCATCTATGTCGCGGATGTGATTCCCGGCGGAATCAGCGGGTTCAGCGTGGACCAGCACAGCGTCGTGACTCCTATTCCTGGATCGCCCTTCACGGCCGACACGGGCACGGCATTCGTAACGACGGATCCGAGCGGCCGGTTTCTGTACGCGTTGAACTGCGGTGCGGTTTGTTCCGGGAGCGGCCCGGGAGAAATTCAAGCGTTCACGATTGATCAGGCGACTGGAGTTCTGACGCCGATCATAGGTGCGCCTTTCACGGCCGGACAGTTTCCCTACGCGCTCGCCATGGATCCGACCGGGCACTTTGCCTACGTGTCGAATTCCGGGTCGGGAGATGTGTACACCTTCGCGGTGGATAGCCAGAGCGGCGCCTTGACGCAAGTGGGACTGCCGGTCGCGTCCGGCACATTCGCTATTTCCGTCACTGTCGATCCCTGGGGTCAATTCGCCTACGTCGTGAATACGGGATCGAACAACGTGTCGGCGTTTTCCATCAACTTCGATGGCTCGTTGACTCCGGTGGCGGGCTCACCGTTTGCGGTTGGGACTTTCACAACCGGGGTCACGGTATCGCACAACGCGAAATACGCGCTGGTTGCTGCAGGACGAGGAGTATTCGTGTACAGCATCGATAACGCGGGCGCGTTGCACCCGATGGGTGGACCGGTCCCGGCCGGTACGGGGCCGAACGGAATCGCAATCGACCCGAATGATGCGTTCGTGTACGTGGTGAATGCCGGCTCGAACAACGTTTCGGCCTACGCATTCAATGATGACAGCGGGAAACTGTCTCCGGTGACCGGATCGCCCTTTGCCGCTGGAGCCTTTGCCGCCGGGATCACCACCTCGGCGGTTCCTACGCACCAATAAAAGCCTGTCGAGTTTGCTTCGATATCCAGCCTGGTCTTGCCATCAACGCAGGACCAGGCTGGAAGCTTTTTGGGCGGCCGACGCTCCCCGTCCGAAGAGTCAGCCGAGGTGGGTTTCGTGCTTGGAAGCGAGTGAAATGCCGCCACTGACCAGCAGTCCATGCCATCGCTCGGCCACTTTGGCCCGTATCTTCGTTTCCGGAGTGCGGAACTCGAGCACTTTTCCCCGCTGTTGCGGGGGAGTCCACCGCTCGCTCTTCAGAAAATTATCCGGTATGTAGAACTCAATTATCTTCGCCACTGTAGTCCCTCCCCTTCGATTCCTCGTCATCTCATTTACTTGCGACCGCTCCGCAGACCTTCACCCCGTCTAGCCTCGCCACTCCCATCCGCACTGACAGCGGACCGAATCGCACAACCGCAGCTTTCTGAGCAGCGCCTTGCATACCGCACAGGACCTCATCCACATGGTTTTTCTCCATCGCAATGTCTACTGGGAGTTGGACTAGCTGGCCGCGTTTGGGGATGCGGCCCGGTTGTCATTTGAATGTCAAATGCTTGTTGTCAGATCTCCCGGGGCGGGAGGTCAGTGATCGACATTCCTTCTGTTAACTCCACATCAGCCCATCGTGCTTTCGATCCCACACTGCTATGGTGCCGAAGGAGGCGAGAGCGTTTCATCCGCGCAGAATAGGCCCAAAGTTAGCCGAGCGCGGCGGTGGTGTTGGGCGCGGAAAGTTCAGACGGGAGAAGACTTCAGGCTTCGAGGAACTCGACTCCGTAGAGATAGACGGCGCGGTGGCGAACGGAGGCGGCCATGCGCAGGACTTCTCCCTGGCGTGGGACGGCAATTTCAATTTCGATGCGGGCGCCCACGGGCAGGGTCGCCAGCGCGAACATGAACATGCCGCGTTCACTGATGGAAATGGCGTGTCCCTCGATCACGGCGTTGTCGGTAATGACGCGCAGGGGACGTTTGAACCAGTAGCGGTCGGCCCGGCGCCGGTCACGATTAAGAAGAGCTTTCAGCATGAGCCGCCCCGAGGCGAACTCGCCGGCGTTGACCAATCTTCAATGGCCCGCCGCAGTCGGATCTGGTCAGCCTGACTCGCCTTGAGGAATCGAAAAGGCTGCTCGACCCACGACAATGGCGGCAACATTTCTACTGGAGCCATTACCGGTCCACGGCCGGTAACGAACATGAGTTGGACGATCGAACGCTGTTGCTGAGGGCGTGCCAGCGATAGCAAACCACCGGTGACAGAAACGACCTGGAGCCGGCCCGAAGTGCAGGTACCGTCCTTGGCGCGCAGCACCGCAGCCGGCGAATCGGCAGGGCGAACGCGCGGTGGGCGTGGAACTGGGTGCCTTTGGGGAAGGTAGTCCATTGGACTTTGAGTATGGTGGTTGTGGCGGGGAAAAGGAGGTTACGAAAGCCGCTTGCAGAGTGCAGTTACCCAAGGAAATGAGGGGAGATCAGCGTCGAATATTTTTCGAAGGAAAAGCGGGAGTTCGCCACTCAACAACTACATTGAGTTGCTATACCAACGCAAAACTCGAAGAGCGCGCAGTGTGTTCCAGCGGCTGGCCTTGCCGACGCCGGTCTCCATCTGCAATGGAATGCGCTCGGCATGAAGCAAGTTCAGCGGCCAGCGTCCGTTCTGGTGGCGGCGCTCCATCACGGTTTCGATGGCGTCGCTGAGGCGGCGGTCGGGTTTGATTCCTGCGTTTCGCAGATAATCGAGCCCGCGCAAGACGTCGTAGTGCCAAAACGTAGGGAAGGAGAAGCGGAGCCAGCGTTGGTCGATGACTTCGCCGGTTCGAAGCGAGCGGAACATGCGGCGCTCGAGCAGATAGTTTTCGGCCTTCTTGCGGGCCTTGGTAACGGCCACCGATTTACGCCCAGCCCGTTCGTAGTCGAGCAGCCCTTCGAGCACGCAGATGGTGGTGTGGAAGGAAGAGCGGCGGCTTCTGGGACGTTTCGGACTGTCCAGCTGCGCTTCGCAGTTCCATCCTCCATCTTCGAGCTGCTCGCCCAGAAGTTGACTGGCCAGTGCGTCGTTCGGTTTCTTGAAATACGCGCCGAGGCCAAGGATTCTGCCGTTGATGCAGGGCTCGGTTTCGCCGTGAAGGAAAGGCCGGTTGTTGAGCGGCTTAAACACGAGCCGCTTGTCGACGCGGTCAATCATCTTGCGGGCTGCCTTACTGGCGGGGTCGAGGCCGAGATCCTTCAAGACGACGAGACTGTAAAGGGTGACCAGCAAGCCTCGATCTTCTTTCGGCCCGCCCCAGTTACCGGCAGGGGTTTGGCAGCGCGAGGAGCTGAGCTCCCCAGCCTTCGGTGGCGACGCGCGAGCGTTCGGCGGCAACCGCGTTGGGGGCTTCGTCCGTGAGGTCCCTCATGACCTGCCAACGGATCGCCGGGTCGGAGTCGAGGAGCCATTTGAGGTGCGCGGGCCGGGGTGCGTAATCGTGTAGCCGCATCGATGTCTTATAGCAGGTGGTGTGTAAGTTCTGATCCGGTCGCCGAAGCGCGGTTACACGCGCCAGTAGTCCGGCCGCCAGGTTTTGATTGATTTCTTGATGTCGGTCCGCGAAAGCTTCTCGTTCAGAGCGCGCTCGACGAGCTTGGGGACCTCGGCGTCGGAAGCGAAGCGCAGACCGCAGAGCTGGCTCTCGGTCAGTTCGGGGATGCGGGAGCGCAAGGGCTCGGGGAGAAGCTGGGTCAGGCGCAGGCGTTCTTCGAGGCGAATGACGCGGTCCTGCACCTTGAGGGAATAAAGGCGCACTTTGACGACCAGCACCACGCACGCAACCGCCAGCAGAATCAGCAGGACGGCGTGGAAGTTGTCCCGAAAGTCGCTGTGTTCGAGGTGCGCGAAGAAGTGGACCAGGGCGAGGAGCAATCCGAGCCCAAAGACCGGGAGCACGAAGAAATGGAATATTGGGTCCCAGCGGGTGTGGTTCGCATAGGACTGAGGCGTCTCTGCCATAGCATCTCCTTACGTGAGAAGGGTGCAAGTGTAGCAGAGAAGGCGACTGCAGGGGTCGGTCGAGGAGAGCGCGGGAGGAAATCGGTAGCAGAGCAAAAAATGGAAAAGGTTCGGGAACTTCCCCAAGATTCCCGAACCTTACTCCATGCCTTGCGCAGCCTGAAAACTACTCCTTTGAGGCGAGCAAGATCTCGTCGGTGGCGGATACGTTCTGCGCTCGCAGTTCGATTTCCGCCTTACTCTCCGGAATTCGATAGAAGTTTCGCGAGCCGGCGACCCTTAGCGCCGACAGGAAGTATCGGTCCCCATATTTGTGGAAGACCATAGTGTAGTCGGTCGCCACCTTTTTCGTTTCTCCGCTCAGAGCCGGTGAGATCAGGCTCACTCTCGCGGCCACGTTCCTGATGACTAATGTCGTTGGGTTGCCGGTGGAAAGGAACTCCACGGCGCATCGTCCGGCGGGCACGAATCTGTTGCCGGCTATAAACTCAAAGGGCACCTTCACCATCATCACAGTATCGGTGTGCGTTTGGGACATCGCGATGCCCTGGACCATGGCCACCACTAACGTCAGCAAGAGCATTGTTTTTGCGCATTTCATAAATCGCCTCCAGTACTGAATTCCATCTGAGGAGGAAGTGAAGGGATGTTGCACCCGAACGGAAAAAAGGTCCATGGAGCCAGTCTGAAGCGATATGAATTGATCTGAAGAATCGGGAAGCGCTTGACAGGGCAGTGGGGGCAGACAAGAATTGTTGCCATCAAAGAGGCTGTGGGTCGATGCCAGGGAAAAGGGTGTGCTTCGGCGAATTCGAATTGGATTTCGGCCGCTTCCAGCTATTCCGTAATGGACAGCCGGTGCGCCTGGAAGGTCTGCCCTTGCAGCTGCTGATGTTGCTGATTGAAAACCAGGGCCAGCTGGTGACGCGCGAGCAGATCGCCAACGAACTATGGGGGAAGGACGTTTTCGTCGATTCCGAACAGGGAATCAATACTGCCATCCGAAAAATACGGCGGGCGCTGGATGACGATTCGGCGCAGCCGCAATATCTGCAGACCGTCGTGGGACGCGGATACCGTTTCGTTGGAGTAACCAGTGTTGACGGAAACGAGACTGCCGCGATCTCCGGCCAAGAGGGATTCTCGGTTTCTCCCGAAGAATTGGGACGGGCCATTATGGCGGCGGCTGGGCTGGAACCGAACAATCCTAAGAAGCAGTGAAGAGCGCGACCGCTCTCAAAGTGCACAATCGCCCGCGATTAGGGAATCAAAGAACGGGACCTCTGAACTGAAGAAATGAGCCGCCAGCTGGAATCGTCTACGCGAGATCAGGAATCAAAATCCCCATGAAAGCCATACAAGTCAAACAAACGGGTGGACCCGAGGTGATGGAACTGGTGGAGTTGCCGGTTCCCGTGCCGAAGGCGAATGAGGCGGTGGTGAAGCTGGCTGCTGCAGGCGTGAATTTTATCGACGTGTATCACCGCGAGGGGCGATACAAGGTCCCGCTGCCGTTTATTCCGGGCCAAGAGGGAGCGGGGGCCGTGACTGCCGTGGGCGGCGAGGTGAAGTCGGTGAAAATCGGCGACCGGGTAGCCTGGTGCGGATTGCTCGGAGGCTACGCGGAGTATGCGGCGGTGGCCGCCGAGCGGTTGGTGACGATCCCCGCGGGCGTGACGGACCAGCAGGCGGCGGCGACGATGCTGCAGGGCATGACGGCGCATTATCTCTTGTACGACACGTATCCATTGAGACGCGGGGAGACAGCGCTGGTGCATGCCGCGGCCGGGGGCGTGGGATTGCTGCTGGTGCAGATGGCGCATAACATCGGCGCGCGCGTGATCGCTACGGTTTCCACCGAGGAGAAGGCAAAGCTGGCGCGCGATGCCGGTGCCGACGAAATCATTCTCTATACGAAGTCTGACTTTGAGGCCGAAACCAAGCGCTTGACCGGCGGCAAGGGCGTCGACGTTGTGTATGACTCGGTGGGGAAAACGACCTTCGAGAAGGGCCTGAACATCCTGCGACCGCGTGGGATGATGGCGCTGTTCGGGGGATCGAGTGGGGCGGTTCCGCCATTTGATCTGGTCGTGCTATCGCAAAAAGGATCGCTGTATCGTGACCCGGCCGTCGCTGGTCAATTACATTGCCTCGCGAGAAGAGTTGGTGGCGCGGTCGGGCGCAGTGTTTGGCATGATCGCCGCAGGCAAGCTGAAGCTGAGAATCGAGCACACGTATCCACTTGCCGAGGCGCAACGGGCGCATCGAGATCTGGAAGGAAGAAAGACTACCGGGAAGTTGCTGCTGATACCGTAGTAGAGTCACCACCACATTGATTGTCATCCTGAGCTAAGCGAAGGATCGATGCATCCTGTCGGCAGCGTCTGTGTCGCACGCGAGTGCATAGGTCCTTCGCTTCGCTCAGGACGACAACGGATTGAGATCAAGAAACATGAAAGCGATTCGCGTGCAGCATACGGGCGGGCCGGAAGTGATGGAAGTGGTGGAGATGCCCGTTCCGCAGCCGAAGCCGGCGGAAGCGCTGGTGAAGGTGACCGCCGCTGGTGTGAATGCGATTGATGGACAGTTTCGCGATGGGCGGCTGCGTACTCCGCTGCCCTTCATTCCGGGTCAGGAAGGCGCGGGCGTGGTGACGGCCGTCGGGTCTGAAGCGAAGGCGGTGAAGGTCGGAGATCGCGTGGCCTGGAGCGGCACCCTGGGTTCTTACGCCGAGTATGTGGTGGCTGCTGCTGACAGCCTAGTGCCGGTGCCGGATCCGCTGACCTATCAGCAGGCTGCGGCGTCGATGATGCATGGCCTGACGGCGCATTATCTTGCGAATGATGCGCACAAGCTGAAGGCCGGAGAGACGGCGCTGGTGCATGCGGCAGCAGGTGGAGTTGGGCTGCTGCTGGTGCAGATGGCGCGCGCGATCGGTGCGCGAGTGATTGGTACGGCTTCCAGCGAAGAGAAGGCTGAACTCGCGCGCGAGGCCGGTGCGGACGAAGTGATTGTCTTCACACGCCAGGATTTCGAGGACGAAGTGAAGCGCCTGACAGGTGGCAAGGGCGTTGATGTTGTCTATGACGGAGTGGGCAAGGCGACGTTCGAGAAAAATTTGAACGTGATGCGGTTGCGCGGGATGCTGGTGCTGTATGGCATGTCGAGCGGACCGGTGCCTCCGGTCGATCCCGCCAAGCTGTCGGAGAAGGGTTCGCTCTACATGGCGCGCACCACGCTGGCGCACTTTACCGCGACGCGTGAGGAATTGCTGGCGCGTACGGGTGCGCTGTTTGGGATGATTGCCGAGGGCAAGCTGAAGTTGCGGATTGCGAAGACCTATCCGCTGGTGGAGGCGGCGCAGGCGCATCGCGATATGGAAGCGCGGAAGGTGGCGGGGAAACTGCTGCTGATTCCGTAGTTGGTCGGTATCTTTTGAGCTAAGCGAACCTACTCGTTTGGCCGGTTACGTAGGAATGCACAGGTCCTTCGGCCCGCAAAGAACGCGAGCCTCAGGATGACAAGATTGGTGGATTCGACACCAGAGTTCTCGCTATGTTCGTGAATAGTGTTCTACGTACTTCGGCACTTCCCGCCCCGGGTCCAGGCGCGGGTCGTTGATTGGCGTTCCTACCTTTATTTCCAGTGGCACGACACCGGCCCACGTGGGGAAAGCGTAGTCTTCCTCGTCGTCGATGGGCGGACCGGTGCGGACCTTCGCCGAAAATTCTTCAATGGGCAGACGCAGCACCGATGTGGCTTTGAGTTCGCGTTCGTTGGGCTGGCGGGAGTCGTCCCAGCGGCCGGGCAGAATGTGTTCGCTGAGCGTACGCAGCGCGGTCAGTTTTTCCTCCGGATCGTCAACCAGCGCGGCCTTCCCCAACACAACGACCGAGCGGTAATTCATGGAGTGATTGAAGACCGAACGGGCGAGCACGAACCCATCGAGCAGGGTCACGGTGACGCAGATGGAGATACCTTCTTTCATCTGCCGCAACATGCGGCTGGCGGCGGAACCGTGAATGTAGAGACTTGCGTCCTTGCGGCCGTACGAGGTCGGAATGACGAAGGGTTGGCCTTCGATGGCGAAACCGACATGGCAGAGGAAGCCTTCATCGAGGATCTTGTAGACAGCTTCGCGATCGTAGACGGCACGATCGGCTTCGCGGACCACACGGGTGCGCGCGGTGGGCATTTGTGGTTCAGACATTGCGGAAGAACTCCGGGCAAGCGCCAAGGATGGGTGAAAGAAAAGTGTAACACCGTGTAACGGAGGAGGGGTCGCTACAGCGCGGATCAGGCACTGCAAGACTGCCATCGCGCCGATGGCCGGACTGCATTTCAGTTCTGAGTGCAGTGGCTTAAGGGGCATGGTAGCGGTTCTCGCGATAGGCGCGTGAAAATAAAATCGCGACGACCATGAGTACGATTGGAGTGAACACACTGGCTTCGGGGCCGACGGTGCCGCCGGTAAGCCAGCGCGGGCCGCTGAACGTGGAGTCGAACAGATTGTGATACGGTGCGATGCCACTGTCGGGCACGCCGTAGAAGAACGTTTGTCCCCAATCCCATCCGGCGTGAAATCCGACGGCCCACCACAGATTGCCGGTGCGCCGCAGGAATAAGCAGAACAACAGCGCGAAGAGCACGACCGAGAGGAGACCGGCAGTGCTCTCTCCGGGATTGCCGGCGTGGGCGAGTCCGAAGAGGGCGGAGAGTGAAATTGCGGAGAACCAGAATCCCATGCCAGTGGTGAGGGTGAACTGCAGGTATCCGCGGAAGGAGAACTCTTCCGCGAGTCCGACCAGGATGAATGTCAATCCCCACGCCGCTGTGGCGGAGACGATTGTGCTGCCGTGAATCGCGAGGCCCGTGAGACGGAACCCGTGCAAGGCGAAGATTCCGAGCAGGCATGCGCTGATCGCGAGAAAGCCGACCACGGTGCCAATCCAGAAGTCGCCTCGAAAGGCGGTAGAAGCTGGCAACCCGTATTGGCCGAAGCGGCGGCGCTCGATGCGCGCCATGATCAACGCCGCAATCGAGGTGCAAAAAAGCAGGAAGCCTTCAGTAAGGCTCAAACCCAGCGGCGTGATTCCAGAGAGGCCGACTGTTGCGAGCGAGCGCAGGCCGGGGCTTAGCATCGTAAGCGCCAGGAATAGAGCGACCACGAGGAAGCCGATGGCAGCGACGAGCACGAAGAAAGTGAGTGCGCGCCATCCGGCGCGGATGCCGTTGGGCCCGCGGAAAACTGCGTTCGGTGGTGGTGGTGCGGGCGGGGGAGTCAGTTCGGTTGAGGATGGCTGCGGGGGAAGGAGTTCGGAGTCGGCCATGAATGCGCCTTTCAAAACCTATCTCTTACCACTGAGCCTCGCAATGC
Organism: uncultured Acidobacteriota bacterium; assembly: GCA_963745715.1. Lineage (GTDB taxonomy): Bacteria > Acidobacteriota > Terriglobia > Terriglobales > Acidobacteriaceae > Sulfotelmatobacter. Next base: position 696,117 of record CAVUYN010000029.1, on the reverse strand, counting down.
GCAGTCTTACGTTCGGGCGCGAATCGAGCGACCGTGGCGGTGACCGGAGAATTGCATAGGTTCTTCGGCGGGCAAACTGCGCCTGCCTCAGAATGACAAATCGTCAACTTTGGCCCTCAATTCCAAATCGTCAAGCTTGGCTCTCACCAATTCAGTTTCATGGCGAACTGGAACTGGCGCGGATCGTAAGAGGCGGTGGGCTGTCCCGCATTGGTGAACAGCGGGCTAACCGCCGCCACGTTGTTCTTGTTGGCGATGTTGAACACATCGGCGATGAGGTCCATATTGAAGCGCTCGCCGAAGTTGATGCGCTTGGAAACGCGGATGTCATCGAACACGGTCCAGGGTGTGAGACCGGCGTTGCGGCCCAGGTTTCCGTCGAGTTGCAGAAGAGTTGGCGTGGTCCCAGTCTGGACGAATCTCGCGATGCAGGGCTCCTGCAACGTTCCGGTGGGTGAGTACTTGGATTTGTAGACGGGACCGCATGCGGGATCGACCGTGGTATTGGGGCGCACGGTCAGAGACTCTAACTGGAAATTGTCGGAAACGGCGGTGACGATGTTGAAGGGGCGGCCGGAAGCAACCTCGATGACCGGAGCGAATGTCCAGTCGCTCAAGAATTTCTTGCCGAAGCCTCCGTTGAGCTTGCCAGTCTGATAGACGGCACTGAAGACGAAGCGGTGGCGCTGATCGAACAGCGACGAGGAGCGATCGTACGCAGGAAAGTAACTGTCCTGGGGAGTGAGCGTGGACTGCAAATCGGTGGAGTCGTCGATCGCGTGAGACCAGGTGTAAGACGCCAGCAGCTCGTAGTGGTTGCTGAAGCGCTTGCGCAGGTTCGTGGTTAAGCCATGATAGACGGAACTGCCGTTGGAGTAGTTGGCATCCATGTCGCCGAACGGGATGCAGCCGGTGAAGGTATTCGGATCGCAGGACGTGTTGAATCCCTGGCTAGCCAGGGCGGGCAGAATCATCTGGGTCGCCAAGCCCACGCAGGCAGCGCCGCCCGGGATGAAGTTCTGATAGAAAGCGGCGATCGATGGATTGATGCCGCCGGGACGGAAGAAATTCATCAGTGAGGCATCGATGTAGGGGACGCCGGCGGGAGAAACGCCGCAACCGCTTACGGTAAGAGGGCTGGCGGGAGTCTGTCCTGAAGCCAGTGCGGCGTTGAAGTTCGCCACCAACAGGTCTCCGCGGATGGTGCTGGCGTTAATCGGGCGGTTCAGATGGCGACCGCCGTTGAAGTTATAGGCAAGACTCAGAGCGAAGCCGCGGCCGAGGTCGCGTTCCACCGTGAAATTGGCTTGCTGCGCATAGGCGTAAACAAAGTTCTTGGACTGCGGATAGCCGAAGGGCTGGAAGGCCAGGGGCAGGAAGGTAGACTGTGCCGGGTTGGCCAGATTCAGGTTCAGATAGTTCTGGTTCAGGAAAACCGATTGAGGAAAATTCAGCGACTGGAATTGCTGCTGGTCGGCCAGGTAGCCGAGATTCGCATTCGCCTGCGGAAACACCGAGGGCGCACAGGCTGCCTGCCCCTGAAGTCCCTGGAAGATCGGCCATGCGTTCATATTGGCGGGATTGCCCGGACCACTGCAGAAGCCGGTGCCGCCAAAAGCCAATTGGCCACTGGACGAACCGTCGGATGCGTCGCCGAGGAAGTAGAGGCCCAGCAGGGGGTGATCATAGAAGATCCCATAAGAAGCGCGGATTACGGTCTTGCCATTGCCTGCGGGATCCCATGCCAGGCCGATGCGAGGCTGGACGTTGTTCTTGTCGGTCTGAATGCCTTTCTGTAATCCCAACATGTTGTAGGCGGAAAGGGCCAGGCCTTGAGGCTGTTTGAACTTGGGGGGAATCTCGACATCGTAGCGCACGCCGAGATTCAGCGTAACGTTGGGACTAACCCGCCACGAGTCCTGCCAGAACACGCCGATCGGGATGTTCTTGAACGTATCGCTGGGGCTGCCCAAGCCCTGGACGAACTGATTCGGCAGGCCCGCGCCATAAGCCTGCACGGGCGAAAGGCCGGGAAAGTCGGGCAATGCGCCAGGGGCAGGGTTGACGAAGCCGAAGGCGGCGATATACGAGGGTGGAATATTGCCAAAATCGTAAACTCCACCGTAGTTGACGGTGAAGGTGGCAGTCAGCGGAAGGTAGTTGACGTCCGCGCCGAACTTCGTGTTGTGGTGGCCGATGCTCCAGGAGAAATTGTCGGTGAACTGGTAGCGTTGCTCGACTCGCTGAATGTAAGAGTAAGGCTCGCGGCCAAAATAGCCGAAGCCCGGGATGTTGACGGCAACGTCGGCGCCTGCCGGAATTTGCGTGTTGTAAAAGTAGGAAAGGCCGCGGCGGGCGTATTGAAAGCGGAACTCATTCACTTTGGAGTTGCCAATCGCCCAGGTGTCTTGCACGGTGCCGGCAACGTCACGATAAGTTTGTTGCGAGGTGCGCGAGTATGCGTTTTGCCCGAAGGGTTGATCCTGACCGCTGCCTTCGATTCCGGTGACCGTGCTGGGGCTGACATTCACGCGCAGCATCAACCGGTTCGTGCTGCTGATGTTGTGGTCGAGACGGAGCGAGTAGAGACTGGTTCCTTCAAAGACGGGGAAATTGCCGGTTTGCGAGGCCAGCGATTGATAGGATGCCGGAACGAAGCATCCCGGCGGAGTGCAACTCGTGGGAAAACCCGCCAATCCGGAAAAGCCGCCGGTCAAACCGGCGGGCCACTCGCGATTCACCGCCATTCCTGAGGATGCGCCAGCGAAGCCAATAAATTTCGCGACTTCGCCCGCATAAGCTGGACTCGCCGCCACCGTGGCGTCAACCGCCGGGTTGGTCAGGAACGATATCTGATCGGGGGAGAGCTGAACATTCACGGTTCCCGGAGCCTTGAGAAAAAATGCGGAAGCGTCGAAGGGTACGAGTCCAAAGTTGCCCTGTCCAATCGACGAGAATCCGGTCTCGTGCCGGCGCGTGATTTCGTACGAAAAGTAGTAGAAGGTCTTGTCCTTCTTGAGCGTTCCACCGAAGGCGGCGCCCGCCTGCACCCGCGTATAGGCAGGATTTTTCACCGTGCTGAAGGGATTCACCGCCTGGAAATTGCGGTTGCGCAGATATCCATAGACGTCGCCGTGAAACTCGTTCGAGCCGGAGCGGGTAATGATGTTGACCACGCCGCCGGAGGCGCGACCATATTCAGCCGCATAGTTGTTGGTGATGATCTGAAATTCCTGCACTGCTTCTTGCGAGACCGTGGAGCGCACGCCATTGACGGAGTTGTCGGTGGCGTCGGTACCATCGACGTTGACCAGGTTCGAGCGCGCGCGCTGTCCGCTCATGTTGAGGCCGGAAGTGGGAGCCGCGCCCAGACTGGGGGCGGCGTCGTGCACGACCTGGGAATCGGTCAGCGTGAAGTTGATGTAGTTGCGGCCGTTGATCGGCAGATTGTCAATGCGGCGCTGGCCGATGGTGTCGGTCGTGGAACTGCGCGACGTCTCCACCAGTTCTCCCTGCGCCGAAACCTCGATCACCTCTTTACCGCCTGAGACGGAGAGCGTCACGGGGAGATCCACCAACCCGCCGACCGTAATCGCAACGCCGGTGTTTTGGATTTTGGTGAAGCCTGAGGCCTCGACTGCGACCGAATACGTGCCCGGCGGCAACAGGCGAGCGCTGTAACCACCCTCGCCGTCGCCGTTGGCGGTGCGCTCCACACCCTTCGCCACGTCTTGAACGGTCACGGTGGCATTGGTGACCAGCTTGCCATTCGAGTCTTTCACGGTGATGTGCAGATCGCCGGTAGCAACGCCGCCCTGGGCAAAAGCAATCGCGGAAAGCAGCAGGACAAAGAACGACGCTGAGATGATTCTCACGGTGCGGAACATAGGGTTCTCCCTTGGACTCGCGGAGGCGAGCGGACGGCAGCAGTGATTCGGGCAGATTGCCGAGGTACTCACAGGGTGATGTGTAAGGTTGTAACGCTCGCTGGTTTTATAACAAAACTATCCCTGAAAACAAGTCGCTGGGTCGAGTCTGGGGTGTTCCCAAAGTACCGGTGATGTCTTTTTAAGCATTGCTAGAGATGCCGTAGTTCGGATAGGGGCGGTCGGTTCACAATGTGGCGGAAATGCGCACGGGGATGGCGGGATTCTGAAGCCGGCCGAGCAGCATCGCGGAACCATTCAAGCGCTCGTAGCTATGGAGAATGGGAGTAGCGGCGAGGGCTGAGGTCGGCCACGCAAGGGCGATATAGATTCGCAGAATCGCGAGAGCGGCGTTGCGGCGAAGCAAGAGCGCGTTATCGACGAGTTGTTGTGCGGCGACCACGGTGTGGGCGTCGTCAGAAGACAGAGCGCCTTGCCCCATACGCACGAGGACAGCGGCATTGTGTCCCGCAACTCTAATGTAGGCGGCCGCAGCGAGCAAACGGCGCCGCTGAACCGTGCGAAATTCCGAGGGCCGCAAGCGGCGGCGCAGATACTGGTCTTCGGCAGGATCGACCAGAGTGCGGAAGGCCTCAAGGTCAACGGGCTGAATTTGCCCTACGAGCGTATTTCCAGAAATCTGCAGGCTTCTGGAGAAGGCCGCGCGAAGAATAAAGATGAGAGCGAGCGCAGCCGCGATGATGAGAATGATGGCCAGAGTCATGGTTGTAAAAGGCGCTCCAATTCGCGATTCCAGAGAGCGAGATTATTTTCGGGCAACTCAGTCGTAACCGGCGTGGTGACTCGATGGGGAACGAGGAGCGAGTAGAACCAGACCAGGACGCACATGTGGAAAGTCGCCATGTTGACGAAATCGAGGAGGGTTCTCATCTCCTCGGGCACGCTACTGTTGGCGAGGACCGCCCAAGTACCAAGATGTACGCAGGCCGAGACGCCGAGACCGAGGGCGATGCCAAGATCTGGCGGCGCCATCTTGATTCTGAAGTAGGCCGCGAAAAGGAAGATGAAGGTCAGGAGACCAGACTCAATCAGGTAGACAGTTTGCTCGAGGAGATGTGCCCCATTCACGATGCCGAAATTACTGTTTGCCTGGGCATAGGCAGCGGCGACCGCAGCGGTCAAGACCAGGCATACGCCGACCGCGCCGATCAGCAACTGGGCAAGCCTGACAATGGATGCATAGGGGTGAAAGACATGCGCAAAAATTTCACCCACCAGCGCAAACTTCAACAAGCCTTCAATGATCAGACCCGCGCAGAATATCTGCCACCAGGTTTGTGGCGAAACTGAGGGAGCAAGATCGCAAACGTACAACAGCAATTGCTCAAGCGCACTGGCGACGGCAAACGCTAGAAAAACAGGATAGCGCTTGTGAAGATTCCGCCGCCAGAGGCTACCCCCAAGGATGAGGAGGAGGACGCTGGGGGTAACCCACAAGTAATGCCAGAGAAGTGAGTGAGCCTGAAACATTGCGGTAGTCAGGCACTATACCGTGCCCGCTTACCGGTCGCAACACGCTCGTGTTTGTTGTTCTGTTTTCGTAAGACCTGCGATATTTTCGTCCTCCGGCGCATTCTTATGTGCACAATAAGCTATGGAAGCTACGGCTTGCACAGCGTTTTGCCGCAATTTGTGCCGCCGACTCCGCCATCAACCCGGGCAACCGGTGTCACGATGAAAGTGTGGACGAACAAGAAAGCTGCCGCGAGGGTGAGTAAGGTGCGTTTCATAATGGTTTTCTCCTTGGGGATTGTGAACTGAACGCGTGATAGTTTCATGGCCGCGCAGGACGCGCACAACAGTACCTAAGTCATTGACCGTTCGGAATTTGTAACAAATGACCCTGAAATCGGCACTTCAAGATGTGAAAGAAACGACGCTAGCCGCCGTGGCGGGGCTGCTGGGGAAACTGGCGTATCTGGCGTCTCTGCGTCGGGCGCACGGGCGCTACGAACATTGGGGAATGGGAGTTGTTCACGGGACTGAAACTTCGGAGCGGGCCTTGAAGGCTGCCCATGTCGAGGTCGTGGCCGGAGTCCTGCGGACTCCGTTGGCATCTCTAGTCGAGGATTTGGAGGAGTCGAGTTCTGCGAGCGGCGAAGCAGCGCAGGCGTATGTTGAAGAACTGCGCGAGCGCTTCGAAGAGTTGCTTCCTGAGGGGCGGCAAAATTCGCCGGTGTCGAGCCACCTTAGTTCAGTGCTGCTGGCCCTTTCGAATTTGGCAAAGAATCGAGGGCGCGCCACTCGGTCAATTTCATAGCAACTCCGACGACCTGGCCGAGAACTTCCGCTTCCTGGGGGTGGCGGAGAATTCGAACCGGAACTGGAGAGAGCGGATGGGGCTGCAAAATGATTTCTTCGCGGCGCATGCTGCACCAGCAGCAGGTGTGTCCCTCGCGGGTTTCCACAAAATAAATCGGGCGTTCGTATTCCGAACGCCAAGAGCCTTCCAGGACGCGGTTTCGCGACTCGTCCACCTGAATAAAACTTCCGGGCGGCAAAATCGGATACATGGTGAAGTCTTGCACTCCGACGTAACCGTAAGTGAATTCGCTATTGGCGAATTGGGCCAGGTAGGCGAGAGGGACCATTCCCCACTGCTCCACCATGCGGCCGAGGTTAGTGGTGCGGCGTTCGTCGAATGCGGGATCCATGCGGATCGGAACCTGGACAGAGGAAAGTCCTGCCAGAGCGTCAGAGACGTGGGATTTGGGGGGAGAAACCAAGCCGAGGTCGGCTGCCAGATTGTTAAGGTCGACGCCGTACCACGACATCAGTTCGCGAAGATCCCGGCGATAGATCACAGAGAGTGTGTACAGGCGATAAATGCTGGGTAAGATACCCTTGGTCTCGATATCAGACAGGCGGCTCGGCGGAATGGAGAACTCTTCGTTGCGATAGCGGTCGGCAATGCGCGCACTGGAGTTCTCGACGTCGCGCATGGTGAGACCGAGTTTTTCACGCAGAGTGCGAAGGCTTTTTCCCGCCGGGAGCATGGGCACACCTCCGTAGAATTTGGGGAATGATATCAAAGGCTGGAAGAGTTGTGACCTCAAATTTGTACAAAAATTAAAGCTCGGCCGCTTGTTACGAAATCCGAACATGGGTAGAGGCTTGTCAGGCGGGCCGAGTGGAGACTTGTGCCGAAGGGAGCAGCCCCGTCGTCGGCTCACTCGGAGCTTGTGGATTGCCTGTACTTGTTCGGAATTCGTAACAGGGGCGCTAGCGGGAGAATCGGGGAAAGCCGAGTGCGAAGTTTAGGGTTTCCCGCACCGGTCGGTCAAGGGTTTCCTTTCTTTTAGTACAACACCCGAAAGTAAACGAAAAACGCGAATGACATTTGTCACGCCCGCTGCGTGATGGATGGCACTGGCACGTCGATTTTCTTTCCGCCATGATGCAATCACTGAGCGGGAATGGATCTCGCCAGGGATGCCAGAAGCGGCGGGAAGGACCGAAGATGACCGCAACCTTAGAGGGACCTTGGACCGCAGAATCTGAGAGTTCGGATTTGATCGTTGCCCATCTGGAGCGAGTAAACAAGAACTACGAAAGCGTTCGCGCACTGCGTGGCGTCGATTTCCGGGTGCGATCCGGTGAAGTCGTAGCGTTACTGGGGCCGAACGGCGCGGGAAAAACGACCGCGGTGAAACTGCTGTTGGGATTGCTGCAACCCAACTCCGGGAAAGTGCGGGTTTTCGGCGGGGACCCGACGAATCCTGAAAACCGGATGCGCGCGGGCGCGATGCTGCAAGTGGGGCGCGTGCCCGAGACTCTGCGTGTGCGCGAGCACATTGATTTGTTCTCGAGCTATTACCAGAAGCCAATGCCATTGGCGGATGTTCTGGCCGCAGCAGGACTGGAAGAGATCAGCAATCGCAAATTCGGCGATCTTTCGGGAGGCCAGAGGCAGCGATTGCTGTTCGCCCTCGCGATTTGCGGCGATCCCGACTTGCTTTTTCTGGACGAGCCCACCGTCGGTCTGGACGTGGAAGCGCGACGTATGTTGTGGGATGAGATCCGCCGGTTGGTGAGCCGAGGCAAGACGGTCCTGCTCACGACCCATTACCTGCAAGAGGCGGATGCTCTGGCCGATCGCGTCGCCGTTATCAATCAGGGCGAAATCATTGCCGAGGGAACTCCGTCGGAAATCAAAGCGCAGACCGCGGGCAAACGCATCCGCTGTATCACCAGCCTGACGATGACTGCACTTCGCCAGATTTCCGGGGTAACGGAAGTGAAAGAGGACCGCGAGGCGGTCGAGATTCATACTCCGCAGGCCGAGTCGGTTGTTCGCGAACTGCTGGCACGCGACGCGATGCTGTCTGGCCTGGAAGTCACGAGCGCCGGGCTGGAAGAGGCGTTTCTGGCGCTGACCCAGGAGAATTCGAAAAACGACAGCCACAGCAATGGAATGAAAACAGAGTCCGTGAAGGAGATGCAATGAGCACCGCAACCCTAGCGCTCAATACTGCGCAGATTCAGCGTTCGCCGGGCGACACGGCGATCATCTACCTGAAGGAAGCCAAGTACGAATTCCTCAAGAATCTTCGCCTTCGCATGTACACCGTGTCGGTGCTGAGTTTCCCGATCATGTTTTACGTCTTGTTCGGGCTGGTTCTGAACTCGAAAGAAGCAATCGGGCACACGGGTATGCCCACATACCTCATCGCAACCTACGGCACATTCGGAGTGATGGGAGCGTCGTTGTTTGGAACGGCCGGGGGCCTGTCGTCGGACCGCGGTCTGGGGTGGCTTCAGGTGAAGCGAGCCAGTCCGATGCCGCCATTCGCATACTTCGCGGCGAAAGTCATCACCAGCATGATTTTCAGTGGCACCATCGTGCTTGCCCTGTTCGTTCTGGGATACACGCTGGGCGGTGTGCGGATGCCGATTGCTGAATCCGCAAAATTGCTGGGAACGCTCGTTGTGGGATCGCTCCCATTTTCCGCAATGGGGTTGGCGCTCGGATATTTCACGGGGCCAAACTCAGCGCCGGCAACCATCAATCTTATTTATTTGCCCATGTCGTTCTGCAGCGGATTGTGGGTGCCGTTCATGTTCCTGCCGAAGATCGCGCGCCAGATCGCGCTGGTACTGCCTCCTTACCACCTGTCACAACTGGCACTCGGAGTTGTGGGCGCAGGATCGCATGAGTCGAGCACTGCGCACTGGGAAGTCCTGGTGGCGTTCACCATGATTTGCCTGGGAGTGGCTCGCATCGGGTTCCAGCGCGATCAGGGAAAATTGTACGGATAAAGTTTTTCAACGCCGCAGATGGGGAATCTCTGCATGAGCAGGAATGCAAAGAAATCGATGGGCTGGACGAGCCTTCTGATCCTATTTGGACTGGTGGCCCTGTTCGGCGGCGAGAAGTGGCTGGTGCTGCTGATTCCAGCGGCCATGGGCGTGTGGTATGGGGCCGGGCCGATGGTGCGGAGTGGCCGGAATTGACGGCCGGGTTGAGAATAGAAGAGAAGGCGCCGATCACAATGCATAAGATCGAGGGTATTCAAAGCTGCGGAGCCGGTATATGGCGCTAGCGTTCAGACCGTTCACGAGTGTGCTGCAAGACCGCGATCACGGTTGGGGTCCGTTGATCTGGCTGCTATATTCTGGCTTCTTTTTTGTCGAACCGGTTCTGGATCATGTGAGCCGGCGTCAGTGGTTTTTCAATGGATTAGGGTATGTCGCGTTTCTCATCCTTTATATAGGCTTTTTCTGGCTTCAGAAACCGCGCCTGCTGGTGCATATCGGCGGCATGGTGCTGCTGGGCGCTCTTCTGATTCCTTTCAACGGCGGAGCCTCGACCTTCTTCATCTTTGCCGCTGCTTTTCTGCCCTTTGCTGTAAACACGCAGAGAGCAGCCGTCGCCGGGATGCTGACGATTGTCGCGTTTGCCGCCGTGGAATGCTTTCTGCTGCACCTCTCTCTCTGGACAATGTTCTACGCCGCGGTGTTCCCGCTGATCGTTGGCGGAAGCAATATCTTCTTTGCGGAGCGCAACCGCATCAACCGAAAATTGCGCAAGGCGAATGAAGAGATTGAACATCTTGCCAAGGTCGCCGAGCGCGAGCGCATTGCGCGCGATCTGCACGATGTGCTGGGGCACACTCTGTCGGTGATCACGCTAAAGTCGGAACTCGCGGGCAAACTAATCGATCGTGATCCGGAGCGGGCGGGAAAAGAAATCGGCGAAGTGGAACAGATCTCGCGTAAGGCGCTGTCTGAGGTGCGCGACGCGATTCGCGGATATCGGTCGCAGGGCTTGGTGGCGGAACTGGCGCAAGCCAAATCCACACTGGAAACTGCCGGGCTCACGGTGCAGTGCGATGCCGCGACGACGATGAAACTTCCGGCGGTGCAAGAAAGTGTACTGTCGCTGGCGGTGCGGGAAGCGGTGACTAACGTCGTGCGACACGCGCAAGCGCGGACTTGCCGGATGCGCCTGGAGCAGCAGAACGGCTCGTGCCGGCTGGAGATTCATGATGACGGGCTGGGTATCTCCAGCAGCGAGGGCAATGGACTGCGGGGAATGCGTGAGCGCGTAGAGATGATGGGCGGCACCCTGCAACGCACCACTGAATCGGGCACAACGATCATCATTACCTTGCCCTTGAAAGAAGCGGTCGCAAAGACCGAAGGCTGCGGAAATTGAATCCCACCATCAAAGAAGGCCGCAAGACGATTCGTGTAGTGCTGGCCGAGGATCAGGGAATGGTCCTGGGGGCGCTGGCCGCGCTGCTGGAAATCGAGGGCGATATCTCTGTGATTGCCAAAGCGCGCAACGGCCGGGAGGCGCTGGAAGCGGTGCTGGCGAACAAGCCTGACGTGTTCATCACCGACATCGAAATGCCGCACATGAGCGGGCTCGATGTGGCCGCGGAGTTGAAACGTCGGCGCACCGGAACACGAGTAGTCATCGTCACTACATTTGCGCGCACGGGGTATTTACGACGCGCGATGGAGTCGGGAGCGTCGGGCTACCTGCTCAAAGACATGCGTGCCGAAGAACTGGCGGATGCGGTGCGGCGCGTCCATCAAGGGTTGAGGGTGATTCATCCCGAGCTGGCGACCGAGGCTTGGGGCGAGATGGATCCGCTCACTGATCGCGAGCGGCAAGTCTTGCGGCTGGCCGGGGAAGGCCTGGCCAGCGGAGATATCGCCAGCGAACTCGGGCTGTCCGACGGCACGGTGCGGAATTACCTTTCGGAAGCGATCAGCAAACTGGGGGCGAGCAATCGCGTGGAAGCGGCCAGGATTGCGCGGACGAAGGGCTGGTTGTAGACGCAGGATTTGGTCAGCTGACCTGGCCCACTCGAACGCCCGGAAAAGCCGGATTGCTTTCCACGAAACAGTAGCGGCGCAGACGGGACAGCAGGAAGATGAGTCCGGCGGCAGCTGCCAGACCGCTCAGGGAATAGCTGAGAGTGCTCATCGCGTTGCGACGGCTGGCTTCCGCAGGTGGGACGTCGTCCAAAACCTGCACGCGAGCTCTTCCCTTTAGATCCGGAAAAAAGAAAATGTGAATCGACGTGCCGGGTTGGAGCCGAGATTCGAGTTCCGCCTGATCGTGCGGCATAGTGTGCAAATAGGGGCGCAGGCTCATCCATTCTTTTTGGCCTTCTACCGTCCCGCTAGCGAAAACGTCTGCGCCGCCTTTGGTGTGCTTCTGATAGTAGACACGCGAAACCTGAAAGTCGCTCTGGTGATATTTCTGCCCCTCGTATTGGTGCCAGCGCGTCCACGCGTTCATAAAGATCACGAAGCCGAACAACAAGGTTGCGACGAACGCGACCGAGCAGAGCGCGATGCTAAAGCCGACGATGCGGAATAACACAGGATGCGAGAGCGGTTTCTGCGGGGCTTGCGTGGGGGGAACCTGTTTTGCTTTCAGCCAGGGCGCGAGGCCAGTGCCGATCAGGATCAGTGCACCCATGATGGCGATCATGATCTTCGGAAAACCGAACAGCAGCATGAAAGTGGCGGCCATGCCGAACTGAAAGAGCCCAACGACCCAGGTCCGTGCGGCTGGCGGGGCAATGATTCTCGTTCCGCACGCCGGACAAGTGGGTGCAGTCGCGTCGCTAAGGTCGAAACCGCACTTCACGCATTGTTCGATGGATGCCACCAGGCTCGATTACAGCACCCGGCCGGGACAGTCACAATTGACGAAGGTAACGGGCGAGCGCGGCTTTCAGGACTCGCGAACGATGCCAGTTTCCTGCTTCTTCACGGTCCTGTAAGCCCAGGCCATGCGCGGGGTATTGTGGGCGATGCCGATGTGGCCGGTGGGATCGAGCACGATGATGCCGCCGTGTCCGTTCACGCGCTGTTTCAGGTAGTTCATGGCTTCCTGGGCGGACCATTCGGGGAGATTGCCCGCGGAGATGCGATCGGCGGTCCATTTGGCCAGGACCAGCTTCATGATGGGCTCACCCCATCCAGTGGTCGAGGCGGCGGCGCTCAGGTTGTCGGCGTAGCAGCCGCAGCCGATCAGCGAGGAATCGCCGAGGCGTCCGGGAGCCTTGTTCAACGTGCCACCCGTGGAGGTGGCGGCGGCGATGTTGCCGCTGCGGTCGAGGGCGACGGCGCCAACGGTATCGTGCGAGATGGTCACGTCGTCGGAGTCGGGCGCGAACAGGTCGTTGCCATCGGGCGACAAGCCCGGCTTCGCCGCATCCCGCTGCGCAGCTTCGGCCTGGTACTTGCGCAGGCGCTCGACTTCGCGCGGGATGATCAAGTCTTCGTTCTTGCACAGCGGGATGCCGTGTTCGGCGGCGAAGCGCTCAGCGCCTTCGGCGACGAAGTAAACATGCGGGCTCTCGCTCAAAATCTTGCGGGCGGCGCGCACGGGATTGCGCAGGCGCTCGACGCAGCCAACGCCTCCGGCGCGGAGCGTAGACCCATCCATGATGAGGGCATCGAGTTGGACTTTGCCGTCGCGATTCAGGAAGCTGCCGCGTCCCGCGTCGAAAGTTTCATCGTCTTCCATGATGACGACGGCTTCCTCGACGGCGTCAAGCGCGGAACCCCCGCGCTCAAGCACCCGCCACCCAGCGGATAACGCGTTGTTGACGCCATGCAGATGGGCATCGACCATGTCGTCGGGCATGGCCCAAGCGCCGCCATGAACGACCAGAACCGGATCAGTTGGCAAGAGTTATCCCTACTATGTGTGATGCGACGGGATAGGATAGCAGGAGTTTGGCAGGGATTGCCCTGAGAGAGCCCGGAAGAGCCAGCGCCAGGTTTCGGTGACAATCACCATCTTTTCGAAAAACCAATAGTGTCCCCCCCCCGATGTCGTAGTTGTATGAAAAGGACGAAGGCACGAGATCGATTCCGGAGGTCGAGGATGGACGGAGAACGGCAATTCCCAGTCAAAATCCCCCACCCTAATCCCGCCAAAATGCGGAAAATACGATGGGGCGCCCCCCGGATCTTGGCCGTTTTGGGACTAGGCGGCTTGGCCGGCTTTTATTGTGGTGGGGGCGTCCTGGGTGCGGGTCCAGGTGTAGCGCATGCGATGGATTACCGTGATCGTGCTTAGGACCGCAATCACCCAGAGGACTGGCGCCATCCGGTTGAAGAGTGCTCCGAGGATGACCAGGACCAGGCGTTCCGGACGCTCCATGAAGCCTACGCGGCAGGAACCGATGAGGGATTCGGCGCGGGCTCGAGTATAGCTGACCATGATTGCGCTGATCATCACAAAGGCCGTGAGGACAACGTAGAAGAATCGCCCGCCTCTAGCGTAGAACACGAGCAGGCCGAGGAATTGCGAGGCGTCGCTATAGCGATCGACCACCGAGTCGAAGAAGGCTCCGAAACGGGTGACGCGGTTGGTGGCGCGGGCGACTTGTCCGTCGACCAGGTCGAAAAAGCCGGAGAAGATGATGACCAGGCCGGCGTAGATGAACATCCGTTTCTGATTGGCGGCGTTGGCTGAGCCGAACAAGATGGCGGCCCAGGTGTTGACGACGAGTCCCATGAAAGTGAGGACGTTGGGATTGATGCGGGACAGAGCCAGCCAGCGAACGATGGTGTCGAGGAGGACTCCGCAGGCGCGGCCGAAGGCGCTGGTCCAGCTCGCGCTCATTATGCTTCGGCCTCTTTCGGAGCCTGGCCGTCGAGTTCGTCGTGAATCGTGCTGAGCTTCAAGATTTCCAGGGTGCGCTTGCCGTTGGGTGTGACGACCACTGCCTCGTCGCCCACCTTCTTATTGAGCAAGGCCCGACCGATTGGCGAGGTGGTCGAGATCTTTCCCGTCGCTACATCGGATTCTTCGCTGGTCACCAGCTTGTATTCCAGCTCTTCGTTCTTTGTGTTGTCGTAGACTTTGATGGTCGAGCCGAGTCCCACTTTGTCGTGGGGGATGTTGTTCATGTTGACCATGGACAAGTCGGCCAAGCGCTTGCCGAGCTGGCGGACGCGCGCCTTGACGAACTCCTGACGCTGCTTGGCCATGTGATACTCGGCATTTTCGCTGAGGTCACCGAGAGCAGCGGCCTTTTTGATCTCTTTGGGAAGTTCGTGGATCAACTCGTGTTCCAACGCGTTGATCTCTTCCTGCAGTTTTCTCTTGATTAGCTCAGTCATTCATTAACCCACAGCCTTTGCGATTATAACCCCGCTCGGCATCGGGGCCGCGAGGCACCAGCCGGAAAGGCAGGCGCACGGAAACCTGACAGTCCGCGCAGCAGCTCTATTGGTGAGACTTTGAGGCGGAGTCGATTTCCTCGAGGGCCTTGCGCTCGCGCAGATCGAGTTCCGCTTCGCGCCGACGCGTTGCCTCGGCGGGATTGGTTCCCGGAGCAGTACTCGTCTTTTCGATAAAGTAACGCCAGCCGGCGTGCCGGTCATCGGAAGCCTGGCTAACCTCGAATTGCTTCACCGTGGTTTCGGCATTGTCTTTGCCGCGAACGACCTGCACCACGCCGTTGGATTCGTAAGTTCGAACGTTGTGCCGGATGACGGCATAAGAGGACGTAGATTCGTCGCGCGTCAGAGGGCCCCCGTGGACAACAGAGATTTTTGCCAGGCGGACCGGACCCGCCCCAGCCGTGCTGTTCCTTTGATTATAACCCGTTTGCCGCTGATGACGGGGAGAATCCGTCGCGTTGGCGTTCGGCATAGGGAGCGTTACTCGTCCGCGAGATTATAAAGTGGCACCCGCGTCGTCTCACGTTGCGCAGGCCTCGCATGGGTTTCGTTGACGCGTCGAGAGTGCATCCTTAAGATGAGTGAACCCGGGGAACCGCCGGGTAAATCCCAATGATCGGCCAGACCATCTCGCACTATCGCATCGTCGAAAAACTCGGCGGTGGCGGGATGGGCGTTGTTTACAAGGCCGAGGATTTAAAACTTGGGCGCTTTGTCGCACTCAAGTTCTTGCCCGATGAAGTCGCCAAAGATCCGCAGGCTCTCAGCCGATTCGAAAGGGAAGCCAAGGCCGCGTCTGCTTTGAATCATCCCAACATCTGCACCATCCACGAGATTGATGACCAGCACGGACAAACGTTCATCGCC
This sequence comes from uncultured Acidobacteriota bacterium, assembly GCA_963745715.1. Lineage (GTDB taxonomy): Bacteria > Acidobacteriota > Terriglobia > Terriglobales > Acidobacteriaceae > Sulfotelmatobacter. The sequence goes on along the minus strand of CAVUYN010000029.1, from coordinate 680,638 downwards.
ATGGAGTGTCTGGATGGAATGACGCTAAAGCAGCGGATCGGGGACCAACCGCTGGATATCGACCTGGTGCTGTCGCTGGGTATTGAAATTGCCGACGCGCTCGACGCCGCTCACGAAGGTGGAATCATCCATCGTGATATCAAGCCGGCAAATCTTTTTGTGACCAAACGCGGCCATGCCAAGATTCTGGACTTTGGACTAGCCAAAGTGTCGCTTCCCAGCGGACGGGATCCTGAAGGGGTGACGGCTACGTTGAAATCAGGTTTAGTCGGCGAAGAGCATCTGACGAGTCCCGGCGCGATGTTGGGCACAGTGGCCTATATGTCGCCGGAACAGGTGCGGGGCCGCGAGTTGGATTCGCGCACTGACCTGTTCTCATTCGGGGCGGCGTTGTACGAGATGGTCACCGGGGCCGTGCCCTTTCGAGGCCAGAGTTCGGGTGACATCGTGGACGCGATCCTGCACCAGGCGCCGACGGCACCCGTGAGGCTGAATCCAGCGGTTCCGGCGGAACTTGAGCGAATCATTTACAAAGCGCTTGAGAAGGATCGAGATCTGCGATATCAGCACGCCTCGGAGTTGCGCGCGGACCTGAAGCGGTTGAAGAGGGAGACGGAATCGGGTCGGGTGGTTGCTGAAAGCTCGTCTGCGAACGTTCCGATGGCGGTGCCGCCCGGTGCTACGTCAAGCGGAAGGACAGCGGCTTCGACTTCCTCGGCGTCCGGATCATCCAGTTCGGTGCTGCTGGCAGAAGCCCGCCGACACAAGGGCAAAGTGATCGCGGGCGCGGGTGTCATGATCGTCTTAGTGGCGGCCGCGGGTTTCGGGGTCTACAAACTTCTGAGCAAGAATGCACCGGTGATTGACACGCGAAACATTGTGATTCGGCCTTTAACCGAGCATGGGCAGGTCACGAATTTTGCCACGATCTCCGGCGATGGCAGATTGGTGGCCTATGGCCGCCGGGAGGGCGAACGAAGCCTGCGGGTGAAGCAGGTGGCCACAGGCAGTGAAGTTACTGTCGTGCCGCCGCAGACCGGCTTCTTTGAGAACGGAGCAACGTTTACGCCGGACGGAAATTATCTTTACTACGTCCACGACGATCCGGCGAACGCGAATAGCAGCAACCTCTACAGCGTTCCGTCGTTGGGGGGGACATCCCGCCAAGTTGTGAGCGACGTAAGCAGCGCGCCGGCATTTTCGCCGGACGGCAAACGCATGGCTTACGTTCGCACGCTGCGAGGAAGAGGCGAAGATCAACTGTTGGTGGCAAACGCCGACGGCAGCGATGAACGAGTCATACTTGAGCGTAAAACCGGGGCCGACGGTATCGGAACGAGTCCCTCGTGGTCAGCGCAGGGGAATTTGATCGCGGTCGCTGCCTTCGACGTGGGCAAAGATCGAATCACCGACATCCTGGTGTTAACTCCCGAGGGCAAGGTGGTCAAGACTTTCCCGCTGCCGGTCTTGATTACTGCCGTGGCGTGGTTGCCCGATGCTTCCGGGATGTTCTTTATCGCAGGTGAGAAGTCGACCGGCCTACGGTGGCAGATCTGGTTTCAGCCGTATCCGGTGGGAGATTCTTTCCGGATCAATAACGACCTGAGCAAATACTTGTCGCTCAGTGTGACAACGGATGGTAAAGCGTTCGTCACAACACAGCAGAGGCCGGCAGCGACAATTTATGTGGCTGATTCGCCGTCTGTCTTGAGCGACAAGATTGATTGGAAGTTCACTCAAATTTCCGGTGAGCAAGCGACGGGATATACGCTGTCGTGGACGGCAAACGGCAGGCTCATACAGAGCGATGCAACATTCCACATCTATGCAACCGCATCCGACGGAAGCAACCGGGCTCGCTTGCTCGAAAATGACAACGTGAACCTTGGTGCTGAAGCGTGCGGCCCCGGAGATTTGGTTGTCGTCTCCAGAATTCTGGAGGACAATGCCCCGAATGTTTGGCGTCTCAATGTTGCAACGGGCGAGTTGAAGCAGCTCACTTTCGGGAAGGACGATGAGAAGTCCTCCTGCACGCCCGATGGCAAGTGGGTGATATACAACGAACCGCTCCCCAATGAGGGGGTTGGGCGTATTTTGAAAATTCCAATTGACGGGGGTCCGGCGGTCGAGCTCGCTCGGGGAACTTCGTTTTCTCCGTCGGTCTCCCCGGACGGGAAGATGATCGCGTACGGAAGGATCGTAGGCCAAGGCGCGAGCGAGACAATAAAAATCGTCGTGCAGGCGCTGGAAGGCGGAGCTATTACAAAGGAGCTCGAGCTACCGGCAGCCTATAGCTGGCGAAATTTGGGATGGGCGCCGGACGGACGCGCACTCACCTTCGTGCACAATACGGGCGGGGCAGTCCAAAACGTTTATATGCTTCGGCTGAGCGGTGGCGCCCCGGTACAGTTGACGCATTTCGACGCCGAGCCCGCGGCGATCGCGGCCTATGCCTGGTCGCCGGATGGCAAGAAATTCGCGGTAACCCGAGCTCGCTACAACGACACCGACGTCGTTATGTTCAGCGGGTTCAAATAGAGGCTGTTGGAACGGGACCTGAATCGGTCGCAGGTGTGCGATTTACGCCTGGAACTCCGAGGCTTCGGGGAAGCGGAGCTTGCATTTCGCCAAGGCAACGGTAAGGATTTCCTCGACCTTAGATTCTTCGCAGTTGCGAGCCATGGCCAACTCGCTGACCAGCAAGTAGCGGGCGCGCTCCAGCATCTTCTTCTCCCGGAAAGATAGCGGCTTGGCCTGATGCAGGGCGATCAGGCTCTTCAGTACGCCAGCCACCTCAATGAGCGAGCCAGTTCGCATCCGGTCAGAGTTCTCCTTGAAGCGGTCTTTCCAGTCGCCGTTGCTGCCGTTTTCGCTAACTGAAAGGATGTCCAGTACTTTCTGGATTTCGCCATTGCGGACCACCCGTCGCAAGCCAACGCTTCCCGCGTTGTGACAGGGGACCATCACCTTGAGGCTACTGGCCTTGATGTGGAGGAGGTAGAACTTCTCGACCGTTGGTCCCACGGAGCGGCTGCTGATTTGCTCAATGACGCCGACACCGTGGTTGGGGTAGACGACCTTGTCACCGATGTGGAAGTTCAAGTCCGTACCATTCATATTTGGCACCCAGGGTAGGCGGAGGGTCTGTGGGGAAAACGCTGTAACTACTATGAATATGCTACTCCTTGGACGCAGGGAAGGCAAGGTGGGCAGGCGTTTTGCGGGATTCCGGCAAGTTCTTGAGTAATCGATACTTCAAAGAGTGAGCAGGGCAAGTTCGGTCGCGAAAGGCAGAGGCGTATTGGCGGCAGAAATAAGCGGCATATAATCGGGCGGTGAATTCTGACGATCGAGAGCTAGTGGACGATGCGGCAGGCGGTCCCCACAAGGCAAATTCCTGCGAGCGCCCTACGGGTCGCGTGCTGGGCCTCGACGTAGGCTCGCGCAGAATTGGGGTTGCAGTGTCCGATCCGCTCGGAATTACCGCCCAAGGTTTGGAAACATTACAACGAAAGAATAAGCGCCACGACTTCGGACACCTGGAGCGCGTGATTCGCCAGTACGAGGTGAAGGAAATTGTCGTCGGCCTGCCGTTGCGGATGAGCGGGGCCGAGGGGACGCAATCGGAAAAGATGCGCACCTTTGCCGAGGAACTAACCAGGAAGTTCCGATTGCCGGTTCATCTGTGGGATGAGCGGCTGACCTCGGCGGAGGCGAACCGATTTTTGCGGGAAACCGAGTTGTCAATTGAGAAGCGAGGCAAGGCGGTAGACCGGATGGCCGCAGTGCTGATTCTTCAAGGATGGATGGAACAGCGCGCCGGGACCGAGTCCGGATTTCGAATGCCGGATGCCGACACCGAGTAAGAATTATTGTCCTCTCATAGCCCGGCGGTAGGCAGCAACATTCTTATTGTGTTCTTCGATACTGCGGGCGAAGCGGTGGTGGCCCTGCGCATCGGCGACGAAATAGTAATAGTCGCTTTGGGCGGGATGCATGGCCGCTTCCAGCGCGCTCTTCCCCGGGTTTCCGATGGGGCCTGGCGGCAGGCCTGCATAACGGTAGGTGTTATACGGCGACTTGAATTGCATGTCGGCGTGGTGCAAGGCACCTGTGTAGGTTCCTGCGAGAAGTTCCGCATAAATGATGCTGGGGTCGGCGTCGAGCGCGATTCGCTTGCTCAGGCGGTTGTAGTAGACGCTGGCCACCATTGGCCTTTCCTGAGGGGCGGCGGTTTCCTTTTCAACGATGGAAGCCATGATTACGGTGCGTTCCAGGGAATTGAGAGCCTCGAGGGAGATCGCTGGCCGTGACTCGTGGCGGTCGCGCAGTTGAATCGCATTGGAGCTGCAAGAGTGAGACTTGTTTTCAGCAGGCGGCGGGACTTCATCAGGGGCTTGCTCAATGAGTCCGATCTGTCGAGCGACGAGGTGAAATTGGCAGACCATGGCTTCCGCCATCTCATGCATCGTCATCATGCGGGAGAACTGGTAAGTGTCGGGAAAAAGGTATCCTTCGAGAGAGGTGGCTGCGGGGGCGATGTCCGCGATCAGTCCGGTGTCGGATTTAGCTACTTTCAAGAAATCCTGCGCGGGCCCGAGACCGGCGGCTTCAACCGCCCGGGCAACGTCGAACATGGTGTAGCCCTCGGGCACGACGACGGTGTGGAAATACACGTCACCGCGGCGAAGGCGCTTCTGGATATCGATGACATTGGCCGGCTTGTCGAAGAGATATTCGCCGGCTTTGAGGGATCGCTGGCGGCGAAGGTAGCGCCATAAGACAAACGCGTTTTCGCTGCGGATGACACCAGCGGATTTAAGTTCTGCAGCGATCCGGCGCGTGGAGAATCCCGGATGGAGCATCACGAACGTCTGTCCGGGAGGCGCTACGGGAGCCAAAAGGGCCCAGGCCAACCACCCCGAGACGGCCAGAACAGCCAGCAAAAACAGCCAGACAAGCTTGCGCACGATAGCAGTTTAGACTATGCCGGCGTTGGGGATAGGTGACATTCGGCGGCTCGACTTTAGTAAGCGGATGCCCCGGCGGGGGTGTCGAACGGGGAAAGCCAGCTACGTTCAGAGTTTTGAACCCTTTGGAGCGCGGTATACTCAAATAGTTGTGGAGGCATCATTTATCTGCATGAGAAGTCGTTCGCCCTTCTTGTCTTTAGCCGTGCTGTTGGTGGTATTGCCCACAACTGGCTGCCTGTTTCGCACTCGTCCGGTCGAGGATAAATACTCGAAAACCCAGTTGCAGGAGTCTACGCAGCAAGGGTTAATCGACAGCATTAACCAGCAGGCCGAAGCGATCCATTCGTTGAAGGCCACGGTCGACATTGACAGTTCGGCCGGCGGAATGAAGAAGGGCCATGTTACGGATTACAAGGAAATCCGCGGTTACATTCTGGCGCGGAAGCCGGATTCGCTGCACATGATTGGACTGATGCCGATCGTGCGTACGACGGCGTTCGACATGGTGAGCGCGGGCAAAGACTTCAAGCTGTGGATCCCTCCGAAAAACAAGTTCGTTGTCGGCGAGAACAAGGTGGTTGCGCCTAACTCCGACCAACCCATGGAAAGCATCCGGCCGCAGACGATCTATGAGGCGTTGTTGATCAAGCCGGTTGATCCGAACACAGAGATCGCAGTGCTGGAAAACGGGTACGAAACGTTGCATGACTCCAAAGGAAACCGCATCCTGCAAGATGACTACGAACTGACTGTCATTCAGAAGGCGGACAACGGCTGGAGGCTGGCACGCAAGATTATCTTCTCGCGCACCGATCTGAAGCCGCACCGGCAGTTCATCTACAGCGAAGACGGCAAAGTGGCGACCGATGCTCGCTATGCCCAATATAAGGACTTCGGCGGGGCTTCCTTTCCATCACGGATTGAAATCGCCCGGCCGCAAGAGGAGTACGACCTCACGCTGAACATGCTGAAGGTGGACGTCAACGCTCCGCTTAAGGATGATCAGTTCGTACTCGAGCAACCGTCGGGGGCGGTGGTGGTCCATCTGGACAAGCCGCAATCGACGCTGGCGCTGCCGCAAGGCCTGAACCTCCCATAAAATCAGCGCAACTTTGCGCTCGCAAGGCGCGTATTCTCGAATCTTCATGATGAACAAAATGGTTGTCGCCAACCTGGTGCACCGGCCGACGCGGTCGCTGATCACTACCAGCGCGATTGCGCTCGAAGTCACCATGATTCTGCTGGTGGTGGCGCTCTTCTATGGATTGCTCAACGGATCGAAAGAGAGCCAGATGGGCGTCGGGGCAGATTTGATGGTGATGCCGCCGGGATCGTCAGCGCTGGCCGGTATGTCGGGCGCGCCAATCTCAGTGAAGGTAGGCGATGTGCTGCGACGAGTGCCCCACGTGGCTGTGGCGGCGCCGGTGATCTGGGCGTTCAGCCAGAAGCCACTCGAGATTGTTTATGGCATCGATCTGCGCAGCTATAACCAGCTTCCCCCTGAATTCCGCTACCTGTCCGGCGGACCCTTCCAGGGCACCAATGATGTGATCGTCGACGATTTTTTCGCTGGAATGAACCGCAAAAAGGTCGGCGACACGATCGAAGTACTGAATCATCCCTTCCGCATTTCCGGCATCGTTCCGCACGGCAAAGGCGGGCGCAAGTTTCTTCCCCTGGAGACGATGCAGGATCTGATCGGGGCCGAAGGGCGCGCTTCGGTGTTCTACGTCAAGCTGGATGATCCAGCGAACATCGATGCGGTCGAGAAGTCGATTCAAGAAGTGCCCGGCATGAGCAACTACGCGGTTCGCTCGATGCAGGAATATTTGTCGATGATGACCCCGGACAACCTTCCGGGATTTGATCTGGCCATCAAAATCGTGATTGGCGTGGCGGTGGTGGTCGGGTTCCTGGTGATCTTTCAGGCCATGTACACGGCGGTAATGGAGCGAACGCGGGAGATCGGAATTCTGAAGTCGATGGGCGCCTCGAAGTGGTACATCATCAACGTGGTGCTTCGGGAAACGCTGCTGCTGGCGGTCGTGGGGATTATTGCGGGAATTCTGATCAGCATGCTGACGCGCCGCGTCATCATGTTCGAAAAGCCGGTGCTGCGGCTGTTCTGGAGTAATACCTGGGTGCTGCGGGCAACGATCATCGCGATTGCCGGAGCGCTGGCGGGAGCATTGTATCCGGCATTCAAGGCTGCCCAGAGAGATCCGATCGACGCGCTGGCGTACGAGTAGATTCGCGGTTCGGCAACCTCCGACGTAACCCGCCATTGGGGGTTTGGAGGTTGCGGAACGTTGACATTTCCTTGCAGACTCCGGTAAATTAAAGACTTTGGTAGTCGTGTGGTTGCCCGCCTGATGGCCTGGCGTCCTCGCCGGGGAATCAACGAGCGGTCTTCTTTCGCAGCTTTTATTCAATCTTGGGAGAGTTTCATGTCTACGTATTTCCCCAAAGAGGGGGAAATTGTGCGCAAGTGGTACGTCGTGGATGCGGACGGGCAGACGCTCGGGCGCCTGGCTTCACAGGTGGCGCGCATCCTCATGGGAAAAGAAAACCCGCAGTACACGCCGTTCCTGGACACCGGAGATCACGTGATCGTGATCAACGCCGAGAAGGTCCGAACGACCGGCATGAAGGCGGAGCAGAAGCAGTATCACCACTACACCGGATATCCGGGTGGGCTGCGCACCGAGGACTACAAGAAGCGGCTGGTACGGAAGCCGGAAGCGGTGATCGAAGCGGCCGTGAAGCGCATGCTGCCGAAGAACAAGCTGGCGGCGCACATGCTTTCGAAGTTGAATGTATACAAGGGCGACAAGCATCCGCACCAGGCGCAGAAGCCGCAGGATTTCAAGTTGGAAGTGCGGGAGTACAAGCCGCGGAAAGTTGCGGTTTCGTAGAGACGTTGCTTGCAACGTCTGCTGCCGGCAGAGGCGGTCTGACATGTGGCAAGAAGAGACCTAGCAAGCTATGTCTCTACCATGAGATTTGGGAATGAGATCAGGAGCGGGAAGCTAAATGGCAGAATTGGTTCAATACTACGGAACGGGACGCCGCAAGACGGCGATTGCCCGCGTGTATTTGCGTCCGGGCAACGGAGATTTCAAGGTCAACGGGCGCGCATTCGAGGAATATTTCGTGACGCCGGCACAGCGTTCGGCGGCGAAGGCTCCGCTGGCCTCTTCGGAGATGGCGGCATCGTTCAATGTTGTCGCGAACGTGCTGGGTGGCGGGGTGCGCGGACAGGCGGACGCGGTGAAGTTGGGAATCGCCCGCGCCCTGATGCTATTCAACGCCGAACTGCGTAAAAAGCTGAAGGCCGAGGGTATGGTCAGCCGCGACTCGCGCGGAAAAGAGCGCAAGAAGTACGGACAGAAGGGCGCTCGCAAACGGTTCCAGTTCTCCAAGAGATAGTACTCAGTACCCGGTACTCAGTACTCAGGCAGCTGAGACTGACAGCTGATTTTTGATGTCTTAGGTGTTCAATTCTTCTCGTGCCTCGCGGCGCGGGGACGGGAATGGCAATCTGGAGCGGTTCGTTGACGCGAAGGATGCAGACTAAAGAGGAGGTTCATTGGCTACTATTACCATGAAGGAGTTGCTCGAAGCGGGAGTCCACTTCGGGCATCAGACCAAGCGCTGGAATCCCAAGATGAAGGAATACATCTTCGGAGAGCGCAACGGGATTTACATCATCGATCTGCAGAAGACGCTGAAGATGTTCAAAGAGGCGTCGAAGTTTGTGCAGGACCTGGCTTCCGAGGGCAGGATTGTGCTCTTCGTGGGAACCAAGCGCCAGGCGCAGGACGCGATCGCCGAAGAAGCGACCAAGTGCGGTGGTTTCTACATCAACCAGCGCTGGCTGGGCGGACTGCTCACCAACTGGGTCACGGTGCAGAAGTCGGTGAAGCGTCTGAAGGAGCTCGACGAGATGGCCACGGATGGCCGCTACGAGCTGCTGCCGAAGAAGGAAGTCATCAAGCTCGAACGCGAGCGCAAGCATTTGCAGGCCAACCTGGCCGGCATCAAGAATATGAGCCGCCTGCCCGACGCGATCTTCGTGATCGACTCGAATAAAGAGCAGATTGCGGTGCGCGAAGCCCGCAAGTTGGGCATTCCGGTGGTTGCGGTCGTCGATACGAACTGCGATCCCAGCGAAGTGGATTACGTGATTCCCGGCAACGATGATGCGTTGCGGGCGATCCGGCTGTTTACCTCGAAGATTTCGGAGTCGATTGCCGAGGGTGCGCAGTTGATGACCGACAAGCAGGTTGCCGACATGCAGGCCGAGACCGACCGGGCACAAGCGGCACAAGCAGAGGCGGGCGAATATGTGAGCGAGGAAGCCGCCTCGGTCGACGCGTCGGAGGACATCAGCATGGAAGAAGTGCTGGGTCCGGGAACGCACAAGAAGCCGGCGGCGACCGAAGAAGCCGAATTGCCGAAGGTGGAGAGCCAGACGGTTTAAGCGCAGTTGTCAGCGACCAGTTGCCAGTGAAAACCCGGGCATTCATCCCTTAAGGGAAATTGGACCCGCGCGGGTCGTCCGGCGCGGGTCGTTGTTTATAGTGTCGAGTTTCAGGTTTCCAGTTTCGAGTGGCCTGAATGACGACAGCATCTTATCCACTCGAAACTAGAAACGCGAAACTGGAAACTTTATGAGTACTACTATGGCAAATATTTCCGCGGCACAAGTGAAAGAGCTCCGGGAAAAGACCGGGGCTCCGATGATGGATTGCAAACAGGCGCTGACCGAGGCCAAGGGCGACATGGATCAGGCGGTGGTGATCCTGCGCAAGAAGGGCGTTTCGGTTGCGGCCAAGAAGGCGACGCGCGTGACCAGTGAAGGATCGGTGGCCAGCTACATTCACGCCGGCGGCAAGATTGGTGTGCTCGTCGAGGTGAACTGCGAGAGCGATTTCGTGGCGCGCACCGAGGACTTCAAGGAACTGGTGCACGACATCGCGATGCACATCGCGGCCAGCGATCCGAAGTACGTTCGCAAGGAAGATGTCACCCAAGCCGACTTCGCGCGGGAGAAGGATATTTTCCTCGATCAGGCCGTCAAGAGCGGCAAGCCGGCCCACATTGCGGAAAAGATGGTGGCGGGCAAGATGGAAAAGTTCTACGAAGAAGTCTGCTTGCTCGAGCAGCCTTTTATCAAGGACCAGACCATCTCGATTTCGCAGCTGATTGCCGCGAAGATCGGCAAGCTGGGCGAGAACATTGCGGTTCGCCGGTTTGCGCGGTTTAAAGTGGGCGATGCGGGCGAGACCGTCGCCGTGACGAAACCTACAGAGCCGAAAGGCGAATAATTACAGGCGCCCTGCGGGGCGCCTTTTTTATTGCCCTTCCGGCACAGACTGCCAGGGTCCAGAGGTCCTCCGGCAAGATCGGCGCAAGTCCTTCCAAACAGTCGGCGAGGAGGCCTGCGCTGCGATAGACTGGCGTACGAGAACTTCATGACCACCCCAACTCCTGCCTTCAAACGCATTCTGCTTAAACTCTCCGGCGAGGCGCTGGCGGCAAACCAGGGCTTTGGTGTCGAAACCACGCGCATCCATGCCATTGCCGCCGAGCTCAGCGATGTTCACAAGCTGGGTGTGCAGATGGCGATCGTGGTAGGTGGAGGCAATTTCTTCCGCGGCGTGGCGCAGCAGGCCAAGGACATGGACCGTGTCTCCGCCGATCACATGGGGATGCTGGCCACCGTGATCAACGCACTGGCCCTGCAAGACGCCCTTGAAAAGCAGGGTGTATACACGCGGGTGCAAACTGCAATTGAGATGAATCAGGTGGCGGAGCCCTTCATTCGGCGCCGGGCGATCCGGCATCTGGAAAAAGGCCGGGTCGTGATCTTCGCGGGCGGAACGGGGAACCCTTACTTCTCGACCGACACCGCAGCATCGCTGCGCGCCATGGAGATCAAGGCGGACGCCATTCTCAAGGCGACTAAGGTCGATGGAATTTACGATGCCGATCCGATGAAGGTCGACGGCGCCAAGAAGTTCAACCAGATCACCTATATGGATGTGCTCAAGCTGGGACTGAAAGTGATGGATTCGACCGCGATCAGCCTGTGCAAAGACAACGACCTGCCCATCATCGTCTTTAACCTGAATCATCATGGGAACATTCGTCGGGTTGTGCTGGGAGAGAAGATCGGATCGATGGTTTGCGCCTGAAGCAAAAACCACGAAGGGCACGAAGGTTCACGAAGGAATCGCAGTTTACTTCGTGCTTCATCGTGTCGTTCGTGGTTTATGTTTTTTGGGGTTGTACTGTCACGGGTTTATAATTCGACGTTTTGGATTTAGGAATCATACGGAGTTCCCAAGATGGCTCAAGCGACAATGGCGGCAATAGCCGGCCTGAAAGAAACATACGTACAACTGAAGACGCGGATGGACAAAGCGGTCGAAGATTTCCGCAAGGCGATGGCAGCTACGCGGACGGGGCGAGCGTCGGTGCACATGCTGGATGGCGTCACAGTGGACTACTACGGCTCGCAGATGCCGCTGAATCAGATCGCGCAGGTGCACGCGCCTGAGGCGCAGCTGATTACGGTGCAACCGTTCGATCCTTCGCAGCTGGGAGCGATTGAGAAAGCGATTCGCGGCGGGGATCTGGGATTGAATCCGATGAATGATGGAAAGCTGATCCGCGTGCCCGTGCCGGCGCTCACGCAGGAACGCCGTCAAGACATGGTGAAGCACCTGCACCGGGTTCTCGAGGAACACCGCACGGCGGTTCGCAACATTCGCCGCGACGGCAACGACGCCATCAAGAAGGCGCTCAAGGACAAGAAGATTACCGAAGACGAAGAGAAGCGCTCGCTCGATGAGATCCAGAAGCTGACCGACGACGAAATCAAGAAGATGGAAGAGATGAGCAAGGCCAAAGAGAAGGAAGTGCTGGAGTTGAAGTAGCAGGTTTTGAGTTTCAGGTTTCAACGTTTCAAAGTTTCAAGAACGGAGGTGTCGGCGTGAGCTTTGGAACCTTCCAACCTTGAAGCCCTCCAACCTTGAAATCCTTCGACTCCCCCACAAGTGTCGTCTTCCCCCTATAATTGAAACTCATGAAACGTGTCGTTCATGCCGCGTGTCCGCACGACTGTCCGGATGCTTGTGGGGTGTTGATTACAGTGCAGGATGGGCGGGCGACGAAGATTCAGGGTGATCCGGAGCATCCGGTGACGCGTGGATTTTTGTGCGCGAAGGTGGCGAAATATCTGGACCGGGTGTATTCGCCGGATCGGGTGCTCTATCCCATGCGGCGGATTGGGCCTAAGGGGCCTGCCGAGCAGCGGAGCTTCGCTCCGCATGGACAGCCGAGGGCGGCTGTCCCCACACAACCAGAGACGCAGACCTGGCAGCGCATTACTTGGGACGAGGCGCTCAACGAAATTGCATCGCGCTTTCGTTCGATCGCTGCGGAATTCGGGAGTGAGGCGATTCTGCCTTATTCCTACGGCGGTACTCTCGGAGCGCTTAACGGCGGTTCCATGGATCGCCGGTTCTTTTTTCGCCTCGGGGCTTCGCAACTGGACCGGACGATTTGTTCGGCGGCGGGGGAGGCGGGGCTGAAGTCGGTTCTCGGCGTGAAAATCGGTACGGAGCCCGAACAGTTCCGGCATTCCAAGTACATCATTGCCTGGGCGTCGAACATTCATGCCAACAACGTGCACCTGTGGCCGTTCATTGCGGAGGCGCGGCGAAACGGCGCGAAGCTGGTGGTGATTGATCCCTACCGCACGCGAACGGCGGAATGCGCAGACTGGTATCTGCCGATCAATCCGGGTACGGATGCGGCGCTGGCGTTGGGCATGATGCACGTCATCATCGGCGAGAACCTTCATGATGCCGACTATGTTGCGCAAGTACACGCTGGGCTTCGAGCAGCTGCAGGAGAAAGTTAAGGAATATACGCCGGAGCGGGTGGCACAGTGGACGGGCATTGCGGCGGAGGATGTCCGCAAACTGGCGCGCGAGTATGCGACCGTTCGGCCGTCCGTTATCCGGTTGAACTATGGCGTGCAGCGCTCTGAGTACGGGGGAATGGCGACGCGCACGGTCGTCATGCTGCCTTGCATTACGGGATCGTGGAAAGAAATCGGCGGCGGACTGCAGATGTCGCTGAGCGGCGCGGTTGACTTGAATAGCGAGAAACTGAAACGTCCTGATTTGATGAAGGCAGCGCTGGGACGCGACGCTCGCATGATCAACATGGTCAAATTGGGCCGCGTGCTCAACACGGTCGACGATCCGCCGGTCAAAGCCCTGTTTGTTTACAACTCGAACCCGGCGGCGGTTTGTCCCGAGCACAACGAAGTGGTTCGCGGCTTGCTGCGGCCCGATCTCTTCACCGTGGTGCACGAGCAATTTTTTACCGATACGACGGACTATGCCGACATCGTGCTGCCGGCGACTACATTCTTCGAGCACAAAGATCTGCAGAAGGGGTACGGGCACTACTATTTGCAGGTTTCCAACCAGGCGATTGCCCCCTTGGGCGAATGCCGGTCGAATGTCGAGGTTTTCCGGGCGTTGGCCGATCGCATGGGATTCGAAGAGGATTGCTTCCACGAGAGTGTCAACGAGATGATCGACCTGGCGCTGGATTCTCAAGACCCGTTGATGGATGGAATCAACCGCGAGCGGCTTGAAAAGGGTCAGGTGCGGCTGAACTTTGCGGCGCAAGGTGTCGAGCGTCGGGGTTCAGGAGCGGAGCTTCGCTCCGCCGGAAAGCCCCTTCGACTTCGCTCAGGGCAGGCTAAGGTGGCTGTCCCCACACAAACAGAACCTTTTCTTCCGTTCGCGCGCGGGAACTTTGGGACTTCTTCGGGGAAGGCTGAGCTTTACTGTGAGGCTCTCAAAGCTCAGGGGCTCGATCCGGTTGCCGATTTCACTCCTCCATCCGAATCGCGCCACGGCAACAAGGAAAACGCATTGCCGCTGGAATTGCTGGCCCGCAAGGCCGACAACTTCCTGAATACTACGTTCACCAACGTGCCTTCGGTTCAGGAGATGGAAGAGCAGGGGCTTCTGGAGATTTCGGCTCCCGATGCCCTGGCGCGCGGAATCTCCAACGGCGACCGAGTGCGCGTGTTCAACCGGCGGGGAGATATTCTGCTCAAAGCGCGAGTGGATGGTAAAGTGCAGCCGGGCGTGGTCTCCGCGAGCCTGAGTTGGGCGAAGATGGCTCCCGGATTCCAGAGCATCAACAGCTTGACTTCAGAAAAACTTACCGACATGGGCAACTCGGCTACGTTTTATTCCGTCTTGGTTGAGGTAGAGTTATCCAAACCATCCCGTGAAGCAACCGAAGGTCGCCATTGATGCGACCCAAAGAGAGTTGCGGTTTGGACGCTTTCCCGTGCTCTACCGTATAATGACAGTTTTCTCACATCCCAGAGGCTGAGGTCGTAGCGATTCCTTTTCGCTTTCATCCGGAGAACCTTGTTGTGCCCAAAGGTCCCTGCATTACGGGGGCTGCATCGGTGCGATCTCGTTCATTCCACCGGGCTTGGGTCACAATGGATTGTCGAGGGTGGGGATTCTGGGCGTTGCTGGTCGCGATCCTGCTGGGGTGCGCAGGTGCGGGGCAGGCACAAACCGACGTGGTCTCCGAGATTAACGTGACCGGGAACCGGCGCATCCCTGCGGATACAATCCGGGCGCGCATTTTCACCAAGCCCGGCGACGTCTACGACTCTGCCGCGGTGGAACGTGACTTCAATTCCCTGTGGAACACGGGCTACTTCGAAGATATCAAGATCCTGAGGGAGCAAACGCCGAAAGGCTGGCGTCTGGTTATTCAGGTAAAGGAAAAGCCGACGATCCGCGAAATCAACTACGTCGGCACCAGTTCAGTATCGAACAGCGACATCCTGGACCGGTTCAAGCAAGACAAGGTGGGATTGGTGGTGGAGAGCCAATACGATCCTACGCGCATTAAGAAGGCCGAAGTTTCCATCAAAGGACTGCTTTCTGAGCATGGACGGCAGTTCGCGACGATTCGGACGGAAGTGCGGCAAATTCCCCCCGCCGCGGTCGGCATCACGTTTGTCGTCAAGGAAGGCCCGAAGGTCAAGGTCGGAAAGATCAAGTTTGAGGGTAACAAGAACATCAAGGCGCGCATTTTGCGCGCAGCCATGAAGAATTTGAAGCCGATCGGGATCCCTCATTCCATCTTTCTGGAGAGCATCTTCGCGAAGACATACGACGCCACCAAGTTGCAGGAAGATACCGAGCGGGTGCGCGCCGAGTATCAGAATCGTGGCTACTTTAAGGCCGGCATAAACGACCCCAAGACCGAGATCCACGATACCGGGCACAAGGGCTTTCACATTCCGTTGCTACAGTCGGGGCCGGGCAAAGCTGTGGACATCACGATGGAAGTCGACGAAGGCGACCAGTATCGCCTCGGCAAGATCACATTCAAGAACAATAAAGCGATTCAGAACACGGCAGCCCTGCGATCACTGTTCCCGCTCAAGGACGGGGACATCTTCAGCCGCGATAAGATTTCCAAGGGCATCGATAATCTGCGCAAAGCCTACGGCCAATTCGGCTATATCAATTTCACGCCCGTCCCCTCCACAACGTTTGACGATGAAAAGAAGCTGGCATTTCTGGAAATTGACGTCGACGAAGGCAAACAGTTTTACGTGAGGCGAATTGAATTCGTGGGCAACACCACGACTCGCGACAAGGTCATCCGCCGGGAACTGGCTCTGGAGGAAGGCGGCATCTACGACTCTCACATGTGGGAACTCAGCCTGCTTCGCCTGAACCAGCTTTCTTATTTTGACCAGCTCAAGCCGGATGATCCGAACGTCACCGAGAAGAAACTGGATGAGAAGAATGGACTGGTCGACATAACGCTGAAGGTCCACGAGAAGGGCAAGAACAGTATTGGCCTGAACGGCGGCGTCAGCGGTTTGGAGGGAGCGTTCATCGGGCTGAACTACGCGACCAACAACTTCCTGGGACGCGGCGAGACTTTGCAGATGCAGATCAGCCTGGGAAATCTGGCGCGCAGTGTGATGTTTGGCTACACCCAGCCCTACATGTTTGACCGCCCGCTGCAATTCGGTTTCACGGTATTCGGCAACAAGATCAGCTACGATCAGGCCCGGCAGCTTTCCATCTTCAGCGGCCAGAACCTGAACCTGCCCAACGCGGTGCTGCAGAACCTGCAGAACTATTCGCAGTCTAGCGTGGGCTTCACGACATCGCTGAGCTATCCGTTGCGGCGCTCGTTCAAGCGCCTCGGCATGACCTATTCGCTGGACCGGTCAACGCTGTTGCCTCTCAGCACGGCGTCGAAGACTTTGTTCGACTTCATCGCGTTCCGAGGTATTTCAGGTCCGAACGCGGTGAATGGAATCATCACCAGCAAGATCTTCCCCAACTTCTCATTCAACACCCTGGATAGCGGCATCTCGCCCCACCACGGACACCAGATGACGCTAGGCGCGGAGTTTGCCGGGTTGGGCGGTACGGTCCGATCGATTCGACCGATCGTGCAGTACAAGCAGTTCATCCCCGTGCAGAACCGCCGGAACGCGATCGGGTACAGCCTCAACGCGTCCTACATCAGCGGTTTCGGTGGGCTGGTAGCTCCGCCGTTCCAGCGCTTTTATATGGGCGGTGAAAACGACATTCGCGGCTTTGACATCCGATCGGTGTCGCCGGTTGCTTTCTTGCCCAGTTCGAACGTGATCACGCTGACCAATCCGGATGGAACTCCAGTGCTGAAGAATCCGGCGAATCCGCGGCAAGGCAACTGGACGGTGCCCATTCCGGTCGACCAGATCGTGTTCCCCGGCGGCGACCTGAGCACGTGGACGAATCTTGAATACCGCATCACCATTGCGGGCCCGGTGGCGATCGCTCCCTTTATCGACACTGGCATCGACGCGATCGTACGGCCTTCTCAGTTGCAGATCGCAACCCAGCAGTATGATCAAGTGATCAGCACTCCATTCGGTTGTCCGGCTCTGGATGCCGGCTTCAACTGTCTGGGCGGGAAAGTGTTGACCCCGACTCCTTCCAAGTTCTTGCAGGTTCTGGACTCGACAAACTGGAAGCCGCGCATCTCGACGGGAATCGAGTTACAAATGTTCCTGCCGGTAGTGAACGCGCCGTTCCGTATCTACTGGGCTTACAACCCGGTGCGACTCGACACCCCGGCGAACCCTCCGATCCCGATTACGCGCTCCATGTTCCCGGCTGGGGCGGCGGGCGACTACACGTATCACCTGGCGGTCAATACGTATGCCCCAAGTTTCTTGTTGCGGGAACCGAGGAAGACTTTCCGGTTCACGGTTGCGACGACGTTCTAAGTTGGTTTGACTGGGTGAGAGTGAGGTCACTATAATGCTAGTTATCCACGCCATTTAGTGAGGATAGGGAGTGGACGGCACGCCCGCATGCCCGGCGTGTAATGCTGGCAATCTAGTGCGCCTTTTCCGATGGCGGCCGCAACCGCAGCGGAAACCTCATTCAGTGCGGCCCAGCGTTGACTGAAGAAGCGAATCTGAGAAAGATATTCAAAGTCATTCCCGGAACCATGTTCCAAGGAGTTCAATCGATCCAATGAAAAGCAAGTTTCTGCGTGTTCTTCTGGTTGCTGCGGTTACGTTTACGTTTTCCGCATTAGCCCAAACCGGCAGCGCTGCCACCCCGTCCGGTGCGGCCACAACGCCCGCTGCTCCGGCCGCTTCGCCGGTCGCATCCCCCGCTACCACGACTGGGCCGAGCACCGGCACAAAGGTCGGAACCATCAACATTCAAGAAGCGATCTTCGGCAGCAACGAAGGCCGCCGCGACATGGAAGCCCTGAGCAAGAAATATGAGCCCAAGCAGGCCGAACTGAAGGGCCAGAACGACGAACTCGAGGCGCTGAAGAAGCAACTCAACACCCAGGGCGACAAGTTGAACGAGGATGCGGCTGCCAACCTGAAGAAGCAGATCGAGGGAAAGCAGAAGAGCTTCGATCGCTCCGTGCAGGATTTTCAGGAAGAAGTCGGCAACCAGCAACAGGACATCGCGAGCCGTGTTCTGCAGAAGATGGCACCCATGATCGTGAAGTATTCGCAAGACAATGGGTTTGGCATCATCGTGGACACCTCGAAGCCCTGGCCGCAGAGCAATGTGCTGTGGTGGGGTGAGGCGGTTGACATCACCAAGGCCGTGGTCGATGCCTACAACGTGCAGTCGGGCGTACCAGCGCCAGCGACACCTGCAGGTTCGGCAAAGCCGGCTGCTCCAAAGGCTCCGGGAGCGTCGACAACTCCCAAGCCCACGACGCCCAAGCCGACTGAGCCACCGAAATAAAGCGGACACCTCTGGTGTCTAAAAAGTTCCACCAGGCCGCGCTTACGCGCGGCCTTTTTTATTTGCGAGACCGACTCCAGCGTAGGCTTTCGCGGTGTCCATATTCACCAGACGGATTTTCCCGTTGGAGGACACTATGTTTGCCGATAGCTTGCTGGAAACTTCCTGGGATCAACGGACTCGGCGTAGCTGGACCACGATGACTTCGTTCGGACTGCAGGCGGTCGCGATCGGAGTGCTGCTGCTGGTGCCATTGCTGAGTACGGTGGGACTGCCGTCTGCACGAACGGTCTCGACGCCGATTAGTGCAGGAAGAGCGGATCCAGGTCCCGTGGCGCAATCGCGTGGACCGATGAGGTCTGCTATTCCCCTGGTCCCGTTTACCGGAAGGATTATGTTGCCCGGACGCCAGCCAATCATAGGGCGAGGCGGCGATTCTTCAATGCAACCAACCGGCGGTGGCGGGGGCATGGAGGGCATGAACCTTCCGATCGGTTCGCCCACCGGCTTTCCAATCCCGTTCGGAGGAACTAGACCGGTGATGCCGACGCTGCCTCCGCCGACAGCACGTGCTTTTCGAACTTCGAGCATGCTGGAGGGAAGCCTGATTCACCGCGTGCAGCCTGTGTATCCAACACCGGCGCGAAACGCCCGCATCCAGGGTCCAGTCGTGCTGGAGGCAATTATCGATCGAGCAGGCACGATCGAAAATCTGCGTACAATTTCAGGACACCCGATGCTGGTTTCGGCCGCAGTCAATGCCGTCAGCCAATGGCGGTACCGCCCGTTCATTCTGAATGGCGAGGCCATTGAGGTGGAGACGCGGATCACCGTGAACTTCGTGTTGGCAGCGAACTAGCGCACTGAGCTTGATCAGATTGTCATCCTGAGGCGGCTTCGCTCCGCCGAAGGACCGAAGCCCTTGCGAAAGCGGGCAGAACGGAGGCGGATTGCACAGGTCCTTCGCTTCGCTCAGGATGACATCAACGGCGAGACAGAAACGGCTTGAAATCGCGCAGGAGTAGCCCCGCCGTAACCTCGTCGCTAAGGCGGCTCCCGCTATAATCGCGAAAGTGGCAACCACAGCAGAAATCCTGAGCCGGGTGGCGACGCGTCCGACCTGGGCGGATGTGTCTCTCATTACCCTGCGACAAAACTTTCGCACCGTACAGAAGCATGTTGGGGCAAGCGTGACGGTGTGTGCCGTCGTGAAGGCCGATGCCTACGGGCACGGTGCGGTCGAGTGCTCCCGCGCTCTGGAGGCGGAGGGGGCACGCTGGCTGGGCGTGACTTCGCTGGACGAGGCCATTCCGCTGCGCGAGGCCGACATTCAGTCGAACATTCTGCTGATGACCGGTTTCTGGCGCGGCGAAGAGAACGAGATTATTCGCCTCCACCTCACTCCCACGGTCTGGGAGCCGTGGCACATCGAGGCTCTGGAAAAGGCAGCGGCGGCACTCGGCGTGGCGAAGCATCCCGTGCACTTGAAGGTCGATACAGGGATGGGCCGGCTGGGCGTCGCGGTTGACCAGCTTCCTGCGGTACTGGCAGCTTTGAGTTCAGCCAAACATCTTTCAGTGGATGGGCTGTCCACTCACCTTGCGTCCTCTGAAATCATGGACGCGCCATCGGTGGCGGAGCAGGAACGAAGCTTCGACGTCGCCCGCCGAATGGTACGAGACGCAGGGATGGATCCGGCGTTCGTGCATATGGCGAATACGGGCGCGGTAATTTCGCGGCGGGAGACCTGGAACACCATGGTGCGTCCGGGAGTTGCTCTCTACGGCTACTATTTGCCGTTTCAGCGCGCCGGGCGTGAAGTGAGCGGCGGCACATTGCGCCTGCCGGTGAAACCAATTCTCACGTGGAAGACGCGGATTCTTTCGTTGCGGAATTTTGGTGCGAACCAGGCCCTGGGTTACGGCGCAACATACGTCACCAAAGCTCCCGCGCACGTGGCGGTGCTACCCGTGGGCTACGCGGACGGTTACAACCGTCAACTCTCCAATCGCGGACGCGTGATCGTCCGCGAGCACTACGCGCCGATTGTTGGCCGCATCTCGATGGACTTGACCTTGGCGGACGTTACCGGCATTCCCGGCGTGAGCGTGGGGGACGAAGTGATTTTGCTGGGTGCCGGGGAAGGTCTCAGCGTCGATGCCCTCGAGCACGCGGAACTCGCCAACAGCACGCCGTACGAGATTCTCTGCAATATTTCGAAGCGCGTGCCGCGCCGGTATCCGAGCTAGCCGCGACCCCCGCATCTCGCATCCACTCAGCGGCCAAATGCCATCCACCAACTGCCAATACTGACCGTTGCCTGCATCGGGTCGAAATCGGAGTGGGCACCTTGCTAGACTAGAGGATTGAGTATGCCTTCCCGTTACGCACAGTGGATGTATGACTGGGAACACCGGCTCACGTCGGTGGACAACAACCGCGTGGTGCGTCCGCTCGAATGGGGCGTGGAGTGGGCTCGCGACTGGCCTTGCCGCAACGGCTACCGGCCCGGGCAGACGCCGGACAATCCCGAGAAGTTCATTCTGGATTACAACCACCGCATCGTGGCGGCGAGTGACGAATTTTATTCGTACACGCGGCCGACCGATTTCCGGCTGGAGACGCGCGAGGTCCAGGTTTTTTCCACGCGCGAAGTTCCCGATCCCAAACTTGAGGCCAAGGTCAAAGGGACGTACGGAGAATTTCTGCGATTTACGTCGCCGGTGAAGACGCCGTATCCGGAAAACAATCTGGTGAACGCGCGCTGGTTTCCGGCGCGAGGACGGCGCGCCATCGTTTTACTGCCGCACTGGAATGCGGATGCGATTGCCTACGTCAGCCTGTGCCGTGTGATGAACATGTTGGGCATTGCGGTGTTGCGGTTGACCATGCCGTATCACGACATCCGCATGCCGGCGGAGATCAGCCGCGCGGACTACGCGGTGTCGGCCAACATCGGGCGCACGCTTGATGCAGTCCGGCAGGGCGTGACCGACATCCGAAGCTGCTTCGACTGGCTCGAGCAGCAGGGCTACGACAAACTCGGCATTGTGGGGACCAGCCTCGGTTCGTGCTACGCGTTTATTGCGGCCGCGCACGATCCGCGAATTCGCGTGGCTGCCTTCAATCACGCTTCAACGTATGTCGCCGACGTCGTTTGGCATGGGCAGTCGACGCGTCACATCCGACAGGGAATTGAGCAGCAGATCGATCTCGACCGATTGCGGCAGGCATGGCTTTCTGTCAGCCCCATGTCGTACTTCAAGCAGTTCTCGCGCTGGCCTCGGAAATCGCTGATCGTGTATGCGAAATACGATCTGACTTTTCTGCCCGAACTTTCGCGCGATGTGGTCGCGGAATTCGAACGCCACGGGCTCGACCACAAGGTTGCCGTGCTGCCCTGCGGCCACTACACCACAGGCGAAACCCCGTACAAATACATGGATGGGTGGCACCTGGCTTCGTTCCTGCGGACGGCGTTTTAAGAGCAGCCGCTAGCACTTGGCGGTTAGCATTCAGCCATTAGGGACTGGGCTTGTACTAAGTGCTAATAGCCGAAGCCAAGCGCTAATTATCGCGGTTTAGAATGTGAAGATGCAGGCTGATCAACCTGTTCGCCCTGACACCGTTGTGGAGCACTTGCGCGGCGAGTTTCTCTGCAGCACCGATCCAGCGCGCCTCGACTTGGACGTAATTCACGGCTTCCTCACGAATTCTTACTGGGCGAAGGGCATTTCGCGGGAGGTTGTGGCGCGATCAATTGAGCACTCATTGTGCTTTGGCGTTTATGATGGGAGCGGCGCGCAGGTCGGCTTTGCCCGGGTCGTCAGCGATTTTGCCACTTATGCCTACGTTGCCGATGTGTTCGTGCTGGAGTCGCATCGCGGATCCGGGCTTGGCAAACTCCTGATGGAGTGCATTGTGAAGCATCCGGAGTTGCAGGGATTGCGCAGGTGGAACTTGACCACCCGCGATGCCCACACGCTCTATGCGCAGTTCGGTTTTACGCCGCTGAAGTTCCCGGAGAGGTACATGGAAATCCTGCGGCTGAATATGTACGAAGCGATTTAAGAAACGGAACAACTCATGCCTACGAAGAATTCTGCAATGTACCGTCCGCTGTACGAAAGCGATCCCCAGATTGCCGCCGCGATTGACAATGAGACCCGGCGCCAGCACGAGGGCCTTGAGTTGATTGCCTCGGAGAACTTTGTCAGCGAAGCCGTTCTCGAAGCTGCCGGTTCGGTGTTCACGAACAAGTATGCCGAGGGCTATCCGGGCAAGCGATACTACGGCGGTTGCGAATTCACCGACGTCGTCGAGAATTTAGCGCGCGACCGGGCGAAGCAACTGTTCGGCGCGGAGCACGCTAACGTTCAGCCCCATGCGGGATCGCAGGCCAACATGGAGGCTTATGCCGCCGTGCTGCGACCGGGCGATACAATTCTTGGCCTCAATCTCGCGCATGGCGGACATCTCACCCATGGACATCCTCTGAATTTTTCCGGCAAGACCTACAAGATCGTTCCCTACGGAGTCACCAAAGAGACTGAGACCATTGACTACGACGAACTGGAAAAGCTTGCCGAGCAAGAGCGGCCCAAGCTGATCATCGGTGGTGGAAGCGCTTATCCGCGGATTATCGACTTCGTGCGCATGCGCCAGATTGCCGACAAAGTGGGTGCGCTGTATCTGGTTGACATGGCTCATTTCGCCGGACTGGTCGCCGGCGGCGCGCATCCTTCCCCGGTACCGCACGCGCACATCGTGACGTCAACCACGCACAAGACGCTGCGCGGACCGCGATCTGGCATGATTCTTTCGAAAGCCGAATTTGCCAAAGAAATTGACAAAGTTGTATTCCCCGGCATGCAGGGCGGGCCCTTGGTTCACATCATGGCAGCCAAAGCCGTGTGCTTCCAGGAAGCGATGCAGCCCGAATTCCGCGATTACGCTCGGCAGGTTGTCGCCAATGCGAAGGTTCTGGCGCAAACCTTGGCGGACGAAGGTTTCCGCATCATCTCGGGTGGCACCGATACCCACGTCATGCTGGTGGACGTTTTCTCCAAGGGCATGCTGGGCAGCGAAGCCGAAAAGGCGCTGGGCGAGGCGGCAATCACGGTCAACAAGAACGCGATTCCCTTCGATACCAATCCTCCCATGAAGCCCAGCGGCATTCGCGTGGGCTCGCCCGCCATGACCACGCGTGGCATGAAAGAGGCGGAGATGCGCCAGATCGGGCACTGGATCGCCGAAGTGCTTCTCCACCGGTCCGATGCGGGGACGCTCGTCAAAGTGCGCAAGCAGGTGCTCGAGCTTTGCGAGGCATTCCCTCTGTACGCCGATCGCCGAGCGAAGGCACAGGCCGAAGTCAGGGCTTAATTCCGCTGGGTATGTTTCCGCCCTGTGTGATTAAATGCCATCGGTGAAGATCGCCATCGACATTCGGCGGATGACCGAGTTTGGTGTCGGTACTTATATCCGCAACGTCGTTCGCACCCTGGGCCGGGTCGACCTCGAGAGCCAATATTTTCTGTTGGGCCCTCCGAACAGAGTTCAAGAGATCGGGCCGCTTCCGCCCAATTTTGAGACCATTCCGTTGCTCGCGCCCGAGCGCTCAATCCGGGGATATCGCGAGTTCCGCGCGGCCTTGAAGAAATTGGATTGCGACCTCGTCCACATCCCCAATCTCTTCTCAGTTCCTCGCTTCTTGCCGTGTCCTTATGTCATGACAGTGCACGACATGTTAGAGCACATGTCGCGCCCACGGGAACTGAGCGGAATCTCGCGATCGCTGTATTTTCAGCTGACAAAGCGGGTTCTTTGGGGTGCGGCGCGGATCTTCGCAGTGTCGAATTTCACCCGGAATGAGATCGAGAAACTTTTTGACATTCCACTCACACACATTGAAGTGGTTTACAACGCGATTGACGACCGGTTCCTGCGTGGACACGCCACGGCTGCCGATCTTGGCTTGATTGCGCAGCGCTATCAGGTTACCTACCCTTTTCTTCTGTATGCCGGCCGCATCAGTCCGCACAAAAACGTTGTGCGCATGATTGAAGCTTTCTCGGCGCTGAAAACAGAATTGGAAAAGGACGGCGCTTATCCCGACCTTAAACTCATCATTATCGGCGACGACCTCTCGGGCAATCCCGATCTGCGAAGAACGGTGGTTCGCAGTGGGGTACAGAATGACGTGCGCTTCCTGGGATTCGTGCCCATCGAGGTGCTACGGATTTTTTACGACGAAGCTAAGATCTTTGTCTTTCCATCACTCTACGAGGGATTCGGTCTGCCTCCGCTGGAAGCCATGGCCCACGGAACTCCGGTAGTCACTTCCAACGTTTCTTCTTTGCCCGAGGTCGTGGGAAATGCCGCGGTGCTGGTCAATCCCGAGAATGTTTTCGAAATTATGCGCGCGCTTCACCGCGTTCTGATGGATAAGCCTCTACGCGAGCGGATGAAGCAACGCGGCTACCAGCAGGCGACGAGGTTCTCCTGGGAGATATCGGTCCGGCGTGTTCTTGACGTTTACTGCCAGGTCGCGCGTGACGGCGGCAGCGAGCCAAGCCAACAGCATGCCGCCGACTGAACGGAGAGACAGGGTCTACTTCAACAGAGGCTGACCGGGCGACAGGATGGCGAGTTTTTGCAGTTTGGCGGTGATGCGGGTTTTGTCGGCGTCAGTTTTGGCGGCGGCCAGGCGCTTACGCAACTGGACAATTTTTTCTTTGCGAGTACGGCGCCGGCGAATCTCCGGCCGGCGGCTGGGTGCTGACATGTGTTTCTCCTGAAATGAATTTAGAAAGTTTGGTGGCAGCCGGACTTGTAGCCTGAATTCGCCGGACCGCATTACAAACGGACAATTCATTTGAAATCAGTCGCCCTGAAGTGTCAATGCCGCGAGTTCGGTAGTGGTTCCCGCTCAATGAGGGCCGCCCCCGCATTGTAATCGTCTTGTCTGTGACTTCGGGCCGACGGATAATCGTGTTCCGACGCCCGGCGGCTATAATTGCGTCCGCGCGTGACCCTTACTTCTGGCACAAAACCAGGCCCTTACGAGATTCGATCGTTCCGCGTCGCGGTGGTATGGGCGAAGTCTATCGCGCCAGGGACACCCGTCTTGGCGGCACGGTCTCCGATCAAAATTCTGTCTTCGAATCTTTCGGTTGACCTGGCCTGAGGAATGGAAGAAATGACTCGGGGTAGGTAGGTGCTTATGCCACTTGACGACAAATCCACTCGCAGAGAATTCATCATAACCACTTCGTCAGCGGCCTTGGGTGCCGCCGTTCCCCTCGCTGAAGCGGATCGGCTCTCTCCCATTTCAAACGATCAATCCAAGACTGCCCTCGAGCAGGTCCCATACTCAAAGGAAGAACTTTTTCAGCGTGGGCCGCAACGCAGTTTTAGCGGCGTTAAGGCGACTCAGGTCGCGATGCCCTTGGGGGGAATCGGGGCAGGCTGCGTCTGTTTAAACGGCTACGGAGGTCTGCAGGATTTCTCGATCGGAAACCGGCCGGAGACGACTGCCTTGCCTGAAGGTTTTGCCTATTCCAAAGCTGCGTTCGCCGTGCTCCGCATCAAAAATACGCCACCCATCACCAAACTGATCGAGGGTCCATTTCCCGTGTTGAAGATTTATGACCAGGGCCTACAGGGAGAAGGATATCGTCGCGGAGGGTTCGAGGGACTTCCGCGCTTCGACAAATGTGTATTCCAAGGGGAATACCCTTTTGGCGAAGCGAAGATCAGTGACGCGTCGATTCCGTTGCAGGTTGCAGTCACGGCCTGGAACCCTTTCATTCCTCTGGATGACAAGAATTCGGGCATACCTTGCGCCATCCTTGAATACACACTCCAAAACCCAGCGAGCCGGGCCGTGGAGTACGAGTTCTCCTATCACCTGTCTCACTTAGCGCCCGGATGCGGCGACGATGGATCCAACGGCCGCAACACCGTGATCCCAGGCCAGGGTGTGTTCATGCACAATGTGGAGAACCCGAATGCCGAAGGTTACGGTAGCGCCTGCCTGGCCGTTATCGGCCATAAGCCACGCATCAAAGGGATGTGGCTGCGCAGCCCCGGCTGGGAGTTTGATTCCTTGTCGGCGCTGTGGCGCGAAGTGTCGACGGGAACATTTACCACCAACGAAGGCTCGAACGAGATCGATACCCGCGGACGCAACGGAGCGTCCATTCTGCTCGAAGGGACGTTAGGCCCGGGCGCATCTCAAACCTATCCCATTCTGATTACATGGCACTTCCCGAATGCTTACCTGCAGGTGGGCGGCGACGTGGCCGGCAATGCTCCCGACGATAAAAATAAGCTCGGGTGCCGTCCGTATGCGGAAGGGACAACTCCTCCGTGGCGGCCGTATTACGCCTCAGTATGGAAAGACGCTCGCGAAGTTGCTCTCTACGTCTCGGAAAACTATTCGTCTTTGCGATCGCGCACGGTCGCGTTCAAAGAAGCCCTGTTCTCCTCGACCCTACCGCCTTATGTTCTCGACGCAGTCTCCGCGAATTTAGCCATCCTCAAGTCTCCAACTGTGTTGCGTCTTGAAAATGGAGATATTTGGGGTTGGGAAGGATGCTTCCCAGATGGCGGTTGCTGCCATGGTTCCTGCACCCACGTCTGGAACTACGCCCAGGCTTTCCCGCACCTGTACCCGAAATTGGAACGGACTCTCCGCGAACTTGAACTAGGACGTTCGATGGATGAAAGCGGCCACGTCACCTTCCGTTCCGCCCTTCCCGAAGGGCCCGTCAAGCACGACTTTCACGCGGCTTCCGACGGGCAACTGGGCGGGATCATGAAGGTTTTCCGCGAATGGCAGATTTCCGGAGACGAAGATTGGTTGAAGAAGATGTACCCGCTGGTCAAGCGCAGCTTGGATTACTGCATTCGCACTTGGGATCCAGACCACCGAGGAGCGCTGTTTGAGCCCCATCACAATACTTACGACATCGAATTCTGGGGGCCTGACGGCATGTGCACCAGCATCTATCTGGGTGCGCTGTCAGCATTCTCTGCGATGGCGCGGGTCGTGGGACAACCTGCGGACGCAGAATTTTACGAGGACCTCGCCCAGCGTTGCGCTCACCTTATGGACGAGCAGCTCTTCAATGGGGAGTATTACCAGCAGAAGGTGCAGTACATGGGCTTGCGAGACGACTCGTTCGCTCGCACGGTAGCAAAAGTCGATGAGCATAGCAGCGAAATGCAGAGGCTTCTGAAACAGGAAGGCCCGAAATACCAATACGGAAATGGCTGCATCTCTGACGGAGTGATCGGAGCGTGGATGGCCCGAATCTACGGAATCGACACGCCGCTGGATCGTGAGCATGTCCGAAGCAGTCTACGGGCCATTTTCAAACACAATTTCAAGACCGACCTCGCGCAGCACGCCAACGTACAACGTCCGGGATATGCGATGGGACACGAACCCGGCTTGCTCTTGTGCAGCTGGCCCAAGGGCGGAAAACCCACCCTGCCTTTTGTGTATTCAGATGAAGTTTGGACGGGCATTGAATACCAGGTGGCCTCGCATCTTATTGCCGAGGGCTTCGTCAGCGAAGGACTAACGATCGTCAGGGCTTTGCGCAATCGTTATGATGGGCAGGTTCGGAATCCCTGGAACGAATACGAATGCGGAAACTACTATGCTCGCGCCATGGCGAGCTATGCGCTGCTGGGCGCGCTCGCTGGGTTTCGCTACTCGGCCGTCCAGAGAACGATGTGGTTTGGTCCCGCCGTGCCAGTCCGCCCGTTCAAGACCTTCTTCTCCACGGCATCCGGCTTTGGCACGATTGCGCTCGACCAACGATCCCTCCACCTTCAGGTGATTGAAGGAGAGTTGTCTCTGGAGAAGCTAGTCCTGGCCGAGGGTGCGAAGATCAGGACCCTCGATTGGAAAACGACTGTGCGGCCGGGCAGTCCGGGCACCTTGAACATTTGAGTCGGCCCGCGAGCTGCAATCTCCATAGTTCAACCACTACGCACGCGGGTGATCCGGCACACAAATCTGCACCGCGTTAACAGTCAAAGTGGGGGACCTGGGAGGCTGGCAAGTAGTTGGGAAGAAGTTTGTGGCATCCGGACCTGTACGCCGAATTCGTCCGGGCCAGTTTTCGCAAATTATAGGAGCGCCGGAATTTACGACACAAACCGCTGCTGGACGGGGGATAGCGGGTTCTCTACATTCCGCATACTTCTCGTAAATCTCGCTCGTACCCAGCAGACCGGACACCAAATGGACACCAAGCGTCAAGAACAAGAGGCTGAAACCTGGAAAAATTGGGGGCCCTCTTTTGATTATCAAGCAGACCACGTACGACAACCAGGATGTCGCGATCGAGTACAGCTTATCTCTACTGCGGGAAGACCGCTACACGGCGACAGTGGTTTCTTGCCATCGCGCAGCCCAAAGCGGCGGCAAAACGGCCAGGGAGTGAGACAAACTGCCGGGCTGCTATCGCGATGCCAGTTTCTCGTTGCTGACCTAGAGGATAATTTCACTGCCTCTTGGCAGCCTCGGCCGTGCGACTTAGCCTTAGGGAGGGGCTTCGATGAGGCAGAAGCGTGCCTGCAAATTGGCTGCTCATCCCGCATAGCTCTGTCGTGCCACCATGGCACGCAGGAGCCATTCCCACGGTGCAGGCCAGGACGTAGCGTGTTATCGAACAGTCCAAAAGGAGTGGATCGTGGAGCCCGTCCCGGGCGAGATCACTTTGCTCTTGGCAAAGTGGAAAGACGGTGAACCGTCCGCATTTGACCAACTGATGCCACTAGTCTATCCGCACCTGCGCGAAGTGGCCGCAGCTTATATCCGAAGAGAAAGAAATCCTGGGGAGCTTCAGGCGACCGCGCTGGTCGACGAAGTATGTCTGCGCCTGATCCACCAAAAGAAAGCCAACTGGTCAGATCGCGCTCACTTTTATACCTTCGCAGCCAAAGTCATGCGCATGATTCTGACCGATCACGCCCGCAGCAGCGCGGCGCAAAAACGAGGCGGCGGGGCCCACGATGTTCCTCTGAACCAAGACATTCCCTGGATTAAGGTCGGGAGCGAATCGCTGATCGATCTCAACCGCGCGCTGAACGAACTCAGCGAGATCGATGCCTACAATGTTCAACTGGTCGAACTTCGATACTTTCTGGGCTGCACTGCCGAGGAGACTGCTGCACTTCTGCAGGTGTCGAAGGCCACAGTAGATCGCGACCTAAAATTCATCAAGGGCTGGTTGTACCGGCGGCTTTATCCAGACGCCGTCCCGGAAGTCCTCGAACATTCGACTAAGACTTGAGGCACTTCAGCGACGATCCTCGCAGTCTCCTACGGGCGGGCTTGCGCACCGCCAATGAGGTTTAGACCTCGATGAACGTTTCGACCGAATTCTTCCGGCGCGTCGAAGCCATTTTTCATGAAGCCCTCGCAACCTCGGAAATGCTGCGACCGGCAGTGCTGGAGAATTTGTGCAAAGGCGATCCGCTGTTGTTGGAGGAAGTCCGTTCGTTGCTGAAAGCCTCCGAATTGGAAGAACTAACGACAACGTCCTGCCGTTTGGAAGCGGAGACAATCCCCGGGTCCCTGGATGGTCCAAGGCGAATCGGGCCCTACGAGTTGGACCGTCTGGTCGGACGCGGCGGCATGGGCGCCGTCTATCTCGCCCATCGCGCCGACGGGCAGTTTGAGCAGCAGGTCGCTATCAAAGTGATCGACCTGTCCTTTGCGACCGACCTTTTCCGGGAACAATTCCGGCGCGAGCGCCAGATTCTTGCGCGGCTCAGCCATCCTAATATTGCGCGCTTGCTGGATGGAGGAGTCAGCGAGGACGGCGAACTTTACCTGGCGATGGAGTACGCCGACGGCCTACCCATTCAGCGCTACTGCACGCAACATGCTCTTTCGATTCGAGAGCGCATAGAACTCTTCAAGTCCGTTTGTGTCGCGGTTCGCTTTGCGCACCAGCATCTGGTCGTCCATCGGGACTTGAAGGCTGACAATATTATCGTCCTGGAAGACGGCACGGCGAAGTTGCTCGATTTCGGCACCGCCAAGATGTTGACGCCCGTGAATGAGGAGGCGGAAGGCGAATTCACACGCCATGGCTTTCACTCCTTTACACCCCAATACGCCAGCCCCGAGCAAGTGTTAGGACACCCGATCTCGACCGCATCCGATATCTACTCTCTCGGGGTGCTGCTTTTTCTTCTCACCACCGGGGTTCTTCCACACGAGTTGAAAGAGTTCACGACCGATGAAATGGTCCGCGTGATCTGCGAGCAGCAGCCACCCCGGCCAAGCGAGAAGGCAACTTTCGGCACTCTGGACTCCGACATCGACGCCATTGTATTGAAAGCCCTTCGGAAAGAACCGGAGGAACGCTATGCCAGCGTCGACCAATTTATTGCCGATCTGCAAGCGTATCTTGACGGTCGTCCGGTAGCGGCACGCCAGGGAAATTTTCGCTATCACGCCGCCAAGTTTGCCCGCCGGAACAAGCTGGTTCTGGCCGGCTCGGCGCTGCTGTGTCTCAGCATAATGGTGGGAACCGCCGGCGTAACGTGGCAGGCCCACCTTGCCAACGTCCAACGCCGCAAGGCAGAGGCGCGCGCGGAAGACTTACGTAAGCTCAGTAATAGCTTGCTTTCAGAGATTGACGAGGCCATCCAGCGGCTTCCTGGATCGACTCCGGCGCAGAAGCTTCTGGTGAGCACAGTTCTAGAACACTTGGACCGCGCTGCCAAAGACGCCGCCGGCGACCCGCAAATGGAACTGGACCTTGCAAATGCCTACGTCCGCATGGGCAATGTGCAAGGCAATCCCTACGATCAGAACATTGGCGACGCGCAAGGTGCGCTGAACAGTCTGGACAAAGCCCTCTCGATCGCCGCCGCCCTGGTTCGCCAGCAGCGCGCGAATGTGGCCGCATCCCATGTGCTGGGCTGGGCTCAGCAGTCACGGAGCGAAGTGCTTTTCGGGATGGGCAGGACTCAGGAAGCGGTGGCGATGATGCGTTCCGCGGCAGGCACTTTCGAGGAACTGGCCTCTCGACCAAACGCAAAAGCTACTGCCTTAATGGACGCGGCCGCCGCCTATGGAGGCTTGGGCGACGAAATGGGACAGAATGGCACCGCGAGTCTGAGTGACCCGGTCGGAGCGTTGGCGGCGTTTCGCAAGTCGCTGGAGCTGGACAAGCGCATCGTCCAAATCGATCCGAGTTTCTCCCGCGCCTCGCGGGGAATCGCCGTGAATCACGCCAAAATAGCAAATATTGAATCCGAAACCGATCCAGGAGCCGCGCTGTTGGATTATCGTGACGCGATCCAAGGAATGAACAGCCTTCCCGAGGAGATGAGAAAAACCTTACCCCACCAGCGGACTCTGGCTAACTTTCTCAGTAAAAACGGATTGGCGCTCAAAGAGGTCGGAAGATACCGCGAAGCGTTGTCCTACCTCGAACAGGCCAAAGCCATGGCCCAACCTTTCCTGACTGCGGATCCCAATGATACCCGCGCCGGAAACGACATGCTGGCTATCCTGGAGAATGAAGCGGAGTGCCTTGAAGATCGCGCGCAAGCCGTATTTCCGGACGAGCGAACTGATCGAAGCGCAAACGCCGCCAGCGCTTTGAAGAGCTTATCGGAAGCACGTTCCCTCGCCGAACACCTTCTCCAGTTTGAACCAGACAACCTTTACTTACGATCGACGTTAGGCTTGCTCTTCATCCGAATCAGCCGACAAGAACTTGCGCTGCATCAGACGAAGGGGTCGCTGGACTTGGCGACAAAAGGGGTTGCCATATTAAAGGCTGTGGGAAAGGACCAAAATGCCCACGGCGGGGATCTTGATGCGGTTGCGACCGGCTTGACCATGGTCATGCCCCCAAGCCTTCGCGATTCTCAGTTGGCTGTGGAGTGCGCCGAGCGCATGGTGGAGATGAGCCATCATCAGAAGCCAGGTTTCTTACTCACGCTCGCACGCGCCTATCGCACCGCCGGGCAGCCAGAAAAAGCCAGGGCGACGGCTAAAGAGGGATTCGCTCTCCTCCCAGCCGCGAACGCCGCCACAGTTCCTTCTCGCATCCGCAAGCAATTGCAAGCCGAACTCGCCCCGTGATTGCTGATCGCTGCGGTCCCGCATTTTCGCCCGACCATGAATGAGATGGGGGTATCGTCCCAACCCTTATAAGCGCAATTCTTTCCTCTTTCGTGAGGCACTCTGCTCCCGTTTCGCGCTGTCTCTTATGAAGCCCGATAGTCCGGGAATCAGCAGGAGGAAATGAGTATGGCGAGCAAACTGTCTTCGGTCGCACACCGAGTGTGTGCGCTGCGTAGCGTAATAGTAGTTGCGACGATTTTAGTTCTGTCAGGGTTGATGCTTTTATCCGCTTGCGGCGGAAGCTCAGCAAAAACTCCGCCCGCTATTTCTGTTTCTCTTACTCCATCGGCTCAGACCAAAATCGATCAGGGACAAACTTTGAACTTCACCGCCTCGGTGAGCAATGACTCGAGCGGCAAGGGCGTGACCTGGACCATGTTGGGCACGGGTTGCTCCGGGAGCGCTTGCGGCACCCTTTCCAACAGCACCGCAACCGCAGTAATGTACAACGCTCCCGCAACTGTCTCCGCGAACATGACCGTGACGGTGCAGGCAACGTCTGCTGCCGACACCTCGAAGTCGAAGTCGGCACCGATCGTCGTTTCACCAGAGCCAGCCATTACGACTACAACTTTGGCCAACGGCGCAGTCGGAACAACCTACAATGCCAGTCTGCAGGTCACAGGAGGCGCGGGCACGCTCACCTGGAGTCTGGCCAGCGGTTCCTCGCTTCCCACGGGCCTCTCTTTGAGCAACCTGGGAACGATCTCTGGCACGCCCACCACGGCGGGCAAGACCAGCTTCACGGTGAAGGTCACGGATGCATCGGGCGGTAAGGAAGGATCGTGTTCTCAAACACAACAGCTCAGCATCACGATCACACCACCCGCTATTTCTGTTTCTCTTACTCCATCAGCTCAGGCCAAAATCGATCAGGGACAAACTTTGAGCTTCACCGCGACGGTGAGCAACGACTCCAGCAATAAGGGTGTGACCTGGGCCGTGTCGGGCGCACCGTGCAGCGGTGTCGCTTGCGGAACATTCGCGAACAGCACAACCTCCGCAGCCACCTACAACGCTCCAACATCGGTCTCCGCCAACATGACGGTGGCGGTACAAGCAACCTCTATAGCCGATACCACGAAATCGGCGTCCACGGCGGTGGTAGTTTCGCCCTTGCCGAGCATCACGACACCAACCCTAGCCAGCGGGGTGGTCGGCACAGCCTACAGTGCGACGTTGCAGGCCAGCGGTGGCGCGGGTTCGCTCATCTGGAACCTGGCCAGCGGTTCCTCACTTCCCGCCGGACTTTCTTTGAGCGCTGCAGGAGCGATCTCCGGCACGCCCACTGCGGCGGGCACAAGTACCTTCACGGTAAAGGTCACCGATTCTTCGCAGGGCCAGCCCGGGCCGGTATCAGCCACGCAACAGCTCAGCCTTATGATCGCCAGCGCGCCGCTGACCATCGTCACGACCTCGCTACCGAACGCCACTGTGGCCGTTGCCTACAGCGCGCCATTGCAGGCTTCTGGTGGCACAGCGCCCTATACCTGGACTGTAGCGAGCGGATCTTCACTGCCGTCAGGGTTGACATTGAGCGGTTCTGGCACGAATTGGTCGCTTAGCGGAACCCCCACGGCGACCGGCACGTCCAACTTCTCACTTACGGTTACCGATTCAGCTAAGCCCACGGCCGCGAGTAAGACGCAAGCGTTGAGCCTGACAGTTGGCGCTTCGGCAGTCTGCGGGAGCGGGAACGAGGGAGCGCTGAGCGGCCAATACGCCTTCAGCCTGGGCGGTTATAACGCCTCCGGATTCATGGCCGCCATTGGCTCGTTCACGGCAGATGGCAGTGGACACATCACGGCCGGCAGCGTCGACAGCAACGGGGTTTCGCTAGGTGTCAAGAATGGTAGCGTCACCCCGAGCGGGAGTTCGTACTCCGTGGGTTCCGACAATCGCGGCTGCGCCACGATTGTGACTCCGTTCTACACCTTTAAGACGCGCTTCGCTCTCGATGCGACCTCGGGCGCGGCAACCGGCGGCGCCATCCAGGAATGGGAACCGGCCTCGAGCCAATACATCGCCTCCGGCCTCATTCTGAAACAGAGTGTTCCAGCTTTGTTGCCTAACGGCGTCTGGGTGTACTCGCAGTTTGGCGTCTTCAGTACCAGCCAAACGCGGACCGCCGTCGTCGGAACTCTCACCGCCAGCAACGGTTCCGTCACTGCCGGCGAATATGACTCGAATGCTGGCGGTAATCATGCCACGCACAGCGGCTTGAGCGGCACCTATACTGCACCCGTGACTCCGACCGGCCGCTTTACCACCACCACCAGCCTGAGCGGGATCGCCGCGCACCGCTCCGCCTATCTTATCTCCGGAACTCGCTTTCTCGAACTGACAAGCGACACTCTCGGCACCACGACGAGCGCGTTGATCGGCGATGCGCGTCTGCAGGGCGGCTCCCTGACCCTGAACGGCAATCTCGCCTTTTACACCTCGGGCATCGTGTCGGGCGGAGCGGGAGGGATCATTGACTTTGGACGTGTCACCGTCAGCGGATCTTCCCTGGCGGCTAGCGTCTATGAAGACGAAGCCGGCACCTGGGCCACTCCCACACCCTTCACCGAAACCTGCGGTTTCGCCATTGACTCCTATGGCAGGGTGACCCTCACCGGCACCAATTGCCAAACCGAGGCGCCGGTCATCTATCTATCTGGCCCGAACACTGGCTGGATGCTTGGTACAGGTTCCAGCACTTCCTTCGGGCGGATGGAGCCGCAGTCGGCGACGACCATCACCTCGGCATGTACTTCTTTGGCACCCAAATGACCGACCATCGCTTGGTAGAAACCGACACGGGTACGGCCACTCTCGCCAGCGCCGGCGCCACCGGCACCGGTGACAACACATCAACCACTTCACCCTTGCAGGCCGATCAGCCTGTAGCCGAGACATTCATGGTGAACTCCGATGGGACCTTCAGCACTTCGGATCATCCTGGATTAGTCTCGGGCGTCATCATTTCCAATTCCAAGGTCGTAGCGGTAGACAGGCAAAACAGCGCCTACCCGACCATTCTGGTAATCAGCACTGTTCCTTAACCGCAGGCCGCTAACTTCGAGGGATTGGGCCTTGACCTTGCAGCGTCAAGGCCCTTCCTAATGTGAGAGTGGGGCACCATGACGGATACGAGTGAATGGACAACAAGGTTCGGTCATCGCCGGATACCGGACGTAGAATTCTGTTCTCGTTCGGCGGAGATCAAATCTCCAGGCGCAACCCACATTATTGAGCAACGATGATATTTGGCAGCCGGACCACGGAAAGAAGAAGTTTGGTTCTGAAAAAGCGCTCGAGCTCGCCAAAAAGCGATGAAGCTCAAACTAAGCAGTTCATTCCGTGTAGACGATTCTGCGGCGGTTAAAGCAGCAGGGATCAACAAAGCTCAATGTCTGCCTGAGGCCAGCTGCCGCCCAGGTCGTTTTTTTATTTTCGATCTGGTGTCGGCTTTAGAATACGCTGTCAAAATCATGGTACTCATATCCCTTTCCTCGCGAATCGCTAAAAATTCTCGTAAGAACACAAATATCGAAAGTTTGCGCGTACTAGCTTGCTTCATTCTGGTCGTGGGAACGGCAACAGGAACGCTGAGCGCTTCCACGGTGCATATCTGGGAAAAGCAGGAGATTCTGCTTACGGCCGAGCGGTCCTACTCAAATCCGTATACGGACGTGATGGTTTGGGTGGACCTCAATGGCCCTGGCTTTCACAAGCGTGTTTACGGATTCTGGGACGGCGGACAAGTGTTCCGTGTTCGTTGGTTGGCGACGGCGCCCGGATCATGGTCGTGGCGCACGGGGTCCAGCCCTCAAGATCCGGGTCTCAGCGGGAAGACTGGCAAGTTCGTCGCGATCGAATGGACTGAAGATGAGAAACGAGCGAATGCGTTACGACGCGGCTTTCTGCGTTCCACCGCGAATCACCACGCTCTTGAACAAGCCGACGGAGCACCTTTTTTCGTTATTGGTGATACCTGGTACTCAGCAGGAACTAACCGATTCAAATGGAACGACGACGATCAAGAGCGCCCGATTGGTCCTGGCGCCGGCTTTAAGGACTATGTCCGCTATCGCAAGGCGCAGGGCTACAACTGGGTCAGCATCATCGCGGCGTTTCCGAACTGGATGACCGACGGCAAACCGTGGCATGTCCGGATGGCCGATGGAACTCCGGTGCGCTCCGCCTGGCTGGAGTTCGGCACAGGTAGTGCGAAGAACATGGATAACGAGGGCGGACGTCCGTTTGTATTCCCTGGAAAAGTACCCGGGTACGAAGACATGTTCCCGGACATAGACCGCGTGAACCCGGAATATTTCAAATACATCGACCGCAAAATCGACTACCTGAACGCGCAGGGCTTTGTCGCATTCATCGAAGTATCCCGACGCGACGCCAGCATGCTTTGGAGCAAGTATTACAAGTGGCCCGACTCATACGCGCGCTTCATCGAGTATGTCTGGTCGCGATATCAGGCTAACAATACAGTGCTCAGTCCGATTCACCTCGATATCATCAGCGAAAGTGTCAGCCCCGACGACTTCACCAAAGCAATCAACCTCGTGAAGGAGAAGTATGGACCTCCGCCCTTCGGCACGTTGCTTTCGGCCAATGCCGATCCTTCCACGCTTGAGAACTGGGGCGAAGATTCATGGGTCACCCTGCACCAGATCGGCAATATGCGCGAACACAATAATTACTGGTATCTGACAGAAATCTATCGGTCGGAGCATCCGCAGCCCGCGCTCAATGGCGAGCCATATTACTCAGGCTACAAGGACGAGCGTGGATTGGGAAACGGCCAGGGTTACCAGTTCGGGGCGCCGGGCGGGACTCCCAAAGACGACCAGTTCGTGCGCTCCTCGATGTATGGCAGTTTTCTATCGGGCGGATTCAGTGGTCATGTATACGGGGCAGAAGGCATCTGGGGAGCCGACATTGAGCCCACAGCGCCGATCAAAATGTGGGACGCTTTCCAGTGGAACTCGGCGACTCAGATGCGGCATCTGAGCTCGTTTGCCATGTCGATCGGCAAACGTTACCAGGATTTGGTTCCGGATTCGGATCTGGTTTCGCCTGACAAAGACCACAATTTGGAATCCTACGAAGGCTGGGCGTATTGCGCTCGCACTCCGGACAAAGAAATCTTCCTGTTGTATTTCGAGAAGGGCTGCCCGACGAGCCAGGTTCGCGGCGCAAAGCTGTGGAGCGAGTATCGTGCGGACTGGTTCGATCCGCGTCACGGAACCTGGCAGCCGGTGGGGAAAGGGTCACTCCGGTCGAACGAGATCGGAACAATCGAACTGCCTCAGTTCCCGTCAGATATCGATTGGGGCTTAAGGCTTACATACACCGGGCCGATTCCGGCGACCGAGCGCCGGATTCCGGATGAATATTAATCGCGTAGCTGTGAGTAATGAGCAACGAGCAGTGAACTGTGAGCCACGAGCCATGAGCTGTGATTTAGCTTGGGCTCGCCATTGCTCGTCACTCATCGCCCAGCATTGACTACTGTTGTTTGCTCAGATCCGTATTGATCACATTCCAAATCGATCCCGGCTTTGAATCATACGGGACAGCAACCGTTCCGAACTCCCAAAAGAACACACCTCCAACCCAGTTGGGAACATCCGGATGAAAGCTATAACCCTCATGGAGCAATTCGGTGAGATTCGCATTGTCTGGTTTGCCCACGCTGTAGCCCCACTCGCCCATTCCGAGTTGGGAATTTGGAAAGATCTTGTGGAATTGGACGAATAACGATGCAAGATCAGGTTTGAAATTCTGGCACTTGTCGCGGTAATAGCTGAGTAGGACATAATCCAATCCCGCCCTCATATCAGCAGGAATGTTTTGCGTAGCCCATGCAACGGGATCGTAGTCTTGCGCCATAGCGGTGGTGCAAGCCGGATTGGGTTCGTAGTAAAGAGTGAGGGCGGCCCTTTTGCCGGCCTTCTTCACGATGTGATATGCGTTTATCATCTTCGTGATGACGTCTCTGTCGGTTGTGTTGGGAATTTTCCAGGGGCAGGTCTGTCCCTTTGTCGGGACTGGATCTGAGTTGTCGAGCCAGTTGCCATTGATCTCGTTTCCGATTTCCCAGATATCGACGTAATCTGCAAGCGTGGAAACGTAGTCGTTCCAGCGCGCGTCGTGGTTCGCGACGCTAAAGCAGAACTCGTACGCTGAATCGACAACCTCGGCGAATGTGTAGGCTCTCTTCGAGATTGCCTTCGTCGCCGACAGATATGTACCGGCCTTGGCACCTTTGTCGTTGTCTGATCCCTCCAACTTGTATGTCAGGCGAACTGTCGGCACCGAAGTCAGGTTGCCGAGGGATTCGATTACATCATTCAGGTACTTGTCGTTTCGGATGTCCTTGTCGTCAGCGACCGTTACGCCGTGAATCGGTGTTGGAATTGTTGGTGACGAACGGTCGATGACGTATTTGTGTTGGTTGCCTGTCACCTGAGCGCGTATTGGACAACATGAGAAGGAAATCAACAGGAGAATAAGGAGATGCGGTTTTTCCATGAATGCAGTCCTGGTTTACCGCTATCGCTGTTCGTCAACTTCCAGAAACGAACACCGGTTTCTACAACGTCCCTCCGAGTCGGGAGATGATCTCCAGACAAGCGCGAGTCACGTGATAAGGAGCCTTCCACGGATCCACTTTGGTGGCGTCGATCTTTCCGTCCTGAAACAGCGCTGTATAGACCTCGCCGTATTGATGGTCGACAAAGTGGTCCATGAAGAAGTGGGACTCCAAAATGAAAGCTTGCCAGTATTTGGGATCTCCGGTGAGTTGGTAGGCATTTTCGAAGGCGACCATGGCTTCGCACTGCTGCCACCATTCCATGTCTCGGTTGCTGGCAGGCTCTGAGGCGGCGCCGGTGCGGTAGATGCCACCATGGGCGGAATCGAAACCGTACTTGAGAGCATGATCGACTAATGCGATGCTGGCGCGGCGAATCTTCTCATCGTTTTGTCGGCCCAGGCGCTGAGCTGCTTCAATGATCAGCCAACTTGCCTCAAGGTCCAAACCGTACTCGCACTGTTTGGAATCGCCATCGCGATCGGCAACAGTCCAGTCATCGTTGAAGTAGTAACGGCCGTAACCGATCTGTGTGTCGATGATCTTGCCGGCAAAAATGTCGAGGAGTTCATTCACCCGGCTCTTTACTGTCGGATCTCCGGTCACGCCATACAGCGTAGCCAGCGCTTCCAGCAGACCCAAATGCCAATCGTAGGATTTGCGTCCAAACGATCCGGCGCCGTTGGGCCCATCTTTGTAGTTGGAAATGAATTGCCAATCCGCGGTGAAGGCGATCCGATAACCGCGATATTGATTATCGTGGGCATGCTGGTCGATGACTCGAAACAGATCCAGCGCCTCCTGCGCAGCCTGAGGATCGTGAAAGGCGACGGAGTACTCAGCCAATCCTTCCATCACGTACGACATAGGATTCAACTGCTTGGTGGAGTCGACGATTTTTCCTTCGCGGGTCACCATGAAGTAGTAGCCGCCGTGCTCTTTGTCCCACATTTTGTCGCGGAGAAACTTCAAGCACTCTGCCGCCATTTTCTGGTACGCCGGATCGGGATACCGCCGGTAGGCTTCAGAGAACGACCACAATGATCGCGAAATCAGCACGACGGATTTGTTGCCGTAGTCGGTCGGACGGCCTTGGCGATCAAGGCGGCCGAGCATGCCGCCATACTGCTGGTCGACGGCGTGATCGATCCAGAATTGCAGCACGCTATGCTGCAGCGTGTCGCGAAACACGACCGCCCAGTCCTGCGAGGCTTCGCCGTTCATTTGGGCCAATGCAGTTCCGGAAGAGCACCAGATTGAGAGGAGAACCAAGACAAACGTGTTCCTTAAGGCGGATAACATAGGGCCTTTCGCGAGCAGGGAGTTCCAAGCCGATTGTGAACTCGCCGGATTTTCAGAAAGAAAGCTTCAGTGCCAATTGGCCAATCCGCGGAGCGCGTACGCCAGTTACGGCGCCAAAGCTGCCAAGAACATCTCCGGTAACGCCGCTGAACTGCGCGTGGTTGAAAACATTAAAAAATTCCGCGCGGAATTCCAGATTCGTTTTTTCTGTGATGGGCGTGCCCTTATGGAGAGAGAAGTCCCAGTTGTTTATGCCTGGACCGTGGAAGAATCGACGGTTGGCATTGCCAAACACTCCCGTGACTTCGGGGGAGAAGGGAGATGTATCGAACCATTGCCCGGTTTTCCGGATGTCGAGGAGATGGATTGGTTGGCCATTGTAATTGGGAACATCTGCTCCTCCACAGCCGCACAAAGAAGCATCGTCGCTTTCACTGAGGGTGACGGGAAAGCCTGTTGTGAAGCGAGTGATACCGGCGACCGTCCAACCCGAGAGCAATTTTCCGCGGAAGCCGTGAGCAGATTTTGCAAAGGGGAGGTCGTAGCTGTAGCTGAGCACAAAATTATGCGTCAGATCAAAGGTTGAAAGTGCCCTGCTCGCGCGTGGATTGAACGGATTAGGCT
Organism: uncultured Acidobacteriota bacterium; assembly: GCA_963745715.1. Classification (GTDB taxonomy): domain Bacteria; phylum Acidobacteriota; class Terriglobia; order Terriglobales; family Acidobacteriaceae; genus Sulfotelmatobacter. The sequence continues at coordinate 639,613 of CAVUYN010000029.1, read as the reverse complement.
CATCATAGAAGCCGGAAGAATTGTCCATTGACTTGGACCAGGTATAAGCGCCCAGAAAGCGGAACCTTCCGACGTCCTTTTGCACGCTGGCCTGCAAGGCATCGTAGCTTGAATTTGCCTCCGTGGCCTCCCAAGGGTTGCTCTGAAAGTCGAGTTGCGGAGGGTTCAACGTAAGCCCACGACCCGATGTGACTGAGTAGGGTCGGGTTCCCAGCGAGACGATTTGGCTCGGATTGCTGGCACTATAGTAGATCGTGTCTTCCCCGTACTGACCGCACTCCTGACCCGCCGGAACAAGCGGAGCCACAAGGCTGAGGCACTTGGCAGCGTTCCCGGGATTCAATTCGACTTCGTTGAGCAGGTGCCGGCCGCGCGATCCAACGTAGCCAACGGTCACTATTGTCGAACGGGCAATCTCGCGCTGGATCGTGAGATTGAACTGCTCAGAATAGGGAAGCTTGTTATCGACGCGGTATGTGGGTGCCGTCGCGATGGGGAGATACTTTCCCCAGATTCCCGTAGCGCCGGGCGGCGGAATAGTGAAGGGGAAGCGCTGCCCGGGATCGGCCCCGGTGCGAGACATATAGGGCTGCTCCAGGTAGACAGGTACTGGGCTGACGTAGAAAAGGCCGAATGGAGGATCGCCCACTTCATTGAAGAGGGTCAAGTCCTCGATCGCCGTGTAGTAGAGCCCACCGCCGACGCGGATGCTCGTCTTGCCTGGGCCGCCGAAAATCTTGCCCAGTGCGCCCTCACTCACGCTCGGTGAGTACGCTATGCCGACGCGAGGCGCAAAGCGGTTGTACTGCGTCGGAGCGAGCGTGCGTGGAATTCCTGGATCGCCGGGGAATTCGAATCCCTCGGGCGCATCGGGATAGACTTTCGATTGCTTTCCGGGCACGAACGTCTGAAGGCGATCTTTCGTGTCGTAGAATGGCTGGCTGACGTCCCAGCGCAATCCATAGTTGATGGTCAGATCGGGTGTTGCTTTGTACGTGTCCTGAACATAGAGGCCGAAATACTTGGAACGCGAGTCGAGGAATTGCAGGCTGGTTTGATTGAAGAAGTCAGGCGCGCCTAGCAGATAATCTGCGAAGTCGTTGCCGGTTTCGCCGCCCGAAAACATGAACCAGCCATTCGGAGTGTAGGTGTTACGCTCATTGACCTGGATGTAGCGCACATCTCCACCAAACTTCAAGGTATGTTTCGCCATGACTTTGGTGAAGTTGTCTGTGAGCTGGTAAGTATTGTTGTACTGTCCAGTAATTCCATCCGGCAGACCGAACTGCAGGCCGGTGTTGTTGAGGCCAATCGAAGCCATCCCGTTGTATTTCGGGTTCGAAGGTATGACTCCCAATCCACCTTCAACAAAACCGAAATCAGTATTTTTCCCGAGGCCTCCCTGCGGTAAATTCTTCACGAAGGCGAACCGAGTGTAGCTGAGGTGAAACTCATTGACCATGACAGGATTGACGATCGACGTATAGTTGACGCTGATCTGCTGGGCACGGGAAGGTGTAACTACGGCAAAGCCGGGAAGGTTGGACAGCCCGTTATACGGGCTCAGAAAATTCGCATCATCGAAATGATAGTAGCCCGACAGCGTGCCGCCGTGTCCGGTGGTGAGGTCAATCTTGATTGCGCCCTTGTCATCCCGCAGGTTGGATTTTTCGGCTGCGCTGGAAAAGAAGGGCGTCCCATCGCTTGTCCCTGTGGGCGTCGGAATGAACTGCAGCGTCTTCACCGCCACGGGCGACCACGCGGATTGAGGGATGACAGGCCCGTTCGCGCCCGGAAACACCACGAGTACCGCTTGCCGGACCCGTGAGTCGTACAAGCCGTTAACGTCCTGAAAAGAATCGGTTGAAAATAAAGGCTCGCCGGGTTGACTCTGGTACCCTAAGGCGACTGCAGGTGCGCGTCAATACGGCGGCAAGGTTGGTAGGGCTGGCGCCGCTACGAACCGATCCGTTAATCGCGCCGAATCCGGTAGTGCCAAATCCGAGAAATCTCCACCCCGCTCGAGCGTTGAAGGCACATGGATCACGCCGGAAGAAACTCCCGCCACTTCTCTGGTGCCCTGATAATCCCCAAACAAGAAAAGTCGATTCTTGACCACCGGCATTCCGATGGTTCCGCCAAACTGATTGCGTTTCAGTTCCCCACGGGTGGGATCAAAGTAGCCGCGGGAATCAAAGTCCTCGTTGCGGAGAAAGTCGTAAGCGGACCCGTGAATCTCGTTCGTGCCGCTCTTGGTCACGACATTCACGATCGCTCCCGAGAAACGGCCGTATTCGGCATTGAAGGAACTGGTCAGCAGTCGAAATTCCTGGATCGAATCGAGCGTGGGAACGATGGAAGCACCGTTGTTGACGCTTTCCTCGACATCGCCGCCGTTAACAAGAAATGAATTCGCCGATTCGCGTTGGCCGTTTACCGACATCTGTCCGGAATTTCCGTTTCCCGAGACGGGGCGGTCGTTGACCGCGGCATCCGATGAAACTGGGATGACACCGGCCTGCAGACCCATCAGGTCGATATAGCTGCGACCATTCAACGGCATGGTGGTCATCTTCTTATCAGTGATGACATCGCCCAGTTGTGTGTTGCTGGTATCCACTTGGGCGGCATTGGCGTTGACCGACACCGTCTCTTGGATGGAGCCGACTTTCAGTGCGAAATCCGCGCGATATTTCTGATTGACGTCAAGCTTGACGCCGGTTTGCGCAGTCTTTTGGAAACCGGCCGCTTCGACCTGCACTGAGTAATTCTCTCCAACCGGAACGCTGAGGAATTCGTAAGCTCCCGTGGAGGTCGTCTTCACTGTGCGGACGAGTCCAGTGTCCATATTGCGCAGGGTAACGGTGGCGTTGGGGACAGCGGCGCCGCTGGCATCCAGCACGGTTCCTTGTACCGTTCCGGTGACCTCGGCGAACAGTGATAATCCGGAAAGAATGATTGCGCTCACAAGGCAAACACGGAAAACGTAAGGTAGCAACCGACCATTCATGCAACACCTCCGGGGCCGTGTTGAGGACTGAATCGACGATGATTGAAAACACCCAAGACCTCGACACTAATAACTCGAGGTGATGTTTTCAGCATAGAAACGAACGCTTATGTGTGTACGAAAGCCCGAGTATTCAGGCGGGCTCACGAAACAAGATATGTGTATGAGTTGTCAACCAAAAACTTTGAAGGGACGCTGAAGACGGTGTTTTGGAGATGAGGAGCATGGCGGCAGACAGGCTGTATTTTGAGGTAGATACCGCTTCCAGGCCGAGGAGGAGGCAGCTACGCTTAGGCTTTGCGATTATCCTGGCAAGGGACTGCATATCATGTCTGTATGTTATGCATATATGCAGAGCAGGATTGTTGGCGGCTAAGATGCTCATTCCACAGCGGCACGTTGTCTCTTTTGCGAACAGATCTCAACGCCGGTTTCTGAATTCACTGTGCTTCTGTCTCTTGCTTGGCGTCATCTTCGTGTGCCTGTTCGTCATGAGGGTCCTGCTGGTCTTGCTTATGCAGGCGCCTGAATTCAGCAAGCATGCGTTCAGATTTTTGGGGTTCTCCAAGTTTGGTATAGATCCGTCCTAGTTGATAGTACGCAGCGCTCAAACCAGGGTCGTACTTGATAGCCTGTTCCAATTGCAATGTCGCCGGCGACAAATGGTCGGAAGCAGCCAGAAGTTTTCCCAGTTCGTAGTGCGACAAAGCGTATTCCGGCTTGAGTTGGATCGCTTTTCGGAAGAATCGTTCAGCATCTTCGTCTTTGCCTTTGCGTTCTAACAGAATCCCGAGATGGCAATAGAGACGAGCGTTCGCCGGGTCGAGCGAAATAGCGTGACGTAGCGAGACCTCAGCGTCATCGAGTTTGCCGAGATTTGCAAGTGCAACGTACTGGACGAACAGGGCCCTAGCCGACTTGGGGTTGAGTTCCAGAGCCCGTGCCAGATTCCTCACCGCGTCTTCGTAGAGGCGGAGAAGATACGAGCTCACGCCCGCAAGATAGTAGGGCTGATCCCAATCGGGTGCGAGCGCGATGGCCTTCTTCGCCAGTTGCAAGGCTTCATTCTGCTTGCCGGCCCGCTGCAGCAGACGGATGCGCAATACCAAGATCTGAGGACTGTCAGGCGCAAGCTCAATCGCCTGTTCAGATTCCCGGTCGGCTTCGGGAAAGCGATGGGAGAGATAGTAAGCGCTGGCGCGCAGGTAATAATCGTCTGATGTCTTCGGATCGGTAATGGTAAGGAGGACTTCGTTTGCTTGTCCGGCTTGCAGATACGCGACGGAGAGCTGATTTCGCAGATGGGCGTCATCTGGATGAGTGCGAAAGGCTTTCTGCAGGTAGGGAAGAGCGTCTTTCGGGTGGTCTGCCTTCAAGAAGAGCTGCCCGATCGCCGTGCACCATTGAGGATCAGTTCCGAAGAGAGTTGCAGCGTCCCTGGCGTCGATTCGCGCTGCCGCGATCTGCCCGAGATCAATTTCTGTTCTAACAACGTTGAAAGCTACGTCTTGACGTTTCGGATCCAGCACTCGTGCTCGCCGAAACTTGAGCAGCGCCTCAGCGGATTTGCCAAGTTGCTGAAGCACGATCCCAAGGTTGTATGTTGCATCTGGCTGGCCGGGATCGATCTTCACGGCATTCTCAAGTTGTGCGCGCGCCTCTGGGAGTTTTTGTTCCTTCAGATACGCGAGTGCTAAATCGTAGTGCGCGGAGTACGAGCTTGGTTTCAGTTGAATTGCTTTTTGGTAGTGCTGTATCGCATCGTTCGTTGCACCGTTCTGGAATTCCGTCAGACCGAGCAGCACGTATACATCAGCGCACCGAGGTGCGATCCGAGTCGCTTGATTGAGCTGTTGGATTGCGGTCTCCGAATCCTTGGTGTCGATAGCTTTCTGAGCGCTGATCAGCAGGGAGTGGGCCTTCTGACAATCTGGTACTTGGTCTTGGGACGTTGCACTCGCCATCAGGTGCACGAAGAGGAGCAACAGAAGGCAAGCGCGTTTGATGTTTCGCTTTGTGATCCAGCCTGTGACGCTTCCGGCAAAGTCTTCCGCGTGTAAGTCGGAGATCACGAAACTGCGGGAGCGCTGCACGCGTCGAGAATAGCACTGGTGAAGAGTGGTTTTCAGGGTCGAGTATTTTAACGTCTCCAACCTTTGTTGTTCACAATTCCGATCCCCTCACGAATCGTGACGAGTCGATTGGCAGGTATCGCGGCGTGGTGTTCGTGCAGACCGTTTGGCCAGTAGATGTCGACATCGACGATCTTGGAGTCTCCGATGCCGAAATGCAGACGAGGATCGCTCGAGGAGTAGTAGCTTGACTGGCTCACGCGTGCCTGCGCCTGAACTTTGTTTCCGTAGTGAACCAGGACTCGCGCGCCGATGGCGCTGCGATTGGACTTGACGCCCTCCAGCAGAATTTTGATCCAGTTTTGTTTGCCGGAAAGGTCGTTTCGCAGCAATGATGGCGGTTCGTTCATATTGATAATGAGAATGTCGACGTCGCCATCGTTGTCGAAGTCGCCAAAAGCGCAGCCGCGGCTCGAATGAGGATCGAGAATCGCGGGTCCCGCCTCTTCGCCCAGTTCTTCAAATGTCCCGTTTCCGAGATTGCGGAAAACAATGCGCGGCGTTTTATAGGGATAGTCTGGCAGCTTGCGCTCGACTTCCGGATAAACGCTGCCCGTGACGATGAAGATATCTGGATACCCGTCGTTGTCGAGATCGACAAGCCCCGTACCCCAATTCACAAAACGGGTCTCCACGGCGATTTTTGCGGCTCGCGTACGGTCATCGAAGTTGCCTTTGCCATCGTTGCGGAAAACGCCGCAGGTATCGCCCATGAAATGCGTTTTGAAGATATCCAGGTGTCCATCCAAATCGTAGTCTCCGATGCCGACTCCCATCCCAGCCTGCTCCATGCCGTCGTCGCTATAAGCGACACCGCGAACTATCCCTTCCTCACGAAAAGTGCCGTCGTGGTTGTTCATGAACAGCAGACTGGGAGTGGAATCACATGCCACGAAGATGTCGGGCCAGCCGTCCTCGTCAAAATCCGCTGCGACGACGGTCATTCCATAGGTCTCAGTCGCCTTGGCGATTCCCGCATCCTTACTGACGTCGGTGAACGTTCCGTCACCGTTATTGCGATACAGGAGATGACGTCCGGTGGGCAGCCCCATTGGGCCGCAATTCACCGGAATTCCTTTCCAATTGCAGGTCGCACCTTCACCGGGCACGGGCGCTTTCGCGAGATCGAAATGCACATAATTGGAAACGAAGAGATCCAGATGGCCGTCGCGGTTGTAATCAACAAAGCTGCATCCTGCTCCCCAGCGAGTGTCATCACCGAGCAGTCCAGCTTGCTTGGTCACATCGGTGAAGGTGCCGTTGCCGTTGTTGCGATACAGCCGGTTCAGTCCGAAATAGGTGCAAAAAATGTCTTCGAATCCGTCGTTGTTGTAGTCTCCGATACAAACGCCGTTCGCCCAGCCGACCGCCTGGAGTCCTGCACTCTCAGTCACATTGGTGAAAGTACCGTCGCGATTGTTTTTATACAGACGATTGCCGGCTTGCTCGGGTGCGCGCTCAAGTCGGGTTCCGCAGAGTAGGAAGATGTCCATCCAGCCATCGTTGTCATAATCGATGAAAGCGCATCCACAACCATTCGCTTCAAGAATGTATTTCTTGGAATCGATTCCTCCATAAATGGTGGAGTCGTGCAGCCCAGCCGATTTTGCAACGTCAACGAAATGGGCATTGAAGGGACGACCCGAACTGGCAGGGCGAGCTTGCGATTTTACGCCACGCGAAGCGACTCCTTGCGCCTGGGCAATTGCCAAAGCTCGTGGCATCACTAACGCGCTCAGAGTGCTGATAACGAAGGAGCGGCGCGATCTCTTGCCTGAGATCATGGACTCAAGTGACGTCGCAAGGTCGAACTGTTGGAGCTCTTTCAAAGTACGTCCGGTTGAATTTTAACAATTGAGCGCTGCCTGCAAGAAAATAAGGTGCAGGGCTCAAGGTCTCAAAAAGAGTCACACTCAGGCCGCGCGATGCCGCAACGAGATCACGGTCGCGGTGTAACGGTCGCCGCGCAATAGCGACAGGCTGTACTCAATCGCCACATCGAGATCGTCATACGTGGTTTCTTTGATGATCAGAAGCGGACTGCCGGGTTTCGCCTCAAGGACTCGAGCCTCTTCGTCACCGGCATTGACTGCACCAATCACTTCTTCTGCCCACTGCAGCTTCCGCCGATAAGTGTGCTCGAAGATGTAGTAAAGCGATTGCTTTTCAAGATTGAGACTGTCGATGCCGGCGAAAATGCGTGCTGGCAGGTGACTGGTCACCAGAGCTACGGGCTCACCATTTACAAACCTCAGCCTCGTAATCTTATAAATGCGTTCGCCTGGAGTGAGTTTCAGGGCCTGAGCGACCTCTAATTCCGGCTCTTCGATTTGAAGACTCAACAGGCGCGCCGACGGAACCAGTCCGCGGCGCTTCATCTCTTCGCTAAACCCGCGGAGTTGCTGAAAGTTCCATGGAACGCGGCCCGAGCCGACCACGGGTAATTTGCCCTTTGCGATCACGAGCAAACCTTCGGAACGTAGCTTCTGAAAAGCCTGCCGCACCGGCATTTTGCTGATGCCAAGCGTTCGGGCCAGATCGCCTTCGGAACAGAATGACTGTCCGGATTTCAAGTGATTTTTCTTTATGAGAGTTCTTACCTGATCCACGATCTGCTGGTAGTAGGGAACGAAGCTATCGTTTTCGAGATGCAGATTCAGTGTCGAGGCGTTCATTCGGAAGATGTTAGCACATATTATGTAATGTATAAATGTGCAATGAATGTTTGCCAGATGAGCCCGCCAAAAAACGAGCTCGGCGTTCATTGTATTAATTTACTTTCAATGACATAGCTGGAAATCAAGCAAATGCGCAGGAACCTGTGATGAATAAATCACTTGACAACATATATGTATAAGGATGTAGAACGCAGGGTCTGTTAAACAGTGCCCGGGCAGGAGATTTCATGGTCAAACAAACAGCGGTCGCCTCAATAAAGGGTGTGCTGATGTGTCTGGCCACTTTGCTGCTACCCGCACTTTTCGCACAAAGCCAAAAACCTGCCGATGCAAAGGCGGGATTGAGCATGCTGCCGGAAGTACGGCTCGACGGCGAGTATTTCTCGCGCGGCGGGAAGCGATTCGTGCCGGTGGGAGCGCATTGGGTTCCTGCCAAAGCCGCGATGCAATGGCCGGTCCAGTGGGACCCGAAGGACATTGAGGCGGATTTCGCAAAGATGCACGAATTGGGTTACAGCATTGTGCGGTTCGATATGCTGTGGGCGTGGTTTGAGCCGCGTCCTGGCGATTACAACAAGGTCGCATTTCAGCAACTCGACTACCTGGTCTCGCTGGCGCACAAGTATCAGATCTATCTGCATCCTTCGTTATTTATTGGCGGCGAAGTGGGAGAGGCGTATTGGGATGTGCCGTGGCGACATGGGCGTCACCCTCATTCGGATCCGGAGATGTTACGGCTGGAGTCGAATCTCGCCGCGGAATTCGGCAGGCGTTACGCGAATGAAAGCGGGATCATTGCGTGGGATCTGACGGATGAGCCTCCGTTCTGGATCGTGGCGAATCAAACGACGGATGCGATGGCGATCAACTGGACTCGTCTGATCGTCGCAGGCATTCGGCAGTACGACAAACTCCATCCCATTGTCGTGGGTACAAGCGGGGAAGAGGTTGGCCATGGGCCGTTCCGAGCGGACATGATCGCGCCATTTGTCGATTTCTTCAGCGTTCATCCGTTCACTGTGTACGCTCCGGATCTTTTTCCGGACGCGTTGTTATCGTCGCGCGGAACTTATGGCGCTGCGTTCGAGATTGCGCTCTCGCAGGGGGCGGGACATCCGGTGATGATTCACGAGATGGGAGCTTCGACGGCGCAGTTTTCGCCGGACCGAGTCGCTGCCTATGATCGGGCGCAGATTTACTCGGGCCTCGGAGCAGGCAGCATCGGAGTCGATCTGTGGTGCTACACCGACGCATCGCCGGAGCAATTCCATAAAGTTCCCTATCTAAGAACGCCGCAGGAAACCGGCTGGGGAATGACTACCTGGGACCGTCAGAACAAGCCGCTGGCCAACGAGTTCAAGAAAATCTCGCAGGTCGTGGGCCAACTCGATCTTGCGGGAATCGCTCCTGCTCCGGCTGAAGTGGGCATCGTAATTCCCGACGAATGGGCGAAGATTCATGGAGATTTCTCCCACTTCGGACTGTCCGGACCGGAAGTCACACCTTATATCTCGACGAACGATGCGGACGCGGTTCCAGGACGCGGACAAGCCGACGTTGCTGGCGGAAACCACTGGCTCATGAGTTCCGCGCTTACTGCGTTCATCCTGGCGCGACAGGCAGGATTGAAGGCCGACTTCCCGCGGGAGTACGGAGAGTGGGCAAAGCGACCCATGCTGTTCATGCCTTCCCCAATTACCAGCACCGGCGATCTGTTTCTTACGCACGTGCATTCGGATTTCTACGAACGGGCAAAAAAGTATGTCGAGAACGGCGGATTTCTTTATGCCTCGGTAGCGGCCGACAGTGCTGTTCCGGAGATGTCATCGCTATTCGGCGCAAGGCTGGTCGATCGCGCCGTGAGCTCAGAAGTCGTGCTTAAGTTTGTCGTTCCGTTTGGCGATTTCAAGCCTGGAGACACGCTGCATTACGCCGTCCCGAGCGCAGGCCCCGAGTCATGGGGAACGCTGCTGGAAGTTAGCACTGGGAAAGTGATTGCGGTCGATCAGGACGGGCGTCCAGCGTTGGTATCGAATACCGTTGGATCAGGAAAAACGTTGCTGAGCGCTTATCCGCTCGAGCATTATCTAGCAAACGTGCCGGCGGTTTTCGATAAACCGGAACAGACGCATCGGATTTACGACGCATTTCGCGATTGGGCGGGGATCACGCCAGAATTTCGTACGGATCAGCCAGCAGTGGAGGCGTCTTCACTCGCAGGCGATCACCGCGGATATCTCGTGCTGGTCAACCATAGTGACAGTTTGCAGCACGTGAGCGTTGCTTCGAAGCTGGCGCTGCGCAGCATGACAAGAATTTCTGCCGACGGCGGTCATGCGTTAAGCGCGAGCGGCTCGATGTGGAAGATCGATCTTGCGCCTTACGAAGGAGCGGTGGTCGAGTGGAAGCAGTAAATCCGAGAAATATTGCGAGTGCATCATGATTGCTGGCATTGACATTGGTGGAACCAAAATCGCCGTAGGCATGGTGAATGAGTACGGGCGCGTTCTTGCGAAGCAAGAACTGCCCACTGATCCCGAAGGCGGATACTCACAGGCCTTGGATCGCATCGTGACTATGCTGCGCGAAGTCTCGGCGAAGGCGCGAGAGCCGATTACTGGCATCGGAATTGGTTCAACGGGGCCGGTGTATCCGTTCACCGGAGAATTTGGCGACGTGAATTTCTTCCCGAACTGGAAGGGGCAGAATCCAGTCCTGCATTTGCAGCAAATATTTCAGGTCCCAGTAGCAATGGAGAATGACGGGGATGCCGCTGCCCTTGGAGAAGCCGCTTGGGGTGCCGGCCGGAGTAAGAAAAACCTGATCTACGTCACGGTCGGGACCGGAATCGGCGTCGGCATCGTGCTCGACGGCAAGCTGTATCGCGGCGTGGACGACTTTCACCCTGAGATTGGCCATCACCTGATCGATCCTTCCGGTCCCCTTTGTGACTGCGGATTTCGCGGCTGCTGGGAGTCGATGTGCGCTGGACCAGCACTGGCGAAATGGTTCGAAAGCAACGTGCCTGCGGAATACTCCCGCCCGTCTCCGTTGACCGCCAAGAAAATCTGCGAACTTGCTCAGCTGGGTGACGTGTGGGCACAACGTGCCGCCGAACATGAGGCGCGGTATCTCGGACTGGGACTGGCCAATCTGGTGACGATGTTTGTTCCGGAAATGATCATCCTTGGCGGCAGCGTGATGAAAAGCGCCGCCCTCTTTCTCGATGAGATCCACCGGATCATTGCGTCCAGTTGCCGGCTTGTTCCGTTTGAGAAAACGCAACTGGCCTTGGCTTCGCTGGGCGAAGACACGAATCTGATTGGAGCAGCGAGGGTCTGGCACTACCGATTTGCGCCGGAGGCAAACCGTGTCAGGTGATTTTTCAATTATTGAAGGCGAGTATCTGCGAGACATTCTCGATCAGCCGCGCGCGCTCGAGAGCACGTTCAGCAAACTGGAAGCCTCGAAAGAATTGTTGCGACTGGCGAACCGCCTTCAAAAAGGCAGTTTCAAGTCAATCGTTCTGACCGGGATGGGTTCGTCGTTTCACGCGCTTCATCCACTTCATCTCGAACTCATTCAGGCCGGTTTTCACTCGGTGATGGTGGAATCGTCGGAACTGATTCATTACCAGGCCGCGCTCTTCGATCGCAAGAACCTGATCGTGGCAGTTTCGCAGTCTGGACGCAGTGCTGAAGTCGTCCGCCTTCTGAAAAGCAATCGGGGACGATCGGCAATCATTGGAGTCACGAATACCCCGGGGAGTCCGCTGGCGAAGAATGCTGCGGCGAGTGTAGTGACGGATGCGGGAGTGGAGTTCTCGGTCTCGTGCAAGACGTATCTTGCTTCACTGCTTGCATTGCGCTGGCTTGCTGAGGTTATGTGCGGACGCGATCTGGGCCGCCCTCGCCGTGATCTGAAGGGCGCCTCGGCTTGTGCCCAAGACTATCTTGCAAACTGGAAAAGCCACGTAGAACAACTCGGCGAGCGACTGAGAAGTATCCGGCAGCTGTTCCTTGTGGGTAGAGGTTCATCCCTCGCAACCGTGGGAACCGGCGCCCTTATCGTCAAAGAAGCCGACCACTTTCCAGCTGAAGGGATGAGTAGCGCCGCGTTCCGGCACGGTCCATTCGAGATGGTAGGGGACGAGACCTTCGTCGCAGTGCTCGCCGGGGAGAATAAGACGCGGGAACTAAATCGCTCGCTCTTTCAGGATATTCGCGAGCGTCAGGGCGCCACGGAATGGATCGGTGAAGACTCTGACTTCGCACCGTTCGTTCTTCCCAAAGCGCCTCGATCTGTGATGCCGGTTCTTGAAATTCTTCCGGTGCAGATGATCACGCTTGCGCTGGCCACCCTCGTAGGACGCGAGGCCGGACGCTTCACGTTTTGTTCGAAGGTGACGACAGAGGAATAACCATGCCAGGACCTGTGCCGCGAAACCGATACATGGTATTCATCGTCTTCCTGACTTTTTTCGTGATGTCGCTGCTCACGAATATTCTGGGTCCAATCGTTCCTGACATTATCAGCAGCTTCCATGTGGGACTTGCTGCTGCCGCGTTTCTGCCGTTCTCGTTTTTCATCGCGTACGGGGTGATGTCGATCCCCGCTGGTTTTATGGTCGAACGGTTCGGTGAGAAGGCAGTGATGATGGCTGCGTTCGTAGCTGGAACCGCCGGATCGCTGAGTTTTGCGCTGCACCCGACATACAACGTTGCAGTGGCGTCGCTATTCATCATGGGGTCGGGAATGGCGACTCTGCAGACTGCCATCAATCCTTTGCTGCGTGTGGCCGGCGGCGAGGAAAACTTTGCATTCAACTCGGCGTTGGCTCAACTGATCTTCGGATCGGCGTCTTTTCTCAGTCCTTATATGTATTCGTACCTTGTGCTAAATCTGGGAACTGCGGATGCGCGCAACGACGTACTACTCGGCACGCTGAGCCGCTTGACGCCGTCCTCGCTTCCGTGGGCTTCGATGTACTGGATCTTCGCCGTCTTCACTGTGGCAATGATCGTCGTTCTGTACTTCAGCCGCTTCCCGCGTGTGGAGCGCGTTGCCGATGAGCAGGCGGGTTCCTGGTACATGTACGGCAATCTTTTCCGCACGCCATTGGTCTGGGGCTTTTTCTTTTGCGTCTTCGCGTATGTCGGTTTCGAACAGGGCACTGCCGACTGGATGTCGAAATTTCTTTCGGTGTATCACGGCTACGATCCGCACACGACCGGGGCTGCGGCGGTGTCGTGGTTTTGGGGCTTGCTTACAGCCGGTTGTTTTATCGGAATGCTGCTGCTGAAGATTTTCGACAGCCGCTACGTGCTGAGGGGCACCTGCATCGGGGCTCTGATCTGTTTGTCTGCGGCGCTATTCGGACCGGCGCGGGTTTCGCTGATTGCATTCCCGGCAATCGGACTATTCGCTTCCGTCATGTGGCCGATCCTTGTGTCACTCGGATTGAATTCGGTTTCCGAGCATCATGGATCGCTGGGTGGAATCCTCAGCAGCGGAATTATGGGCGGAGCTGTGGTGCCACTGATCATCGGGCGCATCGGCGATCACTTCGGTCTGCGCGCGGGTGTCGCATTTCTTTATCTCACGATCGGCTGCGTGCTCAGCGTCGGATTCTGGGCGAACCCGATCATCAGCAACGCCGTGATCAGCTTGAAAAAGTCTGCTGCCGAGCCGGTTTCATAAGAAAGGGAGGGAAGTCCTCATGTCCGAATTGTTTCGTAAATGCACTATCGTCGCTGTCGTGATAGGGATTTCATCCGCCGCTCTCGCACAAACGAAAGAACAGCCGGGAGCCGCTGCGATTCCGTACCTGAGCCTGACCGAGCCAAGGCACATATTGCCCGACGCGCAGAAGTGGGAAGGCAATGAGTTCCCGCACACCTTGAGCGTGCTGGAATTGCGTCGCGCCGGATTCCGTTATTGGGGATGGTACGGTTTGAATGAAGGTCGTGGGATCGGGCTCGCGAGGAGCAATGACTTGGTGAACTGGACCAAGTACGAACAGAATCCGTTGTGGACGAATGCGCGCTGGCCGTCGGTATTGGCCAAAGCCGATCCTGCTCACAAGGATCTTCTCTATTTCGCTATTACGCGCGATTACGACACTCCGGGCAGCTACATCGTTCTGGCCTCGTCGAAGGACGGCGTTCATATAACGGAAGAAAAGGTTCTAGTGGCCAAAGTTGCGGATCAGCGGAATCAGAATCCGAATCTGTTTCGCGATCCGAACTCCGGGCGCTTGTATTTGACGTTTTATCGAGGGAATGACAAGGACCATTTCGAGATCATCAGCAAAAGCACGAACAACATTCATGAACTGGACGCGGCGCCGGAAAAGATTCTGCTGAAGTCGACGGAGACGATTGCTGCGCCAACGCTGCTTTGGGTAAAGAATGCGAAGGGCGCTGGCGAAAAGAAGGGCGTGTATTACCTGGCCACAGAGATTTATCCACATCGATATACCGACGATCCGCAAGGGGAGTGGCAAGTCAAGGTGTTTGCTTCCGATGCGCCGGACGGGAACTTCGAGCCGGTTGCCGGCAATCCCGTAATGCGCGGACAGCGTGCATGCCTGTTCCAGCATATTTTTAATGGCCGCTTGTACGGATACGACTGTCACCTGGATACCGCCAGCGACAAATGGATGCTCGAGGAAGTGGAAGCGACTTTGCCTTGAGGTAGGAGATCAAGAGACTACTTGAAGATCGGCTAGGAGAATGTCATGAAGAAGTGCGTGGGCGTGCTCCCGCTTTGTTACTACCCTTTCTAGTCTCGCTGCTCGTGCGTTGTGAGATACACATTCTCGATCAACGCATTCTGCCGAACGGTAAGCCCGACCACTACGAGCACAACACTCATTACTACAATCTTGTGAATCACCTGTCACTCGTTGCCCGCGAGGTCAGCAATCAACCAGAAGCATTGAATGAGTGGCACAAAAACGGCACACCCGCCGGCGTGGTGGGTGTAAGTGCATTAAAATGTGGCAACCGGCCCTGGTCAGCCGAATTCGCCGGGCTGCATTTCGGTCGCGAAGTCGGCGTTTGCTGGCCTCGCTTTGCTGTGGCTAGGGCAGCAATTTGGGAGTTCTGTCTACGGTGAACTCATACGAAACTATGTGCCGCAATACGTGGAAGGTGGCGACTGGACGAACGTCACCTTCGCCAACACATCCGATATGGCCACGGGCAACTATATCGGCACAAAAGAAGAAGAAGACGAGGGCGGTCCTCAGGAGAACGCCTTTATTGATGCCGAGCCTTACGCCGAGAAGATTAAAGACGCCTTTACATCATTTCCTCACAAAGGGAATCCGGGCACGACTTTTGTCTATCAATCATCCGCGACATTCATCCTGACCCAAGCCATGAATAGCTACCTGCAACAGCGGCAGGGAAGCGGAGCCGACATTTTCAATTCCATTCGCGATATGGTTTACAAGCCAATTCACTTGAGCCAAGGTGGACTGACCACGCCGCGAACGGATAACAGCCCTACAGGAAGGCCGTTTGGAGGCTGGGGGCTATTCTTCATCCAGGACGACGTTCCAAAATCGGCCGTCTGCTCAACAACAGCGGGGGCATGATTGACGGCAAGCGGGCGCTGGAACCCTACCCGGCTGAATCCGGCTGGAGAGTCGGCCGCACAGCAGATCCGAGCAGCCCCGCGCCGCACTGCCTCGGTGCTGCCGTCAAAGGAAGAGATGTCTGCGCTTGTCCTGAAAAAGGTACCTACCGATATCCCGAGCAGTTCAAAGCGAGGCGCATATCCAAGGCCAAGTGGTTTTGAGAGCGATCATCAGCAGGACCGAGACGTCGAATTTTTGCCACTCATTAGCGGGTACCGCGCAGCTCCGTGCCGTTGCGATCGACGCCGTGAAGCAGTGGAAATACCGGTCATATCTTCAACACGGCGAGACCCGTGGGAGTGGAAACGAGATCAACGTGAATTTCACTCTTGCCAAGTAAGTGTCCGTCTTGTGTTCATTGATAGCTGTGGCAGGAAACAGGCGCGACGCAAAAGCGGTAGGCTCATTTCGCGGCTCTGAGAAAGGTGTTGGCAGTGCCTCCAGAAGATGGTTGGCGTAATATCCCCATACACTCAAAATCCCCCCTAGCCGTGAGACTGGCGCAAGCTGTCTAAAAGCGAGTGGCTCTGCAACGGCACACCCGCCACTAGGCGGGTGTAATGCTTTATTTGTGGCAGCCGGACCTGTAAGCCGAATTCTGTCCGCGGGATTGCTCCTGCGGGACGACCATTCCTCTGGGCCGCGCATTACTGCGCGGCTCAAGCGACCTACCCGAAGGTTTGACGCACCGAGCCGGCACGTGTCTGCGGCTCTGATCCGAAAATCAAAGCCACGGACTTCCTCCCTATTTGGTCTTGCTCCGTGTGGGGTTTGCCCTGCCCGCGGCATTACTGACGCGGCGGTGCGCTCTTACCGCACCTTTTCACCCTTACCCCGGCGTTGCCGCCGAGGCGGTATATTCTCTGTGGCACTTTCCGTCCATCAGGCTTGAACCTGACGTCCCGGACGTTATCCGGCACACTGCTCTGCGGAGTTCGGACTTTCCTCTCCCCGCGCCCGAAGACGCAGAGAGCGGCCGTCCGGTCCGGCTGCCTACGCGATCATTATATGCGATGGACGGGCCGCTGGCCGATTTCGCGACTCGGGTCGTTAGGTCTCGGGTTTTCAGTCCCAGGGTGGCTTAGCGAACGCGCTTCCCAGTTGGTAAATCGTCCCTTGGGCTTTCCCTCCGAACCCCTGCTAGACTAGCGTGGGAAAGTCGGGGTCTGAAATACGTCACCAAATCCCAAGACCCGAGACCTGACATCCAATACCCGATTTCATGAAGATTGCGGAAGCCATTCGAATCGCATTGCGTTCGCTGTGGGCGAACAAACTGCGCTCCGTGCTCACGCTGCTGGGAGTGGTGATCGGAATCGCGGCAGTGATTGCGGTGGTGACGTTTGTCTCCGGCATTCAGGATTACGTAGCCACGAAGGTCTTCAATCTTGGCGCGGATGTTTTTCTTATTTTCAAAGTCTCTCCCCTCTCGACCAACGTCGATCACTATCTCGAAGGAGAAAAACGGAAAGACCTGACCATGGAGGACTACCAGGCGGTGGTCGAAGCCTGCCACCATTGTGACCTGGTGGGGGTCTCCACGCGCAATGAGAGTGGCCATGTGAAATACGCCGAGCAGTCGATCAGCGATACCTTGATCCGAGGGATCAATCCCGGAATGGCTACCATTCTCGACACGGACCTGGACGCAGGGCGGATGCTCAATGAGACCGACGTGAACAATCGATCTCCGGTGGCAGTAGTCGGCATGGACATCGTAGAACACCTCATGCCGGGCACCGATCCAGTGGGGAAAGAAGTTCGTGTGGATGGCTGGCCTTACCAGGTGATCGGTGTGGCGAAGAAGAAGGGGAAGACGCTGGGACAGAGCGCGGACAATTTCGTGATGATCCCCATTACCGCGTGTCTGAAGCAATATGGAGTGCACAACGACAGCCTGCGGATTTGCGGCAAGGCGAGTTCCGCGGGAGTTCCGCTGAATGAAGCGATTGACGAAGCCCGCGCCGCGCTTCGCGCCAGACGCCACGACCGCCCCGAGGCAGATGACAGCTTCGATATTGAGACCAATGCCAGCCTGCTGGGAATCTGGCAGAATTTCAGCAGTACTTTCTTCATCGCGACGATTGGCATCGCCTGCATTTCGCTGGTCGTGGGCGGCATTGTGATCATGAATATTATGCTGGTGGCCGTGACCGAGCGTACTCGTGAAATTGGGATCCGCAAAGCCATGGGCGCCCGTCGCGACGACGTGCTGCTGCAGTTCCTGATCGAGGCTGTGATCCTGTCGTTGATTGGTGGTGTACTCGGCGTACTCACGGGAGTGGGTGTCGCAAAATCGGTGACATTGGCGATTGGAATTCCATCCTCGATCAAGCTTTGGGCCGTAGCCGCGGCCCTGATCGTAGCCGGCAGTGTCGGAGTATTTTTCGGAGTCTATCCCGCGCGTAAGGCAGCGCACCTCGATCCGATTGTGGCGCTGCGGTTTGAGACGTGAGGCGACCGGGCTATTTGGTAATTGAGTAACTTTGTAATTTTGTAATTTGAAAATCTCGGCGCTCCCGTCCTGGGATTCAATTACTAAATTACGCAATTCACTCATATGCGCAAAGGCGAGTTCGGTGAAATCGTGAGGATGGCGACGGATACAATCCGCAGCAACAAGCTGCGTTCGTCGCTAACTGTCCTGGGCATTGTGATTGGCGTCGTCGTGGTCATTGGCGTTTCGTCCATTGGACGAGGCCTCGACGATAATGTCAAAGACGTGGTCAGCAGTATCGGCTCCAATGTCATCTTTGCGTTTCATCTGGAACCGTTTACCTTCGGGCGGCCGACGGAAGAAATGCGCACGCGTAAGGAATTGACTTACGACGATGCGCTCGCGATCAATGAGTTGCCCCACGTAAAGGCAGTCACAGCCGGGCTGCGTTATTTCAGGCCGGAACTGGGCGTAGGCACCTTCGCCGTGAAGTACAAGGACAGAAAAGCGAAGAACACGATTCTCGAAGGCGATCAGGCATCCGCTAAGGAAGTCTTCGACCTGCTCATCGCTTCAGGCCGCTGGTTCAGTGAGGTGGATGAGGAGCACCGGTCCCCCGTGGTATTGCTGTGCGCCGATACCACGGAAGAACTGTTCGGCACCGAGGATCCGCTCGGCAAAGAAGTCAATATCGAGGGCCAGCTTTTTACCGTGATTGGAACGGTACAGCGTGTGAAATCGGTATTCGGGGGCGGCAAGAATCCGGACGACAACAAGGTCGTTTTCCCGCTAAGCACGCTGCGCAAGTTGCATCCCGAACTCAAGCAGCACTGGATCAGCGTCAAGGCCACGACCCACGAGGACGTGCCCAAGGCGATTGACGAGATCCGAGAGTTATTGCGCCGTCGCAGGAAAGTTCCTTTTGGCAAGCCTGATAATTTTGCCGTGTTCACGGCAGACTCGATTTCCGATGTCTGGAACCAACTTACCGGAATGCTGTTCATCGGTATGTTTGCCATTTCCAGTGTGGGGCTGATCATTGGCGGGGTTGGCGTGATGAACATTATGCTGGTGAGCGTGACCGAGCGTACGCGCGAGATTGGCGTGCGCAAGGCCATTGGCGCACGCAAGCGCGACATTCTCCTGCAATTTACGCTGGAAGCCATTATGCTGACCGCGGTGGGTGGGTTGATCGGCGTGACCGCGGGTGCGCTCGTGGTCTGGGTGATCCCGGTCCTCTGGCCGTCGTTGCCGGCACGCATGTCGATGTTCTGGGTGTCCTTTGGATTCAGTTCTGCCGCCGGAGTAGGGCTGATCTTCGGCATCTATCCCGCATGGAAGGCGGCGAACCTCGATCCGATTGAGTCGCTGCGGTACGAATAGTCTGGCCTGCGCTCGCGCATGATTCATTCCATAGTCAGGACTTGTCAGGTCGTCGCGATTTTTGGCTGCGTCTCGAGTTGCATCTACTACATCCTCTGCTTGTGGAGCGCTGCCGGCTTTCTTCGCAGCCGAAATGCAGTCGCCCGCGCCCGCCCAGCGACTACCCTGCCGCCAGTTTCGATCCTAAAACCCCTGAAGGGAACAGATCCGGACATTTACGAGAGCTTTCGCAGCCATTGCCTGCAGGACTATCCCGAGTACGAAATCATTTTCGGCGTAAGCGATCCCGCAGATTCAGCAGTGGCGAGCGTCGAGCAATTGCAGCGGGAGTTTCCCCATCGTGCAATCCGTCTGCTCGTCTGTTCGAAACAACTCGGCGCCAACGTGAAGGTGAGCAATCTCGCGCAGATGGCTGGGATCGCTAGTCACCAGCACTTCATCGTCAACGATAGCGACATTCGGGTGGAGAGCGACTATATTCGCCGCGTTATCGGGCCTTTGGCCGACGAGCAGGTTGGGATGGTGACATGTCTCTATCGCGGAGTTCCCGCATCCACTCTGGGCTCGCTACTCGAGTCTCTTGGCATTAGCACGGATTTCTGTGCGGGAGTGCTGGTTGCGCGGCAAGTCGAAGGCGGTCTGCATTTCGGGCTCGGCTCGACTCTCGCGTTTCGAAGAACCGACCTCAAACGAATCGGCGGATTCGAGGCCATTGTCGAGTACCTCGCGGATGACTATGAATTAGGCCGAAGGATCGCTGACCTCGGATTGAAAGTGGCGCTGTCTGACGTTGTGGTCGAAACGCATCTTCCCGCCTATGACCTGGGAGGATTCCTCGCACATCAACTGCGCTGGGCCCGCGGCGTGCGAGACGCGCGATTTGGAGGATATGTCGGGCTCGTGTCCACCTATGGTCTGATGTGGGCGCTACTCAGCGTAATTTCCGCGAGCGCAGCACTATGGTCTTGGGCACTGCTGGGAGGGACCTTGTTGTTGCGGCTCGCAGTGGCGCTTACGGTCGGCAAGTCGGTCCTGGAAGATGAGCAACTAGTCCAGCATTTGTGGCTGCTACCGGTGCGCGACCTAATCGCGGTCGCCGTATGGATTGCCAGTTTCGTGGGTCATACCGTGACGTGGCGCGGCGATCGATTTGAATTGAAGGACGGACGGCTAACTCGCATTGCTCCATAGCGAGATCGAAGCCGCGTTAACGATTCGTTGTCGGGACTAGTTCGAATCTTCCATCGGAAAAAAGGCGGTATCGCCTCCCTCTCCACAAGATCGTGTTGCCAAAGAATCCTGCGAGCCAGAAGCAGAATCCCAGCAGGTCTTCGAGAGGCAACAGAAGCCAGTTGATTCGTGCCCCCAACACTCGTGCCGACACTACGTAGGCCGCCAGAGCGCGCACGATCATTGCGACAGGCAGAAGCGGCCACCACGTGGGGGAAAACGCGCACACCAGCAAAGCCAACGGTAACGGCATCGTAAACAACTGGCCAACGTATCCGGCGGGCCGGGAGCGTCGTGTGCTCCGCGCCCACCGCAGTCGATGCTCAACATTTTCCGGTAACGTAGCGCTGCCGATGTGGTGCTCAATTACGTACGAAGAAAGAATGACTCCGTGTCCGGCTTCCGCGGCGAACCTGCCGATGACGAAGTCTTCGGCCAGATAGTCCTTGACCCGCGCGAAGCCGCCGATCGACTGCAGCACGCGTCGCCGCGCGGCGATGGTTGGGCCCACCGCAAAGTGCATGCCTTCGAGCATCCGCGCAACCAACGCGCTTCCCCAGAAATCGGTATTCATCCCCGTGGCTTCGAAGCGAGACCAGAGACTCTCCCCCGGAACCGCGCGGTAGGGACACGTGGCCACGCCGAGATGTTCCTCTTGAAACTCGGCCGCGATGGTGCGCAGAAGGTTCGGCGTCACGCGAATATCACTATCGCTCATGACGACCAGGTCGTGATCCGCATCCGACAGCATGCGATCAAGACTGTAGACCTTGGCGTTCGGATACGGCGGCTCTCCTGTCAGGACTAAGCGCGAAGGAACGTTCGGATATTGCGTCTGGAGTCGCGCTACAACCTGGGCTGCAGGATCACTTTCGCTCCGCAACGCAAACAAAATCTCGAACGCGGGATAGTCTTGCTCGAAGAAGGTCCGGAGATTCGATTCGAGGTCCAGGTCCAGTCCGGCAAGCGGTTTGAGAATGCTGATTGGCTCCGCGGAGTGCAGAGCGGGCGGCCGGACCGCCAGATAGCGAAACGCTGCTACAACCTGGAGCAGAGAATAAACGATGGCTCCGCACAGAATGAGAAGGAAAACGCCCGCCAGGATTCTGCCCGGACGCACATCGAAAAAAAGTAGGAACAGCGCACACATTGCGCCTGGGAGCATTGAGCCAACCGAGACCGTCAACAATTATACCCACTGTTGGGAGTCGTCTCAGATGCCGCCCGCTTCGAAGCAGGAGCCGGAAGCTGTCGCTGTGTGGTTTAAGGCTCCGCGAACCTTCATCGAAAGCTGCTTGAGCGTGTAGGGTTTCTGCAGGAAATTCGCGTCCAGGTCGACCACCTTGTGGTCGAGTACTGTCTTGCCAGCATACCCGGAGACGAACAAGAACCTCATCTCCGGTCGCAGGCGCCGCAACTCGTCGGCCAGTTCGCCGCCACTCATGTGGGGCATCACGACGTCGGTGACCAGCAGATGAATGGTCGACTGATGCCGCCGCACGACAGCGAGAGCATCGACGCCATCTTTGGCTTCAAGTACAACGTATCCCTGCAGGCGGAGGAACTCCGCCGTAGCCCGCCGGACTGCATTCTCGTCTTCCACCAGCAACACCGTCTCCGAGCCGCGAGCCATGCTCTCGGTTCTAGTTTCTTCGATTTCGAGTGGGAGTCCGCGCTCCCCAATGCAGGGCAGGTAAATCTTGAAGACCGTGCCCATCGTATGTTCGCTATAGGCCCAAATGAAGCCCTTGTTTTGCTTCACGATTCCGTAAACCGTGGCCAGGCCAAGCCCCGTGCCTTTACTTGCGGGCTTCGTAGTGTAGAAGGGTTCAAAGATGTGCGGCAGATGCTCGGGAGGAATCCCCGCCCCGTCATCCGTCACCGTAATGAGGGCATACTGACCGAGGGGAATGACAGCCCGTTTGCGATCAACGTAGTGGTCGTCCAGTTTTACGTCGGAAGTCTCAACCCGGAGGTGACCACCCTGCGGCATGGCATCCCGAGCGTTGGCGGCCAGGTTCATGAGAATCTGTTCGATCTGCAGAGGATCGACGCGCACGCTGCCGATGCCGGCCCCGGGAACGAAGCTGAACTCGATATCTTCGCCAATCAGCCGCGGCAGAGTCTTGGAAATAGAAGTAATGATCTGATTCAGGTCCGCCACGCGCAGGGCTTGCGGCTGCTTGCGGCTGAAGGCGAGAAGTTGGCGTGTGAGCTCGGCCGCACGCCGGGCCGCCAACAGGATTTCCTGAATCTTGGACTCGAGTGGTGTGTCGCGAGGAATGTCATCGAGCGCCAACTCTGAGTAGCTGGTAATGATGGTCAGAAGATTATTGAAGTCATGCGCCACGCCTCCGGCCAGGTTGCCGATCGCATCCATTTTTTGCGCCTGGCGTAGTTCCGCCTCCAGATGAAGGCGTTCCGTCAGGTCCCGCCCGTTCGAAATGAAATGCGTGATCTGACCCGCAGGATCACGCACCGGACAGATGGTCTCCTCCACGTAGTACAAATCGCCATTCTTTTTCCGGTTCACCAAGATACCGCGGTAGACGTTTCCGGCAAGGATGGCGTCCCACATCTCCTGATAAGTATCCGGGCCCTGCTCCCCGGACTTAAGAATTCGTGGTGTCTTCCCGCATACTTCGTTGCGAGGATAACCGGTGAGTGCCTCGAACGCCGGATTGACGTATTCGATGATTCCAGACCGGTCGGTGACGATCACGCTGTCGGCTGACTGCTCAACTGCCCGCGACAGTTTTCGCAGTGATTCTTCCGCGGTCTGTTGTTCCTGCTGCATCGAATGCAGCGCCAGGGTGCTGCGGATAGTCCGGAACAGAGTCGCGCCGTCCAACTGCGATTTCGCTAGGCAATTCCACAGCCCTCCCTGGATAACCTCGGCGACCGTCGCTTCATCCGCGTCCTCGGTCAGCACGATAAAGGGCACTGAAACTCCGGCATGCAGAAACTCCGTCACAAAACGGACCGCTTCCGCATCCCCCGTTTCATGCTCAAACAGAACCAGTCCATAGGACTTTTGCTGCAACATCGCCCTGGCTTCCTCGAGTGAACGGGCATGGTCGAGATTGGTGGCGAGCACACTGGGGTCTCTTTCCAGAATCTCCCGGATTAGAAAGAAATCTTCTTCCTTGTCCCCCACGAGTAAAACGTGCAGGCTGGCGGGAACTAAGGCAGGTTTCGCGGCTGTTAACATTGAAACTCCATCCCTAGTTACCATCGGAATCTAACGGGCAGAGTTTAATGGCGCCGACGGGGGGGCCGTTCCGAGCCCATGTCGGGCTTGCCAACTGAGGTCGGGATTAGAGGATAATAAGACCGTCGTCCCAGGGAGTGGAACATGATCAGAGAAAGTATCCTTCTCCTCTCAGCCCTTTTGCTGTCTGCTTCTCTTATCGGTGCACAGTCGGTCCCAACCTCACAGGACCTGACCTTTCAGGTCGCGGCGGGGCAGGCTTGGACTGACACCGGGCTTGATCTGCAATCCGGCGACGTCGTCAAGATCTCGGCCACGGCCGCAGATTCGTCGAATGCGCCTGCTTCTTCTGGCACTCCGTCGTGCACTCCCGCCGGATTGAGCGGCGCCGGCGCCCACACTGCAGACTTGCCTTTGCCCAGCGCCCCGGCGGGAGCGTTGATCGCCCGGTTACACGCTCACGGCGCATCTCCTGTTCTGGTGGGGACCAGCAACGAACTGCATGCAGAGGGGGCATCCCATCTTTTTCTCGGGATGAATTCCTCCGCGACCCCGCCGTGCCAGGGAGCATTCGTTGTCAAAGTTCAAAAGGTCATAGCAGCCTCTAGTGCGACCAGCACCGCTGGCGGCGAGCAAAAAACCCGTGGAGAGCAGCTCAAATCGCAGCTTTCTACTGCAGCCGACGTCTTTTTGTCAGGGCAATTCGGCATCGGTAAATCGGAGACGGGTGGTTCGAACGCCACGTCGGCAGGAGGTTCTTCATCAACCGCCGTGCCGCTCAAGTTGTCGGATGCACCGCTCGACGCCGCCCTGCGCAAGAGTATCGACAGCCTGCCACGCCGGATCAACGATCAGTTCAACAATCTGGGTGACATGGTGAACTTCGTGATCGTGGGGGCCCAAACAAAAGTACAGGCTGCCCTTGAAGCCGCTAGCTGGCATGTCGCGGATACCAGCAATACGAAGGCTGTATTCAACGCGCTTACGCAGACCTACGACAATAAGGACTACCTGGCCATGCCGATGAGTACGCTCTTTCTATTCGGGAGGAAGCAGGATTTCGGATACGAGCTAGCCGAACCGATCGCCATGGTTGCCAGCCGTCACCACTTCCGCATTTGGAAGGCGCCATTTACCTGGAACGGCGAAGAGGTCTGGGTGGGCGCGGGCACCCACGATATTGGCTTTGCCAAGGACAAGCGTAACAATAACGTTACTCACAAAATCGATCCCGCAGTCGATGGCGAGCGGGACAACATAGGCAGTACTTTGCAAAAGGCTGCAAAAGCCAAAACTTTGACCTACTATCTGCCTCCGAACCCCGTACAAGACGCTAAGAACGCCACCGGAGATGGTTACCACTCCGATGGCCGCATGCTGGTCATAATCCTGCAATAAAGTGCAGCGAGAGATACTGATCGGATTCTCCGGTACCCGTTAACCATTTCACAATTGCCGCGTCTAACCCTCCAGATTTGGGTGGCCCTTCGAAACCCTGCAAATCGAGGGAACACCAACGCAGGTTTGTGCGTATAGAGCTTTAAGTGGGGGTTTGCCCATAACTAGCGCAGAGTCCGTGGACGTGGGGTCCGCGGGCAACAAGGGTCTCACTTAGTGCAAAACGAGTCGCCTGCGTACAAGAATTTGGGGGTGGTATGGAAAACGTTCAGCAAGTGCATGGTTCACTCCAATCAATCGAACGATATGACGTCGGGCACGTGCAGGAAGTGATTCGGCAGGCGCACGACGAATTGCGGCAGCTCATGCAAAGGCGCTCCGAGATCATGAAGCGAATCGGCACAGTCAAGCAAACGATCTCAGGTTTGGCCAATCTGTTTGGAGACGCCGTTTTAAGCGAAGACCTGTTGGAGTTGGTGGACCGCAAGAGCAATGGCCGCCAACCCGGGTTCACCAAGGCCTGCCGGATGATTCTGATGGAAGCCGGCCGCGCTATGAGTGCCCGCGATATTTGCGACTACCTCCAGCAGAAAATGCCCGCGCTGCTGGCGCGCCACAAAGATCCCATGGCGTCGGTCACGACCGTGCTGAACCGGTTGGTCGATTACGGGGAGGCGGACGCCGTGATGTCGAACGGCCGCCGGGCCTGGCAATGGGTGGCAGATCTACCGGAAGCGGCGAGCAGTCCGGAAGCGCAAGTCGCCAACTTCAGTTGATGTAACGGCTACGTCGCCAGAATGAAAGCGCGGCCGCAGAGCCGCGCTTTTGTGTTTTTCCGAACACCCATTCTACCCCGGTGGCAATAGCATTCCCTTTTCCAGGTGCCGGGTCACGTGTGCGTACGACGCCGCATGAGGGTCGTGCGTAACCATCACGATCGTCTTCTGGAAGTCCTCGTTCAAGCGCTTCAGGATCTCGAGTACCTCCGTGGCGGAATGACTGTCGAGATCACCGGTCGGTTCGTCCGCCAGCAGCAGC
This sequence comes from uncultured Acidobacteriota bacterium, assembly GCA_963745715.1. Lineage (GTDB taxonomy): Bacteria > Acidobacteriota > Terriglobia > Terriglobales > Acidobacteriaceae > Sulfotelmatobacter. Next base: position 613,451 of record CAVUYN010000029.1, on the reverse strand, counting down.
GTCGGATCGCTGACAATCGCCCGCGCGATGGCCACGCGCTGCTCCTGCCCACCCGAAAGCTGCTTGGGCAGGTGGTGAACTCGATCCTCCAACCCGACCAGCTTCAGAGCGGTCAAGACGTGGTCCCGCCGCTGCGGTGCGGTAAGTTTGGTTAGCAGCAGGGGCAACTCTACATTTTCGAACGCCGACAGCACCGGAATCAGATTGAACGTCTGAAAGACGTACCCGATGTGTTCATTCCGCCAACGGGCAATCTGCGAATCGTTGAAGCGGAAAATATCCTGCCCTTGCACAAGCAATTCGCCGGCGGTAGGACGGTCGATCGCCGCGATCATGTTGAGCAGCGTTGTTTTCCCGGATCCTGAAGGACCCATAAGGGCCAAGAACTCGCCCTTCGCAATGTCGATCGAGACGTCGTCGAGCGCCGTCACCTCGAAGGCATCGCGCTTGAAGATCTTGCTGACGCCGCGAACCTGTACAACTTTGGTACTCGTGGCAACGTTGGTTTGTGCGGCTGTACTCATGATTGCCCCTTAATTTTAATTTTGTCTCCATCTTTCAAAGTCGTAGGTCCCGCGCTGATCACGCTCTCGCCTCCAACCAGGCCGTCGACCAGAGCTCCATCGGCGCGCTGGCTCATCAGGTGAATCTCGCGCGCCACAGCCTTGCCGTTATAGGCAAGCAATACGACCTTCTTGCCGTCGCGATCACGAATCGCCGTCGACGGCACGAAGACTCCCGCAGGTCCGGTTGTGGTCTTGGGTGCCTCGTTTGCCAGGAACCGCACGGTGGCGTTCATTTCCGGGCGCAGCTGAACATCCGAATATTTTGACGGATTTAACACCTGAACCTTGACCTGCACGGTTGCCTTCTGGCGGTTGGCTTCCGGCGAAATCTGCGCGATCTGTCCGTCGTATTGCTTGTCAGGATACGCGTCGGTGCGTGACAATTGCTTTTTGATTGGGTCCCAGCCGCGCGAAATCGGCCTGTGCAATGTCGAGTTCCACCTGGAGATCGTTCAGGTCCGCGAGCGAAACGGCCGACCCTTGTGGGCCTCCTGCGGCCGCGCTGGCGAATCCCGACGTGAGCAATACGCCTTTTTCCGCCGTGCGATCGAGAATCGTCCCGGTCACGGGCGCACGGATCACGGTGGCGTCCAGTTGCGCCCTGGCGTAATCCAGTTGGCCTTGTGCCTGGGTAAGGGAGCCCTCAGCGCGGAGAAGTTCCTCGGAACGCGGTCCGATCTTCGCCAGTTCGAACCCTTTCTGCAGCGAGTTGACCCGCTGCTGGTCGGCTTCGAATTTCGCCGTGGCATCGTCGAGTTGCTGCCGCGAAACTACTCCGCCGGTGGCGAGCTCTTTCGTGCGATCCAGCGTCAGCTTATCGTTGGCCAGTGTCGCCCGCGCTTCGTCGAAGTTATGCTGCGCCTGCTGAATTTCTTCAGGCCGGGATCCATGCTGCAACTCCTGCAGGTACGCGCGGGCATTCTCGACCGCTCCCTTCGCTTGTTCGGAAGCTGCGCGGAATTCCTGATCCTCAAGACGTACCAGGACCTGGCCCTCCTTAACCTTGTCCCCCTTCTCCACCCCGATCCAGGCCACGCGGCCCGTAACCTTTGAATTCACGTTGATCGTGTGATGGGCCACGATATACCCCGTGGCCGAAAGCACAGTTCCACCCACGTCGTTACCGCTCGTCTGTGCCGACGCGCGGACGACCTCGACCTCAGGCGTGTCGGAGGAAAAAGCGCGGTAGGCCAAGGCGAAGAGCCCCAGCAGTATCACAACTGCGATGCCGCCAAGGATGTAACGGCGCGCCCAGGCTGGCGGTTCTCCGCCGTTGTCGCCGCGCTGTGTGCGGTCGATGCGCAGGCTTTGCAGGTCTTCGTGTTTCGTGTCAATCCCCATAAGAATCGTTACGCTTCAAGTCTCCAAATAGTTTCTAGTCCGTCAAATCTACCCGCGCAATGCGTTGAGAATATTCTGCCGGGCGGCGTGCCAGGCGGGAGCTAGCCCACCTATTAATCCCATGATTAACGCGAATACCACGGCGTATCCCGCAACCTGCGGAGTAATGCGCAATGCGAATACAACCTCGCTGAAAGTGACGGCGTTCGATGTTCCCGTCTCCATGCCGTTGAAGGGAAGCATCAGAACGATTCCCACTAACGCTCCCAGCAAGGCGAGCAGCAGCGATTCCAGCACGAAAGACGTCAGGATGGCTGGTCGCGAGAAGCCGATCACTCGCAGCGTCGCGATCTCTCGACCCCGGTACGCAACCGCTGCGTACATCGTATTCATAGCCGCGAAAATCGAGCCCACCGCCATGATAATGCCGACGACATACCCGATGATCTTGATGGGCGTTCCGGAACTGGTCTGTTTGGCGTAGTAATCGGTCTCAATGAATCCTTCCAGTTTTAGACGCTGATCGTCGCTGACTCGATTCTTGAGGGCGTCGGCGGCAATCGGATCAGTCGCGCGCAAGTAGGCGGACGAGAGACCTTCCCGGCGATCGAAGTCGGAGGCCTCCTGGTTCACGTCGCCCCAGATTTCGGACTCGTAAGCCGAGCCCCCGGCGTCAAAAACGCCCACGACTTTCCACGATCCCTTCCCAAACTCCATGCTGTCGCCGATATTGGCGTGCGCAAACCGGCTGCGAATCGATTTGCTGACCACCACCTCGCGCTGCCCGGGCTCGAACCATCGCCCCTCCACCAGCTTCGCGCCCGGACGCATCTCCAGGCCCGCGGGCATCATCCCCCGCACCGTCACGTTGACTTCGCCCGTGCCGTCTTTGCGCGGCAGGACGATGACGACTACTAACTCGCCCGAGGCCAATGGCTCACCATTCTTGCCTTTCGCAACCCCTGGAAGGGACGTAAGAATAGGAAACAGCGAGCGATCAAAGCCGCCAGTCAATTCCGCCTCCGAGCCCTTGCGCAGGACCATGACATTCAGCGGATTACCGCTGCTGACAAAGGCGCGGTTGAGTCCGGCGATGAGCGCCATCAGAAAGATCGCCGTCGTGACCGTGAGCGCAATGCCCATCGCGGTCATTACGGTGAGGCCCTTGCGCAAAATCAGATTGCGGACGTTATAACTGATCGGTATCGCCATAATTGAACTCGGTAGTCAGAATCAAATTTCAAACTTCGTTACTACTCATCCGATGTGACGCAGTCCATCCACGATATTCATCCGCGACGCTCTATAAGCCGGCACGTATCCGCTTACGATCCCGAGAACCACTGCCACGAGCAATGCGATTGCCGCGGTTGGTCCGTTGACGCGCATGTTGAGCGGGATGCCCAGACCGATGAAGCGATGCGTCAGTCCAGTGATGACAGGAATCGCTACCAGGACTCCCAATAATCCTCCAATGAACGCCATGGCTACTGACTCGCTCACGAAAATGGACAACACGCGCTGGCGGGTGAAGCCCAGAGTCTTGAGCAGCGCGACCTCCCGCGTCCGACTTCGGACCGACATCGCCATGGTGTTGGCGGAAACCAGCATGATGGCAAACATCACGGCGCCGCAGATGCTAAGGATGAATGCCTTCACATTGCCCAAAGAGGCGACGAATCCCAACTGGAAAGCCTTCTCGCTTTCGGTTTTCGTCTGCAGCGGCGAGTTGCGGAACATATCATCAACTGTCCTGGATACTCGCGCGACGTCATCCGCGGTGGCGACCTGAGTTGCGTACCAGCCGGCTTGGCCCTTGAACCACGGCACGGCTTCTTCCACATATTTGGCGTTAAAGTAAAGCGCGTTCTGCGGCGGATCGCGATGATAAATCGCGCGAATCGTGAGGTCGAGATCCACTGGGAAAATCGTGCCCTGCACATGGATTCGATCGCCCAGCTTCCAGCCATATTTGTTTGCCAGCGTGACATCCACCAGCGCTCCGGCGCGATCCTGCTGCCAGGCTTTCACCTGCTCTGGAGGCACGATCTTGTCCGACGCAACTTTCAAATATTCGTCCGGATCGGTGGCCACGCGCGCAAAGAAGTGCTCCGGACGGTCATCGATGTAACGTCCCGCGAACCACGTCATGGGCGCAATCGCCACGACTCCGGGTACGGCGCGAATCTTCTCGCGGTAGAAGGCGGGAAGAAAAAACGCCAGCGAGACGCGATCGCGGGTGATCAAGCGCTTCGCTGCCTCGGGAGCGACCTGGTCGATATAAAAGGATCGCCAAATGCAAATCATTAACGTCAGCAACAGCAGAGAGAAGCTGATGCTGACCATGGTCAGCAGGCTGCGCCGCTTGTTCCGAAACGCGTTGCGTACTACGAAGCCGCCCAACGTCATAAGTCATCCGATGTGGCGAAGCCCGTCGACAATATTGATTTGCGAGGCATGATACGAAGGCAGCGCGGCACTCAGCAGTCCCACTAAACCAGAGGTAAATATGGCGGCGATCCATATTCCAAACGTGACCTTCAGGGGAAAGAAGCTGAAGAACTGTGGCGAATGGGTCAAGCCATACACCAACAGCCAGCCGAGGCCAACCCCAATCAAGCCTCCAGCGATCGACAGCGCCACCGCTTCGCTTACAAACAGGCCCAGTACGCCTCGCTTGGTGAATCCCAACGTCTTGAGCACAGCCACTTCGCGCGTCCGCTCGCGGATCGACATCGCCATGGTATTCGCCGACACCAGCAACGTTGCGAAGACCACTGCCGAACAGATACTCAGGATGAATGCCTTCACGTTGCCCATCATGGCCACGAACTCCAGGCCGAAGGCCTTCTCGCTTTCGGTCTTGGTGGGCTGCGGCGAGTTGCGGAACATGTCATCCACGGTGCTTGAAATCTTGCTTACGTCCGATGGAGAAGCGGCCAGGATGCTAAAAGTGCCGGCCCGTCCCTTGAAGAAATCCACGGCCTCTTCGACGTACTTCGCATTAAAGTAGACCGCCTTACTATCCGGATTCGAGTGGAAAATACCGCGTATATTCAACTCGAGATTCACCGGATAGATGTCTCCCTGGATGAAAATGCGGTCGCCCAGTTTCCAGCCGTATTTCTTCGCCAAGGTGTCGTCCACGATCACGCCCTGCCGGTCCCGCTGCCACGCTTTCAATTGATCGTCAGGCATCTCGAAATCGCGGTAGACCTTGAAAAACTCCTCCGGATCGGTGCCGAAGCGCGCAAAAAAGTTCTCCGGCTTCTGGTCTTTATAGATCCCTTGAAACCACGACATAGGGACGACGGCAACGACGCCGGGGACAGCTCGAATTTTTTCCCGGTAGTAGCCCGGGAGATTAAAGGTCAGGGAAACGCGGTGCCGCACCACTAACCTCTGCGCCGATTCGGCGCTGCCCTGGTCGAGATAAAAGCCGCGCCAAATCGTCATCATCAGCGTGAGCAAGAGCAACGAAAATGCAATGCTCAACACGGTGAGAATGCTGCGGCGCTTGTTGCGGAACGCGTTTTTAGTGACAAATCGGGTCAGGGTCATCAGTGAACTCCAGGAAGAACCGGGGGCCGAGTCAGAGAGGTGGCGACGTTCCAGCGCTTCAAGGATAGACGAAGAAGGTCGCCCTCCACAACCGGACCGGATTTGATCCCCAGCATGCTCAAAACGCCTTTTCCCTCCAGACGAAGATCACTCTCCCTATCGTGTCGCGCCCGGGACTTGCTCGCCAGTGGAGATCGTCATTGTGGTCGGATGACAAATGTCACAACGGAAAACACATAACAAGTACAACTGCGGCGCTCACGATAAAGTTACGGTCGAATTGCGGCTCAGGAAAATCCCAACGCAATCGTCACGCAGGTATGTGCCTGGATTAGTCGAAGTGTCCTTCATCGGCTGAAGGCCCATAGAGCGCCGGTACAGAAGCCTGATTCAGACTTAAATAGACGGTGAGTTGCCCCCGGTGATGTGCCAGGTGACTAAATACGGAGTCGGCGATCATGACATGCCGCGGATTCTCGCTGGCCACGTTGTCGCCGATCATGAACTTCCATGGCGCCATCAGGTGCTCATCGGTAGCATTCCGCAGTGCCTCGCGCGCCTCGGCCACTCCAGTCTCGAGCGCGGCTACCAGTTCGCTGCGCTTATTCCATTGCAGCGGCTTGAATCTGGTGCTGTCTCCGGACTTGAGATCAAATTGGTCCTGTTTCACCATCATAATGATCCACGCCGGCATGGTAGCGATGAGCGAAGCCAAGTAGCCGAGAGGCATCGATCTTGGGTGCGGCTTCCAGTCATTTTGTCCCTCAGGGATGCGTTCTAGGGCCAGCCGAGTGCTGGCGGCCTCGCGCTCCAGATCCCTCAACAAAAGATCAGTCAGTTTCATGATTCTTCTCCAGTGATCCGGCTCTCTGTCTGAACCGGGCTCAATGCGAATCACGGTACCCTAACAGCTATTGAGGACAGTTTCGGTCCTCAACTCGTGGCACAATACAAAACATGTTGCAGACGTCAGCCCGGCTGCTCCGCCTCCTTTCGCTTTTTCAGGTGCAACGCTATTGGTCTGGGGCTGACTTGGCACAGCGTCTCGATGTCACCGCGCGAACCCTGCGTCGCGATGTCGACCGTCTGCGCAGTCTTGGGTACCCGGTCTATTCCACATCGGGAGTTGCGGGCGGATATCAACTTGGGGCGGGTGCGACGCTACCTCCGTTACACCTCGACGACGACGAGGCCGTCGCCGTTGCGCTCGGGTTGCGAACCTCGGCCAGCGGCGGTGTGGCGGGCACGGAGGAAGCTTCCGTACGCGCACTTATGAAACTGGAACAAGTACTGCCGCCGCGTTTGCGCACTCGAGTGTCGGCACTGCATCGCTTCATCGTTCCACTGCGTAATCCCGGCCCAACCGTCGACGCCGGGCGCCTGTCGGTCATTGCCGGCGCTTGCCGCGATAACGCAGGAATTCGGTTCACCTATCAGGGGCGTACCGGCGCACCCGCGATCCGCTCGGTTGAGCCCCACAGGCTCGTACATACTGGCTATCGTTGGTACCTTGCCGCGTGGGACATTGTCCGCAGTGACTGGCGAACGTTTCGCATTGACCGCATCGCGGGCAAGGTGAAGACCTCGACCCGCTTCAAACCGCGCAATCCGCCCGGAGGAGATTTCGCCGCTTTTGTGTCGAAATCCCTGTCGCAGGCTCCGTACCCGTTCCAGGCCCGAGTGACTGTGTTTGCTCCGGTCGAGGCTGTCGCCCAGAGGGTGCCTCCCTCGGCCGGGGTGCTGGAGGCGATTGACGGGCGTTCCTGCACGCTCCGCACCGGATCTCACTCCATGGAAGGAATGACGATCCACCTGTCTTTGCTGGGAGTCGACTTCCGGGTTCACGAACCCCCCGAACTCATCGAGTACATCCGTGGCATTGCCAACCGTCTGAAGGCCGCGACCGCCTAGTGGGCGGGCCTGTCGGATGGCATCTGGTCCTTAGATTGTCCTTACTTTGGTAACTCGATGCCGATCACGAGCAGCGATATTCTTACCGTACCGCTATCCCCGGATTCTCCGGCCGGCGCAGGTTTGTCGCGGTTGAACGCGGCGATCGTGTGATGGATTGGAGCAAGAAAAAGCAATGTCTACGAAAATCGGCCACTTCGAAATTCTGAGTGAACTGGCGAAGTCATGCACCAGTACGGTCTACAAAGCCAACGATCTTGAGAGCGGGCAGACGATCGCTCTCAAGGCGATCCAGCTGAGCGCGTTCGGAGAAAGCGCTGCCGCGCTTGAACAAGCGCTGTTAAAAGAGGCCGAAGATACCAAGGTTCTCAGCAGCCCGAACCTCACCGCAGTTTCCGGCGCCGGTCAAATCGAAGGCCAGTTCTGTGCCGCCATGGAATACATCCAGGGAAACAGCATTGCCACCATGCTGGCGCGCAAAGAGGGATTCTCGATTTGGGATTTGTTGGATATTGGGCGCCAGTTGTGCAGCGGTCTCGAACATGCGTCCGCGCAGCACATCGTGCACTACAGTCTGGAGCCGTCCAAGATCATGTGCGGATGGGACGGCACGGTCAAGATTCTTAGCTTCGGCGTGTCGAGTGTGGGGAATTTCGTGCAGCACTCCACCGGTCCGCTCTCCTCGATTCTTCACTATATGTCGCCGGAGCAGGTTCGCGGCGAGGCGATGGACAGCCGCTCCAATCTTTTTAGTCTCGGCGCCATGTTTTATGAAATGGTGACAGAGCGGAAAGCGTTTGATCGCGAAGATGCGGAATCGTTGCGGCAAAGCATCCTGGAGAGCACGCCGGTCGCACCGCTGAGCGTAAATCCCAAAGTTCATCCTCTGCTCAGCAGCCTCATTATGAAGGCGATGACCAAGGATCCGGCGGAGCGTTATCAAACCGGAAGGGAACTGCTCGAAGACCTTGAAAAATGCAAAGAATCGAGACCTGCCAAGAAGGCTGAGGCACCCAAGGGAACCGTAGCTCCCGACAAGGTGAAAGCTGCGGTCCAATCAAAGTTTGTTGGCACAGCCGGAGCAACGCCGGTTGCAAAGCCTTCTGCCGCAGTTTCTGCAGTGGCGAGACCTGCAGAAAAGAAACCCACTCCTGCGCCTGTCGCGAGTTCCGAAGTTCGGTCTGCGGCACTGGCCAAGCCATCGAAGCTTGCTGCCCCAAAAGCCGCGGCAGCCGCGGCTGGGGTCGGATCGAGCGACGTGCCATCGTCTTCGATGGAAGTGCCCGAAATCGATCTATCGAACCACTTCATGACGGCTTCCGTGGAACCGGCAATCGACCCGGGGGAAACACCGACCACGTACATGTCATCCGCGGTGGCCGATGAGCCTGAGGTTGAGACCTTCGAGCCGGGAGCCGGAGATTCGTCGAAGATTGCCGTCGACCCGATGATGGCCGAGGGCGGATCCAGCGCGAGCACGGGCACGAGCTTTTCTGAAATTTCCGAATTGCCCCCTCTGAAAGAGGTCTACATTCCACCGCCGCCACCGCCGCCGTCGGCTCCTGAGCCGTTGCAGTCGGTCGCGCCCGCGATCACTGCGTATCGCGGGGGGAAAAAAGCCGACGAGAAGCCTAAAATTCAGCCGCGTGAAGTGGCCCAAAAGGCGATCAAAGAGATTAAGGGCGTTCCGCCGAAGCTGATGCTCTATGCGTTGGGTGCTGCCGGCGTCCTCATTTTGCTCATTGGCCTCGGAGTGACCATCTACATTCACAGCCTGAATAGCGATGAGGATTCGGGTACGAGAACCTCTACTGCGCCATCTATGACGCAGACTCCAGTGCAGCCGGTGGTTCCTCAGCCGGCTCCGCCCAAGGAGGCGCCGCCTGCACCGGTCCAGGCTCAACCGGCGGAGATCGAACAACCGGAAGTTCGCATCGTGGAGCCGGCTGCGAAATCGCGCAACGCGAAGAAAAAGCCAGTGGCGGCGCCGGTCGTAATTCCGGGCCAGTTGGCCGTGGACTCTACCCCGCAGGGAGCGCAAGTAGAAGTGGATGGCAAGACCGATCCGAGTTGGGTTACGCCGTTCGCGATGACGAATCTTCAGCCGGGCCAACACTCCATCACCGTAAGCAAGGCGGGCTACACCAGTGACTCGCGCACCGTTGTCGTGACGGCAGGAAATCGGTCGACAACATCAGTCCATCTCGCCCAAATGATGGCTACGCTTGTGGTAAAGAGCCAGCCGACGGGGGCCAACGTCTACGTTGATGGGCATGATGTCGGAGCGAAAACGCCCGCGCAGATCAGCATCAATAAAGGCCAGCACGTTGTGCTGGTGCGGCTCTCGGGATACCTTGACGAGACCATGAACGCACAGTTCGAGCTCGGTCAGACCTTCAATTTCTCTCCTTCGCTGCGTCCGCTGGGCGATGTGAACAGCATCAAAACGGTTGGAAACAAGGTGTCGCGGCTGTTTGGCGGAAAAGGCCAGCCCGGACAAGCGACGGTTAGCATTCGCACTCAGCCGAAAGGCGCACAGGTCACGGTCAATCAGCACATGATTGAAAAGAACACGCCGGTGGACGTGATGGTCGATTCCGGCAACTACGTGATCGACATTACCCTTACGGGATACGCGCCGGTTCACAAAGTTGTCACCGCCGACAAGGGCGCCAAGCTGGTAGTCGACGAGGTGCTGCAACCGCAGTAGGCCACTAACTTTCGCAGGCATCAAGCGAAGCCCGCTGCAACAAATTTATTTCGGTATCTTCACGATTGTCCAGCGGCGGGATCTTCGATCCTTCCTCACGCTGTTTACATTACAAATTTTCCACAGCCGCCAATCCTCCGAAGCCTCTAAGGCAGTATGAGGTCCGCCAGCGTCTGTCTTTCAATTTACTTTTCTTTTACTTCGCTGCAACGTTAGTGAAACTTTCGCCAATTATCGTGGCCCTCCACCCCGTCTCAGGACCGGTTCGACAGCGAAAATGAGCTCGCTGGTTTCCGATCTGGCCATTCGGGGCACCGGAGGAAGTGATGATTCAAACGCTGAAGTCTGAAGTCCACAGAAAGACTGTGGCTCTCATGCTTGCCTTGACCACGGCCCTGGGACCAACGGCCTTGCCGGCATTTGCCGCCTCGAAACCGGTGCAGCAGTCCGAGCGTGGGGCTGCTCCGACGGCCACTCCCATCAAGCATCTGGTTGTGATCTTTCAGGAAAATGTTTCATTCGATCATTATTTCGGAACCTACCCCGTTGCCACTAATCCTGCCGGAGAGCCCTCGTTTGTCGCTGCGCCGGGCACTCCGACCGTCAATGGACTCAACAACGCCCTGCTGAACGTCAATCCCAACCTTAATCCGGCGAACGGCGCCGGCGCCTCCAATCCCTTCCGCCTCGATCGGTCCCAGGCGGTGACCTCCGACCAGGATCACAACTATCTGGCCGAACAACAGGCGTTCGACGCTGGGCTGATGGATCTGTTTCCTCTGGACGCTGGATCTGGCGGCGGCAGTATTGTCATGGGATATTTTGATGGAAACACGGTTACTGCAGAGTGGAACTACGCCCAAGCCTTTGCCATGAGCGACAACTCCTATGGCACCACGTTCGGCCCATCGACTCCGGGCGTGGTCAATCTCACGTCTGGACAGACCAACGGGATCACAGCGATTAAAAACGGCACGAGCTTCGAAGTGAGCGGTGGGGAGCGATGGTTCCTTGACCCTGATCGGCGACGCAGATCCGCTGGGCGACGTTTGCTCCAACCCCACCCGCAATCAGGTCACGATGGGAAGCACGAACATTGGCGACCTTCTCACGTCCGCTGGCGTCACTTGGGGATCGTTCATGGGCGGTTTCAATCTGTCGACTACCAACTCCAACGGCACCACAGGCTGCACGCGCAGCTCGGTGAATGCTGTGGACGGCGTGGCCACGGCCGACTATATCCCGCACCACTCATTCTTCAACTACTATGCGTCGACCGCGAACTTGGCGCACACTCGTCCGGCATCCATGGCAGAGATCGGCAACGCCGGTCCGGCGAATCATCAGTACGACCTGCAGGATTTCTACGCCGCAGCCGCGGCGGGCAACCTTCCCGCTGTGAGCTTCCTGAAAGCATCCGCCTATCAAGACGGCCACGCCGGCTATTCCGATCCACTCGACGAGCAGACGTTCCTGGTCAATACCATCAACTTCCTGCAGTTGCTGCCTTCCTGGAAAAGTACGGCTGTAGTCATCTTGTACGACGACTCCGACGGATGGTACGACCATCAGATGGGACCGATCGTAAACACTTCGACGGGGCCGGCCGACAGCCTCACCGGGCCGGGCGCCTGCGGAACGGCAGCCACATCGCTGCCAGGTCTGAACCCTGCCAACATGCACGCTTTAGGACGTTGCGGTTATGGTCCCCGTCAGCCGCTCCTTGTCGTCTCTCCATGGGCGAAACGCAATTTTGTCGATCACACTGTGACCGATCAAACTTCCATCATGCGCTTTGTCGAAGACAACTGGCTTGGCGGTCAGCGCATTGGCAACGGATCTTTCGACGGAATTGCCAACTCAATCAGCCAGATCTTCGACTTCAGTCGGCCTCGGCGGGACGGTTTCCTGTTCCTGGATCCGAGCACGGGGGAAAGACGGGAATCGTTCTAGACGTCCGCGGTGATTCACCAGTGCAAAGTGTGCGCAAAAACAAACAGGGCATGCACTTTAAGTGCATGCCCTGTATTTGTTGAGCAAAGAAGCTTCTAGTGAGGCAGCTTGAACTTGACGGTGACCTGCGTCGTGATCTCGACCGGCTCGCCGTTGAGCAGGTAGGGCTTGTATTTCCACTGCTTGACAGCATCGGTGGCGGACCGAGTCAGTTGCGAGTCCCCGCTCACGACCTTGATGTTCGTAATGTCACCGGTCTTCGAGATCGTTGCCAGCAGTTCCACAGTCCCTTCGATTTTCATGCGAAGGGCATTGGTGGGATACGAGGGGGCGACTTTCTTATAAAGCAGTCCCTGGGATACGCCTTGCGAGACGTTCAACGTCTGGAGAACCGGCCTCATGGGGTGTGCATCGCCTGTGACAAGATTCGGTGGTGGCGCTGCTGTACCGGGCGCGGCCATCCCGATCGCGCTGGGTGCTGGCGCATCAGCCATTGCTTTTGATTCCGCGCTCGGAGCTTTGCCACCCTTGACGAACAAGGGCGCTGGTTCAGGCTTTTCTGGTGCCGATGTCTTGCTGACAGGAGCCGAAGCAGAAGGGGAAGCCTTTGAGGGAACTGCTGCCGAGGTGGAATTCGCCTCTTCGTCCGTTACATCCAGTTCGCTCTGTTGCTTTTTCGGTGCGGGCGTGACTTCCGTTGGCGATACCGATGCCGGTGTTGTAGCTGTCGCTGTTGGCTTGGGGAGCGAAGTGCCTGGTTTCGCAGGTGATGGAGTTGGAACCGGGGCGGCTGTTACTGCTGGCTGAGTGCTGCCCGGCTGTTCAGCCGATCCATGGAAATGGGTCCATCCGAAATAGAGGCCGGCGGCTACAATCGCGACAGCGGCGACTCCCACGAAAATCTTTTTGCTTCCACCGCTCGATTCGTCCGTCGCATCGGATCCGCCAAAGGTAAAAGAAGGCACTGATCCAACTACGCCGGAAGACGCCGGCTGAGCAGATTCCGTCGGCTTCTCGAAGAGATCCTCGGCGGCTTCTTTTTTCGGAGTTTTTTCGATGACTGCGGAGCCTGGCGTCTCGCGGGCCGGGGCTGGCGCGCTGGCTGCTCCGCTGCCGGTGGCCGGCTTTGCAACGACCGGCGTCTGCACTTGAGCGGCGGTCGCTGGCACGGGCAATTTTTCTGTGGGCGCAACGGGTGTGACTAACCTGCTGGGAGCGGGCGACTCAAGCGCCACCGCTGGCGTTACTCCTGAGTCGTCTCCTCCAATTTCGAGTAGATCATCATCCGGCTCAACCGGCTTCGAACTGGCGACGGGGGCGGGCCAAGCTTGCGGTGTCACAGGCTTTGCCACCGGGGCAACTGGCGGGCGGGGCGCAGAAAGCGGAGCCGGCGGAGCAGGTTTCGCTTCGACGATTGTTTTGGAAACGTCTGGTTTCGGTGGTGCGACAGGCTTTACTGGCGCAACTGAAGTCGGCGCAACTGGAACTGCTGTGGTCGTTGCTGATTTTGTCGGTTCGCTCTTGCGCAACAGCCCGCGGGCCACACGCAAGGTTCCCTTCGCCTGTTCAATATTAATGGGTTTGGTCAGGACGAGGTTGGCTCCAATTCGGAATGCCTTTGCCACCCCCGCCTGACCTTCCACTACGGCTACGGCAAGTGACGTCTGGTTTGACGTCGAATTGCGCGCGCTCTTAAACAACAACGTGGCATTCTGCTCGTTATCGCAGTCCACCACCACAGCGTCGAAGTGTTGGCCCATCAGCTTCTTGACTGCAGCAAACGGCTCCATGCAGGCCTCGACGTTGAACTCGAGCTCGCTCAGGACCTGCGTCACTGTACGAGCGGTTTTTTCATCGGGACAGAAGAGAAGAGCTTGGTAACCCATACAAAAACTATCGTAAGTACACGGGTAAGGACCGGCAAGTTACGCAGGTAATTCGCGGCTTACAGATTCTTGTGTCGCATACAATAGTGGGGCATGGGTTCGCGCGTGCCGCTTTGGCTCAAGATCGGTTGGACGATCTGGCTCATCCTTTGGGCTCCTGTCTATTGGAGACAATACGGGCCGCAGAATTTTTTGTTCTTCTGTGACCTGGGCAATGTGTTGATCGGGGTTGGACTGTGGCTGGAGAGCCCGTTGATCTTTTCCTGGGTTGCCTGTGGACTGCTATTGTTCCAGACGCTCTTCGCCCTTGATCTCGCGGGCGCACTCTTGCTTGGAAGACATGTGGTTGGCGGTACGGAGTACATGTTCGATCCGCATTTACCGCTGACGATTCGACTGGTCAGTTTATTTCACCTCGCCATGCCGCCGTTATTGTTGTGGGCGCTTTGTCGCCTGGGCTACGACCGTCGAGGATGGAAGTTACAGACCGCCATGGCATGGATTGTGGTGCCGATAAATTATTTCTGGCGGCCTGAACAGGACGTGAATTGGGCTCGCGGTTTATTTTTTCATGAGCAACATACTGTGCCGGGGTTGGTGTATTTGCTGGGATATCTAATTCTCGCCCCAGTCCTTGTTTATTTTCCAACCCATCTTCTTCTGGCCGGACTTGCGGAGCGCTGGCACTGGCGTGCATAGCCACAAGAGCGCAATCTTCGCCAGCGAGTACCAGGCCGTGCCTGATGTGCATCATCTGCGCGGTTTGTCGGATCCGCTTTCTGGCTGGCGCAACGTTGACTCACTTTGCGGATACTCAATCGAACCCTTGAACGAAGAGACGTCATCCTTGTGGAAATCAGGGAAAGGCAGCTTGTTGCTGTCCCTCAGTTCTGCAATCTTGTTCACCGCATTGTCGGCTTTTTGCTTTTCAATTCCCGCATCGCGACCTAGATAGAGAGTCTGCGCCGGCAATGCCAAGCCGCTGCCCGACTCTTCCATGATGTCCATCACGCGCAGGAGTAAATCCTCGCGCACCGCCGCATACTCGTTAAAATCCCTGGTCAGGATATAAGCCAGCACCTCTACATTAAGAGAACTGCCCGCGATCTCCGTGAGCCGCACACGTACGGTCTGCGTTTCAACCTTGGCGTGGCTATATAGCAACTTGCGGATTTCGGAGAGGACGAAGCGCAGATGATCCGCCTTGCTCTCGGGCCGCACTCCAAAATTCGTCTTGAAGAGGAGTTTGTCGCGACGGCTGAGGTTCTCAAGATTGATCGTGGCCACGGTACCGTTAGGAATGGCGAGAAGACTTCGTTCCTCGGTGCGGATGCGGGTTGAGCGCAAGCCGATATCTTCGACGGTGCCAGTACGATCGCCGAAGCGACATACATCTCCGACTCGGAAAACCTCGTCGCCAAGAACGGAAACGCCGCCGAAGAGATTTTCGATCGTTTTCTGAGCACCGAAGCCGATCGCCAGTCCTCCAATGCCAAGCCCGGCCAGCGCGGTGCTCATATTGAAGCCAAGATTGCCGAGTACCGCCAGAACTCCGACTAAAAAAATAACTACTTTCAGGATGCGCTCGCCAAGCAGCATCAGGGATCCTGTGCCTGCGTGGCCACCGGTGAGGGCGCGAGTGCGTACGCGGCGCAATGACCATCGAGTCGCGCGCCAGAAGATCCACGTCGCACTGATGATGAGAGCGATTGACGTGACTTGAAAGTAATAGTGCCGCGGCAGCAGCGGCATGCGAAGGTAGACGGCGCACACCTGATGGATGAGAGTAGTCGTGAGCAGCCACGCCGGACCCGAAACCGAGCGCCAATTCGCGACGTCCATTTGCCCGCGCCGCCGCGCCCACCAGCGTACAGGCACTTCCAGCAGCGCCAGGGCCACCCATCCCAACGCCACAGCCAGCGGTAATGCCAGCAACAACGCTGCCCACTGCCACAAAGGCATTCCGGCGAATTGATGCTTGACCAGTGCGCTCGGAAGTTTGCTTTCCACCTGGCGCGCTTCGACCTGATCGTACAGTTCAGGAAGCTTCGCCAAAGTGTCCGCCGAAATCAGCCAGATTTTGCCGGCACTGGGATCGGCGACTCGTACCAGATCAAGATCAACTTCCACGTCACCCGCCGACATGCTGCCCAGTTTCTGCCGGCCCAGAGGCACGCCTTCCTGAGGCATCCCTTCCGGCTGGTTGTAACGGCTGAGATTGCCGGTGAAGGCGTGGTCCAACACGAACTTGAGCTTGGTCGCCATCTGTTCGCCCTCGGACAGGCGGCGCGCCGCGTTCATTTGCAGATACTGGGCGGCAATACTGTAGTCCCCGTCTTGTGCTGTCTTCAGGAAGCCGAGGATGGCATTCGAGGGAGTCGTGCGGCCAAGAGGGTCACTCGCAGTACTGGACGTCGCCGATGAAGAGGACAACGGCTGGATGGCCTGTGTAAGTGCTGACTGCGCGGGAGTCGACACGCTGGCAGCAATTGCCAGCACCAACAGAAGCGCGGTTTTGCGGAGAGAAAGCATAGTCGTGACCCGCCCGTGGTCGCCTGCGCCACTCGCGAAGAATGCGGGCGCAGCCAGCAAACAAGCCAACATTGTATCGGACCGGCGCTACCCGATAGACGGCGAAGCGGGATGTTTACTTCATCCCCGCTTGGGCCGGTAGATGTGCGTGCTTGTGCCAAAGAAGACTTCAGCGGATTCCATCACGGTCTCCGATAGCGTTGGATGCGGGTGAATGGTCATGGCAACATCACTGGCCAGCGCCGACATCTCGATGGCGAGGACACCCTCGGCGATCAACTCACCGGCGCCAGCACCAACGATCCCGACCCCAAGCACGCGCTCGGTCTGCGGATCGAAAATCAGCTTCGTCATTCCTTCCGGCCTGTCAATCGTGACTGCCCGCCCCGATGCTGCCCAGGGAAACTTCGCGACCTTGATCTCGCGGTTTTCTTTTTGTGCCTGCGTTTCCGTCAGGCCGCACCACGCGACCTCCGGATCTGTGAAGACCACTGCCGGGATTGCATTCGGTTCGAACGCGACTTTGTGTCCGGCAATGGCTTCGACCGCCACCCGGCCTTCGTGGGACGCCTTGTGCGCGAGCATGGGTTCGCCGACCACATCGCCAATTGCGGAAATCAAAGGATCGTCGGTCTGCAATTGTTTGTTCACCTGAATGAATCCGCGCGGCCCAACTTGAACGCGAGTCTTCTCGAGGCCCGGAATCTCCGAGTTCGGCTTGCGCCCTACGGACACCAGTACTCGATCGAAGACTTTCTCTCGCTCCTTCACATCAGGCCCTTCGAACGTGGCGCGAATGCCGCTGCCCTCATCCTTGACCGAAGCGACGGTTGTGTTCAGCAGAATTCCGTCCAGCATTTTTTCCAGCCGCTTGTGAAGTGGAAGGACCAGGTCACGGTCCGCCCCCGGTAGCAAGCCCGGAAGCATTTCTACGACGGTCACACGCGTGCCCAGCGCAGCGTACACCGACCCGAGTTCGAGGCCAATATATCCCCCGCCCACTACGAGTAGGCTTCCCGGGATGTCTTCCAGATTCAACGCGCCGGTGGAATCCATCATGCGCGGGGTATCGAGTTTCAACGCCGGAACGATCGCCGGGCGAGAACCAGTCGCGATGATAATGCGGTCGAAGGTGAGGGCTTCCTCAGAGCCGTCTGTTTTCGTAACCCGCAGAGTAGTCGAATTTTCGAAAGCCGCGCGGCCCTGCACGTAATGGACTTTGCGCTGCTTCGAAAGCACGCCGAGTCCGGCGGTGAGCTTCTTAACAACGCCTTCTTTCCACGAACGCAATCGCGCCAGGTCGATCTTCGGCGCCGGGAAATCAATCCCCCAGTTTTTCGCCTGTTGCGACTCCTCCACCAGTTTGGCCACGTGGAGCAAGGCCTTCGACGGAATGCATCCTCGATAGAGGCAGACGCCCCCGGGGTTCAATTCAGGATCGATGAGCGTGACGGTCATGCCGAGATCGGCGGCAAGAAAGGCAGCGGCGTATCCGCCAGGACCGCCGCCAACAACCGCAATATTTAGATTGGTAGTTTCAGACATTAGTCTTTCAAGGCTTCAAGCATGATGGGCACGAAGGCACACAAAGGAAAAGTCAAATTCTTCTCTCGTATTCCTCCCTATATCTTCGTGTCCTTAGTGGTGTAAGTTTTTGACTTGCTATCCCGATCCTCTATCCCTGCACCGAAAGCAAGAAAGGCTGTTCAAACGCCTCGGCAATCCATCGCAAGAATCGCGCCGCGTCGGCTCCATCAATCAGCCGATGATCGTAAGAAAGCGACAAAGGCAGAATCAGTCGCGGCTCGAACTTCCCGTTGATCCACTCCGGTTCGATGCGCGACCGCGACAAGCCGAGGATCGCAACTTCCGGATAATTCACGATCGGAGTAAAGCCGATACCGCCAATCCCACCCAGGTTCGTGATCGTGAAAGTGCCGCCTTCCATGTCGGCAGGAGCAAGCTTCTTGTCGCGCGCCTTCTTGGAGAGTTGCGATAGTTCAACCGCGAGCTCCACGATATTCTTCTTGTCCACGTCGCGAATCACGGGAACCAGCAACCCACGGTCGGTGTCAGCGGCGACTCCAATGCTGATGAACTGCTTGTAGACGATCTCCTCTTTCTCGATGTCGATGCTGGCATTGAATTGCGGGAAAACCTTAAGGGCAGCTGCGCAAACTTTCAAAGCGATTGCGGTGACGGTCATCTTGCCGCCGGCTTCCTCGGCCTTGGGGGCAAAGCGGGCTCGCAATTGCTCAAGCTCAGTGATGTCGGCGCGATCGTGCTGCGTCACATGCGGGACCGTATTCCACGACTCCGCCAGGTGTTCGGCAGTCTTGCGGCGGACCCCGCGCATCGAGACGCGCTCGATCTTGCCCCACTTGGCAAAATCGGGAAGCTGCGGTTGCGCGAAATGTCCTGCACGAGGTGGCGCTTGTGCCGCCGTCGCTGCCGCCGAGAGCAGCGACTTCGCGAAAGCCTTAACGTCATCTTCGCTGATGCGCCCACCAGGACCGCTGCCCTTCACCTCATAGATGTCGATGCCAACTTCGCGGGCCAGTCGCCGTACATGAGGTGCCGCGGGAACCGGCTGGCGATGCTCGGTGCCCGCCACCTTCCCAAGTTGCACCGGCATGCTGAACACGGGCGCCGCGGCGTGTGGCTGGTCCGGCGGCAGCGCCTGCTCTTCGGTCTTGCCCTCGGCCCGAATCGCAGCCTGGAATGCCAGTCTCGCGCCATGCTGCCCGGAAACATGTTCCACCGGTGCGTTACGGGCACGTGTGCTCTCGGTTTGCGCTGGAGCTCCGCCTTCGAGAGTGAAGATGACCTGCCCAACCTTGATCTTCTCGCCTTCCTTAACCTTCACTTCTTTGACAACGCCGCTGACCGACGACGGGACCTCGATCACCGCCTTGTCAGTTTCCAATTCCATCACCGGCTGGCCTTCTGAAACCCTGGCCCCCGGAGCGATCATCAATCGCACCAGGTCGCCCTGCGTGATGTTCTCTCCGAGTTCGGGAAGCTTGAATTCGCTGGCGCCAGAGGCAGCCGCCGAAGGGGGAGCGGGAGCCGCAGCAGTTGCGGAGACTGCCGCCTCAGGTTTCCGTTGAACCGGCGCGGGCGTCGAAGGAGTCGGTCGTTCTTGCTGAACGGGCGCAGGCGCCGCAGCGGCTGGCGCCGAAGCCTTTGCACTGGCTTTTGCTTCGGCGCCGTCCACCGTGAAGATCACCTGTCCGACCTTGATCTTGTCACCCTCTTTGACGCGAATTTCCTGCACGGTTCCGCTGACGGACGAGGGCACTTCCACAACCGCCTTGTCGGTTTCGAGTTCCATCACCGACTGCCCTTCATTGACAGTGGCTCCGGGGGCAACCATCAGGCGCACTAAGTCGCCCTGTTCAATGTTCTCTCCCAACTCAGGAAGCTTGAATTCAATCACCGCGTCTGTTCCTTTTCTCGAATCTTGATGTTGAGGCTGACGGCCCGGTTGTCGAGCTTAGCTGACCGCAGGGTTCGCTTTGTCTGGATTGATGCCCAGTTCCTGAATCGCTCGCTTCACAACATCCGTGCCGATCTTCTTCTCTCTCGCGAGCGCTCCCAGGGTAGCCAGCACAATATGCTTCGCGTCGACCTCAAAGAAGTCGCGCAAGGCCGCGCGCGCCTCGCTGCGGCCGAAGCCGTCGGTCCCCAGTGAAACCAGCTGTCCCGGCACCCACTTGCCGAGACTTTCGGGCAATACCTTCATGTAGTCGGAAGCCGCGATGAACGGCCCCGGAGCATCCTTCAAAGTCTGCGTGACATAGGGGACCTTGGCCCCTTCGCCCGGATGCAGCATGTTCCAGCGTTCGCAATCGTTGGCATCGCGATACAGCTCTTTATAACTCGTGACGCTCCAGACGTCGGCGCCGACACCATATTTTTCTTCCAGAATCTTCTGCGCCTTCAGCACTTCGTACATGATGGTTCCGCTGCCCAGCAACTGCGCTCGAAGTTTCGCGTCGCTCTTCTCCGAGGCCTTGAACCGGTACAGCCCTTTCAGCACGCCTTCCCGAACCTTGCCCTCGGTAGGCATTCCAGGCATCGGCAACGGCTCGTTCGTGACCGTAAGATAGTAGAAGATCGATTCCTGATCGATATACATCCGCTTGATGCCATCTTGAATGATGATGGCGATCTCATAGGCAAACGCGGGATCGTAGCAAAGCAAGTTCGGCACCGGCAACGCAAGCACGTGGCTGTGGCCGTCCTGGTGCTGCAGCCCTTCGCCCGCGAGCGTGGTCCGCCCCGCAGTGCCTCCGACCAGAAATCCGCGGCAGCGCATGTCGGCCGCGGCCCAAATCAGGTCACCGATTCGCTGAAACCCGAACATCGAGTAATAAATAAAGAAGGGAATCGTGTTAATGCCGTGATTCGCATACGCCGTGCCGGCCGCGATAAATGAGCACATTGAGCCCGACTCGGTAATGCCCTCCTCGAGAATCTGCCCGTTCTTCGCCTCTTTGTAATAAAGAAGCGTGTCCATGTCGACCGGTTCGTAGTTCTGCCCGACGCTGGAATAGATACCGACCTGGCGGAAGAGCGCCTCCATGCCAAACGTGCGCGCTTCATCGGGGACGATCGGCACGATGAACTTACCGAGTTCGGGATCGCGCAGCAGTTTCGCCAGCAAACGCACAAACACCATAGTGGTCGAAACTTCGCGGCCCTCGGTGCCTTTATGAAACTCCTCGAAGTGCGAGTCGGGGAAGGGCTTCAGAGGCGTCGCTCGCATCTTGCGTTGCGGCATGTATCCGCCAAGCTGCTGGCGCCGCGCCTGCATGTACTTGATCTCAGCGCTGTCGTCCGATGGCCGGTAAAACGGAGCCTCGTGCAGTTCGTCATCGGGAATCGGAATCCCGAAGCGCGAACGGAACATTTCCAACTCATCTTCGTTCAGCTTCTTTTGCTGATGGGTAATGTTCTTGCCCTCGCCAGCTTCGCCCAAGCCGTATCCTTTGATTGTCTTGGCCAGGATGATGGTCGGCTGCCCGGTGTGATCCATCGCAGCCCGGTAAGCCGCATGCACCTTGATCGGATCGTGCCCGCCCAGTCGCATGCGCGCCAGTTGATCGTCAGACAGGTGCTCCACCATCTTCAGCAGGCGAGGATCACTGCCGAACAGGTTCTGCCGGAAATAGGCTCCGCTCTCGACAAAATATTTCTGATATTGCCCGTCGCTGATTTCGCCCAACCGCCGGACCAGCAAACCGTCGCGATCGTTCTGGATCAGGCTGTCCCAGTCGGTGCCCCAGATGCACTTGATGACGTTCCACCCGGCCCCGCGGAAGATCGCTTCCAGTTCCTGAATGATCTTTCCGTTGCCGCGCACCGGGCCGTCGAGTCGCTGCAGGTTGCAGTTCACCACGAAGATCAGGTTGTCGAGCTTTTCGCGAGACGCCAGCGTGATCGAGCCCAGCGATTCCGGTTCGTCCATTTCGCCGTCGCCAAGAAACGCCCAGACCTTGCCGCCGGTCGACGGCTTGAGCCCGCGATTCTCGAGATACTTGATGAAGCGCGCGTGGTAGATTGCCTGGATCGGCCCCAAGCCCATCGACACGGTCGGAAATTCCCAGAACTCCGGCATCAACCACGGGTGTGGATACGAACTCAATCCACCGCCCGGCTTCAATTCGCGGCGGAAGTTTTGCAGCTTCTCTTTCGAGATGCGGCCTTCAAGATAGGCTCGCGAATAGATTCCCGGGGCAGCGTGGCCCTGGAAGTACACAACGTCGCGGTCGCCGTTTTCCGTACGCGCGCGAAAAAAGTGATTGAAAGCGACTTCATACAACGTGGCCGCGGAAGCGAAGGTCGAGATATGTCCGCCAATGCCTTCTTGAATCTTGTTTGCCCGCACCACCATGGCCAGCGCGTTCCAGCGAACCAGGCTCTTGATGCGGCGTTCCATCTCCTGGCTTCCCGGAAACGGAGGCTGCTGCCGCGAGGCAATCGTGTTCTGATAAGGCGTGGTCGCCGAGAAAGGGAGATTGATCCCGGCCTCCCGCCGCGCATGTAAAGCCAATTGCTGCAGCAAGCGGCCGGCCCGGTTAGGTCCGCCCCGGGAAAGCACATAATCCAGCGAATCAACCCATTCCCTGGTTTCCAACACTTCTAAGCCATCAGTTTCCGTCTGAGCCACGTCTGGTTTCTCCATCGAGGAATGCGCAATACTCCATCATATTCAATCGCGAGGATTTTTGCTGGCTGCGGCCAAAAACGGGTTACGCGAAGGGCATGCATATAAAGGAAAACATGGGAGAAAGTCCTTCGTAATACTTGGCGTTCTTCGTGGCTCAAGCTTTTGCTGGCAAACAGGGGCCCAATGTGGTTTAAAATCGCCGCCTGCAAGCCCAGGAGGTTCCCATGCTGAGGATCGTGTTGCTGTTGCTCGTCGTCGTGGTCCTGGTCATGTTGGTTCCGCGCCTCTTGTCGCGCTCCGCCCCGCCCGCGGAGGGCAGCGCGGCTCCGGACTTCACCCTGCCGTCGCAGGAAGGCACGCCAGTCAGCTTGAAAGACTACCGGGGCAAGTGGGTCGTCCTCTACTTCTATCCCAAAGACCAGACTCCGGGCTGCTCTCGCGAAGCCCACAATTTCCAGGCGGATCAGCAGAAATATTCGGAGCGCAACGCCGCGATATTGGGTGTGAGCCTCGACAACGTCGATTCGCACAAGAAGTTTTGCGCCAAAGAAGGCCTGAACTTCAAGCTCCTCGCCGACACCGACCACAAAGTGAGCAATTCCTACGGATCCCTCACCAATCTCGGGATCGTCAAGTTTGCGGCGCGCCACACCTTTCTGATTGATCCCACCGGCCTGATCGCGAAGGCCTACACCAGCGTCGATCCCGCCAAGCACAGCGCGGAAGTTCTGGCTGAACTCGACCACTTGGAGAAGCCGGAACCGGCCAGACAGTAGGCCATCGCATCGAACTGGCTCGAAGATCGTACCTCTGCATTAGCTAAAGCGAGGAGAGGGATGCGAAAGATGAAAGATCTTTTGCTGTTCGTGGTTGCGAGCCCCCTGCTATGGGCCCAAGCGGAAAAGCTTGCGATCACGCATGTTACAGTCATCGACTGCACGGGCGCGCCAGCAAAAGCCGATATGACGGTCCTCGTCGTTGGCGATCGCATCGCGGACGTTGCCCAAAGTGCAGTTATCGCCGTCCCAAAAAACGCGCGGGTCCTGGACGGAAAGGGTAAGTTCCTGGTCCCTGGGCTATGGGACATGCACGGTCACCTGACCGATGCAACGCAGACGGCTTTCCCGCTACTGATCCTGAACGGAGTAACAGGTATCCGTGACATGGGCGGTAATCTGACCGAGATCGATGCATGGCGATCGGAAATACAGTCCGGAACACGAGTCGGCCCCCACATCGTTCGGGCTGGCCCATTTGTCGACGGGCCGAAGCAGGGCGTGTCAAACCGGTTCACTGTCACAACACCTGAGCAAGCTCGCTCGGCTGTGTCAAGACTCAAACAGGAGGGTGTGGACTTCATCAAAGTTCACAATGCCCTGCCCCGAGATGCGTTCTTCGCGCTCATGGACGAAGCGCACAAGCAGCATATGCCGGTCGCCGTTCACCTCCCACAGGGCATTAGTGCGGCGGAAGCTGCGGACGCGGGCGTCGCCAGTCTCGAGCACACGGAGACGCTAATTGAGAGTCAGATGTGGCGCCCGGCAGCAACCGCGAAGGACATCGATCAGGGATTGGCTGAACTCGATGGGACACAAGGGACCGCGTTGTTCGCGACGTTGGTGAAAAACGGAACATGGTTCGTGCCCACCCTCGTGGCGTATGAGCGCGGGTTCGTACTCTGGAGTAATCACCCTGAAGATTTGGTTCCTCGTCTTCAAGTTCACCTCAAGCTGCTGGAGATTGTCCGCAAGATGCACAAAGCAGGCGTGCGAATGATGACCGGTTCCGACTTCTCAGACTGGGCTTTGGTGCCCGGTGTTGATCTCCACAATGAATTGGCTCTATTCGTTGAGGCTGGATTCTCCCCCATGGAAGCACTCCAAGCCGCGACTAGAAACCCGGCAGAGTTTCTCGGGAAGGGAGATTCTTTCGGGACGATTGAGAAAGGCAAGGTGGCTGACCTTCTGATGTTGGACGCGGATCCTCTGGAAGACATCAGCCACACGCGAAAGATAAATACGGTTATTCTCGGCGGCAAGCCATTCGTAATCCCAGATCTGCAATCCGAAGCATTGCGACTGGCGGCTTCGAAGTCCGTCCAAAACCCGCAATGAGGTGTCGAGAGCCATCGTAAAAGTAAAGGACGTTTTTCACGGAGGAGGCCAAGATCTTTTCAGGCGAGAAATGGATTTCAGAAAGAGCAGACGCCCGCGCGACCCTCTGGCGGTGTTACTATCTACCCCCATGCAGGTGCACTTCATCCATCCGATATTGAACGTGTCCGACATCGCAGCGAGCTTCGCCTGGTTTGAAAAATGGGGCTGGAAAAAACTGTGGGAATGGGGTACTCCACCCACGTTTGGTGCCGTCGGGGCGGGAAATGGCGAGATCTTTCTGTGCCAGGGTGCCCAAGGAGGCCGCGGCAAGGGAGCGAATCGTTTCACGTTCGGCCCCGACGGAGATGAGCAAGCCGACAGGGGCGTCTGGATGTCCGTCTTCGTCGAAGACGTTGACGATGTCTACCAACAGTGCATCAGCAATGGACTCGACGTCACTTATTCCCCCCACGATATGCCTTGGAATGTCCGAGAGATGCATGTGAGGCACCCGGATGGCCACGTCTTTCGTGTAGGCCGAGGAATCGAATGTCCAAAGTGAGTTCACGAGCGTCCATGGCCCGCCGCGGTTTGCTGAATCCTTGAGATGACGGTCGCATCTCCTTGAATTCTGCAGATTGAAACTTCCCCGGACTCCAGAATGTGGACTTGTCCCCACTAATTCCTGCGAAGTTCCACTGACGACCCCGCACGATTCTGTCACCAGATCACAAGCCAAATTGAACCTGGCGCGAAGTTGTCGATGTGCTAGTGATAGCCCCGGCCGTGCCCGAGGTTTTAGTACCAGAACTTGAGGATGTAAACGTGATCAGGTTCGGAGTGTTGAAGTTCGCGCGGTTGAGCAGATTGAAAATCTCCGCGCGAAAGTGAAGAGCGAGTCGTTCGTGGACCGTCTACTGTTCCGCACGCGAGCAAAAACTGCTCCTAAGCGGACCCTGGTTATGCGCCGTCTCAGTGGCAGAAATCAGTTAGTCGGAAGAATTGAGAGTGTGCAAGTCAGTGGCCTTATGGCTGAAGTGGTCATTTCGATCGGTGAACAGCAAATCACTTCGATTATCACTGCGCGATCGGCTCGCGAAATGAATCCGAAGCCAGGACAGACTGCAGCCGCACTTGTCAAAGCTACGGAAGTAATGATTCTTAGAGTGTGAATGAAAATTCACGGATTACCTCAATGATCAGTGCTGTTCCGCGACAATGACGGAGTCCATCTCCTGCTAAACAAATGCCGTTATCGGAGTCATCAGGCCGACCCTTGCTGGCGCTCTTAGGCTTTGGCTGACCATTGACCTCCGTGCTGGTGGGCAAGGTTGCCAATCTGGCCGGCGCGGGCGGCCGCGACTCCCGTTTCAACGGGCGCTGTCGGGTCTTTGCGCGTCTTGATGCATTCGAAGAAGTTCTCCATGTGCGAGATGGTGCCGTCGCGAAAGCTGTGTGCTGTGAGGATCGGATTCTGACCCTCATCCATGCGTTCGCGATAGACGGCGAAGCCATCGCGATCGATCTTCAAGGTGGCTTCGGTCCCACGGAATTCGAGGCCGCCACCATCGATAGAAGAGTTCATCATGCCTTCGTACACCACATCAAAGCCGGGGTAGCGGAAGGCTGCCTGGATAGTGTCAGGACAATCCCACTGATCGAAAATATATTTGTCGCCGAGCATGTGTGCCTGCCGGGGCTGGTCTGATTTCATCGCCCAGTGCACCACATCGATCCAATGCGTGAATAGGTCGGTCATGGCGCCACCGCCGAAGTTCCAGAACCAACGCCAATGGCTGAATTTCTCGTCGCTGAATGGCTGGTCGGGAGCCGAGCCGAGCCAAAGCTTCCAATCGAGCGCCGACTGGTCGATGGGTTTGGCCGCCCAGTCTCGATGATAGTTCTGCCACCAGTAGGTTCGCACCTGGACAACCCGCCCGAGACTGCCTCCTTGAATCATCTCAACCGCATCGCGAAAATGAGTCCAACTGCGTTGCTGCATGCCGCACTGCAGAATCTGCTTGCTGGAGCGAACGGCGCGGGTAAGTGTGGCGCCTTCTTCCATCGTGTGCGTGACCGGTTTTTCCAGGTAAACATCTTTGCCCGCCTTTAACGCGTCGACCGCCATCGGGACGTGCCAGTGGTCCGGCGCGCCGATGATCACCGCATCGAGGTCCTTGTCGAGCAGTTCACGATAATCCACGTGGGTTGTCGCGAGACCGTTGGAGCGTTCCTTGAAGGCGTCGCGGTTGGGTGCATACACGTCACTCACGGCGACGAGCTGGTAGGGCCCGACTTTGTCTGCCGCATCGAGGAGGCCTTTCATCCGGTGGCCAGCTCCGATGATTCCGATACGAAGGGTATCGTTCGCTCCGAACACTCTCGTTGAGGCGAGCGCGGTAATTCCACTAGCAATGAGAAAGCTGCGGCGATTCATCATGGATAGGGCCTCCAGTCCGCTTGTGCGGAATGATCCTATCAAGTTTTGCGGGCCACGATTTCTCAATGCGTGTAAAGCAGTCTTTGCCGTGTTGACGCAAGGGTCGGAGAGTTCTTTTCCCAACAAATGATTCACTCTGTCGTGAATCTGACGCCCCCGCCTTGCGGCAAAACCTGGAAAGGGCGCGGACAGGATTTGTCCGCGCCAGACAGCTGGACGGCTTTCCAGACGGGCTCCCTAGGGGACATTGGCACAGGCGTGATAGACGTTCGAGTACTCGAACTGGATCTTGTAGCGATGGCCGTTGAGAACAGAAATGGGGTCAGGGCCAAAAATTACACATTCATCAGCAATCTCGGCGCCGCCTTCGTCCAGTGAAGCCTCGGAGAACCAGGCGTCCAAATCAGGATCTGTGATGGCTTCGATCAATTCGTGCGACAACGTGGAGTTGGTCGAATCGGCCCTTGCGCCATTGGGGAACGGTTTGATCTCAGCGCATCCCGGAACATCCTGGAAGGGCTCGATGCTAAAAATCACGTGCCCGATGTCACTGAAATCGATGCTCCCGTGATAGGCGCAAAAGACGAAGGACGACGGGTTATCCGGAGAGTAGCAAATGTTCGTTTGGTCGAAACAAGTGTCAATCCCGGGCGGAAGAAAGACGTGGTAGATGTGGCCATACCCCGTTCCCATCTGCGCCGCCCCGGCATGGATAATCGCAGCCAGATCGTTCTGCCCCAGCGTGTTTCCAAAGATGGTTTCGTTGATGCTGGCACTTTGGCCGGCGGTGTAGCGGTTGTCGTCGGTCGAGCCGATGTACTGGTCCACGACGTGGATGAAGTTGCTTGCCCCAAGATTCTGTAGAAATAACACCGGGTTACCCCAGCAAGAGGAGGCGCAGTTTACCAGGAGCGCGTGAGATTGCACGCTGGTCAAGACTGGTCCGCCGAAGTATGAGAGATCAGCGGGGTAAAAGCCCGGCGA
Organism: uncultured Acidobacteriota bacterium; assembly: GCA_963745715.1. Lineage (GTDB taxonomy): Bacteria > Acidobacteriota > Terriglobia > Terriglobales > Acidobacteriaceae > Sulfotelmatobacter. Next base: position 585,296 of record CAVUYN010000029.1, on the reverse strand, counting down.
GGGAACGGCCGGTATAGCAGCCACAGCACTGGGCGGCGCGACTTTCTTCAGCTTGGGGCGAACCGATGAAAAAACTGTCCGTGGTGTCGATTGGCCCGCCGCCGTACGAGCGGGAAATGCGTGAAAGACAGAGTGGGACGTGTTGGCGACGGCGGTGACATCGGCAGATGTCACGTTCATGCGGATTGGTGCTGCCTCTGCGGCGGTCTGCGCGTGCGCCGCGATTGAAAGCGAAAAGAGAACCAGCGCTGCCACAGTCGAGCGAATTGGCGTTGCGCGCTCTTCAGATGTGAAATTTTCCATGGAAGTCAACCTCCTTTTAATCCTGGCAACTCCCCCGCAGAGACGCAGGCTTCGCAGGGCTTGTCCCGTCTGGCTTGGCGGGTGGGGCTTGGACAGGTTTTGCGACTCTACAACGCGCGGAGAACCTGTCAAGATGAAAGATTTTGCAGTCCTCGGGGGGCTTCGATGGAGGCGTCCGACTACGGAATTTGATTTCACGCGCCAATGGACTACTGGGAGGGGAAGCAGCGTTGTTTAGCGCGCAGGTTCGACGACCGTCAATTCTTGCCCATTATTCTTGCATTGGTTGAGCCGCGCAAAACAGCGTGGAGGAGTCCCGCAGACGATGCTTCCCCGCAAAGCCGTCTAAGTTCTTATGAAGTAAATATCTTGTGACTATCGAGCAAAAAACTTCCGCCGCTTGCGATCGCTTCCTGCATGTCGCGTAGACTAGGCAGATGGCGACTGCGGCTCGAAGAGACTTGCGTGAACCTGCCAGCTTGCCCGGAAGATACAACTTCCCGCCCGGGTTTCAGAGGAATCTGCTGTGGTTTGCCTTGCGAAAATTCCGTCCTGCCAATCCGATTCTCCTCTTCCAGCACTTGGCTGACGAATACGGTGACATCGCGCACTACAAAATCGGCTGGCACCACATCGTATTCCTGAACCATCCGGAATACATCCGCGAAATTCTGGTGGTGCAGAACGACAACTTCATCAAAGAGCGCACCGTCCAGCGCACAAAAATGCTGCTGGGCGAGGGCATGATCACAAGCGAAGGTGCGCAGCATCGAACCCAACGGCAGGTCGCGCAACCGGCATTTCATCGCCAGCGCATTCCGGAATATGCGAACACGATGGTCCAGGAAACTGCCCGCATGCGCCACACCTGGCGCCACGGCGAGCAGCGCGACATTGCCAGCGATATGATGCATCTGACGCTGAACGTAGTCGCGAAAACGCTTTTTGCGACTGATCTTCGCGATGAAGTGGACGAACTCGCCGACGCCATCAACCGCATCATGGGCCTCTACAATTTCCTGGTGATGCTGCCCGCGGCCGAATGGCTGGTGCACGTGCGGCCTCCCGGTCTCTCTGCCTTCGTGCGCGCCCGCAAGCGCATTGATGCCGTCGTCTACCGAATGATCGAAGCGCACCGGCGGCAGAAGTCCGATAGCGGCAGCCTGCTCGATCTCATGCTGGCGGCCTCGCCCGACCAGAGCCCTGCCTCGGAGCAATCACTCCGCGATCAAGTGATCACTATTTTTCTGGCGGGCTATGAAACCGTTGCCAACGCTCTTTCCTGGACCTGGTATCTCCTGTCGCAGAATCCGGAATGCGAGCGCCGCTTCCACGACGAAATTGACCGGGAACTGCAAGGCCGCTTGCCGGCGTTCGAAGACGTACCGCGGCTGCGTTACACGGAAATGGTGCTGGCCGAATCCATGCGGCTGTACCCGCCCGCGTGGGCGATGGGCCGCTATGCGCGCAACGATTTCCGGCTCGGAGAATTCTTCCTCCCCGCCAAGACTACGGTGCTGATCAGCCAGTTCATCACCCATCGTGATGCCCGGTTCTTTCCTGATCCATTGCGCTTCGATCCGGAACGCTTCACTCCCGAAGCCAGGGCGCGGCGAACGAAGTTCACCTACTTTCCTTTCGGTGCTGGAGTTCGCCAGTGTATTGGCGAGTCGTTTGCTTTGATGGAAGGCGTCTTACTGCTGGCGACGCTAGCTCAAGAGTGGAAGTTAAAACTCATGCCCGGTCATCGAGTCGAACCGGAACCACTGATCACGTTGCGCCCCAAGTTCGGTATGCGCATGCTCGTGGAGAGTCGCAGCAAGATAGCAAAGGTAGCCTGACTACATTTAATATTTTTCCGCGAGATACATTTCAGCGACCCGCCGCGAGATTTTACCGGGCTCTGCGCCTGCCAGGTTCGTGAGCACGACCACAGTCATTTGATCGTCCACGTAGCGATCGATGGCTATCTCGAATCCTTGCCACGACCCGTCGTGATGAATGCAGCGGTGTCCGTCCCTGTTGTCGATGAACCAGCCGAACCCATAGCCGTCTTTGTTCACCTTTCCATTCTTCAGTTTGACGGGAGTCCACATCAGGTCGAGGCTTGACCGCTTCAGCAGTTTTTCGGTGTAAAGCGCGGCGTCCCATTTCGCCAAATCAAGAATGGAGAAGTACAGGCTCCCGTCGGCCGCGGTGTTCAGCATCGGTGCCACCCACTCCTGATTCTTCAATTCGCCTTTCACCAGTCGGTATCCCGCCGCGCGATTGGGGATGATGTCAGCTTCACTGATAATGCGGGTGGAACTCATCTCCAGCGGTTGGAAGATTCGCTTCTGCAGAAAATCGCCGTAGAACTCTCCGGTTACTCGGTGAATCAGAACGCCAAGGGTCAGGTATCCGAGGTTGCTGTATTCCCACTTCGTGCCCGGAACATAAGCCAGCGGAGTCGCTTCGACCAGCTTCAGTTCTTCATCTTCGGTCCAGTCTTTGTGGAAATCGAAGTCCTTGGGATAGTCGCCAAAACCGGCGGTATGACTCAACAACTCGCGAACTGTGACGTCTTTCCAACTGGCCGGCGCATCTTTGAAATACTTGATGAGCGGATCGTCGAGACCGACCTTACCTTCTTCGACTAGCATCATGACCGCGGTTGCTGTGAATTGTTTGCCCACCGATCCGGACTGGAAGATTGTTTCCGGTTTCACGGGTACCTGCAATTCCACGTTCGCCAATCCGAATCCTTCGGCCCGAATAATCTTTCCCGCTCTCACAACGAGGAGCGACAATCCAGGAATGTGCTGACGTTGCATTTCTAATTTCACGTAGTCGGTGACCGCCACCGTGGTCGCGTTGCTCTGCGCGTCGACAAGGGCGGTCGAGAAGAAGATCAGGCAAATAATCGGGATTGCAGCGGAGAGGCGGAGTCTGAACAGGCGCATGAACACTCGCGGAGACACAGGTTGGCGGTCTCGAGTCTACAAGCGAAAAGTGTTCAGAACAAGGCTGGCGGGCCCTATGGAGTGACCGTTAATTGTTTACCGGAGTACTGCACGACTTTGTCGGCCTCTTCCGCCGGACTCACTCCCACGCCGTGGTTTTCCCGAATAAAGACCACGCGGAAAGTCCGGTTCTGCAGCATGCCAGGAAACTCTCCTTTACGCTCTCCGATCGTCAAGGTGTGCGCCGCGTCGTCCCAGTGCAGAGGAATCGTAGCGTAGACGCCCTTTTCGTAATCGTAATTATCATTCTCATCTTCGTAGAGCAAGAAATTCCCGTCTGCGCCACGGTAGATGCGCAGTTCGATCGGGTCCGCAGGTTTTTCGGTGGACCACTCTTCCTCCGGTCCCAGGGGCAAGATCGACCCGCCGCGCACATATAAAGGAAGACGGTCCAGTGACGTGGCCGCGTCAATCATTCGTCCGCCTTCGACCAGAGATCCTGTCCAGAAGTCGTACCACTTCGCTGCGGGAAGATAGAGCTGCCGCGTTGTCGCGGCGGGCTCAGTCACTGGATTCACCAGAAACGCAGGACCGAACATGAATTGATCGCCAATGTCCTGGGCCCGAGGATCGGCTCGAAAATCCATGACCAGCGGCCGCATCGGGGTGTATCCATCGCTGGTGGTCTTCCATGCTAACGAGTAGATGTAAGGCAGCATGCGGTAGCGCAGCTGATCGAAGTTCACCAGAATCTTCTGCGCATCCGGCCCATACGACCACAGCTCGTTCTCGTCGGGATTCCGCGTGCCGTGAACCCGCAGGATGGGATTGAACGTGGCGTACTGAAACCATCGCACAAACAGCTCGCGGAATGCGGGATCGCTGGGACTACCGAGAACAAATCCACCGATGTCGGTAGTCCAATAAGGAACTCCAGAAAGCGCGAAATTCAAGCCTGCGGGAATCTGGCGCCGCAGGCTGAACCAATCTGAATTGATGTCACCCGACCATGCCGTAACGGCATTCCGTTGCGAGCCAGCGAATGCAGAACGGGAAAGGATGAACACGCGCTTCTTGTCGGAAGCGCTTCGTTGCCCCTGATACACGGCCTGCGTGTCAAGCAAAGGATACGCATTGAGATACCGGTTTCCACTGCCCGCCGCCAGCTTGTGATTCAGCAGGATGTTTTCTTCCTGCCCTTCGGTTTCCGGTTCGGTCGTGTCCATCCACCACGCATCGGCACCAATGCTGAACAAGCCCTTGTCGACCAAGTCCCAGTAATACTTTCGAGCCTCCGCGTTCGTTGCGTCATACACAGCCATTCCGCTGGTGTGGTAAGGCGGCTTTCCAAATTTAAACTTATCGACGAACCAGCCCTTGCTGTCCATATAGTCATAATTCTTCGAGCCCGGCTCAAAGAATGGCCAGATCGAAATCATTAGATGGAAGTTTTCGCTGTGCAGTTGATCGATCATTGCCTTCGGGTCGGGATAACTCTTGTTAAAGACAAATTCGCCCTTGCGAGTCCACCAGAACCAGTCCTGCACAATGTTGTCGACCGGAATGTGCAGTTCGCGATACTTCCGCGCTACGCCGAGGATTTCATCCTGTGATTTGTAGCGGTTCTTGCACTGCCAGAACCCATAGGCCCATTTGCCAAACATTGGCGCCTGCCCCGTTAATTCCCGATAGCCGGCGATGATCTTGTCGAACTCAGGCCCGTAGAGAAAGTAGTAGTCGATTACGTCCGCAACTTCGGAGCTGATGTAGAGATAATTCGCGAACCGGTTGTTGAAGCGACTACGAGAAGTATTGTTCCAGAAGATACCGTACCCCTTGCTCGAAACCATAAGGGGAACTGCGATGTTGCTGTTTTCCTGCGAAATGTCGACGGACTCGCCGCGATAGTTCCATACTCCTGCCTGATGCTGGCCCAGGCCGTACAGCCCTTCGTGAGAGCCGTAGATGTTGACGAAGGATTCCGCGCGATAGGTGTCTTCCCCATTCACTTTTTGAGGAGTCATATGACGGGACGCTTCCTGGAACAGGGCGCCGCCAGTCGCGTCGGCGTAAGCAATAGCTCCATCGGTTCGCGTAACCGTAATCTTCAGCAGGGAAGTGGTGAGCGTCACCGCATCATCGGTCGATTGCATCGTCCATTTGGAGGAAGGCCAGTTCTCTTTGACCACCACGAGGTCGGCTCGCTTGGGAAACGTTGCAGTTGGCGAATAAAGGACATGGATCACCGAGTCCGAGCAGACTTGGACCTTCAGCGCGCCGGTTGCCATAGAAAAGAGAACCCCGTCGGACTCCTGCTGAACCTTCTCAACAGGATTCCTGGGGGACCACTGAGCCTGGGCGGCTGAGACGGTTAAGAAACAAAGACAAATTCCAATTAGAGTCGAGATGGAAGATTGCTGCGCTCGTCGAATGTTCATAGCCGATCTCAATGTCATCAATCGTTGGACCGTAAACGCTTACGGAGAATGGTCACGCGAAGGATAGCACGGACCGGACGGCTCCAGATGTCGGTACTATGCGCGCAGACCAACCCGCTTCGTTGCAAGTAAATGTACAGTCGTCCCGCAGATGCTGTATCCATCCCAGCAATACTCATGGGGGGAGAAAACAGTGTTATAGAGATTGTTATAGAAATGGCTGTCACAACCGCGCAACGTTAAGGAGTACTGACGTGCCGAATGCAACCTCTGATGAAGGCGTGATCGATGCTAAGCCAGACCGGTCCGTGCCCGATGTGACCCAGACCGTAGGTTTGGTTCAATCCGAACTAAAGCAGTTAATGGAACAACGTGCCTTGATCGGGAAACGGATCGCGATGATCCGCCGAGCCATAACCGGTCTACACGCGATCTTCCCCGATTCTCCCCGAGAACAATTCTAGTGCGGCGGACCTCACCGATCTAACTTCCTCTGAAATTGACTGACGTCAGTCAGTCGTTGGGAACTTCGAGAAGCACTTTACTCGCCGCTTCAATTCCGGATACTCGTGTCCTCGCCCGGCCCTCGAAGCAATCAGATTCGCCGTCGAGCGTGATCGCGGTTTTGTTTCGCAGTTCCTCGAAACACTCAGGGGATGATTTGTTTTGTTTCAGCAACGCTAGCGATTCTCGACGAACCATCGTCACACACCGGGGTGTTAATGGTGCCCCAATACTGATCCAGTCTGCTTCGGCCCTACAGAACTTTGTATGAACAATCGCAAAAACATATGTCTTCCTGTAAGCCAGCGAAAACTTCCTGCTCGTTGCGTTGATAACGCGTCCGAGAAATAGGTGTGAACAGCGAGTGCTACCCACTTTTCGTCACTAGTAACCCGCCATCCATCCCGAACTGAATTTCGCGAGCTGATCTTGGCCTCCCGAATGTAAGTGGTACGCGGGGCGTAGCGACCACTTGGCCTGTGTTCGACCCACGCTCGGGATTTGATTACCGCAATACAACAAGAGGAGAGATCTTATGCAGAGTTACAGGGCAGATTCGAATTCATGGTGCACCGTCATCGCGGCCCGTATCCCAACGATCTTAACGATCCTCACGTTGGTGGCTTTGACACTGATGTGGAGTAGCTTGGCGGTAGCGCAACATACCACCGGTGCGCTACGCGGACAAGTTCTTGACCCGGCCGGCGCGGCCGTAGTAGCTGGCAAGGTGTCCCTTACGAATGAGGCCACGGGTGTTCAACAAACGACTGCTACGAGTTCTGCCGGAACGTACGAGTTTCCCAGTGTTCTGCCCGGGTCGTACACCATCTCGATCGAGTCTCCAAGTTTCAAGAAATTCTTGAAGACCGGCATTCGCGTGCTGGCGAACCAGGACAATGTCGCGGACGCGCGCCTGGACATTGGCGCGACTTCCGAGGTGGTCGAGGTCGTGGCGGGCAATACGGGAGTGCAAACAACTTCGTCAGACCTGACGCACAGCTTCAGTTCGCAAGAAGTTGTTGACCTTCCCAGCGCTGCCGGTGTGCTGAATGGTAGCCCACTGAACCTGGCAATCCTGACGCCCAATGTCGTCGCAACACCAGGGGGCGCGCAAGGCGTGGGTGGCGCGGTGGGCGGGCTTCGTCCTCGGGACAATAACTTCAACGTCGACGGCGTCGATGACAATAATCTCGGAGTCACCGGCAACAATTCCACGGTAATCCCTGATGCCGTGTCTGAATTCGCAGTCCAGACGAACCAATTCAGCGCGGAATATGGACACTCCGCCGGTGGTCAGTTCAGCTTGATTACCAAAACTGGAACCAACCGGTTGCACGGTTCGGGCGAATGGTATTTGCAAAACCGCAATTTCAACTCGCTCGATAACATAACCAAAGCAGCAGATACTGGCCGACCGCGCTGCCAGCCCTCCGGTTCCCGGTTCACTCGTTGCCATGCCAGCGTATGATAACAACCGCTTTGGCGGCACCATCGGCGGTCCGATCCTCAAAGACAAGTTGTTCTTCTTCGGCGCCTACGAGTACACGACGATTCACGGAGCTGGCCCGCCGACTTCTCTGGCCACGGCTCCTACGGCGGCCGGACTTAGCATGCTCCAAGGTTTAGCGGCTAATTCTGCCGTGAGCGCTGCGCTTGCTGACTTCCCGGTGGCGCCGTCCGCTACGACTACTCTTGATGTCAATGGGACGGCTGTTCCGGTGGGTCCACTTTCGATCATCGCTCCCAACTTTCAACGAGAGCACGATATTCAGTTCAACATGGACTATTCCCGCGGCCACCATCAGTTCGGTACCCGGTTCACATTTAACCAGGAAAAGTTCATCCTGCCGGGAAGCATTCCGATTCCGGCTTGGAATCAGAATGAACCTGTTCGAAACCGCAAAGTTGCGCTCACCGATACGTGGACAGCTCGCAGCAACGTAGTGAACGACCTCCGCCTGCAGTACTCCTACTATTCCCTCGGTCTTCTTGATCCCTGCAAGCCTGGCGTGACCTGTCAGCCAGACATCACCCTGGGTGACCTGTATTTGGGTAATACAACGGGGGTTGGCGACAACCAGACGCAAAAGCAAAATAGTTATCAACTGCGAGACAACGTGACTTGGGTGCATGGCAAGCACACCTTCAAGTTCGGAGGCGAATACAACCACTTTATCTATCCCCAGTTCTTCCTGCCTCGCAGCGTAGGCGACTACGAGTATTCAACAACGACGAACTTTCTCCAGGACCAAGTTCCGGATGCGCGCGCCTTGCGGAATGCCGGCTCTGGATTTTTCCTGGGGACGCAGAGTCTGATGGCCGGGTTTGTGCAGGACGATTTCAAAGTGACGCCTCGTCTGACGTTAAACCTGGGTGCCCGCTATGAATTCTGGACGAATCCGGTGGGCGACAAAGAGTGGGGCCTGAATGCGATTTCAAATGTTCCGGGTGTGATTACCTTCGCAAATCCAAACACGGATGCCAACAACATCGCGCCCCGAGTCGGATTTGCTTATGATCCTACGGGCCGTGGTAAGACTTCGATTCGCGGTGGATTTGGGATCAGCTACGACGTGAGGTTCCAGAATTTCGATTCGATTTCTCTGCCGCCGCAGTTGCAAAGCGAATTGAACTCCGGGTCTGCGTGCACTCTGACTCCGACTCCTTCCTGGTGCGGCCCGCAAGCCGGCTTCCTGGCGGGAGGGGGCTTGCCGCAAACCTATATCCCGCCTGCCGACCAGGCGACTGCGAGAAATCTGACCAGCGCACACATTCCCATCAAAACGGTTTTGCCCAAAATAATGTCTTGGAGCCTGGGCGTTCAGCACGAGGTATATCGCAACGCTCTGCTCGAGGTCCGCTACGTGGGCACGCGCGGACTCGAACTGCCGGTGCAAAATCGTCTTAACTTCATCAGCTATTTCGATGCCGGCGGCTCAGCTCTTCCCACCTATCTCAGCCCTTCGTCGATTCCAGGCAGTTACAATGCAAGCACTCCAACCGATACCAACTTCTACCTGTTTGAGAACAACTATGTCAACGGAACCTTGAATCCGGTTCCGGGACTGACTCAGCCCAGTCCAGATATCTACCAGCAGTACGGTTTCTTTGGGTTCGCCACCGAATACTCGCCCCTGGCCAGCAGCAGCTATCACGCAGGATCCATCAGCTTCACCCAGAGCAGCCGTCATGGGCTCACGCTGAACGCGAACTATACGTACTCGCACACCATTGACGATGCCACGAATGAATTTCACACCAGCGCTCTGAATCCGCGGCGGGCGCAGGATAACTTCAACATTGGCGCCGACCGCGCCAACTCAGACCTGGACGTTCCGCATAAGGGTTCAATTGCGCTCGTCTATCACTTGCCCACATCCAAGTCGTTGAATGGCATTGCGAAAGCATTTTTGAACGGCTACCAGGTGGGAACGGTGTTTTACGCACAATCGGGGCAACCCGTCACGTTGCAGTCGGGCGTCGTGGACTCCAATGGCAACGTTGACACCGCAGGCGACAGAGTCGTCATGAACCCGAACGGGACTGGCAACGTGCTCGGCGAAAACCTGCAAGGGGACGTCTTCCCCGTTTGCGAAGGACCCGGCGGCGCTACCTATGTCGGCACGACCTCGTTCTTGAATGCTCCCCTCAACGGATGCAACAAGAACCTCGCGGCCCCTTTCGGCTACGACCCTGCGATCGGTTACACCCCCGCGAATCCGAATGACAGGTATGTCTTAGCCGGGAACGGAGCCAGGCCCAACGTTGGCCGAAACAGCTTCCGGACTCCGGGCTTCACCACGTTTAACTTGTCAGTCTCCAAGAACACGTACTTCGGGGAGACGAAGTACCTGCAACTGCGAGCCGACATTTTCAACGTGCTGAACCACCCCAGCTACACCCTTACGAACGGCAACGTATTCAACGCGGGTGGTATCGCATCCGCTCTTGCCAATGCGGGTTACGCGCAGCCGTTCAGTGCGGGGTTCCTTAACTCGAAGGAGTTCGGCGGCGGCATCCGGCAGATGACTCTGGGGTTGAAGTTTATTTTCTAGCTTCCTGACTGTGAAACGAGAGGCTTCGTCCCGCTAATCGGTGCATTCGTCGAACTCGACGTTTCGCGACCGGTTAGCGGGACTAAGCTGGCAATGCCCCTTCGGGTGGTCCGTTTGCGGGACCGCCCGAAGACTCGTTTTATGGATGATCACTTCATTGCCGACAAGTCAGTGACCGACATTTCAACCGGCACGAACCCGCACGTAAAGAGCGTAGTTCGGAAAGCGCACGAAGAGTTGCGCGAGTTGCTGCGCCAGCGAGCGGCAATCACACGAAAGATTGGGGTGGTCAAGCAGACCATCGTCGGCTTAATCAATCTTTTCGGAGAAGGGGTTCTCAGCGATGACTTCGAATCCGCTGTGGGTAAGAGTTACCGCCGTGGATCCGGTGTCACGGACTCTTGTCGCAGAGTATTAATGGAAGCGAGTGCGCCTCTGAGCGCCCGTGAAGTTCGCGACCTGATTCAACGGACGGCTCCTGCGGTTCTGGCGAATCACAAGGATCCGCTCGCGACGGTTACGACCGTGTTGGGCCGTCTTGCAGAATACGGGGAAGCTCGGACGGCAGTTTCCGCCGACGGGCGGCGAGCCTGGCAATGGTTGGCGGAAGGCGAGTCCGATTCAGAAGACGGTCAGATTCAACAGCCGAGTTAGTGGCAAGCCCGCTGCAGAGATTGGAACATCGTGAAGTAATCGAGCCCTACAGCGGAGCGGATTACGAATGCTTCTCGATCATGCTCTCGAGTGCCGCGCGGTAACCGCGGCTGCAAGAGAGTTCCTTGCCGTTCTTCAGGACCACGATGTACTCGCCGCTGTTCACAGGAATCAATTCCTTAATCTTGCGAACGTTGACGATCGTGGAACGGTGAACTCGAACGAAATGGTTGGGATTCAGCCGCTCGGAGATGCGGCCGATCGTCTCGCGGAATAGATGAGATTCTTTGCCCACATTCAGGCGCACATAATTTGCGGAAGCCTCGATCCAATCAATTTCATTCAAACTCAGGAACACGACGCGGCCCTTTGCACGGATCACCAGCCGGCCGTCGGGCGATGGCGCCGGCACCATCTCGGACCTGACATGGGAAAGCAGATTCAGAATGCGATGAGTGATGTCTCGGTCCTGAGACTTGTTCAGCTCCAGACGCGCCCTCTCGATCGCGTGATGGAGTCGTTCCTGGTCGAAAGGCTTCAGTAAATAGTCCAGAGCGTGCGCTTCAAAAGCACGGATTGCATATTGATCATAAGCAGAGGTGAAGATGACGACGGGCATCTCCTCCGGAGAGAGCTCTTTCAATACTTGAAACCCATCCATTCCCGGCATCTGGATGTCTAGCAGAAGCAGATCAGTGCGGTAGGTCCGGAGTGCGGAAACGGTTTGCTCGCCGTCCTGGCACTCGGCGATAAGTTTGATGTCTGCCTCCGACGACAGCAGGATGCGCAATTTTTCGCGAGCCAGGCGCTCGTCGTCGGCAATGATCGTCCGGATCGCCGTGTCCGCGTGTTGCTCTGGCGAATTCACGGCGGCGGGATCAGGGCTCATGAGTGACCAAGAAGGCAACGAATTGTTGAGCACACCCAATAGACGTGTCATGCCCAGACTCGTTATCCGCCAAGACAGTTTACTTGCTTCTGCTGTGCTGGCTTGTTAGCGATCCAAGAGATTGTTGATTGCTCTGACCTGATAACAATGATGCGCTTTCGAGCGATTCCGTTTCCCGAAGGACGAACGGTTGCTCGCACATCCCAAAGTTGGTATCCAAAGGGGGCATCCCTACAGGTTCTTGTACGTTAAGGTTCGTCCCTTCTACCACCACAGAGGGCATCCTGCTGACCGCCTGTGAATCCGTCGCTATTCCAAGGCTCTTAATAACCAAATCAAAGGCATTCATCCCATCGCTGTAAGGTCAGTGATCTGTGGTGCTCGAGATGTAGTGCTGAGCTTGGGGGAGTTCTACGTGGAGCAAGGATCCAGACTTGCGGCCTGCAATTGATCGGCAATCGTAGCTCGAAATTTGCGCATGGCTAACGCGATCCAGCACCAACCCTCGAAGTTTCGCTGAAGGGCAAGAAGCTCAACAAGGAGACAATTCATGGATTCCGCGTTTCGTTGTGTTCGGATTCGGGTTCAGTATGTTGTGTTGGCGGCGATACTCCTCGGGTTCTCGGCTATGGGAGAGGCGCAGGCGACTTCGGGCTTGACCGGTGTTATTACAGATTCCTCTGGCGCCGTGGTGGTGGGCGCACAGGTGAAACTCGAGAATCCGGAGACTGCATTTTCTGCCGCGACAGTGACGAATCGCGAAGGCGTTTATCAATTTCTCCATATTCCTCCGGGTGGCCATTTCCGGCTGAGCGTTAACAAAGAACAGTTCCGTGCTGTAAGTGTCTCTGACCTTGCCATTGGAGTCGGAGTAACCGAAACCCGTGACGTGAAGCTGCAAGTCGGTAACGCGACAGAAACCGTGGAAGTAACGGCAGTCGGGGAAGGCACAGTGAACACGGTCGATGCCAGCATCGGCAACGTCATTACCAATCACCAGGTCGCCGAACTGCCCAGTTTGTTTCGCGACGACGCGCAATCTCTGTTGCAGCTCCAACCAGGCGTCCAGATTAGCGGGGGCGATTCTCAGAACGGATCGGTTACCGGCTCGCGCGCGGACACGACCAGCGTGACCCTTGACGGTCTCGACGTTAACGATGAGACCACGGGCCAGGCCTTCCACACTGTCGGCCGAGCGCCGATCGACTCGGTCTCAGAAGTGCGTACGATTGTGGGAAACGCGGACGTCAGCTTCGGACGCGGAGCGGGAGCCCAGGTGGATCTGGTAACCAAAAGCGGGACTAACCAGTGGCACGGTTCGGCTTCCGAATTCAATCGGGTATCGGTAATGGCGGCGAATGATTTCTTCAACAACCTTGCTGGCGTGCCTCGAGCCCAGTTAACGCGAAATCAGTTCGGCGTCAGCGTCGGCGGGCCGATCCTGAAAGACAAACTCTTCTTCTTTTTCGATTACACGGGTCGTCGCGATGCGACAGGCCTCCAGCAAACCTTGGCCGTTCCCCTCGATCCGTTTCGCCACGGAGAACTGTCTTACGTGAACAGCGGCACCGGCTGCGCTGGTGCGACTCTCAGCACGAACCCGAGTTGCATTTCCACGCTCACCGCAACCCAAGTCGCGGCTCTCGATCCACTGGGAATCGGAGCGGACCCGGCATTTCTCGCCTTCGTGAATAGCCGTTACCCGGAACCCAACCAGATCAGCGGAGGGGATGGGATCAACACGGGGGGCTACCTTTTCAATTCGCCCTCTTATGTCAAGGACAACACGTTTGTGGGTCGACTCGACTACAAACTCACTGCGAATCAAAGTTTGTTTGCCCGCGGAACCTGGGATCGCGACAACCAGACTGAAACTCCCAGGGCATTTCCGCAGGATCCCGGCGAGCTCGGTGCGGCTATCAGCCACGAACGTTCATGGGTATTGGGTCATACCTGGATCATCACTCCAAGAATCACCAACGTGGCCAGCTTCGGGATCGCGACCCAGGTTCTCGATTTTCCCGTCAATTTCGCGCCAACCGCGCCTTTCGATCTGACCTTTGGAGTCCTATCATCTCCCTATGGTGACATTCGTTCCCAAGGCCGTACCGTGCCGGTGCCAGAGATTCGCGACACTGTGAGTTGGTCCAAGGGCAAGCACACCATGCAATTCGGGGCAGACATCAAGCCCACTCATGTAAAGTTCTACAACGTAAACGACATCAGCTTCGCGTCGATCGGTTTGCAATCGGCCATTACGAGTCTGACCACAACCCCTCCTCAACCAAGCCTTCGCCCCAGTAACATCGCCAACGATCCGGCCTCCTTGGGTCTTTGGGATAACACATTCACCACCCTGCTGGGCCGGTACGCCAATATCACCGCAAACTACAATTACGACGTCTCCGGCAATGCTGTGGCGCAGGGCTCTCCTGCTGTGCGAAATTTCCGTTACAACGAGTACGAGTTCTTCGCGCAGGATTCCTGGAAGATGCGCTCCGACCTTACGGTGACCTACGGATTGCGCTGGAACTATCACAGCGTCCCCTATGAAGTGAATGGATTCCAGGCCGTTCCGACCGTGAGTGAATCACAACTGTTCAGTGTCCGGCAGGCTGCGGCCGCCAACGGGGTGAACGGATTCACGGCAGCCCCATTTGTGAGTTACACGTTGGGCGGACCGGTAAATCATGGACCGGGCTACTTTCATCCCGACTGGAAGGATTTTGCTCCGCGCATTGGGATTGCGTATTCCCCATCGTTCAACAAGGGTGTACTGGGCCATGTATTTGGAGATCGCAAAACCAGTATCCGGGCGGGTGGAGGAATCGCTTACGATCGCGTGTTAAGCGGTTTAAGTTTTGAAATTGACGAAACGGCGCAAATGTTCGCGGCGCAGGTGGGCCACAACTTCGGTGTACCGTTGGATCCGATCACTTCGCTTCAGACCGATCCGAGGTTCACATCCATCACTTCACCGGTCGCTCCCCCTCCCGCCGGAACGATTCCGAGGCCTACTGTCACGCCATTTGTGTTTACGTCCGACGGAACGAATTGCCCACAACCGGTCTTTGTTCCGGCCGGACAACCATGCGCAACCGGGTTGGCCACCGGCGGCGATCTGTTTCAGCTCAGCAACAATCTGAAGATGCCGTATTCGATCACGGTATCATTTGGGATCCAGCGTGAGCTTCCGGGCAACTTCCTGCTCGACGTAAATTACTTCGGAAAGTTTGGGCGGAGGCTTATTGCGACGGGTGATCCCGCGCAGCAGACCAACTTTAAGGATCCGCAATCAGGTCAGCTCTTGAATACTGCGTTTGGGAACATACAGGCTGCGCTGAATGCGGGAACCCCTCCCGGATCCATACCGATTCAGCCATGGTTTGAAAACCAGGTCAACCTCGCCCTTCCCGGCTCTTTCGGGCCGGGCTCTAATTGCCAG
The DNA here is from genome assembly GCA_963745715.1 of uncultured Acidobacteriota bacterium. Lineage (GTDB taxonomy): Bacteria > Acidobacteriota > Terriglobia > Terriglobales > Acidobacteriaceae > Sulfotelmatobacter. Next base: position 570,066 of record CAVUYN010000029.1, on the reverse strand, counting down.
AACATTGTTGGCAGCGATTGCACGAACTTTGCGGCTGGGGCGCTGATTTCCAATTTCCAAACGGGGGATGTTTCAACTGTTGATTTATTGTTGGCAAATGCCGGATTTCTTCTGCCCAACACTGGCTTGCCTTATCAAACCGGCTCGGTAGCCAACGTCGGCAACTGGGCTTCGTCGAGCTATAACGGCTTGGTCGCCACGCTGCGCAAGCGGGCCTCTCACAACTTGCAATTCGATCTCAACTATCAATATGCGAGGTCGATTGACAACGTCTCGGACATTACCAATGACGCAATATTTGCGAGCTTCAATGCGCAGGGACTTATCTGCGACTTGAGCAACCTGCGGCTGTGCCGTGCCAGTTCGGACTTCGATGCCGTCCACACGGTCAGCGCAAATTACGTTTATCAATTGCCGCTTGGGCGCGGCCAGTCGCTGCTGGGGAGCGCCCCCAAGTGGCTGGACGCGGTTGTCGGCGGCTGGGCCACCTCGGGGATTGTTTCGTATCACACGGGCTTTCCGTTTAATACCATCACCAACTCGTTCCCAATCGACTTCACCATGGGAGCGCCCGCAGTTCTAGTCGGACCTTCCTCTGCGGTGAAGCAGCACATCCACGTTGACTCCGGCAAGCAGTTGCAACTCTTCGCGGACCAAACAGCTGCGGTCAATGCTTTCGCATATCCATTTGGCGGCGGCACCGGGCAGCGAAATCAGCTGCGTGGTCCTAGCTACGCCGACGTCGCGATGGCCCTGCTGAAGTCGTTCAAAATGCCCTGGTCGGAGAAGCAGCGCCTTGAATTCCGGGCTGAGGCTTTCAACGTATTTAACCATCCCAGTTTTAACAACCCGTCGGTGAATCCAAATGCCACTGGATCATTGAACTCGGCGAATGTGAACATTCAAAACCCCGGTCAATATGGGGTTCTGACCAACACTGCCAACACCGCACGCCAGCTTCAACTTGGTTTGCGGTTTGATTTCTAACTGAACAGGAAATCATGAAGAGTGGCCGGCCGAAAGGCTGGCCATTTTTCGTTGCACAGCACTTGCCCCCGGGCAGGCGGGGAAGCTGATGGGATGGATGGCGGTTCTACAGGGACCATCTGTCCCCCCTTAGGGTCGAAATTTAAGCCCACTTGGATAGCGGCATGATTCAATGTTACGTTTGGTCTTTGACGATGCTTTCCGTCTTGTCAGGCTCGAACGCGCCGTTGGAATCCCCGTAGATTTGAACGTTGTTTTCCCTGAGGTCAACTGAATATGAAGACTGAGTGCGAAGGATGCGCGCAGCGCCTGCAACCTGACGGGGAGGCGTATATCTGCTCCTTCGAGTGCACTTTCTGCCACGACTGCGCAATCAACAAGCAATGCGTCTGTCCCAACTGTGGCGGGGAACTGGTACGCAGACCTCGACGTAGTCATCCTGCCTTGACAGAGGAGGAATCGGGCAACGCCCAGCCACATATCACCGAGCGTACTGGCCTGATTTGGGCTGCCAGCTTTGGCATCTGGACATTCGTTTCCTTGGCGGCGACCGCGACTATTTACCAGCTCTATCGTCCGATCAATGGTGGCTCGCCTCTCGGGCACATTGCTGGCATGGAATTCAGCCAGATCCTTACCTACGCTCCCCTTACTCCGTTCGCGTTTGCCTTCGCCATGCGATACCCCGTACGACGGGCCAACTGGATCAAACGATCACTGCTCCATCTAGGCGGCGGCCTTGTTTTCACCTTGGGACACATCGCGCTTCGGGCCGCAACCCCATACGGATACTGGGATCCGGAATCTCGCCAGTGGGAGTCCGCCCTTTGGAGTTCACACGCCCATGCTTTTCGGGCTCCGTGGGCGGTATTCAAAAGCATGTTCTTAGGGAGCGTTGTTGACGACGTCACTGGCGTTTATGTCCCAATCGTCCTCATCGCCCTCGCCGTGTCGTATTACCGGTGGTTCCGGGAGCGAGAACTCCACGCTACCCAACTCGAGGGACAACTGGCCAAGGCCCATCTGCAGACCTTGAAGAGCCAGCTGCAGCCACACTTTTTATTCAACACGATGCATTCGATTTCGGCGCTGATGTTAACCGACGTTAACGCTGCCGACCAGATGATGAGCCGCCTCAGCGATTTGCTGAGAATCAGCCTGGAAACTGCGGGGACGCAGATTACCACTCTGAACCGCGAACTCGAATTCGTGAATTGCTATCTCGATATCGAGAAAGTTCGCTTTGAAGAAAGAATGAACGTGATTCTCGATATTGCGCCGGAGACGCTCGACGCGCAGGTCCCTCATCTCCTGCTGCAACCGTTAGTGGACAATGCTGTCAAACATGGTATCTCGAAGTTACGGAGCGGCGGCGAGATTCGTGTGAGCGCGCACGTGGAGGATAGCGAACTTCTACTGGAAATACGAGACAACGGACCCGGCGTGAAAAATCTGGCGTCGCACCGATCTGACGGGTTAGGTCTGCGAATCACACGGGAAAGGCTCGAGTCTCTCTATGGACAGAATCAGAGCCTGGAACTGGTCAGTCCTCCCGATGGAGGCGTCATCATACGAGTTTGCATCCCGTTTCGCGTTCCGGCGGAGTCGAAGCTCGCATTTAGCTCGTTAGCCGCAGATCCGGGCGACGATGATTCCAGCGTCACGGCGGCTCAATCGGTCTTAGGACACCCGCGGCACGCACAGGAGACCCCGCACTCGCATCTTCTCTAACGTGACGGGTTGGGTAGCGGCTGTCGGCTCGGAGTGCTCGGATCGCGACACAGCGAGGCTTCATAGGATGCACCGCAGGGTGACACCCCAACCGCTTCATAGGCACTTTGGTCCCGCAGCTCGAATCCGACGCGCCGCTGTTCCAAGTCGAAGACGATACGCTTGAATTGCACGGCCGATACTCCGAGAACCCCTTGGACCTTGCAGCACGTCGGCTTTCCCGCGATGGAAGCGATGGTGCCGTCCAGATTCGTGCCACCAATCCTGAGCTCCTTCAGTTGGACCTCCCGAAGCATCGACTGACCCGCGAGGTTTGACAGCTTGCTGGTGGTTCCCAGGGTAAGCCAACTCGACGACTTCGGCAGCTCGTTGGCAAACAGAACCAGGCCCGATCCGCCAGTATCGACCATCAATTTGACGGTTTCGCCGTTGAGTTGTGCATTCACCATCAGCAAGCGATCGCCCTCGACTACGGGTACGGATTGCTTAGGCATTCGAACGTCGCCGAAGCTGATCTTTCTCGACTCGTAGTTAATCTGGAAGTTGTGCCCGGCCAGCGCATCCCAGCCAATTACGGCGTCAACCCGGATTCCGATCTTCTCGCGTATCCACGAAAGATTGGTTACGGCGACGGTCATCGAATCTTGATGGACCGGTCCAAACTCCATCCGGGGCAGAACGGCGTAATAGGATTGCACCACGCCATCGACCACGCTGAGCGTACCGCTCTGTTTTACTGCGTGATCAAGTCCCAGTTCGTGTGCGACGGCGATATCAACCACGGTCGGGTTTGTGCCCGTGTCGATCAGCAGATTTCGCTGTTCTGACCCGCCCAGCGACCCGGCTATGATCACCACGTGATCCTGATAGAGCTTGAATGGCATCTCCTGCACATGGTCCGAGTGTTTTGTCCACCCTCCTGTGCACCATGCTAGAAGAAGGACGAGAGCCGCCAAAGGCATTCGGTTAGCGTCGAAGTTTCGAAGGACACGCCCGCACGGCTCTGAAACTCGACACCCTTTATTTGTTTTGTGGGAAAGGAATGTGAACAGGGTCTGACGAAAGTCGGTAGGCATCATCTCGAACCCCCACGTGCGAGACGAACTCACATCGTGGCTGTTCGACTATGCGAAACATGCGCTGTTAGCCCACCGACTACGAACCCACCGAATCTGGGGACCAATCGAGGGATTTCGATTACGGCAATGTCAGCATGGTAGGCCGCCAATCGGTCCGCCAAGTTGCATCACCGATCAAATCGGCTCGAGCGCAGTTGTAGGGATGACTTTTCGGCTGAGTCTCCGCTACCGCGACTTGCGCCTTCGAGCGCCGTTTCCCTTGTGAGGGCGCGCGCCTCCCAGGACAAGCGAGCACAAGCTATCGACAAAGAGGGGGGTCAACCGATCATGCTTGATGAGGAACCGCATGTAAATGGGTCCATAGAGCGAGTCGAGGAGGAGATCAGGGTCGATATCCTTACGCAACTCTCCGCGATGAATGCCGCGCTGCAGGATTGCGTAGGCGTCGCGCCGGCGTGGTTTTAGAAAGCGATCGCGAAACGCTGCAATCAGGTCTTGGTCACCTTGCCCTGCGGCAAGAATTGCAGAAACGATGCGGCCTTGCGGGCTGGAAAAAACCTTCACCAGTTGACGCATCTGCCGGCTTAAATCGATCTCGACCGATCCCGTATCGGGGAAGCGAAGTCTTCTCGTAGTGCTGCTGGCAAATGCGTCGGCAATCAACGCACCTTTATTGGGCCACCAGCGATACACGGTGGCCTTGCCGACGGCGGCACGGTCGGCGACGTCCTCAATGGTGAGATCGGAAAAACCGTTCTTGGCCAGGAGTTTCAGCGTACTGCGCAGAATCGCCAGCCGCGCCTGCTCGCTTCGTGGACGCCCCGGAAGCCGCTTTCCGCTGCCGTTCTCACCGGACCCCGCGGCCGAAGACTTCTGGCGCATAATCTTACGTTACCATATAATCGAGCGCAGGATTTTAGAATCCGATACGCTGAGTATCGAATCTAAGGTGGCATTGGCGGAGCAGGCTTGGGGCAGCGTGCAATGCTTTTATTCGACTGTGGAGCGGTGGTAACCAATGTGGATTGTCGCTTTAGCCCTAAGACGTCCTTATACATTCGTGGTAATGGCGCTGGTCATCATTCTTCTGACGCCAATCACAATTCTGCGTACACCCACCGACATTTTCCCCGAAATTAATATTCCTGTCGTTTCAGTTGTCTGGTTCTACACCGGAATGTCGCCGGAGGACATGGCGAATCGGATCGTCGCCAACTCTGAGCGCGGCATCACCACCACCGTCAACGACATCGAGCATATGGAGTCCCAGTCTGTATACGGACTGGGAGTCATCAAGGTTTTTTTCCGTCCGGGCACAAACGTCCAAGGCGCTATCGCACAAATAACCGCGATCTGTCAGACGACAGTGCGAGGATTGCCGGCCGGCACCACGCCTCCACTGATCATCTCGTACAGTGCTTCGACTACACCTATTATCCAACTCGGGCTGAGCAGCAAGACTCTGCCGGAACAGGAACTGTTCGATCTCGGGCAAAACTTCTTGCGTACGTATCTGGCGACGGTTCCGGGCGCCGCGACACCGTATCCATACGGCGGCAAGTTGCGCCAGGTGCAGGTGGATCTCGATCTGCCAAAACTGCAGGCCTACGGTCTCTCCCCCAACGACATCGTCAATGCAGTCAATGTGCAGAACATCATCCTGCCCAGCGGCACTATGAAGTTGGGGCCGCTCGAATACAACGTCGAGATGAACGGAACGCCGCAGACCATCGCGGAGTTGAACGATCTGCCGGTCAAGACTGTTAACGGCTCCACGCTCTTCATGCGCGATGTCGCCCACATCCGCGACGGGTTCGCACCCCAGACCAACATCGTGCGCCAGGACGGAAACCGTGGCGCGCTGATGTCGATTTACAAGAACGGGATCCGCATCCACGCTGCAGATTGTCGCGGGAATCAAGAACATTGTTGAGCAGGCGGCGCAAAGCCTTCCGCCGGAACTGAAGGTCACGGCACTATTCGACCAGTCTCTGTTTGTGCGCGCGTCGATCTACGGAGTCTTGCGCGAAGGATTGATTGCGGCTGCTCTCACGGCCGTCATGATCCTTATATTCCTGGGTGATTGGCGCCCTACCATCGTGATCTCCATTTCGATCCCGCTTTCGATTTTTGTATCAATCATTCTGCTGGGCGCGATTGGCCAGACCATCAACATCATGACGCTGGGAGGCCTGGCGCTTGCCGTGGGCATCCTGGTCGACGATGCCACTGTGGAGATAGAAAACATCGAGCGCAATCTGGCGATGGGCAAAGAGATGAGGCAAGCGATTCTTGACGGTGCCCAGCAAATCGCCGTGCCCGCCTTTGTCTCCACTCTAAGCATCTGCATCGTGTTTGTGCCCATGTTCTTCCTGACGGGTGTCGCGAAATTCCTGTTTGTGCCCCTGGCGGAAGCGGTCAGCTTCGCCATGCTGGCCAGTTATCTGCTTTCGCGAACTCTGATCCCTACGCTGGTCATGTACATCATGCGCGGGCACGAACATCGCGCCGAAGCCCCGAAATCATTCCTGGGCCGTTTCCAGCGTGGCTTTGAGCGCAAGTTCGAAGACTTTCGCCGTGGTTACGAGGCGTTACTGGAAACTACGCTGGAACATCGCGGCGTGTTCATGGTGTGCTTCCTGCTGTTTTGCGTGCTTTCTCTCGGACTGTTCTCCTTCCTGGGACAAGATTTCTTTCCGCAGGTGGACGCTGGCCTGCTGCGCCTGCATGTGCGCGCCCGTCCCGGATTGCGAGTGGAAGAAACAGCCCGCCTATGTGAGCAGATTGAAGCAACTCTGCGCGAGCAGATTCCTCACGGTCAGCTGCAGACGATTCTTGACAACATCGGTCTGCCTAATTCCGGCATCAACCAGTCCTACAGTTCGAACGGAACCATAGGCTCAAGCGATGCCGAGATTCTGATCGCGCTCGACCCCGAGCATCATCCACCTACGGCTGAACTCACCCGGCATCTGCGCGAAATCTTGCCGCAGCGCTTTCCGGGAACGGAGTTCTTCTTCCAGCCTGCCGATATCGTGACGCAGATCTTGAACTTCGGCCTGCCCGCCCCGATCGACGTGCAGATCGTCGGGACGAACATGCAGAGCAGCTATGCCATTGCGCAACAGATTGCCAACAAGATGCGTCACATTCCTGGAACGGCCGACGTGCACGTGCAACAGTTGCTGTCGCTGCCCACATTGCACATGGATATCGACCGCACGCGCGTGACCCAGGTTGGCCTCACCACGCGCGACGTCGCCCAGAGCGCTCTGGTTTCGCTGAGCGGCAGTTTCCAGACTGCTCCGAATTTTTGGCTTAACCCTCGGAACCAGGTGACCTATCAAATCGCCGTGCAGGCGCCCCAGTACCGGATGACCAATTTGCAGGACTTGCTGGACATTCCCGTCATCTCACAGCAAGGCCCGCAATTGATGGGAAACCTGGTGCAACTCTCTCCGGCGGTGCGGCCCGCCACGGTGAACCACTATAACGTGCAGCCGGTCATCGACGTCTACGCCAGCACCCAGGATCGCGATCTCGGAGCCGTCGCCGCCGACACCGACAAAATCCTGAAATCCTTCGAGAGCAAGTTACCGCGGGGCACGCACATCGTTGTTCGTGGGCAGGTCGCGACAATGCGCTCGTCATTCATCGGACTGGGCATAGGATTGGCGGGCGCCATCCTGCTTGTTTATCTGTTGATCGTCATCAACTTCCAGTCTTGGCTGGATCCTTTCATTATTATTGCTGCATTGCCGGGAGCGTTAGCCGGGATCTGCTGGTTCCTTTTGCTAACGCACACGACGTTGAATGTGCCCTCGCTTACCGGAGCGGTCATGTGCATGGGCGTGGCTACGGCGAACTCGATTCTAATGGTGAGCTTCGCGCGCGAGCAGATGGACGAGGGTGTGCCTGCGGTCCAGGCCGCAGTCGCCGCAGGATATACGCGCGTACGCCCCGTGTTGATGACGGCATTGGCCATGATCATCGGTATGGTGCCCATGGCCCTGGGCATCGGCGAAGGCGGCGAGCAGAACGCGCCGCTCGGACGGGCGGTCATCGGCGGATTGCTGTTTGCGACCGTCGCAACGCTGTTTTTCGTGCCCAGTGTGTTTGCGATTTTCCATAGCCGGCGCGAGGCCAAGCGCGCGAGAGAGCAACAGGCATAAATGAAGACAAAACATCGATGTGCCAGTTCGGGGATTTTCATCAGGATCGGAGTCAAGCATGAGCGTTGAGAAGGATCCGAAACAAGTTCGAGGCGATGAGCAAGGCGGGCAGCAGCCGCATCATGCCTTGAACTCGCAGGCGCAGCGGGACGAAGAGATCGCCGAGATGCAGCAGCACTCCAAGCACCAGCCGCCCACTATCCAGCCGCCGCCCGAACTTCCTCCGGCTCCCCCGCGCCGGGCTCTGATGATCGTCGGCGTCGCCCTGATGGTGTTGTTGGTCGCGGGAGCGGTCACGTTAATCGGCCACGAGAGCCACGAGCGCGCTCTTGCCAAAGAAACGGAGCGCGAAACCGTTCCTACGGTGGCAGTCGTTCATCCGCTCGCGGAGAAGCCTGATGAGGAGTTGGTGCTGCCGGGTTCGTTGCTGGCCTATGAGGAATCTCCTATCTACGCCCGCACTAGTGGCTACCTGGTTCGCTGGTATAAGGACATCGGCAGCCGGGTAAAAGAGGGCGAGTTGCTGGCTACGATCGATACGCCCGAGATCGATCAGGAACTGAACCAGACGCGTGCCGCGCGGCAGCAGACCCTCGCGCAATTAGAGCTGGCGAAAATCAGCGCCGACCGCTGGGAGAACTTGCGCAAGAGCGATTCTGTTTCCGCCCAGGAAGCGGATCAGCAGACCAGTGGATACAAGCAGGCCCAAGCCAATCTGGCCGCGGCCGACGCCAACGTTCGCCGCCTCGAGCAACTGGAAGGCTTCAAAAAAGTTTATGCTCCATTCTCTGGTGTGCTTACCAAGCGCAATGTGGACCCGGGCGCTCTGATTAATGCCGGCGCTGGGGCGGCAGGCCGCGAACTATTTGACCTGGCGCGCGTCGATCCTCTGCGTGTTTACACGAGCGTTCCCCAAGCCTATGCGCCCTATATAAAAGTTGGCGCCTCGACGACTGTAATTTTGCAGGAATTTCCCGGGCAAAAGTTCTCGGCCAAGATCGCACGAACCGCGGAGTCGATCGATCCCATCACCCGGACTCTGCTAACTGAGGTGGATGTGCCGAACAAGAATGGCCGCCTGTTGCCCGGTTCCTTCGGCGAAGTTCACTTCGCCGTCGGTTCGAACGTGGACAAAGTCACGGTGCCGGTGAACGCGATGTTGTTCCGCGGGGAAGGAGCGCGGCTGGCGGTCATCGGCCCCGACGGAAAAGTGCAGCTCAGGCGGATCAATATTGGTAGAGACTACGGCGCAACCCTGGAGATTCTTGGCGGTGTTTCCCTGGGGGACCAGATCGTCATCAATCCGCCAGATTCTCTCGAGGACGGCCAGCAGGTCAACCTTGCTTCCGCGGCGCAAGGCGAGGGTCCACAAAATCAGCAGAGTCAGCAGAAGGGGAATGCGCAGTGAGGCGAGTTGCTCAAATTCCCGTTTTCGTATTGCTCGCACTAGCGACGGCCTGCACGGTGGGCCCGCGCTATAGCCGGCCTGCCGCTCCGGCTCCCGCGCCGGATGCCTGGAAGGCGCAACCGCCGTGGCAGCAGGCCGCTCCCAAGGACACAATCCCCAAAGGATCATGGTGGGAGGTCTTCCATGATCCTGAGCTTGATGGGTACGAACAACAACTGCTGCGGGCCAACCAGTCTCTGGTCGCTGCCCGCGATCGCTTGAACCAGGCGCGCTCCCTGGCGCGGGTCGCTACGGCCGGATTGTTTCCGCAAGTTTCTACCGATCCCAATGTTGTGCGTGAGCGCGGTTCGGGCAATCGTCCGTTGAATGGCGCATCGCCTCCCGTCGTCAACGGCGGAACTCAGCCAATCACTCCCTACACTCAGAACGTAATTTCGCTTCCGTTTTCCGTCAGCTATGAGGCTGATTTATTTGGACGCGTGCGTCGCAACGTGGAAGCCGCCAATGCGTCTCTGCAATCGACTGCCGCCGATCTGGGAAACGTCCAATTGGTTTTGACCGCGGAACTCGCCGCCGACTACTTCACCTTGCGGGAACTCGATGCGGAATACCAGGTCGTCCAGGAATCGGTGGACTACCAGCGCAAAGGACTCGATCTGGTGCAGAGACGCCACGACGGGGGGATTGCCAGTGGCCTCGAAGTGGCGCAGCAGGCTACGCTGCTCGACTCGACCATATCGCAGGCGTCTCTGGTGCAGCAATCCCGCGCGCAATTTGAGCACGCCATTGCGGTGCTCGTGGGGCAGCCCGCCCCTAGTTTCAGCGTGCCGATCGCTCCGCTGCGCGCAACCCCGCCTCCCATCCCCCTGGGAGTGCCCTCCGACGTACTCGAGCGTCGGCCCGACATCGCTACTTTCGAACGCGAAATGGCTTTTGAGAATGCGCAGGTCGGGATCGCCCGCACCGCCTTCTATCCCCACATAACCTTGAGCGGAGCTGGAGGATGGGAAAGCACCGACATTGCGTCATTATTCAACGCACCCAGCCTCTTCTGGTCGCTGGGGGCAGATGCTCTGCAACCCATCTTCCAGGGCGGCAGGAACCGAGCCAATCTGGCGGCGGCGCGTGCCGGCTACGATCAGGCTGTGGCGAACTACCGACAGTCTGTACTGACTGCGTTTCAGCAGGTCGAAGATGGCATCAGTAATCTCAGCACTCTCTCGCAAGCCCTATCGACTCAAACTGCAGCAGTCGAAGACGCACGGCGAGCGCTGGACATCGCGAACAATCGCTATGTCGGCGGAGTTACCAGCTACCTGGACGTCATCACCGCCCAGACCACTCTTCTCACCAGCGAGCGGCTGCAGACGCAGTTGCTCGGTCAGCAAATGGTGAATTCGGTCTATCTGGTGAAAGCGCTCGGTGGAGGTTGGGACGCAATCCAGGTGAAAAGTGAGCAGGTCCATCCTCAGGCAGGTCAGATTCTGCAGCAATAACAACCCACCATTTCAGTTCGCCAATAAACCAAAAAGCATTGCCGAGGCTTCGGCGAAGAACCTAACTGTAGCAATTCTTCTCAAATTCGATGAAACTGCCGAGTTTCTCTGCAGGAAATTGATCAGTTTTTCAATAGCAACTGCCAACTCCGACAACCCGCCTTCGCACTTGAGTGATGACTGTTATCACGCCCAGCTGTGATTCACATCACTGAGCGCATTCGCCGTATAGGCGATAAACACAACATTCGATTTCGATTGGACTGACCAGCAGTCCAGACGGGAGGCGTCGAAGATCCTGCTCAGGGACCAAAATCGGCTACTGGTAACTTTATACGTTTTCATCTTATCTTCCGGACCGGAATCCACTCTGAGATCAGTTTCGTCGGCACTCCTCTCGCAATCGAACCAGAGGCCCAATGAGCAAGCACTGCGGCGCGCTAGCCTAAAGCGCCGTGTCCGGTCCGATTTCTAGTTGGACGCCGGGAACCCGATTCGGCGTGCCAATCACGCGCCAGGGAGACTGTCCATGTTGACAGGCGAAAAAGATACCATTGCCGCTCATCTGCGAAAGAGCGGAGTGTCTCGTCGAAGTTTTCTCCAACTCTGTTCAACGCTCATCGTGGCCGCGCCAGTGGGTCTGAGCCTTACCAGTAAGGCAACGGCGGCACAGGTCGCGCGAATTGTAGGCAAGGCACGCCGGCCTTCGGTGATCTGGCTGCACTTCCAGGACTGCACGGGATGCACCGAGACACTGCTGCGGACCTCGGCTCCCGACGTCGGGCACCTGATCCTGGACGTGATCTCGCTCGACTATCACGAGACCCTGATGGCGGCATCGGGAGCCCAGGCAGAGGCCGCGCTGCGTTCCGCCATCGCGGACAATGCCGGCAAATATGTTTTGGTCGTCGAAGGATCTATTCCCACCCGCGACGATGGCGTTTACATGGAATTGGGAAGCCGGCCTGCCATCCAGGTCGTTAAGGAGGTCGCGGCGCAAGCGGCGGCGGTGATCGCAATCGGCTCTTGTGCTTCCTGGGGCGGAGTGCCGTCGGCCGATCCCAACCCCACGGGCGCAGTCGGAGTCGATTCCGTCATCTCCGGAAAGCCCATCGTTAATCTTCCCGGCTGCCCGCCGAATCCCTACAACTTGCTGGCTGTGGTTCTGGAGTACGTGACCATGGGCCGGTTGCCCCAGTTGGACCAGTTCGGCCGCCCGAAGTTCGCCTACGATCGCGTGATTCACGAAAACTGCCCGCGGCGCGCGCACTTCGACGCTGGGCGGTTCGCCGCGGCATTCGGCGACGAAGGCCATCGCAAGGGCTGGTGCCTCTACAAACTCGGTTGCAAAGGACCGGTCACCCACGCCTCCTGCGCGACTCGTCACTTCAATGAGATTCCGGGCGTGTGGCCGATCGGGACCGGCGTTCCTTGCGTCGGTTGCACGGAAAAAGGCGTGGTATGGCAGATGAGCACGCTTGAGACTGTGCCGATTCATCTGGCAACTCCTCCCGACACCTATCCTCCAATCTTTAGCGGGGCCGGACAACTCCGGGTCGGAGCCGCGTCGCTGGTTGGAGCCATTGCGGGGGCGGTGGGCGGCGCAGCCTGGGTCGCTTCGCAGCGCTTCCATAGCAGCATGGAGGCGGGCGTCACGCGGATCGCAGCTGACCGCGCCCATGCCGAAAAGTCGAAAACACCTGAGAAGCTAGTTGGCCAGAAAGAGGACTGACATGGCCATCACCCGGCGTCAACTGATTACCGGTATTGCCAAAGCGGGAGTGCCTGCCGCCGTGGCGGTGACGGTCGGCACCGATGTGTTGCAGGCAGGCGAGCACATTCCCGTACCGAATGCGGCGGTGGGCCTGCTTTATGACGCCAGCATCTGCATCGGTTGCAAGGCGTGCGTCGCAGCTTGTGCCGAGGCAAACGACACTGCGCCGGATATCCGTGGCGACAATCTCCATCAGGCGCCGAATGATTTGAATGATCTCACCCGCAATGTCATCAAGCTCTACAAGCCGGAAGATGGTTCGGCATTCTCCTTCGTAAAACGGCAGTGTATGCACTGCCTTGATCCGGCGTGCGCCGCGGGCTGTCCGTTCCAGGCGCTGCATAAGGATCCGCAAAGTGGCATTGTCAGTTGGACCGCCGAGAAATGCATTGGTTGCCGCTATTGCACGATCACCTGTCCCTATCACATTCCGCGCTTCCAGTGGATGGGATTCAATCCGCGCGTGACCAAGTGCGAGTTGTGCAGTTCCCGCCTCGAGAAAGGCCTGAAGCCCGGGTGCACCACCGTGTGCCCCACTGGCGCCGTGATTTTTGGGCCGCGCTCGGTATTGCTGCTGGACGCCAAGGAACGCATCAAGCAAAACCCAGGGCGCTACTACCAGAATCGCGTCTACGGAGAGACGGATAACGGGGGCACGCAGGCCCTGTACCTGTCAAAGGTTCCCTTCGAGAAACTCGGGCTGCCAGAACTTGGGACAGAGTCGGTTCCGGCCAGAACGCTTCGTTGGCAGAGACGCTTCTACCAGTACTTCGCGTTACCGGCTGTGTTGTATGCGGGGCTGGTTCAGGTGATCCGCAAGAACCTTTCGGGCCATGAGCAGGAAGCCCACGAACGCGAAAAAGAAACCGGATTGAGGGCGCAACTATGAGCACCGCAGCCGCAGGCATCGATCGCGCTCAAAACAACCGCTGGGAACGGAATGTACCAGTGTACGGATTCCCCGTAGTGAACGGATTTTTCCTCGGGCTGTTCTCCCTGGTCCTGATCGCATTCGCGCTGAGCCTGTACCGCGAGTTGGCGGGGTTGGGCCCGGTCAGCGGAATGAATGACGCCTATGGCTGGGGAATCTGGAAGACGTTCAACCTCATGGTGCTGACCGCCCTGGGCTCAGGCGCATTCGCGGTCGGGATCGCGGCCTGGGTCTTCCGACGCAAGCGCATGCACTCGTTGATGCGGATGGCACTGCTTACCAGCTTTCTGGCTTATGCCTGCGGACTACTTCTGCTCGGCATCGATGCGGGACGTCCCTGGAACTTCTACTGGATGGTGTTCCCTTGGCGATGGAACATGCATTCGCCCCTGGCCGAAGTTGCGATTTGCATGTCGATTTACGCCATGATTCCGTTGGCGGTGGAGAACTTGCCGCCAGTTCTCGAACGGCTATGGTATTTCGATTCCCGCTTGCGTCCCGGAGTGGAGCTCATTGAGAGACGACTGCACTATTTTTATCCCTGGATCATTGCGGCCGCGTACCTGCTTCCCGGGATGCACCAGTCCTCCCTGGGCGCGTTGATGCTGTTGGCTGGAGAGCGCGTGCACCCGCTCTGGCAGACTCCGTGGCTCCCGGTCCTGTATCTGGGCGCGGCGAGTTTCATGTCGTTCGGCTGCGTGGCCGGAACCACCATGTTGTGCTGCCTGGTGTGGAAGCGGGCCATGGACATGGAGGTTCTTGACGAAGCCGCGCGCATCACCTCGTGGCTGATTTTCGGATGGCTCGGACTGCGCCTCCTCGACATTTTCTTCCGCGGCGCTTTAGGGACAGCATTTCACTTCGATCGTTTCGCCGGCGTGTTCTGGCTCGAAGTGTTGCTCATCGCGTACGGCGGATGGCTGCTCCGCCGCTCGTCATTGGAGCATGCACCCCAGCCGATGTTCATTGGCTACATCCTCAGTTCGGCGGGCGGCATGATCTACCGCTTCAGCCCCACAACCCTGGCCTTCCGGCCCAATCCGCAGGCGCTGTATTTTCCGGCTACCGTCGAAGTGCTGGTTTCGCTCGGATTCATCTCTCTGGGCATCGTGGGTTTCCTGATTGCGGTGAAACGGCTGGCGATTCTTCCCGCTCCCTTGAGCGAGTGGCACGACATGGCGAGTTACTTCCGGTTCCGTCGTCCTTATATCCGGTGGACCGGCTATTTCAAATACGGACATTTCGGCGAAGACGAGACCGAGGCGTCTGGCGACTAACAGCAGGTTCTTATGGCGAAACGAATCACAATTGATCCCATCACCCGAATCGAAGGCCACCTCCGCATCGATGTGGAGGTCGACAACAATGCGGTCAGCAACGCATGGGCTTCGTGCACCATGTGGCGAGGCATCGAAAAGATCCTGCGTGGCCGCGATCCGCGGGATGCATGGCTCTTCACGCAGCGCTTTTGCGGAGTTTGCACCACGGTGCACGCCATGGCCAGCGTGCGTTCGGTCGAAGACGCGCTGAAGCTCGAGATTCCGCTGAACGCGCAGTACATCCGCAACCTGATTCTGATTGCGCACGCGCTGCACGACCACATCGTGCATTTCTACCAACTGTCGGCGCTCGACTGGGTCGATGTACTGCAGATTCCCAAGGCCGATCCGGCGGCAACCTCGAAGCTGGCCGAGACCCTTTCGCCCTGGACACGGAATTCGCGCAATGAGCTGAAAGCAGCGCAGGACCGCGTCAATGCCGTCGCCAGCAGCGGCCAATTGGGCATCTTCGCCAACGGCTACTGGGGACATCCTGCGATGCGCCTGTCGCCCGAGGTCAATCTTCTGGCGTTTTCGCACTATGTGCAGGCGCTCGAGTATCAGCGCAAGGCATTGCAGGTGGTGGGCATTTTGGGTTCGAAGACTCCACACATTCAGAACCTGACCGTGGGTGGTGTCGCGAATGCGATCGATCTCGATAGCCCTTCCGCGCTCGGTATGACGCAGTTGAATCAGATTCGCGAACTCCTGGAACAGGTCGTTCAGTTTGTGCAGCAGGTCTACTTCGTAGACGTTTGCGCCGTGGCCGCGATGTATCCCGACTGGTTCAAGATCGGCAGCGGAGTGAAAAACTACCTTGCGGTTCCCGATCTGCCGCTCGACAGTCGCGGCTCGGCCTACGACCTTCCCGGTGGCTACATTCGCGGAGGCGATCTTGCGGGCGTGAAAGGATTCCAGACGGCGTCGGACCCGATCTTCCGGAAGTCGGTCAGTGAAGACGTGGTGCATGCCTACTATCAAGGCGAGAAGCCGTTGCATCCGTGGGTGGGAGAAACCGAGCCGGCCTTCACCGGCTGGGACGGCGACCAGAAATATTCGTGGGTGAAGGCGCCGCGCTTTAACGGTGAACCGATGCAAGTTGGTCCGCTGGCCCAGGTCCTTATCGGCTACGCGCAGGGGCATGCACTCACGCGCAAGTACACCGATATGGCCATCGAAAAGATTGCCGCGATTGGCGGAGTCCGCGCTACACCCGCAGCGTTGCATTCCACGCTCGGGCGTCACGCAGCACGCGCCATCCGCGCCTGCATGTTGGGTGAACTGGCGCAGAAGCATCTGCAATTGCTGGTCGACAACATTTCGAAGGGCGATTATACGGTTCACAACCAGCCGGTATTGCCGTCGCATGAAGTCGAAGGCGTAGGCACTCACGAAGCTCCCCGTGGAACGCTTTCTCACTGGGTCGTCATCAAAGACGAGAAAATCAAGAACTATCAGGCCGTCGTTCCGTCAACCTGGAATGCCAGCCCGCGCGATCGATCCGGAGCGCACGGTCCCTATGAGGCTTCGCTCCTGCACACCCCACTGGCTCGGCCCGAAGAACCGCTGGAAGTTCTTCGTACTGTGCATTCCTTCGATCCGTGCATGGCATGTGCCTGTCATGCGTTCGATCCGTCCGGCAGAAAGATTGGAGTGGCAAAAATCCTATGAACAGTGTGCTCATTGGCGGCATTGGAAACGTCCTGCTCGGCGACGATGGCGTTGGCCCTTATGTATTGAAGCTTCTCGAGGCCCAGTATGAGTTTGGGGACGACGTCCGGGTCGTCGACCTTGGTACGCCGGCGCTCGACCTTACTCACCAGATCGTGGGGTTGCGCGCGCTCATTCTGGTGGATTCTGTGACCAGCGACGAGCCTCCCGGCACGGTGGTGCGTTATCACAAAGAGGACATCCTCCGTCATGCCCCCGCGGAGCGTCTCGACCCTCACTCCCCCGCGTTGTCAGAGTGTCTTTTGACCGCGGACATGCTGGGCTCCAGCCCGGAGCAGGTGCTGCTGGTGGGCATTGTCGGGAGAGACTTTGACCCCGGACAACCTCTCAGCGAGCCGGTGCTTGAGTCGGTGGGACGAGCAATCGAGGCAATCCTTCAGGAGTTGCAGCGATTGGGCTTTGCTTTCCAGAAAAAGTTATTGCCCGATGAGCCTGAGATCTGGTGGGGCAATCACCACCTCGATTACCTCGAGTACCTGGATCGAATTGAAGTCGCGACGATAACCCCAACCGCCAACGTTCATTCCCATTCCACTCCTCGCTTGTGCCGCCTTGCAGCGCACCCTTTCAGACTATAATGACGCGCACGAATGTCCATTCTGGTTTCAGCGAGATTTCGTTAGTGGAGGACCCTTGTCGCGCTCAGTGGAATCGTCTCGTGTCGTGAGCATCGCGGACCTGCGGCCTTTGGCTCGTCGTCGCCTGCCACGAGTCGTGTTTGACTATTTGGATGGTGGCGCCGAGGGCGAGTTCACGCTCCGAGAAAATTGCCGCGCCTTTGAAGATGTTACGTTTCGTCCGCGTCATGCCGTATCTGTGCCAGCTTGCGATTTGCGCACGCGCGTATTGGGCTTTGATCTTGCTTTCCCTGTCTTGCTGGCTCCTGTTGGCTACAGCCGTCTTATGCATCCCGAGGGCGAAGTGGCAGCCGCCCGATGCGCTGGAAAGGCCGGCACGGCCTACATTCTCTCCACCATCTCAGGGCACCGGATGGAAGACGTGAAAGCGGCATCCAACGGTCCAGTCTGGTATCAGCTCTATTTGATGGGCGGCCGCGGGGCGGCGCAGGGAGCGATTGCCCGCGCCCGCAACGCTGGTTTCTCGGCGCTGGTCGTCACAATCGATACGCCTGTGGCAGGAATGCGCGAGCGCGATTCTCGCAACGGAATGAAAGAACTGATGAGTGGCGGCCCTCTCAGCAAGATCCCCTTTCTGCCGCAAATCCTGTCGCGTCCCGGTTGGCTCGTTCGTTTCTTACTCGATGGCGGCGTTCCTGATCTTCCCAATGTTGTCATTCCCGGGCAGGGACCCATGCCCATGATCGATGTGGGCGCGGCTCTGGCGAGTTCCACCGTGACCTGGAAAGATCTCAGCTGGATTCGCGAGGCCTGGTCCGGTCCCATCATTATCAAAGGGGTTCTGACCGCCGAAGATGCTCGCCGTGCGATCGACGAAGGGGCCTCTGCAATCGTCGTCTCGAATCACGGAGGCCGCCAGTTGGATTGTGTTCCGGCATCGCTGCAGGTCCTGCCCGAAATCGTAGCTGCCGTGAACGGCCGGATTGAGGTGCTGATGGACGGCGGAGTCCGTCGCGGAACCGACGTGATCAAAGCCATCTGCCTGGGGGCGCGCGCAGTCCTGGTCGGCCGCGCATACGCCTATGGTCTTGCTGCCGGCGGTCCCGCGGGCGTCGCGCGGGCCATCGAAATCTTGCGCACCGAGATGGATCGGACGTTAAAGCTGCTTGGATGTCCATCCATTAAAGATCTGGACCGCTCTTTTGTGAACGCGCCTGTGAATCGGGGCGAGAGAGATGTCGCCAGCTTGTCTGCCTGATTCTCTTCCTGGTGGAGTTAAGACAGCAACTTCGCTGGTTCTCGCATGGCTTCCGCCAGGTCGCGGAGGAACATCGCAGCGCGGGCGCCATCGGCGACGCGGTGATCGCACGACACGGTAACCGTCATCATTGGCCGGACCGCGGGCTGGCCCTGTACGGCTACGACCCGGTCAGCAATCCCGCCCACCGCTAGAATCGCGGCTTGTGGCGGCGTGATGATCGCGCTGAACTGATCGACCTGGTACATCCCCAGATTGCTGATGGTGAACGTGGCATCGGCAATATCCGCTGGCCGCAGTTTTCCCGCACGGGCTCGCTCGGCAACGTCCCGTCGTTGGATCGCAATTTCGGACAGCGACGCAGTGTGTGCATTGCGAATCACCGCTGCCACCACGCCGTCATTCACCGCAACGGCGATGCCCATGTGCACGTGATCGTGCAGCCGTATCCCCTCCGCGCTCCAGCTTGCATTCAGTCGCGGATGTTTGCCCAACACGCGTGCCACCAGCGCAACCAGCAAATCGGTGTGAGTGAGGCGGACTTTACTCTTGCTCTCGATTTCATCGACGATGCCTTCGCGATATGCATTGAGTGCCGTCGCGTCAAGGTCCCGCGTGACGAAGAAGTGTGGCACGGTGGTCCAGCTCTGCGTGGTGCGTTCGGCCATAATGCGGCCGAGAGAGCTCGGAACCTCGACTCCTTCAGATTTTTTCTCAGTTGCAATTGGGCTGGTCGTCGCTGCCGCGGCTGCTTGCACATCCGAGGCTAGAATTTCTCCCCCCGGACCCGATCCCTTCACACTCGCGATGTCCACGCCCAATTCTTTGGAAAGACGCCGAGCCTTGGGAGAAATCTTTGCGCTGGATGTCGTCGCTTGTGTCGAAGCGGATGCCACCGCCGGAGTATGAACTGGTTCAGTCTTTGCGTGTGATCCGGCTCTCGCGGCGGGCGCGTCCGCCGCGCTTTCGACGGGAATCGCCTCGCCCGGCGCGACGATCCACGCTATCGTTTGTCCGACCGGAATATCCGAGCCTTCCACCGCTTTGATTCCCGCCAAAATTCCGTCCGCTGGCGCTTCCACTTCCACGACGGCTTTGTCGGTTTCTATTTCGAGGAGAGGTTCCCCTTTCGATACACGCTCGCCTTCCTTCTTCCGCCAAGCCAGGAGCTTGCCGGTTTCTTGCGCCATCTCGAGAGCGGGCATTACCACGCTGAAGGCCATAGTTTTATTGGGGAGGGCCGACTATGGCCTTCAGCTCTAGACTCCTACCTTCTCTGTTTTCGCGCTGGCCTCGATCATCTCGAGAACACGTTCGCTGGGACCGGCTTCGGATTCTCGGGTGGTCGGAAGGGACCCGTTCACCGTGTAGTAATGCGCCCCCGCCACTAGCAGTTGCTCCGCCGGGAATCGCGTGATGACTTCGTGCCCCGTCGGCGTGACCACGATTTCTTCTTCAATGCGCGCCGCGCTCCATCCGTCGGTCGAAGGCCAGAATGTTTCTAATGCAAACACCATGCCCGGCTTGATCTCTACCGGATGCTCAAAAGACACGAGACGGCTGATCACCGGCTTCTCCCAGATAGCAAGCCCGATGCCGTGTCCGTACTGCAACGCGAAAGCGGCTTCTTCATTGGGAAATCCAAAATCTTGCGCCTTCGGCCACACGGCGGCGATTTCCGCGGTGGTGCGGCCCGGCCGAACCAGTTCAATCGCGGCGTCGAGATAATCGCGGCAGCGCTTGTAGGCGTCCACCATCGCGTGCGATGCGTAGCCCACGGTAAAGCACCGGTAGTAACAGGTGCGGTATCCCATGTAGGAATGAAGAATGTCGTAGTACACGGGATCACCCGGCCGCAGTATGCGATCCGAAAACACATGCGGATGCGGATTGCAGCGCTCGCCCGAAATCGCGTTTACCGCTTCGACGTACTCCGACCCCAGATCGTATAGAACCTTGCTGACCAGCCCGACTGCCTCGTTCTCGCGCAGGCCGGGCTTCATGGCGCGATAGAGTTCGTCATACGCCGCATCGACCATCATCGCCGACGTGTTGAGCAGTGAGATTTCGTCCTGAGTTTTAATCACGCGCGCTTCCGACATCAACTGTTGCCCGTCAACGACCTCGATGCCTTCCCGCTGCAGCGCAAATAGAACCGGTAGTTCGATGATGTCGATTCCCACCGGCTCTTTATGCAGGCCGCGCTTTTCGAGTTCGACATAAATCTTTTTGGCGACATCCTCGGCGCGCCCCATCTCCGGCGTCATCGCGCCACGTAGCATCGAAATACCCGGTCGCGACCGCTCCCCCAACCACGGGCAATTCAATTGATGATGCTTGGCCGCGGATCCAAAATCCCACAGGATCGGCTCGTCATTCTGCGGCAGCAATGTGAAACGGTTGGCCTTGTCCTGGGCCCACGTGCCGATATGCGTCGAGGTCAGATAGCGCACATTGTTCATGTCGAAGCAGAGCAAAGCCCCCATCGACGACTTCTTAAGCAGGTCCTTCGCCTTCTGCAGACGTTCGCGGCGCAACCGATCAAAGTCGATCCGGTTCTCCCAATCCACCGCCATCGTTCCGTGAGTTTTCAGTCCCATAAAATCCTCCCACCCGTAGAGACGTTACTCGCAACGTCTCGACGGAGGTGCTACGAACTTGTCGAGAGAGGCGTAGCAAGCTGCGTCTCTACGATTTGCCGCACATTTCGCGTGCCGCCTGAAATACCGTTTCTTCCGTCGGAACCGTTACGTCTTCCAGCGGCGGCGAAAACGGGATCGGCACATGCATCGCTCCCATTCGCTTCACCGGCGCGTCGAGATTGTAAAAGGCGCCTTCGGCGATCACTGCGGCGAGTTCGGCAGTCACGCCGTAGCGTCCGTAGCCTTCGTCGAGCACAATTACCCGCGAAGTCTTCTTCGCTGACTCCACGATCGTCTTCTCATCCAGAGGCCACGTCGTACGTGGGTCCACCACCTCCGCGCTGACCCCTTCTTTTTCCAGCATGGTTGCCGCACCCAGCGCGACCTGCACCATGCTGCTGGTGGCAACGAGCGTGATGTCCTCTCCGGCACGCTTGATGTCCGCAACACCCAACGGTATGGTGTAATCTTCCGCTGGGACCGGACCCTTCAGCTTGTACATCATCTTGTCTTCGAAGAAGACAACCGGGTTCTCATCGCGGATCGCCGTCTTGAGCAAACCTTTTGCATCATAAGGCGTCGAGGGCAGCACAACTTTCAATCCCGGAACATGGCTGAACCATGCATGCAGCGATTGCGAATGCTGGGCCGCCGAGCGGCGCGTAGCGCCCAACGTCGTACGCATCACCATGGGGACCTTCCAGTGTCCGCCCGACATGTAATGCGCTTTGGCGGCCTGGTTCACCATCTGATCCATGGTCAGGGTCAGGAAGTCGCCGAACATGATGTCAACCACCGGGCGCAGGCCGGTCATTGCCGCGCCAACGCCAATGCCGGTGAATCCTGCTTCAGAGATCGGTGTGTCCAACACTCGCTCGGCGCCGAATTCTTCGACGAGGCCGGAGAGGACTTTAAACGGCGTTCCTGCCTCCGCGACGTCCTCGCCAAAAATGCACACGCGGGAGTCACGACGCATCTCCTCGGCCAGCGCTTCCCGCACTGCCTGCGCAAACGTGAGCTCGCGTTCAGGCATACACGTCCTGCTCCACTTGGTCGACGCTGGGATACGGCGCGGCTATCGCAAATTTCACTGCAGCTTCCATTTCGCTGCGCGCTTCGACGGTGATTCGCTCAAGCGCCGCCGCGTCAGCGTGATGTTGCGCCAGCAGCCAGTTCGCATGCAACTTAATCGGATCCCGCTCGGTCTTCCAATGCTGCTCTTCCTGCTTGGACCGGTAATACTCGCGATTGATATCCCCGACGTGATGTCCGCTGTAGCGATAGGTGTCGGCCTGCAGAAATGCTGGCCCCTCGCCGGCCGCGAGCCCGCTTCACCAGCCGCGTAGCAACTTCGTTGACCGCGTGCACATCCTGGCCATCGACCGAAGTGGCCTCAATTCCAAACGCCAGGGCGCGTCCCAGAATCGTTCCCGCCGTTGTCTCCGAGTAGTGCGTGTATTCGTTGTAGAGATTGTTTTCGCAAACATAGATCACCGGCAGCTTCCACAGTTGCGCCAAGTTCATGACCTCATACAACGATCCCTGGCCGAGCGCACCCTCTCCGAAAAAGCAGATCGCCACTCGCCCATTTCCCAGCTGCTTCGAGGCGAACGCAGCGCCCGTCGCGATTCCTACACTGCCGCCCACGATCGCATTCGCTCCCAGATTCCCAGTCGCCGGATCGGCGATGTGCATCGATCCGCCCTTGCCGCGACAATAGCCCGCTTCCTTCCCCAACAACTCGGCAAACATGCGGTCCGGCGAAGCCCCCTTGGCCAGGCAATGCCCATGGCCACGGTGCGTGCTGGTGATGTAGTCGTCGATGTTCAGCGCTTCACAAATGCCGACCGCGACCGCTTCTTCTCCGCTGTAGAGATGTGCTAACCCCGGCATCAAGCGCGCGAGTGTAGAGTTCGTTAACCTGCTCTTCAAAAAGCCGAATCCGCACCATCTGCCGGTAGGCGCGCAGCCACTTGTCTTTCTCGCCGGCAACATCGTGACTCGCTTCGGGCTTCGAAGTGGTGGTCGTCACTTCTTGCCTCCAGCGGTAACCGGAGTCGTCACGCCCGACATCGCGGCGAGCACATCGAACATGCAGGCGAAGTCGTATTTCGTCCAGCCCATACCCCGCGCTGCTGTCAGGAACTCGTTGCTCACTGCCGTGGTCGGCAGAGGAACGTCGAGCTGCCGGCCCAGGTCCATCGCCAGCACCATATCCTTCTGCATCATGTTCACATCGAACCATGCTTCTTCCGGCTGCTGTAAAACGAACGGCCCGCGGTACTGAATCATGGGAGAAGCGACGGCGCTGTGGGTGAGAACGTCTACCGCAACTTCACGAGCGATCCCGCTCTTTTCCGCGAGCAACACGCCCTCGGAAAACGCCAGCATCTGCACCGCAAGGCTCAAGTTGGTTGCGATCTTCATGGAAAGCGCCAGGCCGTTGTCGCCAACGTAAGTCACCTTCGGCCCGATATCGAGCAGGAGCGGCTTAATCTTCTCGAATGTCTCTTTGCGCCCTCCTACCATCACTGACAACTTTCCTTCCTGCAAGGTAATCACGCTCCCCGATACAGGAGAATCCACCATGTCTGCGCCGAGAGCCCGCACCTTCGCAGCCAGCGCTCGACTCACCGCCGGACTCACCGTGCTCATGTCGATAAATGTTTTTCCCGCGCTCAGCCCAGCCAGCAGCCCATCGGGCCCTTCAGTGATCGACTGGATCGCCGCAGCATTCGTGACCATCGCGAACGTGTAGTCCGACACGCTCGCCACGGCCCGGGGAGAGTCCGCCCATCGCATCCCTTTTTCCACCAGCCACTCCGCCTTGGCGCGCGTGCGGTTGTACCCGGTCACGTTGTGGCCCTTGCTGAGCAGTCGATTCACCATTTGACTGCCCATCACTCCTAAACCGATGAAGCCGACTTTCGCCATCCGTTGCCGCCTCCGAACTTAGTCCGGTGATTTCTAAATCTAGTGCGATGACTTCTAATGCGTGATCTGCTTGCTGGGTACCCGCTTTGTCGGCGGCGCTTGGCCGTCCTCTCGAACCTGCAGCAAATGTGCGCGCATCGCATCACGAGCCTTCTCGGCGTTGTGTCGCTCTACCGCTTCGAGAATGCGCTTGTGATGGACCTGTCCTCGTTCCGGTCCTCCCGGAACTTTGAAAATGCGCAGCCTCTGTTCCCGCAACAGCCCAACAATTGAATCCAGCAGCGAAAGGATGAGTGGATTCGCCGCGCCCTCGGCCAGTGCCAGATGAAAATCGAGGTCTGCTTCGATATAAGCGTCCGGATCTTGGCCTGCCCGATCCATCACTGCAACCGCTTCGCGCATCGTGGCCAGTTCTGATTCCTGAATACGCACCGCGGCGAGCGCTGCGATTTCCGGCTCGAGGATCGCACGAACCTCCGCAAGATGAGTGGAGCCCTCCGGCTGTCCGATCTTGACCATCAGGTCGAGCGACTGCCGCACCGCCTGCGTAGTTCCATCAGTGATGAAAGTTCCGCGGCCCGAATAAGCTTCGACCAGACCTTTTTCGCGCAGCGCCTTGACCGCTTCGCGCACCGCGGTCCGGCTCACCCCGAAACGCTGAGCGAGTTCCCGTTCTGCGGGAAGCTGATCGCCCGCTTTAAGGTCACCTTTGACGATGGATTCTTCGATTTGCTGAACGATCTGCTCGTAAAGTCGCGATGTTCGAACAAGTTTGTACACGACCCTGCCCCCCGCACGATTGGCGAAGCCGGCGGAGACACCGGCGCTGGTCTGGCTACTATACCGCATATCCGCGACGCCTCGACGGGTTAGTTCGCTAGGCAACATAGTGAATGGCTTAAGGTATGGTGGTATGACCACACACAGCCTACCGCAGTCGCCAGATCTGCGCAACCCCAGATTCGTTCTGTTTTTGAAAGCACGGTACCCACAGTTTGAACTCCCCCTGCCGCCCGACTACGGGTTAGACTCCTTGGATCAACTTCAAAAACTGAATTTACTTGACACTGTTTCGGCGATGGTGGTATGGCTGTCGGACCAGTAAACGGAGGGGTTCTATGTTATCCCGCACGGTCAGTGCGTCCCGCGACGGACGAATGACTGCATCTCGATTGTTGTTCGCCACATTCACCTTGTTCCTGTTCTCGATTTCGGCGGTTGCCCAGACCACCTCTGGCCGCATTCTGGGAACTTTGACGGATCAGAGCGGAGCAGCGGTCGCCGGAGCGACCGTTGTCGTGACCGACGTGCAACGCGGGACCTCTCGCACTCTCACTACCGACGAATCAGGCGCCTACACGGCCTCCGATCTGCAGCCTGGTACTTACAAAATTCATGTGGAAGCGAAGGGCTTCAAGAGTGTCGAACGCCCCAGCGTCGAGATTGAAGTCGCGACCGATGTTCGCGCCGACTTCACCCTGCAACCCGGCCAGATCACCGAGACGGTAACCATCAGCGAAGAAGTGCCCCTCGTCAACACGACATCAGCCACCTTGGGCGGCACCCTCAGCAACAAGGAAATCAACGACCTGCCTCTCAACGGCCGCAACTATGAAAATCTGCTGCAGCTCAGGCCGGGCATTATGCGTTATCCCGGAGGCGGTTTTTCCACGACCAGCAGCAACGGCCTCCGCGCGGAAGACAATGCATACCTCGTCGACGGTCTCTTCAACAGTGAACCCTTTTCCGGCCAGAGCATCATCAATGGCGCCGGTATTGCTGGAGACTCGGCGACCATTCTTCCCGTCGACTCTATTCAGGAGTTCAACGTTCAGCAGAATCCTTCCGCGGAATATGGATGGAAGCCCGGCACTATCGTCAACGTCGCATTGAAGTCAGGAACCAATCGCCTCCACGGCAGCGCCTTTGCCTTCGGCCGCGACACGCCCTTGGACGCGCGCAACTGGTTTAACACCGTGGCCTCTGGACCGAAGAATCCCAGGAATCTCGAGCAGTTTGGCGGAACGCTCGGCGGCGCCATCGTCAAAGACAAGATGTTTTTCTTCGGCGGATACGAAGGACAACGCTACACCGTGGGCAACACCAGCCAATTCCAGACTTGGGCAACCGTTCCCCTCCCCGACGCCGGTACGTGCACGTTTGTTACAGGGGACTGTGCCAATAGCATTCCAGACGCCATCGCCGACGTACACGCAGCTTTCGTCGCGGGCGCGATTCCCAACGATGTGAGTGCGGTCAGCCTTCAGATCGCCGGCTGCACCTTCACTCCTCCCAATACGGTGAGTTGCAATGGCAAAGGGTTTCCCACAAACCCGGGTACCAATCCGAATGGGCCGACAACTCTCGAATATGGCCTCTCCAATACCGTGAATTCCGATAATGCGATTGCCAAGGTTGACTTCAGCCCCAACCAACGCAGTACGTTCAGCACGATGTATTTCTTCGGTAACAATTCGGGCACGGTTGCCGATGCGCAGCAACTGCAGCCTCAGTGGCTGACTCTCATCCATACCCGGGCGCAGGTCCTCGGTGAGAACTGGACGTATGTTCCGAATTCGAACTGGGTGAACGAAGCTCGCTTCGGTTACAACCGCCTTTACCAGCCGACCTTCACCAACGATCACACCCAATCGGCGAGCTCGTACGGACTCGACACCGGGGTCACCAACCCGCTCTATGGCGGTCTGCCTCGCATCAACATTTGCTGCTTCTACATTTTCCCGAATGAACTCGGAGGTTTTAACTGGCCGAAGGTCCAAGGACCCGACACTCGCCTTCAATTCATCGACCACGTCTCCTACACCCACGGCAAGCATGCCTTCAAGTTCGGCGGAGAGTTGCATCATGACGCCTTCAGTGGCGGGGCTTACGGCGGTTCTCGTGGCCGCATCAAGTTCGGCTTGGGAGGCCAGACGCTGGGCCAGCCGGCGGTCGGCGGCATCGAAGATTTCTTCGCCGGATACTCTTCTCATGCCAGCCTGCTGGTCGGCGATCCGACCCGGCACATTCACAATTGGGGGATCGCAGGATTTCTCCAGGACGACTGGCGCGCCACCAAGAATCTGACCGTCAATCTCGGCGTGCGCTACGAAGTAAACACTGTGATCAAAGAAGACCACAACCTGCTCGGCAACTTCAGCCCGACCGTCGGACTCGAACAGGTCGGAATGCAGATCAAATCTCCCTACAACGGTGATCAC
The DNA here is from genome assembly GCA_963745715.1 of uncultured Acidobacteriota bacterium. Classification (GTDB taxonomy): domain Bacteria; phylum Acidobacteriota; class Terriglobia; order Terriglobales; family Acidobacteriaceae; genus Sulfotelmatobacter. The sequence continues at coordinate 542,805 of CAVUYN010000029.1, read as the reverse complement.
AACAATTTCGCCCCGCGTGTCGGATTTGCCTGGGACGCTCTCGGCAACGGCCGAACTGTGTTGCGCGGCGGCGTCGGCCTAATGTATGAAGCCTTGAACTGGGAATCATTCCTTGCTCTGGAAAACTCGCTCGGTCTTTCCTCGGTCCCGACTGGAGCCATCATCGATGCCAGCGGCAATACAGCCGGAGGCCGGATTGCGGTCGGCACCGTGAACTTCTCAGGCGCCGATCCTACCGCCGGCGGAATTAATTGGGATCCCGCGGTCACCGGTATCCCGGGTACAGTCTTTCCCACGACTCCCCTGAATTGTTTTGCCAATCCGTGCAGCATGATGGGTGTTGATCCCAACCTCAAGACCCCGCGGGTTTGGACCTGGAACCTTAACCTGCAGCACTCCTTCACACCGAATCTCTCCTTGGAAGTCGGATACGTCGGAGACCACGGCTCAAAGCTAGCCGGCATTCGCGACATCAACCAGGTGAATCCCGCTCTCGATGATGGTTCCGAGCAGGTTGGACGGCCCTTCAACGCCCAATTCCCCTACCTCGCACAGATCTTCCAGATGCAGAACATTTATCGATCCAATTACAGCGGTCTGCAAGCCACCCTGACGGCACGAAACTTCCACGGTCTCAGCATGATCGCCGGTTACACCTACTCGCATGCCCTCGACATGGTGGGCGCCAACTGGGATTTCGGCGCGGGTAACGGCCTGCCTTCCGACAGCAACAACTACCAGCGCGAATACGCCAGCAGCGACTTTGACATGCGCCACCGCCTGACCCTTTCGTTTACCTATCTCGTTCCGGGCAAGAAAGGTTTTGGTCAACTTCTGGAAGGTTGGCAGCTCAATACAATCACCACTCTAGCGGGTGCCCAGCCTTTTGGCGTGATGGACGCTGGAACCGACGTGAGCCTCACCGGTGAACTCAACGACCGGTGGGACTTTTTCGGAAATCCCAAGGATTTCAAATCCACCCCCGTCGGCATTCCTTACTTTGCCCCCGGCGATCCGACGATGCCGGCTGCCTGCATCAGCGATGCCGCATCAGTCGGTGCCACGGCGTCGCTCAATGCCTTCGGGTGCTATGCGAAGGGCGCTTCGGTGATGATTCCTCCCGCCTTCGGTACCTTCGGAACCATGGGCCGCAACATTTTCCGCGATACGGGATTCCGCAACGTGGACTTCTCAGTAGCCAAGAACTTCAAGTGGGGCGAGAGTTTTGCTGCGCAGTTCCGGGTTGAATTCTTCAACTTGTTCAACCATCCCAACTTCGCCAATCCGTTCGGTGGACAGAATGGCTGGGCGCACAACGATCCATCGACCGGATCTTTCGGATGTTCCTGCGCCACGCCCGACGTCGCCGCTTCTAACCCGGTCATCGGTTCCGGCGGCAGCCGCGCCATTCAGCTGGGTTTGAAGCTGACGTTCTAGCCGCACCTCAATTCGATCATAGAGACGTAGCTCGCTACGTCTCTGTTGCCAGTGGCGCGGGCGCTGCCAAGCTAAGTGAAGCAACTATCTCTGGTTCTTGTGACGTACCATGACAGCCCCGCCCAGGCAGAAAACGGGCTAAAGTTTCATGAAAAATAAGATTCCATTCGCCCTCTTAACATTGTTATTAGCGACGCGGCTCCTGCTTGCAGCACAAGATCCAGCCGAACGTCGCGAGCGCACCATCGACGAGGTGAAAACCGAGGCTGTGCATCGCGCCGAAGTCGGGCAATATCCCCTGATCGGTCTCGATCCCGCCGACGTAAAGGAAGCCTTCGAGAGCATTCACACCGCCGACAAAGACGAGTGGGCCGCGGGATTCATGCGCGTCGCCGATCGTTACTTCAACGAGGCCAAGTCGCTCGAAAAGACCGACGCCACCAAAGCCAATGCCGACTACATCCGCGCCTGGCGCCTCTATTCCTTCGGACGATGGCCCATCCCCGCCTCTCCCGGCAAGCAACGCTCGTACGAAAAAGCCATCGAAGCGTTTCTAGCCCATGCTAAGTTTTTCGATCCGCCGCTTGAAGTGGTTCGCATTCCATTTGAGGGCAAAGAAATCATCGGCTATCTCCGCCTGCCGAAAAACGCCAAAGGACCTGTGCCGCTGGTGGTCGCCGTTAACGGCCTCGACAGCCGCAAAGAAGATCTCACCGAAAGTTTCGGAACTATCCTTCCCTTCGGCGTCGGTTATCTCGCTGTCGACGGACCTGGCACCGGGCAAGCTCCTATCAAGGTAAGCGAAACTTCCGAGCGCATGCTCTCGAAGGTTATCGACTACGCGCAATCCCGCAGGGAGATCGACAAGAACCGCATCGCCTTGCACGGCGTCAGCTGGGGGGCCTATTGGGCGACGAAAATGGCGATCGTTGAACGAGGCCGCTTGCGCGGAGCCAGTGCCCAGTCTCCTCCCGTCGATGCGTTCTTTCAGAAAGATTTCCTGATGAACCACCTGCTCGGCAATCGCGAATATCTCTTCGACCAGGTGCCCGCCCTGATGAACATTCTCGAAGGGGTGCACACGCTCGACGAAATGGGCGAGTACCTGCCGAAAATGTCTCTGGTCCACCAAGGCCTTCTCGGCAAACCCATGGCGCCCATGCTCGTTATCGCGGGCGTACTCGATACCCAGGTTCCGATCGAAGACGAATACTTGTTGCTAAATAAAGGCGATGTCCCCAAAGACGCGTGGATCAATCCCAAAGGCGGCCACCTCGGCCGGCAAGTGGGCGTATGGCCTGATCCCAGGATCTTCAAGGAAGTAATCATTCCGTGGTTAGTAAAGACGCTGCAGGCGCCGGACAAGCCCATGTAGCCCATAAATGCTCATGTGGGACTGGCCGTCCCGGCGAACCAGGAATGGCCATGTGGGGACAGCCGCCTCGGCTGTCCCGCGAGGGAAGCGAGCGGCACTCGGGCAGAGACTGGTTTTCCAGAAACGAAACGAAAGCAGGAGATGTCAACTCCAATCCCGACTTCGCAACCCGACTCTCCCGCCCCTCGCCCCAAGCGCTTCTACACCTCTCTATGGGTGCAGGTGAGCGTCGCCATCGCGGTCGCCGTCGTCTTTGGCTATCTCAAGCCCGCAACCGCCATCGCGATGAAACCCTTGGGCGACGCCTTCATCCGCCTGATCACCATGATCATTACCGTGATGATTTTTTGCACGGTGGTCACCGGAATCGCGGGCATGCGCGACCTGCGCAAGGTCGGACGAGTCGGTGGCAAGGCTCTCCTCTACTTCGAAATCGTCTCTACCCTCGCCCTGGTGGTCGGACTGATCGTCGGTAACGTGGTCAGGCCCGGCAGCGGCTTCAACGTCGACGCCTCCACGCTCGACACTCGCGCCGTCTCAGAGTATGCGGGACAGGCCAAAGCTCAAACCGTCACCGACTTCCTCATGCACATCATTCCCACCACGATCGTCGACGCCTTCGCGAAGGGCGACATCCTCGAAGTGGTGCTGGTTTCGATCCTGTTCGGCTTTGCCATGTCGGCCGCCGGATCCTATGCCAAGCCTCTTTTCGACATGCTGGAATCGCTCAGCAGGGTAGTGTTTCGCATGGTCGATATCGTCATGCGCTTCGCCCCCATCGGGGCCTTCGGAGCGATGGCATTCACCATCGGGAAATACGGTCTCTCTTCGCTAGGTCCGCTCCTGAAACTGATCGCATCGTTTTGGACAACTTCCATCCTCTTCGTTCTGATTGTTTTCGGCGCCGTCGCGTGGATGGCCGGCTTCAGCCTGCTCAGGTTCCTCGCTCATATCAAAGAAGAGATTCTGCTGGTGCTCGCCACCAGTTCGTCCGAGACCGCCATCCCTACGTTGATGGAAAAGCTTGAAGGCCTCGGCTGCTCGCGCTCCCTGGTCGGCCTGATCGTCCCCACCGGCTACACCTTCAACACCGACGGCAGCAGCCTCTACATGACCATGGCCGCGCTCTTCGTGGCCCAGGCCACGAATACGCACCTGACCCTGCTGCAGCAGTTAACGATTTTCTCCGTCGCGGTCCTGACTTCCAAGGGCGCCAGCGGAGTACAGGGAGCCTCCTTTATCGCGCTAGTTGGAACGCTGAGCGTGATCCCCGCGATCCCGGTAGCTGGGATGGCGCTCATCCTCGGCATCGACCGCTTCATGAGCATGTTCCGCGCCCTGGTCAACATGATCGGCAACGGCGTGGCGACGCTGGTCGTAGCCCGCTGGGAACACGAACTCGACCGCGGAACCCTGCAGAAAAATCTAGCCTGATCGTGGCTCGCCGGCGATGCCGGACAAGATGTCACCGGAGCCGCAATCCCGGTTTAAGGTCGAGCGCTGCGAAAGACTTGTCATCCTGAGCGAAGCGAAGGACCTATGCAAATTGTTTGCTGCAAGGCTCCGCCAGCGAATTGCACAGGTCCTTCGCTTCGCTCAAGATGACAATCGGGAGGCAGATGCGCCGATTCCCGAACGGGTACGTAACCCTTTCGTAACCCTCTCCACTGCACATTTTTTGTTGCACATTCATCCTGGTGAAATATCTTCCATGTAGCATAGTTACAGTTCAGGAGGCGCCCGCCATGGGCTCAGCCCGAGTCGCGAAGTCCTTGCCGCTTCAGGTCGCTGCGATCTGCCATCGCCGGCGCGGCACCGCGATTGAGTTCCTTCTGGTTAATACCAACGGCGGTAACAAGTGGACCTTCCCTAAAGGCTCCACCGATCCGCGACTCTCCCACAGTCAGGCCGCTGAAAGGGAAGCCGCTGAAGAAGCCGGAGCCATCGGAACCATCGAGCCTCGCCACTTCCACCTCTACATCCATTCCAAAGGAGTGTTCTGGCAGCCCGGAGGAGTGCAGGAATTTGTGGTCAAGGCCTTCCTGATGGAAATCCACCAGATGCGCCGCCCCGACGAAGACAACCGCCGCCCCACCTGGTTCAGCCCGGAGGAAGCAAAGCGCCGCCTGGCCAAGGGCCGCGAAGTGAAATATCTTCACGAACTCGAAGCGGTAATCGACCGCGCCCTCGAACGCATCCAGTTTCACCACGAACTCTGGGGAGCCTATCCCACCTCCCGCCACGCCCGCCCAGCCAAAGATCCCATAGCCAACGTAGTGTGGCCGTAATTCCCCATCCCCCTTGTCTTCCTGAGCGAGGATTTTGCTTCGCGAACAGCGAAGCAAAACCGCAGTCGAAGGACCCTGTGTTTGCCTGTGCGACAGGAGGCCAGGCCCTGGCGAACGGCAACTGTTAACATAATTCCAACCCATGATTCAGCTTTCCGCAGCCGGAAAACGTTTCGGCCACAAGCTTCTTTTCGAAAACGCAGACTGGCTGATCACGTCCCACGACCGCATCGGCCTGGTCGGAGGCAATGGCACCGGCAAATCCACCCTCATGAAGGTTCTCGCCGGTATGGATACCTTCGACTACGGCTCGCTCATCATCGCCAAAGGCACTTCTGCCGGATATCTCCCGCAAGACGGCCTCACGCTCTCCGGTCGCAGTGTCTTCGCCGAATGCATGTCCGTCTTCGATGACCTCCGCGCCATGGAAGTGGAATTGGAGTCCCTGACCCATAGCATGGCGGAACTCGACCACACCAGCGCCGAGTACTCCGCGGTCGCCGACCGCTACCATCGCCTCGAGCACGAGTTCCGCACTCGCGACGGCTACTCCATCGAGGCCGAAGTCGGACGCGTACTCATGGGCCTGGGCTTTACCAAAGAAGACTGGCCGCGCCTGACCGACGAATTCTCCGGCGGATGGCAGATGCGCCTCGCCCTCGCCAAGCTCCTCCTGCAGAAACCCAACCTGCTGTTGCTCGACGAACCCACGAACCATCTCGATCTCGAAGCTCGCAACTGGCTCGAAGAATATCTCCAGAACTATCCCTACACCTTTGTCCTGATCTCGCACGACCGCTACTTCCTCGACGTTACGGTCAACAAAATCGCCGAAATCTGGAACAAGCGCTTCTGGTTCTACACCGGCAACTACGACAAATTCCTCGCCCAGAAGACGTCGCGCAACGAGCAGATGCAGGCCGCCTACAAGAACCAGCGCGACCGCATTGAGCAACTCGAAGTTTTCATCAACCGCTTCCGCTACCAGGCCACTAAGGCCAAGCAGGTGCAGAGCCGCATCAAGGAACTGGAAAAAATCGAACGCATCGAAATTCCGCCGGAAGAAAAGACCATCCACTTTTCCTTTCCGCAACCCAAGCCCAGCGGACGCATCGTTGCCGAGTTCGACGGCGTCGCCAAGCGCTATCCGGGCAGGGTTGATGCGAGGAAGAACGGCGGCGCCGAAAAAGAAGTCTTTCGCGACGTCAGCTTCATGATCGAGCGCGGAGACCGCATTGCCTTGGTCGGCGTCAACGGCGCGGGCAAATCCACTCTGATCAAGTTGCTCGCCGGAACCGAACCTCTTTCCAGCGGAGAATACCGCTTCGGTCACAACGTCGAAGCCGACTACTTCGCCCAGGATCAATACAAGGAACTCGATCCCGACGCCCGCATCCTCGACGATCTCGGTGCAGCCTCTCCCCGATCCAGCGAGACCGAACTGCGCAGCCTGCTCGGCTGCTTCCTCTTCTCCGACGACGACGTTTTCAAGCGAATCGGGGTGCTCTCCGGCGGGGAGCGGGGCCGCTATGCCCTGCTTCGCCTGCTGCTCCATCCGGCGAACTTCCTGCTCCTAGACGAACCCACCAACCACCTCGATCTCCGCGCCAAAGATGTCCTGCTCAATGCGCTGGTCAAGTACAGCGGCACGGTAGTATTCGTCTCCCACGATCGTTATTTCATCGACAAGCTGGCTACCCGTGTCTTCGAAGTGGGCGGCGGCAAAGTAGAAATTTTTCCGGGAAATTACGAAGACTATCTCTGGCGCAAGCAGGGAGGGCAGCACGTCCCGCCCACGCTCGACGATGTCCCCGGAGCGAAGCCCCCGAAAGCCGATCCGCCAGGCCCCAGGTCCGTCGCGGCACTTGCGCCGACCAATGGCAACACCGGCGAAGCCGTTTCGGCGCCTGAATCTGCCAGGAAGCGCATCAATCCCATTAAGCGCAAACAGATGGAAGATCGCATTCACGACTTGGAAGAAGAAATCAGCCGCACCGAATCCGCCATTGGGAATCTCGAAGCGGCCCTTCAGAACTTTGTCAGCTCCGACGAAACCCAGCGCCAGTCCCACGAACTGGACCAGCAAAAAGCCACGCATGCCGCCCTGATTCAGGAGTGGGAAAATCTGGGCCACGATTTGTCCAACGCGAACTAGTGTCGCTCCCGCAAGTCTTCACATGCAGCCTGTCATCCTGAGCGAAGCGAAGGACCTATGCACTTTGCTTGCACAACCAATCCTTGCAGGGTTCCTCCGCATCCGTACACCGCCTTCCGTAATCTCTCACCCCGACTTACCCCTGTGCGATAGTCAGGTTGGCCAAGTGGCCAGCAACTGCCGAAGGCCACAAATTTCAAGACCAACCGCAAATATAGGTGTCAGGCGCCACAGGGCCGGCCCGCGCGGGAACCCAAGGAAGGTCGCATGCTTCAGTCATCGGAGAACTCCTTCAACCCGAAGTCCGGCTCGCCGGCTTCGAATCCCAACCCTTACAACCCCGTCAAAACCGTTACCGCTCCCATCGATCAAGCGACCATTGGCCGCACTTTGGTCATCAAGGGCGAAATCAGTGGCTCCGAATCTCTTTACGTCGACGGACGCATCGAAGGCAAGATCATCATGCCCGACAGCCGCGTAACTATCGGTCGTAACGGCAAGGTCGACGCCAGCATCCAGGCCCGCGAAGTCGTTGTCATGGGCAAGGTCAGCGGCAACATCGAGTGCAGCGATCGTGTGGATATTCGCGCCGAAGGGGCGGTCACCGGAGATATCTCCACCGTCCGCATCAGCGTTGAAGACGGCGCCGCTCTCAAGGGTGGAATCCAGGTCCGCAGCGAAGGTAAACAGAACCAGAACCAATCCAAAGCCGAGGCCCCCAAGGCCATGGCTGCCACCGCCAGCGCATAGTTTTGGCGAGAACTTTGTTGCGTAGAGAGGGCACGCGCGCCAGCGTGCCCGTTTCTTTTCGTAGAGACGTTGCTTGTAACGTTTCTCTCGCCACGATTCGAATGCGATCGACCAAAGACGCCCCAAGCTAGTCTCTGCGAGCGTCGAAGGCGGGTTGGAATCCGCTGCCTGACGACACGGATGAGGAGCTTCCACGCTATAATCTCCCGCAACTCAGCAGTCGTGCGAACACTATGAGATCAGAAGAGCCTGCCGGTTTCCGGAATGGGAGCATCGCCCCAGTGCCGGATTCGCAGCCATCGATACGACGTTTTCGGGCAGGGTCGTTTTTTGTCCTCGCCCTGGTCGCGCTGCAGGCGTCACAAGCCCAGGGGAAAGTCCACAGCAAGGCACACAACGAATATCCCGGAAAACACTGGACTCAGGCTGCGAAACCTGAAGATCGAGGATGGTCCTCGGACTTATTAGCTACCGCCAAAGCGTACGCGGATTCCATCGACACAGCCGCAGTCGTGATCGTCGATGACGGGATTATCGTGTCCCAGTGGGGCGCGACCGCCACCAAGTTCAACGTGCACTCTATTCGCAAGAGCTTTCTGAGCGGCCTCTATGGGATCGCGGTGGCGAAGGGCCAAATCGATCTGAGCACCACTCTCGAGCAACTGGGAATTGATGACAATGAGCCGTCACTAACCCCAGAAGAGAAGCAGGCGCGAGTGATCGACCTTCTCAAAGCGAGATCGGGGATCTACCACGCCGCCCTTTATGAGACCCCCGCGATGAAGGCGGAAAAACCCGCACGTGGCTCCCATCCGCCGCGTTCGTTTTGGTCCTACAACAACTGGGATTTCAATGCGCTGGGAACAATCTACGAGAAGTTGACTCACGACTCGATTTACCACGCCTGGGACGTACAGATCGCTCAACCAATTGGCATGGAAGACTATGACCCGAAGGAGCAGGAGTACGTTACTGGCCCGGATTCGATTCATCGTGCCTACCCATTTCGTATGTCCGCTCGTGACATGGCCCGATACGGACTTCTGTACCTGAGGGGCGGACGGTGGCGCGACTCGCAGCTTGTACCCGCACAGTGGGTCCGAGACAGCACAACCGCCTATTCCGTTGCGGACGGCAATGCCAGGGATAGCTACAGCGGATACGGTTACTTGTGGTGGGTGGCAGTCAATGGCAACCACTATCCGAAGGTTGAATTGCCGGACGGAAGCTTTTCAGCTTGGGGTGCCGGTGGGCATTTTATAGCCATCATTCCCGCGTTGAATCTTGTCGTTGTGCACCGCGTAAATACGGATGACCCGACGAAGAAAGTCACTCTGGAACAATTTGGCAATCTCTTGCGCCTCATTCTCGCTGCCAAGAAACATTAGAGGGTGGCACCCAGAGTCAATTGTTCAATCGCATCAATGGAATCGTTAAGGCCCTACTTCTTTTCCCCTCGCCGCAAATCCAAAGCCGCCGAATTCATGCAATAACGCAGCCCCGTCGGAGCCGGACCATCCTCAAACACATGTCCTAAATGCGCGTCGCACTTCGCGCAACGAACCTCAGTCCGCACCATCCCGTACTGTGTATCCCGATGCTCGACCACGCCTCCGCCTTCGGCTGGCTTGGTGAAGCTTGGCCACCCCGTCCCCGAATTAAACTTCGTCTGCGAATCAAACAGCGGAGACCCGCAGCACACGCAGTGATACATCCCCGGTTCCTTCGTATCCCAATACTTTCCGGTAAACGCACACTCCGTCCCCGCTTCGCGCGTTACATGGTACTGCTCGTCGGTAAGCTGCTTTTTCCACTCGGCTTCCGTCTTCGTAATCTTTTCTGCCGTCTTTTCGGCCATGAATGCCCCCATTTCGACGATTTATCTACACTGACGATTGGATGTTTCAAATGGCCAAAAGACACACGGCCCCGACTTCAGTTCCCCGGACTCTCCTGGGCTTTCGCCAAATGGAGGAGATCTGAAAGGCGCTGTACCGCGGCCTCAATGGTATTGGCTGTGAAGCGGGAATCATTCTCATCCGTCTCGATCAGGAACGGGCACATCCCCGTCGGAGACTCGATCTGTACCTGAAATGGGCTTTCGGGCTGATCGAAGAACCACAGCCCATCGTCATCGGCTCCCGGGTGTAAGACTCTGAGCTGCTCAACACGTACACCACGATGCGTCGCGCGGACCAACTCGATGATTTTATCGACATCACGCATGGGTCACCACTCGACGATCCGTTCCTACTTCTCCACGTCCTCCCCCACCCCTCGGTACTTCCCTCGAAAAAACAGCAGCGGCTCTCCCTCCCGCACCACCACGTCCTCGACTTCCGCAATAAAGATGGTATGGTCTCCCGCCAATTCCGCCGAGTGCAGTCGGCACTCCAGGTACGCCAGCGTTCCGTGCAGCATCGGAGTTCCGTGGCGGGTGCGGTCGAATTGCGCCCCAGCTTCGGCCTCCGCGTTCTCGTGCGTGCGTTCCGGACGCGCGTAATACTCCGAAATCGCCCTCTGATCCTCGCCCAGCACGTTGATTCCGAAGCGCTTCTTCGCGTGCAGATGCGCATGGGTCCGCGTCGTATGGTCCACGCAAACCAGCACCAGCATCGGATCGAGCGACACCGACGCAAATGCATTCGCCGTCATCCCATGAACCTCTCCATCGAGGTCCACGGTGATGATTGTCACCCCGGTCGCGAAGCACCCCATCGCCTTACGAAACTCTGCCGAATTCAAACTCATCCTGTCTTAATCGTAGAGACGTTGCTTGCAACGTCTCTCTCTAGCCCCAGTCGGCGCAGCGGCCAGCAAGAGAATCAAGCCCTGTCTCAATGATCGCCCCCCCGCAACCGCCTACATTACCACGCCGTTCGTTGTATCATTCGATTCAACCGTGACCCTGACCGCCATTCCGACCGCGACCTCGGAACACCGCTCTTCATGCGCCTCCGCACTAGCTGCCTTGCGTCCCGGCGAGCCGATTTCGCGCGAAGCCGCCCTCACTCTGATCGACTGCCCCGACGCCGACCTCCCTGAACTCCTCGCCGCCGCCCGCGCCGCCAAAGAGCACTTCAAGCCCGGCGTCGTGACCTACTCGCGCAAGGTGTTCCTGCCGCTCACCAATCTCTGTCGTGACTACTGCGGCTACTGCACCTTCCGCCGCGATCCAGCCGACCCGGGCGCCCACACCATGACTCCCGACGAAGTTCTCGCCGTGGCCCGCGCTGGCGAGAAACTCGGATGCACCGAAGCCCTGTTCAGCCTCGGCGACAAGCCAGAACTGCTTTTCCCCGAGATGCGCGAGACTCTCCGTCAGCTAGGCTACAAGTCCACCCTGCATTACCTCGAAGCCATGTGCGTTCTCGTGTTGCGCGAGACCAGCCTGCTTCCGCACCCAAATCCCGGCCTTCTGAGCGCTGAGTGGATCGCCCGGCTCGCCGCCGTCTCGCCCAGCATGGGCCTCATGCTTGAAACCACCAATACCGCGCTGCTGACTCCTGGTGCTGCCCACGACAACGCACCCGACAAAGTTCCCGCCAGGCGCCTCCGCACCATCGAGGATGCTGGCAAGCAAAATGTCCCCTTCACGACCGGCCTTTTGATCGGAATTGGAGAGTCGCCCGAAGACCGCGTCGACACCCTGCTTGCGATCCGCGACCTGCACGACCGTTACGGCCACATCCAGGAAGTCATCGTACAAAACTTCCGCGTCAAGCCCGCGATCCCCATGGCCCAATGGCCGGAGCCGACCCGCGGCGAGATGCTCCGCGCCGTGGCGGTAGCTCGCTTGTTACTCCCCAACGTCAATATTCAAGCCCCGCCCAATCTCTCCGCGCCTTACTATGATGATTTAGTAGACGCAGGCATCAACGATTGGGGAGGGATCTCGCCACTGACCCCCGACTTCATCAATCCGGAAAAGCCCTGGCCGCACCTCGAGCAGCTCCGCCTGCGCACTGAAGCCAAGGGACACGCGCTCCGCCAGCGTCTGCCCATATATCCGGAATTTATTTCCGCTGTCGCGGCCAAGCCCGGTCTCCTGTCGGAAAAACTAAGAGTCGCCGCCAACAACGACGGCCTGGCACGGAGGGCGGCATGATCTGCGTCCTTAGCGGGGGCACCGGTGGTGCAAAGTTCGTCGACGGCCTTCGCCAGGTCATGCCCGCCGAAGAAATCACTCTCGTCGTCAACACCGGCGACGACCTGCTCTGGTGGGGGCTCTACGTCTCCCCCGACATCGACTCGATCACCTACGTGCTCTCCGGCATGCTCAGCCGCGAGCGCGGATGGGGCGTCAAGGGCGACACCTTCCTCTGCCTGCAAGCCATGGGACAACTCGGCGAACCGACCTGGTTCCACACCGGCGATCGCGACCTCGCCATGCACCTGCTGCGTTCGCGCCTGCTCGCAGAAGGCAAGACGCTATCGGAAGCCACTGCGGTCATTTCCGAAAAGCTTGGAGTAAAGGCGCGAGTTCTACCCATGAGCAACTCCCGCGTTGAAACCCGAGTAGATACGCCCGTTGGCGAACTCAGCTTTGAAGAATACTTTGTCCAGCGCTGGTACCAAGACCCCGTCAACTCCGTGCGCTTTGCCGGAGCCTCCGACGCCGAGCCGGCGCCTGGAGTCATCGACGCTATCGTCTCGGCCGATGCCGTCCTCATCGCCCCCAGCAATCCCATCACGAGTATTGGCCCCATCCTAGCCGTGCCCGGAATCCACGAAGCCCTGCTACGTGCCCGGGGAAAGATTGCTGCCGTCAGCCCCATTATCGGCAACGCTCCTGTGGCTGGGCCCGCGGGAATCCTGATGCAGGCGCAGGGATTGTCCTCCTCGATCGCCGGAGTCGCCCAGGCCTATGAAGACTTCCTCGACATCTTGATTTGCGACACGCGCGACGCCCGCGCCGCAGAGGCCCTTCGCAAAAGCGGCTTGCGTGTCCAGTGCACGCAAACCATCATGCGCAGCGCCGAAGACAAAGCTGCCCTGGCGCGCGAAGCCCTCGCCTTCGTCTCCGCCGATCTGCTCAAAGACGCACCTGCCGTGGGTACTCCGTTTCGCCGTTTGGACCGCCCATCGTGATCCTGGTTCCCATCAAGAACACGGCCGCGGCAAAACAGCGACTCGCCGAAGTGCTCGATCAACCTTCCCGCACCAAACTAGCTCAGGCCATGCTCAACGACGTGCTCACGACTCTGCACGAGTGGAAGAATCGTCCGCCGGTGGGAGTCGTAACCGGCGATCCCTACGCGACGAATCTGGCCCGCGAATACGGCTTCGAAGTCATTCCCGACCGCAGACAATCCCGGAGAAACTGGCGCCATCGAGATGGCCACGCGCGTCTGCGTCGAGCGCGGAGAAGATAGCACGCTCGTTATCCCCGCCGACATTCCCCTGATTCAATCGTGGGAACTCGAAGAAATCCTGAAACACGCACCGGCAGAAGGGACCGTCCTCGTCCCCGCCGCCGACGGACGAGGCACCAACGCCGCCTTCCGCCGCCCCGCAAATCTGTTTCCCCTGCGTTTCGGGAACGACAGCTTCAAACCCCACCACGCCGCCGCGCAAGCGATCGGAAAACCCTGCATCATCCTGAATCTCCCGGGCATCGCCATTGATGTCGACAGTCCCCCCGACCTCCACCAACTCATGGCCCAACCAGGAGAAACTCAAGCCCAGCGCCTCGCTCGCGAATACGCGCGATTGGGCACTCTCATTTCATCGTAGAGACGTGGCTTGCAACTTCTCTGCCTGCAAAGTAAGAACATTCGGGATGAGTACCGCCGCCGAAGACAGTCCTATACCAAGCCCTCACCCCCAACTGCTGCGACAGGTAACATGGAAAGCGTGAAAAGTAAGAAAGCAAATGCGCGTAACGGAAACCCCGCCGCGAAGCGGCGAAAGAATGCAGCCCACGGCGCAAGCCGTGGGTTCATGGCACCAGATTCACCAGCCCCGAAGGGGCGAAAGAAAACGTCGCCCGCGTCGTCGAACGAACTCCGACTGATCCCCATCGCCCTCGCCGATGAAATCCTCCCCGGCGACTCCCTCGCCGACAAACTCCTCGACTCTCTCCGCCGAAACCGCCTTCACTTCCAATCCGGCGACATCCTCATCGTCAAACACAAAATCGTCTCCAAGGCTGAAGGCCGCCTGGTCGACCTCGGCACGGTTACGCCCTCCGCCGAATCTGTCACCTGGGCGAAACAATACGACCTCGACGCCCGTGTCATCGAACTGGCCCTGCGCGAGAGCCGCGCCGTCATCCGCCGCAAAAACGGAGTCCTCATCACTGAGACCCATCACGGCTTCCTCTGCGCCAACAGCGGCGTCGATGTCTCCAACGTCAACGGAGGCGAACAGGCACTCCTTCTGCCCGAAGATTCCGATCGCTCCGCCGCCAACCTCCGCCGCGCTCTGAAAAAGCGCACGCGCCTCTCGATTCCAGTCATTATCACGGACAGCTTCGGCCGTCCCTGGCGCGAAGGTCTCACGGAATTTGCCATCGGAATCGCTGGAATGAAGCCTCTGCGCGACGACCGCGGCCGACGCGACTCGCACGGCTACAAACTAAAAGCCAGCGTCGAAGCCGTCGCCGACGAACTCGCTTGCGCCGCCGGACTCGTTTGCGGAAAACTGAACCGTGCCCCCGCCTGCATCGTTCGCGGATTTCGCTACGCCCCCGGCAATGGCCGCGTCTCCGATCTTCTCCGTCCCCCCGCCACCGACCTCTTCCGCTGAACTTCCGCTACACTGTAGAGACGTTGCTTGCAACGTCTTGCCTCTGCCGAGGGAAATGCTGCAAGCTACGTCACAACGGAGGTACCCATGCCCCGCGAACTTGCACCTTCGGAACTGGAATCCTTCTTCTCGCTCGAGTGGTCCGACGTCGCTCCTCGACTCAGTCCAGGCGTGCGTTCCTCGCTCGAAAAAGTGCTGGAAACGCAAAACGGAGCGGACCTCTCCCTCGACGAGTCCTACGCTCTGGGGAACTCCGACGGAGACGATTTGCTCGGCCTGCTGGTCGCCGGCAACATGCTCCGCGCCGATCTTGCCGGCAACATCGTTACCTACGTGGTCAACCGCAATATAAATTTCACCAATATTTGTTTCGTGGGATGCAAGTTCTGCGCCTTCAGCCGCGGCCCGCGCGAATCCGACGCCTATTTTCATTCCCTCGACGACATGGCGCGAAAGGCGCAGGAGGCCTGGCAACTCGGCGCTACGGAAGTCTGCATTCAGGGTGGTCTGCCTCGGGATCTTCCCAAGTTTTATTACCGCGACATTCTCCGCGCGATCAAGAACGCCGTCCCCGGCATGCACATCCACGCGTTTTCGCCGATGGAAATCGTCTACGGCGTCGAACTCACCGGAATGCCGCTCGCCGACTACCTCTCCATGTTGCGCGACAATGGCCTCGGCACTCTACCCGGCACCGCCGCCGAAATCCTCGACGACGAAATTCGTCACATCCTTTCCGCCAACAAGCTTTCCACCGCACAGTGGGTCGAAGTCATCCGCACCGCGCATCGCTGCGGCATCCGCACCACCTCGACCCTGATGTACGGACACGCCGAAACTCCCGGCCACTGGGTTCGCCAGATGTTTCTGCTTCGCGACATTCAATCCGAGACCGCAGGCTTCACCGAATTCGTTCCTCTCGGGTTCGTTCATCAGAACACGCTCCTGTTTCACCAGGGACTGGCGCGCACCGGCCCAACCCTCGCCGAGCATCTTAAGGTTCATGCTCTCGCGCGCGTCCTGCTCGCTGGCTCGATCAACAACATTCAGGTTTCGTGGGTGAAGTTGAACCGCCATCTCTCGCAGCTTTGCCTGCACGCCGGCGCCAATGACTACGGCGGAACGTTGATGGAAGAAAACATTTCCCGCGAAGCCGGAGCTACCGCCGGTCAATACACCAGCCCGGAGGATTTTCAATCATTGATCCTGGAGATGGGACGCATCCCTGCCGAGCGCAACACAACATACTCCCGCATCCGCATCAAGCTTCCTTTCAATGAAAACGAATTCACCGCCGAACAAGCACTCGAGGCCGAGTTCGCATGAGTTCGAATCCGCTCGACAACGCGCCGGCCCGTCCGATCGCGGTCATCGGCGGGACAGGTCCAGCCGGGATGGGACTCGCCCTGCGCTGGGCCCGCGCCGGAGAGACCATCATTATCGGCTCGCGCGACGCTCAGCGCGCCGAGCAGGCGGCTCTGGCGATTCGTCGACAGAGTGGGGGGGCCGGCGAACATTTCCGGCATGGACAACAAATCCGCCTGCGCCGCCGCCGACATCCTCATGCTCACCGTTCCTTTCGAAGGACAGGCTTCGCTTCTCAAGCAACTCAAGCCGGCCATGACCGCGGGCAGCATTTTGATCGATGCCACGGTTCCTCTCGCGGCCGGCATCGGCGGCCGCGCCACACGCACGCTGGGAGTATGGCAGGGGTGCGCTGCCCAGCAGGCCGCGGAACTGGTGCCTGAAGAAGTTAGCGTGGTCGCGGCGTTTCACAACGTTTCCGCTGATCTTCTAGGCGGAGATTCGCCGCTTGACTGCGATGTTGTCGTTTGCAGTGACGATCCCGACGCCGCCGAGCTCACGCGCGGCCTGGCCGCCAAAATTCCGGGCGTCCGCGCCATTGATGGCGGCAAATTGGAAAACGCCCGCATTGTTGAGCAGATCACCGCCCTGCTGATCGGCATGAACATCCGCCACAAAGGCCACGCTGGAATCCGCATCACCGGTCTGCCGCCGGCGGCCTATCGCTAATCGCATACTTTTCAGGAGCGCATTTTTTTGAACCAGAACGACCAGCACGACGCTGCCCGGCAATATCACAGCGGCACCAAGCACTCGTACCTCAGTCTGCGCATGCATCCGCACACGCTCGATTGGGAGAACAAACCACTTCTTTTCAAGATCTATCCCACGCTCGAAGTCACACGACTCCCCCGCGATTTCCGGGAAACTGGACTCGCTGCGCTCTCCGCGATCGCTGCCCCGAGCTCTTCGTCGCACAAAGAGGCGATACCCGATCTTGATATTCTTGCGCAATTGCTGTTCTTCTCGGCCGGGGTCATCCGCAGCAAGAAGCACTCCCAAGGAGAAACCTTCTTTCGTGCCGCCGCCTGCACTGGCGCTCTCTACGAAATCGAACTCTACATCGTCTGTACCGACCTCCCCGGCAAAGACACGCCCGGAGGGTCCCCTGCATTGCCAGCAGGCGTATATCACTTCGGCGCCGCCGAGTTCGGTCTGCGCCGGCTCAGGGCCGGAGACTTCCGCCAGGTAATCGTCGACAGCACGGGTGGCGACTCATCGATTGCGCACGCTCCGGTCATCATCATCTGCACCGGAACGTACTGGCGCAACGCCTGGAAATATCATTCCCGCACCTACCGCCACTTCGGTTGGGACAACGGCACCATCCTTGCAAACCTTCTGGCCATGTCTTCGGCAGTGAATCTTCCCGCCCGCGTCGTCAACGCCTTCATGGACTCGCCGGTGAATGCATTGCTGAGTCTCGACACGAAACGTGAGGTCGCGTTCTCCCTCGTTCCCATCGGGCACACGAAGAAGAAGCCGCCCAAAGCTCCCGAGATCTCGCCCCTTGACCTGCCCTTGGTGCCGTACTCCACGAGCGAGGTCGACTACCCGGCCATGCGGAAGATGCACGATGCCTCTTCACTCGAATCCGCCGCCGAGGTAACTGCGTTGCGAGGAAAGACGCCGTCACACGATTTTTCCAAGCCTAAGGGAAGCACCACGCCTCTGAAGCCGCTCGACGACCCTAGCATCCCGACCGACACCATCGAACAAGTGATCTCGCGCCGCGGATCCACCCGGCAATTCTCCCGCGACCCCATCTCGTTCGCCCAGCTTTCAACGATGCTCGACCGCGCCACGCGGGGCATTCCCGCTGACTTTCTCGACCCGTATGGAAGCCACCTGAACGATCTGTATCTGATCGTGAACAACGTGGAGGGCCTCGCACCCGGCTCTTACGTTTATCACTGGAAAGAAAAGTTATTAGAACTGCTGAAGCCCGGAGAATTCCGCGACAAGGCCGGCTATCTTGGACTCGAACAACAACTGCCCGCAGATGCGGCCGTCGACGTGTTCTTCCTCGCCGACCTGAAAAAGATTCTCGAGCGTTACGGCAATCGCGGATATCGTGCCGCACAACTCGAGGCTGGCATCGTGGGCGGCAAACTCTATCTCGCAGCCTACGCTCAACGCCTCGGCGCGACCGGGCTCACCTTCTACGACGACGATGTGGTCAACTTCTTTTCCCCTCACGCCCGCGGCAAGAGTGCAATCTTTCTGGTCGCCCTCGGCCGCAGCGCACCGCATAAGTAGGCTTGTTGACGGATGTCCGCGCGGCAACCTAGCATGACGAAAAGGGAGAGCCAGTGATCGGTCAGCAACTCGGCCACTACCGCATCGTCGCGAAAATCGGGGAAGGAGGGATGGGGGTTGTTTACCGCGCTTTCGACGAAGTCTTGCACCGCGACGTTGCCGTAAAGGTCGTCAACAAAGACGCTCGCCTGGATTCGTCAACCGGTCAAAACTTGCTCCACGAAGCGCGCGCCTCTTCTTCTCTCTCTCACCCCAACATCTGCACCATCCACGAAGTTGGCGAGACCGACGGCGAACTCTACATTGTCATGGAGTTGGTAGAGGGCAAATCTCTGCGCGCCCTCAGCAGCGACAGTGGACTCCCGCCTGAATCCGTTCTCCGCTATGGTATTCAGGTCGCCAGGGCACTGGTTCGCGCTCATGACCGCGGCATCGTGCATCGCGACCTCAAGACTGCCAATATCGTGGTCACCTCCGATGGTCTCGTCAAAGTCCTCGATTTCGGCCTCGCTAAGAAAGTCGGCAGCGGGCTCTTCGAGGGCACCACCCGCTCCTTCGCCACCATCGAGGACGCATCCAGCGTGAGCGGAACTTTGCCTTACCTCGCCCCGGAGATCCTGCGCGGCGACGTGGCCGACTACCGCACGGATCTGTGGGCCCTTGGAGTCGTGCTCTACGAAATGGCCTCCGGGCGCCTCCCCTTTGAAGGGCGCACTGGCTTTGAAATCAGTTCGGCAATTCTTCGCGAACTTCCCAACCCACTCGGACCTCCCGTACCCCCCGGCCTGTGGGCGACCATTCAGCGTTGTCTGGCCAAGGAACCCAACCAGCGCTATCAGAGCGTTGGAGAGGTTCAAGCCGCGCTGGAGGCGGTTCAGTCTGGAGCCATCATCTCTCCCGATCCCGGCGCCGATCGCGGAGCTCCCGCCACCACCACGTTTCACAGCGTGCGGCATGCGCAAGTGAAAAAAGGAGACTCTCTTTTACTAGTCGGCACCACCAAGGGAGCATTCATCCTTCGCTCCAATGCTCAGCGCAACCGCTGGGACGTCGGTGGCCCCTACTTCCATGGGCATAGCGTCTACGCGATGGCCTACGATGGCCGTGACGGCCGCCACCGCATCTGGGCTTCCACCCAAAGCTATTGGGGAACTCTTCTGCGATCCAGTGATGACTTCGGCAAGAGTTGGACGAATCCGCCACAAGCGCCCATTCGATTCCCCGCAGATACCGGCATCTCTTTGAAAAACATCTGGCAGATCACACCGGGACGGATCGAAGAACCGAACGTCCTTTATTGCGGAGTAGAACCCGCGGCCCTTTTCCAATCCCGCGACGCGGGCGAATCCTGGTCGCTGGTTCGCGGTCTGTTCGACCACCCACATCGCGCTCGCTGGGTGCCCGGTAACGGCGGGCTGTCTCTACACACGATTGTTCTCGATCCGGTCGACCCTCAGCGCATGTACATCGCCATCTCCGCCGGTGGCGTTTACCGTACGAATGATGGCGGATCGACCTGGACGGCGCAAAACCGCGGCATTCGCGCGATGTTCATGCCCGATAAGTATCCTGAGTTCGGGCAATGCGTCCACAAAATCGCCATGCATCCCGCTCGCCCCGAGCGGCTCTTCCTGCAAAATCATTGGGGATTGTATCGCTCTGACAATAGCGCTGAAAGCTGGACAGACATCGCCAACGGTGTGCCTTCCGATTTCGGTTTTGCCATGATCGTGCACCCGAAAAATCCCGACTGCGCCTACATCATTCCCGTGGATTCCGACGAATTCCGCTGCTCCTGCGACGGCCGTCTGCGCGTTTATCGAACCCGCAACGGCGGAACTTCATGGGAGCCTCTGCTGCGTGGCTTGCCGCAAAAAGGCGCCTATGAAACCGTCCTGCGCGATTCGCTGTCCGCTGACGCACTTGATCCAGTCGGGATTTACTTTGGTACGCGCAGCGGACAACTGTTCGGCTCGCGCGACGACGGGAAGACCTGGCAAAGAATACTCGAGGGTTTGCCCTCCGTAGTCTGCGTGCGCAGCGCCGTCGTCGAAGACGCCACCGCCGGTTTCGTCCTGGCCGTTCCGAAGAGTACTTCCACCTCTTCCCGCGCAACCAGCTCTCGCTCCAAGGGCAAGACTCCTCGCTCCAACAGATAAGTCATGGCGATCACCTTCCACATCCCGGGTGCCCTGCGCGAATTCACCGCCGGACGCAGTACCGTCCACATCGATCACTCCCCTGCAACTCTGGCCGAAGCATTGGCGGCCCTGTGGGCGCTCCACCCAGGTGTTCGCGATCGCATTGCAACTGAGCAAGGGCAGGTGCGGGAACACATCAACATTTTCATCGGGCCCGAAAATGTCCGCTATACCGGCGGCCTGGCTAGCGCCATCCCGGAGGGATCTGAAATTTCGATTGTCCCCGCGGTCAGCGGCGGCTAAACCCGGCGGCTAAACCCGGCGGTTAAAGACGTCGGTTAAAGACGTCGGTTAAAGACTTCCGCGAAAGACTCTGGCAGCGATTCACCACCCGTTCGTCAATTCTTCTCCACCGGCGTCGTCATTTCTTCCGCAGGTTCCCCGCCTGCCATCGATTGCGCAATGATGAGTTTTCGCGCCTCCACGCGGATCTTTGGCAATTGCACGCTGAACCACCACGCCCCCATTACCGACGCCAGTCCTCCGATTGCCACGGTCCAGGGCGCGCCCAACCGGTCCGAGAGCGCGCCGCCCAGCAGCGCTCCGATCGGCGCCATGCCCATGAACATCATGGAATACAAAGCCATCGTGCGTCCCCGCAACGCGTCGGGCACCATCACCTGGATCAATGTGTTCGACGATGCCATCTGCAGCATGATGAAGTAGCCCACCGGCAGCAGCAGGAACACCGATAGCCAGAATGATTTCGAAAACGCAAACAGGATCAGGCTCACTCCAAATCCCGCGCAGCACACCGACACCCATCTCCCCAGGCCCTTCACGCCCGTACGCACCGCCAGCGTGAGTGCGCCCAGCAGCGCCCCGACGCCGGCTGCGCCCATCAGGATACCGAGTCGCACCGCTCCCAGGTCATGCGATCCGATCAGGGTCGCGAATTCCTGCCCTCCGTTGCGCAATATCTTGTCCGCAAATATCGGCATCAGCACAACGTAGGGCATTCCCGTGACGCTTACCAGACCTAGAAGCATCAGCAGCGCACGGATCGGAGCCGTCCGGTTCACAAACTGGAATCCCTCAACGATGTGCTCGAACGGCGAGGTGTTCGCCGAGGCCCTTGCCGGGGCATGCACATTCATCATCATCAATCCAATAATCACCGCGATGTAACTGACGCCGTTGGCGAAGAAGCACCAGCCTTCACCCAGCCGGGCCACCAGCACGCCCGCCACTGCCGGACCGATCACGCGCGCGCCGTTGAACATCGACGAATTCAAAGCGATGGCGTTCATCAGGTCGTCTTTGCCTACCATGTCCACCAGAAACGACTGCCGCCCGGGAATGTCGAAAGCGTTTACCACTCCCAGCAGGGCCGCCAGCACGAAGATGTGCCATACCTGCACCCTATGGCTCAACGTGAGCGCCGCCAGCGTGAACGCCAGGATCATCGATGCCGCCTGCGTGGCGATCACGATGCGCTGCCGGTTCGCTCGATCAGCGGTAATTCCTCCAATCGGAGCGAACAGAAATACCGGAATCTGGCTGGCGAATCCCACTGAACCCAAAAGAAGCCCTGAACCCGTCATCCGGTAGACCAGCCAGGATTGGGCCACCGTCTGCATCCACGTGCCGATCAGGGAAATCAGCTGGCCGCTGAAAAAAAGCTGAAAGTTGCGGTGCCGCAACGCTCGGCCCGCCGCCTGCCAGCGCGGCATAGGCGTGCCTTCCTCGCGCCCCGCGACGCATTTTCTTGGATGGACGATTCAGCCACAGTAAATTCTTTGGATGACACTGCCCCGTCTTGCGTACCAATATATCGCGCCGCCCAAAGCAAACTCAGGCCCACCGCTCCCTGCCGGACGCCCGAATCACGAACCCAACCCCCGGTCCCCACCTCACCATCCCATGTGCGGTCACCCCAATCCCGCCCGCCCATTCGGGAATCCGCTCGCATTTACTAAGTTGTAACTTCTCCGAACGGCCTCCTCTGCGCTAAAGTAGGACCTGCTTCTCGGCGTTCAGCAAAGGATGTGACGGCATCATGACCACTCCTCCAGTTCGCGTCGAACGCCGTGTCGGGCAACGCTTCTCGTATCTCCTGCCCGTTTCCCTGCGTCAGCCTCAACCCCCCGTCGAGGGCGTCGGATTCACCCAGGACCTTAGCTCCCGCGGAGTCTTTTTCTTCACCGACTCGCCTCTCACCGAGGGCGCCGAAATCGAGCTCACGCTCCGCATGCCCTCCGAGATCACTTTGGGTGACAGCATGCCGGTACGGTGCCGGGGTCGAATCTTGCGCATTGTCCGGCCCGTTAAACCTGCCACAACGTTGAACTCCGTGCGCGTCGAAACCAAGATCGGCGTGGCCGTTCGCCTGGAAGGCTACGAATACCTGCCCGAATCCCCCGAATCGTCAGCCAAGCAGGCCCGGGTCTCGGCCCTTCATCCTCACCAGGAAGAAGAGCGCGTCATACCCCATTCCATTGTCCGGCCGTGATGAGTTAGTCCTAGACCGCCGAAAAGCCGCTACCCGCGCGTCCTACGCCCAAACTTTTTTTCGTGCGGACCGCAAATTGCTTTTCAATCATTCCAACATGGCTTACAATTGTTGACAAAGAAGGGCAATTGTCCCAGGGCTTTTCCAAGTTGTGCATTTCCTTCCAGCCGTCCATCGTGCAGTTGCGTGGATCGACCCATCGCGCATTTCGCGTTCCGGCGGGGATTCGTTCGATTACCTAGGTCACTTGGCGGAGAGTACGTTCTCTTTCTAACATGCAGACACCGAGAGAAATCAGCGAGAACCGCGCTATGCATGGGATCGCAGTTGCCCTCCTGACCGAGGACCGGGACCACCTATCCACGCTGCAGGATCGTTTGGAACTCACGCGCCTGGGGCGCGCGGTATTCAGCCACGTCGGTTTTCCGTCCGGGCCAACCGACGCCATCATCCGTCAGCTCCAGGAGTCGCGCGCTGAAGTCGTGGTGGTCGATATCGCTCCGCAGGATGCCCAGCGCGCCATTCGCACCATCGAATTAATTCGCGCGACCACGCAGCAGATTGCGATCTTCGCCAACGGCGAGATGACGCAGCCCGCCAATATCGTTTCCAGCATGCGGGCTGGCGCTGGCGAATATCTGGATCACTCCGCCGGCTCGGAACCTCTGCTCGAAGCCCTCACTCGGTTCAGTTCCTCGCGCACCCGCTCTCTTGGTGGTGCGGGAAGAGCTCGTGTCTTCACATTCCTCAGCGCTAAAGGCGGCGCCGGATGCACCACAGCCGCCGTCAATACTGCGCTGGCCCTGCAGCAATCGCACGGTGACGTGGTCCTGGTGGACTTCGCGCCTATCGGCCACGCCGCTCTTCATCTCAATTTGCGGCCGCAATTCGGCGTCCTCGATGCTTTGCAGAACCTCCACCGCCTCGACGTCTCCCTGCTCGACGGTCTCATGACGCCGACCAAGGAAGGCTTGCATCTTCTCGCGGGACCACAGCAGCCTTATCCGACCGAGCCCACGCCCGGTGAACTTGCCCGCCTCTTCGATCTGTTGGTCAACCACTACCGCTATGTCGTAGTCGACAATTCCAGCCGTCTTGATCCCACGACGCACCTGTTGTCCGATCTTTCGAATGCCGTCCTAATGGTCGCGCAGACCGATGTGGTCACGCTCTGGAGTGCCGGGCGAATTCACAACTTCCTTGAAGAAGGTACCGGACGCGATCGCCTGCGCCTGGTCTTGAATCGCTACAAGAAGATTCCAGGTTTCACCGACGAAGATATTCAGCAGATCACCAAGTGCAAGGTTTTGTGGAAGGTGCCCAATGCGTTCCAGGTGGTCTCGCCGGCCATCGATCACGGCACTCCCGTCGTGTTGCAGGAAGGTCCCGAGATCAGCCGCTCGTATCGCGCGCTGGCTGCGACCCTCGCGGAAGCCTCCTCCAATTCCGATGGCAATCCTGACCTCATCTACGAGCAAGAGGGAGGCCGCAAGAAGGCCCCTGGTCGCCTCAACCTCTCCCCCGCCCGCGCAGGACACTAATCCAGTCTCGAGTTGCGAGTAGAGTACCGGGGGGGCCCGCCTCGAAACTGTTTTTCGATACTGGGTACTAGGATATTTGCTATTTCCGCGTCGCCGGTGCCGGCGACGCCTCTTGCGGAAACATCTTGAGTAAGACATCCCGCGAGTGCGAGGTCACTTTCTTGTTCACGTCGCTGGTCTTCTCCGTCAGAGTTCCCTTGAGCACGTAGTAAGCCTCATCGCCCGGACTCTTTCCGTCCCCACGCTCCACCGTGCCGGCGAAATCGAATGCCACGCCATGGACGATTTCCGTGTTGAAGCTTAACTTGTTTCCTTCCAGCTTTCCGCTCTTGAAGAACTGATCCAGAAACGCGCCTTTGTCGCTTTCGCCATCGCCAAACCGTGAAATGAATCCGGTGACGCGTCCCCCGTCTTCCACGGTGAGCTGCACAAACTCCCCTTCTTTGCGGAACGTGTACATCCCCGAATACGACGGGTCGCTCTTGGTCTCTTTCTCAGGAGCCTGCTCGGCCGTCTTTTGCGATGCGTCGTCTGAGGGCTTGGCCTCCTGCGCGCGAAGTTCCGTAGTCCAGTCGAGCGAGCTCAACCCCATCAACCAGAAAAAAGCCAACACGAAACAGAACTTCTTCATGCTTCACCACCTGGCTCAATCGTACTATAGCCTCGCAGCGATTCGTTCCCGTCCCACTGCTCGTGTGGGGACAGCCGCCCTCGGCTGTCCGGCGGCGGGAACCATAACCTCCACCCCACATACCTCCCCGGCTGTGCGCGTGCTCTCGCGGCTTTGAGATAATCCTTGGTTATTCTTCATCGATGGGTTGGTAGAGACGTAGCAAGGTATGTCTCTACGACGGACGTTGGGAGGGTTCTTGAAAGCTCTTTTGTTGGAGAACATCAGCGCGGTGGCGGTGGAGTTGTTTCGCAGCGCGGGATATGAGGTCGAATCGCTAAAGGCGGCGCTGGAGGAGCGCGAGCTAATCGAGAAGGTCCGCGAGGCTTCCATTCTGGGCGTGCGGTCGAAGACGCGGATCACGGCGGGCGTGCTGGCAGCGGCGACCAAACTGGTGGCGGTAGGCGCGTTCTGCATTGGCGTCGACAAGATTGATCGCATGGCGGCGAGCGAGCGGGGGATTGCGGTGTTCAACGATCCGCACTCGAACTCGCGCTCGGTGGCGGAACTGGCGCTGGGAGAGATCATCGTTTTGCTGCGGCGGACGTTTGCGGCATCGTCGGAGATGCATCGCGGCGAGTGGAACAAGTCGGCAGCGGGGGCGCATGAGGTGCGCGGGCTGACGCTTGGCATTGTGGGCTATGGCAAGATCGGGTCGCAATTGTCGGATCTGGCCGAAGCGATGGGCATGCGGGTCGTGTTTTATGACGTGTCGCACGTGCTGGCGCGAGGGAATGCGCGCGGCGTGAGCTTTCGCGAACTGCTGGAGATGTCCGATGTCGTCACGCTACACGTGGACGGGAAGAAGGAGAATCAGGATCTGTTTGGCGACGCGGAGTTTCGCGCGATGAAAGATGGTGCGTGCTTCCTCAACCTGAGCCGCGGGTTCGTGGTGGATCACGAGGCGCTGGCCGTTCACTTGAAGACGGGGAAGATTGCAGGCGCGGCGATCGACGTGTTTCCGAAAGAGCCCGAGTCGGGTGCGGGATTCAAGAGCGTGCTGCAGGGCTTGCCGAATGTAATCCTGACGCCGCATGTGGGCGGCAGCACGGAAGAGGCGCAGGTGAATATCGGACAGTTCGTGTCGGCGAAGCTGGTGGACTATGTGAAGACCGGCGATTCGACGCTGAGCGTGAATCTGCCGCAGTGTCACCTGGAATATGAGCACGGGTCGCACCGGCTGATGCATATTCATCACAACGTGCCGGGAATTTTGCGGGCGATCAACGACATCCTTGCGGATCAGGAGATCAACATCGAGCGGCAGGTTTTGGATACTCGGGGAAATCTGGGGTATGCGATTTATGACATCAATCGGGCGTGCGATGCGGAATTGATGCGGCAGTTGCGGGCGGTGCCGCATACGATTGCGCTGCGGGCGGCGGGTGGGGAGTGCGCGTGAGAGTGGGGTGATGGCAGGGAAAGCGAGCCGAGCTTCGCTCGGCCGGACAGCCGAGGGCGGCTGTCCCCACACAAGCAGAAGCAGGTTCCTCGCGTTGCTCGGAGTGACAAGAGAGAGCTCGGAATGACAGGAGAATGGGGGATCTCATGCGCGGGTTGAAAGATAAACGGGTTCTGATTACCGGCGGAGCTAGCGGGATTGGGGCGGCCACGGCGGCGCGCTTTCTGGAAGAGGGGTCTCGGGTGTGCGTGCTGGATCGCGATGCGCAGGCTTGCGAGCGGATTCGGCATGAACTGGCGGGGCTGGGCGAGGCCGGCATCGCGTCGGCGATCATTGCTGATGTCACGGATCTGATGCAGGTGGAGGCGGCGTTTGCCGAGGCGATCCGGCTGATGGATGGCGTGGATGTGCTGATCAACAATGCCGGGATCAGCATTCGACACAAGTTTCTGGAAATCACGCCGGAGGAATGGGAGAAGGTTATCGCGGTGAACCTGACCGGGGTGTTTTATGTAGCGCAGACGGCGGCGCGACACATGTGGGAAGGCGGGAGCGGCGTGATCCTGCAGACGGCGTCGACGAACGGAATCGTGGGACAACCGTACTATGCGGACTACAACGCGACCAAGGCCGGCGTGATCGAGTTAACTCGCACCATGGCGGTGGAACTGGCGCCGAAGGTGCGGGTCTGCGCGGTGGCTCCAGGGTACGTACTGACTCCGATGCAGCGGGCAGAATATTCTGATGCGATGCTGGAGGAAGTGAACCAGAAAGTCCCGCTGCGGCGTCATGCTCACCCCGAGGAGATTGCAGGACTATTTGCGTACCTGGCATCGGATGATGCGGCGTACGTGACGGGACAGGTGTTCACGATCGATGGCGGGGAAACGGCGGGCGGGCTGGCTAGCCGGTAAGCCCGAAGGCTCCAACCTTCTCGGAGGAATTTTGCGAACGGTAGGAATGCTGCGACTTCGCTCCGCATGACAGGTGATTTGATGGAGGCGAAGTGCATAGATCCTTCGGCGCGTCCAACGCGTGCCTCAGGATGACAACGAGAAATCTGACAGGAATACGGGATGCGTCTTAAGGACAAAGTTGCTTTGATTACCGGCGGAACCTCCGGGATTGGCGAAGCCACTGCCCTGTTGTTCGCCAAAGAGGGCGCTGCGATCGGCATCACGGGCAGGAATCGCGAGCGTGGCGCAGCCGTTGTGAAACGGATCAAGCAGGTTGGAAATGAGGCTGTCTTTTTGCCCGCGGATGTGAGCGTGGCCAAGGATTGCCGGAACGCGGTGGAAGAGACGGTGCGCGCGTTCGGACGACTCGACATCCTCTTCAATAATGCCGGCGTGTATTACCCGCAGACAGCGATGGAATGCTCGGAACGGGAGTGGGACGAGCAGATTGATGTCAACCTGAAGGGGACGTTTCTGATGTCGAAGTTTGCGTTGCCGGTGATGATCGCGCAGAGGCGAGGCGTCATCATCAACAACAGTTCTGGATGGGGGATTGTGGGTGGTGATCACGCGGTAGCCTATTGCGCGTCAAAGGGCGGAGTGGTGCTGATGACCAAAGCGATGGCGATTGATCACGGGGCGCAGGGGATCCGGGTGAACTGTGTGTGTCCGGGAGACGTGGAGACTCCGATGCTTCCGGTAGATGCCAAGATGCGCGGGTTGAAATGGGAGGACTATATTGCGGGGTGCGCCAACCGACCGCTAGGGCGCGTGGGAACCGCGGAGGAGATTGCCAAGGCTGTGTTGTTTCTTGCATCGGATGATTCGTCGTTTATGACAGGAGCGGCGTTGGTAGTCGATGGTGGAGGGACTGCCGACTAGGGCGCCGCATGAAAGCTCTCGTGTTTTTGGGCGGAGGACGGATCACCGGCGCGATTGTCGCTGGGCTGCGGCTGTCGGGGTATGAGAAGGACATTGTGGTTTACGATCGCAATCCGGGGAAACTGCGCGCTTTACGGCGGTATGCGGGAGTGGAGATTGCGCGTGGGCTGAAAACGGCGGTCGAGCAGGCTGGGATGCTGATTGTGGCTGTACGTCCGGCTTCGGTGGCGGGGCTTCTGGGAGAAATAGCGGAGTGCGGCGCGTTGCCTGGACTATGTGTCAGTTTGGCAGCAGGTATCCCGCTGGCAAAACTGCGGGGGAGGCTCGGGACTCCTGTGCGGTGGGTGCGGGCTATGCCGAGCCCAGTTTGCCGCATTAGGCGGGGGTTGACAGCGCTCTGTTTTGATCGGAGCGTGCGAAAACGAGAGCGAGAACGGGTGTGGAAATTGTTTGCGCTGGTGGGACAAGTGACTGAGGTTCCAGAGCGGAACTTCGATGCGTTCACTGCGACCTATTCCTCGAGTCATGGGTATCATGCGCTCGCAAGCCTGGCGGTGGCCGCGCAACATGCGGGGCTTGACCGCAGGATCGCGTTGAAAGCGGCAGCGCACGCTTTGAGCGATGGAATCGCTTACTGGCGCGAGAGTGGACAGCCACTGGCTGATGTGTTGCACGAAGCGGTGACGCCGGGAGGAATCGCCGCGGCCACCATTACGACGATGGATCGGCACGGTTACGCGCGAGTAGTGGCGAAGGGATTGATGGCGGGTATCAAGCAGGCGCGGCGCAATGCGAAGTGAGCGAGAGAAAGGTGGAAGGGTGTTTACGACAGCGAAAGCGCACCAGTTTGCACAACAGTGGATCGAGTCATGGAATGCTCACGACCTTGGGCGCATCATGGCCCACTATTCCAACGACATCGTTTTTTCCTCACCCTTCGTCAAGAAAATCGCCGGCAACGAATCGGGGATGCTGCAGGGGAGCGAAGATCTTCGGAAATATTTTGAGGCTGGTCTAGCCAAGTTTCCCAACCTGCAGTTCCACCTGCGCGTTGTGTTGGTCGGGATGGAAACCGTGACTTTGGTGTACGACAGTGTGAACGATCTGCTCGCGGCGGAGACCATGGCCTGGAACGCTACCGGCGAGATTAGCCGCGTGTGGGCCCAATATGACCGGATCGATTGAGGGTAGCTGGGCGCAAAGTGAACTCGCCGTCTGTAGGCTTGTGAACGGTAACGAGGGCCCCATCGGATTACTTTTGTCACCATCCGGCGAGAGTGGGATCTGTCACAATTAGTAAAGAGGTTTCGCCTGCCCGGAATCATGGTTGGCGTTCAGAGGGGCGAATATCCTGGCATGGAAGTTTTGACCTCCAAAGCGATCCGACGCAGTACGCGACTGCGAGTCGAGATACCGGTGAGTGTGATCAGCCTTGACCGTACCCGGCCATTTGCCGAGAAGTGCATGCTGGTGATCGTCAGCGCGCAGGGCTGCGGGTTTCGGAGTTCACGGGCCCTGTCCATGGAAACCCCGATCATGCTCAGCGATCTTCCCGGCGGAAGCAGCGTGACGGCGCGCGTGGCGAACTGTCTGCCGCTGGGCAGCGATGGCAAGTATTTTCTGATCGGCGCCGCGCTCTACACGCACGGGAATGTCTGGGGAATTGTGGACCCTCCGGAAGACTGGAATATAGCGGCGCAGAACGATCCTGCTCCACCGCCGAAAAACAGCGGCTCCAAGCAAGCGGCAGCGAGCGCTCCTAAGGTGGCGGTCCGTAAGAAAGTCTGGCCCTACAACCTGTTTTCGGAAGGCGCTGAAACCCATCCTGGAAAGAAATAGACAGTCCTCCAGATCGCACTCAAGAGAAATCCTCGGTCTTGTTCTTTCGTAACTTCTTCTAGTGTGCCGCCGCTGCCATACTTTGGACAGCATATGTCTGAACAAACCGATTCGACGATTCCGGATGTGGCAGCTCGAGTGAACGAAATCATCCAGCGGCCGTTTCGCGTGAAGCTGCGCGGCTCGGTGCTGGTGCTGGTGCGCCTGCCCAACCGGCGGTCGATCCGGGGCGCGTTCCATCAGCTTTCGGTCACGGGCGGAGTGATTCATCTGGAGAAGCCGCTGGACGAGAAGCTGCAAGTCGAATTGATCTTCCATCTCCGCGAGAACACGATCCGAAGCAACGCCCAAATGCTGTTTCCGATGTGGGCGACGCAGGGTTGGATGCAACCCTTCCGCTTCGTGAATCTGCCCGATGCCAGCCGTGAGATTCTGGACGTGAACTTGAAATCGTTTCTCGGGGAAGCCAAGAGCGCCGCAGCCGGACGCTGAACCATCCATCGATTCGTTCCGAAATCCTCTTCAGCACTCTAATCTGGGAGCCGAGGTTACCCTAGTTACATTGGTGATGTGGTTGGGTCGGCCTATGATCCCGGATAGGGGATCCCCGATGAAACGACTCAGCTTCCTGGTTTCGCTCACCAACAACGACAATGACTACCAGCAGGAACAAGCAGCCGCGGCGGAGAAAGCGGCGCGCCGGCTGGGCGTCGATGTGAAGATCATTCATGCCGACAACGATGCGTTGGCGCAGAGCCAGCAACTACTGCACTACGTGCAGGACTCGTCTGTGGCGCGTCCGGACGCGATCATGTTCGAGCCCGCAGGCGGGACGGCATTTCCGCAGGTGGCACGAGCCGCGGCGGCGGCGGGAATTGGGTGGGTCGTGCTGAATCACGAAGTGGACTACATCCTGGAATTGCGTCGAACTTTCAAGGTGCCGGTATTCGCCATCAGCTCCGATCATGAAGCGGTAGGGAGAATTCAAGGTCAGCAATTCGGGGCGCTGCTGCCGAATGGCGGAAGCATGTTGTACATCGAAGGCCCGGCCAACAGTTCCGCGGCGAAAGAGCGTTCAGCGGGAATGAATAAGACCAAACCGGCGAACATTCAAGTGAAAACGATGCGTGCCAATTGGACCGAGGAGAGCGCGTATAAGACGGTGAGTTCGTGGTTGCGTTTGCGGACGTCGCAGGAAAGCCATATCGACTTGGTGGGTGCGCAGGACGACAGCATGGCGATCGGCGCAAGAAAAGCGTTCAGCGCAATCCCGGAGAGTGAACGGCCGCGCTGGATGAAGATTCCGATTACAGGTTGCGACGGGATGCCCAAGACGGGGCAGACTTGGGTGCGCAACGGGACGTTGGCGGCGACGATTTTTATTCGGCCGAATACCGACCTTGCAATCGAGATGCTAGTGGAGACAATTAAGAGCGGTGCTCCGCTGCCGGAACGCAGGGTGACCGATCCCGAGTCGGTGCCATCGCTGGTGGAATTGTCCAAATCGGGCAAGCTTCATCAAGCCGCGAAGGCCTGAAGGATCCGCCAGACCATTGTCGCTGCACGCGGCAGCATTCCATTCCCCCAAAACCGGCGACGGGTTGCCATGGAGACAGGACAAAATCTCCCACCAGCCGGAACGTCGGATCCCCAAACATCGAAACCGGTGGGCAACCTCTCAGACTCGTTGCTTTGGATAAGCCTGCTGTTCTGGTGTGTCTCGTTCTTCGTTCCTGCAGTTCGATGCTCGGATTGGGGAGTCGCCCCTGAAGAACTGATCGCCGCCTGCGAACACTATCAGACTCCGGCAATTATGGAGACCCTGGCGCGCAGCCCGATTACCCCGCCCAAAGCGCTGGAGATTCTTTTTGAGCACGCTGTTGAACCCAGCAAAATCGGTGGCCGGGAGGAGTGTACACGTGTAGGGAGTTCGGGCGAAGAACCGTTCTGCGTTAGTAATTCAGGTCCTCGCGAGTGATGTAAGTCACACCTGCCCGTGAGCTTCCTCACATCTCCGGTCGGAAGATCCATCCTACCGTGTATTTCAATTGCGCGAATCAGGGCGCACGAGCGTGTGACTACGGTGGCGCGAATGCTCGAACAGCAAGCCGTGCACTCCGCCTGTGTGCACAGATCGCGCAATCCGTGATGTTGTCGAGACGGAGTCGCTCCCGTTGAAGGAGATTTTGAATCATGCTGAAGTGGAAACCATGGATTTGCAGTTCGCTACTGGCAGTCGCGTCGGTGGCGCCGGTCGCTGCGGGCGCGAAGGACACCGCCGACTCGAAGGCTTCTGCCGAAATGCCAGCGAACCCAGCCGCGCAGCCGGCAGCCGCGGCCAATGCGAAATTAACGACGGTGGGAGGAAATGCCAATGTGACAGCATTGCTCGGGGTGCTGGTGATGAAGGGGGTGCTGGCTCCGGCCGAGGCGAATGCAATCCGGGATGCATCTCCCGAGGCAGAATTGCAGTTATTGATGGAGATGCTGGCGCGCAAGGGGGTGGTGAGCGCTGAGGATTTGACAGCACTGAGAACTCCGGCAGCGAGCGCAACACCGATGGCGGTGGCTGTGGTGCAGACAGCGCAAGCTCCGGCGGAGCCAGCCAAACCGGCGGTGCCAAGAGTGATTCCCGCGGTGGCTCCGCTTCGCATGTTGCAGCTGGAACCTTCCAAGCCTAATGGACTGATTCCTGACATCAAGCTGGGCAGCGGGGCCAAGCTAAAGCTGTACGGCGTGGTAAAGACCAGCGTGATCTACGACACTTCGTCGCCGTATGGCACGGACATGCCGCTGCCGGGATTCATGACGGGGTCGGGCACGAGCTTCGATCCGGGGCCGACAAGGAGTCCGGAGTTTCATGCGAAGGCGCGGTTTGCGCGGGTGGGCACGAACTTCGAATGGCCCGACGTGGCTGGCAGCAATACCGCGATCACGGGCAAATTGGAATTTGATTTTGAAGGAAACTTCTCGCGGGCTTTGAACCGGAACATTTCGACGATCCGGTCGAGCATGGCATCGATCCGGCTGGCATACGGCCGCATCGATCACCGGTTCAACGATGAGACCAGTATGTTTGCATTGTTCGGGCAGGACTGGACGCCCTTCGCTTCGTCGACGCTGCCCAATCTGTTCGAGACCACTGGATATGGCCTGGGCTTCGGAACGTTGTACGAGCGGGCCCCGCAGTTCCGCTTCGGGGTTGGACACAAGCTCGGCGGGTCGCGCAATGTGTTCTTCCAGCCTGAAGTTGCGGTGGTGATGCCAGCGTACGGGAATGATCCGTCCAATGTGTCGGACCAACTCGGGTATGGGGAGAAGCAAGGAGCAGATTCGGGGCGTCCGGAAATGCAGGCTCGGTTGGTGCTGCAGTGGCAATTGGACAAGGCCGCCGGAGTAGCCCCGGCGCAGCTGATTTTCAGCGGCGTACAAGGCAATCGGAAAGTAATGGTGCGAGCCTCGGATGTTCCGCTGTGCGATCCGGCGGCGAATCCCGCTTGCACGGATGCCAAGATCTTCAGGAATGCGTTCCCGCATGGAGCGCAGACCACTTCGAGCCGAGCCGGGTGGACAGGGGAACTGCAACTCCCGACGAGGTATGTCACGGTCATCACGAAGTTTTGGGACGGATCGGACCTGCGTTGGTACTTCGTGGGATCGCTGGATTCAAACTTCAATGACACGGCGGGGCTGACGAAACCCTGCTTCAACACGGCTGAGGCGGTATCTTCATTCTGCGGGGGACCTTCGAACGATGGGGCCTCGACTTTGCAATTTGCGCTGAACAGCAGTGGCATTCCGGTGTTTGCTCCGCAGCGGCCGGTACGGGCGATCGGTGCGTTTGTGAACGTTGGATTTCCGCTGGGGCGCATTTTCGGCGCCGATCCGGCCGGACGCAACGCGGGATGGCAACTCTATTGGCATTACGCATTCGATCAGGCCAAGACCAGCGACGTGTTGCGTCTCGGCAATCAGCGTTCGAAGAATGATCTGGCAGCCGCTACGCTGTGCTGGAAGATGAATAGCTTGGTGTCGTTCATGTGGGAGGAGTCAATGTACCGCACGCGGATAGCGAATCCGAATCTCGCGGATATTGCCACGTTTCCCAAGTACGAGGGTGTAGGGGCGAGGCAGTGGCACGATATCCGCTCGGAGTTCGGGCCTGTCTTCACGTTCTAGAAAACGTGTCAGCGAGCGTGACGCTCTGATACGCACGCCGCAGTGTGCGGATGGTCTGCCTTGTTCCCTGAAACTTGACATCTGGAGTAAGCTGTCGATCAGTCGCTATTCCAGAACTACCCCACGAAGAACTCAGGAAGGGCTCAGAGGTTATTTGCGAAAGGGAAGACTATGGCAGACGGCATAAAGAATTTGGCAATCGATCCACCCGAACAATACGAGGCTTCGCAGTCGACATGGGACAACATTGCCGAGAGCAGGGAATTCCAGGATTTGATGGCGACGAAGAAGATCTTCATTGTGCCGGCATTCATATTTTTTATCGTTTACTACTTTGCTTTGCCGGTGCTGGTGGGATACGCGCCGCAATTCATGTCGACCAAAGTGATCGGGCAGGTGAACCTCGCTTATTTGTTTGCGTTGTCGCAATTTTTTGTGGCGTGGATTATCGCAGGGCTGTACGTCAAAGCGGCGAACAACTTTGATCGTCTGGCGAAAGACATTCTCGACCGGGCCGAGGACGCAAAGGCGGGCAAGTAGCCATGGCGAGCGTCCCACTATTCATGTTTCTGGTGTTTATCGCGATCACCCTGGGCATTACTTATTGGGCTTCCAAGCGATCGTCTGGATCGAGCGCGTACTTTGCAGCCGGGCGCCAGATCAAGGGCTGGCAAAACGGGATCGCCGTCGCAGGGGATTACATGAGCGCGGCGTCATTCCTTGGGATCGCCGGCATCATCGCGTTCCAGGGATACGACGGCTTTTTGTTTTCGGTGGGCTGGCTGGTCGCTTACTTGACTGTGCTGCTGGTGATTGCGGAGCCGTTGCGGAACGCGGGCAAATACACAATGGCGGACGTGCTGGCCTATCGGCTGAAGCCGAGGCCGGTGCGTGCGATGGCATCGCTGAGCACGCTGACGGTCAGCACGTTTTACATGATTGCGCAGATGGTGGGCGCGGGTGCGTTGGTGAAACTGCTGCTGGGAGGATCCGTCGGCTACAACACGGCGGTGATCAGCGTTGGAATCCTGATGATTGTTTATGTCGTATTTGGCGGCATGCTGGCGACCACATGGGTGCAAATTATCAAGGCGATCCTGCTGATGGCGGGAACGTTGCTGCTCAGCATCCTGGTGATGGCTCACTTCCATTTCAGCTTTGGAGAATTCTTTGGGGCCATTAGTCACGTGGCGTACACAGATGCCAACAAGAATCAGGTCGTGAAGGATTTCCTGCAGCCGGGACTGCGTTACAAGCCGCCATACGGGCCGCTGGACCTGATCTCTCTGGGGATGGCGCTGATCTTCGGGACGGCCGGGCTGCCTCACATTCTGGTGCGGTTCTATACAGTGCCGGATGCGAAAACCGCGCGTCACAGCGTAGTGTGGGCGATGGTGCTGATTGGCAGCTTCTACATTATGACGACGTTCCTGGGATTCGGAGCGGCGACGATTGTTGGCCCAGACTTCATCAAGGGCCATGGCGGTAACAACATGAGCGCACCGCTGCTAGCGCAGGCGCTGGCGGGGAATGTATTCTTCGCGTTCATTTCGGCCATCGCGTTTGCGACAATCCTGGCAGTAGTGGCGGGACTCACGATCAGCGCGACCACTTCGTTCTCGCACGACTTCTGGACGAACGTAATCCATAACGGGGTTGAGCGGAAGGCGGGCGAGGAAGTGCTGGTGGCACGCATCTCGGCATTTGGGGTGGGTGGCGTGGCGATCGGAATAGCGATCGTACTGGGGCCGACGGCGAATGTTGCGTTCCTGGTGGCGCTGGCGTTTGCGGTGGCGGCGTCGGCGAACCTGCCGGTGATTGTGCTGTCCATCTTCTGGCGACGTTTTAATACGGCGGGCGCGGTTTCGGGATTGGCAGTGGGACTACTGGCGTCGATTGGATTGATTCTGGTGAGTCCGAGCCTGATGGCGATCGATCCGCCGTCGGTGGTCGGCACGGCCCGACACTTGATACAGGCCAAGGCGTGGTTCCCGCTCGAGAACCCAGGAATCTTGAGTATCCCGTTGGGATTCATTGGGGCGATTCTCGGCACTCTGATCAGTCACGAACCCACCTCGCAACATAGGTTTAATGAGTTGCTGGTGCGGTCGAACACTGGGCTGGGCGCCGAGAAAGCGAGCGCGCACTGAGGAAGAGTTCCGTGCATTTTAGGGAGTTAGACGATTTTGTCCGGTAAGACCGGCAATCCTCCGGGTCTTGTCGTGCTTTCTTCGTGAAATTGCTGCGCATTACCGCGAGACGTCTTTCTGCGTCCTTTCCAAACTTCTCCTGAAGCTCTAAGGGATTTACCTGATAGCTCGGGGACGGTAAAATAAGCGAACCTGATACTTCGCCGAGCCCCCATTCGGCGGGCCGTCCAGCCCGATCGACGGAGGACGCGGAGCTGCCCTTGGCCCACCGCGGCCGCTCAAATCTCTAGAACCTGAAAATAACACCTGGGAGGCCTCAGTTGAATAGGACAATGCTGCAAGCCAAACTTCATCGCGCGCGGGTTACGCAAGCCGACCTCGATTACGAGGGATCCTGTGGCATCGATGAAGACCTTCTCGACCTGTCGGGGATCGTGCCAAATCAATATATTGAGATCTACAACGTCACAAACGGGGAGCGCTTTTGCACTTACGCGATCAGAGGGAAACGGAATTCGGGAGAGATCTCGTTGAATGGCGCAGCGGCGCGAAGAGCTGCCATCGGAGACATCCTGATTATCTGCGCGTATTCCAGTTATAGCGAAGCGGAGTTGGCGACGCATGATCCGGTTGTTGTTTTGATCGACGAGAAGAATCGGGCGCGCGAAGTGATTCGTGCGACGGCTGCTTTGGCCAAGTGATGTGTTGATGTTCTACCGCTGAAACTTCGCGAGCTGCGCGACGGCCCGAGGTGCGAATTGCAGATTGTCCGGCAAACTCGCCGCCTCGGGGCCGCGCCTTCGGACCCACACTTAAACAGGTCAGGTTTGGTATAAGTATCGAGTGCCGCCAATTTGCGTGAGTACACAGGGCGGCGACGCATCGATCCGAGCGGGCCTATAGCTCAACGGTTAGAGCAGCAGACTCATAATCTGTTGGTTCCAGGTTCAAATCCTGGTGGGCCCACCAACTGTGGTTCCAGGTTCAAATCCTGGTGGGCCCACCAAGTTCCAGACAATCTGCAAAACTTCGCGCCGTCGAACGCCGTTTGGACCGAACTATCTCTGCCGCTTAAGGGTTGGGCTGTTCTTAAACAAATAGCGGATGATTCCAGATCCGACCATCGTGTTCCAGCACTTGGCCGACTGCGAGATCGCAGTCGCATTCGTCATCAGGAAGGCGAATCATCAAGGTTCCCGCCATCAAGTTACGCCAGCGCGCGAAATTTTCCGGAGAGTGAACGTGATGCTGCCAGCGTTGAGCGTCGATGTGGGTATTGACGTGTATGTTTCCGAGGTGATCGCAATGGAAGTAATGGCGCATCGAGAACTCTGTCATTTGCAGTTACCCTCGTTTCGAACCTTGGCTCTTCCCTCTGCAATCCTTTGCCACTGCATGTTGCCCGGCGAATCTGCTCCGCCGCACTCCAACCGTTTGACGTGGTCGATTACATAGCCAGGGCAGTGTCCGCTGTTCCTGCCGGTCGAAGGGCAAGGGTGCTGACGCTTGAAATTGTTCGCCACAGTCCTCGAGCGCTTGGTGCGACCCTGACTGTCGCGGGGGCAGGTTGCGCAGCGATGGCTGTGATGGGCGAAGGAGTGATGCGAACGGGTAGTGCCGCGTGTCGCGAACACCGGCAGAGCGACAAACAAGATCAACGGCAACGCAAGCTTTCGCACCGACATATTGCCAAAGTATGTAGTGGGGAGACGCAGGATTCTGTGATCCGAACCCCCTCACAGTAACGTCGGTAATACATTCGCGAGTGCGTGCCGACTCTGGCACAGTCAGGGTGTGATGGCGATGACGCGCAGGGGACTGCCGGAGCCTCCTATGATTTTGAGCGGCGCTGCAATGACGATCGCGCCGGTTGGGGGAAGTTGGTCAAGGTTGGAGAGGCCGGCCAAGCCAAACTTGCCGCTTCCATGCATAAGGAAGTGGTTGGGGAAGGGTGGGTCGAAGGTGGCGGCCTGACCGGCGTCGGTCCCGACTGTCTCTACTCCGACACCGAGCACATCACGCTCGTGGGCGAGGTATGAGGAGGTTTCTTTGGCTAATCCGGGAGTGTGGGGCCCGTTGTCTTTGAGATTGATGTAGTCCTTGGGGTCCTTCCGCTTCGACCAATCCGTTCGCAACAGGACCCACGCGCCAGTGGGAATACGCCCGTACTGTTCCTCCCACTTTTCGACGCCATCCAGTGTGAGTAGATAGTCCGGGTTTCGGGACGCTTCCCCGCTGATGTCGATCACGCAGGCGGGGCCTACGAATTTTGTCGGGGGAATGCGGTCCACGGTGTTGTCGGGAAGGTCCTTTCCAGAAACCCAGTGGACCGGTGCGTCAAAATGTGTTCCCGTGTGCTCGCCGGTCTCGAACGCATTCCAATACCAGGCGGGACCGCGATCATCGTAGTGCGATAGTTCCCAGATCTTGAAGGCAGGCGTGTTGTTCCACTGCGGCGGCAGTGGAAGCAGCGGTGTCTGCGGACTCAAAGTCTGGGTTAGATCCACAACCCGCAAACGGCCAGCCTGAAGTTCTTGGAGCAGTTCAGTCAACACGCGAGACATTTGCTCACCTCACTTTGCGTTCAGTACGGTTCGTTCCCTGAGTCGTCCACCGGTATCTAGGTGCGCTTGAGCGACTGAATGTGCCGGCGGAATTGAAATCGATTCTCCAGCAACGACAGATCGGTGACGTAGGCGGCGGGACCTTTGGCTTCGACCTTGGCAATGATGGTTGTCAGTTCATTTGCATGCATTGCATCTGTCACGGCGGCACCGAATGCCTCGACGCTTCGCACTGTAGCGACCCGTGGAATTCCAGAAGCACGCGCAATCCCTTCCAAGTCGGTGCCTGTACTCGTTGCCGTCGGGAAACCACCGACCGAGAGCAGGCTTTCATTGTCAAAGACAACATGCATGAGGTTCTTGGGGCGGTACCGCGCCATTGTGCTGAGACCGCCAAGGTTCATCAAAAGGGAACCGTCGCCGTCGAATACGATCACTCTTTGCTTCAGGCAGGCACAGGGCAAGGCCCAAGCCAGTCGAAGAGGCTAGCCCCATGGCGTGTTGCAGGTAGAAAAAATTAGGCCGATGCCCGAGCGAGTGCAACTCGGCCGCAACCGCTCCCATGATCGTGACGACCAGGCAGTTCTCCAGCTGCGAATAGACCGATCGAAGACAATCAATGCGGAGCATCATTCCTCCCACATCAGGTCGCGAGTCAAGAGAAGGGCGACCGGCTGCAAGCTGCTTTCGGCGAGAGTCTGCGCCTGCCGTATGCGTTTCTTGGCAGTTTCCGGCGCGTCCAAGCAAAAGTAAGGAATCCCCAAGGCGCGCAAAATTGCCTCGGTGATGTTGCCGCCTTGCGTCTGCCACGGATCGCGTTCTCCCAGCGAGCCGCGGTAGCTGATCAGCATTAAAAGCGGAATCTTGTATAGATGTGCAAAAGAGACGATTCCATTCACGGATGCCAGGAAGCCGTGATTCTGCATGAGCATTGCCGACTTGACTCCCGCGAAGTGCGCCCCCGCCGAGATGCCAACTCCCTCCTCCTCCTTTGCCAGCCGCACCAAGATCATCTCCGGGTCTTCGTCCGCTAACCGGATCAGGTGAACCAGCCACGTTTCTGGCAGGGCGGACACCAGGCGGATATCGCACTCCTTGAAGGCGTCGAATATCAGTCTGGAGCTGGTCAAAGATACGGGCATAAATTTTCGGAGTGGTCGGCCGCGTCGAGCTACCGGATGTCTAAAGGAGCCTCGATGACCGCGTGAGATTATAACCTTCTTTTATCTCGGGAAACGAAGTGAGCACCTTCTGTGCAGGGACGCGCGAAATGCCCTCTTGACGGGCGTTTGCAACGGGGTATAGCTTGGCCCTGCCCGCTTCCCAACTGCTTATCACTGGTAGCGCCAGGAGCAATGCTTGCAGGCCAAATCCCAAGGTGTTCTCAACCCCGAAAATCGATCGGGGTCGGAGGCAAACTTTCCCATCGATGCAGTTCGCGCCCTTTTCCCAGCCTTAACTCGGACTCCTGAATTCATCTTTTTCGACAACGCAGCGGGTGCGCAGGTTCCCCAGATCGTGCTGGACGCAGTCAATCATCATTTACTCGACTGCAACGTGCAACGTGGGGGGCGTTACGCAAAAAGCATGGAAGTGGACGCAACGATTGCGCGTGCTCGTCAGAGCGTTGCTGATTTGGTGAATGCACGTGATGCCAGTGAAATTGCATTCGGCATGAACGCGACCTCCTTTATTCGACTAGTGAGCCTGGCGGTCGGACAAACACTCGATAAACGAAATGAAATTGTCGTAACCGACATGGACCACGAAGCGAATGTAGCCACCTGGATCGCGCTGGAAAGAATGGGCGCCAAAATGCGCTGGTGGAAGATGAGAGACGACGGCAATCTGCACGTGGAAGACCTCATCCCGCTGATCTCTTCGACGACGCGCCTGGTGGCCTGCACGCTAACCTCGAATGCTATCGGGTCAATCGTGGATGTCGCGGCCGCAGCAAAAGTGGCGCACTCGGCCGGAGCTGAAATCTTTCTCGATTCCGTGCATTACGGACCTCACGGACTGATCGATGTCCAAGCGTTTGATTGCGATTACCTGACTTGCTCGGGCTACAAGATTTTCGCGCCTCACATGGGATTTCTTTGGGGACGCCGCGAACTTCTCCAGGCGCTCCCGACCTTCCGTGAGGATTTCATTCCCGACGAGCCGCCCGGAAAAATCGAAGCCGGAACCTTTATTTACGAAAATGTGGCCGGGATGGATGCTGCGGTACGATACCTGGAAAACCTGGGCCGAAGCGTGAGCGGCGATTGTGCGGGTAGGAAATCGAGGCGGGCGGCGCTGGAGAGAGCGTTCGAGGCGATCCGAGCCTACGAAGAATCACTTTCGCTCGAAATGCTCCACGTGCTGAACGATTGTGACGCTGCTGTCTATGGTGTGTCGGGCACAACACAGGTCGATGAACGGGTGCCAACGTTCAGCTTCAATCTGCCGAACCTGTCGCCCGCCAAAGTCACAGAGGAACTCGCGAAAAAGAATATTGGTGTCCGCGACGGCCACATGTACTCGCCGCGACTGATGAAACGATTGGGACTCACGAAAGAGAGCGGGGCCGTCCGAGCATCCCTTGTCCACTACAACACGAAGGACGAAGTGCGCAGCTTCGGAGCCGCATTAGCCGAGATGAGAGCCTCATGCTGACCGACAAGCAGGTCCTCAATATTCGTTCTCGCTTCCCGATCTTCC
Source organism: uncultured Acidobacteriota bacterium (assembly GCA_963745715.1). Lineage (GTDB taxonomy): Bacteria > Acidobacteriota > Terriglobia > Terriglobales > Acidobacteriaceae > Sulfotelmatobacter. The sequence continues at coordinate 500,887 of CAVUYN010000029.1, read as the reverse complement.
AGCGCAAAATCTATCTCAACAGTTGCTCTCAGGGTGCGCTATCGGATGCAGTGCAGGCCGGCCTCGAAGATTTCATCGCGAGTTGGCACGAGCAAGGCTCGCCGTGGGAGATATGGGTGAATCGTTACGAGGAGGCACGAAGCGCCTTTGCCCGATTCATCCACGCCAGCCCTGATGAGGTTGCGATCGTGACCAGCGCTTCGGCGGGCATCAACAGCATTGCGAGCGCGCTGCATTTTCACGAACGGAAGAAAGTCATAATGGGGGAATTCGAATTTCCCACGATGGGTCACATCTGGCTCGCGCAACGAGGGCGCGGTGCCGCGATAGAATTTGTGGGCTCCGACGGCAACTGCATTCCAGCGGCGAATTACGAAAAGATGATCGATCGCAACACGCTCATCGTGCCTCTCACGCACGTTTGTTTCAAGAACGGTTTTCGTTCCGAGGTAAATGCGATCACCAAAATTGCACATGATTCAGGTGCGCTGGTCATGCTTGATGATTATCAGGACTGCGGAACACGATCAGTCGATGTGAAGGTCATGGACCTGGACTTTTTTGTGACCGGCACGCTCAAATATTTGCTGGGCCCTCCTGGCCTCGCTTTTATGTACGTGCGCAAGGAACTCATTCCGTCCTTGGCTCCCACGCTAAGCGGATGGTTTGCGCAAGCCAATCCGTTTGCCTACGATCCGCAAACTTTCGAACTGGCTCCCAATGCAAGAAGATTCGAATCAGGTTCCCCGTCCGTGCCGAATGTGTATGCGGCGTTGCCGGGATTCGAACTGTTGCAAGACGTCGGTATGGAAAATGTGTCAAACCACATCGAGAGCCTCGCCCAATCGCTGTTACGCAGTGCCGCGGATCTGGGTATTCGAGCTAAAACGCCCGTCGACAGCGCAGGACCACTGGTGGTGTTGCAGTCGAAGGATTCAACCTTGCTGGTACGAAAGCTCGCTGAAAGCGGGATTGTCGTGTCGAACCGTCACGATGGCTTGCGAATATCGTTCCACGTGTACAACACCATGGACGATGTGAAGGAAGTCGTAGACGTTCTTAAGAAAAACATCGACCTACTAGTCCTTGACCCTGCCAATGTTGGCAGCCATGACTGATCAGACACCAGCGGTCAGCGCCGCGCTTGATGCGAAGCCCGCCATGCCGGAAGTGGAAGGACTCCACCGTCGATTGGGGCAGAGGCAACTCACGATGATGGCTATCGGCGGAGCCATCGGGGTCGGCTTGTTCCTGGGGAGCAGCGTTACGATCCGACTGGCCGGACCGGCCGTCATTCTTTCCTATCTGCTGGGAGCCGGGATTGCTCTAATCATGTCGTACGCCCTGGTGGAGATGGCGGTCGTCCATCCAGTCGCGGGTGCATTCGGAGTGTACGCAGAAAAGTACCTCAATCCCTGGGCAGGTTTTTCGGTTCGAGCCACCTACGGTGTCGCCCAGATCATCGCTATCGGTGCGGAAGTTACCGCCGCGGGCATCTATCTTTCGTTTTGGTTCCCGAATGTTCCGCAATGGGTTTGGGTCGTGTTGGTTTCAGCCGCGCTAGTGGCGCTCAATTCCATGCAGGTCAACCGGCTGGGAGAGATTGAATATTGGTTCGCCATGATCAAAGTCGCCGCCATCATCGCATTCATTGTCGTGGGAATATCTTTGATTGTTGGCGTTGGCTCCCGGAGCGCGATTGGATTATCCAATTTGACTCGACACGGCGGATTCTTTCCGGCGGGATGGAAAGGAGTCTGGCTTTCGTTGACAATCACCGTCACCAGCTATATGGGGGTGGAAATTATCGCGGTCACGGCTGGAGAAGCCGAGCATCCAGAGGTGACCATTCCGCATGCCATGCGGAACATCGTGTGGCGGCTCATCCTGTTCTATGTGCTGGCGATCGCAATTATGGTGACGATGGTTCCCTGGAATCAGACTAGCGGTTCATCCACCCTTTCCGGCAGTCCTTTTGTGACCGCGTTCGCGGCAGCGCACATACCATTCGCAGCCGCGATCATGAATTTTGTTGTGCTCACGGCGGCACTCTCGAGCGTGAACACCAACCTTTACCTTTCCACTCGAATGCTTTTTTCCCTGGGCCGTGGAGGCTACGCCCCTGAATGGATGGGCAAGGTCAGTCAAAACGGGGTGCCGCATCGCGCTCTGCTGGCTTCAACCGGGGGGATCGTCGCAGCCATTCTTCTGGCTATCTTCGCCCCAAGAAATGCCTTCCTCATGCTTTATGGGACTGCCGTCGCCGGAATGCTTTTCGTGTGGCTGGTGATTCTCAATACGCATTTGCGATTTCGCCAAACCATCACGCGCGAGCGGCTCATGCGTTTGCCGATGCGTCTACGTGCCCATCCGTTTTTCACGATGCTCGGTATTCTGTTGCTGCTCGGGATCGCGGCAACAACCTTCTTCGTGGACGGACTGCAATGGTCGGTTCCAGCATTCTGTATTTTCTTAGGCTTGATTTCGATCCTGTATCTGCGAGGACGGCAGCACAAGACTTTTTAAGGAGAGCGCGAGATGGCAGAAGCCAGCGAGGAGGTCTACTCTTCGCTCCGCCGGCATTTCAAAGGTGACTTACTGCGTCCCGGCCAGGCCGGATATGACGACGCTCGTGTTATTTGGAATGGCATGGTAGCTCGCTCGCCAGGACTGATCGCACGATGCGCCGACGTAGGCGATGTGCAAAAAGCAATTCGAGCGGGCTCTGAAATCGGAATCCTGACCGCCGTTCGTTGTGGTGGGCACAGCCTTGCAGGTTTCAGTAGCTGTGATGGCGGCCTTGTGATTGACCTATCGAGAATGCGCCAGGTTACTGTCGACTCGGATGCCCGCCGCGCAAGGATTGCCGGCGGTTGTCTGCTGGGATCGATTGATACGGCAACTCAAAAAGCTGGACTCGTGTTTCCGGCCGGCGTCGTCTCGCATACCGGTGCTTCCGGACTGATCCTGGGCGGAGGGACGGGATGGCTTACTCGGCGATTCGGACTGTCCTGCGACAACGTGAACGGGTTCACACTCGTAACTGCGGACAGCCAGATCGTCCGGGCCAACTCAAAAGAGAACGCAGATTTGTTTTGGGCGTTGCGCGGAGGCGGGGGCAATTTCGGCGTAGTGACAGAATTTGATGTAAAACTCCATCCTCTTACCTCGGTGGTGCTGGCGGAAGGACTGACTCCCGAGGATGATATTCACCGGCTACTGGAGTACTGGAGAAGTTTCATGGGCGAAGCGCCACTCGATTTAAAGTGGAACATTGATTTGCGCCTCGCTCCCCACAAAGAGAAAGTACCGGTCAAGCTACGCGGACGTCCGGTCGCCGGCAGTTCCTTGATTTGGACCGGTGACCCTGAGGTTGGACGTCCTCACTTGCAGCGCGCACTTTCCATGTGCAATCCGGAATCGGTGAGCAGCAGAATTGTGTCGTTCCTGGATCTGCAAACCATGGCAGATTCGGATTTTCCGCACGGCCGGCGCTATTACACCAAATCCGGTTACTTCGCTCGCCTCGACGATGTCACGATTACCCGGATGGTAGAGGCAGTCGCCGCCATCCCTTCGTCAGAGACGCAGGTTGAACTCGCCTATCTTGGCGGCGCAGCGGCACGAGTCGCCGCGGATGAGACCGCGTTTGGCGACCGCAGCGCTCCTTTCATCATGAATTTGCTGGCGAACTGGTCGGACGCGTCCGCTGATGCCGGCAATATTTCCTGGATTCGCGAACTCTTCAACAAGCTTCGGCCTGCTATGAAGCCGGGCGTCTACATTAATTTCATGAGCGGGGATGAGCAGGATCGCGTGCCTGAGGCTTACCACGAACGATGGGACCGAATGGTCGCGGTTAAGTCGCACTATGATCCCAAGAACTTCTTCCAGCTGAACCAGAATGTTCGACCAATATCTTCGGAAGTTAGCGGTTGAATGGAAACTCCGAGATCCAGTGGAATCCTCGGTTGACGAGAAGAAACTTGTCGCGGTCCAAGAGCTTGAGTTGTAGGTGTGTCTTGTGGCCGTCCATGTTGCCATCGAGGGTCAATTGATCGGTGGCGTCACGCTGGAAAGTGAAGTTCGCCTTCCAGTTTTTGTCGGCATCGTCGGTGAGGGTGAGCGTGTTGTCCTTGACGTTAATCGTAACGGCACGGCGAGCGAACGAGTCGTCGATGCGCTGAAAAGTCATTCGCGTGGGGAAATCGAAGATCACGCGTCGCCAGCGGCCGTAGTCATTAAGGAGCGGTGAACGGGGTTGACCGTCGACCAACTGTTGCTCCACCTCCCAGATGCCGTAGAGCGGCGACTTAGGCCGAGCGCCGCCGTACACATACCAATTTACCCGACTGCCATAGGCGTTCATCCCTAAAAGCCATACGCCGAGCAGAATCTGTGCGGCAAATGCGATGCGGTTGGCGCGGCGTCCTGTGAAGAGTGGGATCGGTGCGGAAGGCTCTGTGGCGCGATTCAGAACGAAGAAGTTTGCAAGCCGCTCAAGATCTGGAGCGAGCAGGAAGAGCGACAGCAGGATCAGGTGGAAAGAAAGCAATTTCACCGGTACGTCGTAGGTCATGTTCAGCATGAAAACCTGAACCATGTCTGCCAGACAAATCAATGCGCCAAGCGTGGCCGTGCGCGGAATGATTAGCAGGATTCCGCCAAGCACCTCCGCGCATCCCGCGAAGATTTCATACCCAGGAGAAGTCCCGATGGCCGACCAAAGAACGCCCATCGGAGAAAAGTCGCCGAAATTCTCAACTAAACGAGTGAGAAAGGGGAAAGGCATTTGCAACGGGACTACTTTCGCCAGGCCGTAGCTAAGCATCTGTGCCGCGAGGAAAAACCGTATGGCGAGCTGAAACCATTTGTGCAGCACAATGTAATTGTCACGCTTGCGATCGAGAACGGACCAAACGGCGGTGGCCAATACTGTGATTGCGAGCAGACAAAACACCAAAACCCAATCGAAAGTCTTGTCGCCGCTTCCGGTGTCGGCATAAGCCGGTGCGTTGGCGGTATGCAGAATGTGGGTCGCGGTCCACAACACGATTGGGCGCAGAGGCCATAACGTGGATAGATCTGGAATATCAACGGATGGCAACGGAACCAGACTGGTGAGTATCTGGGTGGCCAAACAATAGATGCCGAAATATACGAAACAGAATCGAAAGGCGACGCAGGAGGCGTTGCCCCAGTGCGGAAGTTGAAACTCGTGCCGAACGGGATTGTTATGGATTTCGGTTTCCATGCGCGATCCCCTTGCGAAGGTTCGGTTTTTCCCTGGGTTTGCCCGATGCCGCAACCGGCCAAGTTGCGGTCGCCAATATAGCAGGATTGAAAAGAGGCAGCCAATCCGAAGCTGCGCAAACTCCAGACTGCCGGCGTCCGGCGATAAAGCTCACCTATTGCGGACCCTTGCCAGGGCGCGCGTGGCCGCGTGATAGCCGCACATTCCGTGCACGCCGCCTCCGGGGGGAGTGGATGACGAACAAATGTAGACATCTTTTGCCGAGGTCGCATAGAGTCGCGACGTTGGCCGAAATAAAAATTGGCGAAGGTCCATCACGCCGCCTCCGATGTCGCCTCCGACAAGATTCGCGTCCCTGCTTTCGAGTTCAGTTGGGGAGAAAACGCGTCGTGCGGAAACGGATTCGCGGAATCCCGGCGCAAAGCGCTCGATCTGCCCTTCCAGTTTTTCCAACATATCCACCTTCGAACCATTAGGAATGTGGCAATATGCCCAAGCTATGTGTTGCGTGGCCGGAGCACGCGTGGGATCGAAGATGGTTGGCTGGGCTAACAGAACGAACGGTCGCTCCGTGTGTCGCCCCATTCGCGTTGCCTTTTCCGACTCTGCGATCTCCTCGAAGGTCCCGCCCAGATGCACAGTAGCGGCGCGCAAGCACTCGGAAGCTTTCCATGGAATCGGTGCGGTCAACGCATAATCCACTTTAAATACGCCAGAACCGTAGCGAAACCGCCCCAGCCGGTGCTTGTAGCCGTCGGATAGTCGATGTCCGGCGATCTTGAGAAGCTGTCGCGGAGTGAGGTCACAGAGAATCAAATCATAGCCAGACAGTGCCGCAAGAGACTCAACCCGGGAAAAAGTCTTTATGATTGTCCCGAAAGTCGAGAGATAGCCGCACAGTGCGTTTGTAAGGGACTGAGCTCCTCCGCGGGGAATCGGCCAGCCAACAGCGTGCGCAGACACTGCCATCAACATGCCAAATGCGCCACTTAGTGGCTCATCGAGGCTAAGAAATGAGTGGGCCGCGAGGCCCGCGAACAACGCGCGTGTTCGCTCGCTGTGAAAGCGGTGCGCAATCGTTTTTGCGGAGAAAAGCGCATTGGCGCCAAAACGCGCCATAAGCCATGGATGCCTCGGAATCGTGGGGACTGGGCGAAGAACGTCTGGAGCGAACTTGCGCCAGTTCTTGACGAATGGTTGCACGAGGTTAGCCCAGATATTCCTGTCTGGGCCCAGCGAGGCTTTGGCATCTTCAAGGTTGCGTTCCAAAATCACGGCGGTGCCGTCATCGAGCGGATGAGCGACCGGAGCCGGAGAATGGATCCATTCCAGTCCGTGATCCTGCAAGGGGAGCGAAGAGAAGAAGGGCGATCCGGAGGCGAGGGGATACACCGCAGATCCGAAATCGTGCCAAAAACCCGGCACAGTTAGTTCCATTGAGCGGACTGCGCCGCCCGGTGTCGGCTCCGCTTCAAGCACATCCACCTGAAGCCCAGCCTGCGCCAGAACGATAGCTGCAGCCAGCCCATTCGGACCCGAGCCCACGACACACGCCTTGAGGCTCATCGCGAATTACCCGTGATTGCTCTCGCAACGTTTATGTGCAAACTCGAGGTCATGACTCAGTCCTTCGGCGGCACATCCGGCCATTCGATGACCTTAATGTCGCCCTCAGGTGTCCGCTCAAGAGTGGGCGCGTAGAGGCCTAGAAGTTGCCGTCGCCACCACATTCCGGTTTCGCGCTTTTCTGCCATTGTCGTGAACCAATATTGCCAAAGCAACGCACGAACCTGACGGGGCGGGTCCTTATCAAAAGGATTCTTCGCAAAAAGTTGAAGCACATCTTTATTGTTCGACAGCAGCCGAACCTCGGTATCTGGCACGATCGGATATTCGCGCCACGAGCCCAAAGAAGCAAACCACAGGTTCCAATCAAATCGCGGCTGATAAGGGGCATAGATCCGCGGCGGCTGATTTAATTGTTGTGGCTTGTAGCGAAACGGATAGGCCACCCAATGCTGTCCGTCGGTGGAACCCTGGAATTCGATCTCATATCGACCGCGCGTCATTACCGCGAAGAGTCCGTATCGATTGGCGATCCGGAAGGGCTCAAGGGCCACCACCGGAGAGGAAGGGAGCGGCGCCATTTCCGCTATGGTCGCGTAGCCAATCCAGAGCAAGATGACCGCACTCGCAGCCAACTTCACAAGCCTCCACCGCTGGCAAAACTTGTCGCCCCAATTGCCCGAAGCGGTCACCGGTCTTCGGTTTGAATCGACTCCAGCCGTGATTCGAGTTCTCCATGATGCCGGTAAGATCCGCATTGAAAAGCGATCATCCAGCAGAAGTACGCCCATCGCCAGAACGAGATAGTTCAGGAATGCATAGTTTGCGGTGAGTATCACACCGATCTGCCATGGGGTCACAATGAAGAAACACACAATTCGCCATCGGCGCGGAAGGAACAGCATCCATACCAGAATTAGTTCCAATAACAGAGTGGCGCCGACAGTCGTCGCATGAAACCAGTGCGGCAAGTGCTCCACGTACCATCCAATCCAAGTAGGCAAGGGGCCGTTCTGATAGTACTCATCCATGGCGGTGAAATGGCGCCATTGTGGATCGCCGCTAAGAAGCTTCACCACGCCCGATTCGAAGTAGATGCGAAACCACTCCCACTGCAGCAAGAACAGACTGGCGCGCGAGGCGGGATGGGCGCGGCCCAAACCCGGACGTAGCCCGGGCGGCGAGAAAAACAAAGAGATGAACCCCGCCTCCAGCAACATGCCATCGGATTGGTAGCTGGAGAAGTCCTGCGCCGCGCTGATGAAGGAGAGAAAACAGATGAAGCAAATGGTCAGCATTCCGCGAGGCCAGATATTCAATACAAGGAGTAGCGAAGCCAGCAACCCGACCCAGCACAATGCGCTCAACGCGACTGGCCCACTCGACCACCAGAGCAGCGTAGGGGCATACCAAACACGCTGCCAGCCACCGAGGGAATGAGCCACAGCCTGAAGATAGTTGCCCGCGGGCAAGATTCCGTTCGGTCCGATAAGGCCACGAATCTGAAAGATCAACGAGAAGAATGCGGAAAAGTAGATGCCGCCGAGGGCGCGAAGGAATAGCCAGCGCGGAGTGAGACGGTCTGCCGCTCCGTGCTGCGCATCAAAGAGAGAACCGATCGACGAGGGAGAACCCCAGCCCATAGCCTTCGCAATTATACGGAGAAGGAATCGAGCGCGTGACTTGGTATGCTATAGGTGTTCGCGATCTAGATTAACCGGGCACCAGATCAGGCCAGGATTGATTCAACGCTTCTGGCCCTTGTCATTGAGGAATTCATGGCCGCATTGATCGAAGCGATCAACATCAAGCGCAAGATGTTCTTTGAGTTTGAGAGCACACCCTTCCACTGTTTGGAGGCGGAGGTATCCACTCCGACGGCTCGGGGCGCGCAGACCCTGGTTCGCCTCAAGATGCGCAATCTCCTCACGCGTGCCGTATTTGACAAGACATTCAAAGCGAGCGACAAGTTCAAGGAGCCGGACCTGGAGATGGTTCCAGCATCCTTCCTATACAGTGACGCAGACGGCTTTTACTTCATGGACCAGGAGACCTTCGAAACCCTTAGCCTTTCCGAGGAGATGATCGGGGACGCTCGTGACTTCCTTGCAGAAGGACTTGTTATCCAGGTGCATAAGTACAATGGCAACCCCATCGGGCTGCAAATGCCCACTCACGTAGAACTGATTGTCACTCAGACGGAACCCGGGGCGCGTGGCGACTCGAGCGGAGGCAGCGTGACCAAACCGGCCAAGTTGGAGACTGGAGTCGAAATTCGGGTTCCGCTCTTTATCAAAGAGGGTGAAAAGGTAAAAGTTTCTACTGATACGAGGGAGTTTGCGGGTCGCGCCTGAATTTCTTCTGAGCTGCCGAGCCTTTCCAGATTCCACAGTCCGAGTTATTGAAGAATCGAATTGCAAACCAATCCATTCAGCGAGATAACCTGGGAATCCTTCAATAGCTCCGCCGAGTTTCTCCTACAGTCAGCGCAGCGTCGGCCCGTGTTCTCGTGGTCCGCGTTTGGATCATGAGTCAGAGTGCAGACGCGAGGAGCATTCAATTTGCAATGGGGTGTGGTGTGTGAGCCGTGCAGAACTGCCATCCACCAATGCGACCAGCCGGTCTTATTTGCCGCGTGCGCGAAGAAAAGGTGTTCTCCACAGAGACGCGAGTAATACCTATTGTTGGCGCTTCACGCTGTTCCAGAACCCCGGACGGGGAGCAGGGTTAATTGAGGAAAATAGACCGTCCGTTCCGGTTACCATTTCTGAGGCGACCCCATGGTCCGATGTTTCCTCAGTGGATCTTCTGGCCGTTTTGGTCGGTTCCTCGGGTGGCAATTCGTCCGAAAGCAAAGAAGCCACGATCCGTAGGCTTTCGATTTCGTGCCGCACACGGGCAATGTCTGTTTCTTTCTGCCGCAAGACTTGATAAGCGTCCTTCATTTCGCTCCTTATCGTGTACGCATCACAGCCGTTCGAGTTCGTGAAGGCGCCACATTCATCGTAACCAAGGATAGAACCCCTCCTTCACAAACTCAATGGGCCGGAAGTACAGAAACCGTTTTGGCGGTCGGCCCGTAGAACGCGGCCTCATGGGATCCGGCACCTCAACCTCAAAACGGGCGTCAGCGTCCCAGACCATATTGCGGGGAGAATGGCGAACAAGGCTGAAATGTCAGGTGTATCCGCGGTTGCCGTTAGAGAGGAATCAGGCACGGGCATGCCTTAAACTCCAGGTCCCGCCCGTCCAGCTACTGGTCACGTTTCCCGCCAGAAGACACTGAGGTTGGGACACTTCCGAGCAGCAACTTACACCACCTCCTTCTAATTCACGTTCCTGCTTGTTCTTGCGAGCACACCTTTGCCCCAACGATTTCGGCAACTGCGTTGCAACATCATCGATGCCAAAGAGTTCTAGCGATGAGGAGTGCGCGTTGAGAGCCGAACCCCAGCGGTGAAAGGGGAGAAATCTGGCGTGACTTTTCATTGCAATCTTGCTGGCGGTGGCAATCACGGTCGAACCACTAGCGTTCGGACCCGATCTTTATTGAGGCGTCATGCTCTTATTCTTAGCTCTTATTTCAAAAGGACTGCGCCGGGCAATCATCATCGCACCACTCGCGACTCTTGCCCTCGTATTCAGCGGATGTGGAACTCAAAGTTCACCGCTGGGCGTGCAGACAACTAAAACAACAGCTACCCCGTTGACGTCAGCAAGCACTCCGCCCATTCTGTTGTTTGTTGGGACTGGTGTTTCCTGGGCGGATGTCTCTGCCGTGAAAGCAATCCTCGCTGCGAACAACCTGAGTTATTCGACCGCGAGTTCCGCCCAGATCAATGCGATGACGACGCAGAAGCTGGAATCCTTCAAACTGTTGATTGTGCCAGGTGGAAACTCCATCACAATTGGCCAAAACCTTACGCCGAGCGCCACGGCCAATGTCCACAACGCCGTCACCAATGGTGGCTTGCACTACCTTGGAATCTGCGCCGGCGCGTTCTTTGGCGGATACTCCATCTATAACGGGCTGAACCTCACGTCCGGCGTCTGGTTCAATTTTTTCGCCGATTACAATACGGGAATTCATAAGGAGGCGGTGGCCATCGCCAGCCCCGATGCCAGCCCGCTCGACCAGTATTGGCAGGACGGGCCGCAGCTTTCCGGTTGGGGAAGCATTGTCGGCAAGTATCCGGACGGCACTCCGGCCATTGTGGAGGGCAAGTCGGGAAACGGGTGGGTCATCCTATCGGGCGTACACCCGGAAGCTCCTCTCGGCTGGCGAACGGGAATGACTTTCACAACCTCTGTTTCCGAGGACAACGCATATGCTGGGACCCTCGTCCTAGCGGCACTGAATGGAACCTCGTTGAAACATTACTGAGGCCTTAAACGGCTTTTCCAATATCTGTGCTGCGTCTATATCTTCTTCCGATCAACATCGGTGTAGGCCTCGTGTTGGTCTGAGGACGCTACGCGGGCAATGTGCCTAATTGATTCCGCGAGAATCGGCAACGCGTTCGTTGAGGTTGTGCCAATCCGCAATTTGCGCACTGCGTACCAGTCGATTTACCACTATGGGACTTCTGCTCCCGCGGTCGTTGACACTCCTCGGAACCGCAAGTAGAGTGGCGACAGGATTTCAAAAAAACTTGAGAACTCGGTCAGGAGGCAGGCATGTTGTCGAAGCTATTCTGGGCGGGGGCCTTCGTGTGTCTAACCGCGGCTTCCAGTCTGGCGCAAGATCCGACAAAAGTGGAGCCCAAGCATTACAAACTGGACTTTGAGAATGATCGAGTGCAGGTGGTATCGGTGCATTACGGGCCGCACGAAAAGTCTGTTCTGCACGATCATCCGGGAGGCGTGGTAGTGAGCCTCACCGAAGCTCACCTTCGTTTTACCGACGAGAGCGGGAAGGTCCGCGAGGTGTTCTCGAAGCCAGGCGAGGCGCGCTGGTATCCGCCGTTCAAGCACAAAGTGGAGAACATGGGGGACACTCCGTACGAGGGTGTCTACATCGGCGTGAAAGGCAAGTCCGGTGCGGCTTCGAACGGGTCGACGAATCCGACAACGGTGGCCGACGACGAAGCGAAGCAGATGGTCACGGGATATCTGTTGGCCCTGGGAAAACCGTGAGGCTGATAGTGAATCCGCAGCCGCGGCGGGCAGCGGGCGGCTTTGTGACTTGAGGGCGGAGTCCGTGTTGGCCCGAAGAATCCCATGAGCCCCGTTCCGGCGAAAACTCCTTCTCATTCTCAATCTCATTGGAAAGCAGCATCTCTGCTGGGCATCACTACTTTTCTTTCCTTTATTTATTTCTATGAAGGCGGTGGGTGGAATCAGAACTCGCGCTTCGATTTGCTGCGTGCGATTGTGGAGAAACATACGCTGCAAATCGACGACTACCACGAGAACACCCAGGACAAGGCACACTTCCGCGGACACTACTACTCCGACAAGGCTCCGGGATTGGTGTTTCTGGCTGTCCCGTTCGCTGTGGCGGCGAGATCCGGGATGAGGGTGGTGGGGGTTGATCCGGAATCGCCGCGGGGAGTGTTTGCGCTGTCGTATGTGGTGAGTGCTTGCGCGGTGGCGCTTCCAACCGCGCTGGCCGCCGTTTGCTTGCTTTTTCTGGGCCTGCGCTTTGGTGCCGGGCGGGATGGGGCTGCGTTCGGCGCAGTTGTGATGTGCTTGGCCACGCCCATGTGGGCCTATGCGAGCCTGTTCTGGGCTCACGCGCTGGTGGGAACTTGCCTCGTGTTCGCGTTTGCTGCGGCGGTGAAGTTGCGCGAGAGCGCGAGCGGACGCTCAGATTTGTTTTGGGCATTGGGAGTGGGGACGGCGGCGGGATGGGCGACGGTGACGGAGTATCCGGCGGCGCCGGCTTCGGCGATGCTGGCACTCCTAGCCCTACGGGAGGTGTGGGGACGCGGAGCGGCGGTGCGCTGGCGAGTGATGGTGGGGATCGGCGTGGGGGCGGGTATCTGCGTCATCGTGTTGCTGGGATATCTGCATGCGGCGTTTGGGGGATTTCGTCCGAGCTATTCGTACTACGATCCGAATTCGTTCGCGTTCATGCAGCAACAGGGGTACATGGGCCTGACTTATCCGCATCCGGACCGGCTGTTGAAGATCCTGTTTGGATGTTCGCGCGGGCTGTTCTTTGCGTCTCCAGTGTTGCTGGCAGCGCCTTTAGGATTGTGGTGGTTGTGGAAGGGGACACGCGATGCCGCGGCTGCGGTGGTCGCTGGAGCGATTGTGACGTATTACTTTCTGTTCAACGCCTCATTTTATTGGTGGAAGGCGGGGCTCACGTTCGGGCCGCGATACGCAGGGGCAAGTATTCCGCTCTTGTGCGTTGGGCTGGCGGTTGTGTGGGAAAGAGCGACGGTGGTGTGGCGGCGGGTGTTGGTGGGGTTGGCGCTGTGCAGCGCGATGTTGGCGTTGATGGTGGTTTCGACGACATCGCAGCTGGCGATGCAGGATAGTTGTCCGATCGTGCATTCGGTGTGGCCTGCGTTCTGGTCGGGGCACGTGGCCGTTAATCATGAGTCGATGCTGACCATTGCCGAAGCGGGATCGAGGTATGCGGCGTTCAACCTGGGAGAGTTGTTGGGGCTGCGAGGGCTTGGGAGTTTGATTCCTTTGTTTGCGATGTGGGGAGGAGCGATTTTTCTTTGGGTGCGAATGAAGCGGGACGGTAGGGGTTCGGGCGTTTCTGCGGGACGTGTAAGATAATCTTTCAGGGGATTTATGTCGGAAGTGCAGTTGGTGACGGCCGAGATCGAGCTTCTTCGAAGCGCATACGCGGCGTTTAACGCGCGAGAAATTGAAACCGTGCTGGCGATGATGCATGACAACGTCGATTGGCCCAACGGAATGGAGGGCGGTAGAGTGCTGGGAAAGTCGGCCGTGCGCCATTACTGGACGCGGCAGTTCCAAGTAGTGAGTTCTCGTGTCGAGCCGGAGAGTTTCCGGACAGAAGCGGATAGTCGGATCGCGGTGGACGTGCATCAGGTGGTTCACGATCTGGGCGGAAAGTTGTTGGCGGATCAGATGGTGCAGCATGTTTATGAGATTCGGGATGGCTTGATTCGCAACATGGAGATTCGGTCTTTATAGATCAGTGAGGGAAATTATGGCGCACATGGTTTATTGCGTGAAGTTCAAGAAAGAGATGCCAGGGCTCGATGAGCCTCCGTTTGACAATGACCTGGGCAAGAAAGTGTATGACAACGTGTCGCAGGAAGCGTGGCGGATGTGGACGGAGCATTGCAAGATGCTGCTCAACGAGTACCGGCTGAATCCGGCGCGACGCGAAGACCAGGAAGTGATCGTGAAACAGCTGGAGCAATTTTTCTTCGGCGAGGGATCGGCTAAGCCGAAGGAGTACGTACCTCCTGCGAAGTAGGCCGGCTCGTGTTCCAGTTGATGTCCTAAGCTTCCGTGAGGTGCGGCTGTCGCAAGAAGGGAAGCACGCCCAGCAATAACGCCAGGCCGGGGATCGCGACCCAGTTGGCGACGGCGAGTCCAAAGTAAGCCAGGCGGAGCGCCGAAAAGCCGTCAAGGGCCAAGCCCCACGGCAGAATCAAACACATAGTGACGAGCATTACCAGAGCGGGGGAGAGCCCGGCCGCGAGGCGTGTTCGAACCGAGCCGTGGGCGCGCTGCGATAAGTACGCTCCAATGGCGCCAAGTGCCGGCAGTCCAGCGAGCCATGGCCAGTAGAACATCATCGCCGCATTTCCCATCCAAACCAGATGCGGCTGAAGGCCGATGCGCTGGAGAGTCATCAGCAATGCGCTGGCGCCGAGCAGAGTTGCCATGGCTGGTACCCAGAGAGTTTTTGTTCTTTCGTTCATGGGATCCTCCGTCGATTTCGCGCGCCGGATGTCTGCGGCGAGATCGGGCCAATCGTTGACTTCCTGGAGAGCAATCTCGACCGCGGCCGCGGCGGTGAGTCCGCGAGAGCGGGCGTTGGCATAGGTTTCGTCGAGATGACCGCCAGTTCCGCGATCACGTCTTCTTCTACATCGGGCGCCATGGACAGCGACGGCATGCGCTCGCGGACGATCGTCTTCCAATCGGGTTTCTTTCCATCAGGCATGGCTGACTCCCGCCAGGCTGTCAAGAGCCTGAAAAAAGGAACGCCACTCCTCCCGCAGCGGGCCAAGTCGGCGCTTTCCGGCGGGCTTGAGGCGATAGTAGCGGCGGTCGCGCCCGGCTTCGTTGACCTGCCAGTAGCCCTCGACCCATCCACGTTTTTCCATTTCGTAGAGAAGGGGATAGAGGGAGGCGAGGGTAAATTTCAAGGCGCCCGCCGTTCGTTCGTCGATTTGTTTGGCGATCTCGAAGCCGTACAGAGGCTGTTCGGCGAGCAACGAGAGGACGGCGAGTTCGCCGCTTCCTCGCGTGATTTTTGAGGCAATGCGTTTGGTCATGGCAGTGTAGAAACCCTATATAGGGCAGTATAGGATTCCTATATACACAGGTCAATATAACGCAGGTACCTGCCCCCGAAAGCCTTTCGAATACCTTTGATCGAGGAACTTCTTTTTTGTGCAAGTCCCTAGCCCGAGGCTCGTTCTTAATCCGATGGTCAGACAGGCCAGCGGCTGGAGGTGGGCATGACGTGTCAAAGGGGATTCACTTTGATGGAATTGATGATTGTGATCGCGCTGATCCTGATCATTGCAGCGATTGCGATTCCGAGCATGAAAGAAGCCAAGATCAATGCGGACGAGACTGCGGCCGTAGGGTCGATCCGGGCAATCAACACCGCTGAGGTGTCTTATCAGGCGACGTATGGAGGCTATGCCGATACGCTAGCGAACCTGGGAGGGGCGGACCCGTGCACCAAGTCGGCGGAGGCTTCGTGTTTGCTGGATCAAAGCCTGGCTGGCGGCGTGAAGTCGGGATACAGATTTGTAGCGATCGGGGGAAATCCGTCGGGGGGAGCGAACACGAGTTACGCTGTGGGGGCGGCGCCGGAGGTGTTTGACCGTACCGGCAAACGAGAGTTCTGTTCAACGGAGAAGAATGTGATGCGGGTCGATTTGAATGCGGGTGGAAGTACGACGCCGCCGGGCGTGGAGCAGTGCGCGGGGTTCAGCGCTCTGCGCTAGGGAAAAACCAGGCTTGAATCTCTTCCGGTTTCCGGTCCAGACGGTGCTGTTTGACGTGGATTTTCTATAGGTAGGGGCTGCTACTTCGCCAGCTGGTGCACCGGCACCGTTTTGTGGGTTACTTCCACAGTTACCCAATGCACCAATATTGATGCACCTTTCATCAACCCGTAACAATTCGCTGCTAGAACAGGACTATGGATCTGCAGGTGCACAACACGCTGATCCTCTCGGACCTGCACCTTGGGGCAGAGACGAGTCATGCACGCGAGGCGACGCGCGTGCTCAAGGCGAACCGTTTTCAACGGCTGATCCTGCTGGGCGACATCTTCGCAGACCTCAATTTTGCGCGCCTGACCAAAGAACACTGGAAGTTTCTCGGCTACATCAGGAAGCTATCGAATCCGAAGCGGAACATTGAAGTGGTGTGGGTGGAAGGGAATCATGACCACGGCCTGGCCAATATCATGTCGCACCTGGTCGGGGTGCGGGTATACCAGGAGTACGCGTGGGAATACCGCGGCCTGCGGCACCTTGCGATTCATGGCCACCAGTTCGACGGGTTTCAAGTCAACCGGGTGCGGCTCAGCCAGTGGGGCACGTCGCTATATCTGCAGTTGCAAAAGCTAGACTTCAAGAGCAAGCCGATCGTGCGGATGATTGACCGGCTGAACACGCGGTGGCTGCGAATGTCGATGAAGGTCTCCGCGGGAGCGCTGGCTCATGCACAACATCAAGGGGCCGACCGGATTTTCTGCGGACATACGCATGAGGCGCTCCACGTGGAGCAGGACGGCGTTCATTACTACAACTCCGGGGGGTGGGTCGACTCCCGGCTTACGTATTTGACGATCGATGAACAGGGGGTAAAAATCCATGACTTTCACGAGCATGAGTTCACTGAACAGCAATACCGCGAGCGAGTTGACGATCGTGATTCCGGCGAAGAACGAAGCGAAGCTGATCCCGCGCTTGCTGACTTCTCTGACGAATCAGGATTACTCGAAGATGTCGAGTACGAGGGTGCTGGTCGCTGACGCGAACTCGACCGATGGAACTCCGGAGATCGTGCTGGGCTTCCGCGACCGTTTGAACGTGAGTGTGATCCGCGGCGGAATGCCTTCGGTCGGACGAAATCGCGGGGCAGCGCAAGCGGACACTCCGTACATTCTTTTTCTTGATGCGGATATTGAACTGGCGGATCGGACGCTGATCCGGCGCTGCATGGAGCGGGCGCTGAGCAAGCAGCTCCACTGCCTGACCACCAACATTCTGTGCCGCGACGGGAACTGGATCGACAAGGGGTTCTATGCGGGCAATGACTTCTTTCAGTATTTGTCGTACCTGCATCGTCCGTTTGCGACCGGAATGTTCATGTTGTTCGAGCGGAAGAAATTCTGCGAACTCGGAGGATTTCACGAGCAGATCCTGTTCGCCGAGGATTACCGGTTAAGCCAGCAGGTAGAGCGTAAGCGATTTTCGATTGTGCGTGGGGGAGTCTATACCACGAACCGGCGATTCCAGAAGATGGGGCATCTGCGCGTAGGGTGGCTGTTTCTGTGGACGGCGATGAACTATTGGAATGAGAAGTATTTTTTGCGGGATCACAAGTATTGGGCGGCGGAGGCGGATAGCGTGCCCCGCGCGTAGAGAGACCACGAAGGCGTTGTTACACGGCAACGTGGACGGCCAGATCTTCGATGAGTTTTTGTCGTGGCCACAGAGAAAACAGGATTCAGCCAACCAACTGAATCCTGCTTTTGTTTTATAGTGCCGACGTTTTGTCAGAAGTGCAAGGCAATGCCGGTCGAGATGCGGAGGTTGTTCTGCGTGGTGCCGAAGAATCGGGTCTGGACGTAGTCTCCCTGAAACCGCCAGGCGACGAGACGAATGAGGTGGTAATCGAGGCCTCCGCCGATTGCGGTGGCAAACGAAGTATCGGATCCGGCGGCGTTGGCATTTACATGGCCCACACCGATCATCACTTCTGCGAAGGGACGAAACTTTGAAAGCGACGCCGATACGCGAGGTCCAAACAAAACGTTACGCTCATTAACGTTGGCATTGAAGGTACATGGGCCGGAGACGATCGGCGCGCAGGCGGCAGGAAAATTTTGCGAGCCGTAGTAGTCACTGAAGTCGGCAACAATCCCGACAAAAGGGAGCACTTTCCCTTCGAGCGATGCCTCCCACCCATTGGCATTGGCGCGATCGATCGGCGAAAGCGGGGTGTGGTAGTAGGAGTATCCGAAAAAGACGTTGCCCGACGTTGGCACCTGAGCCGAGGCCAGACCGGCAAACCCAAGTAACAAAATGAAGGCGAAGACATAGGTCTTGAACATGAAATTTCCTCCTTCTGCATCGACTAACCCACGAAGACGCAGAAAGTTTTTAGATGCGAGAAGGAAGAAATCGGCTACGAGACAATCGGGTGATTGGGCCTTATGGAACAAGACCTAGAAACGCCAGACAATTCCGGTCGAGGCCCGATAATCGTTTTGCGTTGCGCTCAAGTAATGCGTATGCATGTAGTCGCCCTGGAGACGCCAGGAGAAATTCTTGAAGAAGATCTTGTAATCGGCGCCGCCGCCGATGTCGATGGCGACGGGATTGTAAACAAAGCCGCTGGAGTTCAAATGACGAATTCCCGCCATGGCATGCACGAAGGGCCGCCATTTCCCGAAGCTGGCGGACAGGCGAGGGCCGGCGACAATGTTGTATTGGGTCACCCCGCTGCGATAGAAACCGCTGCCATCTAACACGATACCGATGTGCGGAAAACGAGTGAACGGGAGAGCCTCGACGGAGCCGTTCCAGCCGCGATAGCTCTGTTTGTTCACCACATTCGTGAGTTGGCCATAAGAAACGCCAGCGTAGACGTTTCCGTTGGGAAGAAGCCCGCCAAATTGTGCTGACATCGGGATGGAAAGCAAGAGGAGGCTAAGAAATCCCAGCACGGCGGCAGCAGTTTTCGACACGAATTATTCCTCCCCGGCGCCTGCGCCGGCAAAAAATGGCATTTGAGTCAACGAAATCTGTTAGATGCAGTGTACCGGATGGCCCAGATGTCTCGGATGACAAAATTTGTCGCTCGCGCAGCCCGAGTGCCAGTCACAGGCTGGGTGAAATTTACCGAATTTTTATGGTGCCAAAACCAATTGACCCTCGTCTATCTACTAACATGCAAACTATGGACATCAGTTCTCAAACGTGGGAGCCGCCGGCGGAGGCGGCTGCCTTTAGACGATATAAGGAGTCGAAGTTGAAGCTCAGTCTGGAAACGCGCAATCGTGGCGATGTGATCATCGTGCACTGCCATGGCCGCATCGTGTATCGCGATGAAGCGGCCGCCCTCTCGCGTCTTGTCGGCGAAGTTCTGCAGCACGCGGGAAAACTGGTCCTCGACCTGAGTGGGGTGAATTCCATGGATAGCGCCGGAATCGGGGAGCTGGCGCTGCTGCAAACCTGGGCACAGGAGAGAGACGCGGAATTGAAGTGTGCGGGTGCGAACCCGCTGGTTCGCTCGCTGCTCGATCTAACGAACCTTGATTCCGTGCTCGAGGTTCATCCGACGGTTGAAGCGGCATTGGAGTCGTTTCGCGAAGAGCAGGTCTGCGCGGACTGCTGAACGCGAGTATTGTTCGGGATGAAGGAGCCATTTGGCTCCTTTTTCTTTTTGCGGATTTGTTGCAGATCGCTGCGAGTCCCGCTAGTTTTCTCGTTGATACCGGTAGCGTCCTTTGCGCTCGAGGGCTACGGCCTCAGCAACTTTAAGGAAAGCTCGGGCGGCGTGGGACAGGTTGGCGTCTTTGCGATAGATGAGGCGCAGCTTGCGTTTCAATTGCAGTTCGCGAACTGAGATGCGCACGAGTTCTTTTCTGGCTAACTCAGTTTCGACGCTGATTTCGGGGACGAAGGCGACGCCATGTCCCATAGCGACGAATTGTTTGATGGCCTGTAAGGTCGGCAGTTCGAGGTCCATGTGCAGCGGTGTTTTGTGTGTCTTGAAGAGCTGGATAACTTTCTCGCGGTAGGGAGAGGAGACGATGTGCGCGACGAAAGACTCCGCACCCAATTGGCGGATGCTGACTTCCGAGACTGAGGCCAATGGATGCTTCGGAGGAACGACAAGCACTAACTCGTCGAGATAGACGACTACCGAGTGCAAGCTCGGCTCCTGGGGCTCATAGGACAGGACTCCAAATTCGGCGCCGTACCGCAAGACGTCGTCGGGGATATGGCTGCCCAGCGCGCGTTCGACCATGATCTTGATCATCGGGTGCAAGCGGCGAAACTCCGCCAATAAGGGCAAGAGGTAAAGCACGGTGAATTCGTTAGCTGCGATCACCAGCCTTCCTTTTTGCAGCTCGCGCAGTTCGACGAGAGATTCGGCGGCTTCCCCGCGCAGGTTGATCAGTTTTTCGGCATACTCGTAGAGAACCTTGCCGGCATCAGTCAGGACACCCTCGCGGGAAGAGCGGTCGAAGAGGGCCTCGCCGAGCTCATCCTCCAACTTGCGGATGGTCTGGCTGACCGCGGACTGGGTACGGAACAGCTTCTCGGCGGCCCGGGAGAACCGGTGCTCACGGGCAACAGCCAGGAACACCTCCAACTGGGAAAGCTCCACGGGACAGCTCCTTAATTAAAGCGTAGCAGAGTATTAGTAAAACTTATTATACGACCATAACTAATGATTCGTGAAGAATTATAAGTTTTGCTTCTAGGGACAGGACCCTTACCATATGGGGATCAGTCTTGTTTTGAGGGAGTTCCATGAGCACAGAGCGTGCGCGTATTACGGTCTTCGATACCACCCTTCGCGACGGGGAGCAGTCGCCGGGATGCAGCATGAACCAGCAGGAAAAACTGCGTCTGGCGCACCAACTCGACCGTCTGGGCGTGGATGTAATTGAGGCAGGATTCCCCATCGCGTCGGACGGGGACTTTGAGTCCGTGAGGGCGATTGCGGCTGTCGTACGCCGCCCGATCATTGCCGGGTTGGCGCGAGCGTGCCAGCCGGATATCCTGCGCGCCTGGGAAGCTCTGAAGGAGGCGGCGCGTCCGCGCATCCATGTGTTTCTGGCGACCTCAGACATTCACCTGCAATACAAGCTTCGCATCACGCGTGACCAGTGTGTGGCGCAAGCGCGGGAAGCAATCCTTCTGGCGAAATCGCTGTGCGACGACGTGGAGTTTTCACCGGAGGATGCCACTCGTACGGATTCTGATTTTCTGTGCCGAGTGCTGGACGCTGTAGTCGAGGCCGGGGCCACGACGTTGAACATTCCCGACACGGTGGGTTACACGATCCCGTCGGAATTTGGGGAATTGATCGCAACGATCCGGAGGCGCGTGAGGGGGATCGAGCGCGTGACGATTTCGGCGCATTGCCACAATGACCTGGGCATGGCGGTGGCAAACGCGCTGGCCGCTGTTTCGGCGGGCGCGCGGCAAGTGGAGTGCACGATCAACGGGATCGGAGAGAGGGCAGGCAATGCGTCGCTGGAGGAAATCGTAATGGCGATGCGGGTGCGGCCCGACCGGTATCCGTTCGAGACGGGGGTGGTTGGCGAACAGATTTTCGCGGCCAGCCAAACGTTGAGCGATATTACGGGTGTGCCGGTGCAGCCGAATAAAGCGATCACAGGGCGGAATGCGTTCGCGCACGAGGCTGGCATTCACCAGGATGGAGTACTGAAGAATCCGCTAACCTACGAAATCATGACGCCAAAGTCGGTGGGCGTGCCGGATTCGAAGCTTGTTTTAGGCAAGCACTCGGGGCGGCACGCATTGAGCATCCGCTGCGAGCAGTTGGGCTACCAGTTTGACCGGCGAGCACTGGATGACATCTACCGGCGATTTGTGCGACTGGCGGACAAGATCAAGCATGTGGAGGATCATCACCTGCTTGAGCTGATTCGCGACACGCACAAGCCATCCGGATCGGCGACACCTTTGATTGAGCCGATTACTGCAGGTACTGCGGCGGCTGTTGTCAACGCCCCGGCGGCTGATCCGGCTAAGCCGTTTCCGGTGGTGCCGCAGACGAATGCGTTTGGCGTACCGTTGCCGGTTCACTCCGATTCCCATCACGAGCAGACGCAGCAGGAAGACTATCTTTGGGGAGTTTAGGGGATCGAGTAATTTGATAATTTAGCAACAACATCTCTTTGTCTCTTTGTCCGTCCGCGGAGGAAGTCCCGAGCAGAATTACCGGCTACAGACTTCCCAGTTACCAAATTTCTCAATTACTAAAATGACTTCATGCTTCTGAATCTCACCGTTTTGGCGGGC
The DNA here is from genome assembly GCA_963745715.1 of uncultured Acidobacteriota bacterium. Taxonomy (GTDB): domain Bacteria; phylum Acidobacteriota; class Terriglobia; order Terriglobales; family Acidobacteriaceae; genus Sulfotelmatobacter. The sequence goes on along the minus strand of CAVUYN010000029.1, from coordinate 478,648 downwards.
GACGGAATTGGCCCTGAGGTTACCGAGCAGGCTGTTCTTGTGCTGCAGGCAGTGGCTGATGGCTTTGGCCACCAACTTCAAATTCAACGCAAGCTCATTGGCGGCGCCGCCCTTACGGGGGCGAATGATCCTTTGCCTGCCGACACGGTGCAGGCGTGCCTGGCATCGTCGGCAGTTTTGTTGGGTGCGGTGGGAAATCCGGCTTTTGATCAAAATCCCGGGCATCTACGGCCGGAGGCAGGATTGCTGCGCATACGGCGCGAGTTGGGAGCTTATGCGAACCTGCGTCCGGCGGTGTTTTTTCCAGCGCTGGAGGATTGTTCTCCGCTGCGAGCGGAGATTGTGCGCGGGACGGACATCATGATCGTGCGGGAGTTGCTGGGGGGAGCTTACTTTGGGCAGCCGCGATCGATCGAGGGAGAGGCAGGGGAGCGGGTCGCGGTCAATACCATGCGGTATACGGAACATGAAGTTGAGCGTATCGCAAGAGTTGCCTTTGAACTTGCCATGAAGCGCAAACGCAAAGTGCTTTCGGTGGACAAGGCGAACGTGCTGGAGTGCTCGCGGCTCTGGCGGGACGTGGTGACTCGCATTGCGAAGGATTATCCCGAGGTGAAGTTGGGACATCAGTATGTGGATTCGGCAGCAATGCTGCTGGTGCAGCGGCCTACCGACGTCGATGTCCTCCTCACAGAAAATATGTTCGGCGACATTCTGTCGGACCAGGCGGGCGGCGTGGTGGGATCGCTAGGACTGCTGGCTTCGGCGAGCGTTGGAGGCCCGGTCGGGTTATATGAACCGGTGCATGGATCGGCTCCCGACATCGCTGGAAAGGGAGTAGCGAATCCGCTGGGGGCGATTTTGTCGGTGTCGATGATGCTGCGGCATTCGTTTCAGTTAGAAGAGGAAGCCGCCTGCGTGGAAAAGGCGGTGTCGACGGTGCTTGCGAAAGGCGCGCGCACTGCGGACTTGGCGGGGAAGACGCACGCTGCAATTTCAACGATGGAGATGGGGCAACGAGTGGTGGAGGCAGTGAAGGTGGAGAGCGCCGGTGCGCGGCGGGCGGAGATGTTGGGGTAGTCGCCAGTCAGCGAGAGCGGAACGTCAGTCTTGGGATCTGCGGTCCCCTGGGAGAGTTTTTGGAGACGACGCGAGCACGGTTGGACGAAATTCATACTTTCCGGTCAGGTCGTACCAGCGAATTCGCAACATCTCAAGAAACATTCGGGAGCCATCGAGCAGCGGGTTGATGCGGGTTCCGCCGCTGTGTCCCCAGGCGACGGGAATCTCCTGCACTTTGAACCTGAACTTACGAGCCAGGAAAAGAATCTCGGGATCGAATCCCCAGCGTTCGATCTTCTGGAGGGGAAAGATGGCGTCGACTGCCGGCTTTTTGAAGGCTTTGAAGCCGCATTGGGTGTCTTTGAAGTGAAGGCCCAGGGTGACGCGGAGCATCAGGTTGAAGATCCGGCCGAAGAGCTGGCGGTGGAGCGGCTGGCGTTGCGTCTGTGTTTCAGCGCGCAGCCAGCGGGAGCCGATGGCGATATCGGCTCCGTCGTCGAGAGCCCCCAGGAGTTTGGGGGCCTCTTCGATCGGCGAGGACAAGTCGGCGTCGCTAAAGAGGACAATTCGTCCGTGCGCGTTGAGCATGCCGTTGCGCACGCTGTATCCCTTGCCGCGATTGCCGGGGTTTTCTACCAGGCGAATTATCGAGTCATTCGCGGCGAAGGTCCGGACAATCTCGGCTGTATTGTCGCGAGAGCCGTCGTTGACAACAATGATTTCCGCGTCCCATTTTTGTGCATGAACATAGCCCAGTACCTTGTCGAGGGTTGTGCCCAAGCGGGCGCTTTCGTTGTAGGCGGGAATGACGATGCTGTAAGCGGGCGGCAAAAAGTTCTCAGTTCTCAGTCAGGGCTGAAAGCGGGGCGGCATGGCATTTCTTTCGCCCTTCCGGGACTTACTCCCTTTCCACATGCGACCCACGGCTTAGGCCCGTTCGACAAGCTCCGGGCAAGCTGTGCGTGACGAAGGAGCAGCATTGTCATTGTATTTTGGATTTTGGTTTTCGGGAAATATGAACTGCTTGAGCTACGCTACCAGGCGTTTCTGCTCGAGCATGGAGAAATATTCTGCCACCAGTTCGGCGTCCCACAGGCCGCGGCGGGCCTCTTCGCGCATGGTGTCGGCAGCTTGCTCGTGGGTTTGGGGCAGTTTGTACGAGCGAGCCGTGCGGAGCGCGTCATACACATCCACAACCTGAAGGACTCTGGGCAAGACCGGAATGTCTGCCCCGGTCAGCCCATCGGGGTAACCGGAACCGTCAGAGTGTTCATGGTGGTGACGGATGATAGGAAGCACCAGCCGCAGAGAGTGCAGAGGCCTGCAGATATTTTCTCCGGTTATGGGATGAAGTTTCATGACCTTCCATTCTGCGGGGGTCAGGTCGCTGCCTTTTTTCAGGATCTCGTCGGGCACTGCGATCTTTCCCAAGTCATGGAGATAGCCTCCGCGTTTGAGAGCCAGGATGGAATCTTCGTCCATGCCGAGATGGCGGCCGAGATCGGCAGCGCGAACGGACAGGCGCTCGCAGTGGCCTTCGGTATAAGGGTCGCGGCCTTCGACGATGAGTCCCAAGGTGCAGAGGACAGAATCGGCGGTTTCCAACTCGTCGGTGAACTCTTTCACGCGGAGCAGGGATTTGACCCGTGCGATCAGCTCTTCGGCCAGAACCGGCTTATTCAGAAAATCATCGGCGCCGGCCTCAATGCCGCGCACCTTGTCGCTACTGTCGCTGAGTCCGGTGATCAGGACGAACGGAATGAGGCGGGTGGCCGGATTTTCTTTCAGCGTACGGCAAAAGTCGTAGCCCGATTTGCCCGGCATCATTACGTCGGAAAGAATCAGGTCGGGCAGTTGCTTGCGCACCTCGGCTTCGGCCTGCTCGGCGTCAGAGGCGGTGACGACGCTATATCCGCGAATGGTCAGCAATTGACTCATCAACCCGGCAATGCTGGGCTGGTCGTCGACGACGAGGATTCGCGGGGCACGACGCCTTGGGAGCAGGTCACCCATATCTTGGTATGAAGGCGATTCCCCCTTCGAAGTTGTCTCGGCAGTGGAACGCAGCGGAACGTGGGACGGAGGGAAAGGACACATGATGAAACCGTTTATTAAACATCTGATTCTAACGCGATTCTGAACTATTCAGGGTAGTAATGGCCAGTTTTTTTGGTTTTCGTAACTTGATTGAATTTGGAAGTGTTCCCAATTCGGGTTGCTAATCCAGGAAATGTGATCGGTGACCTTGATTCTCGTGCCGGGTCCTGCCTAACCTCGCATCATGCGATGGAGCCTGAGATCTTGCGTAAGTTTGTCTTTCTTATGGACCATGCTGCTGATGCCGGCGGCGGCAGTTCCGAAGGTCCACGTGGTCACGTTGGGGAAATCGATGAGCGTGCAGTGGCTCCCCGGCTGGGGCGCGGACGATAAACCGCTCGCGATCAAGATCCGTCCGCTTGTGATCGATGGGCGAATCAAAGAATACGTTTTCGGAACAGCGCATGAAGTGACCGATCGCCTGTTCGTTGTGCGGCGCGTGTTTCGGGTGAATGACAATCTTCCGGAAGATTCGAGTCCTCGGTGGCAGTGGCAGCGGGGAGGTTGGCTGCTCGTCGACCGCCTCACGGGCCGGGTCTCGGCCATGAGTCTGCCGGAATTCGACACGTTTTACTCCGCCGCCAGCTGGTATCGCGATTATGTGGCCTATTGCGGAGTTTCGGACGATGGGAAGAAGACATATGCGATCGTGGCGCAAGTCGGCCGGCGCAAGCCTGTCCTGAAGAAGCCGATCTCGGAGGGACTGCCCGAGGATGCCGGACCAGACTCAGCATGTTCAGCACCAGCGTGGCAGCGAGGCCCGGTGCGCGTCAGTTTTGAGCCGGCAGATGGCGCAAAACAGACGTTTGCTATTCGGGGGCATGTCGTGGACTTGGTTAACGATGCGGAGGAAGAGGACGAAGAGGCTTCGAAGTGATGAGAAAGGACTCGGGCCCGGGGCTAGGAGTTAGAATTTGGATGTCAGGGATCGAAGGCCTAGGAATCCAAGACCCAACGTCAGTCTCCTGCAGCTTCCACCGCCGGTAGTTCCTCAGCGACCGTTTTCTGGCTTACCTTCGCGCTCGTCACGAGGATCACGGACAGGACCACGATTGCGCTTCCAGTCAGAATGAAGCGATCGACTCTCTCGTGTAGAACGAGCCAGCCGAGGAACACAGCGACAACAGGGTTGACGTAGGCGTAGGTCGAGACCTTGGACGTGGGGACGTGTTCCAGCAGCCAGATGTAGGCGGTATAGCCAATCCAGGAACCGCACACCACGAGGTAAGCTACAGCCCCGAGGCCGCGAGGTGTCCATGTCACGCGCGACAGGTCGCCAGCGAGGAACGCAAAGACAAAATTTCCCACACCCGCGGCAGTGACTTGCCAGCCCGTGGCGCTGAATACGTCCATACCGGACTGCCAGCGCTTGGAGAGGACGGAGCCGAGCGCCCAGCTGAATGATCCGCCGATCAGGCTGACGGAGGCCCAGAATTCGCGGTGCCCCAGAGTGCCGGCTTGCAATTGTGGCCAGACGAGGACGAATAGTCCGAGAATACCAAGCACGAGACCGGCCTTGCCGCGTCCAGAAATGTGATGGTCGCCCAGCAGCAAGGAATCGAGCACCAGGAACCACAATGGGGTAATCGCAATAATTAAAGCGGCGAGGCCCGACGACACAGCGAGTTCCGCATAGGACAGTGTGAGATTGCCGCCCATCAACAGCAGCAGTCCCACGACGGCTGCGAGGGCGATCTGCCGTGGAGAATATAGAACTTTGCGTCCTGTTGCGGCGCAGACGGCGAGCATGACGACTCCAGCGACGGAAAACCGCAGTCCGCACATCAAGGCTGGAGGGATATTTTGTACTGCGATATCGATTCCCAGATAAGTGGAGCCCCAGAACAGGTACACGAGTCCGAAGGCGAGAATAACCATCCACCGGCTTGGGCGCTGAGCAGAGTTCATGGGCTATGAGAAACGAAGGGAAACTAAAAGATATCAGACTGATTGGACGGCACGGGGGATTCTAATTTTTGGGCGAGTGGCTAGTTGAGCTTGGCGTATTCAGAGTGAGCATCCAGTAACACAGGTACGTCGAGGTCGGCGTCTTTCCATTGGGCAAAGAAATCCTGGTAAGTGGTCTTGGCTTTCACCTTGTCACCCTGGAGGACGAAGGCGCGGGCGAGATTCAAGCGTGCCAGCGCGTATTGGGGATCGGTGGCCTGCACGCCGCGGTGGTCAAGAATGCGCTGGAACTCAGCGGCCGCTTTCGCTCCGTCGCGTAACTTGAGATAAGCTAATCCGCGCAAGTAGATCGGTCCGTAACCGGCTCCGTGAGGTCCAACTCCCAGTTCGTAGGGCCGAACCGCTTCAAGCGCAGCAATCGCTTCGGCTGGCTTATTCTTCTGCAGATTCTCCTCCGCCTGCGCCATGGGGGCGATGACGACGCGCACGAAGTGGTTATCGGGGAACTCGCGCTGCAGATCCCTGAGGATAGTAGCGGACCTGGTCAGATCACCAGCCTGAGCGAAGACTGCCGCCGCGTAACTGCGGACATCTGGATCCTTGGAGAGCTCCAGAGCCTGCGAAGCCTTACGCCGTGCGTCCGAAGAAAATCCGAGAAGAATGTCGCAGTTGGCCTCGACGTCGAAGATTGCTCCGGCGAAGTCTTTGATGCCGGCTCCTAACAATTGAGATCTCGCTTGCTCAAAGGTAGTTCGGCCTGCCTTCACCTTTCCTAGAGCCTCTTGTCCCTGTGCCTTGAAGAAGAGGGTAAAAGCCTCGTTGGAACCGCCTCGAGACAAATCGATGAGATGATCATAGGCTGCCCAGTCACCGCGAATATAAGCAAGATCGGTCAGCACGCCGCGCACCGCGGGTCCGTCCAGCTTCTGTGCCATGGCTTGTTCCGCGACGCTTCTGGACTCGTCAAAGCGACTTAGTGCGAGGTACGCGGACGAGAGGTTGGCGTAGGAATAAGCATCCTTCGGATCCAGACGCATCGACTGGCTGGCAAGGTCGAGCGCCTTCTCGTGTTGGCCCAATTCGCTATAGGCCAATGCAGCATTGTCGTAGGCGATTGTGTCGCGGGGATAAGTCTGCCTCCATTCGGCATAGATCGCCAAAGCTTTTTCGGCATCGATGGTGACTTCGTTGTAGTAATGCGCCTGGATGTAAAGCTTTTCGCGCTCACTGGCACGATCCCGCAACTCGTAGGCCTTTTTGAGGGCATTGAGACTCTCTGTCAGATGCGTCAGGTTCCCGTAGCAGACCCCGAGCGTGGCCCAGGCGATGGCGAAATTCGGATCCAATTCAATAGCGCGTTTCAGGTGGGGAATCGCGGCGTCGTCGTTGGTTTTGAGGTGTTCGGCTTGACCCAGACTGAAGGCTTGCAGTGCTTCCAACGATGAAGTAGTGGCCTGTTCGAGGGGCTTGGCGAACTGCTGCACAGAGGCCAGGGATTCTCCCATTTTCTGCCGCAGGTTGGAGGCAGCCTTGTCGAGAGCCTTCAAGACTTGTTCTTTGTTGTCGGCTTCCACTTGCTCGCGCGCGAGCGAGTCTCCGGTTTGCCCGTTGACGGCCACGAGATCGACAACGTAATGATTGCCCAGGCTGGCGATCGAGCCGGTCAGCATGGCCTTGATGCCCTGACGCTGGCAGATTTCGCGGGCAACGTCGTTGGTAAGGCGCTCCTCGGCGGGGCGGCCCATGAAACGCAAGGCTTCGCGAATCTTGGATTCGGGAACGATGTTCAGGTAAGGCGACTGCTCCAGTTGGACGGCGAGGGCTTGCTTCAAGGTTCCGTCGAAAACGGCGTCGCCGGTTGTGTTCACGAAGTCGGCCAATAAGACGCTGTCTTTTTCGGTGAGGTTCGCAGATTGCCGGGAGCGGAAGTACAGGCCTCCGGCGACGAGCAGGGCGAGCACGACTGCGGCTGCGGGAATGAGAGTCTTCCACGGATTCCTGAGTACGGTTGCGGCGTTAACTGCGGACGAAGACGCTGCAGCAGCGTGCGATGAAGCCGAGGGCGGAGGTGCCGGTGGAATGGCAGCGGCGGAGGATGCGCTGGAGTGCGTTTGCGGTGCGGCTTCCGCAACGGCTGGCATGGAACCTGAGCTTTGCGCGACGGCGCGACCGCTATCGGTATCGCGCTTAAGGCGTTGCAGGTCGGCGCGGATATCGGCGGCGCTCTGGTAGCGAAGGTTGCGGTCTTTCTCCAGAGCTTTGTTGATGATGTCTTCGAGCTTCGGAGGCAGGTCTGGATTCAGCCGAATCGGGGACACGGGAGCGCGGTCAAGAATTGCCTGGAAGATCAGGGCCGAGGTTTCTCCGCGGAATGGGAGAGTGCCCGTGGCCATCTCGTAGAGGACGACTCCGAAGGAAAACAGGTCCGTGCGAGGGTCGAGTTCTTTGCCTTTAGCCTGCTCGGGCGACATGTAGGCCACGGTGCCTAAAGTTGAGCCGGGACTGGTGAGATGTTCTTCGACGGCGACTGCTGTGGGCGCAGTCATGTCGGGAACTTCGGCGGAGTCGCGAGGGCCAGACTTCACCTTGGCCAAGCCGAAATCGAGGATCTTGGCGTGTCCGCGCTTGGTGACGAACAGGTTCGCGGGCTTGATGTCACGGTGAACGATGTTTCCGGCATGGGCTGCGTCGAGCGCATCCGCGATTTCGATTCCGAGCGACAGAATGGTTTCCAGTTCCAGCGCGCGCCCGGTGATCATGTGCTTCAGGGTGACGCCGTCGAGAAACTCCATGACGAGGAACGTCCGACTGTTGTCTTCGCCGATGTCGTAGATCGTGCAGATGTTGGGATGGTTAAGCGCAGAGGCGGCTTTGGCCTCGCGGCGGAAACGCTCGAGGGCCTGGTGATCCTTAGCCAGTTCTTCGGGAAGAAATTTCAGGGCAACGAAGCGGCCGAGGCGGATGTCTTCGGCCTTGTAGACCACGCCCATCCCGCCGCCGCCGAGCTTTTCGATGATCCGGTAATGAGAGATGGTCTGATCGAGCAAAGTCGTCGCCGTCCGTGATCGAGTCATGCTAAGGCGTGCGCGACGGGAAGGCAAGAGGTAGGGGCAGCGCCAGGGATGATCAGGGCATCGTGACGACTGGGAATTTGCGTTGACTCACCTCTTTGTCGAGGCTAGTATTCCCTGCTTCAGCGGTTCTGTTTCTTCCGAACAACTCTGGCGGTCACGAGCATCGGTGATGGTGCGGGGTGAGTTGGTGCCGATTCTGCGTCTTCAGCGTCCGAGGTTGATAACTTTTTGCGGCTGGATGCTTCTTGTCGCCGCTGCGAGCCCTCCTCTAACTCTGGCACAGGCGTCAGATACCACAAAAGACGCTGATTCTCTTTTTGCCACACATTGCGCATCCTGTCATGCGCCGTTTAATGCGACGCGCGCACCGTGGCCAGACACTCTGCGGTTGATGACAAAATCGACGATTCTGAATGCGCTGGAGAGCGGCAAGATGAAGGCTGTCGGCGACGGAATGTCGCATGAGCAGCGCGTCGCTGTAGCGAACTTCCTGGGGCAGCCTGACATCGCGCAGGAGCGTCCGGTGAATTCGTGTCCTGCGAATTCTGCTCCGATGGCGAACTCGCCTCTATGGAATGGATGGGGAGTGGATCTATCCAATAGCCGCTTTCAGCCGGAAAAGGTAGCTGGGCTTGGCAAGGCGCAGATTCCGCGACTGAAGGTGAAGTGGGCGTTCGGCTACACCGGGGCGACGAGCGCTGGGGGACCTCCGACGGTCATCGGGGAACGAATTCTTGTCGCAGGCGGAGATGGGCAGGTGTATTCGCTCGACCGAAATACAGGCTGTGTGTACTGGACATTCCTGCCGGTGGGGCATGCCCGCACCGCGATTACGGTCAGCGACGACGGAAAGACCGCTTTCTTCGGAGACATGCAGGGGCGCGCCTATGCATTAGACGCGAGTAACGGTTCTCTCCGGTGGAGGACAGATCTCGACGAACACCCCTTTGCGAACATCACGGGCGCACCCCGACTGTACGGAGGGAAGCTCTACGTGCCGATGTCGTCGTTTGAGGAGTTGGGGGCGGCGAATCCGAAGTACCCGTGCTGCACGTTTCGCGGGAGTATGAACGCGCTGGATGCGAAGACAGGGAAGGTGCTGTGGAAGTCGCCGACGATTTCCGAACCCGTGCAGTCTTCGACGAATGAGTCAGGGGTCACGATGAAAGGACCCTCGGGCGCTGGGGTGTGGAGTTCGCCGACGGTTGATCCAGATCGGCATGCACTTTACTTCGGCACCGGGGACAACTATTCCGAGCCCGCGAACGCCACCAGCGACGCGGTGATAGCTCTCGACCTGGACAACGGGAAGGTTTTGTGGGTGAAACAACTGACCTCGGAAGATCGCTTTAACGTAGCCTGCATTGCGCCGGGGAATCCGAACTGCCCGAAGAATCCGGGTGGAGATTTCGATATTGGGGCGCCGCCGATTTTGCGCAAGTTGAAGGATGGGAGGAGCCTGCTGGTGGTCGGTCAAAAGTCCGGGGTGGCGTACGGACTTGATCCAGATGGCAAGGGAAAGATCGTGTGGCAGACGCGCATCGGGAAGGGCGGACCGCTGGGAGGGATCGAGTTTGGGGGAGCGGCTGATCAAGAACGGGTGTATTTCGCGCTCTCGGATTGCTCGACGGATCCGAAGGCGGGCGGAGGAATGTTCGGCCTGGAGATCGCGACGGGGAAGAAACTGTGGGAGACGGAACCTCCGCCGCCCGCTTGCGTCAACAAACCGGGATGCAGCGCCGCACAACCAGCGCCAGTGACAGCGATTGCCGAGGTGGTGTTCTCGGGGTCGCTCGACGGTCATCTGCGTGCATACGACGTGGCGGATGGGAAGGTCCTGTGGGATTTCGATAGCGCCATGGATTTCAAGACGGTGAACGGTGTAGCTGCACATGGGGGTTCCCTGAACTATGCCGGATCAGTTGTGGCAGGAGGGATGTTGTTCGTAACCTCGGGGTATTCGGTGTATACAGGGATGCCGGGGAATGTCTTACTGGCGTTTACGATAGACGGGAAGTAGAACTGGAGGAGTAAGACGCACACGGGCGGATACTACCGACGCGCCGGACAGCCAAGGGTGGCTATCCCCACATCAAGGCTCCGCTGGTGCAAGCCTCGGGTGTTACTAAAGGGGGTTACGGGGCGGACGGCTTACAGCTATAATGAATCAGTGATTGCGATCGATTGCGATGCTGCGCAGGAATTCCAATTCGCGTCTTCCCCATGCACAATCAGCCGAGTGCTGGTTGCACTGCCTGGTGTGTCCGCGGCGATATCGGGCCAACCTGCCATCGCGGCTCCGTCCCAGCCTCTTCGGTAGCGACTAGTTCCTTCCTTCCGCCTGATTGGCCTCGGAATTTGCACGGTTGAACCGGATCGTGCGCCTTGAGGCTCGATTCCACTGACAACTGGCCGCCAACCCCTGGCCGCTGCCTCACGGAGGATTCCAATGACTACCAAAACCATGACCGCAATCGGTCCCAAGATCAAGACCGCCCTACCCGGGCCCAACGCCAAGCGCGTGCTTGAGGGCGATGAGAAATACATTTCGCCGTCTTATACCCGTTCGTACCCGATGGTCGCGAAGAGCGGGCGCGGCATCGTCGTAACGGACGTTGACGGCAACGAATTTTTCGATTTTTCCGCCGGCATTGCTGTGACGTCGACGGGTCACTGCCATCCGGACGTGGTCGCCGCCATTCAGAAGCAGGCGGGCGAACTGATCCACATGTCAGGGACAGACTTCTATTACGAAAACATGGTGACCCTGGCGGCGCGGCTGTCGAAGATTGCGCCCATGCCCGGCCCGCACCGGATTTATTACGGCAACTCGGGAGCAGAGGCGATCGAGTGCGCGCTGAAGCTGGCGCGATACCACACCAAGCGGCAGAACGTGATCGCATTTTTCGGGGCGTTTCACGGACGGACGATGGGGGCGCTATCGCTGACCGCGTCTAAGCCACAGCAGCGGCGGCGTTTTGCTCCGCTTGTGCCAGGCGTGACCCACGTGCGCTATCCGGACGTGTATCGCGGCTGTGTGGGCGGGACGCAGGATGCGGACGACTTCGCTCTCGGTTGTGCCCGCTTCATCGAGGAGAAGCTGTTTAAGACCACTCTGCCTCCCGAGGAAGTAGCAGCGATCTTTGTGGAGCCGGTGCAGGGCGAGGGTGGATACGTGGTCGCGCCGAAGATCTTTATGCAGGAACTGCGGCGGATCTGTGATCGTCACGGCATTTTGCTGGTCGTGGACGAGGTGCAGAGTGGTATCGGGCGGACTGGCAAGTGGTTTGCGGTGGAGCATACCGGCGTCGAGCCCGACATGGTCTGCATGGCGAAGGGAATCGCTTCGGGCATGCCGCTTGGCGTCGTGATGACCCGCGCGGAAATCATGGACTGGATTCCGGGTTCGCATGCATCGACATTCGGAGGTAATCCGGTCGCGATCGCGGCGGCCCTGGCGACTCTCGATGTCATCGAGAAGGAACATCTCGTGGAGAATTCGGCGAGCGTCGGCAATTACATGCAAAAGCGCATGGCGGACTGGCCTTCGAAGCTGAAGCTGGTGGGCGACGTGCGCGGGCGTGGATTGATGATCGGCGTTGATATCGTGAAAGACAAGGTCAGCAAGGAATATGGAAGCGCCGAGCGCGATCGCATCGTCGAGATGGCATTCGAGCGCGGCGTATTATTCCTGGGTTGCGGACCGAGCACGGTCCGGATATGCCCGGCGCTGATCGTGACGAAAGACGAAGCGGACGTTGCCATGGATGTGCTCGAAGAGTGCATCAGACTGGTCGGAGCGTAGAGCGACCCTTGCTGTTGTCGGGCCTGTTTAGTCCCACCTTCGCCAGTCGCGGCGGTGGGATTTTTCATGCCGTCAAAAGCAATCCGGCCGACAAAAGCGCGTCCGGCTTTGGGAACCGAGAATCGAAGGTCATTTGTCTGTGCGTGGCATCACATCTGGCCCCGCTCTGCCCCGGTAATCTGAAGCTTACTTACCATGCTTCCCGTTTTTGTTACCCGAACCATCGTCTGGAGCTTAGATTGGTTCGTCGGCCGCACGCTTCCCGCGGATGGTCGGCCGATGCACCAGCGCACCGGTGTGCGGGGAGAAGAGGAGGCCTACTTCTTTCTGCGGAAGCTGGGGTATACGATCGTGGCCCGCAACTTCCGGTCGCCGCGCTGCCGCGGGGAGATCGATCTTATTGGTTGGGATGCGGATGTTCTTTGCTTTATTGAGGTTAAGACGCGGACATCGCGCGACGTGAAGACTCCAGAGGCGGCGGTGGATCGTCATAAGCGCCGGGAAGTGGCCCAAGTTGCCCGGGAGTACCTGAGGCGGCTACCACCCTCGTGCCAGTGGAGGTTCGATATCGTGAGCGTATACTATGACAGTCGAGCATCCCGCCCGCAAATTGAAGTGTTTCGGAACGCCTCTCTGGCGGCATAGAGGGCATAGGTTTTGCAATCCTATTTGATCGATTGAAAGGATTCCGCACGTGCCGGAACTGAGGAAAGATCCTATTGTTGGCCGTTGGGTGATTATCTCAACGGACCGGGCGAAGCGCCCAACCGATTTTGTACGCGAGAATATGAAGATCAAGGGGGGATTCTGCCCCTTCTGCTACGGAAATGAAGGCAAGACCCCCCCGGAGATACAGGCATATCGTCCAAATCCGAACGGCGGTCCCCCGGCGCAACGCGACACGCCAGGATGGACCGTACGCGTGGTTCCTAATAAGTTCCCAGCCTTGGGGATTGAGGGAACGCTAAACCGCCAGGCCGAGGGAATGTTCGATCGGATGAACGGCATCGGCGCCCATGAAGTGATCATTGAGACTCCCGACCATACCGCCAACCTTTCGACACTGGCCCCCAAACGGATTGAAGATGTGTTGTGGACATTTCGCGATCGCATTCTTGATCTGAAAAAGGATCGCCGATTCAAATACATTCTGATTTTCAAGAATCATGGCGAGGCGGCTGGAGCTTCCCTGGAACACGCGCACTCTCAGCTGATCGCGCTGCCGATTCTGCCGATCAATGTTACGCAGGAACTGGAAGGGGCGAAGCAATACTTCCTCTACAAGGAGCGTTGCGTATTCTGTGACATCATCCGGCAAGAGATGGACAGCGGGATCCGCGTCGTGTCGGAAAATGAAAACTTTCTTACACTAGCTCCGTATGCGCCGCGCTTTCCATTCGAGACCTGGATTCTGCCGAAGCAGCATGAATCTGCGTTCGAGAACTCATCGTCGCACATGTTTGAAAACCTGGCGCGGGCGCTGAAGGAACTGCTGGGCCGAGCCGACCGGGTGCTCGACAATCCTCCGTATAACCTGGTGGTCCACACTTCGCCGGTGCAGGATCCGACCAACGATCACTATCACTGGCACATTGAATTCATGCCCAAGCTGACCAAGACTGCGGGCTTCGAGTGGGGTACAGGTTTTTACATCAATCCGACTCCGCCGGAAGAGGCAGCGAAGTTCTTGCGCGAGGCGAATGTAGAGACATCGGCTCCAGTCTCGGTTGGTTAGAACAGCACTTTTCAGTTGAAAAAAGAAGGGCACGGCATGGTCGCCGCGCCCTTTTCGATTGGCCTGTTGAGAGAGGAGCCTACCATTGTCTGGCGGCCCTTGTGAGCTGAAGATAGGCGAACCGCTCCCGCGATTTGTCACCTGCATGTAAAAGCGGATGTAAAAGGAATGTAAACTTCTTGAAGACGAATGAGGCCAGATCAGGCCTGGGTGCGGTCTTGGAACTCTTCGTGCCATGCCATCTGGATGGCTTCCAACTTGCCTTCATTTGAAGCTTTGGGATCGCCCGCGAAGTCGGGTAACTCGGTAACATAGCGGTGCAGATCGGTGAAGCGCACGGCGAGGGGATCGAGCTCCGGATGCATTTCGGAAAGCAAGATGCCGATGTCTTCGGCGTTGTCCCAAGTCAATTGCTTGGCCATCTCAGTGCTCCTCAGAGACGTAGTTGCGGTTCCACGCAGGAATTTCTACGACGACCTTGCCGGGCTTCGTAATTTGCGCCTGGCAACCGAGACGCGAGTTTAACTGGAGATCGGCAGCCATGTCCAACCGGTCCGCTTCGTCGTCATCCATCTCGGAAAGATTCTCGGCGCCTTCTTTGACCCAGATGTGGCAGGTGGTGCAGGCGCAATTCCCGCCGCAGGCATGGTCAAGGTTTATACCGAAATTCAGCGCGACGTCGAGCAGAGACTGTTCCTTTCCGTGATCTTCGTAGGGTAATTTGCCGTTCTCGAACTGTACAGTCTTGCCTTCTGGGAGGAAGGTTACCTGAACTGTGTTTTCTCCGGGCGCTTCTTCGGTAGCTGTACCTGCGCCTTGTGTTTTCTCTTCAGCCATAATTTTGTTCTCCAGCAATTAGCACGCTATTTCGCGGCCGGAAATTCTGCAAGTTCCCGTCAAATAGGCCTGACGAAATGCCAAAGCGGGAACCGTTAAACGCTGTTTCATTCGAATTCTGCTTTCGCCATAGGATGCGGGGCGGTTGGGCCTTCGCCTAGGTCGGCTTCGTCCATGTTCTTGCCTTTTAGAGTGGACGAAACCGCGGTGTCCATCATGAGTTCGGCCAGCCGCATCGTGCCCTGATTCAGCACTTCGATTGCCTTGCGGATCGACTGGTAGTCATCTTCAGCCTTGACGGCGACCAAGGATTTTTCCATTTTGGCGATTTGTTTCTTTTCGTCGGTGGTGAGTTGTCCCCAGGCGGCGCTCTTTTTTCCTTTATCCAGAGCGGCGAGGATCGTGGCCACTTCGTTGCGCGCTTCAATCAGCTGGCGGCGGCGGAAATCCTCTTCCGCATTGTCGAACGAATCGAGAATCATGCCCTCGACCTGTTCGTCGGTGAGGCCGTAGCTGGGTTGAACCTGGATTTCTGCCTCCTTGCCGCTACGTTGCTCGCGGGCAGAAACGTGGAGGATGCCATTGGCGTCGATCAGAAACTTGACCTCTACGCGCGGGATACCGGCTGCCATCGGGGGAATGCCTTTGAGATCGAAGCGCGCGAGCGATCGGCAGTCACTCGCGAGTTCGCGCTCTCCCTGGAGAACATGGATGGCTACGTTTGCTTGGCCGTCGATTTGTGTCGTATAGAACTGGGTGGCCGAGGCGGGAATGGTCGAGTTACGCAAAATGATCTTGTCGGTGACTCCGCCCGCGACTTCGATACCGAGAGAGAGCGGGGTGACGTCGAGCAGCAGCATGTTCTCGGTTGCTTCGGATCCTCCGCCGAGAATGTTTGCCTGTACAGCCGCGCCGAGCGCGACAACCTCGTCAGGGTTCAGATCGGTGTGCGGCTCGCGGTGAAACAATTCCTTCACTAGCGCGCGAACCTTGGGAATACGCGTCGAGCCACCAACGAGAACGACTTCGTCGATCTGTTCGGGCATGAAGTTGGCATCTTTCAGCGCCTGCTTGCAAGGGCCAACCGTGCGATTGATGATGGGCTGAATCAGTTGCTCGTACGCCTCGCGGGTGATTTCGCGCTGATAACGCTTACCGCCGGGCAGTTCAATGTCGAGCTTTACTAATGGCTGCGAGGAAATCGCTATTTTCGCCTCAATTACAGCTTTGCGAATGGCTTGCACGGCTTCCGCATTGCGGCGGAGATCAAGGCCGAGATCGCCGCGAATATCGTCGAGGGCGATCGTGATCAACAGGTTGTCGATATCGTCGCCGCCGAGATGCGTGTCGCCGTTGGTGGCGATGACTTCAAATATCCCGTCGTGCAGCTTGAGAATGGAGATATCAAAGGTACCCCCGCCGAGGTCGTAGACGGCGACGATTCCGTTTTGCTTCTTGTCGAGGCCGTAGGCGAGTGAGGCGGCCGTGGGTTCATTGACCAGGCGAAGGACTTCAAGACCTGCGATGCGGCCGGCGTCTTTTGTAGCCTGGCGCTGCGCGTCGTTAAAGTACGCGGGAACGGTGATCACTGCCTTCGAAACAGGGCCACCGAAAAAGCGTTCCGCGCTACGCTTGAGCTGGCGAAGGATTAGAGCGGAAATTTCCGGCGGCGTGAATGTCCTGTCGCCGAGCATAATGCGCAGCACTTCTCCCGGCTGCATGTCGTCGGAGAGGCGGAAGGGAAAGAGTTTTAATTCTTCCTGAATGTCTTCCATGCCGCGTCCCATCAGGCGTTTGATCGAGTAGACCGCACGTTCCGGATTTTCAATGAGCGAATTGCGGGCGGCATTGCCGACGACTGGCTGGTTATTTCCGTCGAGCGCCACAACAGAGGGGAGTAAGTTCAGGCCGTCATCCCCGGGAATCACGACAGGGGTTTCCCCTTGCATGAACGCCACCAGAGAATTGGTGGTGCCGAGGTCAATGCCGACAATGCGATCAGAGCTCATTTTGTAATTTCTTAATCGAGTAATCTTGTAATGCTAGGTCAATTCAAGTAATTACTCAGTTCTCCAGCGCCGTATTCACATCTCTAACGAGATTGCGGATGTAGCTGCGGCGGTTCAGTACATCGACCATCTTGTCGGTTACGCGTTTCCGTTCGTCCGCTGAGTTTGCGGCGTGGCCGCGATCGACCATGGAGTCCCATTCCTTCCAGTAAGACTGCAGTTCCTGCAGAAGAGATTCGTGTTTGGCTTCAAGGGCGAATTTGTGTTGACCAATTTCTGCAGCCAGATCGGTGTCTTCATCTCCCATCTTTCTATTCATGCGCAATTCTTCGAGTTGCATATTCAACTCGAAAACCTCTTCGAGTAGATCGGGAGGAACGATCTGTTT
Source organism: uncultured Acidobacteriota bacterium (assembly GCA_963745715.1). Taxonomy (GTDB): domain Bacteria; phylum Acidobacteriota; class Terriglobia; order Terriglobales; family Acidobacteriaceae; genus Sulfotelmatobacter. The sequence continues at coordinate 461,733 of CAVUYN010000029.1, read as the reverse complement.
CTTGACTTCCCCGGTGGCGCGCGCTTGTTCGGTCGCACTCTTGGATTGCTCTTCGAGCACGACGCCCTCAAGGTGCAACAGATATTCCGTGCGTTTGATGGGGTCTTTCAGAGTGCGGTATGCGTCGTTCAGCAGGGAGCTTTGTTCTAGGCTCCATTGTTGTTCCTGGCTGCCTGCGCGGGCATTCAGATCGGGATGAAGCCTCCGGCTGAGCTCGTAAAAGCCTCTTTCGAGCGCGGCGACGTCAATATTCAGCTTGAGCGGCAGACCAAAGAACGAAAAATAATCGACCGGAGCCGGAGGCTGGACCTTTCCGCAGGACTCGCAGAAATGCGCGGCGCGCATGGATCCGCACGACCAGCAGGAGTGGGTGTCCTCCGGCAGGGGCTTGGCGCTAATCGCGGTAAGAGCAGACTTAGTCATTCCATATCCTCAAACTGCAGACGAAAGTAGCTCCGTGGGGCGGTCGGCCAACCCGCTGAATTGGGCGCCGCATCCACCAAGCGGGCTAGGCGCCCGCGGCCACAGGGCATCAGGCCGAGAACGAAGTTCCGCAACCGCACGACTTCGTTGCCTGGGGATTGACGAACACAAATCCCTGTTGCATCAGGGTTTCCTGGTAATCCAAGATCATGCCGTGCAGATAGATGAAGGACTTCGGATCGACAAACACGCGCACGTCTCCGAACTGGAAGATGCGGTCACGCTCCCGCGGTTGCGTGTCGAAGCGGACGTTGTAGCTCAACCCCGAACAGCCACCGCCCTGAACACCAAGACGCAGCCCACCCTGTTCGGGAGAGATGCCTTCTTTGGCCATCGCGCTGCGGACTTTCGCGAGCGCTTTCTCGGTCACTACGATTCCTTTCGCGGTGGCCGAGGGTGCGGATTGTTCAGTTGCAGTCGTCATAATTGCGCTTTCAGCCGTGAGCAGTGACCCTCGAGCGATCCAACTGATAGCTCACGGCTCGGAGTTCAGTTATTTCGCCTCCGCGGCGACCGGCTTAGCGCTCTCTTGCTTCTTCTTCCAGTCTCCGATGGCGGCGCGGATCGCGTCCTCGGCCAGCACGGAGCAATGGATCTTGACCGGGGGCAGCGAAAGCTCCTTCACGATGTCCATATTCTTGATGGCGAGGGCTTCGTCGACCGTTTTGCCCTTGACCCATTCGGTGGCCAGCGACGATGAGGCGATCGCCGAGCCGCAACCGAAGGTCTTGAACTTCGCCTCTTCGATGATGTTGGTCTCGCGATTAACCTTGATCTGCAGCTTCATGACGTCGCCGCATTCGGGCGCGCCAACCAGGCCGGTGCCTACGTCAGCGCTCGATTTGTCCATCGAGCCGACGTTGCGGGGGTTATTGTAATGATCGATTACCTTGTCGCTGTATGACATTTGCGTCTCCTGAGGCTTAGTCTTGTGCCGTCCCTACGGGACTCGAAATTTCTTCGCTCGATCTACCCGGCACTTCCGTGCCAAGCTTTCACTTGCCGCCGCTACGCGGCTCGGTTTGTACCTCTTTACTCACCCGCCCACTTCACGTCTTTCAGGTTGATGCCTTCCTTGGCCATCTCGTAGAGGGGAGAGAGTTCGCGCAGACGTTCAACCGTTTCGATGACGCGGTCTGCGACGTAGTCCACTTCGCCCTCGGTATTGAAGCGTCCTATTCCGAAACGGATCGAACTATGGGCCAGATCGTCGCCGGTGCCCAGAGCCTTCAATACATAAGATGGCTCCAGCGTCGCTGAGGTGCACGCCGATCCGCTTGAAACCGCGATATCGTTGATGCCCATCAGCAACGATTCACCTTCAACGTAAGCGAAGCTGATGTTGAGGTTGCCGGGCAGACGGTGTTCGGTCGAGCCGTTGATGTAAGCCTCATCGAGGCGGTTCATGATTCGGTCTCGGAGGCGGTTGCGCAGGCCCGCAAGCTTACACGATTCCTGCGGCATCTCTTCTTGCGCGATGGCGCAGGCCTTGCCGAGGCCCACGATTCCGGGAACGTTCAAGGTGCCGGAACGCATCCCACGCTCGTGGCCGCCGCCATCGATGATGGCGGAAATCTGCACGCGGGGATTCTTGCGCCGCACGTAGAGAGCGCCAACTCCCTTGGGGCCATACATCTTGTGTCCGGAGATGGAAGCCAGATCGATGTTCTGCTTGATCACATCAACCGGAACCTTGCCGACGGCCTGCGTCGCGTCGGTGTGGAAGATCACGCCGCGCTCGTGACAGAGCTTGCCGATTTCGGCCACCGGTTGCAGCACGCCGATTTCGTTGTTCGCGTACATGATGCTGACCAGGATGGTCTTGTCATCGATGGCGCGTTTTAAATCGTCGAGATCGACCAGGCCATCCTTCTGAACCGGCAGGTAGGTGACGCGGTAGCCGTACTTTTCCAGGCGCTTGCAGGTGTCGAGCACCGCCTTGTGCTCGGTGACCGCGGTGATAATGTGGTTGCCCTTCTCGCGGTACATTTCGGCGACGCCCTTGATGGCGAGGTTGTCGCTCTCGGTCGCACCGGAAGTGAAGATGATCTCCTTGGTAGTCGCGCCGACCAGCTTGGCGATGCGCTCGCGGGCGGTTTCAACGCCCTCTTCGGCAGCCCATCCGAACGAGTGATTACGGCTGGCGGAGTTGCCGAACTTCTCCATGAAGTAGGGCAGCATCTCTTCCAACACCCGCGGATCCATGGGTGTGGTGGCGTGGTTATCCATGTAGATAGGCAGCTTTACACCCTTCGCGTCGGGGTGGTGAGACTGCGTTTGTGCCTGGGGGAGTTTTACGTCCGTGCTCATTGATTGCCTCTCCTACTTTGATGAATCCAGCATTCCCTGCGGTTCAAGCGATCGTTACCAATTCCGGCGCCTTGGGTGAATTGCTGCCCTCTTCTGGTTCTTCCCGCATGTGCGAAATCTTGATGCGTTTCAACACGGCTTCAATGCTCTCGTTCACTTTGCGCAATGGTTCGCGGATGTTGCAGCGATCAGTTTGGTCACACTCGCCGCGAACAGTGACGCAGGACGTGATGAACAGCGGACCATCTATCGCCTGAATGACTTCGAAAGCCGAAATCGTATGTGCCGGGCGGGCCAAGGTGTATCCGCCATTGGTTCCGTGCTGCGACTGCAACAGCCCCGCTTTGGCCAGTTTCTGCAGGATCTTTGCCAACGCCTCGGGCGGGATGCCATAGGCATCCGCGACGTCCTTAGCGCTGAGCGAGCGTTCGCTGGCGCGCTCAGCGAGATGCTTCATCGCCATAAGGGCATAGTCGGCCTTCTTAGTAAGCTTCAGCATCGCCTGTATAAAACCGACCATTACAGTCGGATTTAAATCCGACCTTTTCCGTCGTAATTCATTCTACGTCACTGCAGCCGATCTGGGCAAGTCAGGACAGGCAAGGGTTGCGGTACACCATTGAATGGTAAGTATCGATTGTTGAATGGCTTACAAGTATACGATTGAAAAAGTCGGATTTCGAGCTTCAAGTGTTAATCATGGTGAAACAAGGGGCTGTTACGAATTCGCAACGCAGAGGTGGATGGGTACTTGACAAGTCGCAAAGCCGTTCTAAAATACCGGGAAATTCCGGCGAAATCTCCTCCTCAGCCATGTTTACTGGAGGAGCATCCGGGTTTATGACGTCAAAGCCCCACCTTCCCCCTCAAAGCGCAGATATGAAACAAGCCTGTAAGCACCCGCGCGTGCAAATCGTGAGCCGCGACGAGGATTCGGAGTTCGTCGAGTGCAAGGAGTGCGGCGAAATCTTCGAGTCCAGCGAATTCAAAGACATGAACATCGAAGAGCGGACTCAGAAGCGAGAGCTCTGAGTGCTGGGCGCGCGAGGCAGGCGGGAGCTGCTGGAGCATTCTTTCGTTTAACGGAGAGCCATTCCGGCTTCAGCTGAAAAATCCATCGCAGCAAAGTGTTTCACGAGAAACTTGGGATAGGCCGCGGCGGCGATCATGGCCGCATTGTCGGTGGAAAGTCGGCGCGACGGAAAATAAACGGGTAATCCCTGCTTGGCGCCTTCGCGTTCAAAGGTCGATCGCAGTTCCTGGTTGGCCGCGACTCCTCCGGTGACGAAGAGCGTGGCGACGTCATAGGCTCGAGCTGCCGCCAGCGTTTTTGCCACCAGATCCTCGACAATTGAGCGCTGGAACGAAGCCACGAGATCGAGCGTGAACTGGTTGCAGCTTGCGATGTAGTCCTCCAGTTTCGGCTGGGGAATTTTCGATAGCGTGTCAGCGCGCGCCTCTACAGCAGCGCGCATGCCGTGCGCCTCAATGTAGCGCAACATGGCGGTCTTGATTCCGCTGTAAGAAAAATCGAAGCGTGGCCGGCCATCGTCGGGGGAGACTGCCTTGCCGTCGTTTCTACCGCGGCGGTCTGGGTGCTTGATCTGCGCGGTCGCAAACTTCACCGCCGTTGGATTTCCATGAGGAGCCAGACGGTCGATGATTGGGCCGCCTGGGTAGCCCAGTCCGAGAAGCTTTGCCACTTTGTCGAAGGCTTCGCCGGCCGCGTCGTCGCGGGTGTGGCCGATGTTTTCGTACATCCACGAAGTACGTTCTTGGGAGGCGAGATACAGATGCGTGTGTCCTCCAGAAACAACCAGGGCCAGCACCGGGAATTGGAGGTCGTGGTTTCCCTTTTGTCGCTCTTCGAGCAACACAGCGTGAATGTGGCCCTCGAGATGGTTGACGGCAATCAGCGGCTTATCGAGCGCGAAAGCCAAGGCCTTGGCATAGCTGATGCCTACCAGCAACGCCCCAGCGAGCCCGGGGCCCTGGGTCACAGCGATCGCGTCCAACGAGTTATACGTCTGGCGGGCTTCCGCCAAGGCCTGACGAACCACTGGCACGATGGCGCGAAGATGCTCGCGCGATGCCAGTTCGGGAACGACTCCGCCGTAAGGTTGATGTGTCGCGATTTGCGAGGCCACGACATTTGAAATCAACTGCTCGCCCGAACGCACGACGGCCGCGGCGGTCTCGTCGCAGGAACTCTCAATGCCAAGGATGTAGGCGTCGGGCATGTGCCTATATTATTAGAAATTCCGATGGCTGATCTGCTGCAACACGTGCGGGACTCGGGGTTCGGTTTTCTGGAGGGACTGATCACCGCCGTTCGTGGAAGAGGGGAAAGATCGCCTCGCGAGTCGGCGATATCATTGCACTTGGACACTGGTGAAAAGTGAACGCTAAGGACTTCTCGACCTCAATCGTTCGAACTCTCCGCAAGAGCGGCTTTCAGGCGTATCTGGTGGGTGGATGCGTGCGCGACCTTCTGCTCGGTCGCGAACCCAAAGATTACGACGTGGCGACGGATGCCACGCCTGACCAGGTCATGAATTTGTTCCCCGAGACATATGCCGTTGGCGTGCAGTTCGGCGTGGTGCTCGTGCCGGTGCCAGATAGAGACGCGGAATCCGGTGAGGCGCCCGACGCGTCTTCAAAGCATCATCCAGTCGAAGTGGCTACCTTCCGGAGTGATATTGGCTACTCCGATGGTCGGCATCCCGATGAAGTACGTTTTAGCAGCGACCCGCGAGAAGACGTTTCCCGGCGGGATTTCACGATCAACGGCATGCTGCTTGATCCAGTGAGCGGGAAAGTTTTGGACTTTGTCGGTGGTCGCGCCGATTTGGCCGCCGGCATTATCCGCACCATCGGCGATCCGGAGCAGCGTTTCGCTGAAGATAAATTGCGCATGCTGCGCGCAGTCCGTTTTGCGGCGCGTTTCGATTACGCGATTGAGCCCGCAACCTTTGCAGCCATGCAGAGACAGGCGCAACAGATCCAGGTGGTATCCCGGGAACGGGTTCGCGATGAACTAACACGGATGTTGACGGAAGGACATGCCCGGCGGGCTTTCCTGATGCTCGATGAAAGTGGCCTGCTTCGTGAGGTTCTACCAGAAATATCAATGATGAAGGGAGTTGAACAACCTCGAGAGTTCCATCCTGAGGGCGACGTGTTTGTTCACACCCTGCTGCTCCTGGAGAATCTGCCACTTCCTTGCCCGTTGACTTTGGCTTGGGGTGCTTTGTTGCACGATGTTGGCAAGCCCGCCACATTCCGGGTCGCGCCGGATCGCATCCGTTTCGATGGGCACGTCGAAATTGGCGTGAAGATGGCGGAAGAAATTTGCAAACGGCTGCGCTTTTCCAATGACGAGACTGCGCAGATTGTGGCGCTTGTGGATAATCACATGCGCTTTGGCCATGTCACGCGCATGAAGGAATCGACGCTGAAGAAGTTTCTACGGCTGCCGGAATTTGATGAGCACCTCGCGTTGCATCGTGCCGACTGCCTGGCTAGCCACCGCAACCTGTCGACTTATGAGTTCGTTCGGCAGAAGCGTGCGGAGATTCCGGAAGAGAAAATTCGGCCTTCGCCATTGGTCACGGGCGATGACCTGATCGAGGCCGGGCACAAGCCGGGGCCGAAATTCCGTGAGATCCTGACCGCCGTCGAGGATGCCCAACTCGAGGGGAGGCTACCATCGCGAGAGGCCGCTCTTGAATTCGTACATCGGGAGTTTCCTGCCTGAGGCAAGCAGTCTCATTCAAACAGGATGTTAAAATCAGGGTTCACCAGGACTGCTTCTAGTGTACGAGGAGTTTCAGTTGGAGCAGGCGGGTTCGCATCTCGAGAAGATTGTGGCGCAGTCTCTGCGGCAGCTGCCGCCCTCTGAGGCTCCGCTCATGGCATGGCCAGTGGTGTGCGGTTCGGCCGTGGCGGAGCGGACGCGTGCTCTGAGTTTCGGGGACGGAGTACTGAGAGTGGTAGTTGCCGATCCCGGATGGAAACTCGAGTTGCAGGCACTGGCGCCGCGATATCTGGCAGCCATCAACCGATATACGACCGAAATCGTTCGGAGAATTGAATTCGTGGTGGCCGTTCCGGAGAACACCGGCAGGAATCCACGGTAAGCCAACCGAGTCCTCATCCCATGAAAGTCACCGACAAAGATGTGGCTTACGTCGCAGATTTAGCCAATCTGGAACTTACAGACGAAGAACGCACGGGAATGCTGCGTGACCTGAATTCGATTTTGGATTACATCGATCGGCTCAATGAGCTGGACACTTCCGATGTGGCGCCGATGGCGCAGGTCTCTGACCGCTATGGAGTCGACGAGGCAAAACAGGGAAGTGAGCGATTTGCGTACGCCAGCCGTGAGGACGTTCTCGAAGGCCTGCGCAAGTCGCTGCCGCATGACGAGGCTCTGACGAATGCGCCCGATGGCGACGGTGATTTCTTCAGGGTTCCAAAAGTGATTGAACGGTAGTCGTACCAGACGTCCCGTACATTCAAATGGATATTGCTTCGCTCACCATCGACGCGGCCCGCTCCGCCGTTCAGGAGCGCAAGACCACCGCGCTTGCTCTGACGGAGGCTCATTTTGCGCGGATTCAGAAAGAGGATGGCCAGATCGGCGCGTTCTTGACGCTGTCGAAGGAACGCGCTCTGGAGCAGGCGGACCGCATGGATCGCATGGCTGCCGAGGGGAAACCACTGCCGCCGCTGAGCGGCGTACCGGTGGGCATCAAAGACGTAATGAGCACGCGCGGCGTACGAACCACTGCTGGTTCGAAGATTCTGGACCGGTACATTCCTCCTTATGACTGCACCGCCGTGGCGAAGATGGAGGCCGCTGGCGCCGTCGTGCTGGGCAAGATGAACTGCGACGAGTTCGCGATGGGGTCGTCGAATGAAAATTCTGCATATCATCCCGTGCGCAATCCCCGTGATCTGAGCCGCGTTCCCGGAGGATCGTCGGGCGGTTCAGCCGCCGCGGTGGCCGCGGACATGGCTGTAGTGACGCTGGGATCCGACACAGGGGGATCGATCCGGCAGCCAGCGTCGTTCTGCGGAGTGGTGGGCCTGATGCCGACGTACGGACGTGTATCGCGTTATGGATTGATCGCATTCGCTTCGTCGCTCGATCACATTGGGCCTTTGGCTAAGACTGTGAAAGACGCAGCGATTGTGTTGCATACGATCGCCGGGCGCGATCCTATGGATTCCACATCTGCCGATGTGCCGGTGCCCGACTATGTGGCCGAGCTCGAAAAGCCCGTGCGAGGCATGAAACTCGGAGTTGCCAAAGAATACTTCGGGGATGGCCTCGACGATGAAGTCCGCAATGCAGTGGAAACTGCGATTGATAAGTTGAAGAGTCTGGGCTGCGAGATTGTCCCAATCTCCCTGCCGCACACTCCCTACGCCGTGCCGACGTATTACTTGATTGCGACAGCAGAAGCGTCATCGAACCTGGCCCGCTATGATGGCGTGCGCTACAGTCATCGGGCGCGTGGAGTGAAGACCCTGTCGGAAATGTACCGTCGCAGCCGCGATGAAGGGTTCGGTGCCGAGGTGAAACGGCGTATCATGCTCGGCACATACGCCTTGAGTGCCGGTTACTACGATGCCTATTACTTGAAAGCTCAAAAGGTGCGAACGCTGCTGACGCGCGACTTCGATGAAGCGTTTCGCAAGGTCGATGCGATCGTGACGCCGACTAGTCCGACCGCGGCGTTCAGGCTCGGCGAGAAGTCGAATGATCCACTGGCGATGTACCTTGCCGATATCTACACAGTGACGGCGGATTTGGCGGGGATCCCGGGGATTTCGATACCGTGCGGCGAGACGCGGGAGAAGCTGCCCATTGGGCTTCAGATTTTGGGTAAACACTTTGACGAGGCGACGATTCTTCGGGTCGCCCATGCTTACGAGCAGGCTTAGGTGAGACCCGCTTAGCCAGTTGATGGTTCGTAATATCTTTCCCCGGCACATGCTCGACAAAGCACTTTCCCTTCTTGCCGAACTTCTCTGCGGAAGTTGATCCCTTCGCCGCACGAATCGCACGCAATGCGTTCGCCTTTGTATCCAGGGAACTCCTCTGGTGGCAATTCGACCTTCACCCATTGCATGGTGAACAAGTCGTCGTTGGAGATTTCGCGGTAGGCAAGCATTTGCTGCTGGTTCTTGTCGGCAACTTCTGGATGCAACTGGCGAGCCAGTGCTTTGGACGACTCTTTGGCAGCGATACGGACGGCTTTGCCGGTATTAACGTCGACGAAGGTGGCTGCGACCTTTCCCCAATCCCGAAACTTGAGGGCGCGCTTGCCCAGCCGGCATCCGGTTACAACGGCCACCGCGTCGGTCGCGCAGCGGTCAATTTCGACGAATGTGACCAGGCGCTTGCGATCTTTGCCATGCGGATCGGCGATGCCAAGCTTCTGCAGACCCAACATCGCGAGGCGCACACCGAGAACTTGGCCGGCACAAAGGTGTCCGTGGGCCTGTTCCGCATCGCGAAGATACTCGTCGAGAGATTTCACCGTCGCTGCCAGCTCTCAGCTGTCAGCTTCAGAGTAACACTGGCGTCATCATTTTCTGCGCCAGCGGACGCCATCTTTCGTGATTTCAACTATGACTCCAGCGTCCGCGAGTTCGGCACGGAGAGCATCGGACTTCTTGAAATCACGTGCGGCGCGGGCCGCCTTCATTTCTGCAATTTTCGTTTCGATGGCTGCGTCTGAGAGTTGTCCCGACTGAAGGGCGTCCCGCAACTCGGTGCTGATGTCTTTTTCGCGACCCTCACTGACCGCCCAATCCAGAACCCGCTGCATTTTCGGACCATCATCGTCATCGAGTACGGCAAAGATCTCGTCGAACCTTGCCAATGCAGTCATCAGGGGTGGCACATCATCTTTCTTTACGCCGCCGGCGTCAAGAGCCGTATTTACCTGGCGCACCATTTCGAAAATGGCCGCCTGGGCCTGCGCCGTATTGAGGTCGTCTTCGAGCGCGGCGCGCATCCTCTGGACTGTATCTGCGGCCAGGGATTGTATGTCCGGGTTGGAACCTTCGGGAAAAGAGCCCGCGCCCAGACGCAGCTGGAAATTTCGCAGACGCTCCACTGAAACGGCAGCTTGCTTTAGGCCATCGAAGGTAAAGTTCAATTGATTCCGGTACGGGACGGAAGTGAGCAAGTATCGGATCGATGAAGGCTTATGCCCTTTCAGAACCAGGTCACGAAGCGTGAAAAAGTTTCCCAGGCTCTTCGACATCTTCTCGCCTTCGACCAACAGAAAGCGCACATGAAACCAGAAATGTGCGAAAGGTTTGCCGGTCTGCGATTCTGATTGCGCGATTTCGTTTTCGTGATGAGGGAATACGAGATCTTCTCCGCCCGCATGCAGGTCGAAACTCTCTCCGAGTTCCTCCATGGACATCACGGAACACTCGAGATGCCAGCCGGGGCGCCCGGGGCCGATCGCTGTGTCCCATGAAGCCTCGCCCGGTTTCGGCGCCTTCCAGAGAGCGAAGTCGCGCGCGCTGTCTTTATCGTATTCGTCGACGTCGACCCGGGCGCCGTCGAGCATACCGGTGAAATCTCGCTTGGAGAGTTTGCCGTACTGGGGAAACTTGGCGATGCGGAAGTAGTAGGATCCGTCGTCCGTGCGATAGGCGATTCCCTTGTCCACAAGTCTGGCGACGAATGCCGCCATTTCCGGAATGTGCTCGGTCGCACGGACAAGTTTCGGTTGTTCGATGCCGATCATCGCCGCGTCTTCGAGGAATGCCTTTTCATACTTGGCGGTGTACTGCTGCACGCTGACGCCCTCGCGCGCGGAGTTGCGAATGATCTTGTCGTCGACGTCAGTGATGTTCATGACGTGCTGCAATTTGTATCCGCTCTGCCGTAACAATTTGCGGAGAAGGTCGACCGCGATGAAGGTGCGGAAGTTGCCGATGTGTCCGTAGTCGTAAACGGTGGGCCCGCAAGCGTACATGCGAACTTCGGAATCGAAGAGAGGGCGAAACTCCTCGACCTGCGACGACATGGTGTTGTAAAGGCGAAGGGGCATAGTTGGAACTAGGCGATGATAAGCGAACTTAAGATTCTAGGGGTCGATGAAAAGCCGGTCAAATCTGCTCAAGAGGCCGGAGTCTGGGCCGGGGGCAACGCGTGTGTATGTTGCCGCAAACGTTGCTGCACGAGAATCACATAGTGCAGCGCTGAAACGATCGTAAAGATAAAGGTGGCACGAAGGAAGACAGTGCGGGCGATCCATATCCAGCGCAGTGGACGAATTTCAAGCAGAAGAACGAAAAAGATGGCACTGATCTGGGAGAAGGTGTTGGCCTTCCCGAAGATGCTTGGGCTGAAGTTCCGCAGCCCGGCGATTGCGAATAAAACGGCGCTGGCGGCAAGGATCGAAATGTCGCGGCTGAAGACAACCACGGTAAACTTCCACGGAATCTTGTGCAGGATCGAGAGCACCAGAAACATAGTGCTCAGCAATAATTTGTCGGCGATGGGATCCAGGTACTGGCCCAGCATGGTCTGCTGGTGAAGGGTCCGTGCTAACAGGCCGTCCAGGCCGTCGCTAAAGCCAGCGATTACGAACACGACCAGCGCCCAGAGATAGTGCCCGTCCACGAGGTGAATCACAATAAACGGAACGAAGATCATCCGCAGCAAAGTAAGTTGATTGGGAGCAGTGAAGATCTGGGAGAGCTTCACGCATGCTCCTTCGAAGGATGTGGCTTGGACTCGTCAAGATGGCCGGGTGCTGCGCCGGAACCGGGTTTCGCAGGGGCCAGGGCTGCTGACGGTTCCAGACCGGTCTTGGCGAAGAAGCGCTGCGACAGGGAGGGCAAACTCCCGTCCGGTAGATCGAGTTCGAGCCGCTCGATTCGGTGCATGGGGAAAAAAACGACGGCCGGAGTGAACGGCTCGCCATCCCTGACCATCACAGCCAGGTCTTCAAACGAGGCCAACTCGGCACCGCTCAGGCTAAGGCCCTGGGGAGCAAGCGAAAGAATCATCCCCCAGAACTTCTCACGTGGATTGCACAAGGTCGTGATGACAATCGCCCCGGGGAGAAATGGTTCGCTTCGGGCATCAGCGGCTGGCCTGCCGGCAGGCGGATTCTTCTCCATCTCACGATTGTCGCCGGGAAAAGCGTGCATTGCAAATCCAAGCCTCGGCTTGAGAATCTCGCGGGGCCTATCGCTTTAAGTCTGGCGGGAAACTCCGGTATTCTGAGCGGACATGCAAACGGGGCGGAACTTTCGTGATTGAATTCCGTGATGTCTCGTATCGCGTAGCCGGCACGCAAGTGCTCTCTGGGCTAAACCTGCGCGTCGACCGGGGAGAGACTCTAGTGCTGCTGGGGCGCAGTGGCTCCGGCAAGACAACAACGCTTAAGCTCGTCAACCGGCTGGTCGCGCCGACTTCGGGCGAAATTCGCGTGAACAATGTGCCCAATGATCAGGTCGATGTCATCCGGCTGCGCCGCGGCATCGGATATGTGATCCAGGACGCCGGGTTGTTTCCGCACTTCACCGTAGAACGAAACATTGGTCTGGTTCCGCGCATTGAAAGCTGGCCGGATGATCGGATTCGCTCGCGGGTTGAAGAATTGCTGCAACTCGTGGGACTGCCCCCAGAGATGAGCTCGCGGTATCCGCATCAACTTTCAGGGGGTCAGAGGCAGCGCGTCGGAGTAGCTCGTGCCTTGGCCGCTGACCCTGAAATCCTCCTCATGGACGAGCCGTTTGGTGCGCTCGATCCGCTGACTCGCGACGAACTGCAGCGTGAATTCTTTCTGCTGCAGCAGCGTCTCCACAAGACCGTCGTGTTTGTAACCCACGATCTTCGAGAAGCATTGCGGCTCGGTTCGCGGGTGGCGCTGATGGAAGCGGGAAAGTTAGTGACGGTGCTGACGCCGCAGGAATTTGTGAAGTCTACCGATCCCTGGGCATCGGCGTATGTCAGGGCGTTTGGGGATGGGCTGGAGTCGGCGGCAAATCGAGGCGCCTCATGAACGTCGTTCGCTTCCTGGTGCAGAACCATACGCAAGTTTTGGAACTCACGGCGGAACATCTTTGGCTGGTCGGGATATCGACCGCTGCTGGCGATGCTGATCGGCATACCGCTGGGGATCCTGATCGCCCACCGTCCGCGATTGAATAAGCCGGTGTCTGGCGAGCGCAAACGTTATCCAAACCATTCCGAGCCTCGCACTGTTCGGATTTCTGCTGCCCGTGCCGTGGTTGGGGGAACGTTCAGATCGACTGGCGATCCTGGCACTCACGCTCTATGCGCTGCTGCCCATCATCCGGAACACGTATACGGGCATCCGCGGAGTCGATCCTGCTGTAGTCGAAGCAGGGCGAGGCATGGGGCTCACAGAGTCGCAACTCTTGTTTCAGGTGGAATTGCCGTTAGCCGTCAGTGTGATTCTTTCCGGGGTGCGAGTGGCGATCGTCATTTCGGTGGGGCTCGCCACGATTGCGGCTGCAATTGGAGCGGGCGGTCTGGGTGAATTCATCTTTCGCGGACTGGCAATGGTCGACGACCGGGTCATTCTGGCGGGAGCAATTCCAGCCGCAGTCCTGGCGTTAATGGCGGATGTCGGGGTGGGATGGCTGGAGAGGCGGCTGCGGCCATGATGAGGCATGCTCGATCAATTCCGTGCATCTTGCTTGTTTCCGTCGCGGCGGCGCTCTTGCTATCTTGTTTGCCTTCACACACCGATCGGATCGTGGTCGGGTCGAAGAATTTTACTGAGTCTTTTGTCTTGGGCGAGCTCATTGCTCAGCAGATCGAAGCTCACACCAATCTAAAAGTTGAGCGCCGTTTTTACTTGGCTGGAACCTACATCTGCCAGCAGGCGATACTTTCGGGGCGAATCGACGTTTACCCTGAATACACCGGTACGGCGCTTACCGCGATTCTCAAGCAGAACGCCGCCGGCGACAAAGGGGACGTCTACCAGCGGGTTAAGACTGAATACGAACGTCGTTTTGGGCTAACGCTCGGTCCAGCCTTCGGATTCAATGATACGTTCGCGATGGAGATTCGAGGCGAAGATGCGCGCCGGTTGAATATCCAGACGTTGTCGCAAGCGTCAAAATTTGCTCCACAATGGCGCGCCGGGTTCGGGTATGAATTCATGGAGAGGCCCGACGGTTATCGAGGTCTAGCCGAAACCTACAGCCTCCATTTCGCGGAGCAGCCGCGCATTATGGATCTGGGGTTGCTCTCGCGGGCGCTGAAGGATCATCAAATTGACCTCGCCGGCGGGAACGCCACAGACGGTCTTATTCCAGCGCTGGACTTGTTTGCCCTGGCAGATGACCGCCACTACTTTCCACCATATGAGGCGGTACCCGTGATCCGGATGCAAACGATCCATGAGCATCCGGAAGTCGCCGGAACCCTTGCCGAACTCGCCGACAAGATCTCGGACTCAGAAATGCAGCAGTTGAATTATGCCGTCGACGGTCAACACCGCGACACTCAAGATGTGGTTCGAGAACTCCTCAAGAAAAAGAAGCTTGTGCCGTGATACCAGGCGGGTGGTCTCCGTTGATCAGATCGACAGAATCCCTTCATTGTAAGTACAGCTCTGCCTTTTAGAAGGACCCGATCACCCGCCATTTCACACCATAGCTCGCCGCCCCGATCGGACAACTGCCGAGCATGCAGCCTCGACTTACCCTGGCGCTTCGTCCAGTACGGGGTGAGCACACAATGCGCGGAACCGGTGACGGGATCCTCGGGGATTCCATAGCTAGGGGCAAAATATCGCGAAACGAAATCAACTCTTTCTCCAACTGCCGTGACTGAGACCGCAAAAGGGTGGAGTTGTTCCAGAAGCGCGAAGTCGGGGCGGATGTTTCGAATTGCGCTCGGGCTGTCGTACACCGCGACGAAGGTATCATTCGCTTCCAGCACTTCGGACGGTTGCGATCCTAGGCCACGCAGAAGGTCACTCGGCACATTCCTACATGCTTTCGGAAACATCGCCGGGAAGTCCATGGAGAGCAAATCTCTTTCGCTGCAAACTGACAAGGGTCCGCTGACCCGGGTCTGAAATCGGACGGTGTCGAGTCCGGGTTGCAGCATATTTAGCACCACGTAAGCGGATGCCAGCGTGGCATGCCCGCACAGGCTTACCTCGCAACGGGGTGTAAACCAGCGCAGGTCGTAACCATTGTCCCGGGGCACAAAAAAGGCGGTTTCAGAAAGATTATTTTCGGCAGCGACTTTGCGCAACCAGCCGTCATCTAACCATGAGCTTAAGGGACAGACAGCGGCGGGATTACCGCTGAATGGTTCGTAACTGAAAGCGTCGACGTGAAACACCGGAATGCGCATCCTGTTGATTCTACTTGTCCAAGTGGCCGATGAGATAGCGACGTTCCATACGAACCGTGGCGCGTGGGGTTAGGTATCGAAGTCTCCGAGACCCGACTGGCCTGGGTCTAATCATCCGTTCCGCACGGGTTTTGGGGTTGGTAACGCTTTTGCGCCGCATCGTCGAGTTGGGGAGTGCCAGGAGGCTGGAATGCTCACTGCGCAAAGAGAAGTCTCCATCGGGCAGTCGCTACTGGAGCATGTTGCTGATGCTCGCCGGCGAAGCGACGCTCTCTTCGACATTGTCCGGCCCGCATCGATCTTCGAACGGCCAATTCCCGAGCGGCATCGCATCATCTTTTACATCGGGCATCTCGAGGCGTTTGATTGGAACCTGCTCCACGAGAATGTCTTTGGGCTGAAAAGCTTTCATCCCGAATTTGATCGTTTGTTTGCGTTCGGGATTGATCCGGTTGGTGGTGGGTTGCCCTCGGACCAGCCATCGGACTGGCCCTCACTCGATGAAGTCCGATCGTATGTGCGCACGATCCGAGCCGCTCTGGACGAGAAGCTCCAAGCTGGGATTCTCGAATCCGAGGCTCCTGTGCGGGACGGCTTTCCGTTGAACTCCCTGCTCAACGTGGCCATTGAGCATAGGTTGATGCACGCTGAGACGTTGGCGTACATGCTTCACCAACTGCCCGTGGAGCAGAAAGTTCGGCAAGCCAGTTCCCCTCCTCTGAAGCATCCCACAGTTGCCCATCGAATGATCGAAGTTCCAGGCGGATCGACCAGCCTTGGACTCTCGCGCAGCGCCGGGATTTTCGGCTGGGATAACGAGTTTGAGAAACATACCGCAAACGTGCCGGGATTTGAAATTGACCGGTACATGGTGACCAATCGGCAGTTCCTCGATTTCATGAGAGCGGGTGGGTACGAGACACCCGCATTCTGGAGAGATGAAGATTGGAGCTGGAGAAGCGCTCACGGCGTGCTTCATCCCGTTTTTTGGAGAAAGGTCAACGGTGAATGGCTCTACCGCACTATGTTCGACGAAATTCCGCTACCACCGGAATGGCCGGTTTATGTGAGTCATGCGGAAGCTGCGGCATACGCGCGTTGGGCGGGCAAGGTACTTCCCACCGAAGAGCAATGGCATCGGGCAGCCTACGGCACTGCGGACGCCGAGGTGCGGGTGTATCCGTGGGGGAGCGAGGCTCCTGATGCGAGCTTCGGCAACTTCGATTTCGCCCAGTGGGATCCTGCGCCGGTGAACGCTTTTCCCCGGAGCAGTAGTGCGGTTGGCGTCGAAGGAATGATCGGAAACGGATGGGAATGGACCTCAACGATCTTTGCGCCGTTTCGTGGGTTCGAGCCCTTCCCGTTCTACCGTGGATATTCAGGCGATTTTTTTGACGGCAAGCACTTCGTCATGAAAGGGGGCTCCGCGCGTACGGCCGCGTGCATGCTGCGTCCCACGTTCCGCAACTGGTTTCAACCGCATTATCAATATGTGTATGCGGGGTTTCGCTGTGTGAATCCCTGATTTGAGGAGTCTCCATGCTTGTTCATGCGATCCCTACTGATGCCTCTTACGAGTTTGCCAGCGATGTGCACGCCGGGCTTACGAGGCCAGGACAGAAAGAACTTCCCTCGAAATATTTATATGACGATGTGGGATCAGCTCTTTTTGAAGTGATTAGCCATCTACCGCAATACGGCCTCACCCGCGCGGACGAGCGATTGCTCCGACGCCATGCGAAAGAGATCGTGGACCGGATCCCCGGACCGGTTTCGGTGGCCGAATTGGGCAGCGGCAGCGGCAGGAAGACTCGTTGGCTGCTCGAAGCTTTCTGCCGGCGCCAACATACTTCCTATTACCCCGTCGAAATCTCTCACTCGGCTCTGGTGATGTGCGAGCGGGAACTCAGCGACATTGATTCGATCAGTATTGTGGGCTTTGAGCGCGAGTATCTGGATGGCCTACTGGAAGTGGCAGCGTATCGAAGAAGCGGACACCGACTGCTCGTGCTATTCCTGGGAAGCACGATTGGGAATTTCGATCGTGACGCAGCGGTGAAGTTTCTGGCTGAAGTCCGCTGCATTCTTTTGCCGGGTGACTGCCTTCTGCTGGGTACAGATCTGGAAAAACCCAGTTCCCAACTGCTCGGAGCATACGACGACGAACTTGGGGTAACGGCAGCCTTTAACCTCAATCTGCTGGCACGGGTGAATCGGGAACTCGGGGCTGACTTTGATCTTGCCAAATTTGTGCATTTAGCGAGGATCAATCACGAAGCGCGCAGCGTTGAGATGCATCTCGAATCCAGGCATCGGCAGACTGTGAATATTCCGGCGGCAGACGTTGTGGTGGAGTTTCAGGAAGGAGAGACTATTTGGACAGAGAGCAGCCACAAATACTCGGCGGACGAAATTTTCCAAACGGCACTGGATGCAGGGTTCCGCTGCGATGTCCAGTGGATTGACGAGCAGTGGCCGTTCGCTGAAAACCTGCTGATAGCGGAGTAGTCTTGAGCGGTTCGGGGCGAGTCAGGCATCGATGGGCCGCTTTTACTTGTTTTTCGGTAAGATCATGACCTGCGCCACGCCCGCAGATTGATCGCGCTGACCACCATGCAAAAAACGTTTGCAGGAATGAAGCCCATTTGTTCAGTTCGCACCCCAATCACACACATGATGACGCTATTGACTCCGGCCAGAGCCCAACCTTCCCAGCACCGGCGCCCCACCAGGATCGTGGACGCGACGGTTAACACGCACGAGAGATAATCAAGACGAAGCACGAATTTAGAACCTCCGAGAATGATTGTGAGTGATGAACCCAGGGTTTGGCTGTGATTGTGCCCTTTCGTTACATGACTGAGGTCACTTGACCTGGATTTCGGAAATTTGGAGGAAGCAATGCCGAAAGAATGTACACACCTGGATCAGATCAAGGTGGAACAGACCGACAAGCATGTCTGCGAAGAGTGCGTTAAAACGGGGGACTCATGGGTCCACCTGCGCATGTGCCTGACATGCGGAAACGTGGGATGTTGCGATTCATCCAAAAACAAACACGCCACCAAACATTTTCACAAGCAGAAGCACCCGCTGATTCGCTCGATCGAACCTGGCGAATCATGGGTCTGGTGCTACGTGGACCAGATGGAGGCTGGTGAGCTTAACGCTTGAGGGTCGCTTTGGACCACCCTCTCAAACGTCTGAATAGGGCGGCTTCAGCGCGCACTGCTTTTCACGGTTGGGGAAATATAGGCGCGACTAATTTCCTGATTGAATATCTAATGACCTAGTTCAAGGCCGGTGTTCTCAGATGCCGACTTCCTCGTAAAATCTGAAGGCGATCATGGCGAAACCTGTTTTGCTAACCGTGGACGACGATCCCGATGTATTGAGGGCCATCGAGCGCGACTTGCGATCGCAGTACGGCGCGGAGTATCGCGTCATTAGCAGCGACTCGCCGGAAGGCGCGTTGGATCTTCTCAAGGGGCTGAAGGTCCGCAACGATGGGGTGGCCCTGCTCCTGGCCGATCAGCGCATGCCGCGCATGGACGGTGTCGGTTTTCTACAAGCTGCCAGGAATATATTTCCCGATGCGAAGCGCGCCTTGCTGACTGCATATGCGGACACGAACGCCGCGATCAGCGCAATCAACGAGGCCAGCCTCGATTACTTTTTCATGAAGCCGTGGGACCCGCCCACAGAGCACCTTTATCCGCAACTCGACGACCTGCTCGACGACTGGCAAGCGTCGTACCACCCGGCGTTCGAAGGCATCCGGGTGCTGGGAACGCGATGGTCTCCGCGATGTTACGAACTGCGCGATTTCCTGGCGCGCAGCCATGTTCCATATCAGTGGATCGACGTGGAGGCTTCGGCCAATGATCCCGAGACCAAGCGTCTTCTGGAGGCGCTCGGGCCGGATGCCAGTGATCTTCCAGTTGTTCTGTTTCCGGATGGAGCGAAGATGCTGAACAGTGTGCCGGCCGATGTGGCGCAGAAAGTGGGATTGCGCACCCGTGCCGAAACCAGTTTTTATGATCTGGCCATTGTCGGTGGTGGACCGGCTGGGCTGGCCGCGGCAGTCTACGGAGCCTCCGAGGGCCTGAAGACTGTGATCGTCGAGAGAGAAGCTCCCGGCGGCCAGGCCGGAATGAGTTCACGCATTGAAAATTATCTGGGATTTCCCAGCGGGCTCAGCGGTGGCGATCTGGCTCGCCGCGCAGTGGTGCAGGCGCGGCGTTTCGGTGTAGAAATCCTTGCACCTCAGTCTGTGGTCAACATGCGAACCGAAGGGCCATATCGAATTATCAAACTAGCCGATGGCAATGAGATATCCTGTCACGCTCTGATGATTGCCACAGGCGTGCAATGGCGGCGGCTGGAGGCTCCCGGAATCGATCAGTTGCAGGGCGCTGGTGTTTATTACGGCGGCGGAGCCACCGAGGCTTTGTCTTGCAAGGGTGAGAAGGTCTACGTAGTGGGGGGAGCGAATTCCGCCGGGCAAGCCGCGATGAACTTTTCCAAGTACGCGGAGCGGGTCGTCATCCTGGTTCGCGGAGATTCGCTCTCAAGCACAATGTCGCAATACCTGATCGACCAGATCAAGGAAACCCCGAACATCCAGCTGTGGACGCATGCCAGCGTGGCCGAGGTGCATGGCGAAACGCATCTGGAGGAAATTTCAGTGCTTTGCTCGGATACGAACAAGGTCGAAAGGGTTCCGGCCAGCTCGATGTTCATCTTTATCGGAGCCCTGCCGCGCACGGATTGGCTGGGCGATACGATCGAGCGCGATGACCGCGGATTTATTCTTACCGGTCCCGACTTGATGCATGGGGGAGAGCGCCCCAAGGGGTGGGCTGTCGAGCGGGACCCTTTTCTTCTGGAAACAAATGTTCCTGGCATCTTTGCGGTCGGCGATGTGAGACACGGCTCGGTCAAACGAGTTGCGTCCGGAGTAGGCGAAGGATCGGTTGCTGTGCAATTCATCCATCAGTACTTGAGCAAGGTCTAAATGGCGGAAGCGCGCGAACTCCTGCTGCAGGTTCCAGTATTCAATGATTTGCCCGACGATCAGATTGCCTGGTTTCTCAGTCAATCCCAAGAACTTCGCCTCAACGCGGGGGATACTTACGCCCGGCAAGGAGACGCTGCCGAGGCGATGTTTGTGCTGCTGCAGGGTGAATTCCAGTGGCGAGGAGAATTCGCGGGTGAGAGTTTTGTGCTTGCAATCAAAGCAGGTGAAGTCACCGGAGTTCTCCCGTTTTCCAGGATGAAGAAGTACTCGCTCACCGGGCGGGCGGTGACCGAGAGCTTCGTCCTGCGATTTCCTGCTTCGCTCTTTCCGGAACTGGTGCAGAGAATGCCGGAGTTGGCGACGCGCCTGGTCGGCCTGATGTCGGACAGGATTCGCGAAGCGACACGCTTTGAACAGCAACGCGACCGGCTTGCGGCTCTGGGCAAGCTTTCCGCCGGACTCGCTCATGAACTCAACAATCCTGCGTCTGCCGCGCAGCGCGCGAGCAGTCAACTGCGCGATATTCTGAAACGCGTTCGAGACGCCAGTCACGACCTGGGAAAGCGCGATCTGAGCGCCGCGCAGAAAACCGAGATTGAGAAGTTGGAGGCTTCCCTCATGCAAATGGATGGGCCTCCGCCGGACCCCCTTACCGCCAGTGCTCTCGAGGAGCAGATCGACTCCTTGCTCCGTCTTCATGGCCAGAGTGATTTATGGCAACTGGCGGCTGATCTGGCACGGAGGAACTTCAAGCCCGAGACCTTGGAGAACCTATTCTCGACACTCGATGGGGGCACCGCGCGGGCCGCGCTAGTGAGGATCTCTGCCTCGGTGGAAATCGCTGGATTGTTGAACGAAATTGAGAGCAGCACTTCGCGAATCTCCGATCTTGTTCGGGCGATCAAGGAATACACGTTCATGGACCAGGCACCGGTGCAGAACGTAGATATCGTGAAGACGTTGGAGACCACGCTCACAATCCTGAACCACAAGCTCAAACACGGAGTTTCGGTGCACCGCGACTACCAGAAGATCCCACTTCTCGTGAATTCCTTTGGCAGCGAACTGAACCAGATTTGGACCAACCTGATCGACAACGCGATCGACGCGATGGGCGGGAAGGGCGATTTGCGAGTGCGAACGTTTCGCGAAGACGACTGCGTTGTGGTCGAGATTGGCGACAACGGTCCGGGAATTTCTCCAGAAGTTCAGCCTCACATTTTCGAACCTTTCTTCACGACCAAGGGCGTGGGCGAGGGAACGGGCCTTGGCCTCGACACAGTACAACGAATCATAAAGAAACATCGCGGCACCATTCAGGTGCAATCCAAACCTGGGGACACGCGCTTCCGGGTTTGGCTGCCATTGGCAAAGAGCGCGGGCTAGTGCGTAGATGCTGTCGCTTTTGATCGCGCCGAGGTGAACTCGTATGAATTCCGAACTCACACTGTTGCTGGCGTTTGGCATTGGAGTTGTGGCCGGGTTGCGGTCGCTGACTGCCCCCGGCGTGATTGCTTGGGCAGCGCACCTCGGCTGGATCAACCTGCACGGTTCTCCGGTCGCCTTCATGGGATCGAAATGGGCGGTGGCCGTCTTCACCATATTGGCTGTGTTCGAGTTTGTGGCCGATCAACTTCCTAACACGCCGGCCCGAACGGCCGCGATCGGCCTTTCAGCGCGAATCGCTACGGGTGCGCTGAGCGGTGCGTGTTTGGGCGTAGCCGGCGGCGCGGCGCTTTGGTTGGGGGCGTTGGCCGGTGCCATTGGAGGAATCGCCGGAGCGTATGGCGGCTATCATGCGCGAGTGGGACTCGTCCAGAGTCTGCGCGTTCCTGATTTTGCAATCGCGATTCCCGAGGATTTGGTAGCAATTGGTTTGGGATTATTCTTGGCTTCTCGGTTTTAGAGAGCGTTGACCGGACAGATTATGCCGTGCGAGCATCACTCGGCACGCACCGAACCGAAGACGTGTAGATGAATGAATGCCACGCAACAATACGACGCCATTGTTATCGGCTCAGGACAAGGTGGAACGCCGCTCGCGATGGCTCTTGCGAAGGCGGGTATGCGTACCGCTCTCATCGAGCGGAAGCATGTCGGCGGAACTTGCATTAACGAGGGCTGCACTCCCACGAAGACGATGGTGGCTAGCGGACGCGTGGCGTATCTCGCGCGGCGGGCTGCGGACTATGGCGTCCATGCCGGCTCGATTAGCGTGGACATGGAGAAAGTTCGTCAACGCAAGCGCGAAATTGTGGACAACTTCCGAAACGCAAGCCAGGGGCGAATTGAGAAGACTCCGAATCTGGACCTGATCTTCGGGGATGCGAGTTTCAGCGGTGTAAAGACTATCGCTGTTCGAACCAGGGATAACGGTCAGCAAGTGCTATCGGCCAAGCGCATCTTCATTAATGCGGGCACTCGCTCGTCGCGACCGCCGTTAGAAGGTTTGGATCACATTCTTGCCCTCGATAATGTTTCCATCATGGAACTCGGCAGCCTCCCGGATCACTTGCTGATTCTGGGCGGTGGCTATATCGGCGTGGAGTTCGGCCAACTTTTTCGGCGCTTTGGCAGTCGTGTGACGATTGTGCAATCCAGCAGTCAACTGCTCACGCATGAAGATCCGGACGTAGCCGAGGAAGTGACCAAGATTCTGCGCCAGGATGGGGTTGAGATAATACTCAATGCGAAGACCACCCGTGTGGATCAATCGAGCGGCAGTATCCGCATGGAAATTCGATCGCCGGAGAGTTCGACTACTCTAGTGGGTTCGCATCTGCTGGTAGCAACAGGCCGCATCCCAAATTCTGATTCCCTCAATCTGGCAGCCGTAGGAGTTCAAACCGATGAGCGCGGCTTTATCCGAGTGAACGATCGGCTCGAAACCACAGCCGAAGGCGTTTATGCTCTTGGAGACATCAAGGATGGTCCAGCCTTCACGCATATCTCCTATGATGATTTTCGAATCATCCGGGCGAATCTGCTCGAACATAAAATCGCCTCGACCAAAAATCGTCAGGTGCCATATTGCGTCTTCATCGATCCGCAGTTGGGTCGGGTTGGCCTTACCGAGACCGAAGCTCGAGAACGAGGTCGCCCCGTTCGCGTCGCGAAACTTCCGATGACGTCGGTCGCCCGTGCCCTGGAAGTGGATGAAACACGAGGATTCATGAAGGCGATCGTGGATGCTGAGAGTAACCAGATTCTCGGAGCCGCGGTTCTCAGCATCGAGGGTGGAGAAATCATGTCGGTGCTGGAAACGGCAATGATGGGAAAGTTGCCATACACCGCATTGCGAGACGCTACGTACGCTCACCCTACTCTGGCCGAGTCGCTCAACAACCTGTTCATGGCGATGGACAGGGAGTAAATCAGCCGGATGACGAACCATTTTCAATCTTGATCGGAGGCGCATGGACGTATATCTCGTCGATGGGACCTACGAATTGTTCCGCTATTTTTTCGCCGTGCCTTCCGCGAAAGACGCGAAGGGCGCAGAGATCGGTGCGGTGCGGGGTGTGCTTTCGTCTGTCATGTCGATGATCGAGAGTGGCGTTACTCACATCGGCGTAGCAACCGACCATGTAGTGGAGTCATTTCGCAACGATCTGTTTCCCGGATACAAGACGGCCGAAGGCGTGCCTCCAGAGTTGCTCTCGCAGTTTCCCCTTCTCGAAGACGCGCTCCAGTTGATGGGCGTAATGGTATGGCCGATGGTGGAGTTTGAGGCCGATGACGCATTGGCGTCCGCAGCCGCGAGGGCCTCGCGAGATCAGCATGTGGGGCAGGTCGTGATTTGCACCCCGGACAAGGATCTTGGTCAATCGGTGGTTGGCACACGAGTCGTGCAACTGGATCGCAGGCGCGAGACCACGCGCGACGAAGTCGGGGGTAGAAACCAAATTCGGAGTGAAGCCGCAATCGATTCCCGATTACCTGGCGGTTGTGGGTGACAGCGCTGACGGATATCCGGGCATCTCTGGTTGGGGTCAGAAGGCCGCGGCCCTCGTCTTATCGAAGTATCCTCATCTTGAGGATATTCCCAAAGATTGGCGCCATTGGGATCCATCGATTCGCAGGGCTCGCCCCTTGGCCGAGTCGCTTTTCAGTGCGTGGGACGAGGCTTTGTTATTTCGGACTCTCGCCACTCTGCGGCTGGACGTTCCTGTCTTCGACTCAGTCGACGACCTACGCTGGAAAGGACCACGCCCGGAGTTCGAAGCGTACTGCGTTGCAATGAAAGCCCCCGATCTATATCGCCGCGCGTCGGCCAGCGCTTTGACCCACTCCAAGAGCCCCAGTGCGGGGTAGTGCTGAAAGCTAAACTTTATTCCCGACAGAAATCAGCAAGTAGGAACTTGAAAGCCTGGTTCCAACTAGCCGACTTCTGCTTGGCAAGAGCGAGTTGGTCGTTTTCTCGCTTGTGCCTTAGCTTTTTTGCGCCGCCAGCTTTTGGGCCTTCACTCGAATGAAGGCATAGTTCAAGGCCGGCAGAGAATTGAAGTCGGCTGACTTAGTCAGATATTCGTGAGCCTTGGTGCTATCGCCATTCCCCTGATACGCCTGGCTCAGGCGATATAAATTACGCGGATTCTGCAGGTTTGCCTGCTCCAACTCCGCAATGGCTTTGGGATAGTCTTTCTCGCCGAGAGCGATCCTTCCCGCCAACTCATGAGATTGCTTTTCCTGCGCCGCATTCTTCTTGGCCTCCGCTCCTTTGCGAAACTCCTCGGCGTGCGCGCGGGCAGTGGAAAAGTCCTTCTTTGCCAACGCAATCGCAGACAGGTTGAACTCGTGCAGTAGTCTTGAGTTGTCCTTGATTTCCTGAGACTGGTTCGAGCTCTCGATCATATGAAACGAGCGGTCGTACTGTCGCTGTGCTTCGTCATAGCGAGGAATCTCAGCCAGAATGTTGCCCTTGGCTTGAAGGTCGGCGGCCATGGAAACGACATCGTTTATCTTCTCGGCGACAGCATACTCCTTGTCCATCGCCAACAGTGCCTGGTCGAATTTGCCACCATCGGATGCGATTACTGCCATGCCAAAGTACGCCGTGCGCCGCTCCCCGTCGTTGCGGGCCTGGTCCACCATCTGCTGTAGCTCGGCTTGGGCGTCTGCCGCTTTGCCTGAATATAGAAGCGCCGCGGAAAGTCCAAAGCGTGACGCCGCGAAATGCGGATCGATGGTCAGCGCTTTGTGGTATTGCTCCTGCGACTCCTCAAACCGGCCCATCTTGAGCAGCAATTCCGCATAAGAATCGTAGGGGTTCGGATCGTTGGGGATCAGTTCGACGTATTTCTTGAAAGCCTGCTCGGCGCTGGGATAATCGCCCTGCTGTCGGTAAGCATAGCCGAGCACGTTGTAGGCACCCGAGTAGTTGGGAGCAAGTGTGGTCGTCTTCTTGTAGTGTTCAATCGCCTGGTCCAATTCCTGTTGGCCAAAGTAATAGTTAGCCAGGCTGAACTGCGCCCGTTCATCGTTGGGGTAAGCTGCGACCAACTTGTCTAAATAATCCTTCTGCTTCACGGTATCGCCATTGGAGGCGGCTTCGTTGGCTAGAATCAGCAACTTCTCGCCCTCAGAAGTTTTGTCGGCAAGGTTTACCGCTTTCTTGAGATGTTCTAGGAAGTCTTTGGCGGTTGGAGAATTGTTGGCCCGTGCCAGTTCTGCTGAGGCAAAATCGGGGTCCAGTGAAATTGCTTTGTCGAAATGCTGTACTGACTCCTGCGCAAGAAGCCTTTCGGAGAGATCCCGTCCCTTCAGAAATTCCTGCCGTGCCTCGTCGGACCGAGTGGTGATGGGCAGTTTCCCTTCGTTGGCCGAGGCGGTGGAACTGGCGCCGCCCCCCGTTTGGTTGCAGGCCGTTAACATCGCAGCGCTCAGCAGTAAACCCGCGGTCAATACAAAATGGAAACTTTTACGAGGGAACATTGGAAGCACCTCCTTTGAATGTGCGGAAGTTCAAGGAATCAATTGGGTCGCGGATAAAGACTAGACAGCATGTCGATGACTTTGGATAGAGAGCATGGGCCGAGTAATGTGGTTTGCGGGATGAACGACGGGCAAACCTGGCCTGCCTCACTGCCCCCAGAACGGGGCGTTAGCGGCCACAATATTTAGGAGGCAAAGGCGCGCTGGTCATCTCGGAAAGTTCAAGCGGGGCACATCACGCACTCACCACGAGAGGGACACTACTTTTTCAACGTAACCCGCGCCGGACGGAAACTGTATTCGGAGATGAGTGGAATCGGCGAAGGCTTCTGCTCCATCGATTCGGGGGTGAACTTTGGGATCGTTCATGCGGAGAAACAACGACTGCTCGCTATTGGCCGGGGCGGACAATCGCAGCCGCAGTAAGTGCGGCGACGCCTGCTGGTCAAGAACCTTCATTTGGGAGGTTCGGGCTCCGGCGTCAGGCAAGCCATGAATAATGCCCACTTCCACGGCGGGTAAAGGGATTCGCAACTCTCCGTTTACCATGCTAGCGCCCTTCGCCCGGGAGCGCAGTTTTATTGTCTTCAATTCGTCGCCCGTCAGACGAACAGAGAGCATCAGTCCGTTGCGGCGAATTTCAATGCCGACACGCGATTTGGCGATCGGCACCCGCATCATCTTCGCTTCGTTCCACGCAGCGGGTAAGCTTGGAGTGATTGTCAGGGTATTCTCGGCCGCATTCCATTCCAATCCAAACAATCCCCGAACGGTGGGCGTGATTACCATGGCTGAGGACCACAGCTGGTGCGAGGTACTGCGGCCGAGTTCTCGAAAAAACTGGCCGGATAACAACTCTGTGACCGCTCCCAAGTTGTCGGCCCAGGTGAGGTCGGCATTTTGCATCAGGTGAGCGTACCCGCTCAGACTTCGTCCGTTACGATACTCGGAAAGGGAAACCCAACCCGTAAACAGCGGCCAGACCGAGCCCTGATGGTAGCTAATTGGGTCGTAAAAATTCACGCCCGGGCTGAGGTCCCGCGTACCCCAATCGGTAGAGAATTCTTGCGAAGCCCAGCGGCTTAACATCGCGCTCGACTGTGCCAAATTAAAAGATCCATCCCAAGCGGCGACTGCAGGATAAATCGTTGCACTCGCGTCCAGGGTTCCGTCGGAGTTCCTGCTGAATGCATAAAAACCCGCATCGCTCAGGAGGTATTCTTTTTCGATCTGCTGCGCAATGTGCGTGGCGCTCTTCATGGCATCTTCGGCAAGTTGTGGATGTCCGGTCGCGCGGGAGATCTTTGCGAATGCGGTGCTGGCTTGCTGATCCAAAGCGGCCAGGTAGATTTCCTGATGCGGCATCCCCGGAGGCCATGATTCCACCCATCCTGTACCCGCGATGTTCTCGTAGATGCCGTCGCCGTCGGAATCATGCGATCGCTCGAAATTCCACGCTTTTTCGAGTCCGTCCCAGTGCGCATTAAGAAATGCAACGTCGCCGCTGATTTCGAGGTAATCATTCGCTGCCATGAGCAGGAGCGGTGTCGCGTCGGCCGACGCGAATTCGTACGGAAGGCTCTTCCAGTCGACGATCTCGGCGGTCTGCGACCATTCATGCATGATCTTTCCGTCTGGACTCTGCCGCTGCAACAAGAACTCCAGCTGGTCGCGCGTCAACTGAAAGTCGCCATAAGAGTTCACTGCGTAAAGAGTCCACAGAGAGTCGCGGCCGAAGTACCATCCGAAGCCGGGCCTGGCGGAATCGCCAGACGCATCGATTCCAGCAACCAGCGCAGTCTCTTTATGGCCGGGGGTAGTTTGTACCTTCAGTTGATCGATCGCGACCTCAGCCCAAGTAAAGGCATCGTCGAACTGCTTGTCCGACGTTTCTATACTCAAATGCTCATCGAGAAACTTCTTGTAGTAGTTTCCGGTTTCTTCATAGAGAGAACGGAAACTACGGACCAGCGCCGCTAAGTTCTGAGCGAGCGCCTGGCTATTGGAACCTGCGACGGTATCCGCTGTTGTTATGAGCAATGGGTAGAGCTTGTTTGCGTCATGCGCCGGGTCGAAATGAAGAACAAACTGAGCCGGGTACGTTTTTGGTCGCTCCTGGTAGGGAGCCATGATGCCGGGTTCGGCTCCGGGCATTTCAATGCCAGCGGCTTGATCGGGAAAGCTTAAATGCAATACGTAGAATCCTCCTCCAGATGTCTTTACCCATTCCGGAGAGGCGTAATCGGAGGCTGCGGGCCACATATGCTTCATCTCGGGAGTGAATTGAACGGTGAGCGTCATGGGCCGCACGGCTTCGACCTGAAAAAATGCCAATACTCCGGCTCCATCGGGTGCATTGTGAGGTGCGAACAGAACCTCGCGCACCGTGAAATTCGCGTGTGCAAAAGTAACTGTAGTATGGTCGGGCCGCACTTCGATCACGGACGCCTGTTCATTCACGTCGATTGGTACGGGATAGTTCTCCATCTGGGCGCTGATGCGCAAATTACTGAAGACTTTCCACGGGAACACCCAGGCTTCGAAGGAACCGTCTTGATGGCCCACGAGCGCCCCTCGCGGGCCAACTACAGCCAGCGGCTTCGAGGGCACGGCATCGTGGACAATCTTGAGCGGTACGCTGTCTTCAAAGGGGAATCTGGCTAAGACCGGAGGGTCTTGAAGAGCCTGGCCGTGCGAGAGAAACGGCCAACAATTAAAGAGAGCAAGTAGGGCCACTGCGAGAAGGCGCTTCATCGATTCTCCTAGCGAAAGCGCGGACATGTCGCGATAGTTTTTACTACTGAGACGACGACATCGGCCGAACGGCCTCCGCCAAACGAGTCGTCTTCTCTACGGGAAGCGCGTGCAGGAGTTCAAGAAAAGTTGCGTTGGTCCATCCAAAGCCGATGACATTCGCCGCGTATCCTGCCTTCACATCGGTCTCCGAAGAGCGGGTCAAAACGTTGTATTTTTCCCGAATCGTCTTGTCGCGCAGGAAGTTCTCCAGAACGGTAGAAAGAAATTCTGTCGAGACGCGGTCTGCTTCCGCATTGTGTCCGTAGCGGCGCATGCCCTCCACCGCGAGCAGCTGAATCGGAGCCCAGCCGAAAGGATAATCCCACTGGCCCTCTGTCTGCTGCAGGCTGGTGGCTAATCCTCCGGCTTTTTCGAACGCGCTTAGGTTCTTCATTACGGCGCGAGCTTGCTCATCTGTGGCCAGTCCAGCCCATAACGGATAAAACGTGGTCGCATAACGATAGGTCGATCGCTTCGCCTCGTCGAAATTGTAATCAAAAAATAGCCCGCTTTCGTCATCCCACAAATAGCGCTGCATCGACCGCCGGCGAGTTTCTGCCAGTTGATGCCAGTCGGCGGCATCCGAGTTTTTGCCAAGCAACCGGCTCATTTCTTCCAGGTCTCGTTCAGTCTTAAAGAGAAGACTGTTCAAGCATACCGGTGCATAGTGGTGAGTGGCGGCGCCGTACGGTCCAAAGCGGAAGGAGATGTCGAAACCCGATTCGCGCATCGATCGATCGCCTTTGTAGTAATCGGGTTTCAGCTTTATGCGGCGCGTGGGCTCGCACGATTGTTGCGACTCCCCCTCGCTGCATACGCGAACAGAATAGGCCGACCCGGATGCCTTGTCCGTTGGAGCATCCGCCGCATTTAAATCTTCCGCCTCATAAGTAGGGAAGGTCGGGTGCAAAAGAAAATACGCCGCGACTTGGCGATAAATGTCGTTTTCGTCCTGCAAGGCTTCCGGTGCGGGCCCCTCGCCGAAATCGTAATACCGGGAAAGACCGGTGTCGCCCGCCAAATGCGGGGCTTTCGTCCACATGGCATGGTCCCGCTTCACGTAGGAGTAGGCCGTCTCGAGCCAGTCTCGGTCGTCCTGCCGTGCCGCTTTTTGCGCAGCGTGGACGGCCATCACCATGGAACTGAGGAACGGAGGCTGAGAACGCGTCAAATAGTAGGTGCGATTGGCATTCAGCAGGGCACCATAGTGTTCGATCTCAAAGAAGAAGTTGTCAACCATTCCGCGCGCCAGTTCCAATCGGCCGTCGCGCAACAGCCCGCGGATAATGAAGTAACTATCCCATCCGTACATTTCGTTGAAACGGCCACCAGGCACCACGTATTTGTTCTGGAGATAGAGCAATCCCGGCGACCCAATCGTGTCGGCGTCGGCCTCACCAAGTTTATGGATGACTCGGGGCAGATGTGCAATCGTGACCCTGCAATCGCGCCGCATTTTGTCCAACTCTTTCGGCTCTTGGAAATCAGCGGGAAGATACAGCACTGGGGACGCGGAGAGTTTTGTGTCGGCAACAGCATCGCATGCGGTGGTAGAACGGGTCAGCGAATCCCAGCCCGCGTGGATATACGACAGAATTTCGTTCAGCTGTGGGTTCTGAGGTGCGCTACCGGTCTGGGATTGCGCTGAGGCCGCGACCGGTAAGATCGCGATGATGAGAATGACAAGCGCTGGGGAGAGTAAGCGCGCACAAAGGGATCTGCAGCGTCGTACGTGAGCACACAACCAGGATTCCTGCACTCGTTCCTCCCAGAGAGTAACGGCAGCAAGAATCCTGGCCGAGTCGAGGTTGCCTGTCAGTTCATTCCCTTTGTGCGATCAGTTTCCTGCCGTGCTGCGCACTCATCAGAATTCAACGCGTACGGCAAACTGCAATCGCCGCATCGAAGTTCCGTCTTGCGAAGAGACGGTGCTGGTGATCAGGCCCGCTCCTTGGCCCTGGCAATCGACGCAGCTGTTGGGTTGCCCAAGGTTCACCTTGTTGAAGATGTTGAAAGCATCCGCGCGGAACTGTATAGACGTTCCTTCAGTGATGGCGAATTTCTTTGCGAGGGAGAGGTCTGTGTTGACGAGACCAGGTCCGTACAGGGAGTCGCGTTCAATATTGCCAAAGGTTCCCACCGCAGGTCGAACGTAAGGCCCGAACGATGATGGGCACACGCCGCCCGGATCGCCCGGACAGGAGCCGCCCAACTCATAAGGTGCCGGCGTGAAGTACGGGACGGAATGAGTGATCGGATCAAACTTGCCGGCTCCCACTACGTACGCCGAACCATTTGTGTTGGGCCGGCAGATACCCAGATCGTTGTCACTGCTGCACAGAGCGTAGCCTGGAGTGTAAGGCAGTCCGCTCTCTACGGTCAGCGCACCATTTAGAGCATATCCACCGATCAGGTAATCGAGCCACCGCGGCGCATCCTTGACGAACGACCTGCCTTTGCCCACGGGCAAGTCCCAGTTGCCGGCAAGCACAAACGCTTGCGGGCGATTGTAATAACTCGCTCCATATCCCACTCTCGGGTCGATCGCAAAGTAATACGATTCATGCGACATGGCCCTCGACCACGTGTAATGCGAGAGGAATTGAACGCCGTGGGTGAACCGCTTCTCCAGCTTTACCTGCAAGGCGTTGTAGCTGCTGGTTGCTTCGTTGAAGTTGTAACGCAGACTTTGCGTCCAGAGGTAAGGAGCGCCGTAATTGACCCCTAGCTTCTGGGCGTCTCCGTTGAAAAAGGGCTGGCGATCGTTGTAGGTGAACAGAGCCCCCGGAGTAGCGGGATTGATCGTGTTGACCTGGTTGAAGCCAGCGATCGTAGCCTGGTTCGGATCGAACTGGTTGGACGAGTCGAACATGTTGTGAATGCCGTGGCTGCCCACGTAGGCGATCTGTAACGCCGTGGTATTTGTGATTTGGTGCTGGATCGCCAAATTCCATGCGTCGAGGGTGGGCAATCGCACCTCTAACGGACGGGTGGGAACGCTTATGCCGTTTGGAAGCGGGAATTGACCGTTCGCCGGAATGGGTGCGAACGCGTAAGCTGGTGGCCCGCCCGCCAGAGTAAGCGGCACAAGAATCTGCGCAGGGTTCCTATACATATTGGTGTACTGGGTAACAGGATTCACGTTCTGAGAAACTTGGACTGGATACGTCCATGCCAGCACTTCGCCAAAGGTGTTCCCCGACCAGCCCTGTCCGTAAACGCGCCCATAGCCAGTGCGCACTACGGTGCTGGGGCGCGCCTGCCAGCTAAGGCCAATTCGTGGCGCAAATTTTGTCCAACTCTTGGCGACGTTCAGAGAATCGTTATATGGCCCATACCCCGCAATGTTTACGTTGCCCGTGTTCAGATCAAGCAGACCGCCTTGTCCTTTCCCGTTGACTGCCTCGGGGAAGTACCATTCCCAACGCAGACCATAATTCAGGGTCAGAGTATTGGTGACGCGCCATTGGTCCTGCGCGTAATAAAACGCACGGTACTGATGTGTTGTGGCTTTCGTGTCTGGCCGTCTGCGTCCTCTGAAACGGGCCGACGTCGCCGAGCAGGAAAGTCGCTAGTCCGACTCCCGGAGAACTGGGCGGTAAGTCGAGCGGGTTTGGAAAGGGTGGAGAGCCTCTCCCGTAATGGAAGCCGGGAAGTGAAAATTGCCGGAGCGAAAATTGTTATTGTCGAGGCCAACGGCATACTGAGTTGCGTAGCGGAGGTCGACTCCAAACTTCACGTTGTGGCGTCCGACACTGTGGCTCCAATTATTATTGATCTGATACGAATTCTCTGTTTCCAGGAACGGAGCAGTCGTGGTGCCATAGGTGGAGAGTCCATCGATATTGAATGACGGCAAGGCCGCCATTCAAGTTGATGTCGCCCGTATTAACGCCAGGAATTCCCAGGTTCGTCCCCAATGGCTGGTTAAATCCCGGTTGAAGTTCGTTGAAGTGAAAGCGGAACCAACCGAAGCGGAAGTCGGTAAGCCATTTAGTGGACAAGAGTGTAGTCCCCACCCGCAGTTAAGCTGTGATCCTGGCTCGTATCCGTACCTGCAAAACCGTTCGTACCGAAGCCGGAGCCACCCGCGGCCCCGAACACCGAACCGCCAGCGAGATCAGAATTGAAGAAGGTGTAGCGACCAAAAAGATGAAGCTTGTCCGAGACTCCGTCGTCGATCCGAACGTCGAATTGGTTGGTGTGGAAATCGATCCGGTGCCGGACGCTGCATAATTGTTGAAGACTTGTCCGGGTGCCCCAGTGTTGGGAGTGGGAAGCAAAGTCAGTAGATTAATAGCAGGAGTGGAAAGCATGCCTCCCGGAATCTGATTGTTCGGGAACGGTGAACGGCCTAATCCAGTCGTGTCGGATACAGGATCATAAATCTGGGCTACGGAATTGTAGTCACTCAGGTCGCAGTTAAGAGATGTATTCGCTGCTGCCGCCAGACAAGAGGAGCGAGCAGTCGCAGTCGGAACGCTAAACAATCCCGAAACGCCGCTCTTTTCGCGCAATCCCTGATAGTCACCGAAAAAGAAGAGTTTATCTTTCTTGATCGGGCCGCCGATTGAGCCCCCAAACTGGTTGTGCGAATTCACCGGGATATAGCGATTTGTCACAGGATTGAGGGTTGATTGAGAAAACGGGTCGCGTGCCTGAAGGCCGTCCCAACGGAAAAACTCGAAACCCGATCCATGAACGTTATTGCTTCCTGACTTGGTCTGCGCCGTTACCAAACCAGCTACAGCTTTGCCGAACTCCGCATCGTAATTCTGCGACGTAACTTTCATTTCCGACACAGCATCGAGGTTGGGGTTGATCACGGCGATGCCGATCACCGGGTCTTGATTGTCCGTGCCATCCAATTCATATCCCGTTGCAAAGGGGAGCTGCCCGTCGACCTCAATTTGCTGGCTCCGCTGTGGATTCTGAGATTCGTCCACGTTCCACCCGATATAGGTGGTTCCGGGAGTGAGCAACTCGAAGGCGGTAAAATTTCGATTCAGATTGGGGAGAGTTTCCACCGCTCGCTGGTTCAGGATTACGTTGACATCGGTGTGCTCGGTCTGGAGCAGAGGAGCCCCGGATGTCACCGTTACAGTGTTACTGACCGTGCCAACCGCGAGGGTGAGGTTGACCTTGGGCGCCGTGTCCGCGTAGACCACAACATTGTCAGTTTGCGCTTTCGTAAAGCCGGAGGCTTCAGCGGTTATGCTGTAGGTATCGGGAACAAGGTGCTGAACCCGGTAGTCGCCGTTGCCATCAGTTTGAACGCTAACCGAAGTACCCTTAGCCACGTCCGTTACGGTGATGGCGGCGTTCGGAACAACGGCGCCAGTACTATCGGTTACGGTTCCGAAGATGGATCCATACACTGCTTGTGCTGAGGCCAGTTGGCTGCTCGCTAAAAGGGCGACCAAGAACAGAGCGCATGGTAGGCCCGACTTTAGCCGACCGGAGAAAACCGCTTTGAACACATTGCTCTTTTTCATTGTGCAGCCTCCAAGATTCAGCAGCCCCGCAACTGTTGTTTGCATCTGATTCAGATAGTCAAATTCTGGCGCACCACGGTCTATGGAAAATAGAATTTCTGGTCGGAGCAAGCACCCACCATGCTTGCCGTCGGATCACGGTTGCAGTAACATTCAGGAAGAGTTTTTTTCTTTCCCGCGCAGGGGTGCGAACGGGGAAACCTCGCCCAGAATGCCTTACGTCTTGAAGAATGTTCTTCCTAGTCCATTTCAATTAGAAGTATCAGCCTGTCAGTCACACGTCACCGAACGGCGAAACCTCTTGTTTTTGTGAGGGATATCAGGCTTTCAGTTAGGGCGTTACATGTCAGTTACATCTGTCCAAATCGCGGAAAAGGACCGCTACCTTGAGCAGATCGAAAGAATTATTCACAGCCATGCGCTTCGGAAAGCCGAATCTCTCTGCAAACTGCTCCGCTATTTAGCCCATCACGCCATGACGCAGCCCGGGATTCCGCTTAAGGAATACCAAATTGCCACGGAAGTCTTCGGGCGGCCTCACGACTTCAACCCCCAAGCTGACTCGGCAATTCGGGTGCAGGCAGGCCGTCTTCGGCTGAAGTTGATCGACTACTACAGCCACGAAGGTGTGGCAGACCCGATCGTGGTGGAAATGCCGAACGGGTTCTATGCGATCCAGTTTCATGTTCGCGAACTGTCGCTTGTTCCGCCCGGTCCGGTGGCACTCCCTGCTCCGCGTCGCGAATGCTCCATCAATGTTCCGCTGCCAGGCGAGTCTGGCCCATCACCGAGCGTCGCCGGGGGTGGACCCTCGCGTTAGTAACGCTGTCTGTGATGCTGGTCGCAGCATTAACGGCCATAACCGCTCTCTCGATTGCGCTAACTTCGTCTCGCGCCAAGGCGAATGCAACATCCATCTATTCCTGCCGCTGTACGTAGCTTCTGGAGCCGATTCGCGATGAGTTCAGAGACGCCGTGGGTGATTTTCAGCAACGCCGCTTTCGTGGGACGTCCAGAGACTGGCATGCGTTACCGGGACCCGTCGCGCGACTCGCGTGACTTAATTCTGGATCACTACACGGGAGTGGGAGAAGTCCTGGCAGTCCATGAACTGGACAGGGTATTCAACCAATTCAATCATCCCATCGAGGTGAAGAGAGGCAGTCTCTTTACATTGGACGATGCGAAGAAGAACGACCTGATCTTCGTGGGCTCTCCGGCGGAGAATCTTACCCTGCTGGATCTTCCGGGCAGTCAGGAGTTTGTCTTCAGACGACTCGCCTCCACCCCCCATAAAGGAGATTTGGGCATCGTCAATGTGCATCCCGAGCCGGGACAACCAGCGGTTTTTTATCCCAGCGAATCAACCGAGCCGCTGACCGAAGACTATGCGATCATTGCCCTCGGGCATGGACTGAATCCCGATCGTTCCGTGCTAATTTTGGCTGGAACCACAACGATCGGAACCCAGGCAGCGGTCGAATACGTTTGTGCAAAGGACTCGTTGGAAGAATTGCTCGGGAAGCTTGGGATTCAGCCGGGAAGCGAACTGAAACCATTTGAGGCCCTGTTGCGGGTCAAGGTAACCCGGGGAGTTCCAGTGGAAACCCAGTTGGTGGCCGTGCGCAATCGCAAGTAAACGTGAGTTACTGCGCTGGCTCCAATTTCAGTTGTTCGTCGACGTGAATCTTGGAGGCCGCATCCAGCTCTTTCTTTGATTCCTCCATTCGTCCCAGGCTGCGATAGGCCTGGCCCAGTAGGGTATGGGTCATGAAGTTCCCCGGATCCATTTTTTCCGCATGCTGTAAATACAGCAGTGAGGTTTGAGGGTCATTGCGTCGCAGCAGGACCTTACCCATCTGGATGAACGGCCCGGTGCTCGAGGTGTCGAGCGAAATCGCCTTCGCGAGGACTTCTTGAGCTTGGTCGTACTTTCCTGAGCGCGTGTAGACGTCTCCGAGGCGGTCGTACACGGCAAAGTTCGCAGGATTGATCTGACGTTCCTGCTCGAACTCCCGGAGCGCCTGTTCGATATCAGACTTGAAAAGATAAAACTCGCCGAGCATGAAATGTGCGAGGGGAAGGTTGGGTGTGAGAGCGAGCGCCTTCTTTGCGGCGTCCGCGGCAGCCTCGGACAAGTTTGCCTGCTTCAGCATCTTACTCAGCAGGAGATAGGCCGGTCCGGAGTTGGGTTCGACGTCAAACTGGTGGGCGAACGCGATTCGAGCATCGTCGAACCGCTGCGAATTGAGGTAGCACAAACCGAGAACATAGCTGGCGTCCGCATTAGCGTTGGGCGTCCATTGGCGCACCTTCTCGAGAAATGGGATTGCATCGGCGGGACGCCCTAAGCGGTAAAGCGTCAGGCCACGCATCTGAACCGATTCAATGTCGCTCGAGTCATCCTGGATTGCGTGGGCAAATGCCTTTTCAGCCAAAACCAATTTTCCGGTGCGGTAATAGGCTAGGCCCAATTCATGCTGGACCCCCTTTGCAAGTCCTCCCGCGGCCGCTAATTGTTCGAGCATCGCAATGGCTTGTTGCGAATCACCATGTTCGAGTTTTTGGTGCGCCGAGGCCAAGACATCTTCCAGATTCTGTTTTGCGGGTGCCGTATCGGTCGGACCGGCAGTTGCTGGAACCTCACGATTTGTCGAGGGTGACGCAGGGCTCGTCGACTGCGAGTAGGAAACTTCAATCAGAACTTGAAAAATCAACAAAATGAATAAAAAGAAACTGCGCATGATCCAATTCTAACCACAAGCGCGAGTGGGTTGCATTCTTCGAGCCGTGCTACGATTCGGTTGTGTATCGGTGGCGGAAATTTTTCGGTGTTTGCCTCAGCTTTGTCATTTGTTTTTCTGTCGCGCTGACTTCCGCGCAGACCCAGCAACCCTCTTCAATCCCAAAAACGGCACACTCGCCATATCCTGCCACTGACGCTCACCCTGGCCCGGCCTGGTTCGTCGACGTCGGGCCTGAGGCAGGACTTCGCATGCAGAACGTCAACGGAGGCGTCGATAGCAAAACGTACATTATCGAAACCACCGGTAGCGGTGTTGCAATTCTTGATTACGACAATGACGGCTGGCCCGACATATTTCTGGTGAATGGCACTACGCTGGAGAAGACCAAAGAAAAAACCGCGCAGCCGACCGGCCATCTGTTTCACAACAATCACGATGGAACCTTTACTGACGTCACTCATGCTGCCGGACTGGAGTTTACCGGCTGGGGCCAGGGAGCCTGCGTGGGCGACTATGACAATGACGGGTTCGACGATCTTTACGTGACGTACTACGGCAAGAATCGTCTCTACCACAACGAAGGCAACGGTACTTTCAAGGAAGTTGCCGCGCCCGCCGGAGTGGCAGGGGATGGTAAAGCCTGGGGCACCGGTTGCGCTTTTGTGGACTACGATCGCGACGGCAAGTTGGATCTGTTCGTCGCCAACTATGTGCTCTTCGACGTCAAAACCGCGCCTAAGCCGGGTGAGGGAGTCATGTGCATATGGAAGGGCACTTCTGTGATGTGCGGTCCCCGCGGCCTCGATTCCTCACCCAACATCCTCTACCACAATCTGGGTGGGGGGGAATTCTCTGACGTGAGCAAGTCCAGCGGGATTGAAAAGACGAACGGGCACTATTGTTTCAGTGTTTCAACGCTCGATTACGATGACGACGGCTGGCCCGATATCTACGTGGCCTGTGACAGCACGCCCAGCATTCTTTATCACAATCAAAAAAACGGAACGTTCATCGATGTGGCACCCGAGGCCGGCGTGGCCTTCGACGAGGACGGACGCGAGCAAGCCGGAATGGGCTCGACGGTAGGCGACTATGATAACGACGGCCGCCCCGATATCTTCAAAACAAATTTCTCCGACGATTCATCTTCCCTGTATCGGAACGTCGGAGATGGGACGTTTACTGCAACGATCTATGACGCAGGCCTCGGTCTCAACACGCACTACCTGGGCTGGGGAACGATGTTTGTCGACGTCGACAACGATGGCAGGTCCGACATTCTAGCTGTCAATGGTCATGTGTATCCCGAAGTCGACACTGCTCATCTCGGATCCAGCTACCGGCAATCGAGGCTTCTGTATTGGAACGGAGGGAATAAGAAGTTTAAAGACATAAGCGCGCAGTGCGGGCCGGGCTGCACCGAGCCGAAATCCAGTCGTGGTATGGCGGTCGCGGATTTATGGAATGACGGTCGCATGTCTGCTGTGGTGAATAACATGAGCGGTCAGCCGATGCTGTTGGTAAACCAGGCGCGCAATCCGAACAACTGGATCGGAGTGATCACGCGAGGCGTGAAGTCAAACCGCGATGGTATCGGCGCGAAGGTCGCAATCCTGGCTGGAGGTCACCGATACGTGCAGGAGGTGAGGAGCGGCTCCAGCTATATTTCGAATAATGATATGCGGCTTCATTTCGGACTTGGAAGCAGCACGGAAGTCGAGCGCATCGAAGTTCGCTGGCCCAATGGCAATCTGGAAATTTTCCCGAAGACGAGCGCTAATCGTTTCGTCACCTTAACTGAAGGTTCAGGGACGGCGTCACCCGTTTCTCATAGCACCCCTTAGGTCGCGGAAGACCATCTAGCATTGACACGAAATGAATTGCTGGCTGCCAGGCAAACTGGAAAACAGGCATGGGAAGCGCCGTTTGGCACTCGGTTCGGTGAAGTTGCTGCCCTATGTTGCGAGCACGGAAGAGCAATATGGAACGTATTTGCGCGTCACCTGAAAAGAGAACGTGGGTCAAACTGACGCAAGACCTGTGGTGTCATGCCACAACCATACTAAGCTCTGGACTGCGCAGGGCCTGCCCTTCGGATACGTGGGAGCATGGTGGAGCGGTTCTCTTGGCTTCCGTTCCCAAAGTTTCCCTGATAAAATCACAGTTTGTTGTAGGCGCGTAGCTCAGTTGGTTAGAGCGCTACCTTGACACGGTAGAGGTCAGGAGTTCGAGTCTCCTCGTGCCTACCATATCTTTCAATCAGTTGCCCAAACCCCTTTCGCAAAATCAGGGTCCATTTGGGTCCAATAAGCGCTCCGACCCCCAAAGGAAGATTCGTTCGCAGATCGTTGTCGACCTGCGCAGAGGAACCTCCTTGGAGGATTTACTGAATCAGGTGTGATTTGCTTGCAGACAGTGATCCGCTGGGCAGGATCGCGTCGACCAGCTTGTCCTGAGCGAGACGCTTGGATGTCGCCTGCAAGTATTGGTTGGTAACGTTGAGGTTGCTGTGGCACAAGTAGTCATGGATAGTGAGCTGATGCTCTCCCATGTCGGCCAACATGCTCCCCACCGAATGCCGAAACGTATGCCAGCCAACGCCCGCGATTCCGATTTTCGCGAACGCCGGCTTGATCATCCGGTTCAGCGCCGAGGTTGAGAGGCTTCCTTTCCTTGTTGCGCAGCGACGGAAATACAAAATCCGTTTCGGTTGGATACAAGCTCTGGCCTCGCCACTCGAAAAGAGCGTTTTTCAGTGCCGGATGCATCGGCAATGGCTTTGCCGAGGCTTCCGTCTTGGTCGACTTGAGATATCCTCCTCGCCGCCAATAGTAGGAGTGCTGGACATTGAAGGTTTGGTTGGTGAGATCGCAATCCGTCCAGCGTAGTGCTCCAACCTCTCCTCTGCGCGCACCGAGTGCTCCGATAAGAAGCACCAGAAGCTGGTCCCTGAACTGCAACTCGGCCAGGCCCTGTTTGACCTGTTCCGATGACAGGACCAGCGGCGCTCTTCGTGCGATCTTTTCGCGACGGTCAAATCGATTTAGCCATCAATTCGCTCATCACTCGGGGATACGCCGGTCAGACGGTCGAAATTCTACGTACGGCGAGAGATTCGGCACCGCACGAGCAAGTTGTCGGTGTGCCGCTTAAGTCTTATGGGCCTATCTTGGACTTACAACTTTCGTAGGGGGCGCTGAGTCGTCGGCAATCGATTTCCTTAGAGTCCGCCGCAAATAGTTTCGGCCTTACGGCTTCTACCACCTCCTCTGGGCGGCCGCTGCACTTCCGGGGGCGCAGCGCTCGATGCTGTACCTCGCCTTGGAATACCCCTCACTCATCGCAAGACGAACGGATTTCGTGTATAGATTCCCTCCGAGTCGAACGGACTAACTGGGCACTATTCCGGGCCGGAAGTCGGCTCGTAAGGAAGTTTCACCGGATTGGTACTGGGAAATTTATGGACAGAAGAGTAATAGACTCGCAATTGTACCCAACCTCTTTGTACCCAACCGGGCTTAAACCTTTGCTGTTCATCGCGCGAATCCTTGGTTGTCAGCTAGAGTGTCCGTAGATCAAAGGCGGGCAAACTGGAAATGCTTCGATGTGTCTGAAAATCGAGGCTTGCGTGCGTGACAGGAAAGGTAGGTGTCTCCCGTGGCGAGTGAGTCTCAGCGCTACCTGGCACGTTGTAAGACGTAGATGACCCAGGGAGCAATCCTCGTTTCGCTCACCCAGGAATAGGGCTCGTCGCCTTTGGCCAGAGGCTTGAAAACCTGAACCGCTTCGAGACCTGCCTCCTGGTACACCGTTCGATACGATTCGTCGGTCCAGAGGATGTCCTCGACGGGTCTCCGGTCCTGGTGATCGGTAACCACAATGCGCA
This sequence comes from uncultured Acidobacteriota bacterium, assembly GCA_963745715.1. Lineage (GTDB taxonomy): Bacteria > Acidobacteriota > Terriglobia > Terriglobales > Acidobacteriaceae > Sulfotelmatobacter. The sequence continues at coordinate 420,671 of CAVUYN010000029.1, read as the reverse complement.
CGAGATCACCGCTGCGTGCAAGCGTATTCTCTGGAAAGTCTTTAGTAGTGAAGGAAGCCCATTCATGCGTGTAAATCGCGGGTGACGAAACCAGATTGACGATGGTTCCTGTGGGCGCCAGCAGCGTGCTGAGGTCGCAGAAGATTCTTGCCTTCATTCCTCCGGGAACGTTGTCAAATGGGAACGCGCAGAACACCAAATCGAACGAGCCAGCAGCCAATTGCTCGAGATTGTCACTTGGCACCAGGCGGTAGTCACCAGAAGGATCGGTCACCTTCGCGATACGGAGCATGTCCTCCGAGATATCGACTCCGGTCACGTCGAATCCCAGTTTCCTCAGCATGCGTGTCGACCTGCCCGTGCCACAACCGAAGTCGAGCGCTCTTAGGCCGACTACATGCGCGCTCAGAATCTCCGGCAAGTCGCGGTACGCCAGGTAGTAGGTATTGCCGAACTCCAGAGTGGCATAGGCGTTGGCACGGTTCGGATCCTCGTAACAGTTAACCGAATTCACCGATTCCTCTCATTCCTCATTCGCACGTGCGTTCCTGAGTCGATCGTTTAGAAATTCCAGCGGGCCATTGCCAAGCTCCATATTGGTCCCCTTACCGGCATTGCCGTTGTTCAGATCGGTCGACGAGCTACCCGGAAGTTATATTTAGCGCGGGCTAAGACGCTGTCCCGAAGTCGGCTTGGGTGAAGTTTTGAGGCTTCACGTGGAGCTTGCAGCCGATTGGGGTGGAATCAAGGAACGAGGTCTGTGACTGTATCGTCGATACAACCCGGAGGCTCACCGAGGACGCTACCTGGATACGGTAAGGTCCTTTGAGGACAATCGGGGTTCTCGCTCTCAGTTTTGATGACGACCGAACGAGTCCAGACCAATCGTCGCAATCGACCACCGACAAATTGGCATTTACACCGCTACGGCAGGGGTGCTAGAAATCCTGCCCAAAATCGGTTCACGTGAAAACCCGTTCAAGAGTGGATTCTTGATTTTCGTGCTTGGCGTTAGAAAACGGTAGTTTTCTAATGTCGCTCTGATCGTTCAGATCGTGCGCGCGTGTATCAGCAATCTTGTCACTCTCTGAGCTGATTTACCTGCGAACGTACCCCACGCTCCGTAACTCCGCGGCGCTTACCCCCACCGCACTGGCTAACCGAGTGTTTACGGTCCGACTCGTCCAGCAACTCACAAAATGCATTAGCAAATGTTCTTCCTCATCCGTAAGCGTCGCCTGCGCGTCGTGTGGTCCACTATCCTGACGATCCGTCGTCGTCCAAAGTAGAGCATCGATTATAACGACTTATTGCGGAGATCTTGACTGGCCATTGTACGTTTCTGCCGGAGATCGCAGCGGAGATCTACCAGAGGCCCATTTGACTTCTTTGAGCCTTAGGATCCCAAGGCAGGCTGAGAAGCGGAAGGTTCGGGTTGCTCGGTCAACTTTCCGGGAAGATTGCTCGTGGTTCGCCAAAAAACGTTGCACGGAAGAGGAAATAGACCGGGTGGCCGTCAGCCAAGGCGGTTCTGGACGTTGAGTTTAGCAGGAACGGGTGTACACTCTTCCCCAGCATTCGAGTCCTGCTTGTGGGATGGGTCCCCCAGGGACGCCCTGCCTTCCCCAACGATTGCTGGCGTCTATGAGGAGTTCTCGAGAAACCTCGCGGTTTGTCACAGACGACACTGCGTCGAACGACTGTCATGTCGTTAGCAACTCGTCCACTTGGCTTCTGGCATTGGCGTTTTGGTTTTTCGTTTGCCCAACGTCGCTGCCTGCGCAAACTGAAGCTTCGCCGGCACCCGGTAGCCCTAGTTCGATCGTCCAGTCGGAAACCAAGCAGAACACCACGGAACTCGCGGCTCATGACGAACCCACTACATTCAAAGTAAACGTCAGGTTGGTGCTGGTGCGAGCGGTCGTCCGCGACGCCAAGGGAAATCCTGTCGGAAACCTGCAAAAAGAGGACTTTCAACTTTTTGACAAAGGGAAGCTGCAGGTGATCAGCCAGTTCGAGGTCGAACAACCTGGAATGCTGATTGCAAAAGCGCGGCAGAAGTCTGAGGAAACTACCACCGAGGTTTTACCGGACGGCCCGTCCAACGTTGAACACTGGCCGGATGCGCCGGATCACTTTTTCGTTTACCTGTTCGACGACGTGCATCTCGAATCTGGCGATATCATCCGAGTCCGGCAAGCTGCCGAACACCACTTCGCGACATTGCGACCGACGGATCGCGCCGCCATGTTCACTACCTCCGGCCGCACCATCCTCGACTATACGGACGATCGCGCCAAACTTCACGAAGCTTTGCTGCGGCTTCAGCCGCAACCCATCGCAGGCCATTTCGCGAACGATTGTCCCGACATCAGTTACTACCAGGCGGACGAGATCACGAACAAAAATGATTCGCAAGCCCTGTCCGTTGCACTTGAAGAAACGCTGGCGTGCGAACCTCATGTCGCCGGAATGCCACCCCCGGACCCGACTCCAAGGGTGATGGCGACGAGTTCGGAAGTGCTGGCTGCGGGGGATCAGGAAAGCCGCCTATCTCTCGGCGTCCTGAAGGATGCGGTGCGAAGTTTGGCTAGAATGCCTGGTCAGCGAAGCATTGTTCTTATTTCTCCAGGCTTCCTCACGCCGCGCATGGAGTACGACTATAACGAGATAATCGACCGTGCCGTCCGCGCCCAAGTCATCATAAACACTTTGGATGCTCGCGGTTTGTATGTTGTCATTCCGGGCGGAGATAGCAGCAATAACCCACTCCATCCGCCGCCAGCAAGGAAAGGCCTGATCGAGATGGCGGCCGCCTCCGCCCAGAACGAACTGCTTGGAATTCTCGCGGACAGCACAGGCGGCGTTTTCTTTCATAATAACAACGACCTTGACGACGGATTGCGGCGCGTCGCGCAGACTCCCGAGTATTCCTACGTGCTCGCATATGTTCCACAAAATCTGAAGCCCGACGGCAGCTATCACGGCCTGAAGGTTACGGTGAAGAGTCCCCTAAAGCTCAACGTTCAAGCCCGCCGCGGCTATTACGCCCCGAAGAACTTCGCCGACCCCGCACAGCAAGCCAAGCAGGAAATCGAAGATGCGATGTTCTCGCAGGAAGAGGTGCACAATCTCCCTGTGCAATTGCATACACAATATTTCAAGGCGAGCGACGAAAACGCCAAACTCATCGTGCTCGCCCACGTTGACGTTAAGCATTTGCACTTCAAGAAACTCGAAGGCCGTAACGACAACGTTTTGACGTGCGTCTCTGGTTTATTTAATCGCAATGGCACTTTTCTTCAGGCAATGGAGAAGACCGTCACGATGCATTGGAAGGATGACACCCTGGAACACAAGCTTGATTCCGGCATCACGCTCAAGACGAGTTTTGACGTGAAGCCAGGAAACTATATGGTCCGGTTGGTGGTAAGGGACAAAGAAGGCCAATTGATGTCCGCTGAAAATGGAACGATTGAAATTCGTTAGTTACGATTTGTCCACGAGAGATCTTGGAGGTCAGTATGCGCAGTCGCCGGCTGTTTCTTCTGGTTATCACGATTTGTGTCACGAGCTGCTGGGCGTTCTTGCAGCTTGGTTCCGACAGGAACGTCGCTTACGCCCAGCAGTCAACTCAGGCGGATACCGGAAATCCCGGGGTCTTCCATGCGGAAACGCGCCTGGTTCTCGTCGACTCCGTAGTGACCGACAAAAAAGGTAATTACGTTAAGGACCTTACGCAAAAGGACTTCAAGGTTTGGGAGGATGGCAAGGAACAATCGGTGACCAGTTTCTCTTACGAAGAAAGCGCTGGCTCTCCCACCAATGCACGGCCACACTACTTGGTTCTGTTTTTTGACAATTCGACCATGGACCGGGGGGATCAAGCGCAAGCCAGAGTGGCGGCGGCAAAATTCATTGACGCCAACGCTGGTCCCGACCGGTTGATCGCGGTCGCAGAATTCGGTGGCACCGTGCACATTTCGCAGAACTTTACTGCCGATGTCGGCCGCCTTAAGCAGGTGGTGATGGGAATAAAGAATTCCACGGTTTCACCCAACGGAGACTCCTCGGCTACGGTGGCTTCGATCACGTCTCCTTCGATAGGGCCCTCGCTGACCAATGCGGAAGCCGACTTCGGCGTGCGCAGCGTGCTGCTCGCTTTACGAAGCCTCGCAAAAAGTATGTCTAGCGTGCCCGGCCGCAAGACTCTCGTCATGCTGACCTCCGGCTTTCCGCTGAATCCGGAATTTCAGTCAGAACTCACTGCGGTAGTCGATACCTGCAATAAATCGAACGTTGCCATTTATCCCATCGACGTTCGTGGTCTGGTGGTTCCAAGTTTGCCCGGTACGCATGGACGCTTGGAGTTGCCTTCTGTCCGCCCCGCCTCTGGGTCGCTAATCCCCGCAGCACTTCGCTATCCGAGCACACAGTCTCCAGTTTCATTTCTCCGAATGGCCGCGTTTGCTGAACCACTTTCGCTTCTTCCTCCGCAACATGTTGGCGGCGGAGGGGGAGGAGGAGGGGGCGGTCACGGCGGAACCGGCGGCGGTGGCACCGGTGGCGGTGGTACCGGCGGTACCGGCGGTACCGGAGGTGGAGGGCGCGGTGGCGGGGGAACGGTCGGAACTGGAGGCGGTCACGGAGGAAATACTGGTGGCGGAACGGTTGGCCGGACCGGTGGCACTGTATCCAATACGAACCGGTACAACAACACCTACTCCCAGCCCAGGGCGATTGTTCCTCAGTTTCCAACAAGCGCGAGTGACAATCAGCAGGTTCTATACCAACTTGCCGATGGAACGGGAGGATTTGTCATCCTCAATACCAACGACTTGCTGGGCGGCCTTGACCGGATCGCCAAAGACCAAAATCAGTACTACCTTCTTGGTTACAAGCCTGGGACTTCAGAAGAAGGAAGCTGCCACACCCTGAAAGTTAAAGTGGACCGCGGAGGCACTACTGTCCGCTCGCGAAGTGGCTATTGCAATACCAAGCCAACGGACTTGCTGGCGGGAAATCCGATTGAGAAAGATCTTGAGACACGCGCTTCAGGCGAGATGAAAGGCAACGTTTCCGCCTTGATGCAAGCGCCTTTCTTCTACACTTCGCCGAACACAGCCCGGGTGCATCTTGCAGTTGAAATTCCTTCCAATGCACTGAAGTTTGAAAAAGTGAAAGGCAAGCAGCACGCATCCGTCAACATCTTAGGCATTGCATCCAAGGCGGACAATTCGATTGCGGCCCGGTTCAGCGATACCGTGAATGTTGACCTCGATGGGAAGAAGGAAGTGGAGAAATTCCAGACCGAACCTTATCACTACGAAAACCAGTTCGAGATCGCCTCTGGCGATTACAAACTGAAAGTCGTCTTCAGCTCCGGCAATGAAAGCTTCGGAAAGATTGAAGCACCCCTCTCGATCGATGGTTACGGTGAGAAGGAATTCAGTATGAGCGGATTAGCCCTCAGCAACAGTATTCACCGCACATCTGACGTCACCACAGGACTCGACAGCCAATTGCTGGAAGACAGGACGCCCTTGGTGGTTCAGGGCATGGAGGTTTCTCCGTCGGCGACGAACCAATTCAAGAAGACCGAAACCGCGGCCTTATACGCCGAAGTTTACGAACCTTTGCTGAAGGGTCCAACCCCGCCAAAGGTTGCGTTTGAGATCAAAGTTGTGGAGCGGAAGACCGGTCAAGAGAAGTTCAGCCAACGGCAAAGAATCGAACTGGGCAATACCGGAGATCCAGTGATTCCATTAGGCCTTCAGTTGCCGCTGGTGAAGCTCGATCCGGGTTTATATCGGGTGGAATTGCGCGCGGAGGATTCCGCCGGCAATGCGACAAAGACTCGAACTGCGGATTTTGATGTGGAATAGAAGCGTCAGGCCCGACCGGAACGTGATGAGATCGGCGGGAACGCGAATCTGACTTTCGCCTCGCGTGGTCGATGCCCACAAGCGTTTTTATGAAACGGCTAGTCGTGTAGCCGAAGCAGGGCAGAAACCATTCTCAAGCATCAACATCTTGATTCGTTGCTCAAATAATCTTCAAAAGAACAGGCTCATGCTTCACAGCTGACTCGCCGTGAACCCTCGCCCGTGGCTGTGTCGCCTGCAGAAGCAATATGACAACCCAAACGAGGAGCAGATGTTTTGTTGCTGGTTATGTCCTCGCGACCAGCTCTCCTAGATCGCTGCATTGCGAGTACTGTTGGGGTAGCTGCGTACAAATTGTCGTAGCTTTCACTCGGACCTCTACTATTTCTGGAATGCTCCGGTCTCTTAGCTCGGCTGGATAATGTCAAACGGCTGCTTGCTCATCTGCTCTAACATGACAAATCAACGCTGCAAAGGATCAAACACGCTCATAACGATTCTTTTGTTTTGCTCTGTATATCCCATCTGGAGTGGTTACGATTTGCAGTCGTAGAGCGCGACTGAAATTGCCGCAAATGCAGGCGCTCGGTAGCAGAATAAGTAGTGCCCATCCAGCGTTATAAGTCTCCTCGCGGCGCACCACGATTCTCCTGGTAACCAAGCTGTCTCTTGCGAAGCGCCGGACGCGAAATCAATAACAGTTGCGCGGAAGCGATTCAATGCTGCGCGAAACGAATTTCGCCGAAAACAAATAAGTTTCGCTGTTTTGTTTTTTACTTGGCGACGATCTCTCGCGATCCCCTCGCGAGCGCGACTATGGAGACCAGGTTGCATCTGAGATGTCAACCTGGTGATCGCGAAGTTGCGGGTCGGCCAGAAATCCAATACTGCACAATCACTCAATTTGGAGATTCCGATGTTAAGACAATTGTTCGAGGGGAAAAAGGCGGTTCTTATTATCGCCATGTTGGTTCTCGCGACAGGCTTCGCTATTGCGCAGGGAATCGTGACGGGTTCAATCTCCGGAACAGTTCTCGACCCTCAGGGTGCTGTCGTCGGGGGAGCCGACGTGCGAGCGACACAGCTAGCAACGAACCGTGTCTTTACTAGTACAAGTTCCACGAGTGGAGTGGTTGAGCTCCCGTCGTTGCCGCCGGGCGCCTACAACATCAGTGTCGCGGCGAAAGGGTTCAGCAACTATAACGCGGAGGGCGTGATTGTGGCGGTTGGTAAGGATTCTAGTCTCGGCAGTATTAAGCTTAAGGTGGGCAACACGGCCGAGACGATAACGGTTGAGGGTACTGCTCCCTTGGTGGAGAGCACAACCGACCAACTTTCGCAGACTTTTGACAGCAAAGAGGTTGCGAACATACCAGTGGGCAATACCTACGATTCCCTCGTTCTCTTTGCGCCGGGTGTTGCCTCTGTAGGAAGTGGAGGTTTCGAAAATACCAATGGTGCAGCCCTTTCGATCAATGGTCAGCGCGGACGCTCCAACAACTTTCAACTCGATGGTCAGAATAATAATGACAACACTATTGGCGGCCCGTCTTTCTTCTTTGGCAATCAGGACGCCATTGCGGAACTGCAAGTAGTTACCAATTTCGACGCCGAATATGGCCGCAACATGGGTGGCGTGGTCAACTATGTCACCAAAGAAGGAACCAACGCGTTCCACGGCACGGGGTACGAATTCTGGCAGGGAGACCACTTTGACTCTCTGCAGAACCAGGAGAAAAATCCTCTTTTTGGTTTCTGTCCGTCCGGCGTGAGTCCTAGCACTGGGTGCACGAAACCTGTGCTACCCCAGTATGTGCAGAACCAGTTTGGCGGTACCATCGGCGGTCCAATCAAGCGCGATAAAGTCTGGTTTTTCGGTTCGGCAAACTTCCAGCGCAACCGATCTGCCGGCGCTCCCGTTTTTTCTAATGGAGCTCTTACCCCGGACGCTACCGGAATTAATCAGTTGCAGGCCGCATTCCCGAACGATCCCGCCGTTGCGACGCTCGCGCAATGGGGGCCGGCAACTCTCAAAATAGGCAATCCCACCTTCAGCAGCATTCAGAATGTTACGGTCACAGGGCCCGGCGGAGTAACCGCGCCCGTCGAGATGGGCAACATCACCCGCAGCTTGTCGCAGCCTTTCAATGACTATGAGGCAACCGGCCGCGTCGATTTTCAACTCACCAGCAAGGATCGTTTCTTTGGCCGATACTTGTTCCAGCAGCAAGGACAGGCAAACAATCCTCTGGGCGGCGTAGGTGGAGCACAGGGACAAATCTACACCGTCTATGGCCGCAATCAGCAGATCGGCCTGGACCTGACCCACACCTTTAATCCACACCTCCTGAACCAGGTTCGATTCAGCTACTCTCGTGCAATCTCGGAATTCGATGGCGGCGGGTTCCCCACTTGCCTGCTGTCAAACGCCGGCATCTGCCCACCTCAGATCGCCATTCAAGACCCTTCTTTCCTGGGCGTCGGCCAAAGTATCGTCTTTCCCCAAGGCCGCATCATCAATGTTTACGAACTGCAGGACAATGCCTCTCTGGTTCATGGAAAGCACGTATTTAAGTGGGGGGGATCCTACGATCGCCAGCGCTCTCCCAACTATGGCCTGTTTGAACAAAATGGGTTTTTTATTTACCCCACTTTTGATTCGTACATCCAAAATGCGCCGCTCCAGACCCAGGTTGCATACGGTCCGTCAGTGCTGCGCTTCAAGGAAAACGACGCGGCTTTGTACTTCCAGGATGACTGGAGGGTGAGGGACAATCTCACCGTTAATCTAGGGTTGCGCTGGGAGTTCTACCAGCAAGCCGGCAATCTGCTGCACGACCAGAGTGTGGCCCAGCAGACCGGTCCGAATGCCCTTTGGGATAAGGCTCTTCCGCTCAGCCTCACCACTGTGCCGAAAATTCCTAACCACTATCGGGACTTTGGTCCCGTCATCGGCTTTGCCTGGACGCCGCATTTGCTTCCGAGTCTGCTCGGCACGAACCAGACAGTCGTTCGTGGCGGCTTCCGAATCGCCTATGATGTCAGCTACTACAATCTCGCTAGCAATATTGGTGGAACTTCTCCCTTCACCAACCTGGCCACGATCCCTAATGCGGCTGGCACTGGCGCTGCCGGATTGCCGAATGTATCTACTGTCGATGGTTCCAGCATTGCGGCTGCGCTTTTCCCGTTGGTGCCGAAGGGCAATCCCGGCTTTGCTACGGAACTCCAGTTTGGCTCCAACTTCCGCAATCCCTATTCTGAACAGTGGAACCTGGGAATTCAGCGACAGATCGCCAGCCGGATGGCAGCGGAGGTTCGCTATGTGGGCAATCACAGCGTCGGCAATTTCCAGGAGATCAACGGCAACCCGGATGTTCTGCCGCTTTTAACTAGCGGCTTTGGGAAGTTTGTTCCTCCGGGGCTTACACCATGCACAACTCCTGGCGCGCCGGGATCAACTGGATTAGATCAGTTCAACAATCCGGTCGGATATGCGAACTGCAATTTCAGCCGCGTGATCCAGTACGCCAATACGGGCTACTCGATTTATCACGGCCTGCAGACTCAGTTGCGCTTGCAGAACTGGCATGGCTTTACCGGCCAGGCTTCATACACGTACAGCAAAACCGTCGACAACGCATCCGAGGCGTTCTCATCCCTTTCGGGGTTGGGCACGCTGTTTAATCTCTCGCAAAGTCCGTTTGACGTCAGCAAGGCCGAGCGTGCGGTCAGCAGCTACGACTATCCCCACGTGTTCGGTCTCCTGTGGGTCTACGATCTCCCATTCCGTGGGTCACAGAAAGGCCTGCTCGGGCACTTGTTGGGGGGCTGGCAGATCAATGGAACTTATCGTTACAGCAGCGGTCAGCCATGGACGGCCGTGCAGAATTCAGGTCAGGGACTATGCGACCCGACCGACTTCACAGGCGGAACGCTCGATACCTGCCGGCCCATCCTGAGCAGCGCAAGCGCCCCTTTCAACTCGGTTGGCGTCTGCAACAATGCAGGGGTCTCAGATTGCGGCGTCACCAATCTAACCACGAATGCTGCGACAAGTTTGAGCCAAGTCCATTGGCTCATCAACAACATCGCGGCTGAGCAGTTTTTCGGATCGCCTTTCCTGGGAGTGGGCCGAAATACACAACGAGGTCAGCCGGTCAACACGGTCAATATGGCGGTCTTTAAGAACACCAGGATTACGGAACGCGTTACCATTCAGTTACAAGCCGAAGCGTACAACCTTTTTAACCACCAGTGGCTCGGGATTCCGAACGTCGATGTCAATTCCGCCAACATTGGTGGAGTCAACCAGTTCGACAGCCTGGCCTTCAACCCCAACGGTGGCGACAGCAACTTCGGCACTGCCAACATCATTAGTGACGGTATTGGACGGCGCCGTCTGCAGTTGGGCGCGAAGATCATTTTCTAACAGGTACAAAAGAAGTTGGCGGAAAGATTGTGAGGAGGGGAATCCAGCCCTCCTCATATTTTGTCGAGACAATCGGGGACACTACTACCACGCCTGATTTACCTTGTGTGATGGGGTTGTGCGATCGGCCATTGTTTCAACCGGGCCACTGCGCATCAGCACGATTGCTCGCAGAATCGAGAGCAGTTGCCGGAACAGTCTTCGGAGCGGCTTCACGAGCTGCGTTCTCATTTATTATCTTTGCCGTCGTGCTGGAAGGCTCAATCGTGATACAGGTGAGAGGCGGAAAGGAAACGAGTCTGCGCAGATGGGGTGAGGTTCGTCTTTAGGGGAATTTTCGGTTGCACAACGCTGGCAGTTCCGGTTGGCCGATACTCTCGGGAAGTGAGCCGGTTGCCGAGGAGCCCTGATCTAGAGCACCGCTCCGACTACTTGCTCCTCGGTTGAGCCAGATCTCTGAGGTTGCGTTTGTATGTACGTGTTACCAAGTATTCCATCCCACCTTTTACACGGAGCCTGTACTCCCCGTCGGTAAAGGTTGGATCTCCTCCACGGCAGAAATATTGACGACGACCGAGTGGTGGATGCGAATTAAACCGTAGGGTTTGAGCTTCTCCGCTATGGGCGAGAGGGACTCGTGGACCAAATAGGAATTAGTTCGGGGTCGCAAGGAAACGTAATTTCCTTCGGCTTGCATTGCCAAAATGTCGGCCAAATCCAAGAGCGGTCAATTGCGTTCGAGGCTGAGTTTCAGATGTGGAAGAATGCCTGGAGTAAAACTGTAGTAGTTCCATGTTCAGAACGGGTCAAATTGGATCCAATCGGTGCAACCAGCAACCCTGGTAACACGTTGAAAAATATAGTAGAGTAGAAAATTTTCCTAACGGTTCAGAACCCACTGTGGAACTCAAAATCCGCCGACTTTCGGGTCTTGGGGGTTCGACTCCCCCTCCCGGTACCAGCCATAGTAACTAAAGGGCTTGACCCCACGTTTGTCCTTTTTGCGTCTGTTTGGGACACAATCAAGTCCCATGGCAAACCGCAAAGTTCGTATCCTCCGCTCTGTGAAGTTAAATCCGCTGCGTGGAGCGACGGGTGCTAGTCCACAGTCTTTCGTGACAACGCGATCAGTTCGTTGCTCTGACGGGTCAAATCACCGCGGTCCATATCTCGATATTTCTTTGGTAGAAGGCTCTTACTCGTGCACTCCAATACCGCCACCAAATTCTGCAGATCGATTTCGGTCGGGTAGTAGGGTGGAATGAAATCGTCGAGGGCTGCCTTCAAGTCTTCCGTATCAACGGCGGACTTATTCTGCAAACTACTCCTCATGTGACTGCGCACCAGGACCGCCTCGATATCCGCTCCCGACAGGCTCCCGGCGCGCGCCAGGAAGAACGTTTCCACATCTTCCGGGAAAGGCTTCATCCCGACCTTCCGCTGCATCGCGCGTAAAAGCGCAAGACGCTCTTCTTGTGTGTCGGGATAAAAGAGAGCAATGTGCTCTTCGGCGCGACCCTGGCGCTTCAGGTCCACCGGTAACAGATCGGGACGACAAGTCAGGAGAAACCAGATCACTTTGCCGCGCAGTTCTGTATTCCCCATAAACTGCGCGATTTGGGCGAACACTCGATTTCCCACGCCGCTATCGCCGGAACTGGATCGGTCTCCGAGTTGAGCATCGGCTTCGTCCACGATAACCGCAATCGGGCTCATCGCTTTCAGTAGAGTCAGGACTCTTTCCAAATTGCCTTCCGTAACGCCTTGCCACATGCTGCGAAAATTCTTTAGCGTAACCGCCGGAATTCCAACTTCGCCGGCGAAGCAGGTGGTAATGAAGGTCTTGCCCGTCCCCACTGGCCCACAGATTACGTAGCCCATGGGAAGGACATCGGTGTTACCGGCGCGAATAGCTTTGGCGGCATCCTGTAGCTTCCGCTTAGCCTGGTCATTGCCCGCGACAAATGAGAGGTCGAATCGACTCTGCACAAACTCCAACAGACCGCCGGACTCGGCTTCGATCAAATCCTTCTTGCGGTCCGAGAGAAACTTCAGCGAGAGCGGTTGCCGATTCTGCACCGCGTGGGAGATCAGACTCTGCAACTGAACTCGTTTCAACCCAGCGCCCAGCTTGGCCAGGGACTCATCGTTCACTTCGGAACCGGCGGGAAGTTCCTGTTTTTTCAATTGCGAGCGGATAAACTCCAGGCGATCGCCATAGTCCGGCAACGGAATCCCAATCGAAGAGACGCCCGGGTGCTGAACGATGCTCGGATTCAACTCGATCTGATTCTCCGAGATGAGACAAATGGTGACATCCGCATTCAGAAAAACCGAATTGCGCGCCCAGCGCTTAAGAATGACCAATGCATTGCGATCGTCCGCAGACATGCTTGAAACGTCGCCAGCAGGAGCGATGGTCTCCGCGAAATCAATCACCAGCCCGATTTTCTTGCCATCGGCGATACGCAGGCGGAGATAGTTGTCGAGCAGGTTCAATACCGCATCGGGATTGCGCGGCAGTCCACCTTGCGAATAGGTGGTTCCGTGAAAGGTATCGTAGCCTTCGAGTGCGCGGCGGAAGTCAGCTTGGCTGTCGGCCGAGCCGAAGTTCAACCCTCCGCGGTCGTAATGCAGAACTATGTCGCGCTGGCCAAAGAGCGCACTGGAGAGAAAATCATCCAACGGAACGAAGTTGGTGGTTTCCTGACTGCGAAGCGGCACTAGGTCGCGCACATTTCCGTACAACACAAAAAGAGCGAACGAACGCGAGTAGTACTTCTCGGAAAGTTCGCGCGCCCACGGGGGAAGTGCATCGAGATATTTCCCTATCGTTGTTGTTGTGGTCGTCGCTAGATTTGAGGGCATTTTTAGTTCGAAATCTGGACATCAGTTCGACATCCGTACACGGTTGGAGCCCGAAGGCGTGGATGAATCGTCCATCGCCATCAATCCGTCAAGGTCCGGCGACATGCCGCTGAAAATGGCTTCCACCTGCTGCACCGTCTGTTCGGTCTGTTCGACGTCTTTGACGAGACTATCCAACCTCTCGCTGACCTGTTGCGGATCGCGCATAGTCACCGATTGATCCCGCACCAACATCAGCACATCCTCGACCGCGGAGCACTGGGCGTCGACCACTTTGCGATTCTCGGAAATCTTATCGAACTTCTCCAAGCGCTTGGTGAGAATCTCAATGCGTTTCTTGTTGATCTCCTGCACTTTCGGCAGGTCGCTGTTCAAACTCTTCTGCAAAGAAACTATCTCATGTTTGATTCCATCTTGCTCAGCGGTTCTCAAATATTGCTGTTGCTGCGCCGCACTCGACAACAACCGCGCGTAGCCATTCAGCAGGCCTTGCAGGCGCGTGTCGATTTGCTGCAAAAAGATCTGCGAGGTCGAGGAGAACTGCGCAAAGTTAGTTCGGATTGAGCCACACACTTGAGCCGCATGGATATACCGGCTCTGCAGATCGGCAGGCAGCATTCGGAGTAGGTCACCAAGTTGCTGTTGCTGCTTTTGTTGCTGTTCGGAGAATTTCCAAGATCGCACAAGCCGCTGAAAGCGCCAGTTTTGTGGAACGATGGCGAGGTACATCAGTTCGAGGCCGCCGGCAAGGATAATCGGTAGAAAGCTGCCACTCACCAGTGCAAAGGCCACTGCACTTACCATGGCGATCCAGTTGTACTGGATATGGAACGCCTCTTTTACAAAGTTGATTTTGTCTTGTGGCGTGGCGCCACTGAGTTGGTCGTCTTCTGGCACGCCCTGGAGATCAGTGGGAGCCATTTATACACTCACCCGCACCTGTCCGCTGCCGGGAGCTTTGCGCAGGCGACCGAGAACGTAGTTCGCCAACTCGTGAAACTCATTTCGCTCTTTCAGGCCCAGGTCGCGAGGGCGGTCGAAGGGTACTTGAACGTCCTCGATGATCGTCCCCGGATGAGCACTCATTACAAAAATCCTGTCCGCCAGGTAAACCGCCTCGTCAACGTCGTGCGTGACAAACAGGATCGTACTGGCGGTTTCGTCCCAAACTTTCAACAGCAGTTGCTGCATTTCGCTCCGGGTTTGTGCGTCGAGCGCCCCGAACGGTTCGTCCATCAGGATAACCGAGGGGCGAAGCGCCAAGGTGCGTGCAATGGCAACGCGCTGCTGCATGCCTCCGGAGAGCGTCTCCGGATAGGCGTTTTCAAAGCCGCTGAGTCCAATATCTTGCACCAATTGCGCCACCGTCTCTTTGCGCTGCTTTTCCGGGACGCCATTGATCTTCAAACCGTATGCAATGTTACCAGCGACCGTTAGCCAGGGAAACGAAGTGTACTTCTGAAATACCATCCCACGGTCCCTTCCGGGACCGTGCACCGGCTTTTCATTTAGCAAGATCTCGCCATTATCGGCCTGATCCAATCCAGCGATCAAGCGAAGCAGAGTCGACTTGCCACATCCGGAAGGACCTAGTAGAACGCGGAATTCACCGATATCGCGTCCTTCGCGGGAATACGCATCTTCAATCTCGAAATTGATGTTTTCGAGGGCGTCAGTTCTCGAACCGTCGGCCGCGACAAACGACCGGCTGACTTTGCTAACCGTGATCTTAGATTTCTTCGGCTCCATATTCTCAGGCTCGGTGCTTGGCTGCCTTCAGGTGTGCCGTGGCACTTGGAACACCCGCTCCGCCTCCGGCCAGCGCGGAATTCGCTTTGCGCCAGGGAAAGAGACGGCCTTCCAGAAACGTAAGCAGAAAACGAAACAGAAACGCGGCGATTCCGATCGCGATGATTCCCGCATACACGCGATCGAAGTCCAGCACTTTTCGCGCAGCCTCCACCATGTAGCCCACGCCCTTACGAGCATTCAACATCTCTGCCAGGATCACGTAAGTCCAGCCTATGTCATACAGGATTCGGAACGACGAAAAAATTGCCGGCAATGACGCGCGAAACACGAGCCACAAAGCCTGCCGCTGATTGGCTCCGAGCGTGTACGCCGTTTCCAACAGAGCATTGTCTACGCGGTTGACCTCTTCGACGACAACCGCCAATAAATAGAAAAACATTCCGAACCACAAGAATGCAATTTTCTCGGTTTCGTCGATCCCAAACAGAGCGATGAACGCGGGAAGAAACGCGGTGAGCGGCATGGCGCGCATGGGGGCAGCCACAGGGTTGATGAGCTCGAACAGCCAGCGGTAGCTGGACATCAGAATGCCAAGCGGGATGGCGACAACCGCGCACCAGAAGAATGCCTGGGCGATGCGCCACCAGCTCATGAATACGTTGCCGAGCAGATCGTATTCCGTCCACAGCAATCTAAACGATCGGATTACTCCGAGGGGCGTGGGCAGCAAGGAAAAATGCGGACCTTCCCAGTAAGGCAATAAGATCCAGAACAATATGATGGCGCCCCAGGTTATAAACGGGGCTGCCCATCGGAGCCACGGCGGTACATCCTTCCGCATGGTGAACCAATCGCTCATCGTGTCCTATCGTTAGCTCGAAAACCTAGCTCGAGGGGTTGGCATAGACCTTAATGTCGGTGCGTCGATTTTTCTCGCGTCCTTCGGGCGTCGCATTGTTGTCAATCGGTTTGTCCGGACCGTTGCCCGCCGTCCGAAGTCGCTGTGCAGGGAAGCCATACTTTTGGATCAGGTAATTCTTGACCCCGTCCGCCCGTGCGTGGGAGAGCTGAATGTTGTAAGCACGAGCACCGGTAGAATCGGTGTTGCCCTCGATATCGACAATCGTATTCTCATAAGCGCGCATCGTCCCGGCTAATTCGTCGACGATGGCGCGCGAATCGAGGCTCATGGCGGAAGAATTGGGATCGAAGTAAATGGACCGATGCTGCGTTGCGATGGGTGTTGCTCCCTTTGCAGGATCCTTATATTCGATGGGAGCTTCGCTGGACGCCATAGAGAAACTGTCAGCCAATTTTTCGACGTAGCGGCGATCCAGGCTTTCTTCCGGATTGAAAGTGTGTTTAATGACCATCGACTCTCGGTACATCTCTTGGGCCATGCCAAGGATGTTGGCATAATCGGCTTTGGAGCCGGCCGTACCCATGAACGAACGGTTGTCGGCGTAGTCGGCAAGTTTTACGCCACCGAGCATGGTTTTCGCGAGGTCGGATGGAATGTTAAAATCCTTGACCGTCCCGATCAGGTTGTACGCGCGCTCCGGTTGTGTCTTGATGAATTCAACGCCCTCGAGCCAGCCTTGGGCAAACTTCAGCAATGTCTGCGGATGCTTCGCGGAAAAGCTGTCACTCACCACCAGAATGTCGGCGATGAGACGGTTTGCGATCCTGGTATCGTAGATCTTCTTCGATCCGGGCCGCTTGGCGACCGCGTCGCTCATGTCGGGATCCCAAGCTACGGCCGCATCAACTTTTTCCTGGGCGAAAAGAGTCGCCGGCTCGATGCCATCCTTGGTGTGGATCGCCTGAGTGAAAATTTCGTTGCGTTGCGCAGTGCTCAGTCCGGACGTCTTGAGTCCATTCCACAATAAGAAGTGCGAAGGAGTGTAGGGGGCAAAAGCGACCTTCTTGCCAGCCAGGTCCTCGATGCTGTTAATCCCCTGCTTTCCAATGACGCCATCGGCTCCGCGTGACCAGTCGACCATCAGGAACGCATGCGACCCGAATCCCTTTTCTTTGAACTGCGCATAGTCTTTGGCGTAAACGTCGGCCGTGGTTAGCATCACGTCGACATTGTCCGTAGCCAAAGCGGCAGAGCCCTCCGTCCAGTCGTCGATGATCTTGAACGAAACCTTCAGACCTTTCTTGCCATAGATTGAATCCGGCTGGGTGTCGAGCCCGCCGTTGGCCACCAAGCCCCCGACGCAGCCGACCCACACATTAACGCGCACACGAACTTCGGTGTCGCTACTGGTTGAGGATGCAGGTATCAGCAGAGGTTTGCTCGCATCTACCGTCTCCCCGCTGCCGGAAGCGCTTTTGCTACCCATCATCTTGCTGAAATCTATAACTCCGTATCGATTCAGGCTGTAGCCAACCAGCGCTACACCGATTAAGAAGATAAGGACCCATCCACCTCGCTCAATTTTGACCGCCATACGATTGTCCTCCCGCTCTTTTACAACCGACTGCGCATATCTGCGTATTGAAGACTCTATTGCCGTCTACGACCGTTGAGGTTCCTTCGCGGCAATGGTTTTTTCCGAGCCAGCCGATGCCGCCGCTTGGGGCGAGGCCAGACCCATCTCAATCTTGAATTGCTTTACCAGTTCGCTCGCCTGAAGTTTTTCAGCATCGTCGTCAATCTTGATCTTCTGTTGATCGACGTTGCTCATGGCCATATCCATGCGAGCCTCGTTGACGGCAGTCGTTTCCTCAATCTTGCGAACCATTTCGTCGTGCGTTTGGCTAATGCCTGCAACTTCGAACTGCTCCATCGCATCTGCGACCTTTTTCTGCCACTGGGAGCGGCGGTAATCGGCGATTGCGCCCAGCGCCTCTTGCGTCTTTCGGTCCTTTTCACGCATGAAGGCCTGCTTCACTGCCATTGCTTTATCGAAAGCGGCGCGAGCGGTCGTGAGCTGGCCCTGATTTCTAGCCAGAGCGCCTTTGGTCTGCTCCAGTTGGGTGGCATAGGTGGCCGCAATGTCGTCGCGATTGGCCTGAATTGCGGATTTCACTCTGGCCGTCAGGCTGCCCACCGCTTCCTTGTATTTGGCCTCCTCCTTTTCCAGCAACGTAACGTTGGCCTTAACCATGGCGATACTCTCATTCATCCGCGGCACCTGGTCGTTCATGTCGCGGATATTTTGCTGGAGAATCAGCTCAGGGTCTTCCGACGCCGAGATGAAGAAACCGACGAAAGACCGTACCACCCTCGTCAACCGTTGCCACATAGACTCCTCCTGTTCAGGACCGCTGCGTTGCCTTCGATGGGGGCGCCGGCGCATTCACATCGCCCGTCGTAATAGGATTTTCGGTTACAAAATAGCCTACCGCTTCGGCGATCTTCTTTTCTTCCTGCTGTTTCTTCAACCGCCAACCGGTAAAGCGTTCTTTTTCCCGTGATACCTCTTCATTATTGCTCTGGATCTTCGCTCTTTGCTCGGTCACATACTTATCAATCTGTGCCTGAATCTCAGTGTTCTCCTTATTCTTGCGTCCTTCCAGTTCTTCGGCAGCGCGCTGCTGCACCCGCTCGTACCCGTCCAGGGCGCGATCGCGCCGTATCGCATCCTGGATGACGTCCTTAATGTCCACCCCCGCGGCGTCGAGCGCCACCAAAACGGAAGACTTCTTTACGTCCGAAGGCAAACTGCGAAGGTGCTCATTCTCCAGCATGTGGGAAATCTTGAGAATCGAATAGCCTTGCGGGGCGGGCGGGATTTCCGCCGCCCTGTAGATTTCCTCAAACGAAGTCGGATCGGAGATCGGAGTGGTAAATTTCGGCTCCGTAGCTACGCTGGCCGCGATGTCAGCCACGCTCTGCGCCGCGCTCCTAGCAGTGGCCGGAGCGTTTTTTGTATTCGGCGAGACATTCGTGTCTGACTCGGTGCCCGCCGCGTCGTCGACCGAAACGATATAGTTGTACCACTTCTTGGACATGGGCCCCCCTCCTGCTTACCTAACCAATGCAGCCTCACAAAAAAACGCATCAATGTGGTGACCCAGAAAGCTAATTCCCACCATGTGCTTTGTCAATTCTTTTCACAATGTTTTCATATAGTTCCAAGCGCCACATCAGTCGATGCATGCACTTCCTTTGTGTCGCTGCTAGCCCGAAATCGCTCTCTGTCCCCAGCCAATCTAATCGCATCACTTGCGCCCGTTCAATTCAGATAGAATGGGCAACTTTACTGTTCAAAATGACCGGTACTTTTGAACGAAACCCGGTGTGAGGTTTAGGAACCGATTGTGCCTGCCGACGACATCTCTTCCATTCTGAGTAGAGTTGTAGAGACCAAAGCCGAGTACGACATTCGCCTGCTCGCCCAGCAACTGGGAACTAACTATCGGTCTCTCATGTATTGGCTAAGAGGCGAGCGTCAAATGCCCGCGCATTTCCTGCCGCGAATGTGCGTTCTGTTGAGCAATTATGAGGCGCTGGATTTTCTCGAGAGCCAGGCCGGACGGGTCGCGTTTAAACTCCCGTCACCAAACATTACCCTGGAGCAGGAGCTCGTTGCGGTGTCCCGCTTGATCAGGGAAGTCGGCGAGGCTCTGGAGAGCGTTGCAGAAACCCTCGCCGACGGCATTGTGGAAGAAAGCGAATTGCGCACCACAATTCCAAAGATTGAAGCTGTGATTCAAGAATGCGCGTCCCTTAAGTACCTTTTAGAGGATCTCAGTAAAAAGAGGAAAAAGAAAACGAAAAATCAGCCCTGAGAAGACGATTGCGGTCTTTGCTTACCTAGACACCACCGCAATTAATGAAAGACCTTCGGGTCTATCAATCCCAGAACTGCGCTTCGGATCCTCTCTTGAGGTAGGCAATGCAAGAATCGCTATGAGTCCGAATAACCTTGGGAACAACAGATCCCGATCTCAGTCGAAACTGCCCGGGCGGGACGCCGAGCGGCGCTGGCCAGAAGTTCAACCGCCGAATCAGAAATAGCTGCTAAGCAGCATGGAATCGCAATTCAGGAATCAGTGTGAAGTGACCGACGACGTATAACTCTGGTCCATGCAAGGCCCGGGTTTGGCAATTAGTCTGCGTGATGGCGCTTTGTGCTGAATTTCTGCTGGTCATCGCGAGATCGACTCAAATTCAGGTCACTCAAAGCGCCCGGAGAAGTGCCGAACCGCTCTGAAAGCAAGCAAGTCGAGCGAGGAATTGCGCGACTTGTTATGCTGGCCCTCTTATTTTGGTAAGCGTACGACCGAGACCGCTTTAGCAACAGACGCTTTGTTCTGATTGGCCCGAAACCTTCGCTCCTGGCCGGGCATCGTCGACGAACTTTCGGCATGCATTTCAGAATTTTCTTTCAAGAATCCAGCTAACAATCCTGGCTCAGCGGTTGCCAGGAAGAGTATCGACCGTTACCGTTTTTCGTCCCACACGATACACTGCCAGCGACGAGTCACTGGGGATTCCTAAGTCATATCTGGATCTCGAGAAGTATGCTCGACGCAGCACTGCTGCAGAAAAGTGACGATTGGCACCTCTTCGTCCCCGCTACACGGACCTCAGTCCCAGACCGGGGCCATCGGGAAGCAACAGCTTGCCTTTACTCACCACCACACCAGCGTAGGCGTCATTCGCGATGAGCAGGTTCCCGTCCAAATCCGCATAGTCGACCAAGGGCGACAATTGTGCTGCCGCGGTCACGCTGATGGAACTGGAGATCATGCAGCCTAACATAGTCTTCATCCCCAGGGACTTGGCGACGTAGATCATGAAAAGCGCTTGCTGTATACCGCCGCACTTGTCCAGTTTGACGTTGACGCCGTCGTAGGCATCTGCCAGTTTTGGAATCGTCCGAGCGTTGACGGCGGCCTCGTCGGCGATGATTGGCAGGTGGACATGGCTTCTCAACCACCTTGTTTCTTCGATCATTTCGGCCGGCATGGGTTGCTCGATGAACTCCACGCCTTGCGATTCTAGCCAGTTGATCTTGCGGGCGGCCTCGTCCTTGTCCTTCCAGCCCTCATTAGCATCAACGCGCAGCGGTTTCTTAGTCACGCTGCGGACCGCGGCGATGGTCGCTTCATCCGTGTTCAGACCGACCTTGATCTTCAGAACAGGGAACGCTTCCGCTTCCAACACCTTCTGTCGTGTGATTTCCGGCGTGTCGATGCCGATCGAAAATGTTGTGATTGGCGTATCGTTCGGATCCAGTCCTAGCACGCGGTAAAGCGGAAGATTGCTCTTCTTTCCGACCCAATCCATGACCGCGATATCAAGTGCAGCCTTGGCGGCGAACTGATTTGGCATCCGGCACGAAACCTCAGCCATCATCTTTTCGTAAAGCCATGGATCCGCCCCTTGCAGAAACGAGGCAAGACGCTCAATCGCCTTTCTCCCGTCCTCCGCATTCTCGTGATATCTGACAATGGGCGCGCCTTCCCCGATCCCAGTGACTCCGTCCCTCGTCACACGCGCCTGAATCGTGTCGCGATAGTCGCTGGACGACATGGTCGTAGTCCAGGTGTGATGCAGCTTCAGTCGCGTGATGCTCGTCTCCCAAATGCAGCCCGAGGATTCGGCAGCCAACTGCGGAAGAACTCCCAGATGTGCGAATGCACTTCCGGCTCCCACAGCGGCGGTGGTCTTAAGCCATTCCCTGCGATTCATTTCACCCTCCTGCACGCCACCAGAATCCGCGTCCAGGGCTGGTCGTCCAGACGGCTGATCTGGATTACGGGATGTCCATGCGTAGTCGCGTGAATAATTTCGCCGTTGCCGATATACATGGACGTATGGGTGATCTTGTCAGGGCCAGCACCAAAAAACAGCAGATCGCCCGCGCGCAAGTCTTTGCGGTCGATCACCTGCATCCCTTCCCACGCCGCCTGTAGATCGGCGTCGCGTGGCATGTTGATGCCGCGGCTGCGAACCAGCATCTGCGTAAAACCGGAACAGTCGTATCCGTAGCTGGAGCGACCGCCCCACAAATAAGGAAGCCCGAGGAAGCGCTTCGCCAATGCGATCGACTGCTCGATCGTCAACGGCTTGGGATCGGTATTGACGTCGCTGTTCTGAATCCATGCCGACCGTCCATCCGGCAGTGATACCTGAAGCCAACCCGCATCGTCGCCAGTGCCCTCAGCGATCACTTCGAGTCGCGACTCGAATGGAACGGTGATGACCGGCTGGTGTGCGGTGACGTCAGTCTCGCGATACAGATTGGCAAAGAGACTCTCGACTTGAACCACGCGCCCGTGAGTGGCATAGGACTTGCCGTCGGCCGGCTTGCGCAAATCCGAGATCGGCGTCCAGCCTGTGTACTGATCGCCGGTACGAACCCTGGTCCAATGTTCTTGCGTTTCGAGCACAGCGACATTGCTTCCGATGATGGCCTGAGAAACCACGTCGGTGTTTTCAGAGGGAGAGGAATACATGTTGGCCACGGGAACGATCACGACTCGCTCATCGATTGGAGCCGTGACCTGTCCACCACTAACTGCCAACGAAAGGGCCAACAGACAGCGGACGAGCCACAGATGAGCCGCTTTGCGATTGAGACCCATTGATCGCTCTCTATCAGAACGAAATTTTCGCAGATAGCTGCATCGTTCGTGGGTTGCTGCCCTCGGCGACAAAGTTTACGACTGTTGCAGGATCAATGTTGCCAAAAACTCCACTGTTGGTTCGAATGCTCGCCGGCTGTTCGTAATGCCTGGAATTAAAGGCATTTTGCATTTCCAGACGCAACTCTAGCGAAGTGCGCTCCGTCAGGCGCGTAACCTTGCCGAAGCTGATATTGGCGACCGAATAGCCCGGCAAGCGGAAGAAATTGCGCCCCAGATTGCTGAATTGTCCTGGCGCGGGTGTGTAGAACATGTTTACTTGTGCCTGCGTGAAGTAATTGAGTCCAAGATCCGGGTCGTTGTGAGCGTGCAGCATCTTGGGGTTGCAGCCATTGCAACTTGCCGGTGTTCGCACAATGTCACTGGTAGTAAAAGCGGGTGAGTAAATCGTAGTGGGCCGGCCGGACTCGATCACTGTACTGCCGGCAATTTCCCACCCCCCCAGCAGGCGATTGACAAGCGGACTCACACGGCCGCCCCAGCTGTGCCCGATCCCGAACGGCACCTGATAGGTCCACACACCCTGGAAAACGTGCGTACGGTCAGAATCCGAGGGAGCATAGTTCAGGTTACGGCGTGCATTGTCAAATGGGGTGCTGGAGGAGCCGTAGGTTGAGCTTCCGCCGATGACCGTCCCGAACGTTGGATCGAACGAGCGCGTGTCTTCGGATTTGGACCAGGTATAGTTCGCCTGAAACTGAACACCGCGATAGCGGCCGTGATAGCTGGTTTGCAAGGCGTGGTACCAGGACCAGTCGCCGCTGTCGAGAACGATGAAGCCGGGTGAGGCTGGCTGCCCTGAAAATTGTGGATACTTGAAAAAGAAAGGTGCGTCTGCGGGAACTATTGATCCCAGATCGGCTGCCACAGCCGCAACGCTACCCAGGGAGAAATCCCCGCCGTAGGGAGAATTCGCGCTGCAGGGGTCGCTCCCACCGGTTTGCGGGCAGGTGCCCGCGAGATATTGCGATCCTGTGACGCCTGGATATTGGCTCGCTACACTTTGATACGTCGGATCGTTCGCAACCAGGGAATCGACGAGGGTACTATCGCCCGGAGTGCCCGTCGAAGTGAACGGTTGATACACGGCATTAAACGCGTTGAGGAAGCCGTTGCTGTTAATAATTGCCTGGTTCGTGTCATACGCACCGAACAGATGAACCGCATGCTTCCCGACATAGGCAATTTCAGCAACCGACTCGCGGGTGATCTGCCGCTGCACACTCAGACTCCACTCGTGCACCTGGGGTGGCTTCCAGTTGGGATCGACTGCTGTGATTGAGGTAGTAGAGAACGGCGCAGGCTGACGCAGCGACAGCGGTGTTACGCCCGTCGGCGGTGTCACCGCCGGAATGCCGGCAGAAACTCGACTGCCGTTAGCGAGCTGATTGATAGGCAGGGCTTCACCCGGCAGGCCCTGGAAAATGGAAGCGGAAAGAACGAACGTATTCATGCGATCGTACGCCAGGCGGTAATCGGCGCGGATCGATTGCTTGCCATCCCCACGCGGATCCCACGACACTCCGAGTGTCGGTGCAAAATCCCTCAAAGCACTCTTGTAAAGATTGCCCGGAACCCAAGTGAGGGTGTCGCTGGGCGGAGCACTCACAGTGACGGGCTGGTTGGGATGAAGAAGAAAATTGCTGCCAACTCGCGGCGACAGTTTGATCTCCCAGCGCAGGCCCGCGTTTACAACGAGGTTGGGACGAACCTTCCAACTGTCCTGCGCATAGAAATCATACTCTGGCATCCGGAAATCATCCCGCAGATGGGTCCCGGCTGGTGCGTACTGATTCTGATTTTGGGCGACGAAACCTTGCTGAATGTTGCTGATCCTGCCAAGAAGGTTGTTGACGGCGTTCTTGAGAGTAAAAATGTCGAAAACAGGATCGATGTCTGTGGGAAACGTAAAGTTGGGGAACGAAGTGAAGGCGGGATCGAAGTAGACCAGCGGTTGGGCATCATAGATACCGATGGAGCCGCGATCATCGATGTGCCGTTGGTAGCGCAGGTTGGTGCCAAAAGTGAAGGCGTGCGCCCCATGCACATAGTTGAAGTTATCCACAAATTGAAGAGTTGTAATCTCCCGCTTGTTGCCAACATAGTTCTGAATTGGGAGCGCGAGGTTGGACCCACTCACGGCATCACCCAGAAAAACGAAAGGTGGATTGTTCAGATAGTTGGAGTCGGGATTAGCGAAGTTGAAGCCGAAGCGGTTCATCCCGATGATGGCCTCATTCGTAATCGTAGAACTTGGAGTGTAGCGCCAGGAGATGGCCAGGTTGCGTGGCTGGCGAAATGTATCAACCACGTCGGGGGCGTTCGGAAACGGCCGCAGACCACCGTTCCCATTATCGCCCACGGTGTTCTGATGGCCCTGCGCCCAGCGGCCAAAAATCGAGTTCTTTGAATTGAACTGATGATCGATGCGGACCGTAAGGTCTAATTGACGTTCGTGCTCGGGAGCCAGGAACTGGTATCCGGCGGTATTTAGGCCATCGCCGATATTGAAATTGTTAGGAAGCGGGGTACGCGCGAGGAAGGTTCGAATGGACGAGTCGATTCCCAGGCCAGCTGGATCATTCGCCCCAACGTCGTAACTTCCTATCGGAAGCCCGGCGAGTGGGTTGCCGTTGACATCCACGACGGCATCGCTGGCAGAAGAATTGTCATTGTGGGACCCCGCGTACTGACCGACCTGCTGGAGATAGCGAATCGTACCCGCGCGTGCCTGCTGGGTATAGACAGTACTGTTAATCAGAAAAGACTGAGAGGCACGCAGTAATTGCATGTTGACGAAGAAGAAGGTCTTATCTTTGAATATCGGTCCGCCCACGCTGAAACCTGGGATGTGCTGCACGAACTGGGGGCGTTTAGCTCCCACCTCAATGTTGGCCGGATCATTCGCGTTGAGTCCCGGCGTCTGATAGAACCAGAAGACTTTTCCGTGGAACGCATTGGTCCCAGACCGCGTCGACAGGATGACTTGGGCCCCGCTGGTTACACCAAACTCTGCGCTGGCGCTGCCGGTAATCACACGAAAACCCTCGATGGAATCGGGATTGGTGCGAAGGGGGGCGAAGTTTGATCCCGGTGCACTTGTCTCGTTGATGTCGATGCCGTCAAGCGTATAGTTCCAGGCACGATCGCGCGAGCCATTCACCGACACACCGCCGCCTTCAATGTTGGCTCCCGTGCTATTCAGCGGCCCCCCGTCAACCACCCCGGGAATACTTACCTCGACCAGATCGATCGGACTTCGGCCCCGCGCGCCAACCACCGGCAATGTCTCGAGCGCACGTTTATCCACCAGGGCGCCTAGGTCCCCCGCGGTCTCCGTTTGTACCGCGGTCGCCTCGGCGCTCACCTCGATCTTCTCCGTCGCCTGTCCAACTTTTACCGTCGCGTTGACCACCATCGGTTGTGCAATGGTGAGAACGTTCCCTCGGGTCACCAACGTGGAGAAACCGGAAGCCACAACGGTGATGGTGTACGTTCCAGGCACGATACCGTCGAAGACGTAGGCCCCCGCTGACGTGGTTTTGGTGGACACGGAAACATTTGTAGCTTCGTTAGTTAACGTGACCACAGCACCGGGGGCCAACGCTCCGCTGGCGTCTTGCACCGTCCCGGTCACCCGCGAAGTCGCCTGCCCGTATGCACCAGCGCACCAGAGTAGCAATGCGAAAATGACTACGAAATCTGCGAAGCGTAAGCGGATCATAATTCCTCCTGACCGATCTCGGGGATCCTCACTCAAGCAGCTTTCGTCGCACGCCGGAGCCGACGAAGCGCTTCTGATGTGTGTTGAGGATTGCCATTCTTTCGGCTACACGCCATCAATCAAACGATGAGGACAGTCGAACAACATCCTGCCGACTAGGCCCCTATATACAGACACTGAATCACAAGTGTCAAGAACCAAAATCACAAAATGCAACATTTGTTTCTGTTTCTAGCCACTACTAGAAAAGGCAAACATTTGGCGTCGCGATCTACGCGCCGGGTACAGTGTTTCGCTGTAACGTGCCATTCGCGCTGCACTGCTCTCGAGATATCTACTCCGGATACCAGCGGAATCCGTGGCGCTGTTCCTGGTCTGCCTTCTTGAGGATGCGGACCGTCCGAGCCCGGTGCTGGTGTGCGCACACAGTGAGCAGTACGTTTAGAAAGCTCATTGGCACGGTATAGGAATTGCTCAAGTGCGCTTCCACTGGAGTGAGGAAGCATTCGTCGGCAAAGCGCGCAATGGGTGAAATAAACGTATCGGTGATGCCCACACAATACGCACCATTGGCATGGGCTTGCTGTAGTCCTTCAACAGTTTGCCGAAGGCCGCGCCGGAAACTGATTGCAATCACGAGATCTTGCTTGCCGCAGTTCCGGGTGGCGTTGGCGCTTTGCCCTGGAGTGGTTGCTGCGATGACCGGAAACCCCAGCAGAGTCAATCGGTACTCAAGGAAATCGACGAGGCTGATTGCCAGGTCGCCGCCCAAAATCAGGATTCGCCGCGCCTTGTGAATTCTCTTTGCCAGGGCGGCCATCCGCTTCAAATCGAGAGTATTGCGTAGCGCATGAAGATTGCGCACATCCTGCTCGAGCGCTTTCTGTCCGTGCGAGAGAATACTGGAATCGGCGCCGGTACGGGTACGCATACCCTCCAGCGACGTCGCGTTCGCAATCGACAGTTCGTGTAAATAGACCTTGAAGTTCCGGTAACTGCCGAATCCCATGCCGCGGACGATACGCAAAATGGTCGCTGGATCTGTATCGAGCTTGCCTGCCAGCGCTCGAATCGGAAGCAGAACGTAGTCGCGGGGATGCTCCTGGACCGGACGAATCAGTTCCTTCCGCTTCTTGCTAAGAAGATTGAGTCTTTCCGCGAAACTCGGACCGTGGTCGCCGACGCCATCTCTTAGATGCGCATTGTTCATACTTTAAAATCCTTCCTTTCGACGGCGTACAACGCAACAAAAGTAACACTAACCTGGAAGGATTGAAATCCACGGAGCTCGGAGTAGTTGTGACCGTTGACGCGGCCGACAATATCTATGGCACCCCGAATGACGTCGCTTTCAGACCGACCCGCCTCGGGCGGCTCAGCAAATCCAAGTCTTTTCCACACTGTCCAGGAGCGATTGGTACAACGCTCCGCTGCCGCACGAGGCTGTCGCCAACATGTATGGGTTACCTACACCGGCGGTTCACAATCCGCCGGCACACTTCAATCTCATCGGATCGAGATCGCGCCGGATTCGGGGCTTTATTCTGCGTTTGGACTTGACTGTGAGGACTCATCCAACGGCAGCAAGCAGAATGACCACAACTAACGCAAGCGAATGCGGTTTCACTGTCGATTTGTTCCTTTTGATCCGCTTCCAGAAATTCCGTTTGGGTGAGACGTAGGGCTATTCCTAAAGTTTGAGCAAATTTTGGATCAAAGGGTGAGAAACTTGCGTGTGGATGGAAGAGCGATCCAACATTTTGGATGGCACCCGAGTGACGGGCAAATCGGAAGTTACTCCTGGCCAGAAGTCGGCTTATGGGAAGGTTGGGATGCCGGTTGGAGGAAGCAGCGAGTTACAGCCGGCTCGGATAGCCTCGGAAACTGCTATGGTAAAAACGTGATTTTCCATGTGCAGAACGAGTCCAGGTCGATCACAATGCGTCAGAACAGAGTTCTGGTAAACGGTTAAAGAATCAGGTCGAGTGAAGAATTTTCATAACCATTCAGAACACGCTAGGTGATCTTCAAAACTGGGGGGGCAGACCTCATCCACCTCTCGTGGGCGCTGCGAGAAAGCAACCTGCAGAAAGTTTGAGCGCGAATCTGGGTCCAACTAGGAGTTCCTGAGAGTTCCTTGCAACGCCAAAGGTGGCTGCACAGTGCAGTTGAATGTCAATCAGTTACCGTTGAACAGGACCTTGACACGGTAGAGGTCAGGAGTTCGAGTCTCGTCGTGCCTACCATCCTTTTTTAATCAGGTCCAGATACCAACCGACAAGAGCATACGAAAAACGAAAGAGGAACTAGCTCTTTCCACGCTCACCTTACTGGTGACACTTCTCCCGTGGCGAGATCTTATTTTTATCGCTTACTCTCCTTGCCGATCTTTACGACTGCCTCTCACCTTTTCAGGATTGTCGAAACGGTGTGCTGGTATTACCAGGGCATATTTCCTGTCAGTTCAGTGGAGTTCGTTGATTCACGTGTTCGTAATTTCGTTTCATCAATCACGTGGCAAGAAACTTTACGTGAGCGGGCAATTTACTTTGTTTTTACATCTTAGTTGTCGCAGAGCAATGAGGGATATGGCACGAGTGCTAACTTGTGCGCAGTAGACAGTGAGATTGTTCCGCGTGATGGGCGCAACCCCCGCGTCCAGGGACCCAGGGATCGACAAAAAAAGCAACGCGACGGACCCGAATCATTGCAACTCTCCGGGCGAGGGTTGAGGTGTCCGAAGTGCAGTGTCGACATGTCCTTGACGGTTGACCGAGATTCACGACGGTTTACGACAGAGGAGGACAACATGCAAAAGCTATTGGCGTACGTACTTGCAATGGGGTGTGTGGGCACCAGCGCCATGTTTTTCCCTCGAGATTCGGCGACAACAAAGAGCCAGATCGCTGAAAGGCAGTTGGCTGCTGACGGTGCTTATCGCGATGGACTCTATCTCGGCAAGCTAGCCCGCACGACAAAGAAGACAATGCATCCTCCGGTGGGACGCTGGTCCACTGAAAAAGATCGCGCATCTTTTGTCGCCGGCTATCGCCAGGGATTCAATGAACCGAACAGCCGGCAGTGATCAGTCAAAGAAGATATGGCTCAAAGATTTCAGTTAAGGGCGGCGACCAAGAAACAGAGGAAGCTGTCCTCTTCCAGTTCCAGAAAATTACTGAATTGAGGTGAGGTGGTATGACCAGGAATAGATTTGTTTCTGTCTTTATCCTTACTCTGGGTATTTGGATCTCAGCTCCGCACGGGGCAAGAGCCGGCGGCCCCGTACCCACTACGACTGGAGCGACCGTTCGAGGGATTGTGCACTTTGACGGCAAAGCACCTGTTGCGAAGCCAATCAGTATGGCTGCCGATCCAGTATGCGCCAAGCAGCATCCCACGCCCGTGATGGTGCAGGACATTGTGGCCGACAACAAGGGTGATTTGCAGAACGTGGTCGTGTTTGTCTCCGAAGGCTTGGGCGATCGCACATTCGATCCGCCAACTCAACCCGCGGTCGTCGAGCAAAAAGGATGCATGTATCAGCCCCATGTGATGGCGGTGCGCACCAACCAGACGCTGCAGGTTGTGAATGACGATGCCACGTCCCATAACATTCATCCCAGCCCAACCAACAACCGCGAATGGAACAAGGCCGAGCCCCCAAATTCCAAGATGGAAGAGGCGTTTGCCCGCGAAGAGATAGCGATTCCGGTGAAGTGCAATCTGCATCCCTGGATGCGCAGCTACATCGCAGTTTTCAAGCATCCGTTCTTCGCAGTCACTGGCAAAGACGGTAGTTTCGACCTCAGCAATCTGCCGCCGGGAACTTACACAATCAAAGCGTGGCACGAGAAGCTGGGCACGATGACACAGACCGTCGTCGTCAGTGGAACTGAGACGAAAGAGATCAGCTTCGTCTACAAGGGCATGTAACTCACACGACGCCAGAGAAATCTGGCGTCACTTATTTTCTTCATTCTCGACCGTCGTGCACCCCCGTTGTCAGTATTTCCCTCTCCCCCCAAGGAGATTGCAGACGACTAAAACGGTTCGAACACACGCTGGAGAGGTTCCGCTACGCGATCTGGCACGGGAAGACCAACACTCATAGCATCGAAAATTAATTTTGGAGAGCTAGCATGGGCAGGTTGCTACGCAGTCGCTTGCAATTAATGGTTGACCAACGTTTCGTAATCACGGCTCTGGTTCTGTTCGTGATGGTTCTCAGTGCTTCGAGGCCCGCTTCCGCGTTGCCGGCATTCGCCCGAAAGTACGGACTTCGTTGTTCGGCCTGTCATGAATCGTGGCCGATGCTGAATTATTTCGGTCAGAAATTCAAAGACAACGGCTACCAGTTGATGAATGATCGGGACGCTCCGATCTGGCAGAACGCGTCTTACTGGCCGATCACCCTGCGTATGACTCCGTTCTGGAGCCGGGAAAGCACCAACAAAGTGCAAGTCGACACCGCCGGCGGGGGTACCGGTGAGACCAGGATGACCACCACCGGCTTCAACCTGAGCGGCCTGGACATTCTGACCGGTGGAACACTCGAAAAGAACTTCTCTTTCCTGCTGGTTCCCTCTTCCGACGAGACCGGGGCCTTCCATTTCGAATCCGTCAACGTGCGGTTCGACAACCTGTTTCACAGTCCGTGGTTAAACGTGAAGGTCGGAAAGTTCGAGCTCGACAGCTTCATCTCCGAGAAACGTACTTTGACGCTGTCGGGCAGCGGGGGCGAATATCAGTTGTTCCACTTCATCCCGGTGGGGGACGGCAACATCTTCGGCCAGTTGGGCGATAACCAGCTGGGGGCGGAGTGGATGGGACACTCGATGAACGATCGCACGCGTTTGTCGGCGGCAGTGTTCAGTTCGACCGACGGCAACGTGGACCTGCCGTATGGGCAGAATTCCTACACTGCGTTTTTTGCCGGAAGCCAGGCCTTCAACGCGGGCAGACTGGGAATGCAGCGCGTCGGCGGCTACGCCATGATCGGCGTGGCTCCGACGACGTATCTGACCCAGGGAGGAGTTCCCCTGCCGGGCTCCGGCATCGGAAACAAGAGCTTCAGCCGGGTGGGATTCGAGGGGCTCTTCTACCTCGGCAGCAAGCTGGACTTTCAGGTCTTCACGCAGCACGGCTCCGATGATGCCTGGTTCGGCGCGTGCTATGGAGACATCATCAGCGGAACCTGCGACCCGGCCAACAACAACACGACCGGCGTCTTGCCCGCCGGCACTCGCAATCCCAGCTGGAACGGGGCCTTTGTGGAAACCCACCTCGTGTGGAATCCGCAGTTCACCATCATTCAGCGCTCGGAATGGATTCGCATGTCGCAGCAGGCGATTCCGGGGACCCCATCCAACCTGGGCGACATCGATAACTACGTTGTCGGCTATCGCTACAACCCGTTCATGACCAGCCGCGCGGGCTTCGCGTTCCACAACGAGTATTCGTGGTTGCGGCAGCGCGGCACTTCGCCAGTAACCGGAACCGACCTGACCAGCAACAGCTTGCTGCTGGGATTTGACTTTGCTTTCTGAGAACCAGCAGGTCGGCAGGAGATGCTGCCGACCATGCTTGAGGATACCTTCGATGAAAAAGTTAATGCATTGTGGCATGGGGATTCTGTTTCTGGCTCTGGCAACACTGTTCTCATCCCGCCTCGTGGCGCAGGACGCACCGGATGTGGGGCCGCATCCACCGCAACCGTTGAAGGCGATGGAAAGCCGCGTGGGCAACGCTACGGGTCACTCCAAAGACGGCAAGATGAATTACCGGAGATACTGCGCCGGTTGTCACGGCGACCAGGGCGACGGCAACGGGGAAAACGCGCAATGGCTCGATCCCAAACCCCGCGACTTCACCATCGCGACGTTCAAGTGTCGGTCTACTTTGACTGGCACGTTGCCCACGGACCAGGACTTGGCCAACACGATCAGCCGCGGCGTGACGAATTCCAACATGCCGGTCTGGGACACGTTCAATGACCAGCAGCGGGCCGACTTGGTCGCATACATCAAGACTTTCTCGCCGCGGTGGGAGAAAGAGAAAGCTGGGGAGCCGATCAAGATTCCGGCCGAACCTCCTGTGACAATAGAAAGCATCTCCCACGGCAAAGCCCTGTTTACCAAGCTGGAGTGCTGGAAATGTCACGGACCGGAAGGCAAGGGAGACGGCCCGTCGGCCGCCACTCTCACGGACAGCAAAGACCAGCCGATTCGACCATACAACTTTGCCGGAGGCGGGAACGATTCCCGGTTCAAGTGTGGCGACACCAACCAGGACATTTACAAAATCTTCATGACCGGAGTTGACGGAACGCCGATGCCCTCGTTTGCGGAGACGATCCAGCCGAACGATGCCTGGGACCTGGTGCACTTCCTTCGCACTCTGCAAGTGCATCGTCACAGCAAGGAAAACGACGTGTTGAAGGCGGCTGGCGGAAAGATTCCTGCCTCCGCAGAGAAGTCGGAAGGTACTCCGACCGAAAGCAAGACGCCCGGAAGCGGCAATTAGAACTGGCTCGTGTTGTGAAGCAGTCATGGATTGAAGCGTTCGGTGCGCGAAGCAAAGCAACCATAGCTTCGCCGCCGACCGAGTGTTCCGGCCGCACGTGAGATACGATGAAAATTGCGCAGATAAATTTGAGAGAACGGCTCGACCAAGTTCGCCTGAACTTCGATTCACAGCTTGCAGAGGTTCTTCTCAGCAGGCCGGACCTGAGCTATGTTGAAATCAAGTCGCTCTTTGGAGTCAGCGACAAGGTGATCCGTCGGGTAATGCGGCAATTTCACCTAAAAGCCCGCAAACGCGGCCCCAAGACGCCGACAATGGCTACCACTGTAGCGCAGGGACCGACCCAAGACAGCACTATGAGCTGATCCAGCCAGAGCCTCCGTCGGCAGCCCGCAAGGGTGAGCGCCACTCGAAGGCAAGTATTCCGGGATTGGCTTCCTCAAATCTGCAGAACGTCCCCTTCGCGAGCGACGATCTCGTACAAAACGGGGTTCACGAAAAAGCCGATGAATAGCCTGGAAATCAATCCGGCCACAATAACGATCGCGAAGGGTTTCTGCGTGTCAGAACCTATTCCTGTTGAGAGAGCAGCCGGCAAGAGGCCGAGGCAGGCGACCAGGGCGGTCATCATGATGGGACGGAGTCGGAGCAGCGAGGCTTCACGCGTGGCCTCCCGGATGCCAAGCCCTTCCAGTCGAAGCTTGTTGATGTACGACACGAGAATGACGGCGGTTTCCACCGAAACACCAAGCAATGCCAGAAGCCCGAGCACGGAAGAGACGCTGAATGGAGTGTGCGTCAATTTAAGCGCAACCAGGGCTCCGACTGGCTCGGTCATGATCACTCCCAAAGCAATCGTTACGGGGAATTTGAAGTTCCCGTAGAGGGCAAACAAGATCATGAAAATCAGCACGACCGCGAGGGGGCCGATGAAATACATCTGCGATTTAGCCTCAAGAAACTGGCTATATTCGCCGCCCCAGCTCATCGTATAACCTTGGGGCAACCTCACGGCTCGGTTGACGGCCGCCTGGCCTTCCTTGACGGCTCGCTCTAAGTCTCTTCCCTCAATGCTGTATTGCACTCCGATATAGCGTGAATTGTTTTCGCGGTAAATAAACGATGCACCGTTCCCCTGGCTGATATCGGCAAGCTGGCTAAGTGGAATCTGCTGTCCATCCGGCGTGCCCACGAGCAAATTCCCGATCTCGTGCGCGCTGCTGCGAAATTGGGGCTGCATGCGGACCACTAGATCGAATAACTTTTCGCCTTGAATCACCTGTGTGACCGCCTGCCCGCCGACCGCGGCAGAAATTACTGCCTCCACGTCCGCGACATTGATTCCGTAACGCGCGATCTTGTTGCGATCGACATCGACCAGCAGACTGGGTTGCCCAAGCTCCCGCACTACTGTGAGTTCGGTGAATCCCGGCACATTCGCGAGAGTGTTCTTTATCTGAATCGCCTTCTCTTGAAGAACAGTAAGATCATCCCCGTAAATCTTCACCGCCAGAGAGCTCTTCAGCCCGGTCAAAGCCTCATCCACGGCGTCTTCCGCAGGCTGGGTGTAATTAAAAATTATTCCCGGGAAGGCGATGAGCTTTTTGTTGATAGATTCGATCAGCGCCTTCTTGTCGCTGACCTCGCCGCGCCAAGCTTTGTCCTTGTATGGTTTTAACCCGACATAGAACTCGCAGTTGAAGAAGCCGGTTGGATCGGTGCCGTCATCCGGGCGCCCCAGCTCCGAACCCACAACGGTGACTTGTGGATAGGACATCAGAATGTCCCGGATCTGAGGCGCAATTTTACCAGCCTCTTCAAACGAAATCGTATACGGCATGGTCGCTCGCACCCAGAGAGCACCCTCATCCAGATGTGGCATGAACTCTCCGCCGATAAACGGAACCAGCAATAGGGTGGCTCCAAAGATCAGCGCTGCAATTAGCAGCGTCGTTCTGGGGCGATCGAGCGCCCAGTCCAGTTGGGTCGCGTACTTACGCTTCATCCACTCAAATGCGCGATTCGGCCTTTCTCGAACGCCACTTCTGAACCAGTAGGACGCGAGCACCGGGATGAGGGTGAGAGTCAGGATCAGCGCGCCGACCAGTGCAAACGACATGGTCTCAGCCATCGGATGAAACAGCTTTCCAGCGGGTCCAGTCAGCGCATAGATAGGGAGATACCCGGCGAGGATAACGGCGACCGAATAGAAGATGGGTCGGTCAACATCTTTTGCCGCTGCCAAAATGACGTCGTTGAGTTTGTAGTCCTGACCTTCCCGCAAGGCCAGCTCGCGGTAAATGTTCTCGATCATCACGACTGTCCCATCGATAACGATGCCGAAGTCGATGGCCCCGATGGAAAGCAAATTCGCCGCCACGTCATGGGCGTGGAGCACGATGAACGCAAACAGCAGCGATAATGGAATCGTGATCGCGACGATGATGGCAGCTCGGAAACTGACGAGGAAGAAGATCAGCACGATCAGTACCAGCACCATTCCCCTTAGGAGATTGGCTTCAACGGTGTCGGTCGTCAGGTCGACCAGTTCGCTGCGATCGTAGTACGGATGGATCTTGACATCGGAAGGAAGGATCTGTCGGTTCAACTCCTCCGTTTTCTGTTCCACTGCCTTGAGGACGTTTTGCGTCTGTTCTCCACGCAGCATGAGAATGACGCCCTCGACCGCATCGTCGTTTTTCTGAAAGCCAAATTCCCCGAGACGCGGGGCATGGCCGATGGTGACATCGCCGACGTCGCGGACTCGGATGGGCACACCCTTGTTGGCCCCCACCACGATGTTTCCGATGTCGTCGGTATTCCGTAATAATCCGATACCCCGCACGTAATAAAACTGTCCGCCTTGTGAGAAAAAGCCACCTCCGGCATTGGCGTTATTAGCTGCGAGTGCCGCCGTCACTTGCGGGACGGTTAAGTGATAGCCATAGATGCGGGCTGGGTCGAGTAGAACCTGATACTGCATCACTGTGCCGCCGAAACCAGAGTCGTCGGCAACGCCGGGAACCGAACGATAAGCTCGTTCCACGACCCAATCTTCAATCGTCTTTAGTTCCTGCGGACTTCGGTCGGGGCTCTCAAGCACATAGCGATAGACCAAGCCGCTGGGGCTGAACAAAGGCGCAAGGCTCGGCGTGACGCCGGTCGGGAGGGTCGCCTGGGCTAGCCGTTCAAAAACGATTTGTCGAGCGAAATAGTCGTTCGTGCTGTCTTCGAAAGTCAGTTTGATATCAGAGAGCCCGTACAAAGAGATGGAGCGCATCACCATCAGGTGCGGAACGCCATTCATCTGTAGTTCGAGCGGCAGCGACACCAGCCGCTCTACCTCTTCGGCGGCGTGGTCCGGCCATTGCGTGATGATTTCGACCTGCGGAGGGGAGAGGTCTGGATAGGCGTCGACCGGCATCCTTTGAAATGAAAGGATGCCGCCGATAGTGATGAAAGCGGTCAGCATCAGCACCAGAAACCGCTGCCGCAGCGCCGCTTGGACGATTCGATGGATCATTCAGGTGCCGTGAACGCGGTTCTCACCGCTAAGCATTCCCATTCTGGCGCGACTGATTAGCGCTGCAAAGAGTTTGCAAATTGCAGGAAAAGACTGCCGTCTCCAATGACCTGGTCGCCGGGCCTCAACCCGCTTGTGACTTGTGTTTGGCCATTCAAACTCTCTCCCAGGGTTACTGAGCGGCGGCCGAACTGGTTGGACGAAGTCGCCGCATAAACGAACGGCTGGTTCTCGCTATCGCGAAGAATCGCCGCATCCGGGAGCGCAATGGCGTTTTGAATGGTGCCCGCCTTGACTATGGCTACAACATACATGTCCTTCTTCAGTTTCTCGCCGGGATTATTCGTTTCAATTCGCGCCTGTAGCGTCCGCGTATTTGGATCCAGGGATGCTGCAACATAGGCAATGCGGCCATGGAATGTCTCGGAGTAGGCATCTGCCTGAATAGCGACGGGATCTCCCACCCGCACATAGGGCAAGTCCTTCTGATAAACATTCACGAGCACCCAGACATTGCTCGTATCGGAAAGCATGAAGCACTGCGTGGCGCCAGGTTGAATCAGTTGTCCCGCGGCAACATTTTGCTCGACGACTTCGCCGTTGATCGGAGCCTTGACCGGGACTTCAAATGAAGGCGGACCCTCGACCAGCGCGTCGGGATCGGTGATCCCTAAGACCCTCAGCGCAGCTTGGGCTGCCGACAAATCACCGCCCGCCTGGGCTTGCGCGGCTTGTGCTTGTTCCAAATTTTGCTCCGCAATCGCTTTGTGATCGTATAAGTCTTTGGCGCGCGCGTACGCCTTTTGCGCAAGTGCGTAGGCTTCCTTGGCCTTCAAGTAATTCGTGCGCAGCTGGGAATAGTCAGGACTCGCCACGTAGAGCATGGGCTCGCCCTTACTCACGTGCTGTCCTGGAACTACAACAATTCTGCTGACCGGCCCGCTCACCTGAGAAATTACCGGCGTCGTACGAAACCCGTTGTAGGCAACGGCGCCCGTGAGGCGAAGAGTCCGAGTCAGGGTCGTGGGTTGCACCTTCAAGACCTGCACATGCGACATTTGCTCGGCGGGGATGGTAAAAAGCTCAGCGTTATTACTGTTCTTCGTATTGGCCGATGCTTTCGAGTCAGAATTTTGGCAGCCGGTGAGAAATATTGCGATCGTGATCATGCTGGCTAGCAGGAACGAGACGTGCCTTCGGTTTTGAGCCTTACGCGCTTTCATGGCAGGTTCCTCGATCCCAAGGCTTCCTTCAACTGTTCCAGTGCGGTCATATATGAGGCCAAGGCTTGACGATACGCCAGTTGGGTGGAGCGGTAGCTGCGTTCGGCATCAAGAAAATCCAGTAGACTGGCTGCGCCACGCTTATAGGCGTACTCGCTGATATCCCGCGAATCCTGTGCCTGCTTCAGATAGCCTGATGTGTACAACTGCACGACTTCATCGTTGCTTTTCACGGCCTCATAGGCATTGGCAACGTCCGAAAGAACGGTGTCACTTGCCGATTGCTGTTGCTCCTTGGCTTGGGTAAGAGCGTAGTTGGTGCGGGCGATTTCCCCTTGATTACGATTAAAGATGGGGAGTTCGAAATTTGCGAAGATGGACGCCGTATTCTCTCCAGAGACGTGGGTGAAGTCGTACGTTCCGTTTACATCCACCTTGGCGTTCGCCTTTGCCAATAAAAACTGGCTATGAGCGGCGGTGATTCCCAATTCAGCGGCACGAATATCAGGGCGCTCTTTCAAAGCTCGCGCTTGTAAGTCTTCCAGGCGGGCTTGGAGCGGCTGATAGGCGAGATCCCCGATCACATCATAATCAGCCGGAACCGCGTCATAGCCCAGAAACTGTCGAAGCGATGTGAGAGCTTGCACCTTAGCCAGGCGTGCCGATGACACATCGGTCTGAAACTGCAGAAGCTGAAGTTTGATTTTTAGGTAATCACCCTCGCCGATATACCCGGCCTTGAATTGCTCCTGGCTGATATCGACTGTCTGCTGGAAACCCTTCAAGTCCTGAAGGGCAAATTGCAGTGTGGATTCGGCCAGCAAGACGCTGACGAACTCTTGACCGACATTGAAAATCAGGGTCCGTTCGGCGTCGGCGATCTGGGCGCGCGTGACCGCGGTCTGATCTCGGGCTGCCTGCAGCCGGTGTTGCCGCTTATGGCCGCGTTCGAACAGGTAGCTTAGTCCAATATCGAATTGCTGAGTTAAGTTGAGATTGTCGCTCGAAAAGTATTGTGGACTGAAAAAGGGGACGAACTGGGTGTCCACTCCAAGGGTCGGATTGGGTCGCAGGTTCGCGGTAATCTCCTGGGCTTGATTCTGGAGAATCTGAGTACGGCTGGCTTTCAACGAATGGTTGTGCGCCAGGGCCAGGTCAATTGCCTGGTCAAGACTGATTAAAGTCGGACTTTGCCCGACTGCCATTCCTCCTGCCAGCGGAAGGAGCATTGCCGTCGCGGCGAACCTCAGAAAGAACCTTGCACCCATAAGGTCAAATCAAACCATGCCACCCTGACTCTGCCAGAGTTCGTAGACAATAGAGTTTCCCCAATTTGACCCGCCCGGGCCATTGTAAACGGGTAACCGTCGGCAAAAAGCCAATAAGTTAGATGCTGTGTCAGTCCTGATACGGTGTCTGACGCGGTACACAATGCTTTCCGCCCGGAACGCGCGAAACCCGCTGTCTGTACTATCGCATTGGTTTGGTTCATCCCGTGCTTCTTGATTTGCAGGGCCGGATTGACGGTTTATATTTCACTGTCCTGCCCAAGAGGAAGCCATGAAGTGGCCGTCCATGGTCTCGGCACGCGTCGCAGCAGTCATTGGGTTGACGGTCGCTGTGGCCTTCGCGACGGCAGCGATATGGGGCGGCACCCGAGCAATTCGCAG
Source organism: uncultured Acidobacteriota bacterium (assembly GCA_963745715.1). GTDB lineage: Bacteria > Acidobacteriota > Terriglobia > Terriglobales > Acidobacteriaceae > Sulfotelmatobacter. Next base: position 381,464 of record CAVUYN010000029.1, on the reverse strand, counting down.
GGCGGCCGAAGATGTTCGCGCCGAGCACGACCTTCGTTTTGTGGTGCAGTTGCTGGCTCCGGTGCCCAACCGCGGATTCGAGGTCGTCAGCTCGCCCCAGGTGTTTCTTCAGGCGACGCGCTTTCAGGATCATCTATTTATTGCCGGACCAACCGGGCTACTGGAATACGAGCCAGGTGGCTCTCTGCTTCGCCACTATGCGGTCGGCAGCGAGTTGCCCGGATCGCGACTGGTCGCCTTGGCACCAGCGGTTCTTTCCGACTCGAGGGAACCAGAACTGGTCATCGCGACTGCCAGCGCTGGGATACTTGCCTTCAACGGGCGGGCTTTCCGCCAGATCTTGCCAGCTAACGCCGATGCCCGGGCCATCAACGTAATCTTGCCGGCTGCTTCCGGGCATCTCCTGTTTGGGACCAAGAAGCGCGGAGTGATGGTGTATGACGGAAAGCGGATCACGGTCCTCCATCCCCGGCTTGATGCGCTCTACGTGACGGCCCTGGCGGGAACAGAATCGGACCTGTGGGTCGGAACGCTGAATGGTGGCGTGTTGCACTTTCACTCCGGGGAGATTGATACCTTTGCGGAAGCCGAGGGGCTGCCTGATCGGCAAGTACAGTCCCTGGCGGTCTCAGGCGACACAACCTACGTTGGCACTGTGACTGGGGTCGCAGTTTTCGATAGCGGGCAATTTTCACACGTACTGGCTCCGGGAGTGCTCGCCACGGCGCTGCTTGGCACCCCCACGCAGCTTTACGTGGGATCGGAAGATCAGGGCGTAATCGTGATTCCCCTCGAGGGACGGCGTCCGAATCCTAGCCTGGGTCAGGGGAGCCAATTGGGGGAAGTGCGCCAATTGTTCTCCTCGGGGGATGCTGTTTTCGCGGTGGCTCGCAACGGGCTCTTCCGGATGAAGCCTCATGCATTCGGCTGGGAGCGGGTGCTGGATGCGAGCTCTGCGGTGCTTACCGACCGCAACATTTCCGCCCTGGCGGCCGACACAAATGGACAACTCTGGGTCGGATATTTCGATCGGGGACTCGATCTTCTCGACTCCGAGAATAGGCCTACCCGGCACGTGGAAGATGAGCACGTCTTCTGCGTGAATCGCATCGTGCCAGAGGGGAAGACCGGTGGCGTGGATGTTGCCACCGCGAACGGACTTGTCCGCTTCGATCGATCAGGCAATGAAGAGCAGGTCCTGACAAAGGCTGACGGCCTGATTGCCGACCACGTGACCGATGTCGCCGCCTATCGAGGTGGACTGGCGCTCGCTACCCCGGCGGGGCTTACATTTCTCGATTCAAACGGTGCGCGCAGCATGTACGCCTTTCACGGGCTCGTGAACAACCACGTCTACGCGCTCGGCGTTGCGGGCGACGAACTCATGGCGGGAACTTTGGGTGGTTTGTCGCGGCTCAACCGAGGCGACATAGCCGCGAATTACACAACTACCACCTCCAGCTTGAAGCACAACTGGATCACCGCAGTCGTTCCTGTGGGCGCGGAATGGATGGTCGGCACGTACGGAGCCGGCGTCCTGGGCCTGGACACTTCCGGGCGGTTTCATACCTTCGAAACCGCTTCGGGCCCGCTCGAAGTCAACCCCAACGCCATGCTCGTAACGCCGGACTACGTGCTGGCCGGGACTCTGGGCGATGGTCTGTATCTTTACGATCGCCAAGCCGGTCGCTGGTCGGTGATCCACGACGGCCTGCCATCGTTGAATGTCACCGCGCTCGCTGCCTCCAGAGGCTACATCTACATTGGCACCGACAACGGCCTGGTCCGCATACCAGAGCAGAAGCTGCACTCATGAAGAAGCTGCTCATCTCCGTTGTGATCGTACTTTCAGCATCGGCGTTGCTCTTTGCCGACGCAGGAGTTCTGATCCCTCGCGACAAGCAGCAGCCGAATGCGGCGATTCTATCCCTCGAAGAGATGGAAATTACTGTCCGCATCGACAACGGGGATGCTCGCGTTTTCGTCCGGCAGGTGTTTGCCAATCACACCGGCAACATCGAAGAGGGCAACTACATTTTCGCGCTTCCCAGCCACGCCACGATCTCTGATTTCGCCACATGGGACGGCCCCGTGCGCCTGCCGGCCGTGATCCTCGAACGCAAGCGCGCCGAAGAAATCTACAACCAGCTTAAGCAGCAAGCGATTGATCCCGGACTTTTGCAGATGGGCGAGCGAGGCTCCGAAGAAGCCAAGCGCACTTCAGTTTTCAGCGCGCGCATTACCCCGATTCCGGGCTACGGAACGAAGCGACTGGAGATCGAGTACCACGAGTCGATTCCGGTCGAAAATCTGAAATCGTATTTCGCGATCCCGCTGCGGCCGGATGCTTACTCGGCGCAAGCGGCTGCACATCTTCGCATCAATTTCGAGTTGCACACGGCGCACGCTATTCGCAACTTTCAAGCGCCTGCGAAGACCTTCCCTCTCCAGTTCGACCAGAACACGCCGCACCTCGTGGAGGGACACTTCGAAGGACAAAACATTAATCTTGGCGAAGATTTCGTCGTGACTTACGACATTGATCCGGCCGCGTCCGACACGCTGCAATTGCTGACGTACAGAAATCCCATCAGCGGCCAACCATCACCGACGGAGACGGCGCCGATCAGCAGCACCAAGGAGCCCGGCTTCTTCGAGGCCGAAGCTCTGCTTGGCTTCGGAACGAGCGGCGCGCCGGCCGAAAGAGCCCCGAGCGATGCGCCTAAGACGGTGATCGTGCTCTTCGATACGTCGTTGTCGATGCAATGGGAGAAACTGGAGCGCAGCTACCAGGCCCTCGAAACTCTGTTGCACTCATTGCGCTCGGCGGATCACTTCGGATTGGTGCTGTTCAACACCGAAACGCAAATAGTGCCTGTCACTTCTGCAGAAGGGGCGAACATTCAGCGCGCCCTTAACGTTGTTCGCGCGAGCCGACTTCGCGGTGGCACCAATCTGCAGCAGGCCCTCCAAACGGGCTTGGAGCAAGCGGCAACGCCAGGAGCAATGAATACCTATCTCGTTATCCTGAGCGATGGTGGCGCGACCCGCGGCCCCATTCAGAACGGAAAGATCGCAGCTTGGTACGCTAGGGCGTGGCAGCAAATTCCTGATACGCAGCGCCCACGCACTTACATTCTTGCCGTCGGAGACGACGCTAATCTTCCGCTGTTTCGCCTGCTCGCGCGACATGACGGCGTGCTTGAACACGTACTTTCCACAGAGCCAACTGAATTCAAGCTGAACTCGTTTCTGTCGAAGATCGGTCGCAGCCCGGTTGGGCAACTCGAACTTTCAGTTAGCCCGAATGCGGCTGTCGATACGGTGTACCCGCTGCAGGCGGCAACATTCGCGGGATCATTGGCCTCGTGGGTGGGCCGCTACCAGAACCCGCACGACAGCGTTAGCTTTGCCGTTCATGGGGTGCGCGACGGCGCTCCCCTGCAGATCACTGGCAAGACGACGCTGCCGAAGCAGTCGTCCGACCATCCGCAATTGCCCCGTCTGTGGGCCCGGGCGAGGGTCGACGCACTCCTCGAAAAAATTGAACGAGACGGAGAAGACCAGGCCAGCATTGACGAAATCATTCGCCTGGCGCGGCAGTATAAGTTCGTTACGCCTTACACGTCCTTTCTGGCGGTGCCGCGCGCCCTTCTGCGGCCGCGCGTTATTCGGCCTGGCGATCCCATACTTCGGGTCAAGACAGACGAATCTATTGTTTCGGTCATAGCACTGTTTCCGTTCGGTCTAATGCAGCCTTTGCGCTATCTTTCTTCGGAAGATGTCTGGCAAACGCGGTTTCTTGCGCCCACTGACATGCAGGATGGAACGTACACCGTGCGGCTGATTCTCCGCGACAACGTCGGCCATACTTATCGCGAGTCCAAGACGTTCGTTATCGCCAGCAAGGCTCCCGTAGTGCGGGTAAGACTCGATGGCAAACGCTTTCAGCGTGGTCAAACCATTGCTCTGAGAGTCAGCGCATCAGAGAGCACTCGGACTCTGGTTGCACGCATGGATGGAGCTCTTCCGGTAGCGCTGCGCTGGGACGCGAAAGTTGCTGCGAACACCGGGTTGCTTACTATTCCCGAGCAAGCCATTCCCGGCGCCTACAAGGTGACCGTTACCGCCGAGGACATTGCGCACAACATCGGTACTCAGGAGGTGCAGATTGAAGTGCTTCCTTGAGTCACCGCGCGATCGCGTGCGGGTACTCGTGCTGGCAGTGTTTGTCGCGGCCATAAGCGTGACCGTTGCCGCCGTCGGCGAGTTGCCGTCATGGATTCGTAATGTCGAAAGCAGGAGCGCGGTCGAAGCGGTCTTCTTCCGCATGATGTCACTGCCGACGGGAGCCGTAGCGTTTCGGCGCCCACCGCGCGAAACGCGCCCCGCGCTCGGTGAGCTGATCAAGGCTCAGCCGCACAACGCCGAGTTGTATTCGTTGCGTGCCCTGGAAGATGAGCAGCAGCTTGATTTCATCGCGGCGGAATCTGACTGGAAAGCCTTCGTCGAGAACTCGTCCGACAAGATCAACGCCCAACTCGAGCTGGCCGATTTCTACCACCGTCGTCTCAGGCCGGCCGACGAAACGAAAACTCTATCGCTAATTGCGAGCGCTCCGCCGATCGTGGCGGAAAAGCTGACCCCGACGCAAGAGCAGCGTAGTTGGCAGGCATTTGAGCGCATCTTCACCATCATTCAGGCCCAGGGGATATCGAAAGAGACTTCCATCGCGCAGTATCGAGCTTGGATTCTTCGATACCCGGATGAACAATCCCTGTACGCGCGTTTTCTGGAATTCCTCGTCGCGGAGAAGGAATACCCCGCGGCCAGCGAGCTGATTGCTGATTACCACAAGCAATTTCCTCAGGACCAAATTTTTCCGGTGAAGGCGAAAGCCATGGTCGAGTATCGACGCGGCTCAGTTCGTGAAGGCTTGTCGGTGTATGAACAGACCTTTCAGCCGCTCTGGGACCCGCAACTAGTGAAGAGCTATTTCGACCTTTTGCGGGAAACGCAAAACCTGCGCAAGTTTCGCGACGATGCGCATGCCGCAATCGTGTCTAACCCGGAGGACCTCAACGCCACAGCGCGCATTTTTTACTACTACCAGCAGCAGGGCAAAACCGACATCGCGCAGCAGGCCATTGCCGATCTCCGGCAGCACAAGGAGACGAGCAAGTCACCGTGGACCTCGCAGGAACTCTACATCTGCGCGCGCTTGCTCGAACAGATTCACGCCTACCCGGAGTCGGCGCGCTACTATTTCGCGCTCTACAACAGCAAAGATCTGCCGGATGCGCAAGAGACGGCGATCGGCGCTCTGACCAGCATCTTGCTCACGGCGCCGGAAACCGCGATCCGATTCGGTTCCGGCGAGCTCTCTATGTATCGCGACATCGCCACGTTGGATCAGGGCCCTGGGTATCTGAATGGAATCCTTTCCTTGATTCTGAACACTACTCAGCCTGGCGCGCAATATTCGACGGAAGAACAGCAGGCTGCGCCCTATTTTCACCGATCACGAGCAGCCGAGTTGCTGGCTCTTCTGGATGAAAGATTTCCCAAGTGCTCGCGGCGTGCCGAACTGCATGCGCAAATGCTCGAGTTCTATGCCAACTCCGGAGAAAGTGAGGCGGTGATCCGGGGAGGCCGCGAATTTCTGGCCAATTTCCCCAATGCCAAAGAGCGCACGGCCGTTGCTCTGCTGATGGCCGACGCCTACGCGCGAAAAGACGATGCCAAGGACGAATTTGCCATCTACGATGCTGTTCTCCAGGAACTTGCTGAGAAAGCGCAGAAGGTACCCTTGGGGACCGCTGATGGAACATACAACTCCGCAAACAGCTACTACCCGGGCGCACCCTCGATCCAGGACAACTCAGATGCGCAAGCTGAACAGAGTGAGACTTCCGAAGAGACGCCGGTTCCTCGGCATCGATCTGGTAAGGCCTTCCAGTTGGTAAATGCGGGTTCGCCCGTCCGGCAAGTCGGCGGGGCCCGCTCACCAGAATATGCGCGGGTCCTCGACCGTTACCTGGCAAGGCTGGTGGAGATGGACCAAATTCCGCCTGCGCTGGCCGTATTGCGGCGTGAGATCGACCGCAACCCAGACGATCCTGGCCTGTACGAGCGTCTCGCCGTCTTTCTCGATCAGAACCGGCTGGGCTCGCGGCAGGAAGAAATCTACCGTCTGGCCATGTCGCGCTTTCCTGACAAGTCATGGTACGACAAGCTTGCTCGTTTCTATCTGCGCTACAAACGAGATGCGGAGTTCGAGCAATTAACCCGCGATGCCGTCGCAACCTTCAAGGGAAACGACCTCGAACAATATTTCAGGAACGTCGTCGGAGGCAGTCCAGCCCTTTACTTGCGGTTGAACCTGTATGCCAACCAGCGTTTTCCTCACAACCCGGTATTCGTTCGCAACCTGCTTGGTGCGTATCAGTCGACGCAGACTTATGATCCCGCGGCCTGGGAGGCGTTGCTTCGCCAGCACTGGTTCGAAGATTCGGTGCTGCGCAACCGTTTCTTCGAATTTCTTTCCAGCCGAGGCAAGCTGGAGTCTGAGCTCAGTGCCATTCGAGAAAGTGCGCCGGACCCTGACAGTTGGGAGAAGAACCCGGCCGCCGCTGATTTTCTTGCATATGCAAACTTGTGGCGCTCCCATTTTGAGGAAAGCGCTCCGGTGCTGAATTCACTCGCGATGCAATATCCCGCTGAGGCTGAGCTGGATAATACGGCCGCATCGGTGCACCGGTCGCTCGCATATTTCGACTCCGCCAACACCGCCATCGCCGCCAAGATCGAAGACAACCTGCTCCAGGCCAGTCCAGGCAACACCGAAGTGATGGCGCGCGTGGGTGACATCTATGCCGACCGCGAACAGTTCGCGCAAGCCGCGCCTTATTGGGAAAGAATCCCTCAGGTCTCGCCCGGACAACCCGGCGGATATCTCGAAGCCGCCACCATCTATTGGGACTACTTCGATTTTGAAAACGCACTCCGCCTGCTGTCCAAAGGCCGAGAACACCTGGGGAATCAGAGTCTCTATTGCTATGAGGCGGGCGCCATCTACGAGAACCAGCGCGATTATTCTCGGGCGATCAACGAGTATGTGAAGGGCGCGATCAGCTCTCAGGAATCTCCGGCGGAACTGCGGTTGCTTCAGTTGGCCCATCGGCCAAAGTTCCGCGACCTTGTGGATCAGTACACCGCGAAGATTGCAAAGCCACCGAACCCGTCCATGCCGGCAGTGCATCTGCGAGTGAAGGTTCTCGAGGCGCAGAATCGACAGCCTGAGTTGGAGTCGTTCCTTGACTCGGTTGTAAACGATACAAGTTCCATCGAACAGGCCGAAGACATCGAATCTCTGGCGCAACAGAAATCGTTCGAAACCGTGCGCCAGCACGCCATTGAGAAGGAAGTCGCACTCTCGACCGATCCGGTTACTCGCCTGCAACTGCGCTACGCATTGATCAGGCTGTATGAGGGCCGCAAAGATTTTCCATCGGCGCAGAAAAACGTGGAGGCCCTCTACCACGAGAATCCCAGGGTCCTCGGTGTGGTCCGCGCGACGGTCGACTTCTATTGGCGCACGAAGATGCAGGCCCAGGCCATTTCCGTGTTGCGGCAAGCCGCGAAAGATGCCCATCCCTTGTTGAGTTCTGAATTCATATACGAGGCCGCGCGCAAATCGACGGATGCAAAGCAGTTCCAGCAAGCCCGTGATCTGCTGACGGGATTGTTGGTGCAATCTCCTTACAACGGCGAATACGTTGCTGCCATGGCTGACACCTATGCTCAGGCGGGCGACGATGCTGGTCTGCGGCAGTTTTATCTCGATAAAATTGCGTTGTTCCGTAGCGCCCCGCTCCCCGCCGACATGCGCAAGACTCAGGTCGGAACGTTGCGCCGCGCGCTCATCCCCGCGCTCACGCGAATGAATAATCACTCGGGCGCAGTGGATCAGTACATCGAACTGGTCAACGTTTTTCCTGAAGATGATTCCCTGGTCACCGAAGCGTCTTTGTATGCGCTTCGTTACCAGCGGCAACAACAACTTGTTGATTTCTACGCAAAGACTGTCGCCCAGTCTCCCCGAGACTATCGCTGGTCCATGGTGCTGGCGCGCATCCAGACGAATCTTGAGAATTACCCGGCGGCCATCGATACATATGCAAAGTCGATTGGCATCCGTCCCGACCGCGCCGACCTTTACATTGCGCGCGCCGGACTCGAAGAGCGGCTCATGCGCTTTGACGACGCTGCCACCGACTACGAACGCATTTACCAGCTAGCGTACAAAGATCCTCAATGGAAGGAGAAGGTGGCTGCAGTTCGCGCTCGGCAGGGCAAGGTGAAAGAAGTTGTCTCCGCCCTGCAAGCCGCGCTGATCGAAGGCCGCCCGGAAAATGCAGAAAACTATTTCGAGGTGGCCCGGCGCCTGGAGAACTGGAGGATGCTTGAAGAGGCGCATAATTTCGCCGAGCAAGGCGTCTCCAAGGCCGGCCCTGATTTGTTGGCTAGCGCCGAGCACCACGCCGGTGCGAAGACCTACGTTCGCATCATGACTCGTTTGCGGCAGCACGAACTGGCCTACGCCACTTTGCAGAAGGCTCTGGACGAATCTTTGGCGAGCATGCCGGTTCTGAAAGAACAGTTGCAGAAGCAGGGTATTGCGGGATTGACCGATGCCCAGTGGCGTGAGAACGTCCGGCGCCGGCGCATGGAGGCCGCGCGTACCGGCATTGGGAACGCTTTGCAAGAAATGGGTAGCGCCGTAGATGCCTACTTTACTCCGGAGGAGCGCCTCGCCTTCGCAGACTTTGCCGAGTCCAGACACAAGGGGATGACTCTGAAGGATGCAGAAGACTTTGCAATCCCTCTAGCGATGAGCGCCGGTCTGGCGGATCAGGAAGCCCGCTGGCGCTTCGAGTCAACGATGCAGAGGGCCGGACTGCCAAATCATTACGTAAACATTCAGCCATTGGTCGATCTGCAGCGACGTCGCGCCCGCTTCGCCGAACTCGGTCCGCAGATGGAACAAATTGCGGCCGTCCTACCAAGGGATCAACGAATTACGCCACTCGACGCTGCGGTGGATGCGTATCATTCTGCCGGCGACGTAGAGAACGAATTGCGCGTCCTCTCCACGGTATTTTCCTTGAATGGATTGGATACCTCGCGACAGGAACGATTCTTCCAGTTACTCTTGGAGAGTCAGCCGCAAGAGCTGACTCGCATCGCATCGATGTGGCCCACGTCAGCGGGAGAGCGGGCGGCCAACTATGCAGTCGCTCACGGCGGTGCAAAGCTTGCCCACGCAGTAGTGCAGGCCCGCGGCAAGGCCCGCCCTCCCATATGGAGCAAGGCCTACGACGCACTTGTCGGACTTTATTTCAACGACCGAGCGCCGGAAGTCAACCATGCATTCCTCGCTGCCTTGGGCGACGACCCAATCCGAGTACGGCTTTCCAAACCGGTCGATCGCGCCCAACAGTTGGCGGGGAACACCTGGTTCTATTACGGCTCACGTTTTGGTGAATATCGTGGAAGCACGAAGCTCGGCAATCCCGAAGACTTCCTGCCGGCAATTCTTGAAGAGAGTCCCGCAAGTGTGTCCGATTACCTGACCCTGGCTGATTACTATGCCGGCGCTGGTGATACTAAAAGTGCAATTGCCGACTACAACCACACACTGGAACTCTCACCCGACCGGCCTGATGTGTATGACAGCCTCGCCATGGCCTACTTCCAGCAAGGTGATCGTGTATCCGCGCTCGCTCAGTGGAAGCAGGCTTTCGTCGTATTGTCAAAGCAACTCAATAGTGCGCGCGTTTCCGAAAGCTTTTGGAGAGATTTCGGCCGCACCTGCGATCAGCTACGGGCACGCCATCTGTTTTCGGATCTTAAGCCTGAAGCAGACTTGATCGTCCGTGCCTACCTGCGCCACAACGGAACGTGGCGCTCAAACGCCGTGCTGCAGCCGGTCTACGCTGCGCAAGAGGATCCTTCATCTGCTACGGCTTGGCTTCTCGAAGTGTCATTGTCGGCTCCAGACCCAGCGCGCGTCCTCGGCGATGTCGCCGATGTATCTTGGGTCCCGCTTGCACCGCGGGCGCTGATTTATCAGCGCATCCTCGAGGCAAAGCAAAGCGCTGCAGATAAATCGAATGGTATCGAGCGCCAAACCGCCGAACAGGAACTCGGTTCATGGCAGGAGCGATGGGTGAGGTATCTTGTTCGCACGAAGCAGTATTCGGCTGCCGCGGCTGCCCTTGCCGCGCTGCCTCGCGAGACGGTTGACTCGCAGCGTGGCACTCTCGTTCCTCTCGAGTTGCAAGTTGCAGCGCAGCTCGGAACGCTCGACGCGAAACTTGTCGGATACCGCGCGAACCCCGAAAGCCAGCCATCTCCTGAAATTCTCCGCGCAGCGGCGAGCCAGCTGTTTCAGACAGGCGACAAGCAATCCGCGCGTAAGATTCTGGAGTTTGTTTTCGCGCGTGAGATCGAAGAGCACAGGCTCGTCGCTGCGAACTTTCTCGGTCTCGCCGAGCTACGCCTCGCTGCCGGAGATACGGCGAGCGCCCTCAACCTGCTTCATCGCCTCGTCGTCACCGTAGGAAATCCGTTTGAGAACCTTGATCCGGCGGCGGCTCTGCTTGAAAAGTCGGGACACCCCGCGGAGGCTATTGAGTTCCTGGATGCACTCGTCCAATCGTCGCCCTGGGAGCCGTCGTACAGTCTGCGACTTGCCCAGGCGAAGCTTGCTGTCGCCAAGGATTCAACTGCTGCACAGGCCTCGCTTTCCAGAATGGCTTCCGATCGGAACAGCTCGTACAGCCTGCGCCTAAAGGCTGCGGCAGCACTCCGAGGACGGGCGCACCCAGAACTCGGCAGCGGAGAGCTCGACCTGATAGCGGGGGACCCTGCAGCAATCAGCCTAACAGCGGCGGATAAGTTTTATTTCTACGAAGCTCGCATCAAGGCAGCCGAGAAACTCGCGGATACAAGAATAAAGGTACAGCTTCTGAGCCACTGCGTTATCGATTACCCTCGCAGGGACACAGCGCGCATACCTCTTTTCCAGGCAGCGACGGAGGCGCAGTCGAATGACTATGCTCTTGCGGTCCTCGAACCGCTATTCCAGACTCAGTTCCTCCAGCGTTATGTTCCTGAACCAGGCGATGAAGACGGACGGACTGTCAGCTCGGACGAGGAAGAAGCACAGAACGACGATGAGTCGCATCTCCTGCGAACCGGCGATGAGCAACTCTCCCGCTCGCAACAGGCGCGCGTGGCACAGTGGATCGGCGATACGATGGGCCGCGTTGGCCGCTTTGGCGATGCTCTCTCTTACTATCAAACGGCGCGAACACTGGAAGTGAATCCATCTGTTCGCAAAACACTCCTCCGCAAAATCGCAGACGTTAAAACTACGGTGCGAATTCACCGTGAAAATGCGGCCCGGCAGCCGCTCTTGCACGAAGCCTTGGAGCAGGATCGTGTAGTGCGTCCTCGATTGCTAGCCCGCGTTACCGCAACGTCAGCTAAAACTGCGGCGAAAGGAGGCGGGAAGCAATGAAACGAATGCTCATCGTTTTGTGTGTCGCTGTAGCAGGTGCCAGTCTGGGTTTCGCAGCCTATCGCACCACCTCGCCACCGGAAACCGCGCTCACCAAGTTTGTTCCCCCTGGCCCGCTGTTATACCTCGAGGCTAAAGATTTTTCTTCGCTCCTGGGCGACTGGGATTCGTCGACTCAGAAAAAGCAGTGGATTCAAGGCGACAATTATCAAGTCTTCTCCCGCTCGCGGCTGTTCTTGCGCTTGAAGGGCGCGGGTGACCAATTTGCGGCTGCCGCCGGTCTTCCTCCGGACACGGAGTTTCTTTCGCAAGTCTCAGGTCAACACAGCGCTTTGGCGCTCTACGACATTGGCAAGCTCCAGTTTCTCTACATCACGTATCTTCCATCGGCTCGCTCGATGCAGACCAGTTTATGGCAATCGCGCGCCAAGTTTGAACCTCGCAACGTTGGTGGAGCAGATTTTTACGTGCGCCGCGATCCTGAATCGCAGCGCGAAGTTGCTTTTGCAGTTGCGGGCGACTATCTGTTGCTGGCGACCCGCGAAGACCTGATGGCGGGGGCCCTGCAATTAATGTCAGGCAAGCCGGATCGCACAATGGAAACCGATCAATGGTGGGCGCAGTCGACCGCTGCCACCGGGGCTCAAGGCGATCTTCGCATGGTTCTGGATCTGAAAAGACTGGTGCCCAACGGCTATTTCCGCACGTACTGGGTGCAGCAAAATATCACAGATCTTTCCCAATACTCGGCAGCAGTGTCGGATTTGTTCCGCACGGGAAAGCAGTACCGCGAGGAGCGGGTGCTGATCAGAAACCGGGAACCCGAGCAGGTGTCATCGCCGGCGGGCCTGGATGCGGCTGCCGATCTATCGCGACTCGTCCCCAATGACGCCGGTGTATATGTTAGCGTCGGCCAATCCTTCGGCGGATTCCTGCCTTGAACTCCTCGAAACCAAACTGCTGGCCCCGCATTTGGGACTGGTGCCTGCTTCTCAGTTCGCGCCGCAAGTGCAGTTGACGTCTGGTGAGCAAGGAAGCAGTTCTGATCTCGAGACGCGTATTGACCAAGTTCCTCCCGAAAATGCGGTCGATTCTCAAGCTGCCTCTGCATTGAAGGCATTGCTCGACAAGACTCCAATTCTCGCCTCGCTTAAAGTGCAGTCAAGCCAGCGCGACGACGCGGGCGTCTTTGTCAGAATTCGTTCGGTCGTGGTGCTTGAGGCGGCGTCGGACTGGAGCGACGGTGTCTTGCAATCAGTGATTGCCGAGTTCGTCCGTCCGAGTTTAACGGCCAGCCATCTTGGTGTTGGCTGGCTGCAGAAGACCGACTATCAGCAGCTTGATGGTCTGTGGCCGCTGGCCGTTGCCGTCCGCGGGAAATACGCGGTAGTGAGCGATGATCCTCGCCTAATGGAGGCCGTGCTGTCCAACTTCAATCGCCAGTCCGATCGCAAGCCGGCCGAACTATTGGCCGGATTCAACCATGATCATGAACGCGCTAACTTTGCCCGGTTCGCGTGGCTGATCGACCGGCCCAACGGTGGCGCACTGAATGCAAGCCAACGGGAACCGCAATTCTTTTCAGGAAACATGGTTAGCTTGAGTACAACGTTCGCCGATGTGTCCGGCGAGCGAATCGAGATTCGCAGCGAAGGAAGCAGAGTGTGGCAAACGGTCACCTACGAATGGTCCCAATAAAGCACGTCGCGCTGTTGGCAGCGCTGATCCTGGTTGCGTCGTTGCCATCGCGTGGCCGGCCTGACCCACCCGCGCCAGACATCGCAGATTCGCCGAGCGAGTCGCTGTTCGAGCAGTCATCCGCTGTTGCACTGAATCGGGATTTCCCGGATCGCGATATTTCGTTCCTCCTCCTCGACGCACATACTGGACGCCTGTTGGCCTCACGGTGGGAAAACTACGATACGCCCGTTCCCATGGGATCTTTGGTCAAACCTTTTGCCGCACTAGCGTACGGCGACCAGCATGGCTTGCAATATCCGACCCATACCTGTCGCGGAACAGCAACCGGTTGCTGGCGCCCCGGTGGACACGGCAACGTCGACCTGACGAAGGCCATCGCTTATTCTTGCAACTCTTACTTCCGGCTGCTGACCGAAGGCCTAAGCGCGGATGATGTATCCGCGACCGCGGCCCGTTTTGGACTCGAGGCTCCCGCCCGAGAAGCGACTGGAGCGGCTCTCGCTGGTCTCGGTTCCCAGTGGCGAATCTCTCCATTGCGAATGGCACGGGCTTATGTTGAACTCGTTGGCCTACGGCAGGAACCGCCTGTGATGCTGATTGTCAACGGAATGGCGGAGTCTGCGCGACACGGAACCGGTTCGGAAGTGGATCGGGCTTTGCGTCGGCACAAAGCTCTCGTGAAGACTGGCACGGCGATATGCACCCACTCGCCGCGCGCTCCGGGTGATGGGTTCACGGTTGCGCTCGTTCCAGCGGATGATCCGAAGATTCTGCTCATGGTTCGTATTCACGGAGTTCCTGGCGCCCGGGCGGCGAAGACGGCGGGCCAGATGTTGCAACGCATCGAGGAATAGGCGCATGTCCATGAAAGTTACCGTCCCCGTGCGAAGGTCGCGTCGGTTGGTTTGTGTGGCGATTGCGCTTGTTCTTACCTTGATTGTGGGAGGCTCGAGGCCCGTCGCGTCAGCTCAAACCGATGACCTTCGGAGTGAATCCCGTACTGATGTGCGTGTCGGAGTGCTCGGCCTTTTTCATCCGCAGGAATTTACGGTAACCGCACCTGTGGGTCAGGCTCTGGTTTTACGATCTGGCGAAGAGCACATCGTCCTTGAGCCAAGCTCAGGAGTCGACTCGGTCAAGATTCACATGTCTGGGGAGCGAATGGCCCTGGAAGCGGGGCCGCGCCTCATCCGCTCGTCGGGAGTTTCCTTCGCCGGCCGCACCAACGAGCCGGCTGATTTCATTCTCGCAATTCCTGGCAAAATCAAGCGCCGATATCATGGCATCCTGGAAATCCAGCCATCAGCGATCAACCTGGTGGCGATTGTCACTCTCGATCTGGAGGCTGCGGTTGCATCTGTGGTCGCGGCGGAGACTGTGCCTGGTACACCTCTCGAAGCGCTGAAGGCGCAAGCCCTCGCGACTCGCTCTTACTTCATCGCCGGAGGCGGGCGACACCGCTATTTCGACTTTTGCGACACCACCCACTGCCAGTTCCTGCGGGAAGCGCCCGCGGCGGGCAGTGATGTAGCCAATGCCGTGACAGGCACCCGAGGATTACTTCTCGCGTATCATTTCGAACCTTTCGCGGCAATGTACACTCGCAGTTGCGGCGGACGCACTCGAACGCCGTCCGAAGTCAGCCTGTTTTCTGCCGCTTATCCTTATTATTCGGCTGACTGCAAATATTGCCGCTCCCACCCGTTGCACTGGACAACGCGAATCTCTTCTCAGGATGCTGCGCTCCTCCGGAGTTCCGACGAGTCTGCTCGTCTAGAAATCGGTCGCCGTCTCGGTTGGAACGCAGTGCCCAGCAATGACTTCGTCGTCAACAAAAAGGGTGACTATATGCTGGTTAGAGGAACCGGTCAGGGCCATGGCGTCGGGCTGTGCCAAGCCGGAGCGAGAGCTATGGCAGAAGAAGGCGCGAACTTTCGAGAAATCTTGAACCATTACTATCCCAACACGAACATTGTCACTTGGCCGGGGCCACTTCACTCAACGTCTGCGAGGAACTAAACACAATTTTGGCGGGTTAGGTAACATAGACTCTGCTCATCGGAGACCGTACCTATGGAAAGACGTGCAGTACTTCGAATGCTGGCAACCGGCACCGCTCTTCAACTGGCACCGCGCAACATGCTGGTCATGCTGCGGGAGGCTCGCGCCTTGCTGGGAACTCAAGCCGTCCCGCGAACCCTGAATGCGCACCAGAATGCGACGGTGACAACGATGGCAGAGGCGATTCTTCCTCGAACTGACACGCCGGGCGCCACGGACGTCGGGGTGGCCGAGTTCATCGATTTGATGCTAACGGAGTGGTACAACGAGGCCGAGCGGTCTATGTTCTTCAATGGCCTCGCCGATGTGGATTCTCGTTCGAAGACCTTATTTAACAAGGATTTCATCGATTGCTCACTCCTTCAGCAGTCGGACATTCTGATCGCCCTGGGCGAAAAAATGGTCGAAGATGCAGGTCAGCACGATCAGCCGTCCAATGATGATCAGCCCGCGCCTGACCCGAATTTTTATTCCATGTTTCGGCGGCTCACCCTCACCGCCTATTACACCTCTGAGGCCGGTGCGACAGACGAGCTGCATTTCCAAATAATTCCGGACCAATACAAAGGTTGCGATGTAGTTCCGGCCATCAAGGAGGCGCAGGACCGACAGTGAACGAACAAACCACCTTTGACGCGATTGTGGTCGGTTCCGGAATGACCGGGGGCTGGGCCGCGAAAGAATTGACAGAAAAGGGACTGAAGACGCTCGTACTCGAGGCCGGCCGTCCCACCGTACCTGAACAAGACTACGTCGAGCATGTTCCACCGTGGGAGATGAAATTTCGCGGTTTTCGCGATCGCCGCCGGTTGATGGAGGATCAGCCGATTCAGAGCACTTGTTACGCCTGTGATGAATGGTCGGCGAAGTTCTTCGTCAGCGATAAAGAAAACCCTTACACGACAGAACCAGGCAAGCCCTTCCGATGGATTCGGGGAAGACAGGTGGGGGGACGTTCGATTATGTGGGGCCGGCAGTGCTATCGCTGGAGTGATCTCGATTTTGAAGCGAACCTGCGCGAAGGAATCGCGATCGACTGGCCGATCCGCTACGCCGACATTGAGCCTTGGTACGACTACGTCGAGGACTTTATCGGAATTTCCGGGGAGGCGCTCGGCCTTCCTCAGTTGCCCGACAGCAAGCTTCTGCCGCCAATGGAATTGAACTGCGCCGAGAAGGTCGTGCGTGACGGATTGGCCAAACATTTTGGCGGTGAGCGTGTATTGACGATCGGCCGCGCAGCCATTCTTACCCGGGACCATCGTGGCCGCGCCGCCTGTCACTATTGCGGTCCCTGCGAGAGAGGTTGCATCACGCGCTCTTATTTCAGCAGCGTGAACGCTACTCTGCCCGCTGCCGAAAAGACGGGTCGCATGACGCTGCGCCCGTTCAGCGTGGTGCACAGTGTTAGTTTCGATGCAAAAACGCGCAAAGCTACCGGCGTTCGCGTAATCGACCAGCGAACGCGTGCCACGATCGAGTTTCGAGCCAAAACAGTGTTCCTGTGTGCCTCGACCCTCGAATCAGTGCGCATCCTGTTCAACTCATCCACATCGGAGTTTCCCCATGGACTGGCGAACTCAAGCGGCGAAATGGGCCACAACCTGATGGACCACGTGAAGTTCGGCGGCGCCGATGCTACCATCCCCGGCAACGAGGACCACATTGTGCTTGGCCGGCGACCCAACGGGATTTACGTTCCGCGTTTTCGCAACCTCAAGACGAAACAGCCTGAATTCGTGCGCGGGTATGGGTTTGAGGGTGAAGGATTTCGCGCAGGCTGGGAGCGGGGAATTGGTCAGACGGGCTTCGGCCCCGACTTCAAGAAGTCACTGAGCCGTCCCGGCCCATGGCAATTCACGTTTTATGGTTACGGCGAGTGTCTGCCGAATCACAACAATTTCGTTGAACTCGACAAACAAAAAGTCGATGCATGGGGAATCCCTGTACTCAAAATCAATTGTGCCTGGGGCGAAAATGAACTCGCTCTGCGGAAAGACATGGCGATTTCCGCGGCTGAAATGCTGGCAGCGGCGGGAGGAGTCAACATCCAACCCTACGCTCGGGATGAACCGCCCGGATTTGCAATTCACGAGATGGGCACGGCTCGCATGGGTCGCGACCCGAAAACCTCCGTCCTCAACTCATTTAATCAGGCGCACGACATCAAGAATCTTTTCATTACCGACGGCGGAGCGATGGTATCGTCGTCGTGCGTGAATCCTTCACTTACCTACATGGCTCTAACCGCACGGGCCTGTGACTACGCGGTGAAGCAAATGAAGAAGGGAGAACTCTAGCAGATGAACAGCCGCCGGCAGTTTCTAAAGATCCTTTCGTCCGCCGCGCTATCGCGGGCCGTATTTTCGTCGATGCTTTTCGCGAAGAGCACCTCAACCCGCATTCCCATCGCCTTCTCCACACTCGGCTGCCCCGCTTGGGAATGGAATAAGATCCTGGATTTCGCTCATCAACATGGATTCGCTGCGATCGAACTCCGCGGAGTGCAGGGAAATCTGGATCTGCCAGCACATCCCATCTTCGCAGCGGACCGGATTGAACAAACGAAGAAAGAGATTCACGCGAGCAAACTCCGCATCGCCTGCGTGAGCAGTTCGGCCAACCTGTATTTCGAGGATGCAGAGAAGCGGGCAAAAGAACTGGCGGACGCCCGCCGTTTCATCGACCTAGCCTCAATGCTCGGAGCGCCGTACGTGCGCGTCTTTGGCGGAAAAGCGGAATCGGATAAGAGCCCAGCACCCAGCGCCGAGACAAAAGCCCGAGTTGCCGCAGGCTTGCGTGAACTCGGTACCTATGCCGGGCCGCACAACGTGACCGTCATCATCGAGTCCCACGATCACTTCACTTCTTCTGCGACGTTAAAGGACGTGTTGACGCAAGCCGGTTCCGATCATGTAGGACTGCTTTGGGATGCTCATCATACCTTCGCCACGTCGAACGAAGAGCCCGAATTCACGGTGAAGCAGCTGGGTTCCTGGATTCGCCACACGCATTTGAAAGATTCGGTTGGAAGCGGCGAGGACCGTAAGTACGTGTTGACCGGCCGGGGGACGGTGCCGATCCAGCGCCAGATTCAGGCTTTACGCTCGATCGGATACAAGGGGTTCTACTGTTTCGAGTGGGAAAAACTCTGGCATCCGGAGATCGACGATCCCGAGATCGCCATCGCCGATTATGCCCGCGTAGCCGGACACTGTTTGGGAAATGCCAAGGGGTGCGAAAACTAGGTCGCAGTCGGCTTGCGATCCGAGAAAGTTTCGGACTTCGCGTCCCAAAATATTTTCTTGCCGGTCCAGTACGACTCGGCCGCCATCATGCTCGCCACCGACTGCGCGAATCCTGCGTGCACTGAAGAGTGCGGCTGCTTGCGAGATCGCATGCACTCAAACCAGTTTGTCATGTGTTCCAAAGTAAGGTCGTCAATTCCCATGGGCGGCAGCGTGTTATCACCGGGTAGCGTGATGAATTTCGATTCCCGCTTCTGATCAACGTCGGCGTCGTCTTCGTGAGTGCCTTTCTCCTCGACCAACTGATATCGCGGGCTGCCTTCGCCGCCGACGTTGATCAGCGTTGCCTTTTTGCCCATGTAACGCGTAAAGCTCGGCGCGTCATTGCCAAAACTGGTCGAGTAACTTACCAGAAATCCTTTCGGATATTCGAGTAGCGATTGAAACGTGTCGGGGGTCTCGCGGCCGTCGTGCCAGGCGAAAACACCTCCATGGGAGACCACCGATGTCGGGAAATTGTCGTCCATGAACCAGTGCACCAGATCGATCGCATGGCTCATCCATTGATCCGCGATTCCACTGGAAAAGTCTTTATACAGTCGAAATTCAAAATACAGTTGCGGATCAAACGGACGGGCGGGCTTTGTCATCAGCCAGTGGCTCCAATCCGTGTCCTGCTCCCGAATTTCCTTTACCTCGGGACGGCCGCGCCAACGTGGCCCGTGATAGTTCCAAACAATTTCAATCTTGCTGACATCGCCAAGCGCGCCACTCCGCAAAATCTTCTGCGCAGCTTGCGGGTAAGGCTCGCTGCGGTGTTGCGTCCCCACCTGAACGATCGCCTTGCTTTGAGCCACGGTATCGCGGGCCGCCTTTACCTCGGCCATGACGTTTCCCATGGGCTTCTCGACGTACACATCTTTGCCGGCCTCGACCGCCAGTTTCAGCATCGGAGAGTGTGAATGTTCCGGTGTTGAGATGAGCACCGCGTCGATATCCTTCATTGAAAGCAGTTCTTCGGCGTATTGAACCGCGCGTGGATTTCTCCCGTAGTATGTCGCGTTGGTCGCCGCTGCCTTCTCGCGATTCACCTTCCACAGATCGCAAACCGCAGTCATCTCGACGTGGTGGCTGTCTTTCAGCTTGGAAGCGATTTGATCCAGATCTCCCCCGCGGTTTCCAATGCCGATATGACCGAGTGAAATTCGATCGTTCGCGCCGACAATATTCTCGTACGACAGTGCGGTGCGGGGAAGAACCACGCCTCCGGCGATCACTGCGGCGGACTTGCCCAAAAAGGTTCGACGGTTGATCAGAGAAAAGTCACTCATGATTTGCTCCTGCAGGATCGGATTCGCCAAGCCGCGTCAGTATTGAGAACTCCACACTTCTTCAAAGCAGGCCGCAATGCTAGGGGAATGCGGTAAGCATGTCAAGAACAGCGCCCGTACCCGCGGCAACGTCAGGTTAAGCGACCTTTAGCCCATCTGGAACCAGTGGCAGCGAGCGGAGTCGCACGCCGGTCGCGTCGAAAATGGCATTCGCGATGGCCGGTGCGAGTCCGATCATCGGACACTCGCCCGCACCCACCGAAGGAATATCCTTGCGATCAAGAAGTACTGTCTCCAGAACCGGAGTGTCTTTGAACCGAGGCACGCGATACTGCGACATTCTGCCGTTCAGGATCTTGCCGTTTTCAAATTCGATTGCTTCGAAAAGTGCTCCGCCCAATCCCTGGACATTCGAGCCTTCGATTTGATTTCGCAGGTTGTCGGGATTCACAATCGCTCCGCATTCGAAGGCGGACACTACTCGAATCACTTTCACATTGCCCGACTTCTTATCCACATTGACTTCAACGAAAGTGGCAATGTTACCCAACTTTTCGTAGCCGCCACCCATTCCAAAACCCTGTCCCGGAGCATTCTTGGACTTTCGCCAGCCGAACTGTTTCCCGGCCGCCTCGAATACAGCACGCAATCTCTCATCCTTCAGGTTTTTCAGGCGGAATTCGAGCGGATCCATCTTCAAGGAGGTGGCCACTTCGTCCATATGCGACTCGCGCGCAAAGTGATTCGCGGTGGCTGCTAACGCTCGATACGATCCCTGCCGTAATGGAGAGCGTACCGCATGAAACACGATGCGCTGGTTCGGAATCTCGTAGTAAGAGCGAATTCCGGCCGATCCCGAATTGTAGTTATGGAATTCCCATGCTGTGATGGTTCCGTCCTTGAGGACTCCGCTGGTCACATCGATGACACCCGCCGGGCGAAAGTAGGCCCAACTAAATTCTTCTTCCCGCGTCCACACAACTTTCACAGGACGCTTCGCGGCACGCGCCAATCGCGCCGCCTCAATGGCCGTTTCTCCCGTATGCTTTCCGCCATATCCCGACCCGGTATCGGGCATCAAAACTCGAATGTGATCCTCGGGAATTCGAAACGCCTCGGCAAGTTGACCGCGCACCCCAAATGGACGCTGTGTTCCCGTCCACACCGTAAGCTGGTCCCCGTCCCACTTTGCCAGAGCAGCCCGCGGTTCAAGAGGAACGTGCGCGATGTAAGACACGGTGTAAGTCTGCTGTAGTCGATGATCGGCCGACGCCAGAGCCTGTTCCACTGCGCCCTTGTCAAAGCGTTCGCCGTCTCCCGTAGGGTCTTTTCCCTCGACCGTATTTTTCCGTAGATAGTCGAAGAGTTCTTTATTCGAAGGCTGCAGATCCGACTTCCACTCGGCGTGAATCGCCCCAATGGCAGCAGCAGCGAGCTTTGCAGTTTCAGCAGCGACGCCAATGAAGTTGCCATCGTGCACTACCGTAACGCCCATCTGCTCGGCTTTTTGCGTGTCCGCCGACACCAACGTGGCGTCGAAAGCGGCTGGCCGCAATACTTTGCCGTACAGCATCCCTTGAACCTTCTGGTCATAGGGATAGCGATGCCGTCCGGTCACAAAATCACGCCCATCAACCTTAGGGGCGGATTGACCTGCCACGCTCCAATTCGCCGCAGGAATCAATCGCTGATCCGGGGAGATGCTTTGCGTGAGTTTTTGCCCAATCGTCAGCGCAGCGTACTCGAGAGAACGGTTATGCTGCGGATCGGTGATCTTGCCATCAGCGGCGACCAGATGCTTGCGATCGGTCTGCCATTTCGCAGCCGCAAGGTCCACCAGCGTCTCGCGCGCCGCCGCCGCCACTTTTCGAAGCTGCAGATTCATCGTGGGAGTCGTCCGGCTGCCGAACGTTCCCATATCGAAGGGCGTGAGTTGAGTGTCCCCCATCACTATTTCGATGTTTCCAATCGGCACATGAAGCTCTTCTGCCACCGCCTGACTCAGAGATGTCCGGATATTCTGGCCCACCTCCACTTTTCCGGTGTAAGCCGTGACCTTGCCGTTCTCCCCAATGTGCAGCCACGCGTCGATTTCTTCAGGAAGAGATTCGCCGCGACGCTGCTTCGCCCCTCCCGACTCCTGCGCCAGGACCGCGGGCTTAAGCACCGAAACTACTAGAACTCCTGCTCCGAGGAACTTGAAGAATTCCCGCCGATCGAGGTCAAAGCGGTATGGCGCCGCGGCCTTCAGTTCGTATCGTTCGGGCTCCAACGGAACCTGCATCTGAGATTTCGCGCTCATCGGCTGGCTCCTTTCGCGGCTCCCGATTGTCTTGTAACTTTCGCAGCCCTCTGGATTGCGCTGACGATGCGAGTGTACGTTCCACAGCGGCAAACATTGCCGTTCATAAAATCGACAATCTCGCTTTCCTGGGGCGTCGGATTTCGCTGCAGCAACGCAACCGCCGACATGATCATCCCCGACGTGCAATATCCGCACTGCATCGCCCCGGCATCCAGGAAAGCTTCTTGTACGGGATGCAACTGATCTCCTGCGGCCAGTCCTTCGATTGTCGTAATTTGCTTTTCAGAAACAGAGCTTACGCGAGTGATGCACGACCGTTGCGCCTTTCCGTCAACGAGCACAGTGCAGGCGCCGCATTGGCCTTCTCCGCAGCCATACTTGCTCCCAGTCAGATCGAGATGCTCGCGCAAAACCGTGAGCAAACTGGTTTCCGGGTCAGCATCAACTGTGTAAGGCTTTCCGTTGATAGCGAGATGAATCGTAGACATACCGAACTCCAGAGCGGAGAAACTACGTTTGGATGAAATGATATACCCGCGGACAGTGCCCGATGAAGGGCTGGCACCGGCCGACTGTATGCTGGGTTCCGAGCGCCCGCGGTTCTGCTATTTGTCAGTCAATGATCGCCTGATAGGCGAGCGCATGGACCTCCCGGTCCAGTGTTAGATCGCCGGTTGGATGAAGTTGCGCCATAAAGACCACAATCATTTCTTCCTTGGGATCAATCGAAAATCCAGTGTAGAAAAACCCTCCCCAGTTATATTCGCCGGGTGACCCGACTTCGGAAAGCGGAGCCTTGACGCCGTCGATGCCGAACCCCAGCCCGAATCCCTGATCCGGCCCAATCTTTCCCAGCTGATCGTGAGTCATGAGTTCAACCGTCTTGCGGCTCAGCAGACGCGTATTGCCCACTTTCCCGCCGTCCAACATCATCTGGCTGAAGCGAGCGTAATCCATTGCAGTGGAGACCAGGCCAGCTCCGCCGGAAAACAACTTCTTCGGCCCGCGGGAAGGATAGTCTGCCGAGTAAGAAAACGTCCCTTCCGTGATCGGAGTTTCCGGAAAGCGATTCAATCCTTTGTCCGCATAATAGGTATAAGCGGTTGCAAGCCGGTCGAGTTTGTTTTCGGGAGGATAGAAATATGTGTCTTTCATTCCCACGGGTTCGAAAATTCGCGTGCGGAAAAATTCGTCCAGAGGCTTGCCGGAGAGTACTTCCACAAGACGGCCCAGTACGTCGACTCCAAGACTGTACTCAAAGCGGTCTCCCGGGTTGAACAGCAGCGGAAGCGCCGCTAGACGTTTCACGTTGTCGCCAATCGTGCCGTCGTATTGAAGTAAGCCGCTAGCGACGTTGGCCTTTTCATACATTGGCCCGAGAGTCTCGTTCCAGTTGTAGGTGAGCCCCGAGGTGTGGCGAAGCAGATCGCGAATCGTGATTTCCTTCGACGCGGGAATCGTGTACGGCTCTCCCGAGGCCGGCTTCACCAGTACTTTAGGATTCTTGAATTCCGGCAAGTAGTTCGACACCGGATCGTCCAGCAGGAACTTGCCTTCTTCGTACAGCATCATCACGGCCACGCTCGTGATGGGCTTGGTCATTGAGCAGATGCGAAACATAGCATCGGGCGCCATGGGCTTGGAGTTCTCGCGATCCATCATGCCCTGTGCCTTGAACCACGCCACGTGGCCATGACGAATCACCATCGTCACCGCCCCGGCAATTCGCTTGTCGTCGATATCGTGTTGGACGGCATTCCCGATACGCTGCAAACGTTCAGAAGAGAGCCCGACCGATTCGGGTTTCCCCGCAGGCAGATCTTGCCCGAATGTTATAGCGCTCAAGATAAGAATGCCGAGCAGAACCGGAAAGACTTTCCGATTCTGCTCGGCCGAAAGGGTGCAGCGCATATTTCCTCCGCGTCCTATGACTTGATGGTTTTCGAAGCCGCATCCCATGTGACCGGCTTCTGGCGGAAAAACGACTCGTTGGCCATGTGGCATGCGACAGCGGCGTTGTTGCCAAATACTACATCTTCCGTCACCGCTTTGCGGGACTTCACCGACTCGAAGAAAACGTTCAGGTGCGGGCGCACGTCGTCCCAGTCGTGACCACGATAAACTGTGTCTTCGTGTACCGGTTCCTTCCCGAGTGGCGGATCATGCTCCGCGTGCCACTGTTTCAGGTAGGCTTCACGCATCTTCGCCGGGTAGCTAAAGGTGTAATAGCTGGGATCGACATCTACTCCTGCTTGCGGGGAGTGCCGCAATTCGAATTCGCCGGCATCCAGAAGGCCCTTCGGACCCATGAAACGGGCGAGTTCCGGGGTTTCCGTTCCCAGGCCAAGGCGGACGTAGACCGGAATTCCGTGATAGTCGAACAACACCGTGTGCAGATCCGGCATGTCACGCCCATCTTTCCAGCGGAAGATGCCGCCCATAGCCGTAGCTGAGCGAGGTATTTCATTCCACCCCAACGTGACGAGCATTCCACTGATGAGGTGCACCATCAGATCACCGGCAACTCCAGTTCCATAAGCCCGCCAGCAGCGCCAGCGCGCAAAATGCAGGGGGTTGAATGGAACTTTCGGAGCGTCGTTGAGCCAGGTATCCCAGTCGAGCGTCTGCGGAGACAGATCGGGCGGAGGGGGATATTCCCATGCGCCAGTCGGATCGTTTCGCCCCAGTGTCAGTTCCACCATCTCCACATCGCCGATGGCCCCACCTTGATAGAGTTCCCGCGCTTTCGCACACAGTACAGAACTGACTCGCTGCGAGCCAATCTGCACCGTACGCTTATTCTTTTGCGATGCCTCGACCATCGCCAAGCCGTCAGCGACGTTGTGCGACATGGGCTTCTCGCAATAAATATCTTTTCCGGCGTTGCAGGCATCGACTACCACCCGCCTGTGCCAGTGATCCGGCACCGCAGCCACAATGCAGTCGATATCCTTGCGATCGAGCAATTCCTGATAATGACGACTCGTGGGCAGGCTCGTGTTGCCGGTGATCTCCTTGGCCAGGGTATGCCGCCCGTCATACAAGTCGGCAGCTCCGGCGCACTCCACCCCGGGAATCGTAATCGCCTGAGTCAAGAGGCCGGAGCCCTGCATCCCGATCCCGACCATGCCAAATCGGACACGATCGCTGGGCGCAACGGCCCGGCGTAGCGGTTGCGCATTAAGCAGCACCGTTTTGGACACCAGTAGACCACCAGCGGCGGCCGCAGCACTGCCTTGCAAGAATGCACGTCGTGAAAGAATACGTTTCATGCCAGTCCTCCGAGTGGATTCACTGTCTGGTCTCGCGCGTTCCTTTACTTCTTTAAGGGTTTAATCGCCACTTCTTTGAAGAACACGATGTCGTTGTCACTGTGGTTCTGCAGCCCGAAGTATCCGAAGTTGGGGCGTGGCCCGCGTTGTGGTTCAAAATCAAACTTCCGGTCTGGTACCGGATCGCCGTCCTTGTAGTCGGTCACCTTCACGCCGTTCAGCATGACAATCGTCCGTGGCCCGTCCAGGGTGATCTCCATGGTGTTCCACTCCGGTCCCGGCTTCCATGCTTTCGCCAGCGGTTTGGTGAGGGAATACAGCATTCCCGTGGAATGGTATTCATCCTCATCCGACTTCTCCGGATGATTGTCGATTTGTACTTCGAAGCCGTAGTGTACCGGCATCCATTCTTCGCGTGGCTCAACGGGAATTCGGATGAACACCCCTGAATTATCGTTCTCGTCGCGCATCTTGAACACGACGTGAATCATGCAATTGCCAATCTTTCCGCCTGTCCAGTAGAGAAGTCCCATTCCACCTTTGGTGCGGATGAGCCCGTCTTCCACGGTATCGCCGCCGGGACCAACATGCTTCCAACCGGTCAAATCTTTGCCATCGAAAAGCTGTTGCCACTTGTCGGGATCGCCTTTGCATGCGTTCTGATTTTCCTCGGCTGCATATGAGAGCGTGACAAAAATCGCAAGCAGGAAAATACATACAGTAAATCGTTTCAGCATGGGGAATCTCCTGGAGTGTTCTGGGCTACCTACCATGGGACAGACCAATCTACTCGCACCCACGCCCGGAATCAATCCGGCCACGAGTATTAATTTTGATGGCTACTGCGGAGAAACCCGGCCCCAGAGAAGTACGCGCCCGCGTCTCTTCCTCAAAAAGGCAACCTAAGTTATGACTCGAAGCTACTAGTCCATTTCTCTTACTTCGTCCGAAAATGTTCGCATCCCCGATCCCGCACCTGATCCTCCCTGCGCCTCGCGTTTCTTCTGCCACTCCGTTTCGGTAAGCACAGAGACCGGCTCTGCTTTTTTCTTTTTCAGTCCCGCATTGATGGCGGGAAGTTCCTTCTGGGTTAATTTCTGGAAGTCCCCAAGTACGTCGTCCAATTCGTGAGCCAGCGACTCCGCGCGAGCCACTTGGTAATCCGCCGGCCGCCCCTCATAGTGATTGACCGTGCCATAAAGCTGTCCGAGAAGTTCGCGGATTCGTTCCTCCCCGGTGATCATGCCGCCTTCCTTCGTGGCGACAATCTTCCCCCGCAATTCATCGCACTTAGCTGCCAGGTCCTGCAGTTGTTTTCGCAAAGGATCTTTCTCCGGCAGCTTGGAAGCCCGTTCATTGGCAGAGTTCCGCACTCCTTCAATCGCTTCCACCCCAAAGGTCATGTGCTCGATGGTGTGATAAATCTTCATCGTCAGATCGAACTGCGCTTTCCGATCCTCCACCTCGAATTTCATTCGAGGGTCGAGAACGATGTTGAGCTCTTCGGTATAAGTCTTGTCTCCCTTTGTCATCTTCACGGTGTAGGTGCCCGGCATCACCCGCGGACCCTGTGCAGCCTCGAACAGCGCCGTCGCAGCAGGAGGAACCGCAGGAGCCTTTACCCGCATCGACCAATGTGCCCGATTTAACCCGCGATGCTTGCTTCCGGGCACGGTGTCCACCAGTTTCCCGTTCGCATCCAGAATCTCGATCTTCAAGTCGCCGAAGATGTGCCTGCCCTTCTGGTAGTAAGTGATTTGCGCTTCCGAAGGCCGGTTCTGGCCACTGAAGGTTTCATCCCCCTCTGGCCAGCCGCCAGGCGCATCCAGGTACTGGATCACGCGGCCGGGAATCAGCGTGGCCTCCTTCGACATTAGTTCCGGCGTCAACGCCCGCAAAGGTGCGATGTCGTCGATGATCCAGATCCCTCGCCCGTGCGTTGCCAGCACCAGGTCGCCCTCGCGAGCCTGTACCGCAATGTCTCGCACCGCAACCGCAGGGAAGTTGCTTCCCTTGTATTGCGCCCAGTGTCGTCCCCCGTCGGCCGAGATCCACAGTCCAATTTCTGTCCCCAGAAAAAGGAGATTTGGATTTACGGAGTCTTCCTTGATGACATGCGCGTAGCCGCGTACTCCGCTATCCTGCACCGGAAGTGCAGTCCACGTCTTGCCGTAGTCGGCTGTCTTGTAGGCATAAGGTTTCATGTCGCCAAAAGTGTGGCGATCAAAGGTCGCATAGGCAGTGGCCTCGTCGAACCGGCTGGCTTCAATCGTCGATACCCATGAATTCTTGCTGAGACCGCTGATGTTGCCCACCACGTTCGTCCAGGATTTCGCCCCGTCCCGCGTGATCTGCACATTGCCATCATCGGTGCCGACCCAAATGATCTGGCCGTTCTTCGGGGATTCTGAGATGGAATAAATTGTGGTGTGCATTTCCGCCGAAGAATTATCGACGGTAACGCCACCCGATTCTTCCTGCTTCTGTTTTTCAGGGTCATTCGTAGTGAGATCCGGCGAGATGCGATCCCACGACTGCCCGTGATCGCGCGACCGGAACAAGAACTGGGCCCCGATGTAAAGCGTCCCTTTTTCATTCGGGCTCATATGAATGGGCGCATTCCAGTTGAACCGCAATTTCTTTTCGCCATAGTTCGGCAGCGGTTTGATTCCTCGAATTTCATGCGTAAGGCGGTTCACCCGTCCGATCTCCCCGCCCTGCGCTTCCGCATAAACATAGTTCGGGTCGGAAGTATCTTCGAACATCCAGAACCCGTCGCCGCCATACATGTTTTCCCACCGCGAATTTGTGATGCCGCCCGGATACGACGAATCTCCCACCCACGAACTGTTGTCCTGCAGCCCGCCATACACGTGATAAGGATCAGAATTGTCTGTGCTGACGTGATAGAACTGCGAGATCGGGAGGTTCATCTGGTGCTTCCACCGGTTGCCTCCATCCTCGCTGCGCCACAAGCCGCCATCGTCTCCGGCAATCACGATGTTCGGATTCTTGGGATTGATCCAGACATCATGAAAATCCCCGTGCGCCCCGCCGGAAACCACGTTGAACGTCTTGCCGCCGTCGGTGCTGTACAGCAGGATGAGATCGGGTTTGAAGATCTTGTTCTCGTCTTTGGGATCGACAATGAGATTGCCAAAGTAAAACGGACGCCACACCATGTAGTTACTGGCATCCAGCTTTGTCCAGTTCGCTCCGCCGTCGTTCGAGCGGTACAGTCCTCGTCCTTTTTCGGCTTCGATGTTGGCATAGACTACCTGCGGCTTGGAAGGCGCAACCGCAATCGCCGCTCTCCCCCAAGGTTTGGCCGGCAAGCCTTTCGCGTTGCTGTCATTTACTTCGGACCACTGGTTGCCACCGTCAGTTGATTTAAACAGTCCGCTGCCGGAACCTCCTGAGCGGAATGTCCAGCCCTGCCGCCGGAAGTCCCACATTGAGGCATAGAGCGTCTTGGGTTCTTGCCGACTCATGGCCAGCAGGGCACAACCCGACGATCCATTGGCCCCTGCCAAAACTTTCTTCCAGGTCTTTCCTCCGTCGGTCGTCTTGTAAACTCCGCGTTCATCGTTGTCGTCCCACAGATGTCCCATGGCGCAGACCAGCACATTGTTGCCATCGGTCGGATCGACCAGAATCTTCGCGATATGCTCGCTATCCTTCAGTCCGACGTTGGTCCAGTTGTCGCCGCCGTCAGTGGACTTGTATACCCCATCGCCCACGGAAACGCTGTTCCGTACCCATCCCTCGCCGCTTCCGACCCAGACGATCTTCGGATTCGTAGGATCAATCGCTACCGCACCAATCGACTGCACGCTTTCGCGATCGAACACCGACTGGAAAGTCGTACCGCCATTCACCGACTTCCATACACCGCCGCTGGCAGCGCCGACGAATACGGTAATACGGCCGTCCTGTTCAACCGCGTCCACCGCGGCCACCCGACCGCTCATCGTGGCCGAGCCGATATTGCGCGCCGGGAGTCCTGACACCGTGGCGGCATCAAACTTATAGCCACTCTGGGCCGACGCGAAAGTCGTGCAGCCCGCCAGCGCGACTACGAACCAGTTCAGGGTTGTCAGCGTAAAGCGATGAGCGGAACGTGCGATCATGAGTCGAAGTCCTCTGAATTCGTTTTTTCGGGATGCCCGTCAGTCACGGTGGTTGAAAACTTACTTTTTCTCGCCTTCGCCCTTCGCAGCCTGTTTCAAGGAGGCGGGTACAGCAAAGTCAGCATTGTCGATGGGCACATTGACTTCAATCTTTTCGACGGTAGTAGTCTGCGCGGTCGGATTGGCCTTCGATCCCTGCGAAATGGAGAAGGGATACATCACTCCCGAGACCGGCTTATAAGAGCCCATCTCCATTACGCTCTCACGAACCGAACCCCGGATGAATTCCTGCACCTCCTTGCGTATCTCCAGAAAAGTGTCGGGATCGAGGAAGTAGTAGACAATATCGCCGTCTTTTAGTGTCACTTTCAGTCGCAGAGCGTCGTCGCCATCGACCACGTCGTGTCCCATGAACTCAACCGTGTTGCCCTTCTCCTTGGCGTCCAACAGTGGGCCGTCAAAATCAGCGTCCAGAAGCAGGTCTTTTAGATCGTCCTCGCCCATCAGTTCGGGATCTTTATGTCCTCCGAACGGCTGAATCTGCCAACCGGTCGTCCCGTCGTAGGCGGTGACGGCGGTCATTCCTTGAAGCGCAAACGTCTCGCGCACCAGGTTGGGCCGTTCGTTCTCCTGCACCGAGGCAGCGGTAAAGCCACGGCCTGCGGTTAACTTGCCCGTGATTCGTATCGACTTGATGGCTTTGATCTTCTCGATGCCGCCTTTTGCTTCAATGTTCTTCTGCACCAGTTCTTCGGCGGTTTGGCAATACGTGAAAACGCTCAGGCACGAAACGGCCGCCAGCATGATCACTGCGTGACGCATAGGAGCGAACTCCTCTTGTGTGGGACTTTGTAACTAGAAACGGAACGACGATACTCTACTGGTTTGTCGAGGGTCTTGCCAAGCCTTGGTTTGTGCGATTGGTCGCGCGGAGGCAGGCGCCTCGGTTGGCCCGAGTCAACAAAGCAACGCGACGGACCAACCGAAGCGTCTGTTCTGCACGACGAGGTACCGCTGTTACTTGGCTGCTTCTGGGCCGATTTTCTCGATCACGATTGCTGTTGACCCGCTCCGTATATAGACCTTGCCACTAACCGTGACTCTCTGCCCGGCAAAGGGCATGAGCTTATCGTTCTGGCCCGCCGAGGGTGTCGTGTCGGCTATCGGCAAGTAGAGTGTGCCGTTGTCCGCCAGGATGACCAAAGGAGAACCCGCCTTGGCACATGCTTGGGCGCACTCGGCGCTGATGGGCTTTTTCAACCCCTTGGTGAATGCGCAGGCCGAATCCAGAACATAACCGTTTACGGACACAGACTTTCCGGTATCGTTGCCCACAGCCGCGAGAGCGGCGAAAACGCAGATGGTTATGACTATACTTGCCGCTTTTCGAATACTCATCTTGGGTGCCTTTCGTTCGCAGGAGTTTTGAATTGCAGGTTCATTCCCCAGTTGGAAGGATAAGGTAGCAGACGGCCGACGGACTGCAATAGTAGAAACAGGCTAAGTTTTCAGAGGATCTACGAAGATTTTCGTTGACACTACGAATGTCTTCGTAGTATTGTCTTTTCCCATGAGACAGGCACCGCAGAAACCCACCGCTTCGGAGCTCGAAATTCTCCACGTGCTCTGGACGCGTGGACCCTCCACGGTTCGCGAAGTCCACGAATCTCTCAGCACGAAGAAGGATCTTGGGTATACGACGGTACTAAAACTCCTCCAGATCATGACCACAAAAGGTACCGTACGGCGAAACGAAACCCAGCGTGCGCACGTCTATGAAGCATGCCTTCCCGCCGAGCAAACCAAGCGGCAACTCGCTGGCGACATGCTGCAGCGGGTTTTCGAAGGCTCGGCGAGCCAGTTGATGATGCACGCGCTTGCCGGTCGTAAGGCTTCGCCCGAAGAGATTGAAGAATTGCGTCACTTGCTGGACGAGTATGAAAGGAGCCGCCGATGACCAGTCTGATGAATTGGCTTTCCCCGAGCGCGATGCAATCTTTGGGATGGGCCCTTTTGCACTTCCTCTGGCAGGGAACTGCACTGGCCGCGCTCGCGGCTGGCGCGATGGCTCTCTGCCGTCGCACCTCGGCACGCTATATCGTCGGCGTCGCGGCTCTTGTCCTGATGCTTCTGGCTCCATTGGCCACTTTCTCTTTCTACCTTCAGCATCACGCAGCCATAGTAGAAACAGCGACGTCTTCGCCCATCTCAATGCCAGCTTCGCCGGTGACACCGAAGAGCAAAGTCTCTGTGGATGTCGCAATTTCTCCTTCTTCAATGTCGCGCTCGCTCGATGCGCTGCCTTGGCTGGTTGAACTTTGGCTTCTGGGTGTGGCTTTCTTCAGCCTCCGTTCCGCTGGCGGTTTTGTCCTGCTGGAGCGCGAGCGCCGAAGGCAGTCGACTGTCGTCAGCCCGAACGTTCTTGTGATTTGTCGGAGATTGCAGCAGCAGCTTGGCCTGAATCGTGCGATTCGGTATTGCGAATGTAAATGGCTGCAGGCGCCGGCCGTGATCGGATGGTTTCGTCCCATCGTATTCTTGCCGATAAACGCGCTGACTGGACTTTCGGAGGAGCAGCTTCAATCAGTGATCGCGCACGAACTTGCTCACATCCAACGCTTCGATCCGTTTGTGAATGTTTTCCAGGTTTGTGTCGAGACCTTGCTCTTTTACCATCCTGCCGTCTGGTGGCTGAACAAACGAATCCGGGCTGAACGAGAGCACTGTTGCGACGACACTGCGGTCGCGCTCTGCGGCAATGCGGTTGAATATGCTCGGGCTCTCACCTTGATGGAAGAATGGCGCAGTGCGCCTACCTTTGCTATGGCCGCGAACCGCGGTCCTCTTACCGAGCGAATTATCCGTGTACTCGGCCTCAAGACGCTCGGCGCCGGGATGCGCGGTATTGGATTCACCGGCAGCGTTTTGTGCCTGACGGCCGCGCTCATTGCTGGCAACGCTTTGCTTGGAATTGCTCATCCGTCGCCGGCCCAGGCTTCCCCGACTTCTCAAGGCGCGACCAACCCAGCCGCACGTTCTGCCCAATCCCCTGCAGCCAAAAGCATGCCAGTTGCCAAGCCTTCTGCGTCTCATCCGCACATCGGCGACCAAGCTACAGAGAATGGCTCTTCTTATATTGACGCGATGAAATCAGCCGGCGTCACCGATCTGAGTGCCGACACTCTGATCGCCCTCAAGATCCAGGACGTCACGCCAGACTACGTTCGCGGACTCCACGAACAAGGCCTGCAACCCGATACAAACGCGCTGATCGCCATGCGAGTGCAGGGAATTACTCCAGATTACGTGCGCGAACTACGCGCCGCCGGTCTCAATCCGGATCAGAACCAACTGATCGCGCTCAAGGTGCAAGGCGCAGACGGCGAATACTACCGCGGGCTGAAAGAAGCGGGCATTCAGCCCGATGTCGAGCGACTCATCGCGCTCAAGGTGCAGGGCGTAACTCCGGAATACGTTCGCGGACTCCGCGCTGCGGGCTTAACCCCGACTGCGGATGAAGTGATCGCGATGAAGGTTCAGGATGTAACTCCCGCTTATTTGAAAGGCATGCACGATTTGGGACTGCAGCCAACTGGAAACGACACGATTGCGATGCGCGTGCAGGATGTGACTCCGGAATACGTGCGCGACATCCAGGCGCTCGGCTTTAAGCCTTCGGCTAATGAACTCATCGCCATGCGCGTACAAGATGTCACGCCGGAATACATCAAAGCATTGCAGGCGGCAGGATTCAAGGTCGGCATCAACGACATCATCAGTGCCAAGGTGCAGGATGTGACGCCAGAGTTCATCGAGCGGGCCCGCGCGCATGGCTTCAAAGACCTCACCCTGCAAAAACTGATTCAACTCCGTCAACTGGGGATACTGGACTCAAAGGCTGACATTTAGATCGTCCGCTGCGCGAAACAATTACAACGAAGGAGATGAGTATGAGAATGCGTCGAACCCTCGCGTATCTGGTCTTCGCATCTTGCGTTCTTTTGGGCGTGGTCAAGAATCATGCCGCAGAGAACCGCGGTGGCGATTGGACAATCAGCAAGTCCGACGAAGCCGGAAAGGTTGAATTTTCACTGATCGAGCGCCATCACGGCGGCACTTCGAGCCACCAGTCCGATTGGCCTGTAACGTCTTTTCAGGGAGTGGATTTCTCCAAAGCGGGACGCCAGGACGTGCACTTTACGATTGCCCGCGACGCGGGCAAGATCGAGTGCGAAGGATTTCTCAGTAACGGGGAAGGTGCTGGCCTCTTCCATTTTCAGCCTGACCCAAACTATGCGCGGCAAATGCAGGAGCTAGGCTTCTCCCTTGACGAAGAGAAACAGTTCGGCATGGCAGTGCAGGACGTAAGCCTTGAGTTCGCCAAGCAAATGAAGAACGAGAATCTCAGTGACCTCGATTCCGACAAGCTGATCGCTTTTCGCATCTTCCATGTCGATTCTGCCTTCATTCAGGAATTGCGCGCCGAGGGACTGAAAATTTCTGACAGCAACAAGTTAGTGGCATTCCGCATTCACGGAGTAACCCCGCAGATGGTCCGCAGCTTGCATCAAGCGGGCTACTCGCCCGATGAAGATACCTTGATCGCGATGAGGATTCACGGCGCCACGCCGGAATGGATGGTACAGCTTAAGCAACGGGGTTACGAACACATCGATCTCGAAAAGCTCATCGCATTCCGGATTCACGGCGTTTCACCCGAGTTCATTGAGAAGCTGCAGGGACTGGGCTATTCGCATCCGGAACCGGATGAGCTGATCGCCATGCGAATTCACAACGTGACTCCGCAATACATCAGCGATATGCGATCGCGCGGAATGCAAGACCTCAGCATCGATCAGCTGGTGAACATGAGGATTCACGGGATCGACTAGTCACTTCGACCATCCATGTCACCAACCACAGAGCCGCTCAACGGAGCGGCTTTTTTCTTTAGCGATGTCCCGCCGCATTGTCGGAAAATCTTGGCGAAAATGAAGAGCCGAGACGGTGAAGCCTGCTTCGGGTCCATCTTTCTTACTTATTCGGCCCACAATTATTCCATTATTCCTTCCACAGTCGCATCGCGACCGTCGCTGAATGCTGAAAGTCTTGACTGGTCCGGACTTTGCAGCGACGCCTTCTCGGGCAAGCTCAGGACTTGCAGGTCAAAATCCTGACAACAAATAACTTAAGTCGACGGTCGATCGTTCCGCGCCCGTGTCCGGACAATTTGTGTAGCGCACTCTCAACGGGAGATAGAAGCCGTTGTTGCCGATCATGTACTTCCTGCGGCATTCGAAGAACTCTCCCGAAAGTTTCCAAAGGAACTAGACCTTGGGTTATGAACTATTCAGACCTATGCCCTTTCAAAAGATTCGTTCAAGCTGGCCGACATGCAAAATCATTGGGCCATCAGTCAGCGTCTCTCTTACACTCAATTCCTTTCAAAGGCTCTCTTAGCGCTGGCTTGTCTTGCGGTAGTACCGGTTTCCGCACAGGTATCAAAGTTCGACGGCCCAGCTGAGCTTCCGCGGATTTATGTCCAGAGCGATCTGGCCAACACGCCCGCTCCTGGGATTGTGATCTCAGTCGCGGCGGGCGGAGACTTTCAGCAAGCACTGAACACTGCGAAATGCGGCGACACGATCGAACTGCAGGCCGGGGCAGCATTCACCGGAAGTTTCCTCATGCCCGCTAAGGCGTGCGACGATGCCCACTGGATCATTGTCCGAACCAGCGCGCCCAACAACAGCCTGCCGCCCGAGGGCACGCGCATTTCCCCGTGTTATGCGGGAGTGTCTTCTTTGCCCGCGCGCCCTGCTTTCAACTGCGCAGTCACCAAGAATGTAATGGCGAAACTGCAGTTCCCGTACAGTGGCAGTGGGCCGATCACCTTTTTACCAGGCGCGAATCACTATCGGTTCATCGGTCTCGAGATCACGCGCACGGCGGGCAGTCAGACTGTCTATAACCTCGCCTTCAATCACGCAAATGCAGCGGATCACATTATCTTCGACCGCAGCTGGTTGCACGGGAATGCGCAGGATGAAACGGGTCGCGGCATTATGCTCAGTGGCACGCGCTATGCCGCTGTGATTGACTCTTTTTTCTCAGACTTTCATTGTGTCTCGAAAACCGGGAGTTGCGTGGACGCCCAGGCTATTGCCGGCGGTCTCGGCAATTTCCCCTCGGGGCCCTATAAGATCGTTGATAACTTTCTCGAGGCCGCGGGTGAAAACATCCTCTTGGGCGGCGGCACGGCATCGACGACACCGGCCGACATCGAGATTCGCCGCAACCATCTCTTCAAGCCTATGACCTGGATGCCAGGTCACGCTGGATTCGTCGGCGGTCATAACGGCAATCCCTTCATTGTCAAGAACCTGTTCGAACTCAAGAATGCTCAGCGTGTGCTGTTCGAGGCCAACATCCTCGAGAACACCTGGGGTGGCTTCTCCCAAGCCGGTTTCGGCATCCTGCTCACTCCGAAAAACCAGGCGATCGGCACGCTCAATGTGTGCCCGATCTGCCAGGTCACAGACGTTACCATTCGTTATGTGACGGTGAGCCACGTCGCCAGCGTGTTCCAGATTGCGAATGGTGTCTCCTCCAACGGAGGCCCGCCTCTCAACGGGGGGCGCTACAGCATTCACGACCTGACTGCGAACGACATCAATGGGGTGAAATACAAAGGGTACGGCCTCTTCGCTCAGGTCTCCACGGGAGGAAGAGCGCCGGTCTTGCATGATGTGACGATTAATCATGTGACCGTCTTCCAGCCGGGAGTCATGCTGAATCTAGGTGACAACCTTGCCATGAATCCCCTCATGAATAACTTTGTTTTTACCAACAACATACTTAATGCGGCGTCCGGTGCCACGCGAACCACCGGGGGCGGTCTTACGAATTGCGCTTATTACCAGGCCCCTCTGACCGCGCTGACCAGGTGTTTCCGGCAGTACGTATTCTCGAAGAACGCAATAGTCGATACCGCCGCCAACTTCCCTGCGAGTAAATATCCCCCGGGAAATTTCTTTCCGTCGTCGGTTGCTGAGGTCGATTTCGCGAACTTCACCAGCGGAGACTATCATCTGCTCGCCTCCAGCCCTTACAAAAATGCCGGCACTGACGGCAAGGATCTGGGAGCCGATATGGCTGCGTTGGAGGCGGCGATCGCCGGGGTGGAGTAGACCTCCACTCCAGAGCACTTCAATCGGAATTTAGCAGTGTCCCTTGTGCCAGACTCTGGGTTGACGCGCGCCTAGTGGCTGAACGAGACGTTCAATCCCGTTGTGAAGATGACGTCATTTTTCTTCGAACCAATCGGCGGATTCGTGACGTAAATATCGCCGAACTGGTTTTGCCAGCCTAGCCACTTGCTGATCTTGGTCACGGTGCCAAGGTTAAAAGTTACCCGGTATTGGCTTGTGTCCTGCAGATCGGGATAGAAGTAAAAATTCTGTGTAACGACAGTGCTCTTCCCCAGCTTGTGGTTTAGTTCTTCGCCTAACGTCAACGCCGCAAATTTATTGGTCTTGCCGTAAGAAGTGAAAATGCCCGTCGGCGTAGTGGACGGCGGAGTGGGCGCGATCTCAGTGCCGTTGGAGTAGGTCTCATGCGTGTAGTTGATGCCACCAAGGAAGTCTAACGTCGTGCTGTCGGACTTGATGGCGTGGTAACCGAAACCTCCCGTATACACCTGGCGCAGGTCTAGAAACTGCAGGGCATTGCTCATGAAGTCCGCGGCGCCGAAGACGAAGAGTCTAGGCCTCAGATTGCGGTCATAACGCAGGCCACCCTGATTCAGGTTTGCAACCGTGCTGGGAGTGGCAAGGTCATTCTTCGTATCGATCGAACTGGCATACAGCGTGATCTTGTCGTTGAGGGTTGGATGTACGGCGTTGAATGCCAGCGCCAGATTTTCCGTCTGGCTGTTTCCCCTGGCTATCGAGAAGCCAACGTTTGCTCCGCCGTTCCAACCGTGCATCAGTCCCGGGTGCAGTGATTTGTCGTAGGCGAGTTGCTCCGCATCGTTACGAATCAGGGTCACTTCTTCCTTGGGTGCTTCGACCGTGCCGGCAGTCTTCGTGGCAACCTGAATCTTGCCATCCGACGTGGTCACTGGGCCCACCGCCGTCTTTCCGCCTTTCAGGCTGACATGGAGTTCCTCATCCGACTTGATGCTGTCGATTTTCTCGAAATCAATCGTGACGTCGCCTGCCGCATCAGTGTGCAAGACGAGGGTTTTGCCGTCAGATTTCACTACCGTCCCGGTCAGACGATCGCCATTTTTCAGCGTGATCTGGTCGGCAAAAACAGCGGCTGAGAATCCAAGAAGTGCCATCAATGAGAGCAGATGGAATCTACGCAACGACACGACGTACCTCCAGTTACAGTTCTTGATTAAGTGACGCTTAGGGAGCCCACGGTTGCTGCAAACGAAGGGAAATAGATACAACGAGGCGGAGACTACCGCCGGCAGTGCTTCTCGACGAGAAGCCGATCAGGCCTTGGTTTCAGTTTTCTTGGTCTGATCGGTCGAAGCCTGAGCCGGGGGTTCATTCTTCATGCCATCTTTTAGAGCGCGAATCCCCTCGCCCAGACCCTTCCCGAGTTCGGGCAATTTCTTGGGGCCGAAGACCAGCAAGGCAATAAAGAAGATAACCAGCAGGTGCATCGGTTGAAATAGACCTTCAAACATCGGAGCCTCCAAGGGTTACAACTACCGGATCAAATCATACGCTATCCCGAGGCGGAAGGGGAAGGTCTACAGAACCTGCCTTGCGTCTCGTATAGCCTTTTCAATTTTTTACCTCAGGTGCATGCCGATCTTCGGTGAACCCCGCCACGCCTAGTTGTGATTAGAGTCACACCCCGGAACTCCCATCGGTCGATCTGCGCAACCCAAACCTTTCGCCCCCACGTTACCTCGGTGACCTTACCTGCAGGTTCGCTGCCGGGCTATGTTTCAGGAGGGTTTCTCCCAAGGTGTCTGGATTCGCATTCCTTTGAGAGCCGCTGCCCGCAAGCCAATTCACGAGTTGGGGAAGTCTGGTGAGAGTTAAGATTTCGGCATTTCTGGTCCTTTTCGTTCTGGCGGCGCTAAGCGCGCGTTCTGCCGACAGTCGACCCGCGGACGTCCAGCCCGTAACTACGACTCAACTAACCGCCTGGCTTACTGGGGGAGTTTCGAGCGAGAGGCTAGCAAGGTTAGCCACTGAACGCAGGCTTGCCACCCTGCCGACTCAGAACGAAATCGAGCAGATGGAATTAGCGGGTGCCGGCAAGGATCTCGTCAAAGTCCTGCGTTCGGGGAATGTCGAGTCGGCCCGGGTGGGCCCCGCGATTCCAGCGGCGCTCGTGAAAGCCGCGTCCGAAGCCCGGCAGCAACGCTTTCATGAAGCCGAACTTTTGCTCCGCGGAGTTGTGGCTGCCGACGGACAGAATTCCGCCCTGCACTTTGCTTTGGGGGTGATGCTTCGCCAGCAGGAACAATGGGACGATGCTTACGATGAACTGGGCCTTGCCCTGAAGCTCATGCCCGCACTGTCTGAGAACCACAGCGCCATGGCGTATCTTTTCTACCGTCTCGACGATGGCCCGAATTCTATCGCCGAGGCCCGCACCGCCCTCAGCATCGATCCGAAAAATGCCGAGGCCTACCAATATCTGGGTTTGGGGCACTACGCGCTGGGCCAATATCAGGCTGCAGTCAATGCCTACTCTGAATCCCTAAAGTTTGATCATGACAACCCGGATACGTATTACGACATGGGAATTGCGCTGCACGCCGCAGGAAACCTGCTGAGCGCGATCGCCGCGTACGAGCAGGCAATTCATCTGAGGCCCGCATTTTGGGAGGCCCATTCGAACCTGGGATTGATTCGCCACGAGGAAGGCAGGCTGGAGCAAGCGGTCACGGAATACAGCGCGGCCAAGCGCCTTGCACCCGGTGAAGCATCGATCCGCAACAATCTGGGCAACACCTACTGCGATCAGGGAAACTTCGACGCAGCGATCGTGGAGATGCAAGAACTCTACCGGCAGCATCCCGAGTGGCAACAGGGCCATACGTGCCTGGCGAACGCCTACATGGCGAAGAAAAATTACGACGCTGCAGTGGCCGAACTTCAGCTTGCAGTGCGCCAGAATCCAGCGGGATCCGCCGAGCACCGCATCCTTGGACAGGCATTACTGCTCGACAACAAGCCGGAGGAGGCGTTGCACGAATTGAGGATCGCAGTTTCTCTCAATCCCGATTCCGAGGTGGCTCATCATCTGCTGGGCACGGTGCTGTTCCAGCAGCAGGAGTTGCATGGTGCCGAGAAAGAATTCCGCGAGGCGCTGCGCGTGAATTCTTCGGCGGAGAATCACTATGCTCTGGCGGCCTGCCTGATGAGCATGGACCGCTATGAAGAGGCATTGTCGGAGCTTAATGTGGCTTCAAAGCTGGATCCGGAGCGCAACCTCTATCGAGCTCGGCGGGAAGAGCTCCTGAAACTCATGAAAGATACGAATTCACGATGATGACCGCTCCGCATTACCGCCTGTTGTGCGTCGGAGCATAGGCGGAGCGGCGGACACTGGTTCCAGTAGAGTCAGATTGACCTTCAGGCTGTCCGGGAAACGAATATGGGAGGCTTACGATGGCGACAAACTTAGGGGGATCCCAGCAAGGTACCGGTAGCGCGGCCGTTCACGCGGCTCTGGCGCGAGAAGGCGGGTCGCGCCGGTCGGATTCTTCATTGGCCGCTGGAACGCCCGAGGAATCGCCGCGCAGGCCTTCGGGATACGGCCTGCCCTGCTCGAAGTGTCATCTCTACTATCCTGCTGATCTCGACGTCTGCCCAACCTGCAAGCACAACGAGCGCGTATCGCCCCTGGTGCCGAAGATTCCGCCCAGGCCAGTGCAAACCTCGTCCGAACCGATTCCCGATAGTGCCGTCGTTGAGCAGGAGCGGGAGGAGTTTCTCCGCCAATTCAAGTCGCAGCTGATGGAGGCCCATGCCCAGGTCGTGAACGTGCCGGAATCAATCTGTAAGTTCGGGGAACAGCACCACGGAGAACCGGCCCCTGCCGATGTCTGCACTTCCTGCTACGAGCGGCTGCAGGAGCGCGTGGACGTGTTCGAAGCGGCCCTCCACCTGGACCTGAAAGAAGCGGCGCAGATCATTTACGATGCCGTTTGGTCCGATCCTTCGGACCCCGGCAAGACATACCAGAACGCAGCCAGCGCCTTGTTGACGGAACTGCGCAAGCGCGCCGGAATGACCGCGCTCCTGGGCCCCTTCCAGACCCTGTCGCACTAGGCTGTGGAACAAACAGCATCAATGACACAACCGCGGCAGTGCGATATACGGGGCGCGCCTGGGGGAAACGACCCATTGTTGATGAATTCGTAAGGCTGCATCTGCGCAAATCTCCCCGAATCGCTTCACTCCGGTTTCAGCGTCACCCACTTCCTCCCCGCGTACAGCTTGTAACTGGAACCATCCTCGACCAACTTCAATGGGACGGGGTGCTGGACGGCCTGATCGTTCTGATAGTCGGTGTTCAGCACATCGTTGTTAGCGACGTCCATCACGATGAACTTGCCCTCTGCCGTGAAGCCAAACCCATACTGCCCAGGCGTCAAGCTGGATCCGCCAATCGTAAGCTTCGTCTCGGTGATCAGCATTCCTTGATATTTTTGCTGAATTGCGCTTGAGTATCCCGACGCGTCGACCAGTGCCGCCAGCGTTATCTTGCCTACAGAGCTTTGGAATCCAACCGCGTTCCGCAGTTGCACTGGAGCTTTCTGTCCACGGAAGAAATATTCCGTTGGGACCGCCTTCTTCAGTTCGGCGCTGCTGAGTACATGCGGAGCCTGTTCCGGAGGAAGTTGGTCCGTACTCTGGGCCGCTGCGGAGCTGAGCAGGGTGAGCGAAAGAGCACTTAGAATGATTAAACGACTTTTGTTCATGACGATTGATCCTCACGGTCGAGAGTGGAAAGACGCGCACAGGAACTCTAATCGTTCGGTAGACGCGGTGCAAATTGACCGTGCAAGATAGCCGCAGAGGGCTATTTCACTTTGCCCGCAAGAATCGGATAGTCCGCTTAGAAGGCCTGTCATAAGCTTTCCTTACTATGACGAGCAATGCGATACTCACAGCGGAAAACCTGAAATCAATGCCAGGACGTCAACCCATCTCGGCGACGCAGACCGCCGACGCGTCCCAGGACGCGCGCTGGAACGCCGTGGTTGCGCGCGATGCCCGTCACGATGGCGAATTCGTTTTCGCCGTATCGACCACGGGAGTATATTGCCGCCCTTCGTGTGCCGCGCGTCGGCCGCGTCGCGAAAATGTGCAATTCTTCCCGGGGCCGTCCGAAGCCGAGCAGGCCGGATACCGCGCTTGCCTGCGTTGCCGTCCCAGAGCGATCCACGGCAACC
This sequence comes from uncultured Acidobacteriota bacterium, assembly GCA_963745715.1. Taxonomy (GTDB): domain Bacteria; phylum Acidobacteriota; class Terriglobia; order Terriglobales; family Acidobacteriaceae; genus Sulfotelmatobacter. The sequence continues at coordinate 339,393 of CAVUYN010000029.1, read as the reverse complement.
CAGAGGCTGACGGCGTGAAGGCGATTTGCCGCTTCATCGAGCAGCATCTGGATGAGCCGATCACGCTTGATCGTCTTGGCAAAGAATTTCGCCTGAGCCCATTCCATCTGCAGCGCCGTTTCAAGGCGGTCCTCGGAATCACTCCTCGCGAGTATGCCGATTCGTGCCGCCTCAAGATGCTGAAGCGCAGTCTTCAGGCAGGAGACTCGGTCACTCGCGCCATGTACGACGCCGGTTATGGGTCGAGCAGCCGCCTTTACGAACGTACCGCCTCGCAGCTCGGCATGACGCCCGACAAATACCGCCGCGGAGCGATCGCAGCGACTGTTCGCTATTCCTGCACAGATTCGCCTCTTGGTCGCATGCTGATCGCTGCTACAGAACGCGGCATTTGTTCGATCCAGTTTGCCCGCTCGGATGGCGAGTTACTCGAAGGACTGAAGCGAGAGTTCCCATTCGCATCGCGAAAGAAAGATGAAGGAGGGCTTCAGTCCTGGGTGGATGCCTTGCTCCGCCACATGCAGGGCAAGGATCTGAATTCCGCTCTCCCGCTCGACATTCGCGCCACTGCCTTTCAGCGACAGGTTTGGGCCTACCTGCAATCGATTCCATTCGGCGCAACCAAATCCTATAGCCAGGTTGCCAAGGGGATTGGCCAGCCTACGGCTGCGCGCGCCGTTGCCCGAGCTTGTGCCACCAATCCCGTCGCGGTCGCCATCCCGTGTCACCGTGTGGTTCGTGAAGACGGAAGCATGGGCGGCTATCGCTGGGGTATCGAACGCAAAAAGACCCTGCTCGAGATGGAACAGGGTGTCTAGGATGCTGATTACCTACAGACGATGAAAGAGAACGTTGCAGGCCACGTCTTACGATGTCGATTCTGAATCTAAATTGCTAATCGAGGATTGGGCAGCGCGATTTCGGACGGCCAGCCAATTCGCGAATGCCACGGCGACAGCCGCCACGAGGATCAGTGATTTGTTGTATTCAATTTGGGTGAGCAGGCCCAGGCAGATCAGGACTCCCATCGCCGCAATCAGGGTGCCGGCGGGTAAGCGATAGACCGCGGGTGTTTTCAGCTTGCTCCGCAGGGTTGGAAGGGCCGCACAAACCACGCCGTAATAAAAAAGACGCGATCCTGCAGAGAGGGTTGCGTTTCCCGCAAAGGTTCCAAACAAGGCGAGGAGCCACACTAGCAACGCAAATACAAAGATGGAAAAATACGGCGTGCGAAATCTGGGATGAACCACGCCAAACAGGGAAGGAAAGTCGCCGCGCTCTGCCAACGCAAAAGTAATCCGCGGAGTGGCCAGCATGTTTCCGCTCAGATATCCGTATATTGAAAAGAGGGCGCCGATTGCAATCAGCGCGGCCCCGGCCGGTCCCATGATGATGCGGGCGACGTCGGCCAGCGGGCGCTCGCTGTGACCGGGGTCGGCAAGAATGCCAACGACCACCCACTGAATCAGACCATAGATAACGGCGCAGGTAATGAGGGCCGCGAAGAGCGCAAATGGCGTGTCACGCCGCGGATCCTTGGCCTCCCCCGCCGAAATCAACGCCGCCTCAAAACCTCCGTAAGCGAAGATGAGAAGGACAATGGCGCGTGCCCAGGTGTTTGCTCCCGGCGAAACGCTCGCTTGTGGAATCACAGGATGCGTCGCGATCAGATAGAGAACTCCGGCCAGGGCGACTAGGCCTAGCGAGGCCAGTTTGGCGAGGGTGAACGTGGTACTAACGCCCGTGCCAATGCGTACTCCCAGGAAGTTGATTGCTGCCAGGATTCCGACCAGCAAGGTTAGAACTGTCAGCTTTCCGACTGACTGAGTGGCGCGCGGCCAGAATTCTCCCAGGTAGATGACGAACAAGTTCGCATTGGCAGCGCACGACGTCAGTCGGACGAACCAGACCAGCCACGCCACCTGAATGCCCATGAATCGCCCGAAAGCCTGGCGTGCGTACAGATAAGGTCCTCCCGTCTGCGCAAATCGGGAGGCTACTTCCGAAAAGCAGGCCATGATGACGCCCATCGCGACGGCGCCGACCGCTACCGCGAATACGCTCGCCCGCCCCAGAAGTCCTGCCAAAACCGACGGTAACCCGAAGACGCCGCTTCCGATGATGCAATTAACGGTAAGCGCGGCCAGGCTCCAGCGGCCAATGGCTCGGACCAATCCCTCTCTCGACGTATGTTCTGGGCCGGATTCAGTCACCGCGAGTTTGTATCACAAACGTCGATTCCTGGGCAGCACCCGGGCCGCGGTTGTGTAAAATCCGCCAATCCAAGTAGGGCCTCAATCCGTAACTCTGACGGACTCTTCAACTTGGGAGACTAGGCATGACTAAAGAACGCCATTGCGTGTTCATCACTGGCGGAACCGGATACATGGGACAACACTTAATTCCCCGACTCCTGGAGAGAGGACACGAAGTGCGGGCACTGGTTCGTCCCGGCTCGGAGAAGAAGCTTCCCGACGGCTGTACACCGGTTCTTGGGAATGCGCTCGACGGCGGCAGCTATGTCGATCAAATTGCGCCCGCAGATACCTTCGTGCAGTTGGTGGGAGTAGCCCATCCCTCCCCGGCGAAGGCGAAAGAGTTTCGCCAGGTGGATCTACCTTCGGGCTTGGGCGCGGTGGCATCAGCGAAGAGCGCAGGGATCCGGCATTTCGTTTACCTAAGCGTGGCGCATCCCGCTCCCATGATGCACGCCTACATCGCGGTGCGTTCCGAGTGCGAAAGGGCCATCGACTCAGCCGGCCTTAATGCCACCATCCTGCGGCCGTGGTATGTGCTGGGTCCAGGGCATTGGTGGCCGTACCTCTTGCAGCCTCTGTACTGGCTCGCAGAACTCCTGCCGTCAGCTCGCGACGGGGCACGACGGCTGGGCTTGGTGACCTTAGAGCAGATGTCGACTGCACTGACGGCTGCCGTGGAAAATCCTGCCCAAGGACGGCGCGTCGTGAATGTGCCTGAGATCAAAGCCGTCCATGCGTGAAAAGCCGTATCCAGCAAGGCATTTGGTGTTAGTGACCATTGCGCGGACCAAAGTAACGCAGCGAATTACGAAAGCGCATGCCCGTGGGACATCTATTCGCCCCGCGCCAGCGATGAGATGTTTGGTAAGCAAACAGAATGGCCATCGAAGACATGGACGATCTTCATCTCCGAATCGCGCGCGTTACTGAAGACCTGCGCTCCATTCAGCAGGAACTGAATTGCGCGGCCATGCAAGCGCCGAGCGACCCCGAACTCATGGAGACGCTCAACTCTCTTTCGGAAACGGAGCCCATCGAAACCCTGCGCCTGGCCCTCGATCAAATGCGCCATTTCCTCTGGTTCTATGCCCAGGTAATGAACAATGAACCAGAGCTTGGAGACAAATTGCGGCAGGGAAAGACAGCGAAAACTGTGAATGATGAAAAGCCCAGGGCCGAGAGCTCTTTCCTCGATCAGCTCTCCCGCGCCGACGAAGTCATGCTTCTCCATCATCTGGCCGAAGCGAAGCGTCGCAAGCCAAACTAGCCTGCCTGATGCGAGGATCCCTCGCCCTAAAAGCCCCGCCCGCCAACAATCGTCCTTACTACTTCTCCGCCAGGACTCAACACCGTGAAATCTGCACGGGCTCCCCGCGCCAAAACTCCATAACTTTCTGACAATCCTACCGCTCGTGCCGGATTCAACGTGGCCGCCCGCACCGCCTCTCGCAGGCTCCAGTTGGAAAACTGCGTTACATTGCGCACCGCTCGATCCATGGTCAGCACGCTTCCGGCAAGACTGCCGTTCGCCGTGCACTTGCCGTCTTTGACTTCAACCTCAATCGGCCCAAGCTGATAGCGGCCTTCCGGCATCCCGGTGGCTGAAATGGCATCGGTGATGAGCACCGCCCGCTCCACGCCTTTCGACCGAAGAAAGAGCTTTACGACTGCCGGGGCCACGTGAATTCCGTCGGCAATTACATCCGCGCTGATGCGGTCATCGGAGAGCACTTCGCCGATGATCCCGGGATCGCGATGGTCCAGCGGGCGCATCGCGTTGAAGGTATGGGTAGCATGCCGCGCACCGGCCTTCACCGCCTGTTGCGCGATCGGCATCTCGGCGTCGGAGTGACCGATGCTCACGCAAACCCCTCGCCGCGCTGCCTCTGCGATCACCTCCAGGGCGCCGGAAATCTCCGGTGCAATCGTCAGCATTCGCACATGCCCGCGTGCGGCTTGCCATAGACGATCGAACACTTCAATGGTCGGCTCGACAAGATTCTCAGGAGGATGAACGCCCCGGCGTTTATGGCTGAGGAACGGTCCCTCGAGATGGATCCCCAGTGGGCGGGCCGACGGATCCCCGTTGGTGGAAGCCCCCTGATCTGCTTCGATGGCATCCGCCAGACGTCCCAACGCCGCGTACGTCGAGTCAAGGGGAGCAGCCACGGTGGTCGGGAAATATCCAGTCACCCCGTGCGTCGCGAGAAATTTCCCCACCCGCGGCAATTCGGAGGTTGCTGCCCGCATGACATCCAGGCCGGCTCCGCCATGTATGTGAATATCGAAAAAGCCCGGCCCCAGGACCGCGTCTCCGAAATCAATGAGCGCCGCACCATCTGGAACTTCTTTGCCAAGGCGCGATGAAACCTCCGAGATTCGCCCGTCCTCAATCACAAGCAACGGGTCCGCAATTTCCTCAATCGGAGTGTAGAGGCGACGAGCCGTAAAAGCAGTTTTCATGAAATTTTGCGAGCGAACCTATCCTATGCCGTATGTAATGTTTCGCACAATATCCAAGGCCTTGAAGGTCGAAGCGCAAATTCAGCCGAGAGTGTTCAGTCGCCGACGTTCCCTCGTATGCGGATTTTGCGAAAAGCGTGGCAAGCGTGGGTACCAGCAGCAAGCCCTCCTCCGCAGGGCACATCGCCGAATGATATAATTTTCTCTCGGTCCGTTGAGTACCAAAGAGTCTTCAAATAAGCGCACAGCAATCCCTCAGCGCAGCTGCACAGTCGGGGAGTGGCTCAGCCTGGTAGAGCACCTGGTTCGGGACCAGGGGGTCGGAGGTTCAAATCCTCTCTCCCCGACCAATCTTTCTCGGTTCAACCCGGACACATGGATTACAGAACGTACCGGCTACATAGGCGACAACCTGGCGCCGAACGGTTTGTCAGGCGGTTCGAGCGCAAGCGTATGTGTTGGGTTTCTCATTCCCTCTACCGGAACGCCTCTTGTACCCACCTATCGGGACTAGTCTCTCGCTGTCCGGGACAGATTGTTTTGCTTGGCAGCTTGCATCGGCCTTCGTTGATCCAGACGTTACAGTTTCCCGTATTGGCTAGAGATTCCGCCACTTGGCGCTCAACCTGTGGTATACATCCTGCCAAGAAACAACCTCTCGGGGAAAAGCTCAGGAGATCACAATGAATGAAGACATCTGCCGTCGAACACTGAGCAACCGTGTGTTGCGTCCGTGGCTCACCCTAGGCTCCGCGTTGTTTGCGTTTCTGCTGATTGGCACCATCCGTGCCGCCGACACCTCGGGAGCGGTCCTTCTGCCGCGCGGGCCTGATCGCACCATCGATCTTTCCACTCTCACAGGACACACGTTTCTACAAGCGATGCAAACGCCGGGCAGCGGTATTTTTGACAAGACCGACACCGACGACGGCGCGTCGGTGACCATTGCGAATGCGGACCAGATCGCGCAGGACGTAAGTCAATTCGACACGAAGGTCAGTCAGCAGGTGTTTGGCATGTTCAAGAACGGCCAAACTGACTTCCAGAAGTTGATGACGAACATCCAGGGAAAATCTTTCTCACCACGGACGATTCGAGGTGGTCTGCAGCCTTTCATTGCCCATGCCAATGTCAAGCCAGGTGCCAACTCCAATATCGCGGTTGACGCCAGTGCCGATATGGCGCTGCTGGCGAGCGGTTCGGGAACATTGGTAAAAATCGATTCCGCGAACTACTTCTACAACGTTGGATACCAGAAGCCTATCGTTAAGTCGGGTCGGAGTTATGGCGCAGCGACTGGGCGTTCGCTCCTCGATCCTTCCGACAAGAACTACCTCACCGAGATGGCAGACTATTTGAAGCCGGCCACGACTCCAGATGCCAGTCCATTTTATGTGGCCATCCTGAAAGTCCTCACCAACTGCGACGCTTCGGATTTTGCTGGTCTGCCTGCCGCCGGCCAGGTGACTGCGACAGACTTCGTAACGATCTACACCGCCGAATTGGAGCGTCACGTCATGGTGAATCTCGTCCCGAGCCAGCATCCGTGGGAGATTGACCTGGGCGAAGTGACACTCTTAACCGCGTATGGCTCGCCCTCTGGAATGATCATGAAGGGTGGATCGCTCGTTCCCGGGACAGCGGTTGCTTATTTTGCGACTGGGGCTACCGGAAGCGGAATCGGCGACACGCGCAAAGACTTCGTCAAATTGGCCAGGCGAATCACCGCGTTCGAGAGTGATCCGCACCATCACCCGGAACTGGTTACGGCAATCGTGAGCCTGACCCCGATAAAGGACCAAACCACTCTGGCCCAAGTTAAGGCGGACGTCATCCGGCGCTTCCTCGTGTATCTTAATCGTCCGGAGTCTCAGGGCAGCATTCAAGGGCACTCAACTGATTTCGTGAACGCTATGGTTGCATTCCTGAAGCAAGTCAATGCTGACAACGCTCAAATTACGCAATACATCCACGACAACCCGTAAGTAAGCCGCTCCGGGGAGCGCAGTAAAGCTGAAAGGCTATTGAGGCGGTACAGAATTAACTCTCGATGACGGTCTATCCCGATCCAGAGAGTTCAGTCCCTACGATCGCCTCAGCAATCAGGTTTTGTACGCTCTCAACTAAGGTGCATTTCTCCGCGCTCAAGTTCAGAGTTGACTTCTCTATGTAGGCTGCGGCGCCCGCCACCCTCAGCTTGTTCTCGTTCTTTTGCGACAGCCCGGACAGAACCATCACTGGGATCGATTTGGTAGTCGGCTTCTTGCTTCAACTGACCGAGTACCCCTGTGCCTTCCAAACCGGGGAGCATCATGTCGAGGAGAATTAAGTCGGGACGATCTTCCTGCGCTCGGCGCAGACCTTCCTGGCCATCTCCAACCGCGATCACGCGATGGCCCGCCTTCACCAGCATTTTCTCAATGGCCACTCGCCACAATCGGCTATCTTCGATCACAAGTATTGTCACGGGCATCGCACACCTTCCTGAAGCGCAGCCACCATCCAATGAAGTCACTACTTCACCTTCGAGGAAGGGCTGCGGCCGCTGACGGTTTCCTGGTTGGCGCCTTCTCCAAAGCAGAGTGCGCGGATTGGTGACCCATGAGAAGTTGCTGGATTGTCTCTGCATCGCCAGGTCTGGAAAATAAATACCCCTGGCCCATCTCGCAGCCAATCTTTTTGAGCATCTCCATTTGCTCCTGGTTCTCGATGCCTTCGGCAACCACGTTCAGGCCAAGAGTCTGAGCGAGCATAATAATGACGCGCACAATTTCGTGGGTCTCAGGGTTTTGATCCATGTTCGAAATGAAGGTTCGATCGATTTTCAGTGTGTCGACAGGGAACCGTTGAAGACGGCAAAGAGAAGAGTAGCCCGTACCAAAGTCGTCGATGCTGAGCCGTACGCCAAGTGCCTTCAACTCTGAGAGCACGATGGCTGATCGCTCCGCATCACCCATGGCGATGTCCTCAGTAATCTCGAGATCCACGCAGCCAGGATTCATGCCGGTTTCTTGCAGTACCTGACCGATCTGGGAGGCTAAGTCAGCAAGTGCGAACTGCTTGGCAGTTATATTTACGCTGATGGTGAGCGGCCTCTCCGACGGAAACAGCAAATGCCACCGGAGGACCTGTTGGCATGCCTCACGCAGCAAGGCGCGATTCATGGGCACTGTAATGCCGATCTCGTCGGCAACCGCGATGAACGCTCCGGGCATGACAATACCCTGCGGGCGTTGCCAGCGACTGAGTGCTTCGAATCCCACAATCTGCCCGTTTTGCAACGACACGAGAGGCTGGTAGTGAACGCGGAACTCGTCCGCGTCCAGGGCCTTGCGCAAGTCGGTTTCAAGCTGCAATCGCTTGACGGCATCGGCCTGCATCCCGCTGTCGAAGACTTCATAGCGAGCTTTGCCGCCCTCCTTCGCTCGGTACATGGCGATCTCGGCATCGCGCAGCACCTCTTCAGCTTCCGAATTGTTGCCGCTGAAGGCAATTCCGATACTGACGCTGATTACAATCTCTTGAGCCTTCACAGCGAAGGGAACGGCGAGACGCTCTTGAATACGTTCCGACATGCGGATCGCGTCACTGGGATCGCGTAGCTCCGCGGCGAGCACAACAAATTCATCGCCTCCGGGCCGCGCCAAAGTATTGTCGCCCAGGGGGTGTTGTGTCTCCCTGATCAGTCCTCGCGAAACCGTGTCAGCGCCGCGCAAGCACGCAGTCAGGCGGCGTGCGATCTGGATCAGTAGTTCATCTCCCGCGGTGTGGCCAAGGCTGTCATTGAATACTTTGAATTCGTCAATATCAATGAACAGAACTGCAAACTTGAAGTCCCTATGGCGCTGAGAAACCGCGATGGCTCTTTGCAGGCGGTCGAGAAAGAGGGCTCGGTTCGGCAGATTGGTCAGGCCGTCGTGGAAGGCCCGGTGCTCCAGCAATGCCTCAGCCTGCTTGCGTTCAGTGATGTCGCGGTTGACGATCACCAGTCCATCCACCTCGCCATTCCGCCCGGGGATAGCGCTGGAAGTAGACTCAAGAACGCGCCACGAGCCGTCTTTGTGACGGATACGGTACTCGAGTCGCTCTCCGTGGCCGGTAAGATGCGCTTTGTGGGCGGCATCCAAAACACGGGCACGATCGTCGGGGTGAACCTGCTCGAGAGAAGACGTAGCCGCCAATTCCTCGGCGCCATACCCGAGTATCTTTCCGTAGGCAGGACTGTTATAGAGCCGGTGTCCATGCGTGTCGACCACGGCAATCATGTCGGCTGCGTTCTCAGTGATGAGCTGAAAAAGTCGTTCTCGCTCGGCGAGCCGGCGGCGGACGCGCTGGAGTTGAAGATGCTGATACACGATGTAGACATCAAACAACAACACGAGTGCGGCTAGCCCCCGAACCCACTCTCTGAGAGAGTTGGAATATAAGTCGTCCTTGGGCAGGTGAAACCCCGGGAATGTCAATGAGACGATGCCGAAGGTCAATGCAAGCGTGACGGCTACAGCGAATCCCCAAAGCCACCACTCCTGCCCCTCTACCTGGCGGATCGGACGCGAAATGGGGTCTGAATCCAGACGGCGTGGAGATTGGTCAGTCATTTTAAGCGTGGCCCCATTCGTCGCATGAGAAAACTCTAAAAACAGATCATTCCTGCTTCGATCGGATAAAAATCGCAGTTCTGATTCCCCGCGATCATGAACCAAACCCCGCTGAAATCGGCAAGTTCGGCCTGGTTTGTAATCGGAATCCGTCTATTGAACGGTCTACCTGTCTCGCCGCCGGAACTCCGGTGAATCTAAAAGGGTCTGTTAATAACTGCACGCACGCCGCATACCGAACTGGGTTCGATGTTCGGATCCTGTACAACGTGCTGACCGTATGGTGGTTAAGCTGAGATCGTTAACGGGAAGGGAAAAAACAAAGCGGAGACGCGTCCATCTTTCAGACGACCGTCCAGCTTCAAGACACTACCTGGCACCGGTCCACAATCGAAACGTGGAAAGTGGGCGGCCCCACCGTCCGGCAGCCTATACCGTTCGCTTCTTGGGCTCCTCTACCTTCATCTTCGACAACATCTGATAGATGGTTGCGCGGCCAATGCCCAACACTTCGGCCGCTCGAGCTTTATTGCCGCCAACTCCATCCAACACACGGAGGATGTGTCGGCGCTGCAGTTCCTCAAGCGATAGAAAAGTCTCATCACCGCCCACGCCTTCGTTGAGCGGCCCCTGCAGCCTCTCGGGGAGGTCGGCAATATCGATCAGGTTTCCATTCGCCATCATGCAGGCGTTGCCGATCACATTCTCGAGTTCCCGGACATTTCCCGGCCAAGGGTAAGCTGCAAGGCGGGTCTGGGCTCGGCGCACAAGTCCAGAAATGGGCTTGCGGTAATCCGTCGCGAATTTCTCGACAAAGTATCGTTCCAACAAAGGCAAATCTTCGCGCCGGTTCGCCAGAATCGGGAGTGGGATTTCGACGACGGCGAGCCGGTAAAAGAGATCTTCGCGGAACAGGCCTTCGCGAACCATGTTTTTCAGGTTCCTGTGGGTGGCGGCGATGACGCGCACATCGATATTCCGCGGAGTCAGGGACCCCACGCGCTGTATTTGTCGATTTTGCAGGACCCGCAATATTTTCGCCTGTGCTGCGGGCGCAAGTTCTCCGATCTCGTCGAGAAAGATGGTTCCACCGTCTGCATGTTCGAATAGCCCGATTTTGTCCTGGACGGCGCCGGTAAACGCTCCACGGACATAGCCGAACAGTTCGCTTTCAACGAGGGTATCCACAAGGGCAGAACAGTTACAGACCACAAACGGGCCACGGGACGCGGGACTCAGCCGATGCAGTGCCCGCGCCACGAGTTCTTTGCCAGTGCCAGTCGCTCCCGTAACCAGCACAGTTCTGAAATGTGGCGCGATCCTTCGAATCTTCGCGTAAACCTCTAGCATCAACGGGCTGCGCCCGACCATGCCTTCGAATTGATAAGCATCGATGAGTGCTTGATCGAGGCGAAGGGTGTTTTGCCGCGCGGCCGCATCGGACAGAAGACTTGCAATTCGAGACCTCAGCTTGTCAATCTCAATTGGTTTCGTTAAATAGTCAGACGCGCCCTTCTGAATCGCTTCAACTGCTGATTCGGGGGAGTAGTGAGCTGTAATTAAAATCACATCCACACCTGGGTCAACGCTTACGATGCGTTCCAGAATCTGAATTCCGCTGGTATTTGGCATTACCAGGTCGAGCAGAACGATTCTCGGCCGTGTTCGTAAGAATGTTTCGAACCCCTCTTCCGGATCTTGCTCCGTGAATATCTCCAACCCTTCACGATCGAGCGCCAATTTAATAATATCCAGGTTCTGCGGGTCATCATCAATTGCCAGCAACCTGAGGATACTCGGTGAACTCATTGGGCGTTCCCACTCTTCAACACTCTTGGGGCGACGGAGCAATCTTGATTGAGTCTGAGGGCAGCTGTGGCACGGGAAGAGGACCAGTACCGAGAGACACGCAATGAAAACATTTTACCTGCCTTTTTGACAACGCAGAACTCCGCAGAACAGGAGTGGTGTTCGCCGGCGAGCAACCGCTCCGCTCCATGGACGAAAAGGCCCGATAAGACGCTTATCGCAAAAAGCGAGAAGCGAGTCAAGGAACAAATTCAGGGGTCTAACTCGTGGCAACGAGTTAGTATCGTCGCAATGACGCGACAGGGGTGTCCCCATTGCCTGGCGCCACTTCCAAAGTGGCTATTCCTGCAGGATCCACTCCGGGGTACGTTCGGTAAATTTGAACGCGTAACGTTGCCAAGGGGTATCCGGCGCTTCTCGTCGCACTACACTCACGCGCCCGACATAGACATCGTGCCCAGGCCCTGAAAGAAAGACCTCGAAGGAGGAATTCACTGACAGGGTGAGAGGCAACGTACACAAGAACCCTCCAGCGCTTACGTTCTCGGTCGTAGCGAGTTGCTCGAATGATCGATGGGCTGCGTCCGAGCCTTTTATTTTCAAGATGAGTCTCATGCGAACTCGCACGTGACCGCGACGCTCCGACGGCCTGGTCTGTACTTCAGCCGCGAGCCGGCTTTTCAGTTTCGCGAAATCGATAGGCTTCTCGAAATAGCCTGCGGCACCCAGATTGCTCATGTAATCGCGGTACTTATTGGCAGACTCGCCCGTTACTACGAAAATCGGGATTCGTGCGGTGTAGCTCAGGTTATGGAAGCTCTGGCACAGTTCGAAACCAGAGCAGTCGGGCATCATCAGGTCGAGCAGGATTGCACGGGGCTTGTGTTCCAGAGCGAGACCCAGCGCCTGCACGGGATTGCCCGTGTCGATCGTCTCGTAAGTGTCTGACAATCGCATCTTGATAAGACCACGCATCGCGTCATCATCGTCAACTATCAGGATTTTTTCCATAGCTCCCTCGAAAACCTCAATCTTCTCTTGACACGACGTTCTACTCGACTCCCGTCAGCACAGCGCTCCCATCGAGGGCCTCTCGAATCTTGCGGGCCAGCGCTTCGCGTGTAAATGGTTTTGGGAGAAAGAAGCTGCCTTCGGCCAGAACGCCGTGTTCTCCTACGGTCTGTCCTGTATATCCAGACATAAACACTACCCGGGTCTCCGGTCGATGCTTCACCAGTAGATCGGCAAGCGCTCGTCCGCTCATCTCAGGCATGACGACATCAGTCAAAAGCAAATGGATCTTCTGTTTGTATTCTTGACTTATCTTCAAGGCGGCCGCTCCGCTCTCTGCCTCGAGGACTTCATATCCGCAAAGTTCCAGCAGATGGCGACTCAAGGTGCGGAGCGATGTCTCGTCTTCCACCAGCAGCAAGGTTTCGCTTCCGTTCAGGGAGGACGGAAACTCTGCCGGCTGTTTCTGCGCATCTACGGCCACCCCCACCTTCGGAAGATAGATCTTGAAAGTGGCTCCTGCTCCGGGTTCGCTGGCTACTTCAATGTAGCCCCCGCTCTGTTTGACCACGCCATACACCATGGACAAGCCGAGTCCGGTGCCTTTTCCCTTCTCCTTAGTAGTAAAGAAGGGCTCAAAGACGCGGGCACGAGTCGTAGCATCCATTCCTATTCCGTTGTCGGTCACAGTTAACAGAACGTAGTCTCCAACCAGGACCGGGTACGGATAGCCCCGAACAAACTCTTCGTCCATATGGAAGTTGGATGTTTCGAGACGGAGCTCCCCGCCGTTGGGCATCGCATCGCGAGCATTAATCGACAGGTTCATGATCACTTGTTCGATTTGTCCTTGATCGGCTTTGATATGCTCGAGTGCCGGATCGAGCGAGGTCCTCAACTGCACGTCTTCGCCGATTAGTCGTTTCAGCATCTTCTCCATGTCCTTGACGACAATGTTCAGATCCAGAACCCGAGGATCCATGACTTGCTGACGGCTGAATGCCAGCAGTTGTCGAGTTAAAGCCGCAGCTCTGTGACCTGCTTTTAACATCTCCTCGACACAGGTGCGCAACGGGCTATCCGACGAAGTACCCTCTTGAACGATTTCCCCGTAACCGATAATGACGCCTAGCAAGTTGTTGAAATCGTGCGCGACCCCTCCGGAAAGACGACCGACTGCTTCCATCTTTTGCGATTGCCGGAACTGCTCTTCCAGACGCTTTCGTTCGGTTACGTCACGATTCACAATCACTAATTTCTCGACTTGGCCGCTTTTCAAAATCGTGCTGGCTCGCGACTCCAGAGTGCGCCAGCTCCCGTCTTTGTGACGCATGCGGTATTCCAAGTTTGTCCCCGTGCCTGTACGCCGAGCGTCCGCCGCCGACTTTAGCACTTTCTCCCGATCTTCTGGATGGATCTGTCCGAATGCCGAAGTCTCTCCGAGTTCTTGAGGCGTGTACCCCAGGATTTTTTCGTAAGACGGACTGTTGTAAAGCCTTTGGCCGTTTGAATCCACCACGGCGATCATATCCGCGGCGTTTTCCGTGATGAGCCGGAACAATTCCTCGCTTTCAATCAATTGTTTTCGAACGGCCTGGATCTGAAAGTGTTGATAAACCGTGTAAACATCGAAGAGCAGCACCATTCCGACCAGGCCAAGAATCGTGTCGTTGAGAGGCGCTGGGTTCAATTCCTGATGTCGGAAATGTACAGCCGGAAAGCCAAACGAAACAATGGCGCCTGTGAGAAGCAGAGTGATGAGAACGGCGCACGCCCACAGCCACCAATCACGGCGCTCAACTACCCGGAGGCGGTCGCGGAGGCTGGATCCTCGATCCGTACTTACCAGGTCTGGACTAACTAGATCTGGACCAACGAATCCAGACGTCCCCTTCGGAGAGAGCCGCATTGTGCCTTTCTGCGGGGCCGGATAGTGCGTGGCCCCAGGTGCAATCAAGATATAGTCAGGGGAGGGCACTGGGGATGGAGCACGGGGAATGCCATCCGGGTAGGAACCATAGGTTTCCAGGGTGGGGTAAATCTCTTTCCTGCAACCTCTTACGCCGCTATTAGAGTGCTCAACCGACATGGATTCGGGGGCTGTGTCCGGGCCGTGGAATGCTGTCCTGTTCGTGGACAGGGAATTGGAGTCGTGCAAGTCTGAATTATTCTCGATCAAGGAGTGTTTTCTAGCCGGAGGATGCGCACTTTGCATTCTTGAGTTCGGCCAGACCGTTCAGTGGGTTTCCGCCTTTCATGGAGTGTTTCTCTCACCGCCAATTCCACGGCGGAAATCTCGGCTTTGAATGTCAGTAGCACACTGGCAGCCGCGTGCAAGTTGCGTTCCTCTCCCAAACGCTCGAGCTCGCGGGCTTTTTCGGCAGTAGCTGTCAGCCCCAGATATCCTAGCTCTCCTTTGAGAGTGTGCGCAGTTCGCTCGAACGACTCTGCATCGGCGGATTCGAGTGCCCGCTGCAAACTTGCTAATTGCTTGGGGTTCTCCTCCAGAAAAATCTTCAGCAGTTCCCGCAACAACGATTCATCGCCATCCAACCTTTCCAGGGCTTTTGCGCGGTCCCACGGTATGTTTGAGTTTGTCGAAAGTCCGGACGGCAGGCGCACCTCAACTCTCTGTTCCTTGCTGAAGATTCTGACAATCGCATCGGCAATCATCTGACTGCTTACAGGCTTGCTGAGGTATGCATCCATGCCGGCGTCCAGGCATCGTTCTTTATCTCCTTTCATTGCGTGAGCTGTCATGGCGATGATCGGGATATGAGATCCAGTGCTCTTTTCGTTCTCGCGGATCGTACGAGTCGCCGTGAATCCATCGATCTCAGGCATTTGGACGTCCATGAAGACGCAATCGAAAATTTCGGCTTGCAACATTGACAATGCTTTGCGCCCGTTTTGCGCGACTGCCGGCAAGTGTCCCATCTTTTCCAACATCCTGACGACAACACTTTGGTTTATCAGATTATCCTCGGCCACCAGAATGCGGAGCTTCCTCGTTTTTTCTTGTTTGTGTGCCCTCACGATGTCTGGCGCGTTATCGGGCTCGATTTGGCCCAGAACTGTCAGAATGGCTGACAGCAGCTCCGCATGATTGATGGGCTTAAGGAGCCACCGTGCGATACCCAAGTCGTGGCAACGTGCTACCTTGGCGCGCTGCTCGACGGAAGTTATCATCATGATGATCGCGCCAGCTCCACACGAGTTCTGCTTGATCCGCTCAGCCAATTCAAATCCAGTCATGGCCGGCATGCGACTGTCAATGATTGCCAGACGAAATCCAGTGTGATTCGCTTCGGCCAAGCTGATCGCTTCCAGCGCGGCCTTTCCACTCTCCACGGCAACCGTTTGCATGCCCCACTCTTGGGTGATCTCGACGAGAGTTCGGCGGCTGGCGGCATTGTCATCAACTACCAACAATGGAACACGAAGAACAGAAGTCAGGCCGGTCTGCGGTTCCCGCATTCGTTGAGTCTCAGCCATCTTGAGGCTGACGCTGAAATGAAACGTGCTGCCTTTGTGAACGGTACTCTCCAGCCAAACCCGTCCACCCATCAATCCAGCAAGGCGAGAAGAGATAGCCAGCCCCAGACCTGTGCCACCATAATTGCGTGTCGTGCTGCCATCTGCCTGCGCAAAAGCCTCGAAAACCAGAGAATGCTTGTCCGCAGGTATTCCAATGCCGGTATCGGTCACGCTGAAGTGGAGGCCAAGGCCTTGTTTCTTCTCAGAATCGATCTGGACCTGAAGGACAACTTCTCCTTCGGAAGTAAACTTGATGGCGTTTCCCACGAGATTTATGAGGATTTGTCGTAGCCGTCCAGAATCTCCAATTACACACTCCGGGACAAGTGGATCGACGCGGTAAACTAGTTCGAGTCCTTTCTCATGAGCTCGCAGTGCCAATCCTCGCAGCGTCTCGCCGATTACGTCTCGAAGATTGAAATCAGCCTGTTCGAGTTCCAGTCTTCCAGACTCGACTTTGGAGAAATCGAGAATGTCATTGATGACTCCAAGCAGGGAATCGCCCGAGGATTTCAGCATCACGAGATACTCGCGCTGTTCGGGAGTTAGTTCAGTCCCTAAGACCAGTTCGGCCATTCCCAGGATCCCGTTGATCGGTGTTCTGATCTCATGACTCATGTTGGCCAGGAACTCTCCCTTGATCCGGCTGGCTTCTTCCGCCTTCTGTTTGGCGACACTCAGCTGGGTATTGGCATCCAGCAATTCCGAGGTGCGGTCGAGCAACTCATTCGCAATCCGGTGCCGTTCCGTTACCGCGGATCCCGTGATCAATCCCGTTGCCGATACGACGAACATGAGCAGCCCGAATTTCGGGAGCAGCTCCGGCGTCGGTGCAGAAAGATGCAACACAACAACGATTCCAAAATTCAGCAAAAGCAATCCCGTGACTACCCTCTGAATCCCCTGTCGCATGGCCATCCAAATGATTGGGACAAAGGTGAGGAAAAAAACCTGAAAGTGCAGGAACTCAGGTCCAAACAACATCCAAAGCGACAGTAACATCGCGCAAAGTTGCCCCACCAGTTCCAGCAGCACCCAGAGTCCGGACATCTCTTTGCCAGGATACTTTCGCTGGGGAAGATACGGAGTGGCTCCTGGCGTGAGCTGCGTGCGTACCCATGGAAACACGTGGATGAGAAGAAACGGTGCAACACCCAACAGCCCGACTTCATCGCCGAACAGCCACAACGCGCCCGACCGCCAGTATTCGCTCCGTTGAATAACATGGTCCGCAGCCAGGCATGCCACCCCAAGCACAGTAGCCGCCAACGCAGCTGCAGTTGTGACTGATACGTAACGGACTACGTCGCGGCGCCGATGCAAACCGAGATCGATTTGCAGCGGTCCACGTAAAACGTATGCAGCTCCAGCATAAAAAACGACGACGCCGACAGCGTCCACCGTTAAGCTGAAAGACATGAGCGGTTGCCTGTAGATCAGGGCACCTGCGAGGACATCGGCAAGACCAACAGCAAGTCCGTACCACGGGCTTATTCCCAGCATGAGCGCCAAGGCCAGACCTGTGGCCGGATACCACACCACCGAACCAAGACGCGAGATCACAATGACTTCTGGCAGATTCAGCAGGAAAAATAAAGCCACAAACCCGAGGGCGAGAAGAACGTGGCGTAAGATTGTGCGTTTTTGGTACATGGGAGAAGTCCCTAGCCAACCCTCAGTCGTTTGCGGAAGGTCGGGCCCTCCTTTGCTGCGAGAATGGTTTCGGAAGCAAACTTGCCAAACACTTGCTCCGAGACCACACACCCGTTTTTCTCAACCCTCAGAATCGAGGTTCTCCAAGGAACTGTTTTGAGAGGCGTTGCATGAGCCCAACCGTCTCGGCACACGAACTTGACCGGCCGGGGCCAGGGTCGAAGGGGCAATCCTGAAGTCCGCACAAGCTATCTGGGTCCGGCGCCTTCGGGCAGCGTGGACAACGAGCGAGCGACTCGCATAGGAACTTCTCCCTTCCAGTGGCTCGATCATATGTGGCCGATTGTGCTGCGACCGCGTCTTGTAACGCCAAGATCCGTTCGCCCACTTTGACTCGAGCTTGGAGCTCCGCTGGGATGGGAGGCTTAGTCAGGTAATCATCCGCGCCTGCCCGAAGTCCGGAAACGATATCCGCCTGGTTGTTTTTCGCAGTCAAAATAATCAAGTAAATTGAGGATAACGACGGACATGCCCGCACCTTGCGACATATCTCCGGGCCGCTCAACCCAGGCATCACCCAGTCGAGAATAGCCAGTCGCGGCGCATCCGGGCGCTGAAGTACCTCCCAAGCCTCGTATCCGTCATGAGCCACGAAGAGCTCATGCTGGGGTGTAAGGATCTCTTTCAGAAGCCTCTGAAAGAAACCGTCGTCTTCTGCAACCAGGAGTCTCATGATCTACTCTTCGTCTGCATTTGCCTACCCTCGCGCCCATTTCCTTTCGGCAAACGTTGCGCGGAAAGTCCACCGGCTACCGTTCCATCACCGCGACAATTGAAGCTCAATATCTCTGCGAGTTTCAAAACGTTCATCGGCATCGTGGAGAACACTATGCTGCACGAACCGTGCCAAGTCTCATTAAGAGGGACTTTTTCCCCTAGACCGTATGGGTTTCGCAAGTACTGTTGTTGCAGCGTATTACCAGCTTCATGATCAGAGTTCTTCCAATCCTGGAGGCAGCCATGCCAGTGGGATTGTCCGAGGTGAGGACTGCTTTCCATTTGGCAGACACCTTTTCGTTGGGACAACTTAGAACGAATTACGGCGACGTGGACTTGCGGTATTGGCGTTCTGATGGGCATCGATTGGCGGTGGCGGAATGATTGGTCGAGTGAAGGTTGAGCTGCTATGCCCCGAGGTCATTTTTTGGTCGGCCGAATCTTTCCAGATCGGATATATCCCGCGCAAAAGGCTTGCTGCGCACTAGGTTCCGCGTTTTTTTTCAGGCTCATTGCCGTATGTAGTTGACAACCCGTTAACTAAGTAAGAAGATTCTTGCGCCTAAAGTTGTCGGTCCGCGGGGGAGCGGGCCAGGCAATCCATTCCCGGATATTTTTCCGACACCCTACCGAACGAAGATTCGGAGGCGGAGTGGTTGGGGTCGAATCGATCCGTCCTGTGCCACCTTTTCCCCGACAAATGCTGCAAAAAGCGGTTCGCTCCGCTCCGTAACCTTCCCCAGAATGGTTGTGAGCGCCCGTTACTGGCAAGTTAGAGCCGAAGTTTGCTGCCTGCAAATGCCATCGATCTCAAAATTGAAAAGCCAAGCGCTGCGCACACCATCAAAAAAAATGCGGGCGACTTCAGCCCCCAAGACACACAAAAGAGGATTCATGAAAGCACTTTTCGCAAGACTGATTACCTTGTCCGCGATTGCCGCGTTGATAGTTGGGGCGATGAACTCGGCCGCTAATGCCCAGGCGCCGGCTTGTCCCACCACTCCCAATTACACCCCGGATTTTAGTCAGAATCAGACGTGCATCACCGTGAACGGCAATGCCAGCTTCGTCGCGACCACAGACACCAACAATGTCCTGAGGATCACGCCCAACGCTGGCAATCAAACCGGATCCGCTTGGTACACCACTTCGCAGGTCGTCAATGCCGGATTCACGACCACGTTCCAATTCCAATTCACGAACCCATCCGTTCCTCCCGCAGACGGAATTGCCTTCGTGATCCAAAACGCGGGTACGGGTGCAATTGGTTTCACCGGTGGAAATGGGGGCGCGCTGGGATACGGAGATGCCGACGCAAGCTCCGACCCCAGCTCGGGGAGCGGCATCCCCCACAGCCTGGCTATCGAGTTCGACACGTATGAAAACTCGTGGGATCCGCAAGCGGTCAACGGCTCTGTCAGCCATGTGGCAATTCAGAGTTGCGGTGTTGGACCGAACACCTCTCACCATGGATATTTCTGCTCGGCGATCGAAGGCTCCCCGAATTCGACCTTGGGAACTCCGGTCGTTGTCCCCAACCTAGCCGACAGCGCGATTCACAATGCGACCATCACTTACACTCCCGCGTGTTCCACCTGCACCCCCGCGACGGTGGCCAACATTCAGGTAGTTCTGGATGGTGTCAACCTATACCCCGGTGGCGTTAGCGTTGATTTGAGCAGCATTGGTTTGGGCGAAGGCGGTACTGCGTACGTCGGTTTCACCGGTTCAACCGGCGGATCTACGGAGACTCAGGACATTCAAAGCTGGGTTTTCTCACCTACCCAGCAAGGTTCCCAAATCAATCCAAACAATCCCACAAGCCTGACCCAGAGCTTTGTGCTCAATAACACGCCGGGTCAGCACGAGGAATTTGATTTCGACTACAGCGTCTCCAATGGAAGTGGCGATCTGACCATCCAGGACGGCACCACTCCGTTCGTCAGCCCTGAAGCCATCAGTCCGTTCGATTGGGCCACAATTGTCAACGGCACCTCGCTGGCCGACGCCCCGTGCCTGGTCGCTTCCGGACAGAATGTTTGCGCCGTGACCACTCTCACCTGCTCAACTACCGCCAACTCGACTCCTTCCGGCGAGCAGTGTCCGCAATCCACGGTCAGAAACATCCTGTTCAATCAGGAAGTGGATTTGGCTCTTAATCAACCCGGAATTGTGAATGGGATTTTGACCATACCGCCGGGATATGCTCCCGCATTGGCGATGGCGCCTGACGTTCTAGTCTCAGGTGCGCAATGCACCTTTCCTAACCCCGGCTCGCTGGCGGACAACTTTGTCCGCAGAGCATCCTGACGCAGTTGGAAGACAACACCATAAAAACAGGCGGGACGGGCAAGACCACGAATTCGAGTTACGTGTTCACCTGTTGCGAACCCGAGTGGCAGACCACACCGACGATTGCCTTGTGGAGCAATTCCACGACGGTTCCCGCATCTTTTACCAGCGCTCCGCCTGCAACCCCAAGCCCGAACAACAACAACTTCCACGCCGCCCAGGGGTCTCTAGTGGTTGTGGGCGCCGAGCCTCGCGGGAGTTGCTCTCGACACAACCTATCCGTTACCCGGAGAGCAGAGCTTGACCAACCCTGTACCCTGTCCCGCACTCGGAGTGTCGCCGGCGACTCCCTGGTCTACGCAGAATCCTCAAATCTTCAGCGTGAGCGGGGCAATCACCACCTTCGACAATAGCGGCACGGCGACTCCGCTTGTTGAGGGTGCTTACGACGCCCATTACTTCTCGGTGGACTGTGACGCCTTCGAGGAACTGGTCTATCCTGCATCTCTTGATATACATCCCGGGCCACCTGGGCCGAACGTGGCTACTTTCAAGACGGTGCCGTTTAACATCGATACGACAGCGCCAAATGTGCCATCGATTACTCTCAATAAGCTAGGCGGGTTCTATCCTCAAAATACCTCACTAACCGCGACGGTCACCTGTACCGATCCCTCCAGTTCTTCGATCCCAAATTTCTTCTCAGGAATCGCCAAATGTGGATCGCAGAGCTTTGGCGGAAATCAGCAAACCGTAACCACTACACCCATACCATTGAGCACGTCTGCAATTGGAATGCAGACGTTCACCGCGACTGCTATCGATGTGGCCGGAAACACTTCTTCCACGAGCGTTACCTACCAGGTGGTTGGATCCGCCGATCTTGCCATCGGAATGATCGGAAATCTGGTGGCCAAGCCGGGAACGAACATCACCTACTACATCGGCGTTGCTAACGCCGGGCCCAATGCCGCCAACCAAGTCACGATCACCGACGCGATACCATCCGGTACGACGTTCGTGAGTTCTGGGTATGCCATTGAGTCTTGCAATTTGAGTGGCGGTCAGCCGCAATGTTCGATCACGCCCCCCAAGGCCTCGTGCGGCAGCGTCTCAGGTTCCTGCAGCATTGGAACTCTGCCTACATGGACCAGGCAGAATCCTGTAGGTGCTCTGGTTCAGATCACCGTGAAGGTCAACGCCAATGTCAAGCTGAACACAACCATCACTGACACGGCCATCGTTGGTGAGGCAAATTCTGACCTGAACCCGAAGAACAACACGGCAAAGTGGGTAACGTTGGTAACGAAATAGACCCGCTAAACCTTCGGCGGTCAATGGGGAGCCACGAACTTGGCTCCCCAATTCTTTTGGAGAACGACAATTCCGGACCTATCAATTCTTGGCGGGTGCGAATCGGGAGGCTTCGGTATACATCAACTTCAGATCGGCGCGGTCGAGCAGTTTCTCCGCCCCGGGGTCTTTGCGCATCTCGTCCATCAAATTGAGTGATAACGATAGTGTCCGGAAGCATCCGCCTTATTTCCCGCAAGTCGAAGCGCGGTAGCAAGAAGATAATGGATGCGCGCGTTTTGATATCGCGATCCGAGTTTCTCGCCCTTTCCGAGGTCACCTTGAAGTTCCTGCTGGGCCTCAGGATAGGCGTTGCGCTCCATCAAGGCTTCTGCCCGGTCGAGGGAGCTTTCGAGAGAAAGTAGCTTTCGGTTGTGGCTGTCGGCCTCTTGCATCAATTGACCAAATTCACGGATAGCGGGATTCGGGTTCCCTCTGTTCAGCCCCATTTCCGCTACGTGCAACTTGGAAATCAGAATCTGGTCAGGATCATTGCCGCGCAATGCTGTTTGCAGCGCCTGTTTGTAAAGACCCTCTGCTGATCTCGAATCGCCACTGAAACGCCGGACATCTCCCTGTGTGCTCAGCAGGGCGGCCTTAAGGCTTTCGTTCTTCAGGTTGCCGACCAGCGTTTGCGCTTCGTGCAGCAATGCGTCAGACTCGGAACCGCGTCCAGCCTGAGCAAGCGCATCTGCGAGATCATTGAGAAGTGCGATCATGTCCGCGCTGCGATCGCCAACAGCACGATAGCCCTTGACCGCATCCTCCATTGCATGAACGGCTGCCCCGAAGCGTCCTTGATATTGGAATACTAATCCGATGGCGTGCGATTCATCGGCTGCTCCGTGAGCGTTTCCTGCCTTGCGCCACAAATCGAGCGCGCGCATGGAAGTAGTTAGCGCCTGGTCGTACTGACCGGTACTGATGTAAACCTGGCCCAGAGCTGACAAAGTTTCTGCGATGTCTGCGTCAACCTTGAGTTTTTCGCGTAACTGCAGAGCTTGCTGCAGGTAGGTGAAGGCATTGTCGCTGTCGCCTTTTTCGAGATACACGCCACCAATGTTGCTCAGGCAGAGGGCCTGATAATTCTCGTCACCGGCGTCGCGTTGGATCTGCAACGACTCCTTAAAATTTTGCAACGCCTTGTCGTAATCGCCTTTCGATTGGTAAACCACTCCCATGTCAATCAGCGTGTCCCCGACCTCTTTCTTCATCCCAATCTCGCGCTGCAGTTGAAGTGCCTGGTTGTAGTCAGAGAGTGCTGCGTCGACTTTGCCCTGCGTATTTTGAACCACCGCCATTTCGATTAGATTGCTGGCCAGGGCGCGCTTAAGGCCGAAGCGCTGGTTGATGGCCATCGCTTCCTGGTACTTGCCCACCGCATCTTCCGGCTTGTTCATCATTCGATATGCGATGCCCATCGCCTGCAACATCAGACCTTTCAATTCCGGTGCGTTAACCTGCACTTCCAGCGACAAGCCCTTGTTCAACGGTTCCAGCGCTGCTTGGGCATTGCCACTCACGATTTCAAGCACGCCCATCTGCCACAAGCCCTTGATGTTCTTTGGATCTGAAGCCAGGAGCTTCGTCAGTTGGGCGCGTGCCATGTCGTAATTGCCTGTGTCCGTGTACAGCCCTCCCAGAGCAGATTCCACGTCGGAATTGTCCGGCATACTCTTGGCGAGATTCTCGTAGGCCTCAATCGCCTTCTTGTTGTCTTTTATGATCCGCGCGTGCGTCGCCTGGATCAGGTACTTTTCCGCCGGCGGAGACTGTTGGCTGAGTTCGACGGCCCGACGCGAAGCCTGCTCGGCATCGCCGTCATACCCAAGGGCGGAATCTGCTTCGGCTAATCGGGAATACGCCAGCGCAAACTCTGCATCCTCCTTCGTGGCAGACTGCAGCGCTTTCACCGCGTCCAGGTTCTTGCCATCTCGAATCAATTGAACGCCCTGGTTGTAATCACGCAACGCGGGAGCGGAACGCGAAGTGGGCTGGAAGGAACTGGCCTTCAGTTCCTTGATCGCATCGGACGAGAAGTCCAGGTTGTTGCGGATGGATGTCGCCAGCCGGTCTACCGCGCCGGGGATATCCTTTTCCTCGATCCCCTCAACTTTGATTGGGACGGTGCGATCATGCTTTAGGTCTTGCAGGGTGGCGTCAATGCGAATCTGGCCGCCGAACCTCACATACTGGCCCCAGACCACGGTATCGGCATTGCTGAACTCGGCGAGACGCCGCAGCGTTGTGGTTTCTATGGATGCGTTGGGCGCGATGCGAAGGTCCGAAAGCACCTGGTGCAGCCGATCTTGGGACACCGTGCGCAACCGCGCGGATTGCCCCACATCCGTGCTTAACATGTCGGCAAGACTGGGCCCGAGCCAATCCACGCTGGGATCGCCCGACGCGTTTCGGAAGGGCAAGATCGCCAATGACACGGCCGGTCCCGTGACAGCCTTCTTTGACGAAGATGAGAACAGCGTCCCACGAAACACGTAGCCACCAATCGCCAGAATGAGAACGGTTACGATGCCCATCACGATGGGCCAATGAATCGTACGTCCCCAGGGCTCAACCGCTGGCTGAAAACGGAGTGTTGCGCCGGCGCGATTGCCCTCCCACGCTTCCAGGTCGTGCAGCAACTCAGTAGCATTCTGATAACGATGGTTAGGATCGCGCTCCAGGCACTTGCTCACGATGTTGCTAAGCACAATCGGAATCGTAGGGTCCTGGTCGACGATCGGAATGGCCCGCTCCGAGTTGCGCTTGATCAGGCTGGCGACCACGCTGTCGGCCTGGTAGGGCATCTTGCCGGTCAGCAGTTCGTAACAAATCAATCCCACCGTGAACAGATCAGAGCGTGCATCTAGTTCCTTGGCCTGCGCCTGTTCCGGTGACATGTATTCCATCGTCCCGAGCATCGCGCCAGTACGGGTCATTCCATCTCCGGCGAAGGAACGAGCCAGCCCGAAGTCCATCACTACCACCCGGCCCTGGGCGTCGCGCATGACGTTACCCGGTTTCAGATCGCGATGAATGACTCCTTCGCGGTGAGCCGCCAGCAAGCCGCCTAACATCTGCTTCATGATGTCCACCGCTTCGGCGACCGGAACTTTGCCCTCACGCTTCAGGATCTGGTAGAGGCTTTCGCCCTCTACATACTCCATGGTTATGAACTTGATTCCGTCAGCCTCTCCCAGGTCAAAAATGCGGATCACATTTCGATCCGTGACCTGGCGGGCCAGAATCAGCTCTTGCTTGAAGCGTTGGAGAATCTCGGGATTGCTGGCCAGTTCCGGGCGAATCACCTTCAGTGCCATGACCCGATCCAACTCGATGTCTCTCGCCTTATAGACGGCACCCATCCCGCCCTCGCCCAGAATCTGGAGAATTTCGTAGCGGTTTCCGAGAACAGTTCCCGGCGGAAGCATGAGACCGGCAAAAGTGCTGCCTGGCGGTATGGGAGTCACTGGAGTGACGCGTCCGCCTGCAACGTTGGGCCGGGTGATGGGCGGGAGCGGCGGCAGCGCGCCTTCCAACATGGTTGGCGCTTCAGAACTTTCAGGGGACGACGAATCGGGAGGGGGCGTTTGTACGGCGGTATTTTTCGGCGCAGGGGGAGAAGAGCGGCCGTCGGGCACAAGGGTAGCCGCTTCGTGATCGAAATTCGGGTCTTTTGGATCGATCATTGCCGTAGTCCGCCGCCCCCATGGCGGTTCTGACAGCGCCGCTGAGGCCGACCCTAACCGGCCTCACGAATGCTTCTGCAGAAGAAAAAAACCACCTGAAGTATATACCCGAGTGGTGGCTGCTAAGCCGCAAAAAAGCCGGAATTTCGATCGTTTTCTTGCACATGCACACGCTCAGAAACCGCACTGAGCGCGCCGGGACACTCACTTCACGAAGCAGTTGCTTGAACATCGCCGCAGTGTCATAATCCCGCCCGTGGATTTGTCGGAAAAACCACCAATTCCAAAACCTTCAGAGGAACCAATGTCCGAAATTCGGGAAGATAATTCTGCCAGTCGTGTCGCCACCTATTTCGTCTTTATCTTTCTGATTGCAGCCATCGTCGAAACTCTTCTAGCCACTCTCGGCCGGTAAGCGTTCACCTTCGAGTGCGTCTGAGGATCTGGTTTCTGTGAAACTGCGTTTCGACTGTGGCACAACCACCGCTCTCGGGCACGGCTGCACTCCGCCTTCCCGCTGTGTTACACTCTCTGATTCATAAAAAGAAACGGCTGCACGCAGGACAGTCAACCCATCCATGCTTTTTTCCAAAGAATATGTGGGCTATTTAGCCCGCGAAGTCACCAAGAAACTGATTGCCGGCAAGTTCATCGAGACCTCTACGGTCCCGCTCGTGACGGAACGGGTCAACGGCGCCCTGGTTGACGAACTCTCGCTGGAAGACCGCATTAATGATGAGGTCCGCGTCATTCTCGAAGCTTACTCCGACGAAATGCAGAAGACCGGCGCCAACTACCAGGAGATGTTCCGCAAAGTGAAATCCGAACTGGTCCGCAAGTACAAGGCGGTGCTGTGAGACTGAGCCGCGACAAAGTCAACGTCCTGGCGCGGGCAGTTTCCGACGTCCTCAAGCAAATGGACGAAGTCGAATTCATCGAAGATCCCAACACGATCCGCCAGGAAACTCGCAAGATTCTCGAAGATTTGCTCACCCAGGAAGAACGAATCGACGTCGCCGCGCGCCAGAAAATCGAAAGCCAGAAACGGACCATCCTCGAAGGCTCGCAAGAGTGGGACATCCTCTATCGCAAGTACTACAACGAAGAGGTAAAGAAGCTGGGCGTCTAGTCGTTCCTGCCTTTTCCGCGCCGCTTCCGCAGAGGTGATTGTTGGCCAGCCCCATCAGCGACATTAAGGCCATCGTAAAGCGCGCGGCCCAAGACGCCGGCTTCGACCTTTCTGGAATTGCCCCCGCTAGCGACAATGCCGAACTCGAACAATTTCCAGCTTGGATAACGGCAGGCCACGCCGGCGAAATGAAATACATGGACGCCCGCGACGAAAGCGGCGCCTTGAAGCGCGCATCTCTCTCCCGCGTGGCTCCCTGGGCGCGAAGCGTGATCGTTTGCGCCATCAACTACAACACCGATTATCCGTACTCAACCGAGGTGAAAGATCCCGCTCGCGGGTGGATCTCCCGCTACGCCTGGAGTCGCGAAGACTATCATGATGCCGTTTTGCGCCGCTTGAAGCAGGTCGAAACTGCGCTGCATCACGCAGTGAAGGACTTGCATCCCGATCTTGTCACGCGAAGTTACGTCGATACCGGCCCTGTGGTCGAACGTGTCTTTGCCAAATACGCGGGCGTGGGCTGGATCGGCAAGAACACCTGCATCATCGACCAGAAAAAAGGTTCGTGGCTCTTTCTCGGTGTAATCCTCACTTCGCTGGAACTTGCCCCCGATCTCCCCGCCCCTGATCGCTGCGGAACCTGCACCCGTTGCATTGAAGCTTGTCCGACGCAGGCGATCCTTGCGCCCTACCAACTCGATTCCAACCGATGCATTTCCTACCTCACCATCGAGAAGCGAGGGCCAATTCCCGAGCACATCCGCGCCGGCCTTGGCCGTCACGTTTTCGGCTGCGACATCTGTCAGGACGTTTGCCCGTGGAACCGCAAAGCGCCAACCTCGGCAGCGCCCGAATTTTCTCCCCGCCCGGGCTTGGTCAATCCTTCGCTCACATGGCTTGCCGAAATGACGCCGGAAGATTTTCGTGACACCTTTCGCGAATCGCCAATCCGCCGTACCAAGCGCTCTGGCCTTCGCCGCAACGCCGTCATCGCCATGGGCAATAGCGGCTGCGCTGAATTCCTTCCGCTGCTCGACAGACTCGCTTCCGACGAAGACGAATTGGTCTCCGATAGCGCCCGCTGGGCGGCAGGCCAACTCCGCACTCCCGCCAAGTAGGAGTGTCTGTAATCCACTCGAAAAGAAGCCACAATAAGCCACCGATTCGCCAATCGTTCGCTATCTTCCAGCCCAGATTTCTCGAACTTTGGTAACTGGTTTTTTCGCTGATCAGCAACTAATCTTCCGCTAAAGGGTTCTTATAAAGGAAGTTAGAATAGTCCGTCGGGAGTAACTATGTTTTTACGCCACATGCAATCGATGCGGCGCGTTTTATTGGGCCTGATTACTTTGCTGGTGTTGGCTTCACCTTTCGCCAATGCCTCGGCCACCCTGCTGTTGGAAGAACCCTACGGCAAGCTGGGGTTCTTTACCGCCACCGGTCACGCTGCCGTTTATCTTTCCGGCATCTGCGCCGAAACTCCCGTAGTCCTTCGCCGCTGTGCTCCCGGAGAGACCGGAGTGGTGATCAGCCGGTACGACGGCGTAGGCGGTTATGACTGGATTGCCATCCCTCTGATCCCTTACCTATACGCAGTCGAGCGCCCCGAGGATGTACCTCTGTTCGCCGATGCGAAAATGACCTACTTCCTGCGCGACCACTACCGCCGCAAATACCTGGAAGATATCGTTCCCGACGCGAAAAATGGCGCCGCCCCCGGTGGAAACTGGTACCAACTGGCGGGCTCTTCGTACGATCGCACGATTTACGGCTTTGAAATTGAAACCACGCCGGCTCAGGACGAGGCGCTGATCCGCCAACTGAATTCGTCGCCCAATGAGTCTCACTTTCACCTCGTCTCCAGAAATTGTGCCGACTTCGCCAAAGGCATCTTCAACTTCTATTACCCCAAGACTCTGCATCGCAGCATCATCGCGGACATGGGAATGACCACTCCCAAGCAAATGGCTAAGCTGCTCACGAAATTTAGCGTACGTCATCCGGAACTCCAGTTTTCGCGGCTCGTGATCTCGCAGGTGCCCGGAAGCATGCCCCGCAGCTCGACCGTCCGGGGCGTGGTCGATTCATTTGTGCGATCCAAGAAATACATCGTGCCGAGCGTTGTGGTCAGCCCTATGTTTGCCGGATGCGTCGCAGCTGTTTATGTCGCCACCGGAGCGGGCCATTTTGAACCCGCTCGCAACGCGATGGTATTCGTCGTGGGCAGCGATCCAGAACCGCCGTTGGATCGTGAAGACCGCCGCGCGTACCAGCAGGAACTCAAGCACCTTCTCGCGGGAGCGTATCCCGACAAACCGGGCCGCAACGCCGACAAAGTTTGGGAGAAATTACAATCCCGATCGCAGACCGCGGTCGACTCCGAGGGGCACCCGGTTCTTCAGATGCAAGTCGGGGAGAACCTGGTTCAGGTAGGCCTCTCCGCCGACAATATTTTGAGCGGCGACGCTCCTCCGCAATTGGTGCGGCAGTTGCTGGAAGCGCGCCTTGAGTCTGAATTGCGCCGCAGTTCACCGCACGGCATCACGGAAACCGAGATCACCCGCGATTGGAAGCTGCTCCAGAAAAGCATGGGCGAGAGCGATTCCTCCCTCGCCTTTCGCTCGGTAAATACCCGCGGAACCCAGCCTTAATAATGCTCGTCGGCAATCGCAGTAAACGCCGATGGAAGTGAAAAGGCCAAGCCCGCAGGCTCGGCCTTGAACCGAACTATTGCTGTTGTGGTTGGTCTGGCGGCGGGTGCGGCGGCATGCCTGCGCCCGGGATCGGTGGTTGACCCGCCGGTTGTTGCTGTTGCATCTGCATCTGTCGCTGCTGCATCTCCTGCAACATCTGCTGTGGAGTCTTCACGCCAGCCTGGTCTGCAGTGGGCTGCTGTTCGGCTGGCACCACCGCTTGATCCGGATTCTCGTCGGGATTATCTTCCTCAGCTGTTTGCGCATCGCTTGCGTCCGGCTGGGTGTCTTCATCAGGCGGCACAATATTCGCCTGCGTGATCCCAGGACTCGACTGGAGCGGGGCCGGTGTCGCTTCCGGCGCGCTTTTTGCCACGAGAACCACGCGCGTCAGTTGTGCTTGATCCGCAGCCGATCCCAGCAACACATAGTTAAAGCGAGATCCATTAAGCAAATCCGCAACCACTTCCCGCGCCGGGCCTGGGCCTAAACGAGTGACAACCCGCTCGGGCGCCACCGGGATTTCGATCTCCGCTCCGGTTTGCTTGCGCACCGCGCGAAGAATATCCGCCAGGGTAGAGTTGGGCGCGACAATGGTCAGCTGATTGTTCTGAAAATTGACTTGCGGCGGTACCGCAGCCATCGAATCGAGCGGAATCTGCTGCACCGGACCCGTCGGACCCGACGGCAAGGGTGGTGCAGGCACTTTCTTGGTCTTTCGCTGGCTATGGGTGGGGCGGTCGCTTGCTTGGCTCGGCTTCCCCATGCACAGGACGCTCGCGCCCAACAGCAAGGCGCCGATAAGCTTCGCCCTTCTCAATCCCGTGCTCATAACGCTCCTGTCAATTATTTGGGGGGACGTCGCAAGACCCGCCTATATCGAAATTCTAGCACCCAGTTTGCCTTGAAGGAACAATGCAGGGCTCGACGTCCTACCAGAAGGGAACGTCCGATCGCCACTTTCTTGCAGGACTTTCGTCGCGGAAAGAAGGGGCTTTCTGCAAGTCGATTGCAGTCAACGATTTGAGGCACCTCAAAATCACACTAAGGTAATGCTGAGGTGCGAGCGTAAACTGAGCCGAGGCTTCCAACCTTGTGAAAGTAAAGGCGGAACCACTTATGAAACTGGCGCTGCGGAATCTGCAAGTTCCCGCGCTCTCGGTCGCGCTTATCGCGCTGGCGCTTTTTCCCCTGAATGCCGGAGGCGCAGAGTTGCCAAACCTCGAGTGAACTCGACGACGCGACGCGCACCGCCATCACCACCGCTGGACAGCGTTACTTCGACATGGCCGCCAAAGGCGATGCCGCGTCCCTGCGGCAGAACGCAATTCCCAGTTTGGCTTCCGACTTTTCTGGAATCGAGAATTTGGTAAAAGAGCGGCAGTCGGATCTGGCTGGCGGACAGGCTACGGTCAAGTCCGCCTTCCTGCTCGATGCTCAGGGTGCGGCACCCACTCCGCACGCGGAATTCCTACTGCGGCGTCTTCGGCAAGAATGGTCAAACTTCCAACAGCGCCGCTTTTTATCTCGACAATCTTCCGCCCGCCAAATACGCAGTCAGTCCTTCTCGATGCCAGTTCCGCTAAAGGGCGAATCATGTTCTCCGAGGTCCTTCAACAAACCGGAACCGACTGGAAGTTAGGCGGTCTCTACATGAAAGCGGCCCAGGTCGCCGGGCACGACAGCGATTGGTTTCTGGCTCGAGCCCGCGAGTACAAGACCAAGGGCCAGATGCACAATGCCTGGTTCTTCTTTCTGGAAGCGCGCAGCCTGGTTTCGCCTCTTCCCTTTCATGAGTACGTTGACTACCGACAAGCTGTACGACGAATCGCAAACCGCTCAGCCCGTCGACATGCCCGCCAACGGAAAAATGGCAGATCTTCCCGTCGGCAGCTTCAACCTATAAGCTCGACCGCGGTATATCCCGGAAGCGGTCGGTAAAGACCTCGACCTCGATCGTGAAATATCAATCCGCCAACGTTGCCAACACCAATCAGGCCTATCAGGACAATATTGCCGTGATGAAAGCGCTGGTATCGAAATATCCTGAAGTGAAAGATGCTTTCGCGGCAGTCGTGGCCCGTGCCGTCGATTCCACTGGCCGCGACTACGGCACGCTTCTGGCAATGAAAGATATAAAGTAATTCAGAACTGCAGTCGATCGAAACCTACGCCAACGCCACCGTCGGTGCGATGCTCGTCTCTAGCAGGCATTCTTTCGGCTCTTTATCGTCCCGCAGCCCAAGGAACACCGGCGCGCGCAGTTTCGGTCCGCTTCCCGCATTGGTTCCGCCGGTCCATTCCGCGTACTCAATCTCGGCAACCAGTTCAGGCTTCACCCAACTCACCTTGCGTAACGCCTCGACTTCTCCATAAAAAGGATTCTTCTGTGTCTCCAGGCTCTTGAGGGTCTTCCAGATCTCGCTCAAAGACTTCTGATCGAACCCACTCCCCGCTTGGCCCACATGGATGAGGCGCCCTTGCTTGTCGTATAGGCCGAGCACGAGTGAACCAAAATGCGCGCGGCTGCCTTCGGGTTGGGTAAATCCCCCGACCACACACTCCAGCCGGTGCCGGATCTTGATCTTCAACCAGTCGCGGCTGCGGCGCTCTTCATAAATACTTGCGCGTCTCTTCGCAACAATTCCTTCCAACCCCTTGTTCTGCGCGATCTCGAACAATGCCTTGCCGTGTTCTTCATAGTGATCGGAATAACGCAGCGCATCGCCCGCCGTTATCAACGACGCGAGTTTGCGTTTGCGGTCCTCCACCGGCATCCTTCGCCAATCTTCACCGTCCAGATACAGGAGATCGAACGCGTAGTACAACACCGGAACATCGGCCTTCGCCGCTGCCCGCTTCCCCCCGGGACGAAAGCCGGTGCGCTGCTGCATCAGGCTGAATGACGGCCGCCCTTCCTCATCGATCGCTACCACCTCTCCATCGAGAATCGCATTCTTCGCCTTGATGAATCCCGCCATGTCTTTCAGTTCCGGGTAACGCCCTGTCAACTCATTCTGATTCCGCGACACCAATCGTACTTTGCCGTTTTCGATGAATGCGATTGCCCGATATCCGTCCCACTTGATCTCAAACAACCACTCCACTCCGTCAAAGG
Organism: uncultured Acidobacteriota bacterium; assembly: GCA_963745715.1. Classification (GTDB taxonomy): domain Bacteria; phylum Acidobacteriota; class Terriglobia; order Terriglobales; family Acidobacteriaceae; genus Sulfotelmatobacter. The sequence continues at coordinate 307,010 of CAVUYN010000029.1, read as the reverse complement.
GCCTGTCGATCGATTCCGCCAGCATGGGATGAATCGCAACTGGCATCGGCCGCTTCACCGGCTTCGAAACCAGGACTGCAGAGGACGCGGAGGACGCAGAAGTTTTTGGGGGTTCGATGATTGAAGACTTTGGCTTAGCGTTCGAAGGAGTTGGCTCAGGTGCGACGGCCTGTTTAGCTGGCCGTTTCTTACCTCCCTCTGCGTCCTCAGCGTCGCCTGCGGTTTTTATTCTTTTTTTTTTGTCGACCCGAGCGATCGCATCGGCGAGCCATGCCGCCTTCAGTTTTCCGCGCCCAGCTGGCCGGCTCTTCCACTCTCGCGATCCGGCGTCGCCCGCAATTTCCGCCATGCTTCGCTTGCTTAGCACCGACTCGTCGATGGCCTCAATGTCGTATCCCTCTTCCACCTGGTCATCGTGTTTCTTGATCAACAACCATTCATTACCCTTGCTCCCCGGCCGCCGCCCCCGCATCTTGATGAGCGCGAAGTCTCCCTTGAGCCGTTTGCCCTTCAACCGGAATTTCAAATCGCCCTTGGCCAACATCGCCACGGCGTCGGCCTCCGTGCCCGGAACATACTTCCCGTTGACCTGTACCGGAGAGAGCGGTTGCCACGTGCCCACATCCCACACCATCACGCTGCCCGCGCCGTAATTGCCCTCGGGGATATTTCCTTCGAAGTCGAAATACGAGACCGGATGATCTTCCACATGCATCGCCAGGCGCTTGTCCGCGGGATCGAGCGAGGGTCCCTTCGGTACGGCCCACGACTTCAACACGCCTTCCATCTCCAGGCGAAAGTCGTAATGCAGCCGCGTGGCATCGTGCTTCTGCACAACAAAACGGTTCCCTGCCTTTTTTTCAACCTTGGGTGGAGGCTCCGGCGTCTCTTCAAACCGCCGCTTTCGTTTGTATTCCTCGAGTGCCATATGCCGTCTATTTGTGCGTCATTCTAGCAAGTTGCCCGCAAGAACGCCGTACCTCCGTCACCCTAGATCATCCATGGCAAATCAACGGCTATAATTCGGCTTCCGGTTTCGTCATGAAACGCGAATTTCCCGAAATTCCTCTGGTGGGCGTTGGCGCGATTGTCATTGAGGGGGATCGCGTCCTGCTGGTGAAGCGCGCGCATCCTCCCCTGCAGGCCCAGTGGTCGATACCCGGAGGCGTTCTGGAAGTCGGCGAACTGGTCCGCGAAGCTGCCGTCCGCGAGGCTCGCGAAGAAACGGGCCTCATCGTCGAACCCGGAGAACTGCTGGGAGTTTACGACCGCATCCTTCGCGACGTCGAACAGCGCGTGCAATATCACTATGTGCTGGTTGATTTCCTCTGTCGAAGGATTGGAGGAGAACTCTTGGCCGCCGACGATGCAACCGAAGTGCGATTCTTCACCCGCGATGAATTGCCCGCGATGAATCTCGCGGAAGATACACAAGACGTGATCCGTAAAGGATTCGAAAAGCTAGGCACGCCGATCAGTTCTTGATGTACGTGAATTCGCTACTCGTGCCGCAAGGCCTCAATCGGATTGAGGCGAGAGGCACGGAACGCTGGGACCATTCCACTGATCAGCCCCACGGTGGCGAGAATGAGCGTCGATGCGATCAGGGTTCCAGGCGCGATGATCAGGCGAATGTCTCCGGCTTCGCCGTTCTTGGCAAATGCGCTGTACAGAGTAAGCCTCCCCACCGAAAGCGCGACCGCGTAGGCCAGTAGAACTCCGAGTACACCGCCGATGAAGGTAATCGTCAAAGCCTCGGCGAGAAATTGCAGCAGAATGTATCGTCGGCGCGCGCCCAGTGCCTTCTGCACCCCAATCTCGCGGGTTCGCTGCGTGACCGACACCAGCATAATGTTCATGAGGCCGACGCCGCCGATGCCGAGTGTAAGCGTCCCGATGAAGCCCATCAGAATCTTCAACCCGAGAGTAATGATTTCAAATTGATGGACCTGCATCATGATGTTGAAGACCATCACGGCCTGCCGGTCCGTCTGGTTGAACTTGTGTTGCGTCGCCAGAATGGAACGCACCGACTGTTCCAGGCTCTCGTATTGAGGCGTCTCGTATGTGAACCAGATGGTGTCGAGATAATGGGTCGACTTCAAGTCGCTCATGGTGCTGAAGGGAACGTAGACCACACGATTGATATCGTCATTCCCCTCCTGCATTTTCGCGCTCAAGACGCCGACAACTTCGAAGCTGAGGCCGTCAACCCGGATGTGCTCGCCCACCGCGTTGCGTCCGGAAAATAGTTTTTCTCTCGCCTCGGAGCCGATCACCGCCACGCGGGCGCGCTGGACCTGGTCCTCCATGTTGTAGAAACGGCCTTGGCCCAGTTTGAGTGCGCGAATATCGAGCACATCCGGGTTGTTGCCGCTGACCGGAAAAGTGAAAACCCTGGTGTCATACTGCACGCTCGCCTGCTTGCCCACTTCCGGCGTAATGTGTGTGATTTGCGGAAGATTGGTCGTCAGGGTGTCGATGTCGTCCTGCGTAAAGCGGACAAGGACTCCTGCTTTCTGGCCACCGGCCTGCATCGAAGTGCGGTCCGGAACGACGATGACCAGCTTGGTGCCGAAATTGGCAAAGATGTTGGCGCAGGCTTGGCCAAAACCATCCCCATAAGCGAGCAGCATGACCACCGTGGCAATGCCCCACGCCATGCCCAACATGGTGAGCGCAGTGCGCCGTCGATTGTGGCGCATTGCCGCGTAGGCTTCCTGAAGCAGGTCACGGAACATATTGACTTACCGCTTTCGCTTTCCCTGAATCATAACTCCTGCCGCAGCGCTTCCACAGGCTGCAGCATGGCCGCTTTGCGCGCTGGATACAGGCCAGCAACCACGCCGGCCAAAGTGAGGCTCCCAATGGCCAGTAAGGCTGACATTGGCACCAACTTGGGCGGATCAAATCCTTGCGGCCCTTGCACGCCTCCCATTAATGCCATTAAACCGCCCGCGAGACCCAGCCCGATCAGTCCGCTGCCCAATGTGAGCAGCAGACCTTCCAAAAAGAAATGCAAGAGTATGCTGCGGTTGGTAGCACCCAATGCCTTGCGCAATCCGATCTCGCGAGTGCGCTCACTGACGGCGACCAGCATGATGTTGATGACGCCGATGGCGCCGAGCGCCAGCGTAACCATTCCCACCGCGCCCAGAAACATATTCATGACATCAAAAATGGTTCCCACCATTTTCGATTCCTGGATCGAATCCCACTCATCGTAGGCATTCTGATCGTTTACATCGAAGTCGTGGTTGCGGGCGATGATCTTGTGGACGTCGTCTTTCGCCAGCAGGTGCTCGGCCGTCGTGCTCGGCTGATACTCAATGAAGGAAATTGAGTTCTGGTGATTTTCCCCTTTGATTGGAAAGTTCGTGGCCATCACGGGAAACGGAATGTAGCCACGCATGTTCAGCCAGGTATTATCGCCGCGGCCGAGGTGCGGCATGCTCCCGATGACCTCGAAGCGAATGCCGTTCAGCAGAATGGATGCACCGAGCGCCGGGCGTCCGGGAAAAAGTGTCTTCGCCAGTTCGTTCCCCAGGACAATTACGTTGCGTCTTTGCTCCGTGTCCATTTCATTGAGCCAGCGTCCTTCCTTGAGGGGAAGGTAACTGATCTCGTTGAGTTGAGGTTCCACGCCCAGGATTTCGACGCCTGCACTGGCGAATTCGCTGACCTGCTTAAGATTGGAGCGGGAAAGCATTGGACAGGCGCGGCGCACGTGCGGGGCTTGCGTACGCACATCCACATAATCCTGATAGGTCAGCAGATACGGACGGGCAGAGTTCATGCTGCCCTGTACTGCGGGCGCGCGCCCGGGAAAGATGAACATTATGTCTTTGCCGAACTCAGCCATTTCGCGCTTGTTGCCCGAGCGAAAGCCTTCGCCGACGCCGACCAGGAGCAGCAACGATCCCACGCCCCAGGCGATGCCGAACATCGTGAGAAACGAGCGTAGCTTGTGGGCCCAGAGGTTGCGGAAGATTTGCGCGAAGATGTCTACGACCGTGCGCATATCGAAGACATTGTACCTTTTCGGGCGGGGTCGCGCGGAGTTGGATGGCCGTTAGGTACAAGTACACTCGCGGATGGTTCCTACTCAGTCCTACTCAGTCGTACGGACCTGGCGAGCTGCCTAGGCTATGCTTTCGACTCCGTTGGGCCTCAAACTCCGTCGTCCTCCCACTCGACCAGACACGCGCGACATCTCCATGCCCGGCGGTGAAAGGGAATCGGCACGCTTGCCATAGCGCTAACGTAAGCCGCAGGAGATATTTCGCGGTAATTCACGTCCAATGACTGGCAGTTCGGACAGTGAGGCTGCTCGTATTCGCCGATTCCTGTTACGTCGAAGCTCTCCGGGATTGGCTGATCCAGTATTTCCTTCGCAATCGCGGCATCGTCCTTCTGTACCTGTAACTTCACGCCGCCCATAAGATTCGACCAGAACCAATCGAGCCGTACCATATTGTCGTCGATCAGGGCGCAATCGATTCCTGCAGAATCCAAGCTCCCCTTGGCCAGCAATGCCTCGGGCAAGTCCCTGAAGTTGCGGATTGTCACCATCTGCTGCATTTCGAGTTCGCCTTCTGGCGAAGGCTGAACCAGTGGCGGTTCCGGAAGTGGATCTCCGGGCAATGCTCTCGGAGAGGCGATCGCGGGAGTTTGCTCTACCAACGCAATACCGGACCCTCTCTGCTTGAGCTCAGCTCTTAGCGCCTCTCGCGCCAGATCCGTGAGATCGTAGGCCTCCTGTGCGACTTTTTCCAACTCTCCATCCATCTGGCCGGCGTAAAACTCGGCCAGTCGACGTTTCTCGTGCTCAGGGTCGAACTTCGACATGGCAGGAAATCATACTCCATGCCCAGTCGCGGCGTTGTGGGCAGATCCATGAAAACAGGCTGGAAATAGAACAGCCCGCAGGCACGAAGCCTGCGGGCCGCCCGGTGGACTGTTTGGGATTGACCAAGAGGTGGTCACTCTACGTGGCCTCTACGGCAACTCCGGGTTCCTGACCGACCTGCGTCAGGCGGAATCAATCCTTAATCACCGGTAGTGTGCGGGCTGTAGCTTCCGGAGCGTTCTTCCGCTTCCCGAAGCCCCGCTTAGAGCGACCTGCTCTAAGTCTCAGCCACCTCACCTGGTCTTTGATAACCCCAACTACTGCCTTCAGAACTTGTCATCCGACCACCTCCTTTCCGGTGTAATCGCAGATTATTACGAAACGCGTCACGCCGTCAATTGGTGGAAAAACGGGTACCGTCTCAGATAACAAACCTGACACTTCTCACTGGGGTTCTCTAGTGAACGGAGTCCAGGCCGACGGGGACGGTCCGGTTGTAATACTCGCGCTGGATGGGATAGCTCTCGGCCCCAAGATGATTACTTCGTTGGTGAGGTTAAGCATGGTTAATGGTTTTTCAGGTTGGAGTACGAGCGTCGTTCGGCCGGACTAGGGCAGGCCGAATGCATAAATGGCGCTTCCGGCGGCAATCGCCACATGTTCTTTTCCATCCACGGCAAAGGCGATCGGAGGAGCATAGACCGCACCGCCCATTTGAAAATGCCACAACGGCTTGAGCGATGCTGCATCGAACGCAATGAAGTTCCCCTCGGCATCGCCGCTGAAGACCAGTCCACCTGCAGTCGACAACACTCCCGACCACGTTGGCGACGTATGTTGGAATTTCCCCTTTACTTCTCCCGTCGCGGGATCGATCGCCTTCAGAAATCCCAGGTAAGGCCTGGCTTCCTCAGAAGGGAAGTAGGCGCTGCCATAAAATGCGTGCCCCGCCTCGTAAGGCTGAGGAGCTGTGCTGAAGATGTCGCACTGATCGCGCGCGGTCACATAGAACAAGCCAGTCTGCGGGTCGTATGCCGGCGCCATGAAGTTCGTGGTCCCCAGTGCCCCGGGACAAACCGTGTGTCCTTCCAGGGTCGGGGACGCTTCCTTCTTGGCCACTGGACGCCCCTCGGCATCTTTTGTGTCGCTCCAGGTAGTCTTGCCGTAAGCGGTCGCGGAAACCAGCTTCCCCGTCGTGCGATCGATCATGTAGAAAAATCCATTGCGGTCGGCCTGTGCGATCAGATGCTTCCCGGCCGCATCGATCATCACCGGCACCTGGGTGGCGTCCCAGTCATGCTCATCGTGCTTGGTGAATTGGAAATACCATTTCATCTTGCCGGTGTCGGCATCGAGCGCCAGCAGGGAATTGCTGTATAAGTTGTCCCCGGCACGGCCCTTCCCGCGGTTCGAGGGAGCAGGATTCCCGGTCGGCCAGAAAATCTGATTCGTCGCCGGGTCATACGTTCCCGTATTCCACGCGGGCGCGCCCCCGACTTTCCACGACTCGCCTTCCCATGTGTCGTGTCCCGCTTCGCCGGGTCCGGGCACGGTGTAAAACCTCCACTTGCGCTCCCCAGTCGCGGCATCGTATGCGTCGATAAATCCGCGAACTCCATACTCGCCGCCAGACACGCCGACCACGATGAGATTCTTGACTGCCAGCGGCGCGACCGTGAAGCTGTGTCCGGTCCGATAGTCAGCCGCGACCACGTCCCACACCACGGACCCGGTCTTCGAGTCGAGCGCCATTACGTGAGCGTCCAAGGTCGCCAGGAAAACCTTGTCGCCGAGAATCGCCAGGCCTCGGTTTACCCGCCCGCAGCAGGGACGAATGTCCCCCGGTAGTTGACGCTGGTACATCCAAATGGGCCGTCCCGTACGCGCATCGAGCGCAAAGGCGCGGTCGTCCTGGGCCGTGGCGTAGAGAATTCCGTCGACCACCAATGGCGAAGTTTCGAGCTTTCCGGTGGCCCCGGTCTGGTAGACCCACTTCGCCACCATGGAGTGCGCGTTGGCGGTTTTGATCTGATCAAGCCCACTGAACCGCTTGCCGGAATAGTCGCCGGAGTAGGTCATCCAGTTCTGAGGTTCCTTCGTGGCGTTCACGAGCCGCTCAAACGTGACCTGCGCATGGGCCAAAGCGATGGCGACGAAACTCCATGCAAGCATTCCGAGGGCAAGTTTCCTCAAGCCGCTCTTCATTTCGCCCCCACGCTGACCAGGAAGGCCACAATGTCTTGCAGATCCTTATCGCTCAGCGTGTCGACGTTGTACTTCGGCATCGCCGACTGCCGGTTTTTCTGAAACGAACGGAGCTTGTCCTTCTCCAGCAGGTGAATCTGTTCGGTCGTGTCCATCAACTGGACGGTGAAGCTGTCCTCATTCATGGCCACGCCTTTGATCTCTTTTCCGTCCGAGGTCACGGCGGTGATGCTCTCGTATTCCTGCGGAAATTCCTTCGTCGCCTCAGTCAACCCCCAGGCCAGTCTTTGGCTCGGATCACGTACCGAATCGATGATTGCCTGCGGGGTGCGAGATCCGCCCACGGACGTCAACTCCGGGCCCAGTCGCCCACCCTTGCCTTCCACCATGTGGCAAAGCGAGCAGTTGGCGTCGCCGTAAAACAACTCTTTGCCGTGGACAGCGTTCCCAATGGCCTTCGCCGGCGCCTTCACCTCCTGGCTGCGAATGTAGGTGATGATCTGCCAGATTTCCTTGTCGGTCATACCCACACCCTGGCCATTGGTTCCATTGGCTGGCATCGCAGTTCCGGGAATTCCGTTGCTGATCACCTGAAACATTTCGGCATCAGAGTGCGCATGCTTCTTGACCGCCCTGGTCAAATCGGGTCCGCGTCCTCCGCCATGCGCCCCTAAACCGTGGCATAGCGCGCAATTGATGCGGAACTCATACTCCCCGGCCTTCGCGGCTTTGACATTGCCTGCCAGGGGATTGCGGTCGTCAGCCGCGACCATCCGCGTGAAGCCCAAGAGCAACAATGCCGTCGCGGTCAGCCATGAAATCGAAGGAATTTGAGCATTCCTTGATAGTTTTTGCAGCATAGATCGGATTCTCCCTGATCACAGAGCCTCAAGAGGGATTTCAAGCCAGAGATAGTAGCATCGCTTGGAACACGGCAGAGCGAAATACTCACCGGCTCTCTCGGGTTCGTACGTGCTCAGGACGGAAGCCCATTCCAATCACGCGAGCCGGGAATCGACGCAGAAATGACCACCGGCCCAACAGCTTCAGCGGCCACGGAAGGGTGAGTGGCTGGGAGCTGGAAAGAACGCGCCTGATTACTTTGTTCTGCACAGCCACCTGCAGTCTTTGTGTGGCGCGAGTGGGGAATTCTCTTCGTCGCTGCACCGCGCGAAGATCATCCTCGTTGTAGGTCCCCGCAGCCAGTTTCGGAGCAAGAACATTCGCTGCGGCCACCGCATCTTGAATCGCCAGATTGATTCCCACACCTCCCACCGGCGACATGGCGTGTGCCGAGTCGCCAATGCAGAGAAGCCCAGGACGAAACCATTGCTTCAGACGATCCACCTTGACGGTCAGCAGACTCACATCGTCCCAATCCCGCAACTCGCTAACCCGGTCGCGAAGAAACGGCTCGAGGGTGGCAATCTCTTCGCGAAATTGTTCGATTCCGCGGCTGCGAATCTCATCAGCGGCTCCCTTCGGGATCACAAAGCCACACTGCCAGTAATCTTCGCGGTCAATCAAGACGAACACTTTCCCAGACTCGGCATGGCCTAGAGTTTGGCCGGGGTCGGTGGGATGACGGCTCATTCTCATCCAGAGCACATCCATGGGGGCGCCTAGGTCCATTACCTCTAAACCGGCGCGAGCGCGCACGATCGAACGCCTGCCGTCGGCTCCCACCGTTAAAGCGGAACGAATCTCAACGGTGCCCTCGGGACCCGTAGCCCGCACGCCGACAATGCGGCCGTTTTCCTCGATGAGATCGGTTGCCTCAGTCTGCATCCTCACGTGAAATGCCGGATAACGTTTGCCCTGCTCGACGAGAAAGTTCAGAAAGTCCCACTGTGGCATGAGCGCCAGAAACTTGCAGTGGGTTGGCAGATGGCTGAAATCACCGATTTTCACCGTTTCCTGACCGACCTTCCCGGCCAGTTCGCGAACCTCCTGGTGCGGCCGCTTCAGGAACTCACTGAGGATCCCAAGTTCGTACATCAGCTCCAGCGTCGAGGGATGGATCGTGTCACCGCGAAAATCGCGCAGGAAATCAGCGTGTTTCTCGAGCACCAGGACGTCGACTCCGGAGCGAGCGAGGAGAAAACCGAGCATCATTCCGGCGGGCCCTCCGCCAACGATGCAGCATCCGGTCTTGAGGGTGGTGGACACGGTTTTAGGTGGATAACTCCCCAAAATATATGGCAGTCCGGGAGCAAAATGGATACGAATCTGGCCTTTCGAGTCACTATTCCCCTGTCGTACATGACCACCGGGCATCTGCCGCCTGCACCTTTGGCTCTCTACACTGAAATCCTGCCTCACCAGGCCGATCTTTCCTGAGTGGGGAGAGGATTTTCCCTAGGCCGGCAAGTTGTTGATTTGTCAGCCTTTCCAGCGAAAGGCACCGGCTTGAGGAAGCCCCAGATGAGCCAGCACGCGATAGGCAAATTCGCGCGCCATCTCATCTAATGAAGCAGGACGGTAATAGAAGGCGGGGACGAGGGGAAATACAGTGGCTCCAGCATCCGCCGCCCGGTACATGTTGCGGATGTGGATTTTGTTGAGCGGCGTTTCACGTACGCACAGCACCAGCGGACGCCTCTCTTTGAGTGAGACGTCGGCCGCGCGTTCGATCAGTTGAGAGGCGACGCCGTTGGCGATACGGGCCAAAGTGCCCACGCTGCAGGGCAGGACGACCATGGCGTCGGCGGGATAGGAACCGCTGGCCACGTTGGCTCCGATGTCAGCGTTCGATTGAATTTGAAATTTTTGCGAGGAGCGGCCTGCCGAGGTTCGGATCGCGGAAGAGCCGAGAATTTGGCCGACCAGGTTGGAGCGGCCCTTTAGGCCCAATTCTTCGGCCATGACGCGGAGCGCGCTGTCGGACGCGATCAGATTCACGTTCTCGACGCGTTTGTCGCGTTCGAGGGCGCGCAGTAAATGCCGCAGAAAGATTGATCCGCTGGCTCCGGTGGTCGCGACGGTCAGATTCTGCGGTGGGTGGTTGGGCAATGCTTCTCCGCCGTGGCTGCTATTTGCGCCCGACTCCGGAGCATAGGGAGTTAGTGAAGGGGAAGTCAAGGCGAACGGACTATTGAGTTAGAGGGAGATATGGCATCGACCGCGAATCTCCGAATCCGCCGTAGCGCGGCGCAATTGCACGCGCTGGCCGGAGTGGAGCGCGAAATCCGCGCCCAGGATTCGCATTCCCGCAGGAAATATCTTCGCGAGTTCAACCAGGCGTTCCTCCGCTACGATTCGCTGCTCGACTCCGAGCAACTCCAGACCGCTCTACGCTCCGCCGACGTGGTTCTGATCGGCGACTATCACGCACTGCCCGCGGCCCAGCGTCACGCTGCCGCCCTCATCGAGCAGCGCTCGCTCGTCGGCGACCGGCCCGTCGTCCTGGGGGTCGAAACCATTTTTGCCCGCGACCAGCACATTCTCGAGGAATGGTGGCGCCGCGAGATTGATGAAAGTGAACTTCGCCAGCGCATTCGCTTCGACCTGGACTGGGGATACGACTGGGCTCCTTTCTACGAACTTCTAGTTACCGCCCGAGACCATGCCGAGGCGCTTTACGGCGTTGACTGCATGCCACGCGAAGACTTGCGCAAGATTGGCGCTCGCGACCGTCATGCCGCCGCCAAACTTGGCGAGATCCGGCAACAACATCCTGATGCAGTCATCTTCGTCTTATTTGGCGAGTCGCATCTCGCCCCGGGACACTTGCCCCGCGAACTGCACGAGCAAATGCCGGATGCCAGGATTCTCACCGTCTTGCAGAATGTGGATGCCCTCTATTGGCGTGCGGCCGGAGAGCGCGCCGACAAGGTCGAAGCCGTTCGCGTAAACGATGAAGTGTTGTGCGTCTTCAACGCCACCCCGCTGGAGAAGTACGAGAGCTACCGCCTGTTTCTCGATCAGTGGAGCCGTTGCGACGATGGCCCGGACTACGCTCCGACCATCTATAACTTGATCGACAGTCTGGCCAGCTTTCTCGAAATCAACCGGTATTCGCCGCACAACGGTACGCAGCCGAAATTCCTGGTGGATATGTTGCCCGAGGTTTACGGCGGTTCGTCCGCCGGAATGCTGCAGCGCATGCTGTCACGCAAAGGGATTAGCGAAGGTCATCGCGAATCGATTCTTTCCCAGGTGGAAGAACGCGGCAGCGCGTATCTGCCTCAAGTGAACGCCTTCTATATTCGCGAATTCCAGATGATGCATGTCGCCGAAGACGCTACTCGCTTCCTGCATCAAGCTTGCCAGGGATTGCCGCAACGGCTCAATGGCAGGCTAGCCACCGGAATCGAAAATGACGAAGGGGAAGGTGCCGGACGCAACGGAGGGATCGACCGCTTCTACGCTCGTGTGATGGAACACGCTGTGGCGTATTTCGGTTCGCGAGTGCTCTATCCGTCGCGTCCGGCGCCAGACGCAGACAACTCGCCGCAACTTTCTCGCGCTGCCTGCGAAAAGGCGGCCCAAGCCGCGGTTCAGTCCGACTCGAGCAAGTTTGCATTCTCTGCCCAGGAATGGGGCTACCGCATTGGAAGCCAAATCTACGATGCCTATCTTGCCGGGAAAGTCGCGACCAGTGGCCTGAGGCGCCTCTTCCTCCTCCACCTGAATGAGCCGGGCATGGCGCGGAAAGCCTGCGGCACGGTCATCGCCAAGCTGCGCGCTGCATCCCGCAGATAAGGAAGATTTCTAACACCCTCCATCCGGTAATCAAGGTGTCACCAGGCGTCTGCGATCAGCACCCAAAGAGGTGCTCCCACACGAAAATGCTAATCTAGACTTCGCGGTTATTTACGAGCGACCGCCGAGTGCTTCTTGAACGCCGAATCCATCCGCAAACTGTTCGAACAAGTGCGACGTGGCGAAATCACGCCCGACGATGCCGTCGATCGGCTTCGCCACCTGCCCTTCGAAGATCTCGGCTTTGCCAAAGTCGATCATCACCGTGCGCTTCGCGCTGGAATGCCGGAAGTCATCCTTGCAGACGGCAAAACTCCGGCGCAGGTAGCCGGGATTTTCGCCCGCCTGGCGAAACACGGCGGAAACATCCTGGCGACGCGCGCGACCGAGAAGCAACTGACTGCCGTAAAGAGAAAAGTTCGCGGAGTCGAATACCGCGAATTGGCCCGCGCCATTGTCCTGCAGCGCGATCCCACGAAATATGGCAAGGGCATCATCGCCGTTGTTTCCGCAGGAACCAGCGACATCCCGGTTGCCGAAGAGGCCGTGGTCACCGCCGAACTGATGGGCAACGAGGTCGAACACTTCTACGATGTGGGCGTCGCCGGCATTCACCGCTTGCTGGCCAATCGCGAGGCATTGACCAAGGCGCGTGTCGTCATTGTCTGCGCAGGGATGGAAGGCGCACTGCCTAGTGTCGTCGGAGGCTTAGTAGGCGTTCCGGTCATTGCCGTGCCCACCAGCGTCGGCTATGGCGCCTCATTCAAAGGAATGGCAGCGCTGCTGGGCATGCTCAACTCCTGCGCGTCGAATGTCAGCGTGGTAAATATTGATAATGGCTTCGGCGCCGGATACGTGGCCTCGCTCATCAATCGGCTGCCTTGAGGTTTGAAGGAGTAGTTTTATGCCCGTCCCCCTCTCTCCCGAAGTAAAGCAGTTGATCGATCGCCCCAACTTCGCTCACCTGGCAACTCTCATGCCTGACGGTTCGCCGCAGTCTGTTCCCGTGTGGATTGGCCGTGAGGGTGAGCAACTCGTCATCTGTACCGGCGAGGGGTCGCTCAAAGCAAAGAACACGCGCCGCGATCCGCGGGTGGCTGTCTCAATCGTCGACTTCTCCAATCCCTACGAAGAAGTGCAGATCCGGGGCCGCGTCGCAGAGCGCCGTCCTGATCCCGACCTGAAGATGATGGATCCGATTTCGCACAAGTACACCGGCAAGCCCTTTCCCATGCGCAACCCAGAAGGACGTGTGGCCCTAATCATTGAAGTCGAGAAAGCGCGTTACACCAAACTGCCGTTTGCGCACACACCACCGAAATAAGAAAAGGGCGCGGCCCCTCGCCGCGCCCTCTTCCCTCACCGCTACAACATCCTTACAGCTTTTGCCTTAGGACTTTCCTTCAACCTGTAGTTTGTTTTCCACGGTGAAAGCGCCAAAGAGCTGGTTGGCTCTCATTCCGGCAACGTCCTTATCCATCTTGCTGTCGACCGATCCGTACAGCGTGACGTGCCCGTTGGCCACAATGATGCGAATCGGACGCGCCGGATCTGTTGCGTACTTGCTGAGCACCGAGTCACGATATATCGCCCGCAGTGCCCGCAAGCGCAGCCCGTCATCGAACTGCGATACCGGCTCGATCGAAATGTTTTCGACTACATCCTTCACTCCCGGCATGTTCGCAATGTCGGCCAGTGCTTCATCCCGGCCTACGCCGGTGCGATCCTGACCTTCCACGGTCACCACGCCGTCCTTCACTCCCAGCGCGAAGTAGTCGAACGTGTTGTCATAGCCCACGCGCACGAAACGCAACTTGGTCGCCAGTTTCTGCTCCAGTTGCGCGTCCGGCACGTTAGGACCGGCCACGGTGATCAGGTTGCGCACGCCTTGCGCGTTCGCGGTCTTGCGTGCCAGTTTCGCGGCATCCAGCTTGCGCTGATAAAGATCAACCGTTCCCCGGAGCGTCACGATGCCATCCTCGACGCTTGCCTTCACATCGCCAAATTGTTTTTTGGACGCCAGTTTCTGCGTCACGCTGTTTTGCACCTGGCTGTCGTACCGGGACGCAGCCCCGGTCTCGGCCACCAGCATTGTGCTGAGAAGGCCCACCGCCAGCAACGATCCCGCTATTGAAACTAAGCTCTTCTTTATTTTCGTTACAGTCATAAAAGGTCACCTCCGACCCGTTGACGATTCTTTACGAATTAACTGCCTGGTTAATTCATTCGATGCGGCGGAATCGATCGAAGATGCATTCGGAAGCCCCAACCCGGTCGGCGCTAAACCCAACAATCTGTGACCGAAACTTTCTCTGCCGGATTGTGTTCATAAAGCAATCGGGGAAAAGTGTGTCGCTCCCGGCGACTCCCTATTTCGCGCCAAAATGAGCGCTCCTCCAGGTGAGAGAGTCTCAGGCGCCCTGGCTTGTTCTTCTTGGCTTTCCCCTTACGAAGGGCAGGTACGTTGCCCAGTTCGGACCCCGTCATTTCGGGATTACTCCCGTAACTTTCGAGCGGGTACTCACCGTTCTACGATCCTTATGGACTGCGTATTCGAGGGGGATCCGCGGATGGGAGAACGTGTCACCCGATCGGGTCGGGCAGATCTTTCGCACGCCAGCCGGCTAAAAAAAGCCCTGGAGAGCGGAGTCGCTCCCTCTTTTGTTCGACCAGGAAGCCCCTCGGAAGGCCACGATTCATGCTCCGGGACGTCGTGTCCCATACCTCCCCTGTGCCAGCCCCTCGGCAAATTGCAGGAGAGCCCAGAAGACCGCCTCCAATTTCTGGAGCAAGCGTTTCAGGCATCCACGGACGCAATCACTTTTGCGGATTCGGATCACTGCGTGCTTTGGGCCAACGAGACCTTCGTGCGCATGTTTGGTTACGGAGCGGCCGAGGTTCTCGGCCAATCGCTGGAGACTCTGGTAGTGCCTCCCGATCTGCTGGCGGAATCGCGGTGGCTGACCGAGACGCTCGCCAAAGGGGATCGCATCACGCTGGAGACGAAGCGGAGAAAGAAAGACGGCAACCTGCTCGACGTCTCTGTTTCCTGCACACCGATTGTGTTGAGCGGCAAGATGGCCGGTTTCTCTGCCGCCTATCACGACATTTCCGATCGCAAGCGCGTCGAGGCCCTGAGTTCGGCCCTGTATCGTGTGGCCGAAAAGAGCGGCAGCGCTCACGACTTGCAGCAGTTCTTCGCCGCCGTGCACGGCATCGTCGACGAATTGATGTATGCCCGGAGTTTTTACATCGCCATCTACGACCCGGCAACGGAGTTAATCAGTTTTCCTTATTTCGTCGACGAGCACGATACGGCGCCGTCTCCAAAGAAACTGGGCCGCGGCCTGACCGACTATTTGATACGCACGGGCGAACCCTTGCTGGCTACGCCAGAGATTCTGCAGGCCATGGAAGACCGTGGCGAAGTGGCGCGCAACGGATCCCGTTCCCTCGACTGGATGGGCGTTCCCCTGAAGGTCAACAATCACACCTTCGGCGCACTGGTTGTTCAGACATATTCCAAAAACATCCGTTACGGTGAACGCGACAAAGAGATTCTCACTCTCGTGGCGCACCAGCTGGCCAGTGCCGTTGAGATCAAGAGAAACGAACAAGCCTTGCGCCGTTCGGAAGCGCGCTACCGCTCTCTCGTGCAGAGTTCCGTGTACGGCATCTACCGCTCCAGCCTGGAAGGAAGATTCCTGGATGTAAATCCTGCGCTCATTACGATGCTTGGCTACGAGTCAGCGGAGGAAGTGCTGCTGCTCGACCCGGAGAAGGATGTATTCGCCCAGCCGGAGGAACACGCGCGCCTGATCGAGGAATTCCGCCGCACCGGCCGGCTCGATGGAATTGAAGTGAAGTGGAAGCGCCGCGACGGAAGCGCGATCACCGTCCGCATCAGCGGACGTGCGGTAAGTAGCGCCGACGAACCCGCCGACGTGCTGGAAGCCATTGCCGAAGACGTCACCGACCGTCGCGCGCTTGAAGATCAGTTCCGTCAGGCACAGAAGATGGAAGCGGTCGGGCGCCTGGCCGGCGGCGTAGCTCATGACTTCAACAACCTGCTCATGGTGATCAGCGGATATGCGGAAGTGATCCTGTCCCAGATCGATCTCGACAATCCCCTGTACGACAAGGGAAGAGCCATTCAACTGGCTGCTGATCGCGCCACCACCCTAACGCGTCAGTTGCTCGCGTTTAGCCGCAAGCAATTGTTGGAATTGAAAGTAGTCGACGTGAACGCGATCGTCCAGGACATGGAGCGGTTGCTCCGTCCACTGATCGGCGAAAACGTGGAGTTGACCACGATGCTGGCGCCCGAGGCGGCTCACACTCGGGCTGACGCGGGCCAACTCGAACAGGTCCTTATGAACCTCGTGGTCAATGCGAAAGATGCGATGCCGGGTGGAGGAAAGCTCACGATTCAAACCGCCATCAGCGTTGTGGATGAAAATCATCGCCGCGGGCAACAGTTCATTCGGCCGGGCGACTATGTGATGCTCTCGGTCAGTGATACCGGCATGGGGATGGATCGCGAAACGCAATCGCGCATTTTTGAACCCTTCTTCACCACCAAGGAAAAGGGCAAGGGCACCGGCCTGGGCCTTTCCACCGTCTATGGCATCGTGAAGCAAAGTGGAGGATATGTAATGGTTCAGAGCGAACAGGGACGCGGTACAACCTTCCAGATTTACCTGCCGCAGGTAGAAGGGGCAGCCGAAAAGCACCCGGTTCCAGCCCTGGACGCGGCCTCGGGAGGCACCGAGACGATTTTGCTGGTGGAAGACGAAGAATCGGTCCGCCAGCTCGTGCGCGATACCCTTCTCGCCAAGGGCTACCACGTCGTTGAGGCCGATAACGGGCAAGCAGGCCTGGCCGCAGCCGAACGGCACAAAGGGAAAATAGACCTGGTCATCACCGACGTCATCATGCCCGAGATGGGTGGGCGGGAACTGGTCATGCAACTCGCCAAGACTCGACCTGAAGCTAAGGTCCTCTATCTCTCCGGATACACCGAAGACGCAATCATTAGTGACGGCTCCGTCGAGGGCGGTACAGCGTTTCTGCAAAAGCCCTTCACTCTGCAAAATTTGTCTCGTAAGGTGAGAGAAGTCTTAGGGTAAATTTCACCTGCCGAAGGCCGCTCCATTCGGATAGCGCGCCCGCCAATCCCCTGAATCAGTTCTTTGAGGCTAGTGCGTAATTACGCGCGCTTGCAGGCGCTTGGTGCAACTTTTTTCGGACAACAGCGTCCTATTGATGGAAGACAGAATCTCTCACGAATCCACTTAAAGGCACCGGCGCGTATAAACTAGAGGTAGGGTTCCATGCTGATCAAAAAAGCGGAAGACATTCGCTCATCGGAGATCACTCCAAAGAGCCTGTATATGAATCGCCGCAAGTTCCTGGCAGGGGCCGCAATGGCGGGCGCGGCGACTGTCACGGGATTGCGGCTGCGGGAGATACTTTCGCCTCACACCCGCGCACTGGCGGGCAACAAGATTGACGGCATTAAGAAGAGTTCACTGAGCACGACCGAGACCATCACTCCTTACAAAGACGTCACCAACTACAACAACTATTACGAGTTCTCGACCGAGAAAGATGAGCCCGCTAAATTAGCCAAGAATTTCCGCACCCGCCCTTGGAAGGTCAAGGTTGACGGCGCGGTCGAAAAAAAACAGGAACTCGATGTCGACACCATCATCAAGATGGCTCCTCCGGAGGAGCGCATCTACCGGCACCGCTGCGTCGAGGGGTGGTCGATCGTGGTTCCCTGGATCGGCTATTCGTTGAGCGAGTTCATCAAGCGCGTGAATCCCACCAGCAAAGCTAAGTTTGTGGAGTTCACTACGATCCTCGATATGACCCAAATGCCGGGACAACAGCGGCCGGTCTTGCAATGGCCATATGTGGAAGGCCTGCGTATGGACGAGGCCATGAATCCGCTGGCGCTGCTTTGCTTCGGTATGTACGGTGAGGACCTTCCCAATCAGGATGGAGCCCCGCTTCGCATCGTTGTACCGTGGAAGTACGGTTTCAAGAGTGCGAAGGCGATTGTGCGGTTCCGCTTCACTGACAAGCAGCCGCTGAACACATGGAACCTCTCTGCTCCGGCCGAGTACGGCTTCTACTCCAATGTGAACCCGAATGTGGACCACCCGCGCTGGAGTCAGGCGAAAGAACGAAGGCTCGGCGAATTCCTGAAACGCCCGACCCTGATGTTTAACGGATACGGCGACCAGGTTGCCAGCCTGTACAGCGGGATGGACTTGAAGAAAAATTTCTGAAACAGGGACTGGGGGCCAGCGGTTAGGGATTCGTGTGACCGAATTTTCACAACACCGTTGATCTTATTTCCTAACCCTGGCCCCTAGTCTCTAAATCCATGCTGCGCTATCTCAAACCCGTACTGTTCCTCGCATGTCTTGCGCCGTTGGCGAGACTCGCCTGGAGAGCATTGCATTCAGACCTGGGCGCGAATCCCATCGAGGCGATAACCCACGGCACGGGCGATTGGACACTGATTTTCCTGCTCGTAACGCTGTCGATTACGCCCTTGAGGAAACTTACGCGTCAGTATTGGCTGATCGGATTTCGGCGCATGCTGGGTCTCTTCGCATTTTTCTACGGAACTCTGCATCTGATGACCTACGTGTGGCTCGACAAGTTTTTCGATGTCCACGAAATGCTCGCCGACATCGCCAAGCGTAGATTCATTACCGCGGGTATGACCGCCTTCGCCTTGATGATTCCGCTGGCTCTAACGTCGACGAAGTGGTCGATTCGCAAATTGGGTGGCAAACGCTGGCAGGCTCTGCATCGCCTGATCTACTTCAGTGCGGCCGCTGGGGTTATTCACTACCTCTGGCTCGTCAAAGCAGACAAGAAGAAGCCTCTGGAGTATGCCGCCGTCCTGGGCTTGCTGCTCTTCTTTCGACTGGGGGCCTGGATCGCCTCGCGGGCAGCAATGGTGGGTAAAGTGGACACGAGAGATCGTGCACTCACGTCTTGAATTGGCCAGAGCTCAAAGATCTGAAGCTCACTGGTTAAACGGGTGGAAGAGAATCGTCAGGCTGAGCTCAAAAAGGGGCGCGGTTGTTTAATCCCACGCCCTCTAATGGCCGTCGATACTAGCGATGTTTCAAGAACGACTTCGCTCCTGGTTTTACTTTGAGTACTGCCAGATGCGAGACCGCTGCATTTGATTTCGCGCTGGAATTCTGCAGAGCAAACGATCCTAATCCTACGAAGTTGCTGTCGACTGGCAGGGCAACGATCGTGGAACTGTCGACGACGTAGGTAACGAAGTCGTACGAGTTTGATCCAGCTGTGACCATGCCACGACCGGAAACGGTTGAGTCCGCTTGATACGTCGACGAGAACTTCTGATTGGGGCTTAGCGTCGATCCCTGATCGTTAAAGTCGATGATTCCCGTAAACGTTCCGTTGTTGTTCGTGAACTCAGCGATATCGTCTTCTTCGGCGCTCGCGCTGAAGTTAGCCCCGGTCAGATTCATTCCATAGCCCTGTGATGACGCCAGCGAAGTTGCAGTCTGAGCATAGGCAACGCCGTTGGTCGATCCACCGTTGTCGATCTCCATCATCTGCAAGCCGCCACTGGAGGGATAAACCACGAACTGGCAATTGGTGCATCCCAATCCACCTCCACCGTTCACGAAACCGCTCATGGTGAGGACGGAGCGCCCGCTGGTGAGAGCCGTATAGGTTCCAGTGATGCCACTGCTCACTTCAGTAGCGGTGCCGGAATCGTTGATATCTTCGACCGAGTCGGTTTGGAGATTGCCGTTTCCATCAGTGTCCAGGACACCCGCTGCGGTGAACGGGCCTCCAGCAACGGTGTCGAAACCTGCCAGCGTGAAAACATTGTTGCCGCTTGGAATCGAGGTCGTTTGCGTGAAAGCATTCCCGGCTGTGACCGTCGTAGCATCGATCTCAATGAACTTCAGATCGGTCGCGGAGACCGGGTACACATCATAGTGGAAGGTTCCCGCGGTGGAAGTGATCGTGGCCGTTCCGGGAACAGTTCCGAGGTTGACGGAGCCACCAGTGATTGGCAAATTTGTCGCGTTGGTGGACGAGCAGTTGTTATTGAAATCCTCCACCCCGGCGGTAATGTTTCCGCTGGCATCGAGAGTGAAAGCTCCGACATTGGCGAGCGGGATCACGAAGGGACTGTTACCGCTGACTCCACAAAGCACAGAGCCAATGCCAGAAGTCCCGCTAAAGTTGAAGGCGTAAGAGCCGGCAATATCGGCTTGCGAAACATTACTCTGCAGATCCAGCGTCCCGCTGCCGCTGCCCGCTGAGTCAAACTCGGTGATCTGCCCGCCTTGGCTCGAGCTGAGCACGAAATCAAATCCAAAGGTGCCGGATGATGCGGTGTTGATCGTGGCCGTCCCGCGCCCGTCTGCGGTAACGGTGTACCGGCTATTGCTTCCAACATCTACAGGGACAAATCCCGTGCCGTTCGGATTATTTAGATCGAATGTTCCCCCGGTGAGATTGCCGCTGCCGTCGGCTACGATGGTCCCGGTCATCGCCTCAAAATTTCCAGCCGAATCCGACCCAACTACGGAGAAAACGTAAGTCCCATTCAGATTTTTGATGCTGAAAGAGCCACTCGGCGGCGGAGTCGATCCCGGAGTATTGCTTCCGCACCCTGCCAGGGCCGCGATGGCTGAAATCACAATGGGCAAAACAAGACGATTGCGTAACGACATAAATCCCCCCGAAGATAGGTCTGGCGCAGTGTTGAGCCTTTAAGCTCAGACTAGCACGTGTGAGTGGCCGCTAGATTTAACCCGAACGCTGAGAATAAGTAGCGCTGAGACGCGCGAAATTTCGGCCTTTTACATCTTTTCACGATGTGAAAACAGCAGTGGAAACTATACGACGCACGAGGGATGGCGATCGAAATGCGTGCTCAACATCGTAGAGCGGAGGGTGTCACCCAGCCTAGGGATGCACCTCTGCCTCTTGGCTGGCCAGCGTACGCAGGGACTCTCCGAAAGGAGCACGCGCGATCCCTTTTTCCGTAATGATGGCGGCAACATATTTTGCAGGAGTTACATCAAACGCCGGATTTTCCACCTCAACTCCATCCGGAACCATCTGCTTTCCGGCGATGTGAGTTACTTCCTTGCCATTGCGCTGTTCAATCGGAATCTTGCTGCCGTCAGGACAGGCCAGATCCACGGTAGAGATCGGTGCGGCCACGTAAAACGGAATACCGTGCTCTTTGGCCAGGATAGCGACCGTGTAGGTGCCAATCTTGTTGGCCACGTCCCCGTTGGCTGCGATCCGGTCAGCGCCCACCACGATGGCGCCGATCTTTCCCTGTTTCATTATCGCGCCTGCCATGTTGTCGGAAATAACCGTTGTGGGAATGCCATCTTTCATCAACTCCCACGCGGTGAGACGCGAGCCTTGCAGGAATGGCCGCGTCTCGTCGGCGTACACGTGAATCTTCTTACCCTGCTCGACCGCCGCACGGATCACGCCGAGCGCTGTCCCATACCCCGCGGTGGCCAATGCGCCGGCATTGCAATGGGTCAGCACGCCTCCCTCGCTGGGCATGAGGGTTGCGCCGTGCCGCCCCATGGCCTGATTGGCCGCGATGTCTTCGGCGTGCATGCGCTGCGCTTCTTCGACCAAAGCCTGCTTAATCTGCGGAATGGGACGGATACGAATACGTTCGAATTTTTCCTGCAAGCGTCGAATCGCCCAAAAAAGATTCACCGCCGTGGGTCGGGTCTTTCCGAGGAGATCGCAGATCTGATCGAAGTCTCGCTTGAGGTCGCCCGTGGTTTCGGCCTTGGAATTGTTTACACCCAGCGCAACACCCATTGCTGCGGCAACGCCGATCGCTGGCGCACCGCGCACCACCATGTTCCGGATCACGTCGGCTACCTGTTCATGCGTCTTGCAGGTTACATAGACTTCTTCCATGGGCAACTTCGTCTGATCGATGAAGCGCACACCTTTATCGGTCCATTCGAGGGTTTGAATCATGCAGTGGTCTCGGTTTTCGGATAATGTCAAGTTTCGGGTTTCCAGCGGCACACGGAACCTAAAAGTCGAAACCTAAGTCTTGTGCGCCTCGCAGCGATTCCCTGGATTGTTGGTCACGGCCGGCCGTCCGCAAACTTCACAAACCGCCGCCACCGCAAAAATGCCCGGCTCAGTATCGTCGTTTTGCAAAACGTGCTCCTTGCGCACGTCGTTCGCGGTGAAGACGGAAACGAACGGCGCGGGTGCCGCTGCCTTTTCCACATTCGGCCTGCCCTTAGCCTCTTCACGCTCCACCAGGCACATCACGCCGACGACCTCGAAGCCGAACTCTCGCGCCGCTTCAATTGCTTGTACCGTCGATGCCCCTGTCGTACACACATCGTCCACGATCACCACCCGGGCACCTTTTTCGCGGAAGCCTTCAATTCGCTGGGCGGTGCCATGCTGTTTCTCGGCTTTGCGCACCAGGAATCCGTCCAGTTCGCCGCTGACCACGGAGACCGCGACTACGATCGGATCCGCGCCCATCGTCAAGCCGCCGATGGCTTTGGGCTTCCACCCCCGCTGCCGGATCTCTTCCCAAAAAACCTCTCCTGTCAGCCGCGATCCTTTGGCATCGAGCGTGGTGGTTCGACAATCCACGTAATAATCGCTAATTCCGCCGGAAGAAAGTTTGAACTCGCCTAGACGAAACGATTTGTGAGCCAGTGTTGTGAGCAGTTTTTGACGTGCAGAATGCATAAAAACCTACGATACCACGACGGCAAATTACTCACTTGGACGACGGTACTTCGGTACTCTACCCGAGCTACAACGCACCCTGTTTGCGTGGTAACCTGAACTTTCCCGGCTATCAAACCGTTGTAGCGACCGGCCTCTGGTCGGATTTTCAATCGAGGTATTGCCTTGCAGAGTTTCCCTGGAGCTTCCCGTTTCCTTCTTGGCGCTTTTGTTTTTTCCTTCGCAATTTGTGGGCTGTCCGGTCCCGCCGCAGCCGAAGGCACGCGCGCCTGGGAGCAATCCAAGTTCGAAGATCTGGTTAAAGGAACGGCCAATGGGGTCGCCATTCGCAGCGCCGGCGGCCTCGACCTGGCCCCGTCCTTTAAGTTGC
This sequence comes from uncultured Acidobacteriota bacterium, assembly GCA_963745715.1. GTDB lineage: Bacteria > Acidobacteriota > Terriglobia > Terriglobales > Acidobacteriaceae > Sulfotelmatobacter. The sequence goes on along the minus strand of CAVUYN010000029.1, from coordinate 284,100 downwards.
TCTATGCCACGCCATCGACCTACATCTGGGCGGTGGCGGCCGACGACGCCGGCAACGTATACGCCGCTGCTGGATCCCCTGCCCGCGTTTATCGGATTACACCCGACGGCAAGTCCGCAATGATTTTCCAGCCCCAGGAATTACAGGTCCAGGCGCTCAAGGTTGGGCCGGGCGGTGTGATCTACGCCGCGACCGCCCCGGATGGCAAGGTTTACAAGATCGAGCACAAGGTAGAAGGCAAGGCCGCGTCGAACGCGTCCGACAGCAAAGCCACGGACACTCCCTCGAAAGACCCTGGCAAGCCCGCATTGGATCCCTCCTGGACCTCCTCCGAATACTTCGCGCCCGGAACGAAATACATTTGGGACCTCCTCCTCGACAAGGCAGGGAACTTGTTCGTCGCCACCGGCGATCATGGCGAGATCTACAAGGTCACCCCCAAAGGCGAGCATTCGCTTTTCTTCAAGAGCGACGAGACCCACATCCGTGTGCTGGCGCTCGACGCGCGGGGAAACTTGATTGCAGGAACCGATGGCAGTGGATTGGTCTACCGAATTTCTCCCGCAGGGGAAGGATTCGTGTTGTACAGCGCGCCAAAGAAAGAAATCACAGCCCTGGCGCTCGATCATGATGGCAACATTTACGCCGCGGGAGTAGGTGAAAAGCGCCCGGGATCGGGATCCTCGTCGTCAGCCGGTGCTTCCATGCTGATCAACATGGGATCCAACCCCTCGTCACCTGGCGGTCCCCAGACTGCGGGAGGCCCGGTACCCACGACAACCAGCCCTGGTCCAGTCGGCCCCTTTCCAGTTCCCGGTGGAAGCGCCAGCGGTGGTTCCGATGTGTACAAGATCGCTGGTGACGGCTCGCCGTCGCGAATCTGGAGTTCGCACGAAGACATCGTGTACGCGCTGGCGTTTGACGCCCACGACAAGTTGCTGGCAGGGACTGGCAATCGTGGCCACGTCTTTTGCATTGACCGGCCGGATGAATTCATCGACCTGCTGAAAGCTCCGGTGTCGCAGGTTACGGGCTTCGCGAAGGCCCCGGGCGGAGGCCTCTATGCGGCTACCAGCAACCTCGGCAAGATTTTCGTGCTCGGGTCGGCGCCGGAGAGCGAAGGGTCCTACGAGAGCGATGTGTTCGACGCCAAAATCTTTTCTCGCTGGGGCCGGGTGGATTTTCGTGGTAAAGGCAACGTCGATTTGCTGGCACGTAGCGGTAACGTCGACAATCCTGACCGCAACTGGAGTCCCTGGAAGCAGGTGGATCTGAGCAAAGACGCGGAGATGGGTGTGCCCGCCGCTCGCTACGCCCAGTGGAAAGTCGTGCTGCACTCGGGCAACGTCAAGCCACAAGTCGACACCGTAACGTTGGAGTATCTCCCGAAGAACGTGGCCCCAGAGCTGGAAGACGTTTCGGTGCAGATTGGCGTGCGCTATCAGCCCCTCTCGAAGTCGTCAGGGATCAGCCTCAGCGCCGATGTGAGCGGATCTTCCGGCACCCATTTCGATTCGCCTGTGCCCAGCACTCACGATCGCGACTCCATCGGCGTGAAGTGGAATGCTCACGATGAGAACGACGATCAACTCGTGTACTCGGTCTACTATCGTGGCGACACGGAAAGCCGCTGGCTCCTCCTGAAAGACAATCTCACGGACAAGGCTTATTCCTTCGATGCCAGCCTGCTCCCCGACGGTGGTTACACGATTAAGGTGGTGGCTTCGGACGCGCCTTCCCACTCGCCTGGCGAGGCGCTGACCGCCTCCAGAGAGAGCCGTCGATTTGAGGTGGATACGACTCCGCCCCGCATCGACGATCTGGCCGCCGTTCTTGAAGGCGCGCAGATTCACGTTCGCTTCCGCGCGGAAGATGGATTTTCTAATATCAAGCGTGCCGAATATTCAGTCGATGCGGGGGACTGGAAATACGTGGAGCCGGTTGGCCAGCTGTCGGACGCGAAGGTCGAGAACTACGACTTCAAAGTTGCTCCCGAGGCAGACAAAGACTCCTCATCGGAGCATGTAGTGGTCGTCCGCGTCTATGACAAATACGAAAACATGGGCGCGGCCAAAACTGTGTTGAAAGCGAAGTGACCGGAAGGATAATGGCTTCGTGGCTGATCGGGAATCTGGACATGTCCCGAAGACCTCTTTCAGCGATCGATTCGTGTGCTGGACAATAGTACGTGATGCACTACCCCCGTTCAGGCTGGAAATTGTTCCTTGTTCTCTCGCTGCTCCTCGTGCCAGTCACTTGCTGGACAGCCTGTTCGGGGATTTCTCATACTTCAAGCAACACGGGCAACAGCGGCGGAAATGGTGGCGGTGGCGGGCGGTGGTACGGGCGGCGGTACCGGTAGCAGCAACCTCGCTTGCAACGTGATGTCGGTCGGACAAGGAGCTAGCCTGAACGGCTTCGTTCCTTTCACCGGCAGCAATCTTTGGAATACCGACATTTCGTCCGCCTCAGTCGATCCCAACTCCAACACCATCATCAGCAACTGGGTCGGCTCTGTGAATGTTCACCCTGACTGGGGCACCGATCCGACATACGGCATTCCCTACGTCGTAGTCAATGGTAGCCAGTCGCTCATCAACGTGAATCTTGGGGCTTACGGCGATGAAAGCGATCCTGGCCCAATGCCCGTCCCCGCGAATGCTCCCGTGGAAGGCGGTTCCTCCAGCACCGGCGATCGCCACGTGCTGGTGCTCGACAATGGCAATTGCTTCCTCTACGAGCTTTACAACTCTTCTGTCGCCGGGGACGGAACCTGGACCGCAGACTCGACCGCCGTGTGGGATATGCTGAGCGACGAACAACGCCCCTACACTTGGACTTCCGCTGACGCAGCCGGATTGCCGATTTTTCCCGGACTCGTGCGCTACGACGAAGTTGCCGCAGGCAGCATCCATCACGCCTTCCGCTTTACCCTCCCAAAGACCCGGGCGGCCATCACGCCGCCGGCATCTCACTGGGCCGGAAATACGAGCGATCCGGCCGCGCCTCCGATGGGCATGCGACTCCGCCTGAAGTCCGGTTATGACATTTCCGGTTTCTCCACTCAGATGCAGGTCATTCTGACCGCGATGAAGCACTATGGGTTGATCCTTGCCGACAACGGCAGCGCGCTATTTGTGACGGGAGCATCCGATAGTCGCTGGGGCTCCGACCTCGACTCCTTGAAGACCGTGCCTGCGTCCGCGTTTGAAGTTGTGCAGATGAATCCGGTGTACACCAGCGCGAATTATCCGACCGGAGCGGCGCCGATGGTCATCGCCTTCACCGCCTCGGCAACCCATGTCGCTTCGGGAGGCGCTGTAACTCTGTCGTGGAACGTCACCAGCGCGGATTATGTGATCGTTACTCCGGGGCCAGGGGCGGTGCGCGATGCAACTGTCACGGTCAATCCGACGGCCACCACGACCTACACGCTGTACGCAACCAATGCCTATGGCCGCACTTCCTCGACGGTGACCGTCAGCGTGCCGTAGATCGTTAGGAACTCTCAGGGCAAACTCAAACTCTCTCCACTCTCGGTCCTACCCAGCGGCCAAATAAATGTAGCGAAAGATGAACAGCACCGTCAGAATCCAAATCACGGGACTGACTTCCCGAAACTTTCCGGCAGCAACCTTCACGAGAGTGTAGGAAATCAGTCCCAAACTCAGCCCGGTCGCAATGCTGAAGGTCAATGGCGTCGCCAGCAGCGTGACAAAAGCTGGAATCGCCTCGGTAAAGTCGGTCCACTCAACTCGCCCGATCGATTCAGTCATCAGCGCTCCCACCAGAATCAACGCAGGCGCCGTGGCATAGCCGGGAATCGCCGCGGCCAATGGCGCGCAAAACGCCGCCAGCAGAAATAATCCCGCGACGAAAATGTTACTGAGCCCAGTCCTCGCGCCCGCTGCCACTCCGGCCGCGCTCTCAATGTAGCTCGTTACCGTCGACGTTCCGGTCAGCGCCCCGAAGATTGTGCCCACCGCGTCCGAAACCAAGGCCCGTCCCACGCGCGGAATTTTTCCGTCTTTTACAAATCCGCCCTGCTCGCAAACTCCCACTAGGGTTCCCACGTTGTCGAACAAGTCCACGAAGAGGAATACGAAGATGATTTCGAATAAGCCCAGGTGCAGCGCTGCTCGGAGATCGAGTTGCAGCCACGTCGATGAGGGATGCGGCAAAGAAAAAAATGCCGTGGGCCAACTGCCCATACCCCGCACGATACCCAAAACTGTCGTGGCCAGGACTCCAATCAGGATCGCTCCCGTAATCTTTCGTGTCATCAGGATCAGCATAATCACCAACCCGACGAGTGCCAGTTGTGCCTCGTGGTTGGCGAAGCTGCCCAGGCTCACAAATGTGGCTTGATTCCCCACGACAAGATTGGCGTTCCGCAGCCCGACGAATGCGATGAACATACCGATACCACCGGCCGTCGAATGCTTCAGGCATCCCGGGATGCCGTTCACGATCTGTTCGCGAACACGGGTCACGGTCAGAATCAGGAAAGCTATACCCGAGAAAAAGATCACGCCCAGTGCGGTTCGCCACGGCACGTGCATCCCCAGGCATACGGAGTATGTGAAATAGGCATTCAGCGACATGCCCGGAGCCATCGCGATCGGATAGTTCGCGTAAAGCCCCATGACCAGCGTCGCCGCGGCCGCGGAGATGCAGGTGGCGAAAACCACGCCATCCACTGGCATGCCCGCCTTCGAAAGAATTTGCGGATTCACTACCACGATGTAAGCCATCGTGATGAAGGTCGTCAGTCCGCCAAGAAATTCGGCGCGAACTGTGGTTTGGTTGTCCTTGAGACGGAAGTAGCGCTCAATCAAACGGGATCCTTCATGTCGTTGATGAAACCGACATTCTACGGCATCAGTGCCCCCGCGGCGGCACTTGATTCCTCAATAGAAACGGATCGGAATTAGGTAGGAAGCGTCCCGCTGCCGGCACCGTTGGCAGAACCATCTTGCAGACTTGCGCTGCTGATCGAATGGAGTTCGCCAGCTTGTCGGAGTTCCGGAAACCACCAAGCCCACAGCGCGATCACAACCAGCGTCCCCACTCCTCCAAGTATTACAGCGGGTACGGTCCCGAACCATTGCGCCGTGACTCCCGACTCAAACTGCCCGAACTCGTTGGATGTTCCGATAAAGATCATGTCGACTGCCGTTACTCGCCCGCGCATTTCATCGGGAGTTGCCAGCTGCGTAAGCGTAGCCCGGATGATCACGCTGACCATGTCGCTCGCACCCAGCAACAGCAAAGCAATTAACGAAACCGTAAGGCTGCGCGACACGCCGAAGATGATGGTAAAGATTCCGAATCCGGCCACCGCCCAAAGTAAAGTTGTTCCAGAGCGCCCGCGCAGCGGTCGATGCGCCAGCAACACCGCCATCATCGCCGCTCCTACTCCCGGAGCTGTGCGAAGCAGTCCCAGTCCCCAAGGCCCGGTGTGGAGGATTTCCCGCGCATACACCGGCAGGAGCGCGACCGCTCCGCCCAGCAGCACAGCAAATAAATCCAGCGAGATTGCTCCCAGGATCAGCTTCTTCCTCCAGATGTAATGCAGCCCGGCGAAAACCGTCTTGAATGTCATCGGTTCGCGCGGCCGCGCTTTGACCTCAGGCTTGATTCGGAACGACGACAGGGTGGCCCCGATCGCCGTGATCATCGCGATCACATAGACTGCCGAAGGCCCACGAAACGCCGCGTACAAAATTCCTCCGAACGACGGGCCGAGAATCGTCGCTGCCTGAAAAATGCTGGCATTCCATGCGACCGCGTTCGGGAAGTGTTCTTCGGGAACAAGCTGCGGCAAGATCGACCGGCTGGCCGTGCTGTTAAAGGACCGCACTATACCGATCAGCACCAGTACTACGTAGATCGAAGTGGTCGATTGCACGCTCCGCTGCGCGAGGGCGAGCAGCAAGGCGAAGCACACAGCGTAGCCGGCATAGCAGACCGAAAGCACATTGCGCCGCTCAAAACGGTCGGATGCGTGCCCGGATATTGGAAACAGCAAAATCGCTGGAAGGAATTGTGCCAGTCCCACATATCCGAGATCGAGTGGACGCTTGGTAATTTCATAGACCTGCCATCCCACCGCTACAGCCTGCATCTCTACGGCTGCCACAATCAGAAAGCGGGCGATCTGAAAGAGCACGAATCCGGGATGTGTGAAGGCGGCGCGTCCGGCTCTGGCGTCGGCAGTAGCGGGCATGAACTTCTAATGTGACATAGAAATGGGAATATGTGCAGAAGGGAGCTGCGGGTCCGAGAAGGTTCTGAGCTAGCTCTGTCCGGCGACTGTGGAGGTTGCTGCTGGCGTGAAAATTTCCACGCGGTTCCTGCCATTCTTCTTGGCAGTGTACAAGCTCATGTCAGCCTCGCGGAGAATCTCGGTAACCGAAAGATCGCGAACCGACGATGTTGCGGTCACTCCCATGCTGATGGTAATCGAACTCGATCCGAACTGGGTCTGGATCGGGTCTTTGGCCACGAGTGTACGGATCACGTCCGCCCGCCGCGCGCCGTCAGCGAGATTGCAGCCGGGCAGGATAATCAGGAACTCTTCGCCGCCGTATCGGCCCACAACGTCGTAAGGTCTCAAATCCGCCTTCAGTCTTCGTCCAGTTTCCTTAAGAACTTCGTCGCCGGCTGCGTGGCCCAAGGTGTCGTTGACGTGTTTGAAGTGGTCAATATCTGCCATGATCACCGCTGCTGGCTTGTCCTCGCGTCCTCCGCGCGCCAGTTCCCGTTCTAACGCGGCGACAATCTCCGAACGATTCAGCAAGTCGGTCAAGAAATCATGAGTCGCGGCGAAGCGCAGCGATTGCTGCAACTCCAGGATTCTTTTGCCGACCATGATGCGCGAACGCAGCTCCGTGGGGTCGATCGGCTTCGCCAGGTAATCGTCGACGCCAGCATCCATTGCTGTCTGTCGGTCTTTCTTCTGATTCTTGGCAGTCATCATGACGGTATAGACATAGCTGCTTTGGCTCAGCTTTCGGATGCGGCGTAGTACGTCAATCCCGTCCATACCGGGTAGGATCCAGTCGAGCAGCGCCAGGTCTGGTGGATTCGGCCCTTCCAACAGCTTGACCGCATCCGTGCCGCTACTCACAGCGACGAATTCCAGCCCCCAGTCGGTGAGGTACCCGCCGACCTTGTGCCGCTCAATGTATGAATCTTCCACCAGCAGGATCTTCATATACGCCCCGTTCGGATGTTGGCAGCAGGGCATGGCACTCACAAGGTTACTGACGGAAACGGAAGGTCATGTCCCCTGATCTTCGGTCAGATAAGGCATTTCTTAGATCCAGCCGGATTGCGCCAGGAGGATGCTTTCAGGGCCCTCAGGCCACCACGGGAGCATTCGCGATCCCAGCCGTTCCGAATACTCTGCGGTATCGTTCGATCTCTGGCGCCGGACCCAGCGCTTTCGCAAAATTGTCGGAGAGTTTCACAGCCGGCCGCCCTTCAACTCTCGAGACTTTGCAGATCAAGCTGATGGGGTCGAATCCGTCGCCATCATTGGGATTGCATCCGCGGAAGTCATTGGTCAGCAGCGTGCCCCAGCCTGCGCTGAAACGGATGCGCCGCTCCCCACTCCACTTTTTTCGATTGTGGAAATCAGCAGCGCTGCGAAACTCCAGAGGGCGAATCCCACTCGCTACAGTACCGCCAAAGTAAGCATGCAGCCCCAGGATCGCATCTACATCCAGCGTGTCAGAAGCGATCATCAGTCTCTCTTGCGGATCGCGCCCGCGCATCTTTAGCCATTCGATGTATTCATCTCCTGCAACGTACGGATCCTTGCTGTCCACGCGCTGCCCTGTCCAGTCCGCCACCCAGTCGGGAGCCCCGGCCAGAAACTGCGTGGTTCCGAATGTGTCGGGCAGCATCACCCGCAGCGCGCCTTCGTACGTCTGCTGCCACAGCTCCAGCACACGGTATTGCGAAGCTTTCAGCGCGACATCGTCGGGCGCGAGAGCGGCCATTACCATCGGAATCTCATGCGCGTTGGTCCCGATCGCTTCCAGGTCATGCTTGTGCGCCAGAAAGGCATTCGACGTCCCAATAAAATTGCTGCCGAGATTCGCTGCCATGGCTACTACTACATATTCCTGCCACAGAAAGCTGTGTCGCCGCCGCGTTCCAAAGTCAGCGACGCTCAACCCCGGCACGCCCCGTAGCCGCTCAATCTTGCTCCAAAGCTTGGTTTTTGCCCGGGCATAGAGAATGTCGAGGCCAAATTCGCTCAGCGTCTTCAACTGGGCCCGCGTCTTCAGTTCGTCGATGATCGCCAGCGCGTACAGCTCCCACATCGTGGTCTCGGCCCACGCGCCTTCAAATGTCAGGTGGATCTGTCCATCTCTCACTGAGAGGTGGTAATCCGAAAGCCGGAAGTCGTGTTCCAGCCATTCCAGAAATGCCGGTTCAAAAATTCCGCGCCTGCCATAAAAAGTGTTGCCTGCCAGCCAGACCAGCTCCGATTTTCGAAAGCGGCGACCGCGCACGTGCTGCAGTTGCACCTTCAGTTCTTCAATGTGAATCAGGTCCGCCATGCGCACCGCGGTATGCCGGTTGAATAGCGAGAATTCCACACGCGTCTTGGGAAAATGCTTCCAGATAAACTGCAGCATCAGGAGCTTGTAAAAATCGGTGTCCAGCAGGGACCGGATCACCGGGTCCAGTTCCCAGTTGTGGTTATGCGCGCGTTCGGCGAGATTGATGATCATCGAAGGGAGAACGGCCCTGACAGTGTAGAGGATAAGGGATTAAGACAGTTAGAAGCTACTAGCCCGAATTGATGAGGCAGATGGCGCCAGCGAATCTGGCAGCACGTCCGCGCACCCTGATGTCCTCGCAGACATGAACCTTGGTGCAGTACTTTGCCTACCAGTCATAAGCCATAATCAGGTTGCTCGAATCGTTTTACCCGCGTGGAGATGCTCCTACCATGAAACGCCTAGTACCAGCCCTCGCGCTGTCCCTGTTTTTGCTGTTCAACCTTTCGGCCAACGCGCAAGCCGACCAGCGTTCTACCGACGACGCGTCCGCCGTGCGTACAACGGTCACCAATTACATCGAAGCCTATTACGCCGGTGACGCTCGCCGCATGGAACAAACGCTGCACCCTCACTACCTGAAGCACATGATTCACGGCAAAATCAATATGCGCGAGAAAACAGGCTCCGAGATGGTGCGGGAGATCCGCTCCAACGGTCCTGCTGATCTTCCCGTCGCTTCGAAGACGGAACAGGTCAGCATCCTGGATGTTGCGGGTGACATCGCATCCGCCAAACTCGTCACGCCCGGATGGGTCGACTACATGACATTGTCGAAGGTAAAGGGCGAGTGGAAGATTCTATCTGTCGTTCAGCGAATTGATGATTAGATATTCCTCGCTCTTCAGCACATTTGGGGTCTTCGCGTCGGTTGCTGTGGGGCAGGCATCGGCAGGCTCGCCCCGCAGTCCTTAGAGCCGAGGAACGGCGCATTCGTTGAAGAGAGGACAGCTACGCTTGTGCCACAGGCTTCGCGTCCAATCCCTCGAATACTTCCTCGGCCCGCCCCAGCGCCTCCTGCACGTTGCCACAAATATTTTCCTCGCCAATGACTTCGGCGAACTCCGCCTGGTGAATTAACTGTGCAGGCTGTTCGCGGGCTCCGCATAGAATCAGCGTGCGCTTGGTGGCGTGCAACTGCTTCGCGACTTCCTCGATGGCGAATAGACCGGTGGCGTCAAGGGCCGTCATATTCCGCAGTCGCAGAATGACAACCGGCGGCAGCTTGTGCAGGTTCTCGGTCACCGCGTAAATCTTGTCGGTGGCACCAAATAAAAACGGGCCATGAATGCGGAAGATCGTGGCGTAGTAGGGAATATCTTTATCCTGCAGGATGTGCACGCGTCCGTCTTCCACGTAGTCTTCGGTTACTTGCGACACGGTCGTCGTCGAAGCCACGCGGCTGATGAATAACAGCGCCGCCAGGATCATCCCCGCCTCCACCGCAACCGTCAGATCGGCAAATACAGTGAGCGCAAAGGTCACCAGCCAGATGCTGATGTCGGTCTTGGTGAGCTTCAGCAGTTGGGGGATCTCGCGCCACTCTCCCATGTTGTAAGCGACGATCATCAGGATCCCCGCCAGGGCTGCCATCGGCACGTAACTGACCAGTGGCGCCGCAAACAGCAGAATGCAGAGCAAGGTCAGCGCATGGATGATCCCAGCCATCGGAGACTGGGCACCTGAGCGGATATTGGTCGCGGTGCGCGCGATTGCTCCAGTGGCCGGCAATCCTCCAAAGATCGGCGAAAAAATATTAGCCACGCCCTGCCCAATCAACTCCACGTTAGGATTGTGCCGGTCATTGCTCATGCGATCGGAAACAACGGCCGACATCAGCGACTCGATCGCGCCCAGCATCGCTACGGTAAATGCCGGTCCCAGCAGCCCGTGAATCAGGTCCGTACGAAACTTCGGGATTTGCCAGTGCGGTAGTCCAGCCGGAATTCCGCCGAACCTTGTGCCGATTGTCTCTACCGGCAGCTTGAAGAAGTAGACTGCGGACGTTGCCAACACCAGCGCGACGATCGGTCCCGGCACGCGCGGCGACAGTGTTCGGCAGATGACCAGCGTCAGAAGGGTAAATACCGCGAGCGCAGTCGCCTCAAAAGAAAGCGTGTGGAAGCTCCCGGCCAGCGCTTCCACCCGCAGCCAGAACACGCCCGGTACTTTGTCGAGGTGCAGTCCAAAGAAGTCTTTAATCTGGGTGCTGGCAATCAGCACCGCAATCCCGTTAGTGAATCCGATGACTACCGGCCGCGGAATAAATTTCACTGCCGTGCCCAATCCGGTTAGCCCCATGATTACGAGCAGAGCGCCCGCCATCACGGTGCACATGAACAAACCATCGATGCCGTGCACCGCGACGATGCCCGCCACCACAACCACAAAGGCGCCAGTCGGTCCCCCAATTTGCGTCTTGGAGCCACCGAGCGCGGAAATCAGAAATCCGGTAACGATCGCGCAATAGATTCCCGCTTGAGGAGTTAGTCCCGAAGCAATGGCAAACGCCATTGCCAGAGGCAATGCAACCAACCCAACGGTGACCCCGGCGATCAGGTCCAGCAGAAATTTATGCCGGTCGTAAGTTCTCAGGCAGAGGACAGACTTCGGAAGCCAGTTTTCATTCAGGAAAGCACGCGCCATTTTTCCATTATCGCCCCGCCGCCCGGAATCGGGTAGATGACCCACGTGCTTCAAGCCGTATCGCTTCGCCGCGGAACCCGACCTGTAAAATCACCCCATGCCCCTTCTCCGCACGCTGGGATGGCTGGCCTGTGTTGTTTACTCCACGATCCCGTCGTTCTGGCTGATGGTCCATCCCCGCGCCCATCGCCTGCGAGCGCGGGAGCGTTCCCCGTTTCGCGTGCTGGTCCCCGCATGGATCACGATGTGGCTCGGAATGGCCGCACTCACGGGCCCATGGCGCACCATCTCTCTGTATTCAACGCCATGGAGTTGGCTGCCGGCTGCGTTCTTGTTCGGGGTCGGCATCTTTATCTATTCCCGAGCCGGAGCGCACTTCAGTTGGGCGCAACTCGGAGGTCTGCCCGAGGTTCGCCCCGATCATAGCGACGACCGCCTGGTTACCGCCGGCATTCGCTCCCGTGTCCGTCATCCGATCTACCTGGCACACCTCTGCGAAATGCTGGCGTGGAGCGTCGGCACCGGTCTCATCGTCTGCTGGCTACTGACGGCCTTTGCTACCGTGACGGGCGCAGTGATGATTCGCATGGAGGACGCCGAGTTGGAGAAGCGCTTCGGGAATGAGTTTCTTCGCTATCGATCGTTGGTTCCGGCGGCCTTCCCCAGAATTGCTCACTCGAAAAAAACTAACCAGCTCTAACCCCTTCTTTTCGGACCTCACACGCTCACGTTATCGAATAGCTGGTCCATAATGTAAAAGTGCCGTTCACCCTCGCCCACAGTGCCGCGGCATTGCCATTTCGACGCCTCCACCTCGTCCCATCTGCATTGGTGATTGGAACGCTCGCACCGGATTTCGAGTACTTTCTTCGCCTCTCACCCGATGATCGCTTCGGGCACTCGCTAGTGGGCGCCCTTATCCTGACTCTTCCGTTGGCGCTCGCTGTGCTGTGGATCTTCCACAATCTTGTCAAGGTGCCGGCAGCCAGGCTCTTGCCAGGCGCCATCCAACGCAGACTCGAAAGACATCTTGACCAATTCCACTTTCGTGGAACGAAAAGATTCCTGTTAATTGTGGCCTCGATTCTGCTGGGAATCGCGACCCACTTGCTATGGGATTCCTTCACACACGCGAACACTTGGTTCTACGACCACTGGTCTGCTCTCGGGCAAACACACCAGTTTCCAATCCTGGGTCGGACTCCGGGCTACAAACTCCTCCAGCATGGCAGCACGGTTATAGGAACCGGAATCCTACTGGCGTGGTTCGTGGGCTGGTATCGAGCGGCCGAGCTTTCTCCTCAGATTCGCGGCACATCCCCTTCGACTTCGCGCAAGATCGCAATCACTGCTGTTGTGACGACACTCGCGCTTGCGGGAGGTCTCATACGAGCCTTTGCGGGAATCGGAATTCCAACTCGACGTCTCGGATTCAACCGATTCGTTGGGGAAGTGGTTGTTACTGCTATCGCTTTAGTGTGGTGGCAGCTTGTCGCTTACGGACTTTTTTCGACCAAGAGGAATAGCACCGTGACCGCGAACGACAGTACTCGCTGACGATCCCGGGGTGGGACCGCCCCGCCAGCTATAATCCGACTTGGCTGACAGCTCAAAGCTCCGCATGCGCTTCGAACTCTTCATCGCGTCCCGCTACCTGCGCGCCAAGCGGCGCCAGGCTTTCATTGGGATCATCACCGGCATCTCCATCGCGGGAGTTGCCGCCGGAGTTGCATCACTCGTCGTCGCCCTCGCCATCAACAACGGATTTCGCCAGGATCTCCAACAGCGCCTCCTCGGCTCGACCTCACATATTAGCCTGCAGCGTATCGCCGACGACGGCATCCGGGACTGGCCCTCGCTCATGGACCGCCTCTCGAAGCGGCCGCACGTCGTCGCCGCCGCGCCCGCAATTTTTGAGCAGGTCCTCATCTCTCGCGGCCCGCGTGCTCGCGGAGCCATCCTCAAGGGCATGATTCCCAAGTACGAGCGCCAGGTCGGCGATCTGCTGAACTCAATCCAGGCAGGATCCGCCGCGCCGCTTGAAGAGAACGCCAATCCAGGATCTGACCTTCCATCTGGCGCTGCCATCGGATCAAGCCCTACAAGCACAAGCGCAACGTCCGACAAAGCGGGCGAGGGCACCCGCTCCACTCAAACAACCGATCAGTCCCCCGATTCTCTGGAAGCCGTTGGCCAGCGCATCGCTGCCATGCCCCCGATCGTCCTGGGCAAGGAAATGGCCGATAGTCTCGGAGCAACTGTCGGTTCAGTCGTGATGGTCGTCAGTCCCCAGGGTGAACTCACTCCGTACGGAACCGTGCCCAAATACACCCGATTCCGCGTTGTTGGGATATTCAACTCCGGCTTTTTTGACTACGACTCCGGCTGGGCCTTCGCCCGCCTCTCCGACGCCCAGCGACTGTTCGGTCTCGGCAACCTGGTCTCAGTCCTCGAGTTCAAAGTTGATGAGATTTACAACGCTGCAGCCATCTCGCATGACCTTGAAGACGCCGCTGGCAAAGGCTTTATGGCCACCAACTGGATGGAGCAGAACAAAGCCTTGTTTCGCGCACTGCGTCTCGAGCGCCTGGTCACCTTCATCACCATCGGACTCATCGTCTTTGTTGCCGCTCTCAACATCCTTATCAGCCTCATTATGATGGTCATGGAGAAGACGAAGGACATTGCGGTTCTGATGTCAATGGGCACGCGCCGGGCGCAGGTTCGCAACCTCTTCATTGCTCAAGGAGTTCTGATCGGAGCAATCGGCACCGCGATCGGCCTTGTGCTCGGATATGCCATCTCGTACGCGGGCGGTCACTACCACGTCCTTTCGTTGTCGCCCGAGGTTTACTCGATCGACTATGTCCCCTTCGCCCCGCGCGCCATCGATGGCGCCTGGGTCGCCCTGTTTGCAGTCCTGATCTCCTTCTTGGCGACCCTGTACCCGTCCTGGTCGGCGTCCCGCATTCTCCCGGCGGAGGCGTTAAGGTATGAATAGACGAAAATGGGGTTGCCGTTGGAGTAATTTTCTCGATCCACGAAAACATCTTGCTGTGATTGACCCAGGACAAGTTGCAGACGAAGGAAATGGGTGTAGAGTTTGCCGCAGGTGCGGCATATGCTTTGGTCCAGGAAGGCGATACTGGAAGGACGGTAGATCTTGATCTTCGAAACTGCACGGCAATGCGCCACATGGAACGAAAGGGGCATCCGCTGCATCTAAGGGAACAAGAGTCGATGCTCCGCGTCGAAGGCCTTAAGAAGGTCTTCCGGTCCGGCGAATCGGATTTGGTGCTCTTTGAGAATCTGTCGTTTGAGGTGAAGCGAGGGGAAATGCTCGCCATCGTAGGGCGAATCCGGTGCAGGGAAGAGTACCTTGTTGCACATCCTGAGCGCGCTTGATCGTGCTTCTGCAGGTGACGTATACTGCGCCCACCTGCGCTTGAACTCGTTGTCCCACGACGAAGCCGCGAATTTTCGCAATCGGGAAACCGGGTTCGTGTGGCAGTTTCACTATCTGCTGCCAGAGTTTACCGCGGCAGAGAATGTTGCCATGCCGCTGTTGCTGCGGGGACAGGCATGGCAGCAGGTCGAGCCAGAAGCTTTACACTGGCTCCGTGAGGTCGGACTGGAGCAGCGCGCGCATCATCGCTCAGGAGAACTTTCTGGGGGAGAGCAGCAGCGGGTCGCTCTGGCCCGTGCGCTCATCACCGGGCCCAAGCTGTTGCTCGCCGATGAGCCGACGGGAGACTTGGACGGACAGACGGCGGAAGCAGTATTCGCTTTGATTGCACGATTGCATCGCGAGCATCAACTTACCTCCCTCATCGCCACGCATAATTTATCGTTCGCACGTCGCTGCCAGCGCGTATTGAGGCTGCAGCGAGGACGGATGGAAGAAATTCCGCCGGAATCGCTTCCGGCATGAAACGGGATGCGAGATTTGGGAACAATAAGGAAGAAGCAAGATTAGGGAGACAAAGTGCAACAAAATGGTTGGCGAATGTACGAGGCCAGTTGTTGGGGATTCCTTCGGTAACGTGATCAAAGGTTTGAGACCTGGTTTCTGTGCTTGGGTTTCCTGGCCCTTTGATTGCATAATGTAAGGGTAAGGGTACGTTTGTAACGAGCAACGGCAGTCTCAGAGAAGTCAGGGCATGGGTTCGAGGGTAGGTCGGTTGGGCAGAGGTTCTTTCCGACCAGGAAGGTCAAGGGAAGGGCATTATGTTTGAACGCTATACGGAGAAAGCCAGACGCGTCATTTTTTTCGCACGCTACGAAGCCAGCCAGTTCGGGTCTCCTTATATTGAGACCGAGCATCTCCTTCTAGGACTCCTGCGCGAAGACAAAGCCCTCACCAATCGTTTCCTGCGTTCGCATGCCTCGGTTGAATCGATCCGCAAGCAGATTGAGGGGCATACCACCATCCGCGAGAAGGTTTCGACCTCGGTCGACCTCCCCTTAAGCAATGAATGCAAACGAGTTCTGGCCTATGCCGCGGAAGAAGCGGAGCGCCTTTCGCACCGCCACATTGGGACCGAACACCTGCTTTTGGGGCTGTTAAGAGAGGAAAAATGCTTCGCCGCCGAGATCTTGCACGAACGCGGCCTGCGCCTTTCCACGATCCGCGAAGAACTTGCCCGCAGCACCCAGGAAAAGGCTCAGCCCCAGCGGCAGCGTGAAAGCTCTCTTCTAGCGGAATTTTCGCGTGATTTGACCCAAGCTGCCATGGATAGCCAGCTTGATCCGCTGGTCGGCCGCGAGGGCGAAGTCGACCGCGTGATCCAGATTCTCTGCCGCCGCACCAAGAACAATCCGGTGCTGATTGGCGAGCCCGGCGTTGGAAAGACTGCCATCGTCGAGGGTCTGGCCCAACGCATCGCGGACGGCGAAGTTCCGTCGTTCCTGGCCGACAAGCGCATTCTGGCTCTTGACCTGTCTCTCATCGTCGCCGGCACCAAGTACCGTGGCCAGTTCGAGGAGCGCCTGAAGACCATCATGAAGGAGCTGATGGAGTCGCAGAACTCCATCATCTTCATCGACGAGTTGCACACCCTGGTCGGCGCAGGCTCGGCCGAAGGCTCGCTCGATGCCGCCAACATCCTGAAGCCGGCATTGTCTCGTGGCGAAATTCAGTGCATCGGCGCCACCACTCCGGGTGAATATCGCAAGTCGATCGAGAAAGATCGTTCCCTCGAGCGTCGCTTCCAGGCCGTAAAGGTCCCGCCGCCGAACGAGACCGATGCGATCAAGATCCTGTTCGGAATCAAGGACCGCTACGAAAAATTCCACGCGGTCACGTACACCGACGAAGCCATCAACTTCGCAGTCTCGCATTCGAACCGCTACATTCCAGACCGCTTTCTGCCGGACAAGGCCATCGACCTGGTCGACGAAGCTGGAGCGCGCGTCAAGCTGCGCCAGACTTCGCTGCCCGAAGAACTGACGGAAGTGCAGAAGCGCATCAAGTTCATCGTGCATCGCATGGAGAACGCCATTGCGAATCACGAGTTCGAGAAGGCACGTTTTTACTCCGATGAAGAGCGCAAAGAGCGCGAGAACCTGCGCGCACTCCGAGAGAAATATCATCTCGACGAATCTTCAACGGGCGTGGTCAACCGCGAGGACATCGAAGATGTCGTCTCGCGGTGGACCGGCGTGCCCATCACCTCGATCAAGGAAGAGGAAACGCAGAAGCTCCTCCGCATCGAGGAAGAGCTGCACAAGCGCATCATCTCGCAAGACAAGTCGATCAGTGCCCTGGCCCGCGCCATCCGTCGTTCGCGCGCCGGCCTTAAGAACCCGAACCGTCCCATCGGATCGTTCCTGTTCCTCGGGCCCACGGGCGTTGGCAAAACCGAAGTCGCGCGCACCCTGGCCCAGTTCATGTTCGGCACCGAAAAGGCTCTCGTCCGCTTCGACATGTCCGAATTCATGGAGAAGCATTCGGTCTCGAAGCTGATCGGTTCGCCTCCGGGATACGTCGGCTACGAAGAGGGTGGTCAGCTCACGGAACGCGTGAAGCGCGCTCCCTACTCCGTCGTGCTGCTCGACGAAATCGAGAAGGCGCATCCGGATGTATTCAACATCCTGCTGCAGGTTTTTGAAGACGGCCAGCTGACCGACGGCCTCGGCAACACGGTTGACTTCAAAAACACGATCATCATCATGACCTCCAATATCGGCGCCCGCCACTTGCAGCGCCGCGAAGGTCTGGGCTTCGCGTCGACCAAGGAAGATGCCATCGCAGACAAGGTGGAAGAGCTCGTCAAGAACGAGGTCAAGCGCACCTTCAACCCCGAGTTCCTGAACCGTCTGGATGAGATCATCATCTTCATGGCTCTGAACGAAACCGACCTGATTCAGATTCTCGAGCTCATGGTCACGCAGCTCAACCAGAACCTAGCGCAGAAGTCGATCACGGTGACCGTCGCAGACGACGCCAAGAAGTGGATCCTCAACCAGACCCTGACCGACCGCAGCTACGGCGCGCGGCCGCTTCGCAGGGCATTGCAGAAGTACATCGAAGACCCGTTGTCGGAGGCGCTGATCCAGGGCACCATCACTACGCGTCCGGCCTTCATCGAGGTCTTCCTTGAGGACAACAAGCTCTTCTACCGCCCGGTCGATTCCGAAAAGGCGGAAGGAGTGCTGTTGTATTCGAACTAGTTCGTTGCTTTATGTGGGGACAGCCGCTCCTGGGCTGTCCAGCCGAGCCAAACTCGGCAGGTTTTTAAGCCGCCAGCCCAATTCTGGCGGCTTTTTCTTATCATGCAAGGGCATGATTGCCGCCGTTGCCCCACAACGCGGCAGCGTGAGATACCGGGGCGGTTCATAAACCGATTACTGAATGGAACGTCCAACCACGAGAATGCTTCGCGTCGGCGCCTGGTGCGTCAATCCGACCTCTGGGCTGATCTCACGAAATGGAGAGACGGCTCGGCTGGAGGTGCGGACGATGCGACTGCTGCTGTGTCTCGCCGAGCACGCCGGTGAAGTCGTCAGCATCGACGACTTGCTGAACCAGGTTTGGTCGGGAGTTAACGTCACACCGGACTCGGTCTACCAGGCTGTGACATCACTGCGGCGAGTGCTCGGTGACGATCCCAAGGAGCCCGCGTACATCGCAACCGTGCCTCGACTGGGATATCGGATGGTGGCGACCGTCGGGCCCTGGGCGGATCAAACATCGGACAGCGAGAGTTCGACGGCGTCGTCCAATGGCGCGCGCCGCCTCGGAGCCGGATTTATGTGGGCTGGCGTTACAGCCTTGAGCCTCACGCTGCTGATTGTGGTGCTATTCGCTGTCCAGTTTCGCAGCAAGCTTAAGAACAATAGTCGGTCAGCCCAACCTTCTGCCGCGCCGGCCCAGAAATCCATTGCGGTGCTGCCGTTTCTCGATCTGACCGAAGGAATGCATGAGGAGACATTTGCCGATGGGATGACCGAGGAACTGATTGATAAACTCAGCAAGATCCCGGGACTTCGGGTGCCGGGCGCCACGTCCTCGTTCTATTTCAAGGGCAAGAAAATCCCTCTCGCCGATATCGCCAAAACACTGGGCGTCGCTTATGTGCTGGACGGGAGCGTGCGCAAGTCGGGGCCGCGGCTACGGGTCGCGGCACGGCTCATCCGCGTCGACAATGGGTACGTTGAGTGGTCTGAAACCTACGATCGGCCGTTCGATGACATTTTGATGGTCCAGGACGACATCGCTGGTGAAGTAACGAAGGCCCTCAGGGCATCGATTGAGACACCGGACCACGGTACGTCTCAGTAACGGTCAAAGTCCCCACCCACTCGCAAAATACGCGGAAAGAGTGGGTACCCGCTTTTCCTTTATGCTTCACTTCTTTCTTTTTCTTCCTTCGTTTTTTTGTGTTCTCGACCTTTCCTTCTTTGAGCTGTTCTTTTTGCCGAACACGCGGGCGAAAATCTTGTCGACGTTCTTTAGCTGGCGTTGCAGGTTGAAGGCGTATTCGATTTGCTTGCGGGGAACGCGGCCCGTAATCTCATTGTCGGCCAGAACGAGTTGGTGGAAGTCGAGACCTTCTTTCCAGGCGCGCATGGCGTGGGATTGCACGGCACGGTAGGCGTCTTCGCGGGAGACTCCGTGTTCAACCAGGTCGAGCAAGAGCTGACCGCTGAAGATCAGGCCACGCGTGCTTTCGAGGTTGGAGCGCATGCGCTCGGGATAGACGAACATGGTGTCAATCAGGGTGGTCGTCTTGGTCAGGAGGTAGTCGGCCAGTGTGGTCGAGTCGGGAAGGATGACGCGCTCGACCGACGAATGCGAGATATCGCGCTCGTGCCAAAGGGCGACGTTCTCAAGGCCAGCCTGTGCATTGCTGCGGACGACTCGGGCTAGGCCGCTGATCTGTTCGCTGGTCACGGGATTGCGCTTGTGAGGCATGGCCGAGGAGCCTTTTTGTTTTTCGCTGAAGAACTCTTCAGCTTCGCGGACTTCGGTGCGCTGGAGATGACGGATCTCCGTGGCAATCTTGTCTAGCGTCGAGGCGATGACCGCCAGCGTTCCGAGATAGTGAGCATGCCGGTCGCGCTGGATCACTTGCGAGGAAACTGCTGCTGCTTTCAGGCCCAGTCGAGCGCATATCTTCTCTTCGAGTTCCGGTGTGAGGTGGGCGAAGATTCCAACCGCGCCGGAGAACTTCCCGACGCGCATATCCTCGGCGGCGGCCATGAAGCGGGCGATGTTGCGCTGCGTCTCGGAATACCAGTTGGCCAGCTTAAATCCGAAGGTAATGGGTTCGGCGTGAATGCCGTGCGTGCGCCCCACCATGGGTGTGTCTTTGAATTCCCAGGCGCGGCGCTCCAGTACTTCCGCCAGGCGCTGGAGATCTTGGGCGATCACGGTGGACGACTGGCGGATCAGGAGGGCTTGCGCCGTGTCGACTACGTCGTTGGAGGTGAGGCCGTAATGGAACCAGCGGGCGTGCGGGCCCACGATCTCGGCCACGGCGGTGGTGAAGGCAATGACGTCGTGGCGGACCTCGGCTTCGATCTCGTGGATGCGCTCGACGCGAAAGTCGGCGCGCTCACGGATGGCTTTGGCCGCGTCTTTCGGGACCAGGCCGGCCTCGGCGAGGGTTTCGGTGGCGGCGACCTCAACAGCGAGCCAGGTGCGGAAGCGGTTTTCGTCGCTCCAGATGCGGGCCATCTCGGGCCGGGTGTAGCGCGGGATCACGGTGGGCTCCTGATGTGAAGTGGACTAAGGATTCTAAATGGGCGCGGGGGATGTGGCTAGGGCTGGGGACTCTGCCGGCTGGAGGATTTTCACCACGAAGAACGTAGGGCTCCCACCGGAATGCGGGCTTCCGTGGGGATGGACCCTATTTCCATATATATCGTTCAACGATATAATTATTGAGTACTATCGGCAGACGATACAATCGGCGGCATGAGGAAGCTTACGTTGGCGGATTATCAGGCTCTCGCTGAATTCCGGTATCAGATTCGGAAATTTCTGCATTTCAGCGAGGAGGCGGTCCATGCGGCGGGATTGGAGCGCGGGCAGTATCAGATGATGCTGGCGATTAAAGGTCTCCCGGAGGGAGTGCGGCCCCGGATTCGAGAGGTGGCCAACCGGATGCACATCCAGCATCACAGCGCCGTGGAACTGGTCAACCGGTTGGAAGCCGGAGGGTACGTGCGACGAGAACGGGCGCACGACGACCGGCGTGAGGTATTGCTGGCACTGACTCCGAAAGGTGAACGGGTGCTGGAGGAGTTGGCGCTCCATCATCATGAGGAATTGCGGAGCGCGGCTCCGAGCCTGGTGGCAGCGTTGCGACGAGTAATGCCGGGAGAGAAAAGCGCTGGTGTGAAGAGCGCGGCGCGCGTGAAATTGTCGTAATCGAGGTTTTCTGGGGCGTTGCGTCAGTCCGATGTGGGAGAAGAGAATCTACAATGAAGAAGAACGACTTGGGGGCTACGGCCCCAGAAACTGCGAATACTTTACGCGGCCCTGAAGGACCGGTTTCCCACTCGCCAACGTCCGTGGATGCACCGGTCGCGCAGCCGCCGGCGCAGTTTCGGATTGTGCTGATGTCGTTTCTTGCTGCGGCGATTGGGCTGATCGCCGGGTTAGTCGCTTACATTCTCTACAAGTTGATCGGGTTGTTCACGAATCTTTTCTTCTTCCATGAGTGGTCGACGACCTTCAGGAGCGTGGGATCTCATCATCTTGGCGCGTGGGTCATCCTTGTTCCCGTGGTCGGCGGACTGATTGTGGGATTGATGGCGAAGTATGGGTCGTCGAAGATCAAGGGCCACGGGATTCCGGAGGCGATGGAAGCGGTATTGGTGAACCGCAGCCGGATTGAGCCTAAGGTTGCGCTGCTCAAACCAATTTCGGCGGCGATTGCAATTGGGACTGGCGGACCGTTTGGTGCCGAGGGACCGATCATTCAGACGGGCGGGGCAATCGGTTCTCTGGTGGGACAAGTGCTGCACACGACCGCGGTCGAGCGCAAAGTCCTGCTGGCTTGCGGAGCGGCGGCGGGAATGTCGGCGACGTTCAACACGCCGATCGCTGGCGTGATTCTTGCGATCGAGTTGTTGTTGTTCGAATTCAAATCGCGGTCTTTCATTCCTCTGGTAATCGCCAGCACGCTGGCCACTGCGGTTCATATGCAGCTGTTGGGACCGGGGCCCATGTTTCAAGTGGGCGCGATGGATTTTGGGATTCCGCATGCGCTGCTTTTCTACCTCGCGTTGGGGCCTCTCTGCGGACTGGCAGCCGTCGGATTAAGCAAGGCGCTGTACTGGGTGGAAGACACGTTTGAGAAGCTTCCGGTGGATGAACTGTGGTGGCCCGCGATCGGGGCGCTCGCGTTGGGATTGATTGGGTTCGGCGTGCCGCGGGTGTTCGGAGTGGGATACGACACCATTGGGGACATCCTGAACGGGCAACTGGCGTGGAAACTGCTGCTGCTGGTGATGATCGCAAAGTTTGCAGCGCTCGTGATTTCGCTGGGATCGGGAACGTCGGGCGGATTGCTGGCGCCCACATTTATGTGGAGTGCGGCGATGGGCGGCCTGTTCGCGATGGCAGGAAATCATGTGTTTCCTAACGCTCATCTATCTCCGGGAGCATTCGCACTGGTGGCCATGGGGGCGGTATTCGGCGCGGCATCGCGGGCTACGTTCTCGTTCATTATTTTCGCGTTTGAGATTACCCGCGACTACAATGCCGTGCTGCCCTTGATGCTGGTCGCGGTGATTGCCGATGGGGTCGCGATGCTGTTCATGCCGAGGAGTTCGATCATGACCGAGAAACTGGCGAGACGCGGGCTGCGCGTGCACCAGGACTACGAGGCGGACGTTCTCACGCAGGCCGCGGTCGGCGAGACGATGGAGAAGGATGCACCCGTAATTCCGGCCGGTACCAAAGTGGGGGAAGTGGCCGAGCGCATTGCACGCCATGATCCGGCGGTGGCGCGGCATGAGGCGCTACTGATTGTTGACGACGCGGGCATGCTTGCGGGGATTATTACGCGAGGCGACATTCTACGAGCCTTGGATAAAGACTCTTCGGGCGCGATAACCGTGCAGGAGGCCGGCAGCACGAAACTGATCGTGACGTACCCGGATGAATTGGTTTCGGAGGCGGCCGCGAAACTGTTGCACTTCGATGTAGGGCGCTTGCCCGTTGTGGATCGCGCCGACGAGCGCAAGGTCGTAGGCTACCTGGGGCGGGCGGCAATTCTTGCGGCCCGGACCCGGCGCTTGCACGATGAGCATGTGCGAGAGACCGGGTGGTGGCTCGCGCCTGCAAAATGGAAGTCTAGAGCTGTTCGAGAATCCTGAGCAAAGCTAAGTCTGTACTCTCGTCTGCCATTGCGTGGCAGAAGCTACTCGCGGAATGACACATCTTTCAATCCTCAACCGCAAGTCCTCCCATCGGTTTGTGGCCAGCCTGCATCTATTTTCCAGATAGCATGAGCGAAAGGTCTCCCGTGCCGCAACCGACGAAAGACAAGACGGCGTTGAAGGGAATCGCCAATTTCCAGTCATATTTGCGGAAACAGCCAACCATGCTTGCGCTGCTGGTAGCGCTGGCGGTGCTTTTCTTTCTTTTCGTGACGGGATTGTCACGGGCATATCATGCGCAGCGGGAGTCGCTGGGAAATCGATGGTTCAGCCGCGGCGTTGCTGACCTCAAGGCAAAGCGCTATGACGCCGCGGTCACGGAGTCTCGGGCGGCGTTGCTGTATTCTCGCGACAACTACTCATATCAGCTCAACCTCGCTGAGGCCCTCATCGAGTTGAAGCGCACTGGCGAGGCTTCGGCTTATCTGCTGAACCTGTGGGACCGGGAGCCGGAAGATGGGTTGGTGAACCTTGAACTGGCGCGGATCGCAGCGCAGAACGGACAAACGGATCAGGCCATTCGTTATTACCATAACGCTGTATACGCGGCCTGGCCCAGTAACCAGGAAATAAGAAGGCGCGATGTCCGGCTGGAACTGATCGAACTTCTGCTGCGCATCAATGCGAGAGCAGAGGCGCAAGCCGAGCTGATCGCGCTGGCAGAAAATGTGGGCGCAGATGCCGCGCAGCAGGAGCACATTGGCGAACTTTTTTTGCGCGCGCAAGACTACGAGCATGCGCTGGCTGCCTATCACATTAGCCTGAAATCGGACCGGCACAATCCCGCGGCCATGGCCGGCGCGGGATACGCCGCTTTCGAACTCGGCCGCTATCCCCTGGCGGAAAGTTACCTGGAGGCGGCCGTTTCGGACGACCCCAATGACCGGGAGAGCGATGACCGGCTCAAAACCACAAAACTGGTGCTGCGTATGGATCCCTTTCGGAGGCAGACGTCGGTTGCCGAACGCAACCGGATAGCGGTGGAGGCTTTTGAGACGGCGGGGCAGCGACTGAAAAACTGCGCGGTTCCCGGAAACCCTGCCACGCCGGCCGGTTCGCAATCCAGTTTGAGCCAGAGGTGGGCGGATCTGCAGCCGCAGGTCACGGAGCGGAATCTGCAGCGAAATCCAGATCTGGTTGAGTCGGTGATGGACATTGTGTTCCGAATCGAGCGTCAAACCAGCGGAGATTGTGGGCCACCAACGGGAAAAGATCTGGCGCTGCTGTTGATCGCCAAGCTGCACGAGGGAACCTAAGAGTGGACGAGCAATCAAAGTCGACGACCGAGGTTTTGCTGGAGAGCGGGTTGCTTCCACCAGCCGGGTCGGTCAACGGGCGCTCGGTGCGGGCACTGTGGCGGTCGGTATTCCGGGAAGAGCGTTTTTTCCTGGTCCTCTCGGTGTTTATCGGAATTTTTTCCGGCTTGGCGGTCGTGTGTTTCCGTTTTGCAATCGACTGGGCGCGAATTTATTTACTGGGGACCGGCGCTGTGCTGTCGACAACGCGAATGCTGCTCGCTCCGACGCTGGCGGGACTCACGATCGCCATCCTGGTCATTCACTTCTTTCCGCAATCTCGTGGAAGTGGCGTGAATCAGACCAAGGCCGCGCTATACATCTACAACGGCGAGATCCCGTTTCGAACCGCAATCGGAAAGTTCATCACCGCGGCGCTGGCGATTGGGTCCGGGCATTCGTTGGGCCCGGAGGATCCGTCCCTGCAAATCGGGGCATGCCTGGCGTCGGTCCTTGGAAGACAGATGCGGCTATCGCGCGACCGGATGCGGCTGATTGCTCCGGTGGGCGCGGCAGCCGGGCTGGCAGCCGCTTTCAATGCGCCGATTTCGGCGGTGTTGTTCGTGATTGAAGAAGTGATCGGGCGCTGGACGGCCGGCATTCTGGGATCTGTGGTTCTGTCTGCAGTGTCGAGCGTGGTCGTCATGCGGTGGTTCCTGGGCTCGGAGTCGCTGTTTCGAATTCCACCAGTGGAATTGAAGCGGCCCACGGAACTGATCGCGTATGCGGCTCTGGGCGTGATCGGCGGGCTGGCTTCGGTAGTGTTTTCGAGCGGGATCGCAACCTTGCGGCCGGTGTGCCGGGCATTGCCGCGCTGGACCCAGTATCTGCAGCCTGCGGTTGCAGGATTGTTGATCGGAACAATCGCGGTACTTGGCGCACCCCAGGTGATGGGGGCGGGTTACGAATATATTGACCAGGCTATGCACGGGCAGTTCACATGGCAATTCCTAGCGATGCTGGCGGGGCTGAAGATCCTGGCCACTCTGCTTTCGTTTGTCACAGGAACTCCGGGCGGGATGTTCGCGCCAACACTATTTATTGGCGCGATGTTGGGAGCGGCAGTCGGGGGAGCGGAGCATGTATTGCTGCCGCATCTTACCGGATCGCCCGGAACCTACGCTCTGGTTGGCATGGGAGTGCTTTTCGCCGGATTCCTGCGGGCACCGATGACGTCGGTCTTCATGGTGCTGGAAGTGAGCGGAAATTACTCGATCATCGTGCCGGTCATTGTGGCGAATACATTTGCGTATGTCATTTCGCGGGGACTGCAGCCTGTCCCCATTTTTGATTTGTTGACCCGACAAGATGGGCTGGAATTGCCGTCGATGGAGGAGCAACGCGAAGAGGACATCCTGCGCGTGGAAGACGCGATGCGACCAGTGGAGGGTCCGGTGCTCGACGCGGAGCAGACGCTAGAAGAAGCGCTGCGAATGGCGGACCAGACAGACGACGGACCTATGCTGGTTCGGCTAAGTCCGAGCGGCTGGAGCAGCGTCACCAAAGAGCAACTTCTTGCCATGGCGGCGGAGGGGAAAGGTGCGGCGAACCTGGGTTCGCTCTTGCCGATCCGACATATTCCCTTTTTACATCCCGATCACCCGCTGGAAACGGCATTGCGCTACGTCGACCGATGGCCGATTGTACCTGTAGTGAACCGGGCAGATTTCCGGCAGTTAGAGGGTATTGTTTCTCAGCGTGATGTGTTAGAGCGCTACCGGGAGTTCGGGGAAGGATAGCCCGCCGGAGCGCAGAAAACAGCGCCTCACGGGAAACCGGATCGTTACCTCAGTGCGTGTTCCGCTCTTGCAAACGGCCAACTTCCTTCGGTAAGCTTGCGAAAATCCTGCAAAGGCATCTACAGGCAGACCTGAACCCATCGGGGCATGGCAGACGACAAACCATTCTTTCTTGGATGTCGCGACCGGAAACTCTCGGAGCGTGTGCATGCCAAACCGATAACAGCAAGGGTTTGCGGGTGCTTGGTGTTCGCGATTCCTCAGTAAACAAAACATCAAGTTTGCAGTTGGCAATGAGGGGGGAGACCATGTCGAGGGCTTTAGTAAGGTTCGTGGTTCTTGGTGTCATTGCGCTGGCGCTCAGCATAGCGGCTTTCGGACAAGGGGGAGCGACCGGGGCCCTCTCGGGGACGGTACAGGACCCCAGCGGAGCGGTGGTGGCCAATGCCGACGTTCGGGTTACGAACCAGGACACGAATGTGCTCGAACGCGCGGTCAAGACTGGGCCGGACGGGTCATTCAGTGTCCTCCTGATGCCGGTGGGGACGTATAGCGTGAGTGTTCAGGCGCCAGGGTTTACCCCAGCAAAATTCAACGACATTGCAGTGCGTGTGACGGAGACGACGCGGATGACCGCGAAACTCTCGACGCAATCGGTGCAGCAGAAGATTGAAGTGCAAGCGGAAGTGCAGACTGTGGATACCACGGATGCAACGACGGGACAGGCGATCGACAGCAACACGATCCGAGCTCTGCCGCTGGCGACACAGAACTTTCAACAACTGTTGACCCTGTCGACGGGGGCGCAGAGCGAATTGAACGCGGCGGCGCAGTTGGGCCGGGGAAATGTCAGAATCCAGGTCAATGGGCAGCGGGAAGATAACAACAACTACCTTCTGGAAGGAATCAGTGTTACCGACTACAACGTAGCGGAGCTGACGAACACGCCGCTGCCGAATCCGGATGTGGTGCAGGAGTTCAAGGTACAGACGTCGCTGTACGACGCCAGTCAGGGACGGAATGGCGGCGGAAACATCAACGCAATTCTGAAAACAGGGACGAATACTCTACATGGCGACGTGTATGAATTCTTCCGCAACACCGTGCTCGACGCGAATGAATACTTTTTGAAAGGGAGCGGGTCGCCGCGTCCGGTAATCCAACAGAACATTTTTGGAGGCAGCCTGGGTGGGCCTGTGACCCCGGGTGGCAAGCTGGGATTCTTCTTCGTGAATTATTCAGGAACGCGGCAGCGCAGTGGTGATTCTCCAGGAACGCTGATCAGTACTTTTATTCCTTACGTGCCAGCGTCGGACCGGGGCACGGCGGGGGCGGCGAATCTGGCCGCGGATTTCGGCGTGCCCAGCGCTGATCCGGTGGCGGTGAGTTTGCTGGCGTTTCAGAGCAGCCAGTTCGGGGCGCCGGCCAATGGGTATTTGTTCCCGCTTCCGAGCAATGTTCCCGCAGGTACTAAGCCCGGCGACCTCGTGCAATTTACCGTGAGCAAGCCGGGAAAGTTTACCGACGACCAATTCACCGCGAACTGGGACCGCGAGTTCCGCGATTCCCGGGACTCGGTGGCGGCACGCTTCTTTTATTCAGATTCGGAGCAGGACATTCCGTTTGGGGCCGGGGGGCTGCAGGCGTCGTTGGGCGCGGCGGCCAGCGGAACGGACTTGAATTTTCCCTACCAACTGCCGATTCACGACCGGCTGTTCATTCTTTCGGAGACGCACGTATTTTCTCCGAGGCTGGTGAATGACTTCCGGTTTGGACTGGTTCATATCAACAATAGTGCGGTGAACATAAATCCGGTTACGGTCACCGACGCGGGGATTGACCGGCCGACCAGCAATCTCACCAGCAGCATTTATAAATTCACGTTTCTGACTTCGGGATTTCAGTTTGGCCCCACGCCGCAGGCAAACCAGTCGCAGAAGCAGAATAACTACAATTTTGTCGACAATTTGAGCTGGGTGAAAGGGCCGCATACGCTGACGGTTGGCGGCCAGTACACGCGGGTCAGGCTGGATAAGCTGTTCCCGCAGGTGTTCAACGGGCAGCTGTTCTTCACCAATACTGGAGCGACGACGGATTTCGGAAATTTCGTGGGCGGGACGCCGGAGTTCAGCTTCGGTGGGGGCGGCGTTTTCAACCACGCATACCGGCAGAGTAATTCCGCGATCTTCGCGCAGGACGACTGGAAGGTGACGTCGAACCTGACCGTGAACCTGGGGCTGCGCACGGAATTTCTTGGCGCATGGACCGACGGGGATTGCCACATCGGCAATATCGAATCGGATCTGACCAAGTCGGGGACGTATCCGTTTATTTATCCGAAGTGCGTCGACAAACTGGGGGTTACCGGATTGACCGGGACCGCCAATGGTTCGACATTCCGCAACAGCGTTTCGACTGGATGGGGCCCGCGTGTGGGTTTTGCCTGGGACGTGATGGGGCGACACAGCACAACGCTGCGCGGAGGTTACGGAATTTACTACGTGCGCGAGGACGTGGGGGCGGTCGACCAGTTGAGCTTCCAGTCGCCGTTCATTCCGATTGTGTTCTTCGGGCAGACTCCAGGGTTCACGATGTCAGACTTCTTTACCGGAACGCCAGCGGTGAATCCGAATGCGGTACCGGCGGCAGGTTCGCTCAGTGGGGCGTGGCTACCGTGTCTGGCTCAGCTCACCAGCTTTCCCGATCCTAACGGCGCGGCGACGTATGGCGGATGCACGGGACCCGGAGTGAACACGACGCAAAATCTGTTCGTGCTAGAGGTGCCGCGTCACTTCGTGGTGCCGAACACGCAGCAGTGGAACCTGACGGCACAACAGGAACTGGGCCGGAAATGGATGCTGGAAGTTGGCTACGTTGGAACCCGAGGCATCCACTTGCGCGAGACGCGCGATGCGATTCAGTCGGTAGACGCAGCCAAAAACCCTTTTACCGTTACGGATGCAAGCGGCACGCCGCACACCATCACCACCGACACCTTTGCCAATGCGATTGCGCGCACGCCGACGCCCGGACTGAATGGGTATAGCGGCTACCAGATTTTCGCCAACGATGCATACTCGATCTACCATGCGCTGCAGGCCACGTTATCGCGGCGATGGGGCCAGAACTATTTCCAGGCAGCATACACGTTCTCGAAGAACATTGATGCGACGTCGACTGGGAATACGGCATTCAACACGGCGTACAACGATCAGAGCAATATCAATGCGTCGCGGGGAATCTCGGACTTCAACCGTCCGCACCGCCTGTCAGTGAGCTATGCCTATGATCTGCCGTTTTTCCAGCACAGTTCCGGTGTGAAGCGAGCTGCGCTCGGCGGCTGGCAGGTGAGCGGAGTAACGATTTTCCAGTCTGGGCTGCCTTTCTCAATCTACGATTCGAGTGCGGGGACAGGATTCCTGGGGCAAGGCAGCACTCCGTTGCTGGGAGCGAGCCTGGCGCCGGGAGCATCGATTGCAAGCGGGTTGGCCAGTGGGGATCTTCGCCAGCGGGTGGCCAATGGATATCTAAATCCGGCGGCGTTTGTTCCGGCGCCGCAGTTGTATCCGACGCAGTGCTTGTCGGACTCGAATTTCTGTACGACGGGCTTTGGCGATCTGGGACGCAATATTTATCACGGCCCGTTTCAGCAGAACTGGGATGTGTCGTTTCTGAAGCATTTCAAGATTGGTGAGCGGCAGGACGTGCGGTTCGCGGTCGACTTCTTTAATATCTGGAACCACACGAACTTCGCGGATCCAACGGTGACCGACATCGAGGCGTACCTGGCGAATCCCACGAACAGCCCGTTCGGGAAAATTGTGGGGACCACGGGTAATCCGCGGCTGATTCAATTCTCATTGCGGTGGGCTTTTTAGCGCAAACTGGGATTGAGGAGCGCGGCCCGTTGGGCTCCTCACGGACGTTCCAACATCCAGACATTGGCGCTGCTGCTGCTAACGTGCAGCGCCAAATACTTTCCGTCGCGGGAAGGAATGGCCCAGCCCACTCTCATCTTCATGGGACACCATACCGAGTGTGCACGGCCCTGTAGATCGATGTTCAATAATTCGTTTTCCTCGTCTCCGCTGGAGGCGGCCCATACGGTCTTGCTGTCGGCCGCCCAGTCCAGAGATGCAAGTCCGCGCCAGCCATGAATGGTTAGCCATCGTTCCGCTCCGCTACCAATGGACACGAGATGAATTCGGGGATCCTCATCGGCATCCCATTTTCCTCTGGCGATCGCAAGGTTGGTTCCATCCGGGGACAGGCTCCAGTTGTAGATTTGGGGCAGATCATCTTTGACCTGGAAAACCTGGTGGCCGTTTCCTTTGAAGGGGTCGAAGGTAAAGAACGTGAGTTGCCCCTCGGTGATCGCGCTGTAAAGACAAAGGGAGGCTGGAGCCCGTGCGCATTGCGCGTTGGTGATCGAACGGGCCTGCAGAACTTGTTGCGGGGTGCCACCTCCGAACGGAACGCGCACCAGAGGAGCTGAAGAATGGACGTCCTCCGACTTTGGATACCCCACGTACAGCAGTTGAGTACCGTCAGGGTTGAGACGAGAGTGCATGACCGAGTCTTTGCCACCGACGAGCAGCTCTGGCACCGTCTGGTCGATGCCTTGCTTGTAGATCTTGAACGCTCCAGTGCGGTCGGAAATGAAGATCACCGCCTTTCCGTCGGCGGTCCAGTCGAAAGGAAAATCCTGGCGGTCATCCAAAGTGAGCCGTTCTGGTTCGGTGATACGTCCCGATCGTTCAATCTGGGAGATGTAGACGTCCGGCTGCGGCACTCCCCTCAAGTAAACGATGCGCTTTCCATCGGCTGATGCACTGATGCTGAGCACAGAACCAGAATCGCTGGTGAGGCGGACCGGAGTGCCAACGGGTCGGGCTCGCTGATCTAACTCCACCCGCCACAGGTTGGAGTCGGCTTGCCGATAGGGTTCGGCAAGCGAGTAGATCAGATGGCCATCTGACGTCCAAGTCAGAGGGCCGCTCACCGGTTGAGACAACAGGGTCGCGGGTTGCAGCTCGACTCGGGTGACCTGATGGCCACGAATATCGAGAACTTCGATGCCCGCCTTCACGTCGTGATCAAAGGTCAAACTCCCCCTGGAATAAGCGATCTGGTCACCACCAGGGGACCACGCGAGAGCGTTAAAGAAATCGCCCTCTTCGCCGGCAATCTTGCGAGCTTGGGTGCCGTCTGCGCCTACGAGCCAAATCTGCTGCCGCAGCTTCGGGCCAGCAACATAGGCGATTTCCTTTCCGTCGGGGGATACAGCGGGAGATTGGCCATCGTCCCGCAGCTTGCGAGGCGTGCCACCCATTGCGGACAACTCCCAAAGACCCGATGATTGTCCAACACCGCTCAGGGCAACGACGAAGTGAATACTATCGGGGAACCAGCTGATCGAGGCGGAGCGAACGTCATGGGGAGCGGGTAATGGGGTGG
Source organism: uncultured Acidobacteriota bacterium (assembly GCA_963745715.1). Classification (GTDB taxonomy): domain Bacteria; phylum Acidobacteriota; class Terriglobia; order Terriglobales; family Acidobacteriaceae; genus Sulfotelmatobacter. The sequence continues at coordinate 252,489 of CAVUYN010000029.1, read as the reverse complement.
TCTCTCCGGTGTCGATCTGGCGGAGATAGAGCCCGGTTTCATCGGAAAAGGCAAGGTACCTTCCATCGCGCGAGATGGCAGCCGAGCGCACACGATCGTCAACGGGATTGGCGGTCAACGGTGAGCTGCGGTAGGCCATGCGATCATGCTTAGCGAGCAGCAATCCGATCTTCAGTCCCAGAAGAACGAGAACGACGGCGGCCAAACCTGCGACAACCCACCAGGCGCGCCGAAATCGAGAGGTCGGTGGAAGGGCGACGTTTGTTGGGAGAATCGATGAGAGTGGGTCGTTGCCGTTCCCTTCTATCACTGTAACGGGCGCCAGGAAGCGGTACCCACGCCTCGCCACCGTCTCGACAAATGTTGGATTCTCGGCCGAATCGCCCAAGGCGTCCCTGAGGCGCCGGATGGCGGCATTCAAACTATGATCGAAATCCACGAAGGTGTCGGCGGGCCAGAGACGGTTGCGCAGCGTCTCCCGCGTGACGACCTCTCCAGGGCACTCCAGAAGCTGCGCGAGAACCCGAAAGGGCTGCTCTTGCAGCTTGACCTTCACGCCGTTGCGGCGCAGTTCGGCGATCCTCAGGTCGAGTTCGAATACACCGAACCGGCGCAGGCGTACCACTTCACCCGCGGACCCGTTGGTGCTCCCCACCATCCCAGAGTTTGAGGCCTTGGCCATGGCTGTTCCAAGTCACCGAATGCGGTGAATGTTCGACGTTTTGACGATTAGCTCGTCACCTGCCCTTCACCGGGTGATGCACAGAGAGATGCGCTCTCTTGAGATTTGCTCTTTTGCAGGTACGGAGGACAAGGCCCAGGAGTTCAAGAACCGCTTGCGGAGATTAGCTGCTGATTGTTTTGTTATGTGCTCGGGCGTGCGTGCACATCTAAGAAGACGTCTTGCAATAGGTCAATGCCAAAACAGTGCGCGTGAAACTGGATTAATTTCGCTTCTGCGCTTCTTGCAGCAGAGGGCGGAGAGAGTCGACGGAAACGCCCAGGGTGCCTCCGGTGAATCCGTCCATATAAGCGGAATTGACGCCGATCACTTCACCCTTAGAATTGAATACCGGACCACCACTGCCGCCGTGGGCTGTGGGGGCGTCATAGATGAGTTTGTCGCCGACGACATCGCCGAGATGTCCACACGTCGTCGAGGGTCGGATCAGCGACAAGGCCGCCAGTTCGCTGGCCGCACTGATGTCATTGTGTCGATATGCCAAGCGTTCGTAGATGCCGGTGGGAGATTTCGCGACCATGCCGGCGATTCCCATCGGATAGCCGATGACCGTAACCAACTGTCCAGGAGCGCCGGGCGATTTCGCCAGAGGAAGCGCCGCGAGGTTACTGACCTCGGCGGAATCCGCAACACGCACGACTGCCAGATCGGAGGTCTTCGAGACTGAGGCTGGCGACAGTGCCACGGGCGTTGGAGAGCCCGGGAAAAAGACCACCAGATTTTCGAGCATTGCGGTCGCGCCCTGGTCAATCAGCTTTTGCGCCTCGGAATCTCCATACCAAGGCTCAGCAACATGGCGGTTGGTCGCCATCAGGCCGTCGGCCACGAGAAATCCTGTGCCCGAGACGCGCGCGCGGATCGCGGGATGCTGATTTGGAAAGCCGACCTGATAGACGCCATAAATGTATCCGATGGAATTGCGATAGCGGTTCAAGACCACGGCCGGCATCAATTGCTCTTGTTTGAGTTGCTCGACTTGCGCGGTCAACTCGTGGACTTGCTTCTGCAGATCGTCAGGAGGTAGTCCCTGTACAGCGATGGGGGCGTAGTAATGAACCATCGCCAATGCACCAAGCAGGAGAACGACGCCCAAAACACCCTGAATTACCTGCTGCCAACTGTCGCAAACGTTGCATTCCTGCGAGGGCTGGGGCTGGATCACAGGGAGGGGGTCGGGTTCTGAGGCTGAGGGATCGTTGATCTGGGTTTCGGCCATGAGTATCGGAGTAGCGGTCTCGGAACTCAAACCCAAGTCGTTCTTTTTCAGTCTTTTTGGCGGCGAAGGCCAATCAGGCTGAGCAACTTGGAGTAGTCATCTTCGCCCGTCTGGCGCGGTTTGGCCACGGTACTGAAGATGATGTACGTGCGATTTGGTGACGGAAGGACGGGCCTCTAATCCCTTGCTCACAAAGAACTTCGGTCCACTAAGAAAACAGCAAGGTTTATGGAGTCTTGATTCCCAGGCGCTTGGACATTTCTTCGTAGAGGAATCCGCGGCCAGGGCGATAGGGCTGGACCCACTCGCCGTCGATGACGAACTGCGGGATGGCGCGCTTGCCGGTGCGTTTTACGATCTCATCGATGGCGCCGGGGACGGTCTCAACGTCGATCTCGGTATAGGGAATGTTGTGCTTTGCGAGAAACCGCTTGGCTTCCCGGCAATCGGGACACCAGGCAGACGAATAGACGGTCAGATCCATGGGTGATTAGAGTTTACGCCGTGGCGAAACGGTTTTAAACCCGCTCGAGATGTCTCTGCGTACGCTCGTTGACTACATTGCCGGTGTTCAGAGTGGAGGCAGGTTCGAACAGGAGAAGCCAACATTCCTCGTCAGCGACAGGACGGTGCTCGGTCCCTCTGGGCACGACGATGAATTCGCCTTCCTCGATCCACTCATGGCGGTCGCGAAATTCCATCCGGAAGCGGCCCTTGACCACAAGAAACATCTCGTCTTCGTGCTCGTGGTGGTGGAAGACGAATTCACCCTTCAGTTTGTCGAGCTTAAGGTGCTGACCATTGAGTTCAGCGGCGATGTAAGGCTTCCAGTACTCGGAGATCTTGGAGAATTTCTCGGCGATGTTGACCTTGTGCATGGCGATGGACCTCTTGGGATGTTCTTAAGATGAGGGTTCGGAGTTGAAGGTCGCAGGAATGTCGGATGTGCAGGTGGTTCCAACCCCGCACATAACAGTGCAAAAACAAAGCCGCCGGCTTGGGCCGGCGGCGGACTTGGTTCGGGCCAGATGCCTAGAGACCCGGGGTTGACGAGTTGACGTGTCCGGTATGGAGCGATAGGTGCACTCCACGCTGGTTGTTGACCCGAGTGGTGGTGGTCCAGTCGACTTCGTCGCTGCTGATCACGCCCGTGCCTCCGGAGGCCAAGGTGTAGCTGATGCGGCTGTCCTTGTAGCCATAACCGCTGACGGCCAGCACAGTGCCGGTATTCATGACGAATACTGGCATCCCGGGAACGCTTCCGGTTGCGGCGGCAGAAGATACATCACGCGAGATGTAAGTGGCATACTGCGCCTGCGGAGTCGAGGAATCTCCAGCGGGACGCACAGTCAATTGGGGACGGACATCTCCAGCTTGCACATCCTGGAGCGACGAGCGGTTGAAGAAGTGCCAGCCGGGGCCAAAGGTTTGCGCCACTTGCGGGATCTGAACGTCGTCCATCAGGCGCAAACTCAGCACGGTTTCACCCTTCAGTTTGGGGCGTGGGCCGCGGGCGGGCAGCATCACGACTTTCCACGGCCATAGTGGCGGCAACATCCACTCCACCACGTCGCGCCGGGGATGACCTTTGCCGTCGATCTTGCCCGCTTTATCCACCCTATACCCGCGGGTGGAAATGACCTTGGCTTCGAGCGGCAGATCCCCGGTGGGCAGTCCGATGCGATCGAATTGAATTTTGAGATAGCCCTTTCCCCAGAAGTGGCCGGGATCTTGCGCCGCTTCGAGATGGCCGACGAGATAACTTCCGCGGGGAAACGCCTGCTGGCCGAACTCGGTGATTCCGCGTAAGTGGCACAGAACGGGATCCCCGACGTCTACTGTGGCCGAGGAAAAGTTGGGTTCATTGAGGGTACATTGCAAAAGAGTGCCAGCGGGTAAGACGATTTCCCGTGCGCTTGCATTCTGATGCAGAGTGAAAACAGCTAGGCCTACGGCTACAGCCGCATGCAGAACACTGGACTTCATACTTCACCTCTGTCGAAGTAGTTGGGCAGCCTCGGGCGCGGGGGCCGCTCTCGTTGTTCCGCGCATCTAATCACGGTTTTGGCCCGGGGTCAATCGGATTTTGTCCGGAGTGGGGAGAACCTCATAGGCTAACGCCCCGGCCGAACGGGCACTTGTGGGGCGCACTGAAGCCGTAACCCTTCCGCGGTCTCTTCGGGATTGCGCCTCCGCAGCGATTCCTACTCAAAAAGCGTCCCGGACCTGAACCGATACCGAGGAAAGATCCCAAAGTCTCACTATCCTAGGACCTCGGCCGATCTGCTCATGCAGTTCGATTTCAGAAGTATTCAGAATGTTTCAGGCCACGCTCAGGACTTCTCGAGCCTCCCCTGCGTATCGTCCATCTTGAGTTCGTGCCCTGGGGAGGTAGGCGATGACATCGGTGACTGAAGATTCTGCAGTTCGTCAATTGGGGAAACGCAACGCCTTACGCGCAATCGCAGTAGGAGGCCTGCTGGCCGGTGCTTTGGACCTGACGCAAGCCTGCATCCTGTTTGGATGGGACATTCCCCTCGTGATTGCCGCGGGCCTGCTCGGACGTTCGGCCATCCATGGAGGTGCCGGCACTTATGTTCTCGGTGTCTTCCTGCACTTTTTCATCGCTTCTTCGTTCGCCGCTTTTTACTACGCTGCAAGCCGCAGGCTCACTTTCCTGATTGAGCATCCGCTGGTATGCGGCCTGGCCTATGGCGCTGGGGTAGAACTGGTCATGACTCTGGTCGTGTTGCCGCTCTCCGCCCTCCACGCCAGGGGGCCTTACAAACTCCATGACCTGATTCTGGGTTTGCTGGTGCACATGGTTGTAGTCGGTCTGCCGATCTCGTTCAGCATTCGCCGATTCGCGCGATAGCGGTCGGACGCCCGCATCCATTGCGCGGTTATCTGGATTTCCAGTTCTTTCAGCTGGCGACCGATCTCGCCTGCGCCACCACTGGAACTCGGGGGGCACCGGTTGGGACAGCCTGCTTTTGACGATTGCGGGAAGGCGATTCTTTCGCACGGCGGGCGCGTTGGCTGGCGATTCTCCACAGATACATGGCGGCGTAGGCGCGCCACGGACGCCACGGCTCGGCACGGTGCTCGAGTTCTTTCGAACTGCTTAGACTGAGGGCGCGCAAGAGGCCAAGGTCACTGGAGGGGAAAGCATCGGGCTCGCCCAGAGCCCGCATGGCTACGTACTGAGCGGTCCATTTGCCGATGCCGGGCACCTCGCAGAGATGGCTCAGAAAAGCTTCAGAGTCGATGACTCCCTCGAATCTAATTTTGCCCTTGCAGACTGCGTGCGCGAATGCGCGAATCGTTTCCATTCGTGCGCCCGTGAGTCCGATGGATGCGAGGCTGCCCTTTTCCAGAGTTTCAGCAGACGGGAAAATATGCGTGAGCCCTTTCGGTCCGGCGAAGGGTTTGCCGAAGGCGGTTGTAATGCGTCCCGCAAGCAGAGTCGCGCCTTTGACCGTGACTTGCTGGCCGAGAATGGCGCGGATGGCGAGTTCGAAGCCGCTCCAGCAACCCGGCACGCGCAGGCCGGGATTCGCATGGACGCTGGCTGCTAATTCGGGATCGCTGCGCAGGGACTTCACGATGGCTGTCCAGTCCGCGTTGAGGTCGAACATGGCCCGAATGCGCTCGACGATGTGGATCAGGGAACGGGGATCGGGAAACTCGATGCGCACGATCAGAGCATCGCGGGATTGGTCGAGTGAAACTTCGAAGTGCCCTTCAAAACCGTTGGCAGCGATCGTGCGGCGATACGTGGATCCTTCGACCAGTTCGACGCCTGGAATGGCGCGCGGCCCGAGAAAGTCCAACATGCCTTGCCAGTGATACGGTGGACGAAAGTGAAGGTGGAACAGATATTGGTTGCCCGGTTGCATCGCGCTCTGATGAACCAGGCGCCGGATTTGCGTGGGAGTTCGATGGTAGACCTTGTGAATCGCAGCATTGAAGCGGCGAACGCAACCAAATCCCGACGCGACTGCGATCTGGTTCATGGGAAGCTTGGTTTCGTCGATCAACTTCTTGGCAAAGTGCAGTCGCCGGGTTTGAGCCACTGCGATGGGTGTGGCTCCGAGATGCCGCACAAACAGGCGTCGAAGGTGACGCGAGCCTACGCCGAGGCGATCCGCCAGAGATTCAACGCCGCCATCTTCGAGACCGCTTTCCCCGATCAGACGCAGAGCTCTTGAAACGGTGTTGGAAGTTCCCAGCCACGCCGGTGTTCCAGGGCAACTCTCCGGACGGCACCGCAAGCAGGGCCGAAATCCCGCCTCGGCGGCCGCAGCCGCGGTAGGGAAATAGCGGACGTTCTTCTCTTTTGCTGTGGGAGCCGGGCAGATCGGGCGACAATACACGCGGCTGCCTATCACTCCGATGTAAAACTTGCCATCGAAGCGGGGATCCCGCGAAAGTCGTGCGCGCGAACATACTTGCCAATCCAGAGTCATTTGATTGCGATTCCACCCATCACAAGCTTGCCTATGATAGTCGACTTCCCCGCCTGGACTGGACGTTTTCGGACCGCAATTAAGTACAGAAAAATTGCTGAGAACGAGGTCCGCAAACGTCCAGCCTGCAGGTATCGATGTCCGCAAACGTCCAACGATTCCCTACGGGGTTCGCTAAAGTCAGCGGGGAAACCTCTCTTTGGTTGGCCATGTCTTCACGTGTTCGACATTGCATTGAGTGTCCCAAGTGCTTCACGCGCTATCTGGTGGGTTTCAGCCCCTACCGGAACGGGTCGTACCTGGTGCCGATCGCCAAGGGTTCGTGGGAGGGATGGACGCTCTATTGTTCGTGCGGTTCCCCGTACAGGCCCAGTCGCTGGGGTTCGGATGAATTGAGACCATATGAGGTCTCGAATATCGCCCACCTCCGTGGCTTCGGGCCACCAGACGAAATTGTGGCTTTGCGGCGGAGATAAGAGCGACCGCGTTGAGTTTCAATCCTGTCTCCAGAACAGAAATTCCGATGCAAATCATTAAGCTATTCCTGCAGCAAATTTCCACAGGTTGAGACGGAACTCACCTCGATTAACACTTGTCCTGAATTCGTAACTGGTGAACAATACTGTGCAAGTTAGATAACGACTTCGTTCAAAGTTGTCCCTGCCACATTCGTCCGTAGTCGTCCTGGCTTTTTTCCCTGAAGCGTTATTGATGTGAACTGCACTATTTAGTTACCGCAGGAGTGTGCTATGCCACCTGGACTCGACAAACTGCAGCACATCGTGGTGTTGATGATGGAGAACCGGTCGTTTGACCACATGCTGGGATCGCTGAAGGCGGTGAATCCATCTATCGACGGAATTGTCGACGCGGATACGTTCAGCAATCCAGATGCAAGCAAGAATTCAGTGAAGCCGCAGGCGCTGGCGGAGTTTCAGGGACAACTCGATCCCGATCCGGACCACCACTTTCCAGCCGTCGATGTGCAGATTTATGGTGGTGCGACCGGCAAGGGCCGGGTCGCCAACATGCAGGGATTCGTGACCAGCTACTTCCATCAGCGCCAGGACCTGGTGCACTCGCAAAAAATCATGTACTACTTCAAGCAAACGGACCTGCCGGTATTGACCAAGCTGGCGCTGGAGTTTGCCGTGTTCAACCGCTGGTTCGCGTCGATCCCGGGACCGACGATCTGTAACCGGGCATTCGCGCACTACGGTACGTCGTTCGGGCGCGTCGATATGGATCCGTTTGACATCATCGAGCCGATCAAGAGCATCTACACGCGGATGATCACCGCGACTCCGAAACACACGGCGAAAGTCTATTACTACGACACGTCCAGTTCGACGATGGAAGTCGCCAATCTGCTGCAGCATCAGACGGAACAGTTCGGCACGTATCCGCAGTTCCTGAGCGACTGCGACAAGGGCTTGCTGCCGGAGTACTCTTTCGTGGAACCGAACTTTAGCGACCACGATAGCGACGAGGGCGAGGAAGTCGCCAACGATCAACACCCCGACCATGATGTGCAGGCCGGCGAGTTGCTGATTGCCGAAGTGTACACCCATCTCAAGAACGGCCCGAACTGGGCCAATACAGCGCTGCTGGTGGTGTATGACGAGCATGGAGGAATTTTCGATCACGTTGTGCCGCCGGCGTGTCCCGCCGATACGTTCCACTCTTCGCAAGTCGATCCGGGTACGGGATTGCCGTTCCAGTTCGATCGGCTGGGCGTGCGCGTGCCCGCAATTCTGATTTCGCCGTGGATACCGCGGGGTACGGTAGTTGACCGTGTTTTCGATCACGCCTCGATTCCGGCCACGATCACGAAATTCTTTCTCGGCAGCTACCCGCACGTATCGCAGCGGGAGGCAAACACCAATCTTTTTATCGAACCGAATAACGCGCAAGCGAATCTGTCGAACAACCTTCTGTCGCTGGACGTGATGCGCAACGACTGCCCCGACTTCAAGATCAGCGGATGAACGGAGAGGAGTGTCGAGATGGAACCCATATTAGTTCCGCGCCCGAAGAGCATAAGAGATCCGAACCGGCCGGCGTCGTCGCTTCTCCTGGCGCAGGTTAACCACTTGCATGAAGCCGAGAAAGGCCTTCCGCCGCAATATCATAGCGGCATTTTCTACCAGGCAATTAAGACTGAGGGCGAGGCCGCGCGCTACGTCCGGGCGGTGACGGAAGCGATTCGCGCCGCGCACGACGACGCGGCGGCGGAGCGCGCCAGGCTCGTGCCCAAGCGCAAGCGCGTGATTGAGATTGCGGCCGTGGCGGATGAAGCGGCCGAGCGGATGAGACGAACCAGTCCCAGGGCGAAGAAGACGGCGAAAAAGAAGAAGCGCGGCAAGGGCGGACGCAAGAGTTAGCCCGGAGGAGACGTCATGCGTGGGTTTGTTGTTGTGCTTTTGTTGGCATCGGTGGCGGCGCTCGCTCAGGAGAGCGAACTGCATGGGGAGCTACGGCGCGAAGGCGAGCGCGTCAGCGAGGCCTGCAAACTCAGCTTCAAATCAATTCCCATGTGCGGCTATACGTTGTTTACCGATCATCCGCTGCACATCGCGGCGGGAAGCATGCCGCCGCAGAATGGATTCGGAGTCGGTGGTGCCTTTGTCTGGTCCAAGAACACGAGAAACTGGCGTCTGAGCTGGGACTTTGATGCAGTCGGAGCAACCAGCGGCGCATGGCGAGCAGGCGGTTACATGAAGTTGATTCATACGCCGCACCCAACTCGTCCGACGATTGAGGCCACTACTCCGACACCGGGAGAGCCATCAAAGCCGGCCGACACCAAAGCCATTGCGCCCTTTACGCATCCTTACGCCCTCTTTAACCTGTATGCGCAGTCGATTTCCCTCAACAAGCTGAATTACTTCGGCGAAGGCAACGACACAGTGCTCGCCGCCGCGTCGGTGTTTGGCATGACGCAGACCATCGTCGGAGCCAACGCCATTAAACCGGTCTATGAGGTGCCGGCGATTCGCAAGTTGAATCTGGCTCTCCTTGGCGAGATTAACGGCAGATTCGTAAGCATTCGCGGCAGCCATGGCCAATCGGTTCCTTCGATTGAAACGCTCTACACCAACGTCACCGCGCCGGGACTGAGCAGCCAGCCGGGGTTCCTGCAGATGAGCCAGGGAGTTCGGATCAAGCCGGACACCGGGGACTACCTGAAACTGAACTACACCGGAAAGTTTGAGGAGTTTTTTGCGCCTTCGAATTCACAGAATTCGTTTTTGCGGTGGACCGTCGACCTGAATCACACGATCGATCTCTACGGTAAAGCGAACAACGGGACGCCAAACACCGATCAGCACGGCCCGGATTCCTGCGCCCATGTGAACGACAAGTGCCCCGAGATTCCACATTCTCGGAATCTCAACGGCTCCATCAGTGCGAGACTGTTCCTTTCGGAGTCCATCAATTCGGCTACGAGTGCAGTGCCTTTTTATTTCCAGCAAACGCTGGGCGGGGCGGACATTAACGGAGCAATGACGCTGGGAAGCTATCAGGACTACCGCTTTCGCGCTCCTAATCTGCTGTTGCTGCAGGAGAGTTTCGAGCACTCCATCTGGGGTCCGTTTGGGTTGAAGTTCATGGCGGACCAGGGACGCGTGGCGCTGACCCGGGGCGATCTGGGATTCAGCCATCTCAAGCACAGTTTCGCAGGAGGAATTACCTTGCGGGCCGGCGCGTTCCCCATGGTGTCTCTGATGTTTGCGTGGGGCGGTCCGGAAGGACACCACAACCTGGCCAATATGAACTCTTCGCTGCTCGGGGGATCGGCGCGGCCCACCCTCGATTAGAGTCCACATCTTAGGCTCGCGCGTTCCGAACGATTCGCGAGCAGAAGCGGCAGTGAGCTTCCTCGAAACCTTGGGACGTTATCGACCTGAATCTTTCGTTGTTAACCGAACTCAGGGAATCGAAGGAGACGTCGATTTCTTTCCCTTGGGTGTTGTACCGAGCGAATGGTGTGACGAACGTTTGCTTGGGTCTGCGTTCGCGGTTGAATGGATTGCACTCTTGTGTTACCGACTAGCCGGGGAGTGCCTACGACTCGGCTCGCGATGTATCTTTGGAGAATGGCTAGCGAACATCCGGGAGAAATCGAAAGGCGACGCGAGAAAAATCAGACCAAATTTCGCAAAATACTTGATCTCCGTAGATACCGTTTGTCTTTCGCAAAATATTGAGCCTGCTGGACTTACAGGCAAAATACCCATTTCGAAGAGCTTAGCTTCCGGCGCGAATGACTCGGCTACGCCTCTGGGGCGAGGTTTTATGATCGGGCGTTTGGGGTGCGGATGGCAAGGTCTTATATCACATCGTGATGTGGAAAAAATGTTAGCAATGAAAGTTTGACCCTGCCGCGACACCGGTCTATTTCGTCTCGGACCCTCTAGCCTCGTCATGGACAGAAGCTAGCTGCTCGGCGAGCAGGTCAGCGAGCAATTTCTCCAGGGCCGACAAGTCGAGCTTTGTTGAACTCCATTCTTTGTCAGCGGCTTCAAGCGCCTTGTAGTACGGATTTTTGTCGCGAGCGATCTGGGCGGGGATTGTCTTTCTGCCAGGAAGGCGATAGCCAAGCCGAAGGCAAAGCAGCAGATACGAGAATGCCCGAGCCGTACGACCGTTGCCGTCGGTGAAAGGATGAATCCAATTCAACTTCCAGAGAGCGTAGGCAGCCAGATGTAATGGAGAGCTCTTTTCCCAATTGTCGTTCACGTAATCACACATGTGCTCAATTTCTTCCGGCACCAGATACGCACCAACAGGTTGGTGCTTACTCCCCTTGATTTCAATCCCGGCAGGACGCCAATTACCGGCATACGAACTCAAGCCGTCAAGAGCAATCCGGTGCAGGTGGAGGAGTTGGGAAGGCCGAAGCTTGAACTTGCGTTCAGGGTGGGAGAAGTGCTCAATCATTTCCGTAACGGCGTCGAACTGGCGCACGCCGTTACGGGCTTCTATCCTGGCTATCTCGTCGGGATCGGCAACCAGCTCTGGTTCAAGAGCGTGGCTATGCCGTTCCTGTTCTTCGCTCATGCTTCGGAGCCCCTAGATCGTCGGCCGCCTTATCGACCATCTCGCGCGTAATACGAGGGTTCTCAATCTTGGTGTTCCCGTAGGCGAAGCTGCGGCGCTGTTCTTCCTTCTCCTCTGGCGTCGGAACGTTCTCTTTGGCTTTATCAAGCAGTTCTTGCAGGCGCGTTGGCAAAGTTTACCTCCCGGGGAGTACCGCTGAACCTTATCACAGCGGAGACTGCGGAAAACGAGGACTTCACTGTGTAGGAATCAGAACTCTATCGGCTTCTTTCTATTCTAACCTGAACCCAATCCCGAGGGGATTGCCGCTGTGGAGGGTAGGAGGAGCCACTATAGCGCGCTGCTTGAGGGCACGTCATATCGTGGAAGGGCGGCGCTTCAGCGCCGCGGCAGAAGGTAGAAATAGTACCGAGTCCCGGAGGGACGGCAGAACCGACGCGCGAGTTCGAGACAAAACGCATCGACACCATCGGCCCCGTTGCGAAGAGCGCAAGGTAGGGCCACCCTCAGTTATGTAGGTGGACAGAAAACGAAAAGCGAAGGGTGGGCAACCCGCCTAGCCGAAGGCTCGACCTTCTCCGATAGCCGAGATCACGGTTCGCATTTCCTCGTCAATTTCATGGGCGCGAAGCTCTCGTGCTATCCGACGAGCACCCAATGAGACTTCAAATCGACTCTGGCACCACTCCGAGAGTTTTGAGAACAGGAGTTTGCCCGAAATCACAGACAAGCGGCCTTCGGAAGAGGTCCAAGCCGTGTCAATCCGCTTTCGGGCGATTTCATTCGCGAACTTCGATCCTTTCGACTTGTTCTCCGAAAGAGTCTCCTGCGAAAGTGCATCAAACGCTGCACCTTCCGCGATTCGGCAATTTTGTCGAGCCGAAGTCTCAGGACGTCCTCAGTTAGGCCATCGATACTTTTCTTGCGTACTTTCGCGAGCATCACCCGCATTATTGCGCTTGGAACTAGTAAGTAGTTCTCGATCTCCTTGCGTTGCCAAATATGAAGGCGGACGCCCACTCGCAACGCCTCTTTATAGCGTGCGGAGATAGCCTCCTGTGTGTGATAGTCCGAATCAAGCAAACAGTATGTGCTAATTTCCTCCCCCAGTGCGTTCTTCAAGAACATTCTTGATCCAACCGCGTAGTTCCAACCTCCCCATCCTCCAATTGGCATATGGGGCAGGGTATCTAGTGGTTCGTTGCTTTCCGGAGTGAGGGTGTTCTGAAACTGTTTCAGGATCTCAATATCCTTGCCTTCGAGAAGCAAGCACTTTCTGGAAGTGGACAGCCGGGCCAGATTCAGATTGTGAACTCCTCCGATCTGGTCAATTACGCGCTGTACCGCAGGCAATGAATCCGCGAACCTAGCCTCTCGCCGGCCTTGGTCGATTACTAGAATTTCATCAGGCTCAACTTCGGCCATGATTTCTATCGAGTGGGTTGCGACGATCAGTTGCGGATTCCTGGACCTAACGATGCGAATGAGGCGCCTTTGAAGATCCGCGTGCATGTAAACGTCGGGCTCGTCAAGGATCACCGTATCTTCGTCCTTCGAGCGGGCTAGGAACCACATGGTCTGGAGCCACATTTGAAGGCCGTTGCCCATCCAGCTAGCTTCCGCGTCGAAATCACCGTCTCTTACGAGGAGCGACAGAGTAGTGTCCGGCGCCCGGCCATTTCTTGTGAGGTCCTTGATCTTCAGGCCTTCCCATGTAGCTTCTGCAATCCGCCTGAATTCCTTGAAATGGGAGGGGAATACAAGCAGCTGATTTCTGAAGTGTAACGACGCCAAGGATGACGAGACGGCGTTGCGAACGTAGTCCTCGACCAACACTTCTTCCTCCTTCAGTAGCGGGCCGATCTGAGGGAGCGAGGTCACTCGTGGCATTCCTACGGACTGAACCTGACCCTTGGTGGAGGCTATATTCCCATTCTTGCTTTGGACCACGGCGTGGACCTGTGCCTCACCCTTGTCCCTGCCTATGAATATCTGCATAGAGCCCCCGTTTGAAAACTGGGCGGTAATGATTGCGGGTGGCTCGCCGTATCGGTGAAAAGCTGTCGTGAAGTCAAACTCAAAACCGCGGAGGGACCGAGACACGCCACGGTAAGACTTCGGCAGATCCAGCCAAGGGGGTACATCAGAGAAATTGAGATGCGGAGCACGACCAGCGATAAGAGATACCAATCGAAGCGCTTCGACTATGGTGGACTTGCCGGCGTTGTTCCGCCCCACGATTATTGTCGTCGGCCGAAGTGGGACGATGTGATCCTTAAAGCACCTAAAGTTCTCAAGTCTCAGCGAGGTGAGCATTGATTTATCCGCAAGAACGCGTGCGCATCCAACCTTCAAAAATGAAAAAGGGCCACGGCGCGCCGTGACCCCCTTCACAGTACGTCTTCCAATTCTTACGATCTGTTGGCTCAGCGGCTAGAGCCGGTGAGGATGTTCCTGGTTACGGCGCGGCTGAAGCCGTGCCCTTCCACAAAACCCAAACAGCAGGTCCCTCGACTCGCGCAAATACGCGCTCCCTCGGGATGACAAAGCTTTGAAAATCTAGCTGCAGCCGCTCGTGCTGCCGCAACTTCCGCAGCGGTAGCAACTGCCGTTTCGGGTCATGATGCTGCCGCAGAAGCTGCAACTGGGAGCGTCGCCGAGGTCGATGAGGCTCGATAGCGCGTCGGCGGCGTGGACTGAGCCCGTTCTCAGGTCTCGGTTCTCCGTTCGCAGTTGTGGCGTGGTGGCATCTCCAACTCCTTCCGGTTGCGGCAGCGCGCCGGCCGGCTTGAGTCTCAGATTGTCGAACAGCATCTGCTGCTGGCCCGTCAGGAAGCGGAGCTGCAGCCAGCGGAAGATGTAGTCCATGATCGATTTGGCGTAGCCAATGTCGGGATTGCCGCTCCAGCCGCTGGGCTCGAAGCGTGTATGGGCGAACTTTTCGCAGAACAGCTTCAGCGGAACTCCGTGCTGCAATGCGATCGAGACCGCGAGCGCGAAGCTGTCCATCAGGCCACTGACCGTCGATCCTTCTTTGGCCATGGTGATGAAAAGCTCGCCGGGGTCTCCGTTGGGATAGAGTCCCACCGTGATATAGCCCTCGTGATCTCCAACTTTGAACTTGTGGGTGATCGAGGCGCGCTCCTCCTGCAGCTTGTGGCGTACGGCGCGGGGCGGAGCGTTGAAGTCTTCTTCTTCAACCTGATGTGCGGCGGCGATGCGAGCGTCGTCCTTGGTGGAGTTCGCCGTCTTCGTGCCGGCCGCGCTCAGCGGCTGCGACTTCTTGCATCCGTCGCGATAAACCGCCACGGCCTTCAGCCCAAGCTTCCATGCCTGAAGATAGGCTTCCATGATGTCTTCGACCGAGGCATTCTCGGGAAGATTGACCGTCTTCGAAATGGCGCCGGAGATAAATGGCTGAGCCGCCGCCATCATGCGCAGATGGCCCATGTAGGCGATCGAGCGAGTGCCCTTGGCCGGCTTGAACGAGCAATCGAACACTGCCAGGTGCTCGTCTTTAATGTGAGGCGCGCCTTCGATGGTTCCAGTAGCGTCGATGTAACTAACAATCGCGTCGGCCTGATCGTGGTTGTATCCCAGCTTGAATAACGCGGTGGGAACGGTGTTGTTGACGATCTTGATCATGCCGCCGCCCACCAGTTTCTTGTACTTGATCAAAGCCAAATCCGGCTCAATTCCGGTGGTGTCGCAGTCCATCATGAAGCCGATGGTTCCGGTTGGCGCTAACACGGTTACCTGGGAATTTCTGTAGCCGTGTTTTTCTCCGTGGGCGAGGGCCTCATCCCAGCACTGTTTGCTGGCTTCGTAGACCGAGGATGGAACGTTGTTCTTGTTAATGCCATTCACACTGGCGCGGTGCATTCGGATCACATCAAGGAATGGCTCGCGGTTGATGTACCAGCCGGGGCAGGCCCCGCCGGGCATGGTGGTCGATCCCAAATTGGTCTCGCCCAAATTCTTCTTTGTCGCTTCGGTGGCGGGGACGAGCGAGGGGCATTGCTCGGCGATCCGGGATGACTGCAGGTAGGCTTCGCCGCACATGATTGCGGTGACGCAGGAGGCG
This sequence comes from uncultured Acidobacteriota bacterium, assembly GCA_963745715.1. GTDB lineage: Bacteria > Acidobacteriota > Terriglobia > Terriglobales > Acidobacteriaceae > Sulfotelmatobacter. The sequence continues at coordinate 236,914 of CAVUYN010000029.1, read as the reverse complement.
TAGTCTCTGCCGGCGTCGGAGTCGTAGGGAAGTCCGGCGGCCATCAGCAAGGCTCCCAGATTTGCGTAGCCCAAGCCCAGCGGCCGGTAGTCATGCGAGTTGCGCATGATCTGTTCCGTGGGATATCCGGCGTTGTCGACGAGAATTTCCTGGGCGGTGATCAACACATCGACCGCGTGACGGTAGGACTCGACGTCAAAGGTTCCGTTGGGCGCGAACTTCAGCAGGTTCAGGCTGGCCAGGTTGCAGGCCGAGTCGTCGAGGAACATGTATTCGCTGCACGGGTTGCTGGCGTTGATGCGCGCCGTATTCTTCGAAGTGTGCCAGCGGTTGACCGTGGTGTCGTACTGCATGCCGGGATCGCCGCAGTGCCACGTGGCTTCAGAAATTTTGTGCAGCAGGTCTTTGGCTTTGAAGGTCTTGACTGGCGAGCCGTCGGTGACTGTTCTCGTGGAGAAGTCCGTGTCGCGGACTACCGCATACATGAAGTCGTCGGTGACTCGAACGCTGTTATTGGCGTTCTGGAAGAAGATGGAGGAATATGCGTCGGAGTCGGGATGGGAGCCGTCGTATCCCATGGAAACCAGGGCGTGAGCCTTGGCCTCTTCTTTCTGCTTGCACTCGATGAATTCGATGATGTCGGGATGGTCGACGTTGAGGATGACCATCTTAGCGGCGCGGCGTGTCTTGCCTCCGGACTTGATGACTCCGGCGAAGGCGTCGAAGCCTTTCATAAAGCTGAGCGGGCCGCTGGCGGTTCCGCCTCCAGAGAGCGTTTCCGTCGAGCCACGCAGTGGGGAGAGATTCGTTCCCGTGCCGCTGCCCCACTTGAAGAGCATGCCTTCGGTCTTGGCCAGGGTCAGGATCGAATCAAGCGAATCCTTCACCGAGTTGATGAAGCAGGCGGAGCACTGGGGCTTGGAGTATCCCGTGACGCCGAATTCGACTTGCTGGGTTTGCGGGTTCCAGTGCCAGCTGCGGCCATCGGAGTTCGGCTCGATGCGGTCGCATCCTACGTTAAACCAGACGGGCGAGTTAAAGGCGGCGTACTGACGGACAAGGATGTGGACCAGTTCGTCGTGGAAGGTCGCTCCATCTTCGGGGGTGCGGAAGTAGCCTTGGGCCAGACCCCAGTCGCGGATGGTTTCGGCTACGCGGCCAACCAACTGGCGGACACCGGTTTCACGCTCGGGAGTTCCAATTTTGCCGTGCAGATACTTGCTGGCCACGATGTTGGTGGCGGTCATGGACCAATCTTTGGGGACTTCGACGTCTTTCTGCTCGAAAATCACATTGCCCTGGGCGTCGGTAATCTGAGCCAGGCGGAGGTCCCATTCGACTTCGTTGTACGGGGAGACACCGGGCTTGGTAAACAGGCGGCGGAAGGAGAGGCCAGAGGACTTCTTCTTCTGGACTGCGGGGATCGAAGCTGTGGGGGTGGTTTCGGTTACGGTTTTGAGTTCTGCCATCGGGGTCTCCATTGATTAGATTCTATGCGTGCTGCGACGATTCGGCGTCCACCCGGCGGACGGGAGCGTCGCGATTGCGAATTTCTTTGCAAAAAGAGCGTCTGCTGCTGTGGGGGCTCGAGCCCCTCTTTATATTTCTGGCGCCTGACGGTGCTTAAAGCACCACTCTTCCACCGGAGGCGTTGTTTCCCCTGCGGTCAGAAACCGGAGGGGAACGGGGAGGGACAGTGAATATTAGTGGCGGCTCCGGAGTCGAGCTGCGGGGCCTTCGTGTGCTCGATTGCAGGGTCGATATCGGCCTGGGCCGTTTGCTTTGGGATGCCGACATTTGGGAACAAGTGCGACGGAATCAGGGGACTGACGGCGGACGGGAGCGCCATATCTTCGTTCGTGAAGAGGTCCGGTTGGGCGTCGTTGGCTGCCGGAAGGTATTCGGTCGCGGGAGTCAGTTCAAGGGAACTTGCGAAGTGGGAACCGATGCCGGTGGCCTTTTCAGCGGCGGTGACCATCCATTGATTGAGCGCAGAGCAGATGCTGCGCCGCTGGGCCGGGTCGTCGATGACGACAAAGCGCACAAAGTAGCGGCCCGAGAGCAGACGCGCGCGCATGGGATTCTGCCGCGACAGCATGCGGTCGAGGACGAAAGCCATGTCGTCGTCTTCGAAAAATTGGGTCACAGCGAGCATCCGGCGGGCCGGCGTCACGCTGTCGGCTGTCCCTCCAGGAGCATCGTCCCGATGAGACCCAGGGCCGGCGCCGAGGTCCATAATCTCTTCGGCTACCGCAAAGACGCCTGGTTTGCTGGGGACGAACAAGAGACTGTGTTGGGAATCGCAGCGGAACCAGCGCGACCAGTGCAGGCGACGATAGTCGAGGGGACGATCGAAACCGTGGCGCGCCAAAGATTCAGACACGAGGCGAGTTAAAGCTTCCATTCCGGGCTCCTAACTACGACCGCCGTACCACCGCAAAGGAGTTTCCTCTTTGTTGGCAGGCAGTTCTGTTTCACAGGTCTTGTCGGACCTTTGTCGTACCCGGGGGAGGCTCGGGATACGGCCACCGCTTGTTTAGGCTTCCGGCTTCCGGATTCGGCTTCCGGAGCGCCTGAAGGTTGGTCGTTTAGGTTAAGGTTTCGGGCGCCGGGCTTACGGATCTGGAAGCCCGGGCGCCTGAGCCCTTTTCTGCCTTGCGGACCGTGCCGAGTCACCTCTGGCTGGGCACCGGCCGCATCAGTTGCTTACCACTCAGAATTCGCGCCCCATTCCCGTGAGGCGGAATTTTCGTCCTTGGGATTGCAAAGTTACTCCCGCAGATTGTGCCTGTCAAGAGAGAAACACTACAGGTTGTATCCCTAACAATGACGGGCTTGATGCGGGGTTGGAGACCGGGTTTTCCACATTGTGGAAAAGGCGGCACTTGTGGTTGTTGAAGGGTGAGCAAGTTTTGGAGCTTCCGAGGTGCCTCAAAAAGCGAAATTTGGACTCACATCAGCCGCAAGTGAGACGGTGTCGCACGCTCGCGGACCGGTTGCGGAAACTTCCGTCGAGCGCGAACCGCTTCATCGTTCAGGATCGGCGGCCGACCTTCGGTTCGTTGGCGGCTGATTGGAGATTTGCGGATCGCGATGTGCTCGATTTCCAGACTTTCGAATCGCATGCGATCCAGGTTCGGTTCGGTGGAGTTGCTTGCGTTGGCGCGCATTTCATTCATCTTTTTCGCGTCTACTCTGGTTTCGCCAATGCTTGAGTGGTCGGCTTGCGACATGAGCACGTAAATGTCCTCAAAGATCTGGCGAGGGGCGATGCTGATGACGCCGTCGGAAGATTCGACGAGGTAGTCCCCTTTGCGGCCGCAATGCTGACGGCCGAGGTGGTCGGTGAAGCTGAGAGTTGAACTGAGTTGTTTGGCTTTGACTAAGAATCGCGTGCGGTACGTTTTCCATTCCACTGGTTTCATGGTGCGCTGACCCGAGCCCTGCTGCGATGACGACGACGTTACTTCGAATTGAACCAGCTTTGATTTGAAACCGCTGCCGCTGGAACCAATGATTTTTTGTGTGCGAGGACGAAGGAGAATGTACGGGCGAAATGGGCGCTGGTCAATTCAGTATTTTTGGTGCACATGAGGAAAAACGCGGCCCGGAAATTTCTCGGTTTTGAAAAGAGTGCGGGCGAGGCGTGGTTGCCTCTGGATGGCGTATTTCTGGGCGACAGTGAACGACGCAAGAGAAATCTGGTAGAGTGGGCCGCCAGAATGTCCACAGGGTGTGCACAGGAAATGCAGAAATGCAGTTTTCGAGTTTCGCGTTTCGAGGTGACCGTATGAGATGGGTTGCTTTTGGTCTATTGGGTATTTGGCTGATAGTGTCAGGCTCTTGGCTTTCGGGGCAGACTGGGAGACTTGTCGCGGTGCGGTGTGGGAGTCTGTTTGACGGGCGCGGTGAAACGCTACGCAAAAATGTTGTCGTCGTCATCGCAGGGGAGAAGATCAAGGAGGTAACCACTACGACGCCCAGCGGTGCCGATGTGATCGATCTTCCGGGTGAGACTTGTCTTCCGGGGTTGATCGACACGCATACTCACATTCTGCTGCAGGGGGACATTACGGCGGCGGACTATGACGAGCAATTGCTCAAGCAATCGCCGGAGTACCGGACGATCCTGGCTACCGTCAACGCGCAGAGGGCGCTCGACTACGGGTTCACGTCGATTCGAGATGTCGAGACCGAGGGTGCCGGGTACGCGGACGCGGATGTGAAGAAGGCGATCAACAGTGGTGTGATTCCGGGGCCGCGGATGCAGGTGGCGACTCGAGCTTTGAATGTCACCGGGGCTTATCCGTTGCAGGGTTACGCTCCGAACGTGATGGTCCCCCATGGCGTGCAGGTGGTGGATGGGCCGGACAATGCGCGCCAGGCGGTGCGGGAACAGATCAGCCACGGGGCGGACTGGATCAAGGTCTACAGCGACCGCTCGTATCGCGTGCGGCAAGATGGCGTGCTGGACGACATTCCGACGTTCACGTTGGAGGAACTGCGGGCGATCGTGGACGAGGCTCATCGCGAGCGGCATAAAGTCGCGTCGCATGCGATGGCACTGAACGGAGTGCACAACTCCGTGGAAGCGGGAGTAGATTCGATCGAGCACGGAAATTACATCGCGGAGGAAGACTTGAAGACCATGGCGGCCCGCGGGATTTTTTATGTGCCGACAATCTTTGTGGGCGAGTACGTGGCGCAGGGAAGAGCCGCGGAAGGCGCTCCCGTGTGGGTAAAGATGATTCAGATTCATGAAGAGACCTTTCACAAGGCCATGAAAGCTGGCGTAAAGATTGCTTTCGGGACCGACGCTGGTGGGTTCGATTGGAAGATCAATCCAGCAAAGGAATTTTCTTCGATGGTGAAGTTTGGGATGACTCCCGCGCAGGCGATTCGGGCGGCGACCGTTACGGCTTCCGAGTTGTTGGGGATGCAGGATTCTTTAGGAACGATTGAGCCGGGGAAGTTGGCGGATATCGTGGCGGTTCCAGGGGATCCGCTGGGTGATGTGGCTGTGATGGAGAAGGTGGATTTTGTGATGAAGGGTGGGGTGGTTCAGCGTCGAAACCTTAAACCTTAAATCTTGAAATCTTCATCACAGAGGACGCAGAGGAATTTTGAAATGAGGCGACGTCGTGTCGAGTTGCGTGCTACAGCAATCACCTGAGGCGGACCTTACGTGTAGTTGGTTCACGGTGAGAGAAGAAATTCCCGGACTTTTGATCAGCACGAGATGGTTCGCGATGAAAAGCTAAGTGCATCCAGCAACTTGGAGTTTCGCGGAAACGGAAGGGGCCTTGCTAGGTTGCGACCTTGAAAGCAAACTTTCAAAGCGAGGAAAAGTCAAATGGCAACCGATCCTGTTTGTGGAATGAAAGTTGACGACAAGAATCCTGAATATCAAGCGCAATTTGCAGGGAAGAAGTACACCTTCTGTTCGGAAACGTGCCGGCAAGAGTTTGAATCGAACCCGGACGAATATATAGAAGCAGCTGCGTAGAACGGGCTGCATTCTAAATAGCGAAAGGCCCTTGCAACCGCAAGGGCCTTTTCGTATTTCCGCAAACTTCTCGATATTTCAAGGAAATTTAGTGGTGCGCCAACTCCGGTTGCCGGGTGGCTTTGCCGGACTTGAATGCCTCGTAACGCTGGTTGATCTCGTCCCAGTTGACGACGTTCCACCAGGCAGCGAGATATTCGGGGCGGCGATTGTTGTATTTCAGGTAGTAAGCGTGCTCCCAGACGTCGTTTCCGAAAATCGGATAGAGGCCTTGCGAGACGGGATTGTCCTGGTTCGGCGTGCTGATGATTTGCACTTCGCCGCCAGACTTGCCGGCGAGCCAGACCCAGCCGCTGCCGAATTGCTTGGCCCCGGCATCGTTGAACTTGGCTTGAAAATCTTTGAAGGTTCCGAACGCCTTGGTGATCGCGCTGGCGATCGGGCCCGACGGATCGCCTCCGCCCTTGGGCTTCATGATCTTCCAGAACATGGTGTGGTTGACATGGCCTCCGCCATTGTTGCGGACTGCGGCGCGGATGTCTTCAGGAACAGCATTGAGGTCACGGATGAGATCTTCGGCAGACTTGCTGGCAAGCTCGGGATGTTTCTCGATGGCGGCATTCAGATTCTTCACATAGGCGCCATGGTGCATGTCGTGATGCAAAGTCATCGTCTGCTTATCGATAGTGGATTCAAGTGCGTCATAGGCATACGGCAACGGGGGTAATTCGTGAGCCATGATTGATCCTCCAAGGTGTTGAGATGACAGGAGACGGAGTTTCGATGCAAGTGTTGGAAGTGATTATATCGCGGAGTGATAGGGCGAAGGACTTGCCACGTCGTTATTTACGGCCACCGTGAAAGTCTTTTTTCGTGATGTTCGGCTGCGAGGCTACTGCAATTTTCCTGCGTTCATCGAGGGTGACATGTATTTCAACGCCGCCAAAATTGAGTTAGAATGATGCATCCTTCCGAAAGTGAACCCCCTTATGGCTCATCTCACCTCCCACCAAACCGTGAAACTGGCGGCTGACTTTGCCTGCAGAGCCGAGCAAATGCGGTCCAGCGGTGGCTCTGATTTTCAAACCTTGGCCGACATTTATGAGAGGGCGAGCCGCGTTGCGTTCTTGCGAGCACACCTCATCGCCAAAGATGAAGAGATGCGGCCGAGGTTTGGGGAGAACTTGCCGCGCGCAGTTTTCGCAGTCGCCTGAAACCAACGATCATTCGTCCGTGCAATCCGTTCGTACTCCCCAACATCCGGTTTAGATAATCCGCGCCTTGCCCATGAAATCATCCAACGATATGCTCCTGCGACTGATTGCGCTTTTCAAGTTCCTGAAAGCCGCGATGCTGGTTGGGCTTGGGGTGGGAGCGTTCCGTCTGTTGCATAAAGACCTGGGCGAGGTCATCGAGCACTGGGTTGAGGCGTTGCGGCTCGATCCGGGCAACAGGTTTATTGATGCGGCCCTGGTGAAGGCTGCTCTACTAAGTCCAGCGCAGATCAAGAAGCTTGGGTTGGGGAGCTTTGTGTACGCGGCGTTGTTCGTGGCCGAGGGTACCGGACTGTGGCTCGAGAAGCGCTGGGGAGAATGGCTCACAGTAATCATCACAAGCACGCTGATCCCGGTGGAGATTTATGAGATCTACCGCCATCCGAGCGCGGTGAAAGTCGGGGTGCTGGTGATCAATGTTGGCATCGTGGTGTATCTAATTTATCGAATTCGAAGCAAAGACGCTGGCGCGAAAAAGTAGTGGAGCCTGGCGGGCAGTGATTTTTGTCGAGTCCAGAGGCAGACGACCCTTCGCTCGGCTTGTCGGGGTCCCAGACCCAGACCCACACGAAGCCGGACCCGGATCAGATTCTTAAGACTTGGTTGCCAAGTACTCGCAGACGCGGAGGATCGTGTCGCGCTGGCCGTCGTTGAGAGTGAGGAATTCGAATCCGTAGCGAAGGCCCTGACGATAGCGAACGATGGCACGCACCTTGATCGGGTACGGGGTCAGAGGTAAGGGGATATCGAGGGTGACGATCTCACCCGGCTCAAGGCTTCCGGTGAGCGTGGCGCCGATGCCGTCCTGACCCATTTCGGTAGAGCGTCCCCAGCAGGTGCGGAATTCCCCGGCTTGAAACATTTTGACCTGCAAGCGAACGTCAATGGTGAAGCGGGGGAAGCGGCGCGTGAAAGCAACTTTGCTCGCCGGTGTTTTGCCAGACGAACGGGTGCCAGATCCTGTGTCGGGGGCAGCGGCGGCTTGGGCTTTTTTGTCGGTGTTCATGCCAATCGATGCGGCTTGATTTCGGGCCGCAGTCCTTCCAGCTAGTTCCCGTGGAGCAGGTATCCGGGCTCGAGGGGTAATTTGCCGGCGAGCTTTACTACGGCGACGCTGCTGTTAATGGCGTAAACGTCCACCACGCCAACGGCCCCGGGGATAGATGCTACCTTGTTGACCAGGTCTTCATCGGAATCGACGATCATGATGGCGGGATGGCCCATGCGTCCATGATTGGCGGTGGCGACGATTTCCTTCACCTGGGGCTCGGAGACCTCGTAGATCTTTTCCACCAACAACTTCATCTCCGGAGTCGAGGGAGCACGCATGATGAACGTGACGGACTTGCCATCCGGCCAATGGCCGGTTTGTCCTTTGCAAACTTTTATGAAATCCGGGAGGGTAATCGTGGACATCGAGTTCGTTTTATTGGAGACAACGGCAAGATCGCGCGCGGCCGCCACCAAGACGCTGGCTGCTAAAAAAAGACATGCGGTTAGAATTCGACGGTAGAACACACTCGCTCCCGCGCTCCAAAATCGGCCATGTGGTGATTTTCGTGGAATTTGGCCATGGGCTCAACGGTCAAGAAGGTCATGTACCTCTGGAGACAATGACCCCAGGGCCCGAAACTGGTGTGGAAAACTCGGTTTCCGGGGGATTGGCAAGAACCGGCCGATAGGGTAGGCTATGGCTTCTCTCACGTTAGGACTAACTCCCCATGACCAATCGTGTCGCCTATGCTCCCCAGGACTTCCAGAAGATGTGCAAACAGGCTGAGCGGGATCACGAATCGAAAAAGCTGGTGGTTCTGATGGAGCGCGTGAAGCGGCAGATCGCGGAGCGCAAGAATCCCGGCCTGAAGGTGGAAACGTCGGTCCATTCTTCGTCGGCCATGAACTCGGAGTCAGCGTTGCTGCGGCTTCCCAGCCGCTCCGTTCCGTTCGAAAGATAGCGGGCGCCCTGCAGTGGGTACGATCCGTTTCCTCGGTCGGACTAAGAAAAACTTTTCTCTTTCCACACCGTAATTGCGCTAGAATACGCGGGTTTTCCGGTTGGACTCACGAGTGCAGTCCAGCTTGCCTTCCCCCAGGAGGTAGTGGATGTATCGGCCCTACACAAATTCCTTGGCGGACTTTCGTCCCCGGGATGTCGAGTCCCAGCTCCGGGATCTTACCCAGGATTTCGCAACCGCTTTCAATACCGGGAACTATGATCAGGCTGCCGGCTTGTTTGCCAGTGATGGGGTCATGATGGCGCCGCTCTACGAAGGTGTCTACGGACAGAAGCCGATCGAGCGCTTGTTGCGCGAGATCGGCGAGGCGGGGTATAGCGATCTGCGGTTGGAGACGACCCGTGTGGATCATTCCGGCGACATGGCGATGGAATTGGGACGCTTCTCCATGGTACTGCGCAAGGCGGACGGGACGCTGCTTCCGGAGCACGGGAAGTACGTAAAAGTATGGCGACGTTTGGGAGCCTGGCTTATCATGGCTGACTGCTGGAGCCGGACTTCGCTGGCGGCTACCGATCGCGCCGCGTGATGTCTAATTTAGAGTCCTGGAGCACAGCTGAAGTTTGTACTTGCGGGGAGAAGAACAAGGCAGTACGTTTGGGGAAATGAATCAAGAGCAAAGGGCGACACCGGCGACGGAATGCGGACATGGGGCGGGAGCGAAAGCGGCCGATCCGGGGCAGTACTGTCCGAACTGCTCGATGAAGTTGCGCGAAAGCCGGTGCAAGTTGAAGTGTCCGCAGTGCGGGTTTTATTTGAGCTGCTCGGATTTTTACTAGGATCATTTTGATTGATGATTTCTGATTGTTGATTGCAAACCTGCCTGGCGTTTCCTCGTGCCCCGAACTTCTGCATTGTCTTCGATTTTCAATCAACCATCAGCAATCAAGAAATCATCAAGTCCTGTGGGCCGGGTGACGCATCGAAGCTGCTCCGTCTACAATGGGTGGGCATTCGAGTGAAATCATATCGAGGAGAACGTCATGGAACGTAAGGCAAGTGCGGTTTGGAAGGGCGGGCTGAAAGACGGAAAGGGTACGATTTCGGCGCCGGGTGGGGCGCTGAACAATACGCAATATTCGTTTTCGACCCGCTTTGAGAATGCTCCGGGGACCAATCCCGAGGAATTGATCGCGGCGGCGCATGCCGGATGTTTCTCCATGGCGCTGTCGGCGCAGTTGGGGGAAGCCAAGTTGAAGGCCGACAGTATTTCGACCACGGTTACGCTTGCGCTGGAGAAATTGGATTCCGGATGGACGATCACGAAGAGTCATATCGATGTCGTGGCAAAAGTTCCGGGCGCGGATGCAGCAACCTTTCAGAAGTGCGCAGAGAACGCCGAGAAGGGATGTCCGGTTTCGAAGGTGCTCAACGCGAAGATCACGATGAATGCGAAGCTGGATTAGGTAAGAGCTTGAACCACGGAGGACACGAAGTTTCACGAAGGAAAAGCGTGTTCACGTTGGTTTGACAGGTGGCTTCGCGTCTGTAGAATAGATGGGTAGGTCTTCCTGATTCAGCGGCTGAGAACCGTCGCTGCAACAACAGTCCACTTGCCATCGTGGCGGAATTGGCAGACGCGCATGGTTCAGGTCCATGTACCGGCAACGGTGTGGGGGTTCGAGTCCCTTCGATGGCACCAAGAATTCAGAATTAAATAAAGCAACGTAGAAAGTGAAAAAGGCGATCTCCGTGGAGATCGCCTTTTCGCAATAAGGGAATGGTTTACAGCGGCTGGACGTTCTCAGCTTGCCAGCCCTTGGGGCCCTTGGTCACGTCGAATTGCACGGTCTGGCCCTCTTGCAGGCTCTTGAATCCGCCCGCTTGAATCGCAGAGAAATGCACAAAAACGTCTTCGCCCGACTGGCGGCTGATAAAGCCGTAGCCTTTGGCGTCATTGAACCACTTTACTGTTCCTTGTTCTGCCATGGTGTTAGGTGTTCCTTTAGTCAATCAATTTACGCTGGAGAGATTCGGAGGTACTGCGGCAGGTTACTGGCTGTTGAAGGCGAGAACTGCACACGACCGACTCGGTCTAACGCACCCCTTAATGCTACGCGCTCCACGGCGGATTAGCAAGCCCTGTTCATCCGGGCACTTAACGACCCCTACAATATCCGTACCCCTTGATTCGTCTACAAATGTAGATGAAGGACGCGGCGATCGCCGAGCGGATGGCACTCGAACAGGACCAGCGGATTTCCGAAGTGGTCAAGCGGGAGCAGTCCCGGCTGCGCAACTTCATTCGCCGGCGTGTTCCCGACCCGCGCGACGCCGAGGACATTTTGCAGGACGTGTTCTATGAACTGGTGGAAGCGAACCAGCTACTGATGCCCATCGAGCACGTAACCGGTTGGCTGTTCCGCGTAGCGCGCAATCGCATTATCGACCTCTTCCGCAAGAAGAAGCCGGAGAGCTTCAGTGATATGGCGGTTGCGCATGAGGATGACGACGATTTGCTGTTGGAAGACCTGCTGCCGTCGCCCGACGCCGGACCAGAGGCGCTCTACGCCCGCAACCTGCTTCTCGACGAACTCCGGCTGGCGGTCGACGAGTTACCCGAAGAGCAGCGCGCGGTGTTTATCGCGCACGAGTTGGAAGGGCGCAGTTTCAAAGAGATGTCCGCCGCCACCGGCGTAAGCGTGAATACGCTGCTCTCGCGCAAACGCTATGCGGTGTTGCATCTTCGTGAGCGACTGCAAACTATTTACGACGAATTTACGAAAGAATGAGGAACTTAACATGAAAAAGAAATGGTATTTCATGGCTCCGCTGGCGATTCTCGCGATGGTGTTATTTGCATTCATCGGCGGCGAGGTAGTGTCGCACTTGTGGAATTGGTTGTTGCCATCGCTGTTCGGCTGGCGCCAGATCACATTCTGGCAGGCGCTCGGACTGCTGGTGTTGTGCCGGATTTTGTTCGGTGGATTGGGGCGTCACGGTTCCGGCCGGCCCAATTTTCGCCAGCGCATGAGAGAGCGCTGCGGGAAGATGACGCCCGAGGAGCGCGAAAAGTTCCGGCAAGCCATGCGCGAACGCTGGGGCTTCGGGCCATCCGCGGAAGAGAGCAAGACGTAGCAGTGCGTGCGCTCAGAATCGCGTGATCGTACAGATGTCTTTCGATTGTCCAGCATTGCCATCCCCGGCAATGCTGCAAAGCAAGCGGGCCGCAAACAGGATATAATTAAAGACAACTTAACCTCGAAGACACGTCACCAACGCAAGTTGCGCCTTCGCGATTGAGAGATCGAGAGGGCGGTCTGTTCCACATCAACGCATCCCTGAATCAGTTCAATCTTTGCCCAGGCAGGACGCGGCTGCTCAACCCACCGTGCATCTTGAAGCAGTTTGACCCTTGGTTTCGATCACGGTCGCTTGTAGTCCCATAAGTAACGGTTCCAGCAAACAGTTGCACCAACCTGCTGCAAGGACAGGAGTCCACCATGTCACGAATTAACGGCGACAAAGCGAGATTTCATCGGGTGCGGAAACAAAAGATTGCGCGGCGGCTCCGGAAGCGCGAGATTCTGAAAGCTCTGGCAGAACAGCCGGTCGCCGGCGCCAAAGACAAACCGAAAACGGTGGTCGCATGAATACACCTGCCCTTGGTCTACCGCTCTCCGCGCCATTGCCTGGCCGGATAAAGAACAAACGAGTTTTGCTGTTGGACAGCTCGTCGACTACGCGCGATTTGCGCGCCGAGACGATGAGGAAGCTTGGCGTGGATGTAGATTGTGCCGCCGATGTCAGCGAAGCGAGATCCTGGTGGCGAGCCGACCTGTACAACCTGGTTCTAATTGACACGCCGGCGGAACCGAAGAATCGCGACAAGTTTTGTGAAGACCTGCGGCGCGCTACACCGCCGCAACAAGTGGCGTTTCTGGTCGGCAAACCGGCCTACCTTTCCCATGCGCCGGGTGAGGATGAAGCGGAGTCTGGTGCGGGCAACGGGCATGCCGTACCTGATGACCTTGTCAAGGCTGCTCTGGCGGCAGATCTTCCGGGCGGGGACCCGCAACGCTGGGGAATCCTCGAGGCGTCACGGCGAATTTCAGCGGTGCGCTGCCTGTCGCATGCGCGCACCAAGGCGAAGCAGGATCGGCCTGCGCCTTCGCGCGATATGGAGACGAGGGAATTCAAACGCCTGGGTGGCGGCTCGCGGAATTTGGATGATCTACTGAGAGAGGAAATGCAATGAAGAACCTTTACGTTGGAAACCTGGCTCATAGTACGACTGAGGCAGAGTTGCGAAGTGTTTTCGAGGCGCATGGTGCGGTCGAGAAAGTCAGCATCGTAACTGATCGGGAGACAGGTCGAGCCAGGGGTTTCGGGTTTGTGGAAATGACCAATGCCAGCGAAGCCGACAAAGCGATCGCGGCGCTGAACGGGACAGACCTGGGCGGACGCTCGTTGAAGATTAACGAGGCGCAGCCCAAGGCAGCCCGTCCAAAAGGCGGTGGTGGGCGGTTTGGCGGCGGGGGAGGCGGCGGGCGCGACGACTACCAGGGCCATGCGCGGCAGCCGCGCGAGCCGCGCTGGTAGTTCTCTGATTCTCTGGAATACCCGGACGCTGGATTTTGCGCCCGGCAGCGCAAGCAATACAACACGGAGGAATTGTGAATGCCAAGAGGACGATCAACTTTTACTAAGCGTCAGAAAGAACAGACGCGACAACAAAAACAACGCGACAAAGCGGAGCGCAGAACTCAGCGCAAGCAGGAAAAGCCGGAAGGCGGAGTCGTCGACGAAATGCAGGAACTGCGGGAACACGCCGAAGCACAGGCCGCCCTTTTCCGCATCGGTGCTGAGGACGAACCCGGGCCGGAAGTATTTCTGCCGATCGGCGGGAAGACCGACCGCTAGCTACAATACCGCGAGGAACTTTAGTACAGAGACGCCGGGGCTGAAAGGTCCCGGCGTTTTCTATTGTGCAATCCAAGAAACAGGTGCGGCCTAGGCGAGTGCCGACCGCCACGCGCCCACCTTCGAGACCATGTCCCAGACCATGTCGTCCAATGCCCCCGGTGATGGTTCGCGCCGCGTGTTGGTGAGTGCTGCCCAGCAGAAACGACTGGACGTGCGAACGAGGATGGCGGTGGTTCCTCCGAGATCGCCTCCGTGCCACCAGTGGCCCTTCGCATTGACGTTCCAACCCCGCGCGTATCTGGGGTTCACGTCGCTCGGAGTGGTCATTCTTCGAATAGTTTCCGGTTTCAGGATATTACGGCGGACGTCGAACCCATCCACATGGGTCGCGAATCGCACCAGATCGGCAGGAGTCGCGATCCAGCCTCCGTGTGAATCCATCCTGGTTACGTTGATTGCGTAAGGATCGTCGTAGTGGCCTGGTTCGAGGGATTGTCCGAAATAAGTGACCTCTCCGGGAGCGCGATCCTTAAGAGTGTTGCCCGCGATTCGCATGTCGGTAATCCCGCAAGGTTGCAGGATGGTAGTTTGCACATAGTCGGAATACGGCTGCCCGGTGATTTTTTCGATCACGCGGCCTAAGAGACAATATCCGAAATTCGAGTAGGCAAAAACTTTGCCGGGAGGATTCTTGAGAGGCACGGTGTTCAGCGCCCATGAGACGAGGTCTGCCTGATCCATTCCAGGATTGGAAAACATCGGATCATTCCAATTATCCCAGCCGCCGGAAGTATGGGTGAGCAAATGATCGATGGTGATCTGTTCAATACCTTGTCCGTAAGGTAGCTTGCCGTATCTCGTGCCCAGTATGCCGCGTTCTCCAAAAACCGTGGCTTCGGTCCGGAGCAGGCCGTTTTCGACCAGACTAAAAAGTGCGACGGATGTGATCGGTTTGCTTACGCTTGCGATACGAAAAAGATTGGAAGTTGTCACTTGCTCACGAGAATCGTGACCAGTCACACCAAAGGCCTGCTCATAGGCCATCCGCCCGTTGCGAGCGACGGCTATGGAGAGGCCGGGAGCGTCGAACTTCCCGCGAAAATTCTCGGCAACACCCGCCATAGCTTCTCGTTCGGATGGTTCGATTTCGCGCTCCGGCGAGGAGGGGGAGCATCCGGTTAATAGAGGAGGCAGCGCGAATGCTGCGCTGCAGGCTATTGCCTTCAGGACAGCTCGCCTTGTTCGTTGCAATGTCATCTCTGTTGAGACGTGGTAGATTCGAAAATGTCTCGGTCAGCGGAGATCGTTAACGCTGTCAGGGTTCTCACTCTATCAAGAAATAAGGTTCTCCCAATGATGTCCTCGCCCGCTTTCGATCTGAAAAATGCTCGGTAAATTGACGCATTTTCATTCGCGGGTTGAAACAGACGGCTACCGAACAGTAAAGTAACAGCATCTAAGCAACTCAATGGACCACGCAAAAAAACTGTACAAACCTTTTCTCGTCCTCTGTGCTGCGCTTTTGTTCCTGCCGACCTCGGTCTTGTCGCAAGACAACAATACCAACCTTCCCGACGCCCCTTCGCAGGCTTCAACGTATGCAAAGCATGGAGAGCAAGCGGAAAGAGAGCCGACTTGGCGGAGTGTGCCGAAAGATTTCCTTCACGATCAGAAAGCGATATGGCTGTTCCCCACTCAACTGGCAAAGGGGCGTTACTTGATACCGAGCCTTGCTATCACCGGGGTGACGGCAGGACTCATCTTCGCTGATCCGCATGCCATGCCCTATTTCCGGTCTCATGCCCGAAATCTGGACGACATCAACGACGTTTTCGACACTTCGATTACCAGCGCGGAAGTGATATTGGTGCCGGCTTCCCTGATGGCAGCAGGATATCTACGGCATGATCGATACCAGGTGAGCACGGCATTGTTGGCGGGAGAGGCCTATGCCGACAGCGCAGTCGTCGACCTTGTCGCAAAGGCGATAACTCGCAGGAAACGACCTGCGGACGTTGCTCCAGGAGCACCTTTTAATGACACGTTTTTTAGTGGAGGGAAGTCTCCCTTTAAGGGCAGCAGCTTTCCGTCTGGTCACGCCGCCGGAGTTTTTTCCGTCGCTACGGTGGTCGCCACCCGCTATCGCAATCATCGTTGGGTGCCGTGGCTAAGCTATGGGTTTGCTACCGTCATCAGCTTTTCTCGCGTGACCACCAGTGCGCATTTCCCGTCGGACGTTTTTCTGGGAGCGGCTCTTGGCTACACCATTACGCGCTACCAGGTACTGCGGCCGCGCCCGGCGGATTAAAAAGAGAGTCCCAGACCACTGTTCTCGATGGATTGCGCTTCGCGACGAAGGTCAAATGCATGATCTCTTCCCTGAACGCGACGACCTGCTTCGCCCTGCGTTAAACTAACTTTCCCAAGCCAGGCACTGAAGCAAGACGCGACCGGTTTGTTTCTCGGCACCAGTCTCGGTTCGCTCTGGGAAGGTTGGCGGGCCCGCTTCATCGAGAGTTGTGGAGGATCGGATGATCAGAAAGCAGGGAGCCGTTCTGTTGATAGCGGGCCTCCTATGGCTCGTGCCGTCCGTTGCAGCGCATCATGGCCTGGCCCAGTTCGATACCACGCATGTGGTCAGCATGCAAGGGACAGTGACCGACTTCCAGTTCATCAACCCGCATGCCGTGATTCATGCCGACCTGAAAGATGACCATGGCAAGGTTGAGAACTGGTTGCTGGAGTGTGGCAGTCCGGCGATGCTCGGTCGTCACGGATGGAGTCCGGAATCGCTAAAGCGTGGGGACCAGGTGACGGTTTTTGGTTTTCGGGCGAAGGACGGCTCTCCGTATATGTCCGTAGGAAGGATCGAACTTCCCGGCGGCAAGGCCTTGCCGGGAGCGCCATAGAACATGCCCGACCTGCTGCCATTTTGTAAGTGGCTGGAACAGACCTCCATCGGCAGCGCCGTCCGCGAGTCTCTCTGGCTGTTTCCGGCAATAGAAACGTTGCATCTACTGGGGATGGCGGCGTTGGTAGGCACGATCACGGTCTTCGACTTGCGCCTCCTGGGGTGGCTCATGCGCCGGGAGCGGGTTTCCGATCTCGCCCGGCGACTGCTCCCTTGGACCTGGGCAGGCTTTGCGGTGCAGGTGGTTACGGGAGTACTCCTATTTTCTTCGGAGGCGGTGAAGGTCGGTGCCAATCCCGCCTTTCGGCTCAAGATGTTGCTCTTATTGCTCGCCGGGGGGCATGCCCTGATTTTCCATTGGACCGTCTACCGGAAAGTAACGACTTGGGATGACAGCCCGGTCGTCCCTTTCGGGGCGAAGATTGCGGGCTTCACTTCGATCCTGTTGTGGGTCGGAATCGTTGCGGCGGGTCGCTTCATCGGCTTTGTATGACGCGCTGGGCGCGGGATCTAAGCCCACTGGCCCACCTTTCCTATTTACTTCTTCCACCATAGTTGTAGAATGGCCTCCTTCTGGCGGGTGAGCCATGGGATTCCCTCCGTTGTCTGCTGTGCCTTCGAACCGAGGATACTTCTTCGGATTACCTCTGAAAGCGTGCTTTTTAACCGCAGTTCTCACACCAATTTTGGCGTCCGGCGCGACCGGCCAAAGTACTGACGACTCCGCTCCTGCGCCCACTTCGACAGAATCGACGAAAACCGAGGTTGCGCCCAAGGATGTTGCCGCCAGGAAGGAAGCGAACCAGGGCAAATATGACGTCGATCGCATCGGCGAACGCGGGATCGGACATGGGTTCAACATCTATTCGCTGAAGCGCGAACGGGAACTGGGCCGGAGCTTGGCAGCCTCGTTCGACCGCACTACAAAGGTGATCAACGACCCTTGGATCAACGACTATGTCAACCGGCTCGCCCAGAAAATCGTGCGCTATTCCGATGCCGACGTTCCATTCACCATCAAGGTGATCGATTCCGGGGACATTCCCCGGGCCTACGGCCTGCCCGGCGGGTACCTGTACGTTGATAGCGCGCTGATTCTCGCGGCCGATGGAGAAGCTGAACTGGCCGGATTGATGGCGCACGAGATCGCCCACGTCGCCGCTCGTCACGCTACGCGCGCCCTGACGCGCAAACGGTTGTGCAACGTTGTGGGTTCCATGGCGGCGATAACGGGACCCGCTGGTATGGCCCTGGAGGATGTGAGCGGTTTGGCGGGTCCTCTCTCGGTGAAGAAGTTCAGCCGCGACTCCGAGTACGAAGCCGACCTGCTTGGCATCGAGTACGCGTATGCAGCCGGTTACGATCCGCAAGCCTTCCTCGGTGCGTTGGAGAAGTTGCACGCGATCGAGGTCAGAAAGAGTGCGGTCATGGCCAAGATTCCCGGCTACCATTTCTTCACCAAGATGCCGTACCACTCCAAGATCGCGAAGACCCTGGCGAACTACCCTCTGACTGAAGAGCGGATCGGTCGTCTTCAATCAGAGATATCCACCTTCCTGCCCGACCGAAAAGACTACATCCTCGATACGGATGAGTTTCAGGAAGTGAAGGCGCGACTGCTCGCGGAGGCGACTCCGGTTCTGCATCATCAGGGTGGCGGTGATGGCGACGAGAAGGGACCGGTCTTGCGCCGCAGCAGCGACTACAACTCGGACACTCGCACGCTGCGCACGGCGAACGATTCCGCGGATACAGAAGCTGCGAGTGCGTTCGTAACTTCGCTGAAATAGGTCGAACGCTAGTGGATTCGCGGATCGTGCGCTGATTCTACTCCGCGCGCCTGTTCTACGACGCGCCGCACCGAATCGACAATCACATCTGGACGTTGCACCGGAACGGCGTGCCCGCTGCCTTCGGCGACAAGTTGAGTAGCATTCGGCGACAGATGCAGCAGTTCCTTCTGTAGCTCCGTCCACCGGTGCTCCACGGCCCCGGATGTCTGTTCGTTTTTTCGATCGGGATCCCTGCTGATTACGATCAATGGAACTGCTCCGAGATTTGGTAACGCGCGAATTTCCTCCGCTCCCGCGGGAAGAGCGGACCGCTGCTCGAACTCGGCAGCGAATACCCTAGCCTTGCAATTCACGGCGGCTTTCAAGGCAACCATGTCCTCGGGGCCGGAAGCACACCACTTCCGCCAGCGCGGCAGGCCGAATGGGCTAGTCCACTGCATGAATCTCAGCCAGAGCTTGTCGCGGACCGAAAAGGGTGTTGATTCGTCGGGATGCGATCCGTCCACAAGGACCAGAGCGGAGACTTCTTCCGGGTAGCGATGCGCGTACATAAGCATGTCGAACGCTCCCATGGAATGACCGACCAGTACGAACGGCGGTTTCTGTCCGGCTCTTTCGAGAAGAGTGTGGAGTTCCTCGGCCATGGCGCTTGGCAGCCGAGGCTTGGGACTGCGATCACTCCACCCGTAGCCTGCGCGATCGTACGAGCAGACCCTCGTGAAGCGGCCAATCTCAGGCTGAACCCGATACCAATCCAGATAGGAACCGCTCGAGCCGTGCTCGAGAATGACGGTCGGACTACCTTCTCCGCTGCAGTTCAGGTGAAGACGGTAGCCGCCAAGATCGATGAGCTGCCCCGGCGGAGGATAAAGGCGCAAATCGCGGGCAGCACTGATACGCTCATAGCCAAAACCCCAGGCAGCCAGAATCAAAATGCAAGTGGCCTCAGCGAGCAGCGTGTATCGAAGAGCGTTCCAGATGGAATGCGCTGCTTGGTCGTGGCGAGTGATCGAGGCGAGAAAGCCAGCGGCAAGCAGCACAAAGGGCAATGCGACCAAGAAGGCGATCGTCCAGCGGACGGGATGGAGTGAGGCGGGATCGGTCATCAACGACTCGATGCGCAGTTTCTTCGAGAGATTATATGGCGTTCGGATTGATGTGATGCAGCGGGCGCACTAAATCCACAGGAACGTAGCCTGGTCTTCTCCAGTTGCGGCGCGCACCGCGCGCTCAATCACGCGCATCCCGTTTTCGCCGTTCGAGAACAGCACAATCGCCGTTTGACTTTCGAGGTGCGCCAGGAAGAAATTCTTCCAGCCGCCGTTGTCACCCCATTGCCACAAATAGCGCGGGCGTGCACCTTCCTGCTCAATGCCGAAGCCCAGAGCCCATCTCAAGGCGCTATTGACTCTTGAAACCGGCGTGGATATTTCTTCGCGAATCCCCGACGCCCCGTCCTGCGGCAGAGACACGATTCCTGCCAGAAAGTTGGAGTAATCGGCCACCGTCGTCAGCAGACTGAAGGCGACATTCGGGCTTAGGTCGCTTGGCATCAGAGCTGTGCCGGCAGGTTTATCCTTGACCATCGCCGCTACGATTTCCTCGTGATGCCACGCTCCCAAAGGTTTTCCGCTGGCTTGAATCAACGCGAATAATTTCTTGGAAAATTCTGTGTTCTCAAAGGGTTCACCTCGCCGGTGGCCAGCGACAATCCGCTGGTCGCCATCGGATCTCCATAGAAAGGTGGACGAATTCATCCCCATCGGTTTCAGGACGCGGTCCTGCACCCACTGCTCGCATCCCACGCCTGTGATGTGTTCCACGCATCGTTGCAAGAAATAAAATCCTTCACCGGAGTAGCGGAACTTTGTGCCCGGCTCAAACGCCACCGAGAGTTCCTTGTCGTCGCGCCAGTTCGGCAATCCCGATGAATGACTAAGCACGTGCCTCGCGGTAATCTTTTCCGACCATTTTCCCGTCGGCGCTCCGTCGGCTAGATATTCCTTGAGAGGCTTGTCGAGATCAAGCTTCCCCTCCTTGGCCAGCAGCAGCGCTCCGTAGGCGAACACCTGCTTGCCCATGGATGCAGCCGGAAACAGCGACTCCGCACTGATCGGCGTAAGTGTCGCCGTGCTCGCTACCCCGAGGTAGGTCTGCCATACCAACTTCCCCTGTTCGACGAATCCAATTCCCAAGCCCGGCAGAAGCGCCAATTCCATCAAATGCGGCAAGGTCGAGAGGAATTCCTGCGGCGGGCGCTGTATTGCACGAACCGTCGCAGAGCTTTTCGCCCACACAGAAATTGGAATTGCCAAAGTTCCCGCAATGCCCGCAGTCCCCTGCAAGAATTCTCTTCGCCGCATGATCGCCATTACTCCCGATGCCCTTTCACTGAGACGAACGAAGCCGGCTAAGGTTTCGTTGGTCCACTATCAAATGAACTGTGAGTATAAGCGCTCAAGTAAGGTGGGCAAGGGTGGAACCTGAGGATCGAGTGGAGAGCCTGCGAAAAAACTCACAGAAAATCTCAAAAATGATCTGAGCTGGACTCAGAAAACCTTATCATGGATATCCACCAACCGTAGGTCAGGAGTGTCGCTTGCCAAATCCATCGGATATCGTTCAGCACGTCGTCGTTCTGATGATGGAGAACCGTTCATTCGATCACATGCTGGGCTACATGAAGTCGGAGATTCCCTCGTTGGATGGTCTGGACGGAACTGAGTGGAACCCAGAGGACGCCTCGAGTCCTGTCGCGCGGGTCCCGGTTTCGAGTGATGCGGGCTATTTGGACCTGCAGATCGACCCTAGTCACTGGACGCCCGACGTGCTGGATCAGATTTACTCGGTCTATAAGTGCGGGACAAAGCCTCCCACTTTACCGGGCATCGGACCCAACATGTCCTTTATTGCGAACTATTCCTATCGCAACAACAATTCGTTCGCTGCTGCCCACAAGATCATGCGCTGTTTCGCTCCTGACGCTCTGCCGGCTCTCGCCACACTAGCGCGTGAGTTTGCGGTCTGCGATGCCTGGTTTTCCTCGCTGCCCGGACAGACCTGGCCCAACCGCATTTTCGTGCATGCCGCGACGTCAGATGGTCGCATTGACAACAAGCTATATGACTACGATATCGACACTATCTATCACCGTCTGGAAGACGCGGCGCGCTCGTGGAAGATCTATTTTCACGACATTCCCCAGGCTCTCGCGCTGAAACGACTTCAGGGAGACGTGTTCAGGGATAGATTCGAGCTCTTCCAGTCGTTCCTCACAGAAGCGAGAACCGGGAATCTGCCCAGCTACAGTTTCATCGAGCCTCGGTATTTCGACTTTGCCTTTAAACCGGCCAACGACCAACACCCCAACCACGATGTCAGCCTGGGAGACGCGCTGATCGCAGACGTATACGAGGCGGTGCGCAACTCTCCTCAATGGGAGCACACGCTGCTCGTCATCCTTTGGGACGAGCACGGCGGCCTCTACGATCACGCGTTTCCGAAGCAACCACAGGTTCCTTGCCCAGACGATAAGGTCAGTGTTGATCCCCCGTTCGGCTTCGACCTGCTCGGCGTTCGCGTTCCGGCGGTGCTCATCTCGCCCTATATTGCAAGGGGACAGGTCGACCACACCCAGTATGAGCACGCATCCATCCCAGCCACGGTGAAGGAACTGTTTGGATTATCAGGGTTTCTCACGAGGCGGGACGCAGCAGCCAAAACCTTTGAGGGCATTCTCTCGCTCGAGGCCCCGCGCTTGGACGCACCGGCCATCCTGCCGCGAATTCCCAACGCCGGCAACATCGCAGCTCGGGCCGATAAACTACCGTTCTTGATGACCGCTTCCCAGCAACTGGAAGCGGTAGCAGCGGGAGTCATCTCCAAAGCTCCACTTTCTGAGTTCCAGGACAGTCTGGTTCAGATGGCTTCCAGAATTGCGATGACCGCGGGTGTCGGACCGACTGCTGCTGCGGGACCTGCCTGGATAGAGCACACGGCGGCAGAGCATGTCCGGAACTTCTCGAATCAATTTTTTGGGCTACCTGGCCGGACAAAGTGAATTTATCGGTGGCAAGTGCACCCTGAATGTCACGGCCGCAGGGGAAGAACAGCAATCGTCGCCCGGGCGGTCCTCAGCCCCGTTAATTGGATGCGCTTTACGCGGCCCTAAAGGGCCGCGCTTTCACTGAAGGACGTGCCCGTTCGCGATTCGTGGAACTCGTCCGAGCTTCTCGCTACGACTTACACAAAAACTTCGCCCGGCAACGCGGTCAGCGTCCGCGAGGCCAGCGTGTTTTGAACGAAACGTTTGGGCTGGGTGGCACCCGATGGATCCATCTGCATGCGCTCGATGCGCAGCTTCAGGGTACGTTCGATGCTGCGGAGTTCAACGACTTCAACTCCAGCGGCCAACGTGGTAGCGCAGCCTTGCAACCCCGCCCGCCCGGTGCGGCCGACGCGGTGAATGAAGTCCTCTGCAATCTTGGGCACGTCATAATTAATCACGTGCGCGACGTCGTCAATGTGCAAGCCGCGGGATGCCACGTCGGTCGCGACCAGGATCTGATAGCGGCCCTCCTGGAATCCGTTCAAAGCGGCATTGCGTTGTGACTGCGATCGGTCGCCGTGAATCATGGTGGCGGTGAAGCCGTCGCGAGCCAAATCCTGAGCCAGGCGCTGGCTACCGCGCTTGGTACGGGTAAAGATCAAAGTCTGTCCCTTTTCGGCATAGAGAAGCTGTCGGAGGACGTCGAGCTTTTCACCCGGACGAACTTCGTAAGCCTTCAGTTCAACACTCTCAGCCGGTTTGAGCACCGAGCCCAAAGCCACACGCACCGGATCGCGCATGTATTCGTGCACGAGGCCAGCAACGGACTGCTCGAGTGTCGCCGAGAAACAAAGGGTCTGACGGCTTTTGGGCAAAACCGCGAGGATGCGACGGATTGCGGGAAGAAATCCCATGTCGAGCATGCGGTCGGCTTCATCGAGGACCAGGATCTTGATGTGACGCAGGTTGGCAAACTTACGATCGGTGAGATCCTGCAGTCGGCCGGGCGTCGCGATGATCAGCGACGAATTCGCGCGCAGTCCCTGGATCTGGCCTTTCTCCGACACGCCGCCGATGACGAGCGTTGCCTTGGGCATGCTTTTGCCGCGCAGGTTCTCGTATTGTTCATGAACTTGCATGGCCAGTTCGCGCGTGGGCAACAACACCAGGACCCGGGCCTCTTGCGAAGGTTCACGTCGGAGCATTTCGATCACCGGTATCAGAAATGCGAGAGTCTTGCCGGTCCCCGTCTGGGCGGTACCGATTACATCTTTGCCATCGAGGGCGGGCTGAATCGCAGCTTCCTGGATGGGGGTTAGGGTTGTGAATTGAGCCGCCGCGAGCTTCTGCTGCAAGGCAGCAGACAAGGGCAGTTCTGAAAATGTGGTCATTCTAGGTTGATTCTTTCTGGAGGGGCCTGTCGATACACTGAGACACACGTGAAGCTTTCATGCCGCTCGCTTAAGTTTTTGATTGGCGCTGGAACGAACCGGCGGGCAGGAAAGGCGGAGATGAATCTGATCCAACGAGGGACCACCGCGTCACGAGCAAACCGTGGAAAAAGCGTCAAGAACAGTATACCAGAAAGGTATAGCCTAAGTCGTTACGCACGTAATCACACTGAATTTGTTCAATAATTTCGACAAATTTTCTTGAAATCCCAGCCATAGAAAATCCCTCAAGCCTGCATCCAAGCACAAAGGAATGCGCAAAGAATCGAAGGAAATTTCAGCGGTCCTAAGCTAGAATTGCGAATTCCGTAAACCAACTATCGAATGTCCCATACAAGACTCTCTTGCTTCTGGCAAGATCCCGAGCTTGGCCGTGAGACTCGGGCGGCAGTTTCCTTGCACGGTCACACCAACCGTTCGAAAGAAAGTCTCCTGTTGATTCCCGAGTTGGCTCGAAAAGCGCCGATGCTTTTCGAAGCTCTCGAGAAGCAAGCGCGAAGGTCCCGCATCCCGGTGGATTTTACACGGGCATATTGGACTCCGCCGCTCACGCCGAATCTGGCGTACGAAACCGAGCAGAATCAGATCGAGGACATCCTCGGACTAAAGAGCCTGGTTTCCCTCACGGATCACGACACGATCGAAGCTCCCGTGTTGTTGCGAACCCTGACAGAGACGGCGGAGATTCCGATCTCGGTGGAATGGAGCGTTCCGTTTGGCACGACCATCTTCCATCTGGGCATACACAATCTGCCGAGCAATCGAGCTCAGTCGATCATGAACGAGCTTGGCGCATACACGCAGAATCCGAGCGACCGGCAGTTGATGGAACTGCTGGCCGTGCTCGACCAGTTGCCCGAGGTGCTAGTGGTATTCAACCACCCGCTCTGGACACAATCTTGCGTTGGTGTGAAGCGAGGCCGCGACGATCTCCATCGGTTCTTGAGTGGCGCGGTGCAGTTTCTTCATGCGTTCGAAATCAATGCCACGCGTAGCCGGAAAGAGAATCATCGGGTGGCGCAACTGGCGGAGCGCTGGCAGCGGCCGATGGTCTCTGGCGGAGATCGTCACGGATGCGCCGCCAGCGGGGCCCTGAACTTGACGGGCGCAGAAACCTTTCCGGAGTTTGTGAGCGAGATCCGGCGAGACCAGCGCAGTCACGTACTCCTGATGCCGCAATATACGGAGCCAGTGGCCTTGCGAACCGCGCGAACTCTGCTGGACGTGATTCGCGAATACCCGGACTTTCCGATTGGGTCGCGCCGATGGGATGACCGGATCTTCCATCCTGACGAAAATGGCGGGGCCGACCGTCCAATCTCTGTGCTGTGGAAGTCGCCGCCCGCATATGTTGACCAAATCTTGTCCTACGTCCGAATGTTCGAGCACGCGGTTGTGCAGCGCAGCTTGGGACTCCTTTTCGGACACGGTCCGGCGTCGAACCGACCTTTGGAGTTATCGTTTGAGCCTAACTCTTCCGAGGCAATTTCGCCTGAGGCGCTGCTGTGAGGAAAGAAAATCCACGCGTCGCGTTTTTTCCCTGCGTCTACCATGAGGTGGACGGAGTGGCGAAGACCAGCCGCCAGTTCGAGTCCTTTGCCCGACGGCACGGGATCCCGTTTCTCGTCGTGCATGCCGGCCCGAGCGATGAAATTACGACGGATGGATCGGTCACACGGGTGCAACTGCGCCGGGGGCCGGTGAAGTTCCCACTCGACCGGGCTCACGATTACGACCTAGTCTTTCTGAGACATTATCGGAAATTAGAGCCGTTGCTCCGCAGCTTCCGCCCCGACGTTGTTCAGATTACCGGGCCGAGTGACGTGGGGACATTGGGCGCAACGTTTGCTCACACGATGAGAATTCCGCTGACGGCGTCATGGCAGACGAATCTGCATCAGTATGCGCGGAGACGCGTGGCGGCAGCGACGGAATTTCTTCCGCCAGAGATCGGCGTGAAAATTTCTGACGCAGTCGAACGCCTGAGCTTTCGGGCTTCGGCGCGCTTCTACAAAATTCCGCGACTTTTGTTCGCGCCGAACCAAGAGCTTGTCCGATTGCTCGAGGCGGCTACGGGGAAGCCTTGCTACTTGATGTCGCATGCAGTAGACACGGAAGTCTTCCGGCCGGAACTCCGCGATCGGACCGATGTAGCGTTCCGCATCGGCTACGTCGGACGGCTAACAGCGGAGAAAAGCGTCCGCACGCTGGCGCGATTGGAACAAGCACTGTTTGACCGGGGCCTGCGAGATTTTCGCATCGTCATCGTGGGAGAAGGCGCGGAGTCGGACTGGCTACGCGATAACATGCGCCAGGCGGAGCTCACGGGTGTGCTGACCGGGCCCGAGTTATCGCGTACATTCGCGAACTTTGATCTGCTGGCGTTCCCATCGGAGACTGACACGTTCGGTCTTGTCGTGCTGGAAGCATTTGCCTCGGGCGTGCCGGCCATAGTGACCGACCGAGGGGGGCCGCAATACACGGTCTCTCATGGACGCACAGGATTCGTTGCCCGCAACTTCGATGAATTCGTCTCTTATACCGCACAGTTAATGTCCCAACCCGACCTGCGCTCAGCGATGCGCACGGCGGCTCGACAGCAGGCGTTGGCAACTTCCTGGGATCGCATTTTCGAAGGTATGTACGAAGCCTACGAGCACTTCCTGTTCCACTCCGCGGTGAGCAATGAGAGCGCGCTCCGCGTGGCCACTACCTGACGGTGTGGTGAGCACATCAATTGACCGACGGCTGGGCCGACCGGAACATCAATCCATTCAGAGTGGTCTTCATGTCAAGAGTTGTGGGATGCTTGTCGCCCAGCGTTTTTGTGGCGATGTTGTAGGCGCGTCCCATCAGCAGTCGGGCGCCGGTCAGGTCGCCGTTGGCCTGGAGCAGTTTTGCCAGCATTCCCATGGCGCTCGCCGTTTCAGGATGCTCGGGTCCATGAACTTTTTCGAAGTTGGCAAGGGCGCGCCGATACAAAGGCTCAGCGTCTGAGAACCTTCCTCTCTTATGCAGAGCGACAGCCAGGTGAAACAAGGTTGAGCCTACCGTGCGGTGGTCGGAGCCAAGGGCTTTCTCGTAAATCAGGAGGGCACGGCGCAAAAGCGGCTCGACTTCATCCGATGGACCAATGTTCTGGAGCGTGAGAGCGAGGTTCACTAAGGTCTGTGCGATCTGCGGGTGATTGGGCTTATACGATCTTTCCTTCATGCTGAGAGTCTGGCGCAGGAGCGGGATCGCCCCTTTGGAGTCTCCCTGTGCCACACGCAATGACCCAAGTGTTTCCAGGGTTTCTACGCAAGAGAGATGATCAGGCCCCAAAGCTTTCTCCCGCAGTGCCAGGGCTCGCCAGAGCAACGGTTCAGCGCCGGTAAAGTCCCGCTTGTCGCGAAGCAACGAGCCGAGATTGAACAGCTGGGTTGCGACAAATGCGGTGGCTTGCTCCCCGGCACGTTCGCCCATTGCCAGCGCCCGCCGCATGTCGCTTTCCGCCTCTGCATATTGTTGTAGCTGCCCCAGCGTCCAGCCCAGGTTGCCGAGACAAATCGAAACGATGGGATGATCCGGAGGCAATTGCTTCTCTCCAATTTCCAGCACGCGCCGCAGCAGGGCTGCCGACTCGTCGAACTCGCCCTTAACCCGCAGCAGGCTCGCAAGATTTTCAAGCGCTTCTGCCACGGGAAGTGAATTCGCCGGACCAGCTTTTTCCCGAAGCATTAGGGCTCTGCGGAGCAGCCGTTCGGCCGCCGCAAAATCCTGCTTTTGCGTCAGCATCCTGCCCAGTTGGGTGAGGGTTCCAACGATTCGCGGGTTCTCGAGTCCGTAAGCCTTCTCCTGAATCTCGAGCGAGCGCCGAAGTAGGGGTTCGGCCGCAACGAAGTCCTGCTTCCGCCAGAGAACTTCGGCGAGCGCGTTGAGCGTAGTGGCCAGATCAGGATTTTCCGGTCCCATCACTCTTTCTTGGATCGCGAGAGCCCGCCGGTGGAGAGGCTCTGCATCGTCCACGTGACCCTGCTGCATCAGAACAATCCCGAGGTTATTCAGGGTCAGAACCAGCTCCGTGTCATTGCCGCCCGGTTGCTTCTCATGAAGCTCAATGGCACGGTGAAAGGCCTCAATCGTCTTCTCGTGGTCGCCTTTTTCGTGCAACAGAAGGCCAAGGTTGTTGTAAAGCACGCCCGATCTCGAGTCTTCGCCGCGGTTCGCCGAGGCCCGAACGGCGAGAGTCCGTCGCAAAAGCGCAATGCTCGCATCTACGTCGTGTCTGGCGCGGGCCAGCTGCGAGAGCCATTCGAGCGTCTGGATGATGTCGGGGGAGTTTGGGTTGAGATTGGCTTCCTGGATTGCGAGCACGCGCTGGAGCAGGGATTCGGCGGCGGCGCTGTCGCCCTGCTCGATCTTCAGCCGCGCCAGCCTTCGCAGGTAAATTCCAACCTCGATTCCGTTTGCACCGTCCTGGCGCTCCGCAATGCTGATCAACCGGTGCAAGGTTTGTTCCGCCAAGGCGACATTGCCTTGAGCAGCGTAGGCGTCGGCTTGCTGACTCAGTCGGGTTGCATCGGGGACAGCATTTCTCCCTTCCGCGAGCAGCGTCCGCAGAATCCAGAAGACAACAATGGCGAGAAGCGGACCTAAGCCTTCCACGCGGAGAATCCCTTTTGTATGGGGCCTGACCAGGAAACCCTGGTATCGAGAAAGTATATCTTGCGGGACGCCGCCAGACAGCCTCTTCCACGGCGCAAGTGCCGTCGGCAAGCACCTGCCGTGCTTCTAGGCAAGGCGCCCGAAATGGGGCACAATCATGCTGGGCGGGGAGGCGGTCGGATTGAAGATCTCGCAAAAAGGACTTTACGCGCTGCAGGCCATGATGACTCTGGCCCGGCGGCACGAGCAAGGCGCGATCAAGATTCGGGAAATTGCAGCCGAGAGCGATTTGCCGGAGAAGTTTCTGGAACTGATTCTGCTGGAACTGAAGAACGCGCGCATCGTCGACAGTGTGCGCGGAGCTCGAGGCGGGTACCAGCTAAGGCGCAATCCGGCGGAGATTCCGTTGAGCGATATCATCCGCCTGGTCGACGGGCCGTTGGCGCCCATGGGCGATGCCGAACAACTGCGCGGCCTGATCGCCAAAGACGCCGACCACCGAGCGCTGTACGAAGTTTTTCTGGCGGTGCGCGACGCCGCCGCGAAGATCCTGGAACACACTACCGTGGCAGATCTGATCGCGGGCGGCAAAGGCGGAAAAGGATCTGGTGCGAAGAGCGTGGCCGGAGCTGCGAAGAAGAAGGCCCCCGGAGCGTAAGCGTGCCCCGGGACCTCGATTTCGTTCCAACGCCTAGGCCGACGCCTGCGACAAACCCTCCGACAAGTTATGATTGCCGATAACGCCTTCCAGCCGGACGTAGCTCGCTTCCATTCCGCGTTCCATGCCGGTAGCCAGCATTGCTGCCCGAGTTTGCGCATCCGGCAAGGTCATACGCATCGTCATTAACGTGCCGCTACCATCCGGTTCGAATTTCGTTTCAACGTGATTGTCGGGGGTCGGATCGGGCAAGTGCATCCGTTCTACGTGAACGATCTTGACATAGGGCTTCAGCTCGACAAATTCCCCAGTCAAAGAGAATCCACCGCCTTTGGCATTTGCCCATTCGTAGCGGATTTTCCCGCCCGGCCGCGCTTCGTTGATGCAGACAGGCATGGTCCAGCCCTCGGGGCCGAGCATCCATTGCTGGACGATTTTCGGATCGATGTGGGCGCGGTACACGGCTTCAGGCGGCGCCGCGAAGCGCCGGGTTATCACAATATGTGTATCGCCTTCAGTCT
Source organism: uncultured Acidobacteriota bacterium (assembly GCA_963745715.1). GTDB lineage: Bacteria > Acidobacteriota > Terriglobia > Terriglobales > Acidobacteriaceae > Sulfotelmatobacter. The sequence goes on along the minus strand of CAVUYN010000029.1, from coordinate 207,224 downwards.
TCAGCATTAGTTTACTCATCGTGTTTTCCTCTCTGTATCGGATTGCATCGCGGCCAGAATTCCATCGAGCCGGTCGTAGTTCTGCTCCAGTGCCTTTCGCAACATCGCAAGCCACTGGTCCATCGCCTCAATACCGGCTTTCGCCAATCGACGAGGACGCTTCGTGCCATCCACGCGCCGCACGATCAACCCAGCCTCTTCAAGTACCTTCAGGTGTTGAGAGATCGCAGGTTGTGTCATCTCGAACGGCTTAGCCAACTCCATCACCGTCGCCTCGCCCAAAGCGAGACGCGCCAAAATGGCCCGGCGAGTTGGATCTCCGAGGGCGGCGAACGAGGCATTTAGGTTGGCGTTCATGGACATAAGTAATAACTTATATAAGTTATATCTTATTGTCAAGCGCAAACTCCTAGTTCCACTTTCCCGTCAACGGATTCCTTTTGTCTGCAAGAGGGCGGGGGAAGCTGCCGGTGTCGTCTATGGCGTCCCGGTCACCAGCTTCTTCAGATCCTCGACAAGCAAGCCGTCGCGGGGCTTGATTCTGGGATAGATCGCAAACCTGCTAAAAGAGGATGATGCACAAATGGAGAGTGGAACGCGTTTGCCTGCGATGGATTCTGAAGGAGTGAGAATTGGGTGCAGCTATGCTGGCCGCCGTTCAGATCGGGTGCCCTTGTTCGCACGAAATCAGTGACTCAACTTCTCCTGGAAGCCGACCCTCAGTACCTATTCAGGTTCGGATCAACGGCGTCGCGCAGTGGCTGATATAGGCTGTGGGACTGTGATGAAGACTTTGATGTTTGCTCTTTGTGTCGGGTTTGTATGCCGCGGTCTTAGCGCGCAAACACCTGTCTGGCAGCCATCGCCCGGACATATGCAAGTACCAATATGGCCGGGTGCGGCGCCGGATGCGAAACCGGTCGCGGGGCCGGAGTACACGGAGAAAGTTGGCGAAGACGAACCGGGCGCCGTCGTTGTGGGCAAGGTCTCGCGACCTACGATGACGGTTTATTCCGCGAAGGGAAAAAACACGGGCGCCGCGGTCGTCGTGTTTCCGGGTGGGGGCTATTGGGTTCTGTACATGGATATTGAAGGCACCGAGGTCTGTGACTGGCTGACGTCCAAGGGCATCACGTGTGTGCTGCTGAAGTATCGCGTGCCGGGTGAGCACCTGTCTCCGAGATCGGGTGCGTATCCGCACTCACCGATGGCCTTGGAAGATGCGCAGAGGACGCTGGGACTGGTGCGCCTTCACGCCGCGGAGTGGCATATCGATCCGCACAAGATTGGAGTGCTTGGTTTCTCGGCAGGCGGGCATCTCGTGGCAGCCATCAGCACGCATTTTCAGAAGCGTTTGTACCCTACTGTCGATGCCGCCGACAAAGAAAGCTGCCGTCCGGATTTCGGGGTAGCCCTTTATCCGGGGCATATGTTCGCGAACACCACCAAGGCTTTTGAGTTGAATCCGTATATTCCTGTCACCAGCAATACGCCGCCGACATTTATCGTGCAGGCGGAGGATGATCCGATCGACGACGTGAAGAACTCTCTGGTCTACTACGCCGCACTGAAGAAGGCCGGCGTTCCCGTGGAGATGCATTTGTATGCGCACGGTGGACATGGGTTCGGGCTGCGGCCCACGAAGTTTCCTGTGACGCGATGGCCCGAACTGGCGGAGACCTGGCTACGGACGATCGGGATCCTATCGGAGTAGCTGCCCCGGGATCGGCAGGTGGCTGCTAGTGATCAACGAATCGCTTTGAGACTCATCCTCACCCTGCAACTGACGCTCAACATCCCTCGGACAATCGTTTGAGAGCTGGAAGATTGTGAATCATCACGGCCTCCGCGAGAGTGCTAGGCGCATCCTCCGCATGCGTTCGCTGATCAGCTTATTCAACTTAACCAGGGTGGGCCCTGCGCGTGGGTTGTCGGATCGATCTGCTAAGCTTACCGGTTGCTCGCCGAAGGGAGAAACCGCCTCCTCGTGAAGAATCGATCTATGTATGGAATTCTGAGATGCATCCTCGTCATCGCTCTGGCCGCCGGCGTCCCGACTCAGGCGTCTTCTCCTCCGGGAGATAAAACCGACGTGCTGCTCTCGACCATGCAAGCGGAGTTACTACGGGCTCAAACTAGCCTGGGCAAGCTGGATCCCGCTCCCTACTTTCTCAGCTATTCGGTATACGACCAAAGCATAGCCCTGGCCGTCGGTAGCCAAGGCAGCCTGGTGAACTCCACTCATGCACGCAGGCGCACGGCCGATGTCACCATGCGGATCGGAGCTCCCGCCCTCGATAACGCTCATGCTCAGAACCGAGCTTCGGCAGCCAGTTCCGGAGCTCTGCCTCTGTCAGACGATCGCGATGCCATCGCTCACGAACTCTGGCGGCTGACTTACGAGGAATATCGCAAAGCCTCCAAGGCGTACCTGACTGTCAAAACGAACACCCAGGTGCAAGCTCAGGAAGAAGACACGTCCCCGGATTTCTCGCAGGAAAAACCGCCAACCCATGTCGATTACAAAGAGGTTGCTCCTACCCCCGATCAGCGAGCCCTCGAAGAACTGGTCCGGGAATACTCGTCGTACTTCCGCAAGTATCCGTACATTTATTCCTCAGTGGTAAGCATCAACGCACAAAGGACGCGGTTTCATTTCCTCTCCACGGAAGGCAATCATGTCGTCGCACCCAGCGCCTACATTCGGGTTGGGATTGAGGCGGAAACCCGCGCCGACGACGGCATGGAACTCATCCGCGTCGAGACTTTTCAGGCGGAAAGCCTTGACCACCTGCCCCCTAAATCCGAGATCGTGGCCCGGGTGGAAAAGATGGCGGCTGATTTAAAGGCCCTGCGGGAAGCCCCTGTGGCCGAGCCATTCGACGGACCTGCCCTGCTTTCTGGCCGCGCTGCCGGCGTCTTCTTCCATGAGGTGCTGGGTCACCGGCTCGAGGGTCACCGCCAGCGTGGCGAGCAGGAGGGCCAGACTTTCACCAAGAAGGTGAATCAGCCGGTTCTTCCCGAATTTCTGACTGTAGTTGACGATCCCACGCAGCGCACGCTTAACGGAATGGATCTTGGCGGCTGGTATGAGTATGACGATGAAGGCATGCCGGCAACCCGCGTAGAAGTCATCAAAGACGGTATCCTGAAGAACTTTCTTATGTCACGCATGCCCATCAAAGATTTTGCTAACTCCAACGGACACGGCCGCTCTCAGGCCGGCCTCATGCCCACCGGGCGCCAGGGCAATTTGATCGTGTCTTCGTCACGCACGATCAAAGACTCCGAACTGCGGCAAAAGTTGATCGATGAGGTCAAGAAACAAGGCAAAACTTACGGACTGTACTTCGAAGACATCCAGGGAGGATTTACTCTCACTCAACGTTCCACTCCGCAATCCTTTCAGGTGCTGCCTGTACTGGTCTGGCGCGTCTCCGCTGACGGGCGCCCGGATGAACTGGTGCGCGGCATCGATATCGTGGGTACTCCCTTGGCCGCCCTGAGCCGCATTCTGCTCACGGGGGAAAAACAAGAACTGTTCAATGGGATATGTGGCGCGGAGTCCGGCCAGGTGCCGGTCGCGGCGGCGGCACCCGCCATGCTGTTCTCCGAGATCGAAGTGCAGAAACGAGCCCATTCGCTCAACCGCCCTCCCATCTTGTCGTCACCCTCCTTGGAAGGCGGAGGCTCCGGGAAAGACGCGGAGCTAAAACAATGACAGCCGCAACCACGCCAGCCAGAGGAATGAATACGACCATGACGAACTCGCTTGCCGGGCGCATCCTGCTAGGGCTACTCGTGGTCAACCTACTGATCCCAACAGCGTTCGCTCAGCAGGCGAGTCGAGGGACACTGGCCAGCGACGATATTGTCCTGTCGGCCATGCGCGCCGAGTTGGACCGCGCCAAGTCGCAACTGAAAATGGAACAGGTGGCGGCGCCGTTCTACGTCGAATATCGCATCTTCGATCTGGATCAGTATTCCGCCGAGGCCGCATTCGGAGCCCTGCGGACCGACGTGCGTTCACGTTTCCGCTTCCTCCGAGTCGTGGTGCGGGTGGGCGAGTACAAACAGGACAGCTACTTTGGCCAGGGTCAGGGCACGCTGGACTTCATGCCCCTTGACAATGACATGCTGGCGCTTCGTCACCAGCTCTGGCTCGCAACGGATCGTGCCTACAAAGCCGCAGCCGAATCCCTTACTGCCAAACAAGCGCAGCTGAAGCAACTCACCGTCGACCAGCCGGTAGACGATTTTGCCCACGCCGATCCGGTGCAATCCATCGGACCCTTGGCTACCCTCGACTTTGACCCTCAGCCCTGGAGGAAGATGCTCCAGGATGCTGCGGCGGTTTACAAGAACGATCCGGCGATCGAGTTTTCGGCATCGAGACTGCAATTTGGGGCGGTGAACCGCTACTTTGTGAACACCGAAGGCACCGTGGTACGCAGCGGCCAGACTCTTTACGAGATGAGCATTACTTGCAGCACCCAGGCCGCTGACGGCATGAGTTTGCCTCGCGATAATGCGTTCACCGTGGCCAGCATTAAGGAGCTTCCGTCGGCCGCCGATTTTGTGGCGCGGGCCACGAAGTTGGCCGACGCGTTGAAGGAATTGCGCGAAGCGCCCGTTACCGACGAGGAATACCGCGGTCCAGTGCTCTTTTCTGCGGATGCCGCTAGCGATATCTTTGCAGACCTGGTGGGCGAGAACGTTCTCGGCCGCAAGCCAGAACTGGGGAAAAATTCGCGCACCACTGGCGCTTTCGCGGCGAGCTATAAGAGCCGCGTCCTCCCTGATTTCCTCTCGGTGGTGGATGATCCGACGATATCTTCATATAGCGGTCAACCACTGCTGGGCCACTACGGGATTGACGATGAGGGCGTTCCCGCGCAACGCGTCGCGCTCATTGAAAAAGGCACCCTGGTTAATTACGTCATCGGTCGAGAGCCGATTCGAGACTTTCCCGCTTCCAACGGACATGGACGGGCCCGTATCCCTACCAATCCCCCTGGTCCAAGCTTGGGAAACTTCATCGTGACTTCCGCTCAACCTGTCTCCAAAGAGGGATTGAAGAAGAAACTCATTGACCTGTGCCAGCAGCGCGACCTGCCATATTGCTATTACGTCGAAACCCTTGGCCCCAAACTCGCTCCTCGCTTGCTTTACAAAGTCTGGACTAAAGATGGGCATGAGGAACTGGTGCGCGGCGGGAGCTTCGGGGATCTCGACGCGCGCGCGCTGCGAACCGACCTGGTTGCCGCCGGCGATGATGTCTACGTCAACAATCGTCTTCTGGAGACTGCTCACAGCATCGTGGTGCCTTCGATTCTGTTCGATGAACTCGAAATAAAGCGCGCTAACGTGAGCAAGGAAAAACTCCCCGAATATCCGGCCCCGGAAATGGGCAAGTAGAAAGTGACTGCAGCGACGAATTACGTCGAGAATCGTAGTGCGAGCATCAGACAGTTATCGGGCCTGCTCGAATAGAGCAGGTGCGATCGAGGAACCGATGCCCGAACCAACTTCCATTTCTCCCCGCGTCAACGGAATTCTGGAAACGTCGTTGTATGTTCAGAGCGCAGCTCGCTCGGCGGAATTTTACCGTCGTGTGTTCGGTTTTGAGCCGCTGGAGCCGGGCGAACCGCTGAATGATGAAACACGCTTATGCCCAATGCGGGCCGGGGACCGGAGCGTGTTGCTGCTGTTCAAGAGGGGCTCTACCCCGGACACCGACGCCGCTGGTCCAATTCACATCGCGTTTGGCATAGCTCGTTCTGACTTGCACACGTGGGAACGCTGGTTGGCAGAGCAGGGAATCTCAATTGAGCAACGGAAAACCTGGAAATACGGAGCCGAAGCGCTCTACTTTCGCGATCCGGACGGCCATCTACTGGAAGTCGTCACGCCCGGCGTATGGAGTATCTACTGACAGCACCCTCCGCGCGGCAACCGCAGTGCGGGATTGCGCACTGTCCTACTTCGGCATCACTACGACTACGTCCTTGGGCATGGCGTCGAGTGTGGACTGATCAATGCCCAGGTGGGCCATGACGAGCGCCGGCGGTGTATGGGTCAGCCATTCCGAGAGCGCGAGGTCCTGGTAGAAGCTGCTCTTGAACATCTCCAGAAATTTCAGGTCGGTGTCGCCCGTGTTCTGAACGTAGTGGGGCAGCGTTTTTTGGACGTAGCCAACGTCTCCCGCTTGAAAGTCCATAGTGCGGGCGCGGCCTCCGGTCGCGAACACGGTCATTCTTGCCGATCCGCTGATGTAGTACTGCCATTCGTCGGCATTGGGATGCCAGTGCAGTTCGCGTATGCCGCCCGGACGGACCGTGACGATCGCCGCCGCAATGGTGGTGGAAACTCGGAACTTGCTCGAATCGATGATCCGCACCTCGCCTCCCTTGGTGCGCTTGGTCATCGGTTGTTGTGCAGTACGAAAAGCGAATTCCTGGGCCGAAGCGCCCATGGCCCCGCTGGCTGCTTTCTGGTCCTCTGCCAGCGGACCGGGAACTGCGGCCTGAAAAATAAACTTCTCCTTCCGCGGCATTTTTTCCATCGCTTGCTCACTCACGCCGAAGTTTTTCGAGAGCACGTCGTGGGGCGTGTGCGCCATCCAGTCCGTGAGCAGCACTGTCTCGTATTCCGAGAAGTTGCCATCGTCGAACACCAGCAGAAACTCGGCGCCGTCGGGATTCAAGCCTTGAATGGAGTGTGGAATTCCGGTGGGAAAGTACCAGAGATCGCCTTCGGTCACGTCGCTCACGAAGCTCTTGCCGTCCAAATCAATTGCCGTGATCCGCGCGCTCCCGTAAAGCATAAAGGCCCACTCGGCGGCTGTATGCCAGTGCAGCTCTCGGATTCCGCCTGCCGTCAATCTCATATCCACGCCGGCGATCGACTTCGAAACCGGTAGCTCGCGCAGCGTCACCTCGCGCGACCATCCTCCCTCTTGCATGCGCTTGTGAGAGAGTGCGAACGGGTACTTGAATGTCTGCACGCCGCCGGCGTCGGAGGGCGGCGGCAAGAAAGAGTCTGGATTCTGGGCATCCAGCGGAGCATTGCCTGGGCCTGGAGCGCTGGCACTGCGATCCTGTTTCGTCGGGTAAGTGTGCTGCTCCTGGCCCGCGCCATCGGCTGGCATCATTCCGGCCGCTAGCGCCACTGAACTCATTCCCAGAAATCCACGCCGGGACAATCTGCCCCTCTTCGCATCTTTGCTCATGAGTGTTTTCCTTCTGAAATATGAATGATGTCGGCCTTCCCGATTCCAATATTCTGCTTGGCAGAACGATACGGCGCTATCCAAAGGTGTCGCATCAACTTCGCGAAGTGGCACGAAATGAAAACAGTTCTGGCGGCGACTAGATTCCTTTCTCCAGCACGACAAAGTGCAGATCATCCCGAAGAGGTCTGCCGAAACGCTCGTCACCGTAGGGAAAAGGTTGGGTTTCACCGTTGCGGGTGTAGCCTCGCCGTTCGTACCACGCGATCAGAAGGTCGCGAACATTCACAACTGTCATGCGAATGCGCTGAGCCCCGCGTTCTTTCGCAAAGCCTTCGGCAGCCGCGAGCAGAGTGCGACCTAATTGTTTCTTTTGCAGATCCGGCCTAACGGCCAGAAGCCCGAGATTCCAGACGGCAGCCCCGACCGGGTTCAGCCAGACAGTTCCTATGAGGGGTCCATTCGCCTCGTCCCGGTGCGTCAACAGGTAACCTCCACGCTTTGCAGCGAAATCCTCTCTGAGGAGAGACTCATTCAAGCGCTGCCCCTCAATGAATCCGGACTCAACGTTCCAACTTGCGGAAGGGCCAGAGCCTCGAAAGGCGAGGTTCACCAGGTCAACGATCTCAGGGTAATCGGCCTCCACTGCGGGTATGAGGAACATTCGTAGAAGTCTACTGCAGGGGCGGGTTTGTCGGATTGCCTCTGGAAAGTCCAGCATAGGTTTTCTGCGTCACTTGTCTCGCTTGGGTTCTCTACTTATGCTGACGGTGAGCACGCCTGCGTATTATAAAAGCGTGCGATACCTACGGAATTATTCCTGCCTGCTTTTGTGCCTGATCGCATTGACGACACGAGCGGCCACGGACGGTAACCCTGCCGAACGATTGCAGGCACTGATTGTTGCTGATGAGGAGAGCGCCAAGTTTCCGCCCGATCGCTGGCCCGACCTCAGTTCGCAAGCGCTGCACGAACGTGAAGCCCTGGACCGTACAACACTCGACAAGTTGCACGCCGTGCCGCGCAAGGATCTAGCGGGGGACGAGCGCACCATCTACGACCTGTTCGAATGGCGTCTCAACCGGCGGTTGGAGCAGTTCCGTTTGCGACTGTACCTCACGCCGTTCTGGGATGACGACCGTTTCGTGGGGTTTGCGGGAGTGCTGGGGGCGGCAGGTCAACTCTCCGAGGCCTCTCGAGGACAAGTCGAGTCGTTTCCCGCTCACATTATCCAAGCGATTGCGCTGCTGCGCGAGGGCATCGGTGCGCGAATGCTTCCGTCACGAGAGCTGGTTCGCTCCGTCTCGGGGGGATGTGCTGAAGTTCCGTCGGATGCCAACCCAGGAGACGCCTCGTTGTACAAAGCGCGGAAGGCGGCACGGGATTTTTGCGATTTCCTGTCGAAGGAGTACATTCCGGCGTGCCCTGCGGCCCGCAGCCTAAGCGAGTGGCCCAATGGAACCGACGTGTACCGGGAATTGGCGCGCCGCTACACTACGACCGATCTGGATCCAAAGCAGATTCACGAGTTCGGCGTCGGTGAGGTGGCACGGATCCGGGCGGCTATGTTGCCTGTCATTGCGCGGGCTGGGTACAAGGGATCGCTCGATGATTTTCTAAAACTTGCGCGCACGGATCGCCGCTTTTACTTGAGCAGTGGCGATGATCTCTTGGCGGCATATAAGGCGGCTCTGGCGCGGATCGAGCCTCTGGTGCCGCTGGTGGTTAGCCACGTTCCACGCCGATCGTTGCAGGTGGAGGCGTACAAGGGCGAGGTTGCCGCCATGTGGCACGCACCGCGGCCCGGACAGCCGCAGGCGATGGTCTATGTGGCCGTGAATAACCCCGAGATCCATCCTAAGTTTGAAATTATCCCTCTGATGCTGCACGAAGGCACGCCGGGGCACGAGTTGCAGCATGCTGTGGCGGACGAAGTTCACGCTGGCAACACGGATCCCATCGCCACATTCGAGCAGGACGCCGGGCAAAACGTGGCGTTCGCCGAAGGATGGGCGCTTTACGCCGAGGGTCTGGGCAGGGAAATGGGTTTGTACAGCGATCCTTACGATGAGTTCGGAGAGCTACGGATGGAACTCACCCGGGCAGTGCGGGTTGTGATCGACACGGGAATTCACGCGGACGGCTGGAGCGAGAGTCGTGCCAAGGAGTATTTTCTGGCCGAGACGGGGAAGCCGGAGGCGGAGGTTGACAGCGAGGTTCGGCGCACCCTGTGGCCCGGAGGCCAGCTTGCGTACAAGGTGGGACAATTTCGTATCCAGCACTTGCGCGAGAAGGTTTCTCGCGCACTCGGCGCGCAATTCGATGTTCGCGCTTTCCACGATGCGATTCTGCACTGGGGTCCGCTGCCGCTCGACATCCTGGAGCGGAAGGTAGACGAATGCCTGAACGCGCCGAGCTGCATGGCGGGTCTGATCAGACACTGAGGGCTTTCTCAGACATCCCTCCGCGCGTTACCCCGCGGAACTTGCCTGTAACCCTGGGCGGCGACACGCGCTACCGAGCGTAGGCGTAGCCGCTGAAGAGTCCCAACATCGTTCGTTGCAATTACGCGCATTGACAAAAGTCTGCGCTAGTTCGCGTTACAATCCTTATCTCTGATATTTCTCAAGACAAGGGGGTCACAATTCCAAGGAAACTGAGGTTCACGCCATGGGGTAAGTGACCCTGACACTCGAAAAAAAGTATTCGGACCAAAGTGGCTTCTGCTTCAGCACGAGTTCGAAAAACAGAGCTGGCCCTGGTGGAAACGGCTCTTCCACCGCCTGCAACAGTGCCCAATGTGCAAGCCCGGAGTCGGAGGTGATGGCCCAAAGACTTAATGAGTCAAATCACCGGCTCCCAACCGTTACCACGATAATCATGTGCTCGAAGAACGCTGTCGCGCACTCATAATTATCGAGAAGTTGCAGCGCATTATTTCAGTTTCACGAATAGCAAGACGAAAATCGCCCAGATCCCAACAGTTGTTGGAAATTGCACTAACGAGGCGTCCCGCAGCGCGCCTCCTCTTGGCAGCGCAAAAGTTGCCACCATCATGGCGAGCGCGGTGAGTACTGCGACAAGAACTCTGCCTTTCCAGCCCATGGGTATTCGTCCTCCGCTTTGTCGTGACGACTTCAAAAACGGCTGCGATTGTACACCCAGTTCGCCCCCAAGCGCCGGGTTATGAATATAGACGGCTGATTACACGCACTACCATCCAGGGAATATGCTTCCGTTGCAGGATGGCACCTCCAGCATGCCGGGCGTAGACTCATATGTCCAGATCGTCTTTATGACAGCAGCGAGAAGTGGTTCCGTGTGTTGGTCACGATTGGTTTTTTCGTCGTTTGCTTTGCGGTGCTGTTTTATTACGCATCCGGAAGTTCTTTCTGCTAGTGGAGGACTAGGGCATTTAGCTGCAACCTTTACCACGACCTTCGTATGGCGACCGAGCCTATCCTCAATTGCTAAATAAACTAAATTATTTGATAATTATTATTACCTAACGGTCATGCGTTTGAGTCATCAACAGTTTCGAGAGCTTGCCTGGAAGCATGGCATGGCAGCCACACACCAGCGCAAGGTCATTTTTGAAGCTGTCGTGGCTGCTCCGGGCCACTATTCTCCCGAACAAATCTACGCGGTCGTCAAACGGCGCATACCCTCGGTCTCTCTCGCGACGATCTACAACAATTTGCGGGTGTTCGTGGAAAAGGGACTGTTGCGGGAGGTGACGCCCCATGCTTCCACATTGCGCGTGGACGGCAACCTCGAATCCCATCATCACCTGGTCTGCACGCGCTGCAAGTCTGTGCAAGATATTAAAGGTGACTTCGTCGACTTTAAACGGCTGGCTCGGCAGGCGCCGGGCGGCTTTGATTTAACGCAGCCGCTGATCGAGGTATTTGGCCTCTGTTCGCGCTGCAGTAACAAAACGTAAAGACAACTTCATAAGCGAAAGGAAATTTATGTCTGAAGATAAACAAGTACTGGCGGGTGTGCCCGGCCCCGGTAATAAGGAACCAGAGGTATCCCCCGAATCCAAATGTCCGGTAAACGGTGGCAGACACACAGCATCATGGACTCCGACGAATGCGGACTGGTGGCCGAATCAGCTGAACCTGAAGATGCTTCACCAGAACTCCCCTCTGTCCGATCCCATGGATAAGGAGTTCAATTACGCGGAAGAATTCAAGAGCCTCGACCTGAATGCCGTAATCAAGGACCTGCGTGCCTTGATGACGGACTCGCAGGACTGGTGGCCGGCCGACTTTGGCAACTATGGCGGGCTTTTCATTCGTATGGCGTGGCACAGCGCGGGCACGTACCGCATCCACGACGGGCGGGGCGGCGCAGGCTCTGGCCAACAACGTTTCGCGCCCCTCAACAGCTGGCCCGACAACGTGAACCTCGACAAGGCGCGCCGCTTGCTCTGGCCCATCAAGCAGAAATATGGCCGGAAGATCTCCTGGGCCGATCTCATGATTCTCACCGGCAACGTTGCCCTCGAGTCGATGGGCTTTAAGACGTTCGGTTTCGGTGGCGGGCGTGCGGATGTCTGGGAGCCCGAAGAATATGTCAACTGGGGGCCTGAGACCGAGTGGCTGGGGGACAAGCGCTATAAAGGCGATCGTGAACTCGACAACCCTCTTGGTGCTGTGCAGATGGGTCTGATTTACGTAAACCCGGAAGGTCCCAATGGAAACCCGGATCCGGTCGCTGCGGCGCGGGATATCCGCGAGACGTTCGCCCGCATGGCGATGAACGACGAGGAGACCGTTGCGCTGATTGCCGGCGGGCACACCTTCGGCAAAACCCACGGCGCTGCCGATCCCAAGAAATATGTCGCCCGCGAGCCAGAGGGGGCCCCGATTGAGGAGCAGGGCCTAGGCTGGAAGAACAGCTTCGGTAACGGCAACGGCGACCAGACCATCAGCAGCGGCCTGGAAGTCACTTGGACCACCACCCCAACGAAGTGGAGCAACAACTTCTTCACGAACTTGTTCAGCTACGAATGGGAACTGACGAAGAGCCCGGCTGGTGCGCACCAGTGGAGACCGAAGAATGGCGCGGGCGCCGGTACGGTGCCGGATGCGCACGATCCGTCAAAGCATCACGCGCCATCGATGCTGACCACTGACCTCGCCTTGCGGTTCGACCCTGCTTACGGAAAGATTTCGCGGCGCTTCTACGAGCATCCGGATCAATTCGCCGATGCTTTCGCCAAGGCGTGGTTCAAGCTCACGCACCGCGACATGGGGCCGATTTCCCGCTATCTTGGCCCGCTCGTTCCGAAGGAGCTTCAGCTGTGGCAAGACCCTGTTCCCGCCGTGGATCATCCATTGATCGGGGAGCCAGACATTGCTGCGCTGAAGGCGAAGATCCTCAAATCCGGACTGTCGATCTCGCAACTGGTCACCACAGCCTGGGCATCGGCAGCGTCGTTCCGCGGCTCCGACAAGCGCGGCGGTGCGAACGGAGCACGCATTCGCCTCGTGCCGCAGAAGGATTGGGAAGTGAACCAGCCGGCGGAACTGGCAAAGGTCCTGCAGAAGCTGGAGGCCATCCAAAAGGAGTTCAACAGCTCGCAGTCCAACGGCAACAAGGGGAAGAGGGTTTCGCTGGCTGACCTAATCGTTCTCGGCGGCAACGCAGCCGTCGAGGAAGCTGCGAAAAAGGCGGGGCACGACGTGAAGGTTCCCTTCTCGCCGGGACGCACGGATGCTTCGCAGGAGCAGACCGATGTGCACTCATTCGAGGTAATGGAACCGATCGCCGACGGGTTTCGCAACTACCTCCGAAGCGGCCAACACCTGTCGGCTGAGGAGTTGCTGGTCGATCGCTCGCAGTTACTGACGCTGACCGCTCCCGAGATGACGGTTCTCGTCGGCGGTATGCGCGCCCTGAATGCGAACTTCGGGCAAGCTAAACACGGCGTCTTCACCAACCGGCCCGAAACCCTGACGAATGATTTCTTCGTCAACCTGCTCAGCATGAATACGGCGTGGAAGGCGTCCCCTACTTCGGAGGGCGTGTTTGAGGGACATGATCGCGCGACGGGCAAGATCAATTGGACCGCCACGCGTGTCGACCTTGTCTTCGGCTCAAACTCACAACTCCGAGCGATCGCGGAAGTCTACGCATGTGACGACTCGAAGAAGGCATTTGTGAAGGACTTCGTGGCTGCCTGGAACAAGGTGATGAACCTTGATCGCTACGACCTTGCCTGATCTCGGTGAACAGGGCGCCCTTTCGGTAGGTTTCTGGTTGAAACTCGAAACCTACCGCAAAGGGTGCCCTTTTATTTATTATGCGTCGCTGAAATCCTCGGTGAAACTCCTTGCCAGTCGCGGGAAGTCCGCGATTTTCACAGCGAAGAACCATCCTGAGCCATGCTCAACAGATTGATTCCGGTCAATGAATCTTGGGGAAACCCGCATCCCACGCGGCTTCTGCGAAAAACCAAAATCACGCCTGCACCAAATCCGGTCAGGCCCCTGTGAACGGCGTGCACTCGCTTGAAAACACGTGTACTTACAACGTGCGATTTTCCGTTGACTGAAAAAATAGAAGGAGTACAACAAGATCGTTCTTTGACAGCTTCTTGGTTTTTCCGGTTGGTGCGGCGTCCGGGGCTCAAGCGAAGTCACTTTCCTGATCGCAAGATTGGGAAGGAGGGCAAGCAAGGGTCTATAGCAAAGCGCTGGTCGAGGCGAACGAGAAGAAATGTTGAAGGCAGGATAGAGTTCCGAGGCGTAGGGTAGGTTTATCCGGTTGGCGGTGAGCCCGGAGCCCAAGCGAAGATCGCGCGTTGCGCCCCGCAAGGGAGGCAACGAGAGCAGGTCGAGCGAGGGTCAAACGCGAGCTACTGGCCGAGACGAATGGACCTTACATCACCTCGGAACTCTCTTATTTTTTTGCCCCGCTGTTTCTGCCGTGTTCGAGTTTCGCATGTGGGGACAGCCGCCCTTGGCTGTCCGTCCCTGCATGCAATATTCCCCTTCAGACCGATCAAGCTGTCTAGCTAACGGCCTTGCTTCGGAACTGCCGAAGTCCGATCACCAGCAACAGAAGGTCGAAAAACAGCAGCGCGACCAGGACGACGGCAGTCGAGAGATGGGGAAACTGCGGAACCAGGGCGGCACGCAATCCCTCGCTGGCGTAGACGAGCGGGTTCGCTAGAACGAGCTTTTGCAGAATAGGAAATGTCTGCAGCGCGCTCCACGGATAGTAGGTGCAGCCGAAGAAAATCATCGGGGTGATGACCATGCCAAACATCAGCCCGATATGTTGTTGGTTGATGCTGCAGCCCAAGGCGAGTCCACCGCAGGCGGAAAACACAGCGACGAGGACGATGATGGCGACGAACTGCAAAGGCGCCTTGACGCTGATGTCCACCCCAGGTCGCAGCACCAGCCACGCCAGCGGAATGACGGTCAATCCCGCGACCAGCGCCTGCAGCATTCCCGCTACGACCTTTTCAATCGCGATCCACGAGATATCAATCGGGGCGAGCAGACGGTCTTCGATTTCACGCGTCCACTGAAACTCGGCGATCAACGGCATGGCGACTGCCCAGATTCCGGTGAACACCATGCTGATGGCAATAATGCCGGGCAGCAAAAGGCTCTTGTAAGCCGCCGGCATGTAACCGCTGCCGACCATCACGCGGCCGAAGATGAAGACGAACAGCAAGGGCTGCAGAAAAGTTTGAAACAGGAGTTGAACCGCATTGCGGCGCGCCACGTGGGCATCGCGGGCCAGCATTGCGCCAAAAGCTTTCCAATTCAATCGCGCAAACTCCTTCCCGTATGGTGCAAGAAAAGATTTTCCAGGCTGGGCTCGGAAATGTGGACGTCAGAAAGTTCCGCGCCGGCCGATACCGCTACGGCCGCGATTTCCGGAATCAGCGAGCCGCCGCGGTCGGCATAAACATCTGCTCCAACGGAGTCGGATGAGCGCACCTCCCGTACGCCCGCGAGCGCCTGAAGGCGTTGCAACAACTCCGGGGTCTGCTTACCGAACTGCAAGCGCAACAGAAATCCTCCGGGAATCGATCGCTTCAATTCTGCCGGAGTGCCAAGAGCGATCATGCGCCCGTGATCGATGATGACCAGACGCTGGCACAGTGCATCCGCTTCTTCCATGTTGTGCGTCGTAAGCAGCACGGTTTTGCCCGCGAGGTTGTACTCGCGAATGATCTCCCAAAGCAGAATGCGGGTTTGGGGATCGAGACCGGCGCTGGGTTCGTCGAGAAACAAGACCTGGGGATCGTGCATCATGGCGCGGGCGATGGAAAGGCGCTGCATCATACCGCCCGAGAATCCGCGCACCATCTGGTTGGCGCGATCGGTGAGCTTGAATTTCTCCAGCAGGCCGTCGGCGCGCTCATTGCGTTCCTTCGAACCGATGCCGAAGTAGGCGGCATGAAAGATTAGGATCTCCCGTGCCGTCAGGGAGAAATCGAGATTCGGCCGTTGCGGCACGACGCCGATCAAGCGCTTGACCTTGGCTTGCTCGTGCCAGACCTCGTGGTCGCCGATCCAAGCCTGTCCGCCGGTTGCGCGAACGCGAGTGGTGAGGATTCCGATCGTGGTCGACTTGCCTGCGCCATTTGGCCCGAGCAGTCCGAAGATCTCTCCGGACCGGACTTCCAGCGACAGTCCGTCGAGAGCGGCGATCTGGGTTTTGGGCTGCTTCGAATCCTTCGCATCAGCCCGCGCGATGAAACCTCCGGCGGCGCCAAGCGGAGGCGCGGAATTGTAGACCTTGCGCAGATCTGTTGTACGAATGCCTACGGCCATGGGTGTGTTTCCGGGAGACCTGAGTTGTGGAAGTATATCGCAAGGGCGAACGTCGCGTTGAAGTTGGTGGACCTGGCAAGACTCGAACTCGCATCTGCGAGCGCCACGAAACGGCGCCCGCCGTGTTCCTTACACCACAGGCCCCTTGAAAGTCTTATCGAATCTTCGCTTCTTACGCCCGTCCGGGGCTTGTCATGCTGCCTCTCCTGAACCCACGGCTTGCGCCGCGGGCTGCATTCTTTCGGCGCTTCGCGGCTGGGGCACCGGCCAGCCGCGGGTCAATCCCTCGCGCACCCGTTCTTGCCTTTAATCCACGTGCTCGCCTTCGGCCATGAAGCTTTGTTCGGACGGCGGCAGACGGTCTCCAGGGCGGGCCCAGAAGACGTAGAGAGTTGGCCAGAGAATTACGCTCACCAGCAGCTCGACGATCAGGCCTCCGACAATGACGATGGCGAAGGGCCGTTGCGAATCCGATCCGATGTCGTGGGAGAGGGCCGCGGGCAGCAGGCCGAGCGTTGCCACCAGCATGGTCATCATGATGGGACGCAGACGGAGGGCGGCGCCTTCTTTCGCGGCTTCCCGGACCGGCATTCCGCGAGTGCGCAGCTGGTTGATGTACTCGACCATGATCACGCCAATCTCGACCGACACTCCGATGAGCGCCAGGAAGCCGAGACCCGACGACACGCTGAAATGTGTCCCTGTAATCAGGAGGCTCAAGAAACCACCCAAAGGAGAAAGGGCGACCACCGCCAGAATCAGACCGACCCACTTCCAGGAGCCGAAGGCGGAATACAAGATGAACGCCATCAAGAGCAGCGTGACCGGAACGATGATGGCCAGACGGCGGTTGGCGCGCTGCTGGCTCTCGTATTCGCCAGTCCAGTCGAGGTGATAGCCCTCGGGGAATTTGACCTTTTGACCGACCTCGTCGATAGCCTGGCGGACGGTGCTGCCAAGGTCGCGGCCACGAACGCTGTACTTGATCGCGATGTAGCGGGAGTTGCCTTCGCGATAGATCGTGGAGGCGCCGTCGTCGAGCGTGATCTTACAAAGCTGGGCGAGGGAGACGCGCTCGCCGGATGGGGCGAGGAGCCGGATGTTGGAAATGTCTTCGACCGTCCGACGATACAACGGCTGGTAGCGGACGGTCATGTCGAAGCGCTGTTCGCCGATCAGGATCTGGCTGACCGCTTTGCCGCCGACTGCAGTTTCGATCGCGTCCTGAACATCGCTGACATTGATGCCGAAGCGATCCGCGGCGGCGCGGTCAATGTTTAAGTTCACATTGGGCTGACCGCGAACCTGGAAAGTGCCGAGATCGGCCACGCCGGGAATCTGGCTCATCACGCCCTGCATCTCGTCAGCTTTGGCTTCGAGCGTCTTCAGGTCGGTTCCGAAAAGTTTTACCGCGAGCTCGCCTTTGACGCCGCTGACGGCTTCTTCGACGTTATCGGAAATGGGCTGCGAGAAATTCCAATCGACGCCGGGGAACTGCTGGAGCTTTTGATCCATGGCGGCGATCAATTGATCCTTGGTGTGATATTGGCTGCGCCACTTCTCGCGCGGACGCAAATCGACAAAGAATTCGGTGTTGTAGAAACCGCTGGCATCGCTGCCGTCATCGGGGCGCCCGACCTGGCTCACGACTTGGACGACCTCGGGGAAATCCGCGAGCACGATGCGGGCCCGCTTCGCCATATCGATGCTGGACGAAGGACCGGTACTGGGCGCCAGGGTTCCGCGCACCCAGATCGCGCCTTCGTCGAGATGGGGGAGAAATTCAGAACCGATGATTCCGCTGAACATGAAAAAAAGCATGACACCCAGGGCGATGAGTCCCATGCCGAGAGTGAACTTCATGTGGTCGAAGCACCAGTCGAGGGAGCGAGCATAGCTGCGGTTGAGCCACTCCAGGACGGGATTGCGCCACTCCTTCATCTCGCGGCCGAAGAGCATGCTGCAGAGAACCGGCGCGATAAACAGCGCAAAGAGGAGGGCACCGAGCAGGGCGAAAGCAACCGTCCATGCCATGGGGCTGAAGAGGCGTCCTTCGACGCGCTGCAGCGTGAAAATGGGGAGATAGGAAACGATGATGATGACGCGCGCGAAAAAGACCGGACGCTGCACTTCGTGGGCAGCGACGGCGACGACTTCGAGAAATGATTTCTTTCGGTCTCCGAACGACGTGTGGCGAAGAATGTTCTCAACCATGACGACCGAGCCGTCGACCACCATGCCGAAGTCGAGCGCGCCCAAAGAGAGCAGGTTGGCGGGAATGTGGCGGAGATCGAGCAGGATGGCGGCGAAGAGCAGAGAGAAGGGAATCGTGATCGCGACGATCAGCGCGCTTCGCACGTTGCCGAGGAACAGGAAAAGGATGAGAGTGACCAGCAGCACGCCGTCGGTCAGGTTCCGCAGTACGGTATGCGTTGTGTGATGCATCAGCTGGCTGCGGTCGAGGTGGGGAACGAGCTTGACTCCCGCTGGCAAGAGGCCATTCTTGCCGTCGGTCCCATTTAGTTGATCAATCTTTTTGTGGAGTGCGTCGAGAGTCGTCTCCGCCACGGCGCCTTTGCGAAGCAGTACGATGCCTTCAACAATGTCGTCGTCGTTGAGGATGGTCCCGTCTTCCCGGCGGATGGTTTTGCCCAGCTGCCCGAGGCGGACCTTTGGAGCCTGCACGACACTCCCAAGATCACGCACACGGACGGGCGTTCCGGCCTGCACTTTCACGACGGTTGCGGCGATGTCGTCGGTGGTCTGCATGAGACCGACGGCACGGACGTTCAAGGCCTGCTGGCCACGCTCGATGAATCCGCCGCCAGCATTGATGTTGTTGGCGACCAGCGCCTGCTCTACCTGGGGTAGCGAGAGTCCATAGGCCACCAACCTGGCGGGATCGAGCTGCACCTGATATTCGCGCGTGGGACCGCCGAAAGGATTGACGTCGACGATATTGGGGACTGACTTCAGCTGGTTCACGACGAACCAGTCATTCAGCGCCTTCAATTCCATCACGTCATATTTCGGATTGCTGCTGGTGAGCGAATAAAACATGATCTGCCCGATCGGACTGTAGTCGGGGCCGATGCCGGGCGTGACCCCGGGAGGCAGAGTGACCATCTGAAGCCGATCGAGCACTTCCTGACGGGCGTTGAACGTGGTGATTTCGTCGTCGTAAATGATCGTGATGATGGACAAGCCCATCAATGAGACCGAGCGCAGATGGGTCAGATGATCGACACCGTTGAGTTCCACTTCCAGAGGAACGGTAATCTGCTGCTCGACTTCTTCGGCGGCATGTCCGGGCCACTGGGTGATGATTTGCGCGTAGGTGTCGGCAACATCGGGATAGGCTTCGATCGGCAAGGCGTGAAAGGCCAGGATGCCCCAAACGAAGAGCACGAGCGCGGCTCCCAGCACCAGCAGGGGATTCGCGAGGGCGAAGTCGATGGCCTTGCGGATCATGGTTAGTTGCCCGCCCGCTTCTCCGCCACTTCGGTCGAGAACTCGAGAGCATTGGTGACCAGTTCGTCGCCGGCCTTCACGCCTTCGCGAATTTCCTGCATGCCATTCGGAGCCAGGCCATCGGCTTGCACTGCAATTTTGCGAAAGCTTTTTTCGGATTCTTTGCGGAAGACCCAGTCTTTGTCGTGCAGGCGCATGATGGCGGTCGAAGGCACGACGACGCGGTCGGTGAGCTTGCGGGAACGGAAAGTCGCGACGGCAAACATGCCGGGCCGGAGAGAGCCTTCTGCATTGCCAAGGACGATGCGGACTTTGGCTGAGCGCGTATTCGGGTCGAGGACGCGGGAGATATCGGCGACTTTGCCTTTGAAGACGCGATCGGGGAAGGCGTTCAGGCGGATTTCGGCGGCATCGCCCAAATGGACTTCGCCCAGATCGTTTTCGAAGACATCGCAGACCGCCCAGACTTCGGCCAGGTTGGCGATGGTGAATAGGTTGGGAGTGTTGTCGAGGCTCTTCACTCCTTCCGATCCGGCGACGTTTTGCTCGACGATCGTTCCTGCCACGGGCGCTTTTAACTCGATCAGGGGGCTGGGGTGAGCGGGGTCGGCGCCCAGGAGGCGCACTTTATGATCCGCGGTTTCGACGTCTACCTTGGCCTTGTCTTCTGAATCCTCGGCGACTTCGAGATCTTTGGCTGCGATTGCGCCGCGCTCGTACAACATCTGAGCGCGATCAAGAGCTTTGCGCGAGAGCACTTCGTCGGCCTTCGCCTTCTGATAGTCAGCGAATGCCGCACCGAGGTCGGGACTCGAGATAATCAGCAGCGCCTGCCCCTTCGTCACGGTGTCGCCAAGTTTGGCTTTGAGATCGACAACCCGGCCTGATCCCAGCGAGGTCACGTGGATGGTGCGATTCACGTCGGGGGAGATAGTGCCATTGGCCGTGACCACCGTTGGCAAAGCTCTCGTCTCGGCCTTCGCGGTCCGGAACAGTTCTGGATGGTCGGTTTCAAAGACATCAGGATCGAGGGTGACCGGTGCCTTGCTAGTGGCTGCAGGAGTTTCCTTCGAGCAGGCTAGCCCGCCTGCGAGTAGGGCCACGACAAACACCAGTGAAATCCATCGCGGTGAAGGCCGTCGACATCTGGCCTGGCTTCGACTATGAAACAGCATTGTCATTGAATCACCTCGCGCCCGATCGCCAAGTTGAGCTGCGCTGCTGCGGTGAGATACGAACCGACCAGGTTCACGTAGCTCAACTCCACGGCGCGGTATTCGCTCTCTGCATTCAAGAAATCTAAAAGTGCGGCGCCGCCGTGCTGGTAGGAAAACAAAACCGTGTCGCGCACGCGGACGGCTTGTTCGAGATACTGGCGTTTGTAGGGCTTCAACAGATTGATATCGCTGCTGAGCGTGGCGTAGGCCGAGTCGACGTCGCTATAGACCTGGGTCTCCACACCCTTACGCAATGTTTCGTTGCGTTTGATGTCGATCTTGGTCCGTAGTTTCTCGCCCTGGTTCGTGTCGAAAATACGGAGCGGAATGCTGATGCTGGCTCCGAGAGTGTTGAGGGCGTCGGGATTGTTGAACGAGCCGTTGTGGGTGAACCAGACTCCGATGGTCGGGTCGGTGGATCCGTTGGCTTCCGCAAGTTTGTAGTTGGTTTCGGCTTGCTGCAACGACAGCGCGGCGGCGCGGAGGTCGGGGCGAGCATCGAGGGCATCTTTGCGATAGTCGTCGAGGGGTTGTATGTCTTCACGAAAATCGAAGGCTCCATCAACATCGAAGCTGTCGACTGCCCGGCGGTCGTCGAGCAGGGCGAGCATGTTGATCTTGGTCGTGCGTAGATTGACCAGCGCGGTTTGCAGATCAGATTCGTATTGCAGGCGCTGCAACTCGAGGCGGTCAAGATCGATGCGCGAGATGTCCCCGGCCTGGAAGCGGTCGCGGCTGACTTTCAGGATCTTGTCGTAGTAGTCCAGATTGTCCTGCGCAAGGCGAAGCACTGACTTAGCCTGAAGAATTCCCGACAAACGCGCTGCGGAGATTGAACAGGAGCGTGCGTTCCGAATCGGCCTGCTGAGCGACGCCGACGGCGGTTCCTTCTTTGGCTGCCTGGTAGCGGAGACCACGCTTGTTGCGGCGTTCGAACAGGTAACTGACGCCGGGCGATACAAAAGTGCCGGCGAACGGCGTCCACCTGCCGTTGCTGGGAGTGATCTGAGTGCCATCGGCAGAGAGGTTGAAATTGGGATTGGGGCGAAGGCGCGCGGTAATTTCCTGTGCCTTGAGTTCGTCGATGTTCAACCGGCTGGCTTGCAATGTCGTGTTGCTGAGTTCGAAGCGGTCTTTGACCTGCTCCCAGGTCCAAACCTGAGAAGGGGGAGCAGGGGTCGGTTCCGTCTGCGCGAAGAGGCTCGTGCTGAGCGCGACTGCCACCGTGGCATGAAATAAGGTCCAGCGCATTGAAGGTTCCAGTCAGACGTTCGTGTCTGAGGGAAATAGATCCATCTCTCGCGGCTGGAATGGCCCGGCTGGTATGTGCCGACACCACCTCTTAATGCCGCGCAAAAGTTCTAAACCGCAATCAATTAGGATCGGCCAAGCTATGGTTTCCTATGTCGGACGATCCGGAGACTACCCCAGAAGGAAGAGAGGAGGAGCGCGGCCTGCCCGCTGTATTCGTGGTGCCGGGGCGATGGAGGAAACGAAGATCGGCAACGACTGCCAAACTGGATCGCCCGAAGCGGACGAGGTCGTAGTCGAGGGAAGGGCTGGTTGAATCTGAGACTTCGAGGCGGAAGACTTGTCGCCACTCGCCTGGCGGATGCTGCTGCGCTCGCCGGCCGGTGATTCCTCGGCCTCGGCCCGCATCGCACGTAGGTCGTCGGTAGCCGAAATTACTGGGAACAGAATGACCAACAAACATCCCAGGGCCAGGAGGCACTGCCAAGGGCTAAATCTGCGTTGGGGACACGCACCTTTGGAGTCCCGCCACAAGCAGTAAGCGGGTAGCGCCAAGAGCAGCCACGCAAAATTAAGCAGCAGTTCCATTGAACTCAATAAATTTGATGATGGGTGAGCCGGGACGGGTCACCCGAGTGCTTAGTTTTTCAGAAAGAACGAATCCAAGTCAATGTGACTTCCGTGTACTGGGATGCAAGACTGCTGAGCCAGAACATTCTTAAACAGGAGCGGGGGAATTGTGGGACAGTAGGAAGAGGCATCGCAGATCCATCCTGAGTGCGTGCCTTTTTTAAGGTTGGTGAGATGAACAAGCTTCGGAGAATGCGGTGGGGCGCAACGCTGGTCCTCGTGATGGCGTGTGCGGCGGGGATGGCGGGGTGCCAGATGAATTTAGCCGGCGCGGCCAGCGAGGAGCCTGAGGGCCAGGCTGCAACTGGAAGAGGTCACGAAGAATCGGGGATCGTGATTGAGAATGATTCAGACCTGCCGGATACCTACCCGCATGCGTCGTATGAAGTTCGCTTTCGTGGGCGCGGGGGCGTCCCGGTGCTGCATTGGCGGCTGGAGAAAGGGGCTTTGCCGCCGGGAATCAAACTCGAGGACGACGGCTTGCTGCACGGGCAGCCGGAACGCATGGGCGAGTTTCAATTCACCGTGTCGGTACGCGACGGTGGCAAGCCACAGTCGGCAGTACAGAAGGAGTTTGTGCTAAGGGTACGTTCCGCGTTGAGCCTGAACTGGAAGGCTCCAGCGCACGTAAACGGGAACAGAATTGAAGGGAGCGTCGACGTGTCGAATACCACTCCCGATGACATCGATTTGACGTTCATCGTCATGGCGGTGCCTCCGAATGGCCGGGCGACCGCAATCGGGTATCAGCACTTTGTCTTAAGACGAGCCACCGTCGCGAAGGAATTGCCGTTTGGCGAAAGCCTCCCCCATGGAGGCTATGTGGTGCACGTCGACGCGGTAGGGGAAGTGGCGGCCAAGAATCTGATCTATCGGGATCGATTGCAGACGCCATCGCCGCTGCAGGTAACGGTCGGGCCGTAGGGACGAGAGGGGAGGGGGCACTGGCAAAAGGATCGACCCGCGACCAAAGGGCGCAGTTTTCCAGGGGTGACGAATCACATAAACCAGTGATGCGGATCACACACCGGTGTGCGGGAAATAACCCAGACAGCGAGATTTCCCTCCAACTTTCCCAAATCCGGCCAATTTGAAGATTCACCAAGTCGTGCATTATCAATTGGTTGCCGGTCGGTGAGGCAAGAATGCGGAGCGACCCGGATTGGCGGACTGCGTGCCATAACCATCCCGTGGGAAGGGCGACATACCGGAGGGGTTCCGGTTCAGCTCTTAGCCCAGAGGAGGTTTACGATGCGGGCTCCTTACGGTCTAAACATTCTTGATAACTGCTTATCGTGCCCAGTCCGGGGCGAGCACCTTTTCTGCAACATTTCCCCACAGGCGGGGCAGCGGCTGAACGAGATTAAGTCGACGGCCGTTTATCCCAAGGGCACCATGCTCTTTATTGAAGGGCAACAGCCGCGCGGCGTGTTTGTGCTATGCGTGGGGAAGGCGAAACTTTCAACTTCGTCACGGGACGGCAAGACCATCATTACGAAGATTTCTGATTCAGGGGACATTCTTGGCCTGAACGCCGTGGTGTCGAACCGGCCGTATGAAGTGACGGCCGAGATGATGGAGCCGGGGCAAGCCAACTTCATTCCTCGCGACTCATTTCTGCACATGTTGAAGGAATTTCCGGAAGTGGCGATGCGCGTCGCGCAGCAGTTAAGCCGCAATTACTACACCGCCTATGAAGAGATTCGCACGCTAGGCCTGGCCGCTTCGCCGTCGGAGAAGTTTGCGAAACTGCTCCTCTCGTGGTCGACGAAGACGACGCAAGACGACGGCTCATCACAGGTCAAACTGACGCTGACGCACGAAGAGATCGCGGAGATCATCGGAACGACGCGCGAGACGGTCAGCCGACTGTTCTCCGAGTTCAAGAAGAAGCAGTTGATGCAACTGAAGGGAGCGACCCTGGTAATCCGGAGCCGCATCGCCCTGGAGAAGATTGTGCAGTCGTGAGTTTCGTTAGGACCGCGATCAGTTCTTGGTCATCGTAAGCACGACGACGCGGTCGGTTTCGTCTTTATCAGGTGGTGGAAGTTTCAGAACAATGCCGTCCGCGTTTTGCGTGAAGTCGATTGATTTGTTGTCGAGTAGGGAGTGGGCCGCGACGATTTTGCTTGGGATCCCAGGAAGAGCGAGTAGCGGGGCGGCCCAGTTCAGAACGTGTACGTAGACCGTGTTTTCCTTCTGCGTGGTGACTCCCCAGTCCGCGGGAGCGATTGGCCCTCCCCGAGTTCCGTAAATCGAATCTCCATATTTTGACAGCCACTCGCCGACTGCGTGCAAGCGCGTGACGAATTGTGGATCGATTTCGCCGTTCGGGTAGGGTCCGATATTCATCAGAAGGTTCGAATTGTTGCCTGCGGCGCGGACCAGCCTGCGTTCTAGATCGGCGGGACTCTTGTAGTTGCTGTCCCCGATGTTGAATCCCCAATTTTCATTGAGGGTGTCCGAGCTTTCCAACGGGAGTTGGGTACTGATGTAGTTGGTGTTGAATCCGGCGGTGTTCTGGCCGGGAAGATCGCGCTCGAAGGTCTGAACGTCTTCGCCGGGCCGCGGCGTCTGATGGTGATTCGGGATGATGAGCGCGGCCGGTTGAAGCTGATGAATCAGCGCGTAGGTTTTGGGGAGATGCCAGTCGGCGTCGGGCTTGTCCCACATACCGTCGAACCAGATGCCGCCAATAGGGCCATAGTTGGTGAGCAGTTCGCGCAACTGGCCGTCCATGTAGTTGTCGAGGTAGGAATTGAAGTCACCCTGTTGGGGGCGGCCATTGGGCCAGTCGGTGGCACCGCGGGGATAATAGTCGGGATTGTGCCAATCGAGTTGCGAATAGTAGAAGAAGAGCTTGATTCCCTGGCGGTGGCACTCATCGGCGAGCATTTTCAGTGGATCTTTCTTATAGGGGGTGCGCTGCACGATGTTCCAGTCGGAAATCTTCGAGTCGAACATTGCGAAGCCGTCGTGATGGCGTGAAGTGATGGTGATGTATTTCATGCCGGCGGCCTTGGCGAGCGAAACCCAAGTCTTGGCGTCGAACTTTTCGGGATCGAAGAACGATGGCAGGCGATTGTATTGCTCAAGGGTCAGCTTGCGATTGTGGAAGACCCATTCTCCATCGCCCAGCACGCTGTAAACGCCCCAGTGGATGAACATGCCGAATTTCATGTCTTGAAAATCGCGGCGGGCTTGCAGGTTTTCGGGAGCGGGCTGGTAGTCGGTCTGGGCGAACATGGTGGTAGTCAGAAAGATGAGGATAAGGATTACGGGCAGATCCAAAATACGTCTAGCTATCGAAGATCGTCGCAGGTTGAGCATCTTTAGATTTCTCCGGGACTAGTGTACTCGCACGAAGGGCCGATGCAGTCTCGGAAGAGTCCGGACTTCTTGTTGCCGACTAGCGACCAAGGGACGCGGTCCAGTCCGTCGTCAGAATGAGCGGGGAGGCGTTGGACTCCGCGACTGGAAGAGCGACGAGCCAGCGCTTGCCGTCGGGAGCGGGAGTGAAGGTTGCGGCCCCCAGGCCGCGCCCGCCGAGAAGTGCGTGAGACTTGCCTACGGTCAAGGTTGTCCCGTGAATATCCAGATCGGCGGCCATGATGTGATTATCAGGAGTCATATAGGCGAATTGATTTCCTGGAAGCCAGAACGAATTGATGCCGCCCGTTGTCGAGATCTGCCATTTACCGCCGGGGCCGGGGAAGGGCACAGCGTAGTTTTCCGCGCGTCCGGATTCGTCCGAAGAGTAGGCAACCCATTTGGTGTCTGGTGAAAAGTTGCCCCAATTCTCATTGGCCGCGGTATGGACAACGGGAAATGCTTTGTGGTCTCCGAACAGTGGCAATGCCCAGACGTCTGTGCCCGTGGCCGTTGCTCCGTAGTAGTCATAAAGGATGTAGCGTCCATCGGAAGACCACTGGTCGGGTTCCTTGTTGCCCGGGCCCCCGAGAAGCAACTTGTCTTCGCTTCCTCCTGTTAGCCCCTTTACGTAGATGTCTTCCTGCCCGCCACGGGTGGAACAGAATGCGACTTGCTGACTGTCTGGCGACCACGTCGGATATAGGTCGTTGCCCTCTCCAAAGGTGAATGGCGTGGCAGTGCCGCGAGTCAGGTCGTATAGCCAAAGTTTCTGCTTCCCCTGGCGCGGGTCGGTGACGGTCGCGATCGCGAACTTCCCGTTGGGCGAAATGTAGGGACTCGTGACGAAGCCAGGTTCCCCGACCGTAGAGAGCACCTTGCCATCCGATCCCATCCAGGTGAGCTGCGTTTGGAAGGCGCGTTGATACATCAGGAGTCCGCCTTGAGCAGTGGAGAAGCTTAGTCCGCCGCTGAAAAGAGATTCAGCGACGCGCTGGGCAGACCCCGAAACGTGCAGGCTTCGGAGATCGAAAGGTTGAGCCATCAGGCTATCACCCTGCAAAAACAAAAGGTATCCGGGATCAGCGTACAGGGCAGGGCCGGTTTCGGAGGGGAGGACGGGTTGTACCTCGCCGGTCTCGATGGAAACTGCAAAGATTCCGCCCGAAGTATTGTTGGTGGCGAGGAGATGTTTGCCATCGGGCAGAAAACTGGGCCGGCGATAATCGGCCCCAACTTTTTCTGGAGTCGGGATGCGGACCGGTGTTCCGCCGGACGCAGGCACTTTGTAAAGCCCTCTGGCGCCGGTGGCAAACACGATCAGGTCGTTCCGACCCCAAGTTCCGCCATAGATTTGCCAAATGTCGCAGACCGCTTCGGCGGGCCCACCGCCGGCCGGAATCTTTCGTACTTTTCCATCCAGGGCGAAAAAACCGATAGAACGGCTGTCCGGCGACCAGAAGGGTTCGACCCCGCCCTCGGTGCCGGCCAGTGGCAGCACTGTGTCGTTCGATAGCTGACGGACCCAGAGCATGGTCTTCCCCTCCGCATCAGCAAGGTTCATCACCACGCGTTGCCCATCGGGAGACAGCGCGAAATTGTCGGGAAGAAGCGTGCTGCCGGGCGGGAGATCGATCGCAACTCGCAGGTGCTGCGGCGCTGCAGCTGGCTTGCCGAAAAATCCAAGCGCGATTCCGGCCAGCAGTGCGGCTGTCACGGCGACCCATTGCAGAAGTTTGCGGCGGCTTCGTGCGGCGGTAGGAATTACAGCTCCAGCGCGGGAGCCACCTTCCTGAATCCAGCGCAGTTCGCTCGCAATGTCCCCGGCGCTCTGCCAGCGCTCCTCTGGATCTTTGTCCAAACATTTCCTGATGGTCCATTCCACTGCGGGAGGGGTGAGAGGCGCGATGGTCGACGGCGATGCCGGTTCGGAACTCATGATGGCCGCGACTACGCTGGCAGTGGTCTTGCCATCGAAGGCCCGCTTGCCCGTGGACATCTCATAGAGCACACAGCCCAGGCCGAAGATATCGCTCCGAGCATCGGCTTCTTTGCCCTCAAGTTGCTCGGGCGCCATATATTGGAACGTGCCGATTACCGTGCCTTCGGCGGTGAGCGGGCCGTGAGTCATGGTGGCGACAATCGAGGAAGATGTGTCCACCGGTGACGCCAGAGGCTTGGCAAGACCGAAGTCAAGAAGCTTGACTCCCGACTTGGTGATCATGATGTTGTCCGGTTTAAGATCGCGGTGCACTACGGCGCGGCGATGGGCTTTATCGAGCGCGTCGGCAATTTGCGCGCCATATTTCAACACCTGGTCAGGTGGGAGCGGGCCGCGGCGCAGGCGTGTCCCCAGAGTTTCGCCCTCGAGGCACTCGAGGACAAGGTAATCCGCTCCATCGTGGGTTCCGATGTCGTGCAGAACACAGATGTTGGGGTGAGAGAGTTGCGAGATGGCGCGGGCTTCGCGCTCAAAGCGCTCGCGCAGTTCCGGGTTTCGGGAAAGGTGCTCGGGAAGTACTTTGACGGCGACTTCGCGGTTCAGGCGAGTGTCGTTGGCGCGATAGACTTCGCCCATACCGCCAGCACCAAGAGCGGAGACGATCTCGTAAGGGCCCAAGCGTGTTCCGGGTGCCAGTGCCATTGCGGGTGGTTGCAGTGCCCGGCGATTATAGCGGGTCAAGGTTGCATGAGCTAACAAATCCGTGCATTGAATTCAGGAGACTATAGAAATGCTCTGAGGCGACGGCCAACCGAAGGCTAACTTCGACGGTCGAGTAAGACTGGGGGACGCTCGGAGAGTCGTTTGGGAGAGGCGATTTCGAGAGGGAACCATGATGGCAAAAGAAAATGGTCTAGTCCGAATTGATAGTCGTTATTCCGTTGAAGAAACGGTGCGGCGATTGCAAGCGGCCTTTGAAGAGAAAGGACTGCATGTGTTTGCCGTGATCGATCACAGCGGCGAGGCGGAGAAGGTTGGGCTGAAGATGCGGCCGACGAAGGTCTTGATCTTTGGCAATCCGAAGGGAGGAACTCCGTTGATGGTGGCGGTGCCGAGCCTGGCGATCGATTTGCCGCTGAAGGCACTGGTGGCAGAGGATGGTGAGGATAAGGTGTCGGTGACCTACAACAGGCCTGAATATTTGCGGGAGCGGCATGGGGTGCCGGCAGATTTGATCAAGAATCTGGCCGGAGCGGGCGCTGTGATTGCGAAGGCTGTGGAATAATGCTGGCGGCGTTGGGAGAGCGTGTGGCGGAGAACGGGAATTTCAATCCGAATCGGGCTCGGGACCATCTGGCGAATGAGCGGACCTTCTTGGCTTGGGTGCGGACCGGGGCCGCCGTCGTCGTGTTCGGATTCGCTATCGGTCGATTCTCGATCGCGATGCGGCAGTTGACCGCCGTGCAGGGACATCCGTTGCGAACTGCGGGGCTTTCCGTATGGATGGGAGCGGGAACGATTGTTGCCGGAGTGGCCCTGGTGCTGGCAGGATTGGCTCGCTATCGGAAGACGCGGCGGCAGTTGGATGCGGGAAGTTTCGAGCCAGCGGGGTTTGTGCTGGATTTCATCACGATTTTGACGGTGGTGTTTGGGCTGGCGCTGGCGGGGTATCTAATTTATACGGAGAAGATTTTGGGTTGAGGGGCGGGGCCAGATTAGAGACGCGGCAGGACCCGGGCCCACAGGAAAAAAAGCCCGCCGATAGAACGGCGCCGGGACAACGAATAGTTGCACACAAATCTATGGCGAATGATCAGGAAAAAGAGGCGGCAGCGCGGGCTAGTTTACGGTTTGTAAAAGATGGGCAGGTGGTGGGGCTGGGCACGGGATCGACTGCGGCCTACTTCATTAAGTTGCTAGGTGAGCAAGTGAAGCAGGGGTTGCGGATTCGGGGAATTCCCACGTCGGTGCGGTCGCGGGAACTGGCGTTAAGTCTGGGAATCCCGCTGACCACGCTGGACGATTGTCAGGAGATCGCGGTCACGGTGGATGGCGCCGACGAAGTCGATCCGCAACTGCGTCTGATTAAAGGTGGCGGTGGGGCGCTGTTGCGAGAAAAGATTGTGGCGTCGGCGACGAAAGAGTTGGTGATCGTGGCGGACGCATCGAAGCAGGTCCCGGTGCTGGGGAAGTTTCCGCTACCGGTGGAGGTCGTCCGGTTTGCGAAGGCTCTAGTAGCCAAGCGGATCGCGGCGATGGGAGCTGATGTTCGTCTGAGAGTCGATGCGGATGGTCAGCCTTATGTGACTGACGAGAATAATCACATTCTGGATTGCCGGTTTGGCGAGATTCGGGATGCGGATGGGCTGGCCCAGGAGCTTAGCGCGATGCCGGGAGTGGTGGAGCACGGGTTGTTTATCGGGATGGCGAGCGTGGTTTTGTTTGCGCGTGGGAATGAGATTGTGGAGCTGCGGCGTTAGGATCGGCCGCGACGCAACTAAGCTTGGGTTCGGCCTGTCCGGTCAGAGGCTCGGACCCGCACGAGGAAAAGCAGGTTCCTCCCTTCGCGTTGCTCAGGGTCGGAATGACAAGAATTATTTCGTTGGGTTGACTCGTTATTACCAGACGAAACCAGGAAGGTTGGAATGGTTGCGGGATCGATAGCGCCGGAGTGGCAGGGGCCGTCGCGAAGACGGGTGCCGCGGTTTCGAATTGAAACTCCATTGGATGTGACAGTGCTGCGTTCGGGAATTCCTGACACCGTGCCCGGGCGATCGGTGAATGTATGCGAACGCGGCATTGCTGCGATGCTCGCGGGCCAGTTGAAGGCGGGAGAAACCGTGGGAGTTGAGTTGCGCTTGTCACCGACGGCGGCGCCCCTGCGCACTCGGGCTCTGGTGCGTTATCAGGATCGGTTACGTTACGGTCTGGAATTTGTGGCGATGACCGCGGAGCAGCGGACTGCGATTCGAGATTGGACGAACGAGGCGAAAGCCGAGACGGAGGCCGGTGCAAGTCCGGCCCTTGCCCTCGCCGCGATGGCTGCCAAAGATGGCGAAGGCCAAAAAAAACCGGGTTCGCATGGCGGCGACGGCGTGTCGGGCAAGTCGAAAAAAAGGCGGCGCGGAGCACGATGGCTGATCGCTTGCCTCTTGATCGCAATTGCGGCAGCGTTGTTTTGGTGGAAGTGGAACCGCGCTTGGGAAGAGTTGGAGTCCGGATTAAAGAGTCCGGCTACCGCCGCCGCGGAAAAGCCGCCGGTACAGGTTCCTGCGGAAGTGATGCAGAAGCTGCTGGTGCATCGGGTAGAGCCGGTGTATCCGGCGGAGGCACGCAAGGAAAACCTGCAGGGACTTATTGCCCTCGATATCGTGGTGGGGCGGGACGGATCGGTACAGAACATGCGTCCGCTCAATGGGCCGGACGTGCTAGCTCGGGCGGCCATGGACGCGCTGCGCTGGTGGAAGTTTGAGCCCTATCGAGTAAATGGGGAACCGGCCGTGGTGGAGACCACCGTGGCGGTGGAGTTCAAGCGGTAAGGTTATGGCGGGATGTTGGATCACCCGTCGCGAGGATAAGCGTTAGGTCTTCTTCTTCCGAAGAGCGTGCAGGACCACGACACCGCTCACGCCGAAACAGACAACCGCTCCAAGCGCGGCGACCAGCATAAGGTTGACGCTCAGATGAAGGATGTCGGCGAAGACGGCGCCGAGGGCAAAGATCAGCCCCAGCAGGTTGAGCCATAGGGGAGCACGGACGGATCCCGTCAGGTCTTTACGAAGTTTGAGTTGCAGAAGCAGGGCGGCGAGGCCGATGGCGGCCACAACCACGATCGCAAGCGGACTGAAGAACGCCGAGCGGCTGGTATAGATCACCACCAGCGCGAGGGCAAGCAAGAAGAAATCCGGCGGCAACGATGCTCCAGCGGCGAGGTTTGGCAGCGGGGGCCGAGTTGGAAGCGGCGTCAGGCAAGACGGTCCGTCCCAAGTTATACAGGGCCCGCTACAGACTTTTCAATGGACTTGTAAGGTCTGTTGAAATCCTTTAGCGCTTCTGGAGATCTCTTTTTGCCAGCTTTAGCGCAGTCTGCAGCGCGTCACTGGCGTGAACCTTCACATCGGGTTCCACTCCCGTGCCTTCCCAGTCCGTGTTCGAGATCGGATTAATTGGTCTGGTGTCAGGGACACCGATGGTGAAATGGTCATCGATGCGATGCGGGCTGACCATGTGTGCACCCCCTCGTGTGGTCTCTCCGATGAGTGTCGCGCGTTTCAGATTCTTGAGGTCGTAGCTAAACTCCTCAGCGCCGGAGAAAGTCACGCGCGAGATCAACACATAAGCGGGCTTGTTGGTCAGCTTGTTTCCGGCAACGGGCGGTGGCGTCCAGGACTCTTGCGTTGAGCCTTGCGAGCGGTTGTAAAAATCGTCGAGGTGCGTGGGTTGTTCGAACAGGTAACTGGCCATCAGCGCGACCATTTTCGGATCGCCGCCCCCGTTGTCGCGCAGATCAAAGATGATGGCATCGGTATCGTTCAATGATGCCATCGCTGCCTTGGCCGTTGACTGGCATATCGAAGGATCGGGAAACGAATTAAATTTCACATAGCCGACATTGTGCGCGAGGATTTTGACGCTTTCGAACGTACAGTTGGTCTCCAACATATCTTTTCGGTAGCGTGCAATGTCTTCTGGTGTCGGCCCGGGCTGATCCGCAGTCGTTTTGACCGGGTTGTAGACCATTCTTAGGTGACGGTCCTGACTTACTTCTCTCATCTGTGCGGTCAAAAGATTGGCAAATGCGCGGCCATCTGTTACACCGTCGTAGTCGCCGTTTTTCTCATGCAGCCTTAAGGCATCCGCGATTTTCTTCGCGCCAGCAGGATCAACGTAATACTGGTTCAGCTTCTCAATCGCTCCATCGACTGCACGTTTCCGTTCTACGCGGTTCAGTTCCTCATCCCCGAATTCTGAACTTCTTGTTTTGTCAATGGCGCTCTGCGCCTTGGACCCGGGCGCTCCCTCGGATCTTTCTTGAAATTTGGCATCGGTCGCGGAGGTTTGACTCACGCTGTTTTGATCGGAGATCGTGTTCGCCGTTGTGTCGGTCGGAGCATTAAGGGGTAGTTGGGATGCGATTTGAGATGGGACCGAGCCCACGTCTGTCGCGCCGGGTGAAACCGTTGCGGGTTTTGTGGCAACTGCATTCGCGCCCAAGCTCTGGATGGATTGTGGGCTTTCAAACTGAACTTCGCGAATACGGACGTGGAGAACGTGGATCCAACTGTACCGGATGCCGAAGCAGGTCATGCAAAACACGGCGGTCGACAGCACCAGTCCGTGAACAATGGCAGAGGTACGAGGGCGGAAGGGATCGAGCGTACAGAAGGAGGGAACGCCATCGGCGAGGTGCGGCGCGGTTTCTACTGGGGCACCGTGCCAGAAGTCGGGACGTAAGGTCCACTGCCGTCCGAGCGAGAACACTCCGTCTACCAGGAGCCGGCACTTGAACCGCTTCGCATTGGACTGGTCGAAGATGGAAAGTATTTCTTCACCGAACCGCCGCCGAAAGCTGGGTGGATGCAGAAGCAGCACGAAACGGTAGATGGCTCGAAGCATCAGGTCCTCCGAGGCTTGGCGATTCGCAGGCGCACGCGGGCCTCGCGGACGACTTCGGCGAGGCGGGTCGCTTCAGCCGCGAGCACTCCCCGGCCGAGCGGGCTCAGGCGGTAATAGCGCCGGCGGGGGTCCGCGTCTCCTGAGCGGGCGCCAAGTTCCTCCACCAACTTTCGAGCAATCAATTTCTGCAGATTGTCGTAGAGGGTTCCCGGTCCCACCTTGTACTTGCCCGCTGACTGTCGCGCCACTTCCTGCATGATGGCGTAGCCATGAAGATCATCGCCGGCAAGCGAGAGCAGGATGTGCAGCGTCGCCGGAGAGAGAGGAAGGAAGCTGGCGAGATCGTCTGTCATAAGTCGGATTTCGTTATATCGGAATCCGAGTTATATGTCAAGCGGGAATTCGCAAGGTGTTGTTTCAGGCACTGGGCAAAATTCTTGGGGCGCCTGCCAGCCATTCTGCCTGGCGGGGATCTCCATTGTTGAAGGCGTAAAGGACGAGTTCGACGCGGGACGAGATGCCGAGCTTTTCGAAGATGCGGAACAGGTATTTCTTGATGGTGTGCTCACTGAGATTGAGTTCACTGGCAATCTGGCGGTTGCCCAGACCCTCGGCGACCAGGGCCACGACCTGCTCCTCGCGCGGGGTCAGGAGTGAGGTCCCGCGAGCGTTGAGCACGCGTAACGAGGGGACTTCAGAGATGAGGTCCAGGATGTAATTCAGTTGTTCGGTGCTGGCCCAGATCTGTCCCGCAGCCACGCGGAGCAAGCACCGGCACAGGAGCCGGAGGTTCGACTCGGTAATGGAGAAGATTCCTCGCGCGCCGGAGCGAAAGGCGCTCACCACCAGATCGCGGTCGCACGACTGGACGAGAAGAACTTTCGGAATCGCGGGATGGGAAAGATGAAAGCTGCGTAGGACCATCACGGATTCGGAAACGGTCACTGGTGGATTCAGGGAGAGCAACGCCACGCGGGGAGGCTTGGACGCGATGGCTTGCGAGATGGAGGCGATATCCATCTGGCAAGTATTCACGTGCAGCCCCGGATGGCGGCGCAGGGCGCTGGTGAGCAACTGGGCTTGCATGCGGTTGGAATCGGCGATGAGCACACCGATAGCATCAGAAGTGGCGGCGGACGTGCGATGCATTATGTCTCCCAAACTCTAGAGAAACGATAAGGCGATTGTAGGGAGTGGACATATTGCTCACAAGGAAACTGGACACAGAATTCGTGTACTGCTTTCAAAACGGGAATCGCGGTGTTTGGTGTTGCGTACAGCTCGAACAACGAAAGTCCGGTTGTGGAAAAGGAGTTCCTACCGTAGCCCTGCGAGTGTTTAAACAAGAGGAGGAGAAATGACGGAAGCAGACGGAATCCGCGCGTGGGTTCGACCGCGGCCAAACTGTGGCGGAACACAGAAATCCCAATTTGGAAAATTAGCCCCAAATCCTGCAACGCACTTGTGACATGGCAAATATGCAAGTCCACTTTCGTGGGTACTCCGAGCAGAGACATGTGTGGCGGTCGATGCACGTTGTTGCTAGAAATTGATCGGCATAAGCCGTTGAATTTCAGACGTGGTGCCGCGAGCTACTGTCTTGAGGGAACTGAGAGGCTTTCCACTTTGGTGGATTGCACTTCCCATGACTTGTTGACTTCGAGCAACGGGCTTACCTTGCACAATGAAGTGTCACAAAGGCAAGTGATGCTCGGGCGCCGGCAGTCGCGACGCCAGGGAAAATGAAGAGCGTTTTTATATTCGTCCGATTCATAGCAATCCTGCTGTTGGTTTTCGAGTCTTGTTCGGCGGCGTTCGCGCAGGGTTTGAGTACCAACCCGAGCGGAGAGAATGAGATTTCCCCATCCGGTCTAACCGGAATCGGATCGGGAGACAGCAGCACAAAGGCCGCAAAACCCGGGGGAGCGGATGGCCTGGGAAACCTCTTACTCGGAGGGAAGCGCCGTCCGCTCTACCGGTTAAAACCCAGCGACGTAGTCGAGGTGACCTTCACCGTCGCACCGGAGTTCAACCAGATCCTGACCGTGCAGCCCGACGGCTACGTCATGTTGAAGGATGCCGGCCTGGTCGAGGTGCAGGGACTGAACCTGCAGGAGTTCACCGAGGCGATCCAAAAAGCTTACACAGGATATCTGCACGACCCGCAGGCAGCGGTGGCGCTGAAGGAATTCGAGCGGCCGTCTTTCATTGTGGGAGGAGAGGTGGGCAAGCCCGGTAAGTACGAGCTGCGTTCGGATACCACCGTGGCCGAGGCGGTACAGATCGCGGGGGGACTGACGCAACAAGCGAAACATTCCCAAGTGATCCTGTTTCGGCGTGTGAACGACGATTTGGTCGAGACGCGTGTGCTTAACCTGAAGAAGATGCTTAAGCGAAACAGCCTGCAAGAGGATGCTCATCTCATGCCGGGGGATCTGGTGTTCGTTCCCCAGAATGCAATTTCGAAGATATCCCACTTTCTGACCAAACCTGCGGTCGGCATGTATATGAACTCCACGCAGTTTTAAACATTCGGATTCTCTCACTCGCGTGCCAGACGAAGACCCAATTCGCGGGCGCATCGTATCACCAACGCCAACCATGCGGGAGTTGGCCATGGTGGTGTTTCGCCAGCGAAGGGTCTTCGTCTGCGTCTCAGGGCTGGTGCTGGCGGCTGCCGTGCTCTATGCGATGGTTGGAGCGAAATATCAGGCCAACATGAAAGTCTTGGTACGCCGCGGGAGGGCCGAGGCTCCGGTGAGCGCTGGGCAGAATGCTCCGCTCGATGTGACGCGAATGGCGGTGACGGAAGAAGAACTAAATTCGGAAGTGGAATTGCTGCGGAGCGAAGAGGTCTTGCGAAAAGTCGTGGAAAGGACCAGCGTTGGTGGGCGCGACTGGTTGCACTTTCTGCGCCTTAGGGAGGGGCTGGCAGAACGCCGGGAGCGGACGGCGCGTGGACTGTCGAAGAGCTTGAAAGTCGAGCCGGTGAAGAAGACGAACCTCATTGCGATCAGTTATGCGGCAGGTGATCCCCAGACTGCGGCTAAAGTCCTGCAGGCAGTCGCGAATATATACCTGGAAAAGCACAAGGACGTCCATCGCCCCAATGGGGAGTTCCACTTCTTCGAACAACAGACCGCCGAATCGCGACTGCAACTGGAGGAGTCGAAGCGAAAACTACTGCAATTCTCTGCCAGGCACGGCGTGATTGCGGCAGCGCAACAGCGCGACTTGGCGCTTCAAAAGTTGAGCGAGCTCGACGCCAGCGACAGGCAAGCGCAAATCGAGATCACCGAGACACAACGGCGCGTTCGGGAACTCGAGGATCAGTTGAAGGTTCTTCCGGAGCGGGCCACCACGCAGGTCCGGACTGCCGATAATTCGGAACTGATGAAATCCTTGAAATCGAGCCTGCTCGATCTGCAATTAAAGCGGACTCAACTGCTTACGAAGTTTGAGCCGAAACATCGCCTGGTTCAGGAGGTCGAGCAACAGATTGAGCAGGCGCAGACTGCCATCGTCGCGGAGAGCT
Organism: uncultured Acidobacteriota bacterium; assembly: GCA_963745715.1. GTDB lineage: Bacteria > Acidobacteriota > Terriglobia > Terriglobales > Acidobacteriaceae > Sulfotelmatobacter. The sequence continues at coordinate 170,155 of CAVUYN010000029.1, read as the reverse complement.
TGTCCCCGGTCAAGGATGAGACTACAGACAAGAACACGCAATACGAGTGGGCAAAGTCAGAATTGCAGCAGGCCCAGGTTCAGTTAAAGGCTTTACAGGCGCGCGAGGCGGCGACCAACACACACAGGGCGGAATGCCGGGCCATCGCGCAAAAACTCGGAGAGGACGCCATCACACAGGACGACTTGCTCAGCACAGAGAAAGCTACGCAGGAGAACTATCTTCTGTATGTGAAGAAGCAAGAGGAGGCACGGATGAATGACGCCCTCGACGAGCGGGGCATCGTCAATGTGGCCATCGCGGAGCAACCGGTGGCGCCCGCGCTGCCCGTATGGTCGGCGTGGACGCTCCTGGTTATCGGAATTGTCGCTGCCGGATCGGCAGGAACGGGAGCGGCTTTTATTGCGGACTACATCGACCCGGCGTTCCGCAATCCCGAAGACGTGCTCGCCTATCTGGATGCTCCGGTGCTTGCATCGTTGCCGGCGGACGCGCGCCGGAAAATCCTGGCATGAGGAAGTGATCATGAGTGCGGAGACTTTGGGCGTTGCCAATGTGATGCGAACGGCGGAACGGGTAGCAAGAATCACCGTCGTGTCCAGTTCCCGAGGGCGGTGAACGGATGGAATCCTGAAAAATTCGCTCGGGAACAGATGAGCGGCCTGGTACGTCAGGTTTTTTCTTCGACTCGTACGCGCCCGGTGCGGCAGGTCGTGCTCAGCGCGGTGGACCCGGAAACGGATGTGCGCAGAATCTGCCGGCAAGTGGGTGAGGCTTTGGCGCTCGAGACTCTGGGGGCGATCGCTGTGGTGGGGGAGTATCCGCAGCTTCTCGCGGACTGGCAGACCTTTCAGCCAGCGAATCGCGATCGCAACGTTCCGCTGCGACAGATCGCCACTCGTATGAGCGGGAATCTGTGGCGAGTGCCCGCTTGTGAGAGCGATGGCAGCACGGCCTCGTTGCACAAATATTTGTGGCAGATCCGGCGTGAGTTCGATTACTCGGTTGTGGCGGCGCCGCCAGCTGGATCAAACGAGGCCGCAGCGATTGGTCTCTTTGCCGATGGAATGATTCTCGTGCTTTCGGCACGATACACGCGGCGGGCCACGGCGCGAAGGATAAAGGAGAGCCTGCAAAAAGTACAGGTACGCCTTCTGGGAACGGTGCTGAGTGACAGGGAGTTCCCGATTCCGGAGAGAATTTACCGACGGCTGTGATATGCCGTGCGACGAGATTTCTGTGACAAAATTGGCACAAACTTATACGAGCCATGAATTGGAATTGATCTAAAGTGTCAATCCCCATTCTGAATCCCCTGCGACACAAGGTCCCCGCAGCTGAATGCGCACGACTGATTCCGGGTGGAAGAGCGGACTTCCGGCGGGGCGCACGAAAGCCACCACGGCCTGTCCGGGTGGCGACACTAGAGAACACGACGGAGATCGGGCGCACAGAGGCGGAGTGCGGACTGGCTGAATTGCTGCTCGTGCCAGGTCCGCTACGGAAACGGACGGCGGGGAAATGGCTGCGGTCGATGGCGTCCGATTTCTTGCTGGTCGCGCTGGACTGGCTGCTGGTCGGGGCGTTGTTGGTTCCGTTGCACGTCCTCTTTCCGAGGGTGCGCCTGTTCGGATTCGCAGCGGGGTCACCGACTTTTCTGCTGGGCCTCGCGGTTCTGCACGCGTCCTTGATCACGCTCCTGGCCTATTCTGAGGGACTTCGCGCAGAAGATCGCGGTCTACGAACCCAAGGCCGGATTCTGGGGAAATCGATATTGTTGGCGAACGCAATATTGTGTGTCGCCTATGGGTTACAGGGAGCTCCATGGACGACGAGCGGCTTGATCTGCGGGGCGGGTGGGCTGCATTTCGGTTCTCTATGGATGTGGCGATGGCATAGCGAGAGGCGCAGCAGCATGGTGAACGGGCGGGGCGATGCGCGAAACGTGCTGATTGTGGGAGCCGGAGGGGTTGGTCGCCGCATAGCGTCCTATGTTGAACACCATCCCGCCACCGGGCGAAAGGTGTGCGGATTTCTTGACGACGATCGGCCGATCGGTAACGGAGTGATTGGGCGAGTCGCAGACCTCGCCCGGACGGCGCGGGTCGAATTTGTGGATGAGGTAATCTTGGCCGCGCCTCGGGACCGAGACGTGACCTTGCAGGTCTTCCAAGAAGCACGTCGTTTGCGACTGGACCTGGAAATCGTCCCCGAGTTATTTGGTTGCAAACCCGCGGAGGAAGAAGTAACAGAGCGAGTGGCGGGCTTGCCGATGATTTGCCTGAATGCGGAGCGATTGCCAGTGGCCGCTCTTGTCCTGAAGCGACTGGTGGACGTATTCGGAGCAGGCTCGGCTTTAATCGTGCTGTCGCCGTTACTTGTGGCGATCGCGACTTTGGTGAAGCTCGATTCATCGGGAGCGATTCTCTATTGCGCGGAACGGGCCGGACGCAAAGGGCGCTTATTTCGCTGCTACAAGTTCCGCACGATGGTGAGCAATGCGGACGAGCTGAAATCATCGTTGCGGCGGATCAACGAAAGATCGGGCCCCACTTTCAAAATCTCCGGCGACCCAAGGATTACGCGTGTCGGCCGCTATCTGCGGCGCTATAGCCTGGATGAACTGCCGCAGCTATGGAATGTTTTGAAAGGCGAAATGAGTTTGGTAGGTCCGCGGCCTCATCCGCTGGACGACGTTGCGGCCTATGAGATCGAACATCTGTCCCGGTTGGACGTGACTCCGGGAATCACAGGACTGTGGCAGGTGACAGCGCGGCGCGATCCTTGTTTTGAGCGGGGCATCGAGTTGGACCGCGAGTATATCCGGACTTGGAGCCTGGGCTTGGATATCCAGGTCCTTTTGCGAACGTTCCTGGCAGTTTTTCGGGGAAGCGGTGAGTGATGCAGGCCTTGTCACAACAGCCGGCATTGCGCTGGAGGATTGGGGAAGAGTTTGCAGTCCGGGCCGCTCAGGCTGTCCTGTGGCCACTGCATATGTTGATCGCCGTACCTTCTCTTTTATTCTTCGCGGCGATGACGGCAATGCTGCTCCGACACCCCGACGTGCAGTTTTACGAAATCGACCGCCTTGCCTTCGGGCTTCTGGTTGTCGGCGTGGTGGCGCGGGGAGTTGTGCTGAGGGAGCGACTCTTAAACATCGAGCGCGCCACTTGGCCCATGATCGGACTAACTGCACTGGTCTTGATTAGCGTATCGGGCCAGCCTTTTGACCGTGAGACCTGGAACTTGCTGGCGTCGAAATTTATCGTGCCATTCGCCTTGTTTCATCTTGCCGGGCTGGTGTTCACAGACGAAAGTCGTATTCGGCAATTTGAAGTCTTCGCGCTCGTGGTGTTGGCATATCTCAGCTTCACCGCAATCGCGTTTCTCTGCGGCGCGCACTTTCTGATCTTCCCGCGATTCATCCTCGACCAAAGCGTTGGCTGGCATGTCGACCGCGCGCGCGGGCCCCTGCTGCAAGCTGTCGCCAATGGTGTATCGCTGAACTTGTTGGGACTAGTTGCGGTCCATGCTTACCGGAGAGGCACTTTGCGGGGGGCCAAGGCGGCTTTACTCATGACCTCCCTACCGCTGGCAATCCTCGCCACGATGACCCGGGCAGTCTGGCTATCGTTTGCGGGGACAATCCTGGCGCTGACTTTCCTCTCCCCCCATCGGATGCTCCGACGCGGTTGTACCGCACTGGCCTTGATCGTGGGAGTTCTTGTAGTGGTTGCGGGTTTGTGCGATTCGCAAGGAACGTTCACCGATCGGCTCGAAGAGCGTGGCCCGGTGGAATTTCGCGAGGCAGTATACGCTGGCAGTTGGGAAATGTTTCTGGAGCGTCCGCTGACCGGGTGGGGTTTCCATCGGATGCCGGGAGAGTTGCCTCGTCATGTCAGCGGCTATGACGCGAAAGTGATGTATCCGCATAACACCTATCTCGAGTTGCTAGCGGAGCAGGGTGTGGCGGGGCTGGCTCTATACCTGTGGTTGATGTGGGAGCTGTGGCATCTGGGACGCGGGGCTATTCCCTCGCGCGAGAAGGACGGATTCCTCAATCAGCACTTTCACCGGCTGTGGCCGGTTCTGCTGGCCGTCTATTGGGTAAACGCGGCAGTTGTCGTGATGAGTTATCAGTTCGTGAACGGATTGCTGTTCACGATGGCTGGAATGCTGGCAGCCCAGCAAAGACGAGCGGTGGCGCGAGAGTCATGGTAACGGTCGCCTATCTTGCCAACGTGTTTCCGTCCGCTGTCGAGCCCTACGTCGTTGAAGAAATCGAGGAGTTACGCAGGCGCGGAGTGCGCGTTGTTCCAGGAAGTGTGCGCCGTGCTGGGAGAGACGCCGAAACCTCAGCCGACTGGAAGCCCGAGCTAGTACTGCAATCGCTTCCGTTCACTGTTGCTATAGGAGCACTCGGGCTATGTGTGCGCCGGTGGAACCGAATCGCCTTCCTGATCGACCGAATAATCTTCCGCGGGAATGAAAGCGCATTCCAGCGACTCAAGGCGCTCGTGCACACGTTTCTCGGAGCCTGCTACGCCACGATGCTGATGGCACACGGGATCGAGCACATCCACGTCCATCATGGGTACTTTGGATCGTGGGTTGCGATGGTTGCGGCGCGATTGCTCGGCGTGGAGTTCAGCATGACGCTGCACGGATCAGATTTGCTGATGCACGGAACTTACCTCGACGTGAAGATGACAGAGTGTGCGTTTTGTCTGACCGTATCGGAATACAACCGGCAATACATTCTCCAGCACTATCCGGGAGTTCAGCCTCAAAAAGTGGTTGTGGCTCGCATGGGAGTGGAAGTGCCCGCGAGCGGGGCGCTACCGGCTTCAAGACTCCAGACGAATGAGGAAGCGTTCACCCTCCTAGCGGTAGGGCGGTTGCATGCGGTGAAGGATCACGCTTTTCTCGTGCGGGCGTGCGCAGAACTGGATGCAGAAAAACTGTCTTTCAAATGTTTGATTGCAGGCGAAGGCCCGGAACGCTGCCATCTGGAATCTCTAATCCGGGAACGTGCTCTCGATGAGCGAATCAGTTTGCTAGGGCATATCGCACGAGATCAGATGGCGTCATGGTACGACCGAGCCGACGTGGTGGTGCTGACGAGCCGCAGCGAAGGCATTCCACTGGTACTGATGGAGGCGATGGCGCGGGGCAAGATCGTGCTGGCGCCGGCAATTACGGGCATTCCTGAGCTCGTCGATGGCGGCAAATCAGGATTTTTGTATGAACCCGGATCGATGCCTGATTTTGTCGCGCAGCTGCGACTGATCCACGAGCTGACAGAACAGGAGAGGCCGCCCCAACCAAATCAGCTTGATCCGCAGGGGTTTCGGGCAGCCCGACAACTGGACTCCATGCGGCATGCTGCCCGTCTGCGCGTGAGTCAAAAGTTCAACCGCAAAACCAATTTGGAATCATTTGCCAACTTGTTCATACAGCGGATTGCACCGCGGACCGAGAGCGTTCCCGATGAGAATTTTGTATTGCAACAAATATAACTATCCCTTCAGCGGGACTGAAGTGTATCTGTTTGAATTGATGGAACTGATGCGCGCGCAGGGCCACGAGGTGGCGCTGTTTTCAATGGCCGATCCGCGCGGAGAGCCGACTCCCTACGATCAGCACTTCGTGTCGGCCATCGACTTCAAGGTCCGGGCCGGTTGGCGGCGTAGGGCGCGGCAAGCGGGACATGCGATTTATTCAACAGAGTCCCGGCAAAAAATCCGGGGAATGATTGCACAGTTTCGGCCCGATGTGGCGCATGTGCGAAATGTTTATCACCACCTGTCGCCGTCGATTTTATGGGAACTGAAAGCACAGGGTGTTCCCATCCTTTATCACCTGAATGATTTCAAACTGCTCTGCCCAGCCTACAACCTCACTTCGCAGGGGGAAGCGTGCGAGGCGTGCAAGGGCGGGACGTTCTGGCACGCGTTGCCAGCAAAATGCTATCCCGGCTTGGCCGCCCGGATGGCGCTCACGACGGAAGCCTACGTTCATCGTTGGCTGGGGACGTATCGCAAATGTGTCGACCTATTTCTAGCTCCCAGCCGGTTTGTGCGCGACAAGTTCGTGGAGCATGGTTGGGAAGCTGGCAAGTTTAACGTGCTCCCGCATTTTCAGAAGGTAGTTGAATTAAACGGGGGGACGCCGCCCGAGGATGGCCCAGTGCTTTATTTTGGCCGGCTGTCGCCTGAGAAGGGTGTCGACGATTTACTGCGGGCGATGCGGCAGGTTCCGGGAATACGTTTGATTGTTGCGGGCGACGGGCCGCAAAGGGCCAGTCTGCAGCAACTGGCGTCATCGTTGTGCTTGGGGAACGTCGAGTTTGTGGGTCAAGTTGGACCTGTCCGGCGTGATTCGTTGATTGCCGAATCGCGCTTCACCATCCTGCCTTCGCACGCTTACGAGACTCTGGGGAAGACGATCCTCGAGTCGTATGCGCAGTCTCGGCCGGTGATCGCGTCAGACACGGGGTCGCGGCGAGAGTTGGTTCAGCACGGTAAGACCGGACTTCTGTATCGCTGCGGAGATGTGAATCAGCTTGCGGAAGCAATTCAATCGCTCGCAGAGAAACCGGACCTTGCGGAGAAGATGGGGCGTGCGGGATTGGAACTGGTTCAGCAGAATCATACGCCTGAGGGCCACTACCAAAAGCTGGCGAGCCTCTACAAGGGGTTGATCGACAGCAACGCAAAACGCAATCGCGAGAAGGACTCCATAGCCTGGAAACTCCTGCCTATGGAACTACCCTGGAGGTTGTCTCATGCGCCGAATGCGAGGCCGATTTTCGTGACGCAGAAGCGAAAGCTGCGGGTGGCATTCATTGGCGGACGCGGGGTGATCTCGAAATACAGCGGAATCGAGACATATTACGAAGAAGTCGGGAGGCACTTGGTCGAGCGAGGAAACGACGTCACGGTGTATTGCCGAAGTTACTTTACGCCGGAGGTCGCAGAATACCGCGGTATGCGCCTAGTGCGGCTTCCGACCATTCGCTCGAAGCACCTGGAAACGGTGATCCATACCCTGCTCAGCACAATACATGCGCTCACGCAACGCTATGACGTGGTGCATTATCACGCGCTGGGGCCGGCACTATTTTCTTTCCTCCCGCGAGTGCTGGGAATCAAGACCGCAGTCACGGTTCAGGGACTCGATTGGCAGAGGAAAAAGTGGAACTCGCTAGCATCACGTGTCCTGAGGTTGGGAGAGCGGGCTTCGGTGCACCTTCCGAACGGAACTATGGTTGTATCGCGCGCCTTGCAGCAGCGTTATCGCGAGAAGCACGGGGTCGAAGCGCTTTATGTGCCGAATGGAGGAATTCTCCGAGAGCGCACCAAGGCGAGCAAGGTTCGAGAGTGGGGATTAGAGCCAGGGAAATACATTTTGTTTCTCGGACGGTTCTCGCCGGAGAAGGGATGCCATTTGCTGGTAGAGGCATTCGAACAGATCGAGACCGACACGAAACTCGTGCTGGCAGGAGCCTCCAGTTACTGCGACGACTACAACCGCGAATTGCGCGCCCATGCTAACCACAGGATTCGGATGCTCGATTGGGTTTCGGGCGAAACGCTCGATGAGTTGTTGACCAATGCCATGATGTTTGTGCTGCCATCGGATATGGAAGGCCTTTCGTTGGCACTGCTCGACGCGATGGGTGCCGGCCTGTGCGTGCTGGCCAGCGATGTTCCGGAAAACCGCGAGGTTGTCGATGGAGCCGGATTCACATTCAAGCGCGGAAGTGCGACAGATTTGACCGAGCGCCTCCGGTTCTTGCTTGCGAATCAGGCGGTGAGAGAGGCGGCGGGCAGGGCGGCGAAAAGACGGATCGAGGAGCAGTATCAGTGGCAGGAAATAGCCGGGGACATCGAAAAAGCCTACTACGCCGTGCTCGGATGGGAACTGGTCGACGGAGCGGTAAATAAATCCAGACGTCGAACGGAAACCGAGGAAGCCGGTGAAACCACCGAGTGTCGGGCGGGATGAATCGCATGTGACTAACTCTTGCGTTTCTAGCATCTCAAACAGGGGACGGGCCAAGCCCGTCCTTTTTTATTACAATCAAATGTTTGCCCTGCTGTACCGTACGACCACTGAATGGAGATTTCTTGAGCGGGGAACGTTTTCGCACACGCAATACGATTCTGGTAACCGGAGGCGCGGGGTTTATTGGATCCAACTTCATTCTGCAGCAAATGCAGGACGAGTCAGTGTCGCTCGTCAACCTCGACAAACTGACCTACGCGGGAAACCCACGCAATCTCGAGAAAATTGCAGGCGACCGTCGGTACGAACTGGTTCACGCCGACATCGGAGATCGCGCTGCAGTGGGGCAGTTGCTCGAGAAATACCAGCCGTGCTCCATTGTGCACTTCGCGGCGGAGAGCCACGTCGACCGGTCCATTCGCGGGCCGGAGGATTTTATTCGCACGAACATCGATGGGACATTCGCCCTGCTCGAGGAAACGCGAGCCTATTGGACGACGCTTTCAGAAGCAGAACGCAAGGGTTTTCGATTTCTGCACGTCTCCACCGATGAAGTGTACGGCTCGCTGGGCCCCGACGACCCGCCTTTTACTGAGACAACACCTTATGCCCCGAACAGTCCCTACGCCGCGTCGAAGGCCGCATCGGATCACTTAGTGCGCGCCTATCACCACACCTACGGACTGCCGACGCTGACCACCAACTGCTCCAACAACTATGGAAAATTTCAGTTTCCCGAGAAGTTGATTCCCCTCATCATTCTTAATGCTCGTCAGGGCAAGCCGCTTCCCGTATATGGAGACGGGAAAAATGTCCGCGACTGGCTTTACGTGGAAGAGCACTGTGAGGCGATTGCCGCTGTGCTGAAAGGCGGCCGCCCCGGAGAAACGTACAACATCGGGGGGCATAACGAGAAACCGAATATTGAAATCGTGCAACTCATCTGTGACCTGGTGGATGAAGTCTCGCCGCCCGCGCAGGGATCGCGCCGCGAGTTGATCACATTTGTGAAAGATCGTCCGGGACATGATCGGCGATATGCCATCGATGCGCGCAAGATCGAGCGCGAACTCGGGTGGAAACCGAAAGAAACTTTTGAGAGCGGACTGCGCAAGACGGTGTGCTGGTATCTTGAGAATGAAGAATGGGTGCGGGACGTGACCAGCGGAAGCTATCGGCAGTGGATTGCAACGCACTACTCGAGTTAGGTGCCAAAACCGGCGCAGGCAGAGATCAGCGCACATGAAAGAAACGACGCAATACAAAGGCATCATTCTGGCAGGAGGATCGGGCACGCGTCTTTATCCCGTGACCCAGGCGATGGGAAAGAGTCTCCTTCCCGTGTACAACAAGCCGATGATCTACTATCCGCTTTGCACTCTGATGCTGGCGGGGATTCGCGACATATTAATTATTTCGACTCCCGACGATGCGCCCAAATTCAAGGCGTTGCTGCTGGACGGAAGTCAGTTCGGGATTCATCTGCAGTACAAAGTGCAACCTAAGCCTGAGGGCATTGCTCAAGCCTTCCTGCTGGGAGAAGAGTTCTTGGATGGTAGTCCGTGCGCTCTGGTGCTGGGCGACAACATTTTCTATGGGCATGATCTGGCCAAGGATCTGCGTGAATCGTCGAAGAAGGTAAATGGAGCGCGAGTTTTTGCCTATCGAGTGCACGACCCAGAGCGCTACGGCGTGGTCGAGTTCGATGCCGGTGGACGGGCCTTGAGCATTGAAGAGAAGCCAAAGCAACCGAAGTCGAGCTACGCAGTCACCGGTTTGTATTTCTACGATCGTCAGGTGGTTGAGATCACGAAGTCGCTGAAACCGAGCGCACGCGGGGAACTGGAAATCACCGACGTTAACCAGGCTTACTTGAAGAAAGAACAACTGGAAGTTGTCGTAATGGGTCGCGGCATGGCCTGGCTGGACACCGGGACTCACGAGTCGTTAATGGATGCATCTTTGTTCATTCAGGCGATTGAAAAACGGCAGGGGCTCATGGTGGCATGTCCGGAGGAGATTGCCTATCGATCCGGCTACATCACGGCCGGGCAGGTGGAAAAAGTCGGAAACTCCATGAAGCACAGCAGTTACGGTTCCTATCTCTTGCAGTTGTTGCGCGAAAAGGTGTTTTGACAATGTGCGGCTCGGGTGCCGCCGCTTGCAATGGATGCCATCAAGAAAATATCGACTTCTCTGCCGGGTGTCTTTGTGTTGGAACCTCGCGTATTTGGCGACGAGCGAGGATTTTTTCTGGAGAGCTTCAACGAACGGGTATTCGCAGAATTGGGAATCGAAGATCGATTCGTGCAAGACAACCATTCCTATTCCGTGCGAAATGTTTTGCGCGGTCTGCACTACCAGATCAAACATGCGCAGGGAAAGCTGGTACGAGTAGTCATGGGTGAGATCCTCGATGTTGCTGTTGACGTGCGCCGGAGTTCTCCAACCTTTGGGGGATGGACCGCCGTGCGACTCTCAGGCGACAACAAGCGCATGATGTGGATACCAGCCGGCTTCGCGCACGGGCTGCGGGTGATATCGGAAGCCGCGCATGTGCTCTACAAAGCCACCGACTATTACTCGCCCGAAGATGAACGCACGGTGGTATGGAATGACCCAGCATTAAACATTGCGTGGGAACTGGAAGGGGAACCCGTCGTGTCCGCGAAAGACAAACGCGGTGTGATTCTGCGCGATGCTGAAACCTTCGACTAGCTTCGGGAAAATCAAAGATGAAAGTGGCGATATTTGGCGCGTCAGGCCTGCTGGGCAAAGCTCTTTCGCGAGAGTGGAGTGGAGACGAAGTCGTCGGGCTCAGCTCGGGAGATGCCGATATTCGCGATGCGGAAAAAGTTCAGATTGTGCTGAATAAAATACGCCCGGCATGGATCGTGCTGGCAGCGGCCTACGCAGATGTGGATGGCTGTGAAAGTAATCCGGAGCGGGCTTTTTCCGTGAACCGCGATGGGGCGGTCAATGTCGCAAAGGCAGCAAGGGACTTCGGAGCGAAACTTCTTTTCATCAGTTCCGACTACGTATTTGATGGCAAGAAGACTTTACCGTACGAGACCGACGACCGAAGAAATCCGCAGAGCGTTTACGGACGTTCGAAATTAGAGGCCGAGATCCGCTTGCAGGAAATTTTGCCGGACTGCTGCATTGCCCGCACTTCGTGGCTGTTCGGTGTGGGTGGCAAGTGTTTTCCGGACACGATCCTGAAGTTAGCGGCGAGTCGCCCGGCTCTGGATGTAGTCAATGACCAGCGAGGATGCCCGACCTCCACGGTCGATCTCGCTCGGGCAATTATCCAGTTATGCCGCAAGCATGCTCGGGGAATTGTGCATGTGACGAACACGGGCGGCTGTTCTTGGTTCGAATTCGCGCAGGAGATTGTGAAGAATGCAGGGCTGCCGAGCGAGGTCAGGCCGGTCAGCAGCCAACAAATGGCGCGTCCAGCACCCCGTCCGGCATATTCCGTTCTGTCGGCGGCTAGTCTTCAACGGTACGGAATCGTCATGCCAGCGTGGAGGGATGCGCTGCGGAGATATTTGGACGAACGAAAACAGTAACGCTTCAGCGGGCATTGCTTCACCGGATGCAGGGCTGTTAGGATGCCGCGGGGTTCACGTTAATTGAAGTTAATACGGAATTATATCGATGGGGAGTTCGTGCGCGGCACTCGCGAGTTCGCCGATGTGAATCCGGCGGACGGCAAAGTGATTGCTCAGGTCACGGAGGCGGATCAGGATCTAGTGGACGCCGCGGTTCAGGCGGCCCGTAAGGCTTTGCGTGGAGAGTGGGGGCAGTTGGGGGTTCGAGAGCGCGCCACACGCTTGCACAAAGTCGCCGACGCGATCGAAGCGCGGTTCGATTGTTTCGTTGCGGCGGAAGTCGCGGATACGGGAAAGCCAGTGGCTCTGGCCTCGAGGCTCGATGTTCCCCGGGCGGCGGCAAATTTCCGCGTCTTTGCCGACTTGATTAAAGCGGCGGGCCTGGAGTCGTTTCAGACCGAAACGCCAGACGGCAAGAACGCGATCAACTATGCCGTGCGTAAGCCGCTGGGCGTTATAGGGATCATTACTCCCTGGAATCTCCCCCTTCTCTTGCTTACATGGAAGGTCGCGCCCGCTCTGGCCTGCGGCAATACGGTGGTCGTGAAGCCGTCCGAAGAAACTCCGGCGACCGCGACGTTGCTGGCCGAGGTTATGCAGGAGTCTGGAATTCCGAATGGTGTTTACAACGTGATCCATGGATTTGGTCCGAAGTCGGCCGGTGAATTCCTAACGCAGCATCCGGACGTGAATGCGGTCACGTTCACCGGCGAATCGCAAACTGGGGCCGCGATTATGAAGACCGTCGCAGCATCCGTGAAGCCGGTCTCTTTTGAACTTGGAGGAAAGAACGCGGCGATTGTTTTCGCTGACTGTGATTTTGAAGATGCGGTGAACGGAATCGGCGACGCCGCGTTCCTCAACACAGGACAGGTGTGCCTTTGTGCGGAACGGGTCTATGTGGAGCGCTCGATCTTTGATCGGTTTGTCGATGCCCTGAAGCGCAAAGCTGAGAGCTTGCGCGTGGGATCGCCGCTGGAGAAAACCACGGATTTGGGACCGTTAATCTCGGCACAGCACCGGGAAAAGGTTCTGTCGTATTACCGGCTGGCACGGGAAGAAGGCGCCGCAGTTGTGACCGGAGGAGGTATTCCCGAGTTCGGCAATTTCCTCGACCAAGGCTTCTACGTGCAACCGACAATCTATACTGGATTGGCGGAGTCCGCGCGCTGTGTGAAGGAAGAAATTTTTGGGCCGGTTTGCCATCTTGCTCCATTCGACACCGAAGAGGAGGCCGTGAACATGGCGAACGATACTCAGTACGGCCTCGCCGCGTCGATCTGGACGACGAACTTAAAACGCGGCCACCGCGTGGCGCAACAAATGAACGTCGGGATTACGTGGGTAAATTGCTGGTTCTTGCGCGACCTGCGAACGCCTTTCGGCGGCGCGGGGCTATCGGGAATCGGACGCGAAGGTGGCGTGCACTCGCTGAATTTTTATTCGGAGCTGAACAATATTTGCATCCGGCTGTGAAGCGAGTCGCTGGCTGTACATAGAACAACATGGGGAAAGTCGAGAGTAAGGTCATTGAAGGAAGAGCGCAGCCGCTCGGGAAGTATCCGCACATCAAGCGCGCAGGAGACTTCCTTATCGTTTCAGGGACGAGTTCCCGCCGGCCCGATAACTCGATCGCTGGAGCGGAGGTCGACAAACTCGGAACGCCCCGCCTCGACATTCGCGCGCAGACAAGAGCCGTTATCGAGAATGTGCGAGATATTCTGCGGACTGCGGCAGCAGATCTCAGCGACGTGGTCGAAGTAACGTCGTACCTGGTGAGCATGGACGACTTCGCAGGATACAACGAGGTGTACGGGGAATACTTCAATTACGATGGTCCGGCCCGAACTACCGTGGCCGTCCACCAGTTGCCGCATCCGCACCTGCTCATCGAAATTCGGGCGGTCGCGTATAAGCCTGAGAAATAGGAGCCCTATGCCGTCTATCAAAGAACTGAAGGCATTCAATTTTCAGCGCTGGATCGATGACAACAAAGAAAAATTCAAACCTCCGGTGGGCAATGCGCAGGTCTGGGAAGATGGCGAGATGATGGTGACCGTTGTCGGAGGGCCCAACCAGCGACGCGACTATCACGACGATCCGACTGAAGAATTTTTCTATCAGCTGAAAGGTGACATATTTCTAAGGCTAATGGAGACTCCGGGCAAGCCCCCGCTGGAAGTTCCGATCAAGGAAGGTGAAATCTTTCTGCTGCCCAAGCACATGCGGCACTCGCCTCAGCGACACCAGGCGGGAAGCATCGGCGTAGTGGTGGAAATGCCCCGGCCAGAAGGCTCCGTAGACGGATTCGAGTGGTATTGCCAGAACTGTCATCAACTGGTGCACCGAGCCGAGGTAAGACTCAAAAGCATTGTGCGCGACCTGCCGCCGCTGTTTGAGCAGTTCTACAGCAACGAGAATCTGCGCAAGTGCAAGCACTGTGGCGCGATTCATCCCGGCAAACAGTAAATGCCAGTCATCGATATCCACAATCATTTCTTCCCGCGCACGTGGCCGGATCTGGCGGCGCGCTATGGCACTCCCGACTGGCCGTGGATTAAACACGCCGAGGCCGGCAAAGCCGACATCATGGTGGGCGACCGGTTCTTCCGGAAGATTTATTCCGCCTGCTGGGATCCAGAAGTGCGCCTTCAGGAAATGGACCGGGACGGCGTAGAAATGCAAGTGATGTCAGCCACCCCAGTGCTGTTCGCGTATGAGCGCCCCGCGGAGCACGCACTTGATTGTGCGCGGCTGTTCAATGATGCTGCCCTGGAATTGTGTTCTCAAGGCAACGGTCGGTTGAAGTCGCTGTGCCAGGTTCCTCTGCAGGACGTCGATGCGTCATGCAAAGAGTTGAGCCGATGCATGCGCGCGGGCCATCTTGGCGTGCAGATCGGAAATCATGTTGGAGAAAAGAACCTTGACGATCCCGGCATCGTGACATTCTTGCATCACTGCGCCGATGAAGGCGCGGCGGTGCTGGTTCATCCGTGGGACATGCTCGGCCAGTCGCGGATGCCGAAATACATGATGCCGTGGACGGTTGGCATGCCGGCGGAGACTCAACTGGGAATCGTTGCGATGATCCTGGGAGGAGCGTTCGACAAACTGCCGTCGAAGTTGCGTATCTGCTTCGCGCACGGTGGTGGGAGTTTCGCGTTTCTGCTGGGACGATTGGAAAACGCCTGGCAGCATCATCCCGTGGCGCACGGAGTCTGCGAGTTGCCCCCGAGTCAATATTTGAATCGCTTCTCAGTGGATTCCGCGGTTTTTGATGTCCGGGCGCTGCAGTTTCTGGTCGACACGATGGGAGTGGAGCGGGTGATGCTAGGTTCTGATTATCCATTCCCACTCGGCGAACATCCTGTGGGAGCGTCGATTCGAGCCAGCCAGTTGCCAGGACCAGCGAAAACACGCTTACTGGGCGGGAATGCCCTGGAGTTTCTCGGCCTCGGGAAGGCAGATGCCCTCGAAGGAGTAGTTTCAAAGCCCGGCTCACCCATTGAGCCGCACGGCAACCAACTCACCTACAGTTCGTATCTTAAGGTCCCGGAGTTGCTGCAACTGCAGCATTCGCAGTCGTCGCCGCAGCATCACGATGAACTGTTGTTCATCATCGTGCATCAGACCTATGAGCTGTGGTTCAAGGAACTGCTGCACGATCTGGACGCGGTGGTGACCAATCTGAGCGGTGCGGGCGCAAATCCTGAATCGCGCGACGAAGTTTATGAGGCGGCACGACTGCTGCGGCGCTGCACCGAAATCACCCGCGTGTTGGTCGAGCAGTTCACGATTCTCGAGACCATGCTGCCAACGCACTTCATGGCGTTTCGCGGCAAGCTTGAGCCGGCCAGCGGATTTCAGTCGGAGCAATTTCGTGAACTCGAGTTTCTTTGCGGCCTGAAGGACGAGAAGATGTTGCGGTACCACAGACCGACCCCCGAAGCCCACGCACAATTGACGCGCCGTCTGCGTGAGCCTTCGCTGCACGACGTTTTCTTTGAAGCATTGCGCGCTATGGGGAAACTTCGGTTCGTCGACGCTGCCACAGATCGTGATCGGTTCGACGCGCGGGCACGGGCCGTGCTTTCACTCTATCGGGACGAGCACAGCAATCGCGACTGGATTGATGTTTGCGAGCGCCTCACGGAATTCGATGAGCTGATCGTGAGCTGGAGGCTGCGCCACATCCAGCTGGTGGAGCGCGTCATTGGCGTACGCATGGGAACCGGGGGAAGTGCGGGGTCGTCGTATCTGAAACTGACCCTCGACAAAAAGTTCTTCCCGGAACTGTGGGAGGCGCGGACCCTGTTGACGGAATAGGGCGCATCCGCCTGGTCCACCGGGGCTCTTCTTCCTCATGACTCGTAACGCAGAAAAAATCACCCTGATCGGGGCCGGGCTCAACGGACCGCTGCTGGCCCTCGGCCTGGTAAGGCGAGGCTTTCAGGCCGAAATCTACGAGAGGCGCGCCGATATGCGGCGCGTCCGCATGAGCGCTGGTCGCTCGATTAATCTGGCACTCTCCACTCGAGGAATCCATGCTCTCTCCGAGGCTGGACTCTGGAGCCAGATGCGCAACATCATCATCCCCATGAAGGGAAGGATGATGCACTCCACAACTTCCGAGCTTACATATCAACCGTATGGGAAGAACGAATCAGAGGTGATCAATTCGATTTCCCGCGCCGAGTTGGGTGTCACGCTAATGAATGCTGCCGAGGCGCAGGGGGTGAAAATCCATTTTCAGCAGCGCTGCACAGGAATGAATTTCAAGACGGGAGCGCTCCCACTGCGCGACGAGGAGACCGGAGAGAAACGCACGCTCGAGTCGGACATAGTAATCGGTTGTGACGGGTCAGCGTCGGCGATTCGTGGTGACATGTTCAAGCTCAATCGGTTCAACTTTTCGCAGCAGTATCTCGACTACGGTTATAAGGAGCTCACGATTCCGGCCGGGCCTGGCGGCAAGCACGTACTGGAGACCAATGCGCTGCACATCTGGCCGCGCGGCAACTACATGCTCATTGCGCTGCCGAATGTTGACGGGACATTTGCCTGTATCTTGTTTTTGCCGTTCGAGGGCCAGGACAGCTTCGCGGAGCTAACTTCCAGCACCAGGGTCCTCGAGTTTTTTCAGGCGCGGTTTCCCGATGCCGTTCCGCTCATGCCGGATCTGGTTGATAACTTTCTTGCCAATCCAACCGGCGCGATGGTGACTATCAAATGCTCGCCGTGGCATGTGTCGGACCGGGCACTCCTGTTAGGGGATGCGGCGCATGCCATCGTTCCGTTCTTTGGGCAGGGAATTAACTGCGGTTTCGAAGACTGCACAGTCTTGCTCGAACTACTTGATCGGCTCGGCCCCGATTGGAAACGAGTCTTCCGAGAGTTTGAGGGAGCGCGTAAGACGAACACGGATGCGATCGCCGACCTGGCGGTCGAGAACTTCGTGGAGATGCGAGATCGAGTTGCAGATCCGCGATTCTTGTTTCGCAAGAAAGTTGAGTTGGCATTGGAAGCCAAGATATCCAAAGCTCTTCGTCCCCAAATATGCGATGGTGACCTTCCATCGTATTCCTTATGCGACGGCCTTGCGGCGCGGTCAGCAGCAAGACCGGATGCTGACCCAGCTCTGCGAAGGCATCGAGCGAGTCGAAGATCTTGACTGGAGCAAAGCCGACACACTAATCCACCGTGAACTTACTCCACTGGAGTTATCGTGAGCGTCCCAGAGTTCCAACTCGGCGAACAGTTTGCGGTGACGATGGATGCCCACGACGAACTGGCCCATTTTCGCGACCGCTTTTGTCTTCCAAAAATGAAAAGCGGGGAAGAGTGCATTTATCTGTGCGGGCATTCGCTCGGACTGCAGCCCAAGACCGCGCATTCCTATATCGAACAGGAACTGCAGGACTGGTCGCGGCTCGGCGTGGAAGGGCACTTTCATGGAAGAAATCCCTGGATGCCTTATCACCGGCTATTGACCCAGCAAACGGCGGCCCTGGTCGGCGCGGACCCGCGGGAAGTCGTCGTGATGAATTCTCTCACCGTGAACCTGCACTTGATGATGGCAACGTTCTACCGGCCCACAACAGCGAGACACAAGATTGTGATCGAGCGCGGAGCGTTTCCTTCGGATCAATACGCGGTAAAGTCGCAGATTCGCTTTCATGAATTTGATCCGGCCACTTCGCTCATCGAGTTGACGCCTCGCGAGGGCGAATCCTGTATGCGTGATGAAGATATCGAGTCGGTGATCGAACGCGAAGGCGATTCGATCGCTCTCATTTTGCTTGGCAGCGTGAACTATGCCACCGGCCAGGTCTTCGACATGCCGGGTATTACCAAAGCCGGACACCGGAAAGGCTGCATCGTAGGATTTGATCTCGCGCATGCCGCGGGAAATATTCCGTTGCACCTCCATGGTTGGGGGCCAGATTTTGCGGTCTGGTGCAGTTACAAGTATCTCAACGGCGGTCCTGGCTGTGTCGCAGGATGTTTCGTTCACGAAAGGCACGCGCAGGCATGGGATCTGCCGCGTTTTGCCGGATGGTGGGGGCATGATGAAAAGATCCGCTTCGAAATGGGGCCCGAGTTTCGTCCGATGGCAGGCGCGGAAGGATGGCAGTTAAGCAATCCTCCAATTCTGGCGCTAGCGCCCTTGCGTGCCTCCATGGAGATCTTCTCTGAGGCAGGGATCGAACGCCTGCGAGCCAAAAGCCTGTTGCTCACTGGCTACATGGAATTCCTGCTCGGCCAACAACAGTCGCCGAAACATTCTGTCATTACTCCCCACGAGCCCGAGCGACGAGGGGCGCAACTCTCCATTCGTGTACGCCACCAAGGTCGCGACCTGTGCCAAAAATTGATAGGCGAGGGAGTCATCGGAGACTGGCGTGAACCAGACACATTCCGCGTCGCCGCGATACCGTTATATAACTCATACCAAGACGTTTATCGATTCGTGCAGCGCTTTTCAGCGGCCCTCGACGCATAAGACATTTCGTGACCCTATCGGTTCGTTTTGGTTACCTCAGTAACCCTTGAGGCAGCTCAACTGCAAATACAATTTGTATTGTGGGGAGTCTGGCTTTCCAAAACGGACGGAAGTGGGCCATCGGAGTGTCGGCGCTCGTCTGCGGCCAGATCCTGGTGTCCGTCCTCGCACCTCGCAGTTTTGCTCTTACCGCTTACGGCGACATATTGCAGAATGTAGTTTTGTTGTGCGCCGCCGTGTCTTTTCTCTCCAACTTCAGGAATTCGGCGCCAAAGGCCCGGCTTTTCTGGTCTCTCATGGGCCTTGGCTTGGGAATGTGGCTGGCCTCGCAAGTCCTGTGGACTTATTTTGAAGTCTATCTTCGGCATGAAGCGCCCAATCCGTTTGTTGGCGACGTAATCCTGTTCCTGCATATCGTTCCGATGATGGCGGCGGTGGCGCTTCAACCGCACGTGAACCGGGACAATCGTGCGATCCGACTTGGGACTCTCGACTTCGCGCTTTTATTAACCTGGTGGTTATTTCTCTACCTCTTTGTCGTGATTCCGTGGCAGTACATACACCCGGTTGAATCGGTCTATGGCAGGAGTTTCGACCTGCTCTACGTCTGTGAAGAACTGGTTTTGGCGGGCGGCCTGATGTTGGTTTGGCGACGGAGCCGCGGCCCATGGCGAGCCGTCTACTTCCACCTGTTCGCAGCCACTCTCCTTTATTGTGTCGCCTCGCTTATCGCCAGCGAAGCTATCGATCTGCATCTCTACTATACGGGCAGCCTTTTCGATGCGCCGCTCGTAGCTTCCATGGCCTGGTTTGTGCGTATAGGGTTCATGATGCGCGAAGCCGGAATGCAAGATGCGCCGACAGAGGCCTCAACCCCCGGTTTCGGAATGTGGAAAGCGCGGCTGGCGATGATGGCCGTCTTCATCACTCCGCTGATGGTCGCGTGGGCTCAATTCGGAGGGCATGCTCCGCAAGGGGTGCGCACCTACAGGTTGCTTTTAACCGTTGCAGTTATGCTCGTCATGGGTGTGCTGGTATTTGTGAAACAACACCTGCTCGATCAGGAACTGCTCAGCCTCTTGCGATTATCGCGGAACAACCTCGACGAAATGTGCCGCCTGAAAGATGAACTGGAAAACAAAGAGCACTCGCTGCGCTGGCACAGCTTGGAGTTGCAGCGGAAGAATCTGGAGTTACAGGAAATATCTTTTACCGACGCGTTGACGGGCATATGGAATCGTCGTTATCTGGAAGAAATTTTGACAGCTGAGGCTGGGCAGGTCCTGCGAAACTACCAGCGCATGCAGGGCGGGGAAATCAGGAAGATCGATCATCGCGATTTAGTCTTCATCATGGTCGACATGGATTTCTTCAAGCAGGTGAATGATCTTTACGGCCATCCCGCCGGGGACCGGCTCCTGCAGTTGGTGGCACAAAGATTATCCACCGTAGTGCGCAAATCCGACGTTCTGGTTCGTTGGGGCGGTGAAGAATTCCTGATCATGAGCCGCTCGACGGATCCGGCAGGAACGCCGGCATTCTGCAGCCGCGTTTTGGAGATCATGGCGGCAGAACCATTCGATCTCGGCCATGGAATCTCGGTGCAAAAAACATGTTCGGTGGGTTGGGCTGCCTACCCATGGTGCCGCGGTGCCTTTGAGGCGGTCTGCGCCGAAGAGTCGATTGCGCTGGCGGACGCGGCTCTTTATCGCGCCAAGGGCTTGGGAAGAAATCAAGGTGTGGGGATTGTGCCAACTGACATCGCAAGCCAAAATGCTGCTGCCATCGACCTGAGATCAATTCGAGATGGAAGTTGTCCGTTTGCCCGTACGATCAGAACGGCGTGTCCCGACCCGCAGGCACCTCTCGACGCGGTCCTGGAGCCTCCCGCAGTAGTCGATAAATCCACCGTGTAGATCTAATCCTTCCTGCACCTCCAAGAAATCAATGCCGCATCCCGCCGGCTTGACCGGCGCGAGCGCGTTGACTACATTGGGTAGCCGGCTTCGCGGCCGCCGAGGCATAACTCCTAATGAATGCAAAGACCCCTTCGCGGAAAACCGGCCTTCGTCAGAAGGCGCAGCTGATGTCTGCATCTGAAATCGAACGCACCCTGGTGCGATTGGCTTATGAGATCGTGGAAAAGAATGATGGTGTAGCGAGTCTTGGGACTCGTTGGCATTCGCCGTCGAGGCGTGCCCATCGCAGAGCGCCTGGGCAAGATTATTACGCGCATCGAGAACGCCAAAGTGCCGGTCGGAACCCTGGATATCACTTTTTACCGCGACGACCTGTCGACGCTTGGTCCTAAGCCGGTGGTGCAGGAAAAAGAGATTGGGTTTGAGATCGAGGATAAGAACATCGTGCTGGTCGATGATGTGCTTTTCACGGGCCGTACGACCCGGGCAGCTCTCGACGCACTTTTTTCTCACGGCCGGCCCAAGCGAGTGCAACTGTGTGTGCTCATTGACCGGGGGCATCGGGAAATTCCGGTCGAGGCTACATTCGTCGGCCGCAACGTTCAGACCACGATGAACGAAGTCATCGAGGTGAAGCTGACCGAGGTTGATGACGCCGAGAAAGTCCTGCTGATGGAAAGGTAGATGTCAAATTTAGAGTTGCAAAAACTAGCGTCACAAAAAAAGGACGGCGGCTTCGAGCCACCGTCCTTTCTATTGCAGGTCGTTCTTAAGCGATCCTCGTGCAGACCGCCTTGGTTTGGGTGTAAAGGCTGAGGGCGTCGTGGCCCATCTCGCGGCCCCATCCAGATTGTTTGTAGCCGCCGAAAGGCATCGCTGCGTCGAAGATGTTATAGCAATTGATCCACACGGTGCCGGCACGAAGCTGTTCGGCCATGCGGTGAGCTTTGCCGATATCGCGTGTCCAGACAGCGGCGGCCAAACCGTATTCGCTGTCATTGGCGCGCGGGATGATTTCTTCGGGATCGGTAAACGGCATCGCCGCCACGACTGGCCCGAAGATTTCTTCCTGGACAACCTTCATATTCTCTTTCGTGTTGACCAGCACCGTGGGCTCGACGAAATATCCGCGGTCACCCGACTTATGGCCGCCCGCCAGGGCCTTGGCGCCTTCGGAAAATCCAGACTCGAGATATCCGCAGACGCGATTCAGTTGTTCTTCCGAGACGAGCGGACCCATCTGGCTGTCGGGCTCGAGTCCCGAGCCGACTTTGATTTTGCGAGCGTGCTCGGCGACTCCCTCGACAACCTGGTCGTAGACCGCCTTCTCAACATACAGCCGCGACCCGGCGCAGCAGCATTGCCCGTGATTGAAGAAGATGGCACTGGCAGAGCCCGGTATCGCAGTTTCGAGATCGGCATCCTTGAACACGACGTTTGGAGATTTTCCACCTAACTCCAACGACACTTTCTTCAGATTGCCGGTGGCGGCGTGGACGATCAGTTTCCCAACCTCGGTCGATCCAGTGAAGGCGACCTTGTCGACGTCGGGATGTGCAGCGAGCGCAGCCCCGGCCGTCTCTCCATAGCCCGGCACAATGTTGACCACACCTTCCGGGAATCCAGCTTCCATGATCAACTCGCCCAGACGCAGCGCAGAGAGCGGCGTTTGCTCGGCAGGCTTCAACACGACCGTGCAGCCCGTCGCCAGCGCCGGACCCAGTTTCCACGCAGCCATGAGCAGCGGGAAATTCCACGGAATGATTTGACCGACGACACCGACCGGCTCCCGCAATGTGTACGCGAGATATTTGGCGCCGGGAGTGTACGGTACGGACAACGGGATGGTGTTGCCCTCGATCTTGGTGGCCCATCCTGCCATATAGCGAAGCAGGTCCACCGCGAGCGGGACGTCGGCCGCCTTGGCGATGTTGAGCGGCTTACCGTTGTCGAGGCTCTCGATGTATCCGAACTCCTCGGTATGTTGCTCGAGCAAATCGGCGAGTTTCCAGATCAGGCGGCCGCGCTCCGAGGCCGTCATCCTGCGCCAAGGTCCTTTATCGAAAGCGTTTCGGGCCGATTGCACAGCCTGATTGATATCCTCGCGATCGCCCTCGGCAACGTTCGCGAGAACTTCACCGGTCGCGGGGTTATATGTGGGAAAGGTCTTGCCCGACGCGGCACTTACCCACCTGCCGTTGATTAACATTTTTCGTGGTTGGTCGATGAACTCCGCGACTTGCGGATGTATCTGCGGGGAAACTGCGATGCCCATAGGTCCTCCTTGGTCAAAGAGACGTGCAAGAGAGAATGATGCCGGGCGAATGAAAGGCTTGGGTATGCTACTGCTGGAATACGACAAATGCAATCCCGGTTCTAACGAACGAAGAGATTCTATTCGCCGTAGGGCACCCAGATATTTTTTACCTGGGTTGCGTGCTCCAGGTACCAGCGCCCCTCGGCTACCTTGGGATTGAACCAGTCGATAACGCGTCCTTCGTTGGTCCAAACCTGCTTCAAATTTCCCGTCGACATTGCCTTCGCGGCGTCCACCATCGCCTCGTCGCCGTAACACCAGAGGCCATCCACGTCGTCGTGTTCCGCGAGTGTCTTAAGCAGTTGCGCCGCATACCCGGTGACGATGTTGATCGCTCCCCCGGGCAGGTCGCTGGTATCAAAAAGTTGGTACAGGTCGCCGGTGATTAACGGATAGCGCTCCGAAGGAACCGCGATGACCGTGTTCCCCACGGCAAGCAAGGGCATCACAAGTGATAAGAATCCCAACAGCGGCGCTTCCACGGGGCAGATCACCCCGATGGTGCCGATAGGTTCGTTCATCGCGATTGCGATATTGCGAAATGGCGGATTGTGCACCGCGCCATCGAACTTATCGGCCCATGCCGCGTACGTAAAGATCCGCTGGATGCCGAGATCGACTTCCAGAGCAGCTTGCTTTTCGCCGACCGCCGCCGCGAGCCGCCGAATAATTTCGTCTCGGCGCAGCCCGAGATTTTCCGCGCAGTAATAGAGCACCTGGGCGCGATTGTGTGCCGTTGCCTTTGACCAGCCTTCGGCCTTGCGCGCCGCTTCCACCGCGTTGCGAATGTCTTTCCGATTGCCCAGTGGAGCTTCGCCCAGCAACCGGCCTTCAGGTGAGCGAACCTCCATGCTGTAGCCGGAATCGGGCCGAGCCTGCCTGCCGCCGATGTAGAGCTTGACTGTGCGGTCGATGGCGGGAGTGCTGGCCTCTGGCGCTTGTTCCGCTTGCGGAGCTGCGGGCGGAGTTGCTCCAGGAAGCTTCTGCGCATGCTTGAACCATGTTGGCTCCAGGTATTCGAGCAAGCCTTCTCTGCCGCCTTCACGGCCGTATCCGCTCTCGCGGTATCCGCCGAATCCGCACGCTGCGTCGAACAGGTTCGTGCAATTCACCCAGACGACGCCCGCCTTCAACTGCGCCGACACATGGAGCGCGACGTTGATGTTCTCGCTCCAAACGCACGAGGCGAGTCCATACACGGTATTGTTGGCCAACTCCACCGCCTCTTTCGGAGTGCGAAACGTCATGGCCGCAAGAACTGGCCCGAAGATCTCCTGCTGCGCGACAATCGACGTCGGATGGACATTGCTAAGAAGGGTCGGTGGGTAGTAGAACCCGCGGGCCGGCAGTGCAACTTTCGGTTGCCAGCAGGTCGCGCCCTCTGCCACTCCTTGCGCCACCATTCGCTGAATACGGTCAAGTTGAACTTGTGCCACGATGGCCCCGATATCAATTGCCTTATCGAGCGGAGGGCCGATGCGCAGGCTGCTCATGCGCTCGCGAATCTTCGACATCAGGGTTTCTGCGATGCTCTCCTGCATTAGCAAGCGTGAACCTGCGCAGCAAACCTGCCCTTGGTTAAACCAGATTCCGTCGACCAGAGCCTTCGACCGCACTGTCGAGGTCGGCATCGTCGAAGATGACGAACGGCGACTTTCCTCCGAGTTCCAGGGACAAGCGTTTCTGACTGGCGGCGGTGGCGCCGCGAATCGCACGTCCCACTTCGGTTGAACCCGTGAAGGCAATCTTGTCGACATCTGGATGCTTCACCAAAGCCTCGCCAGTCGAGCCGTCTCCGGTGACGATGTTGACCACGCCCGGCGGAAGCCCGGCCTCCTGGCAGAGCTCCGCGAATGTTAGGGCGGTCAGCGGAGTAAACTCAGCTGGTTTCAGAACCACGGTATTTCCCGTTGCGAGCGCGGGTGCAATTTTCCACGCCAACATCAGCAGGGGAAAATTCCAGGGGATGATCTGGCCCACGACACCACAAGGCTCGTATTCAGGAAATTCTTGTTCCAGCAATTGCGCCCAGCCTGCGTGGTAGTAAAAATGCCGAGCTACGAGCGGGATATCGATATCGCGGCTCTCGCGGATCGGCTTGCCGTTGTCCATGGTTTCGAGGACCGCAAGCAGTCGCGAGTGTTTCTGCACGAGACGCGCCAGAGCGTACAGATAGCGAGCGCGGACATGCGGCGCTAGCGCTCGCCATTTCGGAAAAGCCGCTCGCGCAGCGCGCACCGCCGCATCGACGTCTTTCCGCGCTGCCCTGAGAGACGCTAGCCAGCTTTTCGCCGTTCGACGGATCGAACGTATCGAAATATTCTCCAGCTTTCGGTGCCTGCCATGCTCCGTCGATGAAGAGTCCAAAGCGCCCCCCATGGTGCTCCAGCCAAACTCTTGCCTCTTTGGGATCTTCAGGGGCGGGACCGTACTCCATGCTGACAAATTTCTCGGCGATGCTCATTCGGTTAGGCTCGCTTGTCCCGTAATAAGAATTTTGCTCGTCAGGCAATCGGATGACGATATTCCGCCGAATACCGTCCGGTTGCATGATGTTCCAGTTGCCGCTCAATATCTCCCAGCAGTCCGCTGGCGCCCAAGCGAAACAATTCCGCTCGCAACCAGGAATCGCCCAGTTCTTCTTTCATCATTGCCAGCCAGTCGATGGACTGTTTCGCCGTCCGAATGCCGCCCGCCGGCTTGAAACCGACCGCCATGCCGGTTTGCTGCGCATACTCGCGGATCGCGCGAACCATCACCAGGCTTACGGGTAGAGTGGCGTTGGTAGGTTCTTTGCCGGTCGAGGTCTTAATGAAATCTGCGCCCGCCATCATGGCGACGAAACTGGCGCGCGCCACATTGCGGTACGTCAACAGGTCGCCGGTGCCAAGAATCACTTTCATGTGCACAGGGCCGCATGCTTGCTTGAAAGTCGCGATTTCGTCGTAGAGCGCCTGCCAACGTCCGCCGAACACATGAGCGCGCGTGATGACCACGTCGATCTCTTGTGCACCTGCTTCCACCGACCGCCGAATTTCCGCGACCCTTTCGCTGAGCGGCGAGAGTCCTGCCGGAAATCCCGTGGAAACCGCGGCAACCTGAACCCCGCTGCCCTCCAAAGCAATCCGCGCAGTCTCGACGAACGTGTGGTACACACAAACGGCTCCGACCTTTATTCCCAGTTCCTCGATTCCGAGTCTTTCCACTAGTTCCCGCTGAAGGGGTTGACGTGCCTTCGCGCACAATCGCCGTACGCGCTCCTCGGTGTCGTCTCCAGAGAGTGTGGTGAGATCCATGCACGAGATCGCCCGTAGCAGCCACGCCGCCTGCCATTCTTTTTTTACCGTGCGTCGCGCAACCTGCGACTGGGCGCGGCGTTCGACCGCGCTCGTGTTTACTCGAACCTCCTGCACCCAATGCAGATCTAGGGGAAGGCCGATATTGGAAAGGAGTGGGCGTCCAGCGAGCGACGCAATCGCGGAACCCGGATCGCGAGGTGCGACCGGCTCCGTCGAATTGTGCGCGAGGTTGGGATAGTCGTGATCGCCCGACATGGTGGCTCCGCCTTCATCATGCCTGCCCGCGAGGCGCGAAACGGGCCGTACCTGAGGTGCAATTGTACGGCAGGCAGACTTCCAACGCGAAATCACATCCGGAGCAAGGTCCCAGAGAAAGAATCCCGAACGGGCAACAAGGGTTTACAATGGCGCACGATTCCGCGATTGCACTGAGCGATCCGAACAAGGCCAGCAATCCGTCCATTTTCTATGCGCAAAAAAAAACTGTCCGCCGGTGTGCGGAAAAAGCTTGAGCAAGCAGCAACCAGGGTAATGAAAAACGCCCATGCTCCGTACTCCCATTTCCGAGTGGGAGCGGCGATCCTGCTAACGAACGGGAAAGTATATTCCGGCTGCAACGTGGAGAATGCCTCATACGGAATGACGAACTGCGCGGAACGGACCGCGATTTTCTCTGCAGTTGCGCAGTTGGGTCCTAAAATTGAGATTCAAGCAGTCGCAGTTACCAACGACCACGGTGTGGCGTGCTCGCCTTGCGGTGCTTGTCGTCAGGTAATTTATGAGTTTGGCCCCGAAGCGATAATCTTTTTTCAGGGTTCCAGCGGCCCTAAGCAGGCCCACATCACCGAACTCCTTCCGGAAGGATTCCGCCTCCAGTGACCCAGTCGAAATCTGTGTCGCCGGCGTTCCGTGCTATCGACGTCATCCGCAAAAAACGAGATGCAGTGGAATTGTCGTCGGCTGAGATTGAAGGCCTGGTCAACGCATACACGAAGGGCGACATTCCCGACTATCAGGTCTCGGCGTGGTTGATGGCCGTGGTGCTGCGCGGCATGACGCGCCCCGAGACCGCGGCATTGACCGACTCGATGCTTCGTTCCGGAGAAGTGCTGGATCTTTCTTCATTACCTGCGAGAAAAGTCGACAAGCACTCCACCGGGGGCGTCGGTGACAAGACTTCTCTCGTACTTGCTCCCCTGGCCGCTGCGGCTGGCGTTACGGTGCCGATGATCAGTGGACGCGGCCTGGGGCACACAGGCGGAACACTCGACAAGCTCGAAGCCATTCCGGGCTTCAACGTGAATCTGTCGGTGGCGGATTTTCGCCGTGTGCTCAAAGCGTGTGGTTGCGCGATGATCGGGCAGACGGCGGAAATCGCTCCCGCCGATCGTAAACTTTACGCGTTGCGTGATGTCACTGGCACAGTAGAGAGTCCCTACCTGATTTGCGCGTCAATCATGAGCAAGAAACTGGCAGAGGGCATCGACGCACTTGTGCTCGATGTGAAAACCGGCTCCGGAGCCTTCATGAAGAACGAAGAAGACGCAGTCTTCCTCGCGGAACTGATGGTCGAGACTGGCGAGCGCATGGGTAAACAGGTTGTCGCACTGATCACAGACATGGACCAGCCATTGGGAAATATGATCGGCAACGCGCTCGAGGTCGTCGAAGTTATCGACGTGCTGCGTGGCGCGGGGCCTTCAGACTTGCGAGAATTGTGTTTGGATCTGTCAGCATGGATGCTGCATCTCGGCGGCGTCTCGAAGACAGTTGCCGAAGGAAAACAGCGGAGTGCGGAGCTGATTTCATCAGGGAAGGCTTTGGAAAAATTCCGGCAGATGGTCGAACTGCAGGGAGGCGATGCCCGGGTTATTGACGACACCAATCGACTTCCACAAGCTCGGCACACTACGCAGATCCTGAGTCCGAAGTCCGGCTATCTCACCTCGATCCAGTGCGAGCAGATTGGCACCGCCTGCGTGATTCTCGGAGGCGGACGCGAGCGCAAGGAAGACTCCGTCGATCCTGCAGTAGGAATTATCCTGCACAAGAAAGTTGGAGATCGAGTTTCCGCCAACGAACCGCTCGCCACGATCTACTACAATGCCGACGAACGCGCCGAGCGCGCCCGGCAACTGATTGCGGCGAGTTGTGAAGTCAGCGATAGCGCGCCATCCTTCCAAGAGGCCCATGATCCACAGAATCATCGCGAAGTCCGCGGAGAAGAACTGAATGGGACGATTCACCGGAATTCTCGGACTGTTGACGATGCTCGGTCTGGCCTACATCTTCTCGACCAATCGTCGCGCGATTCGGCTGAAGACGGTCGCGTGGGGGCTGGGCCTGCAATTCGTCTTCGCGGTTTTTGTCCTGAGAATTGACGCCGGCCGGATTGCCTTTCAGAAAGCAGGGGACGGCGTCACGAAATTGCTCAGTTACGCCTATGCCGGCTCCCACTTCGTTTTCGGCGATCTGGCCAAGCCCGGATCGCAGCTCGGCTACTTCGCTTTCGGCGTGCTGCCGACCGTCATCTTTATTGCCGCATTCTTCGCGGTGCTCTACTACTTCGGCATCATGCAGATCATCATACGGATTTTTGCCTGGGTCATGACTCGTGTGATGGGTGCCAGCGGCGCCGAGTCGTTGAACGTTGCGGCCAGCATTTTCATGGGACAGACCGAAGCGCCGCTGACCATTCGTCCGTTTCTCCCGGACTTGACTCGCTCCGAATTGATGACGGTGATGACCAGCGGCATGGCGCACGTCTCCGGTGGAATCATGGCCGCTTACATCGCATTTGGCATCGATCCGAAACACTTGCTGAGCGCCGTGATCATGACTGCGCCCGGCACGCTGCTGATGGCCAAGATGCTTGTCCCTGAGACGGAAGAACCCAAGACCGCCGGCAAGGTCGTCATGAGCGCTGAGGAAGAAAAAGCTGAGAAAGAAGAAAATCTGTTGGGAGCAATTGCTCGGGGCACGACCGATGGCCTGCACTTGGCGCTCAATATCGCCGCGATGTTGATTTCGTTTCTAGCGCTGATTGCCCTCACCAATGGCATTTTTGGCGGCATCCACAACCACGTAGGATGGTTTCCCGAAAGCCTGGAACAAGTTTTTGGAGTCATCTTCGCGCCGGTCGCTTGGGTAATCGGTATTCCCGTCCATGATTGCCGTCTAGTGGGCAACCTGCTCGGTACACGCATGGTCTTAAATGAACTGGTCGCATTTTCCATCCTTGGGGAGAAGAAAGCGCTTCTTGATCCGCGCTCGGTTACGATTGCGACGTTCGCGCTATGCGGGTTTGCAAATCTCAGTTCAATCGGAATTCAGATCGGGGGCATCGGTGCATTGGCCCCAAACAAAAGAGGTGAGTTGGCACGGCTTGGCGTCCGCGCGATGCTGGCTGGGACGATGGCTAATCTCATGTCGGCTTCCATCGCCGGCATGTTGCTGTAGATTGTTCTTGATGACGTCAAACAAAGGATATTTTCTCGTGAAACGAAGCTGCACGCTCGTTGTCTTGTACCCCGCCGTCGTTCTGTGTCTCTTGTCGGCCATCATGGCTCAAACCCCGCGGCAAGTGATCATTGATACCGATCCGGGTGTCGACGACGCTATGGCGATTCTCCTCGCTTTGAACTCACCCGAACTGAAGGTCGAAGCGCTGACCGTGGTGCCCGGAAACGTCGACGGGCGTCAAGGTTTGGAGAACGCATTGAAGTTGGTATCTCTCGCCGGGCGGTGCGAATTGCCCGTCGCCGCCGGCGCCCAACATCCTCTGAATCAGAAACTCGTAACCGCACAGTTCTGGCACGGCAAGAACGGTCTGGCCGGAGTTGAACTCCCTGCCACGAAATGCAAGGCCGATTCACGTTTCGGTCCAGATCTCATCATCGAACTGGTGCACAAGTATCCGCACGAGATCACGCTGATACCGGTCGGCCCGCTCACCAATATAGCCCTGGCAGTTTCGAAAGATCCTTCGATCGCATCGCTGGTGAAAGATATTGTGATCATGGGAGGATCGATAACCGGCGGAAACGTAAACGGTGCCGCCGAGGCAAACATCTATGGCGACCCGGAAGCAGCGTCTATCGTCTTCAACGCAGGCTGGATCGTTACCATGGTCGGCTCCGATGTAAGCGAACGCACCCTTCTTACGCGCAAACATCTGGGGGAACTGCAGTCGCTGCACGGGCCTGAGAGCGAGTTCATCGCCAAGCTCGCGGATTTTTATCTGACCCGCTCGGAGAAAAGCGGCTACTCCGGAGCTGCGATGTACGATCCCCTCGCCGTCGGAGTTGTGATCGATCCCACGCTTGTCACGCTGAAAGACATGCATGTCGATGTCGAAACCAGGGGTGAGTTTACTCGCGGCGAAACTGTCGCCAATCGCATGGGATCCAACGAAAACAACGTGTTGCACGGCGATCACTACGAAATTGAAGGCGTTGTCCCCTTGAAGTCGAATGCGCGAGTTTGCCTGGCTTCGGATGCGGACCGGTTCCTGCAATTATTCATCAGCCGAATCAAGGGGAAATAAGTTTGCCGGGCTCAGCCATTCGCGCGCGCGACCAGAAGAATTGCGAACCCATAGAAAACGAACATCAGAGCGAGATAAATCTTTGCTAGCGAGCCTGAGCCCGCAAATTCCTTCCAGGCGAGAACTCCCCACAACGCCGCGACCATCGGTGATGATTGCCCAATGGCATAAGAAATCGCCTGCCCCGTCAACTTGCCGGCGGTCAGATTGAGAACGGTGCCCACTCCCCAAATCACTCCGCCGAGAAGTCCAAGCAAATGACCCGACGCCGGGCCACCGAAAAATCCATTCAGGCTCACCGGTTCGCCCACGAGAGGATGCTTCATGAAATACAGATTCCAGATGAAGCATGACAGCAGGGCCCCCAGCGTCAGAAATACAACGCCGCTGTAAGGCGTGAGTGAATTTCCGCGCGTCATGGCGAACGTCGAGAAGGGACTCCACAAGCCCATCAATGTTCCCGAAATCACGCACAGGATAATGCTCTTGCGCGAAGTTCCACTGGCTGCGCGCTTCAGG
The DNA here is from genome assembly GCA_963745715.1 of uncultured Acidobacteriota bacterium. Lineage (GTDB taxonomy): Bacteria > Acidobacteriota > Terriglobia > Terriglobales > Acidobacteriaceae > Sulfotelmatobacter. The sequence continues at coordinate 138,928 of CAVUYN010000029.1, read as the reverse complement.
CTGCCGTAAGCCTTGCCGTCGAGAATCACCGCCATCAGCGCGCATGCCACGCCCGCCGCCAGCAGCATGGCATTACCCTGGGGCTGCAGAATATAGTTCAGCAGCACGCCGACCACCAACGCGATGCCAATCGAAATCGGAAACGCGACTGCTAGTCCCGCCAGATCGATCGCCGCCACCAGCAGCAGATTGGCCAGATTGAAAATTGCTCCGCCGACCATGGCCGAAACAATGTTGCGCATGTCCGCAGCCTGCACGTTGGCCACAAAACTGGAAGCATCATGCCCGGTGCTTCCCATGGTGAGCGCGAGAATAAGGGAGCTTAGAAAAATACCAATCGCATAATCCCAATAAAACAGTTCGAACCGATAATTCTTGACGCCCTTGTAAGTGTTGGCCCACGAACCCCAGCAGATGGCGCTGGTAATCATCATCACCAGCGCAACAGTTAGATTTGGCGGCGAGAACATTCGGATCCCCCTAAGAAAACGTGTAACTGTACTCTTCTTTTCGGAGGGCTACAAGTCTCGCCCGCTTCGCCCCCGCGTCTGACACCGAAGCTGCGCATTGTGCGGCGTTCAGCGGCCATTGCGGCCTAAGAGCGTGTTTTAAGTATTTACAAGAAGTCGATCCTCACTTCACCTGAGCGTATGTCGAGCGCCGCAGAAATTCTCCCTGCCCGGCGCGACCGAGGAACTTGTCGCCTTCTATTACAACTTTGCCGCGAGACAAAACAATCTCGGGCATCCCCGTAACTTGAATGCCCTCGAACATGGAATAGTCCACTCGCATGTGGTGCGTCTTGGCGCTGATCGTATGTTTGCGAGTGGGATCGAAGATCACCAGGTCGGCATCGCTGCCAACCGCGATTGTCCCTTTGCGGGGATACAGTCCAAATAGCTTGGCAGGCGTGGTTGCTACAAGTTCGACAAAACGGTTTGCGCTAAAACGGCCGCCGGCGACACCGCCCGAATAAATCAAGCTCATACGGTGTTCCACGCCTGGTCCTCCGTTCGGAATCTTCGTGAAGTCATCTCGACCTAATTCTTTTTGTTCCTTGAAACAGAAAGGGCAGTGGTCGGTTGAAACAACCTGGAGGTGATCGCGCTGCAGGCCGTTCCAGAGTTTTTCCTGGTGCCATTTTTCGCGCAGTGGAGGAGTGAAGACATACTTTGCGCCTTCAAATCCAGGCGCATCAAAATTATCGATCGAAAGGTACAAGTATTGCGGACAGGTCTCCGCGTAAACAGGTAGGCCGCGGTCGCGAGCCTCGCGTATTTTTTCGAGCGCATCGTTGCAGCTCAAATGAACGATGTAGATAGGGGCTCCGGCCATTTCCGCCAGAGCGATCGCGCGGCCCACGGCCTCGGCCTCGGCGGTCGTCGGGCGAGTGAGAGCGTGATACTTTGGCGCTTTCTTTCCTTCCGCCAGCGCCTGCTGCACAATCACGTCGATTGCGCTTCCATTCTCCGCGTGCATGCAGATCAGGCCGCCATTCTTCGAAGTAGTCTGCAGTGCTTTGAAAATGCTCCCATCATCGAGCATGAAAACACCCGGATACGCCATGAAAAGTTTGAAGCTGGTGACGCCTTCCTGGACCAGATCATTCATCTCGGAGAGTTGCCCACCAGACACGTCGGTCACGATGCAGTGAAAGGCATAGTCACATACCGCCTTGCTTGAAGCTTTACCCATCCAGGTATCGAATGCTTGCCGTAGTCGCTGGCCCTTATATTGAATTGCGAAGTCAATCAGCGTCGTCGTGCCGCCGAAAGCAGCCGCGCGCGTGCCGGTTTCAAAGTCGTCGGCGCTGGTCGTCCCTCCAAAAGGCATGTCGAGATGTGTGTGAACGTCAATACCGCCAGGCAAGACAAGTTTCCCGGATGCATCCAGAACTTTCGTAGCGTTCTGTGCGGGAAGCTCTGCCCCAATGGCGGTGACCTTTCCATTAGCGATGGCGACATCAGCAATGTAGGTATCGGTTGCCGTCACTACGGAACCATTCTTGATAATGGTGTCGAACGCCATCGGATCCTCCGTCGCTGGCTGGAATGAGAAGGAATTATGCTACACTGCCGCCCTTTAGTTCTTCACAGTCAGTTTCCACACCACTCCGCGAAGGGGAGCGCCATGCAGTTCGGCATCACGCTAAAGCCCGACATCTCAGTCGAACGGGTCGTTGGCCTGACGCGCCAGGCTGAAAGCGCCGGATTTGAGTACGGGTGGATTTTCGATTCCCATGTGCTGTGGAAAGAACCCTACCCGCTGCTCACGCTGATGGCGACCAATACGCGGCGCATGAAGTTGGGCACCTGCGTTACCAATCCCGCGACCCGCGACCTTACCGTGACCGCCAGTTTATTTGCGACGCTGAATCTGATTTCTGGCGGCCGCATGGAACTCGGCATTGGACGCGGCGACAGCTCGCGACGCGTCATGGGAAAGAAGCCCGTGAGCTGGTCGCAATTGGAATCCGCTGTCACAGAATTCCGAGAGCTCACATCCGGCAAGGAGGTGCTGCACGACGGACAGCCCACGCGCATCACCTGGGCAGAAAAATCTCCGCGCGTTTGGATCGCTGGATACGGACCGAAAGTTCTCCACATGGCCGGACGCGTGGCCGATGGAATCATTCTGCAATTCGCAGATCCGGCTTTGATTGAATGGTGTATGGGCTTCGTGAAGGAAGGCGCTCGGGCGGCCGGGCGAGATCCAGGAAGAATCGAAGTGATGGCCGCTGCGCCGGTATGGGTTTCAAACGACTTGAACGTGGCTCGCGAACGCGTGCGGTGGTTTCCTGCGCTTGTCTCGAACCATGTGATGGACCTGATTCGGCAATACAAGCCGGAAGATCTTCCGGCCGCGCTGACTTCATATGTCGAGGATCGCGGGCACTATGACTACCAGCATCACTGCGAAGTGGAGAGCGATAACGCGAACTTTGTTTCGGACGAAGTTGTGGACCGGTTTTGTCTTGTCGGCCCTGTGGACGCCCATCACAAGAAATTGCGCGAACTGTCAGCTGTGGGCGTGACCCAGTTCAACATCTACCTCATGTGCGGAGATGAAGAGGAAACTCTGCGGATTTACCAGCGCGATGTTTTGCCCGCTTTCGGGAAAGCGAAGTAGTCCTGGCAAGCGAAGCTACGCGGTCCCTGGTGGAGCGAGTTCCGGCTGCTGCTGAAACCTCATCATCGCGTAGTAAGTGACGAACGAGACGGCAAAGCCGACGAACCACGAGTAATCATAGAGAGCACGCACCGATGGGATCTCCAGGCCCGCGAGTGCGGTACCTGCACCCAATGCCAGTGCGATGACTGCCCTCCAGTTGAATCCACGCGAATACTCGTAGATCCCTTTGCGAAGATACAGATCGTCGACCTGCAACACCCGTCGCCGGATCACGAAATAATCGCAAATCATGATTCCCGCCACTGGTCCGAGAAAAGCCGCATAGCCGCCTAGCCATCCCAGGATGAACGTTCGGTAGTTGGAGAGCAGCTTCCACGGCATCAGCGCAATTCCCATGAAGCAGGTGATAATGCCGCCGGTGCGAAAGCTGATCTTTCGCGGCCAAAGGTTAGAAAAATCATTGGCTGGGGAAACGACATTCGCGCCAATGTTCACGTTCAGGGTGGCCAGAAGAATCGCAACCAGCGAAATCACCACCGCAACCGGCGAATGGAAGCGGCTGAGCAGTTGCACCGGATCCCAGATTGCTGTCCCATAGATCACTACAGTCGCCGACGTTACGACGATTCCAACGAAGGCATACAGCGTCATCGTGGTGGGCAGCGCCAGCGCCTGTCCGATGACCTGTTCTCGCTGATTGCGAGCGAACCGCGTGAAGTCGGGAATATTCAAAGAGACCGTCGCCCAAAAGCCTACCGTGCCGTTCAGCGCGGGAATTAGAAACTTCAAGAAGTCGGGAAAGGTTGTGAAGCGCGACGGCACCGACAGCATGGGACCAAATCCACCAGCGGTGTGGTAGGCCCAGCCCAGCAGTAGCAGCCCGACGCCCAGCAAAACCGGCGCGCTGATGCCCTGCAGCACGCGGATGTACTCGATCCCTTTCAATACGACAGCGAGATTGATGAGCCAAAATACAAGGAAGCACACAGCCGGGCCGTGAGGGAAGTTTCTCCAACCGGGCGCGAGAGTTGCCAACAGGGTGCTGATCGCTTCGCCGCCAATCCAGGCTTGGATTCCAAACCATCCGCACGCGACCAGCGCGCGCAAGACTGCTGCCACATTTGCACCCAACACGCCGAACGACGCGCGCGCTAGAACCGGGAACGGAATCCCATACTTCGCGCCAGGGTGCGAATTCAGCAGCATTGGCCCCAGCACGATCACGTTGCCTAGAAAGATCGTGGCCACCGCTTGCTTCCAGTTCATTCCCCCTTGGATCAGGCTTGCTGCCAGCATGTAGGTGAGAATGTTCACCGACATGGAGATCCACAGTGCCGCGAAGTTGTAGGTCCCCCAGTGCCGTTGTGCGGCGGTGGCCGGCGCAAGGTCGTGATTGTAGAGAGGACTCGACTCGATTCGTGAGTGAAGGGGGACGGTGTCCGAAGTCGTCATGAGTAGTTCGAGTTCAGAATTGGCAGGCCGTTTTCAGGCGTCGCATTTTTAATCAGCTGCGGCCAATGTTGCGCTTTGCGTCGTCAGTGGGCCGTAGGTCTCCGGCCTGCGGTCGCGGAAGAACTGCCACACTTTGCGGACCTCCGCGATCATGTCGAGATCAAGGTCGGCGACGACGACCTCATCTTTGTCACGGCTGGCCTGCGCGATGATCTTGCCCCGTGGATTGCAGAAATAACTCTTGCCGTAAAATTCGCCAATGCTCCAGGGCTTCTCGGTCCCAACGCGATTGATTGCGCCCACAAAATAACCGTTGGCGACCGCATGTGCGGGCTGCTCGAGTTCCCAAAGATATTCAGACAGTCCGGCAACCGTTGCGGACGGATTAAAAACAATCTCCGCGCCATTTAAGCCCAGGATGCGCGCGCCCTCGGGGAAATGCCGGTCATAGCAGATGTACACGCCCACGCGTGCGTACTTGGTTTGAAAGACCGGATAGCCCAGGTCCCCCGGTGTGAAATAAAACTTCTCCCAGAATCCTGGATGGCAGTGCGGAATGTGGTGCTTACGGTACTTGCCCAGATATCGTCCATCCGCATCGATCACCGCTGCCGTGTTGAAATAGACTCCGGGCATCTGCTCTTCATACACCGGAACTACGATCACCATGTGATGCTTGGCAGCGACTTTCTGCATGAGTCGCGTCGTCGGACCATCCGGCACGCGCTCGGTCAACTCGTACCACCGCGCATTCTGCTCCGCACAAAAATACGGCCCGTAGAAAAGTTCCTGCAGGCAGAGCACCTGCGCCTTCTTACGCGCCGCTTGCTCGATCAATTTGATGTGTTTGTCGATCATCGCCTTCCTGATCTGCGCGAGAGGGCGATCGCTGCTGATCGCGTTGCTGGCTTGAATCAGGGCGCAGCGGACATTGCGGGGCATGGAACCTCCAGACTCAACTGTCGAGGAACGAAACTATAGCAGAAACCGCGCAGGTGGCTCATCATGGCTGTTGGGAGCACGTTGACACGGTCTAGGTACGCTGAATAGACTCGGCCTTCCTCGTACTTCACGGAGACGCCGCAACAATCATGGCAAAGCGCCCTCGAATCGCAGTGGTTGGCAGCGCGAATATCGATCTCACCACTTTCACCAACCAGTTTCCGAAGCCGGGCGAAACCATATTCGGCCAGCGCTTCGATCTGGGATTCGGTGGCAAGGGCGCGAACCAAGCAGTGGCCGCTCGTCTCTGCGGAGCTGATGTGTTCATGGTCGCGCGTGTGGGCAGCGATCTTTTTGGTCCGGCAACGATTGAAAACTTCAGGAAGCAGGGCATTGACCCCTCGCATGTGAAGCAGGTCGAAGGATTATCGAGCGGAGTCGCTCCGATTTTCGTCGAGCCCAACGGGCAGAATCGCATCCTTGTGGTGAAGGGTGCGAACGACGCTCTCAAGCCTGCCGACGTCGACGCCGCCGCCGATATGTTGAAATCTGCCGACTGTATCGTTCTTCAATTTGAGATTCCGCTAGAAACCGTCTACTACACGGTCCAGTTTGCCCGCAAGAATGGAATTCGTTGCATTGTGAATCCTGCGCCGGCCCAAGCGATCGACATGGCAGCGCTCAAGGGTCTCGACTACTTCGTCCCCAACGAGAGTGAAGCCGAGACGATCGCCGGGTCTGCTGTAAGAACTGTGGAAGATGCGAAGGAGTGCGGGGCGAAGCTCGTCAATGGCGGCATTCGCGGTGTGATCATCACGCTGGGCGCCAACGGATCCCTTTTGGTCAGTCATAACCAAAGCGAGCACGTTCTGCCATTTGCGGTGAAGAGTGTCGACAGCACCGGCGCAGGCGACGCCTTTATCGGCAGCTTCGCCGTGTTTCTGGGTGAGGGGGTTCCAGAAAAAGAAGCCGTTCGCCGCGCTAATCTCTATGCTGGGCTGTCAACGACGGGCTTCGGGACGCAGAAATCTTTTTATGATCGCGCCCGCTTTGACGCGGAGTGGGCTTCCCGGAGTTGAGATCCTTTACCAACAACACTGGCGATAACATCCGATGACGCGCATCGGCTTCCAATTCTCCACGAGAAAGAGCCTGTTTAGGATCATCAGTGCATCCCGTGCCATGTTCGCCGCCACGCTGTTGCTGCTGACATTCACTGCGGCCGCACAGCAGCATTCCAGAGTCAGAAACTCCGTCCCGGCACCCACTGCATCGTCCGTGCAGTTTATAGACGTGACGTCGGATCTCGGCATCCACTTCACGCACCAGGCCTCTCCGACAACGCAGAAGTACCTGGTCGAGACCATGGGAGCTGGTGTTGCCCTCTTCGATTGCGACGGCGACGGGCGTCTCGACATTTTCTTCGTCAACGGAGCCCAGAATCGACGATCCCATCCCGAAGGGTACACTCCCCGCCAAAGTTGGGCCGAAATTCTGGAATCGCCTTTACCATCAACAGCCCGACGGTACTTTCGAAGACGTGACGGAAAAATCGGGCCTCGCCGGAGAAGGTTATGGGATGGGAGTCGCGGTAGGCGACTATGACAACGATGGCCACGAAGACCTGTACGTGACGGGCTTTCCCGCCAATCACCTTTATCACAACAAGGGCAACTGCACCTTTGAAGATGTGACCGAGTCCGCGCACGTCGCCGCATCCGGATGGTCGACGAGTGCCGCCTTTGTCGACGTCGATAATGATGGCCTGCTCGATTTGGTCGTCGCTCGTTACCTCGACTGGTCTTTCGACCACAATCCCTATTGCGGAGAGCACCTGCCCGGTCATCGCGGTTATTGCAGCCCCGATGTCTTCCCCGGCATCTCTCCCATCCTTTATCACAATGATGGCGCGGGCCGATTCAGCGATGTCTCCCAGAAGGCAGGCTTGGCGAAACTCGAAGGCAAAGGTCTGGGTGTCGCCATCGCAGACATGGACTGCGACGGCCTCACCGACATCGCGATTGCTAATGACGCCGTTCGCCAATTTCTTCTGCACAATCAGGGTGACGGAACCTTGCGCGACACGGCTGTCGATGCCGGCACTGCCGTCGATGAAGACGGGCGCGTCTACTCCGGAATGGGAGTGGACTTCGCCGACTACGACAACGACGGCAGTCCCGACATTGTGGTCACGAATCTCTCCGATCAGAAATACGCCCTGTATCACAACTCCGGCCACGGGTCGTTCACCTACGAGACGGGCACCTCGGGCCTGGGCATGATCTCGCGACCCTTTGCCGGATGGGGCGTCAAGTTCTTTGACTACGACAATGACGGCTGGAAGGATCTCTTCATCGCACAGGGCCATGTGATGGACACGATTCAACTGACCTTCCCCCACCTTCGCTATTTGCAGCCGCCGCTATTGCTCCACAGCGAGGCGGGTAAAAAGTTCGCCGATGTTTCCGCACAATCTGGCTCTGTGTTCAAGGAGAAGTGGGCGGCGCGCGGATTGGCGGTCGGAGATCTGCGCAACAACGGCGCACTCGACGTTGTGATCACCACCAACAACGGCCCGGCTTATGTCCTGCGCAACCAGGGCGGCAATCGCAACCACTGGCTGACCCTGTCATTGGAAGGCCACAAGAGCAATCGCGATGGCATCGGCGCTCAAGTGAAGCTGGTCTCTGCTTCGGGCGCTACCCAATACGCGACCGTAAGCACGACGGGCAGTTATCTTTCCGCGAGCGACCGCCGGATTCATTTCGGCCTGGGTACGGATACTTCGGCAAAGTCGCTTGAGATCCGTTGGCCCAGCGGAATTACTCAACGATTGGAAAACGTGAAGGCGAATCAGATTCTTGCTGTCACCGAGCCCGATCAAGCGGCGTCAGAACCGCGCGGTGCGCCAACTCAAAATTCCATTGCGCCGATTCAAAATACGGACCGCCTCGGATGCCAAAAATAGTCTTGACACCGCGTAGGTGCGGGCAGTCTAATTCGGCGCTTAATAGATTTAAGTGAGACGCACTCTTTTAACACTAGTGCAATATTTGGTTCTGTGGGGCGAAGTCGTGTGGTCGACTCGTCAATGCATAACTGTGGGATCGTGACTCTCTTCTGGAGGCAGGAAATGCGTGTTGCAAGACTGACTTTCGTGGGGATGCTGGCCGTAGTGAGCACCTTTTGCTTGGCTCAGACGTTGGAGCGCGGCGCCGTTCACGGCACCGTGTACGATGCTTCCCACGCGGTCGTCGCCAACGCCAAGGTTACCTTGACCAACCCCTCCACGGGATTTCGCCGCGAGATGACCACCACCGGAGACGGTAGTTACACCTTCGAAGCTGTCCCTCCAGGCGCATACACTCTCGTCGCAGAGGCTCAGGGTTTTGCTGTCACTACGGTCAAAGGCATTGTGGTCAATGTTGGCTCCTCCTTGCCGCTGGACGTGAGCATGCCACTCAAATCAGCACAGGAATCTGTGACTGTGAACGCCAACATTGAAGCCGTTGACACATCCACCTCTGGCATCAGCCAGTTGCTCGATTCCCGAAGCCTCGAGAACCTTCCGTTTCCCGGTCGCGACTATCGCGATCTCGCTCAACTAAGCCCCTCCGCTCAGGTGGTTCCAGGTCTGCGTGGCAACATCCGGCTTGGCGGACAGCAGAGCGATTACACCGGCCTGGTCATCGACGGTGCCGACACAACCAATAACTTCTTCGGAGAAAACTTCGGATCGCTTGAAACCAAGAACCTGACAGTTCCGATCGAGGCCGTGCAGGAATTTCAGGTGGTCACCAACGGATTTGCTCCAGAGTTTGGCCGAGCCACTGGAGGCCTGCTCAACGTAGTCACGAAATCCGGTACCAACGACCTTCACGGCGAGGCTCACGAATATTATCGCGGCAAGGGCCTCACAAAAGACGATGCCCTGCACAATCCTCCCAATATCGATTGGCAACATCAGTTCGGTGGTTCCATCGGATTCCCCATCCATCGCGACCGCCAGTTCCTTTTTCTCTCCACCGATATTCAGCGTAATACTGGCCCGCTGACTACGAATCTCTGTCACGGAGACCCTGCATGCGCGAGTGATCCCGGTCCGATCATTCCCGCCGGTACGTCTTCCGATCAACTTGGGCCAGCGTGCGTCGCGGGCGCGGTTGGCATGAATCTGCTTCCGGCCTGTTACGGCGTGCCGAACCTGGGAGCCTTTGATGGTCCTCATCCGCAATTTCAGGATTTCTTCACGCTGCTCGGACATTACGACTATCAGTTGACCGCGGCGAATCACTTCAGCGTCCGTGGTCTCGGTACGCGCAATCACACCAAGGGTTTTACCGGCGGTCACGGGCAGTCGGAAACTTCTGACGCCTTCGGCGATACCGAGCAATTCGTGAATCAGGGGATTAGCGGTGTGTTCGCCCTAACCACGGCTATGGGCCGCAAGGTAAATGAAGTCCGGGTTTTGATCGAAGGCGAAACCCGCAAGCGCCATCCAATCTTCGGTGGCGCGCCCGAAATCCAGATCGCTCCCAACGGCACCTTTGGACAGCGCTTCTATCTTCCCGGCAACAATGACAACGGAAAGCTCCAGGTCCAGGACAACTTCTCCTACTCCTTCAGCAAGCACGACGTGAAGTTCGGCGGCGACATTAATTCATTCGTCGATCGCAAGGACACCTTTGCCGGATGGAGCGCCGGTCGATACCAGTTTTCCAATCTGACCGATTTCGATAACTCGAATCCTAATTTCTACTTCCAGGGTTTCGGCCTCAACGGACAAACTCCTTTCCAAGCCAACACGCTTCTCCCCAATTATCAAACGGGGCTCGGCCTCTACTGGCAGGACAAGTGGCAAGCCAAGCAACGCCTGACGATCACATACGGCCTTCGTTGGGATGGAACCTGGAACCCGCAGCCGCAAACCCACATCCCCGGACAAGAGGTTTACACCGGCGTCGGCCCAATCGGACACGGCACGAAAGTTTCGCCAGTCCCGCAGAAGACTCCGAACGATTTTGGACAATGGGGACCTCGCATCGGGCTCGCATGGAGTCTTGGGTCGGATACTCATCCCACCGTCGTCCGCGCGGCTTGGGGCCTCTACTATGCGCAGACGCCCACGATTTTCTTCCCGCAAGCGTCCAACGGCGGCGGTTCCAAATCCACCACGCTTTTCTGTCCCACCGCATTCGGATGCGGACCGGGAAGTGGGTTCCCCTACACATTCCCGTCGGCATTATCGGTCAGTTCAAATGACCTGTGCGCCGCTGGTCCTCCGTTCATCGGCTGTCCGGCGATTTCCTATTCGGATCCCGCATTGCGCAATCCGCGTGCTTCCAACTTGACCGTCGGCGTGGAGCACCACTTCTCCGGCGAATGGACAGTTGCCGTCAACTACGCCTACATGCATTCCTCACATCTGAAAACCGGCGGATTCAGCACATCGAACTGGCAGAGAAATTATGCCGCCCCGCTCGGAACCGATCAGTTCGGACGCGCGATTCTCGCATCCACCGGAGATCCAGTCACAGGAGGCTTTGTATGCCCCGCCAATGGAGTGTTTGTGTTTGGCGGCGAACCCATGCCTTTGGACTGTACGCTCACTCCTTTTTCCGGGGCGCTGTCGCTCGCCAGCTTCAGCCGTGGAAATTACCAGCAGTTCACCGTCAGCGTTGATAAGCATTTCGCCCATCGCTACCAGTGGTTCGCCAACTACACCTGGTCCAGAAATTTCAGCAACGATTCCAGCGAGCGCGATACCGATACGTTCTTCGGCGGACAGGATCCATTCAATATCAACATTGATTACGGCCGGAACGGACTCGATCTCACCCACCAGTTCAAGTCTGGCATCGTTGCGGAATTGCCCTGGGGTTTGAATTGGAGCAGCAACTTCATCGGCCACAGCGGCTTGGCATATCCCGCCTATTCTTCGGCCGACATTAACGGCGACGGTGTGATTAACCAGTTTTCCAACAACGATCGCCCCGCGGTTCAGATTGGCGGCGGCAATCCGTATCTCTTGCCACGCTACCCCGCGCGCCAACCAAATTTCTTCACTTGGGATATGCGTCTCACCAAAGATTTCAAGTTTGGCGAGCGTTACCAGTTGCGCCTGGCTGCAGATATATTCAATGTCACTAACCGCGGGAATCTTTACTCGAACCCGGACAACAGTGGGTTCGTCCCGGTGGGCCCGTGTACGCCGATTGCGAACAGCGTCTCTTCCACATGCGCACCGCTTACCGCGCTCCCAACTCCCGCGAACACACCGGGGTACCGGCTCCTGGACCAGATTTCGCCCGGAAGCTTCCCGTTTGCCGCCCAACTGGGGGTGAGGTTCAGCTTCTGAGGTCTTCGGTATTGTGACTTGGTTTGAGGCCGCCTTGTCCGTTTACAGGGCGGCCCGATTCTTTTGACCTCAGCACTCAGTCGCTAGCCTCGCTGCTGTGGCAATATTGAAGGCGATTGGGCAAGCCATACAACATTTGCCGATGCGTCTTACGCCGCCGCAGTGATTCCGTGCGCGCTCTTCTGCTGGCGATTGGCGTGTGCGCGCTCTGCGTGGCGCAACAGAGTCCAGGCGGCGTAACGATCGAGTTGCAGGATGCCGCCATTCTTCTGCGCACTCGTCAATATCCCGCCGCGATTGAAGCTTACGAGAAAATTCTGCGCGCTCATCCGCGAAACGAGAAAGCAGAGATGGGGCTGGCAGCCGCCTACGATGGCGTTTACAACTACGACCAAATGAGACTTGTCCTGCAGCAGGCCGCTGCGCACCATCCGACCAGTCCTGCGGCGTTGGTGGAACTGGGCAAACTCGACATCCACTTGCTGCATTACGATGACGCCATTGTCGAGATGAAGCGTGCCGTTCGGAGGGCGCCCGCGTCCGCCGAGGCTCACGAACAACTGGGCGTCGCCTATCAGGCGAAAGGCGACGAGGATAAAGCCCTCGCGCACTTCAATGAAGCCATCCGGCTGGCTCCAGGCTCAGCGTCCGCGCATTATTTTCGCGGCAGCCTGTTTGCAGACCGCAACGATAACGACCGCGCTTATCAGGACGCGAAGGATGCCTATCATTTGCAGCCTGATTCCCAGACGCAGGTTCTGCTGGCGAAAACTGCCCTTCACGCCAACCGGTGCGACGAATCGATTGCTTTACTCCAGCCCCTGGCTGACTCCGAAAAAGCCGAGCCAGCGGATCTTTACTTGCTCTCCCGCTCCTATAAATGCGCCGGCCAGACCGACCGTGCTCAGCAACTACAGGACGAATACGAAAAGCACTCTCAAAGAGTGCAGGATCTGAAAACGCACAAGATGCACGCCGACCATCTCGCAACCGACGCGGGCGAACTCGCTCGAAAGAATCAGCTCAACTCCGCGCTAGATCTGCTCAACCAGGCCTTATCCGAGGATCCGGAGAACGGCCCGAGTCTTGCCCAACTGGCGAAAATTGATTTTTCGCGTGGCGAAGTTCCGAAGGCCCACGAAGAAATTAATAACGCGCTGCGCGGTGATCCCTACAACCCCGACTACTTATATGTTCTCGGAAGGGTGCTCGAGACCTCAGATCCTCCGGCAGCCTTATCGGCGTTTCAGCGAACAGTGCTCGTGAACCCCAAGGAGTCCGACGCCTACTACGAAATGGGAGCGATCTACTTGAAAATGGGAGATCGAAAACACGCGATCGAAGCTCTGGAGAAAGCGGTTCAGCTTTCGCCCGACGATCCCGATTACAGGAAAGCCCTGGCGGATCTTCGTGACCAAGCGCGCTAAGCCAGCTCGTTCAAAACAATACATTCTCCGGGCTTCTGCTGGCACCGACGTCGCGAACAGCATACAATGCTGGCTGCGAGTTTTTAAATATGTCTCCCATCCCCGACGATCTCACCACCGTAAAAGACGACATGATTGCCTTCATCGAAGGCCACGGCATGCGCCGTTTTCACGGCTTCGTGGACTACGAAGAGGTGCAGTGCGTCATGTGGGAGACGCACGATAATCCCGACGGCTGGAAGGACTTCGTCGAGCTGGCCAAAACGGCCGCAACGCCGTTTCTTACCATGCACTCCTGGACTCTCGAGAGCGCCGAACTCAACGAGATGGTCGAACGGCTCACGAACTCCGAGTTCACCGACAGCGACGATGTGGAAGACGCTCGCTGGTTGCGCGCTCACCTCGGCAAAGTGGGTTTTCTCCAACTGGGATGGGCCTATCAAGGTTCCATGTTCCTCTGCGAGGTCAGCACCGAGTGGTACGAGCGCTACCAGCGCTTGCTCGAAGTCTCCGATGAATTCGGTGGCCTCACCATGGATGAGCCCGATCAGGACGAAGAAAACTAGCGCACACTTGCGCAAGGTCTTTTGCCCGGCTCAATCTCCCCGGTAGTACACTGCTACATTCCCATGCAGTGGATTCAAAAGTCTTCGGACCGGACTCTCGTTGACTCTCTGATCGCAGGTCTGCGGACTGATCCCGTTCTCCGCGGCATTGTCAGCTCGCGCACCGCTGATATCCTCGCACCCTTGTTGATGCATCGTGGCATCGCCGATGCAGAATCTGCGCAACGTTTTCTGGCGCCCTCCATCGATCATCTCCACTCCCCCGAATTGATGACCGGGCTGCGCGCCGCCGTGGACCGCCTTGATGCCGCCATCGAGCGCAAAGAACAGATCCTGATCTATGGCGACTACGACGTCGACGGGACCATGGCCGTCATCATTTTGAAGACGGCGATTGAGCTGTGCGGAGGCGCCGCAGATTTCCATGTCCCGCACCGCATTCGGGAGGGCTACGACATGCGTGACGACGTCATCGAGCGCGCCGCCGCAGCCGGCATACGCCTCATTGTCAGCGTCGACATGGGTATTCGAGCCTTCGCTCCCGCAGAAACGGCACTCCGGTTGGGCGTCGATCTTATCGTCACCGACCATCACCTTCCCGGCCTCGACGGCGTGCCCAAGGCAGTGGCCGTGGTCAATCCCAATCAGAAGGGGTGCGATTATCCGTGCAAGTTGCTCTGCGGCGCCGGTGTGGCTTTCAAATTGGCGCAGGGATTGATGCAGCGACGCCTCGACGCCAAAGATCAGAATAAGTTGCTGCGCTCATTCATGAAGGTGGTTGCGATCGCGACAATCGCCGATGCCGTCCCGCTCACCGGCGAGAATCGCGTGTTCGCATCTCTGGGTCTTGATGCCCTGCGCAAAGCGGTAAATCCCGGCCTGAAGGCCCTGCTGGAAGCCGCTCAGATCTCCGCGAACCGCCCGCCGACCTCGGGAGAAGTCGGCTTTCGCATCGCTCCCCGCATCAACGCTGCCGGTCGCATGGACGTTGCCCGCGACGTCATTGAGCTCTTCAGCGTGAAGGATCCGGCGCGCGCTCGCGAGCTGGCTGCGAAACTCGATAAGCTCAACACCGACCGCCAGGAGGAAGAACGAAGAATTCTCCGCTCCGTCGAGGAGCGCTTCGCCGGCGATCCCACTCTCGCGGACTCCTACTGTATCGTGGTCGACGGCGACGCCTGGCACCGCGGCGTCATCGGCATCACTGCCACGCGGATTGTCGAACGCTATAACCGTCCCACTCTCGTGATCTCGCGCGACGGCGACCAGGCCTATGGTTCCGGCCGCTCGATCCGCACATTTCACTTGCTCGAAGCAATCGAGTCCTGCGGCAGCCTTTTTTCGCGCTACGGAGGACACGCTCACGCCTGCGGATTCGCAATGCCGGCCGCCAATGTCCCCGAACTACGCACGCGCCTCGACGCCTTCGCGCGCGCTAAACTCACACCGGCGGACTTCGATCCGATTCTTGATCTGGATGCGGACCTCTGTCTGACTGAAGTTACTCCGGAATTGTTTCACGCTCTTCAATTGCTGGAGCCGTACGGGATGGGCAATCCCGAGCCAATATTCGCCGCGCGTGGTGTGCAACTGGTCGCGCCTCCTCGAATTCTGAAGGACAAGCACATCAAATTGAAGCTAAGGGCTGCCGGTCCGAAGCCGGAGCCTGCGGACTCCGAGGAACTCTCGCCCACTGCCGTTCTCGTGACACCGCGCTGTCATCCCGACGGCGCCGCGATCCGGCGCAGTGAAAAGATCGCAGCCGTGGCCGAAAGCCACTCGAATTCACCGAGATCCGGTCTGAGAATCACTTTCGACGCCCTCGGATGGCACATGGCCGAGCGTCTCAAGCAGGTGCCGTTGCTAGCCGGCGACACGGTCGATATTGCCTTCACCATCGGACACAACGATCACCCCGAATACGGCGGCCTCGAACTCTCGCTCCGCGATTTGAAGACCGCCGTCACCACAAATGGTAGTGCCCGTCCCGTCGCGCCATCTCCACGCTGACTCCGAACAGTTCCGCAAGCCGCTCAACCTGCAGGATTTCTTCCTTAGGCCCGTCAGCCACGACTCGTCCGCGGCTCAAAAGAACTACGCGTTGAATCTCCGGAACAATGTCGGCCAGTTCGTGAGTGACCAGAATGATTGCAGTCCCGGAATTTGCCAACGTGCTCATAGTGTGCCTCACGTTTTGCTGGGCCGAGAGATCGAGCGAGTTGCAGGGTTCGTCGAAGAGCAGTGCCCGCGGTTTGTGCACCAGGGCTCGGGCAATCAGCACCCGCCGCGCCTCGCCCGACGACATCTCACAAACCGGACGATCCGCCAGATGCGAAATCTTCAATTCGGAGAGTGCCGCCTCCGCCAATTCGCGTTGCCCCGCATCAACCACATGATTCGAGAAGATGCTGATGCTACTGAAGAAGCCGGACAGCACCACGTCCCGCCCGCAGGCGTCCCCCGTGCAGGAGAGCATCAAGTCATTCGACACGATGCCCAGCCGTGCCCGCAGCGCGAATACATCCCAGCTATCCTGCCCAAGAATGGACATCGCCGATTCCGGTCGGGCCACTGGATAGCACTCCCGCGTAATCGTCTTGATCAACGTGGACTTCCCGCAACCGTTCGGTCCGAGGATCGCAACATGCTCGTCTGCTCCGATGCGAAGACTGAAGTCGTCGAGCGCAACCTTCTGTCCCCGCATCACGCAGATGTTACGAAAATCAAGGAGTGCTGGTGTGACCTCGGCGTTCATCGCATCCAAAGTGTAGACGAGTCCATGTTCCCAACCAAGAACTGAGGGCTGGGAACTGCATTACCATTTACACTGGACCGGGATGACACTGAAGATCTACCGTCTTCGCCGCTTGCTCGCTGCGACCGCCGTCTTGCTGACACTGGTCGTCGCAGGAATGTACTTCTACGCGCGATCACGGGCCACGAACGTTTTGAAAAGCCTTCCCGGCAAGATCGGATACGACATCAAGCAAACCGCCAGCGGATTTCAGTTCTCCAAGTCCGACGGGAATCGTACTCTCTTCACCGTCCAGGCCAGCAATGTCAAAGAATTCAAGTTGAACAAAAACGCGGAACTGCACAACGTCACGATCGTGCTCTACGGCCGCGACTCCTCGCGCTACGACCGCATCTATGGCGACGATTTTGCCTTTAATCAGAAAACCGGCGACGTCACCGCCAAGGGCGACGTGCAGATCGATCTAGTTGCAAATCCTGCCGGCCTGGCCAGTCCCGATCAATCCACTCCCAAAGACCTGAAGAATCCAATCCACCTGAAAACGCGGGACCTGGTCTTCAACAAAGACACGGGAAATGCCTTCACCGATGCGCGGGTCGAATTTAGCACGCCGCAAGCCAGCGGCTGGGCCGTCGGAGTGAAGTACGCCGGTAAGAGCAACATGCTGACGCTGTCCTCGTACGTCCGGCTGACTCTAGCCGGAACCGATGGAGCAGTGATTGAAGCGCAGCGCGGCGTCATCACCAACGATCCCCGGGAGATCGTGCTCGAACATCCCCACCTCACGCGCGACGATGGAAGTCTACGGGCCGATCGCGCCACTTTTTATCTGGGTCCGGAGAACCATGTGGAGCGAGTCTTGGCTGTGGGAAACGTTACAACCCAAACTCGGACGGAAAAGGCGAGCGCACCGGGTAAGGCCGGCGGGCACGGCAGTTCAGGGGAGATAACTGGCGAGACGCGCGGCCGTGCGGATCAAGCCGAGTTCCTGCTTAGCGGGAAACAAGATCTGCTTCGCACCGCCACTCTGACGGGCAATGTTCACATCGATCAAACCGGAGCTCAACCGATGCAGGGCGAGGCCGGACGCGTCATTCTGGACTTTGCCGGGCAAAACGTGCTGCAGAAAGTCCATGCCGTCGATGGAGCCCGCCTCACTCAAGAGGCTGCCCGCGAAAACAAAGCGTCCGACAAAGGCATCGCTGCGGGCCCGCAGGACTTCGAACTCGCCGCTTCAGGCATCGACTTCACCGTTGCACAAGGCCACCTCCTGCGGCACGCCTCAACCTCAGGCGCGGCAAGAATCACGATTGTGCAGGCGCAAGAGCCGCGTCCAGGCTCAAGCCAGCCTCCGTCTCCGCAAAAAACCGTGGCTTCGGCAGGAAAATTCGATGCCGAGTTTTCCGAATCCCAAGGGCGAAACCATTTGGCATCGATCCACGGTACGCCCGACGCTCACATTGTTAGCTCCGCGCCTGGCCAACCTGATCGAGTCAGCACCAGCGATTCCATCGACGCCGCTTTTCTCCCCGAAGGCGGCATCGAGTTCATTACCCAGAAAGGCCACGTCACTTACTCCGATGCCCAGGCTCCCGACAAGCAGATGCAGGCCTGGGCCAATCTAGCCCGCTACACGCCCGCGGACCAGATGCTTGCCCTGACCGGCAATCCACGAGTGGTCAACGGTGGCATGCAAACGACCGCCAACACCATTCGCATCAACCGGGCCACCGGCGATGCCTTAGCTGAAGGTGACGTTAAGAGCGCGTATAGCCAACTCAAGGAGCAACCGGACGGCGCGCTCCTGGCATCCTCATCGCCGATTCACGTCACGGCTCAAACCATGACCGCTCATAGCAATCCCGGAATCGCCATCTACACCGGCGGTGCCCGCTTGTGGCAAGACGCCAACGTGATTGAGGCGCCGTCGATCCAGTTTGACCGTGATCGGCGCTTCGTCACCGCCCAAGGCACCCCGGCTCATCAGGTCCAAACAATCCTTGTCCAGAAAGAAAAAGCCGGAGAACCGACCCCGAATGCCGGCAAAGACGTCAAAAAGGCCCCCCCCCAAGCTCGGTCAAGCTCAGTGTCCATTACGGCTACCAAGCTAACCTACGCCGATTCCGAGCGCCGAGCGCACTATGAAGGCGGCGTTGTTGCCCAAGGCGCAGAGTTCAGCGCCGCCGCGAAGACAGTCGATGCGTACCTCGTGGCCCACAATCAAACCTCTACGAATCAATCATTTGCGGGACCGGGACAGCTCGACCACATGGTCGCTGAAGGCGACGTGATCGTGCAACAACCGAAGCGTCGGGCAGAAGGTCAGAAGCTCGTTTATACCGCAGCCGAAGACAAGTTCGTACTCACCGGTGGGCCTCCTAGCATTTTTGATGCCGAACAAGGCAAGATTACCGGGGTTTCGTTGACTTTCTTTAGACGCGATGATAGGGTGCTCGTAGAAGGCGAAGCAAGTACTCCTGTGGTAACGCAGACGCGAGTGGCACGATAAATGCGTACTCTGGCCACTGAAGATATTGGCAAATCGTATCGTGGCCGGCGCGTCGTGAACGGTGTCAGCCTCCGGGTCGATCAGGGCGAAGTTGTTGGTTTATTAGGCCCTAACGGCGCAGGCAAGACTACTACTTTTTACGCCATCGTTGGCCTGATCCCTCCCGATACTGGCCGCGTGTTGTACGACGGTCAGGACATCACCGACGTTCCCATGTATCTTCGGGCCCGTCAGTATGGCATCAGTTATCTCCCGCAAGAAGCTTCGGTCTTTCGCAAACTAACGGTAGAAGAGAACATCCTCGCGGTGTTGGAGGTGCAACCGATCTCCTGGCACGAGCGCCGCGAAAAGATGGAAAAGTTGATCGACGAATTGGGATTGGAACACATCCGCCAAAATCGCGGATATGCTCTTTCCGGTGGGGAGCGCCGGCGCGTGGAAATTGCCCGTTGCCTGTGCATTAACCCTACTTTTATTTTGCTGGACGAACCGTTTTCCGGGATTGACCCGATTGCCGTACTCGACTTGCAGAAGATCATCAGCAGCCTGCGAGCCAGCGGCATCGGAGTGTTGATCACCGATCACAACGTCCGCGAAACGCTTTCGGTCACCGACCGGGCCTACATCATCGACGACGGCAGAATCTTCCGTCAGGGTGAGCCCGGTGAGTTGGCCAGCGATCCAGAAGTAAGGCGCGTGTACCTCGGCGAAAGTTTCTCGCTGGTGTGAAAAGGCAGTGGCGAGTTCCAGGTTTCAGAGTTTCAAAACACTCGCGAACTCGAAACTTGGAAACTTGAAACCTTGAAACTATGGTGTTGTTACAGCACAAATTAAGCGTCAAGCTCTCGCAGCGCCAAATCCTCACCCCGGGCCTGGTGCAGATGGTCTCTGTCCTCGCGCTCAACAAACTTGAGCTGAAGGACATGATCAATGCGGAGATGGTCGAGAACCCGGTTCTCGAAGAACTCGAAGACTCGGTCCCTCTGCTCGACGAAGTCGGAAAAAAGGAAGAAGACCGCGACCGCGCTGCCGCTGCCACCACCGAAGAAAACCCGACCACGGCTGATGAAAAGAAAGATCCATTCGAAGAAATCGACTTCGGCTCCTTCTTTCAGGACTATCTCGATCCCGGCTACCGCACGCACAGCGAAATGGAGGATATCGAGCGCCCGTCGTTCGAGAATTTCCTCTCCAAGCCGACCAACCTCACCGACCACCTGTCGTGGCAGTTGGGCGCGCTCAGTCTCAGTCCCGCCATTCGTGAAGCGGCCGATCTCATCGTCGGCAACCTCAATGAAGACGGCTACCTGATCGCCAGCGATGACGAACTGCTTGGCGTCGCTCCGCCAGCGCCACCCGAGGCCGATGAGGCCACCGCCAAGAATATTGTCAGCGAGGCGCAAGCCCTAGGTTTGGCCGAAATCGCAGCGGAAGCGGAAGAACTTCCATCGTCTGCTGGAATTGCAGACGCGCTCGACCTCGAACCCGCGTCCGACCTTGGTGACCACGTAAATCCCGCACCTGACGCCGGAACCACCCCCATCCCGCCCGACGCTGAACCCCGTTCGGAGGCGTCGTTTTCATCCAACTCAGGAAATGGAGCCGCTGCCGTTGCTCCCGCACCGGAGCCCGTAGCTCAGGCCCACCCGACATACCAGCCAAGATTCAACGCGGCGGAATTGCAAGAGGCGTTGCAAGTCGTCCAGCAACTCGATCCGCCCGGCGTAGCCTGCCGCGACTTGCGCCAGTGCTTGCTCAACCAGCTTCGTTATCATCAAGTGCAGCTCGAGCAGCATAAAAACGGCAACGGCACGGCGCAGCTTCTTCAGGACGCCATGGCCGTCGTCGACCACCATCTTCGTGGTCTCCAAAACAAGCAGCACAAGGAAATTGCCAAAGCCATCGGCCGCCCCATCGAGGCCGTGCAGCAGGCTCTCGACTACATTCGTACCCTCGATCCCAGGCCTGGTCTCCGCTACAACAAGGTGCAGGCGCGTCTCATTGAGCCCGATGTCGCTTTCGTCAAGCATGGCGATGAGTGGCTCGTCATCATGAACGATGAAGACTTGCCGCAGCTCCGCTTAAATCCGGCCTACAAGAAGCTGGTCACACGCGACGGCACCAACGACAAAAATACCCGCGACTACGTGAAAGAGCGCTACAAGAGCGCCATCCAGCTCATCAAGAATATTGAGCAGCGAAAGCAGACCATCACGAAGGTCTGCTATTGTATCGTCGCCCGCCAGCAGGATTTCCTCGAAAGAGGTATCGATCAACTCAAACCCATGATGATCAAGGAGGTGGCCGAAGAAATCGGCGTGCATCCTTCCACCGTAAGCCGTGCTGTGGCCAGCAAGTACGCCCACACACCCCAGGGTGTATTCGAGCTGCGATACTTCTTCAGCGAAAGCGTTCAAGGCCCTGAGGGTGGCGGCACTTCGCTGCTGATCCTCAAGCGCCGCGTCAAAAAGCTGATTGAGGAAGAAGATCCCAGCCGCCCTCTGACCGACGAGCAAATCACCCGGATCCTGCAATCCCAGGGCATCCAGGTAACCCGCCGCACGGTGGCCAAATACCGCGAAGACATGCGCATCCCGAGCACTCACCAGCGCAGAGTTAAGAAATAACCTCGCCATGAAGTTCAGCACGGGGCAGTCTGTTCGCTAGCCGCAAAGCGGCGAAAGAATGCAGCCCACGGCGTAAGCCGTGGGTCCCGAGTCTAAAATCAACCCAGCCCCGAAGGGGCGAAAGAGCACTACTAGTACATTGCAACCAGTTCCAAGAACGGTGCCCAATTTGATTCATAGATCGATTTCTTAGGAAGGGGCGCTCATGAACGTGGAATACACGGGAAGACACTACGAAGTAACCAACGCCATCCGCAAAGAAGTAGAAACCGGCCTCACAAAAATCCGCAAAATTCTGGGTGACCGATTCGAAACCAAGGTGATCCTCGCCGTCGAGAAGCACCGCCACAAAGCCGAAATCACCATCAGCCCCCGCAATGGTCCGCTGGTCGGCCTTGCTCAGGCCAAGGACATGACCATTGCGGTCAACGAAGCTCTCGATCACCTCGAGAAGCAGGCCATTAAGTACAAGACGCGGTGGCAATCCAAGAAGCGCTCTGCTCGCAAGAGCGAAGAAGTCAAGAAGTGGAACGGTCATTCGACGCCGTCTGATGAAAGCGATCTTCAGACCGTAGTCGGATCGTCCGAGAAGACAGCTGTGCCGGTCATGGTGCATAAGTATCCTGCCGTGGCCAAGACCACCGAGGTCCATCTTGTCCGCTCCGACGATTCCGTTGCCATGCGCCCCATGACGCTCGAAGAAGCCATCAAAGAAGCCCACTTCAAGGACCGCGATGTCTTCGTCTTTCGTGATCCCAAAGGGAAAGTGATGGTTCTCCACCGCGCCCGCGACGGCAAGATGCAACTGATCGAAGTGCCATAAACACATCTATGAATCTCCGGGTGCCCCATTTCTCGCGTCATTTGCGAGAAGTGGGGCTTTAAGTTGGCACCCTCCCTCGATCCGGACTCACTACACCATTTCC
The DNA here is from genome assembly GCA_963745715.1 of uncultured Acidobacteriota bacterium. Classification (GTDB taxonomy): domain Bacteria; phylum Acidobacteriota; class Terriglobia; order Terriglobales; family Acidobacteriaceae; genus Sulfotelmatobacter. The sequence goes on along the minus strand of CAVUYN010000029.1, from coordinate 116,234 downwards.
TTCTGCTAAGCGTATGATCGCTCCGCCGTCCCAATCACTAAAAACTGAGGAGATATTATGAAGAAGCTGTGCGGCCTCTCGATTCTGCTGTTGTGTCTCGCGCCTGGTCTGTTCGCTCAGGAGCACTACACCGAAGGACCCATCTGGCGCATCCAACTGATCCGCGTCAAGCCCACCCAAATGGACGCCTACCTTACAAGCCTTCAGCAGTCCACCAAGCCCGTGATCGAAGAGCAGAAGCGCCAGGGAATGATCGTGGATTACAAGATCTTCCTGAAGCAAACCAAGAACACTCCGGAAGACTGGGATATCTGCGTTGCCATCCAATACAAGAACTTTGCCGCGATGGACGGCCTTGCTGCCAAAGGCGAAGCGGTGCGCGACAAGATCATGGGCGGAAAACAAGCCGCGCAACAACTCGGAGAAAAGCGTGCCGAGATCCGGGAAATTATCAGCTCCGAACTGCTGCAGGAGGTATTTCTAAAATAGTCTCGTCGAAAAAATCTACGAATGACCGCTCCAATGACGGCCGGAAGCTCGGCTTGCGCGGGCTCTGTTACCTGGGTTGCGTGCTTGTGGGAGTGTTACGTGATTGACAGGCGAAATCGCCTGACCCATATCAGAGCTTGCGGCCGTCAGCGAATTTCGCGACTGAACCGCGAAATCCCGAAACCGCGCATCGCCCTACGTGGTGGAGAACCGGCGGCGATACGCGGTAGGTGTCGTGTCCAGCGTCCGGCTGAAGTGCTGCCGCAGCGTCGCCGCCGTCTGTAACCCCACCGCTTCGGCAATCGCATCGATCCCGTCGTCGGTCTTTTCGAGCCGCATCTGCGCGGCCAGGAGACGCTGGTGGGTGAGCCATTGGTGGGGCGTGGTTCCGGTCTGCTGCCGGAACTGGCGCGCGAAAGTGCGAGGCGACATCGCCGCGCGGCGGGCCAGATCCTCCACACGCAGAGCCTGGCCCAAATTCGATTGCGCCCATTGCAAGAGCGACGCGAGCCCTCCAGCCGCCCGGCTGTCGACGGGATCTTGGACGTATTGCGCTTGACCGCCGTCGCGGTGCGGCGGCATGACCAACCGGCGCGCCACGCGGTTGGCGATTTCGGCGCCATAATCGCACCGGACGATATGTAGGCAAAGGTCTATCCCCGCGGCGCTGCCCGCCGAAGTCAGAATGCTGCCCTCATCCACGTACAGAACGCCGGGGTCGACGCGAATCTTCGGAAACCGGGAAGCCAACTCTTCCGCGTAACGCCAGTGGGTAGTGGCGCGCTTGCCATCGAGCAGGCCGGTGGCCGCAAGAACAAACGCTCCGGAACAAATGGAGACCAGACGTGCGCCGCGAGCGTGTGCCGAACGCAGTGCTTTCAGGAGCGATTCCGGCGGAGGTTCGCTGGTTCGCTTCCAGCCCGAAATAACGATGGTTCCGGCCTGTTGCAAGGTCTGCAATCCACGACGTGCCTCGACATGAACGCCGCCGGTCGTGCGGAGCGGGCCGCGTTGGTGCGAGCAGGTCTCAAACTTGTACCAATCGACCTCCAGTTCCGGTCTCGGCAAGCCAAAAATCTCCACTACGATTCCGAACTCGAAGATGCTGAGGCCGTCGTAAAGCAGAGTAGCCACGCGGCGATGGTCGCAGGAGCGCATGGCAGGATTTTAGCGGATATTGGCATTCCTGCCTATCGACAAAGCTTTTGAATCGGGCCACAGTGGTTTATGAACATACACAATGAGATCGTCGCTGATCCGCAAACGGCCCTCGATCACTTTGAGAAGCTCCTGTCTCTCGAAACCGACTGCTGGGACGTTCACGCCGCGTTGGCTTCGGGCGCGCCCGGGTTTGTGCTGCTGGATGTTCGCAGCCCGCAAGCTTTCGAGGGCGGGCATGTGCCGGGCTCGGTCCATCTACCGCACGGCCGAATCAATGAGCGCAATCTCGCCGCCTATCCCGCGGATACGCCCTTCGTTGTCTATTGCAGCGGGCCGCATTGCAACGGAGCCGACCGCGCTGCAGTTCGGTTGGCGCGCCTGGGCCGGAAAGTGAAAAAAATGATCGGCGGCGCGGAAGGCTGGAAAGTTGAAGGCTTCGCCCTGGAAAAAGGAGCGGAGGTTCGACGAGATTCCATTCCAAGCGTTACGTCTTTGTAGATTCGAGAAGTTGCAAAGGAGGAGTTGATGATGACGCCAGCGCAACCGGGACTTGAGGTGTCGGCCCCATCGACCTACCGCGAAAAGCTGTTCAACCTGTTAGCTGGCCGGAATCCGATCGAAGTGTTAGGGCAGACGGCATCCACCCTGGCCGAGATTGTGGCCAGACATCCGGCGGAAGTCATGCGCGGGCGACCAATTGAAGGGAAATGGACTCCAAACGAAATTATCGGCCATTTCATCGATAGCGAATGGGTTTATGGATATCGCCTCAGGTTGATCCTTTGCGAGGATGAGCCGACGATTCTGGGCTTCAAACAGGATGCTTGGGTATCCTCCCTGCGCCACAATGAACGCGAGCCGTCGGAACTTGTCGAAATATTTCGGACGCTGCGCGTACTCAATTTGTCTGTGTGGAGACGAATGTCCCCAGAGGAATTGCAACGCAGCGGCCAGCACAATGAGCGTGGCGCGGAGTCCTTGGCCGGGATGCTGCAACTACTGGCCGGGCACGACCTTTCCCACCTGCATCAGATCAATCGTTATACTCAAGCCCTTGAGTCGCGGGGTTAGCGCTGCCAGGTCGGCATGCCGTCGAGTCACCCGCTTGGAGTGTATTGGGCCGTGTCGTCGCCTGCTGAGACTGGCCAGAGCGGCGTTGCCGAGATTGCTCCCTTCTGGTCGGTTAGCGTTTACCGATTCTGCGTCCCTGGTCAACCTTCTTCCTCTCGGAACTTCTCGTCGACATCCTGGCCGGTCTCCCCGATTCATTTCCTATTGATACGTTTTAATAGGCCGATCAGCGTGCTAAAATTCGCCGCCGAGGGAGATTTGCAACCATGATTCATGCTCGCCGCGGGATCTTTTCTATCCTCTTGCTTGGTTTCTCCATACTTCTCAGCATGTCCCAACTCACAAAAGCCCAAGTCACTTCCACGTCGAAGCTTTCCGTTCACTGGGAAGAACTCACCGCCTCCGACTTCCGTGAAGGCATCCGCCGCTCCCAGGGAACGTGCCTGTTGCCATTCGGCATCCTCGAGAAGCACGGCCCGCATCTGCCCATCGGCACAGACCTCCTTAATGTCCGGTACGCCGCGCTGCACGCCGCCGAAGAGGAATACGCCGTCGTGTTCCCCGAATATTATTTCGGCCAGATTGCCGAAGCCCGCCACGAGCCCGGAACCATGGCCTATAGCCGCAGCCTGCAACTCGCCCTGCTGCAGGAAACTACCGACGAGATGGCGCGTAACGGCTGCAAGAAAGTTCTGATCGTCAACGGCCACGGCGGCAACAACAGCCTGCTGCCATATTTCGCGCAAACGCAACTCGACAAGCCGCACGACTACGTGGTGTATGTGTTCAATGAACTCTCGCATGACAAGGGCGGTCCGCCGCGAAAGACCAGCATGGACATGCACGCGGGTGAAGGCGAAACCTCAAACGTGATGATCTCCCGGCCCGACCTCGTTCATCTCGATCGCGCCAAGAATGAATCCGGTGCCGATCAGGCCCGCCAGAAGCTTCCGGAGAATATCTACACAGGGATCTGGTGGTATACGCGCTTCCCGTTCCATTATTCGGGCGACGGATCGCCAGCCAACAAGGAACTTGGCGAATATCAGATGAAAAATTGGATTGATTCCGTGGCTAAGGCGATCAAGGCTGTCAAAGACGACGACGTCAGCCCCAAGTTGCAAAAAGAATTCTTCGAAAAGAGCACGCACCCGCTCGACACGCAGCCGTAAAGAATTGTTGCTGTTTGATAGCTGATTGTTGATTGAAAGATCCCGTGGTCCGGATTCTTGAAATCAACAATCAACAAACATCAATCGATTTCTACGAGCTCCCAATCAATACGCCGGTAATGAACACCAGCACGCCGCCCAGCCCTACTTGTAGCGCAGCCGAAAACCAAGGCGTGTCCATGTAGCGTTTGCGGATCCATGTGATTAGTCCGAGTTCCGCCAGCACTACAATTCCCGCCGCCCAAAGCGCCGCTCGAAAATCCTTCAGAAGAAACGGCAGCGTGTGCCCGATCCCACCCAGGGCCGTCATTGCTCCGCATATCAAACCCCGTACCCACGGATGCCCGCGTCCGGTGAGACTCCCGTCATCCGAGAGTGCCTCCGCAAATCCCATGCTGATGCCCGCTCCAGCCGAAGCGGCCAACCCAACAAGAAACGCTTCGTGACTGTTCTTGGTCGCAAAAGCCGCAGCGAATACCGGCGCCAGAGTCGACACAGACCCATCCATCAGTCCGGCCAGCCCCGGCTGTACAATTTGCAGCACGAACAGCCGCCGCTGTGCGACTTCTTCATCGGCTTTCACGTTGTCCGGCAGTTTCTGTTTGTCGAGCTCCTGCGCGCGTTCTTCGTGCTCGCGTTCTTCTCTGGCCAGGTCATCCAGCAACTGCCGGATGCTTGCATCCTGCGTGCGGGTCGCCGCCTTCTCGTAGAACCGCCGGGTCTCGACCTCCATCGTCGACGCTTCTTTGCGCACAGCCTCAATCCGCAGCGGACGCACCAACCACAACGCCGGGCGGTCGACAAAGCCGCGCACGTCCTGGCGCCGAATCAGTGGAATATGTTCGCCGAATTTTTTCTGGAAGAGTTCGAGCAGCCGTCGCCGGTGTCCCGACTCTTCTTCACGCATTCCGTCAAACATTGACGCCGTTGCCGGATAATCCTGCCGCAATCCTTCGGAAAAGTCGGCATAAACACGCTCGTCCTCCTCCTCCAAAGCAATGGCCAGAGCCAGCACTTCGCGTTCCGTAAGTTCTTCGAATCTTTTCATGACGCCATAGCTTACCTGCCGCAGCTGTGGGGAGACAATCTGCATTTCCAAATCGCGACCAATTAAGAATCAGGTCCGCCACCCCGGTGGAATCTCAGTCGGCACTCGGATCCGAAGCCGACGCCCGCGCATCGATGCTAGTATCCAATTTATGAAGTCGAAGAAATCTGGGGGCCACAGGAGTCCGAAAAAAATGGGAAAACAGCCCGCTCGCGGCCACGAGCGCGCGCCGGAACTGGTCATCATTACGGGGATGAGCGGATCCGGGAAGGCCTCGGTATTAAAGGCCTTCGAAGATTTGGGGTATTACTGCGTCGACAACCTGCCGGTTGAACTGATTCCCCAATTTGCCGAACTTTCCATGCAGTCGAGCGAAATCCGCCGCACCGCGTTAGTTGTGGACGTTCGCGAAGGCTCCAAGCTCGAGCAACTGCCGGGTATTTTGAAATCAGTCCGGCGCATGATTCCCACCAAAGTTGTGTTCCTGGAAGCCGACGACGCAGTCCTGCTTCGCCGCTTCAGCGAAACGCGCCGCCCGCATCCTCTCGGCACGGATTCAACTGTAAAATCCGCACTCAAAGCTGAGCGTGGTCATCTCGGAGCGATCCGGCGCCTCGCCGATTTCGTAATCGATACTTCCAAGTTCAACGTCCACGAACTCCGCGCTCACATCACCGAGCGATTTCAGGAACAGTCGTCGGAAAAAAGCATTCTTGTGTCCTGCGTCAGCTTCGGCTTCCGACAAGGCGTGCCGGAAGACGCTGACCTCGTCTTCGATGTTCGTTTTCTGCCTAACCCGCACTTCGTGCCCGAGTTCCGGCCGCTGACCGGCCGCGATCGCCGCGTGGCAAAATACATTCGCTCGTTTCCGCAGACCCGCGAATTTATCTCGCGCATCTCCGATCTGCTGATCTACCTTCTTCCGCATTACATCCACGAGGGCAAGAGCTACCTGACGATCGCCTTCGGTTGCACGGGGGGGCAGCATCGTTCCGTGATGATCGCCGAAGACGTGGGTAAGCACCTTCGCCGCGCCGGATATCGCGTCAAGGTCGTCCACCGCGACAGCCCGAAGTAGCGGCGAGGTTGGCCCCTTGGGTAGCTGAAACGTCACATTTCTGGTGCATAACTCAAGTAGAATAAAACTTTGCATCTCATGCCTATTCCACCGGCAGCAAGCGATTGCAGCCTGCAGCGCGCGGGAGTCCCATGCGGCAACTGATGCGCCTTGTCCGCTACGTGCTTCCTTTCCTCGTGCAGTTGTTGCCCGGCGTGTTCCTGTTGGCTGGTGTTGGCTTCCTGGAAGCCTTTCGGCTGGTGCTCTTGAAGCCGGTGCTTGATCGTGTGCTGAATCCTGCATCCGGTTCCGAGAATATTGTCCTCTTCACCATGCCCCAGACCGGGCAGCCTATTTACCTGCAGCGCTTCGTTCCCACCCATTTTCATAACGCATGGACGATCGTGGCTTACGCGCTGGTGGCCTCAACCGTGCTGAAGGGAATCTTTGACTACACCGGGACCTACCTGGTAAATCATGCCGGTTTCGGCATGATCACCAACCTGCGCAATGACTTGTACAACTCGGTGCTGCGTCGCTCTGCGGCCTTCTTTTCCAAGCACACCACCGGCACATTGATCTCGACCATCATCAACGACATCGAGCGCGTGCAGTTCGCCATGTCGAGCGTGCTCTCTGAATTTCTCCAGCAGTTCTTTACCTTCGTGTTCACGGCAATTCTTGTGGTGTTCTTAGGCCGCCAGCTTGCCTGGGTGCTGGTCGTTTTCATCCCGATCATCGTTTTCTCTGCCGTGCGCATTGGCCGCCGCGTGCGCTCCACAACCCGCACCGGGCAGGATCAGCTCGCCGACGTACAAAACATTTTGCACGAGACCATCACCGGAAACCGCATCGTGAAAGCCTTCGGGATGGAGTCCTGGGAGGTAGCGCGATTCCGCAAGGCCGCGCAGCGCCTCTTTCGCGCCAACCTGCGCTCGGTAGCCGCCGCAGCCATCAGTTCTCCCTTGATGGATATTTTCGGAGCCGTCGCGATCGCCCTGTTACTGCTGTTGGGACGTGCCCAGATCGCTCACGCCGAGTTGACCCTGGGCGCGTTCATTGCCTTCGTCGCGGCGGTGCTCAGCATGTATAACCCGGTGCGCAAGTTCGCCGTGTTCAACAACAGCTTTCAGCAGGCATTGGGCGCCTCATCACAGCTGTTCAAGTTCATGGACACCGAGGATGTGGTCCTCGAAAAGCCCAGTGCCAAAGCCCTTCCACCTTTTGCGCAGAGCATTCGATTCGAGGGCGTGTGTTTCTCGTACCAGTCCGATGGCGATGAGTCGCGGGAGATCTTGCGTGCGATCGATCTTGAAGTGAAGCGTGGCGAAGTTCTCGCCATCGTAGGCTCCAGCGGAGCTGGCAAAAGCACTCTCGTGCACCTGATCCCCCGTTTTTTTGACGTGACCAGCGGACAAATTCTGATCGACGGCAACAATGTACGCGACGTAACTCTCTCGTCCTTGCGTGCGCAAGTCGGCATCGTCACTCAGGAAACGGTTCTGTTCAACGACACCGTACGCAATAACATTGCGTACGGGCAGCCCTACGTTCCGCAGAAAGTAGTGGAGGATGCGGCTCGAGCCGCCCTGGCGCACGATTTTATTCTGGCCCTCCCCGCAGGTTACGATACAGTGATTGGCGAGCGAGGGGTGCGGCTCTCCGGAGGCGAACGACAGCGTCTCGCGATTGCGCGGGCACTGTTGAAGGATGCGCCGGTCCTCATTCTGGACGAGGCCACTTCGGCTCTCGACAGCGAGTCTGAATCGCTGGTGCAATCTGCTCTGCACAATCTGATGAGCGGCCGCACCGTGTTCGTGATCGCGCACCGCCTCTCCACCGTGCGTCGCGCCGATCGCATCGTAGTGATCGAGAACGGCACCATTGTCGATGTAGGAGCACACGAGGACTTGATGAAGAAGTTCGGCACCTACCGCCGCCTCTACGAATTGCAATTTGCCAATGCGGATACTCCCAAGGTGGTGGCAGAAACGTGAAAACACGGCCCACTATGCCCATTCGCTCTATGACAGGTTTTGCCCAGGTTCGAGGCGAAGTCGATCCCCGGGAAAGTACAGTCAGCCGTTCCCAACCGCGCATCCAACGGCCGCCTGGGATTTTCGTTTTCGTTGAAGTCGGTGAATCACCGCTTTCTTGATCTGCACTTCCGTCTTCCCTCGGGTACCGACTCCCTCGAGATGCAACTTCGCCGTCTTCTCAAGGAAAAGATGGCGCGGGGCCATGTCGAGGTCTCACTCAGCCTGGAGCGCAGCGCCAGCGACACGTTTTCGCTGAACCGCGAAATTGTCGGCGGATACATCGCTGCGTTTCGCGCTGCCGCTGCCGAATTTTCCCTGGCCGCTGAACCCGATCTCAACGCCGTCCTACGCATCCCCGGCGCGCTCGACTCCGCCCATGACAGCGCCGAGGGCGAGATTGAGCCCGCGGTTATGAACAAGGTCAATGAAGCTCTCGATAGACTCAATCAGATGCGCGAGGAAGAAGGTCGCGGTATCGCTCGTGAATTGCGCGAGCGCATGTTGCATTTGGCCGAAGCCGTCAAAAGCGTGCAGCAACATCGCCGCGCCGTCCTGCAGAACTACACCGAACGGTTGAACTCCCGTCTGCAAGAACTGTTGGGCTCAACCGTAGACCGTGACCGTGTCCTGCAGGAGGCCGCCCTGCTGGTCGATCGCAGCGATATTCAGGAGGAGATCGTCCGCCTCGAAACCCACGTGCAGCATTTCCTGGGATTGCTCGACGAAGGCGGCGAGATTGGAAAAAAACTGGATTTCCTGCTGCAGGAAATGAACCGTGAGGCCAACACTCTGCTTTCGAAGACATCGGGTCTCGCCGGCGAAGCGCTCAAGATTACCGAAGCAGGTCTGGCCATGAAAGCAGAAATTGAAAAATCCCGCGAGCAGGTCCAAAACCTGGAATGAGCTCATCCCAAAAACCGCTCGTCTTCATCGTCTCCGCGCCATCCGGTTCGGGGAAGTCAACCCTGGTCAATGAACTGTTAAAACTAGTTTCGGATCTCGAGTTCTCGATTTCCTATACCACCCGCGCTCCCCGGGGCAGCGAGCAGAACGGCAAGCAATATCATTTCGTCCGTCGCGACGAGTTCGAACAAATGATTCGCGACGACGAATTTCTGGAGCACGCCAACGTTCACGGGAATTGCTATGGCACGGCGCGGCAATTCATGCGCGAGGCCGAACAGAAGGGTCACGATCTGCTTCTCGACATCGACGTCCAGGGTGCGGCCCAGGTCAAGCACAAACTCCCCGATGCAATCAGCATCTTTGTTCTTCCCCCGGACCGCAAGACGCTGGAATGGCGCCTGAGCAATCGTGGCGAAGATGCGGCATCGGTCATCCACGACCGTTTGCTTACGGCCAGTCGCGAGATTGAGAACTACGACAAGTATGACTACATTCTGATTAACGACCAGCTCGAGGAATCATGCGAGAATCTGCGGGCCATCGTTTTGGCGGAGCGCCTGAAGCGGTCGGGGCTGTCCCTTACGGAGCAGGAAAAGAGAATTGTGGCCATAGCGGATGGTTGTCGGCTCGCCAACGCCCGTGACCGGATTCAACCCATCTTGGCGTCCTTTGGTGCGCCCGCTCCCTCAGCAAGCATTTAGGTTTCGCGGTATCATTTCAAGTACGCTGAAATGGGGCGTCGGGCCGCAAGCACAGCCTTAAGCGGAACAAGCCCGAAAGCTGGTCATGTTCTGCGGAACGCTTGGATTGACGTTCGGCACTGATTAGACTTCGAACCTGGTTTCTGACGGAGAGTCCCAATGAAGTTGATCGAAGGCTTTGACAGCAACTACCGTTACATCCTGGTGGCCGCGCGCCGTGCGCGCCAGCTTCAATCCGGTGCGCCACCCGTGGTCGACACCAATTCCCGCAAGCCCTGCCGCATCGCGCAAGATGAAATCCGCGCTGGCAAGGTGAAGTGGGAGATTCCCGAAACCCGTACTCCAGCCCAGCAAGCCGCAGATAATCTCGAAAAGGCTCTCGGCCAGGACTGAAACAGGATTGTTGAAGTTAGATTGTCGGTTGTTGATTTCTCCGCTGCATCTCCGCGGCTGGATCAGCAATCAAATCGTCAGTCAACAATTATGAAGATTGCCCTCGGCGTCACCGGTGGAATCGCCGCCTACAAGTCAGCCGAAATTGTCCGCTTGCTGCAGGACCGCGGTATCCGCGTGCAGGTCATCATGACCCGCGCCGCCCAGGAATTTGTAAGGCCTCTCACCTTCGCTGCGCTCTCCGGAGAAAAAGTCATCACCGGCATGTTCTCGCCGGGCGAAGAACATGAACCGAACATCGATTCCGCCATCGAACACATTGCGGTCGCGCAGTCGATCGATGCCCTCGTCGTCGCGCCGGCTACCGCCGACGTCCTCGCACACTTTGCGCAGGGAATTGCCAGCGATTTCCTGACCACGCTCTATCTCGCGACTACTGCGCCTGTGGTCGTGGCGCCCGCGATGAACGTGAACATGTGGAATCATCCCGCAACGCAAGCTAATCTCCAGGTTTTGCGCCAGCGCGGCGTCAAGATTGTGGAGCCAGGGGCCGGCTACCTCGCTTGTGGAATGACCGGTCCGGGGCGCCTTGCCGACAACGAATCGATCGTCGCAGCCGTGCTCGAAGCTCTCGGCGCGGCACAGGACTTGGCTGGCGAGACAGTCCTGATCACCGCTGGCCCGACGCGTGAAAAAATCGATCCCGTGCGCTACCTGACCAACCGATCCAGCGGTCGCATGGGCTACGCGCTCGCCGAGGCTGCCGTGCGAAGAGGCGCCCGCGTCCTTCTGGTCAGTGGTCCAACTTCGCTCACGCCCCCGGGCACCGCCGAAGTGACCAAAATCGAATCGACTGAAGAGATGCGCGACGCCGTTCTCGAACTGCTTCCCCAGGCCACCATCGTCATCAAGACCGCTGCCGTATCCGACTACCGTCCGAAGGCCGCAGTCGGGCAGAAGATCAAACGCAAGGGTCCGATGACTCTGGAACTCGAAGCTACTCCCGACATTCTGAAAGAACTTTCAACCAGGAAGACTGCACAGATCATCGTTGGCTTTGCCGCCGAGACGGAAAACGTTTTGGAAAATGCTCGCCAGAAGCTGGTATCGAAGAGCCTCGACGCGATCGTGGTCAACGATGTTTCCCATGAAGGCGTGGGTTTTGATTCTGATCGCAACGCAGTCACCATCATCACGAGCGAAGACGTCGTCGAAGTTCCTGAAACCAGCAAGTGGGAAGTCGCTCAGCGCGTCCTCGACCAGATCGTCAAGCTCCGACAGCACCACAAGCCCCCGGTGAAAGCCTGACCACCTCTGACGCGCCTCTGCATTACAATCTAGAAACCGATGCCCCACGCTCTCGATCCAGATCTGCGGCGCGCACTCGCCGAACGAATTCGCTACTGCAACGAGATGGGCATCTACGATTTTTACCGTCGCGAGCCGCGAACCTCGGAATCAGCGCCGGCCCAAGGCGTGCTTGCTGCAATCGACGAATTGTCTGAGCCTCCCCTATCCCAGCCAGACCCGCGAGAGGAAATGGCCTCCAAGAAAAATACCGCAGTTGCTAACGTCGCAGCCGAGAGCATTCTCACCGTCCTGATTCCGCATGCAGAGCAGAGCGTTACTGATCCCATTGCCGCGCTCAAGTTGATTCGCGAAGATCTTGGCGACTGCACTCGCTGCAAACTGCACAAGCAGGGGCGCAAGCAGATCGTCTTCGGAGTCGGCAATCCGCGCGCCGACTTGATGTTCGTCGGCGAAGGTCCCGGCGCCGACGAGGACACGCAAGGTGAACCCTTCGTGGGTCGCGCCGGGCAGTTGCTGAACAATATGATCAAGGCTATGGGCATCCGCCGCGAGGATGTCTACATCGCGAACGTGGTCAAGTGCCGCCCGCCGGGCAATCGCACTCCCGAGCGCGACGAGTGCGAGACCTGCTCGCCGTTTCTCATGCGGCAGATCGCAGTGGTCAAGCCCAAGGTCGTAGTCGCTCTAGGCGCGGTTTCAGCCAAGAATCTGCTCGCTATCAATGCGCCCATGTCCGAATTGCGCGGACGCTTTTACGACTTCACGCCCGCTGGTGCGCGCAGCAGCGATCCGTCCTGGCAGGGAACCAAACTCGCCGTGACTTACCATCCCGCATTCCTTCTCCGCGATCCGCGCCAGAAAGGCGAAGCCTGGAAAGACCTGCAGATGGTAATGAAGTACCTGGGCCTGAAGCCCCCGAAGAAAGAAGACCCGTCATCCTAAGCGAAGTCAGGCGTCCGCGAAGCGATTGACGCAGCCGAAAGACCCCTACATTGGACACGTTTTGTTTTGCCGCGTACCGAACCCACACCACCTCTCTGGTTTATCCTTCCAATCAATGCCTGAATTCTGCGACGTCGCCCTGGCCGTGCCGCTGGACATGGTTTTTACCTACCGTGTCCCCTCGGACCCCGCGCCGGTAGTGGGAGGACGCGTCCTCGTCCCGTTTCGACAGCAGCGTATGACGGGCGTGGTCGTCGAACTGCACGATCGCAAGCCGTCAGTCGTCACGAAAAATATTCTCGAGGTGCTTGACCCAGGTCCTGTTCTCGACGATCACCTCCTGCGCCTCGGCCGTTGGATCGCCCACTACTATCTCGCTCCCATCGGCGAGGTCTTCCGCACCATGCTTCCGCTGGGTGCTGAGTTCAAACGCGTGGTCGGATATCGCATCAGCGAAGAAGGCCAGATGGCGCTGCATTTGGCGGGTATGTCAGGATCGTCGAAACGTTCCCAGCGCAGTCCGGAAGAGCAAGCTGCTGAATTCCGGGTGCTCGACTATCTGTCAGCCGTTGCCTCCGAAGTTGACTTTGACTCGCCGAAGGCCATTCACGCCGTAACGAACGGGGTCGCCACGAACGGGAAGGGCACTTCTTCAGTCGGGTTGACCTCTCCGCCAACGGCGTTAGCCCCTGAGGCCCCCACACTCACCCGGGAAGAGACCCTGCGCTCCGCCACTCGTGTCTCGAAATCCCTCCTCGCTGGAATGGTCCGTAAGAAATGGATTGCTCGCCAGGATATCTCCGCCCCGCAAGATGCCACGCGCACCATCAAGATCGCGAACTTGAAATCAATCGAAGGCAAACTGAACGACAACCAACGTCAGATTGTCGACACCCTGGCCGCGTCCGGAGGAAGAGTTCCCGCCGCCACTCTGCAGGCGCTCGAAGTTCCTCAAACCACACTGCGTACCTTGGTCACGCGCGGCCTGATCGAAATCACCGAAGAGCCGGCCGAATTCCACGTCTCTCGCGCGAAACCTCGCCCGTCGCTCTTCGACTTCGATCTGAACCCAGCCCAGCAATCGGCGCTTACTCGCTTGCGCGAAGGCGTGGCCGCGCGCAAATTTTTGGGCATGCTGCTGCACGGCGTCACCGGTTCCGGAAAGACCGCCGTCTATCTTGCGGGAATGCGCTCGGTGCTCGAAGCTGGGCGCTCGGCAATCCTGCTCGTGCCCGAAATCGGACTGACGCCTGCCGTCGCCGCCGACCTGCACCAGATCTTTGGCGACGAAGTCGCCATCCTCCACTCCGCGCTCTGTCCGACCGCGAGCGTGCCGAACAATGGCACCGCATTAAGCGCGGCGAAGCGCGGATGGTCGTGGGCACGCGCTCGGCCATCTTCGCGCCGGTAGGCGATCTCGCTCTCATCATCGTCGACGAAGAGCACGACTCTTCCTACAAGCAGGAGGAAACCCCGCGCTATCACGCCCGCGACGTCGCGGTCATGCGAGCCAAAATGTCGGATGCCGTCGTGGTGTTAGGTTCGGCCACGCCGTCTCTCGAGTCCTACTTCAATGCTAAGAAGAATAAGTACGCTCTGATTGAACTCCCCGACCGCGTGGAGCGTCGTCCTCTGCCCGAAGTTGAAATCATTGACATGCGGCTGGAGTTCCAGGAGACCGGCCATGAGCAGGTCATCTCGCGCAAACTGGCTGCTGAGATCAAAGAGCGCTTCGATCGCAAGGAACAGGTGATGGTTCTGCTCAACCGGCGCGGCTACTCGCCCGTAGTCCTCTGCCGCACCTGCGGCAAGAAGCTAGAGTGCAGGGATTGCGCCATCGCCCTCACTCATCACAAGCAGGAGCGCAAGATGGTCTGTCACTATTGCGGCTACACCGCGCCTGTGCCGAAAGCTTGCGTGCACTGCGGCAGTGAGTACGTCTATTTTCTTGGCACCGGATCAGAGAAGCTGGAAGAGTTGCTCCACGGCATGTTCCCGCAGGCGCGCATCGCCCGCCTCGATCGCGACACCGTCCGCCGCCACGAAGATTTCGAGCGCACGCTGAGCGGACTGAACGAGGGAGAACTCGATCTCCTCGTCGGCACGCAGATGATCGCCAAGGGCCACGACATTCACGGGGTCACTCTCGTCGGCGTCGTTGGCGCCGACGTCGCTCTCGGACTGCCTGACTTCCGCGCCGCCGAGCGAACCTTTCAATTGCTTACTCAGGTCGCTGGACGCGCCGGACGCGGCCAGTCCCCCGGCAAGGTCATCCTTCAAACCTACTTTCAGGATCACTATGCCGTTCAGTATGCCGCGCAGCATGACTTCCTCGGGTTTTACGAAAAAGAACTCCGCTTCCGTAGTTGGATGCATTACCCGCCATACTCTGCCCTCGCCAACGTCCTCGTTCGCAGCGACAAACTTGACGACGCACTGCAATGGTCCGGCCTTCTTGGAAAGTGGTTCGAGCAAACCCGCCACGAAGGTGTACGCGTGCTGGGCCCCGCCGCCGCCCCGATCATGCGGTTGAAGCGCGACTACCGCTACCACTTCGTACTCAAGTCGCCCAGCCGCGAAAGACTCAACACCACCCTGCGTGCCATGCTTACCTACGCCGCCCAGCGGAAAATTCCCCGCACCCAAGTCATCGTCGACGTAGATGCGCTGTGGCTGATGTAGAAAATTCGTCTCACCCACCTCGCGCAGTGCATTTTCCCCATGACGCCGGCGGACTCGACCGTTACAATGCCAGCCGCGACGGAACGCACTCCGGGCCGAGTTCGAACCGCGCAAGGGAGAATGCCTTTGTCCGATCTGCTGGCGAAAAAGCCGCTTGATCTTTTGCTGAGCGAGGCGAGCGATGAGAGTGGAATCACTCTGCGCCGCGTGCTCGGTCCTGTCAATCTCATCACGCTTGGCATCGGCGCCATCATCGGAGCCGGAATTTTCGTCGTCACCGGCACCGTTGCCGCTATCTACACCGGCCCGGCCATCGTGATCTCATTCATCCTCGCCGGCATTGGCTGCATCTTCGCCGGGCTCTGCTATGCCGAATTCGCCTCGCTGATCCCGATCGCTGGCTCCGCCTACACTTACGGCTACGCGACCCTCGGCGAGATCTTCGCCTGGATCATCGGCTGGGACCTGATCGTCGAATACGCCTTCGGCTCCGCATCCGTCGCCGTCGGATGGAGCGGCAATCTCGTCGCTCTTCTCCAGAGCTTCGGAATCCAACTCCCGCCGCAGCTGACCGCCCCTCCCGGAACGCTTCTCGTTCTTTACAACGGTCAATGGGCGCGCCTGGCCACCGTCAGCGTGACCCTTGCCAGTGCAGGCATCGACGCAGCGAAGCTGCCCACGGCACATGGCATTCTCGATCTCCCCGCTTACCTCGTCATCGCCCTGATGACGGTAATTCTGGTCATCGGAGTTCGAGAGTCCGCGAATTTCAATTCGTCGATCGTCTTCATCAAAGTGGGTACGGTGCTTACCTTCATTGTGATTGCAGCCGCATATCTGCTGCGCCATCCGCAGGTCGCATCTGCCAACTGGCATCCCTTCATCCCGCCCAATCAGGGTGAATTCGGAGCCTTCGGATGGTCGGGCATCGCCCGCGGTGCCGGAGTGATTTTCTTTGCCTACATCGGTTTCGACGCGGTTTCAACCGCCGCCCAGGAAGCCAAAAATCCGCAGCGCGACATGCCAATCGGAATTCTTGGTTCTCTCGCCATTTGCACTGTGCTTTATGTCTCGCTGAGCCTCATGTTGACCGGAGTCCTGAAGTACACCGGTCTGAACACATCCGCTCCGGTCGCTTTGGGAATTCAGGCCACGGGCGTGCGTTGGGGCAGCATCGTTGTCATGCTGGGAACATTTGCCGGTCTCACGACCACCATGCTGGTCATGCTCCTTGGCCAGTCGCGCGTCTTCTTTTCCATGTCGCGCGACGGCTTGCTGCCCGAATGGGCCGGCCGAATCCATCCCCACTTCCGCACGCCGTGGATTTCCTCAATCGTTGTCGGATTCTTCGTTGCCATCCTGGCAGGAATGTTGCCCATCGGCGTGCTGGTGCAATTGACTTCAATCGGTACCCTGCTTGCCTTTGTCATCGTGTGTGCCGGAGTGTGGGCCCTGCGGGTAAAGCGTCCCGATCTTCCCCGCCCATTCAAAACTCCGCTCGTCCCGCTGGTCCCAATCCTTGGAATGGCGATTTCCCTCGGACTGATGCTCAGTCTGCACTGGACCACGTGGGCCCGCCTCATCGTCTGGTTGATGCTGGGGATGTTGATCTACTTCGGATACGGCCGCCGAAGCACAGCAAGCTGCGCGCCCGCGTGGAATGATCTAATTCTGTTGGAATGGCGAAATTGTAAATGTCAGCGCCAGGATGACGATCGCGAGCAGGGCCAGCACCCATCGACTCGATGGAAGAGTGGGGTACTCCGGTGCCTGTCGCTGCCGGAAGGAGAAGACATTCATGGCAATAAGGATCCCAGCCCAGATCCACCATTGGATATTCAGGCGTCCGAGGCCCAGCAATGCCGCGATCGTCATCCACGAAATGACGCGGTGCGCGCGCGGGGCTACCGCGTAAACAATGTGGCCTCCGTCCAACTGGCCGCTGGGTAATAAATTCAGGGCGGTCGCGTACATCCCAACCCATGCCGCAATAGCTGTGGGATGCAGCAACACTCGTTCGAAAGGCAGCCCTGCCGTGGCATTCGCAGGAGACACAGCGCCCCAGATCCGATGCATCAACTCAAAGATCAGCGGCATTCCGATCCGCACATCGTCAGGGCCCAGCCCAGAAGTCGCCGGCTTTGACCACCCGAAGGAAAGCACGAGCGCGGTAAACGCAACTACAAACCCCGCAATCGGCCCCGCAATTCCCACATCGAACAATGCTCTACGCGCCCGGATTGGAGAACGGATGAGGATGACCGCGCCCATGGTGCCGATCGGCGTTGGCATGGGAAGAAAGAAGGGAAGCGTCGCCCGGATCCCATAGTGCATGCAGTAAACGTAATGCCCCATCTCATGTGCCAAAAAAAACAGCATGACGGTGGCTGCGAATGGCCACCCTGCCAATACACGACCAGGATTCGTGATGATCCAGCCCGCCGGAAAATATGAGGGGGATCCGTCGCCTCCAGAAAGCGCTGGCCGATTGTTCTCGAAGTTGTATTGCATCCGGGCGCCCATGACCAAAGTTGTGAAGCAAGTCGCCAGCAGCAGCACCGCGTGCAGCCAATATCGTTGCCGCGGCGGATGCCATTGCGGCTCCGGCAATGCCTGGTAATACTCCAGCGTGGACGTGGGGATCGGGGAGCTAGGTTCCGACATGCAATTCTTCGGTCTCGCCTCAGTCCGAGAACACTCCTTTGATGCTACTACGAGCGCAAACAATCCGGACGGCCTGAGCCGCCCCGATCACGCTGGAAGAAATGCGGCGGGTCCACCCAGAAATGTGGAGAGAGATTGCTCAAATAAAGATCGATTGGATACAGACAGATAAGAACCTGCGGAAGGGTACTCCGCCGCCGGCCGGCTCTCAGTCGATCGACTGCAGTTCTTTCCCCGGTTTGAACCGCACGGCCCTTCCGGGCGGGATCGACACTTCAGCGCCGGTACGCGGATTGCGCCCGATTCCCGTTTTGCGCGGGCGCACGTTGAACACTCCAAAACCCCGCAGTTCAATGCGATTGCCCGCAGCCAGCGACTTCTTCATGCTTTCAAAGACGGTTTCCACGGCCAGTTCCGCCTTGGTCTTCGTGATGCCCGTCTTGGCCACCACTTCATTGATGATGTCGAGCTTGATCACAAGAGGCTCCCGGGGTGCAGGGGTCAAAGATTCTCTTTCAAGTCATTGATGCTAAGGAAGATAAGTCAGATTGTCAACCGGAGCATCTTTCCCGTAAACTGGCAGGCAAACCAGCCAGCAACAACTGAGTAATTGTGTAATCGGGCAACCGTGTATTTTGTTATGTCCCGTGCGGGCGCTGATCCGCTCGAACATTTTCAATTACTCAATTACAAAATTACCAAATTTTCCAAGGAGTTCCATGCTGAAGAGCGACCGCTGGATCCGCAAGATGTCCCGGGAACACGACATGATCAACCCGTTCTCCGAGAAGCAAGTCCGCGAGGGCGTGATTTCTTACGGTTTATCCTCTTACGGCTATGACCTGCGGGTCGCCGATGAGTTCAAGATTTTCACCAACGTGAATTCCTCCATCGTTGATCCCAAGCACTTCGATGAAAAGTCGTTCGTCACGGTACAGACCGATATCTGCATCGTCCCGCCGAATTCTTTCGCCCTGGCGCGCTCGGTGGAATACTTCAAGATTCCGCGCAGCGTGCTCACCATCTGCGTGGGCAAAAGCACCTACGCCCGCTGCGGCATCATCGTTAACGTCACCCCGTTCGAGCCCGAGTGGGAAGGCTTCGTCACTCTCGAAATTTCCAACACCACGCCGCTGCCGGCCCGCATTTACGCCAACGAGGGCCTCTGCCAGATCCTTTTCTTCGAGTCCGACGAAATCTGCGAAACCAGCTATGCCGACCGCAAAGGCAAATATCAGTCGCAGAAAGGAATCGTCCTGCCGAAGCTTTAGCAATCGCTCCGCTGTTATCTTTTCGGGGGGAACAAGGGCCATGAAAAGGAGAACCGATGACCCGACCATTGAGGATTGGCTTGATTGCGTGCTGCGGGATTCTCTTGGCGGCGTCTCAGTCTCCACAGACCACGGACATGGCTGGTGCCCGGGCGAATGTTTCCAACGAGACAATAGAAGGGCTGGTTCGGGATGTTGCCTGCCCAATTCAGAATCTTGATAACCATGCGACGAGTATGGGCCGCAAGTGTGTACAGGATTGCGTGACGGGTGGCTCGCCGCTCGTTATTCTAACCAAAGATGACCGGCTGTACTTCCCCATCTCCGCCAAGATGCCCGATAGGGATCAACGGCAGGTACTCATGCCGTTTGTCGGCAAGTACGTGCGGGCAACCGGGATTGTGTTTGAACGAAGCGGTACCCATGCCATTGTAATCACGGAAATTGAGGAGATGAAAGAAGTCACCGTGAAGGATGACGAGGGATAGTTCAAGGCGGCACGCTCCACGAAGCCTAGCCGCGATAAGATTGCTGATTCGCCGATAACTGGCGAGAAATCCCGATTACACTCAAATTCCTGTGCCCGGGTCCGCCTCTTTTAGCGAGAGTTTTCGGGGTGTTCTAATCCCGGTGCCGTCTTTCGAGTCGCAAGCTGGTTACCGCTACAGTTCTCAACGGCTTTAGCCCGCTGAGGGTCGCCCTTCTAGCCCACCCGCAGATAGGTGGTATAAGCCTCATCCTTGATCCCGGTAAACGGCAGCATCGTAACCCGCCCATTCGCCGACTCCACCTGCCAAATCTGAGCCTCACTCTTTCGGACCGCCATTAGTTGCGCCCGCGTCACTGCGGGTTGCGACTCCGTGATCGCAAACAGAACGATCGGCCCCATCACCAGCGCCACCGTCTCCGGATGCTGCGGATCAATCGCCTCCAGCCGCGTCTTCAGCGGCAGCTCGAGTTCAATCCGGTCGCCGGTCTTCCACTCACGCTCAACGCGCGCGAAGCCCCCTGCGTCCGCCGCTTGCCGCTTGCCATTCACCGCGACCGACGCTCCCTGCGTCCACGCCGGAATCCGCAGGTTCACTGCAAAATGTTCTGGCCGCGACGTCTTCACCTCAAGGTGAATCTGCGAATCATATGGATACGCGCCTTTCTGCATCAGCTCAAACTGCGCCTTGCCTTGCGTCCATCGCACCGTCGACGGAATGTATAAGTTCACGTAGACTCCGCTCCCATCGCGCAGATATGTATTGATGCGATAATCCGCCGCCACCTGCGGCAGTGTCCCCGCGCAACATGCCCAGCGCTGCTGGTGGTAAACCTTCCGTCCTTTAAAGTTGTAATCCGAATAGTAGTATGTCCGGCCATCCGCCTCGAGCGGCAGCGATCCCAGTACCGTGTTGTACATCACGCGCTCCATGCTGTCGCCGTAGCGCGAATCCCGCGTCACCCGCAGCAAGTAGCGGGTCAGCTTAAAGTGTGCATACGAACCGCAAGGGGTTTCAAAACTGGAGTGGCTCCCGGTAAGGCTCTTGTATATTTCCGCGCTGCCCGGGGCCCGCAGTGTCTCGTCCGGTCCCCAGCCGCCGGTTACGAAACTCTGCGCCGCTATCATGTCGAAGCCGTTTTTGGCGGCGCGCAGATGCTTTTCGCTGCCCACCGTCATATACGCCTGCATCGCCGAGCACAGCGAATTCACGTGACTGTATGCATGCCGTCCTTCCAGGTTGCTGCGTCCCTCGGCCAGCGGATCATAGTACTCATCATCGAGGTATTGCACCCCGAGCGCGCGATATTGCTCCCCCGCTCCTCGCTGATAAGCCAGAAACAGATTCTCAGACATCGTGTACGACTCGTCCAGCGTGTACGACCAGTCCGGGTTCGAGCGCCATTTCCTCCCGTGCTCGATTGCCGTCTTCGGCAGGTGCGGCAACGCCGTTTTGGTGGTTTGCTCCAGGATGGCCAGTGCGTCGGGATCCCTCACATACGTGTGCGAGTCGATCAACCCGCAAACCAGCTTGTCGTAGGAATAAGCCGGGAAGCGGGTGTTCTCGTAGAAGTCGCCGCCAATCGTCTTCGCATACAAGCGATTCAGCCGGAGGATTTTCTCCCGCGTCTCCGGCGATTGATTGATCGCGTACGACCGCGCCAGTGCGGAAACCCACTGCCCAAATGTGCATCCCGGGGCAAATCCGATTTCAAAAAGATAATCCTGATTGTGCGGATCGTACTGGTACCATCCCCCCAACTCTTCGCCCGGCGCCGGTTGGCCGACCATCTGCCGAAAAGGCTTCAGCAGGCTGTCCTCGCTCAGTCCCATCAGCAAGTCGTGTGTCTGTTGCAGTTGCTGCTCGTGGATCGTGCTGTCCAGCGAGACATCCCCATAACCGAATTCTTGCAGTGCATCCGTTTTGCCCGCATCCTCGGATCCCGACACGGGCGCCATGGCCGAGCTTCGTAAGCCAGGGATCAGACTCACGGCCGACACAGCCGTCATCGATTGCAGGAACCTTCTGCGCGAGACTCTGGACGAGGGGGACATTCTAACTCCCAACTTTCAGGGATTGATCCTGAGACTGGATCTGCGGAATAGTCTACGCCAGACTGCGGATAATCAGCGACGGGGCAGGGCGGGGGAAAACCTCTAGCGCTGGTTTTCGCCTTCTTTGAACATGTACTTAATCGCCGGTTTGTAGATCATCAAGTTGGGCTCGCCGTTCTCCCGGTTCACCTTGATGCAGTTCCGGTCGTACCACTCGATGATGCCGTGCACTTCCTCGCCGTCGCGCAGCACGATCACCATCGGCGTCCGCGACTGCATCTGCTTCTGGTAATAGAAATTCTCGGCGTTGGTTTGATCCGGAGGCGCCGGCTTCTTTCCGCCCCCGCTCATCGGGCGTTCGCCGCGATCCATGCGTTCCGGTCGATCATGCCGCTCCGGGCGTTCGCGACGCTCTTGCATCTGCATTGGTGCTGCATTGTGGTTGCCGTGATTCTCTGCTCGGGGCAATGTGGGCCGGATAAGCTTGCGGTTGGCAAAGTTTTCTCTCTCAACACCGGCCGGAACGGGATCCATAATAATTTCCTTCATGGTGGCGCTACCTCAGGCATGCATATTCACGCGAACTTCTACACTCTGGGACCCTAGGAATGTTAATAAGCCAAGGCGTGAAATTTAACTTAACGTAACACAGGAATCTTGCCCTGACAATCACTCCTTTGTGCCATATCCTACGGATTGCCTTATCTTGCATTTACCCTAGAATATCGATTCTTTCCTAACTTGTATCCGAAAGGTCCGCCCCGCGCCTTTCTTTGCCGCTCACCGTGGTGATGGCCACCAAAATGGCCACAATCACCACCGTCCAGGCGAACACCGGTGCAAAACGTCCGCCATATCGCGACTCCGTCAGCTTCGCCTGAATCACCGAATTGCGTGACGACAGGAAGTTCCCCAGCTGGTAGGCGAATCCCGGCAGCGTCCCGCGCACCGCGGGAGGCGACAGTTCGTTCAAATGTGCCGGGATTACTCCCCACGCTCCCTGCACCATGAACTGCATCAGAAATCCGCCCAGCGCGAGCAACGGTACGGAACGGGAGTAAGCCCACAACGGAATGACCGGGATCGACAGCAGCGCTGCGATCACGATCGCCCTTCGCCTCCCGATTCGCTCCGACCAGGTCCCAAACAAAATCCCGCCCAGCAGCGCTCCAATGTTGTAAACGATGGCAATGAAGCTCACCATCTTCGGCGTGAGCTGCACATTCTTCTGCAAGAATGTCGGATAAAGGTCCTGCGTCCCGTGGCTGAACGAGTTAAAAGCAAACATCAGAACCACGAGAAAAACAAAAATGCCGACGTGCGACAAAATATCTTTGCCCAGGTGGCTCTCCGAGTCACGTGAAACCCGCCCCTGCAACCACGCCGGGGATTCTTCCACCTTGGTCCGAATGTAGATGACCAGAAACGCCGGCAGCGCTCCGATCACGAACATTCCCCGCCATCCGAAAATCGGAAACAACGTACCATACACCACCGCTGCCATCAGGTATCCCACCACGTAACCCTCTTGCAGCAAGCCTGAGAAAAATCCTCTTCCTTCCGCCGGCAGAGTTTCAAAAGCCAATGCCGCACCCACGCCCCACTCGCCGCCCATCGCGATTCCGAACAGCGCCCGCATGACCAGGAAACTCCTCAACGAAGGAGCGAACGCGGAAGCCAGCTCAAACACCGAATAAGCGATGATATCGACCATCAGCGTCGGCCGCCGCCCAAACCGGTCCGCCATCAGCCCAAACAGAAACGCCCCCACCGGACGCATCGCCAGTGTCAGGAAAATCGCCTCTGTAATCGCCGACACCTTGGTCTGAAACTGCGTCGCCAGCGCGCTCACGCAGAACACAAGAATGAAGAAATCAAAAGCGTCCAGCGACCAACCTAGAAAACAAGCAATAAACGTATTCCGCTGCACTGCCGTCAGCCGCCGAAAATGCCCAATGAACTCCATGATCGATGGATGCTGTTGACCTTCGTGCCCTTAGTGGTTCAAGCCTTCATCCGCCCCGCCGCCCAAGCCCAGCGGATGCTAGCATAAGCTGTCAATTGCGACCATGCCCGATCTCGACCTCCCGCAACGTCAGGCTCCCGATGCGCTCATGCTCACCGGCTTCTGGTATCGCGCTTTGCCTGCCGATCGCGTTCACCGCAACCAAATCCACAAGGCGATGCTGCTCGAGATTCCCCTCGTCATCGGCCGCGACCGTCAGGGACAGCCCTTCGCGCTTCGCGACTCTTGCCCCCATCGCGGCATGCCGCTCAACTGCGGCCGCTTCGACGGGGAAGACCTCGAGTGCGGATACCACGGGTGGAAGTTCGACGTCCACGACGGCCAGTGCCAGCTGATCCCCTCGCTCACCGCCGACCAGAATCTTAAAGTCGATCGCATCTATGCCGGCAGCTATCCCTGCGAAGAGCAAGACAATTTCATTTGGGTTTTCATCCCCGATCCCGGACCGCCGGGCGCCGGATTTGCCCCGCGCTCTGAAGCCCTGGAACCCTCGCCCCAAATCGAAAAGTTCAGTAACAAATACAAACTTGCTTACCTGCAAGCCGAAATGCCGGTCAGCATCGACCACGGCATCATCGGCCTCATGGACCCCGCACACGGCCCCTTCGTCCACCAGGCATGGTGGTGGCGCTCGCGGCACAGCATTCACGAGAAGAAGAAAAATTTCGAGCCCATCCCCAACGGATTCCGCATGAGCGCCCACACGCCCAGCTCAAACTCCGCGCCCTACAAGCTGTTGCGCCTTTACGCCGACGCCGATTCCATCACCACCACCATCGATTTCGTTCTACCCAACCTCCGCACTGAAACCATCCGCGCCGGCAAGTACTGGTTCTCCAGCCTCACCACGGTTACGCCGATCACCCGCAATCATTGCCGCATCGACGTAGTCGCCGCCTGGAACCTGTTTCGCTGGGTCCCCTTCGTGCCCGATTTAATGAAATTTGTCTTCGCGAAATTTGTCGAGCAAGACCGCCGCACCATGGAACTCCAGTCCGAAGGCCTCCAGCACAATCCCCACCTCATGCTGATCGACGACGCCGACCGCCCCGCCAAATGGTATTTCCAACTCAAGGCAGCCCACCTCGAAGCCAAGCGCGCCGGCACAGAGATGAAACATCCCATGCCCGGCCCAGTTACCCTGAAATGGAGAAGCTGACTTTATGTGGCGCGGGAGCCCTCGGCCGCAGCTCCCGCCCCGAGCTGCATAATTGTGGGGACAGCCGTCCTCGGCTGTCCGGCGGCCCGGAAGTATTGGGCCACAGATACTAGCAGCGAATATCAGTCAGAAATAAGCTCCGAGATTAAAGCAGCCTCCGCCTCCTCTTTTGTCATCGAAGGGCAATGGCCCCCGCTCGCAAGAAGACATTCCTCCAGCATCACTCACTCAGTCTGGTCAGCGCCTCCGTGCTTGCCATCTGGATTCTCCTCTACCTCCGTTTCGATCCCAGGACGCACCTCGGCGCTTTCTTCGGCAATGCCATCGCCGACTGGACCGGATTACTCGTCACCGTCCTGGCCACGAAATTTCTCTACGAGGTCGGGTCGGTCGAGAGCCGCAAGCCGAGTCACCACTGGCTCAGCCCCCTGATAGAACTGCTGCAAGATCACTCCCTCACCATCTTCCTGGTCGTCACCGGCGTCGGATGGATCTGGCTCTTCGCGCACTCCGATCCCAATTCAAAATGGGGACAAGTCGTCGGCAACATCGTCTCCGAATGGACTCAGATTTTTGGAGTTGTCTTATTGACTAAGAAGCTGATGGAAGAGCATTCGAAGGAGAGCCACTGAGAAATCACAGATGACTGAGAAAATCACCGATGACTGAGAGAATCCAGACGCTTGCGCTGCCCTAGAAGAGCGTCCCCTCAAGCCGCGTAAAGCGCGCTCAATTTAAGACGAATTTTAGCCCCGGTGTTCGGAGGGGGTCTTACCCTCCGGATCAACCAGCCAGTCCATCGCCTCTTCTCTCGTCTTAAAGGTGGGGAACTCGCGATGCGAGAAACTTTTGATGGTCTCGTGAAATACGTGCGGCAAACTCTCTGCACCCACCCACGCCGACCGTTTGACATACGGTCGATCCAGGGTCAGAACTTCCTTCATTCGTGTAATGACTTTCTTGTCGACCTCTACCCCGGTAAAGTCGGCGAGCGTGAGCATCGATCCCGGAGCCTGCCGCGCAACCATGACCTTGGCCTGTTCAATCAGGAGCAGAAGTTCTTTCGCCTTGCAGTGGCTTAAGTCAATCAGAAAGATGACTTGCCCCTTGTGCTTGATGAACCGCAGCCGCCCTTGACCAGCGTCGCCCACAGTGTCTTCCAGGTTCATGCGAGCAATCCCTCCACCACGCTAGTAAGCCTCATCCAGCGCGTCATCCAGCGCGGAAGCATCCTTTCCCCCGGCCTCTGCCAGGTCCGGACGCCCGCCTCCTTTGCCGCCGACTTTCTGCGCCACGGGTCCAATCACTTTGCCTGCCTGAACCCGCCCAGTCAGATCTTTCGTGACTCCCACGATAAGTGCAACGTTGCCATTCGAAGCTGATCCAAGCACCACGACGCCGGAACCAATCTTGTCGCGCAGTTGATCCACCAGCGTCCGCAACTGCGCCCGCTCCAGATTGTCCACGCGGTGCGCCAGCACCTTCACACCTTTCACCTCTTTAATCTTCTCGCCCACATTCGCCGTGCTCGATGACGCCGACTTCATCCTTACCTGATCCAGTTCCCGGGTTAACCTCTTGATCTCGGAGTCTTTCCGTTCCAACTCAGCCTTCAAAGCCTCAGCCGGCGAGAAGGAATCCGTCTCTGCAGCGGGTGCCCCATCCTTGCGCGCTTTTTGCGCAAGGGTGGGAGAGACGAATGCCGACACTACGTTTTCGAGCTCGTGATCTTTTCTGAAATGTTTTAAAGATCCCTCTCCGGTGATCGCCTCCATCCGGCGCACACCCGACGACACACTGCCTTCCTTCAGAATCTTGATCAGCCCAATCTCACCCGTAGCCCCGGTGTGCGTCCCGCCGCACAACTCCGTAGAAAAATCGCCGATCCGCACCACCCGCACCTTGTCGCCATACTTCTCGCCGAACAAAGCCATCGCGTGATACTCGTTCACCGCGACATCGATGGGTACATCAACAATCGTTTCGACCTTCTGGTTGCGCAGCAGCTCCTTGTTAATCAGGTCCTCGATGTCCTGCAGTTCCTCGTCTTCCACGGCCGTGAAGTGGGAAAAATCGAACCGCAAATGATTCGGCGCCACCAGCGATCCCGCCTGCTTCACATGCTTGCCCAACACTTCCCGCAGTCCCGCATGAAGCAAGTGCGTAGCCGTATGATTCCGCATCGTGGCCTGCCGAACATCGGTGTTTACCACCGCGTCAACCTTGTCACCCACCCGAATCGGAGACTTCACGACTACCTGGTGCGCCCGCACGCCCTGGATCGGGTAATAGCATCCCTTCACGTCGGCCACGACGGTATTGTGATCATCCGAGTAAAGCCAACCGCGATCTCCCACCTGCCCGCCAGCCTCCGCATAAAACGGCGTGTGATCGAGAATGACCTCGCCCTCGTCGCCCGCCTTGAGCTCCCGCACGCCCTGCCCGTTATGAATGATGGCCAGCACTTCACATCCATCCGATCGCGTCTGCCGATACCCTTCAAACTCCGACTTCGGCAATTGCTGGTACGCCGGATTCGCGGTCTGCTTCGCCGCTCCCTTCCACGAAGCACGCGCCCGCTCACGCTGTTCCTGCATCGCATGATTAAAGCCATCCTGGTCGAACGCGATTCCCTGATCCCGCGCCGCATCCTGCATGAAATCCAGCGGCATTCCGAACGTATCGTAGAGCTTGAATGCCTCTGCTCCGGCCAGTTGTCCTTGAGACTGCTTCAGCAGCGACTCCAGACGTTCGAGTCCAACATCGAGCGTGTGCGCGAACCGAGTCTCCTCCAACTGCACTGTCTTGGCGACGCGCTCGATCGTCTCATTCAACTCCGGATACGCATCCTGCATCAGATCGCGAACCGCATAAACCATCTCAAACAGAAAAGGCTTAACCTGCCCCAGCAATCGCCCATGCGTAATCGCCCGTCGAATGATCTTGCGCAGCACATACCCGCGCCCATCGTTTGCCGGAAGCACGCCATCGGATATCAAGAACGTAGCCGCCCGCGAATGATCCGCAATCACCCGCAGCGAAGCCGCAGATTTGTGTTCAGATTCGACGCTGTCGGCTGCACCGCCCATGTGGGGACGGCCGCCCTCGGCCGTCCGGCGGAGCGAATCTCCGCTCTTCCCCCTGTCAACTCCGCTGCTCTCCTGATCAGCGGAGTAAACAAATCCGTCTCATAATTCGAAATCACTCCCTGCAGCACCGAAGCCACCCGCTCCAGCCCCATCCCGGTATCAATCGAAGGCTTCGGCAGCGGATTCAGCTTGCCCGACCCATCGCGATCGAACTGCATGAACACCAGATTCCAGATCTCGACGTACCGCCCGCAGTCGCAACCAAAGGCGCAATCCGTATGCCGCTGATCCGACGCCGCCACCCCCATGTCGTAATGAATCTCGCTGCACGGTCCGCACGGCCCGGTATCGCCCATCTGCCAGAAGTTGTCCTTCATCCCCATTTCGAAGATGCGGTTCTTCGGCACGCCCTGCGCCGCCCACAAGTCATACGCTTCGGAATCCCGATCGACGCCGTTCTCACCCTTGAAAATCGTCACGTACAACTTGTCTTCCGCGATCCCAAACCACTCCGGCGAAGTAATCAGCTCCCACGCGTAAGCGATGGCATCTTTCTTGAAGTAATCGCCAAACGAAAAATTTCCCAGCATCTCAAAAAACGTATGATGCCGGTTGGTGAATCCAACATTCTCAAGATCATTATGCTTCCCCCCGGCCCGCACGCACTTCTGCGAAGTCGTAGCCCGTGAGTAGTCGCGCTTCTCCAGGCCAAGAAACACGTCTTTGAACTGATTCATCCCCGCGTTGGTGAACAGCAAAGTAGGATCATTCGCCGGCACGAGCGACGACGAATGCACCTCCTTGTGCCCCTTCTGCACGAAGAAGTCCAAAAATTTGCGGCGAATTTCCGATCCGGTCAGCATGAAGGCGTCAATTCTAAATGAAAACTGCGGAGGCCTCACTCCCGCAACCGCAAACGACAAACCACAGAGCGCACGAAAACACAGTGGAATCATCACATATCCTCCGTGCTCTCCGTGTTCTCTGTGGTTGAAATTTTCAGACAGCGCTATTTCACAGCGTCGCCAGTTTTCTCCGCCCCTGTCTTCACGCCGTGTCCTACGCTCTTCGTGCCCTTCTTGATGCCGCTCCCTGTCTTCTTGGCGGCTTTCTCGGTTGCAGCACCTGTTTTGTCCGCCGCCTTCTCCGTATCTTTTCCGGCGGTCTTTGCGCCCTTCTCCGTATCTTTTGCCGCGACCTTTGCGCCCTTCTCCGTGTCCTTGGCCCCCGTTTTGGTGGCGTGCCCAGCCTTCTTCGCCCCGACCTTCGTGTCCTTGCCGGCCGTCTTGGCCGCGTCCTTCATCTCAGTTCCAGTTGACTTTTTCTCGGTGCTGCTCGCGTCCTGCCCGAAAGCAAAAGATGCGGCACACAGCAAACCAGTCACAACGATCGCCGCCCATTTCGTTTTCATACATTTCTCCTTAATTGTGGTCTGATTGGTTTCGCAGTATGAAACATTTCTCCCATCAAAGCAACCCACCCTCCGCCCTCGGCTCGTCGGCGCATCTTCACGCCGTTTCGCCTTCCAATGCGCTGAGCGTCTCATCGTCTACGTCCCACTTCTTTAAAATCGTGAAGATAGTCTTCGTTCCGAATCCCGCCCGCGCCAGCTGGCGGAAGATACGCGCCGTCTGCTTCTGATCCTTCGGTTTTTCCAGACGTTTCTTGCGAAGATACTCCCGTGCCTGCTTCTCTTCACTCACCCCATCGTAAGCAGCTTCCACGGCCTTCTCGATTACCGACCCGTGCACGCCCCGCGTCTTCAACTCAGTAACCACGCGTCCTCGCCCGAACTTCTGATTATCCCGCCGCATCGACGAGTAATAGGCCGCATAGTTCGCATCATTCAGGTAGCCCTGGTCCTTCAGTCGGCGGATCACCAACTCCACGAGGGTCTCGGCATACTCGGACTCCGGATCTTCCACTCGCGCCCGCATCAGGCGCTTCAACTCGGCCACGGTTCGCATCCTCCGCCCCAGCGCACCTACTGCATACTCGTACATCTCATCCTCGGAGTAGGTCCGACGCTTCGGCCGTGAGAACGTCATACAGGTAAACGATAGCTCAAGCGAACAGCGGACGCGAGTTTCTCCCCTTGCGGTGTGTCACTCGGAATCCGCCGTGTATTTTCCATGCCATGCCGGGGCGCGCCGCCGCACCTCCCGAGCCAGCTTTCGCAGCCAGCGCAACTCCGTGCGCAGTTGCTCGATGACCAGGCTCAACATCCACACCGCTTCATGGAAACGATGCCCCACTTCCGCCCGGACCGCGCGCAGGGTATCCTCTTCTCGCGCCAACTCCTTCTCCAAAAACTTTTCCCGCCTCTGCAGCTGTCGCTCGAAAATGCCCGGGCGCGCCTGCCACGACAGTGCAATCCATGTGAGAAATGGCGGCCGCTCCCGTTGGGCAGTCCACTCCTCCCGCTCGAGCGCGTCCGCCAGTGCGGCACGTCCCGCTGCTGTAGTCGAGAAGACGCTGCGCTCCGGTCCAGCCGCAGGCTCGTCGCTGGTCGCGCTCCTGATCAATCCCAGCCGCGCCAGCTTCTCGATCGAGTAATAAACCTGTGGCCGCGAAATCCCCGCCCAGTCCCGTACCTGCCGCCGCTCCAGTTCCAGATTCGCCTGATATCCGTGCATCGGCCGCTCGGCCAGCAAGCTCAGCAGCACCAGGTCCGGCGTCGTCAATTCCCGTTTCTTAGCTGTGGGCATCCTGCGCCTTCCGCTGCCGGCTCCAGTACCACCACTGCCGTTGCTCTTCGGGAAGTCTCCGATTCCGCGCCTGTGCTACCGCCGCGCGAAATACATCCAGGCAGCAGATATCCACCGTCTGACCTGTAACCTCGCACAGTTGTTCATACATCTTTTCGGGACTGCGCCGCGATAGCTGGGCCACGCTTTGAATCCCGAGCATCTTGAAATCGCGGACCATCGCCGGTCCAACCGAAATCAAATCCTCCAAACGGCGCTCTCGTGTTGCCATTCAAATCCTCCTTGACAGCAGTCGAACAAGCTTAGTAGACTTCAACTAGTCTAATTAAGACTACATTGCCTTGGCAAGCAGAATCGACTGCGCATCGCAACCTAGTGTTGACTTCCGCCGTACTGCGGTCCCATTCCCGTGCGCAAAGGCCTAGGCAGAGGAGAAAAACAAAATTATGAACGTGAAGAAGATTACGGCAGTCCTGTTTGTGCAGGATGTCGAGCCCTGTGTGAAGTTCTGGGTCGAGCGCTTCGGCTTCGAGAAGACCGCCGAAGTTCCTGACGGCGACCAACTCGCTTTTGCCATGCTTCAGAAGGGAAGCGTCGAGTTGATGTACCAAAGCTACGCCAGCGCCGACAAAGATGTCGGCACTACGATCTCACAGGTGGTTCGTAGCGGACCCACGTTCCTGTACGTGGAAGTCGACAATCTGGCTGAGGCCATCAGCGCGGTCAAAGGCGCGGACGTCTACATGCCCAAGCGCAAGACGTTCTACGGATCGACAGAGATCGGTATTAAAGATCCGGCCGGGCACTACGTCACCTTTGCGGAGTTCGGAAGCCCACAACAGAAATAACTCGGCGATTTCCTGTCGAGAATAAAAAGGGCGTGCCTTTTTCGCACGCCCTAAAACTCTGAAACCTGAAACTTTGAAACTTCCAAACCCTTGAAGCCCGGCCCTATCTTCCCCCAAACCCTGCTGACTGCATCGACTGCCGCGAAATATCCGCCGTCGAAGCAATACCCTGCATGCGCAGTTTGAAGTCGTCTGCGTTGGAGGCGTTCTCCAAGGCCGTCTCGTAGTTGACCAATCCCGCCTGGAACAGATCCCAGAGCGACTGGTCAAACGTCTGCATGCCGTACTGCGAAGTGCCGGCCGCGATCGCATCGCGAATGGATCGCGTCTTTTCCGGTACCAGCACGCATTCGCGGATGTAAGCGGTATTGATCATGACCTCCACCGCGGGCACGCGTCCGTCGCCGTCGCAGCGCCGCACCAGTCGTTGGCTGATGATCGCCCGCAGCACGGCCGCCAGCTGCATACGAATCTGCTTCTGCTCCGGCGGCGGAAAAATCGAAATCACGCGGTTGATGGTTTCCACCGCGTCCAGCGTGTGCAGGGTTGAGAACACCATGTGGCCGGTCTCAGCCGCGTGCAGCGCCGTCCCAATCGTTTCCAGATCGCGCATTTCGCCCACCAGGATCACGTCCGGATCCTGACGCAAAGAAGCGCGTAGCGCCGCTCCGAACGAAGGCGTGTCCACGCCAATCTCGCGCTGGTTCACGTACCCCTTCTTGTCGCGGTGCAGAAATTCGATTGGGTCTTCAATGGTCACAATATGTTCCGCGCGGGATGAGTTCACCCGGTCGACCATCGCGGCCAGGGTCGTCGATTTACCGGAGCCGGTAACGCCCGTCACCAGCACCAGTCCGCGAGGCATATCGCAAATCTGCTCTACCACCTTGGGCAGAAACAGTTCGTCGAGTGCGCGAATCTTGGTTGGAATCACGCGCAGCACCAATCCCACGTTGCCGCGCTGCTGGAAGATGTTCACACGGAAGCGTCCCAGTCCGGCGACGCCGTACGCCATATCGATTTCCGTAGTTTCTTTGAATTTCTGTTTTTGCCGCGCCGACATCATGCTGAAAGCCATATTCAGCATGTCTTCCGCGCTGATCCGCGGCTGCTCGGTCAGGGGTGACAATTCGCCATCCACGCGCAGGTGCGGATAGTTTCCCACCTTCAAATGCAAGTCAGAGGCTCGCCGTTCCGTTGCGATCCGAAGCAGGTCATCTATATTCATTGCAGAAGTCTTCCTGCGGAAGTCTCTGGCACGAGCCTTCCCGCCTTACGCTCTTCCAGCATGATCACCCGAATCGTCACCTTCCCCAAGATGACCTAGGTAATGCCCACTCTCGGCAGCCGGACACCGCCTTAAGTTCATCGACCCCACGCCTCTCCCCTCACCGCAAGCCATGTTCTTCCTTGCATGCAATCGCGCCTTCCCGCAGCGAGTATTCGCAGCCCCAACGGAAGCCGTTGGCATCATGCTGCCCGTAGCCCCACACTCGCAGATAGAGCGTCTCCCCCTCCACCTTCGATCCCTCGACGAAGACGTGATCGTTCTTGCGCAGCGTTTCTCGAAGCTCCGGAGGAACCATGCGGATCAAAGTCGGCTGATCCAGCAAGACCGGCTCGCCCCGCCCGGGCATCGGAAAAACCAGGGCACGCGAAGTCCGCTTGCTCAGGTATTGCGTGACCACCACGAAGTCTGCTCCGGACCACCCCACGGCCGCGACTCCAACGTAGTCGCAAAGCTTGCGCGAACGCCCCGTCGCCACCTCGAATAACCACAGCGAGCGGAAGGTTCCGACGAACTCCCCGCCAGGGTTCCCACGCTCTGCATTCCGCACCACGTACCGGCCGTCCGGGGAGACCAACTCGCCTGCCTTGGGAAATACGACAAACTGCCCGGCAAAACTGGAGGCGGCCATGAACACCACGACCGCCAGCACGCCCGCAATACCCCGACAGTAGCGCATCCCAAGCCTCCACCACTATTTCAGTTTGGCAGGGGGTCGCGCGGCAATGATCCAGTTCACACTCTCATTACTTTCGTTTAATGTTGGACCCGGCCCGCGCACGTCCAGGGATAAAAAGTGAACGCCGCGCAAAAGATGCGCGGCGTTCACTCAATTCTCATGACTCAAAGCTCAAATTTCTGGCTACTACGCGGCAGTCTCTTCCGCGGCCACCGGAGGCATAAACGGCTCATCATAGCTGCCGCCGTAAATCGACGGCACCTTCGAGCCCATGGGACGCAGGTACGTCGCCAGCTCGCCGCGGTGATGGATGCTGTGGTTGTTGAGGAAGCTGAGATAGAAGACGGCCGGATAATTGAACACGTTGAAGAAGGTGACCGGCGTCATCAGTTGTTCTGCCGTCATCGCCTCCACGCGGGCCACGCCGCGCTTCATGTTTTCGTCATACCAGGCAACGACCTCGGCCGAGGTCTGCGGTTTGTGATCCGGAGTATCCATGTTGAACTTCAGATCGGCGATGCCGTCAAGAAACTGCACGTCGGAGTTTGCCAGGTGCCACGACAATTCCTTCGCCGTGCGCGCGTTGGGATCGGGCCGGTAGCCGGATGCCGCGTCGGGCACGGCAGCTATGACTTTCTTGGTGATTTCGGCTTCGCGCGTAATGCCATCGAGCATCATCGCTCGCATGCCGAGGACAAATTCAGGAGTCATACCTTGGGACATTGTTGTTCTCCTTCTGGAGCGGTTGGGTGAATCCGGGCTGGGAAGTCGAAAGGGGCGCCGGTCGTTCAGAAACGCCGCGCCCCTCGTTCGAATTGACGACCCGAATTATACCCCGACCGGCTGCTTGCTGCGCACCGGCACCGGCGTGAGCCAGCCGTGTCGGTCCGACTTCTCGCCGCGAACGATGGCGTAGAACTCCTTCTGCAGTGCCTTGGTCACCGGTCCCATCGTGCCCTTGCCGACCTTGATCTTGTCGACCGAACGGATCGGCGTAACCTCGGCGGCCGTTCCCGTAAAGAACACCTCGTCGGCGATGTAGAGCATTTCGCGCGGGATCGTCTGCTCCACGATCTGGACGTTCAAGTCGCGCGCAATCTGCAGCACCGAATCGCGAGTGATCCCCGGCAGCACCGAACTGCCCAGCGGCGCCGTGATGAGCTTGTCCCGGTGCACCAGGAACAGGTTCTCGCCTGAGCCTTCGCTGACAAACCCGCCCGCATCGAGCGCAATGCCTTCCACGTAGCCGTTCGCGATGGCTTCCATCTTGATCAGCTGCGAGTTCATGTAGTTCGCGCCCGCCTTGGCCATGGCCGGCAAAGTGTTGGGCGCCAGCCGCGTCCACGACGAGACGCACACATCCACGCCCTCGCCGTCGCCGCTCAAATACTTTCCCCAAGGATAATTGATGATGTAAGTCTCGACCGGGCAGTTCAGCGGATTCACGCCGGCGTCACCATACCCGCGCATCACGATCGGCCGGATGTAGCACGGCCACGCGCCATTGTGTCCGATGGTTTCGACCATCGCCTTCACCAATTCATCGCGCGTGAAGGGCACGTCCATGCGGTAGACCTTGGCCGAATCGACCAGGCGCTGCATGTGCTCGACCGCCCGGAAAATCGCGGGCCCAGTGGGTAATTCGTAGCAGCGAATGCCTTCGAAGACCGAAGAGCCGTAGTGGATCACGTGGGACATCACGTGGATGGTGGCGTCGTCCCAGTTGATCAGTTTGCCGTTGTGCCAGATTTTGTCGGTCTTCTGAATTGCCATCAAAGCTCCTTCGTGTCAGTGTGGGTAACGAGGCTGAATCATCCTGCGGTAGAGGGACTGAGGCGCCAACCCACGTTCTCAACATTATAGCCGAGCACGATCGTCGTCTCGGGCACCATGGGTCAATCGCATCGCAAGTGGGGACAGGCTCTGGCGCCCGGTGAATCGGGCCGCCGCGTGAAGACCGCCGGCTCTGACCCGGCGCGCGCAGTGCTACCTTCGAACCGATGATGTCAGTTTGTGACAGATCTTCTTTCGCCCCTTCGGGGCTGGCTCCTGCGTCTCATGCTTACCCACCCCTTGCGCGGTGGGCTGCACTCTTTCGCTCCTTCGGAGTTGCGTTCACAATTTCTTTCACGCTTACGGAGCTTGCGGGACGGTGGATCTGGGTTCGGGGCTGCTGCTGCTGAGCTGCGGCTTGGTACCTCTGGGCCGTTGGGTCGGTGGGCGTCTGTCCCGCACTTGCCAACTCCAGAGTTTCCAACCGGCTCGCCCCTTGGGACCTCCGAGGAAGGCTTGGGCGGCCAGTTTGCGATGCCTTGGGCGGCGCGGAACAGAGTGGCCCGGATGGCGGCTTTGCGATCTTGTTCCGCCAGGGCTGGTCGATTCGTCACAATCGGCGGATTTATTTCTGTGGAAAAAGGCTGGGAGCGCAAGAACTGAACAGAATTGTTCTTGCGTTCACGAGATCCGCCTCGTCGGACTTGGTTTCGAGTTATGCTGCTGTTGTTGGGGGGACGGTATGGCTGAGAAAAAAGATTATCCAATCAAGTATCGACGAGATTTGAGCGGGCCTTTATCGGAACTTCTCAGCGACTTTCTTTCTGATCTCACACGAACGCGGCAGACGGCACTACTGATCGCAGCGAGTGTCGCTTTGCTGTTGACCCTGGGGCTGGCGACACTGGGAGACGTGGAGGCAGGTTTCG
Organism: uncultured Acidobacteriota bacterium; assembly: GCA_963745715.1. GTDB lineage: Bacteria > Acidobacteriota > Terriglobia > Terriglobales > Acidobacteriaceae > Sulfotelmatobacter. The sequence goes on along the minus strand of CAVUYN010000029.1, from coordinate 80,286 downwards.
TGAAATTGAACCTGGAAGCGGCGGAGCGCACCAAGTGGGTGGTTTTTGCGGTGACGCTGTACTTCTTAATTGCATATCTGTTGGGCGTCTCGGCCGACTTGGCCGTGCTCTGGGCAAAGCGCTGGTCACCGTTGGCATCCATTGAAAAAGTAGAGGAGGCGATGCGGGCGGATCAAGCATTGCGCACCGAGGCAAAATGGGCCTCCCTGGAGAAAGTACGGCAGTTAATTGATGAGAAAGGTGAGATCGTAACGGAATGGAAGGCAGAAGCGGGTCCGAACGCTGCGGGGATTATGACTGGATTCGCGTACAACGAATTAGCGGTGATCGAACTGACGGAGATTTGCGGCAGTGAGGCATCGCAGCCTTACTTAAAGAGGATCGAACCCATTAATCGGACCATTCAAGAATTGGCGGCCAACGTGTCATCCGATGAGCGACTTGGCATGAAGGCTGAAGAAACTCAATTGTCGCGTGGCCGCAAGCTGTTCGTGTACTTGACTCGGATGCGGGTCGGGCTCGAGATCGTATTCCCGGTGCTTTATGCTCTATTTGCTCTGATATGGGTAGCAAGCCATCCGTATGTGCCTCATCCCCGCGTCGAAATATTCCATATGGATGAGTAGTCGCGCGGGCCGAGCGTCATTGACTGCAAGGCCCCCAGGGCCGACGTGGCTCCGAGTTCGTCAGATTTTCTTTCGCCTCTTTGGGGCTTGCTCGTTCTTCGTTTTGTTTACCCACCGCTTGCACGGTGGGCTGCACTCTTTTGCTCCTTCGGAGCTGTGATCTCCACACGCACCGCGATTCCTACTAGATCGGGGGCGGCTGTCCCCCGTTCAGACGCCCCCGGCCTGGGATTCTGCGGACTGACAACGTCTGCAGAAAAGGCTACTAGAACGGTCGCCATCTCACACCAGAGCCCGATGTCAACTTCGTTTCTCGGGTCGGTGTATGCGCGGTTGGGGCGAAGAAGGGATGCCCAGGCGATTCGCGCGCGCATGACGGAAGCGCCGGCGAGCCGATACATTTCGCATCTTAACTTTGCGATTCTCGATAGTCCACACGGCAACAACGATATGGCTCTGGGAGATCTCGAGCAAGCTTCGCAGGAGCACGATCACTGGCGGTGCTTCCTGCGCGTGGATCCGCGGCTGGCCGGGCTGCGTTCGGATAGGAGATTTGGAAGCTTGTTGCGTCAGATTAAGTCGAACTAAATTTCCTTCTTCCCCTTCACCCTTAGAACTAGTCAAGATTTCCATCCTAATCTCGCCAAACTGCGGCGAGATTAGGATGGGACACCCATTTAAAAACCTCTTAATTCTTTTACTTTTTGCTGGGGTCGTCTTCGGGGTTGACGTAGTTGAACTGCACCGGCGCTTGTCCGTGGATCTGGACGACGACTTCTCCGCAGGCCTTGGCGTAGTGGTGCATGCTGGGGTCGAGGAATCCGAAACTGCCGGCATTGAGCGCGAGCATCTTGGATTCTTCGAAGTGGTCTCCCATGCCGAGTTTGAATGTGCCGGAGATGATGGTGACGTTTTCCCGCTGGGGGTGGAAGTGCGGAGCGATGCGGTATCCGTCGGGCATTTTGAGGCGGATGGTGTAGTCGCCGCTTGGGGCCAACGGATTGCCTTCGAGCACGGCGAGTTGCGCGCCTGGGGGAATGAAGTTCGGAGCAGGACCCCACGGAATGTTGTCAACCGGGAAAACGTGTCGTTCGCCGGAATCGGCTTTGGCCGTGAAGGTGCCGCGGAGGCTGATCGCCCAGGTCAGGGCCAGGACGGCGGTGGCGAGGTAAAGACTTCTTCTCATGCTTGAATCTCCGTATCGATAGGTGATCGATTTTCTTGGATTGATGTCGTGGCGGATCATCAGGCGGGGCGCGGCGGTTTTCAATGGTGAGGGGATATCGTTTCTGTATTTTTTATGTATCGTCGCAAATGATTGATGAATATAGGATAATGTCGGCCACGGGAGGCGTGATGGGGCAGACGCGAACTACATCCGGAGAGGTGGAACTCGACTTGGGGCGATACGAGCTGCGGCGCATGGGTCGGCGGGTGCGTCTGGAGAAAAAGCCCATGGACCTGCTGATCTATCTGGTGGGGCGGCGGGATCAGCTGGTTTCGCGGGAGGACATTGTCGCCAAGGTCTGGCGGTCGGATCTGTTTGTCGATACCGAACGGAACATCAACAACATGGTGCGGAAGATCCGGACGGCGCTGGGAGATGACGCCGAGCGTCCGCGATTTTTGGAAACTGTGGTGGGGAAGGGATACCGCTTTGTCGGGCCGGTGCGCGTGATCGATGCGAAGTACGCGGCGGAGGAGGCCGGGCCGAGCCGCGGGCTGGCGGAGAGTCCAGGTGCGGAGGCGGGGCGTGGGGAGCGGTCATCGCTGGCGGTGCTGCCTCTGGTGTTGCTGGGCGATGCGGAGGACGATCAGGGGCTTTGCCTGGGTTTTGCCGATGCGTTGGTGACGCGGCTGGGGAATGTGCGGGGGCTCGATGTGCTGCCGACTTCAGCGGTGGTCAATATTCCCGGAGGAGTGGCTGCCGCGGGGCTGGCTTCACGACTGGGAGTTCGCTTTGTCGTGCATGGAGCGGTGCAGGCTTCAAAGGGGCAGCTGCGCCTTTCGGTGGAACTGTTCGATGCGCGGTTGCAGCGGCCCAGCTTCACCCGCAGGTGCGACCTGAGCCGGGAGCGGCTTTCGGAACTGGAAGATGAAATGGCGCGGCAGATTGCGGGGGCTCTAAACCGTCCGCTGCGCCCCGCCGAGGCCGGTGGGCGCGCTCGGTATAGCCGGGATCCGCTGGCCTACGCGGAGTTCATGCGCGGGTACCGGCTGAGCTCGTCGGGAGATCCGAAGTCGCTGGAGCAGGCGACCGAGCACTTGATCCATGCGGTGACGCGGGATGCAGGGTTCGCACTGGCACACGCGACGTTGTCGTTCGTGTGCGCGATCCGTCACTTTGAGATCGATCCGAGCCGGGTGTGGCTGGAGAAGGCGGAGTTTCATTGCCGGCGGGCGCTGGAGCTGGATCCGGAGTTACCCGAGGGGCATGTTTCTAACGCTTTTCTGCTGTGGGGGCCTTCGAAGAACTTCCAGCACGTGCAGGCGATCGAAGAACTGCGACGGGCTTTGCGGCTTCAGAAGAATCTGCCTCACGCTTATAACCGGCTGGGAACAATTCTGGCGCACATCGGTTTGCTGGAGCATGCACGGGAGATGTATGAGCGGGGGCGCCCGTTTGATCCGAAAAAGGCGGTCAGCCACAGCATCGTGCAGGTGTACGTGTGGAGCGGAGAGTATGACCTGGCACGAGAAGCGATTGAGAAGTGGCGGGCGGAGAGTCCGGGGAATAAATATCCTGTGTACTTTGCGCCGCAGCTCGCGATGTTTGCCGGGGAGTGGGACAAGGCTGCGCGTTTACTGGACCAGGCTTTGGAGTTGCTGCCGGACGAGCCGATGATTATCAGCCTGCAAGGAGTGTTCTTCGCCATGAGGGGGAAAGCGGAGGCAGCGCTCGAGTGTTTGACGCAGGCTTGTGCGATTCCGAAATCTTTTGGGCATGCACATCATAGCTACTATCAGATTGCTTGCATCCTGGCGCTGCTGGACCGAACCAAGGGGGCTTTTGAATGGCTCGAGCGAAGTGTGGATGCCGGGTTTGGGTGCTGGCCTTTGTTTCTCCGGGATCCTTGCTTGGAGAGGCTGCGGGCCTTGCCAGAGTTTGAGGTTTTGATTAGCGCTTTGCAGGCGAGGTATCCGGATCACTTGGGGTTGCTGTGAATGTGGAGAACAGAGACCTGCGCCGCGATGCACCCGGGCAGCCGGACCGGGCCGGACAGCCGAGTGCGGCTGTCCCACATGGGTCCTGATGATTCCCGTCCTTCTCGCTGATTAGTGAGTTGGGGTGGGAGTGGTGGCCTTCGCTATTTTGGGCTGGGGTGCCAGGTCGGTTTGGGCGGTGGCTCCGGGGAGTTCGTCTCCTCGGAAGAATTTGTCTTTCTCTTTGGCGTTGGCGGCCTTCATTTCCGGCATGGCGGTGAAGGGCTTGCTGTAGTCGTTAGCGGCGTTCCAGAACAAGAATCCAATGCCACCTTTGGTGCGAGCCGTTTCGACCTGGATCTTTATGTATTCGGGCGAGTAGGTCTTGGTGCGCCAGTGGAAGGCTTGCAGCCAGGGGCGGATAACGACTCCGCTGCCTTTGGTGATGAGTTCGAAGCGATCCATGGACTCTCCGATGAAATGAGCGGGCTCGTCTCCCGGATGAGCGATGTTGTCCATTCCGAAGAAGTGCGAGGGGTAAATCATCGGTGACAGTACGTCACAGTAGTGAGCCATGCCGACGATGTCTTGTCCGGTGTGGGAGAGGTCGACCTGGCGTTGCCAGGCCATGACACCGAAGACGTCGAGGGAGAGAAGGACGCCGGTCGGGTGGAGTTCGGCGTAGGCCTTTTGCAGGAAGCTGGTGATGACGTCGGTGCGTTGGGGGCCTCGGGGGGTGTGGGCTAGAGTGCAGCCGGTCTTACGCCCCTCCGGGGCTTGGTCATTCTTTGCGACTTTCCCACGGCTTGCGCCGTGGGCTGCATTCTTTTGCCCCTTCAGGGCTGCGGAGGCGTTTGTGGTGGTTCCGCCTTGCTTTGCTTCGGCGGGGAGTCTGAGTTGGCCGTCTCCACATGAGTTGTTGCTGGTGCTCGCGACTTCGTTGGCGGATTGCTGAGGTTCTGGTTGGCCGGATTGGAAGACGAAGGCGGCGTCTTTCTGGTCTCCTTCGGCGGGGAAGCGGACATAGTCGAACTGGATCTCGTCAACTCCGAGTTGGGCTACGTGCTTGGCCAGGGCAATGTCATAGTCCTGCACCGTGGGGTTCGAGGGATCGGTCCAGACCAGCTTGCCGTTTTCGCGCCAGGCGGTATGGTTCTTGCGGGACTGGACGGCCAGTTCAGGATGCTCGACGACCAGGCGCTCGTCGCGGAAGATGGCGATGCGGGCGATGGCGTGCATGTTCTGTTCGTGGAGGAAGTGCACCAGTTTCGCGACATCATGGATGTAAACCTTGTGCTGGCCCAGCAGCGGATGCTCGAAGGGGATGTTGACGCTTCCGTCGGAGTCTTTGATGTCGAAGACCACGGAGTTACCGCCGACTTCCCGCCAGTGGCGGATGATGCGGAGTCCGTGATCGCTGGCGGCCATGACCCCGGTCAGGTAGACGGCTCGGACTTCGAAGTCTTTAGGAACAGGAATCGTCTTTTCGGTAATCGGGGCAGAGATCCCCGGGATGACGATGGTCTCGTTGGCCTTGAGAATATTAGAGGAGTCGGATTTGTGGTTCACGGAGCGAATGGCCTCGGCCAACTCCGAGGACGTCAGGTAGGACGTGCGGCCGAGGTAGTGGCGCGCAATTGTGGGGATAGCTTCTCCGCGCTTGGCGGTGTAGAGTTCTGTGCCGGGAGCGGCGATGGGTTGCGGCGCCGGAGCGGATGCCGGCTTGGACGGATCAGGCACCGATGCCTTCACGGGGTGCAGTTTCGCCTGCGCGCCAACGGGCTTTGAGGTCTGAGCTTCGGCGGTAAAATCCGCCGCCGAGCGCGGGCTGAGGTGCCATGCGGCAGCTCCGAAAAGAAGACAGGAAATTCCCGTGACGATGCGAATAGACGAAAGGCGCAAGTGTTCCTCCGTGCAACCTACCTGATTGCGATAGTAGTAGTGGGTGAGAGTCGTCGCTAGTTACTTGGGGACGAACACGTGCGAGTTACCGAGTGCCGAGTGCCGCGTAGCGAGTTGCGAGGAGACAGTGCCGAGTATCGGTTACGGCGTTACTGAGTACTTTGGTACATCTTCCTTTCCGTGATGATGCAAAGGTTTTCTTCTTGGCTTCGCAGGTTTCGCGGTTAAGGAGGGAAGAATTTTGAACCGCTGGCGGTAACTCTTGATGGCTGCAAGGGTTGCGAATAGAGAGGTAACGGGCTGGGCGGTGGCCAGACGTTTGCTTATTTCTCTGACAGTCGGACGCGCATCATCTGGAGAGCAGGAGTGGGGGCGATCCAGAAAACAGGCTAAAAGATCGGGGTTAGGCCTAAGAAGTCCGGCGACAACCAGAGAAGAGCCGAAGAAAACGGCCGAAAGGAAATGTCCGAGTCCCGGGCGCGACTTTATGAGAACGAACCTCGCAACAGTGCTGGATCCGAACCGTCGCAGCAACGATGCCGGAGAGTTTGATGCGGCGCTGCGCCGCCGCATAGTGGGTCAAGACCAGGCGGTGGACAAGGTTGTCGAGATCTATCAGATGTTCCTGGCGGGGTTGAACGCGCCGGGCCGTCCGGTGGGGAACCTGTTGTTCCTGGGACCTACGGGATCGGGGAAGACGCGGGTGGTTGAGGCCATGGCCGAGGCCCTATTCGGGGATGCCCGGGCCTGCATCAAGATCGACTGCGCCGAGTTCCAGCACTCGCACGAGATTGCCAAGCTGATTGGTTCGCCTCCGGGATACCTGGGGCATCGGGAGACGCATCCGCTGCTCACGCAGGAAGCGTTGAACCAGTGGTTCACGGAGAAGCTAAAGCTTTCGATCCTGCTGTTTGACGAGATTGAGAAAGCGTCGGATTCCCTCTGGCAGCTTCTGTTGGGAATTCTGGACAAAGCGACTTTGACCCTGGGGGATAACCGGCGGGTGGATCTGTCGCAGTGCATCATAATTATGACTTCGAACCTTGGCGCATCTGAGATGACGAGCCTGGTGGATGGCGGATTCGGATTCGCGCCGAAGGTGGTCGAGGTCGACGAATCGTTCGACGACAAGATTCAGCGCACGGCGGTCGAAGCGGCGCGGCGGAAGTTTACGCCGGAGTTCATGAACCGCATCGACAAGACAGTGGTGTTTAAGACACTGCGCGAGGAGCATCTGTCGCAGATTCTGGAAATTGAACTGGGAATGGTGCAGCAGCGGGTGCTGATGGCCGCGGGCACGAACCAGTTCGTGTTCAACTGCACGACGGCAGTGAAAGAATACTTGCTCAAGGAAGGTACAGATCCGCGGTACGGAGCGCGTCACCTGAAGCGTGCCATCGAACGGAACCTGGTTTTCCCGCTGGCAAACCTGGTCGCGACGGGGCAGGTGAGGCTGGGAGATTTCGTCCGGGTGGACATGGCCACGGAGAACAAGATGATCTTCGTGAAGGAAGCCGAGAACACCATGGCGCCAGTGCTGCTGGAGCGCTACGGGGCGGCTGTGGCAAACCAGCCAGCCGCGCGCGCCGCAAAGACGGCCGCGAACAATCGCCGGGACTTTGGGGCGAGCCCTTCAGTGGCGGAGAGCAAATAGAACCCAACGACTTTTAACCTTCTCGCTTGACCGCATCTCGCGAGTCGCATCCCATAGGCGCCGGAAAATATCCGGCGCCTTTTTTTGTGCGCTGGGGTCAGGAACAGAGGAAGCGTTCGATGCCTTCGCGCACGGAGGCAATCAGATCGGAATCGATGAGGGCGGAATTCTTGCCGTCTTGCCGGTGAACGAAATCAAAGTCGCGCTGCAGTTCGGTGAGGACGGCCCGGGCCAGTTCGTTGCAATTGATGAGCGACCGGCAGTGCGCACACCGGAGGCGAGCGAGTGCTTGTTCATTTTCCGGGCTGATGCCGTGGTACGACACGGCATGGAGGCCTTGATACAGGGGCATTCTCTTCATCGCGAATCGCGCTGAAGGCGAATGTGGATTTCAATTGAGATCCAGGGGGAGCACTCGACTCTTCAACCTCCTTTAAAACGTTCGTCAGCTAGTTCTGGAAAATCTTATTCGTCGTTATCAGCGCACAATCAGCGGGCGCATCATGTCGTGCTCTTCGTGCTCGAGAATGTGGCAGTGCCACACGTATTCGTGGCCGCCGGTCCTGGGGCTTTCGGCGTTGCGCATGGCGGCCGTCGGTAACTGGGGCAGGTTGAATTGCATGATCACCGTGGTGATTTCGCCGGGGTTCATGCGGACGGTTTCCTTCCAACCGATTTCGTTGGGATCCGGGGGCGTCGGAGGACCGGAATAGCTCCAGTTGCCGGGGTCACCACTGAACGGACGTCGCTGGATCAACTGCACATTGACCAGATGGAAGTGGATGGGATGAGTGTCTCCGGTCAGGTTCATGATCTGCCAGACCTCGGTGGCTCCGGCTCTTGGGTTCTCGGTGGAAGGCTCCATGTAACCTCGGCCCCAAGTAGGCATGCCCTGGTTGTTGAGTCCATTCTGGTTAAACGTTCCCATGGTCTGGATCAGACGGCCACGGTCGTCGAAATCCTCGTTCAGGGTCAGCGTGCGATGCGGGACTCCGTCGAACGGGAACGAGGGTACTGATGGATCTCCGTTATTGAAGAGCAGGCCTGGCTGATTTCCGGTGAGGAAATTGGTGCGCAGCTGAATGTTCAGGTCATTGAGCCAGGCCGGAGTGGCGACGCTGTCGCCGGAGCCCGCGGTTACCACGATCTTCATGAGTGTTCTGGTATTTGGACCGAAGCCGGCGGGGGTGTTGGGGGCGCCTCCACTGCCGGTGTTGTCGCCGTCGCCGGTGAAGTAGTCGTTGCTTGGATCGCCGCTGGGGAACGGCGACGTTGAGTCGTTGTAAAGGATAAACGTGGAACCGGCGGGGAGGCCGTTGAAGTCGATGACAACGTCGGCGCGCTCGGCGGGAGCCAGCAGGAGATTGAAAGGGCCGTCCGGGTTTGCATCGTCTTCGCCAAGTAACGGCAATGGCGTTGTGTTGTTGTGGATCGCGACTCCGGGCAGGAAGCCGGCTTCGTTTCCTACCTGGTACATGGCGGGACCGGAGGCGCTGAGATTGGCCTCTCCAGGGGTAGAAGCTTCGGCATAGAGATTCAAGTGATAGAAGCGGGCCTGAGAGCCGTTGAGCATACGGAAGCGGACTCGCTTGGGAGGCACGCTAACCTCGGGGTAGAGGCCGCCGTTAATGACGATCGTGTCGAAGAATGCTTCGGGCACGATGGAAGCCGGCCGGGGAAGAGCCTTCGTTCCCCTCGATGGCGGATCGACAGTCGGACCCCAGTCCCATCGGCCATCAGGGTTTGTGATGCCATGTTTGAAAACGTTCACTTCGTAGTCGTGCGGGTACCAGAGGCTTCCGGGGTCTCCCCATTGCCAGGTCGGATCCTGTTTGAGAATGTCGGTGGGCACAAAGCTCTTGTCCTGGATCACGAGCGGGATTCCTACGAGATCAGGAAGCAGGCCGGAATTGACGAGGCCGATTTCGAAGTCGTCGATGACGATGTACGCAGAGGCAATTCCGGCATAGGCATTGAGCCGGGTGATGCCGATGGCGTGGTCGTGATACCAGACCAGCCGAGCGCTCTGTTCATTGGGATAGTAATAAGTGCCCGTGCCGGGAATGGAGGGAACTCCCGGGACATTCATGAAACTGGAACCGTGCTGGCCGCTGGGGGTGAACCACTGGAAAGGCGTTCCGTCGCTGAACCACGGAGTGAGGCCGCCATGGAGATGGGTCGCGATCCGATTGACGGGAAGATCGCCGACCATCAGTCCTTTGGGCCCGGCCATGATGGTGGGATCGACGGGCAGGATGTGGCGGTCGGGCAACAGATTGGTGACCGTGAGAAGAACTGGGGTGCCGCGCTTGGCGACGATGGCCCCACCGAGATATTTCTGGTCAAAGGTGGAGAGGTCGGTGTATCCGAAGAAATGGGTCTTGCCAGGCAGATCGGGATGCATGGTCTGCTTGAACTTGGCGGCGGCGACATCATAAAGATCGGTTGCCTTGCCGGCGAAGTTGATGGTGCGCTTGGTGGCCAGGGGAATGTACTGGCCAATGTTGTTCGCGCCGGAGGGGCCCAGGCCGGGGAGAGTAACGACGAACTTCCGGATATTGGTGGGGCTTTGGGCGAAGGCCCAAGCGCGGCTTTTGCCGAGCGTCTGGAAGAAAGCGGCTCCGGCGCCAGCCAGTGCCGCGGACTTCAGGAAACTTCGTCTATTTTGCATGATGACCCCTCCGCGAGTCTCCTCGCCTTGCCCGGTGCGGGAGGCGAGTTACTCATTGAGCCCAACCCCTACACTAGGTTGCGGTAAGCGGTACAAGCATTGCTCCGGAACAAAACGTGACTTCCATCACAAACAGGTGTGTGAAGAAACACGCTGGTTTGGAGAGGCGAGCATTTTGGAAACTATGTTGTAGATTTCAGTTCCGGAAACTAATTTCGTCTTCTGGATAGCGCGCGACGATCCGCTCCTCGAGGAGGTCACCTGGCCAGGATCTCCCAGCGGAGGCAAGTACTCGATGGGGCCCGTCGCCAAGAAATAAACTTATTGTCACGGCTGACGCTACGTTCAAATCATGCTGATCGTAACCGTCACCCAATTGCCAGTGGGGATGACCGTCACCAGCTTGATGACATAGGGCGGATCTTTGGTGATCCAGAAAATGCTGTGGCTCTTGTTGTCGTAGTTGCCTTCGGTATCGACGCGCCAGGCCATCACTTGTTTGCCGGGTCCCGCGTCGACCAGCTCTTGCTTGCCAACCGTGACAAGGACTCGGTCGAATTCGTCGCGGTCTTCGGAGAGAGTGGGGATGGTGCCTTTGAAACCCTCTTTCAACGGGAGCGCGGCGAGAAGAACGCCATACATGCCGCCGTTGTAATCGAAGACAGGTTCCTTGAGATCGAGTTGACCGGTCTTGGTTGTAGCTGGATCGTCGGACTCTCCGCGCCGAAATTTTACGTGCGCCTTGTCAAAATCGCGATGCGCCCACTCTCCGGTGTTGCTGCGTTTGAAGTCCATCGAGATTGGCGACATTGTTTTGGGGTCGAAGACATTGATGTAGCTCGCCACGATGTTGTACTTGGCGTAGTCGGCCATTTGAGTGCGCTTGAGCAGGTGCGAGCCGTTGATCTCGGTGGACGAAAGCTCATCAGTCCAAGTGCCCACGAGGAATGGTTCTTTGCCGGGGAAGGCATAAATGATTTTCCATGCGTTCTTGTAAGGTTTGAGGAACGAGCCGTCCACGGTTGCGTCGCCAACGGCGATCGCTTGGGGCGCCGCGGCCGAAGGGGCTTGGGCATGCACGACAGGTATTGCAAGAACGGAAGCAAGCGCGAGAGTAGTTTCGAGAGCTGCGAGGCGCAGAATCAGAGTCACAAAATATCCTCCCTGGGGAAATGCTTTTGGCGCGCAAGGAAATGGAGTCACAAGACCCGATCAGAGACCGTTGGCTGTGGTTGGACTGGATGTACCGGGAAAAGTTAGCTGGGCGCGTTTCTCATGCGCCCATGGGGAACGCGATGAGAGATCTGACCGCTGTCACTTGGCGTGATACACAGTCTTGCCGGCCACCATGGTCCAAATCACTTTTGTGTCGCGCATCTGTTCGGGAGAGACGGTCAAGACATCGCGGTCGAGCAGGACCAGGTCGGCGCGCTTGCCGGGAGCGATGGCGCCAATGGAATCCAGATTCATGGCGCGAGCTGAGTTGCGTGTGTAGGCGTAGAACATGGCCTCGCGCGGCATAGCCTGGGATGAGTCGAGCACGCCTTCTTTACCCTTGCGGGTTTCCGCCTGATAAATCGCGCGAAAAACATTGGCGGTAGAAACCGGCCAGTCACTGGCACCGGATATGATTCCGCCATTGTCGAGGATGGAGCGCGCCGGGTACTGCCATTTGTAGATTTCTGCGTCGACGTAGGGCTTCAGGATTTCAATCGTGTCATGCCCGGCGTCAGCCCAATAGAGCTGCAACGCGCTGACGACCCCAAGCTCGCGGAAGCGGGGAAAATCGTCAGGCCGGATGAACTGCTCGTGGGTCAGAGTATGGGGCAGCTTGGAGTCGCCGTTGGCGGTGCGAGCGGCGGCGATACCGTCGAGGGCTGCGGTCACGGCTGCGTCGCCGATCGCATGGACGTGGATGATTAATCCTTGTTTGTCGGCGGCGACACACAACTCGGCAAATGTTTTTGGATCGAAAAGCAGATAGCCATTGCGGCCGCTGTTTTTGTAAGGCTTGCTGAGGTGCGCGGTTTGCGAAGGGAATTCGGCGACGCCGTCGGCGAAGATCTTGATTCCGGTGATGCGGAGATTCGGAACGCCTTTGTAGGACTCTCGAGTCTTCTCCACCGCGGCCAATTCCGTCCGGCGGGATCTTTCGCAAGCACCGCGGGGAAGGCCACTACCTGCGATGTGAGTTCGCCGTGGTCGGCCAACATTTTGTAGGCTTGCAAAACATAGTCGGATGCAACCGGATCGAGCCAGGCGGTGATTCCGAGGCCGTAGTTGTACTGCAGGGCGGCGCGTCCGGCCCGCAGCAATTCCTCTGGGGTCCACTTGGGCAGCAGGGAATCAACTTTCGCCGTGCCGGCATCGACCAGAAATCCGTTGGGCTGCAGGTCTTGGTCGACGCCGTAGTAGCTGCGCTCTCCCGGGGAGAGTTTCTTCAAGAATTCAGGATTGATGCCGGCGCGCTGCAGCAGTGCGCGGTTGGCCCAGGCCGTGTGACCATCCATGCCACGAAGAAGTACGCTCTGCTTTTCGTAAGAGCCGGTGCTGAAGTCGCGATTGAGAATGTCGGGGTGAGACCAGAACTCAAGGGGCAGGCCGAGGATTTCGAGGATGTCTCCGCGCATGCCGCGGCCGGTCTTTCTGGCAATTTCGGCAAACAGTGGGAGTTCGTCGAGAGATCCGATCTTGTCCGTGGCGTCGGCGGCGATCAGGCCGAGCCCTCCATCAATCACATGGCTATGCGAATCGATGAAGCCGGGGAAGAGGCTCTTGCCTTCGAGATCGACGCGTTGGGCGGTTGCGGAAACGGACTTCAGGACGTCGGGGAGGTTGCCGACGGCGATGATCTTGTCCCCGCGAAGCGCGACGGCCTCTGCGTAGGGATGCTCGGGATCGGCGGTGAAGATTTTGGCGTGAAACAGAATGCGCTCATCAGCGTTTCCCTGCGCTAAGGAAGATGCTGCGTGAAGAAGAAGGAATGCGGTGAGGAACAGAACACCCAGGGAACGGCCCAAGACTCGTGTCACTCGTTCATCCTTTCTGAAGGCCATGCGCGAATGGCGCAAATCGACAGAAGGGACAATATACACAAGTTGGGTGGACGGATTATCGTCAGCGTGCGATGGATTGAACCCAGGCGGCGAAGCCATGCCAGGCGGCAGTGTGCCCGATGGGGATTCTGATTTGTTGCACGAAGATGAGGAAGGTGGATGCCCAAATCGTGGCGCGATGAAGCTTGTGTGTGGACCAGAGGTCGTAAGCGGCCAGCAGAAGCAGGAAGACGTAGGACAAGAGCGCGGCGCGGATCGGGTTTCTTTGGCCGAGGAAGGGCCAACGGGCGATGGCAGCGATCATCAGGGCGACAGTCGCGACCAGGATGAGACGCTTGTGGGCAGAAGGATTGAAGCGGGAGCGATATGCGAAGAAGATCAGAGTCGAGAAGATCAGCATATCAGTCAGAGGAATGATGTAGAAAAATCGAGGATCGCGTCCGGCTGGGCCGGCGTTGCGCGCGAGTGAATTTGTGGCCGCCAAGACGCCGAGAATCACCATCAGACAGGCAAGAAGAAATCCAGCGACGCCGAGCCGGCGATGAATCTGCACGCGGCCAGCGGCAACCAAGGAGGTCTGGGTGATGAGAAGAAGTATCCACAGCGAGAAGGCCGCGCCGTGCACATGAATGATCGGGCTGGGGAGCGGGGCGCTAAGAATTCCGGCGAGATAGTAGGTTCGGGCAAAACCGACGAAAACTGTGACGAGCAGGAGCAATGCCATGCCAGAGAAAAACAGGTGATCGAATCGACGGCCCGGGGGAGCGGAGACCATCTTCGCGGGACGAGTGGGCGTGGCTGCGACAAGGGACATTCGTTTCTCCGAGTTTCGAGACCTGAACTGAAGTTTTCAGCCCGTGGGAAAGTATTCGGCATTGTAAGCCGAGGGCTTAGGGATTGCAGCGAGAATTCCGAAAGATCATCTGAAAAGGATGGAGCAAGAGATGTTGAGCCACGTGAGACGCCACACGCGCAGGACTCAAGCGGCGGACGTTTTTGACCGCCTCGATCTCAGAAGAACGAAGACCAGGGTCAAAACGGCCAGGCAGGCGAGGCCACTCCACAAGTTGACGATCGGATAGAGCCAGGTTTGAACCAGTGCGATGGATACGGCGACGAATCCGAGAACAGATCCCCAAGTCCCGAGCGGGGAGCGTAAAGGGAGGGCGGAGAGTTGTTCTCGGGAGTGGCGGCGCCGGAAGCTGATGTGGGCAGCGAGGGAAACGAGCCAGGAAAGAATCATCCCGGTGAAGGCAGCTCCGACCATGTAGCGGAAGGCGTTCTGCGGCGCCCAGAGGGCGAGAGCGAGCGCGAAGAAAATTCCGAAGGCGGAGATGAGGACGGCATACTGCGGCGAGCCTTCATGATTGAGGCGGCCGAGGCGGGCGGGCGCCCATCCGGTGCGGGCGAGGGAGAAGATCATGCGCGCGGCGACGTAGAGGGTGGCATTGGCTCCGGAGAGCGCCGCCGTCAGGACGACGAAGTTCATCACGCCGGAGGCTCGCGGAATTTTCACGGTACGGAATGTAGTAACGAAGGGGCTCTCGGTGACACCGGCGTGATTCCATGGCATGACTCCGAGAAGGACCACGATGGCGCCGACATAGACAAAGGTGAGCGATAAGAAGGTCAGCCATACGGCCCGAGGAGTTTCCTTGGGCGAAAGCGATTCGCCCGTAGTGACGGCGACCATTTCGACTCCGCCAAAACTGTAGACAGCGAAGGTCATGGCAATGAGCGGCGACCACAGGCCTTTGGGGAAGAATCCACCCTGCGCGTTGTATTGCGGAGTGACGCGACCGCCGACCAACAGAGCCGCGCCGATCAGGATGAAGGCGACGATGGTGGCGAGCTTGATCATCGAGAGCCAGAACTCAACGCGTCCGTAGGAGCCGACGTTGCGGAGATTGATGGCGAGCAAGAGAAAACCGAAAACGATGATCCATAGGAAGGGGCGGACGCCGGGGAACCATGACGACATGTACGTGGCAGCGGCAATCATTTCGGCGCCGATGGCAAGAGCGAGGCCGACCCAATATCCGGCGCGGGCTATGAATCCGGCGAAGGGGTTGAGGTAGAGGTCGCCGTAGACACCGAAGGATCCGGCGGCGGGATGGGCGCAGGCTAATTCGCCAAGAGCCATGGCCACGGTCCAGTTGATGAAGGCTGCGACGATGAAGCTCAGTATTGCAGCGGGGCCGGCGACTTCCATCGCGGCTCCGGAACCGAGGAGAAGTCCCGTGCCGATGGAACCTCCAACGGCGACCATGGCCATTTGTCCGGCGCTGAGTTGGTGGTGGAGTCCTTCTTCGTGGATTTGGGCCGACGGCGCCTCCGGAGGCATGGAGAACGATATCAAATGTGGGGAAGATGGCCCAAACGCGGGTACCGATGGGAATGAGTGCGACTGCAAACCAAGGCGAACGGCTGACTGTTTCCGAATCACAGCGGCCGGCGCCCGTGATAGTAAACCGGAGAGATCAAAGTCCACCTTTCGCGCAAACCGCGCGGCAGAGATGGGGCGGAATCTATGCCGCTCATGAGCGGAATAGTGCGATTGATCTTCGCTGTTTGAGGTTGGGGACCAAATGTCTGTCCAAAGGGTTCAATGGTGGCGATTCAGGTTCCAATCTGTGACTCTAGGTTAAGGTGGGGCACGGCTGCTGGGATTGAGTAGATGGACGAACCCACGATACACGCCGTCTAATATTAGAGTAGCAATTGCCGGACATGATGTTGTATCGATATGATGCGTCACTTATAAGTCGACTGTGTGGCAATAACATTCGATGTTAGGTGCACGATATGTTAGCGACGACAAGATAATTATTTCTTTCTTCTTGCACATTCAGCTTTCTTCGGAGTAGAGTCCGCGGGTGCCGATTTGCGATGTACCTGAATGCCCTGCTGGCAGCGTCTTTTCAGCCGCATTGCCAGTGCAGTGGGCGATTCGATAATCGTGCACGGGGCTGCCAGAAACGCTCTCCATCGAGCTACGACAGAAGGTCTAGCTAACCTGGCAGCGAGGGGGCGCGGCGTGTTTGCTGCAGGTTCAAGTGTACAAGTAATAAGTGGTCGTAGAGATATACCCGCCTGGGAGAATATCCACTACAAACTTATTATTAGACCTATGCACTAGATAGTCACGCTTGTCGCCCGACGAGCAAACCCGTTGAACTGAATCTTCGTTACTCAAGTCCAAACCTACTGACTTACAGCCTTCAAAAGGAAAGGCTCCTATGACATACAGGCCACTCTCAGGTTTGAAAGCGACTCAGTTGTTTGCTGTGGTTCTCTCCTCTGTGCTATTCGGGTTGGGCTCATTGCAGGCGCAAACGAGCGACCGGATTACGCAGGCCATCGATGACAGTTCGTTAGTGCGCATTCCCAGAAGCACGCACCCACTTACTGCCGGCGCCACGGACCTTGGCCGACTTGATAGCAACGCAGCGATGGAGCGCATGGTGTTGGTGCTGAAACCCAGCGAAGCTCAAGAAGCAAAGTTAAAGAAACTGATCGACGGCCAGCACGACAAAGCCTCAGCCAGCTTTCACAAGTGGTTGTCGCCGGCTGAATACGGCAGGCAGTTTGGGCCGAGCGAGAGTGATCTGAACCAGATCAAGTCATGGTTGCGGCAAAAAGGTTTTCGGGTCGATACGGTTGCAAATGGAAGACAATGGATCGAATTTTCGGGGAATGCCGGGCAAGTGGAGCAGGCCTTCCATACAGAGATGCATCATTTTTCGGTGAAGGGTGAAAAGCATGTCGCCAATGCCCAAGACATCGCTGTACCGATAGCCCTGGCACCCGTGGTCAGCGGCATCTTGTCGCTGCACAACTTCCCCAAGAAAGCTGGGCAAGCCAAGGCGGTGCATGTGCGTCGCGACCCGGCATCCGGAAAATTGGTGCCCGATTTCACCCTCAACGGCGGGAATGGCACTTTCCACTTTCTGAGTCCCGGCGACTACAAGAAGATTTACAACACGGAGCCCTTGCTGGATGCCGGCATTGACGGCCGGGGTGTGTCGATTGCGATTGTCGCAAGAACAGACATTTTCCTCTCGGATGTGCACACTTTCCGAAGGATCTTCGGACTTCCGCTCAACGATCCGGTCGTCATTACCAACGGAGCGGATCCCGGCGTGAATCCTGATTTCGGGGAGTCGAGCCTGGACGTGGAATGGTCGGGCGCGATTGCTCCGCGTGCGCAGATCAAGATGGTCACATCGGCTTCAACGCTAACGACCGATGGCATCGATCTCTCATTGTCGTATGTGATCGATAACGCCGTCGCACCCATCATGAGCAGCAGCTACAGCGTGTGCGAGGCGTTCGCTGGGACGGCGGGCAATGCCCACATCACAGGATTGTACCGGCAAGCCGCGGCGGAAGGAATCACGGCTTTCAACTCAACGGGCGACAACGGATCCGCGGGCTGCGACCAGTTTGGGGTTTTGTTCGGACCGGCGACGAATGGTCCGGCGGTCAGCGGACTTGCGTCGACTCCCTATACGGTTTCGGTGGGCGGAACGCAATTCAACGAGAACGGCCTGGAGGGGAACTACTGGCTCGCCAACAACCGTCCTGACCTGTCTTCTGCGATTGGGTACATCCCGGAGCAGGTATGGAATGAGAGTTGTGATCCGACGATCGATCCCAATCAATGCCAGGGATCGGGTCTGTACTTCTCGTTCGCGAGTGGGGGCGGCCCGAGCAACTGCAGCACGTCAACGCTCTCAGGCGATCTGATTACCTGCATCAGTGGCACGCCGAAGCCCTCGTGGCAGGCAGGAATTGGAGTTCCGAATGACGGTGTGCGCGACGTTCCAGATTTGTCATTGGCTGCGGCGGGGCACGATGGATACCTGGTGTGCCAGGGAGGTTTCTGCGAGACAACCGAAACCAACGGGCAAATCGTTCTGACCGATGCTGACGTCGTTTCCGGCACCTCCGCCTCAACCCCGGCGATGGCGGGCATGATGGCCCTGCTTGAACAGAAACACGGAAAATATCAGGGGCTAGCCAACTACTCGCTGTACCAACTGGCGGCGGCAGAGCGGCTGGCGGGTTGCAACTCCAGCAAGATTACCAATCCTCAAGCCACGAGCAGTTGTGTTTTCTATGACGTGACGGCGGGGAACAACGGGGTGCCGGGAGTGCCCGGATACAAGGCCGGCAAGGGCTACGACATGGGCACCGGGCTCGGCTCAGTCAATGCGGCGAACCTGGTGAATGCCTGGAGTTCCGCGAAGAAACTGAATTCGGCGACAGCACTGTCGGTTGGTATCAGGACCGTGCAACACGGACAACCGGTGCCGTTGACGGTGTCTGTGAAGCCTGCGGTCGGAACGGGCGCGCCGTCGGGAGACTTCTCGCTGGTGTCGGACAAGTATCCGCCCGTTTTCGGTGGAACCCTCGCGCAAAGCAGCTTTACTGGCAACGTCACTGACCTTCCAGGAGGCCAGTACAACTTCAAAGCGCACTATGCCGGGGATGCCATGTTCGCGAGCAGTGATTCCGAAGCGGTGGGAATCCGAGTGCTACCGGAGAACTCCACAGTTAGTGCACAGGCTTTCTTTCTTCCGGACCAGGGTGAGTGGGTTCCGGTCACGAATCCGCTTCCTTACGGCGCCAACGTGCGCTTGACGATTCAAGTGCAAGGGGTATCGGGTGTGGGCTCCGCCACTGGTCAAGTAGAAATCATGGATAACTCGACCGCGCTCGGCCTGTTTCCGCTCAACGAGAAAGGGAATGCATTCGTTGATGTGGGTCAATTGCCGCAAGCGACGGGCATGCTTCCAGGACGCCACGTTTACACGGTCACTTATCACGGCGACAACAGCTTCCAACGCTCGATGTCGTCAGGGGCTTCGGTGACCATTAATAAGGGACAGGCCATCTTCGGAATGTATTCGGCAACGCCGACCGTCACAGTAGGGACCCCGGTATTTCTGACCGTCTACGGAGGTGGCAGCTCGATTGTTCAGCCCACGGGTTCGGTCAATCTTACGGACAACGGCAAGCCGCTCGCCACGCTTCCATTGCAGCAGAGTGGGATCCAGGGAGCAGGATTCGCGCAGGCAAGTGAGACCCTGAACTTCGGAGTGGGTTCCCACAAATTGCGCCTAACCTATTCGGGAGATGCA
Source organism: uncultured Acidobacteriota bacterium (assembly GCA_963745715.1). Classification (GTDB taxonomy): domain Bacteria; phylum Acidobacteriota; class Terriglobia; order Terriglobales; family Acidobacteriaceae; genus Sulfotelmatobacter. The sequence continues at coordinate 61,087 of CAVUYN010000029.1, read as the reverse complement.
AACTATGTATCTTCACTCCGCGGCCAAACCACGTTTGATATTACTGTGAAAGCTCCTACGGGCGCCGCGTCCAGGGTGACATTGCACCAGTCACCAATCGCGCCGACGATTGGGGAGTCAGTGAATTACGTTGTAACGGTCCGTCCCGTAAAACCGGGTGGCCCGACACCGACAGGCACGGTGAACTTGCTGATGAACATTGGATATAGCCAGGCTCTGAACCTACCCAACTGGACTCCGATCCAGTTGACCAACGGCAACGCGACATTCGTTTTGCCCTGGAACTCAATTGGCAGGTACTTCTTCGTCGCCGAGTATTCCGGCGATGCCAACTATAGCCAGGCAGACAGCAATACCGTCCTGACCGTGATTCATACCGGGACGCCGAGGCTGACGCTAACCGCGGCGCCCTCGGGATTACCGCCCGATGTCGAGACCGAATTGACGGCTACGATCTACGGCGCTCCAAATAATCTCAACCTGGTACTTCCCGACGGGCCGGTGCAATTCTACGATTCTCTGAATGGCGGTCCGGAAAGGCCTTTGGGCCCCGTTCAGGACGCGATTGGAGGGACTGGGCAGTTCAGTATTTGCGTTCTGTTGACTCGTCTTTCAACCGGGACCCACGTAATCCGGGCGCGATATCTTCCGGCGCAGGTGGGAGTCTTACTGGATTGGGGGCCTGCCTATTCCAACGCTGTAACGGTGAAGATTCCTTAACTGTTCACAAACTAACAAAGAAGAACGCCCAACCTTCGGGTTGGGCGTTCTTGCGTGCGGGGGATCTTCTTCAAGGCGCCGACGGGCCGGGTTAAGATCTGGCCTGGCGTTGGGGAGCAACCTCAAACGGCTGCTGCACGTCTAACCGTTTCCACCATGACCAGACCAACGTATGTTCAGGGCGAGATTCTTCCCCCGCTTTCGAAATCTGCGGGACCTCCAGAAAAAACAGCTCTGGAAAACACTTCGGACGAGCATCTCAATCTGATCGCGACCTGGCTGGATGATCGATTCGAGATTCCCGGAACCAGGATTCGTTTCGGATTGGACGCGCTGATCGGGTGGATCCCGGGCATCGGCGACGCGCTTGCCGCTGTAGCCTCCCTCTTTATTATTTTTGCGGCATGGAAACGAGGGGCGGCTCGGGTTACAGTGCTGCGCATGATGCTCAACCTTTTTATTGAGGACACGCTCGGCGCCATTCCGATCATCGGCGACGTTGCGCACATAGCCTGGAAAGCAAACCGGCGCAACTATAACCTGCTGATGCGGGACCAGGAGTCCGTCCAGCGGCATACCTGGCAAGATTGGTTGTTCGTCACGAGCGCGTTGCTGGTCATGTCTTTGCTGTTTCTTGCGCCGTTTGTGCTGCTGTTTTATTTGTTTAAGTCCCAACGTCCGCTTCATTAAGACTTGTGAACCGTTATTGGCAGGAGGACTTTCATGCGCTGGACACCGGGCGGACGCAGCGACGACATCGAAGATGATCGCGATCAAGGCGGTGGCGGTGGCGGATTCGGCTTCGGAGGAATTCATCTTGGGATTGGCGGTTTCCTGATCCTGCTGGTGCTGAGCCTGGTTTTCAAGCGCAATTTCCTGGCGCTGCTGGGTGGCGGAGATGCCACTCCGACGCAGATCAATCAGCCGGACACGGCTCGCGATCAGCGCGAGGAGCCTCTGGTGCACTTCGTTTCCTTCGTGCTCGACGACACGCAGAAGACCTGGACGCAGATCTTGAGCCAGCAGGGTGTGCCGTACCGGCACGCGAAGCTGGTGTTGTTCCGGAACCGCATTGATTCAGCGTGCGGGCTGGCGCAATCGGCCAGCGGTCCGTTTTATTGCCCCGAAGATGAGAAGGTCTACATCGATCTCGGGTTCTACGACGAGTTGAGACAACGTTTCGGCGCGCCGGGAGAATTTGCCGAGGCCTACGTTTTGGCGCATGAGCTCGGGCATCACGTGCAGAAACTAGTTGGAATCGAGCAGAAGGTGCATGCCGAGCAGGAGCGAAACCCGCAAGCGGCGAATCCACTCTCAGTAAGGCTGGAACTGCAGGCCGATTGCTTTGCCGGCGTGTGGGGACATTCGACCGATCAAAGAAAGCTGCTTGATCCGAATGAAGCGAACGAGGGCCTGAAAGCGGCGGCGGCAGTGGGGGATGACCGCTTGCAACGCATGGCGGGGCGAACTGTGAATCCTGAGACTTTTACCCATGGCAGTTCGCAGCAACGCATGGACTGGTTTCAAAAAGGATTCAGCACAGGAGATATGAAGAGCTGCAACACGTTCGCGCAGTAACGCGCGAGCGGACAAACGGCTCCGCGCGCAGACTGACGCGCGGAGCAAGAACGCAGGTCGAGCTGAGCAGCGGAGATTGATCGCTGTGGCTGCTGGGGCTCAGTGGCTGAACATGGGGCCGCGCTGCCCAATACTCCTCCGGTATGTTTCCCCACCACTTCGAGCCCAATACGAATCAGCGAACTCCTCCATATGAGCGGCGAAGCCCGGGATCTCGGCTACAATTTTTCCGTAGAAGCCGCCGATGACCGGAGCGTAGTTCAGTACTTCGGTCAGACCGATGATGATGAAGTCATCGAGGGGTTGGTTACTGGCGCCAATAGTCATCAGCTTGGTGCCATATCCGTGAACCTTGGCAATCTTCTCGTTCCACTCGAGCAAGGTCTCGCCGCCTTCCTTGAGCGCCTCCGGAGCAAGCCACAGCAGCGGTTTCGCATATTTGCCATACTTTTCGACGGCTTCCAGGCCCTTACCGACTTTCTCCCACGCGGTGTCGTCGCCGCCCTCTTTGAGTTTTCCCAAGCCCTTGGCGAAGCCGTCTAAGGCTTCGTGTAACTCCTCGAGATTTTCGTCGACCGCTTTCAAGAAATTGGCGGCACATGCCGGAACGACCGGCACCCGCACATTGTTGCCGAGAATCCCGTCGCCCGGCTGGTTGTAGGCTCCTGTGCTGTCATCGGTCCACCGGCCATCGTTCTTATCGAGATGGTCAAAAGCATCCACCAGCGTGCTGACTTTGCGAGGAGAGTAATAGAGGAAATACCAGTACTTGGCGGCCTTGGTGAGATTTCTTTCGAGCAATCCGCGGGTTTCGTCGTCATCGACGTTTCTGATCGCGTTGCGAGCGTTGTAATAGATTTCGAATGCCTTATTCAGCGTCGAGAGCGCTCCCCGCTCTGACTTCCAGGGAGCAGTCACATCGGCTTCGTCCAGCGAAGCCTGCTCGTTCCCGTAATAATATTGATGACTCATTGGGTGCCTTTCTTACCGCGCATCGAAGTGAACGAATCGTGAACGTGTTGTACGCGCACTCATGGGATCAAGCCCTCGGTACATATTCCAGTCGGGCTTACATCGGTGCCCAGGAACGTGGACAAAATTTTGGGTTGATCCACGGAAGTGCCTGACGAATTCCAGAAGCGGTTGAAAGTGACCAGCGAGTTCGGCATCGAGTGGGCGCGGATCACCTGGCGTCCTCCACAAACAGTTGTGCCAACATCCAAAGAAGCGCCCTCGCCCCGATAGAAGCTGCCGCCCGGGGTGATGTTGGCGTACTGGTCGAAGTCGTAACCGGAAACCATCGCCACGTGACAGGTGCGGCAGCTGCGCGCGACCACGTTCCGATAAAAGCTGGTGGCCGCGGTCCCGCGGCCCTTCCAACTGGTGGGCAGGTAAGACTTATTCAACGTATGGCTGGTGGCGTACCAGCCGGCAATGAGCTGACTCACCGCCGTGGTTGGGCCTGCCTGCAGAACGTTCTGGTTCAACGAATAGATGGAGGCCTCCTGGGCAGCCTCGGTCAAACCCCCGCCGGTTGAAAATTCAAAGTTCCCGGTGTCATAGGGCAAGAAGTGCCCGCCGACGTTTGCCGCCTTGCCGCCGGCGGGAAACGATCCAGCATAGCGATCGCCCCCGTGGCACACGACGCAGGTTCCGGGCACAAACTTCTCACGGCGGGTATCGAGGTTGACGGACGGCAGCAGCTGGCCACTTGGCCCGAAGATATAGAACCTGGTAAATGGGAGGCCTCCATTCACTCCTGGGTGTGCCATGTAATCCATGGCAACACAGGCCACGAGATCCAATCCGGCAACCGTGTTGGCGATTGCCGTATTGATATCGGCCTGAGCGTCGGTGGCGGGGCCGAGATGGTTGCACACATACGCCGCAGTGTTGGCTGAACCGTAGGAGATGGAGTGATGTTCGCGCGCCAGGTTGAGATCGATTTTGTTGATGTAGGTGGCTTTGAACTCAGTTGTGCCGGAAGTGGCGTATTTTCCGATCTTGACCATGCGTTGCCAATCGTCAAAGCTGATGGAACCGACCAGTCCGCCGGTCGTGGTGCAACTGGTGGTGGCGCCGATCGCGACGTAATACTGACAAGCTTCCAGTCGCGTATCCAATCCCTTTTCGGCGAGAAAGGCGTCGCTGCGCGGGACGATATCGGAAGGCTGGCCGGTGGTTGGCGGCAAGAACAGCCCCACCGATGTCGCACCGAACATTGCTGTCATTCCCGTGATCGTGGGCGCGCTGATTCCGGGCAGTTTCTCCTGGCCGAGATCGGTGACGCCGGTTGGGTTCAGGCCGACTACCGGCACTTTCAAGGCAGGAGCGCCCTGGCATTGCAACGAAACCGTCGCCGCACTCGCGTTATACGGAAGGGTGTAATCGCCGAGGTCATCCAGTTTCACGGGACCTGCCAGCTTTGCTCCGACGCTGTCGAGAAGAGTGGCGGTTGCTGTGATGTGCACGTTGAAGAATTCGTTCAGGGTGCCACAGGGGCTGCCATCTTCCAGTGCCAGGCTTCCTGAAATTACCGGGGGGAACGTCGATGGAGTTCCGAAAACATAATCGGTGGTTGCCACTGCCGGCACATCCAATGTCGTTGGTCCGTTGGTTGAGCAGTCCGTGAAGGTGACACCCCCGTCGACTGAACATTGAGTGGAGAAAAGACTGATGACGGGCACTGCCGGAATCGTGAAAGCTCCCTCCAGGTTCGTGGAGACGGTGCTGGAGGGCGGGTAGCGTTTTCCGGAACTGACATCGGACAGGAATGCTGGGATTTGCGTCATCTTCACAGCGCGATTCACGGACTTGACGGATCCCAAGGTGACGAAGGAGCGATAGAAGTTGCCTTTGGCTAGCGGCCGCTGCCGGAGGGGACAGAGTGGTGGGCGGGGGGATCACGGGCGGATTGCCGATGACATCAGTGTTGACGGCGACCCGGCGCTCGGTGAATCCGCCTTTGCCGTTGGAGACAAGCACGTAGGCGAAATGCAATCCCGGCCCGTCGGGCAAGGTCCAAGTCGTGGACGCGGCATTCACGTTGGTGATCGTGCCGTCCGTGGACCGCCATTGATAAGAGAGTGTTCCACCGCCACTCGTGCCAACGGTTACGCTCACAGTGACCTTGACGGGCGCTGGCCCGGCGGCCCATACGCGACGATAAACCAACGACGACATAATCGCCACGCCGGCGATGATGCCCACGATTTGCATTGCCCGCTTCACGCGCAGTGCCGACTTCATAACTCACCTCATTGGGCTGGCGAACACTTGTAGAGGGCACAGCTGCTAGTGCCGCTCAGATTCGCACGAGATTTAAAGCTGTGGCCCGAGAGAAAACCCAGTGTCGGTTGAAACGTCGTTAAGGGCCCGTAGGGGAAGCGTTATTACGCGATGAAAAATGGGGGGAAAGAACTAATGGGCAGACAGTTTATCCGCGCCAATCTTTTTGTCAAGAGGCTTCCTCGTTGGGCTGAAAATCGTAGGCGGCGTCGATCAAGCGACTAGCCGCACCTGCTAATGGATTTTGGAGGCCACTTACTGGCGACTTTCGACAAAGCTCATGCAATCGAGGCGGCTCTTGAATTTTCGCGGTGTGTTAAAAAGCTTCCAGTTGGCGTTCCTGCACTGATCCGTGCTGGTGGGCGGGCCAATCTGAGGAATGATGGCAATGCCCACTGGCCAGTCTCCAACCGCGATCGTGGCAATGACTATGTTCTTTCTCGTGTTAATGACTGAGACCGATCCCGGGGAAGATTGATTGGTGACGTAGGCGCGGGCTCCATAATCGGTGATCGCGATCTCGGAGGGGATGCTGCCGACGGCAATTTTGCCCGTCACGGCGTTGGTAGCCGTGTTGATCACAGAGACCGAGTTGTCGCCGCTGTTCGCTACATAGATTCGGGTTCCGTCTGGAGTGATCGCCAAGCCAAACGGGTTAGGTCCAACCTTTATTGTGTCGACCACCTTTTCGCTCGCCGTATCGATGACCGAGACGGAACTAGACTCGATCGCCCAATTAGTCACGTAGGCGCAGGTTCCGTCTGGAGAAATGGCAACCATGAAGGGTAGGTGTCCAACTCGTATTGTGCTCGCGACGGTATTGTCTCCCACGTCGATCACCGAGACAGAGTTGGAGTATTCGTTGGTCACGAAGGCGCGGGTTCCGTCGGGAGTGATCGCCACTCCTAGAGGGCCCACTCCAACTTTCACGGTATCGATGATCTTGTTGGTAGCGGTGTCGATCACGGCGACGGAGTTCGACACGCCATCGGCCACGTAGGCACGGGTGCCGTCGGGTGTGATTGCGACTCCGGAAGGGAAGTTCCCCGCCGGAATTTTGGCAAGCGCCATGTTGGTCTGAGTGTTGATCACGGATACGGATCCGGCGTACTGGTTGGTCACATAGGCGCGGGTACCGTCAGGAGTGATGGCGACTCCAAAGGGGCCTATCCCGACCGGAACATTGGCAGTGACTGCGTTGTTGCTGTTATTGACTACCGTAACCATTCTTGAGGACTGATCCGCAACATAGGCGAAGGTCTGACTGTAGAGAGGAGGAGCAAGACGAGCGATCCCAACGCAAAAGACGAGAACTGTAAGGGTTGCGGCGAGCCGATTGTTCTTGCGGTGCATGTAAATCCTCCTGCTGGGTTCGGTCAAAGGGGACCGAGTGCAAACACTACCAATTTTGGCCACAGCTTGGGCTCGAACAGATACTGCCCGCCATGTTAGAGATTCTTAGGAAACAATACGTTGCCGAGGGAAACGCCGCCTGTTCACAATTGACCAAATCGAAAGAACAACCGGAGATGAGTCGGCCCGAGCGATGAAGGAGAGGACGAATTGACGCTCTCAGCTACGCATGAGAAACTTTGACGTTGCTTTATGATTTGTAGACGTATAACGCGGGCAACGCACGTTTTATGGCCCGCCACGGCCTGTTACATTGGCCTGTTGTTATGGTCCGCGAACGCGCTGGGACAGCGCGGAGACGTCTTCAATGATCCTCTCTCCCCTACCTCGACGTCGACGGTGTACACCAGCAATGGCGGCGCTCCACTGGTGCTGACCGTGTATGCCGGCAAGAAGGTCCCTCTGGACCGGCAAGCGACGGTGAAACTCTACAACCGAAATACTCAGTCGGTGAGTTGGCAAACCACCGACGGCAGATCCATGGTGTCGATTGGCGGAGTCCCAATTGGCCACTATGACATTGAAATAAGTGCTGTAGGATATCTGACCGCCCACCAAGAAGTCGAGGTCATCAGCCCGTTTATTACCTACCGGCTGGAAGTAGTGTTGGAGCGCGATCCGTCGGCGATCGAATTGAAAGCCGGAGAGCAGGGCATGTCGTCCAAAGCCCGGAAGGACACAAAGCACGGTATTTCCGCTCTCAAATCGGGAAACCTCAATGCCGCCGAGAAATGGCTCGATGCAGCCTATAAAGCAGCTCCGTCGAACTCCGATTTGAATTTTCTGCTGGGGTACCTCTATTACGAGAAGAAGGATCTCGCCCATGCCCAGGTCTACTTGGGAAATGCCACCGTGCTCAATCCGCGCGATGCGCAAGCTCTGACGCTGATGGGGAGGCTGGGACTGCAGCAGGCAGACTATGGTTCTGCTACGTCTTTCTTGCTAAGGGCCGTTGATGCGGATTCCGAGTACTGGATGGCCCACCACTTTCTTGGCGATGCCTACCTGAAACAGCGCGATTACAAGAACGCGCGAGACCAGGCTGAAATGGCCATTGACAAAGCAAAAATCAAAGCGAATCCAGCGCAACTGGTTTTGGGGCAGGCTTTGATCAATCTGGGACAGCAACCTGAGGGCATTCAGGCGCTCAAGAGTTTCCTGCAGGATTCCCCGAAGAGTCCTGTCGCTCCTCAGGTCCGCAACCTGGTGACGGAACTGGAGAGCCGGGATTCGCGACAGGCGTCGACAGAAAAACCGGAGAATGAGAAGGTGGCAACGCTCGTGGGAGTGGATTCGCTGATCGCTTCGCCTGAACCAACTTTCTCGGTAAAACCTTGGCAGCCGCCCGGAGTCGATGATGCAAAACCGTGGGTGTCGACCGATTCCGCCTGCCCATACGAAAACGTGATTCAGAAATCGGGCGACGCAGTAAAGCAGTGGGTGGATGATGTGTCACGAATTTCCGCGATCGAACACCTGCTTCATGAACAACTCGATGAAGTCGGCAATCCGATGACGAAGGATACGCGTCAGTTCAATTACGTTGCGTCGGTTGCTGAGAACGTGCCAGGCGTAGTTACGGTCGAGGAGTTTCGCGCGGAACATTTGGGGATCGCAGACTTCCCGGACCAGATCGCCAGCAGCGGGTTTGCCGCCCTTGCCCTGGTCTTTCATCCGAGCATGCGGGATAACTTCGAGTTGGTGTGCGAGGGGCTGGGCGAGTCTGGCGGGCAGCCGACCTGGCTGGTCCATTTCCGGCAGCGCGATGACCGGCCCGCCCAGATGCATGACTACAAGGTCGGAGGCGAGATCTACTCGCTGAAGCTGAAAGGACGCGCCTGGATCACAGCGGACAAGTTCCAGATTGTGCGCATCGAGTCGGACCTGGTCAGCGGGGTTCCCAAGATTCGGCTCGCCGGGGAGCATGTGGTGGTGGAGTACGGGCCGGTCCCGTTTGCGAAGAAGAATGTCGAACTATGGCTACCCAAAACCGCGGAAATCTATCTTGATTTCCGCAAGCACCGGTATTACCGGAAACACAGCTTCGATCATTACATGCTGTTCTCGGTGGACGCGGATGAAAAACGGAAAGAGCCCAAAGCGCCGCCCGCCGATGCGCAAGGGGTGCCGAATTGACCTTCCTGCAATTCGGGGAAGTGCATGGTTTTGAAGGCGAAGCGGGAAGTTCTCACCTAGCTGAAAATTACAGAGACTAAAGATTTAGAGCGGGGCAGACGGCGTGACCTTCGTAATCGCGAAGGGTCGTTCCCGCATTGCTGGGGGGTGGGGGCACTCCTAGAATCGGAGCAGGGTTTACTCCGCCGAAAATCCGCATGCCTGAAATAACAAAACGACTAGACCGAGCCGAGATAGGGAAGCGCGTCGAGCGCGCGGAAAAGCTTCTGCAAAAGGGCAAAACCGCTGAAGCGCTGGAAGAGTATCTGCTCGTTCTGCGGGAAGATACCGAAAACGATGTGGTGCGGCAACTGGCGGCGGATCTCTGCCTTTCGCTCAATCGTAACCCGGAGGCCGTCCGGCTGTTGGGGGAACTGTTTGAAAGGCAGGTGGGGGCCGGGGATGCGACTCGCGCCAGCCTGACCTATAAGAAGTTAGCGAGACACGGAAGTCCGACGTGGCAGCAAAAATTCCGTTTTGGGCAGTTGCTGGAGGGGTCGAACAAGAAGCTGGCTGTAGGCACGTATGAGGCGGCGCTTACGGATCTGGCCAAGCTCGGAAAGAAGCAGGAATCAGCAGAGGTTCTGGATCGCGTAGTCGCGATCGAGCCGACACAGGCCAACCTGATGCGGGTCGCGGAACTGGCGTCGGAGCTGGGAAATCGGAAAGCGTCGGCGGCGGCGTTCCAGAGGGTGGCGTTGTTGGCTACGGCAGAGGGCGGCGACGCAGCGCAATGGTACGAGCGCGCCTATCAAGAAGACTCTTCGGATCCCATGATCGCGCTTGCGTATGGCAAGAGCTTGCTGGCGCAGGGGCAGGTAGGCGCGGCAATCTTCATTCTGGAACCGCAACTGAATTCCGGGAAGGTGACGCCCGAGTTTCGCGAGACCTATGCCGACGCTTTGGTGGCCGCGGGCCGTTATGCCGAGGCCGAACCGCTGGTCTGGCAATTGTTCGAGCAGAATCCCGCACGGGTTCAACAGGTAATTGCCCTGATTGGGAGCCTGTTGGACGGCGAACTCGATGATCCGGCCGTGGCGCTGGCGCGCAAGCTGGAACAATTCCAGCGGCGGCGCGGAGAACGGCGGCAGTTCATCGCAATCATGGAGGACATCACGGCGGCGCACCGGGCCTCGCCGCTGGTGCTGGAATTTCTTAGCGAACTCTATAACGCTTCCAACCGCGAGAACGATTACTGCACGACGCTGCTGAAGCTGTTTGATCTTTACTGCAGCACGGCCGAGTTCGCGAAAGCCGCTGAGTGCCTGGATCGCGCGGCAGAGGTCGATCCGTATGAGCCCGGTCATATGAAAAGGCTGGAAATGATCAAGGGCAAGGTGGAAGACGCGCGGTATCGGTCGATCGCAGCGCGCTTCACTTCTGTGAGCAAACCGGCCGAGGAGCCGGTACATTCGGAAGGGCCGACGTTGGGAGCGTCGACGTTGCAGGATCTGATGTTGCAGGCGGAAATCCTGGTGCAGTATGGGATGCGGAACAAAGCGGTAGAGCGGCTGCAAAGAATTCAGGAATTGTTTCCGCGAGAGGAAGAGCGCAACGAAGATCTGCAGCGGTTATATCTTTCGGCAGGAGTGACGCCGCGGTATGCCGGGTCGGCGCCCTTGCCTCCAGCTGCTGCGGTGGCTCCTCCGGTGCCCGCTCCAGTGGCGGCGCCGGTGCATGATCCAGCGGCCGATGTACGAAGTTTCACGCGGGTGGCGGAAATTACTCGCAAGCTGTATCACCAGAGCACGGCTCCCTCGGTGCTGAGCACGGCAGTGAAAGAGATTGGAGCGCACTGGGAAGCAACGCGATGCGTGGCGGCGATGGGCAAGGCAGGATCGTCGCCGACAGCGATGGATGAGTTCTGCGCCGACGGATACAAGAAAGCGAGCCCAGCGACGATTATCGAACTGGTCGCATGCCTGCAGAAAACTGTTGATGGCCATGAGCCACTCGTGATCCAGGACGCCGGGAAAGCAGTGGCGCTGCAGGCGGCGACCAAAGCGGTGGGAGAGCTGGATGCGGGGACAATTCTTGCGATCCCGCTGAGCGACGGTGAAGAGACCGTCGGAATTCTGGTGCTGATCCACAAAAGCGCACGGACCTGGCAGCAGGCAGACTTGGTTGTGCTGAAGACCGTTGCCGACCAGATGGTGATCGCGCTGAACAACGCCGGCTTGCGCAGGCTGGTAAAGAATCTGTCGGTGACGGAAGAGAAGTCGGGACTGCTGAAGCGCGCCTCGTATATCGATCTGCTGCTGGCCGAGAGCAAGCGTGCGATTCAGAACGCATCGGCGATCTCGGTGGTCCTCATGCAGTTTGGGAAGAGCGCGGCCATGATGAAAGAATATGGCGAGGCGGAAGTGCAGGCGGTGATGGAGCGCGCGGGACAGTTGTTCGCGGCGAACATCCGGTCCAATGATTTGGCCTTTCGTTACGACACCACCACGATCGCGATCCTGTTGGGCGAGACCGGCGAAAAAGAAGCCATGCAGGCCATCGAGAAGCTGCGGAAGGTGGTTTCCAGCCTCATGCTGCCGTCGAAAGATGAGGCGACGCCGGCCCATCCGGCGCAGTTCTCGGCAGGCGTGGCGCAGGCCGTGATTCGAAGCGAATACGATCCGATTGATGTGGTCACGGAAGTGATCAATCGCGTGGAGCACGCCTTGGCGCAGGCGATGGCGCAGGGGTTGGGAAAAGTTGTCGTGCTCGGGCCAGCGGCGCTCGCCGCGGGCGCTGTGGCTTAGGCTTCTCACCACAGAGACACTGAGGCACCGAGACTACCAGGAACCTGACGGTTTCTCTGGGATGCCTCTCGACTCGTTCTCTTTCCTTGATCACAACTCCCGCGACCCAGAATCTATCCACCTCTTCCGCTTTCCTTTGCCGTGCCCCGTTCGGGGGTTTCTAATTCCCGTTCTCTCCGTGGCTCAGTGCCTCCGTGGTGAATGGTCCCGTCTGTAGTCAAGTACCTTCGCTGACTGCTAAACTGACAAGTTTGGCTCAACGACTCTGATTGGGTCTGAGCGGGGTCTGCCGGAAAAAATCATGCTAAAGCCTGGAGATATCGCCATCGTCAGCGGGGCACGTACGCCCTTTGGCCGCTATTGCGGCAAATTGAAGGACTTTACGGCGCAGGAGTTAGGCGCGGTTGCGGGGAAGGGTGCGATCGAACGCGGCGGGATTGATGCGAAAGAATTTGATCATGTCGTTTTTGGAAACGCGCAGCAGACTTCGGGTGACGCGTTGTATGGGGCGCGGCACGTGGGGTTGCGGGCGGGTATTCCGATTGAAACTCCGGCACTGACGGTGAACCGCCTGTGCGGGTCGGGGATGCAGGCGATTGTGAGCGCGGCGCAGATGATCCAGACCGACGAGGCGAAGATTGTATTAGCCGGCGGGATGGAGGCCATGTCGCAGGCTCCATTTGTGATCCGCGGGCGCGACGGATTTACGCTGGCGCCGGGCGGGAAGCTGGAAGATTCGCTGATGGTGGCGCTCCTGGATTCTTATTGCGGGTCGTACATGGCGAATACCGCCGAGTTGTACGGATCGGAGCAGGGAATCACGCGGGAGATGCAGGATGAGTTTGCTCTGCGCTCGCAGCAGAAAGCGGATACGGCCTATAAGGAAGGACGGTTGCAGGAAGAGTTGGTGCCGGTGCCGCTGCGCAATGCGAAAGGTGAAGCCACTGGCGAGTCCTTGACTGAGGATGATCACCGGCGTCCGCAGACGACCATCGAGGGTCTGGCGAAGCTGCGTCCGGCGTTTGGAAAGAATGGGACGGTCACGGCAGGGAACGCGAGTGGGATCGTCGACGGCGCGGCGGCAGTAGTGGTAATGCCGCTGGAACAGGCGCTGAAGCGGAGTTTGACGCCGCTGGGACGGATTTGTGGATGGGGCATTGCCGGCGTGGAACCGAAGGTGATGGGGCGCGGTCCGGTGCCGGCGTCGAAGATTGCGCTGCAGAAGGCCGGGCTGAGTCTGGATTACATCGACCTGATTGAAGTGAATGAGGCGTTCGCGGCGCAGTACCTGGCGGTCGAGAAAGAGTTGGGGCTAGATCGCGAGAAGGTGAATGTGAATGGCGGGGCGATTGCGTTGGGGCATCCGCTGGGGGCGACGGGGACGCGGCTGGTGATCACGCTGCTGTATGAGTTGCGGCGGCGGAAGAAGAAGTATGGGCTGGCTACGGCGTGCATTGGTGGCGGGCAGGGGATTGCGATGGTGGTGGAGAGCATGAACTAGTTATGACTTCGCCGCGCGACTCAAGCGTTCTGTGTAAGAGCTACTTTTCTTGTGCGACCTAGTCGCTGTGATCGCGAGTGACGGTGGCCGTTCTTGCTCGAGGAATTTGGCAAATCACGCGAGTTCCCCAAGTTCCGACCTCGGCGATCTCCAGTTCGACCTGCTGGGAGCGCGCTTCACCGGATCTCGTGACAAGGGGAATGTTTGAGAGGTCGTCAATGAATCAGCTTCTGGGCTGGGCGAATGTCTTATTCCATTTGCTCAGGTTGTTATAGATACGGGAGTAATCTTCGGCTTCTTGAGGAAATGGTTCATGCGAGTTGCGCGGATTTCGAGCATTCTGTCATCCTGAGCGACGCTTCGCGCGAAGGATCTATGCAGTCTGCGGTGGCGCGCAAAGTGCATAGGTTCTTCGCTTCGCTCAGAATGACAAGGCATTTTTGATAACAAGGAAGCAATTATGGAAATCAAGAAGGTTGGAGTTCTCGGTTGTGGGCTGATGGGATCCGGCATTGCGCAGGTTTGCGCTATGGCTGGATTTGACGTCACCGTGCTTGAGGTGGAGCAGAAGTATCTCGACAAGGGGTTTGCCGGGATCGAGAAATCTTTGGCGAAGTTTGCCGAGCGGCCGGTTGAGAAGGGCGGGATCACGGGGCAGCAGAAGGATGCTGCACGGGCGCGGCTGAAGGGGACGACTAACGAAATCCGACCTGAGCGATTGCGACATTGTGATTGAAGCCATCATCGAGAACGTTGAAGAGAAGAAGAAGATGTATGCGTCGCTCGATGGCGTGGTGAAGAAGGACGCGATCTTTGCGTCGAATACTTCTTCGATTTCGGTGACGGAGCTTTTGACTTCGGTAAAGCGGCCGGAGCGGTTTATCGGGCTGCACTTTTTTAATCCGGTGCCGCTGATGAAGCTGGTGGAAGTGGTGCGGACCATTGCTACGGCCGACGACGTGTACGAATCGGCTTACGCGTTTGCCAAGAAGCTGGGCAAGGTTCCGGTGCGGACTTCGGACAAGACGGGATTCATCGTAAACCGGCTGCTGGTGCCGTATTTGCTCGATGCCATCCGGGCGTATGAAGAGGGCGTGGGATCGATTGAGGATATCGATAACGCGATGAAGCTGGGATGCGGGTATCCGATGGGTCCGTTTACGCTGCTGGATTTTGTCGGCCTCGATACGACTTACTACATTACGCATGTGATGTACGACGAGTTCAAGGAGCGGCGGTTTGCGTCGCCTCCGCTGCTGAAGCGGATGGTGATGGCGGGTTGGTACGGGCGGAAGTCGGGGCGCGGGTTTTATGATTACTCGGACCCGGAGAAGCCGAAGGCGCAGAAGCTGTAGCCACGGATTTACGCGGATCTTTGAGTCGTCACCCTGATTTGTCATCCTGAGCGGCGCAGTTTGCCGCGAAGGATCTATGCAGTCTGCCGGACGCAAGCAGAGTGCATAGGTTCTTCGCTTCGCTCAGAATGACAAGGTGAAATTCTTATGAACTTCGAAAACATACTTCTCGAAAAGAAAAACTCGATTGCTTACGTCACCATCAACCGGCCGAAGGTGCTCAATGCGCTCAACATGGCGACCATGGAGGAGCTGCGAGCGGCGTTTCATGACATCAAGAATGATGCGGCGGTTCGCGTTGTCATCTTCACGGGATCGGGCGAGAAGGCGTTTATTGCCGGGGCGGACATCAGCGAACTGGCGAAGCAGGACGCGGTGACCGGGAAGGAATATACGCATCGCGGGCAGAACGTGCTCAACCTGATTGAGAACCTGGGCAAGCCCGTGATCGCCTGCATCAATGGATTCGCGCTGGGCGGCGGGTGCGAGATTGCGATGGCTTGCACCATGCGGCTGGCGAGCGACAACGCGAAGCTGGGGCAGCCGGAGGTGAAGCTGGGAATCATTCCGGGCTATGGCGGATCGCAGCGGTTGCCGCGTCTGGTCGGCAAAGGGCTGGCGATGCAAATGGTTCTCGCCGGCGAGATGATTACGGCGCAGGAGGCGCATCGCATCGGGCTGGTGAATGAAGTCACGGCGCCGGCGGAGTTGATTCCGCGGGCGGAGGCAATTGCGGCGAAGATCATCGCGAATGCTCCGCTGGCCGTGCAGTACGCGATGGAGGCCGTCAACAAAGGGATGGAGATGACCCTGGCAGAGGGACTCTATCTGGAGGCGGTTCTATTTGGCGTGTGCTGTGCGACCGAGGATAAGACGGAAGGAACTACAGCGTTTCTGGAGAAGCGGGCCGCGAAGTTCAAAGGGAAGTAACCCTTTGCTCCAGATTTGCACGGGTTCTCAGCGATTAGCCTCGAATTCACCACGGAGACAATGAGTCACGGAGAAGAAATCCAAATTAGTTGTGGAGTCTGTCCCTGAGCCGGCATTTCCCGCTCTGGAAGGGAAGCTGGATGCCTCGGGGCGGCGGTTCGCGATTGTGGTGGCGCGGTTCAACGCGTTTATTACCGAGCGACTGTTGCAGAGTGCTTATGACGGGCTGCTACGCTCGGGGGCAGCGAAAAGAGACATTGCAATTGCGCGGGTTCCCGGGGCGTTTGAGATTCCTTCGGCCGCGCGGACTTTGGCTTTAACTGGGAAGTATGACGCCATTATTTGTATCGGGTGTTTGTTGCGCGGAGATACGGCTCACTATGACGTCATCGTCAATGAAGTGACCCGGGGCATTGGGCAATCGGCGCAGGAGACGGGCGTGCCGCACGCTTTTGGCGTGCTGACTTGCGAGACGCTGGAGCAGGCGATCGATCGGGCCGGACTGAAGATGGGGAATAAAGGATTTGAGGCGGCGCTGGCGGCAGTGGAGATGGCGTCCTTACAATCAGCGATCAGCGGCCAGCGGTCAGCGGCCAGCGAAAAGCAGATTCCTCGCTCTGCCCGGAATGACAAGCCTGCGAAAAACAGGAACAAGAAGAAGACCCACCGCAAATAACCTTCTCGCAGCAGGTTCTCCTCTACAGTAAACTGGCACTGGTCACTATCGCTGACAACATCCTTATGGGTACTCGCCGCAAATCTCGGGAACTGGCTCTGCAGATGCTGTTTCAGTCGGATATGGGGAAGCAGGACGCCGAGCAGGTGCGGCGAACGTTCTGGGCCGAGCATGGGACGGCGAGCGCCGAGGTACGCGGGTTTGCCGACGATTTATTTCGCGTTGCGGTCGATCGTGGTGCAGAGATCGACGGGTTGATTGAGCGACATGCGGAGCACTGGCGGATGGAGCGCATGGCGGCCGTGGATCGAAACTTGCTGCGAGCGGCGGTGGCCGAGTTGATGGCGTATCCGGAGACTCCGCGGGCCGTGGTCATTAATGAGGCGCTCGAAATTGCACGGAAGTTCTCGAGTCCAGAGTCAGTTCATTTTGTGAATGGCGTGTTGGATAGCGTGGGAAAAGACTTGGAAGGCAGTGGTCAGGGGTCAGGGGCTAGCGGTTAGCACGTTTGCCTCAGAGGTCAAACCGCTGCTCTTTCGCACGACTGCTCTTCCGCACGACTGCTCTTCCGCGCCGATGCAACTATCCCTGAGGTTCTCCCACAACTTCTGACTTGGTTCCGATCCTGAGTCGTCTTCCAATCCAGAGATTCGTTCAAAAATCGAAAAAATTAGGTATGTTCGCGACCGGCTCTTATTAGAACGACTATGGCCGGGCGAGGACTACGTTTACGGCGCATGGACCGCCGGTGGGCGTGATCGAGCAAAACGGATTCAAGAAGTTGGGCAAATTCGGGAAGGAGAGCTGGACGAGATCGGCTCCGCCCAAAGCGGTGCTGACTTGGTGAAACAAGCCGTCGCTGCCCGCAATCACGATAGTTCCGGCATCGGTACTGATGTCTGCGCTAAGTGGCGTGGCATTGTCCGTGAGTGGAATGCCGCCGATCACGGTTCCGGCAATGAAGTTATAGACCAGGATGCTGGAGCTGTCGGACGTGACCACGTAGAGTTGGGTGCCGTCGGCCGAGGCGAAGAAGTTGATTGGCTGAAGGGTTCCTTGACCCAACTCGATGCGCTGGGCAGGCGCGAAATTCAGAACTTGCGGGCAAAGAGTCTGGGTCGCCGGGGGAGTAATCGCCGCAGTGATGATGTCGAACCCGGTGGCATCGAGCACGAGGATGTGATCACCATCGGGAATCGGATTGTCCAACGAGTCGCGGCCGTCGATGTGCTCGCCCGGCAATACCTTCATGAGGAGCGGATTAGCGGGCAGCGGCACGGTCGCCGCGGGTTGGTTGTTACAAGTGGCAAACGCGGTGACATTTGCCGGGTTGCCATTCGCCGAAGACTCTGCGACATAGGCGAACCCTCCGTTCGAGGAGCTTGCGACCGCGTTGCCTGGTCCAGTCAGCGCAATCGGCCCTTGCAACGCTTGCACCGAGGAGTAGACGTACAGGGAGCTTGCATTGTTTCCGCCGACGATGAACGTCTTCAGTTGGTCGGGGGAGAACCCTGCGGCAACAGCTTGCGAGATATTCAGGGCTACGGCCGACGCAGAGGTGCCCGCGGAGTTCACGATGTACGTCTGATTGGGGGTGTGAATCGTGTCCGAAAAAACAGCGACGCCTCCATTGCTGGAGGCGGCTAGGACTTTACCAGTCACGGTGCCGAGCGAGGTGAAGGGGCTGGTGGTTGAACCGAAGTTGGAAGGATTGATGACCTGCGCGCCGAAATCGCTACCCATGAATAGCTTGTCGCCCGCAAGATCGAACAGAAACGAATTTGGAGCTGCCGGCAGCGGGTCCCCGTTGCCGACAATTGCTTTGGCCGTTGAGAAAAAATAGGCTGCACTGGTGCAGGTAGCGGGAGGCACTTTAGCGCACCCGGTGCTCGCCGCCAGCACATTGGCGGAACCGGTTGCGCCGTCGACTACGCCTGAGATAGGAGTCTCGGGGTAGACGGGCGCTGGAATGAAAAGAGGAGGAACTCCCACCGGGATTTGAGGAAATCCGACATTGCAGGTCGGCGGTGAACAGGATGCGGTGACCGACGCGCTTCCCGGCCCCGGAGTCGAAAGCGTACAGGAATTCGTGCATCCCGAGGCGGCTGCGACTGACCCGGGTTGGGACGAGGTCCAGGTTAGAGGAATTTTGCTGAGAACGATTCCACCATTCGTATTGGGCAAAGAACTGTTTCCCATCACGTCGGTGATGACAGCGGTCACCGTTTGAGAGGTCCCCTTATTCGTGACGAAACTGGTTTGTCCAGAACCAGCTGCGCCTATTGATAGAACAATGCTTTGGATTGGGCAGGTCTCAAAGAAATTCAAAGATGCGCCGTTGAACTTCTGGGGCTGGACAAAGGACGTGCTGGTGACGTTGCTGGCGGACGCGAAGATCTGGGTGATTCCAGGAGTGACAGCCGTGGCCGTGGCTCGATTGGTGGGGAAATTGTGGGCGCTGTCGACCAGCGGAGTCAGGGTAGCAACGGTTTGATTGTTCGCCGACCAGGAGAACGGGCCGACCGAGGAAGTAATGTCGATCCCGTGGCTGAAAGCATGTGCCTCCACGGTCATCGTCTGACTCTGCGACAGGCAAGGTTCTTGAACCGGAACGCCATCGAGCAAAATGCCGGTTACCGTGATGTTGTCGATGGGAGGGTGGACGAAAACAATGGTTGGCACGCTGGAAGCACCGAGGGCCGTGGCCGTAACTTGGACAGCGCCAGTGGCTCCGGGGGTACAGGTGGTAAAAGCGATGTCCCAATGGCCGGCGCACGCAACTCCATTGGTCGCGATGTTCAAAATGGCCGTGTCGCTCGAGACGAAGGTGACCGGAGTATTGAGGTTGGTGTTTGTCGCGGTTTTCACGGATGCCGTGAAATTGATGGTGGATCCCTGCACAATCGAGGTGTTGGCGGAGGGACTGAGCGAGATTGTACCGGGAAAGAGGGGAGGTCCGGCTTTTGAGCCGCCGCCGCATCCGGCGATACTCCATAGAGAAAGGATTGCAACCGCCAAGCCTAGACCGCCGGAACAGAACTTACCCATGCACCCTGTCTCCCATGCACACCTCTTTACACTCTGCTGTCCGCGTTGGAAACCAACGCAGGCGAAACCGTCGAATGAATTGGAAAACTTGTAGTGTAGAGGCTGGAACCGGAATCAGCAAGCGCGGACGCCCCCAGTTTTTCGACGTCGCCTAAAAAAGCCCACTTCCCAACGCTACCAATCGAAGCTCCCAAAACGTGGACCATGCATCGCGTCGAAAGTGACTCGCCAAAACGTCAGTTCTGGGCAGAATTGGGCTCGCGGGTGCGTCACACTGCTTATCAGAATCGGTTCCAGACTGCTCGGTGTGTGGGATGCAAAATCATCGGTTGACGATGTTTACGGGTGCTTGCTATAGTAGATTGGTTCCGCGAGTTCATCCTAGCTTGCTGTGTGCTGCGGGTTTTCCGCGTGATTGTGTGCGCGAAAAGTTTGCAGTGAAGCTGTTGACATACGTTTCCGGATGCGGTGTTGTCCGGAAACTTTCCTCGCTGAAACGTTCCTGCGGTGCCTTCCGCCCTATTATGGAAGGATATGCAGGGCAAGGCTGACGAAACGGAGTGCCCCCGGAAATTGGCCGGGCGCCACCGTCGGCAGCGAAAGTCTGAAAGGGAATCCAGAATCTCTCCGGCGTTGGTGCGCGGCGAGAAGTAATGGTTGGCCTTGAGTCGACCATGCCCACGGATGCGCGTGCGGTCCGTTACGGACCAAGCTCAAGATTTGGATCAGCAGGATTTGAGCTGTGCGCTGCTTGCGCAGATTTCAGGCAGTGTGTGGCTAAGGAGTGGCAAAGCGTGCCTACGTTTAACCAATTAGTGGCCCAGGGCCGGAAGCGGCCCCGTTACAAAACGGCGAGTCCCGCATTGCAGGGATGTCCGCAAAAGCGCGGAGTTTGCACCCGCGTGTACACGCAGACGCCCAAGAAGCCGAACTCGGCTTTGCGCAAGGTGGCGCGCGTGCGACTGACCAACGGAATTGAGGTCACAACATACATTCCCGGCGTCGGCCACAACCTGCAGGAGCACTCCATTGTGCTCATCCGCGGGGGGCGCGTGAAGGATTTGCCGGGCGTGCGCTATCACGTGATTCGCGGAACCCTCGACGCGGTCGGCGTTGCCGGTCGTATGCAGGGGCGCTCGAAGTACGGAGCGAAGCGGCCGAAGAAGGGTTAAGAAAGTTTCGAGTTCAGGTTTCGAGTTGTGAAGCTTTGGTTTTGAAACTCGAAACACGAAACTTGAAACTGTAAGTGAGGAGCTAAAGCTTACATGCCTCGTAAAGGACATATCGCAAAGCGGACCGTCCCGTCCGATGCTGTTTATCAGTCGGATCTGGTGACGAAATTCATTAACTCGATGATGTGGCAAGGCAAGCGGAGCACGGCCGAAGGCATCTTCTACGAGTCGTTGAAGCGCCTGGAGTCCAAGGGTGGCGACGAAGCGTTGAAGCTGTTCAAAAAGGCGGTGGAAAACGCGAAGCCGCTGCTCGAGGTCAAGACCCGCCGCGTGGGCGGCGCCAACTATCAGGTGCCGGTCGAGGTGAATGCTGACCGCCGCACTTCGCTGGCGATCCGCTGGCTGATTACTTACGCCCGGGGACGCGGTGAAAAAGGCATGGTCGACAAGTTAACCAATGAATTACTGGACGCGGCCACGGGTAAGGGCGCCGCGATCAAGAAGAAAGAAGATGTGCATCGGATGGCGGAAGCCAATAAGGCGTTCGCGCATTACCGGTGGTAACGAAGAATTGAGTGGTTTGGTAATCGGCTAGTTTGAACAGTTATTACAGAAACACAGGATAGAGCCCCAGAAAGAGAAGAGTAAGAGTCGTGCCAAGAACAGTCCCATTAGAGCGCTGCAGAAACATCGGCATCATGGCCCACATCGATGCCGGCAAGACCACTACGACGGAGCGGATCCTGTTTTATACGGGACGGACGCACCGCATCGGAGAGGTGCACGAAGGCACGGCCACCATGGACTGGATGGAGCAGGAGCAGGAGCGCGGCATCACGATTACGTCCGCGGCGACCACCTGCACCTGGCGCGACATTCGCATCAACATCATTGATACCCCGGGACACGTCGATTTCACGGCGGAAGTCGAGCGGTCGCTGCGCGTGCTCGACGGCGCGGTCGCCGTATTTGACGCCGTGCACGGCGTGCAGCCGCAGTCGGAAAAAGTCTGGCGCCAGGCCGATAAGTACGGCGTCCCGCGAATTTGTTTCATTAACAAGATTGACAAGATGGGTGCTGATTTCGAGCATGCCGTCGATACCATCCGCAAGCGCCTCAGTGCCAAGCCCGTCGCGATTCAAATTCCCATCGGTCAGGAAGACAAGTTCAAAGGCGTGATCGACCTGATCAACATGAAGTCGATCGTGTGGCAAGACGACACGATGGGAGCGGAATACATCACGGAAGAGATTCCCGCCGAACTGAAGAAGAAAGCCGAAGCGTTTCACGCCCAGCTGGTCGAGAGCATCGCGGAAAACGACGACGAGATCCTGCACAAGTTCCTGGAAGGCGAAGACATCAGCGCAGACGAGCTGCGCGCGTCGCTGCGCAAGTCTACGATTGCGCTAAAAGTGTTCCCGGTTGTAGTGGGAACGGCCTTCAAGAATAAAGGTGTGCAGCCGTTGCTGGATGCGGTTGTGGATTATCTGCCTTCGCCCCTTGATGTTCCCGAAACACACGGAATCAATCCCGACAACGGCGAGGCGATCACGCGCAAGGCGGACGACAAAGAGCCTTTCTCGGCGCTGGCATTCAAGATCATGGCTGACCCGTTCGTTGGCCAGTTGACGTTTATTCGCGTGTATTCCGGCCAACTCAAGACTGGCGATTCGGTGCTGAATGTTCGCACGGGAAAGACCGAGCGCATCGGGCGTCTGTTGAAGATGCACGCCAACAAGCGCGAAGAGATCCACGAGATTCTGGCGGGCGATATTTGCGCCGCGGTTGGTTTGAAGAACGTCGGCACCGGCGACACGATTTGCAGCGAGGATCACCCGATCGCGCTGGAGTCGATTACGTTTGCGGTGCCGGTAATTTCGGTTGCAGTCGAGCCGAAGACCAAGGCGGACCAGGAAAAGATGGGCATGGCGCTGCAACGGCTGGCCCAGGAAGATCCTACCTTTAAGGTTCACACCGATCCCGACAGCGGGCAGACGATCATCAGCGGCATGGGCGAGTTGCATCTGGAAATCATCGTCGACCGCATGATGCGCGAGTACAAAGTTGAAGCCAACGTCGGCAAGCCGCAGGTGGCGTATCGCGAGACCATCCGCAGGCATGCCGAGGCGGAAGGCAAGTACATTCGCCAGACCGGTGGCCGCGGGCAATACGGACACGCCAAGATTTATCTCGATCCTCAACCTGCGGGGACCGGGTACGAGTTCGTCAACGACATTGTGGGTGGCTCGGTGCCCAAGGAATTCATCAAGCCGATCGACCAGGGCATTCAGGAAGCGCTGGAAGGCGGCGTTCTCGCCGGCTATCCGATGGTCGATGTCAAGGCCACGCTGTACGACGGTAGCTATCACGACGTTGACTCGAACGAAATGGCATTCAAGATCGCCGGATCGATGGCGTTCAAAGAGGCGGCTCGCAAGGCTTCTCCGGTGCTGCTCGAGCCGGTCATGGCAGTCGAAGTGGTGACGCCGGAAGATTACGCCGGCGTGATCATGGGCGACCTGAGTTCGCGCCGCGGACGGATTGAAGGCATGGAGCATCGTGCCGGATCACAGGTGATTAAGGCGATCGTTCCGCTGGCCGAGATGTTTGGATACGCGACGCACATGCGTTCGTCAACGCAGGGACGCGCGGAATACTCGATGCACTTTGCGCGCTATGAGGAGGCTCCGCGGTCGGTGGCGGAGGAAATCATTGCCAAGGTGCAGGGAACGGCGAAATGACTACCAGCGCCGCGGTTCGTCGTCGACCGCAGGTTCTGGGTCAGAGAAGGTAAGCGAGCTGAGTTTGCAAATGTTTTTCGGGCTGAGGGAGTCTGGGCGCGGTTCTTACGGCAGGCTGAAGGCTACGTCGTGACGGAAGTGCAGTGCGAGTCCGAGAGCGATGGACGGTATCGGGTGCGGGATTTCTGGAGTTGGCATCGCGGATTTGAAGTTTTCCGCGAACGCTGTTCAGAAGACTTCGCGCGGTTCGACCGGGAGATTGTGGAAGAGCTGGTCGAGAAGCAGGAATTCGTTGGCGCGTACTACGAAGCCGACGGGGATGATTTGGTTCCGGCGTAAGTGAAGCCGAGGAGATAGAGCAATGGCGAAAGAAAAATTTGATCGGAATAAGCCGCACTGCAACGTAGGGACGATTGGTCACATTGATCATGGCAAGACGACGTTGACGGCGGCGATCACGAAGGTGTTGCAGAAGCACAATCCGAAGATTGTGTTCCGGTCGTTTGATTCGATCGATAACGCGCCGGAAGAGAAGGCTCGCGGCATCACGATCGCGACCGCGCACGTGGAGTATGAGACCGCGAACCGGCACTACGCGCACGTGGATTGCCCGGGCCACGCGGACTACATCAAGAACATGATCACGGGCGCGGCGCAGATGGATGGCGCGATCTTAGTTGTGGCGGCGACCGATGGTCCGATGCCGCAGACGCGCGAGCACGTGCTGCTGGCTCGGCAGGTCGGTGTGCCCTACATCGTGGTGGCGCTGAACAAGTGCGATGCGGTCGATGATCCTGAGTTGCTCGACCTGGTCGAACTCGAAGTGCGCGAGTTGCTGAAGAGCTACAAGTTCCCGGGCGACGACGTGCCGGTGATTCGTCTGTCGGCGCTGGGCGCGCTGAACGGCGAGGAGAAGTGGGAGAAGCAGATTGACGCGCTGATGGAAGCGGTGGACAAGAGCGTGCCGCAGCCGGCGCGTGAGTTGGACAAGCCGTTCCTGATGCCGATCGAAGACATCTTCTCGATCTCGGGTCGGGGCACGGTGGTGACGGGCCGTATCGAGCGGGGCAAGGTGAAGGTGGGCGAGGAAGTGGAAATCGTCGGCTTCCGCGAGACCCGCAAGACGGTGGTGACGGGCGTCGAAATGTTCAAGAAGCAACTGGACGAAGGCATGGCGGGCGACAACGCTGGCCTGCTGTTGCGCGGTATTGGCAAGGACGATGTGGAGCGCGGCATGGTGCTGGCCAAGCCGGGATCGATCACGCCGCACACCAAGTTCAAGGCCGAGGTCTACATCCTGACGAAGGAAGAAGGCGGGCGGCACACGCCGTTCTTCAAGGGATATCGACCGCAGTTTTATCTGCGCACGACAGACGTGACGGGCGTGGCGGAACTTCCGGCGGGCACCGAGATGGTGATGCCGGGAGACAACGTCAGCCTGGTGATTGAGTTGATCACGCCGGTGGCCATGGAGAAGGGCCTGCGCTTCGCGATTCGCGAGGGCGGCCACACCGTGGGTGCAGGAACGATTGCGGAAATTGTGCAGTAGGAAAGATCGTGTGGCGCGGGCGCCCTCGCCCGCGCTGCAGGCAGCATAGGGAAATGCAAACGCGGGCGAGGGCGCCCGCGCCACATAAAAAAACGCGGCTTGCGGCTTGCCGCCAGTTCTTTCCTTCCGGAGATGCCGGGAGGGGATTAGAGAGATGACACAGTGATTGGAAAAGAAAGAATTCGCATCCGGTTGAAAGCCTACGACTATCGCATTCTGGACCAGTCGACGGGCGAGATCGTGGAAACGGCGCGGCGCACGGGCGCTCAGATTGCCGGACCGATTCCGCTACCCACGATGAAGAACAAGTACTGCGTGCTGCGTTCGCCGCACGTGGACAAGAAATCGCGGGAACAGTTTGAGATCCGCACCCACAAGCGCTTGCTCGACATTCTCGAGCCAACGCAGCAGACGGTGGACGCGCTGATGAAGCTCGATCTGCCGGCGGGCGTGGATGTGGAGATCAAGGCGTTCGGCAAGGAACATAAATAAGCTTCGCGTCTCGAGCTTTGAGCTACGAGCAAGCTTCCCAGCCAATAGCCGTCCGAACGACGAGCCACGCTGGGCACGGAGAAGGAAATGGCAACGAGAGTCGCGGGAATTCTGGGCAAGAAGGTCGGTATGACGCAGCTGTTTGACTCGAAGGGTGACGTTCGCCCGGTCACAGTGCTGCAGGCTGGCCCGTGCGTGGTGACGCAGCATAAGTCGGCCACGAAAGATGGATACGAGGCGGCTCAGGTTGGCCTGGTGGAGTTCGTGAAAGAGTCGCGGCTGACCAAGCCGGCGCAGGGACATCTGGCGAAGAACAATCTTCCTCCGGTGAAGTTCATGCGCGAAGTTCCCCTGGAAGTCGAAGGCACGACCGATGGCGATGGCTCGGTGAAAGTCGGCGACCGCGTGCTGGTTGAGATTTTCGAAGGCGAGCGGTTTGTCGACATCGTCGGGATCAGCAAGGGAAAAGGATTTCAGGGTGTGGTGAAGCGGCATCACTTTGGTGGTGGTCCGAAGTCGCATGGTTCGATGTTCCAGATCACCGGTTCGATCGGATCGTCGGCGTTTCCCTCGCGCGTGTTCAAGGGAATGCGCATGTCGGGACACATGGGCAACCAGCGGGTAACGGCTCGCAATCTGCGCGTGTTGGGCGTGGACAAAGACGAGAATCTGCTGGTGGTTGAGGGCAGCGTGCCCGGGCCGCAGGGCGGATACATCGTGATCACCAAGGCGAAGAAGCCGCCACGAGAGCGCCGTGGATTTGCCGGTTCGGCGACGGTCGATCCATTGAAGGCCGCGAAGCGGGCAGCGAAGAAAGCTTAAGGAACGCGGGCGAGGGCGCCCGCGCCACACGAGAAACGATATGGCAACGATTGACATACACAATCTGAGCGGCGAGAAGGTTGGGACGTTCGATCTCGCCGACGAAATCTTCGGCGCGGTCAACGAAGATCTGCTTTGGGAAGCGGTGAGACATTACCGCGCCGGGCAGCGCGCCGGTACGCACAAGACCAAAGCTCGCTGGGAAGTTTCCGGCTCCGGCAAGAAGCTGTGGAAGCAGAAGGGCACAGGCCGGGCCCGTATTGGATCGATCCGGTCGCCATTGTGGCGGCATGGCGCGACGGTGCATGGTCCTGTGCCGCGTTCGTATGACTACACCTTCCCGCGCAAGAAACTGATGGGCGCGTTGCGCTCGGCGCTGGCTTCGAAGTTTGCCGACGGCAAGCTGATCGTGGTGAACGCGTTCGACGTGAAAGAACCAAAGACCAAGGAATTCCGCAAGGCGCTGAACTCGCTGAAGGTGGATAAAACGGTTCTGATCGTGGAAGAGGCGAAGCACGAGAACCACAATCTGGCGTTGAGCGCGCGCAATATCGCTGGGCTCGAGATGGTGCGGTCCAACGAAGTGCATCCGTTTCACATCCTGCGTTACGACCGAGTGATTTTCTCCCACCCGGCGATTGAGAAGTTGCAGGTTTCGCTGAAGAGTTCGGTGTCGAAGCGGCAGCACAAGCCCGACGAGGATGAAGGCGCGAAAAAGCCCACGCGCGAGCGGCGTCGTCGATCACGGAATGAAAAAGCGGCGGAGGTAGCCTGATGAAATCCTCATACCAGATCATTCGCCGTCCGGTGATTACCGAGAAGGGCCTGGCCATCAAGGAAAACCAGAACACACTGGTCTTCCAGGTGGCTCCCAAGGCGACCAAGACGGAAATCAAGGAAGCGGTGCAGTCGATTTTTAAAGTGAAAGTGCGTTCGGTGCGCACGGCCATGTATCCGGGAAAAGAGCGGCGGCGCGGGAAGTTTGCCGGCTACCGTCCGGATTGGAAGAAGGCGTATGTGCGGTTGCGGTCCGGCGAAAAGATGCCGGAGTACGCGCAGAATTTGTAAAGCACCGTAGGGGCGTAGCTGGCTACGTCTCTGGCAACGAGGTGCTGCAGGCCGAGACGTTGCGAGCAACGTCTCTACGAGAAGAGCGATTATGCCAATCAAGACATACAGACCGACGACGCAGACGTTGCGCTATCGCACGACGCTGGTCAACGACGACATCACGACCAAGCATCCGCATAAGCCGCTGATCGAGCCCAAACCGCGCACCGGCGGACGCCGCAACTCCGGCGACATGACGATGCGGTTCATTGGCGGCGGGCACAAGCGCAAGCTGCGCATCATCGATTTCAAGCGGGACAAGACCGGGATTCCGGCAACCGTGACGACGATCGAATACGATCCCAACCGCTCTTCGCGTATTGCCCTGCTGGCCTATGCCGATGGCGAGAAGCGTTACATCATTCAGCCGGAAGGGCTGAAGGTTGGGCAGAAAGTGGTGAGCGGCCCCGAGGCTGACATACTTGTGGGCAACGCATTGCCGCTGCGGAACATTCCGCCAGGCACGCAGATTCACAACCTGGAATTGAAGCCAGGCAAGGGCGGGCAGATGGTGCGGTCCGCGGGCGGATCGGCGCAGCTGGTGGCGAAAGAAGAGACCTATGCGCTGGTGAAGCTGCCTTCGGGCGAGACCCGCAAGATATCGCAGGACTGCATGGCCACGATCGGACAAGTCGGAAATCTGGATCATGAGAACGTGACCATCGGCAAGGCGGGACGGTCGCGGTGGCTGGGAAAGCGTCCGCACAATCGTGGCGTGTCGATGAACCCGGTCGATCACCCGCACGGTGGCGGTGAAGGCAAGACCTCTGGCGGTCGTCATCCGGTAACGCCATGGGGACAGCCGACACGCGGGTACAAGACGCGGAACAACAAGCGTACGGATAAGTTTATTGTGAGCCGGCGCAGCAAGTAGCTTTCGTAGAGACGTAGCTTGCTACGTCTCACGCAGCAGAGATGCTGCAGACAGAGACGTTGCGAGCAACGTCTCTACATGAGGAATTTATGGCACGTTCAACGAAAAAAGGCGCGTTCGTGGATGCTTACCTTCAGGCGAGGGTCGAGGGCATGAATGCGCGCAATGAGAAGAAAGTGCTGCGCACCTGGTCGCGGCGCTCGACAGTGGTGCCCGAAATGGTGGGCCACACGATCGCGGTGCACAACGGAAAGAAATTTATTCCGGTGTATGTCACAGAGAACATGGTGGGCCACAAGCTGGGTGAGTTCAGCTTCACGCGCACCTTCAAAGGACACTCGATGAGGGCGGCGACAGAAACAGCAGCCAAGCCGGCCGGCATCCCCGGAGGTCCGGGAGCCATCACTCCGTCGGCCCCGTCAGCACCCGCGGCGCCGAAGGCGTAAACGAGCTACGAGCGACTGGAACTGAGATACGACTATGGAATTCAGAGCTGAAATGCGTTACCTGCGAGTCTCGCCGCAGAAGGCACGGCTGGTGCTGGACCTGATCAAGGGACGGCGCGTGGAAGATGCGCGCAACACGCTGGCTTACACCAAAAAGCGCGTGGCGGCGCACGTCGGCAAGCTGCTGCAGTCGGCGCTCGACAATGCGAATTTTCTGGCTACCGAAAAGGGACTCGATGTCGAGATCGACAACCTTTTTGTGAAGAGTGCGGTGGCGAACGACGGACCTCGCATGAAGCGTATCCGCCCGGCGCCACAGGGACGCGCTTTCCGCTATCAGCGTCGCATTGCGCACATCGAACTGGTGCTGGCGGAGCGCGGAAAGAGTGGCGACTCGGGAGCCCACGTCGCGGGAAGCGCGCGGGCGGAGGCTCCGGTAAAGGCCAAGCGGCGCGCGCCGGCGGTCAAGGCCGTTGGGAAGAAAAAGAAAGTGGCTGCGAAGTGAGTTTCGCGTTTCGAGTTTCAGGCATCTCTCGAAACCTGACACTTGAAACTGGAAACGGATTGTTCTAGGAGAAGCAATGGGACAAAAAGTCCATCCTTATGGTTTTCGCCTCGGCTTCACGAAGCCGTGGAAGTCGCGCTGGTTTGCCGAGAAAGATTACGACAAACAGTTGCATGAAGACGTCAAGCTGAAAGCCGAGTTGAAGGACAAGCTCAAATCGGCCGGCGTGAGCGCCATCGAGATCGAGCGGCCGGGCAACAAGCTGCGCATCATCATCAAGACGGCGCGGCCGGGGATCATCATTGGCCGCAAGGGCGCGGAAATCGACAAGCTCAAGGCTGAGTTGCAGAAGCGCACCGCGGGCAAAGACATTTTTGTCGACATCCAGGAAGTGCACAAGCCCGAGCTCGATGCCCAGCTGGTTTCCGAGTCGATCGCGTTGCAGCTGGAAAAGCGCGTGGGATTCCGGCGCGCGATGCGCAAGGCGGTGGATTCGGCGCTGCGCTTCGGATGTAAGGGGATCAAGGTTCGGGTGAGCGGCCGGCTGAACGGCAATGAAATCGCGCGTTCGGAGTGGTATCTGCAAGGGCGATTGCCACTGCACACGCTGCGCGCCGACATCGACTACGGCTTCACCGAGGCGCGAACGACGTACGGCGTCATCGGCGTGAAGTGCTGGGTGTACAAGGGCGAGATTCTGCCGCAGAAAAAACGTGAAGCGGTGCCGGCAGCGGCGGGCGGATTCTAGACATTCTGGTAGAGACGTAGCTTGCTACGTCTCATGCCCGAAGCCGGCAAACGAGTATGTGGTGAGAAAGAGATGTTGCAAGCAACGTCTCTACAGGGAAATTCGTTATGTTGATGCCAAAGAAAGTGAAGTATCGCAAGCAGCAGCGCGGCCGCATGACCGGCAAGGCCTGGCGCGGATCAACGCTGGCCTTCGGCGACTTCGGGCTGAAGGTGCTCGAGCCCGGCTGGATCACCGATCGTCAGATTGAAGCCAGCCGCGTGGCCATGACGCGTTTCGTGAAGCGCGGCGGTAAGATCTGGATCCGCGTGTTTCCCGACAAGCCCGTCACCAAGAAACCGGCCGAAACCCGTATGGGCAAGGGCAAGGGAGCGCCGGATCATTGGGTCGCGGTCGTGCGTCCCGGGAAAATTTTGTTTGAGATGGAAGGCGTCACGCATCAGGATGCGAGCGAGGCGATGCGGTTGGCGTCGCACAAACTGGCTCTGCGAACCACGTTGGTGAAGCGCGAAGGCGCGGCCCACTAGGCAGCGATCAGCTTATTCGCTCTCAGTCTCTGGAAAGAGATTGGGAGCTTATGAAGGAACTTATGAAGTCGGAAAAAATCAGAAACTTGACCGATGTCGAGCTCAGCCACCAGGAGCGCGAGCTCGCTGACCAGCTGTTCAAGCTGAAGTTTCAACTGAACATGGGACAGACGGAGAGCTTGAAGAAGATTCGCGGCCTGCGCAAGGACATTGCGAGGGTGAAGACGATCCTCGGAGAGCGCCAGCGCTCGGCAGCAACGGAGAAACGATAATGGCGGAAGCGAATACCCAGGCAACACAGAAGGCGCAGGGCCGCCGCAAGGAAGTGGTGGGCGAGGTGGTTTCCAGCCGCATGCACAAGACCATCGTGGTCAAAGTGACGCGGAAGAAAGCACATCCGTTCTATGGCCGGGTTGTGGCGCGCAACAAGAAGTTCTACGCGCATGACGAGAAAAACGAGGCGCACGTCGGCGATGTGGTGCGGCTCGAGGAAACGCGCCCGCTCTCGAAGCTGAAGCGCTGGAAGCTGAAAGATATCGTCCGCAAGGCGGCGTTGGTGCCGGAAGCGGCGGTCGAAGTTCCGGGCGTTGCGAGCAACTAAGTCGCGAGTGAGATTAACAGGGAGATTGACGCCATGGCTGTGATGATGAGATCGATGCTCGAGGTCGCCGACAACTCCGGCGCCCGCAAGCTGCAGATGATTCTGCCGCTGGGCGGCTCGACCGGATTGAACGCTGGGTTGGGCGACATAATCACGGCGGCCGTGAAGGAAGCGGCACCCGAGGGGCAGACCAAGAAGGGAAGCGTAGTGAAGGCCGTCATCGTGCGCACGCGCAAGGAACACCGTCGGCGGGACGGAACTTATATTCGCTTCGATCAGAACGCGGCCGTGCTGATCAACGAAGCGGGTGAACCTGTCGGGACGCGTGTTTTTGGTCCAGTGGCGCGCGAGTTGCGCGAGAAGAAATTCTTGAAAATTGTTTCGCTGGCGCCGGAAGTTATTTAGAGGCAAGTTTCTAAGGTTTCAGAGTTTCAAGGTTTAGGCTGCGGAACTCTGAGACATAGCAATTTTGAGACATTGAAACGGAATTTATGCGAATTGTGAGAACTGAAAACAAGCGAGTGGATCTTCGGCGCAACGACACCGTGAAGGTGATCACCGGCCGGGACAAGGGCAAGGAAGGGCGCGTGCTCCGCGTGTTTCCCAATGACAGCAAGTTGCTGGTTGAGCACGTGATGATGGTGAAAAAGCACGTGCGTCCGAACCCGCAGCGCAATATCAAGGGCGGGATTGCAGAGCAGGAGAGCCGCATCGCGATCTCCAACGTGCAACTGGTTTGCTCGACCTGCGGCCCGGTGCGTATCGGCCATGAAGTTCGCGGCGACCGCAAGGTGCGCGTGTGCAAGAAGTGCGGAACGACACTGGATAAGTAATTCTCACGAACCGGTAACCACTCCGAAACCGTGGGAGGAAGTTGACGAGACAAAATGGCGAAAGAGAAAAAGGGACAGAAGGAATCGCAGGAGCAGAAGGCTCCCGATCAGGCGCGACACAGCGCGAAAGAGCGTCCGCGGCTGCGTTCGAGGTTCGAGAAGGAAGTTGCTCCGGCCCTGCTCAAGGAACTCGAACTGAAGAACGTGATGGCAGTTCCGCGGCTGCACAAGATCGTCGTGAACATGGGCGTAGGCGAAGCGACCCAGAACTCGAAGGTGCTCGATCCAGCAGTGAACGAACTGGGACAGATCACCGGACAGAAACCGGTGGTGACGCGGGCGAAGAAATCGATCGCGGCGTTCAAAGTGCGCCAGGGGCAGTCAATTGGCGCAATGGTAACCCTGCGCGGCGATCGCATGTATGAGTTCTTCGACCGGTTGGTGAATATCGTTCTGCCGCGCGTGCGCGATTTCAAAGGCGTTTCGACTAAGTCGTTCGATGGGCGCGGCAACTTCACGCTCGGGCTGCACGACCAGTTGATCTTCCCGGAAATCTCTTACGAGAAGGTGGACAAGCAGAAAGGCATGAACGTCACGATTGTGACCACCGCCGCGAATGACAACCAGGCGCGGACTCTGCTGAAACATATGGGCATGCCGTTCCGGGCTTAGAAGTCTTAAGTTTCGGGTTTCAAGTTTCGAGTTGAGAGCAACTGGTAATCAGGAGTTAGAAGGGAAGCATGGCGACAACAGCAAAGCGAGTGAAAGACGGCGTCGGGTTGCACCAGGCGCCGGAAGACGTCAAGAAGCCGAAGTTCTCCACGCGCCGGCACAACCGCTGCAAGTTTTGCGGACGGCCGCGCGCTTTCCTGCGCAAGTTCGGCATCTGCCGCTTGTGCTTCCGCCAGCTCGCGCTGCGCGGGGAGATTCCAGGGGTTTCGAAGTCTTCGTGGTAAGCAAAAGCGCGCCAGAAGCGCGATTCTCGCATAGAACGCGAGGGTCGTGCCGAGGGCGGGAATCCTTCGCAGCAAGGAACGCCGCTGAGGATGACTCCGAAGAGTGACGACATAGCAAGGAAGTAGACAAGCTGCCGCAGGTTCTCCGCGAAACGCGGAGCGAACGGGTGGCCAGAGGAGAAGCAAAAGATGAGGTTGACCGATCCGGTCGCAGACATGCTGACTCGAGTGCGCAACGCACTCCAGGCCCGGCACCAGAAAGTCGATATCCCGGCTTCGCGGTTGAAGCTGGAGATTGCCCGCATTCTCAAGGAAGAGGGCTACATCTCTAATTTCAAGCCGACGGAAGAAGAAGGCCACAAGGTCATCCGGATTTACCTGAAATACGGCGCCAACAACGAGGCGGCCATCTCCAAGGTCGAGCGTGTGTCTCGCCCGGGATGCCGCGTCTACGTGCGCCGTGCGGAGATTCCCCGCGTGTTGGGCGGTATGGGGATCAACATCCTCACCACTCCCCGCGGTGTGATGACTGGCCGTCAGGCGCGCAAAGAAGGCGTGGGCGGCGAGTTGCTGTGCGAGATTTACTAGAGGCAGCTGCCAGCTTGTAGCGAAAGCGGCAGAATTTTGGATTGACGCGGTCGGACGAATTGCGAGACCGCAGAACTTGAGCCCGGCCAGAAGCTGGGAGCTAAGAGCTAAAAGCTTATGTCACGAATTGGAAAAAAGCCGATCGAGATCCCCAAGGGCGTCACGATCAAAGTCGAAGGCAATATGGTCGCGGTGCAGGGACCAAAGGGCAAGCTGGACACGGCTCTGCCTGCTGGCATTCGGGTCGAGCAGAAGGACGGACATCTCCTCGCCATCCGCGAAAACGATTCGCAGTCGGCCGTGCATGGGCTGGCGCGAGCGCTGGTCAACAACGCGGTGGAAGGCGTGACCAAGGGCTGGACGCGGGACCTGGAAATCGTCGGCATCGGCTATCGCGCTGAGATGAAGGGCAAGGGAATGATCGTGTTCAACCTGGGCTACTCTCATCCGATCGAGTACCCGTTGCCGACCGGTGTGGATGCCACGGTGGATCCGAAGCAGACCAAGATCGCGCTGACGGGCATCGACCGGCAGAAGGTTGGACAAGTGGCGGCGGAAATGCGCTCGCTGCGTCCACCCGATCCTTACAAGAACAAGGGCGTCCGCTATGCGGGCGAGCGGTTGAAGAAGAAGGTCGGCAAGACCGGAGCAAAATAAGACCGGAGCGAAATAAGAACTGTACGAGGACGGGCGATTCACTGTCCGGTTGAGAAGGAAGCGAAGCGATGCTGACAAAGATTACGAAGAACGAGAAGCGCGGGCATGTACACGAGCGCATTCGCAAGAAGATGCAGGGGACCGCGGAGCGTCCGCGGCTCAATGTGTACCGTTCGCTGAATCACATTTACGTGCAGGTGATCGACGATCTGCACGGCAAGACACTGGTTTCGGCCAGCACGGCCGAGGGCAAGAAGGAAGACCGGCGCACGGGCGGCAACGTGGCCTCCGCGAAAGCGATCGGCAAGACCATCGCCGAGCGCGCCAAGGCCAAGGGCGTGACCAAGGTCGTGTTCGATCGTGGCGGATACATCTATCACGGGCGTGTGAAGGCTCTAGCCGACGCGGCTCGCGAAGCGGGATTAAAGTTCTAAAAGAACAGCTTCTAGCTACTAGCTGCTAGCCAACCCGGCAAGGATCTTCGGGGTAGCCAGACAGCTAAAGCCTGAAGCTAGAAGCCAGGATTAAGAATGCCAATAGTAATCAAGAAGCTTGATGCAGGTTCGTTCCAGTTGAAAGACCAGGTGGTCGCCATCAACCGCGTGACCAAGGTGGTCAAGGGCGGCAAGAATCTTTCTTTCGCGGCGCTGGTCGTCGTCGGCGATCCTTCCGCCGGAGTGGTGGGCTACGGTTCCGGGAAGGCCAAGGAAGTTCCGCAGGCTATCCGCAAGGGGATTGAGTCGGCCAAGAAGAATCTGATGAAGGTGAACCTGACGCAGACCAGCATTGCTCATCTCGTTCTGGGACGTTACGGTTCGGGCAAGGTGCTGCTGAAGCCGGCTCCGGAAGGCACGGGTGTGATTGCGGGCGGCGCAGTGCGCGCGGTGATGACTTCGGCGGGCGTGCAGAACGTGCTGACCAAGTCCATCGGTACGACGAATCCGCACAACGTGATCAAGGCGACCTTCGACGCGTTGAAGCAGTTGAAGAATCGCGAGAGCATTGCGACGCTCCGCGGCAAAACGGTGCAGGAACTGTAGCGAGAGGTTGAAATCGGCCATGGACCACTGGCCCCTGAGGTTGAAATGACGGCGAAGAAAACGAATTCGAGCAGCGGAAAGATCCACTTGAAGTGGGTCCGCTCCGCCATTTGTGCTCCGGTGAAACAGAAGTTGGTGATCAAAGGATTGGGATTTACCCGGCTGAACCAGGTGATTGAGCGTCCCGACAACCCGGCCATTCGCGGCATGGTGGCCAAGGTGCCGCATCTGGTCGAGTTTGTGGAATAACAATTTGTAGAGACGTAGCTTGCTACGTCTCCCCGCAGCAAGGCGTTTTAAGCAACGTCTTCACGATAGGAAGCCATGAATTTATCGAATATTCGAGCACCAAAAAATGCGACAGAAAAGCGCAAGCGCGTTGGCCGCGGTATGGGCTCCGGCATGGGTAAGACTTCGACCCGTGGGCATAAGGGTCAGCGTTCGCGCACCGGTTCGCGCATGATCCGCGGGTTTGAAGGCGGCCAGATGCCACTGCATCGCCGCATGCCCAAGCGCGGCTTTACCAACATTTTCCGCAAGGAATTCAACATCGTGAGTCTGGAACGGTTGGTGGAACTGGGCGAGACCACGATTACTCCCGACGTTCTGCGCAAAGCCGGTGTGATCAAGACCAAGCATCCGGTAAAGATTTTGGGCGATGGCGAACTCAAGGTTGCGATCACGGTGAGCGCCCACAAGTTCTCGAAGTCGGCGCAGGAAAAAATCACCAAGGCAGGCGGCAAGGTTGAGGTCTTGCAGTAATGTTCGACAAGCTGGCTAATATCTTTCGCATTCCGGACCTGCGCAAGCGAATTCTGTTCACGCTCGGGCTGCTGTTCGTGTACCGGCTAGGCGGGCACTTGCCGACGCCGGGGATCGATACGGCCAAGCTGGAGCAGTTTTTCACCCAGGGCAGCACCAGCGGTTCGCTGCTCGGCTTTGTAGACCTTTTCTCCGGCGGCCAGTTGCGCCGGATGACGATTTTCGCTCTGGGCATCATGCCGTACATTACGGCGTCGATCATTCTGCAGTTGTTGACCGTAGTCTATGAGCCGCTGGCCAAGCTCCAGAAAGAGGGCGAACTCGGGCGCAAGAAGATTACGCAGTGGACGCGGTATATCACCGTCATCCTGAGTTCGGTGCAATCGTTTGGCATCGCAATTGGGCTCGAGAAGGGCGGTTTCGCGCTGAACCCCGGTTGGGGCTTCCGCCTGATGACTATGCTGACGCTGACTACGGGCAGCGCATTCATCATGTGGCTGGGCGAGCAGATTACGGAACGCGGCGTCGGCAACGGAATGTCGCTGCTGATCTTTTCGGGCATTGTTGTTGGACTTCCGCGGGGCGTTGTCGACTTGATCCAGAAGGCCCAGAACGCGGCGTGGGGTGCGATCACGTTCCCGCTGATGGTCGGGCTGATCGTATTCATGGTGGCGGTGGTCGGGTTTATCGTCTGGGTGGAACGCAGCGAACGACGAATTCCGGTGCAGTACGCCAAGCGTGTCGTTGGGCGCAAGGTGATGGGCGGGCAATCTACGCACTTGCCGTTGCGCGTGAATGCGGGCGGCGTGATGCCGGTGATTTTCGCGTCTTCAATTCTGACCCTGCCGCAGACGATTGGATACGGCTTGCGTAACAGCCGCTACTTCGGCGACTTGATCCGCTGGCTGGGATGGGGCGAGCCGCTCTATACCCTGCTGTATGCGGTCGGAATTATTTTCTTCGCATACTTCTACGTTTCAATCGTGTTCAATCCCAGCGAAGTTGCCGACAACATGCGGAAGTACGGTGGATTTATTCCCGGCATTCGTCCGGGAAAGCGCACCGCGGACTTCATCAACGAAGTGCTCACGCGCATCACGCTGGTTGGTGCACTCTACCTGATCATCATTTCGTTTATTCCAGAGTGGATGATCACCGGCATTCACCTCAACCATCTGTATGGGCCGGTCGGACGGTTCTTCGAGGTCCTGCCGAACTGGGTCACGAATGGCTTGGGCGTGAATTTCTACTTTGGCGGTACGTCGCTGCTGATTGTTGTCGGCGTTGCGATGGATACGGTTACGCAGATTGAGGCGCAGCTGATCATGCGCCACTATGATGGCTTTACGCCGCGCAGTGGACGGATTCGCGGCCGCCGCACCTGGTAGTTTGCGGCAAGTTGGGTTGAGTGGGGTTGCTGCACCTCGGCAGAAATTGGGGCGCCGGGGAGATCTGAGCTCGGGGGGCTTTGTCCAAGCCGATGGCGCAGGAAACCTCGCGTGAAGTAGGTCCCGTAGTGCTGCTCGGACCACCGGGTGCCGGAAAAGGCACCCAGGCGAAGCGCATTATGGAACACTACGGCATTCCCCAGGTCTCGACGGGGGATCTGCTGCGGGAGAATGTGGCCCGCGGAACCGAACTGGGCATGGCAGCCAAGGCGGTGATGGCCCGGGGCGAGCTGGTTTCCGACGATTTGGTTTGCAACATGGTCCGGGAGCGGTTGATGCTGCCCGACTGCCGGCGAGGCTACATCCTCGACGGATTTCCCCGGACCGCAGCCCAGGCCGGGTGGCTCGATGCGCTGCTCGACCATGAGCTCTTTGACAACTCGCGTCCGACCCGGGCATGGCCAATTGTGATCCGCCTGGACGTGGACTATAATCAACTATTGCTCCGTATCACTGGGCGCCGTTCTTGTCCCACCTGTGGGCGGATCTATAACGTCCACTTCCAGCCGCCCCGTAAAGATGAAATTTGCGACGAGGTTCACGGGACGAAGCTGGTGATGCGCAATGACGACAGGTTGGAAGTCATTCAGCCGCGACTCATGGCATATCAGGAGCAGACTCGTCCGGTAGCGGACTACTACCAGCGTACGGGCAGGTTAATTTCGGTGAACGGGGATCTGCCCATGGATGACGTGACTGAGCAGATTTGTCGAATCCTGGAAGATCATCACGCGTAAGAATGGCGATTGTTTGTAAATCGACGGCTGAGATTGAGAAGATGCGGCATAGCGGCCACATCGTTCGCCAGGTTCTCGACCATGTCAGAACGCTGGTGGCGCCCGGCGTGTCGACCATGGATCTGGAACGGGCCGCAGACAAGAAGATTAAGGAACTCGGAGCCAAGCCGGCGTTCAAGGGTTATTACGATTATCCGTGCGTGTTGTGCACGTCGGTCAACGAAGAGATTGTGCACGGCATCCCTTCGGAAAAGCGGCAGCTCCAAGAAGGCGACATCGTCTCGATCGATTGCGGCGTGGTGTTAGACGGATATTACGGCGATGCCGCGATC
Source organism: uncultured Acidobacteriota bacterium (assembly GCA_963745715.1). GTDB lineage: Bacteria > Acidobacteriota > Terriglobia > Terriglobales > Acidobacteriaceae > Sulfotelmatobacter. Next base: position 22,716 of record CAVUYN010000029.1, on the reverse strand, counting down.
ACGGTGCCAGTGGGCAACGGACTGAAGCCGGAGTTGCAGAAGTTGCTGGAAGTTACGGAAGCATCTTTGTACCGCGGGATTGAGCAGGCGCGGATCGGGAACTCGGTTGGCGATGTCGGCGCTGCCGTGCAAGAGCACGTGGAAGCGGCAGGATTCAGCGTAGTACGCGAGTTTGTAGGGCATGGGATCGGAACGCGGTTACATGAAGAGCCGCAGGTTCCGAACTTCGGAGCTCGCGGGCACGGAGCGAGATTGCGGGAAGGCATGGTCATCGCCATCGAGCCAATGGTGAATTCCGGCAAGCCCGAGACGCGAGTGTTGGGCGACAAGTGGACGGCAGTCACTGCGGACGGCAGCTTCAGCGCGCACTTTGAGCATTGCGTCGCGGTGACGAAAGATGGTCCGGTGATTTTGACGCAGTAAGAGCTTCTAGCTGGCAACTCCTAGCTTCGAGCTAGTCGGGTTGGCAGGATGCTAGGAGCTAGTAGCTAGACTAGGAGCGAATGAGCAAAGAAGACGCGATTGAAGTGATGGCGGTGGTTCTCGAACCCCTGCCCAATGCCATGTTCCGGGTCGAACTGGAAAACAAACACCAGGTGCTGGCGCACGTTTCCGGCAAGATGCGCAAGAATTTCATCCGCATTCTTCCCGGGGACAAGGTCGCGGTGGAACTCTCGCCCTACGATCTGAATCGCGGACGGATTGTGTACCGCTACAAATGAAATTGGATCCGCCGGTGGCCACGGCCAGCGGCTGAAGGTTGGGTTATGAAAGTACGGGCATCAGTAAAGAAGATTTGCGACAAGTGCAAGGTCATCCACCGCAAGGGTGTGGTGCGGGTGATCTGCGTCAACTCGAAACACAAACAGCGCCAGGGTTAAGCCCGCGCGGGGAGTTAAGGAATGGCACGTATTGCAGGCGTCGATCTACCACGCCAGAAGCACATCAACATTGGGCTGACCTATATCTACGGGATCGGACATCCCCGCGCGAGCCGTATTCTCGATGAGGCCAAGGTCGACCCCATGAAGAAGGTCTCGGATCTGAGCGAAGAAGAGGTCAACCGCATTCGTACGGTCATCGAGGCCGAGGGGTTGGTGGAAGGCGATCTGCGCAAGGAAGTTTCGATGAACATCAAGCGTCTCATCGAAATCGGCTCCTATCGTGGATTCCGTCATCGCCGCAACCTGCCGGTCCGCGGACAGCGCACCCATACGAATGCCCGTACCCGCAAGGGTCCGCGCAAGGGAACGGTCGCACAGAAGAAGAAGGCGACGGCCAAGACATAAAAAACAGTACCCGGTACTCAATACTCAGTTCTCAGTTCGAGAACTGATCTAACTGAGTACCTGAGTACCGAGAACTGAGAACTAAGAAATGGCAAAACCAGCAGCAGCGGGCGGCGCAGCAGCCACACCCGATAAAAAAGGTAAGAAAAAAACCTTTAAGAAGAAGGAACGCAAGCACGTGCCGCACGGACTTGTGCTATGTGCAGGCGTCCTTCAATAACACGATCGTGACCATTTCCGACATGAACGGCAACGTTCTGTCGTGGAAGAGTTCGGGATCGCTCGGCTTCCGCGGATCGCGGAAGGGCACGCCCTTCGCGGCGCAGCAGGCCGCGTCGAATGCCGCCAACATGGCCCGCGATCACGGCGTGCGCAGCGTGGACGTGCGGGTCAGCGGACCGGGTTCGGGCCGTGAGTCGGCCGTGCGCGCGCTGGCCGCATCCGGCATTGAAGTGCGCTCCATTCGTGACGTCACGCCGATTCCACACAACGGCTGCCGTCCGCCAAAGAGACGTAGAGTGTAATTCGTAGAGACGTAGCTTGCTACGTCTCTGCCGCCATCGGCAGGATTGCCTCTGGCACAGGAAGACGTTGCCAGCAACGTCTCTACATTGAAAATTTGTCCGGGACGAAGGGTGAAGCCAAACCTGTAAACCGGTCATCTAAAGGAGAAGAAACTTGGCACGTTATACCGATGCAGTCTGCCGTCTATGCCGCCGTGAGGGCATGAAGCTGTTCCTCAAAGGCGCAAAGTGCTTCAGCGATAAGTGTCCCATCGAGAAGCGCAACTTCGCTCCCGGACAACATGGCAAGGACCGCAAGGCCAAGATCGTTGGCTACGGCCTGCAGTTGCGCGAGAAGCAGAAAGCCAAGCGCATCTACTTCACGCAGGAAGGCCAGTTCCGCAACTACTTCGAGAAGGCTGCGCGCTCCCGGGGCGTCACCGGCGAGAAGTTGCTGCAGCAACTTGAGCGGCGCCTCGACAACGTCGTGTTCCGTCTTGGATTCGCCCAGTCGCGGCGCCAGGCGCGCCAGTTGGTGCGTCACGGACACGTGGCGGTCAACAACCGCAAGGTCAACATTCCTTCGTATGAAGTGACTGCGGGCGAAGAGATCTCGATTCGCGAGAACAGCAAGAAGCTCACCGTGCTCGAACTGGCCAAGGAATTCGCCAGCCACGGAACGCTGCCCAGCTGGCTCGAAGTGGATCGCGATAATTACAAGGCGCGAATTCTGTCGCTGCCCAAGCGCGAAGATATTCAGTTGCCGGTGAACGAGCAGTTAATTGTTGAGTTGTACAGCAAGTAAGCAGGGCGTAGAGGCGTTGCTTGCAACGTCTCTTGCCGGCGTCTTGGAGACGTAGCAAGCTACGTCTCTACGGTACTGTTTTGAGGTCCATACATTTCGAGCCAGATCAGCCTCTGCGGGCGATTGACCTGAATCCGGACCGATTCAGGGAGCCAGCACCGAGCCAAACGGCCGAAGGAGAAACACATGCTTTGGAAGGGTTTTCAAAAACCGAAACGTCTCGCAGTTGACACCTCCACTCTCACCGACAAGTACGGCATCTTCTGGGCCCAGCCGTTCGAGCGCGGCTTCGGCACAACCGTCGGCAATGCCCTACGCCGCGTGCTGCTGAGCTCGATTGAAGGCGCGGCCGTGACCGCGGTGAAGATGGAAGGCGTGCTGCACGAATTCCAGTCGATCCCCGGAGTAGTCGAGGACGCAACCGACATCATCCTCAACCTGAAGCAGATTCCGTTCAAACTCGCGGGCGACGCGCCGAAGGCGATCTACCTGCGCGCCGATCAGCCGGGTGTGGTGACCAGCGGCATGATCGAAGCCGATGGCGACGTCGAAGTGCTCGACAAAGACGTCTACATCGCGACGGTCAGCGAGGGCGGCAAGCTCGACATGGAAATGCGCCTGAAGCGCGGTCGCGGTTACACCTCCGCCGACAAGAATTTCGACGAGGACTTGGGCATCGGCTTCATTCCGATCGACTCGGTTCACTCGCCGGTGCGCAAGTGCAATTACACGGTCGAAGCCGCCCGTCTCGGACAGATCACCGACTACGACAAGCTGACTCTCGAAGTGTGGACCAACGGCTCCATCACGCCCGCCGACTCGATCGGCCTGGCGGCGAAGCTGCTGAAGGACCACATGAACATCTTCATCAACTTCGAGGAAGAAATCGAAACCGGGACGTCGTCGTCCGACGATCGCAAGCCCGAGATCCACAACGAGAACCTCAACCGTTCCGTCGAGGAACTCGAGCTTTCCGTGCGCAGCTACAACTGCCTGAAGAATGCGAATATCCAGACCATCGGAGAACTCGTGCAGAAGACCGAAGCCGAAATGTTGAAGACCAAGAATTTCGGCCGCAAATCGCTGAACGAGATCAAGGAGATTCTCTCCTCGATGGGGCTGAGTCTTGGCATGAAGATCGACGAGCACGGCAATGCTGTGCCCGGGCCGACGTCGAACGTACCGTTGCCCGCGTCCGCCTACGGACCGGACGACCAACTGTAGGCAGTTGCAAGTTTCAAAGTTTCGAGTTTCGGGTGTGCAGAAGAGCCAGTCGCTTTGCGAGTCTCCCGAAACTTGAAACATGAAACTAGAAACGAAGAATCTGAGAGCTAAAGCTAGAAGCTGAGGGTTACACCCATGCGTCACAAAGTAGCAGGATACAAACTCGGACGGAACACATCGCACCGGCGCTCGCTGCTGCGCAACCTGGTCACCTCGGTGATCGTGGAAGAGCGCATCGAGACGACGGTTCCCAAGGCTAAGGCGGCGCGCCCCATCGTCGAAAAGATGATTACGCTGGGCAAGCGCGGCGACCTGGCTGCTCGTCGTCTGGCTACGGCGTACCTCATGACCGACGAGGCCGTCGCAAAGTTGTTCGACACCGTCGGTCCCCGCTTTGGCGATCGCGAGGGCGGCTACACGCGGATCATCCGCACCCGCTGGAACAAGGGCGATGGCGCCGACAAGGCTTTTCTCGAACTGCTGGGCAGCGAGAAGGTCCTCGACGAGAAAAAGGAAAAGCGTGCCGAAGCTCGTGCCAAGAAGGCTGCCGAAGCCAAAAAGGCCATGGAAGAGGCCGAGGCGCAGGCGGCACACGATGGCGGCGTGGAACCGGTGAAGGAAGAGGAAGAAAAGGACAAGAAGGAATAGTCTTCAGCGTTTTATGAAAGGCGTGGCCCCTACCGGCCGCGCCTTTTTTTATTTGCGCTCGGCCGTCCCATTGGTGGCTGAAGTTGAAGTCGTCAGGAGCCATCTCGGGGACTTGTGCCATCGATCACGGCTACGTACCGTATAGCTTTGTGCGCACCCCTCCAAAATGGACTGAATTCCCGCGATATCCGGTGACGGCAGGCACGGCGATTCTCGCCATCGGAGTGACCTTGGCCTGGTGGGCCAAGGTTAACATCTCACCTCTGTTCGAAACGGTAATGATTCGCCGCGGAGAACTCTGGCGCCTCCTTACCAATATCTTCCCGCATACAGACATTCTGCATCTCCTTTTCAATCTCTACTGGATCTGGGTCTTCGGAACGATCGTGGAGCAAGTTTTCGGACACCTTCGGACTGCAGCCCTCATCGTCCTGTTCGCAATCGGTTCTGGTTCGATTGAATTTGCTTTCGCCCGGGGCGGTGTCGGCTTGTCCGGGGTTGGTTATGGCCTCTTCGGACTGCTCTGGATCCTCTCGACGCGGGACGATCGCTTCCGTGATGTTGTCGACCATCGGACAGTGCAGCTTTTCGTCGGGTGGTTCATTTTCTGCGTTGTTACGACCGTGATGAATATTTACCCGGTGGCAAACCTCGCTCACGCTGCCGGGGCAGTTCTCGGCGCGCTCACGGCTTTCGCAATTGTTGCTCCGAGCCGCCGTTTGGTGTTTTCGGCAGCCGTCGTTGGAATCCTTTTAGTCGGGCTCTGGGGATCCACGCTCGGCCGTCCCAGAATCAATCTCGCAGCGAAGGCTGGGTATGAGGAAGGAAAGTTGGGCTACGATGCCCTTCTGGCGGGGCGGGACAAAGAGGCCGCTCGCTGGTTGGGCGACGCGGTGATCTATCAGCCCAAGTTGCCGGTTTACTGGTTTGATCTGGGCATTGCCCAGCAGCGGCTGGGGAACAAGCAGGCCGCCCGGGATGCTTACGCACGCGCACACGATCTGGAGCCAAACAACGGCCAATACTCCGAAGCTGTGCATTCCCTGCAGTGATCGTCGCGCCTTCTATCCACTCGTTGCGCACTCGTACATGTCCCTCCGCGTCTCCCGCTGGTAATCTTGTCGCTCGCCCTACCATCTCCCTAAACTTCTCTAATGGCGTTTACCCGCACTCAAATCGGCATTGCCGCCGGCGCCGGAATTCTGCTGGTGTCGGTCTTTGTCGGCTACCTTTGGTGGCTGAGCAATCAAGGTCCGGTTTTGGCGCGTTCGGAAGATCACGATCCGCTCACGGGATTGCCGGTCAGCATCAAAATGAACCCTCTCCGCGATCGCTCCACTGAGAAAGCGGCCAATAAGTTTTTACGCGAGTTGCGCGACGGTCACTGCGACGAATTGCTCACCAAATGGGAGCATGACTATCACAAGAAGTACGCGCACTACATCTGTAAATCTGAGACGGAGCATCCGTTGCTCTCGTGGGAACTGGTGGAGTGGGAAGAAGCCCCGCCTCTGGTAATCCTGCACTATCGCGGGAAGCGTCCCAGCAATGCAGCCCCCAACCAACCGGGAATTGATCAGGATCTCTTCACTCTTACCGTCGAGCACAAAGGCGGCGACTGGGCTGTGACAAAGTACGACGCCATGTACTGAAACAGTTGTCAGTTGGTCAGTTCGTCCTTCCTTCCTTCGGCATTCCCTGCTAGGCCTATGTGGGGACAGCCGCCCTCGGCTGTCCATCCGGGCGCAGCCCGGCTCACTCTTCGCCTGGCTCTACCTCGTCGGATGGCTCATCGATCGACGTTATCGCGGACGACCTGCCTAGCTTTTCCTGTGTTTTAGCTTCCTCCGTGCTTCAGTGCCTCCGTGGTAAAACCTTTCTATGCCTCCGCAACCGCCCACGCAGCCCTCCGCTGCGCGCAACATCTATTCCTTCGGCATCACCTCCTTCTTCAATGACACCGCCTCGGAGATGGCGTATTGGGTGTTGCCCGCATTTCTGGTCTCGCTGGGTGCGGGGCCCGCGCAGTTAGGCGTGATTGAGGGAATCGCCGAGAGCGTGGCGTCATTTGCCAAACTGTTCTCGGGATATCTTGCCGATCGTGTCGACCGGCGCAAGCCGCTGGTGGTTGTGGGATATTTCGTGGCCAATGCGGTGAAGCCGCTGTTGGCCGTGACCACGGCGTGGTGGCACATTCTGCTGATTCGATTTACGGACCGTCTGGCCAAGGGCGTGCGCGGAGCGCCGCGCGATGTGATGGTCGCCGAATCCGTGGGGAAAGGACGGCTGGGATCGGCCTATGGCTTGATTCAGTCGCTGGACTCGGCGGGGGCCATCGCGGGTCCTCTCATCGCGCTGCTCCTGCTCGCGCGGTATGGCATCCGCAGCGTGTTTTGGGCGGCAGCCATTCCTGGGGCGCTGGCGGTGCTGGTTGCGATATTCGGGATCCACGAGACCCGGCGTCGCTCTTCCGACGAGCACAATTCCAAGTCGGATAAACAAAGTGCGATCGCTTCTAAGGCGTCGGCGCGTGCACTGCCGGGGGCGTTCTACATGGTTCTGGTCGCGGTGACGCTCTTCTCGCTGGGAAACTCGAGCGACATGTTTCTGGTGATGCGCGCGCAGAATGTCGGCATTCCCGTCTCGCTGGCCCCGTTGCTTGGACTCGTCTTCAACATCACCTACACGCTTGGCTCCTGGCCGGCAGGACGCTTCAGCGACCGGTTCTCGCGCCGATGGATCGCTGCCACCGGATATCTTATTTTTGCCGGTGTCTATTTCGTCTTTGGACGAGCTCCATCAACGCGCGCCATCTGGATCACAATGGCTGTCTACGGTGTGTACTATGCGCTGACCCAGCCCGTGCTCAAAGCTCTGGTGGTGGATACGGTGCCGCGGGAAGTGCGCGGTCGCGCTCTGGGCGTATATTTCTTTGCGACCAGCGTCGCCACACTCGGCGCCAGCTTGATCACGGGCGAACTGTGGAAGCACTACGAGGCGGCGGTTCCGTTTTATCTGTCAGCAGGACTGGCGGTAGTTTCGGCGGCGCTGTTGCTTGTCACCCCCGGGGAAAAGAAAGCGTGAATTAGCCGACATCGTTGCAAAATGTTCTGCTTGCAGCTCGCGAACCGCGCATCCGCGATGCGCGGTTCGCAAGCCCTAAGTTAGAGCGAGGCCGAGGGACCGGAGTCCGGCTCGGGTTGTGCCGTGCCTTTTTTGATCGCTTCATCGAACAGTTGCTTCATCTGGCGCGATGCTTCTTCCGCCAGTTCACCCTGCTTGCGGCCCAGTTCGCCTTGCCGTTCGCCCAGTTTTCCTTGCTTTTCTCCCAAAGCGCCCATCTCTTCGCCCAGCTTGCTCTGTTGATCGCCGGCGTGAGACTGGATCTCACCGATTTTGCTCTGCAGTTCCCCGATTTCCGACTGAATGTTTCCGACCTGTTCCATGGTTGCGCCTGAGCCGAGCTGTTTCAGCTCCGCTCTCAACTTGTCGAGTTCAGCAGTCATGTCGGGAACTTTGACGCGGACCTGTTCCATCTTGGCGCCAAGTTCTTCCTGCTGCTTTCCCAAAGCTTCCTGTTGCTTTCCGAGTTCTTCCTGTTGCTTGCCAAGTTCTTCTTGAGGAGCCCAGAACTTTTTGGCGCGATCGATCGTGGCCTGATCGCGGATGACGTAAGACTTCTCGTCGCGCTGGAACCAGATGAAGTCGCCCGGGATCTGCTTTTTCAATTTCTCAACGTGCTTGGCATCGCCGCGGGAGCCTGACATTGTCATGGCGTCGGACTTGCCCGTAACAATCACAAATCGCAGATCGTCGTCGTCATCATGGCCATAGGCGTACGAGTGGGACGACACTCCTCCAGAAATTCCGGCGCGGGGTGCCATCGGTGCAACTGGTGCCTTCGGCGCGTAAGGAGCGATCGGAGTGACCGGACGGATCACCGTGTGTCCCCCGGATGCCATAACCACGCCGATCACTGCGGATGCTGGCGCCGGTGGGGTCGCGGGAACTGCTGGAACCGCCCCGGCCGCGGCCGGCGCGGGTACGTTGTCCGTCGTCATATCACTCTCCTGCGCCGAAGGGGCGGCCGGAGGATTTGTGCTGTGTGTTGACGGCGGATCCGGCGCAGCTTGCTGCGATTGCGGGCTGTGGCCGACCGGCCGAGCGGAGGCTGCGAGATAAACAACGGGAACTGCAAACGCGATGATTGCGATGACAACCGATTTTTTCAACCCCATGGTGACCGCTCCTCTCCAAGCTAAAATTCTTTCCAATCTCTGTTCGGCCTGACCTGCCTTGGCCATCGACATGCCCTGCCACCACACCCGTCCCGGGGCGGCCTGCAGTGCTTCAAAGAATCCCAGCAATGTTCTGGCGTATTCGTTCCGGTCGGCGCCGCACGACAATGCCGCTTCGTCGCTGGCTTGTTCGGCCAAGTTCGCCAGGTGACGGTCAAGCCACCACGCAAGCGGACTGAACCAGAAGATGGCACGATGCAGCAATGAGATCTGCTGGGTAAGAGCGTCGTGCCGCGCCACATGTGAGACTTCATGTCCGATGACGGCGTCGAGCTTCGCGGACTCCCATTCGCTCCAGCTGTTGGGCAGCAGAATCGTGCTGCGAACCGCACCCACGGTGACCGGCACTGATACCAGCGCGGATTCGGCAACTTGCGGGACAAGGGCGATTCCGCTGGCACGGGCGTGGGAAGCCAGCAGCCGGATGACGCCCGGTTCATGGATCGGTTGAGATGCCCGCACCAGGCGCCGACTGTATACAAGCCCGACTCCGAAGCGCATGAGCAGAAGCAACGCAATGGCGAAATAGACTCCGGTGACGACCGCGCTCCAACGGATGGAACGCCAGACCGGGCGCCGAAACTCAGGAGAGCTGATCGCTGCGGCTGGCGCATCTGTGATTGCATGACTCCTGGGAGACGGGGAATATTCCACTTCGATCGTCTGGGTGGACGCCGCTCTCCTTTCCCGTCCCGTCGCGTCTTGTCCGGGCGCGGTGTTTTTGCCGAGCGCCCTGGCCCGAATCGCTACGACGGCGCTAGGCTGGGAAGAGCCTTTTTCCCCGGATGTCTGCGGCTGGACCGATAAACGCTGGAGAAACGCCGGCGTTGGAACCGACAATGGCGGCAGCACGCTTCCCAGGAAAGGCATGGCGAGCGCGGCATACAGGACCGCGCTCCAGCTGAACAGGCGTACCGATGTTGCTTTTACCCGAAACGCGGCGAGGCCAATCGCAGTGGCTGCGGCCAAAGCCACAGTGCGCGCAGCCCAGTTCGCCAGTTCGGGAACGAGCGCGGTGGACGCGGGAATGGCAAGCATGTGGGTCATGGCCTCCTTTCCTTTTTTACGGAAACTGCTTCCTCGGAGTTCCTTCTTTGTGCGATCTTGCGCGCAAGCCGTTCCAGTTGTTTGCGGTCGAGCACCGCATTGTCGACCATTCCCAGGACGAGTTGTTCGGCCGAGCCTCCGCAAAAACGGTCAATGATGCTCTTTACCGCGCGGACCGCGACGTTCTGGCGGCCATCCGAAGCTTTGTAGATAAAGGTCCGGCCGTCTACTTCGTGAGTGACGTAGCCCTTTTCTTCCAGGCGCCGCAGAACTGTGCGGATCGTCGAATCCTTCATCGGGCGCGATGCGGCCAAGGCTTCGCGACAGGCTTCCGACGAAGAGGGCCCGTGCGCCCAGAAGTAATCCATGACCAGTTGTTCCACTTCACCCAAATTCTTTAGACGCGCGTGCCGTGTGTTAGTCATTGTAGCGTTACAAGATGTAACATACGAGAATCCAGCTGTCAAGCAGGCACTCGACTTGGTGGAATTCCGTTCCGGAAGCTACCGCGTTTCCCCAACGGTTCGTTGCATCACGACAAACCGGATCCACAGAATTATCAATATCTGCGCGACGATTCCGGCGCAGCTATCGAGAAGCACATCCCATGGCGTCCCGGTGCGCGAGGGAATGAAGCTCTGATGCCATTCGTCGAGGCTGGCAACCAGTCCTGTTCCCAGCACGGCAAGGATCGCCCACCGCATCGTCCACTGGGCAGCGCGCGCAAGCGGCAAGGTCTCGCGCCAGGCACGGAACAGCAAGATGCTCAGCAAGCCGTAGCCAAAAATGTGGCCGCCTTTGCGAATGTAGAAATGCCAATATTCGAACCGTTCCAAATCCATGCCGAACAGAAAGTGCAGCAGGGGATAGAGAATGCGGCTGGTGTTATGGGAAGAGAGATAGTTGGTCGACTCGATGGCAATGACGATCAGCCACAGTACGGTGGCGATCCAGGCCTTCAGAACATGATGACGGTCGCTGCTCAAGCCAGTGTCGGGCTCGCAGGAAGGCTACTCAATCGCATAGTTGGGAGCCTCGCGGGTGATCATGACGTCGTGCACATGGCTCTCGCGCAGGCCGGCGCCGCTGATGCGCACGAAGCGCGTTTTCTGCAGAAGTTCGGCAATGGTGGCGCAGCCGCAGTAGCCCATGCCCGACTTCAATCCGCCCACCATCTGGTGGACGATCATCGCCACCGATCCGCGATAGGGAACGCGTCCCTCAATGCCTTCGGGGACAAGCTTGGCCAGGCGGTTGGAATCGCCGTCGGAGGCAGAGATTGATGCGGAGGAATCGCCTTCGGTGCTCTGGAAGTAGCGCTCGCTCGATCCCTGGGCCATGGCGCCGATCGAGCCCATGCCGCGATACGACTTGAACGACCGGCCCTGATAGAGAATGAATTCGCCGGGACTTTCGTCCGTGCCGGCAAAGAGCGATCCAATCATCACCGCGCTGGCGCCCGCGGCCAGAGCCTTGGTCACGTCGCCGGAATACTTGATGCCGCCATCGGCGATGATCGGCACTCCGGCGTCTTTGGTCGCGCGATACGCTTCCGCGATCGCCGTGATTTGGGGAACTCCCGCTCCGGTCACCACGCGCGTGGTGCAGATCGACCCGGGACCGATGCCGACCTTGATGCCATCGGCGCCGGCACGAGTCAGTTCACAGGCTCCGTCGAACGTGGCGACGTTGCCGGCGAGTAGCTCTACGTGAGGCAGCTTCGATTTGACGAGCTTTACCGCTTCGAGAACCTTGGTCGAGTGCCCGTGGGCGCTGTCAATGGCGAGCACATCGACTTTGGCTTCCGCGAGTTCCTGCGCCCGTTCCAGAAAATCCCCGGTAGCGCCGATCGCTGCGCCAACCCGTAACCGGCCCTGCGAGTCTTTGGCGGCGTTGGGGTACTTCAATTTCTTCTGAATGTCCTTAACTGTGATTAACCCCTTGAGGTTGTACTTGTCATCGACCACCAGAAGCTTTTCGACGCGATGTTCGTGCAGAATCTTTTCGGCCTCTTCGAGTGTCGTTCCCACCGGCACCGTGATGAGGTTCTTCTTGGTCATCACCTTGTCGATGGGAATGTCGAAACGGCTTTCAAAGCGCAGGTCGCGATTGGTAAGAATGCCGACCAGCTTCCCGTGCTGAGTGATGGGAACGCCGGAAATCTTGTACTTGCGCATGACTTCGAGCGCGTCGCTGACTCGGTCTGTCGGAGACATGGTGACCGGATCGACGATCATGCCGCTTTCCGAGCGCTTCACCTTGTCAACTTCATTAGCCTGCTGCTCGATGCTCAGGTTGCGATGAATGATGCCGAGCCCGCCCTGCTGCGCCAGCGCAATGGCCATGTGCGATTCGGTGACCGTGTCCATGGCGGCGCTGACGATCGGAATATTCAAGCTGATGGAGCGGGTGAGCTGCGTCTGGGTATTGGCCGTCGCGGGAATCACGTCCGAACGGGCAGGCAGCAATAGGACGTCATCAAAAGTAAGAGCCTCAGGAACGGGAAAATGAATCATAAATTTCTCAGGAATCCCCGGAAGAGCGGGTAAACATTCATTCTAGAGACGGGAAGGGATTGAGGCAAATCGGAGGAGCGCTACCGATGAGGGGCATAGAGATCTTTCGACAGTGAATCTAGGCGGCTACAATTTGGTGTCTCCGCGGGTTGAAGTGTCGGGCGTCCTATATTTCACTTTCAGCGTAAGGAATTGTTTCGAACCTGTGACGCTCTTTCCTTGAAGCGTGCCCGTGGTGGCAGTCACTTGCATCGCCACTATATTTAAGGGATACTTTCGCGATAAAGGGGGTTCGTATGCGGAGAATAGCTGTGCTCATTGTTGTCGCCCTGCTCGGCATCAGTGCCGGTCATTCCTCTCCGCCGGCGGACTGGGCGATAAACGCCACCGCAATCGAGGCATGCAGCTGTCCACACTTCTGCATGTGCTATTTCAACGCGCATCCGGCGGCACACCACGAGAACGGAAAGACCGAACATTACTGCAAGTTCAACAACGCCTACAAGGTCAACAAGGGCCATTACGGCAGCACCGATCTTACTGGCGCAAAGTTCTGGCTGACCGGCGATTTGGGCGCCGATTTCTCCAAGGGCCAGATGGATTCGGTTCTGGCCATTTTTGACAAAAGCACGACCGCCGACCAGCGGCAGGCGCTCGGGGAAATTCTAGGCCACGTGTTTCCCGTGAAGTGGAAATCGTTTCAGACAGCGGAAGGGGATATCGATACCTGGACCTTCGATAAGGACCAGGCGCACGCTACGCTCAATGGGGGCAAGACGGCTGAGATCAAGCTGAAGCGTTTTCAGGGGATGACCGACGAACCTGCGGTGCTGAAGAACGTCAGGTACTGGGGCACCCCGCGCAACGACGGCTTCGTCATGATGCCCAACGAGTTGGAAACGTACAGGGAGGGCCCCAAGGCCTTTGAGTTCAAGGGAACGAACGGCTTCATGCTCACGTTCGACATGACCTCAAAAGATCTTGCGCCTGAGAAAGGCTCGGGGATGAGCTACTGAAGAGCCGTCAACCTTTGCCGCCTAATGCGCCGGAATCTTCTGGCGCATTATTTTTTCCACGGCTGGCTCAGCCTGTTCCGTTGGTCGCTGTCGCGCAGAACATCGTCGACGAGTGCTGACGTATATGATGGCCTTCGGTGGTGAACAACTGAGGGGTGGAGACGATTACGGTGGCCAATGACCTTCCTCGCTTTGACCTGACGGGTAATGTGGCATTAGTGACTGGCGCTGCTCGCGGCTTGGGCCGTGCCATTTCTCTAGCTCTTGCTCATGCCGGCGCTGACGTGGCACTCGGCCTGAGAGATGGGAAAACTGGAGGAGAGCTGGCACGCGAGATTGAAGCCACCGGCAGGCGCACATTGCCCTTGCAGATGGACATGACTCGAATTGATCAGATCTCTCGCGCCGTTGACGACACTGTCGCGCATTTCGGCCAGCTCGACATCCTTGTGAACAACGCTGGTTTATCCCCGGAAAACCTTGCGGAGAATGTGCGTGAGGAAGATTTTGATGTGACTCTAAGAGTGAATCTGAAAGGGACATTTTTTGCGAGCCAGGCGGCTGGACGGGTGATGATTCGTCAAAAGCGCGGATGTATCGTCAACATGAGTTCGCAGGCGGGCTTTGTAGCGCTGCCCACCGAATCCGTTTATTGCATGACGAAAGCCGCGATTGCGCACTTGACCAAATGTCTGGCGGTGGAGTGGGGTAAGTACAACATCAGGGTCAACGCTGTTGCTCCCACGTTCATCCGCACGCCGGGTACGGAATCGGTCCTGGCAGACCCGGCATTCCGCAGCGACATAGTCGAGCGCATTGCGGCGTTACACCGCATTGGTGAGCCCATGGATGTTGCCGGCGCCATCGTTTTTCTTGCCTCCCCTGCTGCATCATTAATCACGGGGCATACTCTCCTTATCGACGGTGGCTGGACCGCCATATGAAAGATGGAGGCTCTAGCTGTTAAGCGCTCGCGCTCAAAACCGCTCAGGGGATCAATGAGCGTAATGGCGATTTATCGCCAATTATCGGACTGTAAACCTGGTGCTCTGCGGCGCAGCGATGAAACATCCATAATTGTTCGTTGCAGAATCGTTCGCATGAATGTGAGCGTGAACTGAGCCGAGCCGGAACGTTCCCACAGGTGATTTCGTGATGCGGCTCAGTTCAACGTCAAATTGCGTCCTGAACGTTTCGCCAGCCAAAACCCTTCGATACTCAGAAGGTTGCGCTGCACCCGTCGAGCCAGCGGGTCGCTCTTTGGCGTTTGGTCCACTGATTCCAGTCGACAAAGTGATCCAGCGACCGTCTCCATGCTTCTCTACCCAATAGTCAGACGGAAAGAGGTCGGGAGCGATAAAAACGTCATGAGAAGTCGAATTTGTGAAGCTCAAGCTAATAGCGACGGGTTCGCCTTTTAGGTAAACAGGCTTGATAGGTTCGGCTTTCAATTGGAAGGTTTCATGGCAGGGCTGATCCTTGGTTCCGTACAGAGAAATACAGCAAACGATCAGACTGAAGAGGGCTAAGAATGTCTTTCTCACGCCAGAACTGTACGTGGAATTGGGTCGCTCAGTCTAGGTAACTGTCGAAAACAGGCCATTTCACTCAAATTTCGGCTGCTTTCAATTCCAAGCGTTTGAAACCAATCGGAAGATCAGTGTAATGGCGATATTGCGCCAACTACTCGACGCCAGACTTGGTTCGACACTCACTCGCGCCGAACTCTTTCCTTACCCCTTCAAGATTTTCATCGTGCCTAGCGAAGAAGTCGATGTACTCATCGTGGCTGAAGAACGCATTTACATAATCAGCCTGAGTCAATACGTACCCGCCCCAGCCGTTCAGCATAGCCACCTGAAGAAAGGATGCTAGGTCCTCTGATTCGTGCCCGAGAAAGAGATGGCCAGGCGCTTCGTGCAGGAGTCGAAGATCACCGTAGCTTTGCCGCAGTTTGTAATACAGATGCAAGTTCTCCTCCCAAATACCCCATTCCGTAATCCAGACCAATGCAGGATCGCGGTACATCAACGAGCTTCCTATCCAATGGGCCAGGTATAAAATGCGGCTCACCGCCGTCGGATAGTGAACGTGCACCCTGTGTATTTCGGGAATAGAATCGGGCTTCGCTCGCTGCTTTCCTAAAAGCCATTCCTCGCATTCGGATTTCGTATAGAAGCGCATTTAACGATTGATTCTAAATCAACTGAGAACGACCATTGGCGTAACCAGCCCATTCCCCAAATTTCGGCTGCTTTCAATTCCAAGCGCTTGAAACCAATCGGAAGATGAGTGTAATGGCGATGCTTCAACAACTGTGAGTCATTGGCGGGTCTGCCATTCGTGTAAACTCGTCGTGCAATCTCAATCCTCAACTTGACCGTTTTAGTTTGATATCGGCGATGACATCATGACTACTGGTTCTAACCTACGGATCTCGTCTCGCATTTGGCTGTGTGTGGCCATTGCGGCGCTCAGCCTGATGGCCGTGTCCATGCATTTTCCTGTGCGCGTCCATGCACAAACGGCTCAGGCGCCCGCTCAGGCACAACCGGCTCACCCACGACCGCATCGGGAGGAACTTCCGGCGGATTCGGTTGCCCCGGTCGGCACGCTTGATTCGGTTGCCACGGTCCACGTTGACGTGACGCCGGAACACGTTCTGAATACGATCAATCCCGACACGGCGACCGGCGCATGGATGGACGACCTGAGTAAGGCGCAGGTGGACAACTTGAGCAAGCCCGAGGTGATTCAGGGCGTCAAGAACTTGGGTTGGGGTTCCATCACCATGCGCAATAACAGCGAGTTGCGCCTTTCAGCGTGGCACTGGAACGAAAACGGCACATGGAGCGATCCCGCGACGAAGAGCGGCTATTACGTCGGTAGTGCCGATTTAGGCGAACCGATCCACTACGGCTATTCGTATTCGTTGCCCCATCGCGACTTTATGACCAGTGGCGATTCACCGCTGGTGGCCGGTTTCCAGAGTTACTGGAAGAGCAATCCTTACCTGACCAGCCATTTCACGGGCGAGAGTGATGCGCTGCACCCGCAATGGGTGGTGATCGATATGGGCACCGCCCGCGCCGTCAATGCGATCCATATCCAATGGGTAAATCCGTATGCCGTCCTTTATGTTGTGCAGTACTGGGTCGGCGACAACAACGCGATGGACTGGGACATGGGCCCGAACGGCATGTGGAAGGCTTTCTCATCGGGCGCGGTGCTGAACGGCAGCGGCGGCGATGTCCATCTGAAGCTCTCGGATGAGCCTGTCACGACGCGCTTCGTCCGAGTGCTAATGTCGAAGTCATCCGGAACGTGCGATACGCACGGGTCGCAGGATATTCGAAACTGCGTCGGCTACGCCCTTCAGACGCTGTCTGCCGGTACGACCGATGCTACGGCGAAATACGCGGTTGTTTATCCAGCCAACGGCGTAGAGCCCGGACCTGGGGCTCCGCCACACCTGGAAGGCGCCGGAGACCAGGAAGTGATCCCCGGTTCTGAGGGGGACATGGCCGGATCGTTTTTCGCCTCTTCCATCGATCCTGGCACCAAGCCGACAACCTGATCACCGGTGGCGGTGATCAATACAACGGCATGGACAATTTCTTTACCAGTGGATTGACCATGGGCCATCCGGCGCTGGTCGCATGTGCTGCGATTTATGACACTCCCGAAGATTGCGCCAATGAGGTTCCCTACATTCACAAGCGCGGTTATCCAGTGGTGGGAGTTGAGGTCGGGGAAGAGTGCGACGGCAAGCACATGACGCCGGAGGACTATGGCGCCATCTATATTCAAGTGGCGGATGCGGTCCACAAGCTAACGCCCGGCGCCAGATTGGTCCTTCCCGCGTCGATCGTCTTTCATGTTTCCTCATCCGTTGTCATCGCGACTAAACGATCCCGGCCGCAACACCGCCATTGCAGCCGAATACGGGACGCTTAACTCCTCGTCTCTACAAGACAAGAGAAAGACTGACATGAACGCACAATCCTCGGCGATAGATATCAACAGCTTTTTCGGATCACCGATAAGGCCACTGTCGGGGTGCCCAATTCGATACACAACAGGAACTTGCTGCCCAACCCGTAATTGATCGAACGTGGGAAGGCCGACGCTCTCGGGAAGACTTGTACTGCTGTAGTACGTCGCGCCATCAACTTGATACTGGACAACGACCGTTCTGTGCTCCTTAGACCGCAAATCCTGTACGGTACCCACGATAGATGCTGGGTTCTTTAACACCGCGATGGCATTGCTGGCCGGTCGAAAGAAAATTGTCAGGGGAAGAACTAGAGTGGCAATCCAGATGGCAAAAAGCGAAAGTACGGAAGAGATTTTCATCCGAAGGCTAAGATCAATTTACGCCGGAGCTTTTTAGATGACCAGATTCGAGCGGTAACTGTTGTAACAAGGCGATTTCACTCATTGACTCCAACGACGTTCTCCAGAAGTACGGCGGCATGTGGCGTCCAGCAGTCTGATTTTTCCGTTCCGATTTCGTGTCCATTCGTGCAGACTAGATTCGGACCGTCACATCCGTCGAGGCCACAACATCCATTCAGTCGGCGAAAATCTGGATGGCGTCTAATGCTGACAAGATCGGCTATGTTTACGATCACGCCCCCACTTGCGGTCCAATACTCTTGTCTGTTCGGGGCAAAGAATCCGCGAGGAACTGCTGCCTTCCCATCCTCCAGGCAAACGGATTGGTCATCTTTCAGTGGCAAAACGGGCTGCGTGATCGCGGTCTGACAGATCGGGCATCGGAATATGACTCGAATGTCCGGCATGCAAAAGAGAATCACTATATCCACGAGGGAAGTCAACTATTGAAATCAAGCCATCACACTCAAATTTCGACTCCTTCCAATTCCAAGCGTTTGAAACCCATCGGAAGATAAGTGTAATGGCGATGCTTCAAAAACTGTGAGTCATGGGCGGATCTGCCATTCGTGTAAACTCGTCGTGCAATCTCAATCCTCAACTTGACCGTTTAGTTTGATATCGGGATGACATCATGACTACTGGTTCTAACCCACGGATCTCGTCTCGCATTTGGCTGTGTGTGGCCATTGCGGCGCTCAGCCTGATGGCCGTGTCCATGCATTTTCCTGTGCGCGTCCATGCACAAACGGCTCAGGCACAAACGGCTCAGGCACAAACGGCTCACCCACGACCGCATCGGGAGGAACTTCCGGCAGATTCGGTTGCCCCGGTGGGCACGCTTGATTCGGTTGCCACGGTCCACGTTGACGTGACGCCGGAGCACGTTCTGAATACGATCAATCCCGACACGGCGACCGGCGCGTGGATGGACGACCTGAGTAAGGCGCAGGTGGACAATTTGAGCAAGCCCGAGATGATTCAGGGCGTCAAGAACTTGGGTTGGGGTTCCATCACCATGCGCAACAACAGCGAGTTGCGCCTTTCAGCGTGGCACTGGAACGAAAACGGCACATGGAGCGATCCAGCGACGAAGAGCGGCTATTACGTCGGCAGTGCCGATTTAGGCGAACCGATCCACTACGGCTATTCGTATTCGTTGCCCCATCGCGACTTTATGACCAGCGGCGATACACCTTTGGTGGCTGGTTTTCAAAGTTACTGGAAGAGCAATCCTTACCTGACCAGCCATTTCACGGGCGAGAGCGATGCGCTGCACCCGCAATGGGTGGTGATCGATATGGGCACCGCCCGCGCCGTCAATGCGATCCATATCCAATGGGTAAATCCGTATGCCGTCGTTTATGTTGTGCAGTACTGGGTCGGCGACAACAACGCGATGGACTGGGACATGGGCCCGAACGGCATGTGGAAGGCTTTCTCATCGGGCGCGGTGCTGAACGGCAGCGGCGGCGATGTCCATCTGAAGCTTTCGGATGAGCCTGTCACGACGCGCTTCGTCCGCGTTCTTGATGTCGAAGTCATCCGGAACGTGCGATACGCACGGGTCGCAGGATATTCGAAACTGCGTCGGCTATGCCCTTCAGACGCTGTCTGCCGGTACGATCGATGCCGCGGGGAAATACGCGGTTGTTTATCCGGCCAACGGCGTAGAGCCCGGACCTGGGGCTCCGCCACACCTGGAAGGCGCCGGAGACCAGGAAGTGATCCCCGGTTCGGAGGCGGACATGGCCGGATCGTTTTTCGCTTCTTCCATCGATCCCTGGCACCAGGCCGACAACCTGATCACCGGCGGCGGCGATCAATACAACGGCATGGACAATTTCTTTACCAGTGGATTGACCATGGGCCATCCGGCGCTGGTTGCATGTGCGGCGATTTATGACACTCCCGAAGATTGCGCCAATGAGGTTTCCTACATTCACAAGCGCGGTTATCCAGTGGTGGGAATTGAGGTCGGGGAAGAGTGCGACGGCAAGCACATGACGCCGGAGGACTATGGCGCCATCTATATTCAAGTGGCGGATGCGGTCCACAAGCTAACGCCCGGCGCCAGATTGGGCGGTCCGATTTTCGAAGGCGTCGATAAAGACATCACCCTCTGGGCGGACGATCAGGGACGCACTTCCTGGATGGAGCGATTCGTCGATTACCTGAAGGCCCACGGACATCTGAAGGATCTGTCATTCATGTCGTTCGAACACTACCCGTTCATGATTAATGGATTCACTCCACCGAGCGACTGGGCGACCCTTTACATGGAACCCGGAATCATGAAGCATGTGCTGCACATGTGGCGTCAGGACGGCGTCCCCGCGGATGTGCCGCTCATTATTTCCGAGAGTGGAATCGTAGCGGGGCGAAACGGACCGGGCTACCTGGGCGTGACTGGCCGCTCCATCTGGGAGTGCGATGCGTTTGGCACATTCTTTGAACAGGGCGGCACAGCGTTCTATCGTCCGGCAATCAATGACGGCGCCGCTGGTCACGGAAGCCTTAGCCCCGAGGGTGGCGCTGATGGCGGCGGGGCGTATGGCACGCCTGCATATACTCCGTATTCTTCCGCACACATCATTAATTTCGAATGGTTGCAGCACGAGGCGGGAGCGAACAAGATTTTCCCTGCCTCGGCCGACCTTAAGGACGCTGCCGATCGGACCGTGGTTACCTCATACGCTGTCAAACGTCCCGACGGGAACTGGTCGTTAATGCTGATTAACCACGATTTGAACGCGGCCCACCCGGTTCATCTCGTCATCGAGGATGACAAGCACGTCAGCCATCCTTTCGTCGGATCTGTAGCTCTTGTGCAGTATTGCAACACCCCTGCTGAGGATAAGAACATCACGATTGCCGCCACGCCCGACGGCATGTACACACTCCCAGCCGGGTCGATCACCGTGCTTCGCGGGAAGCTGAAGTAGTTGAGCCCACTTTATGGTTTCGAATCGAGCCGAGGCCTCTTCGAACGAGTACTGCGACAAACACCTGCTCCATGTGTGGTGATTGTTGTAAGCAGCCCATTACACTCAAATTTCGACTTCTTTCGATTCACTTCACGAGCTTCGAAACTCGGCGGAAGATGAATGGAAGGAGATGTTTCAACAACTGACCTGATGCTCGATTGAATCGTGAATCAGCGGAGCAGCGAAATCATGAATTTGCGATCAGTCGCGTTCCCAGCTCTAATCGCTGCAAACGACGGATGGGTGCGGTACTTGTCCGCGGCCGAAGAACTATCCGTGTGGACAACGTCTGCAATCAAGAAGTACAACCGGCGACGGGTTGTTCTCTACGACAGCAACGACCATGCTTGGCAGGTGGACAGTATCAATCCCGTGAAGCCTGCGAGTTTGTACGCAAAATTAGTCGGGAAAAGAGTTCCAGTCAGCCTATCGCTTCGCCCCGTGATTGAAGCGCCGTTTCAGTTTGTATGCGCTGTCATAAACGATGCAATCGACGCGGATGACGACATCCTCACTCAGTCGGTTACTGCAAGCGAACTCAAAGCGTCTGTCCAGAAGGCCTCTTCATTCCGCACCCTCGTTCACGCTCTGAAAACGAAGCGTGCAATTTAGCTCCGGTGACTGCTGAAATTAGGCCATAGCACTCATCGAGGGGTTTTGAGCGTAATGGCGAGGTTACGTCAACGGAGTCGCAATCGGGTATCCGTAACGCCGTCCGACTCCGTTGGTCACCGGCTCCGTGATTTGGCGCACTGACAAGATATTTTGATGGACTAGTTTTAACCTGTTCGGAAAACGTGTGTTCCGGCTCCGTTCTGACCTGCCGGGAAGCACATCCGTACAAGGAGAACTGCCATCATGAAGATGAGACTTGTGGTTGTGGCTCTGCTGGCGCTTGCTCTGGCTATGCCGGCGTTCGGTGCCGGCAACAAGACTTACAAAACTACCTATCCCGTTCCTTGCAGCGAGCTTTGGGGCGCGGTCAAAGTCGCGCTCGGCAATCCGGACAACTACAAAGACGTGCAGAGTGACGACGACAAAATGACTGCTGACTACAATGTGAAACACTCCATTCATTGGTCCGTTATCGGAGCGGTCAACCAGGGCAAAAACCACGTCTCCCTGGTGCCGACGGCTACCTCCTGCGAGATGAGTGTTGTGTCGATGTATAGCGGGCTTTCGCACAACGACCAGGGTGACTTCAAGAAGCGCGTGGATGAAGCGCTGGCCAAGCTGCAGGCGCCGAAGCCCGCCGAACCCACGAAGCCGGAGACGCCGACGAAGTGATGGCAGCAATTTGGGCATCCTCGAGGTCGGGCCGCATCCCAGTGCCTTGGAGGGGGCATTTGAGGGTGGTGGGGATTTTTCAATAATCAGCTCGGCGGCTCAGCTTTCTTCGCGAGGTAATAGGTGTTATTCCCGCTATCGGCGTGGACGTCGACCAATGTGAAGCCGTGTTCGCCGAGGATCCGTCGGTAGTTCTCGACGCTGTAGGAAAAATAGCGAAACGTCACGCCGTTCATCTTGCCCTCTTTGCCATCAAAGCTGTCGGCGTCTCCGGATGTAAAAAGGAACGGCGCACCGCGCTTAACGATGCGCGAGACATTCGCAATTGCCCTAATCGTGTCCTCGGGATTGAGATGGAACAGGACGCCCCACGCAACCGCAGCATCGAACATGCAATCGGCGAACGGGCAGGACTGAACATTTCCTCTGACCGCAAGCGCTTCGGGACAATTGTGCCTGAACTTTGCCAGCATCGCGCCCGAACTATCCAGGCCGATGACCCGGTGGCCATGGCTCAGTAACGCACGGGTGATGGGTATGCCGTTGCCACAACCAACATCGAGAACCAACGATCCGCGTGGGATGGATGAGGCAAGCGTGGCCGCTTCGGGTACCCCTGTCTGATCCACGCGTTCTGATGCATACCACTCCGCGATTAGGTCGTACTCCCGCACGTTTGAACCCCGTACTTTTATATG
>CAVUYN010000028.1:0-25622 GCA_963745715.1 uncultured Acidobacteriota bacterium | reverse complement strand
CTTCGGCGCGCACACAAATCAACGATAGATGTTCTGGAGCGAGGCAGCCCTCCGGGCAGTCACGCTGAAGTTGCAACCGCCAATGGAAGGTCTATGCCGCGGCTGGAGAAGGTCGGTCTGTCACCGCAAAG
This sequence comes from uncultured Acidobacteriota bacterium, assembly GCA_963745715.1. GTDB lineage: Bacteria > Acidobacteriota > Terriglobia > Terriglobales > Acidobacteriaceae > Sulfotelmatobacter. Next base: position 25,491 of record CAVUYN010000028.1, on the reverse strand, counting down.
GCGTTGGAGCCAGACGTTTCGCCCACGGGCAATCGTACGACCACCCTGGTACCCGAACCGCTCGACTTGATTTCCAGCGTCCCGCCCAGTTGTCTCAGTCTTTCTCTCATTCCTCGAATTCCAACTCCGGGTGTGCCAGTTGACGCCATCTCTTCCATTTTGTCGACGGGGATACCTTTCCCTTCATCTTCCACTTCGACCAAAACGAGAAGGTCGCGTTCACGGAGCCGAATTTTCGCGATCGGGCTTTCCGAATGACGGTGGATATTCGTCAGGCATTCCTGCACTACGCGAAAGATCGCCGTCTCCGCCTCGCTGGGCAGCCGGCCAAAATCATCCGGCAGGTCCAAGTCAACTCTGATGCCGCTGCGCTGGGCGAATCCCTCCACATACCAGCGGAGCGCCGAGGATAATCCTGCTTCATCGAGCAATGGTGGATGCAGCAGGTGAGAAATGGTGCGGACTTCGGTGCTCATTTGCTGGACCAAGCCTTCGCTGTCAGTGAGGGCCGATGCAGTCTTGGCGAGGCGTTCGATATCGGTTCGAACTGCGGAAAGGTTCATCGTCAGAGCGGCCAGCATCTGTCCCACGCTGTCGTGCAGTTCCCTAGCGATACGCCGTCTTTCGTCATCCTGAAGCTGCATGAGCCGCGCAGAAAGATGCCGCAGGTTTCGATTCACTGCATCGAGATCCGCGGTACGTTCCTGGACTTTTCTCTCGAGTTCACTTTGCTCGTCTCGCAAGACTTCATTGTGCCGCCTCCGCGATTCTCCCATCACCATAATCAGGACAGCCGAAAGGAAGAAAGCCAAAATCGCGATCGCCTCTGCAGTGTTGGGCAGAGTGAACCCGTGGATCTTGGGAGCAACCCCATAGGTCACCGAAATCACAGCGAGAACCATCGCTACGATCGAGGGCCCTACGCCGCAATACCAGGCCGAAAAGGCTACCGCCGGAAACAGCAGGATGTAATCCAAACGGTTGCCCACAAAAGGATTCAACCCTCTACAAATGAGAAAGGCGACAACCACGGCAGCCACGGCGAGAGCGTAGCGTAGGAGGATATTCCCCGAGATTCGCGCGGTTAGAAAACTACTCCCCATTGTCCCAGCCCCAAGTTAATGACGGTGGCGCGAAGCTTCGTAGCGGCAAAAAGCAGAGTTGCGAACCAACACAACCCTCGTGAATTGAGCAATCATACCAAGAAGCACAGGCACATCGAAGAAAGAAGGTAGGCACCCCGCTTTGTCGTTTCCGGCATTCGACATAAGTCCTTCTGTACTACGAACTTGGCGACTCCATTTGAATTCCCCAAAATCGCAATTCTGCGCCCCCGTACGTCGTTTGCCCTATTGGGCTTCCCGCCTGTCAAGGTTAGGGTAGGCACAGACCGATTGTGGTCGATTGGGCCTCGGTTGGATGGGCGGTACATATGTTTCATAGAATTCTTATAGTCGATGATAATGCCGTGATCCGCCGGTCAGTTCGCTCGCTCATAGAAATGAATACCGACTGCGAGGTCTGCGGAGAGGCCGAAAACGGTAAGGTTGCCGTCGAAAAAGTCAGGCAACTGAAGCCGGATGTGGTCATCCTCGACTGGCAGATGCCGATTATGAACGGCCTTGAGGCAGCAAAGGAGATCAGTCAAATCGCTCCCGCCGCGACCATGCTTATGTTTACCATGCATGATTGCCGCAAACTCGCCCCGGTCGCGCATGCCGCCGGCGTTAAGGATGTTTTCTCGAAGTTTGACCACGTCGCCGAACATCTAGTGGCGGCTTTGGAAGAAGTATCGTAGCGCAACTAGCGTGGGCGCCCGGACGAAGCTTGCGCTCATTCCGGGTGGGTACTTCTTCCGCTTCACTGCAAAAGTCCATCAATTTGCGCAATATCGGCATCGCCCTCACCCACAGCCGCAAATACCCACTTCCCGTCGGCGGACCAGGAGATTCGGCGCGCGATGGATGTGCGCCTCTGACCAAAGTCCGTCACCCGCCTCATCTTTCCATCGACGGTCGAGATCACCCAGATGTTGGTTCCGGCTCCATCATCGAGAGGAGTAACGAGCCATTTCCCGTCCCTGGAGATTACCGGATGCAGTCCTTGCCATATCGGAACGCGCTCTCCGGAAATCCGCGCCAGCAGCCTTGATGGAGCATCTTCGGGCTTCGCCGCTCGCAGTTCATAGTCTAACAAGCCATTCAGGTTCTGCAGTGGCACGACGTAATACAACGTCGAATTGTCGGGGGCCAAAGCGGGTCCGTGAGCGTTGTCGGAACGTACGAGCGTTGCCGGACCGCCCTCGACCGGCGCCTTCATCATCCGGATGCTTCCGGTATCCCGCACCGGAGACGACTCGGCGTAGTACAGCCACTTGCTGTCTCCCGACCAAGTGGCCCAGGCACCTTCGGAAACCGCCAGGTGAAGACCGCTTCCATCTGGATGAACGAGCCAGTACCCGATGCCCCGTCCTAGTTCTGACGGACGATTCGTTGCAAAAGCGATCTGCTTTCCGTCCGGCGACCAGATCGGAACTCCCATGACCATGCCGGTTGATGTTTCATAGGTGATCTGGTGCGTCTCGCCACTGGCCAAATCCAAGACCCACAGATTGCCGTGACCGCCATTGTCAGAAAGGTAAACCAACTGCCGGTCATCGGGGCTCAGGCTCGGTGTCTGCACCTGCCCAGTTTGATGGGTGACGCGAACCGCTCGCCGGACGTTTTCTGCCGGATCCCCATCTACCGGAAACTTCCAGATGTCGAACTGCATGTGCTTGCGGCTTATTACGATGCGACCGTTATGATCGACATCGGGATTCTCGTCCCCTGCGTCACCGAACGTCAGTTGCTGCGGATCTCCACCGGATGCAGGGATGAGCCACAGATGCATTGTTGGAAGATAAAGCACGGTGCTTCCCCGCGCCGAGCTGTAGATCAGATGGAAGCCGTCGGCCATCCACGCTAACCCGCTCATCAGGGTGTTGTCGTGGGTGACTTGCCGCGCAGTGCCGCCGGCGGACGATACGACGTAGACATCATCGGCCCAGTTCTCTCGGCTGTGCAGGTACGCGATGCTGCCGTCATCTGGGGACCAGCGTGGCTGCCGATAACTGAAACTGACCGGCACCTGCATCACTACTCGGGCGTTGGATCCATTTTGATCCGAAGCCACGAGTTCCATGTGCTTGTCGTTGAGCCGGAAAAAAGTCAGCCGCTTGCCGTCATAACTCACATCCGCGCCACTCATGCTCGAGATCAGACGGCGGGGCGTGCCGCCAAGAGCCGAAATCTGCCAAAGGGCCCCTTGCGCATCGCCCTCCGGCGGTGGCGTGTAGTAAATCAGGGCTGCGGAATCCTGTGTCCATCGGGGCTCCAGGTGATCGCCGGAGTCGTGCGTGATCTGCAGTGGTGGTCCGCCCGCCAGCAAGCGAATGCAGATCTGCCTTTTCCCGGTCGAATCGCTCACGAAAGCAACCGCTTTGCCGTCGGGTGAGAAGGCAGGGCTGTTTTCCACGCCGGCAAAATCAGTAAGACGCAGAAAAATTACGTTTTTGCGCGCCGGTTGAACATGGCCCCGGTACCACCAGCCGGCTCCCGCTGCAGCCAGGATCGCAACGCTGACGATCGCCCATGCGAGCCAGCGCCGTTGTTCTTTCCGGGTTAACGCGGGTACAGCAGCGCTGGCCTCTGAATCCGCGGAAAGAGTCTCCAGGTGGAATGCCAGGTCGCGCGCCGACTGAAAACGCTCTTCCGGATTTTTCTCGAGGCAGTGCCGCACAATGCGCTCAAGGCCCGCTGGAACAACTCTCCCTGTGGTCCGCAGATCCGGAGGATCTTCCTTGAGGATGGCAGTGGCCCTCTCGGCGGCGCTTCCTCCCGGGAAAGCCCGTTGCCCGGAGAGCGCCTCGTAAAGAACTATGCCAAAGCTGAAGATGTCAGACCGCTGGTCGGCTTTCTCACCTCGCACTTGTTCCGGCGACATGTAGCCGGCTGTTCCCAGCACTACGCCGACGCCAGTTTCATCTTTCAACTCAAGGCCGGTGCTGGTCGCATCGCTTGCCTCTGGCGCAGTCAACTTGGCCAGTCCGAAATCCAGAATCTTGGTGCGCCCGTCGCGACATACGAAGATGTTGTCCGGCTTCAAATCGCGATGAATAATTCCCTTCTCGTGCGCCGCGGCCAGCCCTTCGGCGACCTGAACAACGTAGTCGGTCGCCTTGCGAGCTGGCAGGGGACCGTCGCTCAGCCGGGTCCGGAGTGTAGAACCCTCCAACAGTTCGGTCACCAGGTAGGGAGCACCAGCATGGGTTCCGACGTCGTAGACCGCGAGAATGTTGGGGTGATTGAGCGAGCCGGCTGCGCGCGCCTCCTGCTCAAAACGCCGCAGTCGGTCCGAATCGCGGCAGAGGTAGGCGGGCAAAACTTTGATGGCAACGTCGCGGCCTAACCGTGGATCCTTCGCGCGGTACACTTCGCCCATGCCGCCCGCACCCAGCGAGGCGACGATCTCATAGGGCCCGAGCTTCGTGCCAGCCGCAAGCGCCATCTGTGCGAGGGATTATACGGCTTGAAGCGAAAGAACTAGGCGGGAATTTCGCACTTCTTCTGACCCTGCTCGCGCCGCAAACGAGCCACCACCAAACGAATTTCGTCGTATGTAATCTCGGGAGGCAAGGCATCTTTCAGGCCCTTCAGTCTCTCCGTTCCCAAGCGTGCGCAGGCTGCCTCGATGATCGGAAGTCGGTTCCGATCAATCCATTCCGCTCGGAATTCCAGCTGTCCCTGCTCCACAAGAGTCGCCACTCCGTTGACCACAGTCGCCATTTGCCTTCCGCGGATCTGTGCGATCTCCTCGAAACTCTTGCCCTCGGCCAGCAGGCGCAGAGTCTCAACCGCTGGGGAAGTTCTCTTGTCCGGCAGTGCGGACGCTCTCTCGCCATTCTCGAAGCGAGCCAAGGCATCAAGCAGTTCCTTCCCGTACATCTCGGCCTTGCGCTCCCCGATCCCATTGATTTGCAACAACGCCGCGATCGACTTTGGCCGGCGGCGGCAGATCTCTTCCATCGTGGCATCGTGAAGCACGACAAATGCGGACACTCCCCGTTCTTTCGCGACCGTGCGTCTCCATTGGCGGAGGTATTCGCGCAACTCAGATTCCTCGGCATTCAACGGATGACCCGCCAATTCAATTCTCGAATCCATGTTGACAGAACTAGCCGGGACTGGCGCGAAAGACGCTTTGCCGCTGACCCGGCGCCGTCTCTTCGCGTCGGATGGAGTCGCTGTCACCCACTCGGGCGATTTCCCGCACACGTCACAGGCCCCACACGAGGTCCACTTGGTCGTTTCGCCAAAGTGCGTGCAAATCTGTCGATGGCGGCACTGACTGGATTCCACGAACGCCCTGATAATGTGATATCTCTGCCACGCTCGATCGCGTTCCGTTGCGTCGGTGATCTGATTCGCGAAATAGCCCAGTAAGCCGGCGTCCTGCTTGCGCCAGAGCATGACGCAGTCCGCAGGATTTCCGTCGCGTCCCGCGCGACCCGCCTCCTGGTAATACTGCTCGATGGACTTCGGCAGCGCCAGATGAATCACAGCCCGGACCGTAGCCTTGTTAATGCCGAGGCCGAACGCGATCGTTCCTACCAGCACTCGCACCTCGTCCGACATCCAACGCTCTTGATTGCGTCGGCGATCGCCGCTGTCCATCTTGGCGTGGTAAGGCACGGCGGAAATGCCTTGTTCTTCCAGGAAGTCCACGGTCTCTTCAACTTTAGCGATGGTGGGAGAGTAGACAATTACGTTCCCATCGCTGTAGTGGCGCAGAGCATTCACGAGCAGCGCAGCCTGCTCCGTGCTGTTGCATTCACGTACGAGGTATCGAAGATTGGGCCTGTGAAAACTGGCAATGTACTTGTCCGGATTGCGCAGCTGGAGTTGCTGAAGAATGTCGTGGCGCACGACGCGCGTGGCGCTGGCCGTAAATGCCGCGATCGGACGATCTGGAAAACTGCTGCGCAGACGGCTCAGCTGCCGGTACTCGGGGCGGAACTCATGTCCCCATTCGGAAATACAGTGGGCTTCGTCGATAGCAAAGAAAGAGACCGGGACACGCTGCAGCCATTCCAGGGTATCTCCCCGCTGGAGCCGTTCCGGTGAAAGATACAGGAGGCGGTAAGCTCCCTCGCGCGCCTGGCGCGTAACTCGACTCTGTTCTGCGCTGGCAAGCGAACTGTTGAGAACCGCGGCCGGAATCCCCATTTGCGCCAGCTGTGCTGCCTGATCCTGCATCAAGGCGATCAGCGGCGAAATCACCACCGCAGTCCGATCCGAGACCACCGCCGGCAGTTGGTAGCACAGAGACTTCCCTCCGCCCGTCGGCATAACTACGCAGGTGTCGTGGCCCGCTATCAGGCTGCGGACAATGCGCTCCTGCAACGGCCGGAACATGCTGTAGCCCCAGTAGCGCCGCAAGGGAGTCAGCAGGTCCGCTTCTGAGCTCATGCAGTCAGTATAGGGCCTCAGAAAATTCACAGGGAACGGCTGCCTTTATTCCGGGCGTTAAATACTCCCAAACTGGAACCACTGCCTGTCCTTCGAGGAAAGGAATAAAGGAGCTATAAGGAACCTGCTGTCCCCGGTTGCGATATCGTGGCCCCCACACATTGATCGCCGGATCGTGGGTACACGCGGTCGAATGCAATCCACGCCAAGGCAATGACCACAAAACAAAACACACTGCCTTCAGGACCAACCGACCCTCCACTGAGCCACGCTGGTCCGCGCAGGGAGGAACTAAGCAAGTGGCCTGGAGCGACCATGCCGCTGTCGGGTACGGAGTAGAAAAAAGTTTCGCCCCAATCCCAGGCGGCGTGAAAGCCCACGGCAAACCACAGATTCCCCGTACGCCGAAGCGTTAAACAAAAGAAAAATCCGATGAAGGCTGCCGCGAGCAGACCGGGCCATTGTTCGCCGCCATTCCTTAGATGGATCAATCCAAAGGCGCACGATAAGGCGAGCGCAGCGGGCCAAAAGCCGATTCCCCGCGAGAGAGTAAGTTGCGAATAGCCTCGTAACAGAAATTCTTCAAACAGACCAACCAGCAAGAACATTGCTGCCCAAAATGCCGCGAAGCGTGCGACCCGCGCACCGTGCAGAACGATGTGCCCAAAGGAAAAGCCGCGCAACCCATAGAGACTGAACATCAGCACGCTGATCGCCGCAAATCCCCATACCGCTCCAATCCAGAAACGCCGCCCGAAAGCCTGTCTTCCCGGCAGTCCATATGCCCCCCAGGGGCGCCGCTCGATTCGCGCCAGGATGACGGAGGGAATTACGGCCGCTACCAGATTTCCCAATTCGTCCAGCATGATCGACCACAGACCGCTGTAGCCGAAGTCGCGCGACGAGGCGAACTCCGCCGCGAACTTCTGCAGCACGAAGAAAATTGTCGCGTACAAGGCGAGTCCCCAGCCAGGACGCAGTCCGTCAGGCCCCCAAAATAGTGTGCTTACGTACGAAGGCTGGTTCGCAACCGCAAATTCTGGAGTGGCAGTTTGCGGCAGCGGCTCCGCTGGCGAACCGTCGCGCGTGTTGATCTCAAGGTCACTCATTGCAGAACTTTCCCGCAAACCGCCTCCGCCATGGTAAAACACTCGGCTCGACCTTATGGGGCCATATTTCACACGCGAACGCTTTGGACGTCCGCAGTTTCTCGCCGGGTTTATGCTGCTGCTGTTCCTGGCACAGGCGCTATGGCTGGTTCACGCCGAACTCGGAGCGGCGCAGGAACCGGACGGTCGCGAGGCCATCCTCATCGGTGAAGGCTGGAAGCAGTGGCACCGCCGGGGCATAGCTGCTGCTCCCCTGATGGAGCCGGCAGACAGTTTGATTCGAGATCCGTTTTATCGCGATGACAGCGGGTTCGATACCGAACATTCTCCCCTGCTCTACCTGGTTTCTGCCGCGCCGTTACTCGCGTGGCCGCATGATCTCGACACAGACTCGGCGGCTTACTGGCGATGGGTTCCAAGGCTTCCCTTTCTCGCATGCGGCGCGTTTCTGGGCGCATCGCTGTGGTACGTAGCCCGTCGGCTTTGCGGAAACACGGGGGGATTTGTTGCGCTCACTTTCTACTGCTTCTCGCCTTCCCTGATTCAGGCCAGCGCAGTATGGCACACCGAACCGGAGATCGTCGCAGCATGGGGGGCATTCGGCGCCATCTTCACTGCGATCGCGGTCGCTCACACTCTCTATGCCCCGCGGGAAGTCGTGCTGTGGAATTGGCGGCGTATTGTGCTGCTCGGTGTGTCGCTAGCCATCGCCATCGGGTCGCAATTCTCGTTCGTCATTCTTGTGCCGATAGCTCTTGGCTTCTTGCTCTATGTAGCCCCGGTGAGGCAGCGAGCGGGACTGGTGATCTGGATATCTGCCTGCGTTGTTGGTTTCATCCTGTTCTTTTCTACGTATTTCTTCCACCTGCACGCCTTCATGGAGAGCATGCGCCATGCGTCGTTCTGGGGAGCGACGTGGCGGGGGTTCACTGTGCTTGGGGTTTACAAGCAGGTCGCCGTGCAGATTGGACGCGCTTGTCCGGCACTCGCGCTCGCGTTTCCGGTTGCGCTGGTCACCTATGGGGTGTGGCCGCGGACTCGCTACTTTGGCAATACCGCACCATTGCTGGTCGCGGTACTGTTCGTTCTCCTGGGGATGGCACATCCCCATGTGGCGGGCGCAGGATTTCTGCTGGCTGCTATCCCCTTCCTGTTCATTTTTGTATCGGGAGTTCTGGCTGACCTGCTGGAGACCAGCTATCGTCCGCTGGTGATGGCGTGCATCTTTGCACTGCTCATGACTTACATTGCGCGAACTCTGCTCGCCCTGGTCGAAGTACCGAGAGGCTGATTGCCGTGGCTATCGCGGCCTAGATGTGCGCCACCGACCTTTGCTCCGACAACTGTTGACCGAGGAATTGCAGGTAGTCTTCCATCCCTTCGCCAGTTTTCGCGGAGAGGCGGAAAATCTGCATGCCGGGCCGCACGGACTCGATGCTTTTGCGGGCAGCCTGCCAGTCAAATTCCACGGCGGACGCCAGTTCGTTCTTGGAGATGATAGCGACATCGGCGCTGTTGAAAATCGTCGGATACTTCAGAGGCTTGTCCTCGCCCTCGGTCACCGACATCAGCACCAGCCGGAGATTTTCTCCGAGGTCATACGATGACGGACACACCAGGTTTCCCACGTTCTCGATAAACAGAAAATCCAATTTGTTCAGATCCCAGTCCTGCAGGGCATTCTGTACCATTGCTGCCTCGAGGTGGCAGAGAGTTCCGGTCGTGATCTGCTTTACCGGAGCTTTGCTCCGGGCCAGGCGCACGGCATCGTTTTCGGTCGCGAGATCTCCGACCAGCGCCGCGACGCGATAGCGCGGCTGCAGTTGGGTGAGCGTCTTTTCGAGAAACGTGGTCTTCCCGGAACCGGGACTCGAAACCAGGCTCACAACAAAGACTCCCGCCGTACGAAATTGTTCGCGCAGAGAGCGCGCGATTATGTCGTTCTGCTTCAAAACATTCCGGCGCACTTCCACCAGGCGTGGCTCGCTCATTCCTCTACCTCCAACGCGAAAACTTCCAGTTCCTTGCCTTGCCGCACGTCCATGGTCGGCGTACCGCAGTCGGGACAAACGAATAGCTGCACCGACGCGAGCGTCCTCGCATTCTTGCATTGTGGACAGAATACAACCACTGGCACGTCTTCCACGATCAATCGAGATCCCTCGAGCGGCGTGTCCTGGCACGCGACTTCGTAGGAGAACAGCAGCGCATCTTTCACGACACCCGAAAGCGCTCCCAACCTGAGATGGACGGCGCTCACCTGCACGCCGCGTCGTTGCGCTTCGTCCATGGCCGCTTCCACAATGCCCATCGCAATCGACAGTTCGTGCATCGCCTCGCCTGCTGATTTGACAGTCTAATTTCTATTCCTCGACGCAAGAAAAAACGGCAGGGCCGACCCCCTGCCGTTTTGGCAATCTTGCATCACACTCGCAATTATTTTTTGTTTACGGACTTCTTCAGTTCGGCCCCAGGAGAAAATTTCGCTACTCGACGGGCGGCGATCTTAATGGTAGCGCCGGTTTGTGGGTTGCGGCCGTTCCGTGCCTTTCTCTGCGACACCGAGAAAGTGCCGAAGCCTATCAACGCCACGCGATCCCCTTTGCGGAGGGCAGACGTAATGCTGTCGACGGCAGTATCAATAGCGGTCGTGGCTTGCGCTTTGCTGATTTCACACGCGCCTGCGATCTTGTCAACCAGATCGGCTTTATTCATAGTTTCTCCTCGCAGGTCTCTTTCGTGCCCAGCCGGAACCGGGTAGAAGAATTGGCTATGGCTGAGTTGGGAAACCTGACCGCTCGTATTGTGCTCCCTTCGCGGCGAATGTCAACTGTGAAAATCCGCGCCGGAAGCCTGTTTCGCACCTCCTTCGCCCCAATTTGGGCTACCCGAGCGGCTTTCCGCAACTAGCGGCAGGGTTTTCCTCTACCCTCCACAGGACCCGCCGGTCCTTCACAGGATGTACACAGGCAGTCAGGGATTACGGCTTGCGCGAAACCCGCCTTCGGGTGCAAAGTCGAAATAGAATTTTTTCGCAAGAGGAATGGTCCCTGGTGATTAAGGCTCCCCCGGAAATTTGCCCGCTTTGTGAAGGTACAGGATGGAAGACCGCCACCTCCGGTCCGAAGGCTGGCGGTAGCACAAACGATCGCCGCGTCACGCGCTGCGATTGCCAGCTGCGGACCAGGGCTCAGTCTTTAATGGCTGCCGCCCGCATCCCGCGCCGCTACGAGCACTGTGAGCTCTCCAACTACGACACCGACTTCCCAGGCGCTAACCCGTCGCTCTCCGAAGCGCATTTTATTGCCACGAGTTTCGCGAAGAAGTGCGATCCGCGTGGCGACAAAGGTCTTCTGATTATCGGCAAGATCGGCACCGGCAAAACCCACCTCGCCGTTGGCATTCTCAAAGACTTGATCTTGAGCCGAGGGATCTCGTGCCTGTTTTACGACTATCGCGAGCTTCTGAAGGAAATTCAGAACTCTTATAACTCGACGGTTCAAACCACGGAATTAGACGTGCTTCGTCCGGTGTTCGAAACCGACGTTCTCGTACTCGATGAGCTGGGTGCCGTGAAGCCAACCGAATGGGTATGGGACACGGTTAGTCTGATTCTGAACACCCGCTACAACGACAACCGCACCACGATCATCACCACGAATTTCGATGACCAGCCTGCGGCCGGGGCGTCCGGCTCGATCTCGCCGGCCAGGGCGGCGAGCCGGGGCGAGACGCTCGGCGACCGTATCGGTGAGCGCATGCGATCCCGGCTCCACGAGATGTGCCGTGTCATCACGCTCGACGGCACTGACTTCCGGCAGAAATTTCGCAGCGCGAATTTTCGATAACCACTCCGCCACGGATCGGCACGATTACGCGGATCAAGAATGCAACGCTGCTTCTCGGTGTCTGGGGTGCCTCTGTGGTGAATTCCCACTAGAATCAAAGGGTGCTGACCGAGCGCCTCGAATTCAATCCACAGCGAGATGCCGAAGTTTTTGCGGGGGCGCCGGCCGGGCCTGCGGTCTTCCTCTTGCGCGGGGAAGATGCCCGTGCTGAGCCTTACGTCAGCAAGACCGCCAACTTGCGGCGCCGTCTGCACCGCCTGCTCGGTCCGGTCGAAGAGCGCACGAAAAAACTCAACCTCCGCGATCGGGTTCGTTCGGTCGAATTCACATCCACCGGATCCGACTTCGAGTCCGGCTTCGTACTATACCGGGCGCTGCGAGAGGTTTTCCCGAAGACCTACCAGCAGCGCCTGCGCTTCCGCTTCGCGCCACTGGTAAAGTTGCACCTTGAGAACGAGTACCCACGCGCTTCGATCACGACGCGGCTCGGCCGGCTCAATGGCCGCTCTGTCTACTACGGCCCTTTCGTATCGCGTGTTGCCGCCGAGAAATTCATGAACGATTCGCTGGATTTTTTCAAGATGCGGCGCTGCGTCGACGATCTGCATCCCGATCCCAAGTTTCCCGGCTGCATCTATTCCGAGATGAAAATGTGCCTCGCGCCCTGTTTCAAGGGATGCACGGACGAGGAGTACGAGGCGGAGGTACAACGCGTCCAGAGGTATTTCGACACGGGAGGCGACTCTCTGCTGCGTGAGTTTTCCGACGAACGTGAGGCAGCATCCGCCGACTTGGCCTTCGAACGCGCGGCTGAGATTCACGCGAGAGTAGAAAAACTGAACCCGGTTCTCAGCCAGCTTCCAGAAATCGTGCAGCGCCTCGACCGCCTCTCGGCTCTCATGATTCTGCCCAGTTATGTCGAGGGTTCGGTCGCATTCTTCCGCATCGAACAAGGGCAACTCTCCGGCCCGGCGTTGTTCAGCATTCAGGGTCCGGAACACACGAAATCGCAATCCATGGAAGCACGCGTGCGGGAGACCATGCAATCCCTTCCGACCGAGAAAACAAAATCCGCACTGGAATCAATGGAGCATCTTGCCCTGCTGAAGCGTTGGTACTACCGAGGAAGCCGGGTTGGCGAGATCTTCTTCGCCAACGACAAAGGCGAACTACCCATGCGCCGCGTTGTTCGGGGCATCTCGCGGGTATTTCGGGGCGAGAAGCCCGAACCGGCAACCCAGCCTCTTGATGGCCAATAGCCAGATGCGTTCTCACGCTTGCGTTGACACCGCAGAAATCTTCGACCCGAACCACCGCCGTCCCACCCACCGCAAGACCTTCCAACATCCGACGGCGCACACCAGGAACGTCGCCAGCCATAGCAATATGGTCGGCAGGAAGAACACGAGCGCAGTCATTGAAGACGCGTAGTTTGCCAGACCGTCGAGTCCGTCGCGCAGCGCCATCTTCATCTGATAGAGCGGACGCCAATTCAGACCAAACACTTGGGCCTCAGCTTCCGCGCGTAGAGACACTGTGATGGCTACGGTTTCGATCTGCTTCGATAGCGCGTTGAACTCCGCCTGCTGCTGTTCGATCTGTCCGCGAACGCTGCTAAGCTTCTCGCTCACATCGAGCGTGTCTTTCACGGTTTTCGCCTGCTTCAAGATTGTGAGGTACTGCGCCTCTTCCGCCTGCAGATTGCGAATGTTCGCTTCCTGGTCGACGTACTGCCGGGTCACATCCTGCGCCTCGATTCTTTCGCTCTCCACGCGCAGTCCCAGCTTGCGAATCTCCTCTCGCACTTGTTCAAAGTGGGACGCCGGGACGCGAATCGTCAGCGACCCGCCGGTTAGGTCGGGGCCGCCGCCGATCTGGGAGCTAACGAGAAATCCGCCTAAGCTCTCCGCAAGCCCACGAATCTTCTCCGCGGCTTCGGCTGGTTTCTGGACGATAAGATCGATGAAACTCGTGCGGACCATCTTCCGTTCGACAGCGTCGGAATCGGGTGGTGCAACAGCGGGAGACTGCGGCAGACCCCCTAAGAAGGCCATCGCTCGCAACTGTTCACCGTCGCGATCTCGCGATGCCCCCAACTGCGGCAGGATTCGCATTTGACGCCACAGGCCGATTGGTTCGACTTTGTCAGCTGCGAGCCCAGTCGCTCGCGAATTAGCGATGCCGTACGCACCCTCATGGGGCCGAACCGCGCTGACATACAGGGCAACGATTCCCGCGGTGATCAGCCATCCCACCCCTAGATTCCTGCCACTGCTCCAGAACGATCCCCATCGCGATCCCCAAGCAACCGACATGGTAGTTTCCTCTCACCGCAGAGTCTCGCTTCTAACTGAATAGAGCATCCACGCGGCGATTTTGTTCCCGCATTGTGCTCACCGCACACAATGAGAACGGCTCGCAACGCCAGCCTTGCGCCCTTTAACGAAGGAAGATCGACGAGAGAAGATGGACGAGGGAACTTCAGTAACCTTGGACTCGCGTTGTGCTGGGCCTCTAGTTGTGCGGTTGGACGACGCTGTATAGGGTGCTCGCGTGGGGACGCAGGCGGACTCGAATCTTCTCCAAGGATCCCAGCGATTGGTGGGTCCACAGATCGCGCACCTCTGCCGCACCACGAATCCCCAGCTCACTCCAGCGCAAACTGAAATCTTCGCTGGCCTCTCCGAGATTGAACACGGCAACGTAGCGTGTACCCGGATTCGCACCATCGGCCTCCCAGACGCGCACATGGCCCCGCTCGAGCGCCTGGTGTCCGTGGCTGCTGTGCTGATTCACATTGAGTACCTCTTGATTCGTCAGAAGCGCGGTTGTCGCCGCGTCGTTGCTGGGCAAATCACCTCCGAAGATCAGTGGCGAACGGAAAATACTCCACAGTGTCATGACCGTCTGCTGCTCATCCGGGGTAAACTTCGTCGCCTCGCCTCCACCGTCTTTGTCGGTCACGCGCAGCTTACCGAGAGGCAGCATGTCCGCATCTGGCCACGTTCCATTCTTTCCAACCAGCGGCGCCCAGTCGCGAGCGAAGTCGAATTGCTGCCGTAGCAACTTCCAGTCATCCCAAAAATCGTCTGAAATTCGCCACATCTGCGCATATTTTTCGAAGAATTCCGCTTCTGAAATGGGCGCCGGACCCGGAGAGATGCTGAGCACCATCGCACGTCCCGTCTTTCGAATCGCCTGGCTCAACGCTTTCATCTCCGCCGGCTGATACAAATGGCTTCCCATGTCGTCGGCCTTGATGAAGTCCACGCCCCACGAGGCATACAGTTCTGCAATCGAGTCGTAGTAAGCCTGCGCTCCCGGCTTGGTCGTATCTACGCCCCACATGTCCGGATTCCACCGACACCCGTTGTCCTTATCCGCCACATCGGCCGCGTGAAACGGCGCCCCCTTGATCGGAAAATTTTTCTCGACTGCCTGGCGCGGAATTCCACGCATGATGTGAATACCGAAGCTCAATCCTTTCGAGTGCACGTAATCCGCCAGCGGTTTGAACCCTGCGCCATTTGCAGAAGAAGGAAACCGATTCGTCGCCGGCATCAACCGCCCGTATTCATCCATCGTGAGCGGGGCCCCCGGCTTGTAGTCATGCCCCTGCGCGTTCGGCTCATACCACTGGATGTCGACCACGATGTACTTCCATCCGTACTTCGCGAGATTTGCCGCCATCCAGTCCGCGTTTGCCTTGACCTGCTCTTCGCGGACAGTCGTTCCGTAGGAATCCCAACTGTTCCAGCCCATGGGCGGCGTAGGTGCAACGGACTCGTGATTCGACTGCGCCAACAGTGGGGCCGCAGAAACGGCCAGCAAGAGGAAACAGACGAACCAGAAGCGCCTCATCATGCGAATTGTAAGCCGTTCCGGTCGCTGCTCCGAAGTAAAGAAAAGGGCGGCCATCAAGGCCGCCCAGTAGGTTCTCGTTTTATCCGTGTAGATCCGCGCAACTCCGTGGCGAAGTTCCTAGATATCCAGGTTCTTCACGTCGAGCGCGTTCTCTTCGATGAACTTGCGCCGCGCTTCCACGTCCTCGCCCATCAGCGTGGTGAAGATCGTTTCGCACTCGGCGATATCCTCAAGTTTGACCGACAACAACGTTCGGCGCTCCGGATCCATCGTGGTCTCCCACAACTGCGGCGCGGTCATCTCGCCCAGCCCCTTGTAGCGCTGAATGGTGAAATCCTTTCGCCCTTCGTTGATGACATAATCGCGCAGATCGCGGACATTGGTCTTCTCGACAACCTCTACGTCCGTCTTGCGCTTCGCAGTCTTGACTGTCTTCTTGTCGGCCGTGTCGTCCGCCGCGCCTTCGCCGTCAGCGCCATCACCATTTGAGCCCGCGGGCGCAGCCTTGGCGAGTGCCTCGACCACGAACGGCGGTTCCATGTAGGGCTCGATCTGTTTGTACTTTGCAATCATCTGGCGGCATTCCGCGCTTGACGAAAGCACCCAGTTGATCACGTGTTCGGCGCCATGCTTGTTGACGAAGCTCACCTCCCACAGGTTGTGCTCTTCGTCGAAGCGAGACTCGACGCTCTTGAAGCCCTCTTCTTTCTGGAGCTTCTTCAGTTCCTTCTCCAGCCGTTCGATTTTCTTCGGCAGTTCTTTCTTGTCGCCTTCAAAATCAGCGCGCTTGGCCAGATCAAGCTTTGGAATCAGTTCGGTGACTCGCTCGTTCCGAACTCGCTTATCGAGTTTCTCGAAGAAGCCCAAGTACTCGTCGAGCACCGACATGAAACGAGCCAGATCCTTGCCCTCAAGCTTGGCCGCACCTTCGCCGTACCGCACAATCAGCCCGTCGGCCGCGCGTTTCACCATGACTTTGAAGAATTCGCGTTCGTCTTTGATGTACTGCTGCGACTTCCCTTTCTTCAGCGAAAACAGGGGCGGCTGCGCAATGAATACATTGCCGCGCTTGATCAGTTCCTGCATATGGCGGAAGAAAAAGGTGAGCAGCAACGTGCGGATGTGGCTGCCGTCGACGTCGGCGTCGGTCATCAGGATAATCTTGCCGTATCGCACCTTCGTCGGATCGAAATCCTCTTTCGAAATGCCGGTACCGAGCGCCGTGATCATGGCACGAATTTCTTCGTGCGCCAGCATCTTGTCGTAACGTGCCTTCTCGACGTTCAGAATTTTTCCCTTGAGAGGAAGAATCGCCTGGAAGCGCCGGTCGCGGCCCTGCTTCGCCGTCCCACCGGCCGACTCGCCTTCCACCAGGAATAATTCGCAACGGTTGGGATCGCGTTCGGAGCAGTCCGCCAGTTTACCCGGCAGTCCGCCTGAATCAAGCGCACCTTTGCGACGCGTCAAATCGCGCGCCTTGCGTGCCGCCTCGCGGGCCCGCGCTGCGTCCACAGCTTTATTGATAATCTTGCGGGCGACGGTCGAGTTCTGCTCAAAGAAAGCACCCAGCCGCTCGTTGACGAACGCCGTCACGGTCCCGGCGATATCGGAGTTCAACTTGCCCTTGGTCTGCCCTTCAAATTGAGGCTGCGGCAACTTCACGCTGATCACAGCGACCAAACCTTCGCGAACGTCGTCGCCCGTCAGGTTCTCTTTCACATCCTTGAACAGACCCATCTGCTGACCGGCATAATTGATCGTGCGGGTCAGGGCCGTGCGGAATCCGGATAGATGCGTGCCGCCGTCGACCGTATTGATATTGTTGGCGAAGCTGAACACCGACTCCGAATACGCGTCGTTGTATTGCAGCCCGATCTCCATGTGAACGCCATTGCGGTCATCCTCCATGTAGATCGGCTTGTCGTGCAGGGTTTGCTTGCCACGATTGAGATGCTTGATGAACTCGGCGATGCCGCCGTTGTATTTGAAATCCGTCTGCTTGGGCTCGCCCGTCTTCGCATCCGTCGCGCGCTCGTCGGTCAGCGTGATCAGCAATCCTTTATTGAGGAAAGCCAATTCGCGCAACCGCTGCGCCAGCGTGTCGTAGTTGTACTCGGTCGCGGTGAAAATGCTGCGGTCGGGAAGGAAGTGGACCTTGGTCCCGGTCTTCACTTTGGCGACGCCGGTCTTCTTAAGCTTGTTAGTGGGCTCGCCCTTGGAATAATTCTGCTGCCACGTCGCGCCGTCGCGCCAGATTTCCAATTCCAGGTCTTCGCTCAGCGCATTCACGCAAGAGACGCCGACGCCGTGCAATCCACCGGAAACCTTGTATGTTGACGAATCAAATTTTCCACCCGCATGCAGCGTCGTCATCACCACTTGCGCCGCGGAAACTTTTTCACCGTCAATCACCATGTCATCGACTGGAATACCGCGTCCGTCGTCGATCACAGTAATGGAGTTGTCGAGATGAATTGTGACTTCAATCTTCGTGGCGAATCCGGCGAGCGCTTCGTCGACGGAGTTGTCAACCACTTCGTACACGAGGTGATGCAGGCCCAAGTCGCCGGTCGATCCGATGTACATCGCCGGACGTTTACGGACCGCCTCCATGCCGCCCAACACCTTGATGGAGTCGGCATTGTAGTCGCTGCTGCCGCCGTTGCTTCCGCCATTGGTCGTATTGATCGGCGTCACTTTATCGTTTTTTATTTTCGTTTCGACGATGGGAGTATTTATCTCTTTGGTGGCCATTCCGCTCCGCGAAAATGTCCCGAATTTTTCTGAAATGTAGTCGTGCGCACGCCCTGGAACTTGGCTGGAAAACTCGCCCGAATCCTGCCCGTCGAAGTCCTTCGTAATCGACTTCAAGTTATTGAAATTGCTAATACTTAGGATCGACGTCGACTACAGAAATTATATCACAAAGGCGGCCTTTCTGGACCCTGCTATTAAGCACCGAATCGACTCAGTAACGCATGCATTCTGAGGCTCCAGCAGTCCCTATAATCCCGGGTTGGTGGCAAACAAATCGGGCGGCCGTAGGGCCGCCCGAGAGACTCATTTCAAAGCAGGACTATGCCGTCGCGGGGCGCTCTCCGCCTTTGGCTCGACCCGGTTGGAGATCCGGCTTAATCACGTGCTGTACCCCATCGTCCTTCGAGGGTGGTGGCTGGATCGGCGGAAGTTGCTGGTTTTCTACCAGCATCTTGATTTCGTTCGCATCCAGTACCTCGCGCTCGATCAGGGCACGCGCGATTCTCTCGAGTACGTCCCGATTGTCCGCAAGGATCTGCTTGGCTGTGGTGTATCCGCTGCTGACCAGCTTACGCACCTCCTGATCGATCTTGATCGCGGTGTCCTCGCTGTAGTCGCGATGTTGCGCGATTTCGCGGCCCAGGAAAATCTGCTCTTCCTTCTTGCCGAAGGTCAGTGGACCAAGCTCGCTCATGCCCCACTCGCAGACCATCTTGCGAGCCATGTCCGTGGCCCGTTCGATGTCGTTGCCAGCGCCGGTGCTCATCACGTTGAGGAACATTTCCTCGGCGATGCGGCCACCCATCAGGATCGCAATCTGGGTCTCAAGGTAGTTCTTGTAATAGTTGTGCCTGTCATCCGTCGGCAACTGCATAGTGACGCCCAGAGCCATCCCGCGCGGAATAATGGTGACTTTGTGCAGAGGATCGGAATGCGGCATCTTCGCCGCTACCAGAGCGTGCCCGGCCTCGTGATAGGCGGTATTTTTCTTCTCCTCATCGGTGAGCAGCAGAGACTTCCGCTCCACACCCATCAGGACTTTGTCTTTAGCGAGCTCAAAGTCGTATTGCAGCACGGCTTTTCGGTTCTGCCGAGCCGCGGCCAAAGCGGCCTCGTTGACCATGTTGGCCAAGTCGGCACCGGAGAATCCGGGGGTCCCGCGAGCCAGTACAGAAAGATCAACGTCTTCGGCGAGAGGAATCTTGCGGGTGTGCACACGAAGAATTTCTTCTCTCCCGCGCACGTCTGGCCGGCTGACGACGACACGCCGGTCAAAACGCCCAGGCCTCAGCAACGCCGGATCGAGCACATCGGGCCGGTTCGTCGCAGCCATCAGGATGACGCCCTCGTTCGATTCGAAGCCGTCCATTTCGACTAGCAACTGGTTCAAGGTCTGCTCGCGTTCGTCGTGTCCACCGCCTAAGCCAGCACCACGATGGCGTCCGACCGCGTCGATTTCGTCGATGAAAATGATGCACGGAGCATTCTTCTTGCCCTGCTCAAACAAATCGCGCACGCGACTGGCGCCGACGCCGACAAACATCTCCACAAAGTCCGAGCCGGAGATCGAGAAAAACGGGACATTAGCCTCGCCCGCGACAGCCCGAGCCAGTAGGGTTTTACCAGTTCCCGGAGGGCCCACCAGCAACACGCCCTTGGGAATGCGTCCGCCCAATTTCTGGAACTTCTGCGCCTCGCGCAGGAACTCAATAATCTCTCGAAGCTCTTCCTTAGCCTCTTCCACGCCCGCCACGTCCTTAAACGTGACCTTCTTCTGCTGCATCGAGAGCAGCCGCGCCCGGCTCTTGCCGAACGACAACGCCTTGTTTCCGCCGGTCTGCATCTGGCGAATCATGAAAAACCACAACGCACCCAGCAAAATCAGAGGCGCCCAGGTACCCAACAACTGCAAAGGCAGACTTCCGCTGTTCACATCGCGGAAGGACATACTCACGTTCTTGTCCCGGAGGGACTTAATCATGTCCGGATAGTTCGCCGGAGCCGTGGTATGGAAGGCGCTGCCGTCCTTGTACTTTCCCTTGATTTGCATGCCGTCAACGGTGACTTCTCGCACCAGACCTTGGTCAACGTCGGCCATGAACTGGGAGAAGGGCGGCTCTTTGTCCTTCGGGCCGTCGCGAGCGCCTTTAACCACTTCCCAAAGCAACAGGGCCGATACCCCAATGAGCAACCAGAACAGCACGGTCTTTACAGTTGAGTTCACCTAGAAGACTCCTAAATTTCGACGCCCGTCCACTCCGAATTCACGAGACGCCTACAGGCATTAGATGCCCTGGAAACGAATTTTGATTGGCGAAATGCTGGACGCCTTATTCTACCTTTTCCAAGGTAAAAAGACAGGCTCGTCCGAGTATAACTTAAGTCACTGGTACTCTGAGGTTTGCCGCCGCCAAATAGGACAAATTCCGGCCCGTCTGCTCCACCGCTCCCAAGCCGTAACCGACCAGGAAGGTCTCATCGACGAGGAATCCAAAATAATCGGGCTGCAAGGGCACCCGCCGGGCCGATTGGCGGTCGAGCAGCGTCACTAGTTTTACCGAGGCGGCGCCCCGGGAACGCAGGTCGCTCATCAGGAACTCACTGGTCACGCCGGAATGAACCAATCCCTCCACCAACAGGATGTGCTGCCCCCGAATATCAGGCTCGTGGCTGAAGAAAATCTCCATGATGTCGCTGCCGGAAGCGCCGTGACTGTACCTCGGCTTGATGAACTGGCAAACGACTGGAACTTCGACCGCTCGCACCAGATCGGCCAGGAACATGAAGGCATTTTCCAGTACAGCCAGCATCTGAATCGTCTGACCTTCGTAGTCGTCGGAGATCTGTCGCCCAAGTTCCTTGACTCGCTTCTGGATCTGCTCTGTGCTGATGACCGGGCGAAGAGGCTCAACCCTCGAACCGTTCATGAATAGTGTGCCTCCCGGCACATCGTTCCTCGATTCTACGTAGCCGACTGCGCGGTCAGGGGCTTTTCCACGATTGCGATGGCGTCGCACCCTGCCTTAGACCTGAACTTCGCAGGCACGGGAAAGCCTCGCATCCACACGATCTCGTCGCCGCTGACGACAACTGGCCAAAGCCTGCGCTCAGGTTGCCCAATGTGACGCTCCTGCAGCAGTTCCTTGACCTTCTTCGGAGACTTCGTGTGGGCCGGCCAGAATCGGTCTCCTGCACGCCAGTTCCGCACCCTTAACCGTCCGGGCAACGATTCCGCATCCAGGAGGTGATCCGGATTATACCCTGCACCGCCGCCTCCCCGAACGCGTTGCACGTCAAAGGAGGAGCCTGTCTCGACAACCACTATTCGCCCGGGGACGGGGAAATCGTAGTCGTAGTCCTGGACCTCCATTGGCGCCCGCAGGTCCGGAGTCACGAATAGCAACGTCTCCCGTTCCCTCACCATTTTCCATCCCAGGGGCAGGGACAGTTCCTTTCCGGATGGGCCGTCCTCCGATGCGAAGTGCAGAATTTCTTCGACGTGCTTGAACTCAAGAGGAAGCCGCAAGTGCTCGCCAATCGCCTTCACCAGCCTCCGCTGAACCGCCATCGCTTCTGCGAGAAACCACATCCGGCTGAGCGAGGCGTTGACCACCAGCCATGACGCATTGTCGATCCGCGACTGCAGATCAGGATCGGCAGCCTGGGAGTGCTCAGGCTTATTGCCCAATGACCCAATCTGCACCAGCCCAATATCGCGCGCCCGGTCGCGAGCCCACTCTGGCTCGGACCACTGCACGGTAGTCCCCAGCCACCCCGCGATCTCGTTTTCCCAGTAATCTTCGTCGCCGCGCGCGATCTCGGCAAAATCCGCCAGATTTTCCGCCACCGCGGGATTGAACTCCTGCGCCAGCAATGGCATGACGAGCCTCCGAACGCGGTTGCGCGTGAAGCGTTCTTCGGTGTTGGTTGAATCTTCGCGCCAAGGCTGCCCGATGTCTTTCAGATACTGCTCCAAGTCCCGGCGACGAAACGCGAGCAGCGGCCGCACAATCTGTCCGCAAACTTCTCCGTCATCGTCCTCCAGTGCGAGTCGCGGATGAATTCCCCCAAGCCCGCGCAGCCCAGCCCCGCGAATCAGACGCATAAGAACGGTTTCAGCCTGGTCATCCAGCGTATGCCCGGTCACTACTTTATCCAGACGGGCTCCATCGAAGGGCGCGGCTTCAGCCTTGCGATTAGGCGCAAGAGAAGGATTGGGCTTTAGGCCCTGGGGTTCGTCTGCTGCGTCCCCGCCGAGCAGATAGCGAAAGAATCCGTAGCGCAAATCCCGCGCCGCCGTTTCCACGCTGACATGCTCGTCGGCTGCTTGCTGAGCCACATCGTCGCTATCGGCGTAGAACGGAAGATCGTGCTCGCGAGCCAGTTCCGCAACGAACTGCTCGTCCCCGTCAGATTCGACTCCGCGTAACCTGTGATTGAAATGAACGACGGAGACGACGATCCCGAGTTCCGTCCGCAGCTCTAACAGCAGTCTTAGCAGTGCGACGGAATCAATCCCACCGGAAACAGCCACGCCCACGCGCTCCCCAGCGTTCAGCAGTTCCTGCCGCCGAACATGGAAAAGCACGCGCTCCGCCAGTGGATGCACGGGAACATGGTACCGCAGTGATTCAGGAATCATGTGGGGACAGCCGACCTCGGCTGTCCGGCTGAGCGAAGCTCAGCTAAGGTCGAGAAGGCCTCTAGCTCTTCTCGCTGATGAATGTCATGGAGCCGGTACCCCGACGCGACATCGTGCGCGGCTATCTCCACATGAGTCTAGCTCGGGCCTAATCCAGTGCAGCGCTCTTCTCCGCGATCAGCTTCCCGATCTTCTCCACAAAGTCAGCCGCCGCCATGTCCTCGGTCTTCTCTTTCCCGCGCGAGCGGACGTTCACCTTCCCCGCCTCGGCCTCTTTATCTCCGACGACGAGTAAGAAGGGAACCTTCTGCATGGCGTGCTCGCGGATCTTCGCGTTCATCTTCTCGTTACGCGCATCGACTTCCACGCGCACTCCGATGGCCTTGAGCTGATTCGCTATCTTGTTCGCATAGTCCGCGTGCCGCTCGCTGATGGGAATCATGGCCACCTGCACCGGCGACAGCCATACCGGAAACGCACCCGCGTAGTGCTCGAGCAGCACGCCGAAGAAGCGCTCCACCGACCCGAACAGAGCACGATGTACCATCACTGGCTGCTTGCGTGAACCATCCTCGGCGACGTATTCCAGGCCGAAGCGCTGCGGCAGGTTAAAGTCCACCTGTATCGTCGAAAGCTGCCACAACCGCCCGATCGAATCGACCAGCTTGATATCGATCTTCGGCCCATAAAACGCCGCTTCGCCCGGAATGGTCTTGTACTCGACATTCTTTCGCTTCAGCACGTTCTCGAGCGATTGAATGGCATGGATCCACTGCTCTTCACTGCCCACGAAATTCTTGCGATCGTCAGGATTCCAGGTCGAAAGCTCGGTCTGGAACTTCTCAAAGCCAAAATCCTTCAGCACATCCAGGGCAAAGTCGAGACAACCGGTAATCTCGCCTTCGACTTGCTCCGGCGTGCAGAAGATGTGCGAGTCATCCTGCGTAAATCCGCGAACCCGTAACAACCCGTGCATCACGCCTGAGCGCTCGTAACGGTATACCGTCCCCAATTCGCCCAGCCGCACCGGAAGATCGCGATACGATTTCAGCGAATCTTTGTAGATCAGAATGTGGCCCGGGCAGTTCATCGGCTTCAGCCGATATTCAGCGTCGTCGAGCTCCATCGCGTCAAACATATTTTGCGAGTAGTAGCCCTCGTGTCCCGAAGTGTAGAAGAGCTGCCGCCGGGCCACGTGCGGCGTGTAGACCATTGAATATCCACGCTTCAGATACTGCTCGCGCATCCAGTCTTCCATCTCTTTGCGGATAATTCCGCCCTTGGGATGCCAGAAGATCAGTCCCGGCCCGGCGAGCTCCTGAATCGAAAACAAATCGAGCTGCTTGCCCAGCACGCGATGATCGCGCTTCTTAGTCTCCTCGATGTGCTTCAGGTAGTCATCGAGATCTTTTTTCGAGAAGAACGACGTCCCGTAAATGCGCTGCAGCTGAGGATTCTTCTCGTCCCCAAGCCAGTAGGCGCCGGCGATATTGAACAGCTTGAACGCCTTAATCTTCCCGGTCGACGGAATGTGCGGCCCGCGACAGAAGTCGGTGAACTTGCCGGTACGGTAGATCGAAATTTTTTCATCGGGCTTGGTGAACTGCTCGATGAAATGGCACTTCATGAAGTCGCCTTCTTTTTTAAACTCCGCCAGTCCCTGGTCGCGTGGCAGAAACTCCCGCGCATAAGGAATATTCTGCTGCACTAATTCCTGCATCTTCTTCTCAATCTTCTCCAGATCTTCGGGCGTAAATGGAGTGGGACGGTAGAAGTCGTAAAAGAATCCGGTTTCCGTCGCCGGCCCGTGCCCCAGCTTGGTCTCAGGAAAAAGCTCGAGCACCGCCGCCGCCAGCAGGTGTGCCGACGAATGCCGGTAAACCTCCAGCGCCTCGGGATTCTTTTCGGTCAAAAGCGTCAGGTCGGTGTCTTGCTCGAGCGGCCGCGCCAGGTCGATCAGATTGCCATTCGTTTTGGCCACCAGCGCCGCGTCGGCCAACCGCGGGCTGATCAGCTTCGCAATCTCCAGCGACGTGGTTCCTTTGGGAACTTCCTTCGTGCTTCCATCCGGAAGCTTCACATGAATGCTGTCTGCCATAAGTGGGTCCTGCAGGTAACTGAATCTTTTAGTCTAAAGAACGTCGTGGGGAGGGTCAAACTCTCCCGTCAAACTGACGCGGGGGACAGATACAGGCTCAGCGAACGAACACCCGCACCGTGCCCTCCCCCCAGAGAGACCCGAATTCTCTACCGGTGCATGAGTGATGCCGCCGGAGGCGCGCGGATGAGTTGCCGATGATGAAGTTAGTTGTCCTGCTATTCGTTCGTCTCCCGCAGCACGACCACGTCCGATATATCATGCGCGCGCGTGACCCCTAACGACTTACCGTCGGGAGACCAATGGAATGCGTTGATTGTCCCCGAGGTGAAGTTCGTGATCTGGTGGCCGGGTGAGCCATCAAGCGGATGCGACCAGAGATTTCCCACACCTTTGTCCATGATGTCGTAAACGATTGCTTTGCCGTCGGGACTGAATTTGGGGCCACCGGTGTATATCGTGCTGGCCGCAAGGCCGGCAGAAATTCGGGGATCAGGGTCGAGCCGCTTCGGCATTGATTCTGGACTCGCATCCAAGTTCACGAGCAGAAGGTTGACTCGTGTCCGGCGCGTTGCCTGCTCCTCAGTCATGGCGACAACCATGAACTGCTTGCCATCCGGCGAAAAGTCAATGGTTCCCAGATACTCATAAATATCCGGGATCC
>CAVUYN010000027.1:0-32496 GCA_963745715.1 uncultured Acidobacteriota bacterium | reverse complement strand
CTCAGTTTTCTACGACGGCTGAAGGCTAAGCTTCAAAAAGAGGTCAAATCGTTACCGCTCTACGGAGGACATAATACTTGACAACAAGAATCGTTATTGCCATCGGTCTGCTCTGTTGTCTGGCTCTCTGCCTCAACCTTAACGCCCAGGCAGGCGGCGACGTCGCCGACCAGATCAAGCAACTGCAGCAGGACTCAAGAGATGCACAGATGAAAAACGACTCCTCATGGGCTCAGCAGCATCTGGCCGACGGATTCGTCGCGGGAAACAGCTGGGGCGATTGGCAAACCAAAGAGGACTTCATCAAGGATTTGCAGAACAAGACAAACAAGTGGAAGAGCGGCAACATCAGCGACGTGAAGGTGACGACCTTCGGCCCGAACGCCGCCGTCTCGCATTACACGTTCACCTACGATGCCGAACTCCAGGGCAAGCATCGGGCGCGAACCGTTATCTGCAGCGACACATGGCTCAATGATTCCGGCACATGGAAAACCGCTTCGACCCACTGCTCCTTGGTAAAGGGCCAATAGCAGCGAGAGCCACAACCCAGAGGCTGGCCGCGAGGTCGGCCTTTTTCTTTCGTAGTCGCTAAATGCTCACCCTGAATCTGTAGTTGACGAAAACTCTCTATAACGCTCATTGACCAGCGCTCAAAAGTACTATGTGGTCATGTCAACAACCGTGTAGGCGTCTTACTTCGCTCTCTACTGAAGACATGCCATGCGTCGCGTGTAACAGTTTACTCGTGGACTCTAATACTGGAGAAACGGAGAAACCTGTGCTCCCCTCTCTCTGAGAGACACTGGATCGTGGCCGAGAACACAGGTTTCTCCACCACTCATCGAGAACAGGTTTTCACCGGCGGGTTTTCCCTGACATCCTAGAGACTGCTGCAGGTGGTTTAGCTCAGGGTCGAGATCGGCCAATGTACTACGCAGCTGATCGTCTGGTTTTGAAGATCACACAGTGTGTTCTGATTCGTTTAGAAAATCTCTTATTCTATTCCATTCTTTAATGACTTCCCAGAATTCTGTTCTGCACCGTTTTGTCGTCCCTTGACGCGTTTTGAGCATAGAACTATCACGTTTTTATCACGGCAGCCTTGCACTCTCGGAGAAAGTCAACGAGTGTAATCGGTTTACGCCAACTATCCCCGTCCTTTTACTTGGAGAGGCGTGGGTTCGAGTAACTCGGGCTAAAACAAATTTACGGGGAGCGAAGAGACACCTAGCCCTAACCAAAACCACCGTGTGAAAAAACGGACGGAGGTCGCCGCTCTCCTTATCGGGCCACCATAGGCTCATCCAGATCGCGGTGCTGGGGGTCTCCTTAGCCGTTGAAACTCATTCTGCGCTTTGAGTAGGAGCGGCGAGGTCTTGTCTGCATTCTTCCAGAGCGTAAACAGCTGCCGATACGCATTCTCACTCTCGACCATTTTCCCCATCATCCGATAACAGCGAGCCATGCCCAACACGGAAAGAGGATATAGAGTCGTTAGCGGGTCGATGTTTCGATTGCGAATAATCTTCTGGAATTCCACTCTCAGCCTGTGCGGGAGCGTTGACTGCCAGGTACGCAGTTCCGCGAACATAAATCGGGAGCATGTCGGCCAATGAACCTAATTCATACGGCAGAGCTGGCTCCATAAGATGGGTGACGTCATCAGGCGACGTGCCACGGGAGACCGCCACCATGGTCCGAAGAATGGGAGAATAGATTCCAAGATTGAAAGGTAGCAAGAGGGTGTTCATGATCCATTTGGTTCAACAGAAGCTGCGTCGCTGAACGTCGTTTCCACGCAACGCAACCAGACCCGTGAGGCCATATACCATTTCGTTTCTGCCCAGCTTCAGAGCGTGTTCGGATTCCTTCTTCGCAACGGAGGCACGACCCATTTCAGAGTTGACCTCTGCAGAGAAAGCTAACGCGATCGCCGCCGCTTCCGAGTCACCGCTCGCAATGTCCAGTTCCGCCGTCTGATCGAATAGCTTGGTGGCTGTCTCAAGCCTGCCTTCGGATGCGGCAGCCGATCCCTCGGCGAAAATCACTCCTGCGTCGTTGGGATGTTTCTTTGCCCAATCCAGCTGACGCTCCAAAGCCGATTGATCGTTTTCGAAGTATGCGATGCCGAAAAGATCAAGGTGGATAAAACTATTGTCGTGCCCGGTCGAAAGGAGTTTTTCGCAGAGGGATTTAGCTTCATCTATGCGATTCAGCCCCATGAGCCCCATCAACATATTGGACGCACCGAAATCTTGACCGGGTCCAAGTTCCATAGCTTTGCGCGCATTATCCACCGCAGTCTGATATCGCCCCAGGAGGACGGCATTGTTGGAGAGTGCGTTGTAAGCCTTCCAGTCGTTCGGGTAAATCTCAGTCCATAACTTGGAGTTCTCAGAGCCCTTTTCGCGCTCCCCCGTCACAATGTCGAAGTATCGACCCGTAATGTAAAGGCGTTCGGGTTCGGTCGCGCGTGCTCTCAGCGCGAAGGCTTTTTCGAAATATTGTTTTGCATAAGAAGGCTCGCCGAGGTTGGAATATGCCGAACCCAGCTGCGCGTAGGCAATCGCAAAATCGGGATCGAGGGCAATCGCGGTTTTCAATACGTCGCGCGATTCCACATTTTTGGAATGCGCGCGCAGGTCCAGTCCCAACTGATAGGCTCTTAGGGCTTCCAGAGAACTGGTGGTCGCCTGTTCAATCGAGACATCGAATGTCTTCAGCGACTGCCGTGACTCGCCCAACCTTTTGCGAAGATCGTCAACCGCTGCACTGAGCCGCGGAAGTACCTCCGGTTTGCCATCGACAGCAAAGGACTCGTGGACGAGCGATGAGCCATCAGCACAGTTTTGCGCCTCCAGCGATACATGGTACTGCGGGCTCGCGCCGCGGATGACCCCAGTAACCAGCGCAGCACCCTTCAACCGCTGACAAACCTGCAAAGCCAGCGCTGGGGCGAGGGCTTCCTCGGGCGATCGCCCAATGTTCTGCAGCGCCATCCCCAGCTTCTGGTCGGGAACGATGGTGACATAGGGAGACTGCGCGAGATGGATCATCACGGCTCGGCGGAGGGAACCATCAAATACCTCGTCACCGGTCTGGTTGGCGAAGTCGCCGATTACGATCGCAGCATGTTCAGGAATGCGACTCCTCAACCGAACAATCCAGGCTCCTGCCGCCGCCGAAATTGCGAGCAGGCTCCCGATGAGGGCTATCCACACGAGCCGCTTTTTGTTCCACATGCTCGGCCGGGCCGGATTGGCAGGAATCGGGCTTTCGATCTGAACTGGGGCTATAAACCGATATCCCCGCCGAGGAATAGTTTCGATGAATCTTGGATTGCTCGCATCGTCCCCAAGAGCTTCACGAACCTTCAGTACAGCCACTCCCAAGCTCCGGTCGAAATCCACAAACGTGTTTTGGGGCCAAAGTCGATTCCGAATCTCTTCCCGCGAAACAATCTGTCCGGCACGTTCCACCAGTAGGAGCAACAGCTGGAAAGGCTGTTCTTGGACGCGCACCCGAACCGAATCGCGCGTCAGTGTGCCATCGCCCCGATCCAGCACGTAAAGTCCGAAACTGTAGCTTATTTCCGGGGCGGGAGGATTGTTCGTAGCGGAGGCCGTCATACGCCAAGGTGAGATTTTGAGCGTCGAGTTTAGCACGAACACGGGCTAAAGCGAGTTAATCGCGCTCTCTAAATCATTCGAACGGAAAGAATTAGCAGTTAATGCACAATTTGCGCTCAGTTGGTTTGCGCATTCCTCCGATTACAAGCAAATTCTCCTCGTTGCAGCCCATCGACCAAGTCCGATCTGTGGAGGGCGATATGAGCGCTTGCCGATCTTGCGGTGCAGCATTAGCCGAGGACACCCGCTTCTGTCAATCGTGTGGGTCTCCGACCGAACTCAGGCCAGATGCCTCTGTTTCTCGGATCGAGAGTCCGGCTGAGGTCGCAGTGATATCTCCGCCCGGGGAGACAGGATCGAAAGCGATGGAAACGAATCTCGTGGGGGCGCTCAGCTACCTCGCTGGGTTCATCACGGGAATCATTTTTTTGGTGCTGGATCCCTATAAGTCGAACTCCTTCGTTCGGTTTCATGCCTTCCAGTCGATCTTCTTTAATGTCGCATGGATCGCGTTTTGGATTGTCTGGATGATTCTCTCGGCCGTCCTAACGCCATTGACGGCCGGAGTTTTTGGCTTAATCGCCCTACCGCTGATGTTGCTTTTCATTCTCGCCGGCTTTGGGCTCTGGATCTTCCTGATGTATCAGGCTTATCAGCAGAAACTCTTCAGGCTGCCTATCGTCGGCAAATTCGCTGCGGAACATGCCGGCGTAAGGCTGTGACGTGAGATCCGATTTCGCAGGTGTGCAGAGGAGTGAAACTTGAGCCACTTTCTCAGATCGACGGCAGTGTTGCTTCTTTTTTCGACCCTTGTCTTTGGGCAGTTGGCGGGCAAGACCCGCACCTATTTCATCGCAGCCGAGGAGGTCGACTGGGATTACGCGCCCGGTGGAGTGAACAAAATGATGGGGATGAAATTCGAGGGCTATTCGAAAACCTTCGTTGAAAGAGGCTCCCATCGCATCGGCACGGTGTATCGCAAAGCCATATATCGCGAGTACACCGATGAGACTTTCACACAATTAAAGCCCAGGCCTGCCGAATGGGAGACCGCTGGAATTTTAGGACCGATTCTCCGCGCCGAGGTCGGCGACACGATTAAGATCACTTTTAAGAACAATGCTACCCGCCCCTACAGCATGCATCCGCACGGAGTGTTCTATGACAAGGACTCCGAAGGTGCGCCGTACGATGACGGAACATCTGGAGCGGACAAAGAAGATGACGCGGTGCTTCCGGGCAAGACTCATATCTATACCTGGAAAGTTCCAGAGCGCGCCGGTCCCGGCCCAAACGATCCCAGCTCTATCGTCTGGCTCTACCACTCCCACGCAAATGAACTGAAAGATGTAGAGAGCGGACTGGTCGGGGCGATGGTCATCACCCGCCGGGGTATGGCAGACGGCGACGGCAAACCCAAAGACATCGATCGCGAATTCGTCTGCCTGTTTCTGCTGTTTGACGAGAACGTGAGCTGGTACCTGGACCGCAACATCCAAGCCTTCACCAGCGATCCCAAGGGAGTGAATAAATTGGAATTCGCTCCTGTGGATGACCAGGGCAACTTCTCAGGCCTGGGTTCAGGATTCACCGTTGCCAATGCCAAGTTCGCGATTAACGGCTACATCTATGGAACCGGCCCAATCATGACCATGAAAAAAGGAGAACGTGTGCGCTGGTATTTGGTCGCACTCGGTGAGCAGTTCAGCGTGCACACGCCTCACTGGCACGGCAATGTCGTTTTGCATGACGGCAAGCGCACCGATGTTGTCCCGCTCATGCAGGCGCAAATGGAAACCGTCGACATGGTGCCCGACAACCCGGGAATCTGGATGTTCCATTGCCACATTGACGATCACATGGACGCTGGGATGGCAACTCTGTACAAGGTGGAGCAGTAGTGCGCAGAACAGCACGAAAAAGACACAACAGAGTCGGTTTCGATAAGGACAATTCTATGTTTCGCAATCACGCGGTCACGCTTTCTGTTCTTTTATTACTCGTGATGGGACAGGCTGTTAGAGCACGCGCGGCAGATTCTTGCCAGACCGTCTTTGATGCAATCCAGAAACTGGTCGCGACTCCCAGCCATAGCTATACGTCCAGCACGGCGGCAAAGGGTGGCAGCCCACAAACCGGCGAGACAATCATGAGCCAGGGCAAGAAATTCATTCGCGCCAACGGAAAGTGGATGGATTCCCACGTCACCACGGCGGAAGTCCTTGATCAGGAAAAAGAAAACGAGAAGAGCGGCAGGTCCAGTTGCCAATTCGTGCGAAGCGAGTCCCTGAACGGCGATATCGCCTCGCTTTATCACATACAGCGAGAGACCGGGAACTTCAAAGAAGATTCCCAGATATGGATATCAAAATCCACAGGGCTACCTTTGCGCGAGGAGCAGGACATGGATTACGGAGGCGCGACCGGGAAGCGGCACAACTCCGGCCGCTTTGAATACGGCAATATTCAGCCGCCGATGTGACGCAGTACCAGCACTCGAAAGGGAAACGCACGGAAGACGCGCGATGACCCGCCGTTCTGAGGACCGCACATTCGCGGTTGCGATCTTCGATCAAAAAGCAATGCCACGGAGGCTTGTTTTATGAAGGGTATTCTGCTCGGAATCCTGTTTCTTTGCGCCGCCTGCGCCTTTGGCCAGAGTCTGCCCGTTAAGGAAGGGCTCTGGGAATCGATCGTCTATGACGATGACGGTACAACTAGCATGCGCTTCCTTAACTGCGTCACCCAGAAAAACTTCGCCGAGGCGATAGCCAACGCCAACACCCGGCCCGGCTGCAAGATGGCAGCCCAGAACGTCACCAGCCACGGTATGACAATAGATATTTCCTGCAGCCGCCCGAACGTTGAGACGAGTGCGCACCAGGTAGTAGAACTCGTGGATTCAGAACATACCCGGGGTACGACAACAATGAAGATGGTTTACAAGGGCAAATCGGGCGAGTCAACCACGAAGTCCAGCAGTCACTTCGTCAAATCCGACTGCGGAAAGCTCAAGCCTGGCGATCGCCCAGTGATCATTGAAGAGAAGCAGTGATTTGTTCGAGTGCGTGTCTTTGAACGAGACATCGCTCAACACCATTTGAGTACACCAATGCCGGCGGCGGTTCAAACGTACGTACACAAGGAGCTTTAACCATGCCGAACTTTTGCGTGAAATGCGGAGCGCCCCTTAGTGGCGGCCACTTCTGCGCGAAATGCGGAGCGGATGCGCGCAGTGTGACTCCGGCAGTGCAGCCGCAATTGCCACCAAGCGTAGCTCAGCCGCCTTCACCACACCCTGTTTCAGAAACCAGTACGCCCGCGGGGGCCAAACAAGGAATGAGTTCCCTCGCCAAGCTCGGCATTGCGGCGGTCGTGATCATCTTTGTCGGCGGGTCGGCCGGCGCGGTCGGAATGTACTACCTCGCCCATCGCGTCAGCCAGAAGATCCATCAAGCCGCGGACGAAATCCTTAATTCCAGTTCCGATTCAAGCACGGTCTCCCATGGGGAGGGCTCCGGTCTGGGGAAATCGGAGTCTGAGCGCTCAGCGGAAAGCGGCACCATGAAGGATGTGTGCCGCTTGCTGAGCAAGCAGGATGTGAGCAGAGCCGTAGGCGTCGAGATTGTCCGGACGGAATCCAAAGACAACGGCTGTTCATACATGGCGACGGGCACGCAGCAGGACATGGCCGCGAAACACCTGAAGGCGATGGTCGCCGACAAAGGCGCGGACAAAAAGACACAGGAGGTCGCGGAGAAATTCGCCGGCGGGATCATGAACATGTTTCCGACGGAGAAGCGCGCCTCCGGGCAAAACACCTCAGGCGAAGTGCCGGTATTCGTTTTCTCGCTCGATCAGCACGAGCCCGAAGAACAAATGCGGCTCAACGCGAAAGTGTTGGGCAACCTGGGCAATGAGGAAGGGCTTCCGGGCATTGGCGACCAGGCCTTTGTTTCCGCAGACGGCATGATCATGGTCCGTAAAGGAAAAACGCTGGTTCGAATCATGTACCTCACCTGCCCGTGCGGCATAGAGCAGGTCAAGCCGCTGGCCAAAGAAATTGCTGATGCCTTATAGAAGCAGTTTTTTGCGAAGTGGAAATGGGCACTCCGAAACATGCGGGAAGCGGTTGTTCGCGCAAGCAACGCTTGTTTCAAAACGCAGACGGCTTCGCCTTGGTCAACCCAGACAGCTCGATCCGGGGCGGGTGTTCAAGAGGATCAGATCAGCCGCCAGTTTCCCCGGGGTGTATCCGGGGATATCGAGCTTTGTCGTTCCGGCCACGGGTGAAGTGCTCTTGCACGCAACGGTGCCATTCGGTGAGTGCGATTCCGATCGATACGAACGATGCCTTGGAAGGGCGTGCGCGAAATCGGCACGTGGAACTAACTCTCGAATGAGCTCAGGGTCGGACAGCTGCAATTGAAGGGCGATAACAAGTTTGTCTTGAAAGGGAGGTTGAGTATGCATTTCAGGCTTGACGATTTCGAGAAGGAGGAACGTCCGATGAAAACGATTTGGCTTTGTGCTGCGCTGCTCGTATTCGCTTTGGCTAACGCCGCCGGCCAGGCAAAGGTGCTTGCGAACGATCCGCTGACCGGCCTCCCGCTGATTCCCGCCACTGTCCAATTTAAAAATGTAGGCAATGAGCCTGACAAAATGCCGGATGGTCAAGTTTGCAAGAGCAAAATGCAGGGCAATATCTATTCTCTCTCCAACGTCATGAATCCGGCGAGCAGGATCAAAATGGACGCCGCAGCAGCATGGTATGCCTCGCATCTTTCCGGGTATAAGAAGGTCCAAGGCAAGGCATCTGGCCGCTCGCAAATTGCCTTCTACAACTCCGATCGAACCATTGTGGTTTTCTTGATCGGACAGCTAGAGGCGCAGGGAGAGAGCGCAGACGCATTTTCCGTCGCCTACCAACGTTACCAGCCGGGCCTTTCTGAGAAGGCCATCGCTGGCATGACGCAAGGCAAGATTATTTGCAATTGATTTGCTAGCTCTGAAAAATCTGAGCCGTAAATCGTGAGGAAAACTAATGAGGGCACATTTGAGAAGAGCGCTAGTTTCACTCAGCCGTTTAACCGTTTGGATTGCCTGCGTCGTTGGCGCAAGCGCATATGGTCAGTCGCTTAAGTTTGCACAGCAGCCTTCGTCTGAACTTCAGGCTCTAACCAAAGCGCTCTCTGGAGAATGGTTGCTCAGAGTGAAGTTTGAGCCTACCTCATCGGCGCCGAGTGGTCTTGTCAATACTGGCGAAGAGACGTGGCGACCTGGACCAGGAGGTTTTACATTGCTCGAGGAAGAACACCTGCACCTGCCTGAGGGTGATCTTCTTCCCTCGGATCGTAGGGTGGAACACATCTACCAAAGGCCTCCAAGGAATGGAGTGCCAGAACCTGCCGTACACATGCGACCTCAAGGGTGCGCAGAATGAAATCACCATGGGCTGGGATGGCAAACAGTTCGTCATCGATGTAGGGCAAAACCACCAACAGCTTGCGCGGAATGCTAGGGAACAATTCCGGCCCGGCAGCTTGTGATTACAATACTTACTCAAGTAGCTCGCTGAACTGTCCGCAAAGCGTGCAAATGTCTGAATCTTTGGGAGGCATGATGCGACCGTACATTCATTCACGGGGTTCCATACACAAACTCCTGTGGGTAACCGACTGTTCAGTCGGAAAACACGCGCAAAACAGTATTCCAGAAGATGTGTCCTTTTTTCAGTGGTACTACGTGCTCGCGGCGGACTATTTCGAGACCGCCCCGCAACACAAATCGATCTATAAGAACGTGTCGGTCACCGGGAAGTGCACCGGGCTCGACAGTGATCCTCTGGTGCAGGCGATACTCGTACAGCAAAGGGATTTCGGCCACCCGATGATCGACGGGAAAGCGAGCGTCGTGCACGGCTCGGGTTTCGTGGACGCCAAGGCCTTTTTTGTGCTGCGGCTCGGGGCGCGTTTTGCGGTTATGTATCCTACGCTCTGGCCGAGGCTCGATCTGATACCGAGTTGTCCGCCGCTCATCGCAGCAGCGAGTCGCGCGGCCGTTCCGCAGCGGTCGGAGCTTTAATTGAGTCGGTTTTCAGTGTAACGATTCCATAAACCATGTCGGCTCCCAGGTTCGAGTAGACTTTGGAAGCGCTAACCACCAAAGGGCTCGGCGGAAAGGAGTCGACATTGTTTATGGGATCACTACGCGCAAAACCTCGGTCGGAATACAGGTGTTAGAAACCCCTCTCCAAAGGCGAGGATTGGAATTCCGCAGAAATGCTGGCTTTTCTGATCTGAATCCTCGGTGTTAGAAAGGTTTAATTTGCTAACAGCGCCAGTGCCGAACTTCCAGGTAAGCTGGATAGTTGTGACGGTATGACCGGTTTTGATTCCATATGACTGGTTCTGCCCGGTTTTGAAGATCACATACTGTGTTCTGACCGGTTATGAAAATTCTCTACTTTACCTGATTGTTCAACCGCTTACCAGAAACAAGTTCTGACCTGTTTTGGTCGACTTTGACCCGTCATGAACATGGAACTATCACGTCTCTATCACAGCAGCCTCCAGGTCCGAGAAGAGCCAAGGCTTTGGGCAAAATGGGGGGGCACCCCAAGGTCCCGAAATGAACTCCGTACAACGTCGCAGATAGTTTTACGAACGTACTTCTTCCTCCCGCAATGCGCTGCGACTTCCCAGAGAAGCCGACTTCGGGACAACGTCGGAGCCCGCGCTAAACATAATTTCCGGATAGCCCGTAATCCAGCTCCTGATCTACTTCCTTCGCGCGGTACAATCGTCCGACGCGCCATGCCCCTAAATCCCGGAACCCGCATAGGGCCCTATGAAATCTTTGCACCAATTGGTGCCGGTGGTATGGGCGAAGTGTACCGCGCCCACGATACCCGCCTGGGACGCGATGTTGCGCTCAAGATCCTGCCCACTGAGGTTGCGGCAGATCCTTCACGCCGGTCGCGCTTCGAGCAGGAAGCACGAGCCGTGGCCGCGCTGAATCATCCCAACATCGTCGCGGTGTATGACGTCGGCGATGGCTACATGGTCAGCGAGCTCGTTGATGGCGAGACTTTGCGCGGCGCCAAATTCGGACTGCGCAAGACGCTCGACATCGCCGCCCAGATCGCGAGCGGCCTTGCGGCGGCGCACGCGGCGGGAATCGTGCATCGCGATCTGAAGCCGGACAATGTTTTGATCACGAAAGACGGACGCGCGAAGATTCTCGATTTCGGCCTCGCTCGAGTTCGCAACTCGCAGAGCAGTGCAGCTGAAGAGACCATGACAGTGCGCACTGAGCCCGGGGTGGTCATGGGCACCGCGGGCTACATGTCGCCAGAACAGGTGCGGGGGCTTGAGACGGATCATCGCAGCGATATTTTCAGTTTCGGCGTGGTGCTGCACGAGATGTTGAGCGGCCAGCGAGCCTTTCAACGCGAGACGGCAGCGCAGACGATGACGGCGATTTTGCAAGACGAAGCGCCCGATCTGCCACGCAGCGTGCCGGGTGGAGTACGCGAAGTAGTGTTGCATTGCCTGGAAAAGAATCCGGCCAACCGTTTCCAATCGGCGCGCGATCTCGGGTTCGGGCTGCACGCTCTCTCGCAAGGCGACAGCCAGAGCGAGACGACAATGGCGCCAGTTGTTTCTGGTTCGATCGCGACTCCAGCGATTGTTTCCTCTACCCCGCGCCGCGGATGGCTGTTGACGGCAACGCTGCTGTTGTTCGCCGTGGCAGCAACCTTCGCTCTTACTCGTTGGTTGTCGCGCGAGCCGCCGGCCACGCGATGGTCCGCAGTGCGCCTGGGAGGCCCGGAAATGGCGTTAGGCCCGCGCTTTTCGCCCGACGGCCATCTATTGGCATTTCAAGCCATGGTTGACGGGGATACACAGGTGGCGGTCATGAAACCCGAGTCGGGCAACTGGAACGTGCTGACACAGCGGCGCGACCGGGGATCGGTGGACTATCTGTGCTGGTCGTCCGATGGCAGCACGATTTATTTCAGCCGGGTTACAGATGTGCCACAGGGAGTGTTCAGCGTGCCATTTCTGGGCGGCGAGGAACACCTGCTTCTGGAAAATGCCGATAATCCGGCGGCCCTGCCCGATGGTTCTCTCCTGGTGTCGCGAATCAACCAGAAGCGCCGATGGCAGTTGTTCCATTTTTGGCCGGAGACAGGAAAACTGCAGGAACTTCCGGTTCAGATGATTAACGCGGTTTCTTTTTTTCCCATTGAAGTTTCACGCGACGGCCGGCTCGCGATTGTCTATGGAAGCCCGTTGGAGAAGAGTGGCGAGAACCCGGGGTTTATGGCAGTTGATCTGGCAACGGCGTCGGCGCGGCCGGTGCCGGTGAACGGGATGGGCAATGCCAGCCTGCGCACTTACTCACTTTCCCCGGAAGGAAAATCCATCATCGCAGCGTTTCGAGAGCAGGCTCTCGCCCACATCGTCCGTATTCCTCTCGACGGACGCGGTGAGCCTCAGGAGCTTTTCCCCGTGACCAGCAACGTCTGGGCGCTGGATGCCGGCCCTGACGGGAGCATTCTGGTGAGTCCTTTGGAACGTCCGGCAGAACTGGTGAGTTATTCGTGGCGCGGGACGCGACCTCTGGGGCAACCAGTGAAAATTGCTAGTTTCCCCGAGCTTTCTTTTTTGGACATGGTTGTGGTGCTTACAGACGGGCGCGCGGTCATACCCGCGGAGGTGTCCGGTATGACGCGATTGCTGGGCGTGGAGCGCGGCAAGGTGCCGGTGCCGTTAGTCAACACTTCGGAGGAAACTGCCGCGCCTATGACCGCCCTGCCCGGAAGTCGGATCGCTTTTGCCATAGGGCCCGAGCCACACGAAACGATCGCTGTCGCGGACGCATCCAATGGCCGTATCACTGCGCGGATTTCGCCGCGCAAAGGCAGCATTCAATCTCTGGCGGCTTCGGCGGATGGAGGGACGATCTACTTCGCGGCGGGAGGATCAGTCTGGTCCATCGCGGCCGGGGGCGGCGACGCGACCAGGATCTGCGGCGGCGATTGGGTGGTGTGGAACCCGTCGAATGGCCGGCTGGTCGTTGGCCGCGCGGAGAGTTCGCAGATCAGCCTGTTTGATGTTCCTGCCGGCGGCGGGTCCGAACGCCCCATTCCGTTCGACCGCACCTCGCCCTTGTTTAATTTTTACATTTCGCCCGGCACCATACGGAGCGACGGCCAGATGCTCGTGACGCTCAATGTGGCCGACTCGTGGTTCAATCCGCTGGCGCTGCTTGACCTGAAGACGGGGCGAATCACGCGTTTGGCGGGCGACAACGCGAGCGACCTGCACTCGCCGGCGTGGACTCCCGACGGCGGCATCATTGCCAATCGGCTGGGGCTGGTTTCTACAATCTGGAAGTTCTCGCCGGAGGGCAAATGATCTCGGTGTCACTTCCGCACTGATCCTAGCACGCGAGAAATGGCGTTGCGGGAAGTGAAGGGCTGGTTCGTGGGTGAACTGTCAGCCATGCGGAAGCTGCAAAAGCGTCCCTGTGAAACCACCGGATTTGCTAATCAAAGCTCGGCACCCGAATACATCAATTGTTATTGCCTCGTTATCGTATCGGGTGCCGAACTCTTGTCCTCAGCTGGTCCTCATGCTTTCGCTCCAAAGAGCATTGCCTCTACTCTTGCGGCAGCCTCGTCCTGCATGTGTGGAAGCACGTGAGCATAAGTGTCCAACGTAAAGGCCGTGCTCGCGTGTCCAAGCTGCTCAGAAACAACTTTGGGCGACACTCCGGCTGCCAACGCGATAGTGGCCGCCGAATGGCGCAAGTCATAGAGCCTCAATCGTGGGACACCAGCAAGGTCGATTATTGATCGGAAGTGCTTGGCGAGATAGTCGGCAATGATTGGCTGTCCAGATGGCGTTGTGAAGATCAAGTCACGGGCCTCTGGATATAAATCCTGCGCACCCACTTTAGTGTGCAGATCATGAAGAAGGGAAATAATCCAGTTCTGCAGCTTGATTGGACGACGGCTTCTCAAACGCTTGGTATCTGAGAAACACCATTTCCCGTTCAGTCTCCGGATGCTACGAACAACGCTAACCGTTTGTCGTGCCCAGTCAATGTCTTGCCACTTGAGACCCAAGTATTCACTCGGGCGCATACCAGTCGTGAGTGCGACTGCGAGTACTGGCCCATACTCTGTGCCCTCCGCAGCCTTGAGCAACACCCTCGCCTGTTCAACGTTCAGAGACCGCATTTCATTTCGAACGTGCTGCGGTACTTTGAGTCCATCGGCCGGATTCTCAAGCAACAAGCGCCACCGCACGGCCTGCTGCATCGCACCTTTCATCAGCACATGCGCGTAACGGATAGTGCGAGCGGACAGGCCTCGTTCGGTCATCTGCTGATACATCGCCTGAAGATCTAGAGGTTCCAGTGCGGCCAGAATTTGTTCACCGAGAACGGGTCGGACGTACCGGTGCAGCATGCCCTGATAGTCCTGGAATGTCTTGGGGCGTACTCTCGGTCCTACGGCTATCTCAAGCCATCGGTCAAGGTATTCGTTCAGCGTTATCTTGGCCCCTTCCAGATCGCGGCCCAAGTCACGCTCTCTCAGTTTTCTTGTTAGATATGCTTGGGCTTCCCTCATACTGCCGTGAATCGTTCGGTTGTGATAGTTGCGCTTCTTGGTTTCGTG
Organism: uncultured Acidobacteriota bacterium; assembly: GCA_963745715.1. GTDB lineage: Bacteria > Acidobacteriota > Terriglobia > Terriglobales > Acidobacteriaceae > Sulfotelmatobacter. Next base: position 18,171 of record CAVUYN010000027.1, on the reverse strand, counting down.
ATCGCGGCCCAGATAGACCCGGATGAGCCATCTGCGGTCGCCTCGTGCAATGATTTGGCCAACTTTGCGAGCCATAGAGTTTCCTCCTTGGCTCGCAAGAGAGACACACAACTGGCGCACTCTTGCGGCATCAAAGCACGGATATTCAGGTTGATCGAACAAAGAGTGGCTGATCGGCCGTTAGTCTTCGGAATACTAGAAGGCATTTCAAGAACAACAACAGGGGGTCTAGAATGCTTTTTCCAATGCCCAGCCCTGGGCTCCGCGTTTTCCGGCCACAATTCTGCCGATCGCTTCCTGTTCTTGAATCGAGTACAACAGACCTGCCTGGCGAGTTTTCAAGCCTAACCAGTTCTTTGTTTCCACGCAGACAGCCAAGTATTGTTCGCTCGGCGATAAGATTGCAGCCTCAACTTGCGACTTGGCATCTGCGATTCTCGACATGTCTTCAGCTATTCTGATCCAGAGTTCCTGTTTGTCGCCCTTCCTTCGCAAGCCGTTCAACAAATTGACGAGTGGTTCCAGGCGACATGCGCCAGTTGTAGTCATGAATTCGAAATGTGCATTCATGCGCGTGAGCTCACACGTCCGCAGATCGTCAGGGTGAATCTTCTTTCCACTCCACATACACAGTTTTGCCTCGGCTGGGAGACAGTATTTTCCGGTCGCCGAGGCAACGCTCTCATCCTGCAGTGCCCGAACTGCCCGAAACGCTGCTTGAGACGAAGAACTGTTTTAGAGCCCGCTTGCCTGTTAGGGCAGATCTCTCAACCAAGCGACGGCAAGACTTTCTTGTTCGAAACCTCACATTTCACCAACACACCTGGGACAACGATCTTTCCCGTAACGTCGCACTTTTCACTTTCTTCGGTTAACAGCGCCTGTCCTGTCTCCGCGCATTGGACAAATTCATCGCGATAACCAGTCTTGCCGCTGACGATTGATCGTTGTTGCCTATCTCTGCGATATCGTTTGCCGGATACCTGGCTGGTTTCGAGTTCATCGTTGAGGGCGAGTGCTCCAGTGAACTCGCAATTTCCGAAGAATTGAGGCTCAGCGCGTTTGCCGGACAAGTCTGACGTTTTCAGAATCGTTTTTAGGATTTTTTGATGTGTTACCGATGATTCTTCGAGCTCATCTTGCAAAGCCCGCTTGCCTGTTGCAGCACATTGCTCGATGAACTCGGGCAATGCCGCTCGATCGCTGACTTCGGACCTTACGAGCAAATGCTTCAACACAGATAAGCCGCTAATCTCGCATCGCGCGAAGCATTCAGCAGGAGCGACTCTTCTGAGACACAGAGCAGCGATACAGTTCCGGACACTTGCGCTTGCTTTCGGCAGGAATGACAGCGATGGTGCTTTCGTACTCATGCTCGGATCCAAGATCGAAAAGCGTCTTCAGTCGTAATTGCCGTCGTACTGTGCCATCGATGCCAACTAGAGTTGTGTCCAACCGAGGCGTGAAGTCGTCTTCAACTTTCTTCCTCTTTCGCGCGTCTGCACCTGCGGCCGCCAACTTCCTGAGTCCGCCGATCAAGGTAGAAGCGACAGAATTCAGACACACCCGGATCTTGTGTTGCCTTCTCGACGACGGAAGGCACTGTCTATTCCGACTGCTTCTGGATTCTTCAGCGGGTCGGAGATAGGACTTGCTCCAGTCAAGCCCGCCGAAATCCAGTGTTCGTCAGGAGAAACGTTGACATCCACAAGTCGTTCGTAGCTGTCATGACCGACAGTTGCGCGCACCCGCACAGTGGCGATTCCAGTAAATGATCGAAGCGTTTCGCCAATCTGGATGGAATGGAAGTTGCCTCCAAAACCCTCGACCCATTCCTTCGCCATCTGCTGTGCTTTAGAAGCTGGCTTTTCATCGAGGTCCAGGGCACGATGCAAACCAGTATCGACCATTCTCGTGACCAGCCGGCTGAAGGCTGGTGTGCCAGGACGGTAGAGAACTGCATTTGAGGAGTGCGTTTCGTCAAAACAGATCCGATCAACTTTTCCGTCATGCTGCGCTAACGTATACGCCATCAGACTCTGAGAGTTAACGGAGTTCCAAGACTAGCTCAGTCGCCGCTAGGACGAATTCTTGTGGCCCCCATCGACCTCACGACGCTGGGCAAGTTGGGGTACGGAATCTCCTCTCCAACAGCGTCTTCCATCTTTCCGAACATCGCGTCAATGTTCTTTTCCTGGCTCTGAAGTTCAATCTTGGCCTCGGCAATACTCTTTTCCGCAAGCTTCGTTGCCGCGTCGACATCTTTGCCGGCGAGCGATGCGACGACGAGCTGGCGGATCAACTCTTCGAACGGTATACCATCATCATTCTGCTCGTTCATACCCGCGGCCTCGAGCAAAGCCTCTATGTCTCCGATGGCGTGAGACGCGAGCTGAAGTTTCTCCATCAATCGTCCGACGATGTATTCCTCAAAGGTCCCCCGCAGAATGATGTTGCAGATGCAGACGCTTGCGTGCTCTGAGGCCAGTCGTTGAATGCGCCCTATGCGCTGTTCGACGATCATTGGATTCCAGGGCAGGTCGAAATTAACGAGAACATTTGCTGCCTGCAGGTTAACGCCCTCCGATCCTGCCTCGGTTGAAACGATTACATGTATTTCGGGGATGGTTTTCTTGAATCTTGTAATCGTCCGCTGGTTTCGTTCACCCGAATCTCCGTTGATTAGGCCGCAAGTAATTCCTCGTGTCTGCAGAAACGATTCGATGGTCGTTTGTGTCTCGCGCCGAGTCGTGAATACCACTAGTCTCCACCGCTCGGGTTGCTCTGCCCGCAATTTGTCGACTAGGGAGGCAAGGCCCCGTAACTTTGCCGTGGTGCCGATTCTGCCAACAATCTCCTCCACTCGCATGGCCAGACTTTGAGGTACCGTTCCGTTAGCAGCCATTTTCTTCAGTTGGGCAAGCAAAGCATGTGGGCTACTGATCACTGCTTGAAGGATCGAGATTTGCGATAACCGGTTCAGGCTTCGGATGGCGCTTGCGATCGCGTTGATCAGTTCAAGCTCCTCGGGCACTGGATCAACCTTGTGCAGTTGGACGACACGTTCAGGAAAATGTAGGTTCGCATCCGCTCGCCGAATTCTCGACATGTACCCGTAGACAATCGATCGGAAACTGTCACGCATGTTGGCGGCCAGGTGACGTGCTTGCGTCCGATCGTCATCGATGAAAGTTCGAGCAAACACCCCCTCACTACCGAATGGATTCTGGTGTCCTCGCGCAACCGACAACAAGTCGACGAGCGAGTAGATATCCCACAGACGATTTTGAAGGGGCGTCGCCGTGAGCATGAGCACGTACTTGAACATGCGGTTGGCCAGAGCGTCCCGGAATCGCTCCGCTACCTGAGGAGGCTGGTTTGTTCCATAGAGATTACGAAGCTTGTGTGCCTCGTCTAGAATCAGCATTTCGAATCCGGCTTGGCTCAACGCTTCGAGATACATGCGTGCAGAATGGTACGTCGTGATAATTGCGCCACCGCCATCCGGCACCTTCGCTTTCACGAGATCGTTTCCGACGGCTACAACGCCAGGGATTGCAAACTTGGTCTCCAGCTCCTCCTTCCACTGCGGCATTAGCAACTTCGGACACACGACGAGGATCTTTGAGACTCGGTGTCGCGCCATCAGCTCACTGGCAATCAACCCCGCACTAATGGTCTTGCCCAACCCAACGTCGTCGGCCAAGAGAGTGACGGGAAGACGTCGACAGAAAGTCACCAAATTGCTGATCTGGTGATAGTACGGTTCGATGTGATCGTGCCATTTAGGCTCGGATTTTAGATCCTGGCGATCTCGGATCAGAATCGGATCTACCAGATCCCACTCCTGGGCGGCACGGTAAAGCTTGTAAGCGGAAGGATCCGGTGCCTTTCGGAGAGTCTTTGTTTGGAGTTTTGGAAGCTGAACATCCATCGGCTTCTAGTGGCTCTGAATCAGATTTGTTAGGGCCCGCCAAATCGCGTACATTCCATAGGAATCCAGCGCACAATAATCTCTCAGATTTGCGCGCAGCCGCGCACACTCTTCGTCATCGATCTCTCCCGAGATCGATCCTGCTCCACGTCAATGACGCCACGGCACCATCTTGGATTCCGAGGTTTGAATAACTGAGTTCTGGCGTAAGAACTGGCAGGACCTTTTTTATGGAAACCGATCCGCGAAGATCTCGATGGACAAAGTACTGTTTCGAAAAGATGTCCATCAGATCGTAAAAACGATCATTGAGCTCAATGATGTATTCGCGTGCAGATGAGCACCTACGTCCGATAGCGTCATTGACCTGGCACTCGAAAGCCTTGTTCCACGCAATCGTTGAACCAAATGGGCTAACGTGTTCTCGAAGCGAGTCTAGGAACGAGCTGGTGGGATCGCCGCACCCTGTGTGAAGGAAATCGCGGTGTATGGGTTCCTCGTCGGGTGAACCAACAATGTGAACCGAATACTGTAATGGGATCTGGTCGTATGGGCGAAAAGTCCCTGAATAGGGGCAGGGCGGATGCAAATGTCTCGTAGTCGATGAAGTGAAGAGGAAAAGTGAGCTCGCTCAGCTCCTTCGCGATCGCTTCTTTATCGATTATCGTCTCGCCGGTTCGATATGCCAGAAGCTGATTGCTCTGGCCTTTCGTTAACTTAATGTCAGAAGGAATATCCTCGAGCGCAAAAATCCCAGCATCCACCAGTTCCTTGAGTTTCTTCGGGCTGCTCCCTATGCGGGCAATATCGTGGATTCCATAGTCCGGCACGTCTGGATTTGAATAGTGGAATGTGCTGCAGTGCCGAGACCTTCCTTTATATATGCAGGAACAAGGGCCTTGAGGCTCAGACTCGTTCAGCAGATAATTTCGCGCCTCTTGCATTTCTCCACTGACGGTCTCCGAGATGTCGTCCACATTTGCTGTGAGGTCAACGGGGTTGAATAGCTTCCGAATATCGAGATCATGCTGGCGCACGTAATCGGGATTAAGAACTATGAGAAAGGCCCGCTTGAGGTTGATACCGTGCTTTCGAAGAAGGACAACTTGAAACGCAAGGTCGTAAATGTGCTCTTCCTTTACTTTGGTTGCGGACTTTACCTCATAGATCGACCAGTCGTCCGTCCCGGTTTCGCATCGAAGAACATCTACTACCGCCAGACACTCTTCTCGCTCGAATACTGGCTGGAATAGTGTGGGAGTGTTTGAAGCGATCAGTGAGCGAGTCTCTTGTAATGCGTCCGTTTGTGAACCGGTAATGATCGTGCCATCGGGAAACAAACCACGAGCCACGCGCTCCACCTCAATTCCCATTTCCATGACGGACTGTTCATATTCCGTCAATTCAGTCGAGTAGTACACGTCAGGCTTGTGAATCCGTAGCCAGGCGTTCTTCGCGCAGGCCCGCCAGAGTATGTAATCCGTCTTAGAGATTGACGACACTGCACATCGACCTGCTGGGAAACACTCGGATTGTATGCGGGCTAACATTTATTCCTGTGCCCAAACCGATACACACTTCGCCTATACGGGGAAATCGGCGAGCGGAAGCCCCCTCAAGATGAGAGGCCAGAAAGCCTTCATCCTTCGCTTCGCCGAATCGATTCAACGATATCAGTACCTCATTGAATGTCAAACGGCTCGAAAGTGTTACGTATCCGCTTGGACCATAGCCGGCTCTGCATCTGTTGCCGAAGGCTCCTGTTCAGCGCCCGCGACTAGAGCGGCCTGCGTGTCCAGCACTTCGACTCCTCTGAGCCGGCGATTGATAGTCCGCGTTTTGCTATTTACTAATTTCAAGGTGGTCTGGACGGTTCCGACTTGCTTTTCGACCCTAGCCATCAAGCCACCGAAGTTTTTAAATTCCACCTTGGTTGCAGCGAGCAGCTTCCAGACCTCGCTGCCTTTTTTCTGTATGGCGAGGGTGCGGAAGCCCATCTGCAGACTGGTGAGCAACGCTGCAAACGTAGTTGGGCCGGCCAAACACACATGAAAAGTCGATTGCAGATCATCGACTAGCCCCGGGCGGCGAACCACTTCGGCGAACAGGCCCTCGGTTGGCAGAAACATTACCGCGAAGCCCGTGGTTGTTGGGGGCACAACGTACTTCTCTTTTATTGTCTTGGCGGACGCTCGAATCACCGCCTCGAGCTTATTCCCGGCGTCTTTCATTGCTGCCTGGTCACCGCGGCTCTGCGCATCTTCCAGCCGCTCCCAAGCCTCCCGCGGAAACTTCGCGTCAACCGGAAGGAGCACTGGCTCTCCATCCTGTGTACCGGGCATTCGAATTGCGTACTCCACAGACTCCTGCGAATCCTCGCGAATGCGGGCGTTCGTAATATATTGCTCTGGGGAAAGCATCTGATCCAATAAAAGACCCAACTGTACTTCTCCGAATCCTCCGCGCGTCTTTACATTGGTCAGCACTCGTTTGAGGTCCCCTACCCCGTTCGCCAGATCCTTCATTTCTCCAAGCCCCACCTGGACTCGGCCGAGTTGGTCGGTAACAAGTCCGAAGCTGTCGGTGAGTCGCTTCTCGAGCGTCGTATGCAGCTTCTCATCGACCGTTTGCCGCATTTGCTCAAGTTTCTCGTTGTTGCTCTCGGTTAGCTTGTCTAGCCGCAATTCAACGACTTGCCGCAGTGCATCCTGCTTCTGCTCGTTCGTTGCGGAGAGTCCCTGAATTCTCCCGGTTAGATCGACCAAGCTGCCCTGCACTTTTCCGCTGAGCTCTTTGTTCGTCTCGCGGAGTTCGGATCCCAGGCGGCTGAAGTTGGTGTGGACGGAATCCTTCAGTTGCTCGCTTGTTTGCGCCTGATGATCGCTGAAGTCTGTGAGCTGACCAGTCACCTGCTGTTGCAGGCCCGCGAACTTTTCCTGCATGACGTCGCGCAGCTGCTGGTCAGATTCGGTTGTGGTGTTTACAAGTCGATCGATCTGAGCCGTCACACCATCTCGGAGCTGGTTGGCCGCTGACACCTGATCGCGGCGAAACTCGGAAAGGTTGTCATTCAGGTGCCCGCCTAACCGACCCAGGTGGGTGCTCATCTCCTCACGCAACGATCGCGCCTCCGCCGCGGCTTCCTGCCGGGCCTGTTTCGAATAGCTGAGGCTGTCTTCCCGCAAAGTGCGCATATCGCCAGAAATCTTGCCCTCAAATCGTTCCGCGGAGGCGTGCAGATTTGCCAAACCGGTCAGTAACTCTGGAGCGGAACTCCGCAGGTCACCCCGCCCCTTCGTCAGAAAGAGGATCACGAAGATTGCTAAGAGAACAATTTGAATGACGGCCAGAATGACGAGCAGCATGTAAGACCTCCCCGATTGATCTGAATCTACGGATAACGCTCCAACAACTCAGTGACGCGGCGCACAAGGGCACAATTCATGATACTCTCGGTAGCGAATATAAAGCGAAACACATTTATGCCCGTAAGCGGGTACGCTTGCCTTCTCGCACCGGATTGACGGCCTTAGGAGGCTTCTTGGGACCTGTTTTCGGGACGGCCATCCGGTGCGGTAGCAGACCCGGCCCTGCAAGAATCTGTTCCACTTTTATCGCGGCCTCCTCCTGCATGTGCGGCAAGAGGTGCGAGTAGACATCCAGAGTGAATGCAGCACTGGCATGACCGAGCTGCTCAGCAACGACCTTGGGCGGCACGCCGGCAGATAGAGCAAGCGTCGCGGCCGTGTGGCGCAAGTCGTAAAGTCGGATCACGGGCAATCCGTTCTGGCCGCAGAATTGCTTTGAACCTTTTTGCCAACTTGTCGGAGTAGATGGGGCGCCCAGCAGGAGAGGTGAAGACCAGCTCCGAATTGTCAGGCCGGCTACATCCGCTCCGCCGGGTCGTTATTGACTGCAAATTCTTGAGTGTTTCGAGCACCCAATCCTGAAATTTGATAATGCGTCGGCTGCGCGCTCGCTTCGTCTCCGCAAAACGCCAACCGCCTGCTGATCTCTCCAGGGTGCGCACGACGCTGACAGTACCTCGATCCCAATCGATGTCCTGCCATTTCAACGCGAGGTATTCCGATGGGCGCATGCCGGTGGTGAGAGCGACTGCAAAAACAGGCCCGTAGTGAGTCTTGAGTACAGCCGACAAGAAGATCCTGGATTGTTCTGCGGTGAGCACGCGCATCTCGCGACGGCCGAGCCGCGGCAGTTGGGCGCCATCCGTCGGATCTTGCAAGAGAAGCCGCCATCGGATGGCCTGGCGTATGGCGGAGCGAAGAACGGAATGGGTGTAGCGAACAGTGCGAGACGACAGACCGCGATCGATCATTTTCTGATATGTGTCCTGCACATCGAGCGGGGTGACTGCGGATAGTATTCGTTCGCCGAGCACAGGTCGGATGTAGCGCCGTAACAGGCTCTCGTAACTCTCATAGCTCTTGTCGCGCAGTTTTGGTTTGGCGGCGGTATCGAGCCAGCGATCTAGGAACTCATCGAGCGTGACCGTGACTCCCTCCACCTGGCGGCCGAGATCGCGCTCGCGTAGCACCTTATTAAGGTAGGACTGGGCCTGCCGGACGGGACCGTGCACGGTGCGGCTGAGGTAGCGCCGCCGGCGGGTCTCGTGGTCGCGGCCGAGGAAGACGCGAACCAGCCACCGGTGCCGTCCCCGCCCTACGATTTGTCCCGTCTTACGAGCCAACGAAAATTCCTCCCGAAAATCTGGCACACCGCTGGCACACTGGCGCCGGCGTTGATGCTGCAACAACGATCACTTAGGGGAGGAGAGGACTGAGGGGCAATCAGTCGTCCTTTTGCGGAAATGGGTGCCGTAAAGCCCCACTTCTGTCGCATTGCCTCATTCAGAGACTCCGGCGAGGACGGCACCCGACCTGAGCGTGCTCCCGCGCTCCCTCGACAGTAAAGAGTTCATCGCACACTAGGCACCTTCTCCACGGCTGCTCGACTCGAAAGACCTTACCAACTTCGTCGGTGCAAGACGTTGCTGAAGGCATTGAGTTCATCTGACGTGTTTTCAATACGCATTCCTGCAGATCCGGCTTTACCCTAAGACTCATGTTGAATGCAGACCTCGTATCCAAGCTGCGACAGCCAGCAATGGATGGCTTTATGGATCCGTGAGCGCGGCGCAGGCCGCCACATTAAGTGCTTGTAGCGGTGCTTCGCAACATCTTTAGCGCAATGACTCTCGTTGCATGTCCTCGACGATGGAGCGGAACTGTCTCATCGACAAAACAAAACTCGACTGCTCAGCCTCCTCTAGCCAGTCAGCCGGGATCGGGTAGCGTTCGAAGTCGTTTTCCACGGCCAGTGCTCGATGGGAATCTGCCTCAAAGATGTCGAATGTGCAGCCGACGTTTTTGCTGACGACGTGGCCCTCAGAGCTGATCACCAGCCGCGTGAGCACGAACACTTCTGTGGGGCGATCCATGCATACCTCCAATTTTCACTCGCTAGAAAAGCAGTCGCCACAATCCGAGCAGCAGAAAGGGGCAGAGAAAGGCCAGGTAAGCTCCAGCAAACCACACTACGTCGCTTGATTGCTGAAGCGCATACGCGACCCAGAACATGGTGGCGCCCGTGGTCCCAAACGCAAACAGCATCACGCCGATGGCCTTGATGTGAAGCGCGAGGTTGTTCTCTATCTCGTATCCGTCGCGTTTGGCCCGATAGAATTTCGGAACCATTACGGCCATCAAGAACCAGAAAGCGCTCCCGAAGGGACTGAGCACGCCGAAGACCCATTTGAGAGCCCAGACCGTATCTGACTTGTCCGGTCCGTGATAGAAGACGACGAAGATGAGAATTGAAAAGAAGATCGCCGGTGCCAGAATCAGTACAGCAAGCCAGACTAATGACCGGACGAGGAATCGCAGGGGAGACACCACAAAATGGACATCCCCGCTCAATCGGTCGAGATTCGCTTCCGCACGGCTATCCAAGTGTTTCTCCTCAGTCCTTCGTTGCATCGATCAGCTGCAAGCTCAGTGCTGCGTTTGATAACAGTCCGAGAGCACGGCCACTGCGGCCGCCGGGCCGCACAAACAGTCACTGGGAGAAACAAGGTGGGGGTGTTACTGCGACGTCCTTAGCGGAAATATACACCGGATTGGGCTGGACGGTCTAAGCGTTACGTCCAGCATCGTGAATGACTTGCGAGCACGTCAGAGCCAGATTGAAGTCGGAGAGTTTCGGAGCTTATTGCGAGGATGGCTCAACTGGAGCGGGAAAAACTGGGTTGTTTATTGGGTCACACAAATGCGCCGCGAACTGCTCGTAGTGATGGCAGCACAGCTGCTGCCGAGTCGATCCACCCGGCGCTTGATGAGTACCCGGCCGGCCACAGCCCGGGACAAGACAAATCTTCTCGACTATGTTCATTTAATGGGTTTCCAGTCTCTGTCTAAGATTGGAAATTGCAAAAAGTGCGAACAGTGTCAGTGAGTTTCGACCCCGGTGAGATGTGAGCGGCGTTATTTCGAACCGCTCGTGGAGTGCTGGATCGTCGACACTTCCTCGTTCTTCAATGCCATTGCGCTGGCCACCATATCATCGACCCATTGAGACCAAAGAGTACCAAAAGCATGCTCCTCCCCGTAGTACTCGGACCTGAACGGAGCGAAGATATCCGGTAAAGCCCAATCCAGGCCTTGCACTTTCTGATCGCCGTCGAATACCTCCTGTACTACTCTTCCGGCGCGCATCACCCGTTTGCCGGAGTAGCTCGCCTGCGTATCCCAATATTCAAGAAGGAAGATGGTGTTAGGAAACGCCTCGGAAAGTTCGATCAGGTGGCTGTCGACGATGCCGTAGTGTCTGTCCTTGAACTCGAGGCTAAACCGACGGGCCTTGTTGACGTCGTTATGCACATGGCCGAGATTCTTGACAGTCTTGAACTCGAGGAGTTCTTTCAGGGCCTCTGTGACCTCGTTCGCTTGCTGACCATCCCTCCGAGCGATCCAACCGGCGAGCTCCAATAAGGGTTGATTCAGCCTTTCGGCGATCTGATTGATCTCTGCCGGGCTGCCGGCCAATACGTCCAGGCTGTAGTCGATCCAATTAGACATTTTTTCTCCTGATACTTTCACCGCATTTGAATTGAGGGGCCACCGGTGGGGTCGCAGCGCCAATCTCCTCCCCGCATGTCGGGCACTTCCAGCCGTCCTCTTTCTCGAAGGTGCAGACGTGGCCGCGCTCTTTCAGACCGGCGATGAGCTTGTCGTAAAACTCCTGCGCTTCCTTCTTCTTGGCTGCCGAGCACGCCTCGGCCACGACACGGTTACGTTCCGCCTCGAAAGCCCATATCCTTACCTCAAGCGGATCGTCGTCCTGAAAGTTCACGATGCACGATTCCCTCTTTGTTTCGTCGCTCATTGGTCTCCCTCGATGTCGTGCCAGATTTCAAAGAGCGTGTTGGCCGCTTCGTCGAGGCGCTTTTCGATCTGCTTCCAGGTGCTCGTCACCGACCCCTTCCTGCCGGAGGCGATGGCCGCCTCGATCTTCGCGGCCAACTCCTGGCAGTCGGATGCGAAGACTTCCAGGTCGGTCATGTCGTAGGTTTTCTGGCTCATTACTCTTTCTCCGCTGGTCTCTTCTTGAGTCCGCACAGGTCGCACGGCGTTTCCGGCTGCGTTTGTTTCAGAGTAAGACCGCCGAACGTATGCGTGTGCCCAGCCCACAGCTTGGTGTCCGGGTACTGCGGTGATCCCGTCGCCCAGTCTTCAAGTTGGTTCATGCGGTCGGCAAACGGGATCGGGCGTTCGCCCGACTCAGCGTGCAGATCGCAGTTGCGGATTGCGATGTTGCTCAGCGCCACGTTCTCCAGCAAGATGCTACCGTCCGTGCGCACTGTGATTCTGCCCCAGTCGCCGTTGCCACGGCCTGTGATCAAACCGTGAGTTGTTTCCTTCTTCGCTTCGTCGTTCATTTGGGTTTCTCCTTTTAGTTTGATACTGCTCAAAACTTCAAATCGTCAGGTTAGCGATGGCCAAATCGGCGTACAGCTTGGGGTCGATGTCCCTGATCTGGTTGAGCGCCCACTGGGCGCACCCGATTGGCGATCCGCCTTCGGGATGCAGAACGCAGGCCGTGATGGTCGATCCGTCTTCGGGGTCGATCACACAGGCACAGGGTTCGGGATCGTCGGCCATGGCCACCAGGGCGATCAGGCGCTTGATACCTTCGAGCTTCGGCAGCATCGTCCGAATCTCAAACGGATCGACGCCTTCGAGCGATGTGGCGAAGTGTGCGTTCTTCCAATAAAGCTCGTGAGCGTCGCTGCACGCATGGATGTGTCCGCCTACGGCCTCGTCCATCGGATCGTCGTTGCTGATCCAAAGCAAGTGGTGAATTCTCTCTGCGACTTTGGGGTCTTCGCACTTCGTGCAGTGGGTTAGCGTGCCGCACCATTCGCAAGGAACGGTGCCTGTGTAGTTGACCGGGGGAATCTGTTCGTTCATTGTTGTTCTCCTTTTGAGATTTTCTCTTTCAGCCTGGCGATGAGCCGGTCGTAGAATTCCACGCCCGTCAGCTTCTCGCCTTCGATCTGAACCTTGCACTTCTTGCCGACGTATGGCTCATGCTCCTGCTCCAACTGCTTGAAGTACCTGTCGATGCTCATTTGTTTCTCCTTTTTAGTTTTTGAATTGAGGACGAAGACCAATGTGGCCTGCAATCCGCCAGCATCCGCTTACCCCGCCGTGCGTACGATCACGGAGGTATCTCACCTATTCAACAGGAGCGGTTGACGCCGTCGTCCCCAAACTTGTTACTGCAAATTCCTCGATCCCCTCGGCATTGTCGTCGTCCGGGTCGCACAGCCAAAGGCTGAGACGCTCGATGGCCTCGTCTTCCGTGTCGGCCTCCACCAGGAAATGAACGTCCCTGACGGGGCCGTACCAGATCACCTCGTGCTTCATTGCTTATCACCTTCCGGCAGCCGAACCCCTCTGGCCGCAGGCCCCTCTAGAACCTGGGATCGAGAATCCCGGCGGCCTGAATCCTTGCAGTTGCCGAAGCGGATGTAGCAGTCATCGCAAATCCATCGGATCGTCGGTGCAAGGATCGTGCCCTCGTTCTTGCATCCGTCGCTGTGCGACTGGCACTCGCAGTGCCGGCATACGTGCCCTGGTTTTTGACTCATGCTCACTCCTCCGCTGGATCGAAACAATGCGGCCCCTCTGCTAGTTCTTCCTCGAAGAAGTTGACCTTCTTCGCTCCCGCTTTTTGAAATTCGCTTCATGTTGTCGTTACTCCTTACGGTTAAATACTCCGGCGCGCATACGAGCGCCGGAAAACCTCTAGTCCTCCGCTATGCAGTTGCATGGCCTGTAGCCCACCGGCATGCTGACGCCGTTGCGGTCTTCGAAGACCGGGATCTGCCCCTCGCCCGGACAGGCCAACAGCCTTCTCTTTCACGGCAGTCGCTCATACGTCACTCTTCAGGATTTCGCGCTGGCCGGAGTCCTTACGGTACTGCGGCATCGAATGCTCCCCTTTCCCGGCTGCCACCTTCGCCTTGGCTTTGTTGGTCCGTTGCCACGCACGCCACGCGTTGTGGTTGTACTCGTAGTTGTCGGCGAAGGTGACAAAGGTCGCCGACTTCCCCCACTTGATTGCAGCCGACTTGGGGCGTTCGGTCAGGGCGTTCTTTAGGACCACCTCAACTTCCTCCAGGCCGTGCTCGTCGATCAGCCTCTCGGCTGCCTTGATTTCGTCTGGTTTAAACCCATAGTCCGTATGGCCCCTCCAAACCAACTCAAGCTTTATTACGGCGGATGAGGTCAACCCCGACGACGATGAGGAGCGAAGCGACGAGGAGGAGTCCGTCCGTCCTTCCCTCCCTCCCTCCTTCAAAACTCCGGTTTCCGGTCTCCGGTCTCCAGTATTCAGTTTCGTTTTGTCCGCACCCTCCGTTGGAGTCTCCGTGTGAGTGTCCGTGGGGGTCTCCGTTGTACCCTCGTCCGCAGGCTCCGCGCCGAAGTATTCGAGAAGCTCCCCGGTTTTCTCAACGCCCTTGGCTTTTTTGGTGAAGGTGAGCACCTTGCCCACCTCCGCACCGCCCGTCACGACGAACTTTTGGATGTGGTAGGGGTAGACGGCCTTCTTGCCGGCCACGATTTCGCGCACTATGTAACCTTTTTCGTCCAGGCCGCGCAGCGCTTTGTCGGCTGCATCCTTGCTGAGTTGTTCGCCCGTCCAGAACCGGACGGCGGTCGCGTTGATCATGTACGACCCCGTCTCCTTGTCCGCAAGCAGGAGCAGGACGTCGAATACGAGGTACTCGTTGAGGGTCATGCGCCCTTCGAGCAGATGCGTGAGGATTCCCCTGCGCTTCTGCACGTAACCTCTGAGTACGATGTCGCTCATACGATTCCTCCGATGAAGTCCAACTCGTCTTCCGCCTGGCCGGCCCGCGTGCTATCGAATTTATTGTCCCGTTTATTCATTCGCTTCACTTCTAATCTCGACCTTTGTCGCTGAAATTCGTCAATTCAGCTCCCATGGGTATTGCGTCCTCCAGGGGCCAGCCCAGTTGCCCACCTTCTTACCTTCCACCGACTTCTTAGCCGTTTCCAATTCTTCCGGCGTGGCGAGGTTGCGTACGTTCAAGAATCCCTGTTCGCGAAGCTTTCCCTCAAAGCCAGCACCGCCACCGAAGATCTCGCCCAGGACGAGGTCATTGAGCAGGATCATTCCGACCTCGTCGTCGTGCTCCGCGTACCAAGCCGTGATCACCATCGTGTTGTCACCCACCCGAACAGCCATGCCAGGTAGCCGGTGTTCCTCGCACAGGTTGTTAGGCCCTGAAATGGGCGCGCCGCACTTCGGCACCGCGCATGTCGTATTACCGTCGATCGCCATCAGTTGCCTCCTTCTTCTTTATTCCTTAAGCGGGCCACAGGCCCGTCAGGCGTCTCTTCGATCTCTACACCGGCCGCGAGTCCCCAGCGGCCGTCGCGGTACTCGAGGACGCCCTGGCGCTCGAGCTCCAGCAGATCCTTTGCTACTTGAATCTTCCCGTCCTCGGTCAGTGCGTCCGAATTCTCAACGAAATATTTATCTGCATTGAAGTCCATCTCAATTCCTTTCTCTGACTGAGCTCACTGCGGGCAACGGATATAACCAGGAGTGTGGTCTCTTCAGGTGCCGCCTCACGGCACGACCGAGCACCGCTCGGTTTCGACCTCAGAGAGTGGCCCCTCCTTTCGTTTCCAGGGCCGAAGGGATATCGAAGTCCTCGTAGTTGATGCCCTCGACATCGTCCTCATCGACATCGGTGTCCACTGAACGAAATTCCTCTTCGCGGAGGACCTTGTCTAGCAGACTTTTCTTGTCGATCGTGAAGCCCTCGGTGGGAAATACCACGCCGCAACTTCCGGCCTCCAGGGCCTGAAGAAGGAGACCAGGGTGGATCCCATCGCGGAGAAGAGCACGAAGGCCGCTGACGACTTCGTACTCTTTGTTAAGCACGAAATCTTCGAGTTCATCATCGAACCCATAGGTCGACGAATCGATTCGTTCTTCGATAGCCTCGCGTTGTTCGTCCGTTAGTTTGTTGTAGAGGTAGTCGCGGCGAGCGGACTGAATTGCCTCGTCGCGCTTAGCCTCATACTTGTTGCGCTTGCGTGTGAGAGAAGCCTTTTGGCTGCGGTTTGTATTTGAGGTTGTGTCCATATAGTTTTTTCTCCGTGCAAATTTGCACTCTGATAGCGACAGTACCTGATCTGCGGAGGGCACTAAAGGAACGGAAATGTAGCGAATTCTATTTAGGCAATAGAAATGCGGTGAATTTCCTGAGGCAAATAGAAATGGTGCTATTTCTTTGAATTGCGCTTAGAGAGGGATCCGCTCATGCTCCATAGCGGATCGCAGGTTTCCCACTGCAGTCCTCAGGGCCTTGACGCAAGGGCTGTCGTACTGGTGCCTAGTAACACCACACTTTCTGATTCCGTCTGGATCGCGAATTTCTCTCGGGCAGTTGCGATTTTCGATGAACAGGATGTCTGCCAGCCTCGCCCAACTAACAGTAGAGGCGCGCGGCTTCTTTGGGTCTGCGTTGAACTTTTGGATGATGTATGCGCGAACGGCCATTGGCCGCATGCCGGCAGGCTGACCGCGCTTGCGCTGGTTAAAAGAGGAGCCCCGCACAAGTATCTTGACGGCTCGTGTGGCTGCCTCTAGGGCCTCAGCTACGTGGTCGGACTTTAGGAGCATCAGGGTCTCTATAGACCATATTCTCGCTTCGTCGACTGCAGTTTGGGGATCGATGGGTCCAAATTCAGCATTGTTTGGATCAAAGCGCCATGAGTACAAAGCCACGGGAAGCATACGCTCTGAACCAAAGGTGGGGAAAGAGCAGTATTTCATACAGTAGCTTTCCCAAACCGCAAGCGGTAGGTCACTCTTGGCGTTTCTCAAAAGTTCGGCGCCCAGATTTGGATCCTCTAAATCGATGTTCTTAGGGGCCATGAAACGACAGAGTAGCACGGCAGGAATCGCGCGCAGCAAAACAGTTGCGAACTCTCGCGAAGAGAGATAGCGCGTGACGCAGACTTGGAATTGACTTAGAAGGCCTCAGAGAGCAAATGGCATCACTCGACAAAATCGTCCTTAGCACCGACCAGTGTCATCCTGTTGTGTCTGCTGAGACCGCCGAAATGCCGCACCGATCGAGCGCTAGTGGTGCTTGCTCTTTCAGCGACCAGGGGGCACACAGTTGTCTTCCTGAGCCTTACGTCGACGCCAAAGACGGCGCGGCGTTTCTTCGCATTCATCCCAAAACTCTCATGCGCCTAGCGCGCGAAGGTGAAGTGCCGGCGTACTCCTTCAGCGAAGGCACACGCCGGCACTGGCGCTTTCTGATTTCCGAATTGGACACCTGGATGAAATCCAAGGTAAATTCGAACGCACATCCAGTGCGATCCGTGTCCCCGGGAAGGAGGAAGTAGATGCAGAGGACGCGGATCCAAAGGGGAGGTGTCAATCTCGATGTCTCCTCGAGTGGCAAGAAGATTTGGGTATTCCGCTGGCGCGAGACTCGGTCTGACGGCCGGCGAGTGCCACGCAAGAGAGTGATCGGGACTTTGGAGGAGTACCCAACGAAGAAGGCGGCCGAGAACGCAGCTAGGGTATTTCGCTTGAACTTGGTCGATCGCGGATCGGCAGCATTGGTAAGAATCACAATGCAGGAACTGGTGACACATTTCGCAGAGCACGAACAAGTCGACAAAGGTGACGAGGGACGGGCGTACTCGACCCGTGATCGTTGTGAATCAGTGCTCAATTGCTGGATCCTCCCCCGCTGGGGGAAAACAGCGATCGATCAGATTCGCACGGTCGCAGTCGAGG
This sequence comes from uncultured Acidobacteriota bacterium, assembly GCA_963745715.1. Taxonomy (GTDB): domain Bacteria; phylum Acidobacteriota; class Terriglobia; order Terriglobales; family Acidobacteriaceae; genus Sulfotelmatobacter. Next base: position 857 of record CAVUYN010000027.1, on the reverse strand, counting down.
AATGGCTGCGGTCGATTCCCCGGGCCAACGGGACTAAATCCAAAATCCGCAATACCATGAGCGCGCTCTACAATCACGCAATTCGGTGGGAGTTCACGGACAAGAATCCGATTACCGGTCCTGTTCGCGGCTCAGGCGTGCGCCAAAGCGCGAAACGCGAGCGTATTCCAGATCTGCTTGAGGTCGAAGAATTCCAACTCCTCCAGGCGGAGCTACGGATACGGGAGCGAGTCTTGGTGTGGCTAGATATGACTTTGGGCCTGCGGCGCGGTGAGCTGGCCGGGCTCCGATGGGAGGACATTCATTTCCAGGACCTGACTGTCATGGCGCAGCGTTCAGTCGTAGACCAAGTAGTTGGAAAGGTTAAGACGGAAGCTTCGAAACGGCTGATCCCGATCGATCCTTTCATCGCGGAGGATCTGCTGTTGTGGTATCGAACCACGAAGTACAACCGACCCGAGGACTACGTCTTTGCAACGGACGCGCCGCGGGCCGGCAAGAAACGTGGTAAGCAGCCGGTCTGGCTCTCGAAGGTGATGTCGTACCACATCCAGCCGGTGGCCAAGCAACTCGGTATCACCAAGCGTATCGGCTGGCACACGTTCCGGCGCACATACACGACTCTGCTCCATGCGAATGGGGAAGACGTGAAGGTTGTGCAGGAACTATTGCGTCATGGCTCGTCGCGGATCACGCTCGATGTTTACGCCCAAGCGGTGACACCGGCCAAGCGCAAGGCGCAGGAAAAAGTGGTTGCGATGCTGCGGGACACAGAGAAGAAGTCGAGCTGAAAAATTATTGTGTCCCCGGTGTGTCCCCGGCGAAAAACGGGGTTTCCAGCAACTCTTTTATTTTGT
>CAVUYN010000026.1:0-26889 GCA_963745715.1 uncultured Acidobacteriota bacterium | reverse complement strand
TACCGTTCGCGCCGGTATCCTTAATGAGTGGAATTAGTGGGCACCGAGGTATTTTATGGATACAATATGCAATCGTCAAACCTATTCCTCCATCGAAGCAGCTACGGCAAACCATAAACATGCCCCACAAAGTCGAGACTGGAGCTTCAGAAACAGCCGAACAAGACACGCGTAACTTCGCGCGTGGATTGAACCTGTTCGATTCGACCATGATCGTGGTTGGGGCCATGATCGGCTCCGGTATCTTTATTGTTCCGGCGGAAATGAGCCGCCAGATCGGCAGCGCGGGCTGGCTCCTGGTGGCTTGGGGGGTCGCCGGACTTCTCACCATTGCGGGCGCTCTGTGCTACGGAGAACTATCCGCGCTGATGCCGCAAGCCGGCGGCATGTATGTCTATCTTCGTGAAGCATACTCCCCAATGTGGGGCTTCCTCTACGGCTGGACGCTATTCTCCGTTATCGAAACCGGGACGATCGCTGCCGTCGCCGTAGCCTTCGCACGTTTCTCGGGCGTACTTTGGCCTCTGATCTCCGAGGACAGATACATAATCCCGCCAGCCCACATCTCGACCCACTACGCCCTGTCGCTTTCAACAGCTCAGTTGTTGGCGATTGGCGTCATCCTTCTCCTCGCCTTCAGTAACACCTTAGGCCTGCGCTACGGCAAGGTCATCCAAAATATATTCACCGTCGCCAAGACCGGCGCGCTGGGCGCCTTGATCGTTCTGGGTCTCTTCTATGGTCGCAGCAACACCATAGTGTCGGCAAACTTCAGCAACGCCTGGCATCCGAGTGGAACGGAATCCCTAGGTCGAGGACTGGACGCCACGACAACATTGGGAATGTTCGTCGCCATCTGCTTGAGTCAGACCGGATCGTTATTCTCGGCCGATTCATGGCACAACATTGCCTTCGCGGCGGCCGAAGTAAAAAGGGCAGAACGAAATGTCACGCTCGCAATGGTTCTAGGAGCGACGCTGGTAATCACGCTCTATATTCTCGCCAATGTGGCCTACTTGTTCACGCTACCACTGGCGGCGATCCAACACGCTCCTGCCGATCGCGTGGGAACCGCAACGTTGCGTGCCATCTTTCCCGCAGCCGGGTCGAGCGTCATGGCAGCCGCCATCATGATCTCGACCTTTGGCACCATCAATGCTCTGACCCTGACCGGAGCTCGCGTCTACTACACCATGGCTCGCCAGAAGTTGTTCTTCCCTTTCGCCGGAAAGTTGAACGCTGCAAACGTGCCTTCTTCGTCTCTCGCACTTCAGGGACTGTGGGCCGCGCTTCTGGTGCTGCCCCGCACTTATAATGCAGCAACTCAATCTTGGGGGAATCTCTACAACAACTTGCTGGAATACGTCATTTCTGCGGCACTGATCTTCTATGTACTGACCGTCGTAGGAGTGTTCCGCTTACGTCACGCGCGACCTGCTGCGCAACGTCCTTATCGCACACTGGGATATCCCGTCGTACCTGCTTTCTATATCCTCACAGCCACCGTCATACTGGTCGTCTTGTTCCTATTTCGTCCCTCAACGACGTGGCCCGGGTTGCTGATTGTGTTCCTCGGAATTCCGATCTATCTCGTGGTCCGTGGTAGAGGCCGGGGCCGGTCCTTTCCCTTTTCGTCGTCCGAGACGCTCTAGCGTATATATTCTTTGGATATAACATGCGATATAGTAGACACTGCGCGCTGGAAAGTAACTGTAATTTGAGGGTAAAGAGCCTACTGCCATGGACTTAGAGCCCGCACAGGATTCGGCCATTCCGCGTCAATCGCTCACCTCCGCGGTGGCCGACAAGCTACGCGATCAGATCATCCGGGGAGAAATAGCCGAAGGCGCTGTACTGCGGCAGGATGCCATCGCGACCCAGTATCGCGTCAGCCGGATTCCCGTTCGTGAGGCCTTGCGGCAACTCGACGCCGAGGGGCTGATCGCGATCATGCCCAATCGAGGTGCGGTTGTACCCGCTTTGTCTCCCGATGATGTCGAAGAACTTTTCTTGATTCGCGCCCTGCTTGAGCCGGAAGTCTTGAAGCTTTCGATCCCGCGCCTCACCGAAGATGATTTTTCCGAGGCCGCTTCAATCCTACGCAATTACGTCAGCGAACTTCGCAGGGATGATCACGTTTCCAGCTGGGGAAGGCTAAACTGGCAATTTCATTCGGTCCTGTATTCTCGCGCAAACCAACCCCGGTTCTTGGCGATCATCCGCAATGTCAACAATAGTGGCGAGCGCTACACTCGCCTCCAGTTGTACCTCACGCACGGCATGAAGCGCGCCAACGAAGAGCATCACCAAATTCTGGAATTGTGCAGACAACGGGACACTGCCGCAGCCTGCAAGCTCCTGCGCCAACATATCGAGCATGCCGGAGATTCCCTCAAGCAGGCCCTCCAGCAGAAGCGCACGGCTGCTCTGGAGGATTCGCAAAACGGCAAGCGTCGGTCGAAGTCTTAACTCTTTTCCTAGTGAATCTGCACAACCGCGGTCGCCACCGATAGACGCGGCAGATCAAGTACAAGCTTCGATCCATCTATTCGAGTCGGCAGCAGCCTGGGAGTGACCCGCTCAGGGTTGTCGAATGTATTACAAGCATTCCATTCCCCATCGTGCAGTATCTGGGCAGAGCATCCACTCGCGCCGGTCCCTTTCAGCGTGCACTCCACTTGCAGATCGATATCGTGACGAGGATTGACCATCGTTACGACCAGTTCCTTGTCGCTCTTGGAAGCGGAGACTGAAAGGTTCAGGGGCGAAGATTCTTCCGATTCAACCCGGACGGCCATCTTCGATCGATGTGGCTTGAAAAGCGAGAATGCATGATAGGTAGTGGTTCGCACGCAGTGCTCCCCCTCCGGCCCATCCGTCAGGACGAGAGACTGGAGCACGTTGACCATTTGCGCGATGTTGCACATGTACAGCTTGTCCGCTTGCCGGTTGAAGATGTTGAGACCCAGTCCGGCGGCCACCGCGCTGCGCATCGTGCTCTGTTGCCAGAGCTTTCCGTAACGTTTTTCATCTTCCGCCGGGATGTTGTCCCAAACACCCCATTCGTCGAGGATGAGACCGATTTCTTTACCTTTCTCGTAACTGTCAAGCACGGCCCTTTGATGAACGATCGCCTCCTCCACCTTTGCATACGAGGACAATTGCTCGTTCAAGTGATCGACGGTGAAACTCGTGGAGCGATCGCCACCCCCTGAGTAGTAGTGCATCGACATCCCCTGCGGCCGCTCCCAGCCGAGGCCATCCATAAGCCCGCGAGACCACCGGGAATCATTGCCAGATGGGCCACTCGCTACCAGGAAAAGCTCCGTGCCACCAAATTCACGGCAATAGACGGCGAAATCGCGATAGAGTCTCGCATACTCCTCGGGCCGCATATTCCCACCGCAGCCCCAACTTTCGTTGCCTACGCCCCAGTAGCGCACACGGAAGGGATCAGGCGCACCGTTCGCAGCGCGCTCGTCGGACAATGTGCTGCCTGACGGATAGTTGCAATATTCGATCCAGTCGCGTAGTTCGCGCGGGGTGCTGCTTCCCACGTTGCCGGCGAGATATGGCTCCGCATTCAGTAATCTGCAGAGGCCGATAAACTCGTGAGTACCGAAGCTTCCGTCCTCGACATAGCTTCCCCAGTGAATGTTCACGCGCTTCGGACGCTTCTCTGCGGGGCCTATACCATCTCGCCAGTGGTAGTCGTCGGCGAAGCAACCTCCCGGCCAACGCAGCACGGGAACGCCCAGAGCCTGCAAGTACTCCACCGCCTGTTTGCGATAACCGTTGAGGTTGGGAATACGCGAGTTCTTTCCAACCCACAAGCCGCCATAGACACACGAGCCGAGATGCTCGATGAAGTGTCCGTGAAACTCCGGGCGAACGATTCCAATCTCGGAATCCGCACGAATCACCACCCGCTGAGTCCCGGAAGCGGTGGTGGCCAATAAACGTTTGGGAACCAAAGCAGACGCCGCACAGGTAGCTGCGGTTGCGACGAACTGTCGCCTTGTTAGCGGAGGGATCATTTTACTGAACCTTGATGAGGACCGCGCCATGACGCGGAACCTCTGCAGTGTAATTCGCGTTGAAGGAACCCATATCTTTTCGGCTCCAGAGATCACGAACCTTCGCCGAACCCTTGACTCCGATGTCTTTGAGAGCCACCGTCACCGGGTTGACGGATTCACCTCGATTGAACAAACCGACCGCAACGCCGCCATCGGCAAGGGGTTTCGCCCACACTTCCAGCGGGCCTTCCTGCGAAACCCGATGCCCCTGAATTCCCTTCGCGTCCTGATCAACCGCAATCACTTCTTTGCTGGTAAGAATGTCGAGCGTTTCGGGGCTCATCTTGGAAAGGTCGTTGCCGGCCAATAACGGCGCAGCCAGCAGGACCCACAAGCTCATGTGCGTGATGTACTCGTCGTGGTTCATACCTCCGTTACCGACTTCGAGCATGTCGGGATCGTTCCAGTGGCCGGGACCAGCAAACGGTTCCAGCCCATCCTGATCGAATCCGATGACGGACATACGGTCATAGTGATCATTAATGTCTTCGGTGGTGCGCCACATGTTCCCGCCGACGGAAGCACCCCAGCGCCACACCCGTTCGTAGCCGTACTGGCACAAACTCAAGACAATTGGCCTTCCGGTCCGTAACAACGCGTCGTGCATCTTTTTGTAGACCTCAGGCATTTGGCTGTGCTGATAGATTTTTTCTGCGCTGCACCAGTCATACTTTAAGTAGTCGAATCCCCAGTCGGCATACTGCTGCGCATCTTGCTCTTCATGTCCATAACTGCCTTCGTATTTTGCGCAGGTCTTGGGTCCGGGCGAGGAATAAATGCCTGCCTTCAGCCCTTTGCTGTGAACATAATCCACCAGAGCCTTCATGTCTGCGAACTTCGCATTGGGCTGAATTCTTCCCTGCTCATCCCGGGTACCTTCCCAGCAATCGTCAATGTTCACATATGTGTAACCAGCGTCCTTCATGCCATTGCTGGCAATAGCGTCTGCGGCCGCGCGCACGTCGGCGGAGGTAACCTTGCAGGCAAAATGATTCCAGCTATTCCAGCCCATGGGAGGCGTGGCCGCAAGAGTGGAATCAGCCGCCCCCGCCAGCGACGATATGCCCAACACAAATCCGGCACAGAGGATGAGAGTTTTCATAGTAGGTGATCGCCTCCATGAGTGTATTCATTCCGACTGAGGTATAGCGGGATTTCTCTCAGCCAAACCGGCCGATGATTTCGAAACTTTTCTTGCCTCCACTCGTAATGATGACGGTGTCTTTGTGAACCCCTCCTAACGACGCTGGCTGGCCGTTCACCGTCACGCTTTGGAGTGGCATTCGGGCAGGAAGCCGGAGCTTGAAATGCACTTCTTTGGGAGCATCTGCCCCGCTTAGTTCGACATGTCCGACGACCACTTTCGCCTCAAGCTTTGTCGCGAGATTGAAGCTGACACGGCCCCAACGGGTGGGAGCCTGCTCGATACCGATCTCCTGGCCGGAACTTACCCACTCACGGGGGAGGCCTTTCGCGAGGCACAACGTGTCTTGGTCTGAGTCTTCGAGCACCAGCATCCACCGAACGAGCAGGGGAATGGTCTGCTGTGCCGGGACACAATAGGTGCCTGAGTCACCCGTGATACCTGTTACCTCGCCCGCAGTCCAGCTTCCACGGGTATGGGCGTGATAGCGATGGGAGTAGAGAAATAAAAGGAATTCTTCGATTCGATCCAACCGAAGAAGCATCTGCGCGTACCCGTAAGAAATGAAGCCAAGAATCTCCCGTCCGTCCTCCTGAAAGCGCCACACATTCGCCACGACACCAAGAGTCGTCGCTCCGTAGGCCCGCATGCAGTCGATTACGAGGTTCGCCAAACGCGGCGGCAGGATGTCGGCCTGTAGCAGTTCAGCGTACGGACGGTGCGGCCATTGCTGCGGGCTTGGCCGCTCTTTTTCGAGCGACTCTCGGAAAGTAAGCGCTGTCCCCGGAAACAGCCCAATATACGGCGGCGTTTTATCGTTCTGAACATCTCTCTCGACACTCTCGATGGTTCGCTCCCGCAAAGTCTTGCTGCGTATGAGCCACTTCTCAGCCAGCACTTCCATGCCCGGCACCGACTTGCGGCGCCCGAGGTCTCTCCACGCTCTCGCAACGTCGTTGAGCCCGCGAGCCGCAAATGCGCTGTTGGCGTAATAAGGCTGCCAATACAATGATGGGGTCTCGCCCAGGCAGGAGTCGGATTCGCTCCACCCGCGGATCAGTCCATAGCCCGGATCATCCTTCGCAAGGCGAAGACTCTCATCATGCATATCGGCCAGCAACTTTGCCGTCGCTTCGATCTTCGCCCTGTGTTTGAACATCAGGGCACTGTCGCCGCTATAACTGAAATATCGCGCCAGGAGCGACAGGGTCATGCCAAACTGAGCGGTCTCCGGACCGCGCATGTCAATCATTCCCCGGCTATCGACGTACTCGGTGAAATAGTTGTCGATGAACAGGCGAGCGGTTTCGAGCCGTCCCCACTCCATGTTCGTGTAAATGGCGCTCGTGAAAATATCCTGGAAACCGTCGTATTCCGAACCGGCATAGTCGCGATCTACCGCCCCGTACTTCGGATATACCCCGCCCGGCCGGGTGATCAATTCCTTAGCGAATGAGTGTTTCGACAGATCGACCCAGACGTTCTGAGGCAACGATGTCGAAACGAAATCATGAAGCTGTTGGTTCCAATAGTCTGCGAAGGCCAGCAACGCACGATAGAACTCTTCTGGCGCTGGATCCACTCGAGCCGGGGGATACGCCGGGTAGCTCTGACCATAAACCACCTCGGTCAATTTCCCGTCCTCGATTCGCGCGGTTCGGTGCCAGGTATGCACGATGTACTTGTTCTTGTTCGGCCCGACCTCGCCAAAAACGATCACTTCCCAATAGGCCCGGTCGGATACCGGGATGACCTTGCGGACTGCGGGCATCCAGCCTCCGACCAGGCCGTCGTAGAGATGTCCGTCCTTCAGTGCCTCGCGCAGTTGGGAAGAATACTGAATCGGATGATAGGTCCGAGTATTCCCGCTGCGGTAGATGGGAGTTACGTCGTATGCCTCCTTGGTTCCGACGAATGTGGTCCACGCGCGAGGATTCTTCTCGGCTGACCCCATGGGTGGGGCCGCGGACTTCACAGCCTCCGGATCGGGGTCGCCATCTTGTAACAGGCGATCGGCCAGCAGGTCGGCGGAGGAAAGCCCAATCTCCTTAAGAGCGAGCCCCAGATATGGCGTCCCTTCTGGCATTGACGCTTCAGCGCTCTTCGTGAGCTGACGGGTTTCTCCGGTTGAAGACAGGAACACGAACTGCCCCTCTCGCGTACGCAGATCTTCATAGACCTTCCAAGTTGCCGCCTCAGTCTTGAATTCCGCAACGAGGGCGTGCCCTTCAATCGAAACCGGAGGGCGGGAACCGACCTTGCGCACCTGATCAGGAGAAATGAGAGAGTCTGGCTCAGTTGATGCACTAACCTTGCTCGACAGAAATTCAAGCCCAGCAGCCGTTGCCGCGATCCCCTGCAAAAAGTCTCGTCGGTCCATAGATTTAGATCAAGACACCTTTGTGAGCCATATCCATTGGAAGATCGCGATCAACGCCGTCGACGCCTGCCCTTTCCGCCTGGCTCTTGATCTTCTTTGATCTCGAAGTTCGCTGGAGGAGTCACACCGAGCAGATGCTGCACGAAATAGTCCCATCGCCGCCGCACCATATAGAGCGCATGTTCGCCGCTTTCGCCGTGGAACATGTTGGGTACGAACAACATGTCAAAATTCTTGTTGGCCTTCATCAAGGCATCCACGAAACGCATGGTTTCCACCGGATGAACGTTGTCATCGATGTCTCCGTGCTCCAGAAGCAAATGGCCTTGCAGGCGACTGGCCATCGTCACGTTGGATTGCGCGGCATAATCATCCTGGACGGGGTAACCTTGGTACAGTTCGTTCCACCATGCCTTGTCCAGGCGCGCGTCGTGGTCTCCCGATGTAGTCACTCCGACTTTATAAAACTCAGGAAACGCCAGCATCGCATGCGCTGCACTATATCCACCCGCTGACGTTCCATAGATTCCCACGCGCGTCGCGTCCATGTACGGATAGCGCGCGGCCATCTGTTTGATCATGGCCACGTGATCATCAAACACTCCGCCCAGGTTTCTGTAGGAGAACTGATGGAATGCTCTGGATCGTCCGGCCGTGCCGCGCCCATCCACCATGACAACGACAAAACCTAACTCTGCCATCGACTGCAACGAGAACATGCCACCGAAGCTCTTAGGCACAAAGAACGATTGCGGGCCGGTATAAACGAACTCGACGATCGGATACTTCTTCCCCGCATCGAAATTCAACGGGCGCCAGACGAGCCCGTAAAGGTCCGTTGTGCCGTCGGCGGCCTTTCCTTGGAACGGCTCCGGGAACTTCCAACCCGTCTTCACCAGAGCGCTGGCATCGGTTTTTTCCAGAACGCGCACCTCGGAACCGTCTTTCGTCCGGCGCAACACGGCCTGCCCGGGCAAGTCTGGTCGCGAGTAACTATCCACAAAGACCGCACCATCGGGAGAAATGCTGATGGCATGATTCGCATTCTCCGGGGAAAGCAAATGCAGCCCTTCCCCATCAAATCCCACGCTGTAGAGATGGGTCTGGTATGGGTCTTCGTTCTTCTCGCGGCCGCTGGCCGAAAAGTACACTCGCCGGTTCTTTTCGTCGACGTGTTCGATCTCCCGCACGACCCACGGGCCATGGGTTATCTGATTCTCCAGCTGCCCAGTCTTGCTGTAGAGATAGAGATGGTTCCAACCGTCTCTTTCCGAGGTCCAGAGAATCTCCCCGGTCCCTTCCACAAAACGAAACAGAGTCTCGCCGGGATCCACGTACGTGTTCGACTCTTCGCGTAGCAGAACTCGTTGTTCGCCTGTCGCCGCATCTACAACGCGAATTTCCTTGGCCTTGAAGCCGCGCTCGTCGTAGTCGTAGCGGAAGCTCTTGCTGTCAGGGAGCCATTCGAAGCCCGGACCGTCCTGAAAAGGCAACTCGGTCGCAGCAGCCTCCACATCGATCCGCTTCCCTGACTGGACATCGAAGATGATCGGTGTCGCCCTCGCCAGCACTTCGCCGGGCAGAGGATAGACATAAGTAAAAGCTCGCGGGCGCAGTTGATCCGGCGGAACGAACTGGAGGCTGGTAAAGCGGCCCGCGCTTCTCGAATCGATGCGATAGGTGATGAACTTTGTGGAGTCCGGTGCCCAGAAAACAGCCGCGGGCTGCTTCAGATTTTCGGTCCCCTGATCGACCATGAGGCGCAGCGAGGGCAGTGGAGTTGCGTAGTCCCATGCTGCGACGCCATCGCGAGTCAGTTGCAGGATCGTTCCGGTCGAAACGTCGCGTAAGTACAGGTTGTGGTCCTGGACGTACGCGGCCCAACGTTTGTTCGGCGAGAGCGCGTCGTTCGGCCGCTCCGGCCGGGATGGTTCTTTCTCGCATTCATAGGTGCCCAATGAGCACGTCCACTGGGCATTGTCTAGAGCGAAGCGAATCGACTTGCCATTCTGTACGAACTCAATGTCAAAAAAGGGGAGGGCCGACGCCGAATACTCCTGCTTTGTAGCATGGGAAAGCGCCGCGGCCAGCCGGGCATGATCAAAGGCGGGTGCGCTCGTATTCTGTTCCGTATCGACCAGAACAAACTCCGAACCGTCGGGTCCAGCCTTCCGATACGTGAACCGATTTGTCTTTTCGATCCAATGCGGACTCACATCCGCAACGTAGACCAAATGTCGCAGGTTGCCGGGAAGAAACTGTTGGGCGCGCTGGTAGTCCTCGAGTTTGCCCTGAGCCGATGCGTTCGCTGCAAACAGCGAAAGGGATAGAACGGTGAGTCCCCATCGACGATGGACAGATCTCATGGTATGCGGGCTTCCCAATCGGCGAGAGATCTTGACCTGCAAGTGCGTCGCCGGCACAATCCTTACGATTGCATCCGGCGACCACAGCAGACAAACGACTATCCACGCAGGCTAGAACTCAATATTCGCCCGCAATTCGATTACACGCGCCCCTTGATTGGGAGACGCCGCACTATAGTTAGGCGAGATGCCGCCGATTCCGAAACTGCCGCTCTGGATGAACGGGGAGAATCCCGAGGCAAAGCAATAGTAATTGCATCCACTCCCCGCGCCTGGCTGAAAGTTCGGGTGGTTGAAAATATTCAGCATCTCCGCCTGGAATGTAAATTTGATCCCCTCGGTAATCGGAATCCTTTTTGTCAGCGACAAATCGTCATTCCAATAGTGCGGGCCATATAGCCAGACTCGCTGCCCGATGGTTCCAGGTGTCGTGTTGGGTGCGATGAACGCTGGGTTTGCTCCGCCCCCTGTCCCGTTATTCGCTAGATACTTGGGATTGATGAAGTCCACGGCCGCCTGTCCGGGGATGTGGTAGACACCGATAGAGCTTTGAAGTTGTGACGGTGTCACTCCATTAAGCACCACGCCTCCGTCACCCAACCCATCCGCATTCGGGTTGTTGTTGAAGGTGCTGGCAGTCGTGGGGTCGCCGTTGCCGCTTCCTCCTCCCAACAAGAAAGGAGTTCCTGTCTGGAAGTTAAAAATTGAACCGATCGACCATCCGCCAACAATCCTGTCAACCGCGCCTCCATGATTCAGATACGGCTTGCCTCGGCCAAATGGCAGATCGAGGGTCCCGTTGATATTCAGAGAGTGCCGAATGTCGAAGAGCGACGGACCGTATCCCAGTCGCATGTTGCGCAGGGTGAAGGTATAGGTTTGACCCTGCCAGTTGTTGGGCGTGCTCAGGCCCAGAGTGTGGCTCCAGGTATAGTTCGCATCAAATTGCAGCCCGTGCCACTGCCGTTGACGGAAGTCCACCTGTAGCCCGTTATAGTTTGAGTATCCCTCAGCCACCAGATACAAAGCGGAGTTTCCCGCCGCGAACGGGTTGGCCTGAAGGAAGTTGATGGGAAGTCCCGCCCCGGTGCCGCCAGTGTAGTTCACGCCATTCAAGGGATTGGTGCACGGCCCAAAGGACGAACCTACCAGATTGCAAAAATATGGCGCCGCTCCGTTGTTGTTCGTTAGACGGCCACCAATCGATCCCGCTTGGCCGGTGGCGACCATGGTTGAAAAATTAGAGTCGGTGTAGTCGGCCAGGCTTCCATCCGCGCCGGGTAATTCGCCGGCGAACGCCGCATCGAAGAGCGGCGTTGCCTGCTGCCCGGGAAGACCATGATTGGCATAGGAGCCAGCCAGGTTCGAGTTGCCGCTCGCATTGTTGATCGCCAGATTCGCCTGTGCGGCCTTTACATTCGTGAGTACGCCAAAGGGTCCGGACTGAAAGATATTCACTTCATTGATGTCTTCGTACATCCATTGCCGCAACACCCGGTTCCCGACATAACGAATCTCAAGCGCTCGGCTCTCGCCAAGCTGGCGCTGAATCCCGAGATTCCAGGACTCCGTGTAAGGCTGTTTGATGTGTGGATCGATACCATTCGCGCCCGGCCCACCAATGAAGGTGAAGTCCGACAACGCTTCGCTCTTCAGATAAGTCTGCGGCGACAGAGCATACGACTTCCCGCCCGGCAGTTGAAAGGGCTGGCTGTTGTTAAAAAGAAAAGGTGTGTTCAGAACGTAACTTCCAGGCGCGAAATTGCTGGTACCAGGATTGTTGTTGGCAAATAGGTTGAAGAACTGGTAAAAGAACGCACCTATATCGGAGGCCTGATTCCAGAAGTACTGCTGCGGCTCCGTAAATTTCTTCAGCGATACGCCGGCGCGAATTACGGTGCGGTCTCCGCCTAACAGCTTTCCAAGCAGTCCATCTCCTCCGTGAGGATTCCAGGCAATGCCGACCGCTGGCTGCGGACTCACGTTCCAGCTGTCAAAGGGACGCGGGCGCTGTGCGATCTGCGGGTTCATGTCCCCGTTCAGAGATCCAGGATTGAACAGGTTGTTGATTCCGGAAGGACCAAACATCGCCGCCGGATCAGCATTGTGATACCCGCCAGTGAGGTCGTGGTCAGGGCCGGTGAAATCCCACCGCAGGCCATAGTTAATCGTAAAATTCGGCCGCAAACGATAGGAGTCTTGAAAGTGGAGCGCCCAAGCCCGCTGCAGCTCATCGAGGTTGTATCCCAACAGCTTGGCGGAGTTGTAGCCCTTCGTGCCCGGATCGTAAGCATATTCCCCGTTCACGCCAGAGATTCTTCCCGTCAAAATTGCGTAGAGCTGCTTTGCCTGAGCGATCTGGGTACCGCTTGCGTTGGGGATCGACGATATGGCATTTACCGCGGGATCCGATCCCGTCAACCCCATACTCACCACCGGAAAGCCCTGGACGGCGTTGTAGTAGTGGTCCTGCTCCTGATACCAGGAGAAGCCGAAACTCATGGTGTGCGCCTTGTGCTGCAAGCTCACGCTGTCCGATACGTTGAGCAGGGGATAAAAAGTCCCGACCGGAAGCCAGTCCACGGTTCCATTCATCTGCGTGGCCCGCGTGCCACCCGCACCTGTGTAGTTCCATCCCACTTGGGGAACATTGAGGTCCACCGGCGCGGCATTGTAGGAGAACATCGACGCGTTGTAGAGGTATCCCCCGCGAAAGTTATTCACGATCGTCGGCGAAAGCGTCCAGTCAAAACCAAGTGCCGCGGAGTAGTTCTTGCTATGATCGCCCGCTCCTGTCTTCGCCCAAGCTGAACCCGGAAAGTCCGGGGGATGGACGCCAGGCTGCGTCATCTTGGTCATATTCCAGGCGACATTGAACCGCATCTTGTCGGTGGGCGCGAAGTCCACCCTCACTGCAGGGAAATAGAAAGTAGTCGGATTGGAGACTTGCCAGTCGATCCTCTGGACATTCAGGTCGCCCCCAATCGGCGTCGTCGTTGCCAAACCAGATGCTGGGTAGGCACTGAACACAGCGGCTGTCGCGGGACTAAGAGTATTGTTGGGAACATTTTGGCTCTGTGCCAATTGAAAGAGATTAACGGTCTGCGTGACTCCGTTCGTGTCCAGGTAAGTAAAAATCCCCGATTGAGCCGCAGAAGTGAACAACCAGTTGTTGGCATTTACCGTGCCAGGCTGCCTCTGCTCGGAGAATGTACCGAAAAAGAAGAGCTTGTCCTTGATGATCGGACCGCCAACGCTGCCGCCAAAATCATTCAGCTTGACCGGGTTCTTTTTCTGGGGATTGGCGGGATCAAGAGATGTCGCCGCATCGTTGGCCCAGCTATTGGCGTTGAGCGCCGCATTTCTGAAATCCTCGAACACACGCCCATGAAACGCGTTGCTGCCGCGACGCGTAACGAAATTGACCTGCATGCTGGCCTGTCCAAAGCCCTGGTTCATATCGAGTTGGTCAGTCTGGACAGTCATCTCCTCGATGCTTTCCAGGCGAGCAGATACGACCGGCGCTGCGTTTCCGCCGAACTTCATGCGACTCGGGCTGCCAATGATTCCGTCAATATTGTTTCCTTGGTCGATCGACGGAAGACCATTCCATGTGCCACCCATGTTGTCTTGGCCGCCCGTGTATCCAGGAATAAGCTGGGACAACTGAGCTAAATCGCGTCCCTGGATCGGCAGGTCCTCGATCTGCTTCATGTCTACCGTCGTGCCGATCGCGTTGGTTGTAGTTTCAACCAATGGAGCGGCGCCCCCCTGGACCTCGACAGTCTCATTGATCGCACCGACTCTCAGTGCAGCTTGAATGTCCGTGCTCCTGGCTGCTTGCACGACAACATCTTGGAACACTTGCGTCTTGAATCCGGTCTTCGAAACACTGAGCCGATATCTTCCGAGCGACAGATTCACAAAGGAGTGTGTGCCGCCCTCGCTCGTCTCCGCCTTTCGTATATCATTCGTCGCCGTGTCCTGCAGTTCCAGTTGCGCTCCCTGCACGACGCTGCCGCTCGGATCCAGTACCGTCACGGTGACCGTGCCTTCAGAACCGTGTTGCGCCCAGGCGACCGGGATATCCACTACGGAAAGAGCAAGAAGGATCGCGGCCACACTGCCAATCACACTCCGAGAAGACCTGAAAGACATAACGTCCTCCTCTGGACGCAACCGAGTTTTCACTGCTCCGAATCCTCGTACCTGGACGGGCACTTTTCCGGTGAGCTCATCAGGGCGTGTCAAACCCGCAGCCCCGGCAAACGTTTACCCGTTGGCTGCATTTTGTATACTTTATTCACTATCGTTGTCAACCAAATTTTCGCGGGCGCTGGCAGTGGCGCGTCGTCTCCTTGGAAAACAGCCCGATTCTCGGCATCCAGGTTCCTGTCAGATCTTGCTCGCGTTTTCTTGCTAAGGCGTGGTAGAAGGCAATCGTCGGAGATCAGACCTTCAGTGACATTCTCGAGACGCGACTGGCTCAAGTGCATGGGATCGACGGGGCTGGCGCTCGTTGCCGGGCCACGCCGCCGGTCATCCTTCTTCGCACAACCCAATCCCATCACTTTTGTCGATGTGGCGCAGTCGTCAGGCATTACTTTCCTGCACGACAATGCCGCATCCACGGAGAAGTACCTGATTGAAACCATGGGCTCAGGTTGCGCTTGGATTGACTACGATCAGAATGGATTGCTCGATCTGTACCTGGTGAATGGCGCGGCAACTCGTGTCTATACTCCAAAGCAACCCTTGCGAGGCGCCCTCTACCGCAATAACGGCGATGGAACTTTCACTGATGTCACGACCAAGGCAGGCGTTGGAGCAGAGGGGTTGTTTGGCATGGGCGTCGCAGTGGGCGATTACGACAATGACGGTTTTCCCGACCTGCTCGTTCTAGGCTACGGACGTTGCATTCTTTATCACAACAACGGAGACGGCACATTCACAGACGTCACCACGCGGGCTGGCTTGCAGAATTCTGACCTTTGGGCTTCAAGTGCCGCGTGGTTCGATTACGATAACGACGGGAAACTCGACGTCGTGATCGCAAATTACGTCGACTGGTCCCCCGAGCACAATTTTTACTGCGGTGACCGCGGCCCCGGCATGCGCAGCTATTGCCACCCCGACGATTTCCACGGCCAGCCTCCCAGCCTCTACCACAACAATGGCGACGGTACGTTCACCGATGTCAGTAAGTCCTCGGGTGTGGGGCTCAAAAGGGGCAACGGCCTCGGCGTGGTGACGTTCGACTATGACGGTGATGGATGGCAAGACATCTTCATCGCCAATGATCACATGCCGAACTTCCTGTTCCACAATAATCGTGACGGCACCTTTCGTGAAGTGGGTTACATGGCCGGCGTTGCGGTTAGCGCAGACGGCCAGTTCGAGGCCGGAATGGGCACCGATGCCGCCGACACGACAGGAGATGGCCGGCTTGATTTGATAGTCGGTCACCTGGATATGCAGTTGGCGCGCGTTTATCAGAATATGGGAGATCAGACCTTCGAAGATGCGACTCTTCGGTCGAAAATCTCGTACGCCACGTATCACATGAGCACTTTCGGCACGCGCTTTATGGACTATGACAATGATGGTTCACGAGACGTATTCATGGCCAATGGCCACGTTCTTGACAATGTCCAGCTCTACCATGAGGGCACAAAGTACGCCGAACCCAAGCTGATGTTTCGCAACACTGGACATGGAGTTTTCGAAAATGTCAGCGACCGCCTCGGGCCAGACTTTCAACGACCGCGTGTCAGCCGCGGCGCCGCGATCGGTGACTTTGACAACGATGGGGATCTCGACATTCTCGTGAACAATTGCGGCCAGCCTCCGCAGTTGCTGCGCAACGACGGCGGCAATGCCAACCGGTGGCTGGAGATTCTTTTGGTTGGTACTAAATCGAACCGCGACGGCGTAGGCGCTCGGATCAGAGTTTCTGCTGGCGATCTCGTTCTTTATGACGAAAGAAAAGGCGGAATGAGTTACCAATCTGCACAGGATCCTCGCCTTCATTTTGGTTTGGGAAACCACGCCACCGTCGATTCACTGGATATCATCTGGCCGAGTGGAATCAAAACGAAGTTGCTGAATCTCAAGAGTAATCAGATCATCACGGTCAAGGAGGGTGTGGGCTTGCTCGAACGTGCGTTTCCCAGGGTTCGCGAGAGATGAAAAGGGATCAGCCCCGCACTCTCTCTAGTGATGTGGGGATTCTGCTTCTCGCATGACCTCCCCGCCGCCATAGCTCATCTTGCTGTCTCCAGGCGCTGATCGGATGCGTTCTGCCTGCGCTTGATTCAGCGTTTCCAACGTCGCGAGGGCTTCTTGAGCCTGCTGCACGTCACCGCGCCGCTGATAGGCCTTCGCCAAACTACCGTATATGGACGACTGGCTGGGCCTCATCTTCCGCGCCTTCTCCAAATGGGTTACGGCATCCTCAAGACGTCCGGCGGCGAGATAGATTTGGCCAAGCGCGATTTGCGAGCCCGGATCCGACGGACGCTCAGCTGCCGCCTTCTCGAGTGCTGTTTGTGCCTCATTGAATTCAGGTTGCCCCGGAACTATGCCGGAACGAACCAGAGCCTGCCCTAAAACCGTCAGCAAGAGGGGATTTTGCGAGCCTTTACTGATGCCCTCCCGAGCGTAGCGTATCGCCTCCTCAATCTCTCCCGCGAGCAACTTTTCGTATGCCGCGGACAGGTAGCCGATTTCGGTCCCCTGTGCGAGTTTGTTCGCCAGTTCAAAGTCCACTTTTGCCCGGTCAAACTGATCAAGCTGCGACAAAAACATCCCGCGCTCGTAATAAAGTCGTGGCGATTGAGCAAGATGTTTCAGCCCGATATCGACTACCTTGAGCCCCAGAAAGAACTCCTGGTGCTCCATGCACGCATCCGCCACTAAAAGATATAACTTCTCGCTCTGCGGGGTAGCGAGCGCTGCTTTTTCCAGAGACGCCAAGGCTTCCTTCGGTTGCCTATTTCCGACGTAGGCTTGAGCGAGCAGATTTTCGACGTCCGCGCTAACGTGAACTTCGCTGTGAAGATCATTCAGGATACGAATGGCCCGTGTGTACTCGTCTATCCCAACGTAGCAGAGGGCGAGGTTGAAGCTCGCTGCGTATTGGTTGTGAACTTTCCCTTGAGCCGCCAGCAGGTGCGGGATAGCTTCGCTGAAGTTGCCGCGCCGAGTAAGCGCAGTTCCCTTCTGCAGTTCTTCTTCAGCCCGTCGTTCTTCGCTCTGACCTTGCCCGTCAGAACCTGCTTCGTGGTTTGTCTGATTCGTGTTGTGCGGGTCAGTTTGAGCCTGCGGTCTTCCATAAATTATTTGGGCGGACCCTGGCTCGTATAGGCACAGCAGCAAAACGGCAACTGCCCTCGCAAGAAACGCCAGTGGCGTGGATATCTTTGACATCATCAGGAGGTACACCGAATCAAATACACGAAGCCACTATTTCCATTTGCCCTGCCCCTCAACGATCGTGACATACCGGTCGAGCGGAAGGTCAACGAATCGCTCCTTCTTGCCACTCGGCTCAGGCCACTGCACCTCGAGCCAATCCAACTTCGTTCTCTTCCCTAACCCCAGAACCATCCGCGGATCATGCGACGAAAGATAACTTCCGCCACCAACTTTGAATTGATGACGCTGAAAATCGCCGGACTGATACGTGACCTTGGCGCCGATGGCGTCAACGTTGGCTCGCGTTCCTACCAATCGAATACCCAACCAGTGATTCTCACGTCCGATATTGTTTCGTAAGAGAACGGGCGCGGCGTTGTTTTGGGAGACCAGGACATCGACCGAACCGTCATTGTCGAAATCACCGAGGGCCATACCCCTCCCAGCCAGGACCCTCGAAAAAATGGGGCCGCTTCCTTGGCTCACATTCTCAAATCCTCTACCCGTGTTTCGAAATAACATCATCGGCTCCAGGAACTTTACGCCCTCGATCAGTTTCTCCACTCTGTCATCAGGATGACCGTTGCACAGCAGCAAATCAATATTCCCATCGTTGTCATAGTCGAAGAATTTCAAACCCCAACCGCTCGTCAGTCGGGTCGCCGCACCGATGCCAAAGGGATTCGAGACATCGGTAAAGACCTCGTCTTTGTCATTGTGATAGAGAGAATACATTTCATGGTCGACATTCGCCTCGAACAAGTCGATCCAACCATCTTGGTCATAATCCGATGCGTCCACACCCATCCCTGAGCGCGGTTTCCCAAATGAATTCAACCCCACCCCTGCCAGCATCCCGATCTCTTCAAATTTCCCTTTGCCCCGATTGGCAAACAGGAAGTTTGGAACTGTGTCGTTGGTGACATAGAGATCCATGCGGCCATCGTTGTTCAGATCCGCTGCGACGACCCCCCATGCCTTGGCCAAAGATTGTGAGATCCCTGATTCGTTACTGACGTCAGTGAAAGTGCCGTCTCCATTGTTGTGAAACAACCAGCACGGCCTCGGATCATAAATACTCGGGATGCAGTAGTGTCGCTCGCCGCTGAGTAGGTCCCCGCAGAACTTCAGCTTTGCCTTGCTGTAGTCGACGAAGTGGCACACAAACAGATCCAGGCGTCCGTCATTGTCGTAGTCGAACCAGACCGCGCTGGTCGCCCATCCCGGCGCAGTAACGCCGGCTTTCGCGGTGACATCGGTGAACGTACCGTCTCCGTTGTTGTGATACAGAATGCTCTTGGGATATTGCGTGACGTAAATGTCAGGAAAACCGTCACCATCATAATCGCCGACCGCCGCGCCCATCCCATACGCATTCCCAGTAACTCCTGCCTTTAGGGTGACATCGGTAAACGTACCGTCGCGGTTGTTGCGGTATAACGCATTCTGCAAGGGCCGCGTAGGTTCGTAAAAATCACAGGAGCCGCTGTTCACCAGGTAAATATCCATCCAGCCATCGTTGTCGTAGTCGAGAAAAGCGCAACCCGCTCCAACCGTCTCTGGTAAGTGCGCCATCGGGGACCTGCCGCTGATGTGCGCCCAGTGGATGCCACTGGCAGAGGCGGGAATCTCTTCAAATGCCGGCGAGGATGAGACCAGTGGTTCCGCAAAGACTGGTGAAGACAACAGGCCAGATGTCGTTAGTGCGCCGCCAATTCCGGTCCAACCAAGCAGTTGCAGAAATCGCCTGCGGGATCCGGACCTCAACATTTCGGTGCGTCTATTCACCTGCCCAGTCCCGTTTCAATCGCTGACCGGCCTGCAGACTGCAGGAACCGCGCACGAAAAGATGCCGGCTCTATCATCAGTGAGCCTCTCGCGGAGCTTTCGCGGCGGCCTCGCGCTGCAGTCCCATTTCCTTGTCCGCTTCCGGTTTGTGTCCGGTCCTGGCATATGCGGTGGCCAATTGGTAGTGACCAGCTGGATCTCCGGCCTGTCTCTTGACATACGTCTGCAGAGGAGCAACTGCTTCCGTGAACTTTCCGGCAGAATTCAGCGACATTCCTAAGGCAAGGTAAGCCTCGTCGAAACCAACATCGAGATTCGCCGCCTTTGTGAAGCGCGCAATCGCTTCATCCCATTGCCCTGCTTGACGCGCTGTTTCTCCCAACATGAATTCGGCTGAGGCATTGTTGGGATCGACTCTCAGTTCTTCCTCGAATTCTTTCTTCGCACTCTCTCCGTCAGGAGGAGTCTTCGATAGAAAGACCCGCCCGACTTGGTAATGAATACCGTGCCGCCCGGGATTCTGCTCGAGTATCTTCCGGTATTCGGCTACCGCCCTGTCCCAGTCTCCGTGCGATTCGAAGGCCTCGGCCTCAAGCTGTTCCGCTTGCGGAGAGTTCGGAGCCGTCGTGGCTAGTTCTTGCGATGCTCTTGAAGCTAGTTCGGAATAAAAATGAGTGGTCATGTAGAGGACTTCAGGATCATGGGGGAAGTCGCGATTCAGATCCAGAAGGGCTCCCACTGCCGCGTCAGTGCGTCCAAGGCTCATCGCGCACCGCGCAGTCGCCATCACGATGTTGTACTTTAAATCCCTGCTGGGAATTTGCGTCAAAGCCTTCTTCAAAACCGGCAAAGCTTCGCGGCAGTGTCCCGTTGCCGCAAGACTGATACCACGCTCCGCCATAGCACGATCTGACGAAGCGCCTTTTGGCGTCTGGGCGGCAGTCAATGCGACCAACGAACCGGCGATTGAAATGTGAATGCAAAGGCTATGCAGTCTGGACATGAAGGCCCTACACCTTGATTCCGCGAAGTATATCGTGTCGACACTGAGGTGAAACTCCAACTGAAAATCGGACACCAGGAACGTGCCTGGACGATTTCCCTAAGCTCATGGGACTAGTGTATACAATATCCATAACCGATTGAGCGGGCCGCATCGACATTATTTAAGAGGAGGCAATATGCCGCAGTTTTCTCGCCGAGCTTTCTTAACTACGTCCGCCGCCGCTGCGAGCTCGGCTCTTCTATCCCGAATCGCAGTTGCTGCCCCGCAAGATCCTGTCGTGAATACAATGGTCGACCCAAAGAAGAAGGATGGCAAGCCAGTCAGTCGCGAGAAGGTTTCCTGGAAAGTGCGCCCCTTCCCCATGAAGCAGGTTCGCCTGGGAGAGGGCCCGTGTAAAGTCGCAATGGAAGCCGACCGGCAATACCTGCATTCCCTGCCTCCTGACCGGCTGCTGCATACCTTCCGAATCAACGCCGGGATACCCTCGTCGGCGCAACCGCTCGGAGGATGGGAGGCACCCGACTGCGAACTGCGTGGCCACTACGCTGGCGGCCACTACCTTTCCGCCAGCGCCCTGATGTACGCAAGTACGGGAGACGAGGATCTGAAAAACAACGCGACTGCGGTCGTCACTGAGCTCGGCAAGTGTCAAGCGGCATTGAAGAGTGGATATTTGAGCGCGTTCCCGATCGAATTCTTCGACCGGTTGCGCGAACGTCAGCGCGTCTGGGCCCCCTTCTACACAATTCATAAAGTCATGGCGGGCCTCCTCGACATGTACGTCTACTGCGGCAATGAGCAGGCGCTCGACATGGTTGAAAAAATGGCGGGATGGGTTGCGGGCTACACCGGCTCCCTCAGCTACGACCACATGCAGCGCGTGCTCGGGACCGAGTTTGGCGGAATGGGTGAAGTACTTTCGAATTTGTACGCTGTCACTGGCAGGGAGCATTACCTCGGAGTCGCCCAACGCTTCGACAAGAAACAGTTCTTCGATCCCCTGGCCGCTCACCGCGACGAACTCAAAGGTTTGCATGTCAACACGCACATTCCCCAAGTCATCGCCGCGGCGCGGTACTACGAACTCACCGGCGATCGCCGCTATCGCGACATCGCTGAATATTTCTGGGACGAGGTGGTAAGCGAGCGATCGTACTGCACCGGTGGCACAAGCAATGGCGAGTCGTGGAACACCGATCCCGGCAAGCTCTCGACTGAGTTAGGCCCGAGCTCGACAGAATGCTGCTGCGCGTACAACATGATGAAATTGACGCGCCATCTGTTCGGCTGGTCGCCCGATGCTCGTCTCATGGATTACTACGAACGCACGGTGTTCAATCATCGTCTCGGGACCATCAATCCTGAAGACGGAACCATGATGTACTACCTACCGCTCGCCTCGGGGTACTGGAAAACTTTCGGCAAACCGTTCGATTCCCTTTGGTGCTGCACCGGCACCGGATCGGAAGAATACGCAAAGCTGACCGACACGATCTACTTCCACGATGACGACTCACTCTATGTAAGTCTCTACATCGCTTCACAGCTTGATTGGCCCGACAAAGGCCTGCACCTCAAGCAGGAAACTCGCTTCCCCGAGGAACAGGGCACCACAATTACGATCTCGACCAAAACCCCTTCCCCATTGGCCATCAAGCTCCGTATTCCCTACTGGGCCAAGGGAGGCACCGTCAAGATCAACGGATCCGCGTTGCCAGCCTTCTCCAGTCCCAGCAGCTATCTGACTCTGAATCGCGAGTGGAAGCAGGGTGACAAGATTGAACTCAGCCTGCCCATGGGATTGCACATGGCATCGATGCCCGACGACGAGACCATCCAAGCCGCCATGTATGGCCCCCTGGTATTGGCTGGCCGTTTCGACCAGGTCACAAAAGAAATGAGTTATGGCGACTACGAACCGAAACCCGGTGATCAACAAAAGGTACCTGACATTGTCGCTGACTCCGGCAAGCCGACCGCCTGGATCGAACCAGATACCAGTCAGCTCCTAACGTTCCACGCAGTGGATCAGACCCGACCGCTGACGATGGTTCCACTCTACAAAATCATTCACGAGCGCTATGCAGTCTATTGGAAGGTCAACAATAAGTCGGCGTAGATAGTGCTCCAGCAAATCCCCTGTTCAGCGGGCCACTCGGCACGCAGCTACAGCAGTTTTACTCGCATCACTTTCAGACTGTGCTTTGAGAGTCACCACCGCTGCGCCTGTAGCATCGCTTCCGTGTTCGAGGTAGACGTCGATTGGCACCGAGTCACCCGCCCGCACTGCCGTCAGTGCGTTCAAAAGGTGGGCCGACCATCCTTTTGCGTCGGCTGTGGCTGAAAAGCGGTAGATATCAGAGTTGAGGTATGCCGCACTCGCTCCCTTCTGCGATGTCGCCCCAGTGTTCGCCAGCGTGAAAGTGCACTTCGCGCCGACGTTACTTGGGGATTGACCGCCGGACGTGAGCGAAACACCACGTATTTTCGAGCCTGAACCGTCTAGCGATCTGATACCGACCTGATAAGAAAGAATGCCCCGCGCATCCTTGTGAACGTCGATCACATAGAAGTGCAGGCGATTGGAAGCGTCCTCCCACTCGTATTGACTTCCCGAGTTCAGTCCAGCATGAAACAAGGCATCGTTCAGCTGCCGGTAGTCGGCGATGCTGCGCATGACAGATTCGCCTTTAGGGCGCATGAAATCCAGCATGCGGATGTCTTCCGGATGCGCATCAACGACCCAGGTGAAGCAGTTGTAGCCGCAACTGTTGCCCTCTTTGTCCTTATTCTTCGCAATCAGCACTCCGCTGTCGGGCGTGAAAGAGTCGTAGCCGACACGCTGTACCACCTCAACCGAATAGAAGTTAAACACCGGCGCTCCAGCAGACAGCGGATTCGCTTTGGAGTCGTCCGGCGGAGTCCTGTCTTGGGGCGGCCGCCCGTCTAACCGGACAACGATTCCGGCAACCGCATTCTGCCCAGGATCCACAGCGCGCGCCGTAACGTTCACGACTGCTAGTCCTGAGTCAGCTAATTCACTTCGTTTGAGTTGCAGGACGCTCTCTGGGGCCAGGAAACCGAACTTGATCCTGCTGCGAAGCATGAGACCTGCCGGCATTGCAGCGCCTTCCCCCGCGGGAACCACCCAGCGCCGGTGCGGCCCGCCGGGCCCGTTGAAGGACCCGCGATCCATGATGTCCCAAGGACCGGAGCCCGTGCGACGAAAAGGCTGCGCGTAAGGATTGTTGTTGTTGTCCCCAACATGAAATGCGAAGTGAACGATTTCGTGAGTGATCGTTCCCGAACTCTCACCCTGTCGAACTGTCGATTGTCCCCATTGCATCTGGCCCGCCTTCCAACTCGTCCACGGTTCGTAGCGGGTAACTACCCATCGTGGTTTGCCCGGGTCACGATTTCCCCACGCTGCGGGAATGTCGTCCTTCGTTTGAAACTTCATTTCCCCAAATTCTTGCCACACGCTGGTCTCGTCGTACCCGGCATAAATCCGCAGAATGATGTCGTATTTCGCCTTGACGTCGCCCGCGTCAGCACGCCATAGAGCATCAGCATCACGCTCGATGCTCCCATCCGCCTTGTAGCCGCTGGGCACAGCGGATTGCTGCCCCCATTCGTTCAGCCCGTATTGAAAAAGATTCTTAGGCATGCGGTATGGGCCGAAGGTTTCTATTTTTGCGATTCCCACTTGGCCGCGCGACTGTTCCATCCAGTATCCGTTGATGGTCTGGCCATGGTTTATCGCGGACGGAGTGTTGTAGAAATCTGCATAGAATTGCGGCACCCGCTCACGCGGCACTGGAGCGAGTTGTGGATTCCCGAAAAGATCAGATTTCTTGGGTAAGGTGATTACGAACGGCTGATCGGGAAAATCGACTGCGATCAGGGCAATCCTGAATTGTTTTTTCGAGGGCACCAACGAAGGGTCGGACCAGCGCACATCCGGAATTGGATGATAGTCGTCCCAAGTCATGTCTTGCTGGTCTCGTACTTGCTGCGGGTCCAGCGGCGGCGGGAGTTGATTCTGCGGTTCGCTCTGTCCGTGTGCGCCCGCGCGATTGGAATTGCAGCCTGCAATGAAAAGCAAGCTTGTCGGCAGGGCAATCATCGCGAATACCCAAATAAGAACAGGACGAGATGCCTTACAACAACGCTTCGTCGTCTCAGCCAACCGTTGCGTCAAATCAACACCACTCCATCCTGGATTCGGCCGGTGACTTCGGCTGCCCCTCGCCGCACCAACATATTCACTTCGCTGCGAAGTCCAAATTCCGGAAGGTAAATCCCAGGCTCGATCGAGAAGCAAGTATTCGGGAGTAATTCCCGCTCGTCGCGAGATTCGAAATTGTCGATATTGGCGCCGTTCCCGTGAACCTCGGTGCCAATCGAATGACCGACGCGATTATTCAGGTATTTCGCGTACCCGGCAGTGGCCAACACATCGCGTGCCGCCTTATCCACTTCCCAACCGGAGAGCTTTCTTCCGGACGCGATCGTGGTTGCAACTTTCTGAATACCTGCGTCTCGTGAACGGATGACAATGTCGAAAATTTCACGAATTCGATCCGGCACTGACCGGCCCACAAAGCCGGTCCAACTGATGTCGTAATAGACCGCGAACGGAGTGTTTTTCTTGCCCCAGATATCAAGGAGCACGAAGTCTCCTTCGCGGATACTCGCGCTGTGATCCACCGTAGGGACGTAATGGGGATCACTACTGTTCTGATTCACGGCCACGATCGGAGGGGCATCGGCGATCAGGCCTTCGCGCCGGAAACTCTCCACCAACCATTGCTGGACTTCGAACTCATTCGTGCCGCCACTTCGAACACGCCGGCCGATTTCAGGAAAGACTGCCGTCATGATGGCGTCGATGGATTTTCCTGCCGCGAAGTGCGAGAGAATCTGCTCATCGCTCCAGGTTGCTTCGAATCTGGCAACCAGGTTAGCTGAGCTAATCACGTTCACTCCGAAACTGCGAATCAGATCGACCGTGCCCGCATCCGCAGTCGACACCGTAAAAATCATGTTGTTCGCAGAGAACTGCATGGCAACCGCCGGCAGGCCGGAAAGCAGTTCGCGTAGCTTGTCCACGAGTTCCTGCCAGGGAGCGTAAAGCTCCTTTCCGCCGGGCAGCGTATCCAGATGGTAAGGCTCGATTCTGTGAACCAGTTTCACCGGTTCTCCCTCAGCCGGGACGAGATAGAACCAGCGCCGTGAGACCATTGAGGACTCCGGCAATCCCAGGATCCGGTACGAGATTGCATCTCGATGATGGTGATCGTAAAAAAGCCAAGCTGGGATCTGGCGATCCCGCAACTCAGCCTGAATTTCTTCGATTGTGTTCATCCGGTTTCGTTGAAATGTGCCTCACAAACCGTCGGCTAGATGGTAGTACATGTCATTCCACCGGAGTTCCTTCACAAAGTCTGCAACCTCGGTCTTGCCATCGATCAGCAGAAACTCCATGCCCGCCATTACGGCGAAGTTTTCCAGGTGTTCCGGTTTCAGGGCACGGCTCAAAACTGTGTGATGCGCCCCACCCGCATGGATCCATGCGGTCGCGGCAACTTTGAGATTCGGCTCAGGTACCCAGAGCGCCCTCGCAACGGGTAACTTGGGGAGAGGATGCTGCGGTTCGATCAAATTCACTTCATTTACGATCAACCGAAAACGGCTTCCCATATCGACTACCGAAGCGTTCACAGCCTTGCCGGCGGCAGCGGTAAAGACCAGGCGAACCGGATCTGCTTTGCCGCCAATCGAGAGCGGATGAATTTCAGCGGATGGTTTTTCGTCCGTGATCGACGGACACACCTCGAGCATGTGGGCACCTAGCACTTGCCCCCCATCTTTCAGATGATAGGTGTAGTCTTCCATGAAAGAGGCTCCGCCTTTGAGTCCGTGGCTCATGACTTTCAGCGCTCGGACTAAGGCCGCTGTTTTCCAGTCGCCTTCAGCCCCAAAGCCGTATCCATCCTCCATCAACCGTTGCACGGCGATTCCGGGCAATTGCGTCAGCTGGTGCAAGTCTTCAAACGTATCGGTAAAAGCATGTGAACCGGTTTCCTCGAGAAAATGCCGCATACCAATCTCAATTTTGGCAGCCTCAAGCAATGACCCGTGTTTGCTTCCACCCTTGCGGAGCGGCTTCGCGACCGCGTAGGCCTCATCGTAGTCGGCCGTGAGATCCGTGATTTCAGCGTCGGTCACGGCATCCACGCACTTCGCCAAATCTCCGACGCCGTAACCATTCACCGTGTAGCCCAGCTTGATAGCGGCGTTCACTTTGTTTCCTTCGGTCACGGCGACATTCCTCATGTTGTCACCGAAGCGGGCGACCGTCAGTTGTTGAGCGTCATGCCAGGCGCAGGCTGCACGCAGCCAAGAGCCCATCTCCGAGTGAACATCCTCGTCCTGCCAGTAGCCCACAATGATCTTGCGCCCCAGGCGCATCCGGGCTCCGATAAATCCAAATTCCCGATCCCCATGGGCTGACTGGTTGAGATTCATGAAGTCCATATCAATGGTGGACCAGGGCAACTCATCATTGAACTGCGTGTGCAAATGCATCAAAGGCTTAGTGAGCAATCTCAGGCCGGCAATCCACATGCGGGCCGGCGAAAAGGTGTGCATCCAGGTAATCAAGCCGACACAGTTCCTGGAGTTGTTGGCGTCCTGACACAGTCGCT
>CAVUYN010000025.1:0-68203 GCA_963745715.1 uncultured Acidobacteriota bacterium | reverse complement strand
AAGCCGCATCCACCGAACCGCGGGTCTTAAGCCCGGCCGGATGGGTGCGAACCTTTGCGTCTTGACAAGGGTTCTGAGCTTCGTTCAGGATTACGTCAAAGTATTCCAAATTCCCGCCAAAGGATCTCCTCCATGAAGTGGTCTCTGATTGTAGTTTGCCTGTTGTTTGCCATTTCGCTAACAGCCCAAGACGTAAACAAGAACGCAAACAAGAGTGAGCCGCCAATTTTGGGGCCGCACTGGACTCGCGGCGTCGCGCCCGCGAAAGCTGCAGCCGGCAGTCCGGACATGACATATCACGGCGGACCGATTCTGCCGACGACGACGGTAAAAGCGATCTGGTGGGGCTCGAGTTGGCCGAGCTATACCGGGGACGAAATCAGCGGTATCGATTCCTGGTACACCGGAGTCGGAGGCACGAGCTATGCGGCGACGGTCGATGAATACACTGGAGGCGGAAAGTCAGTTTCCAGCACGATCACGTACCAGGGACACGTCGTCGATGGAAGCGCGGTGCCGAAGCGTGTGAGCACGTCGGCCGTCTTAGCCGAAGTATGCAAGGAAGTACCGAGCCCGGTCGCGAACGGATATTATCCGGTTTATATTGACCGCGCTCGCGGCGGAGCAAACTACTGCGCGTATCACAGCTGGGGTTCGTGCAACGGAAAAGCGATTGAGTTTGGTTTCTTCTTCAAGCTCGACGGCGACGCTGGCTGCGATCCGCAAAGTACGGTGAGTGGACAGTCGCAGGGGCTGAAGGCGGTTGCCAATGTGACGGGACACGAACTCTCTGAGACGCGTTCCGATCCCAAGGGTACCGGCTGGTACGACAGTGCAGGCGAGGAGAACGGAGACAAATGCGCTTGGACCTTTGGTGGTCCGCACGTCACATTTGCGAACGGCAAGATCTGGAAGATTCAGGGAAACTGGTCGAATTACGATTATGACCACAACACTGGTTACCCGAACTCGAGTGGCGAAAAGGGCTGTGCGGATGGAACGAACTATCCGGGGCCGTTCACCAAGTAATGTTGATGTGCAGGAGGTCGATCGGCCTTCGTAAATTGCCAAGCCCGCTTCGCGAGAAGCGGGCTTCTTCTTTGGGCAGGAGCATCAACACGTTGCTGCTAATCGCTGATGCCCATCTGCGTGAGAACGTAGGCGTAGTCGAAGGCTGCTTCTTTGAGGCGATCGTAACGTCCGGAGGCGCCTCCGTGTCCGGCGGGACTAAGATTCGTCTTGAGGATCAGGGTGTTGTGGTCGGTCCGTGTGGCGCGCATTTTCGCCACGTATTTCGCGGGTTCCCAATACATCACCTGGCTGTCGTTGAATGAAGTTTTCACCAGCATGTTTGGATAGGCCTTGGCCTCGACGTTGTCGTAGGGCGAATAGGTGATCATGTAGTCGAAGGCGGCTTTCTCCTTGGGATTGCCCCACTCCTCAAATTCGCCAACGGTGAGCGGCAAGGTCTCGTCGAGCATAGTGTTCATCACGTCGACGAAGGGCACTCCGACCAATGCGGCTTTGAACAGATCGGGACGCAGGTTCAGGACGGCTCCCATGAGCAGACCTCCGGCGCTACGCCCTTCGATCACCAGGCGATTTTTGGAGCCATAGCCGCGCTTCACCAGATCTTCCGCGCAGGAGATGAAGTCGGTGAAGGTAGTTTTTTTATTCATCATGCGGCCGGCGTCGTGCCAGGCCTTGCCCATCTCGCCGCCCCCACGAATGTGCGCCATCGCGACCACCACGCCGCGGTCGACCATGCTGAAAAAATTCGAGTTGAAAAACGGGTCGAGAGAAACTCCGTAGGAGCCGTAGCCGTACAGGTAAAGGGCTCCGGTGCCGTCAAGCTTGGCGTCTTTCAAGTGCACGACCGAAATCGGAATTTTCACTCCGTCGGCCGCTACCGCGTAAATCTGTTCGACCTGATACTTTTTGGCGTCATAGCCTCCGGGAACTTCCTTCTGCTTGAGGAGGGTCGAGGTCCCATTCTCCATGTCGTAGGCAAACACCGAGGCCGGGGTGATGGGCGATTGATAGCCGTAACGGAATTCCGCGGTGTCATAGACTCGGTTCACATAGGAATAGGCGGCGTAGGCAGGTTCGGGGAAGGGGATGCGCTTCGACTGCGAGTTGCGCAAATCGTTGACGCGAATCTGGGGCAGGCCGTTTTCGCGCTCGTATAATACGCAAAAGTTTTTGAAGAAATCCACGTCGTCGAGCATGACGCCGGGGTTGTGGGCCAGGACCTCATGCCAGCTCTTGCTGCCGGGATCGGTGGCAGGAGCTTTGACCAGGCGGAAGTTCCGGCCGGTATCGTTGACGCGAATGTAGAAGGAGTCGCCATTGTGGTCGGGATAATATTCCACGCCCTGCTTGCGCGGCTCGAGAACCTTCCATTCGCCGGTCGGCTGGGTGGCAGGAATGTAGCGAGCCTCGGTCGTGGTGTGGCTGGCGGAGAGCAGGAAGATGAAAGCCTGGCTGCGCGTCTTGATCGCATACACATCGAACTTTTCGTCCTTCTCCTCGTAAACCAGATCGTCAGGTCCGGTCGATCCCGCAGTGTGCCTATAGAGGCGATACTGGCGCTTCGAAACCGCGTCCTCCTGGGTATAGAAAATTGTCTGGTTGTCATTGGCCCAGACGACGGAGCCAACTCGTTCCGCATGATCGGCTAGCAATTTTCCGGTGCGCAGATCCTTGACGGCCAGCGTGAACTGGCGGAAGCCTGTGTTGTCGAAGCTATAGGCCAGCAGATTTCCGTCGGGACTGACCGCGAAGGCTGCGACGCTCATGAAGGCGTGGCCCTTGGCGAGTTCGTTCACGTCGAGGAGGACTTCTTCCGGCGCATCGGCGGCGAGTTTCTTGCGGCAGCGAATGGGATACTGCTTGCCGGCCTCAGTGCGAACATAATAGGTGTATTCGCCCTCGCGGTAAGGGACCTCAACGTCGGTCTCCTTGATGCGGCCCAGCATCTCGTCATAAAGCTTCTTCTGAAAGGGCTCGGTCGGCTTCATCACGGCGTCGGTGTAGGCGTTCTCGGCTTCGAGATAAGCCTTCACTTCGGGGTTCGGCTTGTCGCGCAGCCAGAAATAGTTGTCGACCATCTTGTGGCCGTTGACTTCGGTGATGTGCGGAACCTTCTTTGCCATAGGGGGAGCCGGGAGAGAGCCGGTGTCGGCCGCCGTCAGAAGCATCAGGGAAAGCAGAAGGAAAATGGCGAGCTGAATACGACGGAGTACGGTCTGATTCATGAATCACTCCGAGAAGTGCAAATCGAAAGTAAGAGCAGGCCCCGGATTGGAATCGCGGACGCCGCTCGCGGGACAAGCGAGCAACGATACTCCGGCATGGGCAGAGAATGCAACGACGACAGGGACAGTAACCGAGCTTAGGGACATGCCGCATTGCTGCAGAGGTACGGCAACCATGGCCTGTGCCATTGAAGAGTTCCGAAACCGCGAGCTTTGCAGAGCGAAAGAGATAGTTAGGTCTGTGCGATGTTCTTTCACCATCTTGCGTCGACAGGCGCAAGGTGTTCTTTTGTTCGTTCGCGTTTCTGGCGCTAGCGCCGAAATCGGTTAGCGGTTACCATGCTGTCCGGCTCTCGTCTCTCTGGCAAATCAGGAGTTATAAATGCAGCGTCGTAGCGATAGCCTGTTCATCCGGCGATCTCGAAGGATCGCTCTACTTATTGGAGTGGTCGCGATTGTTGCTTCGATGATTGTCAATTCGGTCTTCGGCCAGTCTGCGGCGCCAGCGCAACATACGGAACGCCCGGCTCCGCCAACGCGCGATCCGCACACTCCCGGATATGTGACTGCGAAGGAATTGCCGGACGGCTCAAATCCTCCGGCGAATGAGGACGGGAATTTCATCATCGGCCCTCGCCATGAGGCGGCTCCGGAAATGTCTGGCCAGCACGGCGTGACGCACGGAGCGGTGATTGAGTTCACGATGCACTCGACGGACAGCAAGATCTACCCGGGCATCGCACGCGACGCGAATACTTTCGGAACCGTGGATCCCGCGGACCCTGCGAAGCTGGTGGTGACGACAAGCCATCCTGCTCCGTACACGCGGAAGGTGGCCGTGTATGTTCCCAAACAATACGTGAGCGGGAGCGTCGCGCCTTTCATCGTCGGAGCGGACGGTACCGACTTATTGCTCTTTTTGACTCTCGATGTCTTGATTGCACAACACAAGCTGCCAGCGATGATTGGCATTTCGATCGGAAACGGAAGCGGAGACGCGCAGGGCAGCGAACGCGGTCTGGAGTACGACACGATGTCCGGTCGCTATGCCGAGTTCGTGGAGAAGGAAGTCTTGCCCTGGGTTGAAACCGAGGCGCACGTGAAGCTCACGAAAGACCCGGAGGGCAGGGCGACGATGGGCGGCAGTTCAGGCGGCTCGTGCGCGTTGATCATGGCCTGGTATCATCCCGAGCTTTATCACCGAGTTCTCACGTACTCGGGAACATTCATCAACCAGCAGTGGCCTTCCGATCCGCAAACGCCGCACGGTGCTTGGGAATTTCACGAGCATCTGATTCCGAACAGCCCGGCCAAGCCGATACGAATCTGGATGGAAGTTGGGGATCGCGATCTTTTCAATCCCAACGTGATGCGCGACAACATGCACGACTGGGTTCTCGCCAACGAGTTGATGGCCAAGGTACTCGCTGGCAAGGGCTATCACTATCAGTTCGTCTTTGCCCGCAACGCCGCGCACGTGGACCACGCGGTGAGAGAGCAGACGCTTGCGGAAGCGCTCGAATACGTTTGGCAAGGCTATGCCGTGGCGGGCAGGTAGTGGGCGGCAAACTCTATCTACGGAACGGACCGGCGCTTTTGCGCTGGGGGACAGCCGAGGGCGGCTGTCCCCACATGTTTCTTCCGACTACTGGATCAGCGTGCCTCCGTTGCCGCCGTTGGGTTCGGCATCGGGAGCGATGACTACTGCTGCGGCGACGCGGTCGCCGGGTTCCATCTGCAGGAGACGGACGCCTTGGGCGTTGCGGCCGGATTCGCGGATGGTGGTGGAGTCCATGCGGATGATTTTGCCGTAGTGGCTGATCAGCATGACTTCGGAGGTTTCGTCCACCTGGGCGATGGCGACGACTTTGCCGACACGTTCGGTGGTCTTCACATTGATCACGCCTTTGCCACCGCGGTTGGTGAGGCGATATTCGTCGGCGGGCGTACGCTTGCCGAATCCGTTTTCGGTGACGGAGAGGATGAGCGAACCTTTGACGGCTACGTCGATGACTTCGGGCTCGCCTTCGACTTTTTCCTTTGGCGGTGCCGGGAGCATCCGGCTTGGTGGTTGTGGCCATGCCGACCACGTAGTCGTTCTTGTCGAGATCAATGCCCCAGACACCGTAGGCCCCGCGGCCCATCGGACGGACGTGGCTTTCATCGAAGCGTACAGCCATGCCTTCGTGGGAGGCCAGAAAGACAATCTGATTGCCGTCAGTGACGCGGGCGGCCACGAGCTCGTCGCCGTCTTCAATTCCAATGGCGTTGATGCCGTTGGAACGGACGTGCATGAATTCGCGAAGTTCAGATTTTTTCACCAATCCGTTGCGGGTGGCGAAGAAGATGAACTTGTTCTCCTGTTCGAGGTTGCGCACGGCGAGCATGGTCTTTACAGTTTCACCGGGCTGCAAGCCGATGAGGTTGCCGATGTGCTTGCCCTTGCCGGCCGCGCTGACGTCGGGGATTTCATAGACCTTGAGCCAGTAGACGCGGCCCTTGTTGGTGAAGATGAGAATGTAGGCGTGGGTGGAAGCGATGAAGAGGTGCTCGACGAAATCCTCGTCACGGGTCTTCATGCCGGTGCGGCCCGTGCCTCCGCGGCGCTGCATGCGGTAGGTGGAGATGGGCGTGCGCTTCATGTAGCCGGAGTGGCTAACAGTGACGGCAACCTGTTCGTCGGCGATGAGATCTTCGAGGACGATTTCGGCGGCTTCGTCTTCGATGCGCGTGCGACGGACGTCGCCGTAGAGCTTTCGAACTTCTTCGAGTTCCTTGATGATGACGCCGCGCAGTTTTTTCTCGGAGGCGAGAATGGATTCGTACTCCGCGATTTTTTCGCGAACGTCGGCCAATTCCTTAGAGATTTCGTCGATCGAGAGCTTGGTCAGGCGATGCAACTGGAGTTCGAGAATGGCATCGGCCTGCTTAGCGGTGAAGGGCTTGTCGGCATCGAGCTTGGGCGCGCGCCCGGTGGTATTGATGTCGATCTTCTTGCCACCGAAGTAGAGCACCAAATTTTCGCGGGCGTCGGCGCGGTTGGCGCTGCCGCGAATGATGGTGATGACGTTGTCGAGGTGATCGAGAGCGGTGAGATAGCCTTCGAGGATGTGCTCGCGATCCTTCGCCTTGGATAGCAGGTAGGCGGTACGGCGGCGGACGACGTCGACGCGGTGCTCGATGAAGTACTTGATGGTCTGGATGATCCCCATTTCGCGGGGCTGTCCGTTGACCACCGCGAGCAGGATCATCGAGAAACTTTCCTGCATCTGGGTGTGCTTGAAGAGCTGGTTGAGAACGATCTGAGGCTCGGCGCCGCGCTTAAGTTCGACGACGATGCGCATGCCGTCGCGATCGCTCTCGTCGCGGACGTCGGAGATGTCTTCGATGTCTTTGTCGTTGACCAGTTGGGCGATGCGCTTGATCAGGACAGACTTGTTTACCTGGTACGGAATTTCGGTGACGATGATGGCTTCGCGGTCTTTGCTGAAAGTTTCGATCTTGGCATTGGCGCGCATCATGAAGCGTCCGCGGCCGGTGCGGTAGGCTTCGAAAATTCCAGAACGGCCGTGGATGATGCCGGCTGTGGGGAAATCGGGGCCCTGAACGAATTTCAGAATCTCGGCGAGCTGGGCGCTGGGATTGTTGACCAGCGTGATGGTGGCGTCGATGATTTCGGTGAGGTTATGCGGCGGAATTTTTGTCGCCATGCCGACGGCGATTCCGTCGGAGCCGTTGACCAGAAGATTCGGAATGCGCGAAGGAAGAACGTCAGGCTCGACTTCGCTGCCGTCGTAGTTGGGATGAAAGTCGACTGTCTCTTTGTCGAGGTCTTCGAGCAGCGCAGTGGAAACCTGCGCGAGCTTGGCTTCGGTGTAACGATCGGCCGCGGGCGGATCTCCATCGACGGAGCCAAAGTTTCCCTGACCGAAGATGAGCGGGTAGCGCATCGACCAGTCTTGGGCGAGACGAACGAGGGCGTCATAGACAGCGAGATTTCCGTGAGGGTGGTACTTGCCCATGACTTCGCCGACGATGCGGGCGCATTTGCGAGTGGCCCGGTTGGGCTGCAACCCCATCTGCGCCATCGTGTAGAGAATGCGGCGGTGGACGGGCTTCAATCCGTCGCGCACGTCGGGCAGCGCGCGGCCGATGATCACCGACATGGAATAATCGAGATACGACCGGCGCATCTCCTCTTCAATGTTGACGGGTTGAATGTTCAACGCTCCGGGGCCATCGCCGCCACCGGGAGGAGGAGTGAGAGGAAGTTCAGGGTTTTGTTCGTCTGCCATGGGTCAGGTTTTAGCTTCCAGCTGCAAGCTTGTGGCTAACAGCTTCTGGGATTCAAAATCGAGCAGTTTTCTCGCCTGTTTTATAACTCGTAACTAGTTGTGTTTACAGGACGTTATGTGGCCTGGGAGCTGTGTTTATTATACCACGGGAAATGGGGAAAAAGGCGGGAGGACTGTTGACCTCGCTGAGGCTGGGGATGATGCAATTGCGACTTTCGTTTGGATGGTGAGAGAGACGTTGCAAGCAACGTCTCTACGAGTTGAAATGCCTTCGCTCTTAGTTGGCCTTGGCTCCGGCGGGGAGTTTAAAGATGACGCCGCGATCATCGTTCTGCTTGCGGGTGGCGTCGAGATCGAGTTCCGCCAGCGCGATCTTACGCGGGTGACCGGGCGTGAGATCGAAGAGCGTTGTATTGAGGATCGCGTAGTTTCCGACTTCGAGTTTGTGTCCGTCTTTAAAGACCAGCAAGGTGGGCTCGAGGGGAGCCTCGGGCTCGGCCGGAGGTTCGTCGGAAACATGCCTCGAACTGGGCCGGAACGCGTCTCGCATGGGTGGGGCGTAGGAGCGAGGGCCTGCTCCGCGGTGGTCCATCACCGTGGGGCCACCCTGATCTTCGGGGTCATTTTCATTCGCATCGGCGTCAGCATCGACGTCTTCTTCGGCGGGAGCAGCGTTGTCGACGCCATAGGGGACCGGGACAGCATAGAAGACTGCACCGGCGGATCCGTCTTCATTGCGCCGACGACGCTCGTGATCGCCGTCGCGCTGATGGTCGCCGGGATGATGGTCGCCGGTATGATGCGTGTTCGGCGAAGAAGTGGAGAACGTTGCGTGCGAGTGTGCGGTGTAGCCTTGTGGGCCGACAGACGTGACGCTCGCCCTAGGTCCATTGACCGCGTTTCCACCAAAGCCTGGAGACGTCACTGACGCAGGAGTACCATTGACTTGAGCGTGGCTGGCGGAGACGAGGAGCAGGGGAGCAAGAGCCAAGGCCAACAACACAATCGAAGTCGAAAGAAAATGTCGCGAGAACACCCGGTGTTGCGGTAGACGAGTCATGGCTCCCCTCGAAAGTAGAACGCCCTCAGTTACTTAGATTGCATTGAATAGGGGTCGGATGCCAAGGAATTTTTTGCGCAGAAGTTTGCAGCATGTATCTTGTTGAAACTGCGGAATTAACGCTTGGTCGGACCAGGGCTATAATTCGGGTTTTCGGGGCGCAGTGAACGGAAATATGAAATCCGCCTTACGTTTTGCCATGTTGGCGTTGGTGTTGGTGATCGTGGCGATGGTGTCGGCGTTGACCGCGATGCGATTCGCTATTCACGGGCAGGAGGTGGCCGTTCCTCCGCTGGTAGGACTTGTTCCGGCCGATGCGGAACGAACGGTGGCGAGCCTGGGACTGCAAATGTCGATTGAGCGGCAGTACTACAGTCCACAGATTGCTGAAGGAAAAATCATGTCGCAGCTTCCGTTGCCCGGGACGAAAGTGCGGCGAGGTTGGCAAGTGAGAGTGGCGCAGAGCTTGGGTCCGACGCGAGTGGCGATTCCAGATGTGACCGGACAAAGCGAGCACGCAGCGGAATTGAATATACGACGACGAGGGCTGGACGTCGCGTCGATGGCAGAGGTGGAAGTTCCGGGAATACCGGCGGACCAGGTGGTTGCGCAAAGTCCTTCGGCGAACGCATTGCAGGTGGTGGCGCCGAAGATCAGCCTGCTGGTTACGACCGGCGGGCAGCCGGCGGCGTTTGTCATGCCGAGCTTTGTTGGTCAGCCATTAGGAAGCGTGAGCCGGGCGCTGCAGGACGCCGGCTTCCGATTAGGAAATGTCAGCGTGGCGGCGCCCAGTGTTCCTGCGGAGAACCCGTCGATTGTGTTGGAGACGCCGGAGCCGGTGGCGCCGGCGCAGCCGTCTCCGGCAAGCATCGTGACCTCGCAGGCGCCAGCCGCGGGTCAGAAGGTAGTGGCGGGAATTGCGGTCAATCTTGAGGTGCGGTAGCGAAGAACGAGGGCCAGGGATTTCCGCGGATCTTCACGCATCACAAAATTCTTTTATATTTTTTCCAGGATTGCGGCGAAAAAGCCGTCACATGAGTGAATGCCAGGGATTGTGCGCAGGTACGGGCCGCGGGTGAGTGAAGCGGTGTCGGGCCAAACCAATTCGGCTTGGGCTTTCAGGCGATCGAGTTCGGCGCGACAGTCGAGAGTTCGGAACGATTTGTTTTCTGACAAGGCCTGTTCTACGACGTTTTCGTTTTCTTCTTTTTCCAGCGAACAAGTTGAATAGATGAGGCGGCCGCCGGGAGCCACTTGGGCCAAGGCGGAGCGCAGAATCGCGACTTGGCGGTCGTGCAATTCCGCGAGATCTCGTGCGGTGAGGCGCCACTTGATTTCAGGATTGCGAGCAAGCGTGCCGGTGCCTGAGCAAGGGACGTCGGCGAGGACGCAGTCGAATGGGGAGGAGACGGGAAGATCACGGGAATCGGCAACCAGGATTTCAATCTTCGTGTCGAGCGCTCCTCTATTTGCGGTTAGTAACTTCTGAAGGAGACGCGCGCGGTGTGGGTGAATTTCCACTGCGGTGATGGCTGCCTCGGGATTGTGGTCGGCGATGGCCAGCGTCTTGCCGCCGGGGGCCGCGCAGCAGTCGAGGATGCGTGATCCTGTTGTTGTTGGAGAAGAGCCGACGAGGGCGGCTACGAGTTGTGAAGCTTCATCCTGAATCACGACTTGGCCTTTGCGAAAGGCTGCGGTCTTCGTGATGTCTCCGGCTTGAACGCGTCGGGCGGATTTCAGGAGTGCGCCGGGGAGAAGAGTAATGCCTTGTGCGGCGAGTTCGCCTTCGTCGACCGGTGCGCGGAGGCGGACGCTCGTCGTGGGAATGGACTGATTGTGGTGGCATATCTGCTGAGCGGCAGAGAGGCCGTATTCGAGGACCCAGCGATCGATCAACCACGGCGGGTGCGCGGTGATTGCGGCCAAGGCTTGGGGTGAGACTGCGTCTGTGAAGTTTGCCGATTGTGGCGGACTTTGCGAGAGCTTGCGGAGCACGGCGTTGACGAAGGGAGCGGCTGAGCGTTTGCGGGCGCGCTTCATGAGTTCGACGCTCTCGTGGAGCGCCGCACGCTGCGGGACGCGATCGAGCCAGCGGAACTGATAGAGGGCCAGACGAAGGGCAGTGAGAATTTCCAGATCGAGTTTCGCAATTGGCTGAGAAGAGGCTTGAGCGATTTCATCGTCGAGGCGCGAGCGCCAGCGGAGAACGCCCATCACAAGTTCGGTGGCCAACGCGTGATCAGCAGTGGAGAGACGCTCGTACGTGGAGGAGTGCAGGAGTTCGGAGGAGTAGGCAGCGTCGCGCTCGACGCGGAGCAGAATGTCGAAGGCGGCGGTGCGGGCGGGGGCGACTGGCATTGCTTGCGATTGTAGGCCTACAAAAAGAGCTTCACCACAAAGGACGCGGAGGACGGAAGTTCAGCCTAGTTTTTCGGAGGGCTTGGGGCGATAGCCTTGTATGAAATCGTGGGCGATGGTGCGCTTCTTCCCTTCCAACTGGAGTTCGAGCAGTTCGAGCGATGTGTTGTGGGCGCATCCTACGAGAAGGCGATCGGCAGTGACACAGAGTTCAGCCGCGGGCAAGGATTCTTTGCACGGTAGCGCCTTCAGGATTTGCAGATTCTTGCCGCGGAATTTCGTGTAGGCGCCGGGCCAGGGTTGGAAGCCGCGAATGCGGTTGAAGATTTCGTTGGCAGAGCGAGAGAAATCGACGAGACCGTCTTCTTTCTTGAGGATCGGCGCGAGGGTGGAATGCGAATTGTCTTGCGGGCGCGGGTGAATTGAGCCGGCTTGCAATCCACTTAATGTTTCGACCACGAGATCGGCGCCGATGGTGGCGAGGATAGGGGCGATGGTTTCGGCGGTGTCGATGGGATTTATGGGAAGTTCGTGCTGCAGGAGGATGTCCCCCGTGTCGAGGCCGGCATCAATGCGCATGGTGGTAACGCCGGTGACGGTTTCGCCATTGGCGATGGCCCATTGAATGGGAGCGGCGCCGCGATACTTCGGGAGCAACGAAGCGTGGAGGTTGATGTTGCCGAGGGGCGGAAGATCGAGCATCCACTGAGGAATAATCCGCCCGTAGCCGACGACGATGATCGCGTCTGGTTGGAGCGCGGTGAGTTGGGCGCGGAATTCTTCGTTGGTCTTGATGCGATCGGGTTGGGTGACGGGCAGGTCCAGCTTGAGGGCAGATTGTTTAATCGGTGAGGCTACGAGTTCGAGGCCGCGGCCTTTGGGGCGATCGGGCTGCGTGACGACGAGGCGGAGTTGAAATCCAGCTGCGGACAGTTTTTCGAGCGTCGGTACAGCGAAGCGCGGAGTTCCGCAGAAAACGAGAGAGAGAGGCATTGGTAATCGGGTAATTCGCTAATTAAGTAATTGAAAACCTTATGGCGCAACCGGAGCTAAAGTCCGCACTCTACCAGATCGGTTGCGCGCCCTTACGCGATTACAAAATTACTCAATTACACAATCTCTACCATTCTCCGGCTTTCATCAGCTTGCGGATTTTGCGCTTCATCAGGTCGCGCTTGAGGGCACTGACGTGGCTGATGTAGAGCTTGCCGTTGAGGTGATCGGTTTCGTGGAGGAAGGCGCGGGCCAGAAGTTCCTCTCCCGTCTTCTCGAAGATTTTGCCGTGAGCGTCCTGGGCGCGGACGGTGACTTTGTTGGGGCGACTCACGTTTTCGCGGAAATCAGGAATGCTAAGGCATCCTTCGCTCTGGGTGTGGCGGCCTTCGGTGTGAATGATTTCGGGATTGATCAGGACGAGTTTGGCGTTGGGATCTTCTTTGAAAGTTACGTCGATGACGGCGATGCGTCGGCCAATGCCGATCTGGGGCGCGGCTAATCCGACGCCGTGAGCGGCGTACATCGATTCGAACATGTCTTCGATGAGCTTCTGCAGGTCTTCATCAAAAACAGTGACTTTCTCGGAGGGCTTCTCGAGAATCGGGTTACCGAACTTTACGATGGGGTAAATCATCAGTAGTTCTTCAGTTGCTGGCAGTAGCCATGGAAGTTCCGTAAAGTTTCGGTCATGGAATCGCCTCCAAATTTTTCCAGCGCACAACGGGCCAGAGTCAAGGCGACCATCGCTTCGGCGGCGACCCCGGCAGCGGGGACGACGCAGACGTCGGAACGCTCGTAGGCCGCTTTGACCGGTTCGCGAGTCGAGAAATCGACGGACTGCAAGGGACGACGCAAAGTTGAAATGGGCTTGAGATAGCCACGGACGCGAATTTCTTCTCCGTTGGAGACTCCACCTTCGATTCCACCTGCGTTGTTGCGTGTGCGAGAGAAGGCAGTGAAACCGGAGGTCGCAGTGTAGCCAATTTCGTCGTGCACCTGAGATCCGGGGGAAAAGGCGGCGGCTACGCCGGATCCAATTTCTACAGCTTTCACCGCCTGCAGCGACATGACCGCGGCGGCGAGCAGGGCGTCAAGACGTTCGTCCCACTGCGCGTAAGTGCCAAGCCCGGGGGGAACCTCGTGAGCGACGACTTCGAAGACACCGCCGAGGGAATCACCCGTCTTGAGAACCTTGTCCACTTCTTCTTTCATGAGCTGCTCGGCCTCTGAATCGGCGCAGTTCAGAAGGACGTCGTCGCGATCATAGAGTGCACGAATTTTTTCCCACGGGATGGGCTCCCGCAACGTGACGCTGCCGGTAGTAACGACGTGACTGAGGACTTCGACGCCAAGCTCGCGCAAGAAAAGTTTGGCGATGGCTCCGATGGCCACGCGGGCGGCGGATTCGCGGGCGGAGGCGCGTTCGAGGACGTAGCGAGCTTCGGTGAAGTTGTATTTCAGGGCTCCGGCAAGATCGGCGTGGCCCGGGCGGGGAGAGGCGACACGCTTGTGTTTGGCGGGATCCCCTTCGTCAACGGGCAACGATTCCTGCCAGTTTTTCCAGTCACGGTTTTCCAGCTGGACGGATATGGGCGAGGCGATGGTGATGCCGTGATGCACGCCGGAGAGAATGTGGGCGGTATCGCGCTCGATCTTCATGCGACCGCCGCGACCGTAGCCTTGCTGGCGGCGCCAAAGTTCGCGGTCGAGAAAAGCCTGATCGATTTTCAATCCCGCGGGCACGCCGGAAAGAAAGGCGACGAGAGCCTCGCCATGGGATTCTCCCGCGGTGAAATAGCGCAGCATAAATTTTCGATTGTACCTGATGCAAGGGACAATCGAGATTGCGGCACGGCAAATGTGCCGTTTCGGGCCAAAAAGCTGGTGAAAGAGGATTTTGATACGCCGTTAACCGAAAGCAAAGCGT
Organism: uncultured Acidobacteriota bacterium; assembly: GCA_963745715.1. GTDB lineage: Bacteria > Acidobacteriota > Terriglobia > Terriglobales > Acidobacteriaceae > Sulfotelmatobacter. The sequence continues at coordinate 54,310 of CAVUYN010000025.1, read as the reverse complement.
ACAATAACCGAGCATCTCGTGGTTACGTGATTCAAAAGTGACCCGGCGTCACAAAACTTTCTCTGGCCGAATCAAGGAGGGCCTGTGTATCCCCCTACACAGATCCAAGAAAGTAAGAAAATTCGGTGTGTCCTGGCGCATGGGCTGGTCCTGCTGCGTCAAGGACTGCGACGCCTGCTTGAAGATGAGCCGGATATGCGAGTCGTAGGCGAAGCAGGAAACGCGGCTGAGGCCCTTCACAAGATATTCGAACATCGTCCGGAAGTGGTAATCGCGGACGCTCACATTTTCGAATGCCCGCCTGATCAAATGGAACAACTGATTGTGCAGGAGTGCCCAAACAGCAAGGTGCTCTTCCTGGCAACCCACGAGGGCGACGAGGCAGTGGAAGCGCCGGTGGCTGGAAATAGTTTCGCGGTGCGACAGACTTCAGCCGAAGAACTGGTGAAGATGGTAAGGGAAACGGCCGCGTCAGGAAGCGGCGCGATCCCGGACGCGTCCGCAACGGAGAGCGCTGATTTGCCGGCCGAGGAAGTTATTCCGCGGCAACGTGTATTGACTGCACGGGAGCGCGAGGTGTTGAGCTTGCTGGCGCAAGGCCGGACGGTGCGCTCGGCGGCAGGAATTCTGGGCCTCAGCATGAAGACGGTGGACGCGCACAAGTTCAACCTGATGCGTAAGCTGGGGCTTCACAACAAGGCGGAGTTAGTGATGTGGGCGATTCAGAAGCGAGTCGTGAAGCTGCCGGCGGGTTCGTAGAGATTGTGACTTTCTGACATTTGGGTCGGGCTCCATTGAGGAGCCTTTTTTTTCGCCCCGCTGGGGCTTTCCCTGGTTCCACCCACGGCTTGCGCCGTAGGCTGCAATCTGTCGCCGCTTCGCGGCTGAAAAATCTGGACTTGCATCTCTAAAACTCAGAGGCTTGGCGTCAAGCATTGACTTCCTCAGTCATTGATTGCGGCCGTGGCTAACTGTTCGAGACTTGAAACCGTGAGATCGGGTTTGCCTTCTGCGGATTTGACGGCGCCGACGCCGGGTCTGGCTGAGGGACGGTTCACCCATACGGTGGCAAGGCCGAGGGTCTGTGCGGGGATCACATCGTGATAGATGCTCTGGCCTACGTGGAGCACACGATGGGCGGGCGCGTTGATGCGGCGCAGGGCGAGTTCGAAGAGCTTGAGCGATGGTTTATAGGCTTGGGCTTGCTGCGCGGTGATGACCTCATCGAAATCGACTTCCAGTTGGGGCCGGGTGGCGGCGAACAGATCGTCGTCGACGTTGGACAGGATGGCGAGGCGAAATCGAGTCTTTAGTTTTCTTAGCGCGGCTACGGTGTCTGGCCAGGGCTTCCAGGTGCTCAGCGAGTCGGGCAGCGAACTCACTTCGGCTGCGGTGGGCGTAAATCCCAGCTCGACGCCAAACTGGCGCACTACGGAACTGAGAACTTCACGATAGGGTTGGAACGTTCCCTGCTCGGCGCGCAGCTCAAAATCTCCATAAAGCTTGAGTATGGTGGCGTCGTCAATTTTTTTCGCGTGGGCGGAGAAAATGCGGCGGAGCACGGGGAGAATTCCGGCTTCCCATTTGATCAGGGTACCGTAGCAGTCGAAGGTGAGGATTTCGTAGCGGGTGAAGTCGAGCATGGCTGATCCTATCTCGCGAAAGCGATCTCGTGCTGGCGGCGCACAGCAGATTCCCCGCTTCGCTCGGAATGCGAAACTTTTGAAGTGACTAGGACGATCTGAAATGATAAATCACCCCCAGAATAGTGGCTGGGGGTGATTGAAACTTTGGGTGGAATGTGAACTTAACTATCTTAATTCAAGTGGTTGCGAGAGTTCGAAGGACACGGCCGATTCTGCAGGCAAAACGATGTCTTTGTTGCCGGTGAAGGCTGCCCCGCCGGCACCAGCACCACCGCCGGCCGCCATTCCAATCGCGGCGCCTTTGCCACCGCCGGCAAGACCTCCGATGATGCCGCCGAGTGCGGCGCCACCGCCTGCCAGGATGGCGGTGCGCTTGCCCTTACCCTTGGCGGAGAAGGTGCGCACGGCGCCTTGAACCGGTACGTCGGCGCCATTGAGAGTGATCGAATCGAGGCGCACTTCGAGAACCGCGCCGCCGGCGAACTTGCCGAGAGCCTTCGCATCGGTGACCGTGCCATTCACAGGCGTGCCTCTGGGAATCGCGACCGTGCTTCCAACCACGACATCTTTGGCGACGCTGCCGGTGAAGGTCTGGCCGGCCTGACTCAACTTGGATCCGACGGCGGAGCCGAGGCTGACAGTAACGGCAGTGCCTGCGGGCACCACGACCCGCTCTCGCTTCTCTGCTTCCCTGCGAGCTTCCTTGCGCGTTTTGCCTTCTCGTCGGGATTCGTTGCCACCCGGTAGCGTTTGTGTTTTGGCTATCGGTTGCAGAGTTATCGGTAGAAGTGTTGTTGGCGGTGTTGTCGGCCGGGGGTTTGCTGGTGCATCCGAGCACGGTGAATGCAAGATAGAGACTGAGGGTGAGTAATGCCAGGCGTGAGCGCATAAGGGCCTCCATTTCTGCTGCCACTGTACTGGAATCGGATAACCAGCGGCAACCTCTGAAGAAGATCCACCGCAAATCGAGAGTGCATTGGTCTCTGGTGCTTGAGAAGTATCTCAGCGACTGTCGTCGAACTTCCAGCGGGTTGCGTTGTTGGGGAAATCTTTTTCCGTCCAAGCCAGCACTGTAGTCGGACGAACCGAGTAGAGCACGCTTTCAGAAACGACCATGAGAGGCATCTTGTACTTTTTGCGGGATGCGGCGTCCAGTTTCTTGAATGTCGGTTTATCGGCGAGGTTCACTTCTGTTGCGATTCCTTCCAGAATTACAACATCATCGCCTGATTCCAGATGGATGGAGAGAGCCGGATTGTGCGCGAGGTTGCGCGCCTTGCGAGAGGAACGGGCCGTGCCGAAGTAAAGGGCTCCGTCGATCCAGAAGCCCCACACGGGAATCGAGTGTGGGCGCCCGTCGGGGCGTGCGGTGCAGATCCAGTAATTGCGCGCTTTGGCGAGCCGGTCCTCGGCGTGGCGAAAGGGCAAGTATTGGTGCCGAGCTTTGAGTCCGTAGAGGGGTGGCACGTCAGGAAGGCCGACTGTGCATCCTTGAGGGCCCATGACTTGCTCACCTTTCCGTGGAGCTTTCGCCTTGGGCATAAAAAGTACCTACCCATGAACCGGGTTTCACACCATGGAGGCGCAGAAGCACGGAGCAGAATCGCACACTTGCTCACCGTGTCTCCGTGGTGAATTGGTGGATAACTTTAACGCCGGGAGTCGAGGCCGGGCAAGGAGGGAGCCGTTTCCTGGGAATCGACGGAGAGTTCGACGGAGGCCGCTTCATTTTCGGGTGTGGTGTCTTCCGGCGGAGAAGATTTTTTGGGTGCCAAGAACTTTTCAGTGTTAAGGAGCGGCCTTCCGAGGGAGGCGTTGTAGCTGGTCCACGGACTCTCGAGGCTGGCCTCACGCTCGAAATGGGCGCGCATGGCTTCCATCTTGGAATCGAGGTCGTCGAGATAGTGGAGCATGAGAGCCTCGGGGAACATGGGCAGCTTGGGCGAACCGAAATCGTACTGGCCGTGGTGGCTGATGATGAGGTGCTCGACGAGCGTTTTGAGTTCGTCGGGAAAGCCGGGCAGGTGGGCGAGTTTCGCCTGCAGCATTTCCAACTCGATGATCATGTGGCCGAGCAACTGCCCCTTGGTGGTGTAGGAGAACGAGCGGTTATAGGTAAGCTCGTGAATTTTTCCAATATCGTGCAGGAATGCTCCGGTGAAAAGAAGATCGCGGTTGACCTGGGGATAATTCCTGCAAATCAGGTCACAGGAGCGAAATAGCGAGACCACGTGGTCGAGCAGGCCCCCGATGTAGGCGTGGTGCAGCGTTTTGGCCGCGGGCGCGTTGCGGTATGCGGCGGCAATTTCAGGATCGGCCATGAATGCCTGGACGAGCGATTTGAGATAGGGATTCCCGATCGAGGCGACGAAGTTCGTCAGCGTCTGCCAGAGTTCGTCAATATCCTTGGTGGTCTTGGGAAGGTAGTCGGAGAAGTCGATCTCAGAGTCGCCCAGCTTGCGCAGTTTGTGAACGGTCAACTGGAAGCGCTGCTTGTACTTGTTAATGAGGCCTTTGACCTTGAGGAAGTCGTCTTGCTCGAAGGCATCAAGAACCTCCTCGACGTTGTCCCACATTTTGGCTTCGAGTTGGCCACTGCGATCGCCGAGGGTGAGAGCGAGGTAGGGTTCCCCGGTTTTCTTAGGCTTGATCTGCTTGGCCACGACGACGAAGGTCGAGGTGATGATCTTGTTCTCCTGGCGCGCGCAGTCGCAGATAAAGAAGTCCTTCATGGGCTGTCTGAGTATAAAGCACCCGCTGTCGCCAAAATCAGAGAATGCCCAGTTTCTTCTTTCTCTTCTTGTTGAGTTTCTTGGCGTCGGATTCTTTGGCAGCGGCGGTTTCGACTGGCTTGGTCTGGTTGGGGCTGGCCCCGGTATCGATGTAACCGGGCTTTGTGTCGATATAGGCGTCTTCGCGCAGCTTGGTGAGGTAGGCGCGCAAGGCGGGCTGGAGTTTCTGATAATAGAGCGCGTCCTGGATCTTGGGCATGGCCTCTTTCAAAGGAGGAATGCCGGCCATCTGGTGATCGACGACTTTAAGGATGACGTAGCCCTGCTTGGTGCGGATCACGTCAGTGACGTCTCCAGATTTCATGGCGAAGGTTTTGTCCTCAAGCTCTTTGGCGAGTTGGCCGCGCTTGAACATGCCAAGGGCGCCGCCATCCGAGGCGGAAGGACCGTCGGAATATTTCTTGGCGACGTCTTCGAAGTCGGCGCCGTCTTTAATCTGTTTGAGGAGATCGTTGGCTTTGGCCTCGGCGGCGCTCAGGGCGGCGGCATCAGCCGCCTGTTTTGCGGCTTCATCGAGAGCAGGCGGAGCGGTGGCGGGAGCCGCGCCGGCGTTTGGACCGGCTGCAGCCGGTTCGGCGAGCGTGATCGAGGGCGAGGCTTTGGGGGCGACGAGGATTTCGCTCAGCCGGATGAACTCCGGTTGCTCTAATTCGCTCTTGTGCTGATCGTAGAACTGTTGTGCCTCTTCTTTGCTGATGGCGAGATGTTGACCGACTTCCTCGCCAATCACTTTCTGGGTCATGATCTGGTTGCGCTTAGTCTGCTTGAAGTCCTCCCAGGAGATACCCTGTTTTTCGGCTTCTTTTTCGAGAGCCTCCATGGAATCGAGCTTCATGTCCTTGCGCATCTTGTCCAGTTCTTTGATCAGGTCCGTGTCGCCGTTGAGGCCGAGATCCTTGGCTTTGTCGATGAGAAGTTGCTGGTCGATAAGGTCGCGGAGGATATCCTTTTCGCGGTCGGCGTAGAGCTTGTCGGCGTTGTTGGCATCCTGGGATTTGACTTCTTCTTTAAGCTGATCCTTGCTGCGCGCAAATTCGGAACGCGTGATGATCTGATTGTTAACGCGGGCAATGATTTCTTCGACGACTTGTCCGGCCGCGAGGGCGGGGAGACATGCCAAAAGAACAGGGATCAGGCAAAGTTTCTTCATAGAATTGATTGGGCCACAGCACTTCTGGACTTGCCGGTAAACCGTGGGCTTGGGCCGATTAAAATATTTTACTCCTACGGAGAGGGACAGTGGCCAAGCCTCTTTTATTTGACGCTGGCAAGGGCGGGGGAGTTGGCCGACGGGATCAGGCGGTACGGATCAGGGCGAGCGCCGTCCGGTCGTTGCAAACCGGGGCATTCCCAGCGAATTCGGAGGCAGAGTTCAGCACGGAGCTACAGAGGGCCTTAGGGTCGCGGGATTGAGCTTGCTGAAAAAGTTTCTTGACTCGGTCCAGACCGAACTCGCTGGAAGAGCCATCGCTGGGCCCTTCGCATTCGACGACTCCGCGGGAAACGAGGAGCAGAGAGGCGCCCTTCTCCAGGCCCACGATGCGAGCCTCTGAAGTGGCGTGAGAAAAGAGGCCGAGGGGAAGGCCGGTGGAGTCGAGTTCGGCAATGCCGCGAGTGTCGCGGATCAGGGCGGGTGTGTGTCCTGCATTGGTGTAGCACAGCGTACCCAATATTTCGTGATAGCAGGCGATGAAGGCTGGACAGGAGTGAACGCCGCTGGAGATTTCAATGAGGCCACGATTGAGGCGAAGGGCAAGGTCTGTCATGGCGTCGGATTCGTTGAGGTCGGGCGGCGAGAACAACTCGGACCCGGAGTTGCGGAAGATGTCCTGCGCGGCGGTCAGGATGGGCCGGTTATCCTGACGGAGTCCGGCGACATCGAGCAGGCCGATCAGAACGCGCTCAGGGCTGACGCGCACCGAGTCGTAGAAATCCCCGGCGACACGATTGCCGAGGAAGACGGCGGCAATTTCCGCGCCGGAGATGGTAGGAAAAACGGTCGGGACCGGTTCGACCGTGGGGGCGGGCTCAGAATCGCGAGAGCGAAACAGAGAAGGCATGATGGAGGACTAAGGCGAAACTAGCATAGGAATGATTCGCGAGCAAACGGTGGAGGAGTTTCTGGACAGCCAACGATGACAGCGGCACTAGTCGCCGTATTTGTCCGCGAGATACCTGCCCAGGTCCAGCTCGAACTGGCCGTAATCGGAGTGAATGGTGGCTCGCAGGGCGGCTTCCGTGGAATTGCCCTGGCCGAGGCGCTCGAGAATTCGCTGGACATCGCTCATGCCATAGGAATCGTTGATGTAGGAAACGGCGGCCAACGATTCGGCGTAGGCGACGTATGCCTGCGCGCCCGAGAAGTTCATGAAACTAGCCTCAAGGGCATTGAGCGGGATGTTGCGTTGTGCCTTGAAGAGCAGGGCGAGTTGATGTCCATCGCCACCGAGGCTCCTGGGCTCAAGAAACTGGGCGATGCCCTCGTTCAGCCAAGGCGGGCAACGACTGCCGGAGAGCGCCCCGATGAAGGAGTGGGCCAGTTCATGCTTGAGAACGTGGGCGAGTTCGGGCGTCATCGAACTGAGGCCGCTGATCGGAATGCGAAGCTTGCCATCATTGATCGCGCCGGCCCAAGTCGGGGCGTGGGTGACATCGAAGAACGCGGTCTCGGTATACAAGGTGACGAGGATGTTGTCGCGAGGTGGAGTGCCGAGATCGCGCACAAGGTCGTCATAGTCGGATTCGAGCGCGGCAAGAATTTGTCCACGAAAGACGTCGGAAGTTTGCTTGCCTTCATAGTGCAGAACGAAGTGGCTGGTCTCGCCCTGAGCGAACTCGGACTCGACGGTTTGTTCGCGCTGGGCCTTGGCCAGGAACTGCTGGACGGTCGCATCGGGGCGCAGTTCGAGGGAACGCTTCCAGGAGGCAACCGCGTCTTTCGTATGGTCGGAAGCGAACTGGGCATAACCCAGCATGGTGTAGGCGTCGGCAGAGTCGGGAGCAGCTTTCACACCGCGCTGGGCGTAAGTTAACGCCTGGGTTGCATTGCCGGTACGGACGAGGACCGCTGCGTAATAAGTAAGGATGGTGGAACTTTCGGGCTGAAAGCGGAGAGCGCTCTCGAAATATTGTTTGGCTTGGGGCAAGTTGCCGTGTTCGAACTCAAATTTGCCAGCGATGAAATAAGCAGTCGCACTCAAGCTAGCATTGTGCTTGCCTTCTAAACCGGAAAGGGCGTCCTGATTGACCTTGCCTTCTGTGATGATCTTGCCGACGAGATCCCCTTCGTTTGCCAGGCTGTCAGCAGGTGTAAATGTAGGGAGATCGGCGACCTTCGCGGCGGCCGCGCTGTGCGCGGGAAGGCCCCCGGCATCCACGCGGTCAACGGTAGACTTAGGAATGGCATAGGAATCGTCGCCGATTTCGTATTCGTAACGGTTACCGTTTTCGCGGACGTGATCGGCGAGGATCGTGCGGCCATTTTTCAAATGGATCGTGTCAGCCCGCGCGCCGGTCAAAGCCAGCGCCAGGCAAAGGAAGAGAAAGGTGACACGAAACCGCATTCAGGCGCATTCTAGCAACGGAGGGCGATCCAACCTACGTGACGAAGGTACTAGTAAGAAAGCAGGCTGTGCGGCTGTTGGTGATGGGGATTGCGCTCTGTGCTTGGCCTGCGATGTGCAGCGCGGAGAGTCCGGGGGACAAGCCGGCCGAAGCCCTTTATCTACAACTAGGACAAGTAGGTTTGGATCCGACGCGCGTGTATCAGGTTCGAGGCGCGACTCTGAACCGATCTTCCGTGCAAATCACCTTGGATGACGGAATGATCGGCTTTACCCAAGATGTGATGGGGCGGATCACCGGGGCATTCTTCGAGGGTGAGGGCGAGGTGCTGCTCACCCCTCCCAATGCAGTCGAACGCAAATCGATGAGCCTGTTCACCGGGATGGCCATCCTGGAGGAACGGTTCTCGAATGCATATTTTCGGTTCAACGATGATGCGGAAGCCGAACTACGGCCAGATTTGCGAGCAACCGAGGACAAGCAGCAATTTGTGGAGCGCTGGGGAACAACGGCGAAGAATCTGGCGAGCGGGGACGCGATGCGGTTGATGATGACCTTCAGCCGGAGGCTCCCCGTGACAGGAGTATCGGAAGACAGAGGCGAACTGGGAAAATCGGAAAAGGTGGCAGATCAATTCTTCCATGCGCGACTGCTCGGAACCAACCTCGGCGTGTTCGACGTGTACTTCGATTCGACGACGCCGGAGCAGGTTATGGCTGGACAGGGAAAGACGGCGCAGAATGGGGAAACTTACTACGACATATGGACTTCGTTTTCGCCAGGAGCGAGCTCCGGACCGAAGCGCGAAGATGCGCGGCCGGCGGAAGGCGAACGGACACGCGACAACCGGATATCGGTCCGACGATACACGATCACGACGCAAGTGCTGCCGCCCAAGGAGATTCATGCACGGGCCCGAGTGGAATGTGACGCGCGCGAGGGCGGGTTGCGGACGTTGATTTTTGAATTGTCGAGGTTCCTGCGAATTGACAGCGTCACCCTCGACGGCCAGGCGGTGGAGTTCATTCACAATCCGGCACTCGAGGGCTCACAACTTTCGCGGCGAGGTAACGATGTGGTGGCGGTGGTATTGCCGCAACCGGCGCGGGAGGGACAGAAGTTCGACCTCGAGTTTGTGTACGGGGGAGAAGTATTGGCGGAGGCGGGGAGCGGACTGTTGTATGTCGGCGCACGCGGAACCTGGTATCCGAACCGTGGGATGGAGATGGCAGATTTTGATTTGCAGTTCAGTTATCCACCGGGTTGGACGTTGGTGGCAACGGGAAAGCCGACGCCAGTTTCGCCTGAGGGCAAGGCGAACCCCGGGGACGATCAGGTATCCCATTGGGTTTCGGACCGACCGATTCCTCTGGCAGGATTTAACCTCGGTAAGTATCGGGAAGTGACCACACGGGCGGGAGAGGTTACGGTTGAAACCTACGCATCGACCGGAGTAGAGCGAGATTTCCCCGGCGCCAAGATTCAGGTGATTACACCGCTCCCGATAAGTCCGATCGTGCGGCCGCCGCGGATCGTTGTGCCTTCTCGTCCTTCGCCGACCCAGACTGAGGTCACCGTAGGAGAATCAGCGGCTCGCGCCATCCAGTACTTTGCCGACCGCTTCGGCCCATTTCCCTACAGCCATTTAGCCCTGACGCAGATGCCGGGGCGGGAGAGCCAAGGCTGGCCCGGGCTGGTGTTTCTTTCGTCCTATGCATTTCTGGACTCCGAGCAGCGCGAGCAAATGCATTTTGAGCCGTACCGGGTAGTGCTTCAACAAATGATCCCGGCGCACGAGGCCGCCCACCAATGGTGGGGCGATCTTGTGGTGTGGAATAGCTACCGGGATCAATGGTTCTCCGAAGGGCTGGCGAATTATTGCGCGCTGATGGCGGTGCAGGAGAAGAATCCCGCCGACTTTCGGCAAGTCATGGAGAAGTACCGGCATGATCTCGTCGAGAAAAATAAGGATGGAATGTCGCCGATGGATTCAGGCCCGGTCACGCTGGGAACAAGGCTGTTTTCCTCGCGGTCTCCGGAAGGCTATGAAGCGATCAGCTATGGACGCGGAACCTGGCTCTTTCACATGCTGCGAACCATGTTGAAAGATGCCGCGACGCAAGGGGGCGGGCAGGGTGGAAATGCGGAGGAGCCGTTCGTTCGCTCGCTGCATAAAGTACGGCAACGTTACGAAGGGAAATCGATCAGCACGCGTGAGCTGTTGGATGTTTTCGCGGAGGATCTTCCGGCGGCATTGCGTTTCGAGGGGAAGAACTCCCTGGATTGGTTTCTGGAAGGCTGGATTAATGGCACTTCCCTGCCAAAGTTAGAACTCAAGGGGGTGAAGTTTACCCCGAAGGGCTCCGCCTCAACCGTGACGGGGACCATTCTCCAGAAGGAAGCGCCAGCCGACCTCGTGACATCGGTTCCAGTGTACGCGGTAAGTTCGGGACGGCAGCCAGTGCTGTTGGGCCGAGTGTTCGCCGATGGTGAAGAATCTACGTTCCGCATCACTGCTCCTGCGGGCACGCACAAGATCGTGCTCGATCCCTACGAAACGATTCTGACGAGTCCCAAGTAGCAAGGCGTCAGCGATCTGACGATGTGCAGTTCCGAATCGGTCTTCTGGTTCGGGAATGATTCCCAGAATGGACATTCGGAGCGATTCCTATCAACCTGTTCGGGGGAAGCGTCTGTCTTAAGTGTCCTATTCCCATCGTTTGTGTCTGCACCGGTGGAGGATCCGTATGGCGACTGATCTGCTCAGTGGAGTGGTTGGCAGGAGAAAGTTATGGATCAAACCGGGAGCGGGGTCGTGATGACCGAGGAGCGTTTGAAGAGCGGGCAAGGTAAAGATGTTTTCCACGACCTAGCCATGTGGGGTGTTGGCACGGACGAGGAACCTTCAGTTCGTGTTGCGACGATTTTGTTGGTGGAAGACGAGGCGTTCGTGCGGGAAGTGACGTTCGAGGTTTTGCAATCTGCCGGCTATCGTGTGCTGACCGCCAGGAATGCCGCTGAGGCGATGCGAATTTATGACGAGATTCGTGCCGACGTCGACCTGCTGCTAACGGATGTGATTTTGCCGGGAGACACCGGATTTGCGTTGGCCGCGAAGATTCGAGGAGAGAATCCGGAACTCAGCGTGCTTTTTGTCACTGGATATGCGGAGCAGATGGCGATGGCGTGCGAGAAGGAGGGAGAAGAGTGTCTGGCCAAACCTTTTTCCAGCGAAGGTCTGCTGCGGAGAGTGAGGGATTTGCTCGACCGTCCAGGAGTTCGGAGTGGCAGAGAGAGTCAGCCTATGCCCGCCTTCGCGAACGCGTAGCCTGCAGGATCTCCGCGGGAATGTCGGACAGAGGAACGGTGCGAATGAGGACACCGAGCTCGGCGCAAGCGCGAGGCATGCTGTAGACCGCGCAAGAGGCTTGGTCCTGGCCGATGGTGAGACCGCCCTGGCGATAAATGGCAGTCATGCCTTCGGCTCCGTCGGAACCCATTCCGGTCAGAATGACTCCCATGGAGCGGTTTTTGAATATCCGGGCCACCGATTGCATGAGGATGTCGACGGACGGGACGTGTACTGCGTTATCGGGTCCGGCGTCGAGGCGGATGATCGGATATAGCCCGGACAAGTGACGCTCGATACGCATTTGTTGACCAGCAGGAGCGATGTAGGCCGTGCCCGCTTGGATGGGCTGTCCGTGGAGTGCTTCGCATACGGTGATGGAGCAGAGACGATCGAGCCGTTGCGCGAAAGATGCAGTAAAGCCCGGGGGCATATGCTGCACGATCAGAATGGGGATGGAAAGGTCCGAGGGAAACCTGGGCAAGATTTGTTCCAATGCTTTGGGACCGCCGGTTGAGGTTCCCAGGGCAACGATCTCGGGAGCAGTAGAACTCGCGACTCGAGCTTTGGACTCTGATGATCGAGTTGGTTTTCGGGACGGACAAGTGGGAGTCGGCCGTCGCAGAAGGGAGGCCGCGCGAATCTTGGCCAAGAGGTCCGAGCGAATGTGAACGATGTCGAGCGAGGTTGGCGACAATTGCTTGGGGACATAGTCGAAGGCTCCGGCGCCAAGGGCGTCGAAAGTGACCGCGGCGTCTTTCTCGGTGGTGGCGCTGACCATGATGACGGGTCGCGGGAACTGGTTCATGATGCAGCGCAGGGTGCCGAGTCCGTCCAAGCCAGGCATTTCGACGTCAAGCGTGACCACGTCGGGATTCAGAGAGGCGATTTTCTCCAGTGCACAGGATCCGCTGCCAGCGGTGGCGACGACTTCGAATGCGGGATCGGATGCGATCATGCGAGCGAGAGCGGTCCGCATGAAGGCGCTGTCATCGACAACCAGAACGCGGATCTGCGAATGGACAGCACGTTTCGTGGTCATTTGCGGTAGATGGAGTGCACGAGCGAGTGCACCTCGTCCAGGTAGGAATCGAGCTCAAACGTAAGCCGGGCCCAGTCGAGATCCTTCAGGCTCGGACATTGTTGCGACAAGACAGAGAAGCCGGTGTGTTCCAAGAGATTGACTTCGCGTCTCTCGACGTAGCCGTAGTTCAGGCCGCTCATGCGGCAGAGAAGATCGCTGAGTTCCACGAGGGCGACGAGGCCGGCGTGCTTGTTGGATTGAGGGGGCTCGTGATGCAACGACACCACCTCGCAAAGATCGGGCGAGAGCTCCCAACGATTGGCGAGCAGCCGGCCGCTTTCACAGTGAGTGAATCCCATGTTGAGTTGTTCGGCTTCGTGAAGAGGGATGCCCTCAGCGCGCGCGAATTCGAAGGCGGCACAAAATTCTTTGGGTACGGTCCAGAGGTTCACCACGATTCCCAAATCGTGAAGAAGTCCGGCGAGATAGGCCTTGCCGGGGTCGGGATAGGCGATCTTGCGGGCGAAATGCCGGCAGACCAGGGCGCAACCGAGGGAATGCTCCCAGAAAAATATAGGGTCGATGCCGTGGCCGTCGGTGGGTGTGAGGTTGAGCACGCCGCAGGACATCGCGATATCGCTGACGCGTTGAAAACCGAGGCCCACGATGGCACCGCGCAGGGAGTCGATCTTCTGCCACCTTCCAAAGATATATACGTCGACCACATTGGTGGTCGTATCGAAAGTGAGATTCCACACGTGCTCGACGATCATGGACCGGGTGACACTCCGGCCAGCGTTGCGCATCAGATACTCGAGGAGAGAAAATTCCTTGGTGGTAAGCTCGATTCTTCGTCCGGCACGTTCGACGACTCGTTGAACGCGGTCGAGCCTGAGGTCGGCGACGGTGAGTACGGCCTCCGACGGGAGATGACTGCGGCGGACCAGGGCGCGAATGCGGGCGGAGAGTTCGTTGAATGAGAATGGCTTGGCCAGGTAGTCGTCCGCCCCACCGTCGAGGCACTGTACCCGGTCTTCGATGCGTGTGCGCTGGGTGAGAATTAGCACCGGCAGACTGGGTTTTTTCAGACGCAAGTGCCGCAGTACGCCGACGCCGTCGAGCTTCGGCAGGTTCAGATCGAGGATGACCACATCGTAGTCATTCTCAACCGCCGCGGATCGGGCCTGTTCGCCGTCCGGCAGCACATCCACGGTGTAATGCTCGCCTTCGAGACCCTGACGAACGAATCTCGCTAGAACTTCATCATCTTCTGCAATAAGAATTCGCATAAAAGTGAACCGTCCTTAATCGAACAGCCCAGTTTAGTTAGAAATCGCTGAACTGCAGCCGAAACTATGCTCACACAAAGGTATGTAGCTGCAGAAATGGGCAACAGTTCCATAAAGGGCTCAGACCGTTAGACTACCGGCTTTACTTGGAACCTCAGCGGCCAATTCCTTGCCCTTGCCCACCAAGAGATAATTCTTGAATGGAGTTTTGCCGACGGGAGTGAAATTGCGGGCTTGGATTAAAACGACACTGAAACCCCTGATGGTGCCGGGCGGCATCATTTTGCTGGGTGTTGTGGCATTCGTCTATACCGGGTGGTTGACGCTTGCTTTACCTGCACTGAGCTTTCTGCAGTATTGCGCGCTGGTCGGGGGGATGTTGCTGGCGTGGCGGTTTCATTCGAGCCGTATCTTCTTTTCACTAATGGTGCTGTTTCTCGCCGACCAGGCGATTGCCCTCTTAGGTGGAGGACGGCTGCCCCAAATCGCGACGACGGTGCGGGCGGTTGCGGTGCTGGTGCCGCTCGATTTCGTTTTGATTGCTCTGATGCACGAGCGTGGCTTTACGGTGGCCGCAACCGCCCCCGTCGGCCTGGCCCTGTTCGTGCAATCCATAGTCGTAGTCGTGTATTGCCAGTCTGCAGGCGTATCTCCGCCTGCCCATGCGCGCCATTTGGCGGCAGCGATGTCTTTTCCGGGCTACGTTCTGGTCATTTTCACCGCTGCAGGTGTCATCCTTATTATTAGGTTCCTACTGACGCGGAAGCCGGTGGACAGCTCTTTGCTGTGGTCGTTGAGCGCTTTTTTCCTTTCTTTGAGTTTCGCAGGAAATGTGCGCGTTTCCACAATGTATTCGGCGACGGCGGCGAGCATCCTTGCGGTGTCGATCATTGAGAATTCATACCTTCTGGCTTACCACGACGAATTGACAACCCTGCCCTCGCGACGTGCTTTCAACGACACGCTCTTACGGCTGACCGCTCCGTATGCGATCGCTGTGGTCGACATCGACCACTTCAAAAGATTTAATGACACCTACGGACACGACATTGGCGATCAGGTCTTACGACTGGTTGCGGCAAACTTGGCCCGCGTGACGGGGGGAGGGCAGGCTTACCGTTGCGGCGGGGAAGAATTCACGATTGTCTTTCCGGGCAAGACGACGGCCGAAGTTGTCGAACATCTGGAGCGGCTGCGGGAGACAGTTGAGGCTTCTGAGTTCCGCATGCGGGGTAGCGATCGGCGTCAAGCGCCAAGGGGGCCGGACCGGCGCAATGAGCGGGCTCGCGGTCGGGTGAGAAGAGGGCACGCAATTCGGCAACTCACGCAGGAAAAATCGAGGAAACCAGTTTCGGTCACGGTGAGCATCGGTGTTGCAATGTCGGCCGGCGAGACGGATCCCGAGGCGGTTGTGCAAGCAGCCGACAAAGCTCTGTATCGCGCCAAGAATAACGGCCGCAATCGGGTTGAGGCGGCCTCCCTGCCTCGGCGCACCCGAGTCAAAGCCGCTGGAATCGCGTGAAGAATCGGGATAGTTCGGAACAACCGGGGAAAAAAGAAAAACACCGGGCAAGAGATGTCGAGAATGCGTGCGGCCCGGACCGTCTTCGTTGTGACGGGAAGCATGACGGTCCGGTTCCGTACGTTTCGCAAGCACCGCGGGCCGTGCGGTCAGCCGGCGGTCTTAGGTGGGATTGGACGTTTCCGGCCAGTGCCCCCGCAGGCGGGACACTTCGTGCGGATAAATGCCACGCCGTCGGACTTGCCGTTCAAGTCCACAGGCTTCGCGACATATCCCGTACCGCCGCAACTCGGGCAGTCTTCCGGATCCACTCCTCTCCCCCTCAGTGTTGAGAGCATTGTCTATGGACGTGGGGGGATATGAGCTGAAGTTTGTTTTGCGTTACGAATCCCGAACAAAGATAAAGTATCAGCGGAGCGGATCTCACTCAGTCAATGCGAATGCCGACCGATAAGGTGCGGGGGGCGAGGGCGCCTTCCACAAACGCGACGACCGCCCAAGAAGCACCATCAATAATAATGAGAGCCGAAGCGATTCTTGCGATAGTAGCCATCGTGGTGTTCCCGCAAGGAAGCAACGGAACCTCCCTCAATATCCGTAGGTCCCAGTGGAGCGGCGGTTCGTCGTGGACGAGCTACATCCACTAGTCCAAACGGCTGCATCACGCACCTTGTTCTTGATGTCAATCGCTTTGTCGCGAATCGCAGCACGAGCTTCTTCACCGGAAACCGGTGCAAGTAGCATTCCCAGACCGACCCCGATGCCGATGGCTCCGAACACCGTCGAGGCGCGGGAGAGGAACGAGTTCCTGTGACGCGGAAGTTCGCGAACGTGTCGGGGTCGTATCGCGTCGTCATAGCGTGACTGGACCGCCACGCGCTCGTCAGGGCGTTGGCTTAATAGGTGGTCGACGGCTGACCACACTTTTGCGTCAGTAACTAGAAGACCGAATTTGAGTGCAAATCGAATCCAATCAGTCGTGTTGTGGAGTCTATTGAATGCGCGCATATTGATGGTCCTTTCGCCAAAAAACACTATTCTGATCTACCTATAGCGAAAGAGGTCGAGGGGGGCCATCGGTCGACTCTTGTATTGCTGCTGGTAAACCGCTGTACAACCCACATGGTTCGGAAATTCCAGGGGTGATTTCACCGCGGACACAGATTTGTAGTTACTACTTCGGGAACGCCAACGAGTTCGGGCATCGTCACGGCCAGAGGGCAATGCCCGTCGGGGAGGAGGAACCGTTCGATAGCTACGTCAATGAATTGGCGGGGGCATAGAGGTTGCCAAGTTGCGAGCATCTTCAACGAGCGATGTAAATCGAGAATCCCGATGGAGCCCCGCTAGATTGGAGTCGGTTTCCATGCCGATACGGTCCTCTGGAGACAGGCCGTGATCTACAGCCTCACGCAGCAGCGCCAGGGCGTCATCGATTTTTCCTTTATGCTCTTTCACGATTGCCATCTTGTACAGCGAAGCAGCGGTATCGGGGTGATCTGGCTTCAAGGTCCGTTTTTGAGCGGAGATCGCCGCCTCCAACAGCTCTTCTGCCTCTTGGTCATGGCGTTGTTGCAGCAAACTCGTGGCTAGAGTAACCATCGCTTTCAAGGTTGCCTTATGCTCCGGACCGAGAATTCGGCGACGAATCTCAAGCGTGGTTCGTGCGAGAGGCTCCGCTTCGGAAGAACGATCGGTCTTGTTCAGCAGGTAGGCGAGGTTGTACATGGACATCAGGGTCTCGGGATGTTCAGGACCCAGGACACGGCGCTGAACGTCGAGCACCTCTCTTTCCAACTTCTCCGCCTCGGCATACCGAGTCTCGTTAAACAGAGTGTCCGCCAGGTTCACCATTGAGCGCAGAGTGGCAGGATATTCCGGTCCGAAAACGCGGCGTTGAATGTCGAGTGTTTTCCGGCGCAACTTTTCCGCATCGGCGTATCTGCGCTCGTTGCTCAGCGTATTAGCCAGATTGTTCATCGAGTTCAGTGTGTCTTCACCCTGCTCGCCCAGAACGCGGCGCTGGATGTCGAGTGTTTCCCGTTGAAGTTTCTCTGCATCGGCATAGCGGAACTGGGCGCTGAAACATGCAGCCAAGTCAGACATCACCGCCAGCGTGGCTGCATTCTCCAATCCGAGAGTGCGGCGATACACCTCCAAAGCCTCCTGCTGCAGTTTTTCTGCCTCGCCGTATCGTCCCTGGTCGTACAAAACCCAGGCAAGGTAGCGCATGGATTTAAGGGTATCCGGACGACTTACGCCGAAGACGCGGCGCCTGGTCTCGACGGCCTGAGTCAACAAAACCTGTGCGCGGCTGTAGAGGCCGAGGCTCTCGTATACTTCACCCATCACCTCCATCATCTGAGCCTGCGCCTCCGGGTCCTTGGCAAGACCTGTTTTGATGTCGTCGGAAGCTTTGTCGAGAATCTCACGCGCCGTGATGCCGTTGCCGCGAGCCTCACTTGGGTCCGAAACCTGGAACATATTAGTCATGAACTCGGTGATACGATCAGCTCGATCCCGCTCCCGCGTGATTCGCCGCAACTCCACCTGCTCGGTTACCACGAACGCAAGCAAGAGCGCGAATACCGCCGCCGTTACCGCCGCCGGCAGTCGATTCCGGCGCAGATACTTTCGAAGTCGATACGCCCTGCTCGCGGGACGTGCCATTACGGGGCGGTTTTCCAAATAACAATCGAGGTCCGCACCGAGTTCTGACGGCGTGCCATACCGGCGCTCACGATCTCTCTCGAGCGCTTTCAAGGTGATCCAGTCCAGGTCGCCGCGCAATAACTTCGAGAGTTGTTTCGGCTCGCAATTACGTGACTCCGCCCTTGCTGTCAAAGTGTCTCGACTGGCCGTAACCTTGGTACTGGGGCGGGGTGCCTCGGTCTCGCGTAACTGTCGCAGCACGTCTTCGAAACGCTGATTTTTCCACTGCGCGCCATCGATCGGAAGACATCCCGTCAGCAGTTCGTACAGGATCACGCCCAGGGAGTACACGTCCGCACGAGTATCAATGTCGCGCATGCCCGGGTCCGCTTGCTCCGGACTCATGTATCCGGGTGTTCCTAGAAATGATCCCTCGCGTGTGAACATGGTTTCGCCGTCGACAGGCGCGGACGCTTTCGCTAATCCGAAGTCGATGATCCGCGGAGTCGGCTTTCCGTCCACCTCCGCTACAAGAATGTTCGATGGCTTCAGATCGCGATGGATGATGGCTTTCTGGTGAGCATGCTGGACGCCGTCGCAGACTTGCAGGAAAAGCTTCAGGCGGTCAGGAATCTCGAGCTTCTTTTTGTCGCAATAGTCGGTGATCGGAAGGCCATCCACGTACTCCATGACGAGATAGGGTTGACCGGTCGGGGTCGCGCCTGCCTCGAAGACTTTGGAGATCGCCGGATGGTCCATCAGGGCTAGCGACTGGCGCTCGGAATGAAATCGCTGCACGATGGCGGCGTCGTAGATTCCGCCCTTGATCAGCTTCAATGCGACCCGCCGACGTACCGGTTCCGTCTGTTCCGCAAGCCAAACCTGGCCCATTCCGCCGTGGCCGAGTTCGCGGATTAGCGTATATGGTCCAATCGATGCGGGTAGGGGCGACTCTGTGACATTCGCTTGAGGGTGTTTTGAAAGAGGCCCGGCTTCCTCGTAGGCAACGAGCAGCGACTCAACCTCTTCTCGCAGTTCCGTATCCTGCGCGCAGGCTTCCTTAACGAAAGCTTCCCGTACGCTGGGTTCGCGTTCCAGCGCCTCAGCGACGATTCCCTTAATTCTTTTCCACTGCTCCGGCGTTTCCACGAGAGCTCCTCTTCATATGTCGCGACAACCACGCCTTGGCCACATTCCAGTCTCGTTTTACGGTTGACGGCGATATTCCCAGCGCAGCTCCTACTTCCTCGGTTGTCAACCCCCCGAAGAATCGAAGTTCGACAATCCGACCTTGTTGCTCATCCAGCTTTGCTAGTTCGTTGAGCGCATCATCCATCGCCACGACATCTGTACTTGGCTCTTGCGGCAATTCCAGCGCCGGATCCAGTTCAACGGTTAACCCGGCACCTCGTTTGGCCGCCCCATGACTGCGCGCGTAGTCCACCAGAATCTGCCGCATTAAACGGGAAGCCACCGCAAGAAAATGGGCACGATTCTCGGTCTCAAAGGGTCGTTGATCCACGAGCCGCATGTAGGCTTCGTGGACTAAAGCCGCACTCTGCAATGTGTGATCGGTTCGCTCCCGACGAAGATGTTGCCGGGCGATCTCCCGAAGCTCCTTGTAGACCAGCGGGATTAGGCTCTCAAGGGCAGCTTGGTCACCCGCTTTCCAGCGCACCAGCAGTTCGCTAACAGGGTACGACGGGGGTTGATTCACGGTGACTTACGCCCAAGCCGAGTTATGTAAAGATAGCGACGGCACCCCACCAAGTCAACGGTACTCGGCGTAAGGACCTCGAAAGTACCAACTTTTTTTCACAATCCCTAAAAATATTTGGACCGATTTACCCCGTTCTTTACGCAGCTAATAGTAAGGGCACCCTTTCTCGGCTGTCAGTTAGGCACGAAACCCAGAGGGCTCGAGTCTAGGCCAAGCCGCTTCCCCGTCAGGTCCGCAGCCCGACATCAGACAGAACGGAGCTACATAATATGAAGAAAACGAAAAGATTTGCGCAAAATGTGACAGTCTGTTTCGCTCTGCTTCTCTCTTCGAACTGGGCGCTCGGTCAGAAAGACCCCGGCGTCCGAGGCGGGCTTAACAACACTGGAGGCGGACTGCAGCAACAGGGGATTCCAATTCCACATCCACCCCTGATCAGTCCCAATCCCACCACAGGTATTCCCATCAACGAGAATGAGCTGGCGTCATTCCTGGAGGGAATCTTGCGAGCCGGCCAACTTGAGTCTACCTGTGACGATTGTGGTGATGTCACCGACGGTTCAGCGGTCACGGGCCTGGGCGAGCTTGATCCGATGTTTCCCCAGTCCCACACCAATTCCAATGGATTGGGCGCTCGCCACAATTCCGACCAATGCTTTTCGTGTCACGCCCATCCCACGCTCGGAGGGTCCGGAGGCTTCCTCGTTCCGAATCCTGGCGACAAGGTTCCTCGGCAGGCGGAGAATCCACAATTCAACCTGATCCCGCATCGCTACGGAAGACAAAACGTAGTGCCAAGCTTTGAGCACCAGTTTGGCCCCATTCGCGAGGTGCGATTCAAGCACAAACCCGACGGCACTCCCGACGGCGGAGTGCATCAACTGTGGACCGTGCGCGGCAGCACGAACGACCCAACGATTCCCAATTGCGCCCTTACTCAACCTGACTTCGAAGCCGAATACAAGGCCGGCAATCTGGCATTCCGCATTCCGCTGCAGATGACGGGGTTGGGGCTGCTTGAATCCATCCAGGACCGTGAGATCCTGGCCCAACATGAGGCAACTGCTTCCTTGCGCGCGCCGCTGGGAATCACGGGACACCCCAATCGTAGTGGCAATGACGGTACCATCACGCGCTTTGGATGGAAGGCCCAGAATAAGTCAATCACCATCTTTGCCGGTGAAGCCTACAACGTCGAGATGGGAATCACCAATGAGGCCTTTCCAACCGCCACCGAAGAAGATCCCGACTGCCAAGGCGCATCCAAGCCCGAACCGAACGATGTGGTGCGCACCGACTCGACCGAGATCAAAAATCAGAAATTCGACAACCCCCTCCATATCTTGCCGGACTGGCAGCAATTCCAGATGCTGATGCGCTTTACCGACGGGCCCACCCCCGATCCAAATCCCAGCGACAGTGCCAAACGAGGGAAGACCCTCTTTGCGGACATCGGATGCAGCTTGTGTCATACGCCGCAGATGCAGACCGCCCCCGTCATGAACAGCGCAGTTCTACAAAATCGACCAGTCAACTCGTACACAGATCTACTTGTCCATCACATGGGCTCCAAACTTGCCGACGATATTTCCCAGGGACAAGCTGGCCCGGACGAGTTCCGCACCACTCCGCTGTGGGGAGTCGGTCAGCGCATCTTCTTCATGCACGATGGACGGACATCGGATCTGCTACGGGCCATTCGGGAGCACTTCTCTCCGGCATCATCCCAATATCCGGCCTCAGAGGCGAACGGGGTCGTACGCAAGTTCAATCAGCTATCTCCTGCGGACAAGCAGGCGATTCTGGACTTTCTCCGTTCCTTATAACCGCGCACGCTCAGGCCGCCTCTTGTTTCCGCAGGAGGCGGCCTTGTCGGAGATGCCTATGTCGGTGACACTTAAGAGAGAAAGCGCTGGTTGGTATCGAGTCCGATGCAGCGCTCATTTGGTTTGGATCACTGTCACTGCGATCTCTTTCCTGGGATGCATTGACTTGTCTCTCGCCCAGACCACATCTGAAATCCGTCGCACTTTCGCGGTGTCGGTTGCTCAACCATTGATTCTTGATATTGAAGTAGATACAGGAGACCTGCAAATCCTTTATGGCCGCGATGGGCAAGTTTCGCTTTCAGGATTTGCAAAGGCCTTTGCGGGCGTAAAGCTGGATGATCATTTTTTCGCATCCGTTCTCTCGATCGATCAGCAGGGGAACGATCTCAGGATCCGACAGGTTCCTAATCTCGCTTCTTCCGATTCCGCAAAAGGTATCAGCGTTCGCTATCGGATCGATGTGCCCTATCGCACCGAAGTGACGGCCAGAGTCAAACACGGCGACCTGAACATCAGTGGGATCCTTGGTCCTGTCAAAGCGACAGGCGGCAAGGGCGACATCAAGGTCTCTTACATATCAAAGGCGGTCCAAGTACAGACAGAGCAGGGAAACCTGGATCTTCAGGTGATCGGCGAACGTGTCGAAGCCACGACCGCGAGCGGAAACATCGTGTGTGCCCGAACCGCTCAGGGAGTCAACGCCGAGACCGGTGATGGCGATATCGATCTCATGGCTATAGGGCCTTCTGAGGCTAGGGTGACGCGCGGAAACGGAAGGATTGATGTGGGAGGCGCTAGTGGTCGTTTTGTTGGCTCAACGAACGCTGGCGACTTGCATATCAGGGCCGTGCCACGAGGCGATTGGCAGTTGCATTCTGCATCGGGAAATATCCGCGTCGAACTCCCGCCGGCTGCCAAATTTGAATTTGATGCAGCAACCCAATCGGGAAAAGTTCTTGTGGATCGCGACGACATCGCGAGGCCCGACGAGGAGATCCGTCACATCCACGATCAGGTGAATGGAGGCGGCAAGCTGATCGAGGCGCAGTCCGAGGCAGGAACAATCATGATCCGATGAGCGCTGAACTCCCGCCAACACGGGATCCCTAGGCGTCCTTACGCAACTTGTAACGCTGCAGCTTACCAGTGGCTGTCTTCGGAAGCTCGGGCAGGAACTCGATTCTGTGTGGCCTCTTGAAGACTGGCAAGCGCTCCAGAACAAACGTCTGCAACCGCGACGCCAGTTCCGGACTTCCCGCTTTTCCGTCGCGCAACACAACGCAGGCCACCGTTTTGATGAGTCCGTCTTCATCTTTCCTTCCCACGACGGCTGCTTCTTGCACTTCTGGATGTTCGAGAAGCTCGTTTTCGATTTCTACTGGGCTTACCCACGTACCGCTGACTTTCAACATGTCATCGGAGCGGCCCGCATACCAGAAGTATCCGTCTGCGTCCTGGTAGTAACGGTCTCCAGTGCGCAGCCAGTGACCGGATATCGTGTCTTTAGTTTTTTCGTGCTGGTTAAAGTAGCAGGCACAGGCGGCATCGGTCCTGATCAGTAAGTCGCCCATCTCACCGGGCGGCACGGGTTGATTGCTTTCATCGACAATACGCGCATCGAATCCCGGAATAATGGTTCCGCTGGAGCCGGGCTTGATCGCGCCGGGACGGTTCGCGATGAACATGTGCAGAGCCTCAGTAGAACCAATAGCATCCAGAATCTCAACTCCAAAGCGATCTTTGAAGCGGCGAAAAATGGCGGCAGGAAGACACTCGCCAGCCGAAATCCCGTGACGAACGGATGAAAAATCCGGATCGTGCCCAGCATCTACGGAATGAGTCAGCAACTTCGCATAATTCGAAGGAACAGAGAAAAATAGGGTGGGACGGAAGCGCTCAACCACGTCGAAAACGGCTTGCGGTTTGGGAGATCCCGGCAGCAGGATGCTAGTCGCCCCAACCGATAGCGGAAAATAGAGACCGTTCCCGAGTCCGTAAGCGAAGAACAGCTTGGCGACACTGAAGAAGCGGTCATGCTCCGTTATGTTGAGAATCGCTTTCGCATAGCGTTCGGCGCAGACCACCATGTCATGGTGCAGATGAACGCAAGCTTTGGGCCGTCCCGTGCTCCCGGACGAATAGAGCCAGAAGGCCGCATCGTCTTTGCTGGTGCGCGCCGGATCAAGGCTGGCGGAGCTGCCGCGGACCCATGCATCAAAGCTTGTTGCTCCTACTGATTCCTGCCCGCCGGCGACAATAAACTTGTCGGCGAAACGGAGTCTCTCGGCAGGAATAGCCTGCAAATGATGGAAGAGCGAATCACTGACAATCACGACTCGAGCTCGCGAGTTATTCAATAAGAATTCGTAGTCAGCGGGTTTCAGCAGAGTGTTAACGGGAACCGGAACGGCGCCAATCTTGATCGCCCCAAAGAAAGTCGCTGCAAATTCCGGTGTATCCAGCAAAAGCAGGAAGACGCGCTCCTCCGGGCGGACTCCCAGTTTCTTGAGCGCATTCCCAACCCGGTTGACCTGCTCAAAGAGCTGGCGATAGGTGACGCGACGCTCCTCGCATTCAATCGCTACCTTCCCGCCCCGACCTTCGACGATATGCCGGTCCACGAAATAAGTGGTCGCGTTGAATTCTTCGGGAAGAGGAAGAGGCGACGGCGTGTTCATGTGGCATTCGCGCTTTAGTTCGATTCAGGACTCATAGGTCCACTTGCCGGCCACCATGGTGCGTTCGACCGCGATCTTGTGCAGGTTCATGGGATCAGCCTTGAATGGATCTTCAGCCAGGACTGTCAGATCTGCGTATTTACCCGGCTCAATGGAGCCCTTCGCTTTCTCCTCGAATGTGGAATACGCTCCGTTGATGGTGCCGCAGCGAATTGCCTCTTCCACGGTAATCTTCTGGTTGGCGCCCCAGACATTTCCTTTCATGTCGGTGCGCGTGACCTGTGAACGCAGCCACATCATTGGATCCGAGGGACTCGCCGTGTAATCGGAAGCGTCCGTCGGCCGCAATCCATGAGAGAGAAAATCGCGCATCGGGAACATATGTTCGGTGCGCTGTTCACCGTAAAAGTGCATGACGTCGCCATGAAAATATATGTAGCCGGAGAATGGCGCGGGGATCACCTGGAGCGCCTTCATCCGCTGCAACAGCGAATCATTGAGTAGCGTACAGTGCTCAAGACGGAAACGTGGATCAGCCTTCGGCATTTCACGCTGGACCTGTTCGTACACGCCGAGAACCTCGTCGATGGCCAGGTCGCCATTGGCATGTGTGGCCAGCTGCCATCCCGCGGCGTGAGCCTTTCGCGAGTTCTCGTAGAGTTGATCGCGAGTGCTTACCTGCAGCCCGTGGTAATTCGGAATTCCAATGTAGGGCTCGGAAAGCCAGGCCGTGCGCTCCGAAATTGAACCGTCAGCGAACTGTTTCACGGCTCCGATGCGAACCCATTCGTCGCCAAACCCGCTATGCACACCTGCGGCCATCATTTGATCGATTTTTTCGACAGTCATGTGGCAACACACCCGCATGCGCAATTCGCCGGCGTCGCGAGCATCCTGGTACCCCTGGAGACTCTCCGGAGTGGTAAGGGCATCTCCGGCGGAGGTGACTCCCTTGCTGGAAAAAATCTTAGAGATCAGCTTCGCGCCTTCGCGGTAGTCGTCGCGGCTGGGGGTGAATTCGATATGCTTCACGAATGCCTCGGTGGCCTTGTCGCCCACGTGTCCGGTGAGATGGCCAGAGGCGTCGTGCTCGAAGCGGCCTCCCGGAGGATCGGGCGTGCGCTCATCGACTCCAGCGATTTTCAGGGCAGCTGAGTTCACAAAGATGGTGTGGCCGCCGCGATGCCGAACCAGAACGGGATGATCGGGAACCGCTGCGTCCAGATCCTGCAACGAAAGCGGACGCGGAGTTTTGCCATCGTCATATAGAAATCCCAGCACCCATTGTCCTTGTGGCGTCTGTGCGGCCCGCTTGCGCAGCGCAGCCTGGATATCGCCGATCGAATCCATGTCGCAGGCCACCATCCGAAGGTGTGCGACACCGGATTCGCAGGGATGTGCATGGGCATCGATGAACCCCGGAAATACGCTCCTTCCACCAAGATCAATTTTCTTGCTCAGCCCGGCCGCGAGGCCCAACACTTCGTTATTCGCGCCGACCGCGAGAATACGACCTCCGCTGATGGCCAATGCCTGCGCGCGGGGAACAGTGTCATTCACGGTCCAGATGTTGCCATTGTGAAGGATCAGCTCCGGTTCCATTCTCGTAATCGGCGCCATCGCGAAGGCTCCCAGGCCATACAGGAAATCACGCCGGGAGAATTCTCCCAACAATTCTGATGCCTTCATCTTGTCCATGGTCATGAAGAAAGGTTCTCCGGCAACGTTCTAGTCTAGGCTGAGAGCAACTCCTGCACGGCGCGAAAAGCCTGATCAATCGCCTGATCCGTATAGGCGGCGGCAGCGGCATCGGAGTTAGCGATGGCGATCCGGCCGACACGCTGGCGAGCAATATCGCACGGACGCTGCCCTTCGGGCCAATCGGGGTCCCACAGCGGGTTGTATTCGTAAGCGTAGCCGTGCGGCCAGCGGTTTACTGTGATGGCATCAATGTCGCGCGCAGGATCGAATCCACCGGCAGACAATATTCGTGCCAGTTGGTCGCGAATGTTTCGTTCGAAGGTCTCGAACGATGTTCCCAACAAATCGTAGCGTCCAGCTCGTTGTTGCTCGCGGGCTGGTAATCCCGGCTGGCACGGAGTACGAAGCATCCGAACCAGGATAGGTTCCTCGGGATCTTTTGGCGATCGATAGTCCCCGATATTGGTCGCCTGATCAAGCCCAACCGAAGAATGAAACATTCCCGGCGAGGACACTCTCGAAATCCCCAACTTATGGAATGAATTCCAATTCTTGATGGCCACAACGGTGTAGACGAGAGGGACCTTCACTCCGTACTTCAATGCCTGCTTCTGCTGAGCCGGGATCTCGGGACAAATGTATGGGATCACCATGTTCCAGCAAGCAAGAACAACTGACTTCGCACGTACGGTAAATATTTTCGTCTCTCGGCCATAAGTGACTTCCACTTCTTTTGCGGATTTCGCATCACCAATGTGACGCACCTGAACGGCTGTGCTGCTAAGCCGGATCCGGACGGGCGCTCCGTTCTTGTCCAACTGGCTGTAATCGATTTTTGCTGTCACGATGTCTTCCGGCGTATGCCCGGGAGTTGAACTCGAGATCAGGGAGCGGACCAGCATTCGTGCGATCGAGGCATTGCCATCAGGAAAATGAAAGTGATACGGCTGCGAAGGAGTGACCTCACCCAAAGCGGTAAAGCTGAGTCGTCCTCCCGTGGGCACCCGTTCAAGGCCTAGCCCTTCGAAACCGGGGAAATGAATTGCCCAGCAATCCAGCGCTGGAACCCCATCAATGCCAATGCCGTAGAGCCCGTGGGTCCGCGTTTGGTAGATAGCGGCGGCATCAGGATGAACCTTGATAACCTTTAAGAGGAAATCCTGATAACTCATGCGCGACAGTTTGTCTTTCTTCTCCGCCTGCGTCATGCCCGGCATGTAGTCGATCTTGTCGGTCTGAATGCGGATGATGTCGCGCTGCGCGTCGGGCGAAAGCGGTGTTTTGGCGAGAAATTCCCCCCAGTCTTTCGCGCTCGAACCGGCCGCTCCGGCGGGCATTCCGGCGACGAGGCGATCAACCCCGAAAGTTTCCTTGTCGAAGAAATACGCGCCGCTCAATCCCTTGTAGACGGAGCGGTCTGTGCACTTTGCTTCGAGCGCGGGCGGGTCGATGCCCAACTCGGTGAGCAGCCCTGCGGCTTCGTGGCTGTAGGGAAAAGGAGATTCGATTGCAACCGTTCCGCCATTCGCCAGGAGAAGCCGGCCTCCCGGCCGAAATTCGTTGCGCTTGGCGTGGCCGCCGAAATCGTCATGGTTGTCGAGAATGAGAATCCGCGACTTTGCTCCGGCGTGCTTGCGATGAAAGTATGCTGCCGCTAGTCCGCTGATCCCGCCCCCCACCACGACGAGATCATAGGTTTCGCCGGTATCAGTCGGTTTACCTGCTCCTTCCAGGAACGTACCGTCCCTCTGGGCATGGGCCGTTTCGAAGGACCCGGGATGACTGCCGCGCATTCCGGTTAACCCCGGCGGATTGTACCCGGGACGATCCTGGGCAAACGCCTCGCTTTCCGCAGCGGCTAACAGGCTCGGCATCCAGCCGCTGACGAGGGTTGCGCCTGCTCCAATCGCGACGCCGTTCAGAAAGTCGCGGCGCGTGATGGCTCGAGACATCCCCAGTTCTCGATCACGAGCACGATACGAATCAGACATGAATGATTTTTCTCGAACTATCCGGCGTTTGCGCTCGCGCGCATAGCCATGATTTCCTTAACCGCGCGGTGGCCTTGATCAATCGCTATATTGGTATAAGCATGCCCGTCCGCATCGGAGTTGGCGATTGTAATCCGTCCGAAGGGCTGGCGGCCGACCACGCACGGCCGCTCCGACGCGGGTCGATCCAGCGGCTCAAACAGACGGTTGTATTCGTAGGCATAGCCGTGCGGCCAGCGGTTTACGGTAATAGCTTCTATATCCTCGGCTGGATCGAATCCTCCCGGCGACAAGATGCGCCCCAACTGATCACGCAGATTGCGCTCAAAAGTTTCGAACTTCGTGTTGATCAGTTCCCACCGGCCCGCCCGATATTGGTCCTTGCAGGGGAGTCCTGGCTCGCACGGTGTCCTCAACAGATGCAGAATGCATGAGTCATCCGGGGAACTGGGGAACTTGTAATCGCCTATCGACACTGGAAAATCGAGCGTGATATTCGAGAAGTAAGCGCCGGGAGAATAGATGGAACTCAACCCGAGTTTCTGAAAGGCTTTCCAATTCTTGATCTGAACATTGGTGTAGACCAGCGGAATTTTCACCGCGTAGGCGAGCGCTTCCTTCTGTTTGTCTGACATTTCCGGGCAGAGATACGG
Organism: uncultured Acidobacteriota bacterium; assembly: GCA_963745715.1. GTDB lineage: Bacteria > Acidobacteriota > Terriglobia > Terriglobales > Acidobacteriaceae > Sulfotelmatobacter. The sequence goes on along the minus strand of CAVUYN010000025.1, from coordinate 25,900 downwards.
GATCACCATGTTGTAGCAGGCGAGGACGCAGGACGCGGCGCGCACCCGATGAGCTTGTCCTCCGCGAACGTAGGTGACCTCCACTTCTTTCGCGTTCTGTGGATCTCCGATGTGCTTCGCTCGTATCGCTGTGCTATTAAGACGGATTCTAACCTTGGAAGCGGGTTCATCGAGCCGGGCGTAATTCATCCGCGCCGTCACGATGTCTTCCATCGTGTTGCCCGGTGCAGATCCCGGCACCAGAGAACGCACAAGCATTCTCGCGATCGATGCGTTGCCATCGGGAAAGTGGAAGATATACGGCTCCTCCTCTTCCTCGTCGTCCCCCGAGCGTCGCTTCGGGAGTTGCATCCCGCCAAAGCCGGGAAAACCGTACTGCGCGCAATCATAGGCGGATACTGCATCGATGCCGACCGCGTATAAGTCGTGCGTCGTGGTCTGGAAAATCTTCGCGACATCGGGATGCGTTTTGACATCCTGCAGTAGAAAATCCTTGTAACTTTTCTGAATCAGCTTGACCCGTTTCTGCTCGGGACTCAGCCCCGGTAAGTAATCGACCTTTGCATCCTGCAAACGGAGCAGGTCGCGGCGCGCTTCCGGCGCAACCGGGATCTGTTCGGAAGCCTTCGCCGAATACCGCGGCCCGAAATAATGGGCCGACTCCTCGAACACCAGGCGATCCTCGCCGAAAGTTTGTTTGTCGAAGAATGTTGCTTCTTCGAGCTTTCTGCTGGAAAAAAATTTCTGGTCGTAATACTTGTAAAACCGTTGTACGTCGATGCCTAGCTCCTGTAGAAGTCCCTTGGCAACGGGGCTGTAATTAGCAGGAGCTTCAATGGACTGCGTGCCGCCATATCCCAGCAACAGGCGGTTTCCGGAACGAAATTCGTTGCGTTTCGCATGGCCGCCGAAATCGTCATGATTGTCGAGAACGAGAATCCTGGAATCTTTCCCGGCGAACTTGCGGAAGAAATACGCGGCGGCCAGCCCGCTAATCCCGCCGCCCACCACGATCAGATCGTAGTTTTCATCATCAGCAGCCGCTTCGGGCCACTGCTTGCCGTCGCGCAAGTCATGTGCCACTTCAAACGATCCGGCATGGCTGCCGCGCAATCCCGTCTTTGCCGGCGGATAGTAGCCAGGATCCTTTTCCGGAGAGAACGGAGAATCCGGAATTCCAAATGCGTCGAGCCACGGACTTGTCGCTACCAGCGAAGCACCCACCGCAATGCTCACGCCATTGAGGAAGTCCCTCCTCGAGATACTGCGCCCCATGCCCAATTGACGATCGTCGACGGAATTCTTTGGACCGGACTTAGTTCTATCGCCCATGGTTTCAGTTGTCGAACTGCTTTTTCAGAGTTGCGGCCACCTCAGAACGTAAGCTTCAAAGCCAACTGCAGGATCCGCGGATCGTAAGTAGTTGTGATTTGTCCGAGCAGTGGTGACGTGACGCGCGAGCTCCCCGGATTCTTAAATTGGGTGTGGTTGAATAGGTTGAACGCCTCAACTCGGAATGCCAGTTTGACCCTCTCGGAGAGAGGAGTGGCTTTCTCCAGAGAGAGATCCAGGTTGACGCGTCCAGGCCCTACTAACGAATTGCGGCGATACGTTCCGTAAAAGCCGAGCGGACAAGTCTGCGTCACCGGCGGGTTCCAGCACGGGTCTTGTCCGAAATTGGCAGGATTGAAATAGAAGCTCTGGGGATTGCCGAGGGAATCCAGGACTATATGCCGTGGGTTCATTTTCTGGACCGTGGGCGTCAGCTGATCCGCTCGCACAACTTGTGGATCGCCGAATCCCGAGGGACCGGGATCGGTCTCACTAGGATTCTCATAGCCGCCGTAGAGGTCGAAGGGCGTGCCCGACTGGACGAAGAAGATCGGGAACAGGCTCCAACCCTGGGTGAGACGCTTCGGCCCGGTGGCCCAGTACTGGGCAAAGGGCAACTCCCATCCGCCGCTGAGGACCAACCGTTGCCGCATGTCGAAATCCGAGTTTCCGTAGAAGGCGTGGGGTCGGAAATAAGAAATCTGTTGGCTGCGCTGATTGAAGCCGGATCCGTTGTCCAGGTTGTGAGACCACGTGTAAGAAAGAGTGAAGAACACTGATCCAAGATGCGCCACGTTGCCGGTTTGCTTGGTCAGGCTTGCCAGGAACCCGTTGTAGTTGGCATTATTCAACCCGTCAAACGTAGTGAGGGGAGCGAAGCCGTTCACTGGTCCAATCAGACCTTGCTTGATATTGACCAGCCGCGCGGGATTTCCCTGTGCATCGATCTGTCCTGGGACGATGGGGTTCTCGTCTAGCCAAGTCAACAGTTTGTGCGACGAACTGCCTACATATCCGAGTTCCATCATCAAGCCGTTTGCGAGCTGTCGCTGCACGCTCAGGTTGTACTGATAGATGTAGGGCGTTTTCAGGTGCGGGTTCACAAACAGATCGCCGAATCCATAAGGATAGAACCCGGAGAAATCCATGTTCTGGGGAGGCGGTACAGAGGGAAACGGATCGGGCACTCCCGCCGTCTGATAGGGGGCGGTCATGTTCGTGCTCGTCGCGTTCGTCGGTGTGGGCCCGAAGAAAAGATCGGCGGATGGCCACCAAGGCAACACGCCATTGTTCCAATCCGACATCCATCCGTTCAGCGTGTCGAAGAACATTCCAGCGCCACCTCGAATGCTGGTTCTCCCGTTTCCGAAGGGATCCCAGGCAAAGCCGAAGCGCGGCGCAAGATTCTTGTGATCGGGGAAGTACCAGCCCTTCGGCGCTCCTCGGTCACCGGGCACTACGAGCCCGGGGGGCGCATTCTGGAATCTCGTGGATTGCAGTCCCGGCACCAGCGAAAAACTGTGGCCGTGGATATCGGCTTCCGGACTTGTATATTCGTACCGCAATCCAGCGGTAATCGTAAGTCGCGGTGTCACCTTCCACTCGTCCTGGACGAATGCTGACCACTGTTTCTGATGTTCGTTGTTATTTCCCGAAGGGAATTGCAGATATTCGTCTGGAGCACCGAAGAGGAAATCGGCAAGATCACTGCCTGAGCCGACACCGGTGGACGATCCGTAAAACAGGAACCATCCGTTCGTGGCATAGCTGTAAACGGAATTTTCCTGCAAGAACGCAATCTTCCCTCCGGCCTTCACGGAATGCTTGCCTTTAATCCACGTCAAGCTGTCAGACACCGCGTAGGTATTGTCCGCTTTTTTGCGGGGGACATTTTCATTGAAGCCCAAGTTCAGTCCGCTATCGAAAAGATTGATGATGGGCGGTCCACTCTCCAAGTCGGAGTTGATATTCACGCCCAGAGCGCTCGGACCGGGAAGCTTTTTTCCGGGAGTATCGTGATTAAAGTAGCGTTCCGCGGTGGCGTGGAATTCATTCAGCAGGGCCTGGGATATCGATTTCGTATAACCGACATTCAGGAATTGATTCGTGATCGGAATATTGGAAGGGAAGCCCGGGACACTTGCATCGCCGCCACCCGGGTCGAACGGCTGTACCTGTGTCGTTTTGCTGGAGCCAACCGTGACTGAAATGCGGTCAGCCTGGCTCAGATAGAAATCCGCCCTTCCCGTGTATTCCTCCCGATTGTCGGTGGCGCTCCCCAACGGGCTCAGTTGTCCGCTGGTGGAAGTTGGTACGAGGCCGGCCTGGATGTAAGCTTTCGCTACCGGATCAATGGTTGTGGGATCGATGATCCCCTGGGCGGCCAAGGCAGGGTTCGATTGAAAGTACGGGTGAGCCTGCAAGTACGCCGCAACCAGTCCCGCATTATCAGAGTTCGAGAAGTCGCCGCCCAATTCGGCCGGTGTATATGTAGCTACGCCGATTCCGTGGACCACGGCCGACTGCCTCTGTCCCTGATACCCGAAGAAAAAGAAGACTTTGTCTTTAACAATGGGCCCGCCCACGGTTCCGCCAAACTGATTGCGCTTTAAAATTTCCCGGGGATTGCCGTTGAGATTGTCGAAGAAATCATTGGCGTTGAAGGCATCATTGCGCAGGTAGTCGAAGAGGCTGCCATGGACACTGTTGCTGCCGGACTTGGTGACGACGCTGATCGTACCCCCACCATTGCGTCCATACTCTGCCGTGTAGTTGTTGCTGAGAATACGGAACTCGGCAATCGTGTCTGGATTCGGGTCGAACACGACGCTGTTACCGGTTACGGAGTTGTTCGTTCCACCGTCCAAGACATAGCTCACCGCATCTGCGCGGCCGCCGGCTATGGTGAAGTTGCCTCCGCCGTATCCACCCTCCGGGGCGGGCACGACCCCGGGCTGCGTCAGAGCAAGGTCGAGCACGTCGCGCCCATTGAGTGGCAGGTTCTCCACTGGCGCCCCGCTGACGGTTGCGCCGATAGTAGGATTGAGCGTTTCCACCTGCGCGGCTTGTGACTGCACGTCGACCGTTTCACTGGCCGCTCCGACTCTCATATGGACATCCACCCGCAGAGATTGGTTGATGTCGAGCCGCTGGGACTCGGTTAACGCTTTGCGGAAGGCAGTCATCTCCACCGTCACCGAATAATTCCCAATTGGAAGATCCAATACCTGGTAGGCCCCGGTCTCGTCCGTGGTGGTCGTTGATTGGACGTTGGTTCCGGTGTTGGAAACGGTAACCTTAGCGCCGACCACGGCCGCTCCTTGCGGATCGGTGACAAAACCGACGATCCGGCCGGTACTGGTCTGGCAAGGCGCCTCGAGAGAAAGGGCTATGCAGACGAAAGCGGTCGCAGCCAGACCTCGGGGTGAGAGAAATCGTGAGAGCGGAGAAGATGCAGAGCGCTTCGGAATCATCCTGGCCTCCTGGATGTGCAAAGCCGACGAAGAATACCGATAGAAATAAGAAAGAGGATACCCAGTCCCTCGACACGATGGCTCTACGGAAATCCCCCTCTAGTCTTCTGGGATACCCTGCCAGGTGCAACCCTATATGGAAAAACTCTCGGCGGATCCTAATGGTCTCCGCAATGCACGATGTCCTGACTCTATGGAAACTTCCGAACCTTACTATAGTTGCGGAAGGTTACGGAAGACTTGGCGCGATTGTCAAGCTGCAATTCCTCCGGTATTGGACTTCTTGAACCGGACGATGGAACCATTTAAAAGCGGAAATTCGGCCCAGGCGCGTCTTCCCAATTTTTCCTCAAAGGGAGCGAGGCCTTTTCCACAGATGTCACTTTCCTCGCTGTGACGTTGGTCACAGACATGCGTCGGTACCGGTCGCTAGAGTCGAAAACGAACCACCAAGCAGGACAGGACTGAATCACGGTATTTGTTGAGCAAGGAATATAAATGCTTAGAGACGTGCCGTTCTTTGTTAGCGTCTTCTTGCTCGGAACAGCTTCTGGATGTCTGCTCGCCGCTCTTTGGTACAGAGCTATCCAAAGATCAATCCGCTCCCAGTTCGCCGCGGAACTGCAGCGCGTCCTCTTCAGAGAGCACCGGCCGACGTCGGCGCGAACCGCACCGGCAGAAGTCCGCCGGAAGATTTCAAATGTTGATTGGTATCGATGTTAAAACCTATAGAAAAAGCGCGGCCCCGCCCTAGCCACAGCGCGCCGATCCAACCGCAATGAAGCCCCTATCGACCTTCAAAGTTGCCCCGATATTGCCCGAATCCCTTAAGTCGTTGACTAGCATCGCACATAACCTCCGTTGGAGCTGGGATCACGCGGCGATCAACCTCTTCCGAAGGCTGGACGACCGTCTCTGGGAATCTTCAGGCCACAACCCTGTACTCCTCCTGGGAAGTGTCGAGCAATCAACTCTCGAATCGGCTGCACGGGACGACTCCTTTCTGGCACATCTGCGAGGAATCGAAGAGAGCCTTAACGCATATCTCGCCGGCGAAGGCACCTGGTATCGTCGCGAGCACCCGGGAGACGACAAGCTTCTGGTGGCATATTTCTCGGCGGAGTTTGGTATCACCGAGTGTCTTTCGATCTTTGCCGGCGGACTGGGTGTGCTGGCTGGTGACCACGTGAAGGCTGCGAGCGACCTGGGGCTGCCGCTCGTGGGAGTTGGGCTTCTCTACCAACAGGGATATTTCCGCCAATACCTGAATGCGGCTGGCTGGCAGCAGGAAGCGTACGAAGACAACGATTTCTACACCCTACCGATAGAACTTGTTCCCAATCTCATGGTGCAGGTAGACCTGCCGGGCCGAGCGGTCTCGGCTCAGGTCTGGTGCGCCCAAGTGGGACGGTTGCGTTTGTTCCTGCTGGACACGAACATCCCTTGCAACTCCAGCGAGGATCGCAAGATTACAGACCAGCTTTACGGGGGCGACCTGGACCTGCGGATCAGGCAAGAGATCCTCTTGGGCATCGGTGGCTATCGTGCGCTCGACGCTATGGGCTTAGCCCCCACCGTCTATCACATGAATGAGGGGCACTCTGCTTTTCTCAGTTTGGAGCGTGTTCTTCGTTTAATGCAAGCCCGGAACCTCTCCTTTCACGAGGCAAGAGTGCTGGCATCGACGAGCCTTGTCTTTACCACCCATACTCCTGTGCCCGCCGGGCATGACTACTTTCCGCCGGAATTGATGAGCCGCTATTTTTCCGAATATTTCAGTCAGCTTGGCATTAGTCGGTCGGAATTTCTCGGTCTCGGGCGCCAAGACGCCCACAATGGCTCAGAAGATTTCTGCATGACGGTGTTGGCTTTGCGCATGGCTTCTTTCAGCAATGGGGTCAGCAAGCTTCATGGGCGAGTCTCGCGCAAGATGTGGAACCGGATTTGGAGTGGCGTTCCCGAGGAGGAAGCCCCCATTGGCCACGTCACGAATGGAGTGCATTTTCGAAGTTGGGTTTCCTTTGAGATGAACCAACTCTATGACCGGTATCTTGGGCCGAAGTGGCGCGAAGAACCCGCCGACGCGAAACTCTGGCAGCGGGCAGAGGCCATTCCTGGCCTGGAGTTATGGAGGACCCACGAACGGCGCAGAGAACGCCTCGTGGCGTACGCCCGTCGACGTCTCCGCGAACAATTGGTGAGACGGAGCGCTCCTCAGGCCACGATCGACGAAGCGGATGAAGTATTGAGCCCCGACGCGCTTACTATAGGCTTCGCACGGCGCTTTGCTTCGTACAAGCGGGCCAACCTGCTCATGCGCGATGTGCAACGGCTGACGCGCTTATTAAATGATCCGCAACGCCCCGTCCAGATCATCTATGCCGGCAAAGCCCATCCGCACGACAACATCGGCAAGGAGCTGATCCAATCGCTGATCAATCTTGCCAATCGTCCGGAGTTCAGACGGAAGCTCGTATTTCTAGAAAACTACGACATGGCCGTGGCGCGGTACATGCTGCAAGGATGTGACGTCTGGCTCAACACTCCCCTCCGTCCCCTCGAAGCTAGTGGTACAAGTGGAATGAAAGCCCAGGCAAATGGTGTTTTGAATCTCAGCATCCTGGACGGTTGGTGGGACGAAGCATGGCAATTGGGTTTGGATCGAGGAGTTGATGTGGGTTGGGCGATCGGAAGCGGCGAAAGTTACCAAGACCCTGCCTATCAGGATCAAGTGGAAGCCGAGGCTCTGTATGAAACCCTGGAACGTGAAATTGTTCCAGCGTTCTATGAGCGGCGCTCCGACGGGCTACCACCCAAATGGGTAGCACGCATGAAAACCTCGATTTCCAGGCTCTGTCCGGAATTCAATATGCACCGCATGGTCACCCAGTACATTAACGAATATTATGTTTCCGCCGACCATCGATACCGCGGTTTCAGCGATGACCATGCAGCCAAGACCAAACAATTCTCGGCCTGGCTTCAGCGCGTTCAGGCGGCGTGGCCGTTGGTGAAGGTGGATTCGGTCTGCGAGTCAGTTTGCGAAGGGAATCTACGGAACCGGCTCGAGATCTCGGCCCACGTAAACTTGAACACGTTGACTCCGGACGACATCGCAGTCGAGGTCGTCACGGGACGAGTAGATGCAGATGGCGAAATCAGAAATCCTCAGGTAACTCCCATGGAGCCCGCCGGCAAAAACACCGCGGACAAATACCTATTTCATTGTGGTGTGCAGCCGAGCGGCAGCGGCATGTATGGGTACGCCGTCCGAGTCTTGCCCAAAAGTCCCGACTCTGTTTCCCCGTTCATTCCGGGCTTGATTTCCTGGGCAACTTGTCGTCCTCAATCAGAGAGCGCGGATTGTCATCCAAACAGAACTGTTTTGGCATAGACGATTCCGCCGTCCAACGCGATCCTGCATCTTAGGCGCATCTCGGTAACGGAATTCCATCAAGACCAACAGGTCAGATCCGGAGATGCGATGCGGAGCTTTTGCGCTGAAGCGCTGAAATGTTCTGAAGGTGGTTTCTAAAATGAAGGTTCTGAAGCTTCGAAGGTTTTGCTGCAGGATACAGGAAGTTAAGGACTCTTCGACGCAGAAACTAGCGGAGCGCGCAGTCAGGCGCTAACCTTTCCAGTTGACAAGCCATTCCAGCGCCTGCATTCCAAAGCAGATTTTCCGGGGAATGGAATCGGTCTCGCAACTGTCAGGCGCATTATTCAGCGGCACGGAGGCGAGATATGGGCAGAAGCCGCAGTTGAAAAGGGTGCCACATTTTACTTCACAATCCAGTCTCCACGAGAGCGCGGCACCAGAACTCGAGATGTAGGAAATGAGATAGCTGAGGTTTGAATTGACGGACAGCCCTAGCGTGACCGGAGAGAACTCGCACAATTGGCTGCTGCCGAGCAAGACCCGCAAAGGCTGCTCAAGATCATTACCGAGTTGAACGCTGCTTTGCTGGAAAAGGACAGAAGGCGGCGAGGAGCTAACCTAAAGGCCTAGTTGTGGATGACGATGCCACCGTTCGCAACCGTTGATCCCAGTACTGCACGAGCGTGGATATGAAGCAAAATTCGGGGGAACTGTTACTGACCAGGGTTTTCCGTTGTACGTCTGCGTCAAGTTACTCAGAGGCACTAGAGTCGGGGCTTTAGTGACCGATTGAACCATGATGAAGTGCTGTTCGCGGGATTGGGGTCATCGGTGCCTCCCGAGAGCTTTGCCGTATTCCGTATGATCAACCCAGCGTTCGCAGTGTTGCACCGTGACGACAACGGCAGCGGACGCCCCGTTCGCAAGGGTGCCCAGGTTGCACGCCACTGTCCCGGTTGTGCCATCTGCGGATGCAGTTCCCCTGGCTGGGTAGAGTTGCAAGGAAGGAGGCCCCGGCGGCAGCGGGTCAGATACGACAACATGAGTCGAATAGTGTGGGCCGCCATTCGCAACCCGCAAGGTATAGAGTGCGATTCCCCCGTACGCTCGTGTGAAGGGGCCAGATTTGGTAGTCGAAAGATCTGCCAATCGATCGATCTTAAATACGACCCCGCGCTCGGAAGCCCCACCGCCATAGGTTGTGCCATAGATATTGCCAGCGCCGTCGAGGACCACACGGCCTTCAGGAGTAGTTCCGTCGGAGTTACTGGAGGACTGCAACACGGAGTAGTTGTTGCCTGACGTGTCGAGTTTGAATACGGTCCCAAGACCGGAAGCACCGCCGCCAGAGGCTGTGCCGTATATATTTCCTGACGTCTCGAGGCCGCTTGAGGACCAAACCAGCGAGGGGCCATATGCCGTCGGCACCATTAAAGGTGTGCAACACGGAGAAGTTATTACCGGATCCGGGCGACTGACAGCGAACGACCCGCAAGCTCAGGTAAAGCGAGCGCTAAAAGCGGGAAACAACGCATTAGCGTCGGGACCATCCCTCAATTGCATCTTCTGAATGGACGTGGTGCTGCCAGCGCTCGCCGTCGATGCAAGTATTAACGTGTCTCCCAGGATCGAATAGGCTTCGCCGAGGCCCGAATAGGCCTCCGCCAGACCGGTACGAAGATAGAGATTGCTCGTGGTCTCTCGTTCTTACTTGTAATTGCTGAGATGCGGCGATCGCAGTTGTGGGGAAAAGACGGCGCGCCTCACGGCCTCGGAACGATCTTTAACAATCTTGGCTTCATACGAAACTTGCTCTGCGTCCACAACTTCAAAGATGTTGGGTGCAATGTGGGAGGGGTTGGGAATTCTCTTCCAGCTCGCAATACTCTTCTGGTACCAGTCGTTCGCGTCGATCCAATGTCGGTATCGTTCGTTGATGTCGTCCGTCTTTTGAGCTAACGCAGCGGATGATTTGCCTAAACCTGCAGTCGCATCGGCCACAGCGTAGAGGATCTCCATATTGTCTGTTCGCGACGAGAGAAGGGAGTTGGCAAGAGCATAAGCCTGCCTATATTCGTCTGTTGCCTCAGCTGTGTCACCACCCTGTAGATACGCCGATCCCAGATGACCGTGAACCTCAGACAGGCTGACTCGATCTTCTATGTCCTGGCTGTCTGCTCGGGCCAGACCAGAGTAGATTTCTAAAGCCTCGTGGTAATCTCGCAAGGCTGCTCTGACGTCGCCTGCTTTCTGCGACTCTTGCCCTTCCCAAACAGTGATGAAGCCGCGATAACCACGGATCTGGGAGTCATGTTCCGCGCCGGGGAGACTGGTCACAAGTGTGAGCGCACGGGACAACAATTTCTTTCCTTCTGCACTTCTCCCGGCATGCGTGAGTGCGTAGCCCACACTGGCAGTGGCGCCCGTCAGCTTCAACTGGACGTGAATATCAGTGGGATCAGCCTTGGCCAAGGGCTCGATCAACCTTTGATCCTGCTGGTAGGCGGCCAAAGCGTCAAGCGGTTTTCCGTTCATCAGAAACAAGTCACCCATCGCCGAGTAGCAAACCGCCAGGCTGCCTCGAAAGAAGGTGTTATTTTTGTCTTGAGCAAGCGGTGTGAAGAGGTTGCGAGCTTGTTCGTAGTATTGGAGGGCTTCCTCCCGTCTTCCCTCCTTGACCAAGTCGTCCGCGACCCGAAAATATGCACCTCCGAGTCGTTGCTGCCGCATAGCGTCCGATGGAGCAAGGTTCGCGAGTCGCTTCCTGATTTCAAGCTCCTTACGCTGGAGCTGGATAGCGCCCGCTATGTCACCGGTTCCCGCGCGAATGCCATCGCCTTCGAGAATATCGGCAAGCTGCCTGTAGTCGTCCGCGAGTTCGATTGCGGCCAACGCGCTATCTGGAAACTCCCGGTTCAAGTGTTCAGCGAGGGCGACAGCGTTGCGCACGTTCTCGAGGGCCTGTGCGCTTGAATCCAGGTCCATCCATAGGACCAAGCCAATCAACCGTTCGGCCTCAGCCACCGCGATGCGGTCTTCGACTCCTTTTGATGCGGACTCCGAGATTCCCCGGCGAATCGAGAGCGCCTTGCGAAAACTCTCCAATGCTCCTTTTCCATCTCCTAGATTCGAGCCGGTGGCCGTACCTTGCACCTGCCCCAACTTCATGTAGGCATTTGCCAGCTCGCGCTGCAGTGAAACATCGCCCCCAGCTTCGCGTGAGAGGCTGTCCAGATACACCAAGGACCGCTGCACGATCAATTTCCTTGCCGGAGTGGCTCCGGGGAGGCTCGCAATCGAATCATGTATCTCGAACATCAGTGAGCCCGCAAGATCGCGCACATCGTTGAAACGCCTTTCGGCCCGGCGCTCGTTCACCGCGGCGACCCGGGCCTCGCGAATCGTAGCCACCAGGCCCAGCGTAACAGCTAGCACCACAAGCACCGCTGCTGCCACTCCGCTTTTGTGCCGACGCGCAAACTTCCCGGCGCGATATTTCCACGATCCTTTGGTCGCGGTGACCGGCAGGCCTTCGAGGTTGCGGCGAATGTCTCCCGCGAACTGCTCGACGGAGCCGTAGCGATGCTCCGGCTCCTTGCGCAGTGCCTTAAGAACAATGTTGTCGAGATCGGCATCAAGTTTTCGCGGAACCTCGGTCTTTTCAGCGACTGCACTTGGCCGTTGCGGTTGCGTTTCCGTGATGGCCCGCCACAATTCGTGTGGCGTGTTTGTCTTTACGCTATACGGAGAACGGCCCGTGAGGATCTGATACAAAACAACGCCGAGCGAGTAAACATCGCTCGCGGTGGTAATCGGTTCACCCCGAATCTGCTCCGGGCTGGCGTACTGGGGGGTGAGAGGAGAGACTGTGCCCTCGGGACTGGCAGCTGGATCCAGAATCTTCGCAATCCCGAAATCCAGAAGTTTGGGCACGCCTTCTTCGGTCACTAGAATGTTGCCCGGCTTGATATCCCGGTGGATGATCAGCCTCTGGTGTGCGTACTGCACCGCGGCGCAAACTTGCAAAAACAACCTCAGGCGGGATGCTACGCCGAGGAGATGGGAACGGCAGTAGTCATCGATTGGGTCTCCGTGGATCAACTCCATTACAAGGTATGGAATGCCATCGTCCGTCGTACCTGCGTCCAGCAAACGAGCGATGTTTGGATGCTCCAGGCCGGCAAGAATCTGGCGTTCGTGACGAAAACGCTCGATCACGGCGGCTGTGTCGAAACCCCCGCGCACAAGTTTGACCGCCACATCTTTCGTAAACTGCCCGTCGGCGCGCGCGGCGCCGTACACCTCGCCCATGCCGCCGTGCCCAAGTTCTTCGAGGATGTCGTAGGCGCCGATCCTGAGCCCAACCCGCGTCCGAACTGGCAGGCTCTGGTGTAGAGCAACCGCCGGAGTTTTCAGGAAGCCGGTTCCGGCTTGTTCGTGGGAAAAGAGTAGCGATTCAATTTCGCGCCGCAACTCTGGATCGCCATCGCACACTCGGTCGAGATAGGAGCCCCGCTCCGCCGGATCGTGGTCAATCACTTCCTCCAGCAACGGCTTCACTCGCTTCCACTGTTCGGCATTCATGCAGGCGATTCTCCGTAGATGGCGCGATGCAACCAGGCCCGGGCGGTAATCCAGTCCCGCTTTACCGTGGCTGGAGAGATGCCCAGAAGCTCGGACGTGTCCTCGATCGTCAGCCCGCCGAAGAAACGCAGTTCCACAATGCGGCCTTGCTGTACATCGACTTCCGAAAGTTCCGTCAGGGCCCTGTCGAGGGCAACGACATCCACATCGACCTGGGAGGTAAGTAGCTCCGCTTCGTCCAAAGTTAGTTTGCAAGCGCTGCCACCGCGCTTGGCCGCGCTGTGACCACGCGCATATTCCACGAGGATCTGCCTCATCAAATGTGCGGCGATACCAAAGAAATGCGCCCGGTTCTGCCATTGGGGAGCATTCTGACCTGCCAGCCGTAGATAGGCCTCGTGCACCAGGGCCGTGCTTTGGAGGGTATGCTCGCGGCGTTCGCGTTGTAGATAATAGTGCGCCAGGCGGCGCAATTCTTCATACACCAGAGGCATCAGGGCCTCGAGCGCCTGAGGATCCCCCTCCCTCCAGCGAATCAACAGCGCCGTGACTGGATTCGAAGAGTCCTGCTGCAATCTCTGCCCCGCCTCACGAGCCGCTGCTAAACGTGCTGGTCGGGAAGATATCCCGTTATACGGTCCATGTCAATAAATTGGAAGCAGGCCAGTTAGGGCCGAAAAGCCCCGCTGGGAGCCTATTTTCGGGGATAGGGTGATTCCTGACTGGGAATTTCCTGGGACAGAAAGCGGTGGCGATGGAGAGCCAGGGCCTCGAAAATTTTGTCGTCCCGGTGAGCCGATTTGCCCTCGCTTCTCACATTACCAGACAGAGCGGCTCGGGGATTCTAACCGCCCGCCTTTAGTCTTGCGGAAACCTTCGTCTTGGGTGGAGGAAGCTATGTCGATTTCATTTCGCATTGTCGTCGGTCTGACAATCCTGCTCACTTTGATGAGCACGCTATCTCTGGGCCAAGCAACGCCGCCTAGTGCTGACACCTATGCCAGCAGCGCCTTTCCCAAATACAACTTCGGAAGCGGCATCATTTTGATCGTTCAGTCCGGAGTTACCAGCTATGTGCGGTTCAATCTGAATACGCTGCCGCCGGGCGTCACCGTGACCAAGGCCACGTTGCGGTTGTACGTGGATGGGGTAGCAGCCAAGGGCAGCTTCGACGTCTACCAACTCAACGACAGTTGGAACGAGAGCACGCTGACTTACAACACGCCCCCGCCGCCTCTGGGCGCCTCGGCCACTGGCGGACATCCAATCTCCATTACAACCTCCAGCATGAATCAGTTCTTGCTGATCGACGTCACGTCGCTGGTGCAGGGCTGGCTGAATGGAACGATTGCAAACAACGGCATAGCGTTAGCTCTGACCACTGGTTCGAACGGCAGCTTCTCGTTTGATTCGAAGGAAAGTTTGCTGACCGGCAACGGGCCGGAACTGGAGATTGCGCTGGCAGGTGCCGTCGGACCGCAAGGCCCACAAGGGCCGGCGGGTCCCGCGGGTGCGCAAGGGTCACAGGGCCCGGCAGGGCCGAAGGGCGACACCGGAGCAATCGGAGCGCAGGGACCCATAGGTCAAACTGGCCCGCAAGGACTCCAGGGACCGATGGGCTTGACCGGTGCGCAGGGCGCGCAGGGAGATCCGGGACCGGCCGGTTCGCAAGGCACTGCCGGACAAGGGTTCAACTTCCGAGCAGCCTTCGACGGCTCTGCCACTTACGCCCCTTACGATGTCGTCAGCTACAACGGGTCGAGCTACAACGCGAAAGTTGCCACCAACCCCGGCGATCCTACTCCAGATGTGAATCCCAACTGGAGTTTGATGGCACAGCAGGGCGCGCCGGGAGCGCAGGGGCCGGCCGGGGCGCAAGGAGCACAAGGACCACTGGGGCCGATCGGGCCCATGGGATTTCAAGGACCGCAAGGGCCTCCGGGAGTAGCCCCGCCTAACACGGCTGTTACCAATGCCTCGAACACCTTTGCCGCGAGCCAGACAGTCAATGGAAACCTGATCCTCGGTGCGGGCGGAGCGATACAGTTTGCCGACGGGACCACGCAGAATACGTCAGCCTCGGGCGGAAGCGGCACGTGTTCGTCATTCGAGATCACCAGTTCGTCGCCAGTTGTGCCCGCTGGCTACGTGCCTGTAAGTACCGTAACAGCCGGAAATGTCTGGTTCTTCATGGCGCCCATGCCGACCGGCCGGCGAAGCCTGGCTGCGGTGACATTGAATGGCAAGATCTACGCGATTGGGGGACAAGGTGGCTCCGGTCTTCTGAATACGGTTGAGGTGTATGACCCATCTGCTAACACGTGGAGCACTGCTCCACCCATGCCAACCGCCCGAAACTACTTTGCGGCGGCGGCGGTGAATGGGAAGATCTACGCGATCGGGGGAGAATTGTCTACTGGCGGTGTTCTGAATATAGTCGAGGTGTTCGACCCGACTGCCAATACCTGGAGCACCGCGGTGTCCATGCCGACCGCCCGAGACGGTTTGACGGCGGCGGTAGCGAACGGAAAGATCTACGCGATCGGGGGATACAATGGCGTTATTCTCAATACCGTCGAGGTGTACGACCCGTCTGTTAACGCGTGGAGCACCGCGCCGTCGATGCCAACCGCCCGAGCCATTTTGGCAGCAGGGGCGGTGAACGGAAAGATCTACGCGATGGGTGGAACCACCGACAACAATGGCACTTATGTGAATACGGTCGAGGTGTTCGACTCGTCTACGAGCAAGTGGAGCTCCACGAGGCCCATGCCGACGGCCCGAGAAGATTTGGCTGCGGCGGTGGCGAACGGGAAGATCTACGCGATCGGGGGAGACAACCCCGGCATTCTGAATACAGTCGAGGTGTTCGATCCGGCTACCAGTTTCTGGAGCACCGCCGCACCTTTGAATACTGCCGAAACCTATCTTGCAGCCACTGACAATAACGGCCTGGTCTACGCCATCGGTGGCAGCAGCGGCACTTATTCGAATGCTGTCGAGCAATACTCCCCTGCCGTAACCCTGTACACGTTCCTCAAGAACTGAGTGAACGGCGTGCCTCCCACGCTTTCACAAAAAGACGCGGAAGTGGTGGGCCACGCCGAACCTCAATCCTTTCGGATTTTGGCATCCTTAGGAGCATCACGGCGACCAGGATTGGCATTTGAAAGGTTCCACTCCTTCGGAAGCGCGTCCATGACTGTCTACCCAACCTGCGAGAACAGGCTCTACGCGCGCTAGACGAGCCAACGCCGGACGCGACCGGAAGGCTTGCCGTTTAGATTGGACTGTTAGGGGCTCGCTGGCGAAGGCACAGGCCACGTTTGAAGGTCGATAAACAGGGCTGCGACGATTGCGCGACACTTCTCAGGGGGTAAAGCCTAAGGTTTATCTGGCGGTTGGCCGCACGGCTCATGCCGTGCCCTTCCAAAACCATTATGAGACGAAGTTCTAGTCTTCATCGTCACTAATCCGGTCCATCCGATTGTGCGCCAGGCTGCGACTTCGTATCCGCGCGGGGCCGGCGGAAACCGTGGACGGCCAGGGGGTTCATACTCCCTTTCTCCAGCCTGAGTCGCTGCCTTTCTTAAGGCGAATCGTCAGGGAGCCGTCGGGGTTGGTCGGCTCGTAACAGGCCCACCGGATGGGACGGCGCACGCCCTTGGTTTCTAATTCAGCGCGCAGAACGACCTGCTGCCCGTCCATACCTTTCGGAAGAATGATAGATGCGAGGCGGATCTGGCCCGCGTACGGTTGGCCGGGGTCGAGATTTCCTCCCAGCTTGACTCGACCATCCGGGGTCTCGGCGCTGATTCCCAGCACTCCTGGCACGCCCGCCACTCCATCGTTGACAATGCCCAGGATTAGCTCCATTGTGTCGTAACGTTTTCTCTGCCAGATCAGCGACGGACGCACGCGGTAACCGAGCCTCTGCTCCATGGCTTGCAACGAGTCGGGATACTTCTCGTAGTACCGTCGGATATTATCGGCTTCGGTCCAGAGGCCAAAGTAGTTGGTGCCGATATCCAGTGCGTGAAAACCTGCGGACTCGCGATAGGGCCGGGCCATCGGACCACCAATCTTCTGCGGGTAGTCATCGTGGGGCTGAACTTCGCTGTCTTGCCCAACGAATGCCAACATCGAACCCGGCAGCCTGCTCAAGCAAGCCTTTTCCTCATCCGCGAATTCCGGGAGCACGTAGTGCCGGTTATCGCCGTCTTCCATAACGATCGCAAGCCAGGGAGGCCGGTGCGCAAGTTCCTCGATTTGAACAGGTTCGTCCATGGCTAGGCTATCCGAGCGCAACCAGCAGCCGGAGCGAACGGCCAAATCCTGGACCTGACGGTTGCCCACGTTGCTTATGTCGGGCTCAGTGTTCACGGCCAGAGGAGCCTTCTTCCAGACATCCAATTGCAACTGCGTCATGCGGACGAAGGTCTTCTCCGCGGTCAAATAGTCGGGAAATGGACCAGGAATGTCGTTGGTATGACCTTCTCCCCAAAAACCGTACATCATCAAGTCCATGTACTCCAATTGCGGATGATCACCGAACCGAGCGGCCAGGAGGTCGTTTAGTTCGGCAAAGGCTTTCTGAAATTCGGGCGCGTCGTAGCGCGGCTCATAAAAATCAAAGCCACTAGTGTGCTCAGTGGTTTTGTGGCCAATGTTGACGACCGGAACTTTGCCGTGGAGAAAGTCCGGCAGCGAAATCTTTTTGGGTTGAATATTCGGACTGGACAGCTGAATTCGGAAAGCAACTCCTAGATTGTGACGCTTGGCGGCATCGAATGTAGCTTCCCAAACCGGCAACAGGTCCAACTTGCCAGGACTTGACTGGACATCACGCCAGTCACATCGGATATATAAGACGTCTACGTACGGCAAGGCGGCCATCTTTTCGACGGCCTGCTCCAGAGTCTCTTTGCCGCACTGGACCGTCAGCGCCGGTCCGTTTTCTTCCCAGGT
This sequence comes from uncultured Acidobacteriota bacterium, assembly GCA_963745715.1. Lineage (GTDB taxonomy): Bacteria > Acidobacteriota > Terriglobia > Terriglobales > Acidobacteriaceae > Sulfotelmatobacter. The sequence continues at coordinate 8,164 of CAVUYN010000025.1, read as the reverse complement.
GTATCCAACCATGCCGGTGCCGAAATTCCGGATGTGCTTGCGAGAAGGCATGGTGGTGAAGATCGTGAACCAGCCTTCGTCCTGGGTAATGCCGAATGGTCCCTGGTCCAGTCGATTGCTTACGGGAGGGCAACCAAAGTTGTAGCCTTCCCAAAGATGATCGGGAACATCCGCCCACATTTTGGGCACGACACTGCAGGCTCCGGCCAGAATTGCTCCGGCCTTCATGAAATCTCGCCTTCGCATGACAGATCTCCTAATATTCCCCGTTGAGGCTCGGGACCTTCGATTCGGTGAACGTCAACTTGCCTACACGTCTTGGCGGAGGTTGGGCCGCAGGGTAAGCGAAGCATCATCATTGAGTTTCTGGTGGCACGCCCAGCACACGGGGTAGCGCATATCGGAAGCCAGTTCCGAATTCTGCGGCCACGGCCAATGCAACACTGCTCTTGAGAAAGTCTCTGCGCTGCATGGAAGTCATGTCCTCCTTCCGTACCAGGTTTTCAGTTAAGTGCCGGTGTCTGCACCCTGGTTTCGACACCCCGGCCAGGGAATCTTCGCGACGAAATATCGAGAAGCAGGGATGATTGGCGTACGAGTCTCGCCGGAATTCGCTTAGGGTTCGCCAATTGGAGCTCGCTCCCGGGGCTGTTCGACCATCAGCCCCGGGAAGCCGAAGGCTAGAAGGTCAACTTCAGCGCAAACTGAATCTGTCGTTGCGGTATCACCGTGCCCGTGATCACGCCGGCAGCTCCTGGACCATCGTCGATGAAGTTATCCGGCTGAAGAAAGACAGGGTGGTTGAAGGCGTTAAAGAACTCGGCACGAAACTCGAGTCGAACCTGTTCGCTGATGCTGAAGAACTTGCGGGCGGACAGGTCTGCACCCTTCTCCCCGGGGCCCTCCAGAATGTTCCTGCCGGCGTTGCCGAAGCAAAAACACGTAGGAAGAGGAAAGTCATTGACGTTAAACCACAAGTTGGCACTGGGATTCGAGAGATGGCCGCTGCCGATTCTATCGGTCCGCGGTGTTCCTATAGAGCCTGTATTGGTCGGGTCGAAGCCCATCACTGGGGAGAAGGGGAAGCCCGAACGGAAGGTAACGATTCCTCCGACATGCCATCCACCTAAAATCGCATCCGTTACACCTCGCTGGTTCAGGTACTTTTGACCCTTCCCGACCGGCAGGGCGTAATCCACGCTCGTGACCCAGCGCTGGCGGTTATCGAAGTCGGAAAGGCCCTTCTCGGCAGCGAGGTTGTAGCTGTTCTGCGGCCAAGGCGAGTTGCAGCAAATCTCGGGCTGGTCGTTGATGCTCTTGCTGAAAGTGAAGGCGCTCAGGAAGTAGAGGCCATGCGAGGTCCGCTTCTCCGCTTTGAGCTGAAACGCGTGGTAGGTGGAGTTCCCGCGATTCACGATAGAAGTGAATGACGCAAATTGCGGGTAGGGTCGATTCCCTTGATCAAACGTCGCACTTGGGGTGGGAATCTGGTTCCGATCTATTACAGACTGGAGGTGAGTCCCCTTGGAGCCGACGTAAGCGGGAGAAATCAGAATATTGCCAGGCAATTGGTACTCCAGGTTCACGTTCCACTGGTCATAGACACCCGAGTGCAGGCGCCAATCCTGGCTGGTAACAGTGGACTGTGCATTGTTTGGATCCAGAGGCGGGAAACCGGTCGCCAAGGTTATGGGCGTGCCATCCGCCGTCTGGGCCGGTGTGAGGCCATCGCTCTGGAAGCTGGGCTCGAAAAAGAACGGCACATTGTAATCAATTTGCAGGTTATCGCCGGTGCGGATCTCGTAAAAGATAAAGAAACGTCCGTATCCGACGTGCACCACCAGCGGGTGAGATTTGAATGGGCTGTAGGAGAGTCCAATGCGGGGCGCAAAATCGGCTTTGTCCGTATTAGCCAGATGCTTGGGGTAGCCCGCCGTGCCGTCGGTGATGAGCTTTCCCGTGGTGTAGTCGAAATTGGCCTCTTTGTTATGGGCCTCATAGAGCGGAGTGGCATAGTCGTACCTTAACCCCAGATCCAGGGTCAAATTCGGCGCGACCTTGTAAGTATCCTCGACAAATGCCCCGTAAGAATGCTGGCGATTGCCGAAATATGTGACAGTCGAAATCACGGCAGAAATGGGATAGCCCATAAGCATGTCGGCGATCGAGTTGCCGCTGCCCTGCTGATTGCCAGGATCCACCGCTGTGAATTGCCCGCTGAATGACACCCTGCCCCGGGGCTGACCGATCTGCAGCAGATTGAACTGGTCAAAGCGGAACTGCGGCCCCATCTTGAGCCAATGCTTCCCATGCACAAAACTGAGGGTATCATTCAGTTGGATGTCCTGGGTGGTGCTCTTGGTGGGTGTGTAACCGGGCTCGCCGAGTCGCTTGTACCCGCCGCTGAATTGAAACAACGTCAGTCCGTTAATGCGTGGATCGTTAGGAACTCCAGGAAATTGCAAGCCTGCCGGAGGATAGTTCTGGCCATAGGAAGGGAGGTTGGAGATGTAATGGACACGGTTGAACCCGATGCGGGCCGAGTTCACAAGGCTGGAGTTGATGGTGTGGGTGAAGCCGAGGACCAACCCGCGCGTGCTTAATGGCCGGTTGCCCGTGTTGTAACTGCCTCCGTCGGCCAAGCCTGAGAATACCGGCGCTTGAAAGCGCTGATCCTGGCTCAGAGAAAACCGCTCGAAGAGTTGGATCTTGGACGTAACGTTTTCGTCTACCCGCACATCCATCTGATCCACTCTGTGGGAACCCGGGGCATTCACGCTGTAGTTGTTGCCTCCAGGTGTCGTGACCACGGGATAAAGAGCGGCATAGTTCAGTCCGAGCTGACTCATGCTGCCGGCGGGTATCACGTTTGCTTTTCCACTGATGGGGAGTCCAGTGGTCGGATCGAATCCAAAGCCGTCTCGCACAGTCGACCCACTCACAGTGCGAGTAGTCGATGGATCATAGATCTCGTTCACGTAGATGGGCCGATTCAGCGCATCAAAACAGGGCTGATCACCCGTCGACCCGCAGGCCGTCGATTGCCCACCGAGAATATCGCTGAAATCACCGATTGCCTCCCGTGCGGTCGGGACGGTGGCGAAATCGGTGTCTGCCGAGTGAATCCGCGTGCCTTCGTAGTCGCCAAAGAAGAATACCTTCTCTTTTACGATGGGCCCGCCCACGGTGACTCCGAACTGGTTTTGCTTGTAAGGCGCTTTGGGCTGAGCCGAGCCAAAACCATATTGCGCAGCATCCAAGGTTTCATTGCGCAAGAACTCCCAGGCGCTTCCGTGAAATTTATTTGTCCCTGACTTGGTGGTGGCATTGATGACGGCGCCGCCGCTCCGTCCGAACTCGGGCGAGTAGTTCGACGTCTGAATCTTGAACTCAGCGATCGCGTCTACGCTGCTCAATATGGCTAGGTCACCATTGTCATTGGAGTTGTTGTCGATGCCGTCCAGCAAGAAGTTGTTCTGGTCGCCACGCGTGCCATTGACGGAGAAGCTTCCGCCGGCGTTGCCGTTGGTCGGCGAGCTGCCGCCGTTGACCGGTCCCTCGATGATCTTGGACACGCCTGCCGTGAGCGCCGCGAGGTCGGTATAACGCCGCCCGTTCAAGGGCAACAACTCGACTTGCTCGCTGGTCACAACATCGCCTAGGGACGCACTCTCCGTTTCCAGCAGCGGCTCTGCTCCGGTGACTTCCAGGGTTTGTGAAACCGAGCCGACCTGCAACGTGAAATCAAGCTTTATGGTCTGCTGCACGTCGAGCACGATATCCTTGCGTATTTCTTTACGGAAGCCCGTGTTCTCGACGGACACAGAGTATCTGCCGATATGGAGCGGAGTAACTACGAAATTGCCGCTAATGTCGGTTTTTACGGCACTAGCAGCGCCAGTGTCCATATTGGTAGCGCTGACGGTGACGCCCGCAAGAACTGCGCCACTCGCGTCCTTGACCGTCCCAACCAGGCTGCCGGTATCGACTTGCGCGAACCCAATCATTGCCGTGCTAATCAAAAAAACGACTGCGAGAATAATCTTCCGCATTGCTGATTCTCCTTCCACGGACAAGAAGCATTGTCGGTTACGAAATCTCGAGGCAACCCTATCGCGTCGGTTCTCGATGTTTTCTGTTCATTGCGCTGGGACAGTGCTAGAAGGCGAGCCCGACTCCGCAGGGCTCACTTCAATGATCAGGACCCTACTGCTTGTTCCTCCCCTCAAGCTGAGGCTACGAACCAAGCCAACCAGGTACCTGCGCTTGGTTTCGCAAAATATTTCCTTTTATATCGTTTTGCTTCGCTTTGTCCAGAAAAAACTGGATTTCGATAGAATTAGAAACCCTCGGCCGGGAAACCTCGGCCGCCTGGCGACGGCTAATTGGCGTAGGCTCGATCAGGAGCAGCAGGGCAAATTTCGCTAGAAGGTGACCCGTATCGCTCATCATGGGCTGCAAACCACCGTTCGGGGGGCGAGCCAAAACCGTTTCTCGCAACGAGGTTCTACGAGAGCGATGCCACATTGTCGTCTGATGGTCGTTGGGTCGCGTACCAATCCGCGGAGTCGGGCAGAGCGGAGATTTATGTACCTGATTTTCCTGCCGGCGGCAACCGCTTTCAGGTTTCTACCGATGGTGGCTTCGAACCTGTGTGGGCGAAGAACGGCAAAGAACTCTTGTACCGTTCCCGCAAAAAGTTGATTTCGGTCTCACTTAAACCAGGCGCTGATTTCGTCCCTGGGCCGCCCAAGATTCTCTTGCACGGAGATTTCGCTGAAGGCGCTCAGGTTCCCGCGTACGACAGTCTCGCCCGACGGACAGCACTTTTATTTTCTTCATGCCAGCAAGGCACAACAACAGTGGACCATCAAAATTGTCCTCAATTGGCCGGAGGAACTAAAACGCCTCGTCCCGGGAGGCAGCAACCATTAGTAGACCTACCCTATGTTTGCCATTCGATTCTTGAATGTCGTTCGGAATTGCGCCCGAGTAACGGGCAAGCGGGAAGTAATCCCAAGGTAAGGTTAACCGACCAACCGCGAGTTGGCCCGTTTCGCCAATACAGCGGCGTCCAGGGAACATACTCGTGCAAACGCGATGACTGGTATTTTGTCTTTGGTCCGGCTCTTAAGGTAGAAGATTGGTATGTACGATCAGGCGAAACGCCTCATCTTTTATCTATGATTCGTTCTCGTTGAGGAACCGGACGCATGAATAAAGCGGATGGTCAGGTTACGCGGGACCCGCCTCTCCGCAATAGTTGCGAACTCCCTGCACACTCGGGCGAAGACGGAAGATCTGGCGCGGAAAGCGTACCAAAGCCGCACGCAGTTCCACAGGCTGTTCCGAACCGTGGTCGAAGAAACCCCGGCAGCTATGCGGAGACGGCTATCGCTGGAAAGAGCAGCCTATCAACTGGGGCATACTGGAATGTCGGTCACGGACGTCGCTTTGGACGCCAACTACAATTCATTAGAGGCGTTCACTCGCGCTTTCCGAAGAGCATTTCGGACTTCTCCCAGCATCTACCGGCGCATGCGTGATCCGCACTTTCATTTGCCCACGTCCAACAGAATTCACTTTCTTGTCCCTTTTTCCTTAACAGAAGGAGGAAGAGACATGGATTTATTCGATCGCTTTGCAGGCAACGACTCATGGCACATGCGACGTTTACTGGAATACGCAAGTACTTTGACGGAGGAACAACTGGATCGGCCACTGCCCACGGTCGTAGAGCTGCTGCCCTGGCGGCAGTCGAATAAGACGCTAAGGCAACTGTTGAAGAACATTATCTTCACGAAAGAAGTCTGGAGCGCCGCACTGTCCGGGGACGAAATGGATATGAACGGCCCTCCCATCATAGCGTTCTCCAAAGCGATGCTGCAAAGGCTCGAAAAGACTGATGCTAACTGCATCGTATTTGGGGGGATGTCCGAAACCGCTCCGCGTGGGATGACACTTTTGTCGACGCGCTCTGCGAGCCGGCCGAGACCTTCACGTTCGGCGGTGTCTTCGCCCATATCATGACTTTCAACGCGCATCGCCGGTTGATGGCCTTGGACGCTCTACGCCAACTCGGTGTCCAAACCGAAGGTTTTGGTGATCCCATGGAATATGAAGAAGCTGTGGCCCCTTGGAACCGGGAGGTGGCTTTTAAAACGCCATGACCACGAGAACGGAATTGTTTCGATTGAACGGCGCCGTCGAGCGTGATCCGGCTATCGATGGCTGGATGAAAGAGCATGCAGGTGAATTGGGATCCATCGCGCAGAAGTGGTTTGAGGTGATGCGAAAATGCGGAGACGAAGTCCGGGAGCTTTTGCATGACGGCTGTCCGACTGCATGTCTGGGAGATGCGGCCTTTGGCTACGTCAACGTATTCACGTCGCACGTAAACGTAGGATTCTTTCAAGGCGCATCTCTGCCGGATCCGGCTCGCTTGCTGCAAGGCACCGGCAAGTTCATGAGGCATGTGAAGGTGAAACCAGGAACAGCCACAAACACGGCAGCGCTAAGCACGCTCATCGAAGCGGCGTACTCGGACATAAAAGCACGCGTTGAACACGGCTAGCTGTATCCGACCCAGAGATGAATCTTGCATCGTCTTTTCTGATCGTGGGCGGATGACGAGCAAACCGAAAGTCAACTGTTGTTACAAGGCCATTACACTAAGTGCCCAGCCCGAGGCCCTGATGAGTGTAATGGCGAAATTGCGCCAAGTATCGGCATTGTGTCCGGTTACTCGACATCCAGGCATGTATCTCCTGGATTCGCAAAAACAATCTATAAACTGCACAGAGGTCCTCCTCTTGAGCTAATCAGCCATCCGTGCTGTCTTGGTCATGTCTTCACCAGCCCCAAGTAGGAATTCATTTGTCGCTCCTTCTATACGACTCTGCCGGTACGGCCGGTACTCATCACATTCGTAGAAGGCCTTTGCGACATCTTTGGACGGCCATTCGATGATCAAGAAGATCTGAGGGACCTTTCGTTCGCCTTCGAGTTTTTCAATCTTGGATGTCCGGGCCAGGTACCGGCCACCGCACTGCTCAACGAGTCTAGTAACGTTCTCGACATAGGCCGGGATCCAACTCTGATCAATGATCTCAATTTCTGCCACAGCGTAATACTTCACCGGGTTGCTCCCTGGTTTGGCGATTTGCGTAAGTTTACGCTCCGCCGGGCAGGGCACTAGGCTCCAAGCGAGTCATGGGGCTCCGATGATGCTGTGTTGACCGGCAGAACGTCAGTGCGGTCACGAATCGTCAGCGCCTTGAGGCCTGCCAGACCGTTTAAAATAGGGAGACGCTGATTCGCGAACGAGGAGGAGGAATGGATTTCGTGCGTCTCTCGACAAACGAAGGTATTGCAGAAGCCAGGCTGAAAAGAGGTAGGGTGAATGCCCTGAACGAGCAGGCCGTCGAAGAGATTGGTGACTGCTTTCAGCGCCTGGCCGCTGATCCTAATATCGGGGCTATCATCTTCACTGGTGACGGTCCGCTTTTCTCCTTTGGCTTTGATATCCCAGAATTCCTCAGCTACTCCAGAGAGTCATTCTTAAGGTTTCTCACGAAATTCACACACCTATATACCTATCTATTCACCTATCCAAAACCTCTAGTGGCTGCATTGAATGGCCATGCAATCGCTGGCGGATGCATGCTTGCACTGGCCTGCGACTACAGGATCATGGTATCGGGAAAGGCGAAACTTTCCTTGAACGAGATCACCTTTGGCTCATCGGTATTTGCGGGCAGTGTGGCGATGCTCAAGTTCCTTGTTGGGGGCAAGAACGCCCAAGTGATTCTTTACGATGGAGCGATGTACTCGGCGGAGACGGCAGCGCAACTGGGCATGATCGACAAAGTTTCGTCTACTGAGAGCCTTATGAAAGACGCGCGAGAACTGGCAATGCGCTTGGCGGGGAAAGATGCAGCCGCTTTTCGCAGCATTAAGAACCTCCTGCGAGTACCTGTGGCGGAGGATATGGCAAGAAACGAGGAGCGATCTGTGCAGGAATTTGTCAGCATCTGGTATTCCGAGAGTACCTGGCAAAATCTCCGCGGCATAACAATCCATTCCTAGTTGGTTCGGACTGGATTTCCGTTTTGCGACTTGCAACGCGAAGTTGTCTTCCTAAGCATTTATCGTGGCCCATTTT
>CAVUYN010000024.1:0-188660 GCA_963745715.1 uncultured Acidobacteriota bacterium | reverse complement strand
GCAGGCGCTGCAGAGGGGGACCCAGTATAGCGCCGGTGTCAAGCGACAGCATTGACCTTGGGCGGGCTCTGGTGGAGTGGTCAGAAAGATTCCGAGGCTGCCAACCCAGCCTTTGAGCGCGGCTATTAACGCGCCATGATTCGCATCGGGACAGGGAGATGGGCCATTACGCTATCTTCATCTTGCCGTTTCGGGACAATTCGCCGCGCAATTTGCTGGACCTTCCCTTACTGCGGAAACGTGCCGGAGGGATCTCGAACTCACGTTTAAAGGCTCGGTTGAAAGCGGCTTCGGACTCGTACCCGACCTCTGCAGCGATCTGCGCCACCGAGTAACTGGTGGAGGCCAGCATCTCTGCCCCGAGTTGCAGACGCCAGCGCGTGAGATAAGCCATCGGAGCCTCGTTCAGGTAGTGGCGGAAGCGCTCCGCCAGCACCGAGCGCGACGCCCCAGCTTCTTTTGCGAGGGCGGCGATTGTCCACGGATGCGAAGGATTTTTGTGCATCAGAGCCAGCGTCTTTCCCACTTCTGAATCGCGGGCTCCGGCGAGCCATCCGGTTTGTTCGGGCGGTAGGTCTGTGATGTAGGATCGCAGGGTTTCGACGAACAAGACTTCGGACAACTTGGCCAGCACAGCTTCCCCGCCGGCGCGCGCGGTGCCGGCCTCATTCACCGAAAAGCGGATTGAGTTCTCCAACCATCGCCCGGAAGCATCATTGCGAATGCTGACCTTGAACGCCGCCGGCAAGCCACTCAGAAAAACCTGGCTCAATCTCGGCTCGCACGCCATGTATCCGCAGATGAATCTGGTAACTTCTCCGCCACCACCCAGGCGCCACAGCTTCAACCCCTGGGCGAGAATCTGTGTCAACTGGTTTGAGTCGTCCACAGGTTCAGTGGGCGGCCCGTTCTCCAGGATGTGCGGGTCGCCATGGGGGATCATTACAAGATCCCCGGCATTCAGCGCTATGCGCTCGCCACTCTCCAGCCGGAGAGAGGCGCGTCCTTCGGTAAGCAGGTGATAAATGATCACGTGCTCTGCCGATGGAGCGAGATGCCGCGCAAGAGCGCGCGAAGGGGCCGCACGAACACTCCAAGGCGATGAGAATTCCCCGTTGTAAAACAGGGCGCCCTGGAGTTTGACCACCTTCAGCACTTCCGAAAGCACATCCATGCAAGCCTCCGGCAAATTTCTTCCGGACTGTGGAGCAAATCATCCCATGCCAACTGGGATGCGAGCAAGAAAGCTGGGCGCGCGGACAAGACTGTCGCTCCGGCCGACGTGGTGGAGTTCTTTCGTCTGGGTTGGGGTCACGAATCGACCCTTCGCGTCGTTCGCAGAGGCGACGAGTTACATCCGTGACTTCACTGGTTCGTGCGGATACCGCTGAGAACACAGTTTCTGCTACTCTCCAACCAGCCCTGTTGTTTCGTCAAATCGCCTCCGGACCGTTCCGGATATCGAGCAAGCGCGCCATGTCGAAGGTCACTCTCCAGCAAGATCTGTCAGTACTGTCGGCCGCCAAGAATGGATTGGTCTATCTCACTGCGAACGACTGGGCTTTGATTGCGGACAAGGCCACCCGACGTCAATTCAAGGCAGGTGAGAGTCTTGTGCAACAAGGAAAGCGAACCTTTGGCCTATATCTGCTGCTGAAGGGCACGTGCTCGGTGCAGATTCCATCACAAGCGTCGCCCGGGATCGGTCCGGGAGAGGTCTGCGGGGAAATCTCCTTTCTTGACGAGCTACCGGCGACGGCCAATGTGGTAGCGAAGGATGCGGTCGAGGCTTATTTTTTGGATCGGCCTACATTGGTGTCTCTATTCGAGCTGTTTCCCCATCTGGGTTCGCGCTTCTACCGGTCTCTGGCATCGATCTTGTCGCGACGGTTGCGGGATTTGATCGGATCGCCGGCGCCATCTCCAAAAGCCAAGCCCGCCGAGTGATGGTTTCGCGGTTTGCATCCCGGAATATGCTAGCCTACAAGTCCAGTTGAACTGACCGCGCGAACGGCTGGTCTCTGCGTCCTGGACAGAAGTCTCCTCATGGTCGATCCCGTCAATCTCCGGCTGGCACTGGTTTCAACTGCCATCCTTGGATTCCGGCATGGTCTGGATTATGACCATATCGCTGCGATCACCGATATCAGCAGCGTGCAGTCTAAGGCTCGGGATGCAATGAAATACGGGCTGCTGTATGTTTCGGGGCATGCGACGACGGTTGCCCTGCTAGGGGCCGCAGCGATTGTCTTCCGGATCGCGCTGCCTCCGGCGAGCGATCGCTGGGCGGAACGCCTCGTTGGAATCACTTTGCTGGTGCTAGGGGTCTATGTGCTGGGGACATTTTTCCGCCCTTCGGCGCACAGTCACGGCCGTCCGCGGACACGAATCACTTTGCTTCTCAACGGAGCCCTGTGGATCTATTGGCGACTGAGCCGGCTGTTTGGCGGCACCCGGGTTGAGGCGCCGCAAGTATTTAAGGATGGGTACGGCACCAGTTCAAGCTTCCTGGTGGGCGTGATTCACGGCCTGGGTGCGGAAACCCCGACGCAGATCCTCTTGTTCCTGATGGCCGCGAACCTCGGGGGCACAGGGGCAGGCTTACTGGTGTTGCTGACGTTCATCCTGGGTCTGATAGCAATGAACACGCTTATGTGCGCTTCAGCCGCAGGGCTATTCTCGGCTACACTCGGCCACCCTAACGCCTTACGCGCCCTGACCTTGGCGACTTCAGTTTATAGCATCGTGGTAGGGACCATCTTCTTAGTCGGGTCGGCTCCCAAACTCCCCTCGCTGACTGGCTAGATTGACCAGTTGTGTTGAAAATCCCAGCTATTTTCAAGCCAAACAGAAGCCAATCTTGAGCGGGAATCAAGAGAGGCAATGTTGTCGTCGAGATTTAACACCTTTGAGGCGGCACACCGATCTAGTTCGGCTATCATCAATGGGCTGGACGGGCGCGCTCTGGCCCTGAGGAAACAGCTCTAAGTCGCAAAAGCATGATTCAAGTGTGCATCTGTTTGCACTTCAAAGCGGCGGCGAAAAGGAGAGAAGCAACGTAAGTCAAGTATTAACAATAACTTACCATAATTCCTCTTTTGGTACTCCAGATGCAAATAGAGGTGTGTGAGGACGACTCTCGCAGTGCTTGGTCCTCGATGTTTTGAAGTCTGAAAATAATGAAGTAAAGACCCGTAGATATTCAGGAGGAAGTTTCTTATGAAGCGCATTCTGTGGATGGTTCTGCTAACTCTAGCGTTGCCGATGGCGGCGTTTGCCAGCAATTCAGTCGACTTTACGAACAGTGGCGGGATGCTGACCGGTAGCAGCGCCGGCTTGAGCCTGAGCGGTTCAAACTTGATCGCCGTCAACGGCCTAGGCAGTATGGGCTTGGTAACAGGTAGCCTCGGGGGCGTCACATTTTCGACCGCGGGGATGAGTGGCGGGAATCTCCAGCAGGGAGCGACTTTCGGCGCTGGCGGGTCATTCATCATCAGTGGGAACGGTTCCAATGGAATCCCGAACGGAGCGATCTTCAATGGCTCCTTCACCGGACCGGTGAGCTGGACTCTGATTACGCTGGCCAACGGCACCCACAACTACACCCTGTCGGGTTCACTGTCGGGCACCTGGTACAACGGAGCCATGGTGAATGGCGCGACCGTGCAGTTGACGATCAACACTGGCAAAGGCTTCTTTAACGGAACGACAATGATTTCCAGTGGCGACACCAATATTTCCACCGTTGTTCCCGAGCCGGGTTCGCTGACTCTGCTGGGTACCGGCCTGGTCGGTCTGGCCGGAGTTCTGCGCCGCAAGCTGAAGGCCTAAACCTTTTTTGCTCCTGAATATAAGCCCCGCCCAAAAGGCGGGGTTTTTTGTCGTTCAGTCCTAGACCGGTGCCGCCCGTTTCGTCCGTTACTGCCGTAATCTGGCTCGGGGGATTACCGTTGACCCGTCCGCCGGCCCTCCTTAGATTGCCAACAGGGGGTTGTATGAAAGATATCCATGAGGTCCTGCGGCAAAAGCAGGCGAAATACGCACAACTTGGGAAGCAGATCGAGATGCTTCAGCAGGCTGCGGAAAAGCTGCGGGAAGTAGCTCCTCTGCTGGCCGAAAGCGACGAAGAAGACAACGTCGTGCTGGCGGAAGTGGACGATGCCACGCCGTCGGACTCGATGGCGGCGAAAGCCGGTGCAGGTTCCAGCAGTGGAACGGCCTCGAAGGCATCACGGCCCACGGCACCGCGCTGGCCGTAATCTGAGCGGCGTCGGGCAATCCTAATTCGTTCTTATGACCATTCAAGCACTATTGGTATCGAGCGACGACTCCGCGGCGGACGTGCTGGGCAGGGTGCTGTCCGGCTTCGACATTGCCATGGACAGGTCGAGCGATCCTGAGACCACGATTGCGCGCATTCACCAGCAGAGATTTGATGCGTTGATTGTGGACTTTGATGAACCTGCGGGCGCAGAGGAGATTCTGCAGCAGGCACAGAAACTGGGCGTTTCGCCGCTGAGCATTGCCCTGGTCGCCGATACGGCCAGGGTGCGTGAAATCCTTAGCAGTGGAGCTCATTTCGTTCTTTATAAACCTGTTTCGGAAGAGGCGGCCACGGCGGGATTGCGGCCGGCTGCGGCACTGTTAAGCCGGGAGCGTCGCAGGGCGTTCCGGGTTCCGGTGCAGGCTCCAGTCGAAATTACGCTGCCGGACACGCGCAAGCTGGATGGCATTCTCCTGGATCTTTCCGAGACCGGTATGGATGTTCTTACAGCGGAGCCCCAGACAGCCGGAGCTTTGCTGGCTTTCCACTTTAAGGTGCCCGACGACGCAATCGACGTGGAGGGACACGGGCAAGTAGCCTGGGCCAATCCCAATGGACAGACCGGGGTTCACTTTCTGGATTTGTCCGAAACCGTAAAGGCGCAACTCAAAAACTGGCTCAAAGTGGCTGCGCTTGCTGCCGGCGACCGTGAGGACGAAACCGTACCACATTGCAAGCTTACAGATCTGAGTCTGGGTGGCTGCTACGTACAAACCGATGCCCCATTTCCAGAGCGCGCCCTGATTGATTTCTGCCTGAAGACGAACGAAATAGAAGTTCACACGGAAGGCATGGTCAGAGTGGCTCATCCCGGGCATGGCATGGGAGTCGAATTCCCTTCCCGCACGCCCGAGCAGCGAGCTCAAGTGGGCAATCTCATCAGTTCCCTGCGCAACAGTCCTGACACCATGCCGGAGTTGAGCATTTCTCCACGGGCGTTGGTGGCGGACCTCACCCAGTTTGAACCCGGCGACAAGGATCCAGGGGTTGTTGCGGATGAATGGGAAGATCCACTTTTGGAGCTTCTCCGACGCGGCTCCTCGTTGCAGCAGGAAGAGTTTTTAGCCGAGCTTCAACACCAGCGAAACCCAGAAGACGTGCCTTCCCTTTAGCGATTCCCTTTCCGCCCGCGACTTAAATCCTTTCAGCCTCTTCAGCATTCGTTGCACTTTCTGGCGAGATAAAGCCTCTCTTGTCGGGCCTTCAGCGGAGATTTTCTGGCAGCGTCACCAATGGCAGTGCGAGAACAGCGTTTCGGGAGAGAGGCTTCGAAGGCTGACCTTCCCGAAGAATCGAAGAACCCGAACCCCGTCTCTGGCACGGGTCCCTCAACTCTTCGTGGTCTGTTCCACCCCAGTGGGAGTAACGTAGCGAATCCGCGTTGCGCATGGGTTTCAGCAATGTTAAATCTCGGTAAATGATTTTCGGTTAAATGTAGACTGAGAGAGCTTCGAATTCACTGAGTTGAATTCTTTCGACCCCGAGGCCCCGACTGCGCAACACGGTTACGACGTTGAATCCCTCGCCATCCTTAAAAAGTTCCGCACCGGCGCTGCTGTGGGCACCCCTGCTGGCGATTGGGGCGGCAGCGTTCGCGGTGGAGATTCCCTTCTTCTTTCTGGGTACTCCTTCGGGGCACGATGTTGAGTTCCATTTGTATTCCTGGCTGGAAGTTCTCGCGCAGTGGAAACACGGAGTGCTTTATCCGCGATGGGCGGAGTGGGCGCACTTCGCCTACGGCGAGCCGCGCTTTGTGTTCTATCCGCCGGCGTCGTGGACGCTGGGAGCCGGGCTGAGTGCGATCTTTCCGTGGACCCTCGCGGCCAGTATTTACATCTGGATCGTGCTGGTGGCGGCGGGTGCCTCCATGTTTGTGCTGGCGCGCCGGTGGCTTGATCGGCGGGAGGCGATGTTTGCGGCCGTGCTGTACGCCGTGAATCCTTACCATCTGGTAATCGTCTACTGGCGCAGCGCTTTTGCCGAGTTGCTGGCGGCTTGCCTGGTGCCATTGCTCTTATTGTTTGTGCTAAAGGCTGCGGAAGAGCGGTCAGGGGCGGTTGTGCCGCTCGGATTCATTCTGGCCGGAGCGTGGCTGACCAATGCTCCCGCAGCCGTGATGATCCACTATTCGTTGGCGCTGCTCATCCTCTACTTTGCTTGGAGACGGCGCTTGCCGCATCTTCTGCTGGTGGGAGCGGCGGCGGTCGGACTTGGAGCCTGCCTGGCAGCCTTCTATCTGCTACCGGCTATTTACGAGCAGAGATGGATCGAGATCGCTCAGGCCGTCTCTGCCGGATCGCGTCCGGCCGACAATTTTCTGTTTATTCACACGACGGATCCTGATCATGACGCCTTTAACCGCATCATCTCCTGGGTCGCTATTTTTGAAATGGTCGTCCTCTTCGTCGCGGCTGTGGCAGGAAATCTGTGGCGATCGGCGAAGCGGGAACTTTGGAGTGGTCTGCTGATCTGGGCGGTCGCGTGCAGCGTCCTGATGTTTCCCGTGTCGTTGTTGCTGTGGAGGATCCTGCCGAAAATGCAGTTCATGCAGTTTCCCTGGCGCTGGCTGCTTTGCCTCAGCCTCATCTTCACGATTTTTGTAATGGTTGGGATGACGCGCTGGTGGCTGCGCGGCGCGGTCTGCGCAGTTTCGATCCTGATCATTGTGCTGGCATGGCACAGGGTCCAGGCGCCGTGGTGGGACAATGCCGCCGATCTTCGTGAAATGCAGGACAACATTGCGACCGGAGCCGGATACGAAGGGACTGATGAGTACACGCCGGCGGGAGCGGAGCCGTCGGCGATCGACAAAGACGCGCGTGCCGTCACCGTGGACGGGCCCGCGCGAGCAGCCATTAAAGTTTTTCGTTGGGACGCGCAGTCGAAGATATTCACGGCGGAAATGTCTGGGCCCGATCAATTGGCGCTGCGGCTATTTCGCTATCCAGCCTGGAAGACCGAGGTGAATGGACAAGTGGTGGAAACGGATGTGCGCTCTTCCACCGGTCAGATGCTGGTGCCTGTTCAGGCCGGAATGAATCGGGTGCAGATCCGATTTGTGCGGACTTGGGATCGCGCCGTCGGCGGCTGGATTTCCGCGGTGACTCTGCTGTGCCTGGCGCTGTGTAAGCTCTGGGCGCGAAGGCGAGCACTAGCATCGTAAATCCCCTGTGCAACTCGGTGGCCTCTGTGGTTCAAGTCTTAAGTTTAAGAGCATGCAACGAATCCTGATCGCGACTTCGAATCCCGGCAAGCTGCGAGACTTTGCGGGAGCGGCTCGTCCGCACGGAATCGAGATCGCTGCCATTCCGAACTTCTCTTCCCTGCCACAAGTTGTAGAAGACGGACAGACGTTCGAAGAGAACGCACGCAAGAAAGCGGAAGAATATAGCCTACATGCCGCCGGGAGAAATGGTCGTCGCCGATGACTCCGGGCTAGAGGTTGACGGGTTAAATGGAGCGCCCGGCGTGCACTCCGCTCGGTACGCGGCCGATCAGCCGCATCTGGCCGAGGACAATACCGACGATGAAGCTAACAATGCGCGCGTACTGCGAGAACTTCGTGGCCTGGATCCGGAACAACGCGGTGGGCGCTTCATATGCGTGCTGGCAGTGGCGCGAGACGGAAAAACCTTGGCTACATTTCGCGGGATTGCCGAGGGAATGATCCTGGATCAGCCGCGTGGAAAAAATGGGTTTGGATACGATCCGCTATTTTACTTTCCCGAAATTAAAAAGACCTTCGCCGAACTAACCGCCGAGGAAAAGGCGCGCCACAGTCATCGAGGCTCGGCATTCCGGCAACTGCTGCATTGGTGCGACGCGGGCGGGCGGTGAATCCGCTGATGCGTGGAAATTACTGGCAATGTGATCGACGTTACCGCAGCGTCTAGCTTGACGCGCGACGCCCGGGCGTACGAGGCGGACGCGCTTCCAGAGCTACTTTGGCAGCGTAACATTTCTCATGGACGGCAAGTCCATGTTCGTCCACCTTGCATTCTTCAAGTGGTACGGATTTCCCGCAGATCCAGCATATTCTGGGAAGAGCTTTGGTCACCATACTGCCCCCACAGCGGATGGATACGACCTGCATTTAATTATACCAACGCTGTCCAGACTCCAATGCCCGGCCACTTCCGATGCCTTTCTTGACTTCACTTCTTCTGGAGCTTGATAATGTGAGGTTATTTTCTCATCGCTGAAATCATAAGGAGCTTTCGTGGCGTCAGCCAGTTCTTCTGCTCCGGTGGTCGCGCATGGAGTAGCTCCCCTGCGCGCTGGTCAGGGGTCGTCGTTCGTTCTGCGTCGGCTGCATTCTCTTACCGGAATCGTTCCGGTCGGCGCTTTCCTGTTTGAACATATTCTGATTTCGAACTCCACCGCTATCAGCGGACCCGATGCTTACGCCCGCCAGGTGAGCTTTCTGGCAAACCTTCCGCTGGTGTTTTTTCTCGAGCTCTTCGGGATCTGGCTGCCGATTGCCTTTCACGCCCTCTACGGCTTCTATATCTGGTACCGCGGAGAAGGAAATACCGGAGAGTATCCGTGGAGTGGCAACTGGATGTATACGGCACAACGCTGGACCGGCGGAATCGCTTTCGTCTACATCGTCTGGCATACGTGGACGATGCGGTTTACCGGCACGGATCTGCACGACACTCCGGCGGCATCGTTCAGCAAGGTTGCGGCGGAAGTGCACAATCCCTGGCTACTCCTGTTCTACGTCGTCGGACTGATTGCGGCGTCGTGGCATTTCGCCTACGGCATCTGGCTGTTCGCGGCGAAGTGGGGCATTGTCTCCGGGGATAAGGCGCAGCAGCGACTTCTGAAAGCATGCCTCGGCTTTCTTCCTGCTGCTAAGTGTCGTGGGGTTGGCGAGCCTGTATACCTTCCACGAGCGTTTCCAGGAGGTTCCGGGCGCGAGTGGAAACATCGTTGATTCGAGACACGCGACCAACGACGGAAGGCCGGTGCACTGATATGGCAGCTCCCAAGATTATTGTCGTAGGCGGCGGACTGGCCGGACTGGCCGCAGTCATCAAGATCGCGGAGATGGGCGGCGAGGTGGACCTGTTCTCCATTGTGCCGGTGAAACGGTCACACTCGGTGTGCGCCCAGGGCGGCATCAACGCGGCCAAGAACCTGAAGGGCGAGGGCGATTCCACCTGGAAGCACTTCGACGACACAGTCTATGGCGGAGACTTTCTGGGCAATCAGCCTCCGATTAAGGACATGTGCGACGCCGCCCCGGGCATCATTGATTTGCTCGACCGCATGGGCGTCCCCTTCAACCGTACGCCCGAGGGACTGCTCGATTTCCGGCGCTTTGGCGGAACGTTGTACAACCGCACGGCGTTTGCGGGCGCGACCACCGGCCAGCAACTTCTTTATGCGCTGGACGAGCAGGTGCGGCGCTACGAGTCCGAAGGCAAGGTCAAAAAGTACGAGCACTGGGAGTTCCTGTCGGCGGTGCTCGATGGAAAGAAAGTATGTCGCGGAATCTGCGCGATGGACCTGCGCTCGATGGAAGTGCGGACCTTCCCTGCCGACGCAATCATTATCGCTACCGGCGGGATCGGCGCGATCTTCGGCAAGTCCACGAACTCTGTAGTTTGCACAGGATCGGCGCAGTCCGCTCTTTATCAGCAAGGGTGCTTCTACGCCAACGGCGAGTTCATTCAGGTGCACCCGACATCGATTCCCGGTGAAGACAAGTTGCGCCTGATGTCGGAGTCGGCACGGGGGGAGGGCGGTCGCGTGTGGGTGCCAAAGAAGCCCGGCGACAATCGCGATCCGAAATCGATTCCGCAGAACGAGCGCTGGTACTTCCTCGAAGAGTGGTATCCGAAGTACGGAAACCTGGTGCCGCGCGATGTGGCGACCCGCGCAATCTTCAAAGTCGTTTATGAACACAACCTCGGCATTGACGGTAAGCCGATGGTCTATCTCGACCTGACGCACATCGACCGCAAGATTCTGGACCGCAAGCTGGAAGGCATTCTCGAAATCTACGAGAAGTTCGTGGGCGACGATCCCCGCGACACGCCGATGAAGATTTTCCCCGGCATGCACTACACCATGGGCGGGATGTGGATCGACTTCAAGCAGGCGACGAATATCCCGGGAATTTTTGCGGCCGGCGAGTGCGAGTATCAGTACCACGGCGCCAACCGGCTGGGCGCGAATTCTCTGGTCTCGTGCATCTACGGCGGAGGCATCGCCGGGCCCAATGCGGTGCAGTATGCGCGCGGACTGCAGGCGCTTTCTGACGGAAACGGCTGTTACGAGGCCGAGAAGAAAAAGCAGGAAGAGAATAACGCCCTGCTGATGAAGAACGATGGAACCGAGAATCCGGTCAAGTTGTGGCGCGAACTGGGCGAGTTGATGACCAAGGATTGCACGGTCATCCGCTACAACAAGAACCTGCAGCAGACGGATGCCAAGCTGGTCGAGATGCTCGAACGCTATCGCAAGATCAATCTCAGTGATCGGACGCAGTGGGCCAACACGACGATTGTCTTTGCCCGGCAGCTGTACAACATGCTGCAGCTGGCGCGGGTAATCGCGCAGGGGGCGCGCATGCGCGATGAGTCGCGCGGTGCGCACTACAAGCCGGACTTCCCTGAGCGTGACGACAAAAACTGGCTGAAGACGACCAAGGCGTATTTCGCGCCGGATGCGGACGAGCCGAAGTTCGAGTTCGAACCGGTGGATACATCGCTGATTCCGCCGAGGCCGAGGAAGTATTGAGAACTTCTAACTGTTGTCATTCTGAGCGAAGCGAAGAACCTATGCACCCTGCCGTCACTCGCAAACTCCATCGGTCCTTCGCTTCGCTCAGGATGACAAGCAGCAGTAAATGTGAGCTTAAGTTGGGATCAAGGAACTAATGGCCAACACTAAATCCGTCATCCTCAAGATCAAACGTCAGAACACTCCCACGTCCAAGTCCTACTGGGAGGAGTTTTCGATTCCCTACCGGCCGAATATGAACGTTATCTCGGCGCTCATGGATATTGCCGCCGATCCGGTCACCAAAGACGGCAAGGCCACCACGCCGATCACCTACGACTCGAACTGCCTGGAAGAAGTCTGCGGTTCGTGCGCCATGCTGATCAACGGACGCGCCCGCATGGCTTGCTCGGCCCTGATTGACAATCTCGAGCAGCCGATCAAGATCGAGCCATTTTCGAAGTTCCCCGTCGTGCGCGATCTATCCGTAGACCGCGCGGTCATTTTCGAGAATCTGAAGGCCGTCAAGGCGTGGGTTCCGATTGACGGCACCTACGACCTTGGGCCCGGGCCGCGCATGTCCGCACAGGAGCAGGAGGCGGCTTACCCGATCTCCCGGTGCATCTCCTGCTGCTGCTGCATGGAGGCCTGCCCGCAGTTCAACGAAGATACGGGCTTCGTGGGTGCGGCAACAATTGCGCAAGTGCGGCTTGTTCAACACGCATCCCACGGGGAAGGCGCTCCAGCGGGAGCGACTGGCGGCCTTGATGGGCGATGGCGGCATCCAGGAATGCGGTTATGCCCAGAACTGCGTCGAGGTTTGCCCCAAGGATATTCCGCTGACCAAGGCCATCTCGGAAGTGGGCGGCCAGGTCATGAAACAGGCACTGGGTGACCTTTTACGGCGCTGAATTTTGTCATTTGCCAGCAACCGTCTAGACGGCAACCTCATCTTAGGCGTTGCAAGTTGTAGCTGGGCCCCCACATAGGAAGTCTCTTGAATAAGCTCACGAATGGCCCCTTACATGCCGATAGAACCGGCGGGCCGCTGTTTTGTGGGCGCAGGTAACCGGCAGTAACCAGCCGGCGCATCGCGGAATCGGTACACAAGTAATGGACCGCGAGCGGTATTGCGGTAGTCCCCTTGACAGCATGGCTTAGAATATCGCTACTCGCGCGGCAGAGCTGTAAGTACGCGGGGAAAACACATCGTGAGACGCAGCGCCCGACTTCAACTCGCCTTCTTCGTCCTCGTGGCAGTGGTTTGCGTGGGGATGTCGAGCTCAGCCTTTGCGGTGCACCACGCGGTCAACCCGCACCCACACCGGCGACATCTGCGATGGCTGCGATGGAACCCGATGTTCCGGCCGTCGCACGAATCACTTCTCATCCAGAATGCTGAGATTAATCGACTGGAACTGCCTCGCATCCAGGACGAAACCGAACTGGAAGCGTTGAAGGCAGACGGCTCGCTGCTCGAAATCCAGTCGGGCGAAATGTTGCGTTTCGATCCGCGGCTTGATCCTTCGCGGCGCTATTGTCGTCCCTGGACGCGGGATTTCGTCGACGATCTTAGCCAGGCTTTCTACAACCGCTTTCATCAGCAGATTCAGGTGAACTCGGCGGTGCGTACCGTGAAGGTTCAGAAAAAGCTTCGACGGCATAACCGCAACGCGGCTCCGGCGGATGGCGATACGGCGTCCTCCCATCTGGCGGGCGTAACCGTAGACCTGCAGCGTCGCGGACTGAGTAAAGACCAGGTTCGCTGGATGGAACATTATCTCTTCTATATGAAGGCCCTTGGCCTCGTGGAGCCTGAGGAAGAACGGCATCAGTGGGTGTTCCACATCATGGTCAGCGGGCTTTATTCTGACTGGCGCGCATCGCAGGATATCGTTCCCATTGAAAAGCCAGAACTGCAACGTCCTAATCTCGCGGGACCCGGGACGCCGCATTCCGAGGTTGGTCAAATCGCCAGCCGCGCAGAATAAGCCAGCGTCAAACATCCCAACATAACTGCTTCGTATATTGCGCTTCTCCGTGTCCAAACGACGGTGGCGTTTCTGTTTTAATGATAACCATGATCGTGGTCATGGCTGGATTGCCCGGCACAGGTAAGACTGCGCTGGCACGTGAATTGGCCGGGCGTGTCTCCGGGCGCGTGTTAAGCAAAGACGAGTTCCGGCATGCGCTCTTCTCCTCGGATGAAATCGAATATTCTTCGCGACAGGATGATTTTTGCCTGCAGTTGATGCTGGAGACCGCGGGATATCTTTTGTCGCGAAATCCGGCGCGAACGATATTTCTGGATGGGCGTCCATTCTCGCGGCGCTATCAAATCGAAAACGTATTGTCTGCGGCCGCTTCCCTGCATCAATCATGTCGAATCTTGGAATGCATATGCTCCGACGAGACCGCGAGGTTGCGTCTTGCGACTGACGCGGAGGGCAGTCTCCATCCCGCGGGAAATCGCGATTACAAGCTGTACCTGGAAGTGAAGTCGAGGTTTGAAGCGATCACACACCCTAAGACGGTCATCGACACGAATCAGCCGCTCGCAAGCTGCGTCGAACAGGCGCTCGCTGAGATTGGCTGACGCTGTTTTGTTTGGGTGCGTGGTCCCTATACAATCGAAACCCTGCCCGCACTCTTCCCGGGCCGACAAACTATGACAACCAGGTTTCTTCTCGTCCTTGCACTGACCTGTTCGATCGCCGTGGCCCAGGCGCCGGAGAAGCCCTCGACGGCCCCTGACATCATCATTAGCGCTCGCGCCCGGCAGATTCATAACTCGGCTCTCATCGTCGATACTCACGCCGATACGCCACAGCGCTTTCTCGATCAAGATTTCGATATCGGCTCTACCGACCCTAAAGATGTCGGCCATATCAGCCTCGATAAAGCGAAGAAGGGGAATCTGGGCGCGGAATTCTTCTCCATCTGGGTGGATCCCGAGACGAACCAGGGCAATTTCGCCAAACACACTTTCGATCTGATCGACTCGGTGTATACGCAGGCCGCGCGGCATCCGGATCGCATGATGATGGCATTTTCAACCGCCGACATCGAGCGCGCACATCGCGAGCACAAGCTCGCCGCCCTGATGGGAATCGAGGGCGGGCATTCGATCGAGAACGACATCCACCTGCTGCGCGACTACTACCGTTTAGGCGTGCGTTACATGACCCTCTCGTGGTCGAACACGAACGAGTGGGCCGACTCCTCCGGCGATATCGACGATCCCAAGGTGCAGCACCATAACGGCCTCACTGACTTCGGCAAGCAGGTTGTGCAGGAGATGAACCGCCTGGGCATGATGGTCGACATTTCTCATGTGGCCGACAAGACATTCTGGGACGCGATTGCCACGACCAAGGCTCCGGTGATTGCGTCGCACTCCTCGGCGCGCGCGCTGGTCGATGCGCCGCGAAATATGACGGACGACATGCTGAAGGCAGTCACCAAGAACGGCGGTGTGGTACAGGTGAATTTCTTCAGCGGCTTCGATGATGCGGACTTCCGCAAGGCCATGGAAGCTCAGCAGAAAGATCAGGCCGCCGCCACTCAAAAGTATCTGGATCAGTTAAAAGCTGAGGGCAAGCCGGTCAATTATGTGGAAGTCGATCGCATCGAGCGCGAGTGGATGGCAAAGATTCCTCGGCCTCCGCTTAAGTCGCTCATTGACCACATCGATCACATCGCGAAGGTCGCCGGAATCGACCATGTAGGCCTGGGGTCGGATTTCGATGGTGTCAGCGGCGCTACGCCAGAAGGAATCGACTCGGCCGCTGACCTGCCCAAGATCACTCAGGCTCTGCTTGATCGCGGCTACAGCGCAGAGGACATTCGCAAGATTCTTGGGGGCAACTTACTGCGCGTGTTTCGCGACGTGGAACGCGTGAGCCGCGAAATCAACGTCCAGTCGCCCGCTGCAAAGTAGTTATGTCGTCGATCCCTGCGATCTCGCAGGAGGAAATGCCGGGGCCGTTGTCGTACAATGCAACGTTGCACTTCGCTAGAAATAACTTCTTTCCGCTTGCAAAAGGAGTATTCATGGGCAGGACATTTAGAATCCTCGGGATAATTCTGACACTGGGATCCGCGGTGTGCGCGCAGACCGGCCCAGGCACTCAGGCCCCGCCAGCCAAACCCAGCACCCCCGCGAAGCCAGCCACAGCGGCCAGACCCGCTGTTCCCGCTTCGAAGCCGACTGCCATCATCGACACCACCGCGGGCAAGATGACGTGCACGCTATTCCCCGACAAGGCGCCCGTCGGCGTGGAGAATTTTATTGGACTTGCGACTGGTACCAAGGATTGGAAGAATCCGGTCAGCCGCGCTACCAAGCATGGCGTGCCACTGTATGACGGCACCATTTTTCATCGCGTGATTCCCGGCTTCATGATTCAGGGCGGAGATCCGGCCGGCACTGGATCGGGTGCCGATCCGGTTCCGCCATTTAAGAACGAGGTCTCTTCCGACCTGCTCTTCGACCGGCCTGGCCGCCTGGCGTACGCAAATGCCGGACCGAACACCAACAGTGCGCAGTTCTTCATTACCGAAGTGGCAACTCCTCATCTGAACGGCAGCTATACGCTTTTCGGACAGTGCGACGACGCCGCGGTCGCGCTGGTGAAACAGATTGCCAGTATGGCGCGGGACCCCAGCAACGATAAGCCGTTTCGTCCGGTGAAAATCAATCACATCACCATCGTGCGTGGGGGCGGAGGCGCCGCGAAACCAGCGACCAGAGCCACGCCGGTGAAAAAACCTGCGGCTCCCAAACCTCCAGTGACTCCGAATTAGGAAGTACAACCACGAGACACGCAAGATCAACCAACGACTAACGACGACTCGAAAGGATTTTCATGACTCGCCAGCCTGGAATGTATGCCACGTTTGAAACCAGTGAAGGAACGATCGTTTGCCGCCTTTTCGACAAGGACGCGCCTAAGACGGTCGCCAACTTTGTCGAGCTCGCCGAGGGCAAGCGCGAGTGGACGCATCCCTCAACGCGCAAGAAATCCAAGGACCGGCTCTACGATGGAACCATTTTTCACCGCGTGATTCCCGACTTCATGGTCCAGGGCGGAGATCCGCAGGGCACGGGGACCGGCGGGCCCGGGTACCAGTTTGAAGATGAGACCAAGGGGTCGCCGCACAAGTTCGACAAGCCGGGAAAACTTGCTATGGCCAACGCCGGACCAAATACCAACGGCTCGCAGTTTTTCATCACCACGGTGCCAACGACGTGGCTCACCGGCAAGCACACAATTTTCGGAGAGGTCGTGGAGGGTCAGGACGTAGCTGAGAAGATCACCAGAGTTCCCCAAAATCGCCAAAACAAGCCGAACAAAGACGTGGTGCTGAAGAAGGTGACGATCGAGAAGGTGTAAGGTTTCGTTCAATTCGGACCGCAATCTGGTTCACCCTTCAGGAATCTCCGTGCTCGCTAATGTTGGGAGTGCCGCAGGATACAATTCCCACGCATGCTCGCCGCGATTTCGGCTGCTTCCGATGATGCCCTTAAGCTACTTCTGCTGATCGCCGTCGGCAGCGGCCTTATCGTGCTGGGGCGGTGGAGTTCGCGTCTGAGCGCAACCGACAAGCGAGATTTTCCCGCCAACATTCCAACGCCAGATACAAGTCTTCTGCACCCGAGCGAACCCGCCACAACTCGGGTCTGGCCGCCCTCTGCTGAAGAGGTTGCCGCTTCCCTGCCGTTCGATCCACTGCTCGGCAAGATCCGTATCAAAAAGCTCTTCTTCGAGAAGGCCGACGCCATTCCCGGTCCGGACGATCCGGATGTCTTTGCCGACGATTTGAACGTCGAACTCTACGATCCGGACTCAGGACATACGTGGTGGCAGTCGTACTTTGTGGCAACTCCGCAGGGTCTGGCGAAAATCCTCCGCGACAAGTCCTGGAAGTACTTGCACGCGCCTGAAATCCTGGTGCTCCCTCGTTATGACCTGGAAGAGATTCGACGGGCCGTCGTCAGCCGCATCATGGCGGACCACGACTTCTTCAGGGATCGCAAGAGGGACGAAGAAGAATCACTTTAACCAGGAAAAAGAAATCCCGCCCGGAAGGCGGGACATTGGGCGAATGCTCGTCTTTGTCTACACGTTAATCACGGCGCACAACTCCTTTACCGCTGCGGCACTCTTGTCGAGACCGGCCTTCTCTTCGGGCGTGAGTTTGATCTCGATGATCTGCTCGATTCCCTTTGCTCCCAGTTTGACCGGAACGCCGACGTACAGTCCGTTGATTCCGTACTCTCCCTGCAGGTACGCGGCGCAGGGAAGGATCTTCTTTTTGTCCTTCAAGATGGCTTCGACCATTTCGGTCGCCGCAGCCGAGGGAGCGTAATAGGCCGAACCAGTCTTGAGATACTTCACGATTTCGGCTCCGCCATCGCGCGTGCGTTGCACCAGGGCTTCGAGTTTTGTCTTCTCGATCAATTCAGTGATCGGAATGCCCGCGACCGTGGAATATCGAGGCAGGGGAACCATGGTGTCGCCGTGGCCGCCGAGCACGAATGCCGTGACGTTCTCGACGCTGACCTTCAGTTCGGCGGCGATGAAAGCGCGGAAGCGGGCGGAATCAAGCACTCCCGCCATCCCGATGACCCGCTCGCGCGGGAATCCGCTCAGCTTGTAGGCCGCTTGCGCCATCGCGTCCAGCGGATTGGACACAATGATCAAAATGCAGTTGGGCGAATTCTTGACCACCTC
Source organism: uncultured Acidobacteriota bacterium (assembly GCA_963745715.1). Taxonomy (GTDB): domain Bacteria; phylum Acidobacteriota; class Terriglobia; order Terriglobales; family Acidobacteriaceae; genus Sulfotelmatobacter. The sequence continues at coordinate 170,867 of CAVUYN010000024.1, read as the reverse complement.
GCCCACCACCGCTTTCATGATGTTGTAGTTGGTATTGAGCAGGTCGTCGCGGCTCATGCCGGGCTTGCGCGGAATGCCCGCGGTGATCACGACGATGTCGGAATCCGCGGTGTCTTTGTAATCGTTTGTGCCGCTGACATAGGAGTCACGTTTCTCAATGGGCATGGCCTCGAGCAGGTCGAGTCCCTTCCCTTGCGGAACGCCTTCGATGATGTCAATCAGAACGACATCGGCTAGCTCCTTGGAAGCAATCCAGTGGGCCGCCGTGGCGCCAACGTTCCCTGATCCTACGATTGTCACTTTCTTGCGCATATGAGTCCTTTCGAAGATGATTAAGTCGACTTCGGCACAGCTCTTCTAATTCAAATCGTGCTTGCCAGGCGCTCCATGCTTATTCGCAAGCGGGGCCCGGCGGACCCTCCACCTTAACAAAAGAAAAAACGCTCCAAGTATGCCGAATAGGACAATCCAGTCCCCGAATCCACCAAGCACTCGATCAAACAAGGAACTCCCCACTGAACCGCGAAGTCTGCCGGAGATCAGGCCCCAAAAGACCACGGCCATCGCCAAATACAGCAGTCCAATTCCGACGGTCTGAACGACGGTCAAGGGCTGCTTGCTTGTCATCAGCCTGCGCCAGCCACTCGCCTCATTCCTCAGGGTGTCCGGGAATACGACGTTGCGCTGTTTTTCGCGCGCGTCCTTCATCCATTCGTCCTGACCCGACTTATGCATCGCGGAAAACTCCAAGCGCATCGGTACTGGTTTCGTGGCTCTGATTGCCCTCTACGCCGGAACGCCCGCGCTCATGTTCTCGATCATGTGTCCCGCAAACTCGCTGGTCTTGACCTTGGTTGAGCCCGGCATCAGGCGCTCGAAGTCATAGGTGACCTTCTTCTGCTCGATGGTACGCTCCATACTCTGTTCAATCAGATCAGCAGCTTCGTTCCAGCCGAGGTGACGGAACATCATGACGCCGGACAGAATCACCGAGCCGGGATTGATGACATCTTTGTCCGCATACTTCGGGGCCGTGCCGTGGGTGGCTTCAAAGATCGCGTACCCATCTCCGATGTTCGCGCCTGGAGCAATGCCGAGCCCGCCAACTTGCGCCGCGCACGCGTCGGAGATATAGTCCCCGTTCAGATTGGGCGTCGCCAGAACGGAATATTCGTCGGCCCGCGTGACCACCTGCTGGAAGATCGAGTCGGCGATGCGGTCGTTGATCATGATCTTCTTCTTCCACGCGCCCTTGCCGTGGGTCGAGTAAATCGCGTCGAGCACTTCCTTCACTTCTTTCTCCACCGCCTGGCGGAAAGCCGGTGGGGCAAACTCCATGCCGGGCTCGATCATTTCTGCATTTTGCGGGACGGTCAGGTTCGGATTCTTGTCTTTGTTATCGAGAATCCAGCTTTCGCGCTCGGTGACTACCTTGTCGCGAAACTCGTCGGTCGCAATTTCATAGCCCCACTTGCGGAAAGCCCCCTCAGTGAACTTCTGGATGTTGCCCTTGTGCACCAAGGTAACGGTCTTGCGTCCGGACTCGAGCGCGTGCTGAATCGCCATCCGCACCAGGCGCTTGGTTCCCGTTACCGAGATTGGCTTGATGCCGATGCCGGAATCGAGGCGGATCTGCTTTTTTCCGCCCTTGAGCATGTCTTTGTTGAGAAACTCGATCAGGCGCGCGCAGTCGGGAGTTCCCTGCTCCCATTCAACTCCGGCATAGACGTCTTCAGTATTTTCGCGAAAGATGACCACGTCCATGCGCTCGGGATGCTTCACCGGCGACGGAACCCCCTTGTAATACTTCACCGGGCGCACGCAGCAATAAAGGTCGAGGATCTGCCGAAGGGCCACGTTGAGCGAGCGAATGCCGCCTCCAACCGGGGTCGTCAGCGGCCCCTTGATAGCGACGCGAAATTCACGGATGGCGTCGACCGAGTCATCGGGTAGCCAGTTGTCAAACTTGGCCTTGGCCTTTTCTCCGGCAAAGACTTCGTACCACGCTACGCGGCGTTTGCCCCGGTAAGCCTTTTCGACCGCCGCATCGAATACCCGCAGCGAAGCCTTCCAGATGTCGCGGCCCGTCCCGTCGCCCTCGATGAACGGAATGATCGGGTTGTCGGGAACCTCGTATTTGCCGGCAACGTATGCGATCTTCTTTCCATCGGCCGGTACCGCTACACCGTTATAAGAACTGCCCATCCCCAACCTCCACGATCAGGAAATCTCAAGTGACGCTGAAAAACTCACAATTATAAAGAATAGCGCGGAAAGCTGCGGATTATTCGTGCCGGCCTATGCAATAATCGCTCCAACCAAGTTATCCGTCTGGGAAACGGAGATTCTCATGAAAAACTACAATCGAGCCTTACGGTTGCCATTCGCGTGCCTGATTTTGCTGTTCGGCGTTTCGTTCGCCGCGTTTGCCGATAATCCGCGCGATCGCACCCAGTTCGGCCACAACATCAATGTTGGGCCGAACGAGGAAGTGGCCGAGGTGACCTGCTTCGGCTGCAGCGTCCGCGTGCAAGGGCATGTTGCGGGTGACGTGACCACTTTTGGCGGTAGCGTGACGGTGGAGGATCAAGGCGAGATCGGGGGAGACGTTACGACGTTTGGCGGGAATTTGCGCCTCTATAAGGAAGGCACCGTAAACGGCGACGCCTCGGTTTTCGGTGGGCGGTTGAATCGCGACCCCAGTGCGACTGTAAAAGGTAGCGTCACCAACATGGCCGGGGCAGGCTGGATTTTCGTGATATTTGTAGCTCCGTTCGTGGTCCTTGGGTTAATCATATGGTTCGTCGTTTGGATCATCCGGCGGCTGCTGCGGTCCTCTGTTCCCGCGACAGCGTAATGCGCGGCTAGGCCATTGCTACCAGCGGCGCGTGCCGAAGGTCTTGCGCACACCCAGGCTCATGTAGCGTCCCCATGGGCCGTTGGTGCCCAGGTCGGCCACACCCAGGTTCTTGTCGCGCGCTCCCAGTCGGTCGAAGAGGAAATGCTGGGTCACGCGGAACTCGAATCCCTTGTTGAGATAGATCCCCACTCCCCAGGAGTGCTCAATCCCAATCGCGTCCGGAGACCAGGTATAAAGGGTCTTGGGAATCGTCTTGCCAAATAAGAATGCGGGCGCTCCGTAAACCATGAAACGGCGCAGTGGTCCTCGGCCAAAAGGGCGTACCTCCAAAATTCCCGATAACATGTAGCGCGCGAACAAGCTGCAAGGCGCATTGACTCCGCCGTACTGGCCAGCGTTCCCCGCGCACAGATTAGGATCGATCTCGTTGTGCGGAGGCGCCAGATCGAATTGCGCCCAACCCCAAAACATGTCGCGGGGAAAGAACATGCGCTCGTCGGAGGTCCCTTCGTGCCAAGTCCCCTGGGAGGTTTGTTGGTGGTCCGCCTGCAAGTTGAGAGAAGGAGAAATCTGCGCCTCCGCGAGCGACACCAAAACAGGAACGGCCAGAATCCATGCCCACTTTTTCATTTTGCCTCCGGAACTAGAATTGAACGGCGGACACACGAGTCTCTCCTGTTCCCGTTTTGCCAAGAGACAGGAGTTGGGACGACTGCGTTTGGGTAGAGCGGAACATTGTAACGCGGCGGGGATTTGCCACCCGGCACTCGGCGAAGTCCTCACCTATCTCTGTATCGTGCTTCGGGAAGGAACGCTTTTCCGAAGAAGACTTAAGCCTCGCCAAGGCCCATTCCGTCGAAAGAGCGACCGGAGGCGGATCTTCCTCTTCCAGAATCCATATCCCATACGGGATTTCTTCCATTCATAGTACGTTCACATTAGTGAAAATCAGGCTAAATTCAGCCACAGCATAGGCCTACGGGTTTGGTTCGCGGATTGCACTTGGGTAATGTACCGCGTTACCCAGGAACCCTATGCCACAAGAAATATCCGTCTCGTACCAAGCGATCAAGAGCAAGGTTTATCGTCTGATCGATGCACTCGTGGTGGGAGAGAAGAGCGAAGCCGAAGTCCAGGAATCGGTTCGAAGATGGTGGGCGCTCATCCATCCGGCCGACCGCCCGATCGCGCAAAAATATCTTTTGATGGTGCTCGGACGTTCCAATTCGGCGCTGGATGCCATGGGAAGCGAACTGCTGTCGGTGAGTGGCTGCGAGGTTGCGCAGCCCCACATGAATGATTCCCAGCTTCCGACCAAACGAATGCGTCTGATTGAACGCATGATGAAGGAAAACTCGATCCGCACCGCCGTTTAAAACCTGCTCGACCGGCCAGGAGACACAGAATTTACATTTCCTCTGTTGTGTTTTGCGTTCTTCTGCCCGTATGTTCGATCCTGCCTCTTCGAATCCACTGCCAAATCAAATGACCGGGAGTCAGGAATGATGCGTTTCACTTCACATCGAGATAGAGTTGCAAGCTACCTCTTCATTGGAGCACTGTTAATTATGGCGACCTCGCTGTTCGCAGGTTCTGGAGTGTACACCTTCACGTTGAACTCAATCGATGGCAAGCCGGCGCCCCTGGCCGACTACAAAGGCAAAGTCGTCCTCATCGTGAATGTCGCCAGCCAGTGCGGCTACACCCCTCAGTACAGCGCCCTGGAATCGATCTACGAAAAATACAAAGATCAGGGCTTCGTGATTCTCGGCTTCCCCGCCAACAACTTCGGTTCGCAAGAGCCCGGAACGAACGAAGAGATTAAGACTTTTTGCACCCGCAAGTACAGCGTGACCTTTCCCATGTACGCCAAGATTTCCGTGAAGGGTGCGGACCAGGCGCCGCTGTATGCCTACCTGACCAAGGAAACTGGAACGGGTTTAGCTGGCGACATCAAGTGGAACTTCACGAAATTCCTGGTAGACCGCGAGGGGAAGGTAGTTCAGCGCTTTGAGCCCGCCGTGACGCCCGATTCGAACGAAATGACGGCTGCGATCGAGAAACAGTTGAAGTAACCAGCCGCCTTAGATGTCATAGTACAGCGCAAATTCGTACGGATGCGGTCTGAGCCGGATCGCATCCACTTCTTTCGAGCGCTTGTAATCGACGTAGGTCCTCAGTAACTCTTCCGTGAACACATCCCCCTTCAGCAGGAAAGCATGGTCACGCTGGAGCGCGTCGAGAGCCTCTTCGAGCGAACCTGGCATCGACGGGAGGCTCGACAGTTCTTCCGGATCGAGCTCGTAGATGTCTTTGTCGAGCGGCGGGCCAGGGTCCATCTTGTTCTCAATGCCGTCGAGACCCGCCATCAGCATTGCGGCGAACGCCATATAGGGATTGCAACTGGGGTCCGGCGGCCGGAACTCGACTCGCTTTGCCTTGGGTGCAACCGAATACATGGGAATGCGGCAGGCTGCTGAACGATTGCGCCGCGAGTATGCCAGATTTACCGGAGCTTCGAATCCGGGGATCAAACGCTTGTACGAGTTGGTCGTGGGAGCGATGATCGCCGAAAGCGCCGGGCCGTGCTTGATGAGCCCTCCGACGTACCACAGAGCGAGTTGTGAGAGCCCAGCGTATCCGTCGCCGGCAAAGAGCGGATCGCCGGACTTCCACAGCGATTGGTGGGTGTGCATCCCGTTGCCGTTATCTCCGAAGATGGGCTTCGGCATGAAGGTCACGGTTTTGCCGTTGCGATTGGCAACGTTCTTCACGATGTACTTGTAGAGCAACATCTTGTCGGCTGAGCGCACCAGTGAATCGAACTTGAGGTCGATTTCCGTTTGTCCCCCGCTGGCAACCTCATGATGATGGCATTCCACGTCGATGCCACAGCTCTGCATGATCAGCACCATCTCCGAGCGCAGATCCTGATAGTGGTCCGTCGGCGGCACGGGGAAATATCCTTCCCTGTATCGCGGACGGTAGCCGAGATTATTCAGTTCCCTCCCCGAGTTCCAGCGCCCTTCCTCGGCGTCGATGTAATAAAAGCCATATTGCTCGCGCTGGTCGAAGCGCACATTGTCGAAGATGAAGAACTCGGCCTCGGCGCCGAAGTAGGCGGTGTCGGCGATGCCGGTCGATGCCAGATACATCTCGGCTTTGCGCGCGATGTAGCGAGGATCGCGGTCGTAGCTTTGTTTCGTCACCGGGTCGACCACGTCGCAAACCAGGACAAGCGTAGACACGTCGGTGAAGGGATCGAGCAGATGAAAGTTGGCGTCGGGCTTGAGCAGCATATCGCTCTCGTGGATGCCGGCCCAGCCACGAATCGACGAGCCATCGATGCCAAATCCATCCTCGAACGACGACTCTCGCAATTGTTCGATGGGATAGGAAACATGGTGCCAGAGTCCCGGTATGTCAGTGAAGCGTAGGTCAAGAATCTTGGCATCATGTTTCCGGGCAAACTCGAGAACAGTTTTGGCGTCAGGCATACGAACTCCTTGCAGGAGGTGGTTCCACCATCGAGCGAGCGGTTGCGGAAGTTCCTGCAGGCGGGCAGGCTGCTACAATCGGTCGCGTTGTGCAGACCGAAGAGTCTAAAGCCAGTTGCCAAGGCTGGCAATTCGATTGTTTCTATAGCCGGGATAACGCGACTTTATACTGGTGGGGCAGAAAGGCCTTAACCACTGAGAGGACAAAGGAACACAGAAAAGCATGATGTTTCTTTGCCGACCCAGCGAAACTCTGTGACCTCTGTGGTTGAGAGTCTGGCCTAATAGCAACGGCACCTGACCCCTGGTCGCTGCTCTATGGACTTTGACCAACTCGAAACGTTTCTCGAAGTGGCGCGGCACGCCTCATTCTCGCGGGCGGCGGAGAAGCGTTTTCGCACCCAGCCGGCAATCTCGTCGCAGATTCGCGGCGTCGAAGAAGAGGTCGGCGCCAAACTGTTCGACCGCTCAGGGGGTAAAGTTTCACTGACGGCCGCCGGCAAGGCCTTCCTGAAATATGTCGAAGATACGCTCGATGCCCGCAAGGCTATGTTGGTGGCCATCGCCGAGATGGAGCGGGTGCCGCGCGGGGAAATCATTGTGGGCGCGAACGAGGGTACCTGCCTCCACATCTTGCCCTACGTGTTTGCTGACTTCAAGAAGCAGTATCCCGATGTCTCTGTGAATATCAAACGCTCCGACTACGCCAAGATTCTCGAATCGATCATCGACAACTCGGTGGACTTCGGCGTCATCTCTCTTCCTGTGACCGACAGTCGCCTGACGGTGGTGTTGATTCATCGGGACGAGTTGATCCTGATCGCACCACCACAGCATCCGTTGGGAAAGTTGAAATCCGCGACCATTGCCGAAGCCAGCAAGTTTCCGCTCATCGTCCCCAAGGCTGGACACACGCGGGACGCCATCGAACAGTTTTTCCACGAACGCCGGTTGAAACCCAATTTCACGATGGAACTCGATTCCAGTGAGTTGCTGAAGCGCTTCGTGGCTGCCGATGTCGGGATTGGATTCATCGCCCGCTCCAACGTCGAGGACGATGTCCGTGCCAAGGTTCTGGCCGCGGTTCCTCTCGCCGATGCCCAGATCCGTCGCGATCTGGCGTTGGTTTTCCGAAAAGACAAAGCCCTCAGCCGGGCCGCACTGGCCTTCATCGACATTGCGGTAAAGCACAAATCCACGCAAGAATTGGTGCATAGCCCAAGTCGATGAGGATCCCGATTTTCACGCTCTTACTTCTAGTGCTCCTGGCACCGTGCCTCCCGGCAATCGGACAGAGCACGCAGAAGCCGTTGTCGCAAATGCCGGCCTCGGCCCGCCAGTTGATCGCGATCAAAGTCACCGGCAGCAAGCGCTTCTCCGAAGAGGCAGTCGCGGCCGCCAGCGGCCTTCAGATCGGATCTCCTGTGACCGACGACGACTTTAAGCGAGCATCGCGCCGTCTGGGGGACATGGGGGTCTTCACCGAGATCGCCTATTCCTTCTCGTACGCCTCAGCAGGAACCAAGGTGGAGTTCCACGTCACCGACGCCGAGAAATTTGTGCCGGCGCACTTCGAGGATTTCGTATGGTTTTCCGACGCCGAACTGCGCCATCGCATCAAGGAACACGCGCCTTTGTTCGATGGAGATCTGCCTCTTTCAGGGCGCCTCGCAGCCGAGGTTTCTGACGTCCTCCAGGCGATGCTCGTCGAGAACACGATTCCTGGCCACGTCGACTATGTGCGTACGGGCAAACCCGACGGTCCCGTGGAATCGATCACGTACAAGGTCTCCGACGTTCTGATCCAGATCCGCAATATCGAATTCACCGGCGCCAGCGCAGACGAGCTTTCAGCCCTCGAAGCCGCCGCCAAGAGAATGCCGGATCGCGAGTACTCGCGCAGCCGCCTCACTCTGCTGGTTCAGCACCAGCTTCTTCCGGCTTTATACGCGCACGGGTATCTGAAGGCGGCCTTCGGCGAACCTCAACCCAAAGTTGTCAAGCAGCCCGGAGCCGAAACCGAGGACGCTCCGCGCAACCAGACCATCGTCGACATCACATATCCTGTTACTCCCGGACAGCAATACAAGCTGAAAGGACTGGAGTGGTCGGGCAATCACGAGTTCCCCACCGAGGAACTGCAGAAGATGGTTCGCGCCCAGCCCGGCGAACCCGCCAACACCGTCCGAATCGCTGACAATGTGAAGGACATCCAGAAACTCTATGGCTCTCGCGGCTTCGTAACCGCCGCAATCAAGGTCGAAGCTAACTTCGACGATGCCGCCGGCACGGCAGTGATTCATCTCGAAGTCAACGAAGGGTCCGTCTATCACATGGGCGAACTCGAGTTCCGCGGGCTCGATAACAGCCTGACCGCGAAGTTGCGCAATGCCTGGAAGATCCGACCGGGCGAAGTCTACGATGCTACTTATCTCAGTGACTATTTGCCCGCCGCCCACAAACTCCTCCCGCCCAGCCTTGACTGGGAGGTTTCGCCGCACGTCACCGCCAACGGGCGTGAAAAAACCGTAGACGTCGATCTGATCTATTCCGTGAAGGCGCCGAAATAGCGTGACGAAAACCTGTTCGGATTTTGGAACAAATCCAGACAGGCCTTTCGACGCGCGCGACGTCGCGTTACTCTGGCTCCGGCTTCTCTGTGCAAGTTCCCGGCCCCCATGGGACTTGCGGAATCAACATGACTTGGTACACTGGCCCGCAAGTTCGGAGGATAGTGCCCGGACTGCAGACGGTTTCAGGGAGAAGCAACATGAAGTTTGGTTGGCAGCGGTCGATTGCAATTGCGGCATTGGCAATTTTGGCAGTTCTGTACTCCTCCACTCCGGCGATCGCGGCCAGCAAACAAACGCTGACCGGAGAAGTCGGCGACGCGATGTGCGGCAGCAAGCATATGGAAGGAGCTCCAGCCGAGTGCACACGGACCTGCGTTGCGCACGGTTCCAAGTACGCGCTCGTGGTAGGCGACAAGATTTACGTCTTGAATACTGCGGACAAAGCAATACTCGCTCTGCTCGACCAGCAAGCAGGCAAGAAGGTGACGGTTACCGGTTCGGTGGATGGAACCACGGTGGAGGTCAATACTGCCGTCGCTGCAAAATGAGCCGCTGAGCAACTTGCTGGTCCAAGAAATCGAATTTGCCCGGGCCCTCCCCCCAAGTTGAAGCCGGGCATCTAGCGGGATGCGCGCCAGCGCGTCCCGCCTTTTTTGTCCTTCAACTTTTTCTGCACATCTGCTGAAATTCATATTTCCTTTACAAAACAATGTGTTAGATTGTGCATTCTCCGTTTAAAAATTTGGTGTCTCGGGAGGATGACGGAATTGGGCAAAGACATGGTTCCGAAGCGGATTTTCTTTACCAAGGGAGTGGGGAAACACCGCGAGCGGTTGACATCGTTTGAGTTGGCGTTGCGTGACGCCGGTATCGCTGCCCAGAACCTGGTAAGGGTCTCTTCGATCTTTCCGCCGAACTGCAAGCTGCTTGCCCGCAAAGAAGGCGTGAAGTACCTCCATCCCGGAGAAGTCGTCTTCGCCGTGGTCGCCGAAAATTCTACCCGCGAACCTCACCGCCTGTTGGCCTCTTCGATCGGAGTCGCCATCCCGGCAGACCGCAACACCTACGGCTATCTCAGCGAGCACCATTCCTTCGGTGAGACCGAAGACGCAGCCGGGGAATACGCCGAAGAGCTCGCCGCCGAAATGCTGGCCACCACGCTCAACGTGGAGTTCGATCCCGACCGCTCCTGGGACGAAAAGAAGCAAATCTACCGTCTGTCCAACAAAATCGTCCGCACCGCCAATGTCACCCAATCGGCTGTTGGCGACAAACGCGCCTTGTGGACCACCGTGATCGCCTCGGCGGTTTTGATCTTCGACTGATCGCGATTCTTTCGCCCCCGTTGTCCCGAATTTCCCCCGTTATTTTGCTGGTCTGCCCTCCCTTTTTGGAGATCAAGTAATTGAATCCAAGCAACTTACATGGCATCCAATCCCTGTATCGGGGGAATAGTACATTGGTAACCTCTTAGTTAGCCGAATGTAATCTTTCGTTAACAGTCCTGGGATATCATAGAAATCGAAGTGAACTCATAAGCTTTTATTGATCGAGAGGAATGGTTTGGATACCGAAACACGCAGAAAGAAACAACAGGCCCTGATGGTGCACATGGTCGAGCGGAAGGTTCGCTCCCGCGCCAAGCAGTTGTATGAGACGCGCGGCCAGAAGGAAGGCCAAGACCTGCAGGATTGGTTTCAAGCTGAATCAGAAGTGCTTGAAAATAGTATCCTTGCTCCACTATATCGTCGCTTGCGAAACCCCCAAGCAGATTCTCAGGACGAAGGAGCAGAATTTTCTGACGAGACCTCTACCCAAGAGGTCGCGCTGTAGGTTCCCCTCCCTGAGATTCGGAATAATCCCCCAGGTAAAAGCTAGCTGAAAAAGTCCAGGCGGAAAGCTTCGCCTAGCTATTTTCTGACGACGGCTTTGGCGGCCTTGCGGGCGCTTCCGCCCTTCTTCGCTTTATCGAGTCGCTCGATCACGGCAGCCACAATGATGGGGAGGCCAACGGTCGCGTCAACGAACACCTCGCCAAACTTCCCGCCTTCTGACGGCGGTACGAACTTACCCCAGGAAATTGCCTCGCTGTAGGGACTGCCCGACAGTCCGCCCCAATACACCGGCTCCGGACAGATTCTCAAGCCGTAGTGATAACGCTTCAGTGGAAGGTTCTCACCCAGGCGTCGGTGTCGCAACTCGATGAAGGGGCCGAACTGCTGCGACCAGTTGCGGGGCACGCCGCCGCCGATGGTGAAGATTCCGAGTTTCTTCTGACGCAACAATGTCGCGGCAAAATGTTCGAGATCCTCGAACGGATCGAAGCGGATCTTGTGCCGTCCCGTCGACTCGCGCAGGCGGTTGTTCAGGGCCGTGTCGAGACCTAGCTCCGAGTCGCTGAATGCCGGCACGAAAACCGGTACACCCTGCTCATACGCCGATTTCAAAATTCCCCGCTGGCCTTGCGCATTCTTGGCCAGATACGCGCCGATGGCGTGGTTCAGCTTGTACGAGCACATGACCTCATTGTGGTCCCAGGCTTCGAGCACCGCCGACATGACTTCCTCGACGTCATCGAGGTTTTGCTCCGGCTCCAGCGTGTCATAAACCCGGTTGTAGCCCTGCTCATAAAGATCCTCATCGGAAACTTCAGGGTTGGCGCGGAAGTGTGCCCGCCCCGTCGCCTCGACCAACCCGTGCGCCATGAGGGCTCCGGTGGAAACAATCGCGTTGACGATGCCGCGGTCAATCAACTCGGTGATGATCAGCCCTTGCTTGGCCACCGTCATGGCGCCCGCCAGAGTCATCACGATGAAAGCGTCTTCGTCGAGTGCCATGGCCTCAAGTACATCGGCTGCCTCACCGAGTTGCCGCCCCGTGAATGCCGTCTTCGACATCGCCCGCACCAGGCTATCGATCGAGGTGACCTTGCCAAGGTCGAGCGGCTCCAACGGAATTAGCCGGTCCTCGATGGGATTGTGCAGATGACGGTCTTTGCCCTCACCGCCGGTATTCGCCTGTCCCTTGCCCTGCGAGTTGCTATGATTGCCTTGTTTCAACGCCAGCCTCCAAGCCGAATCCGTTTCTTCCCGACTAGATACTCTACAGGAACCATGGGAACAGACGCCACGCGATCAGCCCATGCGGGATCGCGAGAAACGGCAGAATTCACTTCCCGGTCGGTTACACTCCACCCATGGCTGGCAAGCACAAGGTCGAAGATCAGATCGCCGCTCTGGAGGATCTGAGGCGACAGCCGGAAGAAACTCGAATCGAGCCACTGCGCAAGGCTTTGGGCGGACGGAACAATCTCGTCGCAGCCAAGGCAGCAGACATGGTCCGCGAATTCTGTTTGGCAAACATGACGCCGGAACTTCTAACGGCGTTCGATCGCTTCTTTCAAAATCCGGGAAAGACCGATCCGCAGTGCTGGGCCAAGAACGCGCTCAGCCGCGCGCTTGCCGCGCTCGAGTATCAGGATGCCGAAGTTTTTCTCCGAGGCATGCGCCACATTCAAATGGAACCGGTCTGGGGAGGCCAGTCCGACACCGCCGGCACTCTGCGCGCGACCTGCGCCCTCGCGCTTGTCCAATGCCGCAGCCTCACGGAATCGGATTTGTTGGCCCACCTCGTCGAACTGATGAGCGATAAGGACAAGGCTGTTCGAGCCGAGGTGGTACGCGCGATCGCTCAGGTGGGCTCAACGCCGGCTTCCCTGCTGCTCAGGCTGAGAGCAGTCCTCGGCAGCGATGAGCCCGAGGTGCTCGGTGCGTGCTACAGCGGGATTCTGCAAATCGAAGGCGTCAGCTCCATTCCCTGGATAAGCCGCTTCCTGACCGCCGGCGATGACGCAGCTGCGGAGGCCGCATTGGCCATAGCGGGAACTCACTCTGTCGAGGGCTCGGCGGTTTTGCAGGAGTGCTTCGCGAAGGTTACCGACCCATGGTTTCGCTCCGTAATCCTGTCCGCCATCGCACTCACTCGACAGGATGCGGCATTTGAATTCTTGTTGGACTTGGTGGGTTCGGAATCTCTCGATGCCGAGACGGCGATTGAAGCTGTTCTTCGTTCCCTACCCTCGCCCGCTGTGATTCAACGCCTCGAAAAGCTTGTGGCGGGAAATCCGCGGCTCTCTCGAGTCTTCACCGAAAACCAAAAGGTGGCTGGTGCGTAAAGTTGGCCAAGACTGGGCTGACATCTGACAGCTGTCTTCTGGATGCTATATTGAACCCGGAGGTCGGAGCGCGTGCCCCCTGAGAAATTTCGTGTGGCTCTGGTGCAGATGTCATGCGGACCGGAGCCGGAACAAAATCTCGAGAAAGCCCTGAGCCGCACTGCCGAAGCTGCCGGACGCGGCTCCCAGGTCGTTTGCCTGCCTGAACTTTTTCAGACGCAATACTTCTGCCAGCGTGAAGACCATTCCCTGTTCGACCTTGCCGAGCCGATCCCCGGACCTACCTCTGAAAAACTTTCCGCTGCCGCACGCAGCAACGGAGTCGTCCTGATCGCGTCGTTGTTTGAGAAGCGCGCTGCGGGCGTCTATCACAACACAGCGGCGATTTTTGACCGTGACGGTTCCCTGCGCGGCCTCTACCGCAAGATGCATATCCCTGACGACCCTCTCTATTACGAGAAGTTTTACTTCACGCCCGGAGACCTCGGTTTCCGCGCCCTCGACACCAGCGCCGGAAAGCTCGGTACCCTAGTCTGCTGGGATCAGTGGTATCCCGAGGGCGCGCGCCTGACGGCCTTGCAGGGCGCGAATGTGCTCTTCTACCCCACCGCGATCGGCTGGCATCCCGCCGAGAAAGCTGAGTTCGGAGTGGCCCAACACGATGCCTGGCGCACCATTCAACGCGCTCATGCCATCGCCAACGGAGTCTATGTCGCTGTCGTAAATCGCGTCGGATTCGAGACCGGCAACATTCGGGGAAAATCCGCTCCCGGTCAGGGACTCGAGTTCTGGGGCGGATCGTTTTTTTGCGACCCTTTCGGCCGCGTACTCGCCGAGGCCTCGCACGACCGCGAAGAAATCCTCGTCGGCGATGTGGACCTGAAGGCCCTCGAAGACATCCGCCGCAACTGGCCATTCCTGCGCGACCGCCGCATCGACAGCTACGGGCCTATCACCAGCCGCTTGTTAGACTAGACGAAACGTGGCCAGACTCCAGTCCATGCATTCAAGTAAAACTTTAACTATCGAATCGTCCGCTCCTGCCGCCCTCGGCTACCGCATGCCCGCCGAATGGGAACCGCACGCCGCTACGTGGCTTGCCTGGCCGCACTACCGTGGCGATTGGCCGGGGAAAGTTGAGCCAATTCCATGGGTCTATGCCGAGATCATCCGGAATCTGGCCAGGCATGAGCGCGTCGAACTAGTCGTCAAGAACGCCTCGGCTGCCAGGCAAGCCCGCAAGGTCCTCGAGCGTGCCGATGCCCTTTCCCCCAACATTCATTTTCATAGTTGGCCCACAAACCGCATCTGGCTGCGGGATTCTGGCTGCATCTTCCTGAAGCAGACGCAATCGGGCCCTGCCCGGCCGGACAGCCCCGTATCTCGCCATCTTGACCCCTCCGCCCTCAAGTTCCGCTTTAATGCCTGGGCCAAATACTCCAACTGGCGCTTTGACGAAAAAATCGGCAGCCTCATGGCCAAGGCCGCTCACACGCGCGAAGTTCGCCCCTTGTCTCTGGGAATGCGCATCGTCCTCGAGGGCGGGTCCATCGACGTCAACGGAGCGGGCACTATCCTGACGACTGAAGAATGCCTGCTTACCAAGGTGCAGGAACGCAATCCGCACATGACCCGCATCCACTATGAAAAAGCCTTCGCCGATTATCTGGGCGCTCCGCACACCATCTGGCTGGGGCGTGGAATCGTTGGCGACGACACTCACGGCCACGTCGATGACCTCAGCCGCTTCGTATCGAGAGACACGGTCGTCACCATGGTTGAGCCGAATTCCAGAGACGAAAATCACGCTCCCCTGCGCGCGAACCTGCGCCGCCTGCAAGCCGCCCGTAATCAAGACGGGAAGCAATTGACGGTCGTCGAACTTCCCATGCCGCAGCCCGTGATTTTCGAGAGCCGCCGCCTTCCCGCCAGCTACGCCAATTTCTATATTGCGAACGGTGTCGTTCTTGCCCCGGTCTTCAACCGCCCGAATGATCGCATCGCGCTCAACACGCTGGCCGAACTCTTCCCTTCCCGCGAAATTGTGCCGATTTACTCCGGAGATTTCATCTGGGGCTTGGGCGCCATGCATTGTATGACCCAACAACAGCCGGCTTGAGTTCCTCACCACGGGGACACCGTGACTCCGCGCCGCCGTGGTAAATTCTCCGCATGCCGCACAACGAGATGACCACAAATCGTCTGGAAGCCTTCAGTGACGGCGTAATCGCCATCATCGTGACGATCATGGTGCTCGAGCTGCGCGCACCTTCCCAGCCCACACTGGCGGCGCTGTGGAAGGTCGCGCCGGTCTTTATCAGCTACGGTCTGAGTTTTTTAGTGGTCGCGATCATGTGGGTGAATCATCACCATCTCATCCATGCCGTGCACGGAGTAAGTGCGCGTCTGCTCTGGAGCAACCTCTACCTGCTCTTCTGGATGTCGCTGGTGCCGTTCGTGACGGACTATCTGGGCAAGAACTACCACCAGCCGCTGGCAGTCGCGCTGTACGGCCTCGATCTCGTGCTCTGTTCGTCTGCGTTTTATCTGCTGCGGATCATCCTGGTGGAGCAAGATCGTCATGACTCCGGACTGAGCGAGTACCACGCCAGCATCCAGCGCAAGAACGTCTTCTCCGCCGCGCTCTACTTTCTCTCCGTGCCCCTGGCGTATGTTTCGATTTACGCCTCATTCTTCATCTTCGCTTTGATCCCCGCAATGTACTTCATGCCAGAGAAAAAGCTGGCCAGCACAGAAACCTGAAACCGTTCGACAGATGGTTCGTGGAATCGGAGCCGTCGACGTGGCTGTTCCGAGTGATTGGGTTGAAGCTGACGGAAAGACTCGCGAATATTGCGAGGCGTGGAAGAGTCAGGCTACAAAAGACCTGTTACCGCTGGTACGGTGTGGGCTGCGGCCCTTTTTCCAGCGTCTCGCGATCCCAGATAAGTCCGTCGCGCGTGTAGCTGGCCAATTCAAAATCTTGCGTGAGTTCGAGCGCGTCAGTTGGACACGCATCTTCGCACAGCCCGCAGAACATGCAGCGGCTCAGGTCGTAGGTAAAGTTCGTGAGTTCCTTGCGGCGGGTTTTTTCGTTGCGTTCGCTGGAGACCACAATCAAGTGTTCCGGACACGCCAGCGCGCACAAATCACAGGCGATGCACATCGTTTCGTCGGTATCTGGGTTGACGTTCAAGCGCGGCGCGCCTCGGAAACGCTCGGCCACCTGCGGCCGCTCCAGCGGATACTGCTCGGTATAGATTTCCTTCGGATCCTGATAGCGGAAGGTGACCTTCAACCCCTGCAGCAGGTCGATCAGGAAGACTTTTCGGAGCAAGCTCGGCATGCCCATATCGCAGCTAGCATAACATTGAAATCGCATTCTCCCAACCCGTGCCTTCTCCATGGTTTAGAGACCGTTCGTTGTACGGAACTTTCTCCCCGGACTACCCGTACCCTCTACCAAGAGGACGTTATGAAGGCCTATTTCACAAATCTACCGATGAGAACATGGGTTCTTCTCATTGTGCCGGCTGTGGTCATCGCCTATCCGGTTGTGAAGATCGTGATTCCGGCGGTCGTCCACGCAGTGGTGCCTGAAGTCGTGCGGACCGTTCTGAGCGTGATTTGAGTTTCGTTCGAGTGATTCCCCTTCTCGCCGGTTCTGCGCCAACCCGCTAAAATACTGAGCGGAGCTTCGCTCGTGCCCCCAAACAAAACAGCCGCAGACGGTCACCCTGAGACCGACCCGAAACTCAACCCCGCCCCCGATGAGCTCTGGATGGAGGAAGCGCTGCGCTGTGCCCAGCGCGCCCTGGAGATCGGAGAAGTACCAGTGGGAGCCGTCGTCGTCTGCAACGGACACATCGTAGGTCGAGGATGGAACCGCAACATCGCAGATTCCGATCCCACAGCCCACGCTGAGATCGTGGCGTTGCGCCAGGCCGGTGCCGCCATAGGTAACCACCGTCTTGGAGAGTGCGAGCTCTTTGCTACAATTGAACCGTGCGCCATGTGCGCAGGAGCGCTGGTGCATGCCCGTATCCGGCGTCTGGTTTATGGCTCGGATGATCTTAAGGCGGGCGCCGTGCATTCGGTCATGCAGGTCGTGAATCATCCGCTCCTGAACCACAAGATTGAGGTTCGCAGCGGAGTACTTGCTGGACGCAGCGCCGAAGTGCTGCAAACGTTCTTTAGAAATCGTCGTTAGACAGTTGGTAAAGCTCTTGTCATTCCGAGCGAAGCGGGGACCTGCTTCCCGCGCCTGACTGATCATCGACAACCGACTGCTTTCCGGAGAGGTGCGTGAGTGGTTGAAACGATCCGCCTCGAAAGCGGACATACCTTAACGGGTATCGGGGGTTCGAATCCCCCCCTCTCCGCCACTGCCTTTTGTTACTGCGCCTTCAAGTCCGCGCTACCATCACGACTTCCATTCCCATACACCGAACTCCTGGATCGCCGTTAACCAAGGCAATTCGCTCCGGCCCAGGATCGAACCGCACAGGCGCGATGCCAAATGCTGGGCACCCCGCTTAAGCATGAATTACGACAGACACTAACTCCGGGTTGCCCCGCGAATGTTGGAGCGCGACCATGGCGTCTTCGGCCGTCAATCTTCCCATGACCTGGGCCAGGTTGCGGCTGGTGGTCATCTTCATTGGAGATGTATCGGTCCGCAGCACGTATTCAGGGACGCGAGTACCACTGCGATTCACTTTCACAACAAATTTAATGTTTGTCATTGATTGATCTCCTTCGAGAAGGCTAGAGAACTTGAATATAACGGCTGCTCATTTCTTTGAAATCGAGTGCTCCACCGCAATAAGGGCCTTGCCACATTCCACGCAACAGACTCTTAGTCGAGGCGTGATCAATCCGCAAGACGGGCACATCCTCTGCGATTGAAATCCGGTGATCTCCGGTTTCAGCCTGCGTTTCCAAAGAAGCAGCAGGAACGTGAAGAGCACGATAAGCAGACCAAAGAAAATTCTGGTTACGTCCATACAGCCACCCATTCTTGGCGAGTTCTGCATCGATCCAGCCAGTCGCTTAACGTCCGTACTGACGTGTGCGGACTCGCTCGATCTCGCGCCAGATCGCTGCAAACGGCACCGGAGCCGCTCACTCGCTGAAAAGCCTAAGGTAGGAGAACTTCAGATGGACTGGCTTAGGTCAGAGACCTGAAAGAGGAGAAAAACGTAACCGCCCCAGTACCTATTATAACAGTCGAGCACGCCTGCTGCGCTGTCGTTGCCAATCAGCACAAGGCGTACCATTGAGCATGAGCCGAATAAGTCCACAATACTTCGACGCACACCCCTCCAATCGCGCGGACGCCGAGTTCATCCTTCGGGAAGATCCGGACGAGGAAGACGAGGAAGACCAAAGCAACGACAAAGATGACGACGAAGATAACGACGACGGGGATGACGGTTACTCTGAATGAGCGCGTCTCTTCTAGCGTCAGTTAGCGTTGGCGCAGCGACGTACCAATATCCCGGTCTCATGGGTTTTTTGGGCAGAGTGTTGGGTCGCCGATCCTCCTGATTTTGGCGCTTCCCGCCAACCCCTAGCCCTTTCCGGTTTCCGTCGCTCTGATGGTCCATACAGCAGCGACTGCACTACTCGTTGCGAACGTGCGCAGAAATCAAAACCTCTCAAAGTGAATCGCAAGTATTCGAAGAATCATCTTGACGGTTCGCACCGGTGCGACGCATAATCCCCCGCAATCCACCACTTTTCAATTTAGCGCACCACAGTCTTTTAGATTTAAAAGCTTTTCGGCTCCCTGCCAACGAGGCCCTAGCTATGCGAGCATTTCCCCTGCACGTTGTTCTTGCAATCCTTTCCGTCATCTCACTTTGCGGCGTTTCCTCCGGACAAGCGGTCTACGGCAATATTATCGGCGCCGTGAACGATCCCAGCGGTGCCGCGGTTCCCAATGCGGCCGTCGACATCACAGATGTCGACCGGGGCACCAACTACAAGACCGTCACCAACGAAAGCGGCCTCTACCAGCAGACTCACCTCCTGGCTGGTCACTACAAGGTCAGGGTCAGCGCTGCGGGCTTCAGTGCGTTCGAGACCGTGGCCGACGTTCAGATCGACTCTTCTACCCAAGTGGACGCGCGTTTGGGTGTGCAAGGGCAAGCGACGCAAGTCACGGTGACCGGCGAAACTCCGCTTCTGAAGGTAGATCGAGCCGATGTCAGCACCACTCTTACGACCGACGAACTCCAGAGCTTGCCGATTCTCAACCGCAATTTGACGCAGATGCTGCTGATCACTCCCGGCACCCAGATTAACGACTGGACGCACGCGGCGGCCGAGAATCCGCAGGGCGGATATCAGATTGATGTGAACGGCCAGCAGTTCACGTCCAATGGGTTTCTTTTGGACGGCACGGAGAACAACAGCGCGATCCTGGGAATTGCGGTCGTGAATCCCAACATCGATTCCCTGCAGGAATTCAAGGTCACGACCAGCAATTACGATGCCCAGTTCGGATCGGTCGCTGGCGCGCTGATGCAAGCCACGACAAAATCCGGCACCAACAATTTTCATGGCTCGCTCTTCGAATTCGTGCGCAACGACAAGTTCAACGCCAATGACCGCTTCTCCTCCCTGAACCTGCCGCTCCGTTGGAATCAATTTGGAGGTTCCGTCGGCGGCCCGATCGTGAAGGGAAAGGTCTTCTTCTTCGCCGACTACCAGGGTACGCGTCGGCGGCGTGCTGCTTCGACTATCACTACCGTTCCCACGGCGGCCGAGCGTGGTGGTGATTTGCGAGGATTGCTAGGCGACTTTATCTGCAGTGACGGATCGACCTCGTCGACCGGCTGCACCAGTCCTTACATGGTCACTACTACCGAAGGAGCCTCTGTCCCGGCGCGCGCTGGTATGGTATTTGACCCGAGCACCGATGTCATCGATCCGATTAACGGGCCCGATCCTACGACCGCGAAGGCGGTATCGACCGGTGGCCAGGTGAACGTGATCGCAGTTCCCACCGCGGTCACGAATATCTTGCAGTTCATACCCCCGCCCAATACGAATGGTGGGTCGATTGCCAACAACTACATCGCGAGCGGCAGCGAAAAGTTCGACAGCGATCAGGTGGATGGACGAGTCGACTACAACTATTCCGACAAGCTTCACTTTTTCGGGCGCTACACCATCGCTGACTTTGATCTCTCCGCGCCCGGCGCCTTCGGCGCTGAGGCCGGCGGTCCAGCCCTGAACGGAATCAATTTCGCCGGCAGTTCCCTCGATCGGAACCAGAGTGTCGCCCTGGGGAGCACCTACACCCTCAGCTCCAGCCTGATCACCGATTTTCGTCTGGGATTCTATCGCTATCGCATTCGCGTGCAGCCCAATGGGATTGGTACAACTCCGGCAACCGATGCCGGATTCCCTGGTCTCAACATGGGCACGACCGAAACCAGCGGTATGCCCGCCTTCTACATCAATGGCAACGGCGGATTCAATTTCGGCTATGCCCTTGGAGTCAACCAGTGCAATTGCCCTCTGAAGGAAACAGAAAACCACTTTCAACTGGTCAACAACTGGTCGAAAACCAGAGGCAATCATACTTTTGGATGGGGTGTCGATATTCGCCGCGCCCAACAACAACGCATTCCCAGCGACTCGCATCGTTCTGGTGAGATCAGTTTCAACGACAGCGTCACCGGTCGCTCCGACATTGATCTGGCGGCCGGTAACGCCAACTCCGGAGTGACCACTGGCGCCGCTCTGGGATCCTTCCTTCTTGGGGATTCCAGCAGTTTCTCCCGCTATGTCACCGGTCTCGGCTATCATCCCGGCTTGCGGCAGACGCGCCTGTTTTTCTATGGCCAGGACTCCTGGCGCGTGTCGCGCAAGCTGACCCTGAACTACGGGCTGCGCTACGAAAACTACCTGCCGCAGACCGCGGCCAGCCCCGGCGGAGCGGGAAGCTTTGATCCCAATACTGGTGACGTCCTCGTTGCCGGAGTAGGCTCTGTGCCCGCCAACATGGGCGTCAAGCCTTATAACCTTGGATTCGCTCCGCGACTCGGCTTTGCCTACCAACTGCAGGAACGCACTGTGGTGCGCGCAGGCTACGGGCGCAGCTTCACGCCAGCAGGTCTGGGCGCGGTATTCGGGCAGGCGCCCGATTATGATCCGCCGATCACGTTGCCCCAGCAAAACAATCAAAGCAATTCCTACCTGCCGGTCTTCAATTTGCTTTCGGGCCCGCCTCGCGGCGCCCGCTCCTCCCGTGGGAAGTAACGGGCGTTACCCGTTGCCCGATGGTCTGAATGTCTACTACTTTTTCAATCCCCCAAGCTCCTATCGCATTCCTCTCGCCGACTCATGGAATCTGACCGTTCAACGGCAGATCACTCAAACCTTTACCGCGGAAATCGCTTACGTCGGAAATGTGGGAAGGCATCTCTTCATCAATCCCAACGTAAATCAGGCTGCGCTCGATCCCAACTGCGCCGCCGACGGTACTTGCAACAACTTCGATGCTCGTCGGCTCTATTTCCAGAAATTTGGACTCTCGCAAGGCCTTTACGAAACTTGCAACTGCGATAACTCCAGCTATCACGCAATGCAGATTAAGGTGCAGAAGCGCGCCAGCCACGGTTTGGATTTCCTCGTCACCTACACCTACGGAAAGGCCATGGTGAACAGCGAGACCGGCGGAGCCTTCTCCAACAATCTGGCTTGGTGGCAGGATCACGGTCCAGCCAACTACGATCGCGCTCAGACGCTGACCATCGGCCACGTGTGGGAATTGCCCTTCGGACGCGGGCGCCACTTCGGCAGCTCGACGAGTCGTGCAGTTGACCTGGTCCTCGGGGGTTGGGACTTCAGTGGAGTCAGCACGTTCGAATCCGGCCTGCCCTTCACGCCCAATGTCTCGAATGCTCCGCTGGTTTTTGCCGACTTGAACCAGTTCCGTGCAGACCAGATTGGCAATCCCAGCGTGCCCAATCCCAGCGCGAATCTCTGGTTCAATCCCAACGCCTTTCACCTATCCGCAGGATCCTGGACGCAACGGAAATGTGCACCACAATTCGTTCCGTGGTCCCAGGCTCGCCAATCTCGATCTCTCGCTAGGAAAAGTCTTCACCATTGCGGAGGGCAAGACGCTGGAGTTCAAGTGGGAGAATTTCAACGCAGCCAATCACGTGAACCTGGCAAACCCGAACGGCACCGTCGACGTTTCCGGAGCCGGACAAATCACGGCTGCGGCCGCCATGCGCCAGATGCAATTTGGATTACACTTGCACTTCTGATCATCACGGTAACATCAGCAAAGTAGTCCCGCCTCGACGGGCGGCGCTGTGACTTTTCAGTTCACAACTAGGTGAGAGGACTCACGCATCCATGAAGCTATCCGTGTCTGTTGTTCTCGCAGTTTTGGTCGCAACTGGTGTTGGCCGTTCGCAATCACAATCGGCTCCATCTAATCCTGAGGCGGACCGTCGCTACAAGGTTGATATTCTCGAAATCGTCGGACATCCCGACGACGACATCGAAGTTGCCGCCTATGTTGCCAAGCTGATTGAACAGCAACACAAGACCGTCGCCGTGGTTTACACGACGCGCGGAAACTCTGGCGGCAATGCCGCCGGACAAGAGCAGGCCAACGCCCTGGCCGACATCCGCGAGATGGAGGCTCGACACTCTCTCGCCTCTTACGGCATCACCAACGCCTGGTTCCTGCATGGTTCCGATACGCCCGGCGCGGATGTTCTCCATTCGCTTGAGCAATGGGGACACGGGGCCGCGTTAGACGAGATTGTTCGTCTGGTTCGAATCACGCGCCCCGAGATCATTCTCACCTGGATGCCGAACTATGTCGTGGGCGAAAACCATGATGACCATCAGGGCGCTGGAGTTCTCGCAACCGAAGCCTTCGACCTGGCAGCCAATCCCCTCGCCTTCCCGGAACAAGTTGAAGCCCCGCGAGACCGCCTCAACATTAACAACTACGGCGAAGGCCTTCGCCCCTGGCAAACGAAGAAAATCTATTACTTCTCCGATGCAACCCACTTCGAGTTCTTCAAAGGAAAGGGCCCCGAATATCAAACCGGCGACGCCTCCCCTTCTCGCAAAGAACCATACTCCCGCGTTGCCGCCGATGCGTGGTCCTTTTACAAAACCCAGAACGACTTTACCGACGCTCAACTGAAAGAATTCTCCGAACTCCCCATCCGCCTGATCTTCGGGAAATCTCTGGTCGGAGGCTCTGCCACCAGCGATATTTTCGATGGCATTACGCCGGGGACGATCGCCTATGCCCGCTCCCGCGGCTACGAAGCGCCCGCGCCGGGAGTCGCTCTTGAACTTGGAGGCCCTTGGGCTTTCTACCGTGCATTCTGGAAGGCCCACAATATCGAGCACCTGGCCGATCTCTTTTCGCCGGAAGCCCAGGTCGCTCCCGCCGACACGCTTTGGGTTCCACTTATTGTTCGCAATGACACGGATACCGCGAAAACGGTCACGTTAAAATCTACCCTTCCCGCCGGATGGAGCCAGAAACCCGAAGCCACCACTTACTCCGTTGCCCCGCACGATTCCTATGCGGTCCAACTGAAAGTCGCTCCTGCTGAAAGCCATAAAGGGACCTGGCAGACCCTCACCTGGACCGCCGAAAGCGAAGGGAAAAGTATCGGGACAGTCAGTTTAAGGGTTGATGTCGCAGCGAACGGGCTACCGCAATAGGCGATGAACGCAGGCGATGTCTCGAGTAGTGGGTGACCGACAGGACTACTGGAGCGTCTTCTTCAGCCAGTCCACCAACGCTTTTTTGTACCAGAGAAATTCGGGAACCGGCTCCCAGTGGTCCATCCCGTGCGGTGCACCCTCGATCGAGATCAGGTCGCAATGGGCACCCGCCTTCTTCATCTTGCTGCACATCTCCACCGATTGCGCATAAGGAACATCCTCATCTTTCGTTCCATGCATCAGCAGAAAAGGAGGCATATCGCGCTTAATGTAGGTCACCGGAGAGGCCTTCACCAGAGCCGGAGCGGCCTCTGCGTCTACCTCGGAGATCCCGAACAACTGCAGGATTTCCGTGGGCACCGGTTTCCACTCCACACAGGCAGAGATGAAATCGTGAATCCCGTACATCGACACCACGGCAGCCACCCGTGATTCAGGCTGATTGCGCGCTCCCACATAAGAGACGAGGTGCCCTCCCGCCGACTCGCCAATCAATGCGATCCGCTGAGGATCAACCTTATACTTCGCCGCATTCGTCTTGATGAATCGAATTGCCCGCTCCACGTCTTCGGCATCGCTGGGAAACTTATATTGCGGCGCCAGCCGGTAGTTAATGCTGAACCACGCAAACCCGGCATCCGTAAGAGGCTGGAAAATGTAAGTAATGTACTGTTGCTTGTCGCCCGCGACCCATCCTCCGCCATGCACCAGAATCGCGGTTGGAAATGGACCAGCGCCGTCGGGAATGTGAGCGTCCATCAACAACCGCTGCCCATCCACGTCCGCGTACTGAATGTCCTTAAGATCAGCCGCGGTCGCCGTGATGGAGAAGGACAGCAGGTAACACGCGCATACTGCCACCAAAATTCTGCTCAGCAAGTGGCCTCCACATGAATGGTTCAGTTCCCCTGGCACTCCCGCCTCGGTCAACCCGAAAAGATCATTCCCGCATCGGCGACGTGCTTCTGCCGATCACAAACCAGACACCCGTACAGGCAAGGGCCACCGCCGCGCCACTTCCCAACGCCGGCAACCAGCCAAAGTATTTCACGATTACCGGAGTCAAAGACGTAGAAAGAATTCCTCCCACGATGCCCGCGGTGTTCATGATGCCTGTGGCGGCGCCCGCATTCTCCCCAGAAAAATGAACTGCAGTGGCCCAGAACGCCGGCTCGGCGAAGTAGAGTCCACCCACGCTCACGCACAATGACGCCACAGCAACCGCGCGATTTCCAACAGTGGCAGCCACGAACAGCAATAAGCCAGAAAGTCCATAACCTAGCATGATGACGCTCCTCGCGCCCGCCACTCGGCCGCGTGCTGCTGCAATCCGATCACACACCAACCCGCCGAGCGGGGCGGAGAGCAGCGCCGTGATCCATGGCAGGCTGCCGAGAAGACCTCCGTGCAACATGCTGAACCCGCGTACTTCTACCAGATACACGTAGAGCCAAAACACAAAAATAAAAAGCACGTACCCTTCGCAGGTATAGCTCAGGGCCAGCACGACGATGTTGCGGTCCGTAATCAGTTCCCTGAATGACGCGAGCCTCCGGCCGGTTTCAACGCTGCCCCCGACCCGACTCCCCATAATGTGATGCAGTTCATCTGCACTCACGCGTCTGTGTTCCTCGGGACGATTCGTCGCCCACAAATACCAGATCCCCGCAATTCCAAAAGCGAATAGCGACGTGTAGTAAAAACCTCCCCGCCACCCAACCTTCAACATCAGCCAGGAGACCAGGGGCGATGTGATTGCAGCCGCCGAAGAACTCCCGGCCATCATGAATGCATTCCCCAGGGCGCGTTCGCTTGGCGGTGTCCAATTGCGGATCGCCCTGCTGCCCACCGGGAAGGTGGCTGCCTCACAGGCTCCGAGCAAGAGTCGTAAAGCGACTAACCATAGGAATGCACCTGCGACGACGGGACCAACAGTTTTCGGCACAAGCCCAGTACAAAACGTCAAACCTCCCCAGAGCAGGGCCGCAATCGTCAGTGTTGTTTTCGGTCCGATCGCGTCGCCAAGCCGCCCAGCCGGAACCTGGAAGATGGCATACCCAACCAGGAAGCTACTGAATACTTGCCCCATCTCGATCTTGGTCAGCCCGAGATCAGGCATCATGAGCTCGGCTGCAACCGAGATATTCATCCTCTGCAGATAGCTCACGAAGGCAAAACCGCCGACCATGGCCGCAATCAGCCAGCGGATGGAACTGGTTCGTCCGGAGCCAGACGGCAGCGGGTCAGGGGTGCTTTGCATGAAGAGGTTCCAACTTTAGCACGGCACACCGAACGCAAAACGATGCGAAACTGCTGTACACTCCCATGCATCGCGGGTTCGCGCGAGCGCATCCCACGAAGGAGCGTGCGAACCGCCGCTGTGGTGATTTTCATCACAGCCCCTGGGGCTCGCCCAAATAGGTACTCATCAGGCCCAGGGCCGCGATCTCGGCGGGATTGATTCGTGACTTCTATGAACGAGTTAACGAACCCCGGGGGCGTTGAGACAATTAAGCAAAGCCCAAAAACGCTCCCAACCGGCTGGCCTTCTCGACTTGGACTATCTCTTCTTCTCCTGATCCTCGTCGTTGTTTTGTCGATTATTCCCATTGTTCGCGATTCGGAATTACGTCTCATCGATACCTTCTTTCGTTTGGCGCCCTCGCCAGCACAGCGTTCCGCGGTGGTGCTGGTCTTGATCGACGACGAAAGTTTGCAGCAATACGGTCGCTGGCCTTGGTCGCGTGAACTCCTGGCTAAAGTGGTGCACAAGATTGCCGACGACGGAGCGAGCGTAATTGGCCTCGATATTCTTCTGTCGGAGCCTCAGTCGCCCCCAGCAGACCTGGCACTACAGCAAGCTCTCGCAACCAAGCCAGGCACGGTCATCGTGGGCAAGGTCAGCGGCTTTCGAGACGGCCCTCACTGGGTAGAACCTCTGCCGCCATTCGCACAAGCTGCGATTGCGGTGGGCCACGCCCATGCTGTGCTCGATGAAGATAGTATCTGCCGTCGTTTTCCCCCGCTTGAGCTCACCATCGACGGCCCGCGTTGGGCTTTCGCGGTAGAGGTCGCTCGCAAGATCGATCAACGCCGAGCCTTTGCTTTTCTCGATTCGTACGGTATTCCCAATCAGGAGAGTTCCGCCAATATCGTTTCCGCGAAACCCGTCCTTGTACGAATTCCGTTCCGGCGCGATCACTTCGTAACGATTTCGGCTGCGGCAGCGCTCCGGGGAGACGATCTCCGGAAGAGGATCGCTGGGCATCCAGTGTTGGTTGGGTTCGGCGGCTCAGAACTCGCCGATCGTCTGAGTACACCCGTGGCCAATGAATTACCTGCCCCGGGAATCGAAGTGCACGCGCAGATCTTGGATGGCATTCTCACAGGCCGATCGCTCAACGATGTGCCCGCTGTCTTCAGCCTGATCCTCTTGGCATCCACCTGCCTTGTCGTGGTGGTCGTGTTTCGGAAATGGCGCGGCTGGGACTCGGTTGGGCTGCTCATCGGGTTGGCCACTGCTGTTTATGCGATCGCCTTTCTGACATTCCTGTTCGGTTCGAGGATCTTACCCGTCGGAGCGATGCTGTTGGCGGTCACCGGCGGACCGCTAGTCGTCTATGCCGCGGACTTCGCGGCGGTGGAGCGCAGCCTGACACGGCAACTCCTTGGATTGCGCGCTTGGCTGACTACGCAGGGACAGGACCCTGCTTTGCCCGGAAAGGCCGACCTTACCTGGAAGCTGGCGCTACTACAAAAGCTGGAAACCGAACTCGGCTCCCTCTATGAATTACATCAGACTCTTCTCGAGTCCACCCAGGATCTGGTTGCGATTTTCGACGAAAAAGGCAGCCTCCTGTTAAAAAATCAGCCTTTCAGCGTTGCGCTCAACTCAACCGGTTCTTCCATAACTCTGGAAGAACTTCGGGCTCAGTGGATTTCCGAAGTTGAGTCCCCGCTCATCGCTGTTGGGGCGGGCCAGGAAGGCGAAGTCTATCTGAATGGAGAGCTCTACTCGGTTCGGATTGTGCCCTTGCCGCCGACTCGACTCTCGCCCAGCGGCGGGACGATTGTGACCTTAACGAATCTGCAGACTCGCGTCGAGCGCGACCGAGCTCGTTCTGAAGCCTTGGCGTTCATCACCCACGAACTCCGAACTCCACTGGCTTCGATTCAGGGCTTCGCCGACTTGATGATTCGCTATCCCGGCTCGCCCGACTGTGACGGAGCTCCTGAGACCATTTCGTGGGAATCGAAGAGGCTGCTGGCACTCATCAACAGCTATCTTGATGTGCTGCGCCTCGATGCGGGCGCGAAGCCCGTCAGGGCCGACGTCTTTGATCTGAACGATACGGTCCGCCAGGTCTTCGATATCCTGCGCCCGTTGGCCTCCGGAGCGAACATGCGCCTTTCCCTGAAAACCGATTCTGCGATCCTGATCTCCGGCGATGCTAACCTGATCAGTGGAGCGGTTCTCAACCTTGTCAGCAATGCGATCAAATATGGCCGGCCCGGCACCGAGATTGCGGTTACCTGTTTGAGTTCCGGCGACGACGTGGCCATCGGCGTGCAGAATCAGGGGAATGCTATTCCGACCGGAGACATCCCTCACTTGTTTGATCCTTACTACAGAGCTCGCGACGTTGACGCCACCAAGCCCGGTTGGGGTTTGGGTCTGGCTTTCGTCAAACGCATCGCTGAAAAACACGGTGGTTCGGTGCAGGTAAAGAGTGAACAATCCGGCACGACCTTCGAAATTCACCTGCCGGCTAACGCCGACCTGAATGCTTTATCCGAGGTAAAGGGATGAGAAATTCTCGATCTATTTGTGTCGGGCTAGTGGTGGCCGCTTTTCTGACCCTCACGGCAGCTCAGTCTGAGCCCCAGCCCCAGTCCGATCTCCCCATTGGTTCCGCGCTAGTCAGCGAGGTGAAAGGCGCAGTGACAATCACCTCACCGCAAGGCACTCCGGTCGACGCGCAACGAGGAGTTACCCTGGCGGCTGATACCAAGATTGAAACCGGTAAAGGAAGCGTGCTTCTGCAACTGCAGGATGGCTCCCAGGTATTGGTAAAAGCCCACAGCAATGTTGTGCTAAGAGTGCCGACCGACGAGAAAGGCTACTGGTTGGAACTTCTGATCGGCAGGGTCATTACGAAAGTGCAAAAGCGGCTGGGCAGTGCGCCTTCTTTCAAGATGGGCACGCCCTCGGCCGTGATTACGGTTCGCGGCACACGATTCTCTGTAGAAGTGAACAATAAGCTTAAGACGCACGTTGAAGTCTTCGACGGATTGGTCGAAGTCGCTGGCGTAGTGCAAGGATTCCCGCCCGTACTCGTCGGGCCCAGATTTTCTACTGGGGTGGAACCTGGACGCGCTCCCGAGCAACCCCACGAAACGAATCTCGGAGAGGGATTCGGGCATGACCGCGACGATGACCGCCAAGGTCCAGGACAAGGCAAAGATAAAGATCGAGAAGACCAACAACGCAATCAACAGCCGCCTCGAAACCAGAAGCAGGGCTCGGAAGGTAAGCCTGATTAAGCGCCGGATGGGTTTGGGGCGGTCCCCGGCGCAACAGGCAAGTCGGATCGGAAAGCCGTACGATCAAGAGCTTGTACAGAAATCTTTCGCTGCCGTCAAAAAGTCTGTACGCGATCTTGATACCTTTGGGTGCTTGGTGTGGTACCTGGGTAATCGTGTTTCTATCGACTTGTTTTGCATTTGAACGCCAGATCCTTTCAAATACTAGGATTACTTGGCCTTTGTTGCCGTAGAAGTCCCAGATCCAATCCGTTAATCATTGGCCCACTGCGGTTTACACGTTCTGCCGTCGCGAATGCCAGTGGACCGAGAATTGCATTCTCCTTCTGTATTGGGACATTTGTCTTAGCACTTTCTTTAAATGCTGACAGATCAGTACCCAGGGGCGAAAATGGCTCACTTTCGGGGCGTGCTCAATCTGATTGCGGCGGTTCTCTTTGCGCTCGCCGGATGTTCGGGGCTCGCGCACGCGCAGGACTCCGTGGGCACCCATAGTCCGCACGGAAATCTTGCCCTCCCTTGCCAGAACTGCCATACCGCCAACGCGTGGCGACCCGCTCGAGCGGTTCCCGAGTTCGATCACAATCAGACCCGCTACCCGCTGCGCGGTATGCATCAGTCCGTGGAGTGTACTCAGTGTCACGTCAAGCCCGTATTTACCAGTGTTGGACAACGATGCCAGGACTGCCACGCTGATATTCATAAGCGCCAGCTAGGAGCCAACTGCGAACAATGCCACACGGTCCGCGGATGGCAAGTCTCGATCCAGCAAATTCAGCAGCACAATAATCGTTTCCCGCTGACCGGCGCCCACGCGACCGTAGATTGCGATGCTTGCCACCAGGGTGCCGCGAACAGCAAATTTCAGACGATGTCTACGCAGTGTTATTCCTGTCATTCGGCCGAGTTCAAGAAGACGTCGCTTCCGAACCACGTAACCGCGATGTTCCCCACCAGTTGCGACAACTGCCACAGCACCGACAACTGGCTGAATGCCAAGTTCGATCACGCTTCTGTCGGATTCCCGCTGACCAACGCGCACGCCGTTCCTCCCCGCCAGTGCGTTGATTGCCACATCAACAACAACTACGCTCTGGCCAGCATCGCGTGCGTGGGATGTCACCTGCAGGATTTCCAGAAAACAACGAACCCGAATCACGTCGCCGCGAACTTCCCCTCAAACTGTGCGCAATGCCACACTACGCTGGCATGGTCCCCGGCGACCTTCGATCACTCGATGGTGAACTTTGCTTTAACCGGCGCTCACACCGTGCCGCCGCGGCAATGTACCGACTGTCACGTCAACAACAATTACAACCTGACCACCGTGACTTGCGTGTCCTGCCACCTGAAGGATTTTCAGAACGCATCGAACCCAAATCACGTCTCCGGCGGATTCGCCCAGACCTGTCAGACTTGCCACAACACCTCGGCATGGCAGCCCGCGCAATTTGATCACTCGAAATCCGGATTCCCTCTCACCGGTGCCCACAGCGTACCGCCGCGGCAGTGCGCGGATTGCCACACCAACAACAATTACAGCATCACCGTCACCACTTGCATCAGTTGCCACCAGAACGATTACAACAAGGCCACCAGCCCCGTGCCCCATGCTGGCTTCCCAACCACGTGCCAGCAGTGCCACGACACCGTGCAGTGGACCGATGGCAAGTTCGATCACACGACCACCGGCTTTCCTTTGACTGGGCAGCACACCGTTCCGCCGCGCCAGTGCACCGACTGCCACATCAACAACAACTACAACATCACCGTCAAAACCTGCGTGAGTTGCCATCTCAAGGACTATCAGGGCACCACCAATCCGAACCACGTCACCGCGAACTTCCCGCAGGCCTGCGACCAGTGTCACAGTACTTCAACCTGGCTGAACGCGACATTCAACCACAACAGCACCGGCTTCCCGCTCACTGGCTTGCACACCGTGCCTCCTCGTCAGTGCACCGACTGCCATATCAACAACAACTACAACCTGACGACGGCCACCTGTGTGAGTTGCCACCTCAAGGACTATCAGGGCACCACGAATCCGAACCACGTGACCGCGAATTTCCCGCAGGCCTGCGACCAGTGCCACAGCACCTCAACCTGGCTGAATGCTACGTTCAATCACAACAGCACCGGCTTCCCGCTAACCGGCAGCCACACCGTGCCGCCGCGTCAGTGCACCGATTGCCACATCAACAACAACTACAACTTAAACACCACGTTGTGCTACTCGTGTCACCAGAAGGATTACGCCAGCACAACGGCGCCTGCCCATGCCACCGCGGGCTTCCCGACAACCTGCGAGCTGTGCCACGACACCACGGTCTGGACCGACTCCACCTTCAACCACAACAACACAACCTTCCCTCTGACCGGCTCCCACACGGCGCCGCCACGGCAATGCACGGATTGCCATGTGAACGGAAACTACACCACTCTGCCGATCACTTGTATTGGGTGCCACCAGACGGATTACAACAACACGACGAATCCGGGACACTCGGCGCAGCCACAGTTCTTCCCCACCTCCTGCCAGACCTGCCACAACACGACGGCATGGACCGGTGCCACATTCAATCACACTCAGTACACGCCGTTCCCGACCAACCATGGCAATGCGGGCAACGTGTGCTCAACCTGCCACATCAATTCCAATAACTACGCCATCTTCCAGTGCACCGGCTGTCACGGTGGCAACAACGCCGCCAACTTCCACCACGAGAATGTGCCGGGGTATGTCTACAACAGCATCAACTGCTACCAGTGCCATAAGAGCGGTGGCGGCGGATAACCGGCGCTTCGCCCAGCGCACACTTGGAATGGGCGACTAGCAAGGAATCTAACGATGGGACGAATTCTTTTAGTCGATGACGAACCGAATATGCGCAAGATTCTTGCCTCCAATCTGCGGCAGGATCAGCATCAGATCTGGGAAGCGAGTGGCGTCGAGGAGGCCCAGCGCACTCTCGCTGCCAACGATTTCGATGTCGTCATCACCGACCAGAAAATGCCCGACGGCGATGGCTTGGCCGTCTTAGCCTCAGCTCACGAGAACGATCCCACCGTCCCCGTGATCCTCTTGACCGCGATGGCCAGCATCGAACTCGCCGTAGAGAGCATGCGCAAGGGCGCGTTCGACTTCCTGACCAAGCCCTTTCAGCCCGAGGTGGTCCGCGCTACGGTGCGACGCGCCTGTGAGCGCACCGGTCTCCTTCGCGAAAATATTCGGCTCAAGGACGCGGTCGTCCGCCTGGAGGGCGCGGCCGACATTTATGGCGAAAGCCCCGCCATGCACGACGTCCGCGAACGCATTGCCCGCGTTGCCCCCACCCATGTCACCGTGTTGATTACTGGCGAAACCGGAACCGGCAAAGAGGTCGTGGCCCGCGCCATTCATCGCAACAGCCCCCGAGCTACCAAGCCCTTCATCGCCGTCAATTGCGCAGCCTTCACCGAGACT
Organism: uncultured Acidobacteriota bacterium; assembly: GCA_963745715.1. Taxonomy (GTDB): domain Bacteria; phylum Acidobacteriota; class Terriglobia; order Terriglobales; family Acidobacteriaceae; genus Sulfotelmatobacter. The sequence goes on along the minus strand of CAVUYN010000024.1, from coordinate 138,028 downwards.
TTGCTGGAAAGCGAACTCTTCGGCCACGAAAAGGGTGCATTTACCGGCGCAGATCGCCAGCGCCAAGGTCTCTTCGAAGCGGCCCACGAAGGAACCCTGTTTCTCGACGAAGCCGGAGAACTCTCTCCCGCCGCACAAGCCAAACTGCTGCGCATTCTCACCGACGGACAGCTCCTACGCGTTGGCTCCACGCATCCGCGGCGTGTCGACGTCCGCGTTCTGGTCGCGACTCACCGTAATCTTGAACAGCGGGTCAAAGAAGGTCTTTTCCGCGAGGATCTCTTCTACCGGCTGGCCGTTGTGCCGATTCACCTTCCGCCACTCCGCCAGCGGCGCGATGACATCGCCGGATTGAGCGATATCTTCTCCCAGCAGGTGGCCACGGAACTAAAGACTCCTCGCCGGGAGATGTCGCCTGAGGCTTTGCAGATCTTGCAAGGATACCGATTCCCTGGGAACTTGCGGGAATTGAAGAACCTCATCGAGCGTGCCTACATCCTCAGCAGCAACCCGCAGATTGGCGCCGACGACCTGCCGCTAAACCAAAACGAAACCGTAATGGAGGGAAATGGCAGTGCTCATGCCGATCAACTTGTCGCAGCTGAGCAACTCACCGCTGCCGGCCCATTCTCCCAAAACGATCAACTCACCCACGACAATCAACTCACGATTCCCCTGGCCGACACGTTTGACCTGACTGGCCTGCTCGAGAAGGCGGAGAAGGAACTGATTCTTCGTACGCTGAGTTTCACTCATGGAGCGCAAGCCGAAGCCGCCCGTCGCATGGCCCTTTCCCGTAGCGCCCTCGCCTACAAGCTGAGCAAATACGGAATTCGTCCCGGGGAACAGAATCCCTAGCTACTTGACGCCTGCACTCGGAACCGCCCGCGCCTGCTGCACCATCTCCACCAGTACCTTCCGCGTTTGCGCCGAATCCCGCGCTTCTCGCAGGAACCCGATGCGGGCGCCGCGCATGCCATCTTGTGTCTTCGCGCGCACGTGGAAGCCCAGGCGGTCGACAGAAGTCATTTCCACCTCCTGCGCGTCCAGTCCGGCAAACACACGGGCCAGGCTCACGAGCGAATCCCTGTGATCGGCATTCATGTGCTCCAGGATCCCCCCTGCAACCTCCGCCAACGGATCCACTTCCGCCTGTTCATATTCCGCAGCCGTTACCCAGCCCATCACTCCGAAGCCGCCCACGTAGTAGACATCCACCACGTTCATGCGGTAAAAAGAAAAATCTTCAAAGTCCACCCAGTACTTGCTGTTCTCGTAGCGCGCCAGGTAAAGCGTTCGGGCCTCCGCCACCTCCGCCCCCGCCAACACCGTCACCTCTCCGACCAGCGTGACCCGCGATGCGCCCAGCGGATCGCCGCCAGCCTCGAATTGCGTCACCAGCAACGAAGCGCGCGGATTCGCTCGCAGATTCTGCGTGTGCATCGCCATCGTGCTGATGAGAAAAATCGGACGTCCGTTATGGTCCAACCCATACGGCATTACTGATCCAAATGGAAATCCCGGCTGTTTCAGCGATTGTGTCGACAGGCTGCCGATCCGCCCCAGATGCAGCAACGTGCGCGCGCGCTCGGCGTACGAAGGTTCTGGTACGCTCGGACGGTCGCTCGGCGGTCCTGCGTGTTTTCTTGTGGAAGAAGACATCAAATTCCTTTTCTCATTTCAGTTTCTTGTTCCCACGAACTCTGCTCACAAATCTACCGATAGCGTCGGTTACGGCATCCGGCTGATCGCGCTGCGGCGAGTGGCGGCAGTCCGCTAACGCCAGTACTTCCACCGGACCCGCGCTCTGTTTCGCGATCGCATCCACCTGCGCCATCGTTCCGTACTGATCGTCCAGCCCTTGAATGACGAGAATGGGGCAAGTAATCCGCGGCAAATATTCTTCGATGTTCCAGCGGCGGAAATCCGGATGGAGCCAGATATTATTCCATCCCCAGAATGTGCGCCCCGCATCCCGATGATACAGGGATAATTTCTCCCCCAGATCCGTGGTTTCGAATTTCACCTTAGCTTCGGCAATGCTCGCCACGCTGAGTTCTTCGACGAAGACATGCGGCGCCAGCAGCACCAGCCCACGCACGCGATCGTGCGCTCCCGCATGGATCAGAGCAATCGACGCCCCATCGCTGTGCCCGACGAGAACTGGGTCTTCGATTTTCAGTTCCGAGAGAAGCTCCGGCAGCGCATCAAGAGCTTCGTCGTGCATGTACGTAGTCGGCCGGGGTTCCGCCAGTTCGTCCGAATTGCCGGAACCGTATCGCGAGTACACGGTGACCGGACAAGAAGTCGCCGCAGCAATCCGCCGGGGAAAATCCTTCCAATGAGAGACAGACCCCAGTCCCTCGTGGAGGAACACCAGTTCCGGCCCTCGCGGATCGAGTCCTCGGATACGCTGGACCTCCAACCGGCGGCCCTGCACTGTTAGATGGAAGGATTCAATCGAAGAATGTGCCGCGGAATATGCCTTGCTCATCGTTCTCGTCTCTGGGCGCAAGTGCGAAATCGCCACATCCTCAGTGCCAGAAGGCCCTAGTGTTGTCTATAAGATAACAGTGATTTTGCGGATTCTCCCTATGGCCAAAGTGCATCGAACCTTTAAGATATCGTAAGCTATAGAAGTCGAAGGAGGCGTTGTGCGTTGCTCTCGTTGCGGCAATGAAAATCTCGACGGGAACCGCTTTTGCGGGATGTGCGGCGCGACACTCCTGTCGGCGCCACCCGCCTCGCCCACTCTGCGTTCAGCGACGCCAGGAGCGACTGCTCCCTTCGCAGCGCCGAGTCCCGTTCGTTCTCAGACTGCGGAAGCGCCGCGCGTCCCCGACGACTCCCCGGTCATCAGCGGACCATCGTTTCTGGGATTGAGCGATCCTGCTCCTCGCAAACGCGCCAGTCTGAGCATTGATCCGCATTCCACCCGCGGCTCCAGGAATCTCGATTACTTGCTCGACGATGACGAAGGACACCGCGGCGGCGGTGCCGGCAAGTTTTTTCTGATTCTCATTGCACTCGCACTAGCCATCGGACTCGGCTATCTGCGTTGGAAGAATCATGGATTTCCGTGGCTGACTTCCGGATCCAACAAACCCTCTGCCGTGGCTCAAAACACGACCCCGACTGACGCAGAGCCCACTGCTCCCGCGTCTGCGCCCGCTCCCTCCAATCCTGCCCCGGAATCGCAAACTCCGGCGAGTCAGCCTGCGGCCAGTGCGCAGCCTCCCGCAGATTCTCCTTCGCCGGTCGATAACGTGGCCGCCCAACCTCCTGTCACCAAAGCTCCGCCGACCGCGGCTCCGCCGGCAACCGACGCTGCTAAACCGGACGTCCCTAAATCGGACGCCGCCAAATCCGACGCCCCTGCGAATTCCGCGTCAGACTCGGAAGACGAGCCACCCGCCGCCAGCGCGAAAGAGCCGGAGAACCTTGCTCCTGCCTCCAGCCCGAAAAAGCCCGAGAAGCCCGCAGCCGCCGCCAAACAGCCCGCACCAAAACCAAGCCCGGCGACCCTTCCTGCCCGAACCCCGGCCGACCCCGTCGCCGAGGCCCGGAAATATCTTTATGGCCGCGGCGCTGCTCAGGATTGCGAGCGTGGCATGCAGATTTTGAAACCTGCCGCGAATCATTCCAACGCCAAGGCGATGATCGAAATGGGAGCCCTTTATTCGGCCGGGCTGTGCGCGCCCCACGACCTCCCTACGGCTTATCGCTGGTTTGCCATGGCCTTGCGCCGCGATCCTGAAAGTCAGGAAGCTCAGACCGACCTGCAAAAACTTTGGGGAGAAATGACCCAGCCAGAACGACAACTGGCCATCAAGCTGACCCAGTAATCCTGTTTTTCAGTGAAGTGCCCGTTACTTTCCGTGCAATCCGGCGGGGCCTGCAGAACGTATCTTAAGAAGGAAGTGACCGAGGCGTTTGTCGAGTCCCGATAGACAAGCGATTTCCACCGATCTGGCCACCGTAACGGCCATGAAGTCGGGCGACCAGAGCGCCCTGGCGGAGCTCTATGACCGCTATTCGTCCGTGGTTTATGCAGTCGCTTTGCGCGTGCTCGGCGACACCGGATCTGCCGAAGATGTCCTGCAAGACGTCTTCCTGCAGTTGTGGCGGAATCCGGGCGCATTCGATGCGGCCCGCGGCAGTCTGGGAGCCTGGCTGGCTGTGATCACGCGCAATCGCGCCATCGACGCGCTGCGGAAACGACGGCCGGAAACCGACATCGAAGATGTCATCGTCTCAGTCGCGCCTGATCTTGCGGCAGCGGCAGACCGATCGCGCGCCGCCGAGAAAGTTCGCGGCGTGCTCGGCTCGATGCCTCCCCCTCAACGCAGCGCCCTGGAAATGGCGTACTTTGAAGGACTGACCCATTCCGAAATTGCCGACAAGACTGGAGAACCGCTAGGCACGATCAAGACCCGCATTCGCAGTGGACTCATTGCGATGCGCAAAGCGTTTCAGACAACTTCGAAATGAGCGGACACGAACAATTCGGCGAGAACCTTGCACTCTACGCGCTGAACGCGCTTGAGGGGGACGACCGCGCAGAGCTCGAAAAGCATCTCGCGACCTGCGCCGATTGCCGCCTGGAGCTCGAGCAGCTTCGGGGCGACGGAGCCCTGCTTGCGCTGTCGACCATGGGGCCGAAACCTCCCGCCCGCGTGCGCCAGCGTTTGCTGGATGCCGTTGCGAAAGAAGCAGCCGCATCAGCAGCACGTGCACAGAACGCGCAAGCAACAGCGTCTGTGCGCAAGCCGTGGTGGGGATGGCTCGGCTGGGCCGCAACCGCGGCAGTGATCGTATTCGCGGCCTCGCTGTGGAAGGAAAATGCTGGCCTGAAGCAGTACCTTCTATTCCTGAGATCGCAATCCTCGCAGAACATGCTCGAACTGGAAGACCTCCGCCGCATCGCTGCCCCGATCATTTCGCCCGAAACTCAACGCGTTACCTTGGTCGCGATGAAGACCCCGCCGCAACCTCAAGGTAAGGCCTTCTATCTGAGAAACCGCAGCAGCCTGGTCTTCGTCGCCAACAACATGCCCGCCCTGCCGCCGCAAAAGGCCTATGAGTTGTGGCTGATTCCGACGCAAGGCGCGCCCATCCCCGCGGGCGTGTTCAAGCCCGATGCCCACGGCAGTGCAACGGTAGTCAATCCTCCGCTGCCGGCCGGCACTGAGGCCAAGGCCTTCGCCATCACAGTAGAGAACGAAGCTGGCGCGACCACGCCCACGATGCCAATCATCATGATGGGCACGGGCGAGTAGCATAGCTTGTCGCCCTAATAGGCCGCCGCAATTCGCACTACACTTCGTCCTGCTCCTGCAGCTTGGCAATCACGCCGAAATCCTCCAGCGTCGTCGTGTCGCCTTTCACGCTGCCGTTCGTAGCGAGCTCTCGCAGGAGCCGCCGCATGATCTTGCCGCTGCGGGTTTTGGGTAGCGTATCGGTGAAGCGAATGTCGTCCGGCTTCGCCAACGCTCCGATCTCCTTCGCCACCCATTTCCGCAATTCCTCTTTCAATTCCTGCGTGGGCTGTCTTCCCTGCTCCAGAGTCACGAACGCCGAGATCGCCTGCCCCTTCAAGTCATCCGGACGCCCAACCACCGCCGCTTCCGCCACGGCCTCGTGCGCCACCAGGGCCGACTCTACTTCCATCGTGCTAAGCCGGTGCCCGCTCACATTCAGCACGTCATCCACCCGGCCCATAATCCAGAAATATCCATCTTTATCCTGCCGCGCTCCATCTCCGGTGAAATACATCCCAGGAATCTGCGACCAGTAATTCTTCACATAGCGGTCAGGATCGCCATAAACCGTGCGCAGCATTCCCGGCCACGGGCGCTTCATCACGAGAAATCCACCCGAACCCGCCGGCACCGGCTTGCCCTCCATGGTGACGATCTCGGGCACCACGCCCGGAAATGGCCGCGTGGCCGATCCCGGCTTGGTCGCAATTGCCCCCGGAATCGGCGACAACATGATGTGTCCAGTCTCCGTCTGCCACCACGTGTCAACGATGGGACACCGCTCGCCGCCAATGGTTTCGCGGTACCACATCCACGCTTCAGGATTGATCGGCTCCCCGACCGTACCCAGCAGCCGCAGGCTGCTCATGTCGTGCTTCTTCGGCCACTGATCGCCCCACTTGATAAACGTCCGGATCGCCGTCGGCGCCGTATAAAACACGTTCACCTTATGCCGCGCAATGATCGACCAGAACCGGTCCGGCTCTGGAAAATTCGGAGCCCCTTCATACATCAGGCTGGTAGCGCCGCTCTGCAGAGGCCCATACACGATGTAGCTGTGCCCCGTCACCCAGCCAATGTCCGCCGTACACCAATACGTGTCCTCGTCCTTCAGATCAAAAACCCATTTCGTAGTGATGTACGTGCCCACGGAATACCCACCTGTCGTGTGCACGACCCCCTTCGGCTTCCCCGTCGTTCCTGATGTGTACAGAATGTAAAGCGGATGCTCCGAGTCCAGCGGCTCGGCGGGACATACATCCGAAGCCTTCTCCATCAACTCGTGCCACCAGTGATCCCGCCCGGCCTGCATGTTGATCGCGGTTCCCGTGCGCTTATAGACGACGACATGTTTCACGCTGGGACACGACTTCAACGCCTCTTCCACCGCCGGAAACAACTTCACTTCCGCTCCGCGCCGGTACGATCCATCCTGCGTGATCACCGCCGAAGCCTGCGAGTCGTGAATGCGATCCACCAAAGCATTGGAGGAAAATCCCCCAAAGACGATCGTGTGCGGTGCTCCAATCCGCGCGCAAGCCAGCATCGCAATCGGCAACTCCGGCGTCATGCCCATGTAAATCGCCACTCGGTCGCCCTTTTTCACACCCAGAGACTTCAACACGTTCGCGAACTTCTGCACCTCGCGATGCAGTTGCTGATACGTCAGCACCCGGACTTCACCTGGCTCGCTCTCCCAAATGATCGCCGCCTTATTCTTCCGCCACGTCCCCACGTGCCGGTCCAGGCAGTTGTACGACAGATTGATCTCGCCGCCCACAAACCACTTCGCCCACGGACAATTCCATTCCAGCACCTTGTCCCACTTCTTGAACCAGTGCAGCTCATTCGCAATCCGTGACCAGAACTTATCCGGATCCTCCACCGATTCCTTGTACAGCCGCTCATACTCCGCCAGGCTCTTGATGTGCGCCTGCTTGGCAAACTCAGGAGGACACTCAAACTTGCGCTGCTCGTTCAGGATGGAATCGATATTCGGACCCTGGCTATCGACGACGGCTTTATCGGCCATTATGAGAACCTCAACGCGGAGGATTTATTTCCGTGCCTCAGAATCAGGCACGAATTCGCAGGAGTTTATTCTACACAGCAGAAGGCAATATGTGATCGCGACCGAAGAACCCCCGCCCGCAAAGGCTTTGGAGCCGGTGGAAAGCTCATCTGTGAAACTCATCCTGAAAGCTAATGTGGAAAGCTCAAATGTGAAAACTATGGAAAGCTCATGTGGGGACAGCCGCCCTCGGCTGTCCCTCGAGCGAGGCTCGAATTCTCGGACCGCGATGCACCCTGAGATAAAGAGATTCCGTGCAGATGGAAGCCGCCGTGAAAGAGCGGCCCTTCCCTCGATGGGGCCTTAGCCCAGGGCTTCGCCTCATAAGCGCTACTTAAGAACTTAGGATGTTTGCTTAAGGCAAGATCTAGCCGTCATGGTTGAGAGCGGCAGTCCCAATCATTCATGATTGCGCCAAATTTTCCGCAACCAACCGTCCTGGAAGGGCGGACAGACATTCTCTTCATTCATCAGCTAAAATTCCCTGGCTGGAGCAAATGACATGCGCGACGGACGTGACATAACATCGTTCATCTACGCCCTCGTCGCTGTCTCCGGCATTGCCGTCGCTTGGTCCAGCGCACAGACTCCCCTTACCACGAAGCTTGCACCAGAGGTGAGAGATTATGTGAAGTTCGACGATGCCGTCATCGCGCTCTCCCATATCCGCGTGATCGACGGCACGGGACAGCCTGCCCGTGATAATCAGACCTTGATCATTCGAGACGGAGCCATCGCTGCTCTTGGAGACGCGATCTCCACGCCGATTCCGCCGGGTACGAAGGTGCTCGATCTCACGGATCACTCGGTTATGCCTGGTCTGGTCGGGATGCATGATCACATGTTTTATCCCCAGCCAGTGAACTTGGCAGGTCAACGAGTCAGGGGAACGCTCCAGTTCGAGCAGCAGTCCAGTTTCACTTTTCCAAGGCTCTATCTCGCTGCTGGTGTCACGAGCCTCCGCACCACTGCGAGCGTGGAGCCCTATGCAGACTTGAACTTAAAGAGTTGGATAGATGCTGGCAAGATTCCCGGCCCCAAAATCCATGTGACAGGGCCGTATCTGGAGGGCGAAGGAAATGTTCGTCTGCCCGTCCACGAACTCAGCGGTCCTGAGGACGCTCGCAAGACAGTTGAATTCTGGGCCGATCAGGGTGTCACTTCCTTCAAAGCATTTGTGCACATCACCACCGCTGAGCTCAGGGCTGTGATTGATGGAGCGCATAAACGCGGCCTCAAAGTGACGGGACATCTCTGTTCGATTACGTACCGCGAGGCCGCCGAACTTGGCATCGACGATATCGAACACGGATTTGTACTTGCTACCGACTTCAATTCGGAGAAAAAGCCGGGCGTTTGCCCGCCGTCCACCGAGCAATCGCGGGCTGCTTTCTTGGCGCTCACTCCGGAGAGCCCAGCAGTTCGCGAGCTATTCCAGATACTGATAGAGCATCATGTTGCTGTCACCTCAACTCTCCCAGTCATGGAGGCATACTCCTCCGATCGACCAACATTGCAGGATCGGGTTCTTGATGTCATGTCTCCACAGGCTCAGGCTGGGTATTTATCGCAGCGAGCGCAACAGCCCGTCACCCGTAGTCTGAAGAAGGAGATGGAATTGGAACATGCGTTTGCCAAAGCTGGTGGAATATTGCTGGCAGGGCCTGACCCAACTGGTATCGGCGGTGTAGTGGCTGGTTTCGGCGATCAGCGCGAAGTGGAACTTCTGGTGGAAGGCGGTTTCACGCCCCTGGAGGCCATTCACATCGCCACTGAGAATGGCGCGCGATTTCTACAAGAGGAAGACCGAATCGGCACATTGGCTCCGGGGAAACGCGCGGATCTGGTCGTCGTTCGCGGAGACCCATCATCCAAAATAACGGACATCGAGGCCGTGGAGATCGTCTTTAAGGATGGGGTAGGCTACGATCCCACAAAGTTGCTAACTTCGGTCCGCGGCCAGGTCGGGTTACGTTAGCGTCCCACTTGATCGTCCAGACCCAAAATAGCCGAAAGTCTTGGAGTTCGTCGGTGATTGTCGTTCTCTGCCCGACTCAAGGGCAAACCGGAAGCAGCCCGTCTTAAGTTATCTCTTATGGGGGCTTCGTCCGGGGCATTGCCCCATGAGCGCTAACTTAAGCACTTCGACTTGAAGATGTCTGGCGACTTCCCGTAGTTCAGGACAGTCTCCGGGTTGCCGACAATTCGGAAACTATGATCTGGATACGTTTCTCCAGTGCCAAAGATGTTAAAAGGACTCTGCCGCGCTAAGGCCGACTTTTCGGAGGGGACGATCGGGGATGCCACGACGGAATAACGAGGTAAGACCTCGGGCTACCGGTTAGCCGCAAAGGCGCTCTGAGCCCACCCACAGTTGCGCCAGATCTCTGAGATTGTCTTTGTACGTGCGCGTTACCAGGTATTCCTTTCCACCTGTTACTCGCAACCTGTACTCCCCCGTCGGTAAAGGTTGGATCTCCTCCACGGCCGAAATATTCACGACGACCGAGCGGTGGATGCGGATAAAACCGTAGGGCTTGAGCTTCTCCGCCATGGACGAGAGGGACTCACGCAGCAAATAGGGATTGGGCCGGTGTCGCAATGAAACGTAATTACCTTCAGCTTGCACTGCCACAATCTCGGCTAAATCCAAGAATAGGATCCTACCCTTTGCCTTAAACGCGATTCGTGGCGCCTGTCGTTTTGCGATACCCTCCAACTGCCGCAAGACTCGGATGAGGTTTGCAGCATCAACTCGGGTTAGCGGAAGCAACGGTGTGTCTGTAGGTTCAAGACGGTGATCCCGTCTACCCTTGATGGAGCAAATCGTGTCCCCCCGCACTGGGCCAGCCGAAACGTCTGCATTCGCGTGAGCAGCGTCTTGAACAAATATCTCACGTGCAACCGCCTTCTGATCCTGAATCTCGCGGGCGCTCATGATGGAACCCCTCGCCTTGCTCTCTCGTTTCGACTTCCTGCTACTCGAAGACAAACTGACGTGTGCGCTGCTTCTAAGTGAAATGCTCCTACATAACCGGAGCAGCGGACCCGTCTGACCACCTGCCTACAGGAACGACAAACACGTCGATCGGTTGAGCATCTTTGAATTGTGGATTCAGCATTACCGGTGATTTCGGCAGATCGGCGCCCCAAGCTGTGCCCTCCAGCGGAGGAGCATAAAACATCAAATGAGCCAGGTTGTGATCGCCGTTATCTGTGAGATAAGCACCCTTCGACATCATGTAACTCATCGCGCCGGGTTCGAGCGGTGGCAGTTCACCTTTGTCGGATGCTGCCTTGTTGCCCTCGATGATCTCAGCCTTCGTTCGCCCTGCTAACACCATCTCTGTTCTTTTGTAAGTAGTCGGCAAGACGGATCGCGCGGCCGGCGGATTGAAGCAAATCGGACCCCGAAGTTTGGGGTTCCAAAACTCCGGAGCATTGGAAGGGGACATCCACCCGCGCTCCACAACACACACAAAGCCGTTCTTCCCCTCGACGGCAGTTTCGTAGCCATGGCGCCCGAGGACGAGAATCTTTGCATCGCCCGATATCGCATCCGGTGCCGCGCTCCGAGCCAAGCTAATCTCGGCATTTCGGTCTGCCATGAGGTACTGATCGAGCGCTAGCATGTTCGGATACTCTGTTTTCGGCGCTTGTGCCCGTCCTTGCTCGATTCCCGCGAGCCCTACGAATAGAGTGAGACTGACACAAGCTATCATTGCCCATCTTTTTCGGTTCATCGTTTTCCCTCGAGTTGGAGTCGCTGCCGTGGCCTGACCACATGCTTCTTCGACACCCGCCGTCCCCCGCCTTTCCGAGATTGACGAGGCGCGCGAAGAGACCTCAGCCACGACACGATATTTCTCATTCCCACTTCCCACACCTTCGCATCTTGAGCAGTCTTTGCCAACGAGGCGTAGCCCTCGACCATCGCGACCAGGAAACTGGCAATTTCGTCTGGATTCAGGTCGCGGCGAACTGTCCCTTGGGACTGCCCCTTCCGCAAAAGCGCGGCAACTCCTTGCTGCCAGGCAAAGAAGATCCTCTCCAGTCGCTTACGAAACTGTTCGTCCAGCGGAGACATCTCCTGCGCCAGATTGAGCAGGGGGCAACCGCCTCGAATGTCTTCGGGCCGAACTGGTGTCCGCCGCACAATGGCAATCAAGATATCGATGGGGTGCCCGTTGCTGAGCATAGGGTGCAACCATCTGTCACGAGTAAGCTTTGCGATGATCTCTTCGACGATGGCATATCCCAGGGCTTCCTTGCTGCCGAAATGGTAATACAGCGCACCCTTGGTGACGTCGGTGGCGGCGAGGATTGAATCGACCCCGGCACGCTGGAAACCCGATTTGTAGACCTCCTGAAAACCCGCTTGCAGCAAGCGTTCCCGGGTACGCTTTGGATCACGCAGCTTTCGCTTTGCCTTGCGACCGGCTAACATACCGACCAGTATGTATGTTAATTATTTCAAAGTCAATCGGATTGATCGGGACTGACTTTTGGTTGCTCGTATTCTCGAATTGCGTAACCGATCGTCAGTGTGTGTATGAGAAGTTGGAGAAAAGGCTCGTTCGGTCGTTTCGAGATCGCCCCACCACTTTGTTAGTCCGTCACTCCACCCCGCACTCCCAAATGGCTGGCCTGTTGTGTCACGTAATTGTTGTGACCGTGGAACACCACATGCTCCCTCAGTTGTCACTCAGCAGGAATTTGTGAAGTTGTCAGCCAATTCTGCTCTCAATTGCACATGAATGTTTACGCAAGAGCTGATCGGAAGAGCAACTGGATGCGGTAACCAAGCTATCGAAGCCGTAACCAATGCTGCTCAAAATGCCGAGGTAGAAGCGAAAAAGAGTCAACCTGAGTCCGTCAGCAAGGGCTGTGGTTTCACGCTGCAGGTTGTCACTGGGGAATCTCTCGTGCCGCGTATTCGTCATTGCGTGGAATGCCCGAATTGCCACATTCTGTATCTCGTGTCCCTTAGCCCGTATCGCAACGGGGCCTACGTCATGCCAACCATGCGTGGCTCTTCGCGAGAGTATGCGTTGTATTGCTCTTGCAGGAGAGGAAGCGCGCCTAGGGTCTGGAAATGGAGCGAGGTGAAGGCCTGCGAGATATCGAAAGCAGCTTATGATCGTGGCTACGGGACATGCGACGAGGTTGTGTCGATGAATACTCGCCCGCGGGATGGGTGGGCAGTTGACGTATCCGAGTATCTTGACGATTTGAACGCAACGAAGAACCGCAAAAATCCACGCTGAGATGAGAGGAGATCAAAGTTGCGAACAGCCCGCATGATGTTTGTATTGCTGCAGATGTTCTGTCACTGTTTCAAGTAGCGAAGCGCAACACATCCTGATTTGAAAGTCTTGGACTCAACGAGTTTCAACTGGAATCTCTCCTGTAGGCTAATGCCTTCTAACAACCGTCTCCCTTCTCCTGCAACGATTGGCTGAACGACAAAATGATATTCGTCAACTAGGCCAAGCTCTATCAGTTGTGAAGGAATAGTTACCCCACCGACTAAAATATTCTTCCCTTGTTCTTGTTTCAATTTAAGTATTTCGTCTCGAAGCTTCGCACGAACAATTCTGGTATTTCCTTCAGCGCTGTCTAATGATTGTGAAAAAACAATTTTGTTGATCGAGTCGAATGAGTCGGCAAATTCGTTCATTGCTTTTGACGTGGAATGGTTTTTTGCGACATCCGGCCAAAAAGGAACCATCAATTCATAGGTTTTACGCCCAAACGCGAGCAGGTCCACATCTCGCATGAGGTGCGTAAAATATTCATGTATTTCTTCATCGGCTATCATTTTGGTGTGGTCGCAGCAGCCATCCAGGGTGATGTTGATTGCGTAGATTACCTTTCTCACGGATTGTCCTGCCTTTCTTTTAGCTACTGGCGCTTATGAGAGTTTTAGGGTGTGATGACAAACTTGGGCGCTGCTCTCATCGCGCGGTGCCCTTTCGCCGTCGCTGCTCGCTTGCCTTGATCATTTCGCTCAAATCTGCAATCGGCCGTATCTCAATTGGCCCAAGGCCATACTTAAAGCCTGGTTGCTGTGAGACAAGCTGAACGGCATGATTGAGGTCTCGCGCCTCAAGGATCTGAATGCCGCCGACCTGTTCCTTGGTTTCCGCATAGGGGCCGTCGGTCGTCGCGACTTTGCCGTTCTTCCAGTACAGGGTCAACGCGGTCTCCGGAGGCTGAAGAGGTACTTCGGCAACCAGATATCCGTTGGCGCGCAGATGGTCGTTGTGCTCAAAGCATTCGTCGAGCACTGCGTGTCGCTCGTCCTCGGTCATCCCTTCGAATGTTCCTGGCTCGATGTATCCGAAACAGATGTATTTCATGCGCCTCTCCTCTTGTTGGCGGCGTTCACCCTATAGTCGTCGCGCGTACCTAAAATTCGACAGCAGGGCCAGTATTTTATTTCAATTCCCGCAGCCTCCACGCGAGGAAATGGCGCTCGGGCGCAGTCAGATTCCTGGATGCCGATGGCATCGGGCCACTTTGGGTATTTCTATGACAGAATGTGAATCCGTGCAAAGAGCAATGACACAGGCTAACTTGGTCGCACTTTGAATTGGAACGATGCCTGCCGGCTCGGAAGCCGGCAGAGATGGGGTTAACATAAGATTTAAGGGAGGAACAAGATGATCGACGGAATTGGGGGCGTTTTTCTGTTTTCCAACGATACAAAGAGATTGGCGGCCTGGTATCGCGATTGCCTCGGAATCGTTGCTGCGGGTCAAGACAGCGAGTGCAATTCAGTCTATGCAACGTTTGACTATCGGGATCTTGAAAATCCGGAGATCAAGAGAACGACCGCGTGGGCGATTATGCCCACGGACCAAGACATCAAGGATAAGCCGCGAACCGGTCAGATTAATTATCGAGTAAAGAGCATGGAAGAAATCCTCAACCATCTTAAGAGTAAAGGCGTGGCAATTGACAAGACCGCGGAATATCCCGGCTACGGGAACTTTGCGTGGGTTAAAGATCCAGATGGCAACAAGATCGAGCTTTGGGAGCCATCCGAGAGCGAATAGAAATCACTGGAGACAAACGGGACGTTCACCAATCTCCGCTCGTCAAACAACTGGGGAACGCTCCGTCTGTCCGCAGTGTTCCCAAGGAGTTAAGAAAAATAGTTCGGGATTTGAAAGAAAGATAGTTCGCCACTACTGCCGTAATGTTCCTGCCGGAACATAATGTGCTGACAGTAGGGGATATACAGTAACGTCATGACAGCCAAATCGAAGAAAATAAAGCGTCGAAAGGCGCGGCCCAGCCGGGGAAAATCAGCCGGCTGGATGCATCGGGAACTCCCCGACTCAAGCCAAAACCGGACTTGAGTGGGCTACCCGCGGTGCCAGCGCGAGATCCAGCAGCGCCCGGTACGCCGTACCGAGCGCAACCAGCAGGGCGAAGCTTTTGATGGCGATTGCGCCCACCTTCTTTTTCCGCATTGTTTTCCTCTTGAGAATGGGCCCATTTTCGCGAGATCGCCCTTCAGCGGGCAGCGTTCTGTCGCCGTCGCTGCCCGCATGTCTTCATCCCTTCGTTCAAGTCCGCCGCTCAGTTGCTAGTCGGTTGCCGGAACGAAAAAGATCTCTCGCACCTCGACCTGCCCCCGAGTGGCGGCGACGCCTTTGCGCGCCCATGCCACCGCCTCGTCCATATCAACGCATTCCAATATCCAAAAACCGCCGATGTGTTCCTTGGTCTCAAGGTACGGCCCGTCGGTGATGAGGACTTTGCCATCGGTCTGCGGTCGCAGCGACTTCGCGGACCCAAGGCCGCAAGCGAATTTTCTGACGCCGGCAGCAATCATCTCTTTGTTGAGCGCGTGGATCTCGCGGGAAATCGCTTCGGTTACGGTGGACGGGTCGAAGTTGTCGGGGATGTAACCTGCAACCAAATATTGCGGCATTGTCTTCTCCTGTAACGATTTTGTGGCGCAAGTAGTCTTGCGCGTTCGCTCGTTCATCGTTTTGAGCGTTCATTCTATAGTCGTCGCGCACGGAGAAAATCGACAACCACGGGGAACTATTTTTTTATTTCAATTTCTGGAGTGTTATTTCACTTCCTCGAGCCGCCTCGCGAGAAAACGGCGCACGGGTTCCTGCTGATCTTTCCCAGTCACAACCAGGGCGAGCGCCTTCTCATACGAAGCACGGGCCTCAGGAATCCGTCCCAGCCTGCGACACAGATCCGCACGGGCCGCGTGCGCGAGGTGATAATTGGCCAGTTCCTCGCGCGCCAGCAAGCCATCGATGAGACGAAGACCTTGCTCTGGACCTTCGCACATGGCGACGGCAACTGCGCGGTTCAGTTCGACCACCGGGGAAGGATGAATCTGAAGCAGCCGGTCGTAGAGCAGTGTAATCTCGCGCCAGTCTGTGGATGCGGCGGACGAACTCCCGGCGTGAACGGCCGCAATGGCCGCCTGCAGGGTGTAAGCGCCGAAGCGGAGCGATCGAAGAGCGCTCTCGGTGAGTGCGATGCCTTCGACAATCTGATCCGTGTTCCACAACGAGCGATCCTGGTAGTCCAGCAGGATCAGCTCTCCGTCGGGAGAAGTTCGCGCGGCGCGGCGCGATTCCTGCAGCAGCATGAGTCCCAACAGGCCCATCACCTCGGGTTCTTGAATTGAGTGAAGCTTAAGAAGCTCGAGGAGCAATCTGCCCAGACGGATCGCTTCGCGGCTCAGTTCGGCGCCGGTTGTCTCCGCTGAATAACCCGCGTTGAAGACCAGATACACGACCTGAAGTACGGCTCCCAACCTTGCCGGTAATTCCTGCGACACGGGCACCTGGTAAGGAATGGCTTTATCGCGGATAACGGATTTGGCTCGAACAATGCGTTGCGCAAGGGTCGCCGGCGTAATAAGAAATGCCCGGGCAATCTCTTCTGTGGTCAGGCCGCAGATTTCACGCAGGGTGAGCGCGACCTGTCCCTCGGGCGGCAGAGCGGGATGGCAGCAGGTGAAGATGAGACGAAGGCGATCGTCCTCGATCTCCTCTTCCTGAAGCACATCGTTTGTGCGCGCTTCCAGGTGCAGTACAAGATCTTTCTGTGCACCGTCGAAGCGCGCGCGCCGGCGCATCCCGTCAACGGCCTTGAAGCGTGCGGTTGAAATCAGCCACGGGCGCGGTTTGTCCGGTATGCCGGACTGAGGCCAGCTGTCCAAAGCGGCCGCAAAGGCCTCGTGCATCGCCTCTTCGGCGAGATCAAGATCGCCCAGCAGGCGCACCAGCGTAGCCAGAATCCTGCCCGATTCAGACCGGTAAAGAGTCTCGATGGTCCTGCTCAGGTCGGTCCCGCTCAGATCTTGGGGCGCATTCGGTCGCATCAATGTCAAACTAGCAAACGAACTGACTGGACACAACTGGGGCTCTTAGCCCCCGTGATCCGGCTTCGAAGTGTCAACCGACCTCGCTACGCCCCCGAACCATCCGACCACACGCCTCTCAAACTCCCTTGGCGCCGCCGAAATCGCACCGCAATGATCGGCCTCCGGAACCTCCCAAAGCACCGTCGCCGGAGCGCGCTCGTGAATGCGTCGCGAATGTCGCACCGGAATGTTGCCATCGATTTCCCCATGAATCAGAAGCACCGGGACACGAGCCTTCCCCACCGCATCTTCCGGCGAGATCTGTTCCATATCCAATTTGTACTTCCACCGCGCTCGCAGGAACGCCGCTTCCACGAGCGGCCGCAGCACGGTTCGTCCGACCCAAGGCCCGAGCCGGAAGGGCTGCCCCATCCGGTCGTAGGCAATCTCGCGAAAATTACTGAACGGAGACTCTGCAACCACAGCACAGAAACGGGCCCCGGTTTGAAGCGATTGCAACAGCTGAGCCGCCCCCATCGATTCCCCTACACCGTACACGCAACGCGCTTGCGTTTGCGCTGCGAGAAACTCCACCCACTGGTGAATGTCGTCGCGTTCGAGCAATCCATAAGTGGCAAGCGATCCGCCGCTAATCCCATGCGCACGTGCATCCGGAAGCAGCACCGCGTATCCGTGCGCCAGCAGCAATTGCGCATATCCCGTCATGCCGAGCCGGTTGTCGCCCAACCCGTGCAGCAGCAACGCAGCGTCACCGTTAGGACGCGCCGGCCGTACCATCCATCCTCGAAGAACCGCCGCGTCGGGTGTGGTGATCGAGACATCTTCTTCCACAGCCTGCAAAGCCCCCACCGCCTGCCGAAACCCCGCGGCCTCCTCTTCCGTCAGAGCGCGTCGCCCCGGATGAAGCGTGCCATCCGCCAAGTAAATTCCTCCGATGGAGCAGAAAAAGAAATAAAGGAAAAGAACGAAGATCAGCCAGCGCGACCTACGACTTAAGCGAATGATAGTAGTCTCCGTGAACGATAGACACCACGCACCATTCAATACCCCCCAACCATTGAATGCCCGTGAATGGAGTAGGCTGCGTCGCAGAGCGGCCGTTTAGTGCTCGCCGGAGCGAAGTCGAGGGGACCGCGTACGACGCATACCATGGATCGGGCTTTAGCCCCAATGGTTCCGCTTTGGCGTGCCGATTCCGCCGCCGCACCCACACAAGGTGCTACGCAATCGAACCCCGTCAGGTTCCACCTCCGAAGCCATTACTGGTCCAAAAACCGCGCCCGCGTGGCTTCCGTGGGCAGAGGGCAGGAATCATAGCGGCCGAAGATTCGATAGCGCGTCCGCGCCACAACGCGGTAAGCCCAGTCGCGCAAGCCGCGCGGCAGAAATCGAAAAATCCGCCCAACTGGTCCCCACAGCCCACCGAGTTGCGTTAACACAAACAAAACCGCATCCGACCGCGAAAGAAGAATCTGATCATCCCGTTGGCCCGCGTGCTGATCGATTTCGCCCGGATCACCGTTGACCACCACGTACACCGTATCGAGATCGGCAGCATTCACGCCGTGCCGCGCCAGGATGCGAGTCGCCACCGCACTTTGCAGAGAGGCAAAACGAAAAATGCCATTGCGATCGCGTTTCAGAACGAACTGCACCATCCGATTGCAAAGCCCGCAGACCCCATCGTAGAGAAGAATGTGGTGGCTCATTGCTTGGATATCCGCGATGACTTTAACATCGTTCTCTTCTGTGCGCCGCGATGCGCAGTTCGCTAAGGAAGAGTTCTTCTCCCGCGACTGCCAACGTTTACCGAAAGCGTGGCTCAAGTGATCGAGCATATTCGCCGCGATGAAGTTTGAGAACCGTTCTCTGTTGATTCCCGCACAAGCGACGGCATCGCAGCCCTTGAGTCAGCCAGAACGGTCATATCGGAGAGTCGCTGGCGACCCGTGGCTCCTTCTTGGCCTTGCGACGATGCAACTGTTGGACATCCGTGCTCTCCTGTGCGCCGCGACGCCGATTTCGCCAGAGGAAGAATTATTTCCGAGAGCGTTGCCCATACCTGGACATCGAACAAACCCGGCAACACCAGCCTCCACCCCCGAATCGAATAATCAGCACATCAGCGTGAGGACACAATTATGAAGACTCCATTTCTGATCGGCCGGATTGTTTTCGGCGGCTTCTTCCTCTACAGCGGAATCAATAACCTGCGGAAGTCCAAATCCATCGCCCCCTACGTTGAATCAAAGGGTGTCCCCGCTCCCGAGGTGGCAGTCAAGTTGTCTGCCCTGCCCTTGATAGCCGGCGGCGCCAGCCTCCTGCTCGGGGTGAAGCCCAAGTTCGGAGCGATGGCTATTCTCGGATTCCTCGCCGGAGTGTCCCCGGTGATGCACGATTTCTGGCGTATGGAAGACCCCGGGCAGCGCGCCAACGAAATGACCAATTTTCTGAAGAATTTGGCGCTGGCGGGCGGCGCCGTCGCCCTGATGGGTGTTGACGAACCTTGGGAAGCAAGCGTGCCCACCCGTCGTCCCACAATCGGCGCCCGAATCAAGAAGATTGGGCGGAAACTAGCGGCCTAGTCGGCAGGTCATTTTCATGGACGAAGAAATTCTGAAGCAGATTTTCGACGAATTGTTCTCCGCGCTCGAACCCCTCGAGGCTCAGACCGCCGCGCTGCTGCGATTCCTGAAATCCAAGGGCATCGCCACCGACCAGGAGATTGCGCCCTATCTGGAAGAAGCGGGAAACGCCAGCAATGTTCGATGGCGCGCCGCGCGCGTCCGCACGGCTGCGCTGATCGCCTCCGCCCTGAGACCGCCCGAGAAATCTGCCGAACCCATGCCTTCCAAAAAAGAGGAAACACCTTCCGATCCGTCCGCCGAAGGCACTGACAAGGTGGAGCAAGAAAGCGCTCAAGAAAAAAAGACCGAACCGCCTGAGAAAGAATCGACCAACAAGGAATCAAAAAAAACCGAAGAAAAGTCAGAAGAGACGCCGAAAACCAGCCCAAAGAAAGCGGCCGCTTAACCCAGTCAGTTCGGATCACCCATGTGGGGACAGCCACCCTCGGTTGTCCGGCGGGCGCCCGCCCGCTACTTCGGCGTGGGAGGAAAACAGCGCGGGACAAGCGAGTTGATATAGCCTTGACGACATGCCGGCGATGGATCGCTCGCCGTTACAACGGAGTGGAACCCTTATGCGCAGGATCATCTCGATATCGGCCGCTTACCTCCTTTTGCTCGCGCCCTTCGCTTCGTCGCAGGTCACCAAAACGCCGGTCACTCCGCGGGGACCGAGTGTCGCCACGGGCAGCGAGGGAGTGGTTGTTTCCGGTAAGCCTGCCGCTACTGCGGCCGGCATCAAGATTCTGCAACAGGGCGGAAACGCCGCCGATGCAGGCGCCGCCACTCTACTGGCACTGTCCGTAACCTATGTAGGCGCGTTCTGCGTGGGAGGAGAGGTTCCCATTCTGGTTTACAGCGCCGACCAGAAAAACGTGAAGCTGCTGGAGGGGCAAGGGGAGGCCCCTCGCGAACCCAAAGCCATCGCCTGGTACATGCAACACGGAATTCCGGACGGGGACGTCAAGGCCGCCGCCGTGCCGGGCACCATGGATGCAATCGTCACGCTGCTGAAACTTTACGGAACCAAGAGCTTCGAGGAGGTCGTGCAGCCGACGCTGGCCATTCTGGATGCCGGCGGCCCCAGTTGGTATATCGATACCGGCAGCGGGGAAAAGATCGAAACCGGCGTGAACTGGCAGGCGGATATGGCGGTGACTTTTCGCAAATTGGTGGAGTCCGAAAAGGCCGCGAAAGGTACACGGCAGCAGAAACTGCAAGCCGTGTCGGACCGCTTCTATCGCGGCGACATCGCCGATGCCCTGGAGGCCTGGTATATCGAAAAGGGCGGTTTCCTTCGCAAGGCGGATTTGGCCGCACACAAGACTCCCGTGGTGGATCCGCTCAAAACCACATACCGTGGCTACACGGTTTATAAGGCCGGTCCTTTGACGCAGGGTCCTTATCTCTCACAGACGCTGCGCCTGCTGGAAGGCTTCGACCTGAAGAAGATGGGCTTCAATTCCGCGGACTACATCCACACGGTGATTGAAGCGGAGAAACTGGCGCTGGCAGATCGCGACGAGTATTACGGCGATCCGAACTTTGTGAAAGTGCCGATCGAACAGTTGCTTTCCGATCAGTACACCAAAATGCGACGCGAGCTAATCGATCCGAAAAAGGCCTCTCTCGAGCTCCGTCCGGGCGACCCCTATAATATGAAACCGACCAAGCCGCCCACCATCACTGGCCCCTGGCATGGAGGGACCACCGTCATGTGTGTGACTGATAAGTTTGGGAACGTCATCGCGGCGACTCCCAGCGGCCTGTCGAGCACAGCCGGCGTGGCCGGACGCACAGGCATTATTCACGGAAGCCGGCTCAGCAGCCTGAACACGTTTGCGGGAACTCCTAACGTCATTCAGCCCGGGAAGCGGCCGCGGATCACGCTGAGTCCCACGCTGCTTTTCCATGACAACCATCCCGTGATGGCGATCTCGGTAGCGGGCGGCGACCAGCAGGATCAGGCCGCCATCCAAGTCATCCTCAACTACGTGGAGTTCGGCATGAGTCCCGAGGAGGCGTTTAAGGCGCCGCGCTTCTCCACCACGCATTTCATCAGCTCCTTCGGCCAGGACCGCGCCAATCTGGGCAGCCTCTCTGTGCCGAGCAGCCTGCCCGAAGAAGTGCAGGCCGACCTGAGAGCTCGTGGCCACGTGGTTACCGTCAGCAGGGGTGGAGTGGGCGGAGTGGCGCTGATCGGCATTGACCCCAAGACCAAGCAGGCCACCGCCGTGGGTCCAGCCGCCGGCAAAATGGAATAGACTCCGGGTTGACGGCCGACAAGTCGTTTTCCATCACTTCCGGTTTGCCTATCATGCGCCCGCAAAACGGTATTCGACTCAGGCGGGACGTTGGCCTTAGCGGTTTGATTGTCCTGATCATCGGGCAAGGTGGGGCGTGTTTTGCGAGGCGAACACTTCCGTCGGTTTTAGTTGCTTAGGTCTTGAAAAACTCGGGATATAGACTGCGAGCGCATTCGGGACAAATGCCGTGGGTGAAGTCGACGTCGGCGTGGTCACGAATGTACTTCTCGACAGAATTCCATTCGCCACTCTCATTGCGGATTTTCTTGCAGGATGCACAAATCGGAAGAAGCCCTCTGAGCATTTTCACCTGTGCCAATACGTCCTGAAGTTCCCGGATCAAGCGTTCTCGCTCGGCAGCCGCCTGCTTGATCAGGGTAATATCCGTGCATGCACACGTGATGCCCACGATATCGCCGTGCGTGTCACGCAGCGGTTCGACGGTGAGATCAAAGTGGTGCGGCTCACCCCGATGAGTGAGGACTGTTTCCACCCGGGCCCCCATGCCACTCTGTAGGACCCCCTGTTTGATCGCAGTCAGGCGGGCACCTTCTTCTCCTCCTACAATCTCTGCGTCAGTGCGGCCAGTGTAGTCCGACTCGGCCCACGCCAAGCCCGGCGAGTTAATCCAGGTGTAACGCAGTTCCCGGTCTTGATTGAACACATAGATGGGGGCGCCCTTAAGGGCCACGCGGAAGCGCTCCTCACCCTCACGCAGTGTCTGCTCGGCTCGTTTGCGCTCCGTGATGTCACGAACGGTACTGGAAAAGAGCAGCCCTTCATCGCTCTCCATCGGAGCCAAGCTGACCTCGATCGGAAACTCCGTGCCGTCCCGGCGGAGCCCACACGATTCGAGTCCCGCGCCCATGGGACGAATCTCGGGAGAACGCGAGTACCTAGTGCGGGTGACGACGTGTTCCTTACGCGAGCGTTCTGGCATCAGGGTTTCGACCGGTTTACCAAGTAATTCTGCGCGCGAGTACCCAAATAGCTTTTCCGTCTGCTCGTTCGCCGCGACGATCGCCCCCTCGCCGTTGACGATTACCATTGGGTCGGGCGCGCTTTCCAGAAGGCTGCTAAATTTGCGTTCTGCGACAGCTCGGGAAGCCATTGCCAGATAGAGGAAAAGCAACAGAAGGATGACATCCAGGGTCGCATCGAGTACGGTACCTGCCGCCGTGCCATACCATCCGGCCTGTTGTCCCTTTAGACGAATCCACCCGCCAATGATCGGAATGGCGATGGCAACGGGGAAAAGGCGGCGCACCAGAGTCCCGACGGGACCTACCTGGCTGAAGATCATCATCACGCCAGAACGGGGCCGGGCAAATAAAAGACCGAGGGAGAGAACCAGCAGAGTGATCGCGGTATGGACCGCCATGTTTGCATACCCAGCGATTCCATACAACGCGCTCACGTCGTAGGCATACCCTATGCACGCAATGAGCGAAATGGTGGCCGAAGAGATCGCACACAACTGACTGGGACGCCAGCGGCCGACTTGCACATTTATGAGTAACAAAGAAAGACCGACCAAAATCAGGCACAGTGCTGTGTTCGGAGACATTTGGACAGAAACGAAGTTGCCCCGTACGGAGAGTGGCCCGAAAAGAAGGGTTTCATCCAGTTGAGGAGGTAATGGTCTGACCAGGCGGAAAAGCGCAACTGCACCCATCAGGACCGCTAGCGCAGCCCCGCCAGTTCCAAGCCGTCTGGCCCACCGATTGACAGACGCGTCATGGAAAGCGAGGAGAGAGGCTCCGCTCAGCAGCAAAGCGAGAGCCGTACTTCTTGCCATGCCTTTGCGATCGCTGCCAGCGGTTACAACCGCTACGATCTCAAGCTTCCAGGCAAGGAGAACGAGCAGGCCGACTAGCATGCTGAAGGCCGCAGCAACCCGCGAAAACCGACTGATCATGACTTCAATCTTCGACCGTGACGAAATTCCTGGTTGCGAGCGCATGGACTTTCCCCGTTGCCTAACGTCTCGCTTACGGTCCGTCGAGTACCGACCGGATCGTCCGCGCCAGTTGAACATGGTCAAAAGGCTTCTGCAAAAGCGCGACCCCGGGCTCCAGAACTTTGTGCTGAACCACCATGTCGTCCGTATATCCGGTCATGTACAGCACCTTCATTCCCGGGCGTGCACTGACCATCTGCTCAGCCAGCTTTCGGCCGCTCATTCCGGGCATGATCACATCAGTGAGCGTAAGGTGGATGGGATCGGTTTCGGTTTTGGCGATTCGAAGTGCATCGTTGCCATCGATTGCTTCCAGCACACGATAGCCGTAGTCTTCGAGAAAAATCCGGATGATCTCTCTTAGATGAGGTTCATCCTCCACCACCAAAATAGTTTCGGTGCCTCGAGCAATCTGCTCAACTGGTTCTTCGACACGAGCCTCTACCAAGGCTGCCTCGGCTGGCAAATACACCTGAAAGGTTGTTCCTTTTCCTAGCGTACTGGATACCTGGATGTCGCCTCCGCTCTGGATAACAATGCCGTAGACCGTGGCCAGGCCCATGCCGGTACCTTTTCCTAGTTCCTTGGTAGTGAAGAACGGCTCAAAAACATGGCTCAGGGTTTCGGGCTCCATGCCATGCCCAGTATCGGTGACGGTCAAGCGCACACAGGGGCCGGCGGGTGAACCGGGGTGGCGGCGCACATGAACTTGATCAAGCTGCACGTTGCTGGTTTCCATGAGCAACGTGCCTCCGTGAGGCATGGCGTCGCGCGCGTTTACCGCCAGGTTCATCAGGACTTGTTCCATCTGGACCGGATCGGCTTTGACTGGCGCCAGCGAGGGATGCAGCCGGGTCACCAGCTCAATGTCTTCGCCAATGACTCGCGAAAGCATCTTCTGCACGTCGGCTACAATTTCGTTCAGATCAAGGACTCTTGGCTGTAAAACCTGTTTTCGGCTGAACGCCAGCAATTGACGCGTCAGCGAAACCGCTCGTTCTCCCGCCCGATTGATTTGGCTGAGGCCGTTCTTTCCCCGTTCACTCAAGCCGGACTCGGCCGAAAGAAGCTGGGTGTGCCCGAGGACAATATTCATAAGATTGTTGAAATCGTGGGCGATGCCTCCCGCCAACCGGCCGATCGCTTCCAGTTGCTGCAGCCCGCGCACTTGTTCCTGCAGTCGCACGCGCTCTGTAATGTCCGTAGAGACACCGATGACCCCCGACGGATTGCCTCCCCCAGTCCGCACCGGGGCCCAGCGTGTTTCGTAAACCAGTTGCAGTTGTGGCAGCTCATCGGTGGCCGTGAATTCTTCCCCCGACAACGCGCGACGGAAATGATCGAGGATTTCAGGGTAATCACAGTACCGATCAAAAATCGATTGGCCTACGATCTCTCCCGGTTTGAGTCCCAGGCTCTGGAGGCCCCTTCCCGCAGAGAGTGTGAAAAGGCCCGCAGGGTCTAGAGCAAACAAAACCACAGGAGCGGCATTGACGGTAGCGTGCAAACGCTCCTCACTTTTGCGTAATTCTGCTTCCGCCTCTTTACGTTCGGTAATGTCCAGAAGGAGGCCGCGCATGACTAGCTCGCCGGTCTCCAGATGACGGACGAAGGTGGCTTCATCACGAACCCAGACATCTTTACCGTCGCGGGTACGCAAGCGGTACTCAATACGAAACCGGTCACCTTCTTGGGACAGTGTTTGCTCCTCGGCTAATACTTTTCCTAGATCGTCGGGATGGACCTGCCTGCGCCAGAGCTGCGTATCGGACACCCACTCCTTCGGGGTAAAACCGAGGATAGCCTTGATCTGTGGGCTGACGTAGTACCAGCGTCCCTGTGCGCCTCGCTCGGCCACATACGTGATGGCGGGCACCTGTTCTATGAGTTGTCGGTATTGTGCTTCGAGGACTTGCTCGGTTCGTGTCTTGCTGGCCATGACACTCACCCTTGAGCGTACGCGCGACGCGGATGAGAAAACTAACTTAAACAGCACAATATGCGTGACGGTCCAGAAAGGCTGTGACCTGGGTCACAAGGTGCTCACTCTTGGTGGTGATTCAGGCCGTGTCTTCCCAAGCGCCGAACGCATTTCCGAGTAAGCGAACACGATTCTGGGTGGTTCGTCGACAACTCGGAGGTTGGAAAGCTGGCCCATAGTTGAGAGCGATTCCACTCAGCCACCCTCCATGGAAACCGTCGACCATGGCAATCAAATACGATTCCGGCCGAAACGCCTTGAATGGCGACGTCACTATTGGGTGAGCGCAAGAGGGACCGTCTGCGATATCGACAGGACAGTCCGCTGCCAATCCATCCCGAATGGAGCGACTATGGCGGGTTTTCTTCCCAACTCATACTGTAAGCCGGGTAATTTCAAATTCTGGATCTCGGCCGCAGCAGAGTCCGGCGAAACCGGGTATTTCAATTCGGCACTGTCGACGGACCGGGCCGGTGCCGCCGTGAACGCGGTTTTGACGATCTATGTTCGCCTGCTCCTGGTGAAACGAGGAAAGGAATCACCGGCTCCGGTCGACGGCAACCACAAGCAATTTGCGCATCGCGACTGGGACGACCCCAGCGGTGAGTGGGAGAAATTTCGGCAAGCAGTCAAGCGCCGGGCAGAGGACTTCTGGGATCAAACTACATTCTGCATCGTTCCTCCCCAGGACTATCGCGGCTTGGATTGGCCCGCCGGAAATCCCCTGTACCACCTCAACGTCGATTGCCGTTGCCAGGTCGTGTGGGCCACGGGAACATCGGACGCTCATGCAATCGTGGATTGTTACCGGTTGGACGCATCATCCGACCCTGGCTTTCGTTCCTACGCTCCCGGCGATCGCGGTTGCTGGACCAATTTTGATGTCATCGAATCGTTTTGCCACGACAGTGCGGCGTGCCAAACAAAAAAGGTCAACGGGAAACTTACGGGCTGGATCGACGGTATCATTCCGATCTACGACGAGATACCAGCCAATCCCCAGATTGCGGTTGTTCATGAGTTTGGGCACCTGCTGGGAGTGCCGCACGCAGGCCAATTTCGGAAGAGTCCCAAATGCGTTGAGGCAATCGAACAACTGAAGAAGACCGGAAAGGGAGAAGGCCTCAACGATGTGTCATGTTACAAGGGCAACGACGACTACGACCGCCTGAACGTTATGGGAGAAGGGATGAACCTGGCGTTCTGGAACGGGATGTGTTGGTGGTTGCGATTGGCCGAGCATACGGGCACAACCTTAGAAGGCTGGAAAGTCGTCAAAGGGCCACTCGCACCACGAAGACTGCCCTGAGATGGAGATTGGTGACCATTATTGAGCTTCTCAACATCTGTAGCGATGATGAGTATTTTCAGACAGGGCGACTAGTCGTTGTGAAATCGCATTTACGATCATGGACAGCCGAGGGCGGCTGTCCCCACATAGGCACTGGCGGGTTCTGCAAAGGGCACGCGGATGCAACTACCCTGCGAGCAGGGCTACGCCTCCGGCTACGAGGACGGCGGCGATCCAGCGGCGGCGGTCCACTTTTTCGTGCAGGAAGATTTTTGCCGCAAAGGCATTGCCGATAAATGTGAGGGAGGCCGCGGCGGGCGCCACGAGACTCACGTCACCCCAGGACAACGCGAACAGCAGGCTGAAGAACGCGACTGCCATGGCCGCCACGCCGAGAAAGAAATTGGGGTTTGACAGGATGTGTCCCACGACCGTCCACAACCCGGATCGTTGCCAGAGTTCGTGCACGTCGCCTACTTGCTTCATCGCGCGAGCCAGCAAAATGTCACCTACGACCGAAGCGAATACGATGACGAGAATCGCGCCCCAAGTGTACAGATGTCTCATCGCCCCACCTCGCCGGACACCGTAGGGACTACCTGACCCTCGGGTGCCCCATTTCTCGCGCCTTTTGCGAGACGCGGGGATTCCCCATGCTGACGTTCGGAATGATCATGTGAGGTCAGGGCTTCCCCCCCGGCTACGAAACCAACCCCGCCGGCGATCAGCGCGATGCCCAGCCAACGCAGCGGACTGACTTGCTCGTGCAGCGCGAACTTCGCGACCAGAGCGAGCAGAACATATCCCAGCGACGTTGCGGGCAAGACATAGGTCAGGTCAGCCCAGGAAAGCGCGTTCATGTAGGCGGCGAAGAAGGCGAGCAGAAGAAGGATTCCGACTGCCACCCAAGGATTAGCTACCGCTAGAATGACGCTTTGCAGGTGATGGAGGGAAATGTTGCCGGTCTGCTTCATCCCGTACGAAAGCATGGAGTCACCAGCCGCTGCAAAAACGGTGACTCCAGCCAGCACCAGATACTTGCGAAAGGTCACGGGAAAAAAGTTTCAAGGTTCAAAGGTTCAGGTTTCAAGGTCTTAGAGTCTCGAGGTTTCTACGTGGAACCCTGAAACATTGAACCTTGCTCTTTACGCCGGCTCGACCGCTGCGGCCGCTTCCGCGTGCTTCTTTACCATCTTGTTACGCGCGGACCGCAGCTTCAGGAAGGTCTTCGCTTCCTTGTAGAGCCGCTTGCGGTCGTTGCTGTCGAAAGCCGCTTTCCTCAAGATGCGGAAAACTGCTTTTGGACGGAAATAATATTCGTCATAGAAACGATGCACGGCCGACATGATGTCGTCTGCCGGCAGGCCGGGATACTGAATGTGGGCCAACTGGTGTCCGCCCTCATCGACCATCTTGTTGTCGCCGACCATGAATCCGTTTTTCACGGCGTAGTCATAAAGCTCGGTGCCCGGATAGGCGTGGGCGACGGAAACCTGGATGGTTTCTACATCGAGTTCTTTGGCGAACGCGATCGTATTGTTGATGGTCTCGTGCGTTTCGCCGGGCAGCCCCATGATGAAGTCGCCGTGAATGACCAGGCCGAGCTTGTGACAATCCTTGGTAAACTGCCGCGCTCGCTCGATGGTCGCGCCCTTCTTGATGTTCTTCAGAATCTGCTGATCGCCGGATTCGTAGCCCACGATGAGCAGGCGGCAACCTGCTTCCTTCATCGCTTTCAATGTTTCGAAATCCGTGGTGACCCGCGACGTGCACGACCAGGTCAGGCCGAGCGGCTTCAGCTTGGCGCAGAGTTCGATGGTGCGCGCTTTCTGAATGTTGAAGGTATCGTCGTCAAAGAAGAATTCCTTCACCTCGGGCCACAACTGCTTGGCCTTCGCCATCTCCGCGGCCACGTCATCGGAAGAACGCTTGCGCCACGGATGACCGCTTAATGTCTGCGGCCACAGGCAGAACGTGCATTGCGCCGGGCAGCCGCGCGTGGTGTAGAGCGATACGTAGGGATTGAGCAGGAAGGGCACGTTGTACTTCGTGACGTCCAGGTCGCGCTTGTAAATTTCGGTCACGTGCGGCAGCGCGTCCAGATCCTGAATCTGGGGAGCGTCGGGATTGTGCACGACCTTGCCGTCTTTGAGGAACGACACACCCGGAATTTCCCCGAGCGGCTTGCCTTTGGCGTAATCGACGACCTGATAATCAAATTCTTTGCGACAGATGAAGTCTATTTCGGGGCAATCCCGCAAAGATTTTTCCGGTAGCACGCTCACATGCGGCCCCACGAAGGCGATCTTGATCTTCGGGTTCTGGTTCTTGATGGCGCGAGCCAAACGGATGTCGCCCGGGAATCCGGGAGTCGAAGTAAACAGCACAAGGAATTCGAAGTCCTTGGCGATGTTGATGGTCTCCTCGCCCGAAACGTGATGCGGCGGCGCATCCAAAAGCCGCGCGCCTTCCAGCATTCCGGCCGGATAAGCCAACCAGACCGGATACCAGAAACTTTCAATTTCGCGGGTGGCGGGCCAACGAGAGCCAGCGCCTCCGTCGAAGTTTTCGAACGATGGAGGATTCAGAAACAGTGTTTTTAAAGGCATAGTGGGTGTTCTTTTATTCTAGCATTCCGACGCGCCTGTGCTCTGGAGTGACCCCTTGTTTGAGAAGGTTCCCCACAACCGAAAAAGATGGCCTAAATGCTTGATTTGAAGGTACTAGTTCCGCAGGCAAAAGCAAATGACCTTGGGGTGAATGACGGTGAGATGCAGCGAATGGGGGTCAGAGTGCTGCGAGTGGAGCGGAACCGGCGGGGCGTTATTGAGCTTCGCCGGGAGCGGGGACCTTGAAGGTGATGCCGCGATCGTCGTTGGCCTTGACCGTGGCGGCCAAGTCTAAATCAGCGAGAGGAATCTTTTCGGCGTGCTGCGGAGAAAAATTCCAGAGGGTTTGGCCGACGATGGCATAGTTCTGAATCTCGCGCTTGTGTTGGTCGCGATAGACGAGCACGGTTGGCGGGATGGTCGCGCTTGCCTGCTGATCATCGCTCGATGAGGGACTCGGAGCACGTTGCCGATCGGAGCGGTGCGAATAGGAATCCTGATCACCGTCGGCTTCCTCCTGGCGGAGCATGCGTTGCTCGGCGAGGCTTTGCTCGTTCATGTCATTGGCGATAACGCGGTCGCGCTCGTAGTCTTCGTCGTAGGAAGAACCGGAATCCCACATCCACCAGGGATCATAAAATCCCCATCCCCACCACGGATAACCGAAGCCGCCCCGGCATCCGAAACCGTTGCAGTTACGGAATCCGAACGTGCGGAAGCGGTCGCGATCTCGATCGTGAAAGCGGCCATGACCGCGATCGCGAAAGCGATCGTTCAATCGATCGTGCAGGAAGGGACCGCGAGAGGAAGCGATGCGGGAGGAATGGGTAAAGCCGCGGGTGGAGTGCACTCCGCCGGAAAGGTGGCCCGAGTGACCAGAGCGCCCGGTGCTTATCCCGGCGTGACCACCGCTGAAGCCGGCATGTCCACTGAAGCCGCCGGCGTGTCCGCCACTAAAACCACCGTGGCCGCCCATACCGCCGCCGTGACCTCCGCCCCGCTGTGCCCAAACGGGTACAACCAGGAAGAGCGCGAAGGCCGCGATGGGCACCAGTCGGCGCATACGGCGTGATTATAACCCCGATTTGACGGCTGGATTACTTCTTTTTCTTTCCCTTGGCTTTTTTCGCAGGAGGCTTCGGAGCCGGCTTTTTGGCGGGCTTCGGGGCGGGCTTGGACGGTGGGCTGTGCTTTGGTTTTTCGGGAACCTTTGCCTTTGGAGTTGCCGTGACGGCTGGAGCAGGAGGCGGTGCGGCGGGCGTAGCCGCGGCGGCTGAGGCCTTCCCTTTCTTGCCTTTGGGTCCGGGCTTGGCGGGCTGCGCTGTGGCAGCTGCGGCTTCGGCAGCGGCTTTGGCGGCACGTCCGCGCCGGGGCGCCGGCGGTGGTGGCGGCGGAGGCGGCGCGAAGGGCTTCAGGAATTTGAGCGTTTCGGTGCGCGAGCGGAGCTTGCCATCGAGCAAGAGCATGAATACGTCGTGCGCGAGCTTTGGGTATTCCGGGAGTTGCGGCGTGATCAGCAACTCGGTCATTTCCGGCAACGGAATCTTTTGTTGCACCTGACGCCACTTGGTGAGGTAGTTCTTGATCTTTTGTTCGACCGATTGCTGCTTCGCAGTGACTGCCAGGAACAGCACCATCTCCGGACGTGCCGAAGAAAGGAGTTGCCAGGTGCGCGAGGGCGTAGCGGCTTCTTTCCCCATAAGGCGCTTAGCCAGTTCCTTGGCGTGAAGTTCGATATCGCGCCAGGCTTCGACAAGGTCCTTGCGTGGGATGAGCTTTTGAATGTCGGAGACTTCTTTGTCGGAGAAGTGCGACGTCAGAAAGTACATGACGGCGGGCCCGGCATCAGGGGTGTAGCCGAGATCGACCATCTGTTGACGGGTCTTGATGAGGGCGGAGATGCCGTTGGTGTCAACCTTGGCGACGGTCCAGTGATCGTGCAAGACGTCGAGCCAGCCTTCTTTTTCGAGCATCTTCACGACGTGAAGAGGATCGTCTTCGTGCGCGAGGGCGGCGATTTCGTGGCCGATCGACGTACGCAGAATGTGATCGATGTATTTCCCTTCCTTGGCTGCATCGTAGCGAGCCTGGGTGCGCTCTTCGAGCGGCCAGTGGAAGCGGGCCGCGAAGCGCGTAGCGCGGATCAGACGCGACGGATCTTCGAGGAACGAGTAGTTCTGCAGAATACGAATGAGCTTGGCTTCGATGTCGGCGACGCCGTTGAACGGATCCAGGAGAAGCCCGCGGGATCCCTCGTTGAGAGAGAGGGCCATGGCGTTGACGGTGAAGTCGCGGCGGCGGAGATCTTCGTGAATCGTTGCCGGCATGACGATGGGAGGCTTGCCGGTTTTCTCAAAGCGTTCTGTGCGAGCCATACTGACTTCAGCTCGTGCATTGCCGGGAAGGGAGAGGAAAATCGTGCGAACGTCTTCTTCGACGGCGGTGATTTTCGCGCCGGCCTTTTCGAAATCTTTTTGCAGCTTGAGAGGATTGCCCTGAACGGTGAAATCTAGGTCGCGGATGGTGAAGCCGCTGATGATATCGCGGATTGCGCCACCGGTAAGGTAAAGGTTCATGCCCGCTGCGCGGGCTACGTCTTGCACGAGGCCGACGCCTTTGAGCTGGTCCGGCGTCAACCGGATTTCCATCGTGTAAATGTAATCAGCCATTCGTTTTCAAGCGGCAAGCGAGGCTGAGATGCGGGGCCGGGCGCGCCGTGCTTTCCACAAGATTTCCACAGCTATAAACCATCCAACGGCGGAACCTGAGCCACCCGAATGCAAGTGGCTAGATACAAAGTACTTATGCGAAGTGGAATATTTGTGGCAAGACCAAGAAAATAACACAACGTTTACATTTTGGCTACTGCCAAGGCGGATTCCGGGAGTTTATGCCGAAAAGGTGCGAGAATCGGGCTGGGTACGGATGCGAGCCAGGCGCGCGAATTATGCATCGCAAAGAACGCGATGCTTCGCGCGGGTTACCCAGATCCTGATGTGGGCAAAAGGCGCCCGCATACAGGATGCAATGCGTTTTCTTTGACTCCAGCTCTTTTTCTTCGAATCATGCCCTCGACGCATAAGAAAGTGATTGTCCGGAAGATGGACCGGGATTCGGTGTCGGGGTATGTGTCCCCGGCGCAGTTTGTGAATGAGGGCAAACTGGAATTGCTTAATACTTCGGGCACGGTGATCTCGATGGACCTACGCGAGATCAAGGGAGTTTATTTTGTGCGGGAGTTTGGCGACTCGGAGTCGCTGACGCGGAAAACGTTCACTTCGCGTCCGCGGTCGGAGGGGTTGTGGGTGCGGTTGCGATTCAAGGACAGCGAAGTGCTTGAAGGTTTGATGCCGGCTGACCTGACCCAAACGACGGCAGAAGGATTTTTGGTGAATCCTCCGGATCAACGGTCGAACACGCAGCGGATTTTCGTGCCGCGAACCGCGCTGGAGTCGCTGACAGTTTTGGCGGTAATCGGAGCGACGCGACGGCAGCGGCGCGGAGCCGAGGATCAGCGGCAGGTGCCGATGTTCGACGAGTAGAGGTGCAGTGAGATTTTGCCCGCCGAACAGACTTCAGCCAACCAAGTTGTGACGACTGATCCGTGCCAGGATTTACCTACTGAGGGTTTTGCGTTTCCCTTCGCAGACCATCCCAGCTATCCCGAAGTCATGTATCCTCATCGGCGATGGAATCGAGCGGCACGCGCATCCTGACGGAACGATTGAGAATTCGCGAGCTCGAAATTCGAGATGGCGCGAGGATTTTCGAGTACCGATCGAGGCCGGAAGTTTCGCTTTTCCAGATGTGGGGCGTTCAATCCATCGAGGCTGTGGAGGGCTACATCCGAGAGCTCTCAGCGACGGGGACGAACGCGAGCGGCTCGTGGCATCAGATGGGGATCGAGCTGCGTTCCGGCAGCGAACTGATCGGCGATTGTGGTTTTCGCGTGCTTCAAGACGAGCCGCGGCAGGCAGAATTTGGCATTACCGTGGCCCCGGAGTATCAAGGGCATGGCTATGCGGCGGAGGCTTTGAGTGGGCTGCTGGATTATCTTTTTGTCCAACTCGGCAAACATCGAGTGTTTGGCTCGGTGGATCCGCGCAATGAACGATCCGTTCGTTTGATGAAGCGAGTGGGATTGCGACAGGAGGCGCATTTTGTCAAAAGCCTCTGGTTCAAGGGTGAGTGGGTCGATGACCTGATCTTTGCGATGCGGGCGAGCGATTGGAAATCTGGAAAGAAGGAAGCCTAAATGGACGCGGCCACGGGATGATCGCGACAAAGCCGTGACCGCGGCCAACAGCAGGTTCCTCACTTCGTTCGAAATGACACAAGCTGCGCGGCAACAGACTCATGCTGCCGTTGTACGGGCAGGCTCGGCGATATCGGTGACCGCATGATGGTCTGCCGATGGGCGACGCCAAGCATTGCCACGTGAGCCGAGCGAGGGGCGCAAGGCGATGGCCTTGACGACCCGTTCCGCATCGCGTCCAACCCCGAGAAGTGTGGCCGACGTCATCGAATACAGGAAGTGCAGTCCGACGAAGTACATTCCCGGGACTTTCCCCACGATCCCGCGCTCATGGATGGGATTGCCGTCTGCTCCGAAGATTGGCAGATCGATCCAAGGAAATGAATGAGCGTAGCCGGTGCACCAGATTACGTTTTTCACGTCGAGGGTGCGGTCGTCTGAGAGCAGCGGTAACCCGTTACGCACTCCGACGACCCGGGGGACGCGCTGAATTCCGGCAGCGAGCAGGTCTCTGGGTTTAACGCGAACCAGTGGAGTAGCCCTGGAAAGCATCTTCGGACGCAGTTTTCGACCGATCGGCGTGCTTACGGTGAGAATGTGGTGCCCGAGGAAACGAACCAGGCGCACCAGGAAGAATCTTGAGATGAAGCTTTCAATGGGCCAGGGGATATGACCTGTCTCCGTTCCGGAAATCCAACTTGGGTGGGAGTGAGCGACTTCGATTCCGATATCCGCACCCGAGTTTCCTAGACCGACAATCAGCACTCCTCCTTCTTGTAGCTGGGAGGGATTTCGGTATTGTTGAGAATGCAACTGAATGATTCCAGGGTCGAGATCCCGGGCAAACGCAGGCACTTTTGGTTCCTGATAGTTCGCCATCGCTACCACCACATTTTCGGATTCGAAACGCTGGTCCCCGGCGGTCATGACGAAGCGATCCTTTTCCTTCCACAGGCGGTCGACTCTCATCCCACTTCGCACCGGGAGGCGGAAGCGCTGGGCATAGTCGACAAGGTAGTCCGCCATCTGTTCCTTTGTCGGAAAAGCATCGCCTCGAGCGGGAAAGCGCAGACCGGGGAGACCCGCATAGCGCGCGGGAGTAAAGAGACGGAGCGAGTCCCAGCGACTACGCCAGGCGTCTCCGATGCCGCGGTTGGCGTCGAGGATTAGAAAAGGAATACCGCGTTGGGCAAGGTGGTATCCAGTTGATAGCCCTGCCTGGCCGCCGCCGATGACAATCGTATGAATGGATTTTGAGTTGCGATCGCGATTCATCAGTTCACCCCCAAAGAAATCGGTCAGCCCACAGTCGACCGTTAGGTCTTAGATTAGGGAGCGCGGTCAATCGCCGCATCGGAAGGAATATGCATTTTCTGGATAACCGGGAGATGGGTAATTTTATGTAGGAACGATCAGACCAAATCGTGCTGGTAGGCGTAGGCGGTGGCCGCGGCCCTGGAAGATAGATCGAGCTTGTTGAATATGTTGCTGATGTGCCGGGCAACAGTCTTCTCACTAATATGAAGCTTGCCGGCGATGGCGCGGTTGGTCATGCCCGATGCTACGAGCCTGAGTATTTCGATTTCACGCGCGGTCAACGGGCCGGCAAGTTTGGGCGCATGGTTGAGCAAGAGAGCATCTACGCGTGCGAGATCAACCGCGGCGCGCAACGTTTGGAAAACCTCGCGGGCCGCGGTCAATTCAAGAACGGCGGCATCTTCATCGCCCAGTTCACGGCAGGCGAGCGCGATGAGAATCCGGACACGGGCGGCTTCGTAGGGCGCGTCGAGTTCGCACCACGTAGTCCAAGATTGGCGCAAGGCGTGGAGAGCCGATCGCGCGTCACGCTCGGCGAGAAGCACGGCCCCGGAAGCGCGGCAGGCTAGAGCGTGAAGGAAGGGCGCGCCCTGCCGGTCGGCGATGCTGGCCAATTCGTCGGCAGCAAGCCGGGCAGCAGCGACGTCGTGAGCGGCGAGCACAATTTCGACGTAGACGTCGAGGACCAGGGCTCGGATACCCGGTTCTCGAACTTCTTCGATCATGCGTCGGACGGCTGCATTGGCGGCATCGAGTTGACCCTGAGCGAGGCGCAACTGGGCCAGCCCGGGTTGTGGGGTTCGATTCCAGAGACTTGCCTGGCGATACGCTTCTTCGGCCTCACCGAAATCGCCTCGCAGACGATGGACTTCAGCGATCTGGTAGAAAGCGGCGCCCACTGAAGGTTTGGGCACAGGCTGTGAGAGACATTCACTAGCTCGTTGAGCTTCTTTCAGAGCCTCGGGCCAGGCGCCGTGCAATTGCAGGAGTGCCGCGCGGCGAACCAGGCACTGACCGCGGTAAGGCATCAGATCGGGTTGCGAGGCACACCATTTTTCCAGAGCCGAAGTCCATTCTTGCGCGCGGCGGAGATCAAAAATTTCGCCACAGGCCTCGAGTACACTGCAATACACTCCACCAGCCGTCAGGGGCGAGACCTCGCTGGCGGTTACAGCCACCATTGCCTCATCGAGCAACGTCACTCCTTTGTCGATCTCACCTTGCCGGATCAGGGCACGGCCGTGCCCCTGGAGGCTGAGTGTGGATAGATCTTTGTCTCGGAAGAGGTCACCAATCACCCTGGCCTTCGCGAAGGTCGCGGTCGCTGTCTGGGTATCGCCTTCGTGGAACGAGCGGTACCCTGCAGGCAACAGCAAGTATCCCTTTTCGACACAATTGGGCTGGCCATCGAGCAGACGGCTCGCCCGCGAAAGCCAGCCACTAGCTTTGGCAAATTCACCATTGAGCAGCGATGTGAACCCTACCCAAAACGCACAACGGGCGGCCGGTTGCATGGCTCCCAGGCTGAGAAAGCCTTGATGCGCCCGTGCCAACAGGTCGGCGCCCTCCGCTTCCCTTCCGACTAAGAGAGCGGCCTGGGCGAGTTCCGCAAGATCCTGCGGTTCGAGGGGCGCTTCGCGATCTGCTTCCGATAATTGGGAGAAAGCGGCTCCCCACGCCTGTTGGCGAAATGACTGACGTCCTCGATCGAGCGTCTGCGCTCTGCTATTTGACGTTCTTAGTGGAGCACGAGTGTTCATGGAATCGGGCTTGGAAATCTTGATTTGAGTCTAGCATCGAGAGTTGCAGCGATGGCTCCGGTCAGAAGGTGCCGCGTCATCTCCGGGGCGTCCTGCTCGACGAAGGGGGTTGGGGAACTAGTTCCGCGAGTTATGCGGTGTTGTGAGTTCTCGATATAGACGAACGCGCTACGCGGCCAGACTTGCAGCGCGGCAGTTTCGACGAATCACTCCCCGGAAGTTAATTGATAGGGGTCAGCAGGAAGGCGTGGTTGTGGCCGTTTCTGCTGCCGTATCCGGTGATTTGTCCGACGTTGTTGATGGCGTTGGCATTGATAAGAACCCATCCGGAGTTTGCGGGGATCAGCGAGTTCAGATCTTTCATGCCGGAGTTCGCAGTCCAGACCATGGCGTGGGGAGCGTTGGTGGAGATGTTGCCATAGCCCA
The DNA here is from genome assembly GCA_963745715.1 of uncultured Acidobacteriota bacterium. Classification (GTDB taxonomy): domain Bacteria; phylum Acidobacteriota; class Terriglobia; order Terriglobales; family Acidobacteriaceae; genus Sulfotelmatobacter. The sequence goes on along the minus strand of CAVUYN010000024.1, from coordinate 100,794 downwards.
CGACGACGTTGGAGTCATTGATTCCGAAAGCAATGCTGTAGGTGCCCCCCTTGATCAGGCCGAGGTCGCGGATCTTACCGGTAGGATCCCACAGAACGGCGTGCCAGTGACCGGAGGTCTTGCCGCCATCGGACTGGCCGGCGACGTCTCCGGCGGTATTGATGGCGCTGGCGATGCTGGTGATTCCTCCCCAGAGCGTGCCCAGGTCTTTCATGGTGGAACCGTTCCAGAGGAAGCCGTGCGACTTGAAGGGCGGGCCGTACGTGAAGACGGATTCCCCGACGATCAGTCCGTTATCGTTGATCGCGAGTCCGGAGGTGAAGATCGCGTTGGGGAGAGACCCAAGATTCTTGATTTTGCCATTGCTCCAGAGAGTGGCGTTGACGATGCCGTTCTTGAGAAAAGAATCTCCAGTAATTATGCCGGCAGAGTTGACCTGGAAGGCTGCACTGGACGAGCCTCCGGAGAGCACACCGAGATTGGTGATGGCGCCAGTCGGCGACCATTCCACGGCGACAAAATTGGTAGCGGGCTGACCCTTCACGTTGGAGTAGCCAACCACGGCGCCAGAATCGCTGACACCGATGGCGCCACTCACGGTTGCACCCGAGAGCGTGCCGAGATTTTTCATTCCATGGCCGCGTCTCCAGTAGAAGGCACGTTGGCCGGCGACCAAGCCGGTGCACGGATAGCCCTCGGACGTCTGGATGTCGGAACAGCCGACAACGTCGCCGAGGTTGTTGATCCAGAAGCCGCTGCTTTCGTTAGCGCCCTGGAGAACACCCAGATCGGTAATGGAGTACGTTTGAGCGGCTGCGAAAGCCGAGGTGACCAACAGAAATGCTGCCCACAGAGAGACGATTCTGATGTTCATGGCCGGGTCCCCACAAAAGTCCCACAAAGTAAAGTGCCGCTAGTATGCCATCAGGATGCCGGGATGAGAAATACTCTTTAGTACGCGGTGGGTACTTTGGACAGTTCGAGACGGGCAAATGGACCGGGTGGAATCCGTCCGGGGGCGGGGTCTGGTGTACGATTTACTCGCAATTCATCGACATTTATGAAACTTTCTGCGATTGCTGCGGCGTTACAGGGGCGGGTCGAAAACGGATCTCCGGATATTGAGATCACTGGACTTAACGGTATTGAACAGGCCGGGGCGGGGGAGTTGACCTTCGTCTCGAATCCCAAGTACGCGGCGGCGGCGCGGAAGACGAAAGCGGCTGCGGTGATTGTGAGCGAGGACTTCCCTGCCATTCCGGCAGCGATGTTGCGGGCGAAGGATCCGTATCTGACATTTGCGCGGGCGCTTGAGCTTTTTCACCAGCCGGTGCGCTATGCGCCGGGGGTGCATCCGAGTGCAGTCGTGCATGCGAGTGCGCGAATTGGCGCCAATGCGCACGTTGGGCCCTACGTGGTGATCGATGAGGATGTTGAGATTGGGGCGAATGCGGTCTTGCTGGCGCATGTCGTGATTTATCGCGGGGTGAAGATTGGAGATCACTTCTTTGCGCACGCTCACTCTGTGGTGCGGGAGAATTGCCGGATTGGCAACAACGTGCTTTTGCAAAATGGCGTGGTGATTGGGGCCGATGGGTTTGGGTTTGCCAAGACCGCGGAAGGACGCTGGCACAAGATTCCGCAGCCGGCGCGGGTAGTGATTGAGGATGATGTGGAGGTTCAGGCTAACTCCTGCATCGACCGGGCGAGCGTGGGCGAGACGCGCATTGGACGCGGGGTGAAGATCGACAACCTGGTGCAGGTGGGGCACGGTTCGCGGGTGGGCGAAGATGCGCTGCTGTGCGCGCAGGTTGGGCTGGCGGGATCGACGGAGATTGGGAATCGAGTCATTCTGACGGGGCAGGTCGGGGTGGTGGGACATTGCAAGGTGGGAGACGATGCGATCGTGACTCCGCAGAGTGGGGTTGCGAATGACGTTCCGGCAGGGGCGCTGGTCAGCGGGGCTCCGGCTGTGGATCACCGGGCTTGGCTGAAGTATTCGGCGATTCTGCCGCGGTTGCCGGAAATTGCTCGGGCGGTGCGGGCTTCTAAGAACAAAGAATAACCACAGAGGACACGAAGGAAGGCTTAGGCCGAGGCGGTTCCTTGGTGAGACTTTGGGGCGTCCGGGATTCCCACTTCGTGACGATATTCTTCTGGCAGGCCGCTTTCGATGGCGGCTCGGACTTTTTCCATGAGGCATTCGCGGCTTCCGAAATCTTTGGGATCGATCGGGGGGTGGAAGATCACTTTGACCACACCGGGCTTGATGGCGAAGCGCGCCTTGGGCATGGCGTAGTGGGTGCCCGCGATGGTTACCGGAATTACGGGGACGCCGCATTCAATCGCCAGGTAGAACGGCCCCTTCTTGAAAGGCAAAAGTTTGCCATCGAAGGAACGCTTCCCTTCCACGTAGATCGTCATGTTGAGTCCCTGATTGACCACCGCTTTCGCGGCACGCACGGCTTCGATGCCGGCGTCGCGGTTGCCGCGGTCGACGGGTACCAATGATCCGAGACGCATGGCACGGCCGAGGATGGGAACTTTGAACAATTCTTTCTTCACCATGACCGAGGTGCGGCGGGGGATGAGCGGAATCTGGATCGGTGGGTCGAGGTTGGAGACGTGGTTGGTCATGAAGATGTAGCTGCGCGATTGGTCGAACTGATCGAGCCCCTCGGTTTGGACGCGAACGCCGGTGATCCATACACCGGCCCAGGCGCCCCACATAAAGAGGCGGTACAAGACGCGCACATCGCCCATGATGACGGTCGCAGGGAAGCCAATAAGGGCGGCAACCGGGGCGGCCAGCGTCCAGAAGACCAGCATGGCGATGGTGCGGATCATTTTGTGCCGGCCCCTGAAGTTGTGGTCTGCGCTTCGCCTTTGAGCCAGGCGGCGCGGCGGAGGCGTTGCTCGCTGGAGATGTGATTGAGATCCTTCACATCGTACGAGATTTCCTGGTGAGTTCCAACGTTCCACTTGAGTTCGCGCTCGCCACTGCGGCGGCTGCGAACCTTCACTGAAATCGTATCGCCGGGATTGAGCCGGCCCAACTCCTCACGCGTATCCTGACCCGCCGGCTTGCCTTGCAACTCGAGGATGGTGTCGCCAATCTGCAAACCGGCGCGCTCGGCTTCGCTGCCGGGCGTGATGGCGTCGACGGTCATGGGCCCGTCAAAGTTTCGGGACGCGATGAAACCGGGCTCGGAAGCGGTGATGGTGAATGTCTCCACGCGAAGGCCGACGGAGCGAAGAAAGTCGTTCCAGGGAATCTCGTCGGTGCCAGCCACATACTTGGCAAAGAAAGAGTCGAGGTTGGCATGGCAAACGGTTTCAGCGGCCTCGCGAACGCCGTTGGAATCATCGAAGAAGCGGCCCTTCCGGGCGTAGTTGTCGTTCATCCATTGAAGTAGTTCGCGGAGCGATGCCTGGCCGTGGCTGCAATCGCGTACCTCAAGGTCGAGCAGAATGCCGAGCAGTTCCCCTTTGTTGTAGTACGAGATGCTGCGCTCGGGACGGCGGTAATAGCCGAAACCTTCGAGCCATGCGCCAAGGCTGGATTCCTCCGCGGACTGCGTGAGGTGTGCGGGACGGCGCTCAAGTTCACCGATCTCTTCGCCCAGACGGGCGAGATATTGCCTCTCGTCGAGCAACCCGGCGCGCAACTGGATTGTGCCTTCGGCGGTGCTGGTGACGCCTTCGCTGAACCACAGGGCGCGGGTGTAGTTTTCCCTGGTGTAATCGATGGGCTCGAGGGTTTGGGGGCGGATGCGCTTTACGTTCCAGAGGTGGAAGAATTCGTGGGCGGTGACGCCGGTCAGAGTGTCGAGATTCTGCTTCATCGAGTCCGCGGTGATCTCGATTGCCGTCGAGTAGGCGTGCTCCATGCCACCTCCGGCAGGGCCGCGCGGGAAGTGATAGAAGAACGTGTAAGTTTCGAAAGGACGATCGTTCATCCAGGTGGTTGCGGCGGCGACGATCTTGTGGAGCGCGGCGAGAATTCTGTTCAGGTCGTAGTCCGCGGGATCAGCGTCGATGATGACGCGGAAGTGGCCGCCGGATTCGTCGAAATCCGATTCCTGAAAAGCGCTTAGCTCAACGGGTGAATCGACAGCGCGATCATAGTTGTCGGCAACGAATCCGTCGCCGACAGCTTTCAGCGGGGTCGCGATGCGCCACTCTGAAGGGACGCCGCTGAAGTGGAGCGTGACCGGCGAGTTTCGGGCGTCGGTGGGATACATCAGAATTTGCGCAAGATTGAAAAAGGCGTGATGAGAGTTCAGTTGCGCGCCGAAGGGGCCTGGAGAGTCGACGTAGATTTGATATTCCACGACCGCACCGTTAGCAGTGTTGCGAAGTTGCCAACGGCTCTTGTCGAGTTCCTCAATGGCGAGCGGCTTTCCGGCGGCATCTTTGGCGCGGATCCAGTTGACGTATTGGGCGAAGTCACGGATCTGATAGAGGGCGTTCCACACGGGCAATTGGAGTTCGCGCTCGGCGGAGCCGGGTGGCAACGTAATCTGCACTTGCACGAAATGCTGTTCGGGAGAGGCGAGAGACATGGTGTAGGCAATCGGCGGGGCTGACTGAGCAGCAGCGAGGGCGGCGATGGTCAGGACCGCGAGACGGAGGGCAATTCGCAGCGCACGGGGAATAAGGCGGGAGAGGAAAATCATGGTTTCTCCGCCAGTTCGCGCAAGCGTGCAGGAAGTTTTTCGTAGATTCCGCCGAAGCCTCCATTAGAAAGGATGGCGACGACATCTCCGCTGCGCAGTTCAGGGGCGATGGTTTGCACGATGGCATCGGCGTCGGCCAAAAGCCGGGCGCGACGGCCATTTTGCTGAATTTCGGCGGCGAGGGCGGGCAATTCCAGGCGCTCATTTTCGGGGACGGCCTCGGATCGGAAGACGCCCGCGACGATCACTTCATCGGCCTGGGCCAGGCTGCGAGCAAGATCGCCTTGCAGAACGCGACGGCGCAGCGTGTTGGAGCGGGGCTCGAGAATCGCCCACAGGCGCGATCCAGCGTACCGCGCGCGGAGCGCCTTCAGCGTTCCCGCAATAGCGGTGGGATGATGCGCGAAGTCGTCGATGATCGTGATGCCGTGGATTTGGGCTTTCACCTCCAAGCGACGCTTCACACTTTTGAAAGTCTTAAGTGCGGCTGCGATGGCTTCTTTTGAAACTCCGCAGGAAGAGGCAAGAGCGGCGGCGGCAGTCGCATTCCAGACGTTGTACTCGCCGGCTAAAGGAAACTCGAAGTCGGCCCAAGGTTTTCCATCGTGCAAGACAGTCCATCGGGTACGGCCGGGGTCAAGGCGGAGGTCGGTGACTCTCCAGTTTGCGCGCGGGCTTGCGCCGTAACGTTCGACGGGAGAGAAGGCTTTGGCCAGAACACGCTCCAGGCTGGGGCTTTCCAACGACTGGCCTGCGGCGCCGTCGAAGGCGACGATGCGTCCGCGGCGCGGGATCAGATTTACCAGGCGTTTGAATGCGGTCTCGACGGCGTCGAGATCTTTATAGATGTCGGCGTGATCAAACTCAACGGAGGTCAGAATCACGGAGTCGGGAAAGTAATGAAGGAATTTTGGTCCTTTGTCGAAAAAGGCGGTGTCGTACTCGTCACCTTCGAGAATGAAATGCTTGCCCTGGCCGAGGTGGAAGCTGGATCCGAAATTCTCAGCGATGCCCCCGATCAGAAACGAAGGCTCGAGCCCGGCAGAATGGAATATCCAGGCGAGCATGGAAGTGGTCGTGGTCTTGCCGTGAGTTCCGGCGACGACGAGCACTTCCCTGCCGCGAAGAAATTCGTCGTGCAGCAACTGCGGAAGCGAAGCGAAGGGGATGCGCTGGTCGAGAACGTGTTCGAGTTCCACGTTGCCTCGCGACATGGCATTGCCGACTACGACCAGGTCGGGGCGAGGTTCCAGGTTCGCGGCATCGAAGGGTTGGGCTACGGGAATTTCTAACTGGCGCAAGAAGTCGGACATCGGCGGGTAGGCAGCGGCGTCGGAACCGGTCACGTGAAAGCCGCGCTGCTTAAGCATTCCCGCGAGGGACGCCATGGCTGTTCCGCAGATTCCTATCAGGTGAATGTGTTTTTCTTTCATCTCATTCAAATCAAATTCAATCACCACTAAGGACACTAAGGTTCACTAAGTAAAACCTGGGGCTTACGGCTTCACCGACGTTTCCAGGATTTTCAGATTCACTTTTCCATTCGCAACTTTCAGCTGCGCTTTTACCCCTAACGGTAACGTGATGTTACCCGACGTCACGTGTCCTGATTTCAGACCGAAGGCGACCGGGATTCCCAGGTCACCGACGATGCGCTTGATTACTTCCTGCAGAGTATAGGGTTGATTTGCGGTCTGGAGGCAATCGATCATCTCTCCGAAGACGATGCCGCGGACGGCGTCGAAGTGTCCAGCCAATTTTAGCTGCATCAACATGCGATCGATCTGATAAGGCTTGGCGGCAATGTCTTCAAGGAAGAGGATCGCCTCGGTGGCGTTGATTTCGTAGGGAGTGCCTAAGGATGCGACCAGGATCGAGAGGCAGCCCCCGTATGAGATGCCTTCGGCTTCGCCATCGCAGATGCCGGTGACGCCTTCGTTGAGGGGCACGTTCCAGGGCGCGGTACCGGACAGAGCGGACTGCCAAGAAGTCAAATCGACTCCATGTTCGTGTGCCCAATCTTTCGCGGCCATCGGGCCGTGGAAAGTGACCAGGCCGGCAACATCCGTGAAATATGTGAGCAGCGAAGTAATGTCGCTGTATCCGATGAAAATTTTGGGATTCGATTGGATCTTGTCGAGATCGAGTTCCTCGAGCAGATAATTTGTGCCATAGCCACCGCGAGCGCAGAGGATCGCGCGGACGTCGTCGCGCTCGAACATCTCTTCCAACTCGCGGGCACGACGTTCAGTCGATCCGGCGAAATATAGGTCACGCTCCAGAATCGAATCGAAGTAGAACGGGCGGTATCCCGCGCGGCGGAGAGCTTCGCAACCGGCCTCCAGGTCTCCCTGCTTTATGTTGCTGGCGGGCGCGATGATACCAACGGTATCGCCGGAGCGAAGCGCGGGAGGCTTGACGAGTTGGCTATCGGAAATGGACATGGTTCAGTTGGGAGGCAACCTCGAATCGATGCGCGTCAGGTGAGGAAGAATTCTCCTCGACATACTAATCGTGCAGGACCACGCAGGAAGATTTCGTCGCCGTCTTGGCGGACCAGTTGCGTTCCTCCACGAGCGTGGACTTTCACGGGCGAGTGGCAGCGACCGGTGGCGATTGCGGCCACTGCCGAGGCACAAGAACCGGTGCCGGAAGACATGGTTTCGCCGACGCCGCGCTCGAAGAAACGTACACCGACTTCGTGCTTACCCTGGATCGAGACGAATTCGACATTCACTCCCTGTTTAAACACTGACGAGCTCTGAATTTCAGCGGCCTGCGATTGCCAGTCGGAAGCGAACTCGGGGACGAAGATCACGTAGTGAGGATTGCCCATCGATACAGGGATTCCGCTTACTTGCCGGGTTTCGGTGGTCACCGCAAGTTCCTTCTCGACCTCGGCAGGGCCCATCGCAGCTTCGAATTCATATTCTCCATCATTGCGCGAGGTCAGAAGGCAAGTCTTCAATCCAGCGCCGGTTTGAATCGTAATCTTCTCTTTTCCCTGCTCAGCGCACAAGTAGGCAGCGACGCAGCGGGTGCCATTGCCCGAAATCTCCGCTTCGGAACCGTCGGCGTTGATGAGACGAATCTCGACGTCGGCAGAGGAATGCGGGAGCATCCACTCGACGCCATCGGCACCGACGCCCTGATGGCGGTCGCAGATGCGCTGGGACAAGGAGTGAAGCTGGCGTGCATCGGGTGCAACAGACAGATCAATCAGCAGGAAATCGTTACCGCATGCACTCGCCTTGACGAATGGTATGGTGCGAACGCCTGAATTCACTCGCGCTCCACCCGACCCAGTGCAATGACGCTGCCGAGAACTGTCGATGCTTTCAGCTGACGGAATAATTCCTTTTGCTCACGGTTGCAGCCTTCAACGTCGAACTGCAGTCGAATGTGCTGGCCGGTGTTGCCGGAGTTCACGTTTTGCATCAGGCGATGATGGCTTTCGAGAATACGGTTGACCTCGTTACTGATTTCCTCGACGCTACCGCCCGTCACTTCGTAACTGGAGACCAGCAGCTTAACGTTGAAGGTTTCTTCCATGTGCCCGAGAAGGAACAAGGCCAAGAGCACCATGCCAGTGGCAAATATCGCGGTAGCGTAGAGACCGCCTCCGGCGGCCATGCCAACGGATGCTACGACGAACAGCGTGGCCGCCGACGTGATGCCGGTGGTGAGGCCGCGAGTGTGAAGGATGGAACCGGCGCCGATAAAGCCGATGCCGGGAATGATCTGCGCGGCAATGCGGGTGAAATCCGAGGGTTCGGCAGCCAAGCCCCGCGAGAGCACGGTGAATAGCGCCGCGCCGAAGCAGATAAACATATTGGTGCGCAGGCCGGCGGCGCGGTGTTTCAGTTCGCGCTCCAGACCGATGAGGCCCCCGAGGATCGCCGCCACCAGAAGACGGGTGAGCGAACTGCCGACGAAACCGCTCGCCATCTCTCCGTGGAGCAAATCGACGAAGTGTTGCCAGTTCATGAAGTCTTCCCGGTGCTTCTAACGATGTAGTCGGATGGCCGGATTTTATCACTGCGGCGAGGGTTGGCTGCGTTAACCCGGGTGATTACCGCGCGCGATAGAGGACAGCACGAGCTTGGCCGGTCACGTGAAGTTCGACAATCTCGCGGAGAGGCTTGCCGTGCACGGCCTGCCAGACTGGGTCTCCCTCGAAGGCGAGAACGAAGTCGGCGTACTTCGTGGGATCGGCGAGAGCGTGTTCCCACAGACCTTCAGGATCCGCGGGCTGCCTCCAGGTGCGGTGATTGCCTTCGTTGATCACTTGCTTCAAGGGGATTCCCGCCCGCTGCAGTGCCCCGACGTGATCTCCGAGGTACATGAGCAACGTGGAATCGGGAGGCAGCTTTTCGAGCCAAAGGGCAAGTTCAGCCTGAAGTTGATTGCGCGTGCCCATGTTGATGCGGGCTTCTTCCAGACAGATAGGGCCCGCGCGCCAGATCGAGGCGTAGCTGACGGCCACGAATGCAAGGACTATCAGGACGCAGACCAGACGCAGGCGGCGGGTCAACTTTTGGGAACGCACCGCGAGATACACGAGGAGCGCGAGCGCCACAGCAAAGGCGGGGAGCAGCTGCAGTCCGTAACGGACGTTGTAGTGCGTGAACGGCCACCAACGCGGGATGAAGATGGGAACGCCGCTGTAGCGCCACAGATAGCGCGTAGAACGGGATGGGGACTAGCAGAAAGGCTGAGAGACAAACCAGGTGGATCGCTGCGGAAGAGCGCGGGCTTGATTCCTTCTCTGCGGCGGAAAGTCATCGCTGCTGCGAGTGCGGCCGCGACGGACAGCAAAATCCAGGTCCGCTGCAGCGCTTCGTTCTCTGCCACGTTGGCTTCGGCGGATTTCAGGAAATACATTCCTGCGAGGAGCGGGTTGCCGCTGCCAGGATGCCCGGGATGAGATGGTGTCTGTGTTCTGCGCTCGATGGCTTTGGCGGAGTAGGGGCCGTTCGCGAACTCGAGCGGGTTGCGATAGACGACTCCGTTGTAGGCGAGCCAGAGGGCTGGTGCCGCAGCTGCGATGAAGACGAACTTGATGGCGCTGGCGCGGGAGGGGCGGTAGGGTTGGGCTTTGCTTGGTGTGGCACTGGTGAGGAGGGCGCGGAGCAAAACAATTCCTGACATCGCGACGGCCAGAAACCATCCGTCATAGCGGATCAGGCAGGCGGCTGCCAGACAGAGGCCACACTTGTTGAGAGCCTTGGGGTCTCCGCGAAGGGATTCGGTGAAATAGGCGATGGACCAGAGGAAGAACGCCAGATATAAGGTTTCGCCCATGGCGGTCGCCTGCATGTAAATCAGATTCGGATTGAGGGCGTAGATGAGCGCAGCTGCCCAGGCCGCGATGGTGGCGGGGGCGGGGGCAAGAACGCCTCGCGTGAGCCTAAATATTCCGATTACGCTGAAGACGTAGGCTGCCATCGAGGGAATCGAGCCACCGAGGCCGCGCTGCCACATCTCGCGGGAGATCAGGAAAGGAATCATCAGCAGGTGCGGCAGGGGTAGCCACACGGTTCCCAACTGCAGCAGGCCGGGGGTTTTGGAGTCGAAGACGCGGCGAGCGATGTTGATGTGGGCGATCGCGTCTCCGTAGAGGAGGACCTCGCCTCTGCGGTAATAGAACAGAAAGAAGAGAACGGAAATGCAGGTTGCAAGCCAAGCGAGGAGGCGGACTTGGGAATCCCATGGGGAGTTGGGTGGGGCCGGCTTGGGGAGCTTTGGCATGGGTTTCGACTTTCCCGTTTTCACTCCTCTTCCGCCTCCGCTATTTCGGCTCTTAAAGAGTGTCAGACTACTCGAGGTGAGTTAGTTCGCGAAAGGTCTGAAAGCGGTCGTCGATCTCCTTGCGGCTTAGGGACTGGAGGCGCTCGGTTCCGAAACGTTCGACTGCGAACGAACCCATGACTCCTCCATAGAACAGAGCGCGCTTCAGGACTTCCCGGCTCACCTCTTTCTGGGACGCCAGATAGCCCATGAATCCTCCGGCGAAAGAGTCACCCGCGCCTGTGGGATCTTTTACTTCTTCGATGGGGAGCGCGGGAGCGCGGAAGGGATGGCGACCGATGCCGAAGGAGCCCTCGCGGAAGAATATTGTTGCACCATATTCACCGTGCTTGATCACCAAAGCCTGCGGGCCCATGGCCAAGACCTTCTGGGCCGCACGGGGAAGATTGGTTTCATTGACAAGCATCTTGGCTTCAGTGTCATTGATCAGCAGAAGGTCCACGAGTTTGAGGGTTTCGGCGAGTTCTTTCGGAGTGCCTTTGATCCAGTAATTCATGGTGTCGCAGCCGGTGAGACGGACGCCGTTCATCTTGCGGCGCACGTCGGCCTGCAAGGTTGGCTGGATGTTGGCGAGGAAGAGGAAGTCGGTGTCGTCATACTCCTTCGGAATGCGGGGCTGAAAAGTTTCGAAAACGTTGAGGTCAGTGAAGTTGGTTTTCGCCTCGTTGAGATTGTCGGTGTAGGACCCGCCCCAGCGGAAGGTTTTGCCCGGGGCACGCTCGATTCCGCGAGTGTCGATCTTGTGCTGATGAAAAACCTTTTCCTGCTCGGGGCCGAAATCGTCGCCGACGACAGCCACGACGCGCACTTCCGTGAAGTAGCTGGCGGCCAGGGCGAAGTAGGTGGCGGCGCCGCCCAGAATATTTTTCACGCTGCCCGAGGGCGACGCGACATCATCGAACGCTACAGAACCGACTACGAGAACGCTCATCCGGGAATCCTTTGTTGACAGGGGTCAAGGGTTAGAGATCAGGGGCTAGTACGACGATTTCGTTGCGTCTTCAACTACCCGCCGGACTCACATTCAAGGCTAGCCTGAGTTTTTCATGTATTTTCCGATGATCAGCTTTAATTTCTTTTTGGTTGCGGCGGGAACCTTCTTTGGATCCGTGAGAATTGCATGGGCCAGCGCTGATCCGCACTTGCAGGAGCGATCAGTGGGCATGGCGGCGACGGTGGCGCTAACAACTTTTGCGGCGTTCTCGGCATTCTTGAGAAGCACGGCGATGATTTGATCGACGGTGACGGAATCATGGTGAGGATGCCAGCAGTCGTAATCGGTCACCATGGCGACGGTGACATAGCAGAGTTCAGCCTCGCGAGCGAGTTTCGCTTCCTGCAGGTTGGTCATGCCGATGACATCCATGTCGAGCCTGCGGTAGACGTTGGACTCGGCCTTGGTAGAAAACTGCGGGCCCTCCATGCAGAGGTAAGTTCCGCCATGCTTGCCGACTACTCCAACTTTCTGACATGCGGTCTCGACGACGCGGGCCAGTTCACCGCAGACGGGATCGGCAAAGGCAATGTGGGCCACAATACCGCCGCCGAAGAATGTATCCACGCGATGGCGGGTGCGGTCGAAGAACTGGTCGGGGATAACGAACTCCAACGGCTTGTGCTCTTCCTTAAGCGATCCGACCGCTGAAATAGAAACGATACGCTGGACGCCGAGCTGCTTGAAGGCGTGAATATTGGCGCGAAAATTGAGTTCGCTGGGCAGGAGGCGGTGGCCGCGTCCGTGACGCGCGAGAAAGGCGACCTTGCGTCCCTGGAGAGTGCCGCAGACGTAGGCGTCAGAAGGGGCGCCAAATGGCGTCTTCACGCGCACTTCCTTCACCCTGGTCAATCCGGGCATGGAGTACAGGCCGCTGCCGCCAATGATTCCGATCTCCGCCTGGGGCAATCAATCCCTCCAGAACGCTTTCGCGTCGTCTAGTCAAACTGGTGATTATACAAGACGGAATATCGGAGTCCGTACGCGGAAGCAGGCGCGGCTGAGCCGCGCGAAGGGCGCTACAATTTGAAAAATGAGGTTTCTTACCGCAGTGTGTCTGTTGTTGCTGAGTGCTGCCGGCGATGCGCAGGAAAAAACTGCGCCGCAACCCGAAGCTAGGTCGGTCACAGTCCCGGCTTTGATCGATCACAATCGCGTAGTCATCAACGCGGATCTCCGGCTGCCGGACGGATCCACGCAACGGGTTCGCGCGTGGGTAGACAATGGCAATCCCGATCTGTACCTTTCGCGTCGGCTGGCGACGGTGCTTGGACTCGCGGTCAAGTGCGACGAGCACGAATGTTCTTCGCCTCCCCCACCCGAGATCATTGTGGGAGAAATGGTCATTCCCCTGACTGGGGTCAAGGAAGCGAAGATCCCATTGAAGCCAGTCAGTGGGGCGGCGGTGCTGGCCCCGGGGATGAACACCGAAATCAACTTGCCGTCGAGCGTGCTGCGACACTACGACGTGTTGATCGACTTTCCCGAGCACAAGTTCTCGATTGGGGCGCCGGGCACGATCCATTTCCGGGGGCCCGGCGGGAAGGTGCAGATCAATGCGGAGAATGGGCTCATCCAGGTTCCAAGCAAGATCGAGAACAAGAAATACAATCTTGCGCTGGACGTCGGCTCGAATATCAGTTTCCTGTCAGACGAGGTGTTTAATGCTTTGGCCGCGGCTCACGCCAACTGGCCGCGAATGGTTGGGGCGGTCGGATCGGCCAATATGTGGGGAGCGGAAGAGGAAACAAAATGGAACGTCATGCGCCTGGATCGGGTGCAGTACGGGCCGTTGTTTCTAACCGACGTGGCGGTGGTTTCGTTGCCAAAGACGGTGACTGATTTTTTTGAGAAGCGCGCCGGGATGCCTACGGTCGGATTGCTGGGGTCGAATGTACTGCTCAACTACCGCGTGGGGATCGATTACGCGCATTCGATGGTTTACTTCGAGGTCGGAAGAACGTTCAGGTTTCCCGACTTTGACGTGATTGGCCTGGTTCTGCGGCCGGAGGATGATGGGCACTTTACCATCCTTGGGATTGCGGAGTTCGATGGGAAACCGTCGGTGGCGACCGGCGCGGACGGGGTTCAGCCGGGCGATCAACTGCTTGCCGTGGATGGGATTCCGGTGGCCGGTTCGAGCATGGGACAAGTTTGGAAGATGCTGGGAGGGACGCCTGGGCAGGAGCGGAAGTTGACGATCGAACGCGCGGGCAAGCAGCTTACTGTTGGGGCGAAAGTGCAGCATTTCCTGGGCGAACTTCCCGACGAAAAAGAAAGCAAAAAGAAGAAATAGGCGCCTGTCTATTTCGCAACCGGAGTGGCGAAAACCTCTTTTTCCAGCGCGGAGGTCGTCGCGTCGTCGAGGCTTTCGCTAACGAGCACGGTGTCTCCCTGCTCTTCGATGACGACGGTGCCGTCTTCCGTGGACCAGGCGTGGCGTCCTTTCAGCATCGCCGGCTTGGAGCCTTCGTCCGGGTCTAAACGCGATTCGGCAATTGGGCCCTCGGCGGGTTGGGACTTGGCAGTGCCGACGGTCTCAGTCTTCTTATACCGCTGCTTGAGCGATTGCGCATAGACTGCTGCGAACCGGGCGGCCGCGTCGGGGCTGGACCAGCGCGACACGTAGAGCAGACCAAGGGGCAGCGCCGTCGTGGAGCTCGAATTCGGCCTAGGCTTCGCAGCATAGTAGTAGCCACCGCGCCATTCGGGATAAATTCGCTTCGATAATGGCTTCCCGGCGTACTGCTCGACCAGGACGGCCACGTCGAATTCGCCCATCGCTCCGATGTCGAACTTCACGTAATCCTTGAAATCGCGCTTGAAATCGGGCACGCGCATGGGCTCGATTTTTTCGCCGGTTAAATAAGTTTCGGGCTGCATGATCTGACGGGTAGTGTGGGGAGGATTTCGCAGCACCGCGGCGAACGCCTGTTCCTTGCCACCCTTCTGCAGCAACTTGACGACGAAATCGAGGCCGTAGCTGTAAGGAAAGGTGAGCGACTCTTTCATGAAGATGGGGGCATCGTTGAACACCTTGGTGCCGGGCGTTCCGGTTAGAGTCTCTTCCTGCATGGCGTCGACCAGTCCCGGAGACGTTGTGATCGAGCGTCCGGTGGGGGCGATGGCATATTGGAACATCATGGCTTGAGCCTGGCCTTCGATGACGGCTTCGCGCGCGCTATCGATTTCGTCGTTTTCGATGTCGGCGGGAGTCGGGTCCTTCTTAATTTCGCCCAGATCTTTCTCGCCCTTCTTCATCCACTTCTGCAGGCCGATGGATTGGTCCTGAAGCGCGTGCGTAAGCTCGTGGGCCATGACCGGCTCTTGCTCTTCGATGGGCACCCAGTCGAGCAGGTTCACGGTTCTGGTCTTGGGATCGTAGTAGCCAGCGACTTCTTCGCGCAGGAGCGCGACCAGAAAAGTTTCCAGATTGAAGTCACGAGGAAGCAGGCCGAACTTCTTCAGGACGAGTTCGGAGCGGCGCAGGCGTTGGGCGTCTTCATCGTTCAGATGCTTGGTGAGATAGGAGACGACTTCGTCGCGGCTGGTCAATTTGCGCTTCACTTCCCTTTTGACCGGCAGGCCGCTTTGCTTGCTGTCGAAATCCAGAATTTCGTCGACCGAGTGAAAGAGTTCTTCGGCCTCGCGGGGAGTGATTTTGATGTCCCCTTGCGGAGGCTGTTCGGGCGGTGGAATCGGCTTGGTCGGTTCTTGCGTTGACGGAGGTTGAGCAGGCTGGGCCGGTTGGGCTGGCTGATCCGGGGGCTGAGCGTCCTGTGCGACGAGTGGAACAGGCAACGGGGCCGCGGCCAGCACAACCCACAAAAGCAACCGCAGGATTCCCTTGGAGGCCTTCTCACCTGTATTCATTGAGATTGAGTCTATACGTTTCCCTATACTTTCACTCATGAACGCAACCAAGCCGGTCAACCTGTGGACCTCGACCGAACACGCCCGCGACTACCTGGAGCGGGCCGACTCTATCTCGCACCGCAGTGAGGGCGAGGCGGCGCTGCTCGAATTCA
This sequence comes from uncultured Acidobacteriota bacterium, assembly GCA_963745715.1. GTDB lineage: Bacteria > Acidobacteriota > Terriglobia > Terriglobales > Acidobacteriaceae > Sulfotelmatobacter. The sequence continues at coordinate 85,282 of CAVUYN010000024.1, read as the reverse complement.
TTCCGCAAAGCGCACGGCGCGTCCTTGATCTGGGCACTGGCGACGGTCGGTTGCTGGCGCTGGTTCGACAAACACAGCCGGGGACAGAGGCGGTCGCCGTTGACTTCTCTCCGGCCATGCTACAGGCAGCACGGAAGCGCTTTGCCGGGGACTCGCGGGTTACGGTGGTTGAGCACAATCTAGATTCCTCGCTTCCGGATCTCGGCAAGTTCGATGCGGTTATCTCGAGCTTTGCGATTCATCATCTGGTGCATGAACGGAAGCGGACGCTTTATGCGGAGATTTACGGACTGCTGAATGGCGGAGGAGTGTTCTGCAATCTGGAGCATGTGGCTTCGCCCACGTCGCGGCTACATGAAGAGTTTCTACAGCGGATCGGATTCACGGTGGAGACGGAAGATCCTTCGAACAAGTTGTTAGATGTTGCGACCCAGTTGGAGTGGTTGCGGGAAATTGGGTTCGTTGATGTGGATTGCCAGTGGAAGTGGCGGGAGTTGGCGCTCCTGGCGGGAAGACGAACTTAAAGCGTGTCTTCTTTCGCCCCTTCCGGGGCTGGGTCAAGGTCATCGCTTTCCACCCACGCCTTACGGCGTGGGCTGCATTCTTGCGCCGCTGCGCGGCCCTTCAGGATCTCTTCCGCTGTTCCTGTGTAGTCCCTCAGCAATGAGACGCCACCGTGGCCAGTTGTCGGTCGTATGTTGCTAGTCTTTGCTGCCCACGTTGAACCACGCAACTTATCACCTCTGGGATTCGCTGCTTCGACAGGTGAGTGTGGCGGACGGCGATCTTGTTGATCCGATCACCGGTCATCCACCTACGTGCAGCTTCAGACTTGCGGCCAGGTGACTGTCGAGGCTACCCAGTCGCCGGCTTCTTTTGTTCCCAACTGGCCTCCGATATCCTGCGTGGTTTTCTTCTGGCGGACGGCTTCGAGAACGGCGGCTTCGATTTTCGCGGCTTCGCGGGTCAGGCCAAGGTGATCCAGCAGCATGGCCGCGGTGAGGATTGCTCCCAACGGGTTCGCCATATTTTTGCCGGCAATGGGAGGCGCGGAGCCGTGGACCGGCTCGAACATCGAGGTTTTTCCGGGATGAATGTTGCCGCTGGCGGCCATGCCGAGGCCTCCCTGCAAGCCGGCGGCGAGATCGGTGATGATGTCTCCGAACATATTGTTGGTGACAATAACGTCGAACTGGCGGGGATCGCGCACCATCTGCATGCAGAGGGCGTCGACGTACATATGCTGCGCGGTGATCCTGGGATATTCGGCGCTGACTTCTTTGAAGACGCGCTGCCAGAGGCCTCCGGCGTGGGTCATGGCGTTGGATTTGTCGCACATCAGAACTTTATTGCGAGGGGAGCCATCGAGTTTGGTGTGCGCTTCGCAGTATTGGAAGGCGTAGCGGATGATGCGCTCGACGCCCTTGCGAGTATTGATGTCTTCCTGGGTGGCAATCTCGTCGGGCGTGCCCTGCTTGAAGGTCCCCCCGACATCGGTGTAAACGCCTTCAGTGTTTTCGCGGAGGACGACGAAATCGACGTCTTTGGGCTCAACGCCCTTCAAGGGACACAGGGCCGCGTCGAGCAGGCGGACGGGGCGCACGTTGGCGTAGAGGTCCATCTTGAAACGCATGCCCAGCAGAATTTCTTTGGCATGGATGTTGGTCTTGACACGGGGATCGCCGAAGGCGCCGACCAGGATGGCGTCGAAGTCACGGGCGAGCATGGCGAATCCGTCGGGGGGAACGGTGACCTGGTCTCGAAGATAGCGGTCGGCTCCCCAATCGAAGTTGGTCAGTTCGACGTCGGCTCCAGTGGCCTGGATAACCTTGACGGCTTGCGGGATGACCTCCTGGCCGATGCCGTCGCCGGGGATGACTGCGATCTTTTTTCTGGTTTCATTTTTCGGGGTCACGGGAGGAAAGTTAACACATCGCAGATGAGTTGTGAGATGCGGGCTTTCTTCGTAGACAATCAAAACCGTAGACAATCAAAACCCTTAACCACGGCGGACACCAAGGTTGCGCTTTCTGCGCTGCACCGGTGCGTCCGGGGCATTCGCTTATAATCTAACCAGCGATATGGGGATTACCGCACTTCAGGCACAGGGCGAGGGATTGGGCGCGGCAGGCGTTGGCGAATATCGCGGCGCGACAACGGCGGCGCGATTCGGCGATCCGGAGGCGGAGTTTTGGGCGTTGCGCAAAGGGTGCGGAGTGTACGACCTGGGCTTCCGGGCGAAGATCTCGCTCACAGGCGGCGATCGCGTGCGGTGGCTGAACGGGATGGTTACGAATAATATCCGCGATCTGGCAGTCGGCCAGGGAGTCTACGCGTTTCTGCTCAACCCGCAGGGGCACATTCTGGGTGATCTTTTCGCCTACAACCGCGGAGAGTCGATCCTGGTGGACACGGACCACAGCCAGATGGAGAAGATTCTGGCGACGTTCGACCATTACATCATCATGGATGACGTCGAGGTCGCGAACTTGAGCGAGCAACTGACGGCGCTCGGGATTGGTGGGCCAAAATCGCGCGAGGTGCTGGCGGCTGCAGGGATCGCGATTCCTGACATGCGGAGTTTGCAGGTGCAATCTATTCAGTGGCAAGGCGCTGAATGCATCGTGGTTCGCGATGAGGACGAGAATATCGCATATGAAATCTGGATCTCTCCCGACCGAGTGCGGCAACTCTGGGATGCGTTGGTGGCGGCCGGCGCGACGGCGGTAGGGTCGGAGGCGCTGGAATTGCATCGGGTTCTGTCGGGCGTTCCGCAGTACGGGGTCGACATTCGGGAGCGCGACCTTCCGCAGGAGACCGAACAGGCTCGGGCTTTGAATTTCAACAAGGGCTGCTATGTGGGGCAAGAGATCGTGGAACGCATTCGCTCGCGAGGAGCGGTTCATCGGAAATTTTCAGGATTTGTCACCGAGGGCTTGGCGCCGATCGTGCCGAAAATGAGGGTGATGACGGGCGAGAAAGACGTCGGTGAGATTACCAGCGTTGCTTCGCTGCACCTTGCAGGTGGCGAGAAAACCGTGGCTTTGGGATACATTCGGCGCGAAGTGGGGATCCCCGGACGTGAGGTTATGATTGGCACAGCCAAGGCGTCGGTGGTTGCGGTACCGATTGCAAGCAGCGTGCTGTTGCAGGAAGAAAGCTCTCTGGAGCACCATCCGGCTTAATGGAAACAGTTTTGATCGCGCCGGTCGCGGTCGTACGAGGAAAAGTCTATGGCTGAGAAGAAGCACGAGCAATCTGGATTCAAGGTAACCGACCGGCGGCTGTTCACGTCGGAAGGGGAGTTGCGGTCGGATGTCCCGGAAGAAGTCGAGGCGCCGAAAGCCGCAGCTCCAGCCCCTGCACCCGCCGTTACTACGGCGCAGAAAACGCCCCCGCTTGTGGCCACAGAGGCGCCCGGTCCGGAAGATCGGGAAATGCCAACGCCTCCGAGCAGCGCCGAGCAGGAAGCACAGGCCGCGGCGTACCGGCAGTCCTCGAAGGATCTGGATACGCAGGTTGAGCTGAGTGGACATTCTTCGAAAGATTTCGAGATCACGTTCGAACGATTTCTGGCTTCGCTGTATATGACGGCGATGCTGCAGCTGGGATTAATGCGGCAGCAAGGCGGACAACCGCAGGTCGACATCATTGGGGCGCGGCAGACGATCGATACTCTGAGTCTGATCTCGGAGAAGACGAAGGGGAATCTCACAGCGGCGGAAGAAAATTTCCTGCAAAACAGTCTTTATGAGCTGCGCATGGCATACGTGGAAGTGACCAACGCTTTGACGCAGCCTCCGCAGGCAGGTCCTGTGACTGGAACCACCGGAAGATGAAAGCGACATTGACCGTGCTGGGCAGTGGGACGTCGATGGGCGTGCCCACGCTGGGATGCGACTGCGCGGTCTGCCATTCGAGCGATCCGCATGACCGGCGCACACGGCCGTCGATCATGCTCGAGTATGGCGGCAAGGTCGTGCTCATCGATACCACTCCGGATTTTTACGCGCAGGCGGTACGCGAAAACATCACGCAAGTGGATGCGGTGTTTTACACGCATACGCACGCGGACCACATTCTGGGAATCGACGACCTGCGCCCGCTGAGCTACCGGCATAAGCCTGACAAGTTGCCGCTGTATGCAAGACCGGAGGCGGCCGCATTCCTGCGCAGGATGTTCAGCTACATTTTCGACGCCGACTACAAGTTTGGCGGCCTGCCGCAGCTTGACCTGCGGCCGATTGATGGGCCGGTGGAGGTGTTTGGCGTGCGATTCGAGCCAGTGATTTTGATTCACGGCGAAACGCAGATCAACGGATACCGGTTCGGGTCGGCTGCTTACCTGACGGACCACAGCGAGATTCCGGAGTATTCGCTTCATCAGCTGGAAGGATTAGACATATTGTTTCTGGATGCGCTGCGGCACAAGCCGCATCCGACACACTCGACCGTGAAGAATTCGCTGGCGATCGTGGATCGATTGAAACCCAAGCGGGCGTTCTTTACGCATATCTGCCACGATCTGGCGCACGAGGCGACGAATGCCACGCTGCCGCGAAATGTGCGGCTTTCGCATGACGGGATGAAGCTGGAGTTCGAAATCTAGGTGTCGGTTTGCAATTCGCGGGTTGGGAATTGTTGATTGATGGTTGTTTGATTGTTGATTGCAAATCGAGGCGCAGACAGCATCATCACCGCGAACGGTCGGTTTTCCATCAACAACCAGCAATTGAGAAGCAATTGATCGATCCTCATGCGCGTGTTTCACAAACTTGATGAGGTTCCAGCGGATTTTGGCCCTACCGTGGTCAGCGTGGGGAATTTCGATGGCGTGCACCGGGCGCATGCCCACGTTTTGCGGAAAATCGTGGAGCGGGCGCGTGCGAGCGAGAGCCAGGCCGTGGCAGTGACGTTTGAGCCGCATCCCACGAGAATCCTGAAGCCGGAGGCGGGATTGAAGCTGCTGACGCCCATCCCGGAAAAACTGCGGTTACTCGAGGGAACCGGGATCGATGCGGTGCTTGTGCTTCCCTTCGGGCGGGATCTGTCATTGATGACGCCGCGCCAGTTTGCCGAACGCATTCTTAAGAAGAAGCTGCATGCCCGCGAAGTGCACGAAGGGTTCAACTTCCGATTTGGGCATAAGGCGGCGGGCGATATCAAACTGCTGACCGAGTTTGGGAACGAACTGGGATTTGAAGTGAAAACTTATCCCGAGATGAGCATGCGCGGAGAAAGGGTTTCCAGCAGCCAGACTCGCAAGCTGATTTCCTCGGGAGATGTGAGCCGGGCGCGGCACTTGCTGGCGCGTCCCTTCAGCATTTTAGGAACTCCGGGTAGGGGGCGCGGTTATGGATCAAAATATACCGTGCCGACTATCAACCTGGCGCGGTACGAAGAACTGGTTCCAAAGGATGGCGTTTACATTACGTGGACGCGGGTGGGCACGGAGCGATTTGATTCGGTCACAAATGTGGGCAATCGTCCGACGTTTGGGGCGGAATTGTTTGCCATTGAAACACACCTGTTGAATTTCCATCCGATTGACCTGGCTCCGGAGACGGAGGTGGAGATTTGCTTTCTCAGGCGCCTGCGGGATGAGATCAAGTTTCCGTCGGTGGACGCGCTGCGGGAACAGATTGCGCGGGACGTGAAGAAGGCGCGGAGATATTTTCATTTGCTGGAGCGGAAATAGCTGCAACGTCTTCCTATTGTTGATTGATGATTGTTGATTGGGCTCCTGCCGATCCGGAATTGCTATCCTCCTCGTGCTACTCCGTTCGTTCCCGCGAAATCAAAAAAACGATCATCTGCGATTCTCGCGTTACAATCGCCGCGCACTGACTCGCTCATGGCCATCGGTCCCCTACAACTAATCCGTCAGGCAACTCCCGGGCAACGGCGGACGCTGCTGGCGGCGTCAATGGGATGGGCGCTCGATGCGTTTGACGCGATGCTTTACTCGCTGGTGCTGGCCATGCTCATGCGCGATCTTGGCATGAGCAAAACGGTGGCTGGGTCGCTGGGAACGCTGACGTTGCTGGCGTCGGGAGTCGGTGGAGTGCTGTTCGGGTTTCTGGCGGATCGAATCGGGCGCAAACAAGCGCTCATGGCCAGCATTCTGACGTATTCGATTTGCTCGTTTGCTTCCGGGCTGGCGACGAGCATCGCGATGCTGGCGGTCGCGCGGTTCGTGTTAGGGCTGGGCATGGGTGGCGAGTGGAATACCGGCGCGACCCTGGTGGCAGAAAGCTGGCCGACGGAGTTTCGCGCGAAGGCTATTTCGATGGTTCAGAGTTCATGGGCGTTGGGTTTTGCGGCAGCGGCGTTGGTGGCCGGGCCGGTGGCCCGGTATTACGGATGGCGGGCCGTGTTCTTTGTCGGGATCTTGCCAGCGGTGATCACGTTGTGGATTCAGCGGAGCGTGCCGGAGTCGGAGATGTGGCGGGACTCGCGGCTCGAGAACGACAGCAGTGGCGCTGTCGACAGAGACGTAACAAGTTACGTCTCTACGAAGTTCTCGGTTATTTTTCGGGCGCCTTATTTCAAACATACGATTGCGCTTTTGCTTTTCAATTTCTTTGGGATGTTCGCCTGGTGGGGGCTCTTTACCTGGCTTCCGCCTTACCTATCACTTCCAGTGGAGCAAGGCGGACGCGGGTTCGGCGTAATGGGAATGACCACTCTGATGGTCGTGCTGAACTTATGCGGAATGTTTCCCGGCTACGCCAGCTTTGGGTGGGTAGCGGATCATTTTGGGCGACGAAGGGCCTTTCTTATCTATACGCTAGTGGCAGCACTTCTGATTCCACTTTATGCCGCAGCGCGATCGCAGGGTGTGTTGCTGGTGCTGGGAACGCTCGTCGCGTTCTTTGGGACAGGCATTTTTTCCGGCTCGGGGATTATGGGCAGCGAGATCTTCCCCACTGCCGTTCGAGCGCGGGCGCTGGGCTTTACCTACAACGGAGCGCGCACGATGAGTTCGCTTGCTCCCCTGGTGATCGGTCGAGTGGGGCAGACGAAGGGATTGAGCTGGGCGTTTTACCTCTGCGCCGCGGGATATCTGTTGGCGGCGTTGATGACGACGCAATTGCCGGAGACGAAGGGAAAGATCCTGACGTGATCGAATTGTTGTGATTAACGCATCTCAGGTGCATATTACGCGGCCGGCGGTGCCAGCGCCTGGACGCCGGGCGAATCCCCTCCCAACCAGTCCGGATGCTTCGCTGTGGAGTCGAAGTGCGATGAGGTCTTGAACAGCTCGTATCTTCCGGTCATGGCAACTTCTTTTGTCTTAGTGAGCAATTGTGCGAGTTCTTCTCGATTCATCGGCTTGAAACTCTTGGCGGCCTCGAAGGCCTGGTCGAGCACTTCCGGCTTGTCGATGCCTGTTATGACGACGGACGTCGGCAGGCTCAGCGCATAGTGCAGACACTCGATCGGGGAAACGACTTTACTTTTCAGAATCACTCCATCTCCCATGGACTTCATGCCGAGGACGCCAATCTCTTGTTTCAGCAACTCGGGCAAAACCATCTGGGAAAAACTGCGGAAATGCGCGTCCATCACATTCAGAGGCATCTGGGCTGTGTCGAAGTGGAAGCCGTGCTCCCCGGCCACTTTGAGCATATACAGATGAATGTGGGGATCTTTGTGACCGGTGAATCCAATGTAGCGAATCTTGCCCGCTTTCTTGGCCGCCTCCACGGCTTCCATAGCGCCTCCCTCGGCAAAGATGCGGTCGGGATCATCAAAGCGAATGATTTCATGATGCTGCACAAGGTCAATGTGGTCGGTCTGGAGACGTTCAAGACAAGTCTCAATCTGCCGTGCCGCAACTTCTTTCGTACGGCCATCGATTTTCGTCATCAGGAATACCTTCTGGCGGTATCCGTCTTTCAGCGCCTTCCCCATCCGGGTTTCGCTTTTGCCTTCGTTGTAGTCCCAACTGTTATCCAGGAAAGTAATCCCGCGATCCACGGCCGCGCGGACGAGGCGAATGCTCTCTTCTTCGCTGTGTTGCGGTTGCGCGATGTGAAAGCCGCCCATGCCAATGGCGGAGACCAATTCTCCGGTTCGCCCCAGCTTGCGGTAAAGCATGTCGCCCTTTCGGGTTCCTGGGGATGAGGTCAATGGAATCTGGTTCATGGAGGGGTTCTCCTGCGGGGCGTTCGTTTTTTCCTGAGCCATGGTAATGGGTAGCGTACTGGCAGCGCCGCAAATGGCAGCGGCCTTGAAGAATTCTCGTCGTTGCATGAGGAGGCGAGACCGACCTTCCGACTTGTTTGCTTTCAGATGACGAAGAAGCGGGGTGCGTTGCCGTTGAGAGTCAAGATTCTCGTAGGTTGTGAATCTCAAGCAACGCTGCTGGCAGTTATTTAATCAATGGGGTCGATGACAACCGCTTCCCCAGAGTCCGCGCCCCTTCCGGGCAATTGCACAATGACGATTGCCGAGAGGACGAGAAGTACCCCTAACGTCTGAATTGGGCGAACCACTTCGCCCAACAACGCAGCAGCCAGGAGGATCGAAAAGACCGGCTCGAGGCAGCTGGCGATAATCGCGCGCGTCGGTTCGAGATGCTGCAGCCCGAGGAAATAGAGCGAGAATGGGCCAAGCACCGAGAGGATCGAAAAGACGAACAGGAAGAGCCACTGCGGGGGAGCGTAGTGCGCGGCGATGACCTTCCACGGCGGGTTGACGACGAGCCAGAAGGTGGCCGAGGACATAAGCGTCCAAACGAGGACGCGCCAGCGGTCATAGCGAGCAAGGATGCGGTGTCCGCCAAGGTTGTAGAAGGCGAAGGAGAACGACGCCAGGATCGCGGCCGCCAGGCCCCAGGGATCGATGTGCAAAGAAGATGCGGACTTAACGCCGACGATGCCGATGGTTAGCGCGATGCCGGTGATCGCGACTCCGACGGCTGCGACTTTCTGGAGAGTCAGCTTCTGCTGGCCGCGAGCGACAACGTATAACAGCACCCACACCGGAGCGGTGTATTGCACGATGATGGCAATGGCCACGCTCGTCTTCTGAATGGCGAAATAATAGAAGTAGTTCGATGCCGCCACACCAACAATTCCCAGAATGAGGCATCGGATGAGATCTGGGTGCGGAAGCTTGATGCGCTGGTATCCTTGGCGGCCGACGAGCACCGGAAGCAGAACGAGAAGAGAAAACGACGTCCGGCTTTGGGAGAGGATGACCGGGTCGATGGGATGAGTTGCCTGCCCGTTGAGTGAGAGGATACCGGTGAAAACGGCGCGGCCCAGGGAGGCGGAAATTCCCCACAGAAAAGCGGCAGACGCGATGAAGAAATATCCGCGGAGGGGATGTGGTGCGCTCTTGCTGGAATTCTCGGAGTTCAGGCTTCGGTCACCGAATCCGATGATCGGGTCGGAAGCAGCAACTCGTCAAGACGTACGGGATCAAAGCCCACAACGACTTCTTCTGTATCACCGATGATGATCACCAAGGTGGGAGTTTCGGCGCTGTCATATTGACCCGTCATAAGGCGGCGGGCCTCGAGGTCTGCACTGATGTCATGCTCTTCGAAGGCGAGTTCGTGGGCCTCGAGATAGACACGGGTCAGCTCGCAGGAGAGGCAGCCGGGTTGGGTGAAGAAGACGATTCGGGTGATCATCGGGTCATTTGTGTCCGGCGGGGGCGTCGTCTTCGTATTTGATTTCGACCGAAATTTTGGCCGTCTTCTCTAGCATGGCGGAAACCGAGCAATACTTCTCTTTCGAGAGGCGTACCGCATCCTCTACTGCTTTGCGAGAAACTTTACCACCAATCCGGTAGGTCAGCTTGATTTCTGTGTAGACGGCGGGATAGCCCGATGCTCTTTCACCTTCGGCGAGAACTTCGAGATGCGTGAACGGCTCGCGCTTCTTGTGCAGGATACCGACAACGTCGGATGCAGTGCATCCGCAGAGAGCGATGAGCACGAGTTCCATCGGGCTGTTGGCGGTCTTTTCCTTGGCCGTATCCATGACGATGGCATGGCGGGAGGTGGCTTCGCCGGTGTAACGCTCGGCGTCGGTCCAAAGCACTCTGGCGGAAATCAAGTTCTACCTCCGGTTGTCGGTGCTGGGCTCGGGGTGAATGAGGACGCGAAACAGTTCCGGCGCGTCTTGCTTGAAGCGAATTTCCAGTTCGGTCTGGATCTCGTGCACACGGGCGAGGGAAAGATCGTCAGACAACGTGCAGTGGCAGGAGACATAGAGGCGACCACGGACACGTTTGAAAATGAAATCGTGAACATCAATGATTTCCGGAAACTGGGTGGCGACCGTCTTCAAGCGATGTTCGAGTTCGGCATCGCCGACCAATTCTTCCGGTTTTTCGATCGTGGCGGGCTCGCTCTCGATGTGCGTGAGAATGTCGGAAATCTCAGGGACATCGCGGCGCATGTCGGCCTCAAGCTCGGTGACCTGATCGTGGGCGTCTTTGAGGCTCATGCGCTCGTCGAGTTCGACATGCTGCTCGACGTGCAGGCGACCGGCGAGATCCTGCACGCTGATGTCATGCACGTTCAGGTTTCGATGAGTCGCTACCGCACGAATGCGGTCGAAGACGTTCTCGGTTCGTTGAGCGCGCGGCAACGGTTGGACGGTGACGTCGGCGTCGGGCAGGATGCGGCGTACCGACTCCGTTACGGCAGTAGCTAGTTGCCCAGAGCGCTGGAACGTGACCGTACGGGCGAGGCCGACGGCGACATCGGCGAAGTATCGGTTTCCGGCGCGGCGGATGCGCACGCGGTCCACTTCGAGAATGCCCTCGATCCGCGAAACCGCGTCGTAAATCTGGGAACGCACACCAGGTGGAGCGGCATCGAGCAGAGCATCGACGGTCCGGCGGGCCAGTCGCCAGCTTACGGAAACGACGACTCCAGCAACGAACAGAGCGGCAATGGGATCGGAGTCACGCAACCAGTCGACATGAAAGGTGCGGCCCAGGAGAACCAGAACCAGGCCGAGCACGACTACACCTGCCGACCAAATGTCGGTCGAGAAGTGAAGCGCATCGGCCTCGAGCGCCTGACTGTCGTATTTATGGGCAATGCGTCCGAGGACCCTCGAACGCCACCAGTCCAGGCACATGGAGAACAGCATCACGGCGAAGGCTGCAATCGAGGGCTCGATATCGATGTGGCGGAAGAAAAGCCGAAGGGCTGCTTCGTAAATAATCCAAGCGCACGTCAGCAGCAGGAGACCAGTTTCGACGAAGGCCGAAAAATTCTCGACTTTTCCATGACCGTACTGGTGATCGGCGTCGGCGGGCTTATCAGAAACTCCCACCGAGAAGAACGTCAGCAAAGAGGCAATGAGATCGAGCCCGGAGTGGGCTGCTTCCGAGAGGATGCCAAGGCTTCCGGTGGAAACTCCAACTATGACTTTAAGGCCAGTAATGACGACCGCAGCGAGAACGGAGTATCCCGCAGCCGAGCGCTTCTCGGCTCGCATCAACTCCGAAGAGGAAATGGCGGGACTGCCCGACATGGAGGCATTATCGCTGCTCAGGGTGGAAAGCGCCAAGCGTCCGATAAAGGAGCGTTAACCACGAAGGACACGAAGGTGCACGAAGGAAACCCTGCAGTGCAGCGAGCAAACGCTTCCGATTGTGCTAGGATTTCCTGCTTGGCATTTCACCTTTCTGGTGGACCAATCCTGGAGGAAAAGACTTATGCGCAAGAGTTGGCTGCTGTGTGTTCTGCTGGGGACGCTGGCTTGGGGCCAAGCCGCTCCGAGCGCGCCTCCGCCGTCACAGCCCGCCCAGGCGCCTTCTCCGAACGACGCCCAAACGCCAGCGCCGCCGCCGGATACATCAGCATCCGTTCCAGCCACTGCGGCCGTGATTACGATCAATGGAGTTTGTTCGGCACCTACGAAAGCAGTTGCGGACAAGGGGACCACGGCGAAATCCGGCACGGCGGAGAAGACTGCCGACACGAAGACCCCGGCGGGCGAGTGCAAGACCGTCATCACCAAGGCTCAGTTTGAACGAATGGCGGACAATTTGGCTCCCAACATCACTGCGCAGCAGAAGAAGCAGTTGGCGGGCGTATTGCCGCGCTTGATGGCAATGTCGAATGATGCGAAGAAGCAGGGGCTGGACAAGAGTCCTCAGTATGACGAGAGGGTTAAGTTCAACAAGATGCAGATCCTGGCCCAACTGCTGCAGCAAGACATCCAGGACAAAGCGGCGAAGGTTTCGGACGAGGAGGTCGCGAAATACTACAAGGATCACGGTGACACTTTCGAGCAGTACAGTGTCGACCGCCTTTTCGTACCGCGCACCAAGCAGGGCGAGCCTGAGGCCGAGGCCAAAGAAGAAGACGAAAAAGGCGAGAATGTGAGCGAGGAAGCGCAGAAGGCCAAAGAAGCCACCGAAAAAGCAAAAGCGGATGAAGGCGAGCAGGCGATGACCAAGTTAGCGGCTGACCTGCGGGGGCGCGCGGCGGCGGGCGAAGACTTCGTTAAATTGCAGAAAGAGGCGTTTGAGGCTGCGGGAATGAAGATAGAGTCTCCGACGGTGAATCTTCCAACTGTACGACGCACCGGTTTGCCGCCGGCCCACGCGGCTGTGTTTGACCTGAAACCAGGAGAGGTCTCCCAGGTAATCAGTGATTCAGGCGGACACTATATTTACAAATTGAACAGCAAGACCCAGATGACGCTGGATCAGGCGAAGAACGAGATTCGTACTAGGTTGCAAAATGACAACCAGCGGGAAATGATGGACAAGATCAACAATTCGTTCAAGGTGGAAACGAACGAGGCATACTTTGGTCCGGGCGGTGCGGCCATGCCACCTCGACTTCCACGTGCGAAGCCAGGCATGCCTCAGGCCACCCCACAGGCTCAGCCGCAAACACCGCCCGCGGCGCAACCTCCGGCGGCAAATCCGAACTAGATGGCAAAACCAGTCGTCGTGGTGACCGGCGTATCGGGCAACCTGGGATCCAGGCTATTGCCGTTGCTCGGAAGTTTTTCGGTGATCGGAGTGGATGTGAAGCCACCCCAAACCGACTCTGAGCTGCGATTTGAAAGCATGGACCTGGGAGAGGAATCTTCCACCCGGGTGCTGTACGAGTTGCTGCGCGATACGCATCCGTATGCCGTAGTGCACCTGGCGTTTGTGATCGATCCGGTGCGCACGGGAGTGTTGGATGTCGAACGCATGTGGCAGATCAATGTGGCGGGGACGGCGCGGGTGATGGAGGCCGTCACTGAGGTCAACCGGACTGCGGACGACGGCATCAAGCAATTCATTTTTCCCAGCAGCGTGTCCGCCTACGGTCCGAATCTGCCGGCGCCGGCGACCGAAGAATCGGTGCTAGCCGCGCACACACTGCCTTACGCAGTCCATAAGAAGCAGTCCGACGAGGTAGTGCAAACGCGGTCGCATGCTCTGCGGGGATGCAGCGTCTATATTTTGCGGCCGCACATCTTTGCCGGCGCAAGCGTCGAGAATTATTTGATGGGTGCGTTCCGGGGTACGCCGAACGGCAAGAGTGCGCGGGCGGAAAAGATGCGGGCCGAGGGCAAGCGGCTGCCGTGCATGTTCCCGCGCGGCCAGCAATACCTCGACAACAAGATCCAGTTCATTCATGTCGACGATATGGCGCGACTGATTCGACACATCCTGCAACGGGAACCCGAGACCCAGCGGCTGACGGTATTGAACGTCGCAGGTCGGGGCGAACCTTTGACCTTTGGCCGCTGCGTGGAGATGGCTCAGGCGAAGCTCGTGCGCGTGCCGGGCAAGTGGGTCATGCGACAGGTTTTAAACTTCCTGTGGAAGAAGAAAATTTCGGCAATTCCTCCCCAAGCCGTTCCCTACATGACCGGCGAGTACATCATGAACACAGAGCGCCTCCGACGGTTCCTCGGCCCGGAGTATGAGCACGTGATTCGGTACACAATTGCCGACGCCTTCGCGGACTCTTTCAAACCAGCGTCGGCCAACGCGGCGCAAAAAGGCGCTGCGAGCTAAGCTGCTCGTTCTTCCTCCTCGATCAGATTTTGGATTCGCGCTCCGGTACTGGAGCGGGCGTTCCATCACCGCCGTAAACCTGCGGCTCTCGGACTTCCCTGAGCAAATGCCGGATGGAGGGCACTCACTGCTCGTAGAAAACACGAAAAATATTGTGCGCGTTGTGGGAATAAACCGGAGAGTCGGCAGTTTATGCTATGAAGGTGCCCGACCAACGCTCGCCGAACGCGACATTTGAAGATCTGGCGATGCCGCTATTCGACCAGCTCTACAATTTCGCGCGTTGGCTGACCCAGGACACTTCCGAGGCAGAGGATCTGGTGCAGGAAACGTATGTGAAGGCGCTGCGCGGATTTTCGTCGTTTCAGGCGGGCACGAATTTTCGGGCATGGATATACCGAATCCTGCGGAATTCGTTTTTGAGCTCCAGGACGGGGTTGAAGTCCACTACGGTCTTCGACGAGGAGGATCCCGAGATTCAAGCCACAGGTAGCAATGCGACTCCTGAGACTGCTTCTGGTGGCCGAGGCCACGCGCGAGGCGGTGCAGCAGGCACTGGTTGAGTTGCCGGTGCACTTCCGCGAAATCCTGCTCTTGTGCGAGGTGGAAGAGATGTCATACCAGGAGATTGCCGAGACTCTGGCGATCCCGACGGGGACTGTGATGTCGCGGCTGTTCCGGGCGCGGAAGGCTCTACGAAGTTTGCTGCAACCAACACTGCAAAGGGGTCGGCATGGCGTGTGACGCGTGGCGCGGCAAGCTGGAACTCTACGTGGACGGCGAACTCCCGCCTGCCGAGGCCAGCGCGTTGAGTGTTCACATGCGCAGCTGCGCCGCGTGTGCCGCAGACGCATTGGAGTCCGTGCAGCTCAAGCGATCCGTCGCCGCGGCCGGCAAGCGATATGAACCAAGCAGTCAATTCCGGGCGAAGATGATGAAAAGTGTAGCCACGAAGCCGCGCCGGGATGCAGGTTGGCTATGGAGGATCGTGGCGGTTCCGGCCTTTCTCGTGCTGCTCGCTTCGGTCGGAGTGAACTGGTACGTGGGACGCGAGAGTGCGCGGCGGCAGCGCGTTTATAGCGAACTAGCCGATTTGCACGTGAGCACGCTCGCCAGTTCCTCGCCGGTCGATGTAATTTCTACGGACCGTCATACCGTGAAGCCGTGGTTTCAGGGAAAGATCCCGTTCACCTTCAACCTGCCGGAACTGCAGGGCTCGGAGTTTACGCTCCTAGGCGGGCGAGTCACCTATCTGGCGCAGACGCCCGGTGCGCAACTGATCTACCAGATACGCAAACACGAGATTTCGGTTTTCATCTTCCAGGATCGTGGGGCGGAAACCGAGAGCCTATCGTCGGGTCCGGTGCGGGCCGTCTCATTCAACATGGAAAACTGGACGCAGAATGGCCTGCGGTATTTTGTGGTTGGAGACGTCAGCGCTGACGACATTCGGGCGCTCAGCAAACTGCTGCAGGCGGCAGGATGACGAGATAGTTGTCCCTAGGCGCGTTTCTTCCCGCGGTATAGTCCAGCGATTCCGAAGGTGTACGGCTCCCAACTGGCTTCCGCAAATCCTGCTCTTCTCATGCGATCCAGCATTTCTTCAGGCGCGGGGAATCGTTCGACCGAGGCAGGAAGGTATGCATACGGCCCTCGGACGCCAGAGATCAATGTACCGACGCGAGGCAGCACCTGCTTGAAGTAGATACGATAAAGGCTGCCTATGACTCCCCTTGGCTCTCCGAAATCGAGAATGCCGCATTCACCACCTGGGCGCAGGACACGAAGAATCTCGCGCAGTCCAGCGTCGTAGTCGGCGAGATTACGAAACCCGAAGGCTGAGGTCACGAGGTCGAAATGTTCACTCGGAAACGGGAGATTGAGGGCGTCTGCCTCGATCCAGTCGGGCCCGCCTCCGTTAAGAGAGCGCTGTGATTTGACCGCCGCTCGCTGCAACATGGCATGGGAAAAGTCGGCGCCAAGGATTCGGGGAGCCGACTTCCCTGTCTGTCGGCGAAGGGCGAAGGTCATGTCCCCAGTGCCGCAGCAAAGATCCAGGAGTCGGGCGCCAGGACGCGCAATGATATGCCGGAAGGTGCGGGCCGTACGGCGCCACCACATGCGGTCGATATTGAACGACAACACGTGGTTTAGCAGGTCGTAGCGCGGTGCGATCGAGGTGAACATCTCGCGCACCGCGTGGGAAGCGGAGTTCTGATCACTTGCTCCTTTAGGCGCTGCTCCGACCACCGTCGACTTGGCGATTTCAGGCACGAGTATTTTGGCGGGCCGGGGTCTAATGCTTATTCTTTGTTTTCGCGCTTTTCAGTTGCTTGACGATGCCCTCGACCTGCAGAACGTGATTGGTATCGTGGCCGGCGAACATGCGTGCCAAGTGCGCGACGGTTTCTTTGCCGCGCTCGAGGTGCATCCCGTAGTTATCCCAGGTTTCGCGGGAGATTTCCTTGAGCATGGTTAGATTGTTCTCGCGCAGTACGCGAAACACTTCAAGAGAGCGCTTGGCATCGCGCTCGCGGTATTCGAATGCGGACGCCCACGCGTCCTGATCGAAGGGTTGAATGGTGATGCCGTTCTCGCCAATCACGGAGCGCATGCGCCAACTGGCAACGACTTCGGCATCTGCCAGGTGCGCGAGGATCTCGGCGATGGACCACTTCGCGGGTTCGGGTCGCCATTTGAGTTGCTTCGGAGTGAGCCCTTGAATCGTCTTCTTCAGTTTGGCCGCCGTCGTCCGTTGCACTTTGATTGCATCCTGGCCTTCCACGTAACCGAGGATTCGCTGGATATACTGCTGCGCTGATTCCTGCATGGTGATTAATCCTTCCTCTACTTTCTACTTCCCCCAGACCCAGCCGCCGCGAGAGAGGCGGCGTAGTTCTTCCACCGCATCGAGAACGGCACTCTCGGGCACATCGCTGGCAACTTCGACCTTGCCGATCTCACGCGGCAGAATGAAGTGCACAACACCATTCTGTGTTTTCTTGTCGGACTGAAGGCGAGCCAGAATCTTGCGGGCGCCCACGTCCACTTCGGGCAGCCGGCCGAGGCTCAAAACGGCGTCAGCGATACGTCCCGCGGTCACACTATCGGTGCGACCGACGCTCAAGGCGATGTTTGTGGCGGCGATCATTCCCCAGGCAACCGCCTCGCCGTGTAACAGGCGACGGTAGCCGGTTTCAGCCTCGAGCGCATGGCCTATTGTGTGGCCCAGGTTGAGGACACGACGCAGACCACCTTCGTGTTCGTCGGCAGAAACGACTTCGGCCTTCAGCTTCACCGACTGCGCGATGAGCCATTCCAGTTCCGCGGGATCGCGCTTCAGAATGCGGGCGCGGTTCTGCTCAAAGCGCAAGAACAGTTCTACGTTTCCGATGATGCCGCACTTCAGCGCTTCGTAGAGCCCGGAGCGAAATTCCCGGTCGGGTAGCGTCTTGAGAACGG
The DNA here is from genome assembly GCA_963745715.1 of uncultured Acidobacteriota bacterium. Taxonomy (GTDB): domain Bacteria; phylum Acidobacteriota; class Terriglobia; order Terriglobales; family Acidobacteriaceae; genus Sulfotelmatobacter. The sequence goes on along the minus strand of CAVUYN010000024.1, from coordinate 67,816 downwards.
TCGGATCGATCAGAACAACGCGGGGGTGATAGAAAGTCCCCAGCAGGTTTTTCCCGGCAGCCAGGTTCACTGCCGTCTTGCCGCCGATGGAGGCATCCACCTGCGCAACCACGGTGGTCGGAACCTGGACCAACTCGACTCCACGCATGTAGAGCGAGGCCACCAGTCCGCTGACATCGCCCACAACACCGCCGCCCAAGGCGATGATTACAGCCTTTCGATCGGCGCCCAAGCGCGCCAACTTGTCGGCGAGGGCTTCCACGGTCGCCAGGCGCTTGGAGGGCTCGCCGTCGGGCATGGCAATCACTTGGGGCGCAAAGCCGCCAGCCTTGAGCGAGGTGATGAATTTCGAGCCCCAGCGCTTTCGAACAGGAGGAACGGTGATGACGAAAATGCGGCTGGCCTGAGGCAGAAGTTCGCCAAGAACCGAGCCGGCGCGAGTCAACAGTCCGTTTTCGATCCAGGCCTGATAGGGCCGTGGAAGCACGTGGATGGTCGCTTGCGGCATTGCGTTTCCATGATAGCGTATGACTCCGCATGACCGCGCGGTCGCCCGGTGGTACTATGTCCCGTCTATGAAGGGTCTTCCAGCCGAGACCGACTTCGTGGTGATTGGCGCGGGCGTTGCCGGCCTGCGCGCAGCCATCGAACTGGCGGCCGCCGGGCGAGTGTTGGTGCTCGCCAAGAAGGAGCTCCCCAATTTCGGTCCGGCCGATGCCAAGAGCGAAGCGGCCTGGCTGTTCGATGAGGATGAGATCAGCCTGCACCTGCAGGACACGCTGACTGCCGGCGACGGCCTGTGCAATGTCTCCGCCGTGAAGATGCTGGTCGAGGAAGGCCCCGAGCGCATCGACGAACTGCTTACCTGGGGCAAACACCACGGAACCAAGCTGGTCTTCGGGCTGGAGAACGCACATGGGCGTTCCCGTCTGCTGCACGCGCAAGGGGCTTCGACAGGAAAGGAAATACACCACGCGCTGTGGGAGAAGGCACACTCGCTGAAATCCATCTCGATCGCTCCCTTTGCCTTCGTAACCAGCCTTGTGTCAGATGGGGGACACGTGACTGGAGTCTCCCTTATTGATGAAAAGGGAGTGCCTCAGGAGATCGCCTGTTCCGCCGTATTGCTGGCCAGTGGCGGGATGGGGCAAATCTACCGCAACACGACTAACCCTGAGACTGCGACCGGTGACGGAGTAGCGCTGGCATTCCGCGCGGGAGCCGAAGTGGGAGACATGGAGTTCGTCCAGTTTCATCCCACCGCGCTTTACATGAAGAAAGTACCGCGGTTTCTGCTGCCCGAAGGGCTGCGCAGCGAAGGCGGGTACTTGCGCAACATGGAACTGAATCGGTTCATGGGAAAGTATCACCCGATGGGGGAACGCGCCCCGAGCGATCTGGTGGCGCGGGCCATTGTGCATGAGATGGAAGTGAGCCGGGTTAAAGACCCGTTCGTGTATCTGGACCTCACACACATGGACGCAGCCAAAGTGAAGAAATATTTCCCGCGCGTCTACGCCACATGCATGGCCTACAACATCGACATCACTGAGGACGTAATCTCCGTTCGGCCGGCGGCGCACTGCGCAATGGGCGGCATTCGCACCGATCTCGACTGCAAGACGAACGTGGCAGGACTTTTCGCAGCGGGCGAAGTGGCAGCCACCGGAGGACATGGCGCAAACCGGTTGCCGAGCAATTCCCTGCTGGAAGCGCTCGTGTATGGGGCTCGTGCTGGGAAAGCAATGCGCGAGATCAAGAGACATTCGTCGGCGACTGAAGTCCAACCCAAGGCGGCTTACTCGAACGGCCCCGTGGATGCCGGCGTGGAAGAACTAGTCGGGCAGATTCAGGATTTGATGTGGAACGAAGTGGGCATTGTGCGGACGCGGATGGGGATGCAAAAGGCGATTAAGAACCTGGAGGAGATGTCCCCGAGACTCGCCCATCCGAAAACCAGGCGAGGACATGAGGCGGCCAACCTGCACTTGACCGGTCTCCTCGTCGCACGGTCGGCACTGGCACGCGAAGAGAGTCGGGGCGCGCACTACCGCATGGACTATCCCGACCACGACGACAAGAAATTCCTCAAGCACTCGGTCGTGCGGGGTGACAAAGTGGTTTTTGTGCCCTGAACTCTATCCCAGACTGCCACCACAGCTGCGATGCGGAGTGCGATCTCCCAGTTAGCTCTTGGTGGGGCCCGGAAACGCAAGCGACAACGCGATTGAAATCAGGATGACTCCTGCCACCACGCCTAAAGTTGCAGCGATCGGAATGTGGAAATAGTCCGCCAATAGCATTTTGAGCCCCACCAGGACCAGCACAACTGCGAGCCCATAGTGCAGGAACCGGAATATCTTCATGAGCCCTGAAACCGCGAAGTACATCGAACGCAGCCCAAGAATGGCGAAGACGTTTGAGGTGTAGACGATGAAGGCGTTCAACGTAATCGCCAGGATGGCGGGGATGGAATCGACCGCGAAGAGGACGTCGGTGGTCTCGATGACCAGCAGCACGGCCAGCAGCGGGGTGGCATACAGGCGAGAGTTGTCTTCGGCTTTGCGGACAAAGAATTTTCCCTTGTGATACTCGTTCGTCACAGGGATAAAACGGCGTAGGAGTTTGACGACGGGATTGGTCGCTGGATCAATCTGGTGCTCGCCGGTCACGCAGACACGGATGCCGCTGTAGATCAGCAGCGCTCCAAAGACGAAGAGCAACCAGTGAAAGCGGTGAATCAGGCCGACGCCGGCGCCGATGAAGATGCCGCGCAGGACCAGGGCGCCCACGAACTCCCCAAAATAAGACGCGATGCTGCTGTTCGTCGGGGACGGCGAAGTATTGGAAGATCACGAGAAAGATGAAGAGGTTGTCGACGCTGAGCGAGAGCTCAAGAACATAACCGGTGACGAACTCCAGCCCCGCTTGGGGTCCCTGCCAGAAATACAAGATGGCCGCGAAGACACCGGCCAGGGCCACGTAGATTGCGCTCCGGCCCAACGCTTCGCGAAAACCTACAGCGTGGCCCGGCCGATGAAAGACGCGAAGATCCAGCACCAGCATGCCGAGCGCGAAAACATTGAAGAGAATCCAGATATAGAGCAATGCGAATCCCCGGCGGCATTAAGAATTTGCTGATTGTTGATTTTTGATTGCTGATTGAAAACCCAGGGGCGAGAGTTTGGTTTTCCAATCAACAATCGAAAATCAGCCATCAACAATAACCACTTACTTCTGCCTTCCCCGTTTGCCGCTGACCCACTCGTCCCAGATACCGTCGGCCTTCAGCATGTCGACGCTGTTGGTCTCGCGCATGGTTTGTTCAATCTGGTCATGGGTGAGGCGCGGGCCGATTTTTTCGGGCAAGTTCGCCAATTGGATGCCAAGCGCGGCGGCCTCGGCCACATGCTTCTTCAGTTGGGGGAAGTCCACCTTGTCGTAGGTGTCGGAGACGGCGTGATAGTTCTCAAGATAGTTCGCCTCTTGCTGGTCGGCGATAAAGGTGGGAACGCCTTCGAGCATGAAGTCGAAGTGGTCGCTGCCCCATTCCATGTCGAGTTTCACTTCTTTGACGTCAAACTGCGCGAGGGGCGCGATCAGAGCCTTGGCCGTATAGAGCACATCCTTGCGCCCGCCCAGGGCAAAGCCGGTGGTTTTGCCGGTGCCGGAATCGAAGATGATGACTCCGGCGGCTTTGTCGAGTTCGGCACGATGGGCAACCGCATACGCGCGGGAGCCGACGAGCCCTTGTTCTTCACCGGAGAAAAGAATGAAGCGGATGGTGCGCAGAGGAGCGACGCCGGAGGTTTTAATGGCTCGCAGCGCATCGACCACCAGAGCTGCATTGCAGCCATTGTCGAGCGCGCCGGTTCCGAGTTCCCAGGAATCCAGATGCGCGCCGATGATTACAAACTCGTCGGGCTTCTCGCTTCCGCGAATTTCGGCGATCACGTTGGCGGCTTTGATGGGGCCGCCGACCTGGTTGGGGATCGAGAGATCGGCCCAAACGAGATTTCCGGCGGCCAGCAAGCGCGCGATGCGTTCGCCATCCTCCCGCGCGATGATCACCATGGGTAACCGGTCGATTTCTCCGGCGGCGGCGTTCGTGTGCCGATAGAGGATGTCATGCTCGCGCGTCGCCATGAAGGCGACCGCCTTGGCCTTCCCTTTTACGGCCAGATCAATCGCGGGTGGGGCATTTGCATATTCGGCAAACAGGTCGGCCCAGGTCTTGAGAACGACGGTGTGGACCAAAACAATCTTGCCCGAGATGTCCCCTGCCTTAGCGAAATCGGCGGCGGTACCGGCACCAGCATCAACCATTGGGACGTGCTTGACCGGCGCGAGCGCGGGCGCCCACGCGACCGACACTGCGCGCACGTGGAAGGGCGAAAGTACCGTCGCCCCGCCAACGCTAGTCCTGCTGACCTGGTAGGAAGTGGTCGCATCCATCTCAGTCGCGCCTTCCGACCACGAGTACGGGATCTCAAATCCCTCGGTACGAACTCCGTCGGCTCCTGCCGCGGTGAGGGCCTGCACTCCCCATTGGACGGCATGCTGCATGGAAGCCGTGCCGGGAACGCGGCCGCCGATCTCGTCCGTCAAGCGGCGGAGGTTGTCTTGCAGAGGCGAAGGCTGCAGCGCGGCCTGAATCACTCGGTTCGCATCGTTGTCGGCGGGTTGAGGGGTTGCGGCGAGACAGGTGAAAAGCAGAATGCAAACAAAGAACAAGGTCTTTACAGTTCGCATATTCGAGTGCAATTAGAAATGAAATTCTGGAAAAGCGCAAAACATTCACCACCAAGGGCACGAAGGAGCGCGAAGGAAACACGCGTCTTTCTTCGGGTTCTGAGTGATGATTGAATTTGTTTTGGCGGAGCGGATTGTCACTTGGGCGGCAGGGGATCCATTTTGTCGAGGATGCGCACGGTTTCGAGCATTACGCTTCCGACAATTTGCAGGCTCTGGGCGCTGAGCTTATCGACGGTGTCTTGCGGCTTGTGCCAAAAGACATTGTTGTACCCGTAGGTAAAGTCGATTACATCGACGGAAGGTACGCCCCGCTTCAAAAATGGGAGGTGATCGTCCTCCATCGCAAGCGTGCGCCCAAAAAAATGGGATTGGTAGCCCAGACGCGTGGCGGCCTCGTACAGAACGGTTTGAAGCCAGGGCGTGGAATTGCCCTCGCGATCGACGTTGAGGTCGGCGTCTCCGATCATGTCTGCCAGTAAAAGGGCTTTGATCTTCTTCAGCGTTCCGTCGGCTTGCCACTTCTCTGCCAGGTGCGAGATTCCGTACAGGCTGTCAGACATGAAATCCACTTCGGTGTCCGGCTTCATCGCCTCTTCGGCGTCGTCCCAGACCAGCCAGACGCTGTAGCCATCGCGCGGTTTGCCGCGCAACTGGTTGGCCATCTCGAGCAAGAGCGCGCTCGAGGAGGCTCCGTCGTTGGCTCCGACATAGGGAGTGTCGCGTAACGGATAGTTCGTGTCGTAGTGACTGGCGATAACGATGATTCCATCTTTCGTCCCGGGATACTTGGCGACGATATTGTGAACCGGAAATTTGCCCACGTTGGTGTCGGCAGTGAAAACGTCGTCTTCGACCTGATCGCCTTTGAGCCGGGAGGAGATGTATTCCTCAACCTTTTTGTGATTTGCGCTGCCCAGGGGACGCGGACCGAACTTCACAATGTCTTTCACGTATTGCATGGTGCGATCGGCGTCGAAGGCCGGCGGAGGACCCGAATCGGGCGGCAGGTTGAGCGCAGCGCTGGTGGGGGCAGCAGCAGTTGTGGGTTGTTGCGTGTTTTGACTTGGGCGGAATCCTTGTCGCGATCACAGGCGAGCAAGGCCAGCACAGAGATCAGCACGATGCACGGCAATGATCTCGGTCCAGTCATTACGCCTGCTTCTCTTTTCGGGCCGCGCGCTGCTTGGGATGGACCAGCCAGGCTACTCCGATGCTGAGCAGATAAAGGGCGATCATGGGCGCGGCGAAAATGCACATGTTTAGGATGTCGGTTGTCGGGGTGACGATGGCCGCAACGATAAAAATCACCAGGATCGAATAGCGGAAGTTCTTCCACATGAATCCGGCACTGATAATGCCCATCAACGAAAGGAAAAACACGAGGATAGGCATCTCAAAAATCAAGCCCATACCGAGGATGATGCTAAGGAAAAGCGAAGTGTATTCGCCGATGGTGATCATCGGCTGAAACTGCTTGCCAAAACTGATCAGGAAATTGAGGGCAGCGGGGTAGACGATTTTGTAACCGAAATATCCGCCGCAGGTAAAAAGCGTGATGGTTGAAACCATGAATGGGACGACATAACGCTTCTCGTTGCGGTAAAGACCGGGTGAAATGAACATCCAGACTTGATAGAGCACGAACGGCGAAGTCAGGAACAGACCAGCCAGCGCGGCGATCTTCAAGTAAAGGTTGAAGGGCTCGGTGGGATTCAGATAGACGAGTTTTTCGGCCATCCCGTTCGCCTTGAGCGCGTCCATGATGGGACGCTGCATGACGTCGTAGATGCGCTCGACCTTCCACCAGCAGATGAAAAAACCGACAGCAACCGCGCCGATGGAATAGACAATTCTGCGGCGCAGTTCCTCGAGATGATCGAGGAAACCCATAGTTGGCATCGGTTCCTTTTCAGTTTCGCCGCCACTGTCTGCGGCCGCGAACTCAGGCATGCGATTCCTGGGAGCTTTGAGATGGGACTGCGTCAGACGGATGAGCGGCTTCGGTCGCTACCGGGGGCGGTTCAGCAGCGCCGTTGCCAGCCTCAGAGCCTGGGGCGTCGCTGGGAGCTGCGAGGGTGGCGGCGGGCTCGGCTGCCGGAAGTTCGGCCGCTGGAGTCTCGGCCGGGGTCACGTCGCCGGGCACCGTGTTCCACGAGCGGCTGGTCACGCCTGCCAATGGAGTGCCAGGGGGCAAAATTGTCGGCTTGTCGACATCCAGATGAGCAATCTCCTGCTCGATCTGCGCCTTGAATTCATTGGAGGCGCGGCGGAATTCGTTCATCGCCTTGCCAACCTTGCGGGCGATCTCCGGCAGCTTCTTGGGCCCAAAGATGATCAGGGCCAAAAAGAACAGGAAGATCGTCTCGGAAAAGCTCATGCGGTTCATCATACTGCCCCGGAAGGAAATGCGGCAATGCTGGCGCGACAAACAGGTGACAAACTTTCTGGCGCCGGGGGTTGAGCTTATGATGTTGCGGCCATGCAATTCTGGTTTGCGCGCGGAAGCGAGGTCTCGATTCGCGAACAACTAGTGACCCAGGTCGTCCTCGGCATCCTGAGCGACGATCTCGCGCCCGGGCAGCGCCTGCCCAGCACGCGCGAATTGGCACGCCGGTTTCATGTGCATCCCAACACGATCAGTGCCGGGTATCGCCAACTCGAGCGGGAGCGCTGGGTTGAGTTTCGTCGCGGAAGCGGGGTCTACGTTCGAGCCAGCAAGCCCGAGGCGGCGCCCACGCCCTCTCTGGCGCTCGATCAAATGATCGCGCGGATGTTTCTGTTGGCGCGAAAACTCGGGGTGACGTTGCCCGTGTTGCGACTGCGCCTGCGGCAGTGGCTGGAGCTGCAACCTCCCGATCACTTTCTTCTGATCGAGCCCGACGAAGAGCTGCGGCGGATTCTGGCAGCGGAGATTGCCCGCGCTGTTACCTTCCCGGTGGAGTCCTGCGGGCCGAAAGATTGTCCGAAGATGCCGGAGGGCGGCATCCCGGTTGTGTTGCCCAACCGCGTCGCGACGGTGCGACACCTGCTGCCAGCAGGAACAGAGCTGATTACGCTGCAAATTCGCTCTGTGCCAGCGTCGCTCGCCGGATATCTTCCGGCGCCTTCGGGTGCGCTGGTGGGTGTGGCTTCGCGCTGGCCCGAGTTTCTGAAAGTGGCGCGGGCAGTGTTGACCGCTGCCGGCTTTCATGCCGACAGCCTGGTATTCCGCGATGCACGCGCAGCCAACTGGCAACGCGGGCTGAAGCAGACAGCGGCGGTGGTTTGCGATCTGCTGACTGCGGCGGAGCTGCCGGCGGGATGCCGGGCGATTCCCTTTTCATTGTTGTCGGAGTCGTCGATCGCGGAACTGAAACGCTGCGAAGAATTCATCCGCGTGCCGCTGGAGTCAATGTGATGGAACGAAAGAGGAGGAGCGCTCGTGAGTGACTTGCTGACAGAAACCGCAAGGCGGGCCGCACGATATGTATCGCAAATCAGCAGCCGACGGGTTACGCCCATGGCAAGCGATGTTGCTCGATTGGAAGAGCTCGGAGGGCCGTTGCCGGAGGGTCCGACGAATCCCGTAGACCTGGTGGCGCTGCTGGACGATGTCGGATCGCCGGCGACCGTGGCCACTACTGGCGGACGCTATTTTGGATTTGTGATTGGCGGAACGCTTCCGGCTGCATTGGCGGCGAACTGGCTGGCAGGCGCATGGGACCAGAATGCAGCGATGCAGGTCATGTCACCGGTTTCGGCGAAGGTGGAGGAAATTGTTCTGGGCTGGATTTTGGATTTGCTCGGCTTGCCGGCGGGTAGCGGAGCGGGATTCGTCACCGGCACGACGATGGCAAATTTCTCCGCGTTGGCAGCAGCACGTTCGGCCGTATTGCAGCGCTTCGGCTGGAATGTTGAGGAAGACGGGATGTTCGAGGCGCCCGCGATCCGAGTCGTGGTCGGAGAAGAAGTCCACGTCTCGCTGTTGAGGGCGTTGACCATGCTGGGCCTCGGGCGATCGCGGGTGATCAAGGTTCCGACCGACGGACAAGGCCGCATGCGGGCGGATTCCCTTCCGGTGCTCGATGAACACAGCATCGTCTGCATTCAGGCGGGCAATGTGAATACTGGAGCTTTCGATCCGGCCAAAGAGATTTGTGCGCGGGCCCGAGAGGCCGGAGCGTGGGTACACGTTGACGGCGCGTTTGGGCTGTGGGGAGCGGTCTCGCCGCTTTACGCACCGTTGCTCGACGGAGTGGGCGACGCGGATTCCTGGGCGATTGATTGTCACAAGTGGCTGAACGTTCCGTACGATTCAGGAATCGCCGTGGTACGCGACCCGGAGCATCTGCGCAGGTCGCTCTCCGCAGGCAACGCGGCATACCTGACACAGAGCGCCGGCCGCGAGCCCTGGCAATATACGCCGGACGCCTCGCGGCGGGCGCGTGGAATTGAGTTGTGGGCAGCGATGCGATCGCTGGGCCGAAGCGGTTTGCGGGAGATGATCGAGAGAAATTGCCGTCAGGCAAAACTTTTCGCGGACCGCCTGCAGGCCGCCGGATTTAACGTGTTGAACGATGTGGTTCTGAACCAGGTGCTGGTTTCATTTGGCAGCGCCGAGGAGACCCTCCGCGTCATTGCCAACATTCAGGCTGACGGAACCTGCTGGTGTGGGGGCACGCAGTGGCACGGGCATACCGCGATGCGGATTTCGGTTTCCAGTTGGGCTACCACCGACGAAGATGTCGAAAAGAGCGTGGCGGCGATGATCAGGATTGCCAAGGGGGTCAGGGGGGTGTGACGATCTCCTCATGTGACACTTGAAAAAGCGTCCCAAGGCTAGCCCAGTGGTTCGTCGAGAATCCGTACTCTTCACTTGTAAAGGTGAGGAGGTGCGGGAATGAAGCGAATTTTGATGCTCTGTTGTGTCGTGGCTTTATCGTTGCCGATGGCGGCTCTCGAAGACGGACATGCAACATACATGGGAGGCACTCTGCCCGGCGTGAATACGGGAACTGCGGGGCGGGTCGAGACTACCTCGGAGACATCTCTAATCTTCCAGTACGCGGGGAACAAAGTGGCGATCCCGTACGCATCCATCGAGACCTATGAATATTCCAGGGAAGTGAAGCGGCATCTGGGAGTGTTGCCTGCGATTCTGGTCCGTATGGTAAAGGCGCGGCGCCGCCGGCACTTCTTCCGCATCTCATACCGCGATCAAAATGTGACTCAAGTAGTGGTTTTCGAAGTCCCGAAACAAATGCCGCGAACTCTCGAGGCAGTCCTGCAGACTCGCGCTCCGGGTACGTGCAAGCCTTCTTATTCAAGCTTCCCTTCGCACTGACGCAAACACCGGGGCGCGCGGCTCGACTGGGACAGTCGGAAAACTGTCCCAAGGCCGCAACCCCTGTAGGCGCAGTCGGACTACATTGCAATCACGAAAGCGGGGAATCCCCTGACGGAGAAACGCCGGGGATTCGTCGCGGGAGGCACATCATGAAATTCAGAATTGCGGTTTTGCTGGTTGCATGGGCTGTGCTGATGCAATGCGGGTTCGCGCAGAGCCTCGAATCATCGGGCACGAATGATCACACCATGATTGCGATTGCCCGCTGCCAGTACTTGTCTACGGATGAAGTATGCGTCCGAGTGAGCAAGTCGAGCGATGCTGGGAATGGTCCTTCGACCACCGCCCAGGTTCCGCGAGGGATCCCCGGGGCACCCCAGCGGCCAAGGCGGCCGTGGGCCTGCCCACGGCCCCAATATCCGCCAATGTGGACTTCCCCCGACTACGGTAACCATGCAGCACTGGGCGCTCTCATCGGCTTCGGTCTGGGAGCGGGCTTTGGTGCGACGGCTAGTACGGACACAAGGGGACGAGCTGCGGCTTCCCTACTGGTCGGCTCGCTCGGAGCGCTGCTCGGGGCAGCGGTGGGTCACACGATCCCGGCATTTCACGTTCGAAGACACTCCCCGCGAGGTGGTTCGCCGGAGGAAGAGATGGCTTCCGGTTCCCCCGACGAAACCTTTTCTTGGGTTGAGAAAACCCGCAAATTACGGTCGTCTTCCGCCCGCCAAGAACCTATTTCGGCGCTGGCCGCATCTTATTGACAGGGCACTTCCAAGACAGGTTACCAATGGTAACCTTCCCATTTCTGAGCAGTCTAAGGGATGGTATACTGCGTGTATTCAGTGCAGTAGCTGGGGTGGAAGCAAGCCCTCAACGAAGGAATTCTCAAGATGGCACGTAGTTCACGCCGTTCGCTCTTCCTAGTGGTCTTTTTCCTCCTTGCCTGCGGGTTCCTGGGCATTCTGTTTGCCCAACGCTCCGGCCAGCAGTCGTCGATGACCGGCGACTCCGATGTCAAGGACAGCCTCAAGCAGTTCACCGATGTGTATGCGCTCGTCGAGGATAACTACGCCGAGCCGGTGAACCCGGACAAGGCCATCTACAACGGGGCGATCCCTGGCATGTTGCACGCGCTCGATCCCCACTCGAATTTCTTCGATCCCAAGTCGTACGCGCTGATGCGCGAAGACCAGCGTGGCAAGTACTACGGCGTGGGCATGACGGTTGGTCCGCGCAACAACAAAGTCATCGTCATTTATCCGTTCACGGGAACGCCGGCATACAAAGCGGGCATTCATCCGGGTGACGTGATCGTGGCGGTCGATGGCAAGTCGACCGAGAACATGAGCACGGGCGACGTGGCCGACATGCTGAAGGGACCGAAGGGTACGACGGTTCATATCAGCATCGCGCGCGAAGGCGTCGAGAAGCCGATGGAGTTCACACTGGTGCGCGATGAGATTCCGCGCTACAGCGTCGACGTACATTTCCTGGTTAAACCGGGCATCGGATACATGCACGTGAACGGCTTTAACGAAACCACGGAGCATGAAGTTTCCGAAGCCCTGGATTCGTTTGGCGATCTTAAAGGCCTGATCCTCGATCTTCGCGGCAATCCAGGCGGACTGCTCAGCGAGGGCGTGGGCGTGGCGGACAAGTTCCTGAAGAAGGGACAGCTCATTGTTTCCCACCATGGCCGGGCGTCGGCAGAGAAACGCTACGTTGCGCAGCATGGGAATGGCGGCAAGGATTATCCGATTGTTGTGCTGGTAAACCGGTTGACTGCGTCGGCGGCCGAGATTGTATCGGGCGCGATTCAGGATCACGATCGGGGATTGATTGCCGGCGAAGTGACGTTCGGCAAAGGTCTGGTACAGACCGTATATCCGCTGTCGGAAAATACCGGACTCGCCTTGACCACTGCTCACTACTACACGCCGAGCGGACGGTTGATCCAGCGCGATTACAGCAACATCTCTCTTTACGACTACTACTACAACCGTGAGAGCTCCGAGAGTTCCAACACGGCCAGCCGCGAGGTGAAACTCACCGACAGCGGACGCACCGTGTACGGCGGAGGCGGGATCACGCCGGATGTGAATATTGCTTCGATCAAGACGAATCACTTCCAGGACACGCTGCTGCAGCACTATGCATTCTTCAACTTTGCGAAGCGCTACGTGGTGAACCACCATCCCACGAAGACTTTCGAAGTGGACGACGCAACGGTACAGGAGTTCCGCAAATCTCTCGACGAAGCCAACGTTCCGTATACGCAGGCAGAGTTGATGGACAACAACGACTGGATCCGGTCGAACATAAAGTCGGAAATTTTCATCGATGCATTCGGCCAGGATGAAGGCATGAAGGTGCGGGCCGAGTCTGATCCGGAAGTGGTCAAGGGCTTGGAGCTTTTGCCGCAAGCGAAAGCACTGGCCGACAACGCCAAAAAGATCGTGGCTGAGCACAACGCGGCCCCGGCATTTAACCGGTAAGAGCATGCAATATTCAAAGGCCCGGACAAGCTCCGGGCCTTTTGTTTTGGGAATCTTTCCCGCAGCTTCGGCACGGGAAACAGCCCTCATCGCATTGATTGACTTCGCTTGGCTGCTATGTGAGAATCCGCGCAAGAGACCGCTCTTGCGGGGGGCAATGGCGGACATCTGGGACGCAGTCTTCCCTTCCCGCGAACGATTTCTGAACCATCACAAAATGGATCTTTTTCAATATCATGATAGGAACGACGGATCGTCGTTTGCTCGAGGGCGCGAATTGAGGATGGTTTGAAGCCGGCAATTCTGGCGGGAGCGATAGTTTTGGCGCTCATCGCCGGTTGGACAGATTTGCGAAGCCGGCGCATCCCGAACTGGCTGACGGTTCCGGGATTTGCAGCCGGAGTTGCGGCGAACACGATTTTCAACGGCTGGAGTGGGTTGAAGACGTCGCTGCTCGGAGCGCTGCTTGGCTTGGGGTTGTTATTGCCGTTTGTTCTTTTGCGCAGCCTGGGCGCGGGCGACTGGAAATTGGCGGGCGCGCTGGGAGCTTTTGCCGGTCCGGCAAGGCTGGTTGACCTGTTGCTCGGATCTGTTCTGGTAGCAGGAGTGATGGCGATCGTACTCATCATTTACAAACGTCGAGTGCATCAGACCTTGCGGAACATTGGTCACATTCTGATCTCGCTGGTCACATTTCAGTTGCCCGGGTCGCGGGTGTCGCTCGACAATCCGGACTCGCTGAAGATTCCTTATGGAGTGGCGCTAGCCGTTACGACGGTGCTTTACGGCGCGGCCCTTTTTTTCGGAGTTGCCCATTGAAAGAGCAGGCGCGCAAAATCGTGCACGGCCTGGTCACCGATACGCGCGGAGCCGAGATTGCCGAAGCAGCAGCCGTACTACCGCTGATGTTCATGATGCTGCTGGGCATCTTCTGGTTCGGACAGGCGTTCAGCATCTATGGCGCGATCACGCGCGCCGCGCAGGAGGGAGCACGGGCTGGAGCGGCGCCGTACTGCACAACGTGCACCGCAGGAAATTCGCCCGCTGTGAATGCAATCAATGCCGCAAAAGCTGCTCTCGTGATCGCGAAGCTGGATCCCAACCAAGCGCAGCCGCCTGCGTCAACCCCGGTCTTTAACTCTTGTGCCGCAGCTGCAGTCACCTGTAACGCCCCCAGTTCTAACTTTTGCGTGCAGACCCAAATCCAGTTGTCGGATCCAGCAACCGGCGCGTCCGGTGTCTGCGGCATCTCTGTCTCCTTTCAGTATCCATTCCAATTCTGGCTGCCTTTTACTTCGCTGAACAAGCAGCGAATTCTGATGACGGCGTCGTCTCGCATGCACATGGAGAGCCAGTGATGCGAACGTTGTATCTTCGAAAATCGCGCGCTTTGGCCAAGCTGATATGGCAAGGTGACAATGCCTCTCAACTGGTGGAATTTGCCGTCTCGCTGCCGCTGCTCGTCGTGTTCGTGGTGGGCATCTTTGACTTCAGCAGTGCATTTACGCTCAAGCAAAAGCTTACTAACGTGGCTCGCGATGCTGCCCGCGCGGCGGCGGCGGATCCCGTTACTGACCTGCAATCGACCACCCCTGTTTCGGTCAAAGACGCGTTTCAAATCGTCGACAAGTATTTGGTCGCTAATGAAATTAATGATTGCGGCATCACGTTGAGCAACGTACCCGCAGGCTTAACCTGGACGTCAACGGGTGCCGGACCCGGCTGCACGCCTGCGGGGCTGACCATCGTTATCAACCGCGGATACTATTTTCCAGCGACCGGCGCTGCTTTGCCATCGGCGACCTGCGCGTCGCAGAACCCTGCGGGACAGACTGCCGTCATCGGAACCTGCGTCAGCATTCAGTATGGTTACCCATGGAGATTCGGTCGCGCAGCCAGCTTGCTTGGCAGAACCACGACTTTGCCTCTGCAGATCTCGGCCGTCAGCGTAGCTCTGAATGAAAACTAAGCCATGAAAAAGCCCTTCATTAGGAGACCGAGCGTCTTTCGTCATCGCAGTCAGGAACGCGGGGTAACGATGGTGCTAGTCGCGCTCGCGATGGTCGCGATAATCGCGATGGCTGCCCTCTCGATTGACGTCATTACGCTGTATCTGGCCAGAGGAGAGGCGCAGCGCTCGGCCGATGCGGCCGCACTGGCGGCGGCTAGAGTGATTTCGATTTCTGGGATCACCGGAACGGCCGATCCCACGAAAGACACCGCTTCGTGGAAACAAATCTGCGGCGACATGACGAGTGTCGCCAGCCTCACGGCGAAAGCCGTGGCACAGCAGAATGCGGTTGGTGGCAGTGCTCCAACGATCACCGTCAAATATTCAGTCAGTGGCTCTGCCGTCGGGAACACGGACTGCTCCGGTCTTTCCACAGCGTTCGCCGTGAATCCCACTGTGATCGTGCAAGTCACTCGCGGCAGCCTGCCCACGTTGTTTTCTCGTATTTGGTCTAGAAATACCAACACGGTAAGTGCCACAGCGGTGGCAGAGGCTTTCAATCCCTCTAATTCTGGGATCTTCACGCCTGGAGGCGACGGCGTGGCAGTGATTCCACGTTGTGTGAAGCCGTGGATCATTCCCAATCAGGATCCGAGAACTGGGGCTCCCCCGGGGACTCCGCTGGTAAACACGGCGACCGGGGCAATCAATAGCCCGGGGATTATGGGGATTGACGGAGGTATTGTCGGCGGGAGCTTCCTGTTGCAGGACGACTGCCTCCCCGGGCCGAACTGCAGGCCTGCGAGAATGATCACAAATCCGCCAAGCGCGGGGTACTACATTCCTGCACTCGTTACTCAGCCTGCTAGCGCTTTTCCGTCGTGCGCCGACGACTCCGATTATCAGAAGGCTATCGGGGGTTGCGATCAGAACACGGTTTATGCCTGCGGGACACCGCTCGGGTCACAGGCGGACCTCACCATCAATCCCGGCGGACCGGGTGGAGACACTTCCACGGCGGCAAAGTGCCTTATCAACCAGTCCGGCGGACAAGACTCTCTCGACACAAGTGCCTACCCCTATCAAATTCACGCAGGCTCGGGTAATCCAGTGATTCCAAGCGGAATCATTACTTCGAGCAATAGCATCGTGTCTTTCCCGATCTATGATGATTCGATCGGGCCGCTGCCTGGCGGCCAGCCGGCGATCACGATTGTGGGTTTTCTCCAGGTATTTATCGACAGTGTCGACGGCAATGGACACGTGAACGTGCACGTGCTGAATGTGGCGGGCTGCGGTAACGACACAGCACCATTCTTATCCGCGCCCGGAACTTCCCCGGTGCCGATCCGGTTGATCACTTCCCAATAACTAATTGAGCTGTGCGCTTACTTCCTACGGATCCTCGTCCGGAATGGGTTCATCGGGAGGAAGGTTGGGCGGCGCGGCCCGAGGAGTTTGAGGGGCGCCGGGGTTGGGCGGGACCGGAGCGGCGGTATTGTTGGGTGGAATGGGAGCGGCAGGCGCATCGTCGATCCCGTCTTCGGCCGGCGGCACTGGGTTCTGCATTGCCACTGGCGGCGGCACAAAATTTCCCGCGGCGCGCGCGCTGAGAATTACCCGATCAATTTTGCGCGGATCGCTCGCCGAATTCAGGATCATAAAATTGAAGCTGGAACCATTGAGCAGGCGCGCAAGCACTTCAGCAGCCGGAGCAGGCTCATATTCGGCAACGACTCTTTCCTGCTCTGCCCCGGCGGGAATCGAAATATCAGCGCCCGTACGCTGCTGAACCGCATACAGCACTTCTGAAAGCGTCGCCTTGTCGGCGCGGATGCTTAACATCCCATTCTGGTACGAAATCTGAAGCGTGGGCCGAGAAACGGCAACCCGCACAGGCTCGACGCGGGTTGTATAGTTCGCGACAACTAATCCCGGGCGCGCCGACTGTGGGTTGAAATCAGCTTCGCGGATAGATGGGCCGGACGCAACCGCTCCGCCCATGACCTTGATCATCACCGTGCGCCCGGAAGGAAAGAGCTGATACGACTGCGCCGATTTCAAATCGACTACCACCCGGGTGACTGGGGGCTTGGACTGGAACAAGCCGATGCGCACATCCTTCACATCTCCGCGGTCGATGGACTGGCTGCGCACCTGGTTGCCGGGAACGGCATTGGGAAAATCGACCACCAACCGATCGGGGCCGGTCAAAACCTGCGCCTGCGGAACGATGCGATCACTGGATTCGACTTCAATCTCGACCGCATCCTTGCTTCCCAGAACCTTCACCGAGCGAACAGAGACCTGCGCAGAAGCCGGAAAAGCGGCCAAAAGAAAAATCAGTGCGGCCAGTAGCAGCCGACTCGTACTTACTCGCGTAAGTTTGTGCATTGGGGAGACCTGCACCCGATCAATTTTGATTGGATCTAGCGCGATTGTAACAGCGATCGAGGGGTCTGGGACTTACGTTAGTACTAGAACCCGCGGCCTCGGCTAGCGCGTTAAAGCCTTTAGAATGTCGCTCAAAATGTCGGGCTGGTCGGGAACGCGTTCCAGGTGTGGATTCTTCTCGCCATCGTGGTAGGCGACGGAGTACGTCTTGAAGAACTGCGCGTTCTCGATCAGCAAGTCGATCGATTGCTCGGTTCCCTGGGCGGCCTTTACCGCCGCATGTAACACCGAAGGCGACCACTTCCGCCCGTTGACTGCAACCAGTTTCATGCTGGGGCCAATACCCGCCTGATAGGCAGGTGAACCGACCTCCACGTCATCGATTCTGCCATCTTCTCCAAGGGCGAACCCCAGTGAGTAGGAGAAATCAGAAAACTTGACCAGTTTCTCGAGCGCTTGGCCGAATAGATTTGGCTTGTCGTTGTAGACGAGCTTCCAGCCGCCGCGTTCGATTCCTCCGAGTGGAGCGTGGGTGGTTGTGGCGTTGACGCGCTCGTTCAGAAGAGCTGCCCAGTCGTAGGGAGCGACGTCGTTCAATGTTCGGACTACATCATCGAACGTATATGGAACGACTTTCGGGGGACCGCTCTCGCCACCGTGAAAGCGGCGGCAGAAATCATTCATCGAGCGCTGGCCGTGAGTCTGCTGCCGGATGATGGAATCCACTTCCAGCCAGATCAAGTCTCCCTCGGGATAGTAGTCGAGGCTGCGTCGCCAGTTTTGCCACTGCGATCCCATCATGCGCAGGGTCTGCACCGAGCGCGCGGTGTCTTCGAGCGGACGCCACTTCCTGCCACTGCGATGGTCGAGCGCCGCCGCTGTTCCAGCAAGCGCGTCGCGATATTGCTCGGCGGTGAGCAATCCGCTGCGCTCGGCCAACAGGTTACCAAGGAATTCGGTGAGCCCTTCATAAACCCAGAGCAAGTCGCCGATCATGGGCTCCTGATAGTTAGGAGTGGCGAGACCCGAGGGACGGCGGTATTTTCCATTCCACGAATGAACGAACTCGTGGGGCACGAGGCTGGCATAGACCATGTGCAGATCGGGTTCGAGCAGCGTTCGCTCCGACGCCACACTGTCATTCGATTCGTGGTGCTCGAGCCCATGTTCCCCTACTTGGCTGCTCAAGGTAAGAAGAAAATGATATTGGCGATAGTGCCGGGCCCTGAAGAGTGCTCCGGTTTCCGCGACCAGCTTCTGGTATGCAGAAATATCCTGGGGCGTCATGGCCAGGTCGGAGTCAGCCTCGGCGACTAAATCCATTACATGGACCGGACTTTCTCCCGCCTTCGTGAGTTCAATCTTTCGGTAGTGAGCCCCGGCTATGACAGGAGAATCGATGAGTGTGGTCAGCGAGACCGGGGAGAATTCGATTTCATCGCCGCTGGCATGAGCCTGCTGCAACGCGGTGCCGAACTTCCATCCTGCAGGTAGCGTAATCGAAGGCGCAACGCTCACATCATCCGAGCGGGCACCCTTCGGGTAGAGCACAACTGCATTCCAATTCAAGTCCAGCACATTTGCCGAAGCGGCGGGGCCACCGCCCCCGGCGCTGTCCTGCGAAGTTATCGCATCCAGCGAAACATCGAGCACTTCAGAACCAGCCGGCACGGTTACGTGGAACTCGTACATCTCGATCGGATCCCGTTGCCAGGAGAGCGGATGACCACCGGCTTCCATATGGATACCCGTGAGCGCTCCAATCGGGCCGCTGGGCCTGTGATTTCCAGGAATCCACTTGGGAAAAACTAAAGCGATATCCCCGGAGTGAACAGGAATCTTCAGCTTCGCGTGATAAATATTGCGCGGAGCGTCGGTCAAATCAACATGAAGATCGATGACCTGGGCTCTGAGGAGGCTGGACGCGACGGAGAGACCGGACAAAAGGACAAATACGAAAACCGTGAAGCGGCGCGGAGCAGTGCACACGAAGAGCCTCCGTTACATTGCAAAGGTCTGAAGGCTATCGAAGGAGTGCGATGTAATGCAAGTGGGGTGGATCAATACTTACAAGGATGGGGACGAGTTACGTGCGGGCTAATTTCTGCCGGGCCATCCAGTACATCGCGAGGAAGCCAGAGCCGACGAGAAGCCAAGTCCCGGGTTCCGGGACGATGCCACCACCGCCACCGCCTCCGCTCGCGCAAGGATCACCCTTTTTCTTCTTGTTGCCGCTGGCGGAGACAACCGTGACCGCCGTTCCGGTGCCGGAACCGGGCTTCTTCGTGATGATCCCGCAAACGCTGGGCACTGGAGGTGGCGATAGAGGCGCCCAATTTCCTCCGCCGATCGGATCATAGACACCCAGGGGCGGGGCCGGGCCTAAACTCGCGACGCTGGGACGGCTCGACAGTGACGATTGGAACGGAACCGGCGGTTCTGCCATAGCGATGCCAGTGGCAGGGTGAATTGGCTCGTCGAACTTGGCCGCCGGAGGTTCCGACTGCAATGTCGCCTGCTGCGGAACTTCCTCCACGCGATTCGCACAGCGGGTACGGGCCGTGATTTTCCCGTCGGTGATTACCGTCTCGCCCTTCTTGAGACTGACCCGGTGCCGTGTCCAATAAACCTTATTGCCAATACGGTACGAAATGTAGGCCGTGCGCGCCAGAACCAGGCGCACGACACGGGCGTGGTCGTAATCAAATCCGGCATAATGCGCCCGGACCACCGGATCGTGCTCGGCCGCCCACTTCAGTTCCCGTACGTTGTGCACTCCGCCAGCGACGACCGAATAGGGATAAACCGGCCGGTTCTCCATCTGGCGCAAAGACTCCTGCTGGGTGAGCAGAAGCAGGTTCCGGCTGGCTTCAGCCGATTTGCGATCAGGTTCGGCGTGCCGGGAGGCTCGGAACAACGACGGAGACAGGTATTGCAGGGCAACGGCGGCGAATCCGAGGGTCAATGCTCCGCAAACGAGCAGTAGGAACAGCCGAATACGGCGATTGCGTCGGTGACGACGGGTCCGACGGCGCCGGATCACCGTGCGAGGGCCCTCTGCTTCCGGTTCAGTCAACAACTTAAACCTACCTTTGACGGCCAGATTCTGGGGTTCTGGACCGATAACCGCCGACCCCTTAGATGCACTTTCGGGGCCACAACGGTCGTACCCAATTTTCACAAAGTGCGGAGTTTGCGAGACTTTATGGCCAACATGCTAGCAGACACCGCAGTGCTTTGCACAAAATATGTTGGACATTTCTGTGAATTATCAAGGTTCCGCTGCGAAAACCGGATCACATGCCGGGGTTTGCTGTCTTGTACTTTGCGCAAATTCACCCAGCACCAGAGTACGCTAAGTTGGAGACCGTCGTAACGCCACGGAAGTGCCATTCGGCCCGGAATTTCAATGGCTTTGGCCGGTATAGCGGCTTCGAAGTTGTGCCCATGTCTGACTAACAAGGCTCGAGGCTCAGCCTCAGTCGAAAAGCAAGCAGCCAGCCTCATTCGATCGCATAGTCAATCTTGATTCCTCGCTTCTCCACCTCGGCCAGAAACAGATCGGCGGGGACGTCGAGCTCCTGCAACACACCGCCGCGCTTGTCGATGGCTCCGGATGCGAGCATTTGCACCACGATCGATGCGGGAAAGGCGGTCGTGCGCATCATCGCGCTCATGTCGGTCTTGGGATCGTAATGATCCACCATCGTGAAAGATGCTACTCGGCCCTTGAGCCTTCCGCCCAACAGACCTCGGACCCCGGCGCGATTCACCGACTCATGGGCCTCAAGCCGCATGATGCAGACGTCAGGCCCCTTCGAGGCGAACTTGCCGGCGAAAATCTTCGACATCATGGCGCGAGGGGCAATCTCGGCACTCCCGAATTTCATCTTCTCTCCGGAGAACAGGCCTAGTTCTTTGAGTTCGCAGAGCAGGTCATAATGCCCGGGATAACGCAACGTCTTCTCGAAGCACTCGCCGACTTTTCCTTCAAATGTCTCTGGCAGGGTCGAAGTACCGCCGGATGTATGGAACGCCACTAAGGGGGAGAATCCCGCGATGTGGAAATCTTCGGGCTCGGTAAGCGGATCGATTGTGGTCAACTTGCCTTTCCGCAAGATGCGCGCCGGTTCCACGTATTCATTGATCAGCCCCTCCACCGAGAACACAAGTTGATAGTGGAATGGTGGAGTTGGCTGCTCGGGCAAACCGCCGACGTAGAGTCGCAAGGCATCGGCGCGACCTCCGAGGCGACGGACCAACTCTCCACCTAGAATCGAGGCCATTCCCGGAGAAAGCCCGCAATCCGGCGCCAATGCAATGCCGCGCTTCTCGGCTTGTTTGGAGAGCGCCAACTCCTGTCGCACAACGGTATTGTTCCCACCCAGGTCGGCGAAATGACATCGCGCTTCGACGGCCGCGCGGGCTAGTCCCAGATTGAGGAAGTAAGGAACCGCCGACAGCGCGGCATCGTGGCCGCGCATCAGTTTTGCCGCGGCTTTCTGATTGCTTGCGTCGAGCACAACCGCTCGGACTTTCCTGCCGCCGGTAATTCGATTGACCCGAGCGGTCACCTCGCGCACCCGCTTGGGGTCGCTATCGGCCAATGTTACGGAGTCTACCTGGGCCGTTCGCGCCATATCGAACGCCGCCGCCGAGCCCATCATGCCGGAACCAATCACTAGAAGTTTCATGGGACATCCTCTCGAAAAGAATTGTTCGTGGGCTCGAAGCGGTACGACGGGTCGAGAATCGATTGCCCCGCAGTGCGCAGAAAGCCTATCTAATTACCTAAAAGTAAGCCGGAAAGCGACTCAAAACAGGAGAGTTTGTGTCGGAACTAGAGCCCGGACGGCGCGAGGCGTTCGCAAACGTAGCGGCGAAGATCAAGCTTAAGGAGGTTCACAGGAGATCATACCAGAAGCCTTTACTTCTTCCGCCGAAAAAGCTGTTTCCAAAAAGAGCGTAAGATTTGTCTGACGAAGTTTCCAACATTTGCGGTGCAACAGGACTCCAATTTGCATGTCTTCCGTGACGAGCGTCGCTACCCCGAGGGTCCCTACCAATCCAACGCCCTCGCGCGGCCGATCTCACCGCAAAACGATTTTCGTTCTTCTCGTTATTGCGGCAGCCGTCGTCTGTCTCGCCATACTCTACCGGGAGATCTGGCCATTCTCCCAGAAAGCTGTGATGGCGGATCTGGGGGACGCGAGCGATAGCGAAGTCACAATCCGCAGTTCCCGCCAAATTTATTTTCCTGCTCCGGGATGCATTCTGGACGGTGTGGTGTTCCGGCATGGACCGGATCGGTTCACGCTGATCACTGTGGAGAAACTCACGATTGAAGGAAGCTATCTGGGGATTCTCACCCGCCACGTCCCACGCATTACGGCCGCGGGTGCTCACATATTCGTTCCGCCCTTCGGCAGCAAAATGTCGTTTAACACCGAGCACTCCAGCCTGGTCGTCGACGAGATCGTTGCCGATGGAAGCGTCGTAGACTTCGAGTCAGAGGAACAACACAAAGCTGCTCTACGGTTTGAAGTACATGAAGCGCGGATGAACGACGTGCGATGGAGTAGCCCCTTTCAGTATCACCTGAAGTTTCATAATCCGAAGCCTCCGGGAGAGCTTGCAGTCAGTGGAAACTTTGGGCCTTACACCAAGAGTCGTCCGGAAGACACGCCCTTCTCAGGCGAGTACACGTTCGATCATGCCGACCTCGGCGTTTACGGCGGCGTCGCAGGGATGCTGACGTCCAAAGGAAAGTTCGCCGGCGTTTTCAAGCACATCGACATTTCCGGCACAACTGACACACCTGATTTCGAGGTGACGACCGGCAAGCATAAGGTGAAGCTGCAGACTCAGTTTGATGCATTCGTGGACGCCATGCATGGCGACACTTATCTGAAGCGCGTGGACGCTCACTTCGGCCGAACCACCATTGTGGTGGAGGGAAGCATTGCCGGAGCCAAAAGTGGCAAGGGCAAGGAAGCACTCCTTCGATTGACGTCGCGACGGGGACACATCGAAGACATCCTGGGACTGTTCACAAGCGAGCGCCGCGCGCCCATGTCCGGAGACATTGGGCTGCAAGTACAGGCTGAAATTCCACCTGGCGATAGACCCTTCCTGGAGAAGGTCAAGTTGCATGGCACGTTTGGGATCGATGAGGGCACGTTCACGAAGCCAGAAACGCAACAGAATGTGGATGAACTAAGCGCTGGGGCCCGCGGGGAGAACAAGGAAGATCCCGAAACGGTTCTCACCGATCTCAAAGGAAGTGTCGAACTGGCACGGGGCACCGCTCAATTCTCAGATCTCTCGTTCGGCATTCCCGGCGCGGATGCGGGTATGGCTGGCACCTATAACCTCCTCAACCACAAGATCGATCTGCACGGCAAGATGCGCGTGGATACGAAGATCTCGAAGACTGCCAGCGGGGTCAAGGCTCTGATGCTGAAAGTCATGGATCCGATTTTCAAGAAAAAAAAACACGGTGAAGTCGTGCTGGTGCATATCGCGGGAACCTACGAGAAACCTCGATTCGGCCTGGACTTAACTCCACAGAACAAAAAGCAGGCCTCAAAGTAGCCCGGTGACATGTAGCAACCGCTCATTGTCAGCTCGCAAGCAAAGAAGGGCTATCAATCACAGACCTTGTACCAGCATCAAAGCTCGCCGGATCGGGTGTCGATAACTTCCCCGTCTTGTCGGGAAGTGCCGCCGATATGACGGAATTCTTTACCGGCCACTAGATTCCGCCCCCCCAAACGACGCCCCGGCGAATGAGGGTCACAAACCTCTGAGCGACCCAAGGGCCGCTACCTAATTGACAGAGCCACTCCTTGATGGGAAACTGCTCGGTATTGGCCATGTAATTGCGCCGGAGACGTCGCTAGTCGGCGTTCCCCCCAGTGTCCCGGCGGATCCTTGCAGCGTTGTGGGAGATAACCGTGTTTCGTACCAACGGATAATCTTATGAGTATTGTTCCCAGAGTCGACCACAAACCCTTCTCGAAATTCACCTTTTGCGCAAATCTTTGCATACTACGGCTCTTATCCGTATTGTTACTCGCCGGAGCGCCCGTCCTGGCCCAAACGCCAGTCACGACCTGGCATTACAACAATGCGCGAACCAGCACAAACACCACCGAAGTTTTGCTGACGACGTCAAATGTCAATACCAAGACCTTCGGCAAGTTGTTCACTATGCCGGTGGACGGCTTCATCTCTGGGCAACCTCTCTACCTCCCCGGAATCCGTATCCCGGGGCAAGGCACGTATAACGTCGTCTACGTCGCGACAATGCATGACAGCGTGTACGCCTTTGATGCTGACAGTCCTCATGCTGGACCGCTATGGATGACAAGCATTCTGGCATCCAGCCCGGCAGGAGCCACACCAGTTCCAACGGCCGTTCAAAAGAACGGGGGAGGAACGGGCTGGACTGAGGTGGGCATCATCTCGACTCCGGTAATCGATCCGGTCAGCGGCACCCTCTACGTTGTTGGCGAAACCTATGAGAGCGGCCAAGTTGTGCACCGCTTGCACGCTCTCGACGTCACCAACGGGCAGGAAAAGTTTGGCAGCCCCGTCACCATTACTGCTACCTTCACCTTCAACGGGACCGTCTCGACTTTCACCGACCTCTACCAGATCAACCGGCCGGGACTTCTTCTCGCGAATGGGCATGTCTACATTGCCTTTGGCTCAAACTGCTGTAACGGATATAGCCAAGGTTGGGTGATGTCCTACAACGCGTCTACGTTGCAGCAAGAGGGGGCCTTTGACGCCGAGCCGGGCAAGGCCCTGGCTTCGATCTGGCAGAGAGGGGCGGGACTTTCCGCCGACAACAGCGGAAATATCTACGCAGAAACCGGGGAAAGCAAATCTGTTGCCCCTGGCACTAACTTACCTGAAAGTGTATTCAAGCTTAGCCAAGTGGGCACGACGCTCTCGTTAGCCGATTGGTTCACTCCGTACAACAATGTATATCTTTCCGACAATGATCTGGACATGGCTCAGGCTGTGGTGATCTTGCCGGACCAGCCTGGCCCAGTTCCACATGAGGCTATCGCCATCGGCAAGGAAGGCACCGTCTATGTGCTGAACCGCGATAGCATGGGCGGTTTTTGTTCGACCTGTACCACTACGGATACACAGATTGTGCAGGAATTGCAGAAGGCGGTCGGATTTGAGAGCGGTACCCCCGTGTATTGGAACAATACGGTCTATTTCACCGGTAGTGGGCAGCCCGTAATGGCCTACACCATGAACAATGGGTTGTTACAAGTTCCGCCTGCAGTGCAGTCCATCAAATTGGCCGGCGGCGGACACGCACTGATTACCGCGAATGCAAGCAGCAATGCCATTCTGTGGTTTATCAACGGAAGCCCTCTCTACGCCATGGACGCCCACACTCTACAAACGTTGTACCGAAGTGACCAGGCTCCAAATGGTCGCGACAAAATGCCGGCTCTACCACACTTCGCAACGCCGATTGTGGCTGACGGAAAGGTATTCATTGGAACTCAAAACAGCCTTGCCGTATACGGCCTGTTCCCCAGTTTGTCGCCTGTTTCAGGAAGCGGGCAGTCTGCAATAGTGGCTTCCAAACTTGCCACTCCCCTGACGGTGAAAGCCATTGATCCTTACAGTGGTACTGGCTTTGCAGGAGTGACCGTAACCTTCAGCGACGGCGCCAAAGGCGGCACATTCAATCCTGCTACGGTGGTTACGGATTCGACTGGTACGGCATCGACTTCCTATACCTTGCCAACGAAATCGGGTTCGTACACAGTGACTGCCTCCGCAACGGGCTATGCTCCGGGGAGTTTCACCGAAACGGCAAACGCCGGTCCCGCGGTAAAACTGCTAAAACAGTTTATCGGGTCAGCCCAAACCGCCCCAGTTAACACGCCTCTTCCCCTGCCGATGGTGGCCAAGGCTGCGGACACGTATAACAACGGAATACCGGGTATCAATGTGAGCTTCACCGACAAGGGTGCGGGTGGGACGCTCTCGGCAAGTCTGGTGACGACAAACAGCGGGGGTTTGGCACCCGTGAACTACACGACTCCCACGACTGCGGGTGTCGTCAGGATTTATGCCACCGCTCCCGGACTCACCGGGGTTATCTTTAGCGAAACGGTGACGGCAGGACCGGCTGTCGCCATTGCTGCGACCTCAGGGAGTGGCCAGACAGCTCTCCACGGTACGCAACTGCCGCAACCGTTGACCGCGAAGGTTACGGACAAGTACGGAAATCCGGTGTCAGGGGCAAGCGTTACTTTCTCCGATTCGGGTGCGGGAGGGACCTTCTCCTCAAATCCGGTGGTGACCGCCTCAACCGGCCTGGCCAGCGTGAACTACACAACACCGGGCACCGTGGGCACCAAAACAATCCATGCGACGGTAAGTGGAGTCTCAGGATCGGCGACCTTCACGGTCACAGTGCAATAAGCGTTCATCTCGTCCTGCCCCTCAAGTCGAGGGGCAGGACGGCGAGCCTTTCGTAGCCCGTCGCTTCGCCGCCCCATCTCCTCAGTGCCCGACCGACGGGTGAGAATGAACTCAATCCCGGCGAATGGGGACTTGGATCAATCCGTTTTCTGTACTCAGGCTCGTTACTGCCATGTACTTCTGTGACTATCCTTTCTGAAAGATCTGCCTAAGAATCTCACTCCAGCCAAGCCATATTCTTTCAGTTGGCGAAGCGGTCGCGTGCTTGGCGTTTAACGCCGGTCCCAGAGTTAGGCATTCCCAGGCTCAGGTCATATGTTTTCTCAGCTTTTAGGCCGATAGGTTGACTCCAGTCCCCGAGGAGGTATCGTGCTCGCATCAGCCACTGCCGCTGAAAAGAAGCTGTGCCGAACGTTTACCGTCTGTGCTCTCGCCGCCCTTCTTATTGTCTTCACTGCGTGCGGCACTCCCCCGAATTCCACGCCGGCGATATTCGCCAAGACGCAAGCAGCGGAACCGCTGGCATCAAGGAATACTCCTCCGATCCTTCTTTTTAACGGAGCGGGAACTTCAAGGCCGGACGTTGCTGCTGTGGAAACGGTGCTGAGGGAAAACAATCTGCGGTATTCGACTGTGGACTCCTTCGAACTTGACAGGATGTCGGAACGGAAGCTGCTTTCATACAAGCTGCTTCTTGTTCCCGGAGGGAACTCGATTACGATTGGGGGCCACCTCACGCGTAACACGACGACCCGCATTCACAATGCAATTGTCGATGGGGGATTGCACTACCTTGGAATCTGCGCCGGAGCCTTCTTCGGCGGCTACTCCATTCACAACGGCCTGAACCTTACGTCAGGGGTCTGGTTCCGCTTTTACGCAGACCATTTCAAGGGAGTCACAAAGGCGGCAGTCGAAATTTCGAGTCCGGGCGGCACCCGGCTCGACCAGTACTGGCAGAATGGTCCGCAACTTCACGGGTGGGGCGAAATTGTAGGCAAGTATCCTGACGGTGCTCCCGCGATCGTCGAAGGAAAATCCGGTAAGGGTTGGGTCATTCTCTCGGGCGTGCACCCCGAGGCGCCTGCCGGATGGAGAAGCGGAATGAGATTCACGACCTCGGCGGCTGAGGACAACGCTTACGCAGCGGTTCTCGTCAAGGCGGCTCTGTCCGGAACCGTTTTGAAGCACTACTGATGCCGAGCACTCAAATCCGCGAAACCGGCGAAGAAAGGAAAAGGCCGGAATTCGATTCCGGCCTTTTTTCTTGCACTCAGTCAGTGGACTCTCTGACCATCTTCCAGGTGTTTTGGATGTAAAAGTCCCCGGCAACAAACTTTCCCGGTGCCACATTGAGAGTTGCGCAACGTTGTCGGGAACTGACTTCCTGTCCGTTGGACTCGATCGAAACATCCACCCGGTAAAGCCCCGGAATCACGGGTAGTATCGGGCAAAAGAACTCCACAGCAGCCGGTCCGGGCTCGATGCTGACTTGACCGTGCTCGGAGTCCGTGGTGAGCTGAGCGCACAAATAACCGCTGGGCCAATAAATCGAAATCCGAAAAACCACCTCAGAGAGGCTCTGCCGTGCTCGATAGCCCAGTCGAGCGATCATGGCATGTCCGGTTCGCAAACCCCCGATAGAGTCCGGGGATTCCGGCGCTCGAAACGAAATACTCGTGCATTGAACCGGCACTTCAGACGGAGAAGAAGCCTCGCCGAGCGCCATATCGTCGCCAAAGGTCATCCGCTGGTACTCGTCAATGACCTGTCGCGGAGCGCCATCGGCTACGACACGGCCATGATTCAACAGCAGCGCCCGATCACAGAGGCGGTACACCGCTGCGAGATCATGAGAAATAAAGACGATCGTGCGCCCGGACTTTCGGAGTTCTTCGATGCGGCTCAGGCATTTCGCCTGAAAGGCTGCATCGCCCACGGCCAGCACTTCGTCGAGCAGCAGGATGTCGGGGCTCAGGTGCGCTGCAATGGAAAATCCCAGGCGCACATACATCCCCGACGAGTAGCGCTTCACCGGTACATCGATATATTGTCCGACGCCAGAAAATTCAATGATGCTATCCAGCTTCCGTTTGATTTCCGCGCGTCGCATGCCCATCATGGCGCCGTGCAGGTCGATGTTCTCGCGTCCGGTGAGCTCGGGGTGAAAACCAGAACCTACCTCGACGAGGGCGGCCAGTCGGCCTCGAACGGTGATCTCCCCTGCCGTAGGGGTGGTGATGCTTGAAAGGATACGAAGCATCGTGGTTTTGCCCGCGCCATTGTGACCGACGATACCGAGGGCCTCTCCCTCCTGGACGTGGAAGCTGACGTCGCGCAGCGCCCACATTGAAGAACGCGGACGAAAAGGTCTCCTGTACCAGCGCCTGGGTTCGTTGCCCGCCACCCGCAGCTTGTATCGCTTCGAAACTCGATCCAGCGTTATGGCGTTCATAATGAGTTAAACAACGTCGGCCATGGTGGCCTCTGAAGACTTGAAGAAGCCGTAAGCCAGCACAAGGCAAGCACAGGCAATTGCGGAAGACATCCCGAGGCTGGTCGTGTCGGGCTTTAGACCGCGCAAGACAACGGTGCGGAAGTTCTCGATCAGTCCTGCGATCGGGTCGAGCAAATACAGTTTTCGAAATCGCAGCGGTACCGACTCCAGCGAATAAACCACGGGGAGGGTAAACATCCAGACCTGCAACATCAAGGGCAAGGCGAGGCCCACGTCCCGGAAGCGAACTTGGATCGCAGAAAACAAGAGTGCAATCGCGGCCGCGAACCCGGCCAGCACGATCACAATTGGAATCGAGTACAGCAAGTTCCACGAAAGCGCGACTCTGTAGTAAACGATGAATCCGCCGAGAATCCCGCAACCGATGAGGAAATCAGCAAATCCTGCCGCCAGATAAGAAAAAGGAATGATCTCGCGCGGAAAATACATTTTCGTGAGCAGGTTCGGGTACAGCACGAGGCCGTGGACGGCGTTGGAGATAGAGCTGGAAAAAAATATCCACGGCAACACACCGACCAAAACGAAGAGTGGATAGGGAATCCCCCCGGTGGCGACCTTGGTCACGCGGGCGAAGATGACCGTGTAAATGATCATCAGCGCGAGCGGCTGCAACGCGCCCCAAATCCATCCCAGAGCTGACTGCTTGTAGCGAACTCTGAGGCGAAACAGACTCAAAATCCAAAGAAGATCCCGATAGTGAACCAGGGCTCGAAGGCCATCAAGGATTGTAGACGGGGAAAATGAAGGCGGCCGAATGACTTTGACCACAAGTTCTCCACTCGCGGCGCGCGCGGTTTCTGCTTCCCAAGACACAGGCGCGACGTGCGCGTCTGGCGACGGCTCAGTCGTGTGCGCCACACCGTCGGGAAGTGTGCCCAAAGCCTCAGCTCCTTTTGAACGAATTTCGCAGCTCGGTGATTAATCGGACGCAGGAAATTCGGAGTCCGAACGCGCCTCGCGGTCCTTGATTTCCTGTAGCCGGGCGGTGAGTATCTGACCCAGAACCTCCACATGCGGCTGGCGCAATATGTCCGCATGCCCGCATTCCAGTTCGTGAATCTCAACTCCGCTGCGGGACCGCGCGCCCCAGCCCATTTCCCGGTCGCGAATATAGTAGTAGGGTTGGCGGGCTCGCTTAAAGAGCAGCACCGGAGCCTGAAACCGAGGGTACTGAAAATTGTCCCCCGGCCAATATGCCTGATTCCATCCGCTCCCGGCAGACTTTCCATTTTTGAAGAAAAGCCTCTTAACGGCTCTCTTAATTGTGTTTCGCTGCTCTTCCCGGGGGAGGCCGCGGAAGAGTTGAAATCTCTGACGGTAGTAGTCAATCGCCCACAGGGCTGGAATCTGCGAGTTCTCCAGCACCCAAGTGTCGAAGATCGCAAAGAGACCTACCTCTTCGCCCTCGGCCTCGAGAGTAAGAATAATCTCCTGGGCGATGAGAACACCCTCGCACATGCCTCCCAGGCAGTAAGGACCGTGCGACTGCACCAATCGCATGGCAGCCAGGTATTGCTGCGCAAGAGCGCGAAGCTCGTTTTTTGTGAAAGGGCGTCCACCGGAAATCGGCCCGGATCCTTGAAGTTTGTACACCGACTGATCTTCCGCCACGTGCCGCGCTAACAACGACAGGCCGAAAGTATCAGTTCCGGGTGAGGCTATCGCGAAAAACGGAATGACTCCGTCGCCTTTTTGTAACGGCACGAGAATCGGATCGGGTTGAGGAGCAATGTTTTTCCGTAGCAGCGGCGCGAATTCCGCAATCGTCGGCGCGCGGAAAATTGCCGACACCGGGATTTGCTTGCCCGTCGTTTCGTAGATTCGGTTGATAAGCCGGGCAGCAAGCAAGGAGTGCCCTCCGGCATGGAAGAAACTATCATCGATCCCCAAGTCTGGAACGCCGAGGACCTCCTCCCAAAGCTTGAGCAGAAGAGCCTGATCGGCATCGAGCGGGTCCGTTCGCCGCGAAGAAACAATGTTCGCGGTTCGAATGGCCTGCTGATTCTGCTTTCGCGGCACGCGTATCGACGCGACAGTCGGCAAATCTACAGGGCCGGGCATACTGGGTATCGGCAAATCAAGAATGCGCGCATCCGGATTGGCCACGATTCCTTTAAGCAGCGCGTTGTAGTCGTCCAACATACGAACGATGCGCTCCTGCGAGAACAGGTCCAGGTTATACTCGATCTGCGCCCACCACCGTCCGTCAATGCCCTCGATTACAGTCATGGTCAAATCGAAGATGGACGATTCCGTGTCGACGATGTAGGGAGCAGCCGTCAAATTCCCGAATTTCTGCGATCGCACTGCGGACTTGATCGTCGCAAACATGACCTGGAAGATTGGATTGTGACCCAGGCTGCGCTCAGGCTGCAGGATCTCGACAACCTTCTCAAAAGGAACGTCTGCGTTGGAGAATGCGCCAAGCATGGTCTCCCGCACCTGCTCCGCCAACTTGGAGAAGGTCGGATTTCCCGAGAGATCGTCACGCGTCACCAGTGTGTTCACGAAAAATCCGATGAGACCCTCGGTCTCGATACGATTCCGGCCGCTCACAGGAACTCCGACGACTACATCGTGTCGCCGGCTGTAGCGACAGAGCAGGATCTTGAACGCGGCCAGCTCCAGCATGAAAGGCGTCGCCTTAAAACGAGCAGCCAGGGTCTTAATCCTATCGATGACTGGACTCGGAATAGCACCAATCTCAACAGTCCCTTCAAATGTTTGTTCGGACGGCCGAGGAGCGTCGGCCGGCAACTCCAAGAAAGGCGGTGCGCCTTCCAATTTATTTTTCCAGTACGCAACCTGCTGCTCGACGGCTCCCGTCTGAAAACATTCCAGCTGCCACTCCGAGAAATCTCCATACCGAATCGGCAGCGGCGGCAAAGGAGATGGACGGCCATCCGCAAATGCGTCATAGAGCACAGCCAATTCCTTGGCGAACAGCTGAAGGGAACCCGCATCGGTGACGATGTGATGCATGGTGCACAGAAAAACATGTTCGTCGGGCGAAATCCGAATCAACCGCACCCGAAATAATGGGGCCTTGCTCAAATCAAATGGCTGGTCAATCTCGTGTTGCGCGATTTCATAAGCTGCGGGGTAAGGCTTGGCCTCACTCGTAACATCGCTGAAGGGAATGTCGGCGGAGTATGCCTCGGTCACGAGTTGCAGAAGCTTGTCTCCCTCGAGCCGGAAGGCCGTTCGGAACGCATCGTGCCGGTTCACAATCTCTTGCAGGGCCTCTTGCAGTACGTGCCGATCGAGTGAGCCCTTCAGAGACAGCCCCACATGTACGTTGTAGGCGGTACCGCCTCCTTCCTGCATTTGGTCGAGGAACCAAAGCCGCTGCTGGGCTGGAGACGCAGAGTAGATCTGAGCGGAATTCACTTGTAAAAGCATTTCGGCGAGCAGGTCTTTCTCTCGACCGCCTCCTGGCACGATGTTCTGGCTCGCATGCAACATATTGTCAAGCGTTCCGACTCTCCTTGTTCCAAATACTAATAATTCAGCGGCAGGAAAATCATGCCCACCGGAAGCATGAAGAAGTTTGGGGTTTTGTGAAATAAGGTGCTGTCCCTGTGCAAACCGAGAAGAAGCAGTATGGTGCAATGTTTAGACAACAGCATGGAAAAAGGCAGGCGGTGGGGAGCCGCATTTAGACTCAAGTATAACGTACCAGGGGACGTTTCTGATGACATTCTTTTGGCCTACAGCTGTGGCTTGGGGCGTTTTCAGAAAGCCGCGCGAGGTGCGCAAACCCAGCGTTCATAATGCTTTAGTCGCGAGACGGCACTCGGATTGTAGAGCGATCGAAAAGGGAAAAGCCTTTCTTTGCGGGTGTGCACTAGATTGCAGTTATCATGTATGCCCGAGTGAGTTTGGACCGCAAGTTCGTCCCTTGAACGGATCATCATTCGAGGGAAAATTTCGTTTCCCGACCAGCCCACTTCGTTCTGCAGATGACCGGGTTGCGGCCTTCCGCCCGGTTACCTAG
Organism: uncultured Acidobacteriota bacterium; assembly: GCA_963745715.1. Classification (GTDB taxonomy): domain Bacteria; phylum Acidobacteriota; class Terriglobia; order Terriglobales; family Acidobacteriaceae; genus Sulfotelmatobacter. The sequence goes on along the minus strand of CAVUYN010000024.1, from coordinate 34,912 downwards.
TTAACCTCCTCTATGCGTAGCGTGCCCGGAGCCATCAGTACGGTAGCGGTGGGAATGGGGGGCCTCGGAACCACTTCCTCACGTTCCCACGGAATGTCCAGAGCATGGGGATCACCTCATGCCCTCTTCTGCTCAGAAACTACGATGAAGCGCAGCGTGGCTGCTTGTGGTGGATTGCATCGATTGGAATGCGACGTGCTGGCTTGTTAGACTACTATGGCGCGCGGTGGGACACAGCAACCTTGTGGCGGAGGTGCGCATCGAATCGCAGCGTTAAAAGTTTCTCGAATCCCTTTACTACCAGCAAGATCAAGGATTTAGCATATGAGCCGGGTGTCATCCCCAGCGTCATTCGCCCAGCAGCGGCTGTGGTTTCTCGAGCAACTCGAGCCCGGAACTGCTGCGTATAACCTGCCCCGCGCCTTCCGGATTGAAGGCCCACTGGACGTTGAGACTCTTACGCGCGCTTTTCAGACGGTGGTACAGCGTCACGCCTCACTGAGGACGGTGTTTGATTCCCTGGAGGGTGAAGCTTGCCAAGTGGTGTTGTCGACCATCGACGTTGAAATTCCAGTCGTCGACTTGACCGGCATTCCCGAGTCCGAGCGCGAAGCTAAGGCTCTCCGCATTGCCAGCGAGGAGGGCAGGAAACCTTTCGACTTACGAGAGGGACCGCTGCTCCGTGCTGTCCTGGTACGACTTGGCCCTGAAGCGTTCATCCTCGTGCTGGTGATGCATCACATCATCACTGATGGGTGGTCGATATCTATTCTGTTTAAGGAAGTTACCAAGTGTTACGCGGCCTTCACCAGAAACGAGACGCCAGACCTTCCAGAACTTTCCGTGCAGTACGCCGAATACGCACAGTGGCAACGAGAGTACATGAGTGGCGAAGTGCTCAAGAACGAAATCGAGCACTGGAAAAACAAGCTGGCCGGGGCGCAGACTCTGCTCGATCTGCCTACCGATCATCCGCGTCCCAGCACTCATAGCTGGCATGGTTCCACGGAAGAGATCAGCCTCGACAAAACCTTTCTGGCAAAACTGAAGGCGATCGCGCAGGCCGAGAATTCCACTCTGTTCATGGTGACGATGTCCGCGTTTCACGCGTTGCTCTGGCGTTATACGAGCCAGGAAAGCATCCTGGTGGGAACACCCGTCGCGGCACGCAACGAAATCGAAATTGAAAACATGATCGGTTTGTTCGTGAATACGCTGGTCTTCCGCACGGACTTCTCGGAGAAAATCACATTCCGCGACCTCATTCGCCAGGTTCGATCCTTCGCTCTGGAGGCGTATGCGCACCAGGATGTGCCCTTCGAAAAGATGGTCGAACTGTTGGTTCCGCAACGTTCCCTCGACACGCATCCCCTCTTCCAGGTGTTGTTCACGTTCCAGAATATTCCCAAGCAAGTGTTCGAGATTCCCGGCCTGAAGATCAAGGAGATCGCTTTCGAGGCGGGAATCGCAAAGTTCGATCTTGCCGTCGAAGTGTGGGACGACGGCGAATTCCACTGCCAGTTCGAATACAACACCGATCTCTTCGAGCGCTCCACGATGCAGAGAATGCTGGGGCACTTCGAAAAACTGATCGATGCGGCCTTGCAGAGCCCGGATCAGCCGCTCGCGCGCTTGCCGATTATGAGCGATGCGGAGCGAAAGCAGGTCGTATTCGATTGGAATCAGACAGCGGCAGATTATCCTCGGGACCTGACGATTCCAAAAGCATTCGAGAAGCAGGTGGATCGCGCTGCCGAGGCGACGGCATTGCTCTTCGGCGGTACCGCATGGACCTACCGGCGGGTGAACGATGAGGCAAACCGGCTGGCCCATCTGCTAATCAAGAAGAGCATTGGGAAAGGCTCACTGGTTGGCATCTTTCTGGAACGTTCCCCGGAAGTGGTGGTCACACTTCTCGGAGTCCTCAAAACCGGAGCAGCCTACGTTCCGCTCGACCCTTCTTATCCCGAAGATCGTCTGCGATTCATGTTCGAGGACGCTTCCCTTTCGGGTGTGGTGACTCATTCCGCGATCGAAAGCCAGTTGCCCGGCAACGCTCGTAACGTCATCGTACTCGACAATAATGAGGAGCTTCGCAGCGAGTCGACGAGCAATCCCTCGGTTTCGGTCTCCAGCGACGAACGCGCTTATGTGATCTATACCTCGGGTTCAACTGGTGTCCCGAAAGGCGTTGAGGGGCCGCACCGCGCCTCGATGAACCGTTTCAACTGGATGTGGAAGACTTATCCGTTCCAGGCGGGTGAGGTTTGCTGTCAGAAGACCAATTTAGGATTCGTCGATTCCATCTGGGAGATTTTTGGTCCGTTGCTGGCCGGCGTTCCTACGGTGATCATTCCGCAAGAGACCATGCGCGATCCCGAAGAACTGCTGCAGTGCCTCGCGCGCGAGCACGTGACCCGCATCGTTCTTGTGCCCTCGCTGTTGCGGACTCTCCTGGACAGCACCCAAAATCTGCAGGAGCAGGTTCCTGAATTGAGGCTTTGGTCGTGCAGTGGTGAGACGCTGCCGGCAGATCTGGCCAAGCGATTCCACGCGGCTTTCCCGGAAGCAAAGCTGCTCAACATTTACGGTTCGTCGGAGGTTGCTGCTGACGTCACCTACCACGAGGTGAGTGGCGGAGATGTCGGGTCATTCGTAGCCATCGGCAAGCCGATCAGCAATACGCAAATTTATCTCGTAGATGAGGGCTTGAATCCCGTTCCGATCGGAATGCGCGGTCAGATTTTCGTGGGCGGCGATGGGCTGGCTCGGGGATATTTGAATCGTCCGGCATTGACGGCCGAACGGTTCGTGACGAACTGGCTGGTACCGAAGCAGTCGCAGCGCTTGTACCGCACAGGAGACTTGGGACGCTATCGTGGCAATGGGGAGATCGAGTATCTCGGCCGGGTGGATAGCCAGGTCAAGTTGCGCGGACAGCGCATTGAACTCGGTGAGATCGAGTCAGTGCTAGCCTCGCACCCCGCGGTTCGCGAAGCGGTCGTGACCGTGACCGGAGAAGGCGAACACCAGAAGCTGACTGCCTACATCGTGGTCAATGATGGAACGGTTCCATCGGCGGGAGAGCTCCGTCGTAATCTGCGCAGCAAACTTCCTGAGCACATGGTGCCGGCCAGCTACTCGCAACTGGAACACTTGCCGCGACTGCCGAGTGGAAAGATTCATCGTGCAGGGATGGCGAATGCCGCCGCCAAAAGCCTGCAGGACGACGCCGAAATGGTGGCTCCACGCAACGAGGTGGAAGCCAAACTGGCGGAGATCTGGCGTGAATTGTTGCAACTCGAGCAAGTCGGGATGGAGCAAAACTTTTTCGAATTAGGCGGACACTCGTTGCTGGTATTACAGCTGACAGCTCGCATCCGGCGAGCATTCGAGGTGGAACTGCCGGTGCGCAGTGTATTTGAAGCACCGACGATTGTGGGCATGGCGCTCGAAGTCGAAAAGGCCCGAAGCCTGGGGCTAAAAGCGCGTACACCAATCCTGCAGCGACAGCCACGCCCAGCCCCGACAGAAGACCGCGAGGCGTTGATGGCACAACTTGACGATTTGTCGCCTGCGGAATTGCAAAGCTTGCTCCAGCGCGTGCTCGATGGGAAACAGCCGGTATAGGGGGAACGTTCTTGAAACAGTTCGCGCCAACACTGTCGAGCACGGAGTCGGAAGCGGGTACTTCGACGTGCGTTCATGAACTGGTGGACCGATGCGCGAGTGCTGCGCCGGAAGCGATTGCGGTGGCGGCGGGCAATCGAAAGCTTAGTTATCGCGACCTGAACAATCGGGCGAATCAGTTGGCCCATGTTCTTCGTGCGGCGGGTGTTACGGCAGAGGTTCCAGTCGCTGTTTTTCTGGAGCGCTCTATCGAACTAGTCATTGCGGTCCTCGCAGTTTTGAAAGCCGGCGGAGCCTATGTGCCTCTAGACCCGGGTTATCCATCGAACCGTATCTCGATGCTCTTGGGAGATTGTGAGGCTCCGCTAGTCATCACCCACTCTTCCCTGCTCTCAAGAATCCCTGAAGGCAAGTGGCGCACGGTTGTCCTGGACAAGCAAGCGGCCGAAGTCGCGAAGCAGCCCACTGTTGGTCCTGATACTCAAACAAGGCCCGAGCAGTTGGCTTACATCATCTTTACGTCAGGTTCGACGGGCCGGCCGAAAGGCGTCCAGATCACCCACGCCAACTTGATCAATCTTGTGCGGTGGCATCACCGAGCTTTCGAAGTTACGGCCGCCGAACGAGCGACGCTGCAAGCAAGTCCCGGCTTCGACGCCGCGGTTTGGGAGCTTTGGCCTTACCTGACGGTTGGCGCGAGGGTACACATTGTCGATGAAGAGCTCCGAACATCGCCAGAGCGTCTTCGCGATTGGATGGTCGCCGACGGCATCACGATCAGCTTTCTTCCAACAGCGATGGCAGAATGCATGATCGATCTGCCATGGCCGTCGAACACACCCCTTCGCATCTTGCTGACCGGTGCAGATACTCTGCGTCGCTATCCTGCGCCCGGCCTGCCCTTTGCTCTTGTTAATAATTACGGCCCCACGGAGTGCACCGTGGTTGCGACCTCGGGAACCATTTCCCCGAACCAGAAGCCTGGAACTCTGCCTTCGATCGGAAGGCCCATCGATGGAGTCAAAGTCTACGTTGTCGACGAACATCTGAAGCGAGTTTCCCAAGGCAATTCCGGGGAACTGCTCATCGGAGGTTCAAGCGTTGGTCGAGGGTATGTGAATCTATCGGAGCAGACCGCCGAGAAATTTGTCGCCGATCCCTTTACCGACGCTGCTGACGCGCGACTTTACCGGACTGGCGATCTCGCACGAGTTCTTCCAGACGGACAAATTGAGTTCCTAGGACGCATCGATGAACAAATCAAAGTCATGGGTTATCGGATTGAGCCCGGCGAAATCACCGCAGCGCTCGATCTCCATCCTGCGATTGCTTCGAGCTGCGTGATCGCTGCCACCGGCGAATCCGGCGAGCGGCAAGTGGTCGCCTATGTCGTGCCGGCGGGAGACGCGAGCCTGAGTGCCAGCGGGCTGCGCGAGTTCCTGAGCACTTCCCTTCCGGACTACATGCTGCCTTCGATGTTTGTCAGACTCGCGAGCCTGCCTTTCAACGCAAGTGGAAAGATCGATCGGAGAGCTTTACCCAAGGCGACCACAGAGAACATCGTGGATGATGGCTCGTTCGAGGCTCCGCAATCAGAAATTGAACAGTGGTTAGCCAAGTTTCTTACCAATCTGCTCGGCTTGGCGCGAGTCGGCAGAGACGATAATTTCTTCAGCCTGGGTGGACACTCCCTGATGGGTGCTCAGCTCATTGCCAAAATTCATCAGACCTTTGGCGTCGAATTATCCCTGCGAAGCCTGTTCGATCATCCAACGCTAAGGGAGATTTCCCTCGAAATCGAGAATCTGGTTCATGAAAGGCTGAATGCGATGAGTGACGAGGAGGCACGGCATCTCCTCGAGTCTTCGCCGCCAGGGATCTCCCTATGAGCGCGCCTGTGGCGCCACCCTCCGTCCAGACCGCGGAAGATCGCGCTCTCAGCCTCTACCATCTCCTCGATCCTGCGGTTCTGGCGAATCCCTATCCTCTCTACCAGAAGCTTCGGAGCGGGGATCCCGTGCACTGGGATCCTTTCTTGCACGCATGGGTTGTCACTCGGTACGCGGATGTGGTTCACGTGCTCCACCACTTCTCGGCCAATCGGACTCCTACACCGGAACAGCTCAGCGCTTTGAACTTGTCTGCGCTCAATCCCATCGCCGCGGTGATGGTGAGGCAGATGCTGTTTCTGGATCCTCCCGATCACACGCGGCTACGCGCCCTGGCGTCCACTGCTTTCACCCCGCGAAGAGTCGAGCTATTGCGATTTCGCATTCAGAGCGTGATGGATACTCTTCTGGACGCGGTAGTTTCCAAGGGACATTTGGACGTGATCGCCGATTTCGCCAGTCCGGCGCCGGCCATAGTGACGGCGGAGTTGTTCGGCGTTCCCGCCGCGGATCACCTGAAGTTGAAGGAATGGTCGCAGGATTTCGCTGAGATGCTGGGCAACTTCCAGCACAATCCGGAGCGGTTCCCTCGAGTCCTGCGAAGCGTCGAGAACCTGACCTCGTATTTTCGAGAGGCCATGCGCGAACAGCAGGACCATCCGCAAGGAGGACTGATCCAGGCGATGATGAGCGCCGAGGTGGATGGCGTTCGGCTTTCCGAAGAAGAAATCATCGCCAACCTGATCGTTACGCTGGTCGGGGGCCAGGAAACCACTACGAATCTTATCGGCAATGGCGTGCTCACCCTACTGCGTAATCCCGAGGAATTGGAACGGTTGCGTGCTGACTCGTCCCTGATCCCATCTGCAGTGGAAGAGCTGCTGCGCTACGAAAGTCCCAGCCAGCACACGGCAAGGCTGGCGCCCGCTGATGTCACTCTAGGGGGCAAGCAGATTCGTAAACGCCAGGCAGTGATTGCAGTGATGGCTGCGGGCAATCGCGATCCCGAACGCTTTCCCGAGCCCGACCGTCTTGATCTTGCGCGCGTCGACAATCGCCACTTAGCATTTGGCTGGGCGGCTCATTTTTGCTTCGGCGCGGCGCTTGCCCGTCTTGAAGGCCAAATCGCTTTCGAGACGATCCTGCGCCGGCTGCCGAAACTCACGCTGGACATGCACTCTCCCCTGGCGTGGCGTCATAATCTTGGCTTGCGGGGATTGACTGCGCTACCGGTCACGTTCACTGCGAGCGGGCCAGAAAAAGATTTTGCGTCCTGAGGGCGAGTCGAAATGTGTCCTGAATTTTCAGAGGCGAAGCGGAAGCTGCTGGAGAAGTATCTCCGTGCCGATGCTGGATTGCGCCAGCAGGGTCAGCAGATTCCCCGCCGCCAGCCCGGCGAGCGCATCCCTTTATCCCACGCCCAAGAACAAGTCTGGCTGCACGCGCAACTGGCGCCTGAAGTTCCGCTTTATAACGAACCGGTCACGATTCATTACTCTGGCCCTTTAAATGTCGGGGCTCTCGAACAGGCCTTCAACGAAATTCTTCGGCGCCACGAAGCTTGGCGCACCCGCTTCACTGTTGTCGATAGCCAGCCCGTGCAAGAGGTGGAGCAGAACGTCTCAGTCTCCCTTCCTGTTATCGACCTTCGGCCCATCCCACAAGAACAACGGGAAGCGGCGGCTGTGACCATAGCCACCACCGATGCAAGAGTTCCCATCGATCTCGGGCAGGTTCCTCTGTTTCGGGTGAGGCTGATTCGCCTGGATGATGAGGAACACCGGCTGTACCTCACGCTCAGCCACATCATCTTCGACGGCGTCGCAATTTACCGGGTGTTTCTGCCCGAACTGGCGACACTGTACAAGGCGTATGCGGCAGGAGACGCTTCTCCCCTGCCGGAACTCGCTATTCAGTATCCCGACTATGCCTGCTGGGAGCGACGCACGCTCACGCGCGAAGAACTGTCCAAGGATGTCGACTTCTGGCGCGAAAAGTTGACCGGACCTCTGCCGGAAACTTACCTGCCGACGGATCGTCCCCAGAAACGCGGTCAGACGTTTCGGGGTTCGATGTACCCGTTCAAGTTGTCACGAAGCCAAACAGCGCAATTGAGGGAGTTTTGCAAACGCGAACGAGTCTCGCTGTTCCACGTGTTGTTGGCCGGGTTTGCGGCGCTGCTGTACCGCTACTCGGGCGAAGAGCGAATTCCCATTGGAAGTGTTACAGCTGGCCGCAATCGCGCGGAAACCCAGCCCCTGCTCGGATACTTTCTGAACACTGTGGTTCTTGCCGCCGATCTGTCCGGCGACCCGGATTTTCGGGCGTTGATCCATCGCGCCCGAAACGTGACGATCGATGCGCTCGATCATGATCGCGTGCCCTTTGAGCACCTGGTGCGGGAATTCAAAGTCCAACGCGATCCGACCCACAATCCATTGTTTCAGGCGTTATTTTCGCTGGAGCCACCGCTGCCCGAAGTCGATCCGGCATGGCGTCTCACGCAAATGGATGTCGATACGGGCGCAACCAAGTACGATCTTTATCTTGAAATGGACGAGCGCACCGACGAAGTTCTCGCTCGCTTCCATTACAGCACTGACCTGTTCGACCCTGCATCCATGGTTCGTATGGCGGACCACTGGCAGAGATTACTGGAAGGCGCCGTCGCGAATCCGGAGCAGAAGCTATCAGAACTCAAGGTCTTAAGTCCGGAAGAAGAGCAGCAAATCCTCGTTGCCTGGAACAGCACTGAACAGAGCTATCCGCAGGCATGCATTCATGAATTGTTTGAGTTGCAAGCCGCGCGCACTCCCGACACCGTCGCGGTGGTTGCGGACCAATCGGAGCTTACCTACCGTGAGCTGAATGAACGCGCGAATCAGTTAGCGCACTATCTCGTGAAACGAGGCGCGGGACCCGATGTTCCGGTTGGCCTGTGCGTTGACCGCGGACTCGAAATGGTGATTGCTCTGCTCGGTATCCTGAAAGCCGGAGGAGCCTACGTCCCGCTAAATCCGACTCTGCCTGACGATCGGCTTGCATTCATGATTGCCGACGCAAAGCCGCACGTAATCCTCACGGAAGCAGAGCTGAAGCGCCGCCCATTTGGAGCCAATCCAATTTTTCTCGATACCGATCGAAAGGCCATTGCGGAAGAGAGCAAGGCCAATCTCGACAGGACCCCGAGCCCGCGGACATTGGCCTACATTATGTATACCTCCGGCTCAACTGGAACGCCGAAGGGCGTACCCATTGAGCATCGCAGCGTAGTCAACCTACTCTGCTCCATGCAGCGCGAGCCCGGCTTGACGGCAGAAGACGTGCTGCTTGCAGTGACTACTTTCTCGTTCGATATTGCCGGACTCGAAATCTATCTCCCCCTAATCACCGGGGCTCGCTTGGTGGTCGCGAGCTCAGAGGATGTCATCGATGGAGACCGGCTGAGAGATCTGCTTACGGAAAGCGAAGCGACAGTGATGCAGGCGACTCCAGCCACCTGGCGATTGCTGATCGAAGCCGGATGGCAAGGTTCGTCCCACCTGAAGATCCTGTGCGGGGGCGAAGCGTTGTCCCCGGACCTGGCCGGCGAACTAGTGATTCGCGGCGGTTCGGTGTGGAACGTGTACGGACCAACTGAGACTACGATTTGGTCGACTGCATACCGGGTAACCGGCAGCGAAGAAGGTGTAATCCCGCTAGGTCGTCCCATTGCCAACACCTCGATCTACATCTTGGACTCTCACGGCAAACCCGTGTCAGCCAACGTCACCGGAGAGATTTTTATTGGCGGGGATGGGCTGGCCCGTGGATATTTGAACCGGCCCGCTCTCACAGCGGAGCGCTTTGTCACCCATTGGCTGGCGCCCACCCAGTCGATGCGCTTGTACCGGACGGGGGATCTGGGGCGGTTCCGCAGCAATGGAGATATTGAGTACTTGGGAAGGGTCGACAACCAGGTCAAGCTGCGAGGATTGCGCATCGAGCTTGGTGAAATCGAGTCGGTGCTGGCATCGCACTCCGCAATTCGAGAAGCCGTGGTGACAATGACGGGGGCAGGAGACCAGCAGAAGCTGACGGCATACGTGGTGGTGAACGAAGGAAAAACGGCGCCATCCGCTGGAGAAATGCGGCGCACTCTTCGCAGTAAACTGCCCGAACATATGGTACCCGCCGCCTACTGGCAATTGGATCAATTGCCTCGGTTGCCGAGCGGCAAAGTACACCGTGTAGGGCTCGCGAGCGCGTCAGCGAAGGCGTTGTTGGAAGAAGCCGAGTTGTTGGTTCCTCGCAACGAGGTGGAAGCCAAGCTGGCAGACATCTGGCGAGAGTTGCTGCAAGTCGAGCAGGTTGGCATGGAGCAGAATTTCTTCGAACTGGGCGGCCACTCGCTATTGGTGTTACAAGTAGCGGCTCGGATCCGGCGAATGTTTGAAGTGGAGTTACCGGTGCGGAGCGTGTTTGAATCGCCCACGATTGTAGGCATGGCGACTGAAGTCGAAAAAGCCCGAGCTCTGGGACTGAAAGCACGCACCCCTATACCTCTACGCCGGCGACAAGCTTCCGAGAAGGGCGTCAGTCAGGACTTGCTACTCAGCGAACTGGAAAAGCTTCCAGCGGAAGAGGCCAGAAATCTATTGAACCGGCTCCTCGACGAAAACAAGACTACGAATTTCGTCACGAATTCAAAATCCTGAACCAAGTTTCTTGACTGCAGGACCCGCGCTATGAGTTCACGAGCGAACGCTCGTGGGAATCGTAGAGAATCCAGGGATCCATCCACGGCTCCCACGGCGTCGAAAGCCTCGTGCAGAGTCGAAATAATCCATAGCAAGCGGATTAGTCGTCTCCGCCACCTCCGTGATGCCCGCCTCCGGTGCTGATCGTGCAACGAACCACTGTGGACTTTGCATCGGACGATCCGACACAGCGGTACTGATCCACCGGAATTGCACTATTCGGCGAGCAGCTGATGCTGAACCCCGATTGAATTGGGACGAGCGAACACCCGGCCGTAGTCGACTTCGATACGGCCACGTTAGCGGAAGCAGACTTGGTCGGATCGCCAACAGCAGTCGCTTTGACGACGCCCATCCCTGCCTTTGTAGCTGTGAACATCCCCTTGGCGTCGATCGTGCCTACTGCGCCGGTTGCTGTCCAGGTAACGCCGCTGTTCGATCCAGTTACATTTGCCGTGAACTGTTGACTGGAGCCGACGCTAAGCGTCGTGTTGGCGGGACTGATCTTAACCGAGATACCTCCTCCGCCTCCCCCACCCGCGGTGCTGATGGTGACCTGGGCGGTAGCCGACTTCGTCGTATCCTCGACGCTCGTTGCGGTCACTGTTCCAGTGCCCGCCGACACTGCGGTGTAAACGCCATTCTGGTCGATGGTTCCGACGCTGGTTGCAGTCCAGGTAACGCCTTTCGTTGAACCGGAAACATTCGCGACAAATGTTTGTTGCTGCCCAGTGGTCAACGTTGCCGTTGTGGGCGATATGGTGACACTGATCGCCGAAGATACGAGATTGCCAATCAAATAAGTGGCCTCCTCGGAAACTGCTCCCGAAGAATGGCCGACAGCGTTGAAGGCGGCGGTAGCATCGGCTCCGCAGAACGGAGTAATCGGCCCGGCACCCGCGGGATGAATCGATAAGAAGGGAGTGACGTTATAGACTTCTGTTTTGTTCAAGATAATCCAGCAATCCGATGAATTGTTGTGCTTGGCCACATCTGCCAATGTATAGTTAGCGAGCTGTGCGGCGAGTGATACAGCGTAAGTGAGAATAAACAGCAAAGTTACAAACAGAATCCTCTTATTCATGGTCCTTACTCCTCGTGGGGATTAAGCGCAGGGATATCCCTGGCTACGAGCAGCGCGTTCACGGCACTGCATGTTTTCTTGTCGTTGAATGTTTTGCGAGGAAGCCCCGAATGGACTGAGCTGACACCATTGGGGCGGGGGTTATGCGGCGCGTTCCACGGTTGCTCCTTTCTTCGGAATCGCTTTCGCGAGACCGGAGGGGGATGAAGCATGCATGCTTCAGGCTGTTAAAAGCCTGGAGTCGCAAACAAACGTGGCGCGAAATGAAGAACTCTAGGAATCAGAGTGGGAAAACTTGAAGCTAAGCTAACTTGTAACGGCGCACCCTGCAAGTTCCGAACGTACAGGTACTCATAGGCCCCAGGGGGACCGAAGATTTTGATTTCCCTTTCATGCTTCACTTGGGAATTAATTCTGCGTTTTGGTAATGCTCTGACAGTCTGCAAACCTCTGGGACTGTCCCGAATTTCAAATCAACGTCCTGGGGAAAATCACTCAACCACGCGGTAGCTGCAAACAGCTACCGCGAAAGAAATCTCTAGGTACGAGGAGAAGTTTCCTGAACTTCCCAGTTGAGAAGCACTTCCTGCTCTAAGAGTTCTTCCGCCGATCTTCCCTGACTTGCGTACCAATCACGCAAACGCACGAGGCCCTCGCGCAAGTTGACGGTGGTGTTGAATCCGAAGAATCTCTGGGCCTTTGAACTATCGGACAAAAGTCGCACGACATCCCCAGGGCGGCGCTCAGCGTAAATGATTTCTGGATCAGGTTGGCCAAGAGCTTCTCCAATCATCGTCGCCAATCGGCTTATGGTAATCTCCTTGCCGCTTCCCAGATTTATTGTCTGTCCCACCGAACCGTCCGAGAGCCCAGCCGCGAAGATGCCAACCGCCGTATCGCTGACAAAGGTGAAGTCTCGCGTCTGCTTTCCATCGCCAAAAATGACCATCGGTTTCCCCGCCAGGCATCGCAACATGAACCTGGGAATCACTTCGCCGCTGTCACCCTCATGATGGCATCGTGGGCCGTAGGCATTGAAGGGCCGCAACACAACCGTTGGAAGCCGGAACTCGTGCCAAAAAGCACGAGTATGGGCTTCGCCCGCGAGTTTGGAGGCGCCGTAAATGGTCATCGGCCACGTGGGATGCTCCTCAGCAACCGGAACCGTGGTTACCATTCCGTAAACCTCAGACGTGGAGATGTACACGAACCGCTTTACCCCGCTACGCCGCGCTATGTCCAAAAGTCCTAAGGTGGCAGCGGCATTGACTTCCTCGTTCTCGACGGGCGAGTGAATCGAATGCCGTACGCCGAGACAGGCAAGGTGGAAGACGATATCCACGTCACGAAACAACGAAGACATGGATACTCGATCTCTAATATCAGCAACGGTGAGTTCGACGTTGTTACTCAGGACGCCCTCAAGATTCTCTCGGCGTCCGTTCACCAGGTTGTCGACAATGCGAATGCTAGCGCCGAGACCAGCCAAATGTCGTACCAATTCAGAGCCGATGAATCCTGCCCCGCCGGTCACCAGAAATCGGTAATTCTGCACGAAAGCCTCTCTTACAGAAACGATTCAAGAATTTGGAGTGCTGATTCTACCAAGTTCGATGCATACACGTGGAAAAGTCAGTACCAAGCATTCCGGTCTCTCAGCTGTGGTTGGCCCGTAAACAACTGAGCCTTGGGAGATCGTCTGCTTCAATTTGTACGAGAGCCGAGTTCCGGTCATCGATCGGCCATCGAAACTATGGCGTGGGCTGGCAACCGCCCAGGAGGCTGCTGTTTGGAAATAGTCTGAATGGACTTTTCGGGCGGAGTGAGTCTGAAGAATGCAGATCCCGAAAACACTGCTATTTCAATGACGAGAGTGTCTCCGGTTTCTACCGGGAAACCTGAGGGAGAAGCTACCGTGGCCGGGATTCGCCCAGAGGTCGTTACAACCGCTCGCATTACGAGAGAGATATCTCGCAATGCGAGCCTTTAGCTTAGGGCATCGGAATCACGGCCTTGGCCTCACCGGAATAGGCGCTTTCCTGCCCGCTCGAATCAACCGCTGTTGTGACGTAGTAGTAACTACTTCCCGATAGCACATTGGAATCTGTGTACGCGGTAGAGTTCAAACCGCTTGTCAGCAGGCTGTAAGGGCCTCCACTTGCGTTGCCGCGGTACAACTTGTAAGCACTTATACCGGGCGAAGAAGACGGCGACCAACTCAGGTTAACCGAGTGCGGTGCGGGCACAGTAATCGTCGCGCTGGCGGATTTGGTGGTGTCGGCCTGACTCGTGGCCGTGATCACATCAGTCTCAACTGCTTGCGGAGCAGTGAAAAGTCCGGATGTCGTGATGGTTCCGGATCCTTGTGTAACCGCCCAGCTAACAGCTGTGTTGCTGGAACCTGAAACGGCCGCAGCAAACTGCTCTTGCCATTTTTCGGGCACCGCAATCGTTGTCGGCGAGATGCTCACCGTAACCGTTTGCGGGGGAGATACGATGACTGTGCTGGAAGCCGATTTCGACTGATCCGCCGCGCTCAGCGCTGTGACCGTGTATGTTCCTGCCGTTTTGGGAGCGGTGTAGAGACCGCTGGTGGTGATATTCCCACCAGAGTCCGACCAAATCACAGCGGTGTTGCTGGTCCCGGATAGCGAGGCGCTGAATTGTTCCTGTCCTCCATTTGGCACACTGACTGAAGTGGGCGAGATGGAAATCGAGATTTGATTCGGCTGCGATACAGTGACACTCGCCGAGGCCGACTTGCTTGTATCTGCGGCGCTGGTGGCCGTTACGGTGTAGGTGCCCGCCGAGGACGGCGCCGTGTACTGACCAGCGCTGGTGACGGTTCCACCGGACGTTGTCCAAGTCACGGCCGTATTGGTGGTGCCCACGACCGTTGCCGTAAACTGGGTTGGCTGGCCAGTCTGCAAAGAAGCGGTGCCAGGAGATAGCGTCACAGACACACTGCTAAGGGTTCCGGAGGCAAACATGGAAACATCGCAGTTCGACCGTTGCGATCCCCTCGACCAAATCGCCGGAAACGACGTTAGATTCGTCTGCTGGCTTGTCTCGGAGTACTGGATTCCTCTGGAGTAGCAGTTGCTGGGTCTGTCTCGAAACTGGACCTGGCCATTCAGCCCCAACAAAGCCACCCAGTATCGCTTCCATCGCGTCACCTGAACGCTGGGAATCGGGATCGCGTTCCATTGTCCAGGAACAGGATTCGGGATTGCAGCTTGGCTTAGCAGCCTGCCTGGGTTGCCGGAGTTACTGGCATAAACTGCGACCCAGACCGCCGACGCAGTATTGGAGGGGTCAAGAAAAACTGAAATGAAATTGACCTGACCGGAGGAACGCGCTACTACAGGAAACGCTTCAGCCATTCCGGCTCTGGTACTGTCAAGCGAATCCTCTATCTGCGTAGTGCCCAGGACAAACTGCTGAGCTTGTCCCACGGCAGTCATTGATAGAAGCACCAACGGGATGGTTAATCTTACGATGAGGTGTTGAGCAAGCCGGTCGATGGACCGTTTGCGGGAGCTGACATAAGCGACCATTGGGGGATGGGGCCCTTTCTCCGCGGGGGATTAAGTTCTGGAGCGCGAAGATCACCATTCCTGTATCGCATGTCGAGGGTTGGCTAGAAAAGGCACGGGAGTACATGTACAGATAATCATTGGTACACAGGCAGACGATTTTGGGAAAAATCATGTGGTATGTGCCCTGTAACGACGAAGGGCCGTTAGTTTTTTCGATCGTTTCAGGCACGACATGAGCAGTCTGCAAACCTCTGAGACTGTCGGGAATTTCGAAGTTGGGGCAGCATAGAGTGAATGAAACTTTCGGTATTCTCCCTCCTGCTGCTCCTGTTCGCGACGCAATGCTTCGGCAACGTTGCCATCACCAACACCTCTCTGCCCAACGGCACTGTCGGGCACCGCATATTCGGCAGCCGTCAAGGCCAGCGGTGGCTGCACTCCCTACAAGTGGACGATCCCATCCGGAGCGCTACCAGCTGGCGTCACCGCGAAGGTGTCCAGCACGACTATCGTCGCTGAACCTCGCTGGAGCGCCAAAGACCGCAGCCACCTACTCCTTCTCCGTTAAAGTCGCGGGCTGCGGCGGCGGCGTTCTCGCAGAAATCGTACAAGATCGTCGTCCAGGCAACGGCCAACCACGTCGTGGATGTGAAGTGGAAAGCCCTCTACGTCGACCAACGTGGCGGGCTACAATGTTTATCGCGCTCCGGACGGCGTGACCTGGAAGAAGGTCAATGCGAGCCTGATTGCATCGACGCTCTATGCCGACTCCACCGTCGCCAATCGCAGCACGTACTACTACTCGGCAACAGCTGTCGATATCAAGGGCCATGAAAGCAGCAAGTCAGCGGCGGTCAAAGTGGTTGTTCCGTAGCTTTAAGGAAACAAATTCCGGAGCTGCAACTGCAACAATGGGGCGAGGCCACAATGCGATTCGCGGATTCAGCTTGCCAGCGTAGACATCGGAGATTCAGTCGTCGACAGCGTCTACTATAAGTGATCACAAGTGATACACACACGCCGTGCGCATTTCGCCTCTTGGATCTGTTCACAGTCTTCAAGACCTTCTTGCCTGATCTTTGCGGTTCTCCGATACACGGCCTGCCCTGCTAATTGGACGATTTCTAAAGTAGAAACAAATAGATTGCTTGCCGCATCCTATTCCACAGCGAATTTGAGCACTTTAGCCTACGGGTACTGGAACAACGTCCGCCCGGTAAAGGCATCGCTAATCGTGACGGTCTCAATCGGCCTCTGCAGTAACCAGCCTGCGGCTTGCGACATCGCATCGCACATGTCGTCATTTTTCCCATTCGGGAAAGTGGTGATTTGGTCAATGAAGAGTTCGGTCCAAGGGCGCGACGGTCCACAATCCAGTCCCCGGATTGCCATGCGGCAGCGACCGCGAACATGCGCCCAGCCTTTCCACCCTGCGGATTGATTGCGATCACGCCAGGCAGGGTGCGGCGGAGGAACTGAATCACTGCCGGGCCATTGGCTCTGTCCTCGACCAGCACGGCGTGAATGGGCCGATGCGTCTCCCACAGCCGCTTGATCTCGGCTTCGGTTGCCGCTGCGTCCAAGTGGCTGTTCACGATATTCAGCACGTATCTCTTGCGGCCTTTGACGCCAATGACAATAATCGCGACGAAATCCGAGTTGGCCGAGTCCTTAAAAGCACAGTCCACCGAAATCAGCTTGAAGTCGAAATACTCTGGTAACATTTCGTCGGGTTGGCCGGTCTTGGGATCAATTCCTCCGTAAAATCTCACCTCGCTCCGTTTGATAAGGTTGCCGTCAGCAGGTGCTGGACGTTGCTGATATTGGCCGGCATAGATCAAACTACGTGAGCGTAGGTCTTCGACAACTGACGGCGGAAATCGCTGAGGTTCTAAAATTTCGCTGCGCCTGCGCTGAATCACTCTGCCCGAGATCGGAAATGTCCACCTTTCATCTTCCTCGGCCTCCAGCGGAATTCGGATATGCGTCCAGACACCGGTTCTTGTCGAGCAAATAACCCGTCGGGTCGAGCTCGTGCAACCGCTGCGTGACCAGGATGATTGCCCCGGTGGCCGGGTCATTCAGTCTGCTGCGCAACGTGTTGTCAATCCAGTCGGTTCGCAGTGGTTCGCTCGGCAGTGCTCTGAGCCTGTCCGGCGCTGACGGGGTCATCGAGAATTGCGGTGTCGCAGCCGCGTCCCATTGCAGTCGCACCCACACTCGTCGCGATCATTTGCCCGCACCGATTGTTCGTGAACTGTCCAACTTGGTTGCGGTCCCCTGACAGTTGGAATCTGTTGCCCCAGAGCTGCTGAAACCATTTGCTGCGCAGCAATTTGCGGCGTATCACTGAGTGCTCGGCGCTTAGGTCAAGACTATAGCTGGCTGTCATGAAGTTGTGTTCGGGCTCAGTTAGCCATACCCAGACGGGGAACGCGACGGCGACTAGGGTTGACTTGAGAGTGCGCGGCGGGACGTTGACAATCAACCTCAAGAGTTGCCGCCGCTTCACCAGCATCAACTGTTCGCATAGAAAATCGTGGTGCCATGACCAAATCAGCGGCCGGTTCGGTTGTAGAACCGCCGCCCATGCCTTCTTTACAAAGGCGGAAAGATCTTCCGCTAAGCGATCGGCTATCAGGCGGCGCATGGCCTCCGCTCGCTCGAGCAGCAAAGGACCGGCGAGTCGAGTCGGATTAGTTTTCATGCCCGTCCTCCCCACTCGACGGGCCAGGCTCTCCCTCGATCACCGGAGCTGAGAGTCTCCTTCTGCGCCGCGGCGCGAGCGCCGAACACCGAAATGAGGTCTCTGGCGAGATCAAGCGCATCCTCCGGGCTCAGCGTCTCCGCGTTGACTATTGCGCGGTCCTCGTTCGAATCGTCAATCACTTTTCGTTTCGGATACGCATAGGGCATCAGCGTTGAATAGATAAGCACCTTGGCTGCGTCCGAGGTCTTGGAGTCCTGCGCGATCTTAACGAGTTCCTCCGCAGGATCGCAGCCGAGAGCTGCGAGTTTCTCCCTCAGTGCGACGGTTGCTCGATTGGGTGTGCCTTTTGCGCGGCCGCCGGTTTTGGGCAGGCCAGGTGGTCGTCCGCCGCTCCGGATATTGCCGTCATCGCTTTTCCCCTTGGTCCCGCTTCGCGTCGAAAATACTTCCGCGTGCGCAGGGGCGCGACGGAGTGATAAAGTCAGCGTAAGAGGGCGCACCCTCGACGGATGAAACCGTGCTTTCCAAGGGCAGAAGCTTTTCGGAAATCATCGCCGTCAAGGAGGTAGGCGAGGACCTTCGGGAAGTTATGCAGGCGGGTTGCTTCTTGATGTCGATGGGACGCGGGCCAAGCATGAGATCCTCCAACCGCACGATGCGTGCCGATTGCGACCTTCGCTCGCGCATCCCGCGCGAACATCAGGGTTGGAGTTGGGTTTCCAGCATCCCGCTGGAGTGGCGTTTGCGGTTGTTGCGAGAACCAAGTCGAAACATCCCGTTTCTAGAGGTTCTCCGAAGCTTCCCGCTTCTAGTTTCAGAAAGTAGCACGCGTTCGTCGAAGGCGCATATGACGAACTTGGTACAGTACGCGATCGCTGCACGCGGAAAATTGGTCTAGCCTTCTTCATGACTTGATCAAGATTGCGGGGCTCGGTTCATTCGGAACGGCCCATCCGAGGTCATAGCGGCAACAAGCGAGGTCTCAGGCAAGGGCGATTGGAATCCAGGGTGACCGGAGCCGCCAAGCTCTTGCCATCGACGGGCGCAGTTATCGGCTGCTCCATTGCTTGGGGAACACGACTTTGGATGGAGTACGTAGCGTTTCGAAGCCTTTGCAAGAACGAGTGGCTATCGGCCACTCAAGATCGCTGATCGACCTAGTTGGGCGGTTGTCGCGTCCGCTGCGGAGATCGGTGTCCCGGTGTTCGTGGAGCGTACGGAACAGTTACTTGCACGACCACCGCAGCACTTGGCAAAGCCGCAAGGTTTCGTACCTTTGGTAAACGGTGACAAGCATCTGAATGGCTGCAGGTTTGAGTGCGGCCGGCATTCCGGGATCAACGACACGACCCTGAAAAAGTTCCGAAAACCTCGCCAGCGGATCGCGTTCGTGCTTGTTGGATTTCAGAATGCGGATTGAGAGCGGACTGAAGGAAACTTGTCGATTCAGCGTAAGTCAATGGATCGTGGCTAGGGACTAGAATCTCGGTGATATATTGGCTTTCGAAACGCCTGGCACGGGGCCACCGCACGAGATCCAAAGCAACGGCCTCCAAAAGGAAATTCTCCAAAGCGCCAACGGGGTTCATTTGCTCTTTGAGTTCCCGCACCAACTTCCGGTAGGCTTTGAGGTCATCCAGTTGCGTGATCCCGATTGCGAGAAGGCCGTGCGAAAGTGCACTAAGCTTGGTCCGAGTTTTGTCGATTGGGCCAGGGGATTTTTTCGCATTGGCGCGGTTCGACTCGATCTTCGTATCCAACCTCTGGCTCGTTGCCATTTTCATTCTCCTAAAATTATTTGATAATTTTTTAGCGCTAACATTTTCGGGGGAAGCATTGGCGCTAGTTGCCGTTGGCTTGCCACAGTTTCCTAAATTTTCGGGCGCGACAGCCGGGGCGCACTGTCGCCGCAAGTACTTTGCATCGCATTCATGCTCGCGCAAGTCGCGCGTCGTGCACGCGCACGAGCCTTACCCTGCGTGCTATGCCGGCGCCGGCGGATCTCAGCTCTTCCCTCGGGACGAGTTAGCATTTTCTTCGAGGTTCTTCGCGTTTCTCTGGCAAACATTCCAATGGGCAATCAAGGAGGAATACTGGAGAGGTGCCTTAGCGGCTTTAGACGGCGAGTTGTTTTTGATGCTGAAGGGACGCAGAGCCACATAGGTCCTCGATCGCACTGGCGTGTTCCAAACATTTCCCGGCGCCAGGTCTCAGAAGTTGTCCCGTTGAAATTGCCTGCGCGGTCCATGATCAGACCGGTCGCTGGGTGGCCTCCGTCAATCCCGCCCGTGAAACTGTAGAGGATGGTTACCGCCGAGCCTATTCCCAAGGAACGAAGTTCAAACACGGCGTCCCGTTGTACGCGCCGCCAAACTCTGTGGTGCCGTAGAGGTTTCCCGCTTTGTCGATGATGACGGAGCGAGAAATGGATTCGCCGCATCCGGTGGCGCAGCGAAGGTGTGGAGCACGCTCTGATTCCAGCCTCCGCGGCCATTCGGCGAAATTTCAAATACGACTCCACATCCATATTCGTTCCATCCTGGGCACGTCCCACCCAGCAGTGTCGTCCCGTAGAAGTTGCCAGCACCGTCAGAGATGAGGCTGGCTTCTGGATGGAAGCCATCGCTACCGCCTGTGAAGTTGTAGAGAACAGTCTCAGTTTGGGCCCGCACCGGGCGAACGGCAACGAGCAACAGCAGAGCAGCAAGCCCAGCCAGTGTCAGTGTGCCGCGGATGGTTGTCGCTGCCAGTTTCATCCGGCTGAATCTCGGCCTGACAATGGAAAGGCTTAGAAGACTCGTTAACGCGCGGTTACGTCTACTGGTCATGGGGGAACCTCCTGCACGCGGGCTGATCGAGGTCTGATGAATCGTCGGGAGATCTATCTCGAGACGGTATACAGCCGGGGGAGCCTGTGGAATGTTTGGCCGCCGCCAGAGAGACGGTCAGGTACACCTATACGCGCGAGAAGCAGCATTTTCAGTGAGCGCGGTCACAGCACTTTAGACAACCTACGGCTCAAGGATTCTTGGCCGGTCGTACGGATTGGGTGTATGGCGCTGGGTTGGGAGAGAACCTTCGCCTGGCTGAATCAGTTTCGTCGATTGCGAATTCGCGATGAAAAGCGAGCTGACATCCATAAGGCGTTGCTGTCCCTGGCTTGCGCTCTCTTTTGCTGGAATGTTCTCAAAAGGTGTGACCGGTTCCGGCGAGCGGACCGTACTCGCGCTAGTGTCTGCCCGCCCGAAAGCCGAAGGTGAACTCCTTGTCTTCTAGCGCTTCTCCATACTGTGTCGGCTAGCGTTCCGTGCCTTCTCTCCGCACAGTAATTGCTTCTGAGCGGTTACATCCGCATCAGGGTAGTCCGAAGATGGTCCGGCCATCAGAGGATCGAATGGCTTGCCTCGAAGATTCGCGTCGAGAAACGCGGCTACGTAATCGCGCACGGCAGCCAAGGCCTTGTCCGGGCCCATCGTGCCGGCTTTGATCGCCCCCTTGGCGAGCCACACTGCATCGGATGGCGTTGCGTGCTCGGCGCCGCGGAGATTGATCGCAAGCCGCGGGCCATGCAGATCGCTCCACAGCTGGCATTCGTCGGCACCTCGCTCGGCGCGGTCCATCTCCAGCAACATGACGGGTGTCTCTGTCGTCGCGGACGAAATATGGAAGAGATAGGGGTCAAGCAAGATGCCTGCCTGAACCGCGGATTCTGCTGCACTCCGAACCAGGTCGTCAGTCCACACTCACTGCAGCTTTTTCTTCAGATCAGGAGCCACCCGAAAAATGCTCTTCGAAGTATTCCGCAGGCTTTGTCGGCTATCGCGACGCCGACCCGTCAAACGTTGCCCCGCTTGTCCGCGGCGCCGAAATCCGCGTAGCCGAAACGCGGGCGGTCAACGCGCCGTTCGTGAAGCCGATGGGGTCAAGGAGGCTGATTCACAAAGTAAGGAGAGTACGATAAAGTAAGGAACGGAGGCACGCGATGCAGAAACAGGCCACTATCACCAGTAAAGGTCAGATCACGGTGCCTCGTGAGGTTCGGCGCGCACTGGGAGTCCGGACGGGAGATAAATTGCTGTTCGAGAGCGATGGAAAGGGAGTCCGAGTACGGCCGGTTCTGCGCAGGAGTGCATTTTCCAAATACCGCGGCATTGGCAACTCCGGAATCGCGACGGGCAGAAACAGCATTGACAAATGGCTGCGCGGGATGCGTGGACAATGACCACGGCCGTCGATACCAATGTGGTGATTGCCCTGTGGGATAAAGATCCCGCACCACACGTTGCGCATTTCGTGAAAAATCTATCGACCTGAAACTGAGGAAGTTCTTGGCTTCGTTTCGTAAACTTTCTGCTCTAGTTGCGCTATAGCGTACAGAGTGACACGAAGCACTTATCATTACTCCTAATGAAGCGCCTCCGTGCCACGTTTTCCCCCTTGCGGAGTCGCTGTATCGCTCCAAGCTGTGATCGCCCAATGGTTCATGGCTTGACAGAGTGGGCGAGTGACCCAGCTTCTTTGAGAGCAGACAGGGCCGCAGAAGCTGGCCCTATCGTCACCTTTACCCGTGCGGTCGTGCAGCGTGCTTGCCAACCGGGCCGAAACGTAAGGGAGAATATGCGGGTAAGGACATTTGTCTGAGTAAGGGGCATAGCGATGTTACATTCTACTGTCACAAGTAAGGGCCAGACGACCATTCCGGAAAAGATTCGAAAAGCCTTGCGAATCAAGCCGGGCGACAAGTTGGAGTATGCGGTGGACGGAGATCGAGCCACCATTCGTGTGCATCCGGGCATTCGTTCACTCAAAGGCGTCCTCGCCAGCAACAAAGGAAAGAGGATGTCTTTTGCTGAAATCCGTGAGGCCGCTGCTGAGGCTGCGCGCGAGCATACACGGTGACGCAAACGAAGACTGGTCGACACGAATTTGATTGTCCGATATCTCGTACAAGACCACGACAAACATGCCAAAGCAGCTGGCAAACTGTTTGATGCCTGCGACCGCGGTGACCTGGTAATCGTGGTGTTGCCAGTCGTTTTGGCGGAGTGCGTATTTGTACTCGAGTCTTTCTACGGACATTCACCGTACCGACATCGCTTCTGCACTCGGGCGTCTTATCTCCAGTCCTGGCGTCGAGATCGCTGAAGTCACAATCCACCTTGACGCGTTGAATCGCTATAAGGGGACAAAAGCTCATTTTGTCGACTGTCTGATCGCCGCCACCGCCGTTGCTAAGAAGTTGCCGGCTTCCACTTTTGATTAGGACTTCCAGAAATCACCGGAGTTGAGTTTGTCGAGGCCTAGAAGAACAGTCCCCACTCCCTTTCTTGGCGTTCCGGTGCAGTTCATTTCCAAGGTTGATCTCGAGAATAACAAACGCGCCTTAGGCCATGCCGTGACCTGAAGGACCTGAAGCGGAGTCCGAATAATAACCCCTGAGAATTGAGAACCACGCGAGAGCTAGACGGGCGCCGTATCTGTCTGGATGTCGTTGTGGCGTACTTCGGCCAAGGGCTCCCGACGGGCACGCAGAATGTCTGGACCTTGACACATTAGTCGACTTGCACTAAACTAGACTAATAGAACTTAGTCCATTGGGCGGAATATGAAGACGGTGAACATTCACGAAGCAAAGACTCAGCTCTCAAAACTCGTGGAAGAGGCGTCAAAGGGTGAGTCGTTCATTATCGCGAAGGCGGGCAAACCCGTTGCAAAGGTTACGGCCCTTAGCGCTCCAACAGGTGCCCAAGTTCGCCGCCTTGGCTTTATGGCGGGACAGATTTCCGTGCCCGACGACTTCGACCAGATGGGTCGAGAGGAGATTGAACGGATCTTCGGTAGTGGCGCCGTATGAAGCTGCTGCTCGATACGCATCTTCTGCTCTCGGCCGCTGGAGAACCAGATCGACTGTCCGCAGAAGCTCGCTCCTTAATCGACAATCCAGAGAATGAGCTTTTGTTCAGTGCGGCCAGTTTGTGGGAAGTAGCGATCAAGCGTCGGCTGGGCCGGCGTGATCTTAAGGTGGACGCCCGGCTACTGCGTCGCGGGCTGCTTGACAACGGCTATGGCGAGTTGCCGATTATCAGCGAGCACGTGGTCGCCGTCGAGAGCTTGCCGACGCTTCACAAGGATCCTTTCGATCGTGTGTTGGGGCTCAGGCGACCGTGGAGTGTGTGACGCTGCTGACCACCGATTCTCTGGTCGCGCAGTATCCCGGGCCAATACGGACAGTGTGACAATTCCAGGGCGGGTCCAATCCCGCGACCGATCTGCACGCAAAACAAAACGCCCCAAACTCGATTGGAGTCGTGGGACGTTTGTTGATCAGCCCTCCCCCAAGTGCTGCTCAAGAACAATCTAACTCTGTGCCTCGAATCGTGGAATGGCGCGTGGGTGCTATGCAAGGCACGAAGGTGTACAAGGAGATTTTGACCTCGATGAGGTACCTCTCATTTCGGTTGTTGTTGTTTGAGCCTATCCCCGAGGTTGATCTCGAGAAAAATAAACGCGCTTTAGGCCGTGCCAGTGTCCTGAAAGACCTGAAGCGGAGTCCGAATAACAACCCTGCAAATTGAGAACAACGCGAGCGACAGGGGTGCCGTATCCGTGTCGACGTCGTTGTGGCTTATTTCGGCAGGGCCCCCGGCAAAGCGCACTCAGCCTTCTGAGTTGTCGTGATCGGAGATCGTCGGCACATCGTGTGACACCTGCAGGGTCAACGACGCTGGGAGATTCTCTCCTTTGCGGAGTCGCTGTAATCTCTCCAATTGGTTCATGGCCTGAAAGAGCTGCCGATTGATCGTTGTCTGATACCGTAAGATTCGGTCGATCGATGGGTGCTTAAATGGGTTCTGTCGCTCGAGGTCCTCTTCATACCAAGCAGCTACACCGAGTCGCCAATATTCTTGAGCAATCTTCTCAACAAGAACCTCTTCCAGAGTGCCGACTGGTTCCAGGTCCCTTTGCAAGCTGCTCAACAATCGTGTGAACTGTCTCTTGCTCCTGCCAAGAAGAGGAAGTCTCTTGGAGAGCAAACCGTGCCGGGTACTGTTCCAGGCACTGACCGTCTTCCCGAGGGATGTCTTCGGACCCGTTGACTTCTTCGCGTTACTTCGGTTCGCCGCGATTTTCCGTGGCGAGGATCCGTTCGTCGGGATAGCCGAGGTTGGTGTTAGTTCGGTGGTGGCCGTTGCGGGAATGAGCGACTCGGCGGGGTTCGACCCGGTTACCGAATCGCCTGATTCTAACTCAGGCGGCAATCCAATCTCGGGTTGAGTGTCGTCCACGATCCAAACCTCCGGCCGCCGGCACTGGTTTCTTTTTGCCTTTCTGCGCTTGCCGGGGTTGTTTAATTTTGCAACACGCGATTCGCAATTCATGCAGACGAACTCGCGTTCACTCGTTACGATCGTAATGAACTTGCTTAGGCGGCTCTGCGGACGCTCAAACGTCGCTATTTCTTCGTGTGACTGCAATAGTAATTAGTAAGTATGTCGAGCGCGAATTCTGCGAGCTCAGTGGTGCCGAATACTCCCTGTTTATGTACCCACACGATTCTGGTGCAGTCTTGGGCGGCTGCGGCTGTCAGTTTGTGCGTTACAGGTTCGGGCGGGTAACCAAACATGACATGTTTGTGCGGTGCTAAGCCTACTGAAAGAACTAGCTCGTTGATTGGAGGCTTGGCGCTCGGTCTCTCGAAGCGATAGTAGAGCGCCACGTTCCCCAAATGAATGTGAGATCCTGTTACGACGATCTCCGGCGAGTTGCCGGTTTCAGACCTGATTTTCTCAGCGCCCTCTTTCAGCAGATCGACCCAATGCGCATACTCTGAGAGTGCGTGCTCAGAGATAAACGCCTCGCCTTTCATCTGAAGGCTTTGCTGCTGAGGGCTTCGCCGTTCGGTTTCTGCTTGTTTCCTTCGTTCTGTTCTGCGTCGTGCATCTTAAGCCGTTCCGCCAAGTAGTCAGACATTCAGTCGCACCTCTCCCCGCCGGCAGCAGACGTTCCATTCGTTCCCACGCTCTCGTGCCGGCGCCGCTCAATTTTGCAACGCCCGACTGCCATTTCGAACCAGAGAATACGTCTTTGTCATTACGTTTGTAATACGATTGTTTCGCTCGTGAAGAACGCAACGGAGGTGTTCTGCGGCAGACAAACTGACGAGCACAATAGGATTTGGTTAGCCATCGTCCCTTTTGCGATCCGAATGCACATAGTCGGCGCTTGGACTCGGGGAGACGACCTTTCTTGACATGTGGGCGAGCGTTCCCAGAGGGACTCGACATGAAGTCGAGTTGGACCGATTATGCAAAGTAAGGAACGGGGCACGCGATGCAGAAACAGGCAACTATCACTAATAAAGGTCAGATCACGTGGCCTTGAGACCCTGAGACGATCCGGACTCAGCTCTTGACCGCGCCCGTTAAGACGAAGGGCAGCCCACGGAGTACAAAAGACAGACCGGAATCTCAACGTTGTTGAGATCATTGGCGGCATCGCTGTTGGTGGCGCTGTACAGTCCAGCGCAAAGGCGCGGAGGATTGAACCGCAGGGCACGAACACTTGATGGCATAGGCGGCGCCTACAGCGTGCAGAGTCCGTTTACTCGTGGGTCGAAATCTAGTGTTTCCCCTTCTCTGACTCGCGGCTTTCGTCTACAGAGTTATCGAGTTCCGAGTCCGGACGCTCGCCGAGTTCGCTTTCCAAGGTCCGATCTGACTGCGCGGCCCGCTCTCGGGCAAATTCCAGCTTAGCCATTTCTTCTGGCGCTTCCACGCCGGGACGAATTTCTCCGGTTGGAACTGGAGGCTCGGGAGTAGTTCCCATCCCAACACGCGTGGAGAATCCAGGACTAACGAGAACCGAAGATCCGGGAATTGTCGAAGACGCCACCTCAACCAGTCCGTCGAACACGTCCACTTCACTCACCCCACGTCCGTTCACCTCGACGTCGAAGCGTGTGCCCCGGACTGCGATTACGGCGCTTGGCGTGCCCACCTGGAAAGGTGGCGCCCCGCCGGTTCGCTTGCGGATGTAGGCATGGACTCGGCCCAACAGTATTTCGAGGGCGTCCCAGTTACCGGGCGCAGGCTCTTTCACCACCAGGCGAGTGTGGGGTTGGACGATGATTTCGCTTTCATCGGTGCGCAACACAAGTACTAGTCTCCCTTCTCCGGTATCGAGAACGGTATCAGCGGGAAGCACCTGTCCCCTGATCGGTCGTGAAATGCTGGTTCCCGGCAATTGCACGTGCACTTCGCCTTTCCATTCGGAGACGATGGCGCCGGCAAAGGGCGCCGGAGACGGTCCGGGCGCAGGACCTTGGGCCTGGGCGGCGCACGACGCAAATGCCGCCCAGAGGGACAGAGCCACAACAACATTCCAGCCACGACCGGCACCCAGGCGTTGGAAACAAGGAACCCGCAGACCCGGGGGAGTGAGTCTGCGAGTTCCAGCCACCGCATTGTTCCAGAGGAAAAACACACTAACCTCCGACGATGATCGCGATCACCTTGCCGGTGTAAGCATTTACCTTCACTTCGTGTTCGGTCCCGTTAGTTGCCAAGACATCCACTGACCAGTCTGGTGGATTGTCGTTCGTTTCGAGCACGATCAGCAGCACTTTACCGCCGTGAACTGCGTTCAGCGCAATCTGCTCAGCCTTGGCCTTGCTGATGTATTTCGGAGTTGCTTGCGCGCTATTGCTGACCTTAGTGGTCTTGAGTATCGCGCCGCCGCGGGCGTTCACATACACTTCGTACTCAAATCCGGGCTGGGTAATGGTGACATCCCATATCTGGTAGCCCTTCCATTGGTCACGCTGAGCTTGCACCACTGTACCACCGCCGACAGCTTTCAGAGCATCCTGCTCCGCCCGTTGCTTGCTGATGTAGCTGCCCTGCGCAACGGAAGCTTGCTCGGACATAGGCTGCGTGATGATCCGTAGCGCGGCTCCAGTGTGAGCGTCTAACCAGACTTCATACTCGTTGGTGGCGCCGACCACGTCTACCGACCAAATGATCTTGCCGAGTTCTTTTTCTTTGAGCGCTTGAGTTGCGGTTCCTCCACCGACGGCGACAATGGCATCCTGCTCCGCCTCTTGCTTCGAGATCAGAGGTGAGGCGCTAGCCAGCCCCGATCCGATTAGCAGAACAACCAGCGCTAAAAAGAGTGGCCTTTTCATATTTGTTCCTCCTGGGAGTTCAAGTTTGGGAGCCAGATCGAGGCTGACTCACGCGCAGGGTAAATGCACATGCGATGCCAAACGCAGCACGTGTAAGTCTGTTGTTTTTCGCAAATGCTGAGGGACAGTTGGGTCATTGGGACTCACGTGCTATGTCCCTCGGGCCCCGCTTTCTAAAGGCTCATCGGAGAGAGAAGCCAGTTGCACCCGTGATGTGAAAGGAAAAGGGGTCCTGGCAGATCCTACTAACCTTGGAGAAAAAACAAACGCCACCGCATTTCTACGGTGGCGTCGGCTTGGGGGACAGACAACAGGGAGTACCT
The DNA here is from genome assembly GCA_963745715.1 of uncultured Acidobacteriota bacterium. Lineage (GTDB taxonomy): Bacteria > Acidobacteriota > Terriglobia > Terriglobales > Acidobacteriaceae > Sulfotelmatobacter. Next base: position 6,815 of record CAVUYN010000024.1, on the reverse strand, counting down.
GTCTACGGCATGTACAGTTCGGCGCTGTCCAATTCGTTGACGGCGTCGCTGCCTCCGGCGTTGACTACCTTGCCGTTGTGGAGCACGGTCGAGGTGTGCCCGGCGCGGGCATGGCTCATGCTGCCGGTCGCTGTCCATGTGCCGGTGGTTGGGTTATAGAGTTCCGCGCTGGTGAGTGGCGTTTGCGTGGTTAAGGTCTTGTTGTTTCCGCCCGAGACGAGCACGTTGCCATTTGCGAGCAGCACGGCAGTGTGTTCCTCACGTGTGGCCGTCATGTTGCCGGTTGCCGTGAACTTCCCGGTGGAAGGATTGTACAACTCGGCATTTTTGATGCTGACGCCATTGATGTTCTCTCCGCCCATAAACAGGACCTTCCCGGTACCCAGCATGATGGAGGCGTAGTCAGAACGCGCCGTGACCATCTTGACACCCAAGGTCCAGGTTTTGGCGGTGGGGTCATAGATCTCCGTGCTGTTAACGGCGTCCATAGAAGCGGTCGCCCCTCCCGCCACCAGCACATGGCCACTAGGCAGCCGCGTGGCAGTCATGGCGTGGCGGGCTCCCCGCAACGCGCCAGTCGCTGTCCAAGTGCCGCTGGCGGGATTGTAGATCTCGGCTTTGGTAGTCACCGCAAGGCAACCGTTCGCGTCATACGCGGTGCAGCCGCCAGCCACGAGCACTTGGCCATTGGTAAGCACCGCAACCCCGAACTCGGCACGCGCCTGAATCATCGGACCGGTTGTGGTGAAGGTTCCAGCGGTTGGGTTATAGAGTTCCGCACTTCTGGTGGTGGCACTCAAGCAATCGTTGAGGCACCCCCCCATGACCAGCACCGATCCATTGGAAAGCAGTACGGCACGAGCCAGGGTGCGCGCCACGTGCATGCTTCCGGTGGAAGCCCAGGTCCCGGCCGCAGGGTTGTAAAGTTCGGCTGAGGTGAGAGCGACGCCGTTGTTGGTTCCTCCGGCGGCGAGAATCTTTCCGTTGGTAAGAATTGTGGCGGTGTGACCGTCGCGGGCCGAGATCATGGTCCCCGTCGACGACCAGGTATTGCCGGCCGCGAAGCTGAGCGTGCTGGCGGCGAGGGCTAGCGCAACAACGTACATGATCCTTGCGGACGTCAATGAGAGAGAGCTTTTCATGTGAATTTCTCCTGGGGGTTCGAGTTCTTGGGAGCCAGATCAAGGCTGACTCGCGCGCCCAAGGTAAAAGCACATGCAATGCCAGACGCAACACGCAGGTAAGTCCGGTGTTTTTTGCGATGCTGCGGGAGAGTTGGGTCAATGGGACCCACCCGCTAGGTCCGCGGGCCCCGGTTTCTGAGGGTCATCAGAGAGTCAGCCTGCAGATCGCCTGACGAAACGGTTGCCGGCAAGATCACGCGTACACGGATCCCGCTCTTATCGCTGGAAGCTTCGATAGTTCCGAGATGCTCCTCGACGATCCGCTTCACAAACGTAAGCCCCAATCCCCACCCAGGTGTGGACTCGCCCGCCGACCGGGCACGGTAGAAAGGTTCGAAAAGATGCTCGAGATCTTCCGGTGGAATGGGTGTGCCAGGATTGCAGACTTCGAAGATCACGTTCGCCTCTGTTCCGGTCACCCGCAGATTTACTTCGCTTCCTGCTGGACTGTACTTCACCGCGTTGTTCAACAGATTAAGGACTACGCCACCCAGCATTAGAGCGTCGCCCACGAGCGGAGGCAACTCTGAATCCATATGGACTTGAATGCGAATCTCTGCTGCTTCGGCAATCGGCGACATCACTTGCTGGAGCTGCGTAATCATCTGCGGAATCAGAATCGGCTCCCTTCGCAGAGAGCGGGCTCCGGCGTCGAAGCGCAACACGTCGAGGTAAGTGTTGATCAGCGAAACCAGGCGCTGGGACTCGCGGAAAATCGTCGCAGCTGCATCGTGCGAGCCGGTCGCCTTCGGATATCGCAGCAGGAATTCGGCGAAGCCCTGGATCGAGACCAGGGGCGTGCGTAGCTCGTGAGTCACAAAGCGCAGGGCTTCAGCTCGTGCCTGGTCTCGCTCCAATCTGGAGGTCAGATCGGTGACGACGACCATCCACTGCGACCCCTCGTTGTTCGAAGAAAGGCGCGTGCATCGTATCTGCCAAAAACCTCCTCCCAGGTACACTTCGCTTTCCGGCAGGAGTCCCTCGCCGCTCAGTCGTTCTTGAACATTGGCCCAGTTCGGATGGCCCAGGAGACGGCCAAATTCAACGAGGTCTAAGTCGGCATTCCATCCTTGTTTACTGCAAAAAGCCTTCCAGAACGGGTTGCGAAACAGAGTCTTGCCGTCGGCCGCAAAGACCGCAAGACCTTCCTGCATCGATTCCAGCAGATGCTGGCGGAATGCATAAAGCGAGCCGAGTTCGGACTGCAATTGGTTGATCAGCTCGACTCGCCATTGCAGATCGCCCGTAGTTTCGGGTGAGATCTCAGCAGGACGCAAGCTGGCAAGCTCCATCGGCGCTTGCCCCGCTTCGAGTGTCTGCCGCAGTTGCCTGAGCCCGCGAGTCAGCCCCCGGTTCACGACCACCAGATTTTCCAATTGCGCCAGCGGAACCGCCAAAAGTCCGACGCAGAGAACCGGGCCAAATGCGATAAGGCGATGAGCGTGTGCAAAGAGCCAATAAGCCCACGCCGTAGCTGATGATGAGAAGGGTCGTTTGAAGCAGCACTCCATCCCATCCCGGCCAGCGCAGAACCAGCCAGGTGGAAACGAGAGAGAAGCCCACAAGAAAGAGGATTTGCGGGAACGCGCTGACGTGCCGCAGACCCTGGCCTGTCAGCAGCCCATCCACCAAGTTGGCGTGAACTTCTACTCCCGGCATCGGCATCTGGCCGCTCACCGGGGTTGGCAACCGATCGCTCAGCTCCGTGGCACCGAAGCCAATGAGCACGGCCTTCCTCCACAGTGCGGGCTCCTGCTTTCCATCCAATAACTCGGCAGCGGAAATCACGACGAACGGTGGAATCCGTTGACCTGGTAGATACTGTTCGCGAAAATTGATCGTCAGAAACTCCGGCGAGTAGGATTCCCAGCCGGACGCTCCCGCGCGGGGCATGCTGCCATCTACCCAAACACGATCTTTACCTAGCCACAGTCCGCCAGAATTTTGATCGACAGCCACGTGCTTAGCGACGCGTGAAACCTCCAAAGCAAGAGCCCAACGCGGACCTTCCGCACTTAATTCCCGCACCGGCACACTGCGGCAGATGCCGTCCGCGTCTTCGACCGCCTGCACGTGTCCGACTCCGGCGCTGTTGGCGAGAAAGAGGGGCAAGGGATCTACCCACAGCCGTTGCGACGAACCGCTCAGCTTCGCCGCCAAGACAACGTTGCCCGCTTCCTGAAGAGCTTTTCCGAGATCGTCGTCGTCCCGGGCATCTTCCGCTTCAGAAAGCAATATGTCGAGACCAATCGCCCCAGTCCGCTGCGCGGCGGTCGCGCGCACGAGTCGTGCCAGCAGCGACCTGGGCCACGGCCATCTCCCGTAGCGGCTGAGGCTGAGATCGTCGATGAGAACAATTGCGACAGAACTGGAGGTGGGGAGAGGTCTGCGAAGGCGGAAGTAAATGTCGCCGAGCCGTCGGCTGAGTTCTTCGACGGGGTACGTCATGCTGAGCGCAGCCACGAGGCTCAACAGCAAGAGATTCAGAAAGAGCCAGGATTTGACCCGGTTTCGAGATCGCTCGCCGTTCACAGACTGTGCTTTCATTTGTCGGGGGCGTCCAGATCAATTCCCAGCCGCCGCGCTTTCTTGTAAAGCGTCTTGCGTTCAATGCCAAGGCTTCTTGCGGCGAGCGAGCGGTTGCCTTGGGCTTCACGCAAGGCGCGCACAATCTGCTGCCGTTCTGCTCCCTTGAGGGTCGTGGCTGTTTCCTCGACCTTCGCGCTGCTTAGCGCTCCCGCGCCACTCGCTCGCTCAACGTCCTCCGCAGAAATTTCTCCGGTGGTGGACAAAATGGCCGCCCGCTCAATCAGGTTCTCCAACTCGCGCACATTTCCTGGCCACGACATGCGCGTCAGCAAGCTGTTCGCCTCTTCATTAACCGTGATTTGGCGCGCGTTGCGTTCATTGAAGCGCGACAAGAAGTGGCGAACCAGCAGCGGGATGTCTTCCCGGCGCTCTTCCAGGGCAGGCAAGTGGATGGTCATCACGCTGAGACGGTAGTACAGATCCTCGCGAAACTGTTTGGCGCGGATGCGCTCGCCAATGTCCGCGTTCGTGGCGGCGAGAATTCGAACATCCACGGGCATGTAGGTATTCGATCCCAGTCGGCGTACCTGCCTCTCCTGCAATACTCGCAGCAGCTTGACCTGGAACCCGGGCGTGGTTTCCGAGATCTCGTCGAGAAAAATCGTGCCGCCATTCGAGCTCTCAAACAAGCCGCGGCGCGCACTGTCGGCGCCGGTGAAAGCTCCTTTTTCGTGGCCGAAGAGTTCGCTTTCCAGCACGCTTTCCGCCAGGGCCCCGCAGTTGATGGCGGTCATCGGTTTACTGGCGCGCTGGCTATGGGCATGAATGGCGCGTGCCACGCGTTCCTTCCCGGACCCGCTGGGACCGACGATCAGAACCGTGGCGTCCGTCGGCGCCACCCGCGCGATAGAACGGTACACCTCCAGCATCTTTGGGCTGCGGCCTATGATCGCTGTGCCGGCGAAGCCCTCGGGCTCCGTTTCCTCCGCAACGGCGTGGCCGTTCAAACGGCTCTGGCGGCGGCTTTCGAGGCGGCGGACGAGCCCTAGCAGATCATCAATGCGCAGCGGCTTCCCCAGATATTCGACCGCGCCATCCTTCACCGACTGGGCCATCGTCTCCACGCTGGCGTGGGCCGTCATCATCACGCAATCGCAGTCCGGTTGTATGGTCTTAATACGCTTTAGGAATTCGACTCCATTTACTTCTCCGAGGTAGATGTCCACCAGAGCCAACTGAACCTCATTCCGGTCCAAAAAGTCTTCGGCTTCTTGTGTGTTGCGTGCAGCATGACAAACGTAGCCTTCGGCATCCAGCACCGAACATAGCCACTGGCGTGTGGCCTTATCGTCGTCAACGACCAGAATTTCTATGGGCATGACTCTTCACGAAGAGCTCTCATCAGCACGTAACACACCAAACTACGCCCTGAGCTAAAAGTGATAGGTAAATGCGAATCGCCCTGCGTCGGCACGAAACGCGCCCGTCTCTTGCACCAGATGATATTTCGAGTAGTCCAAGTCCAGCGTCCAGTTTCCCAGCAGGACTTCATTGCGGGCGTGAATTTCCCAAGCGGCGCGAAAATCGCTACTTGCCGCCGGCGATTCAAGCCCACTGTGCACGAGGAATTCTCCTCGATACCTCCTCCCCGAACGAAAGCGAACGCCAGCCATCACCAAATGGCTCTGATAACTGTTCGGACTGAAGTAGCCATGAGCTACCTCCTGGTCGAAACTGTAACGCCGATAGCGGTAGCCGGCTTCGAAAGTCAGCCGCTGCGCTCCCCACTCCTGGATTAGTTCTGCCCCCTGGCGGCTGCCGATGTTCCTGTCCGAGTAGTGCTGCCGTGACCCGTGCGAGATTGATCTGCCAACGCCCCGGCGTCCAAATCGAGAAGACTTCCCATCCCTGCGCCGTAAGTCTGTGCTCCGAAGCCTCCGCGTCTGGGATGATAGGAACGCGCGAAAAGGCCGCCCCCAGCACCAAATGTCGCATAGGTTGGAACGCCAGAGACATGTCGTAAATCGCGTGCACATCTGCGTTGTCAAACCGTACCGCGCCTCCTCCGGCAGAAAACAAAAGTGACTCGCGAAGCCTCCACCGAAGCTCATCATTGAAAGTCTCGACCACTTCAAAAGAATCGTCAAAGCCATGTTGAAACTGCTGCTCAAACAGCAAGCGATTGGTAAGGCCGGGCCTTATGCCGAAATCGAGGCGCTGTAATGACCGCCAGGAATGATTCTTGGAGGAATCGTTGACATAGTCGGCATCCATTTCCACCAGATTCCGCGCAGCCACCAGTTCACGTTCCTCGCCGCCCAGGTGTCCGCTCTCAATTCTGTCCTTGTACTCCTGCAGGCGCAGGCTGTTGGGATGAAATGTCAGGGCTCTGTCTACGACATCCCGTGCTTCCGACGATCGTTGCTGATGCAACAGATTGCTCGCCAGTCCGATCGCAGCCGTTTCATCGGCCTCGTTCGTCCTCAGCAGTTCTTTGTAGATTTCGTCAGAACGTCCATACTGCTGGCCGTATCCTAGAGCCCGCGCCAACTCCAACTTGGCCGACCGATTGTCAGGCTCAGTCCTGAGAATCTCGCGAAAGAGCCGGATGGCTCGACCGTCTGCCCCACTGGACAGGTAAGCGCGTCCGAGTTCCAAGCGAAGCCGATTGTCCTCGGGGTGATCTCTGAGTCCGTTTCGGAGGACGTGGACTGCTTGTCCATAATGGCGCTCCAGCATCGCTTGTTGCCCGGCGGCCAGAACCCGCTGGATGGAATCTTCGTCGGAGGCAAGCCCGGCCGTACAGTCTGCCGCTAGGCAGACAGCCGCCAAAATTACCACAGCCACGAGCCGCCGGAGTCGCCCCATGTTTCAGACCCGCTCTGGTGGTCTCATTCTAGCTCGCTGCCGCGAAATGTGGCTTGGTCCAGCGTGGCAGCGGGCAAACGAGTTAGGAATGCTGGGCGACCCAGGCTGTCAGAATAAGGTCTGGGAGGCGCTGGGTCGGAAGATCGGCAAGCCCGGGAAGCACACCGGCCAAGTAGTCTCGCACTGGGAGTTTCAACCGGCGGCGGCTCTCCACGATTGAGAAAATCGCCGCAA
>CAVUYN010000023.1:0-574165 GCA_963745715.1 uncultured Acidobacteriota bacterium | reverse complement strand
GTGGTACGCCAGCAGACGTTTGAGATCGTGCTCCATCAAGGCGTACAAGACCCCCAGAACGGCAGAGACCACTCCGACGATGAGAACCAGCACGCCGGCCCAGGACGGCACTCCTCCCAGCGAATCCAGGAAAATACGGGTCATGCCATAGATTCCGGTTTTGATCACGATCCCGGAAAGCAGGGCTGAGACATTGCTCGGCGCGACCGGGTGCGCCGCGGGCAGCCAGATATGGAACGGGATAACCCCCGCCTTAATGCCGAATCCCAGGAAGAACAGCACAAACGCAGCGGTCTGCTGTCCACCGCTGAGTTGGGCTGCGATGGGACGGAAGCTCGCGAATTCGGCGCTACCACTGGCGTGGATCAACAGGGCGAAACCGAGAAGCAGGCACCCAGCGTCGATGTGCGCCATGATGACGTAGAGCAACCCCGCTCGTCGAGTCTCCCGGTCTTCGTGGTAGAACGTTACCAGCCCGTAAGCGGCAAGCGCCATTACTTCCCATGCAATCAGAAACAGGAAGGCATTCGCAGCGGTAAAGACGATCGTCAAGCTGAGAAGTAAGAGGTGGAATAGAAAGGCAAAGACGCCGATGTTCCTCTTGCCCTCGAATGTTTTCAGGTAGCCGAATGAGTAGATGGAAACCGCGACCACGGGGATCGCGAGGGCCAGATTGAAGAGGCCGGCCAGGGCATCGTAGGAGAAGCTGTAGGCAAAGAGCGGAATTCCCGAGGGGATCGACCACGCAACCGGTGTACCTCGAAGAATGCCGAGAACCGCGGCGAACCCTCCCAAGGTGGCACCCGCTAAAGCGGCGCTGCAACAGATACGACGGGCCACCGCCGGTTGTCGCCAGCACGCGAGACAAGCGAAAGCGCCGGTCAAATAGGCGGCAACACTAAGCGCAAAGATCATGCCCAGTGGAAACGTGTTCATGAGACTTCTTCACCTTGGCTCGTTGAAAGAGTCCCCGAGCAGCCTAGCTCAACGGATTTTGTGTGAGCCATACTTCCCCTTTCATCTCCAACGGCATCCGGTTTCCGTTTCCTAGGGCTAAGACTCAGGGCCCGATGGCGCCGGCACCGCTGGGGTCGCCGGCGAAACATCGGTGCTTCTTCTCCCCCATGTGGTTCCTGCCGGATGACTCTTCGCGGCCTCGGGGCACAAATCTCTGGCCCGGTCGAGGGCTTCGGCCACGCTGTGGCAAATATTCTCCTCGCCCACATGCTCGTGAAATTCAGCTTCGTGCATTCGCATCGCCGGTTGTTCCATGGCCCCACAAAGAATAAGTTGCCGTCCGGATTCGTGTACGCGGTCGGCAAAATTCTCCAGCGCCTGCAGGCCCGTGGAATCAATGGCGGTCATATTGCGCAGCCTGAGAATAATTATGGACGGCAGATCGGGCAGACGATCTACGATTGTGTCGATTTTGTCGGTTGCGCCAAACAAGAAGGGACCGTGGATCCTGAAGATGCTGACGTAAGCGGGAATTTCCTTGTGCTGCAGGATATGCACATGCCCCTCGCGAATGTACTCGGTAGTCACCTCTGCCACTGTAGTAGTCTGCGTAACTTTCCGTATGAATACTAGTACCGCCAGAATCATGCCCGCTTCCACAGCCACGGTCAGGTCGGCAAAAACAGTCAGCAGAAATGTCACCAGCCAAGCGACAATTTCGAATCGGGACTGTTTGAAGAGCTCTGGAATCTCCCGCCATTCGCCCATGTTGTAGGAGACCACCAGCAAAATAGCCGCTAGAACGGACAGCGGAATAAACCGGGCCAGTGGCGCGGCAAAGAGAACGATCGCGAGAAGAGTCAGCGCGTGGATCATTCCGGCGACGGGGGTCTTGGCGCCAGAGCGGATGTTGGTAGCCGTTCGAGCGATCGCTCCCGTGGCCGGTAGTCCTCCGAACAGCGGCGAGAGAATGTTGGCAACTCCCTGGCCCACCAGTTCGACGTTTGGGTTGTGTTTATCGCCGCTCATGCGATCGGAAACCACTGCGGACATCAGCGACTCGATCGCGCCGAGCATGGCGACGGTGATGGCTGGGGAGATGAGCGGCCGCAGCAGGTCCACCCGAAAGTGCGGAATCACTAGCTTGGGAAATCCGGACGGGATGCCGCCAAAGCGAGTGCCAATAGTTTCGACCGGGAGTTTGAACACAACCACCGCCGCGGTCCCAGCAAATAGAGCAACGATGTAACCAGGGACTTTCTTCACAAACAGCATGAAGAAGACAATCACGACGAGCGCACTAACTGCCAGGGCTGTTTCCAGCGGCGAGAACGATGAAAAGTTGTGCGCATAGGTCAGGATTCGGGCCGCAAATTCACCTGGGACCTTGTCTATTTTCAACCCGAAGAAATCCTTGATTTGCGTGCTGGCGATAATAACCGCAATGCCGTTCGTGAAACCGACGACCACGGGGCGCGGTATGAACTTGACCGCCGTTCCTAAACCCGTCGCGCCCAGGATCAGGAGTAGCACCCCAGCCATCAGGGTGCACATGAACAATCCGTCGACACCGTATTTCGCGACAATGCCAAATACGACGACGACGAATGCCCCCGTTGGACCGCCGATCTGGGTTGAAGATCCTCCCAGAGCGGAAATCGCAAAGCCCGCGACGATTGCGCAGTACAGACCTGCTTGAGGGGGGACGCCCGAAGCGATGGCGAAAGCCATCGCCAAAGGAAGCGCGACGAGCCCTACGGTGATACCTGCCAGAAGGTCCGACACGAACATACGTCTCGTGTAAGACTTGAGACAGAGAACAGATTTCGGTAGCCAATTACCCATATTGTGTTTTCCCTTTAAATGAGCACAACATCTTCACTAGTAGTGTTTACCGGCGGCTGCCGTATCGGTGCACTTTGTTGAGAAATTGTTGAGGTGGTTTGTTCTATCTTGGGCCAGGCAGTCAGATCGAGGCTGGCTTAGTTTGCCCCCGAATCTGATTCGACCGTTCTCGGATGCTCGCCGCTTCGGCCCCCCGTTGGAGACTGGCGAGGAACTCAGCGTGCGCATCGAGGATGTTGGCAAGGAAGACATCGTGGGGACCGAGCATGTTCTCAACCTGACTGGCCACCTGTTGAAAAAGAGCCTCAGCAGCCTTGTACCGTCCAAACTGATGCAGGTCTCGTGCTAGAGACAGCAAACCGACTGCATCTGCTACCACGGTGGGCTTATCGATTTTCGCCATTCGTATCCAGTTTTTTCCTAACGGGAAGTGCCGACTTCGAGCAGTGCGTCCATGGCCGTAACTCGATCTCAGCTCCAGGCATGGACCTCATCGACCAATCTTCTGTGCTTTCTCCAACAGAGCTTTTTCCGGGCTTCCGTACGCACGTCGCAGAAGCTCATAAACCGCTTGCCGGTCTTTCTGGATTCGAGTAACGAGTGCGTTGCCATTCTCTTTATGCTCGGGGTTGTCAATCCTTTGAGCCGCTTCCAAAGCGCGGCCGTACAGCGCATGGGCCACGACGTAATTGCGATTCTCACAATGACGATTCGCCTGCAAGCATAAGTTCTCAGCGAATGCCCTCAGTTGCCGGAGATGAATGGTATCGATCCCTTTGGAATTGCTCATCGAATAGTCCCCCTGACGGTCATGTTGATTGCGATAAGGATCAGGAGAATCGACACCATTGCCCCCAAAAACGTGAATACCCGTTGCAACTTTGTAAAGAGGGGACTCTCCGTGTATTTGCCTACGTTCTGTTGCTTGCTGCCCGCCGATAGCCGAAACTGCATTTGTGGCGTTCGCAATTCTGGCTGGCGGAAACATCCGCGCCGCCGCCTCGCGTATCGCATCAGGTGTGTTTCCATCCACCTGGATCTCGAATTCGTGATCTTCGCAGTTTCTCAAGGCGATGCTGATCAGTTCCGCAATTCGCTCCTCTGGCATCAGTCGCCCCAAGCGTCGCGTCTGTTTGGAAACGACAGTGCAGAGCAGAAACAAGTTGACCGGGCCCTCGCACAACAGCTTCGTATTCGTTCGTGCCCGCAAGACTCTCCCCCTCTGCGCTATCCCCGATTTCCGGGGGCCACTTCCTCCGCTCGGTGATCTACTCGCCTCGTTGCTTCTTCCAGAGGCAGGCCGCGAGTCATGAAAAGCAGGATTCCCCGAAGCCGATACATGTCCCGAGACGAGTAAAAAACCCGCCCCGCCTTCGGGATCCCCTTAACGATCCCCTTCTGTTCGAAGTCGCTGAGTTCCGCAGCCGAGATTTGCAGCCTGTCGAGTAAATGTTCCGCAGGAAAGTACATTAAGGGCTCTCCTTGAAAGCCGGTGACAGCCGCCGGCGGCAGTCAAGTCCCACCCCCGGTATGCCGAATATGAATCGCCCGGATACGCTCCGGGCTGTTACTGCAGGTCGAGTTCGACCAATTGCCGAACGTGCCCTTGTTCGTGGGCGGTGTTCCCTCGTCATACGAACAGCAGCTCCTCACCCCAGGTGTCAATCAGAAGCTTCTCGCTCTGTCCATTGCCTCGGAATTGAGTGGGCTTGGATGTGAGTTCGACAGAAACGAGCACCGTAAGCCCTCCAGATCGCTTCTGAGCGACTCTTCATCGCAATTCCTTCAGCTGAGCGATTGGTTCTTACAAGCAGATCCGAATAGCATTCCAGCACCTCAGCCATCATCGGATGCTGCTGCCCCAGCGTTCTCTCAACTAGACCCCGCGCACGTTCATACAGTTTCTCGGCGGCTGCATACCGCCCCTTCTTTGAGAGCTCGTTTCCCCAAATCACGAAGTTTCGCACGGCAACCGCAGTCCTTTCCTGAGTAGCCTCTATGACCATGTCGTCGAGTTCTCTATCTACGAGCAATCAGTGCTCCTGGACGTTGGGCATCGTGATGCAACCGCTTGATGTTTACCGCGCACGGCCGCTCAAACCCGTACTGAAGTTCAAACTCCACCGAGTGACCGAGCCCGAGCTTTTCCACCCCGTCTCTGCTTGCCTCGGACCGTTTAAAGCAAACTTCCTTCCCGTCTTCGGCCAAAATGCAGCCGGAACCGTCTTTCCGCGAAACCCGCGTGATGAAACCGCGCATCGGACAGATTCTCCTTCAAGGTGAAACAGAACTGGCCATGAATATCCGGGCACTGCGATTGAATTGCTGACACTCGATATCGGAGGCCTGGCAGCTTTGATCAAGATTGTCCCAACCTTTGACTCCGACGATCTGATCGGAGTCAATGCCAGAAATTCCCAGAAACTTCCTGACTACAGCGCCGCGCGCTTCAGCCAATGTGCGTGTGCAAGTCTCTGAGCCTCCCGAATCGCACGAACCGACTATCAGAATTCGCGCTTCGCGGTGCAGTCGCAGCCAAGCGGCCGCTCGCTTCAGCATGTTCCTCCCTGCAGCAGTTAGTTCAAGGCTATTCGGGCCGAACTGGATCGGATGCCTGAGAAAAGGAGGATCTGAGATTGCCGCGGAAGCCGGCGGGGGGGCGGTACCAGGGGTTTTGAAACGGTTGAGTCCGGAAGCCTGCTGCTGACTGAAGAGAGATTCAGAAGGCACCACACTTGGGCTCATTTTCGCAGGAAGCCCCGCTTGCAAAATAGGAGGCGCCAGAAAACAAGCTGTCCGGCCGTGTGTCGCCAACAGGTCGCCAGCGAACAAAACTGAAGTACCTAATATTACGATATTTGAATATATGCTCACAAAAAAAATAGGTCTCTAGCCTCTGCTGGCAGAACGGACGGCCAACTGCGACAGCAGGTCTTTCACGTCGATCAGGTGGTTGTTAAAGATCTTCTTGGCGACATCCAACAGCTTGAAGATTTCGGGGTCGGGAACCGAATACAAGACACTCTGTCCGTCTTTCCTGCCCACAACAATGCTGCGGGTCCTCAGGACGGCTAATTGTTGCGACAGCGTGCTCTGTTCCACGTCCAGGCGCAAGCAAAGTTCATTCACGCCGACTTCGCCGCGGCGCAACTCGTCCAAGATCCTAATTCGTAAGGGGTGAGAGAGTGCTTTGAAGAACTCTGCCTTGAATTGACTCAGCTCGGGCATTATATTGATACATTTGCATATTACAATTTGCAGTGTCAAGCTGAATTTACCCGCCGTTCTAGGTTTCGTGATGAAGTCACACCCCTTGCCGTATGCTTTCGACTGCGACCTCAAGCCCTGGGCAAGACGTGCGGCAGTTGCCGGACGGATACACTCCGCCAATCTTGTATCTCTTCAAGCTTAAATGTGGAGCACTGTAGCAACCGGACGCGCGGATTTTCCGCGAGGGCTCGCGCGATTCCATTCCAGTTGAGAAGTGTATGTTTCAGAGACAAATGGGGCTCAATGGCGTGCTGGACTTGACGGAGGGCGAAACTGAATTCACGCCACCGGCTCAGGGGTTGTCGAGCCCGAAAAAATGCATCCTCAGGGGGAAATATCGCGACCAATGCGGATCAGCTTTTGAGTGAGCAGGGCGACCAGTAGTTTTCCGTGCAGCCAGGCCCGAGAGCTGCGGTCGTCATGTTTGGGTAAGTGACCCAGTTGGACCAAGCTCTTCAATCGCTTAAATACCAACTCAATTTGCCAGCGCGACCGGTACCAATCCAAGATCTCCGCCGCCGATACATTGTTGCGAGTCGTGAACACAACCACGTACTTGGCGACTTCCAACGTCTCCGGCTTGGTGCTCATTTGCTTCTTACTGGCCTTGCGATGCAAGCGCCGATGAGCCTGCTCAATTGCGTGTTCGCTTTTTCGTACCGCACACACTCGGCCTCTAAACGAGGAAGTCGGGACCGTGCAAAGTGACCTGCCACTCTCCGACCTGCCCTGCTTGGGATAGCTGCCGCAATTGCGTTGGGAGATTGAAGCGTCTTCCTTGCTGCGAATATGCTACGAAGGCTTGAGGATTCACGCGGACCAGTACATCAGCTCCCCTTTGCTGGACATACTCAATCCCAGCAACGGAACAATAGCCGGCGTCCGCAAGAATCAGTTCGTGTCGAGCTACAGACAGGCGATTCAGCGATTCTCCGTTGCCTTCGCCACCCGATGCCGTTACTTCCAAGAAGTCACACAGTCAAACTGGGTAATTGCAGGCTATAGAGAATTCGCCACTGGCTCCCGGTTTTACCGGGCTCCTTGACAATCGTGCCATCCACGACCCGCACGGCTCCAACCGTCTTATCGAGTACAAACACCCCGCCCTCACGAAGCAGTGAGATGCACAAGAAACGCAGCCATTGCTCACTGTTGCGCATGCGTTTGAGCAAAGCCACATCGGACACATCGGCCCAATCTGCCAATCGTGCTCTCACTACTGTCTCCCGCAACGAATACCCCAGGCCCACGTGCAGCAGCAGTGTCCGCAACAGCGCCTCAGGAGAAGCGAATCCGCGCAAGCGCTTGACGGCACCGAACTCCAGTGCTGCCTGCTGCCATCCTGCAGGAAGTAGCGATAGAAGTACCTTCCAGTTCTCACCTGAAGTATTCATTTGCCAAGCATGTGTAAAAAACCGCAAGAACTCAATTCCTTAAGTTAGCGCTTATGCGGGTAGGGCCCCGCATTCCGATAGCCTGGCGCTGCAGCAGCGCTAATCTCTTCGGCCCAATCGGCGCTGCTAGCTCTTGGAAATGTGCGCCGGCGGAAGCTCTCGCGCGTGCTCTTCAACCTGGGCCGCGGCTTGGTTTTGCGGTAGACATTGGCAACGGCGATCGTCCAGAACGGTACCAGGTCGACGCCCGGGACTAGCTTGGCGAAAAATGACGGCAGAAATTCCCAGTGCCATCCCAGCAGGCGAACCATCGCGAAGGCGACGCCCAGGTCGAGCAGGTCGTCGGCGGGAGAGAGGGCGCCGGCCACAAATGCAGGAAAGACGAAAATCTGGAGGGCATCGGCCGCAATCGCCAGCACCATCGCGCTCATGAATTGCGGGCCGGGAGAAATCGTGATCGAGTCGTCGGGCATGGGGTGATCCACTTGTTTAGATTCTAGTCTCGTGTCCGGGAAATCGCAGCATAAGTTCAGGCCTCAATCTGTCGGCAAAGCGACGGATTTGGTGGCGCAGGCAATGTGCACAGGTCCTTCGCTTCGCTCAGGATGACATTCTGATTTATGTCACGTGGGACGCGACACCAGACTTGCAGAGGGCCTGGTTGTTTTTTCTCATCTTTACGCGGTCCTGAAGGGCTCTTTCCACTTGTCCCCACGTGTTTTCGTGAATTCCCAAAATGGGAATTCTGGGAGATTTATTTGCTGCGGGGTATTGCGTTTCGTGGAGTGGGCGTGGCATTGTTTTGATGGTGGTAGAAATAGGCGCGGCCCTTGCGGGCCGCGTTTTTCATTTAGGGAGAAGGTTGGTGTCATCGGAGACGAAGGGACGGGGAGACTTCGCTGGGCGCTGAGGGTAATAGGGGTCCTTCGACCGCATACCGATTCGCTTTGCACATCGGGATGCTTCGCTCAGGATGACAACGCTTCTTTCAACGTCTGTGAGAATGCTGCCTGTTCGTTTTAGGTGGCAGTGTTCTTAGACTCAGTAACATTCTTTGGCAATTAACCCAGCAATTAACTCTTAACAACAATTTTAGTGACGAATCCTGGATTCAGTCCGGAGGAGAGGTGAGGTGTATGAAAAATCGGGGGATGAATATCAAGCATCCGAAGGTGCGGGGAGAGTGGGTGGAGTTGCAGTTTATGTTGCGGGCAATTGAGCTGGGGCTGCACCTGAACAAGCCCTGGGGAGAGGTGATGGCTTATGACTTTGTGGTCGAGCACGGGGGGAGGTTCGCGCGGGTGCAGGTGAAGTCGACGATGTTCAAGGATCGGGGAGGGTATTCGTGCACAATGCGCGGGAGCGATGGGCCATATCAGGGAGATCCGTTTGAATACGTTGCGGCGTACGTGTTTCAGGAAGAAGTGTGGTACATCATTCCGGCGGAGCTGGTAGTGGGACAGGGGAGCATTGCGCTGTATCCGAATCTGAAGGGGGCGAAGTTTGGTCCGTATAAGGAGGCGTGGCATTTGCTGCGGAAAGGATTGCCTGCGGCGACGCACTGGGTGGACAGCATCAAGGCCTGCGTGGACGAGGAAGCGAGTCTGTCGCCGGTGGTGCGGTTACTGAGCGCTTTGTGGCCGCGAGCGTTGCGGGCGGAGATCATCCCTTGAGACGCCTGGGGCGCAGCGCACTGCTGGCATAAAGAGCGAATCCCCGCGTCTCGCAACGGAAGCGGGACGTGGGGTTTGGGGTGCTGCCACTTAGGGTGAGAATCGGCTACTTCATGTTCGATTTAACGTCTGATTTCTCCGACTTCATCTCGGACTTCATTGCCGACTTAGCGGCGTGGCCTTTCCGTTCGACGAGGATGATGTCCATCGCGGAACCGTCGCGCGGCGGGCACAAGTTGGCCGCGTGAAAATCCGAGGCTGAGTGTCAGCCCTGCGTGTTTCGCTACGGAGTCAGTCCTGACAGCGTGGTCCCGCTCGAGAATCGGGAGGGTCGAGGACGATATCCATTGCGAGTACGCACCTTGTATTTCTTGAACTGGTCACCGACGAGCTTTACCGTGATGGCGCGCCAGCCGGTGTTCGCGTTGGCCTTGGGGTAGTAGCTGAGCGAGTACAGATGGGCCAAATCATCGCGGATCGATGCAAACGCTTTGTTTTCATCTCTCCAGTCTTTCGCGAAGTAGGCCTTGCCACCCGTGGCTGCGGTCATGCGGTCAAAAACCGCGGTGGAAACGGGTTCCAACTTGGCCTGCTGGGTGCTGATCATGTATATGGACGCGCCAATCGACTGGGCGAATTCAGCGACGTCCTCGGGAGGCACCACGCTGGAGTTGTCGGGGCCGTTGGAGAAGACCACGATGACTTTTCTTCCCGTGTTTTGCGCGGCGTCTTTCAGGGTCAGCAGGAGCGCGTTGTAGAGGGCCGCCTCATCTCCGGCGACCGTCGATCGGACGGCCCGCAAGACTTGCGTTCGGTCAGCCGTCAACGGGGCCGCGCGAGAGAGATCCCGGCTGTAGGAATAGAAGGCGATCTTGTCTGCGCTTCCGAGCGAGCGAATGAACTCGGTGATCGCGTCTTGCGCGAACACAAAACCCCGGTACATGTAGTCGCTCGTATCGAAAAGAACGAAGACATTGGCTCCGTTAATCAAGGCTTCGAACGATTGGGGAGCGGCGGGACCAGCAGCGTCACCCGGCGCCGTTGCGGGCGAATCCTTGTCTTCCACCTGCAGCAGGCTGCGCGCCGGCTCGTTGCCCTCGGCAAAGGTCGCGACCTTCTCCGCAATCCCATCCTCAACGATTGAAAAATCCTGCGGGCGCAGTCCAGTAATGTAATTCCCGTTCTTGTCCGTCACCGCCACATTGAGCTGAACCAGGTTGACCACCACGTGCATACTGCTGTCCTGAGCTTCGGTGGCAGTTTCATCTGCAAGCATCAGAGCCAGAGGAATCAGACTCCAGAAAACGAATTTCCTGACCATAGGTCCTAAAGGTTCCTACTCTGCGTCCTCATACCGGGGAACGCTGCATTGTATGTTTCTTCGACCGGACAAACGTCACGGCCGATTCTCGCTAACCCTCGTGGGCGATCTCAACTTGCCGGCGCGAAAATCGTCGCCCGCTTCGCGCATGGCGCGATCGAGCGCCAGCCAATCTTCGAAATCGGTCGCGAAGATCTTCGCGACCATGAGCCGGGTCAGTTCGGGCACGAGGCGATTCAACATGACGGGCGAATACCCTCCCTCGTCGGCCAAGCGAGCCCAGTAGAGATTGGGAGAATCCCAGGACTCTGCCAGAAACCGGCTGGGATTTCCCGAGAACGTCGGGGTCGGAGCCAGGTTCAATAATTCCGGACCGTAGTTCTGAGCGAGCCTGGGGTGCGGGATTCCAAAATCATGCGACAAGCGCGTCCAGTTCACCTGGTCGGGATGCTGGTGCGATAGTTGTTGCAGCTCCTGGGTCGCTGTTCCCCAATCCCCTTTTTGCTCGGGATACCTGCGTTGGAACTCTGCGGTCAGATAAAACGTGTCGGCGGGCATGATCTGCGAGAGGATGTCCTCACTGCGGCCGGAGCGCAGAGCGCGCTCGAGTTGTGCAGTGCGCCGCGGAAGCAGGCGATCGGACAAAACGGTCATTACCTTTCGCCGCAGTTCCTCGTCCTTGCCAGCCGCAACCACCAGTTCTTCTCCAGCGCGCTGATAGAGAGCGATCGCATGAAGTTCCAGCGGGCTGATATCCCACCAGCGGGGTAAAACCGCGCTGGTCATGAGGCCGGGTGTCATTTCCTTCCAGATGAGCGCCTGAACGCTTTCCGGGGAAATGAAGTCCTGTTCGATCTCAGCCAAGACATAGGGAAGATCGGCAAGCGACCCTACAAAATGGGCGCCTCCACCTGCGGGCGAACCTTGGCCCAGAAGTTCGGGGGCCTGCCAGAGGGTCTTCAGGCCGCCAACGGTTTCGCCGGCAAAGTCGTGAGAGCGGACAAAGAGCGGATTGTTGTGCAGAATCTGCGCCCCCGGCGGCTCGTAGTAGGCGTAGTTCAATCCGACAAGAGTATCTCTGAGGAACGAAGCGAGCTGACCGCGTGCGGCGTCAATCTGTGAATGTGAAGCCGTTGGAGATTTGAGAACTTTCGCCAGGTCGGTCTTCATCTCAACGTCGGTGTGGTGGTTGTTGTAGATTCCGGCGGCCCACTCGGTTCTTTCGCCGTTGGTGAAAATCGGCCGCGGCATCTCAAATTCCCGCGTCTGACTGGCCAGGTGGAACACGAATTCCTCAGGTTGTTTCCCTTGTTCCTTTTCGGTAAGCGCGTCTCCCAAGGTCAGAATTGTGTCCAGCGAAACTAAGCGCTGGTCATCCAACACCGAGCGGATTCTGCCGGCCATCTCCTGATGCATCTTCATTCCATCTACCGTGGTCTGCCGGGGACCCGCGAGCAACTCGATAATTTCATCCTGCGAGCCCCTGGTCTTACCGGTAGAAAAGCGGAACAATGCGCCCAGGGAAGCTTTTCCCGCGTCATACACCTGAGCTGGCGAGCGAGACTCCGCGAATGGCTTAATCAACTGCTGCCACGATTCGTTCAAATGCGAGTTCGAAATCTGCCCCTGGCGAGCCAGGATCTGCCACATTCCGACATTCGCCTGAAAGATGCCGAATGCGTTTCCACGCACAGCATTGGGCACCTTATTCAGCTCTTGGACCACATTCAGAAACTGATCGATGGACTCGTCGCTCAACTCCGGAAACTCAGAAAAAACCCGGTACTGATCACTGAAGTCCTCGAACCTGAGCGCCATCGCTCGAACCGTCGCGGGAGACAAGCGGTGTCCGGGAAGTCGTCGGCTATCAAGTTCACTCATCGCCATGTAGATCTGCAGCGGTCCACTATCGGTCTGCGCCCGTGAGACGGCGAACATGGTTCGGACAAGTTGCTCCGCGTTGGTCAGCCGGCTTACCTTTCGATCCCACTCTCGCACCATATGAGAGTCGCTCTTCTGGTGAAGGATCTCTTTCCAAACATCGAGATTTCCGGGAACGAGTGGCTGACCATTTTCGTCCCATCGCATGCGGGTCACGAGAAGGAGCAGGTCAGGCGCCGGCCTGAAAACACCCCTCGTTGCCTTAACTGAAGCATCTGAGGCGCGCAGTGCGCTGTAAAAAAGCCGGAGGCGGTCGGGTTCCGTGAAATACGCCTGCTGGGTTCCTCCAATCCTCGAAAGCACGTCAAAATAAGCGGCCAGCCACCCTTTGTCCTTGGCTATCAACTTCTCGATAAAAGCGCCGGGCGATGTCGGACTGGCTCCAACCAAGTCTTTCCATACCGGCTCGGCACTTACGCCTCCCGGCACGAGGACTCGGCTGGAACGGACGCAAAGCTTCCTGCCATAAAAATCAAGGACTGCAGCATTCGGGAGCAACTTACTGATCCCAATCGATTGCTGCAAAGTCTTGCTGGTCTCGGGATCGAGTTGAGAGACGGCCCAGTACAGTCGAGCCACCCCTGAGTCGTTGAGGATGGTGTCAATCAAATCCTTACTGGATTCGTTGACGTTCTTCTTGCTGGACCTGGTCCATTCACTTTCGGCGAACAAGACCGGGACCGAAGAAGAGGGGTACGGGTACTCGAAGGCCTTCCCTCCCTGCAGAGTCTGCTCAAGGTCGAGAATCGGGAAGCCGGAATCGATAGCCAGAAAGGCTCTCTCGGGGTCTTCCGTTTGCAAGGATGTAGCGGCATCGCCGCAATTGTCCCGGGTTCGATAACCGAGAATGCGCAGAAGTGGCCTGGCATCATCGCAATTGGAAACCCGGATCACCATGCCGCTCTGCGACGCCAGCGATGCCAACTCCCGAGCCTGGACAACATACCGCCGCAAAAGGACGAGAAACTCCGTTGGCCGTGAGGAACCCTCATAACCCTGAGTGAACACATTCCGGCTCAGCAAGGGCAGGACTTCTTCCGGGGCAACCTTTTGACTGATTCCCGCCATCCTCAGAAATGATCGCAATGGTCCCGGGATCATGAACTGTGTCGAAGCCGGGAGCGTCGCATCTTCCGGAGAATCGACGGCGGCGATACCAGGCTGGGTTGAGCCAGCGTTAGGATGCGGTTCCCCGGTACCCGCGAATAGATGGCAGGTGAACAGAGACAAGACGACCAACACGGATAAGCGAACAGGACTCTTCACGGCTGGATCCTCTCGGAGCTTGGCGAGACGTCACTCATCCTGGAATCTCTCGCGGAAGGCAGGGGGTGTCTTCAATTCGCGAAAATTAAATGTTCCCGGATCTAGGCTGGGTGAGAACTTTGCCTGCCCCAGATATCAATGTCGGCCAAAATACTCCATATCAGCCGACTATCCAAGCTGTTTTTTTAATTTCTTTGGGAAGGGTGGCAGTCTGACCAAAAAGGTGGCCCGACCGAAACTCTTTGCACACCGGTGACTCGGCCCCTCGCGGGAAGTCGGCGCGCTCGCAATGGGCTTTGAACTTCCCGTAAACCGATCTCTCGACAATACTCCCCTCCCAAGATCGGAGCAGGGTGCGTCCCCGATCCCCGTCTCTGGACCGCGGAAATCAACCTACTTTTCCCTTGGTTTCTTCGCTTAAGATCAGTGGGAGCCTCGACGTCCAAGTGTGGGTGTCCGCCCCAAACGAGTCGGATTCTGGCGATTCGGTACTCTGCACGACCTGTTGATCCATAACAATAACGCTCATTCCGAGAGGGCCTGCAGCAGTTTCCTTTCGATCTTGCGAAATGCTGCGGGATCGCGAACATATTCCGTGAACGACGTGATCGCAGCCTGGGACAGCTGTTCGGCTGCGGCTGGATTTTTCGCCTTGAGCGCGCGCAGCAATTCATAGTCTTCGACTCCTTCGCGCATGGCTTCCAGACGGATCGAACTGAAGACAGACTTGCGCGCCGGGTCCGGATACACGATGAAGGCATCGCCGGGGGGCAGCAACTGCGTGTTGGCGTCGATCACAGGTTGCGTGTCTTTCACGGGATCGGGAGTCCAATAACTCCAACCCCAGTGGAGGAAACCGGTGAAGCCGTAGCGGAAATTGAGCCAATGGAGAAGGCGAACTTTGAGCAACGGGTAATCGATCAACCGATTCAAGTAGCGTTTGTTGGGGAACAGGCAAGTGTAGAACCATACATCGTGACCGCTCTGGATGCGATCACGGATGAGATCCATCTGATTATCAAAGCGCCCGAGTTGGGGCACCCAGACGTCGCATTTCGTCTTCAGCTCTTCCGGTATGTCGGAGGCATCCACCGCATCCATGGTGAGCACCCCCGGCATGTTGCGATGCACCAGATCTGCGATGCGAGCGTAATAGGGAGGCTCGCTGCCATGGGGTTCATCCAGAATGTGCTGGAAGTAGATTGATTTCCAGTTCTTTTCAGTGAGGTGGGTGTTCAGCGCAGAAAGGAAACCAGTGAGGTAAGGCCCAACGCGGGAATCGTCCGGCGAGAGGTCTTGTTTGGTCACCTTGCCATTCTCGAGCAGGAAGACCCGGACTGTGAGAGCGGCGTCGTAACCGCCCGGGCGGCCGAGAAGATGATTGCCCTCGATATAGCCAATGACCCCGGCTTTCTGGAAGGTATCGACCCAGCGGTCGAAATTGGAAAAGTCATAGGCCAGTTGGTCGCCCTCAGCGCGCGGCGTAATCAACTCCATGAGCGGGGTGATCACCATGTTCTGGCGGTAATCAGCCATCACCCGCGCGATGTTCTCAAGCAGGCTCCACCACCCTTCGGAAAATTGAGGAACGTTGTAAAACTGCCGGGACGCTGCATCGCCGAGGTCGAACCAGTTGGTGACTTTGAGCATGTGTTGAGTGGGAACGGTCGCGGAGAGTACGTGAACGCGAAAATCGGCCCGTGCCAATATGCGCTTCGAAGCGCGCACAACAAGCGTCCCTTGGTACAAGCCGGGAATAGCATTGGCAGGTACGGCGATGGTGACCCAGAGTGAATGCGTCCTATTCCTCTCCAACTCCATGGGAAAATTCCAGAGAGGATCGGGATACCAGCCGGGAGCTTCGCCAATCAACTCCTCAGGGGGAGTGTCATCACTGTGCGAGCCGACTACTACGTAGCCGACAGGACGCACCGTCACTCCATCGAGAGCCTGGCCCTTCGTGTCTTTTAGCGCCGCGACTTCAGCGGAGACATCCTTCAGTGCTTTCGCCGAGCGGATCGCGAACTGGATACTGAGATGTTGGTTTCGGGCTCCCCAGAAATCAGACACCCCCGGCCCGTGTTTTCCGTGAGTGTCAGTCGGGAATACCTTGGTCAGCGAGTCAACAAACCAGCCATCGATCGCCGCCGGCTGGCTGGCGAGGGCGGGAACCGTACCGATTAGGAATGCGAACATCGCCGTACAAACCCGGGCAAGAGACATATGGGTTCCTCTTGTACGAATGGATTGTCGTGTAGAGCGAGGCAGAGTTCCAGGGCGCGCCTTCGACTCGAGTAGAAGTCTACCTCAGCTTCCTGATCTCCATTCTGCGCTGGGAAGGGACAGCGGCGAACTGAGCGCAATCTCCCCATCCATCTGCCCAATAAATCGCGTAGCCCGGCCACTTCTGCCTCGAAATCTCCAGTCCAACGGCGATCGCGAATACCGGACACAGGGTATCGCCCTGACGGGCAGCCCTCCGGTAGTTTTATAGGTCGCTGTGACGAAAGTGAAGGTGGAGGGATCTAGATGAATTGCACGAAGACGTGTTTTATCGGTGCGATACGAAATTCGCTGATGTCCTTGGCTTTGGTGACCGGCCTATTTCTGTTCACCGGTGTGCCGCGGGCACACGCGGAAAGTGTGGAGCGGTGTCAACGGCGAATCGCGCATGCCGAGCACGACTTGCACGAAGCGATTGAGCATCATGGGCGGCGCAGCCGGCAGGCCGACCACGAGCGGCGGGAATTGCACGAGGCTCGAGAGCGGTGCTGGCGCGAGCATCATCGCTGGTGGGATGAGCATGAGCATCGCTGGCGCGAACAACGCGACTGGGATGAGCGCGATCACGATCGCGATTAGACAGGCAAATTCCCACCGTGATTCTTGAAACCAGGCGTGCTCGCAATGGGCACGCCTTTTCCTTTTTTACTTCACCGCGCTGCACCAAAAAAATGGAGCCTGCATCTCTACCCGTCGCCCCTGGCAGAACTGCGAGCTCATGTTACTCATAGGTACTTACGACGCGATGGAAAAGTTGACTCAGAGGTAGCGGGGAAAATACTATTCGCTCGTACATGAGCAGCCAATCTGTCGCAGCTAGTAATTGTGTCTTTCCTTAGTGTTCCGTTTAAATAGGCGTCCTCATGGGGGGTGGGTGGTGGTGTGTGCCAGTCGAGCAGGATATCAACTCCTGGCGCGGGAGGTTGCTGGGCGCACTGAGCGTGCCCCCGAACTATGACCCGTCGGATCGCGTGGGGTGCGTGGGTCTTCGTCGCAGTGCAAGTGGCGGCGTTTCTGTTCATTGGATCTGAGCCTCTTCGGGCACTGGTTTCCAACCTTGCACAGATTGCGGCATGCGTTACGGCGGCGGCGTTCTGCGTTCTCGCTGCGCGGCGCAGTCGGCATCTAGGGCGCACATTCTGGGGCCTGTTCGCACTGGCATATACCGCGTACGGAATCTCTGATGTTGTGTGGACATACTACGAGAACTGGCTGCGGATGCCGGTTCCCGCCTCTCCGGTTTCGCAATTTCTCTATCTCTGCTACGACGCTCCGATCGTGATGGCTTTGTTCCTGCGGGAAGGAGAAGACCCTTCCGGACTGGACTGGCAGCGGTCGTTGGACTTCGTCCAGATGCTGATGGTGGCGTTCCTCGTCTATTACGATTTTCTTTTCCTGCGGGCGCTACGGGCGGGACCGCACAGTCTGGAAGTGATGGAGCAGGGCATGACGAACGTGCTCAACTTCGTCCTGGCCATCGCGTTCGTGCTACGGTCGCGTTGGGCAAACACATCTTTGGTGCGCAGTCTATGCCGGAGAATGTCGGTTTATTTCATGGTGTACGCGCTGGCAGCGGGGGTCGGGGACTACGCTCTGACGTTTATTCATACAACGTCAGGAAGTTGGACCAGCATGGCTTGGACTGTGCCCTTCATCGTAGCCGGAATCCTGGCGGCGGGATTTGAGCAGCCGAAGGAAAGCGAAGCAGATATTCCAGCCGAGACCTGGAACCAACGAAATTTCCTGCTGAAGAATATTGGCCTGGCGATCATGCCCCTGACGGTGTGGGCTCTCGCGATGCGCGCGAGTAGTCATGACCGCGTCGTGGCCTATGGGGCAGTGATCATTTCCCTGGCGTGCTATGGAGCGCACTTAACCATCAGCCAATACCGGAATCATGAAAGCGTGGTTGCTCTGCAGGCTTCCGAGGAACGCTACCGGCTGCTGTTCAAGCAACTGTTGCAGGCGGAAAAAATGCAGGCGATCGGGCGCCTGGCGGGCGGTGTGGCGCACGACTTCAATAATGTTCTGACGGTGATCATGGGATACGCGCAACAAATGATTGACACTCCGGCACCAACCGCGGAAGGGGTACATGGAGGAGCGAGCCAGATCATCACGGCGGGTAACCGGGCCGCATCATTGACGCGTCAACTGCTGGCCTTTGGACGCAAGCAGATGCTGCAACCGAGCGTGGTCAATCTCAATGCGGTCATCGTGGATGTGGACAAGATGCTGCGCCGGTTGATCAGCGAGAACGTGGAGATTATCACGCGTCCCGCGCCCCGACTAGGCTCGGTAAAAGCCGACATCGCACAGATCGAGCAGGTGCTGCTGAACCTGGTGATCAACGCGCGCGACGCCATGCCCGAGGGCGGGACGCTCACCGTGGAAACTGCGAATGTGGACCTCGACGAAGCTTATGCCCGCAACCATGCCGGGGTTCGTGCGGGCGCCTATGTAATGCTTGCTGTCGGCGATACCGGCGTCGGGATGGATGCCGAAACACAATCACACATTTTCGAACCATTTTTTACGACCAAGGACGTGGGAAAAGGATCAGGCCTCGGGCTCGCCACCGTGTATGGAGTCGTGCAACAAAGTGGAGGGCATGTCTGGGTGGATAGCGAACCGGGAAAGGGCAGCACGTTCAGAGTCTACTTGCCGAGGGTGGAGGCTCGAGCGGATCTGGCAAGAGCTCAAGTCCATCAACCCACAATGCGAGGTAGTGAAACCATCCTCGTTGCGGAAGACGACCGCCAGGTGCGGGATTTGACGGTCGCGATTCTAAAAGCATGCGGCTACCTGGTCCTCGAAGTCGAGAATGTACTGGACGCCGAGCGGGTCTGCCGGCAACACGAAGGCGGCATCGACCTGCTGCTCACAGATGTAATCATGCGCGAGATGAGTGGTCCGGACCTGGCGCGGCGTCTTCAGAGAGTGCGCCCGCACACCAAAGTTCTATTCATGTCGGGATACACGGACAAGGCGATCGTTCATCAAGGAGTGCTCGAGGCCGGAATTGCGTTTCTACCGAAGCCCTTCACGCCGTCCACCCTGGCCGGAAAAGTCCGCCAGGTACTGGACCAGCACCTTGTATCCAACTAACTCAGGCTGGTGGCGAGAAGTTTTTGAGGGGCGGTGCTTAGCCGCCCCTTCTTCATTGGTTGCGTTGGGGGTGGGACAAACTTGTCAATCACGCGGAGCATGATGAGCGCGGACTAGTAGCGGCCGTCCGCCATCCAGCGAAGAACGCTATCTTCCACGGAAAATCTTTCGGACGCCGGGCGCAGAAATTTGGACGCCAGCGAGAATGCATGCACTTCCAGAGGAACCGTAAAGTGGACTCTGGTCTTGATGAAACTTTGAACCCACAGCTCGGCATACCGGCGAAGTCCTAGAACCTTAATCTGAACAACATGCACGAGGGCGTGGAATAAAGCCCGTTCGGTAAGTTGCTGGTTGAAGACCACAACGTCGAGAAAGGTAAGAGAGTCCATGTGCGTGATCTCAGGGGGCTCGAAACCCATGGCGCGGACCTGGCCGAAAAACTCCGGGACCTCCACGCGTTGGCCGTGGAGTTCCACCACACGGATCTGATCGAGCAATTCCGAGGAAAAATAGGGCCACATGATGGCCTTGTGCTGCTGGCGGAGCGAGCCGGCGCCTGGAAAATAGTGGTCGCGTTGGGCTTGCAAGTAAGTTGAGAGCCAGTCCACAGCTTGTGCGATCTGCTCGGTGCTGACCTCCGGGAGAGGGGGATTTCGCTCAACCTGCGGCAGCTTGCGTTCCACCGCCGAGTAAAAGTCGTTCAATGCGCTGGCGGCTTCGGCCGATTTACGCAGGACGTCACGGCGCCCAAAACGAGCCAGATCATCGGTGGAATAGTGAAGGCGAAGCTGGTGGGTCGCGCGGTGTGCGCTCTGCAGCTCGAGTTGAGCGTGCTCAAGTTCGGAATTCATCCGGAGAAGGGGGACCTGCTCCTCTGGGTTTTCGTACGAATACATCTTGAAAAAACTCCTGAATTGAAGACTCGGAAAAACTGCAAGGGAGGGCCCGACGACTTGATTATTTATACATCGTAATGTTCACGATGTCAACGGAATTGTGCCATTCGCTGGATGTGGATTTATCTGCCTTATCGCTGAACTGGACAGATTCCACAAAGGGGCAAGTTGATTTCGATCAGGCAGTCGGGGTTTCCGGCCGAAACCGAACGTCCAAGCGAGGGGAGGGCTTGTACTTATGGGTATAACAGTGTTATGTGTACATTGTCAATATAATGTTGAGAAACCGCACCTGAACCGGAGAAAGCGACCAAATGCCCCGGCACCCAGATCCAGATCTCGAAGACCGAATTGTGTGCGCCGCGGATGTGCTGTGGAGACGCGGCGGCGAGAAGGCGTTAACGATGCGGGCGGTGGCCGAAGCGGCGGGAACGAATACGCCGGCGGTATACCGTCGGTTCAAGAACCGGCAAGCCCTGGTGCGGGCCCTGATGCTGCGCATCGTGGCTCGCATCCGGGAGGAATTTGAGCAGAAGGAAACGCCGGAGGAGACAGCGGAGGCATACGTTGAATACGCATTACGTAATCGCAATGAGTATTTATTGTTCTACTCACATGCGTGGGCGTTGAATCCGCCGAGAGGACGACGAGGTCCGCGGCCGATTCGCGAGTCGAGGCCGAACTTCGCATTCACGGAAAAGTTGCTGGCGAAGGAACTGGGTGGGTCCCCGAAGGATCACACCCAACTGGTGATCGCGCTGTGGGCGATGCTGCATGGGACGGCGATGCTGTTGCTGAACAAGTCGTTTCCCGAGGGACACGAAGAGGAATTGCGCATCGCCTGCCGAGCCGCAGTGAAAACGTTGATTCAAAGCCACAGAAGAGGAACGCGCGATAACTAAGTCGGCCGGCTTCCGAGGCTACGCCCGCAATCCGAAAATGAAGGCTTCCGGAAAGACCGCCTCCCTTAAGGTCCCTTGGGAATCTGCCGATAAGAAAACTGAAGGTTGTCGGAGCGGAGAACCCGGTCCTTGAAAAGGACCGAGATCGGTCTGGGCGGAAGAGACGGGGGTCATGACAAAGATATTGCTGGTGGATGACAGCAAGTTCTTGCGAATGGCGGCTGAGCGAGCATTGGCGCGCGCCGGATACAAAGTAATCACGGCCACGGATGGGGCGCACGCGCTGGAACTGGCGCGGGAGCAGAAGCCAGATCTGATCCTTCTAGACATGCTGCTGCCAAAGATGACCGGGCCGGATGTATTGAAGGCCTTGAAGAATGATCCAGCGACGGCCCGGATTGCGGTCGTAGTATTCACCGGGCTCTCGGAGAAGAATGCGATTCGACTGAAGCAGGATGGGGCCTGTGGCTTTCTGGAAAAGTCGAAGCTAGACCTCGACCGGGGGTGCCAGGCGTTTCTAGCGGCGCTGGCGGAGATCGTGCGGGGACAAAAGCTGGAGGTTCCCCGGGGAGCTATCGCGGAATGATCCGCTTCGGAAGGCCTCCATCGGCATTCACGGTGTTGATTCCGGCGTTTGGCGAGGCGCCCAAGCAATAGAGGATCCGGCGGCTTGTTCGGAGACCAGCCGTTAGTAACCGACGGCTGTAACTTTCGTCCCTTCAAAAGACGACATCCCGTGCTTTGAAATTGTTCAAGACCCCCTTCTTTCTGACCTGCTGAAAATAAATCACTTAAGAGTGGGAACTCTAGACACCTGCACGGAGTCTATGTTGAGTGGAAGTCTTGGCTCCTAGGCAGTCAGCCGGACTTGGCCAGGGATGTAATTTTCAAGGGCGCGGTAGGGTGGAAAATCCTATAATCAGGGGACGCCATTATGGCGGGAGCAACCACCTTGGGTGATCTGGCAAGTGCGATAGGAGCACGGTCGCAGGAAGAAGCAGCGATCGTCGCAGAGTTGAAGGCCGGCTCGGAAGCGGCGTATGCATGGCTGATTGGAGAATTCCAGCAGCCTGTGTACGGGCTCGTGTATCGGGTAGTGAACGATCCTGCCGATGCGGCCGATACGACGCAAGACGTTTTCCTGAAGGTGTTCCGCGGAATGAAGCACTTCCATGGCGAGTCGAGCCTGAAGACATGGATTTACCGAATCGCCTTGCACGAGGCAGCGAACCGGAGACGGTGGTGGTTCCGCCACAAGGCGCGCGAGACCTCGATTGAGCCGGCAGACTCGGAGACCAGCGGCGCGGGGGATAACGCGATGCAGGTAGCGCTGACCGATCATGCCGAGTCTCCGTTTGACAATGTGGCGCATCACGAAGTGCAGCACCGTGTGGAAGTAGAGCTGAGAAAGGTTCCGGAGCCCTACCGGACGACGCTGATTCTGCGCGATCTGGAAGAGATGTCTTACGAAGAGATTGCCGAGGTATTGGAGATTTCGCTAGGCACGGTCAAGTCGCGACTGACGCGCGGCAGGGATGCGCTTCGGCAGCGACTCGCGCCGTATGTACGGGAAGTTGGAGATGAACTGGGGTTAACCGCTCCACCAGAAGGGCGGAGTTCGCGATCACAGGTTGCTGGAGGGGGTAGAAGGGCCGAGGTGATTTCATGACGGGCACAAGGAAAATGACGGTACTGCAGTGCCCCCAGGCGAAGCGGTTGTTCTCGCCATATCTGGACGGAGCGGTGACGGGTACGGAGATGTTCGCGCTGCAGGATCACTTGTCGCAGTGTGCAGCTTGCAATCAGGAGTATCAAGGGTTGCGGCGGACGCAACAGTTGCTGGTGAGTATGGGGCGTCCGAGAGTTCCGGCGGATCTCGGGTTGAAGTTGCGGCTGGCGATTTCACGGGAAGTGGCGCATGCCAAAAGACCTCCCTTTGAGGGTCTGATGGTACGTTTGGAAAATGTTCTCCAGGCGTTCATGGTGCCGGTCACGGCAGGCTTCCTGAGCGCGCTGATCATTTTCGGAATTGCGATGGTTTATTTTGTCGCCCCATCGTCACTTCGAGCGGACAATGACGTGCCGCTGGTGATGGTCAACACCGCGCCGGAGTTGCAAGCCAGCGCATTTGGCATGACGCTGGATACAATCGACGCGGAATCGCTCGTGATCGAAGCTTATGTCGACGCGAACGGACGCGTGCAGGATTACCGGATTCTTTCGGATCCGAGCGACACGAAGGAAGTGTTGCCGCAAGTGAAGCGGATGTTAATCTTTACGACGTTTCGTCCAGCGCTGTCGATGGGACGGCCTACCGCTAGCCGGGCCGTGCTGTCATTTTCGAAGATCAGCGTGAAGGGGTGAGCAACTTCTGGCTTGCCTCTCGCTCTCCATCTGAAGAAAGCTTAACCTCGAAAGCCGTGGGCGCCTCGCCCGCGGCTTTCAGTTTCGCCGGAAAGCAATGGGCGGAACAGCGTTCGTTCCGCCCATTGGTCGTCCGACGTTAGATAAAATCTAACTACTTCTGGCAGGAGTCGCCGACTGAATGGACGTCGGTGACTTTCAGGTGTCCGTGTTCGTTGTTGCTACTCTTTACGCCGCTATCCGTGGCTGCGTCCTTCGCGTCTTCCTTCATGTTGTGCATCTTGGCGTTAGAAACCACGCCCTTGGCCTCCACGGTGTGGTTAACCTGGCTGGCGAGATCAACCGAGCTGTTGCCATGAATTTCCCAGGTGCTGCCATCGGTGGCGGTTAGCAGATATTCATTGCCACCCGTCTTGGTGAGACAACCGGTGACGGTTCTCACTTCGCCCTTGGATTTGGCGTCAGAGTCAGAGTCTTGCGCGACCGCCCACGCGGTAGTAAGACCCGCAAGTACCACACACAACAGCAAGCGACTTAGTTTTGTCATAGGTTGCTCCTTTTATTAGCGCCTCAAAAGGCTATTCGAGGCAATACGAGACATGCTTTCGTGGATAAGGTGCGAGATACCGGAAA
Source organism: uncultured Acidobacteriota bacterium (assembly GCA_963745715.1). Lineage (GTDB taxonomy): Bacteria > Acidobacteriota > Terriglobia > Terriglobales > Acidobacteriaceae > Sulfotelmatobacter. The sequence continues at coordinate 550,309 of CAVUYN010000023.1, read as the reverse complement.
TGAGTTGCCGCTGATTTGGGACCGTCCTGGAAGTCTCGCCAGTGAAAGAACACGACGGGGCAAAAAGAAGTTCAAAATCACGAACTGAAGGGCGTGCGCGATATCAACCTTGCGGGTGGATGAAGTGGATCAGAAGGAAAGTGCCGCCCGCTACGACCGCGGAGGCGGGAATGGTAAGCATCCAAGCCCAAACGATGCGTCCGGCGACACCCCAGCGAACGGCGGAGAGGCGATGAACCGCACCCACTCCGACGATGGCGCCAGTGATGGTGTGAGTGGTGCTGACGGGGATGCCGGCCAGAGCGGTGCCGAAGAGAGTGATGGCGCCTGCGCTTTCGGCGCAGAAACCACCAAGCGGTTTGAGCTTGGTAATTTTCTGGCCCATGGTATGAACAATGCGCCAGCCTCCAAAATACGTCCCGGCAGCGATGGCTGCATGAGCGGCAAGGATGATCGGCCAATGGAATCGTCCCCAGTTCGCGAGCATGTCGGACTTCGACATGAATCCGGCGGTGTAGAGTGCGCCGGCGACGATCCCCATGGTTTTCTGCGCGTCGTTGCCGCCATGGCCCAGGCTGTAGGCTGCTGCCGACAGGAGTTGCAGCTTGCGAAACCATTTATCCACGATCTGGGGAGGCTTGTTTTGAAGGATCCAGTGGGCAGCGACCATGAACACCAGGCCAAGGAACATGCCCATGACGGGCGCAACGACGATGAAGATAAGAGTCTTGTACCAGCCTTCCGGGATGATGACTGAGAACATCGACGACGTGCCAGTGTGAATGGCGGCATGCATCATGGCGGCGCCGGCGTAGCCACCGATCAGCGCGTGAGAGGATGAAGTGGGAAGTCCCCACCACCAGGTCAGAAGATCCCAAACGATAGCACCGAATAAACCGGCCATGACCACGTACTGATCGACGTGTTCCAGGCGGATCATGCCTTTGCCAATGGTTTTGGCTACAGCTGTGCCCAGGAAAAAAGCTGCGAGAAAGTTGAAGGCGGCAGCCCATAGCACGGCGAGCCTGGGTGACAGTACGCGGGTGGAGACCACCGTGGCAATGCTGTTAGCAGAGTCGTGAAAACCATTGAGGAAGTCGAAGATCAGCGCGACGAAGATCGTGATCAGGACCAGCAACACATCTTTGTTCAACAGGAGCCTCTCAGGGTTGCGCTCGCGAAGGCGTTGCCGCGAAATTTTCCGCTAGGTGCTCTTGACCACGATGGCTTCGAGAACATTGGCGGCGTCCTCGGCTTTGTCGGTGGCGTACTCCAGAACCTCATACAGTTCTTTCAACTTAATGAGGTGAATGGGATCTTTTTCGTTCTCGAAGAGATCGGCTATGGCTTTGCGGCTGACATGGTCGGCCATATCCTCAAGGCGGTTGACTTCCTCCAGGTGGTCCATGACGTGGTCGTTCTTTTCGAGCATGGACACGCCCTTGGCCAGTTCCTCGCATTGCAAGACGATGATGCCGGCAAGTTCGGCCGAGACCGGCGGCGGAGTGGCGATCTTATACATCACCAGCCGCACAGCAGCGGAATTCACATAATCGAGCACGTCATCCAGCGAGGAAGCCAGACGGTGGATGTCCTCGCGATCGAAGGGCGTGATGAAGCTCTGATTGAGCTTGGTGATGATGGCATGGGTGGCTTTGTCGCCTCTGTGCTCGATGGCCTGCACCTGACTGACGCGCATGGCCAGATCGTGCGGGTCAGCGAGGATGGTGCGGAGCAGTTTCGCTCCCTCGGTGAGGTTGCCGGAGAGCTCGGCGAAGAGATCGAAGAACTTGGTATCACGAGGAATCAGACGCATAAGAACGGTTCACTTGGGCACACTTAGCCTGTCAAAACAGCGGTTCAGGCTAGGAGCAGAGTAATATCTCACGCGAGGTGTTGCGTAGGCAAACCGGGGACGTACTAGCGGGATGATTTGCGGGAGAACGAAACCTGTGAGCGTTGCGGTGTCCGGAGGCGAATCACCGCGAGCAGTACAAAAACTGCGCCCGACCCAAACGCCACGGGCTGCAAAAACCCGAGAAAAAGACCGCTGAAATCCATCATCGGATTATGGCTGCCCGGGGGCGGGAAAGCGACGTTACTTGTATGCTAGTCCTGACGTGCCATGGGATTGGCGTCGTGTTCACGGCTTCAAAGTGGACCGGTCTATGGCACAGGCTAGCGGCGGCCTTTGCCGGAAACTAGAGTGCGGCGGACACCATTCGCAATGACGGAAGAAGGTTGTGCTCTAAGGGGTCCGACTTGGAAACGACTTGTTGGATACCTGCACGCTTCGCGTCTTTCGTAAGTTGCTCGTTGCTGTGCATGGTGAACAGGAAGATTACGATTTTGGGATCGGCATGAGAGATCTCGCGCGCGGCGTCGAGCCCATTCATCACCGGCATGGAAAAGTCAAGGATCACGACATTCGGTTGCAGCTCTTGGACTTTTTCCACGGCGGCCAGACCGTTTTCCGCCTCGCCGCACACGATCCAATCGGTATTCGCCTCCAGGAACGATCGAAGGAGATGGCGGATCGTGGAATTGTCGTCCACGATAAGAATTTTAAGTTTCACGCAGCACCCACTGCCTTGGCGGGTAGCTGGGCGAAGCAATTCGTACGGGACGACACCCGGCAACGAGAAAAGGCGGTTTCATCGTAATTTTTAAGGAAAATACGGAGAATACAGCGAACACCGTACGTTAGCGAACAGACTAATGTTCGAGATAGCACAACCCTTAATCCCATCCAAAACTTATATGTGCACCATGAGCGAATATTTAGGAGTACGCTGGAAGTGTCTCTTCCAGCATCTTTCCGCCCGACCCAGTCGAGGGCCACGGTTCCTTGCGAAATCGGACAGATTTCGATTCGAGCTTCGCACAGGAACCACCATGAAGAATCCAAGCAGTTCCATCCGAGTGGTGCGCGCCGCACCGCCAGCACGAGACGGAAACGAAAACACGATTCATAACGAGATCCTGCTGAGCCTGCCCGCGAAGGAGTTCCATGAGATCCTTCCCAAACTCGAATTTGTAAGGCTGAAGCTGGGCCAACTCCTTCACGAGGCGGGCGAAAAGCTCAAGTCTGTGTACTTCTGCAATAGCGGCATGTTCTCCATCCTCAACGTGATGCCAGATGGGAAGAGCGTGGAAGTGGGCCTGACCGGAAAGGAAGGGTTCGCTGGCATCCCCTTAATTGCGGGCTTTCAGACCAGTCATACTCGAACCGTAGTGCAAGCCGAGTCAACTGCGTTCCGAGTGGACGCGGACGTGTTGCGAGCAACACTCCGGCATAGCCCAAAGTTGGAACGACAACTACACCGCTATGCGCACTTCCTGGCGGCGCAGGTTACGCAAGTGGCAACCTGCAATCGCCTGCACGAGGTGGACGAACGGCTGGCGCGGTGGTTGCTGATGACCCAAGACCGCGTCGGATCGCCTTCCCTTCCGCTCACGCAGGAATTTCTCTCTCAGATGCTGGGAACACGGCGCTCGAGCGTGACCGTGTCTGCAGGCGCATTGCAAAAAGCGGGATTGATCACCTACACCCGCGGGCATTTGGAGATCCTCGACCGGCCCAACCTGAAACAAGCGTCCTGCGAGTGTTACGGCATGCTGCAACGGCAGCTCGAAACATGGCAATCGGAGAGTCCGTAGAAGCCTGAAGCAAACTCATTGGACAGGACCGAAACCGCACTGCTTCCAGAGCCTTTCCCAAGTCCACATCCCGTAGGCGGTCTTCTTTGGCAGTGGGAATCCCAATTGGTGAGCGAGCATGCACACCTGCCCACGGTGGTGGGCTTCGTGCACGATCATGTATGCGAACATAGCCGCGCCTGGGGACCACGGCCGGGCCCATCCATCGCGATGAAACTTCTTGACACGTCTCTGGGGAACAAGAGCTTCAAACAGCATCTGCGAGCAGAGAGCGGCACTCTCCGCCAGGGCTTGCCTAGCTTGCTGCTGTGTGCAGCGGGAGCGATCCAGCCGGGTCGGCGCTTTCAAGTGCGGCGCCGACAGGCGAAGCCACTTGAGGCGGATGTTGTGGACGTGGGTGAAGATCGCCGCAATGGTGCGTCCCTTACTGCCGGGGAGTTGGGCTCGCCACGCCCGAGGATCAAGATGCTCGAGCACGAGCTGGTTCATGCGGTCATTGACCGAAAATGACTCCTGCATGCCTCGGCGTAAGTCAGGAGCGGGCGTGGGAACCAGTCGGGACATACGTTTCCTCGTGGCAGGAAGGTTAGCGCGACGGCGTGGGTGGAGCAAGCAGGCGTTCAGCTTACCCCCTCGTCGTTTGACCCCTCTAGTCGCAAGCCCTTAAACTGGAGGTTGTTCTCCGCCTATCTTCTAAAAAGTGGCTTTCGAGTAGCCATCCTGCGGGAGGGATTCCTGAGTAGTTTCCTGGGTTTTGGGCTTCGAGCTTTCTTGATGGCGGCCTCTCTGGGGCTGCTGGCGCCGATCTGCGTGGCGGATACCAGTACTCCGATCACGTTGGATACGAATGAAACGCTGTTCGCGGTCCTGACCGCAATGAACTCGTGTGGATACGACGTGAACCTCAATGCTTCCGATGCGCAGCGGCTTAATATCCGCGCCGAGGTGCAGAAGAACCTCCGAGGCTCGGACGAAGCGCAGCTGGCTTTGAAGACGATGTGCGACTGGTACGCGACACATCGGGGAAAAGATCCCACTCACGATCTGTCGCAGTTTGTGTCGCTGGCGCTCTACCTGCAGGGTCCGCCGCACTTTCTTCCCCGGGTGAAGGAAGACGAGATGCCTCCGGATGCGGTGCCCATCGCTGGCTTTGGTGCCTTGCTGGAACGCTTCTATGAAAAGGCCGATTTGCACTCAGTCTGGGAACGGCACCGGGCGAACTATGCGGCCCTGGTGGAGCGCTATCACGTCCCGCTGGCCAAAATGGTTTTCGATACGGATATCTACCTGAAGCTGCAATCGGGGGGATTCCTGGGCCGGACGTTCACGATTTACCTGGATTTCCTGGGTGATCCGAACGAGGCAAACGCTCGCAACTACGGGGCGGACTATTACGTGGTCGTGTTTCCCTCGCCGGATCCGAATTCGACCCAATCGCTCAAGATGGAGCAGATCCGCCACACATATCTGCACTACCTTCTGGATCCGCTGGCGGAAAAGCATTTCAGTTCGATCAAGCGACTGGAACCGCTTCTGCAATCGGTGAAACGCGCGCCGCTGGAAGAGAGCTTCAAGACCGATATCTCATTGCTGGTCACTGAGTGCCTGGTGCGGGCCATTGAAATCCGGACGATGGGCACGAAACAGACGGCGGACGCGATGCGTTCGCAGGCAGTGGATGACGCGGTCAAACAGGGATACATTCTGACGCGGTATTTTTACACTTCACTGCTGGCCTTTGAGAAAGATCCGGCAGGGCTGCGGAACTCTTATTCGGACATTCTCAACGCGATTGATTTAAAGCAGCAAGAAAAGGCCGCCGGGGAGGTGCAGTATGCCAGGTCCTCGGCTCCGGAACTGGTGCAACTGTCTCGGCTGGAAGACCGGCGGATGCTGGTGACCGCCGAGAAGCGGTTGGCGGCCGGCGATCCGAAGGGCGCACAAGAACTGGCACAGCAAGCGCTGGACAAAAAAATTGGCGATCAGGGGCGAGCGTTGTTCATCCTCGCGCAAGTGGCCGTCGCCAACAAGAATCGGGAAGGTGCGCTGGAGAATTTCCAGAAGGCAATCGAAGCGACCAGGGATCCCAAGGTGGTCGGATGGTCGCACGTCTACCTGGGAAGGATCCTCGATATGAAAGAGGATCGCGAGGCTGCCATGAATGAGTATCGGGCAGCCTTGACGACCGGCTCGGAACTTCCGGAAGTGAAAGCGGCCGCTGAACGTGGATTGCAGCAAGCGTACGAGCCTCCGGCGAAGCCACAATAAGCGGTGAATTGCGAGCCTTGCGCTGGGAGCGGTCGGTGGAAGCAAGCCGAATCCGACTTACTGAGATAAAATGTGCCGTTGCACGATTGAGGTAACGATAATCGGGGAGTTTAGAGGCAAGGAGAACGCATGAAGCGTATAGCGATCGTGACGGCTGTGCTGGGAATGTGCGTATGGAGTTGGGGACAGGACAAACCGGCAACGCAAAGCACTCCGGCCGGCCAGGCGGCAGCTGCTCCGCAAGGAAAGCGTCCGCCCCAGGCCAAGACGCAGCCGGAGTTTGAAGCTTACAAGGCGGCGATCGGGCTGACCGATGCGGCGGCTGTGGAGAAGGCCGCAGACGATTTCGCCACAAAGTTCCCCGACAGCGAATTGCGCGTGGTGCTGTACAAGGCGGCTATGCAGAAGTACCAGATGGCCAATAATGCCGACAAAATGCTGGAGATGGCGCAGAAGGCGCTCAGCTTTGATCCCGACGAACCCGAAGCGCTGGTGGGAGTCGCACAGGTGCTGGCAGAGCGGACTCGCGATACGGATCTGGATCGAGACCAGCGTCTGGCCGAAGCGAAGAAAAATGCAGAGCGCGCGCTCGTGACGGTCGACACTGACGTGCCGGCATCGGGCTATCCGCCCGAACAGTTGAATGCGTTCAAGGGATTTCTGCGTTCGGAAGCGTACGCCGTGCTTGGCACACTGGCGTCCAACGCCAAGAATTGGCCGGAGGCGGAAGCAAACTTGCACAAGTCGATTGACGCGTTCCCTCAGCAGGTCGACTCGGTGGCAGTGTTGAGGTTGGCGGTTGCGCTCGACATGCAGAACAAGATTCCAGACGCGTTGAAGTACGCCAATCAGGCGGTGGATCTCACCAAGGACCGTCCTGATTCGGCGGCGGGCAAAGCAGCTCGCGCGGAACAGGATCGACTGACAAAGCTCAATAGCGGAGCGGCGCCAGGGAGTGCGGCGCCTCCGAAAAACTAGCTCCCTGGCTTGCGCAGCGGAAACCACGGCGAGTTGCGCTCGCTGGATGGCCAAAACGGCTGTCCCCACCTATGAAGGAACGGGAAATCACGGCGCTGGAAGAAGGCCTCGGTTACCATTTCCGGCGGCGCGCAGTGATCGAGCAGGCCGTCACGCACAGCTCGCAGGCACGAGAGCAAGAGGCTCAGCAGGCGGGCGAGAGCAAGTACAAGGTCAGCGACAACGAGCAACTGGAATTCCTGGGAGATGCCGTGCTTGCCCTGGTGACCAGCGAAGAACTGTACCAACGGTTTCCGCAGTTTCGAGAGGGCGAACTATCGAAGCTGCGAGCACATCTGGTGAGTGAACGGCATTTGATCCAGGTAGCGCAGCGCCTGGAACTGGGCCATTACCTGCGGCTGGGGCGAGGCGAGGAAAAAAGCGGTGGGCGCGGCAAGACGGCATTGCTGGTGGATGCGCTCGAGGCGATTCTAGCGGCCATCTACCTGGACGGCGGACTCGAAGTGGCACGGGAATTTGTGCTGCGCAACGTAATTGCTCCGGAACTGGAGCGCATGGATCAAGGAGGCGGCACGCTTCCCATCACCGATTTCAAGTCGGCTTTGCAGGAAGCGGTGCAGAGTCTGGGCCTGCCTCAGCCCGCATACGTGCTGGTAGAGGAAGCAGGTCCGGAGCACAGCAAAACGTTCACGGTCGAGGCGCGCTTGCATACGAGAGACAACCGGGACGCGGAATTCGTTGGGCGGGCGCAGGGCTCCACCAAGAAAACTGCGGAACAGGATGCGGCCCGGCAATTGTTAACATTCCTGGCTTCGCGACCAAAGGCATCAGAAGTGAAAGCGGCGGCGCGGGCACCGCTGGCGGTGGATAAGTAGAGTTCATGGATTCTCCCAAGCGCCGTATCGTAACCAACCTTGGAAGCGACCTGATCAGTTCCCTGCAGTCGCTGGTGGGCACGGTCGTGATTGCAATCTTCGTGATCACATTCATCGTGCAGGCATTCCAGATTCCTTCGGAATCAATGGAAAATACTCTGCTGGTCGGCGATTACCTCCTGGTAAACAAGCTCTGCTATGGAGGGGAGGGTCTCGGCGACCACATCATGCCGTATCAGAAGATCGCGCGCGAAGACATCATCGTGTTCCACTATCCGGTGGATCCTCAGCAGCATTTTGTGAAGCGGGTAATCGGCGTGCCGGGAGACCGGCTGCGACTGGTCAACAAGAAAGTGTACGTAAACGGCAAAGCGTTGGAGGAACCGTATGTGCGGTTTCTGGAGCCTCCCAACAACGTGTTCCGCGATAATTTTCCCCGGGTGGATATTCCAGCCTATGGCCTCGAAGGAAAGTGGTGGCTGGAGATGCGGAAGCTGGTGGAAGATGGGCAGCTCATCATTCCGGCCGGGCACTATTTCGTGATGGGCGACAACCGCGACGACAGCCAGGACAGCCGTTATTGGGGCTTTGTGCCGCGGGAAAACATCATTGGCAGGCCGTTGGTAATTTACTGGTCGGTGCGCGACTGGGACCGGAGTTCGCCGGCGACTTTCGCAGGACGACTTTATCATCTGGCGTACGCGGTCACCCACATCTTTCAGATCACGCGCTGGAACCGAACGTTGCGGCTGGTACACTGAGAGGTCTAAGAGTTTGTGGCGTAGAGACGTAGCTTGCTACGTCTTGATGGCCGGGAAGAAGCAGCAATCTGCGTCTCTAAGTGGATCGTGATCAACCGATTTCACGGACACGACATCTATCGGACACGGAAAGACCATAGTGGCGAAGAAAGAAACAGAAGAAGATAGCGCAGAGGTAAGCGTGGCAGAGGAGAAGCCGAAGGAGACTACGGTCGAATTCCTCTCTTCGCTGGCCGCGGTGCTGGTAACAGGATTGTTCATCATCACGTTTGTCGTGCAAGCGTTTGAGATTCCGTCGAGTTCGATGGAGGAAACGCTGCTGATCGGCGACCACGTGTTTGTAAACCGCATCCAGTTTGCACCCGGCAGCAAGTGGGTTGGCCCTCTGCTTCCCTATCGCGACGTGCGCTTCCGGGACATTGTGGTGTTCTTGTCGCCGGCTGAGCCCGGTTTGTATGTCGTGAAGCGGATCATCGGATTGCCGGGTGATCGGATCCACCTGCGGAATGGCGTGGTGTATCGCAATGGGGAAGCGTTGGACGAGCCCTATGTGGATCACGACCGTGACACGGAAGATCCCTATCGCAACAATTTTCCGGCAGTGCCTCCGACAGACGATCCCAACGTGTACCCCAACTGGATGGTAGATTTGCCGTCTTTCATTCATGGAGACGACATCGTGGTGCCGCCGGATCATTACTTCGCGATGGGCGACCATCGTGGCGTGAGCCTGGACAGCCGATATTGGGGATTCATTCCTCGGCAGAACATCATCGGGCGTCCCATGTTCATCTACTGGTCGTTCGAAACTCCGGACAATCAGTACCGCAAGACCGCCTGGAGCGATCGGTTGCTGTTCCTGGGTAAGGTAGTTCTGCACTTTTTCGATGAGTCGAGATGGAAGCGAACTCTGCATATTGTCCGATGACGTACTCGAAGCCTCAGTAAGGCCGCGGTGAAACACTCCTCCAAACGGCGTATCGCAGTGGCTGCAGCGTTGATTGTGATAACGCTGTTCTTGCTGCGACCAGGCGCGTCGCGCCTGAAGTCGCGAATCATTACCTCGATTAGTGCCAGCGTGGGCCGACCCGTGGATCTCGGGTCGGTGCACATTCGTCTACTTCCGCGCCCGGGCTTTGATCTTGCGAATTTGGTGGTTTATGACGATCCGGCGTTCGGCGCCGAGCCGATCCTGCGGGCAAGCGAGGTTACTGCAAATCTTCGATTGATGTCTCTGATGCGGGGACGCCTCGAAATTGCGCGACTGGAACTCACAGAGCCGAGTTTGAACCTGGTGCACAGCGAGAGCGGACGTTGGAACCTGGAAGCATTGCTGGAGCGCACGGCCCACATACCGCTTGCGCCGACGGGGAAAAAGAGATCGGAGCCACGACCGGGATTCCCCTACATCGAAGCCACATCCGGGCGGATCAATTTTAAGAGCGGGCCGGAGAAGAAACCTTATGCGCTGACCAACGCGGATTTTTCTCTGTGGCAGGATTCGGAAAACATGTGGGGTGTACGGCTGAAAGCGCAGCCATTTCGCTCGGACATGAATCTGAATGACACCGGCTTGCTGCAAGTAAGTGGAACCTGGCAGCGAGCGCCGGCATTTCGAGACACGCCGCTGCAGTTCACCATCGAGTGGAGCCGGGCGCAACTCGGGCAGCTTACGAAATTCTTTACCGGAAACGATAAGGGCTGGCGCGGAGATGTCCAGATTGACGCAGCTCTGGCGGGAACTCCAGCGCAATTGCGAATTGCCAGCAGCGCGGCGGTGGAGGACTTCCGGCGCTATGACATCACGACGGGAAAGGCGCTGCGCCTGGCAGGCCGTTGCGATGCGGAATACAGCGCGCTGACTCACGAGTTTCATCAAGTCATGTGCAGCGCCCCAGTAGCGGCGGGGCTCATCGCATTGAAGGGCGATCTGGGGCTTCCGGGCAGTCATCACTACGACCTCGTTGTGACTGTCGAGGACGTTCCCGCCAGTGCGGCAGTAATGCTAGTCGAGCGGGCGAAAAAGGATCTGCCGGGCGATCTAGCCGCAGAGGGAGCGGTACGCGGCAGCTTCTCGATGCAGGAGAATGCAGCCGCGCAGTTGGCGCCTCGATTTGAGGGACGGGGGGAGATTACAGATTTTCTTCTCGAGTCAGCCGCAAATAAAACAGCCATCGGACCGGAAACCGTTCCGTTCTTGATGTCTAGTGGTCCCAGTGCAGGCGGCGACCGACGAATTCCAGTGCGAAGCTTTCCGGCGATGCAGATTCCAGAAGGACCGCATCTCGAATTCGGTCCACTGGCGGTAGGCGCGGGGCACACTGGAACTGCGATGGCACGCGGGTGGGTCAATCGTCGAGGATATGGCCTCACACTAGTGGGCGACACAGAGATTGGCAAGACCTTGCGGCTGGCGCATATGGTCGGCGATCCCTGCGCTAGCCACGACCGCGGAAGGGGCGGCGCAGGTTGATCTGCAAATCACGGGATCGTGGACGGGCGAGAGCAACGGGACTGCCGCCGGCTTCCCCCTGCCACGGGTTACTGGAACTGTAAAGTTGCGGAATGTTCACGCCGAGGTTCGCGGGTTGAGCGTGCCGATCGACATTGTCTCGGCCGAGATGCAACTGGTGTCCGACGCGGCACGCGTGGCGAAGATCAATGCGAAGGCGGCGGGAAGCTCCTGGACAGGTTCGCTGGAGATGACACGCGGTTGCGGAACGGCTTGCCCCATACGCTTTACTCTGAATACGAATCACATCGTTCTCAGCGACCTCAGTGAATGGGCGAAAACGGGCCCGAAGAAGAGGCCATGGTATCGGGTTCTAGAATCAAATACGCCCGCCGCACCCTCTTTCCTGGCGAACTTGCGCGCGTCCGGGCATGTCAGCGTAGAGCGCCTGCAGATGAATGGTCTCGAAGCGACTCGCATCTCCGCGAATGTGACCCTCGAGCCCGGACGCTTGCAGATCTCGGATCTGAACGCAGATCTTCTCAACGGAAAACATCGAGGCGAGTGGCAAGCGGACCTCAGCGTCACTCCTGCAATCTGCAGCGGAAGTGGCAGCCTGACACAAGTTTCGCTTAATAGCCTCGCAGCCGCTATGCAAGACGACTGGATCTCTGGCACGGCCAAGGCAAGCTACGAAGTGAAAGGTCCGTGTCCCACGGACTTTTGGCAGACCGCGGTTGGAACGCTGCAGGTCGAGATGGCAGATGGAGTATTGCCGCACGTGTCGCTCGGCGCGGATTCCGAACCGTTCCGGTTCACGCGACTGTCAGGCCAGGGACGACTTGGCGCGGGAAAGATCGAAATCGTCGACGCGAAGCTGGATTCACCCGGCGGCAAATATCACTTGAGTGGAGCGGCATCATTGCAGCGCGAACTCGATCTCAAATTGGAACGTGTTCCGATTAGTGCAGCGCCTGCGGGATACGCGATTACCGGCACGGTGGCCGAACCACGAGTCAAACCATTCCCGGGAACGGAGCAGGCTCGCCTCAAGCCACAGTAGGCAACGGTTTTATGGAACGTACCCGGGGCCGCGCAATACTTTTCCCGGCCGCGCGTTCGTCATTTTGCCTTGATCGATGACGGGAACTCCATTCACCAGCACGTACTCCATTCCTTCGGAAAGCTGATTGGGATCATCAAAGGTTGCGCGATCGTGCACGGTTGCGGGATCGAAGATGACAACATCGGCCCACATGCCAGCCTTGAGGACGCCGCGATCGGTGAGGCGCATCCGTTGCGCTGGGAGCGCCGAGAACTTGCGGATCGCATCTTCGAGCGTCAGCGCTTTTTCTTCCCGGACGTACTTGCTCAGAATGCGAGGAAACGTTCCGTAGGCCCGCGGATGCGGATGGTCCTGCCCTAGAAGTCCATCCGGGGAAGTCCCTTCTGAATCGTTGTCGACGGCGACCCAAGGCTGTTGCAGGGCGAGAGTTACATCGGGTTGGGACATTCCGAAGACAGCGACACTCGCCGACGGGTCTTCGATCAGGAAATCGAAAAGCGCGTCCATGGGTTCCTTATTCCAGAGTTTGGCGATTTCTGAGAGACGTTTGCCCTGCAGCGGGAGCAATTTCGGATTCTCGACCGTGCCGATCATGATCGCGTCGGGACCGGGGATCTCCTGCCATTCGTTGTCCCAGTCTTTGGACGGAGTGAGCATGTCTTTGCGGATGCGCTCTCGAGTTACGGGATCTTTCAGGCGGTCGACCAGCTTTGCCGTGCCTCCATCGTGCGCCCATGCAGGAATGAATGCCGAGAAATCATTGTGCCACGCGGTGTAAGCGTAAGTATCAGCGGAGACGTCAGCGCCGGCGGTGCGAGCAGCATTTATTTTTGCGATGACTTGGGGCATGCGACCCCAGTTGTTCTTGCCCGCGACCTTTATGTGCCAGATCTCGACCGGGATGCGGGCTTCACGGCCGATTCGCAGGGCTTCATCGATCGCCTCCACAACGGAGTCGCTTTCGTTGCGCATGTGCGTCGCATAGATACCCCCGAACTTACTCGCCTCAGTGGCGAGAGCAATCAGCTCATCGGTCTTCGCATAAGGCGCGGGCGCGTATTCGAGAGACGTGGAGACGCCCACGGCTCCGTCTTTCATGGCTTCGCGCACGAGCGATCTCATCTGATCGAGTTGCGCGGCGGTGGGTTGAACGTCGTTGTCGCCGAGCACCATACGACGAACTTGCGTCGCACCGACGTAGCTGGCGAGATTGATGCCAATGCCCTGTTTTTCGAGCCGCTCGAAATACTGGCGCAACGTGCGCCAGTCGGGAGTGATCTTGTAATGGTCGTAACCACTGCGGCCGTCCTGGATGATAGCGTCGTCGAGCGGAGCGACTGAGTTACCTTCTCCCGTAATTTCGGAGGTGATGCCTTGATAGATTTTTGACGGAAGGCGCGGATCGACAAGAATGGTCAGTTCCGATTGGCCCAGCATGTCGATGAAGCCCGGCGCAACAACGTCGCCCTTAGCATCGATCGTGCGTTTGCGGGGAGCGACCGAGAGATTGCCGATGGCCGCGATCTTACCGTCTCGGATTCCAACGTCTCCGGAGTACCAAGGGGAACCGGTGCCGTCGATGATGTGACCGTTAGTGATGACTAGATCGAAAGCGGGGGCGGGTGTTTGGGCCAGCAAGGGAGCGACTGCTACTGAGTAGATGAGCGCGAACGACACGGCAACCCGAAACTGTTTCGAAGACATGTTTCCCTTTTCTTCTCCTTCCCGGTGACTGTCAGCCGGTAAAATCCCGCATTTAAGCGACAGCGAAGGCGCGCTACTTTTGAGTTCCTCTGGCTATCACAGCGCCCAGCAGCAATCCAGATTCCCAAAGCCAGCCACTCGTAGATCGTGAAATGGCCGGGCACGAACGGGACGATTTTCATCAATGCCATCGCGACCGCAACGACTAGTCCGAAGGCCGCAATGGTGCGCTCGATAACCGAGAGCTTGATCACGGCCGACCGGCTACGCGCCATTGCCAGACACGCCGCGCAGGTCGCTGCCCATCCGATTGCGCAAGCTACCGATCCCACTTCCGTTACCGGAACCAGGATCGCATCCCCCAGGAGCATACACGCGGCCGTCGCGAGGCCGACACAGAGGACCGCGGCCGAAGGCGTTCGGTAACGGCTGTGAATTGCCCCAACACGAGGGTCCATCATGCCGCGGCGACCCATGGCAAAGAACAGGCGGCTGGCCGCGACGAAGTTTCCGTTGAAACATTTGAAGAGCGAGAGCAAGGCGGCGGCAAGGATGACGTTAACGATCCAGCGCGCACCAAGCGCCTGCTGAAACGCGACGGCGGTCATGAACTTTTCGCCGGTCAGTTGACGCCACGGAGCGACGAACGCGACCGCCGCGACGATGATCGCGTAGAAAAGCGTGCCGATGACGATTGCCATCCAGATCGCGCGGTAGAAGCCGCGAGCGCGAAAATCTGGGCTGGATTCTTCCGCGGCTTTCCCCACGGACTCGAACCCGGTCATGAAATAGGGAACGATCTGAATCACCAGCAGAATTGAGATGAGAGGAGCGTGAGTGAAGAGCGGAGGGAAATGGGCAGGAGAACCGCGGCTGACACCCAACGCCACAAAAATGAAGAAGAGGGCGAGCGTGCCGAAGCTCGTCCAATTCTGAAATGTGGCGCTAAGGCGAACACCGCGATAGTTGAGGATGGTGAGAAGAGCGGTCAGGGCCAGACCGACCACGAGGTGAGGGAGATAGACCGGGCGCCCGGCGACGCGGTAGAGTTCAACGGAATCGATGCTCGGGAAGATGTAGGCCGCGATGCGTCCGACAGCGACGGCTTCCCACGGGCAGACGATGAAGTAGGCGAGAGTCATCATCCAACCAGTGGCAAGGCTGATGGCGCGAGGGAAAACGCTGGACGTGTAGGCGATTTCACCAGCCGCGTCGGGCATGGCGACGATGAGTTTGCCGTAAACCCATCCGATGGGGAGCAGAAGTGAGCCTCCGATCACGAAGCCGAGAAGGGTGCCGAGTGCGCCTCCGCGCAGCAGCCAGTCATCCATGATGACGAGCCAGCCCACGCCGACCATGGTGCCCCATCCCAGGGTGAAATAGTCCGTGGCGCGCAGCTTGCGGGCAAGAGTGTTCACAAGGTCCTGGGTGGCGATGAGCGAAGCGGCGCGAATTATAAAGCATTTGCGTTGTGCTATGTTTGATTCCCGTTGACATTCCGCACTGTTAAAGAGAGAAATCATGCCTCGCTACGAATATCGTGTGGTCAATCCCACGCCCGCCGCGGAGAAGTCGTTTATTGAGTGGATCGAACAACTGGATCGCGAATTCATGAATCGCGATCCGGAACATCGGTGCGACGTCGTACGCGAGGCATTGCATCAACTTTACCTGGGGCGGCCGTATTCAGAGGCGACCGGCGGCCTGGCGGGGCGTGCTCTGGTGCACTCGTTTGATCCGCGCAACGCAACGCTCGAGCCGGAATATTATGGCGACGTTGACGCGGTGAAATATGCGGAGCGTAAGCCGCTCATCTGGTTCTGGATGATGTACGACCGGTCGCCCGTGGGATTGAATCACTGGCTCGGATACCGGGTCCGCGCGATGCTGGCTCGCCACATTTTCAAACATTGCGGGAATAACGTGAAGATCTTTCACAATGTGGAGTTTTCATTTGGCTACAACCTGACGGTTGAGGACAACTGCACCATTCATAAATACGTGCTGCTCGACGACCGCGGGGAGATCATCATTCACGAAGGCTGCTCGATTTCTGACTACGCCAACGTTTATTCGCACTCGCATGACCTGAATGACGGCATGATCGTTGACAATCACAAGACGGAAATTGGACCGCGTGCGCGAGTGACCTATCATGCGACCGTGCTCAGCGGTGTCCGAGTGGGCGAACACGGGATTGTCGGATCGATGGGCGTAGCCTCGAAAGACGTGTCTCCGTATCACATCGTCGGTGGGATTCCAGCAAAGCCGATCAAGGTGAAATCGATTGCACCAGAGGAACTGCAGCGGGCGATGGAAAAGCGCTAGAGAATATCGCAAATAACTGTGCCGGGCAGCGCTCGGTGGACGGCCGAGGGCGGCTCTCTCCACAATGTTGGAATGCATTGTTCCCCCGCACAAAATGGGCTTTTCGCGTGTTAGTATCGAACTCAGCCCTGCATGATACTTCAACATTTGACCCGTACCGGCCTCCCTGCAACTCTGGCTGTGTGCCCGGCTTCAGGGTCTCATAGAAAATGACGGGTGCCTCCAAAACTCGCAAGCGTGTGCTCAGCGGCATGCGTCCCACTGGAAAGCTGCACCTTGGCAATTACGTGGGTGCGCTGCAGAACTGGGTGGGCATGCAGGATCAATACGAATGCTTTTTCTGCGTAGTCGACTGGCATGCGCTCACGACCGATTATGCCGACACGTCAATGGTGAAGGAGAACTCACTGGAAGTCGCCTTTGACTGGCTGGCTGCAGGACTCGATCCTGAAAAGTCGGTGCTGTTTCTGCAGTCGCATGTTCCGGCACACGCGGAGTTGCACTTGCTATTTTCGATGATCACCCCGCTGGGTTGGCTGGAACGGGTCCCCACCTACAAGGAACAGCGGGAGAATATCAAGGACAAGGACCTGGGAACGTACGGGTTTCTTGGGTATCCCCTGCTGCAGGCGGCGGATATTTTGGTCTACAAAGCTGACTGCGTTCCTGTCGGCGAGGACCAGGTGGCACACGTTGAGTTGACGCGCGAGATTTCGCGGCGGTTCAACGGCTTCTACGGACAAAAGAAAGCAGTTTTTCCGGAACCTCAGGCGCTGCTGACACCCGCCGCAAAGCTGCCGGGGACCGATGGACGCAAGATGTCGAAGTCGTACGGGAACACAATCATGCTTGCGGATCCGGAACCGGTGGTGCGGCAGAAGTTGAAGACCATGGTGACCGATCCGGCGCGCGTGCGGCGGTCGGATCCCGGGAACCCGGATGTGTGCCCCGTCGGCGACCTTCACAAGATATTCAGCGACAAAGAGACGATGGCCAAAGTCAATGTGGGCTGCCGGTCGGCGGGTATTGGGTGCATCGAGTGTAAGAGCTGGGCGGCCGACGCATTGGTGAAGCTGCTGAATCCGATTCAGGAGCGGCGGAAGAAATTCGAGGAGAATCCGCGGCTGGCCTGGGATATTCTTGAGGCTGGCGCAGTGCGTGCTCGCAAGGCCGCCGGGGAAACGATGGACGACGTGCGCGGCGCGATGGGGATGTCGCTGGAGTATGAGGCACCGAAGGTGAGCGAGACGAAGTAGGGTTAGTGACAGCAAGGTGCATGCGTCCTCCGCTTCGCTTAGGATGACAAGCTTTCATTTGAGGTATGGTCAGGTTTGAAATGATGGAAGAAGCCAAAATCGTTTCCCGTAGCAAGCCCCCGGCGGGTCCACTTCCCCCTTCCATCGCAAATCCATCGGCTACGAAGTCCAAAGATACAGCGAAGCAGGATGAGAGCGATTCCTCGTTTGCTGTGTCGGTGACGGATGTCTACGAGGGACCGCTTGACCTTTTGCTCGACCTGATCCGCAAGCAGGACATCGACATTTATGACATTCCCATCGCGAAGATTACCGCACAGTATCTCGCGTATGTGGAAAAGATTCGCGAACTGGATGTGAATGTTGCGGCGGAATTTATCTACATGGCCGCGGTGCTGATTCATATCAAGTCGAAGATGCTGCTGCCACGCGATCCCGACGCGCTGGCGGGTGAAGAGGAAGATCCGCGCAACGAACTGGTCAATCGGTTGCTCGAACATGAGAAATTCAAGTCGGCGGCGCAGATGCTTTTACAAAAGCAGCAGATTGAAGATGCGGTGCTCTCGAATCCATCACTGAAGGAATTCATGGAGGCGGAGGGCACCGAGCCAGAGATTGCGGCCGACGTGATAGACCTGGTTAAGACCTTTCAGCAGGTGCTCGAGCGAGTGCGCACGCGCCCGGTGCTGAATGTCGATGAAGAGACAGTCACGGTCGGTCAGATGATCGATTACCTACGGCGGCGGCTGTCGCTGGAAGACCGCCCCATACGGCTTAAGCAGCTGTTGATGCGGGTTGAATCGCGACAGGCGCTGGTGTGCATGTTCCTGGCGCTGCTCGAATTGGTGCGACTACAGGCGATCCAGGTGCGACAGGACCGGCTTTTTGGGGAGATCGCGATCCGTAAGCACACGCATTTTGAAGAAGTGATGAACGAACAAGCGGCAGTACGCGACGATTGGAGGTAGGAACGAGTTGCCAGTATCTAGTTGTCAATTGCCAGTCAAGTCGTTACAGCCTTGGTAGTTCGACTGGCAACTGTACCGGCAGCGGGCAACGACCCTATGTCTTTAAAAGCTCAACTCGAAGCCATTATTTACGCGGCGGAGACTCCGATTACGCTGGAGCAGATGACCGCGCTTGTCAAAGAGACGGTTGTCGCCGACGGCGCCTCTGACGAAGCCGATATCAAATCGCGCGTGCGATCTTGCCTGGAAGAACTGGTTGGACAATACGGCACGCCGGACCACGGCATCGAGATTCGCCAGGTTGCGGGCGGATATCGCATGTCCACTAAGCCTGAGCAACATGAAGTCGTACGTTCGTTCGCGAAAAGTTTGAAGCCACCGATACGGCTGTCGCTGCCCGCACTCGAGACCTTGGCCGTGATTGCGTACAAGCAACCGGTGACAGTCCCAGAGATCAACGAGATTCGCGGCGTCGATTCCGGGGGCGTGATCGGGACTCTGCTCGATCGCAAGCTGATAACGACCGGCGGGCGCAAGCAAGTGATCGGGCGCCCGATTCTTTACAAGACGACGAAAGAATTCCTGATGCGGTTTGGGCTAAAGGATGTCAACGAATTGCCCAGCATGGAGGAGTTCGAGAAACTGGTTGCGGAATCGTTTCAGTCGGAACTGATTCCAGCCGAGAGCGCACCATCAGAAGCCGAGCCTGCTCCAGCAACAGAGAACGAGAAAGCGCCAGCGGCCGAATCGGCGACCGAGAGCGTCCATGAGACGGAGAAGGCGGGCTAAGCAAGGAAGTTTGTGGCGCCTTCTGGGAACTGTCTCTTCTTTCTTGGCACCAGCCCTAAAGCGCCGGGCTAAGTTATTTCACCCCTGCGTAGGCTTTCACAATGCGAACTGGTTCAGTTTGCGGATTCCAACATCATGCCCCTTGAGCGCCTGCAAAAGATTATCGCTGCTGCCGGAATAGCCTCCCGACGAAAGGCCGAGGAACTCATCTCGTCCGGGCACGTCCAGGTGAATGGTACGGTCATCACCGAACTAGGCAGCAAAGCGGATCCTGAGATTGATCACGTGCGCGTGAATGGGAAGCTCCTTCACGGCGAGCAGCGCCACGTTTACCTGTTGCTCAATAAGCCCAAGGGTTACGTCACGACGATGAGCGATCCGGAGAAGCGGCCGACCGTGATGGATCTCATTCGGGGCGTGAAAGGGCGCGTGTATCCCGTGGGACGCCTGGACTACGCTAGCGAAGGCCTGCTGCTGTTGACCAACGATGGCGACCTCGCGCACCGATTGATGAAGGCGGCGTCGCACGTGGCCAAGACGTATGTCGTGAAAGTCGCGGGCACTCCGAAACAGGAAGCCATCGAGAAATTGCGGGCTGGCATTTCGATCGCCACCGATGACGGGAAGCGCGTGAAGACGGGGCCAGCGCTGGTGCGGGTCGTAAAAGAGGCGACCAACCCGTGGTATGAAATCACTCTGGTCGAGGGGCGAAATCGCCAGATTCGCCGCATGTTTGAGGCGGTAGGGCATCATGTGGAGAAGATTAAGCGCGTCCGCTATGGACCACTGACGCTGGATGTGCCGCCGGGGAAATTCCGGTCGCTGACGTTAAAGGAAATCGAGCGATTAAAGTCGGCAAGCAAGGGCATGGCAGGCGGTAAACAATCCATCGCGTGATGCGGTGAGCATGGGCCGATTCTCTGATCTGATCACAAAGCCGGCGCGTGAGATGAGCGCCTATTCCCCGAGCGTACCGTTCAGAGTGGCTGCCGCGGTCACTCAACCCCAGCTCATTAATCTCGACTCTAACGAGAATCCCTTTGGTCCCTCGCCCCGAGCGATGGAAGCGATGCGGTCAGCATCGTCTGCCGCAAATTTCTATCCTGAAGATGATTCCACACAACTGCGCAGGAAGCTTGCCGTCGATCACGACGTGACGGCAGAACAGGTTCTGGTCACCGCGGGATCGACGGCACTCCTCTCGCTCCTGTGCCAGACAATGCTCGGACCGGGACGAAATGCTGTGACCAGCAAACTATCGTTCATTGTGTATGGCATGGCGGTGCGCGCGACAGGAGCGCAGCTGATTGAAGTTCCGATGCGCGATGATGCCTTTGATCTGTCCGCGATTCTGGATGCGATCAACGATGACACCCGCATCGTTTTACTGGCCAATCCCAACAATCCAACAGGAACTATGGTCAGCGCGGCAGCTGTCGACAAATTCATTGCTGAAGTTCCAGATCACGTTGTGGTGATTCTCGATGAGGCCTATTGCGAATTCGCGCTGGACTTCGCCGCTCACCGTAATGTCGAGTACTCACGGGCACTCAGCAATCTGCGGCAGGGCGCGAATGTAGTGGTGCTGAGAACTTTTTCCAAGGCGCACGGACTCGCGGGGTTGCGCGTGGGATATGGGCTGGGTCCGGCGGAGCTGTTGGCTTATTGCGCGCGGATGCGGGACACGTACTCTGTGTCGTCGATGGCGCAGGCAGCGGCCCTTGCCGCGCTTGACGATCAGGAATTCGTCCGACGGGTCGTGCAGAACAATACCGCGCAGTCGATCGCGCTGACAGAAGGACTTGCGGAATTGGGATATCGCGTGGTCCCCACCTGGGCGAATTTTATTTACTACGATGTGGGCGGGGATGCAGCCGCCATTGCGGGTCAGTTGCTTGATCACGGAGTGAGCGTACGTCCTATGGGCGGTTGGGGCGCTCCCACGTGCATTCGCGTGAGTATCGGGACGCCAGAACAGAATCAGATTTTTCTTAACGCGATGCGTAAGATCCACAAAGGATCGCAGCCGGTCTAGGAGCAGAAAATGCGCCCTGATGGTGATGCTCGTCCCACTCACCGAAGCCGCTCCCACGACACCAGGAGGATTTGGCGGCCGCTAAGAGGCAGGAATCCTCGCCGCCCCATACAAGCCCGCATCGCTTCCCAGCAATGCTCGCGTGATGATGGTCTTACGCCGGGTGTAGGCAGCGATCTGAGTCGAGGCACCTTCTTTCTTCGCGAGAGGATCGTCTGGAGCCGTGGCAGCATAGACCAGGGAGCGTTCACGCAACTCCGCGAACATGGTCGGCGTAAAGGCGTCCCATGCGCTGATCACGCCTCCGCCGATCACGAACATATCGAGGTTGAGGACGTTGACCAGATCGGCGAGCAGCATTCCCAGGGCGCTGCCAAAGCGCTGGAAGATCTGCTGGGCATCGGCATTCCCCTGGATCGCGAGGTTGTAGATCGACTTGGCGCTGAACTCCGCGTCGGAACTGGCAGCCTTGGCGAGCGCCGGAGCTTGACCGGACTCAATGGCTTCGCGAGCCATGCGGACGACGCCAGTGGCAGACGCATAACGCTCAGCGCAACCATGATTGCCGCAGCCGCAGGGGACACCATCGGGTTCAATGGTGACGTGTCCAAACTCGCCGGCCATGCCATTCATGCCGTAGAAGATTTTCCCGTTCAAGATGATGGCGCCGCCGATGCCGGTGCCGAGCGTGACCATCGCCATGTTATCGACATCGCGGGCAGCGCCCAGCCATTTCTCTCCGAGCGCTGCAACGTTGGCGTCGTTTTCGAGAAAAACGCGAGCACCCAGGCGACGCTCGATTTCATCGCGCACGGGATAGTCGGCCCATCCCGGAAGATTGGCGGACTTGCGCATCATGCCGGTTTCCATGTCGATGATGCCCGGGACGCCGATGCCGGCACCGACAAACCTGCCACTGCCGCGGTATTTTTCAGTCAGGCGTTGAATGGCGTCGCACATTTCGCCGATGACGTGGTCGCGGCCGAGCGCTACCTTGACCCCGAGAGTGATCTTTTCAATCAACTGGCCGTCGGTGCTGATGGCTGCGATTCGCAGGTTGGTGCCGCCGAGATCGACACCGATGGAGAAGTCAGGCATAACGGATGAGAGTAACAGAATTTATTGTCCATTGATGATGTTGATTGCTGTTTGAAAGGCTCGGCCCAGGGTTTTCAATCAACAATCAGAAATCATCAATCATAAATCGACCTATTTCTGACACTTGGGACAGTAATGGCTGCTACGGCCTGCAATCACGACTCGTTTGATAGGCGTCTTGCAGACCAGGCAGGATTCGGCTTCGCGTCCATAGACGCGATGCTGCAACTGAAAGAATCCCTCTTCCCCGTCGGCCCCGACATAGTCCGAGATGGAAGATCCCCCGAGCGCGATCGCTTCCCTTAAGACTTCCTTTACCGAGGCCAGTAGCTTGCCGAGCTGTTCGCGCGTAATCGACGAAGCGCGACGGCGTGGGCGAAGGCCGGCACGAAATAGAGATTCGTCGGCGTAAATGTTTCCCACCCCGCGCAGAAGCTTCTGGTTGAGCAGGGCGCTCTTAATGGGAGTCTTTCGGCCGCGAAATAGCGTGATGAAACGGTCGAGATCGACCTCCAGCGGCTCGATTCCGGCGGCGTCAAAATCTCCAGAGGAGGCAACGCTCAGACGGCCGAAGCGGCGGGGATCGATGAAGCGTAATTCCCGTCCCGAGGACAATTTCAGGATGGCGTGGGTGTGCTTCGCGACCTCGACCTGCGGCTCGCATACTCGCAAGCTGCCGGTCATGCCCAGGTGAACAATCCATTGAGCCTTAGTTGGATTGGGACGAGAGCGCTCGCCTGCCTCAACTTGAGGGCCGGTTTTCTTTGGCTTCTTATCTGGTTTCCGGTTTCTCGCGGGCGAGGGCGTCCGCGCCACGTGATTCTTTTTCAGGTCGAAAACAATATGCTTGCCCATTCGGCCTACCGAGACGATGCGGGCATTTTCCAGCGCAGCAGCAATCTCGGATGCGGGAGATTTCAGCGGCTCTTTTTTCTGACCCAGCCACACGGACTCGATGACGTCTCCGGTGACGCGCTTGGCGAGGCCACGGGCTATGGTTTCGACTTCAGGGAGTTCAGGCATGGATTCTTAGGATCTCTGGACGCTCGGGACACTCTCGGGGTAAAGCCAAACAGACTTCTTTGACGACCTCACGCGGCCTTAAAGGGCCGCTCTTCGACTGTTGCATCTTGAAGTTGTTCCCTGAAGCTCTTACTTCTTCAGAAATGTGCCCTGCTCCAGTTCCTTGAAAGCCTGCTGGAGTTGTTCCTGGGTGTTCATCACAATGGGTCCGTACCATGCGACCGGTTCTTCCAGCGGCTTCCCGGAGACTAACAGAAAGCGAATACCATCTTCTCCGGCCTGCACGCAGACTTCGTCGCCGCGATCGAAGACCACCAGGGAGCGGTTGTCGGCCTCCGCGGGCGGATTTGTATCCGCCCATTTGACTCCTTCCGTTGGAACAGCAAGCGGTCCAGAAGCGTTGCAGAATTTGCCGCTTCCCGCGAAAACGTAGGCGAAGGCGTGGCGCGTGGTTTCAACTGGGAGGGTCTTCTTTTCGCCCGGACGCACCGAGACATCGAGGTAGATCGGTTCGGCGGCGATGCCATCCACCGGGCCCGATTTTCCCCAGAACTTTCCGGAAACGATGCGGACGTGAGTACCGTCGTCGTCGGTGACCTCCGGGATATCAGCGGTCTTCACCTCTTGATAACGGGGCGCAGTCATTTTGAGCGCGGACGGAAGATTCGCCCACAGTTGAAAACCGTGCATGCGTCCGGTCGCGTCGCCCTTCGGCATTTCCTGGTGAATGATGCCACTGCCGGCAGTCATCCACTGCACGTCGCCGGCGGCGATGGCTCCGTGATTGCCCATGCTGTCGCCGTGTTCGACGGTGCCGGCGAGAACATAAGTGATGGTCTCTATGCCGCGGTGAGGATGCCAGGGAAATCCGGCCAGGTAGTCTTCCGGGACGTCATTGCGGAAATCATCGAGAAGGAGGAATGGATCGAAGTCATGCGTATTACCGAAGCCGAACGCGCGTCGCAGGTGAACCCCGGCTCCTTCGAGGGTGGGTTTGGACTTGATGAGCCGCTTGATGGGACGGATGGACATAATGATCTCCTCTGAGACGCTCAGCTTTTGATGCTGCGGACGCGACGTTGGACGCAGGCCTCGAGTAGCGCCAGTTCGTAACTTGTTGGAGCGATCGATCTCTCCCTATGATAGTTGCACGAGACGAGTGCGCATGAACACTCCCGGGCTTCAACTCCGAGCTGTGCAGCTGGGCTGCGTCCTGGTCGTACTTGCGAGTCTGAAACTTAGTTTGAGGGTCCAGGGAACCACCCACGGCAGCAAGACAGCCCAATGGGTCTTCATCATTTTGGCGCTCTTGTGCGCTGTTGAAGGTTTCACGATCCAACGCCGGATCGTAAACAGACCAAAGCGCACTCGCCGGCAGACGTCTCGATCAACCCCGTTTACCCGTTGGAGAGCGGGAAATATTGCCCGACTTGCGTTCGCAACATCCGTCGGGCTTTACGGATTATGTTTGAGCGAATTTGGAGGCGTAGCGTGGCAGGCAGATTCGCTGTTCGCTCTTGGACTAATCCTGTTGTTGATTTGGAAACCGGGACCAAGTCCGAACCCGCAAGACGCTTAGGAAGCAACCCAGGGGTCCCCGACCGCAAGGGCTCTGCGTTCAGCCGAGTTCTAGTCTTTGAGTGGAACGACCGGGCTACCGTCGCGACAGAAGGTAGCTACCCTCTGCAGATCGCCGTTCCCCCGTGGCACAGTCATGACCGGGCCGTAGCAGAAGACGGCGTGACCGCTGGCGGCAAAGTACCAGCGTCCACCTTTTGAATGTTTGGCGAGCTGGCTGGTGGGCTGCGGCAGGGGCTTTTGTGGGCCCAGAAAACCGATGGGCAGACTGAACAACAAGGCTAGGGTCATGACCTTCATTGTTTTCCTGCAATTCTTGCTGTACAGCTAGCAAAGTTCAGTTTTCAAGCACGTACTTTACTCACTCCTAGATCGTAATCAGCGAGCGGCGACTATCGGCCAAATCAGATGCCGGCTTAGTGGGCATCTGAAAGTCGTCGTTCGATCTTGCCGCCTGCTTCTGCGAACGATGCTGTGGTGCCGCCTGGGAAGACGGGGCGTGTTTCGATGGAGCCTGGGTTACCGATGCCTGGGTCGACGGGCGTGCGGATGACGGAGTCTGGGCGACGGGTGCTTGAGATTGTTCTCCCGCGGGTTTTATCTTGGCTGCCGATAACTCGCTGCTGGCGCGATACAAGTCGTGAATCAGCGTACGCTGCGATTCAATCGTCTGACTTTGTTCCATGATCAGCATAGTCATCAAGCCGTACGAGATCAGGAACAGAACTGTTAATAGCGGCATCCAGCCGCGTTTCTTGGGAGAGGCTGCGATCACTTCGATGGGTTCTGCAGTCGTCCCGAATAGCGTCGTCAAGTAGCACCCCGTAAGTGCCTCGTAGCGCAGGCAACTGGGTAAGTGCATCCAGCGAGCCAATGGGTGGAATACGTGTAACTAGTTGAAATCAAGACAGCTTACAGGCACCGTTCGAGAGGCCCTGAAACGGGCCGGAAGTGCAACTCAATGCACATTATGAGCAACCGACATTTGTAACGGTCGGGGCTAGGCGCGGAGCAGATCGCGATTTCGCCGGCTCGGAAGCAATTCTCGCGGATGGATTTAACCAAAACGGGGTAAGCACGAAGCAGCCGGACACTCAGACAGGTGACTTTGGTTACCGGGGTTACTTTTCGGGTAGTGCGCCCTCTCTTAAGATCGAGAGTCCAGAACCATTGTTGGGACAACTCCTCTGTACCAAGGATCGTCATGATGCGTATGCGGTACGCTCTGATCTTGGTTCTAGTTCTCTCATATTGGCTCGGACCCTCGGGATTGGCCCAAAGCCAACAATCTTCGCCCGAAAGTGGGCGCAAAGTCCTGCGGAAAGTGGAACCCATTTATCCGCAAGTTGCGAAAAGGATGAACCTCGCAGGAACCGTGAAGGTACTCGCCGTTGTGGCTCCGGACGGCAGTGTGACGAAAGTCGAACCGGTCGGGGGCAGTCCAATTCTTGTTCAGGCTGCTGAAAGCGCCATAGCCAAGTGGAAGTACGTGCCCGGGACGGAGTCCAAAGAACCGGTGGAGCTGCACTTTAACCCATAGGTCCGAAGGGGCCCGATTCGACGGTCAACCAGACTCCCTATTTCCCGAGCACAAGCTTGGCGATGGTGGCCAGTTGCATATTGGACGTGCCCTCGTAGATCTTGCCGATCTTGGCATCGCGCCAGTACTTCTCGACCGGATAGTCCTTCGTAAACCCGTATCCACCATAGATTTCAATTGCAAGCGAGGTCACGCGCTCGGCCACCTGCGAGGCAAAAAGCTTGGTCATGGCAGCTTCCTTGACGAAGTTGACGCCTGCGTCCTTCATGCGGGCGCAGTTGTAGACCATGAGGCGGGCGGCCTCGATCTCGGTGGCCATCTGCGCGATCTGGAACTGGATACCCTGGAAGTCGGCGATAGCCTTACCGAATTGCTTCCGCTCCACTGCGTACTTGCAGGCAAACTCCCAGGCGCCCCGGGCCAAGCCGATCATCTGCGCGCCAATGCCGATGCGTCCCTCGTTCAAGGTCTCAATGGCGATCTTGTAGCCTTTGCCGGGCTCGCCCAGAACGTTCTCCTTGGGCACGCGGCAGTCTTCCAGGATCAGTTCGCAGGTTGACGACGCCCGTATGCCGAGCTTGTCTTCTTTCTTGCCCACCGTGAAGCCGGGAAAATCCTTCTCGATCAGGAATGCGGTAATGCCTTTGTATCCCGCGCCAGGATCGATCGTGGCGAACAGGACAAACAATCCTGCTTCCTTGCCGTTCGTGATCCAGAGCTTGCGGCCGTTAATCATGTAGTCTGAGCCCTTGAGCGTGGCTCGGGTCTGCAGGGCAAAAGCGTCAGACCCGGAACCGGCCTCGCTGAGAGCGTATGCGCCCAACAATTCGGTAGCCATCTTCGGCAGGTAACGTTTCTTCTGCTCTTCGCTTCCCCAGCGTAGCAATGCGTTATTGACGAGCGTGTTCTGCACGTCGACGATTACGCCGGAGGAGGCGTCCACGCGAGATAGTTCCTCTACCGCCAGAATCGCCTCGAAGAACTTGGCAGCACCACCGCCGTATTGCTCGGGAATTTCGATGCCCATCAGTCCGAGCTGGAAGAAATCATGGATGAGTCCCTTGTCGAAAACACCCTTCTCGTCCATCTCTTTCACCAGCGGCCGAACCTTCTCATCGGCGAACTGGCGGATATTGTCGCGAAAGAGAATTTCATCTTCGGTGAGCGTCGTCAGCGGGGCGGGAGGAGCGGCTTGCAGAGTGGTTTCGGGCATGGAAACACCTTCATCGCTAGGATGGCAAACCGGTAATTTTAACATCTCTGAAGAGGAGATATTGGTGACGAGCTTGTCCAGCCAGCACTTGGTACTAAATTTAGGAACTTGGCCTTTCGAGCGTTCAGCTGCGCTTGGGAACAAGCCGCAAGCCGTCGGCTTGCAGGATGCGCTTGATCTGGCTGCGAGCATGCATCGACCAAGGGCCTGACGTGTCGAGCTTGGTATAGGACTGCCAGTGCTTCAGAGCTTTGCGGGGCTCACGCAGCTTCTCGTAGGCGAGCGCGAGATTGTAGTGAGCGTCAGCGTAGGTGGGAGCAAGTTGGAGCGCTGTCTTGTAGGTCTGAACTGCTTCCTGCACCCGGCCGGTCTCGTCGAGTACGTTGCCAAGGTCGAAATAGGCAAGAGCGTAGCGCGGATCGGATTCAATGGCCTGGCGATAGTGCTTTTCGGCAAGACCGAAATCCTGCCGGTTGTAATAGAGCGTCCCCAGATTGATATGGGCGGCAGCATGTGACGCTTCAAGGTCGAGTACCTTGTGATAGGCGGCAATCGCCTCAGTCTGAGTGTTGGGATCCTCTTCCAGCGCGATGCCGCGGGCAAACCACGACGCAACCTCGTTATCCCGCGGTGTGGGCTCAGTCCGCGGGACGGGCGTGCTGGTGACCACCTTTTCACGCTCGGAAAAATCCATCAGGAATTGCCCGGCGATCGGCTCCAGCAGTTTGCCCTCGTGTCGGAAGGCCACGCGGTGCTTCGCGGTGGACCAAGCTCCAGCTTCAAGCAATGGCTTTTCCACTCCATTGGCCTGCTTGCGCATGGCTTCGAGCGACTGGCGGATGACAGCGGGACGCACACTCATGGCGCACAAGTCGCGAACTTTCTTGATTTCCAGCAGATCGGAGAAGGAGTAAGCCTCCGCAGACGTTACCAGGCTGTTCCGCTCCCAGTTGGCCAACTGGCGCGGTGTGATATGAAGAATCCTCAGTAAATCAGTTCGACTGTACACGGGACCCGGATACACAACACCCTGCATCGATCGCGAACAACGTTCCGCTTCATTATCTTCAACTTGCGCAACCAGCGCAACAGCAAACGCTGTGAAAAGCTGTGGAGAACCTGGTTGATTTACATGCTGCGAATACGGTGCCTCGTGCGCACTTGCCATTCTGCACCTGGCATTTGCCCTTCGTAGTCGACGTCGACAACGCGAATTGCCAAGTGCTCAGCTATACGGCCACTGCGGCGGACTGGTATTCCTCATATGTGCCCTTAAAGTCGGTGATTTTGTGATCGCTCTCGAAGTGCCAGATGCGCGTGGCGACTTCATCGATTAGGTCGTGATCGTGAGTCACCAGGAAAACGGTCCCGTGATAGCGCTGCAGGGCGATGTTCAGAGCGTTGATCGATTCGAGATCAAGGTGATTCGTAGGCTCGTCGAGCACCAGCACGTTGGGCTTCTGCAGCATCAGCTTACAGAACAGCATCCGGGCGGCTTCGCCTCCGGAGAGGACGCTGGTGGACTTGGTCGCCTCTTCTCGCGCGAACAGCATCTGCCCCAGAATTCCTCGGAGTTCTTCGGTGACGGCAGCTTCATCCCATTGATGTAGCCAGTCAATCGCGGTCATGCCCGTCTCGATCAGGCTGCGATGGTCCTGGGCAAAGTAGCCGATGGAGGCTTCGTGTCCCCAGATCACTTTGCCCGAGTCGACGAAGGGTCCGTCGTAGCCGCTGGTCTTGCGCAGTTCGGCATCAGGAGTCGTAGGAGAATTCGCCAGCAGCGCGTTTAACAACGTGGTCTTCCCTGCTCCGTTTCGCCCCATGAGCGCGATTTTCTCGCCACGGATGATGCTGGCGGTGAAGTCACGGACAACTTGTTTCTCGCCGTAGGCCTTGCGCAGATGTTCGACTTCGAGAATGTGCTTGCCCGATGGACGCTTCTGCTCGAACTTGATGAATGGGCGCTGAATGTTGGACCGGGCGAGTTCGGTAACCTGCAGGCGTTCCACTTCCTTGCGCCGGGATTGCACCTGGCTCGATCGCGTACCAGCGGCGAACCGCGCGATGAATTCGTTCAGCTGTGCAATTTTCTTTTCGCGCTGCGCGTTCTGCGATTCGATCTGCGAACGCACCTGGGTCTTGGCGACAACCATGTCGTCGTAGGTCCCGGTGTAGGTGATGATGGTTTCGTAGTCGATGTCGGCGATGTGCGTGCAGATGCTGTTGAGAAAGTGGCGGTCGTGCGAAATGGCAATGACAATGCCATCGTAGACATTGAGAAATCCCTGCAGCCAGTGGATCGAATCGAGATCGAGGTGGTTCGTAGGCTCGTCTAGAAGAAGCGCTTGCGGATGCCCAAAGAGTGCCTGCGCGAGAAGCACGCGAACTTTCTGTCCGCCCTGCAGTTCGCTCATCTTGCGGGTGTGTAACTCGTCAGGAATGTCGAGGCCTTGCAGCAGAATGGCGGCATCGGTCTCGGCAGTGTAGCCGTCCTCTTCGCCGACAATCCCTTCCAGTTCGCCGAGCTTCATGCCGTCGGCGTCGGTGATCTCAGGCTTCTCGTAAATTGCGTCGCGCTCCTGCATGGCAGTCCACAGGCGTTTGTTGCCCATGATGACGGTGTCGATCGCGGAATAGGCGTCGAAGGCGAACTGGTCCTGACTCAACACACCGAGCTTGCGCGGGCGGACGACCGTGCCTTTTTGTGGCTCAAGCTCGCCGCTCAGCAGTTTCATGAAAGTGGACTTGCCGGCACCGTTAGGACCGGTCAGACCGTAGCGCTTGCCCGGCGTAAACGCCGTGGAGACTTCATCGAACAGTATTTTGGCGCCGTAGCGCATGGACACGTTGCTGACTGAAAGCATGTTTCTGGCTTCTCTTTTTTGAACTTCTGAATTTCTTCAGGGACTGCGGGGGATTCCGCCAAGACGGTGCGCAGCTGGTGTTACCAGAATATCACGCTCATGCGTATTTTCAGTCCTCGGCGGGGGCCGTGTCATCGTCAGGTCGAAAGACAAACCCCCACCAAGACAACGAGGTTTGCACAGAGGCAACAGCCCATCGCCCTGATCTTGTAACCGGCGTCAGTTTTGGGCTTTGGGTCCTCCACTGCCCTCAACCAACTGCTGCACCGGCGCGGCCACCATCAGCAACAAGCCTGCGCTGGGCTTCTTCGCCTGCTCGATCAGCGCGAGTTGTTGCGTCTTCCAGGAATCCGGCGTGGTCTGCGCCTTATCGATATAGTCGAGGGCCTGCACTCCCGCGGCGCCGAGGGCAGACAGGTTCTGCGATATAGCCACGTCTTCTTGCAACAGGAATGACTGATCGAGCAGGACATGCAATTTGGCGTCGTTATCCTGCCACATAGTCAGCATCGTACGGATTTCTGTCTCGGCAGCCCGGTCCTTGTAGCCGCTCTGGACAAACCTCTGGACCAGATCACTGAAATGGCGCGCTGTATCGCTCTCTGGATAGACCGCATCGATCATGCGGGTGAGTGGGGCATGAAAGTCGATCGGCCCCTTCGAATCGTCCCACCGGTTGTAGTCTTTCACCGGTTCGACGACGTCGGCGAGAACGCGAAGAGCCGTGATGTCGCCCGCTCCGGCCATCCGATGCAGCATATGCATCCGAGCAGAGCGGTGCGTAAGCCCCAGCCATTCGAGGTCGAGGCTGACGGCATTCATCCGCGTGTACATGGAGGCGACATCGGTCACGTTCTGCGGGGACCACAGCCGTTCGGCGATGGCCGCATTTCGCGGCCAGATGTGCGAATCGACATTTTCCGGCGAAATCCACTCGGCCCACTGGCAGCTTTCGCCGCCCAGGATTCGCGCGTTTTCCTCAGGGCTCAGGGTCGCCGCCTCGTCGCTCATGGGGTCGATCGCGTAATGGCGCGCAGTCGGCCACATAAGATCGAGATACCATCCGTAGGAGAGCAGGCCTCGGTAGCCTTGTTTCGCGGCTATGGCAAGTGACTTTTGTCCGCGCCATGACTGCACCACGATGTTCTTCGGTAGGTCGGGGTGAAGAATTTCGTCCCAGCCCACCATGATTTTGTGGTGCTTGGTCAGAATCTTTTCGAGGCGCTGATTGTAATAGGCCTGCAGATCCTGATTGGTTTTCATCCCGTGCGCTTGTTTGAAGGCCTGGATCTTAGGATTTGCGTCCCAGAACTTGGCGTCAACCTCATCCCCACCGATGTGAAAATACTCGTCCGGAAATAGCTTTCCCATCTCCTCCACGAACTTGTCCAGGAACTTGTAAGTCTCCTCGCGGGTGGGGTCGGTGACAGACTGAGGGCCGCTTTCCGTATCGGAACGAAATGGACCCGGACCGCTGGCCAACTCCGGATACCCAGGGAACCAGGAACGGCTGTGGCCAGGAGTGTCAAACTCCGGCACGACCCGAATGCCGCGATCATGCGCATAGGAGAGGAACTCGCGAATCTCGTCCTGCGTGTAGAACATTCCGTCGGAGCCCATTGCCGTCAGCTTGGGAAACCTCTTGCTCTCGACGCGGAATCCCTGGTCGTCGGAAAGGTGCCAGTGAAGCACGTTCATTTTGACGGCGGCCATTCCGTCGAGGTTGCGCTTCATGACATCCAGCGGAATGAAGTGCCGGCTCACGTCAATCAGCAGGCCACGCCACTGGAAACGGGGCTGATCTTTGATGGTTACGGCTGGAGCGGCGAACCCTGCTGGAGTGACGGTGACAAGCTGCAGAAATGTTTGCAGGCCATGGAGCACGCCAACCGGAGTGGGAGCCGTCAACTTAGCGCCGGAATCGGCAACCGTCAGTTCGTAGGATTCATCCTCGCCGAGCTTCTGGGTGGACTCACGGCCGCGATCGGCATGAACCTGCAGCGTCGCAGCAGCATCGGGGTTGGATCGAAACGGAATTCCAGTCTGCCGCGAAAGCTGCGTCACAAAGCGATGAATTTCGCCGTCGAGCGACGCATCGTGAGATCCCGTGACCGCAACAGAGAACGACTGGGTGATCAGAAGTTGCCCGGTACCCGGCTGAACGCTGGCGGGCATCGGCATCAGGTTGAGTGGAGGTTGCGATTGCGCTGCGGCAAAGGAGGCAAGCGAGAAAAGAACAGACACAAGAAGATAGCTCCGCATGAGTTTCATAAGAGTGTGCACCAGTTCAGAAAGCAAAATATGTTTCGCAAGATCTCAGTCCGGGATGATCGAAAATGGCCCGTCGCTTCACGGATCGGCTGATCAGTGTCCTCCGCCCAACTCCCGCACAATTCCGCCGACGAACTGCTTCGCGTCGCCGAACAGCATGAGAGTCCGGTCGAGGTAGTACAGCGGATTGTCAATGCCGGCAAAGCCGGGGCTCATGCCTCGTTTAATGACCATCACGGTGTGGGCCTTGTCCACGTCGAGGATCGGCATCCCGAAAATCGGGCTGGATTGATCGGTGCGGGCGGCCGGATTCGTCACGTCATTGGCGCCGATGATGAGCGCGACATCGGTCTGCGGGAAATCGCCGTTGATCTCGTCCATTTCGATCAGCCGGTCGTACGGGATGTCGGCTTCGGCCAGCAACACGTTCATGTGACCGGGCATGCGCCCCGCAACGGGGTGAATCGCGAAGCGAACGTCAACTCCCTTTTTCGTCAGCGCGTCATAGAGTTCGCGCACTTTATGCTGGGCCTGCGCGACCGCCATGCCGTATCCGGGAACCACCACGACTTTGTTCGCTGCCGACAAAATGGCTGCCGCTTCTTCCGGCGTGGCGCTGCGCACCGGCTTCGCTTCTTGTGCGCCGGCGGCAGAGGCCTGCACCTGGCCAAAGGCTCCAAACAGCACGTTGGTGAACGATCGGTTCATCGCCTTCGACATGATGACCGACAGGATGAATCCCGACGATCCATCAAGCGCGCCGGCGATGATCAGCAGCTTCGAGTTCAAAACAAATCCCATGGCCGCCGCAGAGAGTCCCGCATATGAATTCAACAGAGAGATGACCGTAGGCATGTCGGCGCCGCCGATGGGAATCACGAGCAACACGCCGATCACCAGGGAAATTCCCACCACCAGCGGAAACAACTGCTTCGCCTCGGGATGCAGCACGAGATAAACGGCACTGCCAACCGTGACGAGGAACAGCACAAGGTTGACGAAGTTCTGTCCTTTATACGTAATCGGACGCTGCGGCAGCACTTCTTGCAGTTTTCCGGCCGCCATCAAACTGCCGGTGAAGGTCAGGCCTCCGAGAATGACCTCCATCGACAACACCGACATCATGAATTTCGGCACGTCGGGCGAGCGCAAATAGAACTCTGCCGTTCCGACCAACGTTACGCATAAAGCCCCGAAGGCATGGCTGAGCGCCGTCCGTTGAGGCACCGCCGTCATCTGCACCATGCCCAGCGGAACGCCGATGCCGCTGCCGAGCACGAGGGCGATGATGATCCACTTGTAATCAACGATGCCGCGATTGAGCAGTGTGCCGGCGATCGCCAGCACCATTCCGATTTCGCCCGCGAGGATGCCGTGGCGCGCCGTGGCAGGAGAACTCATCCACTTCAGGGAAAGAATGAATAGGGCGCTGGCAATGAGGTAGATAACTTCGATGAGGTACTGGCTTCCGGCAAACTCGGGCGTCATATTAAGGTTTCGTGACCTGCGGTTTCGTGGGACGGCTGGTCTTGAACATTCGCAACATGCGGTCGGTGATGAAGAATCCACCAACCACGTTGCTGGTGGCGGCGATGATGGCGATCACTCCCAACACGGTCGCGAACGTGCTCTTCTTCTCACCGACGAGGACGATCGCGCCGACGACCGCAATGGCATCGAGAGCATTCGTCAGCGACATCAGCGGCGTGTGGAGTAACGGTGAGACATGGCGGATCACCTCGAAGCCGATAAAGGCCGCCAGCATGAATACAAACAGCGCGTCGATTATGTTGGAACCCATGTGTCCTCAGTTCTTTGTTCTGTATCTCATCCTGAGCGGAGCAACGCTCCGAGCTGCGAAGCAATCACGGAGTCAAGGGGACCTCTACCGCTATCCCCCCGCCGGCGCCAGCGCCGGCATCTTAAAAAATTCACGAACGCGGGCATTCACTACTTCCCCGCCACTCGTGATCATCGTTTCACGAATGATTTCGTCCTGCAGGTTCAACTGCAGTTTGCCATCCTTCACCATGTAAAGAAGGAATGTGGTGATATTGCGCGCATACATCTGGCTGGCGTGATATGGGACGCTGCTGGCGAAGTTGATGGCGCCGATGATTGTGACCCCGTGCGCGATCACCGTTTCCCCCGTGTGCGTAAGTTCGCAGTTCCCGCCGCGCTCCGCCGCCAAGTCAACAATCACGGAACCTGGCGCCATCCCTTTAACCATGTCCCCGGTGATCAACACGGGCGACTTCTTGCCGGGAATGACCGCCGCGGTGATGACGATATCGCTCTCAGCAACTACGCGAGTCAACAGTTCACGCTGCCGGGCGTAGAAAGTTTCGTCTTGTGCAGTGCCGTAGCCACGCGCGTCCTGTGCATTCTGAGCTTCGATAGGGAGTTCGATGAAGCGTCCACCCAAACTCTGAACCTGCTCCTTCGCAGCGGGGCGCATGTCATATGCGGAAGCGACAGCCCCGAGACGGCGAGCCGTCGAGATCGCTTGCAGGCCGGCCACTCCGGCGCCAATCACGAACACGCGGGCGGGGGTAATCGTTCCGGCGGCGGTCGTCATCATGGGAAAAATTCGCGGCGAAGTTTCGGCCGCCAGCAGAACAGCCTTATATCCGCAGCACGTGGCCATCGAAGAAAGGGCATCCATACTCTGAGCGCGCGTGGTGCGCGGCATCAGTTCAACCGAGAACGCCGTGACGCCAGCACGTGCGATTTGCTGGATGACCTCCGCCGAACCGAGCGGCCGCAAAAACCCGATGAGTGCCTGGCCGCGACGCATCAGTGGCAGGTCGGCCTCGCCAGTAACGTCATTCGAGCCATAGCAGAGAACCTGCACAATGATATCGGCGGTGCCGAACACGGCGGCGCGGTCGGGCAGGATCTTAGCGCCCTTTTCGGTGTAGGTCGCGTCCGGGTAGCCAGCCTGCTCGCCGGCTCCCGCTTCGACGACAACCTCCAGTCCGGCTTTGATGAGATTGGGGACAACTACGGGAACGAGCGCAACCCGACGCTCCCCGGGATAGCTTTCTTTCGGAACTCCGACGATCACGCGACTCGTCCTTTCCGCTCTGGTCAGCAGGTGCTGCCAGGGAGAAATCCTTTCACGGGACGCCCTGCAAGTTCTGTGACGCATGTCACAGAGAAGGGCAAAAAGCGAACTGAAAACAGTAACAGATCAGCACTGAAAACTGGAAACGAAGTGAGGGCAGTCGAGGATCGGGACGACGGCGCTACCCGAAGCGATAATGCCAGACTCTCGCCGCGCCGATCAGGTTGGTGTCTTCCCCAAGAGAAGCGAGCATCAGTTCGGTCTTCTCGGCGGGAACGAAGCGGCAGCCGCCGCGAATCACGGCTCGGATGCGGTCGAGGAACAGCGCAGCGCTCTTCATCACGCTACCGCTCAATACGATCGCGTCAGGGGTGAACAGGTTGATCAGATTGGCAAGGCCGAGGCCCAGGTAGTAGGCCTCATGCTCGACGGCCTGCAAGGCGACTGCATCTCCTTGCTGTGCCAGCTCGCAAATCCGCTTCGCGGAAAGTCCCTGGCGATGCGAATAATCATCAGGAGCGTGGGACTCGAGCCAGGCCACCATCGCAGGACCCGCCGCCAGCGACTCCCAGCATCCGCGGAAGCCGCATGAGCACTCTGGCCCCGCCGGATCGACAACGTGATGGCCAACCTCGGGATGCGCCCCATCGACGCCACGGTAGAGCTTGCCGTCGAGAACAATCCCGCCGCCGATGCCCGTCCCTACGGTGACGTAGATCAGCCGCGTGCGATTGCGGCCAGCTCCCCATCCCGCCTCGGCCAGTGCGGCAGCATCGCCGTCGTTCTCGAGAGCGACGCGTAGCTTGAAAATTTGCCCTAGATCCTCGACCGGATTTTTCCCTCTCCAGCCGGGAAGGAAATCGACATCGCCAAACTCCCCACTCATCGGATCGACCGGACCCGTAGACCCAATTCCGATGCCGGTGAGTTGTGCTCCGGCCTGGCTCTCTGTTTGCCGCAGCATGCGGGAAATCATATTCACACTGTCGGTGTAGCGATTCGGATCGGTGGGAGCTTGCAGCCGCGCCACTACATTGCCGCTGTCGTCGACAACTCCCACTGCGATTTTCGTTCCTCCAATATCAACTGCCCCGATCATAGGGATTCCCCTGGCTTTATTTCCAGAAGCCTTTCGTTTTTGAGTTAAATTCAGAAAGTAATTCTAAGCGCGAACTGCAAAACCCGAGGCATGTGCGCACCC
The DNA here is from genome assembly GCA_963745715.1 of uncultured Acidobacteriota bacterium. Taxonomy (GTDB): domain Bacteria; phylum Acidobacteriota; class Terriglobia; order Terriglobales; family Acidobacteriaceae; genus Sulfotelmatobacter. Next base: position 513,314 of record CAVUYN010000023.1, on the reverse strand, counting down.
GTTGAGAACAGGAAGTTGTTCGTGCTGACGTAGGGATTCACGCCCGACCACTCCGTATGGTTGAAGACGTTGAATGCCTCCGCTCGGAACTGAGCCTGAATGTTCTCCTTGGGCTTGAAGATCTTGTAGATCGACATGTCAAAGTTCGTGCGGTGCGGATTGTTCAAACTGTTTCTTCCCGAGTTGCCAAAGGTTAATCCCTGGGTCTGCGTATAAGCGGCGCAGTTAAACAGCGGCACGCCCTTCGTGCCATCGGCTAGTGGCGAACAGTTCGGGGACGCGTGAGGATCGCCAATACGATCGGCGTATGACCCAATGCCCGTCGTACCGTCGGCCACGCCGGCGCTGTCGCCGTAAACTCCGTTGACCACCGAAAAGGGTGTGCCGCTCTGCGCCGTCATAATTCCGGCGTACTGCCAGCCTCCCAGAAAACTGCGAGAAATCCCCTTGCCCCGGAAGGGAATTTCGTATGTCCACGCGAACGTCAGAATATGCCGCTGATCATAATTGGAGCTGGCATAGTTCTGATGAAGATTGACCGAATTCACGAAGTTGCTGTCCTGATTGTCGGAAGAGTTATCCAGGGAGTGGCTGTAGGTATACGCCACATCCAGGGTAAGCGCGCCCGTCGTTTTCCTTAAAGAAAATTGCAATGCGTTGTAATTTGAGTTGGCGACGGGCTCCACACGCTGAATCGACCCCAGGCCGGGGAAATTTGTACGGAATAAATCGGGATCGTTGCCGCAGGCGGCCGCAAGGTTGATAGCAGGCTGCCCTTGCACCGTATTGCCGTTCACCGTGAATACCGGCTGGAGTGTCGTCCCATCTTGCGAATTGCAGATATCGTCGGTGATCGGCTGACCTGGAAGAAACGGGTTCTGCGAGGCGGGAGTTAACGGAAGTTGATTCAATTCACGTTGCAGGGTGAGATGTGTTCCTTTGGCACCCACATAGGCCAGCGTGGCCACCGTGTTGCGCGCCAGATCACGCTGAACATCGAGATGCCATTGCTGCACGTAGGGCCAGATAACCTGGTCCGGGATGGAGGTAGTCGACATCGGAAACAGCAGTCCCTGCCCACCGACATTGTTGTAGCCGACAACGTTGTATTGCGTGGGCGTCGCAACGATCGGTGGCGTGCCCTCCAAGTCCTCGGCGTTGGCTTCCATACCGTTGGTGTGCTCAAAGAAGATGCCGTATCCCCCGCGAACCGCCATCTTTCCGTCTCCGCGAGGATCCCACGAAAATCCCAGGCGGGGCGCAGGATTAAACAGGTGACCTTTCAAACAACCACGGGGAATGCCCCCAACACCGCACTGAGCGGTGCCATCAAATGGATTCCCGCTCCCGGGAATAAGCGCTCCCTGCTGAGTAGTGATGCTTCCGTCAACGTCGAGTTGTGGAGCGGTAGCCGGGTCATAGGCAGACGGTCGCCAATTGGAGATCAGGTGATTCCTCTCCCAGAATGTACCGTAAAGGCTCACGCGCAGCCCAAGATTCAGCGTCAGTTTCTTCGACACGTGGTAATCGTCTTGAAAGTACGGCTCGAAAATCTTGAAGTTGATGTGATACTTCGGCTGGGAATTGGCCTGCGAGTAGCTGGCAATGTTTCCCATCAGCATATCGGCGAATGCATTCCCGGTGGAAACCGGCGACGTGCTGTCAAACGCCAAATCCCCACTAAGGTTCGTATACGCCATCTCATTCTTTTCAGCGTTCATGAAATAGGCGCCGAATACTAGCTTGTGCTTGCCCAAACTCTTGGTGACGTTGTCCCGATAGGTAAACGTTGGATTCGAGTTCTCCCAAGGGAAGGCGGTTGGGCCTTCGCAGAAGCCGCCGCCATAGGCCCCCGAACTGGAAAGACAAAAGTCTGGCAGCTTCCCGCCAAAGTTGGGAAACAAGCCGGGCATGGTGAACGACGATGGAAGACTCCACACCGCAGGATTCGTGTTGTTCTGCCTGATGTGGTCCGTGGTGTAGCTGGCTACGAACTCATTGAGCAGCGTGGGAGACACCGTTGCCGTTAGCCGCGCGACCATTTCAACGCCGGGACCGACAAAATGCGTCCCAATCGTGGGGAAGCTTTCTCCGCCCCAGGTAACGGTGGCCTTGGTCGTATCCCATGAATCGTGAATTGCCCGGAAGGTAAAGCGCACCTTGGAATTGAAGTCGTGGTCCAGGCGAATCAGGTCTTCACGCCAGTGCGTGGGTTGTCCCACCGCGGCGGCAAAAATCGAGCTTGCTCCAGAACCAATATTCGCCTGCGGTATCATGGGCAGCAGGGCTTGGGCGTTGGGGTCGTTAGGATTGAACACCGATAACGGAAGCAAGTTCAGATTCGGGGTATAAGGATTGCCGTTGATGATCACTCTCGCTTTTTTATGTCCCGGAACATACGGACAATCAGGGACGGGATCCCCGAAATTCGTTCCCGGCGGCAGAGGTGCATTGCAAACGTCGGTAAAATCGCCGGCACGATTGGCGTCCGAAGGAACGAAACTATAGAAGTTGTATGGAACATTTTCGCGCCGCCAGTTTTGCAGCCAGAAAAAGAATGTACGGTTCTTCCATATCGGGCCGCCTACGCTATAGCCGAAGTCGTGTTTCTTGTAGCCTGCCTTGGGAGTGCCGGGGACATCAAAGTAGTTGTGCGCATTGAAGGCCTCGTTCCGCGCGAACTCCCACACTGAGCCGTGAAACCGATTGGTCCCCGATTTGGTTTCCACCTCGACGGTACCCGACCCGTTCTTGCCGTACTGCGCGCCATAATTAGAGGTCAAAACCTGCACTTCATCGATGGCTTCGACGCTGGGATAGACATTGAGGGAAAAGTTGCTGCCGTTGTCCATCATGTCCCCACCGTCGACTTCCCAGTTGTTGTATTCGGTGCGGCCGCCATTGACGCTATAGCTGATGCTTCCTTCGGCACCGACCACACCTTCATCCTGGCCAGTCTGGTTGCTTACTCCCGGAACCAGCGTGATGAGCTGCGTAAAATTGCGCCCGTTGAGTTGGAGTTGCACCAACTCCTTGCCTGTGATCGTTCCTCCCAATTCCGATGACTGGGTGTTGACCTGGGCCAAACCTTCGCCATGGACGGTCACTTCCTCATGCGTATTTCCAACCTGCAGAGTCACGTCAATCCGGGCGTTCTGCGCCACGCGCAGGATCACTCCATTGGCCTGATATTTGCGAAATCCGGGAACGGTTACAGTGAGGTTATATTGTCCCGGAGGCAACGCAGCTGCGACGTATTCGCCAGCGGAATTTGTTTTGAGGTCGTGGACAATCCCCGTTGCTAAATTCTTGAGAGCGACAGGGGCGTCAGGAATGACCGCGTTCGTGTTGTCGCGGATCGTGCCCGTGAGCGTCGCAGTGTCCTGCGAGAAGCTGAGGGCTGAATAGATCAGGAATAATCCGAGCGCAAGAAAGCGGAACTGCAGAATCGCATTCTGCATATTGCCTCCCGATATACTGCCGACCGGGACCTAAAACTCCGGTTTGATAGCCTTGGCCTCTTCGAGCGTGATCCTCCGCTTGTTTTTGTAGGACAGGTTCGACATGTGCACCGCGATGGCCGATCGGTAACCGATCTCCGCGGGAGCATTTGGCGTAGCTCGGCTCCGAATGCACTCGATCCAATTCTTCATGTGGTCCTGGTCGGGGGTCTTTCCCTTCGTGACTTCCCCGGTCGGACGATTTACTTTCTCCGGCCAGTACTGGAGCGGTTCGTCGAAGTGGTGCTCGAGCGTTCCGTCGCTGCCCAGAACGCGGTCGCCCAGTTCATAGTGCCTGTTGCTGAAAGTAGACTGCCAGGTGACGACGATGTCCGTAGGAAAATCGAGCGTGACCGCGATCGTGTCAGGGACTTCGCGACCATCTTTTTCCGAGAAGACTCCGCCAGACATATACGCGGCTGACGGCAGCGGCAGCTCCAGAGCCCTCATGATCCAGGCAATCTGGTGGACCATGTTCTCCGCGCAATTGCCGCCAGCAAATTCCCAGAACAAACGCCAGTTGATCAATTTGTAGCCGTCGAACGGGCGGTCGGGACGGCCATTGAGAAAAGCGCTCCAATTCACGTTCTGCGCGGTGCAATCCGAGGGCACGGGCCTCACCCATTGCCCCTTACCGTGAGGCGTGTTGCGGCTCATCCACGATTCGACGTGGGTGACCTTGCCAATCCACCCGTCTTTAATCATTTGCTTCGCATCGGCAAGCGCACCCGAACTCTGATGCTGCAATCCGATTTGCACGATGCGCTTGGATTCGTTCGCTGCCGCCAGACACTTGTCGGCCTCGGGAATGGACCATGTCATGGTCTTTTCGGCATAGAGATCCTTGCCGGCGGCTAGCGTATCGAGAAAATGCCGCATATGGATGTGCAACGGACTCGCGACGATCACGCCGTCGATATCTTTGATGTCGAGCAGGCGTCGATGATCGTCGAACGTCTGAATGCCGGGAACTTTGCTTTTCGCCTGATCACGGCGGCGGCTGTATATGTCGGCCATCGCTACCAGCTCTATGTTCGGGACGGCGAGGACTTGTCCCAGCAGGTCGTTACCGCGATCGCCGACACCAATCATCGCCACGCGAACCCGGTCATTGGCGCCCAGCACGGTCGCAGATGGATAAGCCAGCACCGCGGCTGTGCCCAATGCCGCCTGCTTCAGAAAAGTGCGTCTGGTCTGATCAGTCATAGCATCTCCCGCATTACAAAGCTTCCGCCTGTTGTAGAAGTTTCTTCATTCCTGCCCAACTCTTGCGCGACGATTCTTCGGGCGAGCCTCCGCCGCTCCAATGCGTCTCAAGACTCACGGCAAAGTGATAGCCATCGCGCTTGAGCGCTTTGAATTGGCCGGCCCAGTCGATGATGCCGCCTCCCATGGGTGCCCATTCTTCCTTGCCCGTCTTGACGACATCCTTACAGTGGCAATGGCCAATTCGGTCCTTGGGAAGAAGGTTGTAGCCATCGGGATAGGGAATCTCGCCAGCCGCGGCGGCGTTGCCTGGATCCCAGTTCAGCATGAACGAGGGGGATTGAACCCCGCTCAAGACTTTGACAGCCTCTGCTCCAGTCGCGGTGTTGCACGAGGACTCATTCTCCAGGACGAGGATCATTCCCTGCTTCGCCAGTTTGTCGGCGGCCTCACGCAGTTTGTCGTTGATGGCCGTGCGATACGGCTTCTGATCGTCGAGGCGCCAAAAGTCGAAGCAACGCACGCGGTCCGTCTGGAAAGTTTTCGCCATTTCCATGGCGCGTTCCAGAACTTCATCCTGTTGCTTCCAGTTGAAGTCCGCATTGAAGCTCTTGTCTTCGCTGAATTTTGATTTGGGAGCGCCCGGGAAATCGACTTTAAACAGCGGGCTCGCGATATCCGTCACTTTGAGCTGATATTTCTCGAGAATGCGGCGGGCCTCGGCGACTTCTTTGGCATCGAGATTGACGATGTTCTTCTTCCACATGCTGCGAAGTTCCATCCAGCCCATGCCAAATTCTCGCGATGCGACTTCGCACGCGTGGCCGAAGTCCTGCGAAATTTCATCATTGATCACAGAAACGCGGAACGGTGAGCTGGGGCCAGCCGGCAAAGAGAAGCGGGATGCGGTACTGGCAGCGGTCATGGCGACCATTCCAGCGAGGAATTCGCGACGTGCTATGGGGGTGGGCATGGCGGCTCCTCAGAATGCAGTGATTACGGCAAACGAGTGGCGCCAACAAATCTACCACTATCAAAACCTGGGCGGTAGCGCGGGAAGGAGATGGCGAGATTAACGGGGGCAACGGAAGCGTGGCTCTTTAGCGCAAAACAAAACGCCCCGAACTCAGTTTGAGTTCCGGAGCGTCTGTTGATCAGCCCTCCCCCAAGTGCTGCTCACCAATGACTCTAACGCTGAGCCTAAGATTGGTAAATGGCCCCCAAGTGCTATATGGATTCCGGACGGCTCATTCCGGAACTGGTCGTTTTTACGCGCAAAACAAAACGCCCCAGACTCAATTGAGTCTCGGGACGTCTGTTGATCAGCCCTCCCCCAAGTGCTGCTCGAGGACAACTGTATCTCTGACCCCAAAAGCCGTAAATGGCTCCCCAGTGCCATATATGGCACGAATGGGTAGGTAGGCGGGAAAGGCCCGTCTTTACTGGGTCCGGAGTATAATTCCGGCATGTTTCGAGAGGTTCTGCTGGCGTTAGTGGCCTCGTCCCTATTGACGCCGTTCGTTAACGCTCAAGCTGGTGGTGCCGCTCATGGCACCGTCTCCGGCACCTCTGCCCGACCAGCGAATTTGGGCCTACGCGGTGCCTCCAACGGAACGTTCGCCGGCCGTACTGGCCACCGCCGAACCTATAGGTCGTTTGGTTCTCCATACTTCCTGCCGGACTACTTTGCTTCAGCGTCGGAATCCTACGAGCCCGAAAAACCGCCCCCCGAGCCCTTTCCCCGGGTGCTCGATCAGCGGCCCGAACCAGAAAAGCCTGCACTGAACGCGCAATTCATTGAGATTCCAGGCGCCGCAAACCTGAAAGACTCCCGAAACCTCGCTCCGACCGTGTTTATCCTGACCAATGGAGAGCGGCTGCAATGTGAACGATTTCTGCTGACCTCCCATAGCTTGTCGGTGAGCGTCGGCCGTCAGCAACGTGAGATCCCGCTTGAGGGTGTCGACCTCGCAGCAACCGTCGCCGCCAATCGCGAGCGGGGCGTCAATCTGCACGTTCCCGCCGACCACAACGAAATATCTCTGGGTTTCTAGCGCGCAGCAGATGCGTTCAGAAGGGGGCTGAAGGCCTTAACCATTGCTACGCACCATGGCCGTTCGCTTTATCGTTTTTCGACCGAGAGTCCGACGGGATACGGCGAATACTCTTCTTCGCATCCTCAACCATACCCCTCAAGTTAGAGATCTGCTCCTGAAGCGCCATTCTCAATTCAGAAGCAACTTGCGCAAACTCTTCGATGTTATCCGTGGCGACAGCCTTGGAGGACAACTCGGCAATCCGTTCCTGCAGACGAGAGAGTGGCATACATCAATTTCGGTGATTTAGGCTAGCTGGTTCCGCAACCAGGCTCAATACAGTAGAGCCCTGACAATCGGCCTGCAATCCATCCGCTATCGGGTCTGAGGAGGCTTTCGTTTCTGCTTCTTGGGGACGCTGAACTTCTCCGGGGACAGGAGACCGACGTCGAGAGCGTAGCGCACGATATCAGCGCGCGACTCCAGGCCGAGTTTCTCCACGAATCTGCCGCGATATGTTTCGACGGTCTTAGTACTTACGAGAATTTGCTCGGCAATCTCGCGGCTGCTGAAGCCCTCCGCCACTAGTTTCAATACCTGAAACTCCCGCTCGCTCAAAACCTCGGTGGGCTTGCGGTTGTCCTTATTGCGATTCGGCAGGGCGTCCCGTAGTAAGCCCGCGGCCAGTTCCGAGTCGACATAGGTGCGCCCCCGGTTTACGGCGCGGATCGCCGAGAGCAAGTCGGCATCAACACTCTTCTTCAGAACATAGCCAGAAGCGCCTGAAGCGAGCGCCGTGCGCAGGTAAGCAGGTTCTTCATGCATCGTCAGGAGCAAGATGTGGACCGAAGGATTGTTTTTTAAAATCTCGGCGATGGCGTGCAGGCCGCCGCGTTCCGGCATCGTGATATCGAGGATCACAACATCTGGAACGGTCTGCTGCGCGATTCGAATCGCTTCGTTGCCATTCTGGGCTTCGGCAACGACGGTCATGTCCGGCTGAGAGTCGATGAGCATCCGCAATCCCGCCCGGAGAATGGCATGATCATCGGCAATCAGCACTTGGATTTTAGAGTTTTTCGACATAGCGGGGTCTAGTTCGTGGCCTGTCTCAAGACGGAATCCGGCCGCCGCGGAATGCGCAAATCAACGGTCACTCCGCCTGGGGGCCCTGATATCACTTGCAACGTACCGCCCAGCATGGCCGCACGCTGCCGCATCCCTTCGATTCCAAGATGGTGCGACGGATTTGTGTCACCAGGGGACGACAAGCCACGCCCATCATCTTTGATCGTGACCTCGATTTCAGAGGGAAAGCAATCAAATTTTATATTCACTCGCTTGGCCTGAGAGTGCCGAGCCACATTGGTCAGCGCCTCCTGGATGATGCGATACAGGTTGAGTTGCTCATCCCGGGTGAACGCCGAAAATGGAGCAGCGCCGAAATCAACGTCGACCTGAATTGCGTGGGTCCCTAAGAAATCGTCGGCGTAGCGACGAATGGCGGTCTCAAGCCCAAGATCGTCAAGCACGCTCGAATGCAGGCCTCGAGCCAGTCTTCCCAATTCGTTAATCGCATCCGACGCGATCTCGCGCAATTGCTTTGCCTGAGTCTTCGCGTCAGCCAGCCGACGGGCATCGCTCAAGCTTCGCAAACCGACCAGCAGCGAGGTCATCAATTGCCCCGCTTCATCGTGGAGCTCGCGGGCTATGCGGCGACGTTCCTCCTCCTGAATTTGTAATACTCGTGCCAGCAGAAGCCGTCGTATCTCTTCGCTTTTTTCTGCTGCTTCTCGCTCGAGCTTCTCGGTGATGTCTTGCACAATGACCAGCCGGGCGTTCCGCCCATTCAATTCCAAGGGCGCCCAAATCATCTCGACATCAACCTGTTTTCCGCTCTTGGTCCTATGTTTCCACGTCTGGAGCGGCCTCGAGAACGAACCATCGGGAAGCAATGTGAGCACCGAATCCGACTGTTCGGGGCTCACGATGTCGAGCAAGGTAAGAGTCGTAAACTCCTCACGCGAATAACCGTACTCTTGGACGGCCGCGCTGTTGACCGCGAGAATTTTGAGATCGGGAGTGTCAAGAACGCAGCATGGAAGCGGGTTCGCTTCAAAGAACAAGCGATATTGCAATTGCGACTTCCACAGGGATTCTTCTGCCTTCCGCGCACGTAACAGGGCGCGCACCGTGGCAATCAGTTCGTTCGGTTCAATGGGCTGGACCAGATAGGCATCGGCGCCGCCTTCGAGCCCAGCCACTCGTGCCTCGGTGTTGACGGAGGTAGCCGATACCTGCAAGACCGGGGTGCGTGCACTTGCTTCGCTGGACTTAATTTGTTTGCAGACTTCGATGCCACTGACATCCGGAAGATTGACGTCGAGGATAATCAAGTCAGGACCGACCGCCATTTCCAGCGCCTGACGTCCCGTTGCGGCTTCGAGAACCCGAAAGCCGGCGCGCTTCAGCACACGCGAGACCGCGTACCGCTGCGCTTCGGTGTCGTCTACGTAGAGGATGGTCTCGTCTGAACCGCCGTCGAGTTCCGGCATCAATCCTTTCCCTCGGCTCTGTGAGTTATGCACCGTTATAGTGCACTTCAGCCGGTTTTGTCAGGCTTTTCCTTACAGCGAGGGTTATTTTTAGGAAAACTCCCGCTTTAGCTTTCGGAATCGGAGTGCGATCTTGTTGCTCTCAGATCAGATTCTCTGTAGCTCGTTACACCTATGACGAATGACTTCACAAATGAACGCTGGATGCGTCTCTGCGAACTGGCCGCGAGTGAGCAGGATCCGGACAAGCTGCTGAAACTCGTCATGGAGATAAACCAGTTGTTAGACGAACGAGAGAGCCGTCTTAAGAACCAGCGAAGTGTTCCTCGTCTGAATTCACCGGACTCGAACAGCCTCGGAAACTAGGCGCGTTCTGGTCTATAATCTGGAAAAGCCAATGTTTCCCTGCCTGGGGCAGGGGCCAACCGAACGGCCGTATCAGGCGATTCCAGTCGATCAATTCTCGTTCTGATCACTTTGAGGAGCACTCACGATGTCAACAACGCTAAATCAGAAGGCCAGCAGTCTGGGTTCCATTATTGGGCAGCACAGAGAGATGATTTTGAGCGAGTGGCTTCGGGATATGGGTTCGACCCGCCGAAGCGACTTGATGAAAGAGTCCGAGCTGCAGTCCCAATGCACGCGCTTCCTCGGGCTCCTCGCCCAGGGTACAGCTCAGGGCGGCGCTCTGGAATCGCAGGCTTATGATCCAGTGCGCGAGTTGTTAACTGAAATTTCGCGCACTCGCGCGCAACAAGGGTTCAGCGCGCGAGAAACCGCGACCTTCGTGTTTTCCATCAAGCGTCCACTGTTTACCGCAATCCGCCAGACTCTGGCGAAAGACTCTTCCCTCATGGCCGAGGAGATGTGGAGTGCCACCGAACTCGTGGACGGGCTTGGCTTGTACACGACTGAGGCCTATATCAAGTCGCGCGAGGAGACCATCCGTCGCCAACAGGAAGAAATGCTGGAGCTCTCCACTCCGGTGGTCAAGCTGTGGGACGGGGTTCTGGCGCTTCCGCTGATCGGAACGCTTGACAGCGCCCGAACTCAGGTCGTGATGGAATCGCTTCTCGAGGCTATCGTGGAGACGAATTCCCGTGTGGCGATTATCGACATTACGGGCGTGCCGACAGTCGACACCGTCGTAGCCCAGCACCTGTTAAAGACGGTGACCGCAGCTCGGCTGATGGGAGCTGACTGCATTATCAGCGGAGTCCGTCCGCAGATCGCGCAGACTATCGTTCACCTGGGAATCAACCTTCTGGACGTCATCACCAAGGCCACTCTTTCGGATGCGTTCGCACTGGCAATCAAAAAAGCCGGGTTTACCTTCGTTCGACTGCAGAAGAAGAAATCCGAAGACGAAAACTAGGGGGCCAAGTGGAAAAGATTCCGATTCTGCGGATGGGTGAATTCCTGCTGGTTACCATTCAGGTCGACATGCACGACCGGCTCGCCCTCACGCTTCAAGACGACCTCACCAACCGGATCAGTCAGACCGGAGCCAAGGGCGTTCTCATTGATATTTCCAGCCTCGAAATTGTGGACTCTTTTATTGGCAGGATGTTAGGCAATATCGCCTCGATGTCGAAGGTCTTGGACGCGGATACCGTCGTAGTTGGCATGCAACCGGCCGTCGCAATTACTCTGGTCGAGTTGGGCATGTCTTTGGCAGGCGTCAGAACCGCTCTCAATGTAGACGCCGGCATGGAGTTGCTTCGCAACTCTCTAAACGGTCACGAGGAAGCCCATTATGGCAGTAGTTTCCAGTGAGACCGTCCCGGTAGTCTCGGAAGCGGACATCGTAGCCGTGCGCCGACGCGTCCGCGAAACGAGTGCTCAGCTCGGATTCAGTCTCGTCGATCAAACCAAGGTGGTCACAGCGGCCAGCGAATTGGCCCGCAACACGCTCATCCATGGTCACGGCGGTGAAATGGAGCTGACCACTCTAAACGGACCCCGCGTGGGAATACGCCTCACATTTCAGGATAACGGTCCGGGCATTCCCGACATCCAAATGGCCTTGCGCGATGGCTTTACTACAGGTTCGGGATTGGGACTGGGATTTGGAGGTGCCAAGCGCTTGGTGAACGAGTTCGAAGTGACCTCGCGCGCCGGGGAAGGCACCAAGGTGGTGATTACCCGATGGAAGTAGCGATGCCCCAAGGATTATCTCAACTGGTAATGGAGGTGGCCGATCCCTCCCATGCCGGCCAGGTTCGACGCGCCGCGGTCGAGTGCGCTGAGTCGTTAGGTCTGGGGGAGAGCGACCGCGGCGCCATAGCCATCGCCGTCACCGAGATGGCCACCAATCTCGTAAAGCATGCGCGCGGTGGCAAAATCATTTGCGAACCCATCGCCCACAATGGGAGCCGCGGCCTACGAGTTGTATCCATCGACAAGGGTCCGGGAATTCGTGATATTGCGAATGCCCTGCAGGATGGTTACTCCACCTCCGGTACGCCTGGGAACGGACTGGGGGCAGTCCGGCGCTTGTCCGCCCACTTCGATATTTATTCCATTCCTGACCGGGGCACCTGCGTTCTAGCGGAGTTCTGGCCACAAATGAAGATTCCCGCGATTGCGATTCCCTTCCAGTTGGGCGCGGTTTCCGTAGCTCTGCGCGGCGAACCCGTATGCGGCGATGGATGGGCTGTGAAACCCACCGCCGACACCGTATTCATCCTGGTCGTGGACGGACTCGGACACGGGACGTATGCGTCGGAGGCCGCGCGCGAGGCCGAACGCGTGCTGGCCCAAACAGATTCGGCTTCTCCGGGTGCGATCTTGCGCGATTGTCACGATGCCCTCAAGAAAACCCGTGGGGCGGCCGCCGCCATTGCTGCAATCTCCAAAGAAAAGGGATCAATTTCTTTTGCGGGAGTGGGAAATATTTCAGGAACCCTGGTGAGCGGGCCGGCTCGTCGGGGCATGGCAAGTCACAACGGCACACTCGGGCACCAGATCCACAAGCTTCAGGAGTTCAATTTCCCGTGGAATGACGACAGTATTTTGATCATGCACTCCGATGGCGTGGGAACCAAGTGGGAACTCAACCACTATCCCGGAATTGCCAACCGCCATTCCAGCCTGATAGCGGCCGTCCTCTACAGGGATTTCAACCGCGAACGCGACGATGCCACCGTGCTGGTCGCGAAAAACGTGGCGTAGGACTATTGGTATGGCTTTAAACCTTTTGCGCATGGACATCCGGCGGGAGCATGACGTAGTGCTGGTGCGGCAGCGCGCCCGGCAAATCGCGGCCGCGCTCAAGTTCGACTCGCAGGATCAGACTCGCATCGCAACCGCACTTTCGGAAATCGTCCGAAATGCGTTCCAGTATGCCGGAGGTGCCCTGGTTGAGTTTCGCATCGAGAAAGAACCAGACCCCGCCCTCCAGATCACGGTAAGCGATAAGGGCCGAGGCATCGCCCATCTCCGGCAAATTCTCGACGGAAAATATGTTTCGCACACTGGCATGGGGTTAGGGCTCATCGGGGCCCGGCGGCTCATGGATGCGTTCCATGTGGAAACCGCGTCGAGCGGGACCACCGTCGTCCTGGGCAAGAACACTCCGCCGCGCTTCGCCGGCCTTACCAAGAAAGATCTTGACGGGCTCTTGTCCAAAATCGAAGCCCCGACCCCCCAGAGTGCGTACGAAGAACTGCAACAGCAAAATCAGGAACTTCTAAGAACCCTGGACGAACTGCGCGCGCGGCAACTGGAGCTTGCGCAACTCAACCGGGAACTGGACGAAACCAATCGCGGCGTCGTCGCCCTTTACGCCGAACTCGACGATAGAGCGGACTTCCTGCAGCGTGCTTCTGAACTGAAAAGCCACTTCCTGTCGAACATGAGTCATGAGTTCAGAACGCCGCTGAATTCGATCACCGCGCTCAGCCAGATTCTGCTTGACCGGTTGGATGGAGACTTATCGACGGAGCAGGAGAAGCAGGTCCGATTCATTCGAAGTTCCGCGCAGGACCTGATGGAGCTGGTAAACGATCTGCTGGACCTTGCGAAGGTGGAGGCGGGAAAAGTTACGATTCGCCCGACGAACTTCGATGTGAATACTTTGTTTTCCGCTTTGCGCGGCATGCTTCGCCCTCTGCTCTCGCAGAATTCCTCCGTCAAGCTCGTCTTTGACGACCCTGAGCAAGACATCCAGATTTACAGTGACGAGGCCAAGGTTTCTCAAATTCTGCGCAACTTCATCTCGAATGCTTTGAAATTCACAGAGCGAGGCGAAGTCCGAGTCTCGGTCTCGCAGGGACACGACAATACAGTTTCCTTTTCTGTTTCTGATACCGGGGTTGGCATCGCTGCGGAAGATCAAGAGCGGATTTTCGAAGAGTGGAGCCAGATTGACGGCAAACTGCAAAAAGTGGCCAAGGGATCAGGCTTGGGCCTGCCCTTGTCCCGCAAGTTGGCCCAATTGCTGGGTGGAGATGTTCGGCTAAAGAGTGAACTGGGTGTCGGATCAACCTTTGTCGCTACCATTCCCATCCGGTTCGACGGCGAAAAAGAGGTCGTCTACGCTCCCGAAGTCAAACGCGAACTGGATGCGAGCAAGACGCCTGTCCTGGTTGTCGAGGACAATCGTGAAGCTCTCTTTATTTATGAAAAATACTTAAAAGGCAGCGAATTCCAAGTGATACCCGCGAGCAACATAAGCGAAGCGCGGAGCGCGGTTCACTCTTTTCGTCCGCGAGCCATTGTTCTCGACGTGCTGTTGCACGGGGAACACTCGTGGGATTTCCTGCAAGATTTGAAACAGGATCCTGCAACCCAGGACATACCGGTCTATGTCATCACAGTTGTGGATAACCGCGAAAAGGCTCTGAGTCTAGGTGCGGATGGCTTTCATGCCAAGCCCGTGGATCGAGTGTGGCTGTTGGATCAGTTGCATGGCATCGCTCGCCCGAACGCTTCCGCGCCCATCCTGATCATTGATGATGACGAGACATCGCGATATCTGGTCAAGACCTTGCTGGCGAGTAGCGATTGTGAGGTTCTGGAAGCGAGTGGAGGTACCGACGGCCTGCGTCTCGTGCATGAGCGCAAGCCTGCATTGATTGTTCTCGATCTCGCGATGCCGGACCTGAGTGGATTCGATGTCCTGGAAGATCTGCGTCGCGAACTGGAAACCAATCGGGTTCCCGTGATCATACACACATCGAAGGTGCTCGAAAGCGAAGATCGCGCTCGACTTAGCAGTGCGATCGACATCATTCCAAAGAGCATTATGAGCTCCCGGGAAATGGCGGCCGCGAGATTCTCCGAAGCTCTCAAGAAGGCCGGGTTAAAGCATGGAGTGCGCGCCAACCACCAGCCGGTCGCGGCAGAGTAGAAGCCGAGAAGAAGAAGATGCCTGAAAACGCTGTGCCAACGGTTTTAACCGTCGACGACAACGACGCGATTCGCTATTCGTTGGTTCGCTATCTGCGGGAGGCTGGCTACCGTGTCATTGAAGCGCGAACCGGAGCCGAAGCGCTAAACCTTGCCCGCAATGAACCAGCTCTGATCACCCTGGACATTAACCTGCCCGACATGGATGGCTTTGAGGTATGTCGCAGGCTCAAGGGCGATCCGTCGACGGCCGAGATTCCTGTATTACACGTTTCTGCTTCTTTTGTCGGTTCCGGGGATAGAGCCCGTGGTCTCGAAGGTGGAGCCGACGGCTACCTTGCCGAGCCAATCGATCGCGACGAATTGGTAGCCACCGTGAAGGCGCTGCTGCGCATGCGCCAGGCGCAAAAGGAAGCCCGCCGCCAGGCCATCGAGGCGGAAAACGCTAAAGAAGAGCTGAAGAAAATTAATGAGAGCCTCGAGAGCCGCGTCCGACAACGAACCAGTGAATTAGAACACCGCACCTATGAAGTACAGGAGCTTTCCATCCGTCTTCTGCAAGCTCAGGACGAGGAGCGTCGCAGGATTTCCAGAGAACTGCACGACAGCACAGGACAGCTGCTGGTCGCTCTGAATATGAACCTGGCCCGATTGAAGTCCGAACTGGTGGACCCTTCTCCGGAGGCTGATCGGCTCCTGGAAGACACTGGATCCGTGGTCGAAGAAATGAGCCGCCAGTTGCGGACGATGTCCTACCTGCTGCATCCTCCTCTTCTCGACGAAGCTGGCCTGTCTTCTGCACTGAAGTGGTACGTCGATGGGTTCTCGAAGCGCAGCAACGTCGAGGTGAGTTTGGACATTCCTTCTGACTTAGGCCGGCTGCCGCGCGACTTGGAGACGACGCTGTTCCGCCTCGTCCAGGAGTCTCTCACCAACATTCACCGCCATTCGGGCAGCAAAACAGCGGCGGTGCGCCTGGCCAAAGGTGACCGTGAAGTGCGACTCGAGATTTCTGACGAAGGAAAGGGGTTCATATCCACGCCGAGTGCCCGGAGTGATAAACACAGACCGGGGGTGGGAATTCTGGGAATGAAAGAGCGTGTACGCCGCTTCGGTGGAAACCTCGACATCGCTTCCAGTGATGCCGGTACTTGCGTTCGAGTTCGCCTGTCAATCGACGCACCGCTGGTTGCCCAGCCCAATTAGACCTTCTCAATTATCTTTATTGGTGCGTGCTGAAGTCTCCACGAGGTTTACTTCTGGGCTCCCTTTTTCACGAGCCTTCTCGTTCAGTTTGAGCACAATGTTGCGTTCGCGCTGGCTGTCCTGGTTGCGCTTCAAGCGAGCGTAAAGCACCGCAAGTTGCGCATGGACCTCCTGGAAATCGGGTGATTCTTGCTCGGCCTTTTCGAGATAGGTTCGCGCCTCTTCCAGGCGCCCCGACGCCAGACTCACCATTCCCACTTGAAAGCGCGCCTCCACCGAAGATGGCCGCAGAAGTAGAGCTTTCTTCAGATACGGCGCGGCTTCCGCGAGGCTACCGTCATGGCGCAGCATTCCACCTAAGTAAAGGTTGGCATCGAAATCGTTAGGGTCGGCAACCAGCGCCTTATGGAAAGCCTCGTTTGCGCCTTGTATATCTCCCGTGTCGAGCAATGCGCGTGCGTACAAAGACCACCCTCCCGGCAACTCGGGCGAGGCATTCAGGGCCCGCTGAATCGTCGGAGCCGCCGCCTTGGCATCGCCTGCCGCCAACTGAGCCGCGCCCATCAGCAGGTCTACTTCCGCGCTGGTACCGCTCTTCATCACTCGACCAATCATGGCCTCCGCCTTCGCGGTTTGCCCGTCGCGCAACAGGGCCATGCCTAGAGCAAACTCAACAGCACGGTCTTCCGGACCAGCATCGTAAACAGGTTGCAGCAGCGCGATCGCAGCCTGGTTCTCGCCCAGCCGCAGATAGCAATCCGCCAACAGATATAGCGTTTGATTATTTTCGGGGTGCTTTACGCGCAAGTGCTCGAGTTCAGCTGCCGCTTTGTTGAAATCCGCTTGCTTGTAGCGAGCCAGCGCCAGGTCGAGCCTCACCGCCGCATTCTCTGGATCACGCTTCAATGCTTGCTTGTATTGGAGCACTGCTTCGTCGTATCGCCCAGCGTGAGCCAATGCCGCCCCGAGATTTGTTCTTGCTTGAACGGAAGCAGGACGAAGCTTGAGAAAGTTCTGGTAAGAACGTATGGCTTGGTCCACGTCGCCGCGCTCGTACGCCGCGTTGGCTTCTCTGAAGAGCACCTCGGGCTGCTGAGCCGGAGTCGACTGACTTTGCGATGGCGATCGAGCAATCGCCAAGGCCAGTATCATTAAGCCCCATGACCATCGCCGGCTTCGCATGAACACGATGAAGAAATCCGTTAAGACTCGGCGCGGCTGTCGCGCTGCACCCAACACCGCGCAAGGTTAGCAAAGATCGATCCGTCCGAAAAGTGGGCAGCCACAACCGCCGAGGGCGATTCAACTCGATGTCCTTTTGCGACAAAAAAAAAAGGAATTTCGATATACGCCCCCGCGGCCGCCCTCTATGCTACGCGATCATCGGGCAGAGACTCTTCCTGACAAGGACATTCCACTCCTATGAAGAGATTCGCGGTTATCGCAGTCGGCTTTGTATTGGGCGCGTGTCTGGCAGCGAGCGCGCAGGACTTGGCTGGCATCGTGGGGACAGTTACCGATCCGTCGGGAGCCGTAATAGCCGGTGCCCAGGTGACGATTGCGAATGCCGAGCGCGGCTTTACCCGCTCGGTCACTTCCAACGCCGATGGAGAGTACTCCGTTGTCCGCATGCCGATCGGGAACTACACCATTTCCGCCGAAAAGGCCGGTTTCGAGAAACTACTGCAAACCGGAATTACCCTGGATGCCGGCCAAACCCTCCGCGTCAAGTTGCAACTCAAGGTCGGTTCACTCTCCCAGGAGATCGTCGTCACCACCGACCCGGTGCGGGTCGAGACCGAAACCGGCGCGGTCTCGCATGTCGTTAACAGCACTCAGGTGGCTGAACTCAATCTGGAGTCTCGGAATTTTGCGACTCTAGCCACGCTGGTGCCCGGAGCCGCCCCGGCCGGAACGGGATTCGATCCGACCAGCACCGGCGTGCTCGCCAACGCAACCATTTCCTTCAATGGTGTGCCGGGCAACTTCAACAACTGGGAAATCGATGGTACCAACAACGTCGACCAGGGTTCCGGCAGCAACTCCCTGATGCTCTACCCGAGCATTGATTCCATCAGCGAGTTCCGCATCTCGACATCAAACTACAGCGCAGAGTACGGGAAGTCCGGCGGCGCAAATATCGAAGTCGTCACTAAGTCCGGCACGAATAAATTCCATGGCGACTTGTTCGAGTTCGTAAGGAACGATGCCTTCGATGCCAACGATTGGTTCCTCAATCAGGCGGGCCAACCGCGCCAGCCGCTCAAGCGCAATAACTTTGGCTTCACCATCGGCGGCCCGTTATACATTCCTGGCCATTACAATGCCGACCGAACGAAAACCTTCTTCTTCCTGTCTGAGGAATGGCGCATCTATCGGCAGGGAACGGTCGTCAATCAGACAGTCCCGTCAGCGCGAGAGCGGCAGGGAGATTTCAGCGAGTGCGATCCAGCTTCCCCTAACTTTAACGACACGGTGTCGGCTGGTGGACTGTGCGTTGTACCGGTTAATCCCAATACGAACGCTCCGTTTCCGAACGATACGGTCCCAGTCGATCCAACCGCCTCGGCGTTACTGTCTGCACTGATTCCCTTGCCCAACGCCGGGATTACGAGCTACCGCTCGGCGCCGAGCCTGCCTACGTACATTCACGAAGATATGATCAAAATCGACCATAACTTCAGCGACAAGCTGCGAGCCTTCGTGCGGTACACGCAGGACACCGACAACCAGGATTTCATTCCCACTCTCTGGTCCTCCGCCAACTACGCGACGGTGAAGTCTCGATGGACCAGTCCGGCAATTTCCAGTGTGCTGCACTTCACCCACACCATTCGCCCCAACCTTCTGAACGAGGTTGTATTCAGCTACTCTGCCGACGTCAACACGGTTCATAACTTTACGGGATTCGATTCGCCGGCCGGTTCAATTAACAAGCCGCAGGGATTCGCAATGCAGACGATCTTCCCGGGGAACCAGAGCCAGCCCAAACTGCCCGGGATCCAGTTCAACGGTGGCGTGCCATTTCAGACGGCGGAATCCACGGGATTCGAATTCGATTTCGTGGATCCGCAGTTCGCTGTCAAGGACAATCTGATCTGGTCGAGGGGGCGCCACACGTTGAAGACTGGTTTCTTCCTGCTCGACAATCACATCAACACAACTACCAACATCGGTTTGAACACGCAGGGATTTCTGGCGTTCGGCGACTCCGCCATCTCCACGGGAAACGCGCTCGCGGACATGTTTACCGGCACGCATCGCGCAGTATCAGGAGTATGGACGCGTCATCAGCGGACAGTTAGCAGGTGGCCCCGGACAAGGGCGATGGCGGCAGTGGGATTTTGAGCCTTACTTCCAGGACGATTGGCGGGTGAATTCCCGGCTCACTCTGAACCTTGGCGTGCGCTATTTTTGGCTTACGCCGTTTTACGACGCCAAGAATCCGACCAACGATTCAGTCTTTGTTCCATGCTTGTACAACCCGCCAAGCAGGCGCAGTTAGATATCAATGGCAACCTGATTCCGGGATCGGGCGCAAACTACCTGACCTACGGAAATGGTCTCTTGGAGTGCGGCGTCGCACCGATTCCAAAAGGATGTTCCCACAGCTACCGCGGCACCGTTTCTCCGCGATTCGGTTTCTCATGGGATCCGTTTGGAACGGGCAAGACTGCGGTTCGTGGCGGTTACGCACTCAACTGGGATTCCAGCAATCCGCTGCACGCCGGAGCCGGATTCAACGGCAATCCTCCTACGACGGCTGACCTGAACTCTTTCAATGTTGTGGGCTACCAGAATGTCCAACCTGGGCCTCTAGGCCCGGTAGGATTCTCCGATATACCGACCGACCGAAAGTGGCCCGAGGTCGAGCAGTACAGCCTGGGGATTCAGCATGAATTCCCCGCCCACACCGTGCTCAGCGTAAGTTATGTGGGAAGCCAGGGCCGGCACCTGCAGAACAATCTCAACATCAATGCAGTGCCGGTTGGGGCGACGACGCAGAATGTACCCGCCTTCGTGGGCACTTCCCAGCCGGGTTGCGACATCAACGGCAACTGTGACGTACAGACCGCCCTGATCAATCAGGTGCCGAGTATATTTTTCGCGCCCTATCGCGGATACACAGGTATCACGATGCGAGCGCCGAACGGCAATTCCAACTACAACTCGCTGCAAGCCGATCTTCGCCACAACATTGGCCACGGACTCACTTTTGAAGCGGCCTACACCTGGGCCCACACTCTCGACAACATTGTCACCAATGGGGTAGATGACGCGAATCTCGGACGCTGGTACGGCACTTCGAGCCTGAATCAGACCCACGTACTCACTATTAACTGGGTTTACCAGATTTCGTACTTCAACAAGAGCCCGTTCGCAGCCGCGCGCTACATACTCGGCGGATGGCAAATCGGTGGTATCGCCAGCTTCATGACCGGACCTCCTATCGATTTTGTGTGCAGCTTGAATGGGTTTTCAACCGGGATCGGCGGCCCAGTCGTCTGCGACCCGCTGGGCAAGCTGGCCGTGAAGAAGGCCACCGTCGTCGATCCGAACTTCGGACCGACTCCGTCCTGGTTTGATCCCAACGTCATCGGCCAAGTCACTCCCGATCAGCTGGCGGCGAACAATCAGCCGGGCATGTTCGGGTCCCTGCGAAGAAATCCGCTTAGTGGTCCGGGCCGCAACAACTGGGACATCGCCTTGATGCGGAATTTCAAGTTCGGCGCCGAACGCTACAACCTCCAATTCCGCTTCGAGACGTTCAACACCTTTAATCATCCCCAGTGGAATGGTGTGAACACCTTCTGCGCGGATCAATCGCCTGACGGTGGCTCGTGCGCTGGAAACGGCTTTGGAGAGGTGACCTCCGCCTATCCTTCCAGGATCTTGCAGTTAGGCCTGAAGTTTGCCTTCTAGCGGGGGGCGGGGTGGACGCTCGAAGGGCGACTGGGAAAATGCTTGGATCGTGGTCGCTTGGAGCATATAATCCCACTCCACTCACCGGTAGCTATGCGATCAGAACGCGACCAAACGTGGGAACGCGCCGATTCTTTCGTTGATCGGCAGATCAGTCGTGATCGCCTGCATGTCTGGCCCTTCGGCAATTCCTATCCCATCGATGTTCGATTTCTGATCCTTGACCGCCGGCGCGATGTGCCTGTCCATCGGCCCGATCACCTTGAGGTAGTCGTCTTCGAATCGGGCAAGCTGGGTTATGAGGTCGACAACGACTGCTACGAAGTCGGCAAGAACGACATCATCGTCGTTGGCAGCAGCATTCGGCATCGCTGCCTTCCTTTGACCGCAACTCAAACCGAAGCCCGGACCGTAGTGCTTTCGTTCTTGCCTCAAACCGTGCACCAGGGCGCACCGCTGGGCGACGATTTTCAATATCTCATGCCCTTCAGCACCTATGGAGCCGTAGTACCCAATGTGATTCGGGCACGGGCCGGTCTTACCCGCGAGATTCTCGATTTGGTCGACCGGGTTCGCGGTGAGTTGCCCGGAGAGACCGAGCACTCCCGCCTGGCAATCCGGACATACCTCAAGATGATCCTGCTGGTTCTGGTGGGGCATTGCTCGGAATACGGTGAAGCCCGTGCCGCGTTCAACAAGCAGCGCGAGGCGCGAGATCGTCTCGCGCCGATCTTTGCACATCTTGAACAGCATTACGAAGAACCGATCCGTGTGAGTGACGCGGCCCACCTTTGCGCCGTAAGCTCCTGTTGCTTCATGAGTCTGTTTAAAGAAGTGACGGGCCAGTCTTTCGTTGCCTACCTCAATAGTTATCGCGTCGCCAAGGCACAGGGCTTGCTCTCCGCCACCGACAAACCGATCTCAGAGATCAGCCTGGAAGCAGGATTCTGTACGCAGAGTTATTTCAGCATGGTATTCCGGCGCGTCACCGGGATGACGCCGCTCGCGTACCGACTCCAAAGCTTCGGAGCAGATTCACCGAAGATCAGACCGCAGTGAGACCTCCATCCACGGTAAAAATCCCTCCGACGCAGTAGTCGGAATCTTCTGAAGCCAGGAACACAGCGATCCCGCCCAGATCCTCGGCCGTGCCCAGCCGACGCGCCGGAGCGATTTCAGCATAGCGGGCTCGAGCCGCCGGATCAGAGAGTTCCACCGCGTTCATGGGTGTGTCGATGGTGCCGGGGATGATCGCGTTCACGCGAATGTGTTCCGGAGCATAGTCGGCTGCCATAGCCCGCATCAGTCCGATAACACCTCCCTTGCTCGCGCTATATGCGGTGAGACGCGTGAATCCAAACAATCCGGTAGGCGAAGCCACGTGAATGATGGAGCCGGATTTCTGGCGCAACATTGCCGGAACTACATATTTGGATGTGAGCCAGTAGCCCCTCAAGTTCACGGCGATGGTGCGATCCCACGTCTCATTGGTGAGTTCATGGGCTGGTGCTTCTTCCCGAAAGAAAAGGACGGCGGCATTGTTGCAGAGAACGTCGATCCGACCGTATCGCCCGAGGGTCGTTTCGACCGTTGCTTTGACCTGCGCCTCGCTGGAAACGTCAGTCGGGATAAAGATCGCGTCTCCGCCCGCATCTTTGATTGCCTGCGCGGCCGACTCCCCCGTGCTTCGGTCCACCTCGGCAATCACAACCGAGGCACCTTCGCGAGCGAATCGTTCAGCGATGCCCCGGCCAATACCGGCGCCCGCCCCTGTGACAATCGCGATCTTCCCTTTCAATCTCATCGTTCGCTCGCTGTCGGATCGTGGAGCTGTCAGCTTCCGTGCTCGATGGCGAATATTTTTTCCACCTCGCCGTCTCGAATCCCGTACATGCGCGAGTGGAGTTGGATGGTCCCATCGTGGTACTGAACTGCAATTTCAATCTTGTCGCCGATTTCAACCGGAAGTGAGGAATCTAGAATCTCGATCGGAGCATGCTCGGCGTGCAGCGCCTTGAGCCGCAGACCCGCGCCGCCCTTGACGGAAGGAAGTCCGCGCTCTCCGCTGATAGCTTTGACCCCCGCGTCGACCACGATTCGTTCCCCTGGAGTCTTGCTGATCACCGTGGCGAGCACGCTGAGAGACTGCCGGAAGTCCGGTGCGTAGGGCGCATACCAGCTATCCATCAGAAGATAGGAGCCCGCCTGATTCTCCGTTACGCCTGGATGCGCTGCGCTGATCGCGTAATCGCCTGTGCCACCGCAGCTCACGATTTCTACCGGGATGCCAGCATCTTCGATCTGCCGTCTGGTCTGGATCAGCCATTGCATCGCTTGCGTAACCGCCTTGTGCTTCTCCGGGCCCGGCGGCATCGGCTGCAAATGCCCCTCATATCCCATGATCCCGCGAAAACGCAGACCCTGCGCGACCACTAATTTGGCGAGCTGGACGCCGGCTTCTCCCGGGACCACTCCGCATCGCTTCAGACCGAGATCGATATCCACAAGACATTTACCTCGGTACGACGGTCTCGTCCCAGGCGACCCAACTCCTTAACGATGGAGGCATCGTCTACGCAACGATGACCGGAGCTTCCCCTGAAAGTTCTACGAAGCGCCGCAGCGGAATTTCTCCGGCCAGTTCATTGGCAATCAGGATGTCGCGAATCCCGGCCTCAACCAGCTTTTCAGCTTGCCACAGGCGCGCGCAGGTTATCCCCGCAGCACCTTCCTCAATTTGGCGATGGGCGAGTTCGAGAACGCGATGATTCTTGAAGTGTGGCCGGAGTTTTGCCGATTGTCCCTGAAAGAAATGTGCCATGGTCCGCAGGTTCTGCTCCATGGCATCCAGATCGACCAGCAGAGCGGGCGTTTCCACGCCTGCATATTTCCGAACGGCCGGTCTTCGCCGATCTTGACTGTCCGGCGCGACCGTGGTCGGAATGCGTGGTACGCCCACGCTAGCTTCCGATCGTGGCCGGTACCGGCACCGACGATGTTTTTCGCCGCTTGTCGACTTCCCTTTGGATGAAAGCCACGACCTTCTCTGAAATGTCGAGCATGCTCTCAAAGTCTTCCACCGGCGTGGTAAGCGGAGGCTTGAACTTGTAGACGTTGGAGCTCATGCCGCCGAATTGGGTGATCAGGCCATTGTCGATCGCGAACTCCCACGCCTTGCGGCAAGCCTCAGTAGCCGGGGCCTTCGTCCGTTGGTCCTCCACGAAATCGACTCCGACAAAAAGACCGGGGCCGCGGACGTCGCCAATGACGTCGTACCGCCGCGCCAGGTCGGTGAAGCGCTCGGTAAACTGTGCCCCCAGTGTGCGGGCGCGCTCTGCCAGGTTTTCTTTCTCCACAATATCCAGCACAGCCAGCGCTGCCGCCGCCGCCAACGGTTGATTCATAAATGTCAGCATGTGCCACGGTTCGGATTCCAGACCATCCGGAATCAGCTCTGGACGAGTGATGAAAGCCCCGATCGGGTAGCCTCCGCCAAGTGCCTTTGCCCACGACGAGGATATCCGGTTGAACATCGTACAAATCACAGGCCCAGGTCGTTCCACACCGGCAGATGCCGGTCTGAATCTCATCGACGATCAAGAGGACGCCGCGTTGCCGGCATACGCGCTGGATGCCCGCGTAGTAGTCTCGTTCAAATACGCTATGGCCGTTTGGTCCCTGCACGACCTCAATGAGAAGAGCCGCGACCTGGCAGGAACTGGCTGTGTCGAGATCCGCTTCCAGAGCATGGACAGCGGCTGCACAACTGTCCGGCCCCTCGCCTAGCAAAGGCCGGTAGGCATCAGCAGACGGAATCTGTCGGAAGTTCGGCCAGCGCGCCGCACCTGGCATCCATTTGCGCAATGCTGGCATTCCTCCCAATCCCATGGTTGCGAGCGACTGGCCGTGATAAGCCCCAGACAACGAAAGCACCTCGGCGCGGCCGGTGGCTCGAATCGCGAACTTCACCGCTGCTTCAACCGCTTCTCCTCCTCCGGTGCACAGGAAAGTCTTGGTCATTCCCTGTGGTGCAAGGGTCGCCATCCTGGCGCAGAATTCGATCAAGGGAGGGCTGTCGTGCAGGAGATTTACCGACGGTAGCTTCGCCATCTGCTTGCCGACTGCCTCGGCTACCGCGGGATGCGCATGTCCCACCATCGCCGGACCTGCCGACCCGGACATGGTGTCGAGATACATTTTGCCGTGGATGTCCCACATCCGCGATCCCTGGGCGCGCTCGAAAATCACCGATTTGGGCCGCCGCAGCGCGTGCAGCACATACTTCTTCGATAATGCCTCGTAGTCCATCCGTCCTCGTCCTCTCTCGATACCGCAGAAACCGGTGCAGTATTTCTAATAAGCGTCTGCGGATTTATCTATCAGGAATCCATAAATCTATGTCACAAGTAATTCTCTAAGGGCGATCCTTTTTCGCCGTCAACGCGTCCGCAGTTTCAGATCACGACGATGCTATTCTGACAAAAAGCTATTCGAAACTTATAGATTTATGGCGGTCTACCTGTTTCCATGGACCCGTAAATTTCTATGTCCAGGCGCTTCCCCGTTTTGCTGATGTTACTGGTGTGTGCCACTTTGGCACACGGTACGGATCACTATCCTCTGCGGGTTGGACCGGATCATCGCCATCTTGTCGATCAAACCGGCGCGCCGTTTCTGGTGCAGGGGGATGCCGCGTGGTCTCTCATCTCCGGCCTCACCAAAGAAGAAGCCACTCAGTATCTGGACGCGCGCCGCCGTCAGGGATTCAACTCCGTCATCGTCAATCTCATCGAACACCAGTTCCGCGGTCCGGTGAATCGCTACGGAGACGGCCCTTTTACCACGCCCGGTGATTTTTCTACTCCCAATGAAAAATACTTCCAGCATGCCGACTGGGTAATTCGCAAAGCGCAGGAAGATGGAATTCAGGTTTTTCTGGCGCCTATCTACCTCGGCTACATCGGCACGAAGGAAGGATGGATCGAAGAACTCCAGGCCAACGGGCCGGAGAAGGCACGCAACTGGGGACGATACGTCGGCAAGCGCTATCGCGGGTTCGACAATATCCTCTGGATCATCGGCGGTGACCGCAATCCCGACAAAGCCCGGGATGCGGTCGATGCGGTTGCCCAGGGGATCAAGGAAACCGACGACCGCCATCTCCTGACGGCGCACTGCCATCCGGAAAATTCCGCGATCGATCAATACCGCAACGAGGGCTGGCTCGACCTGAACGATACCTACACCTATGGCATTGTTCACCAAAAGCTGCTCGCCGATTTCGGCCGGCAACCGGCGATGCCCTACGTGTTGATTGAAAGCTCGTATGAAGGAGAGCACAACGCATCCGCGGTGCAAATTCGCCGGCAAGCCTATTGGGCAATTCTGTGTGGTGCGACTGGGCAGTTCATGGGGAACCGTCCCATGTGGCTCTTTGACCCGGGCTGGGAGCGCGCTCTCGACTCGGTTGGCGCACTGGACATGCAGCGGCTCTACGCATTCTTCAATTCTCGTCACTGGTACGAGTTGGTTCCGGATCCGAAACACGAAGTCGTCGTCGATGGACTCGGCGAATTTAATGGCATGGATTATTTGGCAGCCGCGCGAACTGCCGACGGCGGAACGGTGATGGCTTACCTTCCCACGGCGCGCGCCATAACCGTTGAAATGAGCAAGGTTTCCGGGAAGGAAGCAGTCGGGTGGTGGTTTAATCCCCGCACGGGAGAGTCCAGCTCGGCCGGCAAGGTTCCGACAAGCGGAAAAAAGGGATTTACTCCTCCCGGGGACGGAGACTGGGTGCTCGTGCTCGACGATGCGGATCGACATCTCGAAGCTCCGGGAGGAACTCGGCAAAATCAGGCTCAGCAAAATCAATGACCAACATTTTCACTACCGGGTTGAGTGCTCCAGAAGGTCCGGTTGCGCTGCCCGACGGCAGTTGGCTCATCGTAGAGGGCGGGGCCCAGCGCGGCTGCGTCACTCACATCACCGCCGACGGCCAGACGAAACGAGTCATCAAGAAAACCGGGCGTCCCAACGGCCTTGCCGTGGATGCCAACGGAATCATCTGGGTCGCCGAATCGAAACAACCGTCTCTGGTGCGCTTGTCGATGGATGGCAAGGCTGAGGTCGTGGCCACGCATTGCGATGGCGAACCTTTTCTGTTTCCAAACGATCTCTGTTTTGGGCCCGACGGTGGCCTGTATCTCACGGATTCGGGCGTCTTCATCGACGAGTTCGCGCCCAACAATCAGATCCGTCCTGACTACCTGAAAGTGGAGTACCACGGGCGTGTGTATCGCGTTGACGTGAACACCGGCAAAGTGAAAAAGCTCGATGATGATATTCAATTCACCAACGGAATTGCCTTCGGACCAGACCGGCTTTTGTATGTCAACGAAACTGTCACAGGCAATATTTATCGGTACGGCTGGCAAGACGGCAAAATCGGTGGATCACGGAAATTTTTCGGAAATGTAGTCCGGCCCGACGCTCCCCCAGGCTGGAAAGGTCCCGACGGTATGGCTTTTTCGACCGACGGACAGCTTTACGTCGCCGTGTTTGGCCAGAAAGACGTAACTGTCCTCGGCGAACGCGGTGAGGTCGCACAACGCATCGCAACCGCAGGAAAGCTTCCCACCAACGTTGCCTTTGCCCTTCCCGGACGAAAGTGCCTGCACATTACCGAATATGAGTTCGGGCAAATGGAGACCGTAAAACTCGCAGTGGATGGTTTGCCCCTGTGGGATGGCGTGCCGACCGAAGAACTCCAATCTCGCGCATGAAAAAACTCATTAATCGTCCGGAGAATGTAGTTTCAGAATTGTTGGAAGGCTTCGTCCTGGCTCATCCCCAGAAGGTCTGCCTGGCCGGAAGCAATCTGGTGACGCGGGCCAAACCCAAGGCCGCCGGAAAAGTTGGAGTCGTGACCTTGGGTGGGAGCGGCCACGAACCAGGGCTCAGCGGATTCGTGGGCGAAGGCATGCTCGACGTGAGCGTCCCCGGAGAAATCTTTGCCGCTCCCGGAGCGCCTCGCTGCCTGGAGGCAATCCGACTGGCAGAGCGCGGTGCCGGTGTGCTGTTCATCGTGCTCAACCACTCCGGCGACGTCCTCTCCGCAAACATGACGATGGGGCTGGCGCAGCGCGAAGGCCTTCACGTCAAAAAGATCGTCACGCACGAAGACATCGCGGGCGGGCCCAACCCGGATGATCGGCGCGGGCTCGTGGGTTTTCTGCCGGTGTACAAGATCGCTGGCGCGGCCGCGGAAGAAGGCGCTTCCCTCGACAAATGCCTTGAGGTCGCAGAGCGGATGGAGCGCAACATGCGAACCCTTGCCGTAGCTCTCACGACGGCTACTCATCCCTCCACAGGTCAGCCGATCTTCACGCTTGCTGACGACGAGATGGAGATTGGCATGGGGCAGCACGGCGAGGCGGGCACGGGACGCATGAAGTTAAAGACTGCCGACCAGACTGCAGAGCTGATGCTGCCCATGTTGCTCGATGACCTCAAAGTGAAATCTGGCGAAGAACTCCTTGTAATCGTGAACGGCGCGGGTGCGACTACGTTAATGGAGTTGTTCATATTCTTCCGACGGGTGCATCAGATCCTCGCGGACAAAGGGATCAAACTCGCGCGCAGCGCCGTGGGCGAATTCATCACCACGCAGGAACAAGGCGGCTTGCAGTTGCTCATCGCCCGGATGGATCCGGAGTTGCTGCGCCTCTGGGATGCTCCCTGCGGCGCTCCCTACTTTGTCGTGCGATGACTTGGCATTCATGATTTGCCCTTCCATGACGGACCGTGTAACCAGGCTGGATCTTTCCCGGATGATGGACGCCGCCGCATCTCAAATCCGGGAACGACATGCCTGGCTATCTCAGCTTGACTGTGTCGCTGGAGATGGCGATCACGGCAGCGCGATGCTGCGGACGGTCGATCGTTTGGAGAAGGCATTCGGCAGTAATACTTCCTCAGATCTCAGAACTATTTTTTCTGATGCTGGCTGGAGCGTGATGGGCGCGGACGGTGGTGCTTCCACATCGTTGCTCGGTGCTTTCTTCCTGGGCATCGGCGAGGCAACTGCCGCAGGAGTTTCGTCCTGGGATTGCCAGAGCCTCGCAGATGCCTTCCGCGCCGGCTTGGCCGCAGTGCAGGCACAAACCAAGGCCGTTCCCGGCGACAAAACCATGATGGACGCTCTCACACCGGCAGTCGAGGCTCTCGCAAAGGCCGCGAGCGCGGGGCACGACGTTCGCCCACGCTTTCGGCGACGCTGCGCTCGAGGCCAAAGACGGGCGCGGAGCGAACGCAAGATATGGTTGCACGCTTGGGCCGCGCACGCTACTCGGTGAAAAGACGCGTGGCTCCCAGGATCCGGGCGCCGCCTCAATCGCACTGCTCTTCGAAGGCTTTTACCAAGGCGTGAAGGAATCCGAAGGAGACACGGGCAATGCCTGATATCGACGACGTCCAGGACGGAAAGCAATACCACATCGGTGTCCCGCAGCAGGATCGAGTGTTTTTTCTGAAAGGGAGCAACAGCCTCGACTGGGGAATGAAGAACCGGTTGGCACAGATCTTCAATCCTGCCAGCGGCCGCACAGTCATGCTGGCCGTGGACCATGGCTACTTCCAGGGACCGACCACCGGTCTCGAGCGCATCGATCTCAATATTGCGCCGCTCGTGTCCCATGCTGATGCCTTAATGGTCACGCGAGGCGCCCTGCGCAGTTCGATTCCTCCGGAGATTTCAAAGCCCGTAGTGTTGCGGTCCAGCGGCGGCCAGAGCATTCTGAAAGAACTCTCCAACGAGTTAATGGCGGTTGACATACAGGATGCAGTCCGGCTCAACGCCGCCGCCATGGCCGTGCAGGTTTACATCGGCGGCGAGCACGAGCATGAGTCGATCGGGAACCTGGTGAACGTGGTCAATGCCGGAAACAGCTGGGGTATCCCGACACTCGCCGTGACCGGTGTTGGAAAGGAACTAGTTCGGGACTCGAAGTATCTGGGCCTGGCCACGCGCATCTGCGCCGAGATGGGCGCGCATTTCGTGAAAACCTACTATTGCGAAAAAGGATTCGCGCGTGTCACCGCGGCCTGCCCCGTCCCGGTCGTAATCGCGGGCGGCAAGAAACTTCCCGAACTCGAGGCTCTGACCATGGCTTACCGGGCAATCGAGGAGGGGGCCGCCGGAGTCGATATGGGACGAAATGTCTTCCAGTGTGAATCCCCTCGGGCGATGATTCAGGCCGTTCGCGCCGTCGTGCATGAACACGAGAAGCCGGAAAAAGCCTACGAGCTGTTTCATTCTCTGACCCACGGCGAAGCTCAGCCGCTTGGAGCGAACCATGAGCGCTAAACGCAAAAACGAAACCCAGGTGGTCTGCGTTGCCGAGTTCCACGCCCTTGAAGGCAAAACCGATGCCCTCATCGACGCACTGCATGCCCTCATGAAACCCACTCACAAAGAGTCTGGCTGCCTGCGTTACGAACTCAACCAGCGCGTCGATGACCCGCGCTGGGTCACATTCATTGAAAAGTGGACCAGCCAGAAGGTTTTCGACGAGCACTGCGCCATGCCCTACATCAAAGAATACTTCGACGAACAGCGCCCCGGACTCGTGGAGTCCTTTGAGGTAAAACTGTATCGTGAGATTCTTCCCTAGCTGTCGGATGCCTCCGCAATTCCGCTGGCGTTCCCGGAATCCACTCCTAACATGCGTCTGAAGAATCAAGTTGCCGTAATCACTGGCGGCGCCTCGGGAATCGGCCGTGCTACGGCGCTGCGCTTCGCCGACGAGGGAGCTAGTGTCGCCATCCTCGACACCAACTCAAAGCATGGCGAGGAGGTTCTTCAGCAGATTCGCAACTCCGGGCACAAAGCGCTCTTTCTGCAAACCGACATTTCGATTGAGGAACAGGTGCGCCACGCAATGGAACAGGCCGAGGCGGAGTTTGGTGCGCTCCACATACTCGTAAACAACGCGGCGGCGTTCGTCTTCGGTTCCTACGACGCAACTCAGGCTGACTGGGAGCGCGTGCTCTCGGTCAATGTCAGGGGTACGGCGTTGTGTTCAAAATATGCGGTCGCCGCGATGATCCGGGCCGGTGGCGGCTCCATCGTCAATGTTTCCTCGATCAGCGGCTTCATCGCACAGGAACGATGTCTTCCCTACAACACCAGCAAAGCCGCGCTGCTCGGACTCAACCGCTGCCTCGCCATGGACCTCGCGCCTCATAAGATCCGGGTCAACGCCGTTGCCCCCGGATGCATTGACACTCCGCAACTGCGCGCTGATATCGAACGAGCCGGAATGACCTTCGAGCAGGGTCTCGCGGCGGAAGGGCCTCTACACCTTCTGAATCGCTATGGCACAGCGGAAGAGGTGGCGAACGCCATTCTTTTCCTCGCCTCCGACGAAGCATCTTTTATCACCGGAACCTGCCTGATGGTCGACGGCGGCTACACGGCGAAGTAGGCTACCGCTCCGACGGGTGCGAGCCAAGCTGTGCCCCGTGGCGACGCATCAGGAGCACCAGGTAGGCGACTCCCGCCAATGTCCACACCGCACCCACCTTCATGGCAAGAGACGACACGCTGAGCCAGATCCACAAGCAAACCAGAAAGCCGAGCGTCGGAGACACCAGGGACGTCCACCAGTTGCGGCGCAGGCGGACGAAATAATAACCAATTACCGAAAGGTTCACCGCCATGAAACCTGCGCACGCGCCAAAATTAACCAACTCGGCAGCCTTGTCCAGATCCAGCAGCAGTGCCCCGACCATCGCGATACCCCCCATCAGCAAAATGCTGTGGCTCGGTGTTCGCCGCTTCGGATGCAGGTAGCCGAATACCACTCGCGGCAACCGACCGTCTCTCGCCATTCCATATAACAGGCGAGACGCGCTGGCCTGGCTGGTAATGCCACTCGCCCAGGCCTGGCCAACCACCAGCAGCGCAATCAAATAAGCGAGAAACGGCCCCCCGATGCGCCGGCCAATGTCGCTGAACGCCGTCTCAATCGGCGTGAAGGTCGTGTAATCGGGCCAAATCAATTGCCCCAGATAAGTCTGCAGAATGAAAAGCACGCCCGCAATAAAGCACACCAGAACGGTAGCCCGCGCGACATTTTTCTGCGGATCCTTGGCGTCCTCCGCCAAAGTCGAGATGCCGTCAAATCCAAGGAACGAGAGCACTGCCACCGGAGTGGCACCCATGACGGCCTTGAGCGAAAAGCTGCGCGCCGAATAGAAAGGTTCCAGCGACACCAGTGTTCCGCGGCCCACCCCGTGCGTGAGCGCCCATACGGCTGCGGCTACGAACCAGACCACCGACACGGCAAGCACCGCGTTGAAAATCATGGTGGCCCGCGATGTCATCTCGATTCCCGCCAGGTTTATGCCCGTTATCGCGGCCGCCGTCACCACCACCCACGCGCTGTAAGGAATCCACGGCACCAACTTGTTCGATGTGACCCCCACAATGATGACGCACAGCATCGGCATGAGGATGTAATCCAGAATGATGATCCATCCCGCCAGATAACCGGCAATGGGGTGTATCGCTTTCGACGCATACGCATACGTCGAACCCGCTTCCGGGAATGCGGCCGCCATCTGTCCGTAGCTCACAGCCGTGAAGCTCACGGCAATCATGGCGATCAAGTACACCAGCGCAAAATGGCCATGCGACTGAACCGCGCCGACCCCGAAGAACGTGTAAGGCGCGGTTGGTCCGACAAACGCCAAGCCAAACAGCACGAGAGCGCCCAGCGAGAGAACCGGCCTTAGCCCTTCACTGCGGGCACCCGGACCCGAGCCGCTGCTGGTTTCCGTCCCTACCGGTGCCACCGCGCCGTCGTTCGTCAATCCCGCTCCTTTCTAAGCAATTCTGTTCTTTCAGCAAATCAGTTTGGCTTGCGATTTCCGGCGATCAAGTCGGTTCGCCAGAATGAGTAGCCTGATCGACGACAGACCAACTCCAGTTTTGACGGAGATCGCGGCTTCCATAGTAAAAGGCGATTCGCCACCGTCTATCAAGTTAGAGCGATTTCTTGTCGTGATTTGCAATCGGCCCCTGAAAGAGCCTTCACCAGGCATGGCAAGGTAATCGAAAGAAGTCGAAATTTGAGCGCTATGGCCTGATTTCGCCACTTATCTCTTCCTACGTTCCGACGCACGTGTAATATTCTCGGCAAGTACTGGAGGTTCCGGTACGGAAGCCCACGACAAACCTGACCTTGAGGAAATACTGGCCCGAGACATTCGGTCCTATCTACGTGTCTGCCGAGAGGGAGACGAATCCGAGCAACAGCAGCTCCGCATCGTGTGTTCGGTGCTGGCTAGGCTATTGGGGCTGCTTCTCCAGAGCAATGAACAATGGAGCGTCTATTACTGGGTGGACGATATACTCCCACTCTCGACGACCGTTGTCTCTGATGAGCTAAAAGTGCAGGGGCACATGATCTGCGGCCAACGCAAACAGACACAACAGTGGGTTGAGCCATTTTCATGCTCGGTGCGGCCATCAGAAACAGGCATTAGGGTCATTTACCAACTTATGTGTGGGGATGCCGCTCAGGGGATAGGCAAGGTGCCTTACGAGAGACGCGGTACTGGTGCGGTTCACCACCTACCTGAAGAATGGCTGTTCACATTCTCAGGGGAATGAGCGAGCCAAAGGGCTACGTTGTTGACGTAAGATCTCTATCACGCCTTGATTGTAATCTGTCATCAATTGGCGAAAAATCGCCATTGCACTCAAAATGCCTGAGCGGGGGTTTTGAGTGAAATGGCCTGTTAACAGCCGTTGACCTCGGCAGCTGGCGTCGGCGACGGTGTTCTCCTACTATGTACGGGATGACGCACGTGCTCGAAGTGTTGATCACGCTTTTGGTTGGAGCGTCCCCTGTGTTTGCACAGACCGTGCGGGCGTCAGGAAATGACATCCCAGAACCGCACGAAGTCACGTATTGCGAGCTATCCAGAGACCCCGCTGCTTACAATCACGCACTGGTGCGACTGACGGCCTTCGTGACGCACGGATTCGAGGACTTCCAGGTCACCGAACCGGACTGTCCTACGCAACATTTTTCCGTATGGCTGATGTACGGAGGCAAAGCCGAGTCGAACACAGTTTACTGTTGCCCAGGAGAAGCTGGCCGTGAAACACGGTCGGATGTTTTGACGGTTGAAGGCGTGCAGGTACCTTTGATAAACGATCTGACCTTTCAGCAGTTCATCGAACTCCTGAAAAAGGAACCGGACACAACTGTTCGGTCAA
The DNA here is from genome assembly GCA_963745715.1 of uncultured Acidobacteriota bacterium. Taxonomy (GTDB): domain Bacteria; phylum Acidobacteriota; class Terriglobia; order Terriglobales; family Acidobacteriaceae; genus Sulfotelmatobacter. The sequence continues at coordinate 479,245 of CAVUYN010000023.1, read as the reverse complement.
CCGTGGTTGGCAGATTTTTTTCCGGCGCTAAAGAGACCTTCGATACAGGAACATTTTGGCGCGGCTTCGGCCATATGGGCTGTTGCAGCCTCCTCGTGATTGAGCGCGTAGAATCCTTCGAGCCGCACACGAGGACCGACCTCAACTACACCACAGAGGCTGGCTGGTATGAAGATGAAGGCTGCAAGTGGGGCAGCGAGCAGAACCTATTGCACGTCTCTGTTAACAACTGGGATGGGGGCGCCCAAAAGGGCATAGCGGAACAAGAAAAGGCCGATCGTGGACAGAGTTGGGCGTTCACCGATCCGCAACGAGTCGCATTGGAGTCTTTGAAGTTACTGTATCCAGATCAACTCCCGATTCTGCGCAACGTGAAGAAGACGCCTGCACGACAGGTATTCCGGTGGCGGAGCGGTAATAAGTCCGTAGTTGTTGTTGTCACTCGGCCTTATTGGCTGTCATTTTACGCTGGTTCAAAGTCTGTGGCGTGGGTAACTACGATGATCAAGGAAGCTCGATGCAAGTAATGGAGCGCCGGATGATTGGCGTAACATCGCCTCTCTGACAATGTCGGCGGTGTCAAGCGGTTTTCGAGCACACTTCTGAATGCACTCGGAGAAGAGCGCCACTTCGCTCTCGCTGCTGGTTTGCCTTTTCCAACCTCAACGGTGTAGATAAACCAAAACGTGAACAGCAATCGTAATCTCATGCGATCCACCTCCGGTCCTTGACCGATTATAAGGATCGCTGTTGAAAAATCGCCATTTCACTCATTGACCCGAAACGGCCAATTCTCGATGAGTGTATTCGCCTGATTGTGCCAACTAAGTGAGCCTCCGTCTGTCCGCGCAACATAGAACGGAGGCAGCCGTCAGGATTCAATGTCAACGGTCTCGCTGTGTTGAATGCCGCCAGCAATCGATCTTGCTATTCTCATCGCGAGCATCCCGATCAATATTTGACTCCCACCGGAAGTCAAGTGTTCCCGCAGTCACGCCGGGCCATTGCACTGCAGCACACCGGTCGCCGCCGCCGTCGCCAAGACTGCGCCTGACGCAATAATGCCCATCCCTCCAATGCGGAGGGCCAACGGACTGCGGCCTAGGGATCCAAGCACCCACAGCGCAGAACCGAATACCGCGAAGCCAGCTAGGATCAACGCCACGTTCGAGGCAATCAAGGCCGGCCCTTCTGACCGCCACTCAAGAAGGCCGACGCATCCAGACCCGAACATCAAACATCCAAAAAACAACATTGGCAACGCTACGCCCATTGCCCCCGCTCTTCGCTTGCCCCTTGTGGCGTCCATGGGGTCCATTTTACTCGGGCTCCGCCGACAGTTCAGGGGAAGCTCTTCCCGCATCTGCAATACCTCTTGAAATCATCATTCGGCTCATTAGACCCGCGAGGGGTTTTGAGCGTCATCGCCTGATTTCAACACCTAGCGGGACTGAGAGCCACTGGCGAAAATCTTACCTTCGCCCTTAACGGCCCACGACTTGCCCATCGTCACCTTCTTGTTTTCAATGCGGTAAGGGTAGATCACTACAATCGACATCCCTCCACGGTGATCGAGGTTCACAGCAATGGCATCCGTCTTTTGGCTTTGACCGGGTGGAATCGTTCGGATGTCATATGCGAGAGCGCAAGCCATTATTGTGCCCTCTTGCGCTTGGCGTCGAAAGGCTGCCCGAAGCAGATCAATCATCTCTTGGGATTTCGGATGCTCGTCGCCAGTGTCGCCCCCAACGGAAGCGATCTTCCTATCACTGTTCATAGTCGAACCGTAGGGGATGAACTCTCCGTACTTCGTCAGCATTTGCTCTGCAAAAGGCATGACGGCTGACAGAAGTAGATCTTTCACTGTCAAATTCGAGATCGTGCTTCTAGGATCTGCTGATCGTCATTCTCTGCGCTATCAGGGCCACGCTTATGAGGCAGAATGATGCAAGCAACAACCCTTTGTTCATCGTGAAAGGAGGATAGCACTAACTTTGGAAGTGGATGGTTGACGAAAAATCTCTATCTCTAACAATGTCGGCGATGTCAAGCACGATGTACGTACACAACTCCCTGCACTCGTAGAGGAGCGCCATTTCGCTCTCGTAGTTGGTTTGCGCGTTTCCAACCTGGGCTCGCTTCTAATCGTTAGGGTCAGGAACTCGGTCCGACCCAGCCATCTCTTCGATCACAGACTGCGATCATGATTACTTGTTCGAACTCCCCTGTTTTGGGGAGCGGGATACCCAATCATTACGTCGGTGATTTACTGCACACCATAGGGATTTCCGGGCTCTCCCGCGTGCGAACCGAGCTTTTGCAACTGGCCGTAATCGCAGCCCTGGCGCCACATCCAGTACAGATGCACTGCCAGCTTGCGGGCCATCGCTACCTTGGCGATCTTCCGCCCTCGCCGCATGGCCAGGTGGAAGAACGTACTGCGCCAGTCGGGCTGGCTCCGTACTGTGACCTGCGCCGCTTCCACCAGCAGAAAGCGCAGCAGCACGTTGCCTTGCTTGCTGATGTGTCCCAGTCGACGACGATCGCCACTGGACTCTTCCGATGGAACCAGTCCCACATAGCTGGCAATCTGTTTCCCGCAGTGAAAGCGTTCGGGAGTTCCAATCACTAACTCGAACGCTAAAGCCGTCAGCGGACCCACGCCGGGATGCGTCGCCAACCGCCGCGTCACCGGACGCTTCTCCATTTCCTCTTCCAGCGCCCGCGTCAGTTCTTGGATCTTGGGCGTGAGTTGATCGAGTAAGTGAAGCAAGTCCTGGCGTCGGCGCGTGGCCCAAGGCGCCAAGGCGATCGACTCCAGTTCCTGGCGGCCGGCGGCTCGCCACAACGCCTTCTTGCGCCGCAAGCCTTCGTTGAGCGCTATCACATGCAACTGGTTCATCACCCGCGTGCGCATCTGCACCAGCCGGTGCCGATGCCATAGTAGTTGCCGCAGATCGCGATTCTCCGCATCGGGCACCCAGATGCGCGGGAAGCGGTCTTCGATCATCAGTCGTAACAACAACTGCGCATCCTGGCGATCGGTCTTCTGCTTGCGCACCCGTTTCGTGCGTATCTCGGCTGCGTCCCCGATCCACAACTCAAACTGCAAGTCGGTCAGCAAACGCTCAAACCAGCGCGAGTGCCCGCTGGCTTCCATTCCCACCCGCACCTTCTGCCCCGCGAGTCTGCGATAAAACTGCTCCGCTTCTTCCCGGTGACTCAGCCGCCCTTCGCCCAACTCACCAGTGTCTGTATCCACCCATGCAATTTGCTGGAAGCCCGGATGATAGTCACAACCTATAATCAGCATGTTCGGCTCCTTTCCTCCGAGCCCTTTGGTTGGTTTGCGCCTCCAAAGTTTACTCGGGCCTGGGAGCCGACATTGTTATGGAATCATTACACTCAATGTATGGTCCGCCGCCATTTACGCCACAGGTGACGACGCGACCAGTCCTGTCGAATCAATGGATTACAGCACCATAGGATACGAATATCCGAGGATGCGGGTACCCACCCCGCCCTGAATCCTACTTGACTCTGGAATGCATTCGAGGGTTGATACTGCCCATGGTGAGCAACGGTGCGACACTCCAGTCTGGGGCACTGGCGAAGGCGACGGGAGTCAGTGCGGACACGATTCGGCATTACGAGCGAATCGGAGTCTTGCCAAAGGCTCCGCGAACGGTGTCCGGCTATCGGGTCTATCCCGAAAGTGCGGTCAATCGGGTCAACGTCATCCAACGGGCGCTCCGCATCGGGTTCACGCTGCTGGAACTCAGCGAAATTTTCAGGACACGGGACGCTGGAGGCACACCTTGTCGTCGGGTGTTTGAACTCGCTCAGGTCAAGCTCAAGAGGATTGACGCAGATATCGCGGCGTTAAAACGGACGCGACGGTATCTCTCCGGTGTTCTCGCAGAATGGGACAGACGTATGGAGAAGGCAGGCGGTCAGAAGGCGCATCTCCTGCAATCGCTGAGCGACGCGGTCGAGAAGGCTGACAAGACGAAATTTACGGAGGAGACGATGAAAACGATGCCGATTCTCACAGTCGCGTTGTTCTGCGGGGTAGTCACAGCGCAGGACGCGACTTCCTGCCCGATGCACAAAGAACAGGCGAAATCGCAGCATCAGGCCGACGTCGAGAAACACGGCGACGAGGGGATGGGATTTCCCCACGATAAGACGACACATCATTTCCGCGTCCTGCCGGACGGAGGAGCCATTGAAGTCACGGTCAATGACGCTAAAGACGCTGACGACTTGCAAGCGGTTCGGATGCACCTCAGACATATCACGACGATGTTCGCCGACGGGAATTTCTCGATCCCGATGTTCGTCCACAGAAAGGTTCCGCCGGGAGTGACGGAAATGAAGGATCGACGGGCGGAGATCACGTACACGTTTGAAGAAATGGCGACAGGCGGAAGGGTTCGGATTATGACCCAGAATCGGGATGCCCTGAACGCCGTCCACGACTTTCTGAACTTTCAGATTCAAGACCACCAGACCGGAGACAATGTCGACTGAGTCGTTTTTGTTATGCTCGGGTGATGGAAACGGCGGCACTGAACCGGGAAGCTGCGGCTCGACGGGGAAAGAACGTCGAATACTTCACAATCATATGGAATAGCGTGGAGGGGCTGGTAGCGGTCGTTTCGGGCGCGCTCGCAGGCAGCATTTCTCTCGTCGCCTTCGGTATTGACAGTTTCATCGAGGTCGTCTCCGGCTCGGTTCTCCTCTGGAGAATGTCGGTCGATTCTGACATCCACTGCCGGGAACGAAACGAAAAGCTCAGTCTCAGGATCGTTGGCGTCTGCTTCTTAGCTCTGGCTGCCTACGTCGGCTACGAGTCGCTTTCCGACCTCATCGCCCGAAAAGCCCCTGAACACAGCGTTCCCGGGATTGTCTTGGCTTGCGTCTCCCTTGTCGTAATGCCGCTCCTGTCACGGGCAAAGAAACAAGTGGGTAGCCTACTCGGAAGTGCAGCCATGCACTCTGATGCCAGACAAACCGATTTCTGCGTCTACCTGTCCGCCATTCTCTTAATCGGGTTGCTTCTTAATCTCGCTCTCGGATGGTGGTGGGCAGACCCACTAGCGGGGCTTATCATGGTGCCCATCATTGCCAAAGAAGGAATCGACGGAACGAGGGCGAAGACGTGTTGTTAGCGTCTTCGATTCGACACGGGACAAACAATAGAGGAATTGCCGAGATTTCTAGTTTGACCGCATGAAAACTGGAGCCGACGAGCGGACTTGAACCGCTGACCTGCCGATTACGAATTCTAAGCAGGAACGGCACCCCACCTAACCCCAAGGTTTCACAGTGACCCACCTGCACCCCACGGTACGCCAATTCACCTCAGTTACAACTTACAGGACACCTTAACGGACAGTGAATACGGTTATCGCTGGTCGCATCGCGGCCGGTGCGGCGTGCGGGTGGTCACTTATCGGACATTTTCGGGAACATTCCTTTAGGTTTAGAGTGTTTGTGCAGATGACATCTTCCCAATATTGCGCCCCAAGCGAGGAGCAGCCATGGCAGAACCCATTTTTATCGGTGAACTGGTCACCAAGATCATCAACGGAAATATTCGAATCCCAAGTTTTCAACGGGGCTTCGTTTGGGATGCTGACCGCGTCGCGCACTTGATGGACTCCATCTACAAGGGATTCCCGTTCGGCAGCCTGCTGTTCTGGCGTACAAAGACTGCATTGAGCACGGAGCGCAACCTGGGACCATACCAACTTCCGGACAACGAACCTGACTACCCGATCGACTATATTCTGGACGGACAACAGAGATCCACGTCCATTTTTGGCGTCTTTCAGAATTCGCTGTCGGCGATCCCAGGGGAAGACGCAAGCATCTTTGAAATATATTTCGACCTGACACAAGAAGCCAACGTACAGGACTCAAACTTCATCTACGTTCCGCAGACCGAATACGATCCTACAAAACATTTTCCTTTGAGGGTTTTATTTAACCCTCCCGAGTACCGTAAGTTCCTCCGGGACATGAGCGACTCCATTGCTGACAAGGTCGATGCTCTGTATCAAAGGTTCACTACGGCGAGAATACCAATCGAAACCTTTGTGACTGATGACAGGACCGCTGTGGCCATTGTTTTCGAGCGAATCAACCGACTTGGAGTTGAACTCGACACGCTTCAGCTTCTGTCTGCGTGGACGTGGAATGAAGAGTTCGATTTGCAGGAGCAGTTCTCGGAACTCGCCGAAGATCTTGGACCATTTGGCTTTCGTGAGGTGGGCAAGGACAGCGATCTTCTTCTGCGATGCTGTTCCGCTGTGATTGCTGGTGACGCCTCGCCGCAGTCAATCATCAACCTGAGCGGCAAAGAGGTGCGGGAGCGATTTGATGAAATAAAAAAAGGAATTCTCGGTGCCGTCGACTTCCTGAGATCATCCCTCAACGCGTATTCAGCCGATGTCTTACCTTTTCCGTCGATTATCATCCCTCTAACCGTGTACTTTGCAAGTACAAGCGATCAAGATACCCACCCGACCGCAGACGTACACGCCCGAATCGAACGATGGGCGTGGCGGACATTCTTCTCTAGGCGTTATTCCAAACGGCTGGAACAGATGAACGCTGACATCAAAGAAATGCAGAGGTTAAAGCTCAAAGGATCCAGCTCTTTGGGTGAGTTTGTTGTCGACCTGGATACGGATTTCTTTAGGAAGACTCAGTTCAGTTTAAACACTGCCAACACAAAGACGTTCATACTGATGCTAGCGCGAGAGGGCCCATCGAATTTCGTCAATGGCAGTCCGGTATCAATTGAGCCCGTCCTTCGGAACTGCAATAAGAAGGAATTTCACCATGTCTACCCGCGGAAGTTTCTGTCCGACCAGGGCGTTTCTAATAACGACATAAATGCGATTGTGAACTTTGTTGTGTTGTCAAAGGCGGATAATAACAAGCTCGGCGGCGTTGCGCCCTCCAAGTACAGAGCCATTATGCCCGCGAGCGCCGAGTCCGTAAGAATTATTCTGACGAAGGCTCTTTGTCCACTAGATATTTTTCATGACACCTATACAAGGTTCTGTGACGAGCGAGCGAAGCTTCTGGTGTCCAAGGCGAAGAAGCTGATGGGTTCGTAGCTGTCTAGGAGATAGCGCGGCTCCGCCGCCGGACCTCGAATCTGAGTCGAGATCAGGCAAACGGCCGTTCATTGCAAGTACCTGAGTACAAAGCCCCAAAGTGGGAATTGTCCTGCTAGTGTCCGCTAGCAGCGGCCGCAGCGCGGTCGGCTCGGCGTTCGCTGATGGCAAGTGCAGGTACATCTCAGGCTCGTGCAGTCGTTGTGTCTGTTGGCGCGGCATGCGGCTGAAGTCTGGCCTTCGAGTTCACGGCCGCCAAAGTTGGATTGGGGAATCGGCAGGTGTGGGGATTTTCGTTGGGCTGTCATGACCGGCAATGGTACTAGGCAAAACCATCGCCGTCATCCTGTGGGATTTTCGCAAAAGTATGAACTTGGACTGATTCGAACGGGAGACGCGCAACGCCTTGGTGGATTAATCCAAAGCACCGCGCGTCTCCGACGCCAACAGGAGTTTATTGGCGCCTGCCTGCTGGTAAGGGCGGGATTCCGGCCGCCCCGAAGGAGCCCAGCGCAGCAAACTTTGTGCGGGGCCAACAAGGGAGTGGACCTTGCAATGACCCCGCGGGCAGCGACGATCTGCCCATCTCGTTTTCAGCGACCGCCGCGCATTCTATTGCCTATGCGCCTAGCAGCCGCAAAAAAATCTTCTGACTCTTGCGGTACCGAGTGTTCCCGCAGAGCGCTGTCTTTCGTGCAAGCTGCTTTGCGGAATCGATCCTGCATCGCTTGGCCCATTTTCTTCGCCTCCTCCGCAAACGTCTTGCCTGTTTTTTCCGCATCATCGTACTTGCGATAAGCTTCATTGCTCTTGCGTAGTGCCCCTGCGAACGTTCCAGGACCGCAACCACTGGCCGTCAGCCGTTCGACCTCATCCGCTCCGTGCCGGATTTCGTCAAGCTCGTCTCCCAGCGTTACACTGTCGCGGATTTTCTTGATTTCTTCGATCAGCTCTTTCATGGTTTTGGTCGTCATCGGACCTCCATTCGCCGCGTCTTGGATCGCAACGCGGCCGCCAGCTCTCGCGTCCTCGACAATCGCAATGTGATTGATCTGGATGCCTTCCTGCGAGAACTCGTTTTCGCCCAGCGGGTAATACCGGCACGTATAGCCGCACGAAACTTCTCTCAGCCGTCCGGCAAGAATCTCTTGAGCCAGGACGGGACAGGTGACCACCAGGTCGGCCACCAGAAGATCGCCATCCCGTCGCACATGTTGCGCATGGCCTCGCGCAAAACTGCTCGTGTTGTCAGCGTTCAGCATGACCGGAGGGTGGGTTCGTGTGACTGCTTTGCCTTCGGCACTAGCTGCAGCAGCCGGGCTGAATACCTGCGCCGAGTCACGCCAGACACGGTAAGTGCGATCGGCGTCGAGTTCGGGCCCAATCTCTCTGCCTTTGTATTCCTGCCAACCGGATCGCGCAATCGGGACGGACCGACAAACGAGGTAATGTTCCGGTGTGTAGGCGATGTGCTCAGTCAACGCAGTTCCCAGGAAGCTGTTCACTTGCGGCCACCGCGGATGATGTCTTGCATGTTCCAAGTGCCTTCGGAACCATCCGGCACGCCGATGAGTGGAGTTCCAAGAACCGTTGGCGCCGAGGACGTCAATCGTTCACTGCCCACACCGCCAGCGACGCGGCGCAGTTCTGCATCGTAGGGAGTCTCTGGGATCCATCCCGACGAGATAACATCCTTTGAGCCAAAAGACAGAGTCGCATCGTTGGTTGGCACGGCGCCCCGGTCGCGAACGACATCCGATTGTGGCGTGACATTCGCGCCCACAGCAGGCATTGGTCCTTGCGCTCGTTCCAATGCGACCTGTGGGAGTCGGGATTGCTCGCTCGATTTGTCTTCGCCGTGCTGATTGTCGTACGACCCACTTTTTCGTTGCATAGTTCCTCCTTAAAGTTTTTGCATCGGGCGAACTTTGACAACATGCTCATACCCGACAACCACGTCCTTCATGTGATCCGTCCACTGACGATCAGCGAACGGATCGATTGGCGACAGCAACTCCACAAATCGTTGTTGCGTGAGCGATCCGATATGCCGTGGCACAAGTTTCCCACCCTGCTCGCAATCTTCGTGATGCAAGGCACCAAGAAGTAAGGACGCTTCTCGGCATAGTTCGACGATCCGCGCGCGCCGCGACTCCATTCGACTGAAGATCGCTTTCAGTTCGGCATCACTCACGTTTTCCTGATCTGCGGTTTCCATAACCGGTGTTCGTTTCAAACTGCTGATAGCACACCTCCAAAACTATCTAGTGTCCCGTAGATGTCCCCAGATCTTGGACATCACCTCCGGATGACCCGTCTTCGATGGGATATTGAACGATGTATCGGTCGCCGTTTTCGTCGAACTCAACATTTCGAAAATTCGGAGGTGGATAAGTCCCGCGGCACACCACGTCGCGAGGGATGCCATGCGCGTCAACCACGGTATCGACCCACTCGACTCGGATTACATAATCCTTACCGGGACGGCCTTTATCCTCGATCGCCCGAAGCCGCCTTTCGTTGCCGTTGTTCATATCACCGCTCCCTTCCATGGTTTTCCTCCGCGCTGTTGGAGTAAGGATTCCATCGCAGACAGGCGACGCTCGAAACTGTCGGCATCGATCAACTTCAACAACACTGATGCCAGCACGGCAATGGCATTCCCAACTTTCGCCTGTAGCAGTCCTGCTCGGACCTCCACCAAACTACAGCTGACGATCCGGCGAATCTCTTCCGGAGTGGATGGCGGTGCAAACTCCGGAAGCGCAACCGGGTGCCGAGCCGTCAGCCGCTGTGCCGCACCTATACGGCCGAGCCGTGCCGGGGTAGTTGGATCGGAATGCATAATGCACCGGGTCGTACCGATCACAGGACGGGCTTTGCACGGCTTACCGGCCTTGGTGCGGGCTGAACAGCCTGTTTTCATCCTCCCCCCTATAGCTCAGCTACCGGCGTACCGTGGAAACCTGGACAGGTTCGACCAGGCCCCCACGATCCCGTCTCGCTTGCTGGCAAGACTCAAATACGGCACTGTCCCACTGTCCCACTGTCCCAAAACCCCTATACCAGGAGGTTATGGGACAGTCTCTAAACCACCAGGCCAGCAGACGGGGGATGCTTCGCATCCATACCCCGTCCCGTCTGCGGGCCCGGTTCCTTCTGTCCCAAAACCTCTGTCCCACGGGGACACTTCTGGGACAGATCGAACGAAAATAAGAATCTCTCAACGCTCGACTTCGAAGTCTTCATACAGTCGGCAATCTCGCGAATGCTTAGACCTTGAGCGCGCAGTTCGCCTGCCTTACGAATCTTCTCTTCCTTCCCCGGCATGGCTGGGCGGCCGCCTGTGTCACGATCCCGTTCCTGGTCCAAGTAGTACCGGAGATGGCGAGCTTGCCCGGGCTGTTCTACGACCGCGAAGTTCCCACTCTCGTCCAGATGCGGACGACCCTGGATTGTGAACGTTCCGGGCGCCTCAAAGTCCCGCGTCTTTACACCCGCGACGTAAACCGTATTCAACTCAGAGTTGACCTGCCGAAGAGCGAAGACGGTCGCCGCGAGTGCTCCGATATCAGAACTGCCACGCAACACACTCTCAAGACTTGGACGGTCACAGCTCTCGAAAGATTTTGGAGAGTGATGGGCTGCCGTAATGCTCTTTGCGCCCGCGGCGAGCAATCGGAACAACGTACCTGCGAACTTGTTGCTCGACTCGGAATCATTCTCGTTGCCGCTCATGAATCGGACGGCTGTGTCGAGAAAGATGTGGCTTCCCGCGGCCGCGGTCAATAGCCGCTCATCTGAGAGTTCGATTTGCTCAGGGTGGCTCAGGGTTCTGACTAACAGCCGGCCATCGGCGATGAATGGTTGCAACCGGGACAACTTGAGTCGCGACCAGAACGGGCCGATGCTCGCCTCGGGTACCAGGTACAGGATGCGAGCTGCTGGCTGTGGCACCCTGAACAGATCGCACGCAAAAAGGGATTCGCCTGTGAGCAGAGCTTTCAACATTGCCAGCATCACCCACGTCTTCGAATGACCTGCAAGGGCGGCTATTAGAGTGACCGCATCGTTCTGCAGAAAGTTTTCAATGGAGAACGTCAGATCCGGCCCGCTTTCGAAATCCTGCAGGCTATGAAAAATCTTTCGCCATGCAGCCGACTCAGTCGGGCGCCATTGGGGAGCTCGCTTGATCTCAGCCAGAAGATCCGTACCACTACGGACCTTCAGGTAATCTGAAACGTCGCCATGCTCGGCCAGATTCGGCAGTGGCACGATCTTGATTCCCGAGGCAAAAGGCAAAATGGCCCGCGCGATCGATTCCGCATAGTGTCGGCCCGGGTCGTCGTTGTCCGGCAGAATCGAGACGACTTTCCCCGCGAAGTAGGGCCCGTAGTCCGGCAACCACTTTACGGATTGCCCCGGTCGACTTGCCCCGTCAGGCGCCGTGGTCACTGACAAATGCGGCGTGCCCGCTAGTGCGGCCGTCGTATTGTCGCAATCCTTCTCGCCTTCGACAACGACGACATAGTTCGAGCGAATGAGTTCATCCAGGCGGTAGAGCGGCTTCTTGAATCCTTCGGGAAGTTTGTACAGGTAGGATTTGCCGTCAGGGATACGCCATGCAAAGCGCTTAGGAGAGCTGAATCGCATTTTTTCGGCAATCACCTTGCCGTGCGCATCCTTGTATTGATAGATCGCGTCCGGCTTGTTCTTGCTGCCGCTGGCGAATGCCATCTTGTCTCCAAGTAGTTCCTGAACTTTTGCAACAGCAGTCTCGCGGTTGCACTTGGAGAATAGCTCCTCGAAATCGAGAACCCCGCCTGCTCCGCAACCACCATGACATTTCCATACGCCTTTCTCAACGTTGACCGAAAGGCTCGCCGTGCGATCGTCATGGAAACAACACTTCACCGTAACTTGTCGTTTACCACTTAGGCGAACGCCAGAAAGTCGCGACTCAAAGTATCGTGCGAACTGATCTGGTGAGTTCATGCCCGCCTCAATCGTGGAAGTACTCGGAACATCCACGTCGCAAACCGAAACCCAGTTCGCCCGCGGCGACGGGTCGCGACGTACATGACGGCCCTTTTCAGGAAAGTCATCGGGTTTCCCGGGATCGCAACCAGGCATTGAGTTCCGGCGAGTTCCATCTGAATCGGACGTACTTCCCGAATCGAACGCAGGGGATGCGCTCGCTCTCCGGATATCGGGAGGTGACGTGCTGCCTGACCCAGCTTGTCGGAACCTTTATCCGGCGCCCAAGCTCCGGCGGGTCGATAATTTCGACTTCGGCCGCATTCCCGCCCTTTGGGGACATTTCCAGGACAGTTGCACCTTTTGGAGTCATCGTTTCAGCACCTTGCGGCGAGCAGCCGTCAACCTATCGGTTCGTCGCGGGGACTCTGCCGCGCTCAATCATGCGGTCCAATGCGTCGGAAGGAATGCAAACGGCGCCACCAATTCGCACGTGCTCGATTTGTTTGCGGAAAATCCAACCGCGAATTGTTGAAGCCGTAACCGCTCGGCTCAAGTACTCAACTGCATCGGGGATGCGGAGCAGCCTTCGGCATCTTTTCTCCATATCGATTCCTCGCTTTTTTCCTTGCTTTTTGCGATTCACGATCCTATTCTTTGCTTAGCATTTGCTAGAGTCAATCTGATTTTATGTCTCCTACATATTCACGCAACGTATTGGCAATTTCACTCCTGACAGGGGTGAAAGATGCGAAGCTGGATGGTGATTTCGTAACCGGTCACTGGCAGGATGAGCTCAAACGCATTCGCAGCAAGGGATCCCAACAAACCATCGTTGAGCAATTTCTGAATTGGTCCAACGATCCGCAGTCGATCTGCCGCTTTGTTCAACGTTTTGGTCCATTGTCGAGACCGATACCTGGCACGTTGGAGTTTCGACAATCACTCAAAGAATGGTGCGCACGCCAGGCTGCACTGCAGGGATTGTGGCGCTTTGGTCCTTCCTTGGGATACAAAATTGGGCTGCGAGAGGGAGAGATGCTTGCGATCTTCCCTAAGGAACTTGCGCTCGAAGTCCCAGACTTAAGCAGGTTCCTTGAATTCGAGATCTTTTCGCACCCTGCCGCACGACGCCGCGTCTGTGAGCGCCCTGACTGTCCGAATCCGTATTTCATCGCCGCTCACTTAAAGACAACCCTCTGTAGCACAATCTGTAAGGCGTGGAAACAACGTCAGCACCGACTCAATTGGTGGCGTGAACGTGGCGCCGAGTGGCGCAAATCGCGCAAGCTTCGCAAGAAACCCCTCGGCCGAAAAGGTCGATCACATTGACGGTGTGAGAAATGGATCTCTACGCCGCGAAGAAATACGCCCGATTCTTGGGAAGCAAGAGTTTTGGGCCAGAAGTTAAGGCCCAGAAAGGAGCAGTAATGAGAAACCGCAAACAAACCGGACAGATCATCGTCATCAATTCACGATGGTACGTCCGCTACTATCAACGCCAAACCGTGAACGGCGCGCTCGAACGACGGCGCGTCACACACTTGCTTGGCTCTGTCGCGACACGCGGCAAGACTCCACCCGCCGATATCGTGACGGAAGCCGAAAAACACATGAACACAATCAACCATTGCACGATTCCGGTTGAGCAAATCGTTGGACTCGGTGAGTTCATTGAAGGCACCTATCTGCCTTCTGTCAAGACGAGCGCCAAACCGAGCACCTACCGCGGATATACGAACGTGTGGGAATCGCACCTGAAACCCCTCGTAACCCGACAACGCATCAACCTGAAAGACTTCAAGACCTCTCACGTCCAGCGCTGGCTGGATGCGATCGGCCAGGGAAGCTTGTCACGAAACTCCCTCAAACGAATCAAGAGTATGATCTCGGGCGTCTTTGCCGAAGCCAAAAGACTGGGCTTCTACAACGGCGAAAACCCCGCGCGGGATACGAGAGTAAATCCCCACGCGGCCGCGGCGAAAGCTACTTTCGCTTATTCGCTTGAGCAAATCGAAACCATCCTTTCCCATCTCCCAGAGCCGGCGGCGACGATCTTCGCAATTGCCGCATATACAGGCTTAAGGAGAGGCGAGATTGAGGGTTTGGAATGGACTGACTATTACGATGGCGAATTACTTGTTCGCCGCTCTCGTTGGAACGGGCAGACCGTTGCACCTAAGACGGAAATGAGCGGTTCTGCCGTGCCTGTCATTCGCCCGCTAGCCGAGCGGCTTGAAATCCACCGGCTTCGAAACGGTGATGCCAAGAAGGGGTGGATGTTCTCGACTGGCAACGGAAACCCCACTTCAATGAACAATACCTTGAATCGTCAGATACTGCCTTCGCTGAACATTTGCATTCATTGTGGGCTTAGTGAAGGCAAGCCGCACCTGAAAGCGAAAGACTGTCCGGGTTACGAACGTGATCCGCGCATTCCGGAGTGGCACGGCTTCCACGCGGCTCGGCGCGGCCTGGGCAGTAACCTGTATCGTCTCGGCGTTCACGACAAGGTGATTCAGAAAATCCTGCGTCACTCGAACGTGAGCACCACGACGACGTACTACATCAAGAGCACAGCGACCGACGTCGCGGAAGCCATGCAGCAATTTGAGCAAAACATCGCCCAACAATCGGAGGGTCAGACCCTTCGGGACAGTGATAGGACAGTAAAAACTGATTCAGCTGCAATGGCTGGATTTGTAAACTAGCCCGATGATTGGGGTTAGGATGGAGCCGACGAGCGGACTTGAACCGCTGACCTGCCGATTACGAATCGGCTGCTCTACCAACTGAGCTACGTCGGCCTGTTCTCGATTCTAAATGGGAGGCTGAGAACCGTAAAGCGAGATGCGCCTGCGCGTCGCCTCACCACACGGGTACACGAACTCGGTCGGTGAATTTCCGTGGACCAGAAGCGGGCGTGCGGTGACCTCGGTTATCTTTCGAGTGCGCCCACTACCCGCTAGCATTTCCCTAGCACGGCATTTGCAAGTCAGTGGGCTGTTAGGGATGCCGCCGAATAGGAGCAGAATCAGGCGGGCCTGTTCTTTTCGCGAGGATGGCCTGCGAGAATCCTTCGCTCGACCGGAAACAGCCCACATCTTTCGTACACGCGCGGCGACGTCACCGCTACAAAACACCCGAACCGATTCCTCCGGGTCTCACTTCGCACCCAAATGCGTTTATCTGACAGACTTCATGCAGCCTCTGGTACTACCAGAGCGTCGTATTCGCGCTCCGATTCTGCCGGAAGAAGTACCCACATCGTATAGATTCCCAGCGCCGTTCCGAACGGAATGTTCGTGAACAGTGAAACGAACGCCAGCACCAGAGCGAGAACCCGTGCCCACTTCTCCCGCTGCAACAAGCCCCAACCAGCCAGGAAACCCAGGGCTGCTTTCGCCAACAACAGAATCGCGACCACACTCAGTAAAGGTCGCAGAAAGGCAGTCGGCGCGTCCGGTGCTCCCATAGCGTTGATGTGCCCGAAAAAAGTATTCGCGACGACGTACAGAACCACCGCTCCCACCGTGTTGAACGCTGAGAACGCGAGCCAGAACAGGCCGAGCAACCGAACATGCGCCTGCACTCGTCCCGGCCGAGGCTGCTGAATGACTGAGATCGGCCCGACGATCTGCTTGCCGCACTTGCTGCAGAATGCTTGACCGGGTTGCACTACCGCGCCGCATCCATCGCAAAACATGAACTCTCCTTATTTGCTAATCCTGATTTTCCTGATTCTGGAAATTGATGATGCCACTGACCCACAGCCTTCGTATCAACCCTCACCAGATGAGTACGAACACAAAACAGAAGAGTTCCGTTTACTTATCACTGCAATTTCTGAACGCGTGCGAAGACAAACGACAGAATTCGAAAACGAAAAGGCCACCCGGCAACAGGGTGGCCTCTTCTTCAAGGGAGAATAGTTCCAACGGAGCTTTGAAATTCCGTCAAAACTTTCTGCCGAAATCTTATGAGTCCAAAAACAGGGGTGTCAAGGGATTTTTCTGAAATAAATGCCTTTGTTTTCAATAATTTACAGAATCAATCAACAACCGCCGCGAGTGTAGCAATTTGAGACAAACTGCCCTGGGGAAAGACGTAAGCCGATCTTTCTAAAGCTAGTTATGGGGTCAAACGGGCTGCTAGGACGCTGCTTGTCCCCGGTCGGTCCCGTCTGGGGAAGCACCCTTGACGACCGTCTCCGTGAGGTGGAGCGAGATGAATTCCATCTGCTCTGGACGATCAAATATCTTGTCGGGATAAAGACGTTTCATCAAAATTCGAATTCCACCGAAGGCGACGCCTGCCACAATCGCCAGTCCTGCGAGAATCGCGCAGAGAACCACAATATTGAGGATCAGCATGTACAAATCACGGACTTGTGCGCTATCGGTCGGAGTGTTCCACGTGACATTCGCCTCGTAGTTGACTCTACCCAGCAACGATTTCGCATCGCTGTCGGAAATTCCTCCGGTCGCGATGGCGACGATCGGTCCGGTACGCTTGTCAAAGAAAGTTCCACTAACGCCAATCGCGGAAATACCTGACTGCGGCTGTGCCAACTGATGCGCGGCATCAATGCGCCGCATGTGTTCAGCGGCAAGCTGAGGCGTGGGGTAAGAGATCAACATCAGCGTCGCTTCCCCGCTGGAAGTGCTGTAGCGGGCCAGCGAAACTTCGGCACTCGCGCCGAAATCGACGAAGTCCGCCGGAACCGGGGGCGCCAGCGCAGCCAGCGCGGCCGGCCCCATCGCATACTTCTGTGTGTTCGCGATGTAGTCGCGGCGCGGCAGGAACTGAATAAACGACGGTAGATTGGCGGAGCTTCCATTGGGATGCGGCAGCGTCCCAGCTAATTCGCGCAATTCCGCTCCAGACATCGGAGATTCCTTGCTGAAGTGTGCGTCCACAAGAACGTGCCCGCGATAAAACAAGACCCGATCCCCCAAGGAGGCTCCCTGGTCGCCGATCTGCTCCTTCGTCATGTCGGGCTGCAAGTAGAATGTGTACGCGCCAAAGGCCCCAGAGGCGTCCGCGAATCGCGCGGCGCGGATCTTCAGCGTGCGCCCATCCTCGCGGGTGTAGGTGGCTGAGGCTAAATCGGAAAAGCGGTATTCCTTGAGCACAGCACCATTGGTGGCGTCGGCCACGGCGGGGTCGGTGCTCGTTTGGGGATTGCCCTGCATCTCCCACCCTCCGAACTGGGGAGGAAGAATCGCCGGAGCCTGCGCCGGAGTGGCCGCGAACCCCGTGCCCAGCAGACAACCTAAAACGACGAAAACATTGATAAACCGGGGGAATCTCATGACTGGCAAGGACACAGAACTCCTCTTAATTAGACCACAGGAGACCCCAAAAGGTTTCCAAAGCCTGCCAAACGGCCCGGGGAGGCGCATTTTCCCAACAATTTAATCATCCGGGGCGCGAATGGTTACCGTCGTGCGTTGGCCCCACCCGTCAGAGCCATTCACAACTCGGTCCAACGAGTGCAAACTGTCGTTGGGTGACAGAATGTTAGCGGGAAGTCGTGAAATCAAGCAGCGGTACGGAAATCGAACGAAAGCCGTTCTTCCCGTGAGAATTAAAGGCATCGACAGCGCCGGCGTCGCTTTCGAAGACCTCGCGCACACGCTGGATGTTACTCCTGCCGGCGTTCGACTAGGTTCGATTCGCCGCGAATTGAACGTGATGGACGAAGTAACCATTTTCTATCGCCAGCGCAAAATGCTGTTTCGCGTCATCTGGATTAAGAAGCTGAAAGGCACCTCTGAATTTCAAATCGGGTTGAAGTCTCTCACGCAAGACAGAGAGGCATGGGGGCTGAGTTCCCAGGAGCATTTCGGTCAACCCGTTTCGCAGCTTGTACCTTCAGGGGCCACTACATAGCAACAGGGGAATTTATGCGTCATTCATTTCGTAATCTTTGGTCGGACGAGGAAGGTCAGGACATCGCCGAATACTCAGTCATGCTGGCGGTGGTCCTGGTGATTGTCATGGGTACTGTTCGCCTGATCGGATCCAATGCGAGCAATGTCTTTTCTCAGGTAGGCAGCACCCTTCAGTAGCTGAAATCCCGGCCCAAGATTTTCTTCGAATATTCCGGCAGCCTTGCCGGAACCACGCCAGTCCCTGCCCTCCGGTTACTTGCCACCGCACCCGTT
Source organism: uncultured Acidobacteriota bacterium (assembly GCA_963745715.1). GTDB lineage: Bacteria > Acidobacteriota > Terriglobia > Terriglobales > Acidobacteriaceae > Sulfotelmatobacter. Next base: position 460,965 of record CAVUYN010000023.1, on the reverse strand, counting down.
TCGCAGTGCAATCGACTCATGAGCCGCGTCTTTGGCTTCCTCAGCGTAATCATTGTGATGGCCCTTGGGGTCTACATTTATTCACGGCAGGCCCAGAGTTCGTCCGCGGCCGCTGGAACGGATAACCCCAAAGCCGCCATCGACATTACAGGAGTACGCGGCGATTTGATGAGCATCGCCTCAGCCGAGCGCCGCTACTTCGCCACCGAAGGAAAATACGCTTCCCTCGATGAATTGATCTCGACCAACACCATTACCGTTGTCCACAAGCGCCCTCCGTACACCTATGACGTCCAGACCAGCGGCACAGGCTTTCGCGTTGTCGCTACCCGCTCCCGCGACGACGCTTCCGGCTCGCCCGCGCAAATTTCTGTCGACGACAACATGGAATTCCAGACATCTCAATAGGGGCGGGGGCATTTCGGATACAGGCGCGGAGATCGATTGGACTGTTCCAGCACCGCTCTCGGGTCAGCCGGTTAGGAACCTTCCTGGCGACACGCCTTGAGCTTCGGCAAACTTGGGGGAACTGAAGAAATTCCTGGAAGCTTCGAAGGATCGACTCAGTCTACTGCCCTGCGGCTTTGTCCATTTTGCTGGCCATCTTTACGCCGCTCAATCCATCCACGTACTTCGCGATCCCGTGATAAAGCGATTCTGCGATGCGCTGGCGATATTCGCTAGTTTGGAGCCGATGCTCGTCAGCGGGGTTGCTGACGAAAGAAATCTCGGCCAGGATCGAAGGCATATTCGCGCCAATCAGCACGATGAACGGCGCCTTTTTGACGCCCCGGTCGCGGATTCCGGGACTTTTCGCCGCCAGGCCACTGTGGAGCGACTCCTGCACATCCCCGGCGAACTCACGGGATTCCTCTATTTTTTCTCGGAGCGCGATCTTCTTCACAAGATCCTGAAGCTCGTAAATGGACTTTTCCGAAACGGCATTTTCACGTGCCGCCACTTCCAACGCTTCCGGCGACGAGGTGAAATTCAGGTAGTAGGTTTCGACGCCGCGCGCCGCCGAATCGTGGCTGGAGTTAGCATGAATCGAAATGAAAAGGTCGGCGCGCTGCTGGTTGGCAATCGCCGTTCGCGTTTCCAGCGGGATGAACGTATCGTTCTTCCTGGTGTAGACCACGTCGGCGCCCAAGCGTGTCTCCAGCAACTTGCCCAACCGGCGTCCGACCTCCAGCACCAGATCTTTCTCTTGCAGGCCTTCCGGTCCGATGGTTCCTGTATCGTGTCCGCCATGTCCGGGGTCGATAACGATCTTGCCAATCTTCAGGCCTAATGCCCGAATGAGCGACCGGCCACCGCTGGCCGTGGGCCTCGCCACGCGGACATCAAGGTCTTTTCCCTTCCGGCTGGCAGTGAGCCGGGACGCAGATTTACCCTGCGCATGGGAACGAGTCTTCAGATCGGCCACGGCGTTCGCGGTATCGTCATCGTCGTCGGCATCGACCACTACTTTGGTCGGAGCAGGCTTTTCGCTCTTCGTGTCTGCGCCCGGCTTGCGCGATTCTGACAGGTGAGAATTGGAAGCTGAATTCGCGCCCTTGGGAACAACTTTGGTCTCATCGCCCACGTCCTGGCTGGTGACTGGCGCCTTCCCCGCCTCGGCGCGCAAATCTTCCTTGGCCTGCGCCGCTGCTTCCGCCTCAGGAGAGGCTTCAGAATCGCCATTCGAGCCGCCTCTTGGCGGGGCTTCCACGTCCGGAGACGTCGCTACATCCTTTGGCAGCTTCGAATGCAAGAGGCTGCTGTCGTTCTTCGCATGGAAATTCTTGCCGTGTATATCAATGATCAACCGGTAGGGATTCGGCAGCAGGAAAGCCTGGTAGGCCGACAGGTTGTCGACTTCAAGTACTACCCGCGTGCGGCCGGGCTGAAACTGGGCCACGCGAATCTTCTTCAGGAATCCATCATCCACGTCGAAGCTCTTACCCACTAGCGTGGAAGCCAGTTGCGTACCGCGTAGATCGAAAAAGATGCGATCGGGATTCGAGATCCGCTGCGACCCGAATTTGATCTCGCTTTCGAGGTCGATCGCTACACGCGTGTAGTCCGGCGTCGACCAATGTCGAATTCCAGTAACCCGCGCCACCCGCCCCGAGGGTGGGGAACTTTTCTGCCCTCCGTCCGGACGAGAGTCCGCCTCCGTTTCTTCGGGATCCGAAGCATCGGGGTTTTGCACTTCCTTCGCGGTTGCCGTCTTGCTCGAGGTCTGCTTACCCGGCTTGCTCTTTTTGGCCTCGGCTCGTTTCTCCGACTCGGCCTCCTGATTGATCTCGCCGATGGCCTGCCGTGCGTCTTCGGCCAGGCGATGCCGCGGGTAGCGGTGCAGGAAGTCCTCAAAAACGCTCCGCGCCTGTTGCGGATTGTTCAGGTCGTCCTTATAGATCTCGCCGATCGTGAACAGGGCGTCGCATCGGAACCTGCTGCCGGGATACTCCCGCCTCAGGAACCTGTACTGGGCAATCGCCTCATTCAGGATCTTGTCGTCGTCGAAGCGCCGTCCCATCTCGACCAGGGTCTCGGCTACAGCAACCGCGCTGGGATCGGCCTTGGCCGACGTCGGCGCTCCGAAGTAGACGTTGCGGTAGGCGTTCAGGACGCGCTGGTAATCGCGCCGCATGCGCTCGGCCGGAGGACGACCGTTAAGCGCTTCCCGCATCCGGTCGGCGGCCGCATAGTGCTCCCGCGCCCAGGCTTCACTGTGGTGGGCTCGACGGGCGTGCGCCCGCACTCCGGGGAGGGCCACCACCAACAGCAGCGCTCCCCAGCGCAAGGTGCGCTGGCTCATAGTTATGTTCAAGGTCGCCGGTCCGTAACTGTCTCGATCCGCCGTTGCAGTTGAACTGCCTAGGTACCTGAGAGACTTCTTAAACAGATGCTTAGATTCTAATCCGTGTTGCTGATGTAAAGCACGCCCCGCGCATCCCGTTGAACCCGCACGGGATCATGACCTGGCCCCGACGGAGAAAGATCAAATCCCCCATAGTAGAGGTTGGTAATCCTCCGAACATAATTCTGGGTTTCGGCATAGCGTGGGATACCCGCACTGCGCGCCACTGCTCCCGAACCTGCGTTATAGGCGGCCAGGGTCAGATTCACGTCGCCGCCGTAGTTTTCCAAGAGCTGCTTAAGATGCCGCACTCCCGCATCCACGTTCTGATCCGGGTCAAATGGATTCTTCACGTTCAAGCTCCGCGCCGTCGAGGGCATCAGTTGCATCAGGCCCATTGCGCCCTTGCGCGAAACCGCATTGGAATTGAAGTTAGACTCGACCTTGACCACCGCCCGCACCAGGTTGGGATCCACATTGTGGCGAGCGGCCGCCATCACAATCGAGGCGTCAATTTCTTCTTGCGAAGCCTGGTGACCGCGAGCGTTCGCCGCCACGATGCGCGCATTGGCCGACTGTGAAGACTCCCGGCCGAAATATTCGCTGATCTCGGCCGCCGCCGACCGAGCCGCCTTCATCGACGCTGTACCCGACGAGGGTACCGGCTTCCAGCGTCCCTCCTGGCTGCTCCAGTAAACCAGTTTCGAGCGTTTCGGCTGAGGCGACTCCGTCTCCCGCGCATGCGCCGGAGCGTCTTCGTTTACATAGATCTTGCGCCCATGTTCTTCTGTCGTGGTGATTCCGCGGGCTGGACCATCTCCTGCGGCAGCCCACACTTGCGGTGTTGTGAAGGTAAAGGAGGTCGCGATTGCCGTCGTGGCCGTCAGCATCAATGCGAGTTGCAGGTGCTTTCGCATGTCCGGGCGTTTTCCCTTTCACCTTAGCTGGAGGGCATCCACACGTAGCCCTCCCAATTTCTACCCGGAACCTGACGGAGAACATCAACCAGAGTAGGTCGATTATAGGCGGGGGCCCGGGGAGCAGCAATCTCTCCGAAGGGAGTAGAACCACTAGAGTAATTTCCTGTAAACCACTGTCCCAGCGATGCCTTAACGCGATCTCACAGTCTCGACAGGGAATCCTAAGGTAACCGGGGAAGTGGTTACTCCGAGCCGGGGCGCCTTTCAAGATCTGAGCGTAACCACGATTTGCAACAACCATCGTCCTGTAGCTAGCCCCTAGGGGGACAGGGCGTAGTTAATTCGCAGGACAGTCTCGACTTGAACAGGCGCCCCTCGCACGGGTTCATAGCGCCATCCCGCAATCGCAGTCTGACTCGACCCTACACTACTGACCCATCCGTTGCATTGCCGCCCGCCAGGTTTTGGCCGCGATCGCAGCGTGAGAGAGTCAGGCCGCCTTGCGGGCGCGGCCTGTTCTCCGGTCTTCAAGTTTAGCGAGAACTACTTGCAGACCGCGCCGGCACCTGTGGTGAAGGTTCCCGCGAGGGAATCCCATCCGTTCAGTGCAGTTGAGGGCGAGATCCGGTAGAACCAGTCGAAGAAAGCCAGCTCTTGCACGTGGTAAGTAAAACCGTTGGGCATCTTCACAGCCAGAAGCGGCTTTCCCGAGAGAGGATCTCCCACTTCATAATTGGCCTGGCAACCAGACACCTGACCGATATGACCCCATGCGGGCGTGGCGTTCACTCCGATCGGGTTGTTCATCCATTCGCCGAGTTCATGGCTAAGAGGGGAAGTGTCGGAGGTGTCAACGATCCAGTTCGGGTCTCCCTGGAAGTCGCCCACGCCGTAAGTCTGCGCCCCCTTGAAAGAGTGATAGCCCAACGTGCAGCAGGCGGTCACCGGAGAGGCGGACATGACCGAGTTGTAAAACAGGAAAAAGACGAACGTATTGGGATTCAGACCAAGTTTGGTGATCAACGATTGAGCCGTCGGGTCCCAGAAGCTGATGTTCATCACTCCCAGCTTTCCGGCTTGATTCACATTGCCGGTGTTGCTGCCACAGAAAACCGATTCACTGAAGACGGTGCCCTTCGGCACACCGGTGTTGGCACTCGCCACAGTCACGGTCTGCACGGGAAGCACGGCAGCACCCAGGAGAGTGTGGTAATTTGCGCCGCCCGATGCGGAAACATCGTTCCAAAAATTGGCCCGCTGGAACAGGTCAATGTACTGAGACGTCCCAACATTGACGCCCTTTGCTGTATACGTTACGTCGCTAAACAGCGGCGACTGCTGCAACAGGCTGACTCCAGTGTTGCCGGTACCGAGGCACCCGGCATCAGCAACGGTCGGATCGAAAATGAAGCTTGTGGTCGCGTTGTACTTGAAGACGAGCCGCACCGGAACGATCACCATCGGGATCACCGTGATCCCGCCGGGCTTGGTGGCTGGATTGTTTCCGATGATGGTCCCGGTATATGTCTTCTTGTCGACCGGCGAAACCACGCTGTAGTTCCAGGTCGGGATGGTGGAACCGGCGAGCGGCGCCTCTGCCGCATTTGGATCGGGAGCGGGGTGATAGTGCATCTGCGGAAAGGTAGTGCCCGCGGGAATCGCGATGGGCTGATTGGTTTGCGCGAATACCGCCTGGAGTCAACAGGAATGCACACACCACCAGTGCGAAGTGGGTAAACTTCATTAGGTAATCTCCTGGGATTGATGAACTCAGTGGCTGCGGGGAGGGGCCGACACCGATGGCGGCTATTCTCAACTCGGGTCAGGCGGCTGTCAAGTCTCGATTGAAATCAATCGCAATTGAATTAACTAGGTAGCATAGGAAACAACGGGAACATGAGTGTAACAGAGATGTTACGACAGTTGAGCTTCGTTGCTCGCTTCCCGAAGCGGTGATATGGTCTCGCCCATGGATATTGGCCCGGATTCCGACCTGATCGCGTCGATCACCCCCGACGTCATGACGTGCTTTCGCCGTTCACATTTTTTCGAGCGACTCGATGACCTGATGTGCCCGGATGGGGATTCTGGTCAGCGGGAAGTCTGCGGCGGGGACTTCAAAATCTCTAAGCGCATATTGGAAGCGGCAGGTTCCGATTCAGAAGACTTGAAGGACATGCTCGCTGTCCTCAGAGCGCAAGGCGCTTGCTGCGACTGCGAAGTCCTCTACAACGTAACCGAGTCGAGTCGATTGAAGGCTGAATATTGGAAACGGCAGGCGCTTGGCACGGTAGCCAAGCCAAAGCACGGCAAGACCCAATGAGTGCTATGGAGATTTTTCGCCAACCAGCCCGTGAACGGTACCTACGGGTGTGAGACTACGCGCCACGAATCGACGATCCGCTGAAGGTCTTTCGGTTCTGATTCCTCTGGATTCCAGTCTGCTGCAAATAGATACAACCTGTGTGCTGCACAAACCCATCGTTCATAGTCGATTTTGCCAGTCGGTACTTTTTGAACGAATTCGACACCTGTGTACCCACTGCCTTCGACCTTTCGGAACGAGATTAGCGTAAAGCCTCTATGTTCTGCTGTGCTCTTTGCGGTTTCGAGTTGACCTCGCACTGTATCAACACATTTGTCGTTCGCTTCCTCCGTGTAGAGGGAAAAGCGTGCTCCAGTGGACAATGGCACGGAATAGGCCATGCCGTTTGGCACTTGCGGACTCTTATGGGGATGAGGATCGCTCGGAAGAGTGATGGCGAACCCGTCATCTGCGAAGATATATTCCTTCCAAACAATTTGGCTCTGAACCTTGAGACTTGCCCCCTTCGGAAAACCCAAAGGCTTGAGGTCCGGTAAGTTTTGGGGCATAGTCCAGTACAGTTTCCCTTCGCGTGAGAAGAACAGGTAGATGGCGACATCTTGCAGGTCGGTCATGTTTTCGCCATTCTTGTTGAAGATATATGCGGTTTGCACGCTGCACCGGTGGTCCGCTGGCTCAGCCCCTATAGCCAAACGGGCGGCTGGCGTTTCCATCGCAAAGTCAGGCTTCCCAAGGTATTCCTCAACCTCGGACATTAACATTTCTAACCTCAGCTTTGGATAGTTGGTGATTGTCTTCCGGCTTCTATCCTGTGCAGCGACGTACGGCTGACCCTGGGCCAATCGCGTATTGCGAAACCACTCTTCAAAGCGCGGGAGGTCGGTACCACAATTTCCATGAAAAACTACGTTTGGGACTGGAGTCTGTGCTTCCAGAGCACAGCAGAACAAAAAACCTATTATGTAGAGCAACGCCTTCGTGGCCATATTTAACACTTATAGAAGTGTAGCTGCTGTTAACAGGCGATGTCACAAGTTTGCGCTTTTGCTTCGCCTTTTTCGGTCTCGCTGAACGGTATCTGAGCGCGCCGGCGCTTTATGTAGCCGCAATCGAAGGACTTGTCTGGGCTGTGGGCTGGATCGTGCAGGGCTTCAATCAGCCGGACCCATAGAACTGCATCCCTGCTGTTTTTCTAAGGAGGGGCTCTTGACTTCGTTGGCATCACCAACGCCGTGGGGTGCCCTGTCCTTCGCGCTCTTTTATCCAGTCTCATGACATGCTTTACAAAATGTCACCGCAGCCAGGAATCTGAGCAGGATTTTTTTCAACCGAAGCTGACGATAGGTCTGGATCTGGGGGATCGTTCCAGCATATTTCAGTTCCACGCTCAAGACTATGGTTGGAGTTCTACAGTCAAACTTTCTCCAGCCCCGCCGCGAACGCGTCCAGCGACAATGACCGCAACAGGTTCCGCCGCATACCACGCTCGACCTCGGCCAGGCGATCCGACGCCGCCGAAATCCACGCAAAATCCGCTCCCTCACCCAGTCGTTTCAACTCCGGCGAGATGTCGGTATTGCGGATCAATTCCGGCGCCCCCGATTCGATAAACACCAGGTCCCGCAACAAAGAGTAAAGCGTGCGGATCAATTGCTCGGTCTTCTCCCGTCCTTCCGCCCCCGGACGGTACGACTCCGTGACCTTGAACAGTTCGCTGTGCTCTCCCCCGAGCAATGCCGATTTCAGGATAGCCAAGGCATGGTCGCGAGCCGCGGTATAGCCTGCCAGATCAAAGTCGCGGGCTCGTCCCACCGCTCCCTCCGACAACCGTGCCACCAAAGCCCGTTGCGCCGGCTTCCAATCCGGATGCCGCTCCGCCAGATCACGTTCGATCTCCTCCGTCGACAAAGCACACAACGTGAACACCATCGACCGCGACCGGATCGTCGGCAGCAGTTCCCCGGCATTCTCGGTCAGCAGAAAAATCGTGGCGAACTCCGGCGGCTCTTCCAGCACCTTGAGCAGCGAGTTCGCCGCCTCCTTCATAAACGCCGAGTCCGTAAAGATGTAAACCCGTTCCCTGCCCTCCGCCGGCCGGTAATAAATCGTTTCGATGACCCGCCGCACCTGGTCCACCTTGATCATCATCTGCGGAGGATCCGGCGGAATCACCAGCACGTCCGGATGCGTCTGCACAAACAGCCGCGTCTCTTTCTTGTCGGCGTCGCGAAGGTTCTCGCGAGCCTCGACGGCTTCGGCGAAACGGGCATCCAGGTCGGCGGACTGCGCAATCCGCACGCAATTGGCGCATTTGCCGCAAAAGTCTGGTAAGCCCATCAGTCTGTTTCGGGTCAAGGCAGTTCAGCGCCTGCGCCAGCATCAGCGCCAGCGTGTACTTCCCACATCCCCGCCCACCAGCCAGCACGACCGCATGGGGAAAATGGTCGCGAGCCAGCATGTCGCGCAAGCGATGAACTATTTCGGAATTACCGTGAAAATCAGAAAACATAGCTGTTAGCCGTTGGCACCTAGCATTTACCTGTCAGCACTCAGCCTTACCCGAAGGAAAATCGCGCCCGTCTAGGCTGCGAAGTGCTAAGTGCCAAATGCTAAGTGCTGTGTTCTCAAAGCTTCAACTTCCGCTGCACCGCTTCCCAAATCCGCTGATGCGTCTGTCCCGGCGTCCCGCGCGCGTCGACGGTCACCACCCGCCCCGGTTCCCGCTTCGCGATCGCCGCAAATCCCTCTCGCACCCGTCCAAAGAATGCCCTTGTCTCCTGTTCGAACCGGTTCTCGTCGTGCCCGCGCCCCCCGCTTTTCGAGTCGCGTTTGTTCCGTCGCCGCGCCCGGTTCACGCTGGCATGCGGATTCGAATCCAAAAGAATCGTCATGTCCGGTTGCAGATTCCCGCACAGTACCCGATGCAACTCCCGAACCGCATCGCTTCCCAGCCGCCGCCCGCTTCCCTGGTAAGCCTCGGTCGAATCCGTAAACCGGTCACACAGCACGATGTTTCCCGCCGCCAGGCCCGGATCGATCACCTCGGCAATATGTTGCGCCCGCGAGGCAAACATCAGCGCCATCTCCGCCAGCGGAGAAAGCCCCGCCGTTCCCGAATCGAGCAACACCTTCCGGATTTTCTCTCCGGTCAAAGTCCCGCCCGGTTCGCGCGTCTCGATCACTTTATGCCCAGCCTCGCGCAGCGCCACCGCGAGCCGCCGCAGTTGCGTGCTTTTGCCCGATCCGTCGAGCCCTTCAAATGTGATGAACTTTCCCCGCCGCGACATCTGCCGCATGATATCAGCGTAAGCGCGCGTCTCGCATTACGCCGCTCGCATCTTCTAAATTTCAAAAGCCTGTCATGCTGCATTCGTCCCTTGGCAGAGCTCGCGACGCCCATTCCTGTACGCTCGCGCTTCACGGCTGCTATAGTCTTAAATTTGTTGCCAATCGCAAATCGCGAAATCACAGCGCGTGGGGGCCCGTCCAGAATGAAAGTCGCAAGAGTCCTGGGAATTATTTGTCTCGCGGTCTGCTCAGTAAGCAGTTGGTGCGCAACGCCGCCGACCGTCACCATCTCCGTCGACGCCACGACTGCCCCCCGCAAAATCTTTCACGCCTCCCTGAAAATTCCTGCCACCCCCGGCGACCTGACTCTTTATTATCCAAAATGGATTCCCGGCGAGCACGCCCCCGATGGGCCAGTCGTCGACCTCGCCGGCCTGAAATTCAGCGCCAGGCGGCAAGCCCCTGAAATGGCGACGCGATACCCTCGACGGCTTCACCATCCACGTTGACGTTCCCGCAGGCGAGTCCGAAATTTCCGCCGAACTCGACTTCCTCTCTCCGGCAACTTTTGAAGGAGGCTTCTCCTCCGGATCGTCCGCCACCGCCAAACTCGCCGTCATCAGCTGGAATCAAGTCCTCCTCTACCCTAAGGGCTACAAGTCCGACGACATCAACTACACCGCCAGCCTGAAGCTTCCCGAAGGATGGAAGTTCGGCACCCCGCTCCCCATCGCCAGCCAAAGTGGTAACGAAATCCATTTCTCCCCGGCTTCGCTCACCACGCTGGTGGATTCCCCGGTGATCACCGGAGAATTTCTGAAGGTCGTCCCGCTGGCGCAAGACCCATTGACCGAAATGGATATTGCCGCCGACAGCGCCGCCGCTCTCGACGCTCCGCAAGAAGTCTGGGACCACTACAAGAATCTCGTCGAGCAAGCACAGAAACTTTTCGGCGCCCATCACTACCGCGACTACCATTTCCTCTACACGCTCAGCGATCACGTCGCCCACTTTGGACTCGAGCACCACGAATCTGACGACAGCCGCGTCGATGAACGCGCCCTCGTCGATGAAGGCTCCCGCAAAATGTCTGCCAGCTTGCTTCCCCATGAATACGTGCACTCATGGAATGGAAAGTTCCGCCGTCCCGCCGATCTCGCCACGCCTGATTACCAGCAGCCCATGCAAGACGATCTGCTCTGGGTCTATGAAGGCCTGACCAACTATCTCGGCTTCGTCCTGACCGCACGTAGTGGTCTGCTCACTGCCGAGCAGGACCGCGACGATCTGGCCTTGACCGCCTCCGCACTCGATCACCTTCCCGGCCGCCAATGGCGCAACCTGCAAGACACCGCCGACGCCGCGCCTCAACTTTATTTTTCTCCCGATGCCTGGCGCTCATGGCGCCGCAGCACCGATTTCTACAATGAAGACACGCTCAATTGGCTCTGGGTCGACGTCATCATTCGCCAGCAGACCAAAGGCAAGAAGACGCTGGATGATTTCTGCCATCTCTTCCATGGCGCCCCCAGCACCGGCCCCGAGCTGAAAACCTACACCTTCGATGACATCGTCAACACGCTGAACCAAGTCGCTCCCTACGACTGGCGAGCCTTCTGGACCGAGCGCCTCACCAACCACGGCCCCGGAGCGCCGCTGGGCGGCATCGAGGGCAGCGGATGGAAACTCACGTACAACGAGACTCCTTCGGAAATGATGAACGGCGCGGCGGCGATGAGTCGCACCGTACCCGCCGCGCTCGCCCTTGGTCTCGAACTGCGCGACGATGGCGGCATCACGGACACCATTGAAGGCGAGCTCGCGGCCAAAGCGGGAATCGGGCCGGGGATGAAAGTAATCGCCGTCAATGGCCGCCGCTTTTCCGCCGAGGTTTTGCGCGATGCCATCAAGTCGGCGAAGAGCGGCAGCGCCCCAATCGAGTTGCTGGTCGAAAACACCGACTACTACAAGACCTACAAACTCGACTACCACGGCGGCGAATCCTACCCGCACCTGGTCCGCGACGAATCCAAGCCCGACTTGCTGAGCGACATCCTGAAAGCAAAATAAGCTGCCGCGTTAGAAGCCAGCCGCGAAGCGGCGATAGAATGCAGCCCACGGCGTAAGCCGTGGGTAAGCGACGGCAAACGATTCAAGCCCCAGCGGGGCGAAAGAAACTTTCTGAGCTGTGGTCACACCACGTTCTAAAAAGGCGAATGGACACTATGAACCTCTCTGTCCGTACCGCAATTGCGACTGTCCTGTTCTTCCTCTGCTCCCTGTATATCTACGCCCAAACCCCCATCCTCGGCTTCACTCCCTCCTCGGCCGCCCGCGAAACCCAGATCGAGACCAAACTAAAATCCCTCCCTTCCCCCGACGAAGAGCGCCGCCAACATCGCATCTTCACCGCCGAACCGCACGTCGCCGGATCGAAGCGTAACAACGAACTCGCCGACTACATCGCTGCGGAATGGCGCAAGCAGGGACTCGAAGACGTGATCATCCGCCGCTACGACGTCTACGGCTCGAATCCCAAAATCGCCTCGCTCGAAATGATCGCTCCCACGCACTATCAGGCGGTTCTGCGCGAAGCCCCACTCGACGCCGATCCCGACTCGAAGAATCCCGCGATCAGCGGCGCCTGGAGCGGCATGTCCATCTCCGGCGAGGTAACCGCGCCCGTGGTCTACGCCCACAGCGGCAATCCTGAAGATTACGAACTGCTGCGCAAAAACGGCATCGAGGTCAAAGGCAAAATCGTCCTGGTTCGCTATTCCAATCCTTACAGCTATCGCGGATTCAAAGCCCTGACCGCGCAGCGCGAAGGCGCCGCCGCGATTCTCATCTACAGCGATCCCGCCGAAGACGGATACAAGAAAGGCAAAGTCGATCCCGACGGTCCCTGGGGTCCGGAATATCACATCCAGCGCGGCGCAATCACCTACGACTTCATGGTCCCCGGCGACCCGCTTACTCCCGGATGGGCCTCCGTCCCCGGCGCCAAACGTATTCCCATCGAGCAGGCGATGTCGGCGCCAAAGATCATGGCACTCCCCCTTTCCTGGCACGATGCCAAGCCTCTGCTCGAAAGCATGGACGGCCCGCTCGCTCCCGAGAACTGGCAAGGCGGATTGCCGATTCAATATCACCTTGGCGGCGAACGCGTAAAAGTCCATCTCAAAATCGAGATGGACAACGGCACCCAGCCCTACTATGTCGTCGAAGGCCGCATCCGCGGCTCTGAACTGCCCGATGAATGGGTCGTGCTCGGAAATCACCGCGACGCCTGGGTCTTCGGCGGCGTCGATCCCAGCAGCGGCACCGCTTCGATGATGGAACTGACGCGCTCGCTCGGCCAACTCGCCAAAGAAGGAATGCGCCCGCGCCGCACGCTGGTCGTCTGCAGTTGGGACGGCGAAGAAGTCGGCCTGACCGGGTCCACGGAATGGGGAGAACAATTCGCCGACGAGCTCCGTACCAAGGCCGTCGCCTACATCAATGTGGACGAAGCCACGTCGGGTCCGAACTTCCACGGCCAGGCGGTCGCGTCGCTCGCACCCATGCTCGTCGAAACCAGCCGAACACTACAGGATCCGTCCGGCAAAAGTCTTTACGATGCGTGGAAGGCCACGGTAATTCACGAGAAGCTGGAAGCCAGGCAACCCGCCGAAGTCTCCGATGAAGATCTAGCCGATACCCGCATCGGCAGCGGCTCCGACCACACTGTCTTTCTGAACTTTGTCGGAATGCCCGTCATCGGCCTGCAATTCGACGGAGACTACGGCGTCTACCATTCCGCCTACGATGATTTCTACTGGATGAACAACTTCGGCGACCCGGGATACCGCTACCACACGCTCATGTCGCAACTATGGGGCGTAACCGCGCTGCGCCTCGCGAATGCCGACCTGCTCCCCTTCGACTTCGCCAGCTACGCCGCCAACATCCGCCAATTCGTGGATGAACTGACGAAATCGAATAGTAAGAATATGCGGGGAGAAGCTCGGCAACCTGCCGCCTTCGATCTCAAGCCGGTTCTAGATGCCATTAATGACTTCGAAAAAGCAGGAAAGAAGTTAAACGAATCCCTGGCGCGCAAACTCGCCTCAGGTCAAATCGACCCCAAACTTGCCCTCACCCTGAATCACGGCATGATGCAGGTAGAGCGCAACTGGCTAAACCCCGACGGCATTCCCGGCCGTCCGTGGTTCAAACACATCCTCTACGGAGCCCGCTTCACCTACGCGCATCTGGAATTACCAGGACTGACCGAGGCAGTCGAAAAACAGGACTGGCCCACAGCCAAACAGCAAGCAGAAATCCTCCAGCGCGCCCTGGCCAACAACACAAAGTTGCTAACCGAACTCGACGCCAACCTGTCTCCCTAGAGAGGATCCATGTAAGAAGCGGGTGCCCAGCCCTGACGTCGCGCATTTTGCGAGGATACGGTGGAGATTTTGAGTTTGACCGTTTGGAGATCCGAAGAAATATTCCGTGCTAGAGAATACTGGGGTTAGTTCCCAGCCGTCTTCATCTCCCGCTCCATCAACCGCCGCAGCGCCGCATTGATCCGGGTCTGGTACATCCGCCCGTCCCTCTTGAACCAGGCCAGCACGTCCGCATCTAACCGCAGCGTGACTGGTTTCTTGATCGGCTTGTAAAACTCCAGCACATCTTCCATCGACGCGGAGGGCCGCCGCGACGACCCCACCGAGGCGTGCAAGCTGATCCCCTTGCGCCGACCGGCCTTCTGCCGCGTCCCCGTTTTTGTCGGGTGGCGCCCGCTCTTTGATGTCTTTGTAACTCGTTTTCGATCTTTCATATAGGGCAGTTTACTTATAAAATTGTACGTACACAATTGTCATGAAAATGTTCCTGCAGGAACATTGTGGAAAACTCGCCCAATTACCCCGCAAGGTCCTCTGCCTCAATCTCTTGCAGCACTTCCTCTTCTTCCATAAAGGCAAAAACTTCCTGCGGAACCGGGTTCTGCCAAACGGGAGCAAACGACTGGCGATGCAGCGGGGTCGGCCCAAACTCCCGCAATGCCGCGATATGGCGCGGCGTGCTGTATCCCTTGTGCGAGGCCAAGCCGTACGCCGGGAACACCACGTCCCACTCGCACATCATGCGGTCGCGCTCCACCTTCGCCAGAATCGACGCGGCCGCGATGGAAGCCGAAAGCGCGTCGCCGTGAATGATGGCATCCTGAGTCATTTCACAGTCCAGCCGCAATGCATCCACCAGCAAGTGGTCGGGCCTGGGCGCAAGGCGCAGGACGGCTTCGCGCATGGCCGCCCGCGATGCGTGATAGATATTGATCTGATCGATGCGAGCGGCATCCACGGCCGCGACCGCCCACGCTACGGCATGCTCTCGAATTCGCTCGGCCAACACTTGCCGCCGCTCGGGCAGTAGCAGCTTCGAATCGCGCAGGCCGCGCACTCGATATGACGGATCGAGAATGACCGCTGCAGCGACGACGCAGCCAAAAAGCGATCCGCGTCCAACTTCGTCAACGCCGGCCACCATCTCCGCCCCGCTCGCCCATGCCTTTTTCTCATAGCGCAGTGTGCAGCGCAGCCGCTTCAGCAGACGCAGTTTGGCCGCAGAAGCTGAGAGCGGTCGTCCCGACCGCGTCTTCATCGCAGAAGATTTCGTCAGAGAAGGCAAGGGAGTTGTCCCCATCTTCACCGAGACCACGAAATCCTGCAAGTGGAGATTCGCATCCTACGAAAAAAGCAGACGCCATTTATCTCACAGCGATGGCACGTGCTGGCCACTACCGCCACCGCGGGTAACGCCTGTCAGTAACCACGCGTGAGATTACGGGCGTACATTGCCCGGTGGGACATGTACTGGTAACTTTTCCACAAGAGAAAGAAGAATCGTTTTGCAGACCAAGCCCAACCAGAAACCGGAAGACGGCCTGCTGACAGGAAAGCTGGTGCACCTGGCTCTGCCTGTGCGTTGGAGCCTTGTCAGCCAGGAAGGACGCGGGCCCGCGGAAATGGCTTGCACGTATGACATTCATCCGCACGGCGCACGGCTCCTTGGATCTCGCGAGGTCAATACCGGCGACTTGGTGATGGTAGAGCGTGGTCGCAATAAGGCAATCTGCCAGGTGGTCTGGGCGGCTGATCCCTCTTCGGCTTTGCGCGGGCAGTTCACCGTCCAATGTGTCGAAGGTCGGACTCCATGGGACGAAGAGTTGCGGCAAATGGAAGAGCAGTACCAGCCGGTGATCCTGGATGGATTGCATAACCGGGCGTCTTCGCGCGGCTTCAGCCGACCTGATGCGAACCGGCGAAGGCGCCCGCGCTTCTATGTGGAAGGGCAGGCCGAAGTGATCGACGGCGTCCAGCAAGTGGCCGGAGAGGTGCAGCAGATCTCGGAGTACGGCGCTCGTATTACAACTCCGGAACTGTTGCGGCCGGGAACTGATTTCCGTCTCATGTTGAACGTTTTCGACGTCAGGCTCGCGGTCAAGGCCCAGGTGAGGTACCTGATCAACAATCTTGGAATGGGAGTGGAGTTCCACGAAATCCGCCGCGGTGACCGGCCATTGCTCAGCTACGTGTTGAGCAAGCTGCGATCAAGAAGAGTCGAAGACTTCGTGCAGGTCGAAGTGGTAACCGAGCAAATGGCCACGGCCGCCGGATAGTTCTCGCGGAAGCCCACGAACCCAGGTCTGCAGTGAATCGCTGGTCTCACGGCGTGCTATTCTTCCGCGCATGCGACTCCGCCGGCGTGTAGATTCTCCACAGTTGATTCTGCTGCTTGTCCTCCTGCCTCTAACTGTTTTACCGCTCAACGCTCGCGTCGTTCGTGTCGAGATCGACTCTCGCGTGGATGTCCTCGGTGGCAAAGCATTCGGAGACGCTGGCGCTTACGAACGCATCACCGGACGCGTCTACTTCTCGCTGCCGGTTGAGAATCCGCACAACCAGCGCATCGTCGATCTCGACAACGCAGTGAACTTAAAGAACGGCGAAGTGGAATTCTCGTCGAACTTCGTTGCCATCCGCCCGAAGGATGCGCACAAGGGCAACGGTTCGATGATCCTCGAAAATCCCAACCGCGGTCATAGCCGGATTCTTGCTGTGGTCGACGGTGGCGACTGGGACGCGGCGAACGACGCGGGAGACGCATGGTTGCTGCGCAACGGATTCACCATCGTGAGCCTCGGGTGGCAATGGGACGCCTCGGGTTCCGACGCGCTGCGATTGTTCGCGCCAGTCGCCAAAGAAAACGGAAAGACCATCACGGGCCTGCTACGTGGTGATCTGATGCCTACGAAAGAAATGTCGGAGATTCCACTCGGACACGTCATCCTGGGCAATATCGGCGGGACGGAATACCCGGTAGCGGCACCAGACGATCCGCGTAACGTGCTGACGGTGCGCGACTCGCGCCAAGGGCAGCGCACGGTCATTCCCCGCGCAGAGTGGCAGTTCGCGCACACCGTCGACGGGAAACTCACGCCGAGCGACCGCCACATTCACCTCAATAGCGGCTTCCAGTCCGGCAAGATCTACGAATACGTCTACGTCGTTGCCGACCCCGTGGTGGCCGGTGGTGGCTTCGCCGCGGTGCGCGACTTCGCGTCGTATGCGAAGCACGCTTCCGACGCCGTCACGCCTGCTGCGCGGGTCTTTGGCGAAGGCATTTCCCAGAACGGACGCTTTCTGCGTGACTTTCTCTACCAGGGCTTCAATGCCGATGAACAAGGAAGAATCGCACTCGACGGTATCCTCGCCCACGTAGCCGGGGCGGGTCGGGGGAGTTTCAATTACCGTTTCGCACAGCCTTCACGCGACGCTCAGCCCACGTCCTCGGTTTTCTTCCCCACTGACATCTTTCCATTCACCGATCAACCCGAGGAGGATCCCGATCACGGGGGAAACGGGCAGGACTGCTCGACCGCGCCGTTGCTGACAAGGTGGTTCCCAAGATTTTTTTCTCCAACACGTCATACGAATATTGGGGACGGGCGGCCGCGCTCATCCACGTCAGCGCCGACGGCAAGCGCGACGCGGCGATCTCAGACAATGTCCGCATCTATCACCTCACCGGGCTGCAGCATTTTTCCGGGCCATTCCCTCCCGCCAAAGGACAAGGAGATCTGGTTGGACAGCAACCGCAATCGCCGCTGCCGGCGCGGTATTTCTGGCGTTCTCTGATCGCCAACATGGACGCGTGGGTGCGGAGCAACACCCTTCCGCCCGCCAGCAGCTATCCGAAAATTGCGGACGGCACACTGGTACCGCTGCGCGACTGGGCGTGGCCTGCCATCCCAGCTGTCAACCGGCCGCACGAGGCGAATGGAGCGTACCGCCTCGATTTTGGTCCGAAGTGGCGTGAAGGCATTCTCAGCCTCCAGCCGCCCAAAGTTGGCGAAGCTTTTCCGGTACTCGTGCCGCAAGTCGACACAGATGGAAACGAACGCGACGGCGTGCGCCTGCCGGAGATCACCGTCCCGCTCGCGACCTACACGGGCTGGAATCTCCGCGACCCTTCGATCGGCGCCCCTGATCAACGAATCGCCTTCGAAGGATCTTACATTCCGTTCGCGAAGACTGCAGCGGAGCGTGAAAAGGTAAACGATCCGCGCAAATCCATTGCCGAACGCTACTCCGGCCGTGAAGACTACGTGACCCGCTACACGAAGGCGGTGGACGATCTGGTCAAGCAGCGTTGGATTCTTCCCGAAGACCGCGCTTCTTTGCTCCACGACGGCGAGCGCGAATGGGCCGAGGCCACCAAGTAAGCGCCCCTTCCGTCTTTGGTTCTCGCTACTCGCCGTTTGCGCAACCGTGTGCGAGGCTTACGCCTTGATGAACTCGACATCCAGGGTGATCGAGACCTCTTCGCCCACCAGGATGCCGCCGGTTTCCAAAGTCGAGTTCCAGGTCAACCCAAAATCTTTGCGGTTGATGCGCGTCGTGGCCGAGAGCCCCAGACGAGTATTGCCCCACGGATCTTTCATGGGAGCGCTTGGACCCTCGACTTCAAATACCACGTTTCGGGTCACGCCATGGATGGCCAGATCGCCGGTGACTGCAAGTTCCCCATCTGCCTTTTTCGAGATGCCAGTTGACTTAAACGCCAGGGTAGGAAACTTTTCCACGTCGAAGAAATCAGCGCTCTTCAAGTGTGCATCTCTTTGAGGGTCGCGGGTAGTGATGGTGGTGGCATCGATCGACGCGTCGACGCGAGACTTGGTGACATCTGCGCTATCGAGGACCAAGGTGCCAGTAACGGCGCTGAATTCGCCTTTCACGTTCGAGATCATCATGTGCTTGACCTTGAACTGGGCGTGGGAGTGAACGGGATCGATATTCCAGGTTGTTGTGGCGGTAGTCGTGCTCGGGGCGTGCGGGGTTGCGATTGCGCTCATGGTAAAACCTCCTGTTATACAGATGATCGTGATAACGACTATTGATTCAAAAAAACTATCCCACCTTCTCGCGGGCGCTTTCAAGCAGTTCCAGCAGCGAACGGAGGCCTTCCCTGCCCAGGTGACCCAGTTGGCTTCGGTGGGTTTCTCCGATGGGATCGTCGAGCTCAGTAAGAAGTCGAAGCCCTTGCGGGGTGATACGCGTCAAAACCGTCCGCCGATCTTTCGTTTCCCGGCAACGCGAAACCAGGGCGCGCTTTTCCAGCCGGTCCAGGAGCCGGGTAATGTCAGGATCGCGGGTGATCATTCGCTTTCCGATCTCGCTGCACGGCAATCCCTCAGGAGCGCCACGCAAGATTCGCAGCACGTTGTACTGGGTGGGGGAGACATCCGCAGACTTCAAAAGCTTCTCAAGACTGCGCGACAGCAGATCGGCAGTATGCAACAGGCTGATGTAAACGTTCTCCTCAGGCCCGCCGTAGCGGGGATGCGCAGCTCCAGGTGTTCTGCCCATGACAGCTATATTACTCGTTATAACGACAATCGTCAATACGATTGATGGCGGCGTGCGGGTGGGCTGAGGTAAGAACTGGGTAGGGACTTCTAAACTCTGTAGTTTCAATGCTCGAACTGGTTCAGGGTGTCACTTGTATCCCCTGTCGCGGAACAGAAAGCTTGGCGAAATCGCCGCGCGGATGCGGCTCATCACGGTTCTGCCGGGGACAGAGATAGGAACGTCGGCAACTTCAAAGGGCGTGCTCGCCCCGTTCGACGCCGAACCCACGAGCTGAGGGTGGGGGGTGAAAGTTTCCGGTTGGGTTAATTCTGCTCGCAGGAGATCGTTGGCCTTGTAGTCATACTCCCGTCCACATTCGTCACAGCGCACCGTCAGGGCCCCGATCACTTCGGGGGGAGGAGAAATGGCATCGGTCTCAACCAGAGGTATGCAATGGCAGGAGTAGAGGTTATCGCGATTGTGGACGGCGCGATTCTTGCACAGCACAACCCAGAAATAGTCACTGTCGTTCCCCATGACTTCCCCCAAGTAAAGCTGCAGTGTGCTGATTATTGGCGCGCCTATTATGCCGCCTTTTCCTCGCGAAATCATCTCCGATTTGTAAAAAGATTGTTAGGAACGGGTGTTACTTGCGCCCGGCCAGCACCCGCTCGTAAGTTCATCTTTGTTCGCCATTCGTAACAGATTCGAAGTTGTAATGAGGAGAGTTTAGTCAACCTCTGTCAAACTCGTTCCGAGTTGAAGAGCGACCTTAGAGATATAACGCCTCGATTTCCTCCCCATTGCGGCATAAGCCCCAGAGCGGTAGCGGGGGCTTTTTTATCTGTGGACATCCTGATTTTTAAAAAATGAGCAATACTGCTCAGACCCCAGGCCAACGAAATGACTACCTTAGACTCCATCCTTCGTCCCAGAGGGGGGCACCA
The DNA here is from genome assembly GCA_963745715.1 of uncultured Acidobacteriota bacterium. Lineage (GTDB taxonomy): Bacteria > Acidobacteriota > Terriglobia > Terriglobales > Acidobacteriaceae > Sulfotelmatobacter. Next base: position 440,740 of record CAVUYN010000023.1, on the reverse strand, counting down.
TGTCCTACGAACCACGCTGCACGATTTGTAGAGAACCTGTGAACCTCGAAGAAAGCAAAACAGATGAGTATGGGCAGGCGGTCCACGAAAACTGCTACGTTTGGACGGTCGAATTGAAGAAGCCGCGAAAGCCTATAGCCAGTCAGCCGATTCATGACGACCCGTCGCGGGCTCAGGCCCTATAGCAAGGCCGTGTCCTTGCCCCGATACAGCGACGATCTGAGCCGGGTGGGTTGTGTGCCCTGGGCGGAGCCGTGCAGCATGTCGCTCTAAATGTAATGCCCGCTGAGTCTCCCCCAAGCCCCAGCGGGCATCTATCTTCGTTCAGTCCGACCCCGGGGCCCCACAGCCCCGGTCAACGGCGTGCGAGTTTAGTTCCGGGTGTGCAACCCCGTCAATACACATGTGCATTCAGGGTGAGTATCGGAAAGTTTCAGAGTTTTAGTATTTTCCCTGACAGACTCCCATCCCGCGTGCTGCTTAAATGAAACCATCTCACCACCAGTCATCGTCGTGACCATGCCCAAGCGCATCCTCAAGGTTGTTAAATGGCTGAATGCCACTCCAGCCATCGGAATATGCGAACGCTGCAACAAACTTTTCAAAGTCCCACTGACGGCCTTGACGAAGACTGTTGACGCTCAGACCAATCTGCAAGAGCAATTCGATAGGCACAAGTGCAGGGCTGTCGTTCGGTAAGCCCTCTGACCCGCCAAGCAAACAGTTTATTGAAATCAGGCGACTTTCTTCTTTCTAATCTTTGCCCATCTCGCACGTTGGGCGGAGGTGAAGAGCAAACTGATGCCGTAGGAAAGTTCCGTCTGCGGCACCTTTCATTCTTGCTTTCTTCCTCGCAGGCGAGAAAGGCGGGGGGATAAACGAACCTCAAGACACTTTTGACAGGGGCACCAGAAAGCCCTGTCCTTTGGAAAGATGATATGGCCGCACTTCTCACAAATCTGCCGCCCATTCTCCAGAACCTTCATGTATACGAATTCAGTTTCCGACACGCAATAAGGGCAACGAGGTCGTTTAGGCTTGGTTGGTTCGCTCATTTCCTGTTTCGCTTAAGAGACTGAAAAGCCCCGGCCTGTTGCCGAGGCTTGCACGACAGGGGAAGGGACGGAGACAGGTTTTATCACAGGTGGTATGAATTGCCTAGAACCGTAGGCCAGCAAACAATTAGGGGTACTCTCAGAGATTACGTGGCTACATCTCTTCCGCTGACTCCAGCCATCCCGCGTGCATCTGTTTAACCTTGCCGCGCTTCTCTAAGCGCAGCACTGAGCGGCGAACTGGCCCCTTTTGAAGGATGAGTCTTTTTTGCTATCGCCTCCAAACAGATAGGGGATCTCCGCGTTGGTAATGGGTTGTCGCGCCATTTGAAAATAATGCAATACGCTTGGGCCGCCTCAGGAAGCGCGTCAAGTCGGGTTTCTGTACTTCTGGCCCTTGAGCTTGCCGGAGCACAGCATCTATCCTCTAGGTAAGGAGTAATAATGAAGGATTGTTACGAGCTTTTGCAGCAGAAGGAAACAGACCTTGCCCGTGTCCGCCACGAAATCGAGTGCCTGCGGACCGTCGCGCCTCTACTTTCCGACGTCGAGGAAGAAGCAGAGGAATTAGAGGAACCGGCTAAGAAGCCCGCCCAATCAGCGGAGGAAACACTGGAGTCCGATAAAGAAAAGGCGACTGGAACGGACGGCCTGTTTGCGTCGATAAACCCGGCGCGGCGCTCAAAATTTTGGAAAATTTAAGCGGCCAAGGCGGGATCCACGAGCGTTGCTTTGGTTTTCTAAGTCATCCGGCGGGACTGGAGGAGCTTCGCATTAGCATTTGGCGGTCGCCTGGATAGTGCTTCGCCGTGAGTACAACCTTGCGGCCGATAGAGCATCGGTTTTCCAGGAGTGGTAGGCGCGGCAGGACTCGAACCTGCGACCCTCTGCTTAGAAGGCAGATGCTCTATCCACCTGAGCTACGCGCCCGCGTGAATATGGTAGCACCAGACTCAATCGCCATCTGAAAGCAGCGCTCTCAAAATCCCACATGCTCGGCTCTCCGGCGGCAAGTATGCGCTACGGACGTCGGAGGCGCGAAGACAATGAGTGCTACCTCTCGCTCTGGGGCTCCTCGGCAAAGGTCCGCCTTGGACGCAATCTTAATCGCTATAGCAGCGGGGCGCTGGGGAACCGGGTCTGAAAGTCCAAAAGACCGATCCATTTCGGCGTGATCGGATTCGCACCATTTTCTGAATCATCGAGGAGAGCCGCGCTACCCAAGCTTATCCGTGTTCGACTCCGAAATAGCGCTCCGCAGCCAACACATATTCAGGGACGACTTCCTTAACGGGTTGCACAAGAGCCGTACCGCGCACGAGCAGCACCTTACGGGGAAACTTGTTGTCATCAATTGTGAGCGCCACCTTGGGATTCTTGGCTAGAGCCTTGAGCGTCGGGGCTTTCGAGGGTGTCCTCAGCACGACTCGCGCCCATTCCAATGGAACCAGATCGGCACGACTCTGGGAGTTCCGTCAGTCCATACGTAAGCGAAACGTGCAGGAATTATCGATTGTAGGAGTTCCTGGGGATGCGGGATGCTGCAGCAGCTCAAGGCTTCCCTGCTTGACGGGCATAGATCACTCCAATCCTGCGACATGCCAGCGGACTGGTTCGCAATTATAGCCTCGGACTGGCGGCTCGAGTGTCGTAATCGCGACCGCTATGGCGCTTCAGCGTCTGCCGGGATGAGCTTCAGGGTGACACTACTTCGCGCGCCTTCATCGAGCTGAACCTGCTCCCCGCGGCCTTCATAGGACTTCGAGAATTCAGGCTGGCGGACATCCTCTTCCAGGTCATCGAAGGCCAACACCGTGTACTTGCCGGGATTCAGGCCACGTAAGCTGAAATGGCCGCGTTCGTCGGTAGAGTCTCGTTGATAAAGATCAGGGCGCTTCTGGTGCTCAGCGCTTGGGACGTCTACAACCGTGGCGTACGCCACCGGCATTCCCTTGCTGTCAACAACTGTCCCCTCGATGGTCGCGCCCTTGGCGCTGACCACCACGTCCAGAAGCATTCCCGGGCTGACAGCGAACCCCGAATCGGCCACGTCGCGCCCGTCAACAATCACGGACTTAGTGATGTAATCGCGCAGGTTATTCGAACCAGCCCCCACAACCACCTGATAGTTGCCGCTCGGCACATTCTTCAACTCAAAAGTGCCGTCTTTATTTACGCTCGACATTGCCGGGAGTCCCGATAGACCTGACATGACGACTTGGAAGCCGAGCTCATCGACCGGAAACAGCGCAATATTCAATTGGGTCCAGTCGAATTTCTCGCCGGTATCCATGCGGAATCTTCCCCGCACCGCACCTCCCTGATTGGGTTGGAGTCGTAGCCCTTCCACATCCGCCCGTGTCACTTCGATCGGCTCACCCACGCGCATGGTCTCGATGCTGGGCTGTCCTCCCGTCAACATGCCACTCACGACAATCAGCGTTACGTTGTAGGATCCGGGCAGAACATTCTGAAACTCAAACTTGCCTCCTTCGCCCAATTGCTGTGGGCTTTGCTCTGCGTGATCTTTGGACGACAACATTATCTCAACCAGGCCCTTACTCGAGATTCCTGCCACAGTTCCCGTAACCCGGAAGGCGGGACTGGTGAGCAGCGCAAAATTAACGGGGGTTTCATCTCCCGGATGAAGTTCCACGGCGACGGACTGCTCCTTCTCCAACGTGCCCGGATAATAAGTGGTGGTGTAAATCAGGTGTTCCTTCGCGTTGTCCTTTTCTGATGAATGTTCGGCGCTGGTTCCTTGCGGGGGCGTGGCGGTAATCGTGTATCGCGCAGCCCGCAGATCCGGGATACGAAATTCCCCTAGATCATTCGTGACTCCGTTGCCGGCGTCGTGGAAACTGAATCTCCGCAGTGAAGAGCCGGCCCGGGTCGCGCTCACTGCGACATTCCTCATTGGATCACCGTCGAGATCCACGATCTTTCCCGTGATCACGGCGGCGGGTTGCATGTGAAAGACCAGGTCGATTGTGCCCTGGTCCGAGTGCGGCGGAACGGAAAGCCGATTGCCGCCAGGAGACTGGACGAACCCTGGGTGGTCGATCATAACGATGTATCTTCCAGGCTTGACGTCGCCGATCTTGAACCTGCCTTCCGCGTCGGTGACAGCGGAGTATTGGTTTCTGGATTGACCGTCGCGGGCAGTGAGCTGCAAATTTGCTTTTCGAATCGGTTGCCCTCCGGGCGCCTGTAGCACTGTGCCTTGTATGGTTGTGCCGGAGGGGGAGTTCAGAGGGACATTCTGCAACGCAAAAGCGGTCGCGGCGACGCAAGACAGAACTACACCAAGACGTTTCACCATGAAACTCCTGGCAACTTTGTTGGGCACTAGGATGGTACACCTATCAATGGATCGATCACGCAGTTTTGGGCAGGATCACCAATTGGGCGGCTGGTAAGCACCAACTGAATGTTCTTCTGGGATGACATAATTGGCGCCTCCTGCGAAGACTCTCGGTCGCTAGCGCGCACCCCACACTATTCCCAGGTACTGAAAGCTGCAAGCCCATTTTTAAGCACTCCAACATCAAGGCGTTAGATATCTTCGGGCGTAATTTCCCGAGTGGCGCAAGCTCAAAATTGCAGCCCGAGCGCGCTGCTTAAAAATCGACCCAGCGGGGACATTTTGCGGCAGGCCGCAGCGAAGGTCGCCATGAACTTTGAACTGCAGGCTTGGGCGTCGGTGAATTCAATGGCAGTGCCCAGATCGCGGAGTTTCAGGTCTTCGACGAATTCGTGATCGCATGGAAACCCCCGCGGCGGGCGCGACAGCTTGGTGGCATCGTCCCAGTTGAGTAATTTGCGCACGCCGCGCCACTCCTCAGCGCGCGATACGATAGCCTCCCGTACCTTCAGCAACGTCGCCGGCTCGGGATGCCACAGGCCCGAGGCCGCGAAACAGCCACCGGGCTCAAGATGCAAATAGAAGCCGGGAGAATGGATGTCCTTGCCGCGATGGGAGAACCTCATGGCGAGATGCGTCTTGTATGGGCGCTTGTCGGATGAGAAGCGGGTATCGCGATAGATGCGGAACAACGATCCACGCGACGAGCGCGGGTCGGCGACAAGGTACGGCGTAATTTCGTACAACGGCGCGGCGAAGTCGGTGATGAAACGCAACGCAGGCTGGTGCACCACGGCTTCGTATTCGTCCTTGTGCGCGAGGAACCAATCGCGCTTGTTGTTGCGCTTGAGCCGAATCAGAAAGCGAAAAAGTTCAGGGGTGAAGTATGCAGGCATAAGAATGTAAGGTACGAGGCGAGACCAGAAAAAGTAAAGTCCGGTGAGGCCCTCGAGCTTCGCTCGACTGGACAGCCGAGGGCGGCTGTCCCCAGTTGAATACTCCTAAGGCTTGGTTTTTCGGTGCTCGCAACTTTCGGTGTTCAGGCACGAGTCCGCGAGGCGGAGGCGCTCCACCGGATGTCCGCCGACAATGTGCGATTCAATAATCTCGTCGACATCGGCCTCCGTGACGTGTCCGTACCAGACAGCTTCGGGATACACAACTACATTGGGGCCGTGTTCGCACTGATCGAGGCAGCCAGACTGATTGGCCCGTACCCTGCCCTTCAGGCCACGCTGGGCAAGCTTTTGCTTGAAGAGTTTTTGCAGCCTGGCTTCGGCCAGAGGATCGCAACATCCTCGGGGATGGCCCGCGGGCCGCTGGTTTCCGCAAACGAAAATATGCTTTTCGAATTTCGGCATCAGGCTACTGTCGCAACTGGAGTTTCTTCTTGTGTACCGATCTCGCCATCCCAGATGCCGTCGAAGTCGACGAAATATCCTTGCACTTCAATGCCGGGAATGGCGGACTTCAGATTCGCCGCAGCCAGTTCCAGTTCCCGCTGGTGATGTACGGCTTCGGCGCTGGCGTCTCCCTTGAATGCTCCGGCGAGCCCGCCATATGCTCCGCAGTCCGAGTGCACCATGAGGATCACGCGTTTGGTTCCGTGCAAGCGAATCGATTTGCGGATCTGGTCGAGGACGAACTCGCGGTCTGATTCACGTTCCGGAGATGCCATGGACTTGGCGCCGCCCGCGATCTTGATGGGATCGGAATGGGCGATGCCGATGCGCTTCAGGAATTTTCGGAATCCCAGCTCAAAGCGGTTGTCGAAGCACCACAGGATGGCCGCGTCGCATTGATACTTATCGCGCGGAGCGTCGAAGTGGAACACTTTCTTCATGAAACCTCCCTCGACGGAACAGGATCTTTCCGTGTCATCTTACCTGAGAAACTTGGCGGCGAAACATGCGTCTTTGCCCTAGGCAGGCGCGTTGCCATCCGCGGCGCCGACACGTTAAGATAATGCGTACACGTCTTCTCCGCTCTTATCCCAGTAACTTTTTGTGAGTGATCCCCGCGGGTGAGGCAGTGTGCGAACCCCGGGAGCGGCGCAGCCATGCGCGTGCTGTAATCTTTCGATCGGAGCTGGAAGTGAAAAAAGGCAAGACCGCGGTGATTGTTGGCGCCCAGTGGGGCGATGAGGGCAAGGGGAAGATTGTCGACGTTTTGTCGGAGAACTTTTCCGTCGTCGCCCGCTACGCCGGCGGACACAATGCCGGCCACACCGTCATCATCAAAGGCAAGAAGTTTATTCTGCAGCTCGTGCCTTGCGGCGTGCTGCGGTCGGGTTGTCGCAGCGTGATTGGCAATGGCGTAGTGCTCGATCCGATCGCCTTTTTGAAAGAAGCTGGAAAGCTTCGCGACGCCGGGGTCGAGATCGACGGCCACCTTTTCGTTTCCAATCGCGCGCACGTGATTTTGCCGTATCACCGCATGATCGAACTGGCGGCGGAAAATGCCCCCGGACGCGTAAAGATCGGCACTACGTCCCGCGGAATCGGCCCGGCATACGAAGACAAGATGGGCCGCCGCGGGCTGCGCGTGGCGGATCTGCTTGATCTGAAACTTCTCAAGACACACATCCAGAACGCGGTGCACGAGAAGAACATGATTGCGCACGCGCTCTTCAATTCTGAACCGCTCGACGCCGACAAGATGTACACGGAATATGCAGAGGCGGCGGAGAGAATCGCGCCGTTCGTGTGCGATACGGCGGTCCTGCTGAACCAGGCACTGCGCGATGGAGAGTCCATCCTTTTTGAGGGCGCTCAGGGGACGATGCTCGACATCGATCACGGGACGTATCCTTTCGTGACGTCATCGAGCGCCACTTCCGGCGGCGCGGTGATCGGAACCGGCGTAGCTCCGAACGCGATCAACTCGGTCATCGGAATTACCAAGGCTTACTGCACGCGCGTTGGTGAGGGACCGTTCCCCAGCGAAGAAAACGGCGCGGCCGGGGAAAATCTTCGCAAGCGCGGTAATGAATATGGCGCGGTGACGGGGCGGCCGCGACGCACGGGATGGCTCGACCTGCCGCTGTTGCGGTACTCGGGCATGATCAATGGCACGTCGTGGCTTGTGGTGACAAAACTGGATGTGCTCGATGAACTGACGGAAATTCCGGTTTGCGTTGGCTACAAGATCGATGGCAAGAAGACGATTGAAGCGCCGGCGCAGGCCAGTGGCTACGACAAGATCGAGTGCATCTACCAGAAACTGCCCGGGTGGCGGACCTCGACCGAGGGCATCACCGATTACGCCAAGCTACCGAAACAGGCACGGGAGTACTTGGCGTTCGTGGAAAAGGAAGCGGACGCCAAGATCGGGATGATTTCCACCGGTCCGGACCGTGGTCATACCATTCTGATCGACGAGTTCGTTACGGAGTTGAAGACGGCCGCGAAGAAAGCCTAGAATTGCGTCCCCGGCGGACCCGCCGATGCGGAAGGAGCGAACGATGGTGGTGTTGGCAGTTACCTGGATGGCGAAAGTGGGGCACGAGGCCGAAGTTGCCACAGTCTTTGAAAAGTTGACCGAACTCTCCCGCAAAGAGCCGGGATGTGCCATGTACCAGGTGCATCGGCACAAGACCGAACCGCGCCGCTTCTTCATCTACGAACAGTACAAGGACGACGCCGCGCTTGAGGCCCATCGAACTGCGCCGCATTTTCTGCAGCATGCCCGCAAAGATCTGCCGAGAATTGCCGATCGGGTGGAAGGGCATCTGTTCGAGCCGCTAGGGTAGCGGGCTGACGCGGGCGGGGCGCCCGCGCCACACATTATTTTCCCTTGTCGATCATCAACTCGCCGCCGGACGCGTAGCTCTCCTTTGAGACCTCGTTGAAAGCCACGACAATCGCTTCTCTGCGCGCCCCGGCTTCTTCCACCAGGGCATCGGTGATCCGCTTCGCGATCTTGCGCTTCTGATCGGCGGTGCGGCCTTCGAGCATCGTGATTTGAACCATCGGCATAGAACACCAGTTGTCAGTTGCCAGTGAGAAGCAAAACCTGGCCCATTTCTCCGCCAAAATCCCGAAGATCGTGGCCTACTTCGACAGTTCGTATCCCGCAAAGAAGAAGCTCAGTTCGAAGCGAGCCGTATCTTCCGCGTCGGAGCCGTGGATCGCGTTGTGCTCAATGTTGGTGGCCCACTTCTTGCGGATCGTGCCTTCTTCGGCGTTGGCCGGGTTGGTGGCACCCATAAGAGTGCGCAGGTCGGCGATGGCGTTCTCTTTCTCGAGAGCCAGCACGACGATCGGTCCGCTCGACATGAAGTCGGTCAGCGTGTTGAAAAATGGTCGACTGGCGTGCACGGCATAGAACTGCTCAGCCTGGTGCTTGGAGATTTCCAGCATCTTCATCGCGAGGATGCGGAATCCCTTTTTCTCGAACTGCTCGATGATGTCGCCGACCGCATTCTTGCGAACCGCGTCGGGTTTGACGATGGTGAAGGTGCGTTGCAGAGTCTTCATAGATTGGTCATTGGTCCTTATCTGGTAGAGACGTTGCTTGCAACGTCTTTGCTGACAGCCTCTGTGCTCTCAAAAAAGTACCCGAGGTACGTGCTGGTGGTGCGAAAGACGTAGCAGGCTACGTCTCTACAACTAAACGCTTACGCCGATGGCGGCCGCGAGCGTTTCTCCGATTGCAGCCGGAGACTTCGCGACGCGGATTCCACATCCTTCGAGCGCCTTGATTTTTTCCGCGGCCGTGCCTTTGCCGCCGGAAATGATGGCACCCGCGTGGCCCATGCGGCGTCCCGGAGGCGCGGTCTGTCCGGCAATGAATCCCACAACCGGCTTCTTCATGTGCGCCTTCACGAACTCGGCGGCGGACTCTTCCGCGTTGCCACCAATTTCGCCGATCATGATCACGGCCTCAGTCTCAGGATCGCGATTGAACAGGTCGAGGGCATCAATGAAATTCGTTCCGATAATTGGATCGCCGCCAATGCCGATTGCGGTCGATTGGCCGATGCCGCGCTGCGTGAGTTGATGCACGGCCTCGTAGGTCAGCGTACCCGAGCGTGAAACGATGCCGATCGATCCCTCCTTGTGAATCGATGCCGGCATGATGCCGATCTTGCATTTGCCCGGCGAGATGATTCCCGGGCAGTTCGGCCCGATCAGGCGCGAGCGCCGATCCTGCAGGAATTCCCACGCTTTCACCATATCGAGGGTCGGAATGCCCTCCGTGATGCAGACGATCAGGTCGATTTCCGCGTCGGCGGCTTCCATGATGGCGTCGGCCGCAAACGGAGGCGGCACAAAAATCACCGTGGCATTCGCGCCGGTCTTGTCGACTGCTTCGCGCACCGTATTAAAAATGGGCCAGCCCTCGTGCGTCGTACCGCCTTTGCCGGGCGTTACGCCGCCCACGATCTGTGTGCCATAGGCCGCGCTGGCTTTTGCATGGAATGTGCCTTCGCGGCCGGTGAGTCCTTGCACCACAAGCCGAGTATTTTTGTCGACTAGGATTGCCATATAAAAATTCCTCGCTTCTAAAACTTCAACTCCCTGCACTTGGCAGTTCGCAATTGGCATTTAGCAACGGCGGCAAGTGCTAAGGACCAAATGCCTATTGCTGCTCTACCGCCATTCGGTTACCCCGAGAGTGCCTCGGGCAGCCGCAACGACCTTATCAGCGGCATCTTTCATCGTATCGGTGACAACGAAGTTGAGACCTGAGTTCATCAGGATTTTCTTTCCCTCGTCGACGTTGGTGCCTTCGAGTCGCAGCACAATGGGCAGCTTGATGTTGGTCTTGCGCGCGGCGTCGACCACTCCCGTAGCCAACGTATCCACGCGCAAGATGCCGCCGAAAATGTTAATCAGGACGGCCTTCACATTCTTATCGCTCAGCAGGATTTCGAAAGCATGCGCGACCTGCTCGGAGCTGGCGCCGCCGCCAACGTCGAGGAAGTTGGCGGGCATGCCGCCCGCGTACTTGATGATGTCCATGGTCGCCATGGCCAGCCCGGCGCCATTCACCATGCAGCCCACATTGCCGTCGAGCTTGATGTAATTGAGGCTGTACTTCGAAGCTTCGACTTCCAGCGGATCCTCTTCGGTGATGTCGCGCAGTTCGCGCAGATCAGCGTGGCGGAACAACGCGTTGTCGTCAAAGTTGATCTTGGCGTCGAGCGCGAACAGGCGGCCATCGGTTGTCGTGATGAAAGGATTGATCTCGAGCAGGGACGCGTCCGTATCCAGGAAAGCCTTGTAAAGACTGCTCAGAAATTGCACGGCAGGATTGATCTGCTGGGCCTTGAGTCCCAGCTTGAATGCGATCTTGCGCGCTTGAAAGGCTTCCAGGCCCATGCCGGGATCGATGTGCTGTTTGAGGATCGCGTCGGGATTTTCTGCCGCGACCTGTTCGATCTCCATTCCGCCCGCGGCCGACGCCATGAACACCGGCTTGCCCTCCGCCCGGTCCACCAGAATGCCCAGGTAGAGTTCCTTTTCGATGGGAAGCGTTTCTTCGATCAGCAGGCGGCGGACGACTCGTCCCTCGGGACCAGTCTGATGCGTGATGAGTCTCATCCCCAGGATCTTGCCGGCAAGATCGCCGGCTTCGTTCACCGACTTTGCGATCTTCACGCCGCCGCCTTTACCGCGGCCTCCGGCATGAATTTGGGCTTTGACAACAACTCCCGCGGCGCCGGAGTTGAATAGTTCCTTGGCCACAGATTCAGCCTCTTCGCGCGAGTCCGCCATCGAACCGCGCGGCACGGTCACACCATATTTCTTTAGGATTGCTTTGGCCTGATACTCATGAATTTTCATAATGATGCTCGTCAGTTAAGAATCGGAAGGACGTTGGTTGCGGCGTCGCAATGCGGGCAGCAAACTTCTAATTCTATAGAACAGCAGCGGATGGGGCAAACCTCGAAGCCCGAATCGCAGGGGCTCAGTCCCAAATAGGAATTGGCTTTACATTTAACAATGCTGAGCCTTTTCCATCGGCCAGACATCCAACTTTGAATCGATGGCGCCAACCGAGCCTGAGTGGAGGGGAGCCAGTGAAGCTAATCTCGTTAAACGTCGCGCTGCCTCGCCTCGCGTCCTATCGAAATGAAACGATCAATACCGGAATCTTCAAGCAGCCAGTCTCGGGTCCAGTTCAGCTGCGCAGGCTGAACCTCGACGGAGACCGTCAGGCCGATCTCGCGGTTCACGGCGGTCCGTTCAAGGCCGTTTACGCCTACCCGTCTGAGCACTACGAGTTCTGGCGGCAGGAATTGCCTGGGACGCAACTTCCCTCGGGAATGTTCGGCGAGAATTTCACGACCGAAGGACTATTCGAAGGCGAGCTTCACATCGGAGATCGCCTTCAAATTGGGACGGCAATCGTCATGATCCGGCAGCCTCGCATCCCCTGTTACAAGCTCGCTGTGAAATTTCGCCGGGCCGATATCCTCGCGCGCTTCTTGCGTAGTGGCCGCAGTGGATTTTATTTCTCTGTTGAACAGGAAGGCACAGTTGAGGCCGGGGACACCTTCGAATTTCTGAGTCGCGAACCGCAAGGCGTCACTATCACAGAAATGAACCATCTCTTCGTCGAAGACAAATACAATCGTGAATTGCTGGAAAGAGCCATTGCCACGCCCGCGTTGCCAGAAGACTGGCGTGATTATCTGGCCAAACGGTTGCCCGGGACTGCGGCTGTCGAGCAGCTCACGTGAAAATCCCCGACTCCTCCCAAAAAACACGAGAAATGTGACACTCTGATCGCCCGCCGCGCGCGTATGCCTTACAATGCCGCCTGAGCAATGATCCTCGACGCCCTCCATCACCTCGCGAACCATAGCCAGTCTCTCGGCCGCGCCGAAGCCCGCGACGTGATGGCGGAAGTTCTGACCGGGAAGTGCACCGACGCCCAGATCGCAGCCCTGCTGATCGCCCTACGCATGAAAGGCGAGACGGTGGAGGAAATTGTAGGGTTCGCCGAGGCAATCCGAGCGGCGGCAGCGCCATTACCGATCGAGCGCGCTGCAGATGCGGCGGTGAGCGGTACCGGCCGCGACGCTCTCGCCGAGGAACTGCCCATCGAGTCATCCTTGGTTGACACCAGCGGGACCGGCGGTGACGCGAGCGGCACCTTCAACATTTCGACTGCGACTGCGCTGGTAACGGCCGGGGCCGGAGTCAGGGTCGCCAAGCACGGCAATCGCAGCATCAGTTCGAAGTGCGGATCGGCTGACGTGGTCGAGGCGCTGGGCGTGAATATCCAGCTTTCTCCCGAGCGCGCGGCGCAATGCCTGCGTGAAGTCGGCATCTGCTTTCTGTACGCGCCGAATCTTCATCCGGCGATGAAGCAGGTCCAGGGCATCCGCCGGGAATTGCGCATGCGCACCATGTTCAACCTGCTCGGCCCCTTGACGAACCCGGCGCGCGCTTCCGGACAAGTTGTCGGCGTGTACTCGCTGGAACTGGTGGAAAAGCTTGCCGAAGCGCTGAGTATGCTGGGTCTGCGGCGGGCTCTCGTGGTGCATGGACTCGACGGCCTGGACGAAATCACCATCACCGGAACGACGCGCGTGGCTGAAGCCCGCGACGGTTCGGTCCGATCCTACGAGATTGAGCCCGAAGAATTCGGGCTGGGCCGCGCGACGCTGGAGGATATCGCTGGCGGCGATGCCATGGAAAATGCCGCGATCATCCGCGCTGTCCTCGACGGAGAGAAGTCGCCACGACGCGATATTGTTCTGCTCAACGCCGCCGGCGCGCTTGTTGCGGCCGGCCGGGCCGATCACATCGGCGATGCCATCCCGCTGGCGGTCAAGTCGATCGACTCCGGAGTTGCCGTATCGAAACTGGACGCTCTGATACGGTTCACTTCGGCCGCATAGATCTCACCCACGACCTCGTTCACACAGGTCCCTTCGACAAGAACTGCACGACCGCGCTCTACTTCACTTCCACTTTCTCCAGGTATTGCGCGACCTGAACATTCCATCCCAATTCCTTTTTCATCAGATCGCGAAGCTGGCCTGAGGCGTCGGGCTCTCCATGAACCAGGTAAGTCGTCGCCGGCTGGTTCCCGAACGTGCGCAGCCACTCCAACAATTCCGGCGGGTCGGCGTGATCGCTGAACTGTTCGAGCGCGGCGATTTGAGCTCGGATGGGCACGTAATCTCCGAAAATCTTCACTTCTTCGGTCTTGCTCTTGATGGCGAACCCGCGCGTACCGGGCGCCTGGAAGCCGATGAACAGCACCAGGTTTCGCGGATCCGGGAGCCTCTGCGCCAGATGGTGCAAAACACGCCCGCCCGTCACCATGCCGCTGGAAGAAATAATGACGGCTGGCATCATAGTCGCGTTGATCTTCTTCGACTCCTCTGGGGTGGAAGCAAAGGTGAAGCCCGGCCAATCAAGAGGCGAGCCGTATTTTCGAATCATGGTACGGGTCTCGTCACTGTATTCCTCGTCATGCTTCAGGAAAATCTCGACTGCCTTGATCGCCATCGGGCTGTCGCAGAAAACTGGCAGCCGCGGAATCTGGCCAGACTCAATCAGGTGTTTCAGGATGAAAACGAATTTCTGCGTGCGCTCGATGGCGAATGCCGGGACGATGACGCTCCCACCGCGCTGGGCCGTCGCCGTAATCAGCGCGGCCAACTCCGGCATTGGATCCTCTTTCGGATGCGCCCGGTTCCCGTACGTCGATTCCATCACAACCAGGTCGGCCGTCTCCCCTTCCTGCGGACCGGAATGAACAACTTTCCCGGGCGCAATGACCTGATCGCGGACGCGCCCAATGTCGCCGGTAAATAGCAGCCGTCGCGCCTGACCGTCTGTGTTCACCGAGACTTCTGCCATGCATGACCCCAGAATGTGCGCAGCGCGAACGAAGCGGAACGAGATCTCGGAAGAGAGTTGCACAGGCTGGCCAACAGGCACTGGCTTGAAGTACTGCAGCGAACTCTGCGCTTCATCGAACGTATAGAGCGGCAGCGCCGGATGGTGCTTCGACTTCTGGGTCTTGTTATAGAAGCGCGCGTCTTCTTCCTGCAGGTGGCCGGAATCGGGCAGGATGATGCCGCACAAATCGATAGTAGGTGGCGTCGCGTAGATCGGCCCGTGGAATCCCTCTTTCACCAGGCGCGGAATCCAGCCACAATGGTCGAGATGCGCGTGGGTGAGAATGACGGCGTCGATTTCCCTGGCCGGAATCGGGGTGTCGCGCCAGTTTCGCTCGCGCCACTCCTTCGGGCCTTGGAACAGCCCGCAGTCAATCAGGACCTGAAGTCCGCTCTTGCCCGACAGGTCTCCGGTGTTGATAAGGTGCTTGGAACCGGTGACGGTGCCTGCGGCTCCCAGAAACTGGATATAGGCCAAATGCTTCCTCCCTATGGGCAGATCAACTTACCACGGAGTCACCGAGACGCGGAGGAAGCAAAGGTGAAAATAAAAACCAATCACGGTGACTGCATAAACCATACTGCACTTCGTCTTTTAGCCGTTCTCCGTGACCCCGTGTCTCCGTGGTTGAAGGTTATTTTTGTGGGGCCTCAATCTTAAAAGTATTATTCGCTCGGTCGCTCTCGGGGACGCTGCCGTCGTTTACGACGATTTCCTGCGGCGCGGCCGGAGTCTCGATGCGGATCGTGGCTTTGTCTTTCGCCCGAACTTCGAGGCGCTTCCTGATTTCTCCGGTGCCGAATTTCACGCGGACTGGAACCTCGGCTCCGGCACTTCCGAGATTGTCGAGCGTGATGGTAAGCATGTACGAGCCGGTGAGCGTCTTGCGCGGGAAAGCGGATTCCACTTTGAAGTCTGGCAGCCCACGGTCACGATAAACCCAGTCATCGAAGAACCATTCCAGATCGCGCTGGGTCTGAGCGGAGATCAGACGCTGCATGTAAGAAGGCTCTTTGTCCTGCTCCGGACGGTACGCAGCCAGCGCTTTCTTGAGAGCCGCGTCGCCGACCATGTCCCGAAGCATCCACCAGACGTACATCGCCTTGCTGCGATACAGTTCCTCGTTGATCGTGTTCACCAGCGAACGGCTGGCCTCGTCTTCCGATTTGGGAGCGGTTGTCGAAGTCTGCGCATCGCCGAACGCGGCCCGGTGCAATCCCATGTAGTCGAGCGCGACTTGCCTTCCCTTCTCCTGTTCGAGGTAGAGAGCCTGTGCAAAGTGGGCCAAGCCTTCTTCGATCCAGGGACGAGACGAAGAGAACGACGCGTGGGTAAGTTGATGGGCCGCGGCGAGGCCCGCCTGTATGGGATCGCCGACTACGAGCGGTGTGAGCAATAGAGCGCCGCTCTCGAAGGGCGCGGCCTTGGGATCAGGGAGATCGGCGGTTTGAGCTTTCCCGTGCGGAGCGCCGAACCAGTCTCGAATGAAAGGAGCTACTTTCTCCGCGGCATCGGCATAGACCTCAGCCGCGGCGGCGTGCGTAGCCAAGTTGTAAACCGTGATCGATGGGCGCTCGACAATTCCGTAGTTGGCAGAGGCAAATGACGGCGCGGACGATGAAAGATCATCGTACGTACATTGCGCGAAAGGCAGTTTGGAAGTGCCTTCGCGGGTTTCGCCCTGAACACCTTTCGCGCTGCAAACCGTGACTGGCTGCGGTGCGTCGGAGCCGAGGTGTCGAATACCGCAAGCCGATTTTCAATTGCGCTCCGGCTTCCCGCTCTTTCCATCGTGCCAGGACCTCGAACAGGCTGTTGCCTTCGGAAAGATTCGCCACCTCGGTGGCAATCGGATACCAGGCGACGAAACCTGCGCCTCGTAGACCCGTGAAGGCCTCGCCGATCTGGTCCCAGTCGGAGTTGCGGGCAACCTCTTCGGGTGCTCCGATGCGGGTCAGCCTGGTTGCGTCGAGCGTGATCAGGCCTTCATAAGCGATCTCTAGTTCCACGGTAGCGTGGGGCGCGACTGGCTGCGGCAGTGTGACGATGGCTTCGGACAGGGCTCCGGTGTGGTCGATGTCGGAAGTGTAGGGCTGAGTCACATATTGCACCGGCTTGTCCGCGACACGGATCGACCGCCAGTCGAGCGACGACGAGATTTGCAGGACCACGACTTTCTGCGGTGCCGTGGAGTCGTTGCGCAGGGTAATTTTGCCCCGAACGCCGAGACGATGCTGCTCTGGTTCGATCTGAACGTTGAGATCGTAATTGCGGAAGGAGAAAGCTTCGCGGTCGAGGGAAAATGCCTTCAGCACAGAGGCACAGAGGACACAGAACAAGCACAGGGTCTTCAGGTACGACTGCATAGGAACGAAGTTCATTCTGGCTTAGATGCGTCCGCTCGCGCGCGGCGCTGGCGCACGATTTCGTACAGGACTACCGCAGCCGCTACGGAAACGTTCAGCGAGGGCACTTTGCCAAGCATCGGGATCGAGACGAGGAAATCGCACTTTCTCTTCACCAGATCGTGCAGGCCCTTGCCTTCTCCGCCGAGCACCAGGGCGCAGTCCATGTTGTAATCCAGTGCGTCGTACGTTTGTTTCGCGCGTTCGTCGAGGCCGACGGTCCAGATATTTTCCTCTTTCAGTTCTTCCACGGTGCGAGCGATGTTGGTCACCTTGGCGATCGGCATGTGCTCGCTGGCTCCGGCTGAGGTCTTCGTCACGGTACCGGTCACGGCAGCCGCGCGACGTTCAGGAATCACGATTCCGTTTGCGCCCGCAGCGTCGGCGGTGCGCAGGATCGCTCCCAGATTGTGGGGATCCTCGACGCCATCGAGCACGACGACGAGCGAATACTGGGCGCGCTTGGCGGCAATGACGTCGGCGAGATCGTTGTACTGCTTGGCCGAGGTCACGGCGACGACTCCCTGATGGGCGGCGTTGCCGGCCATGCGGTCGAGCTCCGTGCGTTGCAGGAAGCGGACCGGCACGCCGATCTTTCTGCAATCCTCGATCAGACGCTGCAGGCGGAGATCATGGCGCTCCTTGGCCATGCCAACCCACTCGAAAGCCCGTCCGCGCGCCTTCAGCGCTTCGGTCACGGAGTTGATTCCGTAGATATAGTGCATGAGGTATCAGTGTATCGCGACTACTCCGCTGCCACCGTCCGGGGGATTTGTCATTCTCAGCGCAGCGAAGAACCTATGCAATTCGCCGGCAGTGCCCCGCGAGCAAGTGCACAGGTCCTTCGCTGCGCTCAGGATGACAAAGCGAGAGTGTGGAGAATGTCTGAGGGTTCGGGACGCTCGGTGTAGTCTTCATTGGCGGAGGCATAGAGAATCGTGCCATCGCGATCGAGTATATAGGTCGCAGGAATCGGCAACTCCCAACTCTCGTCCCCGTTGGCGAAAGGAAGATTGACGAAGGCACGGCGATAGACGGCTTCCTGCAGTTGCGGCACGCGATACGTCAGTCCAAACTGCCGTGCGACTTTGTTGCCCGCATCGGAGAGTAGCGGAAAGCGCAGCTTGTGCTGGTCGTGCATGAAGAACGATTGCTTCACCGTCTGCGGCGAGATCGCGACGAGCGTTGCCCCGGCCTGTTCAATCTGCGGGACGATCAGATTCATGGCTTCCATCTGGCCCACACAAAACGGGCACCAGCGCCCGCGGATAAAGCAGAGAACAAGGCGCCGACTGGCGAGCAAGTCCGACGAGGAAACATTCTTGCCTTCGTGGTTTGAAAGGTCAAATGCCGGCATCTTCTCGCCGACTGGCAGAATTTTCGCAGCGAGTTGCCGTTGCTTCAGTTCAACAACGACCTGTGCATGAATCGCTTGCGTCTCGGCAGGAACGTACTTCGCGATTTTCTCCTTGCGCTCGCTGAAGATCTCGCGCAAGGGCCGCATGTCGAGACCGGGATTCGATTCTTCGAGGGAGCGCCATTTCATAGGTCAGGCTTGGAGAAGATGATAGGGATATTTCGACTACGTTGCCATTCGCTTACTCGCCGCGACGTCGCTCAGGATGACACGGTCCCAAAGGGAGATCGCTGCCATCCCGTCGGGCAACTGGGCATTCGGTACTCGGTACTTGCAACTGCTCTACATTCCCGGCAGCTTCATCCCCGCTAGTCTGCGCGCGAAGCTGGGCTTGCCCATCTGCTTGAACATCTTCTTCATCTGGGCGTACTGGCGGAGCAAGTTGTTGACTTCCTGCACCGTCGTGCCGGAGCCGCGGGCGATGCGCTTGCGGCGGCTTCCATTGATCACCTCGTGATGGTTGCGCTCGTGCATGGTCATCGAGTTGATGATGGCCTCGACGCGGTTGATCTGATTCTCATCGACGTTGTCGGCGGCTTTTTGCAGGCCGGAGAACGGGCCGATCGACGGCAGCATTCCCATCAGGCTCTTCATTGAGCCCATCTTTTTTACCTGGCGCAACTGATCGCGAAAGTCTTCGAGCGAGAAACCGTCGCCGGTCAAGGCCTTGGTGGCCATCTCCTGCGCCTTCTTCTTGTCGATCTGCTGCTCGGCGCGCTCGATCAATGACAAGATGTCGCCCATACCCAGAATGCGCGAGACGATGCGGTCGGGATGGAAGGGCTCAAGCGCGTCGTACTTTTCGCCCACGCCGATAAACTTGATGGGCTGGCCTGTAACCTGGCGGATCGACAGCGCTGCGCCGCCGCGGGCGTCACCGTCCATTTTGGTGAGCACGATGCCGGTGAGCGAGAGCTTCTTGTGGAATTCGTCGGCGGAGTTGACCGCGTCCTGTCCGGTCATGGCGTCGGCCACGAACAGAATCTCTGAAGGATTCAGCAGCTTTTTCAGCGACTGCATTTCGTCCATGAGCTGGTCGTCGATATGCAACCGGCCGGCGGTGTCGACGATGAGGACATCGCACCCGGAGACGATCGCCTCACGGCGCGCTTCTTTCACCAGACGCTCGACCGTCGCGGTATTCGCTTCACCCACGGTGCCTTCGTAGATGTGACTCTTGACGGCTTGCGCGACCACTTTCAACTGCTCGCGCGCGGCGGGACGGTAGACGTCGACCGAAACCAGCAGCGGACGATGTCCTCCGGCCTTGAACCAGTTCGCGAGTTTGCCGGAAGTAGTGGTCTTGCCGGAGCCTTGCAATCCGGCCATGAGTACGACCGTGGGCGGCTGCGAGGCGAACTTTACGCGGGCTGTGTCCTGGCCAAGAATCGCGACCAGTTCGTCGCGCACAATCTTGATGACCTGTTCCCCTGGGGAGAGCGCCGTCAGGACTTCCTGGCCGACGGCCTTGGCGCGGATCTGGTCGATCAGCTGCTTGACGACTTTGAAGTTGACGTCGGCTTCGAGCAACGCCAGACGGATTTCACGGAGCGCCTCATCAATGTTCTCCTCGGTGAGAGTGGCTTGGCCGCGAAGGGTCTTGAAGGCGCGTTGAAGTTTTTCCTGTAAGTTCTCAAACATAGTAAGGAGCCTTTATTTTAGCAGCCGAGAGGACGATCTAGTTTCCCTCCGCCGCCCTCGATCAGGCTGCGGATCGCGATCCGTGACTTGGTCTATACTTTGGTCTCCATCAGGGGCCTGTCATGCCTGATTCTGTTTCGCCAGGGATTTACATCGAGCCAAGCGAGCGACCTCATTCAATCCAGGGCCTCCCTACATCCATAGCTGGATTCGTTGGCCCCACCCACAGTGGTCCGCTGGCTCTGCCGGCTGCACCTCTGACCGGCCTCCTCGAGTTCGAACAAACCTATGGCGGGCCGCAGCTCATGCAGTTCGAGGATGCCTCGCCAACGCCTAATTTCATGTGGCATGCCGCGCGAGCTTTCTTCGAAAACGGCGGCACCCGACTCTATGTCTCCCGGGTATTCTCGCCTGGGGCAGGCTCCAATTCCGACGGCCGGCGACCCACTGCGGCCGACTATGCGGGCGCCATCGATCCCGTCACCAACCGCAAAACTGCTTTAAAGGCTTTTGAAGAAGTCGAGGAGATCTCCACCATCGCCGCTCCCGGCGCCACGTTTGGGTACAAGAATAATTCTTCCGACGCGAACGCCGTCCTCAACTCGCTGATCGCCCACGCCGCACAAATGCGCTATCGGCTCGCCGTGCTCGATTCTGGAGACGGCCAAAATCTCGACGAGGTACAGGCCCTTCGCGACAACTTCGACTCGCGCAACGCCGCGTTTTACTACCCATGGGTGACCATTCAGGATCCCTTAACCGGTGCCAGCCTCGATCTGCCGCCCTCTGGTTTCGTCGCCGGTGTCTACGCGGGCAACGATCTGACGCGCGGTGTTTCCAAGGCCCCAGCGAATGAAGTTATCAACCTGGCTATCGGCCTTCAGACGATCCTCGATGACGCGCAGCAGGACACTCTCAATCCACTGGGTATCAACACCCTGCGCTTTTTCCCTGGCCGAGGCTACCGCGTATGGGGCGCTCGCACAATCTCGTCCGACCCCGAATGGAAATACGTCGCCACCCGCCGTTACCTCATCTATCTTGAGCACTCCATTCAGGACGGCACGCAGTGGGTCGTTTTCGAACCCAACGGCGAACCATTGTGGGCCACCGTTCGCAAAACCGTTTCTGATTTTCTTTTCAACGAATGGCGCAGTGGTGCCCTGATGGGAAACAAAGCGGAGGAAGCTTTCTTCGTGAAGTGTGACCGTTCCACGATGACGCAAGACGACATCGACAACGGCAGGCTCATCGTTCTGATCGGCGTGGCCGCGGTGCGTCCCGCTGAGTTCGTCATCTTCCGCATCGGCCAATGGACCGCCGACCGCAAACCCTGAGCAACCAGGGTCAGCCGATCTTGGGCCGCGCCAACTCGATTCGTTCGGTGGTGCGTGTGTATTGGATACCTCCCATGCGCCCGATCATGTCGAGCGAGTTGCGGTCCAGCTTTCCGTCCTTGATGTGGGCGTCATTCATGTGAATGGAGACGATCTCGCCGATCACCAGGCTGCCGCTGGTGGGCGCGGGAGAGAAATCCAGAATCTGATGGAGCCTGCATTCGAAGCTCACCGGGGATTCGGCCACCCGTGCCGGACGCACGAGTTTCGAGGGCGACGGCGTGACCTTTGCCAGTTCGAATTCGTTGACCGAAGGGTCGTATTCGCCACTGGTCACGTTCATCGGGTGCAGCAATTCGTAGGTCACGATGTTGACCACAAATTCCTTGGTCTCGCGGATGTTGCGCAGGGTGTCTTTGGGTTCGCCGTGCTGCGCGGCTGCGTGTTTGGGTTCACGCAATCCGGGGCAAAAACCCAGCAGCGGAGGATCGACGCACATAACATTAAAGAAGGAAAAGGGCGCCAGATTGGGCTGGCCTGAAGCGCTTAGCGTGGAAACCCACGCGATTGGCCGCGGGGCAACGGAGTTGAGCAAAATGCCATAAAGCTCGCCGTACGAAACCTCGGAAGGAGTCACGTTCATATTGCGAGTATAGCGTCAGGGTTTGGATGAGACGGATGTGGTGAAGATTTCCTTGGCGGCGATTACGGTGTTGCAGTGGATTGTCACTGTGTCTTCGACGTTCTGGGCGTAGCCTCCGGCATAAGTCACCATCACGGGAATGTTGCGGGCTCGGGCCACCTGGAAGACGAGTTCATCGCGCTTCTTCAATCCTTCAATCGTGAGGGCGAGGCCGCCGAGCTGGTCTTCGCGGTATGGGTCAGCGCCCGCGATGTAACAGAGAAGATCGGGCTCAAACTGGCGGAGGCCTGAGCTGAGCGCGTTGTCGAGCCAGGCGAGGTAGTCGTCATCGCCGATGCCGTCGGGGAGATCCACGTCAATGGAAGATGGCGGCTTGTGGAGCGGATAGTTGTTGTGCTGGTGCAGGGAGATGGTGAAGACATCGCCCGCGTGGGCGCCGCGCATTCGAGTTTTGGCCGCCCACTTCTGATTCAGCGTCGAGGTCGACACCGACGGGAGAGGCACGCTCTCGGTACGAGTGCCGGCAAAAATTGCGGCCGTGCCGTTGCCCTGATGGACATCGCAATCGACGGTCATGGCGGTGCGAATTTTATCGTCGCGCTGCAGGCGACGGATCGCCACCGCAACGTCGTGGATCATGCAGAATCCTTCTCCGTGATCGGGGAAGGCGTGGTGAAAGCCTCCGCCAATGACTGATCGAGACCTTATCCGCGAGAGACTGGCGCGCGGCCAGGATCGATCCACCCGCGGCGAGCCAGAAGGCTTCAGCTAAGTCGCGGGAGTAGGGGACTTCCATTTCCATTTCTTCGCGCGGGCTGAGCGTTCCGGTCTTCAGCTTCTGGACATATTCAGGCTTGTGCACCAGGAGGATGTCTTGATCGGTGGCAGGTTCAGGCTCCAGGAAGTCTTCCGGGGCAGCGACGCCGGTGGTGATCAGACGATCGCGGACGCGACGATATTTTTCCGCGGGAAAGACGTGGTCGCCGATCGGCAGGTAGTATGCGTCGCTGTAGATGAGCTTGAAGGGGAGCATGATTTCAGTGCTAGTAGCCAGTGACCAGTTGTCAGTACAAATACGTTGGCCTTCCACTTCTTCCAATTTAGGACTTCATATGATACGCGGCAGGAGCAGCACTTGGCACTTAGCGGGTTTGCATTTAGGCGTTGGCGCCCAGTTTGACGCACAAAACACTCTGAGCCTGAGCCGCACGATGGTGGCTGGAAGCTTATGCCAATTGCTAATTGCCAATTGCTCGGGCTAACGCTTACTTTTTCCTCGTTGGCTGAACTGAGGGCGCGACCATCGGCCTTCGCACGGGCACGATGGCGCCTCTTGAGGGATCGGTGGCGGCGTTGGCTCGGGTCAGGACTTCCTGCTGGATGTATTGCACGAACTCCTGGATCTGGTGCTGCATTTCCTCCATGCGCTCCCGCATTTGGAGGATGATGGCCATGCCCGCGATGTTCACGCCGAGGTCACGCGCGAGGGAAAGAATAAATTCCAGGCGGAGCAGATCTTCATCGGTATACAGGCGCGTGTTGCCCTCGGTGCGCGAGGGCTTGAGCAGGCCTTCGCGCTCGTAGAGCCGGAGAGTCTGGGGATGGATTCCGTACATCTCGGCCACGGCGGAAATCATGTAGGCGCCTTTGGATTTCCGTTTAGTCATAGAGGTCCTGGGATGATTCTAGAACATGGGTCAATTTCGCCGTATCTTCCCTGCCGCAGAATGCTGCCAAACCTCGACCGCTCGATGGCATCGAATCTGCGGAGGTTCATCATGGACGAAAATAATGCTATCAGTGTAGTGGAAAATCTTATTGAGACGGCTCGAGATGGAGAGAAAGGCTATAAAGATGCCGCCGAGCACATCAAACGCTCCGATCTGAAAGGCTATTTTAACGAACAGAGTATGGAGCGGGGCCGATTTGCGCAGGAATTGCAGAGCGAGCTCGGCAAGCTGGGCAAGCCGGACAAGAAGGTTTCCGGCTCTGTGACCGGAGCCATGCACCGCGCTTGGATTGACACCAAAGCCAACCTCGGCGGCGGGGATAAGACGATTCTGGAATCGGTGGAACAAGGCGAGGACAAAGCCAAGGAAACCTACCAGAAAGCTCTCAGCGGGACGTTGCCACCCTCGGTTTCCGAGATTGTGCGGCGTCAGGCTGCGAGCGTGCAACGGGCTCACGACAAGGTGAGAACGTTGCGGGATACGGCACAAGCCGCATAAATCTAAAACCGTAAATCGAAGCCTGGGGAGAATCGAAGAGGACCGGAATTATCCGGTCCTCTTCTCCTCACACTGGCGATCCTAAACGGGACGAACGTGCGTGATGGAAGTCACATCCGGCGGAGGCTCACACTTCCGTACTATTGATCCTCCGAGAACCAGCGATATCCTGAAACTTCCCCATCGCCTAAAGAAACTGCAATCGAAGGAGGGAAACGTGCGTGAATCTTTGCGTTTCATGATGATCGCCTGCATTTTGTCTTTCTTTACTTGTGTGTTGAGCTATGGTCAATCGGCAGGTTCAAATGCGACGCCGGCTGCTTCCAATGTTACTGAGAGCAGCGGCCACGCGGGAGAGATCGGGATTGGCGTCAAGATATCGTCGCTTGGCGCAGGCGCGGAAGCTGCTGTGCGCGTCACGGAACGAATCAATGCCCGCGGCGGCTTCAACATGATCAAGTACAGTCGCGGATTCGACAAAGACGGCGTCGCCTACGACGGTGAGCTGAACTTCCAGACTTTCGAGGGCCACCTTGATTTCTTCCCGTGGGCAAAAAGCTTTCACATCAGCCCCGGCGTGCTGATTTATGCTGCCGATCCGATTACGGCGACAGCATCGGTGCCGGGCAACCAGAGCTTCTCGCTGGGTGACGTCACCTATTACAGCGATCCCTCGAATCCACTTTCAGGAAAGGGCAAGATCACTTTCTACCGGGCCGCACCCACGATCACGGTGGGATGGGGAAATCTGGTCTCCCGCAGAGAAGGCAAACATTTCAGCGTGCCATTTGAAATTGGGGTCGCGTTCCAGGGATCACCGAAGGCGAATCTGGCGCTGGCTGGAAGCGTATGCGACCAGAGTGGAGTGAACTGCCGTCCCGTGGCGACGGACCCGACTGTTCAGAGCAACATCATCTCGGAACAACACAAGATCAACGACAGCATGACGTTTTTCAAGGCATATCCGATCATCTCGGTGGGGATCGGGTACAAGTTCTAGGTAAGAAAAAACAACGCCACAGATGGGCGCGGAGCTTCACGGATTTTTCGTGGAGATCCGCGCTATCCGTGGCTTTTCTTATGCCGCCGGCTGCGGTTTCTCGTTGGATGGAACCGACCAGCCCTCTGGCTTCAAAGCATGATTGATGAAGTAGGCGACAAAGCCGGTCGCGATCAGGATCATCCCAAAGGCGAACGAACTCATATTCCATATCTGCTCGTGCTCACTGCGCACGACCGAAAAGCCGAGCAGGAGCATGGGCGGAATGCCGATCGCGATGACTCCGAACAAGCCTCCGGGCACGCGGAAGGGCCGTGCCAGGTTGGGCTCGCGGAAGCGGAGCACCGCCAGAGCCATAAATTCGAGCAACAGGCTTGCGCCGTAGAGGAGGATGTCGAGAGTGACCAGGCGGGCGAAGCCCAAGCCGAGGCACATGGCCCATCCGATCGCCAAGGCAATGATGGCGACCCAGGGCGCGCGCGACTTTTTCTGCAGCTTGCCGAAGACGGCCGGAAGCATGCCGTCTTGCGCCATGGCAAGGGGAAGACGCGAATAACTCATCACGAGCGCGTTGAACATGCCGAAGGCGCTGATCATGCCCCCGAGCACGACGCCGATGCGCAGCAGCGGGCCGCCGATGAGCCCGGCAATGTCAGCCCAGGAACCGGTTTCCCACGCGGTGGGCTTCAGGCCAGTCATCCACATCGCGGCGAAGGGCAGAATGTAGCTTGCCGCCACAATGCAGACCGCGACCAGCATCGCACGGGGATACGTGCGCTGCGGGCGCTCGACTTCGGTGGCGATGGTCGAGGCGTTATCCCATCCCATGTAGTTCCACATGCAGATCAGGAGGCCGCCCAGGATGTCCACGGTCGAAGTAGTCGGCTTGGTCACGGCATTGGCCAGTGCGCCAAGCTTGAACGGAGCCAGCACGACGATCGCGATGAATGGCGCCGAGAGTGCAAAAAACAGCCAGAGCGAGGTGAGGGAAACCACCTTCACACCGGCGATGTTGAGAAGCGCACAGGCGACGACCACGGCGAGGGCCACCCACCATCCTCGATTGCTCTCCTGAAACCAAGGGAACATGCGGGTGAGGTAGGCGACGAAGAGCGTGGGATAGATCGCCATGTCGAAGATGGAGGCAATCAGCGAGAGCCAGGCTTCCTGGAAACCCCAGAAATTGCCCATGGCGCGGCGTACCCAGGCGTAATAACCGCCTTCAAAGGGCAGCGCGCTCGAAAGCTCGCCGATCATGAAGGCTGTGGGCAGGCTCCAGAGCAGCGGCGTGATGAGCAGAATCAGGATCGCACGTCCGTAGCCGGCGCCATGCACGATCTCTTCGGTGCCGTAGGTTCCGCCCGACACCATGAAGAAGGTGGCGGCGACCAAGGGCCAAAGCGTGAGGCGGACGAATCGTTTCTTGACGATCGGGTTCCGGTTGGATACGGCGGCGAGAGGCTGGGGATTGTCGGGTTGTTGACGCGGAGCGCTAGCTGTTGCCAATTTCTATGTCTTCCTCCTCAAGCGACTCACTCTCACCACCGCGTCTCCCTTGTGTGGTGCTTCTCGCGGCTCCCGGGTTGCAGCGATTCCCGGGCATTTCGGCGGAGTTAGTTCGCAAGTGTGAGATTACGGGAATTTTCCACAGATGCAAGATTTTTTTGAAATTATTTTGCAAATTTTGTAACGCGAGTGAGTAGTACCGAGGTAATGCGCAGGATCGGTGCTAAAGCTTCAGTTCCCAGGTCTCAGAAACCAGATCGGTGCGGCTCCAGGCTTGGTGTTTTTTCTCGGCTACAAGTTTGAAACCAGCGTGCTTGTAAAGGCAGCGGGCTGCAGTCAGTTCGCTCTGGGTCCACAAGACGATTTTCCTGTAACCGGCGTGCTGCGCGAAGCTTATGCACTCGGCTACCAGCCTTTTGCCGATGCCGAGCCCGCGGGCCGAGGGTTCGACGAGCAGCAGCCGGAGTTTGGCGACGGTGTTGGACTTCTTCACGAGACATACGCATCCCGCATTCTCGCGATCTTTCTCGGCGATCCAGCAGCGCTCGCGGACGGGATCGAACTTTGTGATGAAGTCAGCCACAATTTCGGCCACCAGGGCTTCGAAGCGCTCGTCGTAGTGATACTCCTGCCAGTACAGGACGCCGTGGCGGTGAACGATCCAACCCATATCTCCAGGTTGGTGGGTTCGAAGAATGTAGGGGGCGACTCGATCGTCCTCGGTGGATAACAAGGCCTCGATCGTCTCCATGGCGTGCAGAAGTTCGTTTTGCCGGCCGGGCGGCAGTCTGCCCAACAAGGCGCGCACCTGTTCGCTGGAGCGGTCATTGAGCGGCGCGAAGGCCTTGTGCCCTTTCCTGGTGAGGCTCAACAACGTTTGGCGGGCGTCTCTCGTGGATTCCTTTTTTTCGACCAAACCCTCTTTCTGGAAGGCGGTGAGAATGCGGCTGAGGTAGCCGGCATCGAGACCCAGATCCTGGCAGAGTTCAGCAGCCGTGGTTTGTTTCGACTGGGCTAATTCATAGAGAGTGCGCATCTGCGTGAGGGAAAACGGGCTCTCGAGCAAGCCTTCATCGAGAAGGCCTATTTGCCGGGTGTAGAAGCGGTTGAAGCGGCGAACGGCACTGATGTGCCGCTCGTTCGCAGGGAGCACGGCAGAAGCCATGGCAGAGAGCATGCCCTAATTTAGTTGACTTAGTCAAGTATTGTGGGATGGAAGCAAATATAGCCAGGGAAAGAGGCGAATCCTGAGGCGGTTCTTTGCGTGCAAAGGGCACATGGCCTGCGCTTAGCTCAAGGTGACGGGGGGGAACTAAACTTTGGTCCACAAGTCTGCGCGGGGATCTTCCGGGTTCAGCTTGGCCAGTTCGCGGAGGAGCTCTTTGGTGCGCTCGTCGCGGGGCATGGGGACGGTAACGGTGATTTCGACGATCTCGTCTCCACGGACGCCTTCTTTTGTGGCGGAGGGCACACCCTTCTCCCGCAGGCGCAGCTTCTGGCCTGATTGGGTGCCGGGAGGAATTTTCAGCAGGGCTCGGCCATCGATGGTGGGGACTTCGATCTTGGCGCCCAGCGCGGCTTCAGTGGCGCTCACGGGCACGGTCAGGTAGATGTCGTCGCCCTCGCGGCGAAAGATGGGATGTTCCTCGGTGCGGATAATCACGTAGAGGTCGCCCGGCGTGCCGGCATGGGCTCCGGCATTGCCCTTGCCGGGGAGGCGGATGCGCTGGCCATCACGCGTGCCGGCCTTAATGCGGACTTCGAGCGGCTCGACCTTCGACACCGTGCCTTCGCCGTGGCAGGTGGGGCAGGTCGTCAGGTTTTTGCCGGTCCCGTGGCAGCGCGGACATTGGACGTTGAACTTCATTCGTCCGCCGGTCTGAGTGATCTGGCCGGTGCCGTTGCACTCGGGGCACTTGCCGGGAGATTCGAGAAAACCCTGGCCGTGGCAGTTGGAGCAGACATCGCTTCGCGAGATGTTCAGCCGCATCACGCCGCCGCGAATGGCAGTCCAGAAAGGGACGTTGACCTGATATTCGAGATCGGTGCCAGGTTCGGGGCCTTCTTCGGCCGGAGCGGCACCACGTCCTCCGCCGAAGATTGATCCAAAGATGTCGCGGAAGCTGCTGCTGCCACTGCTGGTGGTTTTTCGTCCGCGGCCGGCGTTGTCCACCAGATCCGAGAAATCGAATCCCCCGAAATCAAAGGGCACACCCTGACCGCCCGGCTGGCCTCCACCCTGGAAACCGCCGGAGAAGCCTCCACCTCCACCCGAGTTGCCAGCGCGCGCGTAGGCCTCAGCGGTCGCGGGGTCAATGTTGTCGGAGTAAAAACCGACCTGATCGTAGATCTTGCGCTTTTTGGGATCGCTGAGGACGTCGTTGGCTTCGGAGAGCGTCTTGAACTTCTCCTCGGCCGCCTTGTCGCCCGGGTTAACGTCAGGATGATACTTGCGCGCGAGTTTCCGGAAGGCTTTGCGGATTTCCTCGGCCGAGGCGGATTTTTTCACGCCGAGGATCTCGTAATAGTCTTTTTTGGTTGTTGTCGCCATTCAGCTAATCCGCGAAAGCCACCCTTGTTAGTTGACGATCTGCCGCTTCTCTTTATCTTCTACCACCACGGTCAAATCCAGGAACTCGGGTGCGTCCTCGTAGACGGGTACTGTCCGGGCCCCGGTCGGGGTGGAGACTGAGACTTGCCAGCGCCTCTCGTTTTCGGCAAGGGTCAGGAAATATGTTTCGTCATTGATTTGGAAATCCAATTGATTCTCCCCCAGTTTGCTCACTGTCATCCTGCGCGCTGAAAGGGATCCTTCGACTGCGCTCAGGATGACAGATTTTATTTCTAGCTATTCTGCAGTTGGGGGCGCCTTCCGGCGCCCCCGCTTACAAACCGATGCGCTTTCTGCTTACTTTTTGTCTTCGACGTCGACGTACTCGGCATCGATGACGCCTTCGTCTTTCTTCTTGGCTTGACCGTTGCCGCTGGGGTCTCCGCCGGCGCTTGCTCCTGGCGTTGGGCCCGCGCCCGGCGCACCCGGCGTCGGTTGGGCTGCCTTATACATCTGCTCGGCCAGCTTGTGCGAAGCCTGCGTCAGGGTATCGCGGGCCTTGTCCATCTGCGCCTTGTCGTTCGATTCCAGCGCTTTCTTGGCATCGGCCAGTGCGTTTTCAACATCGCCGCGCTCCGAACCGGAGATCTTGTCGCCGTGCTCGCGGAGCATCTTCTCGATGTTGTAGACCATACTGTCGAGCTGGTTCTTGGCTTCGATCGACTCGCGCTGGGCCTTATCTTCGGCCGAGTGCGCGTCGGCTTCCTTGGCCATGCGCTCGACTTCTTCCTTCGAAAGGCCAGAGGACGACGTGATCGTAATCTTCTGGTCCTTCTGCGTGGCCATGTCTTTCGCGGTCACGTTGAGGATGCCGTTGGCATCGATGTCGAACGTCACCTCGATCTGCGGCACTCCACGTGGAGCCGGGGGAATCCCGGTCAGATGGAACTTGCCCAGAGTCCGGTTCTGCGCCGCCATGGGACGCTCGCCCTGCAGCACGTGTACCTCAACCGAAGTCTGGCTGTCGGCCGCCGTCGAGAAGGTTTCGGTCTTCTTCGTCGGGATGGTCGTATTGCGCGGGATCATCGGCGTCGAGACGCCGCCCAGCGTTTCAATCGACAGCGACAACGGAGTCACGTCGAGCAGAAGCAGGTCTTTCACTTCGCCCTTGAGGACGCCGCCCTGGATGGCCGCGCCGATGGCGACGACTTCATCCGGGTTGACGCCCTTGTGGCCTTCGCGCCCGAACAGCTCCTTCACCAGAGCCTGGATGCGCGGCATGCGCGTCTGACCGCCGACCAGGACTACTTCGTTGATCTTGCTGTTATCCACGCCCGCGTCTTTCATACACTGCTTGCACGGACCGACCGAGCGCTGAATGATGTCTTCCACCATGCCCTCGAGCTTGGCACGAGTCAGTTTCTGCACCAGATGCTTGGGACCACTGGCATCCGCCGTGATGAAGGGCAGGTTGATCTCGGTTTCCATGGTGGTGGAGAGCTCGATCTTGGCCCGCTCGGCTGCGTCCCGCAGACGCTGCAGGGCCATCTCGTTGCCCTTGCCTCGAAGGTCGAGGCCTTCGTTCTTTTTGAATTCGTCAATGAGCCAATCGACGATGCGCTGGTCGAGGTTGTCGCCTCCCAGGTGCGTATCGCCATTGGTGGCCTTGACTTCAATCACGCCTTCGCCGACTTCCAGAATCGAAATGTCGAAGGTTCCGCCGCCGAAGTCATACACGGCGATGGTTTCATCTTTGCCCTTGTCGAGGCCGTAAGCCAAGGCCGCGGCCGTCGGTTCATTGATGATGCGCTTTACTTCGAGGCCGGCGATCTGGCCAGCGTCTTTGGTCGCCTGACGCTGTGCGTCGTTGAAGTACGCGGGCACGGTGATGACTGCTTCGGTGACTTTCTCTCCGAGATAGTCTTCCGCCGCCTTCTTCAGCTTTTGCAGAATCAGAGCAGAAATCTGCGGGGGCGTATGTTCCTTGCCCTGCGCCAGAACTGCTACGTGATCGCCCGACTGCACGACCTTGTAGGGCACCATCTTGATTTCTTCGCTGACTTCATCGTAGCGGCGCCCCATGAACCGCTTGATGGAATACACGGTGTTCTCCGGATTGGTGATGGCCTGCCGCTTCGCGACTTGGCCAACCAACCGCTCGCCGGTCTTGGTAAAGCCGACTACGGAAGGCGTGGTCCGCCCTCCTTCTTCATTGGGGATGACCTTAGGCTCCCCACCTTCCATGACAGCCACACAGGAATTGGTGGTTCCGAGGTCGATCCCTATAATTTTTCCCATAAAACTATCCTCCTAAACTTTATAAGTGCTTTTGAATCAATGTCCAAATGATTGCGCCAAGTCCCATGCTAAGACCTGAGTGAATCGTTGTCAAGGTTTAGATGAGCCGAGGGGACATAAGGTTGCGGGAATCTGGCGAGCTAGAAACGAACTACCACGAGATGGGAGGGTTCTTGCGAAGATCGCGGATTTCGTATCCCGCGGGAACTTTGAAAAGCTCAGCGTCGGGCTCAGTGGCGCTTAATTCTGTGATGGTGAAGGTCTGCTTCCCAACCATGGGACCGGTACGAATCGATATCAGATTGATGGCGAGTTCCTGGGAGTGCCAGGTCTCAGTCATGGCCGAGAGGGGTTGATCATTACCCATAGTTCCGACGTCAATGGTGTTGGTTTCGCGCTGACCGATCGTATCGACGCCGGCGATTCGCTTGGTTCCGAGATCCTCGACCGTTAAGTGATCTTGGACGAGCGTACCGTTGGGAACAGGTTTGCGCGGTTCAGCCGCAGCCAGTTCGTGCGCCGGATTATAGGTCTCGAGTTCGCAGATGTGCCGACCGGGATTGCAGCTATAAAGGGTGTGCTGCTTGGGATCGGCAATCTGGATCCAGCTCATTTGCGACTTTGCCTTGCCGAACTTCGGCACGAGGAACCAGCGTTGTTGATAAATGCGGCCTTTGCTGTCGCGCGCGATGGGACGTTCGTTCGCGAGAGTGATGGTTCCACCTTCGCCGGTATAACGGACCCACTCGGTCTGGAGCGTGGCGGAAAACGGCTGATTGGGAATGGGCGGAATGACGATGCTTTCAAGAACCTCGCGGAAGCCGCCATCCTGAGCAGGCTGAGGAGCTGATTGAGGCGTCGGTGTCTGGGCGACGATGGCGAGGGACAAGGAGAAGCAGAGAATCCCCAAGGTCAGTGAACGCACAGAACCCCTCCGCTTTGACGAGATGGTATGCCGGTTCAAGAGCGAGGTCAATCAACCTCGGAACAGCGGCGCCTTATTCCATTTCTATTTTCCATAGCGGTTCTCCGCCCAGCGAGTGGTAGAAGCCCCAAGACGCCAGCGCCACCACGCTGAGCAAGGCCAGCAGAGTGCCACCCGACATACCATTCGGAGAAATCGGCGGTGAAGGGCACGTTGGCCAACATATCGACGGTGAAGGCACCAACCGCCAGGGGCACCAATCCGAAGCGGAAGACAATCAGGACCAAGACCCCGTAGACGAGGAGCACGGTGGGAACATCCACCGCCGGGTGAGTGCTTTGCAGGGATCGCATCCCGACGAAGAATACGACGAAGGCGATGGCCGCAATCCAGTCTTTGCGGAGAAGCACCTTCAAACCCAGCAGCAGGAAGAAGAATTCCAACGTGCTGATGATCGAGATCGGAATCTGGATCAACCACTGAGCAAGCGCGTGGCGTCCGCCTAGAAGATAAGCTGCTGATCCGAGGGTGGGAGCCGCGCCGATACGTTCGAGAGGTATATAGGAGATCTCGAAGATGAGGATCCAGATGGCGCCGAACGTGACGCCAAACAAGATGTCACGGCCCAACAACGGATCGCGGAGCTGTCCCGATATCAGGCGGCTCCACGAAATGATGGCATGCGGCCAGCGGCGACGAATCCAAGGTTCGATGGCGAGGTAGAGGATCCATACGAGGGCGCTGATCAAAAGTGCGTTGCCAATGGCCAGCATCACAACTCCAAAGGTATCGGAGCCAGCCACAAAATGGGTGCGGCAGAGGTAGAGCAGAATTTCGAGGACGAACATCACAACGGCCAGGCGGAAGGCGCCCTCGCGGTCGGCGCGGCCAAGACGGTAGTTGCGGCGGGCTACCAGAGCACTCGCAACCAGGAGGGCAATCGCGAACAGCAGGCCAATCATCTGGCTGGCTCGATCCTTTCTGTCATCAGCGGAGCGCGGGGCCACCATGCGCCACGGCTTATTCCAGTCTCCGATCAGCGCGAAAAATACTGGCTTGCCGTGCCAGGCGGCAGCTTCCACGCGCAATAGTCGAGTCGTGCCTGGCCAGACGCCGGTCCAGGCGGCGCGCGCGTCAGAGGCTCCCAGGGAAGTCCACTGGGGCTGGGCAGGCTGCAGCTTCGATTGGTCGAGGTCCGCGGCGGAAAACAGGGCAGACCAATCCGGGGCTGTCGTTTGTACGGATGTCGTTTCTTTTTGCGCGGGAATCGCCTGGAGGTACATCAATCTTCCGTTGGCGTCGAGCTTCAGGTTGATCATTCCGGACAACGTTGTGGGAGGATCTTCCTGCTGAATGACGCCTGGAGTGAGGAGGAAATCCTGGTAGTCGCTCGCGACCATCAACTGCGGGCTCTGGCGGTACCAGAACAGAAGCATCGTCGGGCGTCCCGCGAAGATTTCATTCCAGTTCGGCGTCTTGTTCTCTTTCTCGATGGCGTCGCGAAACGATGTGTCGAAATCGAAGCCAAAAGCATTGTCGGCGGGCTTTTCCGGGTAGCCGAGCCGGGTAAGAACTTCGCGGGACTTCTGCGCGAGCACCTCGGGAGGCTGTTCGAGATGCATCTTCTCGATCCCGCTGTAGCGGATGGTGAGGTAGACTCCCACGGCCAACCCGACGAGGACCGCGGCGAGACAGGCAATCGCGACTCGGGGGCGAAGACCTGTCTTGTCGCCCGAGGCGGCGACGAGTTGCGGCGAAGGCGTCTCGCCGGCGGCGAGGGCTGCTGCCAACGGATCACCGCCGGGCATCGCCGCAGCGACCGACAAAGCCGTGGCCGGACGAGAGGCAGGATCGGTCTCGAGGCAGCGGAGAATGACCCTCTCCACGATCGGATCTAGATCCTTCACAACCGACGAGGGACGGCTGGGCGTGTGGTCGCCCCGCGAGCGGGCTCCGGCGGCAGTCTCCGCGAATGCTCGCTTGCCCGTGAAAACCTCGTATAGAACTAATCCCAAGGAATAAATGTCGCTGCGCGGGCTGACTTCTTTTCCGGCCAGTTGTTCGGGAGCCATGTAGGCCGGGGTTCCGCTTCGAACCTCGGGACCGCGGATTTCGTCGGCGACTCCTGCCAAGCCAAAATCCGTGATGACCACCTGGCCGCGACCGTCGAGCATGATGTTGGCGGGCTTCAGGTCACGATGAAGAACTCCCTTGGTATGGGCGGCGGCGAGGCCGGCGCACAGCTGGCGCGCGATTTCGAGCGCTTTGTCTTGCGGAAGGCGGCCGATGCGCCGCAGCAGGGATGCCAGATCCTCGCCGTCGACGTACTCCATGGTGAAAAAAGTCTGGCCATCGACCTCGCCGACGTCGTAGACGCGGCACACATTGGGATGAGAAATTCGGCGGGCGATGCGGACTTCATTGCGAAAGCGTTCGAGCAAGCTTTCATCGCGCGCGGCGTCGTCGGGTAGAAACTTGAGCGCCACGGCCTGGCCGAGGGTCAGGTCGTCGGCACGGTAAACCTCGCCCATCCCGCCTTTTCCGAGCAACGCAATGATGCGATAGCGACCGAGCAGGAGGCGGCCGGGAAGAAACCGTCCTTCATTCAACATGTACTCCGGAAAGCTGGGAGGCCGGGATGAGGATCCTGACGACGGGCGGGGAGGCAGCGGCGAGGTTGCGGTGGCGAAATCGATGGTCGCGACGTCGTCAGAGTTTTGGACCGGGATTCCACAAGAGGGGCAGAAGCGCGCGCTGCCCGACAGAATCGCATCGCAAGAGGAACACTTCGCCATATTTTTACCGATACAGCATACCGCAGGTCAGTAAGAGAGCGGAAAGCCCCTCCTGTATTACCATCCAAGCGATGACTTCACGCTTCGGGCGGTGGCTGCACGATCCTTTATTTCTTTTGTGCTTGACGGCGGGGCTACTCGCCTTCGTCGTGCAATCGGGCGAATTGGGCAGCGCCGATACCATGCACCGGTTGCAGACGACACATTGGCTTTGGACCTCGCAGCCGCAGGTGTTTCCCAACGAATATCCTGAGTTCGGCCTGCACGGCCGCGATGGAAAGATTTTTAGCTGGTATGGCATTGGGCAGTCGCTGCTGTTGCTACCTGCCGATCTGGTGGCCACGTGGATCGCAAGCTGGCACGTCTTTTCGGAATATCAAGACGACCCGGCGGTGCGCAGTATCGTCGTCAGCTACAGCATCAACATTCTGGTGACCGTCCTGACAGCGCTCATAGCGTTTCGCCTGCTGCGGCAGTTGCGATTCGAAGTGAAGGAAGCCGCCGGCGGCGTGCTGGCACTCTTGTTTTGCACCACACATCTGCACTACACGCAGAACATGCAGGAAAACAACTACATCCTGCTGCTGACGCTGGTGGGATTTTCCTATCAGTATGAGTGGCTGCGCAGAGGCACAGTACGGGCACTTTTCATTGGATCGTTTGCGCTAGGCCTGAATCTGCTGACTCGCGTGACGACTGGTCTCGACCTGATCGCTGCCGGTGTCTTCCTGATGACAGTACTGTGGTTCGAACGAGCGCGCGGCCGCGCCTTGTGGCAGAGGCTGGTCGATTATTGCAAGATTGCAGTGCCGCTCTATGCCTTCTTCGCGATTGTCGAGCGCCTGTACAGTTTTTATCGCTTCGGATCGTTGACCCAAACGTACATTCCGATCTTCGCGCGGGAACAGCGAATGCAAGATCCGACTTTGCCGGCGAATTTCCCGTGGAGTACTCCATTTCACGAGGGCTTTCTGGGCGCATTGTTCAAGCCGGAGAAGTCGATCTTTCTGTTCGATCCTCTTCTGGTAGTGGCGCTGGTCTTGATTGGTCTGCTTTGGAAACGGCTGGGCCCGGACGTGCGCGCCTATATCGTCACTTCCCTGCTGCTTCTGCTGGGCTATATCAGCTTCTATGCCCGATACACCTACTGGGCCGGGGACTTCGCCTGGGGCGATCGCTACGTTTCAACTGCTGTCCAGATGGTGGCGTTGATCAGCGTGCCGCTGCTGCTGCGCTATCGCACGAACCTACAACCATGGATCTGGCGGAGCAGCATCGTCATCATCGCGGCGAGTTTCATCATTCAGATCGCGTCGCTCGCGTTCTGGCTGCCGCTCGAGATCTATCAGATGGAAACACTGGGGCATCCGACGTTCGTCGTCGCGCTGCGCTTCAAGAATATTGTTGCCTTCACGCTGGGTAAGATGGATGCGTGGGGACTGAACACTGAAGCCATGAGCCAGGATCCGTGGGATTATGTCCACATCACGACGTGGAACTTTCTGCCGTTTCTGCTGCACCGCGCCGGAGCGGCAGCCGGTTGGGTCGTGGCGTCCGCCTTTGCAATATGGGTCACTGCACTCGCGGCGCTGGCGGCAGTATTACGGCGACTATGCCACCAACTTCAGGGCGTGCCGAACGTAAGCGGAGGGTGGTCGAATCCATGAATCGCAGAGAATTCTTGCGATATGCAGGCATCGCGGCAACCCTGTCCGGTATTCCGCGGGCTTGGGGAGAGGAAGGCTCCCCCGAAATTGCCTTCACCTTTGACGATCCAACCACCGAGGGCGGCGCCAATCTGACCTGGCATGAAGTCAACGGGCGCATTCTGGCCACTCTCGACAGCAACAACATCAAGTCAATCCTTTTCGTCGTCGGTAAGAGGGTGGATAGCGACCCGGGCCGAGCCGTCGTCGCGGCCTGGGACAGTGCCGGACACCTTATTGGAAATCATTCGTACTCCCATCTGTACTTTAACGCGAGCAGTGACGAGCCGAACGGATTGAAGAAAGTAACGCTGGCTGCTTTTGAAGCCGACTTCTTGAAGAATGAGCCGCTCATTCGCTCCTGTCGTCATTTCGCGCGGTTGTTTCGTTATCCGTATTTCAAGGAAGGGGACACAGTCGAGAAGCGCGATGGGATGCGCGCCTTTCTAGAAGAACGTGGCTATCGGATTGGACGTGCAACCATTGACGCTTCTGATTGGGCCATCAGCGCCAGGATGGAAACTCGTGCGAAGGCCAATCCCCGTGCTGACCTTTCCGCATATCGTGATTTCTTTCTGCGACACATCTGGGAGCGCGCGCAATTCTACGACTCGCTTAGCCGACGAGTAGTCGCACGACCGGTGCGACACACACTGGTGCTGCACCACAATGCTCTGAATGCTTTGTTCCTCGGCGACGTGATTACGATGTTCCGAAAAAGAGGATGGAAGCCGGTGGATGCCGAGTATGCCTTCAAAGACGACGTGTACGATCGCCAGCCAAAGATCGTGCCGGCTGGAGAGAGCTTGATTTGGGCCCTGGCCAAGGAAAGCGGCAAATTTGAAAGCGAGCTGCGGTATCCAGGGGAGGATGACGTCTACGAGAATCCGAGGATGGACGCGCTGGGACTGTAGAGACTGAATCGTGTCTTACTCAACGGTCACCGACTTTGCGAGATTCCTTGGCTGATCCACGTCGCAGCCCCGGCGCACAGCAATGTGATAGGCCAGCAATTGCAGGGGGACGATTTCCAAAATTGGGGACAACTCCTCGGGGGCGGGCGGAATGTACAACACGTGATCGGCCGATTCCTTGATCTCTTCGTCGCCTTCCGTGGCCAGCGCGATCACAACTCCTGAACGGGCTTTCACTTCCTTGAGGTTGGAGATCGTTTTCTCATAACGCAGGACGGAGTCGGGATTGTTTACATCCCGAGTCGCAATGATCACGACCGGCAAGTTTTCGTCGATCAATGCGTTGGGGCCGTGTTTCATCTCTCCGGCGGGATATCCTTCGGCGTGAATGTAGGAAATTTCTTTGAGCTTCAGTGCGCCTTCCAGTGCGATCGGATAGTGAATGCCGCGCCCGAGGAAGAGAAAGTCATGCACTTTCTGATAACGCTTGGCCAGTTCATCACAGGCTTCATCTTGCGTGAGAATATGCTCGAGTTTTGCCGGGATGCGAGTCAATTCCAGCATCGCGGTGCGCGCCTGCTCGGCCTTCATGACGTCTCGCACCTGCGCCAGATACATCGCAAAGATGTAGAGCGCGGTGAGTTGTCCGGTGAAGGCCTTGGTCGAAGCCACCCCAATCTCGGGCCCAGCATGGGTGTAAATCGTGCCGGCTGCCTCGCGAGTGATCATTGAACCGACAACGTTGCAGATAGCAAGGGTCTTCGAGCCCTTCGACTTCGCTTCGCGCTGGGCGGCGATCGTGTCGGCAGTCTCCCCGGATTGTGAGATCACGAGGGTAATCGCATCTGGGTCGACAATGGGATTGCGGTAGCGCCACTCGCTGGCGTAGTCCACTTCCACCGGAACACGAGCCAGCGACTCGATCATGAACTTGCCGGCCTGGCCGGCGTGCCAACTGGTCCCGCAGGCGATGATGTTGATCTTGTTCGCAGCCCGGAACTCCGCCTCGGTGATGTCCATCTCTTCGAGGAAGATGTGACCAGTATCCTGAGAGACTCGGCCTAAGGTCGTATCGCGAACCGCGCGCGGCTGCTCGTAAATCTCCTTGAGCATGAAATGCTTGAAGCCGCCTTTTTCCGCGAGGATCGGATCCCAGGTAACGCGCTGGACCTGGCGCGCAACGGGCTTGCCATCGAAATCCGTCAGCACAACTCCGTCGGGCGTGACTACGGCCATGTCTCCATCGGCGAGGAAATAAATGTCACGCGTGTGATGCAAAATTGCGGGAACATCCGATGCCACGAAATATTCGCCGTTCCCCAGACCGATGACCGCCGGTGGTCCGTTGCGCGCGGCCACGATCTTGTTCGGCTCGTCGGTTGAAATTACGGCCAAGGCAAAAACGCCGGTGAGTTGTTTGACGGTCCGACGGACCGCGTCTTCCAGCGAAGGCCGGGTGCCGTTTCCAGCCGCTGAATATTTCTCGATGAGGTGGGCAATGATTTCGGTGTCGGTCTCTGTGGTGAACTTGTGCCCTTCCTCGGTCAGCTTCTTCTTCAGGCTGAGATAGTTCTCGACGATGCCATTGTGCACGACGACAATCTTTCCCGTGCAATCGCGGTGAGGATGCGCATTTTCCTCGGTAGGACGGCCGTGTGTGGCCCAACGCGTGTGTCCGATGCCATAGGTGCCTTCCAGCGGCTTTTGGCGGATGGCTTCTTCCAGGTTGCGCAGTTTACCCTCGGCGCGGCGGATCTGGAGCGCGTCCCCATTGCCAGACACAGCGATCCCGGCCGAGTCGTAGCCGCGATACTCCAGCCGGCGTAAGCCCTCGATGATGACTGGGACGACACTTTTCTTACCGACGTAACCGACAATGCCGCACATAGGACCTCAATGGATTCCCGGAGCCGCTTTACTCGGCCAGGGAGAAGCGGAATTCTTCAATGACGGGATTGGTCAGAACTTCGCGGGCGATCCGTTCGACCTCGGCTTGGGCTTGCTCCCGCGATAAACCTCCGTCGAGGGTGAGTTCGAAGTATTTTCCCTGGCGAACGCCTTCAAGTCCCTTGTAGCCCATTTTCTTGAGTGCGCCGTGAATAGTTTTGCCCTGGGGATCCAAAACACTCTTCTTGAGCGAGACGTAGACGTAGGCTGTCATAAAAGACTCATTATACGTGAGGGCTTCGTGGGAAGAATTTCTTCAGAGTGACCGGAGTAATGGAAGACGCGCGCGGTTCGCGCCTTAGGGGTAGATCGGCCGTGCGGAGCCAGGTTCGATGACCATCTTTACGGGCGGTAGTATGTGACGGCGCGACAGGAATTGTTTTCACGATGCTTTCGCGTCAGTATTTTCAACAACTTGAGGCTGGGTCAGACGCTAGGCGCTCAGATTTCTCTGCTCCAGCTTAAGCGCTGACAAGACCTTATAGATCGTACTTCGGCCAACACCCAGGATTTTTGCAGCCTTCAGCTTATTGCCGCCGACCCGTTCGAGCACTTGCACGATGTGACGCCTTTGCGCCTCCTGCAGGGAAAAAAACACGTCGTCGGTGCCCGAATAATCTCTGGGTTGTTCTCGCAATCGTTCAGGAAGATCGTTGACGTCGATGAATCTTCCGTCGGTCATCATGCAAGCATTGCCAATCACGTTTTCGAGTTCGCGGATATTACCTGGCCAAGAATAGGTGGTCATAAGACTCTGGGCCCGCCTGGTCAATCCCGCCACCGGTTTCTTGTATTCTGCGGAAAATTTCTCGATGAAATGCCGTTCCAGGAGTGGCAGATCTTCTCGCCGATCCTCAAGCCGAGGAAGCGCAATTTCTACCATGGAGAGCCGGTAGTAGAGATCTTCACGAAACGTACCCTCCCTGACCATATTTCTGAGGTTACGATTGGTTGCCGCAATGACCCTCAAGTCCACTCCTCGTCGTACAGCCGATCCCACTCTCTGGACTTGGTGGTCCTGCAACACCCTGAGCAGCTTTGCCTGGACGCTCGGAGATAGCTCACCGATCTCATCAAGAAAGAGGGTTCCGCCATCCGCGTGTTCAAAGAGACCTGCCCTGTCCTGATTCGCGCCCGTGAAGGCTCCCTTCGTATAACCGAATAGTTCGCTTTCCGCCAGGCTCTCCACGAGGGCGGAGCAGTTACACACCACGAAACGGTCCTGGGCAGAAGGACTCAGTCGATGAAGCGCACGCGCAGCTAATTCTTTGCCCGTGCCTGTGACACCAGTCAAGAGCGCGGTCCTGAAGTGCGG
The DNA here is from genome assembly GCA_963745715.1 of uncultured Acidobacteriota bacterium. Taxonomy (GTDB): domain Bacteria; phylum Acidobacteriota; class Terriglobia; order Terriglobales; family Acidobacteriaceae; genus Sulfotelmatobacter. The sequence goes on along the minus strand of CAVUYN010000023.1, from coordinate 399,824 downwards.
CGCAATCCGGCGAATCTTCGCAAACACTTCCAACATGAGAGGGCTGCGACTGACGATACCTTCAAACGTCCAGACCTCAACCAGCTTTTGCTCCAGGTTTAGTGTCTTGCGCCTCGTTTCGGCCTCGGCTCTCAGACTTGCGACTCGACCACGAAGCTTCTCAATATCAAGCGGCTTTGTTAGATAGTCACAGGCTCCCTTGTGGATAGCCTCCACAGCCGACTCGGACGAATAGTGCGCAGAAGTCACTATCACGTTCGCCGCTGGATCGACGTGCAGGATCCGCTCCAGCAATGTCGTATCCGTCGGAGTTTTGGCCAGATCCAGCAATACGATTCTTGGTCGAAGTCGAAGAAATGTTTGGAATCCGGATTCTGGATCCGATTCGGCTACGACCTGCCATCCCTCGGGGCTGAGAGCAGCGGAAATCGCCGAGAGCGTCTGAGGATCGTCGTCTATTACGAGCAAAGGCATGCCATCCGACAGAGTCATTTGGCAGGTTGAAGATCTGGCCCCTCTGGATTTAGGTGTCGTTGTGAATTAAGAACACCTAAGGGCACAAAGAGAAACCGTTGGTTGACACCCACAATTGCGGCGGTCACATCCATCTTGAGCTCCCACGTTCTGAGATCCGCACACCGCTCCCCGAGTCGGAGCGGTGGAAATGCGGGGGAGGCGCTCTTAGGGCTTGTTATCCCAGAAGTGACTGCCCGTAGAAGCAAACTGCGATCCGTTACGAAAACCGAACTATTGCAATTCATTCGGCTTGAAGTGCCCAAGGCCGATATCGATTTTCCCAAGCAGGCCGATAGGCAAGTAATAAGTGAGACGACCTTGAGTTCTTTGTTACAAAAAGCGAACGACGGTAGGCACACCGGACGAATCAGTCCGGCAAAAGTCCGCACTCCAGACTACTGTCTCGTACGGAGACACTATCTGTTGTGGTCTCAGACGACGCACGTTACAGAGTCCTGGGTCATCCAAGTAACCCTTTAGGATAGAGGGGTTCGCCGATATGAGTAGTCTGGTGACCAACGTGCACACAATAACACTCTATGTCCTCGAACCTTCGACTCGAAAGTCTTCTGTTCAGTAGTGACACGCGGGTTCGTAGTGTTATCGGCCAAGTCATGAATAAGTTTTCCATTCAGATGGAGGTTTGCCATGACCTTGGCTCAGCCCTGGAAATGGTGGCTCATCAACGACTCGATGCCGTCATTGTGGACTGGGAGGAGAGCGATGATCCAGTGCGAATCGTGCGCGCAACGCGCAAGTCGTCGCCAAACAGCAACTCTACGATCGTCGCCCTGGTTAACGCGGGCTTAGAAACTCGCGCCCTTCTGGTGGGAACGAATTTCATGATCCACAAACCCGCCAACATTGATCATGCCGGACGTTGCATGCGGGCAGCTTACGGAACCATCCTGCAGAACCGACGGCGCGCCGCCCGGGTCCCAGTTGACCTTCCAGTGGAGGCGAGAGTTCCGGAAGTCGGCACAATTGAAGCCAGAATCAGCGATCTCAGTGTGGGCGGGCTGGCTCTGCAGTGCAAACAGCCGCTTGAGATCAATCGGGAAGTCCTGGCGTGTTTCGGGCTTCCGGGCGGCAAGCAGATCGTTCACATCACAGGCAAGGTTGTAAACGCCGATGCCAAAGGGCGCGCGGGCGTGCGCTTTGCGTTTGTTCCCGAGGAGGATCTCGACGTGCTCGAGATGTGGCTGGCGAATGAACTATCGAAATTAGAACAGATGGAGATGCCAACTGACTGTGCGACTTACTGCGACTGATGAAGGGGATAGCGTGACAGCGACGTCACCTGTAACTATCCTGCTCGCCGAAGACTCCCCGATCTATCGGCGACTCATCGGAACCCACCTTGCGGAATGGGGCCTGGAGTTTGTATGCGCGGAGGATGGCAAGGAGGCGTGGAAGTGTTTAGGGAAGCCGGATGCACCTCGATTGGCTCTCCTCGACTGGGTGCTGCCTGATATCGACGGCATCGAGATCTGCCGTCGACTTCGCAGCCGAGCAGCGGATATCCCCTATACCTACGTCATTGTGCTGACCGCCAAGGGTCGAAAACAAGAAATGCTTGAGGCGATGGAGGCGGGGGCCGATGACTTTCTTGCCAAGCCATTCGACCTCCCCGAACTCAAGGCGCGGATTCTTGTGGGCAAGAGAATTGTAGAACTACAACAGAAGCTCGTATCTGCCAACAACGCTTTGCACTTCGCAGCGTGCCACGACTTTCTTACCGGCATTTGGAATCGTGCTGAGATTCTCGGTTTTCTGCGACGGGAACTGGCCCGTGCTCGACGCGATGGCACTCCCGTCGGCATTGTGCTTGCCGATGTTGACCACTTCAAGAAAGTGAATGATGCTTTCGGACACGAGGCTGGCGACTTCGTTTTGAAAGAAATCGCGAGGCGTCTCGCCTCGAGCCTTCGCGAATATGACGGGGTGGGGCGCTACGGAGGAGAAGAATTCCTGCTAGTCATACCGGGTTGCGACCTGGCAACTACAGTTCGACGGGCCAATCAGGTTAAGGAACTGGTGTCGAGTCAACCCATTCATACTCCCACAGGCGTAATTGATATCACCCTAAGCATGGGAGTAACCGACGCTAAGTCATCCGGCAATCTGGAAGAGTTAGTAAGTCATGCAGATCTCGCACTCTATCAAGCGAAACACAATGGCAGGAATCGAGTCGAGTTCCAGGATGCAGCTTTGCATGTCTCGGCGCAACGACCGTGAAATCCGAGACATTGGAAGAGCAAAGAAATGGGCTGTGTTCCTGCCGATGTGAGGTATTAGTCCGAACATTACTCGCAGCCGCAATCCGGCATAGTTGCGCTGTAAATACCTACTTTAGCTTGTGAGCCTGATCACAGCTTAGTTTGTGCAACTCTGGGACACATTCCGAAATCGAGACATAGCCTGAACTGTAAACAGCCCCCGCTAACCGCGTAGCTTCCATAAGTCATGTTGCTGGAGGAAGTTGCAAGTCCTCGCGAACGGAGCTTCGGCAGACAGATTGCAATCCTCTAATCGCGGGAGTCTTCTGGCTGTTCCTCCCCCTCGCCATGGACTCGCGCGCGATTCTGGTCACCACCGGGTAACCACGCGAGCCTAAGCGTGAGACCCGACAAACAGAGGACAAAATGCAACCGCGAACCGCTCGCTGGATTCTCTCGCTGATAACACTGGCAGCCACAGTGTGCCCTGCACAGCAATTGATCTCTCGACCGCAGCCGTCCACTTCAAGCTTTGGCCAGCTCCCCATGACATTTGAAGCGAACCTCGGTCAGACCGATCCCAAAGTCAGGTTTATCACACACGGGAAGAAGTACACAGCTTTCCTCACGGCGGGCGGCATCGTTCTTTCTCTGCGCCCCTCCACGATACCTGTGGTCCCGGAGAACAATTCCCGGGCCGATGTAAATAAGCGCCCACACCGCCCCGCCACGACGCTGAGGTTCAACCTGGTCGGAGCATCCAAGCACTCACTGGTCACTGGGGAAGATCCGCAACTTGGGACGGTGAACTATTTCATTGGCAACGATCCTCAAAAATGGCACACCAACATTGCAACTTACGGGAAGGTACGCACAAAGGATGTTTATCCCGGTATCGATCTGGTGTATTACGGAAACAACCGTCAGTTTGAGTACGATTTCGAAATCTCGCCGGGGGCCAATCCCAACAATATTCAGTTCGAAGTCTTGGGTGCTCGCGGGATTCATATCGACGATGACAGAAGCCTGGTATTAGAGACCCCCAGCGGAGAACTCCGGTTCGAGAACCCGATTGTTTATCAAAGATCGAATCAGCAGCGCACAATCGTAGATGGCCACTATGTGCTGCGCGATCGAAACCATATCGCCTTTCAGATTTCTCACTATGATCCAAGCAAACCGCTGGTAATCGACCCTGTATTGACTTACTCAACGTATTTGGGTGGCAGCCTGGATGAGCAGCCCGCGGGAATTGCAGTTGACAATGCTGGAAGTGTCTATGTCGCAGGCTCCACGGATTCGGTGGATTTTCCGCTCACCACATTGGGTTCTCTGCCCGGCGGTTCAAGCCATATTTTTGTCGCGAAGCTTGATGCAACCGGATCCAATCTTGTATACGCCGACTATATCGGCGGAAGCGGTTCAGACTTTGGCTATGCGCTCGCTCTGGATGCTAGCAATAACGTGGCTATAACCGGTAACACAGATTCCACCGATTTTCCGACCACGACGAATGCGTTTCAAGGGACATATCCCGGTGGGTCTAATGCTGTCCTTACAAAGATTTCCGCTAGTGGTTCTTCCCTTTTGTATTCTTCATACCTGGGAGGCAACGGCACCGATATACCGTCTGGCGTCGCGATCGATGCAGCCGGAGAAATGATCGTAGGCGGGTCTACGTCTTCCACAAACTTTCCCATCGCCAATGCCTATCAAGCTACGGCCGCGCCCAATCAGGGGGGAATGTATGGTAACTACGGTTTCCTGAGTAAGTTCAACTCCGATGGATCGGCGTTGCTCTATTCCACGTACCTCGGTGGAAGCGCAAATGTTGCCTTAGACTGTGGAGGAACTCCTTGCTGGTCAAGCCCCTCAAATAGCGTCGCCGGAATGGCAGTGGACAAAGACGGTAATGCCTATGTCGCTGGGACGACGAATACATACGACTTTCCCGTTTCGAACGGTGCTTATCTGAGTACGAATTCGACTCCCGAGAACGGATCGGTCGGATTTGTCAGCAAGTTCGGGAATTCTGGAAGCCTTCAGTACTCGACTTATTTTTATGACCCGCAGGGAATAGTTACGGCGATCACTGCGATTGCCGTGGATGGTGCGGGCTCTGCCTATGTCACAGGAATTGCGCTCGGGAATGGAACGTTTCCTATCACGTCCACGGGCATTTGCGACCCGGTTGCTTCCGGCTCGGAATGTAACTTTGCGTTTGTGACGAAGTTCGATGCCACAGGGTCGACTCTTCTGTACTCAACATTTCTCGGTCCTAATAACAACGCGACCCCGCGCGCACTATTATTAGATGGGAACAATGACGCCTATGTGCTGGCTTCTACCCAGAGCAGTGTCTTTAGCATCGTAAACGGGGTCGAAGGCTTCACGAATGGAAATGACGTTTTGTTGGCGGAGATTGATCCGGCAGCCGGGACCCAACTGTTCGCGACGTTCCTGGGCGGCAATGGAGACGACGAGCCTGCTGGAATGGCCATCGATGCAAGCAACAATCTCTACGTGCTGGGTTCAACAACCTCCAGCGACTTCCCCGTAACCCAGACCGCTTATCAGAGTGCTCTGGCTGGGGCTTCCGACACCTTCATCCTTAAGATCGGACCAGCTTCGAAACCAGCGGTAACGATGACCCCGCATTTCCTACAGTACGCCGTGCAGACGGCGGGTTCGACGAGCCAGGCACAGACCGTTGTGTTGCGGAACATGGGTAGTTCGCCGCTGGCGATAGCATCTGTGTCAACTGGTAGTGATTTTGCCGAGACCAACGACTGCGGAAGTACGGTGGCGGCTGCCAGCAGTTGCACATTTTCGGTAACCTTCACTCCCACATTGTCAGGAGTGCGGACGGGGTCCCTTGTGATTCACGATGACGCGGCCGGTTCGCCCCACTCGATCACGCTCAGCGGGACCGGTTCGGGGACTCCCGGAGCCAGCGTAGCTCCCGCTAGTTTGACATTCTCCAGTCTCCCACTGGGAACCTCGAGCGCACCACAAACTGTCACGGTCTCAAGCACAGGCAACCTTCCCTTAAGTGTTGGCACGTTGCAAGCGACGGGGGACTTCGCGCAAACCAACAATTGCCCGTCCACTCTTTCCCCGGGGTCGGCTTGCACCGTCGCCGTAACTTTCACGCCGACTGCTTCGGGAAGCCGCTCCGGAACACTCACGGTCACCAGCAGCGCACAAAATAGCCCGCAAACCATCGGCCTGACCGGAACCGGCTCTGACTTCAGCCTGAGGAGTGCTCCGACTAGCAATACCCTAAAGGCTGGTGCCACCGCGACGTACACGATCAGTATCGCCAACGTGGGGGGAGCATTCACAGACGCCGTTAAGTTGAGTTGCGGCGGAGCCCCCACCAACGCGACTTGCAGTTTGTCTTCGAGTTCTGTAACTCCTGGTAGTTCCACAACCGCCACAATGACTGTCAGCACGACGGCCTCGGTGGCGCAAGCGCTTCCCGCGTCGCGTCGCGGAACGTACTATGCCTTCTGGTTGCCGATACTTGGCACTGGCTTGTTTGGCATGCTATTGCCGGGGTTGGGTGCACGTCGGAAGAAAGCCGGTGTGGCAGGTCTACTCGCCCTTTTGTGCTTGATCCTGATGCTCATGCCGGCCTGCGCAGGCGGCACCGGTATCTCGCCGCCTAAAAACAAAGGAACGCCGTCTGGGACCTACACCCTCACGGTCACGGGCACATCCGGCAGCCTGCAACACTCACTTCCATTAACTTTGACGGTGCAGTAAAGCTGCGGAACCGGCCAGGCTGGTGTTGGGTAGAAACTAGTTGCACGCCATCATATTCTGCGTCACGCCCTGCAGGCTGATGATCGAATTCGCGATCAGAGGTGCACTCCAGAACCGGTTGTGATGTTTGCGCAGGTAGTAGGCGGCCAAAACGGACCCTACGCTTTTGGAAGCAGCCACCGCATACGCCCGGCCCACGGTTGGGTGAGTGCCATAAAGATAGGCGGACTGGACTTCCACGTTGCAGACGCCCTTTTTGCCCGCGAGCCAGTTCTGCCGGGCAAATAACGTGGTGTAGGAGTCGGAGAATGTGCTCCCGGTCGAGATCAACGCCAGGCTAACGAACTTGGCATCAAGGACCTTCGTCTCAGCAATCTTCGGCGCAGGAGCCACCACCGCGGGCTGCACGGCAACGTAGCCGTTCGGCATAATTACAGCGCTGGGAGCGTCAGGCGGTTCCTTCGCGACAGCAATTCCGGTCAGTAATAGTGCAGCCAATGACGAAAGTAATAGAGACTTCATAAGAGATTTTCCCCGTGACAGATCGACTCTGGCGTCAGTGCCTTGTTCCTGTTTTGCGCCGCGTTTGCTGCGATCCATCATGTGTCGAGATTACGTTGGGGAATGTCCTTCCACAATCGCAAGAACGTAATAGAAGTTAGTAACACGTAGTAACCAACCGGTTGTGCCATGGTGGTACTGTCCTATCGGGCATGTCCCGTGGTGCTGAATTTTCCTCTTTTAAAACCGGCAGCAGATGTTGGAAGCGAGTCGCGAATTAAACGCAGACGACCGACGAGGTTCCTAAGCACCTCGGATCGACGGCACGCTCGTTTGCTCGAATTCTGTTTGTTGCGAAAACGCTGGGACTGTGACTGATTTGAAAGGGCATTCAGGACTGGACGAGAACGAGGTCCGCCGGGAACTCGTGTGCTATGATCGACTTACCGCAAGCAGTGGGCGCTTAACTCAGCGGTAGAGTGCCATCTTCACACGGTGGAAGTCATAGGTTCGAATCCTATAGCGCCCACCATCTTTTCAATGGCTTGCAAGTCCTGGAATCACTCTGAAATCACTTTTCAGGGCCAGTCCTGCAATCTTCGAGTCCGCCTTCTGCATCTCATCAGTCACCACGTCGCCGTAGACGTTGAGTGTGGTCCTGATGTCACTGTGACGCATTAGCTTCTGTTGCACTGTGACCGCAGTCCCCACAGCATCAAGCCAGCTCCGATACGTATGGCGGAAACTGTGCGTTCCTAGCCCCGTGGGTCGCAGGCCCAAAACGTGGATTCATCCGTTTACAATCGTGTGGCCATGGATGTTCCGAAAGTAGCCAAATGGGACGAGCCTCCAGCTATGGACTCTGGTGCTCCAATCCCAGCCGTTTACAGCGATGCAACTGGCCTGACGTGCGCGTATGTAATTGGGCCGACCCACTCCCAATCGGGGTCCACGGCGATTCTGCGCTTTGAAGGCATTCTGTATTACGCAATGGGCTACCCAAATGATGAGGTTTTGAACGCACACCCACTCTATGCAAACGGGCTGGGATTTTACGGTTTCCACATAGTTGAGAACTCTCCTCTCATCGCCGACCTTGATCGGAGAAATCAGGTACACGAGCGACACGTTGCGGGAGTCTACAGGAAGCGATTCCGACACTGGATAATCACGTTTCACGACGAGACTCTCGAAGTGGTCGCGCGGAACGCCCGCTTCGTGGGCACGAACGAGATGGAACCCGGACAAGCGGTCCGGGAGCGCCATTAGGCTTTCAGGAAGAGTCCCTGACGTAAAATCGTGATTACACTCATTGATCTTTTTCAGGGCACGTCCTGGGTTCCACGCTTGGTTCTGAAACCTTGCGTTCTGGATCCGTTCGTGGGAATACCTTTTAGGAAAAACATGAGAAGTCAGTATTTGCTCAACAAGCCAAGCCGGATGTAGGCGGCACGGGCCGCAAGAAGTTTCCACGTCACGTTCTTGCGCTGTGCAAGCAATTGTAGAAGCGTTGCGTCCGGCATTCTCAGGAGCCGGTCCAGACGCGCATCGTGCTTTTGTACGCTGGTGTAGCTAAGGTTGTGACAGGTTCTGCACGCAAAGGCCCGGAGATGCATCGGCCTGTAAAGTTTGAAGGCCCTGCGGCCGCACCACGGGCAGACTAGGCACAACCGCCGACCCGGTCCGCGCGTGGCCACTGCAGTGAACTGAAGGCCGAGCCTGAGACAACACAAAGCATCAGTCGCTTTAGCAGTCTCGCAATCCTCTACGACAGTGCGAGAGTTGACATTCGGTGGTCGGCCCATAATTGTTTCCCAAAACTCCGCAACTGCTTGGTGACGCCATCCTGAGTGGCACAAAACCGCCGAGATTGCGCAAGGGGCTACAACTTGGCAGGTTCGAGGGTCATAGCGAAGACTAGGACGTCTCGATTGCTGGGCAGGCTGATGCTCCGAACCTCTTTATCCGTATCGAGAGGAAAGGCATAGGCGTAGCCATAAAATGTCCGCCCTCCATCCTTAGACCCATCGGAGGTTAGCCGATAGGGCATGCTAATCGCCACCGACTCGCCAGCGAAATTCCTCGACCGCGCCCAGTCGCTGAGGCTCTGCGTAAAGGTGGACGAGGTGCCGTCCGCGTATGTCACCGCGAAGGTTTGTGACCGCTGTGCGCCGTTGACCGCGAGCCCAAGGACTTTCAAGTTAGTGAACTTTCCAGCAGGGAGCGCTATGGTCTTGTCCGTGACGGCATCAGGCCGGTTGGCCGGACCGAGTTTGAAGATCACTCCATCGCCGACTTGCTCGGCTCCAAGCAATTGCTCGGAGAGGGAGTAGCCACCGCCGTCGAGGCTGGCGGCTTCCGCAAACTTTGTGTCGTCGTCATAAATTCCGGTGACGTTGTAATCGGACGAAAGATCGACTGGCACGGTGCCAGTTGCGATCGGCGTAACAGCGACGGTGGCTGTGACTGCGTGCGACAAGTTGCCCGCCGTCCCGGTTATCGTGATGTTCGAGGTTGGGGGAATTGTCGAGCCACTGGCAGTCACCGTCATTGTGCTGGTACCGGCAGTGCTCGACGGGTTGAAGGATGCGGTTACTCCCTCGGGCAGGCCCGATGCTTTGAGTTGTACGTCACCAGTGAAACCGCCCCTGGGCATCACAATCACATGTGTCGTTGCAGTTCTGCCCTGCGGGACGGAAACGCTCGTTGAAGATGCCGACAGCGTGAAGTCGCCGGGCCCTGCGCTAGGCGAAGGAAGAACGTCATAGAGCGGTTGCACCGGCGTGACCCGGGGATATTCATTGGCTACCGAGATTGCGAGAATCCGGATCTTGTCGTTGTCGGGTAGCTTGAATGTCTTTGCTCCCTGCGGCAGGTCCAGAACATATCCGAACAAGTACGAGTAGGCGTAAGCGACGTTCTCGCCCGAGGGATTGTGGTGATGATCGCTGTACCAGGCCAGTTCGGCGCGCTTGATGTAGCCGGACTTGAGGCCTGTCATCTCGCCGTAGTTGTCGTGCGCGGTGTCTTTTGAACTCCACTGGCGGTTATCCCACTGGCCGATGAAGCCCGTCCATTCTTGAACATTGAGGTCAACCTTCTTGTTGCCAAAATCAAACGTGGCTTTCTGATCGCCATCGGCCGATGCCGCGAGAATATAAACGCGGTTGTACGAACCGGCTGGAACTTCGATCGCCTGCCCTTTGGCCACGACCGCGTTTGGTGTGCCAGTCTTGTTCTCTGCGAGTTGGAGTGGCACATCGTGGAACGGGATTTTTGTGGGAAGCATCTCGGCGGGCAGGGAGTTGCCTTTGCCATCGAACCCGCTATCAGAGTGAGCCCCATCGATCGTGGCGGTGGCGATGTCATAGTGCAGCGCTACTGCGGTAGACCGCACGCGAACCGCCTGGGCTATAGGCACAGCGATCTTAAGAGAGAAAGTACGCGGCTGATACGCAGTGAATGAGCTTACCAGCGAGCCTGCTTTTACGGTTGCCGGTCCGACGGGTTGTTCCTGGCCATTCACTTCACGCGCTGCGGTGATCGGGGCAGCGAAAGAAATTCGGACATCCGGTTGCGGTTTGCCGTCGAGTTCGACCAGACGAACGATCACTTCGTCACCCTGCTCAGCCTTTTTCACGGCTAGAACGCGAATCCGCGAATTGCTGACTTTAAGCAGGGAGAGCGTCTGGCCGAGAGCGCCTGAGTGCTTTGAAGTTTGGAAGGCGATCAGTGGAGCGTTCAATCGCTGCGCTTGCCAGTCGGTTTGAGCGTCGCGCCAGCCGGCGGCGTGGCCCGCGATCCCGTAGACGAACTCGTGATGTCCTACGTCCTGCGTGGCCTGGTCGCCATATCCTCCGGCTGTGCCGGGCGTTCGGATCAGAGTCAAGCGGATGGTGTTGTCGGTCGGCTTGTCCGAGCCGTTCTTACAGTCGGTCAGAATGGTTGCTCCGAACGTTCCGCTCGAGTCGGTAAGATCAATCCATTGATGCGAGGGTACCTCGAATTTTTTGGGCTCGGCAGTTGGTCGTTCGATGGTGCCGATGTCCCAGTTATAGGTGGCCACGTGGTTCGAAGCGGCCAGCGGAAAAGTGGCTTTGAGATTCGACTCGCGGGTGTTCCAGTCGATCACGTTTCCGAATTCGACGCGCTTTCCCGCGTCGCCTGCTGAAAGACTGATGGTCTGGACGAAGCGTGAGCCCGCGGTTTCACGCGAAACTTCTAAGGCAACGCGCACAGGGCCATCTTCGACCACGCGAATCTGTGTGGGGCCTCCGACGAATTCTTTCGGCGCGGCCTGCTCTTGATCCCAGTCCATATTCCAGGCCGGCCACTGTGCTGGATTGTCGTAGGAAATAGCGAGGCGTGCCGGAGCGGACAGGAGCTCGCGGCCGAGGTGTTTGTCGAAGATGCTGGCGACATCTCCGTCGGCGTTTAGTTTTACGCGGTAGTATTCGTTCTCGAGTCCTTCCTTTGATACTCGGAGATGCGGTTCTGCCCCGGTTACAGCAGCGCCCGGTTGAACGTCGTAAACCGTATAAGCGACGGAGGGCACGCTGGCCAGGAAGAGTATTTTGTTTCCTGAAATCTGCGCGGGTACGCTTTTCCCATCCGGACCGGTCACATGGACTGACTTTGGCATTCCGCTCGGGAATTCCACGGTCGCTTCTACAGGGTCCTGACGTGCGATATTGAGCGGATTGAAAATCACTAGCGGCACACCTTTGGTCTGGGTATTCAGAGCTGCCGCTACCCCTTCGGTCGCGTTGGTAAGGACACCGGCGAATTGATTCATCGCGATTGCGTCATCGTTCCAAGCGAACTCATAAGACTTGGGCGTCGCGGTCCCGGCAGCGATGTCGTGAAAGTGTCCACCCATTACCAGCGTCCAAGCATCATTCAAACGCTGTAGCGGATACAGCCGGGCACCCAGCCACTCGGCAGCGACCGAAGCCTTCTCAGCGGCGTCGGCCAGCAGTTCTTCTTTCCGCAGCCAACGCTTCTGATATGCCTGTGACGTCAGAGATCCGGCGGAGTGATTGGTCAGTTCCATCTCTCCGGTATAGCGGGGAAGGCGAGCGGCCTGTGCGGGCGTGATGTCGCGGAACATCTGATCTGCAGTCGCGGAGATCACGTGAACCGGCCCATCACCAACTTTGATGGGGGGCCATTCGGGCTGGGGCTGCCTGCGCGAAAAAAACTGGTCGGGCGAAGGCAAGCCAACTGATCCTCCGGTCACAATGGCTTCGAGTCGCTTGACCGACGCTTCCTCCGGAGTACCACCAATGTCGCCGGTCCCGTAGTAGTGATAATCGGTGAATACGCCGCTCACCTTGCCGTTTTGTACGACGCGTGCCGCCCAGTCGTCCTGATATCGCTCGTGGTCGTGGTCCTGCTGGGCTTTGGTGAGGGCTTCTTGCTCGCTGCGCTGGGCGATGAAAGCCTGGACGTCTTTCTGGTCGAACGCTTGACCGCTTTGTTCGGTCCGCTGCAGTTTCTGTTGGAGGTCACCGGTCTTTTTCTGCAACTCCTCAATGAGCGGGTTGGGGGGATGCGGCGGCAGCGGCTTACTGAGGTCGGTCTCAATATCGGAACCGTAGCTCCCGGGATTCAGACCTGCCAAAACGCTCTCGCCATCCGGTCCGACCCAGACGCCGACGTTGAAGGGCGTGCCCTCGGGCGTTCTTTCCGACGAATCGGGACCTCCCGCAGGCGCGGAGGAGCCCCATACGAGTTTCTGCGTCGAGAAGCCCTTTACTCCAGAGTGCGCGAGGATGGTCGGCAGGGATGCAGGAAACCCAAAGCAGTCAGGCAACATGTACTCTTCGCTGGCCTTGCCGAATTCCTTGCGGAACCAGTTATTGCCATAGAGAATTTGACGGATGATAGCCTCGGCGCTGGGCGCGTTTACGTCGCCTTCTTCCATCGACGAGCCGGCGGGGAACCACCGGCCGGAAGCGACGTATTGTTTCACTTTTTCGTAGTCAGCAGGGAAGTACTCCTTCATGAAGCGATATCGATTGGCGCCACTGAAGTTGAAGACGTAATGCGGATACTTATCGAACAACTTGAAGTTTTCTTCCATGGTCTTGCGGATGTATTCGTCGATCACCTGCGGATATTCCCATCGCCATTCGGTATCGAGGTGGGCATACCCGACGACGTAGAGGGTCGGCTGCTTGGCTAGATCGGGAGGATTGGTGTTTTGTGCGTCCGTCACACCCAGCAGAATCGGAAGCAACAGGAAGAATCGGATGCAGCTTCGGGCAGAGGTCGGGCTCATAGATTTTCGATGACTTTCAACTTACGCCGAGGGTGGACCTAGTCAAGGCGTTGCCATGTGATCTTTATATTCCTTGTGATTGCTATGAAGGGACGGTGTTTAGAAGGAGATATCCTAGGAGAAACGTCCAGCGTACGCGGCAATCAGGGCTGGGCTTCTTTGAGCTTGTTGGTGGCTTCCCGAGCTATGAGGCCGAAACTCTTATCGGTCGCGTCTTTCACCAGAGATTCAAGATGCTGGCGACCGTTGAGTGGATTGTTAGATTGCAATTCAATCTCGCCCAGGGAGAGGCGGGCTTCAAAAGCATATTTGACAAAGCCGGTTTTGGAAGAATCGTAAAGGACTTGCTGCAAACGGTTGGCGGCTTCGGCTCGATCGGTAGCACTCCCCGAAGCGGCTCGCACACGAGCAGCGGTAACGGCAACGAACAGCTCCACCTGCCGGTCATGGTACTTATCGGAAAGGGTGAAGGCGTGGTCGATCGCCATTTTGGCCGCAGGGATGTTACGTTGCAGGAGAAAGGCTCGGGCGAGGACGGCTGCCGCCAAGGATTCATCGCGAAGCGCGTTCTCTCTGGCGAATTCCTGAGCGACACGGTTGGCGATGGCCTCAGCATCAACGCCCTTTTGCTCGTCGAGGGAGAGTTCCGCCAGTTCAAGCTGGAAGCGGGCTGAGCTTTGTTTGTCTCCAATTTCATCGAAAATTGAAATTGCTTCTGATTCGTACCTGCGCGCCTGGTCAAGGCTTCCCTCCATTCGAAGGACATCCCCCAAACCTGCCAGACCGATAGCAGTCTTTTCACGGTCCCCGATACGGCGGCAGAGATCAACCGACTCCTGACTCGCCTTCTTGGCCCCTTCGTGGTCACCTTGAGCCAAGAGCACAACGCTGAGCGCGCCCTTGGCCAGGGCAATTCCATCCGGATTGGCGATTTCCTGATTCGTGGCCAGCGACTCTTCGTACTTCTCGCGTGCTCCCTGCAAGTCTCCCAGCGCCAGGAGAACATCGCCGAGATCATCGAGTTCGTTCGCGACGCCCAGCTTATTTCCGATCCGGCGATAGAGGAGAAGTGCCTGCTCATACATCTTCTTCGCCGCAACCGAATCTCCTTTGTTGCTTAGAGCAATTCCGCTGAAGTTAATGGCTCGGGCGACTCCTCTCTGGTCTCCGGCGGCGGCAAATATTTGCTTCGCTTCAAGGGCCGCGCGTACTGCTTCATCGGGACTACCCAGGTTTGACAAAGCCCACGATTGACCTGCCCGGGCCTCTGCAAATAGCAGCGAGGCTCCTAGTGCACGCGCTTTCTCCGCCGCTCGAGCGCAGGAGGCCTGGTCGCGCCGGTAATCCCCAAGAGATTCGGCGGCGCGTGCTTCCGCCAGGTCAATGCGCGAGTCATCACCCAGCGGCGGGGGTAGTGCCTGCAGAGCTGCGATGGTGTCAAGAGCGTCCTTGCCCCTACCGCCGCTGACTTGCGCATGGGCGAGGGCAAGACCGTAGTCGAGGCTGTCTGGGAAAAACGCAAAGAGGGCGCGATAGATATCGATGGCCTTCGCCCAGTCTTTGGAAGTCTCGCGATAGCGCCCCTCCACCAGCAGGCGCTCCGCTCGGGGAAGATTGACCGCGAGTTCATAGGCCCGCCTGGCCTCCGTTGCAGCGCTCTCGTCGTATCCTAAAGTGGCCCACGCGGTGGCTAAGGCAGCGTGGGAAGGAGCATAGTCAGGTTCTTCGGCGATTGCCCTTTGAAACAGGTCGCGCGCGGCCAAGGCATCAAATACGCGTAGTTTCGCGACGCCTTCGGAATAGAACCGCGCCGCATCGTGGCTTCGAGGCAGTGCGACCGCGACTTCAGCCGCCTCTTTGGTAGTCACGGCCTGAATGCCCAGTCGCCGCCGCAGATGCTCTCCGGCCTGCGATACGAGATCAAAGAGATGCGTCTCGGTTCCGGTCTCCGACACGGCGCTGATCGTCTCGCCGTTCCGACAATCTTGCAGACGAAGATCCAGTCGCACTTGATCACCGGCGTCTTTGCCCAGGCTCGCATAGGAGCCCACGACCACCAGATCAGTTCCTAGATTGCTACCGATCCGGGCGAGAGTATCTCTGCTGAGACTGTAAGAGTCGGGCAAGGCAAGCTCAATACGCATGCGTGCCACACTCTCGGCGGGTATGGTTCGGAGTTGCTCTCCGGCAGAAAGGTCGGTGGTAAGCCAATCGGACAATGCCGTGGAAACCCACGATTGGTCGGCGCGGCCGGACAGGTTCTTGAAGCCGAGCACAGCAACGGAGCGCCGAGGAACCATAGTGGAGGAGGAGTTGCCGGCCTTCACCGTTTGGCGCGAACGCAAATAGTATGGTGCCGCCAGAACGACGATCATCAGGGATAACGCAACGATCAAATGCCATCGCCGCAACGTGAAGCCGGACTCCAGGTAGGCTGCAACCGGCGCAGTGACGGATCCCGCGTGAGGGTCGGAAACTCGAGGACGCGATTCGGGCTCGGGCGATGTCGCGTCATTGTTGGCAATTGCCTCGGTACTCTGCACCGGGGCGATGAAACGGTACCCCCGGCGGTGCAGGGTCTCAATATAGCGCGGGCTTTCGGCGGAATCGCCGAGGGCCAGCCGCAGCTTGCTCATAGCTTTGTTGAGGCTGCGGTCGAAATCGACAAAAGTGTCTGCAGACCAGAGCTTTTGGCGAAGCTCCTCGCGGGTCACCAGTTCGCCGGGACTCTCCAATAACAGCGCCAAGATGTGAAAGGGTTGCTCTTCAAGCCTGATTCGAACTCCGTGCTTATGTAACTCGGCAGCACGAAGGTCCACATCAAAAACACCAAAGCGCAAGGTTCGGTGGGCGTGAGACGAGGCGTGCATGGTATGACCGAATAAAGTCCCCAGCGATTAAAGGGAGGGTAGCACGTGAAAGCATCGGCTATCAAGAAGTTCAGGAGATCGCTACCTCGGAGCGCGCACCGTTCGCGGACTGTATCGAAACAGGGAACAATACCCAACAACACGCACTGCTGCAATCAGATAGACGGGAGCAGGGAGATGACATTTCTGGGCATTGACATTCGTCACTGGAGGTATCGAAATTAGGATTTCTCATTTGTCTTACTCGTGGAAGGCGGTCCCGAATGACTGAATCTCTGGTGAGCGGGTCTTTGCTTTTTTCCAGACGTCGTTTCTTGCGAGCGTTCGGTCTGGCTTCGCTTTGCGGGAAAGTACTCGTAGCGGCGGGAACAGAAATTTCGGCCCGGCCGCCGTTCCGAACAGGGCCACTCTCAACGCCACCGAAATCCGCCCTTTTAGCAAAAAGTGGAGATGCCGAAATAGCTAGCCGGGTGTGCGACGAGTTCCTGCACGCCTGGAGCGGATATAAGAAGTACGCATGGGGACATGATGAGCTCAAGCCTCTCAGCAAGAGCTATCGCGACTGGCATAGCTTTTCGCTGTTAATGACGCCTGTGGACGCGTTGGACACGATGATCGTGATGGGACTGGAGGAAGAGGCGGAGAAGACGAAAGCTTTTATCGTCAAGAATCTGTCGTTCGATAAGGACATTTATGTCAAGAATTTTGAGATCACTATCCGACTATTGGGTGGCCTGTTGAGCAGTTATCAGTTGACGGGGGATAAGCGTTTGCTGGAACTGGCCGAAGATCTGGGGAACCGCCTGCTTCCTGTGTTCAGTTCTCGGACTGGTATGCCGTTTGTAAATGTGAACCTCAAGACGGGAGCAGTTCGGGACGAAGATACGAACCCTGCCGAAGTCGGAACACTCTTGCTGGAGTTTGGAACGCTGAGCAAGCTGACGGAGAAGGCCACCTACTACGACAAAGCTAAGCGGGCTGTGGTCGAACTATACAGTCGCCGCTCTCCTATCGGACTGGTTGGGTCGGGCATTAACGTGAAGACTGGCGAGTGGACCGACGCGACCAGCCACATCGGCGGGGGTATTGATTCCTACTACGAATATTTGTGGAAGTCCTGGCTCTTATTCGGAGACAAAGATTGCGAAGAGATGTGGCGATCAAGTATTGCCGCGGTGAATAAATATCTGGCTGACGACACCCCCACGGGATTCTGGTATGGGCAAGCCAATATGAAAACGGGGGTGCGAACCGGAACAATGTTCGGAGCGCTGGACGCATTCTTTCCGGGCACGCTCGCGCTGTCAGGCGACATCGATCGCGCGCGACAATTGGAAGACTCTTGTTACAAGATGTGGACGACGTTTGGAATCGAGCCTGAAGAACTCGATTACTCGAAAATGAAAATTGCGTACGATGGGTACGCTCTTCGACCCGAGATTATTGAGTCGGCCTACTATCTCTTTCACTTCACGAAAAGCGAACATTATCTCGAGATGGGCCATACGTTTTTTGACAGCTTGTTAAAATATTGCAAAACGGACGTGGCTTATGCCGCACTGCGTAAGGTGGAGACCAAGGAAAAGCGGGATGAGATGGAAAGCTTCTTCCTGGCCGAGACACTGAAGTACCTTTACTTATTGTTTGCTCCGTCCGACAAGATGGACCTGGCCCAAGTGGTCTTCAATACCGAAGCTCATCCTTTAAGGCGGAGTTAGCATTCCGGATAGCGTTCAGCAGGCCGGGTGGAACCATGTACAATCTCCCCAATATGCGGGCCACCGCTGGAACGGTTTTGAATCCCCGGAACATGCAGGTTGCATATCTTTTGTTACTTCTGGTCGTGGTATTTGTGTGTGCGCCAAACTCTGCGGCCCAGACAAAATCCAACGCCTCCGACCCCCGCATCGACCGCCTTTATGCAGACGCGAAGGAAGCGCAAGCGCGCGGCGATCGAGCGACGGCCGTCGCGAAATATGAGTCCATCTTGAAAATCGCTCCCCGGTTGGGCGCAGCGTACAACAATTTGGGCCTGCTTTATTTTCAGCAAGGGGACTACCGACAGGCCATCGGCACTTTGGAGAAGGGACTGAAAGTCGACCCCACAATGCCATCAGCCTCGGCGCTCCTGGGCATCTCCCTTTATGAATTGGGAGAATACGCGCAAGCTCGTCCACGACTGGAGGCGGCCCTGCATTCCAATCCCAAGGACGATAATGCCGAACTCTTTCTCGCCAACGACCTGACTAAGCTCGGGGAGCTCGAAACCGCAGCTGCGCATCTACAGAATCTTGCCCGCCGCAAGCCTCAGGATCAGGAGGCGTTGTATTTGCTCGGGAAAACCTATATGCAGCTTTCGGAGCAGGCGCTGTCGAAGATGAATGCGATTGATCCAAACTCCGTCTTGGCCCACGAGATGTCAGGCGAGATCATGGAGAGCATGAAGAACTA
Organism: uncultured Acidobacteriota bacterium; assembly: GCA_963745715.1. Lineage (GTDB taxonomy): Bacteria > Acidobacteriota > Terriglobia > Terriglobales > Acidobacteriaceae > Sulfotelmatobacter. Next base: position 381,216 of record CAVUYN010000023.1, on the reverse strand, counting down.
TGACGGCGCGGTGTTGGAATACAAGAAAGCGGTCGAAATGGGGCCGCAACAACCGGGCACGCACCTCAAGTTAGGAAATGCCTACTGGTTTCTGGGGCAATGGGATGACGCCGTGAAAGAGTTCGAGGCCGAACTCGTCAACGATCCCCGCAATTGTGTCGCGCAGGGTCAGATCGGCAACATCCTCATTGAGCAGCGGATGAGTTTCGAGGAGGGACTCGCTGCAGTCGACAAAACATTGGCGAACTGTCCCAATCAGACTCAAGCCCGCGTGGATCGCGGACGCGCATTGCTGAAGCTGAATCGCAACCAGGAAGCGGTTAAGGACCTGCAGGCGGCTGAGCAATCCGAGCCCGATGATCCCAGAATCCACTTCTTTCTGGCTCAGGGCTACCGTGCCGTGGGACGGGCCCAGGATGCGCAGGCGGAGATGCGCATCTTCAGCAAACTGGAGGAGAACGCACGCGCGGGTCGGGCGGAACGTGCGCGTGAGATTCTAGACAACAAAGAGCAGCCGCAGTAGATCGCTATCGGTCGCGATCCTCGGTCGAGGAATGAGCCGCGCGTAGAGTGTTCGAGCGATCGAACTCCTGCTTCGCTTTTTCGGCCAGTCCTTGTCTCTGATAAACCCGGCCTAGTAAGTAGTGCAAGCGGGAGTTCTGCGGAGCTAACTCGACCGCGGTTTCGAACTCATGCTGCGCTTTGGGAAGATTCATCATTCGCTCGTACGCCCTTCCCAGTTGTTCGTGCGCCCGGATTTCCTGAGGAGAGATCGTCACCGCTTGAAGAAGATATGGGAGCGCTTCCTGGGGTTGATTCTCGTCTAGCAAAAGTGCCGCCAGATTGATAAAAGGCCCGGGGTCCTGATTCAGATTGTGCTCTTGCCAGGAGATCGCGGTGCGATAGGCGGTCTTAGCATCTTCGTTGCGGCTGAGTCCTTGATAAGACAAGCCCAAGTTGTCTTCCCCTTTTACGCTCTTCGGATCAAGTTTGAGATATTGCTGGAAGGCGCTGATCGCTTCTTCGAAGCGGTTTTCGTTGTACTTCGTACGCCCGAGGTAATACCAGCCTTCGGTGTCGCCGGGATTCCTTCCCAAGGATCTGGTCAGCCACCGATCCGCGTCTGCGTAGTCCTTTAGAAAAACATAGTCCAGCGCAACGACCTTTAGGTCAAAAGCACTCGGCGGACGATATTTGGCCCCCTCGGTGTACTCCGCCAGTGAAGCCTGTGCGTCTTCTTTTCTTGGTTGGCGGAGTTCCGGGTGATCCACGTCAAGTTCGGAGAAGCTTACGGGTGCCTGTGCTCTCTTGAAAAGCACATATCCCAAGAGAAAATGAGCATCAGCAGAATTTGAATGATCGCGTAAATACTTTCGCACCGCTACTTGCGCCTCATCGACTTTTCCGTCCTGCAACAGCGCCTGAGCTTTGGAGAGCGTGGTGTCTGGTGGATCTTGTGCGGTCTGATCTTTTGTCGTAGACGGTGAGGTGGAGGTACCCGAGGTCTGGGGCGCCTGCACGCTAGCGGCCGCAGCGAACGGGTGCATGACTCGAGTTGAGGAGAGGACAAAAAGCGTCAGGAACAGTCCACTCACTGCTGCAGAGACCTTCCGATCGCGAATCTGACTCGGAAGCTCTGGTCTTTCGGTCGGGGCGAACTGAATCACAACGCAGAATTATAGAGGCTGCTAAGTCCCGAACAAAGATTAGTCTGACGGCCCGGTTTGGCAACGGGGAGGGCTAGTCTGGCTACTCGGTCCCACGCTCAAAAACTAACCTTGAAGAATGCTTGACCCTGGCGCGGGGCATTCGCCTGACAAGGCTGGCTTCCACCAGTTCCGTTAGGGTTAATCACTCCGAATCGGAGTGGTCCATCAGAAATATTGACGTCTGGAGTACAACGTATAACCCGATTGAGCACATTGAAGAACTCCATCCTGAGCTCAGCATCTACATGTTCGGTAAAGTGGAAGTGCTTGGCCAGACCGACATTTTCATTCTTGCCAAAGGCACCGCGGATGCCACCAATCTCTCGGGGTGAGTTTCCTCCCGTGTACCCGGGGAAGGCGAAAGCTGCTGTGTTGAAAGCCGTAGCCGCTGGCGCTGCGCATGGATTGGCTGAGTCGTTGCACTGGCCCAGGCTCTTGTTGTAGCTGCCGTAGTTGAGGTGGAAAGATTCTCCGGGGACGATGTCCGCCCGGTTAAAGCCGTTTCCATAGGGATTGTAGTTGGCGGCTATCGACTGCGGTAACCCGCTCGCATAGTTCAGAATTCCGCTCACTTGCCATCCCCCCAACAGTAGTCGAGCTGCGGGATTGTTGTAGTTCCCGAACTTCTTATGCGGGCCGATGGGCAGCTCGTACACGCCGCTGATAGTCACGATGTGGGTCTGGTCATTGCTAGCGACAGACCATTCGGATTTCTGGTTATACCCGTTCAGTGAGCCAAAGTTGAAGGTCGAAAAACCAGTATCGGTGTTCGACATGGTTTTCGACAATGTATAGGAAACAAGGAAACTGATGCCGCTGGTGAAACGCTTCTGGGCTTGCACCTGGAGAGCGTTATAGAACGCTGTTCCAGACATGTCAAAGTTGTTGCACAGTCCTCCACAGGAACCGCTCGGCGTGTACATGGGATAAGGAAGTACGGCTTGGCGAGCTGAGACTCCTGTTCCCCAATCACATTCAAAGGTGGCGTATGGGGCGTAGTAGGGGCCGCCGCTAGGACCGGGATTATTGCTAGTCGCGGGACAATTAATCGCAGGTGCGAGAGGTAGGCCGAGGGCTTTCAGAGCGGCCTGTTGCGCTGCTCCCGTCCACGCGGTACCGATGCCGTTATCCGGGGAAAGCAAGCAAGTGGGGCTAGTGGCGAAACCTGAAGCATCCGGAGCTGGATCAGGGCAGAGCGCTTGCAAATTCGCGGGACTTAGCTGGTTGATCGGATTCATCATACTCGGCAGATGTATGGCTCGATTGCCGACGTACGAAGCTGACAAAAACATATTCCAAGGCAGTTCGCGCTGCACTCCGAAATTCCACGATTGGGTGTAAGGGGCCTTGGCGGTTGGAACAAACTGATGCAGGGCGCTCCCGCTGGCGTTGGCAATCGTCGGAGTAAATGGCAGCGATGGAGGACTAGCAATGGGGGTATTGTCCCACTCGCCCCAACCCGGTACCGGGCTGCCGTTTCCGTTTGCCGGAAGATTTCCAACGAGCCATTGGCCGTAGTTATTGGCGACTTTGTTTACTCCAAATTCATACGCCCCGCCATTCAGTGTGCTCAGCTCGTATCCGCCGAGGAGCACGGTTTTCGAAGTCAATTCGTAGGTGAAGCCGAGGCGCGGACTGAAGTGCTTCCATTGAATTGGTCCGTGGTCAAATCCCGCACAACCCGTGCAGGTTCCGAACTTGGTTGCGGCTCCGAGTAGTGGTTGCCCAGTGCCAGGATCGATTGCTCCCGGATTTGCAATTCTCGGATCGAAATAGACCACATTGTTGCTGTTTTCCGTAAAGGGCCGCAAAATATCCCAGCGCAGCCCTGCATTCACGGTGAGCTTGGGAGATATCTTGATATTGTCCTGGAAGTAAGGCGAAACGGCAAGATTCCGAAGCCTGCTTTCCGGTGCGAAATTGCGAGAGGCAGAGTCCACTTGGCCCAGCAGGAAACTGGCAAACGCGCTACCGGTCGAGGTGAAGTTTACGCCATCGCTGGTCGTGAGGTTGCTGAAGGTTGCATTTCCACCGCAACTCTGGCACTCATGATCGTCCTGATAGGCGCGGTGCACTTCCATGCCGATGTTAAAAGTGTGTCTGCCGTGCATCCAAAGCCAGTTATTGGCAAAGCTGATACCAAGTTTGCGATTTAGCGAGAAAGTTCTCGCCTGTCCGAGGTCACTCGGCTCAATGGAAGCCGGATCCGAGGTAGTGAAATTGATGTGGGGAAAGCTGATACTGCCCGCAACTCCTGGGAACGGATTGCTAATATTGGGATTGAACTGGTTGTTAATCTCACCCATCCAGCCAAATCCACCGGTCATCACGAGGTGATCAGTCAGAGCGTTGGAATAAGTGATGAACAGACCAGTGCCCAACCGGAACTGAGGATTCTGGCCGGTGATAGGACTGTTAAGTGGGTAAAGGGCATTGTTGTCGCAGCACGAGGGCGTGGTTTCTTTATCCCGCCAGAAGCTGCCATGGATCTTTTGTTTTGCAGTGATATTGTGATCGATCGAGAATCCCCAGTTTGGCTGCCGGAATAGGCCGATGCCCGCCTGTGATGTCACGTTGTTTGATAATCCATTGTTAAGATTCGGACTCGCAATCAGCGGCGTGATTAGCGCCGAAGCGGCGCTTATGCAGCCAGCCGGAATGATATTGCCCGGCCACTGCTGCCCTGGAGCCGCCGGCAGCGTGCAACCTGAAGGTATCAATGCAGAGTTGGATGACCAAGCTATTGGCACGTAAATGGGGATCACTTGTCCGTTTCCATCGACGAGGCCGCTGAAGTTGCCACCCTTCTCCGCGTCCGATGGAACAGTCATGGTTCCAGTTTGTGCGGAATTTTGCCGGAACCATTCAAAATCGAAATGCCAGAAGGTCTTATTCTTCCCATTGTAAACGTGAGGGATCCAGACCGGACCGCCCAGGGCGACGCCATAATTGTGCTGGATCAGTTGGGGAACAACGCAACAGGTGCCATCGGGATGCGCGTTCGCCAACGATACACCCGGGGCGAAAAAATAGCTGTTCCGCATTGCTTCGAAGGCATCTCCATGAAAGGCATTGGTGCCAGACGCAAATTGATAGGAGACAACCCCTTGAGCGAGACCGTATTGTGCAGAAAAAACTGAGCTCAGAACAGAAAACTCACTTACCATCTCAAACGGGGGATTGATAAAAGTCTGAAAGCCCTGCGTCTCGGCCTGTACAGCAGCAACACCGTTGAACACCACTTCATTTTCAAAGTCGACGCCGCCGTTGATCCTGTGGCTAAATTCTCCACCTTGAGTACCAGGAGCCAAGAAAATATAGTCGTCGATTTGACGGCCTACATTGGCAACTCCGCCGTTCACCCCGCCAATTTCCAGAGGCAACTCTTCGACGACCTTGTGCTCAATTGTGGTGGAAAGCTCGGGTTGCTCAGTCTGCAACGTTATTGCTTGGGCCTTAACTTCCATCACTTCGGTGACAGCCCCCGCCGTGAGTACTGCGTCCACTGTTGATCGCTTGCCACCGGGATCTACGGCAACGCCACTTGAGAGGAACGGCTGAAAACCAGTTTTTTCGACTCGAACGTTGTAGTTCCCGGGGATCAGGTCGACGATTACATAGCTGCCTGCATTGCTGGTGACGCCCTGACTTACAACTCCGGTCGCGGTATTGGTTGCCGCCACAGAAGCGCCGCTGACTACTGCGCCTGTGCTGTCCGTAACGGTGCCGGTGATTCCGCTGGTGGCCTGTCCATAGACTCGCGGTTGGAAAAATAGGAGGAGGGCAAAAACCACCGCGAAGAATAGACAGTTCGACGAGCGAGCGCTTATGGCCAGGGAGGTCTCCAACTTCTTCATTGCGGGCTCCTTCTCAATCAATGCCTTCATGAAAAAGACCGACGGGGCATTCAGGCACCGCCACTGCTGTTGGGCCGTGAGCGTCAATGTGCCACGAAAAGAAAGGCGCCGAAGAGACCCCACCCCACTTAGCATTGCCGCGAAGTTTGGTGTTGAAAAGAGCCAGAGTCAATGCACCGCAATGTCATCTCTACATTCCCGTGCATCCAGTTGAATACGGACTAGTTAAAAACAATTATGCCCGCGGGCAAAACGGACGTCCGGCACCCTCCGAAAGGGCGCCTATTACGCCACAGAACATCGTTTTCCGCTTCAATGGTTTTCGCGTCGGACGTGACAATCACTAGCGGCACGCGGCATAGGGAATCGTGATTCGTGCCCGGGTTAGTTCTTCACACCCCCACCCTCAACTACGGTTAGAATTCGATCCACGTCGGGAATGGTGATTTCTTGCCTGGCGCCGCTAGGCCAGTGAATCTCGAGTCTTGTCGACTTTCGAGGAAGCGCCAAGACCGAAGTGGACCCGCGGATCTGAGTTTGAGCCGTAGCTTCCTCCGCTGAAGACATCGGCGCGCTGGCGTACGCTGCCGGTAGTGACAAATACTTTTGTACCGATCGAATCGCGCGGGCTTTTAGGTCCTCCGACAAGGCTGAGTGTGAGCCAATGATTGCCGTTTTTGACCACATTGCGCAGGAGTGTCGGTGCCGAATCGATATTGTTAATGACGACGTCGATGTGACCGTCGTTGAACAGATCTCCGAACGCTGCGCCCCGACCAGGAATCACGTCGGCCAAACCACTTCCGGTGGCGGGCGGCACTTCGCGGAACTTTTTCCCATCCAGATTCCGGAACAACTGCGGACGCTGAGCCCAAGTTGTGCCCCAATCCAGTTGGTCCACTGAGATGTAGACGTGCCCGTTCACCACAAAGATGTCGAGCAGGCCGTCGTTATCAAAGTCCAAAAAACCATTGCCCCACGCGAGAAAAGGAATGGTGGGTTCAGCGAGTGCTGTCTCAAAAGTTGCGTCTGTGAAACTGAGATCGCCTTCGTTGCGAAACAATGTTTTGTAGTCGTCTGAAAAGGTACTGACGAAGAAATCGATTTTCCCGTCGCGGTTGTAATCGCCGATGCCGATTCCCATGGAAGCCTGCTCGCGTCCATCTCCGCTCAACCCCAGTCCGGATACGAAGCTGACGTCTTCGAAAGTTCCGTCATGCCGATTGCGGTAAAGGTAGTTGGGTACGGAGTCGTTCGCCACGACCAGGTCGAGCCAGCCATCGTCGTCCACATCGACGAACACTGAGGCCAGCCCGTAGTAGCCGTACGGGTCCGACACTCCAGCCTTCACGCTTACATCGGTAAAAGTTCCGTCCCCGTTGTTGTGGAAGAGATGGTCGGGTTCGCCGGGCAGGCCCATCGGTCCGCAAAATACATTCACGCCGCGGAATTGACATGCGCCAACGGGAATTTTGCCCTTGCCCGCCTCGGGCGGATGGTGGACGTCGTACTTCACGTATCCGGGAACAAATAGGTCGAGCAGGCCATCGTGGTCGTAGTCTCCCCAAGTTGGGCCCGTCGACCAGCCACCGATCGTAACGCCTGCCTTCTCGGCCACATCTGTAAAGGTGCCATTGTGATTATTGTGGTAAAGGCGATTGTTGCCGTAGTTGGCGACGTAGATGTCGGGCCAGCCATCATTGTCATAGTCGGCCACCGCCACTCCAAAGCCCCATCGCTCATTGCTGACACCGGCTTTGTCGGTGACGTCGGTAAACGTGCCATCGTGGTTGTTACGGAAAAGCATGGCACGGGGCTCAGGTTCCTTGCCGTCCAAGGCAGCAGTGGTGGAACCATTCACCAGATAGATATCGAGCCATCCGTCGTTGTCATAGTCGAGGAGCGCTACCCCGGACCCGTTGGTTTCGATAATCCGAGTCTTTTCTGCAGTTCCCATCCGGTGATGAAATTTGTCGAGGCCGGCCTGCTTGGTAATGTCGCGAAACACCACCGGAGCATCGTCCACAAACCCGCCCGCGGTGATCGGGCGCGACTTGGAATCTTTGACCGGGGCATGAGCCTTTCCAGTCGCCATTCCCATCGGTGTAGAAGAGTCGGAAGGTTTCTGAATGGAAGGTTTTTCGACTGGAGCCTGCTGGCCGTAACTGCGCGCAGCATAACCAAGCGCCCCGAATAAAACTGCAAACGCGATCGTCTTTCGTAAATGGCCTGCCATTATTTTCCGGATCCGTTTCTGATGTCTTCCCCGGAAGGTTCGTCAACCTGCAGTATCTGGTCACAACGGACAGCCTTCAAAGTTTGTGAGATCCCGCTGGGCCAGTGAATCTCCACCTGTTTTGCGACCGTCTCGAGGCCGAGGCCGAAATGCACCCGCTTGTCACTGGACGAGAGGTAACTGCTTGCGGTGGTCACAGTTGCGACTTGCTGGCCCTTTTCAGTTTGCAGTCGGACTTCGGCGCCGATTGCGTCCCGGTTGCTCTTGTGGCCCACGAGTTTCAGGGTCAACCAATGATTGGTAGTCGGAGTCTCGTTGTGAAGGATATGGATCGGCCCATCGTTGGTGGTAACGACAGCGTCGACGCGGCCATCGTTGTCCATATCGCCAATTGCCATTCCGCGGCCGAGCCATGGTTCGTGAAACACGCTCCCAGAATCCGCGGATACATCTAGAAATCCTTCTCCGGTATTTCGGGCCAGCAACATGGGCTCGCGGTAATGGAGGTTGGGATAGTTCAGTTCTATGGTGTCGAGATCATGGCCCTGGGCGATCAAAAGATCTTTCCACCCATCATTGTCGTAGTCCATGAATCGAACACCCCAACCGGAATGCGGACGGCTCATGCGGCCAAGGCCAGACTCATAGCTTGCGTAAGTGAATGTGCCATCGCCGTTGTTGCGGTACAACGCATACATCTGATTGGCCAGATTGGTGATGACCAAATCAGCGAAGCCGTCGTTGTTGTAGTCGGCGAAGTCCACACCCATACCGGCGAAGGTGCGACCGTCGCCGTCCGCGGCGATATTGGCGGAAAGGCCTACTTCTTCGAAGGTGCCATTGCCCTTGTTGTGATAGAGGAATTCGAACATCGAGTCATTCGCCACGAAGATGTCGACATGGCCATCATGATCGTAGTCAGCCAGAGCAAGGCCCAAGCCTTTGCCTGGCTTCGACAGCCCAATCTTCTGGGAAACCTCGGTGAAGTGGCCTTGTCCGTCGTTATGGAATACCAAGGGTGTGATTGGTTGGAAGTAATCAGGATGGCAGTAAGAGCGGTAGCCGTCCTTGTGCTCTCCGCACCAGATGTCGTCAAAATCCCACTGCACGTAGCGTAGAACCACCAAGTCCAAGAGGCCGTCATTGTCGAGATCGACCCACATGGCACTCGTCGACCAACCGCTTCCGCCGACACCAGCCTTCGCGGTCACGTCGGAAAAAGTGCCATCGCCATTGTTGTGGTAGAGTTTGTTGCCTCCGTAAGCGGTGACGTATAAATCTTCGAAGCCGTCGTTGTCGTAGTCCCCGACCGCGACGCCCATGCCATAGCCCGCTCCCTGCAAACCGGATCTCTCGGTAACGTCCTCAAAGGTACCGTCCTGCCTCTGGTGATAGAGACGATTCCAATCGGGTGGCCCAGTCTTCTGCGGGATTGCCTTCTTTGCCGTAGGGTCCTGAATCGGGGCTCCGTTGACCAGAAAGAGATCCAGTCTTCCATCGTTGTCATAGTCAAACAGAGCGACTCCCGCACCCATTGTTTCGGGCAGATAGTGTTTGGGAGTATGCGAGGCAATGTATTGGAAGTGCACGCCGAGCGCAGCGGTAACATCTACAAACTTAGCCCGCCGCGCTTGCGACATGTCGGCAGGCTTTGTTGATTGCTGGGCGGGAAGTGCCAAAGTCAAAAAGATCACCAACCCAAGGTTCTGCCAAAAACCCATAAGACCGGGATATTACAACGTGGCTGCGCGACGACGGCGAGAATTCTTGCTCCCGGACGCTCGATGTCGCGCAACTCGAGAGTTTTTGCCGTCAGGTCACTCAAGGCAGCAAGCCGCGCAGGGGGCAGGCCCCCGGCGGATCCGTTCGTGGGAATACCTTTTAGGAAAAACATGAGAAGTCAGTATTTGCTCAACAAGCCAAGCCGGATGTAGGCGGCACGGGCCGCAAGAAGTTTCCACGTCACGTTCTTGCGCTGTGCAAGCAATTGTAGAAGCGTTGCGTCCGGCATCTCAGGAGCCTGTCCAGACGCGCATCGTGCTTCTGCACTCGTATAGCTAAGGTTGTGACACGTTCTGCACGCAAAGGCCTGCAACCACTGCGGTCTGTAAAGTTTGAAGGCTCTGCGGCCACACGCGGGGCAAAGCAGGCACAAGCGTTGGCCACGTCCGCGCGTGGGGACCAGAGAAAAGGGGAGGCGAAGCTTCAGACATCGCAAAGCATCCCGACGATTTGACGATCTCGCAATCCTCCACCACAACACGCGGGATTATGTTTGGCGGTCGACTCACGACTTTATCGCTGAAGTGATTTCGGAAATCAGTTCCTTGCTGACCAGAGACTTACAAAGCCTTAGTTTGCCAGCCGTGCTCGGTAAAGTCCTTTGGTTGAGGTTTCTAGATGGTTTCGAATCCTATAGCGCCCACCCATCTTTTCAATAGCCTAGCGAGTTTGCGCTCTGTATTGCGCTCCGTCTCCACGAAAAGCTAGCTCGGCTCTTTTCAGACTCGCGGTGCTCATCTCAGCCGTGACCACGCTCCGTAGACGTTCATCGTGGCGGCCCTGCCGCCCCTTGACCCACTTTGCCTTGGGTGTCTGACCTGAGGTTTCTCTCGATCCATTTGACGGAGTCCAGGACATTCAAACCGTTCCTGGTTGAAACGGCACTTGGGAAACACACGGGTATGTAACCAGAGTGCTTCAAGGTACAATGGCTGCTCTTCAAATGATCCCATGAGACGCAAGCAAATCCTGCGAGAGGAATTTCCATCGCTTGTCGCTCTTGTGCTCGCAGTGGCCTTGGTGGCGCCGACGAAAGCTGCAATTAAGAAGGCTGGAGCGCAGGACATTCCGGTGCCAGCTCGTTCGGAAATCACTCAGGCCGGCAATCGCGAACCGGCATTCTTTCCCGTGGCTGTGTGGTATAGCGGGGGCAAAGCGCGCGCACCTATGCTGGAGACTATTACCTCGGACTCGCCCAGATTGTGGAAAGAAGACTTACAGAAGATCAAGGACTTGGGATTCAATACAGTTCGGACCTGGGTGGAGTGGAACGTAGGCGAACCTGAGGAAGGCGAGTACCACCTGCAGAATCTGGACTTGTTGCTGCGCCTGGCGGACGAATCCAGATTGAAAGTGATTGTGCAGGTTTATGTCGATTCGGCTCCGGAGTGGGTTGGGAAGAAATATCCGGATGGCCGCTATGCGGCCCAGGATGGGCAGCAGATCGTCTCTCAGGCAGCACCTGGATACTGCTTCGACCACCGGGGCGTGCGTAAAGCGGTTCTCGACTTCTTTCAGGAAGTTGCCAGGCATGTTGCAAAAAGTCCCGCATTTTACGGATGGGATCTGTGGAGTGAACCAGCCGCGCTCAACTGGGCGCGGATCGGCTACAAGTCAGAGCCGATGTTCTGTTATTGCCCCAGCAGCTTGGACCGTTTCCGCGAGTGGCTGAAAAGCAAATACAAAACCCTGGACCAGATCAACGAAGCCTGGCACCGCACGTTTACCGATTGGAACCAGGTCGAGCCTCCCCGTTACGGAACGATCCTTACCTACACCGATTTCATGGATTGGCGCATTTATTACGGCTATAAATTGGCCGAAGACTTGAAGCTGCGAAATAACGCGGTCAAAGCAATCGATCCCAGCCACGTAACCACCAGCCATGCACCAAATCCTTCGCCCCTGGTGCGCACGCTGGCTGATCCGTATGATCCGACCGATGACTTTTTGATGAAGGACTCAGTCGATTTCTTCGGTACGAGCTTCTACCCAAAGCTCACGGCAGTTGAGCACAATTGGACACTCGAGCGGCGCGTCCTGGCCATGGATCTGACCAATAGCATGACCGCTGGACGCGGCTTCTACGTGGGTGAACTGCAGAGCGGGTACGGCGTGCACGGTACGGTCGTTGGTTCGCCAGTAACATCCAGCGACTTGGAGCTGTGGGCGTGGGGCATGGTGTCGCGCGGCGCCCGCGCCATTAACTTTTACGCCTTTTATCCCATGAACGCAGGATATGAATCGGGTGGCTACGGAATGATCCACTTGGATGGAACGCTGACCGAGCGCAGCCGCCACGCAGGAGAGCTTGCCAAGCGCATCCAGGACAATGCGGACCTCTTGTTACAGTCGCATACCGAGCGCGCGGAAGTGGGGATTGTGTTCAGTCCTCTGGCTCCCTTAGTAGGTGGCTATGACGAGGAAGGTAGCCGCACTGCGGTTCACGCCGCGGTGGCCGGATACCACCGGATGTTCTTCGAACGGAATCTGCCGGTCGATGTCCTCAGTTCACGCGAGCTTGCCCAAGACCACCTTCGGCAATACAAGCTGGTAATCGTTCCGTATCCCCTGATGCTGACCGTGGAGGAAGCCACGATTCTGAAGGACTACGTCTCCGAAGGTGGACACCTTTTTGTCGAAGCGCGCCCGGGCTGGGTCGATGAACGGGGCCATGCCCAAACCAAAGTTCCTGGCTTCGGGTGGGACGAAATGTTGGGAGTTCAAGAGAAACAGGTGATTCCGGGCAAAGAGTTCCAAGTGAAGTGGGGAAGCGCGGAATTCAAGGGGATGAAATTCCAGGAGCAGTTCGAATTGGAAAATAAGGCTGCTCGTCCGCAAGCCTTCTTAACGGACGGAACACCGATCGCGTACGAGAACCACTTCCACCAAGGCCGCGCGATCATCTTCGGCAGTTTTGCCGGACAGGAAAACTATGAGCACCCGGTCGCGATGCACCCGCTGGCATTGATCCTGGCTCGGTGGGCGGGGCTGTCCGAGCCCAAGCTCCGTGCACCGGCATGGTTGGAGCTCCGACAAATGGATGCGGCCAAAGGCCACTGGGTCTTTTTCTTCAATCACGGAGACAAAGTGGCATCAGTGGAGTTCAGGCACACTTTGGAAAAATCCGCCTCCAGCATTCATGAAATTGTCACTGGTCAGCAGATCCCGCCCACGGGAATGAATCTGGATCTGAAGGCAGAGATTCCGGCAGAGAGTGTACGCATTTACAGAATCGACTTTTGAATCGAGCGCGTTCGGCAAGCGCTTCATTTTTCATATTTCGCACTCTTCTGGAGGAACCTGTGAGCGTTGTCCAGTATCGCGACCGTATTACCGAAATTCTGAATCGAATCTGGGATAAGCAGACGGCTAACATCGAAAAGGTGTCGGCGGTAATGGCCGAGTGTATTGCCCGCGGCGGTCTGGTGCACTTGTTCGGCAGCGGACATTCCGTCCTTCCGGTTCAGGATATGTTTCCGCGCTATGGCGCCTTTCCCGGATTTCGGCCGCTCATGGATATGCGGCTGATGTGGACGAATGTGATTGGGTCGGGGGGCGCAAAAGGGCTCCTCTGGCTGGAACGCCGGGAAGGCTACGCTTCCATCCTTTTCGAAAATGAGCCGATTCGCGACGGGGACGTGATGCTCGTGTTTTCTCACGGCGGCCTGAACGCCGCCGGGATCGAAGTGCTCCAGGAAGCTAAGAAGCGCGGCCTGACGACCGTGGCCATCACCTCCATGGACAACTACCGGAAACGCGAATCCACACATTCCTCGGGAAAGAAACTGGCTGACGTTGCCGACTATGTGATCGACAACTGCGTACCAGCCGAAGACGCATTGGTGACAGTGAAGGGTTGGACGGCCCCCGTGGCTGCCGGATCAACAGTTTCAACGGTAACGATCGCGATGGCGATCATCGCCCAGGTAGCTTGTGATCTCGCCGCCATGGGTCACAATCCTCCGGTGTTTGTATCGCCCAACGTTCCTGGAATACCGGCGAATAACAACAATCGAGTGTATGAAGAATATGAGCGCTCACTAAAACGATAAAACCTGTGAGTCAAACCCTGCGGCCGCGATCGCTTTTTATCAGCGCATGTGCTGGGATCCTTGTCTTTGGCATTGTTCTCGCTGTTCTGGGGACGGTGTTTGGCCTACCCGAAATGCGCGCACGCTTAGGGGTTGATCTAGCACAGGAAGGAAATCTGTTCCTTCTGCTTTACCTGGGCATTTTCGCCGCTTCGCTGTTGGTCGGTCCGCTGATTGATCATCTGGGCAACAAAGCCAACCTGTTTGTATCTTCCGCGATCGTTGCCGCAGCCATGGTCTCATTCGCCGCCGCCCATTCCTTTGTGGCTGCAGGCGTGGCTGCAGTTTTGCTCGGACTAGGTGGAGGCGGTTTAAACATCTGCACGAACGTACTGGTGTCCGACCTGTATGGCGACAAACGAGGACCCATGCTGAATCTGCTGGGAATCTTCTTTGGAATCGGCGCGATTTGCGTTCCGCTGCTCGCGGCCAGCATCCAAGGACATTTCACGATTCTCCAGTTGTTCCTCTTTTGTGCTGTCCTGTCCGCCGCTTGCGCTCTTTGGTATGCGGTGATTTCCTTTCCCCCGGCAAAGGCCAGTCAGGCATTTTCCTTCCGTGACATTCTGGAGGTCGCGAGATATGACGGGATCCTGCTGCTCGCCTTTGTCTTGTTTTTGGAATCTGGGAATGAGGCATGCATCGGCGGTTGGACCTCGACGTATGTGGACAGCACCGGATACTCACCACGTATCGCAACCCTGGTATTAGCCGCCTATTGGGGCGCTCTCATGCTGAGCCGAATCCTGGCCGCGCGAGTGCTGCGAGGAACCGGCAAATCACAACTCGTCCTGGCCACTGCCTTAATGTCCCTGGTGGGTTGCGCGATCTTACTGTCAGCCCGATCGCTCGGCCTGTTATTCGCCGGGGCAGCTTTGATCGGCTTGTCTTACGGCCCCATATTTCCGACGACACTGGCCATCGCCGGCGATCATTATTCCCAGCGAGCGGGAACGGTCTTTGGACTGCTGTTTTCGATTGCCCTGATTGGCGGCATGATGTTCCCGTGGGCCGTCGGCCAGGTTTCGCAGAGAATCAGCGTTCACGCAGGCATGATCGTGCCGTCGATCGGAGCAGTCGGCATTAGTTTGTTATCCGCAGCAGTGATGTGGCGCGAACGTAACGCCGCGTCAATGTCAAAGGCGGGCGAGGCACGTTTCTAGCATCCCACATTTCTGCCAGAGTTCATGTCTAGTTTTGAAATGAGAAGGATCTGATGCCCTACACTTTTGCCGTCGATCTCGGTGGAACGAAATGCTCCGCCGCAGTCATTGACCGGATTGGGCGCACTGTTTCCCGCCGCATCGTGCCTGTTGATCTCGCTTCTCGGTCGGGTCCAATCCACCAGATTCTTCAACTGGCGACGGACCTCGCTGGCGGCAAGAAACCCGCAAATGCTTTTGTAGCGGCCGCCGTCGCAGTGCCTGGACTCGTGCGTCCGGGTGGAACGGTCTGGGCGCCCAACCTGCCCGGGTGGGAACGGATGCCGCTGGCCAGCCGTCTGAAGCGTGCGCTGGGAATTCCAGTGGTGGTCGACAGCGATCGCAATGCCGGGGTACTTGGAGAATGCTGGCGCGGAGCAGCCCAGGGCAAATCCGATGCGATCGTATTGATGATCGGGACAGGGATTGGCGCCGGCATTCTCAGTGGCGGACGCATCGTCCGGGGTGCGCATGGACTCTCCGGTTGCGCTGGATGGCTCACAATCACGCGCGAGGATGTGCCCGAGGCTTCACAGGGAGGAGAACTGGAATCTCTGGTGGCTGGACCAGCCATCGCACGGGTTGCCCGGAAACGGTTAGACAATGGAGAAGCAAGCAGCCTCTCGCAACTGGATAGCTCCAAAATCACCGCGCACGAAGTTGCCGCTGCTGCCCGCCAGGGAGACAGGCTCGCTCTGGACATCTTCAACAGATCCGGCAGGCTTCTTGGATTTGCGGTCGCGAATCTCGTCAGCCTCTTCGACCCGGAAATCGTAGTCCTCGGAGGAGGAATGGCAGCAGTTGCCGACCTATATCTAGAATCGCTGCAGAAGGCGATGTTCGAGCGGGCGCAACCGCTAGCAGCCAAGAAAGTGAAAATTGCCGTTAGCAAACTCGGGGACATGGCGAACCTGTTAGGCTGTGCCCGCTTGGGATGGGAGTCTGCCAAGGAACGCACCTAGCGTAGGGGGCTCGATCTGTACCCGGAAGTGACGGTATTTAGGTTTTACGCCGTAAGTATTATTTTCAGCTGTTTTCGATGAAAGATCTGTCGCCGAACCAAAACTTTCATGGCCCGGAAGGAGACACGATGAACCGGCGTTCCTTTGCTCAGTCAGTAGGAGGTGCGGCGATATTGTCGGCCGTGGAAAGTTCGTCCACCTGGATGCAACCAACGGAAGGCGCGAAGCCAGGCAAGATCATGGCGATCGCAGCCCATCCGGGCGATGGGCTCTTCACCATGGGCGCCGTGCTAGCCCAGCAGATCGAGCGCGGCGGGGCCGGAGTTCTCCTGAGCCTTTCGCTGGGAGAGAAGGGAGCTCCGAAAGACATCCCCGTTCAGCAGTACGGCGAAATGCAACGGACGGCCACTCAGAAAGCGTCACACCTCCTCGGGGCAGAGGCTATCTTTCTGGCATATGCCGATGCCCAGATACCGTTCAACGAGGAGAGTGCGCTGCAGGTGTGTGACACAATCCGAGAGCAACAGCCAGACATCGTGGTCACCCACTGGAGTGGAAGCTGGCATAAAGACCACCAGAATTGCCATCTGATTGTCCGCGATGCGATCTTCTATGCGGCTTTGGAAACGCTCGCGCGGAGCCGGCCGGCACATTCGGTCTCCAAAGTCTTCTACGCTGAAAACTGGGAGGACGCCATCAACTTTTTGCCAGACACGTATGTCAACATTGAAACTGTCTGCGGGAAGTGGCTTCAGGCATGCGATTTCTATCCCATGTGGCGAGGGCAGACAGGCTTTTTCCGATATAACGACTACTACAGCAGCCTTTCGATCATGCGCGGGTGTCTTTCTGGTTTTAAACACGCGGCGGCGCTGATGTCGGATTCCAACCAGCGAATGCAGCGCCTGCAGTCCCTCTGAATCACTCTCCGCAGGCCAGATTTTCATGGGGACCGAGAAAACTAATTTTAAAGAGTGGTCGAGCACGCGTCTTTCTGTGCAGGAGGTGTCAGCATTAAACGCCCGTGCCGCCAAGGTGCTCATCTACGATGTATTCAAGTCGACGGCCCGGCAGCGGCTGGAAATTATTCCGGGCCAGAAGTCCGATTCCAGGACGCTGCCCGAAGACCTTTTCAACGGTAGCTTTGCAAGGCTTGAATGTGGCTACGAAGAAAAGTGCGTTGCGTGTCAAGAGTGATCGAGACGCTTGAGGACAAGGTAAACTTTGGCATGCCCCTAGGAGACAAGTTGGAGCGGCGCGCGGTTGATGCGCTAATTGGCCGGCGCGCAGAGCTCGAGCGGTTGGAGCGTTTCGCCTTAGGAGATGAACCGCTAGTAATTCATATTCAGGGCATCCCGGGCATCGGAAAAACTCACCTGCTGAATGCGCTGGCGGCCAGTATCGCCGGGAAGGGTGTTTTCGTTGTACGGATGGACGCCCGCTGGTGCGAGCCTTCCCCGGCGGCCTTGTGTCGAGCGATCTGCCGGGAAATCGGTGCCTCAGAGTCCGAAGATTCCGCCGTCGTGGCGGCCAGCCTGTCAGACAAGGCCAAGCGAACTCTTCTCGTGCTCGACAGTTACGAATCTTTCCGGCTGCTTGATTCCTGGCTAAGGCAAGTTTTTCTGCCCTCGCTCGGCGACACTGTACGTACAATCCTGTCCAGTCGCGAGCCACCCCGAGCAGCGTGGCGTATCGCCCCAGCGTGGAAAGGTCTGTTTGATTCGCTGCTCCTGGAGACATTTTCTCCGGAAGTGGCTCTAGAGTATCTGACCTCGGAGGCTGTGCCGGAGGGCAGCGCTCGGGAGCTGAATCGGGTTGCACGCGGGCATCCGTTGGCACTTTCCCTGGGATTGGCACTCTACTCTGCGGGCGGTCAGGTGCGTGGGAGCGCTGCTACTCGTCATGAGGTACTGGAGCACATGGCGGCGCTCTTTCTGGAGGATGCCGATGCGCGAACCAAACAGGCCGTAGAGGCCGCCTGCCTGGTTCGAACCGCTACCGCACCGCTACTGGCGGCCATGCTGCCAAATATCCCGGTCGATGAGGCGCTGGATCGGCTGCGTGCGCTGCCATTTGTCAATGTAGGTCCTCACGGACTGCTGGTGCATGAAGCCGTTCGCGGGCCGGTGACGGCTGCTCTCAGGTCCCGTGATCCGGCGCGGTACCAGGCGCACCGGCGCGCAGCTTCGCAGGTCGTGCGTGACCAATACAGACAGGCGCCGCGATCCGACCACTGGCGTTCGACGGCGGACGTACTCTACCTGCTTGAAAACGAGAACCTGCGTGAAGGTTTTTTCCCCACGACGGAGAGCCCGGTTTCGGTCGAGCCAGCGCGCGTCGACGACTGGTCGTCGATTTTAGCGATTATCCAGAACTTCGATGGACCACAGTCGCGTCAAGCGCTGGAGCAATGGTGGCATTACCATCCAGACTCGTTTTTTGTCGTGCGGGACGAAGATGGCGGAGTGCAAGGTTTCTACCAAGCAATTGTGGCATCGAAGGTTCACAAAAATGTGATTGGGAAAGACCCGCTGGCTGCAAGCTGGGCCAGGGACCTACCGCGTTCAGAAGATAGAGCTGCCACTCTCTGGCTGCGGCGTTCGTTGGATCGCGAGACGGGAGAAGGGCCGTCATCTGGCCAGGCGGCCTGCTGGCTCGACATCAAACGTACTTATTTGGAACTGCGTCCGCGGCTGCGCTGGGTCTATACCTGCTCCTGCGATGCGGAGCTATATCGCCACTCCTTCGAGCAATTGGGATTTCGGCTGGCGGACGAAGGCCGACCGCTCCTCGACAGGGTTCTGCAACACACATTTCGTCTCGACATGGGAGTTGATTCCGTAGATGGCTGGCTTGGCAACCTGCTTGCCCAGGAAACCGGCACGGCAACAGGCGAAGCTGCGAGTAACTCGCCATTGCTGGATGAGCACGCGCGTGAATTGGTGGTGAATGGAAGCCGAATTGGCCTGACCCCGCTTGAGTTCGGAGTCTTCGCATATCTTGTGGCGAGGCCGAACAAGGCTGTGGCTCGCTACGAACTCGTGGAAGCGGTCTGGGGATATGGAAAAGAAGCGTCCACCAGCAACGTGGTTGAAACCGTGGTGCGCTCCGTGCGACAGAAGCTAGGAGCGCACCGGAACACGCTGGAGACGGTGCGGGGAGTTGGCTACCGATATCGGCCAACAGTCTGAATTGGCCCTCCCCGCACGGAGTTGGATGGTGGCTCAGGGATGAGCCTCAAGAATCAGGTTGAACGGAGTTTCCATGGCCACCCTCGCGCTCGCGAACCCCGCCTCCTTCAGGATTGCGAGCAACTGGGTAGCGCCGGCCTGCGCTCCCAGCGAATAGCGTCCTCCTTGCGACAGTGCGTTCTGGGTACAGAAACCAGCGGAAGCGGAGTAGTACAGCCTTGCTATAGGGCCGACATTTTCCGCAGATCGGTCCTTGGCGAACGGTTCGACCAGCATGAGTGTGCCGTCAGGAGCCATTGCTTGCCGGGAAGCCCAGACAGCTTCCAGCGGATCACCCATGTCGTGGAGTGAATCCATGAAGCAGACCAGGTCGAATTTCTCCTTAGTGCTCGCAAGCACCCGCGGGGTTGCTACCTCAAACCGAATCTGATCGGCCACTCCGGCCTGCTGCGCTCGTTCCCGCGCCACAGCAATCGAAGATTCATGGTAGTCAATTCCCACAAACTTTGACTTCGGAAATGCCTGCGCCATGAGGATGACCGAGGCACCGTGCCCGCAGCCGAGGTCGGCTACACGCCCGCCGGTGGCTAACCGCTCCTGGACACCGCTGAGAGATGGGATCCAGTTTTGAGTCAAGTGCGCCCGGTACCCGTTCCTAAAGAACGCCTCCGTTGCGGTGAACAGCCGGCAATTGTGTTCATGCCAGCCCACTCCCTTGCCAGAGCGGAAGGCGGCAAGGATCTGATCTTCGTCGTGCCACAACGTAGCTGCCACGTCGAAAGCCGGCGGAAGAAATGCGGGACTATCCGGATTGGCCAATACAAAAGCATGTTCAGGTGGCAGTAGGTACTGGCTGGTGTTCGTGTCGAACAGCACATATCCCCCGGCGACCTGCCCGTTAAGCCACTCACGCACAGATCGCTCATTGGTGGCGGTGCGGCGTGCCAATTCATCCGAATGGATGGGACCACTCTCTGCCATGGCCCTGTAAAGGCCGAGCTTGTGCCCAAGGTTGGTCATGACGCCGGCCATGGCGGCGGCGAGATCCGTTACCACCTGACCGGCGAACTGCTCGATTCTCTGCTGCATATCTTCCCCGATGGGGTTTGTAGCGGGACTCTGCATTACTCACCTCCCGCCACCAGAGCGATTGGTTCTGACGTTTGCACGCGAATATCCCGCAAAGGAGCACGCGTGAGAGCCGAGAGGGAACTCTCTACATCCCATAGCTGGAATTGGCTGGATACTACAGCAGGATTGCTGCGCACGGCCTGGATTACCGGGTGGTTCAGGTAAGCCTCGGCCGTTTCACGGTTGGCAAATAGATACATGCCTCCCATCTCGAACTCCTCCTCCTGCAAGATCCATATCTTCCAGATCAGACCTTCTACAGAGGCAATGATGGAAGCGGCTTCTCGGCTCTTGGCAAGCAAGACATCTGGCGATACCCGCAACTTGAAGCGCAGGTGCAAGATGGTGTAAGTAGTACCACTCTTATCTGACATATCGTTTCTCCAATGTGTTTATCTCTGCATTTGTGGCAGACGAAGTGAGTCTAGGACTCCTGAAACGTTCCGAGATGAGGGCAAGATGAGAAGATGATGAGAATTGAGTACTGTGCCGATGCAGCCCCTGCACAGCGAGACTCCCCTACCGACCTACAAGCATCATTTGCTGAGCGACGAGGAAGGGAAATTCCATGTCGATATGAAAGATTGCGAGATCTGATGTGCTAGAGGCGGAGTTGAAGCGCGTGGCCATGGCCGCCGACTCGGCGATACTGTTAGCTAGCCCCCGCGATTGTGTCTCAAAGGAACGAATGGGATTGGGAAACTTAATGAACGATTCAGAAGTGGAATTGGAGGTGATTTCAGAAGCCTGTCTGGTGCTCCTAGCCCGGATACGTTCCCGTAATGTAGCTTTCCAGTTCCTGAATCGTTTGCGCCTGATCGGAGATAATCCATTTCACAAGATCGCCAAGCGAGACCACTCCTGCCAAGTTGTCATCCTCGACCACCGGGAGATGGCGAAAATGGTGCCTGGTCATGATTGCCATGCAATCGTCTACGGTGTGGTGCGGACTCACAAAGACGACTGGGCTTGTCATGATCTGACGAACAAGCGTGTTGATTCCACCTGCTGGGGATTCAGTGGTGGCTTGGTGGGGAGGCTGCGAGGTGGTCGCCTTCCAGATACACGCGTCCGGCAATCTGTAAGTCCGGAATAACGAACTCCGTGAATCCGTCGTGTGCTGTCGGGACCAGAGATTCGCAGCATTTGTGTCCTGGCGTCTCGTAACGTATGGAAGAAAACGATCCCTTGACCTGTACCTGCACGCGCAGTGGATCCTCAGCGTAGTTCACAAACTCGAGGACCCGCACCGCTCCTTCAGGCTCACCATAAGGCACGGCAATCGTCGTCAACCCATTCCACAGGCTCATGAGCGCATTCCCCTTCCCCAGCAGCCGACGGATGTCCTGAGCGAAGGTCTCAGGGTCAGTAACGGGTTCAGAGAGCTCAAGCACTTTTCCGTTTCCGACCGTGTAGGAGACAGCATGTTCGTTCAAACGGACCGGGTCGTGGCTCTGCCATGGGTATGAGCCGTGCGCGTCCACCAGTACAACCGTCTTGCCCCGCGATGCAAGGTCAGCGATTCGCTCGGCAGTTGCGGCGTCGGGCTTGGCGAACACCGCTATCACGTCGAGGCCGTCCAACTTCTCCGATTTCAAGTCCGCGGGACGCAACACCAGAAATGGCAGGTTGTGACGCGCCAGCAGGTTCAATACTTCGTCCGTTGGGTCGAGATCTTCGACCACGATTCCGACATTCGCGGCGGTTTGCAACCGTCGCTCGGCGCGATTGTAGAACTCCAGGTAGGGGCGCACGTCGTTCCAGAGTTTCAAGGCCTCAGGATCCCTTACACCGAGCGCTTCTTGCAGGCGCTCATCAAGTTCGAGGATTAAATCCGCGTGAAAGGTGCCTGCCTCAGCGATGGCGAGCGAGTAATCGGTCGCGGTAATCGCTTTTTGCTGCTGCCCGGACTCTGAAGGGGTCCACGAAAAGCCGTACAGTGGAGTCTGCTCCGGATAGGCCCTTTGTTCAACTTTGACGAGCGCGAGGTTGGTGTCAATCCATGGTTGGGCGGTCGGACTTGATACTTCGAGGACGGCGCCGCGCTTAATGATCAGGCTGCCTCTCATCTGAGGCTGCTTCGCGTCGGGATTGAGAAGCAGGAACTTGAGCTTGGGGTGAGACGACCGTAAGCCTGGAAGAGCGCTCTCCACTTCGGCGCGCTCCGATTGACGAACGTTCAGGATGATTCCGGCCACACCGCTCTTAACGGCCTGGTCTGCTGCGGCCGTAGCCTGCTTCAGCGAAACCTCGAGATACACTAGGTATCCTTGCTTGCGCGCGGCTTCCAATAACGGAGAAGCGCCGCCATCCCAGGAGACCACGAGATCGTTCACGCCAAGCGCCTTCGCCGGCGGCAATGTAGAACTCTTCCAGTGAACGAACACGCTGCTCCAAGCCCAAGTGGAGAGCAAGACAAAAACGCACAGCTGGATCGTGCGACCAACGCCGACGCGGGTTCTTACCGAGACTGATGTCATTACAAGCTCTTGCTGAATAGAATTTTGGGCCCGCCGATTTCGGTTTCCATTTGCGCCTCGGGTGAAATCCAAATTGCAGAAACGCCAGCCATCTGGTTGATCAATGCCTTGCCTTTTGTCGGACCAAGCAACAGCAAGGTGGTTGAAAGTGCGTCAGACAACGTGCCGTTTCTTGCCACCACACTGACCGCGAATTCCGTCTTCAGCGGCCTTCCTGTATCCGGATCGATGATATGGCCTGCAGAATCGTTCCCCAGCAAGCTTGATGCGGTTTGCTCCGACGTGGAAAGACTTTCATCCTTGAGCATGACCTGCGGATCAATCTTATGGGAAGGATCTCGCAAGTGCAGAAGCCACGCTTCCTGGCCCGGAGGGGAACCCATGGCAACAATCGTGCTCCCGCCGGCGTTGATTAATGCATTGCGAATTCCCGAGGACTGGAGGACTTCAGCAGCCCGGTCGACCGCGTATCCTTTGCCAATCGCGCCCAGGTCCAATTGCATGCAGGGAGAGCGAAAAGCGATTCGGTCCGGCGGCGTTAGCTCGATCTTGTCGTAGCCGACGCATGTTCGGAGTTCTTCCTGGCGGGCCGGCGACGGCATAGCGTCGCCGGACAACGCTGCCTTCCACACGTTCACCAATGGCGCGATGGAGATGTCGAACTTCCCGCCCGACAGCCGGGAAAATTGCACAGACTGCTCGATCACGCGGTATAAGTCGGCGGGAACCTTTTCTGCGTGAAAGTGAGCGGAGCGGTTCAAGTTGCTGAGCGGGCTGTCCGCTTTGTAGTTGCTCAGCAGATCATCGATGCGAACGATCTCCTGAAACGCCTTTTCGATCGCATTGGAGCCATGTTCGGAGGATTGATCATAGGCGGCAATTTCGAACACTGTGCCCATGATGTATTTCTTTCCGTAAACGAGAGTCGGGTTTTCCGAGCTCTGGACGCCGGAAGCGATCGAAAAGAAGAAGGCGAGCAGCACGGCCGACCGTCGCTTATCGCAGCGCATAAACCTCACCGCTCAGACCCGCGAGATAGGTTGTGTCACTTACGATCACCGGGACAGATTGGATGGCTCCCCCAAGAGCAGCTCGCCACACTACTTTACCGGTTGAGCTGTCCAACGCGAACGTACCTGCTGCCTGAATACACACAACCCCGTCGCCGATCACGGGAGGAGAAGTCACTACATCGCCTACCGCGGTTTTCCATCGGAGTTTTCCTGTCTGAGTCTCAAGTGCATAGAGGAAGCCGTCTTTGCTACCGAACACTGTCAGATCGCCCGAAACGGCAGGCGAAGATGCGATGCCCAATCCCGTTTCGTACTTCCAGCGCACCTCTCCCGTGGCTGTGTTCAGCGCGTAGAACAAGAAGTCTTCGGACCCGATCAGAACCAGGTCATCGGTTACAGCTGGAGATGAGTCAATACCGTTGCCCGTGGGCGTACTCCACAATACCTTCCCCGAGGAAGCATCCAGGCAGTAGACCTTGCCGTCGCCACAGCCGACATACAGCTGGTGCTCCGCAGCATAAATCGTGGAGTAGATTCTTCCGCCGAGTTCCTGCGTCCATCGCCGGTGACCGCTTCCCGCTTCCACGGCGTAAACTCGCACGTCGGCACTTCCGAAGAATACAGTTCCGTCTCGAGCGACCGGAGAGGCCCAGACCTCTGCTTCGGTGGACACTTCCCACATCTTGGTTCCGGCATGCCGATCCACCGCATACACTTTGCCGTCGTCGCATCCGAACAAAATTCGTTCTGCGTACAGCGATGGCGTGGAATGAACCTGGCCGCCCGCCTGAAATTTCCACTTCAAACTTCCGGTGGCTGCGTCGATCGCGTGCAGTATTCCGTTGACGGACGCGACATACAAAATGCCGTCATCGAGGATCGGCGCGGAACGCACCGAGCTGCCGGTGCGAAACGTCCAGAGACCCCGTTCCGGAGAACCTGGCTTCGATAGCGCCTGCCCACCGGTGCGAGCATTGTTTTTGAGCAGCGTGGGCCAGTCGTCTGAGGCTCTGGACTTGGCTGTTTCTGTCATCATTCGATTCAGGCCGAGAGAAAACGGTGATCAATCTGCTTCAGGTCTCCGACGCCGAGGCCCAACTTCCCCGCGGCGGCGACGTGTCCTGGTTGGCGGAAGAACAAGTTTTTCGATGAATTGTGACAGAACTCGTCACTGTCGGTCGTGATGCTGCTCGCATCGTGTTGCCACAGAGAAGGCGCTCCCCGTTCGCGGCGCTTCTTTTCAATCGCCTCTAGCTCGATGGTGTCCATCGCGACCGGGTCGGTGGCCACCAGGAGAAGGCCAGTCTGATCGATGAAATCCTGAACTTGCGTAAGCGGCCCGCCATGCCATACCTGCCGCATGCCGTCCATAACGTTAAGCACCGACTTCGAACGTAAGGGTTCGACGGTGCACATGAGCCCGATCAGCGGATTGGTAAAGGAGTGAGGCGAATGATGGGTGCGCGCCACATTATTAAAGGAGCCGTATGCCAGGTTCTTGAGAGCACCCGTGACACCGGAAGCCGAGTGGTCCTTCATGGTCGGCACGTTGATAATCTTCGTCACGTCGTGCACCACCACGCTCGCCATGTAAGAGCGGGTTTCCCACTCGCCAAAAAAATCGGCGGTGCAATAGACATTCGGGTCGTAACCGGAATTTCCCGCAAAGGCTTCTTGAATACCCAGAACTTGGATTCCGGGAGGCATCAGCGCTTGATAGCTGCCGAGATCAATCTCATAGGAATAACGGTCGTAGACCACGATGTTTCGCGCGGGAACTCCGACCGACTGCACCGCGGCGATGATCTCGCGTATGACCTCGGGAGAGGAGCAGCAAGCCGGAGCGCCCGATGGATTGATCTTGACGCCAACAATGTCGTTGGGGTCAATGAACTTTGCCCAAGCGTCGCGTGAGGATGTTTCCCCGGTCAGTTCTTTCATCGCCCGCTCGAGCATACGGCGCACAATCGGCTGCGAAACGCGATTGCGCGTGATCGCATTCGGGTCATGGACCTCGATGACCCGTCCGGGAAAAATCCCTGGCATGCCTAGCGGCGAAGGCTTGTAGTTTGGTAAGCCCTGTAGTTCGATTGCGGGCGCCTCTCGCGGAACAACATCGGCCCCCGCGATTGGATCGAGACCGTGCACCCACAACGAGGCGCTTCCGAGACAACTTGCTTTGACGAAAGTACGCCGATCCATGAGCCGGCTCCCGATCTGCAATCTGCCACTTTTGTTCGAAGCTAAAACAGCAGCCAGCTTACGATAGCGCAGTCTTCTTTTACAACCTTGGTTACGCATCTGATATTGAGTAAAGTTCTTTTTCGGACCGTGACAATCTCGTCTTCGCTGGATACACTGTCGCTTCCGCAAAATAAGGACGGCCTATGCAGACCTGGATCAGGATGCCCCGCGCAATCATTGCAATCATCGCAATTACTCTCGGATCTCTCACGATGTTCGCTCAAGCGCCTCGCTACGACTTACTGCTGAAGGGCGGACACGTGATTGATCCCGCCAATCACATCGATGAGATACGCGATGTCGCTGTGTTCCAGGGCAGAATCGCGGCGGTCGAGAAAAACATTCCGCCCGAGCAGGCCGGGTTGGTTGTGGATGTCTCGAAACTCTACGTCACGCCTGGATTGATCGACATTCACTATCACGTTGGCCATGGAGGCGCGCCGCTGAACTGGTTCGCGCTGGATGCGCGCGCGCATGCTACGCCTCTGGGAATTCCGGCCGATCTTGCACTGCAGTCCGGAGTGACGACGATCGTCGACGCAGGCACCGCCGGTGCAGAGACATTCCTCCAGGAAAAAGAAGAAGTCATCGACCGTGCCAGGGTGCGAGTGCTGGCATTTCTCAACATCGTGTCCAACGGCATGAATGGCGGCCTCGAGCAAAGTCTGGACCAGATGGACCCGAAGCTTTGCGCGGCAACGATCAAGAGGTATCCGGACCTTATTGTGGGGGTAAAGACTGCGCATTATTGGACAAAGGAGCCTTGGGACGGCGAACACGTGCCCTGGGGCGCGGTGGACCGGGCCATCGAATGCGGTACCCTCGCCAACGTTCCGGTGATGTTTGATTTCTGGCCGCGACCGGAACGAACGTATGCTGACCTAATCCTGAAGAAAATGCGGCCCGGTGACATTCACACGCACGTCTTCGCCCAGCAATTTCCGATTATCCTTCCCGACGGGAAGATTAATCCGGCTTTGGCAGAAGCTCGCGCTCGCGGAGTGATTTTCGATGTGGGGCATGGGGCCGGCAGCTTCTGGTTTCGCAATGCAGTGCCCGCGGAGAAACAGGGGTTCATCCCCGATTCGATTTCCACCGATCTACACACTGGCAACTACACAATCGTCAGCATGAATAACGTGATGTCAAAATTCTTAGCCATGGGTGTGCCGCTGGACGATATTATTCGCCGGTCCACCGTGAATCCCGCGAGCGAAATTCACAGGCCGGAACTGGGAACCTTGACGGTCGGCAAAGAGGCTGATATCGCCGTGCTGGAACTGATGAAGGGACACTTCGGTTACATCGATTGCGGCGTTGCCAGAATGGATGCGGATGTTCGATTGATGGCGCGCATGACCATTCGTGCCGGGCGCATCGCGTACGATCCTTCCGGTCTGAGCATGGTGCAGTGGGAAAAAGCGCGACCGCAATATTTCTCGATTCCCGATCAAGGTGAGTCGCTGCCGG
The DNA here is from genome assembly GCA_963745715.1 of uncultured Acidobacteriota bacterium. Classification (GTDB taxonomy): domain Bacteria; phylum Acidobacteriota; class Terriglobia; order Terriglobales; family Acidobacteriaceae; genus Sulfotelmatobacter. Next base: position 353,845 of record CAVUYN010000023.1, on the reverse strand, counting down.
CCAGAGCGGACGATTTTCCGCGAGACTGAATTCGCAGTTCATAAAAGGGGGCCTAACGATGCGGCAAATGAGTCGGCGCAAGCTCTTACGCAAGGGAGCACAGGCGGTTCTAGCCGGAGGGGCGGCGCTCTCCGGAATCCCCAGTCGGGCATTTGCAAAATCGACTCCCCAGCCTGCCTCTAAAGCGGTGGACTATTACCAGAAGCTGGGGGTGACTCCGTTCATCAACGCGGCAGGCACCTATACGGTTCTATCGGCATCCACCATGCCGGACGAAGTACAGGAGGCGATCGCGCTGGCGTCGCGACAACCTGTGAACCTCAACGAATTGCTGGATGCCTCAGGAGCCTACCTGGCCAAGCAACTGCGCTGCGAGGCCGCCCTGGTTACGGCCGGCGCGGCCGCGGCGCTCGTCGTCGGAACGGCCGCCTGCGTCACTCTGGGAAATGAGCAGGCCATCCTCGGCATCCCGAATGACATGACCGGGCTCAAAAACGAGGTGATTGTCCAAAAGACTCATCGCTACGACTATGACCATGCCCTACGCAATTGCGGAATTCGTTTTGTGGACGTGGAGACTCTTGAGCAATACGAGCAAGCGTTCAATGAGCGAACGGTGATGGCTCACTTTTTTAATGCCGCTTCAGGAAAGATCAGCCGGGAGGATTGGGTGCGAGTGGCCCACCAGCATGGAGTTCCTTGCTTCAACGATGCCGCGGCCGACGTCCCGCCGATTTCCAACCTATGGAACTACACCCAGATGGGATTTGATCTCGTGACGTTCTCTGGAGGAAAGGGCCTTCGGGGACCGCAGTGTACCGGTTTGCTGTTGGGCAAAAAGGCCCTGATCGAAGCAGCCAAGAAAAATAATTCACCCAACTCAAACACCGTTGGGCGCGGGATGAAAGTGGCGAAGGAAGAAATTGTTGGCCTGGTCGCCGCTGTGGACTGGTTCCTGAAGCAGGACGATGCTTCTATGGAAGCAGAATACCGGGAGCGGGCCGATCGCATTGCCAAGCATTTGAGTGCGATTCCGACGGTGCAGACTCGGGTCTTCATCCCTGAAGTCGCCAATCATGTTCCGCATCTCTTGATCACTTATGACCAGAGCAGGATCAAGATCACGGGCACGGAAGTCATGCACAAGCTGCGGGAAGGAAAGCCGCGGATTGAGCTGAATCCAGCCACCGGAGGTGCCCCGGCCAGCGCGGGATTAGAGAGCGGACCTAACACCATCGTGGTCGGAGTGTGGATGTTGCAGTCCGGAGAGGACATGGTGGTTGCGAAGCGTTTACACGAAGTTTTGCAAGAAGCAGCTAAGGCATAGGGGATGACCAATCCGCTTTGACTCTCTTTGATTTCCGTTTGATTTTCTCTTCAGTTTTCCCGCCAACCCAATTCGCTCGTCGACTCGACGGTCTCATCGTCGGAGTCCGAGGACTCAGATGGAACTCACTCCCACCTGAGTTCTCGGAACCACAATGAACATGGCACGGCGAAAAGCAAACAACCTGATGCAACGATAGCTCCTCTAAATTGAGCGGAGGAAATCGAATGCCTGGAAAAAAGAAATCATCTCGACGTAAATATGGGAAGGCAGCCGGCAAGACTGTGGCAAGTGCCATGCGGCGGAAGAAGCGCGGCACGCTCAAGTCAGGTCCTGGAGGCAAAGGAGGCACGGTGAAGAGCCGCAAGCAAGCAATCGCGATTGGCCTCTCGGAAGCGCGAAAGAAGGGCGCAAAGGTTCCCAAAAAGAAAGCTGCTTAACGAAACTTGGCCCGCGACGCGCCGAGGTTGGATTACGATGCGCGCGAGAGTTATGAAGCAAGACCCAGCCGTAATCGTGATCGGAGCCGGCATGGCGGGGCTCGCTGCGGCCAGCGAGTTAGCCCGCTCGGGTTTTGCCGTAACTATCCTCGAGGCACGAGACCGCCTGGGCGGCCGGGTTTTTACCCAGCGGGATCCTAATTACGGCGGGCCGATTGAGTTGGGAGCGGAATTCATTCATGGCAGCCCGCCGCAGATCTGCAGGCTTCTCAAGCAAGCAAAAGTTGGCATCACCGAGGTCGACGGAGACAACTGGTGTGTCTCGGACAGTCGCCTTTCACCCTGCGACTTCGACTCTCAGGTCGATTCGATGCTCGACAAGATGGACGATTCCCTGCCTGACGAATCGTTCGTGGAATATCTGGAACGTCGGTTCGCCCATGCCAGCAATGAAAAGCAGCAGAAGGCCAAGCAGCGCGCCCTGAGCTACGTTTCTGGTTTCAATGCGGCGGACCCGGCGCTAGTCGGTGTTCATTGGCTAGTCAAAGGAATGAAGGCGGAGGAGCGCATCGAGGGTAATCGCGCCTATCGCTCACGCAATGGGTACGCCGACCTGCTCGAAATCTTCCGGCAACAGGTGGAGCAGCATGACGTCACTGTGCACATCGCGACCGTAGTTGAGAGCGTGAAGTGGAAAGCGGGAAGCGTTGAAGTGTCCGCCCGACATGACAAGGGCTCATCTAAGTTTCAGGCTCCACGCGTACTGGTGACTCTGCCCGTCTCGTTGCTGAAAGCACCTGAAGGGCAGACTGGGGTTATTCAGTTCACGCCCTCATTGCCGCGCAAGAAGGCCGAAGCGCTCGACCAGCTTGAAATGGGGAAGGTGATTCGGATTGTTCTCCGATTTCGTGAGCGCTTTTGGGACACGATCAAGCCACCGGGCGGTAAAGGTAAGAGTTTGTCCGACATGAGTTTTCTCTTTAGCCAGGACGAGTGGTTCCCAACCTGGTGGACTGCAATGCCAGAGAAGGCTCCTATCATCACCGGTTGGGCGCCGTTCCGGTGCGCCGAGCGCCTCTCCGGCCAGAGCCAATCTTTTGTGATCGAGCAGAGCCTGCGGACGCTCGGAGGACTGCTCGGATTGAGTCTGGGGGAACTGCGGAACTTGCTTGATAACGCATACTTTCATGAATGGCAGAGCGATCCGTTCTCATTAGGAGCCTACAGTTATGGAAAGGTCGGAGCCGATGGCGCGCAGAAGGCTCTCGGCGCTCCGGTGGAAAACACGCTCTTCTTTGCGGGAGAAGCCACTGATACAACCGGTCACAACGGCACAGTTCACGGAGCTATTGCTAGCGGCTATCGTGCGGCACGGCAGATGTTGCGTGGAGTGGACTAGACTTCAAGGGCCGAGCGTCGTGTCGCGCAACTCCTCTCAAAATTTGTTCGCAAAGCAAGGATGCGGATCGTCCCCTTAGAAAGCGGCCCTTCGAATTCGTTACTGGTGCGGTGGTAGAGACTTGAGGTAAGCCACAACCGCTCTTGCATCTTCTTCCGTCATCCGGAAAGGCATCATCGGGAAACGGAGAGGCTCTCCGTTTGTCCAGATCCCCGTTGTCAGCAGCTTGACAATATCCGCGTCGCTGGCCGGCGGTGTCCCGCCAATTCTTGGAGCGGTGAGGGGCCAGTTGGGGTTCGCGCTCGCCGGCCTCAATATGACCGGCGCACCTTCCAGGGCGCGGCTCTGATCGAGCGCGCCATTGCTCTGGCGCGGAGTGTGGCACTCGCCGCACATAGCCACTTTTTCCACCAGATATTTGCCGCGAGCGACATCCCCGGGAGTGCCCTTGGTCTGCGGTGACGACCTGTCGGGTTGTTGCGCCTGAGTCGAGGATACAAACAAGATCAGAAGTCCGATCCACAAGGCACACAGAATGGTTAGAATCGCCGTCCCCCTGATCAAGGGCCGGTGAGCGGCGGATTTGTATGACCGAGGCCTGGCCGCCTTCATGGAATAAAGATTAGGTCCAAAGCCGGGGGCGGGGAATCCGGAAGATCATGTACTGCCCGCATCGGCCAATGCGCCGCAACCCGGCCCGTTCTAATCATCAACATTAGATTGCTGTTCCTCATTCGAAAGGCCTTCTGCTGCTTCATTTACAATAGACAGCAGTCACCGAGTCGTGAATGTCTTCCACGGGAAAAGCCAACGCGGCTCTGGCCGCGGCAATCGTCTTCCTTCTCCTAAGCAGCTGCGCTGCCTACCTCGCCTTCGCGCGCCTTCGAACTAGCCAGGACTGGGTGCAACATACGCGAGAGGTACAGCGCGCCCTCGACCAATTCGCTTCAACAGTTACGCGAGCGAGCCGGCTTCGGGCGGAATATGTCGACTCCGGCGATGCCTTACTTCTCCAGCGACAGGCCCAAACGGTCGTCGACATCAGGAACGCATTAGCGTTGATCAAACACCTGACCGCAGACAATGTGGAACAACAGGCCAGCTCCAGAAAGCTGGTGGATCTAACCGAGCAGCGGATTGCCTCGATGGAGAAGTCCATCGAATTGAAGCGAGCAGGAAGATCGACACTTGAAAATCAGGCACCGATCACGCGGCAGATTATTACGCTCGCCGATGCAATGGATAAGCTGGTCCAAAGCATGTATGAGGAGGAGCAAGGATTGCTGGCCGCTCGTCAGCAGCGGGAGCGTGGCTCGTTTTCCATGATTTCCGGCGTTCTTGCCACCAGTCTGTTTCTAGCTCTCGTCTTGTTCTTGATTCACCATCAATTGCTGACCGACCAGGTCAGAGGGCGCATGCGGGCAGAGGCGTCGCAGCGCGCACTCAGTGCCCGCTTGTTGACGCTGCAGGATGAGGAACGTCGCAGATTTGCACGGGAATTGCATGATTCCGTGGGACAGCATCTGGCGGCGATCAAGATGGGTATCTCGATGCTGCAAATGAGGCTGCCTGGCGACAGCACCGTGCAAGACTGCCTCAAGCTTCTCGACGACACGATTACGGAAACAAGAACTATCTCGCACCTGTTGCACCCTCCACTACTGGATGAGGCTGGACTCAACTCCGCTTCCCGATGGTTCGTGGAAGGATTCGCGAAGAGGAGCGGACTCGACGTCAATTTGGAGATTCACGACGAACCTGAACGCTTGTCCGAATCGATCGAACTGGTATTATTCCGGGTATTGCAGGAAGGTCTGACCAACGTCCATCGGCATTCTGGGGCCACGCGAGCCGACGTCAGTCTGAGTACTTCGGGCGACAGCGTGATTCTGCGGGTAAAAGATCACGGGCGTGGCATACCCGAAAGCGTGCTCCAAAATCTTAAAGAGGACGGGACCGGAGGGGGAGTGGGTCTAGCGGGTATGACCGAACGAATCCGGGAAATTGGCGGCAGACTGGAAATAAATTCAGGCGCTGGCGGCACTGAAATCGTAGCGTGGGTGCCGATTCGCCGAAGACCGCAGCCCCTAGCAGATATCCCTCCAGGGGTGCAAGAGGTACGAGGGTGATTCGGAAAACTCCTTCCATCGTGGCATGCGCAATTATCTTGATGGCCGCGGCCGCTTGTTCAAGACATAGTTCGGAGACGCAGCTGGTGATCGAGGTTCCGGCGGATTTCGGCGGGAATTTTGTACTCGAGATGGGCGTCAAGGACGCTGCTCCCCTCAAGAAGCAGGGAGACACCTATGTCGTGGCCGTAGCGCGAGGCGGGAAAGTGACCACTTCCACGTATCTCAACAAGCCGAAAGTCGCATTCAAGAACGCCGGAGATGGCCGGATCTGGGGCTACTCCCAATCTGTATTTTCCACGGGAGACGGAATCACGATTGGCGGCAAGATTGAGTTTTTTGTAGGCACGCAAAAAGAGTATGAAGCGGAGCAGGGAAGGAAAAAGCACTCCGGACGTGCCGCCGTGGTTGAGCCGATCCAGTCAGGCGTGTGATGGCCTGGGTGGCGCGCATTTCTGAAGTTCCAGCCTACGGTTTAGGAATCGCCAATGAATGAGGGACGGGCTGAGCAACAATAAAGTTGCCCAGCCAACCTGACATTATTGTCCTGACTTTTCAACGTCGCGCAGGCGGGCGGCCTTGCCCCGAAGTCCTCGGAGATAAAACAGGCGGGCGCGGCGGACCTTCGACGAGCGCAGCAGATCGATCTTGTCGATCACCTTGGAGTGGATGGGGAAGATGCGCTCCACGCCTTGTCCAAAGCTGATTTTGCGCACCGTGAAGCTGGCCTGCGGTCCGTTGTCGCGTTTGATCACGACCCCTTCGAAGGCCTGCACCCGCTCCTTGTCGCCTTCTTTGATCTTCACGTGGACCCGCACGGTGTCCCCGGGACGGAATGCAGGAATGTCGGTGCGCTGACTTTTGGCCAGCAATTTTTCGATGATTAAGTTTGACATTGTCGATATCCTTCGTCGTTCAATTTCTGAATCTTAATTTTCGTCTTCGGCCGTTTCAGTCGCCGCGGTGGTTCCTGATACGAGCCACAATCTTGCTGTCCTCTTCACTCAGTGCCACGCCCTCAAGCAAGTCCGGGCGGTTACGCAGAGTTTTCTTAAGCGCCTGTTCGCGGCGCCAGCGCCGAATATCCTGATGATTGCCGTTTACCAGGACTTCCGGTACAGCCATCCCGCGAAACTCGGCAGGACGCGTGTAGTGCGGATAGTCCAGCAACCCACCCGAGCCGCACGTCGAATCCGCTCCATTTACGCCCGCCGACACATGCTCGGTGAAAGATTCCTGCCGGGTAGAAGCTTCATTGCCCACCGCACCAGGAAGCAATCTCGTGATAGCTTCGATGATCACCGCGGCCCCCAGTTCTCCGCCGCTCAGCACGTAGTCGCCGATCGAAAGCTCGCGGTCCGCCAGGAACTCGGCCACGCGTTCATCCACGCCCTCGTAGCGGCCACAGATCAATACGATGCGATCGAGCGCCGCCAGTTCGGTCGCGATCTTCTGCGTGAACCGCTGGCCTTGCGCCGACAGTACGATTACAGTCTGCTTCGCTGTCCCCGACAAACGGTCCGGCCGCGGTGCAAGCTGCAACGCCTCCAAACATTCAAAGAGCGGTTCCGGCTTCAGGACCATTCCTTCGCCGCCGCCGAAAGGGCGGTCATCCACGGTGCGGTGACGGTCGTGCGTGAACTTGCGCAGATCGTGGACTTCGATTTTCGCCAGGCCCATTTCTGAGGCCCGCCGGGTAATGCCGTGGTCCAGTGGCCCGCGAAAGAAGTCCGGAAAGATCGTGACAATGTCGGCCTTCATTTGCGAACTCGAACCTTTTCAGCTCAGAGGGCCCGGAGTTTCACAGAGGTCATTTCTTTCTGTTCTTCTCTGGCCTCGCTTGTTCCAGCTTCTCTTCTGCCGTGACTGGGGCGTTGATTTCCAGCATGCCCTCGGGAAGGTTCATGCGCACTTCCCTTTTCGTCACGTCAACAGCTTCCAGATACGCTTCGGCGAACGGCACATCGAGCTTCTTGCCTGCGGCGTCCACGATCAACAGCGGCGCTTCACCGGTTCCAAACTGAACATCCGCGATGCGTCCGATTTCGCGTCCGTGATCGAGCACCGTGCACCCGATCAAGTCGCTCACGTAAGTCCAACCGCTCTCAAGTTCCGCCCGCTGGCTGCGCGGAACCTGCAATTCGTTCCCAACCAGAGCTTCGGCGTCAGAGATGGAATCGACGCCGCGGAACTTCAGCACCAGCAGGCCCTTGTGCGGCCAAAGATCTTCCACTTCCATCTCGCGGCGGGTATCTGATTCGCCCAGCGCAAACAACTTCATGCCCGCGGCAAACCGGTCCGGGATATCGCTATGGGCTTCGGCAGCGACCTCGCCGCGCCGGCCCTGCGTCTTGACGACCCGGGCCAAGGTGATGAAGTCGCCGTTTGTATCAGGACTCACGGCTGAAGCCAGCAGCTGAGTTCATCGCCCTACTCGATGATTTCCAACGTATAACGCTTGCGGGCGCGGTGGCCTGCGGCGCTGAGCAGGGCACGCAAGGCGCGAGCCGTTCGCCCCTGACGTCCGATCACCTTGCCCACGTCGGTTTCGGCGACTTCCAGTTCGATCACGCCATCGTCGAATTTCTCGACGAAGACTTCTTCGGGCGCGTCGACCAGCGCCTTGGCAATCAGTTCGACGAGAACGCGCACATCTCCGGAAGACTCAGTCATAAACTCCCACTGTGGAAATTATTGAGGGCCGCAGTCAGACGCTGCTTCGTTAGGCGGCAGACCCGGCAGTTGCCGGAGCCGGAGCTTTCGAGAACAGCTTGTTCACGCGCTCAGACATCTGCGCGCCCTTGGAGACCCAGTACTCGACGCGATCGCGCTTCATTTCGATGCTGGCCGGATTGGTGCGGGGGTTGTAGGTCCCAACCACTTCTACCGGGCGGCCGTTGCGAGCGCGAGCCTTCTCAATCACCACAATGCGATACTGCGGTTTTTTACGCGCACCAGTGCGCGACAGGCGAATCATTAACACGAGACGTATATCCTTGTTCCGGAAGAGTCCGGTGAGGTCAAGACAAACTCTTATTATGCCGGAGGTTAGGCAGAATTGCAACGCCACCCGGGCTAGCTCACGGATCCGAGGCGAACGCGTCCAACGGGCGTGGAAGGCAACCATGCAGCGTGTATCGAGGGCAACCATGAACAAGCAGATCCTGAACAAGCAGATTCTGTTCTTTGGTCTCATTTTCTCATTCTCAGCGGTTTCGCTCCGAAGCATCGCCCAGGACACGACACCTGCAACCGCTCCACACCTGCGCGAGGTGAAGGGTCAGACCATTCGCTCGAACGAGATGCCAGCCGCCGAGTTAAGTTTCGGCAAAGACTACCGCTACGTCGGGGGCCAGACAGTCAACCTTTACGGAAACGCCGACGCGGAACAGCACCTGTTCGTCAAAGTCAGGAACGGCAGTGTCGAGCGCTTTTACTGGGTACAGTTTGAGCATTTCCTGCCCACCAATACTCACACCTACGACTACGCTGCAGACCGGACCACCGACATCGGCGGCTTGCAGTTCGTCTACGACGTGAAGAGTTGGCCAGAGTACGCGGCCATGCAGTTAGAAGATCCGGCTTCCGATGGGGCGGCATTGAGCCATCTGCTTGCCGAGCACAAACTCGCGTTTCCCAGGAAAGCGGCACGAGTGCGCATGTTTCACTTGCCAACGCCGGATCACCGTACTGAACTCATGATCATCTACGGCGAGGCGTTGCCCGAAGACTCGAAGATTCCAGTCCGCAAAGACGGAGTGGAGTTGGACAAGGAATCTCCCGACTCAGCCCGCTTGCTCCTGGACGACGCACGAAAGGATTTAATTATCCGCAAAAGGTGATCGGTGGAGTCATGCTTTTGGAGGGAGCACGCGCAAACGGGCAACCTCTCGCCGCAATCGCCGGGCCGTGCCGGCCAGATGGAGATGACGAAGCAGCCCTCGTCCCATGATTACCGACCCGACTGCGACCACGCTGTCCTGCTAGACTCAAGCGTTCGGAGGTGGGATGTGCAAGGGGTCTATATTCTGTCGGCGGTGAGAACGCCGATTGGGAAGTTTGGCGGCGCACTAGCCTCGCTGACGGCGGCGGATTTGGGAGTCGTTGCGGCGAAAGCGGCACTGGAACGGGCCGGAGTTCAGCCGGAACAGGTCGAGGAAACAATTTTCGGCAACGCACGGCAGGCCGGTGGCGGCCCGAATCCGGCGCGCCAGATTTCGGTGCGCAGTGGGGTGCCTGAAGAAGTTCCGGCGTTCACAGTAAATAAGGCCTGTGCCTCGGGAATGAAGGCGATCGCGCTCGGGTATCAGGCACTCATCCTGGGCGAATCGAGCTGCATTCTGGCTGGTGGAACCGAGTCGATGTCGCGCCTTCCCTACTATCTCGACGGAGCGCGATGGGGATACCGCCTCGGCAATCAAGAGTTGGTGGACGGGATGTATCGTGATGGATTTTTTTGTCCGCTTGCAAAGATGGTGATGGGCGAAACCGCCGAGGTGCTGGCCGAGCAATATAAGATCACCCGCGAAGAGCAGGATGAGTTTGCGCTGATGTCGCAGATGCGAGCAGCTCGAGCGATTTCCGCGGGACGTTTCGACGCAGAGCTCGCGCCCGTAACGATCGAAGGTAAGAAGGGGACAACGACTTTTGCCCGCGACGAACATCCCTTCGCTGACGCGAGTATGGAAAAACTCGCGAAGCTGTCTCCGGTCTTTTCCAAAGCAGGAACGATCACCGCGGGGAATTCGTCGGGCATCACTGATGGAGCAGCGGCGATGGTGCTGGCCAGCGAACATTTCGTGAAGCAGCATAATCTGAAGCCGCTGGTACGGATCGCGGCAATTGCGTCGGCGGGTGTGGATCCGCGGACCATGGGAATCGGCCCGGTACCCGCATTGCGCAAACTGGAAGAGAAACACAACCTCAGGCTTCACGAATTCGGGCTTATGGAGTTGAACGAGGCCTTTGCCGCACAAGTTCTTGCTTGCGACCGCAGCCTGAATTTCAATCGCGAACGCCTCAATGTGAATGGTGGGGCGATCGCCCTCGGCCATCCCATTGGCTGCACCGGGACTCGGATCACGGTGACGTTGCTACACGAGATGCTCAAGCGAAACACCAAACGCGGCGTGGCCACGCTGTGCGTGAGCGGCGGCATGGGTATGGCGCTGGCGCTGGAAAACGTCGTGTAGAAAGCGAGCACGATTGCCAGTCGGACGAGCGAAGTCGCCTTAAGTTCTGCTATGCTTTTTTCGCTTCAACGAACAATGCGTAAGTGCGCGCGTGCAAAAATATCTTCAGGAGACCGTTGTCATGACTCGACTGGTAAGCAAAATGGGTTGTTTGCTCGCATTACTACTCGCCGCCAGCTTTGCGCTTGCCCAGACGGAGTTTTCCGCCGACGTGGTAAACACACGGAAGGGTGACGATTCCCCCGGAGCCAAGATCTATTTCTCCAAGGACAAGCTGCGATTTGAGCCAGCGAAGAAAGATGCGAAAGGAATGGGCGGCGCGTTCCTCATGAACCTGACCACTCGAACCTCGACGGTGATCATGGAGCAGCGGCATATGTACATGGAGATGCCTGCCGACCTGGCGAATCAGCGGACTATCTTTGATTTCTTCAGCACCGGCGATGCCGAGAACGCCTGCGAGGACTGGCTTAAACAGGAGGAAGGCAAGGGAGGAACTTGTCACAAAGTGGGTAAGGAAACGGTGAACGGCCGCAACACGGTGAAATATGAGGGAACGAACGCAAAAGGCGAAAGTGGTGCCTTCTGGCTCGATCCCAAGCTGCGATTCCCGGTGAAGTGGGAAGGCAAAAACGGCGAAGGGGAACTGCGCAACATCCAGGAAGGGCCGCAACCGGCAAACCTGTTCGAGATTCCTGAAGGCTACACTAAGTTCGACATGGGAAATATGACGAAGCGCCCGCAGTAGCACGGAACGCACCCCGGGAAGCACAGCAAGCAAGAGAGGAACGCCGCGGCTGCATTGCGCCGCAAAAATCGCGCAACTATACTCAGCTAAGGATCCTTTGGCGTTCTCAGGAGCAATAATGGCTTTATCCGCAGTGATCGTCGACGACGAGCAACTGGCCCGCGACGAACTTGCTTACCTGTTGAAAAATGCTGAGGACGTCAACGTCGTGGCGCAGGGCAAGAACGGCCTGGAAGCCGTAAATCTCATTAAAGAACACAATCCGGATCTCGTTTTCCTCGACGTGCAGATGCCTGGCCTCGATGGCTTCGGAGTTATCAAGAAACTGCTCGACAAGAAGATCCCCCTTCCGAAGATTGTCTTTGCTACGGCTTTTGACCAGTATGCGGTGAAAGCGTTTGAAGTGAACGCGGTCGACTACGTGCTGAAGCCGTTCGACAAAAAGCGGGTTGCGCAGGCGATTCAAAAAGCCCGCGCCCAGCAGGACGCGAGTGGTGCTCCTGCCGAGAGGTTCGAGACGCTGGTACGCATGCTCGAATCGCAAAAGCAGCCGGCTTCGAAGATTTTACTGAAGGCCGTCGGGCGTTTGTTTCTGGTCGACCAGAAAGACATCTGCTATGCATGGATCGAAGATGGCGTCATCACAGTGGTGACTGCCGGGGCGTCGAGCATGGAGGGCCAATCCAACTGCCGCACGCTGGAAGAGTTGCTCGACAGCCTCGACACGAAGCTATTCTGGCGGGCTCATCGGTCCTACCTGGTGAACATCAACCGTATCCGCGAAGTTGTCCCCTGGTTCAAGAGTTCGTACCAGTTGCGCATGGACGACAAGAAGCAAACCGAGATCCCCGTCAGCCGCGCCCAGACCAAGCGACTGCGGGAACTGTTCGGGCTCTGACATCCCGCTTCGGCAATCACAAACATCAGGTTTCGGTTCAGCGCTGGGCGAGCGTGAATCCCTGGACTGCGGGCGCATGCCGTGGGAGTTCTGCGTGCGTTCCACGACTGCGAACAAATCACTAATCAGTGTGCCGGTATACATCGATCCAGTTCCCACTCAATGGCTGGGGGAGCAGCGTCTAAAGAGGAGGGCAGGGAAAAGGAACTGCCCTCCGTGTGTTACAGGGGGGAAGGATCAAACTGCCAGAGCCTCCAGTGCCATGCGATCCCGGATGATCAACGTCGGGCCTTCTAACCGAATCAACTGCTTCTTCCTGAGACGACTCAAGAGCCGTGTCACCGTCTCGCGGGAAGATCCAATACGCTGTGCCATTTCTTCGTGCGTCATAGGCGTAGCCATGCTCTCCGCTCCTTCCACTCCCTGCCTGAGGGATTGCGACAGTAGCAGTCTGGCCAGCTTGCCCGCAGACGAGCGAGTTAACACTAGGTCATGGATGTCACGGTAAGCAGACTGATAATCACGACTCAAACACTGGGCAACGTGCACACCGGTCTCGCTATGCAATTGCATCAGTTCCAAAAAATGTTTTCGATCGATAAAGTTCAACAAACAGGGCGTTGCTGTCTCGGCTGTGGTTTCATAGCCCATACCGGAAATGGTCGCGCTCAGCCCTAACGCTTCCCCGGGCATCGCGGTTTTCAGGATCAGGATTTTGCCTTCACGCGATGTGGTGGAAAGATTCACCTTTCCGGAGCACACGATGAACATGCCCCGGGGAGCCTGCCCTTCGACAAATAGGATCGCTCCGGCAGGCAGGACACTCTTGTGGCTAATCTGGTCCAGTGTTTTAAGGACGTCGCGAGAAAATCCGCAAAAGAAGGCGGGGTTTGCATTCGTGCATTCTGTGCAGTTGTCGATAACCTCGAGCCCGTAGGGTGCTCTCATGTCGTTCTCCTCAGCAGCCGACTGCTGTCTTAGGGGAGTGAATTGCGAAGCCCCGGCCGACCCGATTCCGCCCAGATGATGTGAACTGGCAAGCAGGGCACGGGCGTGGGCGCGGGTATCGCCGTGCGAACTCCGGGCGGCTGAGAGCAATTCCCATCCTGCGCTCGGCTCCTCATGGCATTCCCACGCCATGTGACAGGCAAACAGGTACAGCGGATCGATCCCGGCCGGGGGGAGGGGGATCACGGCCGGGTGGCAAGGGGCAGGCTGAACCGCCTCGGCAGGACTCCCGGGCGAGGCCTCACACGGCGGTGTTGTCCACCCGGTTAGAGGACTGGAATTTTCAGCCAGATTGCGACAAAGCCACTGTCTTAAAACCGGAATCGCGGGCTCACTCATTCGGTCCTGGATATTGGAAAAGAACATTTGCCGATCGCCTGTTAATAACACTTCTAAGTCTCCAACGAACTCGCGAGCAAGTCATGCAGTATGCACGCAATGTTCCGAAACGGAAAACGCGTTGGGACGCAGGCAACTTCCGTGCTTGGAACGAGTTTCAGAATCGGATCGCCAATTTCCGACAGAGATCCTGCCGTATGCTCGGCAACGCTGCCGACGAAGCGTCAGCAACGGGCGCTTGTTATCCGATCGTTAGTCTTGTGAACGATCAGAGTAATCCTGGCGGGTAATTTTCAGGCGCTGCATCTTTGATTGCAGGGTCGTCCGTTTCATTCCCAGACGGTGAGCGGCGCCCCCGGGTCCGGACAGCCTTCCTCCAGTTTCCCGAAGTATGCGAATGATGTGCGACCGTTCGGCACTCTCCAAGGTGTGATCCTTGGTCTCCCCCTGGGGAGGGACTGCAGGGCGTAGTTCCGATAAGGGAACAACCAAGGCATGACCCTCAGTGAGGATCACAGCACGCTCCATTAGATTCTCCAGTTCGCGAACGTTGCCGGGCCAGTGCCATTCCTTTAGGGCTCTCATGGTCTCCGGGCGCACGGTTTCGATATAACGCTCCATTCTCTGGGCGAATTTGCGGACGAAGTGGCGAACCAGGAGAGGAATGTCTTCGCGACGCTCCCGCAAGGCCGGCAGCCGGACGGGGAAAACGCTCAGCCGGTAAAACAGGTCGCGCCGAAACCGATTTTGTTCCATGCTCTCGGCTAAGTTGCGATTGGTAGCAGCGACCAGGCGGACGTTCACTTTAAGGGTGCGGTTGCTGCCTAGGCGTTCGAATTCCTGATCCTGCAGCACACGCAGCAATTTGGGCTGCAGCTCGAGCGGAATTTCGCCGACTTCGTCCAGAAACAGCGTCCCCCCGTCGGCCAGTTCCATGCGTCCGACCTTTTGGCTGATGGCTCCGGTGAAAGCGCCTTTCTCATGGCCGAAGAGTTCACTCTCCAGTAAGCCAGTGGGGATGGCTGCACAGTTTACTTTGATGAAGGGGCCATCTTTGCGGCGGCTCATGCGGTGTATGGCGCGCGCAATCAGTTCCTTCCCTGTTCCGGTTTCCCCCAGAATGAGGACGGTGGCTTCACTGGTAGAGACGGTCGCGACTTGATCGAGCACTTGCTGGAGTACGAGACTATCGCCCACGATCTCAGTGAAGTGCCCCTGAGATTGGATTTCGCCCTCAAGGTAACGACGGCCTTCGCTGAGACGCTGTTTCAGTGTTTCGATCTCGGAGGCAGCCCGTTGGTTTTCGACCGCCAACGCAAGTTGCGTCGCGACCTGGTTCATCAGACCCTCATCTTCGGCGCGAAATGCGTTCTTACGGGTGCTTCCGAGAATGAAGACGCCAAGTGGACCGTGGGGACGCATCAAGGGAACACAGCACAAGGATTGGATGCCCTCCGCCACAAGACTTCGCGTAATTTCGACGTCGAAATCCTCTAGTTCTTTTCTTGAAAAAATCAGGGTGGCGCGTTCCGCCATTGATCGGCCGGCCGGGCTGTTGCTAACGCTGATAGGAGAGTTCGAAATGTTACCTTTGCCCAGAGGAAAGTCGATGGCTTGCCGTACCAGCATGCCGGAACTGGCGTCGTGCAGGGCGAAGCTTGCGAGTTCGTGGCGCAGCACGCGGCGAATCCGCGCGGAGATCATGGGGAAGACCTTCGGTAGATCCCAGTTCGACGAAAGCAGGACGGTGACATCCAATACCATCTGCAGACTGTCCACCGTTCTCGTCAGAGTTTTGTGCAGGTTCTTCGCTTCGTTCGGATCTTTGTGTGCTGCCGTCTCGACGATGACGCCAATACGCGTGATTTTTCCGGTCGCGTCTCGAAGCGGGAAATAATGCTGGACGAAATCTTGGGTTTCCTGAGCAGCAGGCAATTCGATAGAGCCTTTAGATCTCAAGATGGGGTCCCCAGTGGAGAGTACGCGCTGAACCTGTGGTTCTATCAGATTGGCGAAATCCGGAGAAACGTCCCGCACGGTCTTTCCCAGATGCTCTTCTGTTGCAATGCCTGTAATGGCTGCGAGTGGGTGGTTGATCGCCAGGTACCGCAAATCCGTGTCCAGAATGCAGACTCCGACGCTTAACGACGAGAAATAAAGAGCGAGCAACTTTTCGGCTTCAGTAAGACTGGTCGGCTCCGCGAACAGACCGCCCACATCGAAGGCTCCGCCGCTAGTCGCCATGGCAGGACGCCTCCAATACGCAACCCGCGCGGCGGGAAAATCGAAGCCCATTTCGCAAATGAGGATCGCTGAAAGTTGCAGGGAGCAGAAAGAGGAAAGGGAGGCCCCCGAAAGGACCATAGCGGTCATTACGTGGCCCGACCCCGGAACAGGAGGGCAATTCGGTCTTCTGGCACGGCTCGCTTGAGGAGAACCAAAACACCGGGGATATCCCCCATTTTCGCTTCCCCCTCAAGAAGCGGCTGCGTTCACACGCCTCGGAACTGCGGCATTATAACCAGAAAGTTGACAGCTGATCACCTTTTTTTGACATTGCATTTCTGGCGCGGGGACCTTGGCCCGGCGGGCAGCGAACTATAATTGTCGAAATGGCACGAGGATGGGAAAGCAAATCGGTTGAAGCACAGCAGGCGGAGGCGGATGAAAAGTCGACCACCCCACGTGCGCGGCTCAGTGCCGAGGCAGCTGCCCTCTGCCGCGAAAAAGAGAGTGTAACGCTCTCCCGAAAGAGGGTGCTTCAGCAACTCGAAGCCAGCCGAAATCCGCGCCACCAAGAGCTGCTGAGGCAGGCTCTTGCAGACTTGGACAAAAAGTTGAGCCAGTTGGAAACCAGCCAGGGCATGCCCACCCGGTAGCGAATCGACGTCGTCCATATGGTTGGACGCGATGACATAGCGTGGTAGCCTATCGGCGTAACAGGTGATGTTACCGACGCTCGTTCTGGCTCGGATTGTTTTCTTTTTCATGGCATTCGAATCCAAACCGAAATCGACACCCCTATCCCCTTTATCCACAGACACATCCACCGATTCCAACGCTTCTCAGCAAACGCAACTTTCGGGCTCGGATGGGGTTGAAACTAGTGTGAGCACTGCCGCACTTGATCGGGGCATGCTGATGGCCGGGACGCAGGCTCCTGTGTCCGCCGTCTTTCCGGCAAATCCGGCGTCGGAGTCGCCCTCAGACGCTGAGATCATGCTGCGCGCGAAGGCGGGGGATCAGTCGGCGTTCGATTACCTGGTACAGAAATATCGGCGTCCGATGGTCAGCTTCATGTACCGGATGGCGCGGAACACGGCGGCAGCGGAAGATTTGGCGCAAGAGGTCTTCTTGCGAGTCTATCGCTCGCGCCAGACCTACGAGGCTAGTGCTAAATTTACGACCTGGTTGTACCGCATTGCGACGAACCTTGCGGTCAATCATGCAAGGGATACTCGCCACGAGCGGCCGGAGGTTCAAGTCAGCCTGGACGAACCGGACGATGATACCGGCACAACGTTAGAATTGCCGGATGGAACGCTGAACGCCGAGCAAGAAATGGTGCGTCGCGAAAGGATGCTGGCGATCCGGCAAAAAGTTGAAGCACTGCCTGAATTACAAAAGCTCGCTGTGCTTATGCATAAGTATCAACAAATGGATTACAAACAGATTGCCGAGGTGTTGAAGAAGAGCGAGTCGGCGACCAAGTCGCTGCTCTTCCGCGCCTATGAGACTTTGCGGGAACAGTTAAAAGAATTTGTGTGACCAAACTGATGTACTTGAGCGATGGGACAGTGGCGGAAAGATTCGAGGGGAAGCAGTTATGAAATGCGAAGACATTCGCGAACGGATGCCCGATGTGGCGGCCGGCTACAGCACACCCACAACGGAGGAAAGGGATCATCTGGCAAGTTGTAACACCTGCGCGGCCCAGCTGAAGGAAATGAGTTCCACCATGGCGTTGCTCGATGAATGGCAGACTCCAGAGCCTTCGCCCTATTTCGATGTCCGCCTGCAAGCACGCCTGCGGGAAGAGATGGCAAACCCACAAGCGGTTGGCTGCAGTGGTTTCGGCGTCCGGTGCTGGCAGGTGCGCTCACCGTCTTTTTGGGAGTTGGAATTGGTTTATTCTTCACCCGGGGTGGGATTAACCGGCCAAAACCGCCGATTGCTGAAGTGGAGGGACCGGGCACGGCACTAAGCGATCTGCAGACTCTGGACAAGAATCACGATATTTACGCGGATTTCGAGTTGCTCGATGATCTGGATGTGCAGCAGGATGTCGTAGCCAATCCGTAGAACCGGCGCAGATCCTGGGCCTAAAGCATGGCGTCGGCGAAGTCAAACACAATCGCATCCATGATGCTGGGAAAACACATCCCGGGCTACTTGACGGCTGCCCTCATGGCGACGGCCATCGCAATTCCCCTCCCGTGCCTGGCGCAAAAAGGGGCCGCTCCTCCGCAGCAGCAGGCGCATCCCGCTTCACCGCCGGCTCAGCACGCGCCGGCACAACATCCGCCAGCATCTACGCCTCAGCGCGGACCTTCCCCCCACGGGCCGGTAACGCATCCTCCGCAGGGTCATTCGGGGGACTGGCTGCGTCGGTACAAAGACCTGCCGTCGTCAGAACAAGAGCGCGCCCTGCAAAACGATCCCGCATTCCATCGTCTGCCTGCGGAACGGCAGCAGCAACTTCGACAGCGACTCCAGCATTTCTCGAACCTTCCGCCGCAGCAGCAGTTGCGCATGCTCAATCGCATGGAGACTTGGGAACATCTGACTCGTGATCAGAAGGAGCAGGCGCGCCAGGTCTTCGGCCAGATGCGACAACTCCCACCCGACCGTCAGAGGATGGTTACGACCGCGGTCCGCGACCTGCGGGCAATGCCTCCGGATCAGCGCGAGAGGGTCATCGACTCCGATCGATTCAAAGGCATGTTCTCGGATCAGGAGCGAGAAATGATGCGCGGGGCCGCCCGCTTGCCGTTAGCGCCACCCCAAGGCGCCGAGAGCGGGCCGCAGGAGTAGAGCCGATCTTAGTTCATCATTGCCAGCATCCTCCGAATCGATAGGCCCATCTGGCGGACGTCATCCGCATCGGACGCTTTCGGAGAAATCTTTCAAATACTCGTCGAGATCCTCGGCCGCCAGTCCGTGAAGTCCCATGCTGTAGCGTAACAGGGCACGCTGCTTCACATCCTCGGGGGACTGGGGATGAATCACGAGGACCAGGTCGGCAATGGGAAGAGCTTTGCGGAAGTTACGCGTGGAAAGATAGACAGTCTTGAGGTTGTTGAGCATCCGGGTCAAGATCTGCCGGCGGCTAACGGGATGTAAGAACTCCGGCCGCAACTTCATCTCGCCGGAGTAGATTTCGTCGAGACGGCTCTGACAGTCCTGGCGAGTCAGAATGTCGCCGCTATCGAAGCAGTCGATTAACGTCTCGCGTCCGTCAACGCTGAAGTGCTTCAACAGGAAATGCCCCGGCATGCCGACCCCCGACAACGGAAATCCCACCCGCCTTGCCACTTCCATATACACGATCGAAAGGGTAATCGGAATTCCCAAGCCGCGGTCGAGCACATCATTCAGAAAAGAATTGCGCGGGTCGTAGTAGTTTTCACGGTTGCCGCGGAGTTTCGCCTCCTCGAAAAGCACTTGATTGAGTGCCGCCAGAGTGTGCTGCGAATCGAGCTCGGGAGCGAGTGCGGCTACACGGCGCGCGAGGCCCTCGATGCGGCTGGCGTAGGCCTCGATCTCGAGGTTTGGATATTCCAGGCGGGCAATTGACAGCGCGGAGCGAATCAGATCAATCTTGTCGTCGTCCAGGCCGGGCGCCACAAAAACGGAAAACGTTTCCACCAACTCTTCAGGGGCCGTGTAATGCATAGGACAATGCTAACAATGATAATCGCCCAAGGAATTAGCCCAGACGTGCTATCCCCTGGCCCACTTGGTCATAGCACCTTTGGTTACGCTCTCAACATGTTGCGCGCAATGAAGAAAACATTGGCCGGGCGCTCTCCCAACCGCCGCATGAAGTAGGGATACCACTCGCTGCCGAAGGGAATATAAACTCGCATCCGCCAGCCATCCCGGACCAGGCTCTGTTGCAGGTCACGCCGGATGCCGTACAACATCTGAAACTCGAACGACTCGCGCGCGATCTTTTCACGCGTCGCGAATGCCTGTGCCTCGCGGATGATGTTCTCGTCATGCGTGGCCATGCCATGATAGACGCCGCTCTTCATCAGGATTTTCATCAGCCGGACATAATTCGCGTCTACGTCGGCCTTGCTCTCGAATGCAATGCTCGCCGGCTCCTTATAGGCACCTTTGCACAGGCGGATGCGAATTCCTTCGGCAAGCAGCTTTTCGATGTCGCTCTCAGAGCGCTTCAGGTAGGCCTGGATCACGGTGCCGACGCTGTTGCCGTTCCCCGGCATGCGGTGCAATTCGTGAACGAAGTCGAGGGTGCGTTGCGTGTAGGGGGAGCCTTCCATATCGACCCGGACGAACCCTGGCGGGTTCATCGCAGCCGCTCTCGCTACCAGGCCGCTCACCAAGTCGCGCGCCAGCTTTTCATCCACGTCCAATCCCATGTGGGTCAACTTCAGGCTGATATTGGCGTTGAGCTGGTTAGTGGCAATGCCGTCCAGAATCTGGTGGTAGAGCTGGGCACTGTGCCGGGCCTCGTCGGGATTGGTGACGTTTTCGCCGAGGTTGTCAATGCTGACGCTCATCCCGGAGCGGTTCACGGCCTGGGTTGCGCGCACGGCATCGGCGATCTCCGTGCCGGCCACAAATCGTCCAGAAACCCGCCGTCCGATCGCCGAGCGCTCGGCGAAATTACGCAGGGATCGATTTTCAGAAAGACGAACGAAGAAGGTCCTTAGCATGAAGTACCCGCCAGGTCCGGAAGAAGGGGAATAAGAGTGCCGGACAGCCGTATGAAGATCACAGAATTTTGTATCACAAGTGATGATTTACGGAGCGTGACCGGCCTCACGGGCAGCCGTGATCGGATTCGTATCTTGTCACCCTGAGCACAGCGAGGGACTTCTGCACTCCCCAGCTAGTTGCATAGGTCGTTCCCAGCGCTCAGGATGACAGAATTCTCGAACCTCGTTATGCTCGGATCACCAGGTGTAGTGGGCCGTGTACGTGATTGCCTTTTCACCATCGGGAGCGATCGTGACCGGAAACTCGATGGTCTGGCTGTCTTTCTTCTGATAGTCGTCGGATTTATCGGTGATGGTCCAGTTTTTGCCACGATACATGTGCTCGACCACGCGCACTTCTACCGGTTCCTTTTTGTGGTTGCGAACTTTGATCTGGAATGTTTCTGTAGCCGAGTTCTTCGGTTCGACGGTGTAGTTGGAGCGGCGGCGTTCTCCGGTGATATCGAAAGCATTGCCGGTATAGATGCGAACCGTCTCGTCTTTCGGGGTGTGGTCAATCATGTTCTCGCCGGTGAATTCCATCTGGCTGTCGTCATTGTGACGGTAGAAGCGCACGCGGCCCTTGGGTAGCGGCATGCCGAGATGATTGGCCGGCG
The DNA here is from genome assembly GCA_963745715.1 of uncultured Acidobacteriota bacterium. Classification (GTDB taxonomy): domain Bacteria; phylum Acidobacteriota; class Terriglobia; order Terriglobales; family Acidobacteriaceae; genus Sulfotelmatobacter. Next base: position 332,801 of record CAVUYN010000023.1, on the reverse strand, counting down.
AGTTGACGAACTCGCGCATTACCCAAATCTTGGGATTCGATTCTGTTCCGTACGAGTGATCGTTGCGAATGTTCTCCCAGTTCCATCCGTTATAGCGGTTGGAGTCGATCTTGGCCCCGTCGTAGATGTAGAGTTGCTTGCTGGCGATGCCAGTCGCATGAATGAATTCCACCTGCTTGGTTTCGCGGTCCCGCAGAGTCGTGCTGCGCTCCAGCGTGTAAAGGTGGTACTCGTCGAAGGCCTTTTCGGTAACGGCCGGTCGCCGCTGCGTCGGCCGCCATTGCCGCTTTCATTGCGTAGGCCTGACCTGCCTGGCCTGGCTGAATCTTGTTCACATCTCCAGCCATCAGCTTGATGCGCGAATTCTCAAAGGTTTTGCCGCTCTGGTTGTCGATCGTGACCCAACCAACGATGTCGACGAGGTCTCCCTTTTCTGGCGCCACGATGTTGTAATCGGCTTGCCAACTCATGCCGCCGGTCACGTACGAGAACTCCGCGGGAAATTTTCCCGGCTTGTCGGTTGAGATCATCCACTCCAGCCGCGGCTTGAGGATCGTGTCATCGGTAAGGCTGGGAAAGATCGGCGTACCCGGCAGGCTGAATTTCAGCTGGCCATTGACCTCGATGATGGGTTGCTCGGCAGCGACGGCCATTTGTCCCTGGTAGTAGTTCTGGCCGTAGCGGTTCATCGCGAAATAATTGTGCGGAACGTACCCGCTGCGGATGATCTTCCCTTTGACAATTTGCTGGCCCTGCGGCGTGGCTACTTCAAAGTCGATGGTCTTGCCTTCATACAGCGAGAGCAGCATCGGCTCAGAAACAGGATCCGCACGATAGTTCTGCTCCAGCACTTGGACCGCATGCTTGCCCGTAGGATCGCGCAGGATAACGGAGTCCGGCTCTAAATGCATGGTTATCTCGCTCACGTTGATCTGATTCACGCCGGACTTCAGATCGAGCGGGACATCTTGTCGGACGACGGCGAAATCCTGGTTGTAGATCGTGAGAGACGGCTGTGATTGCTGCGCGAAAAGGCTGCCACACAAGACAAGAAAGCAGACGAAGCGACCGGCCATGATAGTAACCCTCCGAGAAAGCGCCTGAGAGCGATGCAATAAATTTTCGGGCTGGACTCTTACATTCCATCCAAACTCAGGCTACCTGCGATAGAACGGGAAGGGGAGTAACTCTTGCGTGGCGAGATGGGAAACTGATGCAGCGGAAAATTTGAAGTAACCACCAAGGGTAACCAAAGTTCCACAAGCGCGAACTGGATTGCGCGAGCTACTCAGGCGAGAATCTAAGCTCCACCACCTGGCGGGATTCGCGGGCGGCAGGTTCCCATCGCCAGCGCCGAACCGCATTCGCTGCGGCTTGCGCTAGGACTGGATGACCTGCCTTGATATCAAGGGATTTGACGCTGCCATCCGGCGCGACAACCGCGTCTAGCTTAACGACGCCTTGTAGCGCAAGGGCGCGAGCCAGTGCAGGATAAGTTGGAACCGATCGATCAAGCAGCTTGCGCTTGTTGCCGGTATCCTGGGAACTCGAATAGGTTGGCGCGATGCACAACGTTACGCCCAGTAGTAGCGCAGCTACTACACTCCGTCGAAATAGGGTTCTTATCACAGGACAGTCTAAGCGCTGCCTGGTGCTTACGAAAACATCACGAAGGTATCGCCCTCAACGCCGCCGTCGTCCGCGTCGTAGTGTTTTTCGATTAGAACGACCGGGGATGCTACTTCCCATGCTCTTCCAGGAACTTCTCCACCTCCATCGCAGCCATGCAACCGGTACCAGCCGCAGTGATAGCTTGCCGATAACGCCGGTCCTGCACGTCGCCGCACGCAAAGACTCCATGGACTCGCGTGAAGACGTAGTTGTGAGTCTTGAGGTAGCCGTCAGCGTCAGCGTCAAGTTGACCAGCGAACATCTTCGCATTGGGCTCGTGACCGATGCCGAGGAACAGAGCGCTGGTCGGGAAATCCCATTCTTTGCCGGTCTTCACATTCCGCAGCTTCAGGCCGGTTACTTCTTTGTGGTGCACGTCGTAAACGTCTTCCACTACCGTATCGAGCAAGAACTGAATCTTCTCGTGGTGCTGCGCTCGGTCCAGCATGATTTTCGAAGCGCGAAAAGCATCGCGACGATGGATTATCGTGACCTTGGTCGCAAAGCGAGTCAGGAACAACGCTTCTTCCATCGCCGAGTCGCCGCCGCCCACGACGACAATTTCTTTTCCCGAAAAAAAGAAGCCATCACATGTCGCGCACGACGACACGCCGTGGCCGATCAACTGCTGCTCGTGCGGAAGGCCCAGCCAACGCGCCGATGCCCCACTCGCAATGATGAGCGCCTGCGTGTGGATCTGCTGATGTCCCAGATGAAGAACGAATGGCCGCTGGCTGAGATCGGCGCTGGTGAGATGCGCCATGCGGTATTCAGCGCCGAAACGCTCGGCCTGCTTTCGCATGCTTTCGACCAGTTGCGGACCCAAAATGCCGTCAGGGAATCCGGGAAAGTTCTCGACCATGGTAGTCATCGAGAGTTGCCCGCCGGGCTCGTGGCCCTCTACGACCAACGGCTTCAGGTTCGCGCGCGCCGCATAAATTGCGGCAGTGTGTCCGGAGCATCCGGACCCGATGATCACAACATTGCGAGTTTCGCTCATAGAGAATTAAGGTGGCAGCAGATTAGATGGTGGGGCCCAGATTTTGATGCACACTGCGAAAGTCAGCAGGCGTCACTTCTTCTCCGGCACCGGTTTAGCCGCCGGCTTGGACGTCTTGGGCTTGGCCGCTATCTTAGTCTTCGAGGCTCCAGGGATTTTCGCCAGTTCCTCTGGGACCGTCATGGTGACACTCAAAAGCCGCCGATAGTTCGTCAAGACATCCGACGCATTGCGGAATAGCGGCTCGTACGCACTTTGATCTGGTGCCGGACGGCCCTCGGCCGCTACGCAACGCGCCAGGGCCACTGAGGATTTGCCAAAGCGCTCCAGTCGAACCCGGCTGGCCGGAGTATTCGATCCAAGCATGGCCTCGGCGCTGGCGACCGATGACGCACTGTCCTCCAGCGAAACTTCGATCAGATCCTTTGGATCGCGCACATGCAGTACCAGCGTCTCCACCATGTTCTGGCCGTCGTCACTGAAAGAGTATTGCACGCTGGAAAAAAGCGCCTGCACGGAAAACTCGTGTCGAATTCGGACATAACTCGCCACCGAGGGCTCTCCGGCAACATGGGTTCCTTGTGCGGGCTGCAGAAAGTTCGGCATGTCGCTCAGCGTCGACCGTCCGCGAGTCACTTCGAAATCAGAGCCGAACAGCGGCTGCTTCGGAACCCGCGCCAAAGCGGAAGCGATTTCCTTCTGCTCCTCGGCGGAAGGCGTGCAGACGTTGAGCATATTGACCTTCACCTGCGGCTGCGTTGGCGGCGGATTGCCAGGCTCCTGCTGCGCCGCAACCGACGAGGCAAACGGCAGTACGAGAAGGCCGATCCAAACGATGGAAACCAGGATTCTGGGCACGGCGGAATTCTAAATGAGAGCGCCTGGAATTCTATTTCAAAAAATTGGCTTGCGAGTGACCTTTGTAAGCGAGATGCACTGCCTCGCCAAAACATTGCCCGTTCGCGGGACCCGGCCGGAACGTCGTAGAATCGATATATGGCAAATCTCACTCTGGTCTATGGCATGAGGCTGCTGCCCTCCGAAGACGTCGCCGAAGTTGGTCAGGCTCCCGTAAAGTTGAGCAACGGCCGCGAGGCACACATTGCTATGCACATCCTTGAAGGCAGCAAAGAAGAGATCGAAAAGCAACTCCGCACCAGCCTGGAAGCATTCTTCGATCTCTATCCGGAGATCTAGCCGCGGGCTGGCCGCGCAGCCAGCCTTTAGTCCGGCGGGGCTCTTCGACGATCGATCTTTGTCTCGCCGTATAATTCCTAATCTGGCTGCCGTCCGACTACAAACATGCAGTGGTCCTACCCAGAATTACGATACCGACTGACCCAGGCTGACTTATGGCCACAGGGGCGCATGGCCCGACTGGCCTGTTATCTGGGCGGGTTGGCGGTGGTGCTGTTCGGACTGCAGAAGCTTTTGGGATTGTTTGCCGCATCCTGGGGCGAGCACCTGGGCGGATGGGTCGGATTCCTCACTTTTCTTGCCGTCGTGCTGTTTTCCATTCTCGCCTTCCGCTGGCTAAGGCGGAGAATTCTGTGGCGCCTCCGCAACCGACTGATCGTGACTTACGTTTTCATCGGCGTAATCCCTGCAGTGTTGCTGGTCGCCATGGGCCTCATCACCCTCTATGGACTGGGCGGGCAGTTCGCCGTATTCGTCGTGACCTCTGAGATTCATGCCCAGTTGCGCAGCCTGGGGGCAGTCAACGCCGCGGTCAGCAATGAACTGGCGGCGCGCCTTGAGCGTGGCGACAGGCCCTCCGCGGAGTCGCTGGCTGGATTGCGAAGGCGCGACCCGGCATGGGGTCGGCGCCAGGTTTGCGCCTGGTATGGCGACAAACCGTTGCCTCTTTGCGACGATTTCAAGGGCACTTCGCTCGCCCTTCCGCGTTTCGTGAAAGGCAAGTTTCAGGACATTGTTCGCGACCGCGATCAACTGCATCTCCGCGTGGGATCTTCTTTTCAGGTCGGCTCCAGTCAGCTGACCGTCGTCACCAGCGAGCCTTTTGATAAGGAACTCGTCGGCGACATCGCCAAGAACCTGGGTGAAATCACTCTTTACACTTCGGGAGCCATGCTGGAAGATTCGCCCTCGAAGCGAAAAGACTCTGGTTCCCCCGCCCCGGCAGCGCCGGCTACCGTTTCGACCACTTCGGAAAAGGGTAAAAACCCGATCGTCGTGACGTCGGGAAAACAAGGCAACGCCGCCCCGGGAAATCGCGAAGTGCTGGGCGCTAATTTCACTGTCGGTACTCGGCCTGAGGCAACCGGCACCTTCGATCGCGAGATCACCTTCGGAACACCGCTATCCGTGGTGGATTGGAAGACCGGTCAGCCGGAGAAAGTCGGCGCAGTCCTGCAAGTAACCACGCGGCCGGCGGTGCTGTACAGTCACCTTTTCGCCGCGCTGGGCGAGTTCGTGCGCGGCGTGGCATACATCTTGATCGGTGTTGGAATCTTCTTCGCCATCATCGAACTGATCGCCCTCATCATTGGCACACGGATGACTCGCACTGTGACGGCCGCCGTGGCGCAACTTCATGACGCTACCAGACACGTTGATCGCGGCGACTTCAGCCATCGCATCCCGGTGAAATCCAGCGACCAGCTCGCGGACCTGGCTCTATCGTTTAATTCGATGACGGCATCCATCGAGAAACTGATTCTTGAGCAGAAGGAAAAACAGCGTCTCGAAAACGAATTGGTCATCGCGCAGGAAGTGCAGGCACAGCTATTTCCGCGCCAGGTCTCGGAACTGGAATCCCTTGAAGTACACGGTTTCTGCCGTCCCGCGCGTACGGTCAGCGGTGATTACTACGATTTTCTAACTGCCAGCTCCCACAAGCTGATTCTTGCGGTCGGCGACATTAGCGGCAAGGGAATTTCTGCGGCATTGCTGATGGCAACCATCCACTCTGCGGTGCGGGCCTACAGTATGGAAAGCCTGCCCCAGATGCGCGAAGCGGCTGTCGTGGGCGCCGTCGCCGGATCCGGCAGAATGATGGCGGCTTGGCCCGAGGGGCTGGAGGTCTCTCCCGGAGCCTTGTTGGGATTGCTGAACCATCAACTTTACGAGAGCACGCCTCCTGAAAAATATGCCACGCTGTTCCTGGCAATTTACGACGGTCGCTCTCACCATCTGACCTACAGCAATGGAGGCCATCTGCCTCCCATCTTGATCGGAACGGACGGAGCGGTGCGCAGGCTGGAAGCTGGCGGCACCGTCGTTGGTCTCTTCGATAACTTGTCCTACGAGGAGGGCTCCGTTGAAATGCATCCCGGTGAAATCTTCCTGGCCTACAGCGACGGCGTCACTGAGCCGGAAAACGATTTTGGGGAATTCGGCGAGCAACGGCTGATTGATCTGGTCCGCGACAACCGGCACCTGCCTCTACCGCAGATCAGCCAGATCGTGACCATCGCGGTCGATGACTGGATCGGAGACAAAGAACAGCCAGACGACGTAACCTTGGTTCTGGCGCGGGCTCGCTAGAGTGACGACGATGGCAGAGTCCTTTCACTCCGGCAAACTCGCCTGACTTATCTTGACAGAAATAGTGTCATGCAATACCTTTGGTGGCCGTCCAATCTCTGCACGCGGGAGTAGCATAAGCACGGCAATGCGCCGGGGCTCCATCCCGGAGATGACGGTTCGACGCCGGTCCTCCCGCCCCACTCTTCTCGCAGTTGTGGTCCGTCAGCCTTAAATCTTTTTCTTTTTCCACCTGCCCTGACGGAACAGGATTGCGCTGGCTCCGGCAATCGCCGCCTCCGCAATCACAATCGCCCAGTAAGCACCGTTCGATCGCATGTGGCGTGGAATGGCCAGCCAATAAGCTAGCGGGATCTCAATCAACCAGAAGCCGAAGAAATTTACGATCGTGGGAGTGATGGTGTCGCCGGCTCCGTTAAACGCCTGCAGCATGACCATGCCGTACGCGTACCCAATGTTGCCGCAACTTACGATGCGAAGGCAGGTCGCACCGAGCGGTACAACGTCCGGGTCCTGTGTGAATAGCCGAACCACTGGCTCTGCTAACATCACGAACAACAGCCCAACCGTTCCCAGGAAAATCATGTTATAGAGTCCCGTGCGCCAGACCGCGGTCTCCGCCCGATCCGGTTTGCCGGCGCCCAGGTTTTGCCCCACCAACGTCGCCGCGGCGTTACTCAAGCCCCACGAAGGCAGAATCACGAAAATCACAATGCGAATGGCGATCGTGTATCCCGCCAATGCGGCCGCTCCAAAGATGCTCACGATTCGCACCAGTCCGATCCAGCTGGTGTGCGCGATCGCGAACTGCAGGATCCCGGTCAATGAGACTCGGATCAGCCGCCACAAGACATCGAAGCGCAATTGAAGATGGCGCGTGAGAATCCGAATCCGCTCCGTTCCTTTCAGCAGCCGGTAAAACTGGTAGAGCACCCCGATGCTGCGCCCGATGAACGTGGCCAGCGCCGCCCCCGTGACCCCGAGTTTCGGGAATGGTCCCCAGCCGAAGATCAGACAGGGATCGAGCACGAGGTTGATGATGTTCGATACCCACAGCAGGCGCATGGCGATGGCCGCATCTCCTGCTCCGCGGAAGATTGCGTTGTTCAAGAACAGCAACAGCACAGCACAACTGCCGCCGAGGCAGATCCGGGTGTACCCGCTACCCACCGCCACGATGTCCGCGCTTGCCCCCATTAATCGCAGAAGGCGCGGCGCCAGGAAAAAGCAGGGCAGTCCAATGGCTAGAGAAACGAACAGGCCCAAGGCAATAGCTTGAACCGCGGCCACGGCGGCGCCTTCACGATCTTTTTCCCCGATCCGCCGCGCAACCATGGCGGTCGTGGAAAGGCTGAGCCCCATTCCCACTGCAAAGACCAGGCTCAACATGGACTCGGTGAGTCCCACCGTGGCCACGGCATTGGCCCCGAGCCTTCCCACCCAGAACACATCCACCACCGCGAACAGCGACTCGAGCACCATCTCCAGAACCATGGGCACAGCCAGCAGAAGAATGGCCCGGTTGAGGCTGCCTGCCGTGTAGTCCTGATGCGATCCGCGAACCGCCTCGACCAACGAAGCCCCTAAAGATCGCCGTGGTTCGACAGCAGTAGAAATCGCGTCCATAACAACCTTTGACTTTCCGCAACCACGTCTATGAACGAATCCAGAGAGGTTGCTTTTAGAACAAGCAAGGAAATGAATCAGGGAGCCCGCACGCAACGGGCAGAGAAGGATGGCGAATTAACGCGGGATAAACATGTTCTTCCTCAGCGCGGATCGTAAGAAACGGTGTCCCCACGAGCGCGACTATCCGGCGATTTTACCGCAAGGCCCTAGCCGTTACCACAAAAACAAAAAAACGGCGGATGGTCGGAGGTCCATCCACCGTTCCCTCAGGAGGTATGAGTGACGTTCGTTCTCTGGAACACGGCCATCGTAAGTCCGTATGACCGAGGTAGGGAGATCACGAAGGTACTTCCCGAGACAATTAAAACGTGGGGAGTTCTATCTGGGAAAAAATCCCGAAACAAGGAAGACTCTCCACCTGCACAAAGTATCTATTTCTTAGGTAGGATTAATACCCTCGCCGACACCGCCGAATTCTTCAGGGTCCCACCCAGCACTAATGGCCCCAGCGGCGTAAATAAGATCCCTCGGCTATCGCTCCGCACGTCGTACGTGTCATCGGTGATTGTCTCCCAGCGGTTACCATGCAGTTCGAAGGCGAACGTTACCGGAGAGATCTGCGCAGGCTTGCCGTCAGCATCAAGGCTCTTGAAGTTGTGCGGACCGGTGGTTCCTCCCGAGAACATGATGCGGTGGTCTCTTTCGCCCGCTCCCGCCACAATTCCGAAACGGCCCGGGCCGGGATGCGCAGGCAGTTTGCTCCACTCAATCTTGTCTGGATCTTTGTGATCGATCTTGCCCATCCAGCACTCGTCGGAGGCCACATAGTGGCCGCTTGCATCTTTTTTGGCTCCATCGACGTAGACGATGGCATCATCGGCCAAGCCTCCGGCGTGACCGAACACCGGAGCGCCGGGAAGCGGCGTGGCCTGGCTCCATGTGTTCTTCTCGGCGTCGTAAACCTGGACGTTGTTGACCGGACCTGTCTTTGATCTTCCCCCGACCAGATAGATGTAGCGGTCGTGATTCACGCCGATGACGGCGCTGTCCACTGGGACCGGAAGATCGGCTGCGCGGTACCAGCGATGGTTTTCGGGAACGTACGAGTTGACGTCGCCAACGGTAAGTTCATTGCCTTGTCCATCGACAACGTACCCGCCGAATAGGAAAATTTGCCCCTTGGCGCCCGCCGCGGAAGCTCCCAAACGGCCGGCGACGCCCGGCACCGCGCGACCCTCGGCCCATTTTCCCGTTTGGAGGCGCAAGACATACACCTTGTTGGTGATGTCGTCCCAGGTCTTCTTGGTGCCGATCCCCATCATCGAGTAAATTTCGAGACCATTCTTGAGCGAGGCAACCGCGTTATCGGCGACCGCGCCGGGCATTGCAGGAATTTTAGATTGATCGGCGGCGAGCAGGATGACAGCGCACAGGGTCGGCAGAAGAAAGACAGGAAGTTTTCTCATTGCTCCGATATTACGTCTTCCGCGCGCACGGCGGCAAAGGCAGGTGTTTTGCTAGAACCACGTCTTCCGACGGTATTCGCGATATGCATCTCCAAAAGCGTCTTCCAGAACCCGGGCTTCCCGGCGGGCGCGGATCGTCTGTCCCACTACCACGGCAATTAGAACCATCCACAACGCCGGCTTCTGTAGCACGAGAATTATGCCAACGACCAACACACCGCCAAACACATAAATCGGATTCCGAATCTTCGAGTAAAGTCCCGTCGTGACAAGCGCATGGGCTTCTGGCCGGATGGAAAATGACCTGCCAAGCTGGTACCGGGCGACGAGAATGAAGGTGATTCCCAGCAGGGTGAACGCTGTCCCCACATAGCGCTCCACGTTCCACGGTGTTTTCGATGAGATAAGCATCCAAAACAGGATGCCCATCGCCACAACTTGGAGCACAGTAAACAGGTAGAACCGTCGCCCTTCCATGGATACGGCCCCCGGATTACTTAACCAACCCCTGGCGAACTCCGTGAATAAAGTCGGTATAAGCGGGCGTCTGTCCGCGCTCGCGCATGTGGCTGGCGATTTGTCCGCGATGATACCCCGAGTGCATCACCACGTGAGTCAAGACATCCACAATCGTGCTGGTCCATTCCTCACCCTTGCTGTTCTTGTAAGTGATCGTCTGCGAAACGTCGCCGGCGGTGATGAGGTCCAGAAATTCCAGCCAGAGCTGGCTCAGTGTTGCTGCCTCTGCCTCGCATTGCGCCAGATCGGGCTCGGGCCATACAGGAACGCTCTGCGGCTGCTTCTTCAGTCGCTCCAGCCAAACTCGTTCGGCGGCAAGAATGTGCGACATGAGCTGCAGCGACCTCTTATTTTCGCTCCCGGCGGCCCGTATCACGGCCAGAACTTCATGGTTCGCCCAGGCATTGTAGGCAAACTGCCGGCGCATATAGTCAGCCAGATTCACTAGACGCTCCTTCGTTGCAGCAACCAATGTAGTCGGTCGGCACCAACCGCACAACGTTGTAACGATCCTTTCACATTCTAAGAATAAACTGATCCATTAGAAATCCGGCCACCATCCCTAGGTCTCTATGCCACGCAAAGCATCTTCTAGCCCAAAGATCGAAGCTGACGAGGAAACGGACACGCGCCCCCGCGTCACCAGGCCGGCAACACGCCCATCGGTGGACTCGGACCGCCCGGACGATCTCGCCCACCTTGCTCTGAAGGCCTGCCTCATCGCGCGCGACGCTGCTTTCAACGTACGTGACCTGCTTACCAGTTCCTCCCGCATGGCCTTCCTTGCGATCAAAGACTGCGAGAAGGAGCTCGACTTGATTGAGCGGCAGATTGACGAGCGCTTGCCCGCGGCCATCACTCGAGTAAATGAAGCCCGCGCCCGCCAGCTGCTCTCCAGCCTGAAGTCGACCACAGACTTGGAACGCATCGGAGACCTGGTGATGAGCGTGGCACTCCGGGTTCAGGCCCGAACCGCCAAAATCCCTGCCTCCGATGTCCGCCAACTCGTCGAGATGTCGACCGTTCTGCGCGACATGCTGGACCTGATTCACAAGGGCTTCTCCACTCTCGACCTCGAGTGCGCCCGCAAGGTCCTGCAGATGGATAAGGAGATTGACCGCGTCTGTCACGCGCTGTTCCAGAAGCATCTGGCTGAAACTGTTTCTCAGGGCGACACGTCCGGCTTCGAGATTCTGTTAATGGCCCAGGCCTTGGAGCGTGCCGGCGATCACACAACTAATCTCGCCGAAGATCTCTACAGCCTGATCGAAGGTCGCAGTCTGCGACACGTGCCTAAGAAGAGAGCGGCGAACTAGGAACGTCCTTCACAAATTCATCATTCATTAACAAGCGAGAAACATTCCCGCAACATTCTCCCCATACATTCTCAGCAGACCTCTGACCAGGAAGTGGCCATAAATTCCCTAAGTGGCCTGAAGCAAAGAATGTATCCGACGTTGGACTCCTACGAGAAGACCGAGAACCGAGGTAGTCTCGGAGCGAAGCCACTTATCTTCGTGGTGGAAGACGATGGAGACATAGCTCGTCTCATCTCCCACAACCTTCGGGCGGCCGGATTCGATGTACAGAGTTTTGTGAATGCCGCCTCGGTTCTCACCGAGGCTGTGCGCGAAATGCCCTCGCTGTTCCTGCTTGATGTGATGTTGCCCGGTACCGACGGTTTCGAACTCTGCCGCCACATTCGCCAGACTCCCGCCTTAGCCGTCACTCCTATCATATTTCTCACGGCGAAGACCGGAGAGGCTGACCGGGTGAAGGGGCTTGAGCTCGGCGGCGACGACTACATCACCAAACCCTTTAGCCCGCGCGAACTGATAGCTCGGATTCGCACTGTCCTGCGCGGGCTGCGCCGATCCCCCTCGACCACTGAAGTTCTCCGATTCGGCGATTTGGAAATTGACGTCTCATCCATGACCGTTCAAGTAGGCGGGCGCAACGTCCTGACGACCGTTCGGGAGTTCCGATTGCTTGAGTATCTCGCAAACCATCGCGGACGCGTCCTTACGCGGGATCAACTTCTCGACGCGGTTTGGAAGGAAACTCCATTCGTGACCCCGCGATCGATCGACGTCTATATTCGCCGCCTGCGCGAGAAGATTGAGCACGATCCCCGCCACCCGCTGTACCTGAAAACGCTACGCGGTATCGGGTACCGCTTCGAAGCGCCCAAATAGACTGCCCACCAAATCGCTTCTGCTGAGTCGACTTATCTTCATCTTCTCTTTTCGCACTTCTCCGCCTGGTCGTTTATTCTGTCCTGCACCCCTCTGCAATGGCGAATCAACCCAAACCGCTGTGGAAAGCTGACGACCAGCAAGCCCGGCTCGCCGAACTCACCGCTCATTCCGACGAACCCGCGAAAGATCATCCCCTGCGCCGCGACGTTCGCTCGCTTGGGGCAATTCTCGGGCAAGTGCTGGTGGACCAGGCGGGCCAGGAGTTATTCGAGTCGGTGGAAGAATTGCGCCGATTGCTGATCGAGCATCGCGAAACTGCCCGTCGCAGCCCCGAGCAGGCTTCGTCCTCGGAACTCATGATCAAGGCACAAGAAATCGTTTCCCGGATGGACCTGTCCCGGGCCTACCAGGTGACCAAAGCCTTCGCCACCTATTTCGAGCTGACCAATCTGGCAGAGACCAATCATCGCAAGCGCCGCCGCCGCGCGGGCAAATTGGATACCGAACATCCACCGCTCCCCGGTTCGTTCCGCGGAACGCTCCTTCGCATGCGAGAGGCCGGAATTTCAGCGGATAGCGCCATCAGAGCGCTCGGTGCGGTTCAGATCACTCCGGTATTCACTGCTCATCCAACAGAGGTCGCCCGCCAGACTGTGCTGCTGAAGCGTCGCCGCATCGCGCATCAACTGGAACGGCTCGACCGCCTCCCGCTCACGACCGAGGAGGCCGAAGACTGCGAAAACAATATTCGGGCTGAAGTCACATCCCTATGGCAGACCGACGAGGTTCGGCTTGCCAAGCCGACGGTGGACGACGAAATCCGCATGGGCTTGCGATATTTCCGTCTTTCCCTCTTCGACACCCTCCCCAAGATTTACGCGGAGATGGCGGCTTCCCTGCGCGACATATACAACCTGGAAGTCCACGAGGCCGCCCTGCCCAGCCTGATTCAGTTCGGCTCCTGGATTGGCGGAGACCGCGACGGCAACCCTCTGGTCAAGCCAGAATGCATTCGCGGCGGGCTGGAAATGGCGCGAAGCCTAATCCTGCGGGAGTATCTGCACGACATCGAATCGCTCAGCGACCGGCTCAGCTCGTCGCGCCGCCAAACCGGCGTCTCGAAAGAACTGCTCTCGCGCCTTTCTCACTACGAGCGCACGATTCCGGGTGTTCACCTCGCTTGGGGACCGCACAATACCACGGAGAGTTATCGGCGCTTTCTCTCTTTCATGTTTCATAAGCTGCAGCAGAGCCGTAAAGGCGTCGACTCTCCGCATGCTTACGGCAGCGTGGCGGAATTCGAAAATGATCTCCTGATCGTGCAAGACAGCCTGCAATCCAACCGTGGAAAAAGGCTGGCCTCGACCTACGTCGAATCCCTATTGCGCAAGCTGCGCACTTTCGGCTTCCAATTGCATACCCTCGACATTCGTCAGCACGCCCGGGTGCACGCGGACGCGATCAAGGAACTCGGACCTTCGCTCGACGGTGAACCGAAGTCGGCGGAAGCCCGCGAACTGCTCGAGACTTTCCGTACCATCGCGCAGCTGAAACGAACTTATCCACCCAACTCGATTCGGCATTACATTATCAGCGGCGCGGAATCAGAAAGCGATGTGCTGGCCGTGGTCCGGCTGGCAAAAGCTACGGGAGTTCAACTCGCTGCATCGGCCGATGATCCCGGCTTGATGCCAGTCCCTCTATTCGAATCCATCGATTCGCTGCGCGCTGCCGGAGGCGTGATGCGCCGCCTCTGGAACGATCCCGAATATCAGCCTCTGCTCGATTCCTGGGATCGCTGGCAGGAAGTCATGCTCGGATACTCCGACTCGAACAAAGACGGAGGCATGCTCACCAGCACATGGGAACTCTACAAAGCGCATCGCGAACTGCATCAGGCGGCGCGGGAGAACAGATTGCAGCTTCGCCTGTTTCATGGCCGCGGTGGGACTGTGGGCCGCGGAGGCGGTCCCACTCACTCCGCCATTCTCGCCCAGCCACCCGGCTGTTTCTCCGGGCAAATTCGCGTGACCGAACAGGGTGAAGTTCTCAATTGGAAATATGCCGACCCCGTCCTTGCTGAATGGAATCTTGAATTGATGATCGCTGCCAGCCTGGAAGCCCTCACGAGCCCAGGAGAGAAATCCGAGCACCCGCCTGAGTGGGAAGAAGCCATCGAGCAAATGTCGCAGCAGGCTTATGCCATTTATCGCAGCGAAATCGCCGACAATCCTGATGTGCTCGAGTATTTCGAACAGGCCACGCCCGTCAACGAGCTCGACACCGCCCGCATCGGCTCGCGACCTTCTCGCCGCACCAAGGGCCGGCGGCTGGAAGACCTGCGCGCCATTCCCTGGGTCTTCGGCTGGATGCAAAGCCGCTTCGCTGTTCCTGCCTGGTTCGGCATCGGTCACGCCCTCGAGCAATTTGCCATAGGCGGCCACGGACACGAACAACTCTTGCGCCAGATCGCACGCGGTTTCCCCATGTTCTCTGATCTTCTGCGCAACGTGGAATTGGGCATGGCCAAAGCCGATCTTGGGATCGCACGCGACTATTCGGGCCTGGTCAAGAATGCCGCGCTTCGAAAGCGTGTCTTCTCCATGCTGGAAGATGAATTCCTTCGGTCAAGGCGCATGATCCTACGGGTCACCGGACAGCGTGAACTGCTGGCGCGGAATCGCGTGCTGGCGCGATCGATCCGTCTGCGCAACCCGTACGTGGACCCCATGAGCCTGATTCAGGTGGAACTGTTACGGCGCAAGCAACAGGGACAGCAGAGTTCGGAACTGGAATACCCCTTGGGCGCAAGCATCAACGGAATCGCTGCGGGCCTGCACAACACTGGGTGAGATCGACATACAGAATTCCTGCTTCGAGTCGCAGCAGAATCCCGCTAACCTCCTATCTCCCTGCGCGTCTGTAGTATGTTTGATGGTCGAAGTGTGTCCTATCACTTCTCGACGGAACTTGCATCGTCTATATGCGTACCTTTTCTTGGCCGATCTGTTGCACCAAAACAATCACAACTTCGAATAACAACGAGGATCTATGTCCATGTGCCGGTTCTCTGCCGCGCTAGCCTTGAGTTTGGCTGTGTCCGCAGCCTTTGTTCCCAGCATCACTGCCCAAAATATGCCTGCCCACAGCGCACGCACCAACTCTGTCGCCGGTGTTGCGGCCGATCAATCCAGCGAACCAAAGCTCGAGCATTTTGATCCCAATCTTGTCGACAAGGCGCTCGATCCCTGCAACGACTTCTACAAGTACGCCTGCAACAAGTGGCTGACCGCTAACCCCATGCCTCCCGACCAGGTTTTCTGGAGCACGGGAAGCGGACTGGAATTATGGAATGAAGGACTGCTTCGCAAGACTTTGGAAGCCGCCAGCAAGAACGATTCAAGCCGCAGCGCCGTTCAGCAGAAAATTGGGGACTACTGGGCCGCCTGCATGGACGAAAGCGGTATCGAAGCCGCTGGCCTAAAGCCACTGCAAGCGGAGTTAGACCGCATCGCAGCTCTGAAATCGAAGAAGGAAATCACGCTGGAAGTCGCTCGTCTCCACCATCTGTATCCCGGTGCCTGGCAGGCAGACGACAATCAGAGCAATTCTGCGTTGTTCGGATTCACCGGACAACAGGATTACGACGATGCCTCCAAGGTCGTCGCCCAGATTGATCAAGGCGGACTCAGCCTTCCCAACCGCGATTACTATCTGAAGACCGACGACAAATCGAAGGAAATTCTCACCAAGTACCGTGCTCATCTCCAGAAAATGTTCGTCCTCGCGGGAGAACCGGAAGCTCAAGCTGCAACCGATGCCGGGACGGTGATCGAGATCGAAACCGCATTGGCCGAGGCGCAGATGGATAACGTCAAGCGCCGCGATCCCAAGAACATCAACAACAAGATGAGCCTGGCCCAAGTCCACGAACTGACCCCTTCGATTGACTGGGATGCTTATCTGAAAGCGGTGAAAGCTCCGGCCAGCGAGCACTACATCGTGACCTCGCCCGACTTTTTGCGCGCGGAAGAAAAACTGCTTGCCGCGCACCCACTCGAGCACTGGCAAACGTATCTGCGCTGGCAACTGATTCACCGCGAGGCGCCCTACCTGACCAAGGCCGTGGTGGACGAAAATTTCGACTTTTTCGCGCACACCCTGGCCGGCGCCGAACAACAACAGCCGCGCTGGCGACGCTGCGTTCGCGCCGCCGATCGCGATCTCGGCGACGCCCTCGGCCAGGCCTATGTCGACCGCGCTTTTCCCCCTGACAGCAAGGCCCGTACGATTCAGATGGTGCACTCCATCGAAACGGCTCTCGAAGCTGACATACACAGCCTCAGCTGGATGTCTGCTACCACCAAGGAACAAGCGATCACCAAGTTGAAGGGCATCGAAGACAAAATCGGATACCCCTCGCACTGGCGCGATTACTCCAGCGTCAAGATCGGGCGCGATAGTTATGCGAACAATGTCGCGCAAGCTTCATCGTTCGAGTTCGAGCGCTGGGTCGCGAAGATCGGCAAGCCCGTCGATCGTTCCGAGTGGACCATGACTCCGCCAACCATCAACGCGTACTACGATCCGCAGTTGAACACCATCAATTTTCCGGCGGGCATCCTGCAGCCACCGTTCTTCGATCCGACCAAGGACGATGCCGTGAACTACGGCGCCATCGGCATGGTGATTGGGCACGAAATCATCCACGGATTCGACGACCAGGGACGCAAGTTCGATGCTCACGGAAACCTGCGCGATTGGTGGACAGCCGAAGATGCCAAACTCTACGACGAGCGGGGCAAATGCATCTCCGACGAGTACACGCAAGATGTCCCTGAAGCGGGACCGGGGGTCAAGCAGAATGGCCTGCTCACGCAAGGGGAGGACACCGCCGATAATGGCGGAGCCCACCTCGCTCTGAATGCTGTTGAGGCCGCACTCAAGCAGCAGGGCAAATCGCTGGACGATAAAGGGCCGGACGGCTGGACCTATCGCCAGCGTTTCTTCCTCTCCTATGCTTACTCGTGGTGCGCGAACATGCGTCCTGAAATAGCCCGCCTGGCCGTTACCACAGACCCACATTCCCTATCAGTCTTCCGCATCGACAACGTCGTCTCGAACATGCCGGAATTCGAACAGGCCTTCGGCTGCAAGGCCGGGCAACGCATGGTCAGAGCCAACGCCTGCCGCGTCTGGTAATCCAATCGCATAGAGAAAAAAGAAGAGGGCCAGCATCATGCTGGCCCTCTTGATTCTTCGGCGAGAAGCTAAACAATGTTAACGATGCGTTGGCTTGACGGCCCTCGCGTCCACTCGGGAACAAGGTGGACAACGGGCGGTTCGTGGAACGGCAAGACCTTAGCCGTGCCGTCCGTCCAAAACCTACCGGTTGATATCGTCCTTAGCCTGAAGTCGTTTCACATAGCCTTCCAAAGCAGTCTTGCTATTATCAGGCGCTCCCGTGAGAGACAGCTTTATTTCCTTCACGGCATTGTCGAAGTCTCCCTGAGCGCTGTACACGCGTGCCATGCCAAGGTGCGAAGTCCAATTGTCCGGGAACTTCTTGGCGTTTGAGCGGTAAATTGCCAGCGCTTCATCCTGTTTCTTGTCTCCCTGCAACTGCCGCCCATAGACATAAAGTTGCAGCGGATTCGCCATACCCAGTGCCTTGTTGCGAGCCGCAGTGGCGTCCTCTTTGCGATTCATAGCCTCCAGGATGCGTGACTTGTTCATCACGTTGTCATAGCGCTCTTCCGCCTGGATCGACTGATCTTCATCCTTCAACGCCTCATCGAGATTGATCTTGTTGGCCAGGAAGTAGCCGGCCGCATCGTCCCATCCTTCCCAGTAGTACTGGTTGAGCCCGTGCAATTGCCGATGAATGGCGGCCGTGACGATATCGTTTACTTTGACCGCAACTTTGAACGGCACCGCAACTTTTTCCCACCGCATCGTAACGACCGCGGAATCTGCCTTCACGTCGTCGAAGTCATAAGAGAGCGCGTCGTGCGCATCGGTGGACTGCGGCTTTACATTGACGCGCAGGGCGTCTTCATCCTGCTTGTAGGTAAAGCTGCCCCATGAGGTGGAATTCTTCGAAAAGATCAGCGTCCACTCGTTTTCGCCTGGAATCATGTGCAGGCCGTAGGTTCCCTTGTCGAGTGCTTGCCCTTCAATCGTGACCGGGTCGGTGAATGTGATAGTCGTATTCTCATTCGCTCCCGCCCGCCAAACTTGCCCGTAAGGCACGACCTTACCCCAGATTTGGCGGCCGTTGGCAAGCGGACGATGGTAGTTCACGGTAATGTCAGTTACACCAATGCGCTGGGTCACGAGTGCGTGCTGGCTCTGCCGTGGCAGGTCAAGCATCAATGTTTCGCTGGTAGCGGTTTGAGCCTGACCAAAACTAGCGACCAACAAAAGACTGGATAACAAGGCAAATAGAGAAATCCTGTACATGAAAAGCTCCTTTTTTGCTGTCTGGGATCTGGCAGCAGATTCGCATGGCCTAGGGAGATCTGGAGTAAGCGCATTGCGTAACCCGCTGGACGTGCCCTTAGACGAAACACCGCTGTTAATGTGAGCGCTTCCGGGATTTGTGCGCCCCAGTCTGGGATAAAGAGCTCTTTTTCAGTTCTGTCTTGACAAACTTCGAGCTAAAGAGCAGAATTTTAACAGGCGAATAAAAAGCGAAAACTGCCTCCGCGGCTCCAGCCCGGCGTTCCCTGAAATCTTCCGAGGATCTTATGTCTTCCGCAGTAGTTTCCACTTCGGCGGCCCTGAGCCGCCCTTTTGCCTTTGATGAAGAAGAAGTTGCGGATGTGTCTCTGCCTTTTGCACCAGCAACAGTGCATCCATCCACCCGTTTGCCTCAAACAGGCCGCCATGCAAAGTTTTCCGGCGATCCAGCTTCCGTCGATCCTAGGCTGGCCAGTGTAACTCCGGCCTCCCGTCTCGAAATTCGCCCCGCTCCGGAAATGGTGTCGTGCGGTGTTTCAGCCATCGATGCCCTCACCGGCGGCCTGCCCCGCGGATGCCTGACCGAAATCTGCGGCCTCGCCTCCTCCGGACGCACCAGCTTGCTTCTTGCCACCTTGGCCGCTGCCACTCGCCGCGGAGAATTTTGCGTTGTCGTCGATGCCAGCGATTCCCTCGATCCCCACTCGGCTGCTGCCGCCGGCGTAGAACTGGACCGTCTTCTATGGGTGCGCTGCGGCGAAAGTTGCTCGCCACGGAATCGCCTTTCGGTCTCGCTCAAGGCAAGTTCCGGGGCTCAGAAAACAAAACAAAACTCAGAAGATCGAACCGGATCAAGTGGCACTAAATATGAGTCAGAACATCGTCTCGAGCAAGTCCTGCGTGCCACCGATCTGCTGCTCGAAAGCGGAGGCTTCGGCCTCATCGTCCTTGATCTCGGTGACCTGCCGCCGCAATCAGCCCGCTATATCCCGCTGACTACGTGGTTCCGCTTCCGTCGCGCGATCGAACACACCCCAACAATCCTGCTCGCCATCGAACAGCAACCCATAGCCGGAAGCTGCTCAACTCTATTGCTTCAACTCGGCTCGTCAAGTGATCCAACCACGCCAGCATTAGCTGCGGAGCGGCGAAAGAGTGCAGCCCACGGCGCAAGCCGTGGGTCAGCCGTCGAAAATGAAGAAGCCCTAGAGGGGCGAAAGAAAATTTGTCTGACCGCCGCCCAATCTGCAATTGATTTTGAATTTGCCGAACCCACGCACACAAAATTACTAACTAAACTTGAAATCACCGCCGAACTCATTCGCTCCCGCCTGGAACGAAAACCTGCGCGTTCCACGGCATCGTTCGCCACCAAAACCGCATGGGCCGGGTGAACAATGAAACCAATTACCCAATTACTAAATTACGAAATTACAAAATGACCCATGCCGTTCGCCTGCATCCACGTACCGAATTTTCCTGTGGCCGCCGCGCTGCGCGCCGAACCGGAACTTCAGGTGCGCCCTGTCGCAATTCTCGAAGGCAAGCCTCCGCTCGAAAAAATTATCGCGGTCAATGAAAATGCCAGCCGCCTGAGCATCACTCCCGGCATGACCAAGGCCCAGGCTGAACTCTGCGCTGAACTCGCCTTGCGTTCCCGCTCTCCTCTACAGGAATCCTCCACGCATGCCGCCCTGCTTGACTGTGCCCAATCATTCTCTCCCTATATAGAGGACACGGCCTGCGACACAACTCTTCTCGACCTCACCGGCATGGAATCTCTCTTCGGATCGCTTCCGGAAATTTCCCGTGCCATTTACAAACGCGCTATCGCGCTCGGACTCGAAGCCAATGTCGCAATAGCGTCCAATCCCGACGCGGCTATACTCGCCGCCCGAGGCTTCCCCGGCATCACCGTAATTCCCGCGGGCAAAGAGGCTGAGCAATTGGGCTCTTTGCCAATGGAGGTATTATTCGCCGACCGCCTCGCAAGCGAGGAGAAAAAAAATGCCGACGGCTTTCTCGAAACGTTGAATCGTTGGGGCATCCACAACCTGCGTGCCTTGGCCGCACTGCCAAAAGTGGCGCTAAGCGAGCGTCTCGGACAGGAAGGCTTGCGTCTGCAGAAACTGGCATGCGGCGCCGCTTCGCGCACTCTCGTCCCGGTGGAACCGCCGCTGATTTTCGAAGAAGCAGTCGAGTTGGAGCATCCGATCGTTCTGCTCGAACCCTTGGCCTTTCTGCTGAATCGCCTGCTCGATCAAATTTGTGCCCGCCTGGGCTCGCGTGCCCTGTCTACGCAAGAACTACGCCTCACTCTGGAACTTGCGGACTTCACCGGAATCGATCAGGAATTTGTAAGTTTCGGCATTCCGAGCGAGAGCGACGAGGCTATTGAAATCCAACGCGACCCGGCGAAACAATTTATCTCCAACCGGCAGAATAAATTCACCCGCACTCTAAACCTGCCTTTGCCCATGCTTGATGCCAAGGTCTTCCTCAAGCTACTGCAACTGGATTTGAATGCGCATCCCCCTGGCGCACCCATTCTGAAGATCCATCTGTCCGCCGAACCGGCCCGGCCGCGCTCTGCCCAGGGAGGCCTGTTTCGGCCTCCATCCCCGGAACCAGAAAAGCTTGAACTTACTCTTGCTCGCATCGCTGCCATGGTCGGCGAGAGCAAAGTTGGAGCACTCGAATTGCTCGACACGCACCACCCGGATGGATTCCGCATGCGCCGCTTTGTGGCCGAGCCTCCATCAACAAGTCCAAGTGAAAAAATTTCTGCGCCCACCGAAGAAAAATCGGCCGTCACTGCCCTGCGCCGCTTCCGTCCTCCGCTGCGCGCCCACGTAACCCTTGAGAAGGGACTACCCATACGCATCGCGTGTAAGAAGAAAAAAGAAGTGCAAGGCGACGTGCTCTGGAAGGCCGGTCCCTGGCGTTTTTCCGGCGACTGGTGGGAACGCGAAGCCTGGTCCCGCGACGAATGGGACATCGCCCTGCGCAATGGAGAAGCTATCTCGCTCCACCGCCTCGTGCACGACTTGCTCGGAGGCGAGTGGTTTGTGGAAGGAACGTATGACTGAAAAGAAGAGGCTAGGGGCCAGCGTTCAGAGGTCAGTAAAAACTCAGAGTTCAATGGTTCTTACTGACCTCTGATCCCTGAACCCTGAACTCTGACACCTAACCTGATGTCCTACATCGAACTGCACGCCCGGTCGGCTTTCAGTTTCCTTGAAGGCGCGTCCCTGCCCGAGGAACTGGCCGGAGTCTGCGCCCACTTCGGCATGCCCGCCATGGCGCTGCTCGACACTGACGGCGTGTATGGAGCCCCACGCTTCCACCTGGCCGCTAAAAAGATAGGCCTCAAAGCACACATCGGGGCAGAAGTTTCCTTCTCACCACAGAGCCACGCTTCAGCGTCGCTCAGGGCCGGCTTCGCCACGGAGAAAACCAATCAACAATCAAAAATCAACAATCCACAATTAAAGAATTCCTTCGTGTCGGTGCCTGCCCTGAGCGAAGCCGAAGGCTGCCTCCGTGGTGAATTCCGTCTTCCCCTGCTCGTCTCCACCCGTACCGGCTACCAAAACCTCTGCCGCCTGATCACGAAAATGAAACTGCGCGCGAAGAAGGGTGAGGGCTCCGTCTGTGAACAAGAACTGCAAGAACACGCCGGAGGTCTCATCTGCCTCACTGGTGGCATCGAAGGCCCACTCGCCGCCGCCTTGAAACACGGCGGCCTCGAAGAAGCGCGGCGATGCGTCGACCAACTTACCGGCATCTTCGGCCACGGCAATGTCTACATAGAGCTGCAGCGCCATTTCCAGCGGGAAGAAGAATCGCGTAACCGCGCCGCGATCGCCATCGCCAGTTCACTCCATCTTCCCCTGCTTGCTACCAATGGCGTCAGCTACGCCATCCCTAAAGCCCGTGAACTTTGCGATGCTTTCACCGCCATCCGCCACCACCGCACGCTTTCCACCGCCGGACGCCTGCTCTCCCGCAATTCCGAACGCTTTCTGAAATCTTCGCAGGAAATGCAAGAACTCTTCGCCGACCTGCCAGACGCTCTCTCCAACACGCTGGAACTCTCCTCGCGTCTCGATTTCACGCTCAACGACCTCGGCTACGAATTTCCTCGCTATCCCGTGCCCGAAGGCGAGACCATGAATTCTTTCCTCCGTGATCGCGCATGGGAAGGCTTCCGCAATCGCTACGGCCGCGCCACACCCGATTTGCAAGCCCGCGCTCGCCGCCAGATTGAAAAAGAACTCGCCCTCATCGAGAAACTCCAACTCGCCGGATACTTCCTCATCGTCTGGGACCTGGTCCGCTACTGCCGCGAGCAAAACATTCTCGTCCAGGGCCGCGGTTCCGCCGCCAACAGCGCCGTCTGCTATTCGCTCGGCATTACTGCAGTGGACGCCGTTAGCATGGAACTGCTCTTCGAGCGTTTTCTTTCCGAAGAGCGCGGCGAATGGCCCGACATCGATCTCGACTTGCCCAGCGGTGACGAGCGCGAAAAAGTCATCCAGTATGTCTACCAGCGTTACGGCGCCCGCGGCGCCGCCATGACCGCCAACGTCATCACTTATCGCAATCGCATGGCCGCCCGCGAAATGGGCAAGGCCCTCGGCTTCGATCCCGAAACGCTCAACAAGATTTCCGCCGCCGTCGCCACCTGGGAATTTCGTGATGAGAACGATGCTCTCGACCGCCGCTTCCGCGATGCCGGACTCGATCTCAATCATCCCCGCCTGCGCAAATATTACGAACTCTGCATCGCGGTGCAGGACATGCCGCGCCATCTCGGCCAACACTCCGGCGGCATGGTTATCTGCCAGGGACAACTCGATTCCGTCGTCCCGCTCGAACCCGCTTCCATGCCCGGCCGCGTCGTCGTCCAATGGGACAAAGAAGATTGCGCCGACATGGGCATCGTCAAAGTCGACCTGCTCGGTCTCGGCATGATGGCCGTGCTCAAAGATTCCATCGAACTCATTCGCGACCACTATCACGAAGAAGTCGATCTCGCGCATCTCCCGCAGGACGACCCCCAGGTGTATTCCGCCCTGCAGCAGGCCGACACCGTCGGATTGTTCCAGGTAGAGAGTCGCGCCCAAATGGCATCTCTCCCGCGTCTGCGTCCGCGGCGTTTTTATGACGTGGTAGTCCAGGTGGCAATCATCCGCCCCGGTCCAATCGTCGGCCAGATGGTGAATCCCTTTATCCTTCGCCGCCAAGGACGCGAAGAAGTCACCTATGCGCATCCCTCGCTCGAACCTGTGCTGAAGCGAACGCTCGGCGTCCCGCTCTTTCAGGAACAACTGCTGCGTATCGCCATGATCGCTGCCAACTTCACTGGAGGCGAAGCCGAAGATCTGCGCCGCGCCATGGGATTCAAGCGCTCGCAATCGCGCATGCGCGAAATCGAATCGCGACTTCGTGTCGGCATGACGCAAAACGGAATCTCGCCGAAAGCGCAGGAAGAAATCATTCTCTCCATCACCTCATTCGCGCTCTACGGATTCCCCGAATCCCACGCCGCCAGCTTTGCGCTGATCGCCTACGCCAGCGGATATCTGAAAGCCCACTACCTCGCCGCCTTCACCGCCGCCCTGTTAAACAATCAGCCCATGGGATTTTATTCCCCAGCCACTATCGTCAAAGACGCCCAGCGCCACGGCCTGAAGCTGCTGCCGGTAGATGTGACGAAGTCCGATTGGAACTGCACATTGGAAACAGTGCCGAGTCCCGAGTACCGAGCAGCGAGTAAAACCGAATTGAAGTTGGTCAGGGGCCAGGGATCCGAGTTCAGTGGAGCGTTTGCCCCAGCCGCGGAGCGGCGGAAGAATGCAGCCCACGGCGAAAGCCGTGGGAAAGCACACGTAGAAGAGAACCATGCCCCGGAAGGGCGAAATAATTTTGAGGATGGGGAAATGATCGCCTTGCGCATGGGCCTCCGTTACGTTCGCGGCCTGCGGGAAGAAACTGCTCTATCGGTACTCCGCGAACGCATGCTCGCACCCTTCGCCTCCATCCACGACCTCACCCATCGCGTCCCCGAACTCCGCAAAGACGAACTCACAACGCTCGCGGAAATCGGCGCTCTGAATGCAGTTTCGAGTTTCCAGTTTCAAGTTTCGGAAAAATCAGCTGCTATCAGCATCTCTGCCCACTCGAAACCAGAAACTCGAAACTCGAAACCCTCTTTCCACCGCCGCGACGCCCTCTGGCAGGTCGAACGCGCCGTTCGCCACTCCGGCCCCTTGCTCGAAAATCAGCCTGAACCCGATTCCCCTTCGCCGCTCCAGCCGATGAATCATGAAGAGCGTCTGGTCGCCGACTTTCACGGCACCGGGCTAACCGTCGGCCCGCATCCCATGGCCTACCGCCGCGCCTGGCTCAATGCCATGGGCATTCGCCGCGCCAGCGAACTCCGCGAGATCCCCAGCGGCAAGCGTCTCCGTATCGGAGGCTGTGTCATCACCCGCCAGCGCCCGGGAACTGCAAAAGGATTTGTCTTTATCAGCCTGGAAGATGAAACCGGAGTGGCCAACGCCATCATCACGCCCGACCTCTTCCATCAGAACCGCCTGCTGTTGGCCAGCGAACGTTTCCTCGCCATTGAAGGAATTCTGCAGAATCAGGACAACGTCATCTCGGTAAAAGCTGAGCGCGTGCAACCGCTATTCGTCACCAAAGCCGAAACCGTCTCACACGACTTCCACTAGAACTTTTCACCACGGAGTCACTGAGACACAGAGCAAGATCGGGAACCACGGATTTTTCGTAACCAATCAGCAATCAAAAATCTCTCCGTGACTCCGTGACTCCGCGGTTAAGACCTCGTTCATTTCCCCGTATAACTGACCCGCCAGATCGTATTCGATCCGTCATCGCTCACCAGCAGCGAGCCATCCGATGCGGTCACAATTCCTACTGGACGCCCCCACACTTGCCCATCTGGCAGCACAAACCCGGTCAGGAAATCTTCATACTCGCCCGTAGCATGCCCCGTCTGATGCAGTGGCACTCGAATCACCTCATACCCGACGCGCACCGACTTGTTCCACGAACCATGCTCGGAAGCGAAAATGTCTCCCTTATATTCCGCCGGAAACTTGTCTCCTTCATAGAAGGTAAATTCCAGCGATGCGTTGTGGGGCTGCAGCAGCACATCGGGAACGATCGCTTTGTCTTTGAGCTCCGGATGCTTCCCCTTGTGCCGCGGATCCTGGTGCGACCCCATATACCACCACGGCCAGCCATAGAAGCCGCCCTCCTGCACATGCGTGATGTAATCCGGCACCAGGTTGTCCCCCAGTGCGTCGCGCTCATTCACCGAGCACCAGAGTTCGCCGGTCATGGGATTTACTTCAATCCCGCCGCCCGCGTTGCGAATACCGTAGGCATACACCTTCAGTTCGCAATTCATCGGATCACAAACCAGAATGTCGGCTCGATTTTTCTCTTCCGGATGGGTGTCCGGATCGTTCACGTTCGAATCCGATCCCACCGCCACAAACAGCTTCTTGCCATCCGGAGAAAATTGCAGCGCCCTGGTGTTGTGCCCGCCCGGCGGCAGATGGGCAATGTGCTGCGATGGCCCGGTCGCCTTCAAGTCGCCCTCGTGGTAAGGAAATCGCAGAACTTCGTCTTCGTCCCCGATGTAGATCCATTGCGGGTTCGGCCCCGGAGGATAGAAGGCGATCCCGTAAGGCTTCTTCAACCCGCTCGCGAAAATGGCCGCCTGCTCCGGCTTCCCATCTGAGGTCATCCCCCGGAAAACGCGAATGCGCCCCGGTTCCATCTCCGCTAAGAAAATGTCTCCGTTCGGAGCCCGGCGCAGCAAACGCGGATTCTCCAGCCCTCCCGCATACATTTCCACTTTGAAGCCCGGGAGCGCCTGCGGCCAGGCATTCTCCGGACGAGCCACCAACTCCGCGCCGTTGTTCGACGATTCAGTGGCGTACGGCTGCGGCAGGTCGTTCACCGTAATCTTGCGGGTAGTGCCCGGCGTCTCGTAGCGAAAGTCGGTAAACGGCGCATTCGGAGGTGCGCCCTTCACCTTCGGAGCCCCGGCCTCGGCGGCTGGAGCCGCGCTCGACGCCGCCGCAGGCGCCTTGCCCGAGGCCATCGCTTCCACATAAGTACACAATCTGCCATCGCTTTTGCTCGGGGAGAAACGCCCACGAAGGCATTCCGTTGTCTTTGCTCCCTTTAGTGATGAACCAGAACACTTCGCCTTCCGTCACGCCCTTCAGCTTGCCATCAACCAGAGACGGCACGTTGCCAGTGCCTTTCCCAGCCTTGCCGTGGCAAGACAGGCAATTCCGCGCGTACAGCACTTTGCCCGCGTCGATTGCGGCCGCCTGGCCCTCAAGAGGATTTTTCTGTGCCTTGGCGGATGCTGGTGCGTCGTGGAATGGTTGATCTACCGCTTGCAACATCGCAACGGGGAAGAGAAACAGCAGAAAAGCCAAGCTGATCCTGTCGACGGCCAAACGCATAGAACTCCCTCTCAGGTAAATTTTCTCTTTAGATTATGCCCTGAGCGAAAGGGATGCGCGTCAAAACGCCAGCTTTCACCGTGCGAAATTGCCCTGTTCCAAACAATGAAAAGCCGCCTCGGGGAAGGTGTGTCTTCCCGCGAGGCGGCTTGTTACCAGTTGTCTACTACGAGATTAAGCGATGTTCTTTTTCAATTTCCGGCGGATCGTTCCACCCATCGACAGCATGCCGGTGGCGAGGAGGAGCAATGTTCCAGGCTCGGGCACAGGCGAGTAACCAATGTATTCCTGAGGCAGTCCCCGCTCGCACCGCTCACCCAGCGGCCGGTACAGGACGAGCCCGTTGAATGCACTGTTGGGCGCGGTCGCGGCCAGGCTGAGATATTGCTGCTCGATGGCACCTGCCCCGCTCGACTGGAAGTATGACGAGTTCTGGGCGTTGGTCGAGAACAGCCCCCAAATCGCAAAGTTGCCCACATTCGCGCTAAGGGTGCCGTTCAAGATGCTCTTAAAGATCAGTCCCGCGGCTTTGTAGTCGAGAAGTTGGCTGCCGAACATCCCTTGGCCGCTGAGCAATCCGACCACGTTCGCCTTCCACGTTTCTCCGATGCTCACGTGGTTGTCATAGCTGTCGCAAATCAGCGACACCTGAGGCCCGCCGTTGATCGAGAAATAATACGGATAGGTGGCAACGCCACCTGCGTTGTTTGAGCCTACGCCCACCAGCTTCATGTCTACGGTTGAATTGGCCAGAGCTGAACCCGTACACATCGACAGGATGGCGAGCGTAAAGAGGACGATTCCTGCAAGACGAAGTGACCGCATTGGTTTACTTTTCCTCCGGCCGGATCAGCGATTGATTGCGTAATGCTGTCCGACGATTTTCCCCAGAATTTGAGCGGACAAAATGAGATTGGTTACCTCGGCACCGTTAGTAACCTCACAAATTCCAGTCCGTCGCATCTTTCGGACTGGTGTTCGGCACCGAGAACGATCGCTATCCCGCTCGCTCTTCTTATCAATGCAGGGGAATCACCATTGCAGCCGTCTGCAGAATGTGCAGGTTGGAACTGAAGAAGGTGTGCGTGTTGCAATTCGTTGCATACAACGGTAGGCAATTCCGCGAGGCCGCCGCGCGATCGTAATCCGTCGTTAGTAACGTCGCGTAATCACGTACGGTAATCAGGGATCGCTCCGCGAAACCTGTGCGAACGCGACTCGAGCCTGACGGGTGAATGCTACAGATCAAACTCTTCGACTGAGAGCCGCGACGATTCCTGTTCGTGAAGCCGGAATCGCACTCTCTTTTTTCTTTTCTTGCTAGCGGGCACGTTTCTCTCTTGCTATACTCGCGTTCAGCCTTGAGGGTTTCTGAGGCTCGGTCGTTCCGGCTCTGTCCCTTCTTCCCGGACAACCATTCCCCCCGAATGACGTACGCAGTGCGGCCTCTGAGGCCGAAGCCGTGACTTTGCTGCCAGGTAAATATGGCTATGAAATCAAGCAACACTTTCGTTTCGCGATCAACATTGGTCGACAACCTCAACCAAAAAAAGATTCCATCGCTCGACGGATTGCGGGCGGTCGCCGTCTTCCTGGTGATTTTCAATCACCTCGGCGTGCCTTATGCTCCGAACGGACGGGGCGTTCTTACCTTTTTTGTCCTGAGCGGATTCTTGATTACCTGGCTGATGCTCAACGAATCAGAGAAGAACCACAGCGTCTCGATTAGAAATTTCTACGTGCGCCGCGTTCTGCGCATTTTCCCTGCCTTCTACTTATTTCTGGCGCTTCAATTTGCCATTGATTTTCTGCGACGCGGCTGGCCGCATGGACTGGTGTTAGGCGATTTCCTCAGCGCTCTTTCCTATACCAGCAATTACCGATTTGCGCTGATGCCGCACATGCATCATTCGTACTTGCATACGTGGGCATTGTCCGTCGAAGAACAGTTTTACCTGCTTTGGCCCTGTTTGTTTGTGGCTTTTCGGAAGGATCTCCGCAAGCTGACCTATCTTCTGATTGCAGCCATCGCCGCAGTCGATATCTATCGCACCGTGCTGCTATTCCAGTTTCACGTCAACTCAAATTGGCTGAATTTCTCGTTCGATACCCGCGTTGATCACTTGCTCGTCGGATGTTTGCTGGCAGTTCTGATCAAGCGAGGAGTTCTGACGCGCTTCTGGAATTTTCTCACTGCCCGTATCTGGATCTCGCTAATTCCATTTGGACTGATTATCGCCTCCGTCGCACTGGCCTTCCGCTTGGGCCTGAAGTATAAATTCGCGGTTGGCTTCCTGGTTGATCCGCTTCTCACCGCCGTCTTCCTGGTGCAGGTCATCACGCTGAGCAACACTCGGCTTTGGGGCTGGCTGAACTGGAGAGTGACGCGCTACCTCGGCCAGATTTCCTACGGAATGTTTCTGTATCATCTTATGGCCGCTCATTTGGTGGTTAACTTGATCGGCAGCCATTCTCTCTGGATTCATCTTCCGGCTACCATTGCCGTTTCTAGCCTGTTCGGCGCCTTATCCTTTCACTTAGTCGAACTCAAGTTTCTGCGGCTGAAATCGAAGTTTAGTGGCGCTTCGACGAAGAAAGATCTAAAGCCTGTCGCTCCATCCTCTCGGTTGCAGGTCGTGATGAAGACAGAGGGTATGGTTGCTCTCTCCGACTAATAGAGAAAGCTGAGGCGTCGGCAGAGCCGACGCCTCTGATTCCTCATTGCTCACCTTTTGCGACGTTGCTGCCCCAGAGTGCGTTGCTTCCCCACAAGGCATTGCTGCCCCACAGAGCGTTACTTCCCCACAACGCATTGCTGCCCCAGAGCGCGTTGCTACCCCACAAGGCGTTGCTGCCCCACAGAGCATTGCTTCCCCAGAGTGCGTTGTTGCCGGCCACCGTTGACGACGGAGCGCCTGCGACGAACTGAGAAGATCCCCACACGGCTGAGTTCGACCAGGTGCTCGACGTATTCCACACTGCGGTCGAACTGTCATTGAGGTACACGTTCCCTGTCGTCGGGTCGTAGGAAGCAACCGGAGACATCGCTGTACCCTTTGCCACATCTGCGCTGTTCAGTGCGGCTTCCACATCGAGGTACCCGGCGCCGATGGTGAAGAGATCGTACTGGTCGGTGTAGGTGATGCCCGTGCTCGGATCCGTCGTGCTGCTGAATGCCGGGAAGGATTTCCAGGCCGTCTTCATCAGCCTTGCCTTCACCTGGTCGGGTGTGAGGCTTGGACTTTTCTGCAACAGATCCGCCACCGCACCACTGACAACGCCCGTCGCCATGCTAGTGCCGCTCAGCGTGAAATAACTGGACGACGAGGCACTGTTTCCCCCGTTCACGTAGAAGCTATATGGAACCCGGTTTCCCGGATTCTGGTTATAAAGCGTCGAGCCCGGAGCCTCGAGCGACACCAGCAAGTTGCCGGGTGCGACAAGGTCAGGCTTCGCCACTGCGTCGATCACCGTCGGTCCCTTGGAGCTATAACTCGCAATGAGGTCGTCGACGCGAGTTGGTGTTCCCATCGTCTTCATCGCGCCCACGGTGATCACATAGGGATCGTTGCCCGGCGACGTTACCGTCCCGTAGCCTTCGGTAGGCTGATAGCGGCCATTGTTGCCCGCCGCCACCACTACCACAATCCCACTCTTCCACGCTTTCTCAACAGCCTGGCAAAGTGGGTCGAGTTTGTAGCTCTCATACACAGCGCGGCCCAGCGAAAGATTAATTACCCGAATGTTGTAATTCGATTTGAGAGCGATCGCCTGGCCGATCGCGGCGATCACCTGGCTGTCGGTGCCTGCGCCATTCGCATCCAGAACCCGCAGGTTGATGATCTTCGCTCCCGGCGCGATCCCCTTGAACGTCTTGTTGTAGAGAAAGCCGGTAGAACTGAGGCCGTCGCCCGCGATCAGTCCCGCGATGTGAGTTCCGTGACCATACTGGTCGCTGCCGCTCGAATTTCCCGGCACGAACGACTGTTGATATACAACTCTTGAGATCGGAAGCAGGCCCTGATACAGATCAGCGTGATTGCTCACGCCGCTGTCAATCAGCGCAATTCCAATGCCTGCACCGGTGTAGTTCGACTGCCAGGCAAAGTCCGCATTCACTGCCGGTGCGGCGCTGCTGAGCGATGGCGTCAGTGGCCGGTCTTGGCTGATGTACACCACGTTGGATTGGTTCGACAGGTTCACGATGCCGTTACCGTCGAGCACAGCGACCAAGCCGTTCACCAATGGGAGCTGCCCCAAAATTGTGCCGCCCAGTTTCAAAACGTCATTGACCACGCACCCTACAAGCCCCAGCAATCCGGTGCAACTCAGTTGTGTTCCAGGCGCGTACTGCACCACGACCTGCACCTTTTGGCTCGAGGGATAAGCACGCAGGTCCGGTGATATTTTCGAGTCGTCGGCATACGCCAACGTCCCCGCAAGAATCAGCAATACAACCACAAACTTCTTCATGTTTCCCCCACTGTAGCGCGCTCACAGGCGCGTTCTCCCCAAGTAACCCATAGATGTGCAGGTCCAGGACCAATGTGTGACCCCGATGACCATTATTTTTCAATCACTTACGATCAACTGTTGTGAAACTAAACGGGCACTTTGTCCCGTCGCCCGGGCATGGGACAACTTGTCTCATCCGAGGAGTCCTTCTCGGTCTGGCGGAAGAAGCTTCACATAACCGTAAGTGGTTGATTCAGTGAGGAAACCTTCGTAATCACAAGGTCACTTTTAGGACGGACATACGTCTGCACTTCGTTGAAAATTTATACACTTATCATGTCCTCGGTCCCTTCATTCCGCGCGCGCGCATTCATCGTCGGAATGGCATTGGCGGGAACCATCTGCCTTCTGCTGGCCTTCGCGCATTGGCAGTCGAGCGACGTCGTCAAGTTTGTGTGTTATCTGATCGCGGCCCTGCTTGCATCGTCGCTTAAAGTAAGTCTGCCCGGAATCGAAGGAACTCTCTCCGTAAATTTCCTGTTCACTCTGCTTGGAATTCTAGAGTTGGGCCTAGCGGAAACGCTGGTCATCGGTTTGGCCGCGACGCTGGCGCAGTTTTATTGGAGGCCGGCCCGACAACTGAAACTGGTTCAGCTCGTTTTCAATCTGTCGCAGGTGACGGTTTCCAGTGCGATCGCGTACGGCGCCTACAAATTGGTAGTCATTCACGTTCTTCATGCGCCCGGCCCCCTGGCTCTGGTCGTTGCTGCGGTCACGCACTTCGCCTGCAACACAACCGCGATGTCGACGATCATTGGCTTGACTGAAGACAAGCCTGTGCCGAAGGTTTGGGCAGACAGTTATCTGTGGTCCTTTCCGTATTACATGGTAGGAGCCGCTACGGCGGGGCTGGTTCATTTCTTGAATAGGCACATCGGATGGCAATCCTCATTGCTGGTTCTGCCGCCCATCTATCTGATGTACCGCTCGTATCGCCTGTACCTGGGCAAGTTAGAAACAGAAAAGCGACATGCCGAACAAGTCTCGAGTCTGCACTTGCGCACGATCGAGGCCCTCGCCCTCGCCATTGAGGCCAAGGACGAAACCACTGGCGAGCACTTGCAGCGGGTGCGTGTCTACGCCATGGAACTGGCGAACGAACTTGGGTTATCCGAGGACGAAACCGAAGCCCTGCGCGCGGCTTCAGTCCTGCACGATATCGGCAAACTCGCGGTTCCGGAACACATCATTTCGAAACCAGGCAAGCTGACCCCCGAAGAATTCGAGAAGATGAAAATCCACCCCATCATTGGGGCCGAGATTCTGGAGCAAGTGCACTTTCCCTATCCCGTGGTGCCGATCGTTCGCGCCCATCACGAAAAATGGGACGGGACCGGATACCCCAGCGGGCTCTCTGGAGAGACCATTCCCATTGGCGCCCGCATTCTCGCGGCAGTGGATTGTTTCGACGCTCTGGCTTCCGACCGGCAATACCGCAAGGCGCTGCCCCTTCCCGACGCGATGGCCAAGGTGGTGGCGGACGCGGGCAAGAGTTTCGACCCCAAGGTGGTCGCAATTCTCAACCGTCGTTACATCGAGCTCGAAAAGCTCACCCATGAACAGCCGCTTCAGGCTCCTCCCAAACTGTCCACCGATATCAAAGTGGAACGAGGATCAGCACCGGCCGCCGGATTCGCAGAGTCGGCTGAACCAGAGAAGAATTGGTCAGCGCCACCGGTGAGTCCTGGCGTGCTCATGACCGCGGCTCGCGCAGAAGGACAGCAAATCGTTGAAGTCAGCCGCCAATCCGCTGCTTGGCTGCGGGTCGAAGACATTCTTTCCCTACTCGCCGTGCGCTTGAAACTCCTGGTCCCCTACGACTCGTTGGCGATCTACTGCCCGAAAGACACCGTGCTGGCTCCCGCGTTTGTCAGCGGAGAAAACTTCCGTCTGTTCTCTTCGTTGAGGATCCCACTCGGCGAGGGACTGTCAGGCTGGGTTGCTCAAAACCACAAAGCAATTCTGAATGGAAATCCTTCGGTCGAGCCAGGCTATTTAAACGATCCGACCAAGTACAGTACGTTGCGTTCTGCACTGGCCATCCCGATCGAGGGACCCTCAGGAATTGCCGCTGTGTTGGCTCTGTATCGCGCCGGGCAGGATGCGTTCACCGCAGGCGATCTTGAAATTGTCGAGGCGATTGGCTCCCATCTTGGGCTCGTGATCGAAAGTGCTTCCAAAGCCAAGGCGACAGCTTTTGGCGCAAGCGCCAGTTAAAGCAGTCCCATCCGCCTACGCGCCAGCGCCCGCCGCCCGCACCAAGACTTTCTCGCGCGGAGCTTCCGCCATCTTCCCAAAGTACAGCCGATAGGAGCGGTAAATTCCGCACATCACCGGGAACACCGCGAGAGCCAGTCCCCAACCCATGTGCGAACTTACGCTCTGAACGATTGACGTCACTCCCGCGCTGACAACGTAGTAAGGGAACGAGAGGTGCGCCAAGCCCCACCATATCTGCCCAGCCGCTTTCCCTTCACTCAGAGCCACGATCGCCGCCACCGGGCCCGTCTGTCCGATGAACAGAGTGGCTGTGGCGAACATCAATCCCAGCGTGCCGGAGCCGTGGTACAGTCCACGCAAAATTTCCGCATGCAAAATCAGGCTGGCCAGGCAGCTGGCAAACACCATCATGCTCAAGTTGAACGATATCTGTTGCAGGTTGAACTTCGCATTTTTCCGCGGCCAGCATTGCACCGCAGTTGAAATACAGGTCACCATCACCGCCTCGGCGGCACTCAGATTCACAACCGCAGTCAGCAGGAAGGGCAGGTTGACTGACATGTTGCCGTTAATTCCAGGCAGTTTGACTTTCATCCGCGAAGTCACTACTGCCAACACCAGAACCGCTATGGCGAAGTAACTGTGCCATGCGTGGCTGGCGAATCCCGCATAACCTGCCGTGGCCATCGCAGCTATCATCGTGGCGCCGATGAACGCTTTAATTTGCCGTGTGTTGTTCATACGCTTGCTTTCCTTTCTTTAAAAGATGCACACGGTGTTATTGCTCATCGTCTCCGGCATCGGTGAACGCGCTGTTCGCCGATGACACAGACGCGCCCCAGACCACGCTCGTAGCCGAAGTGCTCGTTCCGGTACTCGATCCCCAAACCACGCTGAACGCACTCAGCGCGTTGCTATTCCAGGGCAGAGAAGTCCCCCAGACCACCGAGGTGCCGCTCACCGTGGCACCCCAAACCACCGAAGTTCCCCACACGACCGATGTCCCCCACACCACCGAATTGGAGGCGACTGTAGAGTTTCCGTATACGAGCGAAACCGTTCGGCTCTGCGCGTTGTAAACCGCCTGTGGCGAAAGCGCCGACCCAACATTGGCCGGTGCCAAATCGTTGTTGGCGATCGCGCCCTGCACGTTTAACAATCCCGACCCAACCGAAAACAGGTCGTAGAAGTCAATGAAAGTTGTAAACAGGTGCGGCACCCAGGCCGAACTGGAGACCATGCCCATCTTGTAGGCAGTCTTCATGAGGCGCGCCTTCACCTGGTCGGGAGTCAGCGTGTTCTGCTCTTGCACCAGCAGAGCCGCGGCGCCCGCGACTGCCGGCGTCGCCATGCTGGTGCCGCTCAAAGTAAAGTAGTCGGCTTGACCATCGGTTCCATTTACCAGTCCGTTCGGATACGAACCCGTCAGCGTCGCTCCCGGAGCTGCCAACGACACGATGTCCGTGCCCGGCGCCAGGATGTCAGGTTTCACGATGTGATCGTAAGTCGTCGGCCCTTTCGAACTGTAGCTGGCCTTCGTCTCTGCGGCGGGTGAGGCGGAGCCATTGCTCTTCGACGCGCCTACAGTCAGCACCAGAGGATCATTTCCCGGCGCCGTCACCGTTCCAAATCCATTGCTGCCACTCACGCTCAAACGTCCATAATTGCCGGCGGCCACGACTACTACGATTCCGCTCTTCCATGCTGCCTCGACTGCCTGGCACAGCGGATCCTGGGTGTAGCTCGCCGGGATTCCGCGGCCCAGCGAAAGATTGATGACACGAATGTTGTAAGTATTCTTCAACGCGATGGCTTGTTGAATCGCGGCGATGACCGTGCTATCACTCCCCGCGCCGTTTGCATCGAGGGCGCGCAGGTCGATCAGATTGACACCGGGAGCTACGCCGGCGTACCGTCCGCCCGACAGGTAGCCGTTGCCGCCGATGATTCCCGCCACATGCGTGCCGTGGCCATACAGGTCATAATTGCCGCCGCTGCCGTTGGCCTGCGCCGTGCCGGTGAAGTCCTGGTGATATACCACGCGAGAAGCGGTCTGGCTGGAATTCCACAAATCCGGGTGGTTATCGTTGATGCCGCTATCAATGACAGCAACCCCGACTCCCGCACCCGTGAAGCCCGCATTCCACGCCGAACTAACCCCCGTGGCGCCATTCGTCAAGTCGTCCATCGAACTCATCGGGTGATCGATCGTGACCGACGCGACCTCGGGATCGGCTTCCAAGGCGGGCAGAGCGCTCGCCGGAATGGTAAACGCCGCGCCCTTGATCATGTGCAGTCGCGCGTGCAGGCGTCCACCCCTGCCCTGCATCGCGGCATAATGCCCTGACGTCGGCACCTGCTTGTACTGCACAATCACCCTTACGGTCTCGCCCTTTGCGGTCCCCTGATGGGCTCTCGTGAGCAGCTTGGAGAGTTCCGGAGCGATCCGGGACGTCATCTTCCCGCTCGGTTCACCGGCAGCGGGCCAGCGCTGTCCGAACGCCATCCCGGTTGCCAGGAACAGCATGGCAGCGCACAGTCGTTTACCCCAACTGGCGCTGTGTCGTTCACCGCGTCCTACCGGCTTCGGCATTTTCTGTCTACGAACCATAAATTTCACTCTTCTTTCTGTGGCGGGGGAAAGATCGAGCTTCGTACTCACCTACCCTCTGTTGCACGGCAGGCACCAATAAACAGATCGTAAACAATTGATTCCATTGATGATTTTCAACGATCCACAGGTCCTTCTGAGACACTCTGTCCCGCCCCGTCGGGCGTGGGACACAATGTCCCACTTTGGAGCATGACCTAAAGGGGTGACTTGGTTACCGGCAGAATCTCTTTTTAGAGAAAGATTGCCGTGGAAGACCGTGCTTTCAGGGCCTGCACTGGAGCGAAGTCGAAGTGCTGTGTAGGGCGAATGAAGTGTGGCGGGCTTTAGTCCCGGTGGTCGCGCACCCTAAACGGTTGCCGCTCTGCCCACTACCGTGCGCTGCGGCATCTTGGGCATCGCCGCCATTAGGCGCTGCGTGTATTCGTGTTGAGGATTGGTCAAAACCTGTTCCGCACTTCCCGACTCCACGATCTGCCCCTCATGCAGGATTGCAATGCGGTCGCAAATCCCAGCCACCGAAGCCAAGTCATGCGAGATGTAGAGGATCGCCATCCCCGAGTTGCGGTTTAATTCGCGGAACAGCATCAGAATCTCCGATTGCGTAATCAGATCCAGCGCGCTGGTTGCTTCATCCGCAATCAGCAGCGCCGGACGATGCATCACCGCCATCGCTATCAGTACGCGCTGTGCCTGCCCCACGCTCATTTGCGATGGATACTTTCGCAGGAACTCCTCAGTCGCCGGCAGACTCACGCTCTCCAGGCTTGCTCGGATCGCATTCTCACAGTCCGAGCCCGTTCCTGCGGCATGGGCGCGCCATGCCTCCCTCAGTTGGGTACGAATCTTCAGCGCCGGGTTCAGCGACGACAACGGACTCTGCAGCACCAGGGCAACATTCCGTCCGCGTAGCCCGCGTAACTCCCCCTCGCCGAGCTTCAGCAGGTCCCGCCCGTCGAACTCAACCGTGCCAACCGCCCGAGTACTCTTGCGATCAAGCAATCCCAAAATCGCCATCGCCAGAGTGCTTTTTCCGGACCCGCTTTGTCCGACCAGTCCTACGACCTCGCCGCGACGCACCTGCAACTCCACGTCCCGCAGCACTGCAGGTTTCTTCCCGTACTGCACGGAAATGCGCGTCGCCAGAAGAATCTCGGATTGCGAAGTCTTGATCATTTCCTTCGTGTCCTGCGTGGTCGGAGTATGGCGTTGTTAGCGACCTACTTCACCGAAAGTCGCTCCACATTCCAGTAGGTCTGTGGCACAAGAATCACCGGCCCGGCACCCTGCACCCGTGAGCCAATCGCCGACAGGGCATTGCGATTCACTAAGTAAATAAATGGAGCCTGCTCCACGGCAATCTCCTGCACGCGGTCGAAACTCTCCTTGCGCTTCTTGGCGTCGGCCGATGAAGCCTGCGCCCGCATCAGGCGGTCAATCTCCGCTTCCCATGCGGTCTCCGGGGTCTTTTCCTGCGGATTCCACTGATGATTCTCCGACGAACTCAGCCACACATTCATCTGCTCGTTCGGGTCCAGGCCCACATTGGTAAGCCCCAGCAGGATCGCTTCGTAGTCAAACGTCTGGGTGATGCGCTCGATCAAGGATGGGAAGTCGAGCGTTACCACGTTCACATGAATCCCAATCTTCTGCAGATCTTCCTGGATCATCGTCGCCATGCGCTCGCGAGCTTTGTTGCCCGCGTTGGTGATGATTGAAAACACCACCTCGTTTCCTTCTTTATCTTTCAAAACCCCGTTCGCCAACCAGAAACCGTCACTTTGCAGGGCCTTCAATGCCGCATCTGGGGCGTACGCTTCTTTCTTCAGCTTGGCGTTGAACCAGAATTTATTTGCTGGTGACACCGGTCCTACGGCCGCCTGCGCATGCCCACGGAATACAACCCGGCTCAAGTCGTCACGGTTGATGGCCTCAGAAATTGCCCGCCGAAAATTCGCCGACCGAAACCAGTTCTTCTTGAACTCCGGCAGCGGAGCCTTCGCCACTTCGTTGAACCACATCTGCTCGCTGTCCAGCGACGGCCCGGCATCATGCACAACTTGCGGAGAAGTCGATGCCAGCTTGTCGAAGTATTCGCTATCCAGCGAGTTGATCAAATCGATCTCACCCCGCTTGAAGCGCAACATCTCGACATCGCGATTCGGTTGAATATCGAGCTGGATCGAATCCAGATATGGCAGCTTTCGCCCCTGCGCATCGGTCCTCCAGTAATTCGGGTTTCGCTTCAGCAGCACCGTCGATCCCGGTTTGTAGTCCGCAACCATAAATGGACCTAGCACGGCCATTTCTTTCTTGGCGGAGTGCGCCGAAAGAATCGCTACCTGGTCGAACTGCCGGTCAAGTCCCGCCACCGGCGCCGGGAATGTGATTGAGACCTGCGCTGGAGAAAGAACTTTCGTCTCTACGTTCCCCGGACCGGAACGAAACGTATCGCCCGTCGCCGAGTGAAGCGAGGGATCCATCAACTTCTGCACCGTGTAAACCACGTCCTCCGCAGAAAACGGCGTTCCGTCGGAAAAAGAAATTCCACTCCGCAGTTTGAACGTGATCTGCCGCCCGTCCTTCGAGACCTTCCATGACTCCGCCAGTTCCGGCTCCAAAACCTGTGTCTGACGGTTCATTCGCACCAGCACACCACCGGTCAAATACCGGATCGCCACCGACGCATCATCCTCCACCTTTAACGGATCAAACGTCTTCGGCTCCGAGCGCAGGCAAAACCGCAACTCTCCCTGGGCCACGGCGCTGCCCCTGAGCATTCCCAGGCAGACCGTCGAGACCGCAATCGTTCTCTTCAATCTTCGTACCATCACTGCC
Source organism: uncultured Acidobacteriota bacterium (assembly GCA_963745715.1). Taxonomy (GTDB): domain Bacteria; phylum Acidobacteriota; class Terriglobia; order Terriglobales; family Acidobacteriaceae; genus Sulfotelmatobacter. Next base: position 293,646 of record CAVUYN010000023.1, on the reverse strand, counting down.
AGCCTTCCCCGGAGGTCCGTCATGCCGCGACCCCCTCTTGTTTCGAAAGCAAGAATTGAAACGACGTTACCACCACCACCAGCAGCACCAGCGGCACGAACTTCCACGGTTCTTCGCCCACTGACACCAGGCCTTCAAGTTCCTTCAATAGACTGCCCCATGACGGCATGGGTTCTGCCACTCCGAGCCCGAGAATCCCCAGATTCGCTTCGCTCAAAATGAATGCCGGGATCGAAATCCAGAACTGCGCATACAGCACCGGCTTCAAATTCGGCAGGACATGCACCCAGAACAGCCGCGTCTTTCGAATCCCCGATGCCCGCGCCTGCCGCAGAAAATCCGAGTCCCGTAACGATCCCGCGGTGGCGCATAGCACGCGCGCCGCGCTCGTCCACCCCAGCAAGCCCAACATCAGGAACGTCACGACCACCGACACCAGTGGCGTTACATTCAGTGGCATCATCGCCCGAACCGTGATCAGCAAAAAAAGCCAGGGCAGCGACAGAAACAAATCTGTCACCGCCATCGCCCCACGCGCGTAGCCACCACCAAGATATCCGGCCAGACCGCCAACCAACGCCGCCATCAAAGTGGAGAGCAGTGCGGCAGCTGGCGCCAGCAGCAGCGAAATCCGGGTGCCGTAAAGCAAACGTGCAAACCGGTCCCGCCCGATCTCGTCAGTCCCGAGCCAGTGCTCGTGCGACGGAGACGCGCCTGCCAGTTCGCGATACTGTTTCGCGTATCCGCGCGGGGCCAGCCAGTTCGCGGCCAGCGACACGCCCAGCACCAGCAGCAAGACCCCACACGCCACCCTGCGCCAGATCGTCATGCTTCCTGGCCTCGAAGCACATGTCCGATTACATCGGCACTCGAATTTGCCAGCAAGGTTACGAGCGTCACCAGAATCGTGATATTCATTAGCAACGGCAGATCGCGCGCCAGTGCCGCCTGCCACGCAAGTTGCCCAACTCCAGCGAGCCCGCACAACGCTTCCACCGGGATCGCTGCTCCTACCGCGATGCTCACCGAGACACCTGCCACTGCCAGCAACTGCGGGACCGCTACTGGGACCACATGCCACGCCAGAATTCGAAGCTCGCTGAGTCCCTTGGCGCGCGCGGTAACGATGTGGGGCAGCCCATACGCTTTCCCCAACAGATTGCGCGCATAACGATACACGCGTGGAAACACGATCAGCGCGATGGCCAGCGCTCCCGGCACATTCCACAGCACCGACAACAGCGCCAACACGGCCGCCGGAATGCAGAGAAATGTTCCGCTGATGATCGTTGCCCCGGCGTCATACGCCGAAACTCGCAGCCCTGCCGCGCTGAGCGCCAAAGCCATCGCCACTGCCCAACTCAACAGCAGGCCGATTCCCACCAGGCGTAGCGTCAGTGGAAGCCGCTCCCGCAACAACGTACTCACCGGCTGTCCGAGTGAAAGAGAAGTGCCGAGATCCCCATGCACGGCCCGTTGTAAAGAATGAAAGTAAAAACGAAAAATGTTGTGCTGCTCGAGCCTCGCTTCATGCAATGCCCGAACGCTTTCGGAATTCAATCGCGGGTCGAGCTGCGCTTCATCCACATCAGCTCCGGGTGCAAGCCGCATCAGTGTTGCCGAGAGAAAACCGCCGACCAGAACGATAGCGATGATGGCAATTCCATGCCGCGCAATTTTCTGCCACAGCATGGTCAAGGTCTCCTATTCGGCCGCCGCCCCGTGCGACTTCGGGTTGTCGCCGCGCGCGGCCGCAGCGGCGTGATGCCTTTGCTTCATCGAATACATTCTGCGGTCGGCCTCCGACAACAGTCGTTCCACATCGAACCCGTCTTCCGGACAAAATGCCACACCCACGCTCAGGGTGATCACGTCTCGCCCGCACACATGCCGTCCCGATTCAAGGGCGGCCTGATTCAGACGCTCGGCCTTCTCCGTGGCTGCTTCTACCGTCAGTCCAGGAGCCGTGATCACAAATTCGTCGCCGCCCATTCGCGCTACATAGTCATATCCGCGACACACGTCCTTCAGCTTCCCCGTGAAATCCCTGAGCAGTTTGTCGCCTTCCAAATGCCCGAACGAGTCATTGATTTGCTTGAAGCCGTCGATGTCGCAGACCAGCACTGCCAGCGAGGTTTGCATTCGCCGGCATCGCGCTACTTCTTGCGCCAGGTGCATAAACAGTGATCGCGCATTTGGTAAACCCGTCAGATAATCCGTTGTCGCGGAACTCTCCGCCTGCTGGTACTTCAATGCGTTCTCCACAGACAGAGCTACCTTGGAAGCCACCGCCAACAAGATTCTCAAATGATCGGGCGTGAACGCGTCGCGACTCGACTGATACATGGCCAGTACTCCGACCACGCCGTTCAGCCCTTCCAGAGGCACGACCAGCGCTGATTGCAGCGTCGTATGCTTCCCTGGATCGATCACATATCCCGCCTCGACCTGCGGATTGCCGTTCACAATGGGCTTGCAATTCTCCGCGACCCATCCGCACAATCCCTGGCCCACGCGGATTTTCAACGATGACAGCATGCGGAAGTTCTCGCCACTCACCAACTCTGGGAGCAACCAACCATTCCGGTTCACGAAAACGGCGATCGAATCATACGGAATCATCCGCCGCAGCCGCATCGATAGCACTGAGAGAGTCTCGCTCAAGCTCAGCGACACGCCCAGGTCCTGGCTCAGCTCAAACATCGTCTGTGCTTCCTGGCGCGCCGACGCAATCGACGTCAGGAAGTCCGCACTGTCTGCCGGTCCGTTGGTCGGTTCAGATCGTTCGAACCCCGCTCCGGGCGTCAACCCGCGCTCCACTCGCACAGTCCTTGCCAGGCTTTGTGGCGCGATCGTATCCTCCGACATCAGCGCCATGCGCTCCAATTCCACGTAGCGGCTGCCCAGAATGTCGACCACCTTGGGATCGAACCACGTTCCGGCTTTCTCCTTCACCTTGGCCATTGCCTCGGCGAGCGGCAGTGCCGGACGGTACTGGCGATGTGAAGCCATCGCATCCAGGCAGTCCACGGCTGCAAGGATCCGCGCCCCGATTGGAATGTTTTCGCCCGCCAATCCCTCCGGATATCCTGTGCCGTCCCAGCGTTCGTGATGCGATCGCACAATCGGCGCGACCGGATATGGAAACGCCACCCGCTCCAAGATCTCCGCTCCCACCAGCGGATGCACCTTCATCTTTTCAAACTCTTCCGCCGTCAATTTTCCCGGCTTGTTTATGATCTGTTCGGGCACCGCCAGTTTTCCGATGTCATGCAGCAGCGCTGCCGCGCGCAAGGCTTCGATCTGGCCATCGTCCAGCTTCAACTCACTGGCTACGGCCACGGCATACGTTCGCACCCGTTGCAGGTGGGTATGGGTCGTGTGATCTTTGGCCTCAATCGCCAGCGCGAGCGCCTCGATCGTGCGCATGTTCAGCTTTGCGATTTGCTCCACGTGCCGCTTCTCGACCTCGACCCGTTCCTTTTCCGCTTCAAGCCGTCCCAGGTACAGCCGGTATGATCGGTATACCCAATAAATGATGGGCAGCACCAACAGCGACGTTTCCCACCCCGCCGATTGATTCACAATGCCGACCAGCCCGACCGCGGCCGCCCCAACCAGGTAGTACGGGAACGACCAGAAGTAGCACTCTGACCACACCTTCCTACTCGATTTTCCTTCTGTCAGTGCAATGACGATGGAGATGGGAAGAGTATTCGCGAGGAAAAACACCAGCGCCGCGATCATTAGCAAGAACGGCTTGTGGGTTCCGAGTCTTCCCGACAGCCAGTGATAACTCAGGTAGGTCAGCCCGCTGGCGTTCGCCATCATGCCGGCCACATTGAACAGCACTTTGACCGGATCCAGCCGCTTATGCGTCTGCCACACGCTTTGCACCAGGCTCGCCGTGCAGCCAATCACCAGCGTCTCGGGAAGGCTTAGTTCCAGCACCCCCAGCAAGATGAACAGGAAGTTCACCGACATGGTGCCGTCGATCCCGGGCAATTGCACCTTCAGGCCTGACGCCAACACCGCGATCGCCAAGTAGCACGCGAATCGCGTCAGATCCTGCGACTGCCAATGCGACAACGCGACCCCGAGCACTACCATGCCCAAGATCGCAGTGATGCCGATAAATAGCTTCGTCTGGATCGACAGTCCGTCGGTCTTTGGCTTCATATCGACTGAACCGCTGCGGCCCTTCAGCCTCGGAGCGGGCTTTCCCTGATGACGCGGACGCACAACAGTCCGCGAAGACACAATCGTTTGTGCGCGTGGGTTCGCCTGCCCACGCTCGGTCCGAGACGGACACACTTCTGTCCTTTTTCGAACCTCGCCCTCGAATCCTATTGCAGGGATTAGGACTTCAGAAGCTTACTTAAGTAACCATCTGGAGTATCCGATCACCTTACGTCCGGTTTGCTTCGCTGCTAAAATTCCCAGCCCCCAATTTGGCTCACAGCAAGAAACGGCGCGTTACCTTCGTTACCTGTGACTATGCACCTTTGGTCGCCTAATCTCACTCCTGTGTCAACATCGTTCGCAACCTCCTCCAATGTCGACCGCGAACCGCAATTCGGAGCAGCGTATGCCACCTGATGTTGCCCGCGGAGCAAGCCGGGAAAAAACTGTCACGGGAGAGTTGCCGCCGCCGGCTGGAGCGGAAGTCACCGCCACGGCTGTCTTCTCCGCCGATTCGCAAGGAATCGTCACAGCCTGCAACCCGACTTTCACCAAGTTTTTCGGTTATTCTCCACAGGAACTTCTCGGCCGCAACCTCTCAGCGCTCTTTGCCCCAGCCGACAAATCAGCCCGCTCGGAACACGCTCCAGCGCAGCAGACGATTCTCACAGGCGTCTTGGAGCATGGAGAATATCGATCCCGCTTACTCGCTTGCCCAAAGTCCGGCGGCAGCTTTCCGGTCCAGTTCTCCGCCACGCTGCTTCGCGAAGCGACCTCCGCATCGCCAACCATCATCGCCATCATCGTTCCGGCAGCCGTTAGCAATGACACCACTGATGCGACAGCCCAAGGCCCGGCAAGCCCCGGCATTGTGTCCCGCACAATTGACGGGACGCAATTTATTCTTGCCAGCCCGGTCATGCACAAATTCATGGCCCTCGTCGACCGCGTCGCAGGTCACGCCGAAACTGTCCTGATCACCGGCGAGACCGGTACTGGCAAGGAACTCATCGCGCGCACGATTCACGAGTCGTCTCCACGCCGCGCCCGCCCCTGGATCGATATCAACTGCGCGGCCCTCCCCGAAAACCTGGTCGAAAGCGAACTCTTCGGCTACGAAAAAGGCGCCTTCAGCGGCGCCGATGTCTCCAAGCCCGGCCTTTTCGAACTCGCCGAGCGAGGCACTCTCTTCCTCGACGAAATCGGTGAACTGCAATTGCAGACTCAAGTGAAACTCTTGCGCGTGCTCGACGGCCAGTCTTTCTACCGTCTCGGCGGGCACCGCAAGATTAAAGTCGACGTCCGCATCGTCGCCGCCACTAACCAGGATCTCGAAGCCGCCGTGAAAGAAGGCCGCTTCCGTCAGGACCTCTTCCATCGCCTTGGACAATTCCAGCTTCGCGTTCCTCCGCTGCGCGAACGCCCCGAGGATATCGTCGCCCTCGCCGAACATTTCCTGCGGCTCAAAGCGCCCAGCAAGAGTTTTTCTGCGCAAGCCATCTCCGCTCTTCTCTCTCATGGCTGGCCCGGCAACATCCGCGAACTGCGCAACCTGATTGCGAAGCTGGCAATGGAATCCTCCAGCCCCCAGATCGACTTCCCGAAACTGAGCGCCGCGCTCACCGGAGAGCCCGCCGCCTTCCGTCAAACCGCTTCCCTGCCCGTCGGCAACCTCGACAGCATGGAAGAGCAGATGATCATCAAGGCCCTCGAGCGTACCGGTGGCCAGCGCACCTTGGCCGCTGAGCAGCTCGGCATCTCGCGCCGCACGCTCAGCCGCAAGCTCAAGGAATACAATCTCACTTTCGCTCCCGGCGACAGCACAGCCTCTCTCGGTTTCATCAGCTCCGAGCAACAGAAATTCTTCCGCGCGCGTGTGCAACTCTCGGTAACCGTCAAGAACTCCCGAGGGGACGAAATCTGCGTGCAGGGCGTTAACCTGAGCACGGGCGGCATGGGCCTGGACGGCCTCAAGGAACCCTTGCGCTTCGCCGGAATGCTCGACGTGAGCTTCGTCCTTCCCGAGAGTGAAATCCTCTTCCGGGCCAAAGCCCGCCTCATGTGGATCGGCGAAGAAGGTCGCGTTGGAATCCGCTTCGCTGTAATCGAACCCGCCCTCTTCGAACACCTCCAGCACTGGAGCAATCACAAGATGAAGGAAGAAGGCTGGGACTTCCCCGCCTAGGAATCACTTCCCGTCGAGGAGACGATGACCTGTGGACTGTGCCGTGTTGGCAACGTGGGTCCGAGTCTCGCGAGGGCTTATTTGAAGAAGTCCGCGATTTTCTTCGAATACCACGTCCCGCTCGCCTGCATATTTCGACTGATAAATGTGCTGCCGATAACGCTCTTGTAGGCGGCGCTCGCCGCGTCGTTGTAGGTGTCGCTGGAGCCGCTTAGATTTCTAATTCTGGTCGTGAGATCAGGATCAGGGTCCTTGATCGCATCGCCACAATGAAAATCTCTGATAGTGAACTCCGGTGGTCCAACACTAATGTCACCATCAGCTGTCTGCGTCCAGCGGAACCTGCACGCCACCTCTGCCCCCCAAAACATCTCTGAAAGAATAGTCGTCGTCGGTTTGCTCAGGTCTCTCAGATCCCTAAGCACAAACGCAGTAACTACATTGAACCTCTTGTACGCAGTGCATAGAAAATTGAGTTTGCTCGAAACGAAATTCGGAAGGCTCAGCGGCAAATCATTGAATGGATGGTCATCCATTGTCGCCTTCACCAACCACATCGTCGGACTTGCTCTGCGGATTTCAGGTGGGTTCATATCATAAAAAGGGAAAATATTCGACTTCGATTCAGTATCCAGCATGAGGTCGTCTGCTCCGATGTACGCGGGCAAGCTGGCAAAGTCCAGGAACATATTCCCGCCCGACGCTTCCGGCCCGGCGTAAAAGGCTCGATGATCTGTCAGCCCAAAGAATTGGACGAAGTGAAACTCTACGTTCGAAGTTGTAAGGTCGTCTTTCAAATTATCCGAGAGAACGCCAACGCTGGCCGTAATTCTGATCGCGCTGGCATCGGCGGGCTTGCGGGCCGTTCCCGCGATGATTGGCGCGCTCCTTCTGGTCAAGTGAAATACTGCAAAATCCTGCGAGCCACGCTTGGTATAGGTGACGCCCGGAATGGCACCCTTGTAGTCGGCTTCCATTGAGGCATTGGGCAAAAGTGTAAACACCCGTCGGATCGCGCCCGATAAGTCCGCTGTCGGAACGCTCCGCAGGTTGCCCCTTAGTGCCTCTTCCGTCAACCGGGCAGCCTCGACCTCGTACGGATCATGTGGATCCCCGATCGGCATGAATTCCGTCTCTGGCGGCTTGCTGTTCCGCTGTTGAAGGAGATGGATGATTTCGTGAGCGAGGATCCGTTGCCCCGCCAACGTATGCGGCTCGTACTGCCCCTCTGCAAAAACAATGTCCCGGTTCACGACAAGGGCGCGCGCTTGCAGCAAGGTACACAATCGGCTGGCCGCTGGTCCTCTGTGAATGCGCACCTCACCCACATTGCCACCAAACTTCTGTTGGATGAACGCTCGTGACGTCAGCGGTAGTGGTTCAACCTCTCGATCTACCAAGCAGTCACGAACAAAAGCGCGGGGTACCGATCTGAAGAATGACATCTGGAAATCCGGAGTAGAGAAGTCTAGTGGCGCGGCAGAATTGGGTCAAGCATTGCGGGAACGAGCACAACGAAATCGCGGAATAGTTAGGGCCACGCTGCTTGCGGCTCACGTGAGCGCTCCTCAAGGCGAAACACTCAGCACTTTCACGGCATCGGCCTCGCTGACCCGGCTCACGTACCCGATCGCCCCAGGCGTAGCGGCAACATAACCCAGCAGCGCCGCCTCAGAATTGAATTCCTTCAGCATCGATCCTTGCCCGATGAACACTGCTTTTTGCCACCGCGCCCGGAACTCGATTGGGCTATCGCCCACATGCTTGCGCAAGAACACTTCGTGCGCCGGCCCGCCTTTCAGCAGCACCGGGATGGCCCTCTTCCCGTCCTCGAATCGCGATCGAACGCCCGTGAAAATATCGCGCAATTGCGCGTTGCTGATCTGCGAAACGTTCACATCTTTATTAGAAACGATCACAACATCCTGGCCGAGGGCAGCGATGCAAGCGACGATCACGCCGAACCCAACCAGATACGACCGAGATTTGCCGTTAGCTTTCATACACTGTGCCGCCTAGAAGCTGAACCCGATTCGGGCCGCTAGCATGTTGGAGTTTGGCTTCAAGCCGTTCGGATTGGTGCTGGCGTAGTAGCCGAGTCCGGTTCCGTGAAGAAAGTGTCCTTCCAGCTTGCCGTAGAAATAAGTATTGAAGTCGTAGCGCCCGGACACGACCCAGTCTTTCGAGTAGTTCGCCGCCAGCGAAGTATCGGCGGCTTTGTTCCCGTAGTGGCTGTAATACCCGCCCAGTTGTAGTTTCTGCGTCACCTGAAAACTTGCCATTGGATACCATGCCCTCTGGTCCACCGTCATCGGGATCGCAACTGTCCCGGCCGTTAGCACCAGGTTCAGCGGAACTCTCCAGTATTCTGCCGCCAGGTGCAACCGTCCCTTCTCCCACTGCGCGTAATACGCCAGCGTCAGCGACGGTGGCAGGTGCACACTGCCCTCCGGTCCCGTTCCATCCAGCGTGTTCCTCGCCGTACTGGATCCCACGGTGAGTCCGCTCAGCGGGGTTACCCAGCGCACATCCCCACCAATCGTTGTTCCGCTCGGCGGATCCGGAAACGTCAGCCCGAATTCCGTCAATTGCTCCATATATCCGCCATTGACGTCGAGGTTGGCCGAGCCTGCGTACCCGCCATACTGCAATCGTCCGCCGCTCGCCCCGAGAGCCAGAATTCCGTAGACTTCTCCTCCCATCACCGCCAGATCATAATTCCGGTTGTCCACTGGGTACATCGCTTGGGGCAACAGCGTCCACAGAAAGAGCGCATCCACGTCCTGGCACTCGTTGAACAAGCCCAGCGGATTCTTCACTTTCCCCGCGCGAACGCCAAACTGATCGTTGAACTTGTAGTCTCCGGACGCCCAGTCCACGACTACATTCGGCCCTCCGAACTCGCCGATCTGGTACATGTGCAGCTGCATGCCAATCCGAAGCTTGTCCGTCACCGGATCCGTCACGCTGATCGCGCCCTCATTCCACTGCAGGCTGCCCGCGCTCGACTTCATCGATAAATAGTTATTGTTCGAGCTGAACAGAAATCCCTGCGTAGCAAATCCGTGGATTTGAAGATTTTCGAGGTCTTGCGCCGGCAGCCCGACCGCCCACCCGCAAAACAGGAACAGCAGAACCATGCGTCGAGGCATAACATCGTCTCCTGACGCCTATATCGGCAGCGGGCAAGACAGCTTGAGTGCGGCGAGCATTTAAGGTCGATGGGTTTAGCGACTGTTTACGGCTGTCAGGAGTGCGGCGACGTCAATGTTCCAGGAAATGCGCAGAAATTTGCTGTGCCTCGCCAGTCGTACCCGCACCCCACGTGGCTCCGTCAGCCAGTCGCACATAGTCAAATGAACACCTGCGCCCGATCTGCCGGTCCGCTCCTTGGTCGAACGGTCGGTTAATTCTTGCTGCGCACTTCGTCGACTACCTCGCGCACTCCGGTAACCACAGAGTCGGGTGACTCCGCCATGTCATGGTGTGCATCGACCACTACTTGCCGTCCATGTGTCGACAAGCGCACCAGGCTCGCTTGCAGTTGATGTACCCAAAGCTGGTGGTATTCCGCAGCTTCTTTTTCGAATCCAGCAGGAGCCCAATACCGTCCTGCTGTAAGCACCAGAAGAGGTCGATCCCCCAAACTGCCTGCGTTCCGGGCCGCATCATTGATGTCGGGGTTTCCGCCGCCTTCTCTGGGAACAAACCTGCCCTGATCGGTTGCTGCGCAACCCTGATCGGCGTCGGTCTCAAACGCCTTTGGTTGCGCTTCGAGCTTAGACAGAGTCTCGCTTTGCTCCGGGCGAACCTCTCTGCTTGCGAGCAGTCGAGCTATGCCAAGCCGCGTCATGACTGGAAGGGAAATACAAATCAGGTGTCTGGTCCTGCCTGACAGGCGATTGATGGGCGCCAGCGCGAAGTCAGGTTCATGCATGTCTGGAACCGCTGAATCAACAAAGACCAGACCTGCGACGTCGGCGGGGTAGTGCGCCGTGTAGATATGAATGTATTCGCCTCCCACCGAACCACCAACCATTACATAGGGTGGCAGTACGGCCGCGCGGTGCAGCGCCTCGTGCAAATCGCTGGCAACACTGGCACTGGTTCTGGGAGAAGGTGGCGGATCGCTCCAACCCACTCCAGCGCGGTCGTACCAGCAGGCGCGGGTAAACTGAGCCATCTTGGACTGCAGCGACGCGTTGGCATATCCAGGCGCGTTGCCTCCTCCTTCGAGAATCACGGTCGGCGTGCCCTCACCGGAGCAGTAGAGGTTCAGGGTACGTCCACCGACGTCAACCGCCCGTCCGATTCGCGCGGGCAGACGACTGGCATCCCGCGCCCTTCCCACCTGTTCGTAGGTAAAGCCTGCCACGACACCTAGAAGCACTAAAGTCAGAAACACACAGGAGATTCTGCGAGCCCACTTTCGCATGTGCCGACCTCCTAGTAAGAAATGCGTGGATCACTCAGTCCTTCGGGCTGGGCTGTATGTTCGCCAAACGATGAGCACCGGTTCTCCCTAAGGCATACAAAATCCCCCAAATGACCGTAACCATGGCGCAAGTGGAGAGAAGCGTCAGCCCTAAGAACCAAGGCAACGAGGGCCAAATCGAATCTGCACCGCCTCCGTATTTGACCTGGATGGTGTTGGCCTTCCCCATCACAAAGATCACCATGGCGAAGACGAGTGACATCAGGAAAACGGTCGAGCGAGGGAAACGAAATTCTGGACGCATATCAAACCTCGTGAACGAAATCGATGGATAGCTACCCCGAAAGATGTGGATATGCTCATGCACGGCACCGGCAAGCAGGCCGCGAAGCTCGCGGGCCCGAAATGAGATACGCGCCCCGAGGCTGCCAGCACAAGTGTCCGCCTGCGCGCAACGAAACACAGCGACCATTTCATCCGCATACTCGCGGCGATAAGCGGAGGGATACAGGTAAAGCAACCATCTATAGAAACGGATCATTCCAGTTACACCTCCCTGCGTGCGATGCGGAGGGCAGCCAATTTGGTTAACTGCTTCATTCGTTCAACTTCCATCTGCAAATTGCGGCGTCCGCGTGGCGTGAGTCGGTAAGCCCGTCGATCACGAGGGCTTTCGTCCTCGTCGACGCGTTCTATCCAGGCCTCGTCAAGCAAGCGGTGCAACGCTCCGTACAGGGTCCCAGTGCTGAGCTTTACGCGACCGCCGCTCATTCGTTCCACGTCCTTGAGAATGGAGTAGCCGTGGCGTACCTGTTCCGCCAGACTCAACAACACGAGCAATACTGGTTCGCTCAGAGGTAGAGGTTCCATATATGTCATCAAACGATATGTCGCACCACGCCATATTGAACGATGCTGGCCTTGCTGTCAAGAGGGCGGCCCCAGCCCGACAGTAAATTCTTACGGATGCTGGACGATCAGGGTCTGTCGTCGGATCGAACAGCTTCGTCCCGGTCTGTCGACTAGCTGGAATGTCTCAGCAAGCATCCGGATTGCTCCTACTCGGGTGCGATCCGGTGTTGGATCAAATCTTTCGGTCGCATGCAAGGTTCAAATTTATGATCCTGAATTTCAAACTTTGGGAGTAGTGCTACGTCTAATCCCCGGCGGAATTTCTGGAAGCAGGTCAAAAAAGGAGCAATCTCAAATGAATCGGTCTGCGCTTGCACTAGCTGCGGTCACTATCCTTGCTGCCCTCGGAATGAGTCTTTACAGTCAAGCCCAAACGCAGAATCAGCCTCCGAGTCCTGCGCGTTCTCATTCCGATGAGATGTTGGACAGGTGGAATGACATCGGGAACAAACTCGTCGCCATGGCGCAGGATTTTCCCGAAGACAAGTATGACTTTAAGGTGCAGAAAGACGAGCGCACCTTTGCCCTGAATCTTCTCCACGCCGCCGCCCTGGATTTCGTGCTGATACGGAGGATTTCCGGATCAAATCTCGGACCCGACTTCGGCGAGGGTGACAATCCTACGCGCGACCTTTTCAAAACTAAGGCCGACGTCGTCAAGTTCGTTCAAGAGGCCGTCGCCGACGGAGCGAAAGTGATTCAACAGCAGGGCGACGCAGGGCTGGACAATACAACGAAATTTTTCGGCAACCGGATGGCCCACAACTCCCACATCTGGACATTCGCCATTGAGCACAGCGGCGAGCACTATGGCCAACTGGTTGTCTACTATCGTGCGAACAACCTGGTGCCACCGGACTCGCGGCGATAATGCGGCAATCACCTCTAGGAAAGGACAAGACCGCAATTCCTGATTCCTATGTTGTCGGCAAACCTTGCCCCGGACCTGGGGACCAGCACAAGCAGTGGCTGTAATTTTGGTAGCGCTACCGGGAATCGAACCCGGGTTTGAAGATTGAGAATCTTCCGTCCTAACCCCTAGACGATAGCGCCTTGAAGAGGAATCTAAATTATAACAAAGCTTTTTCTTTTCTCCTCTGCGACACGTCCGTAGCAATAACTCCGCACGCTCCACGTCTTTTTGCTTTTGCACTCTTAGCTTTTGCTTCTCTTGTTTTCGAATCGGTTTCATTTCGGAATTTCAGCACGCCGAAATCTATTTTTTTCGTCCAACTCATTGCCTTCCACAGGCGCGCAAGAGCTATAGTGGATACACCTTCGAAACTACATTCGAATTACCAAGAAAATAGAGTAGGGGCGACTTATATGTTGTTCCTTGATCAACCAATCCAATCATTCCTGAATTTAGGAGTCTGCAAGGAGTACGCGACTATGGCAAAACCAAGAGTTCCCAAGAAGATGAACGGCGACACCACCGCAACGCCGGTGGAAGCAGTTTCCGCCGGCCTTCCGCTCACGCCTGCAAATCCCACAGAAACCACAACCACAAAGGCCGAACCCAAGAGGGTAACGGCCAAGCCGTCGATCGTCAGAACCGAGGGGCGCGCCAATCTTGTGCCTATTAATCTTGACGACGAAATTCGACGCCTCGCCTACCTGCTCTCCGAGCGTCGCGGTTTTGAACCGGGACACGAGAGTGAAGACTGGTTCGCCGCTGAACGCGAGATTCGCCAGCGTTATCGTCAACAGAGCGCCTAGGCGCTCGTAACCTCCGCTTTTGGCGGCCGAGCCCCGGCCGCCGTTTCGCGGCGGAACAATTCTGCTATTCCGCCGGCTCCTTTTCTTCTGCCCAGCCACCAACAGTTCCACCCACTCTGTCAAACGCACAAGGTCCTTCCGGCACCTGTTTTTATGCTCGTTTCAGTTGCCTGCATCCCTCGTTTCTGAAAAAATACCTTGGGGTTCTCCCTCATGGCACAAATTGGTAGTTTTGCCTTGCTGCTCGGCTTGGCATTGAGTCTCTATTGTTTTGGAATCGGCCTGTTGGCCCTCCTGTTCCAGGACCGGCCCGGCTGGGACCGTCTCGGGGAGACCGCCCGCCGCGCAGGCGTCGCCGTTTTCGGCGCAGTTCTCCTTGCCGCGGTGGCGCTCGTCATTTCCGCATTTCGCGACGATTTCACCATCGCCTACATCTTCCATCACAGCAACCGCGATCTTCCTGGTCCTTATAAGTTTGCGACCTTGTGGTCCGGTCAGGAAGGCTCGCTGGTCTTCTGGTCGCTGCTGCTTTCCGGATACGCCTTCGTTCTGCGCCTCCGTTACAAGACCGATCCGCGCCTGTTTGCCTACGCCTCGGTCGTTCTCGCAGCCGTCCAGATCTTCTTTCTGTCGCTGGTTAATTTTGCCGCGAACCCCTTCGGCCTGCTCGAAGGGCCCCTTCGCCCCGACGGCAGCGGCCTCAACCCGCTGCTCCAATATCCCGAGATGGTCATCCATCCGCCCATGCTCTATCTCGGCTACGTCGGTACCACCATTCCCTTCGCCTTCGCCCTGGGCGCCCTGATCATGAAGTATCCCGGCGACAAATGGATCCACATCACCCGCCGCTGGACCATGGTCACCTGGGGACTGCTCACTTGCGGCATCTTCCTCGGCGCTCACTGGGCCTATGCTGTGCTCGGATGGGGCGGCTACTGGGGATGGGACCCCGTCGAGAACGCCTCCCTGATGCCTTGGCTGTTCGGCACCGCCTTCCTGCACTCGGTCATGATGCAGGAGAAACGCGGCATGCTGAAAGTCTGGAATATGTGGCTGGTCTTCGGTTCATTCTGGCTCTCGATTCTCGGCACTTTCCTCACGCGCAGCGGAATCATCAGCTCGGTCCACGCATTCGCGCAGTCTTCCATCGGAATATGGTTCGCGTACTTCCTCGCCATCATCGCTGCGGTCTTCCTGTTCTTCTACCTCAAGAACAAGGAGCACTTGCGCAGCGAGCACAAACTCGAGTCACTGATCTCTCGCGAGTCCAGCTTCCTCTTTAACAACCTGCTCTTCGTGTTGCTGTGCTTCACGGTGCTCTGGGGAACTTGGTTCCCGAAAATTTCCGAACTCGTACAGGGCAACAAGGTCACCGTGAGCGCGCCTTTCTATAACCGCGTCGCGGTCCCCGTCGCGCTGCTACTGCTGATCCTCACCGCCGTCGGCCCGCTGCTGGCCTGGCGCAAGACATCCTTTGAAAGCTTGAAGCGGAATTTCATGTGGCCCACCATCGGCGCGGTCGCCGTGATGGCCTTTCTCATGATCACGCCGCCGAGTTGGGGAGGCCCATTCGGCCTGCGTCCCTGGCAGGATATTTCTTACTTTTATTCGCTGATGGCGATCGGCCTCGCGATTCTTGTCACGCTCACGATCGCCAGCGAATACTACCGTGGCAGCCGGGTCATTTCCGCCCACACCGGGCAGGGAATGTTCGCCTCCATGATTCAACTGACTCATCGCAACACGCGTCGTTACGGTGGATACATCGTTCACTTCGGCGTCGTGGTCATCATCATCGGCTTCGCCGGTTACGCCTTCAACCAGGAAAAAGAGCAGGAAATGGGTTACGGCGACAAGATGACAATTGGCAGTTACACGCTGGTCTGCCGCTCTTACACCGATGAAGAATTTCCCAACTACGGCGCCGAATGGGCCGTCCTCGATGTCTTCAAAGGGGGCAAACAGATCGACACCCTGACCCCGGAGCGCCGTTTCTACAAAGCCAGTCAGCAAACCTCGACCATGCCCTTCATCCGGTCGACGCTCAAAGAAGATCTCTACGTCGTCTATGAGGGTCTCAACCAGGACACCGGCCGCCCCATTCTCAAGGCACACGTAAATCCTCTGGTGATGTGGATCTGGCTCGGCGTATGGATCATGCTCGGCGGCACAGTGCTTGCCCTGATCCCGAATGCCCCGGCCCCGGTCCGAGTTCCGGCAACCAGGCTGATAGAGCACGCCGCCCCAGTAGCGGGAGATTGAAAGCACGGATCTTCCCAAGCCGCGAAGCGGCGAAAGAATGCAGCCCACGGCGCAAGCCGTGGGTGACGTAACGCGAAGAATGAACAAGCCCTGAGAGGGTGAAGGAAAATTTAAGGAGAACGACCGAAGTCCCGAGTCCATATGATGACGAGACCAAAACAACTCCTCCGCCGCATCTTCCACGGCGCGCTCCTTGGTCTCGCTGTCTTCGCCTTCGCCGGTGCCGGAGATCCGGGCACTCGCTTTGGACAACTCGGGCATCAACTGATGTGCATCTGCGGCTGCAGCCAGATCCTGCTCGAATGCAACCACGTCGGCTGCCCCGATTCCGACGGCATGCGTAATGAACTAATGGCCGCCGTGACTCGTGGCGATAGCGACAGTCTGGTCGAGCAAGCCTTCGTGCAAAAATATGGTCCCACCGTGCTGGCCGCGCCTACCAATACAGGCTTCGATCGCACCGCGTGGATCATGCCCTTCGCCGCACTGATCGTGGGATTCACAATCGTGATTCTGGTCGTTCGCAGTTGGAAGAACCGCCCCGCACCCGCCATCGCAGATGGACTGCGTCCAGGCCGCGGGGTCGAGTTTGACCAATTCCGCGACCAGGCGGGCAAGGATACCGACCTATGACCTTTGAATTCGCCTGCTGCGCTCTTATCACCATCGCCGTGCTCTTCTACATTTTTTACATGCCCGGCAAAGTCTACGTCGGCAAGAGGAAGACGCGCGCCATGTACCTGCGTGAGCGCAAAGACGCAGTCTACGAAAACTTGCGTGACCTCAACTTCGAATACAAGGCGGGAAAAATTCCCGACGTCGACTACCAGTCCATGAAGGCTTCCCTTCAGGACGAAGCCGCCACGCTGCTGGCTGAAATCGCGCGCCTCGAAGCCAAGGCCGCATCGGCCCCCAGAAGAGCTCGCGGCTGAAACGCCCGCTGCACTGAACTGAAAGGACCGCAAATTTGAAATCCTCCTCCATCCACCCGATCATGCGATGCGCGCTTGGCGCGATGCTCCTCACCCTGCTCGCCGCGGTTGCTTCCGCCCAAACCCTGACCGGCACCGTGAAAAATTCCACCACCGGTAAGCCCGCCGCGGGCGACGAGGTCGTCCTGTTGAGCCTCGGTCAAGGCATGGAAGAGGCCGGACGTACCAAGGCCGACGCCAAAGGCAACTTCTCCTTCAAACTCGACGCCCAGGGGCCGCACCTCGTCCGCGCCATCCACGAGGGAGTCACGTATCACCGCATGGCCCCTCCGGGAACCACTTCCGTCGAGGTCGAAGTCTTCGACGTCAGCAAGAAAGTCGAAGGCCTTGAAGTCGTCGCCGACATCATGCGAGTCCAGGTCGAGCAAGGACAGCTTGAAATCATGCGCGCCTTCGCCGTTCAAAATACGTCCAAGCCGCCGCGTACCCAGATGAACGAACGCAACCTCGAGTTCATGGTTCCCGAGGGCGCAAAGATTGTCGAAGGCTCGGCTATGACCGCCAACGGCAACCCGCTCAGTCAAATGCCCGTTCCGGTCGACGACAAAAAAACGCGTTACGCGTTCCTCTTCCCTCTGCGCCCCGGCACTACTCAGTTCCAGGTCGCCTACCAACTTCCCTACACTGGCAGCGCGAACATCGACCCCAAGAGCCTGTATCCGCTGCAGCATTTCGTGGCGATCTTGCCCAAGGCGATGCAGTTCTCCGCCGCTCCCGGCACCAACTACCAGCAAATGAACGATCCCCAGCAGCCCGACGCCAACGTGCAAGTTGCCTCCGGCGCAGGCGCGGGCAGTTCGCTCGCCTTCAAGGTTTCTGGAGAAGGCACGCTGCAAGCTCGCCAGGAAAATGCTGGCGCGCCTAGCGAAGGCGGTTCGGCGCAAAGCGACAATCGACCCGGTGGCGGTTTGGGACCGCCCAACGAAGCCCCCGACCCGCTGCAAAAATATCGCTGGTGGATTCTCGGTGGCTTCGCCGCCGCCCTGATCATCGGTGGAGTTTTCATCGCCTCGCGCCAGCAGGCCGCCAATCGCGCCGCTCGTGGCAAAGGTGCGCTCTCGGATATCGAGGACGACGATGACTACGAGGTCCCCGAGCCGGTCGTGCGCGACGTTCGCCCCGCCAAGGCCCGTCGTGAAGAAGTCCGCGCGTCCGAAGCCCGCGCCGCAGAAGTACGCGCATCGGAAGCGCGCTCGGTTGAGTCCCGCGCAGCGCAGGCCCGCGCCGCAGACGTCCGCGCGGACGAAGATCGCCCACAGCCGGCCGCCCGGCGCAGTTCCTCATCGATGCTGCTCGAAGGCTTGAAAGACGAGCTCTTCGAGCTCGAAGTCGAACACAAACAAGGCCGCATCTCGCAGCAGGAGTACGAAAAAACCAAGGCCGCCTTGGACCAAACCCTGGAGCGTGCCCTGAAACGGGAAGCTGCCAAGCAAACTTAGCCGAAGAATCACCGTAACCTGGGTCGCGTGTCGCAGGAATAGTGAGATTTGAATGTGGGGACAGCGGCCAACCGCTGTCCAGTCGAGCAGAGCTCGACCGCGCGCGAAGTCAGATAGTGACACCCAAGGCGCCCTTTCCAGGAATCACTCCTAACTTCTTAATTCGGAATGTTTTACCTCTAAGTCCTTTGGGCCCAGAACCTTGCCGTTCTCCCTAGACACTAACAAATGCCAGGCTGTTGGAAGCAAAGGTTTTAGAGGGAGTGATTCGAAGAAACGTGTTGCATATCCGAGCGTGTTCACGGAGTACCTTCCGCCACCACTCGCCCGACCTCTTCGCACAACTCGCACCATTGCATCTCCCCACCTCGCCGAACATCCAATGAAACAGCTTCACCAAATTTATGGGAAATGCATTCAAGACCGCGTTCCTGCTGACCGCCCTCACGCTGCTGCTGATGTTCATCGGCCGCGCCTTCGGCGGACAGAACGGAATGTTCCTGGCGCTCGCGATTGCGGTCGTCATGAACTTCGTCTCGTACTTCTACTCCGACAAAATTGCTCTGGCCATGTATCGCGCCCAGCCTGTCACGCGCGAACAGCTTCCGCGTGCCTACGCCGCAGTCGAGCGCCTCACGCAGAAAATCGGCATACCCATGCCGAAGATGTACGTGATACCAACTGAGTCGCCTAACGCCTTCGCCACGGGGCGCAATCCGAGTCACGCATCGGTCGCCGTCACGCACGGCATCCTGGGTCTGCTGACCGACGAAGAACTCGAAGGCGTTCTGGCCCACGAACTCGGACACGTCAACAACCGCGACATCCTGATCAGTTCCGTCGCTGCCACGATCGCGGGCGCGATCACCATGCTCGCCAGCATGGGTCGCTGGGCCATGCTCTTCGGCGGCTTCGGAGGCGGAGACCGCGACCGACGCGGTGGTGGAGGCCTTTCCGCTCTCTTTATGCTGATCCTTGCCCCGATCGCCGCCAGCCTGATTCAGCTCGCGGTCTCGCGTTCGCGCGAATATCAGGCCGACGCCACCGGCGCGCACTACACAGGAAATCCGTACGCCCTGGCCAGCGCCCTGCAAAAGCTCGACGCCTACTCGCGCCGCATCCCCATGCAGGCCAGCCCATCGACGGCCCATTTGTTCATCATTCAGCCGCTATTGGGAATGAATTTCGGCAGCCTGTTCTCGACCCATCCCCCTATCGCCAAGCGCATCGAGCGCCTGACCGGAAGGCCCGCGGAGTTCATGCAGTAAAGCTGTCAGCTCTGAGCTTTAAGCCAATCCCGGGCGCAAGACTGCCAACTGGCGCCGTTCGTTAGAAATGAAGGTTAGCCTGATGTGTATCCCGAGCATAGCGAGGGTAGCGGGTTTTGGCTGAGAACTGGGCGGCTGAAAGCTGATAGCTTGCCCCCATGACGTAGGTAACTCCGCTCCCTAGACGGCCAATAGTAGAATCCAAGACAATGTCGCCCGAGACCGCTATCGCTATTTCCCACAAAGCCACGGAACTGGAAAGCTCACTGCGCCGCGTCATTCGCGGCAAAGATGACGTCGTCCGCCTCGCCCTGGTCAGCATCTTCGCTCGCGGACACCTTCTCATTGAAGGCGTTCCCGGCGTCGGCAAGACCACGCTCGGCCAGGCCCTGGCTCGTGCCATCGATTGCACGTTCCAACGGGTGCAGTTCACCAGCGACATGCTGCCCTCTGACGTTCTGGGCATTTCGGTCTATTCCGCCGCCGAGCAGGAGTTTGAATTCAAGCGCGGCCCCGTTTTCACCAATGTCCTGCTCGCCGACGAGATCAACCGCACCACCCCCAAGACGCAATCGGCCCTGCTTGAGGCGATGAACGAAGGCCAGGTCACGGTCGACGCGCACTCTTACGAACTGCCTCAGCCCTTTCTGGTCATCGCCACGCAGAATCCCGTCGAACATCACGGGACTTATCCGCTGCCCGAGTCGCAGCTTGACCGCTTCCTGATGCGCGTGCGCATGGGATATCCCGACGCGCAAGCCGAGCGCCAGATTCTGCGCTCCGAAGCCGGAGCGGCGCACCTCGATGATCTGCGCCCGGTCCTCACCGGGGCCGATGTGCTCGAAATGCAGCACGCCGTGAAGAATATCCGCGTCGACGATTCTCTGGTGAGCTACGCTCTGGAAATCGTGCGCCGCACTCGCGAATCGGAATTCCTGTCGCTAGGCGTTTCGCCGCGAGGCTCGCAGGCTCTCTACCGCGCAGCGCAAGCCATGGCCTTCCTCGAAGGCCGCACCTTCTGCACTCCCGAAGACATCAAGCCATTGGTCGTTCCGGTATTTGCCCACCGCGTCGTCGTGAACGGTCTCTATGCCTCCACGCTGAAGAAGTCGGAGCAATCCGATCAAGTCCTGAAAGACATCATCGAAAACGTCGCAGTGCCGGTATAAGAGCAATCGCTCGGTTTCATCCGTGTCTTCAGTAGCCTCTGTGGTTAAGCTCTCGTTTGAGCTTGACGCCACGCAAACTCTCCCTGATCATCTCTTCCTGTCAGAAAGCATTCTCACGTCGAAGGGACTTCGATGCCTGCCTCATTCAGACGACTATTCTCGCAGCTGCTCATCATCTTCGTTCTCTATGTCGCCGCCGTGAGCCAAGACACTGCACACACCATGCGCCCCGTGATTCGCGGGCGCCACGCCGCCGTTTCCTCGATGAAGGCGGAGGCTACCGAGGCCGCACGGCGAATCCTCGATGCGGGCGGTAACGCCTTTGACGCCGTGGTCGCCGGCCAAGCAGCGCTGGCCGTCACCGACTTCCCCATGAACGGCGTCGGAAGCGACGCAGTCATTCTTGTCTACGACGCGCGCGAGAAGAAAGTCATCTCCATCAATGCCGAGCCGCGCGCTCCCAAGCTAGCTACCATCGAGTGGTATCAGAAGAACAATTCTGGCCAACTGCCGCGCAGTGACGGTTTGCTCGCGGGAGGAATTCCCGGCGTGGTCGATGCCTGGTACATCCTGCTCGACCGCTGGGGCACCATGAGCTTCGAGCAGGTTCTGCAGCCCGCAATCGAACTTGCCGGCAACGGGTTCCCACTGAGCGAGCGGCTTGCCGGCATTCTCGCCGAATCCAAGAAAATCCTGAAGTATCCCTCGACTACAAGGATCTACACACCCGATGGACATCCACCCAAGGCTGGGGAAATCTTCAAGAACCCTGATCTGGCGCGCACGCTTCAGAAACTGGTCGAGGCTGAGAAGGGGAGCAAAGACAAGGGCCGTCACGAGGCGTTGAAGGCCGCACGCGACCGCTTCTATAAAGGCGACATTGCGCGCGAACTGGCCCGCTTCTCTGAGGCGAATGGCGGCCTGTTCCGCTATGACGACTTCGCCGCCTACACTGCCGAGGTTGAAACCCCGGTCTCCATCGACTATCGCGGATATCAGATCTACAAAAATCCCTCCGCGAATCAAGGACCGACCGAACTGATCGCGCTAAACCTGCTCGAAGGGTATGACCTGAAGGCGCTCGGCCACAATACGGCGGACTTCATTCACATCAGCGCCGAGGCGACCAAGCTGGCCATGGCTGACCGGGAGAAATTCCTCGGTGACATGGATTTCATCAAGATTCCCTACGACGTGCTGCTCTCGAAAGACTACGCCCGTGAACGAAGAAAACTGATTGACCCGGCCAAGGCATCGCTCGAATTGCGGCCAGGATCCGCGAAGGAATCTCGTGGCATGCTGCCCGAGGGGCGCCCTTTGCAGCCCAACCTTAACGGCGGCGCAGATCACGTCGGAGACACAAGTTACATCGCGGTCGTCGACAAAGATCGCAACCTGGTGAGCTTCGAGCCCAGCCTGCACAGCGAATTCGGTACGGGCGTTGTGATGGGCGACACGGGTATCCTCTTCAATTGCCGGGGCGACTATTATTCGCTCGTGCCCGGCGAAGCCAACGCGCTCGAACCCGGCAAGCGCCCACGGAGCACTTTGCAAAGCACCCTGGTGATGAAAGATGGCGAGCCTTACATGATTCTCGGCAGTCCCGGCGGTGACGATCAGGTGATGCGCACCATGCAAACACTCATCAACATTGTCGATTTCGGAATGAACGTTCAGCAGGCGATTGAAGCGCCGCGCTGGTCGAGCCGCAGTTTTCCTGCCTCACCTTTTCCCCACACCATGTATCCGGGCGACCTCAGCGTCGAAGATAGAATTCCTGAAAAGACACGGCAGGCCTTGATCGCGAAGGGCCACAAGCTGACCGTCGATGGACCGTGGTTCCTGGGCTCAAACGCCGTGATTATGATCGACAAGAAGACCGGCGTGCTGAGCGCCGGAGCCGATCCCCGCGTCGAGGCCTACGCGTGGGCTTGGTGAATTGCTAGGGCAGGAACGTCGTATAATCCCGCGGTGTCCTTCCTTCGCTTCCTCATGCTGCTCTCGCTGGTCGCCTGGATCGGTGGCCTGATCTTCTTCGCCTTCGTGCTGGCGCCGACGGCCTTTCAGGTATTGCCGAATACGCACCTCGCGGGTAACGTAGTGGGGCGTGCTCTGGGCAAGCTGCACTGGATCGCGATCGTCTCGGGCGTAATCTTTCTTCTCAGTTCCCTGCTTTATAGCCGCCTCACGGACGGCACTGCGCACGTGTTCGCCATGCGCCACGTGCTCATCTGCCTGATGCTCGGGCTTACCTTGTTCTCGCAGTTCTGGATGATCCCGCGCATGGACACTCTACGTGCCTCGGTGGGTGACTTCGCCACCGTTCCCCTCGACAACCCCGCTCGCGTACAGTTTGATGCGTTGCATGTGTGGTCCACGCGCGTGGAAGGAGCGGTGCTCCTGCTGGGATTGGTCGTAATCTTTCTGGCCGCGAGCGTGGTTAGTCAGCGATAAATTAAAGAGCAGCCTTAGATTGCGCGACCCGGCTTGAAGTCGTCCGCGCGCTTTCATCGACTCACCGGTGGAAACTAGCGCGAGAGCGCCCGGTAGCGAAAGCAGTTCGTGGCGTGGTCGTTTACCATTCCGACCGCCTGCATGAAGGCGTAGCAAATCGTCGAACCCGACGAACTTGAACCCGCGGCGTTTGAGATCCTTGCTCATCGCGTCAGACTCCCGCGTCCGCGCCGGAATCTTCCCCATGGATTTCACATGGTTGATTCGTGGCTTGCCGCCGACGAACTGCCAGATGTAGTGATCGAAGCTGCCAAACTCCTCCTGCACGCGAAGAAATGACTTCGCATTTTCGACCGACGATGCAATCTTCAGCTTGTTGCGAACAATCCCGGGGTCGGCCAATAGTTGCTTGATCTTCCGCTGGTCGTAGCGCGCGACTCGCTTCGGATCGAATCTGTCGAAGGCGCGGCGGTAGTTGTCGCGTTTGTTGAGAATGGTGCTCCAGCTGAGTCCGGCCTGTGCGCCCTCGAGAATCAGAAATTCGAAGAGCGTGCGGTCATCGTGGACCGGCACGCCCCATTCTTCATCGTGGTAGCGAATTAATTGTTCACCGTTCGCCCAGGCGCAGCGCAGCGGTTTTCCATGACTAATCTTCTTGTTGTTTGGCATCTTCGTCCGACCAAAAGTTGCGGTGCCCTCCGGGTTAAAAACTTCAACCACAGAGGGCACCGAGGCTCACAGGGGAATCAGTTCGCTTGCGCGTTCCCTTATTCCAACGACTTCGGATCCGATTTATTGACCGGACTCTTTTTGTCCAGCAGCGCGATCAACTCGTGCGCCGACGCCGGAATACCGACTTTGCCGCCGCGGATGATTTCTTTGGCGGTCAATTTCTTGCCGTACAGCTTCTCATTGGCGCTGCCGTCAGAACGCAGGGTCGAACCTTCCAGCGAGACGCCCGCGAACAGTCCTTTGTTTCGGGAATAAGAAAGGATCTCGGCATTCATTACGATGTCGGTCGCTCCCTCCGCCGTTCTGCCTTTCGGCCCAGCAGCCGCCGACGCATCCGCGCCGAGCTTCACTTTGCTGTACAGCAAAGACTCCGCCCCTTTGGGATTCATGACGAGCAGCACGAAATCGGTAGCTTGGCCGCCCAATTGGAACCCGATGCTGACTCCCTCGAGGGCATACAGAGCGGGAGCGCCCCACTTGCCTTTGTAATGCTCACCGCTTCGGCACACCATGACCCCACGGCCGTAGCTGCCACCGATACCAAAAGCTCCTTTTTTCACAGAGGGCAGAATCACCAGGCATTCGGCCTTGTCGAGCAAATCCTGCGGAATGTCGTCGGGAATATTCAGAATCTCTTTCAGGACGACCCCAGCGTCCTTGACACGGTCTGTTTCGCGCTCGTCATTTGCCGCAAAGGTTGCGACCGTCGACACCAAAATAACCGCAAGACACAAGATAAGTTTCTTCATCAGAAACCTCCGAAAAATATTTTAAGGAAAAATGGCAAAGTCCGTGCCACTATGTTCAACCCGGAACCCGGTTGGCTAACCGGCCGGGAATGACGAGAAGTGGCGCAAGTCATTTAGATTGCATGTTTTGTGCCATGACCAAACGCGTGCTCCTTTTGTAACTTGGCACTTGGGCGGGGCGCCCCTAAAGTCAATCAGATAGCGCTGCAGCAAACGCCTGATTTCGGCATGTTGCGTGCATCTTATAGTTTGGAAGTGTGCTGGGACGGGTTTTAGAGTGCAAAAATTGGATTACGTGGGCATGAAGTACACGAACTGGATTTGTCGTCTTTTGACGGTTTCCCTGGCAACCTTTATCGGGGCGGGGCAGCTGCGGGCTCAGTCCGCTTACCTGTCGGGCTCCCCCAGCTTTAATGCGTCGAACATGGCTGCCCCCGTCACCGCGACTTCCGACGATCCCCAGTCGCTGATCACGCTGCACGCGCGGGTGAACGAAGTCAATGTGCTGTTCATCGCGACCGACAAACACGGCAAGTTCGTGCGCGACCTGAACCAGAACGACTTCAGCATTCTTGACGACCACAAGCCACCGCAACAGATTCTGAACTTCCGCCGCGAAACGGATCTTCCTCTGCACATCGGCCTGTTGGTCGACGTCAGCGGATCGGTCAACAGCCGGTTCGACTTCGAGCAGACCGCCGCGACCAGCTTTATGCAACACACGCTGCGCGCCGGCTTCGACAAAGCGTTCGTTCTTGGCTTCAACAGCCACAGCCAGATGGCTCAGGACTTTACCGATAACGTGTCGCTGCTGTCGGCTGGGGTCCGCAGGCTGCAAGATGGTGGTGGGACTGCCCTTTATGACGCGGTCTATCGCGCCTGTAAAGAAAAGTTCCTGAAGGATCGTCCCGACCGCCCGGTGCGCAAAGCGATCATCATCGTCAGCGATGGGGAAGACAATCAGAGCGAGATCTCCAAAGCCCAGGCCATCGAAATGGCCCAGCGGGCCGAGGTTATCGTCTACGCGATCTCCACCGACGACAGCGGACTGGTAATGCGCGGCGACAAAGTCTTGCAGCAACTGGCCGAAGCCACCGGTGGCCGTGCCTTCTTCCCGTTCAAGATGAAGGACATTACCCACTCCTACGCAGCCATTGAAGACGAACTGCGCAGCCAGTATGTCGTCTCCTACAAGCCCGCGAACTTCGATGCGGACGGGCGTTACCGCACGATTGAAATCTCGACGCTGAAGAAGGACTTGCAGGTCCGGGCGCGCAAGGGCTATTTTGCGCCTCAGCAATAATCCACTCCGCTACTGCGCCCGCGCCACCACCAACGTAAGATCATCCTGAAGATGTTCGCTGGACCGGAATCGAGCCACGGCTTCCTCGACGTTGCCCAGGATTGCCGCTGATTCAAGCTCACGACTCTCCTTCAGCGCTGCCAGAAGCCGGCTCTCGCCGAATTCATCTCCACTTTTAGCCGTCGTTTCGGTGATGCCGTCGGTGAAGATGGTGAGCAGGTCGCCCGGATCCATGTGGGTCTGGTCCACGGAACCCTTCCAATCCGGGAATAATCCGAGTACCGTGGCCGTCGCTCCCAGATGCTCCACTGCACCGCTCTCACGAAGCAAAAGCGGTGGATTGTGTCCACAGTTCACATAAGCCAGGCTGCGCGCGTCATCGTCGTAGCAACCGAAGAATAGCGTGGCATAGCGGTCGGCCTCGGTATGCTGGTAGAGATGACGATTCACCGACGCCAGAAGGCCGGGCAAATCCCCTTCCTCGATACCGGCGCGGTTGTGAATGCTTCCCTGCAGATTCGCCATGAGAAGCGCTGCTGCCACTCCCTTGCCGGCCACGTCGGCTAACACAAAGCCGACTCGCCCGGTCCCCATGTCGAGGAAGTCGTAGTAATCTCCACCGACCGTGCGGGCCTGTACGCACTTGCCAGAGTAATCGAGCGTTCGGAGCGCAGGTTTTTCACGAGGCAAGAGTCTGCGTTGAACGGCGCGCGCGATGACGATTTCCTGTATGAGAGGCTCGTCGTCGGTCCGCGTGGAAAAATCCAGATCCCAGATGTTGGTTTCCGGGCTCAGGCATTCCACGCCTACCTGGCCCGAGGTAGCTGTCCCCGGCATACCGACCCAAACCACCCGGAAGACTGCCTCGCGCTGGCCTTGGCGGATGCCGAGAAATTCTCCCAGCTTCAGGCATTCGCTCGAATCTGCCAGGCGGGCCCCGCGGCTCGAGACGTCCACGGTGTCCGCTGCCCATGGTTGGTCCGTCGAAGTGAGTCGCGAGATGTGGATGGGTAGTTTGATTCGGATTCGTTTTTCGCGCCGCGGCGCTTGTTTGTGCACTTCCAGTGCGCCCTCATTAAAGCCCGGGATTTCCTCTCAGGCTCGCCAGCACAGTTCGACATTCTTCCTCCGTTGCGAATGGTCCAATGTGGACCGCCTGATGAGGCGTTGCGGAGGATGACTGGTTCGATGCGTTTTCAAAGATGTGCCACTCGATCACGTCTGCCTGATTTTGGTTCATGAAGACATAGCTCCCGAGTCCTCTGGTCAGACACCAGGAAAATCGCCAAAGCTTGAAACTACTTCACTGGGAAGCGGAGCACAATGCGGAGAGGCACAAGCGCATGACCCGGGAGCGCGCCGCGTTCCGCTTTAGGAGAGAACCGAATATGGAACTGCGACGCACAGTTTGGCGCTAGTTACTTCAGATGGCCAGAGAACATTAGCCTCGTTTCAGAATCGCGAGCCGGTGCAGGTTATGTTCCGGTTTTCAATCGAATCTTGGGAACTTGATAAGTTCCCGGGACCGTCCTCGCGGAAATCGCCAGGCGGTTCCAGGCATTGATCGTCGCGATCGCGAGGGTAAGGTCGGCCACTTCCTTCTCGCTAAATTGCTGGCGCCCTGTGACTCCGCGGGGCGCCGGCGAGAAGTGATTTTGTGCTTGCGGCCTTCTATGGTAACGTCCCATTGAATTCCAGTTCGACGAATTCCAGTTCGCTTCCTGCGGAACAGAGAGGACGCTCATGACGGGCATCATCATTCTCGTAGTCCTGGTAGTTATCGTCGTGGTGCTGATCGGGATGTACAACAGTCTGGTACAGCTCCGGGTGCGTACCGATTCAGCATGGTCGGATATTGACGTACAGCTCAAGCGGCGGCATGATCTGATCCCTAATCTGGTCGAGACGGTCAAGGGATACGCCGCACACGAGAAAGGGACGTTTGAAAACATCGCCAAGTTCCGGTCGCAGGCGATGCAGGCGTCCACACCGGCCGACAAGGCGGCAGCCGAGAATCAGCTCACTGGCGCGTTGAAGAGCCTGTTTGCCGTCGCGGAAAACTATCCAGAGTTGAAGGCCTCTGAGGAGTTCACGCAGCTGCAGGGCTCGTTGAGCCAGACCGAAGATGCGATCCAGAACGCGCGGCGCTATTACAACGCCGTGGTCCGCGATCTGAATACGAAGATTCAGTCATTTCCGACCAACATTCTCGCGGGCATGTTTGGCTTCACCGCGCGCCAGTTCTTCGAGACCACCGAGGCCGACCGCGAGCCGGTGCAGGTCAAATTTTGAAGCGATGAAGGAGCCCTCTATCGTAGAGACGTTGCTTGCAACGTCTTTTGCCGGAGGACGAGTGAGACGCAGCAGGCTACGTCTCTACCAATTGCTTGCCTGTGTTCTGCTTCTGGTTTCACCCCTCGCGGCCAAATCCTGGCGCGTCGCCGATTTTCAGGACACGATCACTGTCGATATAGACGGTAGCGCCCTCGTGATCGAGCGGATCTCGCTTGTCTTTGAAGGCGAGTGGCATGGAATTCATCGCACGATTCCCATCGAATACCCTGGGCCAGACGGAACGAATTACGAACTTTTCCTCGAGGTCAGCAGCGTCACCGATGGAAGCGGCGGCAAGCTTAAGTATGACTCGTCGGTCTCCCACGGCTCTCGCGATCTGAAAATTTATATTCCCGACGCCGTCGACACGACGCGAACCGTGGAGATCACCTATCGCGTCCGCAACGGCACGCGATTCTTCGACAGCCACGACGAGTTTTATTGGAACGTGACCGGAAACGACTGGCCAGTGCCAATCGATCACGCGGCTGCGACCGTGCGCTTTCCCGAGTCTGCCGCCGGTTCACTGAGCGCGCAGGCATTCACGGGTGTGTATGGTTCGGCGCAGCGCGATGCCACCGCCAAGATTGCAGGCTCTGAGGCACGCTTCGAGACCAACAACCCCCTGCCCATGCGCGGCGGGATGACTATTGACGTCTATATCCCGAAAGGCATTCTCAAGCAACCCAGCGCGCTCACGAGGTTCTTCTGGTTTATCGCCGGGAATCCCGTGGTCTTTTTGCCGCTGGTCACCTTCGCCGGAATGTTCGTCCTCTGGTGGTACAAAGGACGCGACCCCGATCCCGGTCTCTCGGTGGCGCCGATGTACGAGCCGCCGGCAGGAATTTCTCCCGCGGAAGCCGGGACCTTGCTCGATGACTCGATCCATCCCCGCGACATCACATCGACCATTGTCGATCTGGCGGTGCGCGGATACATCAAGATCGAAGAGACGTCGGAGAAGGTTCTGCTGTTCACGCACAAGGATTACGTCTTCCACCTGCTGAAGGCGCGAGAGCAATGGGGTGCCGACCTCGTCCCGCACGAGCGCGTCATGCTGGAAAATATTTTTACCGGCGGAACTGACACTCGCCTCTCGAGTTTGAAGAACCGTTTCTATACCGCGGTGCCGGCCATTCGCGAAGATATTATGTCGGCGCTAAAGAACAAGGGCATTTATCTGCTCGATCCGCAGTCGGCCAACGCGTACAGTTTTGGCGCAGCCATCGCAATACTCGCCGTGTTTGGAATTTTCCAGTACCTGGGGTGGGCGAACTTTTTCAACTCGGCTCCATTACTGATCCTTTGCGGCGGCCTCTCGGCTCTGATCTGGTGGCTGTTCGCCCGCGTAATGACGGCCAAGACGGTGAAGGGAGCCCGAACGCACATCGCAGTGCTGGGCTTCCAGGAGTTCATGAATCGCGTGGACGCGGAGCGGCTCAAAATCATGCCTCCGACGACTTTTGAGAAGTACTTACCGTACGCTATGGCGTTGGGCGTGGAGCATCACTGGGCACAGGCCTTTGCCGGGATCGTGCGCGACCCTCCCCAATGGTATGTGGGCCCGGGAGGCTATGCCGGCGGCTTCAATCCGATTTTCTTTTCCAGTTCGATGCACAGCATGGCGACCGATATGCACCAGGTCTTCGTGTCTGCCCCGCGCTCGAGTTCGAGCGGATCCGGCTTTGGCGGAGGTGGCGGTGGCGGCGGCTTCTCCGGTGGCGGATTTGGCGGTGGAGGCGGGAGCGCGTTTTAGCAACTCCACGCTGCAGTGTGCCCGCACCACCGCAATGCTCGCCGATACCGAACTCCCTCACTCCTCCATTTCGAAGCTTACATACATCAGGCCATCCTCCCGCTCCACCTGCAGCACCACCGGATCGCCGGTCTTGAGTTTGGCGACCGCAGCGCGCAGGGTGTCGACGGTATCAATTGGCGACATGTTCACTCGATGAATCACATCGCCCGCCTGCAGGCCCGTGTCGGGCATGATCAGGTCGGCTGCCCGCCCCACAACGACCACTCCGGATGGAATTCGTAGCGATCCCAGGCGGGAGCGCAGATCGGGCGTCATATCGATCGCGAGCACACCGAGGCGCGGAACCAGACTATCTTCGGGATTGATCGTATCCATCAACTCATCCATGGGATCGCGGCGCTCGATTGCCGGGACGTACAGGGTCTTCTTTTCATTCCCCCGAAGAATTACCAACTTCACCGCCTCATCGAGCCGGTGCAGGTACAAAGCAGCCGTGAGCGAGGGAAGCGTCTCGATCCGGCGGTCATCGGCGGTCAGAATGAGGTCCTGAATCTGCAGTCCAGCCGCTGCCGCGGGACTGTCGGGCTTTACGTCCACCACGACCACGCCCCATTTCTGCGGGAGCTGCAATCCCTCCGCCAGCGTCGGAGTGATCTCCTGCGCTACAGCTCCTATTTCTACGCGATGCACGTGGCCGTGATTGCGCAGGCTGCGATAGACAAAGTCGACTACGCGCGCGGGAATCGCAAATCCCAGTCCTTCACTGCCTCCGCCTTGCGACAGGATGAACGTGTTGATTCCCACCACCGCTCCATTCATATCCACCAGCGGCCCACCGCTGTTGCCGGGGTTGATGGGCGCATCGGTTTGGAGGTAAGTGATCGGCTTGGTCGCATCGGGCTGTCGCGCCAGCGCACTGACGACCCCCATGGTGACCGAATTCTGCAGGCCCTCCGGACTTCCGATCGCGAACACGAGTTGCCCCACGTGGGCCCTTTCTTTGCTTACGAGCGAAAGCGTCGGCAGATCCGTCTCGTCAATTTTCAAGAGCGCGAGATCGGTTTCCTTATGCTGGCCCAGCAAGCGCGCTTCCAGGATCCGGCGCTTCCCGATGGGAACTTGCCCGGCAGAATCGCCCATCGGAAGTGGCAAGGCCACGCGAATCCGCTGCGCGCCTTCCACGACGTGGGCATTCGTCATGATGTAACCGCGCGAATCCACGATTACGCCTGAGCCAACCGCGTGCTGGCGAACAATGAACGCCGTTTGCGATCGGTTTTCCTCCCGCAGTGGTCCGTAGCCCGTCACCAGAATTTGCACCACCGCGGGCGAAACCTTGGCAGCCAAGGTTTCCAGGTCAGCATTTAGCTGGGCCAGAACACTGGGGCCATCGGTAGTCTTGGCTTCGCCTTGGTTGATCTTCGGCTTCTCGGCCGGCGTCTTTGGAGCAGACGCTTGCGGTGCGCTCGGCTGCGTCGTCGCGACCGGCGGCGGAGTGGTTTGAATTTGTGCCGACGCAAGGGTGGCGCCAACAATCAACAAAGCGACGCCGCTTCGCCGAGCAAAAAGATTGCCGCTGGGGAAAATGACCATGGTTGTCCCCCTATGAAGTCTGGAGTGAGCTTTCAAGAAACTATCACGCACGGCCCGCGCTCGGGTGTAAAGGTGAGTAACCGAGCGGCTGGCACCACAGAATCCGCGAGGGAAAGTCATCCGTGCGCCACGGATTCCGCCTGATTTCCCGTCTCGGTCCTGAAGGGGAACCTAGATGTTACCGGTAACTAACGGGTTATCAGGCTTTTACACAGGTAACTTTCCGTGATATAACCGCCCGTGAGCATAAAAGTGGGCTTCGGCCCGCTGGGAGCTTGGTTTGACGACGTTGGCCTCATTCGCAGACGACAACCTGACAGTCGGCCAACATAGAGGAGGTACCGTGGGGGAAGAAGCACGGACCGGGAAAAGATTCCCGCTGGAACTGCCGATCAAGATTCATAAGGGCGAAACCGGTGCAGACTCCAAGGGAGTCACCGGAAATCTCAGCGCCGCCGGCGTTTACATTCGCGCCGACGCGTCGATGGAGATTGGTTCGCCGGTGGAATTTGAAATCACGCTGCCCCCGGAGATGACGGGCGGTCAGGAGAACGTGACCATCCAGTGCAAGGGGCGAGTGGTGCGCGCGGATGAAACCGGCGAAGGTGGAGAAGGCCGCGGCGTGGCTTGCGTGATCGACACATACGAGTTCGTGAGGAACTCATAGACTTTCTTGGGAGCGCTGACAACATGCTCAAACTGATTCTGGCGGATAACCAGGCGATCTTCCGGGCGGGTATTGCCAAAGTCCTTGCGGTTGAAGATGAGATGCGCATCGTGGCCCAGGCGCAGACTCCCGAACAGATGTTCATGGCGCTGGATAAATTTCGCGCTGCCGTGCTGGTCGTGGCAGCAGGATTTCACAACGACTTTGCTGCGATCGTGCAAGGGGCCAACAAGGCAAAGACGCGCGTGATCGTATTAGCCGATACCGGCGAGAGCGCGCAAAAGCACATGTCGAACGGCGCGCACGGAGTGGTCTACCGCAACGTCACCAGCGCCGCGCTGGTCGACTGCGTGCGCAAGGTGGCGCGCGGCGAAACCTGGGTGCAGGATGTCGCCGTGCCCAGCGAACTCACCGAAAACGATATGGTCGGGCTACGGGTCCGCGATCGGTTGACCGCCAAGGAACTCCGCATCGTCGCCTTGATCGTGCAGGGTTACAAAAACAAGGAAATCGCAACGCAGCTCGGCACCACCGAACAGGTCATCAAGAATTACCTGCGCAACGTGTACGACAAGATCGGCGTCTCCGACCGGCTGGAACTGGCGCTGTTCACCATTCACCACCGCATTCTCAACGAAGCTGCCGCCGCGACTACCGCAGGGGCTGCACCGCAACCGCCTGCCGGAGTTGCGCAGTAGAAGTTTCCCAGTCGATTTTGATTGCGAAGGCCGCCTGCGAGGGCGGCCTTTTAATTCCCGGGCACCTCCCGACTTTGCTTTCAAGTCGCTGTCGGGATGAGTATACGAATCATTCTCTCGCGGGAGTGCATCTATGCGTGATATGGAATATCGACAGCTTGGCCGATCTGGATTGAAAGTTCCTGCCTTGAGTTTTGGTACGGGCACGTTTGGAGGCGGAACGGAATTCTTCCGCGCCTGGGGTTCCAGTGACATCGCCGAGGCAACGCGGTTGGTCGACATTTGCCTGGAGGCTGGCGTCAATCTTTTCGACACCGCGGATATCTATTCAGACGGACTTTCCGAGACCATTCTCGGCAAGGCGATCGCCGGACGCCGGGACCAGGTTCTGATCTCGACCAAAACGACGTTTCGCGCGGGGTCCGGACCGAACGATGTCGGCTCTTCGCGGTATCACATGATTCGAGCCTGCGAGGCAAGTTTGCGCAGGCTGGGAACAGACTACATCGACATTTATCACCTGCACGGGTTCGATGCGCTCACGCCGATCGAAGAAGTGCTGAGCACGCTGAACAACCTCGTCGTCAGCGGGAAGGTGCGGTACATCGCCTGCTCCAATTTTTCAGGCTGGCACCTGATGAAATCTCTCGACATTTCGGATCGTTATGGTTGGGCGCGCTATGCGGCCCATCAGGTCTACTACTCTCTGGTCGGTCGCGAGTACGAGTGGGAACTGATGCCACTGGGCGAGGACCAGGGCGTCGGGGCCATGGTCTGGAGTCCCCTGGGGTGGGGGCGGCTCACCGGAAAAATCCGCCGCGGCCAGCCTCTTCCGAAGGAAAGCCGTCTGCATAAGACGTCTGAGCAAGGGCCGCAGATGTCTGACGAATACCTTTACAAGGCGGTCGATGCTTTGGACGCTGTGGCCAAAGAAACCGGAAAGACGGTGCCGCAAGTGGCGCTCAACTGGCTGCTGCAGCGTCCGACGATTTCCAGCGTCATCGTTGGCGCGCGCAACGAAGAACAGTTGCGGCAGAACCTGGGCGCGGCAGGATGGGTCTTGACCGCCGAGCAGGTGGCCAAGCTCGATGCCGCAACCGACA
Organism: uncultured Acidobacteriota bacterium; assembly: GCA_963745715.1. Taxonomy (GTDB): domain Bacteria; phylum Acidobacteriota; class Terriglobia; order Terriglobales; family Acidobacteriaceae; genus Sulfotelmatobacter. The sequence continues at coordinate 259,691 of CAVUYN010000023.1, read as the reverse complement.
CCACGCCGATTTATCCTTACTGGCATCAGCGCGGTTTCGTGGAGAGAAACCCCGCGGCCGCATCGCCGGGAACTCGGCGCTGCTGAAGCATTCCATTCGTCAGTCTCACTCTCCTACGGTCGCGCCTGCGTGACGAGGGCCGAATGTCGTGCCGAAGAAATCTCCCTTAATCCATCCCGGGGGAACATCGTGCTGGGCGACCTGGTACCCGACCAGGAAATTCATGACTGCACCTTTCGCGGCTGAATCAAAATCAATGGGCTGATCGATGTTGTCGAGTGGCGTGTGATAGCGCGTGACCAGCCATTTCTTGACTACGGCTAGGCCGTTGATCTTCGGGTCCGTCGATTTCACTCCGTCTTCGATATCGACGGCAGGCACGCCTTGCAGCACAAAGGAATATTGATCGCTGCGGATGAAGGAGACTTCCTCCGGCATGGGATCTGGGCTTACGTCGTAGCCCATCACCTTGGCAGCGGCAGCGACTTCCTCTCCCATGGTGGAGTGCTCGGCTCCCAGCGCGACTACATCCTTCATCGGAAAATAACTACCGGGGGCCAGATCAATGTTTACGTTGGCGACGATCGATTTCAAAGGCACCGTGGGAAAGTGCGCGTAGTAATCCGAGCCCAGCAGTCCCATTTCCTCTCCGGTCACAAAGACAAAGAGCACAGACCGGCGCGGCGCCTTCGGAAGGCTGGCATAAGCGCGCGCGATCTCCAGCAGGGTAGAGGTGCCGGAGGCGTTGTCGAGGGCGCCGTGACAGACGTTGTCGCCGTCAACAGCCGGACAAATTCCAAGATGATCCACGTGCGCGGTGTAGACCACGTACTGATCGCGCAGGGCCGGATCGGAGCCTTTCAATTCCGCAATAATATTAGCGCTCTGCACTACGGCCTGTGTGGCCACCGTATGGACGCGAACGCTCACCGGCAGCGCGAACCCCTGCGGCTTGCTGGCACGCGCACCGGCAAAGATCTGATCCAAGGTCTTGGGAGCACCTGCGAATACGGATTCTGCTCCGTGCTGGCTTAATAAAGCATTGCCGCGCAGTTCCGGAAAGAAGTCATGGGGAAGCCCGCTCTTGCTGAGCCAATGCATTTCCCCGACTTGGATCTGCGGGACCAGCCATTCCCACGGATATCGTTTCCAATCCTCGGGCATCATGATCGACAGTTCGCCGACCGCTCCATGCGCCACTGCATTTCTGGCTTTCACAATGCCATCGGAATAGTAGGCGCGTTCGGTAGAGGGAAAAGCGGAGGGCGCCCCGAAAATCACCAGCACCAGTTTGCCGCGCACGTCGAGGCCAGCGTAGTCGTCATATTTCTGATCGGGCGCGGTAACACCAAATCCGGCAAAGACGACGGGCGCGCTCACGTCGCTCTCCGCCTTGCTCTCGGCCTTCCCCGCCGGGCTCGCGAACCAGGTGGAAAGGACGTAGTCTTTGGCGTCGACCAGTTTTTGTTCCTTGCCATTGATTGTGAGCACAAGAGAACTGGCGGCCGCGTCCGTCACCGCTTTCTGCAAGGGCACGGGCTGGAACCAACTACCAGAGACGCCGGGATGCAGGCCCATGCCTTCCAATTCCGTGGCCACGTAGTGTGCGGCGACATCGTAGCCGGGAGTGCCCGGTGCGCGGCCTTGCAACAGGCTATCGGCGAGAAAGCGAATGTGCGCCCGGATCTGCTCCGGGCGAATTACCTTCGTCGCGACCTCAATCGCAGCCTGGTTGGAAGAATTCTGGGCAAAGAGAGAAGAGGAGAAAAACAGGCAGACCAAACAGACCAACATCTCCAAACGAAGTTTCATTGTGAGCAGCCCCAGTTTGTTGTTGTGCAAACAGCTTAGACGCATCACATCGACTTCGGTCACAACCATGCCTACCGTAGAGACGTAGCTGGCTACGTCTCTGCCGGCGGCGTTTCGAAAGGTGGTGAGAGAGACGTTGCCGGCAACGTCCCAACGAAAGCGTCTCTTTACATGCCTTAAATGATCTTTTCGCCGACCGATTTTGCCTGCGAGAACAGGTAAAGATAGTCCGGACCTCCGGACTTGGAATCGGTTCCCGACATGTTGAAGCCGCCGAAGGGATGCGCGCCGACCATCGCGCCAGTGCACTTGCGGTTGATGTACAGATTACCGACGTGGAATTCCTGAATTGCGCGATCAATCTTGTCGCGCGATTTGGTGTACACCGCTCCAGTCAGTCCGAACTCAGTATCGTTGGCGATTTCAAGCGCATGGTCGAAGCCGCGCGCCTTGATCACAGCGAGCACGGGACCAAAGATTTCTTCCTGCTCGAGCTTCGATTTCGCGGGGATATCAGCAAACACAGTGGGCTTGATGAAGTATCCTTCGCCGGGTGCGCGTTCGCCGCCGGTGATGAGGCGCCCGTCTTTCTTGCCCTGCTCGATGTAGCCGAGGATCGTCTTCATCGACCCTTCGTTGATGACGGCGCCCATGGCGGCGTTCTCGGTAACATCGCCGATCTGGATCCTCTCGACGCGGGCTTTGAGCTGTTCGAGGAACTTGTCATAGACGCGCTCGTCGACGATGGCGCGAGAGCAGGCCGAGCATTTCTGCCCCTGAAAGCCAAATGCGGCCTGCGCCACGCCTTCAACGGCGGAATCGATGTCGGCATCGGCATCGACGATGATGGCGTCCTTACCGCCCATCTCGAGGATGGTGCGCTTGATCCAGACTTGGCCCGGGGCTTGCGTCGCGGCGACCTTGTTGATGTGCAGGCCGACTTCGCGCGAACCGGTGAATGCGATGTACCGCGTCTTGGGATGCGCGACGACGGCGTCGCCAAAACTCGCTCCGGCGCCGGGGCAGAAGTTGACTACGCCTTCGGGCATGCCCGCTTCTTCGAGCAGTTCGACAAACTTCGCGGCGATGGTGGGTGAATCGCTCGAGGGCTTCAGGATGACGGTGTTGCCGCTGACGATTGAGGCCAGCGTCATGCCGGCCATGATGGCGCAAGGGAAATTCCACGGTGGAATGACAGCGCCCACGCCCAGCGGAATGTACATCAGCGAATCGTGCTCTCCCGGCAACTGGATTGGCGCCTGCGCCTTGGCAAAGCGCAGGGCTTCGCGCGCGTAGAACTCGCAGAAGTCAATCGTCTCGGAGATGTCGGCATCGGCCTCGGCCCAGTTCTTGCTGACCTCGAAGACCAGCCAAGCCATGTATTCCATCTTGCGCTGCCGCATCAGGTCGCCGACGCGAAAGACGAGGCTGGCGCGCTCCTCGACTGAAGTGCGGCTCCAGGTCTTGAAAGCCTCAAGCGCGGCCTTCATGGCCGGCTCGACGTGCTCTTTGCCGGCCTTTTGATGGAGCCCGACAATCTGCGATGGCTGCGACGGGTTCAGCGACTTGATCTTGTCGGTAGTCTTGACGCGCTTGCCGCCGATGATGAGGTCATACTCGCGGCCCAACTGGCCGCGCACTTTCGCGATCGCGGCGCGCATGCGGCGCGCATTGTCCTCGTTGCGGAAATCATAAAAAGGCTCGGTAACGAACGGTCCTGAATGCACGCTCGTGCGCGGCCGGACGGGGGCTTCCAAGGTAGCCATGGGAGAATTCCTTTCGACAGGAATCGATGAGGTATAAGACTTAGATCATTTTACACCTCGTAAAGACGCGGGGATTGCGTGCTGTGAGGGTGCGGTGTGGCGGCGTGTTTGAGTTGGACGAGCACGCTCGAGGCTTTCGAGATCAGCGACATTTTCTTTGGGGCGATTCCCCGCAAAATATTCCATCTGTAAGGACTTGCATGGCTTGGATAGCAGGAAGGCTCCGGAACACCTTGAGCGACAAGAGCTTACACGCAAAGGAAGCAGACGCTGAGGGTGCTCCTTCAAGCTTCTCTTGGCGGGACTTTTTGTTTGGCTAACCGCGGAGACTCAAATCCCAACCGATCAAACAATCAACACCCCCACCCTAACGTCGCAAAGTCCATTAGTCCTCTCGTATTTTCCGAGCTATTTTCCGAGGGCATTTCAGCATGACCGAACCTGCACCGTCTCCGTTTGCGGCTCAAGTTTCAGACCGAGTTGCTCCTGAAGTGCCGTCTCGATTGATCCGGCCAATTCAGGTGACGGCGTGACAGCTGCTTGGTTGAGGCCGTCTGCCTTTATTTGCGTGTCTTCGCTCGCATCAGGCTTCCAGTGCAGGGTGAACGCGTAATTGCCCTTGAGCCCGGTCTTATCGACAACCGTGCGGCCCAGCCGCAAGGACAACTGATCAACAAGGAGGGTCAGGGGAACGCCTTGCGAGGTCAGTTCGCCTTTGCCGAGGCGCATCATGGCCTGTCCTTTCGATTCATGGAACTTTGGACCATTGTTGTCAACGACCAGGTCATACACAGGCAGATTTCTGGTTTCGGGGTGCAGCGCCAACTTGAAATGATCCCTCAAGAGTGCCTGAAGCAAGGGTTGATCGGCAGGATTGCGTTGCTCAAGATCTCGCTCGCGAAATTCCTCAGCCACCGCGCCACTCATTTTTGCATTGATATCGTACCTCTCGGTGTTGAACCAGTCGGGCCCCCCTGAGAGCTGAGAGTCTTGCACGCGATACGCGACTTTGACCAGCGTCTGCAAGCTAATGCGTGTCGCATTGAAGCTTCCGTCGTCCAGCGAAAACATCAGTCCCGTGGGCCCATCGGGCGCCGACTTGCTGGGCCTGATAGAGACCGTTTCGAACGTAGCCGTGGTTTGCGGAGTGGTCCCAGCCTGGCGGGCGCTGCTGGGAGTTGCGTTCAACAGGCCAAACGTGATGGGAACAGCAAGGGCCAAGAATGCCGCCGTGCTGAGCAAAAGTTTTCGGGTGAAATTGAGCTGGTGCAATTTGCGATCCGACATAATATGAGCCATCCTTTGCTTGAGATCGGCGCTCGTAACGCCTGCGACGCAGGGCAGTGGGGACCCCAGGCAGAATTCACACACTTTCAGAATGCTTTCGGCATAGACATGGCGATTGGCCCCGAATTCCACGACCTCTTCATCGCAAGCGCGTTCGCGCTCTTCGAGCAGACGCTCGCCTAGCCACCAAACCAGCGGGTGAAACCAGAAGAGGGCTTCCACCAGCATGTGCATCGCGGCAAACAGATTGTCTCGGCGGCGCACGTGCCACACTTCGTGCGCGAGGATGGCTTCGAGGTGTGGATCCTCGAGATGTTGTGAGATACCTTCGGGCCAAATCAAAACAGGCTCGGCGATACCGAAGATTCCGGGCTCGAGCGAGGCACGCGACAGCAGGAGTGCGATCGGCTTGCGTAGCCTGCCCTTCCGTTCGACGCGGCGCAGGGTTCCTACTTCACGGCCTTCGGACAAGGGAAGGGCGGCGCGGATCTCCGCGGAGATTCGCTGCCAGCGCACACTCCACACGAAAACGACCACGAAGAATCCACACAGCCAGATGATGACCAAGGCTGAAAGCAGATGGAGCGGACTTGAGGAAGCCACGGCGGGAGTAGTGGCAGGGTTCGCAGCCACTGCCTTCGTAAAGGGCTGGCCAATTTCCACCATCATGAAGTGCAGGCCGGGATTTGCGGCGACGGGGGAATTACGGAACCACGCCAGGCGGCTGCCGATTTCGACCAACAACGAAAAAGGCACCAGGAACTTCGCCGACGCTGCCAGCCACAACCAATAACGGGAACGAGCGTGGTGCTTGCGCAAGAAGAGGGTCAGGAATCCCGCGGCGGCGGCAAACAGGGTGGACTGCCACAAATGATTACCCAGAGCGGGCGCGGTGGCGACCCAGATCGCGGACAGATATTTCGGGATCATTGGGATTTATCCTTTCTCTCGAGCTTGCGAAGGGTCTTTTGGGCTTCCTTTACGTCGGCGAGAGTCAGCTTGCCGGACTCGATCAGATGGGCCATCACGGGTTGAGTGCGTCCGCCGAACAATGCCAGCAGGTCGTCGATTAACTTGCGCTGCGCGACATCGCGGGAAACCGCCGCTTCGAAGATATGGAAATTGCCAACCTTCTTCACGCGGCGCACGGCCTTCTTCGTTTCCAGGCGATATACCGTGGTCTGGACCGTGGTGTAGGCCGGACGGTCTTTCTCGGGAAAAGCCTCCTGGATCTCGCGGATAGAGGCGCTGGAGCGAGTCCACAGCGTCTCCATGATCTGCAATTCCAATCTGGTGAGCTTGCGCTGGGTCATTTCATCTCCTACCGACGTGGGTATAATTACTACATACGTAGTAAACGTGTCAAGCGTTTTCAAAAATAGAATCCACGCAACGTTGCAAGATGCGCCCCTTCTTCATTGTTGGCCGCTGCTCGACGCCGAGTGGTAGACTCGAACGTTTTCACCGAGGCGAACGTTATGGATATGCAACGTGTGGGCGTAGTGGGCGCAGGCACGATGGGCAACGGCATCGCGCATGTGTTCGCGCGCGGCGGGCACGACGTGGTTTTGTGCGATGTGGAGCAGCGCTTTCTGGAGCGTGCGCTTGGCACGATTAACAAGAATCTCGATCGCGAGGTCGCTAAGAACAAGATCACCGCGGACGACAAGGGCGCGGCACTGAAGCGGATCCAGCCGGTGACGGATCGGGCGAAGCTGGCGGACTGTGATTTCGTGATTGAAGCGGCGACCGAGAAATTTGAAATCAAGACGGAAATCTTCCGCGACCTCGACCGGTTGACTCGGCCCGAGATTATTCTCGCGTCGAATACTTCTTCCATTTCGATCACGAAGCTGGCGGCGCTGACCAAGCGGCCGGAAAAGGTGATCGGCATGCATTTCTTCAATCCAGTGCCGGTGATGAAGCTGGTGGAAGTCATCCGCGGGCTGGCGACATCGCAGGAAACATTCGCCGCGGTTCGTGATCTTGCGGTGAAGGTTGATAAAACTCCGGTGGAAGTGAACGACGCGCCCGGCTTCGTCTCGAACCGAGTGCTGATGCCGCTGCTGAATGAGGCCATGTATGCAGTGATGGAAGGCGTGGCCACGCCTGAGGCAGTCGATGAAGTGTTCAAGCTGGGCATGGCACATCCCATGGGTCCGCTGACGCTGGCGGATTTCATCGGGCTCGACGTCTGTCTCGACATCATGCGCGTGCTGCTCGATGGCCTGGGGGATCCGAAATATCGTCCGTGCCCGCTGCTGATCAAGATGGTGGACGCGGGATGGCTGGGGCGGAAGAGCGGGCGAGGATTCTACACGTATTGATGATTCTTGATTGTTGATTGCTGATTGCTGATTGAAAAGACAAAACGAGATGCCTGGTACTACTTGCTGGCTGCGCTGTGCGGCGTGGCGACGGGCTTGGCTGATGTTGCCATCAATGACTTGCTGTTCACGGCTTTGCTGGTGCTGTCGGCTTGTATGTTGCTGGGACTGCTGCGGCCTGGCTGGCCTTGGCGCTGGGTCGTAATTGTGGGCGCGTTGATACCTTTGACCGAGTTGGTCGCTTATGTGCTTCTGACCGTCAAGCCTTCGCGAGCGCAGGTGTATGGATCGTTTCTGGCATTTCTTCCGGGAATCGCTGGGGCTTATGGCGGCTCGTTAATGCGGGGCGTCATCGACAACTTGCGGCAGGGAAGGTGAAGCGGATTGGGTGATTGAGTAATTTTGCAATTTGGTAATTGGAAAAAACTTATGCGCTTGCATTTAATTCTACTGCTTGCACTCTTCGGCATTTCTGCCGGCCTTTTTGGACAGAAGGCTGCTTGGGAGCCTCCTCCGGGACACATTACTTTGCCTCTCTGGCCGCAAACGCAGCAGCCCAATCTTGGGCCCGAGACCGATATTACGACGGCCAAGGACTATCTGGTTGCCGATAAACCGGTCATGCGCCTGACCAATGTGGCTGCGCCTACGATCACTTTGTATGCTCCGAAGGGAAAGAATAGCGGGACCGCGGTTGTAGTCTTTCCCGGCGGCGCATATCACATCCTGGCGCTTGACCTGGAAGGAACTGAGGTTTGCGACTGGCTGGTCTCGATAGGGGTTAACTGTGTGCTGCTCAAGTATCGGGTGCCCGACTCGGGGCCTTATCCCAAATATTCGGCAGCGTTGCAGGATGCGCAGCGAGCGCTGGGGATGGTTCGAGCGCATGCCGCGGAATGGCACATCGATCCGCATCGCGTCGGCGTGCTGGGCTTCTCCGCTGGCGGGCATCTTGCCGCGGCGCTCAGCACCCATTTCGAGCAACGTGTTTATGATGCTGTCGACGCGGCAGATAAACTCGAGTGCCGCCCTGACTTCACCGTACTTGTCTATCCTGCGTATCTGACTCTGGAAGACAAAAACTTTGCGCCCGACCCGGAGATCCGCGTGACCGAGAAAACTCCTCCGGCTTTCATGGTGCAGGCCGAGGACGATGGAGTGCACGTGGAAAATTCCACGGCTTACTTTCTGGCGTTGAAGAATGCCAAGGTGCCGGCGGAAATGCATCTTTACGCGGAAGGTGGTCACGGTTACGGTCTGCGGCGCACGAAGCTTCCAGTGACGGCCTGGCCGGCGAGCGTGGAAACCTGGCTGCAGACGATCAAGATGCTGCCGACGAAACCCTGAACAGCAGCGGCCAAGATCGGGAAGGAGACACGGCGCGCCCGAAGGTACCGGCTTAACCAGAAAGTTACTCCCGATTCCACAGGACGAACGCGTATGCTGCGGGCATGGGTGTAAGTGTATCGATGCTGGCCTCGGGAAGCCGCGGCAATTGCGCGATTGTGGCCAGCGCGTGTACGAAGATCCTGGTCGATGCCGGCATCTCGTGCCGCGAGACGTTCAAGCGCATGAAGGCGTTGGGCGACGATCCGCACTCGCTGTCGGCGATTCTCATCACTCACGAGCATTGCGATCATATTTACGGACTGGCAACGCTGGCGAAGAAGCTGCGCATCCCAGTCTTCATGACGGGTGCGACGCACCAGGCCTGGGCGCGTGCGTTGCGCGACGAGAATGGCGACCGGCTAAAGCTCGAGAAGTTCGAGCGCTTCGAATCGGGGCATGGCTTTCAGGTGGGCGATATTGCTGTGAGGCCTTTCACTATTCCGCACGATGCGGCCGATCCGGTGGGGTTCACGTTCCGCGCGGAAGGCATCAAGATTGGAATCGCTACCGACTTGGGATATCTACCAGTCAGCGTGCGCGATCACTTGCGAGGCTGCGATGTGCTGGTGATGGAGTCGAATCACGACGTGGAGATGCTGCGAGTCGGACCTTATCCATGGTCGGTTAAGCAGCGTGTGATGAGCCGGGTCGGCCACCTTTCCAACGTGGCTCTCGCAGATTTCTTCACCAACGACTATGATAATAGTGCGACGTTTGTAGTACTGGCGCATCTGTCAGAGCAGAACAATCATCCGGAAATCGCCCGGAGAGAAGCGGAGCGAGCGCTGGCGACGCGGGGTGGTTTGTTCCAGAACCGAGTGCTCCTGGCGCCCCAGACTGAAGCTTTGGAGCCGATTCGCCTGTAGTTGGGCTGAAGTGGGATTATTTGTTCTTGGCTGATTTCGTAACCCCCAAATGAGTCAGCAGTGCATTGATCCAATCGTAGGCAAAATTCTGGCGGGCTGGCGGTATGATATTTCCGGCCTGGCACCAGAGATGCGCGGCGACTATGAAAATCACTTTGCCGCGTGTGAACACTGCCGCAGCCGCCAACAAATCCATCGCTTGATTGACGTTGGCTTGATCGCGCTCGCCTCGGTTTCCGCGGCGGTCTTTCTGCTGGCCTTTGGCGTGATCCGGTACCTTGGCCCGCGCCATGCCTTCTTGCTCGAAATCGCAGCGCTCGCGGGATTCGCTCTCTCCGCCCTGATCTGGCTAGGCGTGGCGGTCGCTACGCCAGCGCCAGTGACCGTTCTCGATGCTGCCAAAGAAGGCGCACGGCGCGTGCACGACCGCTTGCCTGAAGAAATCAGGCAGCGACTGCCCGAAGAACTGCGAATCAAAATCACCGGGACATAATCCCATGTGTGGGAGTTCATGTCCGGTTCTCGCGTGAAAAGATCTCGAATTGTCCTCTTGGTCCTGATGGCGCTGGGGACCGCGCTTGCGCCTGGACAGGAGAGCCCGGCTAGCGCCCCACCGCACGCCCATCCGAAGACTTCAGAGCAAGACATGTCGATGCCCGGAATGCAGATGGACGAGAGCACCGGTCTGCAGTTGCCGTCGCCGCATGAGGGATCGGGGACGTCGTGGCAGCCGGCTTCGGTGTCGGGGCATGAGTGGATGTGGATGCGAGGCGGCTGGCAGTTGATGGCGCACGGCGTGATTTTCGCAACTTACAATCAGCAAGGCGGACCTCGCGGCGCCGGCAAGGCCGAATCGGTGAATTGGGGCATGTTGATGGAGCAGCACAAACTGGGCTCGGGGACGATTCTGTTCCGGCAAATGTTTTCCGCGGAATCGCTGACATCGCCGCATCCAGGATTTCCGGAAATCTTTCAGACTGGCGAAACGTATCATGGTGCGCCCCTGGTCGATCATCAACACCCGCACAATGTTTTTGCCGAACTGGCCGCACTGTATACGTTGCCGCTGACGAAGACCATTTCGTGGCAGGTTTATGGAGGCCCTTCGGCTGAGCCGGCACTGGGGCCGGTGACTTATATCCATCGAGCATCGGCCTCAGAGCTGCCGCTGGCGCCGTTGAGCCATCATCTGCAGGACTCGACGCATACCAGTTTTGGCGTAATCACGACGGGATTCGTGATTGACCGGGTCAAACTGGAGGCTTCGGCCTTCAACGGTCGCGAGCCAAACGAGCAGCGCTGGAGCATCCAGTTTGCCGCGCTTGATTCGTGGTCGACACGGGCTTCGGTTGCTCCAACACGCAATTGGTCAGCGGGATACAGCATAGGTCGGCTGGAACATCCTGAAGCGTTGGAACCGGGGAGCCAGTGGAGGCAGACTGCATCGGCGGAGTACAACCGGCCACTCAAGTGGGGGAACTGGGCAACGTCTTTGATTTGGGGACGCGTGCACAAACTGGAAACAGGAACGAACCTGAACAGCTACCTGCTGGAATCCACGTTGAATATTCACCAGCAGAACTATGCTTTTTCGCGGCTGGAACTCGTCGACAAAGATGAACTCTTCCCGCAGGCGCTCGTCCATCCGGCATACCGGATTGGAGCGTACACGTTTGGCGGCGTGCGGGATCTGATTCAAGACCGGGCATGGCAATTGGGCCTGGGGGCGGACGTGACCTTCTACTCGAAGCCGGCAGCGCTTGATATTGCCTACGGCAACCATCCAGTTTCATTCCAGATTTTCCTGCGAGTGCGGCCGGGAAAGTCGGAGGGCCATCCCTCGCATTGATGTCGATATCGAGATCGAAATAAATATTCCGCAAGCTAATTCCGCCGTAGAATGTTTTTGTAGTCCTCCCCACAGTCGGCGTGCGCGAGTAGGTCCAGTCCCATGAAGACAGCGTTGAAGACACTGCGGACCGTGCAGTGGTCGATGCTGGCCAGTATTCTGCTCTACCTTGCGTTAGGAGAGATCATACGGCCGGCAGCGCGAGCCGTCGATCCGTCACTCAGCTACATCTTCACAACCTTGGGCGTGGCAGTTGTGGGGATGATCTTCGTGGTTCGGCGGACGCTGGTTCTACGCGCAGAGGAGACTCTGGTGACTCGACCAGAGGACACGGTCAGCCTCAACCACTGGAGAACAGGTTACGTCGCGACTTACGCATTGTGCGAGGCCCTGGCCCTGTTCGGACTAGTGCAGCGTTTCTTGGGCAGCAACCTGCAGCAGAGTATTCCGTATTACCTGGGGGGCTTGGTTTTGCTCGCCTTTTTCCGGCCACGGCAGCCTGAAAGCGGTTCTAGTACTTGACGTGACAACTGGCCAGCCCGCGCTTCTCCAGATACTGCTGGTGATAGTCTTCCGCCGGATAGAAAGTGACGGCAGGAACGATTTGGGTTGCGATCGGCTTGGAATAACGATGCGCTTTTTCGAGGGACTCTTTCGAAGCGAGCGCTTGCGCCTGCTGGTCCGGCGAGTGAAAGAAAATGGCGGAGCGGTACTGCGATCCCCAATCGGGACCCTGGCGATTCACTTGCGTGGGGTCGTGATTTTCCCAGAACACTTTCAGCAGGTCGGCATAACGGACCTTGGCCGGATCGAATTCAACTTCCACCGCCTCGGCGTGTCCCGTGCGGTCGGTACAGACTTCCTGATAGTTCGGGTTCTCAGTCTGCCCGCCGGTGTAACCCACGCGGGTTGAGACTACGCCCGGCATCTGTCGGAAGGTGGCTTCGACTCCCCAAAAACATCCTGCGGCGAATGTGGCTCTTTCCATTGCGGGTTGCTCCTTCGGGACCTGACTGAGTCTCGTCGCTCGGTCTTGTGATTGTCCTTCATTTGATGTGCAAACTCCAAGAAAGTCACAGGCTTGTAAAATCTTGGTTTTCACTCACTTGGGCAATTGACGCACCGGTTGGAATCAGGATAGAGTCCGGGAAGGGTTTTCCCCCAGGAACGGATCCCGTAGTGTTTCAAACCAGCCACTTCGAAGCCAGGCCAAGAACTGCGCGCCTAACCGTGCTGCTTTTTCTCTTGGCGTTGCTATTGGCCCTGACCACGGCTCAGGTGGCGCTGGCAGCTTCTGCATTCACGTCCCAGGAACGTCTCGGGTATCGCAGCGGCGATCAATGGGAGCCGGCGATGGCCGCCGACGGGCACGGGCACGTTTACGTTCTGTATCCGCAATATGGGGCTGTGCCGGACTGTCCCACTTGCACCGCGCCGACGATTGCCCTGCTGGTCAGCAATGACAATGGAATTTCGTGGCAGCCCTCGGTGGCGTTGCTTCCCTTTCGGACGGGCCAGTTCGACCCCCAGATCGTGGTGGACCCGGTGGACCGGCAGACGGTTTATGCATCGTGGATGCAAAACAACAAGCGCGACATCGTGGTGGCGCGCTCGCTCGATTTCGGACAAAGTTGGACTTATTCCTGGCCCGAGCGCGGCCGGACCGATACGGACAAACCGGTGCTCGCGGTGCGCGGGCCTGACGTTTATGTCGGTTTCAACCATGAAGAGAGATTCTTCGTAGCTGCATCCCACGATGCCGGTCAGACTTTCAGCGTGGTCCAAGTGAATCCAGGCGCTGATCGGGGATGGTCGCTGGGTGGCGGAGCGACTGTGGATCCCGCGGGCAACGTTTATTTCGGGTGGACGGCATATGCGCGCCACGAGATGCCCAGGCATCCAGTGAGCGTTTACGTCAGCCGGTCGACGGATGGGGGACGCACATGGAACAGTCTGCTCATGGACCAGTCTGGCGCGCCGCCCGACTGCGCGGCGGAAAGGTGTGAGACGGGGTACCTAGGGGCGCAGGTCGCTATGGCATCGGACGCGGCCGGCGCTGTGTACGCGCTGTGGAATGCCGGCAGCGCGAACGGCGGGCCAGAGCGCATTTACTTCTCATCTTCGACCACGGCTGGAACAACCTGGTCGCCGCGAACGAGTGTCTCGATGACGACGACCGGCGTCGAACACGCATTTCCGGCGATCGTGGCGGGGGTGTCGGGCGACGTTCGCATCGCGTGGATGGATTCCAGGGCGAGCGAGCCGGGCCATCCGAGCCGCCGGCTGTGGAACACCTTCTATCGGAGTTCGACCAACGGCGGGGCCACGTGGGGCCCGGAGACGCAGCTATCCGGCGCGGCCCGGGGCTACGACTATATTCTTTCCAGCGGCTTCCGCTTCCCCTTTGGAGATTATTTCGGCCTCGCCATTGACAGTGACGGCTCGACCCATGCCGTGTGGGGCGAAGGCGGCGACTACAAATCTCCGGGTTCCATCTGGTACACTCACGGCCGGTAGCGAGAAGCTTCTTGGGCGTTCCATATTTGGAGCGCATCAGTCCTAGGCCTCGATAATTCAAATCTGAGGAAGCGGAGGATTTCATGCACTTTCTGGGCGTGAATCTGTGGGCCGTGTTGGTGTCAGCACTGGCCACCATGGTGGTGGGCTTCGTGTGGTATTCTCCGGCGCTGTTTGCCAATCCGTGGATGAGACTGATGGGCTACGATCCGAACGACAAGGCAAAGATCGCGGAGATGCAGAAGACCGCAGGACCGTCGTACGTGCTCTCCCTGATTGCGAGCATCGTGACTGCATTCGCTCTTGGGAAACTCATCGGCGTAACCGGCGCCGCGACCGCCTTCGACGGTTTGAAGATCGGCCTGGTAGTGTGGTTGGGATTTGTAACAACGGTTCAGCTCACGAATGCTCTTTTCAGCCGCCAGCGGAACAGGCTTTATTTGATCAACACGGGCTATCAGCTGGTTTGCTACCTGGCGATGGGGGCGATTCTGGGGGCTTGGCACTGAAGGAACTTTCAGTGCAGGGAAACGAGCAAGCTTAGAGCTCAGCGCTCCCGGAGACGTAGCAAGCTACGTCTCTATGACTTAATCACTCCATCTGCATTCCGCCTATGAAATCGGCCAGGCGGGTAACATGATGTTCGATGCACCATTCTTGCAGGCCGTCGACAATCTTCTCGGTGGCGCAGGGATCCCAATAGCTGGCTGTGCCGATCTGCACGGCGGTGGCTCCCGCGAGCATGAATTCAACAACATCTTCTGCGGTCGAGATTCCGCCCATGCCGATGACTGGAATTTTCACCGCGTGGGCCGCGTCATAGACCATGCGGACTGCGATCGGCTTGATGGCCGGACCGGAGAGCCCGGCGGTGACATTCGCGATGCGCGGCTTGCGGGTCTCGGGATCGATTGCCATGGCAACGAATGTGTTGATTAGTGACACTGCGTCGGCACCGGCTTCCTGCGCTACATAGGCCATCTGCGCGATGCTGGTCACGTTGGGAGAGAGCTTGACGATCAGCGGGCGGCGCGCCACGCGCTTGGCTGTGGTCACGACTTCGTCGAGCGAGCGGGGATCGCTGCCAAACTGCAGTCCGCCGTGCTCCGTGTTGGGGCAGGAAACGTTCAACTCGTAGGCCGCGATGCCTTCGCCATCGTTAAGAATCTCGATCGTCCGCTCGTAGTCCTCGCGCGTGTAGCCGAAAACATTCGCCATGACGACGATATTTTTGAGTTGGCGCAAATGCGGCATTTTTTCTTCGAGGAATGCCCGCGCACCAATGTTCTGCAGGCCGATCGCGTTCAACATTCCAGCCGCGGTCTCCCATAGGCGTGGCGGCGGATTGCCGATCATTGGTTCCTGGGATAGTCCCTTCACGACAAAGCCACCCAGTTTGGCCAGATGCACGATGTCTTCAAACTCGACTCCGTAGCCGAATGTTCCGCTGGCGGCTATCACCGGATTCTTCAGTACAATCCCGGCGACAGTCACGCTGAGATCGGGGACGGAGGAGGCGGTCATGGCTGGCCTTCTCCCGCGGCAGTGGGATGATGTTGTGGCGCAAGCGCCTCAGTCAGCACGCGCCCCACCGAATGCGTAGGGGCGTTGATTCCCAGTAGCGAAGCAAGCGTCGACGCCATATCGATGGGCTCGACGCTCGTGCGATACGTTCCCGGTTGGAACGGCAAACCGTAAAAAGCAAGGGGCACATGCGTGTCGTAGCTGTAGGGGGAGGTGTGGTCCGTGCCGCTTGCAGATCCTACCGTATAGGGGTCGGGAAGGCCCATCACGTACCAACTCCCTTGAGGCGAATAGCTGTTCAGATATTTTCGTCCCAAGGGCGTATTGGGAGCTTCGCCCATTGCCAGTTGCGACTTGGTGTAATAGTCATGCGCGCCGGCATGCTTGAGGGCCTCGCCAACGGCAGTCTCGGCGTCGCGCTCGCTGACGTGGACACCGGCGAACGCATCCTGGTCGAGCCACACCAGAGGGTAGTCCAGCTTCGCGTAAGCCGCTGGATGGCCGGGAGAGAACTTTGCGGTGAGCGCGGCATTGATCTGAGCCTCGAGCTTTGCGCCGCCGAGGTTCGCCGCCGGAATGTGCAGCTTCTTCACTGCGTCCGGCAACGAGGAAACACCGTGGTCGGCTGACAGTGCGATCCAGACATTAGCCAACCCTATCTGGTGGCCAAGGAAGTTGAAGAAATCGGCCAATGCGCGATCCAGGTCGAGAGCCATCTGCTGCATCTCGGGAGAATCGGGTCCCAGTTGATGGCCAAGAATATCGTTGGGCGAGAGGCTGATTGAAAGGAAATCGGTGGCAGGCCCGCGTCCAATGTTCTCGTAAACCATTAATTCGCGGGCGAACTCCAATTCGTATTCATTGCCGAATCCGGTCGAGGCGACAACTTCATAGAAACCCGCTTCGGATCCGTCTTTGGCTTTGCGATGTGCGGTCGAGCGCAGCACGGCTCCTTGCGAGTCTTTCCACTCGCGATCCCAATATTTGGCCGGGCGAGTCGAGTTGAAGTCTTGCACCCACTTCGGAAGATCCGGTCGATAGTAAGTCGATGTGACCCAGGTGCCGCTTCTTGGTTCGATCCAGTAGGCCGCATCTCCCGCAAAGCCGGCCGGCAAAACTGCAGCGCGGTCCTTCAATGAAATTCCGAATACACGGGACTTGCCCTGGGTCGCGAGTTTGAGTTCGTCGCCCACGGTATCGGCCATCAAGTTGTGGGGCGAGGCACCGGCCTGGGTGCCGGAGATGCCAACCAACTTCGTGTCGTCGTCTTCGACCGAAGTCACCATGCGTTTCTTTTTCTGGTCCCACCACTCGTTGGAGGCTATGCCATGACCGTTGCTGTAAGCGCCGGTAAATAACGTGGAGTGTCCTGGAGCCGTGCGGGTGTTGGCGTAGTTGTAGTTGCAGTTGGGAAAGTAGGCGCCATGGTCGAGGAGGAGGCGAAACCCGGCGTCTCCGAACTGGTCGCGATAGCGTTCCAGGTAATCGCCGCGGAACTGGTCGATGACGATCACAACAACCAGCTTCGGATGACCGTTATATGCGGACGCGAAACTCGAAACCCGCAGGCCGAGGAAAACTGCGAGCAGCATTAGCGGAACCAAGAAGGACGGCCTGCGGGAGGATCTCATCGCGAACGTAGTTTACACAGCCATCGGGAATTCGCCAAAGTAGCTGTCGGGGCAACGGTCGGCCTTCCGCGACTTTGGCCACGAAGAACTCAGGGGCCCGAAGGAAAAGCTCAAGTTGAGGTGCTGCGGCCTAGGCGGCGTGCATTTTCCGGGGCTTTTCCGATACATTAGTTAGTTCCCATGCTTGATCTAAATTTTGTTCGGGAAAACCTGCCCTTGGTGGAGGAAAAGCTGCGCCAACGCGGCATGGACCCCGCTATGGTGCTTAAGGACTTCCGAGAAGTCGATACCCAGCGACGCCAGGCGATCACCGAGGCCGAGACCAGCAAGGCTCAGCGCAATAAGGCTTCGGAAGAGATTGCCAAGCTGAAGAAGAGCGGGCAAGACGCCAGCGCTGCCATCGCCCAGACCAAGGACCTGCGCGAGCGCATCCAGACCCTCGAAACGACTGCGGCGGATCTCGATACACGGCTGCGCGAGATTCTCACCGGCCTTCCCAACCTGCCTCACCAGAGCGTACCGGTCGGCCACAGCGCTGACGATAACGTGGAAGTCCGGCGATGGGGCACGCCTCCGAAGTTCGACTTCACTCCCAAAGCACACTGGGATCTGGGCGCGGAACTTGGCATCCTCGACCTGGAACGGGCCGTGAAGCTGACCGGAGCGCGCTTCGCCGTGTACTGGGACCTGGGCGCGAAACTTGAGCGGGCGCTGATGAATTTCATGCTCGACCTGCATACGCGTGAGCATGGGTATACGGAGGTTCTGCCGCCTTATCTGGTGAACTCCGAGTCGATGTATGGGACCGGGCAGCTGCCAAAATTTGCCGCGGATTCCTTTCGAGTGCCGCACGGGGAGAAAGATCTCTGGCTGATTCCCACAGCAGAGGTTCCGGTGACGAATCTGTATCGCGACGAAGTACTCGATCAGGAGCGGCTGCCGATCTCGCTGACTGCCTACACCCCGTGCTTTCGCAGTGAAGCGGGATCGTATGGAAAAGATGTGCGCGGCATTATCCGGCAACATCAATTTCAGAAGGTAGAGTTGGTCAAGTTCACGTGGCCGGAGAATTCTTATGAAGAACATGAGAAGCTCACGCGCAATGCCGAAGAAGTCCTGCAGAAGCTGGGCTTGCATTACCGCGTAATGACACTGTGTACGGGAGACATGGGGGCAGCTTCGGCCAAGACGTATGACATCGAGGTGTGGCTCCCGGGGCAGCAACTGTTTCGCGAGATTTCTTCGTGCTCGAATTTCGAGTCGTACCAGGCGCGCCGCGCCAACATCCGCTATCGCCCGGAGGGCAAGAACAAGACTGAGTTCGTGCACACGCTCAACGGCAGCGGGCTGGCAGTCGGACGCACCTGGGTTGCGATCGTGGAAAACTATCAGCAAGCCGACGGGAGCGTGGTGATTCCCGACGTGCTCCGGCCTTATATCGGGGCGGAGCGGATTACGCCGAAGAAGTTTTGAGTTTTTGAGCTGTCAGCTGCCCGTGGAATCTCAGAACTCATAGCTCGCGGCTGTTGTTGCCAAGAGCGCGGAGTGGTCAATAGACTTGCAAAGAGCCGAACTCACGAGTAGCGCGCCGAGCGCGACCCTGCCCATGAACGCCATTTGGCGAACAATTCGCGGATACATTCTCTGGCAGTATGAGCGGGGCACGTTGCATTACGACATCATGGTCACGCTGATCCTGATCTTTATCCTGTTTTCACCGCGCGTGCTCAACTTCAATGACAAACCCATCTCCAGGAATCCGCATCCGACTGAAGTAGTGGTCACGGCTGATACCGAGGGCCACCTTTTTTACCAGATCGCGGGCAGCGCGGTGACGCCGGGCGATGACCGGTCGGTGCGGGAGCAGTTGCTGCATATCATCGAGCCGATTTCAGGTGCGGTTTCGATTGTCAGTTACGAGGCCGCGTGGGACCACAAAGGGAAGGTGCAGACTTACAAGGTTGTGGCCAAGCGGGAGTAGGCGCGCAGTTCGAGCACTCGTCGAGAAAGAAAGTCCGAATGAAACGTACCGCTCTCATCTTCGTTATCACGCTGGCATCGTGTCTTCCCGGTTCGACTGCAACTCCACGGCCGAGGCCTGCCGATCCGGCCGCACTCGACGCCGTTCTGAAGAAGATGGACGCCGTTGCAGCAACCTTTCGCACGGCACAGGCCAGCTTCGAGTGGGACACGTACCAGAAGGTCATTGACGAGGTCGACGAAATCCAGACCGGCGTCGTCTACTACCGTCGCTCCGGCAAAGATATTGAGATGATGGCGGAAGTAAAAAAGGTGGGAAACAGTCTCGCCACGCAGAAACCGGAGCCCAAATTTGTCCTCTTCAAAGACGGCCGAGTTCGTCTCTACCAGCCGAAGGTCGATCAGGTGACCGACTATGATCTGGGCAAGAGCCGTACTGACATTGCCAGTTACGTTGTTTTAGGCTTCGGCGGCAGCGGTCAGGATCTGGTCAAGGCATTTGACGTAACCTATGTGGGACCGGAAACGATTGAGGGTGTTTCCACCGCGAAGTTGCAGCTTGTCCCCAAGTCTGAAACCGTTCGCAAGACTTACAACCAGATTTTTCTTTGGATTGATTTGGATAAAGGCATCTCTGTGCAGCAGCAATTTATGACTCCGCAGGGCGATTACCGGCTAACGAAGTACTCGTCGATCAAGGTCAACGACAAGATTTCGGACGATGTTTTCAAGCTGAAGACGACGGGCAAGACGCAAACGATTACGCCTCGCGGCTAAGCTGTTGAAAGTAAAGGGCAATCAGTGCTCCGAGATTTCCATGGTGGGCGCTATACTGGCGCCACCTTTGTTGGGATCATTCATGGCCAAGGTTTTTACGATTACAGTCCCTCCTAAGCTGGGAAACAAGCGCCGGGAACGCACCTCTGATCCTCGATATGTCGATGGACAACGCCTGCTCGTGGAGGCCATGAAGTACCTGGCACAGGCGGACCCGGTGACCAACCGTCCCGCAATTGAGCTCATCTCCGAGCATGTGCGCACCCGGTTCCGGATGAGCGACTCGCCGCTGGCGTAGACGCACGAGGGCTGAGTTAAACTCATCCCTCGCACGCGACCAGGTACGCGGTCGTCAGAAATACAATTTCAACGCAAACTGGATCAACCGCGGCCCACGATAGTATGCAGTCGTTGTCGAGGCACTGGTGTCGGATGTGACCATTCCAAAATTTCCGCTAAAACCAGAGGCTCCCTCCGCCGAACTCGGCCCGTAGAACTGCACGTGGTTAAAAGCATTGAAGAAGTTGGCCTGGAATTGCACGTATTTGTTTTCGGTGAACTTGAAGTCCTTCAGCACGGAAATATCCCAGTCGTTGATTCCAGGTCCGCGCAAACTGTTGCGACGCATGTTTCCGTGAGAAAAGAGAGGAATGCTGCCATCCGTCGCGCCCGGAGGGCCCACCGCACAGACAACGTTCGTCGGATCGAACCAGAACGGACCAGTTTCTGTGCCACCCAGGCAGCTTCCGTGAATCCCGTCAGGATCAGGACTGAAAGTCCGAATCACCCGCGGATTGCTGAAGATTTGCACCGGGCCAATGATGTTAGCCCGATCCAGAAAATTGTTCAGTTCGCTGGAATTGTTGTTGTTGTAAATACTGAAGGGATTGCCAGACTGAAAGCTGGCGATCGCAGCCACAGACCAGCCCCCAGCTACCTTGCCGATCAAGGAATGGGAGTGCAGGCCCAGCGGAATCTGCCAGATTGGGCTCACAACCAGTCGGTGACGGGCATCGAAATCGGCTAATCCGCGGTCCAGAGCGGGGTTCGCGGGATCAGTATAGGTAGAAGTGCGTGCGCGGAATCCGGAACTCACGTCGAAGGTCTTCGACAGCGTATAGGCCGCTCGGAACTGGAAGCCATGGCTCATTCGCTTGTCTACGGTGAGTTGAAACTGGTTGCTGGATGAATTGGCATCGCTCAGATTCGTGTAGATCTGCGTTGCTCCCGTCGGTACCCCGTTCGCATCGCATGCGGCCAACGGTCGAGCGCAGTCTGGATTCACAGCATCTAAGCCCCCGGCTGCATACTGCTGCTGCAGAACCGCAACGCTGGCAGGATTGGTTTCGTTGGTGCCGATGGCTTTCCGGCTCAGGCTGCCCACATATACTCCCTCAACCATGGTCGTTCCCGTCAGTTGGTACTGGAAGCCATAATTGAAGTGATATGCATAGGGCGTGCGGAAGTGGGGTGAGACAACATAAGCAAAGGGAATCTTGGGACTGTAGAAGGTGCCTATTTTCCCCTTTTGCGCGTATGGGAACAGGTTAGGGTACACATCCTGGAACGGATCGGCGACGAAAGATCCGTTCTGCGCCGTCAAACAGCCTTGTCCGGCGGTGGCACTGAAGCACGGAAAGTTGTTAGCCACATATCCGAAGGGAGGCTGGCCTCCAAATTGGAGGTTCAACGCGCCGTCTTCGAGGTCGAAAAAAACTCCAAAGCCGCCACGCATCACCAGTTTGGCGTTACCCAACAGGTCCCAGGCAAAGCCGAATCTGGGAGCGAAGTTGTTCTTGTCGGGATAAATCAACCCACGGTTCGGTGTGCCGGGGTCCCCGGGGTAAAGGAAGCCCGGAGGTGCGCCCGGGAAAACCGTTGACTGCTGTCCAGGGTACCAACCCATGATGTTGTTGTGTGGGTCGTACTGCGGTGAATTGTATTCATAGCGCAAGCCGTAATCCAGGGTTAGATTCTTCCTGACTTTCCATGCATCCTGACCGAAGAAGTACAGCGAGTGGGTGCGAATCCCGTAGCGCGCGGTAGAGAACTGATAATAATTGTCGAAGAATCCGCCGACGAAATCGGCGAGATTGCTGCCCGAAGAAGTATTCGGTGAAGTCTGGCTCGCCGTAAATGCACCGGCATCCCCGAAGAAGAAGCTGCCGTTATTGTAAAAGTCGTAATTAAAGTTGTTCTCTACCCAGCGCAGATCAGCACCCAACTTCAGCGAATGCGCACCACGATTCCAGGTTAAAGTGTCCTGGTATTGGAAGGTTGTGTCGTGAAGTTTGGTGGGTCCCTGAGGGGATGGGCCGAGTGTAAACGCACCGTTCACGTACATCGGCGGCGGCGCTGTTCCAGCCGGATCATCAGGGTTCACATTCGTAAAGCCCAAATCGGATGGCGCTGTCTTGTTCGACGGGACGGACTGGAAACTCGCGGACCGGTTCGTCGCAAATCTGAACTCGTTGAGAATAGACGGCGAAATAGTGCGCGTCCAGCTGACGGAGGCCGTTTGAAAACGTTGTGCATTCGTGAAGCCCGAGCCCACGGGCACGTCACCTCCAGTAGAGGAGCCGTGCAAAATCTCGAACGGGAATACCTGGGGCTGGTCGTCAAACACATAGAAGGCTGAGAGAGTGTCTTTCTTCGAAAGATTGAGGTCAAAGCGGAAAATAAACTGATCGTCCTGGAGCGCGGCCGACGGCGAGGAAATAAACTGGTTCGTTCCCTGATTCGGAAGCGGAACGTATTTTGTAATGTAATTAGCGATGACCGGGTCTACCGGGATCTTGTTGCAGACTGTGGCTCCGCACATGTACGGGTTTCCGGTGGTGGGATCGTAAAGTTGTCCGCTGTCGAATCCGGTATTCGGGTCGATGCTTCCTGTATAGATGTCGCTGAAGTCGCCTGTCCGTTCTGCAGCAGTAAGGGTTTGGAACGGAGGGGCAACTTGACCTTCCCGTCGGCGTGCCCCCTGATATGAGGCAAACAAGAAAGCCTTGTCCTTGATGATGGGAAATCCAACGGACCCGCCGAACAAGTTGCGCTTGTATTCCGGAACGCTGCGGGTGAAGTAGTCAGCGGCATCCAAATCCGTATTGCGAAAAAACTCGAAGAGGCTGCCGTGGACGCTATTAGTTCCAGACTTGATGACCTGGTTAACAATCCCGCCTGAGGTGCGCCCGTACTCTGCTTCGTAATCGTTGGTCAGAATCTTGAATTCGGAAACCGCGTCCGGATTTGGATTCACAACCATGTTGTTACCCAAAAAGTCGTTATTGTCGGCCCCGTCGATTAGGAAGGTGAGCGATTCGGAGCGTTGCCCTGACACCGAAAATGGATTGTTCGATCCATCCTCGGCCTCCGGCACAAAAACTCCGGCTTGCAGCAGACCTAGCTGCATGGTGTCTCGTTCCACCAACGGGAGGTCGAGGATGCGCTGTGTGGTTTCCACCTTACCCAGCGTCGCACTGACCGTGTCCACTTGACTCAATTGCCCGGTTACTTCGACTACTTGGGTGCCTGTGCCGATCTTAAGCGCGATGTCCAGATGAGCATTTTGGTTAATGTCCAGGGTTATCCCCCGGCGCACATACTTGTCGAAGCCTTCCCGCTCTGCCCTGACCTCGTATGTTCCGATAGGAATGAGAGTGAACAGATAGTCGCCGTCTTTGCTGGAAACAGCATCCCGCGAGAAGTTCGTCTCCGTATTCCTGAGCGTCACTTTTGCTCCCACGATGACGGCGCCGGTGGCATCCTTGACCGTGCCACTCACTTGGGCAGTGGCCTGCTGCGCTTGAGTGGTGCTATCGCTTACCAGAACGAAAGCTGCGACGAACAGAATCAGCACGGTAAACGAGCAAGAGAGGAAATTCAGAATTTCAGTACGTCCGCATTCCACAACACGGCGGAAACGGGTGCGGTTGGTCACAAAATCGCTGTGGCAAGTAACACAAAGGTCAGAGATGTGCGCACGCATGGGGCCTCCGGGCAGTGGATGTTCGCTTCCCCGGAATTACCCAACAGAAGACGTCACCCCAGGGATGGATGCGGGCGCTATTGTGCAACTTACCTGTTGCGATGTTCAAGTCGAAATTACATGCCTAATCGACCGTGGGACGAATGCACTGAACTAAACAACGCGGAGGCCATGACTATGACCGCGGGATAGCATTCCAGGGTGTAGCGGGGTTCGGGATTTTCAAGGGTCCCGAGAAACCCGGAGCGCAGAGCCAGAAATAAAACGAATAGTCCGATGCCAAATATTTCGCGACTACGCACTAGTCCTGCCAGGCCGAGACAGACATAGGCCAGGTTGATTACGCCGAAGCCGATGCTGACCGCGAGCCAGCGGGGGTCATCGTTGAACTCCCACCAGCGCGGATCGGATGGAAACAGTTCGGTGCGCGGACGCAGCCACATATCGGCGATGCGCAGCGCTGGAAGCCACACGTAGTAGCGGAGCGGAGCGGCGTGGATTCGGTCTGCAGCCAGCGTGGCGAAACGTGCATCTATTTCGGGGGTCAAGTCGTGGTCACGGTTATATTCGGCTAAAAGTTCGTGGGTGAGATCGCGTTGCTGTTCGGAATCGAAGGCGCGGTTTGGCAGTCGCGTGGCGTCAACGTCCGATCCCGGTACGGGCCAGTAGATTTCCTGCACAGAGACGTAGTCGGCGGTCCAGGTCTTGACCCAGCGATTGAATCCGGCCATCACCAGCTCGTCAGAGTCGTTCGCGTAACGCGGCGCTAAGGGCTGGAAGCGGTGAAGGGTATGCAGGTTCCGGAGCGTCCATGGGACAAGTACCAAAATTACGGGTGCGGTGACCAGCAGCCCGGCCGCTATGATGGCTCGCGGAGTCAGGCTGCGGTGGGATGTCGTTCCTTCCGGATGCGGTCGCAGACTTCGCAGAAGGAGCCAGAGGAGGTAGCCTCCCACGGCGGCCAGCAAGATTCCTCCATCGGGCCGTAGCAGAATGCTGGCGCCAATGGAAAGCCCGCAACCCAGCCAAACCAAGATCGCCGTCGCAGCCGGCTTCTCCATCTCACCGATGGCCAACCCACGGAAAGCCAGATCCAACGCCAATGCCGTGAAGAAGATCTCCAGCGTTTCCGTCAGAGCAGCCGCTGAATAGTTGGCCAGGAAGGGACAAAGGGCCGCCATGAGGAATGCAGCCAGGGCCGCGCGCTCGGAATAGAGGCGCCGCGCCATGTCGGCAATCAGGAAGCAGGTCGCCAAATCAACGAGAACTTGGACGAGCAAGACTGCGCGGAAATTATCGACTCCGAAGACTGCAAAGATTGCCGCCAGGAATGCCGGATAGCCCGGCAGGCGCGAGAGTGTGGGCATGATCGTGCCCGAGTTGGTGATTCCGTAGATGCCGTGCTGGAGCCAGTTTTTGGCGATGTCCGCGTAAAGCCGGGAATCGTCGACCACGGCCGGAAAACGTACAACCAGGAACAGGCGCAGACCCAGCGCCGCCAGGCTCGCCCCAAGAAAGAACCGCGCTCTCCGCTTTAGTAGATCTTGCACCAGTTCCCTTACGCAGCGAATGATAGCGCGTTTGCGGCAATCCCGGAGGCGGGAAAGTGCATCTCAAATAAGCAAGCTGCTCACCCTGGCTCGCCGAGAATTGACCGTGTGCCGCCCGCGGCATACGATGAACATCGTCTCCCATGGCTGGACCAGTCTTCTATGATCCGCGACGCGCCCGCTGGAAACGCCTGCGGCGCCTGCTCGACGTCTCCGGGGTCGTGCTCTCTGCGCTGATCATCTTCTTTGTTTACACCGCTCTACGTGATGAGCCCCTGCCCGAACTCTTATTTTCGCCGCAGAAACGCGCCCTGAAGGCGTTCAAAGAAGGCGAAAAGGAAAAGGCTCGCGATCGTCAAAAGAAAGCCTTAGCGCGTTCCCATCGCAAATCGAAACTGGCAGCCTCGCAGGTGAAGTTGAATCAGGGCGAAGGAATTCGCGCCGCGTTCTACGTGCCTTGGGATGCGGCGAGCTTTTCGTCGCTGCGGGCCTACTCCCGGCAGATTGACATTCTTTATCCCGACTGGCTGCACGTGCTGACGCCGGATGGGCGCCTGCAAGGAATCGACGACCAAACCAACAAGTTCTTTGACGTCGTCCGTGGCAGCACGGTCCTCCCGGTAGACGATCGCGTCATGCCGTTCCTCAATTCGGAAAGCACCGGCACCGAAGTTTTCCCGATGGTGAACAATTTCGACGGGGCGTCGTGGGTGGGAGAGATCGTTAATTTCCTGAATGATGCGGACGCGCGCGCTCTTTTCCGCAAGCAGGTCTCACAATTCCTTTCGTCCGGACGCTTTCGCGGGCTGATGGTGGACTTTGAGGCATTTCCCGCAAGCGGCCAGCCGGGATATGTCGCCCTGTTGCAGGAGCTGTCTTCCGATTTGCACGCTCACGGAATGAAGCTTTACGTGGCGGTTCCGCCGCATAACGGCGAGTACAACTATCCCGCCGTCTCTGCGGCTGCGGACGGCGTGGTGCTGATGAACTACGATGAGCACTATCCCGGGGCGGCGTCAGGTCCGGTGGCTTCGCAGGATTGGTTCGTTCAGAATTTGACCTTCGCCAAGAGCGTCATCCCGCAGGAAAAAATCATCTGCGCGATTGCCAACTACGGGTACGACTGGGTCCAGAAGCCGAAGAAAGGCGAGCTCCCCCCAGACGAGCACGACGCGACCGTGAGCGTGCAGGAGGCATGGCTGGCCGCCCGCGATTCTGACGAAGATGTCAGCTTTGATGATGAGGCCTTGAATCCGCATTTCACGTATCTCGACGAACACAGCCTGCGGCATGACATCTGGTTCGTCGACGCGGTAACCGCACTGAATCACATGCGGGCGGCGCAGACCTTGGGCATCCAAACGTTTGCGCTTTGGAGGTTGGGCGGCGAAGACCGTTCGCTGTGGCGCGTTTGGGACCAGCCCGGGGATGCGGGCGCCACCGACAAATTGCGTGACGTCCCCCCAGGGGCGGATGTAGACATGGAGGGCCAGGGAGAGATCCTCCGCATCGAAGATAAGCCGGCACATGGCGTGCGTGACTTGACCATAGACCCCGACAGCAAGCTGATCACAGACGAAGTCTTCCAGAGTTTGCCGGAGCCCTACCGCGTGGGACGGTATGGCTACAGCCCGAATAAGATCGCGATCACGTTTGACGATGGACCTGATCCGGAGTGGACTCCCAAGATTCTTGACGTTCTTAAGAGCAAGAATGCGACAGCGACTTTTTTCCTGATCGGAATCCAGACGGACAAATTCTCGGGATTGGCAAAAAGGATTTATCGCGAAGGCCACACCATCGGCAACCATACCTTCACCCATCCTGACGTGAGCAACATTTCTACCGCGTACATGAAGGTGGAGTTGAACCTCACCGAGCGGCTGTTCGCCAGCCTGGTCGGCGTGCGGACGACGCTGATGCGCCCGCCCTATGCGATTGACGAGGAGCCTGACACGGCGGACCAGGTCCGACCGTTGGAAATCCCCCAGGAGATGGGCTACATCACGGTCGGCAACCGGATCGATCCCAATGACTGGAGCACGAGTCCGCGCCGCTCCGCCGAAGAAATCTCCTCCTATGTGCTGGCGCATCTGCCGCCGTGCCGGCAACTGGATTTGCGCTGCGGGAACATCGTGCTGCTGCATGATGGCGGCGGCAACCGGGCGGAAACGGTGCGCGCCCTGCCCATGATCATCGACGGGATCCGGGCGCGAGGCTACGAAATCGCCCCAGTCTATGATCTGCTCAACAAGACGCGGACAGACGTGATGGGACCGTTGCCCCGCGGAGAACTTTGGGCCGCCCGGCTCGACAGGCTGGGCTTCTGGCTCTTCGATGCCGGCGTAGTGTTCATCACATGGATTTTCCTGGTGGGGGACCTGCTCATGACGGGCCGTCTGATCTTTATCGGCGCGGCCGCGATCTACGATCGCCTGCAAGAAAAGATTTTCGGCAAACCCGCGGAAGTTGCCTCGTACAAACCGAAAGTTGCAGTGCTGATTCCAGCGTACAACGAAGAAAAAGTCATCGAGCGAACCATCCGCGCGGCGCTGAACTCGAATTACCCCAACCTGCGCGTAATTGTGATCGATGACGGGTCGAAAGACCGGACGCTCGAAGTCGCCCGAAAAGCGTTCGCCGCGGAAGCCGCTGCGGGCAAGGTACTGATCCTCGGCAAACGAAACTCCGGCAAGGCCGAGGCGCTCAATTACGGGATCGAACACATTGGAGATGCGGAGCTTTTCGTTGGCATCGACGCTGATACGATCATCGCGTCCGACGCGATTTCGCGCCTGGTCCCGCACTTCATCAATCCTAAAGTCGGAGCCATCGCGGGCAATGCCAAGGTCGGCAACCGAGTCAATCTCTGGACGCGCTGGCAGGCTCTGGAATACATCACGAGTCAGAACTTTGAGCGTCGCGCGCTCGACGTTCTGGGTGCCGTTAGCGTTGTGCCAGGAGCGATCGGCGCCTGGCGCGTTTCGGCGGTTCGCGAGGCCGGCGGCTACCACATTGATACGGTTGCCGAAGATGCTGACCTCACCATGGCGTTGTTGCGTCGCGGCTACCGCGTCGAATATGAGGACATGGCGCTGGCCTATACCGAGGCACCTACGAATGCCAACGGCTTGATGCGTCAGCGCTTTCGCTGGTCATTCGGCATCCTGCAAGCCGTGTATAAGCACCGCGGCGTTTTTGCCCGCAAGGGTGCGCTCGGCTGGGTGGCACTGCCGAACATTTTGATATTCCAGATCCTGCTTCCCTTGGTTTCGCCCTTGATCGACATCATGTTTGCTGTAGGCACGATCTGGTACCTGATTCAGAAGTACTTCCATCCGGATTCGACTGATCCGGCCGACTTCCACAAGCTGGTAGCGTTTTTCTTCGCGTTTCTAGTGATCGATTTCATCGCGTCGGCGATTGCCTTCGCGCTCGAACGGCGCCGCCCCGACGACAAGGAAGATGCCTGGCTGCTCAGCCAGGTCTGGCTGCAACGTTTCGCCTACCGGCAGTTGTTCTCGATCGTGTTGTTCAAGACGCTGAAGCGGGCGCTCGAGGGCCGCAAGTTTGCCTGGGACAAGTTGGAGCGCACAGCAGCCGTGAATTACGTGCCGGCGGAGAACCGGGATCACGTCAACGTTCCTTGAGGTCGTAGAGACGTAGCTTGCTACGTCTCTTATGGAAGCACATCTGCTGCCAGCAAGAGACGTTGTGAGCAACCTCTCTACGGGCGACTTTTCTAACGGAACAGCAATCCCGTGAACTCCGCCAGGTTTCTCCGCCAGACCATCCATGTATGCTTCCCGGCCGTCTCGATGTCGGTGGGTTGAACGCCTTTCGACTTAAGCCATTCCCGGAGTTTGCGATTCACGGTGATGAGGTGGTCCTCGGTGCCGCATGCGATCCACAACAGCCGCAGTTTCTGATTCGCCTTGGCGTCAAGCGTTGGAAAGTCCGTCTGAAAATCCTCGGGAATGCCGCCCGAACTGAAAGCGCCGATCCAGGCGAACTTGTCGATATTGTTGAGCCCGGTCAATAAGGATTCCGATCCTCCCATGGAGAGCCCCGCGATCGCGCGCGAATTGCGGTCTTTGGCCACGCGGTAGCCGCTTTCGACCTGCGGCATGACTTCCGTCAGCAGGTTCTCGCGAAAGCGAGAAAAATTCTGGTCGCGAACCGCCGTATCGTCGAAGGCGCCCCGGCCCCGCCGGATGATTTCCATCGTGCCGTAACCCAGGGGCATGACGATGATCATGGGCTTGGCCTTGCCCTGTGCGATCAGGTTGTCGAGGATTACGTTCGCGCGTCCGACCGCGGTCCAGCCACTGGCATCGTCGCTATAGCCGTGCAGGAGATACAGCACTGGGTATGTCGTCTTTGCGGCGGGATCGTAGCCTGGGGGCGTGTAAACATAGAAATCCCGATCGTCGTTGGCCACCTTGGACCTGTAGAAATGATGGTGAATTTGTCCGTGAGGCACGTCGTTCAACTCCCATGGTAGCGAGGACGGCCCCGGAACGTGAACGGCATTTTCCGTCGAAAGCAAGTTCGGGTTCAGTTCAGGATTAAATGGATCGATCGCGCGCACGCCATCAACGAGGATTGAGTATCCGTAGTAATCGGGAGGCAGCGCGGCTGTATTCACTGTCCACACACCCTGGTCGTCTTTCTGCATCGCTACTGGATCGCTGCCTTCCCTATCAAGCTTTACCTCCTGTGCATTGGGGGCGAGGAAGCGGAACGTCACACTGTTGTCGGAGTGCACCTCGGGAGTTACCAGCTCCGCGGGTGGGGCCGGCGCCGGCTTGGATTGTTGCGCAAAGAGCAGGTTGGAGCGAATTAAAACGCAGAAAACAAGCAGGGCTGCATAAACCTTCATGATGCCGTCTCCTCCATTGGGTGCGCGGCCTAATTGTATAAGCCTGCGGGCGCAGGTAACCACTGTCGACGGCGCGAGACTGAAATCAGCGCGAGAGCAAGCCCTGCTGTAAACTAGCCCGGACAAAAAGGAGATGGCTATCCATGAAGGTTCGGCGAAGCACGCTCGCCCTCACAACCCTGGTGCTTATTTTTTCGATGCGGATGTATTCGGCGAATTCTCCCCAGGCGTCCGATTCAACGCAATCCTTTTTAGGCCGTTGGGATTTGACTCTGAAGGCGCCGGATCGCGAGTATCCCTCGTGGTTGGAAATCACCCAGGAGAATGGTCAGTTCAAGGCTCGATTCACAAGCCGGTGGGGAAATCCGCGGCCGCTGCCGAAGGTTGAGATTTCAAATGACCACATTACGTTCGTTTCGCCCAAGGAGGAGGAGGACCGAAAGGACGACATGGTCTTCGAGGGCAAGCTCATGGGCAATCAGTTAGTGGGGACCACTACGGGGCAGGACGGAACTCCGTGGAAATGGACGGGCGAACGGGCCCCTGACCTGAAAGAAACGGGCACACCGAAGTGGGGGAAACCGGTCCCGCTGTTCAATGGCAAGGACCTGAGCGGGTGGCATTCGAGCGATCCAAAAGCGACAGCGACCTGGAAGGTTGAGAATGGAACGCTGGTCACTCCCGGCAAAGGCCCCGAACTTATCACCGATGAAAAGTTCAAGGACTTCAAATTACACATTGAGTTCAACTGCGCCAAAGGATCGAATAGCGGCGTTTATCTGCGCGGCCGGTATGAACTCCAGATCGAGGACGACCCGGAACCGGAGGGACCGACCATGCAAACGGGCGGTGTCTACGGATTTTTGGCCGCCTCGCCAGCACCGCCGCGCAAGCCGGGAGAGTGGCAAACCTACGACATCACCCTCGTGGGGCGAATGGTCACAGTAATGCTGAATAGCCAGACCATTATTGATAAGCAGGAGATTCCGGGAATTACCGGCGGCGCTCTGGATAGTCACGAGGGATTACCGGGACCAATCTATCTGCAGGGTAGCGAAGCCGGACACGTGGCATTCCGGAACATCACGATCGCGACAGCAAAGTAGTCGAGTCACGCAGGCCGCGATGGACTACTTGCCTCGCTGTGCGACGTCGAGCCTGGATTCCGCGCGGTGCAGGGCGTTCAGAGCGCGATCAACGTCGACCTCGGTATCACCGCTCGTCAGGCGTTGCTCCGCGCGCTCCTTCGCTTTGCGCGCCCGTTCTACGTCAATTTCCGAGGGACGCTCGGCTGACTCGGCCAAGATCGTTACCTTGTCGGGCAGCACTTCGGCGAATCCCCAAGCGACAGCGAGCCTCTGCTCGTTGGAATTTTCGCAGTAGATGATTTCACCCACGGCCAGTTCCGTAATCAGAGGCGCGTGCCCGGGGAGGACGCCCAGATATCCGTTCTTGCCGGGAATCTGAACTTCTTCCGCCGCGGTGTCGACAACTTTCTTTTCCGGCGTGACGATCTCGAGTTTGAATGTGTCTGCCATGAACCGTGCAACTCGTAGAGACGTGGCTTGCTACGCCTTCACTGCGGCATTCCAAACGATGCCAAGAAAGACATTGCAAGCAGCGTCTCTACGCCGCTGCCTTCATCTTCTCTGCCGCCTGCAACACTTCCTCGATTGGGCCCTTCATGTAGAAGGCCTGTTCGGGGATGTCATCGTACTTGCCTTCCACGATGGCCTTGAAGCCCTTTACCGTGTCGGCGATTTTCACGTAGCGTCCCGGGGCGCCCGTGAACTGCTCGGCCACGTGGAACGGCTGCGACAGGAAGCGTTGAATCTTGCGGGCGCGGGCGACCGTAAGTTTTTGATCTTCGCTGAGTTCGTCGATGCCGAGAATCGCGATGATGTCTTGCAGATCCTTGTAGGTCTGCAGAGTCTTCTTCACCATCTGCGCCACGTCGTAGTGTTCCTGTCCCACGATGCGCGGATCGAGAATGCGCGAGGTTGAGCCGAGTGGATCGACCGCGGGATAAATTCCGATTTCGGTCAACGCGCGTGAAAGCACGGTCGTCGCGTCGAGGTGAGCAAACGTGGTAGCCGGTGCGGGGTCGGTCAAATCGTCGGCCGGCACGTAAATCGCCTGCACCGACGTGACTGAACCCTTCTTGGTGGACGTGATGCGCTCCTGCAGTTCACCCATCTCTGTGGCCAGGTTGGGCTGGTAGCCTACGGCGCTGGGCATGCGGCCCAGCAGCGCGGAAACCTCGGACCCGGCCTGGGTGAATCGGAAAATGTTGTCGATGAAGAGCAGCGTGTCGGCGCCCTCGGCATCCCGGAAATATTCGGCAACGGTCAGGCCGGTGAGCGCCACGCGGAGACGCGCCCCTGGAGGCTCCGTCATCTGACCGTAGATCAAGGCGGCCTTGGATTCGTCCGGCTTCCCCGGCTTAATGACGCCCGACTCGGACATTTCCAGCCACAGATCGTTGCCTTCGCGGGTGCGCTCGCCCACGCCGGCAAACACCGAGAAACCGCCGTGGTTCTTGGCAACGTTATTGATCAATTCCATGATGACGACCGTCTTGCCCACGCCCGCGCCACCGAACAATCCAATCTTGCCGCCCTTCAAGAAGGGCTGGATGAGATCGATGACCTTTACGCCCGTCTCAAACATTTCGGCGGTCGTGGCTTGCTCGTCGAATGCCGGAGCGAGCCGGTGAATCGGCATCCGCTCTTTGTATTCGATCGGTCCCAACTGGTCCACGGGTTCGCCGATCACGTTCATCACGCGGCCCAGCGTTCCCCGGCCGACTGGTACAGAGATCGGCCCGCCCTGGTCGATGGCCTTCATCCCGCGCACCATGCCGTCGGTGGCCTGCATGGCGATGCAGCGCACGCGACCCTCGCCCAAGTGCTGTTGCACTTCGAGAATCACGTTGATGGGATTGGGCACCGTGTAGCCGTCGCTCACAACTTTCACGGCCTCGTAGATGGGAGGAAGCTTGCCCTCGGGAAACTGCACGTCGACTGCCGGTCCCGCGATTTGAATGACATGTCCTACGTTATCTGGCATAAATTCAGCTCTCTGCTGTCAGCTTTCAGCCGTCAGCACTTAGCACCTGCAATTAGCATTAAGCTATCGGACAGTCCTGGCCTGAAACCGCCTCACAATCAATCGGCTCAATGCCAAATGCTAATTGCTAACTGCTCTCATCTCGGTACTCCGCACTCGCAACCCGGCACTCACTACATCGCTGCCGCGCCGCTGACGATCTCGATGATCTCTTTCGTGATCTTCGCCTGCCGGGCTCGGTTCATAACCAGGGTCAGCGAGTCGATCATGTCGGTAGCGTTGCTCGTGGCCGAATCCATCGCGGTCATGCGGGCGGCGTGCTCGGCCGCGACGGACTCCATCAACGCGCGGAAAATCTGAATGCTGACATACTTCGGCAACAAGGCCCGGAACAACTCTTCCGGCGGCTGCTCGTAGATATAGTCCACCTGGGCAGTGCCAAACTGTGACGCGGCTTCCTCGGAGTGAGCGTCTTCACCGCGCAGGCCCACGCCCGCGCTCACGGCAGCTTCTTTGGCTTTTTTCTTCTCGTCTTCTGTCATCTCCTCGGCCAGGCGCACGGTCTGCTCGCCGATCTGCTCGATGGGAAGAACTTGTTCCACGATCAATCGTTGCGCGATCACCGACTTGAACTCGTTGAAAACGATGTAAACGGAGTCAATCTCTTCGCGGCAGTAGCGGGTGATAATGCTCTCAGCCAGAGCGGAAGCCTGCGCGAACTCTACTTTGCCGAGAACACCGATATGCTCGCCCGCGATCTGTATCTGCCCGGCACGCTCGCCCGACTTGGGCTCGGCTTCGATGGTTTCTGCAAGTTCAGCCAGACTTTGCGTTTGCACCGCCGCCGCCGGAAACCTCCGCTTCAGGAAGTCGCGGCCTTTCCGGCCAACCGCTTCGATGTCGACGTTCTTCCCTGCCTTCGACTCGAGGAACCGTCCGGCAGCCTTGGTGATGTTCGCATTGAACGCGCCGGCCAAGCCTTTGTCGCCAGTCACGACGATCAGCAGGATATTTTTCTCTTCGCGCTGGGCCAGCAGGGGGTGCTTCGGCTCTCCCGTCTCGGGATCGTAGATCTCTGCGCGGGCCACCAGCGACTTCAGCATATTCGTCAGCATCTGCGCGTAAGGACGCGCCGCCAACGCGCGCTCCTGCGCGCGCCGCAGCTTTGCCGCCGAGACCATTTTCATGGCCTTGGTGATCTGCCGCGTGTTGATCACGCTGCGGATTCGGCGCCGGATGTCGAGAATGTTTGGCATTGTCGTAGAGACGTAACTGGTTACGTCTCGCATTCACTACTAGTGCTGCCGGCAGAGACGTAGCAAGCTACGTCTCTACGAATACTTCTTTTACTTCGCTACGGCTTCCCTTGACGCTACGAACTGCTGCTTCGCCTGCTTAATCACGTCCTGCAACTGGCCCTTCAACGCGTCGTCAAGAATCTTCTTCTCCATGATCGTGCGGAGAATGCCAGGATTGGTCGACTCCACATACTTGTAGAGTTCCGCCTCGAATTCCCGCACTTGCGATACCGGGAGGTCGTCGAGGAATCCGCCCGTGCCGGCCATGATAATCAGAATCTGCTTGGAAAATGGCAACGGGGAGAACTGGTTCTGCTTCAGCAGTTCGACCAGCCGTTGACCGCGATTCAACTGCGCCTGCGTGGCCTTGTCGAGGTCGCTGCCAAACTGTGCAAAGGCCGCCAGTTCGCGATACTGCGCCAGTTCCAGTTTCAGTGTGCCGGCCACCTGACGCATGGCTTTGATTTGCGCGCTGCCGCCGACGCGGCTCACCGAGAGGCCTACGTTCACTGCGGGGCGAACGCCCTGGTTGAAGAGATCGGTTTCCAGATAAATCTGCCCGTCGGTGATCGAAATGACGTTCGTGGGAATGTATGCCGATACGTCGCCGGCCTGCGTCTCGATCACGGGGAGCGCGGTCAGCGACCCGCCACCCATCTTGTCGCTCACTTTGGCTGCACGCTCCAGCAAACGGGAATGGAGATAGAAGACGTCTCCGGGATACGCCTCGCGCCCGGGCGGCCGCCGCAGCAACAACGAGATCTCTCGATATGACGCCGCGTGCTTCGACAAATCGTCGTAGATGACCAGCGCGTGTCGCTTCGTGTCACGAAAGTATTCGCCCATGGCGCACGCCGCGTAGGGCGAGATGTACTGCATGGGCGCCGGCTCTGAGGCTGATGCGGCCACGACGATGGTGTACTCCATGGCCCCGGCATCTTCGAGAATCTTGACCACCTGCGCGATCGAAGATCGCTTCTGTCCGATCGCGTTGTAAATGCAGATGAGGTCATTGCCTTTGCTGTTGATGATGGTGTCGAGTGCGACTGCCGTCTTTCCAGTCTGGCGGTCGCCGATGATCAACTCGCGCTGGCCGCGGCCAATCGGAATCATGCTATCGATGGCCTTCAGCCCCGTCGCCATGGGCTCGCGCACGGGCTGGCGGTCGATTACGCCCGGCGCCAGGCGTTCCAGGGCGATGAACTGATCGCTCGCGATGGGTCCCTTATCGTCGATGGGCTCACCGAGCGAGTTCACGACGCGCCCGATCATGGCTTCGCCCACCGGCACGCTCATGATGCGGCCGGTACGCTTGACCTCGTCGCCTTCCTTGATTTCGGTGTATTCGCCGAGCAGCACCACGCCCACCTGGTCTTCTTCCAGGTTCATGGCAATGCCCGCCACACCGTGAGGAAACGACAACAGTTCGCCAGCCATGACCTTGTCGAGTCCATATACGCGCGCGATGCCGTCGCCCAGGGTGATGACCGTGCCCGTCTCGTCCACTGAGATCTGGGTTTCGTAGTTCTCGATCTGCTCGCGGATCAGCTTGGTGATTTCGTCTGCCTTGATTTGTGCCATAAAGTCAGCTCTGAACTTCTTAGCCCCTAGCTCGTGACTATTAGCTTCTATCCAAAACCGAGCCTGAAGCTAGGAGGTAATAGCCTCTTTAATCTTCTCCAACTGCCCTTTTACCGAACCGTCGTAAATCGTGCTGCCGACGCGGATCAATGCGCCGCCCAATAGGGACGCGTCCAAAGCAAAGTGTGCGCGGACCTTTTTCCCTGTTACTTTCTCAACTTGCGCTTCGAGCGCGCGCTTTTCGCCATCTCCGAGTTCGCGGGCACTGGTGATATGGGCCTCCGCGAGTCCCAGCCGCGCATCGAGTTCCTTCTCGAGCTGCACAGTGATTCGGTCCAGAAAGTGAATTCTCCGATGATCGATCAGCACCGCAACCAGGTTGCGAACGTGCTTCTCAATTCCCTCGCGCTGTACGATCGCGTCGAGCAACCGGCGCTTCTGATCGGCGGGAACTGCCGGGTTCTCCCAAACTCGTCGCAGTTCCGAACTCTCCGCCAGCAAGCCGGCGATCCGGCGCACCCCCCCAACCGCCCGATTGGGATCGAGGTGTGTGCTGAAAACCACGTCTGCGAAAGCTCGGGCGTAGGTACTGGCAACGGAAGCCACGGCCTAATTCTTGTCCTTTCCCGGATTCTCTGAGACCGATCCCAACTGGCCGGCAAAGTTGCGAACGAGAGCCTGATCGGTGGCCGCGTCGACGTGAATCTGCTTTTGCGCCAGTCCCACCGCGAGATCGGCCGCGTGGGCGGTCAGTTGCCGCCGGGCGGCCTTTGCGGCTGCTGTGATTTCCTGTTCTGCCGCGACCACAATTTTTCGCGCATCTTCCTTGGCCGCGGCCTGAATGCGGGCTTCCTCAGCCACGCCCTCTTTCTCGGCGGCGTCGCGCATCAGGCCAATCTCGCCGTCGAGCTTCATCAGCCGGGATTCGATCTCGGCCAGCCTGCGCCGCGCTTCCTCGCTCGCCATTTGCGCTTCCTGCATCGCTTTCTGGATCGCGGCAGTCCGGTCGCGGAACAGTCCTGGCAGATACTTCCGCCCAGCCCAGAAGATCACCCCGGCAATCACCACAAAGTTCAGCACCACGCTGAGCCAGTAGGACTGCTGCAGATTCAAGCCCGTCCACTTCGAGATCAGCTGAACCGAAGACGACTCTTTGAACTCGGCCATCTCGTCTTTCTCTTCGCCAGCAGCTTCCCGGCTTTGGTGCGCCAGTTGCCGCCCGGGCCCCCCGGGATTACTGGATTGATCGCTTGCGTCCTGACTCTGGCCGGGAGTCGCGGCTTCTTGCGCGCAAACGTAAGTGGGGCTCGCGCTGCACAGTAAGAGCAGAGACAGGAAGAATGCGGGAACGACCCTGAATGTGGTCTTCGTTAGCATGATCAGCGTCCCGCTCCGGCCGGTTGCAGCACGCGCCGCACGATTTCCTGGGCCAATGTCGCCACTTCGCCCTGCAGAGACTGCTCGGCCGCCGCCCGGTCGCTCTCGATGGCAGCCTTTGCAGCCTGCACTTGCGCCTGGGCTTTCGTGCGGGCCTCGCTTACGGCTTGAGCACGGGCCTGCAGCACGGCTTGCCGGCGCATTTCTTGTGCGCGGAAGACTGCCGCTCGCGCCTCCCGCAATTTCTGTTCGTATTCAGCCGTGCGTGCCTCGGCTGCGGAGATATCAGCCTTGGATTTCTCGACCGCGCCCTCGGTCTTACTACGCCGTTCCTCGAGCACGCGCCCCAAGGGCTTGTGCACGATAGTGGTGTAGAGCAGGTAGAGCAATGCCAGCAGAATTACTGTCGGAACCGCCCCGAGCAGTAATTCCCCTAGTTGTTGAAGCGTCTGATCCATGTGGTGCTGATATAGACCGGAAAAATGAGGGCTATGAAAACTGTTAAGTCTAACCGTCCCTAAGAGTTTATGTCAACGGGACCAAGCTCGCTAATTTGCTGGCAGCGGAGCAACTTCGGGGGCAGACTTCGGCCCAGTTCGCGCGCAGGAAGACGTCAATTCACCAGACCGAAAATGACCGTATCGATCATGGTCTTCATCAGGGGTTGCGCTGCGGTCGCAATGATCTTGGAGAGTTGACGATCATCGACATCGCGATTACCGTCGCTTCATGCACCGAAAAATGCGGTTGCGGCCTTACGGTCGCCGCTTTCCGACCAGCGACACCATAAGAACCGCCCGGCTCGTCAGGCTCGGACCAAGTCACATAGAAGCCGAGATTGGTCTGGGAGCGACCGAGTGGACGCTGCGGCGCCTATCCCTCAAGTGCAACAATTAAAATAGGTTAGGCGATAGTAACATCGTTGTCATCGTATGCCGTCGCCGTGGTGAGTTTTCTGTACATTACCCTTGACTTCCATATCTAAAGGAATAGCATAGTTACATCACCTCCGATCCAATTCAGGATCGAATGGGCCGATAGCCAAGGAATGTCACCGCTTCTTGGTTGCCGGCCCATTTAATATTTGTAGCGCTCTTTGCGCCAGCGCAACGATGTGCCGCGTTTGTCGCGCTTCCCGTCAGCGAGACCTTGGTAATCTTCTTCGATTGTCTTTTCCGATTAACCTCTACCCAGTCGTTGTTTACTTGGAACAAGCAGCCACTTAATTCCTGCCGATTAAAGCCGGGAGCCAAAAGTGAATCGGACCCTCGTTCTTCTACTCTGCCTGATCGCAGTTCTTGTGGGCTGGCGGGTGTCGTTAAGAACCTCTCAGGAGCATTCCAAACCATCGACGCCGGTCGCACCAAGGATTGCTGGCAGCAGAGTTTACTTTGTCCCCCTCGGGGACTTCCCGAATGACCAGATTGAGCCGCTGGTTCGGTACTATCGCGAGAAATATAACCTGGAGATTGCGACTTTGAAGAGCGTTCCCGTGGACCCAGCCACCCGGGACGCATCGCGACAACAACTGATGGCGGAAAGCGCGTTGTCGAGTGTCCGCAGCGCTCTGCCGGAATACTCCAATGATTCGAAGGCGATTCTGATCGCATTCACTTCTGAGGACATGTATCCGACCTCGCAGAATTGGCGGTTCGCCTTCGGCTGGAGACAGGGCTCCACGCGCTCAGCGATCGTCTCAACGGCTCGGATGAATCTACCCGGTCAAGTGGAATCGGCCAGCGCGGACCTGGCGGCGACGCGCCTGCGCAAAATAGTGACGAAGGACATCGGAATCCTCTACTTCGGATTGCCTCAGAGCACCGACCCCAAGAGCGTTTTGTACAACGGCATCATGGGAATTGAGGAACTCGACAATGTTGGCGAGGAATTCTAAAGACTACTCCTTCCCTGAAACAACGCGATTGGTCGATGAATCGTATTGAGCGTCCTGCTTGCGAGGAGTAAAATTTTGTCGCCAGCACGATCTAGGCTGCTGAACGCCTCCCCCCAGAGTCTCATCCCAGGAGTCCTGCCATGCGATTACATATCCCTCTCGTCGTCGCTTTCGTCTTGTTATTTTCCGCTGTGGGCGTTGGGGCAACCCCGCAGACATTCCTCACGCTGAACAGCCAACCCGGGGACTATATCGGCCAGGGAATCACCCAGACCTTGACGCCGGCTGACGGGACATTTTCGATCTCCAACACATCGAATACCGTGTCGGTCTCCTTCCACACGCCCAGTTACAGCCAGTTTTGGTATTTGAACTTTGGCTCTGTGAGCACTGCGAAATTTGCCTTTGGGGAGTATGAAGGTGCGCAGCGCACCGCGTTCCGTTCGCCGACCAGGCCGGGCATCGACGTTTCCGGCGACGGTCGCGGCTGCAATACCGATTCCGGACGTTTTCTGGTAACGGACTTCGGGCTCGCGCCAGACGGCACAGTAGCCCGTCTCGCCATCGATTTCGAACAGCATTGCGAAGGTGCTCCCCCAGCTTTATTTGGATCGATCCGTTACAACTCAACTGTTCCAGCCATCCCGCGCCTCGCAGTGGCAAGCGCTTATGCCCTCAAGGGAAACATGGGTACGAGCGACGCACTGGTTCTTCTTTCCCTTTGCCTGCCCAGTACAAAAGTGGTGCAAGTCGGATACTCAACCGCGGACGCAAGTGCTGTGCAGGGCACGGACTACGTGGCTACGACAGGTATAGCAACGTTTCAGCCGGGCGTCACTTCGCAGACAATCACCATCCCGGTCCTTGGGGACCGTCTCGCACGAGGCAATAAGAGTCTCAAGGTGAAGCTGAGCGCCGCCAGCGGGGCTCCCATTGGGGCCCCATCCGCCAGCGTACTCATTCGTGATCCGAACGTTTCGTTGACCGCGCTCGCGATGAGCAGCCAGCCCGGAGACTACATCGGCGGCGGCCAACAATATCTGATCACTTTGTCCGACGGAATCTTCACTACGCAGAACTCCGCCAATGTCGCGACCTTCTCGATCAACAATGGAGATTCATGGCAAACCGATTTTGCTGGACCGACGACTGCGCGGCTCGCGCCCGGAAACTATCAAAATGCGCAGAGATATCCTTTTCAGCCTGCAGGTACGCCCGGGCTGAGTATTTCCGGAGCGGGACGAGGGTGCAACACTCTCACCGGCAACTTCCAAGTTCTGAAGGCGGGATACAACAGCAGCAGCGTGCTACAGAGTTTTGCCGCCAATTTCGAACAGCACTGTGAAGGTGGAGTTCCTGCCTTGTTCGGTTGGTTGCGTTACCATACGACGCTTCAGCAAGTGTCGGTGACGGATGCAGTTGTCAACGGATCATCGGCCGTGTTTACGGTAACCCTGAATCCCGCCAGCGCGACTTCGGTGTCAGTGAACTTCGCCACCGCCGACGGCAGCGCAATCGCGGGGACCGATTACGTGACCACTTCCCAAACCGTGATCTTCTCACCGGGAATGGTCGAGGAGACCGTCACGGTGCCGCTGCTGAATTCAGGAGGGGCGAAGACTTTTTACGGTCAACTGTCTTCTCCAAGCGGGGCCCCGGTGTGGGTTAGCAAGGGTTCGGCGACCTTCTAACGAGCGTAGTGGTTTCGGCTTACTTATCTCTGAGCGATCACCGGCCGAGGATGGATACCAGCGTCGTGCTTACTGTGGACCGTCGTCGCACTTCTGCGAGCCTACGGCCGGCAGGATCCGGCTGGCAAGGTCGGCTGGTCGCGCCTCATCTTTCAGGATCTCCCACCCCGTAAACACCGCAATCAGATTCTCCTCGGGAAAGACCATCAGTTGCTGTCCCCCGAAACCTCGGGCCATCCAGACGAGTCCTTCTCGATCTGTTCGCGGCAGGAGCCACCACTTGAATCCGTATTTGAAATGTTCGGTGGCAGTGATGAAAGGGTTAAGGGACTTTTTGACC
This sequence comes from uncultured Acidobacteriota bacterium, assembly GCA_963745715.1. Classification (GTDB taxonomy): domain Bacteria; phylum Acidobacteriota; class Terriglobia; order Terriglobales; family Acidobacteriaceae; genus Sulfotelmatobacter. The sequence goes on along the minus strand of CAVUYN010000023.1, from coordinate 218,299 downwards.
CAATCGTTCGAGACGATTTGTTTCCCTTCCCACGCTCCACCATGCAAGTAGAGATATCCAATCTTCGCAAGGTCCTGGTTCTTCAGGTAAAGGCCGCCTTCGGTGTCGACGACGCCGAGCGGCGTACGCTTCCAGTAGTAATCGATCTCTAATGGAACGAACAAGTATTTCGCGCCATACTTTTCGAGGTCCTGACCCGTTTCTTTTTGGAAGACGTAAGCGAGCAACTCAGAAACTCCACTGCTGTAGTTGAAAACTTTTCCTGGTTCCTCGGCCATCGGACGGTCGATTACGTACTGCACCCAGTCGTCGGTCGCTTCCATAAGACTGGAGTCGCTCTTCGGATCGTCGTAAGCGACATTCTCTTCATTCCAGTCGAGGCCCGTCGTCATGGTCAGGACATGACGCAGCGTGATTCGGCGCTTGCGATCGTCGACATTCTTCACCTTGGCAACGTCGAAGTACGTCAGCAACGGTGTGTCGAGTCCAGCCTTGAAGTCGCCTCGCGTGATGGCGATGCCCATGATGATCGAGGAGACGGTTTTGCTGACCGACTGCATGCTGTGGAGATCGGTCCCGTGATAGTACGGGTGCCATGCGGGATCGAAGTAGTTGTAAGGACCGGTCAGGCGCGCATTGAGCGGACCACGGATCTTCGCCTCTTTCCCGTAAATCTGGCCGTAGTCATGGGAGTATGTCCGCTCGAAGACCACTTTTCCGCACCGATATACTCCGAAGCTGTCAATCAGTCCGTATTTTCCGGCCGCGATGTCGGCATCAAAGGCCACCAGTTTTTTCTCGTCGAGGCCCACATGGGCAGGCTGATCCTTCGGCCAGACTCGACCGATCGACGGCGCGGCGGCCGAAGTCGAAGGTTTTACACTGCTCTGAGCATGCACCGTTTGGCACGGCGAGACCCAGCTCATCAATGCCAAAAACACCATCGCCTGCGTTTGTCGCATGATCGTGTCCCCTGATGTTGTTGGAATGCTATTTCTGCGCTGAGAAGACAATTTTGCCGGCCACCATCGTGGTCACCACTTTGGTCCTGGCAATTTCTTCGGGCTTCACTGAAAAGATGTCCTGAGACAAAACCGCTAAGTCGGCCTCTTTGCCTGCCTCGAGTGTTCCCAGACGATCCTCGGAGAATCTGGCATAGGCTGACCCTTTTGTGTACGCGTCGACAGCCTGCTCGACTGTGATCCGCTCCTCGGGAGTGTAGGCATCTTTGGTGGAAACATTTCCGCCCTGGCCCGCGCCATCGAATACTCCGCCCGGAAAGTCGTTGCCGACCACCGGCTTCCATATCTGGCGGGTTACGGCCTCCTGAATGGCGGTAAACGGATCGGGCGGCCAGATACAGGGCCAGTCGCTGCCGAATGCCAGATGCACGCTGTTTTTCTCCATGCTTTGCCAACGATCCGTCGTGGTTCGATCTTTGGGATCGTAGTTCGCGCCATTGTCATTGCAGCAAAAGCTGGGTTGCATGCTGGCAATCATCGAAAGCTTCGATGCTCGGGGAATATCCTGCGCGGGCAGAAAATCCGCGTGTTCCATCCGAAAGCGCCGATCCCGCGGCCCGTTGGCGCGCTCAGCTTCTTCGTAGGCATCCACCACCAGATGCGACGAGTCCGGGCGGTAGGCGTGGGTCATGATTTGGAATCCACGCTTGTCCAATTCCACCACGAGCTTTTTATATTCCGCAGGTTCGTAGGTCAGCGGCGGGACCAGGCCGGTGCCTCCATCGACGAAGAACTTCACAAGATTCGCGGAAACCCAATCGTCGTGGTATTGCGCGCGCGCTTTTTCGAGGTCCGCAAGAAATTCCGGCGTGAGATGGTGGTTGACCGCAACAGCTCCAAACGAAGTTCGCGTGCGGACCGTAAGCTCGCCACGATCCCGCAGGGCCGCATACAGCTGGATTTCGTCCAGATTTCCCGTCGCATTCACCACGCTGGTGATGCCGAACTGGTTCAGGTGATGACAGGCTTCCCGCACGAAGCCCAACTTTTCTTCCTGCGAATACTGCTTCGCGAGCGCCCGTTCCAGCACCGCCATGGCCGCTTCCAACAGAACTCCGCTGGGGTGCCCGCTGGCATCGCGAATAATGTTTCGCTCTTCCGACGGAGTCTGGCAAGGGTTGGTCCGTGATGCCCGCGAGGGCGAGAGCCTTGGCGTTGAGAAACAGAGCATGTTCGGCGGTGTTGTGAACGATCACAGGCCGGTCTGCAACCGCTCGATCGAGTAATTCATGCTGCGGCGTGGAAGGTGGCGTCGTACTGAAATCCGCACGACCAATCAGGATCTTGTCTTTAGGATGATCCTCGGCCCAGCGCTTGATCGTGCTTACAAATTTCTCGGGATCGTCTGGAGTGATGCTGCCCTGAGGCGTCGACAGATTGAACCCGTGAAGTTCTAACCCGCCAAACCACATGTGGACATGCGAGTCAGAAATTCCTGGGATGACGGTTCTTCCCTGCAGATCGACGACTTGAGTTTTCGTATCCTTCCGCGCCAGGATTTCCTGATCCGATCCCACGGCCTCGATGCGTGTTCCCGAGATCGCCAGCGCCTGGGCCCACGGCGCCTTGGGACTTCCGGTATAGATATGCCCGTGAATCAAAACGGTGTCGCTGGCCAAAAGCCCGGCTGGAAAAAGAGTTGTGACAGCAGCACAGAAAACCACCACCAAGCGGCGTGCGTTCATCTCTGCCCCCGAGGAAGGCCCCGATGAAGTTACATGGGCCTCCCGATCCAAGCCGCCAAGTTTACCGCACAACGAACGCTTTTAACCTGCGGACCACTGAATCGGGCGCGTCTGCTTCCAGTTCCACGGAGCCATCTTTATACTTCCGCGAATAAATCCGAGCATGAGCTTCCAGCGTCGCGAGAGCCTTGCCTTGGTCCTGTGGCACGCGCAGGCGCACGCGGCTGACGGGGTCTTCTTCGATCATCGTGTCGATACGCTCGAGCAAGTTGGCGAGGCCCGTGCCCTCAGTCGCGGAGACGTACACCGTATTCGAGCCTTCGCGCCGGGCATCTGCTTGCAGGGATTGCGCCACTTCCTCATCCACGAGATCAATCTTGTTCATCACGCGGAGGCGCGGCTTCTTCTCGACCTCGAGTTCCTTAAGGACGATCTCCACCTGGGCGTCCTGTTCCGCCGACAACCGGCTGCTGGCATCGGAGACGTGAAGAATCAACGAAGCGCGCTGCACCTCCTCAAGGGTGGCGCGAAACGCCGACACCAGCGTATGCGGCAAGCTGCGAATAAATCCCACGGTGTCAGACAGCAACACTCTTCGCTTGGAAGGCAGGTCCACCCCGCGAATGGTGGGATCCAGAGTGGCAAACATGCGCGGCGACTCCAGCACTTTTGCGCGGGTGAGCGCATTGAACAACGTCGATTTCCCGGCATTGGTGTAACCCACCAGCGCCACCGTCGCCACCGGCGCCGACTCTCGACGCTGGCGCTGTTGCGCGCGAATGCGCCGCACGGTTTCCAGTTGCTGCTCGACGTGACGCACCCGCCGTGCAATCTTCCGCCGGTCGGTTTCGAGCTGGGTTTCACCGGGACCGCGGGTACCGATGCCGCCTCCAAGCTGCGACATTTCTATGCCGCGTCCGGCCAAGCGCGGCAGCATGTATTGCAGTTGCGCCAGCTCGACCTGCAACTGGCCTTCTCGCGTGCGCGCATGCCGCGCAAAAATGTCGAGGATGAGTTGTGTCCGGTCGATCACGCGGCGCTGGATAATCTTCTCGATATTGCGTTGCTGGGAAGGACTGAGGTCGTGATCGAACAGAAGCACGTCGGTATCGACAGATGCGGCAGCGCCCGCGACCTCCTCCAGTTTGCCGGCGCCAATCAAGGTTGCGGGATCCGGCCGATCGCGGCGCTGGAGAATTTCGCCGACTACCTTCGCCCCGGCACTCTCGGCCAACGTGCGCAGCTCGGCCAGGGACTCATCCGCATCGAATTCCGGGATGCTGGGCTTGCCGTTGGATTTTGCCGGGCTCCCAGTGACGCTCTTCGGCTGCATGGCAGCGGCTCCGCGCGCAGCCGCCGCTTGCGCGGTAACCGTGCCCTTCGCGCCGGTCCGGCCGCGCGTGCGCACGTCGAGACCCACCAGAAACGCGCGCTCGCGTTCCGGTTCCTTGCGATCAGGGACTGTCCCGAAGGGCACACGCCGGCTGGCACGCGCCGTGTCGCGAGATTTCTTGCGATGAGAACTTCCCAAGCCGAAAAAGCCTATCCTTCGGTGCCCGAGGCGCTCGCAGCCGTCGCGGCAGGGGCCGTGGCACCGACCGCCTTCTCCGGATGCAACGCATGCGTCACATGCGTCGACGCCACCCGCCCCATCACCACAGTCGAGATGGCATGCTTGAAAATGAGTTGCTCTTGACCGTTTGCCTCCAGCACCACGGAGTACTTGTCGAAAGAGCGGATGCGGCCCGTCAACTTCACGCCGCTGAGCAGATAAATCGTAATGCTTGCTCTCTCCTTGCGGGCCGTGTTGAGGAAGGAATCCTGAATGTTTTGCGCCGGCTTATTGCTTTCCATAGCCGATCTCCTTGAGGTGTAAGACTACGAACCTTCCAGCTACCAGCCCACAGGCGCATATGGGCAGGCTCAAACGCAACAGCATGTTCCTGGAAGCCTTCTTGCAGCTACAGGAACAAGGGGGGACATTCCCACCAGACCGCGCCCTTCCGCACTAGCGCAATCCTTCAGGCAGATGTGAGTACCATACGGCGATCTCCTCCGCTTTTCAACCGGGAAGTTGCAAAGCCGCTAATGTATAAGTTGACAGGTGCGGCACCCAGAGCGCAGACTTTCCTCGACTCAGCGGGGCTGGGATGCCATTCTAGCCCGTAGCTATCTCTTAGCCTTTGCTCTACAGCTGATTGTCTCTGCGCCGAATGCCCGTCTGCTGCTGGGCGTTCGGGGAATCCAAAATCTGCAAATTCAAGTTGGCGGAGGAGATCCGATGCATCACCTTGTTGCAATGGCAGCCTCATTTGTACAGCCCACGATCACGGGCACCGAAGCCACCCAGCTCATCCTGCGCTGGTTTCATTTCATCGCCGGCATCACCTGGGTCGGCCTGCTCTATTTTTTCAACCTGATTAACGTCCCATTCATGAAGCAAGTGGACGCTCCGGCGAAAGCCAAGATCTTCCAGAACCTGACCTTGCCGGCCTTGAACTGGTTTCGGTGGAGCGCGCTGGTTACGGTGTTCATCGGCTTCTGGTACTGGGCGCAGTTCTACGTCGCGCCCGATGCCCACCGCCAAGGCACAAATGCCGGCAGCACCATCGGCTTTTTCCTGCTGCTCTGGATCGCCGTTTGGTTCATTCTTTTTATAGTCATCAAGAAAATGACGCCCAGCGGATATGTGCTCGGCGTGATCACAGCTATTCTGGTTTATGCCGCAGGCTGGCTGTTTGTAAACCGCACTCCGGTTGGCGGAGATGACATTCACGTGCTCGCGATCGGGGTAGGCGGCGGCTTCGGCATTGTGATGCTTTTCAACGTCTGGGGCATCATCTGGCCGAACAACAAGAAAGTGATCCGGGGGACGCTGGCCGGCACGCCACGAGCAGACGCGGCGGCCCTCGCCCGCCAGGCCTTCCTGGCCTCGCGCACGAATTTCTTTCTCTCCGTTCCGCTCCTGTTTTACATGGCGGCCAGTTCCCACTTTTCGAGCACGGTGATCTTCGGGAAGTAGACCGAGGCTTAAGGCACCAGATTTTGCATAGCCCCACAGCGCCAGCGTGGGGCTATGTTCTTTCCGGAAGCGACGACTGGCCCGCCGTGCAAATGCTTATCTCTCCGAACCTGTTTGCTGTTCCTCCTGCGCGTCGCCAGCCCAATTTCCGTGACCAATGATGTTCCGAGAAACAGGCCTCTCGAGCTTTCCCAGCGTCATAGTTTCGGGCAAAAAAATCAGGAGGCTCTTTCGAGCCTCCCGAGTGAATCCTAACTCCTGTTTGGGTTAGAAGCTGAACTTCAGCGCCAGCTGCATGGTGCGCGGGCTGCTGGAGAAGTTCTGGCGAGCGTTGTCGAATACCGAATTGGACGGGACGAAGTACGACCGAGACGGCCCGGTCACACCGAGGCTGGCAACGTCGTTAATATAGCCCGTCACAAATTGCGGATGGTTGAATAGGTTGAAGGCCCCGGCCGAAAAATCAACAAGGTAGCGTTCGCCAAACTTGAAGTGCTTGGTTGCTCCAATGTCGAAGTTGTTAATGGGCGGCGTTTGCAGATTGCTACGCCCGGTCGTGGGCAGCGTTCCCTGACCCGCGATGATGAACTGTGCGTTGGGATTGTTGGCAACCCAACCCACGATGCAAGGCGGCAAACTGCAGGCCGTGTTGTTGGTGATGGGCGAAACATCGCTTCCCACACCCTTTTGACCTTTGGGATTGAGGATGGCACGATCCGAGGCGGCATCGGCGTTCATGTTCGAATCGATTGCACTCTGTACCGTTCCCCACTGGCCCGACTCCCAGGTGTACACCGGGGAGAACTGGAAGTTACCCAGCACGTTCTTCTTGAACCAGTTGGAATCGTGCGCGAACCACGGAACCTCGTAGATCACCGACATCGTGATGCGATGTGCGTGATCGATAAGGGAGTTAGCCCGCTCAGCCGGCAGGTTGTGGAAATCCTGCGGACGGCGCGGCGTGATGTCGGTGGAGTGGAAGTCCGCCGTGGAATTGTCGATGGTGTGGCTCCACGTCCATGCGCCCAGGAATTGCAGGCCATGGTTGAACTGCCGTTGCACCTGCGTCTGCAGTCCGTGGTAGGTGGATGCTCCCCAAGGCACAAACGCCGTGATCGGCGAGAAAAATCCTTGAGCCAGGAAGTTCGGGTCATAGAAACCACCCGGGCCAGTGCCGGTAAAGTTGTAGCCGTAGAGCATGCTGCCGATCAAATCACCGGTGCCTGTCGGGCAGTTGGCATTGTATCCCGGCAGGGATGGGTCGGAGACACCCGAATTGCAGCTCGCTGCTGCACTGCCATAGGTAGTCGTTAAAGCCGCTACCTGCGCGGCCGAGGGCGGCGTTATGAAGGTGGGGACGTTGGAAGTGGCATTCGCCCCGTCAACAAAGTTAAGGATGTTCTGTGTGGGGAGATGGATACCGCGAGACCCAACATAACGAACTTCTGCGGTGTAGGAACCGAAAACGTGCTGGACGCCGAGGTTCCACGATTCGGCGTAAGGATATTGCACGTTGTTTGGCAGCCAACCCGATGTGTTCGCGCGAGCTGTCGCCTGATCTAGCGTCGTAATACCGCTGGAGACCTGTGGAGGAATGCCACCATTTGCGAGGAATTGAGTCTTGCACACCGCGCTGGGGCAGTTGGCCGTCGAGCCGATCTGCGGCGGACGGGACAACGATGCCGATGTTGTCATAGAGCACGTCGTAACCCATGCTGAAGCCGCCACGGATTGAGGTATTGCCGCTCTTTCCCGGCGAATAGGCGAAGCCGATGCGCGGCATAAAGTCCTTCTTCGGAGCCTGCGGATTTCCGAAAGTGATCAGGCCTGGGACATCGGCGATGCTGTTCAGGGTTTGTTGCGACCATCCGAAGGGAACCGTGAGGTATTCATACCGCAGGCCCAGGTTCAAGCTGAGGTTCTGCCGAATTTTCCAAATATCGTTCACGAACCAGCCATACATTTTGTCGTCGCCGGAGTACCCGACGGCGCCAAAGCTGCGCTGGCCAAAGTCGGGCACTTGGTCGTTGACAAATCCATCCAAAGTGTCCCAAATGTAGTCACCGCGAGAGCGCTGGATGAACTTCTGAGGATCAATCTGTTTGCGCAGATCAATCCCGAACTTCAGGCTGTGATTCCCCTTCACCCAGGACAGGTTATCCGTCAGTTGGTACGTGTTCTGCACCGCATATTGCGGAGCGTTGGGATCCGGCCCTACGTCGATGCTCCCTAACTCGGTAATCGTGAGGTTCGGAAATGCATCCAGGCCCGGAAACGTCTTGTTGGGGACTGTGTAATCCTGCGCGTTGCGGTTGAAGCCGACGCGGAACTCGTTGGTCAACCCGGGGGTGAAGGTGTGGTACTCGGCCAAAGTCACCAGATGGTAAGGGAGCCGCAAGGGAGTAAAGAAGACCGCGAGTTCAGCCCCCGTGTCGAGGCTCTGGAATTTGTTGTAAATGTAACGGCCACGGATTTGGTCTTTGGCGCTCATATCAAAATCCATGGATGTCGTCAGCGCGGTGGTATTGGCAAAATTCGGTGCGACGATCGGCACGATGCCGATGGGAATCTGGTGAGGAATCGGCGTACCCGGCGTGGTTACATAGTCGTTAACAGTCACCGTGCTCGTCGCCGAGGGCGCCGTGGCAAATGGCGAGAAGCCGTTGACGTTGTTTGCCGAGATTCCAGGGATTCCCAGAATCTGGGTCCATCCAGCCGACGTCGGAGCCAATGCCGGAGAACTCGGTACGAGAGCGCGACCGATGGGGTTGTACTCGTAGTTCACAAAATAGAAGAGTTTGTTCTTGAAGATCGGTCCGCCCAACTGTCCGCCGAAACGGTTGTTGTCGTAGCGCGGATTCTTTGGCGTTTCCCCCGGAGCCGTCGAGTTTGCCACCGTTTGGTCAATCGCGTTCAGGTTGCGATTCCGGAAGTACTCATACGCCCGTCCGTGGATGGTGTTGGTGCCGTTCGCAACGACCTGGTTGAACTGGCCTCCGCCCGAATGGCCGAACTCGGGGCTAAACTGGTTCTGAATAACGGTGAAGTTGGCTACCGCATCGTTGGGGATATAGACGAGCGGGCCGGTTACGCCCTTATCGTTGTTGTCCGTGCCCTCAATGGTGAAGTTATTCTCGCGGGGACGCTGGCCGCCTACCGACGGTCCCGAGCCAGCACCCAAACCGCCTGTGCTGCCTACACCGGCCTGCAGTAGCGAGAGATTCAATACTCCCGTGCCTACCGAAGCGCTCGGAATATCCTGCAGCTGCCTCTCGTCGTACGTGCTCTGCAACTGGGCAGTAGTCGTGTCAATGGCTGGGGGGGTGCCCGAGACCTCGACCGTCTCACTCGCCGCGCCGGGCGACAAGGTCAGATTGCGAGTGGAAGTTTTGTTTAGTTCCACGTTGACCTGCTCGGTGAGGGCTTTGAAGCCGGTCATCTTCGCAGCGATTCGATAGGTTCCGACCAACAGATGGTCAAAACGATATTCGCCGGAACCGGAGGTCTTGGTCTCGGCTCTGACATTGGTAGCTACGTTGGTGGCGGTCACTTCCGCTCCGACCACCGCCGCTCCAGTTGAATCAGTAATCGTGCCGACTATGGTTCCGTCAATGGCCTGGCCAAATGCCATGACTGCGCTCAAAGCGAAAAGACTGAAGAGTGCAAACAACAACCCGAGATTTCTAAAGCTTTGTTTCATAAGCGTTATCTCCTCATCAACTGGAAGCCGAGACGAAGTGGACTTGCCCCCTCAAAGGAGCCTTCCAACCCGAGGCTTTTTTATGAACAATACGGCAGACATCGAACAACAGGGTTGTGCAACTCGCAAACCAAACAACATTCATAACAAACAGTTTGTTTTCATGGCCTTAGTTTGCTATGTTTCGAGAGAAATACGAAAATATATATAAATTGACGAAGCATAATACTGTTTTCGGGAGATTGCAGGGCGTGAGTCGGCTCTAGCGTTTTCTTTTAGTTGGCCGTCCCGCTACTTCTCCGGGCGCCAGAACCCGCCGCACGATGGGCGTATTTAGCTTGTATTTGCGCTCGCTGATGTTATCCGCGTCGTCCTTGACTCGTAGGATGAAGACCGGGAGGTCTCCTTCTTTGTCAAAGTTTTCTGTCTTCACAGTCACTGGCAGGACTCCGTTCAAACCGTGCTCGCGATACGCGGTCTCATAACGATGTTTTCGGACGTTCCAGGTGAAGACGCGGACCTGGTCATAGTCGAACGGAAGGCCGTCGTGAGGATCGGTCAAAACGCATAAATATTGCGGGACTTTCCTGTCTCCGTCCTGAACCTGGTTGAGCATGAAGAATGCCACAAAGCGCTGGCCCTCGGCGTACTGCGCGATCTCAAGGGGAACGTCGACGTCGACCATGCGCGCCAGCACCCAACCCACTCGGCGCTGATCGTCCCGCACGAGCCACCAGTCCTCGAGCGCTGGTCCAGGCGCGGCCTTCGCTCCAGGCTTTGCAGTGGCCAGCCTGGGGGCTGGCGCGGTTGCCGACTGCTTTTCGGCTGTCGCGCGTTTCAGAAGTGCTACCCTCGCATTCGCCGCCAGCTGGTACAGATGCTCGCTGTCCCGGCCGGGAGTGATATGGAGATTGGTCTCATTGCGCAGGACTCCCGGCGCCTGCACCGGAACGTCTTGATTATCCTGAGTGAGTTTCTGCAGGCCGTCGAAGACCTTCTGATCCACGAGATACCGCTGCTCGATCCAGCCCTCGATGCCTGTGGCAGTCCGCACGCGCGCGAATCGCTTCTCGCGATCGAGCACTTCCACCCGCTCTCCGTTTTTCACGGTGCCGACGCGGTTATAGATGGCGGCAACCTGGTCGCGGAGCGATGCCTGCGGCGCCGATACATAAGCCACTTCGAGCACGCGGCGATGGCCCCGGCCACAGCCTGAGAGGACCAGGACGCCAGCCATCACCAGCACCCCAACCAGCCGGCTATTACGGGATGAACCCAGGAGTTTCACGGTTCAGTAGAGTGAACCCATTACTATAGCGCGTTACGGGCGCTGATCTTGAGGCACGACGGTTTACGTCCTATGCACCACCTCGGTCAGGTCAGCAGCCTCTCAAGACACGAATCCACTGCCTCGGTTACCATGGTTATGACCTTTTGATCTCACAGATTTAGCTCAGGCAGGTTGCTCGAAGACAGTTTTCTGCGTCTAATAGGCTAGGGATCGTTGGGGAGCCGGCAGACCGCCGGGCCAATCAGAAGGTCCAAAAAGAACTGATGACAAACAAACTCTGGAATCGTCTCGCTCTATTGTCGATCGCATCGATGTTGATGGCCGCCAGCAGCCTGTGCACGTCCGCGCAGGACACCGCCGATTCTGTACTGCGGCCGCCCAAGGGATCGCAGGTTGCGATCGTGGTCTTCGAGGACTTGCAGTGTCCCATGTGCCGGCGCACGGCCCCACTGGTGGAGCAGGCTTCCAAGACCTACAAGATTCCCGTGGTGCGCCATGACTTCCCGCTGCCCATGCACAACTGGTCCTATCAGGCGGCGATCTTCGCGCGCTACTTCGATGGTCATTCCAAGGCGCTGGGGAATGAATTCCGCGATTACATTTTCGAAAACCAGCTCGAAGTGAATCCGCAGAACCTGCGCTCTTATGCGGAAAAATTCGCCGGCGCGCATAAGGTCGACTTGCCATTCATCATCGATCCCAACGGCAAGCTGGCGGCGCAGGTGAACTCGGACCGCGACTTAGGCAAGGCCATCAAGCTTGACCACACGCCGACCGTATACATCGTCAGCAGTCGCAATGCCAGCAAGCCCTACATGGAAGTCAAAGACAACACCCAGCTTTACTCGACGATCGACGCAATGATGAAAGAGTGAGAAAAGGCATGTGTGATTTTTGATTGTTGATTGCTGATTGAAAAACAAGGTGTTTACCGCATCGCGGATAGTCGGAGATTTTCAATCAACAATCAAGTGTCAATCAGCGGCTTCTACTCGGGTCGTCCCGTATAGTGCTCGGTCGCATGCACGTCTTCGTGGTCCTCAAGCGATTCCAGGTGCGTGATTACCTCCGCGGGCTTGCCGAGTTCTGCCGGCAAACGCTCTTCCACAGCGGTCGCCAGCCGATGAGCTTCTCCGACGGCCGTTGCATGCGGGAACAGCAAGTGCACTTCGATGATCTGCCGGTATCCCGTAGTGCGGTAACGGACACCGTGGTAGTGCACGCCGAGTTCGTTGCAGATCGAATCCAGCTTCTCGCGGATCAGTTTTCCAGTGTCGGGATCGGAGTAGTCAAGCAGGCCAACCGCCGATCGCCACGCCAGCCGTCCTCCGGACCACAAAATATTGATCGCCACGGCGATCGCGACCAGCGGATCAAAGGGCTTCCATCCGGTCAGCATCACGAGCCCAAGTCCCGCGACCACGCCGAAGCTGGTGAAGCAGTCGGTGAGCACGTGCTTGCCGTCGGCCTCGAGAATGAGCGAGTGGGTGCGCTTGCCCACGCGCAGCAGATACCATCCCAGCCAGGCATTCAGCCCACCGGCAGCGAGCAGCAGCAGGGTTCCGGAGCCCAAATGCTCCAGAGGCAATCCCGCCAGCCATTTTTCGATCGCTTCGACCAGGATCCAGATCGCCGCCACCACGATCATTGCGCCTTCGAATCCGGCGGAGAAAAACGTGATGCGCTCATACCCATACAGAAACGTTGGAGCGGCGGGCTTGGTGCTCAGCCGCAGACTGAAGGCGGCGAACGCAACTGCAATCACGTGGACGACCGACTCTGCGAAGTCCGACAGGATGGCCGCCGATCCCGTCATGTAATACGCGGTCGTTTTACCCAGGAGCATGACAACCCCGACCGCAAGCGACAAGCGCATGGCAAATCGGGCCGCACGAAGTTCCTCTTCCTGGTATCGTCCTGCAGTCGGTTGGGGCGATGGAGATTGGATGGGGTTCGACATGACGTCCCAGAATGGGACCATCGTCACACGAACGTAGAGATGCAGATGTGACCGCGATCACGCAACCACGCCGTAGAGACGTAGCAAGCTACGTCTCTACGAGAGCCCGCGGTGTGAGGCGCGATCGTGCGTTAGTTTGTAACCGTAAGCGTAGCGGTGCCCACCGCCGTGGTGCTGGGATAAGAAGCGGTCACGGTATAAGTTCCCGGGGTCGCGGTAGTTGCGGTGAAGCCCTCGCCAGACCCAGCAACAAAGGCGATGGTGAAGTTGCCGTTCTGATTCGTGTTAGTGGAATCGGTGACGTTCCACGTCGCGTTCTCGGTGATATCGCCACCCGGGTTGGCAACGGCTTTGAAGAACACAGGGCTTCCGTTAATCTTGGCCGTCTGACTGCTAGGGCTCACGGTGATCGAATTGACACCCGTCAGAACCACCGTGACCGACGTCGATCCGCTGCACGCCGCGCATCCACCGGATGATCCGGTGATGGTGGCGCTTCCCACCTGCAGTCCATCCACCTGTCCGGAAGTCTGTCCCACCGAGACTGTGGTCGGATCACTGGAAGTCCATGCCACTCCCGACGTGAGCGTCTTCTGGGTGCCATCGGAATAAGTACCGGTAGCGGTCATCTGCCAGGTCTGGTTCACGTTGATCGTGAGCCCCGAAGGGCCGATGGAAAGGCCGGTGAGGGTAGGATTCACGAAAAAACCGCGGCAGCTGATGGCCAAAGCCAGGGTTGCAAGCGCCGCGAATGCGCTGATTAAGCGAAGTTTTCGGTGCGTGGATAACATTGTTGTTGAGACTCCTTGGCGCCCCTGCTTTAGCTGAATGCGCTTCCCCGGCCGGTCCAAAAATTGTAGCAGAGACGATTCGGCTGGCATGGGCACTGCGGTACCTGAACCGCCGCGCCAAACCATCTCTGGTCATCGCGCAAACTGCGTCGTTTCATAGAACGCAGTCACGAAATCACCTTGCAAAAAAGCTATGTTCTGGGGGGAGTCTTCCGGAGGGCCTCGCCGAGGCTCCTCCGGATTCTATCATGGTTTGGCGGCTTTACCGGCTCTTTCCGCGGGGATGCTGCTCCTTCGGCGGGTTCTCGTGCCTTGGAGCCGGGTTCGACGCGTGCGATGGCTCCCGCGGGGCAGTATGCTGTGGCGAGCTTTGTCTGGGCGCGTTCTCCCTGGGCGAGCTCGCTCGCTCCCGGGGCGCTGCATGTGACTGATTCTGCGGACGCACCGTGTTGGTATGGCTTTCCTTCGCCGCTCCAGAGTTTCCTCTCTGCTCACGAGCATTCGAGGCGTTGTTCTTCGACGGCGGAGTGAAGGAACGGGATCCCTGGTTCGAATTGCCCTTGGCGTTTCCGCGATTCCCCGCGCTCGCCGGCGTCACCCGCGCCTCTCTGGGCGACATGGCTGGAGCGTGATATTCCCCGCCCGCAGCTCTGGCTGGGACGGCCGAATGGCTGCCGAAATCGCCTGGTCGGGCCGTCGCAGCTACCGCTGGGCGACCGTGGTTTTCTCTCGCGAAGTTCTGGCGATTCTGGCTCGCCGCATGCTCGTGCCGGGTTTGCGATTCCAGCGGCGCGGTGTGATGTTCATGCGCGTAAGACTGTTCTTCTCTCGTTGGACGCGCCGACACACCACCTGTCCCGCCATTAAAGCTGGTGGTCGACGTATTGTGGACTACGACCGTGCGGTTGTAGACGTGAGTCACATTGGTGACGCTAACGTTGGTTACGGAGCGGTTGTAGTAGAACGCTCCGCCACGCCATTCGCCGCCGACAAATCCCACGCCGGTGTAGCCGAATCCGTAATTAATGCCCCCGTAAAAACCAATGTGCGGCCCCCAGTAGCCGGGGTGCCAGGCATAGAATCCACCGCCCCATCCCCAATAGCCGGGGGTCCACAACATACCCACAGGCGCCACGACCCAGGTACCCGGGACCCAGTAATATCCGTCGTCATCGTTCCATCCCCAATAGCCGGGCGTCCAGAAATAGCCTGGCCCCGGACAAATCGGCTGCGCGTAGACCGGAAGTGGCGGCGGCCCGACGCGGACCGAGATTCCTACCGCGACTTGCCCAAACGACGCGGCCGTGAACGACAACACAACGAGGCTTAGTAATACCCAACGAGCTACCGATCGATTCATGAAAATTGCCTTTCCCTTGGTTTGTCCCGAAGCCGGCGCGCGAAATCAAACTGCGATAACGCCATTCTTGCGCAAAAGCTCGCGTTTGGCTTCATTACGTTCTTCCATACAAACCCTGAACTTTGGAGTATGTTGCTGAGTAAGGAAACTATCTGGAATGAGGGGTTTGGAAAGAAGAAATCAGAGAGAATCGGCGCGTAAAGCAGTGACGGGTATCACCAAGTGAGAACTGCGAGCTAATTCACTTTCTTGGCGCGCGAAATCCGCTGGTCAATGGGCTTGCGACCGGCGAATCCTTCCTGGGTTCCGTGCCAGTGGGTGATGGATTTCTCCCCCAGTTTCCAGCACAGCAGGATGATCTGTCCTTCAACTTGGCACGGAAAGTCGAGCAGGCCGATGTCGAGATCTTTCACCTGCACCCCGATCGAGTCAATTTCGGCAATCGCATCTTTCGCCTTCTGCTCGGCCTTGGCGCGCTCCGCTCTACGACGAGCCAAAGGCACGACGTCGAGAAACATTCCACCATTCAGGAATATTCTGTGATGGAGTTCCTGCTGCTCGGCGTCGACTTGATCCATCAGTTCCTTGGCCCCGATCGCTGTGCGCAATAGCGATTCGAGCACCGGTAGCAGGGAGTGAGCTTCGTCGAGAGTAAAGGTGCGTTCGGACATGGCGTACTCATATTTTACCGCACCTGGAAGACGTGACAGCAGTGAATTCGCAACGCAACTTTGCGCCCGTCAAAGTTTCCTCCGGCTTGCCCGGCAGGCGAAGCTGCCGAACTCAACTGTTTTGGAGAATCGCGGCATTGCCTCTAACGCGAGCGGCCGTGGGAGGGATCGGGCGACGTCGCCGAATTCAAGTCGATGTGCAGACCTTGTGCCGCACTGATTCCGGGCGGATAACAATTTCCATCGCGGCTATAGTTCGTGCAGTGCGCGGCCACATCCTTACGCTGGGGAGATTGGGCGAACTGCCAGACTTCAGCGAAGCGCACCCCACTTTGCGCAGGACTTGGCGGATGCTGCGAGAACACACAACCCGGCGCCGGTGGGCAAGCGTCGTTGGTGGCCCAGAAGACAATCTGGCGCCCGCCCGCGTGCTCTCGAATGTCCTCGGCGGTGACGATGTTGCTGCCGTCTGGAGCAGGCATGCCGGAACAGTAGATTCCGGCACGGAATCCAGCCGCGGTGACGCCGTCAACCCAGGCATAGATGTAAGCGTTCTGCTCGGGCAGCATGCGTCCGCCCTGCTCCTGATCGAGAAAAATAATCGTTGCACGTGGGAACCCTTCAGTGCGGGCTGCAGCCGCGGCGGCCTGCGCGTCCGATTGTCCGACCCGGGTAGCATTGGCGACGGTTTTCAATGCGGCATAGAGCCGTCCGTTGAACAGAACCAGGAATCCGAAACCCGCCGACTCGACGGCGCCGCGATGCCCGACCCAATTGTTCGACGAAAAGCCGGGAGGGTTGTTGAGCCAATATCCGGTGTAGGAAAAAGTCTGCCGCAGCGCTTTGAGGTTAGCGTCGCCAGGATATTCGTTGCGGTCGAAGCCGAGGTAGGAAGATGCCCCATCCTGTGAGTAGTAGCACCCGCCAGGAAAAAAGGAATGAATGCGATCGGTAAGATCCGGGTCCAGTTCACAAAGCCAATCGTAGAGACGTTGCTGGCAACGTCTCTCTCACCCTTTCGCGGCGCTATCCGCCGATATGAACCATCGTCCGTGATGCCGGAACGAAATCCGGCTCGCCGATGTGATGGCGCTCTTCCTTTTTCGCTACCACGCCGCGAATGAACTCTTCCAATTCCGCGTCGCTTGCGCCGCGGCGCATTTGCGCATGCAGGTCATGATCCCACACGGAAAACAGGCACGTGCGAATCTTTCCATCGGACGTGATGCGGATGCGGCTGCAGTGTCCACAGAACGGATGCGACACTGGCGCGATAATTCCAATTTCTCCTACCCCATCTTCGAAACGATAGCGCCGCGCCGTCTCCGATCGCGCGTGCGGAATCTCCACCAGCGGCCGGTACTCGGCCATCCGCGCGAGGATCTCCTCGAGCGGGACAACTGTGGTGGGAGCCCACACGCGATCCTCCTCGAGCGGCATGAATTCGATGAAGCGCACGGTCACGCCTTCTTCCCGCGCGAACATGCCGAACGGAATGATCTGATCCTCATTGAAGCCACGCATCAGCACGCAATTCACTTTCAGCGGCCAAAGTCCGGCGCGACGCGACGCGCGGATTCCTGCCAGCACGCGGTCGTATCCGTTTGGCACGCGCGTGATCCGCGCAAAACGCTCGGGATCGACCGCGTCCATGGAAACCGTCACCCGCGTCAACCCCGCATCCTTCAGAGGCTGCGCCAGTTCGGCGAGCAGATGTCCGTTGGTCGTGAGCGCAATGTCGAGTGGATCGGAATCCGGGAAGCGCACCGATTCAGAACCTTGCCCCGAGCCAGCCCGATGGGTGCCGTTAGATCCGTTACCCGAATAGGGCGCCAGCCCCTGAGGGCGAAGCTTTGCAAGCTCCTTCACAAAATCCACGATGCCATTGCGCAACAGCGGCTCGCCGCCCGTGAGTCGGACCTTGGTGATCCCCATCCCCACCAGCACGCGCGCCATCCGCAGATAATCGGCGAACGGCAGATCACCGTAGAGCGCACCTTCGTTTCCCGTGCGGCAGTACACACACTTGTAGTTGCACCGGTCGGTAATGGAGATCCGCAGATCGGTAATGGCGCGGCCGAATTTGTCGTGAAGAGCAGCCATAGGGTTAACGCTTTGAGCTCGATCTGGAAAGGAAACAAACAGGCAGGGACAATCCCGGCAGCTGTTTCCTTTCCAATGCGCCCTATCGGACGCGGGAGGCACCGGCGTTTCCACCAGCACCCTCGGGAGTTTTGGCCGCGACCGCCCCGGACTTGCCTGGGGAAGACCTCGCTCATTCTCCCTCGCCGCCCCAGCCTGGGTATACCCGATGGCCAAAGCGGTCGGAAACCTTGCACTCACATTATAGGACGCCCGGGATAGAAAGAGGATTCAAGGTCTTTGGCTCGCGGCTTTCGCAATCGCCGCCTCCGCCAGCGGAGCCATGATCTTGAAGCCGGCCGCATTCGGATGGAGCCCATCGTCGGCGACTTCCTTCTTCAGCATTCCTTTGTCATCGACAAGAGCCGAGAAGTAGTCGAGATAGACGATCGTGTTCTCCGCGCAGTACTTCTTGAGCCACTCGTTGAGGGCGAGAATCCGCGCCGACGGACGCTGCGCGAAAAAGTCCTTCGCCTTCTCTGTGTAGTTGTGCACCGGCAGCACCGATGAAAGCACAACGCCGATACTGTGCACGCGGGCCAACTCCGCCATGGAAGCAATGTCGGCCTCAATATCCTCATCGCGCATGTGCCCGGTATTGCCGGCAATGTCGTTTGTGCCCGCCAGGATGACAACGACTTTGGGATGCAGATCAATCACATCCTGGCGAAAGCGCACCAGCATCTGCGGGGTGGTCTGTCCGCCGATGCCGCGATTGACGTACGGCTTGCCGGGAAAGGAATCCGCCAGCTTCCAGATGTCGGTGATGGAGTCGCCGAAAAACACCACGCGATTCTCGCCGGCCGCTGGCGCAGGGAGCGCGGCGTTCGCCTCGCGATACCGCGCGAGCTGCCCGTAGTCGTCGGTAAATACCGCGATTCGCGACGCCCGATACTGGTCCAGCCCTGCGAAGCCGGTGGTGGGAATGGCTGGGGGCTTGCGCTGGCTGCTGAGCAACGGCACAAATCGAGAACAGAACAACGACAATGAAGCGTAGGTGTGTAAGCGATCTCAGGTGCATGTTGACCTCGGAGTGACAGAATAGCGCTCGTCGGGGCTCCATGTTTTAATTTATCCGTGAAAATCCCGGTAAATCCTCCGATAGTGATGTTCTCGCGGGCGAGGGCGCCCGCGCCACACTTACATCCCGTCGTAGTTTGGACCGCCGCCACCCTCCGGCGGAACCCAAGTGATGATCTGGTACGGATCGGCGATGTCGCAGGTCTTGCAGTGCACGCAGTTTGAGGGGTTCAGGCTGATCCGCTTGCCGTTCGGCTGGCTCGCGTCGTCGACCATTTCGTAGACGTTGGCCGGACAGAAATTCTGGCAGGGGCTGCCGAATTCCTTCACGCAGCGCGTGTTGCAGATATTCGTGTCGTCGATGACCAGGTGCGCGGGCTGATCTTCTTCGTGCTTCGTGCCCGAGTGGTAGAGGTCAGTGAGCTTGTCGAAGGTCAGCTTGCCGTCGCCCTTTGCCGGACCGATCAGGTGAGCCTCGGCGCCACCATTCGGTGGCAGCTCAGACAGCTTTTCCATGCGCTCGTACCCAGCCTTTGCGGGATAACGGTTACGCAGGCCGCGTCCTCCGGTGATCATCTGCAAGCCGGTGTGAAACATGCCCGCGTACATTCCGTGTTCGAAGCCCTGGTGCAGGTTGCGGACCTTCCAGAGCTCTTCTTTGATCCAGCTGGATTCGACCTTCTTCTGAAACTCGCCAAGCATGGCCGGCGACGCATCATCTTTCTTCAGCGCTTCGAATGCAGTCTCCGCCGCCAGCATTCCGCTCTTGATCGCAAGGTGAATTCCCTTGAGCCGCGCCGAGTTGAGGAAGCCGGCGGAGTCTCCGAGAATCATCCAGCCGTTGCCCGCCACCGGTGGGATCGCCCACCAGCCGCCGTAGGGCATCGACTTCGCGCCGTAGCGAATCATCTTGCCACCCTCGAGCAGCTTCGCGACGAAGGGATGCCGCTTGAACTGCTGCAGCACGCGTTGCGGATCAAGCCGCGGATCTTCATAGTCGAGCCCGGTGACGAAGCCGAGCGAAACGATATTGTCTTTCGATCCGTAAATCCACGCGCCGCCGTATTCTTTCGTCGTAAGCGGCCAACCGAGCGTGTAAATCACTTCACCCGCTGCAATACGGCCCGACGGCACTTCCCAAAGCTCTTTCACGCCGACGCCATAGGTCTGCGGGTTCGCATTCTTGGCGAGATCAAATTTCTGAATCAGCTGTTTGGTCAGCGATCCCCGCGGCCCCTCGGCCAGAATTACGACTTTGGCCTGCAGATCGTATCCCGGCTCGAAATTCGATTTCGGGTGCCCTTCTTTGTCGACGCCCTTGTCGTCGGTGCGCACGCCAGAGACGCGATCGCCGTCAAACAGAAGTTCCGAACCGGCGAATCCAGTGAAGATCGTGATGCCGGTCTCTTCCACCTTGCTGCCCAGCCACTTCACAAACTTATTCAGCGAGATGACGTAGTTCCCGTGGTCGCGCAGGAAGGGCGGCGTGATGGGAAACTTGAACTTGGATTTTTCCGTCAGGAAGTAAACGCCTTCTTTCTCCACTTTGGCGTCGAGCGGCGCTTCTTTTTCAAACTCCGGCAGCAGTTCGCGCATCGACCGCGGGTCGAGAAGCGCCCCCGACAGGCAGTGCTGTCCGATCTCGCGAGCCTTCTCAAGGACGTAGATGTTTTCTTTGCTGAGCTGCGAGTCGGGATGCTCGGCGTTGTGCGCGTCGATCAGCTGCGCCAGTCGGAAAGCACAAGCCATGCCCGCAGGCCCGCCGCCGACAATAACAACATCGGCCGGCATCTGTGGCCGCTCGACACCTTCGATCGGTTTACGGAAAATCAACATGAGTTTCAGGTTTCAGGTTATCAAGTTTCGAGTCTATGTCGCTTGCCGCTTTTCGCAGGCGGAGAGACTCGATGAGGCCATTCAGCAAACGATGAACCTCCGACGAGCGGTCTTTCAACGTCTCGAATTCGGTAATGGTGAGAACATGAAGGTCCACAGCAATCGCTAGTTGAGTTTCCAGTTCGAGGAGCGACCCTCTTGCCTGTCCAAGGAAATGGCGGAATTCCCCGACGGTCGAGCCTCCCCTGCCCCTCGGCAATATTCGACGCGATAGAAACGGCCGCTCTTCGAAGTTGTGACGTCAATCCGTACATCTCGGCTTTCGGGAAGTCTTCTGTTGCCCGTAGATTTCGGTTGCAAAGGCCCGCGCCTTTTGCCACACAATGAGATCCTGATACCGATGGCTCAACTCGAGCCCCATTCTCCGCTCAGAACTCTTGAAACCTGAAACCCGAAACTCGAAACTAACTCCCCGCCTTCGCCTTCTTCACTTCCTCAATCAGGGGCGGAACGATGTCGAACAAATTGCCGACGATCGCGTAATCCGCAATCTCGAAGATCGGCGCTTCTGAATCTTTATTCACCGCGATGATCGCGCGCGAGCCCTTCATGCCGACAATGTGCTGAATAGCGCCGCTGATACCGAGCGCGAGGTATAGCTTGGGCGCGACCGTCTGACCGGATGATCCGATCTGGCGGTCCATCGGCAGCCACCCGGAATCGCAGATCGGCCGGGAGGCAGCCAAGTCTCCGCCGAGCGCGTCGGCGAGTTGCTTGGCGATCTCGATATTCTTCTGCTCCTTGATGCCCCGCCCTACCGCCACAATAATTTCCGCCTGCGTGAGGTCGACGGCCTGCTTCGCCTCCTTAAAAACTTCCTGTGGCTTATTTCGAATGACTCCGTCCGCGATTTCGACCTTCACGGTCTCGACGGGAGCCGCGCTGGCGCCAGCTTCCGCCTTGTCTCCACGGAACGCGCCGTTCTGGAATGTCGCGAACCAAGGCGCATCGCTGGCAAAGCTCACGTCCGCGGCGAATTTGCCTTGAAACATCTGGCGAGTGAATACGAGTTTGCCGCCCTCGTGCTTGAATCCGATGCAGTCACTGATAACCGTGCGTCCCATGGCCGTTGCCAGCTTAGGCACGAAGTCGCGCACCTGATACGTGTGCGGCATCAGGACGAGCTTGGGCTGCTTCGATGCGAGGAACTGTTTCAGCGCGGCCGCAAAGGCATCGGGCGTGTAAGGTTCAAGCTTCGGCGACTCGACGGCATAGACCTTCGCGACTTTCTTGGCGGCAACTTCGGCCGCAAACGCGGCAGCGTTGCCGCCGACCACGGCCGCTTCGAGTGTCCATCCAGTGGCTGCGGCGATGGCCTGTCCGGCCGTAATGGTTTCCCAGGAAACGCGATTGAGTTTGCCTTCGCGCTGTTCGACGACGACGAGGATCGTATCCGGCATAAAGTCAGCTCTTGGCTGCCAGCTCCTTGCTTCCCGCTAAATCGCGCCGAGCTTCACCCGGCTTGGCCGGGCAGAGACGCGACCCAAACGAAAACTCACAGCACTCTCAACTCGTTACGCAACTTGTCCACCAGCTTCTTGGCGATCTCGGCGGGCGCCCCTTCGATGTGTTCGGTCTTCTTGGTTTTCTGCGGCACGTATAACCGGTCGATCTTCTGCAGATTCTCGCCGATGGCCGACTGCACTTCAGCGAGTGGCACCTTCCGCAACGGCTTGTTCTTCGCCTGTTTGATGCCGATCAGCGTGGCGTAGCGGAGTTTGTTGATGCCCGACTGAATCGTCAGCACCGCCGGCGTGGGCATATCGACGAACTGGAAGAATCCCGCTTCGAGCTCGCGCTTCACCCGGATCCCGCTCTCGGTCTTTTCGATCTGCATGATGATAGTCGCGTGCGGCCATCCCAGGAGTTCAGCCAGGATCACCCCGGTTTGCGCATATCCGTAGTCGTCGGACTGCAATCCTGTAAAGATCAGATCAAATTGTTCGTCTTTAATTGCCGCCGCGAAGGCCTTCGCCGTATTGAAGGCGTCCAGCCCGACAAACTTCGGGTCTTCCAGATGAATGGCGCGGTCCGCGCCCTTGGCCAGAGCCTCGCGCAGCACCTGCTGGGCCCGCGCCGGCCCGCTCGTGATGACCACTACTTCACCCTTGTGCTTTTCCCGCTGGCGCAGTGCCTCTTCGAGCGCATAGGCGTCCGGCTCGTTCACTTCGTAGGACACGTCTTCGCGGATCCACGCACCCGTCTCGTTCAGCTTCAGCGGTGCATCTTTCTGCGGCACCTGCTTCATGCAAACCAGGATTTTCAAGAGAATGACTCCTTGCCCTAGCGCTTCCGAAACCTATGAGCAAACCGGTAAGTATAAATGCCGGACGCTACGAAGGAAATAGCGTGAAGCCCGGAAAAATAATTGAAGACACGCAGTTGCTGCATCTTCGCTTGCAGCGCCGGAAACGGTGGCGGTGTAGACGTTGCAAGCAACGTCTCTACAACCAGAACGAGCGTTCTTGTGATTCCAATCACAGACTCTTGCCGACAACCCAGTCAGCATGGCCGAGAGGCCTTCATGCCAAACGACCACTTCTCCGCGATGCGCCAGAGCATTATTGATGGCGCGCCCGACACCGCCTCCACCCTCGCGCAACAAGCCGTCACCGGCGGCGTTGCACCCATCGATGCCATCAACAACGGATACGTCCCAGGCATGCACCATGTGGGCGAGCAGTTCGCGCGAGGCCAGATGTTCCTGCCCGACATGATGGCTTCCGCCGAAGCGATGCGCGCAGCCATGGCCGTGCTCGACCCCGAACTCAGGAAACTCGGCACGCAGCGTCCCATGGCAGGAGTCGTCGTGCTGGGCACCACCAAGGGAGACATTCACGAGATTGGAAAAATTCTCGTGGGAACGATGCTCACGGCGCATGGCTTCCGCGTCCACGATTTGGGAGTGGATGTTTCTGGCGAAAAATTCGCCGCCAAGGTGAGCGAACTGAATGCTGACATCGTTGGCGTCTCTGCGCTGCTGACCACAACCATGCGCAATCAGAAAACCGTCGTCGAAGCGCTGGAAAAAGCAGGGCTGCGCTCGCAAGTGAAAGTCATGGTCGGCGGCGCGCCCGTCACTCGCCGCTGGGCGGAAGAGATCGGCGCCGATGGTTACGCCAAAGACGCCATGAGCGCCGTCACCCTTGCTCGCCAGTTGATGGAAGAAAAAACGCAGAACACGGTTGTGGAGCAGACGGTTTGACTCTACCGCGACTCAAGGCACGCACATGAGACCGAAATTCGAACTCCTCGACAAGCCGCTCATTGAACGCATCCTCGACGAAGCTTTTCAGCTCATCGAAGATCCCGGCGTCCGAGTCGCTCCCTACGTGGTCGACCTTCTCCGCGGCGCCGGTATCACGGTGAAAGACGGCGTCGCCCACATTCCCGAAGCCATGGCGCGCCGCCTGCTGGAACTGGCCCCGCACGGGTTTTGCCTCTACGACCGCAATGGCAAGCCCGCCGTTCGCTATGGCGGCGACGACGTTCACTTCGATCCCGGTTCTTCCTGCCTGAACATTCTCGATCCGGAAACGCAGCAGGCCCGCCCTGCGCTCTCGGCCGATCTGGTACGAATGGTCCAGGTCGCCGAGATGCTTCCGCAGTTTGCGGCGCAGTCGACGGCCATGGTCTGCAATGACGTGCCGCAGGAACTCGGCGACTGGTACCGGCTTCTGCTCGTGCTGTGGTATTCGGAAAAGCCGGTAGTTACTGGTGCGTTTTCAGCATCAAGCCTGCACACACTGCTGGATCTGCTCGCTATCGAAAGCGGGGGGCACGATGCTCTCCGCCAGCATCCGCGAGCCATCTTCGATGTATGCCCTTCTCCCCCACTGAACTGGTCGGAGTTTGCTTCGCAAAATCTGGCCGACCTGGCTCGCGCCGGAGTGCCGGCGGAAATCGTCAGCATGCCGCTGGCTGGCGCGACTGCTCCTGTAACGCTGGCGGGGTCTGTAGTTCAGCACGCAGCCGAATGCATCAGCGGAATCACCATTCATCAACTGGCCAAGCCGGGAGCGCCGATTGTCTGGGGAGGCGCGCCTGCCATCTTCGACATGCGCACCGGCAAGACTCCCATGGGCGCGATCGAGACTGCCATGCTCGATGTGGCTTGCGCGCAAGTGGGAAAATATCTCGGCCTGCCGACGCACGCTTACATGGTCACCGGAGATGGCCGCTTCATCGATGCCCAGGTCGAAATGGAAAGCGGAATGTCGGTCGTGCTGGGCGCCCTGGCTGGAATCAATATGATCTCTGGCGCCGGCATGCTCGACTTCCTCGCTTGTCACAGCATCGAAAAGTTGGTGATCGATGCCGAAGCGATTGCCTCGGCACAGCGTCTCATTGAGGGTATCGAACCGCGTGGTGATTCCCTCGCGGTCGCAATGTTCGCCCAGACCGGGCTGAGCGGAGACTTTCTCAAACTTAAGGAAACTCGCTCGCTCTTCCGCACGGAGCAGCACTTCCCCTCGGCAGTGATCGATCGTGGACTACTCTCGATGGAGGGCTCGACGCCCGACGTTCTGCAACGTGCGCGCCGGCGCGTGGCGGACTTGCTTGCCGCCTACGAACGCCACCCGCTAGCGGACGATCGTGAGCAGGAATTGATCGCCTTCGCACTACGCGAAGCAAAACAGTCTGGGCTGGAGGGACTGCCGGAGATCCTGCACGGGCAGGAAGCAAGGGCTGATTCGCTAGTCTGACGGCCAGAAAAGCCTTACTCTGTGATCACCGTCGACTGGCCGGTCAGGTCGAATCGTTTGCGGCAGCGCATATTCTTGCAGGCCATCATGTCGTCTTTGCGCACCATGTACGACCGGAATTTCGCAAAGCGCGCCTGATCCCGCTCGTCGGCTCGCCCGGGGAGTTGGCGCTTCTTGGTGCGGACAATCCACGTCACCTCGTAGTCGGCTGACTGGTGGCAGTGGGGACAGTTCAAGGAAGCTGGTTTCTTTTCCTGCTTTTCATCAAAAAAATCGCGTTCTTCCATAAGTTCGGGGGAGGCCGCGTCACGGAACTCCGCGGCCATTCCAACTATGGATTATTGCACATTTCGCTGGGCACACGACTCGTAACCTCGTTTAAGGAAGCCCTCGGGTTACACTCGGTCCGAAGCTACTCGCCGCGGAGGGATCTGCCCATGGCGCGAAAAAAGAAAGCCAGGCGTTTTCGGGCGGTGACCGCCGTCAAAGAATTGGCGCGCGAACGAGTCGGGGCGCCCCCAGCCGGAAAAATTGTTGTAGAGAAAAAGAAGAAGCCGGAAAAACACAAACCCACGCTGGGCAAGCTGCTGGGTGGCGAGGCGGAATAAGCCCGATCTAGTTGAAGGTCGCTGTGACCGTTCGGTTTACCGTAAGAGTGACCGTACAAGGATTCACACTGGGGAGCGAGTCGCATCCCACCCAACTCCCGAACTGCGACGAACCGGTGGGTGTCGCCGTGAGGGTTAAAGTGGGGGTTGTGCCACTCGCGAATTGCACAATGCAAGGTGACGGACTGTTGCAGGTAAAATTCAGGGCAGAGTCTGTCACGGTTCCCGAGCCGGCGCCCGCCCCAAAGGTGACACTCAGAGCCGGACCACCTCCGCCGCCCGTCCCCGTGAAGCACACCACGTTCCCTGTCATAGTGCCGGTCACGATGGCTCCGGAGGAAGAAATACCTCCAGCGCTCTTATTCGTCTTGATCGTGGCTGAAACCAGGGTGCCCCCGCAAGCCAATCCCGTGGCCGTCAACATCCCAGCTGAGTCCACCGTCATCATTTGAGTATCGTTCGAGGACCAGGTCACCTGGCTCGTGATGTCCTTCGTCACGGGTGGGTGAATGTAAGTTCCCAGCGCCCGAAGTTGCACAGACGACCCTCGGTTTCGGATGACAGGAACATCTGCGGCGCCGAAGGTCTCGACACCCGGCTGGATCTCGATCGAAACCAACTCCTGATCGCGCCCGCAACTCGCCAGACTGAACAGCATCCCACCGGCAGCAGCGAGGACAACAAAACTGAACCACTTCCCGTTCATGGACGGCTCCTGGGACAATTCCACCGGCGCACTACGCCACCGGTGTGATGGGCCAATTTAGTCAACGACGCAGCAAAAAGCAATAGCCCGGACGGTCCTCGCGTTAGCCCTTTACGGCCTCCGCCACAAAGCTCGCGAACTCCTTGACGTCTTCCTCCGTGGTGTCAAACGAACACATCCAGCGCACGATGCATTCCTCTTCAATCCACATATAAAAAAAATAGCGGTCTTTGATCCTCTCGACCGCGTGCCGCGGGATCTGGGCGAATACGCCGTTGGCCTCAACCGGCCACGCAATTTTGATTTGCGGGATCCTCCGCAGTTCGCTTTCCAGCAGGCGTGCCATGCCGTTGGCGCGCTCGGCGCTGCGCTGCCACAAATTGCCGGCAAGCAGTGCCTCGAATTGCGCCGCGATAAAACGCATCTTCGAAGCCAGCTGCATCCCTTGCTTGCGCAGGTAGAGGAAATCCGGGCTCAACGCGAGATTGAAAAACACCACCGCTTCCCCGCCCAGGATGCCGTTCTTCGTGCCGCCGAACGACAGCACATCAACTCCCAGATCGCGAGTTGCCTGGCGCAGCGTTTGTCCCAGGCTGGCGGCGGCATTCGAAAGCCGGGCGCCGTCCATATGCAGAAACATGTCGTGCTCGTGGGCAAAGCGTGCCAGCGACTGAATTTCTTCGGGCTTGTAGACGGTCCCCATCTCGGTCGATTGCGTGATTGAAATGACGCGCGCCTGCACGTGATGCTGGTCGCCAATGCCGTGATAGGCATGGCGCACCGAGTTCAGCGTGATCTTGCCATCCTCGTGCGGCAGAGGGATCAGCTTGCATCCCGTGTGCTTTTCCGGCGCTCCGCACTCGTCGGTATAGATGTGCGCGTACTCGCTGCACAGGACCGCATGGTAAGGGCGATTCAGCGCCTGCAATCCCAGCACGTTTGCGCCAGTTCCGTTGAAAGTAAAGAAGACGTCAATGCCCGTACCGAAATGTTCTTCAAATTTCTCGAGGGCCGAGCGCGTGTACTGGTCATCGCCGTAGGCAACCACGTGCCCCTGGTTCACCCGCGCGATGGCGTCGAGAATCTCGGGATGCACTCCGGCATTATTGTCGCTGGCAAAGCTGCGAGTGGGCTTGGTGGAAACCTGCGGCATACCGAAACAATGTAGCAGAGTGACAGAGTGCTAAGTCTCGTGAAAGTGGTAAGTTTTGAAAACGGGTGAGTCTCGCGAAGTGCTGAGTCTAGCGGATCGATTCTTATCTGGTGACGATCCCCGAATTGGCGTGCACCGCGAAGCACCAATTACAATGCCATTCCTGATTTCTGGAGAGTGCTCACGATGCAGATGGTCGTTCGCTGCGGTCTGATATTTCTTCTTTTCTCTGCCCTCGCCGGAGCGCAAACTGCCGAGCAAAAAACCGCGCGCTACATGGACTCGGTTCGCCACCAACCTGCTCTCCTTCTTGCCTTCCTGCGCGACATGCCCAAGGGCGGAGACCTGCACAATCATCTCGATGGCGCAATCTATGCCGAAGATCTCATCGACTTCGCCGCATCCGGAAATTTTTGCGTCGACCGCGCGACGTCGCACCTCGTGGCCGCGCCCTGCGATCCCTGCGAAAAATCCACACCCAAGCCTGCCGTCCGTTGCGCCTATAACGATCAGATTCTTTATAACCAGATTATCGACGCCTGGTCGATGCGCAACTGGCATCCTGGCACCGAGTCCGGGCACGATCATTTCTTCGCCACGTTCGAAAAGTTCGAACTCGCAGCCGATACGCACGTCGCCGAGGCCGTGGCCACCGTGATCAATCGCGCTGCCAAAGAAAACGTGCAATACATCGAGTTCATGCACACTGCCGACGGTATGGCTGCCGCGAAATTCGGCATCAAGCAAGGATGGGACAGCGACCTCGCGAAACTGCGCGAGAAGCTTTTGGCCGGCGGTCTCAAAGAAATCGTTTCCGCGACCAGCAAGACGCTCGCCGACGACGAAGCTCGCGCGCACTCCGAACTGAAATGCGGGACGCCCAACGCCGAACCCGGATGCAACGTCACCGTGCGTTATCTCTATCAGGTGCTCCGCGGACTGCCGCACGAGGCCGTGTTCGCCCAGATTGTGCTGGGCTTTGAACTGGCATCCTCCGATCCGCGTTTTGTGGGCTTGAACCTCGTCATGCCGGAAGACTGGTATGTACCTACCCGCGACTTCAACGAGCACATGGCGATGATCGACTACCTGCACGGTGTCTACCCCAAGGTCCACATCAGCCTGCACGCGGGCGAGATCGCCATGGGCCTGGTCAAGCCGGAGGACCTTTCATTCCACATTCGTGCGTCCGTGGAACGAGGCCACGCCGAACGCATCGGCCACGGCGTCGACGTCATGCTTGAAAAAGATCCCATCGGCCTGCTGAAAGAAATGGCCGCGCGCAACGTGCTGGTCGAAATCAATCTGACTTCCAACGATCAGATCCTGGGCGTGAGTGGCGACGACCATCCGCTGCCCGGCTACATGAAGTATGGCGTGCCGGTTGCGATCTCGAGCGATGACGAGGGCGTTGCCCGCTCCGACATGACGCACGAATACATGCGCGCGGTCAAGAGCTATCGCTTGTCGTACGCCGAACTGAAGCGTATGACGCGGCAGAGTGTCGAGCACAGCTTCCTGCCGGGACAAAGCCTGTGGACCGAAACGAAAGGAACATTCCAGCGCGTCGCCGCCTGCGCGGCCGATGCTACCGGAGCGGCCAAGCTCTCCGCCACGTGCGAGAAGTTTCTAGCCTCGAACGAACGCGCCCGCGAACAGTGGAAGCTTGAGGCCGCGTTCGCTGAGTTCGAGAAGAAATTCTGAGCGGGAGGATCGAGAGCGGCTGGTCCCCCCACATCCCAGGCGGGCGCGGCGCATTTTATTAGCCGCTCCTTTGAGAGTTAAGCCGAAGTTTCCTTTGCGGAATCCACGGAATCGAAAAACCGGAAAAACGAATCCACGTGCGTGACCTGCAGAGCATTTCGAACACGCTCCTTCACCCCGACCAGGGCAAGGCTGCGGCCGTCTTTCTGATGATTGACGTAGGCTCCGACAAGGGCGCCGATGCCGGCAGAGTCGACATAGGGCACCTCGCTGAGATCGAGAATGAGTGCGCGAGCCGTGTTGCCGCGAACCCGCGCCTGCAAATCAAAAAGATTTGAGATAACGATGGGACCGTTTAGGCGCAGAATTCGCTGCCCTGTGTCCGGATCGGCGGTATCTTCAATCGTAAGAGGCTCCTGCATTGGACGGAATATTACCGCGAGCAGGCGCTGTAATTATTAACGGGAGATTAATTTTGGTGCTGACAAGTGCCTCAACACAGGCCTTACCATGGATTGACCCTAACACCCAGTTAGCTACACTTGTTACCGGCCGTAACCGCTGAGCCGATCGCACCCATGCCGCGCAAGCGCACCCTCGTCCCGCCGCCGCTTCATTGGACCACGATGAACCTCCCGGTCCCGCATCCCGCGTTGCCGGTCCTAGCCGAGCGCGGAGGCACTCAACTTCGCACGCCACTTCCCACCGCCATTGTCGACACGCGCGAACAGAACCCGCTCTCGTTCCGCCGCTTCAAGGGATGGTTCGCCCGCATCGAGCACCGCGCCTTGCGTCTCGGCGACTATTCCGTCGAAGGCATGGAGGACACCTGCGCCGTGGAACGCAAAGATCTCGCGGACCTGATTTGTTCGTTCACCACGAATCGCCGTGTCTTCATCAATCGCCTGCGCCGCATGAGCGACCTGCCTCACAGCCTGCTCGTCGTTACCGCGTCGCTGACCGAAATTAAATCCGAGTATCCGTACCGCGCCGCCAATCCGAACCGGATTACCCAATCTCTGATCGCCGTTCTCGCGGGCCTGCGCGTGCCCTTCATCTGCACCGAGACCCACGAACTCGGCGAAGAGATCGTCGCGTCTTATCTCTACCAGACATTTCTGTATGATTGGCTGGACCGCAACGGCCACGGCCGCCATCTCGCCGATGGCGACCTCTAGCGTATGACGGACCTTTTCGAGCGTGCTGACCTCGCCGCGCAGGTAATCCTCGCCGACACAGCTCTTCGTCCGACGATTGGATTGGTCTTAGGCTCGGGGCTGGGCGCGTTCGCCGATTCGCTTACTGATGCCACGCGCGTTCCCTACGCCGAAATCCCAGGCTTTCCTCGGTCCACCGCGATCGGGCATGCCGGGCAGATGGTCGTCGGCCAAGCCGGAGAAGTCCCGGTCGCGGCCATGCAAGGCCGGGTGCATCTCTATGAGGGATATTCCGCCGAGGAAGTGACCTTCCCCATCCGCGTCTTCGGTCGCATGGGGATTCGTGCTGTCATCCTCACCAACGCCGCTGGGGGAATCAATCTCAGTTACTCCCAGGGAGCGCTGGTGGTAATCAGCGACCACATCAATCTTCAGGGAGTGAATCCGTTGGTCGGCGCTAACGACGACCGGTTCGGCGTGCGATTTCCCGACATGTCGCAGGCCTACTCGCGCGCTTATCGCCAGATCGCCCGCGAAGAGGCCGGCAAGCTGAACATCCCACAACACGAAGGCGTTTACGCCGGCCTGCTCGGCCCCAGCTACGAAACGCCCGCCGAAATCGAGTACTTGCGCCGGATGGGCGCCGACCTCGTAGGCATGTCGACGGTCGCGGAGGTGATCGCCGCACGCCACATGGGAATCAACGTGCTCGCGATTTCCTGCGTGACCAACATGGCCGCCGGAATTCTCGATCAGCCCCTCTCGCACGAAGAAGTCATGGAAACAGGAAGGCGCGTGAAGACTATCTTCGAAGCATTACTGCGGGCCGTTCTGCCCCGAATAGCGCGAGACGTAGCGACATGAACCAACCATGTAGTAAACCAACTCATGTGGAGGCAGCAGCCTCGGCTGTCCCGCGCAGGCGAAGCCCAGCGGCCCGGCCACCCCGGCCGACACAGACTGCTCAGAATAGGATCTTCGCTCCCACCTGAATCACCCGCGGCCCGCCGCCCCCCAGTCCAGGATTGGTCTGCGCCTGGTCTGGAGTCTGCGTAATCAGCCCCTGATTCGCCGAGCCCGGGCTGACGAAGAAATTCGGCAGCGCAAAATTCGGATGATTGAAAATGTTGAACAACTCGGCTCGCAATTGCAGGTTGATTCGGTCCGTTATCGCAGTGTTCTTCACCACGGCAAAATCCACGTTCCAGAAACGAGGGCCGTAGACCGCGTTGCGCCCTAACGTCCCGAAAGTTCCGAGGGGAGGATCAGCGAATGCATTGCCATTGAGATACCCAATCGTGTCCGGCCCCGACGCCCAGTTCGCATTGATGATCCGTTCTCCCGGAACCAGGTTGGGACGCTGGTGAAAATTCGACGGGCTGGGAAACTGATCAAAGCTGAGTCCGCTCGTATCGTCGGAGTTCACAATGGGCACGGGACGGCCGCTCTGCGCGGTCACGATGGTGTTGACCTGCCAGCCATCGCTCAACCGTTTTGGGCCAGCAAGCTTCGGCAGCAGGTAAGTGAAGGCCGCGGTGAACCGCTGGCGCGTGTCAAAGTTCGAAGGACCGTATTCCGCGCCGAGGTTGTTTGAATCCTGCGGCATCGCAACCGTCGCGAAGTTGAAGTCGATGCCGTCAGAGGCGTCGTCCAGCGATTTCGCGAACGTATACCCGGCAAAGCCGGATAGGCCATGCCAGTTGCGCGTCCGCAGCGTCGCCTGAAATGCGTTGTAGTTCGACGCGCTGATGGTGGCAAATTCATCCATGAACCCGTAGTTCGGGTTCGGCCGGTTGCCATTTACATCGGGCTGGTTGGCGTCACGCAGCCGCACCAGTTTCGTCCCCTTGCTACCGATGTAGCCCAGTTGCAGGGCCACGCCTCCAACCAACTCCCGCTCAAGATTCAGATTCCAGTTCTGTGAATAGGGAGTGACCAAATTGCGCGGCGTGAAGAAAATGTCGGCTCCCGATGGGGGATAGGGCGGCGCGATCGGACTGACCACCGTGTTGCCCGGGTTGATGCCGCTCCAGGCTGTGGAGTCGAAGTTGTTGCTCAGCGAAAGTACGGGCTGCGGGCCGATCGGGTTCGTCGCGATCCCCGCGGAGTTCGTGAAGTTTGCAATCAGGAGGTCTTGGGGAACGTAGTCGTAATAAACGCCGTAGGCGCCTCGAATCACCGTCTTTGAAAAAGCGTTCCAGGCAAAACCGATGCGCGGTCCGAAATTATTCAGATCGCGTTGGTAAGCGCCATGCAGCCCGTCGGTACCGACCATGGCCAGGTTGCCGTCCGCTCCGAGGTTCGAAAGCAGGTTGTGCTTTTCGCCGAGCGGGCCGAAATACTCCCAGCGCGCGCCCAGATTCAAAGTAAACGTCGGCGAAACTCGGAAATCATCCTGCGCAAAGAATGCCAAGCCATTGTTGAAGGTGTCACGCTGCGTGTTGCCAGCATCGATCAATGGAAACGTGTTGCCGAGATAGTAATTGGCCAGCGTGACCGCCCCGGCGTCGCTGCATTCCACCGGATCCGTCGGATTGCCGGGGCACAGTGCGAGACTGCTGGTATCGAATCCAAAGGAGAACACGCCGCGTTCCAGGTTGTCATTGAAGCTGCTAATCGCGGCGCGCCGATACTCGCCGCCAAACTTCATGGTGTGGCGTCCCTTCAGCCAAGTGAAGTTGTCGAGGATCTGGAAACTCTGACTGGTGCGGCCGCGCGGAATGCTGAAGCCGCTCGCGCCCAGGTTCTCGA
The DNA here is from genome assembly GCA_963745715.1 of uncultured Acidobacteriota bacterium. Lineage (GTDB taxonomy): Bacteria > Acidobacteriota > Terriglobia > Terriglobales > Acidobacteriaceae > Sulfotelmatobacter. The sequence goes on along the minus strand of CAVUYN010000023.1, from coordinate 184,954 downwards.
ACGTGCCGCCAAAATCGATCTCTGGTAGTCCCAGTTTTCCTGTGCCCAGGTTGAACGGCACGGCGGCAGTACCAAAGCTCGCCGGATCGAGGCTGGCGTCGAGCGCGGAAAATGACGTCCGGTAACGGCTGTACCCGAAACGCACTTCATTGATCTTCGACGCGCTGATGGTCGAGAGCAAACTGGCGGAAGCCAACTGCACGCGGGTTGGGGAAGTCTGCGCAAACTCCGGAAGGCGCGAACCCGCGCCGAATCCCAGTCCGCCCAGGGGAAATACCTGCTGGCTCCGCGCAAATGCGTAGCGCCCGGTCAGCGACTCGGTCCCCGTGATTTGGTGGTCAATCTTTGCAATGAGAGCTATCCACGTCGTTTTTGTCTTTGACACTCCCGGCAAGAGTTCCCGCGGTCCCGTTGAAACCCGTTGCTGTCGGGAAGATCGTGGTAAGAATATTCGTCAGCGCCGGGCTCGGCGTTACCCCGTCACCTTCCACCAGGGTCTGCGCTGCCGTGATCTGGTTCGGTAGAGAATTGCCGCTGGCCGGCAACGCCGGGTTACTGCCCGGCACCAGGAACGTGAAATCCGAGCCGACCCGTTCCCGCTGTCCCTCATAGGCGCCGAAGAAGAATGTCCTGTCTTTCACGAGCGGGCCGCCGAGCGCGGCGCCGAAATTGTTATTGCGAAACGGGCTCTTGATCGCCGGCGCGCGATTGAAATAATTCCGCGCATCCATCGCGCTGTTGCGCAGGAACTCGAATGCCGAACCGTGGAAGTGATTGCTACCTGACTTGGTCAGGATGTTGACGACCGACCCGCTGTTCCGTCCGTACTCGGGCGCGAACGTCGCCTGCAGATTGAATTCCTGAATGGAATCAATTGGCAGGAGCGACGCCGGAGCACCGCCGATTCCGGTCTGGTTGAAAGCGGAATTGTTGAAAAATGGATCGTTGTTGTCGGTACCGTCAACCGTGTAGTTGTTCGAACGGTCGCGGTTGCCATTGATCGAGAACTGACCGAATCCGCTCTGAATCGCGGCCACGCCTGAAGGTTCGACCGTCGCGCCCGGGACCAGCGCTACAAGCTTTCCAAAGTCCCGGCCGTTCAACGGAAGGTCGGCAACAAGTCGCTGGTCGACCACCTCCCCGAGCACATCGCGCGTCGCTTCCACCAGCGGTGCCTCCTCGCTCACCGTGATGTTCTCGTGGTGCTGCTCGAGTTTGAGTAAATCGAAATCCGCGGTCGTATCCAGCCCCACGTTCACAACCACGTTTTGCGCGACCTCCGCAAATCCAGGCGCATTCACGCTTACGGTATAGATGCCTGCCGGCAATTCCGCGAACACATAGGTTCCAGCTTCGCTGGTGGTGGCATCGCGCACCAGGCCGGTATCGACGTTTTTCGATGTGATCTTCGCGCCCGCAACCAGACCCCCGCCTGGATCGCTCACCTTACCCCGAATGGAACCACGGAAGCTCTGGGCCACAAGCAACCCCGGCAGCATTAATAAAACAGCGAACACAATCCCGGAAACACGAATACCGAATGAGTACGGAGCGGCACACTTCATGATGAATAATCCCTTTCCAAGAACGGTTACTCTCTCCAGCTACTTCCCAGCCCGCGGAATAAACAGCGCTTGGGGCGGTTTAATTCCGTAGACCTCTGCAAAGCTCTTCTGATTCACGGCCAGCCCGAGACGTCCTCGCGAATCGATGTAGAGCAATGGCTGGCCGACTGCAACGTCGCTGAAAGTCTTCACAAATTTCATCTTCATCTCGGTATCGCCGACCTTGACTGGAACGTCCTGGCCGCGCTGGTAGCCGAGTTTCAAGAATTCCTCGCCGTCCACGTTTGTAACCAGGTTGCCGAACGGACCGTCCGTCGCGATGACCCGCGCATCTAGTCCGTGATCGTCCGCTTTGGCAACCTTCAGGTCGAGGCGGACAAGATCTTTCACCGCCATTTCCGTACCGACGGCGGTCCAGTCGTCGCCCCGCGCCAGATGCGCTCCCACCGGCGAAAAGATGTCGCGCCCGTGAAACGTCGACGAAAGCTTGCTCCCGATCATCCATTGCGTGTTCGTAATCTCCCGAACCGCATCGATCCCATCGCGCTGTTCAACCAAGGTCAACAAGCCATTGTCGGGCAGCACAAAAAATTGCCCGCGCTTCGACCGCGCTACGATCGCCTTGCGCGCGCTCCCGACGGTCGGATCCACAACCACCACAAACACCGTGCCGGCTGGATAGTACGGCGTGGCGCCATACAAAAAACGCGCACCATCGAAAATGTTGAACGGCGTCACCTGGTGCGTCAGGTCGACAATTCGCACGTCGGGCATGATGCCGTACATCACCCCGCGGCAAATCGCCACTGAGTCGTCGACTACTCCAAAATCCGTCATGAAAACAATCGTCGGCGGATACTTCTGCGCGGCCTCGCTCGCGGCCCTCGACGGCACGGGAATAGCCGCCAGCAAAACCACTAGCAAGAGAATGCTTGTTCTCGGGAACGTTCTATTAACGCGGTGAAATGAAGATGTATTCATAGGGTTCTTGTCTTCGATTCTGCTCACACTGGATGTATTGCGCCGTACCGACCGGAGCGCGGCAAGACTGTGAAGTGTGCTGAATTCTGGTAGACCGATAATTCTAAACAACCCTGCCAAAAACGGGAAGCATCTACGGACCTGCACAGTCCGTTCGTCCCGCGGTCTATAATTCTGCTGGAATTCATTCCGGAGGCTCTCCATGTCGCAAGTTATCCCCGAGAAATACAAGGATTTGTTTCAGAAGCGAGCTTTCGCCAGCCTGGGGACGCTGATGCCCGATGGCCGCCCGCAAGTCACGCCCGTCTGGTGCGACTTTGATGGCGAGCATGTCATCTTTAACTCCGCCCGCGGCCGCCAGAAGGATCGCAATGTACGCCGCGATCCGCGCGTCTCTCTGGCCATCATCGATCCCGAAAATCCCTACCGCTATCTTGAGATTCGCGGCCGGGTCGTCGAGATCACCGAAGAGGGCGCCTCCGAACATATCAACAAAATGGCGAAGAAATACTTGGGCGTCGACAAGTATCCCTACGGGCAACCCAACGAAGTCCGCGTGCTCTACAAAATCAAGCCCGAGCACAGCACCGTGATGGGATAACCGTCGTACCGATTCTTCGGATTTACACGCGCCAGAGCGGCGCTTGGGTAAGCCCGAAAAGCGCCTGAGGCCAACGCGTGCCTGCTGCAGGCATGTAGACGCAAATATCCGCCCGGCAGCAAGCGGTGTCACGCTGGCGCGTGGTGAAATGTGCACCCGTGGAAGAGCGGCGCTTCAGCGCCGCGTGAGCCGGGAGAAACAGATCGGGCTTTAGCCCCTGCGAGGAAACTCATCCGCTCTTACAATCTCTGCTTTCTAGGCTTCGGAAATGTAAATCGGACCCTCGTCCGCCTTCTCCAGGACCGCGAGCAGGAACTGCGCGACAAACATGGAATCTCCTTCCGCATCACCGGAGTCGCCTCCCGTCGCCTGGGATGGATCGCGGACTCCGAAGGCTTAGACCCCTCATCATTGCTGGCTTTTGGCTCCAACTCGCACCCCAGCCTTTCGAAGGAGCCCATGCCACCCGGCAACGTCCGCGAGTGGCTCTCTGCGGCCCGCGCTGAGGTTCTGTTCGAAGCAACGTCGCTCAACGTGAACGACGGACAACCCGCTGTCGACCACATTCGGGCCGCGCTCGAACATGGAGCCCATGCCATTACCGCCAACAAAGGCCCCATCGTTCACGCCTATCGCGAACTGCGCGATCTCGCGGCCACCTGCAGGAAGCGGTTTCTCTTCGAATCCACCGTGATGGACGGCGTGCCGATCTTTTCAATGTTTGATCAAATGCCCGCAATCCATCTGCAAGGCTTCTACGGAATCCTGAACTCGACCACAAATGTGATCCTGGGCGACATGGAAAACGGAATCAGCTTCGACGAGGCTTTGAAAAAAGCGCAGGAGCTCGGCGTGGCTGAAACTGACGCCACCAACGACATCGACGGCTGGGACGCCGCCGTGAAAACGGCAGCCCTGATCACGGTTTTGATGGATATTCCCGTTCGCCTCGACCAGATCAAGCGTGAAGGTATCCGCGACGTCACACCGCAAGCAGCGCGAAACGCCAGGCGTGACGGATGGCCCTTCAAGCTCGTTTGCCGCGCCCGTCGCACCGCGATTGGTGTCGAAGCCAGCGTGCAGCCTGAAAAGGTCCTAAGCACTCAGCCCATGGCGCGCATCACCGGCACGTCATCTTACGTCTACTTCGAAACCGACATCTTCCCCGGGTTGGCCATTACCGAAGAAAATCCGGGCCTCTACGCGACCGCCTACGGCCTGCTCGCGGATTTTGTAAGAGCAGTCACAGCTTAGAACGCGTGGAGGCGGCGGCAATGAGTACCGGCGATTGAGATTGACGCGTAACGTACCCTGCAAGAGCAGCCCTTCAGACCCACGTTTCAGCGCCTGAATATTGAGGGCTTGAAGAGTATGCGTAAGAACTGGATATTTTGCGATGCGCTGAACAATGGGTGTCGCTCTTAGCCGCAAAGCGGCGTTAGAATGCAGCCCACGGCGCAAGCTGTGGGAAAAGTAGCCACCGAAAAGCCCCAGTGGGGCGAAAGACTAGTTCTCACGCGGTCTCCTGAAGCCCCCGACTCGGCTCATGGCTCCGATACCTTCACCTGCGACCCCGCTGCGGTGTACACCACTTCGCCATCGATCAACGTCATCAGGCACTTCATGTCCTTGATCTGGTCCACCGGGACAGAGTAAAGGTCGCGATCCCAGATCGCGATGTCGGCTTTCTTGCCAGCTTCGAGCGAACCGATCTTGTTCTCCAGAAACATCTGTCGCGAGCCCCACGCAGTGTAGCTGCGCAAAGCCGTGTGGATGTCGACCGCTTCCGCCGTCCCAAACGGGGTCATACCGTAGGTGCCCTTCGCGGTTTGACGCGCCGCCGCAGCCCAAAGGCCATATCGAGCTGCAAGCGGAGTCACAGCATAGTCCGACCCTCCAGACCAGAGAATCCCCCGTTCCTGCAGCGTCTTGAACGGCTCCAGACTCTGTCCGCGTTTCGGACCATAATTGCCCGCGTAAATATCTCCGATCCACCATAGAAACTCGGCCTGCATTTCCGGGTAGCCGGCATCGTATTTCTTTTGCAGGTTCGCTATGACCTCGAGCGCGTGCGGAGTCGGCAGATTGGCGTGGATGATGCTGTGCCGCAAACCGGGCTTCGGCTGCTCCTTTTCGACGAGGGCATATGTATCCACCACCCAATCCATCGCCCGGTCCCCGACTGCATGCGTTCCAACAGGCACACCGTTTGTATGGAAAAGGCGAACCATCTCCTGATAGACCGCAGGATCGATTTGCGGATATCCGCGATTGCCCACGCCTGCATTCGTCGTATCGGAAGTAGTGCCGTTCCGCAGCCAGTCGTCGTAGACCCATCCCGTGCGGGCGCCACCAGATCCATCCATGTACATCTTGACTCCACACGAGAGCAGGCGATCGCCGCCGAGCGTGGCAGGTAGACGGGGAACAGAGTTGATCTCGGCCAACGCCTTACGCGCCGACTCCATCGTCTTTCCCGCATGCCACAGGACGCAGATGCGCTCCTTGAGTTTCCCCTCGTCAAGAAGAGATTTGTAAGCGTCCCAATGGATTTGCTGAATGTCCGGATCTTTGACGCCCGTCATGCCTTCGCTATGCAGCACCTCCTGTATGTCGAGAATCCCCTGGCGCATTTGCTCCGGCGTTATCGGCGGAATGAGCCGCACCACAGGCTCCATGGCCGACTCTTCTTTGAGCACGCCTGTGGGATTACCGTGGGCGTCGCGGTCGATCGTCCCGGCGGCAGGATCAGCACTAGCAGAGCTGATATGCGCCATCTTGAGCGCGAGCGAATTGGCCACTCCGTAATGACCGGTGGTATGCACCAGCCACACAGGATTATTTGGAGACACGGCATCGAGATCAGCGGCGGTGACGTAGCGATGTTCGGCGAGCTTGCCCTCGTCCCAACCGGAGCCAGTCACCCATTCGCCGGCCTTGACCGTGGCAACCTTGGCCTTCACCCGAGCGACGATTTCCGCCACCGATGAAGCATCGGATAGCCGGACGCCATACAGCTCCTTCGCCCCGTCCTCGGCGATGTGAGCATGTGTATCGATAAGTCCGGGCGTGGCCGTATGGCCCTTCAGGTCGAGGATCCGGACCCCGGAATTCTTACCGGCGAGCGCTAGAATCTCGGCATCAGTCCCGACTTTGACAATTACACCGTGCTGGATGGCGATCGCCTGCGCCACTGAGTCTTTAGCATCAACGGTCAGAATGTGGCCGTGAATTAAAACGAGATCCGCTGCCGAATCCTGCGCGGCAACGAGTCGAGCACACAAGAAAATCAACGTCAACGCGCCTGCGAACCTGCATCTGGTATCGAAAGACATGGTCCCGTTCTCCGGCACTGCATTGCCACTATATCTGGGTACGAGTATGCCCGCACGGACTCGTGCCGGGGCAGGTTTACAAACAATGACCGATTTTCCTGAGAGAAATGTCAGCAAGAATGTCGGCCGGAGAAGGTTCCGCTTGATCCTGGGGATGAGCAAATTCCATTGAGACATAGGCTGTCCAGTGATCGCAAACCATCCCATCTCCCGGTTCATCACCTAAATTGACGCCGATCTCCCGTTGAGTCTGCCAGTGGAGAATCTTCCCCGATTCCAGGTATTTCGTAACCTCCGAGCGAGGCATTCCGATTCGAAGAGCGCGTTGATATTGCCGCACCTGCGCCTGGTAGCCGACGTCCAGTTGTTCCCTAACGCGCGCCGCAGCCACCTCCCTTTGTCTGATTTTTCGATAGGTAAATCCGGCGAAGAGCAGAGCCCCAAACAGCAGAACACAAACAATCAGAAGGATGACTTTCGTCGTGCGAGCCACGCCGCATCATGGCATGCGATCTTGGAATTCGCAATAAACGCGATCGTGATAGAAAATAGTCAGACAACAATGAGCCCTCTAGAGACCAGCGCGCCCGTCCTCGACCTGACCTACGTTCGTTCCCAGTTTCCTTCTCTCGCGCAGACCGTGAACGGCCATCCTGCCGCTTTTCTCGACGGCCCCGGAGGAACACAAGTCCCGCAGCGCGTAATTGACGCCGTCTCCGATTACCTGCGGAGCGATAACGCGAACACCGGCGGGGCCTACGCCACCAGCCGACGCACCGACGCGATGATCGCGCAGGCCCGGGCCGCCATGGCCGATTTCCTGCATTGCGGAGCCGACGAAGTCGCGTTTGGTCCGAATATGACGACGCTGACCTTCGCGATATCCCGCGCGATTGGCCGCGAATTGAAGCCCGGAGACGAAATCGTGGTCACGCGTCTCGATCACGACGCGAATGTTTCGCCGTGGCTTGCCATGGCCGAAGACCGCGGCGTCACCGTGCGCTGGGCCGAGATCCACGACGAAGATTGCACGCTCGACCTGGACGACCTGGCCTCAAAAATCAATGCGAAAACCAAGCTGGTCGCCGTCGGTTACGCATCCAACGCCGTCGGCACGATCAATCCGGTAAAGGAAGTCGTGCGCCTGGCACACGCCGCCGGAGCCCTCGCCTACATCGACGCCGTCCACTACGGCCCCCACGGATTGATCGACGTGGCTGCACTCGACTGCGATTTTCTCGTGTGCTCCACGTATAAATTCTTCGGGCCGCACATGGGTGTCCTGTTCGGGAAGCGCGAGCACCTGCAGCGCCTGCGTCCCTACAAGGTTCGTCCCAACACGAACGCGATTCCGAATTGCTGGGAATGGGGGACGCTCAATCACGAATGCATCGCCGGCATCGCGGCCTGTGTGGAATATCTTGCCGACGTCGGTCGCCACTCTCGCCCCGATGTTACGACGCGCCGAACCGCCATCGAAGCGGCCTACGAAGCCATTCATGAGCACGAGCGTGGATTGCTCGAAAGAATAATCGCCGGCCTCATCAAAATTCCCGGTCTCAAGATTTTCGGCATCACCGATCCCGCACGCTTCCACGAACGCTGCGCCACCCTTGCAGTGCGAATTGAGGGCCAAACGCCACTCGAACTCGCCGCCAAGCTCGGTGAACGCGGCTTCTTCACCTGGGACGGAAACTACTACGCCCTGAATCTGACCGAACACCTCGACGTCGAAAAATCCGGCGGCTTCCTCCGCATTGGCCTTGTTCACTACAACACCGCTGAAGAGGTTGACCGCCTGCTCGCGTGCCTGAGAAGCATCGTCGGAGCGGACTGAACCGGAAGTTCACGCTCACCAACGGAGATGGTCATGGCTCGTATCACGGCTCTCCGCTTCTTTCTTTTGTTGCTGCCTTTAGTTGCTCTCGCATCAAGAAGAATGGAAAATGGCAATGCGTGGCTGACCAGGAGACTTTGATCAATTAATAAGCTTTAAAGGCTACCGGTAATTTTCTTTCCGATTTCCACGCCGCGCGTGCGCGCATCCGGCACCCACGTCATCTGCATGGCGATCAAAACGTCACCCTTCTGCACATAAAAGGCATGCCCGAATGAACCAATCATCGCATGATCCCCAACTCCGGGGACTTCTTCGAAGCCGGGTATTGTGGCTTGCACGGTGCGCATGCTGGTCCACGCATCCGCTCCAGAGTTACGCTCCACGGTAAACGCGAAAACCTGGCCGTCCTTCACCGGCTGGGTGAGGCCCAGGGTTTTCACGATGCCCTCCATCTCATTCGCATTCTTGAGCAGCGCTGGAAGATTGTCAGGCTTAGGTCCGGGGCGATTGTTTACCTCTGCGGACTGCTTCTTCGCCTGCTCGAGCGCCATCCGCTGCAGTTGGTTGAACGCCTCTTGATTCGTGTAGTAAGCGCAACCCGGTTGGGAGTTTTCCTCGATCTCCGCGCTCTTCTCGATGGCGACGCCGAGGATCTGTTGCAGGTCGCCCGTCGAAAGCAATCGGCAGCTATTGCCTTTTTCAACTATCTTGACGGAGTCGCTCGCACCGCCTGTGATCGCGGCTGTATAGTTCGCAACTTTATGCTTTACCCAATAAACGCCGTACATCGCCGCAGCCGCCCCTATCAGGAAAAGGAACAGGAAAATCCCCGCTACCCAAAGCAGCACCTTCCCGATTCCGGAGCTCTTTGCGGCCGTGGCGACGGGCTGACCCACGGGCGGCGCCTGAACCGGCGCTGGCGCCGTTACCTGGGCTGGCGCGCTCGGTGCGACCGCTCGCGCTCCGCATTTGTTACAAAATGCCCCCGACATGGGGGCACCACAACTCACGCAGAATCCAGCCATATTGTCCTCCGCCGAAAACGGCCCAATTGTACCGTGCTGCACGAGCGCCGGGGGAGGGCGTTCGACCGAAAACACGTCAGCCCGGGACGCATCCCGGGCTGGAAGGGAAGGATCTTCAATTCTCTAGTGCGGTGCGCTGTGCCCTACGGCCAACGCTTGGCGGTATCTTCCCACCCTGCCGCGCGCACGGGTTGCGGCGCCGGGATGCTGGGCGACGTCGGTACCGGGATCCTTGCCGTGGGCTGTGGTCCGTTTACTGCGGCCGCAAGCGCGGGCTTCGAGACATCTGACCCATTCTCTTTTTCCTCGTTAAGGAGCGGGGCCACCAAGCGAAGGGCCTCGACTTCCTTTTCCAGGCGTGTCAGTTCCATCTCTTTCTGGCGCAATACTTCGTAAACATTTTTCATAACCATGGCACCTGCCAGTGTGTGGTTCGGAGTTGGGGATGCTTCCTTTCGAACTTTAGCAGAGTTGCCTGTGTTGTCAAGGGTTTCCAAGGCTTCGCCGGGGGACGTCCGGGACCGCACAAAACGCTCTAACGCAAGAGAAAGACTGCAGTTAGGATGGCAGCGATCACCAAGGCCCCAAGAATGTACTTGTTAGCGGCGACCCACGATTGGGAAGGCTCCAGCCCGGCGCTGAAAACCACATTTGGGGACGAAAGTTCCGCCGCGACCTGCCGAGCCTCCGAGGTCATGGAAACAGCAGTTTCGACCGCCACTCCAACCGGGACCGGCGGGATTGCATCTTCTTCCTTCTTTTCGGTAGGCGCCAGGGTCTGAACCGCAGACGGAAAGCTCGGTTCCCTCGAAACCAGTGGAGCCGACGCTCTTGGGGTCATCGACGACTGGGCCGCCGCAGCCAGGGCCAGCCCTTCCGATTTCGGAGACGCAGGTACCGGAACAGCCGGAACCGCCTTTGCCGGCGTCCGGGCCGCGGCGGGCTGCGGTACCTTCAGCTGTCCTCGCCACTTCTTTTCTTCACATTCAACACAAAGCACGCGGCTGGCAGAAATCGGGAACCCGCAAGCCTCACATTTCCGCAGTCCTCTCAAGACTGGCGGAACATGACTCTGGTCAGATTCCGCATGCGCGGCGGCATCGCCTATCGAATTTAAAGCCGCCGACCACAACAGCTTCGTTTTTGGCGGCTTGGCTTCTGTAGCTGGCGTTGGTTCAATCACCGGCTTAGCGGCTAAAGTCGCCGGCATAACTGGCTCTTGAGGTGTCGCAACTTCCAGAACTGGTGCTACGTGCGGTGCTGGCGCCTCCGCCAAGAGCGGTTGTGCGGATTCCGCCTCCACAGTCAGGACGGCCGGTTTTTGTTTCACAACCAACTGGGGCTGTTCCAGAACCGGCTGCGGATCTTCCACAACCGGCTTTTGATCGCTGTCCGCGGCAAACTCAAGAATTTCATCTTCCAGGACCTGGTCTTCCGCACTGGCGCTCGCGACAGCAATGTCGCTCGCAACTTCGGTCGAAGAAACCTGTAGCGCTCCTAACTGCTCTGGCAATGTTTCCGCCGCATGCGCCAGCCGGACCGCGGTCTCCACCATTTCACTCAGGCGCTGCACCGCCGACAGATCACGTTCTCCAAACGCGTTCGCCTTGCCCGAAAACAGCTCAAAAACTCCCAGCACTTCATCGTCATTCACGACAGGCATCACCACCACCGAGGCGATCCCCAGTTGACGGCATACATCGTGATTGACGCGGGCATCCCGCTCCGCATCGTCGCAACGCAAGAGCTGGCGAGTGCGCACGCTTTCTCCCGAAAGCCCGAACTCGGTGGAGAGCAACGCGCCCAACTCAGGCGCGTTCGATCCGGCACTGGCGCGACACAGCATGTCGTTCATTCCACGGCGACGCAGGGCGATTGCCGCGCCACTGGCACCGGTAATGAATTGTGCTCGGTCGGCCAGCAGTTGCAACGCGGCGTCGAGATCCCGTTGCGCCATCTCCGCCAAAGAACGCCCTCCGTCTTCACCCGGAAAACGCACCGGCGACACTACCGCAGGCTCCAGACGAGCTGCCGCAAGAGCTTCCGAGATTCTGACGTTTGGGCCTCGGGTTGGGTTATTGGGCTGCAAAGTCGGCTCCGGGACGCATCGCTGCGTCCCATACTGACCTCATAAGTTATAGAGATATGGTAATTGGAGTCTCGCTCGCAGCGTGCGAGGTGTCAAGATTTTCTCCGCGCAGAGGTGCTAGGCCAAAAGTGCGGAGTTTCGGGAAAGTGGCCTCGGGGTTCTCCCGGAAGCGTCAGTTGCTGGCGCTCCTGCTATCTGCGCCGTCGTCGCAACGCCGACTGCGCCAACCCATTGGCCTCGGCGTTACTTTCCCGCGGGACGTGAGAGATGGAAAACTTGAGCGACCGCGCCAATTTCTGGCAGGTCCAGTGCAGCGAATAAAGCCGCGGGCTCCGACAAACGTACTCTCCGGTCATCTGCCGCACGACTACTTCCGAGTCAGAGTAAACGTGAAGGGTTTCAGCTTTTCGCGACACCGCATATTGCAGCGCTTCCATCAGGGCAGCATACTCGGCGACGTTGTTATCGTGATGGCCGATCCATTTCGCGATACGGACGGGGCCGTCCGCGCACCCACTGATCACGACTCCAATGCCCGAGGGCCCGGGATTCCCCAGGCTACCGCCGTCCACGTAGGCTACCAACTCGGCTATCAAATTCGTTTTTACTGCTCCTTCGCAAGATGCGCCCATCGCCGCCCCCCGTCAAGACGATTATTTGGTTCCCTTTCAATCTTTTGCGGTTGCCTACGGTGCTGTGAAAGTTTCTGTGCAAAAGCCGGACCAATAAAATTCGGCTGTAAGTAACTTTCTTGATTGCAGCCATTTGCGTTTTCGATTATGCACAGCACGGTGGACTGGGTTTGCACCAAAAGTTTGCGTTGACTTTTATGAATGCTCTGTTAACTTTGCTCACGTCGACGGTCGAAAGGGTTGGCACAATAAAACGAGCCAGTCCAAATAGACTGAGTGATCAGCCGGGCAGGGCAACCTGCTAGGCGACCGGACCTGAAAAAACCGACGGCTCTGCGAGGGGCAGTTGGGGTTCGGAACTGCGAAAGCAGTGGTCGCATCAAGGGGCTGTGACGGTACATGCCTCCACGCTGTTGGCTCCCTCGCAGGAGCTGGCGGCTAGAGCATAACCAATGTCACGGCCCTTTCAATTTTTTCCCGCCTTTTTCAAACCCCGAAATAATCGATTGATCATTCTCCCGTGATGCTGCGCCGGCCTAGAGCCCCCACCTTGCCATTCGTTGTTCCGGCGCTCTGCCAGCGAAATCCCGCGATCGATGTGCTTGAAGCGTACCAGTTCGGCACTAGCAGATTCGCCTTACAAAATCGTTTTACTGAATTGCCTCTTCCTGTGGGATAATTCCTCCCCGTAGATACTCCGCGCCGGCAAACCTGCCGTTACGGAAAACCACTCCAGCGTTGTGAGGGCGGAAATCTAATGGCTAAAACTCCCCTTTCTCGTCGTCAATTCATTCAGATCGGTAGCGGCGCTATCGCCGCCACCACCGTCGCCAAGAACATATTGCAACCTCGCGTGCTTTCCGCATCCGGACGACCGGTCGCGCCCAGCGACACCGTGCGCTTCGCCTCCATCGGCACGGGCGTTCGCGGATGCGAACATCTCCAGTCCTCTCTTGACGTTCCCGGCGTGCAATGCGTCGCGGTGTGCGACCTCTACGACGGCCGTCACATCGCAGCGCAGGAAGCGGTGAAAAATCCCAGTGTCCCGGCTACCCGCGACTACCGCACGATTCTTGACCGCAAAGATGTCGACTCCGTCCTCATCGCTACCATGGATCATCAACACCGCCACATCTTCGAGGACGCTTGCGCTGCCGGCAAAGACGTCTACTGCGAGAAGCCCATGTCGCATCTCGTCGAAGACGGATTCGCCATGGTCGAAGCCGCCCAGAAACATAAACGCATGGTCGCTGTCGGTAGCCAGCGAGTTAGTTCTGTGCTCTACGCGAAAGCGAAAGAGATTTACGATTCCGGCAAACTGGGCGAAGTCTTCTCCATCAACGCTTACTGGGATCGCAATTCTCCCAGCGGCGCGTGGGTTTATCCCATTCCGCCCGACGCCAGTGAAAAAACCATCGACTGGAATACATTCCTCGGCAATGCGTCCAAGCGCCCCTTCGATCCCGTCCGCTTCTTCCGCTGGCGCTGCTTCACCGATTACGGCGAGGGACTCGGCGGAGATCTGTTCGTGCACCTGCTCTCCGGAATCCAGTTCATTGCGGGCATCGACGCTCCGGCGCAGCGCGCCCAGTCCAGCGGCGGCCTCTTCCACTTCAAAGACGGTCGCGAGTTCCCCGATTTGATCGAGACGCTCTACGACTATCCCAATTGCCGTATCACTCTACGCTGCAACTTGAACAACAATGGCGGAGAATTCATCGGCTTCTACGGCACCAAGGGCACGATGATCATTAAGGACGCGACTCTTACCTACCGGCCCGAGGACACGCGTCCCGAACCCGAAGGCTATTCCGTTTTCGGTTGGCCCAGCGAACTCCGCGAGAAGTACCTGCAGGACTGGCATAAAGAGCATCCACAGCCTGCCGCCCTCGGCTGGAAGGATGACGCTACGGGCGAGTCCTACGCCGCGCCTCCGGGATACAGCGACACGGTGGATCACCAGGCGAACTTTTACAACGCAGTTCGAACCCGCAAGCCCGTCGTTGAAAATGAAGTTTTCGGAAACAACGCAGCGATCGGCTGCCACCTGGCGAACTTCTCATATTTCAACAAGTGCGTAGCAGTATGGGATCCCGCCACCAAGAAAATCGTAAAGGGATAAAGAGCTAAGTAAGAAAGAATGCCTTAAGCGGGTGCCCCATTTCTCGCGCGTTTTGTGCGCGAGAAATGGGGCTTTTCGCATATGTCACTACCGTAACGGCCGATAGATAAGTCCGATGACAATTCCCGTAGCTACCCACTCCACGAAATACGCCACCGCTTGTTCCAACGTCAACGTCAGCCCGATATTCAAGTTGACATGGTTGTGGATCACAAACGAGCAAACTGAGAACACTCCGATCAATGCGCCGAATGTCGCTCCTTGCGCAATCCCGGAACCCGACCGGTACATCATCGCGTACATCACCGCAAGCACCACTATCCCGACAAACATGGCTGCCATTCCAAATGGCATCACGCCCTTCATCGATTCCTGCGATCGGTAGACCGCGGGATATTTCATAAATTCATTTCGAAGCCAGGGCGCCACCGCAAACGAAAGACCCCCAAGGACAAAATAGGTCACGAAGCCCCCGACCGCCGCAAGAATGACGCGCGTTACGTTCATCGACATTTCCTTTCTCACGCAATTGTCATGCTCGAAAACTTTGAAAGGGCCCTGCAGGGGAGTCCATCGTACCATCGCGGTTTTGGGAGTGCCCCATCCCTAACGTCGCGTTTCCTTGCGATGTTCGGCATGCCCCGGGTGAAGGGATCGGAAATTTTGACTCTCTCTCAGACCAAGCTCAAGGCTTCTTCTTCGCAGGCAGATACTTCTTCTCAATCGACGCCACCACCACGTAATTCGGATCCACCATCTCGTTCAAATGTATCTTCGCGACCTTTGACAGCAGTTCGTAGGCGTCCAGATCCGACAATCCATAATCCTTGTGAATCCAATGCACCAGTTCAGTCATGGCGATGCGCACCGCGTCGTCCACCGGACGATACGCACCCACCGTCATGATGGCATCGTCATTCTCAAATTGCGGCCACTCGATCGTGCGTCCTTTGATGACGCTCAACTGGACCCGCGCCTTCAGCGGCACTTCGATCGCTGATCCGGCGGCCTCACCATCTCCCATGGCCGCGTGGCCATCTCCCAGATATAGCAATCCGCCCTTCACGTTCACCGGAAAATAAACCGTATTCCCCACGCTTGACTCTGGAGAATCCATATTTCCCCCAAACTCCGCCGGAACAATCGAGCTCCGCGCCTCCCCATTCGCAGGCGCGACGCCAATGCACCCAAAAAAAGGATGCATGGGAATCTTCACCGAAAAATCCGAATCGACCGCTTTGAACGTCGCCGTGTTCGCCGCATGATCAATGTGATAAAACCACACTCGCTCCGGCAGGGGTGCCTCCAGCACCGGCGTGTAATGCGATCCATTCAGCGAACCGAATCCCGGAGAGAACGCACCCACGCCATTGTCCCCATCGACTTGTAAGTCAAGAATCTTCACCGCCAGCGTGTCGCCCGGCTCCGCGCCCTCCACATAAAACGGCCCGGCCAGCGGATTGTCGCCCTTCGCCATGCTCAACGTGTCGCCCGGCTTTTTCAGTCCATTGCCAAAACAGTCGAGGGTATTCGTATCGAGAATGTCCCCCGACTTCAGCCGCAACACCGGCTCGGCAGTCGCAAAAAGATATTTCACGTTGGCATTCGTAGTCGTGTAATGCACCACGTTCTGCGCCGAAGAGCTCGCAGCCGTCATCATGAAAAAGCCCACCGCAAGTCCAATTCCCGTAATTCGAGTGATCACATAAGCCTCCACTTCTCACAATTTTCGCGAACGGTGATTGTAAACTCGCCGGCCCTCGGAGCCGCATAGTAGGGGCGCTCGATTCTGACGTCGCGCCCCTTGCGGCGTTAGGGTGGAGATTTTCCTGGTCCTGAGCGCGAGTTGCGTACCTTCGTTCAAGAAGTTGCTTGGCGAACAAAAGGCGAATATAATAACGCCCGCTTATGGCTCGCCGCCCAGACTTCGGCAAGAAAGAAGAAATCCTGAGCCATCAGGATTTGAAAGCCTTAGGTGAGAGCCTCGCGCATCTGAGTTTCAACCACGTCCGCGACTTCTACCAACGCGCCTACGAGCGCTGCCGCATCACCAGCCGAGACTTCCCTCCTGCCCGCGCGGTTCAAGAGCTCGTGCAGGCGTGGAAGCAACTCCGCAGGCTGCGCAGGTAATTCTGATATCATCCCCATCCGGGCCCACTTGATTCCGACAGAGGAGACTCCCATGACCTCCCTCGCCCGCCAATTAGCGATTCACCGTCGTTTCGTTCTCGCGCTTCTCAGCATTTTCGCCGCGCTCGCCGCACCGGCGATCTCGCGGGCGCAGTCTGGCCCTCCCGCTACCGAGCGCCACGACGTAACTGAAGTCTTCTTCGGCCAGAGTGTCACCGATCCTTACCGCTGGCTCGAAAACTGGCGCGACGGACAGGGAGCCGAGTGGCTTAAGGCCCAGGACACTTACACCCGTGGCGCCCTCACTCATATACCCGGCCGTGAGAAGTTTCTCCAACGAGTGAAGACCCTCGACACCGCCAGCACGCGCGTCCGCAATGCCCAGGTCTGGGGCGGAAAGCTGTTTTACCTCAAGGCCGACCCCGGCGCCGACAACGTCAAGCTCTACGTGAAAGACGGAAGTTCATCCGAGCGCCTGCTGCTGGATCCCGAGCTGTTAACCAAAGACGGGGTCCACTACTCCATCGACTATTTCCAGCCCTCGCTCGATGGCTCCCTGGTGGCCTACGGAATCTCTCCCGGAGGTTCCGAGAACAGCGTGATCCACATTCTTCAGACGGCGACGGGAAAGCCCATGCCGGACGCGATCGACCGCGCCCGCTTCGGCGCCATCGCATGGCTGCCGGGAAACCAATCGTTTTTCTACAACCGCCTGCAAAAGGTCACGCCTGACATGCCGCGCACCGCCTTCGAGCAGCGCAGCCGCGTCTACTTGCACGAGCTCGGCCAGGATCCCGAGCACGACCGTTTCGTCTTCGGATGGAGTTATTCCCCTGAGCTGAAAATCGATGACACCGACATCAGCTTCGTTACCTATTCGCCGGCGTCGCCTTATCTTTTCGGAATCGTGGCGCATGGAACCCAGAATGAAGCGACCGCCTACTTCGTTCCCCTGGACCAACTCAAATCCACGTCCATCGCCTGGAAGAAGCTCTTCGACGTGGAGAATGCTGTAGTTAATTTTAGCTATCACAATGACGACCTCTATCTGGTAACTCACAAGAACAAGCCGCGCTACGAAGTGACGCGCACCAGCCTCAAGAATCCTGACGTCGCTCACGCCAAGGTGGTCGTACCTGCCAGCGAAGTCGTGATCCAGGAAGCGGACGTCGCTAGCGATGCCATCTATATCCGCGATCTCGACGGCGGCATAGGACGCATGCGCCGCCTGTCGTTCGACGGCAAGATCGAGCCTATTTCCGCCGGGGAAGGCCAATCGGTCGCGGAGATCTCCGTCACCCCATTCGAAGCAGGTGCGCTCGTGCACGGCGTTTCCTGGACCACCTCTCCCCGCTGGCTAAAGTACGATCCCAAAACAAAAGCTGCAACGGATACTGGCATCCAGCCGCCTTTGCCCATCGACACTTCCGGCTACATCGCCGAGGAAGTCAAAGCCAGGAGTGCGGATGGAACCATGATTCCGCTCTCCATCATCCGCGCAAAAAGCTTCACTCCCGACGGCAACCACCCAACGCACCTGATCGGCTACGGCGCATACGGAATTTCCTATGACGCTTTCTTCGATCCGGTCTGGCTGGCATGGCTGGAACGCGGAGGAGTGATCGCCTTCGCACACGTGCGCGGCGGCGGCGAATACGGCGAGGAGTGGTACCGCGCCGGTTACAAACTCACCAAGCAGCACACCATCGATGACTTCATCGCCAGCGCGCAGTACCTGATCGAAAACAAATACACCAGCACCCAGCGCCTTTCCGGCGAAGGCACCAGCGCCGGCGGCATCCTCATCGGCGGCGCCATTACGCAGCGTCCCGACCTGTTTGCCGGAGCATTGATCCGCGTTGGTTGCTCCAATGCTCTCCGCGGAGAATTTACTCCCAACGGCCCGCCCAACATTGCCGAGTTCGGCACGGTTACCGATCCCGATGGCTTCAAGGCTCTCTACGCCATGGACGCGTACCAGCACGTCAAAGACGGCACCGCGTATCCCGGTGTGCTGCTGACCGCAGGCATTAACGATCCCCGCGTCGATCCTATGCAGCCGGCCAAGATGACCGCCCGTCTGCAAGCCGCCACGTCGAGCAAGAAACCTGTCCTGCTTCGCGTCGACTACGACGCTGGACACGGCATGGGTTCAACTCGCACCCAGCACGACCTTGAGTACGCCGACGAAATGTCGTTCCTGCTCTGGCAATTCGGAGACCCGGATTTCCAGCCTGCGAATTAAGGTGCATTGATAAACGTCTGGGCCAATGATGCCAGGTCGATAAACATCTAGCTCGATAAACACGGAGCGTCTTCCGGCTACAGTCGCTCGTCCAAGGTTTGATCGCCAACATTTTGCACGGAAGGATCACCTTTCCAGTTGACCATTCCTATGTTCTCTAGAATGGAAACTGTTGCCCTAAGTATTTTCGTCCGATGCTCTCTCGCACTGTGCCACTGCTATCCTAATTGGCGTTCACGCGAATATTTTGAGATCACAATTTGTGATCTCAAGTTGGAGCCATGGCAAAAACCGCGATCGTCGCTTCTCGCAAAGTCGATTCCAAGATCCTGCTGCTCCGCGGCCAAAAGGTCATTCTCGACGCCGACTTGGCCGAACTTTACGGAGTGCGCGTCCGCCATCTGAATCAGCAGGTGAAACGCAATGCGAAGCGCTTCCCTCTCGCATTCCGCTTTCAACTCTCCGCCCAGGAATTCAAAATCTTGAGATCACAGAATGTGATCTCAAGTCCGGGCCACGGCGGCACGCGTTACCGGCCGTACGCGTTCACCGAGCACGGGGCGATCATGGCGGCCACGGTGCTGAACTCCGAACGCGCCATCGAAATGAGCGTGTTCGTGGTGCTCGCATTCGTGCGCATGCGCCGTGCCCTGAGTGCCAATCGCCACGTTCTATCCAAACTGGCAGAAATCGAGCGCCGCCTCGAAAGCCACGACTCCGATATCCAGGCCCTGATGGAAGCCATCCGCGAACTGATCACCCCCCCGGACCCGCCCCGCCGCCGCATCGGATTCGAAACCCCAGACGATATTTCAAAAAAACGCAGTAAGGCTCCCAAGGCCCGCACGCTGCCTCTCCCGAAGGAGTAGCTGTGGCTGCTACCACCCCGCCCGGCCGCGAAGCGGCGAAAGAATAGCAGCCCATGGCGCAAGCTGTGGGAGGGCGAACGAAGGAATCCCGGCCCGGAGGGGTGAGAGAAACCGCCCTCAGGGCCAGTATAGAGACGTTCCAACGTCTCTATACTTCGGCTTCGACGCCCTCAACCTCCGGCGCGAATCCAATTCGCACGAGGCGGGGTGGCGCGTTGCGGTCGCGGTAGTCGGTGCAGTACAGCACGTCGATCTTCACCATGCGTACGCCTCCGCCAAACCTGCAGAACACCGCATTACGGCCCGTCGCGCCATACTGCATGTGGACGAATTCGCATCCCGCGCACAAGCCACGCGACGCCGGGCGTGCGCGCTTCGTCCGAATCTTCCGCGTCACCCGCACCGCTGCAAATACGAGTAGCCAGAACAAAATCCAGGGCATCGAAACCTCCTTTCCGGACGAGATCCCTCCTTAAACGCGAACTAGCCGCGAATCTTCCTCGTCCTACCATTGACCTTTGAAAACGGAGAAATCCCGCCGTAGAGAAGTAGCTCCGCTGCGCCTCGCTCACCACGAGCAGCGCTCCCGTACAGTTCCTAATCTGACCACTGGCGCAAACCGCCGCCGAATTCAAAATAGGAGAGGACAGGCTCTTCGCCCGTCCCCCGCAAGTTCGGCTGCGCACATAGAGACGTAGCAAGCTACGTCTCTACGATTGCATCACTCCGTCGACTCCAGCGTGCGGATGTACTCGACGACCGACTCGCTCCAGCCGTCGATGTGCGTCCACTTGCCGTAGCCGACACCGTTCTTGTAGCTGGCCACGTTGATCACATAGCCCTTGCCCATCGGCGCAGGCACCGTGTCGTGCGCCTGCTCGTCGGTGATGACGATCAGGCGATCGTAGCCATGCTTCTGGTTCAGCTCAGTCACAGCCTTGCCCAGGTAGGTTGCGCTGTGCGGCTGCGACTTGTCGATCGCGTCACGCAACGCGAAACCGCGACGCGCCGGCACTTCGACCAACGAGTTCGAGAAGCTGAACACTGCCACCTTCTCGCCGATCTCGCGCAGCAGCACTGCAAGCCCGTAAGCCGCGTCGGTCCGCTGCATCTCGGAACGGTGAGAGAGCGGAGCGGTCATCGAGCCGGAAACGTCGACCAGCACGATGGTCTTCCCGCGCAGCTTCTCTTGTCCCGCAACACACTTGAGCATGGCCTGCTCCAGTGCCTCTTCCCATTGCGGAGCGTAACGCGCCGCCGCCAGGAATCGGAACGGAAGCACACGCGCCGTGCTCATCGATCCGAGCGCGGCAAGCACGAGATCCTCGTCCACTCCCGCGTCCCGCATGTTGCGCAGGTTACGGAGCAGTGCAAGTGCACCCAACTTTTGCTCGCGGAGCAGCCGCTCCCACGCCTCGCGCTTGTCCGCGCCAGACGAGAGTGCGACCTCCCACGTATCAGGAGACGTAAGTTCGCCCGCGATCAGCCGCTTCCACACTTCGGCCTGCGCCTCGTCGTGCGGCTTGGCGTGAGCCAGGAAGAGCACGTCCCGCAGCTTGATGGGTCCGCCGCGATCGTACTTCGCCAAAGCGTATGCATCGAACTTGGGGAAAGCCGCAGCTAGCCCCTTCTTCACCTGCGCCGACAGAGGAACGCGCCCGTCCTTCCAGTAGATGGCGACGAACTCAGAGAGTTCGTCGGCACGCTGGATGACCTGCGCGAGCGTCTCGGCTACAAAGGTGCGATGCGTCGCGTGACGCGCCATTTCGCGTACGAGCAGAAGCGGCGCATGACGCAGCTTCATCTGTACGCGCGCCTCGACGGCGAGCGCAGCCACCTTCTCGGCCGCAACCTTGGGAACGAGTTCCGCGATGCGGCCCGCGATCTCGACTCCGTCTTCGTAGAACTGGCTCTCCCAAAGCAGGCAAGCCAGGACGGAACGACGCAACTGCAGCTCCGTCGAGATGTTGCGGGCCGGGGCGCCTTCATGCGTCCGTGGACCAAAGTTCAGGTTGAGTAGATTCAATCGAGCCATGAGTGGCCTCCTTTATGTGCTGCTTCCAGTTGCTAGCTTCTAGCGACTCGCCAACTCTTCGTATTCTCATTCCTAAGCGCAACCCAGCGATGAATCTCTTGCCGTGGCTTATGGGATTCCTGATTCGGCACAGCAGCTTTCGCGCAAGTCGTTCTTCTGCTTCGCGCTGCCGCGGGACTGCTATGATGCCCTGTTTCCGTAGTCCCTCTCATGACCAAAACTGCAATCATCCTGGCCAAGCGAGTCGGATCGAAGATACTGGTTCTGCGCAATCAGAAAGTCATCCTCGATACGGACTTGGCCGAGCTCTACGGCGTTCCCGTCAAGCATCTCAATCAACAGGTGAAACGTAATCGTGACCGCTTCCCCGCAGACTTTCTCTTAACCCTGACAAAGGCGGAGCATAAAAGTTTGAGGTCACAAATTGTGACCTCAAATCCTGGTCGCGGCGGCCGCCGCTACTTGCCGCATGCGTTCACCGAGCACGGCGCGATCATGGCGGCGACCGTGCTGAACTCGAAGCGTGCAATCGAAATGAGCGTCTTCGTTGTGCGGGCATTCGTTCAGATGCGCCAGGCGCTTGCCGTCAATCAGCATTTGGTGTCAAAGCTGGCAGAGCTTGAGGCACGGCTCGACAGCCACGATGACGAGATCCAGGATCTCGTCGAAGCTATCCGTGAGCTCATTGCCCCGCCGCCGGCAAACAACCGCCGCATCGGATTCGAAGCACCTTCGTCTACTGCCAAATCTCACATCAAGCCACACAACGCTTGACGCAGATCGCCTACTTGAAACTCGCCGGGGAATTGGGCGACGACGGTAATTTTTCCGCTGCTCTACCCTTGAGCTACATGACTTGCGTCATGGCGGGACTCGAACCCGCAACCGTCGGCTTATGAAGTAACCCTCGTCTTCACCACCGGCGAAATTGTTGGTGTTGTTATAAAAACGCCGGGGAATTCGCGGTGACGGTATTGCTCTACCAACTGAGCTACATGCCCCGTGAAGGACATGGCAGGACTCGAACCCGCGACCCTTCGAAGGAACCGTCCCCTTCACCACCGGCGAAGCGGTCGATGCTTTGCCACTTATCGCAGCGCGGGCACCGATTCTTCTTCCTGCTGCGGGCTCGGCTCCGCCAGTGTGTCGACGAAGCGCGAACTCGCAGGCTTTTCCGCATATTCGAGCAGCAGGCCTTGGAAGTCCGCCATGGTCTCAGCCCACGGATGGGCTTCGACGAATGCGCGGGCCTCGAGCTCTTCCGCCAGCGGAAAGAAACGGCAGTAGAGTTCCAGCTTCTGCTCTTCCGACGCGACGCCGAGGTACAGTCGGTAGTCGATGCGTCCCGGTCGCAGCAATGCCGGATCGAGCGCTTCGATCTTGTTCGTCGTCATCATGTACAACACGTCGTCGGGAGCGTGAAACCCGTCGAGGACGTTCAACAGTCCCGACAACGTCACGCCGAACTTGTCGGCAACCGTCTTGGCTTCCGGCTTCTCCCGCGGATTTCCTGACGAAGGCTTCTCCGCACGGCTGCGAGGATTACTCGCGATCATGCAATCGACGTCTTCAAACAAAACGACCGAGCCCGGCGGAACATCGTTCATCGCCTTCGTCAACGAGCGATCGTTGAAGTCGGTGAGGTTGATCGCATAGATCGACATCGCAAACTTCCCCGCAATCGCCGACACCAGCGACGTCTTCCCCGTTCCGGGCGGACCGTACAACAGGTATCCCCTGTGATACGGCACGCCGAGATGACGGTATCGCACCTTCGAACTCTTGAATTTCTCAATGTCGCCAACCAGTCGCTCGCGTTCTCCGCTTTGCAGAATCACCGAGTCGAGCAAGCGCGCGTTGTAGCCTTCCACGCTGTCCCAATATTCCGAGTACACGTACAGAGACGAACGCACGCGTTCATGCTTCTTGTGACAGGAAGCAATCTCGGCAACGAATGACTTCAGCAAACTCTGATCGCGTCCCACGGTCTGGAACACCAGCAACTCGCTGCGCTTCGGCGTCCATCCGCGAGTATCTTCGCTGCGATAGAAGTCGACGCGAAACGGGCGCCCGCGATACCAGAACCAGTGACGTCCCGGAGCCGGAATCAGCGCCAGGTTCTCGTTGCGCACCGTCGTGTCGAGATCGACTCGGCGAATGCGCTTGAGAAACTTCTGCTCGGCAAACCACTGCTTCACCCAGGCGAATGCTGCGTCCTCGTCCTTGACGGTGATCGACAGCGTGGACTGGCCGACGATCCAGTACCAGATTCGACTGGGAATCGCCCGCAGATAAGCGCCGACGGCGCCAACGATCATGAGCAGCAATCCGCCCGAGGCGAACTGGTTCTGACCGCTCAGTACGTGTTTTAGGAATTCGAACATATGCATTCCCGCACAGCAGCACCTCGGCAGGTTTCGCTACCCTGCAGCGTCGAGCGTCTGGTGCGAAATAACTCTTCTCTTTCACCACCGGCGAAACTTGATAATTTCGCGCGGCGCGGGAGATCATGCCCGCGCCACGCCTTGCATTGCAGCCAGGGAACTGGGATCACGGTTGAGGGCTCGAACCCCGGCCCAGAAATCAGGCACGCCACGAAGTTGCCGTGAACTTCACCACTGACTGAATCTTTTTTGTTCAGCAGAATCTTTCTGCGGATTTCAACAATTTGAATGGTCAGGGAACGTTCGGTCACGGAGCGGGCTTGCGCCCATGAGGGGTCGAACCTCGCAGCCTGGTTTCGGAAGAAACCAGGACTGTTCTACCAAGAGAAGTATCCGTAGCCTTTCACCACTGACCGTATTGATCCCGCGCGAAACAAAATTGCGGGAGCGTGGGCGCACGACGGCATTCGCCTCTCGCGATTTGGTCGCGCGCGTGTGCTGGATTGCTGGGGGAATGAGCGACTGCGGACGTGTCGTGTCAAGTCGAAGGAACCGCAGCCTTCGCCACCCAGCGTTGCTTATTATGTTAGCTTTGCGTTAAAGAGCGCCGAGGATTAATTAGCGCAATCGGACGACGCCCTGAAACTGACTTGGCCAATTGTTGGCCAAAGCAGCCCGCTAAGCGATTTGTGCATAGATTCCGACAAATTTGGGCGTCCTTTCATTTGAGGATGTTTGAAGATGCCATAACTTTGAGTTTCATGCAAGAGGAAAAATGCAAACTGGCGAAGAAATTCTCGCCTGACGATCGCGATATAGCAGCATCAATCGGTTAGCAGTTCGAAGCAGGGATAACTTTCGGCGATCGCCACAAAACTTTCTGCGGGCGATCCGGCTGCAACTGGGAAGTACTGCTGCACCTCGCGCTTGAAACTATCGAGGTACGCTTTCAGAATTTCTGCCCTTTCTCCCGCAGCGATGGGACGCAGGCGATAATTCTTACGCGTGCTTCCCTTCTTCAGAGTAATTTCACCGGCAGCTTCAGCATTGCGCACCCACTGCGTTCGTCCACGAGGAGCAACCAGATAGCGCTTCCCTTGCAGCTCCAGAAGGTCGACCGGTGTGGAGAAGAGCTTTCCAGATTTACGTCCGCGAACCTGGAGAAGATAGATATGAGAAGGTCCCAGGCCGAGGCCGACAAGGCATCCGAAGGAGCGATTGAAGAGTTTTTCAAAGGCGGTGGGTTCGCGGAAGACGGGGAGGGAGGGATTCATGGCTTGATTATAGCGGTGCAGTTGCAACTTCTTCGTGAGACATCACGCTACGTGGCGCTGCCGGCAAGTGCCAAGGTCCTTTCCTTCGCTCGGGATGACGGACTAAAGGGGGAGCACGTACGCAGACTACATTCGCTTCACAAAGCGGAGTGAGGCGGAGTTCATGCAGTAGCGGAGATGCGTGGGCTCGGGGCCGTCATCGAAGACATGGCCGAGATGCGCGTCGCACTGGGTGCACGCAACGGCAGTGCGCACCATGCCGAAGGTCGTGTCGCGGATTTCGGTGACATTCTCTGGAGCGATCGGAGCCCAGAAACTGGGCCACCCGGTGCCAGAGTCAAACTTCGTTGCGGAGTCGAACAGCGCATTGTCACAGCAGACGCAACGGTAGACTCCCTTGTCGTGCAGGTTCCAATATTTGCCAGAAAAGGCGAGTTCAGTGTCGGCATTGCGCGTGATATCGAACGCGTTCCCGGAAAGCTGCTGGCGCCATTCGGACGCGGTCTTTACGACCTTCGCGATATGGACCTGCTTCAAGCGTTGTCCGGCGTCGGAGAAGAGAACGACTGTGACTACTTTGGGATCGCCGGCGGGAGCGGCCGCGGCTTCCAGCACTGCTGCCTTTCTCCACTGCCAGAGGACCAACCCTGCAATTGTGGCGACTGAGGTTGCCAGGAACGAGCGCCGCTGAATGTTGGGCGCGGCGCCAGCGTTTGGTTTCTCATCGACAGCATTGAACATGGACATCTCCTAACGCTTACTTTCCCGTATAAAGGTTCGGAAACTCCTGCTTCAGGTGCTCGACCTTGGGCGCGTCGTTGAACATAATGTAGGGTTGGTTCGGGTGCAGGGTCGCGTAATTCTGGTGGTAGGCCTCCGCCGGATAGAAGCCCTGGAGCGGAACGACCTTGGTGACGATCGGTCGCGGGAAAACTTTGGCCTTGTCGAGTTGGGCGATGTAAGCTTCGGCGATGCGCTTCTGCTCGTCATTCGCGTAGAAGATCGACGAGCGGTATTGCGTGCCTTCATCGGGTCCCTGCCGGTTGAGTTGCGTTGGATCGTGGGCCACGGAAAAGAAGACGCGCAGCAACTCGCCGTAAGTAATCTGCGAGGGATCGAAGACAATCTGCACCGACTCAGCGTGTCCAGTCTCGCCGGTGCTGACCGTTTCGTATCCCGCCGTCTTAGCTGTGCCGCCCGAATATCCAGAGGTCGCGCTGATCACACCCTTCACGTGCTGAAAGACGGCCTGCACTCCCCAGAAACATCCACCAGAAATCACTGCAGTCTGTTGGCCGGAAGCTGATGTGCGGGGCGCGTCCAGCACCGGTTCAGGTACTGCGGCAGCCGGACTTGCCTTGGCGTTGCACGCGGTAACACCAAGCAGCGAGCCTAAGAGAATCAAAGCAAACTTTGTGGAAGATGGCATTGTCGTTCCCCCTTATCTCAAGTACGAGCAATGTGCGCTGTCAGATTGGAGTGCGAAGAGGGGGAAAAGTTTCAAGGCGGGAAACGCGCCCTTTGAGGATGACAACACTCGGGCGTAGGATCAGAAACACCCTTGCGGCCCGATACACCTTGGCAGCCGGACAGCGGAGGGCGGCCGTCTCCACACCAGCACTGCAACTCCTGAGCGCAACTTCACTTTCTTGCTTGCTTTTCGCCTTCTGTTCGCCAATAATGTGCGCATGGCGATCACACGCAGGCAGCGGGAAGTGTACGACTTCATCTCACGGTTCGTGGCGGAGAATGGGTATTCGCCGTCGTTTGAGGAGATTGGCAAGGGACTGGAACTCACCTCGCTGGCTACCGTGCACAAGCACATCAGCAATTTGGAAAAGAAGGGGCTGCTGACGCGCGACTACAACCGCAGCCGCTCGATTGACCTGCTACCTCCGAAGGGACGACTGAAGCAGGCCATGAGCGTGAATACCGCGGTGGTCCTTCCGCTCCTCGGACGCATCGCTGCCGGACAGCCAATCGAGGCGGTAGCGAGCAACGAGACCATTTCTCTCGCGGATTTCGTGCGCTCGAAGGAAGTGTTTGTGCTCGAGGTACGCGGCGATTCGATGCAGGACGAGGCCATCCTTGATGGCGACTATGTGCTGGTGGAGAAAGCCCGGACCGCGCACAACGGCGACATCGTTGTAGCGCTGGTGGATTCGAACGATGCGACGTTGAAGCGTTTTTACCGCGACGGCGACAATATTCGGCTGCAGCCTTCGAATGTGAACATGCAGCCGATCATTGTCCCTGCGGCGTCGGTCGATGTGCAGGGTCGGGTGATTGGAGTGTTGAGGAAATATTAGAGGTCTCAGTCACTGCTGTCCGTTGTGACTGGCAGACATAAGAAAGCCCGGGATTGCTCCCGGGTTTTTTCCTTTATTGATAACCAGGGGACTTCAGCCGATGTGCTTGTTCAAGGCCTGAGCGATGGCATCTTTGGGCCGATAGCCGACGATCTGTTCGACAACTTGGCCACCCTTGAAAACCAACAGCGTCGGGATGCCGGTGACCTTGTAACGCATGGGTGTAGCGCTGTTAGAGTCGACGTCCATCTTGCCGATTTTCACTTTGCCCTGATACTCGGTGGCCAGTTCTTCGACGATGGGGGCGATAGCGCGGCAGGGGCCGCACCAAGTTGCCCAGAAGTCCACTAGAACGGGCTTGTCCGATTTCAAAACATCCTGGTCGAAGTTCGCATCGGTCACTTCGACGATTCCATTGCCTGCCATTTTCTTTCTCCTCTTTGTAAACGTCGCACTGTCGGCCGACGCTCCATTGAGCTGGCGCTGCCGCGGTTGGCGATCCGTATAAGTGCTTCCCGTGAGGGAACCGAACTATCTATCCTAACACTGCCATTAGATGCGTGGGCAGGGGGAAAGTCGCAAGGCCGCATCCCGGCGGCCCACAGACGATTAGAAAGGACTTACGTCAGCGATTTCAGATAGGTGATCAGTTGCCAGCGTTGAGGCTCGGGAAGTCGGCTCCAGGGGGGCATGCCATTTTTCAAGCTGCCATTGGTGAGAAGCCAGAAAAGTTCACCGGGAGTGGCTTGCTTGATGCGATCAGCATGCAGGTTGGGTCGAACCTTTTTGCCCTGGGTTTTGCCTTGGGCGTCTTCGCCATGGCAAGACGCGCAGTGCTCGGCGAAAATCTTGGCGCCGGCTGCCGGAGCGTCGGTATCACTTGCGTATGGATTGGGGCGCGCGCGATCTTTCGCTGGAACTTTCTGCAGCCACTCGCCATCTCCCGCGGCGGCGAAGACGATTCCGGCTAGAGCGAGAATCAGGATTGCGCTGACTGGATGGCGTGGTTTCACGGCTGACCTCGAAGCTTCGACAAGAACTGGTCAATCTCATACGAGACCATGAAGCGGAAAAGAAATCCATGGCTGTTGTCGTTGAGACCGAAGTTGGGAGACAGGCGCACCGCCGGGCCGCGCGGAATATTCCACGTGATCACTGGACCAACATAGTGCGAGGTATCGGCAAGACCGAAGCTGTAGCGCTCGCCCAGGCCGCCGTACATTTCCGCGCCGAGAGCGAAGTTCTCGCGGCAGAATTTGCAGGGCTGGGCGCTGGCGGCAAGAGCCAGCGCGCGGCTGGCACCGAACGCGTAACCGAATTCCCAAGGGCTATTGTTCAGATTCTTTTCGGCAATGATGTTTTCAGAGACGTTCCATCCCTTAAAGTTGCTGGAAAGAATCAGTTTGAATTCCGCTTCACGCGCCCTTTCGCTGCGATCGTTGCGAGTCAGGAAGTCGGCGCGGGTATCGTGGCCCACAACTTCGAGCAAAGCTTTGTCGGCGCCGTTGATGTCCTCGAATTCGAAATAAAGAACGGGATTAATCCAGTGCTCGCGAAGGAGTGGCCGGAATCGGTTCTCCAAGCGGAAGCCGGTGAAGACGGTGCTCTCGCCGGCCGTGGTTTGACCATCAAGGTAAAGTTCCGTGGTCCACCACGTTTTCAGGCCGTACTCGAACTCGAGCGCGGTGGCGACAAACGGATTGCCAGCTTTGGGAGCGCCGACGATGTTCTTGGCGGCGATCTCAAGATTCCCCGGCTCCTCCAGTTCGTGGGAGTATGTAATGAAATAGTTTTCCTGGCAGTTAAGTATGCTCACCGGAAGCAGGGCGATGGCAAACAGGGCGGTGCACAAGATCCGGCGATAGTGAATTAGATTTCGCAATAAAAAAAGGCCCGTCGTAATTCAATTTCAGGTATGAACTAGACGGAAGAATGCGGGATCAATCCGGACCTGTCTAGTTTCTGTCAGTATTGCGCGACAAAATCGCATTAAAAGGTCGCAATGGAAATCCGAAGCTTGACTGCGGACGACGCGAACGAGTGGTGGAGACTCCGGCTGGAAGCTCTGCAGGGCGATCCCGAGGCTTTCAGCGCCTCGGCGGAAGAACACGATGTGCTTAGCCTGGAGGAAGTGAGAAGGCGATTGGTCTCCGACGATGGAGGTTCGCTCGTCGTGGGGGCGTTTGCCGATGGCTGGCTAATAGGCATGGGCGGCTTTTACCGGGAGAAAGGGCTGAAGTCGCGTCACAAGGGGCGGGTCTGGGGAGTCTATGTGACGCCCGCGAGACGAGGCGAGGGCATCGGCCGAATGATTATGCAGAAACTGTTGGAGCACGGTAGGCAGATCGACGGACTGGATCAGATATTGCTATCAGTTACAGCGACACAAGCATCCGCCCAGGCCCTGTACCGGGCGCTGGGATTCGTTTCCTTTGGTCGCGAGCCTCGCGCGTTGAAGATCGGGGAGCGATACGTTGACGAGGAGTACATGGTATTGCACTTGAGGCCATCGGTCCCTGAGTGAAATCAGCAGGCAGCGAAAGAAAAAAGCGCCCTCGACTTTTCAGTCCAGGACGCCTCGGCAGCCCTCCCCCAGAACTGCCAAACTACGAGATGGATACTAGAGTTCCCATCAGTTGGTGTAAACGTCACTTTGGTAACGCACTTAGCGGAGAGTTAAGGTCGCTCGTTATCGGACGATGTTCTTGAAGTGCTTGCTGAGCGCGAACTTGGGGACTTATGTTGTTTCTTTTAGGGGAAAGCTGGAACGTTCGGGCGACAGGTACGAACTGCGACCATCCGAGTTTGCTGCGAGCTTACTGCTTTTGCCAGGAGTGACCACCGTCGTCGGTGGTCCAGGTCTCGGCCGTGGAGGTCGAGACCTTGCCGTGCTGGGCATCAGAAAATTGGAGGCTGACAATGTCGCCGGTCAGCGTGGCGCCGGAGGAGGAAGGCACCACGCGAGTCCAGTGCGTGCCGGCGTCGGCGGAGTGATAGAGGAGTCCGCTCGAGCCGCCCGCCCATACGTCGACGCCATTCGCGGCAACCGCGCGGAACGTAAACGGAGCAACATCTTTCTGGTCAGCCTTATCGGCCTTTTCTTCTTTCGCGACAGCCTTCGCTTTCACACGGGAGGGCGCGGCAGCGGTAATTTCGACGCTCGCCGCCGCGGCGGGGTTAAATCCGGGACTGCCGTTCACGTTAACATCCTGCCAGGTATTGCCTTGGTCAAACGAGCGCTGCAAACCGCCGGTCGAGTTGATCGCCCAGCGAGGAGCAGCCAAGGCGCCGCCAATCACCCGGCCTTCGTGTTCTGATGGCAAGGAGTTGGCCAGCATTTTCGCGGCAGCGCCGCCACTATTATCAGCAGGCTTGGTCTTTTCGATCCTGGTCTCGGAGGAACCTGCCGCCGACGGTAACTGAGCTAGAGGCTGGTTCTCAACGATCAGTACATTTTCATTTTGCCCGCTTACGCCGACTTCAGTTTGCGACCTTACGTCGACCGCGGGCGATTGGCTCTGCACCGCGACCATCTGTGAGGCGGGTGGAATCGCCACATTCGCAGCCATCGCGCCAGTGGCCTGTTGCTTGGCGGGTGACGGAGGCGTTGTGGGAGCCGAAGCCTGCGCCGCCTGATACGCGTTAGCGTTCGCATTCAGTTGCTGCCACTGCATCGGTGCTTTGGGGCCGTGGGAGAGAGTCGCGCGACCCATGCCTGAACCACTTCCAACGCCTCCCTGCAGTGCATGGAGTGCCTGCGGTTCAGGACGATCGCTGCGCGGCGTGCCGTCGGTCGCCTTTGGAAGGGTAACCAATTGGTCGTGGGTCGCGGGGCGATTGGCTTCGTCGCGCTCTCTGGCTGCTTCGGCAGCAGAGGGAGTTGCGAGCGATTGATTTTTGGCCTCCGTGTCCGCCAGGGACGGTGCTGCTTTATAGGCCGTCATCGAAGGCTGAGCCAGCCGCTGATGTCGCAGAACTCCAATCGAGGCAATGGCGACGATTCCCGCGGCCACAAATCCCCAGCGTAGAGTGGGCCATGCCAACCATCCGCTTGGGGAGGGCCGTACGGGGGAGGGGACCGAATCCGCAACTGGCAGCGCCAACGCGACAATGTCACGGCATTCACGGCAGCGCGCCAGGTGTTCTACCACGATCGCCCTCTCGAATTCGAGCAGGGATTGCTCGGAGAAGGCTGCCAAGACGTCTGCGTCCGGATGGTTGACGGCAGGCGTGGCAACCTTGAGGCGTTCGCTCACGATTTTGGGGACATTTTGCATCACAGTATCCGACTCCGCTCGATTTCCGGCTCCCTCGCGCCATCCGGGCGCAAATCTACGGTTATCCTTCACCCTCCCGGACTCTGGCCTCTACCCTCTTCTCGGAGAACGCGGGAGCAGGCGGTTCTTGCGCCAAACTCCTGCGAATATCTACCTGCAGGTCACGAACGTCGACCTCCATCGCCTCTTCGGCTTGGCGGCGGGACATGCCGCGCCGGGTCAGGGCCGCAACGATCTGCTTACGCAGGGACTTGGCCAACTTGTCGAGCTTGCGGCTGATAGTCGATTCATGCACACCCAGCATTCGTGCAATCTCTGCCAGGGTGCGGCCATCCAGGTAATAGGCGCTGAGCACCATGCGATCTTCGCCGGAAAGAAAGGCGAGGGCCTCGTCGGTGGCCTGCGCCAGGCGCTGGTCGCCGACTTGAACCGGCTCAGGTTCGGGGGCACGAAACTGGATTCCCTCCTCCGATTCCTCGTCCAGGCTCACCAAGCGTTTGGTGCGGCGGTAGCGATTGACGTATTCCTGCGCGAGCACGGTGCGGAGCCACCCCTCGAGGGATCCCCGGCCGCTGTAGGAAGCGAGCTTGGAGACACGCTGTCCGTCACGAGTACTGGTGCCGTAAAGATCGGCATAGAGGGTGTCGGCCAGTTCGCGGGCCGCGGAATCCTCCCGAGCGATGCGCAGCGCCGAGAGGTATAGCTTTTCGCGGTAACGCGTCAAAAAGATTTCCCACGCGGAATTATTGCCGGCAGCGCAGGCACGGGCGAGAGCCAGTTCATCGACCCGAAGGGTCAGGAAGAAAGTGCGGAGGTCGCTCTCAGAGGCCGTCGTGGCGGCCTGTTTCGCGCCCACCTCGCAGAGGATTACGCAAAACGCTTCGCTGGTAAGTCCGATTTTCTCGCAGCCAGCTTTGGCGTGCAGTTCTGCCAGCAACTCGTTGACCAAGGCCTGCACGCCGGATATGGGCTTCGACGAATTCATGGCGAACTATCGAATGATCCCGCTAACTTGCAACCCGCGACGTCTTGCACTCGGCACATGGACAGATTTCCCGCAAGAATTTCCAGGAGTAAAGCCCGAGGTCGTGGTTGTCATTCCACGAAAATTTGATCGCATATTTGCCCACGCCTTCCGCGGAAAGAGGCTTGGCGGTGGGCTTGAACATCAGCAACGCTCCTGGTGCGGCGGTCACCGGGTCACCCGGCCGCCGTCCAGCCTTGCTACGCTCTTCTTCGCACATCGCGCACGGACAGGCGTCGCGCAGATAGACGAAGGTGTAGTGCGATGAATGCCCGTCATTCCACTCAATATCAACCCCGGCGCCGGTGGAAATATTCACCTTTACGGACTTCGGGTCCGTCGCGGCCGTGGGGGATTGGAGCGGGGTCTGCATGGAATAAGTATCGCATAGCCGGCAAGCGCTAAATCAGGCCGGAAATGCCGAGCGGTCGATGCCGCCGCAGACTACCTTCGGTTTGCCACACGCAAGCTACGATCAGCGTCGGGGATTGCCGAATGGTGGCAAAGTCCTGTAAAATCTAGGTTTGCCCAACAAGATCTGAACTTTTCGGGAGTCGTCATGGCACAACAATGTGATATCTGCGGCAAGAAGCCGCAAGCGGGAAACCGCATCAGCCACGCCCACAACGTCACCAAGCGGCGCTGGAACATCAACTTGCGCCCGGTGCACGCCAAGGTCGCCGGTCAGGGAAAACGTATCCGCGTCTGCACGTCTTGCCTGCGCAGCGGTAAAGTCGTCAAGGCCTAAAAAATAACCACGGGACACAAACTTTCACAGAGGAGTTCATTCCTCAGTGCATCTGTGTGTTCTCTGTGGTTAAAGGTCTTGATTCTTACTTCGTCGCGACTAGTTGCACGTCGAAGATGAGGGTAGCATTCTGCGGAACTTGCGGCGGGTGACCCTCCGCACCATAGGCCAAGTCGGGCGGGATCCGCAACTGCCGCTTACCTCCGACCTTCATGCCGGTCACTCCCTCGTCCCATCCCTTGATGACTTCGTTCTGGCCAATCGTGAAGTCGAAGGGCTGATGTCCGATC
This sequence comes from uncultured Acidobacteriota bacterium, assembly GCA_963745715.1. Lineage (GTDB taxonomy): Bacteria > Acidobacteriota > Terriglobia > Terriglobales > Acidobacteriaceae > Sulfotelmatobacter. Next base: position 151,179 of record CAVUYN010000023.1, on the reverse strand, counting down.
GAGCTATCGAACTTCTTGCCGGTGGTGAGCCATCCCGTGTAATGCACTTTCACGTGGCTCCCTGTTTTCGCTTCCTCGCCTGTACCCAGCTTAATGTCCCAGTACTGCAGTCCGGAGTCGGTCTTGACGCCATCACCGGTAACTTTTGTGGGGACGCTGGAGTTCGGGCGCGCGGCTTGAGCTGGTTTGTGCGTAGGTGTTTGCGCGTAGAGGACTGCTGTAAAAACAAGAATTCCTATTGTCGCAACTCGACTTTTCGTCACGGATGCTCCTTCGGCGCACTATTCCAGCGCGATCACGTCGATTTCCACCAGCACGTCCTTGGGTAGGCGCGCGACTTCAACCGTCGAGCGCGCTGGGGGTGCGGTGCTGAAATACTTGCCGTAGACCGCGTTCATGGCAGCGAACTCGGACATGTTCTTGAGGAACACCGTCGAGCGCACAACCTTGCCCAGGCCGCTGCCGGCGGCCTCGAGTATCTCCGACAAGTTACGCAGTACACGGTCGGTTTGGGCGGCTACGTCTCCGGCGACGACTTGCTGCGTTGCCGGATCAATGGCGATCTGCCCGGAGAGAAAAATGAAACCGTTGGCCTTAACGGCTTGAGAATACGGACCGATCGCTTGCGGGGCATCTTTCGTAGAAATGATTTCGCGCATAAATAAAACCAGTTGTTAGTTGCTAGTACCCAGTCGCCAGTAGGAACAAGATCGAATCAGATTCGAGAGTTTAATTTACCACGGAGATTGGACCGCCCTGAGAAATCAGGAAATCGCGACGCTCATTCCAGCCTTCGCGTCTCACCGGCGACTGGCAACGGGTCCTGGCGACTGGGAACTGTCCTAGATTTTTTGCAGTCTTTGCACTTCGTGGACGCCTGGGATTTTCCGCAATCCGACGATGATCTGCTCCAGATGCTTCAGGTCGGAGATGTCGAGGACAACTTCTACGCTCGCCTGGCTGTTCGCGGTGTGTGCGGCAATGTTGCGGATGTTGCTCTTCGCATCCCCGATGACTCCGGTGATGTTCTTGAGCATGCCGAAGCGGTCGTCGCAGAAGACCGTCAGCTTCACAGGATAGGCCGTCGGTGTGCTGTCGTCGCGGGCCCACTCGACGTCAATGCGGCGTTCGGGTTCGTACATCAAGTTGGTAACGTTAGGACAGTTCACCGAGTGGACAGCAACGCCCTTGCCGCGCGTAATGTATCCCACAATGCCTTCGCCGCGGATGGGGTTACAACACCGGGCGCGGTAAACCAGCATATCGCCCTGTCCGCGAACGGTGATCGCGTTGTGATCACCGAAGACGCGGCGCACCACGCTGGCGATTCCGCCGGGCTGCGAAGTGAGACCCTCGGACTCGATGTCGCCCGCAATGGAGTGGGTCGCCCCTGCGGGCAGCAAGCGGGCGAGAACCTGGCGGGCGGAATATTTTCCGTACCCGATTCCTGACATCAGGTCGTCGGCTTTACCCAGCCCGTAGCCGGAGGCGACTTTCTGCAGGTCTTCGTCCTTGATTTCTTTGAGCGCAATGCGATACTTGCGCGCTTCTTTCTCGATCAGTTTGCGGCCAATTTCGATGGCGCGCTCGCGCTGGTGTACGTTGAGCCAGTGCTTGATTTTGTTGCGTGAGCGCGACGACTTGACCAGGCCGAGCCAGTCGCGGCTGGGCTTGTGTCCGGGCTGCGTGAGAATCTCGACGATGTCGCCCGAATGCAGCTTGTGGCGAAGCGGCACCATGCGTCCATTGACCTTGGCGCCCACGCACGTGTGGCCGACCTCGGTGTGGACGCTATAGGCGAAGTCAACGGGCGTCGCATCGCGCGGCAGCACGACCACTCTACCCTTGGGCGTGAAGGTGTAGACCTCTTCGGGGTAAAGATCGACCTTCAGCGTAGACAAAAACTCGTTGGGATCGCTTACATCGCGCTGCCATTCGACGACCTGCCGAAGCCATGCGAGCCGCTGTTCGTCCTGCGCCGAGACCGGACCGTCTTTGTATTTCCAGTGGGCGGCAATCCCTTCTTCCGCCATCTTGTGCATTTCCTCGGTGCGGATCTGAATCTCAAACGGCGTGCCGTCTTCGGTGATCACCGAGGTGTGCAGTGACTGGTAGAAGTTCGGCCGGGGCATAGCGATGAAATCCTTGATGCGCCCCGGAACCGGCCTCCACAAATTATGAATAATTCCTAGAACCGCATAGCAATCCTGCAGAGACCGGGTAATGACGCGCATGGCGCACAGGTCGTAAACCTGATCCACCGAAATACGCTGTTTCTGAAGTTTCTTGTGGATGCTGAACAGCCGCTTGATCCGGCTTTCGACCCGCGCCTGAATGCCAGCCTCTTTCAGCTTGTCGTTGATGATCTGCTGCATCTTCGCGAGGAAAGCTTCCCCTTCCTTGCGGCGCGCGTTGACCGATTTTTCCACCTGCTCGTAGCCGACGGGATCGAGGAAACGGAAACCCAGATCTTCGAGTTCGCCACGGATCTTGCCCATGCCCAGGCGATGAGCGATGGGGGCATAGATCTCCAGCGTCTCTTCGGCGATTTTGTGCCGGCGGTCCGGCTGCAGGTGCTCCAGGGTGCGCATGTTGTGCAGGCGATCGGCGAGTTTAATGAGCACCACGCGGATGTCATCGACCATGGCCAGCATCATCTTGCGGAGGTTTTCGGCTTGCTGCTCCTCGCGAGTAGCGAAGTCGATTTTGCTGATCTTGGTTACGCCTTCGACGATGTGCGCAACCTGCTCCCCAAATTCCTTGCGGATGTCGACGATCGTGACCGAGGTGTCTTCGACGGAGTCGTGCAACAGACCGGCAGCAACGGCCACCGGATCCATCTTCATCTCGGCCAGAACCAGGGCGACTTCGAGGGGATGGACCAGGTAGGGCTCGCCGGAGGCGCGAGACTGACCTTCATGGTGCTTCAGGGAGTAGTCGTAGGCTTTTTTGACGATCGTCAGATCGTCGTGCGGACGGTTCTCCTGCATCCCCTTCATCAGATCGCGGAACTTGGTCAGGGTAAGGGCAGTAGTAGCGATCTGTTGGCGCAAGCTCGCCATGCAGGATTATAGCCGCGAACAGCCCGGGAAATCTCTGGGACAACCGGAGGGGGATGCAGGGGCCTGCCTTGATTATAGCCTGTTGAGGACAGGCGGCTCACAGAAGCGGGCCCGACTCAGTGCCATTCGGGCGGCCCTTCCAAGCAGAATTCAAGAGCCGAATCGACGGTTTCAAAAAATGCGCAGGGAATTTTCGGATTGAGAAATTTTCTCAGTTCTTTCCGTCAGAAGAGCAACTCGACGCGACGGCGCGTCTGGTACAGTGTTTGGCTTATGGTCAGTTTGCGGATGGCGCGAGTTTTGGTCAGTGGGGTGTCAGGACCGATCGGTACGGCTCTTCTTCCGACGTTGGAAAGCAGCGGCGCACACGTCACCCGGCTGCGGCGCAGCGGTCCGGGAGACTCGGCTCAGAACGACCACAGCATCCGGTGGGACCCGGCGCAACCGCTTTCCATTGACGCGGTATCCGGCTTCGATGCCGTGATTCATCTTGCGGGTGAGAGCATTGTCGGGCGCTGGAGCGCGGCCAAGAAGGCGAAGATCCACGACAGCCGGGTACTGGGGACCCGCAACCTGTCCGAGGCTTTAGCGCAAGCAAAAGACAAGCCGCAGGTTTTTATCTCTGGCTCGGCGATCGGCTACTACGGTGATCGCGGCGATGAGGTCCTGCACGAAGAAAGTGAGCCCGGCAAAGGATTTCTTCCTGACGTCTGCCAAGAGTGGGAAGCGGCTACGCAGGCTGCCGCCGATGCGGGGATCCGAACGGTGCGGATTCGCACAGGGGTGGTGCTCAGTCCCAAGGGAGGCGCCCTGGGAAAGATGATGACACCGTTCAAGCTGGGGATCGGCGGCAGGATCGGGGACGGCCGGCAGTGGATGAGTTGGATTGACGTGCAAGACATGGTCGGGGCGATCCACCATATCTTGAAAAGCGATCTGGTGCGGGGACCCGTAAACATGGTCGCGCCCAAGCCGGTGACGAACGCTGAATTCACCACGACATTGGCTGCCGTGTTGGGGCGTCCAGCGATATTTCCCGTGCCGGCTTTTGCCGTAAAGCTGGCCTTTGGAGAAATGGGAGAAACCGTATTGTTGGGCAGCCAGCGGGTGGAACCGACGCAGTTGGTGACGACCGGGTATCCATTTCGATTCAGGACATTGCGCTCATCGCTGGAAAATATCGTCAAGTCGTAGGTAGCTCACCGACCGCTGTGATCTGAATCACAGACCGGCCAACCTTAGTGAGCCAAGCTACAAGCGTGAGGAAGAGATTTATCGCCACGCTTGTTCTGCTTTCATTCTGCTGCTGGCGGCTACCCTCGGCCTTGGCTTCTTCGCTTCAGCCTACGACGCAGAAGCCTGCGGTCCACTCACACTCGGGGCATGACCATTCTTGCTGTCCGCACGCGGGCTCCCGTTTGACACCAACGATCTTTGTGGGATTCGCGCCGGCGTCCAGGCCGTGCGGCGATGAGCATCCATGCTGCGCGAGGCAGGCTCCAGCGAATCCGTCGTCGTTGCCAGCGACAAGCAACATTCCCCGTCCAGGCGCCAATGAACTTCGCGTGATGGCCAACGATGACCTCTATGAAAGGGGAACTCGCCGAGCGATCCAAAATTCCGCCACCACATCGTTCCAGTTCTATTCCGATCGAAGTACCGTTCTGCGCATCTGAGTTCCTCTCGCGGTAAGTCGCCTTTCAACGTCTTCAGAAACCGGACCTTTCCCGATTTCTGATTGGCTTGGCAACGAAATCACAACGAATTCATGAATTCATGAGGAGATTTGATTATGAAGTACAAAATGCTTGTCCTGATGCTGGCCCTGACCGTCGTTTCCTGGGCCCAAACCGCAACCCAAACTGCTCCGGCGACGACCGAGCAAAGCGCAGCGCCAGCAGACACAGGCAAGTCGTGCTGCGACAAGATGGCTGCGGGCGATAAGAAAGATATGGCTACCTCTTGCATGCGTCACAAAGGCGACGCTGCCGATGGCAAGGAGATGAGCTCATGCTGCGGCGACAAGAAAGCAATGTCTTCCTGTTGCAAAGATGCCAAGTCCTGCATGAAGGGTGAAAAGGGCAAGGCAGCTGCGTGCTGCAAAGAGGGCTGTGACCAGGGCAAAACCGCCTCGGCATGCTGCGGTGGCAAGGATAAGAAAGGCTGCTGCCAATCGAAGACTATGGAGAAGGCGGCCAATAGTTGCTGCAAGCATAAGGCTCACGCCTAAAGGCGACCCGGCTGATTGCCAGCAGACCAATCTGTATTTGAAGTGACGCAAGCCCCCGGCCTCTGTTCGCTGGGGGCTTTTTTTGATTAGCCTGGCGAACTTACATTGATGGCTTTCTCTGCTGCGCTGACTGGCAACGCGCAGACGGCCCCTTCGCTGAAGTCCTCTGCCCTCGATCCCGAAGGCATGATCAAACCGGGCGCGATAGTTTTCCCATGCGATTCCTGACGTCAGTTCCACCAGTTCGGCCTCGGTGAATTTCTCTCGCAGCCGCTGAAAGAGCGCATCAGAGACCTCGACCGGGGTTCGCGTCATCGCGTCGGCATACTCCAGCACGAGCCTCTCGAGGTCAGAGAAGTTCAAATCGGTGCGATAGTTTGACAGGTTGGCGATCTGTTCGCTTGAGATGCCGCTTGCCCTGCCCACGGCAGAGCCGATGTCGATTCAAAACGGGCATCCGACGAGAGTCGCAACGCGAAGTTCGGCCAGACCCTTCAGCCTCCCATCGATCAGCTTGCTGCTGGCCTGCGATTGTTCCATCTGAACATATCCCCAGAAGATTCGGGGATGATGCGCCGTCACCTGCACCGGCATGATGATTCGACCGAGCCGGCGACGCGTCAGAGAGTAGACGAGCCCCACAAACAGGCGACGGAGTAATCCGCCCTGATTGCGCGGGGCACCAGAAATCCGTGCCATACAAACTCCTCAATAAATTGGATTCACTGCTGGCCGGGACGGTTCATTTCATCGTGCAACTTCTGCAGGAGCTGCGCCCGCTGCTCGGTGGTTAACTCGCGCTGCAATTCCTCCAGCGCCAGCGCAACAATGTGGTAGTGATGCGCGCCCGCGTACTTGGGATCTGCCGTGATATCGAGCCACAGCTTGTGCATGAGTTCGACATCTTGCCCGCGCATGCGAGGGGTGTGCGGGCCAAGGGAATATTCGCGGATCGATCCGTCAGGGGCGCACACTTCCAGATTCAAGCGCGGACGCGGTTCGGGCAGCCGCTCCCAAGCGTCGCCGGTGAGTTTGGCCTGTTCGTCGGCAGTAAGCTTGTTGGAAAGCCCGCAAACGACACGGCTGGAATCGAGACGCTGCGCGGTCACCATGATCGCCTCGAAGACGTCAGTCGCGGGGACGACGAGCAACGAGATGGGCTTGCCTTCTTTTTCGGCGACCGCCACGGCAGCAGTAAAGAGTTCTTGCTCGTAGTGATCGAAGACCTGAGTCGCCTCAAGAACCGCGCTGCCGCTGAAGCTATGCTCGCGATGATACAGGCGAGCGCTCATGACCACGACGTCCTGCTTTGTGGTATTGGTGTGGCCGAGTACGTGCCGCAGGTAGTAGAGATTGCGCGGATCGCGAACCGCTACCAGAACGTTGCCGGGCCGCACTCCCATGGCTCCGCTACCCAGTTCCTGATTGCCATAAACGCGAAACTGGTCCAGTTGTTCTGGCTTGCCATGGCGTTCCTTAGCGACGTGGTGCTCGGAAACAGTGAAGATTGTGAAAAAGACGCCACTGAATATCAAGCCGGCGATGGTAGCCTCCGACTTTGTAAACAGATTAATCACAGCTGTCGTAAGCAGCACGACAGCGATGACCATCAGGCCGAGAGGAATCTCCGTTTTCCCGATGTGCAGATTGCCCGGAACCTTCCATTCGCGATTTCCTGGCTCAGTGAAGCGCAATACGAGCACGGCCAGAGACTTCATCGCGAAGCTCCAGATCACTCCGAAGGCATACAGTGCCGCCAGCTGGTAAACGTCCCCGCGGCTGAGAATGATGGTTAGCAACTGCAGGCTTACGATCAGGTTGATGATGCGATAGCTGGTGCCGTAGCGGTTGTGGGGTTTCTGAAACCAACTGGTCAGCACACCATCTTCAGCCACTCGATTCAAGACGCCGTTAGCGCCGACAATTGAAGTGTTCTGCGCCCCCGCCAAAATCAGCACGCCCACAAGGACAACGAAGCCGTGGAACAAGAGTTTCAGGCTCGTGGGCCCCGCCAGGTACATGGCGATTCCGCCGATCAGGTTGGCGAAATAGTTGGGCCGGACATCGTCCGGAATCATCATCACCGCGAAGAACGACACCAGCGAAGTGAAGAGGAGGCTGTAAATGAAAATAACCAGCCCCGTCTTCTCCAGGTTCTTTAACTTGGGATGCTCGATTTCGCGGTTGACCTGGGCGAGAGTTTCTTCGCCGCTCATGGCCAGCACCGAGTGGCCGAATCCGACGAAGAGAATGATCCACGTGAGATGTGTAAGCCATGGGTATCCGGCGAGCCAGCCCAGGGATTCTTTGTTGAGCGGAACCACACCCGGGTGGACCGGGCTGGGAGGAAGTTGAATCGGTCCGCGCAAGACCGTGATCGAGCACCAGACGATCAGAATCACAACCATCACAGTGGTGATGACCATGATCTGAAGCGCCTTCTGGCTGGACTCATGGATCCCCTGCGTATTCTTCCACCAGAAATAGATGACGATGATGATGGCCAGACCGGCGGCGAAGTGGTTGTCGGAGAATTGCAGGTCGCGGTGCAGGAAGTAGGCTACGATGTCCTTGATGAAGCCCGCCAGATATTGGCCCGCGGATACGGCGCTGATTGGCCCCGTAAGCACGTAATCGAACAGCAGTGCCGACACCGAAAACTTGGCCAAGGTGCCGCCCATGGCCTCTTTGACCACGCGGTAGACGCCGCCGCGCACGAACATACTGCTGGACTCGATATAAAGAGCGCGCACGGCATAGCTGAACAGCATTACCGCGAGGATGAACCAGGGAGCGCTTTTTCCGATGACCTTCTCGGCGTCGCCACCGGCGTAATAGGCAGACGAAGCGAGGTCGGACAGGACAATGGCGGCTGCGCGCCAGAACGAGATGAAGGTCAGCATCACCGTGGTGGCGACGAAGACCTTTACTGCCGGTTTTGTTCCTTCAGGAGCTGTGGCCATGCTTCCGATGAATGGCGAAAACTATTAAGGGTAAACCAATTGAAGATAGCACAGCGCTGGGGTTGGAGGCTTGGCCGCAAGTCAGACATCGAAGCAGATCTAAATGCTCAGAGTTCGGCAAGTACTCCGGTCTCCCCGCAGCGATTGCGCGAAAGGAAAATTATTTTGACTTTTGCTGGGCGATCCATTTGTCGGTGCGAGCGTCGAGCAAGTCGAGCGGCAAAGTGCCACCGTCGAGCATCTCGTCATGGAATTTGCGCAGATCAAACTTTGGGCCCAACTCTTTCTGGGCACGGTCGCGGAGCTCGCGGATCTTCAGTTGCCCAAGCTTGTAGCTGAGCGCCTGGGCCGGCCATGAGATATAGCGGTCGGTCTCGGTTTGGATTGTGGGCTCGTCGACTGCTCCGGATTTGCGAAAGAACTCCACAACCTGATCGCGGCTCCATCCTTTGGCATGAATTCCGGTGTCAACCACCAGACGAACCGCGCGAAAAAGTTCGGAGGAAAGCCGGCCGTAATCCGAGACGGGATCCTGATAGAAGCCGATTTCTTTGCCGAGTTGCTCGGCGTAGAGAGCCCAACCCTCGCTGTAAGCGTTAAAACCAAGGCCGTGCAGACGAAACTTCGGCAAACCCTCGAGTTGCTGCTGCACAGAAAGCTGCATGTGATGTCCGGGAACGCCCTCGTGGTAGGCGATGGCCTCATCCCCGACTAAGGAGCGCTGGGCGAAGTTGGAGGTGGCGACGACGACTCTGCCGGGGCGTTTGCCGTCAGGCGTCCCGGTCACGTAATGGGTTGCAGCCGACGCTTGAAATTCCGGTATGGCTTCAACCGTGACCGGCGATTTGGGAAGCAGCGTAAACAGCTCCGGGAGTTTCGGCTCCATCTGCGAGATGTAATGGCGGAAATCGTCGAGGATCTGCTCAGCCGACTTCGGTACGTACTTGGGATTTGTCTTCAGCGAGGCTCGGAACGACGCCAGGTCGGCGAAGCCCTCTTTCTTGGCGATCGCGGTCATCTCGCCTTCGATACGGTCGATTTCGCGCAGGCCCAACTGGTGAATCTCGTCCGCGGTCATGTGCGTCGTGGTCCGCGCGTAAATGTCGTTCTCGTATCGCTTTTGCCCGTCCGCCAGAGACGTGACCGCAAGAGTTGTGCGGCCTTGCGGCGCATATTCAGTGCGAATGAACGCGGCAAATTTCTTGTAGGCGGGGAGAACATCGGTGTTGATGGCGTCAGTAATTTCCTGGGTCAGGCGCTTTTGATCGTCCGCGGAGATGCTGGCTGGATATTTCTTCGTCGGCCCAAGAAATGGATCGGCGGTGACGATCCCCTCACACTGAGCCGGAATCTTTTCAGCGAGGAAGCGGACTGGCATGAGCTTATCGTTCATGCCGGCGCGCAAGACTTCCGTGACCTGGCTGAGGGCGCGTGGGATCTGGTGCAGCCGCGAGATGTAGTCCTCGTAATGCTTGACCGAGTCAAACGGGACCGCAAGAGGCAGATCGGCGAGGCCGGTGTGGATGCCATTCTGCTGGTTGATTGGCATCTCGTATTCTTTGAGATTGAAGTCGGCAATGCGCTGTTGGAGCACACGCATCAGTAAGTCGTGCGAGAGTTGATCTTGGTCGGAAAAACCTGCGCTTGAGATCGCTTCCAGTCGTTTCAGGAACGCTTCGTCGCCCTCATGGCGCCGCTTGATGGCATCGAGTGAGTAATCGCCAAGCTGGTCATTGTAGCGATAGTCGCCGAACGCCGTTGCGCGTTCCGGGAAGTTTCGGAGATCTGACTCGTACTGCTCCTCGAAAAGCGCGTTCTGCGCAGCCAACCGTTCCGCAACCGGCTTGGCAGCTTGGGCGTAAACAGAGGGAAGCGCGAGCAACAGGACAAAGAACGTTATGGCAATGCGCATAGCGGAACTAGCGTACCAGAGGAATTGTCACGAAGAAACGGCCGGTTGACTGGGAAGGCCTGCGCTCACCGGGACCTATTTAGGTGCGAGGTAGCTATGCGTGATCCGGTCGTGCCAGCAGAGCGCGTCCTCGTCGAGAAAAACCCAGGCATACCCCATACCGAGGGAAAAGGCAGAAAGCCAGGAGGCCAGCACTCGCCAACGGCGTAAGGATCGGCTCGTCGAGGTCCCGTCAAAACGGGTGAGTTCAAGCCGGGCAACCCGCAATCCCGGCGTCTTACCGGCGTAGACGATCAACAGATATTGGTAAGCAGCCCAGAACGCACACGGAATTCCGGTTACGAGGCTCAGGATCTGGACCTGCGGCGGACGAAACGCGGCAATCTTCCAGAAAATAAATCCGAACAGAGCAGATGCGGCGACGACGATCAATCCATCGATCAGCGCGGCCACAAACCGCAAGCCCAGGGGGGCACTCTGCAGGGGAATGTCGATGCCGGGACGCTTTTCCAATTCCTCGCGCTCGACGGGCTCAATCGTGATTCCACCAAGCGCCGGAGGCGGAGGAGCAACTTCCGGAACCTCAAGGATGCGCGGGCGATCACTGACCGGTTCGGCCAGCTGATCGGGCGGTGGCGGCGGAGGCGCCCAGGCAAACCGTGGGAACTCGATAATCTTCGCGGTAGGATGCGCAACCGGCTGACGTACCGGCGGCGGCTCGATCCTTTCCGGAATTTCCTGCTGGGGTTCGGCAACAGCGGCAGGCTCGTGTCGAGCCCCATCGAGGGCGAGAGCGTGGTTTGATCTCGATTCGTATGCCGGGAACGACGAGGTTTCCGTCCTGAGGCTTGCTCGAACCGAAGGTTCGACAGATTCGAACGGCAAGTTCAGAGAGGGATAGCGGGGCGGCGGTGCTTTGCGCCGGGCGCGATAGCGGCTCAGCCGGACGGAGAGTTCATCCCGCCAGGCAGGGGAGTCGGCTTCTCCGGTCATGGAACCAGCAACCTGCCGATAGCGCGCTCTCTTCTATGACCGAGGCCTCGCCAGTGATCGGCAACTCGGTGGGAGGGGGCTCCACGGCACAACGGCATACATCGCCACAATTCGGACAATTCATGAAAGACAATCCCGCAAAATCGTACTTGTGAACTTTCGACGGACAACCGGGAGGGAACCAACGGCAATCCTAGCCCTTGTCGCCACTTTGCCTCGCAGGCAGCGCCGTGCTAAGTTCACGATGCCGCGGCAAAAAAGGCGAAAGGTGCTGGCACGCCTTCAATGGACGATCGTCTTCCGTTGATTTTCTTCCGATGAAACTTCGCACTAGATTCCTTATCACGGCGCTGTTTCTTTGTCATCAGCTTCTCGTGCCAGCACTAGTAACCAGCCAGTTGCTTTCCGCTTCTGACCGCACTCCAAACCTGTCCGCGCAAGACAACACCCAGAAGATACCTAGTGCCTCTGCCACCACGGCATGCGCCAATCGGGCAGTAACGCAACTCAAAGATGGAACGCTGATCTGTGCCACCAGCCAGGAAAAAGTCGGCGACATTTACAGCCTGCACGGCAACAGTGAAATCTACTATCGCAACTACGTGCTGGCCGCCGACGACGTAACCTATGATTCGAATAGCGGCGAGGCCACGGCCTCCGGACACTTCATGCTCGACGGCGGTCCGAACGACGACCACATCAAGGCCAGTCACGGCACTTACAACCTGACAACCGAAACCGGACGCTTCTACGACGTCAGGGCAACCACCGGGATGCGCTTTCACGCCAGCCGGGCGATCCTCACGTCTACCTCTCCGTTTGCCTTCAGTGGGCGACTGGTGGAGAAAACCAGTTCCGACCATTACGTGGTCTACGATGGCAGCATTACCACGTGTGAACTGCCGCGGCCCATGTGGCGATTCGAGGCGCACAAAGTGGTGGTGGATGTGGGCGGCAATGCCAGCATTTACCGTAGCGACTTTTTTCTCCACGGCTTTCCCATCTTTTACTTCCCGTACGCGACACACCCGGTCGCGCGCGAAGTGCGACATTCTGGATTTCTCGTGCCGACGGCAGGACGCTCTTCCACCAAAGGCAACATTGTCGGCGATTCGTTTTACTGGGCCATTAACCGCAGCCTCGACGCCACGATTGGCGCGGAATATTTCTCCAAACGAGGGTGGTCGCAAAGAGGAGAATTCCGCGCCCGCCCCACTGACACCTCTTACGTTGACCTGAATTATTTTGGCGTGATTGACCGCGGCATCGGCACTCCTCCCCTTCCCGAGGGCGGTCAGGAGGCTCGCCTCACAGCGGAAGGCAACTTCTACGGCTTCCGCGCCGTTTCCAACGTCGACTACCTGAGTTCATTCCTGTTCCGGCTGGCGTTTAACGAGGTCTTCACTCAGGCCGTGAACTCGGAGGTGAAATCCCAACTCTTCCTGGCAAAGGCTTACAAGGGATTTTCATTTGGCGGCATGGTCGAGCGCTACCAGAACTTCTTCCAAACGACGAACCCCGACGGAACATTATCGAATCCGCCAAGTTTCAACTCGATCCGAGTCTTGCACACTCCCAGCGTGGACGCATCCAGTGTCGATCGCCCCATCGGCCACTGGCCGCTGATGTGGTCCTTCGACTCTTCGCTGGCAGGCCTTTCGCGCAGCGAGCCTGGCTTCCACACGAGCAGCGTGCTCGGACGCTTCGATCTCAGCCCGGAGATTTCCCTGCCGTTGCAATTTCGCGGATGGTCCGTGCGGCCATCGCTCGCGGCGCACGAAACGTACTACACCGAGCGTTTTGTTGGCGGACTCGACCTGAGGAATCCCACCAATCGACAGGCGCTGGAAACATCGGTGGAAGTACGGCCACCGGTCCTCGAGAGGATTTTCGACAGGGAGTTCCTCGGACGAAAGTGGAAACACGTTATCGAGCCGCACACTACCTATCGATTCGTAACTGGGGTGAATAATTTCGCAAATATTCTTCACTTCGACGAGCGCGACATCTCTGAGCAACACCAACGAGGTCGAGTACGGTTTCGTGACCCGGCTCTATGCCAAGCGCCCGCCCTCGGCGGTACAGGAGTGCGAAACGCCGATGACAGGACTGGCGGTGGGCGCGGCGGCGCCGGAGCAGACCGTTCCATGGCAACGCGTGAGCAGTCTCGAGAACCAGGGTTGCGCCCCGGGACCGGCAGCGAAGGAAGTGATTACCTGGGAGGTTGCACAGAAATATTTTCTCGACCCCACTTTTGGCGGCGCCCTGGTGACCGGGCAGCGCAATGTTTTCACCACGACCGAGAGCCTGACCGGCATCGCATTCATCACCGAGCCGCGGCATCTCTCTCCGCTGGTTTCCCGCCTGCGGGTAGCCACCAGCAGCCGCACCGATACCGAATGGGATCTTGATTACGACTTCCAATTGGGCCGAGTCAATGCGAGCACCCTGTTGCTCAACTACAGTATGGGACCCTTCACGCTGGGCGGCGGGGACGCGTTTCTGCAGATCCCGCAGACGAGCGTATCGCCTTTTCTAAGCGAGGGTAATTGCGGCCCGGCCGCAGAGAGTACCCAAATCACATGCAAATTCCAGCAGTTTCGGGTCGCGCTCGGCTATGGCGGGCTCACCCGGCGCGGATTCAGCGCGGCCAGCAGCTTCGGAATCGATGCGGAGACCAAGCAACTGCAGTTTGCCACCGCGCAGACTACTTACAATTGGGATTGCTGCGGCGTCACGCTGGAATACCGCCGCTATGCGATCGCCAACGTGCGCAATGAGAACCTTTTTCGCTTCACCTTCAGCCTGGCCAACATTGGCACCTTTGGAAATTTGAGGCGGCAGGAACGGCTTTACTGAGGTTTATCCGGGTCGGGGCTGTTACCATAGAGTGTCTATGCAGTCCCCCGAAACCGGCCTCGACGCGAAGGTTTCTCAACTGCAGGAAGAACTCCGCCGCTTGGGCCGCGTGCTGGTTGCCTATTCAGGCGGTGTCGACTCCGCGTATCTTGCCTTTGCCGCGCACCGCGCTCTGGGAAACAACATGCTCGCGGTGATCGCCGACTCTCCCAGCCTTGCCCGGACACATCTTGCCGACGCCTTGGCCTTCGCCCACGAACAAGGCATCCCCGTCGAGGTCGTCGCCACTTCTGAGCTTGATCGTCCCGAGTATGCCCGCAATGACGGCCAACGCTGCTTTCAATGCAAGGACGAACTCTTTGTGGTGATGGAAGGACTCCGGGCCGGTCGGGGTTTTGACGCTATCGCGTACGGTGTGAACCTGGACGATCAAGGAGACTTTCGACCCGGGCAGCAGGCCGCGCGGCAGCATCACGTCGCAGCCCCTCTGCTGACGGCTGGCCTCACCAAGCAGGAGATTCGCGAACTGGCCCGCGCGGCAGGCCTGCGGGTGTGGGACAAGCCTGCCTCCGCCTGTCTCTCCTCCCGCATCGAATACGGCCGTCCGGTCACGCGCGAAGCGCTTGAAGTGGTCGAACGCGGGGAAGATGCGATTCGCGCTCTCGGCTTCCACCAGTTTCGCGTGCGCCATCACGGAGACATTGTCCGCATCGAGATCGCTCGAGAGGAAATGGACCGTGCGCTCAGTCCTGCGATGGCGGGGCAGTTCGCAACCATCTTCAAGCAGCTTGGATTCAAGTTCGTCACCCTCGATCTGGAAGGATTCCGCTCAGGATCGATGAACTCGCTGCTGCCGGCCGAGCAACTCCGACGTACGGGTTAAGCGCTCGAATGGCCGCGAACCGCGGGCCGGGCGCCTCCTCGCTGTGAGATAATCAAGCGGTAACGAGTGATGCTGAGGCGGTTCCTGGTGATCCTAATTCGACGTTCCCTGTTCATTCTGCTTCTAGTTTGCCTGGGTTGTGTGGCCCAATCCGCGCCTCCCGACTTGGCGCGTAAGATCGAGCACCAGCTGCGCGCTTCCTATAACATCCCTGCCGAGATAAAAGTGACCGTCGGCGCCATCTCGCCCAGCAGCGAAATGCCGGGATACGACGCCGTTTCGGTAAGCATCGAGGGGGGCGAACGCAAAAAGAAGGACGACCTCAAGTTCCTGATCTCCAAAGATCGCGCCACCATGCTCCGGTTGACGAAATTCGACTTGACCAAGGATCCTTTCGCCGACTTGATGAGCAAGATCGACGTAACTGGCCGCCCGGTGCGCGGAGCCAAATCCGCCAAGGTCGTGGTGGTGAACTTCGACGACTTCGAATGTCCATTCTGTTCCCGGATGCACGAGACGCTGTTTCCCGAGATCATCAAGGAATACGGCGACCGCGTCACTTTCATCTACAAGGACTATCCGCTTGAGGAAATCCATCCGTGGGCGATCCACGCGGCGGTGGATGCCAACTGCCTGGCAGCGCAAAACGACGGTGCCTATTGGGATTTCGCAGACTACATCCATGCGAACAAGCAGACTGTGGACGCCGAAAAGAGTCCGGCCGCGCGGCTTGACACCATCGATAAGATGGCGATGCTTCAGGGCCAGAAGCATGGTGTCGATGTAGTGAAACTCCAGTCCTGCGTCAAAGCGCAGAACGAGGATGCGGTACGAGCATCGGTAAAAGAGGCTGATGACCTTGGAGTGAGCGCGACCCCGACTTTGTTCATTAATGGCCAGAAGATTGATGGTGCAGTCCCAGTCAGCGAGCTTCGTGCCGTATTGGACGCGGCTCTCCGAGATGCAGGACAACCTGTGCCGCAGCATCCCTCGTCAGCAACAACACCAGTATCCCGGTAGATGCTGATTGAAGACGCTGCTTCGTTGGCCTCAGTCTGGATGTCATTTGTGCTTGCGGATAACGGAGAAATACCCTTGAAAAAGACCTCGTGGATTGCCCAGGTAGTCGCTGGGCTCTCGGCTGCCCTGCTGCTGGCCGCTCTGGCCGCTTGTAATTCGCAGGCCGGGGGCGATGTGATGGCCACCGTGGATGGCCGCAAGATTTTCCGCTCCGACGTCGACAAGTATTACGACAACAATGTCGCCTCGGCTCAGCAGGCTCCCACGGGCGAGCAAGCTATCGCACTGCGCTTGAATATTCTGCACCAGATGATCGAGGACGAGATCCTGATGCGGCGCGCCGAGAAACTGGGACTACTGGCCACCGACGAAGAAGTCGACCGCAAGTACAACGAAATCAAAGCTCCCTTTACGCAGGAAGAATTCGACAAGCGCCTGCAGGACAAGAAAATCACGCTCGCCGATTTCAAGCGTGACATCCGGCGCTCCATCACCGTCGACAAAGTAACGAACAAAGAAGTCTCGTCGAAGATTAACGTCACCGATCAGGATATTACTGACTACTACAACGCGCATAAAGGCGAGTTCAACCTGATCGAACCCACGTATCACTTGGCGCAGATCATGGTGACGCCGGCGCCCAACCCGCAGGCTCATAATCAGAACGAGAAGGCACAGAACGAGGGAGAGGCTCGAAAGAAGATCCAGATGATCGCGAATCGCCTCGACAGTGGCGACGACTTTGCCACCCTGGCGATGAAGTACTCCGAAGACCCGGAAACGTCTGGCAATGGCGGTGATCTGGGCACGGTGCAGGAGTCTGGCCTCAAGGGGACCGATCCGGCGACGCGCGATGCGGTCATAAAACTCAAGCCGGGCCAGTACAGCCCCATTGTCACTGTGGTAAATCCTGCGAACCGACAGGCAATGGCGTTCCGCATCGTGAAACTGGTTTCGAAGGAACCCGCCGGACAGCGGGAACTGGCGGACCCGCGAGTCCAACAGGCAATTCGTTCGCAGCTTCACGACCGCCGCGAGCAGTTGTTGAAAGCCGCTTATTACGAGGTTTTGCGGGATACGGCCAAGGTAGAGAACTACTACGCGAAGCGAGTGTTGGACAGCAACGGTCTTGAGAAGAAGTAAATAGAAACCTTATTCGACAATCGCCAGAACGTCTCCAGCATTCACCGCGGCGCCTTCGCTGACGAGGATTTTCTGAATTGTTCCCTTCTTCGGTGATTTGACCTCGTTCTGCATCTTCATCGCTTCCACGACCAGGACTCCAGCCCCCGCCTCGACTTCGGCGCCTTGGCTCACGAGCACGCGAACAATCTTGCCCGGCATGGGCGCCGTCAGCTTCCTGGGGCCGTGATCATCGACGGCGCGAGCGCGCCCGCGTAACGATCGCGGATCGCGGACTTCCGTCGCGAAGCGCAGGCTCCCGACCCAAAGATGCAGATCGCTGCCTACGCGCTCGCATTTCACTTCGTAAGCTTGGTTTCCGATGCGAAGCGACAACACGTCGGGTCGCGCCAGAACCGCGTCGACCTCGATCTCTCGCCCATCCAGCCGGCAGGACCACCGGCCTTCGATCTGTTCGAGATCGAGCCGGTAGTTCTTGCCGTCGATGGCGATGTCGTAAGTCATGAGAAGCAGGGGCCAGGAGCTGGGGACCAGGGGTTAGTCCAGTGCACAGACTTCGAACTGCTTTGAGATTCCATTACTGCAGCCCCTCTCGCTGCGCGGCACTCTTCCAGTTTGAAGTGCGATGTGTTCTATTGGCGGAGCCGCTGATGACTGCGGGCTCACCTGCTCCGGCCGCCGCGGTACCCAGGATGGCGAACATACCCGCGGCAATCACGGCGACTTCCGTCGCACGAGGATCGATAGGCTGATCAGTCGTCTTCTGCTTCAACAAGCGGTCGAGAAAACCGGTGTCGATTTTTGCCGCTCGAAAATCCGGGTTGCTCAGGATACGACGGAATAGAGAAATATTCGTCTTGATCCCGCCGACAAAATATTCGTTGAGAGCACGCGTCAGCCGGCCGATGGCCTGATCGCGGTCCGTGCCGTAGCCGATCAGCTTCGCCAACAGGGGGTCGTAATCCATGGGCACGTTCCAGCCTTCATACATGCCGCTGTCGCGGCGAATTCCGGGTCCCGAGGGCAGCAGCAGCAACGTGATTTTCCCAGGGCTGGGAAAGTAATTGTTGTCCGGATCCTCAGCGTAGATGCGGCACTCGATGGCATGCCCGCGAATCATTACTTCTTCCTGCGTAAAGGGCAGCCGCTCACCGTTCGCGATGTGGATTTGCAGGTGAACCAGATCCAGTCCCGTGACCAACTCTGTTACGGGATGCTCCACCTGCAGCCGCGTGTTCATCTCGAGGAAATAGAAATTCTTCTGTTGGTCGACGAGAAACTCAACTGTGCCGGCATTGGTATATCCAGCGGCTTGAGCTACGCGAACCGCAACCTCGCCCATTTTGCGTCGCATCTCGGCATCCACGATGGGCGAAGGGGCTTCCTCGACCACTTTCTGATGCCGGCGCTGCAGAGAGCATTCCCGCTCGCCAAGATAAACAGTGTTTCCATGCTCGTCGGCGAGCACCTGCATTTCAATGTGCCGAGGATTGATGATGGCTTTTTCGATATAAACTTCGCTATCGCCAAACGAACGCTCTGCCTCGCTGCGCGCTCCCTCGAGGGCTGACTTAAGTTCTTCCCGTGCATGTACCAGGCGCATTCCCTTACCACCGCCACCAGCTGCCGCTTTCAGCATGACGGGATAACCGATGCGGGCCGCTACTTCTTCGGCCTGCTCGACTGATTCCAGACCGCGCGACGTACCGGGAACGACCGGGAGGCCCGCACGCTCCATCGCCTGTCGCGCCCGCGTCTTCGATCCCATGGCGTCCATGGCCGCCGCGGTGGGACCGATAAACTTCACGCCAGCGTCAGTACAGGCCCGGGCAAACTTCGCATTCTCGGAAAGGAAACCGTACCCCGGATGGATAGCGTCAGCCCCCGATCGCGCCGCGACATCGAGAATCTTTTGGATATTGAGGTAAGACTCGGCGGCTGCCGGCGCACCGATGGGATAGGCCTCGTCTGCCTTGCGAACGTGTAAGGAGGCGCGATCCACGTCGGAGTAAACGGCCACCGCCGCAATTCCCATTTCGTGGCAGGCCCGGATCACGCGTACTGCGATTTCGCCCCGATTCGCGATGAGGATCTTCTTGAACATGAAAAGCTACAGACCGTCGCAATAAAATGCGTCAGCAGACCGGATATTGTACTGGAGGTCTGCCGGTTCGCGCTGTGCTTTTGTCCCCGCGGCGAGGGCGAGTTTTTGGAGCATAGTATGATTTGGACACGAACTGACCCTCGAACGCTCAGCATGCAGCCATCCGAAGCCGCTGTGACTAGAAGCGCAACCGCTTCCACCATTTACCCTGAATCCGCAAGCTGGGTCCATTGGTTCACTCTTTTGCTGCTATTCGTAGCGGGTATCGCAGCCCGCTGTGTCTGCCTTGCCTGCAAACCGTTCTGGTTCGATGAGTGCTTCAGCGTGGAGGTCGCCCGCGTCGACTGGCGAAACTTCCTTCACCTGCTGTGGTGGCGCGAAGCTAACATGTCGGTTTATTACTTCTTGCTGCGGATCTGGCTGCACTTCGGGCAAAGCCCATTCTTCATTCGCAGCCTCTCAGTCGTAATCGCAGCCGCCACCCTGCCAGCCATCTACTGGCTGGGGCGCTTGCTATATGACCGGAAAGTGGCATGCATCGCCGCGATTCTTTTTACCTTCAATGCCTACGACGTTCGCTATGCCCAGGAAGCTCGCAGCTACGCGCTCTTCGTCCTGCTGGCCACTCTCTCCTCATGCTTCTTGATTGCTTGGCTCCGCCAGCCTTCGCGCCGCACTTGGATTGGATACGTTCTGAGCAGCGTTCTCGCTGTCTATGCACACTTCTATGCCCTGCTATTGATAGCGGTGCAGTGGCTGGCGCTGCAGCGGACCGCCGACGGCGCCTTCGGAACGGATCACCGTAATCCCGAACTTGCTGTGGATCTGCGACGCGCATGGACTGTGATCAGCATCGCCGTCCTCCCACTGCTGATTTTCGTGGCTAAGACTGGGGCGGGCCCAATCCGCTGGATTCAACGTCCCGGACCGCGCGATGTCCTCGATCTGCTACAAGCACCTGGCCGGCGGCAACAGTTGGATTCTTCTTGCGATCTGCGCCGTAGCCTGCCTTGGAGCAATCGCGCCATGTCGCAAGGAACTATTCGCGCGCGCCCGGCGTTGGGAGACTTGGCGATGCCAGTTTCTGCTCATCTGGCTACTCTTTCCAGTGATCCTCACGGTTGTGCTGTCGTTCGCACGTCCCGTCTTCCTCGGTCGCTACATGATCTTTTGCCTGCCCGCGTTTCTGATATTGGTAGCGGCCGGACTGGCACGATTACGCCATTCATGGTTACTCGCCGCAACGCTTATTGCGATGCTGCTTCTTTGCTTACAGGGGATCTCTTTCGTCTATGGCCACGACTTCGACAATGAGCGGGATGCCTCTGGCGCTGCCAGCGATTTCATCCTTGATCACACAGAACCGAACGACGCGATCGTCTTTCATATTGCGGAAACGCGGGTGCCCTATGAGTTCTTTCGCTCTTTGCGCGCCGGTACAAACTCAGCCGCCCCCGAGTTCGCGGCTCAACTGGGACCCGAAATTCTCTTCCCCCAACATGGACCAGGACTGGATTACCGCGATTTCACAGGCAAGCCCACCGCTGACCTTCTGGGCACAGCGTCAGCGGGCCATCCGCGTCTGTGGGTGATGCTGATGAATAACGGGCCAGCGGGCAAACCGGATCCCACGACGGTGCTGCTCACCGAGGTACTCGCCCAATCGTTCCCGAAGGTACGGCAATGGCAATTCGCCAAGGTCGAAGTTCGCCTCTACAGCAAAGACTAATCCCTGGCAGCCATACGTAGAAAAGCCTCCCGGGCTCGACCGAGCGCGGGAGGCTAAAGCTCAGGAACGACTTTGCTACTTAGGCTGATCCACTGTGATACCGCCAGCGGAGTTTTGTGCAGCTTTCTCCGCCTTGGCCTTCTTGATTCTCAGCGTCTCATCAACCCAGTGGTCGGCAGTTTTCAAGTCTTCGGTGCGGGTAGCCGGGTCGTCGCATTCCACGTCGGCTTTTTCGCGGTACATCAAGTTCATGTAAGCCATGGCGTCGTCGTAGTCCGGGCGTAGCTGGATCGCCTTGTTCAGGCTGTCGATGCCTTCCGTAATGGTAGGAGTATTCTTCTCCTTCAACTCCATGCAGACTTTTTTCTGTTCCTTGTTGCTGGCGTTTAAATGTTCCTCGGGCTTCAGACCCAGCGCGGCGCGTTTTTCCATGCGCGGCTGGTAGGAGGCAGTCCAGTCGATCACGCCCACCGAGTAGTATGGCTCGGGATCATTCGGGTCTGACTCCGAAGCCATGCGGTAATACTTCTTGGCGTCATCCCACTTCTTCATATTCAGGTACAGATAGGCAATCCCCTTCGCACTGTTCACCTTCTGCTCGCGTGAGGGATTGGCGTCGATCACTTTCTGATATTCGTCAATGGCCTGCTGTGCAGTGCGCAGATTGTCGGGCGAGTCTACGCCGGGGATGTACTGCGATACGAATGCGGTCGCCAGGTACATGCGAGCGTTGATCAGGCTCGGATCCAGACTGACAGCCTGCTGGAAGTGATCGATAGCCTGCTCGTAGTGGTTGTCTTTGTAGGCCTTGACGCCCTTATTGAGCTGGTCGCGGGCCTTTAGCTTGTCGCATCCCAGAGAAGAGAAGAGCGCCAGCACAACTACCGCCAGCGTCACCAGTTTCACGTTCTTATTCATTGCGGTATGAGTCTCCCTCGACACAGAATCCTAGGCCCAGAGACAGCGGTTTGACAAGCGGAGCCCTCGGCCGCACGGAAGCGGACCTGCTTCCGTGCCATGGGCCGAATAAGAATGACCGACTCCGGGCCTTAGCCGACGGACAGTTTAGCTGCCCGCTTCAATCTTCGCGGTAATCAGTCCAACCTTGTCCACACCGGCCGCATGGGCGAGATCGATCACGTTGGCGACGTTAACGAAAGGAATGGCGTCGTCGCCCTTCACGAACATGACCTTTTCCGCGCGTTGTTTGTAAATGTCGGTCAGACGCCCCTGCAGGTTATCCCAGGTCGCGTCTTCATTGTTGATCTTGACGCCGGGCTCTTGCCCCGCGCCACGGTCAATCAACTGCACGACGATGGTGCGGTCAGGAGAATCGTTCCTGGGCGCGTTCGGCGGCGGCGGCTGGGGAACCAGCGCATCCAACCCTTTCGGCGTCACCGGCGAGATCACCATGAAGATGATCAGCAATACCAGCAGGACATCGATGAGCGGCGTGACGTTGATATTTGCACTCTGGCCTCCGCTCGGGCCAACTGCCATACCCATGGTCGTTCTCCTCTATTGCCCGGCCGCTGGTGGAGGTGGCGGGGGCGTGTTGGTCTTCCTCTGATCGGTGAGCAAACCGAGATCATCCACTCCGGCAGCCCGGACGCTGTCCACGACTTTCACCACACCGCCAAAACGGGTTCGCATGTCCGCTTTCACGTACACGCGCTTGTCCGCCTTGTTGGCCAGGCGATCTTTCACTTTCGTAGTCAGATTGTCGACGTCCTGAATCTGTTCGCTGCCGAAATATACTTTGCCGTCGCGCGTAATCGAGACCAGCAGCGCGTCTTCCTTATCCGCGTCCGGCATTTGCTCCGGGTTGTTCACCTTGGCCATGTCCACGCTGATACCTTTTTGCAACATGGGCGTGACCACCATGAAGATGATCAGCAGAACCAGCATCACGTCCACCATGGGCGTAACGTTGATGTCGGAACTGATCTTGGCGCCTTCGTTTCGTTTCGATAATGCCATTGGTATCTCCCGTGCTTCAGTCGCGGCTGGCGGCTTATTGGCGTTCCGTCCTTTAAGTTAGGAGGCCCGGCGCCGGATTGCTCCAGCGCCGGACAAGCAACTCACTGCGGATAACCAGACCGAGCCGTCTTGCCGGCGAGGCGTCTTAGCGACGAACGTCCCCGCGCTTCTTCAGGAAGTAGTCAATCAATTCGCTCGACGAGTTGTCCATTTCCACGTCAAACGCTTCCACGCGACCGGTCAGATAGTTGAACATCATGACGGCAGGGATGGCGACGAGCAGCCCGATGGCTGTCGTAACCAGCGCTTCCGCGATACCGCCGGCGACTGCTGCCAGTCCGGTGGCCTTCGAGTTGTTGATGCCGATGAACGCATTCAGAATGCCCATCACCGTTCCGAACAGTCCCACGAAGGGAGCGGTTGAACCGATGGTGGCGAGGCCGCCCAATCCGCGCTTCAGTTCAGCGTGCACGATGGCTTCGGTGCGCTCCAGAGCGCGCTTGGAAGCTTCAATGGTCTCTCCGGGGATAGCGCCGGGGCTGTCCTGGTGGGCCTTGAACTCCATCAGGCCAGCGGTAACAACCTTGGCCAGGTGGCTCTTCTTGTTGCGCTCGGCAACCTTGATGGCTTCGTCAATGCGGCCGTCGCGCAGAGCTCCCGCCACGGCGGGGGCAAAAGCACGCGATTGCTTTCGGGCTGCGCTGTATGCCATCCAGCGATCAATCATCACGCCGATCGACCAACCCGACATGATGAAGAGGATGATAACCACGGTTCTGGCAACCCATCCCATTGCCTTCCACAGGCCCAATGGGTCGGTCGCCATGGCGCCGCCGCCTTCCTGGACGACCCAGGCGGCTGCGACGTGAACGTTGCTGAGAACGGCTGCTGCTACATGAGTTGCAAACATGAGTTGCTTTCCCTCCTCGGAACTTGGAACTCTACTCTAATTGGACACTTTGATGCGCTTTGTAGTGCCAACCGCTGGCGAAGAATTCGATTGCCGGCGATGTGAGGCTTTCGCCGCACATACGCGGACTGCGCTGGCCATGTCTTGCGATACGGCGGCGGAGCCCGGGCTCTCTGAAAAGCCCTTCCCAGCCACCGCTGTTCAGGTAGGAAGGGGAGGGCCAACACACACATCTACCGATAATTCAGAACCCCGGCGCGCGCGAGAGTTTAGCCCCCGGCGAGCGTGAAGTTCACCTGCACCTGGGTCTCAACCTCGACGGGTTCCCCATTCAGCAGGTACGGCTTGTACTTCCACTGCTTCACGGCCTCAATCGCAGCCGGAGCCAGCATGGGATGCCCGCTGATCAACTGGAGGTTTTCGATGTTGCCCTCTTTGCTGATCTGGGCTTGCAGCACCACCGTGCCCTGGATTCGCGCCTGGCGGGCCAGCGGCGGGTAAGCCGGCGGGACCTTGCGAACCAGAAGACCCGATTGTACGCCCGATGAAACGCGAACGCGCTGCGGCGTGGCAATCTTGGGCACCGCGACCGGCGTGGAGCTAAGCACGCTTCCAATCACGCCGCCCATCGATCCGCCCGGCACACCGCCCGGGACGCCACCCACCACACCGGTCGACGCCATCGCCGGCGGAGGAGCTTCTTCCTCTTTGATCATCTGGATTTTCTTTGGGATCTTCGTCGGAGTGCGTAACTCGCCGTTGACGATATCGGTCTGGATCACTTTGACCACTTTGACCGGAGCCGCGGCCGGAGGTGGCGGCGGGGGCGGTGGCGGAGGCGCTACCAACATGAAAAGCGTTGTGCCTTTGGGCAAAGCTTCCGTGAAAATCAGCGGAATTAGAATCATCACGCCGACAATCATCATCTGTAAGGCGAACGATAAGATCGACGTCCACCCACGCTTGGTTTTTAGCCTGCCACCGGATTCGATAAGACTGTCTTCAAACATTGTGATTCTCCCCAAACCTCTTCAGACCCCTACGAATACTTAGACACCGACTGATTCTCCTTTGCTCCCAGTTTCTTTATTGGCACTTTTAGGGCTAACAATGGCCCCAAACAGCGCCGAGCAAACCCTTCTAAAAGGCTACTTAAGAAGGCCTACCGCAATCACTTCCGCGACGCAATCGGGTAACTTACCTAGCCTTGCTTGGCATGGCGACTGGGCGCTTACCCTTTTCAACCCGCCAATCCTGGTAAGCCACCAGAATGGGGGCAGCAATCGCGATGGACGAATACGTCCCGATTAAGATGCCAATTACGAGCGCGAGGCTGAATCCACGAAGCACCTCGCCACCGAACAAAAAGAGTGCCAGTACGGTAAGGAAGGTAAGGCCCGCTGTCAAGATGGTTCTGCTTAAAGTCTGATTAATGCTCCGGTTAACGATGTCGGCCAGTTTCTCGCGCCGCATGAGTTTAATGTTTTCCCGGATGCGGTCAAATACCACGATCGTGTCGTTATTAGAGTAACCAATCAGCGTCAGGATGGCCGCGATGACGGTCAGGGAGATGTCCGTCTTGGTGAGTGAGAATGCGCCTACGGTGATCAATGTATCGTGAAACACCGTGACCACCGCCGCAACGCCGTAAATCCACTCGAACCGGAAGCCCAGGTAGACCAGCATTCCCATCAACGAGTAAAGGGTGGCGAGGCCGGCTTGGGTGCGGAGTTGGCCGCCAACCTGCGGCCCCACGATCTCCACATTGCGGACCCCAAAGTCAGAAAGGAAGAATCCGTCCGCGAGAGAAGCCGCCACCGCGGGATCGACGCCGGGCGCCCCTTTAAGGTCGATTGAGTTCAACACTCCGCCCAGCACCTTGTCGCGATAGTTCACGATCGCCTGCGCCTGCGCCCCATATTTCGGATCGGCGTCAGAGCCCAGGCGCATGGGATCTTTTTCCATCAAATAGTTCTTGATCGTCAGGAAACTGGCGTTATTGAGGTCTGTTTTCCCGGCCGGCGCGTTGGTTTCGAGCGCCTGAATAATCTTGGTTTTGCCTTGATCGAGCGCCTGTTCATTCGTTTCGCGCACTGCGAGGTCGATCAAGACCTCGTGATTCTCAGGCCGGTCGTAGGGCTGGATCTTCGGATCGCGTAAGCCCGCCCGATCCATTGCCGTACGAATCGCGCCCAAGTCCGGCGGATGGGAGAACTTCACGTACACCAGGGTTCCGCCGCGGAAGTCGACGCCCCACGGGATCCCGTGCCAGAACAGCATGGAAAACACGCCCGCGACGCTGAAGATCAGCGAAAACGCGAGAAAGTACCACTTCTTCCCAAGGAAATCGATGTTGGTATTGCGAAAGAACTCCACCGGTTTGTCTAGCCTCTTATTTTCTATGACTTAGCAAAGATTGAGTGATTGAGAAACTTGAAAATTGAACAATTGAAAAGCGAACTCGACCGACACGGTTTTTTCAATTACCCAATTACTCAATTTCCCGATTACAAAACACTTTAAATGCTGAGCGCATCGCCGCGCTGTTTGCGGCTGAGCACCCAATCAAAAATCACGCGCGAGACAAAAACCGCGGTAAACAGGTTCGCCAGCAAGCCAAACGTTAGCGTCGTCGCAAAACCTTTCACCGGACCCGTACCGAAGATGAACAGAATTGCCGCAGAAACGATGGTGGTCACGTGCGTATCCACGATCGTGATCCAGGCATGGCTGAATCCCTGATCGACCGCCGACGGCGGCGTTTTGCCGTTGCGCAACTCTTCGCGGATACGCTCGAAGATCAGCACATTGGAATCCACGCCCATACCAACCGTCAGAATGACTCCTGCAATCCCAGGCAACGTGAGAGCAACACCCACGCCCGCGATAGTGGCCCATCCCAGGAACCCCAGCAAAATGATCAGGTTGAAGATGAGCGCGATGTCGGCGTTCACACCCGCGCCGCGGTAGTAGACCAACATGAAAATGAGCACGGCGACCATGCCAATGACGGCCGCGCGCACGCCTGAGCGAATCGAATCCGCACCGAGCGACGGTCCCACTGTGCGCTCTTCCAGGTACTTAATGCTCGCAGGCAGGGCGCCCGAGCGCAGGATCATGGAAAGATCCTTCGCCTGTTGTGCACTCATACGGCCACCGCTAATCTCGCCAGTATCGCGGATGGGCTCCTTAATATTGGCTACTTCCTGCACCTTGTTGTCGAGCACGACCGCCAGACTGTCGCCGACGTGGTCGGAGGTGAACCGGAAAAACCGCTGTCCGCCCTCGCCCGTCAGATTAAAGTGGACCGCCGGCTGGCCATTTTGATCGGTTGTCGGATCGGCGCTGCGGAGATCCTTCCCGCTGACTGCTGAGGTGCGCGACACGAAGCACCAGCTCGGCTCCGGGCCATTGGCGCACTGTCCGCTCATCAGCATCGAATCAATGGGGACGACGCCTCCCTTGTCCTGCAAAGCAGCCTGTTCGCTCGGATACGGCCCGCCCGTCATCTGCTTGATCTCGAGCATTGCCGTGGATTGGATGAGATCTTTCACGCGGCCCGGATCGTCGATGCCCGGCAATTGCACCAGAATCTGATACTGCCCAAGCCCGTGTTCCTGAATCGTCGGCTCGCTCACGCCCAGAGCGTCGACGCGATTGCGAATCGTGTCAATGGCCTGCGTGACTGCCTTGGTCTTCAGTTCCGTCAACATCGAAGGCTTCATCGACAGGACCCACGAATTCTCTGCCCCACCGTTAACGTCATACTCCTGCAGGTGATCGCGAACGATGCTGATCAGATCCGTGCGTGCGCCCGGCTGAATGCCTTTCAGGACAAGGTGGTCCGGATTATTTTGTTGATCGGACTGCGAAATCTCGGCGTAGTCGATCTTACGGGCGCGCAGTTGCTGTTTGAGAATTTCGATCGCATTTTGCGCATCGACATTCACCGCATCATTGACCTGCACCTGCAAAATCAGGTGAGTTCCGCCCTTCAGATCGAGGCCGAGGTGAATGTGGTCGGTCAGGGCGGTCAGCAGCCCCTCGCCGGACAGACTCTTCGGAATGCCAAAAATTCCGAACAGGAAGAAAAGCATCGTGCCGACGATAAATACAAGTTTCCAGAGAAGATTCTTGGTCATATAAAACTTGTCAGTCCCGAGTTCCAGGTTTCCAGTTTCGAGGATGCTGTCCGCCGCCTGAGGCGAAACTCGCAGCTTGAAACTTTACTTGCTCTTCACTTCCTCGTCGGCGGTCGTCACCGCCACCACCGAGGCCTTGGTCACCTCCAACCGCGTGTTATTGGGGGGAACGTTCAAGTGAATCGCATCGTCTTTGATGGCCATCACGGTGCCCCGCAGGCCTCCGCTTGTGGTTACTTTGTCCCCAGTCTTGAGCTGCTCCAGCATGGCTTGCCATTTTTTCTGGCGCCGCTGCTGCGGCATGATCAAAAGGAAGTAAAACACCGCGAACATGAAAATAAGCGGCGCGATCAGGCCGATCGATCCGAGGCCGCCACCGCTACTCTGCACTGCCAGCAAAAATTGCATATTCGTGAGGTCTGAAATGTATGTATTCGCGAAATACTGCCCGCGCCATGCAGCGCCGCGGGAGCTCTTATTTCACCACGGAGTTTGAATCGACTTCGGCCGGGTTCCTGGTCTTCAGGCTTGAATCCGGGGAGATCTTCCCGCTAAGTCACGGTTTCGGTCGCGACCATATACCAGAGAGAAAACGAGACTCTTCCCCAAGTGAAATAGAATGCCGTACCCGCTTCATAGTGTCAAGGTAGAAACACAGGTTGTGGATCGTGTTCAAGACCTGCGCCAACACCTCTTTGGATGCATAAAGGTGACGGAGATACGCCCGCGAATAACGCTGGCACACGCGGCAGGCGCAGTTGGGATCAAGCGGGGCGTCATCCTGCGCATAACGCGCCTGCTTGATCGACACTTTGCCTTCTGAAGTAAACAGCAGTCCATGCCGTGCCGCCCGTGTGGGCAGCACGCAATCCATCATGTCGACGCCGAGGCTGGCATACTCGACAATCTCCTCCGGCGTGCCGACTCCCATCAGGTAGCGCGGCTTGTCTTTCGGCAGATGCTCGAGCGTCGACTCCACAATCTCCCGCGTGAGTTCGCGGGGTTCGCCCACACTCAGTCCGCCGATGGCATAGCCGGGAAATCCGATCTCAACCGTCCGCTCCGCGGATTCTCTTCGCAGGGTCCGATCCATTCCGCCCTGCACGATGCCGAAGAGAGACTGTGTAGGGCAGTACTCGGTACTCAGTACTCGGTTGTCAGATTTCTCACTCTCAGTGTCTTCTGAAGGAAGGTTCGCACCGCCATCCGTTGCGGGCGCTGAGTACTGAGTACTGGGTACTGAGTACTGGCGCCACGGCACTTCGTGCTTGTGCTCCTCAAAATACTTCTTGCTGCGCGCCGCCCACCGCGCCGTCAATTCCATAGACGCCCTCATTCGCGCCTGATCCGCCGGATATTCCGTGCACTCGTCAAACGCCATAATGATGTCGGCGCCCAGTCCGATCTGCGCCTCCATCGCGCTCTCCGGGCTAAAAAAATGCGACGAGCCGTCGAGGTGTGAGCGGAACGTCACGCCTTCTTCATTGATCTTCCGCAACTCGCTCAGGCTGAAGACCTGGAATCCGCCTGAATCGGTGAGGATCGCCCGCCGCCACGACATGAACCCGTGCAGCCCGCCCATCCGCCGCACGGTCTCAACGCCCGGCCGCAGATAGAGGTGATACGTGTTGCCCAGAATAATTTGCGCGCCCAACTCTTCGAGTGTGTCCTGCGGCACGGCTTTGACAGATGCCAGCGTCCCCACGGGCATAAACACCGGCGTCTCGATTTCGGCGTGAGGTGTGAGTAGTCGGCCGAGACGAGCGGGTCCGCTTGTCTTTTCAATGCGGAATGAAATGGACATTGTTTGGGATTGTAGCAACGCCCCGCGTCAATCTGATCGGAGTGCGTTCTTCAACTCATTCCACCAAAAGAGGAACGATCTCGCCGCGGACCTTGCCGTCTTCGACAATCAGCTTTCCGACCGTCACCGGCAATTTGAAGCGCCTCGGCCCCGCGCTTCCCGGATTGAAGTACAGCACGCCACCACGCAGCTCTTGCTTCGGAACATGGCTGTGGCCGGAGATCACCACTCTGAAGCCGGCGCCTTCCGGCTTCAGATCGATCTTCGCCAGATCGTGCAGCACATAGATGGAAACACCCGCGAACTCAACCACCTCGGTCTCGGGCAACTTGCGCGACCACACCGCCTTGTCAACATTCCCGCGAATCGCAGTCACCGGAGCAATGACGGCGAGCTGGTCCAGAATCTCGAGTGCGCCAATGTCACCCGCGTGAATGATGTGTTCTGAACCTTGCAGGGCTTCGACCGCTTCAGGACGAAGCAGCCCGTGAGTATCGGAAATGACGCCGATCAGAATGGAGGTTCTCAGTTCTCAGACTTTAGATCCTGCCTTGAATTCATCAGAGCATTCATCTCGGCATGAGGTGGCGCGCCTTCCATTGCTGCGTACGTGCCTCGGCCCTTCAACTCTTCCGCAAGGCGGCGGAGCAGACCGAGAGTCGCCCGCATCGGGCCTGATCCCAGGCTGACTCGGGCCACGCCCAGACTCCGCAACTCAGGGACAGACGGAGAACCGGGCACAGCCAGAATGTTCAGCGGACAGCGCAGGTCCGCTACCAGGCGTCCGATCGTTGCGGCATCGCGCAGGCCGGGAAGAAATACGCAGTCGGCTCCTGCATCCCGGTAGGCGGCCAGTCGGCGGACCGATTCTTCATATCGTTTGGCTGGATCTCCGACCTGCAAAAGATAAACATCCGTTCGGGCGTTCAGGACCAGCGGCACTTTCAATTTGCGTGCGGTCTCGCGCACGGCACGGATCTTCTCCAATTGCTGCGGCAGCTCGGCGAGCGGACCCGCCGGATCTCCAGTCGCATCCTCCAGGTTCATGCCCACTGCGCCCGCCTCAATCACGGAACGGGCAGTATCCGCCGCATCCTCGGGCCGACTTCCATAACCCGACTCAACATCGGCTGTGACAGGAACCTGCACCGCTGAGGCGATGCGAGCCACAGCCAACAGCATTTCCTGCCTCGTGATTTTCTGTCCGTCGGGATACCCCAGTGAGAATGCGATCCCCGCGCTGGTGGTCGCAATGGCTGGGAAACCTGACGCCTCGATGATTCGCGCACTGGCGACGTCCCAGACATTCGGAAGAAGCAGCGGTTCGCCCGCGACGTGGAGTGCGCGGAATGCCTCCGCTTTGTCCCGGAGAGAACCTGCAGCAACATTGGTCATAACACTGCTTTGGATGCGTTCAACCGTTTCTGTTCTTCATCTTTTCGACGAACTTTCCCACGCTGACGACGGCCCGCCCCACCGTACCGCGTCCGATTTCCTGCACGTCATCGCGAGCGGTCACGCGGACAACATAGAAGCGCCCGTTAAACGATTCGAGCACGGCTTCTGCCTTGATGTGCGCGCCAATGCCGCTGGCAGCACGGTGCTCAATGTTGATCGACGTGCCGACCGTTATTTCGTCGGCCTCGCAATAGGGCTGCAGTGCGCGAAACGCCGCAATCTCCATCAAACGGATCATGTCCGGCGTGGAATACACCGGCGGCAATTCGGAATGATGCGCCGTCAGTGTGTGCTTGAACTCGACCGTCTCCTCGGCTGCGCCGTCAGCGCCGATGGGAATTTCTCTGGCCACGATTGTCCTCGTCAAAAACAAATGAGCCAACGACTCTATCGAATCATTGGCTCCAGGCTAGCCTCGCAACTTTCGAACTACGCCGCCATTGCAGTGCGTCGTGCTTCAATTCCGTCCAGCGCCTTCCAAAGCATGAGTGCCGCATTCTCGGCTGCATCCAGGGCGGCATCGGCAGTCTCGGGATTGGCCGCAACCCTCTTTTCGAGTTGCGTGCGCCAAACCTTCGAGTGGTACACGTCGGCAGTGGCATGCAACTCGAAATAGCCGCAGGTCTTATCATCCGCGCCGTACTGCTCGCGCAGTCCGCGTTCCTTCTCCTGGGCAATTCGCGGGACCTGCGACTCGTACGCGTAAAAAGCTGCGAGCGCTTCTTCCGCCGAGCCTTCACTGGCCACGCGGTGAAAGTGCTTGATCAGTTGTCGAATCTCCGGCACCGGGGTATGCCAGTCAAGATTGCGGCTCGATCCCATGCCCTCGGCGAAGTCCAGCCAGAGTTCGGAATGCGGAACCGACGGCATTCCCTTCCGGCTTTCGTCCCCCTTTTCGTCGCACATATTCGCCAGCACCGCGCGCCGCAACTCACCGTCTTCCAGGCGCAATCCAAGCGCCGCGAGATAGGACGGAAATGCGTGCACATGATGGTAGTAATCCTGCGCATATCCCCGCAGGTCGTCGCGGGTTAACTCACCCGCCGCCCAGGCCTTGTAAAACGGATGGCAGAGCAGATCGTATCTCGCGATGCGCGAATCCAGTTTCTCCAGGAATTCAGCCGTGTTCATGATCTCTCCCATGGTCGAGCGTGACAGGCCAATATACGGATGGAGCGGCATTCTCAGCAAGTGCTGGAAATCACCGTTAGTGCCAAGTTGCTAGAATGAAAGAAGAAACAAAAGTGGGGAGATCCTTCGGGGCATATCCCAGGCAGCTTCTTCTGCTTCGCATGCAGTTCACGGAACAATTCGACGTCGTTGTCGTCGGCGCCGGCCATGCCGGATGCGAGGCCGCGATGGCCTCCGCGCGCATGGGCCTTAAGACCGCCCTCTTCACGCTGAACGTGGACCTGATCGCGCAGATGTCGTGCAACCCGGCGGTGGGCGGCATCGCCAAGGGACACCTCGTGCGCGAGGTCGATGCCCTCGGCGGCATCATGGGCGAGATTACCGACGCGGTCGGCATCCAGTTCCGCCTGCTCAACACGTCGCGCGGGCCTGCAGTCTGGTCGCCGCGTGCCCAGTGCGACAAGCAGGCTTACCGCCTGAAGATGCGCGAGGTTCTCGAGTCACAGCCGAATCTGAAGATCAAGCAGGCCGAAGTCGCGGATCTGATCATGGAGGGCTCTCAGCTCTCAGCTGTCAGCTCTCAGCCGGAAAGCGGCAATGATTGTGTGGGGACAGCCGCCCTCGGCTGTCCGGTCGAGCGAAGCTCGACTCCCGTCGCCCCGCGGCGCCGAGTTCTCGGCATCAAGCTGCGCGACGGCCGCACCGTCGGCGCAAGCGCAGTCATCATCACCACTGGCACCTTCCTGAACGGCCTCATCCATTGTGGCGAGCAGCAATATCCTGCGGGGCGTTCCGGCGAGCCCAATGCGGTCCTGCTAGGCGAAGCTCTCAAGAACCTCGGCCTGCGCGGATGCCGTCTCAAGACCGGCACTCCTCCCCGTCTCGACGGACGCACCATCGACTGGTCGCGCTTTCCAGTTCAGCCGGGCGACGTCGATCCCACACCGTTCAGCTTCCGCACCAGGCGAGTCGCGCATCACGATTCGCAGGTGCCCTGCTACATCGCATGGACCACGGCCGAGACCCATCGCATCATCCGGGAAAACGTTCACCGCTCGCCGATGTACAGCGGGCAGATCCAATCGATCGGACCGCGCTACTGTCCGTCGATCGAAGACAAGATCGTGAAGTTCCCGGACAAGGAGATGCACCAGCTCTTCCTGGAGCCCGAAGGCCTGAACACGCACGAGATCTACGTCAACGGCATGAGCACGTCGCTGCCGGTAGAGGTGCAACTCGCGATCTTGAAGTCGATTCCGGGCCTGGAAAATGCGGAGATGCTGCGTCCCGGCTACGCCATCGAGTACGACTCCATCGATCCCACAGAACTCGAACGCACCCTCGAAACACGCAAGATCGCTGGCCTTTTTCTCGGCGGTCAGATCAACGGCACTTCAGGCTACGAGGAAGCCGCGTGCCAGGGCCTGATGGCCGGAATCAACGCCGCATTGCAGGTCAAGCAGGAACAACCGCTGATTCTCGATCGCACCGAGGCCTACACCGCAATCTTGATCGATGACCTCATCTCCAAGGGCACGAACGAGCCCTACCGCATGTTCACCTCTCGCGCGGAGTTCCGCCTGCACTTGCGGATCGACAATGCCGACCGCCGCCTCACGCCCCACGGCCGCCGCGTAGGGTTGATCTCCGACCTGGCGTGGGCCGATTTTCAGGCGAAGCAAGAGCGCTTGGTAAGTATGAAGAAGCTCCTGGAAAGCACCCGCCTTACTCCCGGCATGTTGGACGAAATCGCACCCGCCGAAATCGCCAATGCTCATGTGGGGACAGCCGCCCCCGGCTGTCCGGCCGAGCAAAGCTCGGCTGTGTTTTCCTCGTCCATCGGTCAAACGATTGCGCAATTGCTGAAGCGCCCAGAACTCAAAATTGAGCAACTCGCGGCAATCCTGCAGAAGCAAGCACCAGAATTCTTCGACAGGGCAGACCCCTCCGTGCCCTCAGTGCCCTCTGTGGTGAAGCTTTCTTCCGAAGTGAGAAACGAACTGAAGTCCGTCGAAACCGAGATCAAGTACGAAGGCTACCTGCTGCAGCAGCAGCGCGCCATGGAACGCCTGAAGAAATCCGAGCAGCACTCCATTCCAGAGTGGTTTGACTACCGCTCGGTCAGCGGCCTTTCCCGCGAAATGCAGGAAAAGCTGACCAAACTGCGCCCGCACACGATCGGCCAAGCCTCGCGCATTCCGGGCGTGACCCCGGCAGCCGTGTCGCTCGTGAACGTGTACATCGAAATTCAGGCTCGTCGGCGCGAACAGGCTGCCGCGCTCTAAGCTTTCAATTTCTTCAAAGCTCCATTCGTCCTCGCTGCCGCTACAATGGCGGGAGCATGATTGCTCATCTTCGCGGAAAACTGCTGGTCAAGCATCCCAACCAGGCGGTCGTCGAGACCGCAGGAGTCGGTTACGACGTGACCATCAGCGTTCCGACGTTTTCTGATTTGCCGGCCGTCGGGGCAGAAGTTGCGCTGCACATCCACACCCACGTACGTGAAGATCTGATCGCCCTCTACGGATTCATGCGTCCGTCTGAAAAATTGCTGTTCGAAAAGTTGATCACGGTGAGCGGGATCGGCCCCAAACTGGCAATCACGATTCTTAGTGGCATGGCGGCCGATGAAATGGTGGGGGCAATCCGTGGCAACGACGTCGCGCGTCTCACCCGCATTCCCGGCATCGGGAAAAAGACCGCAGAACGCATGGTCCTCGAGTTGCGCGACAAACTGCCGGAGGTGGGACCGCCCTCTGCACCCGCAGTGACCCCAGTAAGTGCGACAGAAGAAGACGTGCTCTCTGCCTTGGTCAACCTCGGATATCAGCGTGCCGTGGCAGAGAAGGCTCTGGCTGCGGCAACGAAAAACGGCAAGACCGGATCGTTTGACGCGCTGTTCCGGGACGCGCTGGCGGCCCTGTCGAAATAATCACTTGCCAATACAGAACGTGCTGAAGATCAGGTTCAAAATGTCGTCCGTCGTGGTCGCTCCCGTAATCGCATCCAGAGGCCGCAGCGCATTGTAGAGATCCATCAGCAGCATCTCGTGCGGCACCTTCCCCTCCACCGCGCTCTTCGACGCGCCCAGTGCAGCCAGCGAATCCTTGATCAATCCCTGATGACGCACATTGGTCAAGAACCCTGACTCGACCTCGGAGCCGGCCTCTCCGCCAATGTGCCGCAGAATCTCGTCGCGCAATTCGGCAATGCCCTCACCGGTCACGGCAGAAGTAAGAACTCTCCGCTGACCGCTAACCCCTGGCCCCTGGTCTCTGACCCCTAGGTCAGCCTTGTTCCCGACGACAATGGAGGCACGCCCACTCGCCTGCGCAGCCAGTTCCTCGTCTTCTTTTGCCTGCGGCTGCGATGCATCGAGCACGACGAGCACGAGGTCGGCATCCGCGATCGCCTCCAGTGATTTTCGAATTCCGATCGATTCCGCCTCGTCGAGAGCCTGCCGAATCCCGGCGGTATCCACCAACTTGACCGGGATCCCACCTATCGCCACGGTTTCGCTGACCAAGTCGCGCGTCGTGCCCGGAGTGGCCGTGACGATGGCGCGCTCGCGTTCCACCAGGCGGTTGAACAGGCTCGACTTGCCGACGTTCGGCCGTCCCACAATCGCCAGCGTCAATCCTTCATGCACGATCTTGCCGTAAGCGAAACTGGCGCTGAGCCGTTCGAGCGGCTCGCGCACTTCAGCGATGTGATTCGAGAATTGTGGCATCTGGCAGCACCGAAACATCGTCTTCCGCGAAATCAATACCGGCTTCGAGCAGCGCAATCAGTCCCACCAGCGCTTGCTTGATGGGCTGCAAGCGTCGCGACAGCGCCCCTTCCAACTGTTGCGCCGCGACCTTCGCCTGATACAGAGTCTGCGAGTCGATAAGATCGCGCACCGCCTCTGCCTGGGTCAGATCGATACGCCCGTTCAGGAAGGCGCGCATGGTGAATTCCCCGGGCTCCGCCAACCGCGCTCCTGCGGCAACGCAAAGCTCGACAATATGCCGCAGGACAACCGGAGACCCGTGCGCCGAAATCTCAACGATGTCGTCGGTGGTATAAGAATGCGGTTTGGCAAAGTAAGTGACGACGACCTCGTCGATGCGTTGAGCGGAATCATGTGGCGCGGGCGCCCCCGCCCGCGTCTCGCGAGAAAATGAAAGGCTGGAGTCTTCTTCGGTGTGTCGTGCAGACACACTGCTCGCTGACTGTACATCAGTCTTGGTAACTCCCGGCTTTTCGCGGGCGGGGGCGCCCGCGCCACACGGGTTGATCAACTCTCCAAATACTGCGCGTCCTATCTCCAGTTCATGTCGCAGCCGCAACATCGGCTTCGCGATCTCGAGAGCCCGCGCTCCCGCCAATCGCACGACGCCGATGCCGCCCCGCCCCGGCGGCGTCGCGACCGCGACAATCGTGTCATCGAGATTCACGCGCCGATTGTAACGGTTACACTAAACATCAACCAACGTGGGGAAGAACTCAGAAGCATCTCAAGGAGTGGTCAAAGTGTCTGTCGCCGACGAACTTCTAAAAGCGAACGAAGAGTTCGTACGCAGTTTCAAACTGGGCGAACTTTCGGTTCGCCCCAAACGCCACGTCGCGGTTCTTGCCTGCATGGATTCCCGCATTCTTTTCGAACATTGCCTCGGACTGAAGCCGGGAGACGCCCACATGATCCGCAATGCCGGCGGCATCGCGACCGAAGACGCCCTACGCTCGCTGATCGTCTCGCACCATCTGCTCGACACGCAGGAGTTCATCATCATCAACCACACCGACTGCGGCCTGCTGAAGGTGCGGGAGGACGAACTGAAGGCGCGTCTGACCGAAAAAATGGGAACGACCGCCGATGAGCCATCGCACTTCCACGCCTTCGACGATCTCGAGGCGAACGTACGCCTCCAGATGCACCGCGTGAAATCGCACCCGTGGATTCCGAAGCATATCCCGGTGCGGGGGTTTGTTTACGACGTGAAGACGGGAAGGCTTACGGAGGTGGAGTAGCACCGAGTGGGCTGGCGCATGTTCTGTGGCACAATCCCTGCTCCTATCGCCTGGATGAGAATGTCTTCTAATCGAGATTGAGGTTCGTTAGTCGCTTGAAATATTCGCTGCTCGGGGGGCTGGGGCCTTCCTCCAGCGCCTGCAGAAACTCTTCGGGAGGCTTGTAGCGGTGAACAGACACATAGTGATAAATCAAGTTCGGCGCTGCATAAATGAGTTCGCCCTTGCCAAAAACTCTGATTTCAGCCGATCCCAACAACAGCTCCTCACCGTTCCTTGTCACGCGTTGCCCAAGTCCGTCATCTTTCAAAGCAGCCATAAAGCTCGGTAAATCATGGGCTGCAGACATCGCCGATGGGCAGAACTCGCATCTATGATATCCCCTCATTTGGACAACGCGAACTTTGCAGTATTGCCAAAGCAGATCGAGTAGTTCGTCCGATGGCGGCGCAATTTCGAACTCATGCCCGCGGCCCAACCATCCTACGGCTTTTGTAATGGGCCGATAGTCCCTAGAACGTGCGTAAGTGTATTCCGCTAGATCTTCTAGATATGCCATTGACAAGTAGGCGGACCGAGAATCTCTACCGCGCCACCTTCTCAATCTCCGCCTTCAACTCCGCATACGGCAGCGCCCCCGGATGATACATCGCCACCTTCCCCGCCCGGTCCAGCAACACCAGCGTTGGCGTCGTCGAAGCCCCGTAGGTATCGAAGTTGTACTTGCTGATCGGCACCGGCATGTCAAGCAGTCCGGAATAGAAGCGATGCCGCACCGCATCGATGTACCGGAGCTCGTCGCTCGCCGAAGCATGTTCGATCTGCGCCGTGTAGCCGTAAAGCTGGGTGGGCCCGATCACCTTGAGGCCTTTTGGGGCGAACTCCGAACGCAATTGAGTGATGATCGGAGCCTCCGCCTTGCAGTCTCCGCACCAGTGAGCCCAGAAAAAAAGCAGCACCGGAGAGCCCAGCAGTTGATTGGCTGGCGGGAGTTGTGCGCCTAAGAACTGCTCGGACTTCAGCGTCGGAGCCGCCCGGCCCTGCAGGGAAAGCAGATTCAGATTCTTCTGCAACCGCGCTCGAATGGAAGTATTTCCATAAGTCCGAACCGCGGACTGCAGAACCGCAACCGCCTGCGTCCTGTGCCCCTGCGCGGCCATCGCCTGCGACTCGACTTCCAAGGCCGCTCCCAGCGCCATGGGTAGATGCGGCTCAGCATCGAGCCGGCGCTGCTTCAACAGGTCCAGCGCGAGAGACTTCGTCTGCTTGGCATAAGCCGTAGCTTGGTCGTACTGGCCTTGGTCGAGGGCAGTGCGCGCCAACCACGAGTACGCTTCCAGGTATTCCGCGTTAGCCCCCTGTTGATTTCGATAGGAACTGAGCTGTGCCTCGGCTGCCGGGAAATTGTTCTGGGCCAAAGCCTGGCGTACGTTCTCCACAACCCCCGCCCACGCCGCGGACGCCATGAGTAGCACCGAAACTAGAAAAATCTTTAAGCGCATTCTCTCTATGATGATTCTTTCGCGAAAAAGTGGCAAATGTAAGCTTAATTTACGATCCTCCTCGCCCGACATAACATCCTGCGTATCAATTGTTTAGGAAGGTTCCTTGACGAATTATGTAGCCATTTTGGGGCATTTTTCGTACAATCAAGATGCGTTTGACTTTAGAGTTCCTTCGCAGTACAAGCATCTCCGCTTAACCCAGCGCGTGACCTGCCTGCAGAAGAATCCCGAAAGTTTCAGCGCTACATCAAAGAAAAAGGATTGTGCACCAACATGGAAACAGGAACAGTGAAGTGGTTTAACGACGCCAAGGGCTACGGTTTCATCAGCCGCCAGAACGGCGAGGATGTCTTCGTGCATTTCTCCGCCATTCAAGCCAGCGGCTTCCGCAGTCTGCAGGAAGGTCAGCAAGTACAATTTGACGTGGTCAAGGGCCCCAAGGGCTGGCAAGCTGAGAACGTCAAGGGCGTCTAACACCGCTTCGCAGGTACAATTCGCATAAAGGCGGCCAGCAATGGCCGCCTTTAGTTTTTTCCGCGTTGATTTCAATTCCGTAATAGCGTGCTCTTAGACCCGTCCAGTACCTGCAGAATGGTCTGGTCAAACTACCGCAGGAGAATAGGAGCCGATTCAGCCGCTAACTTCCTCGTGCAAGACTTGCCTCGATACGATTAGCCTCGATCACTGCACTCTTGGTTTATTCTATGTAGTTTTCCGTTTCATGCGAGGGGGCAAGTGTGAACCGATTTCATCGAGCGCTTCGTCGATTCCTGTCTTTTGCATTATTTCTTTCCGCAGCCGCGGCTTGGGGACAAGTTCCTGAAAACACCTACCAGGAACTGCACTGGCGCATGATTGGCCCGTTCCGTGGAGGCCGCACCCGCGCCGCCGTTGGTGTTCCCAGCCAACCCAACGTCTTCTATATCGGACAGGTCAACGGCGGCGTCTGGAAATCAGACGATTACGGCCGCACCTGGAATCCCATCTTTGATCGCGAATCCACGCAATCGATCGGCGCGATTGCCGTGGCCCCTTCAGATCCCAACATCATTTATGTGGCCAGCGGCGAGGGACTGCATCGTCCCGACCTCTCGGTCGGCAACGGCATCTACAAATCCACCGACGCCGGCAAGACCTGGACACATCTTGGTCTCACCGACGGACAGCAGATTCCAGCGCTCGCCATTGATCCCCGAAACCCTAACAAGATATTCGCCGCCGTGCTCGGCCATCCTTACGGACCCAGTGAAGAACGGGGTATCTATCGTTCGACCGATGGCGGTCAGAACTGGCAACGAGTCATCTCGAAAGACGAAAACACCGGCGGCTCCGACGTCGAGATCGATCCCTCGAATCCCGACACGATCTATGCCTCGATGTGGGAAGCCCGCGAAGGACCTTGGGAAGACAACAACGTCTTCAACGGCGCAGGCGGCGGACTCTTTAAGTCCACCGACGGCGGCAACACTTGGCATCCCCTTACCAACGGTCTGCCCAAGGATCTGTCACAGATCTATGTAGCCATCGCTCCCAGCGATCCGCGCCGTCTCTACGCCACGCTTGCCACGGCGTCGGGGAAATTAGCTGTCTACCGCTCTGACGATGCCGGCGACAGTTGGTCGCAGATCACCAGCGATCCTCGTCCCTCCGGCCGCATCGGCGGTGGCGATCTTCCCGATTCCCCGGGTCGATCCCAAGAATCCCGACCTCGTCTACATCGCCAGCACGGTCACCATGCGCTCTAGCGATGGCGGCAAGACATGGACCAGCTTCCGCGGCGCACCCGGCGGCGACGACTATCAGAATCTCTGGATCAATCCCAACAACGGTCAGATCATTCTTCTGGTAAGCGATCAAGGCGCGATCATCACCGTCAACGGCGGCACTACCTGGGGCTCCTGGTACAACCAGCCCACGGCCCAGCTCTATCACGCGATTGCCACCAATACCTTTCCTTATAAGGTCTGCGCTGGCCAGCAGGAGAGCGGCTCAGTTTGCATCTCTACTCGTGGCAACGATGGCGCTGTCACGTATCGCGACTGGCATCCCGTCGGCGTGATCGAGTACGGCTACGTCGCTCCCGACCCTCTCAATCCCGATGTCATCTATGGCGGCGGCCGAACCGAGGTCTCCAAGTTGCATTGGTCGACTGGCCAGGTGCAAAATATCACGCCCATTCCGGTGCGAAACGCCAAGTACCGCGCCAATCGCACCGAGCCTCTGATGTTCTCTCCCATCGATCCGCATGTCCTTTACTACGCGACGAACGTGCTGTTCAAGACGACCGACGGCGGAAATTCCTGGCAGACCATCAGCAACGATTTGACACGCGAGAGCCCCGGCGCCCCGCCCAGCGTCGGAACTTTAATTCCGAAGGGGGCCGAAAAACAGCGCGGCGTGATTTACGCCCTCGCGCCATCCTTCAAGAACATCGACACATTGTGGGCCGGCACCGACGACGGACTGATCTGGATCACTCGTGATGGCGGCAAGAATTGGGCCGACATCACTCCCAAGGAACTCACTCCCTGGAGCAAGGTCACGCAAATTTCCGCATCGCACTTCGACGAGCAGACCGCTTACGCTTCGGTCAGCCGTTTTCGCATTAACGACACGCACCCGTACATCTACCGCACACGAGACGGCGGTAAAACGTGGAAGCTCATCACCGCCGGCCTCCCGGACTTCGGCCCCGTCGACACCGTGCGCGAAGATCCCGTCAGCAAAGGGTTGCTGTTCGCCGGAACCGAAAACGCTGTATGGGTTTCTTTCGACGATGGCGACCACTGGCAATCGTTGCAACTGAATCTGCCGCACACTTCGATGCGCGATCTCTGGATTCATGAAAGCGATCTGATCGTCGCCACTCACGGCCGCGCATTCTGGATTCTCGACGACATCGCCCCTCTGCGCGAGATCTCTGCCGCACTCTCCAAGTCTGCTCACCTCTTTACGCCCGCGCTCGTCTATCGCGTGCAGCGCGATACCTACACCGACACCCCGCTTCCACCCGACGAACCCGTCGGGACCAATCCGCCCGATGGCGCAATCCTCGATTACTATCTGCCCGCCACTGCCTCTGCAGTTACGCTCGAGATCCTGGACGCTCAGGGTCAGCTCGTGCGGAAGTACTCCAACACCGACAAATCCGAAATCACGGAAGAAGAACTGCAGAAGCAGTTGATCCCGCTGTATTGGGTGCGCGCGCCCCATCAACTCTCCACCGCCGCCGGAATGCACCGCTGGGTCTGGGACCTCCACTATCCCGCTCCCACATCCGCGCGTCACGACTATCCCATCTCGGCAATTCCGCACGATACGCCGCGCGTTCCACTGGGGCCCACAGCCATCCCGGGCACCTATACGGTTCGTCTGACTGTCGACGGGAAGAGTTCCACGGCGCCTCTGACGATAAAGATGGACCCGCGTGTCGAGACGCCCATCGCGGGCTTGCAGAAGAAACTGCAGTCAGAGACCCAGCTGGCGTCTGTGATGACCGATTCCGCTCATGCTCTAATCGAAGGCAACTCGATGCGCACGCAGCTCAACAAGCTGAATGCTCAAGCCAACGCCGATGCCAAGAATGCCATCGCGGAGTTCCAGCAGAAGCTGTCGGCTTTGCTTGGTGGGCCTGGCGGACCTGCAACTCCCTCGCAGGATGTCACCCTCACGCGGCTGAATGGAGAAATCGGCGGTCTCTACCAGCAAATATGGCAAGTCGACGCAGAACCGACGGCCGCTCAGATCGAAGCACTGGCGGCCGCAGCCCGTAGCAGCGCCGACCTGCTGAAGCGATGGAACGAATTCAAGAGCACGGACCTTCCCGCGCTGAATCAGAAGCTGCGCCAGTCGCAAACTCCCGAAATCCGGGTCGAGGCGGATCTCAATCACGAGGAACTTGAGGTAGACGAAGAGTAGAGCCGCGCCTCACAGTTGTTCCACAGCTCGCTGCAGCTCTGATGCAATCGCGTGCGGATCTGTCCCCGGCAAAAATGTCTGGGGCTTCCCGATCCGCACCGCGATTTTCCATGGAGGCGCAAACTTCCTGCCGGCTTGCTTGAACTCAAACAATCCATCAATGCGCATCGGCAGAACCGGAATGCCGAGATTCTGCGCCAGCAGGCCGATCCCCGCGCGAAATGGATTCATCCTTCCATCCACCGTATGCCGCCCTTCGGGAAACACCAGCACGCTGTAGCCGCGATCCACCGCTTCCCCGGCGTAGGCGAAACTCCGCCGAAAGCCAGCTTCGCGTGGCAGCGGAAACAGATTCAACAACGACACTCCCAGAACCCATTGCACCCGGTCATAAATCCGACCGAACCATCCTCGGTCCGCCGGAGGCACGCGCAACGCTTCCAGCGCCTCTCCGCCGGTGGCGGTCGCCATCCGGTTCCGAAATCGCGATGGCAGCGCCGTCAAAATAAATCCGGCGTCGACGTCTCCCACGTGATTCGAAACCACCAGCAGCGGACCTTTTACACCCTGCAGATTCTCCCGCCCAACAATTCGAGGCCATCCCATCAGCACAATCGCAGGACGCATCACCAGGTATTGCACCAGCCAGCGAATCCACGTCACCGGCCAGCGCAAGACCCAGCTCGGATAGTGATATCCCTGGCCCGCAACTGCTTCCCCATGCAGCATCCGCTCCAGATCGCCCACGGTCCGCACAGCGCTGAATCGGACGTCGCTGAGGTCAACCTGGTAGCGGTCTTCCAGGGCACCCAGCAACTCGACCCGGTCCAGAGAACTCAGCCCGAGATCCGAATCGAGGCTCGCATCCTTCTGCAAATTGCCTGCGGCACGTCCTGAAACGCGCGCGATCAGTTCGCCCAGCGGACTCGCTCCGTATCTCGCGCTCGTCCCATGCCCGCCCTGCAGCAGTTCTCCTCGGACTCTCTCGGCAATCAAGTTCCGTCGCGGCTTCTGTGTATTCGTTCGCGGAAAGTCTTCCTCCGGCCACTCCACCCACATCCGCATCCGCTGATAATCCGCCAGCGATTCATTTGCCCGCCGCACGACTGCCCCCACATCGCCTTTCTCGCGCACAATCACCACCGCACACGGCTCCGCGTTTCCGTCCCGCTCCATGCCCACGACCACACAATCTTTCATTTCCGGTTGCCGCCGCAGAGCCGCCTCCAAATCCTCGGGATACACATTCGTTCCCCCGGGCGTGACGATCACTTCTTTCTTGCGTCCCTTGAAATAAAGATTGCCCGCGTCATCGAGCGCTCCAATGTCTCCGGTGCCATACCATCCCTGCTCGTTCGAGACCCTGTGCGCGCCATCCCCGTCCCAGTATCTGGACGCAACCCCACCACCCTTGACCAGGATCTCTCCATCTTCCGCCAGTTTCACTTCGCGCCCCGGCAGCACCTTGCCAATCGATCCTTTCCCCAGCCGAAAGGGATGATTCACACTGATCAGCGACGTTGTCTCCGTCAGCCCGTATCCCTGAATAACTGCATACCCCAGTCGTCCCCAGAATTCTTCAGTTTCGCTGTCGAGCGCGGCACCGCCTGAGATGAACGCCCAGAACTTCCACCCAAACTGGCGTCGAATCCTGCGGAAGGTCCACCATCGCCGCAAGAAATGCCGGTCCCTGGCAGCCGCAAATCGCTTGCTGAAAGAATCCGCCTGTCCGCGATCCTGCAAATCGCGCTCGACTTTTTGTTTCAGCGACTGCAGCACTCGTGGCACGCTCACCAGGACCGACACGCGTTCACGTCGGATCGTATTCATTACCTCCGATGGCTTCATTTCGTTCTGAAAAACCACCGTTCCGCCCATCAGAGGGGGCAGAAACATTCCCAGGAACTGTCCGAACACGTGGCTGAGCGGCAGCAGGTTCAAGAACCTCACCGGATGCACGAAGCGCTCGTATTTCAGATAAGCGCGAATCTCGCGCTCCAAAGGAGCAATGTTGGCCAGCACATTCCCGTGCGTGATCACCACGCCTTTGGGATCGGCCGTCGTCCCGGAAGTAAAGACAATTTGCAGAATGTCATCGCGCCCGAGTTCTACTGCGCGAGCCATCTCGGAC
This sequence comes from uncultured Acidobacteriota bacterium, assembly GCA_963745715.1. GTDB lineage: Bacteria > Acidobacteriota > Terriglobia > Terriglobales > Acidobacteriaceae > Sulfotelmatobacter. The sequence continues at coordinate 106,289 of CAVUYN010000023.1, read as the reverse complement.
CGACGCGCTGCCATCTGCGCGACATCCTCAAATATCGCCGACGGAATCGCCGAGTTCGCTGCTGCGCGCACATGCTCGCGTGATCCAATCAGAAGTTTCCCTTCCACTTGCTGAAAAACACGCATGGCAAAGTCGACGGATGCCCCGTCATCCATCGGAACTACAATCACTCCCCGGAACACGCATCCAAGAAAGCTCGCAACCCACTCGGCGCAATTCTCCCCCCACAGCATCACCCGGTCGCCCTTGCCAATCCCGCGCGCATCCAGTTCGCGGGCAACACGCGAGGCGAACTCCATGACCTCGCCGTAAGTAAACGACTCGGTACGATATCCGCGCCGCTGGCGATAGGCACATTCCTGCCGGTGCGCCAGAAAATTCTCCGCGAAAAATCCTGCGATTGAGTCGGCCATGGCCATTTCATTCCGAGCAACGCCCGGCTTGGCGGTGGTGCACACTTCCAACTCAAGTCTAGTAGAACGAACCGTCGTGAGCCCAAACAGCAGGACACTTTCTGAACTGCACCATCCCATCTCGCGGATGCTTTTTGTGACACAGTTGTGTACTCTGGCTTCCTCTCATGTGGACCTCGACGTCAACGGCATGCCGGCCGATCCGGATCGCGGTCGCACTCGTGCTCCTCGTCATCACGGCGGCGTGCACTCGTACTCCGGCCAGCGAGAGTGGCTCTTCCGCGCAGCCATCCCGGGCCGCTGTTGGCGAACGCCACGATCTCTCCCAGCATGATCTTTCCCACGACGAGGCCGCTGGTGGGCACACCCTCCGCAAGCACGTCGGACGCAGCGACGCCGAACTTCACGAACGACTCGAGCGCGAGCGCAACATCTCCGCCGCCTCGACGTGGAATGACCGCGATAGCGCCGAGAGCGCCGTGGGCGCCGCCATCGCGCAGCAAAGCAACCGGATCTCCCGCTGGCTCGAACGCGCCAGCCATCCCAACCTCGTCCTCGATTACGATGGCGACTCCGCCCATCCCTTTGGACGCACACTGCGCCGCGGCGAGGACCGCGTGCAACCCTGCGCGCACGCAGTGATCGTGTTGAAATGGGATGGAGGAAATAGTTACCACGTGCTGACCGCCTATCCGGAGTGCCGCTCATGAGCGCCGATCATCCCGCAAAAAAGACTCCTCCCGGCACGGCCGATTTTCCCGCCCTGCGCAGTTTTCTGCGTGGCTACTTTCACCAGGACATGCAAGATGAGTACGACACGCCCGAAGAGGCCGTCCGCGAGTTTTGCGCCGATGCCAGCGCGGACGAACGGGCCGCCGTGGCTGGAGATTGGTCGCGTTTCCTCGAACACGTCAAAGGCCAGCCGCTTGAACAAGTAAATCGGATTTTCACTCGCGACTTGGGAAGTTCCTATGCGGTGTCCGATGAAGATTTGCAGCGAATTTCCGAGGTGTTCGCACAAGCCGCCAGGAAGCCGAAGCATTAGCGGAAACTTTGCCGCATCGACTTCCCCGTCCCCGACTCACGCCATGGCCATACAAAGGAACTTGCTCCACGCGCTCGATTGTGCGAAATAGACCTATGCACACCTACACCCGCCGGGGCCTTATCCTGCTCCTGCTTCTGCTTCTGGCGTCTGCCGCCCTCACCGCGCAGGAAAAAGAGAAATCGGACGCTGCCACCATCCGCGCCCTCGAAATGAAGTGGACCGAATCCTACAAGCAGCACAACATTGACATCTTGTCGTCTCTGTTAGCCGAAGAGTTCGTCATCACCATCGAAGACGGCAGCATCTACAGCAAGGCAGGCTACATCAGCCACAGCGCCGACTCCAAGGTTCGCGTGCAGGTGGCTGAATTGTCGGATCTCAAGGTCCGCCTGCATGGCGACACCGCGATCGTGACTGGCGCCTACCACGAGAAAGGCGAGTCCGGCGGCAAGCCATACGAATACCACGACCGCCTCACTGACGTATGGATGAAAAGCGGAGGCAAGTGGCAGGTCGTGGCCTCTCACTACAGCGTTCCTTACAAGCAGTGAACATAGTCGCAGCCGCGATGAAAAAAGACGCTTACAAAAGCAAAAGCCCTTCCGCCCAACGAGCCTTTGCGGAAGGGCCTCTACCGGAAGACCGGATTTACTGTTTGTCGTAGACGGAAGTACTGGTCACCTTCTTGCCGGCTGGAGTAGTTCCGCTCACTGTGAGCGTCCGACTCTTTCCATCCGCGGCGACCACAAGTTTGCCGCTCATGGTAACTTTTCCGTCCTTCTTTACGGTGAGTTCATAGGTGTGTTCGTCAATCATCTTGAGGGCCCGGGTATCTGAATTCGGATCCCCGGTTGTCGGATAGTCTTTCCCGTCATACTTGCCGGTCCACTCACTATGGACAGGCTTCCCTTGTCCATCGACGCCATCCACCGTAGCTTTTATGTCGTCGCCGACGGCCTCATAGACCACTGTTTGATTCTTGGGCAAGCCCGCTTCGATCTTCGATTTGGCCTCGTTGAGTTTCCACGTCCCCAGATTTGGATCGGCGGCGAAGCAAAGACTTACACTTACCAACAGGGTGATGAACAGCAAAACGGTAGTTCTCAATTTCATGTTGCCTCCAAGTTGTGAAACGGATGCTAGCTAGAACGCTAGAACAGGTGAGCAGCTAGAGAGGGATACATACTAGTGTTGTTATTGTTTTTCCGCAACCCGCCATGGTGCGGATCAACCAACGGAAATCGCGAGAAATGAAGAATGTGATGCGGAGTCATCGGGGGACGATCTACTCCCGCCCTACCCCTAACGCGTCCGCCACGCGATTGATGTAGTTAAACCAGGACGCAATCAGCGTGATCTGCAAAATCCCCTGATCATCAAAGCCAACTCCCCGCAGTCTCTCGATATCGTCCTTCCAAACCTTGGTCGCGTCTTTGGTCAGCTTGATCACATAATCGAGCATCACCCGGTCTTGCGGCGAGATAGGCGCCGTCGTGTAATCCTTTTCCAGCGCCTCCACTAATTCTCTATCCAACGTCACCCTGCGCAGAAACTCTGCGTGCGACTCGATTCAATACACGCACCGGTTGGTCACAGAGACCATGGTTGCGATCATCTCGTGCTGTCGCCGCTCCAGCGGCAGCTCCGGCGACATCAGCGATCCAAACGTTGCGAAGGCGTGATACAGCGCCTCGGGTATCAGCGTGTGCGATCCCACAATCGACGAGGCACCCGACGGGTCCGGATGAACGGGCTCGGCGTACTCCTTCGGATAAAAGCCCTTCTCACCCTCAATCGCCTTACGCAGTTTCTCATCGGCCTCCGCCAATGAAACAGTTCGAATCCAGGTCATGGTGTCCCCAGCCTCTCGCTATGGCTTTTCCCACAATCGCGCATTCGGAAAATACACTTTTGGTCTTCTTTGCCAAATAGCACATACATACTAGATGAGCACAAAACGCCCCTCTGCTCGAAGCACATGGGTATTGACACAACTCCCTAGCACAAGTCGCTGAAAAGCGAGTGCATTCGGCCGGGAACGCCGCTGTCACTGAAGATGCACGGCGTCTGGTCGAGGGCTACGTGGAGCCGCCAGCAAGCGGCGTGAACAGCGAAGTGGCCAGCTGCCCGCGATGACGAATAGTCGTGAAGTGAATAAGTTCCGCTTTGCCGATGACACGGGAGTCGGTGAGGACAAGCGCGTTTGTAGGTGCTTATCCTGTTGACTCCGCGTAAGGCAAGCTACTCCGATATCATCCCGATTGTCCTCAGCCATGTTTCTACCAACTGAGGCCATTTCGTTATCGGAAGCTTCGTGCGCCGCAGCCCAAACGCATGTCCCCCGTGCGCGTACAGATGCATCTCGGCGGGAACGCCAGCGTTTTTCAGAGCGATGTAGTACGCTACCGATTGGTTAACGCCGTCCACGTTGTCATCCTCCGCCTGCACCAAAAATGTTTGCGGCGTCTGCCGTGTGACCGGAACATTCGGATTCAATCCGTAAGCGTCACCGCCAGCCCACAGATGTCCCGGATAAACGCCCACCGCAAAATCCGGACGGCAGCTTTCCTTGTCAGCCGCATCGACAGGCGCGTACAAACGGCGCTCGAAGTCCGTGCTGATTTCCGCCATTAGATACCCGCCTGCTGAAAACCCGAGCACTCCAATCTTGCGCGGATCGATGTGCCACTCCGCGGCGCGAAATCGCACCAGCCCCACCGTCCTTTGCGCATCTTCCAGCGCCGGTGTCGACCTCGCAAGATCGTCGGGCCGGCACTTGCAGTGCCAGTCATAGGGCAGGCTCGGCACGCGATATTTCAGCAGCACGCACGTGATCCCTTTGGACGTCAGCCAGTCGCAAACCTCAGTGCCTTCCAGATCGATGGCCAATCCCTCAAAGCCCCCGCCGGGAAACACGATAACCGCAACGCCCTTATTCTCTCCCTTCGGCGCATAGACCGTCATCGTAGGACGTGAGACGTCGCTCACCCAAATCCACGGCCTGCCGGCAACCAGCTTCTTCACCGTCGCAACGTTTTCCGGCCCCGCGACAGGCTGCGCATCGGGCACGGTCCCTGGCCATATCGGCATCTGCGTGTGTCCCGGCGATGGCGGCCAACTATCCGCCTGTGCGCTCAGACGGCCGAATGCAAACACAATCCAGAGAGCAAAGATCAAAGCCTTCACCATCATTTGCGCAGCTTATACCAGTAACTGTCGGAACCCACCAGTCCGAATCTGGATGGGTACTGAGCGGCTGGCATTTGAATGCGATTCCGCGATCTCGATTGTCGGATCGCCCCTTTAACACGAGCAACCCGATGGTTGCGAACAGCATGGCGCGGCGGAGCTTCAATGATCTTGCCGGGCGAAACGGAAGCGGGCACTGCGGGGACGCAACCATGCCGAGGGATACCCCTGTGGGCTCATCGAGACGATGAACGCGGGCGCGAGGACTCGTTCTTGCGCCTCCCAATTTCCATCGGATCGAAAGATCCCTCAAGCCTTGAAAATCCCCGCCCGAAGGGCGGAATAATCACTAACGGAGAACGTCGCTTCTCCATCTCACGCTGAGCTAAGACAATCTGATATCCAAGAAACTGGTAGAACCGGAGAACGCCTCGCTCTTTACCCCACGGTTTCCTTGGTAACCCTTTCGTACACTCCCTTTTGGTAACCCTTGGTAACCATGCGATTCATGGCGACCAGACGTACAATTGGCCTTGTCCGACTAGTCCATCTGCCGAGACGTGAGATGGCCCTCCGGACGATAACCCGGGGGCAAGCTTCCTCGAACTGTACCGGGTTTTGTATCAAGACCAGGTTCTGGAGTTCGCACTCTTATGGCATTGTTCGGCTTCAACAAGCAAAAGGTACTCGCCACTGCGGAGAAGTACGTCCAGCAGGGCAAACTTCCAAATGCCATCTCCGAGTATGAAAAGATCCTCAAGCATGATGCCAAGGATCTGACGGTTACCAATACCGTCGGCGACCTCTATTCCCGCCTGGGCGAGACCTCCAAAGCTACCGAGTGTTTTAAGACCGTCGGCGATGCCTACGCCAGCCAGGGTTTCACGGTGAAGGCGATCGCCATGTACAAGAAGATCTGCAAGCTGCAGCCTTCGCTGGAAAGCTTGCTGAAACTGGCGGAACTCTACACCCAGCAGGGACTGTTCAACGATGCCCGCGCCCAGTATCTGCAGGTTGCGGAAGAATTCCTGAAAGCCGGAGAACTCGAGAACGCGGTTCGCATCTTCCAGAAGATTCTCGAGATGGATCCGGAAAACAGCACCATGCGCATTCGCCTGGCGGAAGTCTACATTCGTCTGGGCAAGAAGACTGACGCGTGGCAGATCTTCTCCGCCGCCGCCGAAAGCCTGCGTTCCAAAGGTTCACTCAGCGGTGCCGAAGAAGTTCTGCAGCGCATGCTGGCTCTTGATCCGGGCAACACCTATGCCTTGCTGATGCAGGGCAAGAACATGCTCGAGTCCGGCGATGCGGCGGGCGCGGTCTCTACCCTGCGAAAAGTCTCCGACATCGATACCAATCCGGAAGGTCTCCGCGATCTGCTCAAAGCTTATCTGCAGACCGGTCAGCTTTCCGAGGCTGGCACGATTGCCAACAAGCTGTTGACCGTGCACAACGATCTGACGGCTATCGCCAGCTTCGCCGATGCCCTCATGCAGGCGGGCCAGTACGAGAATGCGCTCCAGGTCTTCGATCAGCATGCCGAGCGCTTGCTCTCGGAAAATTCCAGCAGAGTGCTCGAGAGTCTGCACACCATCATCGGCCACGTGCGCGACAATCCCGACTCTTTGCAAAAATTGCTCGACCTGTTCAACAAAGCCGGGGAGACCACCCACATCGGTGAGGTCCTCGAGCTCCTGGCCCACGCCAGCGTGCAATCCGGCGATCTGACCCGCGCACGCGATCTTTACCAGAGACTGGCCACCATCGAGCCGCAAAACGCCCTGCACATGCAGAATTATCAGCAGGTGGTCAGCCAGATCGGCGGCACGTCCGGCAGCAAGCTGATCACGCCCGAAGAGGCCGTCGTTCTTCTCGACGATCTCGAAGCCACCGCGCCGTCGGTTCACCAGCACTATTCCGACGAAGTTGCGCTCGCTATCCGTTCCGCCCTGACCGACGCCGAACTCTTCATCTCCTACAACATGCCTGCCAAGGCCTTGGGACCGCTGGTCACGGCCTTGCCGATGGCGCCCACCGATCTTCGCATCAACCAGCGCCTGACCACTCTGCACACGCGGGCGGGCCGTTTCGCCGAAGCAGCGGTGTGCTGCCGCACGTTGCAGAAGATTTACTCCGACGCCGACTATCCGGAAGAGGCTACGCGCTACGGCGAGCTGGCCGAACGCTACGAAGAGCGTTCCTCCGCTCCTGCGCCGAGCTTGTCCTCTGACGAAGCTCCCATCTTTCTGGACGCTCCTGCACCTCGAGTTGAAGAAACAGATTCCGCCGTTCCCGAATTCTCCATCGACGAAGCTCCCGCGGAAGTTTCCGCCGTCGAGCCCGTCGCCGATGCTCCTGAAGAAATCACTGTGCAGGCTGCGTCGCCTTGGCCCATAGCTCAGCCCACCGCTGAACCAGAGTTTGCTGTCGTCGATGAGGCCACCACCGAGGTTGGCGACGCCGCAACTTCATCGGCGGAAATCGATCTGTCTTCCGAGTGGGACGATACTCTCACCGTGGATGCGGACGCTCCCGCGGCTGAGGTAGCCGAGACCGAAGTCGAGCCCGCCCTTGCCGCCGGCGGTCATCAGGATGCCGAGTCCGCTCGATTCAACGAGACCGTCGACGAGATCCGCTTTTATCTTTCCCACGGCATGCCGGCCCAGGCAATGGCGGCATTGGCCAAGCTTCAGACCTTCACCACCGACCAGGCGAAATTGGCCGACCTTCGTGCCGAAGTCGAAGCCGCCACGCAGGGTTCCGCCGAAGACGAAACTCCAGTTGCAGCAGAGCCGGTTGTCGAAGAAATCACGGTCGAAGATGTCCCCTCGATTGAAGTCGTCGAGGATGTTCCGGTCGAAGACGTTCCGGTCGCGGTCGAAGAGCCCGTAGCGGTCGAGCCCGAGCCGCCAGCTATCGCAGAGATCCCGGTTGTCGCAGAGGCTCCTGTCAAGCCTGTGCCTCCGCCCTCCCGCGTCGTTCATCAGCCCGCCCCCGAGCCAGAGCCTGAGCCGGAACCAAGCGTTCTGCAAGGGTTCGTTAGCGATCTTGAGTCATCGTTAGGCGACACGTTCTTGCCCGGCACTGTGGCCAAGCCCGCCGAGGCTGCGCCAGCTGCCGCCGCGTACGCGGAGCCAGCCGTCGCTGCCGCTCGGCCCGCGCCGGTTCTCGGCGAATTCGTTGCCGACATCGAATCTTCCCTGGGAGAAGATTTCCTGAAGGCCGCCCCGGTCGCGGAGCCTCAACGCCCCGTCGCCCGCGCCGTGCCCGTACCGGCAAAACCCGCGATTCCGGCGGCTCCCCAGGTCGCCCCAATGGCGGCCAGCGCGGCTGCGTCCGCAGCACCGTCATCGCACTCCGCTTCGCCGGCAGCGCATGCGGTACCGCATATGCCTGTTGTCGCTCCGGCGGCACCGGTTGCGCCGCCCGTGGCCCCAGCCGCAATCCGGACCGCGCCTGTCGTCGATGTTCCTAAACCACAGCCGCCTGCGATCCCGGCTCCTCACGCTCCGTCCGCTGCCGCGAAGGCCTCACCATTTGCGGAAGAAGCTGGCGTCGATCTCGCTGAGATGTTTGGCGAGCTGAAACACGATCTCGAAGCCGGCGTTGCCGCTTCCGATGAGGATCCCGAGACCCATTACAACCTCGGCATCGCCTTCCGCGAAATGGGCCTGCTCGACGAGGCCATCGGAGAGCTCCAGAAAGCTTGCCAGTCCTTCGATCGGGGACATTCCTTCCCGCAGATCATGCAGACTTACACCTGGCTGGCCCAGTGCTTCCTGGAGAAGGCCGTTCCTGAAGCCGCCGTCCGCTGGTATGACAAGGCGCTCAACGTCGTCGGAATCGACGGCGAAACTCGCGTTGCCCTCAACTATGAACTCGCGTCCGCCTACGAAGCTAGCGGCGATAAGCCTTCCGCTCTCAAGCACTTCATGGAAGTCTATGGCACCAACATCGACTATCGCGACGTCGCCGAGCGCATTAAGGCCCTGAAGTCGTAGAATAGCCCGATGGCTTTTGTTCCGATTGCTTCCTACCTGGGACTCAGCGCGTGCAGTACTCTATTCCGTGCTCCTTCTTCGCACCGGAGGAGCCATCACGCATGACAGATCCCGCTTTCTCACGCTCGCCCGGAGATGTTCCCGACCCAGCGACGCCTCCTGCTGAAACGCGCACTGGGCTCTTGGATCCCCCTGGGCAAGCCTCATATCGCAGCCCCAGTGCCCTGCAAGTGTGGATGCACCGACTTTCGGTTTTTCTGTTTGTGTTAATTAGCGCCGTGGCTGGAGTTCTGCTCATCATTCTGCCCTGGACCCCGGAATGGACGGACAACTACCTGTTACTCTCGTTTCCGGCGCTCCGCTCGGTGGTCTCGAACGGCTTCTTCCGCGGCATCTGCAGCGGGCTCGGCCTGCTCGATATCTGGATCGGTTTTTGGGAGGCGCTCCACTACCACGAGCAGCAGTAGTCCGCGCCATCTGAAATGACGCAATTGGGGTGCGCGATCCGGGATAGTTCCCGCTAAACCTCAGCCGTAGGACGCGCCATGGGAAATCGCGCACGGCACTAACAGTGGGGTAGCGGAAAGATTGGATCCGGGAAGCGCAGCACTACCTTCGCAGCATGGCCCTGGTTTCTGGAACGTGAGTTACTTATGACTGACCGCCTAAAGTCCGCGCCCGTCGCCTATCAGAATGAAACCTTCCTCGGCAGTCCTGACGGCCGCATCATCCGCATGCTGGCGGAATATCAGGAACCGCTCGCTCGTTTTCGCCGCGAGCAGATCCAGGACACCGTCGTGTTCTTCGGCTCGGCCCGCTTCCAGGGGCTCAAAGACGCCGAGAAGAACCTCGTCGCGCTCCAGCAGAATCATGCCTCTGCGCCCGACGCGGAACTTGAAAAGGGACTCAAGCTCGCGCAGGCCGGCGTGGATATGGCCCGCTACTATGAGGACGCGCGCCGACTGGCTCATATGCTGACCAAATGGTCCATCGGGATACCAGCGCGACGGCACCGTTTCGTTGTCACCACCGGCGGAGGTCCCGGCATCATGGAAGCGGCCAATCTCGGCGCCTTCGAGGCCGGAGGCAAGAGCGTCGGACTCAACATCCAGCTCCCCTTCGAGCAATTTCCGAACCGGTACATCACTCCGGCACTGAACTTTCAGTTCCATTATTTCTTCATGCGCAAATTCTGGTTCGCTTATCTGGCCAAGGGTCTCGTGATCTTCCCCGGCGGCTTCGGCACCATGGACGAACTGTTCGAAATCCTCACCCTCGCCCAGACCGACAAACTGGCCAAGAAAATCCTTGTCGTCATTTATGGCAGTGAATACTGGAACCGAATCATCAATTTCCAGGCCTTCGTGGACGCCGGCACCATCTCAGCGGAAGATCTCAACCAATTCCAGATCGTCGATTCCCCGGAGCACGCCTTCGAATTCCTTCGCGAAGGCCTCACGAAATATCACTTGGGCGGAACCCCGAAGAAAGAAGCCGAAGCGCTCCCAGAAATAGCGAAAACAAGGCCGTAGCGGCCGCCACTCAAAACGGTGGCCCACAAGTTCGTGACATAAAGCAGAATGTCATCCGTGACATATATCAGAATGTCATCCTGAGCGAAGCGAAGGACCTGTGCACTTTGCTTGCGCCGCCAATCCGTCGCTTTGCCGACAAATTTGCGGTCCGAACTTATGCAGCGTATTTCCAGGACAGGACACTAGCTAGGGTGGGGAATTTGACTCCGTTCGAAATCTGCAATTGAGCCCAGTGAATTAAACTGCAACCAGATGTCCGCCCCTTGCCTTCTCTACTACATCACCGACCGCACAACCTTCTCCGGCGACGAAAACAGCCGCCATCGCCATCTTCTTGCCAAGATTTCTGAAGCCACCCGCGCCAACGTCGACTACATCCAACTCCGCGAAAAAGATCTGCCCCCGCGCGATTTGGAATCCTTGGCTAAAGAGGCCGTCAGCCTCATTGCCCGCCTGAAGACGGAGAACCGGGACCTGAGAACTGCCCTCCTGATCAACTCCCGCACGGACGTGGCTCTCGCCGTCCAAGCCGACGGCGTCCATCTCCGCGCCGACGACATCTCGCCGCAAGAAGTGAGAGAAGTATGGAAATGTGCGTCAGTCCAATGTGGCGCGGGCGCCCTCGCCCGCGTAACCTCGCCAGACGATCCGCTGATCGGAGTCTCCTGTCACTCTTCGCGAGATGTAACTGAAGCCGCTGCCAACCAAGCATCCTTCGCCGTCTTCGCACCGGTCTTCGAAAAGAAAGACGCAAGTCCTGCGGGCATCGATCTGCTCCGCGAAGTATGCCAGGCAAAAATTCCTGTCTTAGCGCTAGGCGGGATCACACTCTCCAACGCCCACTCCTGCCTGGAAGCCGGAGCCGCCGGCATAGCCGCAATCCGCCTCTTCCAGGAAAACAACATCTTCGAAATAGCGCGAGGCTTACGTCAAAAGTACTGAGGGTGCCCCATTTCTCGCGCGTCCTTTTGCGCGAGAAGTGGGGATTTTGAAGTGAGGGTGGATTTTGAACTCAGCGTGGGGATAGTGAATCTACTACCCCGTCCACTTCGTCCCAGCCTTCAACACCTGCATCACCTTCGCCAACCGCCGTTTCCTAGTCTCCTCCTGCTTCGCGCCCGAAATCGAAACCGCCATCTCCTTCTTGTGCGTGAACGACAAATCCCGCCAGCGTTCCCGCGCTTTCTTACTCTTTGCCAACTCTTTTGACAGCTCCGGAGGAGCCTCTACCGTCCGCGCTTTCTCATCCCGCTCCATCACCACGTCTGCGATGTCACCCGGCTTCACTCCCGCACCCCGGCACAACGCCTTGTTCACCGGCATCATGTGGCAGCCACCCATCGGCATGAGCGACGAGCGGAATGCGAACCCGTTAATCGTCCCTCGTATCGGAACCCGTCCGCGCGTCCCAAAATATTCCCGCACGTTCACCGGCGGTATGATCGCCGCGACGACTCCAGCCTCTTTCCCCTCAATCCTCGCTTTAAAACGCAGCATCCTCTCGGCCATGACGGCCTCCGTGCGGCCAGCGCTGATAAACTTTACCCCGGTGAAGAACACGCGGCAACCGCAATGACCCTTAGGCTCGCTCCCTCCGAAACTGCAACTGCGGCCATCGAACCTTCCATGGTTCACATCCGCGAGGGATGGTTCCTCATGGGCTCCGACTCTGGACAGGATTGCGAACGCCCCATCCATCGCGTCTGGATCGATTCTTTTCTGCTCGCCGCCACGCAAGTCACCAACGCCGAATACGATCGCTTCCTGCGCGCAACGTCCGCCCCGGCGCCCCCATTCCGTCAGGACCCAAATTTCGATCACCCGCAGCAGCCGGTCGCTGGAGTGTCTTGGCACGAAGCCACTCGATACTGCGAATGGCTAAGCACTCAAACAGCTCGCACCTTCCGCCTCCCCACAGAGGCCGAATGGGAGTGCGCCGCCCGCAGCGGCCTTGAGCAGAAACAATTTCCCTGGGGCGACGATCCGCCGCAATCTCTTCCCGACTACGCCACCCGTTGGCAAAACGGTCCCGAACCAGTCGCCCGCTATGCTCCCAACGCGTTCGGCCTCTATGACATTTGCGACAATGTCCACGAATGGTGTAGCGATTGGTACGACCCGAACTACTATGCAATCTCGCCTGACCGCAACCCGCAAGGTCCGGAGCGAAGCCCCGCAAGTCCTCGCAAATCCTCCCGCGGAGGCTCCTGGCGCCACCACATCAAAGTAGCTCGCTGCTCCGCCCGCTCCAGCATCCCGCCAGATTTCCAATACGCCGACTACGGTTTCCGGGTCGCCTGCAACGTCTCGCGAAGCTGAGACACTCATGCTGAGACACTCATGTGGAGGACAGCCGCCCCCGGCTGTCCATCGAGCGAAGCTCGACCGCTTCTTCCCAAGCGCGCGCGTGCGCCATCTGACCCACTACTCACGATCGGATTTACAATCGCTTCGCAGTCAAAAGGAATCGCAAAACGAGGCTCCATGTTCCGTCCCGACCTTCTGAAAAACAAACGCGCCCTCATTACTGGCGGCGGTACCGGCCTCGGCAAAGGCATGGCCCAGCGCTTTCTCGAACTGGGAGCAACCGTCTACATCTGTGGCCGCCGCGAAGAAGTCGTAAACGCAACCGCGTCTGAACTGTCGGCCAAAGGCAGCATCCAGGCCCTGCCCTGCGACGTTCGCAACCTCGAAGCCGTCGAGAGCATGATGGACTCCATCTGGAAATCCGGACCTCTCGACATCCTCGTCAACAACGCCGCCGGAAATTTCATTGCCCGCACCGAAGAACTTTCTCCCGGCGCCTGGAACTCCGTCATCGGCATCGTTCTGATGGGCACCCTCAACTGCACCATGTCGTGCGGACGCCGCTGGCTCAAGGCCGCCCATCCCGGCACCGTCCTGAGCATCTCTGCCACCTACGCGCCGGTCGGCTCCGCCTATGTCGTTCCCTCCGCAGTTTCCAAGGCCGGCGTCGAAGCTCTCATGCGCAGCCTCGCCGTCGAGTGGGGCAATCGCGGCATTCGCATGAATGCCATCGCTCCCGGCCCAATTCCCACGCAAGGCGCCTTTTCCCGCGTCCTTCCTCGCCCCGAACTCGAAACGCTCGCTCTCGATCGCAACCCCCTCCACCGTTTCGGAACAGTCGAAGAGCTGGCCAATCTCGCAGCCTTTCTCGTGAGTGACGGCTCCAGCTATATCAATGGCGAAGTCATCCGCATGGATGGCGGCGAATTCCTGCAAGGCGCTGGCGAATTCAGCAACCTCGGACGCCTTCTAAACGATCAAGATTGGCAATCCCTCAAACCGCGGAAGCGCGGCTAAACGGTCCAGATGGGAAAAGGCTCGGCACGTCACTCCCGCGGATCGACCGCAGAGCACAGGAATCAGGCGTGAAACCAGAGTTCGAAAAAGCTATCGTACCTTCGACGGCATCACGATCGCCTTCAGCAACAGGTTGACCAGGCTCAACACAATCGCGCCGAGGAACGCCGCCATAAACCCGTGCACCTGAAATCCCGGGACCAGCGCCGACGCAAGTTCCAGCATCAGCGCGTTGATCACGAACCAGAACAGTCCCAGTGTCAACACCGTCAGCGGAAAAGTTATGATTTTGAGCAGTGCCCCGATCGTCGCGTTGATAAACCCGATGGCCAGCGCTGCAATCAGAGCTGCTACCGGACCATTCACGTGTACGCCGGGCACCACCTGGGACACAATCCAGACCGCCAGTGCACTCAGCACCCAATTTAAGAGCAGTCGCATGGTGATACCTCAATCCAGAGAACTATAGGCGTCCGCATCCCGAGATAGCAATACGACTTCGCACGGCCCTCATCCAAACCGCGCCCACCGACAATTAAGATAATGTTTTGTTTCGCATAGTCTGTCCCCGGGTCACAGCTCAAACGAAAAAATTCATCCCCGGTTCGTCGTCTTCCGAGCCCCATACGGTACACTACGCAATTCGATTTCAAGGAGGATTCTCATGCCTGACCCCGCACTCAGCGGATCTGAATTCAAGAAGCAGCTTCGCGCCGGATCGCCCAAGATGGGCCTGTTCCTCAACGCGCACAGCCCCACCGTCGCCGAGCAACTCGCGCACTCCGGTTACGACTGGTTGCTCGTCGATACCCAGCATGGTCCCATGGGCTACGAAAAACTTTCTGCCATGCTCAGCGGCATCGCCAACGGAGGCGCCAAGTCCCTGGTTCGCGTCGGCGGATACGACGACCGCCCAGGCATCCAGCAAGCTCTCGACATGGGAGCCGATGGCGTTCTCATCCCATACATCAACACGGCTGACGAAGCCCGTCAGGCCGTCAGTTGCGCGAAGTATCCCACGGTCGGCACGCGCTCCGTGTATTTTCCCCAGCGCAGCATGAACAAGGGGGGACTCCTCGGCTACGCCGGAGGCTGGAACAACGAAGGCATCGTCGCGCTCCAGGTCGAGACCGCCTCCTGCATCGAAAACATCGCCGAAATCGCCGCCATTCCCGGCGTCGACATCCTCTTCCTCGGACAGAACGATCTCTGCATGTCGATGGGCCTCTACAACAAGTACGAGTTCCCGCACATGTACACCTCGCCCGAACTCGACGCCGCTACGAAAAAACTAATCGATCATGCCCGGAAAAATAACGTCATCCTCGGCATCTTCCTCTTCGGCACCGCCCGCGTCGGCGAATTCCTCGAGAAGGGATTCACCTTCATCAGCATCGGCAACGATCTGCACCACGTCCTGACGCAAGCGGGAGCGTACGTCGCCGACATGGAAAATATCGCCAAAGACAAAGGCAAATCCTGGAAGCGCCGCTCCACCGCCCTGTTCTAAGATCCCGAGGGTGCCCCATTTCTCGCGCGTCTTTTGCGCGAGAAGTGGGGATTTTAATTCCGGCATCACTCCTCCACCCGCCGGTGCATTAAAATCACAAGTCACTCTAAATACTGGACTCAATCCGTGATCCTCACTGATACCGAAACCCGCGTCCTCGGCGCCCTGATCGAAAAAGACATAACCACGCCCGACTACTACCCACTTTCCCTCAATGCCCTGGTCAACGCCTGCAACCAGAAAAACAACCGCGACCCGATCACCTCCCTCGATGAAGCTAAAGTGCGCGAAGCCCTGGCCACCCTCCAGGAAAAGCGTCTGGCGGGCCCTGCCAGCGGCGCCGACAGCCGCGTCACGAAATTCGAGCACCGCTCCCAGGAAGTCTTCAACTTCGATCGCCGCGAAATCGCCGTCCTCTGCGTGCTTCTCCTCCGCGGTCCGCAAACTCCAGGAGAACTTCGCACCCGCACCGAGCGCATGTATCGCTTCGAAGCCCTCGAAGACGTAATCTCCACGCTCGATCGTCTGGCACAGCGCGAACCGCCTCTGGCCACGATTCTTCCTCGCCAGCCCGGCACCAAGGAATCCCGTTACGCCCACCTGTTCTCCGGCCAGGCCCCGTTCCTTGATGTGGCCCAGGCACCCGCACCGACCAATGTCGGCTATAGCTCCGCAACGGAACGTCTCAGCAGACTAGAAGATGAAGTTTCGCGCCTGCGCACCGAACTGACAGAAGTCCAGCAGCAGCTCGCGGCTTTCCGCAAGCAATTCGAATGACCGCGCCTGTCGTCATCCAGGGCTTCGACCTCCAGGACTTTGACCACGGTTTCCCCGGGAACTTTTCGCCTCCCCCGGACGTACAATTAATCAGGAGGTCTCCGCCATGTTCACGTTCCTGCTGTGGTGCATTCTCTTTATCCTCTGCTGGCCGCTCGCACTTCTGGCACTGATCGCCTATCCCTTCATCTGGCTGCTTCTGCTTCCGTTTCGCATCATCGGGGTCGCGGTCCATGGCGTCCTCGAAATTATCTTCCTCGGCATCACCCTTCCATTCCGGCTTTTGGCGGCTCCCTTCCGAATCTAGCCAACCTCCCGTTGACGATTCGTCCGAAAGCACGTCCATCGGTATGGCGGTCCCGCGTTTGCCCGACCGCCCCTATTGGTGTAGCCTCTCAGAAGCGCCATAGTCTCTTTCGATAATTTCTAGGAGGACGCATGCGTCGCCGCGAATTCCTCGTTCGCTCCGCCTCAGGTCTGGGTGCTGCCTGGCTCAGTTCCAAATCCATCCTCAACGCGATCGCCGAACAGACGCTCTCCACAAAGTTCGCCGCGTCCGACACGATTACCCTCGGCAACACCGGCATCAAGACCAGCCGCCTTGCCATGGGCACCGGCACCGTTGGCTCCGGACACCACTCGCACCAGACCGCCCTGGGCGTCAAAGGCCTCTCCGATCTTCTTCTCAACGGATACGACAAGGGCCTGCGCTTCTTCGATGCCGCGGACACCTATGGCAGCCATCCTCACGTGGCCGAAGCACTCAAGCACGTGCCTCGCGACAAGGTCACCGTCCTGACCAAGACATTTACCCGCGACGCCGCCGGCGTCCGCGCCGATCTTGACCGCTTCCGCCGCGAACTCGGCACCGACTATCTCGACGTCTGCCTCATCCATTGCGTCACCGAGGGCGACTGGACCGAGCGCTACAAGGGCGTGATGGACGTTCTCTCCGAAGCTAAAGAGAAAGGCACGATCCGCGCCCATGGATGCTCTTGCCACACCATCGAAGCCCTGCGCACCGCAGCCAAGTCTCCCTGGGTCGAAATCGATCTCGCCCGCATCAATCCCATCGGCGCAGAAATGGACGCTGATCCTGCAACGGTTGTGAGTGTGCTCAAAGAAATGAAAGCGGCCGGGAAAGCGGTCGTGGGGATGAAGATCCTGGGCCAGGGCAAACTCCGAGACCGCCAGGATGAAGCCATCAAATACGCTCTGTCGTTAGGTGTCCTCGATGCCTTCACCATCGGCGCCGAAAATAAAGGGGAACAAGAAGACCTGATTCGCCGCATCGCTGCCGCGTGAAGTTGGTCACTCGGGCTGTTACGAATTTGCCGGTTGAGCGTCCATCACTCATGCAGGTAATTTGGGTCACGTGCTTGCGCTCTGCGGCTGTACTTTTGTTCCTCGGCGCACTCCTTGCGGCACAGAGCAGTCCTGGCACTTCAGCCCTCAGCGACGCGGATGAGGTCCGCATCGGTCACCTGCTCGCGTCGCAATTCTCAACTTCCGAGGGCATGCAATCCACTCCCCAGACCACCAAAATCGACCAATATCTACAAACTGTTGGAGACCGGCTCGCGGCCCACACGCAGCGCAAGCTTTCCTACCGCTTCCATTTCGATCCCGATCCGACCTTTAAGAGTGCGTTTGCTCTTCCCGGTGGCGAGATCTTTGTAGGCGCTGGAATTCTGGCGATGATGGATACGGAAGACCAACTCGCGGTCGTGCTCGGACACGAGATGGAGCATGTTGACTTAAATCAGTGTCGAGACCGGCTCGTCGAAGAACTCGCAAAGCAGCACCTGACGCCGGAAACCGCCGATCAGTTGAAGGTGGATTCGTTTCTCCCCGGCTACGGACACGACCGCGAGTTCGCGGCCGATTGGAGTGGTGTGAAACTCGCAGCCGACGCCGGCTATTCCCCCCAGGCAGCGATCCGTCTCCTCAACATGTTTGTGATTCTCGGCCAGCAGATGACCCACACTCAAAGCGAGGCCGAGAAGAATTTGAAAGACCGCATCGCGCAAATTCAGCGGCTGATCGACGAAGACAAACTAGCCACACCCAAGGAAAAAGATCTGGCGTTGCCCTAGCTCTCCATCACCTTCAACCCCGGGCTCACGATCAATCGCGCCTCAGTCGCCCGCTGCTCGCGCCTCGGTCGCCCGCTGCACATCCTCTGCTGTCAGCCCCGGAGCAACTTCCTCGAGCACAAGACCATCCTTGGTTACCCGGATATACGCCATCTCCGTGGCAATCGTATCGACAACACGAACGCCCGTCAGCGGAAGCGTGCACTTCTTCAAAATCTTGGGAGCGCCCTCGCGCGTCGTATGCTCCATCGCCACCACCACGCGACGCGCCCCGGCGACCAGGTCCATCGCGCCGCCCATTCCCTTCACCATCTTTCCCGGGATCATCCAATTCGCCAGGCTTCCGGTCTCATCCACTTCCATCGCGCCCAGCACGCTCAAATCAATGTGCCCGCCGCGGATCATGCCAAACGAATCTGCGCTCGAGAAATACGACGTCCCCGGCATTTCGCTGACAGTTTCTTTCCCTGCATTGATGAGATCCGCGTCCTCCTGCCCCTCGATCGGATACGGCCCAATCCCCAGCATCCCGTTCTCCGATTGCAGCGTGACCTCGATCCCCGCCGGCACATGATTCGCAATCAGGGTAGGCATCCCAATCCCCAGGTTCACATAGAACCCATCGCGCAACTCCCGCGCAATCCGCTTCACAATCCGTTCGCGCTTCTCCGCATCTTTCCCCGGCTTATTCATCGTTAATCCAATCATCCCCGTCATCCTGAGCGAAGCGAAGGACCCGTGCACCTCTGCCGCACGCAGAGAGAATGTTGTGGGCTATTCGCACGTGTCCGAACGACAGCACGTTCAGAACTGAGTACCGAGTACTGAGTACCGAGTACTGAGTACTAGCTACTCTTCCGCACCGTCCGTCTCTCAATCCGCCGCTCGTACAACTCTCCCTGAAAAATCCGCTTCACGTAAATCGAAGGCGTATGAATCGCGTCGCCATCCAACTCGCCGACTTCCACCAGGTGCTCGACCTCGGCAATCGTAATCTTCGCCGCTGTCGCCATCATCGGATTAAAATTCCGCGCCGTCTTCCGATAAATCAGATTTCCCTCCCGATCGCCCTTCCAGGCTTTCACAAACGCGAAATCCGCCTTTAATCCTCGCTCCATCACGTACAAACGCCCATCAAACTCGCGCGTCTCTTTGCCCTCAGCGACAATAGTGCCCACGCCGGTCGGCGTATAAAACGCCGGAATTCCCGCACCTCCCGCCCGAATCCGCTCAGAAAAAGTTCCCTGCGGCACCAGATCGAGTTTGATCGTTCCCTTCAGAACCATCTCTTCCAGCAACTTGTTCTCGCCCACGTAGGTTCCGATGTGATGCACGATCTGCCCCGCCGCCAGCAGCAATCCATTCCCAACCCCGTCCACGCCGACGTTGTTGCTGATGGTCCTCAGCCTCTTCGTGCCTTTGCGCACGAGCGCACGGATTAAGTTCTCCGGCATCCCGCACAGCCCGAAGCCCCCAATCATGATCGTCGCGCCGTCAAACACGTCGCGAATCGCTTCATCCGCACTAGCCACAACTTTATTCATAGCGTTCGAACCCTAAAACATTTGCTGGCTGATGATTGTTGATTGCTGATTAAAAAAACTAAATGCGAAGGTTATTTTGTTTTTCAATCAACAGTCAGCAATCCACAATCAACGATTGTCTTTCTCCGTGTCTCCGCGCCTCCGTGGTGAAAGCCCTGTCGATTTCTTCGCCGGAACCTTGCGCAGCGCATGCGCCTGCTCAAATTCCTCAGCCAATGCCCGGGTTCCCAGGTTTTCCCGGATGTGCGCCAGCCTCTGCTCCACCTTCCACAACGCATCTTCCAGGTTCTTTTTATTACTGATCGCCACATCGCGCCACATCGAATATGGACTCGCAGAGATCCGCGTCATCTCCTGCAAAGCCCTGCCGCCGGCCGACAGCAACGGAGCCTCCGCCCCAAACTCCTCGACCAGTGCCGCCGCCAGCGCGGTCGAAATCATCTGCGGCACGTGGCTGATCCAGGCGCACAGCCGGTCATGTTCCTCGGCCGGCAGCATTGCAATTCGCGCTCCGATCTGGTCGATCCAACCCGCATACTCCGCGAATAGCCCTTCATTCAGACTCTGTCCCGGCAGCGGCGTCAGAAACCAAACTGCATTCTGAAATAAATCCGCATCCGCATAATCCACCCCACTCGATTCCTTCCCTGCCATCGGATGCCCCGCCAAAAAGCGCTTGCCTGCACTCTTCCCAAACACTTTCACGGCATGCTCGACCACCGTTGCCTTCGTGCTCCCCACGTCAGTCAGCAGCGCCTTCGCCGGAAGGACGGGCCCGACGCGCTCGATGAGATCGACGATAGCCAAAACCGGAGTCGCCAGCACGACGACTTGGCTCCCACGAATTGCATCCCCCGGGTCTGCCGTGCCATCGTCGATCGCTCCGCGCATCCGCGCCTTCTCCAGCGTCCCTTCACGATCGCACCCCACGATCCGCCCGGCAAACTTCTTCTTCCGCAGCGCCAGCCCCAGCGATCCGCCAATCAGGCCAGTCCCAATAATCGTGATTTGCCGGATCGCCATAAAAAGAATTTGGTAATTGAGTCATCTTGTAATCGGGTAATTTGAAAAGCCGAAATACCCAAGGATCTCAATTACAAAATTACCCGATTACCAAATTACAAAATCAGATCGTTCTTCCCACCGCCGGGGCAATCATTCTCAGTTCGTCCATCAATTTCGCGAACTGCTCCGGAAACAGCGACTGCGCCCCATCCGACCACGCCTTGTTCGGATCGCAATGCACCTCGATCAGCAGGGCGTCCGTCCCTGCCGCCACCGACGCTCGTGCCATCGGCGCAACCTTGTCCCGCCGCCCGGTCCCATGCGACGGATCAGCTGTCATCGGAAGATGCGACAGCTTGTGAATGATCGGAATTGCGGAGATATCCATCGTGTTGCGCGTATAGGTCTCAAACGTCCGAATCCCGCGCTCGCACAGGATCACTTCATAATTCCCGCCCGCCATAATATATTCCGCCGACAACAGTAGTTCTTCCAGCGTGGCCGCAATCCCGCGCTTCAGCAGCACCGGCTTGCGCACCTTCCCCAGCTCGCGCAGCAGATTGAAGTTCTGCATGTTGCGCGCCCCCACCTGCAGAATATCCACGTAAGGCAGCATCATCGGGATCTGCGAAATCTCCATCACTTCGCTGATCACCAGCAAATTGAATTTCTCTCCCGCCTCGCGCATCAACTTCAGCGCATCTTCTCCGTGGCCCTGAAACGAGTACGGAGAGCTCCGCGGCTTAAACGCTCCGCCCCGCAGCACTTTTGCGCCCGCTTTGGCGACGGCCTCGGCAGTGCTAAAAATTTGCTCCCGCGATTCCACCGAACATGGCCCGGCCATCACCACAATTTCGTTCCCGCCCACGCCAATCCCATTGGGAAGCTTGACGATCGTCCCCTCCGGACGAAAACTTCGCCCCGCCAGCTTGTACGGCGAACTGATGCGATGAACTTCCTGCACCCCCGGCAACAATTCCAGGTTGCGGATATCGAAATCAATCCCCGACCCGACCGCCCCAAGCACCGTCATCCGCGCCCCGGTCGACCGGTGCACTTCAAACCCCATCTTCACCAGGTGCTCAATCACCTGCTGAATCAGCCCCTCATCCGCGCCTTCCTGCATCGCCACAATCATAGGTATCTCTCACATCAGCTCTTAGCTGGTAACTTCTGCTCTTAGCCCTTGGAATCAGGCTCAGTCATTCACTTCCGAATCCAATTCCGTTCCAGTCTTCGCCGCCTCAGCTTTCGTCACAATCTCTTCCTTCTGAATATTCCGCATGACGTCGATGATGCGCTCGTAAATCCGCACCAGGTCCCGGCCCGGCAATGGCCCCGGATTCGCTTCCTGCACATTCGCAAAAACGATCCGCTCCCGGTCCGGCTCATAAATGGGCATTGAAGTATTGCGCTTGAGCCGCCCAATCTCCACC
Source organism: uncultured Acidobacteriota bacterium (assembly GCA_963745715.1). Taxonomy (GTDB): domain Bacteria; phylum Acidobacteriota; class Terriglobia; order Terriglobales; family Acidobacteriaceae; genus Sulfotelmatobacter. Next base: position 84,411 of record CAVUYN010000023.1, on the reverse strand, counting down.
GCAGCCCGAGCCCGCTCGCTCAGCAACTCCACGAGCTTGCGGTCCAGTTCATCAATTTTCTTTCGCCAATCCTCGATGTCCATAAGCAACACAGTGCACGAATACAGAGTCCAGCCAATTGCGGATGCCCCATCCGAGCCACGTTTTGCGGCTAGGGTGGCGATTTTTGACTCTTCACTCCTACCGCGTCGCGACCGCCTGAGAACGAGTAGCGGAGATCTCCCGCACAAATTCCCCTACAGCCGCCGCTTCCCGTCCCCGATTCCGTTCAATCGTCTCGACAATCGCGCTACCCACCACCACCGCGTCCGCAAATTCACCAACTTCAGCAAACTGCGCCGCAGTGGAAATACCAAATCCAAGCGCAACCGGAAGCCTGGTCACGCGCCGCAGCCGCTTCACCAACTTTCGCGCGTCATCGGCCAACTGTTGACGCGCTCCCGTCACCCCTGTCCGCGATACGGCGTACACAAATCCCCGCGAAGCCTCTGCAATCCGCTTCAACCGCTCATCCGGACTAGTCGGCGCCGCCAAAAATACCGGGGACAGATCATGTTCCCGCATCGCTCGCAAGTATTCTCCAGCTTCTTCCACCGGCAAATCGGTGACCAGCGCGCCATCGACGCCCGCCGCCCGCGCCACTTTGCAGAACTTCTCCATCCCCATTCGCAGAATCGGATTTAAATACGAAAACACAATCAACCCGGTCGACTGCGCGTGATCTCGAATCTCCGCCGCCAAAGTCAGCACCTGCCCCAGCGAAGTCCCCTGCTTCAAAGCCCGCTCGCTCGCCCGCTGGATCATCGGCCCATCCGCCACCGGATCACTGAACGGCACTCCCAACTCAATCACATCCGCGCCAGCCTCAATCGCCGCCAACACAACGTCCCGCGTAGTCGAGAGATCCGGATCCCCGCACGTCACATACGCCACCAACGCCGGCTTTCTATAGAAAGTAAGAGGCATAAAAAGAAATTGCCGATTGGTGATGGATGATTTTTGATTGCAACCTGATACTCCCTGGCACCACAGGTTTATCAATCAACAATCCACAATCATCAATCCAACTTGAAGTTCTCCCGCATGATCCCGATATCCTTATCGCCGCGCCCTGACACATTCACGATCACAACTTCCGACTTCTTCATCCCCGGAGCCCGCTTCACCACTTCCGCCACGGCATGGGCAGACTCCAACGCCGGGATAATGCCCTCCGTCCGCGCCAGCAAAGTCGTGGCCTCGAGCGCCTCCGCGTCCGACGCCGACACGTACTCCGCTCTCCCCGCGTCTCGCAAAGCCGCATGCTCCGGCCCGATTGACGGATAATCCAGCCCCGCCGAAATCGAATGCGTCAACGCGATCTGCCCACCCGAATCCTGCAGCACGTAAGAATAAGTTCCTTGCAAGACTCCCGGCGACCCTCCGCGAAACCGCGCCGCATGATCCCCTAGCTTCTCGCCGCGCCCCCCAGCCTCCACTCCGATCAACCGGACTTTCTTGTCATTAATAAAATCGTAAAACACCCCAATGGCGTTCGATCCCCCACCTACGCAGGCAATAATCGCCGCCGGCAACTTTCCCTCAGCCTTCAAAATCTGCGCCCGCGCCTCGCGCCCGATCACCCGATGAAAATCCCGCACCATCGTCGGATACGGATGCGCCCCTAGCACGCTCCCCAACAAGTAATGCGTAGTCCGCACATTCGTGACCCAGTCGCGCATCGCTTCGTTGATCGCGTCTTTCAAAGTCCGCGACCCCGAATTTACTCCCCGCACCTCGGCCCCCAACAGCCGCATGCGGAACACATTCAACTCCTGCCGCCGCATGTCCTCCGTGCCCATGTACACCACGCACTCGAAGCCGAACAGCGCGCACACTGTAGCCGTCGCCACCCCGTGCTGCCCCGCCCCAGTCTCCGCGATCACGCGATGCTTCCCCATGCGCTCGACCAGCAACGCCTGCCCCAGGCAGTTATTAATCTTGTGCGCCCCGGTGTGCAGCAGGTCCTCGCGCTTCAAATAAATCTTCGCCCCGCCCAACTTCTGCGTCAGCCGCCGCGCAAAAAACAAGGGCGTCGGACGCCCTGCATAAGTCCGCAGCAAGCCCTCCAGCCGCGCCTTGAATTTCGGATCCCGCTTCGCCTTCGCATACTCGCGCTCCAATTCGTTGAGCGCAGCCATAAGAGTCTCAGGGACGTACCGCCCCCCATAAATCCCAAACCGCCCCGGCTCACCCCTGTTGTTTGTGTCCCTTGTCATCCCGAGCGCAGCTTTGCGTTCGCGAAGCGAAGGCAAAGCGGAGTCGAGGGACCTTTTGTGGACTTTGACTTTCGTAGTTCGTGGAACCGTAGCCATCCCTAACCAACCTTCCGATCCATCTCCCGCACCGCCCGCACAAAAGCCCGCACCTTCTCCGGATCCTTCTTCCCAGGCCGCGCCTCGACCCCAGAGACCACATCCACTCCCCAAGGCTGAAGGATCTCGATCGCGTCGCTAACATTCTGCGGGAGTCAACCCGCCAGCCACGATCACCGTCACGCTCGATGCCGACGCGCCGAACGATACCGCGCGTCGTTCCCAGTCAAACGTTCTGCCCGTACCACCGGGCGCTTCCGAGTTCGAAACCGAATCCAGCAGAACCGCGAACGTTCGGCTGCGCGCATGTCGATTCCCATCGAAAAAACCTCTCATCCGTCTTCGCGAATAGCCTGGAACCATCGCGATTCAGTCTCTGCGCTCCGACAGCTTCCTCGATGGTCGAGGATCACTCCAAACGCTTTCGGCATCGGATCGCTTTCCGATGCAATTGCACCGCCGTCACCCTGTGCGAGATACATGGTCCAGGATGGATTTGGAAGCCGTATCCACGAACACTCCCACCTTCTCCACTCTCTCCGGCAGCTTCGCCACAATCTCCCGCACCGTCTCCACCGTCACGCACCGCGGACTCTTCTCATAAAACACGAATCCCACCGCATCCGCCCCCGCCTCCACCGCCACGAGCGCGTCCTCCAAATTCGTCATCCCGCAAATCTTCACCCAAGTCATCGTTTACTTTGTCATCGTTTACTTTGTCATCGTTTACGGTGTCATCGTTTACGTTGTCAACGGTTACTCTGTCATCCTGAGCGAGGAGTTGCTTCGCGACGAGCGAAGCAAAACCGCAGTCGAAGGACCTCGTGCCCACGTCCACCCCAAGCCCAGACAGGAGTTCCGTCGATCGACCTATCGCCCACTGGGTACTGAGTACTGAGTACTGGGTACTAACAACCCGCGCAACGCCTCTCCTGGCCGCTCCGCACGCATCAGCGACTCACCCACCAGGAACGCGTCATACCCCGCTCCCCGCAACCGCGCCACGTCTTCCGCAGAATGAATCCCGCTCTCCGCCACCCGCACTACGCCAGCAGGAATTTTCTTCGCCAGCGCAAAAGCCGTCTCCAGATCCACTTTGAACGTCCGCAGATCCCGGGTATTCACCCCAATCAAATCGCATCCCGCGTCCAACGCCCGCTGCAACTCGTCCCCATCATGCACTTCGCACAGCACATCCAGCCCACGCGCACGCGCGCCGGTAACCAACGTACCTAACTCCGGCTGCGTCAGCGCCGCCACAATCAGCAGCACCGCGTCGGCGCAATTCGCGCGCGCCTCCAGCAACTGAAACTCATCCACAATAAAATCCTTGCGCAAGCAAGGAATCTTCACCGCTCCCGAAGCCGCCCGCAGATTCCCCAGCGATCCCTGGAAGAACTCTTCATCGGTGAGCACCGACAGCGCCGCCGCCCCCGCAGACTCCAACTCTCGCGCCAACTCTGCGGGATCGAACTCCGCCCGAATCAATCCCTTCGACGGCGAAGCCTTCTTCAACTCCGCAATCACCGCCACGCCGTTCTTTGCAGCCAGCGCTCGCCGAAACCCGCGCGGCATGTGCTGTTCCGCCCGCCGCTCCAGTTCCCGCAAATCCGCGCCCTGCTTCGACTCGGCCACACGCCCGCGCGTGGCCGCAAGAATCCGCTCAAGAATGGCCGCCATAAAGAATCTTTTGATTATAAGGGACTAACAGGATAGCTACCCGTTTTGAGGGCGCCCCACCCTAGCCGCGCCTCCTGCGGCTAGAGCGGCGATTTTGACTTCCAAGCAGTCGAGGAGAGGCCTCCTCCAAACCACAAACTCCGCTCACTTACAGATTTCCGCCAATTCCTTATACGGTTTCTTCGCTACCGCCGGATACTTGGTCTTCCTTGCATCCATCCACTGCTCGAGCAACGTGCCGCCATGAGCTAATCCGGCATCCGGATCCCCCTCGTATACCGGGTCGCTCTCCGCCTCCTCGAGCGTCACCGGCGTGAATCCCTTCTTCTCCAGCAAATCGAGTACGTCCGGCAGAATCGTGCTGCTGAATGCTCCCAGATGCAGCAAGAGCACATGATTGACTTCGTGCCGGTAGACCAACTTTGCCAGATCCCGACCCAAGTCAAGATACGAAGACGCAATCGACAGGTAGCTCGAACGCAACCAAGCGATCGATGGTGCATCCTTCTTCGCCACACACCGCGCATACGCGCTGTTCCACAAATAATCTTCCCAATCCAGTGTCACCTGCGCGACACGGTATCGGTGCGCCTGCAAATAGGCCCGGACCTCACGACGTTTCTCCACTGTCTCACCCTCGTGCAGGTACGGATAACGTAGCCAGTGCCAGTTGTCATCCTTTGCCGCCAGCAACTCCAGGGCGGGTTCGTTCAGTTCGATCTCACGCTCAAAGTCTTCGGCGGAATTCTTGCTCAAATCCGGATGCCCGTAGGTATGGCTCCCAAATGGTTCAGAGGCTGCCCATAACTTTAGGGCCTCGGCCGCATCGGGATCTCCTTCCAGTTTCTTCGCATTGATGAATCCGTACGCCGGCGGAATACGTCGCTTCCTCAGGACAGCAAGCGTATCCCGCGCAATATCGACCCGCGTCACCCCCGGGGGCAACTCCCCATTCAGCGGCAAATCATCAAACGTAATCGCCACCTTCTGCGCAGCACACAGCCCGCAAAAGAGAAGCACAAGCACATAGCGAAGGATCCCGAGCGGGAGATTACCGTACCCTTCTTGGCCTTTGTGCGAAAGAGCCTGCCCCGACCGCAGTCGAAGGGGTAGGATTTTCGACTTTCTAACCTCACAATTCATGCTCCCTCACTCTCAAGCCCAGCGGCAGCATTGCCAGTACCCTCATGGCTTGCGCCACAGACCTCCCTCAGTGCAGTCGAAAGACTGGACTGTGACTTCTAACTTTCGACTCTTGAGCTCCGAATTCTAATTTCTGCCGCCTATTCCATTCCCAACGACGCCTTCACCGACTTCCCATACTCCCGCGCCTTCTCCAAAACCCGCGGCTCGTCGATGGTCAACAACTTCCGCTCCCGCATCACCACGCGCCCACCGATCACAACGGTCTCCACGTCGCTCCCCTTCAGCGAATACGCAATCTGCGCGTACACGTCATACATCGGCACTGCATTCGGCTCCTGCAAGCTGATCAAAATCAGGTCCGCTTTCTTCCCCGCCTCCAGCGACCCAATCTCTTTCTCCAAATGCAGCGCCCGCGCCCCATCAATCGTCGCCATCTCCACTGCCGCCTTCGCATTCAGGGCCAGCGGATCCATCTTCGAGATCTTCGCCAGCTTCGCCGCCAGGTCGATCTCTTCCATCAAATTCATATCGTTATTGCTTCCCGCCGGACCATCCGTACCCAACCCCACGGCCACGCCCGCCGCCCTCATCTCCGGCACCGGTGACACGCCGCTGGCAATCATCATGTTGCTCGACGGATTGTGCACGCACCCAACCTTCCGCTCCGCCAGCAACTTCCGGTCCGCCGCATCCACAAAAATGCAGTGCGCCGCCACCACGTCCGGCCCGAGCACTCCAACCTTTTCCAGATACTGCACTGGAGACATTCCGTTCTGCTTCTCGCTGTCGTCCCACTCCTTCTTCATTTCGGAAACATGAATCAAGATCGGCGCATGATATTTCCTCGCCAGCGCGGCCGCATCTTCGAGTGTCTTTTTTGAACATGTGTAAATCGAATGCGGAGCCGGAGCCGCGTGAATCAGCGGATCGCCCTGCCAGCGCTTCAGGAACTTCTCGGTATACGCCAGCATCTGTGCTTCGGTCTTATTGTCCGGCGCCGGAAAATCAATAAACGTTTCCCCCAGCACTCCACGCATCCCCGCCGCTTTCGTCTCCTCGGCGACCACATCCTCGAAGTAATACATGTCGGCAAACGTCGTCACTCCCGCACGAATCTGCTCTGCCGCCGCCAGCCGGGTCCCCCACCGCACAAACTCCTCATTCACGTTCTTCGCTTCCGCCGGGAAAATGTATTTGTAGAGCCAGTCATTCAGCGTGACATCGTCGTGCAACCCGCGAAAAAGCGTCATGGGCACGTGCGTGTGCCCATTGATGAACCCTGGGAGCACCAGTCCGCCGCGAGCATCGATCGTCTGAGCAGCCCTGTATCGAGCCTCAATATCCGCCCGCGGCCCCACACCTACGATCGCGTCGCCCTTGATCGCAACGCTTCCGTCCGGATAAATATTCCGAGCCCCATCCATCGTCACCACAATCCCGCCGCTGACGATCAGATCGACACTCTCTTTCGCCTGCCCCAGAGCCGCACCAATCAGCCCGATCAACGCAACGCACCAAACCGCCACAGAAATGATTCGCATTCTTACCATCCCCTCACCGTCGTCTGAGCTCGTGTCATTCTGAGCTCTTGTCATCCTCAGCTCGTGTCATTCCGAGCTTGCTGTCACCCTAAACAGAAATGTCATCCTGAGCGCAGTGAATGGTTCGCGAAGCGAAGCATTCACGGAGTCGAAGGACCTTGTGTCTCGTCTCGACCTCATCAACTGGATGAAACCCATAATTGTGCCACCGGGATTTTGACTTTCCATTTTCACTGCCGACCCACCGCAACTCTCTTCAAATAAAACCGGAAGAAATCCTCCGAATTGGAATCCAGACAAACCTGAGCATTCGCAACTCCCGGCTCCTCCCGGGTCATCCCCTTCTCATCCACTCGAATATGCATCCCCGTCACCGGACACAACCCCGGCTTCAACACAAACGCCAGCGTCATCGGATCAAACAATGTCGGGGTTTCCTGCCCCCACAAGTGATACAGCACCGCCAGAGCATCCGTGACTGCTGTACCCTGGCTGAACAAAAACGCCCGCTTCACCTCATCCAGCTTTAACTGCGTCGAATCGAGAGGCATGACAAACAGCGGTACGCCCGACGCAAACAGTTTCTGCGCCGAAGCCACATCGTTCAAAATATTCCACTCCGGCATCGGAGGAACCGGCGCCGTGTATCCCAAATCTCCATACCCACGCCGCACCGATCCGCCCATCAGAACCACGCGCTTGAGCTTCCGAAACGTAGCCGCATCCTTGTCGATCGCCGCCCCAACATTCATCAGCGGACCAATCGCAATCAGTGTGATCTCTCCCGGATACTTCCGAATTTGCTCCAGCAGAAAATCGACAGCATCGCCATGCGACCCTTTGGCAAAATGACCGCCTTCTCCATACTTCCTCTGCGACATCGGGCCCTTCGACACCGTCGCCTTCCCCGCCAGCACCGGAACATCCGCGCGACCCACCTCGCCCAGGAACCGGTCGGCAATCTTCGCCCGCATCTCGGTATCGCCGAACGCAGTGCTCACTCCCAGAACCTGCAACTCCGGACTCCGCACCGCCAGAGCCAGCGCAAACGCGTCGTCGACATCATCCCCGATGTCGGTATCAATGATGATCTTTTCCTGCGCCCTCGGCGCACTCTGCGCCCAACTCGCCACAGAGCCGATAAGAAAGAGACTGCACAAGACGAATTTCGAAATAACTGTTCCGCATTTGCCGCCCATCATCGATTCTCTCCGTGCCCTAATCCACCGCACGTTCCGAGCCGACTACGATATCTGAAATCCCGCGGTACGTCGAAGGCTGCAATATGCCTCTGGTAAGAACCACATCTCGCCCAATGACGTGTGCCCATCCTAGCCGCAGCCTTTGCAGACTAGGATGGGGCGAAGCGAAGCCGCGAAGCGGGCGAAAGAATGCAGCCCACGGCGCAAGCCGTGGGTGCATCACAACGATGAGATGGCAAGCCCCAGAGGGGCGAAAGATCCGCCGCGCGCCCGTCCCGCGAAACTCCGCCACGTCAATCTCCTCAACATCGCCGTGGCGTTACGACAAGCCCTTTTTCTTCCGCTTGTAGAACCGCTGAAACTTCGCCCGGTTGCCGCACTTGGTCATGTCGCACCAGCGCCGTCGATGATTCTTGCTCACATCCAGAAACAGCCATTCGCAAGTCTTCGACGCACACGCGCGCACAAACCCCACCTGATCGGACGCCAGCAACTCCGAGGCGGAGCGCGCGATCGGCCACAATGCAGCGTCAAAATTATTCGGTGATGGATCAAACCGCCATTCAAACCCGCCATTCCTGGGAACCAGGCTGGCATGCTGCGCCGCGTCCTGCACGTATTGGTTCAACACGAACAGCGACGCCTCCGGCACAGGTTTCTTTTGCACGAGCGCCCAGAAGACGCCGTACATCGCTTCGCGCATCTGAATCGCCGCGTCCAGCGCTCGTTGTGCCTCCATTGGCCGCTCCATACTCGACGCGAACAGGCGATCCACCTGGAGAGAAGTGAGGATTCCCGTATCTTCTCCGAACCGCGCCAGATCGACGTACTGCTTTAGCAACTCCTTGGGTTCGTCGCTGAAGCGATCATCGAGCGTGTTGATAAAGTCCAGGCACACTGCTCCCGCCACCAAATCAAATCGTGGCGGCCGTCGCCGTGCGATTTTCTTTTCGTGAGTAGCCCGCATCTGAAACTCGACTTGCCTAACCATTAAAATACACTTGACAAGTTAGTTTGCCAAGCCTACTATTCATCTAACCTGTTAATTAAGTTTTAGAGGTTAGCTTATGTTTCTCGACCAACCAGCCCAAATCATGGCCCTGATTCGCAGCGGCAAGATGATAAACATAGGAGGACGACCCGTGATTGTGCCCAAACCAATTCCAAACCGCCCCGCTCGAATGGACGCGATCAAACTGGCGCTCGCCTTCGCGGCAATCTACATCGTGTGGGGCTCGACGTACCTTGCGATTCGCTACGCGGTCGAAACCATTCCTCCGCTGGTGACCGCGGGCATTCGTCACACCATTGCCGGCAGCGTGCTGCTGGCGTGGGCCTGGGCACGAGGCTATCGTCCTACGCGAGCGCACTGGATTTCTGGCTTTATCTTGGGCGCATTATTTTTTCTCATTGGTCACGGGACGTTGCATTGGGCGGAGCAGCACGTCGCCTCGGGACTCGCAGCGCTGCTGATCGCCACCGAACCGATGTTCATTCTCATGTTCGCGTGGATGATGGGCCAGCAGAGGATCAGCCGGCTTAGCGCGCTGGGCCTGGGTTTGGGGATCGTCGGCGTTGCCCTGCTCACTGGCGCAGAATGGAGCTCCGGCAATTCCAGTCTCATGGGAATGATAGCTGTGCTCGTTGGTTCCGTCTCGTGGGCGGCTGGTGTCGCGATCACCCCTCGACTAAAGCTGCCTACGGACGCGTTGGCGAGAACGGCTGTGCCGTTGATCTGTGGCGCAGTCATGCTGCTGGCCGCAGCGGGAGTGACTGGCGAGTTCCACGCCACGCACTGGGCGAGCATCTCTCTCAAGTCGATTCTGGGATTGGGTTATCTGATTACGTTCGGTTCGATCGTTGCGTTCACTGCCTACACGTGGCTGCTGCAGAGGTGTCCGCCAGCGCTGGTGGCAACGCATACCTATGCGAATCCGATCGTCGCCGTGCTGCTGGGATGGCTGCTCGCGTCCGAGCCATTGACCATGCGAGTAGCGCTCGCGTCCGTCGCGATCCTGGGTGCAATCGTGCTCATCCGCAGAGGCGAACGGACCGTGTCGCCACCCGTCGCTGCACCGGTTCCGGCTCACGTAAAATCTTACGAACAATGCGCTTAGCGGCAAGTTCCTCCCACTTGAGCCGTCCGGTTAACGCTTTTATAAATGTTCCTGAAGGAACATGGAATACATTTTTGTACATACTTGAGCGGTCCTTCAATTCGAAGAACGCTTGCACCGCTAACGGTTGCCCGCATCTCGAGCTCAGGAGAGGCGGGAAAGAAGCGCCATGTGGCCGTAAACGGTCCTACCAGCCAGTTTCATGCAAGCCTGTGCCCAGTCTCTTACGCGCTGGTGTACACTGCCGCTTTGAATCGGAGGGCCAGGTTGAGGATGGCTAGACATTCTTTTTGGGAATTGCGGTGGGTTTTCATCTTCTTTTTCGCGGCGGCGAGTCTGCTGATGGATGGGCAGGCGAAACCCGCATCCGGATCCCACGCTCAAAACCGGCTCGTGCAGGCCAGGGACAAGGTGCTTCAAGATGGACTGCACGCGACGTTGCCGCCTCACCTGGCGACTTTGCTGGGCATGACGAAGGAGCAGGAGTGTGCCGTGATGCAAGGTATTTCGCGGACGGGGAAGGTTGTGCAGGGCTTTGACGTCTCGGTTGAAAATAACAGAGACATCGTGCTGTTTGTGGTGGAGGAGAGTTCGAACGACCAAACCCTGTATCTCACCTCATCCCAAGGACGACTGAGGAAGATGGTGTCGGTCAAGTCGGGAGTTGGTCAAGTTGCGAAGATCACCGACGCAGATACGAAAGCGTTTGAGAAAGAGAAAGAATTCTGGTTAGGGCGCCTGGCGCCGGTCCGGGCAACGAAGTAGGACACGCCGCGAGGCGGGCACAGGATTGATTCACCTTCTTTGCTCCTCGGTCGGGCCTTGCTGACAGCCTCGCGGTGCAAATAATTCGCAATGTCCCGCCAAGAAATTACCTTCGTCATGTACAACCGAGTTCTTCCATAGACTGCGCAAGGCCTCCCGTATGAAAGTTCTGTCTCGGTAATTTGTCGCACCCGGGCCAATCTGTATCGAATCGAGACGGAGCGGATATGGCTGATCTTTACTACTTCGCAGCGTGGACGGACTCGGGTTGTCTCCTGGGTTGCGACCACAAGCACCTCACAGTAGTTTCCGCCGTGGTTTGCGCCCAATCGTCCAGCTCTGGCTCCTACGTTGTAGCAGTCGAAGAGGGAGAGCTTCGTGAATTAACCAACAAAGAAGAACGGGAGTTTCAACTCGCGATGTACGGCACGGGAGTTGTTCGGGGACAGGTTCGAGCGCTCAGGCCTCTCAGTCTGATTAAACCGGTTTTGAACTAGTCGGAGGCTTAAAGGCCCATAGACCTGCGATCTGCGAGATGCGCAAGCCAGCTGAGCTCATCCTGCACGAAGAGTACAACTATGTTGTTCCGATTCGCCTCGGTGCTTGTTCGTGGCGCGCGGTTTCGGTCCTCTGACTCTCGTAACATCCCCATCTCACTCATTGACCTTCGGGACGGGGGTTTGAGTGTAAGGCCTGATTACGTGAACTATACTTACCCGTGTGAAATGTGCGCTTCAGATGGCGGCCTGTGCGGCGACTCTAATATTTTCGGTCTATGTCGCCCCAGGACAGAGCACGCTACGGTTGAGCCAAGGCTCCAAGCCTGTGATCAGGTCCACCTCCCGACTCGTGGTCGTATCAACATTGGTCCGAACCGATTCAGGGGAACTTGCTACTGATCTTGATGCGAGTCTTTTTCGACTCACTGACAACGGAATCGAGCAGAATGTATCTGTGGAGCGGGTGGAGAATGAACCGCTTGCAGTCGTGGTTTTAATGCAAACGGGCGGGGCCGCCTCCAACTACCTTCAGAACTACCAAAAGCTCGACAGCACGCTCGAAACGGTGTTGGGCAGTTCAACCCGCAAGGTCGCTCTAGTAACGTTCGACAGTCGTCCCGAGCAAATCTGGCCCTTCCCTGAGAGGGTTGATGCGCTCTACTATTTTCTAAGGCGCCCTGAAAACGGCGACCATGGAGCAGCGATTCTAGATGCGGTGAACTGCGCAATCGGTTTGCTGCAACTCCAGCCACCAGACTTTCGTCGCATCATCATCCTTCTCAGCCAAGCGCAAGATCTTGGAAGCACAACTCATGCCGAGGACGTAGTGAAGCGTCTGGCCGAGAGCGGGACCACGGTCTACAGCCTCACATTCTCACCCGAAGAGAAGCTAGTGAACCGACATCTCCGGAACCCCGCCCGCGCACATGCATCTCAGGGCAATGCACACTCGCGTGACACAGCTAACTTTTCGTCCTTCGGTCAGGCCTTGAAGGCAATGCGGGAGAGCACCGCCGCCGAACTGGCGGCACTCTCTGGTGGAGAGCAAGGAAAGTTCCATGATGAAGACGATCTGGAGAGTAAGTTTTCGATCCTGACCGACGACATTCACAACGGCTACACATTGAGTTTCTACCCCACTTCGGAGGAGGCGGGACTGCACAATGTCGCTGTAAGAGTCCTTGAGGAAAAACCTGGCCTCAGAGTCATGGCGCGAGAGATCTACTGGGTCGATGAACCCAGTGCAGAGAAGTGAGGCGCCCCACGCAATCAAGTGTTGAAATACCTCTGTTACGCTCATTGATTCTGTGCAGAGGTTTTGAGTGTAATGGTCTGCTAACAACATTTGCGAATCCTAAAAGAACATTCTTGACGTCGTGGTGAACTTTGCAGCGAAGCGGAACAGATTCCCGAAATCAAAACCCCTGTGCCATTCTGTAAGAAATCGTGTTTGCGTACGTCTTCGATGAATAAGGGTCCGTTATCGCAGACTTCCTCTGAAGGGATTGTTCACTATGAAAAAGGCACGTACGCTCGGTTTACCAGTTGTCATCGCACACTGGATCGTTGCGGTCTGGCACCTGTTCCTTGCGGCAAACATTCTTCCAGCCCCAAACAACCACGTCAGCTGGCTGGCTATTGTCTTGATATCGTCTGGACACTTGTGCGTCTCCATTGCGTTGTGGAAGCTCAGCGATAAGCCCTCTGGGTTGGTCTTATTGATGTTCTTTTTGGCCGCAGCAGGTGCCGATCTCTACGAGCATTTCTTGCATGCGTCTCTAAACAATGTTTTCATGGTTGCGTCCGGCCCTTCGACTGCTCCGTTCGATGTAAGTGTCTTCGTCCTTCTCGTGCTTGAGATCCTGGGATGTTCTCTTAGAATCCTCTCGTTCAGCGGATGGACGCATACGAAGGCAGCATAGCTGGCGAAACATCGCGGTTACACTCAGAACCCCTCAATGAGTGCTATGGCCTGTTAACGACATCTGACGCTGACCGCTTACAATGTTCGCGTAAAGCCATGAGCAAAATATCGCAGATAGCTTGGATTGCATTCTTCATCGGGGGTGTCTTCTGTTTGGTCTATTCGTGGGTTGTTCTTCTGAAAACATCCCCTGAGAAGCCACTACGCTGGCGGGGTCGGGTGAGCCTCATAGCAATACTTCTTGCGTCTTTAGCGGCGATCCTCAGGTTCGTAATGCCAGCCTTTTGGCCGCCAGATTTCGGGAAGCAGGTTCAAACTGCAGTGGCATGGACGAGGGTCAGCGTTGGGATGTGCGCGATCGCACTTCTTCTCGGGTTAGCGGGACGGCCTCGCCTAATCGCACCCATTGTCGTAACTTGCTGCGCTACGGCAGCCTTTTGGGTAATGAGCACGATTCCTTGAGTGGCAGCGCCAATCTCGACAGGGGTTTTGAGTGAAATCGCCTGTTTTCAACAGCTATGATTCCTATATGCGCGACTACTTCGCCAGCTTCCTTATAAGTGTTGTGGTCTGGGTGTGTTGGGGTTTTTTTTACGAGTTTCATGTTTCGTAGATCGAACGACCCTCAAAAACAGTCTGTTGCTCCGGCTGCGGGTCTCGCGTGGCTCTGCATCACAGGATGGATGATCTACAGCTTAGTCATGTGGAGACGGTTTCATTGAGCGTGGATTTTGAGTGCAATCGCCTGATTTCGCCAAAATAGGCCGACTGAGCGATACTACTGCGAGCGAGAAGGCAGCAAATGACAAAACGACAAAGCAAAAATCGCGAATCTAAGAATAAAGCCAAGCCGAAGGAAACCAAGGTCGAATTTCTGGCTTCTCTCGCCGGGGTGCTTGCCACTGGTCTCTTCATCATCATTTTCATGGTGCAGGGGTTTGCTATCCCTTCGCGTTCGATGGAGAACACCTTGCTTGTAGGGGACCACGTCGTTGTCGACCGTATCCAGTTTGCTCCGGCAACTTCGTGGGCGAGGTTTGCGGTTCCTTATGGCGAGATTAGCCGCGGAGACATTGTTGTATTTCTTTCGCCGCAAACCCCGGGTCTCCCCGTTGTGAAGAGGGTCATCGGCGTTCCGGGGGACAGAATCCACCTACGGAACGGAGTCGTGTACCGCAACGGTCAGAAGTTGGACGAACCTTATGTGCTACATGACCGCGACGAGACCTTCAATGCGTACAGGGATAATTTTCCGGCCGCTCCCCCTCCAACCTTCGATTCCAACATCTGGGACGTGTGGCGGACCAAGTTGCCATCCTTCATTGAGGGAGAGGACATCGTCGTTCCACCGGACTCGTATTTTGGAATGGGCGATCACCGAGGTGTTAGCTTGGATAGCCGTTTTTGGGGTTTTATCCCAAGAAGGAACGTCATTGGACGGCCAATGTTCATATATTGGTCTTTTGAGGCCAGTGAGGAGCAGTACATGGGAAAGTCACTCGGCGACCGCGTAGGATTTGTTGCTCACTCCATCATCCACTTCTTGGATGACACACGCTGGCGGCGAACCTTGAGGGTAGTTAAGTAAGGGCCTCTCTACGGATAGAGCGGGATGGCTGACGAAAAATCGCCTCTCTGACAATGTCGGCGGTGTCAAGCGGTTTTCGAGCACACTTCTGTATGCACTCGGAGAAGAGCGCCACTTCGCTCTCGCTGCTGGTTTGCCTTTTCCAACCCAGGCTCGCTTGTAATCTCTCAGGTCAGGACACTCGGTCCGACCCATGCATCTCTTCGGTCGGCAAAAGCCGATCATGATTACTACTTCGAACTCCTCTTCTCAGGAAGAGGAGCGGGACGCCCAATCAATTTCTCGGTGTTCTACTGCACACCATCGCGATGTCCGGGCTGTCCCGCGTGCGAACCGAACTTGAACCACTGCTGGTAGTCCCATTGCTGGCGCATCATCCAGTACAGACCAACGGCTAGTCTCCGCGCCATCGCGACCTTGGCGGTTTTCCGTACTCGTCGCAGCATCAGGTGAAGATATTGACTGCGCCATTGTGGCAGGCTGCGCACTGTAACCTGCGCCGCTTCCACGAGTAAAAAGCGCAGCATGGAACTGCCTTGCTTGGTAATGTGTCCCAGTCGGCGGCGATTCCCGCTGGAGTCTTCTAGCGGCACCAGTCCGAGATAGCTCGCCACCTGCTTGCCACACGGAAAGCGCTCGGCTTCTCCGATGATCAGCACGAAGGCCAGTGCGGTGAGCGGACCGACACCGGGATGCGTCATCAGCCGTTGTGCTGCGGGATACTTCTCGACTTCCCGCTCGATCGCCTGGCTCAGTTCTGCAATCATGGGATTGAGTCGATCCATCAGTTCCAGCAGATCGCGCCGTCGCCGGCTAGCCCACGGAGCCAGCTGGAAGGATTCCAGTTGCTGGCGGCCGCGTTCCCGCCACAAGCGCTTCTTGCAGCGCAAGCCCTCATTGAGCGCTACGGCTTGCAGTTGGTTCATGATCCGGGTGCGCGCCTGTACCATGCGATGACGATGCCACAGCAGTTGCCGGAGATCCCGATTCTCCCAGCTCGGCACCCAGATCTTCGGAAACCGATCCTCGATCAGCAATCGCAGAATCAGCTGCGCATCTTGACGATCCGTCTTTTGCTTGCGTACCCGCTTGCTGCGGATTTCGGCCGCGTCTCCAATTAACAACTCGATCTGCAGCTCCGCTAGCAGTCGTTCAAACCAGCGGGCGTGCCCGCTGGCTTCCATTCCCACCCGCACCTTCTGGCCCGCCAGTGCACGGTAGAATCCTTCCGCTTCCTCACGATGCGCCAGCCGTTTTTCCTGGAACTCTCCGGTCTCCGTATCCACCGAAGCTATTTGCTGAAACTCGGGATGGAAATCTACTCCTATAATGATCATCGTTCGGCTCCTTTCTCCCGAGCCTGTTGGTTGGTATCAGCACCACCAACTTTACTCGGGCGTCGGAGCCGACATTGTCATGGAATCATTTCACTCATCATCCTCGACCGGGATGAATCGGAGGGCTGAGATGGGTAAAACGCTGCTGTATGGTTCTCTGTTTGCGCTCCTGCTCGTTGCGACTGTCGTCGCCTTTGCATTTGAATACGCCAGCCCTGTTTCCCGGAGGGGAGTCTTTCCTTTGCAGGTGACGGATCATTCTTCGAGTCATCCGGCGACTGTGACCATTGATGGAGGCTTGATTAGTGGATCGCTTGCTGTGAGCAGCGTCAGGCAATACCGGAGGGGCCGTTGCATTGTTGTTGTAGTGCGGGAGGGCCTCATTCGGCCGGGCAGGAGGTCAGGAAAATTTCGCTCCGAGATTGCCATTACGGGAGACATTGATGAGGTTGCATTTGGCGACGTGCGCGATGTTATCTGGCATAGGTAGCCTTCCTTGGCCAGCGACCCTCCGCGTCGTTGGCGTAACATCCCCATCTCACTCATCGACACCGGGAGGAACATCCCGGAGCCATGAATTTCTTTCTGTGCCGTTCCGTCCAGAGGGTAACCCCTCCGAGTCTCCCAATTTCCGTAACTCCTATGAGGAATTGGCTTTGCATGGTCAGTGTTGATTTGGTCGGCGAATTGCAGCTGTGGTATTCGCGTTTTTGCCTGTTTAACGAATCCCATGTCCGCAAGGAGGATCATGCTATGACAGGCTCCGCCCAAGACGCGCCGCAACGAAGCTTCGCCTGCCGCATCTGCACTGAACCCATTTTCCTCGAAACTAGCAAGACCGACGAGCATGGAAGAGCTGTCCATGAGGAGTGCTATGTCCGAAAGACCATTTCGAGATTCAGGCGGAGACAGCACGGTTCCTTCTCAGGACTGGCTCAGTGCGATAAGGTCGCGGTTTTCTCTCAGGCTTCGCGTGACTGATAACTGCTGACGCATCCCGACAACCCCAAAATCCCCTAGAAGGGCGAAAAGACGGCGCAAGCTTGCGACATCGCCTGGTTTCGCCAGCTAACCGGTATCGTTCAGTTTCTCGACGAGTCTAGGTTGGACCTGTATCTACCTTGAGCGGTAGAATTCCGATGCCAGCGAGCAGCAGTCCTAATCCGACTATTCGGCATTGCTGTTTGCTATTGTCGACCAGCCACCGAGGAGGACCACATGAGCGCGATGCCAGCGATACCGATTCCCGACGAAGCCTCGTTATCACAAACCTACAAGACCAGAGCTTGTGCGGCGGAGAGTGCGACGTCGGGCATGGCGGCGATCACCATTCCGCGCCGGACGCCGCAACCTAAAGACGTCCAGATAGAAATTCTCTTCTGCGGCGTCTGCCACACCGATGTGCATTTCGTGCACAACGATTTTGCCCCCTTCATGCCGACCGCGTACCCATGCGTGCCCGGACACGAGATCGTTGGACGCGTTGTGAAAACCGGTAACGCGGTTACCAAATTCAAGCAAGGCGACGTGGCCGCCGTCGGTTGCATGGTTGACTCAGACCGCACATGCGACGCCTGTCGCGAAGGCGAAGAGCAGTACTGTGCGAGCCAACCAATCTTGACGTACAACGCGCCTGACAAGCACCTCGGAGGCGTGACCTACGGTGGATATTCGCAGAGCGTTGTCGTGCACGAAGACTTCGTGCTGCGCGTGCCAAAGAACCTGAATCTAGCCGCAGCGGCTCCGCTGCTGTGCGCCGGGATTACTACGTACTCCCCACTAAGCCACGCTAAGGTCCGACCTGGCCAGAAGGTTGGGATTGTCGGTCTTGGCGGGCTTGGCCACATGGGCGTGAAACTCGCATCGGCATTCGGTGCAAATGTTGTGGTCTTCACGACCAGCCCCAGCAAAGCCGCCGACGCGATCCGGTTAGGTGCCCACGAGGTTGTGAACTCAAAGCAAGACGCTGACATGTTGAAGCATATTAGTACCTTCGATTTCATCCTGGACACCGTACCCGCAGCCCACAACATCAATCCCTATATCAATCTGCTAAAAACAGGAATGACGTTAGCGCTCGTAGGCGCTCCCCCGCAGCCCCTGCCCGTCGAGGTCGCTGGCTTACTATTTGGTCGCAAGAAGATCGCAGGTTCAATCATTGGCGGCATCCGCGAAACTCAGGAGATGCTCGACTTCTGTGGCGAGCACAATGTCACCGCCGATATCGAGATGATCGGAGCGCACGAGATCGGTCAAGCCTACGACCGCTTGCTGAAGAATGACGTGAAATACCGCTTCGTGATTGACATAGCCTCGCTGAAGTAAACGAGTGACCTGTCACCAGACTAGGCTAGCAACTAAGGGCGTCGCCCCACGCTTCGCAATTTTCGAAGGGTGTACACGCCTCGCAAAAGGCTCCACAATACATAGCTGAATCCGATTCGGGTAACCCCACGAGATCGCACTATAAGAATGACGCATCCCATCGCAAGCGTCTTTTCGTCGCGAGAGCCGCTCGACTAAACGTGAAGATTCCCCACTGAAGGATAGTCGGCCAGGCGGAGACTGGGAAACCTAGGTCGTAGTTGTCGATATATCGCGATTACACTCATCTTTCGATTACTGACGGATGGACCGGATGAGACCCGAATCGAAAGCACTCGAAATTTGAGTGAAATCGCGTGTTCTCAACAGTTGACTTACGGTTTGCCCGTTACTGGTCCGCGCGGTCGGAAAACAATCAGTGAGCAGCGCTGAGGGCCCTAGCTCATTGCAGTTTGATCCCAGCGGCGTTGGCGATGCGCGCTGCATTTTCACTCTCGCTCACCACAAAGCGAGCGAACTCAGGCTGTGTCATGCTCATGGGATCGCCCCCATGCTTCACAAGCCAATCGCGCAAATCTGGCGTTGCCAACGCACGTGCGATGTCCTTCGCTAGTTTGTCTACTACTCCGGCAGGAGTGCCGGCGGGCACCCATACTCCATACCAAATCGGATAGTCGAAGCCAGCGATGCCAGTCTCCGCGATGGTCGGCACGTCCGGTAGCAAGGATGAGCGCTTCTTAGTGGTCACGCCTAGTGCACGGAGCCTGCGCGCACGAATATCGCCTAAAGCGAGCTGGATGGGCGCCATCATATAAGTCGTACGCCCCGCGACCGTGTCGGCAATCACATCAGTGATCGCGTCGCCCGGACGCGGGGGCAGGTGTACCGCCTCAATACCAGCCTGTAAATTGAATTTCACAAGCCCCAAGTGCGTTCCTGTGCCGATGCCGGTCGAGCCGAACTTCAGCCCACCTGGGTTTGCTTTCGCTGCTGCCATTAGCTCATGCACAGTGGTGATGCCGGACGACTCGCCTGAGACCAGTACATAAGGCTGACTGGTCAGTGGAGCGACGGCGATGAAATCTTTCAACGGGTCATACGGCAGGTTCTTCACGAGCACGGCGCTGTAGGCCTGAGCGCTGGTGTTCACGAGCAACGTGTAACCGTCGGCCGGTGATTTCGCGACCAGGGCGGGGGCCACTGTACTCCCTGCGCCGGGATGGTTCTCCACTGTCACGGGCTGACCCCACAGCTCACAGAGCTTTGGGCTAACGGCGCGGGCGATCACGTCAGGCCCACCACCAGCCCCGAACGGCTCGATCATGCGCACCGGTCTCGTGGGATAGTCTTGCGCGAACGTCACGCCGCTCGTGATGGAAAGCAGAAACAGCAGCAGAAATCTCATGTGCCATCACTCCTGCAAGTCGCCACTTTCGAGGCGGGATAACGCGCAACATTGTAGTCCCGAGTGGATAACTGTCGCAAAATGCCCATCTCACTCATCTACCGCGAGTCAAAATAGTTTTCCCCATTCTCACTGGTGAAATCTGTTCATAACGCTTGTCGCGCTTATGAATCGCATTCAAGCAGCAATATAATGCGACCCCATGAAGAAGTGCGTGTGTGGTCAAGCGGTTGCGTCAAATGCGAGAGCCTGCCCTCAATGTGGGAAACGATTGACCCGTCCATTCGTGAAGGCTGCTGCATGGCTGATCGCACTCTCCCTTGGCCTGTCCATTATCGGGAAGACAGGTTCTAGTTATCAAAATGATGCTGCTTTCGTGATTCAACACTGTGGCCAACCCGATCGAGACTGGGAGGAGAAAGCTGATTTCGGAAGTGAGTTGTTAGTGGGCCGCCATCTGGTCTACGGCGATTACGACACTGGGTTGGACTTTTTTGCTTCTGGGATGCCACCCCGCTGGAGGTTGGTCAATGTCTCCTTTTCAAATAGCGGCGAGAACATGACGGATGAAGAGGCAAATCGCAGGATGCCGTGTGCCGAAGGGCAACTGCACCGCTGGTTGCCATTGAAGTGACTGACCTGCATATTTCGTGCGGACAGTGAGTTTGTTGAGTTTCTGCTGAGTTTTCGGGCCCGCCACGAGCCACTGCGAGTCGGCTTTTGTCAATGAGTGGAATCGCCTGATTTCGGCAGTCATCATGGAACGTTTCGGGCACGCAGGTTTTTGATTGAATCTCAATGCCAGAGCCATCAATGAGCGGTCAGAGTTTCCTGGCTAGCGACGCACAGCCACTGGCCGTTCTGGTGGATCCAAGTGTCGGTGAAGCGACCACGGCGCACGTAGGCCTTTCCTTTGTCGGTGCCCTGTTCCCGGTACGCGCCGGTCACGACGATAGTTTCACCGTAGGATTCGGCCTTCATTCCCTCATTGACGATCTGGGTGGAAGTGCCGTTGGGTATGTCGGCAAGATACTGTGACCTGTTGGAGAGCGCGCCATCGGCATCAGTGTAGGTGAAGGTGGGAGCCAGCAGGGCGTCAAGAGCCTTGACATCTTTATGGCTCTCAGCTTCGTTCCATGCGTTTTCGAGGGAAAGTACGCGGGTTGTGTCCGAGGTTTGAGCGAAAAGTTGAAGTTGATACAAGAGGAACAGCGCCGACACGATGCAGAGTTTCCCGCGTTGCATGGAGCGCTCCAACGTTAAGGTTTTAGCACACTAAGGCGAAAACTACGAGAATCGTCGAGCGATTGCAAGTAGAACGATTGCGGGTGGAACCATGGCCGCTAGTGCGCGCTAAGGCCTGATTGCATCAACGGAGAATTGAACCCACTGATATGAATTCCAGATGAAAATCGTTCACATCATCGGCGAGAAGCGGATGGGTGTAGAATAGCGCCCGTTTTGGACCAAGAAGCAGATTCCAGTTTGAAGGAGACTGCGGCCTGGCCCCCAAGCGGAGGATCAGGATATGAAGAATCTCTCTCTGGCACTATTTTCACTTGCGCTGCTGTTCAGCGGCATTCCTTCCCCGGCGCAGAGCCGAATCGCAATTCCGTCCTATCAGGATCCGGGAAGCACACAATGGAATGGGTGGCGAGCTCTCGGTTCGTCATCCGTCGGCATCATGATCGTCAATCTCAACAATGGCGACGACACCACTTACTACCCGAGCGTCGACCATGCCATTCGCGATACGCGAAAGCAGGGAATCTTTGTTGTCGGCTACGTATACACCGGATATGGACAGCGCGATCCGGCCGTCGTTCACAGGAAAGTGGACGCAGTATTCCGAAACTACCTCGTGGATGGGATCTTCTTCGATGAAGTTCCCACTGACTGTGCCGCCAACTCTGTAGCGGGATCAAACTACCGCTACTATCAGGAGCTGGCTGATCATGTGCGACGCAATCAAGTAGGCGGGCGCATTGTAATCCTTAATCCCGGAACCCAACCTAACGACGACTGCTGGATGTCAATCGCGAACATCCTGGTCACGGCGGAGTCCAGCAGCCTGCAGGACTACGTCCAGAACTACCAGCCGGAAGCATGGTTCCATCGCTATTCGCCTGACCGCTTCTGGCACATTGTGTACGCAGTTCCGTCCACCAAGCAGCTGAACGATGTGATCGCCTTAAGCCTCAAACGCGGTGCCAGTTGGGTCTACGTCACCGATCGAGGTAACGATAACCCCTACGATCAGCCGCCCTCCTACTGGTCGCTGGAGGGTACTCAAGTCGCGCAGCAGGAAGTTCAGGCGCCCTATGCCAGCTTCCGTCCAGGGTCGAGCGACAGCAACGGCAATCCTCTTCCCAGCCAAGTTTCGTTTCGCTGGAGGGCAGTCAACGGAACTGAGTGGCAAATCTTTCTGGACACCGATCGCAATGCGCACACGGGCTATCACGGATCAGGCTCGGGCCTTGCGATGGGCGCCGACTACCTGATCGAAGCCGCCGCAGATGGCAGTGCGCATTTGCTTCGTTATACGGGAACCGGATCGGATTGGGAGTGGCATGAAGTTCCAGCCCATGCCCGCATCTCGTTTCTTGGTGCCGGTGTGAAACTGATCGAGCTCAATGCGAACGCGCTGGGCCAGACTCACGCGCTCGATTACCAGATCCGTTCCCTCAACGCATCGGAAAAGACCATTTTTACCAGTTCGCTCGTGCCTCTTAGTCTTGACAGTACGGCATATGCCTTTGACATCGAAGACCACGGCCGGAACTAAGTCCGGTGCTAGCTGTGATCCAGGAACAAGGAGAAGGCTCGCCAGCGGCGGGTCACGATATGCATTGTTGTTGAAAAATCTCGATCTCTAACAATGTCGGCGGTGTCAAGCACGTTTCGAGCACACTTCTGTATGCACTCATGGAAGAGCGCCATTTCGCTCTCGGGGATGGTTTGCGCGTTTCCAACCAAGGGCTCGCTCTGAATCGTTCGGGTCAGGAACTCGGTCCGACCCAGCCATCTCTTCGATCACTGACTGCGATCAAGATTCACTTCTTCGGACTCCCTCACTTACTGGGAGCGGGATGCCCAATCATTACATCGGTGTTTGACCGCACACCATCGAGATTTCCGGGCTCTCCCGCGTGCGAACCGAGCTTGTGCATCTGGCCGTAGTCGAGGCCTTGGCGCCACATCCAGTACAGATGTACCGCCAGTTTCCGCGCCATCGCTACTTTCGCGATCTTGCGTCCGCGGCGCATGGCGAGGTGGAAAAACTTGCTACGCCACTCCTGCTGACTCCGCACCGTGACCTGCGCCGCTTCCACCAGCAGAAAGCGCAGCAGCACGTTGCCTTGCTTGCTGATGTGTCCCAGTCGACGACGATCGCCACTGGACTCTTCCGATGGAACCAGTCCCACATAGCTGGCAATCTGTTTCCCGCAGTGAAAGCGTTCGGGAGTTCCAATCACTAACTCGAACGCTAAAGCCGTCAGCGGACCCACGCCGGGATGCGTCGCCAACCGCCGCGTCACCGGACGCTTCTCCATTTCCTCTTCCAGCGCCCGCGTCAGTTCTTGGATCTTGGGCGTGAGTTGATCGAGTAAGTGAAGCAAGTCCTGGCGTCGGCGCGTGGCCCAAGGCGCCAAGGCGATCGACTCCAGTTCCTGGCGGCCGGCGGCTCGCCACAACGCCTTCTTGCGCCGCAAGCCTTCGTTGAGCGCTATCACATGCAACTGGTTCATCACCCGCGTGCGCATCTGCACCAGCCGGTGCCGATGCCATAGTAGTTGCCGCAGATCGCGATTCTCCGCATCGGGCACCCAGATGCGCGGGAAGCGGTCTTCGATCATCAGTCGTAACAACAACTGCGCATCCTGGCGATCGGTCTTCTGCTTGCGCACCCGTTTCGTGCGTATCTCGGCTGCGTCCCCGATCCACAACTCAAACTGCAAGTCGGTCAGCAAACGCTCAAACCAGCGCGAGTGCCCGCTGGCTTCCATTCCCACCCGCACACTCGGCTCCTTCAGCGTGCGGTAGAACTGTTCGGCTTCTTCGCGATGACTCAGCCGCCGTTCGCCGCACTCCCCGGTGTCAGTATCCACCCATGCAATTTGCTGGAAGCCCGGATGATAGTCACAACCTATAATCAGCATGTTCGGCTCCTTTCCTCCGAGCCCTTTGGTTGGTTTGCGCCTCCAAAGTTTACTCGGGCCTGGGAGCCGACATTGTTATGGAATCATTTCACTCATTGTCCGCGTGGTGACGTACATCGCCGTCTCGGAGCGAAGCGGCACAAGGCTGGCTTGAACTGCGTCGCACGAGGGTTGATACTGGCCTTCGATGAAACGAAGGCCGAAAAAGCAAGAGCCGACCGATGGGTTCGAGATCGTCAAGGCTGTTGGGCTCACGTTGCCGGACGTTGAAGCTACCACCAAGTACGACGGATCGCCGGTACTGAAGCTGGACGGCTGCTTCATGGCAGGCCTAGCCACTCATCCCTCGGCGGAACCAGACACGCTCGTCGTCAGAGTCGGCTGTGAGGAACGCGAATGGCTCATAGCGGATGCACCCGAGACGTACTACCTGACGGACCACTATCGAAGCTATCCTCTGTTGCTTGTGCGGTTGTCGCGAGTCGATCGGGACGCCCTCCACGACTTGCTCTCCGTGTCATGGCGCTTAACCTCGCTCAAGGTACCAACTCGCAAGCGATCCCGACGCAACGTTGAAAGCACGAGGACGCCTTAGGCACATGTGCGGGTTGTTGACGAAAAATCTCGATCTCTAACAATGTTGCCCTACTTTCCGGGCGGGTTTCCAATAACTGGATCAAACACTTCCGCTGGGTATATTTCGGGCGGTACCCGGAGCCGTCTTGGGGTCCTGGACATTTGACAATCTGCCGAAGCTCGGCACCACTGACACGATTGTGCAGACTATGTCTTTTGCCTCAGGGATCGTTCCTGCAGTCTGGTCAAACATCCTGGCTGGTGGCTAGGGCAATCACTCCCGACACGTGGGTTGTTTGGGGCGACAACAATCTTGGTTTGGATGGTCTCGTAGCTCAGGGTACTAGCTCCGGCAGCTGGAGTACCGGAATAGGGACATTTGCTTCCTTTGAGGTGCGTGGAACGGAGATTCCTGAACCAAGCACTCTGCTGCTCCTTGGTACCGGGTTGGCGGGCGTTCTGAGCGGAGCACGTACCAAGTTGCGGCACTGACCCTCAGTATTACCAAATCAAGCTGGGCCGCCTGGACCGCAGCCTTTGATCGAGGCCCTTCTGCCCGGAATGCTCGAACCCTCAGGTTGGTGGGACAAGGTCGCTCGTCCAGCATTTGCGGCCAAACCCACTGGTTCTGTTCTCTCCGCTCGAACTGGCGGAAAACGTCGATTAGACTCATTCACCTCGGCTGAGAGCTTTTGAACGCTACCTTTGTATCTTAGTGTGACGCCTGGCGAACGAAAGGCGCGTAAGATTGAACACGTCAAGGAGCGCGAACATGAATCATCTTCTATGTAAGCTATGGCGGGACGACGAGGGCCAAGATATCGCCGAGTATGCGGTGATGCTGGCCGTTATTCTGGTATTGGTGGTCGGTACGATTCGCCTGGTCGGAAGCAATGCGAATAATGTGTTTTCGTCAGCAGCCAGTTCAATTCAATGAGGCTGCTCGGACACACGTAACCGTGAATCCGATTTGTGGAAGTTCCCCTAGCAGGGTGCTTTTCATCGTGGAAAGGGATTTTTGTAACAGGCTTATAATTTCCAATTGCTTGGACCTGGAGAGAAAGGAATGTACGTCCCATTCTTGTTGTTCGTAATCGTGATTGTTCTGGTTTTGATCTTCTGGGAACTGAGCAAGATTAATAGTCGCCTCAAGAAGATGCTCGTCCCCAGCCATGCCAGTGTGAAGGAAAATAAAAATCCGCAATCCTGAGAATCCGATGACCAGAGTCGGAAATGAGATCGCTCGGGTCGGATATTCCGTGTCTCTTCTCCTTCAACTGAAAATCAAGAAGTGTCAACAACCGACTGCAGGCGGGAACCATAAAAACCTCGGGCGATTTCATGTCACTACCGGATCGCCGTTAAGTCGAAAGCGTAGACGCGTTTTCCTGAAGTCTGCGGCATTCAGGATCGCTCGCTCGCAATATGGAGGTATCATGCCACGATAACTGTTGAAGACGAACTCGATGAAATCACCGGGTTGCGATTTACTGATGCCATAGTTATTCCACTCGTTGACTTCGCCTTCCTCACATCCCTAACATTGCACCCTGAGTCCTGCCCTACCCATGATCGGTCAAACCATCTCGCACTACCGCATCGTCGAGAAGCTAGGCGGTGGCGGCATGGGAGTGGTCTACAAGGCTGAGGACACACGGCTCGACCGGTTCGTGGCTTTGAAGTTCCTGCCTGATGAAGTCGCCAGAGACCGGCAAGCCCTAAGCCGGTTCCGGCGCGAAGCGAAGGCTGCGTCAGCCCTGAACCATCCCGGTATCTGCACGATATACGACATCGGCGAAGAGGAAGGACATGCCTTCATTGCGATGGAGTTTCTCGAAGGCATGACCCTCAGGGCGCGGATCGAGGGAAAGCCATTGGACAACGAGACCGCCCTGTCGCTCGGGATCGAGATCGGCGATGCACTGGATGCAGCCCACAGCGCAGGCATTGTCCACCGCGACATCAAACCAGCCAACATTTTCGTCACAAAGCGGGGCCATGCAAAGATTCTTGACTTCGGGTTGGCAAAAGTGGGTGCAGGCGCTCAGGTTGACGAAGCCGCAATTGCGCGGGAAGCTACGATCAGCGAGGAGCACCTGACGAGCCCCGGTACGGCGATGGGCACGGTTGCCTACATGTCCCCTGAGCAAGTACGCGCAAAAGAACTGGATGGCCGCACTGACCTGTTCTCGTTCGGCGTGGTTCTGTACGAGATGGTCACGGGGATGCTGCCTTTTCGGGGCGAAAGCACCGGGAGCATTTTCGACGCGATTCTCAACCGCACTCCCGTGCCTGTAGTGCGCGTAAATCCTGACGTTCCGCCAGACTTGGAACGGATAATTAACAAATGCCTGGAAAAGGATCGCGAGTTGCGATACCAGCACTCATCGGAAATCCGTGCTGATCTGCAACGACTCAAGCGCGATTCGAGTTCCAGGGCTTCGGTGGTTGCCGAAAGGGTGAAACCAAAAGCAGGTCGAAAGGCTATCGGTTGGATTGTTGGGGCGACAGTGCTCTCTCTAGTGGGCATCCTGGCGGCTTCGTTGTATGTCCATCATCCAGCCAGGGTCAGCGATCAAGCTACCGTTGTGCTTGCGGATTTTGCAAACGCCACTGGAGATTCAGTTTTTGACGGCACTCTTCGCAGAGGCTTATCCTTCGAACTGGAACAGTCGCCATTTCTCAGCATCGTTCCGGACGAAACAATCCAGCAGACTCTACATTTCATGGGTAGGGCTCCGACTATCGCGCTCACACCCGACATCGCGCGTGAAATCTGCCAGCGAACGAGCAGCACCGCCGAGTTAGAAGGTTCGATTGCCCTTGTCGGCACAAAGTACGACGTAACTCTGCGTGCGGTCAACTGTGCAACTCACAAGTCTCTTGTGAGCATTGAGCGACAGGCGAATGACAAAGATCATGTCTTGGGCGTGTTGGGCAACATGGCTTCGGAAGTTCGAGAGAAGCTCGGAGAGTCTCCCGTAACGGTGCAAAAGTACAACACGCCGCTCATCCAAGCAACTACATCCTCTCTGGAAGCTCTACAGGCATATAACTTGGGATGGAAGGCATTAGTGGACGATTTGGATAACTCGGCTGCATTGAATTTTTTCCAACAGGCGACGAAACTTGATCCTGATTTTGCAACCGCCTATTGGGGAACCTGTATGGCGGCAGGGAATTTAGGCGAGTCTGTTCTTTCTGAGACCAGTTGTCAGCGAGCTTACGATTTGCGGCAGAAGCTTAGTGAGCAAGAAAGGCTTATCGTCGAAGCCAGCAATGAAGCCGACGTGCTCAAGGCGCAACGTACTTATGAATTTGCCGTTCGATTGTACCCACGAGCGCCCCAGTTCCGGATCAACTTGGCAAGTATTCTCGACTATGAAGGGCAACACGAGGCGAGTCCAGAGCAGTGGAAGGAGGCGCTCAAGTTATCGCAGGGGAGCGGTATCGCGTACGGGGGTTTTATATACGCAGACTTAGCACTGAATCGAATAGACGATGCCGAAGCCCTGGCGCGAGATGCGCGAGCCAAGGGTTTGGATTCCGCTCTGATTCCGGTATTTTATGACCTCGCATTTTACAAAAGCGATAGCGCCGAGATGGATCGGCAAGCTGCTCTCGGCATCGCGAGGTCCGGAATGGAAGATTTGCTTCTGGCACGTCAAGCGGATGCCGCAGCTTACTTTGGCAAAGTGGAGAAATCACGTCAGCTTTCGACTGAAGCGACGGACTCCGCACTGAGAGCAGGCAGGAAAGAGACTGCTGCAACCTACGAGGCAGAGTGTGCTATCAGAGAAGCATTGTTCGGAAACACTTCCGAAGCTAGTACAAGAGCTGCTCATGCTGAGTCCATGGCGGCGGGGCGAGACTTGGATTACGCTGTCGCCTTGGCTTTCGCTTATGCAGGTGATGCCGAAAGAGCTAAGCGATCGGTGGATCGCCTCGCACGTGGCCTTCCGGACGACACACTCGCTCAGTCCAACTATGTGTCGACAATTCGGGCGAAGCTGTTCCTCAAAGCCGCCAACTTCCGAAATGCGGTTGATACGCTTCGAACTGCTTCGCCCTACGAGACAGGTTATGAGTCCGGCGCTTATGAGTGGCAATCCCTGTACCCCGTTTACGTGCGTGGCGAAGCCTATCTAGCCGCCCATGAAGGCAAGCTTGCAGCGGCGGAGTTTCAGAAGATTCACGACCATCGAGGCATCGTTCTGTACGAACCGATTGGCGCTCTTACAAATCTAGAGCTCGGTCGGGCCTATGCGATGTCAAAAGACACCGCCAAAGCGACAGCGGCGTATCAGGATTTCTTCACTCTCTGGAAAGACGCAGACCCCGACATCCCTATCCTGAAGCAAGCCAAGGCGGAGTACGCGAAGCTGCAGTGACTGTTATCCGTCGAGGCAAGCAGATCAGGCGCCATCTCTGTAGCTTTGCTCAAATGGTCATTCGGTGAAAGTGGATGCTTTCGCAGATTCTTCCGGTCCAACGTAAATCGTGCTCGCACGATTACTCCTGCTCTTTAAGGATGAAGAATGATCCTGCGCAAGGCTTGCGAACGTGCGCGAGCGAGGGCGGCGCCACACAGGCAATCTAGCGGTTGTGATCGCGGCGGCGCATGTAGTCGATGAACATCTGCTCGACGGGCTTGTCGTAGGCAATGAGGACGTGGCGGACGGGGCGTCCGCTGACGAAGTGGCAGACTTCTTCTGCGAGGTTCTTGGCGTGATCGCCGGCGCGCTCGAGCGACTGGGTCATGAAGATGACCTGCAGGCTGGCCTGGCGGTGAACGTTTTCGGGATTCTCGATGTGGCGCAGGAAGATGAGATTGCGCAGGCGGTCGACCTCGGCATCGGCGCGGAGGACCTCGACGGCTTTGGAGACATCCCGCTCGGAAAAGGAATCGCCGCAATCGGTGAGCATCTTCTCGAGCAAGGTTGCCATCTGGGTGAGGTCGCGAGTGTCTTCGGAGTCAATGCGGCCGCTGACCGACAGGGCGCTGTTGGCGAAGCTGAGCAGCAGATCGCCAATGCGCTCGAGACCAATCATGAACTTCATGCAGGCGAGAAGTTCTCGCGCCTCGGCAGGACCGACTTCGGTGATGGCGGTAGTCACGCCATTGTCGATCTCGAGGTCGAGGGTGTCGAGTTCGCGCTCGCGCTGGCGAAGCGAGTTGAGCAATGTGCTCGAGCCGGTGGCGATGCCTTCAGCGGCGGCGCCAGCGGCTTCCTTGGCCATGTGACAGGCTTCCACCGTGCGGCGAACCAGATATTGGTGGGGCGGTTCAGGGGTCGGACTTTTCGCTGCGGTACTCATGGATGTGTCCACCGGGCGAGATGAGGAACGAGGGCGCGGGGATCTCGCCGTCCCAACACCGCTATTCTGCCGTTTGTGAACTCGGATTGCCAACGGCTAAGCATAGATTTTTCTGTTTAAGGTGCGGTTAACAGGTTGTGAATTTTCCGTCATCTTTCGTAAGAGCGGGAATTGGTTACATGTCAGTAAAGTTCATTGTCCACCAACAGTGGGGTAGTGCAAAGAGAATCGTGACGGCGTCGATCGCGGGGCGATCTTATGGCGCGGCGTTTCAGGTGGACCGGTCTTTCGCCGAGACTTCTTTCGCCCCTTCGGGGCTTGTTCCTGCTTCCGCACTCTACCCACGGCTTGCGCCGTGGGCTGCACTCTTTCGCCGCTTTGCGGCTTTGCTCGGGGCGGGGTTTTCGGCTTCGCTTCGAGGTGACTTTTACTGCCTCGGCTGGCGTCGGGCTGTTGCGGCTGGGTTCGGGTCGGGCTTTGACGGCTGGGCCTACCAGTGGCTTCTCGCTTGGAATCGTTTTCGAATCCTTTCCCCAATTCGAATCTTTGCCGACCAAGCCGGACAGCCGAGGGCGGCTGTCCCCACATGAACCAACAACGGCTATGCAGTGGGGAGGGTGAAGACGAAGGTGCTGCCGCGGGTTAGTTCGCTTTCGGCGCGGATGGAACCGCCGTGGGCGCGCATGATGTGCTTGGCGATAGCGAGGCCAAGGCCGGTACCTCCAGATTCGCGGGAGCGCGCTTTATCGACGCGATAGAAGCGTTCAAACAGGCGCGAAAGGTGCTCGGAAGATATGCCGGCGCCAAAATCACGGACATAAAATTCAATCCCACGGTTGGCGGCGCGGGCGCCGAGTTCAATGCGGCCTCCGGAACGGCCGTACTTCATGGCGTTGTCGATCAGGTTCGCGAAAACCTGGTGAATCGCTTCCCGGTCTGCGAACACCGAGGGTAAGGCTTCGACGGAGCCATTGCCGCCATGGGCATCGAGGATTTGGAGCTCCACGCCCTGGCTGCGAGCAATTTCACGAAAACTTTCTTCGGCATCGTGGAGAAGCTCGACGGGCGGAACCGGCTCGGTGTCGAAGCGGGTCTCGCCAGATTCGACCCGGGCCAGAGTCAATAGATCTTCTGTGAGGCGCGACATGCGGGCGGCGTTTTTGCGGATGATTTCCAGAAACTCGCGGGTGGAGCCGGAGTTCTCGGGAATCGAGTCGAGCAGGGTTTCGGAGTATCCCTGAATGGAAGTCAGGGGAGTACGGAGTTCATGGGACACATTGGCGATGAAATCACGGCGAGTTTTTTCGACGCGCTCGGTCTCAGTGAGATCGCGAAGAACGGCGACGATACCGCCGTCAGGGAGAGGAGCGGCGGTCACGTCAAAAGCGCGCCCGGGGACGATGGAGGTGGCGCGGGCGGTGGTTACCTGCTTCGTGGTGGTCGCGGCTTTTACGGCGGCCAGGAAATCAGGATCGCGAATGGTTTCGACGACGGGGGCGTTGAGGCGGGTGTGCTGGGGGACGAGGCGATCCATGGGTTTATTCGCCCAGCGCACGAGGCCGTCGGAACTGACAGCGATGACGGCGTCTTGCATGCTGTTGAGCAGAGTTTCGAGCTGACGCTGGCTGGACTGTACAGCGGCAAAACTGAGTTCGACCTGCCCGGCGGTCTTGTCGATAGCGGCGGCCACGCGACCAATCTCGTCGAGGGGTTTGTCGTTCACGCGCGCCCGGAGGTCGCCTTGCTCGATGCGGACGGCGACATCAACGATGCGTTCGAGACGGCGCGCGGTCCAGACAGACCACGATGCAGCGATGAGCAAGGCGATGAGCAAGGCGAGAGCCGATCCCCAAAGCAACCGGCGGTGCACCTGAGCTTGCACGGCTTCGACGTCGGAGAGCGGATAGGCGAGGCGGACCGCGCCGCCGGAGACGGGGGCGGCCACGTAAAGAAATGGAATACCGAGGGTGGCGCTGCGGCGTTCGTTGCTGCCGGTCTTGCCGGCGAGAGCCGCAACGAACTCTTTGCGGGTGGAATGGTTCTCCATATTGGCGGGATTGGACTCGGAATCGGCGAGCACCTTCCCGGAGAGGTCAATGACGGTGGCCCGAGCGCCGGCGGCCTGGCCTTCCTGGGCGGCAATCTCGGCGAGAGTGTGGGCGCGGTCGGTTTCGACCCGGTGCGCGAAAAGGAGAGTTTTCTGCGTAAGGTTGCGTTCGATTTCGGAGCGCAGGGAAGCTTCCCAAGCGCTGCCCAGCATGACATCGAGTATGGCGGCGGTGGCGGCGATCACGATCAGGAAGACGGCCAGCAGCTTGAAGAAAATGCGGTTCTTCACCTTCGCCTCATTTGGGGACCTCGAAGCGGTAGCCGGCGCCACGCACGGTTTTGAGGTAGCGGGGATTCTCCGGGTCGGGCTCGATTTTCTCGCGGATGCGGCGTACGTAGACATCCACGGAGCGCGGAGTGACATAGGCAGTATCGCGCCAGACGGAATCGAGAAGATGGTCGCGGCTGAAGACGCGTCCCTTGTGGCGGGCGAAATAGTCGAGGAGGCGGAATTCGGTGGCCGTGGTAGGCACGGTCTGGCCGCGCACCGTAAGGATCATGGCCGAAGGATCGATTTCAATTTCCCCGACCTTCATGGGGCTGGGTGGAAGGGGGCGCTCGAAGCGGCGCAGAACAGCTTTGACTCGGGCCACGAGTTCGCGCGGGCTGAAGGGCTTGGCAATATAGTCGTCCGCGCCGAGTTCGAGACCGAGAACGCGATCGGCCTCGCTGCTTTTTGCAGTCAGGAAGATGACCGGAACCGAGGCAAGGCCGGGGGTTTCGCGGATGGTGCGGCAGATTTCGAGCCCGTCTTTGCCAGGGACCATGATGTCGAGGACAAAGAGCGCAGGACGCTGGCGTTCGGCGTCGGAGAGAACGTTGGTGCCGGTGGGGTAAACGCGGACGGTGAAGCCTTCGTTTTCCAAATGATGGCGGACCAGGCGGGAAATGTCGGGATCGTCTTCGACGACGAACAGGCTTGGTTTCACGGGATTATTGTAGCCGGAAAGCAGTTGGTCGCGGCCAGTTGTCGAGGTGAGAGGATGAAGAGATTGAGAATTTAATCGGATTGTAACAATCGGGTTACACGTTTTGAGGATATGGAAGGGGCAGGTCGGGTTGCGGTTCTCTGGCCTCAGAGGTCCATACTGATAAGAGGTGGGCATGCAGCGTCTTAAATTCGTTTTGGGGTCGATCCTGCTCACGCTGTTCGGCGTGCTGGGAGCGTTCGCTCAGGTTCGAACCGTGGCAGTCACCGTCGACGATCTCCCTTATGCAGGTGCTGAGGCTGGGTCCGCGTCGGATACTACAGCCGCGAAAGAGATCAATCGGAAGCTTTTATCGGCGCTGCGGCGTCATCGGGCGCCGGTAACGGGCTTCGTCGTTCAGAAGAGCGTCGAAGAGCTTGGTCTTGAGGCGGGGACCAAGATACTAAGGGAATGGACGAAGAGCGAATTCGATCTCGGTAATCACACCTACTCCCACCCGGACATCAACGAACTGACGCCTGCACAGATCGAAGACGAAATCACACGAGGAGAGGCCGGCATCGTGCCCCTGATGAAACGGGCGGGCAAGAAAGTCGAGTTTTTTCGCTTCCCCATGAACCACACCGGGGATACGCAACTGAAGCACGAGCAGGTGATGGCATTTCTCGCTCAACGTGGATATCGGCTAGCACCTTGCACCATCGACAATTCTGATTATCTTTTCAACACCGTCTATCTCCGATTACTCGCGGAGCACGATCCCGCGGCCCAGAAGCTACGGGTCGAATACCTTGCGTACACGGATTCTGAGATCGACTACTACGCGGGGTTGAATAAGCAGGTTTTCGGCTACGAGCCTCCGGCGGTCATGCTCCTGCATGACAACCGGCTCAACGCAGATGTGATCGAACCACTGCTCGCATTGTTCGAAAAGAAACAGTACAAATTCGTGACTCTGTCCAGAGCACAGTCAGACGCTGCATATCAGATTCCCGACACGTACATTTCGAAATATGGACCCATGTGGGGATATCGCTGGGCCGCAGAACGGGGCGTGAAGGTGAATGGCAAACTCGAACCCGAGCCGCCAGAGTGGATTCTTCACAGCAGTGAACAGCGTTGAATGGTAGTTTTCAGGACCGCGTAGATATCGAACCGGCCTCGTCGCAAGAGATTGACTGCTCATGGAAGGTCCACTCGAGCTTCAATCGGCCTTCTGCCCACAGCGAATGAGAAGGTTATTTGCCTTATCGATTCGAAACTTCTTGCCGGGCGGGATGACCGTTGTGGCGCTGTATTCGGTGAGGATGGCGGGGCCGAGGTAGCTTTGGTTGGGGCGGAGTTCCGGCCTGGAGTAGAGCTTCGTGGCGAGTTTCCTGGTTTCGAATAGGACCTCGACCCGGGGTGGAGAGAGCCGGCCGAGCTTTGCCGGGCTTGGATCGCTCGGCTTCGCTCGGGACAGGCTCACGAGAGCGGCCGTCTCCCCATGACCGGTTGCACGCGTCGCGGAAGATTTCAGGATGGCTCGGAGACGTACGGTCACCAGTTCGATCTCACGGTTGGGGTGAGTGTAGCCGTAGCGGCGGTTGTGTTCTTCGTGGAAGTCGCGGAGGAGATTATTGGTGAACGGGATGTTGAGTTCGTATCCCTGGCCGCGGTAGCGGAGGTCGACGCTACGGTTGTAGAGCGGGGCTCCCTGCCAGGCTTCGTCGCGGAAATTTCTGGCCGCGGTTTTTTCGAGCACGGCGAATTCTCGTTTCAATTGTGCGGTTGGAACTTTGCCGGAGACGCGCCACAGGATGGTGCGCGAATAGTCTTTCACCACGTC
The DNA here is from genome assembly GCA_963745715.1 of uncultured Acidobacteriota bacterium. Classification (GTDB taxonomy): domain Bacteria; phylum Acidobacteriota; class Terriglobia; order Terriglobales; family Acidobacteriaceae; genus Sulfotelmatobacter. Next base: position 49,606 of record CAVUYN010000023.1, on the reverse strand, counting down.
GCTGGCGAGAATTCCCAAGGCGGAGAGAGCGCCGGGGAAAGCGGGAATGATGACGTGCGGGATGCTGAGGGCTTCGGCGAGAGCGCAAGCATGAAGGCCTCCGGCGCCTCCGAAGGCGACGAGGGCGAAGTGGCGCGGATCGCGGCCGCGCTCGACGGAGACGACGCGGATGGCCTTTTCCATGGTGGCGTTGACCACGCGAATGACTCCGGCGGCGAACTGATTCAGAGTGAGCCGGGTTCCCTGTTTCTTTAACCACTCCTGGGTGACGCGGCGGGTGCGATCGAGGTCGAGGGTGAAATCTCCTCCGAGAAAATGAGTGGGTTGCAGGCGGCCGAGAAGAAGATTGGCGTCGCTGACCGTGGGTTGGGTGCCGCCACCGTAGCAGATGGGGCCGGGATCGGCTCCGGCAGACTCGGGGCCAACGCGCAGAACTCCGGCGGCGTCGAAGCGAGCGAGGGAGCCTCCGCCGGCACCCACGGTGTGGATATCAAGCATGGGGACGCTGACGGGGAGTCCAGCGATCTCGGCGTCGTTAGCGGTTGCGATTTGGCCTTCGACGAGGGAGACGTCGGTGGAGGTGCCACCCATGTCGAAAGCGATAATGCGATCGAAACCGCTGGCGCGGGCGGTGGCGGCAGCGCCCAGCACGCCTCCGGCGGGCCCGGAGAGTACGGTGCGGACGGGTTCGCGGGCGGCGGCGGCAAGAGCAGTGATGCCTCCGCTGGATTGCATGACGAAGATGCGGGAAGCGGGTGCGCGGGAGACTTTGGCGTTGTTTCCCGTGGTCAGAGAGACGTTGCCAGCAACGTCTCTACGGATGGGTTTTTCGCTTACTCGATGCTCCAGGTTTTCCAGGTAGCGCTGCATTACTGGTTGAAGGTAGGCATTGATTACTACTGTCGAGGTGCGTTCGTATTCGCGGAATTCGGGGAGGATCTGGTGCGAAATCGAGAGCGGGACCTGCAGGGACTTCAGGGCGTCTGCGACAGCGAGCTCGTTCTTCGGATTCGCGAAGGAGAAGAGCAGCGAGATGGCAACCGATTCGGGATTTGCGGCTGCGATTTTCTCGGCGAGATCTTTTAGTTCTTCTGGTGAGGGGGCGGTGAGAATTTCGCCATCGCTGGCGATGCGCTCGTTGATGCCGAAGCGCAGGTCCGCGGGGACCAGCGGTGCGATGCGATCGAAGAAGAAATCGTAAAGCTTGGGTCGGGCCTGGCGTCCGATCTCGATGGCATCTTCGAATCCGGCGGTGGTGACGAGCGCGGTGCGGGCGCCATTGCGCTGGAGGAGCGTGTTGGTTCCAACGGTGGTGCCGTGCAGGAGGATGATCGTTTCTTTGGGAGCGATTTTCCGGAGGGCATCGGTGATAGCTTGCGAGGGGTCGGCCGGCGTGGAGAAAACCTTCAGCATGCGAAGGCGGCCGGCTTCCATCCAGACACAGTCGGTGAAAGTGCCGCCGGTATCGATGGCGATGCGAAGAGGCTGAGGGGGGCGGCGGGGCATGGGACACAAAAGAGTAACACTGGCGGAAGTGCGGGGGCAGGGTGCGCCCGCGGCACATTCCCCTAAAGGCTGTCCTGATTTTGTAACGACGCGCATTTTCTTCTAGCAAGTGCGGGTGCGGTTCGAGTAGTGTTGCCTTCCGGAGTGAGCCGGGCACCTTCCCCCGCCCGGATTGTGGGTCAATCGAACACAACTCAATCAAGAAACGCTTTCCGACTTGGGGAAAGCGAAGGAGCCATTCATGTTGACGCCTGCTTTGCAATTTGCGGTCAGTCTAGTTTTTGTGTATTTGCTGTTGAGCGCTCTGAGTTCTGCGATCCAGGAGATTGTCGCCAACCTGGCGAAGTGGCGAGCCAACACGTTGGAGGTCGGGATCGAACAACTGCTGCAGGATACGAATCTAAAGAATGAGATTTACAAGCATCCGCTGCTGAGAGGGGTATGGAGGCCGAACTGGCTATTCAAGGCGGCGAGCAAGGTGCATAAACCCGGGTACATTTCGTCGAGCATGTTCGCGCAGGTATTGCAGGATCTACGCGCAACGCCGGGAAGCATCCCAGCTTCCACACAAAAAATTCTGGATACTGTTTTAAAAGGAGCGGCGAACGCCGACGAGGAAAAGAAGAAGATCGAGCACTGGTTCGACGACGCCATGGACGCTGTGTCCGGGTGGTACAAGCGGAAGGCGAATTCATGGCTTTGGGTGATCTCGGCTGTGGTTTGTATCGCCCTGAATGCGGACACGATTTCGGTCGGCAAGATTCTGTGGAATGATCCGACGGCGCGCGACGCCATGTCGGACGCGGCGAAGAGTTATGCGAACCATAAAGTCACGGAGAGCGATGCAGGGACGGCGACGGCCACTCCTGGCGAAATCAACGATGAACTCAGCAAGGTCACGAAAGCACGGGACTCGCTGGAGAAACTGCCGGTTCCTCTGGGCTGGTGTGAAGAAGATTGCCTGCCGGATGATCCGCGGCGGCCACCGACGGCGTTATATCCGTTGCTTTTGAAATTCATCGGGCTTCTGATCAGTGTTCTAGCGGTTTCGCAAGGGGCGCCGTTCTGGTTTGACCTGCTGCAGAAGGCAGTCAATCTGCGGTTGGCGGGGGATGTGCCGCCGGACAGCCGGGCGCAAAAGTGAATGGGAAGACCTACGAATCAGCGGGCTCCCGCTTCCCATGCAATGTTGCGGAGGTGGAGTAACATTTTCGGCTATGAGATACGCTTTTCTGGTTGAGAGTTATTCCACGGAGCGGGTGAAAGTGGTCAGCGTGTGGAGCGAGTTCCGGGACGACGATCTTCCCATTCGTCCAAGAGAAGGGGATCCGCGCGGACGCAGCGTGCATGAGCAGATGGTGCATCAGTGCGTGAGTGAGGACCTGTGGTTCCGCAACATGCTGGGGATTGATGTGGGGGCGCCTCCGTTGCCGAAGGTTGAGACGAGAATCGAGTTCATCCGACGATATGCGGAGGATAGTGGAAAGCGGCAGGCAGCGCTGCAGTCGAAGGATGAGGCTTGGTGGGAAGGTGATGCGAAGTTCTTTGACGTGGCGCGATCGCGGGCATGGGTCATGGTGCGACGGATGACGCACACGTCGCATCATCGCGGGCAGTTGATGGCGATGTTGCGGATGCTTGGGAGGGACTTGCACAGCAATTATGGGCCGACCGCGGATACGGGCGGGTTAATGCAGAATCATGCGCCGACGATTTATGCGTATGGGAGTTTGGTGGAGTTGTTGGAGGGGGGAGCGAAGGCGGAGCTGCCGGGTGCGGGCGGGAAGGTGGTTACGGAGCGGCCGGCGTAGAGAGTGGCGAAGGAAAAACCTGGTGGTGATGTTTCTTTCGCCCCTCCGGGGCTGGGTCGATGCCCGGACGGTTACCCACGGCTTGCGCCGTGGGCTGCATTCTTTCGCCGCTTCGCGGCTAGTTTTCAATTCTTTGGATGCTTCATTGTTTGGCAGCTTGTTTCAATTCATTCCCCGCTTCATTGTTTGCGGCTGCCTTTCAATTTTTTCGCTGCTTCACTGCTTGGCGGCTGCCTTTCAACTCTTTCGCTTCGCGGCAATTTATCAATTCCTGGCTACTGGCGTTTCGGTTTTGGGATGGGGCAGCAGGTCTTTGGCTGGGAGTTTCGCGTCGAAGACCAGGTTGAAGAAGCCGACCATCATTTCGTCGGAGTTCTGCTGGCCCCAAATCACAGTCTTGGTGGGATCGGGATTCTCGGGGTTGTCAGGTGAGTTGTCGAAATGGGCGGTGCACTCGATCTTGGTCCCTTTGGGCAGAGTGATGGGATCGGTCAGGTTGTACCAGAGCTGCCAGTGCCAGTTGTAGGCGGGAACTTTCAGGAGTGTCTGCGTCTCACCCGTGGGAAATACCAGACGGTATTCGAAATTCTTGCCGCGCGTGTGCATGTGGGGGTGAAGCGCAACTAGCTTCACTTCCCGGGGAACTTCGAAGCTGGCGTCAACCTTATAGTTTGGATCTCCGGGCGGAATTTTGAAGGTGCCGTTCACGGCGGAGAGGGTCAATACACGTTCTTTGGGCGTCTCTTTGGCAAAGACGATGCCAACGCGGGCGCGGTCGGTGGTGGCCTTGCCGTTGGGAGTGTAGTGCACTTCGAGAACGATGTCGGAACCGGCCTTGATCAGCTTGGCCTGGCCGGGACGCAGAATTTCCGCATTCTGGCCGGGCGCGTACCCCACAAGAAAGTCGCTGGGCAGAGCGCTGGTGTCGTTTTTGTCGTCCTGTTTCGGAGGCGGGGCTTCGAAGAAAACACCGGGCTTCTGGCCCTTGAAATAGTTCGATCCCGGCTCGCGCACGAACGCAATGATGTGATGGACGACGGATCGGTCGGTAGGGCGTGCCTCAGCGGCTTGTACCCATTTGTCTTCGGTAAAGCCGGTAGGCAGGATCACGTACTGATACTCGACCATGCCTGAGGCGGGAACTGAGAAGGCTTTCGGCAGCTCAAAGATGGCGTCGGGCTTGGGAATGCCCCAGCCTTCGGTGAAAGTGGCGGGAGCAGGCATGTCCGCTGCATCGCCCTCGGGAACGCCTGCGTTGGCCCAGGCGACGATCGTGTTGATGTCTTTCTCGGAGAGAGAGCGGTCATTGGAAAAGTGTCCGACTGCGGGGTCGGCGAACCACGGGGGCATCATCTTCTGCTTCACGACGCGCTTGATGCTGGGCGCCCAGGGACGTGCTTGTTCATAAGTGAGAAGCGGAAAAGGAGCAGCTTCGCCGGGTCGGTGACAGGTCTGGCAATGCGCTTGAAGAATCGGGGCGACGTCGCGAGTGAAGGTAACGGTGGCGGGAGCGGAGGTCTGGCCAACGAAATATGAGGGCAGGCAAAGGGTCACCGCGATCGTGGAAAAGATTCGTCCCATGGATTCTCGTTCCTCGCAGAGCGATGTGGGTACAAGTTTGAGGAAAGAGTATACCGTCGAAATCCCCACCCTAACGTCGCAAAATGCGCGACGTCAGGATGGGCCACCCACGAATTATGTCTTGGTGGTAAAGGCCAGGGTCAGCAACGTTTTCTGTTCTACTTCGTGAGCCTTGGCGCTTCCGGTTGCGGGGCTGGCGCTGGAAGAGCGCTTCACGGAAAGAACCTGCCGATCGCCGGCGATTCGTTTCAACCGAGGCAGCATGTTAAAGAGAGCTCCCATGTTGGCGGGCTCTTCCTGGACCCAGACGATCTCGGCTTGCTTGCCGTGGCGGTCGAGTTCGGCACTGAGTTCCTGCTCGGGGAATGGGTAAAGCTGCTCGAGGAACAGAATTGCGGTCGATGTTTCTTTTCTTTTCTTCCGTTCGGCTCGGAGTTCGTGGCCGATCTTTCCGGTGCAGATCAGGATGCGGTCGGCTTCTCCGACTTCGGTGTCAGGAATGACGTTCAGGAAATTCTTCTGGGTGAAGTCTTCGATAGGCGAAGACGCGTCGGGATGGCGCAGCATGCTCTTCGGCGTGAAGACGACCAGCGGCTTGCGCCAGTGGCGCAGAGCCTGTCGGCGCAGAAGATGGAAATATTGCGCAGCATTCGAGGGCTGAGCGATCTGAATGTTGTGCTTGGCGGCAAGCTGAATGAAGCGCTCGATGCGGGCGCTGGAATGTTCCGGCCCCTGCCCTTCGTAGCCGTGGGGCAGCAGCATGACGACGCCGGAGAGCAGGTTCCACTTGGCTTCTCCGGCGCTGATGAACTGGTCGATGATGGCTTGGGCAACATTGACGAAGTCGCCGAACTGAGCTTCCCAGAGGACCAGCGATTCCGGATAATCGCGGCTGTAACCGTATTCGAAGCCGAGAACGCCCGCTTCAGAGAGGGTGGAGTTGTAGATTTCGCAGCGAGCCTGATCAGCCGCGATGTTTTCCAGCGGCACGTATTCATTCTCGTTTTCAATGTCGGTGAGAACCGAATGGCGCTGGTTGAAGGTGCCACGGCGGGAGTCCTGCCCGCTGAAACGCACGTGAATGCCGGCCCTGACGAGGCTGGCGAAGGCCAGGGCTTCGGCCATGCCGTAGTCGACGGGCCGTTTGCCAGTGCCCATCTCGGCGCGCTGTTCGAGAAGCTTCTTCACTTTCGGATGAATGTGGAAGTCGGCGGGATAAGTGGTTAGACGGCTCGTGAGTTCCGACAGCTCTTCAGAGGAGAGCCCGGTTTCGACTTCGTATTCGGGCCGGTAGAGGCCGCCGAAATATTTTCCCCAATACTTGGGAAGCTCGCGCAGCATGGGTTTTTGCTTGATGCTGCCAGCTTTTTTCTGCGCGGCTTCGAACTCGGCCTTGATGGCGTCGGCTTGGGCCTTGGCATCGGTCGCGCCGATGTCGTCGGCATAGATTTCCCAGAGTGGCGGATGCTCTTTGATTTTCTTGTAGAGCAGCGGCTGGGTAATGGTGGGATCGTCGACTTCGCTGTGGCCGTGGCGGCGGTATCCGATCAGGTCGATCACGACGTCGGTGCCGAACTGGTAGCGGTACTCGACGGCCATGCGGGCAACGCGGACGACCGCATCGACGTCCTCTCCATTGACGTGGAAAATGGGAATCGACTGGCGGCGGGCGATGCAGGCGGCAAAGCGCGTGGAATGCTCTTCCGTGAAACTGGTAGTGAATCCGAGCAGGTTGTTGACGACGACGTGAATCGTGCCTCCGACGGTGTAGCCAGGCAGGTCGGCGTAGTTCATGGTTTCGGCGAGGATGCCTTGTCCCGCAAAAGCCGCGTCTCCATGGACGAGGAGAGGAACGTACTTTTCGCGACCGCCTTCCCCGGTGCGGTCTTGCTTGGCGCGAGTGCGGCCAACGGTGACCGGGTCGACGGCTTCGAGGTGGCTGGGATTGGAGACGAGGTGAATATGAACCTTGCCTCCGCTGTGGGTGATGTATTCGCCGGTAGCTCCCATGTGGTATTTCACGTCTCCGGATCCGAGGACGCTGCGCGGGTCGACGTCTTCGAAGCCGGCAAAGATTTCTTCCGGCGGGCGCTTGGCGACGTGCGCAATGACGTTGAGTCGTCCGCGATGGCTCATGCCCATGACTAACTCGATGGCGCCACGCTGGGCGGCGCAGTCGAGAACTTCGTCGACGAGCGGGATGAGCGCGGTGACGCCTTCGAGAGAAAAACGTTTGCTGCCGAGATAACGCTGCTGCATGACCTGTTCGAAGACGTCGGCACGGATGAGGAGATCGAGGATGCGGGGGTGGTCTTCCTGCGGGGGCTCGGACTCCATGCGGTCGTAAATCCAGCGGCGTCGCTCGGGCGAATAGATGTGATTGATCTCCACCCCGATGGTGCTGGAGTAGATGGCGCGGGCTTCGCGCGCGTATTCGCCTTCGGTCTCGAGTTCCGGAGTCTCGCGGGGACGGAGAAATCCGAGGGGATCGAGATCGCCTTCGAGGTATCCCCACTGGCGGTAGGCGCTAAAGACGCGCTCGCGCTCCGGATTGGAGCCGTTGTTGGACGTCGGCGCTTCGATAACAGCGCCAGAGGGCTTGGTCTTCAAGGTTGCCATATGAGTGCAGTTCCTAGGATAAAGGATGCGGGGGTTGGTGTGGGGGATTCGGGACGACGGCGGCGGAAAGCTTAACCACAGAGTGCACAGAGGACACTGAGGGAGTCTTGAGGCCCTTCCGTCAAAAACCCCACCCTATGTCTCTGCCAAAAGCGCAGAGACATTAGGATGGGGCACCCAAGTCGAGATCGGGCACCCAATTCCAGGATGGGCCCCCGATTCGATTGACGTCAGTGGAAGGAGAACAGATCCATCATGTCGCCGATGGCTGGGGTGTTTACGGGTACGTACGGATTGCTCTTGGTGGCGACCGGGTTCGGGAAGTTGTCACGGCTGCGACTTGTGACGGGAGCCAGGTGCCAGTTGCGTTCGATGAATTTGAGAATCGAGACGTGATCGGTGTAGGTGTGCGAGACACGACCGGGTGTGGTGTAGGGGGAGACGACCAGCGTCGGAATTCTGGTTCCGTCGCCGAAGAAGTCGAGAGGCTGAATGTATCCGGAGTCGTAGTAGCCTCCGCCTTCATCGAAGGTGACGATGATGGCGGTGCTGTTCCACAGATCCGCATTGGCCTTCACTTCGTCGACGATTTTCTTCACGAAGCCCTCGAACAGGTTGAGCTTGGAAGACGCCGGATGGCCGTCAAGCCAGCCGTCGGGCTTCACGAACGACACGGCTGGGATAGAGCCGGCCTTGATCCCGGCATAGAGAGCAGTAGTGTCCTTCAAGTGCTCGCGGCCGGCCGCACTGGTCATGATTGAGGTTGAGTACTGAAACGGGTTGCAGATGTTGCAGTAGGTGTTGTCGGCGGTTACGTAGTTGCCGTCGGGATTGGCGAGGTAGGCGTTCCACTGATCGCCGTAGTAGGCCCAGGAGATGTTCCGTTCATTCATCTCGTCGCCGATATTACGAAGCGGCGAGGGAGGAATAGTAAAGACGGTCTCGGCGGGATTGCCAATGTCGGCGTAGGCGTTGGCGCCGTTTCCGTAGTATCCGGGATTGTAGTTGTTCAGAAGATAATAGTGTCCGGGCTCGCAATGGGGATCAATGGGACGGCCCAATGAGCTGAGATATTTCGTGATCGCGCCCACGCCGGGTTGGGAAGGACTGGAACATTCGCTGTAGGTTCCTCCCCCGGAAGAGGCTGAGCCGAAGGAGCCGCTGCCGTATCCGTCTTCGGTGTACCAGTTGTTGGTGCCGGGTTGCGGATTCGGGTTTTCAATTTCGTCGACGACGCCTGCGTTTGGGCTGCCGGCGGCCACCATCTGATTGTGCGGGGGCTTGGCGGGGTTGCCTTTCGAGTTGGCGAACCAGATTGCGTCACCAGTCCCGAGCATGACGTGATTGGCGCCGGTTCCACCCATGACGGCCTGGTGAAAGTTATCGCTCATCGCGTAATGATCGGCGAGGTATTTGAGGTACGGCGCATCGCCCTGCAGAACGTTGTAGAAACCCATCGACGTCGAGCCTTCTTTTGTGGCGGTGTTGTCGAACGGAGAAGGCTGAGATTGGCCGTTGGTGCCGGCTCCGACTGTATCTTCCACCCAAGGGAAGAGGTCAGCCTGGCAGCCGCTCGGATTCCATGTGGTGGCGTTGGCGGCGTTGCAGTCGAACTGCTGCCACATCTGGTAGAAGCGATGGACCGGGCTGTTGTCGTAAGAGTCGTACGGGTGCGTGGCGGAGGTGATTTGGAAGGGGCCGGGTGGCAGCGTTGTCGCATTCGGGATACGAGTGTCGACAGCGCCGTGAGCCAGACCGGTGCCGCCAGTGGTCAGATAAACGTAGTAGCTGCTCGGCAGTCCGTTCTCAAACATCTTGGCCGTAGCCACATCCGGGAAGGGAGGGGTTGAGTATCCTCCGGCGAGAACCGGCGGCAACACGGGGTAAGTAACGCTCTGGGATGGACTCATCCGGAACCCGTCGGCATGGGAATCGTTGGCCTCAGACTGGCTGGCTAGAGTGAAGTTGGGACCGGGCGTCCCGTCGGCATTGACGATACCTTTGGAGAGCAGATTGGAAATTGACTGTCCTGCCTTCGGTCTGTACGTGGCAAAGACGTGGTCAAAGGTGCGATTTTCTCCGATGATCACAATCACGTGCTCAATGGGCGTGGCGGTATGCCGAGGCTCTTGAGCAGCAGTGGGAAGTGGCGATCCGAGGTTGGCGACGAGCGCGAAGAGGCTTGCGCCCACCACTAAGTTTTGCCTGGCTTGGGCCAGGAAAGCTGGTACGGACATGAATTCTCCTCCTGAGAGCGAAAAACTAATGAGGCGAAGGTTAGCTGCGAAAGGAGGCGACGAAGGTGAATTGAAGATTAAAACAATTCCACAGAACGCCGGCGAGAGGGTTGGGGAAACGATTCGAAGTCCATTGATAAATCTTGGCGCACGAGCTTAGTGTCAAGCTCAGGTTACGAATTTTGCACAGATCGCCAAACAACCGAGAGCGATTGCTGTGCAACTTTCTCTTTTTTTGGGAGCAGTCCTGTTGCAAGTTGGCTATGGAATTTTCTTAGTAGTTGGATATGGAATCTCGACTGGAGCGACAGCGATGATTGGAGAGGGGACAGCGGGTAAGCCATGCCTTCTTGGAATCCCTTTCGACGGGCAGTCGTCTTACTTGCGAGGAGCCGGTGAAGCTCCGGCGAAGATTCGCGAGGCGATGAGATGCGAGGCGTCCAACGATTGGTCGGAGACGGGCGTGGATTTGGGCGTGGCTGGCGTCTATGGGGATGCGGGGGATCTGGCGTTTGCGGAGGCGGAGGCATTCTCAGCGATCGAAGCCGGCGTGCGCGCATTGGTTGACCGGGGAGAGCGACCCGTGTTGCTGGGGGGAGATCACTCCGTTACGTTTCCGATTCTAAAAGCGGTTGGGCCGCGGTATCCGGGGCTCACGATTTTTCATTTCGATGCGCATCCCGACTTATATGACGAGTTCGAGGGGAACCGGCTGTCGCATGCTTGTCCATTTGCGCGAATCATGGAGGCAGGACTGGCGAAGCGATTGGTGCAGATCGGGATTCGGACGGTCAACCGGCATCAGCGGGAACAGGCCCAGCGATTTGGGGTCGAAGTGGTGGAGATGCGCGGGCTTCCTGCTTACGAGAAGCTGACGGCGGCGGGTCCGGTCTACATCACGTTTGATATGGATGTGCTGGATCCAGCGTTTGCGCCGGGGGTTTCCCATCGCGAGCCGGGAGGGATGTCGGTGCGGGAGGCGATTGCTCATCTGCATGCGATCGGGGGAGAAATCGTGGGCGCGGATCTGGTGGAGTTCAACCCGGTGCAAGATGTGACGGGAGTCACGGCGACGGTGGCGGCCAAGATTCTGAAGGAGATTTTGGGGAAGATGATCGGGGTGACGAAATAAGGTTAGACTATTCGGGATGCCTGGTTGAATGGCAGAAGACATTCGGCTTATGACGAAAATCTTTCGCAGGTACATAACAAGAAGCGTGCTGGCGGCGAGTTTGGCTTCGATTGGAGCCACGGTGGCTTGCTCAGGGCGCGGGGCACAGAATCCTCAGGCTGGCGGCCCGGGCGGGATGCCCGTCAAAGTAATCGAGGCAAAAGCGGTTCCGGTCAATGACGCGAGCGAATACGTGGCGACCCTGAAGTCGCGCGACTCGGCGGTGATCATGCCTCAGGTTGAAGGGCAGGTTACCCACATCTTCGTGCACTCGGGCGAGCGGGTGGAGGCGGGCGGCGCATTGATGGAGATCGATCCATTGAAGCAGCAGGCCACGGTGAAGAGCCAGGAGAGTGCGCGGGCGGCGCAACAGGCGACGTTGAATCTGGCCAAACAGCAATATCAGCGTGCCCAGGGACTTTTTGGCGCCGGCGTAGTCAGCAAACAAGATCTGGATCAGGCGAAGTCGGCGATGGATGCCGCCCAGGCGCAGATGGACTCCCTGGATGCCCAGGTGCGCGAGCAGGAAGTGCAGCTGCACTACTACAAAGTCGTGGCGCCGCGAGCCGGGATTGTGGGAGACGTCCCGGTGCGGGTGGGAGATCGCGTCACCACGACTTCGATCCTGACGACGGTCGATCAACCTGGGAGCCTGGAAGCGTATGTGTATGTCCCCATCGAGCGCTCGTCGCAGTTGAAGATGAACTTGCCGGTGCAGGTTCTGGACAGCGCGGGGAAAGTGCTTTCCGACACGCGGATCAGCTTCATCTCCCCCCAGGTGGATACGACCACCCAGACTGTGCTGGTGAAGGCGCGCATTGCGAATGGCAACGATGCCTTGCGGCAATCGCAATTCATTCGGGCGCGGGTGGTCTGGGGGACCCATCAGAATCCGCAGGTTCCGATCCTGTCGGTCACGCGGCTGGCGGGACAATACTTCGCGTTTGTCGCCGAGCCTCAAAATGGCGGGTCTTACGTGGCCAAGCAGAAGCCGCTGACGATTGGAGAAACCGTGGGCAACGACTTTGAAGTGCGGAGTGGGATCAAGCCCGGGGACAAGGTGATTGTGTCAGGCACGCAGTTTCTGCGCGACGGAGTACCGGTCATTCCGCAAGGTTAGCGGCAGGTTTCACAGGTAGGGCGGCAATCATTCTTTCGCGTTCATAGCGGTCCTAAGAAGCATTCAGCACTTGGCAATTAGCATTTAGCCCTTCTAGTCTGGCGCGACAGGTCTTGCCACTGATTTAAGACAATCTTCCGGGAGGCATTTCTGAGGACGACTGTTCATGTTCGTTAACTTCTTCATTCGGCGTCCAGTGTTCGCGACGGTTTGCGCGCTGCTGATTGTACTGGCGGGAGCGGCCGTGCTTCCCACCCTGCCGATCGCCCAATTTCCAAATCTGTCTCCGCCGCAAGTCGGAGTCACGAGCGTGTACATCGGCGCGAGCGCGCAGACAGTGGAAAGCGCGGTCACCATCCCTCTTGAGCAGCAAATCAATGGCGCGGAGGGGATGAAGTACATCACGTCGACCAGTGGGAACGATGGAACGAGCCAGATTTCGGTCACATTTGATCTGAACCGCAATCCGGACCTGGCCACAGTCGACATTCAGAACCGGGTGAATACGGCGCAAGGGCGGCTTCCCGGAGCCGTTAAGGCAGTCGGCATCACGACCGCGAAGACTTCACAAAACTTTGTCTTCGGGGCAGCGATTGTTTCTGACGGCGCCTACTCCACGCTGTTCATGAGCAATTACCTCGATGTGTACGTCAGGGATTCGCTGAAACGCATTCCGGGGGTCGCGGATGTGATCATCTTCGGCGAGCGCAAGTACTCGATGCGGCTATGGCTCGATCCGGTGCGGATGGCCGGACGCGGGCTGACGGCTCCCGATGTGGTGAACGCGCTTTCGGAGCAGAACGTGGAGGTCGCCGCCGGACAAGTAGGACAGCAACCGGCCATCGCCGGGCAGCAGTATCAAATCAGCGTGCGGGCGGTAGGACGACTGAGCGAAGCGGCACAGTTCGACAACATCATTCTCAAAACAAATAACGATGGGACCCTGGTTCGCCTGAAAGATGTGGGGCACGCAGAACTGGGGGCCGAGAACTATGCTTCCGATCTGCAATTCAACGGACAGGAATCGGTCGGAGTTGCCGTCACGCAACTGTCGACGGCGAACGCGCTCGACGTGGACCGGCGGGCGATTGCCGAGCTGGATCGTCTCTCGAAGACCTTCCCTCCCGGCATGCATTACCAGGTGGCGTTCGATACGACGGACGCGGTGGGCGAGTCGATTCGAGACGTAACCTATACGGTGGGTGGGGCGATTGCGCTAGTCATTCTGGTGATCTTCATCTTTTTGGGCGACTGGAGAACGACGATGATTCACTTCATCGCGACTCCGGTTTCGCTAATCGGTACGTTCGTATTCGTGAAGCTCCTGGGCTTTTCGATCAACACGCTGACATTGTTCGGCATCACGCTGGCGACCGGACTGGTGGTGGACGATGCCATCGTGGTGATTGAAAACATCGAGCGCCACATGCGAGAGGGTGAGCACGACTCGCACAAAGCGGCGTCGGCTGCGACGGGGGAAATTACAGGCGCTGTCATCGCCACCTCGCTGGTGCTGGTTGCCGTGTTTGTGCCAGTCGCGTTCTTTCCCGGAACGACGGGCATTTTGTTCCGGCAATTCGCACTGACGATCGCGTTCTCGATTGCGATTTCTGCGTTCAACGCGCTGACACTGGCGCCGGTGCTGGCGTCGATTCTGCTGCGCGAGTCCCACGGAGAGAAGTGGTGGTGGCTGCGAAAATTTGACGCAGGCATCCAGAACCTGACCAATGGGTACCGCCTCCTGTTGCGGCACATATTGAAATACAAGCTGGCGATGTCGGTGCTGTTCTTCGCGGGGCTGGGGCTGACGTATTTCATATTTACGCGGGTGCCGACTGGATTTGTGCCCGATGAAGATCAGGGATACTTCATCATCGTCATCCAAGCGCCGTCAGGGGCGTCGCTGGAATACACAAAAGCAATCGGCAAGCAGGTATCGGCGATGCTGGCGGGCGTACAGGAAGCGGAAGGAACGTTCTCGGTGGCCGGCTTCAGTTTCGCGGGAGCGGCGGCCAACCAGGGACTCATCTTCGTTCCGCTGAAGCCGTATAAACAGCGCAAGGGCGATCAGCATACGGCGACGGCGATTGTGAACCGGGTGCGTCCGCAGCTGTTTGGGATTTCGGGCGCGATCGTATTTGCGACGTTGCCGCCCCCGATCCAGGGACTGGGACAGTTTGGTGGCTTTCAGTTCGTGGTGCAGGATCTGGCTTCCCACAAGCTTGAAGAACTTGCCGGAGCCACGCAAGGGTTAATGCAGCAGGCGGCGCAACGGAAAGATCTGGTGCGACTGTTCAGTGCATTTACCGCGAACGATCCACAATACGTGGTGACCATCGATCGCGAGAAGGCAAAGAGCCTGCACGTGCCTTTGTCGCAGATCACCGACACGCTGGGCGTCTATATGGGCTCGGCCTATGTGAATGATTTCGATTTCAACAACCGGTCTTATCGTGTTTACGTGCAGGCCGACAAGCAGTTCCGCGCCGCGGCGAACAACATGAAGCAGTTTTATGTGCGTTCCGACGCGGGAGCGATGGTGCCGCTGGATAACCTGATTACCATCACGCAGACGACGACGCCGCAGGTGATCAGTCATTACAACCTGTTCCGGTCGGCCGAGATCGACGGATCCCCTGCACCGGGATACAGTTCGGGGCAGGCGATCGCGGCAATGGAAGATCTGGCCAAGAAGATGCCGCAGGGATTTTCCTATAGCTGGACTGGGCTGTCGCTAGAGGAGTTGCAGGCTGGGGGAACTTCATTATTGCTTTTCGGACTCGGCACACTGGTTGTGTACCTGACGCTCTCCGCGCAATATGAGAGCTTCGTTTTGCCGTTCATCGTGCTGCTCGCAGTACCGATGGCCTTGTTGGGCGCCCTGGGTGCACAGTGGTTGCGTGGATTGCAGAATGATGTGTTTTGCCAGGTGGGATTGGTGATGCTGGTGGGGTTGTCGAGCAAGAACGCAATTTTGATCGTGGAATTTTCCGAGCAGTTACGGGAGCGGGGAGTGCCGCTGGTGGAGTCGGCGGTGCAGGCGGCAACGATTCGTTTGCGGCCGATTCTCATGACATCGTTGGCGTTCATCCTGGGTGTCGTGCCGCTCGTGCTGGCCACCGGAGCGGGGGAAAATGGGCGGCATTCGGTAGGCACGACGGTGTTTGGCGGGATGATTATGTCGACGGTGCTGAATTTGTTTTTTATTCCCGTGCTTTATTTGATTATTGAAGGATGGCGGGAACACGGGAAGGCGCCGACACATCGCTAGGTTTTTAGCGAGCTTTTCTTTCGCCCCTTCGGGGCTTGTCCAATTGCCACTGTCCACCCACGGCTTGCGCCGTGGGCTGCATTCTTTTGCCGCTCCGCGGCTGGGCTATCTTCGTACGATCTCCGCATACGACCCCGCATGTGATCTCCGCATGCGAACTTCGAGCGGTTGCGCTCGGCTAAGTCAGGCGACTGCGTCGTGGTTGGGTTGGGCTGCCTCAGGCGACTGCTTCAGGATTGCGCTTGCGGCGGGGGCTTGGCTTGGGCCCTTTCTGTGCGGCTTGGGACTTCTGCTTTTGCTTGCGCGCTTCACGGCGTCGCATTTTGGCCATCCACTCGCGGGAATACATGGTCCCTCGGCATTTGGGTGAGCCGCAGTAGCAGGGGGCAGGGTCTTCGTCGTCGTAGAGGTTATAGTCCCAGACGAGTTCTTCGCCGACCGCAATGTCGCGCAGGGCAAAGAGCCAGACACGGCCTTTGATCTCGTCAACTTCGCAGTTGGGGTCGCAGGAGTGGTTCAGATACGCGCCAAGGCCTTCGCCGTCGATCACGGTTTTGCCGTCGTCAAGGCCGTAGAGATAGGTGCGAGCCGCGCCATCGTATCGACGGTCGGCTTCTTCCGGAGTGATGCGTTCGCCGGCGTACTCCACGACGCGGCTTCCCTTGCGGATCGGGGCGTTGGTATAGACACCGACGGAATGAATGGGCGAAGGGCGAACGACCAGGGCCATGAACTAATTTCGCATGAGGCGGCGATTTTGTGGAGAGCGAAAATCAAATAGAGCTGGCGATTAGCCGTTGCACACGGGAAACGAGTGACGGAACACCCTGAAAGGGCGCTCCCATGGCTTGGCCGCGACCGCGTTCATCGCCGATAGTTGGAGTGAACGCGCCCTCGCGTGGTAGACTTCGCGGCTGATTCCAATCATTCAGTCACAAGGAAGGGGTACGGCATGCGCGTCACTAAGTCGATTACGGTGCTAGCTGTGGTCCTCATGCTGTCGGGGACAGTATTTCAGGCGTTGGCGCAAACCAACAAAGCAGGGGCCACGAAAACAAAGCTTGAGTGGGAACAGCAGTATTGCAAGACAACCGGGGGACTGGTGGAGGTGCGGCGCGCGGTGTTCGGAACCAACAATCCGCAACAGGAGTGGCTGTTGCTGGCGGACGTAGAAGATTTTTGCCAGTACACGGCCGACGACGGATCGCGGATTCATGTTTCGCTCGACACTCTGTTCACGCGCAAACCGACCCTGGCGGCCTTGGCCTACTACGCGAAAGTACAGTGGAACGGCCAAGGGAACGGCAATCCGGCGTCGTTCTATTGCACGCAGTTGGGTGGAGCCGAGATCGGCGCGACCGATTTTGCCGGGGGAGGCTGGGTGGCGTGGGGCGGCATCGACCAGATTCTCGAAACCTGCGTCTTCCCGGATAATTCCAAGATTGATTCCTGGGGATTGCTCTACCACTCGGCCGACATCATTCGCGGGGTGGATTTGACCACGGTGTTGAGATATCCGAACCCGTTCCCTGCGAAAAAGAACTAGAACTTTCTTCGACCTTCTTGCTCTGGAGTTTCTCGCGCATGCCGCTGTTCTTTGAAAACAGCGGCCTCTTTTTGCTCGTCTACAAATCAACGAGGGGCGTAGCCGGCGATGAGGGAATCCAACTTCCCGAGCAAAGCGCCGTTGCCCTGACGCGGATATTGGGCCAGCGCATCGCGATAGTGCGGGAGATTGTAAAGGAAAGATTCAACGCTCTCTTTATTGAGTTCTTCCCAGTACGCACCGTAGCCGGACTTCTGCAGCCAGTAGGCGTTGAAGATCTGCTCGAACTGATGGCTTACCGGAACGGCGAGATAAGGCTTGCCGAGGTGCAGAGCTTCGGTGACCAGAGAGAATCCCGAATTCGCGATGACGGCGCGTGCGCTGGTGAGATCGGCAAAGAATCCGTCGAGAGAAGGTTTCTTGTAGGTGACGCTTCCCTCAGATCCTTCGCGCCCGAAGCCATAGGCAACGAAGCGACAGCGAACGGAACTTAACAACTTTGCCAGGGCGGGCGCAGGCGAGGTTACGTAGACCAGGACGTGGTCGCCTTCTGTGGAGTTGGCGTCGAGAATCTGCTGGCGCAGCAGGGGAGGAAACAGGAACGTGTTGCGCTTGCGAATAGGGGCGGTAAAGAACGAGATCACGAGATAGGCGTTGGCGCGCGGAGTCATGAGCTTGGTCACGATTTTCGCGGCCGCAGCATCCCGCCGGTATTGCTTCGGATACGAGACGACTGCATTGGTCAGGCAGTGCTGGTTGTCGATGGAGATGATGGGAAGGCGATGCTTGTGCCCGATGTGGCAGGTCAGCGGCTCGAAGTCGGTGATGACCAGGTCGGTCTTCCATTCCTCGACGAGATCGTTCAGCCGGGACAAGCTCCTGGCGGCTTGTGGAACCGTAATTAGGTTCTTCGCGATCGTGCGTTTATAGCGGACTCGGTTGTTGACGTAGGCGAAGTGGAAGCCGTAAATCTCGGTGACGTCGAACTGGCCCTTCAGATTCTGCATGCCGCGATCGAAGGACGCGACGTGGACGCGGTGTCCCTGGGCAACGAGATGCGAGAGGACTTCTTTGGCGCGGGTGGAGTGGCCTGCGCCTTCGCCGTTCACTCCGTAGAGGATGTTCGCCATGGGATTGAATGGCGAGTATAAATCGAGCAAGGCGCCTCAAGCCGCTTGAATTCGACGATGTGCAGAATCTACTGCTCTGGTTGGGGCACGGGTAAGGCGACGGTGTCGACGGTGTCGGGGTCGTCCCGGAGTTTGATGTATAGGGTTTTGCCCTTTGGCGGGGGAATCGCCAAGGCGTCTTCGACAAAACCTTCGGGAACGGTGACCGAGTTGGTGAAGTCGGCATCGGTACTGACGGAATCCAGCAGGAAGAGCTTGTCCCCGCTGAGAGTGCACTGCTTTTCTGGCCCGGGCACACAACGAACTGCCCGGAGCATGGGAATGCGCACAAGATTGACGAGAGGCTGCCAGTCGCCGTCGGTGCCATCGCCTGCGACAGGACGGAATTTCAACGGGCCGAAGGCCGATGGACCGAGCAATCTCATGGGATCGAGAACGGCGAGAACGGTTTTCGTGTCTTGCATCGTGAGATTACCGTCTTTAAAGCTCAGCAAGACTCGGAAAGATTCGTCAGCGGTGGCCACTTCGATTTTTTCGCTGGTTGGAAATGTCTCCGGGACTTGCGTCTTTAAGAAGAAGTTGAGGCGGCCGTCCTGCGGTAGTTCTTCCGCACTGCCCAGGCGCACTGCAGACGGCGATGAAGCCTGGTCGACTTGGATGCTCTTGGTCAAGACGTTGACTGCCGGACGCGGAGCTTCCACTTCGGTCCTAAGATCGAGATTGCGGCCGTCCTTGAGCGTGACGTGGACAACGATGGCGTCGGCCGGATGCAGCTTCTCTTTGACGGCGGCATCTGCGGTGACCAGTTTAAGTTCGTCCTGCTGGTTGGCGCGCGTCAGCGAATCGGGGGTGAAGTGGT
Organism: uncultured Acidobacteriota bacterium; assembly: GCA_963745715.1. Classification (GTDB taxonomy): domain Bacteria; phylum Acidobacteriota; class Terriglobia; order Terriglobales; family Acidobacteriaceae; genus Sulfotelmatobacter. Next base: position 30,755 of record CAVUYN010000023.1, on the reverse strand, counting down.
GACCGTCGACCTCGAGAGTTGCAACCTGGTCCAGACGCGTGCCCTTGAGAACCCCTTCGTTGTCGCCAGCGTGGATTCCGAAAGTGTCGAGGCGTCCGGCTTCGGCGTAGGTATGGAGTGGAATTTCGTCCATTTCGCGCAGCCCGAACTTCTTGATCTGCATGGTGACCCATCCCGCACTGGCCTTCTGCAGGGGAACCTTTAGTTCGAGTTCGTCGGGTTTGGAATTCTTCCACTCCGTCGCCAAAGACTTTCCTTGCTCGTCTTTGACAACCACTTCGCTAACGCAACAGGCATCGGGAGACTGCAGGTGGAGCGTGTCATCGCGGCCGACAATCAGGGCGCTGGCGTCTTTGGAGGCGACGATCCACTGGGCGGGGCGGGAGGCGCGGAGCCGATAGTGCGGACCGTCGAAGGTGTGGAAGCCCCACGCTCCGCGAATAGTTCCAATCACCTCGCCATCGAGATCGGCGGACTGCAATGGCTGGGTATCGACGACGAATCCTCCGCGCATTGGATCCGCGGTGGCGGGGAGGTCGAGCGGCGTCCCGGATTTCGGTTCCACGTGGAGAACGAAGTTGTGTGCGAGTTCGGTGGCGAAAACCAGCGGTGCGCCATCGGCGGAAAGCAGCAGCGACGGCTTGCCCGCGCACAGCACCTGAGATGGATCCGCTGAGCGCAAGGGCGGAGCGGGAGAGGTGTGAACTGGGGGCAATCCGATCACCAGGACCGACTTAGGATTACGAAAGGATGGCGGATTGTTGAGGCGGAGATTGAGTTCGTCTTGCTTGGGCAATGACAACGCCGGGATGTACTGATACTGGGCAGTGTGAGTCGTGCTGAGAATGCGGGCGACATCGACAACCGCACCGATATAAGGGCTGTAGTAGCCACCGCGGGCGGTCGGCGTGGAACTGATTTGCGCCAACAGATCGGACGACGCACCCGAAGTCAGGGTCGCGACCATGGTCTGGCTGTGGGCGTCGTCGAGCACCAACTGATCGGTATTCTGGGTCAGGCAGGGCACCTGCTGGGCGCTGGGTTTGTCGAAGCACTGCTGGTCGAGACGCATATTCAAACTTCGGGCCAGCATGGTGGTGTGTTGCTTCAATTGCTCGGGATCGGCGGTGTAGGTTTCGCGGAGCGACTCCAGATATTTTTCCAGACGCTGGCGATCGAGGCTGGCCTGCTGGAGATCCTGGGCCGCGCGCACAAAGGCGCCGGGCTTACCGCGGACGGCGGTGCGCAGGGTGCTGAAGGCTCCGCCAGTTTCGGGAGCGAGAAAGACGAGAGCTTCCTCGGCTTCGTCAGGGACAACCACGAAGATGCCTTCGTCGTGAACCGGCTTGCTCCAGGTCTCGACGCGGGTAAACCAGGAATCAGGCGGAGGGTTGGTCGCGCCACGAAGGAAGACGACGACCATAAGATAGCGCACCGACTGGCTCCCGGGCAGATCAGGATGCACCCACAACCGGTCCCCGGGCTGCAAGTTGGGAACTTCGGAGATGGGAAGAGTCGTTTTGTCGCGCTGGACGCGGACTTCCACCTTGGGACCGACGAGATCGAACGAGGTATTGTCGGCGCGAGCCGCGGGAGTAAGGGCCAGAACAGATATTAGAAAAAGAAGCGCCGAGAGCTTTGGCCAGAGCGTTGACGATAATTGCGTGAGGCGCACTACTCCCCTTTCACAGCTTGGGTCAATGAAGAAATCGATCGTTTTATTTTAACTGATTCCCGACGCGCTCTAACGTGGAAACGGGCTTCTTGTGGGCTATTCGGAGCTGGCGAATCTCTCACTTCTCGTTCGGAAGTTGCAGGTAGTGCTTGGCGTTCAGATAACAGACGGCTTCGACGAGTTGGCGGAGGAGATGGTCGTCGTCTGGGAGTTCGCCACGGGCAACGTCACGGCCGATGATGTCGCAGAGGATGCGTCGGAAATACTCGTGGCGCGGGTACGACATGAACGAGCGGGAATCGGTGACCATGCCGATGAACCTCGAGAGAAGACCGGTGTTCGACAAAGCCTCAAGTTGCGCGGTGATGCCTTGCTTTTGATCGAGGAACCACCAGGCGCTGCCGTACTGAAGTTTGCCGGGTTGGTCCCCACCCTGAAAACAGCCGATCAAGGTGGCGAAAGAAAAGGTGTCGGCGGGATTGACGTTGTACAGGATCATCCGCGGCAGTGCATTTTCGTTCGATAGCAGGTCGAGATAGGCGGTGAGCGGAGCGATTTGGGGGAAATCTCCGATGGTGTCGAAACCCGCGTCGGCGCCGAGTCGGCGACGGGCAGCGGAATTTACGTTGCGGCGGGCGCCGAGGTGCAGTTGCTTGGTCCAGCCTTTTTCAGTATCGAGACGGGCGAAGAACAGCATCATGAAGGATGCGAACTGGATTCGGTCTTCGTCGGTGATGCTCTTTCCTGCATGCGCTTTCGAAAAAATCGAGGACGCTATTCGTTCTGAACAGGGAGTCGCGAAACAGTGGTCTAGTCCGTGGTCGGAAAGGCGGCAGCCTAGAGCGTGGAAGTCGTCGTGGCGCTTGCGAAGGGCGTCGAGAAAGCTGGCCAGATCGCGAATGTCGACGTTCGCGGCGGCTGATAGTTGTAGGATCCAGGTTATGAATTCAGGATCGCCGATCGAGAGCGCCTTGTCGGGACGGAAGGCCGGAAACACACGGGTGGCAAGGTTCGATTTCGCGATCTCTTTGTGATGGCGCAGGTCGTCGGTAGGATCATCCGTCGTACACAATGCGTCGACATGAAATTTCTGAAGGATGTTGTGGACGGTCAGGTCTTGCGCAAGCGCGGCATTGGCTCGCTCCCAGATTGCCGGGGCGGAATTCTCATCCAGCAAGTCGGTAATACCGAAATAGCGCTGCAGTTCGAGATGGGTCCAATGGTAGAGAGGGTTGCGTAATGTGTAAGGAACGGTTCGCGCCCATGCCAGGTATTTTTCGTACGGAGAGGCGTCGCCGGTGATGTATCGTTCCGCGATGCCGTTGGCGCGCATGGCACGCCATTTGTAATGGTCGCCTTCGAGCCATATTTCGAAGAGATTGGGAAAGCGGCGATTTCCGGCGATGTCCTGGGGGCGAAGATGACAGTGATAGTCGAGAATAGGCTGGGTGGAAGCGTACTCATGGTAAAGTCGCCGCGCGACATCGTTGGAAAGCAGGAAATCTTCTGCGAGGAAGCCTGTCATGGGAAGTAATTGCTTCGCAATGCCGCGTGTAACGGCCATCCACGCCATGAATATATCAGTTCGAATGAGTTCGCCAACGATGTCCGTTGTGATGTTCGGAGACCCACATTCCAGGATGACCAGGGGATTTTGAACTCCGATTCGTCCATTTCGAATTACGGCGAAGCGACGCACGCCGACTCCGACAGCGCAGGCGGAAACACACGCTGGCTGGTCTGCGGGCTGCTGTTTTTCGCCGCTTCAGTGAATTACATGGACCGGCAGGTGATCGGGCTGCTGAAGCCGACACTGCAAGCGCAATTCGGATGGACGGAAAGCGGATACAGCAACATTGTTGTCGCTTTTCAGTTCGCTTATGGGGCCGGGCTGCTGTTCATCGGGAAACTGATTGACCGGATTGGGACGCGCAAAGGCTTTTCGCTGGCGGTGCTGTTTTGGAGTATCTCGGCGATGGCGCATGCGGCCGCCGGTTCGGTGCTTCAGTTTGCGGCGGCGCGCTTCAGCCTGGGGATTGGCGAGGCGGGCAGCTTCCCCGCGTCGATCAAGGCGGTCGCGGAGTGGTTTCCGAAAAAAGAGCGGGCTCTCGCCACCGGAATCTTTAACTCCGGGACAAATGTCGGCGCGATCGTAACGCCGCTGATCGTGCCCTGGATTACGCTTCGTTTTGGGTGGCGCATGGCATTCATCGGCACCGGAGCGTTGGGGCTCATCTGGATTGCGGCTTGGCTGGCTTTGTATCGCCGTCCGGAAGAGAGCCGGCTGGTGTCAGCGCGGGAACTGGCGTTCATCCAAAGTGATCGTGAAGAGATTGCGGAGACCGTTCCGTGGCGAGCGCTGTTGAGGCTCCGCCAGGCTTGGGCCGTGGGTTTGGGGAAGTTCTTCACCGACCCGATCTGGTTTGTCTACCTGTTCTGGATGCCAGATTTCCTGAGTCGCAACCTCAAGCTGGACCTAAAGGGGATGGCTCTGCCCCTGCTAGTGATCTACAGCGGGGCCAGCGTGGGCAGCGTCAGCGGAGGGTGGCTGTCGTCGTGGCTATTGAAGAGGGGATGGACCGTGAACGCCAGTCGCAAGACAGCGATGTTGGCGTGTGCGCTAGCCGTGACGCCGATCATGCTGGCGGCACGAACTTCGAATGCGTGGGTTGCGGTTTTTTTGATTGCGCTTGCGGCGGGGGCCCACCAGGGATGGTCAGCCAACATCTATACGCTGGCTTCCGACATGTTTCCGCGAAGCGCGGTTGCCTCTGTGGTCGGGTTCGCGACTTTGTTGGGAACGATCAGCGGAATGTTTATTTCGAAGATGGTCGGCTACATCCTGCAGCGCACGGGTTCCTACGTTCCGGTGTTTGTGCTGGCGGGTTTGTCGTATCTGGTGGCGCTCGGTTTCGTGCAGGCGCTGGCGCCGAGACTGAAGCCGGCAAAGATTTGAGCGACTAGATTCCATCGCCGCGAGCACACTCCATCGGGCGAGGACTGCTGCGCCGAATCCCAGGTTTGGTTACACTCGTGGGTCAAGATCAGGAGAATTGCTTGAAGATTATCGATGCCAAAGTGTTCGTCTGTTGTCCCGGACGGAACTTCGTCACGCTGAAGATTTCGACCGATGAAGGCGTCTACGGCGTGGGCGATGCGACGTTGAACGGCCGTGAGTTGGCCGTCGCATCCTATCTAGCCGATCATTTGATTCCTTGCCTGATTGGCCGCGATCCGTTCCAGACGGAAGATCTGTGGCAGTACCTCTATCGTGGGGCGTACTGGCGTCGCGGCCCCGTAACGATGACGGCGATCGCTGCCGTCGACATGGCTCTGTGGGACATCAAGGGCAAGGCACTGAAGACGCCGGTCTACAACTTGCTCGGCGGAGTCAGCAGGACTGGAGTACTCGTATACGGTCATGCCAACGGACGAGATATCGAAGAAACTTCCGATCAAGTAGCGAAGTATAAGGAGATGGGATATCTCGCGGTACGGGCGCAGTCCGGGATTCCAGGGTTACCCTCAACCTATGGGGTGGCGGGCGACAAACTGTTTTATGAGCCGGCAGAAAAGGGACTGCCCCCGGAGAATTCCTGGTCCACTGAGAAATATTTGCTGCACGTGCCGAAGTTATTCGAGGCATCTGCGTCTGAAGTTTGGCGACGACCTGCACCTGCTGCACGACGTTCATCACCGCCTGACTCCCATCGAAGCCGCGCGCTTGGGAAAGAGTCTGGAGCCGTATCACCTGTTCTGGCTCGAAGATGCAGTGACGGCCGAGTTGCAGGAAGGCTTCCGCTTGATACGCCAGCACACGACGACTCCGTTGGCAGTAGGCGAGGTCTTCGATTCGGTTTGGGATACGCAGCTTCTGATTACCGAGCAACTGATCGATTACCTTCGCATGACCGTCGTCCATGGGGGAGGGCTCACCCATCTTAAGAAGATTGCCGCGCTGGCGGAGATTTACCACGTGCGCACAGGTTGCCACGGCGCGACCGATCTTTCTCCAGTCGCGATGGCGGCGGCGCTACATTTCGATATTTCGATCAATAATTTCGGAATTCAGGAATACATGCGGCACACCGCCGAAACTGATGAGGTGTTCCCGCATTCGTACTCATTCAACAACGGCTACCTGCATCCAGGGGACGCAGTTGGGTTGGGCGTCGACTATGACGAGAAACTAGGGGAGAAGTTTCCTTACGAGCGTGCGTACTTGCCAATAAATCGGAAGTTGGACGGGACGATGTTCAACTGGTAGGGCAAGGACGCGGCCCCATGGGCAACGGCTCGGAACCTAGGATGCCTTCTTATTGCGAAGTTCGGCGCGGGCTTTGGAGACGGCAGTGACCAACTCGCGCGCCGCGGCGGTAATTTTCTCAAGATTGCCCTCGCGCAGGGCCTTTGCATCGACAAGATCCGCCCCTACTCCCAAAGCAAACGCACCGGCTGCGATGAAATCGGCGGCGTTCGCGGCGTTAACGCCCCCAGTTGGAATTAAAGCAGCCTTTGGAAATGGCGCTTTGAGAGAGCGCAGGTACTTTGCTCCGCCCACATTTCCGCAGGGAAAAATTTTTACCAGCCGCGCGCCCTGCTCCAGCGCAGTCATCAATTCGGTCGGCGTGAGCGCTCCGGGGATTGCCAGCCTCCCCTGGGACTGCGCCACCTTGAGCACCGATACAGCCAATCCCGGACTCACCAGGAATTGAGCTCCGGCGCGAAGGCAAGACTCAGCCTGCTCCGCGTTCGTGACCGTGCCCGCACCAATCAACACTTCACCGCCGCGTTGCTGCGCAACCTCGCGGATGACCGATATAGCGTTAGGAACGGTCATAGTAATTTCGACGACTGGAATGCCGCCCGCGCAAATGGCTTCAACCGCGCGGTTGGCCTCGTCCACAGTGGCAGCGCGAACCACGGGAACAATTCCGATTTCTTCAATCCTGCGAATTACGTCGTCGATACTCAGATCAGTCGGGGACATAAGCCTCACACTAGTTCAGCGTTCAATTCTCGCAGTGCGCGATGTCATCGCCTGCAGGACTTCTGCCAAGCTCGCCATCGTGGTGTCTCCGGGAGTGGTCATGGCCAGAGCGCCGTGCGCCGCTCCACATTCGACGGACCACTGCGGATCTTTCCCAGAGAGAAATCCATAAATTAATCCGGAAGCGAACGAATCACCGCCGCCCACGCGGTCGTAAATCTCCAGATTCTCGCGCACCGGCGCTTCGTGGAAGTGGCCATCGTAGTAGCAGAGTGCTCCCCAATCGTTGCGGGAGGCCGTCTTGGCATTTCGCAGAGTCGTCGCAATCACCTTCATCGACGGATATTCTTTCACGACCGCCTCGATCATCTTCTTGAAACCGCCTGCCTCGATCTTGGAATGGTGCTCGTCCAAGCCGGAAACGGAAAATCCAAGGGCTGCTGTGAAATCTTCTTCGTTGCCGAGCATGACATCCACGTACGGGGCAAGGCGCCGGTTAACTTCCTGGGCTTTTGCCTTGCCGCCAATGGATTTCCAGAGCGAGGCACGGTAATTCAAGTCATAGGAAACGATGGCGCCGGCTTGCTTGGCGGCTTCCATGGCTTCCTGGGCCACAAGAGGAGTGGTTTCGGAAAGCGCGCAGAAGATTCCGCCGGTGTGAAACCAGCGGGCGCCGTCAGTCGAGAAAATTCGCTGCCAGTCAATCTCTCCGGGTTTCAGTTGCGAGATCGCCGTTTGCCCGCGGTCTGAACAGCCGACGGCTGCGCGGACTCCGAATCCACGCTCAGTGAAATTCAATCCATTGCGCACCGTGCGCCCGACACCATCGAAGGGAACCCAGCGGACATAATTCTGGGCGACGCCGCCTTGCAACATGAGGTCTTCGACAAGACGTCCGACAGGATTGTCAGCCAGCGCGGTGACGATGGCGGTATCCATTCCGAAGCAGCGCCGAAGACCGCGGGCAACGTTGTACTCACCGCCGCCTTCCCAGACGCGAAAGTGACGAGTTGTAGAGATTCGTTCGTCGCCAGGGTCGAGACGCAGCATGACTTCGCCCAGGCTCACCAGGTCCCACCGGCACTCATTTTTCGACTTGACGGTCAGCTTTGACATAGTCGATCGACTTCAACCGCGAGCAAAGCAAGCGCTCGCACCTCCGTCTACAAAGATGGCGGGACGCCCTGCTCCCAAGCCGCAGTGATTTTAACCGATTGCAAAATCTTCGCGCTGAAAATAGACCCAGTTTAATTGAGCTTTCAGAAACGCCTAACGAACGGGCCTTCGATTGATGGTTTCTACCATCTTCGCCGTATGTTCCGACGGGGAACAAAAGCACTATGGTTGATCGTGCAGTTTGGTGGCATTCGACGGGCCTTAGGGCGTGCGTACCGGGATGTGATTCGGCATCACACGCTGCAAGTGTCGGCTGCGCTGTCCTACTATTTCGTTTTGTCCGTTTTTCCGGCCCTGATTGCTTTATCCGCGATATTGGGCCTGCTTCCCCTCCCTGACATCTTTGGCCGTTTGTTGCTCTTCATGGGGCAACTCCTGCCCAGGGATGCGATGCGAATCGTGTACTCCGTCTTGGGCGATGTGTTTTCCTCGCACCGGGGGACATGGCTAACGTTTGGGACGCTAGGCATCCTCTGGACCACGTCGTCGGCATTCGACGCGATGATCGAGGCCCTGGACATCGCATACGACGCCGAAGAAACCCGTCCCCTTTGGAAGACTCGGCTGCTGGCGATCGGCCTGGCCTTCATGAGCGGAGGACTGCTCTTGAGCGCGCTCGGAGTCATGATGGTCGGACCTCGCTTTGGAGACTGGCTGGCGGCGCGATTGTCGCTCTCCACGGTGTTCGCTGCGGTGTGGCCATTTCTACGCTGGGCAATCGCGATCAGCTTTACCGTGCTCGCGACTGAGTTGCTCTACTTTCTGGCACCCAATGTGAAGCAGCGGTTCGCAGCAACGCTTCCGGGGGCTCTTCTTTCGGTGACGGTGTGGAATGGGCTGTCGTTACTGCTGGGCGTGTATTTTCGGCATTTCGCAAATTTCAACCGGATCTATGGGACTCTAGGCGGATTTATCGCCCTCATGACGTGGCTCTATTGGACCTCGTTCGTTTTGCTCGTGGGCGCGGAGCTCAATGCCGAACTGGCTAAAGAAAGTCGAAAAGGATGCGTGGAGCCTAAGGCCGGAACGATTGTAGAAACCGGGCCGGTGATTCAGCCGCGAAGCTTGGATCGCGCGGCCTAGCGGGACCTACGCTCAAAATCGGGTGTGATACCTTCCGTCCACGGAGACCCCACCCAGCTGATCGCGTTGCATGCTGACGGACCAGCGCTTGTTGATGTGATATTCCCCTTGCACGATCTCGCTGCCGGGTTGCGAAACGTCGGTGGAGAAGGAAAACAGCAGGTTCTTCGTAACCCGCTGCTGAAGCGCGATTCGAGCGGAAGGATTCTGGTTGCCTCCACCGAGAGTTGGATCAATCTGCAGGCTTGAGATCCCCGCTAGCTTCTGGACGCCGCTGCTGAACTGACCGGCGACCTGCGAAGCGATCATCGAGTCTGTGCTCTGGCTTGATGCGGCTTGCTCCTGCGTGGTCTTGCCACGAGCTACAAGATTGATGACGTCGGCCGTGGCCAGCGGTGGATCGGAGACATACTCTGTGGTGAGTTTGTCGAGCGGACCCCGCATGGTCAGTGTCAGATTGTATTGCTCGATGACGGTCGAGACCGAAACGTTCAACACCGGATGGGTTTCGTTGGGATTGTCGAACGTGATCACGCCCTTTTGCAACTGGTAGCGGACGTTGCGGTAGAACAATTCTCCCGAGGTCAACGTGGTGCGGCCGGTGATCACCGGATCGGCCGCCGTTCCTCCAACCTGCAGGGCGGCCTGCCCGGCAATGCTGATCTGCGAGCTGACAGCATTCAAATTCTGTCGCGACTGTACGTTGATCGCAAGTTTCACGGTGTCGGCAAAACCAGGCTGGGAGGGCGCGGTTCCAGTGCTGAACTGGTCACCGAATTTCGCCAGATCGAAGTCTTGCGTGAACGAAAGATTGTCAATCAGCACTCGGCCGCTTAGCGTGGAAGCCTCAGTCGTACCGGTCAGTGCAAGGTTGGCATCGAGCAGAGAGCGCAAGCCGTCGGGATAGCGCAGGCGGACGGATTGTCCTTGCAGGGCGAGATTAAATTGCACGCTGGGCCGATAGGCAATCGAGCCGGCGAGCGAGACTTGGCCGCCTCCCAGTTGCGCCGTCAGTTGCGATACGCGCACGTGATCGGCATCGATGTTGAGCGTGCCGTTCATCTTCTCGACGCCGATGGGAGCGTCCGGCGTCGTCATGGCGACATCTTTGAGTTGTACCTGGCCCTGAATCTCCGGTTTGTCAGCCGACCCGGAGGAGCGCACGTCGAGCGTAACCATGCCCGAGCTTTGGACGGTGGGGGCAACGATCTGGAGAATACGGACATCGATGGATCCCTGGGCGGTGAGAGTGGGAGCGGCTGATCCGCCAATGGGTATCCGCCCTTGCGCGCGCAGCGAGGTTCCGGTGCCACGAATTTCGGCGGGCTGCAGGATCACGACCGAGTTCGCATAGTCGGCGCGGATGGGCTGTGCTATTCCGATCTCCAGGGATTGATAGCTCGCTTTCAGGATGGGTATGGACAAGTGCGCCTCTATCCTCGACTTGTCTTTGAGTGGCCCCTTCAGCGTTGCGTGCAGTTCGGCCTGTCCCTTGAATCCTTCCGGGACGCTCGGAGCGTAGGTTGCCGCCAGCGCTTCAAGAGGAATCGTTCCGGTATCGATCACAGCGTCCGTATCGTAGTTTCCGGTGAGGGCAACTCGTCCGTGGGCACGAATGGCAACCTGAGAAACCTTGGAATCGAGGTTGAGATCCGCGAAATGTTGTGCTATGCGGACGTCTGCTTTGAGACCCGAAATTGAGTTTTGGCGTATCTGAAGCTGCGGCAGCGATACAGTTGCCACGAGTTGAGGATCGTCCAACGTTCCTTCGCCACTCACCGAGGCGGAGACCGTGCCGTTGACCGGAACGTTTCTTGCCTGCAGCGTTTGCAGTTTTTGCAGCACGACGGCAGGCGCATTGAGCCGGACTTTGTAGGCTTTGGTTTGCGGAGTATAGGAGAGATCCGCATCAATAGCTCCGGCAGGGGCGGATACATTGAGAGTCGAAACGATAGTTCCGTTTTCGGCGTGGAATTTCGCGGATAAGTTCCGGATAGGTTCACCGTATGCGCGAGCATTCGCGATTTGAGCTGAGCCTGAGCCGACGGGCTTGAGCTGCGAGCCCTCCAAATTGATCTTCGCCGACAAGTCCCCAGAGATGGGATAGTTCTGTTTCGCCATCCCCTGGAGATCAGCAAGGCGCATCTGTTGTACATCTAAACGGGCCTTGATCGGACTCGAAGGCTGATACGTCCAATCTCGCAATCCAACGCTGGCGGTGAGAGTGGCCTGTCCCTGGCGAGCATTCACCAGTGATGCGCTGTCGATGGTGAATGCCGAGCGATCAGCGTGCATCACAACCTTGGCGGTCTTCCACTCGCTGCTTTCTACGTGCAGATTCTGCGCATCGAGTTGTGCTGCGATCGTTGGCTTCTTCAGCGAACCGTGGACGACCGCATTTAGCGTTGCGGATCCGGAAACCGCCGGTGGTGGGGTTTGCGATGGACTGAATGACGAGGCCAGAGAAACGAGCTGATGCAGGTCGTTCGCCACTATTTGCAACTGCAGGCTGGAATGATCGCTGATGGTTCCCTGGGCCGTCAGCGTTGCCGAGGGAATCTTGAGCGCGGTGTCGCGCAACTCAATGGTTTGCCGAGGCCCGTCGTACGTGAGGTGAATCGCGCCGTTGGCGGGAACGTCTTTGGTTGACGGATTGGATTTACTGCTTGCCATCGCCTGCACAAACAAGTCTGAGTGTGCTCGGAGATTATTGATGCTGCCTTTCCAGGAAGCGTCGGCTTTCCCGCGCATCGTCCCTGTCAGCGCCGCGGTTTGGCTGGCCTGCTTGCCTAACGCCTGCTGAATGGCCCGAAGCGAGATGTTATTCAACGACGCTTGCACTCTTGATTCGGCCGTGGTGTCCAGGTGTTTCATTTCGGCGGCGGCAGTGACTCGTCCACCGAAGGATTCCAGGCTCACGTTCGTCAATTGCAGGTTTCCGCCCGCGAGTTGATAGGTTCCTTCCAGGTTGCGCACTTCGACACGGCGTCCCGAGGCGACAGCGGTCAGGATTCCGCTGGCGACCCGGCCATCAACGGAAATATTTCGCATCAGCGGCTGGTTTCCGACAGCCTGATAATGCAGCTTGCCATTTAGCGTCACATCGCCCGCGGGCTTAACTGAGGGAGAGATGGAGGCAAAATCCTGCGTGTGGATGCGGATTTGATAATCGCCGTCAGCGATCGGATTGGAATAGTTCGACAGTTGGGCACGAAAAGTGATATCGGAGGATCCGATCTTCAGAGTGGCCGGACTCAGATCGAACTTCTCAGGCGTCGCGCTGAACTTTAGATTCAAATCGTGCGAGAGCGGAGCGTACTGCGCGTAGTGCAAGTGGCCGCTTTTGTAGGAGAGGTCACCCACGTAGCGTTTCGGAAGGGATTCGAAACGAATGTTGGTCCCCAAATCGTATAAGTCGGCTTCCAGCGGAGTCTTCTGATCGTTGTAATTGATCTCGCCATTGGTGAGTTGCGTGTGCTCCACCGCGAGATCGAACACGCTCGTAGTGCTGCTACCTTGGCTCGGAGCAGCCACCGGGACGTTACTTTTTCCTTCCCGGCTGACCTGGAGATGCACCACGGGATGCTCGAGCAGGAGTTCACGCAGAGCGACTTGGTGATGAAGCGCCGAGAGAACTTTCACGCGAACGGTGAGTTTGTCGGCATGCAAGAGTGGCGGCTGATCGGGGCCCTCGGTGCCGCGCAACGTGATGTTGTAGAGGTGCGCGGTTAGAGTCGACAGATCAAAATCCATGCCACCGATTTCGGTTCTGCCCCCGGTGGCAGTGTCAGCTTGCTCGACGATCTTGCGGAGAGCAAAACTTTGAAAGCTGCTGCTCTTGAGGTAGAAATACCCTCCGACTGCCACGAGGATGAGCAGCATCGCGAGTCCTGCCAGGGTCCAGCCAATAGTCCGTTTTAACTTCATGATGTTCCTAAAATGCCTGCCCAACAGTGATGTAGTACTGCAAAGGATTGATGCCCGGTACAGGGTTAAGATTCCGGCCGATATCAAAACGCACCGGGCCAATTGGGGTTGAGTAGCGGAGTCCGACCCCTACCGTGTTGGTGTAGTTGTTGATGAAATTGCTAAAGTTAATCGCGCTGTAGACATTCCCACCGTCATAGAAAACGACTCCACCCAGCGCCTTATTGATATGCAATGGAAAGCGGGCTTCGGAATTCAGAATGAAGAGTTGCCTTCCACCCACGGGTACCGTGACATTCACGCATCCGGATTGGCCTTGCAATACGTTGCAGAATGGAACCAGACGTTGCGGACCGGCTGCGTCAATGGGGAAGCTGCGCAGCGAAGTGCCGCCTCCGGAAAAGAACAACTGGCTGGTGGGGACAAAACTGCCCGCGAAGGGCGCGGCAAGTCCAAGCCGGATGCTGTTGGCAAACACCATGGAGCTGACTGGCTTGTAGTAGGCGAATTGGCCAAACAGTTTGGCGAAGTTCGCACTGGATCCAAAGGCGGTGGGTGTAAGTCTTAGATCGAGGGTGGAGAACATACCGCGGTGCGCGTCGAGCGGCTTATCTCTCGAATCGCGAATGAGAGTCGCCGACACCGTCGAGAGACGGACACTCTTGTCCCGGTCGAGCACGAGGTCGGGAACCAGAATGTGTGAAAGATTTGTCTTATTGAAGTCGTAACGCAACTGCAAACGAGTATTGGTCTTGCGGCTGATCAGTCGCTCCACCTGAAAGGACAGGTCCCCAAGTCCGGCAGTATAGAGGGGATTTTCGCTGTTACGCTCGATCGAGAAAGTGGTCAAAGACTGCCACTGTGATCCAATGAAGTGTGGCTGTCCGTATGTTGTCTGCACACGTTGATCGAGGCGGGACAACAGAATGGATGCACTTGCCGTTTCCGCCAGACCACGAATATTACGGCGGGTGAACTGGACGAGACCCCGGGGACTGGCGAATGTGGCTTGGCTGGGGGCGATCTTGTTCCCTCCCAAGCCAATGGATCCGCCGCCGCCCGGAAGGGCTACCGTTCCGGTCGGTATATTTCCGCCGCGGTGCGATACCTCGAATCCGAAACCATAGGTAATTTCGTTGCGCTTGGCTTCGTGCACCTTGACCAGAGCCATTTCATCGCTCTGGTCCGTGATCGGCTTTCGTGGTCCCGCGCTGGACCAGTCAAAGATTCCCAGGTCATAAAGCCGGCTTTCCGCCTCGAGGAGTTGTTGCGCGGCGCATGGGGGCTTCGGGAGGAATCTGAGCCGTTTTGGCGATCAAGGAGAGCCGCGTTTGCTCCTGCCCGAGATAAGCAACGTCACTCACTCGCACCAGTTGGTGTTCTGCGATGGCATACGTGACGTTTACCCGGTGAGGGTCCCCGGAGCTTCGATTGACCGTCGTCTTTATTTCGACATTCAGATATCCGCGATTCAGGTAGGTCGCCGAGATGCGGTTACGATCTTCGGCCAGTTTGCGCGGTGAATAGGGAACCCCGGAGTGAAGCTCGAAACCCTTCGGCGCGGTGAGTTGAGTGAATTCGATGTGCTGATTCCCTGAAACCTGAACATCTTCGACCAGGGTCTGAGGCCCTTCGACGATGTCGAACTCAACATCGACCTTCGGTTCGTGATCGACGATCCGAGGAGTCACTTTCACTTCCTCGTATCCCCGGTCGCGATAGACGGCGTCTATGTTCGCTGCGCTCTGCTTCAGTAATTTCTGGCTCAGGCTGCCGTGGGTCCAGATATGCGATTTTTTTACGGTTACCTGGTCGAGCAAGTCCTTCGTCGAAAGCTCGAAGTTTCCGTGAAAGAAAATGCGATCGACCTTGTGCTTCTTGCCTCGATCGATCTTGTAGACCACCAGAATCTGGTCGGGCTGATTCTGGTAGTCAGTCGTCACTTTAACGTCGTAATAGCCCTTTTTCTGAAAGTAGTCGGTCAAATTGCGCTGCCCTTCGGCCACCAAGTCCTGGTCAATCGTGCCTTCGGAATAAATTGGGATGAGTTTCTTCATCTGCCGTCCCGCCAGGAAAGGGATGACCGTAAGCTTGGCGCCGACGGTTCGGATATTGACCACCGGCCCCACTTCCACTTTGAACGAGACCTCCACGCAATTGGTCGCGGGATCGTATTTCGGCGGATTTTCCTGAATGCGGCTGGCCAAACGATGCTGCCGGGTGAGAGAACTTTTCATCAGCGTGGTCGCGGCACTGACACGTTCTGGCGTATAGGGTTTGCCGCGTTTCAGCAATCCGCCGGAAAGCCGCGCCCGCAGCGACTTCACGGCGTGCAGCAGCCTTGCACTCTGCGGCTGATCAGGTCCGTCGAGCCTGACCGACGAAATTTTGGCTTGCTTCCCCATTTCGACGACGAAACTGACGCTTACAAGTTCGTGGGCATCATCGATCTTGGGCTCAGCATGGACTTTGGCCTGGAAGTATCCATTCTTGTGCAGGAAGTTGGTAAGCGAAGTTTCAGCAACCGGAATGTGAGAAGGATCATAGGGATCCTCATCGGGAAGATTCACAACCTGTAACAAGCGGGTATAGGAGAAGTATTTTGCCGCCCCGGGAAATTCGACTACGCCAAGATAGAAAGCCGGCTCCAACAAGAAGTTGACACGGAGTCCTGCCACCTCAGGGACGACGCTGATTTGAACCTTTTGGAAGTTGCCGGTCTTCTGCAGGGCTTCGGCGCTTGCCTCGATCTTCTCCTGGGAGTAGGGTTCCCCAGCCTTCTGGCTCACGAGCGGGAGCAGGGGCTGCAGATTGCGATGCGGATTCGCGATCAGGGAGACGCCGCTAACATTTTGCCCTTCGTACGCTGCTTGAGGGGTCTGTAGAGCAAGCTGGGCGAACACTGTGGTTGCGCAGATCAAGCAGAGGGTGAACACTGACAAACGCATAAATAGACACCGCACCCAATCTGCGCGAGCAAGGATTCACAGCCCATAGAGCGATACCGGCAAACTCCTCACAGGGTGCAGAGGTGAGATGCGATTGATTCGATTGGAGTTGTCGGCAATACGTTCAAGGACCGACAAAAGCCGTGAAGCAGGAAATGCAACACCGCCACGAATTAGAGGTCGTTACGCGCCAGTTCGTTGCGCGAAAAATCTCACGCCGAATTGAAGTCGTGATTTCCGGTGTCAGTGAGAATTCTCGGTGAAACGTAGAGCAAATTCCAGAGGCTGGTCGGCGCTTTAGGAGTTTTTCGGTTTTAGTTGCTGCAGAAGCCGGATTACGACGAAGGGCAGAAAAATGGCGGACACCAAACCTAGATATGTGTGCGCGAGTACCTCTTCGCCCACTCGCGCCTGGAGATTCGGCACGTCGGCCGCGAGAGTATGACGCACGGCACTTTGTAAAAGAATACTGAGTCCGCCCACGACCAAGAGCGGCAGGGATCCCAAGCAGGCGGCTGCTACGGCGCCGGGCTTGGCAGACAGGATGTGCGCCACCCGCAGATACAGAATCGTGTCGAGCAGGAAGGTAAATATCATCATGGCAGGCATCAGTTGACCATGCTGCCAACTACTCACGATCATCTGCGGGAATGATACCGGGAACATGACCAGCAGCAGTCCAAACACAAACGAGAGGGCGGCAATGACCTCGGCCGAATCCGCAAGGCGCACAATCACGATGCGGCGTTCCACCTTGGCCAGAGCCGGAGCCGGTGCGCTCATTGTGCGGTCACCTTTGCGAACCGGTCCAACAGGACTTCCATCACCGCGGACATGCTAAATACCAGAAGAGCCAAATTTCTCGAATCGCGCCACGCCCGTGCCGGATGCCAAGCTACACCGCTTTGTTGCCGACAGTAGGCTTCCACCCACACACTTGCTGCCATGATGCCGGTGAGCGCCATCAGAATGGATCCGAGCGCGATTGTATGGGGCATGAACTGAGACTGTTGCAGGTTCCAGATCACCGAGCTTGCCAGGATCAGGCTTAGAAGCCCTAATTCCCCCCGCCCGAACAGGTGCTTAAGACCAATTGGAAGAGGGCGGCCGTGCTGGCGAACCCACGCACGCGAGATGGCCCAGGGAAACAACACCACCGGAATGAGATATAAGCCCATCCAGACCGGCCATTTCAGAAGATTCCAGCTTGCCATAGTAGTGTCCGCCGGGGAACGAATACTCCCCAGATTGCAATCTATCGTCCCGCCTCACCGGCATCAAGTTACTCAAGGCACAGCACCCGGGCACCATACTTTGAGGCTGATTTGGGTGTCTCCGAGAGGCCGAATCGACGACCAGTAGAGATCCGGCGGCGGGCGGCGTTATTTTTTGGTTTTCTGCGCGGAACGGGGCTTGCTCTTGAACGCGAGGCCACTGAAGCACCAGTATCCCGCCAAAGAGCCGCCGCCGAAGACCGACCACACGATGGTGTTCACCCAGGAGCCGTACTTTTCTAATCCGACATTGGCGAGATCCCAGAAGGTAAGAGGCCAAACAACCACAACATAAATGCTGACCACGACCAAGGTGATGGCGAAGAGGATAAAAACGGCCAGCACCCCTCCCGAGAGGCTCTCCAAGATGAGCATGCTCCAATGCTGCCTGGTAACGTCGAGTTTCCCGCGCACAGGGGCTCCGGGCTTTTGTGCGACTGCAGACAACGGTTCCTCCAAAGGAAGACGCACGGATTGCGGCTATTCAATCTTGAGAATAAAGAAAGAGGGCGGAAGGCAAAAGTTACCAAGGGCCGTTATCTTGTGCCCATGAACCTTTGTCAAAAAGCCCGGCTCCTCGAAGAGGAACCGGGCTGCAGTGAGTTCGTCGCCTTACTGCGGCGTAAAGTTCTGGTGGTAGCTGAGGTTTACAACGTCCTGGAACATTGGCGTCCCTGGAGGCAGATTCGCCGGGTTCAGGAACAGCGTGTCGAACGAGTAATTACGAGTGGGCGGGCTGTAGACAACGGTGCAACACTTGAAAACTCCGGTGTTGTACTCGGAGTAGTACATGCTCACGAGCGAACCGTTGTAGAACAGCTGCTGACCACCCCAGTTCTCCAGATAGCGAAGGAAATTGTGCAATCCTCCGTCAGTACCAAAGTCGTTCCCAACGCCCGCAAAGCCGGGTTGCGGGAAGGGGACGTTCTTGCCTCCGGCCACGGCCATGCGGTAGTACGTGGTGGTCGCGGCACGCCCGCCGAGGTTGGTCGAATTCACCATGCTGTTGCCGTCATTCCAATTGTTGGAGAGTAAGGTCACGGTGTCGGCAATGACGGCGGCCGCGGCATGCGGAGTAGTGTTGATGCCCCCGCCCCACATGGGATCGGTCTGATCGCTGTTGTAGTTTCCCTGAACGTAAACGGGATTTTCCGAAGCCACAGTGAACCCACCGCCATTATTGTCGGGCCGGACCGGCAGATAGCTGACGCCGGCGTTCATACCTCCGCCGACCAGTTTCAGAACGTGACGCGCTCCGGTGACCGCGTTGGTCACACCGGTGGTGCTGCAGTTGGTAACAAGGTAGGGATTGGGCGGAGCCGTGTTGGTGTTGACGCCAAAACCGTAACCAATGTTCTGGCCGCCCCAGTTATCCAACCTTGCGTTTTGATCCGCATCTTCCGGCGAGTAGGTGTAATAACTCGCGGGCTCCAGGACGCCGTCTGGGTTGATCGAAGTCAAGGGCTGCGGCGAGTTGACCACATCCTCCAGTCCTGATTCGCCGCTGATCACGTTGGCCGCAGTTTGTCCGCCGTTGGACGGATTCGGATCGGGCAACATGCCGCGATGATCGGAGAAATACAAAATGTAGCCGTTCTCGCTTGTATAGTTCACGAGATTGCCCGCGTCGAGAGGTTGCGTGTAAGGCGCTGCATGCTTGAGCCATCGCGCGAGATTGCCGACGTTAAGCTCCACGGCATTCATGATGCCGTTGACCGCGCACCCATTGGCTCGATCGCGCATCTCGCCTTCGCGTGCATCATAAAAATTGATGGGATAAAAATCGTTGGGATTGCCGATCGGAGAATTCGACCCGGGATTCATCTGCTGCAGAATGATGATCGCGTTCGGACTGTAAGGATCGGTGCCGGGACCGGTCGGCGCCTGATTGAACTGACGGCTGAAACTCCAGCCGAGCCAATCGCGGGTGATGCCATGCCAGACTCCGGCGTTGTCGACATATTCAACTCGCATCCACGCGCCTTGGCCATTGGCTGGAACGACGGGCGTCGTGACCTCTCCCAACAACGGATAGGAAGTCCACGCCGGATAACCCACGGGCGCAATCCAGAAGTTAGTAGGCACCGGCGTCACAGCCGCCATGCCGTAAAATTCCGGGCCGCTCACGAGGGCGCCGGTGCTGTCTTTGGTGCCCGCGGCCGCCGGAATGGCGAAAGTGGAATTCGGCACAAATTGCACATCGTCGGGGTCGCCAATCAAGGCGGGCCGCTCAGGGTGAAGATCCATTTCCGTATCGGCCATAAGGACCCGGATCTGCGCTTTGTTGTACAAGCGCGCATTGGACAGCGCGTTTGAATCGGCCGGCTGCGGTTTGCGAACGATGGCGATTGGATCGGTGCACGGCGGCGGGTTGCTGGTGCAGCTATTTTGCACGAACGGCAGTTGCATGTTCGTGGCGCCAGTCGTTGAATTCACCATGAATCCGTTCAGGTTGGCTGAAGAGATTCCGGGGAAAAGAGGATTGGCCACGCCGGCGATGCCGGGATAACCGCCGCTCCAGCTGGCATCTCCGGGAACGGTGCCGGCACCGGGAAGCGCCACACAAAACGGCCCCGGGGGCGGAAATACCAAGGTGCATCCGCCACTGGCTTTAGGCACCCAAACCGTCCCGCCATACCCGCCCGTCGTGATGAAGCCGTTTTCCAACTGGTCCATGATGATTTGTTGGAAGGCCGCGAGTTTATCGTTGAAAACGAGATTGCCGCCGGCGGCCAGGAACAGATTGCCATTGGTATGAACACGACCGCCAAACCCGAAATTCGGTCCGGGGAAATAACTGCAGTCATAACCGCAGAACACCCCAAATTGAAATACCGGAATCAGTGCGACTTCGACCTTGCGCGTCATGTTCACCGACGCACCCGCCGGGCGCGATGCGATGACCTGCAGGGTCATCGGAATCACTTCCGCGTAAAGACCCTGGTTCGCACCTGAGCTGACCGTGTTCCAGCTGCTCGCTGGATTTCCGTTGGCATCGAAGGGATAAGAAATCTGCTCCGTAAAATTCATGCCGCTTACCATCGCGGGCGTCGGAGGAAAGTTGACCAGGTTCTGAATCTGAGCGTTGGAGGGAATCATCGTCTGGGCGTACAACTGGGAAAGGTCGGCGGTCAGCTTCTCCATGCCGGACTCGGCGCCGTAGTAGGCGAGATTGGACTCCTGCTCGTTGCCCCCCATGTGGGATTCGCCGGTGACCATATAAAGCAGGCCAGCGGCGACGCCCGACAGCAGCACAAGAATGAGAAGTGCCGCTATCAAAGTGAAACCGCGCAAACTAGTTCTCCCCTGTCCCATGGTTGGTCTCCTGCTCATTTGTAGCGATTGCGAAACGCCATATTGCGGGCGCTTACCGAAGTGGCCAAATACATGTTCTGTGCCTTATTCCCGTTATTGGTAATGCTTTGGCCCATCAGCACGATGTTGATCTTTTGAATCAGATTGGGCGATTCGGCCACGCCCAGGGGATTGGGTTGATTCGCGTCCAGAGCTCCTGTTGTGGAGTCGTAAGTGTCGAAGGTGAATTGCAAATTGATGATGTCGTCCGCTACCGGGACGGGAGTGAGTCCATTGACCTGGCGCATTAGACGCGGAGTTTCACCGTTCACCGGGACAGTCAGGTAATAAGTCACGGCGTAGAGCCGATAAGCGATGGTGTTCGCCCCGCCAGAGATGGCCTTGATGTTGTTGAAGGCCGCGCCGTTCTGATTCATGTTGAGAGCATCGAGATCGGCAAAGTCGATGTTTCCCGGCCCCAGACCAGTCACTTCGCCTACCGCCGTGCCCAGACTGTTGCTCAGCATAATGAGGTCGCCGACCTGAATTCCTCCCGCCGCGGTAATGAGCGGGGGCGCCGGCACAAAAGTGGCATTGGGCGCGATGTTGACCGTTCCGCCATTACCCGGAGCTGGGAAGGTTACGTCGTATTCCCACAAAGGAAAGTTGTAGTCGGCATAGATGACGGTGATACTGTCGTTGACGACCGGCGGCGGCGCTGCAACTACGACTGCATTGGCTTCGACTCCATTGCTGAAACCGGGAATGACGCCATACATGTAGTTCGCGTTGGGGTAATTGAAGGCCGGGACGTGGCAGGTTCCGCCCTGGTCGCAGCCAAAATTGGATAAAGCCGACCCGGCTCCGCTGGGCAATTGAATTCCGCCAGAAGGCAGGCCCGCACCGGCCATGCTGATATCTTTCACCATCAGGTCGATCGCGGCCCGCATGTTCTGCTGGGTTTCCGCGCGTTGCGTGACCAGCATGGTGGAGTTCAAGCCGGTTTTGAAGAGGCTGGTCATCGAGGCCAGGACAATCAGGCCAACCGCCATCGCAACAATAAATTCCACCAGCGTGAAGCCGTTCTCCGGATTTTGTTTTTGCATCTGCATGTTTCCTGTCACGCGCCTTAGCGGAAGGCCGAGATCAGCGCGTTCACGGTGTAACTGCGAGGAACGGCGGAGGTACCGCCCTCGTAACTGACGATCACAGTAATCTGTTTCAGATTCGTATCGGTGGTGCCGTCGGCCCTTAGGACCGGATTGATCTGAATCTCACGGCTAAAATTTCCCAGGCTCATCCCCACATCATCAGCCGTTCCCAGGATTCCGTCGGGACCGGGAAGAGTGATGCATTCCGGCCCGGCCGGGCAGGCCCCCGTCGCGGCAAAGGGAACATCGTCGGCGGTGTTGACCAGTCCATCGTTTCCGGCACTCCAGAGTGGAGTCGGGCCGGCGGTGAAAATGCCACCGCTCGGAATGCTGCCGATCTGCGCGAAGGTGATCTGCTGCGTGTTGCGGGCAGTAAAGATACTTTCCATCGTCTCCAGCGCCTTCTGGCGGGCGATGAGGTTCTGCTGCGCGTTCTGGGTTGCGGCAACCGCGGTAGCGAAAGCGGCGACCACGGTCAGGAGGCCGACGCACATGATCACGATTGCGATCATGGTTTCAAGTAAAGTAAAACCTTGCTCTGAACAGGATTGGGATTCGCGTTTCGTCATTGTTGCACCCACGTGTTTCCGGCCTGGTTATAGAGCCGCCAACCTCGGACCCTTCCGGTCGTGCCGAAGACCGAGACTGCTCGCGAGCTGTACAGGTCGCCGGGACGGGTGAGATATACGACCCCGCTGTTGTAATTCCCCAGCGTGTCCTGCGAGGAGCCATCGGGCATGAACATGATGTAATTCTGGCTGCCCAAACCCATTCCCTGGTCGAAGTCGATGGCAGTTCCGCCAGTGCCGAATCCGTCGGGAGATGCTGCCGGAAATCCTCCTTGAACCGCGAACTGGATATCGGGTGGCAGAGTGAAGGTCGCTACCGTCACAGGCGGCGGTGATACTGGAACGCCGACTCCCCAGTACTGCACCGTGATGGTGCCCTGGGGCGAGTGAAAATAAGGATGTAGCGCTTGCTCTGCGTGATGGACTGGCTGCGGTAGCTTCGGATCACCGACAACGTGGTGTCATAGGCCGCGTCCACATGGTTCTGATTGAACAGTGGCTTCAGCGCTATGAAGGTCACGCCTGCCATGGTCAAACCAATGGCCAGGGTGATCATCAATTCCAGCAGTGAGAACCCGCGATCTTTTTTCACCGTCATGAATCGCTTTCGGGGGGAAGAGAGACAATGTTGAACACGGCTCCCTGTTAAAGACCGGCCTCGAATTCCCGCGGAGCGCCAACACGTTTCCCCTGCGGTCGAACAACTGCTCATCATTCATCGTAGGGACGGGCTGAAGTAGCGTCAAAGCACCAGAGGCCATGTTCCGGCATTGTCCTTTTTTGCGATTGGAGAGGTTACGAAGAGGTTACGAAGAGAGTACTGCGGTAACGGAGACAAATGGCTGAGAATTCTTGAGAGATTCGATCGGTGACACAAATGGAATCGCGAAGCCGGATTCACCTGGGCGGCTTGGCGAATCGAGACGGCGCCAACGGCTTCGGCTACAGGTCGTGCATGTGGTGGAGCATCAAGTCCGGCCGATAGGCATCGTCACTCATTGCGGACTCGCACCCATCCCCCAGCTTATCCGCGACCTGGTCGATGGCGTCCACCTGCTTTTGTGCGTAGCCTGATGGATCCGAGACCGCCTGCTCGCTGCCGGTGCCGGGGTTGGTCATCCGGTCGTATTCCTTCCACTGCCGGTCCTCATCCATTCGATAAGCGGCGATCTTTCCCATGCCGCCTCCGGTGGAGAGCGCCTTCATCTTGGCGTCGAATTTCTGCATCGCGGCTTCCGTGGCCCGGAGCTCGACCTGTGCCATGGCCAGCAGTTGAACGCTATCAAGGTATAGTTCACACCACCTCGCCCGCCATTCGTAAATCATCTGGTCGGTGGTGGCTTGCAAAGACTGGGGAGTCTGGCCTGCATCGGCCATATCGCGCGCTGCTTGCGGATTGGTGCCGCGGTCGCGCAGCAGCGTGAGGGAGCCTGCGATGAAGAAAGAGTAATTGAATTTCTGGGCATTCTTGCGATGTTCGTAGCTGTCGAGATCCCTGGAAAGCGCGCCCGCCGCGTCGGCGGAGCGAATGGCGCGGTCCAAGGCCTCCCGTGCCTTGTCCAGATTGCTGGAAGCATTCAGGGCCTGGGCCAGCGCCTCCAAATGGACCTTGTGGTACGTGAAATAAGGATGGGAGGTTAGAGATGTGCCCAGAGCCTTGCCCGCAATCTCGAGCATGCCCTTGATGCCAAGCTTCATCAAGGCCCCAGAGCGGGTATCGTCGTCTATGGATTCCTTGACCAGCTTTCCATAGCTGTGAATTTTCTTTATTTTCTTGAACAGCGAGTAAGCGTCGGCGGCTTTCTGGGAGACTCCCATGGCTGGCCTCCTGGTAAGGCAACTTCCACTCGGAAATCCAAGGCGGAATTTATAGCCCAAGTGAAGCGGCTTCGCAAGGCCCACCTGTCAGCGCCTGATATGTGGAGTCTCGAAGCAGTGCTTCCATGCTGTCGAACGCTACGGACCGACGTCGTGGATCACCACGACGTCGGAAACGGATTGAATGCGCTTGATCGCCAATGTCTTCCCGTCGGGCGAAAAGCGAAAATGGGAAATGGTGTCTGTGGCATAACTTGTGATGGCATGACCCGGCGAGCCGTCAAGCGGTTGCATCCAGAGGTTGCCCACGCCCTTGGCCTTAATGGGATAAACCAGCGATTTGCCGTCAGGGCTAAACCGCACACCGCCGCTGTGCAATGAGCCGGCATTGATGCGCTGATCCGGAGGAAGCAGGCGCGGCCCGGATTGCGAGCCGGCTTTGAGATCGAATACTGCCAACCGAGCCAGCGCGCGGTTGGCGGGCTGGTCGACCACATCCACTAACGCGGCCATGCTGCGGCCGTCTGGCGAAAATCCAAACGTCCCCATCACTCGATCAAGGTGGGGAATTGGCGCTGCAACGGCTTCGGATGCTCCGCCCGCGACGGGAACGCGCCTCAGACGCTGCATTCCATCGAGATAGAAGGCCCATTTGCCGTCCGGAGAGCAGGCTGGGGACATATCGTATTGCCCCTCGCTGAGCCTGGTCGGGTTGGAACCATCGCGGTCCACTCTCCAAATCTCGCTGGTTGAATTGCCGGAACGAAATTCCCGATTGATCACGATGTAGCCAGTCGAGCATGGCGCCACTCCAACGATTGCCCCGTTCGCGTCGGAAAATATCTCCGTGGCGTTGCCCGTGGCCACGTCAAGGCGCGTGATTTTAGCGCCGTTCGAGACCAGCAGATGATCGTTATCACTCCAGTCGAACGAATTGAGGTTATCCAACTTGCCTGCGATACCGTTCGTGCGCGCCTTCAATGCATGCGAATCAACGTTGAATAAGTCGAGAAACGACAGCGCCTGTGTCTGAACGGCGGCAATGGTCTTCCCGTCGGCGGAAACACTGAGACTTGAGTAGCTGTTCGCGTCGCGCGTAATTGCATGCAACTTTTTGTCGGCCAGAGAGAACGCGCTTATCTGAGAAGATGTGGAGTCGCCGCCTCTCGGGGAGTTCACCAGCAGCAGCCAGTCTCGCGTCGGCCAACGAATGTCGAAGGTCAGAAGATCAGGGAAATGTTGCAAGTCGCTGACTTTTCCGCTGCCGACATGGAGAACGCGTACGATGCCCGGTTCGTCCGCCATTTTGGAGAATGTGTAGGCGATTTGCGTGCCGTCGGGCGACCATGCCGCGAAGGGTGGATAGGCGTCATTTCCAAAACCTTTGATCTTCTCATCCGTCAGGACTGTTTCGTTGCTTCCGTCGAGGTTTGCAGTTAATACGCGATACCTGCCTTCGTCCGGATCGTTCGCGCGCACGTAGGAGATGCGCGTTCCGTTCGGAGAAAAGATGATGTCGCCGTCGACATCGCGAGAGATCTGTTGTGGTTTGCCTCCCAGGACAGGCATGCGAAACTCGTCCCACTCGCTGCCCACGCTGTTGACCATTTGGCGGAAGTAAACGTAGTTACCGTCAGGCGAGAACGCCAGCGATCTGAAGCGCGTACTCTGGGCGGCAAGAATTTCTGCGTCGCTGCCTGTGGCAATGTTCCGCAGACGGAGACTCCTCATGCCATTGTCATCGTGAACATGGAGAACGTATTTGCCATCTGGGGAAATCGCGGCCTGCTCTGCGCGCCCGCTATTTGTGATCTGCAAGACCGTGAATTCTCGAAAGGGTTGTCGATCCGTACGGGCAAATACCACCCAGAGCAGAGCGGCGACCAACACGGCCCCGGCTGACACGCTGGCGAAGAATCTTCGCGAGGCCGGGCTCCGCTTCGTCTTTGTGACCGAATCGGTAACCGGACCTAACGTAGCATTGAGTGCGTGGAGGTCCGCGCTCATTTCAAAAGCGGTTCGATACCGGCTTTGCGGGTCCTTTTCCAGGGCCTTGCTCACGATGTCGTGCAATTTGCCGGGAAGGCCTGGTTTCCAGACTTGGATCGAGGGGGGCTGAGCACCGACAATCGCCGCCTCTATGGCGGAGGAACTTTCGCCCGGAAATGCGCGGTGACCTGTGCACATCTCATACAGAACAGAACCGAAGGAGAACAGGTCAGTGCGCTCATCCAGCGGTTCGCCCCTAATCTGCTCCGGCGAAAGATAAGCCGGCGTCCCCGTGGAAGGTTCCGTGACCATCGGACTCGATGTTGTTGACTGTTCCACCGGCACACCTGGCGAATCTTGTCCGGACTCCGCGGCATTCAGAATTTTCGCCACGCCAAAATCCAGGATCTTCACATCGCCGTTGCGGGTAAGAAAGATGTTTGCGGGCTTGATGTCGCGATGAATGATTCCCTTGTCGTGCGCCACTCTCAATCCATCACAGATCTGAATGGCGATGCCGACGATTTCTCGAACGCAGCGATCCGCCGATTGCTCTCCCTGGCTCTCGATCCATTCCCGGAGTGTTCGCCCGCGGAGCAATGGCATCACGATGAAAGGCTGATTTTCAAACTCGGCCAACTGATAAATCGTGCAGATGTTGGGATGGTCCAGGGTGGAGGCGATCCGTGCCTCTCGCTGCATGCGGTCAAGCGCTCCCGGATGGTCGATTAACTCGGCAGGCAACAGTTTGATGGCGACCTGGCGGCTCAGTTTGAGGTCCTCGGCCACGTAGACCACGCCCATGCCCCCCGCCCCAATCAACTGGAGAAGGCGGTAATCGCCCAAGCGGCGTCCGACGAGGGGAGCGTCGGTTACCGAATCGTCGACTGCCTCCGAAACCTCGGCGAAATCTGCCCTTAGCGGAGAAGCAATAAATATGTATCCTCGGCCGACCACGGTCTGAAGATATTTGGGCCGTTCAGAGTCATCCCGTAACACCTGTCGAATCTTTCGGACCGCACTATTGATGCTGTTGTCAGTATCGAGGAAGACGTTCTTACCCCACACCCGCTCGACGATCTCATCGCGGCTGACCAGGTGTCCCGCTCTCTCGACCAGCAGAAGCAGGATCTCCATGGGGATTCGCTCTAACTTCAGCGCGCGGTCTCCACGGCGAAGCTGGAAACTGCGATCGTCGAGTTCGAAATCCTCACCAAACCGGATCGGCCCTTGGTTCCTGGTTGCCCCCACAGCGATTTCGACCTCCAAAAGAAGCGAGCCGATATTTTACCTCGGCCTCGCCAAACGCGGACAAAACCTTAGTTTTGTGGACCTTGGCGCGACAGCCGAAATTCATGCGGGCGTCAGAAGGCCGCTATTGAAACGCAAGGCTATTTCGGGCGAGCATCTGGCCAGTGCGCTACAAAACACACGAGGGAGGCGATATGTGGTTTTCAAAGCTGAAGCACAAAGGGTTGGTCCCGTCCCGGACTATGGTACGCCTGGCAGCCGTAGGACTGTGGGCCGTTGCTCTGGTGGTATTGGATATCAACCCCGCGAAAGGCCAGCAGGCCCAAACTGCCCGCGATTCCGTAATCCCCAATCTTCAGCCCTATCGGGATGCCACCGGCTACATCGCCACCAATAGCAGTAGCGGAAACATCAATAGCACCAGCGCATTCTTCCAGAGTCTGGGGACAAACGGACGCAGTTGTGCGACGTGTCACCTGGCCAGCGAAGGCTTCAGCTTCAGCGCGCAGGGAGCCCGGGAGAGATTCAGAGGCACCCGTGGAACCGATCCACTGTTCGCCTCCATCGACGGCGCCAATTGTCCCAATGCAACGCCTGGAGATAGGGCGGGCCACTCTTTGCTTTTGACAAGCGGCCTGATCCGCGTTTTCTTGGCCATGCCCACGAACTCGCCACAATTCACCGTGCAGGCGAATTCCGATCCCTACGGCTGCGCCATTGACACCGGCACCGGGCAACCGGTGCTGTCGTTTTATCGCCGGCCGCTTCCGACTACGAATCTCGGCTTCCTGAGCGGGCTCATGTTCGACGGCCGCGAAAGTTCGGCATTTCCTCTGAATAACGCATCCACGTTTCAAGCGAACCTGATGACCGATCTGACAACGCAAGCACTGCACGCCACCCAGACACACGCCCAGTCTGCCGTGGATCCGAGCCCAAACCAGCTTGCCGATATTGTGAACCTCGAACTCTCCCTCTCCACGGCGCAGGTTTGGGACAACCGCGCCGGAGCACTGGCCGGACATCGAGGCAATGGCGGACCCGTAATCTTGTCGCAACAAAACTACTATCCGGGCATTAACGACTCGCTTACACCGTCGATATTTACCCCAACGATTTTCACTTTGTATGGGGCATGGGCGAAGCCATCGGGAAGTGACGATGACGATGACGCCAAGCCCCGGACGAAAATTGCGGCCGGTGAACAACTCTTCAACAGCTTTCCCATCAATATCACTTCCGTACGCGGCATCAATGACAACGCGGCATTAGGAAAACCAGCTGCTATCACGGGAACCTGCGGAACGTGTCATGACACTCCGAACGTAGGCAATCACTCTCTGCCGCTTCCACTCGACATCGGAACCGGGCACTCGGCCCAACACGAGATCAATCCACAAATCAAGAATGCACTTGAACAACTAAGCTTTCCGAATCTGCCCGTTTACCAGGTCGCCGGATGCACCGATCCGTTTACAGGTGAGACTACGCTCTACACAACCGATCTCGGTAAAGCCATGGTGACCGGTCAATGCGCAGACCTGAACCGGGTCAAGGGTCCGGTCCTGCGCGGATTGGCCGCTCGCGCACCTTACTTCCACAACGGAGCAGCCGCAAATCTGAACGAGTTGGTTAACTTCTATAACCAGCGTTTCAACATGGGGCTCACCGATCGGCAGAAGGCGGAATTGATTGCCTTCCTCAACTCTCTTTGAGGTGCAGCGTCAACTTCAAAATTCGCTGCAATTGAGGAGAATGCAATGAAATTCAAATGCTTGGAAGTTCGTTAAGAAGTCAGTCAACTTCTATCGCGTTCGATCACAGCACCCCCCCTTTTTTGACCCGAGCCCTCACGCTGGGTCGGATCAGGGGGGCGCCTAACCAATTGAGAAGAAATGGCGGAAGCGAGTGGGGGTCGAACCCACCGGTGACGGGGTGACCCGCCGCCCGCCGGTTTTGAAGACCGGGACGATCACCGGACCGCATGCGCTTCCATCTTATTGACTCTACAATGGTTTGACGGTTACTTAGGTTATCTTTACTGGCAGGTTTACTGGCACGTACACTGCATGAATGAAAAGCACCTACCAGCGAGGCACGATCTACGAAGCCAGCAACAGTTTCTTCGTGCGCTACTTTGATGGGGATAAGAAACGTGTCTCGCATAAGCTCTGTGACCGCGACGAAACCCATAACAGCATAACCTGTCCCGCAGTGCTCGCGCTGCGTGATGAGCACATGGTCATCGTCCGCAGACCTGCTCCTCCAAAACCAACCTCTTCCCCATTGATCACCGACTATTGGGCCAATGAATATTTGCCCACAATAAAGAAGGGCCTCAAGCCTTCCACAGTCGAAGGCTATGAAGACATCTGGCAGCAGCATTTGAAGGATCACTTCGCAGGCCGCACCTTCCGCGAATACGAGCCGCACCAGGGCAGCAAGTTTCTCACCGATTTGATTAAAGCCGGATACGGTCAACGGACCGTTGCCCATGTTCGCTCATTGGCAAGCGGCATCTTCTCACACGCGGTAATTGATGGATTGTTGCAGGCGAATCCCTGGCGCAACGTGAAGACGAAGATTAAACCGCCGAAGCCGAAGGACGGCGCCGACTACACCCTCAGCGAGTTGATGGACATCGTAAATAACAAGCTGGTCCGCGTTGACTCACAACTCATCGTTTGCCTTGCCGGTCTGATGGGGTTGCGGCCTAGTGAAATCGTGGGCCTGTGTTGGGAAGATGTGAACATCAAAGCTGGCAAGCTGCGATTGCATCAGGCGTATGTGCGCGGCAATCTTGGCACTACCAAGACGGGCGTTGACGTACAACTACCCATGCTCAAGATGGTGATTGGTCTTTTCAAGGCGTGGCACGAGCAGAGCGGCGAGCCTGATGTGGGTTGGGTGTTTCCAAACACGTCCGGTGACACACCCATAAACATAAGAGATTACGTTGTTGCTGTGCTGCGGCCTGCGGTTGGAAAGAAGCACTGGAAGGGTCTGTATGCCTTTAGACGCGGGGCAGGCACGATTCTAACCGAGTTGACCGGCAACCCCATCGCCGCGCAACAGGCGCTCTGCCACCTCGACTTGAGCACCACGATGCGCCATTACATCAAAACCAAAAGAACAGCATTGGCCGAAGGTATTCAGATGCTCGATGAGAGGCTTGCACTGAGCAAGTAGTTAAACCTTAACATCGTTGTAAGTCGGAATACCAAACTTTACCATTTATCTAGCCTGCTTATTAGTTAGACTTTAACAACCAATGCGAAGCTATATGTTAACTTTATGAGTAACATACACCTGGTAACTAACGAGACTTGCAGGGTTTCACGAGTTGCGCGATTCTGACAGGGTTGGCGGAGTTCAAATCCTGATTCGATGGGGGCAATATGAAGAAACCGAAACAGAATGAGACGTTCGCGGCACTACGGGGCGTTGCAATGATCGAAGCGTGGTTGGCTTATCACGCGAAGCATGCACAATCAAACCTGCGGGAGACGTTCAAGGCCTTTATGAGCGAGTGGAAGCAGTTGCAGGCAGCGCGCTAGGGGCAACGATCCTCCCCCATCACTTTTCTAACCTGGAGGAAAACATGAGCACT
>CAVUYN010000022.1:0-320862 GCA_963745715.1 uncultured Acidobacteriota bacterium | reverse complement strand
CGAGCGCAGATTGGCGAAATTAGGCTTTACTCAAATTCCCGGCCGCGTGAGGAAGGTGAGTGTAATGATTCCATAACAATGTCGGCTCCCAGGCCCGAGTAAACTTTGGAGGCGCAAACCAACCAAAGGGCTCGGAGGAAAGGAGCCGAACATGCTGATTATAGGTTGTGACTATCATCCGGGCTTCCAGCAAATTGCATGGGTGGATACTGACACCGGGGAGTGCGGCGAACGGCGGCTGAGTCATCGCGAAGAAGCCGAACAGTTCTACCGCACGCTGAAGGAGCCGAGTGTGCGGGTGGGAATGGAAGCCAGCGGGCACTCGCGCTGGTTTGAGCGTTTGCTGACCGACTTGCAGTTTGAGTTGTGGATCGGGGACGCAGCCGAGATACGCACGAAACGGGTGCGCAAGCAGAAGACCGATCGCCAGGATGCGCAGTTGTTGTTACGACTGATGATCGAAGACCGCTTCCCGCGCATCTGGGTGCCCGATGCGGAGAATCGCGATCTGCGGCAACTACTATGGCATCGGCACCGGCTGGTGCAGATGCGCACGCGGGTGATGAACCAGTTGCATGTGATAGCGCTCAACGAAGGCTTGCGGCGCAAGAAGGCGTTGTGGCGAGCCGCCGGCCGCCAGGAACTGGAGTCGATCGCCTTGGCGCCTTGGGCCACGCGCCGACGCCAGGACTTGCTTCACTTACTCGATCAACTCACGCCCAAGATCCAAGAACTGACGCGGGCGCTGGAAGAGGAAATGGAGAAGCGTCCGGTGACGCGGCGGTTGGCGACGCATCCCGGCGTGGGTCCGCTGACGGCTTTAGCGTTCGAGTTAGTGATTGGAACTCCCGAACGCTTTCACTGCGGGAAACAGATTGCCAGCTATGTGGGACTGGTTCCATCGGAAGAGTCCAGTGGCGATCGTCGTCGACTGGGACACATCAGCAAGCAAGGCAACGTGCTGCTGCGCTTTCTGCTGGTGGAAGCGGCGCAGGTCACAGTACGGAGCCAGCCCGACTGGCGCAGTACGTTCTTCCACCTGGCCATGCGGCGAGGGCGGAAGATCGCCAAGGTAGCGATGGCCCGCAAGCTGGCAGTGCATCTGTACTGGATGTGGCGCCAGGGCTGCGATTACGGCCAGTTGCAAAAGCTCGGTTCGCACGCGGGAGAGCCCGGAAATCCCTATGGTGTGCAGTAAATCACCGACGTAATGATTGGGTATCCCGCTCCCCAAAACAGGGGAGTTCGAACAAGTAATCATGATCGCAGTCTGTGATCGAAGAGATGGCTGGGTCGGACCGAGTTCCTGACCCTAACGATTAGAAGCGAGCCCAGGTTGGAAACGCGCAAACCAACTACGAGAGCGAAATGGCGCTCCTCTACGAGTGCAGGGAGTTGTGTACGTACATCGTGCTTGACATCGCCGACATTGTTAGAGATGGGAATTTCTCAGCAGCCAACCTCCGTGACTGGGCGCACTGACCCGGACGACGCAGTGCATTACATTTTTGGGTGTCCAAACCCGGCCTGCTTTCCCCGCCGAGCGCGACTGGAAGCAAAACTCTCGTTCTGAGGTTGCGCCGTGAAAAGTAAACTGCTTATGCTTTCCGCTCTTTCTGGCATTCTTCTGGGTGCCAGCGGGTTGACACGCGCTCAAGTTTCGTTTCTACAGACGCCCACATACTCCGGGTCCGGCAACGTGTTCGTGGCGGATTTCAACGGCGACGGCAAGCCGGACCTGCTCACATCTGACGGCACCATGAACCTCGGGAACGGTGACGCAACGTTCAAAACAAGTACTCCGCTAAATCAAACCGCTGTGGATGTAGTAGCTGATTTCAATGGGGATGGTAAGCCTGATCTTTTGGGGTTTGGAGTTCGTACGTATTCCGTGTTGTTAGGAAATGGGGACGGAACCTTCCAGTCACCCATCAGCACTGCAATTAACGATCAGGGAAATCCGCGGGCAGTCGCCGACTTTAATGGAGACGGCGTAGCCGACGTTGTCGTGGGATACGGCAGGTCTTTGTACGTTTTTACTGGCAACGGCGACGGCACATTCAAACCGGGAATCGCTTACAGCTTGGGAACTTTAATCCCACTGAACGTGATGTTTGCCGCAGATTTTAATGGCGACGGAGAAAAAGACGTTGTGCTCAGTTTCGACACGCTAGTGAGCGTATTCTTGGGCCATGGGGATGGCACCCTTCAAGCTCCTAAGTTCTCACCAGGAGCGCCCGATGGAGGATTACAAGTTGTTGGAGATTTCGATGGAGACGGAAAGCTCGACCTGCTTGTATCCGATACTTGCCCACCATGTATCAAGTACGTTCTTCTCGGGAACGGAGACGGTACGTTCCAGGCTCCAACACCTGTATTTGCTAACAACGGGCAAGTCATGGCAGCCGACGTCAACGGGGATAGCAAGCTCGATTTGGTGTTTGCTGGTGGACTCAATGACCAGAGTGGTGGAACCGTTTCGCAGATTTATCTGGGTAATGGCGATGGTACCTTTTCCGGCCCTAGCAGCTTTGTATCTAATTTTCCGGGAGACGGTACGGCCGGGGGTGTCGGGATTGGCGATTTTAACTTAGACGGAAAGCCGGACATAGCTTCGTCAGGTCGCATCCTCCTAGGTAAGGGCGACGGTACCTTTCAAGCGATTCCGTTGACGACGCTACCTTTGCAACCTATTTATGCAGTGGTAGGTGATTTCGAAAAGAATGGCAAGCCAGATGTAGCGGTGATCGCCTGCTCAGAGAGTGGTGCCGGGACTTGTGACTTAGAAATTCTTCACAACGACGGGGCCGGTGGGCTGTCCGTATTGCACACGTACTCCCTGTCTTCGGGTCGCTCTCCTCTAGTCGGAGACTTGAATGGAGACGGTAATCTAGATTTGGTCATGCTTGGATCACCGCCGCAAGGCAATAATGTACTGTTGGGGAATGGTGATGGGAGTTTCCAGTCCCCCATCGTCTTTCAAAACGGGTATTTTGGCGTTGGCATTCTTGCCGACGTTAACCACGATAAGAAGCTTGACCTTTTAGAAGGAATGTACGATTCCTCCATAGGCGTTTCGCTTGGAAATGGGGACGGAACTTTTGCGGGTACCGTTACTTACAATGAGCAAGTCACGGAAGGACTATTGATGGCAGGAGACTTCAACGGCGACGGGAATCTAGATATTGGCTTCCCTCATGGTTTTTGTGAAGTCAACCAAAACGACACGCAAATGCTCTATGGCAACGGAGACGGGACGTTCGAGCCTGCTACCATCCCCGCCGATCTGATGAGCTTCGGGGCGTTAGCGACAGCGGACTTCAGGAATATCGGCCGAGCGGACCTGTTCGGTGATAACTCGATGATCGAACTGCCCACAGGAAATGAAGTCGCACTGAACAATGGCGACGGTACATTCACCGTCCTACCTCCTCTCCCCTTTGAGGGGTTTCCGGTTCCGGATATCAACGGAGATGGCCGGGTGGACCTTTTTATTCCAAATACTACGCAATCGGGCCAGACGCAGTGCCTAACTGCAGTGGCGCTGGGAAATGGCGATGGTACTTTTAGCTCTCCGATTAATATTGCCCCAACCGGTTGTTACCCATTCAGTCCCGCTTTGCCGATCGTCGACATGAACGGTGATGGACGTCCTGACATGGTTTTCGTCTGGGGGCCTGGCGTCGGCGTGCTCCTCAACATAGCTCCCCCCGGATTCGAACTCTCCGCGAGCTCGCCTGCAAACACGACAGCGGGGAATTCAGCTACTTCCACTGTCAACGTGATTCGCAATTTCGGATTCAACCAGACCGTGACTTTTTCGTGCGCAGGGCTGCCGACCGGAGCTACCTGCACTTTCAATCCGCCGTCTGTCGCAAGCAGTTCGGGGACTTCATCTTTAACGATCACCACGACATCGAGTACGACCGCAGGTACATATCAGATCCAGGTTCAGGGAACAGCAGGTTCGACTGTGAATAGTGCCGCGCTGTCGCTGGTCGTTCAAGGACCTCCGGATTTCTCATTTGGGCCTGCGCCAGGGGCAGCCACATCTCAGACTGTCGCTGCAGGCGAAGCCGCAACCTTTGTTCTGGCGCTCTCGTCTTCAGGTTCGTTCACCGGAACGGTCAACCTCAGCTGTGCAATTACGCCGAACGTTTCCGCAGGCCCGACTTGCAGCCTACCGTCTTCAATACAAATTAGCGGCTCTGGTACACAATCAGTCAGCGTCCGCGTGGGCACTACAGCCCCAGCGGCGAGCAATGCCTCGCCTCGTCACGATTTTCCCCCAACCACTTCTCGATTCCTTTGGGCGCTGACGCTGTTCGGCGCTGCATTGCTTTTCGGCCTCAGTCGTAAGCGAATGTCGATTCTTGCAAAGGCGACGGTGGCAATAACTGTAGTCTGGTTGGCCGCTTGTGGCGGAAATAGCGGAAACGGTTCGCACTCTCACCGAACACCCGCTGGAACCTATACCACCACAGTTACGGCGAGTTCGACAAACCTGAGCTATAGCACGACCCTGACAGTAGTCGTGCAATAACAACGCGGACACTGGCGTATTCCACGAGAGGTTCGAACGGTACAACGTGAGGCTTGACGGATACGTTACCCGCGCGGGCCTACCTTTCTCTACAACGACCCACCGCATCGTTAAGCGGAATCGATGCCGAAGGCCTCAAGCGTTACTATGGCCGCGAGCATCTCCATTGCCTGACCTGCAGTTGTTACCACCGCTCGCCCTGTCTCGCGGATCCCGCCGGCCCGACTTATTTCTACAGATCGTCGAGCAAGCTCGACAGCGTTGTCGCCTTGTGGTGATCGGATACGTCGTCTGCCTGATCACATCCATCTCCTGATCAGTGAACCGGAGAACGGCACGCCCTCGACAGTCATGCAGATTGGGAAACACAGCGCTTCGCGCGGCGAGTCCTGCACCGCAAGCGGGACGCGTCGCGAGCAGAAATCTGGCCGCAGCAAACGCATGTCTGGCAACGCCGCTTCTACGACGTGAACTTTGTGGAGCGAGCGCAAGCGGGTGGAAAAGCTGCCTACATGCATCGGAATCCCGTGAAGCGAGGTCCTGTGCTCCAACCGAAGCAGTGGAATTGGAGCAGCGATCGTGGCTAAGGATGCGGGGATGAGAGCGTCAAAATCAATCAATGGCCCAAGGCGATCTTGAAGACTCGGGCGGTCGCGTAGTGAAATCACTCCGTGTCGACAGTTGAGGATGCCCACCCTTTGCAAAGGATGGGCCACCCGCGAGGAGCCGACACGGTTATCTCATCAGCGACAGCAATCTCTCTAAGATATTCGTATCTCTGGCCTTCCGCGTTACTATGTTCTTGCCGTGGCCAAGTTCCTTATCGGACTCGTCGTCGCTTTTCTGGCAATCCTCCTATGGCATCTCGTGGCCACGCTGCTCATGCGCGTGTTGGGAGTGCCACTACGACCGTTCGATAAGGATCGAAGACGCGCACTTCAGCTTCTGACCTTCTCCCAGTCCATCTGGTGCGGGATTCTCTTCAATGGCTGTGGGATGTGGATAGCAATGACGTTGTTTGAGTACCTGATCTGGAAGTACTGGCATGGTTCATACCGTGACTTCTCGCTGAGGACCCGCCTGTATGCGATTTTGTGGCCGGCGTACGGGGTGTTGATGGGTTTCATTCTGGCTGATGACAACAGAGGCCATCGCATCGCGGCAGCGTCCCCTGGAATTGGAGAACGCGACCACACTACGCCCGGTCAATGATTGCAATAGAGATTTTTCGCCAACTTGGAACGCGGCGTGGCCCTATTCAAATACCTATCGGACCGTAAACGTGGTGCTCTCCGGCGCGGAGATGAAACATCCATAATTGGTCGGTGCAGAATCGGACGCGTGAATGTGAGCGTGAACAGAACTGAGTCGGAACTTTCCCATAGGTGATTTAGTGATGCGGCCTAATTCAACGTCAAACTTCGCTGTGAACGTCTCGCCAGGCTGAATCCGGCGATATTCAGAAGGTTGCGCTGGACCTGTGGAGCCATCGCGTCGCTCTCTTGCGTTTGGTCCACTGATTCCAGTCGACAAATTAATCCAGCGACCGTCTCCATGCTTGTCTACCCAATAGTCAGACGGAAAAAGGTAGGGAACGATATAGACGTCATGAGAAGTCGAATTTGTGAAACTCAGGCGAATGATGATGGGTTCGCCTTTGATGTAAACGCGCTTGATCGGTTCGGCCTTCAATTGAAAGGTTTCATGGCAGGGCTGATCCTTGTTTCCGAACAGAGAAATACTGCAAAAGACAACGCTGAGGAACGTTAGGAATGTCCTTCTCACGCCAGAACTGTACGTGGAATTGGAGGCCTAGTCTAGGTAACCATTGCAAAACAGGGACCTCAAATCCTCCGCCCCCGGCGTCCACTAGCCGTTTGTCTTTTCCCCCCGCACGGGCGTATATTAAGTAACTGAGAACTGCTGTGTACCGGCATTTGGCGAAGCACACCAGTGGGCGCAAGCCCACTTTTTCGTTGGAGCCCTCGGTGGTTGGCTGCCATAGCCTGTAAGCTACTGGATTCATGGCGCTTGACGTCGATCGTGTGCGGGAAATTGCGGACCGGGTCGCCGCTTCGAGCGGGCTCGAAGTCGTTGAAGTCGAGTTTCTCGGTGGCGGCAAAGCACGCATGCTGCGGGTGTTTCTCGACAAGCCCGCGGCCGGAACCGATCCGCTGGCCGGAGTGACGCATCAGGATTGCGCGAACTTCAGCCGCGAATTTGGCACCATTCTCGACGTTGAAGACGTCATGCCGGGCTCGTATACGTTGGAAGTTTCGTCGCCCGGGCTGGACCGGAAGTTGATCAAGGCAGCGGACTTCAGCCGTTTTACCGGCAGCCGCTTGAAGTTAACGACCCGGCAACCGGTCAACAACAACCGCCACTTTGAAGGACGGCTGGAAAGTTTTAAAGACGGGCGCCTCACGCTGGATCTGAGCGTCGCCAGCCACAAGTCACGCAAGAAGATGGGCGAAGTAGCCGGGCAGAAGATTGAAATTGATTTCGCCAACATTGAGAAGGCGAATCTGGTGCCAGAAATTTAGGTTTCAATGTTTCAAAGTTGCAAGGCTTCAAAGACCTTGAAACTCTGAAACCTCGAAACTTCGAAACTTGATTTTCTTATGGCGAGCGAGCTTTACAACACGATCGACGCACTGAGCCGGGAAAAAGGGATTGATCCGCAGATTGTAGTCAGCGCGGTGGAAGACGCCATTGTCATGGCTACGCGCAAGTACTACAAGTCGCAGGAAAATCTCCGCGCCAAGCTGGATAAAGATACCGGCAAGATCAACGCCTTCGCGGTGAAGACCGTGGTCGAGACCCCGGAGCAGGTGGAAGATCCGAACCTGCAGATCACGCTGGAAGACGCGCGCAAGGTCGATCCCAGCCTGGAAATCGGCGGCGAGTTGCAGATTCCGAAAGTCACGGAAGGCATTCTGGGCCGCATCGCGGCGCAGCTCGCGAAGCAGGTCATCTTCCAGAAAGTGCGCGAGGCCGAACGCGACACGGTTTACAACGAATATATCGGGCGTGTCGGTGAAATCGTCAACGCCACGGTGAAGCGCGTCGAAGGTCCAGACGTGATCTTCGATATCGGCAAGGCGGAGTCCCGCATGCCGCGCAAGGAACAGTCTCGGCTGGAATCGTTTGCCATCGGCGAACGCGTGCGTGTGGTGATTGCCCGTGTCGAGCGCGCCTCCAAGGGGCCGGGCGTGGTGGTGTCGCGGGCGGCGCCGGAACTCGTGCAGCACCTGTTCCAGACGGAAGTTCCAGAAATTTATGACGGCACGGTGGTGATCCGCGCCATTGCCCGTGAAGCCGGCGAGCGCACCAAGATTGCCGTCATGTCGAAGGACAAGGACGTCGACGCGGTAGGCGCGTGCGTCGGCATGAAGGGCATGCGTGTGCAGTCGATCATCCGCGAACTGCGCGGAGAGAAGATCGACATCATCGAGTATCACGAAGATGCGGTCACCTTTGCCGAGAAGGCGTTGCAGCCCGCTAAGGTAAGTCGCGTTACGGTGGTCGACAGCGCGGACAAGCATCTCGAAGTTGTGGTGGACGACAGCCAGCTTTCGCTTGCGATCGGCAAGAAGGGGCAGAACGTACGCCTTGCGGCGAAGTTGCTGGGCTGGAAGATCGACATCAAGAGCGAGGAAGAGAAGCGGCAGGAAGTCGAGCTGCAGATGGCTGCGATGGCACCACAGGCGACGACTCCGCTCGAAAACGTTCCGGGCCTTGGCGAAGGGCTGGTGGAAAAGCTGGGCGCGGCGGGTGTAACCACCGTCGAAGCGCTGGCCGATATGACGCCGGAGCAACTTGAGGCCATCGAGGGTATCGGGCCCAAGACGGTGGAAAAAATCAGCCTCGCGGTGAATAATTATTTCGCCAGCCTGGAAGCGGGCGCCGAAGAAGGTGTTGTGCCCGCTGAAAGCGAGGCCGCTGAAGGCGAAGTCGTGGCGGAAGAGGCTGCACCGGAAGCTGGCGTGGAAGAGCCCGCCAGCGAAGAGCCCGCGGAAGAAGCGGCGGCTCCCGACGCAGTGCCGGAAGCGGAAGCCGCTTCCGAAAAAGAAAATGAGCATGGAGCAGAAGACGGCTCCACTCCTGAAAAAACTGAATAATCATGGCACGCGCAAACATCTTCGATTGGGTGCGAGTGCACGAAGCTGACTCCGTGAGGTTGCAATGAAGACCTAAGCACAACGCGGGGAAAAGAAAGGCCGGATGAGTAAGGTTCGAATCAACGATCTCGCAAGGGAGCTGGAAGTTAAAAGCAAAGCCATTCTCGACGCTCTACCGATCGTCGGGGTGACGGAGAAGAAGACCCATTCCAGTTCGCTCGAGGAGCATGAAGCGGAAAAAGTGCGGGCCCACATTCGCGGCTCGTCCGAAGCGCAGACGTCGTCTGCCCGGTCCGCGCGCCCGCTGCGTGGCGAAGAAGAAATCAAGACCAAGATTGATTTGTCGCACATCTCCCGTCCCGGCGATGTGCTGAAGGCCATTACCCAGAAGAAGGAAGCCGCGGCAGCGCCGGTTCGTCCGGCAACGCCGCCCGTGGTAGTGGCGCGGACTGCGGTTGTGCCGCCGCCGCCAAAGCCAGTTCCGCCGCCCCCGCCGCCTCCGACCCCGGCTAGTGCGCCGGTGACATCTGCGCCGCCACCGCGGCCCGCCGTCGCGCCTCCAGTGGTCGAAAAGCCAGTCGCTCCACCCGCACCCGTCGCGCCCGCAGTTGTCGCGCCGCCGCGCCCGGTGCCTCCGCCACCGCCTTCTGCAGTTGCTCCACCGGCGCCGCCAGCGCCCCCAATTGCCGCATCTGCCGCTCCACAGCCGCCTCCAGTTGCACCGCGTCCTCCTGTTGTTGCGGGGCCGCCGCAGCCGCCAGCGCCGCGCATGATCGTTCCGCAGACTGGTCCCCGGCCGGTGTATAAAGCTCCACCGCCGCGTCCAGTCGCGCCCGACTCCGCAGATGAGTGCTCCCGCGGGCACCATGCGTCCTGCGCCCGGTCGCCCGGTTCCAGGTCAGCCCATTTTCCAGCGTCCGCGTCCGCAAGGTGCAGGCGTAGGCGCACCACGTCCGCCGCTTCGTCCGGGCGAGCGCCGTCCCATGCATCCCACGCGCCAGGCGCCCACCGGTCCTCGACCGCTCGGCGTTGGCCCGGGGCTTCCGCCGCCGGGGCCCGTGCGTCCTGGCAGTCGGCCGGGTGCTCCATCCCGCCGTCCGGGCCAGCGCTATGTTCCGCGTGGCGTCAAAGAAGGCCCGATGAAGGGCTACACGCCACCACCGCGCATGGTGGTGTCGAACGAGCCGATGCCGATCACGCGCAATATCACGATCACTGAAGGCATCAGCGTTAAAGATCTGGCGGAGAAGCTCGACATTCGCGCGAAGGATCTGATTTCCCGTCTGCTGGGTCGTGGAGTTTTCGCCACCATCAACCAGACGCTCGACGCCGAACTCGCCAGCGAAATGGCGCGCTTCTTCGGCGCCGAGACGAACGTGATTTCGTTCGAAGAGCAGGCCTCAAAAGATATTGACGCAGCTGCGGCGAGCGGGGAGGAATCCGCCGTCGAGATCACGCCGCGTCCGCCCGTGGTCACGATCATGGGCCACGTCGATCACGGCAAGACTACGCTGCTCGACTCGATCCGCCTCACCAACGTCGCCGGAGGCGAAGCCGGCGGAATTACGCAGCATATCGGAGCCTACAAAGTTCGTATCGCCGACAAGGAATCTCCGGCTTACGGGCGCGAGATCGTGTTCCTGGATACGCCGGGTCACGAAGCATTCACCCGCATGCGTTCGCGCGGCGCCAAGGCCACCGACATCGTAGTGCTGGTCGTGGCTGCCGATGACGGCGTCATGCCTCAGACCTTGGAAGCCATCGATCACGCGCACGCCGCGGAAGTGCCGATCATCGTCGCAGTCAACAAGATCGACAAGCCTGACGCTATGCCCGACCGCGTTAAGAAGCAGTTAGCCGACCGCGGCCTGATGCCCGAAGACTGGGGCGGCAAGACTGTGTTCGTCGACGTTTCGGCGAAAAAGAAAACCAATCTCAACCTGCTGATGGAAATGATTTGCCTGGTGGCCGATCTGGCGGAGTTGAAGGCGACTCCGGAGCGCGCTGCCACTGGCGTGGTTCTCGAAGCGAAGCTCGATCGCGGCCGCGGACCCGTGGCCACGGTGCTGGTTCAGAACGGTACCTTGAGTGCCGGCGACAATTTTGTTGTAGGTAATGTCTACGGCAAGGTACGCGCCATGTTCGACGATCGCGGCGCGGCACTTCAGTCCGCACCGCCGTCAACCCCGGTAGAAATTCTGGGTATGGA
This sequence comes from uncultured Acidobacteriota bacterium, assembly GCA_963745715.1. Lineage (GTDB taxonomy): Bacteria > Acidobacteriota > Terriglobia > Terriglobales > Acidobacteriaceae > Sulfotelmatobacter. The sequence goes on along the minus strand of CAVUYN010000022.1, from coordinate 309,989 downwards.
AGGTCTGCCGCAGGCTGGAGATCAGTTCGTAGTCGTGGCCGATCGCGATAAGGCGCGAGGCATCTCCGAGTACCGCGAGCAAAAAGCCCGTGAAGCCGCGCTGGCCAAGAGTTCTCGCGTCTCGCTCGAAGGACTGGCCGAACAGATCAAGACGGCTGGAACCAAGGAACTGAACATCATTCTGAAGGGCGATGTGCAGGGCTCGGTGGAAGTGCTCAGCGACCTGCTTACCAAGCTTTCGAACGAGAAAGTACGCCTGAAGCTGCTGCGTTCGGGCGTGGGCGCGATCACCGAGACCGATGTGCTGCTGGCCTCGGCGTCGAATGCCATCATCATCGGCTTCAACGTGCGGCCGGAGCGCAAGGCGCAGGAACTGGCAGACCAGGAAGAAGTCGACATCCGCCTGCACTCGATCATTTACGAGTTGCAGGACGAGATCAAGCGCGCCATGAGCGGACTGCTCGAGCCGACCATCAAGGAAACCTACCAGGGCCGGGCCGAAGTGCTCGAAACCTTCCGCATTCCGAAGGTGGGAACCATTGCCGGCTGCCGCGTGATCGATGGCGTGATCAAGAACAACTCCGAAGTGCGCCTGCTGCGCGACAACGTGGTTGTGTTCAAAGGCAAGGTCGGATCGCTGCGCCGCTTCAAAGACGATGCCAAGGAAGTCACCAACGGCATGGAGTGCGGCATCTCGATCTCGAACTACGGCGACATCAAAGCCCGCGACGTGATCGAGGCCTTCGCCACGGAACGGATCGCCGCAGAGGTAATTGCGTAGAAGTTTCGAGTTTCACGTTTCGGGTTTCGAGTATTCTCAGCGGTGGGCCGTTTCTGGGCTCACCCGAAACTCGAAACCGGAAACTTTGAAACTGCATGCCGATCGCTTTTCTCACCCTCGAACTCCACATCGAAGCCGCGCAGTCGATCAAGGATCGGCGCCAGGTGGTTCGCAGCCTGAAAGACCGGTTGCGCACCAGCTTTAATATTTCGGTCGCCGAGCTCGACGCCGCGGAACTCTGGAATCGCGCCACCATCGGCGTGGTCAGCATCTCCAATTCGCGCGATTATCTCGACGGACTAATCAAAAACGTTGAGCGTGCGGCGACTCGTATCGCGAACAATCACGGTGCGGAGATCGTGGATTCGTTCGTGGAATATTTCTAAGGCATTCAGAGCGCGGTTGGTATCATCGACCGGGCGCCGGACATCCCAACTTCGCCCAACACCCTCTAACACGTTGTTACCTCCGTACTTAACCTGTCCCGCCAAAAGCAGGAGACAATGGCACGTCGGCAGTCACACCTTTGAACCCGTTTTTCTGATATTCTCATCCGTTTTACCTGAGGTGAGCTGTGGAGAAGCGCGGGCTGAAGTACCATCGCGGACGAGTCGGCGAAGCTCTGCGCGAGGAGATCGAAACGCTGGTCGAAGGAGAGCTGTCGGATCCCCGCATCGGCTTGGTCAGCGTGACGGCCGTCCACATTGCCGACGATGGCCGGTCGGCGCAGGTTTGGGTCAACGTCGAAGGCGACGACACGGATGCAGACGAAAGCCTCGAAGGCTTGGAAGCTGCACGCGAGTACATCCGGCATGAATTAGTGGAGCGGTTGCGTCTGAGGCGCGCTCCGGAGTTGTATTTCCGGCTGGATCGCGCCGAACAGGAAAAGGCACGAGTAGAAGAATTATTGGCGCGGGCAAAGAAACGGAACAAAGCCCGCAAGGTCCCAGATGGAGAGAAAACCTAGCGGCATCGAGGATGTGCTCCGGCAGATCGGACAGCACGAACGATTCGTGCTGACCTCGCACGCTCGCCCCGATGGCGATGCGGTGGGATCGGCGCTCGCCTGCTGCCAGGTTCTCCGTGCCCTGGGCAAACACGCCGACGTCGTGCTGCACGACGGCGTTCCCCGCATTTATCGATCGCTTCCTTTTGCTGATGAGGTCGTGCAGTCGAGCCGCGTCAACGGCCCCTACGAGGCGGCGATCATCCTGGAGTGCGATAGTATTCACCGCACGCGCCTGGAAGGTCTGGAAGATCGTTTCCTGATCAGCATCGATCATCACGTCAGCGGACGTCCATTCGCCCACGTCAACTGGATCGACCCCCACGCCGTCGCCACGGCAGAGATGGTGTTCCGCCTGGCCCGGGAAGCGGATGTGAAGTTCTCGCCGGAGATTGCGACTTGTCTTTACACCGCGCTGATGACCGATACCGGTTCCTTCATGTTCCAGGGCACCAACGAGAACACGTTTTCCCTGGCGCGCGAACTCGTTTTGGCGGGAGCCGATCCGGCGCACTGCGCCCGGGGAATCTATTTCGCACACTCGCTCGCGAAGATTAAGTTGCTAGGGGAAGCGTTGCGCAATCTTCACGTCGAGGGCCACATCGGATACGTCTGGGTCACGCAGAAGCAGATGGAACGTTGCGGCGCCATCGAAGAAGATTGTGAAGGGCTCGTCAACTATGTTCTTTCCATCGGTGGCGTCGAGGTGGCAGCGTTCTTCCGCGAATTGCCCGAGGGCCGATACCGCGTCAGCCTGCGCAGCAAAGGCAAACTCGACGTGGCTCGCGTGGCCGAAAGCTTTGGCGGCGGCGGCCACGAATGCGCCAGCGGATGCTCGGTTGACGGCCCCCTTGCCGAAGCCGTGCGCCAGATGATTCTCCAACTTCGCCGCGGACCTTCCGTACAATAGCAGAGCAATTGTTGATCGCTGATATTGATTGCTGATTGCAACCCCAAGCTGCTGACGGCCGTTTTGGTTCACAATCAACGATCAAAAATCATCAGTTTCCTATGACTGCTCGTACCCGTACAGACGCGCTGCTGATCGCCGGCTTCTGCGCGTTCCTCTTCTTCTACGGCCTGGGATCGTTCGGGCTGATCGGCGCCGATGAGCCGCGCTACGCGCAGGTCGCGCGCGAAATGCTGGAGCGCCACGACTGGATTACTCCCGTGCTCGGCGGTCGTCCGTGGCTGGAGAAGCCCCCGCTCTACTACTGGCAGGCAATGCTGGCCTACTCCGTGTTCGGCGTGAGCGACACGGCAGCACGCATCCCCTCGGCGATCGATGCCACACTGCTCGTCATCGCCGTCTATCTTTTCTTCCGCAAATTGCGCCCCGGCGTGGAAATTGACGCCGCACTCATCACGGCTTCGTGCGCCGGAGTCATCGGTTACGCCCGCGCCGCGTCGATGGACATGCCGCTCGCTGCATCCTTCGCTGTCGGGCTGCTCGCATGGTGGGCATGGCGCGAGAATGGGAAACGGATATATCTCGCGCTGTTCTACCTCTGCATGGCTCTGGGAATGCTGGCGAAAGGGCCGGTCGCGCCGGCCTTGGCGGCCGCTGTGATTGTGCTGTTCGTGCTGGCGACGCGGGAATTCCGCCTGGTGGTGAAAACTCTGTGGCTCCCGGGCATTCTCTTGTTCTGCGCGATTGCCTTGCCGTGGTACCTCGCGGTCCAGCTGCGCAATCCACAGTTCTTTCGGGAATTCATCCTGGAGCACAACCTGGCGCGCTTCTCGACCAATCTCTATCATCATCCCGAGCCGTTCTGGTATTACCTGCCCGTCACTGCGCTCGCGCTGGTGCCGTGGATCGTATTCGTCATCGCCGCGTTCGTGGAATCAACCCGCGCCTGGTGGGCCGAGCGCAAGGCAGTCTCCGACGAGCCGGACCTGGAACTGCAATTCCGCATGTTTGCCTGCTGCTGGCTGATCGTTCCCGTTGTATTCTTCTCCCTCTCGCGATCAAAACTTCCGGGCTACATTCTTCCCGCGATTCCCGCCGGCGCCGTATTACTGGCCGACTACCTCCGATGCCGTTTCAAGCAAGAGGAAACCGCTTCGAAGTGGATGGGTACCCTGCACGCGCTGGTTGCTGCCGCTCCCATTGTGCCCGCAGTGCTGATTGCTTATCTGGTGACGCAGCACCGAATGCCCGGCGGGCGTCCAATGCTGATCGCGCTGGCCGTGGCGTTCGTGCTCTGCGCGGCCATCGCGTTGACGCTGGCCAGCCGGCTCGGCCTGCGCATGTTGCGCTTTGTCACGCTGATTCCCGTGGTGCTCTCCGTTGCTGCCGTCCTCAAACTCGGGACGAATGCGATCGACCAGAAGCTCTCCGCCCGCCCGCTGGCAATTGAACTGGCTGGCGTGGAGACGCATAAGCTACCGCTTGCGGTGTATGGGGTGCAGCGCGAAGTGGAATATGGACTCGCGTTCTACCGCAATCAGGCCATCGCTCCGCTATGAATCGGGAAGCGTTCCGGCGGAAGAGCACTTACTGGTGGCTCCGACGACGTGGATGGATAACGTCGCCAAAGCAAACGGCGGGACGCCGGGTCTCGTTGCTGGGGCACTATGCGGCGCAGGAGTTGGATTACTACTGGGTCTCCGCTGCGGCGGCGAAACGGTAGCGGACTTCCTGACTGTACACCGCTCTACTCTTCCGAGTACGCCAGCGCTTCCAACTCCGGCTTAGGTCGAGTGCCCGCCAGCGTGGTGTTTCCGTACTCGTATCCTTTATCGAACGCCTTCAGATTCAGCTCGCGGAAGCTCGGCGGGACTGAGTCAGCGACCGCTTTGCGCACCGCATCAGCGGTCAGCAACTTCGTGACCGCGGTAAAGAACCCCACCATCACTGAATTCAACACCATCCTCTTGCCCAGTTCTTCGGCGATGCGCGTTGCGGGGATGCTGTAGACCTTTTTATCCGAATTGATATTGGACACCCGCACCAGGTCTTCTTCCACAATCAGAATGCCTTCCGGTTTCAGCTCCGGTGCGAAGCGATTGTAGGCCTCCTGCGACATGACGACCATGATGTCGGGCCGGGTCACGTACGGGTACAGCACCGGCGAATCCGACAGAATGAGCTGCGCGCTGCACGCGCCGCCGCGCGCCTCGGGGCCAAAGTTTTGCGTCATGGTCGCAAAGCCGTTCTCGTAAATCGACGCTGCTTTGCCCAGCACAATGGCCGAGAGGATCACCCCCTGGCCTCCGAAGCCTGCCACGCGAATCTCGGTTAGCCGCATACGCACTCCATTTCTGGTTCTTCCGGATCTGACATTTCCACGTAGCGCTCGCCCAGGCTTTCGACGTACTGCGCGCGCATCATGGTTTGATAGTCGGGGCGGTCGCGATCTACAAATTTACCGACCGCGATTTCTCCATTGAGCGTAAGGCCGACTTCGCTGGTCGGCGCGCCGTTCTTCACCTTGCTCTTTTCCTTGTAATACTTCATGGTGTCGAGCCCGTCCCCCATCTTGTTGCGACGCTGGTAAAGAGTGGGACAGGGCGAAATGACTTCGATGAAGGAGAATCCCTTCTTCTGAAACGCTTCGCTGATCGAGCGTGCGAGTTGCCGTACGTGGAACGTCGTCCAGCGCGCAACGTAGACAGCGCCGGCAGCTTCCACCAGATGAGGCAGGTTGAACGCGGGCTCAAACGTTCCGTACGGATTCGTCGATGTGATGGCATGGCCGGGAGTGGTGGGCGCGGTCTGGCCGCCGGTCATCGCGTAAATGAGGTTGTTGACGCAAATGACTTTCAGGTCGATATTGCGCCGTGCGGCGTGGATCAAATGATTGCCACCGATAGCTGACAAGTCACCATCCCCGGAATACACGACGACGTTCAACTTCGGATTGGCCAGCTTCAGGCCGGTCGCAAACGGAATTGCCCTTCCATGCGTGGTGTGAAACGAGTCGAGTTTTACGTAGCCGGCGACGCGTCCGGTGCAGCCGATTCCCGAGACCAGAGCGAGCGACTCGAGATCGATCTTGGAGTCGATCAACGCGCGGGAAAAAGAATTCACCGTGGTGCCAATACCGCAGCCCGGGCACCAGATGTGCGGCATGCGGTCGCTGCGTAGAAACGGCTCTACGGGATTCACGGTGTCGTCCAGAATGTTCAGCATCGGGTTGCCTCCACGATGGCGCTCAGGATTTCGTCGGGGTTGTGAACTCCGCCACCGGCGTGCGATACCGCGACGGTTTTCGCTCGTCCGCCAGCGGCGCGTTCTACTTCGCGCACCATCTGACCGAGATTGAGTTCCGGGACCACGAATGCCTTGATGTGCGCGGCCAGTTCGGCGATCTTTTTGTCAGGGAAGGGCCAGGCGGTGATGAGCCGCAGTTTGCCGATTTTCAGCCCACGCTGCCGAGCCGCATCGATCGCCCGCTGTGCCACCCGCGACGTGATGCCATACGAGACCACGACCACATCAGCGTCGTCCAGTCGTTCTTCTTCAAACAGGCAGATGCGATCGGCGGCGCTGCGAATCTTGTTCTGCAGGCGCCGTACCAGCTTGTCCTGGATTTGCGGCGTCATGTTGGGATAGCCGCGTTCATCGTGCGTCAGGCCGGTAATGTGGAACTTGTAACCTTCCCCGGCATGCGCCATCTCCGGAACCATGTCGCCGTTTGTCGCATAAGGCAGATACTCTTCGATCGACTTGCGGGTGTGCTTGCGCGGCACGACTTCGATCTGGTCCGCGGGCGGGATCACCACCTTCTCGGTCATGTGGCCGACCACTTCGTCCATCATGAACATCACAGGAACCCGGAACTCTTCGGCCAGGTTGAAAGCCTTGATGGTCAGGTCGAAGCATTCCTGCGGCGAATTCGGGCACAGCGCAATGATCTCGTAATCTCCGTGCGATCCCCAGCGTGCCTGCATCATGTCAGCCTGCGCCGGAAGCGTGGGCAGTCCGGTCGATGGCCCGCCTCGCTGCACATCCACGAAAACGCAGGGCGTCTCGGTCATGGCCGCGTAGCCGATATGTTCCATCATCAGTGAAAAGCCCGGCCCCGACGTCACGGTGAAAGCCTTGGCTCCGCCCCAGACTCCACCCTGCAGCGCGATCGATGCGGCCAGTTCGTCTTCCATCTGAATGAAGGTCCCGCCGACCGTGGGCACGCGCGAGGCAAAGCGTTCGACGATTTCAGTCGAGGGCGTGATGGGATATCCCGCCGCAAATCTTGCCCCCGCAGCCAGCGCCCCTTCACAGCAGGCATGATCGCCGTCGATAAAGTGGGTGCCCGTCAAAACTCCATGCGGATCCGCTTTCATTTCTTGCCTCCATCGCTCTCCGGTGATTTCCCCCCGGCGGCCTTGGTGCCGTAGATGGCAAAGTCCGGGCAATACATCCCGCACAGGTCGCAACCGCTGCATTTTTCTGGGTGCACCACGTGCGGCGGATGGTAGCCCTTGGAATTGAAGGCGGAAGACAGCGCCAGCACATGCGTGGGACAGAACTCCACACAAAAGCCACAGGCTTTGCAGCGCTCGACGACGATCGAAACACGTCCTTTTGCCACGAGAGCCCCCAGCTCGGAGTAACGATCACTCCAGGTTTCATCTGAGCAGGATGTGATTATGCTTGGAGCCGAGGCGATGGGGTGTGACTGCAATCACAGAATGTGGTGAGGTGGAGCACGAGAGCCTTTCGCCGGGCCAACCGGCTAAATGGATGCAAATGCGTGGTTTAAACCCCTACCAAAGACTGGCAGTGTCGCCGATTACAAAACTCGCAGACGTTCTTTGTGACTGGTATCACCGCAAAACTGTGAGGTCAGGTGCCTGTTGCATCAGGCAAACTGCGGCTGTTGCCGTGGCGTGTTCCCGGCGTTTGCCTCTGCTCAGCGAACCAAATACACTCGGATTTTTGCGATTGGTGTTCGCCGCTCCCGGGAACATCCTGCTGCAGGAGCCCTTTGGAGATTCTCGACCTCAGACATTTTTCTTCCGTGGATCTGCGCCCCTTGCTCGCAGACGAGACGCAGGTCTGGTCGCGTCTGCTTTCCTGGGACTATTCGGGCTCGGCGGAGATGATTCTGCGTTACGTGGATGCGAAAATCCTGCCAGGGTATGCCGCCGTCGACCGCGGCCGTGTTTTCGGCTACTCGTTCTTCGTCTACGAAGGCAGCAAGGGAGTGATTGGTGACCTCTATGTCACCAACGGCACTCGCCTGCCCGATGCGCGCCCGGTTGAGTTGAAGCTGCTGACTCACGTCATCGAGACCCTGCAGCAGTCTCCGGGGATTCACCGCGTCGAGGCCCAGCTCCTGGCGCATGAAGCCAACGCGGTCGCACGCCCGTTTCTTGAAACCGGATTCCAGCGGCACCCACGCCTGTTCATGACGCTCGCGTTGGGAAAGCCTGGTTCGCGGAAGATCCCAACCCATCCCGAGGTCGAAATCCGCCCGTGGCAAGAGAGCGACTACCAGCCTTCGGCCGCAGTCATCACCGCAGCCTATCGCGGACACGTCGATGCTCAGATCAATGACCAGTACCACACGCTCAGCGGATCGCTGCGCTTCCTGAACAACATTGTGCGCTTTCCGGGATGCGGAGTTTTTGACGCGGACTCTTCATTCGTAGCCACGGATCGCAAGGCGAAGAGCCTGATTGGGCTGATTTTATGCTCGAGGGTGCGCAGCGATGTGGGCCACGTCACGCAGGTCTGCGTACTGCCAGAGTACCGCTCGCGAAGAATCGGAGAGTCGCTGATGGCCGCAACGGAAGGCAACCTGCGCAGCCGAGACTTCTCGTTGCTGTCGCTGACCGTGACCGAAGCCAATGCGCGAGCCGTAGCGCTCTATCGGAGGCTGAAGTTCGATTCGAAGAGAGTCTTCGACGCCTTTGTCTGGGAAGGATGATCGTAGAGACGTTGCTTGCAACGTCTCTCTTCATGATTCGTATGCCGTAAACAAGACGTAGCAAGCTACGTCTCTACGACTGCGGCTATCTTCGCAACAGCCACATCGCCCAGCCGGCCACCAGTACGCCGCCCAGGAACATGGCAAAGCAATAGAGCCCGTAGCGGACCATGTCGCGGGTCGTCTCGCGGTGGGTGATGCCGAATACGATGGAAGCGAACAGGGCAAACACCGCCGCCGCGCTGAAATGATTGAGGGTGATCGTCATTGTTTCTTCCCGATGGCAATGTGATAAGCATCGGCCACAGCGATAAAATTCAGCAAGCCCGCGACGATCATAAATTTCGTTCCATAATCGGCCGTTGCGAAGGCGATCGCTCCCTGTCCCCACTCGTTGGCCAGCGTCAAGATATACAGCCCACCCGCGCCCACATCGCCGATAAAACCCAAGAATGTCGAGGATGTCGCCGCCGTTCGCCTTGTAGATGCGCCCTTGCATCGCCAGGCCGAGCAGGAAGAGTGTGACGATCGAGACGAACAGTAGCAAGCCTCGAATCCAGCGCTTCTGGATCATGTGTCCTGCGCCCGGGATCAGCCAGCCCACGGCGGGAGCTAGCACGGCCATCATGCTGACCGGTTCGGCAGGCGCCGCCTTGGTTTTTTCTGTGGTGGAATTTGCCATTCTAGATATTCACAATCTCGCGTTGGATTTTCCCGGTCACTTCCGCCGACTTGGCCCGCACCAGCACATTGACCTCGCTGCGCACACCAAACTCCGGCAGATAGATGCCGGGCTCGATCGAGAAGCAGGAGTTGGGAAGAATCTGCCGCTCGTCGTGGATCTCGAGATCGTCCATGTTGGCCCCGTTGGAATGGACGTCGGTGCCGATGGAATGTCCCGTGCGATGAATGAAATATTCTCCGTAGCCGGCCTTCTGGATGTGCCCGCGCGTGGCGCGATCCACTTCCCATCCGGCGATGCGTCGCCCCGAGTTGATGGCGTCGAGTACCGTCTTCACACCAGCATCGCGCGCGTCACGCACAATCTCGAAAACTTCCTGCACCCGGCCCGACGGCCCTGCGCCCACGAATCCCATCCAGGTAACGTCGTAGTACACCGCGTTCGGCGTGTTTTTCTTGCCCCAAACGTCGAGCAGAACCAAATCGCCTTCATGAATCGGCACGGGATGGCTGGCGTGCGGTTCGTAGTGCGGATTTCCCGCATTGGCGTTGACTGCCACGATCGGCGGATCGTCGGTCAGCAGATTCTCGCGCGCGAAAGCTTCCATGAACCATTGCTGGATTTCGTGTTCCTTGGTGCCGCCGTTGCGCACGCGCTTGCCGATTTCCTTGAATGATGCCGCCACGATGGAATCGATGCTGTCGCGTGCCGCAAAGTGCGACTGGATCTGTTCTTCGGTCCAGGTTGATTCGAATTGCGCCACCAGGTCTGCGGCACTGACGATGTTTTTTCCCAAACCGCGTAGCAGGTCGATGGTGCCGCCGTCCACCAGCGAAATGGTGAATACGCTATTGTTCGGCGAGTACTGCATCGCGAGGTCGCGATAACTTGCCAGCATGGTTTTCAGCTTGTCGAACAACTCCTGCCAGCCCGAGTACTGATGCTTTTTCCCGGGCAGGGAATCCAGATGCCCAGCTTCGATCTTGTGAACCAGCTTGAGCGGTTCTCCCTCGGCTGGAATCACGTAGAACCAGCGGCGCGTAACCATGAGGCTCGCAGGCAGCCCCAGCACACGGTAGGCGATGGGATCGCGATGATGGTGATCGTAAAATAGCCACGCGTCGATGTTTCGTTCGCGCAGAGCGGACTGAATGGCAGCAAGATCCATGGGCAAACCTCTATTGTAAACAACTGCATGGATTTGAGCGAATCGCCGCGACCCATGAGAATGAGCTTCGCGTAAAGGTTGTGTGGGGGATGTGGGGACAGTCCCCGCATAAGCGCTAACTTAAGGCTGCATTGTTTCCGGTTTGCCCCTTATCCACTCAGTGGCTGAGCGATGTCTCTAAAAGCGGCCTTCCCCGAGTTGATGGGCCAAAGCAGAGAACCACAATTGCGGCACCGATGAGAACCGGGTCGATGACGAGAAAAAACAGTGACTTCCCCAGGGTTGCAAAGTAGTGTCCGAAGACCAGCAGCATCGTCACGGCGCCCACCCTTCCCCAGGCAGATGCGATCCCCATGGCCGTCGTCCGAATCTCTGTCGGATGGAGTTCCGGTGTGTAGGTGTATATCGCAGTTGAGCCAATCGAGAGAAAGAAGACCGTCAGCCCGGCAAACGCCATAATCTGCACTGGCGACGCCGCGTGAGCAAAGAGTGTTCCGAAGGCAGCTACCGAAACAAATGACAGGAAAATTGCATATTTGCGATCCAGCCATTCCGCCACGTATCCACCCGCGATATAGCCTGGCACGACCGAGGAATATATTACGACCGAGTATAAAAATGACTTAACAACAGAATGGCCCTCCGCAGCGAGTATCGTCGGCAGAAAAATCTGATACGTGTAGAGAACCCCGAATTCTGCAAACCAAGCGGCCCAGAGCATAACCGTGAGCCTTCGGTAGGCTGGGCCAAGCAATTCACGAGGAGCCGCGAGCTTGGAGACTAGTTGTACCTCTCGCGCGCTTGGAAGGACTGCGGGCAATGCCCGACCTGTTGATTTCGCAACCGCCTCCTCAATCCTGCTCAGAACCTGCTCCGCTTCCGAAACACGCCCGGCTCGAACGAGCCATCTCGGCGACTCGGGCAGCACCCATCGCAGGATGCCTACGATAAAACCGAACGGAGCGGTCAGGAGCAACGCCCAGCGCCAGCCCAAAGTTGGAATCGTCAGCAGAGACCAGACCGAAGAGAGCGCAATACCGGCTCCGAAAAACCCCATCATCCAGCCAACCAGTTTGCCGCGTATTCGTGCGGGCCACAATTCTGCCAAATAGGGAGGAACGGTTGAACTTTCCGCTCCGACGAAAAACCAAGTGAAGAAATTCAGCAAGGCGAACACACCGATCGTATGAGTCAGTCCTCGACTTGCGGAAAAGACGGAGTACAGAATCATCGTGAACAGGATTGTTTTTTTTCGACCCAGGCGATCTGCAACAAAACCGCAAATGAAAGAGCCAACAAGATAACCAGACAGTCCGATGGCGGACACCGTACCGATGGTCTTCACATCGAAATGCCACAAGGGACGAAGTGACGCGAGAACAAAACCGGTCACAGCCGTATCCAGTACGTCAAACAGGAGAGACAGACCAGCGACAACAAGAATCTTTGCGTGGAACCATGAAGCAGGAAGGCGATCAAGGCGATCGCACACTTCTCGAAGCGTCAATTGTGCCGTCTGCACCTGCATACGTTAAAAGGCTTTGCCCGATTGCGCTGCGAGAATTGTGTAAAAAGTGCGAGAAGAGAAGTAGTGCCCTTTACGCGCACGTTCTTCAAGGTCGCGAAGCAATGCGTCCGCTTCCGCTTCCGAGAATGCACCGATGCGTTTGAAGTGATTCAGCGAGGGCTCCACAAACCATGTGCAAAACGCGTCAAGATTCAACGCGACCTCAACCTCAGGGCGGATGACAATGTCATCGAAACCGAGATCGCGAAGGCGGCCTGGAAGCTCCCGCACGATGAGCCCATTTCGCAGTTCCTTACAGGCGAGGTCGCTGAATCGGCGCCCTAGTTCACTGTCTGACGATTGCACGACCAGCGTCCCCCAATCGATCTCTGTGATACACATTCGTCCCGAAGGAGCGAGCACTCGCTTCATCTCCGCCAGCGCACTCCACGGATCAGCAATATGGAGAAGTACTTGGGTTGCAAGGACGCGATCAAAGCTCCCGGCTTGAAATGGGAGTTCCAATGCACTTCCCACGCGAAACGAGAGATTCTCGCAGTTTCCCGCTGAGCGCTGGACTGCTTCGGCAATCATGGTTTCACTCAGGTCCAGACCGACGGCTTTTCCTGGGGAGACAATAGGTGCCAACAATCGAAGGAAGTCGCCGGTTCCACAGCCTACATCGAGAACGTTCAGTCCTGGGCGAAGAGCTAGCGGAGCGAAGAATTGCGTTGGAGATTCTCGGGCGCGCTCCAGAAGCCGGGCACGGGTAGCATCCAGGAGATTCACGAAGAAACGTGGATTTTCGGTCCGATCGACCTGAATCCAGGCATCGGCGAATGCAGTTGACGGCACCACAGGCTCGGCCAAGGCATCCTCCTGGAGCCAGGATCGTAGGCGATTATCAGGCCGAACTGCTAGTTGAGGCAAACGGTTCCTTTCCGCGGGGGTGCACCGCGGGTGAATAGTCGGCCACCCGGAAGGAATTTTGCTTTAGTTAGCGCTTATGGGGCGGCCGCCCCCGGCTGTCCCGTGGAGAGAAGCTCGACGGGCTTTTTTGCTACACTGCGCGAATGCTCTCACGGGCCCCAGCCGTCGAGCCGGTCGCCAACCCGGCCGGCGCAAAGCGTATCCGCCTCGAATCTATTGACGTCGTGCGCGGCGTCATCATGATCCTGATGGCCCTGGATCATACCCGCGACTTCTTTGGCAACTCCGGCGTGAATCCGACCGACCCCGCGACGACGACGATCCCGCTGTTCTTTACTCGCTGGATCACCCATTTCTGCGCGCCGGTTTTCTTTCTGCTCACCGGCACCGGCGCCTATCTTGCGCGGCGAAGAAAATCGACTCGCGAGTTGTCGCGCTTTCTCTTTACCCGCGGCCTATGGCTGATTTTTCTGGAAGTCGTGGTATCTCGCGGCCTGGGCTGGCAGTTCAATTTTGACTTCCACGTGGTCTTGCTCGTGGTGCTTTGGGCGTTGGGTTGGGCCATGATCGTCCTGTCGGCGCTCGTGTATCTGCCGCCAGCCGCGGTTGCGACCTTCGGTGTCGTGATGATCGCAACCCATAACCTGCTCGATTCGGTTGCCTCAAGGAATTGGTTTTGGTCGATCCTGCACCTTCCCAACGTGCTGGTGGCAAAGCCGGGCTTTACGTTGTTCGACGCGTACCCGCTCATTCCCTGGATTGGAGTGACGGCGGCCGGATACGGTCTGGGCCAAATCTATAGCTGGCCAGCCGAGCGGCGGCGAAGATTCTTGTTGCGTCTCGGCCTCGTCTTGATCGCCGCATTCCTGGTCATTCGCACCATCAATATCTATGGCGATCCGGTGCGCTGGGAGCATCAGAAATCAGCAGCGTTCACCGTGCTCTCGTTTCTCAACACCACGAAGTACCCGCCGTCTTTGCTGTTTCTGCTGATGACCTTGGGACCGGCCATGCTTTTTCTATGGGCAGTGGATGCCGCCACGCCACGCTGGTTGCGCCCCGCGCTGATCTTCGGCAAGGTGCCGATGTTTTATTACCTGCTGCACATACCGGTGATTCATCTGCTCGCCATCGTGGTCTGCTACGCGCGTTACGGGCAAGTGCACTGGATGTTCGAGTCTCCCAACCTCGCTTCGTTCCCGACCACTCCGCCGCCCGGCTGGGGATACTCCCTGCCGATCGTCTATCTAGTATGGGCGATAGTCGTGGTTACGCTCTATCCGCTCTGCCGATGGTTTGCCGGAGTACGGCAGCGCCGCAGCGATGCGTGGCTGAGTTATTTCTGAACTCACAAACAAAGTAGCCCCTGCTCAGCCCATTGAGTGCAATTTCGCGAGGCATATTCGTTCGCGTGATGAGGAAGTTGCTGATCGCGAAACTCAGCAGCCCAAGCCGCGAAAGCCTGCCCTGAGCGAAGCCGCAGGGCGGCGAAAGAATGCAGCCCACGGCGCAAGCCGTGGGTGATAATTTGGAATTTTAAACAAGCCCCGAAGGGGCGAAAGATAAGCCAGCAGACTCGCGCCGTACGGACGACACAAACTTTCCCTATGACTTTGTAAGAACCTTCTTCCTCAAAGGCATCGGCAGCGTTTCACACGCCGTTCGCAGCACCAGCCTTGGAGCTAGTTCGCGAATCTTCATTAAATACGGGACCGTGCGCTTCGGATCGTACTTCGCCGTCTCGCGCAGCAGCCACCCCAGGCCTTTCTGCACCATGTCGTCCTGATCCGCGAGCAGCAAGTCCGAAAGCTTCACAATCTTCGGAAAGAATTGCTTCGCACGCGCCCCGCGAATCAGCGCCACGCACGCTGCCCGCCGATGCCAGCGTTTTGGTGACCTCGCCCAGACGAAGACATCCTTGACGCGCGCAGGCTTCGCCGCCACCATCGGTGCGATCAGGGAATGGACGAGTCCATCGTGGTCAGCCCAGCTGTTGATGCGGTCGAGCCACGATGCGAACAGCTTGAACTCGCGATCGCCGAATTGCGCGTCCATCTTCTCGAGCAAGAAAGACGGCGGCAACTTTTTCATCGAGCACCCGGCCGGAAAATAGTTTGTCGGCCACTCTCACCAGGAAATCAAAGTCGTGCTCCCGCAGAATCTCGTGGCGGCATTGCCGCACGGCCCTTCGCAGGGCAGCCGTATACCAGCCGTGCGACTTGATCTCTTCTTTGAAGAACCACTGCACCCCGGCGGCATGCTCCGCGAGCCGCCGTCCTTCAGCATTTGCCGGATCTGCGCCGCAACTTGTGCCGAACTACCCGACAGCCGCTCGGCCGCCGCTTGTTCGGTCAACCGGGAAGCCGTGCCATCTACTTCGCTTCCTCCGTCTCCACCCGCACGAGCCGGTCATAAATCCACAGCAGAAGTGTCGTAACCATGCCTACCGCGACTACGCACCACCAGACCATTTGCGGCCGGTGCAGCTCTTCGCCGAAGTGATGCATCAGCCAGCCGCTGAATTTTCCGGCGATGAACGATCCGATGCCCAGGGGAAGGAAGGCGAATCCCATGTACGTGCCCTGTTGCCCGGGCGGCGCCAGACGCGAGATGTAATCGTAATAGCGCGGCTGTTGCACGATCTCACCGATCGCAACTACAACCAGGGTGGCCACCGCCATCCACACCGAGGGATGCACGATCAGCAGAATCCACGCCAGGCTGGAAATCAGCGTTCCCAGCACGATGGCATGAAACGCGTGCATTTTCTTGGTTAGAAACCCGATCACCATGGTGAACGCGATCACGACCACAGGATCGGTCGCCAGGATGAGCGCCGTATCAGCCTTGGGATCGATATAGGTAGAAACGTAGAGCGGCAGCGCAATGAATTCCTGCCAGAAGACGATCCAGTACCCCGTGAAAATCAGCAGGAAGAGCATGAACCGCGGGTTCGAGAGAACGGTCAAGAAGTTTCTTGATACCTGGCCGAGGCTGGCTTTTTCGCCTTCATCGGAGCGGTTGGGTTCCTTGAAAAGCAGCAAAACTACAAACAGCATTGCGAACACACTCAGCGCCGCGATGCGAAAAACATTGGCTGCTCCGCCGTGGCCCTGGATCCACGAAGCCAGAAGCGGGCCCGCCGTGCTGCCCACGTTCACCAGCGTGTAGTAAATCGAGTAGCCGACTGAACGGACATTCTCTTTCGAAGCCCGGGCGGTGGTCCCGACCACACTGGGCTTCACCAGAGCGACGCCCAGCGCGGGCAGCATCAGGACGAATGCCACCAGGGGCACCAGCGGCACCGCGCTACGCACGGGCGCGAACCAGGGCGCTCCGATCGATCCCATCAAGAAGTAGGAGAAGCTTAAGATGAAATATGCAAGAGATAGCGCCCGCCGGAAACCGAGCCGGTCAGCGAGCGCTCCGCCAATCACGGCCAGGAACCAGACCCAGCCGCCAAACATCCCGGTGAGGCTGCTGGCGCGTTCCAGATCAAAGTTCAATCCCTCGTGCAAATAGCGGGCCAGCACGGCAAACACGGCATAGTAAGAAAGCCGCTCAAAAAGTTCGCTGATGTTTGCGATCCAGAACGGTCGCTCGAAACCGGTGCGGATTTCTTCCAGTCGTTGAGAGAAAGGCAAAGTGGCTCCTGGGTGAATGTGTAGCGCGAGCGCTCTGCCCGCGATCAGCCGCGCAATCGATCCCGAACGTACTGGGCAGTCACTCCAGCCACGCGCAGAACTTTATTCCGGCTCGACTGGCCGGACGCAATGGTAACGGAAGATCGCGGCACCTTCAAAAGTTTTGCGAAGAATTCAATGCAGGCCTCGTTGGCCCGGCCTTCGACGGGAGGCGTGGTGAGCGAGACTTTCAGCGCGTCACCCAGCTCGCCGGTAATTGCGTTCTTCTTCGCTCGAGGGTGAACCTTGACCGCGAAAGTGACTGCGTCGGCGTTTTCTTGACTGAGCACCATGGCTTCAAGACTGGGTCCGGAAACGCGAATTCTACGAAGGCCCTTGTCATCCTGAGCGAAGCGAAGGACCTATGCACTCGTTGCCCGGATGCACGGGCCATCCCCGGCAAAGAACGCCGCTCAAGATGGCGGAACCTGCCCTTTACGCTTTCTCTCGCTCCCCGAAGATCGCCGTTCCCACGCGCACGCACGTCGATCCTTCCTCAATCGCCACCTCGAAGTCGTGCGACATGCCCATCGAAAGCACATCCATGCGGACGGCCGGTAGCCCGCGCGCGGATATTGCGTCGCGCAACTCGCACAGCTTGCGAAAGAACGGCCGCGCGCCCTCGGGATCGTCAGTGAACGGTGGCACGGTCATCAGGCCGCGAAATTCCAAATTCGCGAAGCGTGAGGGGGCCAGCAAAAGTTGTTCCAGTTCACGCGAATCAGGCGCGACGCCGCTCTTGGCCGATTCACCGCCGACGTTGACCTCGATGAGTACGGCGAGTTTCTTGCCCAAGCCGGGTGCCGCGGCGTCCAACTTTTCCGCCAGCTTTACGGAATCGACCGAGTCGACCGCACCAAACAGCTCCATCGCCTTGCCAGCCTTGTTGGTCTGCAAGTGCCCGATCATGTGCCACTCTGCCCCGGCCAAATCGCCCAGCGCGCCTGCCTTCCCGGCAAACTCCTGTACCCGATTTTCTCCGAACAGGCGAAGCCCAGCGGCGTGAGCCTCGCGAATGCGTTGCGGCGGATGCGTCTTGGTGACCGCCATCAATGCGATTTCCTCCGGACGCCGGCCCGCCCGCCGCGCCGCCTCCGCCATACGCTCGCGTACCGCCGCGATGTTTTCAGAAAGAGACATAAGAACACTAAACAGGAAGGACACGAAGTTGCACGAAGGTTCCCAGGATTTCCTTCGTGTTCCCTCGTGTCCTCGTGGTTGAAAATCCTCTCTCGCGTGAAAATCCCTACATGATCGCCGTCGGCGGCGCAGGATCTTCCGGCCTTCCGCAACTGGCCAGTGGCAAGCGAATCATGACGATCGCCAGGATAGCGAGAGCGCCCAGCGCCAGCAAGAAGGGCGGCGTCCATTTAAAAAGCGTCACGTCGTGGTTCGACCCGACTAGTCCCGCAATGACCAAACCGCAGAGGGCTTCGCCCGCGATCATGCCCGAGGCGGTGAGCACTCCAGCGTTATCGACGCGTGCCTTTTGCGCGTCGTTGAAGCCACGCCGATCGCGCAATGAGTCGGTAATCCAGCGGATCACGCCACCGACGAAGATCGCGAAGGTCGTCCCCAGTGGCAGGTACATACCGACCGCGAACAGCATCACGCTCTTCACTTCGATCATGATCATCCCCAGTCCCAGCAGGATGCCAACGATCACCAGGGGCCATGCCATATCCCCGCCGACAATTCCCTTTGACAGCATGGCCATCAAGCCCGCTTGGGGAGCCGGTAATGCCGCGCTCCCGAAGTGATAGGCCTTGGCCAAAATCGCGATCGGGAAAAACAGCACCAGAGATGCGACCACGATGCCGAACAAATCTCCGATCTGCATCTTTGCCGGCGTGCCGCCAAGGATGTGTCCCACTTTCAGGTCCTGCAACATCTCACCGGCCACCGCCGATGAAACGCAGACCACCGCTGCCACTCCAAGCACCGCCGCCACCCCGCCCGTTCCCTTAACCCCCATCGCGACCATAAGCAGCGCGGCGATCACCAGGGTGCAGAGTGTCAGCCCGGAGACGGGATTATTCGAAGAGCCAATCAAGCCAACCAGGTTGCCTGAAACTGCGGCGAAGAAGAATCCGACAATGATCATCACGCCAGCCGCCACCAGCGAGCCGGACAGCACTTGCGCTCCGGTGAGTGATCCCGCGCCGCTAATGAAATAGTGGTAAAGCAGAATCATGGCGACGAAAACGACGCCGACGCCTGCGAAGATTGCCTTGGCGGGTAAATCCCGTTCCGTGCGGTTCGTAGCAGCCTGCGCGGCTGCAGACTTTTTCAGATCGGAAACGGCGCGACCCATCCCCAGCGCCAATTGCTTGCGCATCTTGAAGAGCGTGTAGGATGCGCCGACCAACATGCCTCCGACTGCAATCGGACGGACGATGGAGAAATAGATCGCTCCTGCCAGCAATGTCCACGGGATCGGTTGGTCCGCGGGCTGTGTAGCCTGAATGTACGGACCGATCGTAAAAGTTAGAAGTGGAACCAGCAGTCCCCAGGCGAGGACACCGCCGGCAAAGTTCAGGGCGGCCAGTCTCGGTCCAATGATGTAGCCCACGCCGAGATAGGCAGGGCTCACGTCCGGCGCCGTGAAAAGCGTGGTGCCGCCGGTGATGGTCGTGGCCACGTTCGGATTCGTGCTGGTCCGTAGCAGCAACTTCTTGCCGAGATTGCCAATCGTCACCGGGAATGTGTTGTTGGGATTGAATATGTTGATGGCACCGAGCAGATACATGAAGCCGCCGAAGCCCATGTTCGCGAACAAAATCTTTGCCGCCGTCGATCCCTGCTGGCCTGCCTTGTGAATTTCCGACGCAGCCACTGATTCGGGGTAGGGAAGGTCAGGATCCTCTACCATCACGCGCCGCAGGAGGGTAACGAACAGGATTCCCAGGGTCCCGCCGATCATCATCAGTGCGACGGACTTCCAGTATTCCGGAGTCGTGAAACTCGGCTGCAGGGGCGGCCACAGGTCCGCCATCACAAATGCGGGAATCGTAAAAATTGCGCCGGCCGCCACCGACTCGCCGATGGAGCCCACGGTTCGCGCAATGTTTTCTTCCAGCAGCGAACCTTTCATCAGCCGCAGCAGCGCCATGCCGATCACCGCCGCTGGATAGGTCGCTGCGATGGTCATCCCGGCCTTGAGACCGAGATAGGCGTTGGCCGATCCCAGCAGTGCCGTCAGAAACAAACCGATCAGCACGGCGCGGAAAGTGAATTCCTTCATCTCCATGGTTTCGGGCACGTACGGCGTGTGCTTCTTTTTCGTGGGAAGGTCGGTTACGGAGCTACTCATAAGTGGAATCCTTTTAGGCCGTTGGACGGGGCCAGCTTCGTCGGCGTTGCCTTATCCGGTGGACTCGAAACAGTGGAACGGCGCACGTTAGCATGCGGCAACCCCGCATGACAAGTGCGAGCGCTGACCTCCAGTGGAGGCAGGCGGCACATAAGCGCTCACTTGAACGGGTTGGGCTACAGGCTGACTCGGTTTGCCGGTTTCCCGGCGATCCACTCTGAAGCCGTCGATCCCATCCGCCGCGGTCAATTGCCCTTAACTTTGCAGGTGTAGTTCCCGGCATCGTTGGTACTGCCTCTGCCTTCATAGACAGCTTGTTGCGGGTATGGGCAAAGGGGGCGAGTCATGTCGATGACGCCACTTTCGTTGACTCTGGCGGCGGTGATCGATTTTGGGGGCTCGTTCTGTTCGCGCCAGCGTTCGAGCGCTGCGAGCTTATTAAACTGATTGGGGCCGGTTCCTCCCCCGCAATGGTCCATCCCGGGGATCATAAAGAGACGGAACCAGTCGTCCTGGTCTGGGCCCATCTGTTTCAGGACGGACTCGTAATACGAGACGGTATTCAAGGCGGAGATTGAGCCGCCGGAACCTCCGTCGCTCCAACCGTGATACATGAGGAGCTTGCCCCCGCGTGCCTTGAATTTCGCCAGGTCCGGGTTGATAGCGTGGATCTCTTTCCCGTGCAGAAGTGCTCGGTCGATGTCCTTTTCGAGGTCGAAGGTCCGCCAATCCCAGGCGGAGTCTTGAATGGCGATATAACGGAAGATGTCGATGTCCAACGCCCCCGGCGCGGTGGCATCGGCCGGAAGGCGCCAGCCGAGTTCGCCACCGAAGGGAAGTCGCGGGTAGAGGAGCTCGCCAGTGGAGCTTCGTAAGTCGGAGTAGGCAGTGTTTACGGTTTCCAGTTGCTGCAGGGTGAGGCAGCTTGCGGTCTCTGTACCGTTGCACTTGAGGGCGTTAGGGTCAAAGTTGCAGTGGCGGGGGTCTTCTATAATGCGGTCTTTGACGCCGTCGTTGCTGTCGCATTTGTCGAGAATGGCGTCATTGAGTAGCTTCAGTTTTTCGGCCGGCAGCGCGTGTTGTGGTGACTTGAGTGCAGTCATCAACAGACGCATCCGCCAGGCGGAAATGTAGATCTGATTGTAAGCGGGTGCGCCGGCGATGATGCCGTCAAAGTCCTCCGGATAACGCTGCGCGGACATCAGCCCCTGCCGTCCACCGGTTGAACAGCCTTCCCAATAAGATAGGCGCGGGCCACGTCCATAAAAGACCGCAATCAATGCTTTGGCCTTGACGGCGGTTTCGTGAACAGCGCGATAGGCGAAGTCGGTGATCTTATCGGGATGGCCGAGTGCAAACCTGCCACTGCTGCCGGTGTGGCCGGTGTCGGTGGACGCGCTGGCATAACCCTCACGAACGGCGTGCGTCATTCCCTCAATGTTGATGCTACCGACCAAACCGCCTCCACCTTCCATGAGGAGTTTGCCGTTCCACACGGAAGCCGCCGGCAGCCAGACTTCGGACTTGATTTCAGAATCGGCCGTAGGTCGGAGAGTGATGGACACCCGACAGTAAGTTGCGGTTTGTATTGCAGCGGTCACGCTGGTTAGGCGCGCCATGTCGGCACAAGGTGTCTGCGCGTACATCGGGACAGCGAGGGCAAGAAAGAGAAGTAGGCGCATGCTTACAAACTAACACTCTCCCGCGTCCCCGACGGTTAGGGCCAATTCACTCTACGGACACCGAGATACGCGCTCCTGTGTGGATTCTGAGCGAATCACGGGCCAACAGGAAGTAATCGGGGTTGGGCTAGAGGCCCGACACTGTTGGCCGGTTTCCCGACTTCCGTTTTGCCCACACCTGGGAGCTGCAACTCGATGCTCAACGTAAGTTATACCCGAAGATTTGCTGGCGCAGAGTCGCACTACACAAACCGTCAACTTGATGCCTTTGTACAAGACTTCGGCGGGGTTTTGGCAATCCGTCATCCTGCAATAGAGATGCGCATCGAAAACGGCGTTGTCGGAATCCAATAGCAGAGTCCTTTTGACCGTGGGGGAGAATCGTAATGGCCACGCTAGAGACCGCTTTCCTGCAGAATCAACTGGAAGATCGCAAGCGCCGACTGCAAGCGGCGATTGCCATCGCCCCCCCGAACGCGGACGTGGCCGGTCTGCTGCATGAAGTGGATTCGGCCCTGGCACGTATGGCCGAAGGCAGCTTCGGTCTGTGCCAAGAGTGTCACGAACCGGTGGAACAGGACCGCCTGCTGGCCGACCCGCTAGTGCGCTATTGTCTGGACCACCTGACCGCACACGAACGGGCCGCGCTGCAGCGTGACCTCGACCTGGCCTCCGAGGTACAGCGCAATCTTTTGCCGCAACCGGGCCTGCGCGCCGGTGGTTGGGAAACCAGCTATCATTACGCTCCTGTCGGGCCCGTTAGCGGCGACTACTGCGACTTGATCCCGTCTGATGGACAGCTTTTCTTCGTGCTTGGCGACGTCTCGGGCAAAGGTGTGGCTGCCTCCATGCTAATGACGCAACTCCACGCCTTGTTTCGCAGCCTGACCGGTATGGCCCTGCCGCTCGGCCAGATCGTCACCCGGGCCAACCGTGTCTTCTGTGAAAGCTCCCTGGCGGGGCAATATGCCACGCTGGTGTGCGGCCAGGCCAAACCTACCGGGGAGGTCGAAATCCATAACGCCGGCCATTGGCCCGCAATCGTTGTCGGGCACGGCGGCGTGCTGCGCATCGAGTCCACCGGTCTGCCGCTGGGGATGTTCTGCGAAAGCCAATTCTCCGCCACGCGCGTGCAACTGGAGGTCGGCGACACGCTCTTCCTTTACACCGACGGCCTTTCGGAAGCCCGCAACGAGAGCGATGAATACGGCGTGGACCGCGTCATGACCCTGGTGCGCCAGCAAGCCGCGCGACCCCCCGCAGAGCTGATCACCGCTTGCCTCGCCGACCTGCTCGCCTTCGCCGGAGCCGGCCCACGTCTGGACGACTTGACTCTGCTGGCGATCCGGCGCCGGGGCTAAGCCGAATGTTCAATGCCTATAGGCCGGCTGTCGCGCATAACTTCCGGTTTGCCGACCAAACGTCCAGAATCAGCGCATTCGCAGCAACGTGACCTTCCCCAATCCAGCAAGGTAAGGGTTGCCGACAACTCGGAAGTTATCTCCGCTTTCCCCAGATCGGCGTCGGTCTCTTGTGGCTATCTATTGCAACGACTGAGGTTGCCGTTGAGACTAAGGAAATGTCCATAAAGAGCACTGCGCCGAACACTTGCATCCTGATCGCTTTCATATTCACCGTCCCTTCGATCTGGCGGTCAGGTTTGCTCTCTCAATTTGGTGGATCCAACAACTCTGAAGAGCGTTTCGCGTAGCGGGTCTCTGTGGCCGTCCGTGCATTCCCATCCACGAGAACATCAGAATGCGTAACGTAGAGACTCGGTTAGCGAGCTTGCGTGAAAATAGCGTGGCGCTGTCGGGCCGACAAACGAACCTTCAGCGTACTGGTAATAATTCCAGCCCATGTTAAAAGCCCACTTGTGGCCAATATCCACGCTCAGGTTGGCCACCGGCTGCTGGTACTTGTACTGCAACGAGCCGAGCGGCTGCAGAATATTGAACTGCGGCACGTTGCCATCCACACTGGTGATGCTGTAGCCGACGTTGGCCATCACTCGCTTCGTTGCCTTGAACCTGACAGTGGCCATGCCGAAATTCGTGTGGTTCGTGTAGTACGAGTTAGCCAACAAGTTATTGGACGTATCGTTCCCTACACAATCATTGTTGTTGGCATTCGCCACGAAGGGAAGGATCACCCCGGTTGGCGGCGTGTCGTTGAAGCAGATCAGGGCATTCTGGATCACGCTGTTGAAGTTGTAGGCCAGATCCATTCCGAAACGTTCGCGCGGCGCGAGTGAGGCAGTCAGGCCGTAGTTCTGATTGTGGCCCACAAACCGGGTCTCTGCATCGGCATTGGATCGTTGCAGGATGTTGATCGATCCGGCCAGGGTGGCCCACGAGCGCGGTTTGTAACTCGCCTGGAACCGGTAGCGCGCTTCCTTGCGTGGCGACAGGCGGACGAACACTCCGTTGAAGTTCGTATGCTCCAGATCGAAATTCAATCGCAAGGCATGGATGGGCCGTGCCCAGATCCCGAAGAGTGCCGTTTTCTCCAGGCCGACGAAGTGGTCCAAATCTCCAGGCAGATAATCAATGAAATGGTTAAAGTTCCTGTCGCCATAGCGGTAACCAATGTGCACCCCAGTTTTTTTGGAAAAGTCCCAGGCGAGTTCGGTCTGATTTCTTTTCCAAGTCTGATTGAAGGAGGACTGGGCAATGGTCGGCGTCCCCCCCGGGGTTGTGGGCGTCGTGAGCGCAGTACTCAGCAGCGAGCACGGTGGCACTGCACAGCTATAGTCGAACTCATTGAAATTGCCATTTTGCGGAATGCGGTATGCCCAAAAATAGAATTTCTCGATCAGGCGCAGATGTTGGGTCAAGTGCAGCGTTGCTTCGAGATCGACCATGTCGGAAATGCGGTTTGCGGCGCCGGTCCCAGTGCCGATGAAGGCGAGGGTGTTGGTGCGCGTGATCAGGCCGCCGAAAGATTCCTCCAACGGTGTGCTGGAAGTAGCGGAACTATAGGAAAAAGAACCGAGTACCTCTAGCTTCTTGAAGTAATTGCTGCGCAGGCTGATGCGCTCGGTGGGCGTGGAGGTACGAATCCGCTGGTTCCGTAAGTACCCCGTGTAGGCGCTACACGTAACGTTGGTCAGGATCCCACTCACAATCAGACTAGTTGCCGGGGGCACTACGGCGCAGGGTACTTTGTTTGCCGTGTCGATGGACAAGCCCAACGAAACGGAGCTTACCGGCGTTGTCGGCAGGAGTGCCTCATTGATGGAATTCAGTTGGTAGTCCGTGTCTCCCTTGTAGTAATCGAGGAATTGGTCGTAGCTGAGAACAGTGCGCGGCGCGATTCTAAAGTCCGCCCCCATGCGGTATGAATTCATGGTTGTGTTCCAGCCTTGCAGGAGCGAACCTTCCGTACCCTCGTGAACGCTGCTGTACGAAGGCCCGGTCATGTTGTTGTGCGAATATCCCAGGCGGAAGCTGACAACGGACTGCGGAAGCAGCGTGAGATCGACATCGGTCATGCGCCGCGTCGTATCGAACAGGTGAGGCGAGTTCAATATCGGAATCGATGGAGTAGACGTTGGGGGATTCAGCGGATTCGCCAGCAAATCGTAGTTAAAGAAGCTCTGATCGCGACGGAAACTGCCTTGCAGGTTGTACCACTTGTCCTTGTCTGCCCGAAGGCGCATGTAGTTGTTGGGATCGCCTCCCCATCCCACGCTGTTCAGGTAGAGATTATCGAACAGCAGGCCCTGGTGATCGACCGATTGCATCGTAAGCGTCTGGTCTAGTATTCGCGGTCCGGTCCGCAGATTCACCAAGGTGTCGTACATATCTTCGCTGCCGGTAACGTCGTTGGAGCGGTAACCAAGCTCGACTGAGGAGTGAATCTGGTACCCGCCGCGTGTCATGCCCTCGGGTTCTGTGGACGAGGCTGGGGTTGGAGTCGCAGTAGTGGCTGGCGGCGGACTCGCTGTGGGGGTTTGGGCGAAAAGTGCGTATGGCGACGATACGATGATGGCGCACAAAAACACTGCCAGGGCTGTCGCTATTCTATGCTTGCGGTGACTACAGCCAGCTGGCGAGCTGCGCTCCACTTGCGCTGTGCGGTTTCGCTCAGGACAGGCTCGCGCGGACGCCGATCTCTCCAGGAGCAAAGGTTGCAAGCTGAGGACGATTTTTGTGGGCGGCTCCATCGGTGCTCCCTACTTAAAAAATACTTCGCTGAAATTGGAGCCATGAATCTGTGTGTGGCACATCGTGCAGGCCTGGTACTTCGCCGACTGATTGTGCGCGGGACCGCTTGGGCCTCCCGCCGTCAACTGGGTCGAGAAAGTGTGACACTGCAGACACAGCATGTTCAGCGGGGCCACGTTGAGCAGCCTGGGATTCGTGGAACCGTGTGGCGAGTGGCAACTGGTGCAGCCCTCAGTCTTCACCGGCACGTGCTCGTAAACGAAGGGACCTTGCTTATCGACATGGCACTTGTAACAAACTGCATCGCCACTAGCCTGGGTTCGTAGCTGCCGCACGGTTCCAGTTCCGTGCGGGTTGTGACAGTCCGCGCATTGCACCAAGCCTTCATTGACGCGGTGGTGATAGGGTTTCGCGAAATCGGCCTTGGCGGCTGTGTGGCATTCGTAACACAACTGGGGTTGGTCCTGGACTAACAGATGCTCTTTTTCCTTGGCGTGGTGGGGAGAGTGGCAATCGAGACATCCAACATCGCTACTGGCGTGGGCGGATTCGGTGAAATGCGATTGTGGGTGAGCTTCGCCGTGGCAGCTCAGACAGCGAGCGCTGGTCTCCTGCCGTGACTTCCCCTCGAACATGAATATTTTGGTTTTGTCGCCGCCGCCGGCCACATGATCGGCTCCGGGACCGTGACAACCTTCACAACCTTGCTTTGAAGGGCCGCCCTTCTTGTTCAGAGTGGTCTTCCAGTGTGGCGTTTTCTCCCAGGCGCTATAGATTTCCTCGTGACAAGTCTTGCAGGTCTCGGCTCCCACATACTTGGACGCTTCGGGGGAAGGCGTATCGGCCACCGGAGCGGTGCCAGATTGAACCCTCTTATCTGCTGCTGGGGGACTAGTCTGACCCTGAGCGCAGGCGACGACGAAAAGAAGGGAAAAAAACAGAAGAGCTCGAAGGGCTGGGAGCCATACACGTTTGCCTGGACGGGGATGATTCGCGGCGATCATTGAGATCGGAGAATGAATAACGTACAGCGATTCAGCATGCCCGCGCTGGTCAATATTGAACACGTCCAAAGATTAAGTAGCGCGCGGAATCCCAACACCGGTTCTGCCCGAGTCACGGGCAAAGCGGAAGGAATCCTTCCGTTAGCACTCATGGACAGCCGCCCCCGGCTGTCCGCTCGAGCGAAGCTCGATAGTCCTGCGCTGCCTCATTCGTGTCCGCCGCGTTCCGCGATCAGCTTCATGGCGGGTATGCTCACCCATGTGTGGCCGGGGTAGCCCGGGCCGTGGAAGCGCTCTCCCCACGACAAAGGTGTAACGTTGCGGTACTCGTGTATCGACTCGTCCGGAACGAAACGCAGACGCTTCCGCAGCGACGCGCGCGCATTGGGATCGGCGCCGTGATCGAGCAGCAGGCGGGCGAAGGCAGCGTCCTGCTGCAGGCGGCACATATAGGCCTGCGAGACGACACAGCCAAACAATGGAGTGTGGCCACCGAATCCGTCGGTATCAATTTCGGCTCTGGCGTTAACGTCGGCGCCGTGCTGGATCAGCCAGCGTGCGATCTCAATCTCGTCAAAATCCACGCACATATGGAGCAGAGTCGTTCCGGCCAGCGGCGTGCCGTGCAGTGCCAGGGAATGGTCGGCGTGGCATCCCAACTCGGGGGGATAGATCTCCTCGTGGGAGAAAGTGCGGCTCAACAGCCGAGCGTCACGGTGCAAATGCTCTTCGAGCAAATCGATGCGTCCCCGATGCAGCGCCATGGGTGGTGTGTCCGGCAGAACGACGCCTCGTTTTGCCACGAGCTCAAGGCAGCGATGTTTGCTTTCTGGGTTGCGGCAATACGTTTGCAGAAGCAATGCAATCGGCGCGAGGTGGTCCCCGTGCTCGTCTGCGAGTTCCGCCCCGAGTTCGAATAGAAGCGCGAGGCCCTCAGGATTCAGGGTCTCGCACGGTCCCATCACCATGCCCGGAAGCACACGCGCTCCCATTCGCATAGAAGGCGCCGGGCGGTCTCGATCTTTCCCTGGAGGCAAGCGCGATCGAACGCATGCTGTAGATCGTTTGCCCCCATCTCCCGCAACATCTGGATAATCGCATCCTGTCCCACGTTCGCGGCGTACGACATCGGTGGACCCCAATTGCTATCGGGCACCCCGCGCGCCGCCTCATGCAGCAACCGGGGATCCTTCCTCACCAGTTCGCGGACCACTTCCGCATCCCCGCGCCAGATCGCCTCCGTCATACGACAGGCGGTGACCAGCCGCGCCCAGTTGGGCAGCCCGTAACTCCGGGCGAGCGCGAGTTGGGCATCGGCCAGCTTGGCCGCCCTCGGATCCACATTGGGACAATGTTTGAGAAACTCCCCCACAGCGGCCTCGTCCCCCTGCCGAATAGCCCGGAGCAGATCCTTGGCCTGGTGGCGGAGTTGTTCGAGGTTGGGGCGGACAGGAAAGTGACGGTCGTGGAACTGCTTCGGCATGACGGACCTCCTTTGGTGCATGCCCGGGGTCCGCTTCGGCGGGCGAAAAGGAGGTTCGCGAGAACCTTGAATTTCAGAATTCACTCAGGTGGACTCGGTCCTGTCCGCGGACGGGCGGCGTCCTGTACGCCGTGGCCTAGTATACGCCACAGGCAGGGAATATGCGGTCCGCAGCGATTTTAGGAATTCTCTTTCGTCCTCCACCGGGTGTAAAATAGCCTCAATCTGTCGCGTCTCTTGTTCGTCATCTGAGGTGCAAGCCATGAACGTCTCCTCTGAAAATCCTTTGACTCGGCCCTACCGCTGCCGCGACTGCGGGAGCGAAACCGGTTTTCGTTCGCGCCGCCGCACTTTAACCGAGCGCTATATTTTGCCCCTGCTTCTCTTACAGCCTGTGCGCTGCGGAGAATGCTTCCGACGGGATTACCGGTTGATTTTCACCCCCGTTCAAGACCGCTTGCCGGACGTGCCCAAAATCATGCCGGGAAAGCATCCAGCTGCGTCGAATCGTAACGTTGCCTAGGGCGCCGGACGCCGCTATACTGCACTGGTAGCGTCGATGCTGCGGTCCAGTTGTGTCCGCAGGACTACAAGGAGGCTGTCTTCAGCAGTAGTGAGGACCGAATCCGGGCTAGCCAGGCCACTAATGCAGAACTGGGGCCTTCTATTGCTGCGAAGCGGGCGCCTTTGGGTCTCGGGCCAGTTTGGGCTCATCGTGCTGCAGCAAGTCTGTTTTCTGTTCTGTTCCCCTCCGACTGCCGCATCTGCGGCCTCCCTCTGCTGAACATTTCTCGTCTCCCGGTCTGTCCGGATTGCCTGGCTGAGATTCACCCCGTTCGCGGGAAAGTGTGCTCCATCTGCGGCGAGAGAGTGCTTTCCTCCTATGCGGAGTACGACGCCGATGGACTCCGGACGCTGCCCGGTGTGCCGCCGCATCGATCATCCCTTTGAGCGCGCCGTCGCTTACGGAAGCTACGAAGACGGACTGCGCGAATTGATTCACCTGCTGAAGTACAACGGCGTGCGCCCTGCCGCCCGCGTGCTTGGGCGGATGCTGGCGGAGTCCTTGCCCGCGCTCGAACCGGCGTTCGACCAGGCGACGGTATTAGTGATTCCCGTACCTCTCTTTAAAGCTAAGCGCCGCCAGCGCGGATTCAATCAGGCGGAACTGATTGCGCGCGCCGCGCTGAAGGCCTGTTCCGCGCCCGAACGCTGGCAGCTTGCGCCCGGCTTGCTGCTCCGCATTCGCGACACGCATTCGCAGATCGGCCTCACCAGCCACCAGCGCCGCGAAAATCTGCGGGGAGCGTTCGCCGTCGCGCGTGCCGCGGAAGTCACTGGTCGCGAAGTGCTGCTCGTGGATGATGTTTATACGACGGGTACGACCGCAGCGGAATGTGCGCGCGTTTTGCGTCGTGCCGGGGCGTCCAAAGTGTGGGTCGCCACGGTGGCGCGCACGCTGAAACTGGCATCTAATCAGGTTGAGATTTGGCGGGACGACTCGGAAGCCGAAGTCCCCGAAGCGACCGTTGAGGCCGCGGTGGGCTGAGTAAAGGCAGTCTCAAAGGGACAAAGTTGCAAGGCTTCGATGAGCGCGCCGCAAGGCTGAAGCGGTGGAACTTTGAATCGTATGTCATTGCGGATGGAACACGATGGAGGATCCCGGCATGCCGCCGGCCTGTTTTCGCCGGCGGCCACGCACCGGCCCGGGGACGGTCATGCCTTGCTCTCGCCCGTCCTCGTCCTGAATGCCTCGTATGAACCCATCAATGTTTGCGCCGCCCGCCGCGCCCTCGTCCTGGTGCTGAAGGGCGTAGCGATGACCGAAGAAGAGAACGGACACTTCCTGCATTCGGCGCGCGTCGCCATGCGGCTGCCCTCGGTAATCCGCCTGCTTGAGTATCGCCGGATTCCCCACCAGAGCCGCGCACTCTCGCGCAAGAATATCCTGCTGCGCGACCGCAACACTTGCCAGTACTGCGGCACGGTTCTGCCATCGAGCGAACTGACGCTCGATCACGTGATCCCGCGCTCTCGCGGAGGGTCGTCGACCTGGGAGAATCTCGTGGCCTGCTGCCATCCCTGCAACCGCCGCAAAGGCAACCAGTTTCCCACCGAAGCCGGTATGAAGTTGATGCGCGAGCCTCGCGCCTTCAATTTGCACACCAGTCGCCACATCATGCGCCTGATGGGCCGATCCGATGATAAGTGGAGGAAGTACCTCTTCTACTGAAGGTTTCAAAGTTTAGAGTTTCAAAGTTTCAAGTTTGAGAGTGTCCGTTTCAGGGTTTCAATGTGCTACGTGCGACCCTGAAGCCTCGTACCTGAAACCTGAAACTCGAAACTTACTTCTGCGGCGCATCCGGAGCCTTCTGATCCGGCTTCTTCTCGTCCGGCTTATTCTGGTCCGGAGCCTGCTGCCCCTTGGGAATTTCTTTTCCCTGGTACAAGATCTTCACGTTCGAGCCGAAGCGCTTGTAATCCTCATACTTCACGATTTCCTTGATGCGCACGT
The DNA here is from genome assembly GCA_963745715.1 of uncultured Acidobacteriota bacterium. GTDB lineage: Bacteria > Acidobacteriota > Terriglobia > Terriglobales > Acidobacteriaceae > Sulfotelmatobacter. Next base: position 279,188 of record CAVUYN010000022.1, on the reverse strand, counting down.
CGCCCAATTTGAAATGCAGTTCGTCATCCGCCTTGGTGTAGACGGGGAACCAGTAGAGGCCATCGATCTGCTGCCGCCAGGTCGTGAATTTGGGGAACAGATTTTCCTGATCGCCACGCTTCTTCACCTCGTTGCAGGGACGGTTGTTGCACAAATCGGGGACGGTCTTCCCGTACGTCTTCACGATCTGGAAGTCGTGATCGTCCACCCACACCCTTCCCTGAAAATATCGCTTCTTGCTCTCAATTTTTTTCGGCGCGATATCGAACACATAGCAGCGCAGTTCGTCTTCCTGCTGCTGCCCGACGTAGAGAATGTTGTATTCCGGAAGATCTTCGGTAGTCAGGACAAAAGGCAAGCGGTGCCGGATGTCCGCGAAGTCTTCCTGCGACATAGAAATCTTGGTCAGGCTCGACGAAGGAGCGAAGACCACGTTTTCGATGCGGTGACCTTTGTCGTCGAACATGACGTCAAAGACCTCGTGGTATTCTCCGTCGACCGTATCGCCATCGACCGTCTGGACTTTCACATCCTGACGGTAGGTGTACTGATCCCGTGCCTTGGCGAATTCAGTCTCCTTCGCGGCGAAGCGCTTGATGATCTCCTCCGGGGTCGTGTCTTTCGGAGGCGTGTTTTCCAGAGGGCCTTCCTGGGCGAGGGCGGGCAACGCCAGCAACGCGCAGGCCAGCAACGTCAGACAAAATAAGAACCGGCCGAGTGACTTCATATCACTAAATACCCCGAATCGTGGAATGGGCCCAGCATGCCCCTTTGGCCTGTAAACAGTGACGAATGCAGGGTTTCGGCGGGGTTGCTGGCTGATGTTGAATGTACCTGAAATGTGTCTTCATTTTGGAATGTCCCTTACTTATAGCCTTACTCAAGAAAAGGTGCGATCTTTCCCGATCTACGAATTGAAGAAAAGGACAAGCCTTGAGCCCGACGAGCGAACGTGAATAGAGAAAACTGTATCGCCGAACCTCTCTGCTAGATCGTCCCGCAATTCCTCTGGGATCTCTCGTTATCGCCAAAGGAACATACGCAGTCTCTACCGTCTCCAATCTTAAGGCATAAAGTTGCCTCAGCTCCATCAGGGGCGCTGTCCAAGAAGCCCTTAACCTTGGCGTGTGAGCCGTCTCCAGCGAACGAGTATCCTAAAATGGGCGTCGATTCGCTCGCCAATTTGTCTATGAGTAATAGTGCCTCTTCCGAGGAGATCATGTTTCAATGCCCTCCGCAATAGTGTACCTCTCTTATTTCCGCTTTTTCCCGTTCCCACGTTTCGCAAACAAGCTATCGAAGCGCTGCTCCGTCGCCAATCCGACGTGGTCCGGCCTGTGGCCAATTTTCTCCAAACTCTCGCCGGCTTGCAGCAGCGCCGAAGCGTAAGAGTGCCGGCCGTGAGCGAACGCCATATAGCGACTCGCAAGATCCTCAATCGTTCGGGGATCCTCTTCGCTGGGTGTGGGCGCAGTTTGCAAAGGATCGAAGTCCTGCAGGATTTCGTCGCGCAGGGCTCGCGCTTCCTTGCGAATGTTGTCGAGAGTGGCTGGGACGACGCCGCGATCACCGCCGCATTGCATCATCGGCGGAACGAATGGCGTCGGCAACGGGATCCGTCCCTATGGAACGATTGTGTAGCGTCGCGTTTTTTGCGTGATCGGCGAAACAAAATCCAGCGTGAACGGCAGGAGGGTTCTTGTCTCGTGGTCCAGATTTTACGGCTGCTTGAGCTAGCGCCTCTCATCGCACCATGGCACGTACTCGGGTGTGCCAGGACGGACGAACGGAAATTTCCCTTTGAGATCACTACCGTGAAGCGACCATCTATGGTAAAGATCGATTCAAAATTGAGTGCCTGCATCAACTATTCCACTACAAGTCCTTCCACGCGAAATTGTCCGATCACCACGTCAACGCGATCTCCGCGCTTTACGGTCCTGCCGGGATTCGAGAACGCCATCCAGTAAGACTTGCCCGCGACCGGCGTGCTGCTCTGGCGCAATTGTCCGATCTTCTCAAGGGAGGGGACCACAAGTTGGACCCCAGCCTGTGGGTCGACCAAAGAGGGCTCGGTCTTTTTATTGTTGAGCGCTGCGGCTTTATTCGGATCCAGCACGCGCCAACTGAATCGAATCAACTCGCCTGACTCGGCGGTCTTTACTTTGAACGAATCCACTCCCCAAAAACCTTGGTAGTAAAGATTGGCTCGTCGTGGAAGGCGGCCCTGCAGATTGCGGCCTGAGACTCCAGAGGACTCTGCTTGGTTGGATGGCTCTGGGGAAGAAACCGGAGAGGATGCGTTCTGCGCAAACAGAACGCCGCATAATAGAAGAGAAATCAACAATCCAGACTGTGTCGTCCAATTGAAGTTCTTGCGCCCGAATAAGTTTCTAATCAGCATTTCAACATTGCTCCCCAAGGGTCTGCTCATCGCGATCATTTGAAATACTCCGTATGGCTGCCCGCAAATTTGACTTCAGACATTCGGCTGATAGTCCGGACATCCAGCTTGTTTTCTGGATGTCCGGACTCCGTTAAAGCCTGCTAGTTCACTGTGAACGAGCCGGTTGCCACCCCACCAGGGGTCGTGACGGTTACCGTTTTCGAACCGGTCGAGTTTGACCCCGGCAAATGGAAGGTCACAGTGATCGTGGTGGAGTTCACCACCGTCACGCCTGAGACGTTCACGCCGCCGCTCACAGCAACCGACGTTCCGGTAGTTGTGAAGTTCGTACCGGTCAGGGTCACGGAAACGTTGGTACCGTGCGTTCCGTTGCTGGGACTAACCTGGGTAAGGGTAGGCGTCCCTGGTGCCACCACCGTGAACGAAATCGGATTCGTGTTTCCGTCCGGCGTAGCCACAATGACGGACCTGCTGGTGAGTGCGGCATTCGCTGTGATCGACAGATTCGCCGTGACTTCAGTGTCATTCACAACAGTGAAGTTGTGCACGCTGATGCCACTTCCCAAGCCATTCAGCGCTGTCGCTCCCGTCAGGTCGCTTCCGATCAAAGTAACTGCAACGGTGTCGCCTCGTGCGCCCGTCGCAGGGGTAATTGACGTAAGCGTTGGGCCTGTCACCATAAAGGTCACGCCGTTGCTGGTCCCTCCCGGAGTCGTAACCGTAACGGTCCTGGCGGTGGCTGCGGCGTTGCTCGCAATGGCGAAGGTTGCCGTTACCGTGGTCGAATTGACCCCGATCACGTTGCTGACGGCGACGCGCGTGCCCGACACGACCACAGTCTGCACGTTCGTCAAGTTAGTACCGGTTAACGTCACATTCACGCTGGTGCCGCGCTCGCCCGTCGCGGGGCTGATGGATGTCAAGGTCGGAGCCGATGCTCCCGCGCCCTGGAACTCCACCGCGCCAACGTCAATGTGATTCGGGTTGCCCGGATCCGGCCGCTGATTTCCGAAGAAGTCAGTGGTCGGCGCGGTGCTGATCGCTTGTTCGCCCGTCACTCTGCAACCAGCGGTGAGAGCATTGGGGTTGGAACACGCGATTCGATCAATGTCGATCGAGCTTGATTGCAGCGTGTAATTACCGAGTACGGTGTTCGTCACAGGATTGACCAGTGACAGCGGGCCCCAACTCATGTTGACCCAGTTGTTGCCTTCGTCCACGGTTGCCGTCGGAGTCAGGTTGAAAATGGGGTTGGGCACGACGGCGTCCGCGATGCCGGGAGGCACCTGGTAGCCGAGTCCACCGTTTTCGGGCGGCACACGCGAGCCGTTGCAGTACTGGCTGCCGAGCGCCGGGTTCTCACTGTAGTTACCCGCGTAGCCAGAGGTACTGGTCAGCACGGAATTCACGGGGTTGAGAGTGTATCCCGAGCCGTGATCCGTCGGTCCCGCGTCGCCACGAACACCGATGTCCCAATAGCTGCTACCACTCGGGCAGGCACCGGTAGAGCCTTGGCTCGATGCCGCCGTATTGCTGAAGGCATTGAAGAGAGAGACAACGTTCTGCTGACTGACGCTCCCCGTACCGAGGGCGCCGACACCGATGTCGAACGTGCGGTTCTGCCAGAAGATGTTGTTGTACAGAGCCGGGTACGAAATGCGCGTGCACGTCCCGTTAGTGGGATTGGTACCGGCTTGGAAGTGGCCGGCCGGGCAACTGATGCTTCCAGTGGTAAACGAAGACGTCAGCTGCGGACTATTCTGCATCGTCACGAGGCCAGCAACCTGAGGGCACGACGCCGTGCCGCCAGCCTGTGTGATACAGGTAGGCGTCGGCGACTGTGAACTGGACTGCGCGGCGCCGATCGTGTTGAAGAGGACGCCCGAAGACGCAGTACTGTCGTTGGATGCAATCGTGTTGTTGACGAGATTTACCGCCAGCGAGTCTTCCAACGACACACCAGCGCCGTCCCATCCCGCCACATTGTTAGTGATGATGTTGTTGCTGATGTTGACCGAATACCAGTTGCCCGGATTCGAGGGGAATCGAGCCACGTCTGTGCCGTTGACCGCCTGCAGGCGAATGGCTCCGCCGCTACCGGCTTCGGCAGCGTTGCCCGCAAACAGATTGGCATTGATGACCAGGCCCGGACCAGTTCCATCGCTTAGGCCAGGTACGCAATCCTGGTCCGTCACCGAGCCGCACTCTGCAGTAACTCCGTTGACTGTGGTCTGGCCATCTGGGGCCGAGCCCATGATGATGAGGCCACCGCCGTTAGATTGGATGCTCGGGTTCGTGCTCTGATTGAACACGAAGCTGTTGTGCTCGATGTCACCGTTCCATGAGAATCCGATGTGACCGAGACCGCCGCCGTCACCGGTGCTCAGGTTGCCGCAGATCCAGTTGTAGTTGAACTTGTAGTAGTCGGCGCCAGTGCAGATACTCACACCGCCTGCCCCCGCCGGCGTACCTGTGAACAATTCGTCTCCCGTCGAGGAGTTGTACGTGATTAAGTTGTTGTGCATGTTTACGTGCACGTTAAGGCAGTACGGTAGTTGAGTGTTGAGCGGAAGTCCCGAACCACTGAGGCACGATCCTGGATCGGAGTCGTTGGTGGTTCCATTCAGGTACGCCTCAGGGGCTTCTCCCTGACCGACGCTGATGCCGCCGGACAGGGTTCCGGTATTGTTACTGACGCGGTTGTTGGCGATCTGGAGGTTGTGCCCCCACGCATGCACGAAGATGCCTCCACCGCCCTGAGAAGAATTCGTCACGCTTAGGCCGTCAATACTCGACGGGTTGCACTGGAAGTTGCTCGGGAAAAGGTTTTGTACATAGCCTCTCGAACCCGGTGCTCCACTTCCACAATTCCCCGAGGTAAGGAGTTGGGTTCCGGTCGGGAAGGCAGCTTCGGCTCCGCTTCCAAAAACATCCGTGGATCCCCGCGGTATATTCACTCCCTTCGACAGGACAGTGACGCCAGCTCCTTCATAGGCTCCCATCAGCGAAGGTTCTTGCAACTGTTCGGCCAGGTTGCCGTTCACTGTCGCGTCCCACCCGAGAATACCTTCGAGCGGTATGCGATCGACAACCATCGTCGGGAAATTCGGGCCGCCGGATTTGTAGTTCCACACGTACCCGTCGGGACCGATTCCTCCACTGAGCGTAGTCGGGCAAGAGTATGTTCCGGTCGGATCGAATGGAGCTGTAGTCGAGTATGGCTGGCCACTGAGAGCCAAGCCAAACAAGCAATTGATGCTTCGCCGCCAGGTGTCCATCTTCAATTGGCCGGAAGGATGGGTGATGGCGTTGAGGATACTCGAGGCAGCACCGACACCTTGTAACCTGACGGGCTTCCACATGACCAGCAGTTCATTGTGGGCCGATAGTGAGTGGGTTACATTCGCAGTCGTACAGTCAACTGCTCCTGTCGCCGTACTGCAAGTCGGGTCAATGATAAGCAGGTCTCCCGGCGCCGCCGCATCAATCGCGGCCTGGACCGAGGCTGAAGCCGAGACGTGGATGGGCTTCTTGCCGCCCACGGTAACGGTCACCGCGTCGACGGACTGGAGTCCGTTGCCGGCTGTGATCACCAACTCGCCGCACCGAGCAAGCGGGAAGGTTGAGCTCCCGGTGGGCCCTCCGTACTGGACTTCTTGCTGGAGCACGCACTGGGGCACGTCGTTCGGCACAGTGGCAACGATGGAGGTATCACTCCAGTTCACGATGCCCGCTGTCTTGCCGCCAATCGTGACGGTAGAGGCGGTATTGCAGGTCGCGTTGCCCGCGATCGGCGTCGTGCACTCCGTCCCGAAGCCGTAGTGGCGGGTAATGGTTTGCTGATTGAAGGGCGTAGCGGTCGCCGAGGGTCCTGAATATCCGTAGTTATTCACGGCCTGGTCGCCCAACGCGGTGATCGTGATTGTGTTACCGGGCGCGCTAACCCACGGGCCAACCGCATCGCCGTCAACTTCACTAACTGCCGGCGTGAGAGTCGGGTAAGCACAGTCGGGGTTGTTATATCCTGCGCCTACGAAACCGGCAGTGGGCACCACTGGCGTATCCAGGTACTGAGTCTGCCCCGGCATAAACGGCAGCTCATAGCAGAATTGGCTATAGAGTGGATTAAAGAGTGGATCAAGAACCGCGCTTCCGTTGGCGCCGGTAATTGGTCCGGAGTCGTTCATACACGTGACCATCATCGTGGGTGAGTATCCAGTCGGGTTTGGCGGATTCACTTCCCAAGTCGAATACGTCAATCCGTTGAATGAACCCCACTGGTCGGAATACACGCGAGACGTTTCGTTTCCAGCCCAGTCCCTGACCGAAACAGGCATATTGGGCGGGGAGAACTTCTCACCGAAAACTGGCGCGAAGGGATCAAACTCCGAAGTGAAGTCGTCCGTGATCGTGCCACTGTATTTTGCCGCGATGTGGGTCGAAGTGAAAATATAGAATTTCGCAATCGATCCTCGCTGATTGTCGACTACTACTTCTTTGCGGTCGCACAGCGGGCGCGTCGCTCCTGCAAACGCGGCCACTTCATGCGCTGCCGGGAATATGCTCATGTAGTCGGGAACAGTATGCAGTTGTCCGACGCAGGGCCATACCGGCTCGAAAGGATATGCCGGCACCGTGCCCGTCCTGGGCACCGTCCCTAAACCCTGGGTGGGATTCTGTTGGTTGTTGGCATTGTACCCAGGGCCCGCGTTGTTATAGGCAGCAACCGAGGCTTGATCCGGAAGAATGAAAATGTTTCCGAGGGCGCCGAATTCCTGTGTGACCGGAGCAATGAAGTTGTCGCCGATCAAGATGTTTTTGTCTTCTTCTTTCACCAGTTCGTAGCCTGGAGGCGGCACTACTTCGACAACATACTTCCCCGGGGGCAGCATAGCGGTACCGAATCGGTACGGATCGCTGCTGTCGGGATTCGCTGTGCAGATCGTGCAGTTTGACCCGCCGATGGAACCCGGGGTTCCGTTGATCGATCCGATGCCCGTTGGCTTTCCAGTCGTCGGGTCTAGACCGATGACACTGGGAAACGCGTACGCGCCGTCGTACGGTGCAGGCTGAATCTGGTTCCAGTTGTGCATGCCGTCATAGCACTTGTACTGCGAGTTATACGGTAGCGGTGTAACGGTTGAACCGTTGTAATACGAGTTGTACAAGTCGAGATAGTTTGGTTGGTTGAATAACGTGTAATAGAAGAGATCTGTCGTCGATTGGCCCGGGCAATTGATGTTAGGCTTGCCATCCGAGCGGAAGCCCTGAGCCCAATCGTCCCAACTACTTGTCTTGGTGGTGTCCACCAGCTTGAGAGTCGGAGTCACGCCGTCAGCTGCAAAGCCCTCCTGGTACAGATTGATCGTCACGTGAGGAACCAGCGGTTCCCACTGTGTCTGCACCAGCATCATTGGGTCATCAAAAGGACGCGTCGAGGCATAGATGACGTGTCCCGTGATCCCGCCGTTCTCGGTCGGCGCATAGGGCGTCTTCCCGAATTCAATGAAGTTGTTCTGGCCACTGAAGCCCTGCCAGCCTTCCGAGAAAACCCATGGCGGATCGATGCGACCGGTCGAATGGTTGCTCAGCGAACTTGCGATAGGTCCGTTTGCGATTGAGATACCCGTGCAATCCGCGTCGTTACAATACGCCGCACCAGGTACGGACAAGTCGCTCGGCAATGGGTTCGGATCATAGGTATTGGCCAGAAACTTGCCTAGACTCGACGATCCGCAGGGCGGGTTGGTACCGCCGCAAGTTGTTCCATCCGCTGGGCCGCCCGCGTCGTAGACGGTGTGGATGCCTGTCGTCTTGTAACGCGTCGGGTCAGTCTCTACCGTGTACCAGTTGAAGAGCGGGAAGGTCTCATTGAAATTAGCCGCCCCTGTGAAGTCGGTTAACAGATTGTTGGCCAAGCTGCCGTCGCGGTACCGGACACTGACGGTCGCCAACGGAATTCCGAGTTCGCTGGGCTGGTAAACACCGTCCTTGTTGTCGTCAATGAACGTGCGCGTATAGACATTGGCCTGCCACTGTTGCGTCGGGATGTCTCCCATGCTGACTGTCGAATTAGCGGCTTTCCCCACTGCCACAGGCGTAGAAAGGCCGTCCATCAGCTGATCATTCCACTGGTCGAAGATGCTTACCCTCCAATTTCCAGTTGGAACATTGTTGAGAGTGAACGTCCCATCCGCTGCGCACTTGCTGAACAGGAAGTCCTCGCCGTCGGGATCTCCGAGGCTTACGTAGCATTGTGTGAAGAAGAAGGTGTCGCGGGAACCGCTACTGTACAGTCTCTCGTCCGGCGTCCGGCTCATGCGTTCGCCCGTAACCCTACCAGTCACGGTGTTGGTGCAGTTCGTCGCCGTAAGGTTGAGATCCGTACCATTGCAGATTCCGGCCGCCCGAGCATTGATAATGGCCGGGTTGGCAAATCCAATGGACACGTGGAATCCCGCTGGTCCGTATTCCTGGAAGTATGAAGGTTCGCCGATTCTTAGGAATGAGTCTTGGGCCTTCTGGCCATCCAGGGTATTGGTCTGGAGCCACTCTTCTCCCCGGGCAATTCGATCCGCCCCCGGAACAGCGATGACACTGAATCTTCCAGGCATGAGGTTGGCAATTACTGCCTGGCCGGCCAGTGGAGACGGAGTTACTCCGTCCGATTCATACGTTGGGCAAGTCACGATCTGGCCAAGAATGCCGCTTTGTGAACCGTCCCCGCTTTGCGCGTTGCTTGTCACCTGAGGCGATATGGGGCATGCATCGATACCCGTGGCAGGATCGATCGTTCCTGCCAGGCTGTTCGATAGCGGCTGGTTGAACATATCGTAGGTCATCTGCCCAGTCGGATCGCCGGAGCCGCCCATGTCGTCCATGAGTTCGATGTTGAATCCTCCCAACCCTGGCTCATTGGTCGCGATCACGTCGATACCGCCACCCGCGTCTTGCTCGCCGTTCAGCGGGAAGTCGTCCTCAAATACCTGCACTGAAAGGTGAGACGGGGGATAGGGGGACGGCTGAGTCAAAATCGTCACTGGATTCCAGGAATTAGTGGTTGAATTCCAAGTGATCGGAGCGCCGCCCATACCATGTCCGCAAGTTGGAGAGCCACCGGAGTTCGAAGTGCAGGCCTTCGGATTGCCCGTATATCCAGCGCCAAACGGATTGGCCGCGTCGCCGGGTAAGATCGAGATGTAGTATCGCTTTGGGTAGGGTGCGGTACTTGTCGAACACGGACTTGTTGTAAATCCGCAGCCCGGATCGAGAAAGACCTGGCTTGGCAATACCGGAGTCTGTTGCCCTGCGTTAGGGCCGGTCTCGCAATTTCCATTTCCGATGTCGCACACTGTTGATTGGCCCAGAAGGGTTTGGCCTTGTTCGCAGGACAAGTCTGTGGGAGCCGTTCCGGTGCAGCCCTGCATCAGGTATTCCATGTGGCTGGTATGGAAGTTCACTCCAAACGTCGGAGGAACAGTCGTCGCAGTTGGCAGTGCGCAGCCAGCAGGTGGTGTCGAGGTATTGGTTGTGCACTTTGGGTTGACGTAGAAAGTCTTGTCTTCCTCAATGACCCAGCGGTAATCACTGAGAACCGTCTTTTTATCCGCGCCGTCCAGCACGGTTACGGACAGGTTACTTGACGTCGGGAATATCAAAGTTACGGTAGCGGGAGTAGAACTAATCGTCCCCTGCGAATTTTGAGCGTTGTACTGAAACGTGTAAGTACCAGGCCCCGGTACTTTTGCGTTGAACCCACCATTCGAATCGATCAGGAGAGTTCCGCCCGTGATAGTCGGCATGGGCGCAGTGACTACTAAAAGTGGATAGCCCGCCCCATCACTGTCAACCGACAGCACGCCCGGCGGCTTGATGCTCAGGTAAGTGGAAGTAGTTGCCGTATAGGTGATGTTACTCAACTTAATGCCGGCGGCGCCCTCAACCGGCGCTCCTCCTAATGTCACCGTCGTGCAAAGCCCTGCCGTATTAGCAGCTGCACCATTACCGCAATACCCGAATGAGTCTGTGACGGCGGTGCTTCCCGTGTTCGGAACATACGTGAACGTACCGTTTGAATTCAAAGTTACGGTGCCGCTCGCCGCCGCCTTTGTGAGCTGGACGCCAAAGATATTGACGTCATTTGCGATCACACCTTTTGATGGATCCGATACCGTGAACGTCTGACCGGCGATCAACGAGTCGTAAGTATCAGGATTGGCCAGCGGAGGAGCGATTGAACTAACGCTTGGAACCATTGAGCCGTTGATGCTTATATACGCGAGCATGCCGGCGTCACGATTCAGGGCATTGCCCGACAAGCTTAACTCGCGATCAAAGACCGCTAGTGCAGGAGCTGTCGGACTTGTCGGCACGTTGATCATCACATCATTCGTTTTGCCGGCAGCCATAAAGATGTCGCTCTGCACTTTGGGAACGCCCGGCGAAACGTAGCCATCCTCGGCAATGATCGAGAAGCCTGCAATTCCCGGCGTCGTGGAGGTCGCGCCGGTCAACGATCCGACGATCGACGGTACGTGCATGCGCGAGCCGGCATTCACCAGCCGCACTAAGACGTTCCCAGTGCCAGGAGTGAGACTCGTTGCAGTGGGGATGACCTGCATAAGCGACGATCCTGCACTGGTCCGGTTAAACGCGACGCCATTAATGAGGTAATACAAGGGCGTGTAATTCACTGCGGGCGGATAGCACTGATTGTAGGTCGCCGAGCTGGAATTGCCGCAACCACCTGGCTGACCAGACCAGACCATCGTCTCGCTGAAACCTGCGGTCTGCACTGCTGCGTTGACTGACCGATTCTGCACGGGATCGATCTCGCTGAATTCCAGCGGAACTTCCGCGTTGTACGTCACAGCTGGATTGGCCCCCGCCGCCGGGTATGCAGTGCCGGCAGTAGCGCCCACGGGCGGTTGCGTCACGACCAGGATTCCGTGCAGACCCATGGGAACTTGAATCGAAGGGTGTGTGCCGGATTCGAGCAGGTATGTGCCGGGCCGAAGCGCTGACCACGTCAAAGCGGTGGTACTTCCCGCGGCTACTTCGGTGGCAAACGATTGCACGCGTGGTCCCTGCGGCGGTGGCACATTCGTTGCGCCGGTGTTCGCAATGGGCCACGTGACCGACTGGGCAGCGTGATCCGGGCTCAGCGTTGCGGTCGCCGAGTTTCCGAGTCCGCCGCCCACTTGTCCTACGACCACCAAGGATGTGGGAACCGTGTTAGTTCCCGTCCCAGCGGTGAAGGATAGGCTGTTCGTCAAGTTGATTGTCAAACTCGTGCCCGTACTACTGTAGGGAACGGTAATCACAACTGGTGACCAACCACTCGGGCTGGGGTCCAAAGGCAAGCATGTTGCCGTCGAAGTGCTTACGGCAGCGCCGCATGAGTAACCCCACATGGGCACCACTGACCCATCGGGCATGTTTACTGTGCTTGGCCCGGCGGTGAGATTGATCGTCTGCTGCGCAAATGCCCCATCGGTTCCGAGGAGGAGAACTGTCAGTGCCAGCACAACCAATTTCAAGGTTTGATTTAAGTAGTTCGATCGCATCGCTCTTCTCCTCGCTAGTTGGACTCGTCAATCACGAATTCCCGGGAATCGACCAGCATCATCATCAGCATTCCGCCGGGAAAAACGTTGTTGGTTGTAATCTCGCGCTCGTTGTGCGAGTGCCACATAAATGCCCAGCCGCGCTCGTTCGCCGGGTTGCCTTGCACATTGGCTGGAAATAGGTTCGTGCAACCCAACGTGGAGGAGGTTTTGCCGTTGGGGCCAGCGCAGTTGGGCGCGGTGGCGCGCAAGGACGCATCCGGACCGAGGTACGGATTGCCGCCATACCAGGCGCCATTAGTGAAAATGTTGGGATTGGGCAAAGTCGCAGGACCGCCACCGGCTACATCGCCAAGGGGCGTAAGTTCCATCGGTTTGTTGTGGTCTTGGCACCACTCCCAGAAGTTGACAGCCGTCGGGTCGCTGGTGTTATAGCCGTTTACGTCTGGAGTGCAGCCCAAGGTGGCGAGCGGGTCACCAAACGCATCAGGTGCGGGATGGTGTCCGTAAGGATCCCAGTTCAACCCTCGGCCGGTGAAGTAGAAAATCCCATCGAAAGCCTGACCTGGCGTGGTGTCGGTATTGAACATCAGAATGCCGGCCAGCGCTTGAATGCTTGTCCCCGGAATCATGTTGTTGCTTAAAATCAGGTTTCCATCCCGAGCCAGGATCCGCACATGGTTGGCGTGTTCGTGAAAGGGATGTTGCCACCGCCCCTGTCCAATGGTGCGAATGAGTGTGAGTTCACCCGGATGCATGTGCGGGTTACCGTTATAGGGTTGGTGCGGATACTCAGCCGCATAGTTGGGATCCATCACGTCGGGCATGGATCGGCCGTTGATGAGGAAGTAGGCTGGCTTGTAGGGCTCAGTCAGAATGTTGAGACTGCATCCCGCCACGCCCGCTGTGCAGCCGACCTTTGCTTGAACTTGCGCTGCTGCCTGAAGATGAATGCTCGGGTCCATCTCGGCCCACTGGAACAGATATTCGCGGTCGTAACAGGCTTCGGGGTGGTTATAGGCCGCCGGCGCCAGCCGGAAGTCTGTTTCCTTCCAGTGCGCTTCAGCCAGGAGATTCGCGGCATGGAGGCCGCTTGTGCATGCCGTCGGAATCGTGCTCGGGATAACAACGATGGCGCCATACAGCCCCATCTCGATCTGAAGATCGCTCTGTGTGCCACTGTAGTACGCGCGAGTGCCGGGCGACGTAGCGGTAAATGTGTAGGTCACCGTGCCACCGGGTACGGCTTCCTGAGCCAGCAACCCAGCTACTCCACTGCCCGCGGGACTTGATACTTGAAAGCCCGGAAATAGAATCGAGGTATTGCCGGCTGCGGTTGGCAGATTGTTGGCCAAGGTAATCGTGACGGTCTGTCCTTGAGTAACAATCAGCGTGGGCCCGGGTACCTGCATGTTGTTGCAGGTCGCATTCGGTATACCGGACGGAAGAAAGCTCGTCGGTGCACTGCTGCAACCGTATCCCCAGGAGTAGACGGCCGCTCCGTCCGGCTGGTTGAGATAAGCGTCCTGAGCGGTCAAGCTGAACGCAGCAGTCGTACCTGCACCGCCGGTGATGCCAGGTACCGCAGCAAACGCCGCAGACGTCAGCAATAACCACAACAGGATGAGCACGTGAATCAGTGCTGTTTTCGAGATCGCCGTTTTCATATTCATCTCTCTCATTGCCGCGCTCCTAATTAACGCAAGTGTTACCGAATGTGCTTCCGCCCGTTACCTTGCTGCAGATATGGACCTCTGTCATGAGGCCTCCAAAGTTCTCTGCGTCATTTGACAGATGGTCGAGGTTGGGAGTGTAGAGATAAAACACGCTTCCGGGCGGATACAGTGTCGTCGCGCAGCCCGTCGATCCACACCCTGCGTCGCTGGCGTCGAGAATTACGTCAAGCGATTCGCCGCCGCCGAGCGTGATGGAATTGGAGTAATACTCTGTGTTATTGCCGGCCTGGTCGCGCAATAACTTTGCGTTCCAACCGACAACCTTCATCGGAACTCCAATGGTTCCAAGCGTGTGGTATTCCGACACAGACAGGTTCACTAAGCGTAGAGCTGCTTTCCCGCCGACCGGAATGTTAATAATGGCGGGCAGCGGTTGAGAGAAGTGCGTCCGACCATCCGATGACTGCGTAAACAACGGACCCGGTGTGACTGTATCCGGATAACTCCTTCCATTGAGTAAGAAGTACTTGTCCTTCATATCCACGAATGCTTCGGGATTGAAGGTCATGCCGACAAAATGGAAGTTCGGGTCGAAGCCGTGCATCTGGAGGGGATACTCAACGTCGTATGCGGTGGAGCCGTCGCCGTCGTTGTAGACATACTTTTGCGGGCTGCCCAGTTTATCTAAGCCTTGTTTGGCGCCGGTGTTGATGGCCGGCATGGTGGCAGCACACAGAATATCGGCGACTGGATTGCACGCCGTGCGTAGGTCCGGGTTAGCCACTCCAACTCCATTCTGGTAACCCAGGTAGGTGTAAAGGTCGCCGCCACTCGGCACGCGATCCTGCCGAGCTCGTACATAAAGCTGCCCGACCATGCCCATCTGCAAGTGCTCGGGAGGAGTGATGTGGCAGTGCCAGAAGTAAGTTCCGGCGTCGGGAGATAGATAGTAGTAAGTGAAACTGCCGCCGATGTTAATGGCCACGGAGGCGTCAGGAACGCCGTCATAGAACGCGGAGGCGTTCGGATATCCGTGGAAGTGGATGGTGTGTTGTTCAAACAAGTCCGGCCGCATGATCATGCCTACGTTGGTGAGGGTAAGAAACATTTCGTCATCCTCATCAAACGCAACCAGAGGCGCCGGGATATTCCCGTTCATGACTCCGACGTCCATGATCTGGCGGGGATCTACGTGACCGGTGAGACATTGCGCCGGCGGATTCGAGCCCAGGCAGGCATTCGACGCCGGGCCGACCGTAACCGTCGGTGGTGAAAGGTATCCATTACCGGTATAGTTCACGGTAATTGCGGTCACGACACCACCTGTGACAGTCGCTGTTGCAAGCGCTACAAGGCCGTTGGAACCAGTGGGCGCGCTGAAACTCACGGTCGGAGGTCCCGTATACCCGCTGCCGCCATTAGTGACCGTGACATCGGTGACGAGGCCTCCGGTAACGGTTGCGGCCGCCGTAGCACCGCCTGATACTCCCACTGATACATTGGGATCACCAATCAATCCCACTGCGCCATTCCATGTAAATGCCCCAGTCGAGAGGGGGTATGAGGGCCAGGTATTGGCGATCATTCCATCCGTGGTTGCTGGGTCACCAGGAGACAAAATGCCGGGATAGGGAACATTGAATTCATACGGGAAATCCGTTCCCGGCTGGCCGGTCGCGATCTTGCTGAGCCCCGACAACGGACCGAAGGAGAACATAAAAGTCTGTACCCCATCGGCCATCGTCGAGTAACCGTCACCGCCCGAGACCTGCTGACACTTGATCGCGCCATTAATGTTCGCAGTGGGAGTTACAAACCCCTGTGCATTAGTTACAAACGTCGTCGGACCGTTATAGTTGGGTTCCGTATTGTTGACTCCGGCATTGGTCGGATCAGGGTGCGTGATAGTGCTTGTCGGACACTGCACGCGAAAAGATTGGGCGTTCGCTGCGACTGTCGCAAAACAAAGAACGATTATTGGCAACCAAACCTGGTAAGGCTTCCTCATGGCTGTGCAGCCTCCTTCTTGAACCTGCGGGTGCTCTTGGCGCCATCCGCTTGGCTTCTGCGCGATCGCGGCCTGGGGGAACAACGAGTGGGAGATGGCCACTGCGGGCATGAGCGACTGCGTCGACTTCTCGATTGTCGGTCGCTCTGGCCGCCCAGCTGTGAACCTTGATATGGCGGGAGAACACTAATTTGTCTTAGCCAAGAAATCCTCACGCGACCCTTCCGTAGGGAAACCACTGCGCCCTTATCTACGAGAGCAGGGAAATTCGGGGGAGAACTCGGCTTAACACAGAGCCAATGTCGCGTTGAAGAGTAGGACAGTCAGAAATGTCTGTCTACCCTCAAACGACGGTAAATTGAAAAGAAAAACAACAAGTTATTGCAGGCAACACTCGACTCTAAGTGCTTCATCCTGCGCACAGTCAGAATAGATCTGTAAGTCATGGCCTTTAAGTGCTCGCGAACTGGAGTTATCTAAAACAAGGGGAGGTGGGACATCAAACAAATCGTGGTCGAGTCAAGACATCTGCGCGAAACGCAGAACGGTCTCTTCCCTCGTTGTGCTGATCATTCCAACACTCTTCCACAAAAGCGAGACAAGCTGGCCTTGCCGCTGGACACCCGTCTTTGCGAATACACTTCCAAGATGCATGCGGGCGGTCGATATCTGAATTTCCAACTGAACGCAGCATTCCTCGAGCGTCTTGCCTTCCATGAGCAGATTGGACAGGCGAGCCTCGGCGGGAGTGAGCGCAAACAGTTGACGCATTCGGACCTCGACGTCGCGAATGGGAAGTTCAGGATCCCACATAAACAACAGAACAGTGGCTCCATCCGGGTTGGGCTGCCCCGGGTTTGGATTGAGGGATCGCACTAGCAGAGTCAACGGTCGTCTACCTGAGGAGCGACGCACGGCCAGCAAACCATTCGTGGACTCCTGCGCTCCAGGTTGGGCCTTCCGGACGGCTTGATACACCACCAGCGGCAAGCCAGAAGACTTGTCAAGCGAGTACAGTACGCCGTCCGCCGTAACATCCAGTCCGTCATGCGCGAGCAAGATCTGCTCTGCAGTCTGGTTGGCAAACAATAGTTGGCGGGACGCATTCGTTACTGCTACTCCGACATTAAGCAGGTCCAGTGCTTCCAATCCAGCCGCCACTATAGGCGATGAGTCGCCAAAACGTTGTGGTTTGATTGGGGATGACCCTGCGGCCCGAGCAACCGAATACGGCCGCCGAGTGATGCCTGCCAGTTCCGGTGCATCCGTGTAAGAAAGAGTTCTTGGGGTTTCGCCAGTCGACATATGCAATACGTGACCTCGCATTGCCATCAGACACTACGGCTAAAAAAGTCAATTGCGCAGAAGCAAGAAGCACTGGAAAATTGCAGAGAATTTACAGGCTTTACAAGGAAGGAGAATGTGCCCTGGTGTTTCCTTTACAAGTTTTACAAACAGAAACAGCGGTGAAAGAAGACGCTAAGAGTTTCGCGATCCCATGAACTTATAGCCGACTCCGGCAACGGTCACGATCAACTCAGGACGTTTCGGATTTTCCTCGAGTTTCTCGCGCAGGCTCGACACATGCATATCGATCGTGCGCGTCAAAGTGCTTGAAGCGTATCCCCAAACCGCGCTCAGGAGTTCTTCGCGCGGAATGCTCGCGCCCGATCGTTCAATGAGATAGCGCAGGAGTTGAAATTCGCGTGCAGAAAGATAAACCGGCTTGCCGTCACGGGTCACTTCAGCCCGCCGCACGTCCACGTGAATCGAGCCGAACTGGTGAACGCCATGTCCCGAACGGATCGGCACGCGACGCAAGAGCGCTTCGATACGCGCAACAAGTTCGACCGCTTTGAACGGCTTCGTCAGATAGTCATCGCCGCCCAGCCTCAGCCCGAGAACTTTATCCGTCGTATGACTCCGCGCCGTGAGGAAGAGAATAGGAGTTGCCATGCCGGCCTGCCGAATATCCCGGCAAATGTCCCATCCGCTGCGATCCGGCAGCATGATGTCCAAAATAATCAGGTCGAAGGGTTGGGTGGTTGCTTTGTCGAAACCTCCAGTGCCATCGCTCGCGGAGTCAACCACGTAGCCCTCGCCCCGAAGGCGCACACTAAGGGTGGATCGCAACGACTCTTCGTCTTCGATTATCAGGATGTTCTCTCTCATCGCTCGACTCCCCGCCCCATTGCTTCTACTTCCGATGCCAACCCTATTTCTTTGAATACAGGCAGGTGCAGCGTGAACACGCTTCCGACACCTTCTTGGCTTTCAACTGACAGTCGCCCGCCGGATAACTCTGCACTACGTTTTGCGATCGACAATCCTAGACCGGTTCCCCGAATCTGAGAGTTGATAACCTGCGGGCTCCGATAAAAAGGCTCAAACACGTGTGCCAGTTCAACGCCACTAATGCCGACACCGCGATCTCGAACGCTGATCTGCACTTCTGAGACATCGCTCGCCCCTGTACCTATGCCGGCAGTGATGCTAACCCATCGGCTCTCTCCGCTATACTTTACCGCGTTCACCAGCAGGTTTCGCAAGCAGTGGGAAAGTCCCGATAAATCGCCGGTGACTCTCGGCAACCCGGATTGTATCTGCTGCTCGATTGTGAATCCTGCTTCCCGCAACACACTCTCCGATTCGCGCAGGGCATGCTCGACGATATCCGATACTTCCAGGGGACGCACATCACGCCAGGGCGAATCTTTTCCGGTCGCGGCATAGAGGAGAACCTGGTCTACGAGATCAGATAGCCTTGCGGCTTGGCGGCTGATGATTGAACCCTGCTCGACAACATCTTGCTCTCCATGCACCATCCCATCCCGGATGTTTTCTCCGGCAGAAAGAATGGCCGCGATCGGTGTGCGGAGCTCATGTGACACAGATGCAACGAAATCCATTTGTAGCTGGGCTAGATTCACCGTACTCCGCATCCTGCTTCGCTGGATCGCCGAGATTGCAATGCTTCCGAATAGAAGGCAGAAACCGACTGCGGCGGTAAGTTTAATGATCGAACGACGAGAGAATCCCGCAACTGTAGAGAGCCGTCGCGAGGCTTGGTCGTCATAGAGACGCTTTATTTCTTCGAGATCCTCACGCACCCGGTCGAATAACGGGACGCCTGAGGCAAGGTCGAGGTGCACTGCATCCTTGACACCACCCTCCAGGATCAGGCCTAAGACCTCGTCGCGGACTGTCAGGTAAGAATTCCAATCATTGCCGAGGCGCTGAGCGATGTTGACCTCTTGAGAGTCTCGCGCCTGTGCGAGATATTTCGCAATGCCCTCCGTAACACGGCGGTCGGCCTCGCGTGATTGATCGGCATAGTTGACCTGCAGATTGCCATCATTCGTCGTCAGAGCGTAAAGGGTACACCTCCGGGTCTCCTGTGCTTCGTATTGCAATTCCCCGATCCGGCGCAGTCCGCGCACTGACCCTTCGTATATCCTCTCCACTTCCACGTCCGAGTCGCGCAGATCCCGGATCACAACGAGCCCCACCACCGCCTCAACAAAGAGAACCAGCAGCAGCAGCATGACACTGGAACTTTCACGAGAGAGCACCTCTTGCAGTGACGATACGAATAGTCCTCGCCTTCGGTCGCCGAAGATAGTCCGGGCGGGAGCGATGGGGCTCTTCCTCACTTCGACACCGCCCTTTCGTCGATCTGAAGGTTGTAATCCTGATCGTTAGGAAGATGACCGTCGATTCGGATTATTTTCACTGACTCGTCGACATCGGTGGAGCGTAAGTAACCGATGGCTCCCGGCGCATTGAATACGAATTTTCGCATCACGACCGGGGATGCCAAAGTCTTCGGAGAGATAAAAACATCGCCGCGAAAGATCCCTTTGATGAAATGATCTCGGTAACCCTCTTCGTTCATGCGATAGATATGACGCAACACGCTGTCCCGCTCGGGCTGGCCATAGTCGAGCATGGCCACGGCGATCCGTCGCCCATTTGGCCAGTGACTGCGCTCCCCTAGAAAAATCTTGCGCAGCTCTGCGAATGACAAATTGTCGATAGGATTCGCCCGATTTACGACAATCGCAAGAGTCGGCCCCGACCTTCCCTTCTGCGCCGCCGGCTTCCCCTCCGCGCGTGCAGTGGGATACGGCAGTCCGGAAAGCAAGACGGCGGTTGCCAGCAAAACTATCGTGGTTCGCAAGCCACCTCGCATATCGGAGCCCTCTAGAACGTGAACGCGAACTGTAGTGCCAAGCCGCTGACGGATTGCTGCTTCCGCAGTTCCGTGTAATCGTACTGCAGCTTCACGGCCACCGACTCGCTGGCGTCGTAGCGAATTCCCGCCGAAGGACCAGTACGCAAACCAACGTCTGGAAATACCGGCTCACTCGGAGACACATTCACGTATTGGTAGCGCAGATACGGACGCAACGAACCAAACCGTTCTGAAATCTGAGTGTAGAAGCCGGGGGTGTCGTACACGTGCGTTACCCCCTGAATGGAATGCCGGATCATCACTCCCTCGTTCAGAAACTCGAAATTCGCGCGAGCGAGCACGGCATAAGTGTCAAAGATGTTTTCCCCGATTTTCTCCAGATTACTCGGATAGAGCTTGTCGTGATAAGCGGAGAAACCAACCTGCAAGCCCTGAACATTATCCGGCCGCATGAATACTGCAAAATTCACCGACTTGTGGTTGTTTTCGTCGACCACGCTCTGGACAGCATCGCTGAGTTCCGACCGCGAAGCGCGCCCATTGCCCACTTCCGCGACATAGTGCAACCCGAGGCTTCCCGACGGGATCGCACCGGAAGCAGACACGCCCACATTATGAATAGGCAGAATACCGCCCTCATCTTCAAAATTGAACAAGAAGGGGCGGCTGGTGGTTGTCTGCAGCCAGGCGCTGTGGTGATATGCCGTGTTGTAGTAGCCGATGGCGCTATGATATCGGCCAATCGAGAGATTTAAATGGTCGTTGTAGGAATATTCCAGGAGTAGGCGTTCCGGTTCGGCCTTGAACACATTTACCTGCCCCGCATTCAATCCCCGATCCGTGCTGGCAGATTCAAACACAAGCTCACTTAAGAACTTGAACCTGTCCGAGATGTTGGAAGTAATAAACAAGTTCATCTCGCCCAGGCTGAACGACGTCGTTTGTCCTTTTTGGTTGCCACCGTAAAGGCCAACATCACCAAATCCGCGGATGTTGAGCAGCGTCTTGCTCACGTCCATTTTCTCTGGCTCCATAGGTTCTTCCTGCGGCAGAGGCTGGGGCGGAGCAGGCGTCGCCTGCGAAGAAGAGCTCGCCAGGACAAGCGCGGCGCGGCCTTGCGCAGGTGCGGATGCTGGAGCCGGGGCTGGTGCAGATCTTGCCGCTTCCAGCTGACTGACTCGGGCCTCCAATTGGCCAATTCTCTGGACGAGAGCCTGAAGAGTCTGCTTGTCGACGATTACATTTTCCGATGACTGCTGCGCCCATGCGCTCGCGAGTTGGATCCCCAGAACAAGAGTCATAAAAATGCATCGTTTTGCAGCCACTACAGTGGAAACTCTAGGGGAGCGTGACACGGTGGTCGAGCTGGGACGAGCGAACTTCATGACAGCCTCCAATCGCTGGCTCTCTATTGGCGTGAGCGGAATATAGCCCCGGATGCGAATCGCAGCGTTCGGACCGTAAGTCCGTTGCAAGCCGGGTGACTTAGGCATTGTCCTGCAGTCTACGAAAAAGTTGTCTGTGATGGCTTTCAACCCCACGTTGAGGAAGCCTCGGGTCGCTTTAGTGGGAGGGCAAATCGAGATTTAACCTACTTCATTTCTGCAGCGCTTTCAATTGAAATTCGGAACGCAGGTTCCACTTCGATTAGCAAGCAGACCTACGGAGTCAGCGGCTATCTAAGACAATCCGCCAACCGACTCCATTCAGCATGGCGAGTGACAGCGACCGGATTGACCCCAAAAACATCAGGACTAGGGTTTTGCTGTGGGCGCTGCACGCGTTGGAAGGACTTCTGCTGGATTCAGCCAGATAATCTTGAATGGCCCGATCCCGTGGACTTGGAGGACGGTTTCCCCACGCCATCTGCAACCGTCCCTCTGGAGGGGCAAGGCTCCAGGGTCGCGTCTCTACAAGGGCACACCGCGGCAACCCCGCCCTCCGACCCCTCTCCGCTCAGTGAGGCCGGAGGGAAGGGCGCTGCAGTTCTGCCACTCACTTGGATGCCTTCTCAGAGAAGAGGTTGCCGCGCAGCGGCTGAGAGGAGTGTTTCGATTGAATTGTCTGCGGAATTTTTTTGGGAATTCGTCGTTGACCCTACCAAAGAATGTCGTCTTGAATCAGTGGTCATTCTGAGCCGCGGATTTCTCGCGGCGAAGGACCTATGCTCTCTGTCTGCGGTTGCACAGGTCTTCGCGGCCAAAAAGGCCGCTCAGGATGACAAGTTGGGCGAGCTGACGAAGTATCAACGGCCTCAGAGCTAGAAGCTAGAAGGGAGCAGCTCAGACCTAGAAGCTAGAAGCTGCAGGCCTCGCCCTGCTACACTCATCCGTTTGCCGGACAGACGTTGCTTGCAACGTCATGCCGGCGGCTCCGGTGCTGTCGGCAAGACACGTCGCCAGCTATGTCTCTACGGATTATTGCAAGGAGGTTTCCTCATGCGCCGTCTTCTTCTCTTCTTATTGGTCTTTGCCTTCTCCCTTCCCACCTTTTCCCAGGACAAGCATCCTTTCACCTTCGACGACATGATGAAGTTGAAGCGCGTGGGCGAGCCTGTAGTCTCGCCTGACGGCAAGTGGGTCGTCTTCAGCATGGTCGATGTCGATCTCGAGGCCAACACCAAGACACCGCACATCTGGATCGTGCCCACAGCCGGTGGCCAGGAAAAGGAACTCATCCCCGATCAGGACGGAGACCGTCCGCGCTGGGCTCCGGATGGCAAGCGGTTCGCGTTTCTCTCGACGAAGGATGGCGGATCGCAGGTCTGGATTGCGGATTTCGATGACGCGGCTGGAACCGTAACCCGCACCTGGAAACTAACCGCGATTGCGACCGAGGCCGGGGGTGAATTGTGGTCGCCGGATGGCAAAAACATCCTGTTCACGTCCGATGTCTACCCGAAGTGCGACAGTCCGTCGGACACGGAAATGGAGTGCAACGCGAAAAAGCTGAAGGAAGTCGAGCAGTCGAAGGTCAAGGCGCTCATCTTCGACCGCCTGCTCTATCGACACTGGAACGCCTACAAAGAAGGGAAGCGAAGTCACATCTTCGTGGTCGCCGCCGACGTTTGCGTGGAGACTGCCGAGAACTGTCCCCACCTGAGTCCCCGCGACCTCACGCCCGGCGATTTTGATTCGCCGGTCTTCTCGCTGGGCGGGCAGGACAACTATGCCTTCTCTCCCGATGGGCTGGAGATTTGCTACGCCTCCAATCACGACAAGAACGAGGCCGCTTCCACCAACAACGATCTGTGGATCGTTCCGGTGACCCTGGGCTCGGCCAAGAACATCACCGCCGACAATCCCGCCAGCGAC
The DNA here is from genome assembly GCA_963745715.1 of uncultured Acidobacteriota bacterium. Taxonomy (GTDB): domain Bacteria; phylum Acidobacteriota; class Terriglobia; order Terriglobales; family Acidobacteriaceae; genus Sulfotelmatobacter. The sequence goes on along the minus strand of CAVUYN010000022.1, from coordinate 256,022 downwards.
TCGACCCCGCTCTATTCGCCCGACGGCAAATACATCGCCTACCGCGCCCAGCAGCGTCCGGGATACGAAAGCGACAGATTCCGGCTGATGCTTTATGACCGCAAGACGGGAGAGAAGAAGAATCTGACGGAGAATGTCGACCAGTGGGTGGGGACCTACGCCTGGGCGACCGATTCCTCTCGTCTCTATTTCGTCGCTGAAGACCAGGGCACGTCGCCCGTGTACTCGGTGAGGGTCGAATTGGAAACAACCGACAAGGCCGCCGGTAAAGATGGAAATATCCGCAACGCCAACATAAAAATTGCAGAGCTGGTTCCGGGCTTCAATGATGATTTAGCACTTACGCCTGACGGAAAGACGCTGTTGTTCACGCAGATGTCGCTCCAATATCCAAGCAAGATCTTCAAAGAGGTATTGTCGATCCACAATGGAGTCGTATCAGCGCTCCATGCTTTTGACCGATTATGCGGGACGAACAAACAAGGCAAGACTGACTTGGCCAATTGCAGCGTCGCTGTACTGCATGGCGCACCGCTGGTCGACCCGAACGCTTCCATCCTGGCGAATATCGCGATGTCTGTAATCGAATCCTTCTGGTTCCCCGGTGCCAATGGCGACAAGGTTCAAGGCTTCCTGGTCAAGCCGCCGAACTTCGATGCCTCGAAGAAATATCCCGTGAAGTTTCTGATTCACGGCGGGCCGCAGGGGGCTTGGGGAGACGACTGGTCGTTCCGCTGGAATCCCGAACTGTTCGCGTCACCAACTTCTGCGACACCCAGCGGATACGTCGTGATCATGATCAACTTCCACGGCTCGACCGGGTACGGACAGAAGTTCATTGACGCGATCAACGGCGACTGGGGCGGAGCTCCATATGAAGACCTGATGAAGGGTCTCGACTATGCCGAGCAGACGTATCCGTTTATTGATAAGACCCGTGAGTGCGCGCTGGGCGCCAGCTATGGCGGATACGCCATCAACTGGATCCTCGGCCACACCGACCGCTTCAAATGCCTGGTGTCGCACGACGGAATGTTCAATGCCGAGTCGGCCTGGGGGACGACCGAAGAGCTCTGGTTCAACAACTGGGAGTTCAAAGGCACTCCCTACGACAATCGCGCCGGCTACCAGAAGTGGTCGCCGCACCAGTACGCCAAGAATTTCAAGACGCCGACCCTGGTCGTCCACGGCCAGCGCGATTACCGGCTCGACGTGAGCGAAGGCTTCCAACTCTTCACCACGCTGCAGATGGAGGGCGTCCCGTCGAAGATGCTCTATTTCCCGGACGAAGGCCACTGGGTCCTGAAGCCGCAGAACTCACGCCTCTGGTACCAGACGGTCAACGACTGGGTCGACCAGTGGACGAAATGAGCGTTGAGCTTTGAGCCTGAGCTTCGACCTTAATCGGCCCATCGGCATTGTCATCCTGAGCGGCGTTGTTGGCCGCGAAGGATCTGTGCAATCGGCGCGAAAGCGCACAGGTCCTTCGCTGCCAAAGGCACAGCTTAGGATGACGGGGTTTCTAAGTCGTTGAGCCTTCGTGGAAGTTATTGAAAATTAGAAGAAGTGCCGAGTTCCAGCCATGGCTCTCCTTTCGGTCAATGATGTTTTCCTCGTTCCGCACTCCGATCGTCGCTGTATCGGCAATTCTGGCTCGGCAAATGGCATTCTTGGCGAGGTCCCGCTTCGCGATTGATTGCCCGGTGGAAATTACCGAACAGGGAAAGTTTTTCACTTTTTAATGTACACATATGTAAGTACAAAAATGTAAATTTATCCGTAAGTTGCCGAATTCAATAGGGCTGCTCGGGGAGGTTGCCCATTTCGCGGCTTTGCCTTTCGCGGTTGCCTTCCTCCCGCAAGAGGATCGGAGTGCGTACGGGAGCCCGGGCGGTTGGCGGGGATTCGATCCCCGAAGCGTCATTCTCGCTGATAGGAGTTGGTAAAACCTGGAGCGGGTACTCGAGCATTGCGCTGGTGCCGGCGGCAACCAAGACGTCAACTTCCAACGGGGCACTGAAGTTGCTGCTCGATGGCAGGATGCTGGCAAGTCCGTTCACGTCGGTCGTGACACTGCTCTGGCTGACTTTCAGAATCACGGGCATGGCAGGGTTGCCCGAGTTGGTCTCACCGTCTCCGCCGCCCGGACCTGTTCCTCCGGGACGCAGCACCGTTGTCTGAAACAGGACCGGAGCGGCGATCACAGGATTTGGCGGTATAGAGGAATCCGTCACGCGCACCGCGACAGGCTGAAAGGCCTGTCCGGTCGACACCTGTCCCGCTCCTCCGACGGGCTGCAAGATTTGCTGCGCGAGCGGCACCGGGTTGGCGTAGAAAGTTCCACACGGTGCGTTGCCCGGAGCCACGCAGGCGCTCACCTGCACCAGCGCTGTCAGTTGGGCGACGGTCAGCATGACCGTAGCGTATCCGCTGGAATTGGACACGGCGCCGGCCTTGTTCAACGTGCCCGATCCACTCACGATGGTGAAATTCACCTGCACGTTGTTGCGCGCCGCGCCGTTGCTCACGACGCGGGCCGTCAGCGGCAAGTTGACGGTTGCGCCCTGAGAGATCCAAAGATAGGGCGTCGAAACTCCAATGTCGGAAGATGACTCGGTCGCATAGATCGTGGTGCTCACCGACTTCGACGGACTATAAACTCCGGGTGCCAGCGTGGCTGTGACGGTGGCCACGCCGGGCGCGGTTGGCGTCAGCCAGGTCGCGGCATCTCCGTTCTGATTGCTGATGACGGAGCACGTTGACGCCCCGCCACAAGCGGAGAGGCGCAACCCGTTGTCGGCGCTCCAGCCAATCGTTGCGCCACTGACCGGAGTCACTCCATCGGAAGCTACCACGCGCACGCTCACCGCGTTGGCCGCTTGCGTTCCAACGGGAGTCGCGGGATTACGTCCGTAGATCAGAACGATGCTGTCGCTGGCGGCAGCGCCATAAGTCAGAACGCTTGTCATCGAAGTCGAGGCGCCGCTCGCGGAGTCTGCAAGCGTAATGCTCTGCGTGCCATCCGCGTGCGCTGGCGCGGCCAGGATCATCTGGCTGGCGCTGGCTGCGAGTTTGGGTGCGGCGCTGCCGCCGACAGTGCCAGTAAGGCCGGGAGTGAAGCCTGTGCCCAGAACCGTGACCGGACCTCCGCTCACAGCAACGCGCGCCGGAAAAACGCTGTCCGCGTAAAGCACATGCGCCTGATATCGATAGTCGGGTCGGCCGTCGCCGCGTACGTCGGCGATCCCGATGATGAAATTGTTGGACGTCATGACTTGGGCATCGAGGCGGGTCATTCCGAATACGGTTTGGTTAAACGGAGATGGTGTGAAAGCGGGAGGCGCAGTGCCCTGAGGATCAGACGCCGCCCACATTCCAATCACCGGCTGCGTTTTGAGTTCGGAGGGGTGACCCGATTCGTCGAGCGCGGTCACGGCCACTGACAACGTGCGGTTGGCCTGCGCCCGCAGGCGGAAATAGTCCACATGCCCGTATCCACTCAATGAGGAGACCCAATCGCCGCCGGGCGGCAAGGCTGCCGGAACAGTCCATGATGATGGCGCCTTGGACACGGGTTGCGCAGCCCCAGCCATCAGAATGTCTTGCTGAACGTCTGCTCCGGGCGTAACGGTCACGGTGATCGGCTGAGCCAATCCTGACGGCGAGACTGGACCGGGCGCATAAGGTCCGACTCCGCTCGACCAGCGCGGATCGAGCGCTTCCACGGTGAGTTGGTATTGCGCGCTGCCGCCACCGGGAAGTTGCAGTCCCGCGAGATCAAAGAATCCCTCACGCGCCTGGTCCTCTGATCCCCACTCGTCGAAGGCCTCACCTTGCAGGTCGTCGAGGCCGGTAATGGGATTTCCCGCATTTCCGCTGAACAGGAAGCCTGATACGGAGGACGCGGCATACTGCCGGGATGGCAGGCCGGTTTTCGGATCAATCCACCGAGCGACGACGTTGACTCCCTGCATCGCCTGCGTGCGATTTCCGTGAGCGTCGGTGAACCAAACGGACCCGTGGATGCGCGCAGTCACGGCAGAGAGTTGCTGCTTGCCGGGAAAGCTGGATTGATTCTGCGCAGTGACGGGATACAGGCGAGAAATGGCGGCGGTATCGTCCATCGACAACTGGTCGGGATTCGGATAGCAAACTGTAACTGGCACGCAGTTCCATGAGTCCGTGAAGTGCATCACGGGAAAACCAGCGAAGTCGTCGGAGTTGGGGTGGGGTGAACCCGTCTGCACGTTGACATTGAGTTGCGACCATCCCAGGCCCAGAGCACCGCCGATCGCGCGCACCAGACGGTATTGGACGTCGGGGAGTTGCGATGACTGCTGGGCGCATTGGCCATTGATCACAAGCAGAGCGTGCTGGTAGGTGGCCAGGGAACTGTAATTGTCGCTGCCTCCGAAAACGGCATTGAAAAAGCACTGGCTGGAGTCGCCTGCGCCGCTGCCGAGAAGGGCGTCGGTGACCGAGCCGTCTTCGTCGTAAACAATGCCGATCGGCGTGCCCACGGCGGTCGACTGTATGTCGGTGGGCATGGAGATGGTGTGGTCGGAATTGGCGAAGACGTTGGCGCCGCTTACGTCCTCGGCCAGCGATCCGCCGCTGGTGAGGGCCAGAGCGGCTGTCGGAACGGAACTCCACTGGCTGAAGGCGGTGGCGACGAAGTTGTTGGCGGAGGCGTTGGGCAGGATGGGGCTGAGGTCGCCTTGATCGGTGTAAAAGGTGATCACACCCTGAGGCCAGACGAGCGGCTGGCCGCTCATCGTGGGATCGAAGTAGCTGGTTCCGGCGACACACTTGGGTCCGCCCGCGGGGCAAAGCGACGCTGAGAGGAAAACGACAGCGCTGGTCACGGCCAGCCTGAGAAGGAACGAGCGAGCAGTAAATGCCATGGTAGTTGTCATGGTCACCTCAACTTCCTGTGCTCATTCCTCCTCACTGGCACGCCGCACCGCCAAGGCGAAGTCGCTGAAGCGTGCACGCGATCTCCCACCAAGGACGGGATCTCGTCGGAACACGGAGAGCTGGGATGCGGACAGCATGACGCGGCCCCACGCGTCGATGTTGAAACGACCCATCGGTCCGGCAACACAACTGGTAAGGCCCAACTTGCTGCGGGGATACAGAAATAAAAGGAGGCGTTCGCCCACGTGGTAGCGCTCGCCGCTCGACCACAAGCCAATCCACTGCGAAATGCTGAACTCCTCGCCGGGCGTCACGCCGCGAATCGCGTTCTCGATGTGAAAGGTGATAACCACGGTTTCCACGGTTTGGCCGGGCGTGGCGGGCCGACGCTCAATCCGGGTGACCGTGCCGGAAAAGATGGTTCCGGCCGCACGGGCGATCTCAGCAAGGCCCGCCGTTCCCGTTGGACTCACCGGCAAGCGAGGAAGGATGGGGAACTGCCGCGGGCTGGTGGGCGAAATAATGTGAGGAATCCGCGGCGCGATGTCGGGAGTAACGTACGGCGCAACTTGCGGAGCGCGTTGGGCTCGATCGAGTCTGGCTGCTCAGGGAATGCGGCGCCAGAATCAGAATCGCGAGCAGACAAAAGCGACTTCTCCCAAACATTGGGAAAACCTCAACCTTTGACATCTGCTCGGAGGGTTACCGGGAAACGTGCCAGAGTATCTTCGGGAGAAGCACGAAATCAGTGACGGATGTCACAACCGCCTGTGGATTACAGCGCTCTTCACGATGCTGCCAGTCACGAGACAGGGCGAAACAGGCAGGCCGAGAAATCTGAAGTCGCGCGCCATGATTAGACTTGCGGTGACGCTGGCTTCGATTGCCGGACTACTCTTTGTGCCCCCAGGGTTTCGTCGAAGCATCGCACATCAGCGTCCGGACCTTGATGGGTCGCCGCGCGAGGCTAGAGCTGCGCCGGCGTTCGAGATCCTTGAGCGCATTCGTTTCGCCTCCTGTGGCAAGAAGTAGAAATCTTCGCGCTCAATATGGTGAAGCTCCGCGCTGCCCCAATGGGCACACATGAGGCCGTTGATGGAGTGAGAACTCATGCCCAGCAACAAATGGCCCATCTCGTGAGCCATGACGCTTCCGAGGATGTGGTCGAGGCTCACGGACGAGTTTTCGCCAATCTCCTTCACTCTGTTCCAGAACACGTCGGCATAGCGGCCGGTACCTCCGGGCCCGAGAAATGCCACACCCCCGGCGTCGATTCTTGCCTTGGAAGAATGAGAAGTGAGCTTGAGCATCAGATCATGCAGGTTGTTGAAGCAGATCGGATCGTTATCTCGGTCATCTGGATGGGTACAGTCGAACCAGGTAATCGTCAGACCAGCATAGGAGAAAATCGCCTGAGCCCGTTTTTCCGCCCGGGCGAGAAGGTCGCCGGAAATTGGAACGTCGGAAAAGACAAGAACATTGACCTCAAGTTTTTGTCCGAGGCTGGCTGGTGCAGATGCGAGGACGAAAAGGATCGTAATGGTAGACAGAACAAGGTACTTGAACACCAGACGCATGGCCTTCCCCTCCCACAGGTGGGTCCGAGCATCTGTTGTGGGGATGAGTACCTCAATACATGGCGGGTAACCTGAGGGTCATGTCTGGATGACGAAGTAAATCGACTGATGTCTGTGGGTTAGGCGCGAAGATGACACGGCCTATATAATTGCGCGCACTGATGGCGCTTACGTCTGGGACGAAGCTGGGGCCGTATGAGATTCAGTCGCCGCTCGGGGCGGGCGGCATGGGCGAGGTGTATCGCGCCCGCGACACGCGCCTGGACCGCGTCGTCGCCATCAAGGTTCTGCCTTCTTCACTCGCGTCCGACGCGGACCGCTTGCAGCGATTTGAACGCGAGGCGCGTTCCGTAGCCGCGCTCAACCATCCCAACATTCTGGCAGTGCACGATATCGGAACCCATGACGGAACTCCGTACATGGTGTGCGAGTTGTTGGAGGGCGAGACCCTGCGTACCCGTCTGCAGGGCGGAGTCTTATCCCAGCGCAAGGCCATTGAAACCGCCATCCAGATTGCCCACGGCCTGGCCGCGGCCTACGACAAAGGAATCATCCATCGCGATCTGAAACCGGAAAACATCTTCCTCACGAAAGACGGACGAGTGAAGATTCTGGACTTTGGTCTCGCCAAAGTTGCGCGTGGCGGATTGGAAGCCGATGGCGCCCTGCAGACGATGACCTCCGCGGACGTGTCGCTAACCGAAGCGGGGCAGGTCCTGGGCACCGCGGGCTACATGTCGCCGGAGCAGGTACGCGGCATCGGCGTGGATCATCGTTCGGACCTCTTCGTGTTTGGCGCGATCCTGTTCGAGATGCTCAGCGGCCAGCGCGCCTTCCGTCGGGACACGGCGGCCGAGACCATGACCGCGATTCTGAAAGAAGACCCTCCGGAGCTGACGGAGGTGAACCGCAGCATTTCTCCGGGGCTGGATCGGATTGTGCGTCACTGCCTGGAGAAGAATCCGGACCAGCGCTTTCAGACGGCTCGCGATCTGGCGTTCGATCTGGAGGCGGTATCTCCGTCGTCCGGATCGTCGGTAAGGTCGGTGGGCCAGCCCACGCCGGTGCAACGCGTGCGCCGCTTGCAGCCGCTCATCATTGTTCTGTTGCTGGCCGTGGCTGCGGGCTTGGGTTATTGGCTCGGGCACCGAGACGAAGCCCGCTTCGGAAGTCACCTACCACCAATTGACGTTCCGCAAGGGAGCGGTGCTGAGCGCGCGTTTTGCTCCAGATAACCGCACCGTAATCTACAGCGCAGCGTGGGGCGGGACTGGCGCCGGAACTTTTTTCCACGCGGGCGGAGAGCATCGAGTCGCGTCCCCTGGGATTGAGTCAAGTGGATCTGCTGGGCATTTCCTCGCAAGGAGAAATTGCCGTTTCTTTGAAGCCCGCAGCGCTGGTCGGATTCTTCGGCACGCAGGGAACGCTGGGCCGTACGCCCTTGACTGGGGGAACGGCTCCCCGCGAGATTCTGGAGAATGTTGAGTGGTCGGATTGGTCGCCCGACGGCTCAAACTTCCTGGTGGTACGTACTGTAGGCACCGAGAACCGCATCGAGTATCCACCCGGAAAGGTTGTGTACAAGATGGCGGCGCCGGGATGGATCAGCCATCCCCGCATTTCGCGCGACGGAAAGCGGATCGCGTTTTGTGAACATGGCCGGCGCGGCGACGACCGCGGCACGATTACGATCATCGACGCCGACGGATCATCAGCAAAATCATTCGGAACCTTCAGCAGCCTGTACGGACTGGCGTGGTCGCCCAAGGATGACGAAGTGTGGTTCACTGCCGATCCCACGACGACCACGATCGCCCGACGCCTGATGGCGGTTTCATTGTCGGGCAGCTTCCGCCTGCTCGCCGCTGCTCCCGGAGACTTGACGCTGCACGATGTCTCTGCCGATGGGACGGCGATCATCGCGATCGACGACCGCGAACGCAAGATCTTTTTCTCCGATTCCCAGGGCGCGCAGGACCGGGAACTGACCTGGCTTGACCGGGCCGTGCTCGTCGCCCTGTCTCCCGACGGCAAGCAGGTTCTGTTTCACGAAGGCGGCAAAGGTGGAGGCTCCATCGGCACCCTCTTCCTGCGTAAGACGGACGGAACACCCGCGGTCCGGCTGGGCGAAGGCTATTCCATCGCCCTCTCGCCCGACCAGAAGTGGGTGCTCTCTTCGACTGAGGGCCAGAGCCGTCGCCACTGGCTCGTTCCCACGGGCGCGGGGGAAGTGACGGAACTGAAGCCGCCCGGAGTAGAGAACGTTGTTGGCTTGGGTTTTTCCGCCGACAGCCGTCGAGTCGTTCTGATTGCCAACGAACCGGGACACCAGGCCCGCGGCTATCTGTTCGACAATGCTTCGGGCAAGCTTCAACCGCTTACCGCGGAAGGCGTCCGCCCGATCCTTACTCCTGACGGCAAGTTCCTTTTCGTGAAAGGGGACAAGCCTCTTCCGGATCTGATTCCAGTCGAAACCGGGTCGCCCATCCGCGAGATTAAAGGATGGCACGAGACCGATCGACCCATTCAAGTTGGCGAAGATGGCTCGGTAATATTCGTGGCTAATTACAATGGAATGTCTGCATCCATCTACCGCCTGCGGGTAGACAACGGTGAGCGGCAACTGGTCAAGACGCTGGAAATGCACGACCCCGCCGGCGGGTTCGGGATCACTCGCATCACCATGACAGCGGACGGGAAATTCTTCGCTTACAACACCCTGCGGCAGCTTTCGGAACTCTACCTGTTAAAGGGAGTGAACTGATCCGGCCTCGTTCTCGCATTTCCATCCCCTCCTGACCGATTCTTACAAGCAAGTAAATAGTCCAAGAATGTTGTTAACCAAAGGTTCGCCTGTTCGTTGTATGGATAGGAGCGCTTGAGGGCGCTATTTTTCCGGGGGATCGAATGCAAAAGTGTCGTTGGTTCGCAAGATTGGTTCACATAGCCGCGGCCGGGGTCGTATTGTCCGCAGGTCTTGCTTTCGCGCAGGGGAAGCCTGCCGTCCAAACGCAGGAGACAGTGGCCAATCAACCGGTGGTGAGTGAAAAAGAGTTGGCCGCGACGCAAGAGCAGTTGATCAAGTTGTTGCGAATGAGTCCGACACTGACCAATGTGGTGTCTCGCGACCCTTCCTTGCTCTCGAATTCAGAGTATGTAAGCCGCAATAATCCGGAACTGGCGCGTTTTCTTCAGAGCCATCCGGAGATTGCCCGCAATCCCGACTTTTATCTGTTCACGAACCTGGAACGGGACGGTGGAGGTCCGAGCGAGGCTCTGGAGCGGAAGGTGTGGCCCGAACTTCCTCGTGAACAAAGGGGGTCGCCGGTGATGCAAGAGCTAATTAGCGATGGGCTACCCTTTCTGGTCTTTCTGTGCATTCTTGGTGCGCTGCTTTGGCTGACCAATGTGATTCTGGAGAATCGGCGTTGGGGACGAATCTTCCGCCTGCAGAGCGAGGTCCATAACAAGGTGATGGACAAGTTCGCCAGTTCCCAGGAGTTGCTGGGCTACATGAATACTGACGTGGGCAAACGCTTCCTGGAGGCGGCGCCGATCCCGGTCGGCTTCGAGCGCAGCCAGCCGGTTCCCAGTCCGGTAGCGCGGGTGCTTACACCGCTTCAGATTGGCATTGTGATGGTACTGCTGGGCGTTGGTCTGCTTTCCCTGCGATCCAGTATTCCAGACGGTGCGGCAGCGTTGCTGGTTGTAGGGATCGTCGTGTTAATGCCGGGACTCGGGTTTATCATCTCTGCTGGGATTACGTGGTTCCTGGCGCGGCATCTCGGTCTGATGCCGCAGAACAACGAAACCCGCAACTAGGGTCACTTCGCTGCCGGACTCGAGAGAGCAACAGCGAGCGCGGCTGCGCGAAGCAGACATGAGGGCCACCGTTACGACGGGCGAATACATCATTCCGAGCGTTGCCACCGCCGAGGCGTTGAGGACGGCCAGAGTCCCCATGGACAGTGATGCATTCGCCGGCTTCTACCAGAGATCCTCGCGGTCGTTGTGGGCTTACCTGGCGCGGGTGTCGGCGGATCCGGCGCTGGCGGATGATCTTACGCAGGAAAGCTATCTGCGATTCCTGTGCGCATCGCGGCCGGAGGACGATGGAGAGGTCGCGCACCGGCGTTACCTGTTCCGCATCGCGACGAACCTGCTGCGAGATCATTGGCGCCGGCCGCGTCCGACGGCCATCGACGAGGTTCCGGAAACAATTTTTGCTTCCAGCGATAGCTTGGGACAATTGGACTCGCAGGTTGCCCTAGGCCCAGCGCTGGGGCGTATGCGGCCGCGGGAGCGGCAACTGCTTTGGCTGGCGCACGCCGAGGGTTATTCGCACCGCGAGATTGCCGAGATCACCGGGCTGGCCGCGACGAGCATTCGCCTGCTGCTATTTCGCGCGCGAAGAAAAATTGCCCGGTTGTTGCGGGAGCAGGTTCCCGGAGAGCGGAGGGGGCGATGACACAATCGTGTTCTCGCGGGGCGGAGATTGCGGAGGCGCTCAAGAACGGGCGCTGGCCTGAGGCCTGCGAGGTAGAACTGCGCGCGCACGCCGATTCCTGCCAGGGCTGCAGTGACCTCATTCTGGTGACGCAAGCGTTCCAGAGGGCCCGGATGGAAGCGGCTCCCAGCGCACATTTCGATTCTGCCGGCCTGCTTTGGTGGCGCGCGCAATTACGCCAGAGAAATACCGCGGTTGAGCGCGTCGGGAAGCCGATTACGGTTGCGCAGACCTTTGCGTTGGTGGTCAATCTGCTGGTCGCAGTGGGCTTTGTCGCATGGCAATTCCGGGACGGGGTTCGATGGGATTCGATGTGGTCGGGATTTTTCCGGTCTTCCACCTTCCATTCGTGGAACTGGTCGTTCGCTGCGATGCGACTCGACTGGACTCTGATGCTGCTGGTTCCTAGCCTGGCAGCGATGGCGCTGGTGAGTTGGGTGGTTCTGCGTCTTGTGTCGGAAAAGCAGTAGGACCAAAAGAAGTTCTGGTAAGAATCCCACCTTCCGAACAAGCTGCTCCCGATGACTGGGTTATAATCGCGCGCACCGATGGCACTTACCTCTGGGACGAAGCTGGGGCCGTATGAGATTCAGGCGCCGATTGGTGCGGGCGGCATGGGCGAGGTTTATCGCGCCCACGATACCCGGCTGAACCGCGACGTCGCGATCAAGATTCTGCCATCGTCGTTTTCCGCAGATCCTGACCGGTTGCAGCGGTTCGCGCAGGAATCGCGAGCGGCGGCGGCACTTAACCATCCGAACATTCTTTCGATTTATGACATTGGCGAGGATCGCGGTGCGCCTTACGTCGTGTCGGAGTTGCTGGAGGGCGAGACGCTGCGGGAGCGTTTGCGTCCCGGCGCGCTCCCTTCGCGCAAAGCCACCGACTACGCGCAGCAGATCGCAAAAGGACTGGCAGCCGCGCATGAGAAGGGAATCGTCCATCGCGATCTGAAGCCGGAAAATCTTTTCATCACCAACGACGGGCGGGTGAAGATTCTGGATTTCGGGCTGGCGAAATTTACGCGCCCGGAAGCCGATGTGTCGGACGACGCTCCTACGATGCAGGTCGCGACCGAGGCGGGAACGGTGCTGGGCACGGCAGGATATATGTCGCCGGAGCAGGTGCGGGGCAAGCCGGCAGACTCGCGGTCGGATATTTTCTCGTTCGGCGCGATTCTCTACGAGATGCTTTCGGGCAAGCGCGCCTTCCACGGGGACTCGGCCGCGGACACGATGAGCGCGATTCTGAAGGAGGAACCCGCCGACCTGAGCGAGACCAACCGCAACGTTTCGCCGGCGCTGGAACGCATCGTGCGGCATTGCCTGGAGAAAAATCCTGCGGAGCGATTTCAGTCGGCGCGCGATGTGGCCTTCAATCTTGAAGCGCTCACCGACATTTCGACCTCGACGCGCGGTGGAGTGCGGGCACTGCCGGAAGAAAAGTCGGCGTGGCGGTGGGTCGCGCCGCTGGTGGGCGCGTTGCTGTTAGCAGCGTCGTGGGCCGGAATCTATTCGTATGCGAGACGGGGAGTGGTCGCTTCGAATCCGAAATTTCACGAGATCACGTTTCGCAATGGCATGATCTGGGAGGCTCGCTTTGCGCCGGATGGCCAGTCGATCATTTACGGCGCGGCCTGGGACGGGCATCCGTGGGAGCTTTTCTCGACGCGCTTCGATAGCACGGATTCGCGATCGATTGGCCTGCCAGCAGCACAGATTCTTTCCATCTCGGCGAACGGAGAGATGGCCGTTGCGCTGCACCCGCTGGTCGCTGGCGCGTTCGCCTATACCGGCACGCTGGCGCGGGTTCCGCTCGCCGGAGGGGCGCCACGGGAGATGATGGAAGGTGTGCAATGGGCGGACTGGGCGCCTGACGGCCAGTCGATCGCCGTAATTCGCGGTCCTTTCCGGGGGGGTGGGCACCTCGAGTTTCCGATTGGGAAAGTGATTTATGAGCCGAAGAGTTGGGTGAGCCATGTACGCTTCTCGCCGAATGGTGAGTTCCTGGCCATAGCGGACCACGTACAGCAGGGCGACGATGGCCGGGTGGTTATCGTTGACCGGCAGGGAAACCGGAAAGCGAGTTCTTCTTATTATTCGACGGTGCAGGGCCTGGCGTGGGCGCCGGGTGGCAAGGAAGTCTGGTTCTCGGCCGTCCCTTCTGGTGCGTCGCGTTCCATCTATGCTCTGGACTTTTCCGGCAAGGAGCGTCTGATCTATCGAGCGCCGGGCGGGCTCACCATTCACGACGTCAGCCGCGACGGCCGGGTTCTGCTGACGGCCGACAAGACGCGTCTTGGCATCTCGGCGCTGGCGCCGGGAGAGACGCACGAGCGAAGTCTCTCGTGGTTTGACTGGTCGCTGCTCACGGATATGTCGCCGGATGGCAAGACCATCGTGTTTTCCGAGACGGGGGAAGCGATGGGCTCGAACTACAGCATCTTCCTTCGCAAAACGGATGGCTCGCCGGCGGTTCGCCTGGGTGAGGGCGGGTTTGGCTTCCTGTCTCCCGATGGCAAGTGGGTAGCTGCCCTCGATGGAACCCCGGCAAAGGTGGTGCTGCTGCCCACTGGAGTCGGCGAAGCCCGCGCACTTACCGACGACAAATCAGATCACTTTGCCTTCGCGTGGTGTCCAGATGGCAAGGCGATTGTTTATTCGTCTGCCGAGCCCGGGCACGCGCCTCGCACCTATCTGCTCAACATCGACGGCGGTGCACCGCGAGCGATCACTCCAGAAGGCACGTATGGAAGTCTGGTGACTCCGGATAGCAGTTTCTTGTACGCGCTGGACGACAAACGACAGGCATGGCGATATCCGCTGGCCGGAGGCGAGCCGGAAAAATTGAATATTGTGGTGAACCCAGCCGAGAGGGCGATCGGCCTCTTCGATGGCGGAAAAAGTTTGCTGGTGAGAACAACGAGCATTCCCGTGGAGATCACGCGGGTGGATCTCGCGACCGGCCGCCGCGAACCCTGGAAAGAAATCTCGCCTCCTGATCCGGCGGGGGTGGTGAGCGTCCCGGGCATGAGGTTCAGCGCGGATGGCAAGGCTTACGCCTACTCCGTGGGGCGGATGCTATCGGATTTGTATGTAGTGGATGGACTGAAGTAGAGCGTCGACTTTCTGCTCCATCGATGACGGTGGAATTTCTGGTTAAAACCATTCCCTACAAAAAACTAGTGAACGTCCCGTCTGTCCCCAAGTTTCGTCTGTCCCCAAGTTTCCTGTCCCCAAGTTTCCCCCCCAAGTTTCCCCCCAGAATCAAAATCACTCGTGGTCGGCAGTCCGGTTCCCGCCCTTCGCAAAGAGCGCGAAGGACGGGGCACCCCACAGCGTTGGTGATGCCAACGAAGTCGAGAGCCTGGGCCACCCGCCATCAAGAGATACTCAGCGTGGTGGCATAATCCGGATGCACGCGCTGCGGCCTTCGCCAGCGCGTGCATTGTGTGTTCTTCTTACGGAACCGGAACTGGAACGGCGGACGAGCTGACGTGAGTCAATAACCACCGTCCGTCGACCTTTTTGGCTTCACCGTCAAGGGCTACGTGGCTCTTGGCTGTCCAAAGCGGCAGGCCGGTGGCTGGATCCATTGACACGTCGAAGTAATGGCATTCGAAATACACCGATGATTTCCATCGGCCGTAACGATCCTTCACAGGCACAAACTTCGTCTTGTACGCCGGGGAAAGCGACACAAACTTATTGGCTGCCTGCAAGCCGCCGGAAACATACTTGAAGAACGTACACAGCGTGCCCTGTTGACCGTTGGCAGACGTGTCGCCCGAGGGTAGCGGGCAACTTGCGGGATCATCCGGATCGCCGTTGCCGATATAGTTTCCTGCCGCGGCGGAAGTGCTGACAATCGTGATTTCACCATCCTCAGTCCAGAGCGCGACGGCGTCGCGGATTCGCTGGGTAATCACTTCCGGCGAGTCGCCATTTATCGGATCGTGCACGCTGACTGCCGCGTGAAAGGTCGCGTGAATTTGGTGTTCCAATTCAGCCACTTGGACCAGTTGATCGTTATCGTCCCGCCCGTCTCGTGCGTGGGCGGCTCCCATCACCGCGACAATTCCCACGGCGAGCAGGGCCGCAAAACCTGGGTACCTCTTCTTGAATGTCGATTCCATGTCCATTTCTCCTTTGCTCTTGGGCGCGGTTGTCTTTCTCACCGCATCCGTTTGTTTGCCTTCACCCCATATAGCGAGAATCGCAGGCGAAACCTGCAAGTGGGAAAAAACTTCTTTGGGGCACCCCTATCCTGAAATTGCCAGGTGGTGTGGTAATGTTTACGCAATTGGCCACTCCCCCCGGCCTAGGGATTTGGATGGACGACGCTCTCGGACACGAGATCACCCAGCTGCTTCAGGCATGGCGCCGGGGCGACGAAGGTGCTCTGGACAAGCTGACTCCTCAGATTTATCGCGAGCTACATCTGGCCGCCCGGCGTTGCATGGGACGGGAGCGCGACGGCCATACGCTACAGACGACAGCGCTGATCAATGAGCTTTATCTGCGTCTCTCCGATCTGAAGCTGATTGACTGGCAGAACCGGGCGCATTTCTTCGCGCTGTGTGCGCGACAAATGCGGCGCATTCTCACTGACCAGGCCCGTGCCCGGCAATCGCACAAACGCGGCGATGGAGTAAAAGCGATTTCATTGGACGATGCTCTGGCAGTCTCTCCGGAACCCTCCACTGGTTTGGTCGCTGTAGACGATGCTCTCAATCAGCTGGCGAAAGTGGACGACCGTAAAAGCCAAGTTGTGGTGATGCGCTTCTTTGGCGGTCTTAGCGTTGAAGAAACTGCGGAAGTATTGAAGGTTTCACCAGAAACCGTGGCGCGTGACTGGCGGTTGGCCAAGGCGTGGCTCATGCGCGAACTGAGCGGAAAGAAATCCGATGAAGCCTGAGCGATGGAGCAAGATCGAAAGCATTTTTCACAAGGCTCTCGAGGCGGACCAAAGCCGGCGCGGCTCTGTAATCGAGGAATCGTGCGCTGGTGATGTGGAACTTCGCCGCGAGGTGGAATCGCTGCTGGCCCATCACAGCGACTCTGCCAGCTTCATCGAGCAGCCGGCATTTGCGGGCCAGGTGACCGCCAGCAGCGTTGGGCCCCTCACGGCGGCAGATGCGCCGAGGCCTGACCTGAAGGGTGTTGCGTTTGGACACTACCGCATTCTTGAAGAAATCGGCGTCGGCGGCATGGGACAGGTGTTCCGCGCCCTCGACACGCGGCTTCACCGGACGGTGGCGATTAAGGTGCTGCCCTCGATCCATGTCGCCGATCCGGATCGAAAGAGACGCTTCCTTCAGGAGGCGCGGGCGGCCTCGAAGCTGAATCACCCGAATATCGTCACGCTGCACGACATGGCGACAGATGGCGGAGTGGATTACCTGGTAATGGAGTATGTGGCGGGTAAGACGCTCAAGGAATTGATCCCTGCCGAGGGCTTGCCGATTTCG
The DNA here is from genome assembly GCA_963745715.1 of uncultured Acidobacteriota bacterium. GTDB lineage: Bacteria > Acidobacteriota > Terriglobia > Terriglobales > Acidobacteriaceae > Sulfotelmatobacter. Next base: position 239,551 of record CAVUYN010000022.1, on the reverse strand, counting down.
GAGGCCGGCGGTTATGCGATCCAACTCGCCGGCGCCCTGGCGGTTGCGCATGCTGCGGGATTAATTCACAGGGACATCAAGCCCGCGAACATTATGGTCACGAACGACGGCCAAGTTAAGGTTCTCGATTTCGGGCTGGCCAAACAGCTGACTCCGGCGGGAGCCGATTCCCTCGATTCCGGACAGTCGCTTTGGGGAACGTTGGTGGGGACAGTTTCCTATATGTCTCCCGAGCAGACGCGCGGTGAGCCGCTCGATGCGCGGTCTGATATTTTTGCTTTCGGCTCGGTCCTGTATGAGGCTGTCACGGGCCAGATGCCTTTCAGGGCCGCCAGCCTGTTTTCGACGATGCACGAAATCGCGCTGCACGATCCACCGCCACCCTCGCGGGTCCAGCCGCGGGTTCCCGTGTGGTTGGAACAAATCATCCTGCGGTGCCTGCGGAAACCAGTCGCGGAACGCTACCAGACGATGACGGAGTTGCTCGAGGCACTTCGCGGCGGCGGCATCCGAGCCGCCCCCGAGACGAGGGCCAGCATGAGTCCGGCTTCTTCGATCGCGGTGTTGCCCTTTGCAAGCGCGAGTGGGGACGGCGAACAATTCGGCGACGGACTGGCCGAGGAACTGATCCACGCGCTGAGTCTGTATGACGACCTGCAGGTAATCGCACGAGCGTCAGCCGCCTCAGTCCGCGGGCACGGGTTGGATATTCGCGAAATCGGCCGGCGGTTGAATGTTGGTGTGATCCTCGACGGAAGTGTTCGGCGTGCCGGCAACCGGCTCCGGATCACGGTTCAGTTGATCGACGTCAACGACGGTCATCACCTGTGGTCCGAGCGGTACGACCGGGAAATGACGGACGTTTTCGAAGTGCAGGATGAGATCGCCGCTGCGATCATAACCAAGCTGCGCCCACAGTTGCTCGCTGCCCGCTTTCCCTCGGCGGCGCGCCATTCGGAAGATCCGGAAGCGTACGCGCTGTATTTGAAGGGCCGCCATCATTGGGGAAGACGCCCGGCGGGCACGATGGAGGCAATTGCCTACTTCGAGCAGGCGGCCAGGCGCGATCCGACGTATGCCCTTGCGTATACGGGCCTGGCGGATGCTTACAACACGCTAGCGAGCTGGGAGGGCGGAGTCCTTCCGCCACGCGAGGGTTTTTCAAAGGGGATGTCGTATGCAGAGCAGGCGCTTCGCCTGAAGCCAGAGCTGGCCGAGGGGCATGCGGCGCTGGCTTACGCACTGCTCCACTACCGCTGGGAGATTCCAGAGGCCGAGCGTTTGTTTTCGGAAGCAATCCGGCTCAATCCGCGTTACGGGCCGGCGCACCATTGGTATTCGCATCTTCTGGTGGCAACGGGACGCATGGAGGAGTCGCTGGCCGAGAGCAAAATCTACCTGAACCTCGATCCCGCGGACCCACTTTCACAGCTTCACCTCATGTGGCACCACGTGATGGCGCACAACTTCGATCAAGCTCTGAGCGAATCAGGGCGTGCGCTGGCCAACGACCCAGGCTTCTCGTGGCATCGCATTTTTCAGGGTTGGGCTCATCTAGGCACAGGCGCGACCAGCGAAGCGGAAGCAGTCATCCGAAAAGGGGCGGAACTCTCGGGCGTGAGTGTGCACCTCAGCTTTCTTGGGCACGCGCAGGCGGTCAACGGCCATCGGGCGGATGCGCTTCGGACGCTGGAGCGGCTCACTGTGCAATCCAAGGAGCGTTATGTTTCGCCCTATGAGTTGGGATTAATTTACGAAGCGCTCGGCGACCACGATCAAGCCTTTGCGTTACTGGAGCAGGCGTTTGCGGAACGCTCGCCGTGGTTGGTTTATTTGGCGAGAGAGCCCCGACTGAGGCACTTGCACGGCGACCCGCGCTTCGATGCTCTGCTTACGCGCATAACGCGCGAGTTCGGCGGAGCCCCGGCGGGCGCGACTCGGTAGACGGCGATCTTGGATCCCACGGAAGCGCTTCTAAGAGCGGTCATCTTATCGAGGGTGGCCCGGAAATCGTGCCCATTCGAAATTCGGGAAACATGGGGACAGACGGGACGTACCCCGACTATCGCCGCCCGATCTGGGAGTCGTAAACCGCCAACCCAAGCCATCTCCGCTGAGCCTCATCTTGGTGCCTAGCCGGATGGAAAAACTGGTGAACGTCCCGTCTGTCTCCAGGTTTTTTCTTGGACGAAGTCGGACCGGTACGCGTGAACCTGGGCTGGGGAGAGATTTCGTTTCGGGATCGCGTGGCCTAGGTTCTTAAGAATCAAAATCACTCGTGGTCGGCAGTCCGGTTCCCGCCCTTCGCAAAGAGCGCGAAGGACGGGGCACCCCACAGCGTTGGTGATGCCAACGAGGGAAACATGGGGACAGATGTCGTAGAGTTGGTCCGACTTGAGGCTTTTGCAGATGGGATATTCTCTCTCCATTCATGGAATCCGGTTTTCAGTGCGCGGCTTGTGGAGAATGGAACAGCACTTCCGTCGATGAGTCTGCCGGACGCCGGCAGAGCTATGTGGAAGATTGCCAAGTGTGCTGTAAGCCCAATGTGCTGCGTGTCGAGTACGACGCATCGTCACAGGAATTCTTCATTGCCGCAGAACTGGAATGACAGACCTCCCCAGAACGGAAAGCGTCGGTGTTGTAGCTTTTCTTTCGCCCTCCGGGGCTTGCCCTATTGCATTGAGCACCACGGCTTACGCCGTGGGCTGCATTCTTTCGCCGGTTCGCGGCTTGCTCGTGCTGCTCGCTGCGTCGTCGTAGGCAGCGCTATAGTAACCTGTTCCACGCGGTGCAAGGAGCACCGTAGCGGAATCACAGAAAGGACAGATCGATGGTGACAGGCTATAACGCTGGCAGGATGGTGGCACACAACATGGTGACTACCCAGTTTGAACTGGACGGTTTTCGCGTGACCCGTACGCTGGGAGTGGTGCGCGGTATTGTGGTACGGTCACGGTCGATCTTCGGCACGATTGGGGCGAGCTTGCAAACGCTGGTTGGTGGAAACATCACGCTGCTGACCAATCTTTGCGAAAAGACGCGGCAGGAAGCCTTCGACTTAATGTTGCAACACGCGGCCGAACTCGGGGGGAATGCGGTTGTCGGTGCGCGCTATGATGCGACTGAAGTCATGCAAGGTGTGACAGAAGTGCTCGCGTACGGGACTGCGGTTACGGTCGAGCCTGCGAAGTGATGGGATGTCGTTCTCTTAAACCGCGCCTGGGCAAGCCTGATCGGGTGAGCGGTGTGACAATGATTTCTCCCGAGATAAAGATCGTCCGGCAGGCGCAAGAACTTCTGCGGAAGCATTTCGGCGTGACGCCCCTCAATCTTGCGCCTTCATTGTCTCGCCCAGGCTCAGAGGCTTACCTCAAGCTCGAAATCGGGCTGCCCACCGGATCGTTCAAGCCACGCGGAGCTCTGTATGCGCTGGCGACGAATCTGGCACGGCGGGAAATTAAGGAAGTCACGGCTTCCAGCACGGGCAACCATGGCGCCGCAGTGGCATTTGCGGCGAAGACACTGGGCGTCCGGGCAACGATCTTCTTGCCGGAGAACGCAAATCCGGTCAAGCGAAAGAAGATTGAGGACTTGGGTGCTCGTATTGTCGATGCGGGAAGCGCCGATCTGGCAGAAGCCTTCGAACGCGCGAAAGAATATTCCTCTGGCGCCGGGATTTATTTTCTGAACGACGCGACCGATCCGGATCTTCCCGCGGGGCCGGCGACTATCGGACTGGAGATTCTGGATCAGCTTCCCGGAGTTCGCGCAGTTTTTGTGCCCATGGGAGACACGGCGCTGATTCGCGGCGTGGGCGCGGCAATCAAACAACTTGCTCCGCGGGTGAAGGTGATCGGAGTCCAGGCCGAGCGAGCTCCTTCTTACTGTCTTTCGTGGATGGAGGGCAAGGCAGTTTCCACGGAGGGTTGCGACACGTGTGCCGATGGCCTGGCCACGCGTGTGCCGGATGCCGGAAATGTGGCGGCAATCCGCGAACTGGTGGACGATGTCACTCTTGTCTCGGAAGAGGCGATGATCAAGGCGATCCGTCATCTCAATCATCACGAAGGCGTGATGGCTGAACCTGCGGGCGCGGCCGCTACCGCTGCATGGATCGACTGGCCGTCCGCTTCAGGCCCCGTGGTTTTGCTGGTGTCCGGAGGAAACATTTCCGACGACGTGAGGCAGCGAGCGGGAGTGTGATTGCTGCTCGCGCGCGTGTTGGCCGACGATGACTAGCTAAGAAGTTCGGCCAGTTTGTGGTGGCGCTCGGCGAAGGTGTGCTCCATTTGCGGCCGAACCAAGAACTTGTTTGTTAATGCGCCGACGAAGCCAAATCCAACGTCATAGTCAATCACATCGCGGACCAAGGTGCCGGTGATCCCTTCACGGGTGTCGGCGGCGAACTCGTGGCGATGATGCCAGCTCTTGAATGGCCCTTTATCCTGTACGTCGGAAAAGTGGTGATTCCATTCGAACTCGGTAATGCGGGCGACCCATTGCGCACGGATCGGCAGGACGAGGAAAAACCCGGAAGGATGTGACGATCGTGGAACCGACACCGGCTGCTTTATCGTTCACGGTGCCTGAGGGCGCGACCGGAGGAGGCTTGCGGTTGAGAGCGATCAGTCGCGTCGCACTAGCAGCGGGCATAATGCGCGGGAGGTTCTCGGGATTCGAGAAAAAATCGAATACCCGCTCCAGCGGGAAGGGAACCCACTGCTCAAACTCAAGATGGTTGGACATCAGGGTGGCTCACCCATAGTAATTGCATTCTCCGAATGAGCAAAAGTGTCCGGTGAGCCACACCCTCAGTACAGATCCGCAAATGTGCTACTGACTGGATGGCCCCGACTCCGGAACAATTCCGAGTGGTCGCGGTTCCGAGCCAATTACGTCGCCAGAGACCACCATCTCGACGCGGCGGTTCAATTTACGTCCAGCGGCGGTGCTGTTGTCGGCGACAGGATTGGATTTGCCCAGTCCGGTGGCGGTCACGTGATCAGGCACCACGCCGGAGGAAACCAGGTAACCTCGCACGGTCTCCGCGCGTTTCTCGGATAGGGTTTGGTTGTACTCTTCGCTTCCGATGCTATCGGTATGACCTTCAATTTCCAGTTTCAAATCCGGATAGGCCAACACGATTCCTGAAATCTTGGCCAGACGTTCGCGAGCCTCCGGCTTCAGGGTGTACTTGTTGAAGTCGAACAGAACGTCGGGCATGCTTACAATCAAGCCACGAGCGGTGTCTTTGGTCTGGAGGACCTGATTGAGTTGGGCCAGCAGGCGAGCCCGCATTTCTTCCTTCTGACGCACTGCCTCCTGACGCTGTCGCTCCGCCTCCTGACCTTGCTGCAAAGCCGCCTGTCTTTGGCGATCTGCCTCTTCGGCCAGAGCTTGAGCCTGTTGCTGCTGAGCGAGGGCGGCGGCCTGCTGCCTCTGAGCTTCCGCCTGGGCAGCTTCCGCGTCAGCCCTACGGCGGGCGTCTTCTTCGGAGCGGGCCTGGGCTTCCTGCTCCCGCTGTCTGGAGGCCTCGGCGTCCGATTCGGCTTTGGCCCGGGCTTCCTCGGTAGCGCGGCGGGCGGCATCTTCGCGTTCCTGCTGCTTCTTGCGCAAAGTCAGAACCCGGGCGTCTTCCGCCATCTGGGTGGCGCCGCGGGCAGCGGTTCCGATGGGAGTGCGGCCCTGCTTGCGCTGGAAGTAATCCTCGGCGCGCTGCAACATATCCTCGGCCTTCATGATGCTGGTTTCGGCGTACTCTTTGGCGCCGGCAGCCTTGGCGATGGCGACCGCGTTCCGGGCTTCGAGGAGATCGAGCGGAACGGTGGGCTGAGCCTGTGCCGAGGGCAGTTGTTCGGCGGGAACGTCGATGATGTACTCCTTGCCTTCCAGCACATCGAACTTGGCGTCAATGGTTTCTTCGAAGCCTTTGGTGTTTTGCAGAACAATGTTCTCGGCGACAACTACGTCGCTGGGGTGGATCACCGAGAAATAAGGTTCGGCGGTGACGATAAGGCCGAAAGCCTGCAGATCGGTGGTAACGCTAATCTTGTCCTTACCGTTTCCGCCGGGCAAAATTTCGCCGAGGTTTACGGCGCGACCCTCGGGCGTGATCGCCCATAGGACATAAGTCAAATACTGGTTACCAAGCTTTGCGGGCGGGTCGAGGTGGTTCAGATCGACGTCGATTGCGAGCCTGCCAGCTTTTCCATCGATCTTGGCCTTTCCGGCGATCGCGGGCATGAGGCTGGTGCCCTTGAAGTCAACGGTGGTCGAACCGCCACGATGGCGGTAATTGACCGCCCGAGCGCTTCGGGCGTAGACGTTTACCCGGAAGACCGGCATCGGGCCGTTTTGATCATTGGGAGGATTCTGCTGGGTATCCTGCTGCTGCGATTGAGCATCAGCCGGATTTCCGGGCGCGGGATAAAGAGGAGGGGTGGAATTCTGCTGAGCAAGCAGCAGGGTGGGAAGGAAAGCGGCAACGACCAAACACCACTGCAACTTCTTCATGACTCGGCCTCGGAATGTAAAACAATTTTTTGGTTTTGTCTTGGATGACTTTGCGAGTCGAAGGGATGGCGGAGTTCGTAGACAGGAGATCGAGGAGGAGGAAGGGCTTACATTTCCACAAGAAAAACCGCGCCGGACGCGGGGATCAAGAAAAATCTTAGCGAAAGAATAGCGAAAGAACCTAGAGCGTAAACCCAACCCCTTGTGGTCGTCTGATTGGTTAACCACAAGGCTTCGCGCTTTCTGAAATCAGTGCACTAGTGGGACAGTGAGCTTCAAGTTTCTGCTTGACAATAAACGACTTAGCGCTAAGATGTGGTACAAAGTGGTACGAAGTGGTCAGGACAGTAAAGGTCGTGGGATCGAGGAACTGTTAAAGAGGAGCCGGTGGGAAACCGACCCAAAAGCACGATAAACAGCCCGAATCGCCCGACTTTGACCGAACTTTGCGCTGCTTTTACCTCCCTTGTTGCTGTCGCGGTTCATATGGAAGCGCGCCAAGCGCGCGTTTTTCTCGCCCGCAACGTAAGCGGACGACTTGCGCGACGCGCCCAGATCCTTCGGGGACGAAAAGCATGTCGCCGCAGGATGGCAAATCGAGAAATTAGCTATGTTTCGCGGCAATCATCCAACCCGGGTCGACGAGAAAGGACGCCTCAAGGTCCCGGCCGAGTTCAAGCGGGTGATCGACGAGAAATACGGTCAGCAATTCTACATCACGAGTCTCGATGGAAGGGTTGCTCAAGTGTATCCCTTCGAGGAGTGGGAGCGGATCGAGCAGAAGCTGGCAGGGCTCTCCAATTTCAATCCTACGAAGAAAAAGTTTCTGGACCGGACGAACTATTACGGGCAGCAGGTGGAGATGGACGGGCAGGGGCGTTTGTTGCTGCCCCAACTGCTGCGCGAGGCGGGACAGATCAAGGGCGAGGTAGCGGTTCTGGGCAACTTGACGTATCTGGTGGTCAGGAACCTGGAGCTGTTCAAGAGAGAGATCCAAGAAGACAAGTTCACGCCTGAGGATGAGAAGACGCTCGACGAATTGGGCATCTAGTGGGCGAGGGATCAACAGACACCCCTCAGGGGGTTGGGCATGGTGGAAGGGCAGTGAGCCATGTTCCGGTTCTTTTAAAAGAAGCGATCGACTTTTTAGCCGTGCGGCGCGGTGGGACCTATATCGACGCCACGGTGGGTTTGGGCGGACACAGTTACGAAATCGCAAAACGCCTCGGCGCACCGGGACATTTGATTGGGCTCGATAAAGATCCTGCAGCGCTGGAAATTGCGCGCAAAAAGCTGCTCGATAGCGCTGGCTGCGGTGCCGGCGAACGATTGGCCGGAAATCACGCTGTTGCAACGTTCCTTCGCGGAAATTGCGAAGGGTCATAAGGCCGCGACGGTGGATGGAATTCTGGCCGACATCGGAGTGAGCAGCCTGCAGTTAGAAGATGCAGCGCGCGGATTCAGCTTTCAGGCGGATGGACCGCTCGACATGCGGATGGACCCGCAGGGCGAGCGAACCGCCGAACAAGTGGTAAACCACCTCGACGAGCGACAGCTTGCCGATGTGATTTACGAATTCGGAGAGGAAAGGAGGTCGCGGAGAATCGCCAGAGCCATTTGCCGGTCGCGGCCGATACGATCTACCGCTCATCTTGCGGATGTCATATCAGCCGCGGCCCGGCCAATGAACCAGGCAGAAAGGCGAATTCATCCAGCGACCAGAACTTTTCAGGCTCTTCGAATCTTCGTAAACCGCGAACTGGACGATCTGAAGGCGCTGCTCGGAGCGGCGCCCCGGATTCTGAGGCCAGGGGGACGCGTGGTGGTGATCAGTTTTCACTCTTTGGAAGACCGCATCGTGAAAGATGCCTTCCGGGAGGGAGCGATAAAGGACATGTACTTCAGGATCTTAACCAAGAAGCCGGTAACGGCAACTGAAGAAGAGAGTGATCGCAATCCGCGGGCGCGCAGCGCGAAATTGCGGGCGGCGGAAAAAGTTTAGCTCCGGAAAACCTGCCGGAGTTCCCGGCACAGCTGTCATGGCGTGCCGGGCCTTCAAGATTCAGGGTTTGTAAACCAATGCGGACGGAGATCCGCTGGGGCGGGAGAAACGGGTTCCGTGGTAGGAATCCAATTTGAGGTTGCGGGAATGTATACGGGCACATTGATCAGCGATTTGATGACGACGGTGGAGCGAGTAGGACAGGTTGCGGAACAGCAGCGCATCGTAGAAGAGCGCGAGCTGCATGCGATCTTTTCGATGCAAATTCCATTGGTAGAGGGTGACCAGGTTTTCATGGGGGCAGCATAATGGCAGCAGCAGCGGCGACAATGATGCGCAGTGCGATTCCGGTGGCGGAGCGGCGCTCGTTTTGGACAGGTACACCCGAGATCTACTTCTCCAAGGCGATCGATAATTCCCGACTGGTCAAGGTGGAAGATCCTCGGCGCAATCGCGAGATGAAGCAATTTGGCGCTGCACTGGCTTGCCTGTTCCTGCTGGTCTTTACCTATGCGTGGCAGCACTTCAAGGCAATCGAGTACGGCTACCAGATTGAATCGGCCAAGCGCGAACTCAGCGAGAAGGTTGAAATGAATCACGCGCTGCGGCTGGAGGATGCTTCCCTGCGCGATCCCGAACGGATCGACCTGATGGCGCGCCGCATGGGCCTGGTGCCGCCGGAACCCGGACAGGTGATTCGCATGGATGCAGTGCCAGGCGACGGGCAGGGCCCGGTTATGGCGAGTGCTGCGCCGGTGACGGTGATTCCGGGACAGTAAAAAGATTGCGCGACAAGACCTGGTAAGAAAGTTGGGTTTTGCGAGCGTCCTGGTGTTTGATCCGGACATGCCCGGCGAAGTTCGGCCAGAGTCCCGGTGGCGGCCTGTGTATTTGAGCTGGCCGCCGTATTTGTCTGTGATCGTCGGCAGCATAACTGATTTGCCATTGCGAGAAGCGCAGAGGATTTAAGCGCGCGGCAAAAAGGCCCTCCCCCTTGGCGTCTTGCGCTGGTCGGAATGAGAACGTGTAGAGAGCGGTAATAATGGCAACCGCCAATTTCAATCTCGGCAAAGACTCCCGTCTTCATCTCCTGGGTGCGATGCTCCTGCTATGGTGTGTTGCCATCTGCGGGCGGCTGGTCTTCCTGCAGGTCTTCAGTTACGGGAAATTCGTCAAGCAGGCCGGACATCAACAGCAGCGCGCGATCCCGCTGGCCGCCAAGCGTGGAGTCATATACGACCGATCGGGGCACGAGTTGGCGATGTCGGTGCTGGTGGACTCGGCATTTGCCGTTCCCACTGAAGTTAAAGATCTTCCCACCGCGGTTTCACTGATCACGCGCATCACCGGCGAAGACTACAACGTGGTGCTGGCAGACTGCCGCGCACACAAGACCTTCTGCTGGGTGGCTCGCAAAGCCAACGACGAGACGATCGAGCGCATCAATTCGCTCAAACTTCAGGGAATTCACTTCCAGAAAGAGCCAAAACGCTTTTACCCGGCTCGCGACCTGGCGGCGCAGGTATTAGGGTCGGTGGGCATGGAGGACGCGGGACAGAGCGGCATTGAGCATGAGTATGAAGATGAACTGCGGGGCCGACCGGGAAAGATGTTTATCTCGGTGGACGCGCGCAAGCAATGGTTCTCTGACGTCGAGACTCAGCCCGAACCGGGCCAGAACCTGGTTCTGACCATTGACAAGAACATTCAGTACATTGCCGAGAAAGAGCTGGAGCAGGCAATTCACGATACGCAAGCCATTGCCGGCACGGTAATCGTGGAGAATCCGCATACCGGAGAAATTCTGGCGCTTGCCAATCGTCCCACCTTCAACCCCAATCTCCGCAAGCAGATCACGCCGGGCGCGCTGACCAATCGCGCGGTGAGTTACGTGTACGAGCCGGGCTCGGCATTCAAGGTAGTTACGATTTCCGCTGCACTCGAAGAGAAGCTTACGAATCCCAACGAGATTTTCGATTGCCAAATGGGATCGATCGTCTACAACGGCATGCGCATTCGCGACGCGGAGCCGCACGGTCTGTTGCCGGTATCGGGAGTGCTAGCGCATTCAAGCAACGTTGGCGCGATTAAGATCGCGCTGCGCTTGGGCGAAGAACGCTACTACAAATATATTCGCGCTTTCGGATTCGGGCAGCAGACTGGCATCGAATTGCCGGGTGAAACGCGGGGCATCACAAAGCCTCCCAGCCGCTGGTCGAAGGTTTCGATCGCAGCGATCTCAATCGGGCAGGAAATTGGTATCTCCCCGATCCAACTTGCGGGGCTGATCTCAACCATTGCGAACGACGGGGTGTACGTGGCGCCACGGATTGTCACAGGAACCCTACCTCCGAAAGGGACGTTGCAAACGATTGCATTTCATCCCGCCGCCTCACATCGCGTGATCTCGTCCTTCACCGCAGCCGAGATGCGCTCGATGATGCAGAAGGTCGTGCTGGAGGGAACTGGCCGGAAGGCGTTTTTGGAGGGTTACTCATCCGCGGGAAAGACGGGCACGGGGCAGAAGGTCGATCCCGCGACGGGGGTTTATTCGAAAACGAAATACGTCGGAACGTTCGCCGGATTTGCTCCCGTTAACAATCCGCAGATCGTGGTTGCCGTGATACTCGATTCCGCGGTTGGTCTACATCAAGGCGGGCAGGTTTCCGCGCCGGTATTTCATCGCATCGCGCAGCAGGTGCTGGAGTACATGCACATCCCGCACGATCTTCCGCTAGCGCCACAGCACCAGTTGCTGCTGGCACAGTCGAAGGTGACGGACAAGGATCTGGAGGAAGGAACCCCGGATCATCCTGGGGAGCCGCTGGAAACCGCAGAAGTGAATGGCAATTCTTCCGATGCTTCGAAGCCGGCGCCTGTGGAGCGGGTTCCCTCCCCCGAGAACTCCCCAGCGGATGGACGGGTCGTGCAAGCGGCAGCGCGGGAACGAGTTTCCGTTGTAGTGGACGCTGGAACGAGTCAGAGACCTTCTGCGGGAACGAGTGCACATGCTGAACAGCAGGAAAAGTTGCCGGTAAGCGGAACCGTGGTGCTGGATGTGGAGCAAGGTGGAATCGAAGTACCATCCTTCGTGGGAAAGACTGTGCGCGGAGCAGTGGAGACAGCCCAGGACCTGGGCCTGCAATTGGAAGCAGTCGGGAGCGGCGTGGCTCGACAGCAGACTCCAATTGCGGGAACTCACGTGCCGTCTGGAGCCCGGGTCACGGTGCAGTTCGGGCGATAACCTTTAATTCTTAACCATGGGACGCAGAGTACCCAGCATGGTCCCCGTGGTCTTCTCTGTGGTAAAGCCTCCCCGTTTGACCCGCTGAAAAACCGCGTGATACGGTAATCAGTCACACCATCCCGGCAGCCAGCCACTGCTCGCTGATTGAGGTTTATTTTGTCTTCGGTTGAGGCGCCCGCCATTCGCAAAACTGCGCTGAATGCCGTCCATCGCCAGATGGGGGCAAAGATGGTGGAGTTCAATGGCTGGGACATGCCGGTGGAATATCCGGCGTCGGTTGGCGGCGGCATCATCAACGAACACATGGCGGTGCGCACCGGCGTTGGCATCTTCGATGTCAGCCACATGGGCGATATTCGCCTGGCCGGGCCGCAGGCATTGGCCGCAGTCCAGCATATTTCCATGAACGATGCCTCGCGGCTCGCGGTCGGGCAGGCGCAGTATTCTGCCCTGCTCTATCCCGAAGGCACGTTCGTCGATGACGTGATTGTCCATCGCCTGGATCAGAACGAGTACTTGCTGGTCATCAATGCGGGCACGCGGGAAAAAGATTTCAGCTGGGTACGCGACAACACGCGGCAATACGATTGCCGGGTCGAGAATCTTTCGGACGACTTCACGCAAATTGCGATCCAGGGTCCGAAGGGCGTCAACCTGCTGCAGAAGCTGACTGATGCGGACTTGAGCGCGGTAAAGTTTTATTGGGTGACCCGAGGCCGGTTGTGCGGCCTTGACAACATCCTGATGGGCCGCACCGGTTATACCGCCGAAGATGGTTTTGAAATTTATGTACCGGCGGACGAAGCGACCAGCGCGCGAGTTTGGAATGAGATATTGGCCGCTGGCAAAGAGTTCGGTGTCGTGCCGTGCGGGCTTGGTGCGCGCAACACGCTGCGACTGGAAGGGAAGCTACCGCTTTACGGCCACGAGATTTCCGATACGATTAATGTCTGGGAAGCGGGGCTGGATCGCTTCTGCAAGATGGAGAAGCCCGAGTTTGTTGGGCGGGCGGCGCTCGACAAAACAAAAGCCTCCGGAGTGAATCGGACATTGGTCGGACTGGAAATGACGGAACGCGGCATCGCTCGCGACGGGTATAAGGTTCTCGACGATGGCGGGCGCGAGATTGGATATGTAACCAGCGGGTCTCCGGCGCCGTTCTTGAAGAAAAACATCGCTTTGGCCTACGTGCCCGTGGAACTGGGCGCGATTGGAACGCCGTTAAAAGTGGAGATTCGGGGTCAGGGTGTGGGAGCCGTTGTCGTCCCTACTCCTTTCTATAAGCGTCCGAAGAGAGCAGCCTGAGTAGAATCGATATTTGTTCATGAGGTTTTGCGCGAAAAGCTAGCAGCTAGGAGCTAGAAGCTTTTATGGCTTATCCGACAGATCGCAAATACACCAAAGAACACGAATGGATTAAGGTAGACGGCAATACCGCCACTGTAGGCATTACGGACTACGCGCAAGAGTCGCTGGGCGACATTGTTTTCGTGGAGACACCCAAGGTGGGGACAGAACTTACCGCTGGCAAGACTTTTGGCACGGTCGAGTCGGTCAAAGCGGTGTCGGACCTGTTTGCCCCCGCCTCGGGGACGGTGACCGAGGTCAATGCAGATTTGGCCACCTCGCCTGAGAAGGTCAACAAAGATCCGCATGGTTCGTGGATGTTGAAGATGACGCTGAAGAATCCCGGCGAGCTGGATGGCTTACTCTCCTCTGCAGACTACGAGAAGTTTGTCGCCGAAGAAGCGGGGCACTGAAGGACTCGTGATGCGCCATCACAGCCTGCCTGGTTTCGGTTTTGAAGGCAGTCGAGCAGCCACCCGATGAATTTTGCACTCAATTCAAACGACAACATCGATAACACAATCCAACTGACCTCGGGGCACATCTAAAGAACTTCCTATGCGTTATCTACCCAAATCTCCCGCCGATCGCGAAGCCATGCTGAAGGCAATTGGCTTGCGCTCGGTCGATGACTTATTCGCACCCATTCCAGCGGAGTATCGCCTTACGCGCGACCTGAACATTCCACGCCAGATGGCAGAGTCGGAGATTGTCGATTTCTTCCGGCAGCGTTCGCGTGAAAATGGCGACGGCTACACCAGTTTTCTCGGGGCAGGCGCATACTTTCACTACCGCCCAGTCATTATTGATTCGCTGATTTCGCGCGGGGAATTTCTCACCGCCTACACTCCGTACCAGGCGGAAATCTCGCAAGGGACGCTGCAATCCATCTTCGAATTCCAGACCATGATCTGCGAATTGACCGGCATGGAGGTGGCGAACGCCTCTATGTATGACGGTTCCACCGCCGCTGCCGAGGCCGTGATGATGTCGGTTCGACTCACTGGTCGGCGGTCTGTGGTCGTGGCGCGCAACCTTCACCCGGAGTATCGCGAGGTGCTAGCGACTTACGCGACGCATCAGGGGATGCCGCTTTCTGTTACGGGTTTCGGGGCGGACGGGCGTCTGAAGCTGGAAGAACTCGAAAAGGCAATCACGCCGGAGACAGCCTGCGTGCTGATCCAGTCCCCGAATTTTTTCGGAACGATCGAGGACGTTTCCACGATCGCCGAGATCGCCCACAAGCACGGGGCAATGCTGGTGGTATCGATTGCAGAAGCGGTGTCGCTGGGAATCGTAGAGCCTCCGCGCGAAGCGGACGTGATTGCCATGGAAGCCCAGTCCTTCGGTGTGCCATTGGGATTCGGCGGACCATATTGCGGCGTCATCGCCACGCGGGAAAAATACGTGCGCCAGATGCCCGGCCGCCTCGTGGGCCAGACCACCGACAAGCAGGGCAAGCGCGGATTCGTGCTCACGCTCGCGACCCGCGAGCAGCATATCCGTCGCGAAAAGGCGACTTCCAACATCTGCACGAATCAGGCCTTGGTCGCGCTGATGGTCAACATCTTCATGACGGTGTACGGCAAAGTCGGCCTCAAGGAACTAGCAAAGCAGAACTTGGCAAAAACGGCCTATGCCGCGGGGCAGTTCGCCAGGCACGGCAAAGTTTTGTTTGGTGGAACACCGCGCTTCAACGAATTCGTCGTCGAGACCAGCGAGGATCCTTACGCCATCAATGGACGCCTGCTGGGGCACAAGATCGTCGGTGGACTTCCCCTGAAGAAGTTCTACCCGGAGCTAGGGAACGCGGCGTTGTGGTGCTGTACGGAACTAACCACGCGCAGCGCAATCGATACAGCGGTAGGTTTGGTTGCCGAGAGCGAACGTTCCGTGCGATCGGCCAAGGAAGAAGTGGAAGAGGTGGCGCGATGAAGCGAATGACCCGCAAAGCCACCCGCCACGTCAACCAGAATGAAGGCTTGATCTTCGAGAAGTCGTCCGCAGGGAAAGCCGCGTGGAAACTGCCACCGCTCGATGTGCCCGAAGTGGATACTGCCAGACTTCTCGGCGCGTCCGAGCGGAAAGACTTGGGGAACATGCCCGAGGTGAGCGAGATTGAAATCATCCGCCACTTTACGCGGATGTCCACATGGAATTACGCGATCGATCTCGGCATGTACCCGCTTGGGTCGTGCACGATGAAGTACAACCCGCGCGTGAACGAGGCGGTGGCACGAGTCGAAGGAATCGCCAATGGGCATCCTTACCAGCCGGAGAAGATTTCTCAGGGAGCGCTGTACATTCTCAAAACGCTGAGTGAACAACTGATCGAAATCACCGGCATGGACGCGATCACGTTGCAGCCGGCTGCCGGCGCCCACGGCGAGATGACCGGACTGCTGATGGTTCGCGCCTATCACCAGTCCAAGGGCAACGCCCGGAAGAAGATTCTGATTCCTGACTCGGCTCACGGAACCAATCCGGCTACGGCTGCGATGGTGAACTACGCCGTCGAAAATCTGAAGTCGGATGCGCGCGGCATGGTCGACATTGCGGCGCTCGAAGCGCAGATGAACGACGACGTCGCTGCCTTGATGCTGACGAATCCCAATACCCTGGGCGTATTCGAACAACAGATTCACCAGATCGCCGATATCCTGCACGCTAAGGGTGGCCTCCTTTATATGGACGGCGCCAACATGAACGCGCTGGTCGGCAAAGTGCGTCCGGGCGATTTCGGTGTCGACGTGATGCACCTGAACCTGCACAAAACGTTCTCGACGCCACACGGAGGCGGTGGCCCGGGGTCAGGGCCTGTAGCGATCAAGAAAGGGCTGGAACCGTTCCTGCCAACTCCGATCGTCGTGAAGAAGTCTGACGGCACGCTCGGCTTCGACTACAACCGTCCGCAGTCGGTAGGACGGGTGCGTGCCTTTTACGGCAACTTTGGAATGTTTGTTCGGGCGCTCGCTTACATCCAAGCGAATGGTCCCGACGGGCTCCGCCAGACGACGGAAGACGCGGTGCTCAACGCCAACTACATTCGCAAGGGACTCGAAGGCACGTACGATCTGCCTTATTCCACGCCGACCATGCATGAGGTGGTGTTCAGCGACAAACTGCAGGCGAAAAAAGGCGTGCGCACCATGGACATCGCCAAGCGGCTGATCGATTACGGATTCCATCCTTATACGACAGCGTTTCCGTTGATCGTTCCGGGCGCATTGATGATCGAGCCCACCGAGAGTGAATCGAAGGAAGAGATGGATCTGTTCATCGAGGCGATGAAATCGATTGCGGAAGAAGTGGAAGAAGATCCCCAGACCGTGCTCGATGCTCCGCACTCAACCCGAGTGTCGCGACTGGACGAGACGGCCGCAGCCAGGAAGCCCGTGCTGCGGTGGAAGCCTAGTGCGTAAATACTGATTGTCGATTGAAAAATCAGCGGCTCCGATGCCCTAGCGCCGCTCGCTAGGCCGGGCACCTGCCACCAAGCGCTAAGAATCTCCCCATATCGCCGCGACGCCCGCAGGCGGCCGACGCACTCCGGCAACAGAGGCACAACTGTAGGGATCAGTTCGCGCAGGGCAACTCGCAAATCCGGCGCTAGCTTTTGCGGGAAGTCACCGCGAAGAACTCGGTAGCTTCCTGCTCTACATGTTTACTACCGCAATGAGGACAGTTGGGATTTTCCTTGTCGTGCTCGTTCAGAGTAAGAATGACTTCGAAGGGTTGATGACAATCGAGGCAAACATAATCGTAGACGGGCATGGGGACCTCCCGCAGGTGCGTCGATAAAATTGTACGCCTGCGCGAAGTTTGTTGATTGTTGAATTTTGATGGTTGAGGGAAACCCTGCACTTGCGGTCACAGGGTCTCCTCCAACAATAGTGAAGGCGACAACCAAGGAAACAGAATTTACTTCGCGGTGATGTCGACCGACGCGCGAGTTGTTTCCCAGTCAATATTGAGGGCGCAGCCGCTCCCGGACTTTTCGTAGTTGATCGTGAAGTTCTCAACCGGAGACGGCAACTTCGATACTTTCATATCCACGCGCGCCAGTTCGTCGCTTTCGTACTTGTAGGGAATTCCCCACTCGCCCGTCTTCTTGTTGATGATGAGGGTCCACTTGTCAGCGTTGGGAACGGTGAACAGTGTGTATTTGCCGGCGGGCACGGGCTTGCCACCGACGACAACGTCGCTGCTGGCGACAAACGTGGTGGCCTCATTGGCGCCAGTGCGCCAGACTTGGCCGAAAGGCACGAGGTCGCCGTAGATTTTGCGTCCCTTGGCGCGCGGGCTGGAATAATCGGTCTTGATGCTTTTACCGCCGCCGAGATCGCAGGTAGCGGAAGCGGGCGGACTCGGTTTTCCGCCCTGGGCAGCGGCGAACATTGTGAAGGTGAAAATCAGGCCGGCAAGAAGAGCGATTCGTCTTTGCATGGTTTCTCCTTTTGATTATCTGGGTATGCCAAGATCTTGGACGTTTGAGATGGGATTAGGTCAGCGGGACCCATTATGCCCCACCTGTGGTCGCAGTTACAATCATTCAATGCCAGTTTTTGACGAAAAGCAGGAAGAACTAGAACACTACGAGACCATGATGGGCGTGCCTCGCGGCCGCCTGGCGGTCACCATGGACGCGATCACTGATGCCATGTCGCTCGTCGGCCAGCACGGTGTGTATTGCCAGAGCCAGCGCTGGCCGGGCAAGCCGGTCATGGACATCCAGATCATCATGAAGAGCCTGACCGACGCTAAAGAATTGATCCAGAGCGTGATGGAAGTGTTGAAGGAAAAACACTGAGACACTGTTTTATCCGCTCTCGAGCGGATCTATCTGGATAAACTCTTGAGACTTGCTTTCGCAGTTCTTCGTGCCCTTTGTTTAAGTTTCTAAGGTTTCACCGTTACCATTACAACGCCGTGAGGTGCGACCTTGGCGGTGTATTTACCCGTGACCTTGCCCAGGTCTTTGTGCTGCCACAAGTCCCGGAGCGTCACACTCAAGTTGCTGGTGTAACCAATATCTTCCCAGTTCAAGGAAACATCCTGCTCCGAACCGCCACGATTGAGCAGCAGCACGGCGCGGCTTCCGTCTTTGAGTTGCCTCGCCCAGACTTCGAGATCACCATTTTTTGCGACACGCTCGCCCTCGCGGCCGAGGGCATCCTGATCCACCGCAATTACTTCTTTGTTGGTGAGGATGTCATGAATTTCCGGACGCATGTCGCGCAAGTCGTTTCCGGCGAGTAGAGGCGCAGCCAGGATTGCCCAGAGGCTGAAGTGCGAACGATACTCCAGGTCGGTCATGCCACCGTTGCCGACCTCGAGCATGTCAGGGTCGTTCCAATGGCCCGGCCCCGCGTAAGACTGCAGCCCAACTTGCTGATCGATAATCGCGAGCACGCCATTGGAGCAACACGTGCCGTCCGGCCACTTTTCCTGGCCTCCCCAGCGATCGTTGATGTCGCCAGTGGTCCGCCATAGGTTCCCGCCAACTTCCTTGCCCCACAGCCACGGCTTGGCTGTTCCCCATTCACAGATGCTGAGCACAATCGGGCGTCCGGAAGCGTCGAGTGCGGCGCGAATGTTGGCGTAGGAAGCCTTGGCATCCTGCGTTGTCGTGTTGCACCAGTCATACTTCAGGTAATCGACACCCCATGAAGCGTACTGCACCGCGTCCTGGTACTCGTGCCCGAGTCCGCCCGGCCGGCCTGCACAGGTCTTCGAACCCGCATCAGAATAGACGCCGAACTTGAGTCCGAGGGAGTGAATGTAGTCGCCGACGGCCTTCATGCCATGGGGAAAGCGCTGGGGGTCTGCGACGATGTTGGCATTGGCGTCGCGACTTATCTGCCAGCAGTCGTCGATGTTGACGTAAACATAGCCGGCATCTTTCATTCCGGATTTCACGACGGCATCGGCCATTCCCTTAATCATGTCTTCGCTGACATTGCAGCCGAACTTATTCCATGAGTTCCATCCCATGGGCGGCGTGAGCGCCAGGTTGGCGGATGGCGCTGCTTTTTCTTGAGCGAAACTTGCGGTGAGCAGAAATGTTACGAAAAAAACTGCGACTGAAAAGAAGTGTTTCATTTTCATGCGAACGTTGTACCAGAAGTGCCGCGAGATTGGTACAGAAGATTGATTCACAAGATCGTGGCAATCCGTTGCAACGACGGGAGGCAATCTGTTTACAATGCCGGGTTGATCATCTTGTGTTCGATCTGATTCTCTGGAGGATGTTCCATGCGAAGGCTTCAAATTCTGTTGTTCGTTGCGATCGTTATGGTGTGCACGGGCCGCGTGTGGGCGCAAGGCGCCAAAGTTGGAATCTTCGAGGACCACTCCGATGTCGGCACAGTGCTGCATGCCTGGGTCGGTGGACTATGACGCTGCGAAGCGAACCTATACCATCAGCGGCAGCGGCGAGAATATGTGGTCGGTGGCGGATGCTTTTCAGTTTGTATGGAAGAAAGTCTCCGGAGATGTAAGCTTGACCGCCGATATCGGCTTCCTAACGAAAACTGGTAACGAGCATAAAAAAGCTGTCCTCATCCTGCGGCAGAGCCTCGACGCTGACTCCGTCTATGCCGACGTGGCGCTTCATGCCAGCGGATTGACGTCGCTGCAATTCCGCGATGAAAAGGGCGCGGTCACGCGCGAGATTCAATCCAATGTTTCCGCCCCGAAGCGGCTGCGTATCGCCAAGCGCGGAGACTACGTTTACATGTCTGTGGCCATGGATGGCGAGCCGAAAGTCGCAGGAGGATGGCTGCGCATACCGTTGCAAGGTCCGTTTTATGTCGGGCTCGGCGTCTGCTCGCACGACAAAGATGTGATGGAACAAGCCGTGTTCTCGAATGTGGAACTCGCAGGAACTGCCGCATCCGCAGGCCAGTCCACCCTCTACAGCACGTTAGAAACGATCACAATCGACTCGGCGGACCGCCGGGTCGCCTACCTCGCTCAAGGACGCTTCGAGGCTCCGAACTGGACCCGGGATGGCAGCGCATTTCTCTTCAACCGCGATGGGCACATTGAGCGTCTCGCCGTGGGAAGCGACAAGCCAGCTGTCATTGACACTGGTTCTGCGAACCGCTGCAACAACGATCACGGTATTTCGCCAGACAGTTCACAACTCGCCATCAGCGACAACTCCCAAGCGGACCACGAGTCTCTTGTCTACTTAGTACCCATCGCTGGCGGCACGCCGCGCCGCATCACGCAGAAGTCTCCTTCGTACTGGCATGGCTGGTCGCCGGACGGAAAGACGCTAGCCTTTGTCGGACAACGTAACGGAGAATTCGATATTTACGCGATTCCCACGACGGGTGGCGAAGAAACGCGGCTGACGACTGCTAAAGGCCTGGATGATGGGCCCGAATATTCTCCGGACGGAAAGTATATTTACTTCAACTCCGAACGCACTGGCCACATGCAGATCTGGCGCATGAAGGCCGATGGCAGCGAACAGGAGCAGGTCTTTTCTGACGATCAGAACAACTGGTTCCCGCATATCTCGCCCGATGGGCAGTGGATGGTGTTCCTCACCTACGAGGCGGATGTGAAGGGCCATCCGGAAAACAAGAACGTGATGTTGCGGTTGATGTCTCTTTCGGACAAGAGGATTACCGTGCTCGCCAAGCTATTTGGCGGCCAAGGCACGATCAACGTGCCGTCGTGGTCGCCAGACAGCAAGCAGTTGGCCTTTGTGAGCTATGCGCTGATTCCGCCTGAAGCCGGAAAGTGAGCTGGCAGCTAGTGTCCGACTTTTTCATCGAAGAACTTCGCCATCAGCTCAAGGGCCTCTCGTGTCTCGGGCAGTTGGAAGTGATACCAGAACGCGTGTGGCAGAGCCTCGAATACAACCAGCTGCGAGTCGTTGCCCGCACGCAACAGCGCCCGATGAAGAATTGCGGTGTCACTGAGCAGCAGATCGCGTGTGCTCGTAACCAGCAGGCTGGGCGGCATGCCGTGCAGATCCGCGAAGAGCGGTGAGAGCACAGGGTCGGTGCGATTGGTCTTGCCGACGTATTGATCATCAGGCAAGTGTTGGGGATCGATGGGTTGCAAATCGCCCGGGAAGCCATTGAGTGTAAACAGCTGCCGGGAGTCACCTGGGCGGCTGAAATCCGCGAGGCCGGAAAAAATTCCCAATGCTCCCGGAAGTGGCAGACCGAGTTGCTTAAGCCGGACTGTCACTTCGCAAGTCAGGATTGCGCCGGCCGAAGTCCCGAAGATTCCAATGTTGTGGGGCTTGTAAGTCTTGAGAAGCTCCTTGTAGATGTTGACCGCATCTTCCACTGCTGCGGGAAAAGGGTTTTCAGGAGCGAGCCGGTAATAAACCGAGACGACCTTGATTTTCGCCAGGCTGGCGATCGGCACGCCCTCGATCAGTGAACCGGAATCGGAGTTGAATCCTCCTCCATGCAGGTTGATAAGTACGCGACCCTGATTCTCCGCCGGCATCGTGGGCGGAGTAATTATGTCGGTGCGGACGCCTGCCATGGTCGCTTCTTCTATGTTGACTAGAAAGAGTCTGCGCGCCTCGGCGGAGTCCTGTGCGCGCCAGGCGTCGGTGCGCGCCCGACGTTCTGTCAGTGTCTGCTGGCCGGGAGTGGTATGGGTCAGCGATTCGAGCCATCGTTGCGCTTCCGCGCTGATCGTAGAAGGCATTGGCACGATGCGAGTGATGTGGGCCGTACCGTCCGGGTCAAAAGTCGCGGATTCTTTCTGCGACGCAGCTTTGCTTTGACCATACGCTGACGTGGCTAATGCAATCATTAGCACGCCGGTCATTGTTGTATTCATGAAATCACCTGTTGGTGAGAGCAACTTGGGAACAGGAAATGTTAGAACAGTGGAGACGCCGGAGGTCGTTGCCTCCGCACCCCGGCGCCCTCTTGTGGTTCAGATTTTAAGCCAGCGTGTATTTGCCGCGCTCGATCATCTTCGAGGCAATCTGCTGCCGGAGGTCGACCGTGTTAAAAGGCTCGTACTTCGCGAGACGCCGCAAAATCGCAAGTTGGGTCCGAAGCATGTCGCCATCGGCAACCGCGGCGATCACTTTTCGGGCGGCAGACTCGACCTTCTCCATGGCCTGCGACAAGTACACGCGAGTCATCGCGACCGGCAACGCGGCGCCCGCCTCGCCCTTGGCGTCGACAATCTTCTGGGCGCGTAAAACTGCCGATTCCATGGCATAAGTTTCAATGGTCATATCAGCGATCGCGCCCATGATCTCCTGCTGGTCCTGAATCGCCTGCATGTATTTCTGAGTAGCCGCTCCGGCCGCAAACAAGCCAAGCTTCTTCGCTTGTCCGACGAGTTTTCGTTCGTCGGGCAGCGAGCCCTCGAGTTCTTCTGCTGCAGACGGACCCGAGAGCACCTCATCCATCAGTTTCTTGATCGCCGGCATCAGAGGCAACTGACCCGTCATCGCACGCTTCAACAGAAATCCGGTGATGATGAGTCGGTTGATCTCGTTGGTACCTTCGAAGATCCGGTTGATGCGCGCATCCCGGTAGGCACGTTCCGCGGGATATTCTTCAACGAATCCGTAACCCGCATAGATCTGCAGAGTCTCATCGACGATGTAATCGATCATCTCCGAGCCCCATACTTTGATGATCGAGCATTCAACCGCATATTCTTCGATAGCTTTCAGTGTCTGCTTGGCAGCGTCGGCGGCTGATTTGTCGACTTCGTTCAAAGCCGCGTCCATCATGGCAACTGTGCGATAGACCAGCGACTCGCCCACGAACAGCAGCGTCGCCATGTTGGCAATTTTTTCCCGGACCAATCCAAAATCCGCGATCACCTTGTTGAACGCTTTGCGCTGCTTGGCATAGCCGATGGCGTTTTCGAGCGATACGCGGCCTCCGCCCACGCACATGGCGCCCAGTTTGAAGCGTCCCACGTTCAGGATGTTGAAAGCGATGAGATGCCCCTTGCCGATCTCTCCCAACAAATTCTCAACGGGCACTTTGCAGTCATTGAGAATAATGGGGCAGGTAGACGACCCACGAATTCCCATCTTATGTTCCTCAGCGCCCACGGAAAATCCCGGAAAATCCTTTTCGACCAGGAACGCTGTGAACTTCTCCCCGTCCACTTTCGCAAATACCGTGAACAGGTCGGCGAATCCCGCGTTGGTGATCCACATCTTTTCGCCATTGAGCACGTAGTGTTTCTTGTCAGCGGAAAGCTCGGCACGGGTGCGGCAGTTCATCGCATCGGAGCCGGAAGTCGATTCCGACAAGGCATACGCTCCTACGATTTCGCCAGCGGACAACCGCGGCAGATATTTTTTCTTCTGCTCTTCGGTGCCGAAGTAGACGATGGGCAGGGTGCCGATCCCGGTGTGCCCTCCCCATGTGGTGGCGAAGCCGGCGTACTTCGCGATGTGGTCGGCGATCACGGCGGCGGTCACCTTGTCCATCTCAAGCCCACCGTAGGCTTCGGGAATCTCCACCGAACTCAGGCCGAGCTCGCC
Source organism: uncultured Acidobacteriota bacterium (assembly GCA_963745715.1). Classification (GTDB taxonomy): domain Bacteria; phylum Acidobacteriota; class Terriglobia; order Terriglobales; family Acidobacteriaceae; genus Sulfotelmatobacter. The sequence continues at coordinate 215,935 of CAVUYN010000022.1, read as the reverse complement.
GGCCTTCTTCAGCAAGTCGCGGGTGACCGAAAAGTCTTTGTGCTCGATCTTCTCAATGTTGGGAACAATCTCATTGACGGCGAATTCCTCCGCCGTCTGGCCGATGAGCTGGTGCTGTTCGCTGAAGTCTTCCGGAGTGAACACGTCGGCGGGCTGTCTCGATTCGAGCAAAAAGCTGCCGCCGGAGATTCTGGTCTTTGGGAGCGCAGTTGTCGTTGCCATAATCTGGTCCTTACGAATCTGGTGTGGGAAAGACTCTATTCTAAGCGCGAAGGGGGCCAAACAGTAGCCACGAAGGTCACTCCGAGACTTTCCGAATCAGGTTACCAGCCGCATGCCGGGGTTACTGCAGTGCCAGAGGGTCCAGAAGCCCCGTCTGACAATTTGGCCCAGCCTCGGTCAGCAGCATCTGATAGCGCTGCAGGGCTCCCTGTTGGCTGAGTTTGATACTTTCGCAGTCTGGTGCGGGCGGGTTCTGCGAGCAGGCTTGCTGGATCTGAGCCTTAGTTCCCCTCAGTTCGTTCGCCAACGTCGCTGCCCTTGCTTCAATGCCAGCGCACTGGGACGAGGAGGGCATGCAATTCGCGCCGTTCCAGAATTCTCCGGGCTGACATTGGCGACGCGATATGCACGACGCCCCATCCCAAAATTCGTCGGCCGCGCACATGCTGGCAAGCGAATTGTCGACAACCGGTTCGGAATTCCGGGAAGTGTTGGCCACGCATCCTCCCTTGGATGCCATTTGTCCGGCAGGGCACTGGCAAGGTTCTTCTATGCAGATTCTGCGCCTGAGATCGGATTCGACCGGCTTTCGCGCGGGTGAAGGCTCCTTGCATGAACCATTTTCACAGATCCGTCGTCGCAGGTCGGTCTCACCCGCTTTTGATTCGTGTGCTTTCTCAAGCGGTGTCTCGCCGATACGTGGAGCAGAAATAATCTTCTCGCTGCCGGAGATCTTCTGATCAGGGATCACGCGATGCGAATTGTTTTCCGCCTCGTGTGATCCTGGCATGATTCGGGTGGAGTTCGACTCGGTCGACCTGGGAGCCGAACCTTGGTTCGGAGTGGAATTCACGCTCGTGGGACTGTGACTCACCGGAGTGCTTGCTGGCGCCGGAGAACTCGAAACATTGCTATGCGAGATGCTTGAGGCTGATGACGGAGACATGGAAGGCGCTGGCGACGGACTTGGTGCTGGTGAGGACGCAGGGCTGGGGGCGGCGCTCGGAGCGCTTCCCGATTCATGATGCTGGGCGAAGGCGATGGAGGAAAACAGGATCGCTGCTGCGAGAGAAAGGCTGGAGAGCCGCATAGAGCACCTCTTACCAACCGAATTGGAGGGGTGTAATAACTCCTCTTTGTGGAGAAGGATACTTCCAGAACGTGTCAAGATGCGTAGTAATCGAGTAAAGAACTGTTACTCCAAACGCCACGCCACTGGCCGAAAACGTTACTTCTCTTGCGTCTGCTTCAAGCCGTAACGATTTGCGGGTTGGCAGGTCGAATAGCTCACAAGATGAGTGGCGTCCGAATCCTTGCTGTCGCGCGCGACTACATAGCTTCGGATTTTTAAGCAAGTTATTACCTCTGCCGGTTGTCCGGCCAGAGGCAATGCCAAGGGATCATTCGGAACGACCACATTGAATTGGCGATTTCGATCCTTCATGCTGAATTGTTCGATCTTGTATTGGTCGATCCGCAACCGATCCACGGCAGTTTTCCCGGCGTTAGCATCGGCCGGCTGTTCGGGGAGGATTCGCCACGGTTCGGACGATGCGACCTCGGTAGATCTCGCCTCAGGAGAATCAGCAGGTGAGTCATTTGTCTTCTGAGCGAATGCGGGCACGGAACAGATCAGAAGCACGGCGGCAAATACGGGAGCGGAAGTCATAGGGGGAACCTCCTGCGGGAAAATTATAACGCCAAAGCCCGCAAGGGGCAGATCGAATCAAGATCCGGCCGCGAAAATCCGGTTCAGTCGGCTGACAGAAAACAAACAGAGTCCAGAACCGGAAGCCAAGAAGGCGCATGAAGGAGGTCTTGAATCAATTCGTTTGTAGTCCTTCCTGCGCTTTGTGGTTAAAGGTTCTCGAAGATTCCCGCAGCGCCCATGCCACCGCCAACGCACATGGTCACCATGCCGTAACGAGCGTTGCGTCGCTTTAATTCGCGAATCACGGTGGCGGTCAGCTTGGCGCCCGTGCATCCCAAGGGATGCCCCAACGCAATCGCGCCTCCATTGGGATTGACTTTTGCCGGGTCTAGCCCCGCCTCTTTGATCACGGCGAGCGACTGCGCTGCGAATGCTTCGTTCAACTCAATCACGTCGATATCTGAGAGCTTAAGCCCAGCCATCTTCAACGCCTTAGGAATCGCAAATACTGGGCCCAATCCCATCTCTTCCGGCTTGTACCCGGCCGTGGCGAACGAAACGTAGCGAGCCAGAGGCTTAATGCCCAAGGCTTGTGCCCGTTCGGCAGACATCACCACGGCTGCGGCGGCGCCGTCTGACATCTGCGAAGAATTGCCGGCGGTTACAGTGCCCTTCATATGAAAAGCAGGCTTGAGCGCGAGAAGGGCTTCGAGCGAAGTATCAGCACGCGGGCCTTCGTCCACTTTAAACACAATCTCCTGTCGCTTCGGCTTCGACCCATTCGGAGTGCTGAAACTTACCGGCACCGCGACGACCTCATCGTCGAATTTGCCGGCCTGAATTGCTGCCAATTGCCTTTTGATGGCTCCGCAGCGAAAATTCATCGGCCGCTTCCCGCGTGATTCCGATGCTTTGGCCCACTCGCTCGGCGGTCAGTCCCATGGACAGATAGGCGTCGGGATAGTGATCGACGAGCCACGGATTGGGAGAGATCTTATGCCCGCCCATCGGAATCATCGACATCGATTCCGTCCCACCGGCGACGATCACCTCGGCGCCGCCGCTCATGATTCGCTCGGCTGCCATCGCAATCGCCTGCAGTCCCGAAGAACAGAACCGGTTGATAGTAAGCGCTGAGACTTCCACGGGCAGCCCCGCGCGAAGCGAGGCAATGCGGGCCACGTTCATCCCTTGCTCGGCTTCGGGCATGGCGCAGCCGACAATCACGTCTTCGATTTCCTTTGTATCGAGCTGAGGGACACGATCGAGAGCCCCCTTGATGGCGACCGCGGCCAATTCATCGGGACGGGTGGAACGGAGCGTGCCTTTATAGGCGCGTCCCACAGGAGTACGAACAGAAGAAGCAATGATGACTTCACGCATAAGATGTCTTCCTTCCGCGGACGATTCCTTCAATTTGATGTCCGCTACCTCGTGACCGCTTCAGCTTCGGGCGGCATCACTTCACAGGAGCGAAAAAATAGTAGTCGGCGGTGTACGGGCTCTTGGTTTCGGCATCTTTGTGGGACTCGTCGCAGGCATCGGAGCCCGGCTTGCCGCCGTGAGTGTGCACTCGCTGAATCGTGGTGACATCCGTGAGCAGACCTTTTCCAGCATGGCTCTCCACATTTACCAACAGCCACGGGATCGAGTCGGGATCGAGCGAGTCGACGTGCGCTGTCGCCTTTCCCGTCACTTCGCTGCCATCCTTGAGTTTCCACGTTGGACCCGCGGAGTGCTGCCCGACCACCTTGTCTTTTCGATCCTTCAGTTCTGCCTCGGGGCCCTTGAGCGTCCAACTGAATTTTCCGTCCGCGCCGGCCTGACAGGTGTAGATCTGCGACCCGGAGGCGTGCAGGAACAGAACCGGCTCGAGGCCTGCCGGAACCGCGATCGCATCCGGCACGTCGGGAGCGGACTCTTTCGCGGGGGTGTCTTTCTGGGCACTCGCAGGCAGCGATCCCAGAATGATCGCGACGAATGCAACCGTGCAAACGACTTTTAGAAATTTTGGCATAGGTTTCATTATGTTATCCGCCGGCTGGTGAATCTGTCCCGTGCAAATGCCAGTCTAGTTCCTGAGAGTCTTGCCTGTTTTGAGCGTGTATTGGATCCGCTCCTGTGTTTTCTTCTCGCCGCACAACGACTTGAATCCCTCGCGTTCCAAATCGAGGATGTACTGCTCGCTGACCGGTGTTCCGGGAGTGACGTTGCCTCCGCAAAGGACCTCGGCGATCTTGCCGCCCAGCTTTACCTCGTAGTCCGTGATGAAGTCGCCCTGCCGCATCAGATGAACTCCCATCTTGAGTGCCGCCAGAAGATTTTCACCGGGTGCAGGAATATCGGTCCGCGGCACGGGTGGTTCGTACCCGGCGCGCACCAGTTCGAGCGCCCTCGCTTTGGCGTCAGAAAGCACACGCTCGCGGTTCATGCTTATACGGTCGGAATCCGCCAGGAACCCCAACCCGCGCGCCTCATGAGCTGACGTCGCGACCTTAGCCGTTGCGATGGCTTCGAAAGCTTTCTTCATGGCTTCCATCATTTCGACCGAGCCAGCAAGCGCTTCAGGCGAGGACTTGCCGCGCGATGCGGAGGCGGTGTCGACCGCGCGCAACAGCATTTCTTTGCAGCCGCCGCCTCCGGGCAACAATCCAACGCCCACTTCGACCAGCCCGGTGTAAAGCTCGGCATGCGGTTGCCGTGCTGCCGCATGCAACGAAATCTCCGTGCCGCCGCCCAGGCACAGTCCGAATGGCGCAGACATAACTGGCTTGGGAGAAAACTTGATCGCCTGCGTCATTCCCTGGAATTGCCGGATAGCCAGATCGACGTCGTCCCATTCTTCTTCCTGCACGCTCATGAGCAATAGCATGAGGTTGGCGCCGACAGAAAAATTCGTCGCATCGTTGGTGATCACGAAGGCGTCGAAGGCGTCGCCACCTCCGCCAGGTTTGAGCGATTGAGTAATGAGACTGATTATGTCGGCGCCCAGCGAATTCATTTTGCTGTGGAATTCGATGCAGGCCACGCCATCGCCCAGATCTACAAGCGACGCACCAGAATTCTTCTTTACGACGCCGTTGGATTTCTTCGCGACAGTTACCGACCATACACCGGAGGGGACTTGAACCGATTCCCAACTTTCCGTGGGCATGTTCCAATACTGACGTCCCGCGGGCGATTTCGGGTCGTCGATGTACCAGGACTTCTGTCCGGCAGCGAGCAATCGTTCGACATTCGCCGCCACCGGTTTTCCTTCTTTTTTCATCCGTGCGACGGTCGCTTCCACCCCGGCTGCATCCCACAATTCGAAAGGCCCCAGTTCCCAGTTGAAACCCAGGCGCATGGCCCGGTCGATTTCCACGACCGAGTCAGAGATCTCAGGCACGCGGTTCGCGGAATAAGTCCAAAGATCAGACAGCGCCGCCCAGAGAAAGGCTCCCGCCTTGTCGCCCTTCTGCGGGCCACTGCCATCCATGCCCAACAGCGTGCGGAGCCGGGTTCCGGTGTCTTCGATATTCTTTGCCATGTCGAGCGCGGGGAATTTCGGTTTCTGTCGGGGGTGATATTCGAGCGTCTTCCAATCGAGTGCGAAGCGTTCGTCTTCCTTGCCTGCGCCGCTTTTTGCCTTCTTGTAGAAGCCGCCTTTGGTTTTGTCGCCCAGCCATTTTTTTTGCAACATCTGGCCGAAGAATTCCGGCAGGCGGAGATCGCTCCGTTCGTCGTGAACGTTCGTGGTCATGTTGCCGACTACGTGGCCCAGGATGTCGAGACCTACCAGATCAATCGTGCGGAAGGTCGCCGACTTGGGCCATCCCACCGCCTGTCCCGTGAGTGCGTCGACTTCTTCGATCGTCAGGCTCATTTCCTGCATCAGCCGAATCACGTTCAGCACCGAAAATGTGCCGATGCGGTTGCCGATGAAGTTCGGGGTATCTTTCGCGATCACGACGCCCTTGCCCAGTCGCACGTCGCAGAAATGAGCGATAGCGTCTATCGCAGCGCGATCCGCCTCAGGCGTGGGGATGAGTTCGAGCAGACGCATATAACGGGGAGGATTAAAGAAATGAGTACCGAACCATGCCCGGCGGAAATCGTCGGAAAATCCTTCGGAGATTTTCGCTACGGGCAATCCGCTGGTGTTCGTCGTGATAATCGTTCCCGGCTTGCGGATGGCTTCCACTTTTCGCAAGAGAGTTCGTTTGATCTCGAGGTTTTCGACCACTGCTTCGATAATCCAGTCGACCTCTGCGAGTTTCTTGAGATCGTCTTCGAAATTGCCGACGCTGACGAAACGCGCAAGCGACGGATCCATGAACGCGGCCGGCTTGGATTTCTTCGCGGCATCGAGTCCTGCAGATGCGATCTTGTTTCGTGCCAGTCCATCTGCGTCCGGCGGAACGATATCGAAAAGGTAGCTGGGAACGCCGGCATTGGCAAAATGCGCGGCGATACGGGCGCCCATAGTTCCAGCGCCGAGAACGGCAACTTTGTTGATGCGTTTCATGAGAATGGCCCTCGGATATGAAGAGTCTTCAGTGAAGACAAAGAGGATTGTTGGTTTTCAATGGCCAAGATGAAATCAGAAATCGCCCGGAGCTGGTCAGGGATCAATGAACTGGCAATGGTAATCTTCCGCAGGCAATTTATCTAGCGCCCCGGTCACAGTTCGGCGTGGGCTTCAATGTATTCCAGAGCCTGCCGTGCCACCTGTTTTTCGCCTCGGTAGGCGAGCGACTTCGGTGCATCTTGCAGCAGTACCCATTTTGCGCGCGCTACCTCGACGCGCATTGCTTCGGAAACATCGTCGATGCGACCCGACTCGTATCGAAGCAAGTAAAAGCTCACGATCTTGAATACGCGCTCGCCATCTCCCCAGGAGCGCACGTACACGTACTTTATGTCTGCGAGTTTGGTGATCGGGGCCGCGATGATTCCAGTTTCCTCGCGAACTTCTCGGAGGGCCGCGTCCAGCGCTTTTTCCCCCGGATCGACTAACCCCTTCGGCAAGCAAAGGACGGGTTTAGCCTTCGAGCGAGCCGGCCGCTTCGGAGGATCAGGTTCGGTGTCTGGCAGGACCGGCAGTTCAATTGCCGCGACCCACCAAACCCCGTCCTTCTTTCGGACGACAACCCCCCCGGCTGAGATCTCACGCAGCATACTGTCCGCAACTTAGCAGGAATACAGGAGTTTCGTCACCTGCTGGCTGGGCAAACAGTAACCATTACCCGCGTCCTATACCCCAGCCAAGGTAACTGCGAGTGGCACGCTGGTGCCCTTACAAACCTGTTTGTGAATGTGGCATCTTATACGTTATGTAAGGCTTGAGGGTTTCCGGCCAGTCTGGTCGGAGATGTGGGGTTTGCCGTGAACGGTCTGGGAAAGATCATACGGTCCGTACAGGCGTTTGGGCGGGAGCTCTCCCGCAAAACCGCGCCGAATATTGCTTCGCGCACCCCGGTTCTCGGCCTCGCTTTGGGTGGAGGATTCGCCCGCGGAATCGCTCATATTGGAGTCCTCAAGGTACTCGAACAGGAAAACATTCCAGTCCGCGTCATAACTGGCACTAGCGTGGGCGCATTGATCGGTGCTTGTTATTGCAGCGGTCTCTCGCTGGAACAGATGGAAGATGTGGCGCACAACACGCGCTTTACGACCTTCGCACGCTGGACGCTCTCGCGCTGTGGATTCGCCTCCAACGACCGCATGATCTCTTTCCTGACCCGGACCTTGAAGGTCAAGACGTTTGAGGAGTTGCGGATTCCGCTCGGCGTGACAGCGACCGATTTCAATACCGGCGAAGGCGTAATCTTTCACTCCGGTTCGATTATCGATCCGGTGCGCGCCAGTTGTGCTTATCCGGGCATGTTTCTTCCGGTACAGATTCGCGGACGATATCTTGTGGACGGAATGCTCTCGCATCCGGTACCCACGCGTCCGGCTCGCGAAATGGGTGCGGACCGTGTACTGGCCGTGCACTTGAAAGGGACATGGGCCAATAGCGGGCCCCCCCGCCATCTGTTCGATGTAATCGGCCAATCTTTTGCGATCGCGCAAGATGCGATGGCTTGCCTGTGGCGGGAGGCCGCAGACCTGGTCATCGAGCCCGACGTCGCCGGATTCGGCTATGACGATTTCAAGCGGGCCGACGATCTGATCCGCGTCGGCGAAGCGGCAATGCGCGCCGTTCTGCCTGAAGTACGCAAATGGATAGAGACCCAGTCGGAAGCGATCGTCACCGGGCAAACTCCTGGCGCTGCGCTGCCTCCAGCCCCGATGCCAGCAGACTGAACTCGTTCTGTCTCTATCTCAGCAAACTATTTCCGAACAAAAACAAACGCCCCGGACTCGATTTGAGTCGCGGGGCGAAAGTTGATCAGCCCTCCCCCAAGTGCTGCTCAAGTAAGAGACTAGACCTGTTCATCGAGGTAGTGAATGGCTCTTCCGTGCTACCGCATAGGAATCTATTCCGATGTTTTCAGGAGCGCCAATTGGGCAGCTAAATGTTGAGTCGCGGAGGTGCAGCAAGACGATGACTTACCAAGCAAGACTTGGCCCGGAAGGCTCTCCGGGGCAGTCGAAAAAACGCACACGATTTACAAACGGCGAATCCACTTGTCGGGATCGATGGACAGTGTTTCGAGCCTGGATGCTACGTCTACAGCATTCGGGTCAAACATCAAGTGGTAGACCATGCTGCCGAGGAGTAATACGCCGAAGCAGAAGATGAAAAGAACGAAGGCGCAGGGTATCAGTTCCACCGCCTCAAACAGACACTCGAACAGTGCGTGCTGGAAGTTCTTAGCGAAATTCCCCTCTCGCTCGGGCTGGGGCGAACCGATGAGGCCAATCATAGGGAATGCTACGCTGTTGCGAGGTCAGAAGTTCTCGCGCCGCACGGCGGGTGAGGCATGCCATTCATCTCAGCTTGCCGGCCTCTTCCCGGATTCGCTTCCACGCGTTCTCCACGTGCCGTGCCTGCGTATTGGTTTGTCCCACGGACAGGCGTAGCGTCAGCTTGCCGTGAAGTTTGGTGTGCGTGAGGAACAGGTCGCCACTCCGGTTCAGGCGATCCATGATGGCCTGATTCGCCGTGTCTCCGCCCTTGTGACGGAAGCAAACCAGGTTCAGGGGGGCTGGTGCTGCCAGTTCGAAGCGTTCGTCACCCCGAACCCATTCGACGAACAGCTGGGCCAGTCGGACGTGCTCCCGCACGTGATGCTGCAGGCCTTCAATTCCATAGTGCCGGATTACGAACCACAACTTCAACGATCGAAACCTTCGCCCCAGTTGGATATGCCAGTCGCGATAGTCGATGACCGCTCCCGATTCAGTCGCCTGATTCCGCAGGTACTCCGGCAGGATGCTTAACGTCTGGATCAGTGCCTTGCGGTCGGCCACCCAGAAGCAGCTGCAGTCGAAATTAACGGCCATCCATTTATGCGGATTAAAGTTGTAGCTGTCCGCGAGCTCAACCCCACGCTGCAAGTGACGAAACTCAGGACACAACATGGCCGTCCCCGACATGGCCGCGTCCACGTGCAGCCACAGATTGTGTTTCCTGCACATCTCGCCGATCGGGACAATGGGATCCATCGCGTTCGAGGAAGTTGTGCCGACTGTGGCACACACGAGCAAGGGAGTGAGCCCCGCTTTACGGTCGGCTTCAATCTGTTGCGCAAGCGCGTCTGGATTGATTGCGAGATTCTGGTCCACATCGATCAGACGTAGATTGTCAACGCCGATCCCGGCAATCATCGCGGCTTTCTCCAGCGAAGAATGCGTCTGCGTCGACGCGTAAGCGACGAGCCGTCCGTTGCAACCCTTCCTGTTGCTGAGGTAGTTGGTGGCGCGCTCCCGAGCCGCCAGCAGGGCACAGAGCACGGCGCTGGAAGCCGTATCCTGAATCACGCCGCCTCCGCTACTCGACGACAGGAACTTCTCTGGCAGCCCCAGCATTGATACGAGCCAGTCCATCACATGAGTCTCAAGCTCAGTGCAAGCCGGACTGGTCGACCACAGCATGCCCTGTACGCCCAATCCGGAAGAAAGGAGGTCGCCCAGGATCCCCGGACCGGAAGCGTTGCAGGGAAAATACGCAAAGAAGTTGGGCGACTGCCAGTGGGTCACGCCCGGCAGGATCAACTGCTCGACATCCTGTAACAATGTGTCGAAGTCCTCTCCCTGAACTGGAGGATTCGCCGGCAACGAGGCGCGAATCTGTCCCGGCTTCACTTGGGAGAGAACTGGGAACGATTCAATGCGTGACTGGTAGTCGGCGATCCAGTCCACCACGGCGTGGCCGTGGCGCCGGAATTCATCAGGCGTCATGTGAAAAGATTTTTCGTTAGACACAGGAACCTCGAAGTTGTTAGTCGCAGGTCGTACCAGAGCACTCTGGTTTCCCTTTGTGGAATTTCGTGCCTTGTGGCGATTGCCTCTATGCTAGCGATCCAAAGTAAACCCGCGTGATGTAATCAAAGGCCACGCGATCTTTAATCTGGTGCTCATCGTAGATGCGTCGCAATTCTCGCAGCATCGGAGCATGGCGGGAATGCCCGGGTCCCGGCGCATACGAAGACGAGAGCAACCGGCCTTCCAGCCCCGCATAGTCAAATTCCTGGCGCATCGAAAAATTCCTCTCGCGAAACGGGGCCGGATCGAAGAATTCGTTCACAGCATCTGTCGTCCGCTCGTGCCGCACCGCTTCGTAATCGGTACCAAACGTCAGCAGCAGTTCCTCGTAGTCTCGGAGAAACGGAGTCGAGTCGGTCAGGCGCTCGTTCCACAACAGGACCAGCCATCCACCGGGCTTCAGAATTCTCACAAACTCCCGACGCGAGCGCGCGCGGTCGAACCAATGCGCGGCCTGAGCTGCCGTAACGAAATGGACACTCTGGTCGACGAGCGTCGTGGCTTCTGCCGTTCCCGCTACGCTGGTAAACTTTGAAAAATCCGCAAGCAGCCGCTCGCCCGCCTGCCGCATGTCAGGGTTGGGCTCGACTCCAAAGACACGATTGCCATTCTCCAACAACGTACGCGACCAGATGCCAGTGCCAGACGCAATATCGGCGACTACATGATCAGGCTCCAGGCCGCAATCGTCTTTCAGAGCCTGCAACGCTTCAAGAGGATATCCGGGCCGATAGCGGACGTAGTTTTCCACGCGATCGGAAAAGCGACTGGTGGCGTTGGAAGCAGGCATAAGAAGCGAATCCTGGCGGGATTTTTCGACTTGCCAGAAAATCATTCTAACGGCAGGATAGAGATGTTGTCCCTACCCGCCGGGTCGCCGAGTTCTCCGGTTCGGAGTGTCACGGCATCGAAAAAGTAGTGAATTCGCCCTGCACGCACCAAAACAGATTATGCGAGTGGTGATCAAAGTCGGCACCAGCCTCATTGCTCCTGGCGGGCAGATTGATGTCCATCTGCTGCGCGGCATGGTCGACCAGTTCGATCTCTCGAAGAACGAATACCTTATCGTGACTTCGGGGGCAATCGCTGCAGGCATGTCAGGACTCGAACTCGAGAAGCGACCGAGCGGGGTTCCTCGCATGCAGGCGTGCGCCGCCGTGGGACAAAGCAAGCTGATGCATACCTACGAGCGCCTGTTTTTCGGCAAGAAGGTCGTGGCGCAACTGCTACTCTCGAGCGACGATTTCACCTCGCCCGTCCGCTATCGCAACCTTCAGAATGCGTTGGCGGAGTTGCTCGGACTCGGCGTGGTGCCGATCATCAACGAAAATGACAGCGTCTCGGTCCGCGAACTGGAAGGCGCTTTCGGGGACAATGACGAGCTGAGTGCGCTGCTGGCTACCGCGGTCAAAGCGGATTGGTTGCTGCTGCTGACCAACGTCGACGGCCTGCTGGTTCCCAATGGCCGCAAGAAGCCACGCCTGCAGCGGGTGATTCGAAAGCTGACCCCCGCACTGGAAGCGCAGTGCAACGGCAAGAGTTCTCTTGGCCGGGGCGGGATGCTCTCGAAGTTGCGTGCTGCAAGGCTAGCGAGCGAGGGCGGCGTGCAGGTTGCAATTGTGAATGGCCGGCATCCCAAGGCAATCACTTGGGGGATGGAACGCAAAATCGGAACTTATTTTCCGGTGCCCAGGATCAAAGGATGAACGCTACGCTTACTACCGCCGTGTCCACGCAGGAAAAGCTGTTGCGGGCCCGTGCTGCGTCGGAGCGTCTAGCGCTTCTCTCGACCGAAGAAAAGAACGAGATGCTGCTGGCGATTGCGGGTGCAATCGAAGCGCAAGAGAAAAGTATTCTGGCCGCGAACCGCCAAGACATCGAGATCTCTGGCCTGGAAGACGCCATGCGCGATCGGTTGTTGCTGACTCGGTCGCGCATCAAAGATATTGCGAACGGAGTGCGCGAAGTCGCGTCTCTTCCCGATCCCATCGGCGAGACGCTGGCAGAGTGGACGAAGTCGAATGGTCTGCGCATCCGCAAGCTGCGTGTGCCGCTGGGAGTCGTGGGCATCATCTACGAGTCGCGTCCGAATGTGACAGTTGATACGGCGGTGCTCGCCCTCAAGACCGGCAACGCCATTGTGCTGCGCGGCGGCAAAGAAGCGGCGCGAAGCAATCAGCGCCTCGCCGAGATTATGGCCTCGGTGGCCGGTGTTCCTGAGGGTGCAATCGAACTGCTCGATTCGAATACCCGCCAGTCCGTGCAGGATTTGATCAAGGCTCGCGGTTTGGTCGATGTCATCATCCCCCGCGGTGGAGCCGGACTGATCACGTTCGTCACGGAGAATTCGTCAGTCCCGGTCATCGAGACCGGCGCAGGCAACTGCCACATCTTCGTCGATGCCTCCGCCGACTTCGAGATGGCGGACCGCATTGTCATCAATGCCAAGACGCAGCGTCCCTCGGTGTGCAACGCGGCTGAGAAACTGCTAATCCACGAGCGGGTGGCCGCGGAATATGTTCCGCGCATCGTAAGAAAGCTGATCGAGTCCGGAGTTGAAGTGCGCGGGGACGGGAAAGCTCGCTCCCTGGCAGCCGGACAGCACGTGTCTGCCGCCGCAGAGCAAGACTGGTACGAGGAATACCTGCGCCTGTGCATCGCAGTGGCGGTGGTCGCCAATGTTGATGACGCCATCGCGCACGTTAACCGGTATTCCACGAAGCACAGCGATTCCATCGTCACGAGCGACGAGGCCAATGCGCGCAAGTTTCTTCGTGGCGTTGATTCCGCGGCGGTCTACTGGAATGCTTCCACTCGCTTTACCGATGGAGCGGAGTTCGGTTTCGGCGCTGAAATGGGCATCAGTACCCAAAAACTCCATTGTCGCGGCCCATTTGCATTGGCGGAGTTGACTTCGTACAAGTACGAAATCATCGGCAGCGGCCAAGTGAGGTAGAGTTCGCAGGCATCCTGCCTTTGCCCTTGACATGACCTGTGGGCTGGTCAACGTTTCAGCGCTCCAGGACCATGCCCCGATTTCTTGATGGTCCGGAGACTGCGGCGAGTTGCCCAGGCCAACGCAGCGAAAATCGGACCCCAAATCAGAAGCATCAATCCCGCAAGAATCAATCCGGCGTGCGCCTGGATTATTGCAAGCAAGATCGTGGTTATCCATGCTGCAACGAAGATGGCCAGGATTGCCACGCCAACCTTCGTGGATGTTTTCGAAGGAGTATTCCCCAAGTTTCGCCAGAAACGCGCCTCGTTTTGAACCGTGTCGGGAAACACGATGTTCTTTTGACGGTCTTCGATGTCCTGCTGCCACCCATCGCGTTTGCTCTGGTAGGTCATGCTGACCGGAAGGATACCATTGGGGTAATGAGACTCCAACCTCATCAGTCCACTCTCCCTTGAAGAGGCTCACTGTTGCACGGGAGCGTGTGCTACCTTACTAGCTTTCACGGCCGGAGCCTCATGAGACCCTTTTCTGCGGCACTTCTTTTGTTCGTCATTTTGCTGCCCGGTTCGTCGACAAGAGCTGGCGAAAACGCCCCCTCAGGCTCCACCCCTGCCATCTTCGGTTTTCGAGACGCAGCTGCCGAAACCGCAACGGAGACGCACTTCCTATCGGTGCCGGACTCCAAACTTGCGGAAGAACACCTCCGCATTCTCACTAAAGCTCCGCATATGGCGGGCACGGCCGAAGATAAGGCCACGGCCGATTACGTCGCGCAAAAATTCCGCAATGCTGGACTCGAAACGGAGATCGTCGAATACAAAGTCTGGATGAACTATCCGGTGGAAATCAGCGTGGATATGACCGCGCCTGCAGGAGTCGAGATGCACGGCCCGACGCGCGAGCGTGTGGATCACGATTCTTATCAGGACGATCCGCGCGTGGTCATGCCGTTCAGTGGTATGTCGCCTTCCGGCGATGTCGAGGGTGAAGTCGTTTACGCTAACTACGGCACTCCCGAGGATTTTGAACGGCTGGAGAAAATGAAGATCGACGTCCGCGGCAAGATTGTGCTGGTCCGCTACGGCCAGAATTTTCGCGGAGTCAAAGTTTTCGTGGCCCAGGAGCATGGCGCGGCCGGCGTAATCATCTATTCCGATCCGGCTGATGACGGCTGGCGGCGCGGCGATAAATATCCTGACGGGCCATGGCGTCCTGACACCGGCGTGCAGCGCGGGTCAGTCGGATACATGTTCGAATTTCCGGGCGATCCGACCACTCCGGGCGTGGCGTCTGCTCCGTCGCTGCCAGACTCGCAACGCATCCCTCCGGAACAATCGTTACAGATTCCGAAGACCCCCGTGACGCCTCTGTCCTATCACGATGTGTGGCCTGTCCTGCAGCATCTGGGCGGTCCCGATTCTCCACGCGAGTGGCAAGGCTCGTTGCCATTCACCTATCACGTCGGTCCGGGACCGGCGCGATTGAAGATGCATCTCAAGCAGGACTATCAATTCCGCACGCTCTGGGACGTGATCGGCCGAGTGAAGGGAAGCGAGTTGCCCGACGAATGGGTTGTTGCGGGGAATCATCGCGACGCCTGGGTGTACGGTGCGGTTGACCCGAACAGCGGGACCGCCGCAATGCTTGAGGCGGTTCACGGCGTCGGAGAACTGCTGAAATCAGGGTGGAAGCCCAAACGCTCTCTGGTGTTTGGCAGTTGGGATGGCGAGGAAGAAGGTTTGATGGGCTCCACGGAGTGGGTGGAGCAGCACGAGGTCGAACTCGCGCATTGTCCCGCGTACTTCAATATGGACGTCGCTGTGTCCGGGCCAAAGTTCGGAGCATCCGCTGTTCCCAGCCTGAAGCAGTTCCTGCGCGATGTGACCAAGGTTGTGCCCAGTCCGAAAGGAGGAACGGTCTACGACGCATGGGAAAAGTCCGCCCAGCCTGATGCGCCTGCGACCCAGTCGCCGACCGAGGCCATAGGGGACAGCCGGCGCACTCCAGCGGCGCAGGTGAAGGGCGAGGTTCCCGTCGGAGACCTGGGTAGCGGTTCGGACTACACGGCATTCCTGCAACATATGGGCGTACCGTCCACTGATGTGAGTTCGAGCGGGGCCTATGGCGTCTATCACTCGGTGTTTGACAATTTTGCCTGGTTCAAGAAGTTCGGGGATCCGGATTTCACGTACGAGCAGGAGATGGCGCGCGTCTTTGGACTGGAAGCGGTGCGTATGGCCGACGCCGACGTCTTGCCCTACGACTACGAGGAGTACGGGAAAGAGATTGCCGTCTATTTAGACGCGGCGAAGAAGCGGGCTGAGGACAAATTCGGGGCGCATGCCCTCGACTTTGGAGCCGTAAATGCAGCCGCTCGGCACTTCGAGTCGGCGGGAGCGAAGATTCGGGCCCGCCAGAAGAATCCCCCACGCGACGCTTCAGGACTGAACCAGACATTGCTGGACGCGGAGCGAGCCCTGCTGATGCCGCGGGGATTGCCGCATCGCCCCTGGTTTCGTCATGTGATTTACGCGCCCGGCGAATACACGGGGTACGCTGCTGTTGTGATTCCCGGGGTGAACGAGGCCCTCGACAAGGGCGATAGCGATCGTACTCGCCAGCAGTTGGCGGCGCTTGCGGCCGCGCTCGAACGCTCGGCGAAAACTCTGGAGGGGAATCGCTAGCGCATGACAGCCACTCATGCGGTCGGTGAATTCTTGCGCACGTTGCCGGACTCGGCCGTGGCAACGTTCCTGGCTCTGTTTCCAATCGTTGATCCCTTTGGCGGCATCCCGGTCTTTTTCACCATGACGGCCGACTGGACCGAGCAGGATCGGCGTCACACTGCGTTCAAGGCCGGGGTCTGGGTGTTCGTAATCCTCGTGACGTTTCTTTTCTTCGGGCGTTTCGTGCTGCATTTCTTCGGCATTTCGCTTCCGGTACTTAAGATCGCAGGTGGACTGATCGTGGCCAACGCGGCTTGGGGCATGGTGACGTCCACATCCCGGATTACTCCGGCCGAAAGTCACGAAGCGCAAAACAAAGAAGATATCTCGCTTACCCCTCTGGCCATGCCCCTGATGTCAGGGCCGGGAGCGATCGGAGTCGTTATGGGGCTGGCTGCGCACGTGGACGACGCCGCAGGCTACATCGGAATGGTCATTGGCATTGCCGCGATCTCGCTCAGCGTGGCGCTCTTCTTCTGCCTGGGCGGACCACTTGTACGCCGGCTGGGACCAAGTGCGGTGGGCGCTATTAACAAGATCTTTGGCTTCCTGATACTGGCCATTGCGGTGCAACTTGTCTGGAACGGTGTTGCTGACTTCAAGAGATAACCGCAAAACATTCCCATATTTTGGGTGGAACCGTGGCGCCATTTCCTGCGTAGTACAAGCAGGCGCCCGTGCGCCTCGGAGGTGATCCAATGTCCCGACGGTCTCTGCTTTGGCTGACTTCACTGTATAAACCCCTGCTGGCCTGCCTGCTGCTGGTTCCGGTGTGCGCAGCCAGCGACTGGAAATACGAAGAGACGCACAGCGACTCCCGAGAGTTCGTCGCGGGCGGCCACCTTCGCGTGCGAATGAGTGTTGGCGACCTGCGCATCCATCGCGGCGAAACTTCGAAGATTAAGCTGGAATACACGGTGAAGTCGAAGCGCGAACGGAATGTAAAAGAGGCGAGAGTGGACTTCGATATCCATGGAAACGATGCCACGATTGAGTTTCATGGGCGTTCTGTTGGCGACACGCAGTTTGAGGTCGAACTCGAAGTCCCGATGAATACGAATCTCGACGTGCACGAGAAAGTTGGCGATCTGACGGTCGAAAACATTGAGGGCGATAAGGATCTCACCCTCGGCGTGGGCGACATTCGCATCGAAAACGAGCGCGCGGGATATCGACTAATCAACGCGAGTTCTGGTATCGGCGATGTCAATAGCGACGGTTATGGCGAAACCAGCGGATGGCTGGGGAAGACACTCAAATATCACGGTGACGGCAAGTATGAGTTGCGCGCCCATGTAGGAGTCGGAGACATTCATCTCGACGGCAAATAGAGTCACTGATCTTCGCTTGGGATTGCCTATGCCCCTCCAAGGTCGTCTTGCCCACTGATGTCTCCGAATGTTCACTTCCAACTGTGAACTGACTTGCTTCTTCAATAGCGTCTCATTTTCGGTTTTTCGGACTAGAAGCGTACACACGCTTGACAGAGGCGTGGGCTCTGTTACCTTGAGTGCCGCTCTGGAATGATCTCCCGCTGACGAGGTTGCGATGACATCTGCCAGTGTTGCTCCTCCACAACCATTCGATCCGAAAGACCCGAAACCGACAACCTTTACGCAAGTGTTGCGGGACGAGATGGAACGTGTGCACAGTTCGCGGCAGAAGCGCGGGGTCAGCGCCGAGGTCAGCGCGGATAACCTGACGGGGCTGGCGTTTTCAGGGGGTGGGATTCGCAGTGCCACCTTCAACCTGGGGATTCTGCAGGCACTGGCGGAGCGGGGACTGCTGCGGAAATTTGATTACCTGTCCACGGTTTCGGGCGGCGGCTACATTGGCTCGTGGCTGGCGGCCCTGACGCGACGGCTTAGCAGAGAAATCGCGTTCTCGTTTGACGAGGTGGAGAAGGCTCTTACACCGCGCAAGTATGATCCCGACCAGCGCAGCGAACCTCCAGTACTGCACTGGCTGCGGCTGTATAGCAACTACCTGACGCCACACAAAGGTGCGACCTCGGGAGACACCTGGGCGATGCTGGGCACCTGGTTGCGCAACGTGCTGCTCAACCAGACGATCCTGGCCCTGATGTTCATCAGCGCTTTTGTGGTTTGCATGAGCGCATTGTTGCCGCTGGTACTGGCGGACAACAATGGCATGCTTTTTCTGGCCGGTGGCGGAGCATTGCTTTTTGCGGCTTCCTTATCGATGGCCATCAATGTCGTGGGCGAAGCCGAATCCACCGTCACTCCTGAGACCCCGTTTCAGCGCATTAAGGTGACGGCTACCGTGATGCTACCGATCGTAGTGTCGTGCATCTTGCTGAATTGTGGATTGTGGCAGCGCACGGATTTTAGCGGTGAGTCCATCTGGATGTGGCTGGGCGCCGGAGCCGCATTCTACTTGCTGGTTTGGGGAGTGGTAGCGATCATGGCGGCATCCCGGCGGTTGTGGCGCAAGAATCGCGGTAAGCCAAAGAAGCCGATGGTCTCAATTCCCGCGCTGGTGATTTTCTCACCGCTGGCGGGAGCGGCGGGCGGCGCTCTGTTGCGAGCGTATATTTTGCAACTCCGTCATTTGCCGCCGTGGACCAGTGTCAGTTGGGTGGTCGTAGTTTTTGGAAGCGGGCTAGTGATGTTGATCTTGTTGACGGTGGGAACCTTCCACGTTGGGCTCGTCGGACGCGGCTCCATGGATCTGGTACGGGAATGGTGGGCTAGGCTGGGCGGATACCTGACCCTCACGACCCTGGGATGGCTGTTGCTGGCGGGAACATGCGCATTCGGGCCGCTGCTGGTGCGCTGGGGAATGTTCCGCTTGAGAGGGTGGTCGATCGGTGCGGCGGTGTTGTGGGCCCTGCACAATTATCTGGGATTGAAAGCGGCGAGCAGCTCGCGAACCAGCGGGAAAGCAACCAGCGTGGCGAAGGCGAAAGAGACCGGCGATGCGAACGTGTGCGAGGACGAAGAAACTCCGTCGCGGATCGTGCAGGCGCTCAAGTCTCCGCGCTTACTGAACGGCTTGGCGAAGGCGGCTCCCTACGTATTTATTGTTGGACTGGTCCTACTGCTGAGTACGGGCCTGCAGATTGCAATCGGGCTGGTGTTCAAGTTCGGCGACACATCGGAACTCTGGCAGTTGGGCAGTTCCATGAGTTGGCATGATCTTTCCGAAGACTACTGGAGAGTTCTGGAATCCGGGTCGGCGGCGTGGTTGGGCGGGCTGGGAGGTATTTTCTTTCTGGCGGGCGTCGGATTGTCGTGGCGAGTCGATGTAAACGAGTTCTCGCTCCATCATTTCTATCGCAACCGGCTGGTGCGCTGTTATCTGGGGGCGTCGAATCCGGAGCGCAATCCGGAACCTTTCACCGGGTTCGACGCGGGCGACGATCTGCCGCTCAGCGATTTTTCAGATAATTATCCAGGCCCCTATCCAATTTTGAATGCGGCCTTGAATGTGACCGGCGGCGAGGAACTTGGATATGCCACCCGGCGGGCAAAGTCATTTGCGTTTACGCCGCTTTATTCGGGGTACGAACTCGGGGCGGCAGGAAAAGGGGCTCTCCGGTTTCTGTGCGAAGACAGCTACCTGCCGAGTTATTCGAGAACCGTGCAGGGGCGCGCTGCCGGAGGCGTTGGGAAGCTGGGGTGCGAGTGCGGCATCTCGCTGGGCACGGCGATGGCAATCTCAGGCGCAGCCGCGAGTCCAAACATGGGCTACTACACGACTCCGGCGACGGCCTTTTATATGGCGCTGTTCGACGTGCGCCTCGGTTGGTGGATGGGAAACCCGAGGTACCAACAGTGCTGGCCGACTCTAGGGCCTCCACTGGGGCTGGGATACTTGCTCTCAGAGGTGATCGGGCAGAGCGATCAGCAGAAAGGATACGTGTATCTCTCCGATGGAGGCCACTTCGAGAACCTGGCGGTGTATGAGTTGATCCGGCGGCGCTGCCGGCTGATCGTGGCGTGCGACGTCGATTGCGATCCGCAGTATCAATTCGACAATCTGGTCAGTTTGATCGAGAAGGCGCGTACCGATTTTGGAGTACATATCGAGATTAATTGTGAAGGAATTCGCCCGGGCGCCGGTCAGCGCGAGAGTGGAATGAACCATGCGGTGGGAAAAATCTACTATGACCCCAATAACATTCATGACGCCGGGACTCTCATCTTCATCAAGGCCAGCATGCCTACCAGAGAAGGAGTGCCGGGGAGGAATCCCGTGGAACGGAAGCTGCCGGATGATGTATGGCACTACTGGAAACTGAATCCTACCTTTCCGCACCAGAGCACCGCAGACCAGTGGTTTGATGAACTGCAATTCGAGAGTTACCGGGCGCTAGGGGAGCATATTGGGCGCGACGCAGCCCGCGAGATTGGGAAGGCCCTCGAGGAGTTGTTGGGATAGGGTCTCTGAAGTTGATGTAATAAATCTGCGAGTGACGGGATCCACGCCGGCAGGCTTGGTTTTGTTCGCCAAGTTGCAGAGACAGCACGCTAACGAACTGCCAGCCATACCTCATGAATCGCCGAAATGACGACGTCCGGATGTTCGGTTGGCATTTCGTGGCTGCTGTCGACAACGATCTGCTTGCCGTGGGTCGAGAGACGAGCCAGTTCCGGCTGTAGCTGGTGAACCCAAAGATCCTCTTCCGCCTGTGCGTCCTTCTGCGGGATCTCTGGTGGGATATCGTCCTGTGTCGTTGCCGTAAGCACAATCAGAGGTCGATCCCCGAGGTTTCCGGCACTTCGCACCTGTGCCGCGCTCCAAGTGGGGAATACCTGATCCTCGTCGATAGTCGCGAATTGATGTTTAGTCGGAAGCGTCAGGAAAGTTTCTTCCTCCCGGAATGCGTTCGGCCAGAACGCAGGCGCATCGCGATCCGCCATCAGGCGAGCCCAGCCAAGATGGAGCTGAAAGAAGTATTTCAGCTTTTTCCAGCCGGGGTGTTTGCGGTAGTCCTGTTGCCATTTGCGGATAGACGCTGGCGCTCTCAGTTCCTGATCTTCGTGGGAGGCGTCAACCAGCACCATTCCCGCAACATCACTTGGATACTGACCGGTGTAAACCCTGATGTCGTATCCGCCCATAGAGTGTCCGACAAGAATGTACGGGCCTTTTTCACCGGCCGCCTGCAGCAACTGTTTCAGTTCGTGCGCAATCTGCAGGCTGCTGCGCGGTACAGGACCGGAGTCGCTCCAGCCATATCCGGCGCGGTCGTAGGAACACACGCGGGAAAACTTCGCGACCCCTGGTTGCACCATCTGCCAGTCGACGGAGGGGCCGCCCGAACCGCTCTCCAGTATTACCGTGGGGGAACCCTGGCCGCTGCAGTCGATGTTCATGCGGATCGATCCAGCCTGGACGAGATGGCCACGCCGCGGGAAATGTCGCGCGTCCAGCCACCTGCTGATCATCTCGTAGAGCGCGCCGCTGATCGCCAGAGACTACGGTAACGAGGCAGAGGCCAGCGAGCGACGCGCGAGCGATTCGCTTCATCGCATCAATTCTAGTGTGCTTTCGCTAAAGTTCGGTTGTCCCCACATGAGCCGCAACTACTTCAGCGTGACCAGTCGCTCCACCAACTCCGAATAGTCCTTCTTCTCGATTCCATGCACCTGCTTGTTGTATTCGTCCACCTTGGACGAATAATTCATCGAGCAGAACTTCGGACCGCACATGGAGCAGAACGCGGCTTCCTTGTAGAAGTCGTCGGGCAGGGTCTCGTCGTGCATGGAGCGGGCGGTTTCTGGATCGAGAGAGAGCGCGAACTGTTTTTCCCAGTCGAACTTGTAGCGGGCATAGCTGAGGGCGTCGTCGCGGTCGCGGGCGCCGGGACGTCCGCGCGCGATGTCGGCGGCGTGCGCGGAAATCTTGTAGGCGATGATCCCGTCCTTCACGTCTTTTTCGTTGGGCAGGCCGAGATGCTCTTTTGGCGTGACGTAGCAGAGCATCGCAGCGCCGTACCATCCGATCATGGCCGCGCCGATGGCCGACGTGATGTGGTCGTAGCCGGGCGCGATGTCGGTGACCAGTGGGCCGAGCGTGTAGAACGGAGCCTCGTAGCAGAGCTCGACTTCTTTCTCGACCTGCTCTTTAATTTTGTCCATGGAGACGTGGCCGGGCCCTTCGATCATGACCTGCACGTCGTGTTCCCATGCCTTCTTGGTGAGCTCGCCTAGAGTTTTCAGTTCGGCGAATTGAGCTTCGTCGCTGGCGTCGGCTACGCAGCCGGGGCGTAGGCCGTCGCCGAGAGAGAAGCTGACATCGTACTTTTTGAAAATCTTGACGATGTCGTCGAAGCGTTCATACAGAAAGTTCTGCTTGTGGTTGTAAGCCATCCACTGGGCGAGAATCGCCCCACCGCGGCTGACGATCCCCGTGATGCGCTTGGAAATCAGCGGTAGATATTGGATGAGCACGCCCGCGTGAATCGTCATATAGTCCACGCCTTGGGCCGCTTGTTCTTCGATGACTTCGAGCATCACTTCGGCGTTCAGATCTTCCACGCGCTTCACTCGGGCAATGGCTTCATAGATCGGCACTGTGCCGATGGGCACCGGCGAGTGGCGCAGGATGGCTTCGCGGATCTCGTGAATGTTGCCGCCGGTGGAAAGATCCATCACGGTGTCGGCGCCGTAGTGCACGGCGGTGTGGAGCTTCTTCAGTTCTTCATTTACTTCTGACGTGACCGCGGAATTGCCGATGTTGGCATTGATCTTGCATAGCGAGGCCACGCCGATCGCCATGGGCTCGAGTTCGGGATGGTTGATATTGGCGGGAATGATCATGCGCCCGCGGGCGACTTCGTCGCGCACCAGCTCCGGGGTCAGCCTTTCTTTGTGGGCAATGAACGACATTTCTTCCGTGATCATGCCCTGGCGCGCATAGTGCATCTGCGAAAAGTTGCCGGACTTGTTCTCCTGCTTGCGTCGCGCCAGCCACTCCGCGCGCGGTTTGGGGACGCTGTAACCGTTGCTGCCATTGCCATTGGTGGAAGTCATGAGAACCCCAGCTTCAGAAATTCGGTAAGGTTTGATTATAACCGTGTTGGAGTGGGAACGGCCTTTGGTGAGGATGGGCCCATAGTGCAAGGCGCTAACCACGAAGGACACGAAGGTTCACGAAGGTACTTCTCGTCGGGCAGATTCGATTAATGACCGCTGCCGGCGAACCAACCATTCGGCAACGAGCACGTTTGGCACCCAGCACAGCCACGAGACCGTGATGTACGATCGCGGAAACGGCCAATGCAGAGCGAACAGCATGAACGGCAATTCATTGCGCAGCGTTACTGCGGCCAAGGTCAAGGCGAAGTTGCGGACCATCCACTGGCGGTGCACTTCGATATCGCCGTTGAGCACGGAGCGGTAGGCTTTGAGGCCCGTGAAGAACCACAAAACTGCCAGCATGCCGAATCCCAGGTGAGTGGGCAGTCCCTGCTCTGAGACCAGGGCCATGGCGAAGCCTGCAATTGATCCCAGCCCGACCTCCAGTAAATAGAAGCGCCCGACCCAGCGGTGCAGGTTGAGTGCTCGCGTTCTTAGTTTCTGCGAGAACTGCCACGGCCCCGCTAGCAGCGCACCCATGCCTCCCGCGATGTGCAAGCGGAGCGGGAGAATGTATCGGGAGAAATGTTCGTCGCTGGGCGTGGCCAGAAAATACCGCGTTCCATAGATAGCGATGGCGATCGAGGACAGCAGCATGGTCCACCAAAGCAGAGCGGAGAGCCGCGAGTTGCTTCGCGGTGGCATTGCGGCGGTTCTTGACAAACTCGTCAGTTGCGACAAAATTCATCTCCCTGGAAACTGTCCGTTCTGTAGAGCGCTCTCGCCGAGAGCATGTCGTCGCATTCCTCGAAACACAAACGAATGTCTGCTGTTATGTGACCTTGCAGTTTGTTCATCTTAGGCGTCAGGTTTAGAATCGTCCGCGTTATCCAAAGGAGAAATTGTCTATGCGTTCGTTGCGTCTCGTGCTGGCGTTGACCTTATTTGCGACCGCCGCCTCATTCTCGCAATCCGCTCCTTCTGCCAAGCCTGGTGCTGGATTCAGTATCGACAATATCGACAAAAGTGTCGATCCATGCGTGGACTTTTACCAGTTTGCTTGCGGCAACTGGATCAAAAATTCGGAGATTCCGGCGGACCGCGCTTCGTGGCAAAGTTTTTCGGAACTCAATGAAAGCAACCTGGGAGTTGAGAAGAAGATTCTGGAAAAGGCCGCGACTGGCGGCGCGGGACGCAGCGCCATCGATCAGAAGATCGGCGATTTGTATGGCTCCTGCATGGACGAAAAGGCCGCCGACGCCAAGGGAATCGCCCCTCTGAAGCCTGAGCTGGATCGGATTGCGGCAGTGAAAGATAAAGGCGCACTGATCGACGAGATCGCGCACATTCACATGATTGGGCCGAACCCGCTATTCAATTTTTATTCAGCCTCTGACTTGCACAACGCGGACCAGGTCATCGCCTACATCGACCAGGGAGGACTCTCCCTGCCCGACCGCGACTACTACATCAAAGATGATTCCGACAAAGTGGAGATGCGAAAGCATCTTGCCGAGTATGCGATGCAACTGTTTACCTTGGCGGGGCAGAGTCCGGAAGAGGCTGCCAAGTCGGCCGAGACCGTTCTAACGGTGGAAACGTTGCTGGCCGCCGATTCGATGGATCGAACCAAGCGCCGAGACCCAAAGAATCGTGATCACAAAATGACACGCGAGGAAGCGGTCGAGATGGCTCCCAATTTTTATCTCGATCGCTATTTCAAGGATATCGGCGCACCGAATTTCCCCGCGATGAACGTAACCAATCCCGACTTCTTCAAGCAGGTCAATGGAGTGATCGCAACGCTGCCTCTTGACGCACTGAAAACCTATGCCACCTGGCACGTGCTGCGAGGGGCTGCCCCTTGGTTGTCGCAGCCGTTTGTGGACGCCAACTTCAAAATGCGCCAGGCGCTGACCGGACAAAAGCAAATCCAGGATCGCTGGAAACGCTGCGTCGATCTGGTCGACGGCTCGCTCGGAGAGGCGCTGGGCCAGCGATATGTTGAGGTCACCTTCGGGCCTGAGGGCAAGCAGCGGATGCTGAAGATGGTGGATGCGTTGGAGAAATCACTAGACACGGATATTCAGGGTCTTTCCTGGATGAGTGACGACACCAAGAAACAAGCCAAAGTGAAGCTACAGGCTATTCGTAACAAGATTGGATATCCCGACGTTTGGCGGGACTACAGTTCCGTCGACATCAAGCCGGACGATCTGGTGGGGAACGTGGAGCGGTCCACCGAATTCGAATCGAAGCGCCAGATTGCCAAGATAGAAAAGCCGCTTGACCGGAAAGAATGGGGAATGACCCCACCGGAGGTCAACGCCTACTACAGCGGGTCGTTTAACGAAATTGTGTTTCCCGCTGGCATCCTGCAGCCGCCATTCTTCGACAAGTCAATGGACGACGCTGTGAACTTTGGCGGCATCGGGCTGGTGATTGGCCACGAACTCACGCACGGGTTCGACGATCAGGGACGCAAGTTCGATCCTCAAGGAAATTTGCGCGACTGGTGGACGGAACAGGACGGCAAGGAATTCGAAAAGCGCGTGAGTTGCGTGGCCGACGAATACTCGAACTTCGTGGCGGTCGATACCATGAAACTCAACGGGCGCCTCACGCTGGGCGAGAATACCGCCGACAATGGCGGAGCGCGAGTTGCGCTGATGGCGCTCGAACAGATGATTGCCGACGACAAGACTGGGAAAGAAGGACAGAAGATCGACGGCTACACTCCGGAGCAGCGATTCTTCCTTGGATTCGGGCGAGTATGGTGTGAAAAGCAGCGACCGGAATTTCTGCGCATGCAGGTCAGCACCAATCCGCATTCACCGGGGAAGTATCGCGTAAACGGTGTGGTGCAGAACATGCCAGAGTTTCAGAAGGCATGGGGTTGCAAGTCTGGACAGCCCATGGTGGCAGAGAACGCTTGCCACGTGTGGTAGTCACGCGAGTAGGGGCGGAAACGCTAAGTTCCGACTCGGGAAGTGAGGGAATGAAGAGGCTAGACCTTGGGGGTCTCGAGGATATGCTCGCGGTCGGCCTCTTTGTTCCGCAATTTCAGCTGGTGTTCCAATTCTTGAAACCGCCGGGCGATTGCGTGCAGCAACAAGCCAATCCCTCCGAATAACATGCCCGATAGCACGAGGCCAACTGCCAGGATTGCCGACGGGAGACGTGTAACAATGCCCGTCTTCACAAACTCCACGACCACGACAGCTCCGAGCGCGGAACCCAGAATAAAAAGAAATAGGCCCGCTCCCCCGAAAAAGGTTAGAGGTTTGTAGTCACGAAACAGAGTCAGAATCGTATTCAGGATCACGAATCCATCGTGAACGATGCGAATCTTGGAAAAACTACCCTCCGGACGCGACGTCAAGCGCACAGGCAACTCGATGATGCGATATCCACGGGCGAGGGTTTTAATGGTGAGCTCGACTTCAGTTTCAAAGCCACCGCCGAAGACCGGAATGCTTTTTATGAATTCCCGATTGAATGCGCGATAGCCAGAAAGCACATCCGAGAGCTTTACCTTGAAGATAAAGTTGATGACGCCAAGAAAAAAGCCATTGCCCAATTTATTCAGGAGGCGGAATTCGCTGTCGGACTCCGCCATCAAACGTGAACCGACGACCATGTCAGCGTCCCCAAGGAGAATGGGTTCGATCAGTTTGCGGACGTCGGCTGGGGGATACGTGTCGTCGCCGTCCACCATGACATAGACGTCAGCGTCCACCTGGTAAAACATAGTTTGCACAACGTATCCCTTGCCCTGACGGCGTTCACGGCCGATTCGGGCGCCGGCCTCGCGAGCGCATTCTATTGTTCGGTCTTTGGAATTGTTGTCGAACACATAGATCTCGGCCTCTGGTAGTTCCCCGCGGAAGTCCCGCACCACCTTCCCGATGGTGAGTTCTTCGTTGTAGCAGGGAATCAGGATTGCAATTCTGGGCTGCAGCATGGAGCAGGTCGAGCTATTCTCTGGCCGTGCCCGGTCAGGATACACCAAAAAACATGGTGTTCCGCGGGTAAATGCCTTCGCACTCGGACCTCAATCACCGGTGCGAAGGCCTCTTTTTCCCGCGACTAAGTCAGCCTGTTCACAGTTCCGGCGTGAGCAAAACGGTTTTGGCTCCGGTCGATCTGCATGCATCGATTACGTGCACGACCTGCGCAAACGGCAACCGACCGTCGGCCCGCACCTGCACCACCTTTTCGCTCTTGTTCTGAAGAATCTGACTCAGTGTGCTTTGCAGATTGTTCCCGGAGACGGTCTGACTGTTGACCTTCAGAGCTGGCTCGGCCTTTCCTGAATCGAGTACTTGAACGACGGTTGCATCGGTCCCGGGCGACGAACCAACCTGCACTGGCAAGCCTTTGGGCGGAACTATCTTGCCCGGGGCTGGCGACTCCGATTGCTGAGTCAGCAGGACTTGAGGCGAAATGCCCCCGTTTCGCGTGGCCTCGAGAACTTGCAGCACCCTCGAGTACGGGGTTCGGGCATCGGCCTTGATGTAAAGTTTCTGCCCCCGGATGAATGGAGTCCTCCTGAGCTTTTCGGCCAAGTCACCAGGAGTGATCGGATCGACTCCGAAATCGATGTCGCCGTTTTCAGTGACAGTCACTACCTTTGCTCCAGCCTCGTCCGCATCTGGCTCGGGCGCGGCGCTGTTCGTGAGGGGCATCTGCACGCTAATGCCGCGTTGCATTTCCTGCCCAACCGAGGGGTTTTCATGATCGGATGCCGACTGTGCGGCAACTAATGACGTTACGCTGGTAGCTAATGCGATTAGACACACTTCGAGTATGCGATTCATAGGTTCTGCTCCTTTGGACCTGTTTCGTTGAATGGTTAGGGTTTGGCGCCGCCAAGGGAGGCGGTTGCGAGGGTGCCTCCGAGGCCCATGGTTTCGACCGCCGACGAGGGTACGATGACCATCGAACCCTTCTCCTTGATGGCTTCGTAAAGCATGTTCATGGCGCGGAGATGAAGGGCCACGGGATTCTCTGCGTACGAGGCTGCGGCCTGGACGAAGCTGTTGGCGATTTCACTTTCGGCCTGGCCCAGGATGATGCGAGCCTGGCGTTCGCGCTCGGCTTGCGCCTGGCGCGACATGGCATCTTCGAGGCCTTGCGGAATCCTCACGTCCCGTATCTCGACCGACTGTACCGTGATTCCCCAGGGGTTCGTCTTTTCGTCGAGAATGCGCTGCAGTTCGCGGCCCAGGGTTTCGCGTTCCGTAATCATTTGGGCGAGTTCATGGCGGCCGATCGACTCGCGCAGAGCGGTCTGGGCGCTGAGCGTAATGGCGTCGACGAAATTTTCCACTTCAAGAATGGACTTCTCCGCGTTCCAGACCATCCAGAAGATGATTGCGTCGACATTGACGGGCACGGTGTCTCGCGTGAGCGTGCTCTCAGCCGAGACGCTGGCGACGCGTACGCGTTGGTCCACGTAGGGGCTCAGGGTCTCGATGATCGGGATGATGTGGCACAAGCCAGGACCGCGCAAGCCAACGTATCGTCCCAGGCGCAGGACCGCGACCTTCTCCCACTGGCGCACGATCTTGATCGCGATTAAGAAGTACAGGCCGACCAAAATTCCGAAGATGGCCGGGGCTTCGTGATGAACCCACTGAGAGACCGCGATTCCGGCCAGTACGCTCACGACGAAGAGCAACAGTGCGACTCCATTGATCTCGTTGATTCGGATTCTGGGCATGATGACTATCTCCTTTGAGCGGGATGCGGCAGTAATTCGCGCAATCGGTCGATCAGTTCTTCCAGCGTGAATCCGGCGGCTCCCGCGCGGGCCGCGAATTCGCCGGCCATCTGGCCAAGATGGCGTTCACGCTCGGCCGAGTTCTTTTCCACCTTCTTGTTCGCGATGAAGGTCCCGGTGCCTTGATGGGTTTCAAGCAGGCCGCTCAGTTCCAGCTCGCGATAGGCCCGCATTACGGTGTTGGGATTAATTTCCAAATCAACGGCCAGCTGGCGAACCGTGGGCAACTGGTCCCCCGGTTTCAGGGATCCGGAAGCCATCCCGCCGCGCACCTGGTCGATGAGCTGGCGGTAGACTGGCATGCCGCTATGCAGATCGAGCGCGAACTGAAAAGGGGTTGCGCTCTCGGTGTTCCTTCCCATGCGTATCAATGTACTATAGTACTAGTACACAATGTCAAGTACTATTTTCGGAAATTTTTCCGGCTGCCGATTTCCCACGACAAAGAAACAAGGTCACGACGAATTGACGTACGAATGACGGTGCGGTGACAATCCCTCCCCGCTCCTCGCTTATTCTCTGCTCATATCGAGCACGAAACCCCTGCCAAGTGAATCGATAGCCGACCGCGAAGGTTTGCGGCCAAGCCGAGGCAGTTCCACGCAAGACGGTTCGACAAGCAAGAAGGGGCAGCGATGGAAAAGTTATTCACGTATGCGCTGGCTATCGCGGTTTCGCTGGGGACGACGGTGTTTCTCGCGAAGAGCCAACATGCCTCCGCGGAAGTGCAAAGCATCGACGTGCAGTTTGCTACCGACGGAGCGTTCCGCGATGGGCTTTTTATGGGCAAACTTGCGGCCGAGCGGGGAGAGGCGATGCATCCTCTCCCGGGCCGTTGGTCGGCCGATGCCGATCGCATTTCATTCGTAAAGGGTTATCAGCGCGGATATAGCGACTTTCTAGCTGTCGCGGCGGCCACCGCGCAAAACAAGGCGTCCCGGCAACAGTCTCGGGACTAGTTTTCCCCTGCGGTTGGCGAATGTGGAAGGCTCAACCACGAAGAATACCTCGGCGCAGGCCACGGCGGCTCCGGTCGATTGAAGGAAATGCCCAGGGTTTCGCCACTTCGCGCATGAATTGTTTTATTCGAGGTGATGTATGGATTCAAAGAAGTTAGTCACAAATCTCGCAGTCACACTGATCGTTTCATTTTCGACTCCGTTCGCGGTGCGAGCTGGCGGCCCTCCCCCAACAGCAACTGGCGCTTCAATCCGCGGCACGGTGCGATTCGAGGGCAAAGCCCCGCCGGCCAAAGCGATCAGCATGGCGGCCGATCCAAGTTGTGCCAAGCTGCATCCCTCCCCGGTCATGGCTCAGGAAGTGATGGCCGACGGAAAAGGTGATCTGGAAAACGTGATTGTCTTCGTATCGGAGGGACTCAGCGACCAGACCTTCGATCCGCCCACGCAGCCCGCACTGATCGAGCAAAAAGGATGCATGTACCTGCCGCATGTGTTAGCGGTGCGCGCCAACCAGTCGCTGCAGGTCGTCAATGACGACTCCACTTCCCACAACATTCATCCCGTGCCCGTCAACAATCGCGAGTGGAACAAGGCAGAACCTCCGGGCGCAAAAGTGGAAGAGACATTCGCCCGGGAAGAGATTGCGATTCCGGTGAAGTGCAACGTACATCCCTGGATGCGAGGCTACATTGCGGTCTTCAAGCATCCGTTTTTCGCGGTGACCGGGAAGGACGGTGGCTTTGATCTGAGCAATCTACCTCCGGGAACCTACACGATCAAGGCCTGGCACGAAAAGCTGGGCACCTCGACGCAGAAGGTCACGATTAGCGCGAACGAGACCAAGGAAATCAGCTTCGTATTCAAGAGCCTGTAAGAGTTACTTAGCGCCCTTGAAGCCTTTTCGACGTTGCTCGCTATAGCGGTGCAGCGCGTCGAGGACGATGGGATACGCCTCACCCGCGGGACGTATCTCGTCAACCTCGACCGCCTTACCCTCGAGCTGTTTGTAATCCTGGAAAAATCTGCGCAGCATGATTAAGCGGTGAGGTGGCATCTCGGCCGCCTCGCGGTAGGAGTTAAACTCCGGATCTTCGGTCGCGACGGCGATGATCTTGTGGTCCTGTTTGCCAGCGTCGATCATGGTCATCAAGCCGATGGCGCGCGCATGGATGATGGTGAGTGGCACCACGGTCTCCTGGCAAAGTACGAGCACATCCAGCGGGTCGTCGTCTTCGGCAAGTGTCTGCGGAATGAATCCATAATTGGCTGGATAATAAACGGCCGAGTAGAGGACGCGATCGAGGCGGATCAGTCCGCTCACTTTATCCAGTTCGTACTTTACGCTGGAGCCGAAGGGGATTTCGATTACACAATCGAATTCCTGCGGCAGCTTATCGCCGGGT
This sequence comes from uncultured Acidobacteriota bacterium, assembly GCA_963745715.1. Classification (GTDB taxonomy): domain Bacteria; phylum Acidobacteriota; class Terriglobia; order Terriglobales; family Acidobacteriaceae; genus Sulfotelmatobacter. Next base: position 184,766 of record CAVUYN010000022.1, on the reverse strand, counting down.
GTCACATCGTGCCAGGGATGGATCATACGAAGACCGTGCGTGTTTTCACCGCCTCATTCTAACGGACGCGGCCTCGCGCGGTTGCGATGGCCATCCGGACACCTGCAGAATGGGCCTACCGAATCTTGCTTCTTGCCTTGCCGATAGGTAGTCTAACTGTGGGGTTTCTCCCTCTCGGGGCGGTCTATGTCCAGTTCATCGAATACTTATTTGAAGTTCGGAGGAGCGACAGCCGTCATTCTGCTGTTGCTCGGATACCTGGCCTACACCGGGGTACAGGACAGCAAGAGCTACTACGTGACCATCAAAGAACTGCATACTATGGGCGACAGTGCGTATTCGAAGCGCTTACGAGTAGCCGGTAACGTACAGCCGGGATCGATCAAACGCACCGGAACCCACGTGCAATTTGTCCTCATGGAAGAAAACCAGACCCTTCATGTGGACTACACGGGGACGGAAGCGCCGCCGGACACGTTCAAAGATGATTCCCAGGCCCTTGCGGACGGACGGTTCGATCGAGACGGAGTGTTCCACGCCAAGGCTCTGCAGGCCAAATGCGCGTCGAAGTATGCTCCGCAACCGGGCACGCCCGGAGCAACTCCAGCGTCCGAGCCGGGAAAGAGCATGACGCAGGTGCAAACGAGCGCACCGGCACAAGCAAACTAGTTTTTCACGAATCAAGCGGGGGCCTCGCGGGGCCCTCGCGTTATCTCTCACGATTCCCATCCTTTGCAAAAAGTCCCTAAAATCCATAGATTCGTTCCTGTGGATGCTGGAAATCCAATTCTTCCCGTTCCGCTCACCTTGTGAATATTTCGCCAACCGCACCAACCAGCGCGTCGACCATAACGGTCAGTAACGTCATCAAGCAGTTCGGACGGTTTGCGGCCTTGCGCGGAGTAACCGCGGAATTCGATGCGGAACGCTTTCACGCGATCCTTGGCGACAACGGGGCGGGGAAGACGACGCTGCTCAGGGCGCTGGCCGGGCTGGCCCGACCGACGCAAGGGGCCATTTCGATTTTTGGAAGGGGCCCTCAGGCCGCGTGTCGCGATATCGGATATATGGCGCATCCGTCGCTCCTCTACGACGAAATGAGCGGGATGGAGAATCTGCGCTACTTTGCGCGGCTGTACGGCATTACAGGGGACGGACGGTGCCAGGAAGTGATACGCGCCGTTGGCCTCGATCCTGAATTATCGCGCGCCGTAGGGCAGTATTCGCAGGGCATGCGTCAAAGGATGTCGCTGGCACGGGCAATTCTGCATGACCCCAAGTTGCTGCTCTTGGACGAGCCGTTCTCCAACGTGGATGTCCATTCCGCCCGTGAAATGGTGGGACTGCTCAAAGGCATGCGTGACGCGGGAAAGACTGTCTTCGTGGTAACCCATCAAGCGCTGCTGCTCGAAGGCGTGGCCGACGAATTCGTCTGGATGCAGGCTGGGCAGATCGTCGACCGCACTGCAACGATTGCACGAGCTAGTGGTCGCGAGGACGTCCAATGAGTTCGCTTTGGGCGTTGACTCGGGCGACGTTGGTCAAAGACATCCGCCTGGAGTGGCGTTCGAAAGATGCGCTCAACTCGATGCTGTTTTTCTCCCTGCTGGTGGTAGTGATCTTCAGCTTCTCGTTCGATCCTAACGCTGAGGAGTCGCGGGAGATTGCGGGCGGACTGGTGTGGGTGGCCTTCCTGTTCGCCGCAGTGGTGGCCTTGAACCAGACGTGGGCACGGGAGTTACGAAACCAGGTTCTCGACGCCTACCGTGTTTCTCCTGCGCCGGCAAATTCGCTGTTTCTGGCAAAGGCGTTGGGGAACTTCATTCTCGTGACCGTCCTGGAATTGGTCATGGCGCCGCTATTCACGGTGTTCTATAACCTGCGGGCGATCGGTCCCGCGTGGCAACTGATACCGGTCGGGATTCTAGGCACATGGGCTCTGGTAGTGAACGGGACTTTCTTCGCGGCCATGTCGTTGCGAACGCGCAGTCGCGAAATCATGCTGCCTTTGCTGCTGTTTCCTATTTCTATCCCGGCGGTTCAGGCCATGGTCGAGGCCACGCGCATCATCCTGTCCGGCGAGGGAGCGGCCCGTTTCTGGATCGTGTTGCTTCTAACCTATGATGTGGTGTTTACTACAGCTTGTCTGGCATTGTTTGGGACGATTTTGCACGCGGAATGAAAAGAATCTTCCCCATTCTCTCGGTCCTTACGGCGCTTCTCCTGGCCTACGCCCTGTACCAGGCGCTAGTCGTCGCCCCTACAGAGCGCACGATGGGCGACGTGCAACGGATTTTCTACTATCACGTTCCCTCAGCCTGGACCGCATTCCTCCTCTTCCTGGTTAATCTCGTCGCGTCGGTGGTTTACTTGATCCGACGCAATCCGAAAGCTGACGCCTTGGCGGTTGTTTCTGCTGAAGTAGGCGTAGTGTTTTGCACCATAGTGCTGGTGACAGGGCCGATTTGGGCGCGCCCAGTGTGGGGGATCTGGTGGACCTGGGATGTGCGCCTGACCACGACGTTAGTGTTGTGGCTTATCTATGTGAGCTATCTTGTGCTGCGGCGATTCTCTGACAGCGCCCAGACTCCCGTGATGGCTGCGGTGCTCGCCATCTTTGGCGCGCTCGATGTGCCATTAGTCTATTTTTCAATATGGTTTTTTCGCACGCAGCATCCGCAACCGGTCATCGGTGGCGGCGGGTCGCTTGATCCACGCATGGCGCATGTCTTGCTCATCAACTGGCTCGCATTTCTCTGCTTTGCCTTCCTCGTATGCTGGTCACGCTTCCGACTGGAAATGTTGCAGCGCGAGGTTGAGGATGCCCACGCGATGGAATCGCTCGTGGGTGCAGAAGCATCGGTGAAGGCCAGCCTGCCCTTGAATCGGAGCCCACGATGAACGCCGTCAAGTTTCTGTATGCTGCTTATATCGCGACCTGGCTGATTCACGCCGTCTACATCGGCAGCCTGGTTCGTAGATTCAGCCGGCTGCGCCAGCAGTTGAAGGAATTGGGCAAGGGCAAGTAGGTCGGGCTATCGTTGTCCGGAAACCGAAGCGACTGCGACCTTACGCTCCTTCAAACCATACTTTGCCAGACACCACACGGCGCGGAAGCCGTCTTTCCAGCCAATTTTCTTGCCCTCTGCGTAGGTACGCCCTGCGTAGCTGATGCCCACCTCGTACACACGATACTGGCGTCGGGCGATCTTCACGGTTATCTCCGGCTCAAACCCGAAGTGATCTTCTTCGATCGGGATCGACTGAATGACTTCACGACGGAAGACTTTGTAGCAAGTCTCCATGTCGGTCAGGTTGAGATTCGTAATCATATTGGAGAGCAGGGTGAGGATCCAGTTTCCTACCGAGTGCCAGAAGTAGAGCACACGATGCGGGCCGCCGCCGACGAAACGCGACCCGTATACAACATCGGCATGTCCATCTTCCAGCGGTTCGAGTAAATGTCGATAGTCGCAGGGATCGTATTCCAGGTCCGCGTCCTGGATGATCACGTAGTCGCCCGTCGCTTCCTGAATTCCGCGCCGCAATGCGGCGCCCTTTCCCATATTGTGGGGCTGCAGGAAAGCTTGTACGTTCGGGTATTGCTTTTGCAGAGCAGCCAGGATTTCGCGCGAACCGTCGCTGGAACCGTCATCCACGCAAATCAGTTCGATCTCCAGGCCGACAGACAATACGCGTTCTACGACGCGGCGCAATGTCGCTTGTTCGTTGTAAATCGGCATTACGACGGATAGCTTCATCATGGAATTTTACCTTGTTTAAGAGCTTGATCCGTTCTGACTGCCGGGGCAGCGCATTGGAGGGAGGCCGAGGTGCAACGCTGGGCGTTTAGTTTGTAGCTTTCCACTCCCTTTGAAGAGCCGAGAGGAGGTCAGGGTTGCCGTTCGAGCGCAGGAATTCGTAGGCTTCGATCATGGCGGCGACGCCGATACGTGCGGAAGGAAGAGGATTCTCCGCCCGGATTACCCGCGCGACGAAGCGAACCCGGACAGCATCGGTCAAGGTGATGTGCGGGGGGAAAGTCAGGGTGACTTCGAGTTTAGTTCCGGCTGATACCGTTCGGTCGAGGTAGAAAAAAACGCCGCGCGCGCTTACGTTTTGGGTTTCGGTATGAAACTCATTAGCCCCTTCCAGCTTGACAATGGCCGGAAGGCGCATGTCGAAGCGCCGCATCGTCCGCCGTTCCTGTGAATTCGGTTGCATGGCCCGCCTAAGAGCGTGTGATTCCAAGAAAAGCGCATAGCAGACGGCAACATCCGGAAAGGCTGGGAAGTACTCCGATCCTTCAATTTATAGAATAAGCTGCCATTTGCAACACCAAAATACCGATCGGAACTGAGTCGGTTAATCTTTCTCGGAATGCACAACGGAAACGTGACCGAAAGCCAGGGAGGACTTAGGCAGGGGCAGGCTCATAAGCGTCACGAGCAATCGCCCTGCCATCTCCGCCTCGGGGTAGTTGGGAGTTGAGCCCATAAAGTCAACGCTTCCTTTAATCAGAGGTCGAGTCCACGGGAGAGTGGCCGCAAGTTCTTGCAGAAATTTGACGACTTGCTGCATGCGGGCGCTCCGGGGGGGCCGGTTCTTCGAGGTCACTATTATTGCATCAGGGGACGGCATCTTTCTGCGTGGGCTCCCGCATCTCACGAAACTTGGAGCGAGTGAGGGAAGGCACGCTTGACTTGTCTATCCTTCAGATGTTTAAGTAGTTACTTAATTTTTCCGCCAGTTCCAATGACCAGCAAGCTGCGGGCGAAGCTCGCCCAGAGACGTATGCCGGTGCGAGGCTGGGACAAACTCGCGCGCCGTCTCTTATCTCCACTAGTGATGTGAGGAAAAGGCTTCGGGATTAAGAATTGAACCGAAATTGTCATCTGACAGCAAGTGATCCGACAGCATTGGAGGGACGCGTGAACGTAGATCGCCGTTGGTGGGGAACATCCGTGGTTCGGGGCCGTGTTCTAGCCGCTGGGCTGGTTTTGCTTGGGGCAGGATGCGCCGTTCTCGGGGTTTCACACTCACGAATGTCCGTCGCCAACGCGGCAATGCCCTCGTTCCTCTCGATGGTGGGGCAGGATGGGATTGCTCCCGCGTACCCGACAACTGCAAGCATGGCTAACAGTGCCGATGGCGACGCACAAACTCGGGTCCATTCGCTATTCTCGGGCCTACCCCTCGTCTTCGAGCCGAATCTGGGACAAGGCAACCTCGACCCAGCGGACTCTCGCGCGAAGTTTGTGACACGGGGGCCTGGGTATAGTCTTTTCCTGGGATCCGAAGGAGCCATCCTGAGTCTGGTTTCGCAGGATCGCCCGAAGCAGAGTCCCATCAAGCACGAGGCTTCTTCTACGCGCCGCGTTGAAACTTTACAGATGAAGCTGGCTGGCGCGAACTTCCAATCCCACCTTGACCGCAACGGACCGCCTTCCCGGCAAGAGCAACTACTTCCTCGGGAATGATCCTGCCAAGTGGCGAACTGGCGTTCCGCAATTCTCGCGCGTGCGTTATGACAACATTTATCCCGGAATCAATCTGGTCTTCTATGGAAGCCAGGGCCAACTGGAATATGACTTCCAGGTTGCACCCGGCTCCGATCCCGCCCAGGCGGAACTCGAATTTGATGGAGCGAAACAGCTCGCATTGAGTGAAGGCGCGCTGATCATCAAGGGCGAGGGTGGAAGCGTTCGCCTCGGCGCTCCCCGTGTATACCAGGAAATTAGCGGGCGTCAGCAACCGGTCGAAGGCCGATTCGTTTTGCGGGGAGCCAAACGCGCCGGCTTCGCGATTGGGGCCTACGACCACTCCCGCGAACTGATCATTGACCCGATCCTGAGTTTTTCGACATATTTTGGCGGCAGCGGCGACGAGCACTCGACATCGATCACCGTTGATGGAAGCCTTAACGTCTACATTACCGGTTCGACGACCTCACCGAATCTTCCGGCGACTGGCGTAGTTCAACCGACGCTGAATGGAAGCGGGCCAGATGTCTATATAGCGAAAATCACGCCACCGTTGGGTTCCATTGCAGCGATCCTCGATTACGTCACCTACCTGGGCGGCGACGGTGCCGACACGCCGGTAGGAATCAAAGTCGACGGGAGTGGCGATCCGTTCGTAGCCGGGACCACAGCCTCAAGCAATTTCCCGACAACTGCGACTAATGCCTACCAGACGGCGCCGAAGCCCGGCAGTCCGGGTCCTCATGCGTTCGTAACCAAGTTGAAGTTCGACGGCACAGTGCTGCTCTATTCCTCTTACCTTTCGGGAAATGGAGCCGATACCGCCAGCGGCATGACCATCGACGGCGCGGGAGACATTTATGTGACCGGAACCACAACCTCTTCCGATGTGGCCAGCACGACGGATCAATTTCCGGCGAGCAGTTTGCCCCGGGCGCCGCAGGCATTTCAAGCAGAGCCGCGCGCGCCGATCCAGTTCTTCGTCACCAAAGTCGACACGGCGCGCCGCGGAACAGGCAGTATCGCGTACTCGACGTATTTCGGCGGAGCCAATTTTGATACGGCCTCGCCCATTGCCGTCGGTGGCGGCATTGCCGTAGACATGACTGGCAACATCTATTTCAGTGGGACCACCAATTTTCTCTACACCGGATGTTCGGGATGTGGCACCACCGATTTCCCTATCCTGAGCGCGTTCCAGCCGTGTCTCGATCAGGCGCCGCCGACCACAATTACCAATCCTCAATCCTGCACGACCACGACCACAACCACCGCCTCCGACGCGTTCGTAGCCAAGCTCAACCCGACCGGCGATCCAGGAGACCAGTTGCTATGGTCGACGTATCTGGGAGGCACGGGGACAGACTCAAGTACGGGCGTGGCTCTGGATACGGGAGCTGCGAACGTCTACGTCGTGGGCACGACGAATTCCACTGACATCGGATCCAGTATTACGACGCTCAGCAATTCCGCAGCTTATCAGCGCTGCCTGGATACCCCGGTGAACCCGGCAGCAGGGACCGCTTGCACTCCCCCGAGCACTCTCGCCAACGATGCCTTTGTCGCACGGTTGAGCAATCCAGCGACGACCACGACCACTACTACCAACGTGGCGCTGAACTATTTTTCGTACCTTGGCGGAACCGGCGATGAAGCCGGCCTGGCGATTACGGTCGATTCTGCCAGCGGCGCCCTGGTCACCGGATCGACCCAGTCCACGGATTTTCCGGTTCTCGGTTGCGGACCCCTGCAGTGCGTTTTCAATCCTCCGCAAGACGCGTTCGTGGCCCGGCTTAACACAACCGCAGTCGTGGGCCAGGCGATCACTGCATCGTGGGCAAGTTATTTTGGTGGAACCGGCACTGACTCCGGTACCGGTATCGCGCTGGATGTCAATCAGAACACGTATCTGGCCGGCGAGACCAATTCGACGGACCTGCATGTCGCGAAACCGCTGGCGGCCGACACCAATAATAATGGCGGCTATGACGCATTCGTCGCCCAGTTGGGCACTGCCGTAAGTTTGTCCAGTTAATGGAACAGTGACGCTGGGAGCGAATCAAAGTCTTGTGAGCGCTGGCAGTCAGGCGACATTCACCTATATCGTGACGAACACAGGCCCGGATTTGGCGACCAATATTACCGTCACCGACAACCTGAGTTCCCAGATCACCATTGTGCCGTTAACGTTTGTTTCTGCCAGCGTGACGTCGGGGACATGTGGTGGAGCATCCACCAATGCCGTCATAAGCTGCAGCGTGCCCTCGCTGCAGTCCGGATCGACTGCGACTATTACCGTCGTGGTGACCCCGACTGCAAATACGGATGGAAGCTCGCCGCAGACCTTTCAATGGCGGTACCGTGCAGGCGATGGGGCCGGGCAACATCGTTCTCGCGCAAACCTCCGTGGCTGCCACCATGTCGGACTTTGAAATCAACGATTAAGCCCAGTAATCAAAGCGTGGCTGTAGCGGGCGATACTGCGATCTATCAGGTGACGCTGACCCCGCGACCCATTTTCACTACGAATATCTCACTCTCGTGCTCCAACCTTCCCAGCGCGGCTGCATGCAACTTCACCAACAATCCGGCCACGTTGTCGACCACGAGCGGGGCAACGTCCACCCTCAACCTGACGACGACGGCGCGTCCGATCGTGACTCCGGCCGCAAGCCTTTCATACGCGACATTTTTATGCTATCTGGCTGATGATTCCGGGATTGACGCTGCTCGGAATCGGCGGCGACCGTCGTCGCCGACGGATCGCAGGAATTTTGATGATGTGTGCTCTCTTTACGCTTCCTGCTGCTACTGCCGGCGTGCAGTAAGTCCACCACGCAGACTCCTGTCAGTGGAACGCCCGCCGGGACTTATACGGTCACGGTCACGGCCACGGCGGGTAGCGATACAAAGAGCGGCACCATCTCGCTGGTTGTTCCGTAAAACAATTGGCGAATGAATGATAAGAAAAAGCCCACGGGCAGCAAGCCGTGGGCTTTTCTTGAACTCGACTAAAATAATCGAAGGTGATCTAGGCCCCGGCTGAAAGCTTGTGGTGACCCTTGGCCTCGGCGATTCCATACTGCCGGATCTTATAGAGTAATGCCTTGTAGCTGATCTGAAGCATCGCGGCCGCCTGCTTGCGGTTCCAGTTCGTCTGCTCCAGCGTGCGGGCAATGGCTTCCGCTTCCGCTTCATCTTTGGCGGAACGCGCCAGCGATTTCAGTCCTCCCGATTCTCCCTTGGCCGAAGGTTCGCCGTGCACCCCTCCTGTACCATCGTTTCGCGGAAGAAGTTCGGTCATAGCCAGGTTTTCATCGCCCAATATCAGATAGCGCTTCAGGAAATTGTTCAGTTCGCGAAGGTTGCCGGGCCAGGAGTAGTTGTGACAGGCCTGCAGCAAAGCCGGGGAAAGCGGCAGCGGCGAACGCGCGTAGCGTTCTGCCATTCTGGACATCGAATGCTTTAGCAGGATGGGAATCTCTTCTTTGCGGTCGCGCAGAGGCGGCAGACTCATAGTGAAGGCATTCAGGCGGTAATATAAGTCTTCGCGCAGCCGCTTGTTCGCCAGCGCTTCCGGAATGTTGATGTTGGTGGCCGCCAGGATCCGCACGTCCACTTTAATGATGGAACGGCTGCCCAGCCGCGAGAACTGTTGATCTTGCAACACGTGCAGCAGCTTCGCCTGTAGTGTTGGCGGCATTTCGCCGATTTCGTCGAGCAGAATCGTGCCCTTGTTGCACAGCTCAAACTTCCCCGGTTTCGCGTGGGTGGCGCCGGTGAACGCGCCGGGCTCGTATCCGAAGAGTTCGCTCTCCAGAAGGTCGGCGGGAACGGCCGCGCAATTGACTTTGAGGAATGTTCGGTGCGCGCGTGGAGAGAGCTTGTGAATCAACCGCCCTAAGACTTCTTTGCCGGTCCCGCTCTCGCCTAGAAGCAACACCGGAATGTCGACGTTCGCTACGAGAGCCGCCTGCGAGCGAATCTTCCGCATGGCTGGGCTGGCGGCGATAAAAAATACGTCATCCGCGAGTTCTTCGACTTCGCCGCTATAAGTCTGTTTTCCCTGACCCAGGCTCAGGTCGATGACGGCGTCGAGTTCCGCCTTCTGAAAAGGCTTGGTGAGATAATCCAGCGCCCCCAGCTTCATGGCCTGCACGACTTTGCGCGTGTCGTTCACGCAGGAAAGCATTACTACTTTCAACCCAGGCTGCTTTTGCCGAAGTTGTTCCAGGGTTTGCAGACCGTCGATTCCGGGCATTAGCACGTCGAGCAGAACCAGATCGGGGGCAAGGCCTTTTTCGACTTGTTGCAGAGCTTCTTCGCCCGTGGTTGCAGTCTCGACTTTATAGTCGTCGACCTCCAGCAGGGTCTTGATGTAGCGAAGCATGCCGGGTTCGTCGTCCACCAGCAGGATCTTGGCGGTTTGTTTCATCGGTTTTTCCCTTTGCTGGCAGCGGCAACAGCCGGTTTATAAGGAATTAAAAATGAGAATTTGCAGCCTGCCCCGGGTTCACTCTCTACCCATATCTTACCGCTCATCCCTTGCACAAGGCGACGCGCAATTGCGAGACCTAGCCCCATACCTTCTTGACTCTCAGTGCCGGGTAGGCGGAAGAAATCGTCGAAGACCTCAAGGTGGAATTCCGCGGGAATGCCCGGTCCGGTATCGGAGACGCTGACTTTCACGGAGTTTGGATGCGTTAAATTCTGTCGGCGTCGTTCCGCAGAAGACGGCAGGGATGCAGTACGGCGCTCCCACATGTAAGGCTCCGCGTGCAGCCAAACCGTTCCGCCGGAGGGAGTGAACTTGTAAGAATTCTCCAGCAGGTTCGAGATCACACGCTCCAACTTCGGCGAATCAAACGTAAAAGTCGGTAATTTGTCATTCGCGAGAAAATAAAGAGCGACGCCTTTTTCCTGAAATCGGCTCGACCACAACCGGCACACCCCCGAAAGCGTGTCGTTGATATTTCCCGTTTCAAATTGCATGCGCAACCCGCCCGTCTCGAGTGCGCTGTAGGTCAGGAAATCCTGGATAAATTGCTGCAAGCGTTTTCCGCTGTCCCGCATGTCCTGCAAGACTTCACGCTGGCGCTCACTGAGCGGTCCCAATTTCTCGCTGTGCAGCAGTTCGACGTATCCGTTCAGAATGGAGAGCGGAGTCTTAAGGTCATGAGCGGCTGAGGCCAACGCGTTGGTAGTGCGCTGAAAGCGCTCGCGCAGTTCCTTATATTCCTGCAGCAGGTTTTCCGGGCTCGGAACATCGCCATCGGAACGCACCTCAACTCCGGGCACCGGTTCCCTGGTTATTCCGGCATCGGAAACACACGTGTTCTTTTGAACAGAGGCCATTGAGGAAATACCACAGGTTGACACGGGGAGAGGGGGAAAGCACTCGACTTGTCAACTTGAGTGCCGTAAGAAAATCGTATGATACGGGCAGTCTGGTGTCAACGAAAAATGCAACGGAATTACCCAAGTGTAGCAAAACTCTGCACTTCTCGGACGTTACTTCATCCTCCGCATCGGGTCCTGAGCGAGACGCAAAACGAAGGAAATCCCCGCGAATTCCCCCTCTATTACAGGTTTGGCGCTCGGGACAGCCGGGATCCTCCGGTTCTTGCCGGGTTTCACCCGATGTTCTGCCAACATTTGGCCACTCAGATGCTGTTTGAGGGGAGATCCATAGGTCAATGGAGAGGTCTGCATGAGCGCGGGGAAGCCGTCACATGAGCGGCGGAAGTGGATAAGGCTGCCGCTGGCAATTCCCGTTTTCGTGCGCAGCCGCGACGGGAAGGGCAAGGAATTTCTGGAATTTGCTACCGCCCTGAACGTAAGCGCGGGTGGCATGCTGGTCGCGATTCGACGCGTTTTGCCTGCGGTTGCGCAGATCCGACTCGAGATCCCAAGTGCGCCGGTTGCAGCCTTGGCACCCATGCCCAAGGCGGCGCGCACCCTGCAAGCCAGGACCCTGCGCACCACCCCCGCAGAAGGCTACTATTTGCTTGGCCTTAAGTTCTCCCGGCCCCTCACACTTTCCTTGCGGTCCAAGTCCCGGGTAAGGAAAGTCCTTGCAAGCATGTGAAAATGTTTGCGCATTGGTTACCGAAAAATGTTACTCTTTCCTTGAAGCCTTGGGTACTCTTGCTCGAAGCTAGCTCTTTCGTAAGTTGATACGCATCAGTAGCGTAGGCTAGCTTTAGGGTGTGCCCAGTGGATTCGCCAGAATTTGGCTCTCTGGATGCTCCTTTGAAGCCTCTCCCCCCAGTTGGTAAAGCCCAATCATGACAACCAGCAGTGTGAATTCACTCGTCCAGCCATTGGGGGAAATGCCGCCCGAAGCGATTGTCTTTGGCCGGACCGAAATTATGCGGGCCGTTCGCGACCGCCTTTCAAAATTGGCGGGCGCCAACGTCCCAGTACTTATTCAGGGCGAGAGTGGAACCGGAAAAGACATTATCGCTCGCATGATCCATGCTGCCTCGCCATGGCGCACTGGCCCTTGGGTCAAGGTGAATTGTCCCGCGATTCCCGGAACCCTACTGGAAAGTGAGCTCTTCGGCTACGAAAAAGGAGCCTTCACCGGCGCTTACGGCGTGAAGCCGGGCCGCGTGGAAATGGCGCATCGCGGCACTCTTTTCCTTGACGAGATTTCCGAACTGGATATGTCCCTGCAGTCGAAGCTTCTGCAACTTCTGCAAGACGGACAGTTCTGCCGCATCGGCGCGCAAGAAGACAAAAAAGTCGAGGTTCGCGTGGTTTGCGCGACCAATCGTAAGCTTGAACAGGAGATTGAAAACGGCACCTTTCGTTCCGATTTGTTCTACCGCATTAACGTCGTGAATCTGCATTTGCCGCCATTGCGCGAACGCGCCAGCGATATCCCCGAGTTGGTCGACTATTTCCTTCAGTATCACAACCGGAAATACAATTGCCGCGCGAAGCCGTTATCGCCCGAAATGATGGCGGTGCTGCGCAAGTATCACTGGCCGGGAAACATTCGCGAACTGGAGAACCTCATCAAGCGTTACGTAATTCTGGGCAACGAAGAAGTGATCTCAGCGGACCTGGCGCCGCGTCCCACGGATTTCTTCAACACCGAGATTCCGGTCGACGGCCAGATTTCGCTGAAAAAATTGACGCGGCAAGCGGTTCGCGAACTGGAGCGCAAAGTCATTCTGAAAGTTTTGCAAAATCATCACTGGAACCGCAAGCAGGCCGCGCGCGCCTTGAGTATCAGCTACCGTGCGTTGCTGTATAAGATCCGTGATGCTGGTCTGCCCTCGAATCGGGCCGTAAGAAAGCAAGAACAGGACGACTCCGCGAAACAAGAAATCGCCGCGGATTAGTTTTCCGCAACGGCCCAGTTCCCGCTTCCGGCGCGGGTTTCCAAGGTTCTCCACTGATGCGCAGACATTTTCACTCCCCGTCAGGGATGCCTTCAACGAATCTCCCCTAAGCAACTCTATCAGTGGTGGTTACACAATCCGGCACTTTGGACCTCAGGGTGCTTTTCACAAACCGCGCCTTAGTCGGTCTCCCTCGGAGGGTGCAAAAGCCACGGGTCGCTCACTTAGGAGCCGGGCGAAGTAAAATCCTAGGAGAAAAGTAAAATGAAGAAGCTTCTCTTGCTTGCTGTCCTGGCACTGGCCCTGCCTACAGCAGTTTTTGCCGGCAGCAACGTAGACTACACCAACAGTGGCGGCACCCTTTCGGGTTCGAACAGCGGTCTTACGCTGAGCGGATCCGTCTTGGCGGCTGTCAACGGGCTAAACGGAGGCGGGCTGATCACAGGTTCCGACCTGGGCAGCGTCAGCTTCTCAACCGGAGCGCTCACCAGCGGTTCGTTGCAACAGGGTGGAACATTCGCGGCTGGCGGATGGTTCAACATTACTGGCAACGGCAGCAATGGCATTCCGAATGGAACCCTGTTCTCTGGCACGTTCTCGGGTCCTGTGACTTGGACGATGATGACTCTGGCCAACGGAACTCATAACTACACCCTGACCGGCGTATTGACCGGAACCATCGGATCCGGCTATTCGACGGTAGGCTCGACCGTGCAATTGACCATCAACACTGGTAAGGGATTCTTCAGCGGTAGCACCACGATTTCCAGTGGTGATACCAACACCGTGGTTCCTGAGCCCGGCTCATTGAGCTTGCTCGGAACTGGCTTGATCGGTGTGGCTGGAGCGATTCGCCGCAAGCTGAAGGCGTAAGAGTTCAGTTTCTCTTTGCCGAAAGTACAAAACCCCGCCGCAAGGCGGGGTTTTTATTTTCGTTCAAGACCAGGGTTAGGTGTGCAGTTCCGACAATGCCTTGCGGACATCCGCATTCTCAGGACTGAGCTTTGAAGCCTTTTCCAATTGCTGTCGGGCCAGCGCATTCTGGTTCGCCTTCTGATACGCGAGACCGAGGTGATAGTGCAACACCGCGTCATCCGGTCCGCCATTTTTCTCGTTCAGCCGCAGTGCCTCTTGAAACTGGCTGATCGCAGACTGGTAAATTCCCTTGTGATAGTAGGCCCAGCCCAGAGTGTCGGCGGCATTGGGCGAGTCGGGCATCCCGCGGCGCGCAGTTTGCGCCATGCCCATCGCCACGTCTACATTGCCTCCCTGCTCGAGAATCACATAGGCGAGATTGTTAGCCGCGAGCGGATGATCGGGGGATATGCTGAGCGCCTGCTGGTACATGGCTTTGGCCGGATCCCATTCGTGCTTGGCCTCGTGAAGTTCGCCGGCGAGAATGTAGAAGCGGACTTCGCGCGGATTGTCTTTGATGGCTTGCTCGTAGAGAGCAAGCGCCTTATCCGCGGCTCCCTCTTGCACTTGAACCTTGCCTAGTTTCTCCAGGGCGTCGACGTTGCCCTTATCAAGATCGATTGCTTTACGCAGCGCGGCCTCGGCTGCAGGATAGTCTTTCTTGCCATTGAAGAGCGCGGTTCCGAGGAGATCGTAGAAGTTGCTTGTGGGAGACTTGGAGATTTGCGCATTGGCCGCGGCAATCGCCTTGTCGGGCTGTTTCTGCGCGAAGTAGGTGTTCATCAACCCGCTGAGGCCGTCAGCCGACGATGGATCCTTATCGAGCGCCTGTTGGTAGAACTTCTCGGCCTCTGGGAAATGTTTCTGCGCTAACTGCACATTGCCCAATTGAACGTAGGGCGCAGGACTCTGAGGAGCCCTCTTCATACCTTCTTCGGCGTCGTGCTGGGCGTCGCTATATTTTTGGCGTCTCAACTCCGCCATGCACTTAAGAAGGAAGCCATCTGCCGAATAAGGCTGGGCGTTGATGATCTGCTGTGCGGTTTGCTGCACGGCATCGAAATCGCCGCGGCTATTTTCCAAGGCAGCGAGCGCACGTTGCGCATCGGTCAAATCAGGACGGATGCGGACCGCCTCCCGCCACTCCGATTCCGCCCGCCCAAGGTCGCGCTGCAGAGAGTAAGCGGTTCCCAACTGATAGTGAGCGACGGCATTGTTAGAGTCATTGCGAAGAGCTGCCTGCAGTGACTCGACGGCGCCCGCAGCATCATTCTGGCGGATTTGCACCTGGCCCTTGTAAACCAGGGCATCTACATCGTGCGCGTTGGATTTGAGTATCTCGTTATCCAGTTTTGTCGCTTCATCGTACCGGTTCTTCAAAATCAGCAACTGGATGTAGTTCTTCTTGACCTGCACATCCTTGGAATGATCGTGATACAGGGAACCGTATTCAGCGATCGCTTTGTCGAGATCGCCCGTAGCAAAATAAAAGTCCCCCAGCATGCGATATCCTTCCGGATTGTCGGGCAGGTCTCTCTTGGTTTCTCTTAGAAAAGATTCGGTCTCATCTTTCTTGGACTCCTGCATAAGCAGTCGAACCAGGGCTGCACGGGGCTGGGAATTTTTGGGGTCCACCTGGATGGCGTGTCTGAACTGCTGCTCCGCTTCAGGCATGCGATTGCGCGACTGGTAGAAGCCTCCCAACGCCAGCTGCGCATTCATCGCCTTGGGATCAGCCTCAATCGCTTTCTTGAAGTTGGCCTCGGCCTGATCCGGCATGTTGGACCTTAACTGGAAAAGCGCCAGCAGCAGGTAGGATTCCGAACGGCTGGGATCGGCCGATATGGCCTGTTGTATCTCCTGCATGGCGGCAGGGAGATTATTCTGCGCCGAGTAGTAATTGGCCCACGCCTCGTGGGTCTCCGGATTATTCGGTTGTTTCTCACGGAGCAGGTCGAGATGGGTCTTGGCCTGCTTGAGACTGTCTTGCACTGGTGAACCGTCCGGGTTCCTCACGGTTACCAGAAGATTGGCCAGATCTGTGTGTGCCCGGTATGTATCAGGGGCGAGTTCGACGGTTCGAGTCAGTTCCTGGAAGGCTCGGTTGCTGTCGCCCAGCTTCAGATAGGCCTGGCTAAGCTTGTAGTGTGCCTGGGCGAAGCGCGAGTCGATCTGGACGGCATTGGAATACTGGATTGCCGCTTCGCGATATTTGCCCTCGGCAAAATATTTTTCGCCGCTGTCAAAGTATTTCTGCTTGCGAACGTTGGGGTCGCGCGTGCAACCAGTGAACAGAGCGGCAAGTAGAAAGCAAGTGAACAGCAAACGGACATTCAGCCAGCGACTCATATTTGATTCTCCAACGGGAAACGCAGAACGCAGACCGACGCTATCATCCTGCATTCACACATGATACTGCAGCGTAACCGTGCACGACAGTTACTGCAGTCATACCCATGTCTTGGTCGATTCAACGTGGAATGTAGCTATCAAGCTTCGGGACGATTTCATTGACGAAGGGAAGAACACGCTGCTCGGCGGCTTCGGCTGACTCCCCCGGTGATAGCAGTGTGGTGACGCGTACTAACGCGCCATCACTGCGGTTCATCCGGATGGAGTCTGCGACCAGATAATATTTGGCCCAGTACTCGCTGGCGACGCCCCGGTCATGTGCCCAGTACCAATAGAACACCAGTTGCCGCAAATCTCCCTTGGCAATTACGTAACGGTTGACCGGAAACGGCCCGTGTCCCGGCACCGATAGCTTGGTGCGACTCGATTGGACAGGCGCCCAGCCCGCTCCCGGAAGGCAGTTCTTAGGAGAGTGAATCGTGTCTCCCGCGCGTTGGGTTGGAAAGTAGGCAATATACAGATTAACGGCGGGCTGCTGGCCGTCTGGATTTGCGTAGTCGCGCAACAGAAATTCGCCTGCTCCTAGAACTTCCAGCGCATCCTTGTCGATAGGTATGTCGGTGCCCTTCAAGGCGCCGATCTCCTCCGGGAATGACTGCAGAGCCTGCCGAGGAGGGAATGTCTCGGCGCGAGAGTGAGCCTGCAGCAACGTGGCGGTACCGCCGATGATCAGCGTCGCCAGGACGAACCGCGGGATTGAACTTCCGCCACCGAAACCTTTGGCCAAGGCCCCAGCCTGGATCTCGGGCGCCTTCCCTTGAGCCTCGCCATCTTTTGATGGCAAAAGCCAGTCCAGCAACCGGTGCAGGGAATAGAGCATGACTAGCGAGATGACAAACACGATCCATCCCCAGGATGCGTGGAAGTAGCCCTCAGCCTTGTCGGGATCCCAGTATTGGACCAACAAACCCGTGCCAATGATTCGGGCGCTGTTTGCCAGCACGGCGATGGGCACCGAAGCCACCGCGAGCAAGCAACGCATCCACAAGCGCCGCTCCATGAGGTACCCGTAAATAATGGCGAGGGTCACCAGCGACATCAGCGAACGAATGCCACTGCAAGCCTCGGCGACCTCCAAAGGCATTGCAGCCAGGATGATCAGGTTGCCTTCCCGAAGAACAGGGACGCCGAAGATCGGCAATGTCGTCGCCGCGACCCGCGACGCCAGCAACTGCAGCGGGAACGTGATTTCATTGAAAAGGATTGCGGGAATCGGAATCATCAGGACCAGAAAGGCCCAGGGAAACAGCATTGCTCGAAACAGGGTCCATCCAAAGAAAAGGACGATCAGCCCCGCCAGCACAAGCAGCAGCGACAGCCTGGAAAGGAAGAGTTCTGCCCCCATCTGTCCGACAACCAGCACGCACAAGGCGAAGGCCAGGATTGGAAGACCCCACCAGGAGGGCCGGACCGGCCGCCGCGCAAGTTGATCACGCTCCTGCCAAATCACAAAGGCCGAGAACATGGGAACAAAGAACCCGTGGGAAAAGTTCGGGTTCTGCCACCATTGGAGGATCAGGTGACCCAGTATGGACCAATACAGCCAGATCAGAATGCCGCCCAGAATCGCGAACTGCCAGATTGGGACCGAAAAAAGCAGCGCAGGCTCCCGCCGCACCTCCGAGGGCTCGGATTGAACTAGTTGACCCACAGCTTAAGTGTATGAGTACGAGGGGATTCGTCTAGAGTATTCGAAAGCCGTGCAGATGCGCAACGGAAAGGGCTCTTCCTCCCATTACCCTTCAGTTACGTTAGTGCCAACCCTGGGTGCGCTTTGGCAGATTCCAAGTCGGCAACTCGCGGATTTGACTCTGCTTGCCACACTCGGCTAGCCTCAAGAGTCGCCGCGTTCTGGACTTCCTCAATCTTTCATGCGATCCCGCCATAGATTATTCATTTTGATGCTGATGGCGCTTTTGGCGCTGCTCGTGCGAGTGCCCTGTATTGAGGCATCCACGCACCCAGTGGGGGCGCAGCATGCCATGGTGGTAACGGTGCATGCGCTTGCATCGGACGTGGGAGTTGAGATCCTCAAGGCAGGCGGCAATGCCATCGACGCCGCCGTGGCCACGGGATTTGCCCTGGCGGTTGTCCATCCCGCGGCAGGGAATATTGGCGGCGGAGGATTCATGTTGATCCGCATGGCCGACGGGAAGACACACTTCCTCGATTACCGCGAGATGGCCCCAGCGGCCGCGACGCGCGATATGTATCTCGACGCCCAAGGCAACGTGATTGAGGGCGCAAGCGAGATCGGCTACAAGGCGATTGGTGTCCCCGGATCGGTCGCGGGCATGGTGTATGCCGAGCAGAAATACGGCAAGCTCACTCTGAAACGGGTGATCGCTCCCGCCGTCAAGCTTGCTCGCGAAGGGTATGCGCTGACCTGGGGCGAGGCTGCGGATTTGCACGACTCCGACTTAGCCAAATTCCCCGAGTCTCATCGTGTGTTTCAGCGCAACGGCGACTATTACAAGCCCGGAGAAATTTTCCGCCAGCCCGACTTGGCCCGCACGCTGGAGCGAATTGCCCTCCATCCAGATGACTTTTACCATGGCTCCCTCGCTCGGGAATTGGCGGCGGCAATGCAGAAAGGCGGCGGACTGATGACTGCCGACGATCTGGCACGCTATGAAGTAAAAGAGCGGGAGCCGGTGCGCGGAACATATCGCGGGTACGAGATCATCAGCGCGCCCCCGCCCTCCTCGGGCGGAACCGTGCTCATCGAGTCACTCAACATCCTCGAAGGCTATGACTTGGCCAACATGGAGAGCCGTTCCTCCCGGTCGATTCATTTCACCGTCGAGGCCTTCCGGCGCGCATTTTTCGATCGGGCGGAGTTTATGGGCGATCCTGACTTCGCCAAAATTCCAGTCGCCCAGCTGCTTGACAAGAAATACGCAGCAGCTTGGCGAGAGACCATCGATCCAGTCCGCGCCAGCCCGAGCAAAGAGTTGAAGCGGCCGTCGGTATTCAACGAACTGGAGCAATATGCCGCCGCGCATCCGCCGGCCATGGCGCCCCACGAATCGAATCATACGACCCATTACTCGGTTGTCGACGCCGACGGCAACGCGGTCGCGGTCACCACCACCATCAATTCCTGGTTCGGATCCCGGGTCACCGCTGACGGGCTGGGCTTTCTCATGAACGACGAGATGGATGATTTCTCGGCCAAGCCGGGCGTGCCCAATTCCGACGGCCTGATTCAAGGTTTGGCCAATGCCATCGGTCCGGGCAAGCGTCCTCTGTCTTCGATGACGCCGACGATCGTGGCGCACGGCGGGAAGACAGTCCTCGTTCTCGGCTCGCCGGGTAGTTCCAAGATCATTACTACCGTGGCAAACGTGTTGATGGGTGTTGTCGACTATGGAATGAATATTCAGGAAGCGGTTAATGCTCAACGATTCCATAACCAGTGGCTGCCAGACGTCGTGAACGTGGAGAAGTGGTTCTCTCCGGATACATTGAACACCCTGCGGAAAATGGGATACAACGTTCAGATCGGGTTGCACGACGGCGACGTGTCGCCCTACTGGAGCGATGCGGAGTGCATCGCGATTGACGAGAAAACGGGCGAGCGCCTAGGCGCGACCGACGTCCGCAACAGTAATGGCAAGGCCGTGGGATACTGAAAGGCAATTGCTGATTGATGATTGCTGATTGAGAAGCTGCCCCAAACGCAGAGTTTGGGTTTCAATCAGAAATCAACAATCCGCAATCAACAATTCTTAGAGGGCTGGCATGCAGAGAGCGGTCTCAACTTACTTATTCGTGAAAGAGCGGCTGCACCCGGGAATTCTGGATGGGCTCATGCGCAGCGGAGTGCAGGCGATCGAGATCTTCGCCGCGCGCCAGCATCTCGACTACGCCAACCGGAAGGCACACGTGAAGGAGATTGCCGAGTGGTTCCGCGGCAGTGGGATTCCTCTGAACTCGGTGCATTCGCCTCTCTTTGCCGACTACGAATGGGGCCGCGCGGGAGCCCCGCCGATCAACGTGGCATCCACCGACCGCGCCGCCCGGATCGAGGCTATGGACGAGATCAAACGCGCCCTCGAAATCGCCGAGCAGATCCCGTTCCGCTTCCTGGTGCAGCATCTGGGGACACCCAACGAGAGTTTCAACGAGAAGAAATTCGAAGCGGCCATGACGTCGATCGAGCACCTGCGCGCTTTTGCCAAGCCGCTGGGCGTACGCATTCTGCTCGAGAATATTCCCAATGAGCTTTCGACTCCTGACCGTCTGGTCGAGATGATCCGCAGCGCTCATTTTGACGATGTCGGCGTCTGCTTCGATTTCGGCCACGCCCACATGGAAAGCTCCGTGCGCGAAGGATTCGAGATTCTGCGCAGCCATATCCGATCGACCCACGTTCACGATAACGACAAGAACAAAGACTCACATCTCTGGCCGGGGCAGGGAACCATTGACTGGAAAGAAGCGATCGAACTCCTGCGCTCCGCTCCGCAAACTCCGCCCCTGCTGCTTGAACTCGGGGAAGACGAGAAAGTGAACGCTTTGGAGAAACTCGGGGAAACGTTCGACAAGCTGGAAGCAAAGTAATTTGGCAATTGTGTAATTGAAAACGGGACTCAAGCGTTTCAAGTTACCCAATTAGCAAATTGCCCAAATACTAAATGACTATGCCTGTCACCACGATTGCAGAAATCGGCAAGCACGAAGGCCAGACCGTCACCATCCGGGGCTGGCTCTACAACCTGCGCGAGAGCGGAAAGCTGTTGTTCCCGCAGTTTCGCGACGGCTCCGGAATTATTCAGGGTGTCGTCCCCAAGAATGCCGTTACGCCGGAAGTTTTCGACGCGGTTAAGACGTTGACGCAGGAATCCAGCGTGATCGTGGAAGGCAAAGTCCGCGCCGACAAGCGCGCTCCCGGCGGATACGAGCTTGACGTTGCGACCGTGCAAGTTGTGCAGCGCGTGCCCGAGACGACGCCCTATCCGATCACGCCCAAAGAACACGGAACCGACTTTCTGATGGAGCACCGCCATCTCTGGGTGCGCTCGCAGCGCCAGGCCGCGATCCTGCGGGTGCGGGCGGAGATCATCAAGGCCGCACGCGATTTCTTCGACGAACGCGGCTTCACGCTGACCGACCCGCCGATTATCACTCCCGCGGCGTGCGAAGGCACGACCACTCTTTTCCCCGTCGACTACTTTGACGAGCAGGCCTTCCTTACCCAATCCGGACAGCTCTACGTTGAAGCTACTGCCATGGCATTGGGCAAGGTGTATTCCTTCGGCCCAACCTTTCGCGCGGAGAAATCCAAGACCCGCCGCCATCTCACCGAGTTTTGGATGGTCGAACCGGAAGTCGCCTATGCTGAGCTCGACGACGTGATGGAACTTGCCGAAGGCATGATCACTTTTATCGTGAAGCGATGCCTCGAGAAGCGCCGGGTTGACTTGCAGACCATCGGCCGCGACATTTCCAAGCTGGAGAAGATCGAGGCGCCTTTTCCGCGTCTCAGCTACGACGACGCAGTGAAAAATCTGCAGGAAGGCCATGCCAAGGGCGCGCTGGAATCCAAGTTTGAGTGGGGCGGCGATCTCGGATCGCCCGATGAAACCTATCTCTCCGCGCAATTCGACAAGCCTGTCATGATCCACCGTTATCCAGCGAAGGTGAAAGCTTTCTACATGGAGCCTGACCCGCAGCGCCCGGAGTTGGCCCTCTGCGTCGACGTTCTGGCGCCCGAAGGCTACGGCGAAATCATTGGCGGTTCGCAGCGCATGGCATCGTACGAGTTGCTGCTGCAACGCATTCACGAGCACGGGCTCCCGGAAGAGGCATTCAAGTGGTATCTCGACCTGCGGAAGTTCGGCAGCGTTCCGCATGGAGGCTTCGGTATGGGCATCGAGCGCGCCGTGGCCTGGATTTGCGGCCTCGAGCACGTTCGCGAGACGATTCCGTTCCCCAGGATGCTATACCGGCTCTATCCGTAGCTACCAGTCCTCGAACAGTGGACGTGGAGGCAAATGGGTTTTGGGAAGAGCACGGCTTCAGCGTGCTACCGAAGGCGAGCCGAATGCGGCTTTAGCCCATGAAGTTCGCTCTTTTCCTGCACACGTCTTGAAACCGCTTGCGTCAGTTCAGCAAAGGAAGTCAGTGAGGAGTCCTTTATGAGGAAAATACTTTTCGCTCTGTTCCTGCTGGTTCCTATGCTCGCGCAGGCCCAGCGTCCTCAAATGACGCCCGACACTCCGGTGGAGAAGTGGACTGGGAAGACAATCCTGCTGATCGGCGCACATGCCGACGATGACGCGCTCTCCCACGGCACCCTGGCGTTGCTGCAGACACACGGAAATCAAGTTTATGTCCTGACGCTGACCACCGGAAATGTTGGCACTCAGGATCCCAACCTGTCGCGAACACAGCTCGCCCAAATTCGGCGCCAGGAAGAATTGGCTGCACTGGCCGATCTTGGTATTCCAGGGGAGCACTACATCAATCTCGGATACGACGATGGTCTTCTGGAGTTTGAGGATCGCAAGGCGGTGGTGGAGAATGTGGTGCGCTGGATTCGAAAACTGCGGCCCGCGGTGCTCATGGCGTGGGACCCGGGGAAAAACTATCAGCGGTGGCACAAGTCGGACCACCGTGCGGCATCGTACCTGGCAGCGGACGCAGCCCGCGCCGCGATGTGGCGGCTGCTCTTCGAAGGCCAGATCACGCAGGAGGGCCTGAAAGAGTACATGGTCCCGGAGTACCTCCTCTACAACGACTACGATCACGACGACGAGAACACCTGGGTTGACATCACCGACTTCCAGGAAAAAAAGGTGACTGCCTTTTCGCGATACGTCAGCCAGTACGGGCCCGGCTGGAAGAACTACAAAGCCAATTTGTCCGAGGCGGAAGTCAAGCAATTGAAAGACGACGCGCGTACCCGCGTCAGAATGAAAGATGGGAAGCCGGTCGAAGGATTTCGTTACTACAAAGGCTTGCCGGACGGCCTCGGGAAATAGCAAGACCTATGACGATAACTACGGCGATGTCCACCAACATTAATCCCAGAAAAATTCGCGTGATTGGAGTTCCCCTTGACCTTGGCCAGTCTCGGCGCGGCGTGGATATGGGGCCATCGGCGGTGCGCGTGGCTGGACTTGAAGCGCGCCTCGAGGCGCTCGGGCACGAAGTCGAAGACGGCGGCAACGTAGCCGTCGCCATTCCGGAACAGAAAAAAGAAGGTGACACCCACGCCAAATATCTCAAGGAGATCACGGCGACATGCACGAAGCACGCCGAGTTGGTGGTCAAGACGCTCGAGGCGGGGAAAGTTCCGTTGGCGTTGGGGGGCGACCACTCTATGGCAGCTGGAACCGTCTCCGGGGTCGCGGAGTTCTACCGGCGGCAGCATCAATCCATCGGATTGATCTGGATCGACGCCCATACTGACATCAACACCCCAGACTCGTCTCCCAGCGGCAACGTGCACGGAATGCCTCTCGCTGCCCTCATGGGATTGTGGCCATCGGAACTGTCAAACATCTTCGACTTCTCGCCTAAGGTGAAGCCGCAGAACTGCGTGCTGGTCGGCGTTCGCGATATCGATGCGGTCGAAAAAGAAAACGTGGTTCGCGCGGGAATCGGCGTCTTCACTATGCGGGATATCGACGAGCGCGGTATGCGCACTGTCATGGAAGAGGCGCTGCGCATGGCCGGACGCGGCACTGCCGGCTATCACATTTCCCTCGATATGGACTGGGTCGATCCCGAAGACGCGCCGGGAGTTGGCACTCCGGTTCGCGGCGGCGCCACCTACCGCGAGGCTCATCTCGCCATGGAAATCATCGCGGATTATGGCCGCATGTTGAGCTTTGAGATTGTCGAAGTGAACCCCGTGATCGACGAGCACAACCGCACTGCCGACCTGGCAGTAGAGTTGGCGCTCTCGGCCTTCGGGAAGAAGATCCTGTAATCCTGAGACCATGCTCAGGACACTCGCTTAGAACTCGCGCATGATAAGCGCCGGTATTTCAGCAACGCTCGTAATGATGTCGGTATGCGGTTCGCGCCGCAGAGTCGCCTGGTCGTGCGCGCCGGTCAGCACTCCGACAACGCCCCGCACCCCTGCATTGCTTCCCGACTGAAGATCGAGCGGCGTGTCGCCGACATTAATAACCTGCTTCACGTTGTGCACGCCCGCCGCTTCCATTGCGTGGAAGATCATGAAAGGCGCGGGTCTTCCCTGGCGCACGTCGCTGCTGGAAATGTTCGCCGTAAATAGCTCGCGCCATCCCGTCTTTTCGAGAATCAGATCGCTCACTTCCCGATAGAACCCGGTAGTTGTTGCCAACCGGATGTCATGCTTCCTGCACCAAGAAAAGGTGGCCGAGGCGCCTTCGACGGGTTTTATCCCTTGCGCGTAGAGACTCAGCAACTCCGTGCGGAAGCATTCGTAGGTGGCCTCGACCATCTCTGCGTGACCCGGGTTCGGTCCAAGTTGCTTCACGAAATGGCGGATCACCTCTCGCTTCGAGGCTCCCTTCCATCGCTTGAGTTCGTCCGCGGTAAAGGGAATGCCGTTCTTCTCTAACGCGCTTGAGAAGGCGCTGACCACCTCGCCATGATCTTCAATGATGGTTCCAGCGATATCGAACACGACAAGTTTGATCTCGGCCATGTCGCAGGAGATTCTACCAGCGGGAATCTTCCCTGCGATTGACGGAATCCTTCGCCAGCGTCCACACTGGAAGGCCATGGAAAAGCTCCGGGTCGGTATCTTATTTGGCGGGCGCAGTGGCGAGCACGAGGTTTCCCTGCTTTCGGCTGCCTCAGTTCTTAACGCGATCGATAAAGACAAGTACGACGTGGTGCCCATCGGCATCACCAAAGACGGTCGCTGGCTTACGGCCGAGCACGCCGAAAATCTGCTAACCGGCAAACTTGTGCTCGAGCCGCGCAATCTGCGCGCCGGCGATCCCGACCTCACGCCATCGGCGGCGGTGCTGGCGCGGGGCGAAGCGGTCGTCGTACCGCCCGAACCTGTTCACCGTCAGAGCGGATTAGTGCCTTTCCAGACCGATGCTGCCCTCATGCGCCGGGCCTCGGACCGCGCCATCAATGTTGACGTGATCTTCCCAGTGCTCCATGGCACGTTCGGCGAAGATGGCACGATCCAGGGCTTGCTCGAATTGGCCGACATTCCTTACGTTGGTGCAGGCGTGCTGGGCTCGGCAGCTGGCATGGACAAAGACATCATGAAATCTCTATTCATTGCCGCCGGAATTCCGATCGTGAAGCACGTCACGATTCTGCGCAGCGCTTGGGAGAAAGACCCGAAGAGAGTCGAGAAACTGGTCGGCAAACTGAAATATCCCGTCTTCGTGAAGCCCGCGAACCTGGGATCATCGGTTGGCATCAGCAAAGCCCACAACCGCAAAGAACTCGGACCGGCGATCGAAGAAGCCGCGAAATTCGACCGCAAAATAGTCGTCGAGCAGGGCGTCGGCGGAAATAAGAACAAAGCTCGCGAGATCGAATGCTCCGTACTGGGCAATGACGAAGCGGTTGCGTCGGTTCCAGGAGAGATTGTTCCGGTCAAGGAGTTTTACGACTACAACGCGAAATATCTCGACGAAGGCTCGCAGCTGATCATTCCCGCAAAACTCACCAAGGCGCAAACAAAGAAGGTGCAGGAACTGGCGGTAGCGGCCTTCAAAGCCGTCGATTGCTCCGGCCTGGCGCGCGTCGATTTTCTGATGGATCCGAAAACCGGGAAAATTTTCCTGAACGAGATCAACACCATGCCCGGTTTCACATCAATCAGCATGTATCCCAAGCTGTGGGCGGCGACCGGACTGGAATATGCCGACCTGATCGACAGACTTATTCAACTAGGCATTGAGCGGCACGAGGACAAAAAGAAGAATCAGTACAGCCGGTAAATGAATTGTTGATCGCGGCTTGTTGCGGAATTGCTGAAGGCCGAGCCATTCAACGAATCTTTTGCGGCTGCAAACCGCGGCTGGTGATAACGCAAGTGGACAAGACTTAGCCCTTGACTGCGGGTGCTGCATTTTGTAACATCAGAAGAACAAGTTCGCTTTTCAGTTTCGACTGGAGAGTGGACCTGAATTTCATGCAGAGTGGCTGAGGGACGAGCCCTACGACGCCACGGCAACCGATCCAGGATCATATATCCCGGATGTCTGGTGCCAACTCTCTCCTGGAAACAGGGAACATGGGATTCGGCAAGCGCGCTGTATTTGCTTTCCGATAGCCTCTTTTCCTTTTCCTGGAAAAAGAGGCCTTTGCTTTTTAGGCCGCTTTTTCAGGCTCGTCCTCGGCTACTCGTCGCTTTGCCGCTTTGAGAAGCAGCTAAGCAAGAAAGCGAGCAGCTACATGTCGCACTACGAATTGCGGTGCCGGGAATGCGGACGGAGTTGGGGAAATCAACCTCGATCCATCTGCGACGATTGCTTCTCCCCTCTGGAAGTTGCCTACGACTATGACGCGGTGCGCGCGCAGATTAGCCAGGGAACTTTCACCAAGGAGCGTATTGCCCAGCGGCCGCCAAACATGTGGCGCTACTCCGAGCTGTTGCCCCTCCCCCAAGGCTATGAACCGCGGTTGCCGGTCGGCTTCACTCCTTTGTTTCAGGCTCCACGTCTGGCTGAGCAATTGAGTGGAACGACCGTTGCCGCGGGGAATCTCTACATCAAGAACGACGCCGTCTGCATGCCGACGCTGAGTTTCAAAGACCGGGTGGTGGCGGTTGCTTTGTCGCAAGCGAAAGCGTTCGGATTTGATACCGTCTCGTGCTCGTCCACTGGAAACCTTGCCAATGCTGTCGCCGCGCACGCCGCGCGCGAGGGACTGAAGGCCTGGATCTTTATCCCTTCCGACCTCGAGCCCGCGAAGATTCTGGGGACGAACGTTTTCGGCGCGAAGGTCGTGCGCATCGCCGGCAACTACGACCAGGTCAACCGCCTCTGCTCGCAGATCGCTGACGAGCATCGCTGGGGCTTTGTTAACGTGAACCTGCGGCCCTACTATGCGGAAGGATCGAAGACAGTTGGCTTCGAGATTGCGGAGCAACTTGGCTGGCGACTGCCCGACAACGTGGTCTGTCCGATGGCCGGCGGTTCGCTGATTGTGAAAATCAAGAAGGCGTTCGACGAGCTGATCAAGCTCGGGTTCGTCGAGCAGAAGGAAGTTAAGTTCTTCGGAGCGCAAGCCATCGGGCTGCTCCCCGATTTCGACTGCGGTGAAGACGGGCAGCTCTGAGATTGAGCCTCAAAAGCCCACGACGATTGCGCGTTCGCTCGCGATCGGCAATCCTGCCGACGGCCACTATGCGATCAAGGTCATCAAGGGCAGCGGAGGATGGAGCGAGGACGTCAGCGATCCGGTCGTGATCGAGTCGATCCAACTGCTGGCTGAGACCGAAGGTATTTTCACCGAGACCGCCGGCGGCGTGACGGTCGGAAGCGCGGGGAAGCTATATCGTCAAGACCGGATTTTGCCTGAGGAGACAACGGTATTGTGCATCACCGGCAACGGATTGAAGACCACCGATGTGCTCGCGGGTGTCTACCAGACCGAGCGGCCGATTGCTCCGAAGTTGGCGGAGTTCGAGAGTTACTTGAAGCAGAAGATCAGCGCAGCTGAAGTGCCGGGTGTTTTGACCGGCGTGGGCGTAGGAGCGTAGCTATGCCGATTACCGTACAGATTCCAACTGCATTGCGGCGTCATACGGCGGGCGTCGGGTCGATCACCTGCGCGGCGTCGAACTTGGGAGAGCTCTTCTCGGTGCTCGATGAAAAGTTCCCCGAGCTGAAGCCGCACCTGCGCGACGACCAAGGTCAGGTTCGACGCTTCTTGAATATTTATGTAAACGAAGAAGACATCCGCTTCCTCGGCGGACCAGGCTATGCGTTCCAGGAAGGCGACGAGGTTCTGCTCGTCCCTTCGATTGCCGGCGGATCGAACTAACACCTCTGGATCAGTAGGGCTCAGTCGGAGCGGTCACCTGTCCGGTTGATAAATGCAACTGCTTCGAGCGATCGATCACCCATTGGGGGAACACGGGCGCGCCCTGCGGAATCTTGCCTTGCGTGATCGCCCAGTGATCGATCCAGCCAGTACCTTCTTCTCCAACATATGTGTCTGGCAGGCTGTAGGCCTGATCGCTTAACGCGTCTTCCAGCGTGATGAAGCGGTAGCCTCGCTTGCGCAGCATGTCCAGCAGTTCGCCGATGTGGTCGGCTTCGAGATTGCTGGCATGCAGGAGCAAAATCTGTCTCGGCTCATATCCCACAATTTTGGCCGACAGCTGTTCGGCATAGGCGATCGCGGTGTCGTGATAGGAGAGATACTCCTTCACAATCTGCTGCTGATACGCAGTGTCGTTGCGTGTCTTGGCGTCTTCGTAGAGCCCGGCGAACATCCAGTCCCAACCATCGAGCGTGATGGGAGCCTGGCGGTAGCCGCGTTCGGTTAGAAATTCATCCGCCTGGCGCCGTGTGAGCAAATCGCGCCCAGTGTCGAGGTAGGGATGGCGGAAGTAGCGCAGCTTCATCTTATGCTGCGCGAGAAGCATGCGGGTGACGGTTTCCCCGCGAATCACGTCCTCTTCCCAATCCTTCAGCGGGACATGGTTCAGCGAGGGGTGGCTGAAGGTGTGATTGCCGAGTTCAAAGCCATAGTCGACCCACATCTGCAGAGCTTTGATACGCTCGTCGACTTCTCCGGGCTTGTAGAGTTTCTTCTCGTTGACGAAGCCTACCACGGGAATCTTCTGGTCGCGGAGCGTGCCCAGGAGCTTCGTGGTCATCGCCGTGATGTTGGCTGCTGGCAGGCGATCGGCCATTCCTGCGGGGAGATCGTCGATGGTAATGGCTACCTGGCGGTCGAGCTTTGCGGTTTGAGCTTCTGCGGCGAGGGAAAAAAGAGTGCAGACAGCTGCGAGCAGGATAACGAGTCTTCTCATGAGGCCCCCTTAGAAAGAGCGTTAACAACGAAGGATATGAAGGTCACGAAGGCCAGCCCGATCGGCATTCCATCGTTTGGGGTATTAGAACACGACTGCAAGGATCATCTTGGGTGGAGACGGTTGTTTTCCCATCCTGTGAAAAAGCGGAGGCGAGGAGGGCTTTCGAAAAAGAAATTTCCGCATCGTTAAAGGTTGACATATAATCTAACTAACTGGTTAATTAAGTACAATGCCTCGTCTTCTTCATCGCCGGCAGGACTCACACGGGCGCATGGGATCTCGCGGCCAGCCCGAGGAAAGCCGGGCAGCGATCCTGCGGGCGGCAGCGCAGGAATTTGCCGAGCACGGGATCGCCGGAGCCCGTACCGACGCCATCGCGCGCGAGGCCGGAGTCAACAAGGCGCTGCTGTACTACTACTTCAGAGACAAAGAGACGCTCCACGGCGCCGTGCTCGACAATGCCTTCGGTGGATTGAAGAACACGGTGTTTCAAGTGCTCGACAGCAATCTGCCGACTCGCGAAAAAATGCTGGCTTATGCCGGCGCATATTTCGACTTTGTCGCTTCGAACCAGCTTTATCCGCGGCTGATGCAGCGGGAGATGATGCGGGCGCGGGAAGGCCAGTCGCCGCACATCGACCAGGTGATCAAAAAGTATATTCGGCCGATTTTCAGCCGGGTCAGCGAGTTGATCCAAAAGGGAATCGCCGAGCGAGAATTTCGTCCGGTGAATCCGGCCCATTTTGTTCCGTCGATGGTCGCGATGATCGTTTTCTACTTCAGCAGTGCCCCCATGATGCAGAAGATTGTCGGCTTCAACCCCCTGACGCCCGAGCGGATTGCCGAGCGGAGGGCTTCCGTGCTGGATTTCATTTCCGCCGCGTTGTTTGATCCCAAGCACACCGCGGCCCAAGGAACACGCACATGAGCGCGCGCAACCGTTTTCTTATCCTTCTCGGAATCATCTTTGTGATTGCCGCAACCTACTATTACTTCTCTACCGATCACTCGCGAGACCTGGTGCTGATCGGGACGGTGGATGCAAATCAGGTAATCGTAAGCGCGCAGGTTGAAGGACGGATTCAGAAACTGCTGGTGGACGAGGGCACGCCGGTCAAAGCCGGGGACCTGATTGCAGTGCTCGATCCGTCGGAATTGCAGGCGCAGGAAGCCGCGGCGTCTGCGAACATCGCCAGCCTGCACCATAAAGTGGACGAGATGTCCCACACGGAAGAGTCCACGTCGGGATCGACTACGAGCGACGTGGCGAATGCGCAGGCCAAGGTGTCTTCCGCCAAAGCGCAACTGATGCAGGCTAAGGCCGCACTCGACCGCACCGAGAGTGACAGCCGGCGCGCGATTGAATTGGCCAAGGCGGGAATCGCGTCGGACCAGGAGCGCGTGCAGGCAGAAACGAATTTACAGGCGGCGCAGGCGACCTACCAGGCGCAGCAGGATTTGGTCAAGGCAGCGGAGGCAGACCTCAATTCCGCCATCGCGCGGACCTCCCAGGGCAAGGCGGCCAAGAGCACGGTGGCGGCCACGCAAGCTGATCTTAAGAATGCAATTGCACAGAAGAATCAGGCCGCGGTCCGGCTGGGTTACACGAACGTGTATGCGCCGGTGAGTGGGACCGTCTCTGTGCGCGCGGCGCGGCAGGGAGAAGTGGTGAACATCGGGGCGCCGATTGTCACCGTTGTCGATCTGAGCGATACGTGGGCGCGAGTTGCCATTCCCGAGACCTACGCTGACCACATCGGTTATGGCGATGTGCTGCGTGTTCGCCTGCCGGGAGGAACGATTACAAGCGGCAAAGTGTTCTTCAAGGGGGTGGAAGGAGATTTCGCGACCCAACGCGATGTGAGCCGGCGCAAGCGTGACATCAAGACCATCGTGCTGAAGATTCGATTGGACAATCCCAAGGGCGCATATGTGCCGGGAATGACGGCCGAAGTGCTGGTTTCCCCGGAACAGATGAAGGGCGGTACGCAGAGTGCGGCCGCGTCGGAGCAGAAATGACGGAAAAGACCAACTCCGGAGAGCACGCGGCGGGTCCCTCGGCAGGAACGCCGAGTTCCACGCTCGAGAAGCCGGTTTACGACCCCAACGCTCCCTCGGCGATCGAGGTTGAACACATCGTGAAGAAGTACGGGGATTTCACGGCGGTGGACGACGTTTCCTTCAGCGTGAAGGAGGGAGAAATCTTCGGCTTACTGGGTCCCAACGGAGCGGGGAAGTCCACGCTGATCCGCATGATGACCACACTCATCCCCATCACGGCAGGGAAGGCGCGGATTGCCGGACATGACGTTGCGAAAGAGCCGAATGCGGCGCGCAGGATGATTGGCGTGATTCCGCAGGCGCTGACCAGCGATCTCGACCTGACGATCGAAGAGAACATGAGCATTTACGCCAAGCTCTACGATGTCCCCGCCAAGGAGCGGCAACGATCGATCAACGAACTGCTGGAACTGGTGGACTTGACGAAGTGGCGGGATGCGCAAACGAAAACACTCTCGGGAGGCATGCGGCGGCGGTTGGAGATCGCGCGCGGGCTGGTGCACCATCCGAAGATTTTTTTCCTCGATGAACCGACGACAGGGCTGGACCCGGTCTCACGCGTGGCAGTGTGGGAGATGCTGGGGAACATCAAAGAACACCGTCAACTGACGATTCTGATCACGACGCACTACATGGACGAGGCCGACCGGCTGTGTGACCGAATCGCGATTGTCGATCACGGAAAGCTTGTGGCCCTGGATTCGCCGACGGCTTTGAAGGCGAGCGTGCCGGGATCGAATGTGATCGAGGCGCAGTTTGAAAATCCACCCGCGGATTGGGAGCAGAGGCTGCATGCCCTCGACGATGTGACCTCGGTGCAGCATGAAGGAGCCGGCATGTATCGGGTCTTGACCGGCAACGGCTCACGCACCACCACGCTACTGGTGGAGATGGCGGTAGCTGCTGGAGTTGCGGTGAAGTCACTCTCCGTGCAGAACACCACGCTCGACGACGTATTCGTGCACTACACCGGTAGACAGCTTCGCGACGAACTGCAGAAGGCGTATGCCTTTGTCATGCCGCAGAGGCCGGGATTGCAACCATGAGTCGTTCGAGGTCCGAATTATGAATCGAATGATGGCCATTGTCGAGCGCGAAATGCGCAAGTTTTTCCGGTCACCCGCACTGATGCTGGCTTCGATGATCTTTCCACTCGTCCAATTGATCATTCTCGGCAATGCCTTCGGTGGGAAGATTCACGATGCCCGGGTCGCGATTGTGGATCAGGATGGCGGACCGCAGGCGCTGAAGATTCGCGAGGCTTTTGATTCGGTCCGGGTGAATATACGGACGTTCGTGCCGATCCCTTACGACAGCGACCGGCAAGCGATGGAAGATGTGCGCAACGGCAAACTGGAAGGCGCGGTGATCATTCCTCCGCAGTTTTCGCGGCGCGTGTATGAGTCAAATCATCCGCGCATCGCGCTGGTCGTCGATAACAGCGACAACTTCATGAGTTCGGCGGTGGAAGCGGAACTGGCTGACCTGACCAATGCGCTTAATCAACCAGCAGTATCGCCCCGAATTCTGCAGCAGACGGCGCTCGATGTGGTCGAGCTTTATCCCTATATCGAATACATGAAGTACCTGCTGCCCGGATCGCTGGTGCTGGCGATGTTCGTGTCGGTGATGATTGGCGGTGGCATGCTGTACATCGACGACAAAGCCCGCGGGGTGCACGAAGGCTACCTGGTGACGCCGATTACCAAGCTCGAGCTTGTGCTCGGACTTAACCTTGCTGGGGCTATCAAAGCGGTAATGACGGGCGTGATCATCGTCGCCATCGGATCGCTGATGGCGGGGGTGGGGACAATCTTCAATCCGGTAACCATCCTCGGACTGATCATCATGATCGTGCTGACGTCGATGGCCTTCAATACGATGATGTTCCTGCTGATGGTTCGCATTGAAGACCCGCTGGTGCCGCGGGCCATGTTCGGCATTCTCAATACGCTGCTGTTCTTTCCCAGCGGGTCGGTCTATCCGATCCAGGCGTTTCCGCCGTGGCTACGGGCGATTGCGAAGTGCGATCCGTTCACCTATGCGGTCGACGGGTTCAAGTGCTTGCTGCTCAAGGAGACGACGCTTTCGGCCGTTTGGGGGGACATGCTTTTCCTTTCTATCTTCGCGGCGATCACTCTGGGGGTTGCGATTCCTTTGTTCAAGAGAACCCTTTGAGAATTTCGTAATTGGGTAATTTTGTAATCTCAGAAACTCGCGCCGCTATCGAATAACAAAATCACCGAATTCCAAAATTTCCCGATTCTTCTCGGGAACTTTTGACTTGGCGGCATTGTCCGTTATGCTAGAGGGGTATGACGCTCCTGGACGCCAAAGAGTACGACTCTGAAAAAGCGCGGAAAAAGAAGAAGCTGATCGTTTCGGTGATTTCCATCGTTGTACTGGTGATCGGCCTACTGTGGGCTTTTCGCTACAAGCCCGAGGAAATCCGCGTCGGGCATTTTTTCGACGCGCTGCAGAAGCAGGATTACAAGACGGCCTATGGCATCTGGATGCATGATCCCGACTGGTCGCAGCGTCCAGCCCAGTATCCGAAATATCCGTTCAACGAGTTTTACCGCGACTGGGGTCCGGGCGGAGAGTGGGGGTTGATCAAGACCTACAAGGTGTACGGAGCGAGCACGTGTTCGGGGCTTGGCACTACGGGGTCTGGAACTGGAGTGGTCGTAGACGTCATCGTGAACGACCGCTCTCAACATGCGCAGGTTTGGGTGGAGAAATCAGATCACACTCTGAGCTTTGCGCCTTGCGAATTGATCTTCCACTGAGTCAGGGAATGGGATCAGGGACTAGGGGTCAGGAGCTAGGGTCAGATAGACTCTCGCTCTGACCCCTGCTGTTATGCTGCTTTCGATAACGTTTCTAACGTTTTCGCCAACGTCGCATCGTCGGCGACATTGAAACAGGTTTTCGATCGGTCGATCTGCCGCATTAACCCGCACAGGACTTTTCCCGGACCGACCTCGATGAACGTCTGCGCACCCTGCGAAATCAGCAGGCGCATGCATTGTTCCCACTTGACCGAGCCTGTGACTTGGCGGAGAAGCGTGTCGCGGGCGCGAATGTCATCGCTCACGAGGTCAGCCTCTACGTTACAAGCCACCGGATACGCTGGCTTCTGCATCTTGAGCGCGTTGAGATCGCTGTCCAAACGGTCTTGCGCCGGTTTCATCAGGGAGCAATGAAAAGGGGCGCTCACCGGCAAAAGCTTGGCGCGCTTGGCGCCGCGCTCGTCGGCCAGCTTCGCGGCACGCTCGACAGCCGCCGCGTTGCCCGAAATGACGATCTGTTCGGGCGAGTTAATGTTGGCGGGTGAGCAGACTTCCGCCTGCGCCGCGTCGTGGCATACGGCAGAAACTTTCTCGAAGTCCATGCCCAGAATTGCGGCCATGGCTCCGACGCCGACCGGCACAGCCTCCTGCATGTATTTGCCGCGATTGCGAACCGTGCGCACGGCCTCGGCAAAGCTGAAGGTTCCGGAGGCCACGTGTGCGGAGTACTCGCCGAGGCTGTGGCCTGCAACATAGCTGGGCTTCGGAAGCTGCGGTTGCAGCACGCGGAGTGCCGCTACCGACACGGTGAGAATTGCCGGCTGTGTGATCTCCGTCAGACGAAGCTGGTCTTCCGGACCCTCGAAGCACACCTGCGACAGCTTGTAGCCCAGGGCTTCGTCGGCCTCTTCGAAGGTTTGCCGAGCTGCCGGATATTTCTCGGCCAGATCCTTACCCATGCCAACCGATTGCGAGCCTTGGCCGGGGAAAAGCAGCGCGATAGTAGTGTCAGTCATTGAAAGGGAAATCGCTTACTTGGAATGTGCTACTTCTTCGACCGTGGCGGGATGCAGCGCAGCCAGACCCCGCTCGATCGATCCGTTAATATCGCGACGACTTAACTCTGCGGCCACACGGACCGCGTTCTTGATGGCGTTAGCGTTCGACGATCCGTGCGTGATGATGCAGACGCCTTTTACGCCTAACAGCGGAGCGCCGCCGTATTCAGTATGGTCGAGGCGCTTCTTGAAATCAGTGAAGGCGCTGCGCGAAAGCAATGCGCCGACCTGCCGGGTGATTGTGGCTTTCAGCGACTCCTTCAGCGCGGTGCGCACCAGGTTGGCAACGCCCTCGGAAATTTTCAACGCGACGTTACCCACGAATCCGTCAGCTACGATGACGTCGACCTGCCCGTTGTAGAGGTCGCGGCCCTCGACGTTGCCGACAAAATTCAGGGGAAGCTGTTTGAGCAATTGAAATGCTTCGCGGGTGAGATCGTTGCCCTTGCTTTCTTCCTCACCGATGGAGAGCAAACCCACGCGAGGTCCAGGGATGCCCGCCTTCTTGCCAAGCGTCGATTCGCAAAACATGGCACGAAAGTAGACATCGCCCATCACGGCGAATTGCTCGAGGTTCTGGGGCGAGCAATCGACGTTGGCGCCCACATCGAGCAGCATCGCAGGATTGCCCGGTGCTGTCGGAAAAACCGCAGCCAGGGCGGGACGATCGACGCCGGGAACTGCGCCCAGCACGACTTTGGCGGTGGCCATCGCCGCGCCGGTGTTTCCGGCGGTGACGAAGCCGGCGGCCTGTCCTTCGCGCACCATCCGAAGGCCGACGCGCATGGAGGAGTCGCGCTTGGCGCGAATCGCCTCCACCTTGTCTTCCATGGTGATGTATTCGCTGGCGTGGACGACTTCGATCGGCATCCGCGCAGCTGATGGATGGCGGTCCAGTTCAGCCTTAATCAGGGCTTCTGGGCCGACCAATAACACGCGCACGCCATATTGGCGTGCGGCCTGCATCGCGCCCTCGATTTCAGGCTTGGGCGCACGGTCCGAACCCATCGCATCCAGCGCGATCACGCTAGGCATGGTATGTAGGAGCTAGCTGGCTTCCTCGACGTCAAGAACTTCGCGTCCCTTATAGTACCCGCACTTGGAGCAGGCGCGATGGGGCATCTTTTTCTCGTGACAGTTAGGGCACTCAGAAAGGCTATGGGCCTTCAGTGAGTCATGGGCGCGCCGGGTAGAGGTGCGCTTCTGGGAGTGTCGCCGTTTTGGATTAGGCATGTTGTGAATTCCTTTTCGCGGGGCGCTCGCGCCAGCCGCTGAATAAATCTGTCAGCTCTCAGCTATCGGCTTTCAGCTTTTGACTGAATGCCGCCTGCCGGTTACTGATGTGATCTCTAACCTCGATGGCTGACAGCGGATCGCTGAAAGCTTATTTCCTAGCGCTCGATCCTGTCGCGGATCTCTTTCAGTGCCGCCCAGCGTGGATCCTCGACTGGGACGCTGCAGGAACATTGTTCCTGATTGAGATTCTTACCACAATGCGGGCACAAGCCTCGGCAGTCTTCGCGGCAGGTGACCTTCAAGGGTAACGCCAGCAGCAACTGTTCGCGCAAAACATCTTCCAGCAGGAGACCGTCGCCCTGATAATAGCCGATTTCCGCCTCGGCGTCGGTCACCGAGAGTTCGTCGCGACCGGCATCCGCGCCGAGAGGTCGGTAGAGCAATTCGAAGTCCCGGGCAATGTCTTGCGATACCGGTTCCAGACATCGAGCGCACTGCAGTTCGATGCCTGCCGACAAGCGCCCTCGCAGACGTATGTCCTTGATTACCTGATGCTTGCCATGATGCTCCTCGACCAGTTCGGCGCGTCCGCTGGTTTTGAGCGGCGTCCGCTGGCGAGCCTCGCCTCCCAGGTCGATGACATCGGGCTGAAACACCTCCTCAAAATCGAGAGGATGACGTTCCAAATCTTTGATGTCGAGGAACATTGCGAAACCCTCCGCGGCAATGTTGCCGATCCAGCCCGCGGAAGCACGCCAAGGGGCGTAAGTACCGCAAGGAGCAAGACTTAGGATAAAGGTTCGACGGCGGCAGTGTCAAGAAAGCGACCCGTCGCGAGTGATCGCTCATAGAGAGCGCGGAATGTCAGGTTGAGTTCTACTCGAATCTGGTGCGGGGGCTAATCCCCGAGCTGCAGCAACTCAATCGTGCGACTGGGAGCTTCCTCGAAGATCAGCTTGCGGTCGATCTCGAGAGTGCTCTTCTCGAGATAGTGCGGGATCAGCCACGCCACGATCGCGACCGGTACGAGACTGATCATGCGCCACGGCTGCAAGAGAGCTGAGGACTCGAACTCGGGTGTCGAGAGCGCGTAGATGAGAAATCCGAAGCCGAAGGACAGAAGGATCACGATGGAATGTTGTTTGAAGAGAGGAAGGGTGCACGTAAACGGGAGCTTGCGGAATCGAACCAGGAGAATGTTCGTGAGCAACACCGCCCATGTTGCGGTCAGCAAGGTATGGAGAGACGCCACGACAAAACCTTCCAGGTAAGCGTAGATGGGAAACGCGATGAGCACGAGGAAGGGCAAGAGGGAGATAAGAATTACGTTTCTGGCCAGGCTCTTGCATTCCTGCTGATCCGGGTCGAGCATCAACTGGAAGAGCCAGTTGGCGCGCAACTCCACAGGAATTTCGAAGACGACGCGCAAGCCGGCGATGATCAGAAACGAAAGAATAAAGGGGATCGAGAGGGCATCCGGGGAAAGGGCGGCCTGACGCGCCGAATTCGCATTTTCTGTGGCGTTCATCAACGGCTTGGGAGGAAAGCACCAGGCCGAGACCTGCCACGGCAGTCAGAACCAGCCGGTGGGTCTGGCTGCGGCGCAGAGTCTTCCAAACGAAAGAAAAGCCGCCGATTTGGAACGGAGTTCGCAACAGGCGAGAGAGCAGAGGCTCGATAAGCGACGTGCTATGGCTGCGGGGAGCGGAGATGGCCTCCGTGAGTTCGGCGATGCGGACGAAGTGGCGGCGGTATCCCGCCACGTACACACAAAAAGCAACCGTCAATACTGTGCCGACGATTGGGAAAGTCAGCTTGGCCAATTCGACCATGGCGGGATTTGCGCGGCCGCGCAGCCATTGACACAGTCCTAGAAACCAGCACGACGGAAAGAGGAACGTCCATCCGGGCGCAGGTCCTTTTACGTGCCGCAACAAGTTTGGAACCGCAGCCGTCGTGCAGAGCAGCATTACCAGATAAACCACGACGAGCCCCCGCGCGTAAACCGAAACTCGGCGGAAAGCGGACGGAGGCAGCACCGCCATCAGCAGGCCCAACATTGAGAAGATTGCAAAGAACGAGAAAACGCTCGAGAGTAAAACTCCGAGTGCGTGGATGGCTGCAAATTTCACGAAGAACAGGAAGTTGATCTGGGTCGCGGCCACGACCGCAGGGAACAGGATGCACGAAACGGCGTTGACGTCGACCGCAACCAGGCCAGCCAGAAACAATACAGCGACGAGATTGGCAAAGAAGATTGTTTTGGTTGCGATCGGCAGCGGAACCAGATTGATGTAGTCGCGGCGGTCGGGGAAGATGGCGTCCCAGCGCCAAACGGCCACAGCGCCGGTCACCGTCATGGAAAGCACAATAAAGAAGTACTCGTCGGGAAGAGCGGCCTGCAGCACATCGACGTTGGTGATTCCTCGCAACCACTGCGCGAAAGTTCCGTACTTGTCCAACAACAAGAGCGATACGAAGCCGCCGGGCATGGCCAGAAGAGTGAGCACGAGACCGATCCCGAGGTCGAGTCCTTCGGCGTCGGCATCACCGCCACCGCGGAAAATGCGAGCAACGAAAAGCTCGACCATTCGGCCGAACGGTCGCTGGCGGTAGTACTCCCACCAATGCCGGAGGATGTCGAAGGGTGAGGTCATGCCGCCATCGTCCCCATGTTCATGACGTCCACGATGTCATGGGCGACGGTGGTGGTGTCCACTTCGTCGACCAGATGCAGAAATGTGTTCTCGAGCGACTGGCCAAGAATCTGACCGATGTTTGCCACCGAGTCCTGCGCGATCACCACTCCTTTGCGCAGGATCAGAACATCGGAGCAGACTTTCTCGACGACTTCCAGCACGTGCGAGCAATAGAAGACGAGTTTGCCATTGCGGCCGAGCGCTTGAACGAGGTTCTTGAATACCAGCGCCGAGGTGACGTCGAGGCCGGAGAGAGGCTCGTCAAAGATGAAAATCTCCGGGTTGTGCATGATCGCGGCAATAAGCAGAACGCGCTGGCGCATGCCCTTGGAATATGTGCTGATACTCGCGTGCCGGCTGGGATGCAGCGAGAAAAGTTCGAGCAGGGAATCAATCTTTTTCGCCAAGTCGGAATTGGGCATCCCGCGCAGAGTTCCGATCAGCTCAAGATATTCCCAACCAGTCAGGTAGGGATACAGGTGAGCTTCTTCTGGAACATATCCCAGATGCTTGCGGTAGGCCGTCAGATCGTCCTGGATGTTGTGCCCGTCGAAGCGAACCACGCCGCGCGTCGGTTGCAGCAATCCGGTGAGCATCTTTACGGTGGTGCTCTTGCCGGAGCCGTTGGGCCCGAGGCAGCCCAGAACCTGTCCCGGGCGCAGCGAGAAAGATAAGTCCTGAACAGCAGGCAAGGATGCGTAGCGCTTGGTAAGGTGTACGGCTTCGAGCATGACTACCTCGCGAAGTCCGGATCGAGCGGAAGTGGAGGGCCGGAGAGTGCCTGTGTCGATTTTATGATTAGACACCGTCGTACGGCGACAAGTTCCGTCAGAAAATTGTTGGGAGCATCTGGATTCCCCGTCGCATTTCGAAGGTTGGTAGATATGATTTGTAAGTGCAAATGCGATGCTCTCTGCCGTTGTTTGGCGCGATCGTCCTGCTGACGACTGTTCCAGTCAGGGCAGAAAAACCCGTGTCCCAGCCCGCGACCTCTCAATCGTCGGATACGACGGTCGCGCACCTGGTCAGCGAGGTGCGCGGGAGAGCGAAGAGGTTGGAGAACAGCTCGGGCATGCGCCTCAGCTTTCAGTCGTTTACCGCGGCTTACAAAATTGCACCGGGCAGCATCAGCTATTCCGACTTCGTGATCGTGAGACTGCTGTACGAAGCGACGCGGGACGCCGGCTTCTGGAATATGCATTGGACTATTACGGATATGCCTCCGAATTCCGATCGGATCTGGAGCCAATGGAAAAACGTGACAGGCGTCTCGCCCGGGACACCGACCGCCTCGGCGGAATGCGACGAACTTTCGGCTCTTTACGCGTTTCTCGTGGAGCACGCTGGAGTCCGGAGTGTTGGGCTGTTCTGGCCGTATCCAAATCACACGGTGGCGGTGTGGGTGCTTCATCCGGTGAATGGCTCCGAGGTCCGGGTAGTCGTCCCCACTTCCCAAATATTTCTCGGCGTGTCGGACTCGTTTGGTACGAAGAAATTCAACGCTTGGCATCAGAAAACGATTTTCGAATATAAACGCCGTGACGCGCCGGATAACTTTGCACTACCCAAGCCCCTTTTTGATTTCTTCCTGCAGCAAGTCGATAAGTATGCGGGCGCCTCCGATTCCACGCTGCAGGAGATCAGGTATTTGCGCGAGGGCGTCTTCCTGAAATATTGGACTGCCGAAGAAGCCGCTCGCGATGCGCTGCAGCGAAAAGCCGGTCTGGAATCAGGGCCTGTCGAAGACCTGACGGCATTTCAAAGTTTCGCTGAGGACATGCGGGTGCCTGCGTCTCGCTGATGGGTTGCTGAAACTGAGAGTTATTGCCTCAGCATCGTCAATCCCAGTGCCTTCACCGTAGTTTCATCCAGCGTCGCCTTGCCGTCTTTCTTCGTGACGACCCCGAATCCTCCGGAATAGTCCCACATCGCCCATCCAATATTATGGCGTTCGAGTGAAGTCCGCACATCCTTGAGCCATGACGCGCGGTCCTGCAGTTCGGAGAACGCACGGTACACGCCGAATTCGTTGCACACCAGCGGAACGCCGCGCTGCTTGGCCCAATCGGCCGCCTGATTGATTTCCGCCTCAACGCGCGACGCGTCCCAGTGATCCTGGCCGTAGCGGACCACGTCGAGCCGGTGCACAGCTTCAGGAACGGTGGCCGCAACTTGCGCGGCGTTGTCTGGCGACGATGGATAATGCAGACCCTTTAGCCAGTGCCAGTAGTACGCACCCCATGTAGCTCCCTGATGCGTAAAAATGTGCGGCTCGTAGAAGTGGAAAACGTAAATTATGTTGGGATCGCGCAGGGGCTCGAGTAAGAGCATATCGTCATCGTCGTCCCACTTGGCCCCGGCGGCGAGGATAGTGTGTGCGGGCGCGCCCTGCCGGATGGCCGCGGCCAGTTTGGACTCGACGCCGTACCAGCGATAGGGATCGCGCATCTCCGGCTCGTTCAATATCTCGAAGAACACACGTTCGGGATCCCAAGAAGAATAGTGACGCGCGACCGTGCGCCAATATTCCGCGAAAGGTTCGATGAAGTCGTCATCCTTGGCGAGGCGAGCCTTAAAGTCGGAGTCAGGGTGCATGTCGATTTCGACCGCAAGGCCCGCGTCAAGAATCATCTTGACCGCCGCGTCAAGAAATCCAAAATATTCCGCGGTTCCGTTTTGGCGGTTGGCCGCGTCCATCATCGGCTGAGGGTTCACGCTGAGCCGCACGTGATCGAAGCCTGCCGCCTTGATCAGCGCAATGTCGGCTGAAGTGGTCCAGTTTTCGAAGTGCTCTTTCGTGTATCCCTTGGGATCGTAGACCTGCGCGAACCATTCGCTGAGGTTGATGCCATGGCGAAG
This sequence comes from uncultured Acidobacteriota bacterium, assembly GCA_963745715.1. Taxonomy (GTDB): domain Bacteria; phylum Acidobacteriota; class Terriglobia; order Terriglobales; family Acidobacteriaceae; genus Sulfotelmatobacter. The sequence continues at coordinate 142,938 of CAVUYN010000022.1, read as the reverse complement.
ATGCGCGAGGCGCGAAGCAGGGACGGAAGATACTTGAGCGAAAACTGCGACTGTAAGAAAGAGAAAGAGGAGGATCGACACACAGGTCCGCTTGCGGAGCATTCGGCGCCTCCTTACAAATGTTTGTTTCAGCTTAAGATCGGCAGCGCCCGGATTCGCTTCTTCGTCGCGGCATAGATTGCATTGCATAGCGCGGGAGCGACGGGCGGCACTGAGGGCTCGCCGATCCCGGTCGGAGCCTCCGCGCTGGGAACCGCGTAAACCTCGACTGCCGGTGTTTCGTCCATGCGGATCGGAGCGTAATCGTCGAAGTTGCCTTGAACTACGCGACCCTTCTCGATCGTAATCTTCGCTCGTAATGCGTTCCCGAGCCCGTAGACGATCCCGCCCTGAATCTGCTGTTCGAGAATGCTCGGATTCACCACCTGTCCGCAGTCTACGGCGGCCACCACGCGATGCACTCGCGGTTGATCTTTCTCCATGGTGATCTCAACGACTTCGGCCATGTACGACGCGAAACACCCGAAGCATGCCACCCCGCGATAGCGCCCGGCGGGAAGGGGCTTATCCCATCCGGCTTTATCCGCGGCAAGCTGCAGCACACCCTTCATGCGGGCGGTGTGCCAAGTAGTGGAGAAGTACGCCAGATCCTGCTCTTTCGACAACAGGTGAAGCCGGTATTGCAGCGGATCTTTGCCGGCGGCGACGGCTAGTTCATCAATGAAACTCTCAAGCGCGAATGCCGCCTGCAACGCATAGACCGAGCGCATCCATCCCAACGGCACCGGCGTTTCGGCCATCACATATTCAATCAGGTAGTTGGGCAAGGCATAGACTGGGCCGGCCTCATCGGGCAGGTCTGGATCAACGCCATTCGGAACCGGCTGGCCTTTTTGTCCAGTGATCGAGGGCGCGATGATGCGATGCGTCAGCCCGACGGGAAGGCCGGAACCGTCGACCGTGGCGCTGAGCTGGTGCATGCTGGCGGGACGGTACGTCGAAAAGCGCATATCGTCTTCGCGGGTCCAGACGACCTTCACCGGCGCGTTGATGGCTTTCGAAACCAGCGCGGCTTCGACGGCGTAATCGTGTTCCAGGCGGCGGCCGAAGCCTCCGCCCATCAAAGTGACGTTGACTTTGACCTGATCGGGATCAAGTCCGATGGCCGGCGCAACCGAGTCGCGGCAATCCTGCGGGACTTGCGTCGGCGCCCACAGTTCGCATTTTGTGCCCTGATAATGGGCGGTGCAATTTCCTGGTTCCATCGGCGCGTGCGCCATGAACGGCAGGGTGTACTCGGCGGCAATGTGTCGTCCGGAAGCTTTCGCAGGCTCACCGGCGGAATAAAGGTTCGCGCCCTTCTTCGACGCCGCTTGCTTGAGAGCCGCCGTGACTGCCGCGTTGTCGAGATCCTTGTTGGGACCGTCGTCCCATGTGACGTTCAACACGCGACGGCCTTCCATGGCTTGCCAGACACTGTCGGCCACCACCGCGACCGCCGAATCATTGACCTTGCCCACGAAGGTCACGCCGGGAATCTTCTTCGATTCTTTATCGTCGAAGGCGGAAACCTTTCCACCAATGGTCGGACAGCGCGAGAGCACTGCGAATTTCATGCCGGGCAAACGGAAGTCGATTCCGAACACGGCGGAACCTTTGACCTTGTCAGGCGAATCGACCCGCGCCAGGCGTTGGCCAACAATCTTGTAGTCTTTGCTCTGCTTCAGCACCACGTCGGTGGGAATCGGGAAAGTCGAAGCCTTGCCGACGAGTTCTCCGTAACTCAAACTCCGGTTTGTCGCGGCGTGTTTGATGTTCCCACTAGCCGCGCTGCACGAAGACCGCGGCACGCCCCAGGTCAACGCCGCCGCGGAAATCAGCATCTCGCGCGCGGAGGCCCCGGCCTTGCGCATGGGATCCCAGGTAGTGCGGATGCTGGCGCTTCCTCCCGTGGTTTGGTCGCCGAACAATGTGCTCGCTCCCGCCTGCTCGATTTCGATTTGCTTCCAGTCGGCTTCCAGTTCCTCGGCGAGAATCATGGGCAGTGCAGTGCGCACTCCCTGGCCCATCTCGGAACGCGCCACCACGATCGTGATTTTGTTGTCGGGAGTAATGCGCAGATAGGCGTTCGGTGAGAAAGATTCTTTTCCGGATCCGCCTCGATGCGGCAGATAGAATCCGACTACCAGTCCAGCGCCGGCGGCCACCCCGGCGGCGACGAATTCACGACGGGAAAGAGGGCTCATCGCGCACCTCCGTTGCCGGCGGCGCGGTGAATCGCTTTGCGGATCCGTTCGTAGGTTCCGCAACGACAGAGGTTGCCGTTCATGGCTTGCGTGATCTGATCGTCAGAGGGATTCGGTGTTTTCGCGAGCAATGCCGCCGCCGACATGATCTGTCCCGTCTGGCAGTAGCCACATTGCGGAACTTCTTCGGCGATCCATGCCTGCTGCAGGACGTGCAAGCCATCGGCGCTGAGGCCTTCAATGGTGGTCACATTCTTGCCAGCCACTTGCGAGACCGGAGTCGAGCAAGATCGGATTGCGCTGCCCTCGACGTGCACGGTGCAGGCACCGCACAATCCAGCGCCGCATCCAAATTTAGTTCCGGTAAGTTCGAGGGTGTCGCGCAGAACCCAGAGTAGAGGTGTTTCGGGAGAGACGCTGATTTTCTTCTCACTGCCGTTAATGCGGAGTGTGATATCGGCCATGGGTGTCCCGTGATGGAAGTTGAGAACAGGACATGGTATCAGGGGTTAGGGGCTAGGGGTTAGGGATCAGGTGTTCAGCGTTTCGGAGTCGGTTGAACTCGGGGTGTCAGTCCCGAAGGCAGAGATGGGCACTGACTTAGTTTCCCTGGTCTCGGACCACTAGCCCCTGAACCCTGCTCTCTATTTCAGTTGCGTTAGCTTCTGCGTGGCGAGTTGGCCTGCTTCGCCGGTGGGATTGTCTTTCTTGACTTGCTCGTAGATGCGCTTGGCTTCGGTTGGCTGATTCGAGGTCTTATAGAGCTCAGCCAGTTGCAACTGGGCCGTCACCTTACTCACAGAGGCCGTCGGCTTGTTGATGAGTTCCTGATAAAGCGCGATGGCGTCTTTAGTTCGATTGGTCTGGCCATAGAGCGAGGCCAAGGCATCTTTGGCAATGGACGCGACCTCGCGGTTTCCGGCTGAGATTACGTCTTTGAAATTGCGCTCGGCGCTGGCGTTGTCAGACAAGTTGACCGCGGTCACTCCCAGAAAATAATGAGCCATGTCGGCGGTGCGGGTGTGCGGATACTTGTCGACGATCGCCTGAAACTGTTTCCTCGCGGCCTCAGAACGCTCTTTGGCGGAATTGAAACTCGGGATGTCCGGCTGAGGCGTAGCTCCCTGGGGAAGGATCTGGGTGTCCATCGTACGAACGGCTTGGGTGAGCTCGAGGCTGGCCTTTTCGTCCTGCGCATTCAGGTAGTACCAGCCGCCAACGACGGCGCCCAGAACGATCAAGACGACCACGGTTGAGATGATCAGTGTGGAGCGGTGTTCGACCGTCCAATCGGCCGTTTTTTCAGCGGCCCCGATGGTCACACGGCTAAAAGCATCCTGTTTCAGTTGATGGCGGGTTTCTGCGCGCACGGACTTCCCTTCTGGTAGTAGCGATAGGCTGGATAAGCTAGCAGTTTAACAGGGCTAAATCGATGCGTCAAAAGGAGATTCGCATGCGGCGGTTAGCTAAAGCGGGCACACTACAAACACTCACACCATTCCTATGTTTCGATGCTTTCCTTTTGAGGCGGGTTCGCGAGGTTTGACTTTCACAATCGCGGAACATTCTGCTACTCTGCGTTTTCCGTTTTGGAGGAACCAAGGAATCATGCCATCGCGCAAGCAGATGTTCTCGACGTTCGTATTTGTATTGTGCCTCGCCGTCTCGGTGTTCGCGGCTGACAAGAAGAACCCCAAGGCTGAAGAATCCACCAAGCCCAGCTATGACCAGCCACAGCCTGCCAGCGAGAATCTCGACTACACGATGTACCAGCGCATTCGTGACGAAGGGCTATCGCATTCTCACGTCATGGACTATGCCTCAGGTTTGATGGACGGAATCGGGGCGCGGCTGACCGGGTCTCCGAATCTGAAGCGCGCCAATGAGTGGACCCGCGACCAATTTACAGCCATGGGATGTAGTAACGCCCATCTGGAAGATTGGGGGGAGTTTGGCATGGGGTGGCGGCAACTGAACACCTGGGTGCGCATCGCCGCACCGGACACCGCTGTCCTGATCGCGCAAGCCCTGCCGTGGTCGCCCTCGAGCAAGGGAACCATCAAGGGGAGTGCGGTTTGGGTTAACGCGAAAGACGAGAAGGAGCTGGAAAAATATAAAGGAAAACTGGAAGGCAAGATTGTTCTCTTCGGCGAGATGCGCGAGGTGAAGCCGGTGGACAAGCCGTTGTTCGAGCGCCGTGACGACGCCAATCTGAAGACCACCGCGGAATATCCGGTACACGTTGGAGAGCAACAAGACCAATTCCAGGAGTTCATCAAGCGGCTGGAATTCCGTGAGAAGGCTGGCCAGTTCTTCGCGTCCGAGCATGCGATCGCGGTGGTTGTCCCCAGCCGCGATGGGCGCAATAGCGGCGGTTCTGGTGGAACTATCTTCGACGATGGCGGCTCGGGCATGGGATGGTTCACGTATAAGCGGGAGCACGCCGAGCCTTTGCCTGTCGTGGTGACGGCGATTGAAAATTACGGACGCGTGTATCGCCTTCTGAAAGCGAACGTGCCTGTCACCCTCGAGATGGATGTGGAAACGGAGTTCACGGGAGATCACGAGCACGGGTTCGACACCATAGCGGAAATTCCCGGAACTGATCCTAAGTTGAAAGACGAAGTAGTGATGGTAGGTGGTCACCTCGACTCGTGGGCATCCGCTACCGGCGCTACCGACAACGGCGCAGGAACTGTGGTTGCCATGGAAGTGATGCGCATTCTCAACGCGCTGAAAGTGCAGCCGCGCCGGACCATTCGCGTGGGCTTGTGGACCGGCGAAGAACAAGGCGAATTCGGCTCGTATGGCTATGTGAAGCAGCACTTCGGATTTGTGCCGCTTTCGACCGCGCCTGACCAATTGACATTGCCTGATTTCCTGCGCAAGCCAGCCGGTCCAGTAGAGGTCAAGGCGGAACAGCAGAAAATTTCCGGATACTTCAATGTCGACAACGGAACCGGGAAGATTCGCGGCATCTACCTGCAGCAGAACGCGGGCGTCGCTCCCGTCTTTCAGCAATGGATGGAGCCGTTGAAGGACCTGGGCGTGAGCACCATTACCATGAGGGATACCGGAGGAACGGATCATGAAGCATTTGATTCGGTAGGAATTCCGGGCTTCCAGTTTATTCAGGATCAACTTGACTACGGATCGCGCACCCATCACTCCAACATGGATACGTACGAGCGACTGCAGGCCGAAGATCTGGCACAGGCCGCGGTCGTCGAAGCGATCTTCGTTTACAACACGGCAATGCGCGACCAGATGCTGCCGCGCAAACCTCTGCCGCATCCGGAGTTGAATGAGCAGCGCAGCGCTCCGCTGAAGAATGTGATGCCCGGAGCTGAGCCGGCTGCGGAAGAAATGAAGAAGCCGGGCAACTGAAGCAGCCCGACATCGGCAACCTGTAAAAACGAACGCCGCCGATCTCGGCGGCGTTTCCTACACAATGGCTAATCTCAGCGCGGAGCTTCTTCCAGCAAGCCCTGTTCCAGCTTTTCCTGGCACTCAATGCAGTGACGCGTCCAAGGCACCGCCTCGAGCCGCTTCGCGTTGATTTCCTTTCCGCAGTGGATACATTCGCCGAAGCTGCCTTCGCGGATGCGAAGGAGCGCTTTATCCACCATTTGCAGGAGTTGCCGCTCGTTGTTGCTCTGGCTGAACAGAAATTCCTTGTTGTAGGAACTCGCGGCGCGATCGGCAATATCCTGGGCAGTGTCTTCGTCGGCCGAACGGCCGTCGGCCTGGGTCCGGTTTACTGTGCGGCGTAGCTCCTGCTGCCGCGTTTCCAAACGTTTCTTAAATGCTTCCAGCTTCTTCTTGTCCATAGGTCACTTCAAATCAGTTGCTTCGAAAATAGCCTTATCAAAACTCTGAGGACGCCCCGTTCCGGAGGCGTCCGTGGCCATAAGGCCAAACGAAGATGATAAGCGCGAAAATTAAGATGCGTCAACCACCCCTAGGGCTGCAGCGAGGTCCACGAGCGGGGCTGATTCTAGCTGGACGCGGTTTCGTTACGATGTGATCGAGATCACAGCAGATATAGAGGCGTCAAATCTTTCAGCGAAGCCGCGTGGCTCGGTTCGCCGCGTCGCCAACCTTTGCTTGAACTGAGCCGTCTAAAGTAGTCCAAGTTCTTCAGGGCGAACTCGAGACTATCTCGGCAGTGGGTCCTTCATGCTCGCTAAGGCGTAACCCATGACGGCCATGGCGGCCGCGTTCTCGCGCAGTTCGCGTGGATCAATCTTGTCGAGCGTATCGGCCGCGGTGTGGTGGTAGTGGAAGTACGTGCGGCCGTCTTGCAGGATGCCGAGCGCAGGAATTCCTGCATCTGACATTGCCGTGATATCGGCTCCCGGCGAATAGCTGCTGGGCTGCAGCGCGTTGGCTCCGAAGCCTTGCAGGACGGTGAGCACGGGACGTAAAAGTTCCGAGGCATGGGCTGACATTTTGACGTCGAAACCCAGCGGATGTGCCGCGCCAGCGTCGCTTTCGATCGCCGCAACGTGCCTCGGGAATTCCGCCAAATGATCCTTCGTGTATGTTTGGCTCCCCGCGCCTCCACTTTCCTCGTCGATCCAGGCAATCACTCGCAGCGTGCGCTTGGGATGGAGGTTCAGTTTTTGCAGGATTTCGGCCGCCTCCATGGCGACCGCGACGCCGGCGCCATCGTCGATCGCCCCGGTTCCCAGGTCCCATGAATCGATGTGTCCGGAAACGACCACCACCTGCTCGGGATGCGTGCTTCCCTTGAGGTCGGCAATGACGTTATAGCCGGTCGCATCGGGGAGCTTCTGTGGCGTGAGGATAAGATGCATGCGGACGCTTCCTTCGGCGGCAAGATGGACGATCAGGTTGGCGTCTTCCGCAGTGACTGCGCCAGCGGGAATTCCAGCGGGCACGCTGAAGCCGGTATGGGGAAGTCGGAAATCCGCACTGCCTACCGAGCGAACCAATGCTGCGACTGCGCCCAAGTCCGCGGCGGCTTTGGCTCCAGCCGCACGGTAGCGGACGGCCTCCCCGTAAGCGGAAAAAGCTAACCCCGCGGCCGCCTTTTGCTTGTCGAAGATTTCGTTGAACAGAACGATCTTTCCGGCAACTTTCTCGCGGCCGAGAGTTTTCAGTTCGTCGAAGTTATTGACGACTAGAACCTCAGCCGTGACCCCATCGATGGGAGTCGAAGTGCTTCCACCAAGTGCAGTCAGAACGATCTTTTGTGCGGTGCCAGGGGCTTGACCTGCGTATTCCACTAGTTCGGCAGTCTCCGCGCCACGGACCCAATGAGGAACCTTGACTTCCTCCAATTGGACGTCGAGACCGAGTTGGCGCAACTCGGCGGCGACATAGTCCACTGCGGCCTTCGCCTGCGGCGATCCGCTAGGACGTGGTCCGATATTCTCAGTCAAGTGCGCGACCTGATGGTAGGCGAAGTCATCGGCCAGAGCCGCTGCCTTGATGGCTCCCAGTTCGTCGAGGAGCTGAGGCGGAAAGTTCTCGAGCTGTTCCTGAGATGGCTGAGGGACCGCCGTGAAAGGTGGTGGTGCTGGCTTGGATTGCTGGTTCTGAGCCCCGGCGGAACTTAAGAGAATTGACGTATAGAGAGTGGCGTTGAAAAAGGGCAAGCGGAAGCTCTTGATCATGTCGGACGTCAGTGTATCCGAGTGGGCCAAGATTGAGAATCAGAACCCAATGGCGGTTCTAGCCCAGAAAAAATGGCCCCATTTCTGGGGCCACGTTTCAAGAGGCTACGGTTGGTAGGCAATGTCAGGAAAGGCGATGCAAGATGCCGTTCTGCCAGGCAGAACGGCACTTCGGGAAGTGACGCGTAGAATCGTTGCGGGTCAAGGTCATGTTGCTTGGTTGCGGCCTCTTTATTGCAAAGTACAGAAGCATTTGCCGCGCCAAAACCGCGAGTCTTTGTGATTTTGATCACGTACTCAGATAAACAGATGACCATCAAAGACTTAATCCCAACCTCGCATTCCACACTAGGAAACGCTGCCGCGGCCGCGAAAAAATCAGAAGTGCAGAAGAATGCACAATGATTGCACGGCTCTACCAATCACAACAAAAAGCCCACGGCCAGTGCTGCCGTGGGCTTTGCGGAACCAACGTTTTTGCTAGCTGTTGCCGGCGACTGTTCGTAGCTTACCGGGCAGGAAGTGGTAGGGAGGCCACGGTCCGCTGATCGCCACTTCACAGTTCTTGAGCTGCTTGGCGGCGGTGCTGTAGCGGTTCTGATATTTCTCAACGCTCTTGGTGTCAATCAGGTGGGCAATGTCGATGAGCATGCCCTCTGGCGCGACCTTTTTGCAGCTGACTTCTTCTTCCAGCGGGTTGAAGAGCTTGTGCACCTGGACCGAAAGGGCCCGAGCCTTGGTCTGGCGCTCTCGTTCCCGGGATGCCTTAACCTTCAACTTCGACAAGTAGTCGCCGCCCACGGTGTCGGGCAACTCGACGTCGATCATAGCCTCGCGCAGGGAGCCGTCGCGGACCACCAACTTGATGTGCATTTCGGACTTGCCGCGCAGCTTGGCGACGCTCAGGCCAAAGGCGCGCCGGTTGACTCGAACGGCCTGGCGGAGGGCATCGTCGCTATCGAAAATCGTGCCAAATTTGAAGGGAAGGACGGTCGAATTACGGAAGCAGTTGCTGACTACACGAGCGTGATCGATTGCGGCTTTGTGGTCCAGTTCACTTGCTGCGTGGTCATATTCGCTGACAATGACTGCGAATTCACCACTCGGATAGCTAAGAACCGCAGCTCCGTTGACTCCTTGAACGCCCTCTAACAAAAAGGGGCGGCGAGTGCGGGTTCCATTTGGGAGGGTTTGATGCTCGGTAAGACAATACGCGTACCACGCCATGTTGAACTCTCCGAACCGGGATGAGACGGACCAAACCGTCTCTCAGTCGAGTTTTTCGCCAAAGCTTGAACAGCGAAGTTGGAAGTAAGGAACCGGGCGGTACTGGGCTACGACTGGGAGCGCTTAACAATCGTGCTCCCTAATTGCATATTACTTTGGGCACTAGTGAAAATGCAACTTTTTCTTGATTGGAAGCATCGGAAGCCCCTCATTTGCCCGCCGCAGAGCGGCTCGCCCTCTCTTGTTGCGCCAGGAGCACCACCCGCAGCATCTCGTCCCACGGCGCCGGCTTGCCGGTCCAGATCTCGAACTGGCGGGCCGCCTGATGGACGAACATCTCGATGCCAGAGATGACCTGGGCGCCGCGTTCTTTGGCTATTTTCAGGAGACGCGTTTCCGACGGATCATAAATCATATCAAAGACATAGCGGGCATTGATCTCTTTGTCCTGAAGCGGCGAATCGTGGGTATTACCCATCCCCACCGGGGTAGCATTGATGATGACATCGAAGGCCAGTTTCTTAAGATTCGCACGCTTGATAAGCCGAGCGCGGGCCTGGTGAGCCAGTTTCTTGGCCGGGGCTGCGCTCCGGTTCAGGATGTAGACCTCACAACCGCGTTCCTTCAACCCGAAAACGGCCGCACGGGCCGCTCCCCCCGCTCCAATTACCAGGATCCGGGCTCCCTCCAGCGTGTTCAGGCGGCGTTCCAGCGGGCGGACAATCCCAGCCGTATCGGTGTTAAAGCCGTACAACTTGCCATCCTGGGCGCGAACGACCGTATTGCAGGCTCCGACCTTGGTCGTGTGGGAGTCGGTATTGTCCAGGTGCGGCAGGATCGCTTCCTTGTAGGGCATGGTGACGCTGATCCCGTGGATAGGAATCTCTTTGACGCAAGTCAGGAGATCCTTCAAGGTCTTGGCATGCAGGGCCAAATAGACTGCGTTCACATTCTCGCGACGGAAAGCCGCGTTCATGATAGCCGGAGACAACGAGTGGGCCACCGGATCACCCACCACTCCGTACACCCGCGTTGCTACGTCAACTTGCTCAATGCGATAGACATTGCGCAATTCCTGTGCAGTTACCTGTCCCGGGGCGGTCTCTTCGCCGACTCCGGCAGAAGCGAAGGTGAAGACGCTGCCAGCCCGCACCCCTAAAACGCGGCTGATGATGCCCTGCTCTCCCATGCACATGCCGATGATGGAATGCCGATCACCTTCCCGAGAAAGGAACTTGATCATGGTGACGTTATCGGCGAGGGTCGTGGCCGTGCTCACCATCTTGTAAAAGTCGGCGGGGTAGGCGAGCATCTTCTCGAGCGTCTCGTCGAGCTTCTTGGTAGCCCGAAAATCATGAAAAGAAAGAATCATTGCCGCGCGGGTTCGAAGTTTCTGCAGCTGTTCAGGCTTGCATTTGCTTGCAGTCTGAAGCTCGACATCGATTAATTGGCATCCCCCGGCGGCTGCTTTACCCAGAATGTCCAACTGCGAGGCGATCGAGCCGCGGAACTTGCCTCCGCTGGTGGCTCGGCGACACGTGGCAATGACAACTGTGCCGGGATGGCTTTCCAGGAAACGCTTGATCCTCGGGAGGCCCAAAGCAGGTTTCGAAAGGTAGTCTAACCTGAACTCCAGGAAGGAGTTATCTCGCGCCAAAGCCTCAGCCTTTTCGGCCATTTCATTGGGATCGGAACCGATGACCGCCACGCAAACTCGTGGCAGTCGTAAGGGCAGCAGACGTGGCGCGAAAGGGGGAGCGGAATTCATCGTTCTCGGTTCAGACCGTCGATTCAGCACGCACCGGAATGAACGGCGAATTATTACAGGCGCCTAATTAGTTATGCAACAAGGGATTACTTGTCCAGACGAAAAACTTCTACCCCAGGGGTGCCCAACACCCTCGTAACCTTGACCCACCCTGACCCGCTTGTTACCTTCCGGCTGAAGCCTTTCTTTTCTGGCATTTAACTAGGGGCGCGGACTCGAGGCGGTCCACCCCGGAGGTAACATGAAGAAAACGGGACTGTTAGTGTTGTTGTTCGCGACGGCAGCTTGGGCGCAAACCGGTGCTGACGGTAGCGCTGCCGAGACTCCGGAGGGAACAGCGCCGACCACGGCCAGCTTTCCGACGGAGCGCATTGCGACGCCCACGTATTCCGACCTGTATTGCGCTGGCTTCATCAGCAAACAGATCCTGCCGGATGCAAACTTCGTAGCGGGTGGGCTGCAAACGCCGACCACAACCAAGTTTACGCGTGGCGACCTGATCTATTTGCACGGAACCGGATACAGCGCCGGTGCGGAGTTCGAAATCGTGCGCGCGCTGCGTGATGTGAACGAATACGAAGTCTTCCCGGGGCAGAGGAAACTGCTGAAAGAAACCGGGCAGCCTTATGAAGAAGTGGGCCGCGTGAAGATTGTCGACACGCGAAACAAGACGGCGATTGCACAGATTGAATACGCCTGCGACGGAGTCAATCCCGGCGACACAACCATTCCATTCGCGGAGAAACAAGCCGTCACATTCCATCCTCCGGCCCGCTTTGACCGCTTTATGCCTGCCAGCAGCAAGGTTTCCGGCCGCATCGTGATGGGAAAAGATTTCGACTCGCAACTGGGTACGGGCCAGAAGGTCTACATGAACGTCGGCTCGAACCAGGGCGTGAAAATCGGTGACTTCTTCCGTGCAGTGCGCACTTACGATGTGGATTTGAAAGATCCCGTGGACTCGCTATCGTTCAAGGCAGCGATTGCCGAAGACACGCAGAAGAAAACACCCTCGGTCGATCCGAAGCGCTTCACGAAAACCAATGGGCCGGAAATTCACGTCCGTGATCTGCCCCGTCGGGCCGTCGGCGAGATCGTGATCATCGGCGTAACTAACACCACTGCGACCGGGATGATCGTGTTCGCCATGGAAGATGTGCATGCGGGGGATGGCGTCGAACTCGATCAGGTAAATTAGCTCTCTCCGCTCGAAGAAACAGTCCCAGACCGGGGACGGGAAACCGTCCCCGGTTTTATTTTGAGCTCGAAAGCGGGTTAAACATCGGCTCGCGTGCGCCGCAATTGCGCTTCTCTAGCTAAGTCTTACGCGTTTTTCTCGCCGAAGATTTCAGCGGTGAAGGCTTCGATGGTTGCACCGTTCCGCCATGCATCGGAGGGCAATCCTGCTTTGCGACAGGTTTGCTCGAGGAACGTGAGGCGATCCCAATGGCGCTCGACCGGAACTTGCGGAAGAAGAAGGCCGCGGCGTCCTGCCATGCTGATAAGCAATCCGTGGCGTCCGACTTCGATCGCGTCCGGCGCGATAGGCTGTGGCGAAGACAGGATGCTGAGTTCAATTTCCAGATCCCGCGCCTCCTCGAGAGTCACAGGACTAAAGCGCGTGTCTTCAAAGGCCGCGGCGCGGGCGGTGTCGGCCACCGTGCGGTATACGGAGCTCAGTGGAAGAACGAATCCAACACATCCTCGCAGTTCGCTGTTCAGGTAAAGCGATGTGAACGCGCCACGAGGCTCAGCCAGATGAGGCGTGGGCGGATCCAATGGGATTTCGCGATTCTCGAGGGCGGAAAGAATGGATTCGTGAGCCAGTTGAAGCAGGAGAATTCTCTCTTCGGGCGAGAATTCGCCCGGCGAGAACATTCCCGCATCCACGTCAACCGGGCTAGGTCGAGGCAGCGACATCGCGGTCGGCTTGAGACGGCGGCACGGGCTTTCTGCGCCGGCTCAGAATGAAGGCGCGGCGGCGGCGCTTCACCACGCGCCGATCAATCTTCGACCAGAAAGCGACAAAGTAGTCAATCGCCGACACCAATGACACGCACACCATGAACCAGATCGCCAGATAGGCGATCCAATGAATTGGGAAAATGTAATGGCTGTATACCGGCCATTCCTTCCAGCGATGGTCGAGGATTACGGCCACCACCGAGACAATCTGCACCACCATCTTAAACTTGCCGAGTTCGCTGGCCTCGATGGTGAAACCCTCTGAGGCGGCGATGGAGCGCAAGCCGCTCACCAGGAATTCGCGGCCGATCACGACCACGGCGATCCAGGCTGGAACCAGGCTGGGATTCAACTGCACGAGCGTGACGAACGCTGCAGCGATCAGAAGCTTGTCCGCCAATGGGTCGAGCAAGATGCCCATGGTGGTGATCTGTCCGCGCCTGCGGGCGAGGTAGCCGTCAATGCCGTCGGTCATGGAGGCGGCAATAAACAGTGCCGAGGCCAGCAGTTCTCTCTCCCCCGTCACTCCGTTAAAACGGGCGCTGGAAAGAATCCACATCAGCAGGGGAATGCAGAAGATACGGATCAGCGTGATGGAGTTAGGAAGATTCACACGACCGGGGTTCCGGTGGCCAGCCGGCAACCATCTGATTATCCTCCACGCTGAGAGGGAACGCAATAAAAGCAAAAAACGAAAGTTGCTATGGGCGCGACCTCCTTCCCGTTCTTAAACTAGGGACGCCTAACTGCCCGTCTTCGCCAAAGAAGCCAGGAAGCTTTCGCCCATCTGGAGTACGTTCGAATGCTCCGGGACGGAGCCATTCGGCGTGAGTTTGTCGACCACGGTTGGCAGCAGCTGTGCCAACGTTGAAGCGGCGAGATCCGGCGGAACGCCCAACTTCTGGGCCAGCGCTTGTACCTGGCCTGAGCCCAACACCTGTTGAATCTGTTCGCTCGTGGCCGGCTGGTTCTGACCGGTACCGATCCACGAGTTGACCAAGCCTCCGAGTCCATTTTGATGGAATGCCTGCACGAGCCCGTTCAAACCACCAGGATGGTTCTGAATCATTTCAAGAATCCCCGCAGCCGCAGGATTGGAACCTGCGACCTTAGCAGCCGCCATACCTTCGAGATTATCCAGTAGACCCATGGGTCCCCCTTTTGGAACAAGGTGGAAAATTAAAGGAAAAAGGGCTGGAGTTCCTTTTACTGGATGTTCCAGCCCTGGCACGCTACTTTTGTTTGGCGATGATCTTGTCTTTGATCTTGTTGTAGGTTGCCTGGGGAAGGACTTTCTTGCGTACGAGATCCGTCTTAGCCTTGTAGGGGCGGCCGTCGATGATCTTCTGGGAATACGCGGCACCGATCCCAGGCAGGGCGTCCAGTTGATCCTTGGTAGCAGAGTTGATATCGAGCAGATCGGCAGACGCCGCCTGAGCGGTTGCGCCTTTGGGGGTGACTTTCGGTCCGGCATCTTGTGCCACGCTCAACGAACTGAACAGGCATAGGGCAATGAGGATTAAGAAAATACGTGCGATGAAATTGTTGCGATGCATGCTTCCTCCTTGGAGAGTTTCTTTATTGAGTTTGTGACGCTTTGTATCCGGCGGCCTTGGCCTCGTCTTCGGTCATAAACTTTCCGCTCTTGGTTTTGCCGTACCAACGTCCGCTCTTGTGATAGACCTTGCTGTCGAGGTTGACCCACACTTTGCCGGAGGACTTTGCCGAGGCAATTTCCGAGTCGGAGACCGGGCTGGTGGCGGCCGGTTTGGTCGATGCTTTCTTGGCGGGAGCAGAGGCCGGTGCCATGTTGTTCGCCGCGGGAGCGCTTGGAGCGGTCGACGGCTTCGAACTGGGCGCCGCATTGGCCGCCGGTGCAGCCATGGAACCACCGGCGGGACTGGATTCGGGAGCTGATGCCGCCGTTCCAGTGTCGGCCTTCTTGCTCTTCCGAGACGACTTCTTGCTGGCAGTTGTGTCCGCAGCGGGAGCGGCTGCCGCATCCGAAGAAGCTGCATCAGCCTTCTTACTCTTCTTGGATGACGTCTTGGCCGTGTCCTGAGCCGGAGCGGCCGCAGCATCGGAAGCAGCGGCGTCCGCCTTTTTCTTCTTTGACGTCTTCTTGCTCGAAGTTGTGTCTGCGGCAGGAGCGGCAGCGGCGTCGGAAGAAGCCGCATCGGCCTTCTTGCTCTTCTTCGATGACTTGGCGGTGCCCGCGTCCGCCGCAGGAGCCGCCGAAGCGTCGGAAGCAGCGGCGTCTGTCTTTTTCTTTGACGACTTCTTGCTGGAGGCGGTACCGGATGCTTGAGAGTCGTCAGGCGCGGTAGCATCCGCTTTCTTCGACTTCTTCGATTTCTTCGTGGTGGTGGGGGCAGTCTGATCAGCGGAGGAGCCAGTCTGAGATTGTGCCCAGCCCATCGTCACGAAGATTGCTAAAACGAGACACGACGATACCCACCATGCGGGTCGCGCGATTCTATTCACAGGTTTTCTCCTAGAGTTGCAGTTCGAGGCTGAGCATGCCTCGCAATACTGGCCAGAGATTATTGGTGGCGCCGACGAATGCGCCGAAGACCCGGGAGCACGTTGCGGACCATGATGCCAAGCCGCCGCGGAATGGTCAAGCGGCAGATCTGAGCCAGGGCCAATGCCGGCGGGCGAGTCTGCGGGATCTATGCGTAAATGCCGCGTTGCCGGATCGTGTATGCGACGCGGTCAATCGCCAGCATATAGGCGGCGATGCGGTTGTTGACGTGGTGAGTTTCAGCGTAGCGTACGACGTCGTCGAATGACGACTTCATGATGGCCTCAAGTTGTTCGTTGACGACAGACTCTTTCCAGAAGTACCCCTGCCGGTCCTGGACCCACTCGAAGTATGAAGTGGTGACGCCGCCGGCGTTGGCGAGAATGTCGGGAATTACAAAGACTCCCTTGTCATTGAGCATGTCGTCGGCGGCAGATGTGGTCGGTCCATTCGCACCTTCCGCCAATATGCGGCATTTCACGCGGTCCGCATTGCGGCTGGTGATGACGTTTTCGGTGGCGGCCGGGATAAGGATTTCACAATCGGTGACAAGCAGTTCCGCGGCGTCATATTTCTCAGCCTCGGGGAAGCCGTGCACGGTTCCATTCTTCTGGCGGTATTCAATCAGGGCCTTCAGGTCGATACCATTTTTGTTGTAGAGGCCGCCGCCCACTTCCGCGATTCCGACGATTTTATAGCCGGCCTCGAACATCAGTTGCGCGGCGTTGGAGCCCACGTTTCCGAAGCCTTGCACGATGACGCGCGCAGATTCGCGAGGAATGTTCAGCTTCCGGCAAGCCTCGTCGCATACCACCATCACGCCGCGGCCGGTGGCTTCCCGGCGCCCGCGAGAACCTCCGATGTTGATGGGCTTGCCCGTGACGACGGCCGTCACCGTCTGTCGCATATGCATGGAGTACGTATCCATCATCCACGCCATGATTTGTTCGTTGGTATTGACGTCAGGGGCAGGAACATCTTTCTCAGGACCGATGAACTCGATCAGTTCCGACGTGTAGCGGCGGGTCATGCGCTCGACTTCGCCCATCGACATTTTGTGGGGATCGCAAATGACGCCACCCTTGGCTCCGCCGAAAGGAATGTTCACTACGGCGCACTTCCAGGTCATCCAGCTCGCGAGGGCGCGAACCTCATCGAGAGTGACATCAGGGGAGTACCGAATTCCGCCCTTGGCCGGTCCGCGCGCGATGGAATGCTGCACCCGGAAGCCGGTGAAAACCTCAAGATGACCGTCATCCATCTGCACCGGGATATACACGGTCAGTTCCCGGTTGGGATAGCGCAAAACCCGCCACAGGCCCTCGTCAAGGTTGAGTTTCTGGGCAGCCAGGTCGAAGCGGGCGCGCTGCGACTCCCACGGGTTGGCTTCTTTGTCCACGTGCGCAGGAGTGGTCATCGTTGTCATAAAAGTGTTCTCCGGAATCACTGCAGGTCAGATGCTGGCCGTGGCCGGACAATTTCCGGTCAGAGGCAGGCAAACGTTCAGAGTATATGAGGGCAGATGGCAGGGAAGCAAGCAGCGCAGAAGGAGCGGAGGGTGACTTACGGTATGCCCGGAGCGGCATGGAGAAGGAGGGCAAAGGAGTGTTCCAACGTTTACTTCCGATTCGCATGGCTTTTCTGCGAAAGGGAAGAGAACAAGTATTTGCCGCGAAGTCTCGAGCCGCGCCGGAAGGCCTGCATGCACCCAGCCTCGCATGTTCTCAATTTATTCTCGAAATTAGAAGAGGCGTCCCGGCAACCAGGGATTCGCCACGGTTATCTCCCCCGGTCGCCGGCACGCCCTGTTCAACGATAACCGCTAGTGCACCGTGAATTTCGTGGGACTATTCCCCGTTCCGCCCGGCGTGGTGATGGAAATGGTCACCGCACTTGGCGTCAATCCCGCGGGCACATTCGCCGTTACCTGCGAGTCGGATTTCACCGTGAATGTGGTCGCTTTCACGGTGCCAAATTTCACTCCACTCGTCTGAATCAGCCCGGTGCCGTTGATCGTCACCAAGGTTCCTACTGGACCGCTCGACGGCGTGAAGCTCGTAATCTTCGGCTTTACCTTGTACGTTTGCGGACTCGTCAGCGTAGTCGTGCCGGTGCTCACCGTAACTGCGCCCGTATGTGCTCCTGTGGGAACGACGGCCGTGAGGTACGTAGTGCCCGAGAGCGTCACCGATTTGGCGGCCACGCCGCCAAACTTCACCACCGAGGCACTGGCAAAGCCCTGCCCGAACACTCCTACTTTCGCGCCCACATTGCCGGTCGTCTGCGTCGGCTCCAGACTTATGAACGGCGCATCGCCGGTAGCTACGCTGAAGAACGTGCCTTGGCAAGTGTTAGGGCAACCACCACTGCCGCCCCCGCCACTGGGGGTCGTTCCATACACCAGTCCGTTCGTATCCTGAATCAGCGTGGAACTGGGCAAGTCCCCATCAACCGGAGGGTTCGGGAACAGAAATGCTGTAAACACGCCAGTGGATGTCAGTTTGTAGACGCTGCCGGTGCCGTTAGGCCCATAAGCCGGGTTCACTCCATAGAAGGCTCCGTCGGCCACTTGCAGCAGATTCACCGGCGGGCCGACATTGTTGACGCAAGAGGCATCGGTCGCATTGGTGAAATCGTGGAAGTCAGTCGCGACTCCGGCGGTGGTCATCTTGTAGATATTTCCGGAGCCGTTCAACGCTCCCTGGTTCGTGGCACCATACAGCTTCCCATCTTTGCCCTGAATCAATCCGGTGCATGGAGCTTGTCCCGTGGTGAAGGCGAAGTCGTGAATTTCTTTGAAAACGCCGGCAGTGCTGATCTTGTAAACGCAGCCCGCGCCCTGAACCACATTGCAGTTCGCAAGCGTGCCATAGAGATTGCCATCGCTGGCCTGGAACAAATTGGAAGAGTGGCAGTCGCTGCCGGAAAAAGCGTGCAGATTCGTGTACACGCCCGCCGGGGTCAGCCGGTAAATATTCCCGCAGACCTGAACTTCATTTCCAGTCACGCCATAGAAATTGCCGTCGCTGGCCTGGATCGGCGGATATACGGGCAGAGAGTCGCCGTTCGTACCGGTGAAGTCATGCAGATCCGTAAACGCTCCGGCTGGCGTCAGCCGGAAAATGCTGCCTAGGCCGGTCGCAGGATTCCCAGCTTCGCATGCGCCGTAGAAGTTTCCATCGCTGCCCAGCGTCAAGCCAGCTCCACCGCAATACAGCCATTGCTGCGGAAAGCTGAAAAACACGGTTTCTGCTCCAGCCGGAGATATCTTGTAGATCGCGCCGCTGCCGTTGCCTCCGCAGGCCCCGCCACCACCGTACATATTGCCGTCGCGGCCTTGCACGATGTTACCTCGCGGAGCGCAGGCATCGGTCGTTTGCATGAAGGTATGGAGCACGGTGGGCGTCTGCGCCTGCGCCGGAACTGCTGCCTCGGCGAAGACGAACAATAAGGTGAGTAGGGTAGACACGACAGCTGCTGCGTTCGCTGGCTCTGACTTGTTGACCGGTGCAATTCATTCGAAAAAAATCTCCTGAGAGTCTCTGAGTCTCTGCCAGACTGGGGCGCGGATTTTGAAACGCGTGAACCGGCGGGGGCCACTTTCGCAGTGAAACCGGCGCTTCGTCAATACTCTTGCGCTCACGGTTGGCTGGAATGTAGTTCACGCGGTAAATGGTTGTCATTCCAAATAGATACCAGCACATCTCACGCCAAGCTCCTCGTAATTTGCCATTGTGAGGTGGCAGCGCTCGATCGAGTTCGAGCCGTGCTAAACTGGAGCTCCCTCCCTTAGCAAAGCGATAAGCATCCATGAACATGTCAGTCTCGTCTCAATCTGTCGTTTGCTTCGGCGTGTTCGAAGCTGATGTGCATTCCGGGGAATTGCGGAAGAACGGCGCGAAGATCAAAATCCAGGAGCTTCCGTTCCGCGCGCTAAAGCTTCTGCTGAGCCGTCCAAACCACGTCTTCACCCGCGAGGAATTCAGGCAGGCGCTCTGGCCAAGCGGCGTGTTTGTAGATTTTGACCACGGCATCAGCAGTGCCATCAACCGGCTCCGCGATGCCCTGGGAGATTCCGCCGGGAACCCTGTTTTTATCGAAACCGTGGAGCGTCGCGGATACCGCTGGATCGGTCCCATCCACAGCAAAACCCTCGAGGCGGTCGTGCCGGAACGGGTTTCGGTAGAACAGGAGAGCCGAGATTTTACGGCCCGCTATGAGATTGGATTGGCGGCACGCACCCGGAAGAGTGGCTTACAACTGCGTCTTTGGGTGGCGGCGGCAACCTTTGCCGTATTGATTTTGGCAGGACTTCTTCTGTGGCGGTGGTGGCCATCCACTCCGATTTCATCGATTGCTGTCCTTCCGTTCGACAATCTCAGTTCTCCCTATTTCAATGACGCATTCAGTGATGGATTGACGGACGAAATCGCAGCTTCCATTTCCCATCTGGATGGTGTCCGAGTGGCAGGGCGCCGCTCCGCGTACGTGTTCAAAGGCAAGCACGACGACCTTCGCGACATTGGTTCGCGCTTAAATGTCGAGGCCGTAGTGGAAGGCAGCGTGCAGCGCGCCGCTGATCGCACCCATGTCACCGTGGAACTAAATCGAACTCGCGATGGCTTCACGATTTGGAGTCAGACCTTCGATGGTACAACGAGCGACTGGATGCAGATCGAATCTCAGATCGCTGGCTCGATTGCGCGGGCTCTGGCACGCAAAATCTCTCCCACGAATGCCCCGTCCGCCCCAGACCCCGAAGCTCACGCTTTGTATATGGAAGCGCGCTATCTCTGGAACCAGCGAAACTTTCCAGCTGAACTCAAGAGCGTGGACCTACTGCAGCAAGCGATTGCGCGCGACCCCAACTATGCCCTGGCGTGGGCTGGCCTGGCTGATTCCTTGATCGCCATCGGCGACGTCGAAGAAGTGGATCCGGCTGCCTACCTTCCGCGGGCCCGCGACGCCGCACTCAAGGCTCTGCAACTGGATTCATCGCTCGCAGAAGCGCACGCCGCGCTGGGGATGGTTGCCTGCCATTATGACTATGACTGGACCACCGCCGAGAAAGAATACAAGAAAGCGTTCGAGTTAAACCCCAACTACGCAAGCGCACATCAATACTACGCGCTCGGTCTGATGGCCCACGGCCGCTTAGCCGAAGCCAGCGCGCAACTCGACATTGCGCGCCGTCTCGACCCCCTTGCGCTCATAGTGGACGTCGATTTTGCGCTACTGCGGAAATTCCAGCGTAATTTCGACGGCGTGATTGCCATTTCGAAAAACATCCTGCAACGCGATCCCAACTACCATCTTGGTTATAGCATGCTCACCACGGGTTACTATTGCGAACGCCGCTGGGATGACTGGCGGGCCGCTGCCGCGAAAGTTTCCCAGGGAGAGTTCTGGGGCGCCATGGCGAGCGGGCAGCCTGCCGAAATCGAGCGTGCCATGCGCAAGGTGACGGACGAATCCAAGGTCGGCTCTCGTCGTCCGTATGACGTGGCGCACTTCGCACTGGTGAAGGGAGACCGCTCCCTGGCCCTCGACTGGCTGGAAAAATCGTATCAGCATCACGACTACTGGATGCTCTTCATCAATGTCGACCCGGAGTATGACGTAATCCGCTCCGATCCGCGGTTCCAGGCGGTGATTCACCGTCTCGGTGTCAGCTGAACCGGTCCTGGGCAGGGCTGAGTAGTACTCGCGGCTCAACACGGAAAAAGCAACCGGCGTGGCGAGTTCGTCCTCGCGCGCTGCTGCCACTTCGCAGACTCCGCCCGGCCGCTTAGACTAAACTACTGCCGACGGAAGTCAGGGGCCCGCTGACTACATGGCAACAGCAACGACGCAAAGTGTATCCCGACCCTTGTTGCTGGCTCTTGGAATCCTTGTTGCAGCGCTGAACATTTTCTACAGCGCAGCCTGGATGTACTACATTCGCCGCCCGTCGCCGATGCCGCAGGTCGAAGTGGGCTTTGACGAGTCCTACTCTTCCAGTGGAATTGAGATTTACAATGTGCGCCCGAACAGTCCGGCGGAAAAGGCGGGGCTGAAAGCCAACGACCGGATTGTGGCCATTAATGGAAGGGGCGCAGATTCGGCATCGGCGTGGAACGAATTGATGCGACGCACCTGGCTGAGTTCACACCCGGGAGACACAGTCATTCTCACACTCCGGCGGCCGGGGCAACCACAACCAGTGGTGATCACGCCCCGGTTTCGCGCCATCCAAGGCGCAGGCGACGCGGGAGGCATTGCCCGAACCATAGCGGTTCAGATCCTCGAGTTGTACCCACTGCTGTTCCTGATCGTAGGACTGACTGTTTTGTTTCTGCGGGTGGAAGACCGCAATGCCTGGCTGCTGGCGCTGCTATTCGCGACCTTCATTACGGCCGGGGATATGCCCTCGGAATTTGCAGCTGCGCCATTCAATCTCCGGTCCTTCCTGCTCGCCTATCGAACTCTGCTGGGCAGTGTTCTCACTGGACTGTTCTACTTCTTTTTCGCGGTTTTTCCCACGCGCTCCCCGATTGACCGCAAGGTTCCCTGGCTGAAGTGGGCGCTGCTGCTTGCCTGCCTGTGTTTGGGCCTTGGCGGGTACCGGCACGGCTATTCCAGCGCATTGCCGTTTATCCTCGCTGTGGTGCCCGACCGCATCGCCCAGGATGCCCGAAGAGTCGTCGTTTACGGGTCGATTTCTCTCGGGCTCCTTTCCCTCCTGTGCAACCGGTTGAGCGTCTCCAGCAAGGACGACCTGCGCAAGATCAAAGTGATCTTCTGGGGCACGGTCGTCGGCGTGACACCCGCAGTAGTCATTGCGCTCGCGCAGGAAGTTTTCTATGCACAGATTTCCTTTTGGCTGAATTTCACCAAGGTCATTCTGCTGTTTCTGTTTCCTCTCTCCTTTGCTTACGCGGTGGTAAAGCATCGGGTCATGGACATTCCGGTCCTGCTCAAGCGCAGTGCACGGTATTTCGTGGTGGAGCGCGGCTTTGTAATGTTAATTTTCGTCCTCTCGGTAGGGCTGACGTTGTGGTTCGGTCAGGCGTTCTCCCGTTATTTCTCCGCTGGCTCGAAGGCCGCCATTCCCGTTGGTGCGACGTTTGGCGTGCTGGTGATCTCGGGCGCAACTCAAGCCCATCGGCGCGTTCGAACGCGGCTGGACCGCGCTTTTTTCCGCAGCTCCTATGACGCGCGGCAAATTCTGGAGGATCTTGCCGCAGAGACCCTCAACACCAGCAGCCGCGAAGGGCTGGCATTGCTTCTGCAGCAGAAAATCTGTGATGCGCTGCATCCGCGATCCATGTTCGTTTACCTCCAGACCAACAACGGACAGTTGTTCGCATATGCGGGCAATCCACCTCCGGAAGCCATGATCCTTTCCAGCACTGGGGCCGGAATCGCCGAACTGGCAGAGCGCGAGGGGCCATTGGAGTTGATGCCCGGAGGAGATGCGAGGGACGCAATTGGCTCCGCTTGACCCGGAGTGCCTGGTGCCGATTCGCGGTTCCGGCGGAGTATCGCTCCAAGGAATGGCCGTGCTCGGTCCGCGGCTTTCTGAAGAGCCGTACTCGGCGGGTGACAAACGTCTGCTGGCATCGGTTGCCAGCCAGGCGGGAATCGCCATGCGCAGCATCACACTCGCAGAAAAGATGGCAGAGCAGATCGACGCAGGGCGCCGTACCGAGCAGGAAATGCAAATCGCACGCCAGGTGCAGAGCCGGCTACTGCCGCAGCAGGCTCCGTCGCTGAAGACACTAGACTGTTCCGGCAGGTGCATTCAGACGCGCGCTGTCGGAGGTGACTACTACGATTTTCTCGATTTCGGTTCGGGCCGTCTCGGTCTGGTGCTGGCCGACATCTCGGGCAAAGGAATGTCGGCCGCCCTGCTTATGGCGAATCTGCAGGCCAATCTGCGCGGCCAATACGCGCTGGCACTGGAAGATGTGCCCCGCTTGTTGCGCTCCGTCAATCACCTGTTCTACCGAAACACGGAAACCAGCCACTATGCGACGATGTTCTTCGCAATCTACGACGATGGGACCCGGCGCCTGCGTTATGTGAATTGCGGGCATAATCCTCCAATCCTCGTGCGGGCGAATGGGGATATAGAGCGGCTCACGGCAACGGCGACCGTGTTGGGACTATTCGAGGAATGGGACTGCACCGCTGATGAGTGCGAACTTGCATCGGGCGATGTCCTGGTGATCTATACCGATGGCATTTCTGAAGCGGGGCCGAACGAAGAGGATGAGTACGGCGAAGAACGTCTGATCGCGACGACTCGAAAGTACCAGCAACAATCCGCCGGCGAAATCGTGGACAACATTCTCAGTGAGGTGCAGCAGTTCAGCCGCGGCAGGCAGGCCGACGATATGACTCTGATCGTAGCGAGCTGCTCATAGCAGCATGAGGGCGAGAATCTCTCAACTGCCGGAGACCGGTCATCCCTCGATTCCGGGCCGACAGGTGGCAATTCAGGAATGGAAAGCGACAACCCAGCTCCGGCTATTATTCTGAAGTGTGACTGCAAGCTCCAAAGATACGCCTGACATCTCGCATCGGAAAGGCTTGCTCCCAACTCTCCGGATCTTTGTTCGATGGCTTGTCACTGCTGGGGTGCTTCTCTGGTCGATTGCGGCGCTGACCCTTTTGGCCGCCCGGTGGATCGACCCGCCGACAACCGCGGTGCACATCCAGCGCCGCGTGCAGGCCTGGATTCACCATACCCCTTATCACGAACGCTACACATTCATTGCGCTCAACCAAATCTCGCCCGATCTCCAGCACGCCGTGATCGCGGCGGAGGATGCGCGCTTCTACCAGCACCATGGCTTTGATTGGCACGAGATCCAAATCGCTGCCGAAGACGATATGGAAGGCGGCCGTTCTCGTGGCGCCTCCACCATAACGCAGCAACTTGTAAAAAACCTATTCTTCGGAACAGGCCGCTCTATCCTGCGCAAGGGCGCGGAGGTCACGCTGGTGCCGGTGGCCGAATTCGTACTCGGAAAGCGGCGCATTCTGGAGATCTACCTTAACGTGGTCGAATGGGGTCCCGGTATTTATGGAGCAGAATCGGCGTGTCGTCACTACTATGGAACCCCGGCCCGGAACATGGGCCGACAAGAGGCGACACGGCTCGCCGCAATTCTGCCGGCTCCCCTGAAGCGCCGGCCCGAGCGCATGAACTACTACAGTGCGCGCATCCTCGAGCGGATGCGCCAGATGGGTTGGTGACATGGTTGTTCGGCCAGAATACGACCACTCTGCACAGTTGACAGTTATATCGCCATGTCACTCACCAGCCCTCAGTCAAAGGAATTCTCTTTTTTGCTCACTTCTGAAATGGCCTGTTACGCCAATTTAAAGAAAGACTTGGCGGGATAGGCTGACTAGGCTTCCAGCCTACCGTCGGTGAAAGGGGGGCGGTCTCACTTATTTGGGGGGATCGGGCTTTGCTGGTGGGGCCGTCGGCGACGACTTCAGCTTGGCCATCGCGGCTCCTACTCGCTTCTTGAAATCGCCGTCGTCGTTGCTGAGACCCGGCTGATAGAGAGGCTGGACTTGCATCTCGCAAGACTCACCCTTCGCGTTCAGGACAGCCGACTCAATGCGCAGCCCTTGGCCCACACCAATAGCGAACGAGGCAACCATCTCGGTGTTGTCGATCAGCACAACCGCGTAGTACCCCGAATTGCGGACGGTATCTTTTACAGCGGGCCACAGTTCACTACACGGGATCGCATATGAATATATGTTTTTCCCCTGGGCGAACGCCGACCCGGCGGCAATCAACCACAGGAGGATCCCTGGTACCAATCGTTTCATGCGAGTGCTCCTCCTTCGAACGACGGATATTAGCATCGGTGCCTCTAGTGGACAATGACCTGCTACACATTCCTCCCATCGATCCCGATCGAGTTAATCCGCATGGCGACGACCAAGGTTCGCTGGTTGGCACAATGCAAACGTTTGTAAGGACAGGTGTGGAACATCTACGGGAAGACTTGATAGGAATCTTCCTTACTGAACGGTCGAGACATTCCCCAGCATCACCACGGCGGTCTGGTCGTCATCTGCTTTCACTTTGTCGAAGAAGGCTTTCACTTCTTTGTACTTGTCGGGCAGGATCAATCCCGATCCCATGATGAAATCGCGCCGAGAAAACATCGTGTCTGCCGCCTCCTGCTTTTGCAGGACCCGATAGCGTGCGTAGGCCAGAGTCACTGAGTCGTCGGGAGCCAAACTCGCCACTTTCATGGCTGCTGGAATCTTGATGTGAACCTCATCCGATTCTTGCCACGGAAAACGAAAATCGACGGCATTGGCGCGCTCGGAAGCAGGGAAGCGCGCCTCCTGGCCGACTTGGAAAAGATGCTGGGCTACTAATAGTTGCTGGTTGCTCGGAAGCGTCAACGGAAGGCGCACTCGGAATTGAACAACCAGTGGTGGCTCTGCGCCCTCCCAGTCCGGCGAGTTCGCGAGTTCTATCTCGCCTTTCCCTCGCAGCAACTCCCCCAGTTTCTCAACGAGAATCTTCTTTCGTCCATCCGCGTCGGCTTTTTCGCCGAGTTGGCGGAGCGTCATTGCCGGGACTCCTGTGAAAGCCAGACTCACCACTCCGCTCAGTTGCCCGCTTTCATCGACTGCAACCTTGGCCATGCGCGTCGTCAACGACTGCTTGTAATCCAGTGCCGGGGTCTCTCCAAAATCTGCTCCGCTTGTACTCTGGCGTAACCCCATATCCGACGTATAGCGCCAGTCCACCATCCCATAGGGACAGAACTTCGTGCCAGGATCGAGGAACACGTCTTTTCCATCCAGCGGAACGATCGCAATCTCTCCATCCAGCTGATCTGTGCTCAGATATTGTCTGGTAAAAACTTGTTCGCTACGGTCAGGAACCCAAATCAGAGACGCGGGAATCCCCGTGGCACGGAGCATCGCCACGAACAGGCGGTTCAAATCATTGTGAGTGCCGCCGCCGTGCTCGAGCACATCCTCGGCTCCGCGGCTGATTTTCTTTTCTTCGACCGGTGAGATTTCCGGCTGAATGCATTGCGAGAAACGGTCTACAACGCATTCCGCGGACTGGTATTCCAGCGTGTTCTCGTGACGTCTTGCAAGCTTGTCTTCGCTTTCCTTCTTCAACGCTGACACAAAGGAATAGATTTGCCTGACCTTCTTCTCTGCAGGGTCCGACGGAGAGACGATCTTCGTGAGTGTTGCGGGAAGACCTTTGTTCTTTTCCACGAAGGTCTCCACTTCCTTGTTCCAGTACTTTCCCTGTTCTTTCCAGTAGTCCTCTGGCTTCAATGTCGATTGATAATAAAAATAGACGCGCCACTTCAGCAGCGAAGCTGGCGGCATGTGAGGCTCCTCGACCAGCGGCGGAATGTCACTCATATTCAAATCGAACCAGATCTGGATGTCGTGAACCGTGGCGAAGGAATTCGCGGGTAGTTTATGCATCTCGGGTTGCGGTCCATTGCCCAGAAACGGTGCCCACGCGATTCCCCTGGCGAACTGACCATGGTCCAGCTTGATGTTCACGAAACCGCGATTCTGGAGGGGTATGAACTTGAAGTAGGCCTTGCGCTGGAATAAGTCTGTTTGAACCTGCCATTCCGGAGCAAAAATCCGGTGCTCCACATAGCGCAGGCTGTACCGGAAATCGATAATGCTTCCGACCTCCACCCCCGGGAGCGTGAAAACCTTCACTGTGCTTTCGGTTCCGTCGACCTTGGCTACCGTCTTATCGAAAGGCTTTCCCTCGAACCGCAGAATCGAGCCGTCCGCGTGAACCGTGCGGCCGCTGATCGAGTTAATGCTGAACGGACGATCGGAGGGAAGTTCGACATTGGCAAATTCCCGCCCGGCCTCGGTGAGAATTTTTATTCGCTGGTAAACCGTCAGCGAATTGTTCATGTTGTCGTCGGTCTCTTCGCGAAGCAAAACGACGGCTCGGGCGCCTGGCTGTTCCTTGATGGCGGTCATCGAGAGATCTGCTGGGGCTGATCGCCGGCCAGTCTTCGGCGGCGCACCGCACCGCAACCAGTGAGCAAAAAACGAAAGCCCAACCCGCCAGTTTCATCGGAGATCTCCCTGTGGATGGTGACAAGGATAGCTGAAACAACACTGTTACGTGAGTTGTTGGCACTCTCATCGCCCGGGCGGCCGCGATCTTTACTCTTCCGGCTCAGGTGCCGGCGGCGCACTCGGGTCAGACCTTGGGTTGAAGTGCGAGGATTGCCTGCCAATTCAGTATCGCGTTCCACAAAAGGCGCTGGTCGCCGCGGTTCAAGTCGCGATGCATGGGATTGAAATTGAAACAGACAACGTGTCCTTTGCCCACGGGCATGTCGAGAATGGCGGGGCGGCCGATCAGGTTTTCTTCTCCCCATGCTTGGCCGCTTTCGACGAACGGTTTTCCGTCCGTATCGCCCCACTCCATTACGATGCCGCTACGGTCTTCGGGGCCATCGAGGCAAGTTGTGCAGTAGGCCATACGCAACCAGCGGCGCGGGATGTTGTACAGCGGGAAGTTTTGCCGAAAAACATGCGTGTGCGCCGGATAGCCATAGGCGATGGGATGGTCGGGACGATCGAAAGTGACGCGTACGTGCGCGCCGGGAGTTCGCGTTGCGGCATGCTGTGAGGCTGAAGAGGACGCGCCGCCTCCGCCAGCCTCGCTGCGAGGAACTCCTCCCGAGGATCGGCGGACAAAGCGCACGAGACCGCCGTCGAGCGCGAGCATGCTTCCACTGCCAAGCGTCACCATCAGGCCTCCATCGCCGATGAAGTGCTGGATCTGCGCGAGACCTTCGTAGCCAATTCCGCCCGTAATGTCGTCGGACTCCGCGGGAGTGCCGAAACTTGGCGTGTCTGCGGTCTTCTTGAATGGCATCGGCGACCAGATCTTGGGCAAGCCTTCTATCTGCTCCGGGAGTTCGAGATCCACATGTCCATAGAGCAGCACATCGATGCGCGAGCGCAGGTTTCCGGCGCGAATGTCTTCGTCGCGCAGATACGTGTACGGGACCTTGCGCTGATCGAACGAGTAGCGAATCCATCCAATGGAATCGGTGTCCGCCCACGGAACCCACACCCCAATGCGTGGTGCTTTCGCCGTGTGGTAGGGGACCTCTGGGGCAGCGGAAACCGCGGTGAAGTTGAGGCCGAGTTCAGTGGCGATCGACTGAATGGCGTCGTGCAACCCGGGTTGGTCTGAAAGAATCCAGGAGCCAGCGGGGAACTTCGCGCCGGATTGCTCGAATTCGTGTTCGGCAACATGGATCTCGAAGTTCACGAGGTGGTAGCGGGCGGCCAGTAACGATTCCTGCCCTGTGTCTTTGAGCAAGTAAACGGGACCAGCGCCGCCTATGTGTCCCGCGACGTGCGGCGGTTCGGTTAGCTGGGCCAAGGGGAGGTCACGAATCGACGCATCGGCCGTGGCGAGTGCCTGCAAATGGTAGTGGGCGGGCAGTTCCCAGGAGACGTCATCGTATGGCGCTTTTCCATCCTTGGGATAGTGCTGGGGCGTAAGCAAATCGACTGCGTAGTTGCGATAGGGTTGATCGAGGCGGACGACGTACGTTCCCGCCGGGAAGCTTCCTTCTTTAAGCGGAATCGGGTTCTTTGCTTGAGAGACTTCGATGTGCTGGCTCATCAGCACGCCGATCATCTGTGCGACTCGCGCGGGGTCTCCCTGATCTGCGGGAATCAGAAAAGCATACGGCGGCTGCGTCAGGCCCTTCTGCCAGGAATCCCACGACTTCTTATAGAAATTGCGTAGCATTTCTTTGGATTGGCGCGCCGTCTCGTCGAGCACTAAAAGAGCGCCAGTCTCCTGGTAGTTGAGATTGTCGCGGGCCGACCAGGTAACTTCGCTGGGAGGGGGAAGCGGACGGTACCACTCCATCGAGGTGGAGGATGGCGAGATCGAGCGCTTTTCGGTTTCCGCGCTGCCATTGCCGAACGTCTCATAGCCCCGTCCGATGCTGTTGTGGTTCATGGCCACGGAATCGAGATACAAATGAGCGAATGCTTCCCCGAAATTCCATGTCGAGACGCCGGGCATGCCGATCGCGGTCATGGCCTCGACTTCGTGAAAGCTGAGCTCCAGGAACTCGCTGTAGGTGATGGGATCGATGTTGGGGTTATAAGGGCCAGTGCCGTTCCAGGTCATCATCAGGGGCACGCCCTCGTGCAGATCGTGAACGACCGTGGGGTGCCACTCGTGAAACATCCTGTGTACTGCCTTGGTGGTTTCGTGCGTCTGTTGATGAGTGTCACGATTGATGTCGACGAAGGTGTACTTCGACCAGTAAGGCGGCGACTGGCGCGGCAGCGTGGAGCGGTCGGTCTTGCCCTTGAGATATCGGTAGAACCAGTCCACCATTTTGTCGCGCCCATCTGGATTTGAGATTGGATTGATCAGCACGACAACTTGTTCGCGAATTCGCCTTATCATCGGCTGCTCCGAGACCGCCAGGCGGTAAGCGAGCTCGACCATTGCCTCGGTCGATCCGGTCTCATCGGAATGCAGAGCGGCGTTGAAGTAGTAAATCGGTCGCGACGTAGAGATCAGTTTTTCGGCGGAGGCCCGGTCGGTGCGGCGGGGATCCGCCAACGCGGCCGTGGCCGCTTTCAATCGGTCCAGATCCCGGATGCCGGCTTCATCTGCCACCGCCAGCATGAGAATGTCGCGCCCTTCCTCGCTGTGGCCGATCGTGAATGCGCGCAAGCGAGGGCTTGCCGCTGCCAAGGCTCGAAAATAGGCATAAGTCTTCTCAGTGCCCAGCAATTCGCCGGGGGCGCCCATGATCCGCCCCAGAAACTTCTCAGGGGAAGGCACGGTAGTCGACTGCGGAACGTATGAGACCAAAGGAGAAACGAAGTGCGGGTCGGTGGTAGCGGCCGCGATGGCTTCGACCGAGCCGGGTTCAGGAATGTCGGGGCTCTGCGCGAATGTCATGGCGGTGAACGCAAGCAACAACATCCATAGAAGTAACAGTCGGAACATGGGGCCCCCTGAGCTCGATTCGAGGCGAAAGTTTAGCACGCACAATTCCGGGTTCGAGGCGATGGTGAGAGTTTCGCGATGCGAGGAAATTGCAGGAAGGGATCGGGAGGGGAGGTTGATCAGGTTAGGCGGTGGTTCAATCTAGAGCAGAATCTTCATGCCTTCCGAAGCAGCGCGGACCTTCGGATAGTAGCTGCGGGCGTCGAGGACCACTTTGTCGACAATGGCGTCAGTGTGGTCGGGATCGTGATGGTAGAGGATTAATTCTTTGGCGCCGCTTTCCATGACAACATTGACGGCCTCGCGCCAGTGACTATGACCCCAGCCACGGCGGCGGGCGGTGTACTCCTCAGGGAGATACTGTGCATCGTAGATCAGGATATCGGCGCCTTCCGCGAGTTTGCGCACGGCCTTGTCGAAGTTTGCATCGCCCGGTTCATTGTCGGTGGCGTAGACGAGCACTCCCTCTTTCGTTTCCAGGCGAAAACCTAGACAGCCTTGCGGATGGTTGAGCCACGCGGTCTTGATCCGGGTGCCATTTTCCATGTCCAGGCATCCGTTCTGAATGTCATAGAAGTCTCGCCGGGCCCGCATCTGATCGAGGTTCACGGGAAAGTACGGAGAAGCCATCTGTTCAGCCATCACTTGCTCCAGGCTGCGCGTGCGGCTGGAGGAGTGGAAAATAAATTGGCTGTTGGGGCTGTCGTACAACGGTCGGAAAAACGGCATTCCTTGAATATGGTCCCAGTGAAAGTGCGACACAAAAACGTGGGCTGCGAACGGCCGGTCGCCGAATTCAGTTTCCAATTCGTGACCGAGCACGCGAAAGCCGGTTCCGCAGTCGAAGACGTAAATCTGATCTCCAACGCGCACTTCGACACAGGAGGTATTGCCCCCGTATCGCAGGTTCTCGGCTTGTGGGGTAGGCGTGGAGCCACGCACTCCCCAAAACTTAACTTGCATAAACTCTGGTGTTGCCTCTTAGTCAGTCCCTCTCAGTCGCAATAGGCCCCAAAATGTTCATAATACTCGGGATATGCCCGATTCTAACGGGTGGCCAAGGTCCAACAAGTAACCAAAGTTTGCTACCAACGGCGAAAGCGGAACGTAGATCGAGCGGCTGCTCGGTGGAAAAGGGCAAAGCCGAAGGTGCTGGTCCGTCCCCTATAATAGGAAACCCTGCGGATCGTATCGGCAAACCCCTGAATTTAGAGAGACTTCGCGCTTAGGACATCAAAATCATGCTGCAGCCGGATTTCAAACAGTTCTCCAGGTTGGCCCGTGAGGCTACTTTAGTCCCCGTGGTGAAGTCGGTAAGCGCCGACCTGCTCACCCCGGTCTCTGCCTTCCTGGCGATCGCCGAGAAGGAATCGCACGCGTTCCTGCTGGAGTCGGTCGAACGCGGCGAGCAGATCGGACGCTATACGTTTCTCGGGGTGCGACCCTACATGCGCGTCAAGAGCCAGAAAGGAAAGGTTGAGATCGAGCGCGGACGACGCCGTGAGGTCGTCCAGGGCAACATCTTCCAGGTCTTAAAGCGCTTGTTGCGCGAGCATCGGCCCGCCAGTATTCCGGGGCTCCCACCGTTCACTACCGGCGCTGTGGGATACTTCGCCTACGACGTGGTCCGGCAGTTGGAAAAGATCGGCGACCACGCAAAAGATGATCTGTCTCTGCCCGACGCGGAGTTGATGTTCTTCGATCGCCTGCTGGCATTTGATCATCTGCGCCACCAGATCCACATCGTGGCCGCCGCCGACGTTTCCCGCGAATCTCCACGTCGCGCCTACGACCGGGCCATCAAAGACATAACCGCCTTGGAGCGGATGTTGGCGTCAGGACTCGGCCCGGCACGGTGGCGCAAGGCGGCGAAGGTCAAGGCGGGCAAGCTGAAAGTCCATGCCGGTACGCGTCGCGAGGACTACCTGCGCAACGTGGAACGTTGCAAAGAGTACATTGCCGCGGGCGACATCTTTCAGGTGGTCCCGTCGCAGCGGTTTGACTTCGTTCCTGAAGTTGCGCCCTTCGATTTGTACCGCGCCCTGCGGCAGGTGAATCCGTCGCCGTATCTTTACTTTCTGCGCACGGGCGACACCCACATTCTCGGATCGTCTCCCGAGATGCTGGTGCGGGTCACTGGACGCAGGCTCGAGTACCGTCCCATCGCAGGCACGCGTCCTCGCGGTCGAGATGAAGCTGAAGATTTGCGCCTCGAGCAGCAGATGCGCCATGACGAAAAAGAACGTGCCGAGCACGTGATGCTGGTCGATCTGGGGCGCAACGACCTGGGACGCGTGAGCGAATACGGCTCGGTCAAGGTGAAAGACCTGATGTATGTCGAACGCTACTCCCACGTCATGCACTTGGTTTCGGCATTGGAAGGAACGCTGCGTAAAGATCTCGATGCACTCGATGCATTTGCCGCCTGTTTTCCCGCGGGGACGCTGAGCGGGGCGCCCAAAGTTCGTGCCATGCAGATCATCGAAGAATTGGAACCTACGCGTCGCGGCATCTACGGTGGATCGGTGTTATACGCCGACTTCGCGGGCAACCTTGATTCCTGTATCGGTATTCGCACTCTGCTGATGAAGGGAAAGAAAGCCTATCTGCAGGCCGGAGGTGGGGTCGTTGCAGATTCGGATCCGGCCAGCGAATTTCAGGAGTCGATGAATAAGGCGAAGGCGGTGTTGCGAGCAGTTGAGATGGCGAGAAGCAGGGACTAGAGGTCAAGGGTGAGGGGCCAGGGCTTGGTTACTGACTTTCTCATGTCCCATTAGTATTCGCGAGCGATCGCAGCAGCCCGTGGAGAATCTTGCCGATTTCTGCGGTGCCGCTGATTCAAAAAATTCGCGACCAGTTGCTTGCCCGCTTCCGTCAACACACTCTCAGGATGGAACTGCACGCCCTCCACGGCGTGGCGCCGGTGGCGCATGCCCATGATGGTGCGGCTTCCATCTTTTTCCGTAGTCCAGGCACTGACTTCCAATTCTGGAGGCAGATCCTTTTCCTCGACGATCAACGAGTGATAACGCGTCGCCGTCATGGGCATAGGGAGGCCCTGAAAGACGGTCTTGTTGTCATGCATCACCGGGCTGGTCTTCCCGTGCATGAGGTGACTCGCACGAACCACGCGGCCGCCGAAGGCTTCGCCGATGGCCTGATGTCCCAGGCAGACGCCCAGCACGGGGATCCGTCCCGCGAAATGACGAATCAGTTCGATGCTGATGCCGGCTTCATGCGGCGTGCAAGGGCCGGGAGAGATGACAATCCGCTCTGGCCGCATGGCTTCCACTTCCTCGACCGTGATTTGATCGTTGCGGCGCACTTCGACTTGAGCGCCCAGTTCGCCGATGTACTGCACCAGGTTGTAGGTGAACGAGTCGTAGTTGTCGAGCACGAAAATCAATTTGTAGGCACTCCTGATATCAGCTTACAACGGAACCCAGCCGTCGTGGGCCGAGGGCCACTCTCAATTGATCACCCTATGATTGCTGGGCTTTAGCCACACTCCCGCCTAAAAGAGCCATGCTCTGACCCAACGGTGTTATTGACCTTGGAGTCCGGCCAGAGCATCCTTGCAAACATTACATACGTTATCTTATGCGCCACGTGGAGGACGCATGGCTGAGCCCCAGCAAGAGAAAAGGGCTGCACGACGCTTCGCGCTCCGAGTACCGGTTACGATCAATCGCGACAACGGATCCCCTAACAATGAAAACGCCCAGATCCGCGACGTCAGTGCGCGGGGTATCTCTTTTTACCTGGACTCCGCCATGGCCAATGGCTCAAATATTGGATTCACGCTGACGCTTCCGCCTGAAATTACCCTCACCGAAAGCATTCGAGTACAGTGCAAGGGGCGCGTGGTGCGAGTGGAAGATGGCCGTGACGACGGCAAAGTCACCGTGGCCGCCGTGATCGAACAATACGAATTCTTGCCCGAAGCCTGAGCCGGCTGGACACTCCAGCTACCAAACTTCTCTTCTGCGATTTCGGCTGCCGCTTTCGGTCCCTTCTCTCTCACCGCGACAAGTGATATGTTTCCTGCAAGGGTTCCAAATGAGGGATCGTTGTGTCGCGAAACGCAGTCATCGTTGTAGGCGCTCTAATAGTGTCGGTTCTGAGTATCGAAATAGCTGCTCAGAACTTCGGACCTCCGCGCCTCATTAAAGGAGTTCGCGTCGTCCACGAAAAGGGAGTTCCGGCGATCGAGATTCTCTCCAGCGCCGCGATTATTCCTGAGATCCAAACCCTCGATTCGCCGCCACGGCTGGTCATCGATTTGCCCAATTCGCGTTTGGCGCTTGCGCAGAAGCGGATCGAAATCCAGAAAGAAAATATTCTCGCGATCCGCGCCGACCAGTACCGGCAAAAGCCCCCCGTAGTGCGAATCGTTCTCGACTTGCTCGCGCCTTACGGCTATTCCTGGGATGGTGCCGGCAATCGTCTCATGGTGCGTCTCAAGCCCCCTGGGGACGTCACTGCCAGCAAGAAGCCAGCACCCGCGCCGCCGGCGTCGGCGGATTTCTCGCTCGGTGCTGACGCGGCCGTTGTCCCAGTGGGCGGTGATTCGGCGGCGGTGATGTCAGGAAGCCGCTTAGCCGGAGGTTCGACAGTCACTGCCGGGTCCGACACTACGATTCTCCGTCTCCCGCGGGGAGGCGAGGTCAGGGTGTGCCCCGGCACCACCCTTTCTGTGACGCCCTCACAGAGCAAACGAGACCTGATGTTTGGCATGAGCACCGGCGCGCTGGAGACACACTATTCTCTCGATGCCTCGGCGGACGCAGTGCTCACGCCAGACTTCCGCATCATGTTCGCCGGTCCCGGAGAATTTCACTTTGCCATCAGTGCGGACTCCCACGGAAACACCTGCGTGCGAACCCTCCGCGGCAACACGTCTTCGGCCATCGTCTCTGAGTTGATGGGTACCCGAATTTATCAGGTCAGGCCGGCGGAGCAAGCCGTGTTTCGATCCGGGCGGATCGACAAGGTTGACACCGATGTTCCGCTGGAGTGCGGCTGCCCCCCGCCACCGCCAGTGATGCGAACCGGCGCTCCGACCAATCCACCTGTGCCCAATTCGGATTTGCCGGCGAAAGTGCGCGTGGGCGCGAGTTCATCCGCGGACTCCAGCGCAAACGGGATTCAGGGAACAACTCCCGCCGAGACGCGATTATCGAACGGACCGGAAACGGCGCCTTTGCCGGCCTCCGAAGCAAATGACGTCCATGTCCAGGTTGATGCTCCTTTCGTCTTCAGCGCAAAGGACCGTGCCGCCAGCCCGCCGCCAGCCCCGATTCAGGCCACACGAGATCTGCCGGTGGCAGAGTCCTCCGAACGACAAGTTCACCTCGACCCAGTCGTCGAGGCAGCGGCTCCCGAGAAGCAAGACAAATCCGAGCAGCGCGGCTTTTTCCACCGGGTTAAGGGATTTTTTTCAGCTATCTTCCGGTAGCATCGCGCCGAAAATGCGAGCGTCTCATGGATGCCAGAAATCTCTCCAGCACGCGCGGGACGGGTGTGCCGATAACCGTGGCCAGATTTGGTCACAGTGTAATATCGCAATATCTCGATATCTCGAATATATTGACGGTATGAGAGAGAGCGGCCGTGAACTGCTGAAATCCCTGCAAGCCCTATCCAACCAGGCGCGCCTGGATATTCTCGAGCTTCTTAAGAATCCGAAAGAAAATTTCCCTCCGCAAAAGGCCGGCCCGGTAGAAGAGATCGGAGTTTGCGTCTCGCACATTCAGGAGAAGACCGGGCTTTCCCAGTCAACTGTTTCCGCCTATTTATCCGTTCTGGAAGACGCGGAGCTGGTTACCAGCCGGCGCATCGGCCAATGGACCCATTGGAAGCGAAACGAAAAGCGCATCCGCGAAATTTCCAGTCTTGTGAGGAAGCTATGAGTGCGTTGAGCCTGAAGTATCGCCACGTGGATGTATTCAGCAGCAAAGCAATGTCGGGAAACGGCGTGACCGTGTTTCGGCTGCGGGAAGCTCTACCTGCTACCGTCATGCAGGATCTGACTCGCGAGATGCGCCAGTTCGAATCCATCTTCGTGTTGCAGAAATCGAGATCACACACCGTTCGCGCCTGGGTGTTTACCATGGAAGAAGAGCTGGACTTTGCCGGCCATCCAGTTTTGGGAGCTGCCGCGGCTCTCCACGAGGACACTCGGGTAGACATGGGCGAAGTCTCCTGGACCTTCCAACTCAACAAAAAGAACTTTCCCGTCCAAACGGTTCGGCAAGGCTCCCACTATCGCGCCGAGATGGACCAGGGCATTTGCGATTTTGGCGCCACGCTCTCCGCGGAGGACAGCCTTCCGTTCCTGGAGGCGTTGAATCTGGGACGAGAACACCTGCTGGAGAAGTTTCCGCTGCAAATCGTATCAACGGGGCTGCCATACTTGTTGGTTCCAATTGACCGGGACCTGGATGCGGCCCGCATTATCAAGCCAGAATTCGAAAAACAACTGGCGCGGTTTGGTGCGAAATTTGTTTACGTTTTCGACGTGAGCCGCAAGGAGGGAAGGACCTGGGATAACGACGGCCGAGTGGAGGACATTGCAACCGGCAGCGCTGCCGGACCTGCAGGAGCGTATCTCGTGGCATATAGGCTGGCCGATTCCGGTCAGAGAATCGAGATTTCGCAAGGCCGATTTGTCGGCCGTCCCAGCATTCTGCGGGTGGTCGCGGAAAAAGATGGTCAGGGGCAAATCGGGGTCAAGGTGGCGGGCGACGCGTCTCTTTTTGCGAAAGGGCAACTCGATATTTAAAGCCTTAGTGGGAGACTTTGCGGGATGGTTTCGCCATAAGCCGAATCACTAAAACCCGCCGTCGGACCAAAAGTGCTAGTGCATCCGTCCGGCGACTGACTGGCCAACCCGTGGCCACCCAGACGGCCGTGAGTCTATTTCATCTGCAATGAGAATGAGGGGGATGTCAGGGTCAGTGGGCCGTTCTCACCCCTGGCCACTAGCCCCTCACCCCTGAAAGGCTAGCTTCGCTTGATAGCGCGGCGGAGTGGTTCCACCTTCTCGCGCAGATCCTCGGCGATCTCGGCTCCGCGATTGGCCACGTCGCGGACGCGGTCGCTGACTTCGCGCACGCGATCCTTGGCCTCGTCGGCCCAATCACCTAGGTTATCTCTGGCGTCGTCATAGCCGCGTCTCAGGTCACGGCGAAGTTGCTTGCCGGTCTTGGGTGCGAGCAAAAGCCCAGCCAGTGCTCCGGCGCCCAGGCCGATCAATAGAAATGTGATTGCTGTACCTACGCTGCTGCCTTCGGAAGATTCATAACGTCCGCTGCTCATAATGAAGACCTCATTCTTTTCCGCCCGCGAAACGATTCGGGCATTTTCGCCAGCTGTGCCTCGGTCAGGAACTGATTCTAGTCCCGTTCTGACGGCCTTGCGAATTCAATCGAGAACCAACCGTATTCCGCCCAGCTTCGATGAATTCGGCATGGGGAAGGTTTCTTTTCCGGCGCACCTGAGTGTAAAATAAGCTTTTACGCCCCTGTGGCGGCGGAACATGTGGCCTGCCCGCCTTCCGTCGGCTCCGTAAACGCAACGCACTCAAGGAGAGTTTCTTAAGCGATGTCGATCCCTGCCACCCAGCTTCGTCCCGGCATGATCATCAAGCACAACAATGATCTGCACTCCGTTTTCAGCGTCGAACACCGCACTCCCGGCAACCTTCGCGCCTTCATTCAGGCCAAGTTGCGCAACCTGCGCACCGGCGCCATGTTCGAGCACCGCTTCCGTTCGCCCGATCCTATCGAGAAGATTACTGTCGACGAAGTCGAAATGCAGTTTCTCTATGCCGATGGCGACAGCTACTACTTCATGGACACGACGAACTACGAGCAGACCCACCTGACCAAGGAAATCCTGGGCGATGCGGTCGAGTATCTCATTCCGAACCTCGAGATCAAGGTGGAGTTCTTTGACGGAAAGGCTGTCGGCATCGAACTGCCCCAGACCGTCATTCTTACGGTGATCGAAACCGAGCCCGGACTGAAGAGTGCCACGGCGTCGAGCGTGACTAAAGCAGCGAAAACCGAAACCGGGCTGGTCGTGCAGGTGCCGCCTTTCATCAACGAAGGCGAGAAGATCAAAGTGGATACGTCAGAAGGTGCGTATCTGTCCCGAGCGTAGGCGAATTCGGAGTTTTCGTAGAGACGCAGCTTGCTGCGTCTCTTTTTGTGAGCGAGAGTTCTGCGTGCGAGTGCGAATCTGCACTGCAAGCAAGACGTTGCCAGCAACGTCTCTACGACATGACTGAAAAGTCTATTCAGGCCCGCCGTTTCCTGGTTCGCGGACGCGTGCAAGGCGTCGGCTTCCGCTGGTTTGTCGAGCGCGAGGCGCATATGCTAGGCATCGCCGGGTGGGTCCGCAACAATCACGATGGCAGCGTCGAAGTGCTGGCGCAGGGAACCCGCGACCAGCTTTCCGGTCTGCACTCCCGCTTACGGGAAGGGCCGCGCGCGGCTCGTGTGGATGCCGTCGAAGTATCCGAAGCCGGCCCGGTCGCCGGGCTTGGTTCATTTCGCATTGAAGGAGCGTGGTGATGTCCCCTGTTGCGGCCATGGAAGCCGAGCACCTGAAAAAACTGATTCGCGAGATCCCGGACTTTCCCAAGAAAGGGATTCTGTTTTATGACATCACGACTTTGCTGAAAGACAAGACCGGCTTTGCGATGCTCATCGACAAGCTCTCCGAGCATTACATCGCGCAAAAGATCGACCTGGTGCTGGGAATGGAGGCGCGTGGCTTCATCTTCGCCCCGGCTCTTGCCTATCGGTTGAATGCTGGATTCGTTCCTGTCCGCAAGAAGGGCAAGCTTCCTGCCGAGTGCGTCCGATTCGACTACGCGCTGGAGTATGGCGAAAACACGCTGGAGATGCACAAGGACGCAATCCAGAAGGGCCAGCGCGTGTTGATCGTGGATGACCTTCTGGCCACGGGCGGGACCGCGGAGGCCACCGCAAAATTGGTATCTTCAGTGGGAGGCGAGATCGCCGGCCTGGGATTCGTGGTGGAACTCGAATTTCTTAAGGGCCGCGAGAGGCTTAAACAGTACGAAGTGATGTCGCTGCTGCGTTACGACAAGTAAGAAGTTGTCGCCGATTGAAAACGGCTTTGGCGCTGGTTGCGGAGCCGTTGACTGCCCGCCAAACCGATAGGCGAACTATCTCGAGACCCGCTCGATCACCAGCGCGACTCCTGCCCAGAAACTGGCGCTGACCGCAAGGGAGAGCGCTACTCCTGAGACCATCGTCCAGTTGATATGACCCTCTGCATTTCTCAAGTCAGAATGAGACTCATCGTCCAGCCATGACTGCGCAATCCCGTTGTCTTGGGAGCACCCGGACTGGGCAGTCCGCGGGTCTGAAGTCGCTGTCATGTGCATTACGCGGGTGTTTTCCTGGGGGAATAGTTCAGAAAACCTTACGCTCACGCAGCACCTCCGTTGGCTACATTTGCACCTGGTATGCCGTATCGAACCCGGATCCAAGATCCTGGAAATTCACCAACTCGTTTCGAAAGTCCTACTTTTCCAGTTCGCAGGACGCGTCAAAATCCCGACCCTGCAATTGTTACGAGTTTTTGCAGAACCTGTCCACACTCAGAAGTACCACCCCGCTCAACTTCCGGAGTGTTCATCCGAAAACCCCTCCCAATTCTTGTTTCACTTCTCTTCGAGTAACAGGCGTGCACCCTTGGGCAGGTAGCCTTTGCGCCGAAACCAGTCCTCCAGCGCGTCCTTAAGTTGGTCCAGAGGGACGTTGGAGCCGATTTCCATCTGGCCGTCCATGAGTCGGAAGAGTGTCGTCAAAAACGCTGGCATTGGTGAAGTTGCGCATGGAGAACGAATCCAGCCACTTCAGGGGGCAGGGAAGGATGCGTTCGTTTTCTTCGTACTCCACGCGAATCTTGCGGGCGAACATGGGATCGATTTAACCACAGCGGTGCCGCCTTCCGCGCGCCCCTCGGCCATCTCCAAGAACCAGATTTGCATCCACGCGTCCAGATACCCCTGCTGAGGTGTCTAAACCTAGGGCTGCCCCCGTTGCACGCAGGCGCGGGCGCCTCGTTCCTGCGAAGACCTGGTGGTTGGCGAATTCTCTTGAGGGAGGAGCCATGTGTACTGTGAAGATCGCAGCATTGTGGTTGGCGCTTGCTTCGGTTTCGGTTGCTCAATCTCCAACTCAGCCGCCGGAATCGGCTCGACTGCCGGTGACTCGGGTCGTTCTCTACAAGAACGGTGTTGGCTATTTTGAACATTCGGGGCACGTCCGCGGTAACCAGGACGTCAACGTCGACTTCACCACAGCGCAATTGAACGACGTGCTGAAATCCCTCACCGTTCTCGATCTTGGCAAAGGACGAATCACCGGAGTCAGCTATAACTCGGCCGCGCCGCTGGAGCATCGGCTCGGTTCCCTGCGCTTGCCCGTGGGAGAAAACCCCACGACCGCTCAATTTCTCGACGCGCTGCGCGGTGCCCGCGTGGAGGTCCGCAATGGCGCGCAGTCGGCTTCTGGACGTCTGCTCAGCATCGAAGAGCGCGAAATCGTAACCGGGCCTGACGCGCCCAAGGGTGACAGCAGCGAAGGCCAAAGGGCCGGCGGAAAGATCAGCCTGACTCAGGTCTCGCTGGTAAGCGACAGCGGCGAGGTGCACCTCTTTGACCTAACACCCTCGACTAGCGTTCGCGTCACAGAAAAAGAAGTCAACGAAGAGGTCGGCAAATATCTGGGCCTGGTGGCTTCCACCCGCGATCAGGATGTTCGCCGGATGACGATCTCGACGGCCGGTGATGGAGAACGCGATCTGCTGGTCAGCTACATCAGCGAGGTGCCGGTGTGGAAGAGCACCTATCGCATCGTCATTCCGAGTGATGGCAAGCCTCTCCTGCAAGGCTGGGCCATTGTCGACAACACCGTCGGAGAAGACTGGAAGAACGTGGAATTGTCACTGATTGCGGGCGCCCCGCAATCGTTCGTGCAGGAGCTTTCGCAGCCCTACTACACGCGGCGTCCTGTGGTTCCGCTTCCGGAAAACGCGATGCTTACGCCGCAGACGCATGAGGCAACGATGGAAGAAGCGAGTCCTCCGCCTCCGGCGCTTGGCGTGGTTGGTGGTGTTCCCGGTGGCGTTCCCGGCGGGCAAATGGGGGGCGTGATCGGCGGCATCGCCAGCGGAAGCGCGGGGGGCATCGGTGCGGGCAAAGGGCCCGGGTTCGGCCCGGGCAGTGGCGGAGGTGCCGGCGGCGGGGCCTTCCGAGTTAGCGGAAGGATTCCGACTCCCGATGCCACCGAGATCGCCGAGTCTCTCGAATCCGGCACCACGGTAGGACAGTCCCAGGAAGTTGGGGACCTCTTCGAATACAAACTCCAGGACCGCGTCACCATTCGCAAGAACCAGTCAGCCTTGGTACCGATACTGCAATCCCGCATCGATGCCGAGAAGGTTTCGGTCTGGAATCCCTCGGACAGTTCGGTTTTGCGCGCTCTGTGGATCGATAACACGACGAATTTAACCCTCGACGGGGGCAGCTTTAATGTGCTGCAGGGAGATGCGTTCGCCGGCGAAGGTTTGATGGACGCTATCAAGCCGGGAGAAAAACGGTTGCTATCCTATGCCGCCGATTTGGGAGTGCTGGTCGATTCCAAGCTGAAGGCGGAAACGCAACGCGTCACCAAGATCGTCATCGCGCACGGGGCGATGATGCAGACCACGCAGGAGCGCCAGCAAAATACCTACACGATTCGCAATCGCGATACTGCACCCCGAGTGCTGGTGATCGAACATCCAGCGCGCGCGGGATGGAAGCTGACCGACGATGAAACCCCCGCCGAGAGTTCAGCGTCGTTTCATCGTTTTCGCATCGTGGTCGAGCCGAAGAAGACCGCGACCCTGGTGGTCAAGGAGTACCGTCCGCTGACGAATCGCTATCAGCTCACCAACATCACCGAAGATGAGGTTAAATATTTCCTCGACCAGAAGATGATCAATCCGGATGTCGAAAAAGCGTTGCGGAAAATCGTTAGCAAGAAGAATGACATTGCCGTGATCGATGCGGTGATCGCCGGCCGCCGCTCGCAGGTGTCGAGCATTTCTGATGATCAGCAGCGGGTTCGCGAGAACATGAAAGCATTGAAGGGAAGCGCTGAGGAGAAGGCGCTCGTCGAACGCTATGTTCGCGAATTGAACGAGCAAGAAGATCGCGTGCAGTCCTTGCGTCGGGAGATCGCCGACATGCAGCAGAAGCGTGATTCAGCGCAGAGTGGGCTTAACGAAATGCTGGAGGCGTTGCAGATGGACGTGACGCTGTAGCCGGCGGCTAATCCTGTTCCTGTGGGGACAGCCGCCTTCGGCTGTCCGACCGGGCGAAGACTGGCTCTACTTCTGTGCCTTTGGCCCCGCCGCCTTGACCTCCGGCGGAGCGTCGAAGTTCTCGAAGTTCTTGGCGAAGCGGTTGCGCAGATCTTCCGCGGCGCGGTCGTAGGCAAGTTTGTCGGGCCACGCATTCCGCGGGTTTAACACTTGGGGCGGCACGCCGTGGCATGCCTTGGGAATCGAGAAGCCGAAGGTGGGCTCGATCTCGAACTCTTCGTGAATCAGTTCGCCTTCCACCGCCGCGTCAACCATGGCGCGCGTATGAGGAATGCTCATACGCTTGCCCACGCCGTACGGTCCACCCTGCCATCCCGTATTCACCAGCCAGCATTGCGCATGATGTTCGCGCAAGCGACGGCCCAGCATCTCGGCGTACGTCTTCGGCGGCAGCGGCAGGAACGGCGATCCGAAGCAGGTAGAGAACGTTGCCGACGGTTCCTTCACCCCCGCTTCCGTTCCCGCAACTTTCGCGGTATAGCCTGACAGGAAGTGATACATCGCCTGCTCCGGTGTCAGTCGCGAGATCGGCGGCAACACCCCAAAGGCGTCGGCGGTTAGGAAAACCACATTCTTTGGATGCCCGCCGATCCCCGGGATCACTGCATTCTCGATGAACTCGACGGGGTAAGCGGCGCGTGTGTTTTCCGTCTTGCTATCGTCGTCGTAGTCGGGGATGCGGCTGTGCGTGTCGAGCGTCACGTTCTCGAGTACGCAACCGAAGCGCAGCGCGTCCCAGATCTGCGGTTCGTTCTTCTTCGACAGCTTGATGCACTTGGCGTAGCAGCCGCCTTCGAAGTTGAAGATTCCGTCGGCGCTCCATCCATGCTCGTCGTCGCCGATCAGGTCGCGCGACGGATCCGCGGACAATGTGGTCTTGCCCGTCCCTGAAAGTCCAAAGAACAATGCGCTCACTCCGTTGTGTCCAACATTGGCGGAGCAGTGCATGGGGAACACATTCCGCGGCGGCAGCAGAAAATTCATCACGCTGAAAATCGACTTCTTCATCTCGCCCGCGTACGACGTGCCGCCGATCAGCACCGTGCGCCGCATGAAATTCAGCAGGATAAACACTTCCGAGTTCACGCCGTCTCGTTTGGGATCGGCCTTGAACTCGGGCGCGGAAATGACCGTGAACTCCGGACGATGATTTCTCAGTTCCTCTGCTGTCGGGCGCAGGAAGAGTTGCCGGACAAACAAGTTGTGCCACGCGTATTCGTTCACGATACGCACCGGCAGCCGATACGCGGGATCGGCGCCGCAGAAAAGATCCTGCACGTACAGGTCTCGCCCGCGCAGATGCTCCATCACGCGAGCGTAGAGCGCGTCAAATTTTTCCGGCTCAAAGGGCGCATTCACTGCACCCCAGGCAACGGAGTTCGCGGTGACTTCATCTTGGACGATGAACTTGTCCTTCGGGGACCGGCCCGTACGATTTGTATAGCCGACAATCGCGCCGTTGGCTGCCAGTTTCGCCTCATTGCGCCGGGCGGAGTGCTCCACCAGCACCGCCGGAGAAAGATTGAAGTGCGTCCGGCCTTCACTCAGCAACTCGGCTACGTCGCTGACGTGCATCGTGGTAGCCATCAAAGGATCTCCTGGGAAAAAGCGCAAGAACGCAGCCACAAGCAAAAACGAACTATTCTGCCTTAAAAGCGCTCCCCTTGCCAAGGAACCGAATCACACTTGGCACGTTTAGTTTAAGAGAAACGATATTGCAAAAGATATGGGCGAAA
Organism: uncultured Acidobacteriota bacterium; assembly: GCA_963745715.1. Taxonomy (GTDB): domain Bacteria; phylum Acidobacteriota; class Terriglobia; order Terriglobales; family Acidobacteriaceae; genus Sulfotelmatobacter. Next base: position 98,388 of record CAVUYN010000022.1, on the reverse strand, counting down.
TCCTTGAGATCGCCGCCCAAGACACCGGACGTGGAGAAAAGAGAGCTCTTAGCATAGAGAAGCAGCGCATTAGGACTATTGGAGGACGAAGTATTTCTGTCGAGGGCGAAGAAGTTGCAAGCAACGTCTCTACGATTGGTCTGCTGCCTTGTAATCGCAGGCTTTGCGGCAGGGTTCGCAATACATCAGGCCGTCGTCACAAATGCGAATGTCCGTCAGCGACTGACAAAGGCAGCAATATTTCTCGCACTGGCAGGAGGCTTCAGGCTGATCGCATTGCAGGCAGCGGTATTTGGCGTGGCCGGTTCCGGTACTCATGCCCCCAACTGTAAAGCTTGGCGAAGACCTGGAAAAATGACGTTGGTAATCGTCCCCACGTAGAAAAACTCAATCTTTCTGCTACTCCCGGGAACGCACGATTTCTTCGTGGCCTATAATTTTAAGCAATGACTTTTCAACATCTGCTGGATGGCGCGGAAGTTCTCGGCCAGAGCGGGAATCCGGACGTCACCGGTGTGGAATACGATTCGCGCCGCGTGAAGCCAGGTTGCGCATTCGTAGCCATGCGCGGAGAAAGCTCCGATGGCAACCGCTTCATCGATCAGGCCATCCAGGCCGGCGCGGTCGCGATCATCACAGATTCGCCGAGCGAGAAGCCTCGCGAGGGAGTTGCCTGGGCCCTCGTCCCTCATGGTCGTCGTGCGCTGGCGCGGGTGAGTGCGAACTTCTACAAGCGCCCAGCCGAGCGAATTGCGGTGATTGGAATTACCGGAACCAACGGAAAAAGCACAACCGCCTTCCTGGTCGAGGCCATTCTCTCAGCTGCTGGCCGGAAGAGCGTCCTCGTCGGAACGATCGAATATCATGTCGCGGGCCGTATTTCTCCGGCGCCGCACACTACTCCCGAGGCACTGGAATTGAATCGTTTGTTTAGCGAAGCGCTGGGCCAGGGAGCCGCCGACGCGGTGATGGAAGTCTCCTCGCACGCCCTCGCGCAGCAGCGCATTTTCGGAGTGCCCTTTGATGTGGCAGTATTTACCAACCTGACGCGCGATCACCTCGACTATCACAAGACCATGGACGAATATTTTGCCGCCAAGAGAGTCCTCTTCGAAGGATGCGGCACCGATGCGCCCCGGGTCTCGGTGACCAACCTCGATGACGAATACGGCGCGAAACTAGCGGACTTCAGCCGGAAGCGTAGTTCGGTCGTGCTGACGTACGGCTGGCAACGCGGCGACTTCCATGCCGAGAAAGTGGATATCACCCCCCGCGGCACGCGCTTCGATCTGGTCACGACGCAGGAGAAGATCGCGATCTTCTCCCCGCTCATCGGACGGGTTAACGTGTACAACATCCTGGCGGCTGCAGCCGCCTGCTCCGCGCGCGGTTGCGCCTCGTCGGCCATCGCCAGCGGCGTCGCGTCGCTGGACCATGTGCCCGGACGATTCCAGCGGGTCGACTGTGGCCAGCCGTTCACCGTGGTGGTCGACTACGCTCACACCGATGATGCTCTCCGTAACCTCACGGCTTTGGCCCGAGAGTTCGTCATGCGTGGCGGGGGAACCGCCAGAGTAGTTACCGTATTCGGTTGCGGCGGTGATCGCGACCGCGCCAAGCGTCCGCTGATGGGCGAGGCGGCCGGCCGGGGTAGCGATTTCGTCGTGCTTACTTCCGACAATCCCAGAAGCGAAGATCCACGCGCCATCATCAACGATGCAGTAGTCGGTCTGCAGAAGACCGGAGTGAAATACACCGTCGAGGTCGACCGCCGGAAAGCCATTGCGTTGGCGATCAGCGAGGCCCGTCCCGGAGACATTGTCCTCCTCGCGGGCAAGGGACATGAGAAGGTTCAGGTTACGCGCGACGGTCCACATCCCTTTGACGACGTGGAAGTCGCTCGCGAGGCGCTGAAGGCAAACGGCTTCGAGTGCGAGGCTGCCCGGGCTGCGGAGCAGCAAGGATGAAGCTGACCCTCGCTAAGATCGCAGGATTTATTTCTGCTTCTACGCCGGGAGGGGCAGACTCCTCAGTTGATCAGGCAAAAGACTTTTCTCTGGAGCATGTAGCTCACGCCTACTCCATTGACTCCCGCACCATCGGTCCCGGTGAACTTTTCTTTGCGGTGAAGGGCGAACGTCTCGACGGCCACGACTTCGTTGTCGCGGCTCTGGAAAAAGGAGCGGTGGGAGCAGTTGTACGCCAGGATCAGGTTCACCGTTACGCCGACAAGACCCGGCTCTTGGCAGTCGACGACACCTTGGTTGCGCTGCAGGTGCTGGCTACTTCAGTACGCAAGTTGTGGGGGAAACCGCTGGTTGGCGTCACCGGCTCAGCAGGGAAGACCACTACAAAAGAGGCCATTGCCCACGTGCTCAGCGCTAGATTTCGCGTGCTGAAATCGGAAGGCAACTTTAATAATCATTTTGGACTTCCCCTGATGCTTTTGAAACTGGAGCCCGAGCACGAGGTCGCCGTCATCGAGATGGGCATGTCGCATGCCGGCGAGATTCGCGCGCTCGCGAAGATCGCGCAGCCGGAGATCGGTGTCGTGACCAACGTCGCTCCCGTGCATCTCGAATTCTTTGACTCGTTAGCCGGAATAGCCCGCGCAAAATATGAGCTGATCGAGTCCCTTCCCGCAACCGGGACCGCCGTGCTGAATGCTAACGATGAGTATGTCTCGCAGTTCGGCCGTGACTTTAAGGGAAAAGTGATCACGTATGGTACCCGTGCGACGGCGGAGGTCCGGGCGGAGAATGTCCGGTCCAGCGGGGCGGACGGTTCCGAGTTCGATGTAGTCATGGAAGGCGCTCGGGAGCATGCGCGGCTGCCACTGGTCGGCGAGCACAATGTCTTGAACGCACTGGCGGCTGTGGCCGTCGGCCGTGCGCGCGGCTTGGCACTATCCGAAGCCGTTGCAGCCCTGGCCACGCTGAAGCCAGCCGACAAACGTGGGCAGGTTCTCCAATTGGGTAACATTACCGTCATCAACGATTGTTACAATTCAAATCCGACGGCGCTGAACGCCATGGTCGATGCGCTGGCGGCGATGAAGGCGGGGCGCCGCATCGTGGTAGCTGGAGAAATGTTAGAACTGGGGCCTGCGGGTGAAGAAATGCATCGCGCTGCTGGCCAGCACGTCGCCGAGAAGAAGATCGAACTTCTTGTTGGCGTGCGTGGGCTTGCCCAGGCAATGGTCGACGGCGCGCGGCGCGGGGGAGCGGAAGCTGAATTCCTTCCCACGCCCGAAGCTGCCGGGGAATGGCTGGCCCGTGAGACGCGCGATGGCGACGTCGTGCTGCTGAAAGCGTCCCGTGGCGTGAAACTGGAAAAAGCGTTGGAGACATGGAAGTCGCGGCGTGATGGCAAGGCTACCTAACTTAGTTTTTGCCGTCACGTGAGACACAGAGTGGCAGATGCTTGTTCTACTCCTCCGTGACTCCGTGGTGAATGTTTTTCTAGATCGATGAAAGTTCCGAGCGGGACGGAGGCTGATTGCTCTACTGGTTGTTGTTCGTCAAGCTGCAACATTATGTTGCGCCGTTCCGCATTTTCCGCTACGTAACCTTCCGCACCGCGTTCGCCAGCCTTACCGCCCTCTTCACCGCGCTGATCGTGGGTCCTCTCGTTATCGGTCGCCTCCGCGATTTTCAGATCGGGCAATACATCCGCGAAGAAGGACCCAAAGCTCACCAGAAAAAAGCCGGCACGCCCACCATGGGCGGCCTGCTCATCGTGATTGCCATCGTCGTTCCCACGCTGTTGTGGGCCGACCTCAGCAACCGTTTCATCTGGATCGCGGTGTTCTCGACGTGTGCCTTTGCGGCCATCGGATTTACCGACGACTACACAAAGGTTACGCGCCGTCGAAATCTTGGTCTGACCGCGCGCGCCAAGCTCGGACTGCAGATTGCCACCAGCATCGTGATCGCGTCGATGCTGATAGCCATGCAGACCTATGGCATGTACTCGACTCGGCTCATTGTCCCATTCTTCAAGCAGTTTCATCCCGACCTGGTAATTGGGAGTCTGGAACGTTATCCCCACTTGTGGCCGCTGGCGTTCGTGCTCTTCATGGGATTTGTCGCGCTGGTGGTCGTGGGGTCGAGCAACGCGGTAAATCTGACCGACGGCCTCGACGGTCTGGCGATCGGATGCACGGTGATCGCCGCGGGTGCCCTGACCGTGCTTACGTACGTCAGCGGTCACGCCACGTTTGCGACATACCTGGAGTTACAGCGCATGCCGCAGGTAGCTGAGTTGACCATCTTTTGCGGAGCGATGGTCGGATCGTCGATTGGATTTCTGTGGTACAACGCCCATCCCGCGGAAGTGTTCATGGGCGATGTTGGATCGCTGGCTCTGGGTGGCGCTATTGGCACCGTCGCTGTCATCATCAAGCAGGAACTTCTACTCCCTTTTATCGGTGGAGTTTTCGTGATCGAAGCAGTCTCGGTGATTCTGCAAGTCGGCTCCTATAAGCTCCGCAAGAAGCGCATTTTCAAGATGGCGCCACTGCATCATCACTTCGAATTGCTGGGCTGGTCGGAATCGAAGATCATTGTGCGCTTCTGGATCGCGTCGCTGATCTTTGCGCTGTTTGCATTGACGACGCTGAAGCTCAGGTAGACAAGGCGGAAAAATGCTGATTGTTGAATTTTGATGTTTGATTGAAAATCCGAGCGGGTCTAGGTATTCAATCAACACTCAACAATCGAGAATCAACAATCAATTTTCACATGGATCTAAACAACAAACGCGTGCTGGTTGTCGGCCTGGGCAAATCCGGGGTCGCGTCGGCTCTCTTCATGAAGGCCCACGGGGCGAGGGTGACTGTTTCCGACACGAAGAGCGGCGACGAACTGCGCAACGAGATACCCGTCCTGCTCGACCATGGGATCACCGTCGAAACCGGCGGACACGGCGATCGCACCTTCCGCGGGCAGGACCTTATTGTGGTCAGCCCCGGCGTTCCGGTCGATGCGCCGAAGTTGGTGCAGGCGCGCTCGCTGGGCGAAACCGTGATCGGCGAGATCGAACTCGCGGCACAGTTTCTGCCCGGTCCAATCGTTGCCATCACAGGATCGAATGGCAAGACCACAACGACTACGCTAACGGGCGAAATCATGACCGCAGCCGGATTTTCCGCGCTGGTCGGGGGCAACATTGGGACGCCTGCCATTTCGCTCGCCGAGCGTGCCAAACCCGAAACTGTCATCGTGCTCGAGATTTCGAGCTTTCAGTTGGAAACCATTCAGACCTTCCGGCCGAAGATTGCCGTTATCTTGAATGTGACGCCCGATCATCTCGACCGCCATCGCACCTTCGAGGTCTATGTCGACGCTAAGGCCCGCATCTTCGAGAACCAGCAGGGAACTGATTTTGCCGTCCTGAACGCTGACGATCCCACGTGCGTGGCCCTGGGCGCGCGGTCGCGGTCCCCGGTCTTCTGGTTTAGTCGTCAGAAAGAAGTGGAGCAAGGCGCTTGGGTCAAGGACGGCAATATCGTGTTTCGCGACGGAGCGGGACAGCGCGAGGTCCTGCAGGTTTCTGAAATCCCGCTTAAAGGCGCACACAATCTGGAAAACGTTCTGGCCGCGATTTGTGCCGGTATGCTGATGGGCTGCGCCACGGAGAAGATTCGTCAGGCGGTGCGCGACTTCAAGGCCGTCGAGCACCGCCTGGAGTTCGTGGCGACGATCCGCGGCGTCGATTATTACAACGACTCCAAGGCCACGAACGTAGACGCGACCATCAAGGCGCTGGAGTCGTTTCCGGCAAACATTCACCTCATTCTCGGCGGCAAGGACAAAGGCAGCGACTACACCGTCCTCAACCATCTTCTTCGCCAGCGCGTGAAAAGCGTCTACACGATCGGGGCCGCGGCCGCGAAGATCGAGTCGCAGATCATTTCTTCCAAAGGCGGAGGCCCTGAGGTGGTGCACGCCGAGACCCTGGAGAACGCCATCCGCAAAGCCAACGCTGTAGCCCAGCCGGGCGACGTGGTCCTACTGGCTCCAGCCTGCGCCAGCTTCGACCAATTCAAGAACTACGAGCACCGCGGCCAGGTATTCAAAGAAATCGTCCGAGGCCTGGGCGTCGATGTCGGGAAGTCGTAGTTCGGCCTCATCTTTCGCAGCCCCGAACCAAAACAATCAACAATCAAAATTCAACAATCAACAATTCCCTCTCCGTGTCTCCGCGTCTCCGTGGTGAAATGAATCTTCCATGGCGAAGCGCGTGAGTGTCGACCGCTGGCTGTTCACCGTCACAATGCTCTTGGTTTTTCTGGGATTGGTAATGGTCTTCTCGGCTTCCGCCGTCATGGCCCGCGAGCGGTTCGGGTCGCCCTATGCGTTTCTCTCAAAACAGTTGATCTGGGCGGTTGCCGGACTCATCGCCATGGTCATTACGATGCGCCTCGACTACCGGCGCTACAAGCATCCTGCGCTGGTGTTTTCGCTCATGGGCCTGACGACCCTTCTGCTGATCTCCGTCTTCTTCCTCGACCGATCGCACAACACCCACCGGTGGATCCATGCTGGAGGCTTTTCCTTCCAGCCCTCCGAGCTGGCTAAGCCGGTACTGATTCTGTTTCTCGCATACTTTCTTGAGACCCGCACGAAGGTGATGGATGACGTCCGGAACACGCTGCTCCCGGCCGCGGCACCTGTTCTGATGTTCCTCGGACTGATCGTTCTGCAGCCCGATCTCGGAACGGCGATTGCTTGCGCCGGTATTGTCGCCTGCGTACTTGTACGTCGCTGGCATGCGCATGCGTTATTTTGCGTATGCCTTTGCGGCATCGCTGGTGCCGCTCTATTTCCTGATTTTTCACGTCAGCTTCCGTCGGGATCGCATCCTTGCCTTCCTGAACCCGTATGCCGACCGCCAGAAGGCAGGGTTCCACATTATTCAGTCCTTGATTGCGGTCGGCACGGGCGGCGTTACCGGCACCGGCTTGATGGAAGGCAAACAGAAGCTTTTCTATCTGCCCGAGCCGCATACCGATTTCATTTTCGCGGTCACCGCCGAAGAACTCGGCCTGGTCGGCGCCCTCTTCGTAGTTACTCTCTTCGCCATCTTCCTGTGGCGAGGAATGCGCACATCCTGGCGCACCGAGGATGTCTTCGGACGCTATCTCGCGGTAGGAATCACCGCCATGGTCGTGTTGCAAGCGTTCATCAACATGAGCGTGGTTCTCGGCATGATGCCCACCAAGGGCATTCCGCTTCCGCTGGTCTCATACGGGGGCTCGTCGCTGTTCGTAACTCTGGCCTGTGTAGGCGTGCTGTTGAATATCAGCAAGCAGGCGGACTGAGAATTATTGTTGATTGGTGATTTTTGATTGCTGATTGAAAAGCCCACGGCACCGGTATCCAGCGTGAACCAATAGATCTCAATCATCAATCAACAATTCTCGTGCCGCGTCCCTCTGACTGCTCATAGTTTATAGTCACCACATGCGGGCCATTCTGGCGGGCGGCGGGACGGGCGGACACGTAATTCCCGCGTTGGCCATCGCAAATCAACTCAAACAGAGCTACGACGCCGAGGTGCTCTTCATCGGAACCGCCCGCGGCATTGAGAATCGCCTGGTACCGGCCGCGGGATTTCCTCTGCAGTTGGTGCGCGTCGGCGCGCTGAAAAATGTCAGCCTGACCACGCGTCTGAAGACTGCCTTTGACCTGCCGCGCGCCGTCTGGGATGCCGGCCGCATGCTCAACGAGTTCGCCCCCGACGTGGTGATTGGCGTCGGCGGTTATGCTTCCGGCCCGGCCATGCTGTCTGCCGTGATGAAGCACATCCCCACGCTGGCGTTCGAACCCAACGTGGTGCCGGGATTCGCCAACCGAATGGTCGCGCGTTTTGTCTCGGGCGCCGCCGTCCATTTCGAAGAGACCGCGAGATATTTTCGCCAGGCAGAAGTCACGGGAGTTCCAGTCCGGCAGGCCTTTTTCGAAATCACCCCCAAACGCGGCGGGACGCCGACACTACTCGTTTTCGGCGGCAGCCAGGGCGCACACGCCATCAACGACGCCATGTTCCGCTGCCTGCCGATCCTGCTGAAAGAAGCGCCCGGGATTCGCATCATCCACCAGACCGGCGAGCGTGACTATAATGACGCGCGGGCCGCCTACCGCGCGCTCGGTGAGTCCGCGGAGGTATTCAAGTTCATCGAGGATATGCCCGCAGCCTTTGCTCGCGCTGATCTGGTGGTCTGCCGGTCTGGCGCCAGCACTGTGGCCGAAATCGCCGCGGCAGGGAAGCCGGCAGTCTTTGTACCGTTTCCCCGCGCAGCCGACGACCATCAACGGGTCAACGCCGAAGCGTTGTCGCGGCACGGTGCCGCGGTGGTTGTCGAGGAGTCGAAACTGGAAGGCGTCTGGCTGGCTGAGACCATCGCGGCGCTGCTGCAAGATCAACCGCGCCTCGCGCAGATGGCCAACGCCGCAAGGAGTCTGGCGCATCCAGATGCTGCACGTGACATCGCGGCACTGGCAGCAAGAGTGGCGGGAATCGAAGAAAGCTAGCCACAGATTGACCTTATGTTCGCAAAGATTCAACGCATTCATTTCGTAGGCATCGGCGGCATCGGCATGAGCGGCATTGCCGAGGTGCTGCTGAATCTCGGCTACAAGGTTTCCGGCTCGGACCTGAAGAGTTCCGCGGTCACGCAGCGCCTCACGGGTCTGGGGGCGGAAGTGTTTGAGGGACATCGCGCAGAAAATATCGCTGGCGCTGAGGTTGTCGTGACCAGTTCCGCAATTGCCACCGAGAATCCCGAGGTCACCGAGGCCCACCAACGCCATATCCCGGTCATCCAGCGTGCCGAGATGCTGGCTGAGTTGATGCGATTGAAATACGGCATCGCCATCGCCGGCATGCACGGGAAGACGACGACGACTTCCATGGTCGCGGCAGTGCTCGCGGCCGGAGGGCTCGATCCCACCGTCGTGGTCGGTGGCCGCGTCGATGCCATGGGATCCAACGCCCGTCTTGGAAAGTCGCAATACCTCGTGGCCGAGGCTGACGAGAGCGACCGGTCATTCCTGAAACTGTCCCCCATCCTGTCGGTCGTTACCAACATTGATCGCGAGCACATGGATTGCTACCGCAACATGCGCGACGTCAAAAATACTTTTCTCGAATTCATGGACCGCGTGCCGTTTTACGGGATGATTGTGGCCTGCCACGACGATCCTCTACTGCGGCGGCTCCTGCCAGACGTTCAGCGCCGCACCGTCACCTATGGAACCCGGCGCGGCTCCGACTTTCTCATCAAGCTGACTAGTCAGAAACAGGGTGAGCAAGGCGTTGTCGGCGATGCCCGCCCGCTCAGCCGCTTCACCGTGAGCTATCGCAAAAAGGATCTTGGTGAGTTCACGCTTCACGTGCCCGGACTGCACAACGTCCTCAACGCGACGGCAGCAATCGCGGTCGGAGTAGGTCTTGATATCTCAGTCGACGCGATCCGCGGGGCCCTCGATCAGTTCCGAGGAGTTGATCGCCGCTTCCAATTGCGCGGCAGCGCCGCTGGTGTCAGTGTCATTGACGACTACGGACACCATCCCACCGAGATTAAAGCTACGTTGGCGGCGGCCCGGCAGTGCGGCTATCGCCACATTCACGTCATCTTCCAACCGCATCGTTACACGCGCACGCGCGACCTTATGGAGGAGTTCAGCGCCGCGTTCACCGATGCCGATTCCTTATTTGTACTCGACATCTACGCTGCCAGTGAGAAGCCCATCGAAGGCGTCTCAGGAGAAATTCTGGCGCAACGTATTCGCGAAGAGACCCTGAAACTTGGCCGCTACGTCAGTTCCCCAGCAGAAGCAGCGGAGGCTGCTGCCGCCGTTGCGCAAGATGGTGACATGATCCTTACCCTCGGCGCCGGCAGTGTCTCGCAGTTCGGGCCAATGATCCTGGAAAAGCTGAAGGAGCGTGAGGCGGCGCCAGCGAAAGTTTGACCCGACTTCACCCGGAGGTTCCGCTATGGTTTGTCGTTCGCGTGTGATTGTCATTCTTGTTGCGGCGTCGTTATGCTTCGGTCCGGCGTGCTTCGGCCAGCAATCTCCACCGCAATCAGCCACGAAGCTAGCCCCCGCCGAGGGTGATTACGTAAGCCGTGGCTTCCATTTCAAGTCGGGCGAAACTCTGCCCGAACTCCATCTGCACTACATGACTCTCGGCAAGCCAGTACGCGATGACAGCGGAAAAGTTACGAACGCCGTGCTCATCCTGCACGGTACTGGCGGCTCAGGACGCCAGTTTCTCGCTCCGCAATTTGCCGACGTGCTGTTTGGCCCCGGTCAACTGCTCGATACCAGCCGGTACTTCGTCATCCTTCCGGACAACATCGGTCATGGAAAATCGAGCAAGCCCAGCGATGGCATGCACGCCCGCTTTCCTCAGTACGACTATGACGACATGGTGGCGGCGCAGCACGAACTGCTGGAGAAGGGCCTGGGAGTAAACCATCTGCGACTCATTCTCGGCACGTCGATGGGATGCATGCACTCCTGGGTATGGGGCGAAACTTATCCCGACTTCATGGACTCGCTAATGCCGCTGGCCTGTCTGCCGGTGCAGATCGCCGGGCGCAACCGCTTATGGCGCGACATGGTCATGGAGGGGATTCGCCAGGATCCCGACTGGAAGAATGGCGACTACACCGCCGAACCGCGAGCTGCGCTCCAGATCGGCGCGGATTTTCTCCTGATTGCAGGCAGTGCGCCCCTGCAAATGCAGAAGAACCTTGCCACCCGCGATGCCGCGGATAAGTACCTTGACGATTCCATGAAGCGCATCACCGCGACCCTGGATGCCAACGATCTCCTCTACGCCGTCAATGCTTCGCGCAATTACGATCCGTCCGCGAAACTGGAAACGATTAAGGTGCCAGTCATGTTCATCAACTCTGCCGATGACTTCATCAATCCCCCGGAGTTGGGCATCGCGGAGCGGGAGAATCAAGCGCGTTCGGAACGGGCGCTTTGTACTGATCCCGACTTCCGAGCAGACGCACGGCCACGGTACACACACGTGGGCGACAGTCTGGCAGCAATATTTAAAGGAGTTGCTGAGCAGCACGCAAAGTAAATGAAGGACTGCTAGTTCCGAGTCCGCGACGCCCAAGGGTCACCTCGGCAGCCGGTCTGGTTGGGCGACGGGATCCCGCGCGCTGTCTGCTGAAATTGAGCCGCAATTTGTCGCTATGAGGTTATCCTGAAAATTCCCCCGTTGCCGGGAACTTCCCGCCTACCCATTCCGTATCTTTCCTTGCTAACCGATTGAACCGGGGTTCGTCTATCAGCCTAGAAGGGGTTAAGGCAATGAAAACACAAGCATGGGGATGGCTGGTCACCGCGGTTGTGGCGGCCGGATTGAACGCGAGCTACCACGATGGCGGTCTAGAGTGGGCACACCGCATCGCGGACCAAGTCGGCCACAGCAGCAATGCCGTCCTGGCCTTGGCGACGGGACGCGCTGACGAATTCCTTACCGAAGCCCGGTTGTTGCCGGATCGACACGAGAGAGCGTCCTGCGCGTTGGCCTCGACCCTCACCCGGGTTGAGAGCAAAATCGACTTGTCGGACGTAGACTTTGATCGCCTGGAAGCGATCTCCGATCGTGAACAGGTCCAACTCGACAGGCTTTCCGCGAATCGGGAGAGAATTGAAGCCCAGGTTGCCCGCATTCGTGTTCCGGCAGTGGCGTTCACCCCGGCGATTGTCAGAGCACCCACGGTTTCCATTTGTCCCCGCGTGCGCGTGAACCTGCCCCAGATACCGCGGATGAGGATGAAAATGCCGCGCGTCATGCCGGTGGTTCACGTTGAATCATCGGGAAACGGTCCAGTCTAACCGCACAAAGTTTCGCTTTCTGGAAAGGGCGCGGAAAACAAGCCGCGCCCGTTTGTTTTTTTGACTCTACCTCTCGCCGGTTGGTGGCACCATCGTGCTCGTACCCAATCCGGTTCCTGTCTGTGCAAATCCCCCGCTTTTTTGTCTATCTCAATTCGAGAAATGCAGCTATATTGAAAAAGCTCAGCGATTCCTTGGCGACAACTGACCTGAACTGATGGCGCGAAAAAGCGGTTCCACCATCATGCAGGAAGAGTTGTACCCACCCAGCGCACCACCTGCGCGCGAGGAACTCGATGACGCGCGCCTGGTCGACCTGGATGTGAACGAGGAATCCCCTTTTCTGCGCGGACAAAAGCGCGTCTCTGCGCGCCGCAGCTCCCTTCCCAAGAAAACGGCGAATCGGCTCCTGTGGGCCACCGTAGTCGCCGTGATTTTGTGCGCTGGCGCGATTCTCGCTGCCGGCCTCTACCACTACGGCGAGCGTTCGTGGCGTTTCCGCGTCGAGTCCAGCGACGAAATGGAAGTCACCGGAATGCAGAACGTCACCAAGGCGCAAATCATGGAAGTGATGGGCGCAGACATTGGACGCAACATTTTCTTCATTCCGTTAGCCCAGCAGAAAGCGCAGCTCGAGCAAATTCCCTGGGTCGAGTCGGCCAGCGTCATGCGCTTTGTGCCCAATCGGCTTAAGGTGGAAATCCACGAACGCACACCCGTAGCCTTCGCCCGGGTTGGCCCGCGCATTTTTCTGATCGATGCCGGCGGCACCCTGATGGAGCTGCCGCAGAAGCACAAGTATTCGTTCCCGGTCATTCTCGGGATGAATCCCGGCGAGCCGCTCTCCACCCGCCTTCCGCGCATGAGGGCCTACAACGAACTGGTACAGGAACTCGACTCCAGCGGTGCCCACTACTCGCAAGATCTGAGTGAGGTCGATCTCTCCGACCTTGAAAATTTGAAGGTGCGCGTGAACGATCCGGCCGGCGATGTTCAGGTGGAACTCGGCGCTTCCGACTATCTGAAGCGCTACAAGACCTACGTTACCCACGTGCAGGAGTGGCGCCAGCAGTTCCAGAAGCTGGAGTCGGTGAATCTTCGCTATGACAACCAGGTCATCGTCAATCCCGACATGGAAGGCAAGCCCCGGCAGGCTGCGCTTTCCGCGGCGGCGGCCAAAGCCGCCATGGCCGCAGGGGTACGCCCGGCGGCACTGATCACGCGTATGAATCCGCATGATCGCCCTCTCCCCAAGCCGGCGTTTGAGTTGACCCAGAAAAAGTTGGATCCGAAATCGGCGACTGCGAAAAAGCCGGTAAAAGCCAGAACCAGAAAGCCGGCCAAAGTCGTCTCCGCGAAAAAGGATACGGCAAGACACGCATCCACGGCCAAGACCAAAGCAGCGGCAACGCCGCACGTCGCCCAGAAAAGTGGCGCGAAGAAGCCGTCGCAACCGGCGTCGTCGGTTGCGACGAACGCCATTCCGAAGCCGAGTCCAGCAATCGCGAAGCCGGCCAGCGCGGGGTCCAATTGATTACAGGTTCAAATTATTCGACGCCGGGGAATACATAAAGCAATGGGGAATCAGCAGGGAAGTTTTCTTACCGCAATTGACGTAGGCAGCGCCAAGACCTGCGCGTTGGTCGCGGAATTGACTGACTTCGGTCTGCGCTATCGCGGACACGGCGTCGCCGAATCGCGCGGTTCGCGCAAGGGCGTCATTGTTGAACTCGACAAAGCCGTGGCGGCCATTCAAAAGGCAGTCGAAGCCGCCGAAGACATCGCCGGCGCCCCGGTCGAGCACGCCATCGTTGGTGTTGGCGGAGCCCACATTCGCGGCATCAACAGTCACGGAGGCATTAGCCTGGGCACGCGCCCTCGAGAGATCGGCCGCGACGAGATCAAGCAGGCTGTCGATCGTGCCCGTGCCATCGCACTGCCTGCCGATCGCGAAATCCTTCACTTATTGCCGCAGGAGTTCATCCTCGACGATCAAGCGGGCGTACACGATCCCCTGGGCATGATGGCGGCACGGCTGGAAGTCCGCGTCCACATGGTGACCGCGGCAACCAGCGCCACACAAAACGTGATCACCGCAGTCAACCGGGCCGGAGTTCATGTCGACGACACCGTCTTCGAGCCACTGGCCGCGGCGGATTCTGTTCTCCGCTCCGACGAGCGCGAACTCGGGGTCTGTCTCGCCGACATCGGTGCCGGCTCTACCGAACTAATCGTATTTCAGCAGGGTGCAGTGGCCTATACCGGAGTGATTCCCGTTGGAGGTGACCACTTCACCAGCGATCTGTCTGTCGGCTTGTGCACGCCGCTCGGGGACGCCGAGAAAATCAAACGAGTGTATGGCAACGCTATTGTCACGCTCATCCCTGAGGGTAACGAGGTGGAAGTGCCGTCGGTCGGCGACCGTCCTTCCCGGCTGATGTCGCAGCGTCTGGTTGCTGAAATTCTCGAACCGCGCGCCCGCGAGCTTTTTGAAATGATGCGCGACGCCCTGCGTCAAAGCGGAATGTTTGAGATCTGCATTGCGGGCATCGTGCTAACGGGTGGGGCCTCACGGCTGCCAGGAATCTTCGACGTGGCCGAATCCGCGTTGCGCCGCTCGGTCCGCCTCTCGTGGCCCGCGCCGCTGGCCAAGATGCCATCAACCTTGTCTGAGCCCGAATTCGCCACTCTGCTCGGCATGGTGAATTACGGCCAGCGCGCGCGCATCGCCCGCGGCCTGCAGGAAGATCGCTGGGGATCCCGACTCAAAGCTTTACTGGTAGGTAAAGGAGCTTGAGAACTGTTGTCGGTTGTCCGTACCCAGTTGCCAGTTGGTAATGCGGGCACCAAGGTTTTGGACACATGAAGTAAGCGGTTCGAGCAAATGGCGCAGAACAAGAAAAGCACGCACCACGAAAGACACGAAGGTTACACGAAGACTTTCCTTGTACTCCTTCGTGAACCTTCGTGCCCTTCGTGGTTGAACGGTTTCGCATTTCAAATCAGGGTGAAAAAATGACAAACGATCCGAAGATTCGCATCAGCTTCAACGAAGAGGCCCGCAACGACGCCAAGATCAAGGTTATCGGCGTAGGCGGAGGCGGCGGCAACGCAGTCAACCGCATGATTGATGCCGGGGTGGAGGGCATCGAGTTCATCGTCGCCAACACGGACCTGCAGGCGCTGCGCCTCTCCCATGCGCCGGTCAAGCTCCAACTCGGCGTGAAGCTCACCAATGGGTTGGGTGCGGGTGCGAATCCCGAGGTCGGACGCAAGGCCGCGCTCGAAGATTCTGACAAGATCATTGAAGCCCTCGAGGGCGCCGACATGGTTTTCGTGACCACCGGCCTTGGCGGTGGAACGGGAACCGGCGCTGCCCCCATCATCGCGTCTCTCGCCTGCGAGATGGGCGCGCTTACCGTAGCGGTTGTCACCAAGCCGTTCTCCTTTGAAGGCAAACGCCGCATGCAGCAAGCCGAGCGCGGCATCTCCGAATTGATGGAGTCAGTCGACACCACAATCGTCATCCCCAACGAGAAGCTGCTCGCGGTCGCCGAGGACGCCGGCTTCTTCGAATCCTTCCGCATCGCAGATGACATTCTGCGCCAGGGCGTGCAAGGAATCTCCGACATCATCACCATCCCCGGCATCATCAACCGCGACTTCGCCGACGTTAAGACCATCATGGCCCGCATGGGGTATGCGGTGATGGGTACTGCTTCCGCCAGTGGCGCCAAGCGCACTATCGAGGCCGCACAAAAGGCAATTGCATCGCCTCTGCTTGAAGCCGGAGCCATCGACGGCGCTCGCGGCATTCTCATCAACATCACCGGATCTTCGTCGCTCAAGCTGGCCGAAGTGCAGCAGGCCTGCTCGATCATTCAAACCGCCGCGCACGAAGACGCCAACATCATCTTCGGCGCCGTAATGGACGAGAAGA
This sequence comes from uncultured Acidobacteriota bacterium, assembly GCA_963745715.1. Taxonomy (GTDB): domain Bacteria; phylum Acidobacteriota; class Terriglobia; order Terriglobales; family Acidobacteriaceae; genus Sulfotelmatobacter. Next base: position 82,575 of record CAVUYN010000022.1, on the reverse strand, counting down.
TGAAAGACGCGGTCAAAATCACCGTCATCGCTACTGGCTTCCGCGAGATTCCAACGGGTCGGCCCCGCCACCCGGAAATGCGGACATCGTTTGCCGCCGCGCATGAAGACGCCATGGAATTTCCCGAGGCTCTCGGGCCTCGCGAGTCCATGCCCGAGCCCGTGCCGCCGCAGTTGCTGACCGACACCGTAGGCGCAGACGACCGCGCGTATGTCGAAGAGTCACTCCCGGCTCCCATGGCCCACGCTTCCGATCGTGGTCCGGACGTGATTTCACTCGATACCATGCGCAATGCCATGGTCACGAACTTTGAGCAGAATGATCTTGATGTTCCTGCGTTTTTGCGCAAACGCAACGACGTGATGTAAGAAACGGTAAAGGATGCGACGTCACTATCCATGGCGAAAGGTGCGCCATTGGGATAGGAAAATCTCTTCACATGGGGGAGTACCTTTCCAGTAACGAGGTAATGGGTTACTGAAGGGGTCTGAACCGAGGTAACATCCGTTTATGTCGCTGTGCCAGAATGGGTTAAAGAAGAATTAATGTTCTTCGCGACCTAAATTTTAACGTTGCCAGAAATGCGCTAACACCCATATTATCAACAGTGTTAGGCGATTGGGTGGCATTACCACCCTGCTGGCACTGAGCGTGCATGGAAGTACGTAGATTCCGGGAGTGAAAATTAAAAGATGTCTAGGGGAACGAGCCTTCTTCGTCTAGTTCTTACCGTCCTGGCGTCCCTGTTGTTGGCGGGCGTGAGTTGGGCGGCGCATATCAACACGCACGCGCCAGCGAAAAAATCGCAAAAAATCAGCGAAACTCAACGTACGCGTCGCCGCTTGCATCGTCTGGCGCGCAGCCGCAGCGCGAACGTTACTCGAGTTTCTCTTAGCACGAAGCGCCATCGCTACCACGAACGCTTCCACATGAGTTCGTTCGCTGAAGATCTCACGGCCAATGACGTCACGGCCGGCGAAGATCCGGTGGTGCGCCAGGCCGCCATCGATGCCCTGGGCAACATGAATGGCACGGTGGTTGCAATCGAGCCCACCAGCGGCCGTGTCCTCGCCATGGTGAATCAGAAGCTGGCTCTTTCGAGCGGCGCGCAGCCCTGCTCCACCATAAAACTTTCCGTTGCCTTGGCCGCACTGAGCGAGGGGCTAGTATCAAAAGATACGCCGGTCGCCCTCGGCGGCCGTAGCCGCATGAATCTGACGACGGCTCTGGCCCACTCCAACAACGCTTACTTCGAAGCCTTGGGACGCAATCTTGGTTTTGAAAAAGTGGCCTACTATGCCCATGAATACGGCCTCGGAGAACTGGCGGGCTACGATATCGCCGGCGAACAACTGGGTAGCTATCCCGACGAAGCCATTCCCGCCAAGCTTGGCGGCGTCGGCAAGATGTGTTCCTTCGGCGAAGGCGTTTCCATGACCCCGCTGCAACTGGGCGCGATGGTTTCGGCGATCGCCAACGGTGGAACGCTCTATTATCTGCAGCACCCTACGACTCCGGAACAGGTGGCGGGCTTTCAGCCCCGCGTCAAGCGCCAGCTCGACATCGCTCCGGTAATTCCCGAACTCTCTGATGGTATGGCCGGGGCAGTGCAATACGGGACCGCCCGCAGCCTGCGTGTCAACTTCAACGAAGAAGAAATCCTGGGCAAGACCGGAACCTGCTCGCACGAGGGGACTCGCTACGGCTGGTTCGCCTCCTACGCCAACACCAGCGTTGGGCGCGTCGTAGTCGTCATCTTCCTGCAAGGCGGACGTCCGACTTTCGGCCCGAAGGCAGCCGAGATAGCCGGCCGCATGTACCGCAACATGTACGATCACAATTTCTTCGTCGCGGGTCATGGCTTGCCATCCGATACCGCAAATGTGAAGACGGTGACCACAACTCCGTAGGACACCTGCACCTTCTATGTAGAGACGCAGCTTCGCTGCGTCTTTTCTTTTTGAGCTTTACTTTTTTCGTGACAGCCCCTAGACCGAAGTCCCTCCAAGCTTAGCGGTTCTTAATACGAAAACGACCAGCGCTGCCGATATTCATATCAGAAGCGAACCGACGCGCCGATCTGAGAATGTGTCGCGGCGCGGCTGTGCGCATGGAACGTCACGCAGGCTCAACGATGCTTCAAGCAAGTTACGACTACAAATTGACTCTCCTCGCGGTGGTCGTTGTCACTGCTGTGACCGTTGTTGTTTTTGTCCGAGCCAAAGTGTCGCCTGTAATGCCGCGCTCGCGGGTGGCGCGGGGAGTCGATCTCTCTTTCGAAACCGTCGCGCAGACCGTTCCTGCCATCCTCTGGACAGCTCGGGCCGACGGTTCCGTCGATTTTATGGGGGAGCAGTTGTACGCCTACAGCGGCTTTACTCAGGCACAAGGTGCCGATTGGGGTTGGAAGGAAGCACTCCACCCTGACGACTTGGCGAGTTGCATGGAGCGGTGGCAGCATTGCATCCGCACAGGGGACGCGTATGAGATCGAATATCGCCTCCGCCGCTCGGATGGAGCCTACCGCTGGTTCCTGGCGAGAGCCAACGTAGTACGGGATGATCAGCGTCGGATCATCAAGTGGATCGGCACCTGTAGCGATATCGAGGATCAAAAGCACCATCAGACAATCCTCGAGGAGCAAATTAAGGAGCGTACCGAAGAGTTAGCTGACGCTAACAACAGGCTTCAACAAGAAATGTGGGAGAGGGACCTGGCTCGCCGCACGCTCGACCAACAGAATGAAAAAATCATGCAGGATCTGACGGAGCGCTCCCAGCGGGCCACCTTGCTGGCGAAGATGGGCGAGCTTCTTCAAAGCTGCCTCAGCAAAGACGAGGTTTTCGACGCCGCCCTGGGTTTTGCCCCGAAAATCTTTCCCACGAGTCGCGGCGCCATCGCTTTGCTCAACTCCGCTCGCGATCTCGTCGAGGTCGCAGGGAAGTGGCACGACTGCCAGATTTCAGTCCCAACCTTTGAACCAGCTTCGTGCTGGGCGCTACGCACGGGCCATCCTCACCTGGTGGTCGCCGGAGACTCTACGGCTCGTTGCGCGCACGCTGCGGGAGTGAAAAATACTTATCTTTGCATCCCTATTCTCGCGCAAGGCAAAGCGCTTGGCATCTTGCACTTTCAGGCGACAGACGAGGTTCCTGTCCTCGCTGACTCGGCACTTTCACTCAAAACAACTTTCGCCGGACAAGTTGGCTTGGCGGTGGCCAACATTCGTCTGCGCGAAGCTTTGCGAACCCAGTCCATCAAAGATCCCCTAACCGGCCTGTACAACCGCCGTTACATGACTGAAATGTTGGAGCGCGAAATCCGTCGTGCGGCGCGCGCGGAGCAATCCCTCGGCCTCCTCGTGCTCGATCTTGACCACTTCAAGGCGTTCAACGATACCTATGGCCACGATGCCGGCGACGCGGTTTTGCGGGAGACCGCTTCCTTCTTGACCAAGAGCATTCGCGCCGAGGACGTCGTCTGCCGCTTCGGAGGAGAGGAGTTTGTGGTCATTCTGCCGACGGCGAATCTCGATGCGGCACATGCCCGCGCCGAGAGCATCCGATCCAGGCTGCATGAGTTGACGGTACTCCATCAAGGCCAATCACTGGGAATGATCACCGTCTCGATTGGTGTGGCTGCCTTTCCAGTGCATGGAACCTCGCCGCAGAAACTACTCGACGCCGCCGACGCCGCACTCTACCGCGCCAAGAAAGAAGGCAGAGATCGTGTCGTGAATGCGATCGTTGTCCCCACGATCGACGCGCGGCCGGTGCCCGTCGAGATCGAAAAGATCTAAGTCAGGCGTACATCCAACAGCGCCAGACATTTACCCGTAACGCTGATGGTCGCGATAGTGAGGGTGGTCCATTCAACGATTCGAGAGCGCATACTTCAGTGACAGTTCGGATGCATAGCCAAAAGCGCCCTCGGCGCTCATTGCTTAATGCTTGCCAACAATTTACTTTCGTCGGCCGAAGCAGGCTCGAATCTTCCTCCCAGGTATTTCGCGAGGAACTCTTCCGACACAGCGTTGAAGGCCATGTTATTGGTTGGTTTCGCAAAACCGTGTCCTTCATCGGGAAAGACGTAATACTGGACCGGTTTTTGGTTCTTGCGCATGGCCGCCACGATCTGATCGCTCTCCGCTTTGTTCACGCGCGGATCATTGGCGCCCTGCCCGATGAGCAGCGGTGCTTTGATCTGTTCCGCCTTAAACAGCGGCGATTGTTCCTTGAGCACAGCTTCGGAGTCACCCATGCGCTTGTGAAACGTAGCCAGCAAGGTAGACCAATAAGGCGGAATCGTTTTGAGGAGAGTGTTCAAGTTCGATGGACCCACAATATCCACTCCGCAAGTAAACGCATCCGGCGAAAACGTAACTCCTGCCAGGGTTGCATACCCGCCATAGCTGCCACCCATGATGCAGACTTTTGCCGGATCGGCGATGCCTTGTTTCGAGACCCAGTCTTTGGCATCGAGCAAATCGGTATGCATCGTTCCTGCCCACTGCCGATCTCCGGCATTCACATATTTCTTGCCGTACCCGGTCGATCCGCGGAAGTTAACCTGCAGCACCGCGTAGCCGCGATTTGCCAGCCATTGCGCGTATCGGTTGTATCCCCACTCGTCGCGGCCCCACGGGCCACCGTGCACAAACTCCACCATGGGCAGATTCTTGGGCTCCATGCCGGCCGGGGTCGTGAGGTACCCGTAGAGCTTCATGCCGTCGCGCGCGGTGAACTCGATGGGCTTCATCGCAGCGAGTTTGTACTTCTCCAATTGCGGCCGGTTGCTGAACAGTAGCGTTGCTTTCTGCGACGACCGGTCATACAGGTACCAATACTCGGGTGCGTCGTCGCTCACGAAGCCGACAATCCACTTGTTGTCATCCAGGCTCTGTGAGATTCCATCAATCTCACCTTTGCGGACCTTTTCCAGAACCGCGAAATCGGCTTTCACCTTGGGGTCGACAAATACATATTCCGTGCGCTGCCTGGCGTAACTCACCGCTTCCAGCGCATTGGTTTTGGGATTATTGATGGTGCTGCGCACGTCGAACTGCGGATCTTCCGTGATCACCTTGCGTTTGCCGCTCGCAATGTCGATTTCGAGCAGGCGCGCTGCGTTCACGTCGAGACTGGTTGTAACCCACAGCGAGTGGTTGTCCGGTGAAAACCCGTTGACCCCGCCGAAAGTCTCATCCGCGCCCCACTTGATGAGCTCGCGCCATGGTGCCTTATTGTCATCGCGGACCCGAATAATCGTTCCGCCATCGTCCGTCTGCACCTGCGCCGCTCGGATCCGCAGCTCATTGTCGGCCTGCCAGCCATTGACGTCGCCCGGGTTCTCGGTATCGAGTTCCACCTTCCCGGTCTTGAGGTCGATCCGATGCACGTCGAAAAGCTTGGGATCGCGCTGGTTCATCTGAACCAAAATCGTGTCCGGTGAACTCGGGGCGTAAGCCACGATGTCTACTCGGACTTTCTCGAATGGCGTCAGGTCTTTCGTCTGCTTGGAAACGATATCGGTCTGATAGAGCCGCCAGTTCTCATCGCCTCCCACGTCCTGCGCGTAAAGAATGTGCTGGTTGTCATACTGCCAAAGGAAATTTCGAATCCCGCGATTCTTGTCGGCGGTCACTGCCCGGTCGTCAGTTTTTCCCAGCGTTCGAATCCATACGTTCAGAACGCCATCGACCGGAGCCAGATACCCGAGCTGTGTTCCGTCCGGCGAAATTTGAGGATCGGCGCGCTCCGGATTGCCAAACAGCACCGCGCGCGGAATCAGGTCGGTCGTGAATTTTTCCTGCGCAGCCATCGGACCCAAGAAAAAACCGCACATGGCCAGCGCGAGCACACTTCGCCGAAACAGTCGCATAACACCTCCAGGGATTCGGACACATAATAGGCGCAAGCCGCGCATTGCTCAACACATCAAGGGAAGCCCTCACGAGCAATCTGGCGGTGCGGCAATCTGGCATCAATCTCTTGAAAGCTCAAACCGGGCCTCCTAGGACTCAGCGGCTCCTTCTCATCAATGAGTGATTTAACCGTGATCGACTGGTTACTAAACCCTTTATTTTCAATAGACCCTTGCCTGCGCGTACAAAGGTTTCCAAGAAAACGCTTGACATGAGTAGATAGTGTTATAGTTAAGTATAACAGTGCTTAAGTACCGCGATTCGCTGCTCGCAATTTGCAGACAAGTGAGTCAGCCAGCGAATCACCCTGGCCCCGGAACAAGAAATGAAGAAGAAATGAGCTCTTTAGGAGAATGATTATGAAATCCCTTCGCTTCAGGCTGTCTGTTCCACTGATGTTGCTCTCGATCGTGGCTTTCGCTCAGTCCGACATGCACAAGTCCGCTGACAAACCTGCGCCGACCGAGGCGCAAAAGTCGTTCGAAACCATGAAGACGTTTGCGGGAGAGTGGGAAGGTCCGGTAAACGTCCCGGAGATGCCCGAGATGTCTGACGGCAAGCCGCTCCACGTCTCGCTGCGCGTGACTTCCCGAGGACATACGGTTGTTCACGAACTTCAGGAAGCAAACACGCCGTTGGATCCTGCCAAGTTCGACCATCCAGTCACCATGCTTTACGTCGATGGCGACCAGCTCAACCTAATCCACTACTGTGACGCGGGCAATCGGCCGCACATGACCGGCAAGATGTCAGCGGACGGCAAGAAAGTCGAGTTTGAGTTAGTCGATGTCTCCGGTGGCACGCAACTCGGCCACATGCACCACGCCGTCTTCACTTACGTCGATGCCAATCATCACACTGAGGACTGGACGTATATGATGCCGGGGGACAAGGCCATCCACGCGCATTTTGATCTGCAACGCGCAAGGTAAAGACCAAGCTATCGCTGGTAAGACGAACTGGAACCCAAAATGGACCGTGAGTGGAACGACAGTCAACCGATTTACCGCCAGCTTCGCGACCGGGTCGTCGCGATGATACTCGACGGCGTGCTCAAGGAAGGCGATCCGCTGCCCTCCGTACGCAATGTCGCGGCGGAATATCGCGTGAATCCGCTCACGGTTCTGAAGGGCTACCAGCAACTGGTGGATGAGGGCCTTGTCGAAAGCAGGCGAGGTCTCGGCATGTTCGTCAATGCCGGGGCACGCAGCTTGTTGCTGCAAGGCGAACGGCAGAAGTTTCTTGGCGAGGAATGGCCCCGGGTCTACGCGACCATTCAGCGCCTGGGCCTGAAGGCGGAAGAACTCCTTAATGGCGCAAATCGCGGGTCGTCTTCCGATGCCGCACAACCGAAGACTGCGGAGTCAAATCTCCCCGGGTCAAATCTCCCAAAAAAGGAGCGCTGAAGCCATGGCATGCATAGAAGCTCGCGGTCTTCGCAAGGCTTTCGGAACCACCGTTGCATTGGACGGCGTCAACTTGCGGGTGGAAGAAGGTCGCATTCTCGGACTCATTGGTCCTAACGGCGCCGGCAAGACGACCGCGCTCAACGCGATCCTCGGCCTCACCCCATACCAAGGAGAGCTGAACGTGCTCGGACGCAACCCCTGGATAGAGCGCGATCTCCTGATGCGTGATGTCTGCTTCATTTCCGACGTCGCTGTGTTACCCCGCTGGATGCGGGTTTCGCAGGCCCTCGAGTACGTTGCGGGCGTGCATCCCCGATTCGATCGCGCCAAGGCGGAAGGTTTTCTGGCCAAGACCACCATCAACCGTGCCAGCAAAATCAGGCAATTGTCGAAGGGCATGGTTACCCAGCTGCACCTCGCTCTGGTCATGGCCATCGACGCGAGATTGTTGGTGCTCGACGAACCAACACTGGGCCTCGACATCATCTATCGGAAGCAGTTCTACGATTCACTGTTGAACGATTACTTCGATCGCAACCGCACCGTCGTGGTGACCACGCATCAGGTCGAAGAGATCGAGCACGTCCTCACTGACATCGTGTTCATCGATCGCGGCCGCATCGTGTTCAGTTGCAGCATGGACGAATTGGAGTCGCGCTACCTGGAAGTCATGGTTCACCCCGAGCAACTCGCCGCGGCGCGGTCGCGCAAGCCGATGCACGAGCGCCAGGGGATCGGTCGCAGCATCCTGCTGTTCGATGGGGCCGATCGGCATCAGCTCGCTGCTTTCGGCGAAGTGCGCACGCCCAGCATTGCCGACTTGTTTGTTGCCGTGATCGGCCATCAGGCCGGCCAGGCTCAAGGAGTCACCAGATGAATACGATCAACACTCAGTCGAACGCAATGCCCGATTCTCCCCGCGATTCGCAGATCCATGACGCGGCGAACGCGTCGTCGCTCATTGCCCCCGGGACCCTCTCGGCGACTCGTCCTTTCTACTGGTCCCTGCGACGTGAACTGTGGGAGAACCGCTCCATCTATATCGCACCACTGGCCGTCGCGGCCCTGATTCTGGTCAGCTTCATGATCAGCACATTTCGTCTGCCGTCCAAGATGCGAGCCGCGGCGGGACTCGACCCAATGGAACTGCACAAGTTGATTCAGCAGCCCTACGAAATGGCCTCGCTGCTTCTCATGGGCACGATGCTGATCGTGGGGGTGTTCTACAGTCTCGACGCGCTCTACGGCGAACGTCGCGATCGCAGCATTTTGTTCTGGAAATCGCTGCCAGTTTCAGATCTCACGACCGTGCTCTCCAAGGCCATCATTCCGGTGCTGATTCTCCCTCTGTTGTGCTTCGCTATCACCATTGCTACACAGTGGATCATCCTCCTGCTTAGCACCGCTGTTCTTCTGGGCAGTGGCATGAGTGCCGCGACTCTGTGGACGCATGTACCGATGGTTCAGATGTCGCTGCAGCTTTTGTTTCACCTTCTGGCCGTGCACGGGCTCTATTTCGCTCCAATTTACGGTTGGCTCATGCTGGTCTCGGGATGGGCACGGCGCGCCCCGTTTCTCTGGGCCGTAGTACCCCCGTTCGCGATTGGGATCGTCGAGAGGATCGCCTTCAACACTTCGCATTTTGCCGCCTTGCTGGGTTCCCGCTTGAGTGGCGATGAGGGCGGTGCCGCCTCAGCGCCGGACAAGGCAATGAATTCTATGAACCTACACGCTATGGGCCAGTTCCTGGTCAGCCCTGGCCTGTGGATCGGCCTGCTCGTCTTTGCCGCCTTCCTGGCCGCGGCCGTCCGACTTCGCCGGAATCAGGGGCCGGTCTAGGTCGCGTGTGTCTTTGATCAGATTCGTCCGCAGATTTAAGGAGTACCAATTATGAACACACCTGAAATGGCACGACGGATTGTAGAAGTGCGCCCGCGCCTCAAAGCCAACATTGCTGTCGTTTTCTATTTACTGACCATACTGACAGGACTACTCGTCTTCGTCGTAGGCGGTAGGTTGGGTTTCGTCGTCGATGTCGTCGCGACCGTCTTCTACACCGCAGTGACGGCGCTCTTTTACGTTCTTACTAAAGGGGCATAAGACATTTCTCGCGCAAGGCGAAAGGTGCACGAGGACTGCACTAGCGCCCGAACGTCGAGGGGAGAACACCATGATTCGAGAGCGCGCGCTAAAGGTTGTGTTGGTTTTGGTGGGATTGCTCTTTGTAGCTGGGATTTATCCCTTGTTGAGAATGCAATCGGATCCCGCCGAGCAGATGCTCGGTGTCGTCTATGTCACGCTGGGAGTTTTCCTTCTTCTTGCCCTACGGAACACGACCGCGAATCGCAGTCTCATCGCCTTCACCGGATGGTCAAGCGTGGTGCACGCCGCCACCATGGCGGTGCAGGCATTGCAAAATGAGATCCCACGCGTTGATCTGCTGAGAGCCGTACTTCCACTCGCTATCGTTGGTCTGGTGCTGATCATGCTCACGCCATCGAAGGTCAAGGTGGCTGCGTAAAAGGAGTTCTGAGACATGCGATTCTCACCGATATTGCTTCTTCACATCGCCGGCGGAATCACCGGAATCCTGTCCGGCTTTGTGGCCATGTGTTTCCGCAAAGGTTCCCGCGGACACGCGGTGTCGGGAACGGTCTTTGTCATCGCCATGCTTTGCATGTCTGGAGCTGGGGCGTACATGGCCCTCATGAAGTCCCAAGCCGGTAATCTCATGGGTGGCATCATGACGTTCTACATGGTGGCAACGGCATGGGCGACCGCCAGACGCCGCGATGGCGAAACCAGCATTTTCGATTGGGGTGCGCTTCTGGTGGTATTGGCGTTCGGAGCTGTCCTTGTGAGCTTTGGTGTTCAAGCGGTGCTCAGCCCTACCGGTTTAAAAGATGGATATCCCCCTGCCGTGTACTTGATCTGGGGTTTCGTCGCAACGCTGTCGGCCGCGGGAGATATTCGCATGTTGAGGCGCGGCGGCGTTTTCTTCGGCTCACAGCGGATTGTGCGGCACCTTTGGCGGATGTGTCTGGGGCTGTTTATCGCAACCGCATCCTTCTTCCTGGGCCAGCAAAAAGTATTCCCCGCTTCTTTGCGCGGATTATGGATCTGGTTTGTGCCGGCTTTCCTGCCACTGCTGTTGCTGATTTTCTGGCTGATCCGGGTTCGCTTCACGAGTGCATACAAGAAGAAGTCGATCCCTCGTGGAGCGATGGCTGCCGCTTAAAGCCGAGCCTCGCGACCTTGTAGGGGCGGTCGCGTGAAAACAAACGTCGGGACAGGGCCTTGATGGCAGGCGGCGACTCGGGGTCGATGTAGCGGAACTCGGGGGTGAATAGTGGGCATAATGTCCTCACTGCTAGTGTCGTGGACCGCCTTCTACTTCATCTGCAAGAATCTACCCTGTCGGCGTTCGTTGGTACGGAGGGACAACGTCAGGTGCGGTGTCTTCGAAGTCTCGGCGTATTGCTGCTCCTGAGCGTTCCATCACTCGGTCAGTGCAGTTTCCCCGCTCCACAATCTTCTAACCTTCTGAGTTACTCCTTTGAGCCTCTAATTGTTGCGGACCACATGGCTATGAGCGTCATCCTCCAATTCCAGGGAGGATCTACGGGGAGAGCCAAACTGGAACTACCGTCGGAGTGGGCAGGGCAGCAGCACCTTGAGAACTCGGTTACGGAACTCAAGGCACTCTCCGCGGGGACGATGCTCACGGCCACTCAGTCGCCGTCTGAAAAGGAATTGCGCTTCACTCCCGGTGCACCCATTCGCATCTCCTACGTACTGGTGAAGGACTGGAATGCTCCCCTGAACAGTGACACTCGATTTCGTGCCGACCTGTCAGCGGAACATTTCCACATCACCGGCTTGACTTCGCTCGTGCACCCCGAACTGGACGGCTTCAGCGTCGTGGATGTGCAGTTCGACTGGCAGAAACTCCCCGCCGGATGGTCTTTGGCAAGCAGCTTTGGGGCGGATGGACGTTGCCAGTCGTTTCACGGCATGTGGCGTGAGGCGGTGAACTCGCTCTTTGTGGGAGGAGATTACCGCATCTATCAGACCGATGTCTCCGGCAATGCGCTCAACTTCGCGATCCGAGGGAAGTGGAGCTTCACGGATGATGACTGGGTCAACCAAGTGCACAAGATCGTGGAGTTCGAGCGTAGATTTTGGCATGACAACGACTTCCCCTATTTCCTCGTGTCGCTCACTCCACTTGACCAAGACCATGGCAGTACCGGCGGGACGGCATTAACCAATGCCTTCATGATGCATCTCTCGCGGTTGGATCCGCTAGCATCCAACGTACTCGGAACTCTCGCGCACGAGACATTTCATGCATGGAATCCCTACAAGATAGGGCATCCGCCAGGATCGGATTATCCGGTCTCCTGGTTCTTTGAAGGCTTCACCCATTATTACCAGGATGTCATTCTCTATCGTGCCGGACTGATAACGTTCCCGGACTACGTCAAGGTGAGCAATGAAAAGATACGTGCCTATGACGGCCGCGAGGGAACCGGCATCTCATTGCAAGATTTCATTCGAATCCATTCTGCGGACACGTCTGCTCTGAATCAATTGGACCAACGCCGTGGGGCGCTAATCGCGGCTTGGCTCGACACCACTATTCGCCGCGAAAGCGGCGGCAGATCGTCGCTCGACAATCTGATGTTCGACTTGGTCAAGCAGAATGCCACTTATGCGCGTAGACACGGCGGCAAGCCAATGGCGCTAACAAACCGGAGAATCTTCGACATTGCATCTAGATACATTCACCGCAAATCGAGGCAGAGGCTACGACGGTATGTCGAACAGGGCGGCAGCATACAAATCCCAGAGAGTGCTTTGGGGCCGTGCGTTCACTCTCACCTAGAGATGGCATTCAGGTTTGATCTCGGATTCGATCGTAAGTCCACTCAGACTGAAGACAACTTAGTGTCTGGAGCCGAGCCGGGCAGCGAAGCCTGGAAGGCTGGCGTGCGCAATGGCCAGAAACTAGTGGGTTGGTCCATTAACTTCGGAGACACCTCCAAACCGGTGCGCCTCAAGATAAGGACTGCCCAGGATGAGCAGACCCTCACGTACTTTCCGCGAGGCCCCGAAATCTCAGTACAGCAATTCACTCTTGACCCGAGCCAATATTCTGCAAATCCATCAATGTGTATCGCCGGGATTCGTCCTTCTCTGCCTCTGTTCTAGGTAGGCCCACCATTTTTGTCAGTTTGCCAGAAAGCAGCCATGTGCCGATCTCCGGAGCGGTCGCATGCAAACAAAACGCCCGGCCTCCGAGGCCGGGCGTTTCTATCCAAATTTTGAACTCCGAACGTTTAGCTGCGCTGCCCTGGTCCCTTACTTTGGTCGCTGGCGATGACACCGTCCTTGATGTGAATCACCCGGTGCGCATATTCCGCAATATCGCCTTCGTGGGTGACCAGAATGATCGTATTGCCTTCGGCATGCAGCCGGTCAAACACAGCCATGATCTCGACGCCGGTTTGCGAATCCAGGTTTCCTGTCGGTTCGTCCGCCAGAATGATCGACGGTTTATTCACGAGCGCGCGTGCGATGGCCACACGCTGCCTCTGGCCGCCTGAGAGTTCGTTGGGCTTATGGCTCATCCGGGATTCCATGCCCACAGCAGCCAGCGCCCCCTTGGCGCGCTCTATGCGTTCTTCCGTAGGAATGCCCGCATAAATCAAGGGCAACTCCACGTTGTGCAATGCCGTCGCCCGCGCTAGCAGGTTGAAGGTCTGAAACACGAATCCGATTTCCTTGTTGCGGATCCGCGCCAGTTCGTCGTCATCCAGTTCGCTGACCAGTTGGCTGTTCAGCCAGTACTTGCCCTGCGACGGCGTATCAAGGCAGCCGATCAGGTTCATCAGCGTCGATTTGCCTGAGCCCGACGGGCCCATGATTGCGACGTATTCGTTGCGCTGAATGCGCAGGTTGACCCCACGCAGGGCGTGCACCTGCTGCTCCGAGCCCATGTCATAGGTCTTCCAAAGATCTTCAGCCGCGATCATGCACGATTCCGGCGGCGCTAAAGTTGCGGTGCTGGGCATACTAATGACTTCTGCGGTTGCCATGTTTTTCTCCTGGTCCGGTGCCACTGACCTCTCCGATCTCTGGTTCAGTTTCTTTTACCTTGGGCTCCGATTTCTGAGACCTCTTCCGGCTTTCCCTTTGGACGAGCTAAACCGGCTAAGGTTATGACGACTCCTCGTCTTTCTTGGGGGCCGTATTATCAATCTTGACGCTGCTCCCCGGACGCAGGGTGCGCAAGACCTTATAACTCCCCGTAATCACCTCGTCCCCTTCTTTCAACCCATCGGTTACTTCGATGTCGGTCGTGCCCGTAATGCCCGTCGTGACCGGAACGAACAAGGCTTTCTTGGTCCGGATCACGAACACACCCTGCACGTCATCCGCTTTCTTCGACTTGGATGCGGCTTCCTTCGCAGCAGGTGCCGCGGCGTGCACCGATCCCGGCGGATTATTTTGTTGCTCGATCTGTTCCTTGCTGCGCAACGTCAAAGCCTGGATCGGAATCGACACCACGTTGCTCCGCGTTGCAGTCGTGATTTTCGCCGTGGTCGACAAGCCCGGTCGCAGGTCCTGCGGCGGATCCGTCAGCGTGACTACGACCTTAAAATCCTTCGCTTCCTCGCTCGCACTGGTCTGCTGCGAAGTCGACACCCCGCTCGACCGCACGATTGCGTTGTCTCCAATTTCGGAAACCGTGCCGCGAAAGGTCTTCCTCGGAATCGCGTCGATGGTGATTTCCGCCGGCTGTCCCAAATGCACATTCACGATGTCGGTCTCGTCTACTTTTACTTCCGCCGTGATCACCGACATGTCGGCGATCGTCATCAGCGTACTGCCCAGCGCGTTCTGAATCCCGATGACCACCGACTCGCCTTCCCGCACCGGCAAGTTCGTAACCACTCCGGTGTAAGGCGCGCTGTAAGTGGTCTTTTGCAGCACATCGGTCACGCGGGTCAAATTCGCCCGGTTTTGTGAAACGTGTTTCGCGGCCGAATCATTCTGTGCCTTGGACTGCGCTACGCGAGCCTGTGCCTGTACTAATCCCGCATCAGCCGTCGCCCAGGCATTCTTGCGACTATCGAAGTCTGACTTGGAAATCAGTCCGTCTTTAAAAAGCCCTTGTGCTCGATCCCAATCCAACTTATTGCGCTCGTAGTCGGCTTGGGCACGTTGCAAGTCGGCTTGTGCGGTCTTAAGCCCGGCTTCGGCGGCTAACGCATCCGTTTGCGCCGCCTGCAATGAGGCTTCGTTGGCATTTACATCTGCCGACGACTGCACGTTCTCCAGTTGCGCCAACAATTGCCCCTTCTTTACGTGATCTCCCTCCTTCACGTAAAGGTGGGTGATCTTTCCGTAAGCGTTGGCACCGATGTTCACGTATGTCTTCGGCTTGATTTCGCCCGAAGCACTGACCACCGTCGACAGATCCTGCCGCTGCGCTTTCCCGGTTTGAACGGTTACAACGTTCTTACCGCTCTGATAAACCGTGAAGCCGACGATGATTGCCAATAGAACTGCGGCGCCGACGCCAATTGCAATTTTTTTCCAAGCTTTCATGATTCCCGTCACTGCCGGGTTAACTTATTTCCCAGAGAGGCCGAATCCCGCCAAAACGTTAATCTGGCGACGAAAATGTCCTCCGCATCGTTCAGGGTGACGGGCACACATCTTCTGTTACGATCTTGCCCCCGAGAAAGTTCCCGCTCAAAGTTAGAAGAAGTGGCCGAGACCCGTTCCGCTGGGAATGATAGCTAACACCCCGGAACTTAACATTATAGCCTTGCCGCCCCGGGGATTGCAGCCATCGGATTCCTTTTAGCCTCGGGCAACTCAACAGCGGGTTTCCCGCTTCTCAACACAGTGCTGTTGCACGTTACAATCGATTCTCCGGGCACGACTTAACCTTGCTTTCACACAATTAAGGGCCTAAAATAAGAAAACGACGGTTGTCTGGCAGGAGTCCCTCTCATGTTCCGGGTTGCTTCGTATCAAACTGTCTTCCGAATCTCAGTTCTTTCTGCCCTGACCTTAGGGGCTTATGCTGCCCTTGCCCAGGACCAGCCGGCCGACAAGCCCGCTGACAAGTCCGGCCAGGACGCCGCTCCCCCGAAAGACACGGCTGCTCCCCAGGCGCAACCGTCCGACGCCGTCGATCCCTTGAAGCGTCCCGCCAATGACAAACAGAAGAAGAAGAACCAGCGGGCTCTGAAACAGGAATTGAGCCGTCCCTACAAGAAGTGGCTCGAAGAGGACGTCGTCTACATCATCACCGATGAAGAACGAGCCGCCTTCAAGCAGCTTTCCAACGACGAAGAGCGCGACAATTTCATCGAGGCTTTTTGGCAGCGCCGCGACCCAACTCCCGACACCGAAGAGAACGAATATAAGGAAGATCACTACCAGCGCATCGCCTACGCGAACGAACATTACGCGGCTGGCGTGCCCGGCTGGAAGACCGATCGCGGCCGCATCTACATCGTGTTCGGCAAGGCCGACGAAGATTGAATCGCACCCGTCTGGCGGCTCCTACGAGCGTCCCATGGAAGAAGGCGGTGGAGAAACCTCGACGTTCCCCTTTGAGACCTGGCGATATCGTTACATTGAAGGTATTGGTCAGGAAGTGATCATCGAATTCGTCGACACTTGCATGTGCGGCGAGTACCACATGACGATGGACCGCTCCGAGAAAGATGCGCTCCTGATGACGCCCAATGCCGGCCTGACGATGTGGGAGCAAATGGGCATGGCGAACAAGGCCCAACGCTTTACCGGCGGCGGTATGGAACGCCTCGGCTTGGGCCCGCAAAGCAGCATGCAGCAGTCCAAGCAATTCGATCGCCTGGAGCAGTTCGCGAAACTGCAGGCCGCTCCCAAGGTCAAATTTACTGATCTGGAAGAAGCCGTTAACTCGAAAGTCATCCTCAATCCGATGCCTTTCGATGTGCGCGTGGATTACGTGAAGGTCACAAGTGACACCGTGCTGGTTCCCATCGTCATCCAGATGAAGAACCGCGATATCACTTTCGTCAGCAAAGACGGCATTCAGCGCGGCACCGTCAATATCTTCGCGCGTCTCACCACGCTGACCGGAAAGATCGTCCAGACGTTTGAAGACACCGTGCAGGTCGATGTTCCTGCCGAGCTTCTCCCCCGCACGGCTGAGAACGCCTCCGTTTACCCGAAGGCTCTGCCTCTGCGGCCCGGCCTCTACAAACTCAACATCGCAGTGAAAGACGTGAACGGAGATCGCAAAGGCATCTGGAGCCGCAGCATCCGGGTTCCGGAATACTCCGATGACAAGCTTTCCGCCTCGAGTCTGATCATCGCCGACCTCATGGAACCGGTTCCGACCAAGGCTATCGGGAGCGGCAATTTCGTGATCGGGACGACCAAGGTCCGGCCCCGCGTGCCTCCTGCTGACGGCAAGCCGGCCGTATTCAAAAAAGATAAAGATCCTAAGCTCAATTTCTGGATGCAGGTCTATAATCTTGGGGTGGACGAGAAGACGCACAAGCCTTCCGCCACTTTCGAATACAACATCACGAACGTCGCAACCAACAAGCAGGTGGTCGAGAAGATGGAAACCACCGACACAATGGGCAATATCGGCGACCAGGTGACACTGCAGAAATCGATCTCCGCTGCCAACCTGCAGCCCGGCGTCTACAAGATTCAGATCAAGGTGAACGACAATATTTCCAAGCAGACCGTTGATCCGTCAGCAGTGTTTGCCGTAGAGTAGCTCCCTGCATTCCCCCAGGGGGTGGGGTGAAGTTGAGATTGCGTAAGCTCGCAACTTGGGCGATTGTCCTTGGGATCTCGCTTCCCGTATGGGCCGCTGAGCGTCCCGGAGTGATCTCCGGATACGTTCGCAACGCCTCGGGTACGCCCCAGATGGGCGCCGTCGTGCAGATTCTCGGCTCGGCCCATCGCACCCTCACCGTCTTCACTGATGCAGCCGGGTACTACACCGCGTCCGATCTGCTCCCCGGACTCTATACTCTCAAAGTCACCGCTCCTTCTTTTATGCCTGCGTTGCGGGAGAAGGTCGGCCTTCGTCCTGGGTCGACTCTTAGCGTCAACATTACCCTGAGCACTTTGCTCGGAGTGATGCAACTGGGCCCGGTCCGTAACGTTCCCGACGACGATGACTGGAAGTGGACGCTGCGTTCGGTTGCGAATCGTCCGATTCTGCGCGTCTTCGATGACCCGACCGCTCTTGGAGAGAAGGAGAAGCAGAATCACGATCTCCGCGGCACGCTCTCCTTCCTGGCTGGTTCGGCTTCCGGCGGCTATGGCAGTGGATCGGACATGAGCACCGGCTTCACGCTCGAGCGCTCCATCTTCTCCGACGGCCGTCTCGCCTTCAGCGGCAACGTCGGTTATGGAGCGACTCTACCCGCAGCTGTTCTGCGCACCAGCTATTCGCATCGCCTGGCCAATGGCTCGGAGCCCGCGATCACCCTGACGGCGCGCCGTTTTGCACCCTCTGATCCCAATCTGCACAACGCCGCACTGCAGGCATTGGCTCTCTCTGCCAGCGACAACTTCGCCCTCGGCGACGTGTTGGAACTTAAGTTCGGCAGCGAACTGCAGACGATCCAGTTCCTCGGTCACCTCAGCGCCTTCCGTCCTTACGGCTCCGCTGATCTTCACCTCTCACCCAACACGGTTGTCGAGTATCAATACGCTACGTCTCGTCCCGACATGCGCGTCGAAAAGGGTTTCGACTCGGCCCCGGCCGATCTGAGCGAATCGAATCCCCGCGTCAGCCTTCTCGGATTTTCTCCCCGTATGGAGAGCGCGCACCATCAGGAAGTCAGCGTCTCGCAGCGTGTCGGAAAGAACTAACTTCCAGGTCGCAGTCTTTCTCCGATCAAGTGGGCAATACGGCTCTCACGGGCACCGGCGAAGTCACAGCGGCTGGCGGGTTCCTGTTGCCTGACACTTCTTCCGGTACCTTCAGCTACGCTGGTCGTGGCCTTGACACGAACGGTGTTCGCGTCGTGCTGCAGCGCAAGTTCTCTTCCGATCTGACCGCGACCCTCGATTACGCGTTCGGCGGCGTTCTTGATCTCACTCGCCCCGACGTGCCACTACAACAGGCTCAGCAGTGGCTCTCGACGCAGCGTCGGCATGCCCTCGCTGCGAAACTGAGTGGCACCACTCCCCGAACTCATACTCGTTGGATCGCCTCCTATCGTTGGGTGAATGGTCCTGCTATCACGCCCGTCGACATGTTCAACTCTTCCGCCGGACAGAACGATGCTTACCTCAACGTCTTTATCCGGCAGCCCATTCCAAGTTTTGGCGGCCATATGGAAGCATTGATCGACCTGCGTAACCTGCTGGCGCAGGGATACGTTCCCGTCGTCGCTCAAGATGGCCAGACCGTTTACCTCGTCGATTCCGCCCGATCCATCCGTGGCGGCATAGCCTTCAACTTCTAGTCCACCAGCAATCGGAAATTGGTTAGGGTAAGAGTGAGTTGGCAACGCTCTGTCCTCCTGAGCGAAGCGAAGGACCTCTGCAATCTGCTCGCCGGATTGTCGAACCTTCCGTCAGGCCACGAACCCGAAACTCCCCCACCCATTCCCAAAATCTATAACCCCCATCACAACTCCATGGTTGACTGTTGTCACGCGCTTTGGATAATGTTCTTGCGCTGATTCTTGCGGGCGGGGCGCGGCATCTTGTTAACAGGCAAGGAATTGCAAGCTTTCGCAGAGCTGGCGAAGGACCGTCGCACCTTCGCCAGCCACATTTCCCCAAAGATCCCTAACAGTTACAAGGAGACCCAATGAGAGCGCGCATCTTCATGGTGTTTGTTCTTCTGGCTGCGGTCAGCGTGTCGGCACAGACGTTCCGCGGAACCATCCTGGGAACAGTCACCGATCCTTCCGGCGCCGTCGTAGCGGGTGCAAAAGTTACCGTGAAAAACACCGGCACCGGATTGGAGCGCACTACCGAAACCAGTGGCGACGGCAGCTACTCCGTCCCCGAATTGCCCATCGGAACCTACAACGTGACGGTCACCCAATCCGGTTTCCAGACCTTCGTTGCCAAAGACGTCGCGGTCAATGTGGCTACCGAACGCCGCGTTGATGCCAGTATGAAGACCGGAGAAGTCTCTACGAAGATCGAAGTCTCCGGCGACCAGCTGCCGATGATCGAAACCACGACGAACACCTTGGGCGGCGTGCTCACCCAAAGCGACGTTAAGGATCTGCCCATTAACGGTCGGGACTACACCAAGCTGATTTTCTTGAATCCCGGCGTCGCCGGTTCTCCCGATCAGATCACTGACTCTCCCGGATCCTTCGGTGAGTTTTCCATGAATGGTGCCCGCGGCCGCTCCAACAATTACCTGCTGGATGGCACCGACATGAACGACGGATACCGCAACGACCCGGCCATCAACCAGGGCGGCGTCTTTGCAACGCCCTCGGCGATCCTGCCCATCGACGCGGTCTCTGACATGCGTGTGCTTTCCAACTTTGAACCGGAATACGGCCGCAACGCCGGCGCCGTGGTCAACATCGTGACCAAGAGCGGGACCAACAGCCTCCACGGCGGTTTCTTCGAATACTTCCGAAACAATGCCTTGGACGCGCGCAACTATTTCGATCAGTCTCAATTTCCGAAGGCGCCGTTTCACAATAACCAGTTTGGCGGATCGATCGGCGGCCCCATCGTAAAAGACAAGACCTTCTTCTACCTGGACTACGAAGGCCAGCGCGAGAACGTGGGAGTCGTCTCTCTCGACTGCGTGCCCACCCTGGCACACATTGCTCAGGCCGAGGCCGCAGTGACCGGGGCAGGCGGCTTGATCAGTCCAGTGGGCGCCGCATTGGTAAACTTCTATCCCCACGATCCCAAGGGCTACATTCCTGGGATCACTTCTACCGACGCCGGATGCTTCGATTCCAGCTTCAATTTCGCTCCCGATTACGTCTCCAATGCCCCTTCATTCAACAACCTCAGCAGTGTGATCGCCAAGATCGACCACAGCTTCAATCCCAAGAACAATATCAGCGGACGCTACTTCTTTGGCGACAGCACGCAGCAATTCCCCTTGGCCCTCAACGCTTCCGGTGGCGGGCTGCCCGGGTTTGACACAGTGACGCCGACACGAGTCCAGCTGGTGTCAATTTCCCTCGTCAGCGTGCTCTCCCCGACCAAAGTGAACGAATTCCGCTACGGCTGGAACCGGTTCGCCGAAGGTTTCTTCCCACAGGATCGAAACTTTAATCCGCATTCGATTGGCTTTTGCAATGTTCCAGTAACTCTCGGGACGTGCGATTCCTCCGGCCTGCCCATGATTCTGTTATCCCCAAATCCCACCGGCGGCGCAGGTTTCTTCTCGCAGATGGGCGCGACCTCGGGCGATCCCCGGCATCGAGTCGATACCAACAGTCAGTTGATTGACAGTCTCTCCTGGAAGATGAGCAAGCACGACATTAAGTTCGGAGGAGAGTTCCACCGCACCAGCGTTCAACAAGGCTTCGACAAGTACTCACGCGGAAGAATTCGCTTCGACAATCTGGAGAATTTACTCCAGATGATCCCGCAGCAGGGTGTGTTTGGAACCTTCAACTACAGCGGAAACACCATCCGCCACACCTACCAGAACGGGTTCGGTGTCTATTTTCAGGACGCGTACCATGTGACTCCGCACGTGGTGTTCAATTACGGAATCCGTTGGGACTACTACGGGGTCGTAGCAGAGAAGAACCATCTGTTCTCCGACTTCATTCCCACGTCAGCCACTACTGGCGACCTCACGCAGGTCGGCCCGGGCGGCGTCTCCAATCTTTACAATCCTGACAAAAAGGATTTCTCCCCTCGTGCCAGTATTGTCTGGGATGTAACCGGGAAGGGAACGACTGTCCTGCGCGCCGGGTACGGCCTCTTCTTCGATGCCTTCTCGCAAGACATGATGCTCGGGCACCTGCCGTATCCGACCTTCTACGCCCCCGGTCCTGCGTACAACCCGATCGGGCCCAATCCCGTTCAGATGGCGAACCTTAACCCCGCGGCCGTCGATGCCAATGGAGTGTATATCCTGAATGCTCCGATCTATGGCACTCCGGGTTGTGGCGTTGAGTGCGACATTTTTTCTTTTGACCGCAATATCAAGACACCGTACATGGAGAATTACAACTTCAACATCCAGCATCAATTCTCCAGCAAGATTTCGTTGCAAGTTGGCTACGTTGGATCGCAGGGGCATCGCCTGTTCCGCTTCTTCGACATCAACCAGCCCAGCCAGGCGACGATCACGGCATGTGACTTGGGGCAACTGCCGGCTTCTACCGGTTGCTTCAATGGCATCAATGATTTCACCGTCCCACGCAACTATGGGTTTCCGGCCGGCGCGGTCTACATTTTTCAGGAAAACTCCACGGGACAATCCAACTATCACTCCCTCCAGACCAGCTTCCGAGTGGCCAACTATCGTGGCTTCACATCGGTCGTGAACTACGTCTGGTCGAAATCGCTCGACAACTCGAGCGACGGCGAAGACTTCGTCGTTAACGCCGCCCAGCCTCAGAACAGCACGGCCCCGCAGCTTGAAAAAGGACCTTCGAACTTCAACGTTCCTCACCGCTTCGTTTGGATCGCAAGCTACGCGTTCCCCAAGATGGGCGGACACATGGCGAAGCTCAAGGACGGCTGGGGAATCGACAGCGCTGCGACCTTGCAGAGCGGTCAACCCTTCACTCTCAACTACAACTATGAAGATGACTTCAGTGGCGGCGGCGACGGTTTCGACCGGCCAGACGTTGTCGGCCCAGTCGTCTACAACAAGAACAATCCGGCAAACTTCCTGCAGCTGAATTCATTCGCCATGCCCTGCAGTGTCGCCCCGGGCATCACCAACAGCACCCTGAGCGGATTCGCCTCAGACTGCGCGCCCGGGACCCGCCACTACGGCAGCCTGGGCCGCAACGCGCTGAGCGGTCCCACCTTCAAACAGTGGGATATCGCGATTTACAAAGATACGCCGCTGACCGAGCGACTGACCATGCAGCTTCGGGCGGACTTCTTCAACATCCTGAATCACCCGAATTTCTCCAATCCCGTGCTCCCGTCCTTCATTGCCGATCCGGCGTCCAATCTCATCTCCCCGCTCAGGCCGGGCGGAGGTTGCGGATGCGGGTTCGTTCTGCCGAACGGAGCCACCCAGGAAGTCGGCAACGGCGCTTACCAGATCACTGCCACCGGTGACGTAGGCATTGGCAACCCGTTCCTCGGCGGCGGCGGACCACGAGGCATTCAACTCGCAGCCAAGTTCACTTTCTAGTCAGATGGATTTGTTCGGCTAGCCCCTGCTTCCGCGGGGGCTTTTTTGGGTGATCGAAACCCTGTTGTTGAGGCCAGGGTTCGATGTCAAGGTTCGACGTCACGAACGGCTGTGCCTCCGAAAAGACAAATTTCTGCTAACTCCATGATTCCAAAGATCGAGCGGGAGAGATGGGATTATCAATCAGTAATATCTCGATACAAAAGAGGAAACTCATACCTCCCAATTCCCATCCGTGAACATCCGTGAACTTCGTGCGTTCGTGATTCTTCTCGCGCCCGTCCCACGCCTTTCGTCACCTCGTCTCCCGGTTACGCCGATGTTACCCTCTTCTCGTTATCCCTCCCCATTAGATCGGTTCCGGAGATCACAATGTCTCGCTCCATTTACGCCGCATTTGCTCTCGGTCTGTGCCTTTCGGCGCCTCTGTATGCGCACCATGTGAAGAAGGGCCAATCCACCACGCTGCCGGTTACGACTTCCTCCGCCAAGGCGCGCGAGTTGTACCGCAAGGGCATGGAAGACTACGAGAATCTCTACCTGGAACGTTGCAATGACGACTGGCGCGCGGCCGTCAAAGAGGATCCCAATCTCGCCGTCGCCTGGGCATGGATCGCATTCAACAGCGGCAATCCTGAGGAAGTCAGCGCTGCCCGCGCGAAAGCGGTGCAACTGGCGCCCAAGCTTACGCCCGGCGAACAACTGATGATCGCCTGGATCTCGAAAGTGCAGGAAGGCGACTTCCTCGGCGGCATTACCGCCATGAACGACATGCTGGAGATGTATCCTCGCGACAAGCATCTGCTCTACCTCGCGGGCAACTGGCTGATGGGAGAAAACGGTAACGACCAGGCGCAGCGCATGATGGAGAAGGCGCTCGCCATCGACAGGAACTTTCCGGCTGCGCTGAACGACCTGGCCTATGTCGAAGCGCGCAACCGGCAATTTGTGAAGGCCTTCGCCGCGATGGACCGATACGTTGCCCTGCTTCCCAAAGAGCCCAATCCGCAGGATTCCTACGGAGAACTGCTCCGCATGGCGGGGAACTTTCAGGGCTCGCTCACGCACTATCACGCCGCGCTCAAGATCGATCCTGACTTCGTGACTTCGCAACTCGGCCTTGGCGACACCTACGCGCTCATGGGCAATCAGGAACAAGCCCGCATCGAGTACGACAAGGCCATCCGTTTTGCCCACAACGAGGCCGACCGCCTCACCTACGGCATGCAAAAGGCGATGACGTTTGTGCGCGAAGGGAACTACGCCGAGTCCGATAAGGAACTCCTGCAGGTCGCCGAAACCGCGCATGCCAAGGAACAGGATCTCCAGGAAGCGCAAGCTCTACGCCAGATGGCGGAGTATCAGGCCGACGACAGCCTCGCTCTGAAGCATCTCAAGCTGGCCGAGCAATCCCTCGGCCACCGTACGACCATTTCTACATCCGATCGCGATGAAGAGATGTCGCGCATTCTTCGCATTCGAGTTGTCCGGGCTGCGCGATCCGGGAACCTGGCGCTCTCGGAGAAGTCAGTGCAACAGCTCGAAGCTCTTGCCAACGGCAGTCGTAACCGCGTAATCCAGAGTTCCTGGCACGGCGCCGTCGGAACGCTCCTGATGGACCAGAAGAAGTATCCGGACGCCATAGCACATCTGGAAGAAGATCAGGACAATCCTTTCACCCTGGAATTGCTGGTGCAGGCTTACTACCAGACGTCCCAGACCGACAAACTGCACGATGTGGAAGCCCGGCTTCGCGGCACCAATGTACCGACCATGGAGCAGGCACTGGTTGTGCCGGCGGTTCGAGCCAAGCGGCCTATCATCTAGCCCTCCCAGTTTGGGTTCCGGGTTCCGCAGCGAGCCCGGAATCTTTCACCCAATTTGCGGTGTTGGTGTACAGTAGGTGGGCACTTTTGCCCGCCATGAAGACTGACAACGAGCGCCGCTCCGGAACCAGAATTGCCGTCCGTGTTCCCACGCGCGTGCGCACCGGCCAAGGGACGGACCAAACCGCCCAGACCCGCGACGTTAGCGCCAATGGCGTCTTCCTCTACACCAAGTCCAAGATGGAAAAGGGCACTGACGTCGAGCTTGTGCTAATTCTCCCCCCCGAGTTAACTTCGGGCGAAAAGTGCTGGGTGTGCTGCCAGGCCACGATTGTCCGCGTTGAGGGCGAGGGCTCCGAATTCGGCGTGGCGGCCCAGATTCGCCGCATGGACATCCTGCCCGAGGTAGCCGTTTGAGGACGGCAGTCCCGTTCCGATCCCGCTTGTTTCGCGGACCTTTCCGGGAAGATAGCGCGCAAAAATATTCGCGGCTGCAGGGGAACCAACTCAATTTTCGAGTAATATATCCGTAAATTCCATATAAGGCTTCCCATTGCATTAGCCACGATGCAATAATGGCGGCCCTGGCAGTGCGCTCTGGTCAATCTAAGCTTCAGGTGGGCCCAGGTATGTTGATTGAAAAACTGGCGGCTGGTGTGGTGCAAGTGCAGACACCCATTGGTCCGCGTTACGTCATGCCATCATTTCTTCAGCGTGTTTATTTGCTGTGGATGTTTCGCAACTTTCCCATTCTCCCTCACGCCGTGTTGAGCCGACGACAACAGCGCCTGATTGATCGAATGTGCAGCGAGCAGCGTTTCGCCTCGATGGCGTACGCTGACGGAATGGACGAGGCACCGGTGATTGGAACTGTCGAGCGTCGACCCGCGGTGGGGGCCGATCCATTGCCGCCGCGCCGCCCGGCTGGCCGCGAGTCAAGCCTGACAGCGGAAGCTCGGCAACGGCCGTAGCTGCGAGGAATTGCGAGCAGGTTCGACGACGTCGCTCAACGGCGAACCACCGAGCAGTCACCGCATCCGTGCATCGCGTGGCGCATGACCACCGATTGCTGTCAGCGCACGTCGCCGTGCGCCAAAGAATTGCCGTACGCCAAAGAAATTAAGCGTAGTTGTTCCGCTCGAATCTCCTGAAAGCGCATCCGGGTGCTATAATTTTTTTTTCGTCCTACCAGCCGAATCCCCACCGTGGGCGCGTAGCTCAATTGGCAGAGCAACTGACTCTTAATCAGTAGGTTGTAGGTTCGATTCCTACCGCGCTCACCATCTTTTCAATTACTTGGCAGCTTCGGCTAGATCCCCATTCCACCGATTGTGTCCTTTTTGTGTCCTTACTGGACTCGATGGCTCGCCACCTCGGCCACCTCATCGATGTTCTGGTGCTGGTACTTCATGGTTGTGCTCACGGTCGTGTGTCCCATGACGTTCATGACCGCGAACAGGTTTTTGGTCGCCCGATACATTTCAGTGCCAAAGCCATGGCGCGCGCAATAGAGGACGAGGTCATTTGGCAACCCGGCCCGCGACTCGATCAGTCGAGCGAAGGCTTGGAAGTCGGCTCCTGGCGAAGTCATGCGTTCTTCTCATCCAATAGTTGCGAGAGAGCTTTCTGGGCAATAATTTTAGCCTGATCTTTGCCGCGCGCCGGATGGTGGGAGAGATCGAGCCATACCTGAAGAATGTCGGCGACGGGAACGCCATGGCGTTCGACGGCCGCGCGAAAGATGGCCTCCGCGTTTTCTGGAATTCTCACGAAGGCGTCCGCCTGATGCCGGGCATCTTCCATGAAGAGGCCAAGTTGCGCGAGCACTTCCCGATCCAACCGTTCCAAGTAGAGATGAGGCAGCGATCCATGTACGAACTTGAAACCCAGGGCCTCGGCAGCGGCAAACAATCCCAGACAGATCCGATTTGGAGCCTTGGATAAAGGTCCCTGGGCCGCTCGCTTGTTCGGCGAAGGTTTTCTGCCAAGTCTCGAAACGTACGCATGGACAGCAACAGCCAGTTGATTGTTTGATCCGCGAATCACCCAACGCACCGGAATCTCGCGGACACGCTGCTGATTTGCCGCCAGCCAGCGTTCGAGCAATGCTTCGCGGCGGACCACCCGCAAGAATTCATTATCTTCGAGAAATCCTTCGCTCGAAAGCTGGCGGACGAGCCGGAACGCGCTCATCACCGACACCTGGGCCGCCTCGGCCAGTTGGGAAGCATTTTCATATTGCTTCCGTGGGGCCGAGAGCATCGAGTCAGGGACGTCTTTGGCAAGCAATACTTTCAGCATCCACTGGTTCAAGTCAGAAAACAAATAGGCACCAGAGGACGGTTTCTCCGGCGCGCGCGCGCCGCGCGAAGGTGAACCTGGGGAGTTGAGCCATTCCATACCGTGCCCGCGAAACATACGAAAGCCACTGGCGTCGATCAGTCCGACAGCCATGTTCGGGGCATTCTGTTCGACGAAAGCCTGCACGTGCTCGGCCAGTGATTTTGAGACATGGTCAACTGCAAGGACAGCGACGGGAATGGCAGGGCCTGGTATTTGCTGTGCCGCTGCCTGGGCTTCGAGGATGGCTTGCGACAGCAGCGGCACCGCCCGGTCTCTTCTAGCTTCCGAGGACGCCTTGATCTGGACAACGTATTTCTGGTTTCCCTGTTGGGCCACGAGGTCGATGCCTTCATCAAGGTCTTTCGCCTGGCGTTGCACGCTCCATCCGGCCCTCTGGAAGAGCTTGGCCACCAGGTCCTCGTAGGCCTGGCCACGGCTGGCGGCGACGATGGCATTGGAAAGGGGCATGAGTCATTTTACCACGGCCAAGATAATTAACATGGCCGTGATAATTACCATGGCCATGGTAAGACAGCGAGCAGCACGCGGTGGTTACCGTAAGTCTCTTACTTGCAGCGGAATACGCGCCGGGGAGAAGAAAAGCGCCGCGCGGGAAAGACTGCGCAGCTGGGGGAACGGGTGATCTCCGATTTTTTGCTGGCGAGTGTACGGAGCGCGGGAGGCCAGTCAAGGCTCTGCGCTTCGCTCCGACCGCTACGCGGCGCAAAAAATGCGGTCTTGACTAACCTCCCTCTCCGCCCTGTGTTGCTTCCAGCTATCGAAAAAATGTGAGGAACCAATCGGACCCAGGAAATGATCTGAAAGGGAAGACAGCATCCCTTGCGCCTTTCGTGCGCGCACAGCCGGGGTGCAGTGCGTCCGGTGAGTGTCCGGGTTTGTCCGGGGCACATCCGTCGTCTGTCCGGTGTTGCGGGATGTGTTTGGCGGTCGACCTCATTCGTGGTCTAAGCGTTATCGTCGCTGAGATGACAGGAGCGGAACTCAAGTCACGGTTCACTATCCTTGCATGCCGCCACCACAGCCAGCATCGCAGAGCGATCGCAAGATTCGGCCACTACACGTTCGCGAGGTCATCCTGATTTCAGGGCAGAAGATGGTGGTTAACCCGATGTCCGTGGTGTCTATTAACCTCGGAATTTGGTTCTACGAGGTTGAAAAAGGCGACACAGGCGAATCGATTGAACCTGAGGAAAGCCACTAGAGACCCGGGTTTCCGATAAAGGTAAGAAAACAAGTTGGGGACGTAGTTCAGCCTGTTAGAACGCTGCCCTGTCGCCGACTCCCCAGCACGTAATGAATCAGGCATCCGCGGTTCCGGCCGGTAATTCTCTCCTACATTTGCACCGACTGCTGCACTCAAAATGAAGCCGGAACGATTTCCACTCAAGGTCACGAGCAGTCATCGCCTCTCGCAAGGTTTACTTGGTTGGAACGCCCGCCTGTCACGCAGGAGTCCGCTGGTTCGATCCCCGTCGCTCCTCCATTCCGATTCAACCGTGAAGCTGCAACTCGAAGAATTTCCATTGGGCTCTTCGAGCGGTCTTTTCATGGACCTTTCAGTTAACGTCCCAGTTCAGATCCAGTTTTTTCGCAGCAACCACACCTTCACGATCTGAGTAAGGCCCATGTAGGTGACTAGCGTGAGCATGAGGATTGGCCAGTACATCCTCGGCAGGTGGGTGAAGCCCAGAGCAGAACCCAAAGGGGAATAGGGCAGCCACACGCCAACAGCCATGATGGCTGCCGTGGTCGCCGTGAGCGCCCAACTTGCCCGGCTCTGCAGGAAGGGGATCTTGTTGGTGCGAATGACGTGGATGATGAGAGTCTGCGTCATCAGCGACTCGACGAACCAACCGGTCTGAAACAGTGACGTGTGGGATGGATCCCAGCAGTTGAAGATCCAGAGCATGACAAAGAAAGTCGTGTAGTCAAAAATCGAACTGATGGGGCCGATGAAGAGAATGAATCGCTTGATTTCACCGAGGTTCCAGGGCCGCGGCCGGGTGACTTGCTCCTCGTCCACGGCGTCCGCTGGAATCGGCACCTGCGAAAAGTCATACAGAAGGTTGTTGGTCAACACCTGAATCGGGGCCATCGGAAGGAAGCGAAGGAAGGCACTCGCCCCCAGGACGCTGAACATGTTTCCGAAATTGGAACTCGCGCCCATCCGAATGTACTTGACGATATTGGCGAAGACCTTCCGGCCTTCAATGACGCCGCCTTCCAACACCATCAGGTCCTTCTCCAGCAAGATCAGGTCGGCCGACTCCTTGGCGATGTCAGTGGCCGTGTCCACCGAGATACCGACGTCCGCCGCTCGCAGAGCGGGAGCATCGTTGATTCCGTCCCCCATGAATCCGACAACGTGTCCCTTGCCGCGCAGCATTCGAATAACCCGCTCTTTGTCCGCGGGAGAGAGTCGGGCGAACAACGTCGCCTTCTCTGCAGCCTCCCCTAGTTCAGCGTCAGTCATCTTCTCCACGTCGCCGCCCAGCAGCATGGGGTCGGCCACGAGGCCAACGTCCCGACACACCTTGCGGCTGATGAGCGGGTTATCTCCGGTAAGGATTTTTACCGCCACGCCATACTTCGCCAGGGCCGTGATGGCGCGGGCGGCGGTATTTTTCGGCGGGTCCAAGAACGCGACGTACCCTCGTAGCACGAGCTCGCGCTCGTCTTCCTTCGCGCACAGCAACTTTCCAGAGAGGTCCTTGGTTGCCACTGCCAGCACACGGAAGCCGTCGTTGCTGAGGCTGTCGTATTCCGCTTTCAGCCCCACCATCCGATCGGGTTCCATCGGGGACAACTGGCCATCGAGTTCAAACTGAGAGCAGCGGTGAAAAACATCCTCCGGAGCCCCCTTGGTCAGCAGAATCGCCTTACCCTCCGGGTCCGCCACCATGACCGACATCATGCGTCGAGTGAAGTCGAAGGGCAGTTCATCCAGCTTCTTATACTTCTCGACCATCGCTTTCCCGTGGAAATCGGTACTATCCAGAATCGCCCGATCGAGCAGGTTTTTGAGTCCGGTTTGGAAGTAGCTGATCAGGTATCCGTTCATGAGCACATCTTCGGTTTCACGCCCCGCAACGTTGCAATGCCGCATGAGGACCACGCGGTCCTCCGTGAGCGTACCGGTCTTGTCGGTACAGAGCACATCCATCCCGCCGAAATTCTGGATTGAGTTCAGCCGCTTAACGATCACCTTCTTGCGGCTCATGGCAAGCGCGCCATTGGACAGGCACACCGAGACGATCATCGGCAGCATTTCCGGCGTGAGGCCTACGGCCACCGCCAGTGCGAAGAAGAAGGCTCCCTTCCAATCGTGCTTGGTGAAGCCGTTGATGAAGAAAACCAAGGGCACCATCACGACCATGAATTTCATCATGAGCCAGGTGAAGCGGTTCAGCCCCTGATCGAAGCTCGTCAGTGCACGTTCCCCAGTGATCGAGTGGGCCATGCTTCCCAAATAGGTCTGTGCCCCCGTCGCGACCACGACGGCAGTCGCCGTACCACTCTCGACGCTCGTTCCCATGAAGCATGTGTTCTTGAGCTCAGTCGGGGACGCCTCCCCTTTTATTTCCGAGTCGTGGAATTTCTCGACCGGCAGCGATTCACCGGTGAGACTACCTTGGGTCACGAAGACGTCTTTCGAGGACAGCAGCCGCGCGTCGCCCGGAATCATGTCTCCGGCCGCCAGCGTGATGATGTCGCCCGGTACCAGATCCCGCAGAGGGATCTCTCTCGCAGCGCCGTCCCGAACCACGGTGGCGGTCACGTGGATCATGGCCTTGAGCTTCTCCGCGGCGGAGTCGGCCCTCGCTTCCTGCCAAAAGCGAAGTCCCACGCTCAGTGCCACCATGCCGACCATCACCGAGCCGGCACGCACGTCGCCTGTAAAGAAAGAAATGGCCGACAAGCACGAAAGCAGAATCACGAGCGGATTCCGGATGATTTTCAGAACCCGAACGAACCAGCCTTGCTTCCGTTCTTGAGCGATCTCATTCGGGCCGGCACAGCGCGCCCGTTCTTCGGCATCCGTTTGGGTCAGGCCATTCAGGGAAGTTCGCAGGTCCCGGAGCAACTGTTCGCTGTCCTTCCGGGCGGCATCGAGGACGGCAGGCGAAACCCGAATATTCTGATTCTTCGGCTTGACCTGGATTGGCGCTTCGCTCGGGCGAGCCGGTGGCGCGGCGATATGAGACGCTCCAATTCCAGCCGCGCTGCCCAAAGCTGGCGCGCCGCCATTCTCGACTGGCACTGTCATCGTCTTCTCAGGTGCTTCCGGATCAGTTCCTTGGTCTTACTGTTCCCACGCGTACCTAAGTTGTTCTTCCGCCGCCTCGGCACCGATTCGGTGAACGCTGGCTTCCGCGCCGGAGGGTGGCGGAGAGAAAACAGCAAAAAGCTTCAGGTCGTGACGACCGATGTTTTTTAGATTGTGGAGTCGTCCTGCAGTCACCAGGATCGCATCATGCTTGGTGGCGATTTCTTTCCGAGCGCCAAAAGTCACTTCTCCTTTGCCTTCGACGATGAAAATGATCACATCGGTGTCGTCGTGTGCTCCTTCGCCAAGCTCTCCCGTGGGTGGAATACTAATCACGACTAATTCGCTGAAGGCACCCTTACAGACCGTCTGGCGGAAGGCCAGGTTCTTCTTTGCGGCTTCTTTGATGTTGTCGTGGAAAGACAGGACCGTTGATTCCGTGTGCTGAGCTTTGTGTGCCATGGTTCACCTTCTGGACCTCATATTCTGGGAGCAATTTTGTGAGTCGGTCGTGGTGCGTGTTCGTCGCGTTTGGGATTCGAGGTTTGCAGCCTGGCCCTCCAAGACTGGCTAGGCAGCTGCTTCGTGGTTGGAATCCGGGTTCAAGGTCGCTATTGCTGCTTTGACGATCCCGGCGGAAGTCACCAGGCCGCTGAGTTCTTCCTCATTCAATGGAAGGTGCAAAATATGGTCTGCTCCATTGCGGTTTACTTTGGTGGGCAGGCTCAGGCAGACCTCGCTGATTCCGTAGTGCTGCGTTGGGCTGGAAATCGTAAGGAGAGTGTTCTCATCCCGCAAGATGGCCTCAACAATGCGCACAACGCCGGTTGCCACCGCGTAATCGGTTGCACCCTTGAGCCGCACGATGTCATAACCTGCGGTCCGCGTCTGGTGCGAAATTGATTGCATCGCCTTCTCATCGTAGGGGAGATCTTCATGCTGACAAAACTCTCGCAATCGTATCCCAGCGATGTTCGCGAGCGACCATACCGGCACTTCACTGTCTCCGTGCTCACCGATGATGTAGGCGTGCACGCTCTGCGGATCGATACCAAAGTGTTGTCCTAGCAGATAACGAAACCGAGCGGTATCAAGAATCGTTCCGGAACCGATGACCCGGCTCGGGGGGAACCCCGAAAGTTTCCAGCTCGCGTACGTCAGAACATCGACAGGATTGGTTGCTATCAGAAGGATTGCGTCCGGAGCACAGCGCGCTACTTCAGGGATGATCTTTTGAAAGACCGCGGCATTGTCTTTGGTTAGGTTCAGGCGAGTGTCACCCGGTTTCTGGCTAGTTCCGGCCGCGACAACGACAATGGCCGCACCCGAGCAGTCCGCATAGTCT
This sequence comes from uncultured Acidobacteriota bacterium, assembly GCA_963745715.1. Taxonomy (GTDB): domain Bacteria; phylum Acidobacteriota; class Terriglobia; order Terriglobales; family Acidobacteriaceae; genus Sulfotelmatobacter. The sequence goes on along the minus strand of CAVUYN010000022.1, from coordinate 50,074 downwards.
CCGGCCCAAATGCGAGTCGGGTGCGCAAACGGCTGGGCGTGATTCAAATCCATTGCCTGACCCTCTGCTTTAGATCTCTCCACGTCGATCAACACGATTTCCGCGGCCAGGCCGCTCAGGAGCAGGGCGTACGCGGTAGTGGCTCCCACGTTTCCAGCTCCGATGATCGCAATCCGGACTGGTTCGGTTGGAGATTTGGACATTCGCTTTCATCCTTTCGGTGCCTGCTGACTACACTTCAGGAGCCGCGGTTGGTGGACTCTGATGGTCTCGCGCCGCACGCCCCAGGGTCCGCGCTCTACGACAATCCGGACTCGGGACTAGGCGGATTTCTTCTCCTCGACGTCTGTGTACTCAGCATCAATCACGCCCTCGTCTCGACTGGGCCGGCCACCGGCTGGGGAATTGACACCGCCACTCGGACCAGCGCCGGACGCGCTTTGCGGCTGCGCCTTGCTGTACATCTGCTCTGCGAGTTTGTGCGATACCTGCGTCAGACGCTCGCGAGCTTCGTCCATTTGATGCTTGTCGGCGGACTCCATGACCCTCTTGGCATCGGCTAGCGAATTCTCAACCTCGCCGCGTTCCGATCCTGAAATTTTGTCGCCGTGCTCGCGCAGCATCTTCTCCACGTTGTAAACCATGGAGTCCAACTGATTCTTCGCCTCGATCTGTTCGCGTCTGATTTTGTCATCCGTTGCGTGCGACTCGGCTTCCTTCGCCATGCGCTCGATGTCTTCCTTGCTCAAACCAGAAGACGATGTGATGGTGATCTTCTGGTCTTTGCCGGTCGCCATGTCTTTCGCGGCCACGTTCAGAATGCCGTTGGCATCGACATCGAAGGTGACCTCGATCTGCGGTATACCACGTGGAGCGGACGGAATCCCGGTCAGTTGGAACTTGCCAAGCGTGCGGTTCTGGTCCGCCATAGTGCGCTCGCCTTGGAGAACGTGAACTTCGACCGAGGATTGATTATCCGCGGCAGTCGAAAACTTTTCCGTCTTGCGCGTCGGAATGGTTGTATTGCGTGGGATCATGGGCGTCGATACGGAGCCCTGCGTCTCGATCGACAGTGTAAGCGGGGTCACATCGAGAAGCAGAAGATCCTTTACTTCGCCTTGAAGGACGCCTCCCTGAAGAGCGGCCCCAACGGCGACCACTTCATCGGGGTTCACGCTCTTGTCGCCTTCTTTGCCGAACAGTTCCTTCACCAGCCGCTGAATGCGCGGCATTCTGGTCTGGCCACCAACCAGCACGACTTCGTTGAGTTTACCGGTATCTACGCTGCCATCCTTCATGCACTGTTTGCATGGGGGCACCGAGCGCTGCACCAGATCCTCGACCATCGATTCCAGCTTTGCGCGCGTCAGTTTCTTGACGAGATGCTTAGGTCCATTGGCATCGGCCGTGATGAACGGCAGGTTGATTTCGGTCTCCATGGTGGAAGACAGTTCGATTTTGGCGCGCTCGGCCGCATCGCGGAGGCGCTGAAGCGCCATCTCGTTGCCCTTGGCTCGCAAGTCGAGACCTTCATCTTTTCTGAACTCGTCAATCAGCCAATCCACCAGGCGCTGGTCGATGTTGTCGCCGCCAAGATGCGTGTCCCCATTCGTGGCTGCAACCTCAATAAGACCTTCGCCGACATGCAAAATGGATATGTCAAAGGTCCCGCCGCCGAAGTCGTAAACTGCTATGGTCTCGTCTTTCTTCTTATCCAGGCCGTAAGCAAGAGCAGCTGCCGTAGGCTCGTTGATAATGCGCTTCACGTCGAGTCCGGCAATCTTCCCGGCGTCTTTGGTTGCCTGACGTTGCGCGTCATTGAAATATGCAGGGACCGTGATGACCGCTTCAGTGACTTTTTCACCCAAGTAGTCTTCCGCCGCCTTTTTCAGTTTCTGGAGAATCATGGCGGAGATCTGCGGCGGAGTGTATTTCTTGCCCTGGGCGACAATCACTACGTGGTCGCCGTCGGCCTCGACTTTGTAGGGGACCATTTTCAGCTCTTCGCCTATTTCGTTATGGCGGCGTCCCATGAAACGCTTGATCGAATAGATCGTGTTTTCCGGATTGGTAGTCGATTGCCGTCTTGCAACTTGTCCGACGAGTATCTCGCCACTCTTCGTAAAAGCCACGACCGATGGAGTCGTACGGCTGCCTTCTTCGTTAGGGATGACCTTGGCTTCGCCGCCATCCATAACCGCTACGACCGAATTCGTAGTACCAAGATCAATGCCGATAGTCTTACCCATGATTGCGATCTCCTGAAGTTAAAGGACCCGAAAAAGGAAACTTGAAAACGTGCAAACGCTTGTGGATATCTGGACCTACTTGTTAGTACCCATCTCCCATGCCGCCACGCCCACCCGCCGGGGCGCCCGTTGATTCTTCCTTGATGTCGGCGACTAGAGCTTCGGTGGTGAGCATGAGCGCCGCGATGGATCCGGCATTGGTGAGAGCGGTGCGCACGACTTTGGTCGGATCGAGGACCCCGGCTTTGACCAAGTCTTCGTACTCTGCTGTCAAGGCGTTGTAGCCGAAGTTCTGGTCCTTCGATTCGAGGACCTTGCCGAGCACGATGGCGCCCTCTTCGCCGGCGTTTTCGGCAATCTGGCGGAGCGGTTCCTGCAGAGCGCGCTTCACAATGTTGACGCCGATCTGCTCGTCGCCCTCGAGCTTTAGCTTGTTGAGCGCTGTCGCACACCGCGCCAGTGCGACTCCGCCGCCGGGGACAATACCTTCCTCCACCGCCGCGCGAGTGGCGTGCATGGCGTCTTCAACGCGAGCCTTCGTTTCTTTCATTTCGGTTTCGGTGGCCGCGCCCACCTTGATCACAGCCACGCCACCCACGAGCTTCGCCAATCGCTCCTGCAGTTTCTCGCGATCGTAGTCACTCGTCGTCTTTTCGATCTGGCCGCGAATTTCCTTCACGCGGCCCTCGACGTCGCCCTTCTTACCTTTGCCTTCGATGATGGTGGTGTTGTCCTTGTCGATGGTGATCTTTTTCGCTTGTCCGAGATCCTCAATCTTCACGTTTTCCAGCAAGATGCCAAGATCTTCGGTGATGGCCTTCCCGCCGGTAAGGGTTGCTATGTCCTGCAACATGGCTTTGCGCCGGTCGCCGAAGCCGGGAGCCTTGACGGCTGCCACCTGCAAGGTGCCACGCAGCTTGTTGACGACAAGAGTCGCGAGTGCTTCCCCCTCGATGTCTTCGGCGATGATCACCAGCGGCTTGCCACTCTTGGAAATTTGCTCCAGCAACGGGAGGATATCCTTCATCGAACTGATCTTCTTTTCGTTGATGAGGACATAGGCGTTCTCGAATGCAACCTCCATACGCTCGGGATCGGTGACGAAATAAGGAGAGAGATAGCCGCGGTCGAATTGCATGCCTTCGACGACTTCCAGCTGAGTTTCAAGGGTCTTCGACTCTTCTACGGTAATGACGCCGTCCTTGCCAACCTTCTTCATGGCGTCCGCGATGATGTTGCCAATCGTCTCGTCGTTGTTGGCAGAGATACTGCCGACCTGCGCGATCATGTCACCGCTGACGGGCTTGGAGAACTTGTCCAGTTCGCCGTTCCTGCGCTCGCCGGTCTTCGGATCAATGTTGCCGCAAATCGCGTCGATAGCTTTCTCAATCCCGCGTTTCATGGCCATAGGATTAGCACCGGCCGCGACGGTCCGGACGCCTTCACGATAGATGGCTTGGGCCAAAACCGTAGCGGTTGTCGTACCGTCACCGGCAACGTCGGACGTTTTGCTGGCGACTTCGCGAACCATCTGGGCGCCTATGTTCTCAAGGCCGTCCTGGAGTTCGATCTCTTTCGCAACGGTGACACCGTCCTTGGTGATCGTAGGAGATCCGAATTTCTTCTCGATGACTACGTTTCGACCTCTGGGGCCGAGAGTTACCTTCACAGCGTCCGCCAACAAGTTCACGCCGCGCAAGATCGCCTGCCGCGACTCTTCTCCGTGTACGATTTGCTTTGCCATGATTTCTTTCTCCTTAAAATAACGTCGTTAGAATTTACTTAAGGCCAGAGTTGTTCTGCTGGAGACGGTTGCTCTTATGAGCACGCGCAAACGAGACTGCGCCATCGCGCAAGAAACAGGAGACAGCAATCCTACTTGCGAGCACCGACGGTCTCGCGAGGAATGACGCTTTCTTTCTTGGCCGTACCTGTGACAATGCCCAGCACTTCTTCTTCTTTCATGATGAGGAAGTCTTCGCCATCAAGTTTGATTTCGGTGCCGGAGTACTTGCCGAAAAGAATGGTGTCGCCTTCCTTCACAGCGAGTGGGAACAATTTGCCTTCCTCATTGGTTTTGCCCTTCCCCACAGAGTTGACCGTGCCCTCCTGTGGTTTATCTTTGGCAGAATCGGGGATGATAAGGCCTCCCCGCGTAGTTCCCACTTCTTGTTCGCGGCGCACCAGGATGCGGTCATGCAGTGGAGTAAATTTCGTTGCCATAATTGCAAACTCCTTTTGTGCTTGAGGCCGGGGATGAACGAACCCGATCCGAAAATATTCTTTAGCGAGTATGGTCTTAAGTGGTGATACGAAACTGATCAAGATTGACCATCGCGGATCCCACCGCGGTGGATTCGGTGACATGTCGCTCTTCGGCAGGTTAGAGCTTAGACAACTGTTCCGAATAGCGATCCGATTCCCGCAGTCACCGCCATTGCTAAAGCTCCCCAGAATGTGACGCGCAAGGCGCCGACTATCTCTCCTGCCCCTCCCGCGCGTGCCGCCAACCCACCGAGAAGCGCCAGGAACAGCAACGAACTTCCGGCGACAAGCGGTATAAGCCTTGCTGGCGAGGCCATGGTGGCGACCAAGAGAGGCATGACTGCCCCTACGGCGAAGCTGCCAGCCGATGCGAGCGCGGCCTGAATCGGACGCGCACGGAAAGCTTCGGAGATGCCGAGTTCGTCGCGGGCATGTGCGCCGATCGCGTCGTGGGCCATCAACTGTTGGGCAACCTGTTTCGCGAGTGCAGGGTCGAGTCCGCGGGCGATATAGATTGCCGCCAGTTCTTTGTGTTCGCCCTTGTCGTCTGTTTTGAGTTCCGCGCGCTCAAGCTTGAGGTCGGCTTTTTCGGTGTCTGCCTGTGAGTGAACAGACACGTACTCGCCGGCTGCCATTGACATGGCCCCGGCTACAAGGCCTGCGACGCCTGCGACCACTACGCTGCCGTGGGTCGCGTGTGCAGCTGCGACACCCAAGACCAGACTGGATGTTGAGAGAATCCCGTCGTTCGCGCCCAGGACCGCCGCGCGTAACCAGCCGATGCGTGATGTGCGGTGTCTTTCGTTGTTGTTTGCCGGCATTCTCGATGGCCTTGTGGTCGCGGAAGCCCTAGTCGTCCCAGTGAGAAAGACTTGGGATGGAATCGCGGCTCATTGTTTGTCGCATCATCGTTCGTCGTACTCGCGGGGCACATCGTCCTGAGGCACTTCGCTGGTCTTGACTTCATGAACATCAGGATCGGTGGCGTCTTCTACGCCGCTCACGGCCGCGGCTTCGAAGGATTGCCCGTCAGATGCCAATTCTTCGACGCTTTCACTATTCGCCAGCTCAGCGTTTGACAAACCTTGCGTGTCACCGGACTGCACATCGGCTTCGCGGCCGTTTTGATCGGGTGTTATGGCGACTACTCGGTTCAATTGTTTTTTCATTTTGTCCTCCCGACTCATGCCTTCATGTCGTGCAGGGTCGTGAACGCCTTGTACAGAACGCGCGGGTCGTACTGGCCTTTGTAGACAGCCGGTGGCTTTCGATCTAACCCGAGCAGCGTGTAAACGGCCGTCTGCGCGGAGCGGATCGAGTACTCGACGGTAAACACCACATCGTCCGGAAGCTCGCAGAACTGGCCAGTGAAAGCCAGGTTCGTCGATCCTTTGGGTACAACCTCGGGGCGATCGCCTCTCTCCCGCCGCAGGAACTGGCTAGTGATGAAGGGCATCATGCAAGGAATGCAAATGGAGGTATTCAGGATCTGTGAAGCTTCAGATTCGATGTGCAGGTGGCCGAGGATCTCGGTCATGATTTCCCGGCCAGTACACGCCGACATCGGCTTCTTCACGAAGTCGCCCTGTTTATCGACAAACAGACCGTACCCCCAGAACACGTTCACGTCTTCGGGTTGTCCGATAAAGTGGGGCTGGTGCGGCAGTACGATCGAGGTCAACCAACTAGAATCCGCGAAGGTGATTAATCCGCCCTCTCCGGGTACGTTGCCCGTGAGGTCCCGAACCAAACGAAAGAAGGTAGGATCTCGCTGAGTGGTGGTGAACGACACCCATTTGGATTCTTCGATGTGATCGGCAAAGGCCGATGGTCGGCCGAATTCGGCCCTGCCAGCGGCAAGCTTTTCCCAAAGCGTCCAGGCGCCACCCTCGGTTTTTCCGTTGAGGACGGGGGCCGAGTCCATGGACCCGAGGTTGGAAGCCTCAGTCATGGAACCCAGAGTGACGATCACGAAGTCGTTCTTGCCAACTTCAACCTGGGTCGAGAGACCGCTCCGCGTGTAGACGATGCGCTCCACAGTCTTGCGGTCGGCCTCCTCGCGCAGGACAAGATCGGTAACGCAGGTGTTCAACTCGAACCGTACCCCGCGCTCCTCAAGCCATTTCTGGAGCGGACGGACCATGGAGTCGTACTGGTTGTAGACCGTGCGCATGATCCCATTGAGATGGTTGAATCCGGCGACCATGTGGGTAAACCGCAACAGATAGCGTCTGAACTCGACGGCGCTATGCCAGGGCTGGAACGCGAACGTTGTGCACCACATCAACCAGAAATTCGTTTGGAAGAATGAAGAGTCGAACTCGTCGGCGATGGTGCTCCTGCCGAGCATTCCCTCCGGTTCCGCCACAACACGCTCCAGATTGAGGATGTGCCTTTCGCTCAAGCCAAATTCGGGACCGTCGATTCTCTGTCCTCTGCGAACGAGACGGGCTTTCGAGGAGGTCTTCATGGTCTCGTTCCAGTCGAAGATTTCCTTAGTCACGGTCTTGCTTCCATCCAATGTCGGAATCGACGAGAACAGCTCATAAGTGCAAAGGTACTTACTCTCGATCATCCTCCCGCCGCGAAGCACATAACCGTCCTGCGGGGATCCGGCGCCGTCGAGACTGCCGCCTAAGCGATCGAGTTGCTCCAGGATGACGATGTTGTGGCCCGGGATGTCTGCGTCCCGGATGAGAAAGGCAGCGGCGGCGAGGGAAGCAATGCCGCCACCGATAAGATAAGCCTTCGTATCGTCGTGCTGGGCAAATCTATGATCTTCCATAAAGAATCCTTTCAGTAATTTCGCGCGCCCGCGAGAGACTCTGGTGCGCTTTGCGTGGTTTTCATCAATAACGACGGATCGTACCCGAGCTCGCGAACGCGGGTAACGATTTGCCCGTAGGCCGATTCGGTGAGCTGAGAAGAACGGCTGAGGATCCAGAGATATTTTCGATCCGGTTCTCCGACGATTGCATAGCTGTAATCAGGGGCTAGGCCGATAATCCAGTAATTTCCCGAGAACGGCCAAAAGAAGGTGACTTTGAGCTTGGCGTTGGTCCTCTTGTCCACCACTCTAGCTGTGCCCTTTGACCTCTTCATCTGTCCATTCGCTTTTCGGCACTCGTTCAGAACCTCGATCTTGCCTCCGGAGAGCTGAGTGTAGGTTGCGGTCACATCGGACGCGCAGTGCTTTTCGAATCGCGTGGGATATCGTGCGATCTCATACCAACGGCCCACGTAACGTGTCAGATCGACGTGAGGGACCGTTTGCAGAGCTGCTTTCGATTCGGCGAAGGCCACCTTGCCGACGACAGCAGCCACTCCCAGAATCAAAAGTGCACTTATTCGCATAGATGACCAGCTCACGCGACTAGGATGATCTTCCCAATCCCGCCCTTCTCAGCCATCGGGTCCGCGTATCGGATGTCTGACAGTTTGAATTCTCGTCGGATCGGAATGGAGAACTTGCCGGCGGCAACCTCGTATGCGAGTTGTTCGAGCCTTGGAGAATCGGGCTGGGCCCAGATTTCAACGACGCGCAGATCGCGTCCGTTGGCCGCTTCGGGCTTGCCTAACACTGTTGCCAGTACTCCATTTTTCTTGATGTGCGGGATGAGTGAAGTAATGACATCGTGCCCCACCGTATCGGCGACGGCATCGAGTTCTTTTAGGCTAGCGACGTCTGATTCGCTATCCAAGGCCAGCACTCTGTCGGCACCGAGCCCTTCCGCCTCCTTCTTTTGCGTGGAGCGCACTCCCGCGATTACATGCGCCCCGTGTTGTCGAGCGACATGCACAGCGGTACGCCCGACTCCTCCCACGGCTCCGGTGATCAATATTGTTTCTCCGGATCGCGGCCTGATCCCTTTCTCGATGAGCTGAGCGCCAGTAAGGACCACGAGAGGAAGAGCCGCCGCCTGCTCAAAGCTCAGGCCCGAGGGAATGAGAGCCAGATCGTCTGCCTTGCACAGGACATATTCTGCATACGCATGATTCACGAGACCAAGGACACGCTCGCCAATCTTTCTGGTTTTGACTCCGTCTCCCAGCCCGACCACTTCGCCCGCAAGGTCACGACCCAGAATTGCCGGGAACTGCAAAGGCATGAGCGCCTTCATATCACCACGGCGGAGTTTCCAGTCGATGGGGTTTATGCTGGTCGCCGCCATTCTGACCAACACCTCTCCCGGTCCTGGTTTAAGGTCAGGTGTATCCCCGTAAGACAACTGATTCACGTCACCGTAGCCGCGCACTAGAACTGCTTTCATCGGTAAGATTCCTTTTCTTGGAGTTGCCGTCTCTGGCAGGTTGCGTTATCGAGTGCGGGAAGATCTCCGCTTGTTCGTTCCGGCAGTGCGCGCCAAGTTCTTCGCGTCTGTGTCTGCGGTGATCTCTCTCGTTCTGGACACCAGCTTCTTGGACTGCTGGACCATTTCTGCTTCCTTTGCGTTCACTCGCTTGGTGATTTCTCGTCTCTCGCCGGTAGGCATGGTTCCCCCTTATGTATAGATGTCCCGCAACTGCGCCCTTGGGGCGTTGGATGCTATTCCCAGTGCTCCAGAAGTTCGACTTGCTTCCTGATGGACGCGGCTCTGTCATCGATGAGCTCGGCGTCCGACTTGAGATCGACAGAAAGGTCAGGTGAGATTCGTCTGAGCTTTTGGGCATGATGTTCTAGTTGATTTGCGTCTCTGCTCAGTACTTCGATGATCGACTTCAGATGTTCTTTCATAATCACTTCTCCAAAGAAACCACTCCAGCCGCCGAAGATACGCCTGGCTGGGTGGTATGGATGTACTGGTTCGGTATTGCCAGCGTTTCTTTGATGGCACTACTACTCTCGCCCTTTCATCATGCAACGAGAGCAGGTTCCGCTGCTGGTTGATGTAGGTTGATCTGCTCGGCGCCCGAATTTTGAAGGATATTCCGCGCATGCTGGACTTCGTCCGCTGTGCCGTGGGCAATCAGCAGGAACTTCCCGGCCTTGACCGAAGCTTCATACTTCAAAATGGTGTCCTTCGGAATACCCAGACTAAACAGCCCTGCGCCCAGCGCGCTCACTCCGCCAACCACAACTGCCCCTTCCAGGGCGGCAATAATCCAGGTGACAACGGGACCGGCCGCGATGATAGGACCTAAACCGGGGATCAGGAAGAACGCCGATCCGAACAGCAGGCCCCAGAGTCCGCCCCAAAAAGCTCCGGTCTTGCCCCAATACATCATCCGGTCGCCCGTGTTGTAGAACCCAACTACATTTTCTTCCGAATGGTAATCACTGCCGATGATGGAGAGCTTCTTGACGTCGAATCCGCCGTCTTTTAATTCCTTCACCGCTTTTTCGGCACCAGAATGCTGCGCGAACACTGCCGCTACGGAGTTGCTTGGATTGCTTGTCGTTCCCTTATCAATCATGACTCGTTTCCTTTCAAATATTAGGTATAAATACCGTGACCACCGCGAGACGGACTTCGTTTGGCGTGTCACCACTAAAGATGGTGCACACGAGGTTAGTCTCAACCCTCACGCCTGAGATTGCCTGATCAATTCTGATCAGTATTGCGAACGAGGTTCGGCCACTCTTAATGAGAGGCGTAAAGGAGACAACATGGCAAGAACTGCGGTAGGTCTGTTTGAGAATTCAGGATCGGCCGACGGGGTCGTTCGCGATCTTACGGCTAAGGGTTTCCTCCAGAATGACATCCGTGTTTTGGCAGAGCCAGTCGAGATGCCGAGCAGCGGCCTCATGAGCACTCCACACACCGATTTCGAGGTCGATTTGATTCGGGATCTGACGGCGTTCGGAGTCGTCGAAGGGGATGCGGAAACGTATGTCCAAGGCGTGCGTCGTGGAGGCGTCATGGTTTTCGCAACCGGCACCGGCAAGAACGCGGACCAAGCCGCCGAGATTATGAACTGCCACGGTGCCTTAGAGATTGAAAAGATCAGCGCGACACGGCCAGCGCTCCCGAACGCGTCGGAGATCGATGAAAAGATTCCAGTTCACGATCCTTCGACCCAAACTGGCAGGGTGCGGTCCCCCGGTTCTGGTGCTCGTCTGTTCGTTTGGTAGTTCCTTTGCGAAGAAGACGTTTGGTAAGTCGCATCCCGAGTAGCAGAGAGGTTCAAGAAGTATGAAGACCGTCAGACGATCTGCAACGATCCCGGAGTTTCGGTTGAGCCAGATGGCTGCAAATGATAATGCTGCGACCAATTTGGAAGAGGTCGAAGGGCAAATTGAGGAAGATAACGTGAAGAAGGCAGCCCGCGAAAATGCAATCAGCATCCCCGCAATGATGAGAGGCAGCGCAGAGATGGCAGCTGTCGACGATGCCGGAGCCGCCGGCGAAGAAGTTCAAGAACAAGTTGAAAGAAAACGCGTCGAGAAGCAAGCGTTTGAGAATCGAATCAGTGCCGCTTCAGCCGAAAAGTGGATACAGAACGGACGCATCCGTGGGTAACGAGACGCTGGACCATCCGCGAACAACATCACTGAAACCTCTGTCGAGGGACAAGATACAAACTGTCACCTCTGACACCTTTGCCCGGCTCGTTTTGGAGGCAGAGGGACCGATCGCAGTTGAGTTCATGTCCTACGGCTGCGCCCACTGCCGGGCAATCGAGCCGATTCTGGAGCAGGTAGCTGAGATGGTGAAAACCCAGGAGAAGATCTTCAGGGTCAACATTGCAGTCGAGCAGGAACTTGCAGGCAGCTACCAGATCCAGGGCACGCCGAGCCTAATCATGTTTCTTGACGGGAATGAAGTTGGACGAGTCGAGGGGCCATCCCCGACAGTATCCAGCGTTCTGACAGCAGTGACGCAGCCCTTTGAATCAGGAGCGGAGGCCAATTGATGACGCCGCAGAAGCAAACTAATCCGATTCTCCTATTCAACGACGAATGCACTGTCTGTCGTCATATTGGACACTGGGTGCAAAGGTCGGCGCAAAGCAAATCTGGAGAAACGAGCATCCTCGTACAGCCCATTGGTGACGACCCCGGGATACTTCGGTCGCTCAATCCCGATCTCGATATCTGGGATGCTTATGAGACGATCCACGTCCTGATGCCAGATGGCTCGATGAAACTCGGAGGAGAAGCCGTCGCAGAGACGCTCAGGAATCTGCCCAACACAAAATGGTTCGCTTGGAGTTTTGCCACCACCATATTCGGATTCCGGCCATTTCAAGTCATGCTCAACGTGGCCTACGCCATCCTGGCGGATGTGCGACCGCTTTTCGGCTGTGAGAGTTGCGGCAAACCAAAAGTGCTGAGACCTATTCAGTGGGTGACCAAATGGGCAAGGAACCTGTTTGCCGGGAGTCCTCACGCGAGCCCGTCCCCTCATTTCAGCTTGTCTTCAGCCGGAAGGCGTCGACCGCTAGCGGTGTCGGTAGCGCCTCTTCCGCAATCGAGTCACTCTTGATGTTCCAACAGTTCAAGTCGACTCCACCAATTAAAAAAACCCGCCGCCGTCTTGCACCCAAGGAGAAATGCACATGCTGCAACTAGCTGGAGATCTAAGAGGCTACAAATTGATTGCCCGCGACGGAGAGATCGGCCAGGCTGAAGAGTTCTACTTCGATGACCAAAGCTGGGCGGTTCGATATCTCATTGCCGATACGGGTGGCTGGCTGGGTGGTCGACAGGTTCTGATTTCGCCTTACGCACTAGATCCAGCGCGGCAGAATGACCAGGTCATTCCCGTCGATCTGACCAAGAAGCAAATTGAGAACAGTCCATCCTTGGACACCCACAAACCAGTCTCCCGACAATACGAGATTCTGTACTACTCGTTCTATGGTTGGCCGGCATACTGGGGCGGCCCTTACATGTGGGGCGATTCCGCTTACCCACAGCGACAAGGGCGATGGTCCGGAGCCCCACGTCACAAGAAAGATGATGACCCGCATCTGCGCAGCACGAAGGATGTAACCGGCCGTACGATTCAGGCCCGGGACGGAGAGATCGGTCACGTCTCGGATTTTGTGGTGGATGACGAGGATTGGGCGATTCGCTACTTGATTGTGGACACCCGTAACTGGTGGCCGGGCAAAAAGGTCCTGATTTCAACCCAATGGATTGAACGAATCAGCTGGGAAGAATCGAAAGTCTTCATTAACCTCACTCGGGAAGCGGTCAAAGGATCTCCGGAATACACCGAAGAAGCTCTCATCACCCGCGACTACGAAGAGGAGTTGCATCGACACTATCTACGGGAGAGGTATTGGCGTACTGAGAAGCCCGGCCGGGAGCGGAAGGAACTCGTTGCGCATCATTGATCCGGCTTCCGAAATCCCGGTAGCACTCAAGGAGTTCGCATATGTTCCGCACTTCCCGCCTCACCCCTATTTGTTTTATTTTGCTCGTCGGACCGCTGCTCGCCGCGCAGAGCAAAGAGTCAGCCTCAACCGCCGCCAACAACATTGCTGACGGCGACTGGCCTAATTACGATCGCAATTACACCGGTGACCGGTATTCGCCGCTAAGCGAGATCACCGCCAAGAACGTCACGACACTTCAGCCGCTCTGCACCTATGACACCGGGACAAAGACGGGCTTCGAGACCGGGCTGGTGGCGGTCGCCGGGACATTGTTCTTCACCACTCTCGACAGCACGTTTGCAATCGACGCAGCGAACTGCAAGCTGCGCTGGAAGCAGACGCAACCGCTCAGCGCCGCCGAAAGAGTCGGGTTGGGTGTGAACCGCGGAGTGGCCTTTGCCGACGGCAAGGTTTTCCGCGGGTTCGACGATGGCAACGTGATGGCCATCGACGCAGCCTCCGGCAAGCCGGTGTGGAACACCCGCATCGCTGACAAAGCCAACGGCGAGACGATCCCCGCAGCGCCCTTGGCATGGAGCGGCATGGTCTTCATCGGTAACGCGGGCGGCGACAACTTCGGCGTGACGGGACGGATCTACGCCCTCGACGCGAACATGGGGAAGATCCTGTGGCAGTTCGATACAGTGCCTTCCGCCGGTCTTGTAGCGTCCACATGGACGAAGAAATCGGCCGAGAACCCGCCCACGGGCGGAGCGACGTGGACCTCGTATCACGTCGATCCTGCGAGCGGCGTGCTCTGGCTCGGTACCGGGAACGTGGCACCTGATTTCATATTGGCGATGCATCCGGGCGACAACCTCTACACAAGCTCTATCCTGGCGCTCGACGCCAAGACCGGGAAGCTACTTGCTTATATACAACCCGTAAGGCACGACTTCCATGACTGGGACATGGCCACGCCGCCAGTTGTGATCACAACCCGAGGGGGACGCAAGCTGGCCGTCGCCTCCGGGAAAGATGGCATCGTTTACGGGATCGACCGTAACAGTGTAGAAGCCGGCGGTAGTACCAGTAATCCGAAGACGCTTCGTGTCGAGTATCAGACGGTCGCCACGACTCGCAGTAATGTCGATGCTCACCTCACTAGCACAGAGTTCACCCGCTTCTGCCCTGGCTCGCAGGGCGGAGCGGAATGGAATGGTCCGGCCTATTCCCCTACGGAGAACCTGGCGTACGTCCCGGAGATCGACTGGTGCACCTCAGTGAAACTCGCGCCGGTCACCGCGATGAAGGGAGGGCCAGGGAAAGTCTGGTCCGGCGCGCATGATGAGAGCTTCGGCAAGCAGGACCCGATCGAGCAGTGGGGTGGATGGGTGACCGCAATCGACGCCGACAGCGGCAGAGTGGCGTGGCAGTATCATGCACCAACTCCGGTCACCGCGGCGGTCGCGGCAACAGCAGGAGGGTTGGTCTTCTCTGCCGATATGGACGGTAACGTGGTCGCGCTGGACGCGCGCTCCGGCAAGAAGCTCTGGAGCCATAACACCGGTCAACCGATGGCTGGCGGGGTGGTGAGCTATGAGGCTGGTGGGCACCAGCGTCTTGCTGTAGCAGCCGGGTTGAGCTCTCCCCTTTGGCCAAAGCAAGGCGAGTCAGGTCGGATTGTCGTGTACGGCTTGAAGTAGCGGAGTGTTCTGCATGTCGCTATTGCTGTTCAGTCCGAGCGTGTCCCATAGAGCCGGACTGTCGCGCTGAGAGCATTTGCGGACGCACGGAAGGGCAGATGTCGAAAACCAATGGCGACCCGCAGTCTCGTCACCGACGAACAACTGCCCATGAACGCAATCCGATCAACATCAAACGCACGAAGGCGGCGCTGAAGCCAGATCCGTCGCGGGTTCTGCTGCGGCCCTTCACTCCCGGGGACCACCAGCGAGTGCAGAGGATCGTCACTTCGGTCCTGGCAATCTCCGAGAGTGACGTCGGTCCATTGCTTGGTGCGATTTCCTCGAAGTTAGCCGCACACCACCAGCAGATCAAAGAACTTTTCCAGGGACGGTTTGAGCACCTGCGCAAGATTGTCTCCATTGAACACAAACTGTCCGAGCAACGACAACTCTTGATCGGATCGTATTTCGTGTCTGAATTCGCAGTTGAGTCCGCAGCGCTATTCAACCCGTCCATTGTCGCTGATCCGAATCAACAAGGACTGCCATCTGGCGCGCTGCGTTTTATTTTGAGCTTGCGCGCAACCGGGGATGGCAGCATTTCCTCCATCGTCTTCCGCACCGGCATTATCCATGCCAACCACCGAATCGAGGTCATGACTGCCACTGGCGATATTGTTGAGCCCAATCAGGTCCCTCACAACGTCTATCACAAGGCTCTCTTCGAGCGGACCTGTCTCGAACTTGGATTGGATAACGAGCGCACAAGACGCGTAATGCAACGACTACCGGATTCGTTCAACTTGAAAGAGCTGCTGGCCGCGATAGACACAGAATTAAAGGAAGGCCCGACGCCGGATGGTGAGAAAACCCGCCAGGACACGTTGGAGCGAATTTCCATGCTGGCCAAGTCCAACTACTCGGTCCAATTCCCTCCGGAACAGGGCTTGTCCGAACGGGTCATTTTCCCCGTGACCCGGTCGCAGCGAAATGGCATCGAGGATGCCCGCTTCGTACGATTCCAGAACGACGACGGAACCCACGCCTACTATGCCACCTTCACAGCTTTTAACGGGCAGCTCGGCATTCCGCAACTGCTGGAGACGTCCGACTTCCTTCTTTTTCAGCTGATGACTCTCAATGGTCCAGCGGTCAAGAACAAAGGGATGGCTCTATTTCCGAGGAAGATTAACGGATCCTATGCAATGTTGTCCCGGCAGGACTCGGAGAATGTTTATCTCATGTTCTCCGACCATGTCCGTTTCTGGTATGAGCCCAAAGTTCTTCTCAAACCGATTTTCCCATGGGAACTTGTTCAAATCGGTAACTGTGGATCGCCGATCGAAACCAAGGCGGGATGGTTGGTCCTCACCCACGGCGTTGGTCCGGGACGGGTCTACTCGATAGGCGCTTGTCTTCTCGATCTTGACGATCCGTCCAAGGTGATCGGGAGGCTACCTGATCCTCTTCTGAAACCAATTCCCAGCGAATGGGAAGGGAATGTTCCAAACGTCGTCTATTCGTGTGGAGCACTGCTCCACAACGGTGTGCTGTTCATTCCTTACGGCGTGTCCGATTATGCCGCGCGCTTTGCGACCGCACAGTTGGATGAGTTGCTGGCCGCTCTGCAACCGGAATCTCGCCCATGAGCACACCGAGAATCAATAGCCGTAGGAGGATTTCCTCATGAGTGTGGCAACTCAGACCCATACGCTTCGGTCGAGTCTGAAGTACGAACCCCGAGAATTGGAGTTCGGTACCAGCGGACGACGGGGCAAGGTTGTAGACCTCACGCAATTGGAGGTCTACATTAATGCTCTCGCGGAGCTGGAATACTTGCAGTCACTCAGCCCGGCCGAGGGCGGAATCCTGCGCGGCGAGGAATTCTTCTTTGCCCGGGACTTGCGTCTCAGTTCGGACCAATTTGTGCCAGACCAAGAAGGCCGAGGTGAGATCGCCCAAGCGGCAGTGGCTGCTATGCGCGACGCTGGCATGCAGCCGATCAACCTTGGGACCATACCCACTCCCGCGCTTACCTGTTATGCGCTCGCGCGCGGTAAAGGCAGCATGATGATTACCGGCAGCCACATTCCATTCGACCGCAATGGATACAAGACCAATAGCAGCAAAGGCGAGTTGCGGAAAGAGCAGGAAGCGCCGATCAACGAACAGGTCCAAAAGGAACGCCAACGGCTATACAGCCAGGATCAGGTCGAGTCTCTGTTTGATGACCGGGGCATGTTCCGTACCGGCCATCAGGAACTTCCCGCGGAGATTCCGGATGCCCGCGCCGCGTGGATCACACGATTCACAAGCTTCTTCAAGAACGCAACTCTGGGTGGCAAGCGCATACTGGTCGATCAACAATCCGCGGTCGGGCGCGATCTCCTCGTGGAGGTCCTGGAACGCCTGAATGCGCAGGTGATCGCGGTCGGACGCAGTGCTACGTTCGTTCCCATCGACACGGAGAACATCGGGGCGGCGCAACTGGCCACCATTCAGGCACTGGTTTCGGAGGCTACAGCCGAGCATGGACCGATCGATGCCATTGTGTCGACGGACGGTGACAGCGACCGCCCGTTGATCCTAGGAGTGGATGCGGTAACGGGCAAAGCGCACTTCTTCGGCGGAGATCTAGTGGGTATGGTGGTAGCTGAGTTTCTAAAGGCCGATGCCGTCGTGGTTCCCATCAGTTGCAATGACGCCGTTGATCGCGGGAATCTAAAATCCGTGGTCCAAGCTAAGACGCGCATTGGCTCACCCTTCGTGATTGCCGGCATGGAGGCAGCACGGCGCTCAGGGAAAAAGCGGGTCTGCGGCTGGGAACCCAATGGTGGCTTCTTGACTGGTTCGGACATCGCGCGAGATGGTGCGGTTTTGCCTGCTCTACTCACCAGAGATGCCATCCTGCCGATCCTCGGTGTCCTTTACGCCGCGGATGAGTCCGGGGCTTCTGTGGTCGACTTGTTTGAACGGTTGCCGAAACGCTTCAGCCGCGCCGCGCTGTTGGAGAGTTTCCCCAAAGCTCTTGGGCTAAAACTCGTCGCGTTCTTCTCACCTACTACTGATAACGGTGCAAACAGTAACGAGAAATCGAGCCTTGGAACCCTTCGACAAAGGCTTGCTAAGTTCTTTACTAAGGAAATGGGATTCGGAACGATCTCTCATGTGGACTACACGGACGGCGTGCGCGTCCTATTCGATAATGGCGATGTGGCACACGTGCGGCCATCGGGAAACGCCGACGAACTGCGGATCTATGCCGTAGCCGATACGCAGTCGCGCGCCGACGCGATTGCAGCGATGGGAGTCGCTGAGCCGAACGGCATTTTGCGTTGCATGGAGAGAGCCGTTGCCGCCCATATCTGAAACCGGCGTGCTGCGACTGCACGGTGCGGTCCAGCATTACGCCTGGGGCGGTTGCGACTTCATTCCCGGCCTCTTGGGCATTGCAAACAACGAGAGAATACCTTTCGCGGAGTTATGGATGGGTGCTCATCTTAACGGGCCTGCAACCGCGAATGTAGCAGGCAGGGACGTACCGCTGGACCGGTTGATCGCGGAAGCACCAGACAAGATTCTTGGTTCAGCCACAAGTACCCATTTCGGCGGCCGTCTGCCTTATCTGTTCAAGGTCTTGGACGTTGCCAAGATGCTTTCAATTCAAGCGCATCCCACGAAGAAACAGGCTGAAGAAGGTTTTGCCCGCGAGAGCGCGGAGGGAATTGACTTGCAGGATGCAGAGCGGAATTACAAGGATGACAACGACAAGCCAGAAGTGGCCGTAGCCTTGACCGATTTCTGGATGCTGCACGGATTCCGCCCCCTGGAACAAATAGCCGAAATGTTCCGAACGGTTCCCGAACTGCACTCGATCATGCCCGACTTTCCGGAAAAGCTCGGACACACCGAAAATACGGTTCAGGCACACCGGGCGCTGCTCCAAGATCTCTATCGCGCAGTGATGACAACGCCGCAGGACTGCATTGACCTTCTGCTCAATACTCTCATCACCCGCCTGGCCCGGACAGATACTTCTGATGAGAACGATCCGGGTCATTGGGTCGTACGGGCGTCACAAACATTTTGCCCCGTCGGTGGACATTGTGATCGAGGCATCCTCTCGATTTATCTATTAAACCTGGTGCATCTGGGGGCAGGACAGGGCACATTCCAGCCCGCGGGCACGCTCCATGCTTATCTCGAAGGGGTGACTGTCGAGTTGATGGCAAACTCAGATAACGTCCTCCGAGGAGGGTTGACGTCGAAGCACGTTGATGTGCCGGGATTAATGAGAATTCTCTGCTTCGACAGTGATCTGCCCCTGGTAATGAATGGAGTGCTGAATGCTGTCCGCGCAGGCGCTTGGGAACGTATCTACCAAACCCCCTCTGCCGAATTCGAATTGAGCAGCATCGATCTAGAGTCGGGCACGCAATACCTGGGAAACGCGGTTCAGGGCCCAGACACGATCATTGTTTTAAGTGGCAACGCAACCCTTGCAGCGAACGGCCACTGTACCGTACTCAGCCGGGGCACTATCATTTTCGCCCCTTTCGGAGCGCACTATGTACTCCACGCAACTGGCGATCGCGCAATATTGTTCAAAGCGTCCGTCCCATCGCGAGCCGGATAATTGATTCTACTCATTAAGTTGGTGGTGCCTTCTGCGGTGACGATGATGTGACCGTTATTCTCGCCGCGCCCTTTTGCAGCAATGGTGCAGTTCGATGGGCGCGGTTGCTAGCTGCTCGGGGCCATGAGAGGTTGTGCTCTGATCAACCTACGCGGCTCGCTTAACGGAGAATTCAGTTCCGGGCACATGCACATCCGCCACGGGGGATTGGAAGTCGCTCAATGAGCCGACCGGCAAAATCATTCGTAAGGAATTGAGAATCGACAAAAGATCGATCACTTCCTGCGCGATGGCTCCCTGAATCGGACTGATTAACCCAAAAGATGCGGCCCCCATCCCAATCAAGCTCAGGCCCATTCCGCCGATGGCACTGGTAAGTGCGATTCCCCGCATCCTTCGTCCAATGTGCATCAGCTCGTCCACACTCTTGAGCGAAGATTGCAGGATCACCGCCCCCGCCGCCTCCGACGTGATATCGCTATTGACGCCCAGCGCGATTCCGGCTGTGGCAGCCATCATCGCGGGGGCGTCATTGATTCCATCACCCAGGTAAAGTGTGTTTGATTTCGCGGTCATCTCCCGGACAAACTCCACTTTTTGCTCTGGAGTCTTGCCTCCGTGCGGCTCCGCAATGCCCATTCTGGCGGCAAACAGCGCCACCTCGGCCGGGCGATCGCCGGAAAGCAGAATGACCTTGTTGATCGAGTGGTTTGTCCCGACATGCTTCAGGAAGGACTTGCTCTCCCGCCGTGGTTCATCTTGAAAGTGGAACACGCCAGCCAGGTTGCCATCCAGCAGCAGCACGCACTCGAGCCCAGGAGCCACAGCGGGCATTCCCGCAGCCAGGTTTGCGGAGAGCTTTCCGCGTCCGGTCACAGTCACCAGCTGCCCTTCGACGTGCCCAAGCAAGCCCGCTCCCGGAGCCTCGGAAACATCCTTGACTCGCAGCAGCGGCAGATGCTGCGCTTCAGCCGCCGAAAGCACCGCGCTCGCAAGCGGATGCTTCGAGTATTGCTCCAGGCTTGCAGCGTATTGCAGCGCTGTTTCCTGAGTCATGCTGCCAAGGCAATCGACGCTGGTCAAACTCGGCTTGCCGTAGGTCAAAGTGCCGGTCTTGTCCACGATGAGCACATGGCAGGTCTCCATCTTCTCCAGAATCGACGGGTCTTTGATGATGATCCCAAAACGCGCACCAACCGAAATCGCGCCGATGATCGCTACTGGAATCGAAATCAAAAGAGGGCAGGGGGTTGCAATCACGAGCACGGCAAGAAAGCGTGAGGAGTCTCCGCTCAATAGCCAGCTTGCAAGCGCAATTGCAATTGCGATCGGCGTGTACCAGGATCCGAGGCGGTCGCCCAGCCTTTGTATCTGGGGACGGTTCTCCTCCGAGGCGTGCAACACCTCGACAATCTTCGCGTAGCGCGAATCGATCGCTACCTTCGTCGCGCGTATCGTCAGCGCCGCGTCGCCGTTGATCGATCCCGACAACACGAACGTTCCCGGAGCCTTCGCAATCTGAAACGGCTCCCCGGTTAAGTACGACTCGTCCATTCTACCTTGACCGCTGACTACCATCCCATCCACCGGGCATATCTCGTGTGGATAGACCATCAAGACGTCGTCCACGGCGATCGTATCAATGGAGACATCGGAGACAACTGCACCCACGCGATGGGCCGTCTGTGGCATCCGTTTCGCGAGTGCGCTCAATACTGAGTTCGCACGCTCTGTCGCGTAGCTTTCCAGCGCTTTTCCGCCGGAAAGCATCAACACGACAATCGCGGCCACCCAATACTGTCCCAGAATCAGTGCGGTGACGATGGAGAGCAGCGCCAGAATATCGACACTGAAATTCTTCTTGATCACCTGCTGCACAAGAGAGATCAGCAGCGGCACACTGGCCCCGGCGATGGCCACGCACAGCACAATGTTGACGACCTGCGGATTGTGCAGCAGCAACTTCACCGTCAGCGCCGCGGCCATCCATGTCGCAATGAATGAGGCGGTAGCGATCTGTGCTGCTGGACCGCTGAGCCACTTCGTAAACGATCCGGTTTCTTTCAGAAAAGAACTCCCCTCACGAATCCTACCGATCCTTTCGCCGCAAAAGTGAGCACTTTGACACAGGAGAAGCTTGATGCGCGGAGTTAGACTCGGATCGCATGGGTGAAACCAGAACATCTTCGGATGACGGCGCGCCCAAGACTCTCGCGGTGTTCATCGTGCTTCTCGCGGTCGGCTTGTCCCTGGCCATCACCCTGGCCTGGCTTGGCCGCGTCATACTCTTACTCCTGTTTGCCGCAATCGTGGTTGCAGTCTTTCTAACGGCCATCGTCGATTGGATCAAAGCGAAGCTAAGACTCAATCAGGGGTGGGCACTCGCTCTCATTCTGTTCACGGCCTCCGCACTTGCTCTTTTCACCCTGTGGATCAGCGGCCCCAACATCATCGAACAATTCACCAAGCTTCAGACGGACCTTCCCCAAGCTGCACAAAACCTGGTTGAGCGTGTGAAGGGACAGAGTTGGGGCCGCTGGCTTCTCGCCCAATGGTCGGGTTACTCCCAACTGGCTGACAGCTTCAGCTATGCGCTCACGCGTATCGGTGGGATCGTCGTCAGTACCGCCACTCTGCTCGCTGGACTCATCATCGTGGCGTTTCTCGGCCTCTATCTCGCGGCGGAGCCAGGAGTCTATTTCTCCGGAATCCGTCGCGCCACGCCAAGACGATACCGAGCCATTCTTGATGCCTGCGCCGTGAGCGCGGTCCGCAACCTCCGCTGGTGGCTGCTGGCGCAGACGTTATCCATGGTGGCAGTTGGCATCCTTGTCACACTGGGGCTATGGGCGCTCGGAGTGCCCCTCGCCGGAACCCTCGGCATCATTGCCGCGCTGATGACGTTCATACCGAACGTGGGCCCCATCCTCTCCGTGGTCCCTGCGGCCTTGCTGGCAGTCGCCATCAGCCCCGGAAAAGGTCTACTTACCGTACTCCTGTTTGTCCTCGTGCATTTTCTGGAGGGCAACATCATCACGCCCCTGCTTCAGCGGCAAATCGTGCGCCTGCCGCCCGCTCTTACCTTGACCGTGCAACTACTGCTTGCAGTCATTGCCGGCCCTCTCGGTGTGGCCCTCGCGGCACCGATTACAGCCGCGGCGCTTGGAATCTTCAAAGTATTGCTACCGGCTGACGCGATCCCAACTGCGCCTGTCGTGGTGGGACCGCTCGCGGTTCCCAGACCGATGGCGGCAGTGTAACGTTCCCAGAGACGCGATGATGAACTGAGGTCAGCTCGCAACCACCCTCGCCCGATCCCCGTCTCGGCAGAACGATATGAGCCATTGTGCTCAGTATTACCAGCGCAAATGAGTGAGTCTCGAAGATATCCGATAGAAGCAGTTTTTTCGTCTACGCGAGCGGCTTACAACCGTTTCGAGAAAGCGGAGACTTATCGTGAATCGGCGGAGCCCCGGCTGGTCATAGTCTTGAGCTGTATCGGAAGGCTCTTCGGGTAGAAAAAGGACTCATGTCTTATGGCTACAGCAGTGGATCCAGTCCGCGCTGAACCGATTGCCTTTCCGCCTATCGCTGCGCCTCCAATCCCGGTCCGAGTGCATCGTCAATATCACTGGACGAGGTGGGCGATCGCGATTGGCCTGATCGTTGCCCTCGCGATAGCCGGTCAACTGTGGCGGACGCATTCTCAGAACGCAATCACCTACGAGACAGTACCGCTCGAACGTGGAGTGGTCCAGGCGAGCGTCACCGCAACCGGCGCAGTTAACGCGGTTGTGGATGTGCAGGTCGGCAGTCAAGTATCCGGCAACATCAAAGCGCTGTACGCTGATTTCAATACCAAGGTCACCAAAGGCCAACTGGTTGCCCTGATTGACCCCGCAGTATTCCAAACTCAGGTCGATCAGGCCCAAGCAGCACTGGGCTCGGCGCAGTCCGCGGTTCTCACGGCTGCAGCACAGGTTCAGAAGTCGACTTCAGACCTCGCGGGGACAATCGCAAGTTCAAAGAGCGCAGATGCTGCAATTGCGAAAGACCGTGCCCTCGCGCTCAACGCCCACAACCAGTGGGAACGAACCGACAGTCTCTTTAAGCAAGGAATCATGTCCCGGCAGGATGATGACACTGCCAAGGCCGCAATGGACGCGGCTGAAGCTCAGGTTGTTGCAGACCAAGCGCTGATCGACGCGTCGAAGCAAACGATTCAGTCGGCACAGTCCCAGGTCGGCGCAGTCCAGGCGCAGCTCGGTTCTGCCAAGGGCCAGGAGAGCCAAGCCCATGCCTTACTCGATCAGGCCAAGATCAGCCTCGCCCACACCCGCATCACCGCACCGGTTGACGGCACCGTCATTGCACGACGTATGGACGTGGGTCAGACCGTCGCAGCCTCATTCGCGGCACCTACCGTGTTCGAGATCGCGCAGGACCTGACCAAGATGCAACTTGACACCAACGTGGATGAGTCCGATGTCGGCAATATCAAGGCCGGCCAGAACGCAACCTTTACAGTGGATGCATATCCGGGAACAACATTCAGCGGCCAGGTTGCGGATGTCCGCAAAGCTCCGATCATCACGCAAAACGTAGTCACATACGATGTCGTCATCGCCGTTTCCAATCCCGATCTCAAACTATTTCCTGGGATGACCGCCAATGCCCGCATTCTGACGACCAAGCTCAACGACACTTTCAAAGTTCCAAATGCGGTATTGAGACTCCATCCATCCGCAGCCGTGCTGAAGGGAGTAGGACTAGCGGCGGCGCCTGCAACCAAGCAGCAGGTGTATGTATTGCAGAATGGGAAACTCAAAGCCGTGCCGGTAACATTTGGGATCTCCGATGGACAATACACGGCCGTGACCTCAGGCGATCTGCAAGCGGGACAACAGCTCGTCGTGAGGTTTAGTACTGGCGCAACTTCCACGACCACGGTTACTTCGCCGACCGCCCCCTCCGGCACTCGCCGTACGCCGGGGTTGTAAATCCATGAGGAGACCATAGTGTCACCGCTCATCGACGTGCGGAATCTCACCAAGACCTACCTGCTAGGTGATGTTGTTGTGCATGCCCTACAAGGCGTGACCCTGTCAATTGAGCGAGGCACCTTCGTCGCCATCATGGGAGAGTCTGGCTCCGGCAAATCCACCCTTCTGAATCTACTGGGCTGCCTCGACCGGCCCACGTCAGGGCAATATCTGCTTGACGGAATTGCGGTAGAAACCATGGATCGCGACCAGCTCGCCGAGATTCGCAATGAGAAGATCGGGTTCATTTTTCAGAACTTCAACCTGCTACCGAGAATGAATGCGCTCGAAAATGTCGAACTGCCGTTGCTCTATAAGGCCAGTGAAACTCCCGACGGAGACGAACTGGGTGCGCACGCTTTGGCAGACGTCGGACTAGTCGGCCGAGAGCGCAACTTCCCAGCGCAACTGTCCGGCGGACAGCAACAGCGTGTGGCCATCGCCCGCGCCCTGATCAACAAACCTGCAATTCTGCTGGCAGACGAACCCACCGGCGCTCTGGACTCCCACAATAGCGCTGAAATCATGAGCATTTTTCAGGCGTTGAACCGCACTCAGGGCATCACCATTGTCATGGTGACGCACTCGGATGAGATCGCAACTTACGCCCATCGAGTCGTCGGTTTTCGCGATGGATTGATTGTTAGCGACAAGAAGATGGGGAAGCGGCCAGTTCTCACGGAAACCGTCACGTTGCAGCCAGTTGGAGCGGTGTCGCCATGAAACGCTTGCTCTCGTCCATGCGCATCGCCTTCCGGGCGCTGAAGATGAACAAACTTCGCTCGGCGTTGACAATGCTGGGCATTGTGATCGGCGTCGCCTCTGTAATCGCGACGGTCGCTATCGGTTCGGGTGCCACGCAGCGGATCCAGCAGCAGATCGCGAGTATTGGCAGCAACATTATTATTGTGATTCCAGGCAGCATGAGTAGTTCCGGAGTGCGCTTGGGCACCGGCAATGCCGTTACTCTATCGGAGGCCGACGCCCGGGAACTTGTAGCGCAGTGTCCCGATGTCGCACTAGCGGCACCCGTGGTTCGAGGCGGAGCCCAGGTAGTCAACGGAAACAACAACTGGGCGACATTTGTGTACGGCATTACTCCCGACTATCTGACCATTCGCGATCTCACGGTGGCCGCTGGCGCCGAGTTTACTCAGGCGGATGTAGACAGCGCCAACAAAGTCGCTGTGCTGGGACAGACGCCGGTCGACAATTTGTTCGATGGCGCCGATCCGATCGGCCAGTCGATTCGAATCAAGAACGTTCCGTTCACGGTCGTCGGCGTACTCACACGGAAAGGCCAGTCGTCCCAGGGACAGGATCAGGACGATGTCATTCTGCTTCCGATCTCCACTGCCAAACGGAAAGTGATCGGCGTGAAGCAAGCGAATGCAGACGCGGTTGACACCATCATGATGCAGGCGAAGTCCGGCGCCCAGATTCCGGCCGCGCAGGAAGAGGCGGACGCTCTGCTCCGGCAACGACACCATCTGCAGACGGTTGAGGCGAATGACTTTTCCATCCGCAACCTGGAAGAACTCTTTGCAGCGCAAGAAGCATCTTCGAAAATCATGGCAATTATGCTGGCTGCGGTAGCTTCGGTCTCGCTCGTGGTTGGTGGCATTGGCATCATGAACATCATGCTGATCTCGGTTCGAGAGCGAACCCGCGAAATTGGACTACGACAAGCCTTGGGTGCCAAGACCCGCGACATTCTCACGCAGTTTCTGGTTGAGGCAGTCACTCTCTCGATTGCGGGTGGTTTCGTCGGAATTGTCTTCGGGATTGCCGCATCACTGCTGATTTCGCAGTTAGCGGGCTGGGCAACATCCGTTGGTCCGGGCGCAGTGTTCCTGGCGGTGTTTTTCTCGGCTTTGGTGGGTATTGGCTTTGGCTACTATCCGGCGAGAAAAGCCGCGTTTCTGGATCCAATCGAAGCCTTGCGATCCGAGTAAATGTATCGCTATTGTTCCACGGGTTCCCCGTGCCGCCGACCTGTCACCTCGCCGCCGGCGACGGGTTGTTCTCGCGGTTGACGGGCAACCCGACATTGCCACGCTGGCTCGGCAATACGATGTTCAGGATGCTTTTGAGCGAGAAGTCGGAGAACGAGAAGTGCGTCAAGCAAATGCGTTCGTCGTCCGGGGTGGCAGTCTTTGTCGGGGAACACGCAGAGCCCGCGCACTGGTTCGAGGTCGGCCGCGCCTACGAGCATTTCGCCCTGGCTGCAACTACACTCGGCGTGCGTACTGCTTTCGTCAATCAACCGGTCGAAGTCCCCGCCGTGCGAACACAGTTCGCTCAGTGGCTCGGACTGGGTGCAGTGCGGCCCGACTTGGTCGTGCGCTTCGGCCGCGGCCCGCAGATGCCCTACTCGTTACGACGTCCGGTGGCCGAAGTGATTGTGCGATGAATGCATCACAAGGTTTGTCATCCGCCTAACTCAAGTCTTATCGCAACGATGGCCCGCCCCTCAGCGGAGTTCATTTAGTTTGAGCCTAAGGAACACAGCGAGGCGTGAAACATGATCCTGATCGTTACTGCAGGGCTGGTGGCAATCGTCGCCGTTGTGTTTATTGTTGGATCTCGTCGCTGGGAATCCGTCGGCAAAGAGATGCGTGTCAACCTGGAGGCAGCGCGTCTACCTATGGCAGGGAAGACATACGACTCAAAGGAATTGATGGGCTTACCTGCGCCAGTGCAAAGGTATTTTCAGGCGGTACTGAAGGACGGGCAACCCATCGTTGCGGCCGTCGACATAAGACACTCAGGCACCTTCAACATGAGTGCAACCGGAGAACAATGGAAGCGGTTCACCTCGACCCAGCGCGTGATAACCCAACGACCCGGCTTCGACTGGGAAGCTCGAATCGAGATGATGCCTGGTCTGGCCGCGCGCGTGCACGATGCCTACATCGTTGGTGAGGGTATTCTTCAGGCATCGCTGTTCGGTCTGATCTCTCTGGCGAATCTGCGCGGCACGCCGGAGATGGCGCGGGGTGAACTCATGCGTTTTTTTGCCGAAGCTACCTGGTATCCGACGGCGCTGCTGCCCGGCCAAGGAGTGCTCTGGAAAGCAATCAATGACTCTTCCGCCGAGGCAACTTTGCGGGACGGGGAAACCGCTGTGACACTGCTGTTTCGTTTCGATGAAAACGATCTGATCAAGTCAGTTCGTGCCGAAGCGCGTGGGCGCACAGTGCGGGCCACCGTGATTCCAACACCATGGGAAGGCCGATGGAGTAAGTATGAGCGGCGTGACGGGATGTGCATACCTACTGAGGGTGAAGTGGCGTGGGTTCTTGCCGAAGGGCCAAAGACCTACTGGAGAGGTCAAATCACTAGCATCCACTATGAGTTCCGACGCCGACTGCCGTCTTCGGTTCAAACATCCTAGGCCACCGAACCCAGAAATCTGGGGATGTTAAGGGGACGACAAGAAGTGACGCCTGATGTCTTGTGATATCAAGTTGTGTCCGCCGACACCGTTTGATATCAATCAGTTACATCTCATTGTTGCCCTGTCACGGCAGAGGTTGCAGGTTTCCTCGTTCGCATTCCAAGATTCTGAAAAACTGGCGGAACCTGTGAGGATCCCGAGCGTTGATTCCTGCCCTCATCTCCACGGCACCGCAGAACAAATAAAGGATCAGTTGAGAATCGGACTGTCGGATAAATGTCCTGTGTCCTTTTTGTGTCCTTCGCAATTAGATACCGTTTGATTTCACCAACTTTGTCAACGTTTTCGGAAGCCGTCCATGCGGGTCTTTTGGTCGTTAAGTTATTGTGGCGACTGCAGTTGACAACGCTGCAGCCGAATTGAGAACCATAACTCTTAATCAGTAGGTTGTAGGTTCGATTCCTACCGCGCTCACCATCTCCTTCCGTGCCAATGTTTTGCCGGAGTGGGTCATTGCAGGGAGCTTAGCTTAGTTGCTACCAATTGCTCGGCTGGTGGCAACGTCTCGGATTGGTCAAGAAGAGTCGGAGGCGACTGGAAGTTGTTTGTATGGAGGAACTGATCAAGATCGGCGAAAACGCACGTGTTCAGAGCGCGTAGGGCAGGCACATCGATTTCCCCAAAGACCCCTCCTATTGGGGGAGCGAAAGGTTCTTCAATTCCGGCGCTAGTTGATACGCCTTTTCGAATTCCTGTTGTGCCTCCGCTTTCTTACCTTCCTGGCGAAATGCCAGAGCGAGATTGTAGTGCGCTTCCGCGTAGCTTGGCTTAAGTCGGGCCGCCTCTGCAAACTCTGCCTCTGCCTTGTGGGCGGCGCCGGACTGCAACAGTACAAGTCCGAGGTTATTGTGGCCCTCGGCGAACTTCGGATCTCGCCGCACGAGATCGCGGAAGATATTAGCTGCGGCTGCAGAGTCGTTGTTTTGGCTCAAGGCCAGCCCCAGTTGGACTCGCGCATCGGTCGAGTGAGGATCAAGGCTGACCGCGTCAGTCAACTCGCGAACGGCTTCCTGCGGACGCTGCAGTTGTGCCAGCGCCAGCCCGAGGTTGTAATGTCCTTCCGCGAGATCCGGGTCACACATGACCGCCCGCTGCAATTCTTCCAGACCGCGCGTCTGGTCTTGTGACTTCCAGAGAAGGAGTCCCAAGCTTGCGTGCGCCTGTGCATAGTCAGCTTTCAATTCAATCGCCTTTTCATAGGCCTCGCGCGCGCGCGTCGCTTCGTTCTTGCCCTCCCATACGACTCCCAGGTAGTAGAAGCTTGTCGGAAGTTCCGGAGTGAGGTCTGCAGATTTTTGGAAGAACCCCATGGCCTCGTCGAGTTTCTGTTTCTTGAGCGCCTCCACGCCCTGCAGGATTAGCAGCTTCGACTGCGCCAGGCGGGAACGGAACTCACGCAATCCCGACAGTTCATCGAGTTCCTTCTTGGCGCTGGTAACGTCTCCCTGGGCACGCAAGGCGAGGCTGAGGTTGTAGTGCGCCTGCTCGAAATCCGGTTTCAGTTCAATAGCTCGGCGAAAAGCTGCAATGGCCCCCGCAGTGTCGCCCCCGGCTTTTAGCTCTCGGCCGAGATCATACTGGGACTCGGCATCATCCGGATTGAGCGATGCAGCCTTTCGAAACTCATCTAACGCAGCTTTGTGATCACCCTGCCGACGCAAAGCCACACCCAGCATGGAGTGAGCGGCCGCAATTTCAGGATCAAGCTGTATCGCCTGACGAAACTCGGCAGCAGCGTCATTCAGTTTGCCCAGTTGACCTTCGACTACGCCAAGTTCCAAATGGGTATCCGCTGACGGCTTCAACTTGAGGGCCAGCTTTAATTCTTTCTCAGCATCCGCAAGGTTGTTCTGCTGCGAGAGAATACGGGCCATGAGACGGTGGGTAGCGGCGCTGGCTGGATCAAGCGCTGCAGCAGTACGCAGTTCCTTGAGCGCCGCGTCCTGATCCTGCAGGTCATACCAGACCGCGCCTAACCCGTAGTGGGCTTCTGCCCATTTCGGCCGGAGTTGTAATGCCGCCTGGAACTCTTTCAGGGCCTCTTTGCTCGAACCCTTATATTTCAGCGCTAGAGCGAGGTCGTAGTGAGTGACCGCATCGTTTGGCTCAACTGCCAGGGCGTTGCGGTAGTTGGCGATGGCGTCATCCCACGCCTTCGATCGCGCAAATTCTGTCGCCCGCTTGCGATAATCGGCCGCCGTTTGTGCTGTGGTGCTCGCAGGATGAATCAGCGCCAAAAGGCAAAGGGCATACAGGCAAGACCGGGCCCGGCCTTGAACCATCACAGTCTTAGTCCTGAGAGTCGACGCGCCGCCCAGCATGGATACACTTTAGCTCAAATAGAAAAGAAGGCGCGGCATGCTTCATGCCGCCCCTTCTTTTCTTTACCCAGAGTGTTGCGATTCACTGTCGCTGCCGCAATGCTGTGTATTCCTCGGCCATGTTTTTTCTTACCAGAAGAACTTCGCGCTGAGTTGGCCGATCCGGGGCTCGCGCGCAGAAGTTACATAGCCGAAGTTGCCGTTGCTGATATTGCCCACGGGATTGTTGAACTGGGTGTGATTGAAAATGTTGAAGAACTCAGCCCGGATCTCAAACCCTGTGGATTCAGTAATGGTAGTTCTCTTGGAAAGCCCGAAGTCGGTGTTGTTGATTCCCGGGCCGTGAAAGAACTGCCGGGGCGAGTTCCCGAATTGTCCGAAAGGACCAGTCGTAAATGCGCTGGGATTGAAAAAGCATGCAGCATGGTTGGTGATCGGACAATCAGCCGTCCCTATCCGGGGATTCCGTGTCGTAACCTTCCCTATCAATTCGGGCACGTCCGTGTTGGAGCTGCCGGTTAGGGATTGATCGTCGCCTTCACCGAGCGGCACGGGCAACCCACCCGTAAACCGGGTAATTCCGTTGAAGGTCCATCCTTGAGTCAGGCGCTTCGGAGCTCCACCAAAAAGCCTGTCAAACGGCAGCGCCCAGATGTAGCTCACGACAAAGTTATGCGTGATGTCGTACGCAGAGAGAGAACGGGTTCGGCGGAAATCCGCGAAATTTACCCATTGTCCAAACCCCGATGAATTGTCGATTCCTTTCGAATAGGTGTATGCGGCGAGCAGCGTGAGATCGGAGGCTTTATGTTCCACAGTGATCTCACCAGCGTTGTAATTTGAATTCGCAATGTTCGCCGTGAAACTGTTGTTCTGGCTAAAATTCGGCCCCAACTTGTCTCGCGTTCCCAAGATGCAGCCCTTTAGACAGCCCAGATTTGGATCCCACAGCCCCCCGGCCGCGATTGTAGGTGTATACGTCTGCTGTTCACCGTTCGGCCCGCAGGTCGGACTTCCGGGAAATACATTGTTCGGGTTGCTGAGGAACAAACAAAGCGCCTGGTCTCCAGGATTCGCGTCGTACTGCGCGATGAGGCGGTGTCCTTGGGTTCCTACGTAAGCCAAGGTCAACACCGTCGCCTTGGTTAGCTCTCTCTGGAATGACAGGTTGTAGTGCTCGGCGTAGGGCAGACGATTGTGAATGTCGTACCCCGGGGAAAACGAAAGTGGCAGGTAACGAGAGTAGTCAAGCGTCTTGTTCGCGGGGGAGCCGGGAACCGGAAACGTAAAAGGAAAGCGCTGCACCTGCGAACTGCCGTCAGACCGAGTGAGGAATGGTTGATCGAACATCGTCGGATTCGGCGATACCCAGTACAGACCGAAGGGCGCATCTCCGACTTCGTAGAAAAGGTTCAAGTCCTCGATCGACGTGTAGTACATGCCGTACGACGCTCGGATACTCGATTTGCCGGGGCCTCCAAACACCTTACCCAAGGCTCCTTCCTTGAATCCAGGGGAATACGCTAGCCCTAGGCGAGGTCCAAAATTCTTGTAGCGGGTGGGAGCCAGAGTGCTGGGGATCCCGGGGTCGCCGGGCACGACCCATCCCTTCGGCGCCGTCGGAAACTGTGTGGACTGCAATCCCGGCACGATGGTCTCGATTTTGCCCTGCGTGTCATACCAAGGCATGCTCGCTTCCCATCGCAACCCGAGGTTCAGGGTCAGGTTCTCCTTGACCTTAAACGTATCCTGCACATAGGCGCCGCCGTACCGGGTGCGGCTGTCCAGGAACTGCTGGCTGCACTGGTTATAGCTCACGGGAGCGCCGAGCAGGAAGTCAGCGAAGTCGTTGCCAGTCTCGCCGTTCGGGCCGCCATTAAAGCTGAAATCTCCATTGGGAGCGCAGGTGTTGCGCTCGTTAATCTGCAAGTACCGGAATTCGCCACCGAACTTAAGCGCGTGACGCCCGATGATTTTCGACAGTCCTTCGGAAAACTGCCATGTATTGTTCGGTTGAAATGTCGTTAGCGTGTTGGGACCCATCGAGAAGTCCGAAAAATAGAGGGGCGGGACGGTCTCAGGAAATCCCGCCGGGCCCGACGGTACGATACCGAGAGTTCCGGGACCGGTAACGAATCCTAGATCGGCAAGCTTGGCGAAGCCAGACTGCGGCTTGTTGGTGACAGTGGCGGTGCGGAAGAAACTCACTCGCCACTCGTTGACCGTATTCGCTCCGTATGTCTTGTTGTTGCTCATCACAAACTGCTGGGCGCGGGTGGGGGTGATGCTGGAGAACCCGGGAATGTTATTGCCGGACAGTGCGGAAACTGCGCTCGAGTTGTCGAGGTGATAGTAGAAATACCAGTTCCCAGTCTTCCGATTGAAGAAGTCAATACGCTGCCCAAACTTGTTGTCTGAAACCGTATCTTTCTGACTGTTGTTTGAATAGGCTCCCGTCACCGGATCGCCTTGCGGAATAAATGGGAGAATTCCAATCGCCGGCTTCGCCCATGCGGCCTGAGGAATGACGCCCCCCGGAAATACTTGCGAATAAAGCTCGCCATTGGTTACCGTCTGCGAAAGACGAGTACTGAGGACCTGTGCCCAATAGACTCCCTTGACAGCCGTCGGATTTCCGTTGCTATCGAAGAACACGCTGGGGTCGAAATGACCGCTCCGCTCGGCCGCATTCGGCAATGTCAAGGCTCCGGTGCTGGCTCCCGCCGTTTGGCGTGTGCCCTGATAGTCCGTAAACCAAAAGAGCCGGTCCTTCCAAAACGGCCCTCCCACGGTGTAGCCAAACTGATTTCGTCTCAGTTCTCCCCGGGTGTCGTCGAAGTAATTCCGCGCGCCGAAAGCTTCGTTGCGCATGTATTCGAAAACGTCCCCATGAATGCGGTTCGTTCCGGACTTCGTGATCGCATTCATCACGGCGCCGCTGAACTTGCCGTATTCGGCATCGAAGCTGTTGGTGATGAGGCGGAATTCCTCAACTGAATCGAGATTGGGGACGAGTCCGGCGCCTAGATTGCGCCCTTCGCTGACGTCGCCACCGTTGACCAGGAAGGCATTCGCCGTTTCCCGCTGACCATTCACGGAAAGATTTCCGGTCGAACTGGAATATCCTCCAGAGACGGGCCGATCCTGCTGGATCGAACCCGAGGTCACGGGAACGACTCCGGCCTGAAGGCCAAGCAGGTCGAGGTAGCTCCGGCCATTGAGCGGCAGGGCGAGCATCTTCTTCGAATCGATCACATCGCCCAGTTGGGTGCTCTCGGTTTCTACCTGGACCGCGCCGGCGGCTACGTTAACCTCTTGCGTTACACTCCCGACGGTCAACGCGATATCGAAACGCAACTGGTCATTGACCTTTACTACGATGTTGGTGGTATTAAACTGCTCGAAGCCAGCGCTCGTCGCGTTCAGTTTGTAGGTTCCGGCAGGCAATGCCAGAAAACGGTAGGAACCATCCTCGGCCGAAGTCGTGTTTTCGGAAACGTTAGTCTGCGTGTTCGTAACCGTAATGCGCGCTCCCTTGATGACTGCCTGCGACTGATCCCGCACCACACCCAGGATCGAGCCGGTGACATCGGCGCGCAGAAGATTTGGAGTCAAAAACAGCGACACGACGACGAAAAGCGGAGCGAAGAACCTCTGACCATTTTTCATTACCCATCCCCCAGGGCGGCAATATGCCGTCGGCACCCTGCAGATCCTCGCCGGCTTAGGTCACGACTCCAAGACTAGCCTGGCGGGAACCGCACCCACTCCCATGGCGCGAAAACATATTCCACCGTGTGGAATCTTGTCAAGAACGGATACGACTCATCGATATATTGCGGGCAAAACGGGACTGTGACGGGCTTGGGGTCACATCCGATGCCCCCTAGGTCGGAGGAGGATGGCGCTTGGATCGGCCAGATAAAGGAAATCGAGGCGCGGTAAGCCCAAATTCGACCCGGTCGGTCGGGAAAGGCTCGGAGACATTGTTCTGTCTACTTGCGAGGAGCCGCCGGTCCAGGAATGAGCGGCGCCTGGCTGCTGGACGTTAACCGAGGGGGTTCCCTCTGTCCTGCCGGACATGTACGTTCGAGTGACAATTGTTTTCAACCTGTTGTAGGTGTCCACCAGATTTAGCAGTATGCTCGTAACTTGCCAAAGCTCCACCATACCGCCTGGTTTCTCGTGCTGTTTATTCTTTTGGGGTCGGCCGCCCATACCTCGGAGCAAAGGAAACCTGCATCAGGGCGTCGTGTTGAGCCCGCGGATGATAGGTGGGCAGAAAAAACTCTGAAGGCGCTTTCTGTGGAAGAGAAGGTCGGGCAGCTCTTCATGATCCGTCTGCGCGTCGAATTCCTGAATGGGCAGAGCCCTCATTACTTCGAACTCCGCGACAACATTCGGAAATATCACGTCGGCTCGTTGGCTATGTCGGTGCCGGCGCAGGGGCGGGCCCACGATCTTAGCCGTCGCTACGAGACCGTCACACTGCTGAACCAACTCCAAAAGGAAGCGAAGTTACCGCTCCTGATCGCGGGGGATTTTGAGCGAGGTGTACTGCCGGCGCGGCTCTTCGGAACGACCGTGTTTCCCCACGCCATGGCTTTTGGCGCGGCCGGGAAGCTGGCTTATGCCGAAGAATTCGGTCGCATTACAGCACAGGAAAGCCGCGCTTTGGGCGTTCACTGGAACCTGTTTCCTGTTGCCGACGTGAATTCCAATCCCGCCAACCCGATTATCGGGACGCGCGCTTTCGGCGCGGACCCGCAACAGGTGGGCGATCTGGTAGCAGCCTATATTCGCGGCGCGCGCGCGAACGGTATGCTGACCACGGCCAAGCATTTTCCCGGTCACGGCAATACCGCGACCGACTCGCACCTGGCGATAGCTCTGGTGGATGACGACTTGGATCACCTGCATGTGGTCGACCTGCCTCCGTTCCAAAAGGCCATTGCAGCGGGAGTCGACGCGGTCATGACTGCTCACGTGCGAGTGCTCGCGCTCGATCCCGACCCCGGCCGCGTTGCGACGACCTCGCCGGCAATCGTCACCGGCCTGCTGAAGAATCAACTCGGCTTCAAAGGCATTGTGCTGACGGATGCACTTGACATGGCCGGTCTCAGTGGCCTGTATGCAAAAAAGCCCGGCCGCGCGGCGGTGGATGCCTTCAAGGCTGGAAATGATGTGCTTACCATGCCCGCCGATCTGGATGCTAGCTACCGGGCAATGCTGGAAGCTGTTCACACCGGCGAGATTGCACAAGAACGGCTCGACGCATCCGTCCTCAAAATCTTGCGGGCCAAAGCCTCGCTAGGGCTCGATAAAGAGCGCCTGGTGGATGTGAAAGCCATTCCCAAGCTGGTGGGCAGTCCCGAGAATGTTCTGGCAGGTCAACGCATTTCAGATGCTTCCATCACCTTGGTGCGTGACAACGGCAAACTGCTTCCGTTGAGCGACGGGCGATCCGGCAAGAGCGTGCCTGTTCTTTATCAACCGCTCAAGCCTCGGTCTGCCATGATCGTGATTATTCTCTGTGACAATGCTCGTGCGGATGACGGTCGCGTTCTGGAGCGTCAGATCCGGCAACGGGCGCCGGATGCCAGGGTGGTCTACGTAGATCCCCGCGGCGTGCCGGCCAAATCAGATGCGGTGTTGCAGGCAGTGGATCGGGCGCAGCAGGTTGTGGTGGCCGTATATGTGGTTCCTTCTGCCGCGCGAATGAGGACCGTTGCCCGCGGCCAGAAGAATTCCGCGTCTCTGCCGGACTCGACTGCGAATCTACTAGGCAGGATTCTGGCGCGGGCCACCGAGAAAACTGCCGTTCTCGCGATGGGAACTCCGTATTTGACAGAGGACTTCCCGACGATCCAGAACTACATCTGCACATTCTCGAATGCGACGGTCTCTGAGGTAAGCGCGGCGCGCGCACTTTTTGGGGAGATTCCGATCCCAGGTCGTTTGCCGGTCAACATTTCCAACGCTTCGGTCCCGAGCGCAAGGATTGCACAACCGGCACGAGTCGCAAACGTAGGATTACAACACTAGTCTTCTACCCTAAGGGCTCAAGGCATCCCTAGAGCCTATGCTGCTTTGTGGACTCTCCCCTCTTGCTGGTCGTTGTGCGTGGATGCCTTCTTGCTGCCCTGACTAATAGGCTGGAGCAAGATCTTCACAGCACCCTCCTCCCCAGTTACTGCCAGGGTGCCCTGACGGTAACAATCCGAGCATAGCCAGAAAAATTGGGTCAGAGAACCTACGCGAGCTGAGACATTATCCGAAGTGATCTGCGCTGTAGGTAGGATAGGACTCTCGAGCCTATCTTGTGTTTGCCATTTGGCAAGGATCGCAAAATTTCACGTGGGTAGATCTGGTGTCGGAGAGAGTGTCTCCAATGAAGACAGTGTCAAATCACTCGTTGATCGACGTGTCAGTCAACCTATACGGCCCGAAAACGTAACCTGCAGCGTTACAGGAACCGGGAATCTGCGAATGTCTAATGCACAGCAAGAGGTGTCGTCCCGGATTAAATTGCGATCTGTTCCACAGCTTCGACAAGGCTGGAACGTAAAGTACAAGCTAGATGTGTCCCTCGTTCCGGCGCAGATCACGGAACTCGCTTTCATTTCCACTGAAACGTCGCGACGGCTCCGGCGGGCAGGCTGTAGGTGAAGTTCTGGTTTTTCCAGTTGACGGTGAAGGCAGCATTGCTGCTGCCCGAGTTCAGGACGACAACCACGATCGATCCATCGGGATTCTGAAACGCGACGTCTTCGATGCTTCCGTGGGCAAGACTATTGGAGTCGATTCGGTAGGCTCCCGGTACGACGAACTTCGCCAGGTGTCCGAGTACGTAGTATTCGACATTCTTCGTAATGCCTGGTGGCGAAACGCTGTAGTCAATCGTGACTACTCCGCGGCAATTTGTGCAGCCGCCGTTCTGCGGGCCAGACTTCTGATCTAGCGCAAGATTCCACAGCGAGACGCTGCGCGCCCAGTTGCGGGTAGCGCCAATCAGCAGGTTCTCGGTATTCCAGATGAGATCGCCCGCGAAGTTGGATCCCACAGTTCCAGAGCACTCAGTGAACCAGAGACCTTTTGCCGGATAAGCATCGTGTACGGCGGATTGAGCGCTCACGTCTCCGGCATAACAGTGAAAAGCGCTGCCTGCCAGATAGCTTGACGCAGATGAATCCGCGAAAAGAGTCTCCGGATACGACGGCTGGTCCCAATTGTGATCATAGCCAATGATCTGCACGGTACCGAATCCGGCAGCGCTCAATGCCGGGCCCAGATTCGCGCCGATAAATTTGGCCTCGTCGGTCGCTGGGAGATATTCGGTGGGGTATCCACTGTTCGGATTCAGGGGTTCGTTTTGTGGCAAAACGCCATAAATCGGGATACCTTGCTGCTGGTATGCCTGCACGAACTTCACGAAATACTGGGCCAGGCTGGGGAAGTAAGCCGTATTCATGTTTCCGCCGTTCATGGTGCCGGACGTCTTCATCCAGGCTGGCGGGCTCCAGGGCACCGCCACAACCTTGATAGCGGGATTCACCGCGATGGCTTGCTTCAAGAGCGGCGTAATGTAGGCCGTGTCGTGTGCGATCGAAAACTTGGTAAGGCTGGGATCCGTTTGCCCTGCAGGAACGTCATCGTAGCTGTAATTTCCGCCGACTGAAAAATCTGTTGCTCCCATCGGTTGGCGCAAGAAACTGATACCGATTCCCGCTGTCGGGCTGAACAAGCTCTGCCACAGATCACTCTGCTGGGTGGCGGTAAGTTTATTCGAAACGATCCAGGCCGCGGAATCAGTCAGCGAGGCGCCGAAGCCATCGATCTGCTGATATTTCGTCCCATCGTTGATCGTAATTACTGGACCGGACGGGGATCCGCCGGTTCCGAAGGTTACACTCGGCTGCGGTTGCAACAGCAGCGCGCGATCTCCGGTGGTCTCGACCACCTGAACGGTGGGCCCGGACGGTACAAACGGTGTCGTGGCGTGGCCTCCGCCAGAACAGGAAAAGCATCCAAGAAAGAAAGAGGAGAGTATTGAGCCTGCCGCGATGAATCGAGGAAGAAAAACGCAGTGCATGATCAACTCCACAGTGCTGCGCACCGGAATCCGCCACCAAAGCAGGGGCGGAGGACGTGCTGTCGTGTCCCTCGAGAGCGCCGCCAACTCCGGGACTGCATGCGCGCAGGATAGCATCACAATTCTGCTGAGGTCATATAATCTGAAGGGGATGAGCGCAACGCTTCGAGTCCTTTCGGCAGTCTTCGCCTTGTTATCGGCATCCACATTGGGGTTCTCCCAGGCCGCGGAAAACCAGCAAGCGGATCTTGCCGCGCACATCCAGAAGGCGCAAGCATATCTCGATCAGAAACGCCCCGACCTGGCGATTCCGGAATTGCAGGCGGCAGCCGCAATCGATCCAGAGAATGTGGAGACGCAAGCGAACCTGGGCGTCCTGCTGTATTTCCAAGGGAAAGCCGCCGATGCAATTCCGCATCTTCGCGCAGCTGTCGAGCGGCGGTCGGGAATGATAAAAATTCAAGGACTGCTGGGACTCGCAGAAGTTCGCACGCAGGACTTTGCGCAGGGGCGGAAGGATCTGGAATCCACCTTTCCGCTGATTGCCGAGCAGAAATTCAAAGTCGAAGTCGGGTTGGAACTGGTTGGCCTCTACACCCAAAGCGGTGACCTTGAAGAGGCGAGCAGGATAGTGGCGCAACTGCGCAAAGTAGCACCTGACAATCCGGAAGTCCTGTATGCGGCCTATCGCACCTACTCCGATCTGTCGGGAGAGTCCATGCTCGCGTTGTCGCTGGCAGCACCCGATTCAGCACAGATGCATCAAGTGATCGCGCACGAAGAGACGAAACAGGGCAATACGAATGGTGCGATAGCGCACTACCACAAAGCCATTGCCATCGATTCACATCTCCCCGGTGTCCATTTTGAACTGGCCGAACTCTTGCACACGTCGCAGGATGCAGCCGCGAAAAAGGAGGCGGAACGGGAGTATCGCGTTGCCTTAGCCGAAAATCCTCAAGACGAGAAGTCGATTCTCAGGCTGGCAGAGATTGACGAGCAAAAAGGAGATGTTCAAAAGTCCTATGAGGGATATACCAAGGCCGTCGTCTTACAGCCGTCCGATGCGGACGCAAAGTTGGGACTGGCCAAGACTCTGATCGCAATGAATCAGACCGATAAGGCACTGAAACTCCTGGAAGAAACCGTGCAACTGGAGCCGACGAACGCGACTGCGCATTACCGCTTGGGTACCCTGTATCGGAAGGCTGGGCGCGCCGAAGATGCCAAGAGAGAAGTGGAGCTTTACAAGAAATACAAGGACATGAAAGAGAAGCTGCGCGCTCTGTACAAAGAATTGCAATTACAACCAACAGAAATTAGCGCCGATGAGCCGGAGCAGAAATAGTATCGGAGCGCATCGCATTAGAGAGAGGTCGACGGCGCAGGTGACTCTTTCCAACACGTGCGCATTGCTTATCGTCTTGTGCCTGGACGTTGCTAGCATGGCACAGATGGGCACTCCAACTCCGCTCCCCCCGAGGGAACGCGAAAAGGCTGCAGCCGAGAGGGAGGCGAAAGGCGCCCCGGTCAACTATCCAAGGTTGGTCGACATTACCCCCTCGACCGGCATTCGGTTCGAACATCTGTCGAGTCCCGAGGCGAAATTCATTGCCGAGTCAATGAGCGGAGGAGTTGCACTGATCGATTACGATCGCGACGGCTGGCCGGACATTTATTTCACGAACGCGCAGAGCGTGGAAATGGCTCTCCATGGGGTTAAGGCCCGCAGTGCCCTCTACCACAACAACCACGACGGTACATTTACTGACGTTACCGACAAGGCGGGCGTGGGATATCCATGCTGGGCTATGGGTGCCTCGGTCGGTGACTACAACAACGATGGCTGGCCTGACCTGTTAGTCACCTGTTTGGGTGGAGTCATTCTGTATCGCAACAATGGCGATGGTACTTTTACGGATGCGACCAAGGCCAGCGGGCTCGGCAGCGATTCAGGATGGGCGACTGGAGCGGCATTTGGGGATTACGACGGCGATGGTTGGGCCGATCTGTTTGTCTCGCACTACGTCGACTTTCACCTGGACGACCTGCCGGTATTTGGGTCGAGCAAATCATGCAAGTATCTGGGACTCGATGTGCAATGCGGTCCCCGCGGGCTGAAGGGAACCTCCGACAATCTCTACCACAATAATGGCGACGGAACTTTCACGGACGTGTCGAAGAAAGCGGGAGTCGACGATCCGGAGCGCCGCTATGGCCTGACCTCGATCTGGTCGGATCTTAATAGTGATGGAAAGCTCGACCTGTTTGTCACCAACGACGGTCAAGCGAACTATCTTTACCAGGGCGATGGTATGGGGAAGTTCGAGGATGTTGCGCTTACATCCGGCGTGGCCGCGAATGAGGACGGATTCGAACAGGCCAACATGGGAGTGGCCACTGGGCGATTATCTGCACACCGGACGCATGTCGCTGTTGCTTTCGCATTTTGATATCGAATACGCGGCCCTCTATCGCAATGAGGGAGGAATGAACTTTTCCGATGCGTCAATCGCTTCGGGGATCGCCCGGGGCACGCAAGGTTATGTGGGTTGGGGAGACGCCTTTGTCGATTTCGATAACGATGGCTGGCAGGATTTTTTCTTGGTCAACGGCCACGTGTATCCCCAGGTGGACACCGCTCATAAGGCGACCCGATATCTCGAGCCGAAACTTCTATTTTTGAACCAGCGCGACGGGACGTTCAGAAACATCAGCCTGCAATCTGGACCGGACATCCAGGTCGAGCAAGTCAGCCGGGGGCTTGCCGTCGGCGATCTGTTTAATGATGGACGGATGGAAGCGGTGGTTGGAAACCTCGTGGGCAAGCCGATGATTTTGCGTCCCGAAGGAGGTCCGTCAAACCATTGGATCAGCTTCCAGCTCGAAGGCGTAAAGTCCAATCGTCTCGCGCTGAATGCGCGGGTGCTAGCCACGGCGGGAGACCTTGCACAACTGGGCGAAGTGATCAGTGGTGGAAGCTATCTGTCGCAGCACGATGTGCGCATACATTTCGGACTCGGCAGTCACGAGCGTCTCGATCGAGCGGAGATTCTCTGGCCCAACGGGAAAAAGGAAGTGCTGACGAACCTGGGCGCCGACCGGTTCTATGTGGTGCGCGAGGGAGAGGGAGTTGTCTCCACGAAAGCGCCCGAGCAGAAGGTCAAACTTCCCTAGGAGGCGGGCTGCAATCTGCCTCACGAAAATCATGAGAGAAGAGTCTGGGGTGTGTCGTGGAATTTGTCTTCGAGCCGCCTTGCTTTTGACGACACTGGTTTCTTCAGGAACTGCGTTTCCGGCGCAGAGTGCAGCGCAGAGCCCCGCGCCGCACGCTGAATCTCACGCCATGCAGCAATTGCGCCAGGCTGTCAGCCTTGCTGAACACGGAGACAAGCAGCAGGCAATGACCGTTGCTCTCCAATTGCTCGATCACGATCCGAAGTTTGTTCCGGCAATCAAACTGAAAGCCTCGTTGCTCGAGGATGCAGGGAAGAGGTCCGAAGCTGCGGCCGCGTACGAAGAGGGTCTCAAGCTATCGCCCAGCGATCCTGATCTCTTGTTGAAAACAGGTATATACAAACTCGCAGCGGGCGACCGTGAGCAGGCGATCAAGCTGCTGAGGCAGTGCACCAAAATTCTTCCCCGTGACGGAGACGCGAGTTATTACCTTGCTCAGGCTTATCATTTGAACGGGCAGGATGACCTCGCCCTGCCCGCCATCCGGCAGAGTCTAAAAGTCGAGCCCGACAATCCGTCGGTTTGGCAAAAGTATGGGGAACTGCTCTGTGGCACCGGAGATTGCGAAGCCGGCCTGCGTTGGCTGCTCAAGGCACAGCGCCGGGACGCTACTCTTCCGCGGATTGACTTCGACCTTGCCGCGACCGATTACAAATTGATGGATCTTGCCGGCGCCGCAAAATACGCCGCGCGCGCCGTTGAAGCCAGTCCCAACGATGTGAACGCCTGGGAACTGCTGGCCTCTACAGATGTGAAACTCGCCCATTGGCAGGAGGCAGAGGCTGCATTTAAGCGCGTGCTCGCCGTCAAGACTGACGATGTCGATGCACTATTGGGACTCGGGCAGTGCCAACTGGAACTTAAGAACTATCAATCTGCGGCTGAGACATTGAATTCCGTGTTGCGCCTGGATCCGACCAGATTGCTCGCGCACTTCTATCTTTCGCGGGCGTATACCGGCATGGGCCGATCGGCAGATTCGGAGCACGAGGCGGCGCTGCATCAATTAATGATGGAACAGTCGACCTTCGTCCGCTCTGTCGCAAATGAGGCGCGCGAAAGCTCCATCAAGACTCAGGCTCAACAACTACTGGCGGCACATCGCGAAGATGCAGCGGTCCAGCTGTATCTGCAGCATTTCAAGGGAACTTCTGCCACACCC
Organism: uncultured Acidobacteriota bacterium; assembly: GCA_963745715.1. Classification (GTDB taxonomy): domain Bacteria; phylum Acidobacteriota; class Terriglobia; order Terriglobales; family Acidobacteriaceae; genus Sulfotelmatobacter. The sequence continues at coordinate 7,657 of CAVUYN010000022.1, read as the reverse complement.
GCGGACGCTTACGTATTTGTTGGAAAGCTCTATCTTTTCAGTGGATCCACCGAAGATGGCCTGCGCTGTCTTCATCACGCGCTGAAAATTCAGCCCACCGTCCGAGGAGCCTATACGTATCAGGGGATTCTGGCGCTAAAGCAGGGCGACCTCAATCGCGCCGAGAATGAATTTAACGCGGAACTCGCCAACGACCCGAGTTATCAGAACGCGATCGCTGAAATGGGTGAGGTCCGGTACCATCAAGGCCGATGGAGCGAAGCGGCAGAACTGTTGGCCAAGTCACGAACCGTCACTCCTGAATTACTTTACATGCTCTGCGATGCTTACTTTCGCCTGGGGAAGGTCGAGGAGGCAGACCTCAACGCAGAAGCAATGGCCGCGTATGCCAGGAATAAGCCTCAAGTGATGCAGGGATTGATAGACCTTCTCGTGCGCAATGGACAATCGGACCTGGCGAAGCGATTGTCGCACGATCCCGCTCACTGAAACGTCAGGCCTACGGCGCGCTCTCAGTCACGGTGAGGATCTGATCTGCTTTGACGTTTTTTAAGAACCTGCTTAATGCCGCTCGGCCAAGTGAGTTCAATGGCTTCCACAATGGCGGCCGAGCCCAGGCCAAAGTGCACGCGTTTATCGCTGGACGAGTTGTAGCCCACCGCTGTCGTCGCCGTGTTGTACTGCGCGCCGTGCGCAGTTGTGATCTTGACTTTCGTTCCCAATCCGTCGCGGTTCGACTTGGTCCCAACAAGTTTCAGAATGATCCAGTGATTCTGGTTGATCGAACGGTTCATCCATATTTCTGGAGGACCGTTGAGGACTGTCACGACGGCGTCGATCTTTCCATCATTATTAAGGTCGCCAAACGCTGCACCTCGGTGCGGAGCCGGAACCACGAATGACTTCCCGGCCTTCGAACTGACATCTTCGAACATGAGATTGCCCTTGTTGCGAAATATGCGATTCGGAAGCGCGAAGGGACGATGCGCCAGCTCCATGGAATTGTCGAGAATGTCGGAGTTGGCAGTGAACAGGTCCTTGTTCCCGTCGTTGTCGAAGTCGAAAACCCCGGCTCCCCAGGCCGTTGAGCGACTGGTCAAGGCGGCGAGACCTGCCATGGCTGTGACGTCCTGAAATTGACCGTCCCCGAGATTCTTGTAAAGCGGAAAGCCTTCACCGAACATAGCTGTTTCGAAAATGTCTGGCTTGCCGTCGTTGTCGATGTCCCGGAAGTCTGCTCCCATGCCCGCGATCGCATTGCCGAACGCGTTGTACGCGACTCCGGCTTGTGTCGCGACATTGGTAAAGGTTCCATCTCCTTTGTTGTGGAGAAGATAATTTTCGAAGGTGTCATTCGAGACGAAGATGTCGGTGAATCCATCGTTGTCATAGTCGCCGAACGCCAGGCCCATGCCTTTGCCGACATATTGAGAAATGTGGGATTGTTCGGAAACGTCCGTAAAGGTACCGTCGCCATTGTTGCGGTAAAGGATGTTCGGTGTTCCAAGAAAATCGACCGGCGAGCAGTAAGCAGGACGCCCCTGCTGAACGCACGGCGTCGCGGTGGCGATGCTGTAGTTCAGATAGTTGACCACGAACAGGTCCAACAGCCCGTCGTTGTTGTAATCGAACCACCCGGCAGCGACCGACCACGCCTTGCCGAGTTTGGGCACAAATCCACCGACCCCCGCCTTTGTGGTCACGTCCGTAAAAGTGCCGTCTCCGTTGTTGTGGAGAAGTTGGTTGTGGTTGACGCCGGTAACGTAGAGGTCGACGAACCCATCATTGTCGTAGTCGCCGGCAGCAACGCCCATGGAATAGCCGATGCCCCGCAGGCCGGCCTTCTCGGTTACGTCGGTGAAGGTGCCATCGCCATTGTTGCGGAAAAGCCGGTTCCAGTAACTCGGATCGCTTTTTTCAAGCGACGGAATCGCCGCTCCATTGGTAAAGAAGATGTCGAGCAAACCATCGTTGTTGTAGTCGAAGAGTGCGACTCCACCAACCATGGTCTCGAAGGTGTATCGCTTCGGGCTGACACTGTTCTTGAGCGCGAACTTGATCTTGGAAGCCTGGATGACGTTTTCAAATTGGATCGCCGACGCGTGAGATATCGCCGTGGCAACGGCCCCCGACTTCTGAACCGGCGTGGTTGAAGGCGCCTGAGCGGAAAGAGTCGCAGCACAGCACAGCAGAAATAAAGTAGTTAATCCCGCAAGAGCTACGCTCCCTGCCGTTCTTCTCAAATCAGAAACTGCGCGGTAGCGAGTCGCCTCCTGGTGGCGAGCCGACAGAAACATGCTTAGGTTCATCTGCAGAGAAACGAAAGATCGTATGTTTGGCGGAAGCACACTACAAGTCGAACAGACTTTGCCCCAAAGGCGCGGTTTACGACCCATATTATTTACGTTCGTTTACGTTCGTTGCGGTGGAGCATACCAGATTTTAAGAACGCGTCTCGGAGTGTGGTGGCGGAGTCGTGGTTGACATGGGTGGGAATGTAGATCAAAATAGTGCCGCCTAGCTTTCCTTGCGCGAACAAAAGCGCTTTAGTTGGCACCCCGCGTGGTGAGGTCCGCGAGTCTCCAGGGCGCTCCTCATATCTCCGGGTGGTGTTCACAAGAAAAACTAGCGAAGGCAGGGCGGTGTCCTTCCAGACCGGATGACTCCATCGCGTAAGAAGCTCGCCAGCAAAACTTCTCTTCCGCCGAAACCCGTCGGGCTGCGCGAACTCGCGCAGTATCTGAAACTCTCGCCAGCAACTGTCTCGGTTGTAGTCAATGACTCGCCTGCCGCCAAGGCAATTCCTGTGCATACCAAAGAGCGCGTCTTGCAGGCCGCCAAGAAATTGGAGTACCGCGCCAATTTCTTTGCTCGCTCGCTCAGCTTGCGGCGCGGCTTCATGGTTGGCGTGGTCGTTCCGGAGTTGAGCGAAGGTTACGCGGCCTCAATCATGCGCGGAATTGAAAGCCAGCTTCTCGCCGAAGGCTATTGCTATTTTGTCGCCAGCCACCAGGGGCAGCCGGACAGAATTCAGCAGTGTCCCCGCATGTTGATCGATCGCGGAGTCGAGGGCGTTATTTTTGTGAACACGCCGGTCGTGCAAGAGTTGAAAGTTCCTGTCGTGGCCATCTCGGGGCATCAACGAGTGGCGGGTGTGACCAATATCGCGGTCGACAATTCTCAGGCTACCTTTGCGGCCCTGGAACACCTGGTGAAGTTCGGCCACAGACAGATCGCCTTTTTCAAAGGACACCGCGGCAGCCTCGACACCAACCATCGCTGGAAGGGAATTCTCAGCGCGGCATCGCGGCTGGGCATCGAGGTTCGTCCGGAACTAACGGCACAGTTGCAGTTGGAAGTGCCGCATCCTGGGCCGTCGGTCCCGCGAGAGGGGTACGTGAATGCGAAAAGGCTGCTCGAGGCCGGACAATTCACGGCACTGTTTGCCTTCAATGATATTTCGGCGATGGGTGCCATCCGTGCGTTCCGTGACGCAGGGTTGCGAGTGCCGGAAGACGTCTCTGTAGTCGGGTTTGACGACATACAAGCCGCGGAATACTTGACGCCGAGTCTTACGACCGTCCGCCAGCCGTTGCAGCAGATGGGGGAAATGGCAGCCACTCAGTTGCTGTCGCGCATCGCCAACCCGGACAAGAAAGTGCAGAGTCGGATCTTGCTCGCGCCCGAGTTGGTAGTTCGGGAGTCAACCGGCCCCGCGACGGCTATCACGCGGCCCCTGCTGCATAAGCAATCCACCGATCTTCTTGCTGTGCCTCATCCGAGCACCAGTAGGGTAGTGAGGATCCAGACACGATTCAGGATTGCTCGTCTGAATCGGACGAGCGACGCTTGCTCATGACAACAAGGAATGGCGTGCTCCGGAGTTTTCCGTTACCGCCGATTTCCTGAATTGGAACCCTCGGTCAACCTTCACATAATCGATTTTGTGGGTGATTTTATTGCGACCCACAGTCGCTCCGCTCAAACGGTTTAGTTACTTACAAAACCGGTTTTGCTTTTTTCCTTGACAATGGTTGGCTAGTAGCTTTGTACTAGCGAGTTGTTGAGGGATGCATGGCACCGGGATTTCTCAGTCGGCTCGTCCCGGTTGAAGAACTGAGCACGGGAGCCGAACCACTTCGGGAGGCACTATGAAGAAATTAATGCTGTGGGTCCTGCCCCTCCTTTTGATTTCCGGAAATCTTATCTGCAATGCGCAGAGCACAAACGCGGGCGATATCCGCGGCACCGTAACCGACTCTACGGGGGCCCTGATTCCCGGAGTGACGGTCACGGCGACGAATGTGGCTACTGGTGTGTCGAAAGAGTTCACCACCAACGAGGCTGGTCTTTTCGATACCGATTCCATCGTGACCGGGAACTACACAGTCACCTTCGCAAAAGACGGCTTCCAGAAATTGGTGCGCGGACCCGTTACAGTGCAAGTCGGATTCACCACCGTCAATGCCGAATTGAAGGTAGGCTCTTCGACTACGGAAGTGACGGTAACATCCGATGTGCCGCTCTTGCAGACCGAAACCAGCGAACAAAGCACCACGTTTGAGTCAAAGTCGATGGCGTTGTTGCCGCAGGTCACCCAGAATTGGGAAAACTTCATGATTCTGCTGCCCGGTGCCAGCGGCACAGTCGGCGGGTCTCAAGGCTCGGCCAATCCAGGTCAGGAAGTTGCCGTAAACGGCAACCTGCCTTATAGCAACATCCTTGCAGACGGCGCCTCCACGACGCTCTCGCATAGTCAGAACGCCAATCCAGGCGGTTTTGAGAATATCAGCGAACTGCAGATCAATACGTCTTCGTTTTCGGCGCAGTACGGGATCGGCGGGATCATTTTCAACCAGGTCAACAAAGGCGGGACGAACAGCTTTCATGGCACGGCCTACGATTTCCTGCAGAACGATGCATTGACCGCATACCCATACGAGTTCGGCTTAACCAAGAAGGAAGCCGGGCCAATACCTTTCTTGCGCTACAACAATTTTGGTGGCGCCATCGGCGGCCCCATTTTGAAGAGCAAGATGTTCTTCTACTTCAACTACGACCAGACCGTGAACCACGGCAATTCTAACGGCTTTAACAGTCTCCCCACCGACGCGATGATCCAAAACGGGGACTTTACTAATATCAATACCCTTTACGATCCTACCCATCAGACCATCGCATACGACGCGGCAGGAAACCCCTACCCAGTTCGGCCGACCTTTGCCAGCGAAAACACCGGGGCCAATGCAGGTAAGAACGTAATCCCCCAGGCGATGTGGGATTCCGTTGCTGCCAAGTTCCAATTGCTCTACCCCACCGCCGCGAGCCATATACCAGGCCTATCCCCCGTTCCCAACAACGGTGTCGGGGGCGAAGGGGAGCCTATCAACAACTGGCACTACAGTTTGTTGAGTTCAAGCCCGATTCGACGGTATTTCGGCCGGCTCGACTGGGACGTGAAGCCGAATAATCGCATCAGCATGTCCGACACCGAGGCCGACTACAACTACCCCGGCATCAGCTCAATTACCGCTTGCCCCATCAATTGCCAGTTCGGCGACGTGGACAACAACAACGCACAAGTCACCGACGTCTGGAATATCAGTTCGCGCACGGTAAACGAAGCCAGATTCGGCTACACTGCTCAGCTCAATTTCTTTAAGGACCCCTCTCTGAACCACGGGTACGCAGCCCAAGTGGGCTGGCAGTTCGCCAAGGCAGATACTATTCCGGCCATGCAGACCACGGGAACGTATCCCTACGCCTGGCTGCAACCGCAGTCGAATTCTACGTACAAGGAACACGTCTTCGATATCTCCGACGTGGTGACCATGATCCGCGGCAAGCACATTTTGCACTTCGGTGGAGAGGTGCTGATGTATCGTGACAATTCCACTGCGTGGGGGAACGAGAACGCAGGTGCGACCCAGTTTTCGGGGGATTTCACGAAAGGCTGGACCACCGACCCTGCCGTGTGCAAAACAGCAGGCACGCCGCAGGCAGGAGACGCCTGTAAAATTCCCAACACAGGCTTTGAATATGCGGACTTCCTGTTGGGTTACATTGATAGCTGGAACGCCAATGTAAGTCCAGAATATGGTGCGCGCCTGAAGAGTCCGCAGATGTTCGTTCAGGACGATTGGAAGATCCGCCCGAATTTGACCTTGAACCTTGGTCTTCGCTACCAGATCAATCACGGCTGGAACGAAATCCATGGCAACATCGACAGCTTTGATCCCACGATTCCGAACCCCGGCGCCGCGGGTGCTCTGGGCGCTTACTGGTTTGCCAGTACGCACACCAACGGACGGACAGCGCTTGAAGCCGATGTCTACAATACGGTCCTGCCGCGTGTAGGCTTCGCTTGGGCAGCGCGGCCCAACACCACCTTCCGTGGTGCTGTCGGGCTCTACGCCTATAACTGGAGCTTGGATACTTACGGCAGCGGCATGGGTGGGTCGTTCGGTGCTTCGGGCAGTCTAAGCGACAACACTGGTGGCATTACGCCGGTCGCCATTCTGAGTGGACCCGGAACCTCAATCACTCCAGTCACCGGAGGCGATTCAGGGACGCCATTACCGTATACGTCAGCCTCGCAGGATCCGACCCGTTTCAACGGTTCAAACGTCAATTTCCAGCAGTACCACACTCGCGTACCTAAGATCTGGCAGTGGAACCTCGGGCTTGAACGGCAGGTCATGAGCAACATGATGTTTTCACTGGCGTATGTGGGTAGCCATGGCTTCAACCTGGCCTTCCCCACCGACATCAACCAGGTGCCGCAAGACCATTGGGTGCCGAATGCATCGGCATTCCGACCCTATCCGATCTATGGAAACATCTTCGGCAGCAGCGGTACCAATAACGGTGTCTCCAATTACAACTCGCTGCAAGCCTCTGTTACCAAACGCATGAACAATGGGCTCAGCATGAGTTTCAACTACACCTGGTCGCATATGCTTACCGATCAGGATTCCTCCGGTTGGGGAAGCCGCGCTGGTCAGCAGGATTATGTGTACGCCCTTAATCCTTCTGCCAACTACAGTAACTCCAACTTCGACGTGCGCCACGCTTTCAAGGGATATGTCGTGTATCAATTGCCCTTTGGCCGCGGCAAGCAATTCCTGAGCGGCAAGCCGTGTGCTGGATGAAGTGGTGGGAGGCTGGCAGATTTCCGGAACGGTCATTCTTCAAACCGGAAATCCGTTCAGCGTCTACGGGGATCAGGCCAACTACTCGCTAGCACAGAACTCCGCAACATTTCCAAACTGGGTTCCTGGGGTCAGTTGGAAGCCGGCCCACCAGGGCATCAATGAGTGGTTCAACCCGGCGGCGTTCTCCAAGCCTCAGGACGGAACCGCCGGCAACGTACGCCGAAATAGCCTCTACGGGCCCGGCTTGAACGTCTTTAACATGTCAGCTGCCAAAGCATTTGCCGTGCCTTGGAGGGAAGGAATGAGGTTCGAGTTCCGGGTGGATGCCCAGAACGTATTCAACCACCCCAGTTTCGGTCAGCCGAACAACATGCACTTGGGCAACTCTGCCGGCCCGGGATTACCGTACTCAGGCACAAGCACCATTACTTCTTTGACAGTTCAGGGTCGCAACCTGCAACTTGGGATGCGCTTCACGTTCTAACTCGGTCAGTATTCCAAGA
>CAVUYN010000021.1:0-35135 GCA_963745715.1 uncultured Acidobacteriota bacterium | reverse complement strand
TGATATCGAGATTTATCGGCAGTTGAGTTAGCGCAAGAACGAATATTTCTGGGCTATGGCCCAGTCGCGTCCGAAGCACTATGAGGGCTGGGTACTTCTCTGCCGTCCGCCTGTGCTGCCATTGCGTCAACATGTTCCATCACAACCTCGATGTCGAGGCGCCTCGCGGTACTTGGGACATCCATCGATCCCAAGATGAGGGGCTTGCCTGCGGTCAGGATTGACGTGCCTTCCAGTTTGGCTTGCCGCACGATCGGATCCTGCGGGCCAAGGCCGGACTTCTCCTCGGCGATGCTCGATTTCTCAACCGCTGTATTCAGCCTTACCCCATCGGCTGACTCCTCTATCGACGCGTCGATATTCAGGCCTACATCGAGGTACTGCACCTGCGTCTGAGGGCCGCCGGAAGTGGAAACCGACCCGGCCACAAGCGGCACCCTATCCCCTTGTTTGAGCACCGTTTTTCGCCCCGAAACCACGATCATGGCGAAGTGTTGCGCCCCAACGCGCTTGCCTCCATCCGTTTCCGTGAGTGTGTAAGTAAGGCGATAGGTCTTCAATGCGGCTTGTACAGGACTTGGAACGGACGTTGTCTGCCCACGCGCTCCAGATCCGGCGAATGCCAAGGCCAAGGTGAGTCCGAGAATCATCTTCGTAGGTTTCAATGTCGTCTCCTTCCACTGCGGTCAATTCTGGATTGAATCTAGAACGCCCAGGCGCGATATCCTTGCAATTATTTCTTTCGCAACCAGAAACATGGGGACTGACGGGACGTACCCCGATTATCTTCTCTCGATCTGGGAATCATAAGGCCAACCCAAGTCATCGCGGTGGACGGGCGGGGGCTGCCTGTTATTTTCTTCCAGTGGCTCGGGCTGCCGCGTGTGGTGATCGTCGACGTTTCCCATCACGTTAATCAGCGCGGGAATGCGCGACAAGTGATTCTCGCCAGTGATACGGACCGCGTCGGTTGCTGAGCCTCTTGAAGAAAAACCTGGTGAACGTCCCGTCTGTCCCCAGGTTCTCGTCCAGGTTCTAAGGTTCTTTGTTTCCCTCGGAATTAGTGATTGATAGCATCTGGATCATCCAGCATGGCAAGCAACTGCTGGGTGGCACTGATCTTCTTCATTTCGATCTCATACCAACGTTGAATCGTGTTGTCGTCGTGCCCCCGGACCTTGCCACGACTGAACGCATAGTAGCTCCAATTGATTCCCGGTGGGTGCGTCGCCGCGGTACTGAGAAAGAGGGTATCGTCCTGTGCGTATCGCGAAAATAGCATGACGTAGCGCGCTGCGACGCTCGCACCCCCGAAGTCCGCGCTTGGCACATCGGATGTATCGACGACGCCCAAAGGAAGGCCTTTCGATTTGAGATCATCGCACAACGCACGTACCTCTTTTTCGCGGCGAAGGTCGACGTGTCGAGCCCAGATTCTTGCGGATCTTGCCAGCGACCTGAGGTGGATGTAAAGGCGATCATCAAACAGATAATTCGCAGCAAAGAACGGGTCGTCTGCCTGTTGTGGCGCAATGTGAAAATGTCCAAAACCGGGGGCCCACGATTTTCGAACTCTCTTATCCCAGAACGCCCACGAGTCCGGACTCGCAAGAGTTTCCTTGTCTTCGCCGAGAAGCTCCTGCGATCGTTGTTGCCAAACGTTACGCGGTGCGGTCAGGCGCAGCTGCACGTAATCGGCCCGATTCCTGCTCACCGCGAGGAGTGCCCGGTTGACCTTTGCGAACCGCACCGCGAGCAGATCATAGTCGATCACATACAGGCCTTTTGCTCCGGTCAAGGCAGCTCCGATGAATGACCGCTCGGTACCAACCGAGATGTACACCCCGTGATTGCTATTGCGGTAAATCGGCAACGCTAGCGCAGGGTGTTGCTCGTTGGGCGGTAGATACGCGCCAGGTATACCTGGGCCAGCTTTCGCCGCAGGTCCCTCAGCCTGAGAAAAGCAGTTTACCCGCAGAAGAGTGAACGCGAACGCAAGAATAAAACCGGTTTGAACTGCCCAGGCGCGTGCCATCAGAATCGTCCGCTCGCTTCCATTGTCGCTTAGAAACATGGGAACATGGGGACAGACGGGACGTACCCCGATTATCTCCTCCCGATCTGGGAATCATAAAGGCCAGCCCCGAGCCATTGCGGTCGGCGGGCCCGGGGCATCGCTGTTATTTTCTTCTTATGGCTCGGCTGCCGCGTGTCGTGATCGTCCACGTTCCCCATCACGTTACTCAGCGCGGGAATGCACGACAAGTGATTCTCGCTAGCGATGCGGACCGCGTCGTTTGCTGAGTCTTTTGAAGAAAAACCTGGTGAACGTCCCGTCTGTCCCCAGGTTCTTCGTCTGTCCCCAGGTTCTTCCCAGGTTCTTCTTTCTATTCATTTCACACCTTAATCTTTTGAAACTGATCGGAAGATCAGATACTGCTTGGAATGATGGTGCTCCCCGTCCTCACCGCCAGATGGTGATCCAAATGGTGGTTCGTTACTCCTAGTGCGATTAACCGTCGTTGATTTCTTACGCCACATACACTGGGGGCGGCGTCCTCAATTGTGGAAACATGGGGACAGGCGGGGCGTATCCCGATTATCTGCCCCCGATCTAGAAGCTACAAAGGCCTAGCCAATGGTGCCCTATTCGAGAAAAATCTGGTGGACGTCCCTCTGTCCCCACCTTCCGGTTCCGGCGCACGGTTGTGACAACTTCCCGCGAGGAGCGTCTAACCTCGCAATATGCAGTGGGCACTTACAATCCTGCTTGCCATGATTGATGGCCCCGCCGCAATATAAAAAATAATTCCGGCGGGGTTTGAAACCATCCATCGGTGAGGGGGCCGAAATGCACTCGACCGTGACATCTGAATCTCGGGTAGTCGCAGCGAAGATGAGCCCCAGCTTGTCGGGTCGGCTTTCTTCGATCGACATCTTCCGCGGCTTGATCATGGTGTGGATGGCGCTCGACCATACGCGGGATTTCTTCACCAACATTCCGTTCGAGCCGGAGAACCTGGCCCAGACCAACCTGGTGCTTTTTGCCACGCGTTGGGTGACCCACTTCTGCGCTCCCATGTTCTTCTTCCTTGCCGGGACCAGCGCCTTCCTGTACGGACAACGAAAGACGGCAGCAGATTTACGGCGCTTCTTGTGGACGCGGGGCCTTTGGCTGATTGCGGTGGAGTTTACCGTGGTGGGAACGGCATGGAGCTTCCAGTTTCCCTGGGGCTTCTTTGGCGTGATCTGGGCGCTGGGCGCGTCCATGTTGATTCTGGCAGCGGTTGTGCGCCTGCCCATGCGATGGATCACGGTCCTCTCGCTGACAGTGATTGCTGCGCACAACCTGCTGGACCGGATTCGGCCACGGGATCTCGGGTCGTGGGCCTGGTTATGGACCCTTTTGCACGCTCGGGGAGGCGTCCTGCTTCCGTTGGGGATTCGGCAGTTTGTGCTGTTTCCGCTGATCCCGCTGGCCGCGGTCATGGCTGCGGGCTACGCATTCGGACAGCTATATCTAATGGATCGCGAACGGCGTCGAAAGTTGATGGCGATGCTGGGATTGGGCATGATTCTCGCTTTTGCCATTTTGCGCGTGACCAATCTGTATGGAAATCCGCCGGCGGGATTGGGAGGGGTTTCGCAGGGAGAGTGGCATGTGCAGCCGACGTTCGAGAAAACACTCATCCTGTTCCTCGACGTGGAAAAGTACCCGACATCGCTGCAGTTTTTGCTGATGACGATTGGTCCGTCGTTGCTGTTGCTGGCGGCGCTCGACAGAGACCAGGTTCCGGCGTGGATCTCGCCCCTCCTGATCTTCGGACGGGTGCCCATGTTCTTCTATGTTCTGCATCTTTACTTGATTCATTGGCTGGCTGTATTGGTTGGCATTGTGACGCATCAGCCGGTGGGCTGGCTTTTTCATGGCGCGATTTTTTCCGAGAGCCCGGAAGGGTGGGGTCACGGGCTGGCATTCGTCTACGCGATGTGGCTGGTTGTGCTGGTGCTGCTCTATTTCCCGTGCCGATGGTTCGCCGATTTGAAGCAACGGCGAAAGGACTGGTGGTTGAGTTACTTGTAGGCTGCAAAGCTGCTGTCCTTTTATTGCCTCGAACAAAACAGCGGGCGGAGTTTCTTCAAAGTGTTTTCCGCTTCCGCCGCTCTGGGAGTTGACCGAAGGATTAGAATCTCCGGAACATGGGCGTGGGGCGTTACAGCATGCAATCTGGCAGTCATTCCCACATTTTCCGATTCGGTCCTTTCGAGGCCGATTTGGAGACTGGGGAACTACGCAAGGAAGGTGCCAGGGTTTCCCTGCAAGTGCAACCGTTTCAGGTTCTCGCTTTTTTGTTGAACCATGCGGGCAAACTGGTGACACGTGATCAACTTAGGTCGCAAATCTGGCCCCAGGACACATTTGTCGATTTTGATCACGCTCTCAACACCGCTATTACAAAAATTCGCCTCGCACTCGGAGACAATGCTGAGCGGCCAACGTTCATCGAGACCCTCCCTCGCCGTGGCTACCGATTCATCGGTGAAGTCCAAACGCCGGACACAAACGCGCCTACACCGGACGATGCGAAGAGCGGGATTGGCCGACGCAAGGCGCTCTGGATCGGTCTGGCGGCGGCGGTGCTTCTTTGCGCAGCAGGTGTGCTCTGGCGAACTCGTCGCAGCCATGGGGACCCGTCATTGCCGCCTCTCGAAGTGGTGCCCTTTATCTCTCTGCACGGTTTCCAAGGCTATCCGGCCTTCTCGCCCGATGGGAATCAAATCGCCTTCACGCGGTATGAGGGTGAGGATGCGGCAATCTACACCGCTTTCATTGGTGGTGACACGCCGCTGCGACTCACCACGGCGCCGGGGGTTTGCTGTCCTACGTGGTTTCCGGACGGTCGGCAGATTGCGTTCATGCGGTTCTCAAAAAATGGATTCAGCATCAACGTGATTTCGGCACTGGGAGGTGCCGAGAAAACTCTCTACACATCGCAATTCGCAGAGCGGGCAGAATTTCCAGGAAGAATGTGTGATCACATGGATTGGTCTCCGGATGGGAAATGGCTGGCTTTCGGGGGAGCGACAAGTGTGGGTTACCAGCGAATTTCCTTGCTTTCCCTTGACGATTTAAAAGTAAAGTCGCTGACTTCACCGGAAATGCCGGACTATGACTGTGAACCGGCGTTCTCGCCGGATGGCCAAACGATTGCCTTTGAGCGAGGAAGCGGTGCCGGAATGGGTAGGGACCTGTTTGTCATACCCATTACCGGCGGTGAGCCTCGCCGTCTTACGTTCGAAAATGCGTGGGGCGGCGTTCCCGCCTGGACTCAGGACGGCACCGAAATCGTTTTTCCATCCACCCGGGGAGGCTTGCTTAATTTGTGGCGCATTCCTGCCAACGGAGGATCGCCGAGGCCGGTTGCAGGGATAGGGCCGGTAGCTTTCGCACCCTCCATTCCCCGCCGAGGCAATCTGCTGGCCTATGTACACCCCAACGTTAACAGTAGTATTTGGCAGCTCCGGTTGAGCGACGCAACGCATCCTGTTGGCCCGGCGACGCGCCTGATCACGTCGAGAGGACAGAACTGGCGAGCGAACTTTTCGCCTGACGGGAAAAAAGTTGTATTTGAATCCGATCGCCTGGGATATTCCGATATCTGGTATTGCGATAGTGACGGGTCCAATTGCGCCCAACTGACTTCCTTGCACGGTACAGCAGGAACCGCGCGCTGGTCGCCGGACGGGAATCACGTTGTATTCGAATTTCAGTCGCAACACTATTACGAAATTTACGTGGTCGATGTGCCGGATGGCCGGCCTCGTCTTCTGCCCACCCTTCCTAAGTCGGATAATGGGGCGCCCAACTGGTCTCGCGACGGAAAGTGGATCTATTTCTATTCCACAGATGAGAATGGACTCTTTCAGTTATGGAAAATTCCTGTCCAAGGTGGAACACCGGTACAAATAACGAGAAAAGGCGGTATCTATGCAATCGAGTCCGAGGATGGAGGCTTTCTTTATTATACGAAACACCTCTTGGGCATATGGAAGATGCCCCTGAGCGGTGGCGAAGAAGAGCGTGTTCTGGATGAAGCCGTAGGATGGCCCTTGTGGGCACTCTCACGCCGTGGAATCTATTTTATTGATCGCCCTAAGAAGGACAAGGCGAGAATCGAATTCTTCGACTTCGCGACACACAAGAAAACTGTGATCGGCGAGGTGGAGAAGCCGACACCCGGCCTGGCGTTATCTCCCGATGGGAGATCGCTTCTGTACAGCCGAAACGAGTTCGAGGACTACGAGATAATGGTGGCAAAGAACTTCCACTGAGCCGAACCCGTTTGCGCGAGTCGAAGCGCGGATTTTGTTCCTGCGCAAGAAGTCCGTCGCGAGCTGGCGGCACTGAGCGGATCAGCGAAACACTAATGCCGAAGAAGCGAAGGGAACTGGGATCGCAGGTTACCGGACTCCACGCCCTTCGTAATTACTGTTTATGCGCCCTATATTTGCCCATCCTGCGATGCAATGTAACAATAGATCGATATGCATAAACCGCTCACACTTGCAGTTCCTTTTATGGCGGCCGCAATGATGCTGCTGGGCATGGCCCAGGCGCAGCAGACTCCGGCGTCCAGTACTCCTCAATCACAACCTGCTTCCCCCAAAGCAACAACCTCTGGCCCGGCGAAGAGCCCTGCGGCTAAGAAGCCAGCAACTGCGTCGAAAGCTGGGACGCCCTTCACGCTGAAAACGCAGAAAGAGAAATCCAGTTATGCCTTGGGGATGAGTATCGGCACAGGCCTGCACCGGCAGGGAGTGGCGGTAGATGCGGCAGTGGTGGCCCGAGGACTGAAGGACGCAATGGCCGGCGGCAAGACGCTGATGACGGAAGATGAAATGAAGACTGTCCTGCAACAGTTGCGAAACGATGTAACCAAGGAGCAGGATGCCAAGGCAAAGGTGGCTGGGGAGGCGAACAAGAAAGAGGGCGAAACGTTCCTGACCGCGAACAAGTCGAAAGAAGGCGTTGTGGCGCTGCCGAGCGGGTTGCAGTACAAGATTCTGAAAGAAGGTACCGGGCCGAAGCCCACTTCAGGCGATACCGTGAGCTGCAACTACAGCGGGAAGCTCATTAATGGAAAGGAATTCGACAGCTCCTATAAACGAGGCCAGCCGGCGTCGTTCCCAGTAACCGGGGTCATCAAGGGCTGGACCGAAGCCTTGCAGTTGATGCCCGTAGGGTCGAAGTGGCAATTGTTTATTCCGCCGGACCTGGCATACGGCGACCGTGGCGCAGGGCAAGACATTGGCCCCGGGGAGACCCTGATCTTTGAAGTGGAATTGCTCTCGATTGCCGAGCAGAAGAAATAGTTTCGTTTAGGTCGCTTTCTGTAAAGGCCGTCCGCTTCGCGGACGGCCTTTTTACATGGCCGCCACTGTCTGCCGATATCTATGGCAGCGACCGGAAGGGCGGCGGAAGAATATCTGGAGACGAGTATTGTGATGCCGGGCAAGGGAGTGAATCTGTTGCCGATGGCGCTGGAGGACGTGATCTGCCGCCTCAACCGGAAGCGAGGGTCAACTTCTCGAGCGTTCCGCTTCATCATTGAGATCTAAAGGGACTGTCCCAGATGTTCTTCCGCGGAGAGATTGGCGCCCGCCAATAGCAATAGCCCCGACAAGAACGCCCAGAACATCATGCTCACCGAAAGCGCGAAGGGTCCGTAAACTTCCTGAAAATTGAGCCACGGTAGAGCCAGGATATAGGCGTATTTCAAAGCCTCAGAGAGCAGTCCCATGATGATAGCCGCGGGCAGGACGGCGCGGGCCGGAACTTTGCCGTTGGGCAGGAGCCAGTAGATCAGGAAAAAAATCGCGATGCTGGCGCCAATCGCGAAGATCTTCATCATGAGAAATCCAACCAGCCGAATGAAGCCGGTACCGTAACCACGCAGCAGAAGTTCCATGAACGCGACCGGACCCGCGGTCAGAGCAATCGAAAGCAGAGCCAGCGCGCCGCAGGCGAAGGCCAGGCCCAGAGAGACCAATTGATTGCCGAGGTAGGAGCGATTTCGTTCGAAACGCCAGATGCGGTTGAGCGCGACTTCCAGCGGGAGAAACACGCCGGAGGAGGTAACGAGCAGAATGACGAGGGAGACGGCCTGGACGCGCTGCCGGGAGTTGACCATGGAATTGAGATTACGAATGACGAATTCCTGGCCAGCGGGCAGATAGTCGCGAAGCAATTGCAGAACGACGTCGTACATCACGCGCGAATGAAAAACGCGGCGGATGAGGGTCATCATCAGCATGACGAATGGAAAGAACGACAGAATTGCATTGGCGGCAACCGAGAATGCGAAGGTGTGAACCTCGGTGCGCATCAGATACTTCACCGTAGAGATCACCAGGCTGGGTCTGCGCCGAAGTGGGCGACGAGGCGGCGGCGACGGAACCGTGGGGCCGGGCAGAGCCGGGATGGGAGATGGGGACACGGGGAAATTAGATCGTACCAGAGGGAAACGGGGCTTTTCGGGGCAGCAAAGGAACGGAAGTTTCGGGGGTGGTTACCGAGCTATTTCTTAATCTTTGTTAAAGTTATAGAGAAATGACCATAAGTCATATTACGAATCGCTTCTAATTTTCCTTGCGAAACGTTTCAATACTGCTTATTATCTGTTGCTCGATACCGGGGAGTGGTCCGGTGGTGAGACCAGTAAGTGGTTGACGTTTGTTGGGTGTGGTGAATACGCGCCAAATTGTCGGACTCCATAAGTTCCCACAGCGGAGGAAGCACCGCAGTGGAGGACTGAGGGGTCTTTTCCTTTTTGGAAGGTAGTTCCTTCTACCCATCGTAGACGCAACCGAATTCTACCGGTTTCTTTGAGGGGGGCTTCGGTCGATCGAAGCGCGATCCGAGAATCTGGAGAATATTCTTCGCGATTGGTGAAAGGAGTTTTATCCGTGAGAGAGAAAGGTACAGTGAAGTGGTTCAACGGGGCGAAGGGATATGGATTCATCCAGCGCTCCACGGGAGAAGATGTATTCGTGCACTTCTCTGCCATCCAGGAAAACGGCTACCGCACCCTGAATGAGGGCGAGACCGTAGAGTTTGACTTGCTCAAGGGGCCCAAAGGCTTCCAGGCGGCAAACGTCGTCCGCGCATAACCCACGAGCTATTTTAGGAACCCTCCCGCGGTCCCAACGGGAGGGTTTTTCGTTGCGCGGCGGCACGAAGGACAGTGCGAATTTTGTGGCACACCACGTCCTGAACTTCTGATAGATTTTCCGTGATTTCCAGAACAGCAGTTTTCGATTCGCCTATTCCCGGCGCGGATGCTCGGCGGCACACATTGTTAACCGCTGCGCAAGCCTAGCGCACGGTTTCATTTACGGCAAATTGATGGGAACAGCAGTGCCGGATTTGGAGGCACCATGAAAAATCATCTTCGGTCTCGCAGCGCTTCGAAAGGTTCGGTGTCACGACGCGAGTTCCTGGCGCAAAGCGCGACCGCCGCGCTTGGTTTCACAATCGTCCCGCGTCACGTGTTGGGCGCCGGGTTTGTCCCGCCGAGCGATAAGGTCAACATCGCATTTATTGGCGTCGGAGCGCAAGGCTTGCGCGTCATGCTTCACTTCCTGAAAGAGGCTGACGTGCAGGGCGTCGCCGTGTGCGACGTCAATAAGACTGGCGCCAACTATCCGCAGTGGGACAACCATGAGTTCTGCAAGTCCGTCCGCAAATTGCTGGGCGTCGATAGTGGCTGGGACTGGCTAAGCCCGGACGAACCGATACGGTTGAGCCATACGCTCGCCGTCACCAGCGGAGTTGCTGGCCGCGAGCCGTGTCAGAAAATTGTGGATGGCTACTATGCCACGCAACAAAGGTCCGGCCAGTATCATGGCTGCTCAGCTTACAGCAACTTCCGCGAGCTTCTCGAGAAGCAGCAAGATCTCGACGCCGTCGTGGTATGTACGACCGACAACCTGCACGCAGCCGTCTCCGCGGCTGCGATGAAGAAGCGCAAACACGTCTTCTGTCAGAAGCCGTTGACGCACACGATTTACGAGGCGCGGCGTATGGCTGAAATTGCGCGGGAGACCGGCGTGGCTACGCAGATTGCCGTCGGCAACCAGGCGTCGGAGGCGACACGATTGTTATGCGAATGGATCTGGGGTGGCGCCATTGGGCCGGTGCGAGAGGTGATGAACTGGTCCAGCCGTCCTTTCTGGCCGCAAGGCCTGGAACGTCCGAAAGAGTCAGAACCGGTGCCTGAGGGTTTGGACTGGGATCTGTGGCTTGGCCCGGCGGCGGAACGCCCATTCAACCATGTGTATCTGCCGTTTGTGTGGAGGGGCTGGGCTGACTTTGGTTGTGGAGCTCTGGGCGACATGGGTTCCTACAGCTTCGACACAATTTTTCGCGTTCTGAAGCTGGAGGCGCCGGTGCACGTGGAATCCAGTTCAACGGATCGCTATGACGAAACATACCCGATGGCCTCGATCATCCACTACGAGTTCCCGGCGCGGGGTGAGATGCCACCCGTGAAGTTCACCTGGTATGACGGCGGTCTCAAGCCGCCACGCCCGGAAGAATTGGAAGAGAATCGTCCGCTCAAGGGAGAGGACGAGGAAGACGAGGGACTTCTTTTTGTCGGCGATCGCGGCAAGATACTCTGCGGATTCAACGGATCGAATCCCAAGCTGATTCCGCAAAGTAAAATGGATAGCTTTCAACAGCCACCGAAAACGCTGCCCAGATCGCCCGGAAATGAGCGCGAATGGCTCGATGCCTGCAAGGGAAGTAAAGTGAAGCCGGGCGGGAATTTTGAATTCGAGGGCCTGGTCACCGAGACGCTCCTTCTGGGAAACGTTGCTTGTCGCGCGGGACAAAAGCTGAGCTGGGATCGCGGCACGATGAAAGTGAACAACTCGGATTTCGCGCAAAAGGAGATTCGTCCAGAACGCCGGAGCGGATGGGAACTCTAGCGAAAGCGTTGTGATGGCATACAGCCACCATCAGGTGGTTGGCGATTGTGTTTGGCGATTAAGGAGGCATTCATGGCAATATCGAGAAGAGAATTCTGCAAGATCGCGACGACTCAAGTGGCGGCTGCGGGTTTGCTTTCCACCGGCGTATTGCGGCTTCGCGCCAATCCACTGGGCATGCCCATAGGATGCCAGACCTGGCCGGTGCGGGAAATGATCGCGAAAGATTTTCCGGGCACGATCAAGCAACTGGCTGATGCTGGATTCCAGAACGTTGAGTTGTGCTCGCCGGTGGGCTACGACGATTCAGGCTTCGGAGGCCTGGCTAAATATAAGGGGAGCGAACTCAAGAAAATTCTAGGGCGATGCCGGCGTCACGTGCGTGAGTTCGCATTTCGGGATCGACGAGCTCAGGAAGAATCAGGAGGACCGGATTGCCTGGGCGAAAGATGTCGGCTTAACCCAGATGCTCGTCCCCAGCCTTGGCGGGCCGGAGAAACCCACGATGGATGACGTGAAGCGAGCCGCCGACGAATACAACAAAATGGGAGAAAAGGCGGCCCAGGCCGGCATCCAGCAAGGTTTGCACAATGAGGGGTTCGAGCTTTCCACGGTGGACGGCAAGCGGACGTATGACTTGTTGCTGGAGATGCTCGATCCGAAGCTGGTCAAGTTCCAGTTCCAGGTTTCCACGATCAGTCGCGGTTACGATGCCGCCGAATATTTCACGAAATATCCGGGACGCTTCATATCGATGCACGTTCAAGGCTGGTCCGCGGCCACGAAGAAAATAACACCGGTGGGACAAGACACGCTGGATTGGAAGAAGATTTTCACTGCGGCGAAAACGGGCGGCATCAAGAATTACTTTGTCGAGATGAATCTGGAGATGATGAAAGCCAGCGTCCCTTACCTGCGACAGCTGCAGGTGTGATCGGAAGTTCGATTCCTACCGGGTGCGGTGGTAGTGCCTCAGTTTGAATCTAGGGAAGAGGACTGAAGATCATCTTCAGCAAGAAAATGAGGACGCCGTAGTGGGCGATGTAGTAGACACTTCCAACGGCTGCGAAGAGCATGAGGATCCACTGTGCCCATCTTGGGAGCTTGTCTATGAGTCTACCTATGGCTCTTGAAATCGGTCCCATGATAGCCATCCCTTCAGAAAAACAGACCTCTCTACTATTGTTTTGTATCCCTCTACCCGATGAGATTTCAACCTGGGGCACTAACCAGGCCGCGCTTATCTTGACTTCACCGGCTGCTTGAGATATGTTCGGCCACGTTTTTCATATGTGACGTTGATGCGGCGCGAAGGAGAACGACCATGGCACCTCTCGCGGCTCCCAATGCGGTTACCTCTGAAGCACTCACCCTTGAGCCCATCAAGTTAGCGAAAACCTACAACGGGGGGTACACGATCAAGTATTCAGGGAAAGTGCCCCCGGGGGCCAAGGTGCGCCTGCTGATCGGGGGCGACACTGATTACATCGAACTGAATCCGCAGTATCACGCGTTCCAACTGGGAGCCCTGCTGGAGATTATGTACCGCAGGAATTATTGGGCGGTCACGGACCTTCGCACTATCGATTGCACGGTGGCGGCTTTCACCGGCAACGTGATGGTGCCGGGGACTAAGTCGGAGGCTCAGGAACTGCAGTGTCCGGTAACCCCTGTGACTGTGAAAAGCATAGGGACCATAGCAGCTCTGGAGGATCTCGGCGCCGTAGAGCCCAAGCTGAATTACGTGAAAGATGGTCCAACTCACGGACGAATTCTGTCGAAGCCGATTAATGGAAGATATTATTTCGTACTGGGCAGCATTCTGGAGACCGATCCCGGAAACCGAGGTTTCGATTGCACAAGCTATGTCGGAAGCGCGCTCGGACGCCACGACGGCATGGGTGGGACGTCGGGCGACTTTGCCGATTCGTTGGGAGCGAAAACCGACGTGCTCACCGATGAGCACCTGGACAAGATAAGAGATTTCATGAAAACGTATCCCGTTGGGGCCTACGTGATGTGGAGCGGAGGCCATATTGTGACCCTAATCAACGGGCGGGTGCAGGAGTTCAACATACCCAAAGGAGCTCCGGGATACCGCAATACCGACATTAATGCTTGGAAGGCCGGTGACAACAAGACGAAGTTCACGCTGCGCGAAATTCCGGCAGAATTTTTGTAGATGAACTGATAACAAGCGTCTCGCTGGCTCGAATGGCAGAAACTGAAATACGAAAATAGACCTATTATGCGGGCGCATTCCACCGCTCGAAATCTCCCCACCTTCGCCCGCGTGATACTCGTCCTGCTAACCCTATTTTTTGCGTGGCAGACTCCCGCCCAGGACACAACCGGCGCGGCGGGGAAGTCGACCGCCGTGATCAACGTCCTGGCGACTCGGCAGGGAGATCGCGTGCTGTTTTATTTGCCGCCGTCGTGGACTTCGCGCTACTGGAAAAATGACCCGAGCCTGAAGGCATACATCGCTCAATTACCACCTCATAAAGACGACACCGAGGAAGATTTTGCGCCGTGCCGGGCCCCGCAACGGATTGCGATGGGATACGTCGACGCTGGAGGCGCTGTCCACGAGCAGTTGGTGAAGTGCGTAAACTTTTGCGATCCGAGACCGCAGGGGAAACTCTTCTACACCGACCTGTGGGGGCGATTGACTCGTCTGAACAAAGTCAACGTGTTCCTGCGGAGCGACGGAATGCTCGACCTGCAGATGCAATTCAACGAAGTGGGACAATCTCAAATTCGAACCAAGCATCTGTCGGTGAAAGGGCCTCGGGAATCCCTTCCCGTGGGCGAAGCAGCGTCCTGTTCGTCAGCGGATGAATGATGAACACAGCTCATCCCCACTGCTCTTGTAGGGAAACCGACAAATACAGAGTTTGCCCTAGTCTCTGACGGTGCCGGCCGGGGTAGGCTATCCAATTCTGTTTGTGTGCCCTACGACGCAGAAGTCCAGCGGCCAAGCGCCCGTAGACTCGTACTTCATTGAGGTGGAGAATTCCATTCGAAACCGACGAACTTTTGAGGTTGGAGTCTCTCTCTCCTCGAGGACAGGCTACTTGTGTCTACGGGCTTCTTCGCCGACTTCTGGATGTGCCCCCTGAGTTGCGGACGGAGAGCCTTGAGCACCTCACCCGGGCAATCGAGAACCATCCGGATCGCGAAGCAATCCGCTCTTCCATTTGCGAATTCTGGTCACACCATTCTTACGTTCGGGTCATCTCCGAAGCGGGACTGCCCGACGAGGCGTTTCTCGTAGGCGAGTTACTCACTCGGGTTCTTCGGCATCTCCTGCCCGTTGACGAAGTGGGCGGCGATCTCTATGTGCTGATCGATTCCTTGAGTTTGAACGAGTCTGACGCACGCTGGCTGGCTTCGCTGCCCGAGGACCTGACGGCGGCATGGGCTGACATTTTTCGGCCTTCCCACGCTTCGATTCTGGCCTCCTGCAAGATTCTGGCGCTGCGCGCCACCAATGTCGCATTGTCGCGAGACCTGATCAATTTCGCCGACGACGAAGACATTACTAAGTCCAGTTTTTTCAACCTGCCTGCGGTGGTCGAGCACGTCATCCGACATCCGGAAGACTTCAATCTCTGGGAGCAAAAGCTTAAGGAGTGTGAAGACCAGTTGATGAAGGTGAATCAGGAGCTTGCGGATAGAGGTTCCTCCGTGAACCTTATTTTTCGGGTGCGCCTGTTGCGATCTCTTCTGGGACGAATTCAGCAGGTTATTAGTTTGGAAAGCGCTAATTCTGACGCGCGAAAACTTGCCATCGCCATCGTGCATGGCTTCGCCTCCCAACGACGGATGGGAACTGTACTGAGCGCGAGCACGCGCCGTCTGGCGCGCAGTGTGGTTGAGCGAACAGGACGCGCGGGAGAGCACTATATTGCCCAAAATGCCACGCAGTGGAGAGTGATGGGGTTGGGTGCGGTGCTCGCCGGCGTCATCACGTCGTTCACTGCGTTATTCAAGCACGCGCTGGCAGTTGGCATTCACGCGCCCTTGCTGTTAGCACTGGCCCATTCCGTGAACTATGTTGTCAGCTTCCTGTTGATGCAGGCTGGAGGATTCCTGCTGGCTTCCAAAATGCCGGCAATCACCGCCGCCACGCTCGTGGACGCCATGGAAGACCCAGAGAAGAATCACATGGAGAGTCTGCGGTCCATTTCCCAGACTCAATTTATCGTCACGATCAGCAATCTCCTTGGAGCTGTGCCAGTGTCGCTCGGGATTGACCGGCTATTTCATGTGGTGCGCGGCCATCCATTTCTTACGCAGGCCGAGGCTGAGCACGGCTTGACCATGCTGTTTCCGCATGCGTCGATGACAATACTGTTTGCCATCATCACTGGAGTGTTTCTCTGGCTGTCGTCGCTGGCAACGGGATGGACGGCAAATTATCTCGCGCTTCACAAGATGGCAACCGCCATTTCGAGCAGCCTTCGCATTCGCGATCGGCTGGGACCAAAGCGCGCGGCGAAACTGGCCCACTGGGTCAGGTATCACGCTCCCGGCTCCGTTGGATTTATCGTGTTGGGATTTCTGCTGGGCTCGGTCCCAATCATTTTTGAACTATTCGGAATTCCTTTGGAAGTTCGGCACGTCACCTTGGCGGCCGCGTCTCTCGGCTACGCACTCGATAGCAGCCGGTTGTACGGGCAGTTGCAGTGGCGGGAAGTGGCGCTGGCGTTCGAGGGAATCGCGTTAGTGGGCCTGCTGAATATCTTTACCTCGTTTGCGCTAAGCTTTCTGCTTGCCATACGAGCCCGCAACATCGGGGAGAAACAATCGCGGCGCTTTTTGCGCGAGGTTGGGCGTGAGGTGATCGCTCACCCGCTGTCGTTCCTGCTGCCAATGCGCTAGGCGTGCGGGTTGCTGACAGCGAACGAGACTCAGAGCAGAAACGGAATTGCGCGTCACCGCATTTCCAGCGACACCAAGTCTCCATCCATGCCCCCGCCAGGCTTGTAATTCACCGTGACCTGGCGGTCCCGCCAGTCGCACGAGAAATCGTCGGCGCCAATCAGGAGCAACGATTTGTAGTCGGCTGCACGGAGCTTCAGAGAGGTCCCGCCGGCGCTGACCGTTAGAATCGCGGCCGGGGCTTTGGAACAATCCACCGTGACGAGGCGGCCTTTCACGAATTTCGTTACGCGCTGGTCCTGCGTGGATCCGGATCGAGCGGGATCGTCAGCGTCGCGCTTGGCCGCGTCCTCTTCAAGCACATCGAAGGGAGACTTCTGCGGAGCGTATTTCGGCCCGCCTGTTGAATCGAGCGAGATTCCGTATTTGCGCTGCGCCCCCGCCTGGGCAAGCAGATCGCGCGCGTGCGCGGCTATCTGAGAATCTCCGCTTGTCTTAAGCCGTTCGAGTAAAGCCTGGGCGGCCTCCCATTTCTTGCCGGCAACATAAATTTCAGCAAGGTGGTAGGCGTAACGCTCGTCTCGTGGACTCAGAGCAATCGCCGAACGCTCCGCCTGCAGCGCGGCGGACGGGCCTCCGCCGGCCGTTCGAGCCACAGCCAGCAAATCGTAGGCGTCGGCCATTTCCGGATACCACTCCAGCACGGCCCGGAGGTCGAGCATCATGTTGGCCAAGCCGAGCATGTCGGAGTGTTGTGTTTGGGACATGCGGTACTTCGCGACCGAAAGGTAATAGCGCACCCACATGTCGCGGGGGTTCAAAGCGGCAGCGTCCCGGATCTCTGAGAAGGCCTGTTCAAATTCGCCATGCTGGATATGATCCCAGACGAGAATGCGATGAGCCAGAGCGCTGCCAATCGCATTGCTCGGGAGCTGTTCGGCGTCTTCGCCGATTCTTTTTGATTCTTTGGCTTCAAGTTTCTTGTCCGCGGCGCTGGGTGTGGTGGCCAGGTCCTGCAAAGTCTTGAGACCCACCTCCCGTCGCTCGGGGATGCGGATCTGCACTCCGGCATAGAGGGCGCGAGCATCGGGCTCGGGCAGCGGCTTCCAGTTGATGGCTGAATCGTCGGGGCCAACGGGAACGGGGAAGCGTTGGATCTGCCCGAACGGAGTGGCCCTGCCCGGATGATCGGGATCGACGTTGGTTTGCCGGGCAGCATCGACTGCAGTCTGCAGCGCAGACTGGGAGTGAAAATAGTCTTTCAGGGCCTGCTCCAGTTGCGCCGCACTCATGCCGTACGCCTTCTGGATGGCTTCTTCCACCGGGACGTGCTGGTTCAGAACCAGGTTGAAGTAAGTGCCGGTTTCCGGAAGCTTCTTTTCGTGGAGCAGGTAGTGCATTACGATCCACGACTCGGCGTAGTAGAGAGTGTGGTGGGTTCCCTCGTTGCGGGTTGAGGGATCGTGCTTCATCGAAAAGAGATCGGGGAGGGAGAGCCAGACCTGTGCGCCGAGCAGTTCGGTCAGCGACTTGGCGGGATGAGTGTCGTGTTGGTTCCCGAGTAAATCTTCTTTCGTGGAAGGACTCAGTTCGGGATCGCCGCCAATTTCCACCTGCTTGTTATCAACTCGAATCGAGCTGAAATATTCGGCGAGGCCTTCGTCGAACCAGCCCTGCGCGGGAGGATAGTTGTAATTCAGCAGCATGTATGCAAAGTCGTGTGCAACCGCTCGCCAAGGCTCGTCCTCGAACAAGTTCAGAACAATGAAGTCCTGATCTTCGCCGGGCAGGAAGAATCCGGGCACGTCGATCGGCTGACCTTGGCGTAAAGGTGCGATTTGGTAATAAGACTTGTCGTTCTTGAGCGCGAGGATGGTCAGCGGAACCGACTGGTGCAAGCGATCTTTGGTCAGCAGATCGGTGAACACGGCACGCATCTGCTCAAAGCGCAAGGCGACTTCGCGACCTCTCTTTTCACCCGCATCGGTGATCACGGTGAAGTGTAGGGAGTGGATTTCGAGCCAGGACGGTTCCGTTGCGGCTTGCACGCGGGCACACAAAGCCGCTACCAGAAGCGCAAGGCAAAGCGAGTTGGCGCGGATGCGGGACATAGGCCGCCAGGAGGGACTGTCTAAGGAAATGCTACCACGCAGGCATGGGTCCAGGAGTTAAAGACCGAATTGGAACAATGAAAAGCGGAGACGACTCGGGTCCGAAATACTCTTGCACTGATCGCCGCACAACGTCGATATAATTCTGGGTTCATGTTTGGGCGCTCTGGAACTCGTGTGTGCGTACTGGCTCTGGTCGCGATTGGGTTATGGGTTTACCCCTCTTATGCTCATGCGTCCGCGTCATGGAGCGGAGTCCTAAGTGACAGCGCCGGCAAGCCTTTGACCGCGGCGATCGTTAAGTTGCACTCTCCGTCCGGAGGCCGGGATTACTCTGCAATCACGGCAGCGAATGGCGGGTTCACGTTTGCTGCGATCGTCAGCGGCAGCTACGAACTATCAGTGAAGGTGGATCAGAAAGAATTGAAGGCGGCAGCCCCATTCATCGTGAAAGACGAGAGCGCCGTCATGCTATCGCTGAAGGTCACTTCTGCCGGCGAGGTTCTTCCAGGGGCAAGTACGGAAGGGCAGGCGGTGAGCATTCCGCCGGGGCAGGTTTCTGCTCAGGCCAGCGGAGGCGAGCACCTGTCTGGGACCGAAGTTTCCAGTCTTCCGCTGAATGCGCGCGACTTCAGCAAGTTGCTCTTGCTCGCGGCGGGCACCATGACCGACGCCAACGGCGCTGCTAACTTCACTCAGCAATTTGCGGTAAACGGACAACGCGGTTCGGCCACGGTTTTCGCAATGGACGGTTTCGATACGACCGATCCAGAGCTGGGTGGGGCGACGTTTTCGAACTTTAACGTCGATGCCATCCAGGAGGTGCAAGCCAGTTCGGGAGTGATGCCCGCAGAGACCGGACATGGTGCGGCAAGCTTCACAAATGTAGTGACCAAGTCGGGCGTCAACCGGATACACGGAAGCATGTTCGAATTCGTGCGCAACGCATCGTTCGATGCACGCAACTACTTCGACTACAAAGACCCGACTGGACGGCGCCGCATCCCTCCGTTTGCGCGCAATGAATTTGGATTTACCAACGGTGGTCCCGTCGTAATTCCTGGTATTTATGACGGGCGCGGTCGCACTTTCTATTTTGGCGAATACCAGGGCTTTCGCCAGGTGCTCGGTACGACCCAGGTCATCCCGGTCCCGACTGCAGCGGAGCGGCAGGGGATCGACACGACCACATTCCCTGGCGACACGCTCAGGGTTCCCGTGAACGCGGAAGTGGTTCCGGTGCTCAATCAGTATCCTTTGCCAAACGAGCCGAACGGGGCGTTTGGCGATCGCACGTACGCAACGTCGTCGAAGATTGTTACGCACACGGATCAGTTCTCGGTTCGAGTCGATCACAAAATTTCGGAGAAGGCTTCAGTGCTGACCCGGTTCAGCCTGAACCAGGTGACGGGGCCGTTAACCAACCCGGACCAGACCGCGATCGATCCTACTTTTGGGGTCCAGTTTTTTGATCATCAGCGCAACGCCGGCGTGAAGTACACGCGAACGATTTCTCCGCGCATGACTTCGGAGACATCGCTTGCGTACATTCGCAGCACGCCGTTCTTTCCGACGATCAACCACACGCAACCGGCGATGGGCTTTGCCGACGGATTATTTCAGGGCTTTAACTCGGCGGCTGGATCGATTTTCGGATCGTACGGAAACCTTTACCAGTTCAAGGAAGACATGGCTTGGGTGCGGGGATCGCATGCCTTCAAATGGGGAGCTGGAGATACGGGTCAACCGAGATTCCACAATATTTGGCACGAATCCGAATGGCGTTTATGAATTTGGCGGCGGCACGGCGTATTCACCGGTGGCGATTGCCTCGGCGAGTGGTACTCACAATATCAATCCCGGAGACCCGCTGCCCGACTCGCTCACCGGTTTGCTGACCGCGACGCCATATTCCTACAGTGTTACCGCACCTGCCAGCCTTACTCCCATAGGCGACAAATTCGACGAAGCCGGAGTGCGGCGCGAGGCATACAACTTTTATTTTCAGGATGCGTGGAAGGCAACCAAGCAACTTACTGTCAGCTACGGAATGCGCTACGAAGTGAACAGCCGCATTCACGAAGCGACGAAGCGCACGTCTCTCCCCATATTCCTGGGAGTCAGACGGTAAATCAACTTCGTATGGGGATCGCACGGCGACGCAGATCCTGCTGATCAATCCACAGCCTCCATACGACCAGGACTGGAATGGTTGGGGACCGCGGCTAGGAGTGGACTACGCGATCGGGCAACATACCGTGCTGCACGCTGGGGGAGCGATCAATACGATCCTGCCCAATCTGTGGCAGGATAATTTCCTCACGGCAGGGATTCCTTACGTTTTCTCGCCATACCTCAACGCTCTACCGGGGATCGCTGTTCCGTTTCAAAATACTTTCAGGCCGCTGAATCTTCCGACTGCTTACGACGTCGAGGGGCAGCCGATTTTTCCGACGGGGCGAAGCGAAGATGTCCCCGCGAACACGCCAATGGATTTGGCGCGGTTCCAAAAAGATCTGAATGCCCTGACGCCGGGAGATCAGGTGCAATTGCTGACGATCACAGGCATTGCGAAGGATTTTGCCAACGGTTCCATCGGCAGTTGGACGGCGGGGATCGATCACGACTTTCGCGACGTGAAGGTCAACGTATCGTATGTGGCGACGGCGGGAATTCACCTGGCCCGCGTTTATTCTCCGAACGGCTACGGCGGAGCAGAACCTGCGTTTGCGCCCTTCACGCAATTCAATTCATCGGGAAAGGCTATCGGGGGATTTGGTCAGGAACTGCTGATCACCAGCGGTTCGCATTCGACGTATCACTCGCTCCAGGCCAGCGCTACCAAGAATTCGCCTCGGGCTGGACTTGGCTTGCAGGCCAGCTACACCTATTCGAAGTCGATTGATGACACCAGTTCGGTGCTGGGCGGGATCTTTGGTTCAGCAGGAACGATCCTGCAAACTTTGCCGCAAGATCCGCTCAATCCTTCGGCGGAAAAAGGACCGTCGACGTTCGACGTGACTCACGTTTTTTCGGCAAGCGTGATCCAGTTGCTTCCGCTGGACCGCGTCGGATTCCTGCGACCGCTGGGAAAAGCCGTGACGAAGGGATGGCAGTTCCTGAACATCACGACGCTAACGACGGGATCCCCGTTCAGTGTGTACTCGGGAATTCAGCAGACGGGCGCAGGCGCGGGTGGCACCGATCGTCCCGACCTGATCGCGCGGCCTCATTTCTCGACGAGCCGCGCAGTGCGTGATGATTATTTTGGCTTGGGAGCAAATAACGCTTCTTTCTTTAATATTCCGATCAACCTGCCGGGCGGAACCGGGCCGAATCACGGACGCTTCGGCACGCTTGGTCGCGACACATTCCGCGGGCCGGGCTTCCACGATTTCGATGTTGCGCTGATCAAAGACACTCCGTTCGGCCATCGCGGGAACTCGGAACTGGGCACGGTGGAGTTTCGGGTCGAATTCTTCAACGTGTTTAACATCGTTAATTTCAGCCTGCCGTCGAATATTTTGCGCGGGAGCGGTTTTGGAATTATCAGCAAGACCGCGGGATCTTCACGGCAGATCCAGTTCTCGCTCAAAGTGATCTATTGAGGACCGCGCCACACAGCGATGTGAGGCGTACCCTGCACCCACCTTTGCATTGTCGGCCGACTTTGACCACGTTTGGCTGTTGACGCCCCGCACGCTCCGACCCTACTGTCTGCGAATGACTAAGAGCGAATATCTCACCGAATACGATGGAATCGTCAAGACGATGCAGATGTACATTGACGGAAGCAAGCAAGGCAAAAGCGAGCTGATGCGTCCCGCCTTCCACCCGGACGCATCATTCTTCGGCTACGCCGGGGAACAACTGGCCATCGGGACGAAGTTCCTCTTCGACTGGATCGACAAGAACGGTCCTGCTCCCAAGATCGAGCCGCGCGTGGTCAGTGTCGACATCCTCGACTCCATCGCCGTCGTTCGTCTTGAGGTGGCGGGCTGGTCCGGGAACCTGGCTGGCTCGGGAGTCCGTATGTCCGATCTGTTCACGCTTCTCAAGATGCCGGCGGGGTGGAAAATTATTCAGAAGGCGTTTCACTGGCACGCTTGATATCTGCAGTTGTAGGGGCTTAGGCTTTGGTATAGTCTTCCGCGGGGGTTTTGGGGATGCCTGAGCGGAACACCCCACAGAAAACTCTGGAATCATGGAAGCAGATCGCTGCCTACCTGGACCGCAGCGAACGTACGGTCCGGCGCTGGGAAGCGAGCGAGGGACTTCCAGTCCACCGCCGCGAGCACGAAAAGCAGGACACGGTCTTCGCCTACCGGCACGAGATTGAAGCCTGGACCCGTTTACGCACCAGGTGCCCCGGCCCAATCTCCATCGAGGAAGTCGAGAGTCTTGCGCAGGTCAAGCCGGCCACCAATGCCTACCTTGTCGAACATGACGCGATTACCCGCACCATGCACTGCTACATTGCCGGGGCTCGCGCGGGTGACGGCGACCTCATGCGTGCCGCTTTTCATCCTTCGGCAACCATCTCCGGTTACTGCCAGGGCGTCGAATACAGCGGCTCGGTGGAGCACGTGTTCCAGTGGATAACCGCGAACGGCCCGGCTCCGAATATCAACCCTCGCTTTGCGCGCATCGAGATCATCGAGACGATCGCCGTCGTTCATCTGGAAGTTCAACGCTGGTCGGGCAAGTTGGCGGGCGCCAATGCGCGAGCTTCCGACGTGTTCACCCTGCTCAAGTGCAACGGCGAGTGGAAGATCACGCATAAGCTCTTCCACTGGCACGACCAATGATTCTTCGCCCCCCAAGCCTTGGTTCAAGAACGTCTTGGTTGAAGACTTGCGGAACTTTTTCCTCTTTTGTGCGTTAACGTCTGAGGGGGTTCTCTCCTTATGCGCTCTCTCAGTCCTCTGTTAGTCCTGCTGATCGCCACCGCGTTGGCCGCGCAAAGCGAAACGTCGGTTCCGAACGAATCGCTGACCGCGGAAGTCATCATGGCGCGAGTCGCCGCCAACCAGGATCGAAGCGAAGCCCTGCGCAAAGAATTTATCTACCGCCAGCACATCCACATCCTCACCCACAAACCGGGCGGCAGGCTGCTGCGGGAAGAAGCTGCCGACTACGACGTGGCTCCGATGCCTGACGGAACCGACAAGAAGCTTACTGCCTTAACCGGTCGGTATTGGCGCAAAGGGAAATACCAGACTTTCGAGGGCGAGCCTGTGCCGGAAGAGGACAGCCTCGACGGCAACTTGATTAAGGACTTTCGCAATGATTTGTCGAATGAAAAGACGAAAGATGGGCTGGCGAAAGACCTGTTTCCGCTGACCAGCGAGGAACAGAAGCAATACGACTTCAAACTGATGGGGCAGGAGCTGCAAGAGGGACGCAGCGTCTACCACATTGGCTTCCGCCCCAAGGATAAAGACGAAATAACCTGGGCTGGCGAGGCCTACATCGATGCAGCGGAGTTCGAACCCGTGCGCGTATTTACAAAGTTGTCGCGCCGCATACCGTTTGGTGTGCGTACGTTTCTGGGCACAGACCTGCCAGGAATCGGTTTTAATGTCGTCTACAAGCGGCAGGAAGACGGGGTCTGGTTTCCTGCAACATTCGGGACCGAATTCCGGATTCGCGCCCTGTTCTTCATCAACCGGCAGATCTCGGTATCGCTGGAAAACAACTCCTTTCAGCACACCCACGTCGAGAGCAAGATGAAAGCCATCGGGCCTGCGGACTGAAAGTGGTTTGAAAAGTTCAGTTGGAGAACTCCCGCTGAAGGCCTACCCTATTGCGTTGTCCGAAAACAGCATACGAGGACGGCGATCATGAAGCGCACTTTTGCCTTAATTCTAGGTTGTAGTCTGCCCCTGGTTTTCTCGGTTCTCTCTTTTGCCAGCGAGGTAAAGATTCTCACCAATCATCTCGGATACGAATTGAACAGGTCCCAAGCACGCGGTTGTCTTGGGAAAAGCGAGCGATGACATTTCCAATTGCGCGCTGAAGGAGGATGCAACCGATCGGCAAATTGTGACTGTGCCGGTGAAGGCGGCAGGTCCGGTCAAGAAATGGCGCGACTGGAACTTCTGGACCCTCGATTTCGATACTTTTGCTACCGAAGGCAAGTATTACCTGGAATGCAGTTCTGGAGCGAAGGAGGTTCGCTCATTTCCGTTTCTGGTGCAGCGTGATTTGCTGGAACGGAACACGATGTCGGACGTCATTTACTACTTCAAAGATGAACGGAGTTCCGGCGAAATGGACAAGGCCGACAGCCATCTCAAGTTTGAAGGCACGAAGGCTGGCACGGTTGACGCGCATGGCGGATGGTGGGACGCGACCGGTGACTACGGGAAGCACCTGTCGCACCTGTCATTTTCGACGTACTTCAATCCGCAGCAAATTCCTCTGGTTGTCTACAGCCTGCTCAAGAGCTACGAGCAAACCAAGTCGCGCGGGCTGGCCGATTTTGCGCGCTACCAGACCCATTTGCTGGATGAGGCTATGTTCGGCGCGGACTACCTGGTGCGACTGAAGGTGCCGAATGGTTCGTTCTATCGCTCCGTGTCGAACGGCGGCGTGGATCAGGTTCCCGAAAAGCGCAAGATTGCCGGGGAGATGAAACGTTTTGGCATCGAGGCCGCGCCCGGCCAAGGCGCCAAGCAGATGATTGAGTCGGCCAACAACGATCTTGAATATGAAGTCAGTTATCGCTCGGGAGGCGGAATCGCAGTGGCTGCTCTTGCGATGGCGAGCACGTATCCAGGTGTCTGGCGAATTCTCCAGTGCGAGATATCTGAAAACGGCGGAGGACGCCTTTGATTATCTTGAGAAGGACAATCTGAAACTCACCAACGACGGCAAGGAAAATATCGTCGACGACTACTGTGCCCTGGCGGCGGCCACGGAACTGTATCGCGCTACTCATAAAGATATTTACAAAATGGCCGCCGACCGGCGAGCGAAGAACCTGATGTCGCGCCAGATCAGCGCCGGCGGATACAACAATTACTGGCGAGCCGATGACGGGCAGCGTCCGTTCTTCCACGCTTCCGATGGGGGCTTTCCCGTCGTGAGCTTGCTGTATTACTCCGAGATCGCAGATGTGGCTACGAAGCGCCAAGTGCTCGACACGGTGAAGAAGTCATTGGAGTTCGAACTCTCGCTCACGGCCGAGGTCAACAACCCGTTCGGGTACAGCCGCGAGTATGTGCAGGACAAGACGGGAGCTCGGCGCAGTAGCTTCTTCTTTCCGCACGACAGCGATGCCGCTCCCTGGTGGCAGGGTGAGAATGCACGGCTGGCCTCGGTGGCGACGGCTGCCCGGCTGGCGGCGCGCGTTTTTTCTGACGATGACTCATTTCGCAAGCAACTGGAAACGTTTGCGACGAACCAGTTGAACTGGATCCTGGGGATGAATCCCTTTGACTCGTGCATGCTGAACGGTGTGGGGCGAAACAATCCTCCTTACATGTACTTCGACTCGTGGGCCTTCACCAACGCTCCGGGTGGGATTTCGAATGGGATCACCGGCGGCTTCCACGATGAGAACGATATTGATTTCTTGCTGCCTTACCGCGAGACCGGTGCCGATAATGATTGGCGCTGGGGCGAACAATGGTTGCCGCATGCGGCGTGGTATCTGCTGGCAGTGGCGAGCGGAGGCTAGGAGTCACGTCGGAAGGACCCAAAAGGAAATATTACGAAGATGATATGGCAGTGGCCTGAAGGAGAGCCGGTAGCGTTCGTCCGGCTCGGACCTCGGTAGAGGTGGAAAAACTAGTCTCCGCTGGCGTGGTTCTGAGTCGGCACCAGGACCAGGCGCGGGCGAGCCGATTCGGGCTGCGCAGGGCGTCCAAAGGTATTCAGGATCCCGATGACAGCTGCGTAAGCAGCGACAACTCCAAGGGTCACGGAGCCGACGACAGTTGCGAAGAGAACAATGGGCATCAAAATCGAATTCACAATCGACCAACCTTTACGAAGCTTTTATCTGATGCAGGGCCCGAAAATCCCGTATACCTAGCTTCCTTTTTCTGTCCTTAGCACGAACCTTCAAATCTAACCGCGTTGACGCTCCGTGCTGTTGGCGACTAAGATACGGAGTAGAGCTGTGCATTCCTACTTTCGGACAATTCTGTTGCCCTGTCGACGTTACGGAAGGGACACCACCCTCGGCGAATAATGGCGATTACCAAGATTTCGGTCCGGGGCGCCCGGCAGCATAACCTCAAGAACATCAGTGTCGAGATACCGCGTAACACGCTTACGGTGGTTACCGGGCTGAGCGGATCGGGTAAGTCTTCGCTGGCCTTCGACACCATTTATGCGGAAGGGCAGCGCCGCTACGTGGAGACTCTTTCGGCCTACGCCCGACAGTTTCTTGACCAGATGGAACGCCCGGATGTCGATGCAATTGATGGACTTAGCCCATCCATCTCGATCGAACAGAAAACCACCAGCCGCAGTCCCCGCTCGACCGTCGGTACGATCACCGAAATCTACGACTATCTTCGCCTGTTGTTCGCTTCAATCGGGGTGCCGCACTGTCCGAAGTGCGGGCGTGCAATAAGCCGGCAGTCTGCCGACCAGATCGTGCAGCGGGTCATGGCGCTGAGCCCGGAGGACCGGGTCATGGTGATGGCGCCGATCGTCCGCGGGCGCAAAGGCGAATTCAAGAAGGAGATGGAGACCCTCGTTAAGCATGGCTATACCCGGGCGCGGATTGACGGCGAATTAGTCAGTCTCGACGACGACGTGGCCATCAACCTCGACAAACGAAAGAATCACACGATCGAGGTCGTGATTGATCGGCTGCTGGTGAAGCCCGGGATCGAGCATCGTCTCGAAATGTCGGTCGGCCTGGCGATGAAACTGGCAGGAGGGCTGGTGCAGGTCGCGGTCGTGGGCGGGGAAGAGCAGCTGTATTCCGAGAAGTTGGCCTGCCCGGATTGCGGCATCAACGTGCCGCAGCTGGAGCCTCGGTCATTTTCGTTCAACAGCATGTACGGAGCCTGTCCCGAGTGTCACGGACTGGGCAGCAAGTACGATTTCGATCCAGCGAAGGTGATCAGTGACTGGTCCAAGCCATTGCTTGATGGCGGGCTGGGGCCGGGGTCGGCGTCACAGAACCTGATTCATCAATTGCAGATTGTGGCGGCGGCTTGCGCCATCGATCTCAGCGTTCCATTCGAAAAATTTCCCGAGAAGACGCAGGATTTTCTGCTCAATGGCGAGTCCGGACGCGGCGGAAAGACTGGGTTCCACGGCATCTTCGGATATCTGAAACAAAATCTGGAAGAGTCGACCTCGGAAGGCTACCGTGACTGGTTGATGGATCACATGTCGGCGACCGAATGTCCGGCTTGCCACGGCAAGAGGCTGCGTCCGGAGAGTCTGGCGGTCAAAGTCAACGGGATGTCGATTGCCGACTTTACGGCAATGCCCGTGTCTCGGTCCTTGGAAGTGGCGCAGCGCATCAAACTCGCCGGCCGCGAGGCGGCGATTGCCGGGCGAGTCATGCACGAAATCGTGGAGCGGTTGCAGTTCTTGAACGAGGTGGGGTTGGGTTACATTTCGCTCGATCGCTCGGCGGCGACTTTGTCGGGCGGCGAAGGTCAGCGGATTCGTCTGGCGACGCAAATTGGATCGAAACTGCGCGGGGTTTTGTATGTCCTCGACGAGCCGTCGATTGGGTTGCATCATCGCGACAATGGACGATTGTTGACCGCTTTGGAAAACTTGCGTGATCTGGGCAACACCGTACTCGTGGTGGAGCACGATGAAGAGACCATCCGGCGTGCGGACTATGTAGTAGACCTCGGTCCGGGGGCGGGACGACACGGCGGAGGCCTGGTGGCGCACGGGACGCCGGAAGAGATCATGCACAATTCAAGTTCGCTGACCGGCGCGTATATCTCAGGCAGGACATCGATTGAGATGCGAGCCGAACGAAGGCATGCGAATGGCGCGGCGCTCGCAATTCTCGGCGCGAAGGAAAATAACCTCAAGAATTTGGACGTTTCCTTTCCGCTCGGTGTGATGACCGTCGTCACAGGAGTCTCGGGCTCGGGCAAGTCCACGCTGGTGAATGACATTTTGTATCGCGCTCTGGCGCGGCAACTCTACCGCTCCCGCGAGAAGGCAGGCGACCACAAGGCAATTTCCGGCGCGGAGAACATTGATAAGGTTATTCGCATCGACCAGTCGCCGATCGGGCGAACGCCGCGGTCGAATCCCGCGACCTATACCGGAGTCTTCACGGCGATTCGCGATCTATATGCGATGCTGCCCGAGTCGCGCGAACGCGGCTACAAAGCGGGAAGGTTTTCGTTCAACGTGTCGGGGGGGCGCTGCGAGGCGTGTCAGGGCGAGGGGCAACGGCGCATCGAGATGAATTTTCTGCCCGATGTGTATGTCCTCTGTGAGGTGTGCGGCGGTCGCCGCTACAACCACGAGACTCTGGCGGTGAAGTACAACGGATATTCGATCGCCGACCTGCTGGAGATGCCGGTTTCGGACGCTCTGCCCATTCTCGAAAATATTCCTCAGGTAAAGCAGAAACTGCAAACCCTGGTGGACGTGGGCCTGGGATACATTCATCTGGGACAGTCGGCGGTGACGCTATCCGGCGGCGAGGCTCAGCGCATCAAGCTGGCGCGTGAATTAAGCAAGCGGCAAACGGGAAAGACGTTGTACCTTCTCGATGAGCCGACGACCGGTTTGCACTTCGATGACGTAAAAAAACTGCTCGACGTGCTGCACCGGTTGACCGACCTGGGGAACTCGATCATCATCATTGAGCATAATCTGGATGTGATCCGCAATGCCGATTGGATTATTGACCTCGGCCCCGAAGGTGGGGAAGACGGCGGCCGCATCGTAGCGCAAGGCACGCCCGAACAGGTGGCGCGAGTCAAGAAGTCCTATACAGGCCAGGCACTGGCCGGATACTTTGGGAAAGCCGTTCCTGCTTCTCCATTGTCAGCTGTAAGTTAGAGGCACATCTTTGTCATCATTCGACAATTCGCAGTGGGAGCCGCAGCCGCTGCCAAGTACTGAACCACATGTGTCGGTTCAGGATTCGACGGTCGGTGTCGACCCGCAATCGGTTGCCCTGGCGAACATTCCGGGGGATTCGGCCGTACCTCCGCCGCGCGACCCGGTATGGAGTGGGTGGGACGTGCTGCTAATCGCGCTCCTGACGCTCGTAACTTTGTTTGTGGTGGAAACGCTGACCGCTGTAGTGGCTCATGCCCTCGTCTATCGGCACACCAGTTTCGTCGATGTTTTACAAAAACCGGTTCTCGCCCTGGTGGGGGAGTTTCTGGCCTACATCGCAGTAGCCGTGTATATGGTGATGCTGGTGGAGGGCAAGTATCACGAGCGTTTCTGGCGTGCGATTCGTTGGAACTGGCCATCCTCGAACAGGGAATTGTTGGGGCTCGCGATGCTGGGAATGTTCACTGTGCTCCTTGATTTGCTGAGCCGCTACTTGCCGATGCCAAAGAGCACGCCGTTTGACCAGTTTTTCTCGCGCCCAAGGGATGCCTACCTGATTGCGGCCTTCGCGGTGACGATTGGACCGCTGATGGAGGAACTCTTCTTTCGTGGCTTTCTCTATCCAGCGTTGGCGCGGCGGACGGGCGTGCCACTGGCAATTCTGTTTACAGCTCTTCCTTTTGGGCTGATGCACTATGTGCAGTACCGGTCGTGGGCGGCGGTGCTGGTGATCACACTGGTGGGTGTCGTTCTGACGGTGGTGCGTGCGGCGACCAAATCGGTGGCAGCCAGCTTTGTAGTGCATGCAGGGTATAACGCGACCTTGATGTTGCTGGCGGCGGTGGCAACAGACGGGTTCCGGCATATGGACAAAGCCGTAATTGGTCCTTTCTCCCTGGGGTAGGTTGTTTCGCGATTCCGTAATTTTCGTCTTCAACTGGGGCTTGCGGCCATTTTTTCAAGTATATTAAGCCGCCATTCGCTGTGGATGAGGTATGGACCAGCCACCTTCTGATTCCAACGCCGACGTGAAGTCCAACCTGAAAGGTGTGGCTGAGACGCTATTGTCGGCGTCTATCCTGGAGGCAATTCCCGATGCCGTCGCGGCGGTAAATCAGCAAGGCGTGATCATCCAGGTCAATTCCCAAACGGAAGCCCTGTTCGGGTATACACGTGGCGAGTTGATCGGGCAGAGAATCGAAATACTGGTGCCGGAACGGCAGCGTCCGCACCACGACCAGCATCGCGATGAATTCCACCGTCGACCGAAGATCCGGCGCATGGGTTCCGGTCTCGACCTCTATGGCAGGCGGCGCGATGGTTCAGAAGTTCCCGTTGAGATCAGCCTCAGTCCAGTCGCCACTGGCGATGGAATGATTGTTCTGAGCGTGATCCGCGACATCAGCGATCGCAAACGGATTGAAGAAGACCTGCGCCGGGTGAACGAGGAACTGGACCGGAGAAAAAGCCGGGAGTTGCGGGATTCTCAAAACCGACTGATGCTGATTGTGGATTCTTCCCAGGATGCGATTATCGGAAAGAATCTCGATGGCATCATCACGCATTGGAACAAGGGCGCGGAGCACATATATGGGTACACAGCGCAAGAGATGATTGGCCGGCCAATCTCGGTGCTCGCTCCCAAGGAGCGGTCGGACGAGATTCCAGCGATTCTCGAAAAAATTCGCAACGGGCAACGAGTCGAATACTTCGAGTCGATTCGAGTCACCAAAGACAATCGGATGTTAAATGTTTCGATCTCGGTTTCGCCGATTCATGACGCGGAAGGCAAGGTCGTCGGGGCGTCGACCATTGCCCGCAATATCACTGCGCAAAAGAAGGTGGAAGACCAGTTGCGGCAGTCGCAGAAAATGGAGGCGGTCGGGCGGCTGGCCGGGGGCGTGGCCCACGACTTCAATAACCTTTTGGGAATTGTTATCGCATGTTCGGAACTGTTGCGCAGCCGGGTGGACGCGGGCAGCCTCGAATATATCGAAAATATTCGGGAAGCAGCCAAACGAGGGGCATCGTTAACCAAGCAACTGCTCTCGTTCAGCCGTCGCCAGCCGCTGCAGCCGCAACTGCTCGACTTGAACGATCGGCTCGCGCAACTGAACAGACTTCTTCATCCGCTCATGGGAGATGATGTGGAAATCGTGATTCTGCCCCGATCGGCCTCGGCGATTGTTGAGGCCGATGCCGGACAGCTGGATCAGATCGTCATCAACCTTGCGGTGAATGCTCGCGATGCCATGCCACACGGCGGAAAACTCATCATTGAGACCGCCGTGTTTGATCTCGATGAATCCTTTGCCCACGAACATCTGCCCATGAGTGCAGGACGCAATGTGATGTTGGCTATCAGTGATAACGGCATCGGCATGGATGAAGCCACGCGTTCGCGCATCTTCGAACCCTTCTTCACCACAAAAGAAATTGGCAAGGGAACCGGGCTTGGCCTGGCAACGGTGTATGGCATCGTCAAGCAGAGTGGCGGGGACATCTGGGTGTACAGCGAACCAGGGAACGGGACGACATTCAAGATCTACCTTCCCAGCGCTGAAAGTAAACTGGAATCGGCCGAACAAAGGCAAGCCGATGAATTGCCTCCATCGCGCCAGGGCGTCACTATCCTTCTGGTGGAAGATGATGCCATCATGCGACGCCTGACACGGAAGATGCTCGAGGAGCACGGCTACCGAGTGCTCGAAGCCGAAGACGGGAGATCAGCGCTGGACGTGATCGCCTCCAGCAAGGCCCCCGTCGATCTCGCGCTGACCGATGTGGCGATGAAGGGCATGAACGGACCTGAGTTAGTGCTGCGGCTGATCGGCTCCTACCCCGCGATGAAGGTGGTCTATATGTCAGGGTACACCGGAGAATTGGTAGCGCATCAGGGGCTGGATAGTTCGATTCGGCTGCTGGAAAAACCGTTTACCCGAGCCTCTCTGCTCAAAACGCTCGATGCAGCGCTGGGGTGAGCGGATCGATCTCTGGCGGGAGGGAATGATTTTGGCTTCCCTGTCGGCGCTGGTGGCGGCCGGTTTCGGTTATTCCAATTGCCCTTAACCCCTTCCCTTTGCGATACTCGGCGCTATGAAAGGCAATCCAAAAGTTATTGCTGAACTCAACAAAGCGCTACGTGAAGAGCTAACCGCGATCAACCAGTATTTTCTGCACGCGGAGATGTGCGAGAACTGGGGATATCACAAGCTCTCCGATTTCATCAAGAAGCAATCCATCGGTGAAATGAAGCATGCCGAAGTGTTGATCGAGAGGATCCTGTTTCTGGATGGCAGCCCGTCGATGCAGCCGCTGGAACTGACGGTTGGCGGAACGGTGAAAGCGATGATCGAAAGCGATCTGGCGCTGGAGATAGGAGCGGTCAAGCAATACAACGATGCCGTCGCCATCGCCACGAAAGAAGGTGACAACGGATCGCGGGACCTGCTGGTGCAGTTGCTAAAGGACGAAGAAAGTCACGTGGACTTTCTCGAAGCCCAGATGCACCTGATCAAAGAACTTGGCTACGAGCGGTATTTGACGCAACAGATGGGCGAAGGAGAACAGGAGTAGCCCGGGACAATTGAATGTTTCGGGGGAGCTGTCCGCCTCCGGACAGGCAGGTGCCTTTCGCCAAATTGCAATTGCGCGGCCCAAACAGGGCGAAGTTACTTCACCGTGACAGTCAGCAATTGGGCGCCGCTCACAACGTAGTCCAGCGAAGGTGTGGCCGTCTCGTCAACATTGGATTCTCCGCTGACGATCATTTCCTGGTTGCCGCGCATGCCGTCCATCACGTTCATTACTGATAAGGGCAATGTGGGCATGACTTTGTCGGCTACGCGTGCTTCAGGATCGGCTTCGAGCATGGAAACGTAGAGGCGATTGTTGGCGTGCTCTTTATTCAACAGAGCAATCGTCGAAGCCAGATCGAGCTTGCGGCCAAAGGCCGGATTCGTGCGGTTCACGCGGTCCAAAGTGTCGCCGTCACTGACCAGGATGCGCAAAGTTCCCTTGCTCGCGGAGGTTGGAATCTGTACCGGAATCTGCCGGACAACGCGTTCGCCGCGGTAAGGAGCAAGCACGGTTTCGACGATGATCTCATCGCCGGGGCGGACTTCGGTCACGTCGGTGCGGGCACTTTCGAGGCGCGCCCAGCGACGCTCGCGGACGAGATCGAAATCAAGATTTACGCTGTTGACCGCGGGAGCGTTGTAAGGATTGTCGTAAATACGGCCGAAGCGCTCGCCCAGCGAAAGCGCTGCGGTCATGGCGGCAGGCTGTCCGTTCTCAGTCGGAACGAACATGTTGCGCAGACCAACTTCGGGAAAGCCTTTGACATTGATGGTGCCGTTCAATCGATAGGTAATTTCCTCGCCAAATTCATTCACGCCGTGCAAGGCGTTGAAGACGGTAGCCATCATCGCGACCGGACTAAGGCGCGCGTTGTTCAGAACTTCGTAGTGAAATACCTTCGAATTGCTGCCGCTGTGGATGGTCAGCGTCACCGGAATCATGTCGGGCTGTTTGCCGAACACTCCGAGAATGCCAGTATGGCGATCCTGGACGAAGACTCCGGCGCGCTCTGTGGTGTTCACGATCTTGAAAGCGTTCAGAGGCGATGGCAGTGTTGCCAGCACCTGCGCCTTGTTCATTGGTAGATCGACGGAACCGAACTGCAGCAACGGGTGTCCGCAGGCCAGGAGCTTCTGTGGATCGATATAAGTGACCGTGCAAGTGGCGGCGATATCCATATCGCCACGAACCAGAACCGCGCTCACGGCTGACCCTGCTTCCAGGGGCTCGGGCTGCTTTTCTTCGCTGACGGAGCCGGCTCCCATCACCGGCATCACACCGGCCGATGCGAACTGGGGGGCAAAGAGGCGTACGGTTTCTTCGGAGAATCCGTTGAAGACCAAGGGTGTGTCGATCGGCTTGAGGTAGTCGGAGTAATCTTGCACCGCGCCCGGAATTGCAGATCCGTCGCCGGGCGAAGCGGTCTTTCCAGCCGTATTCGATACGGCAGGTCTGATGGCGGAGGCTACTTCCGCCGGCGACTTGTCGAGCGCATTGATCTCGAGCATGTCGGCGATCGGCGTTACGCCCGCAATCGGTTCCTTGGAAAACTCACCGATACGGAAGGCCAATGCGCCCGCCAGTTTGCCGTCCAAATACACCGGGCTGCCGCTCATGCCCGCGACCACACCGGTGTACTCCACTTTTGGCCCATGCAAACGGATGAGAATAATGTTGCTCTTCGGTCCGTTGACATTGTGCAGAACGCCGAGGACTTCGACATCCATGGGCTCCGGCTTGACTCCCTGGAACACTGTGTAAGCAACGCCACGCATCCCCGGATGAATCTGATCCACGGGAATCGTCGGTTGTGAAGTTTGAGCGTTGAGGACCGGAAGGGGTAGGGAAAACCCAGGACGAGAAGCGCGAGAAATACTTTTCTCATTTGTAAAGCCCCGACGAGGACCCGCCAACGGGGCCCTATAAACTTTAGATCCAGACCAACTGCGACTCGTTGCCAGGAGGGGAGTTCTGGGACCAGGCAAAACATCCCAATTGCGAATCCTTGCGTCTATACTAGCATAGAGGTTTTCGGGGATCACCAATGTTTAATGGTTACAAAGGTAACACTTTCGAGTGTCGCGGACGCTCTTTCTTGTTGACTTTAGGGTGGTTACTTTGTTGGATCCTCGCGTTGGGTTCCGTTTCGGTAACGGCCCAGGATCAGCAGAACCAGACGCCGGCGAATCCGGCGCAGACGCCTTCGCAGACACCAGATACTGGCAAACCGAAGCAGGATGTTCCGGCCGAGGCTGGAGGTCCAAGCGACACCATGGGACCGTACGCGATCCCGAAGAAGAAGGCGGAAGAACCGCCGCCACCGCCCAAGCCAGTAACGCCGAAAAAGATCGAAGCATCCCCGACTACTCCTTAAAAGTGAATGTGCCGCTGGTCAACGTCGACGTGCTCGTGACCACCAAGAATGGGCAGTTTGTGCCGGGGCTCAAGCAGGAAAATTTCCGGGTCTTAGAAGACGGCGTGCCGCAACAAGTGAGCCACTTCGCCGTTTCCCAGGCGCCGATTACGGCAGTGCTTCTGGTGGAGTTTGCC
>CAVUYN010000020.1:0-229352 GCA_963745715.1 uncultured Acidobacteriota bacterium | reverse complement strand
GCGCCGCACTCACGAACTGCTTTGTTTTCGGCGCCTATTCGCGATTCTGTATTGGCATTGAGCTTGCACTCTCGTAGCTGGGCGAGGCGGCAGGCAGTTAGTGGCCGAGGATGGACTCCGCAGCCAACCACTACGGGCTCGCAGGGGCGGGAGAGATTACAGCTCGCTCTTTTTAGGAACAATGTGTTACTCTTTGCGCCGCGCATTGTTTTTAGATTCTGTTGATGGTGGCACTCATAACCCAAAGGTAGGTGGTGCCAATCCGCTCGTATTTGGGGGCTACGGCACAAAGGCTGCTGCCGCTCTTAAGCGCCAAACCGACCCGAATCCTTCCAAGCAACCCCCAGCCGAAGAGGCACCCTGAAATCCGAACAAACCCCCACATCAGGAATCTCATCATCAACTGCGGTAAGACCGATTCTTCTATGTGAGGCATTCACCAGTTAGAGCGTTATAGATTGCAACTGTATGTCCAAAGAATCTTTGTTTCGCCCAGTCCAGTGCTTGCGATGTAGAATCCGCCTGATCGTCGTACTTACCCTTAGGAAAAGTTACGAGTTCATGCAAGTATGTGGCAAGCCATTCGGCTTTCTCCGGAAGGTGCACAAACCCATTCTCGATGGTGCTGGAAACTGAGTGAAGGCGCATGATCTTGTCCATTGTTGGCTTATAGGACTGCGCCCCATAGACTCCCTCGTGAACCAACTCTTGAAGCAGCTGAGTGCCAGAAGCTCTGTCCTCAATTAATATCACTCTGGCCTGAAAAGCTCCGGCCTGATCTCGCGCAGCACGCTTCAGTTCCGGATAGTCGACTCGCTTGCGGAATACGTGCAGTAGATATAAGTGTTTTCCGATAATTCCCCACGTCGTACAAACACTAAAATCACTCAACTCGCCAGGCTTATTGGCGGTGTCCCAGCTTTGGAGAATCGTTTGAAACTGCAGATTGGATTCCTCCAAACTGAAGGTTTTGAACCACTCAGACTTGACCATTCCGCCACCACAAGGTGCTGGTGCCTGCTGATATTGGCCGGCAAAGTTGTATTCACCCTGCGTAAGGCGAAGCTCCTGTAGGACATCTAACGGCTCTCTCTCCGGGTGTAAGGCCTCACCCGCACGCCGTACCACTTTACGTATACCGCCGAACGGCGTACTAATTTCGTGAACTTCCTCCTCTTCGGCGATTGCGGGAAACCGCAGTACTTTCCAATTGCCGAATCCACGATCGAGGAGGTGACCGACCAAGTCGTCCTCGTGCAAGCGCTGCATAATAATGATGATGCAGCCGCTCTGTTTGTTATTGAGGCGAGTGATTAGAGTGTGATCAAACCAGTCATTTACCGCCTTTCTTTGCGTGTCAGAAAGCGCTTCGTCTGGTTTGAGAGGATCATCGATAATGATGAACTGTGCGCCTCTACCAATAGCGGCGCCCCCGATGGAAACCGATAGACGGAATCCATTTTTCGTGGTTCTGAAATCGTTTACGGCGGGCCGAGTAGAGTTGAGCCGTGTGGCGAATGTTCGCTGATACCAAGGACTCATCATGATTGTTCGACAGTCGAGGGCGTGTTTGTCTGCCAGATCTTGGCCATAACTGGTCGCGATTATCTGTTCCGCCGGATTGTGGCCAAGGAGCCAGCCAACAAATGCGACTGAGACGCAGTGAGACTTCAGCGAACGCGGC
The DNA here is from genome assembly GCA_963745715.1 of uncultured Acidobacteriota bacterium. Classification (GTDB taxonomy): domain Bacteria; phylum Acidobacteriota; class Terriglobia; order Terriglobales; family Acidobacteriaceae; genus Sulfotelmatobacter. Next base: position 227,668 of record CAVUYN010000020.1, on the reverse strand, counting down.
GGCACATTGATGACCAGTCGCTTGGTCTCACCTCGCCTGCACTTCTCCAATTCCTCTGCTATTTTTTCGATGTGCCAGTTGGGGACGTATTCGGTTTCTGGATTGAGCTCATAAAAACTGCGCTCGATGAACGTGCAAAAGTCCGTACGTAAGAGCGCGTCGAACTCCTCTTGGGTCACATTCATTGATTCTCTCCTTCGTTCGAGTGGTGATTGAAACGCTTAAGCATTCCCGAAACAACCCGCTGATCAGCTTCGTCTAGCCTGTTGATCGTCGTACCGGTCTCCTGTGGCTGCTGGTCGATAATCTGGATCAATGTGAAAAGCTGCCGCCCTGCAACGGGATCACCCGACGCGGCCTTGTTGGTGACCTGCTTGACGGCTGCCTCCAGCTTTGTGACCGTCTTCCGTCGACCTCCTTCGTTGATAATTACACGCTCCCTGAGTGCACGATTGAGAATTGTGGCAAGACTGCGGCTTCCCTTAGGTCGGCCCTTAGGATTACCGGACTGCCCCTTTTTGAATCGCGTGTTCACGGGCGGATGGCCGTATCCGATTTCAGAACCACTAACGTCGTTCTTCTTGCTGTCTGCCACGTGCCACCTCCTCCAGTTCTTCAAAGGATCGTCCAGACTTTGCGTGGATCGCCGTCTTACCTGTGGCGGTTTGCCAGCGACGGACTGTCATGTCCACGTAAGTACCTTCTACTTCCACCCCATAGCAGACTCGTCCGACCCGATCCGCCGCGATGAGTGTCGTGCCACTTCCTAAGAAGGAGTCGAGTACGATATCTCCGCGCGCCGTGCAGTCCGCGATGGCGCCTTCGATCAGAGCCACGGGCTTCACGGTGGGTTGTAGTGCCGTGAGCTTGGCATCTTCAGAGGATCTGGAGAAAGAATTCACCCGCGGGTACTGCCAGACATTTGTTCGGTAGCGCCCGTATTGTCCCAACTGAATGTTGTTCCTGTGTTTGTCTTTGGAGCTCTTAAAGACGAACACCAATTCGTGCTGGCTGCGGTAAAGGGATCCTTGGCCACCGTTGTCTTTTACCCACACGCACAGGTTCTTGAACTCCGCATAGACCAGCCCGGCGGCTGCGAGGAGCTCTGGGATATGGCGCCAATCCATGAAAATGAAGTGCAACGCTCCCCCTGTGCTGTTGGAGACAAGCCGAGAAATGGTCTTATGAAGGAAGTCGGTAAACCCAGTCTTGCTCATCTCGCCCGAGGCCATTGCGAACTCTGAGTGATGGAGCTTGCCGAAGCCGGTTACATATCCGTCGATGGGATCGTTGTAGGGCGGGTCGATAAATACGCAAACGGCACGTCGGCCTTCCATCAGCAAAGAGTAGGTCCTCTCATCCAGAGCGTCGCCGCAGATAACTCGGCTGCGGCCGAGCAACCAGAGATCGTTAGCCTCAGTTACCCTAAGCTCTGAATCTATTTCTGGCAGCTCATCAGCTGGATCGTTTTCCTTTGGGGGCGCTGGCGCAAGCGCCTCCATGATCACATCAATCTCCCCCATCTCAAATCCAGTCGATTCGAGGTTGAAGTCCAGCGTGATCTCAGAGAGAGTCTTGAATTGCTCCGCTAATTTATGATCGTCCCAAGTGGCAATTTCTGTGAGCCGGTTATCGGCAATCGTGAATGCACGGGCCTGTGATTCACTCAAATGATCGAGACAAATTGTCGGTACCTTGCGTATACCGAGGAGCTTGAGGGCCTCGGCGCGTCCATGGCCTGCAATCAAACGCAGGTTGCGATCGACCAAGAAGGGAACATTGAAACCGAAGTCTTCGATACTACGGGCTATTAGCTTAATTTGCTTCTTGGAGTGGAGGCGGGAATTTTCTGGATTCGCTTCGAGCTCTTCAATGTCTCGATAAACGATCGCGAGAGAGGGGTTCAGGTTTTGGCCACTCTTAGAGTTGTCGCTCGTCCTTTTACGCACCGGTACCATGGCAAAAGTCTCCTCTTAATTTGAGCGGCTGCGAAGGAACACGCGGGACTGATTACCCGAATCGGGAAACCAGCGCCGTGGCACCCGGTTGCGCCAGCAACAAGTCTGGCTGCAAGCACACCACGCCAAATGAGTTTTATTTGAAGTTGAGTTGCCGCGCCCCAGCCCTTCAGCTGGTTTCGCGAGTCAGTGCCGGGGAGGCCATGGGCATCCCGCCCATCCTCGATTATTCGAGTGGCCCCTCACGGACCGGGTATAGGCATCCCGCCTATCTCGAATAAGGTTGGACTCCTTCACAATCCGAGCAGGTCATCTCGACCTGCGGTAGACATCCCGTCCACGAATTTGTGTGAGAGCCACCTGCAATCTACCACAGTTTCAGTTTGAGGAGAGAAACTTTTGAAACCAGAATCAAGCGCGGCAATAGTCAACCTGTGCGGAGGAAATCAAGAGAAGCTAATATGCCCAGCGCCTTGTTAGGTCTTGAAGCATTGGAAGCTGGGCAAGTTTACGCCTTTCCGCGCGGGCGGCCTGACGTTTGGTGTCGGCAACAGCGCTCCAATTGAGGACTTGACTGTTGCTGCAAAGGAAGCGTCAATGTCCGACTGGAGGTTATTATGCCGGATCAGGCGGCACGTCTTGCCGACTTGCTGACCCTTAGTAAGGTCGCCCTCTGTGACCTGTGGAAGCAGCTCTTCGGTGCATCTCCGCCCGAAAAACTGCGAAGAGATCTAATGATTCCGATTCTTGCTTATCGAATTCAGGAGCAGGCGTTCGGATCTCTCGGCGGAGCTAGTCGTAGCCGCCTCCGTCATCTCAGCCGATCATTCGAGAGAACCTCGGACTCGACAATTCCTTCTGCACCTTATATTAGGCCAGGCACTCGCCTTGTCCGGCAGTGGCGCGATCGAGTTCATCTCGTGAACGTGGAGGCCAATGGCTATGAGTACCAGGGTGCCCGATATCGGAGCCTCTCCGAGATCGCCCGCCTCATCACTGGAACCCGCTGGTCGGGTCCATTATTTTTCGGGATTAAAAACGCGCAGACCGACGGCATATCGAAGGAGGCCCTGTGAGCCCGGACCAGAAACCCTTTATGCGTTGTGCCGTCTATACCAGGAAATCATCAGAGGAAGGTCTCGAACAATCCTTCAACTCGCTGGACGCCCAGCGCGAGTCTTCAGAAGCCTTCATTCTGAGTCAGCGACAAGAAGGCTGGCGCGTCGTTCCCACCCGTTACGACGATGGCGGATACTCTGGTGGGACTATGGAGCGGCCGGCCCTGAAGCGTTTATTGGAAGACGTCGAAGCCAACAAAGTGAACGTTATTGTCGTATATAAGGTTGACCGTCTGACGCGTAGCCTGTCCGACTTTGCCAAGATCGTCGAAGCTCTCGATGCCCGGGGAGTCTCCTTCGTGTCGGTCACCCAGCAGTTCAATACGACTTCGTCAATGGGCCGCCTCACGCTCAACATTCTGCTTTCATTCGCACAGTTCGAAAGAGAAGTCACGGGCGAGAGGATTCGAGACAAGATCGCAGCATCGAAGAAGAAAGGGATGTGAATGGGAGGTCTCGTACCGCTTGGCTACGATCTGGAAGGAAGAAAGCTCGTTCCGAACTCTAAAGAATCTGACCTCGTTTGCAAGATTTTCTCACTTTACCTGGAAGTTGGATGCGTCTCCAAGCTGGCACTGCGACTGGACCGCGACAGGATCAGAAGCAAGGTTTGGGTAACTAGGACGGGGGCCCGCCTGGGAGGAGTTGCTTTCGCTCGTGGTGCTTTATATGCCCTCCTCCGAAATCGTCTTTATATCGGTGAGATTCGGCATCGCGATCAGTGGTATCCGGGAGAGCACAAAGGAATCGTATCGCGGGACCTTTGGGACAAAGTCCAGACTCAGCTCAACAACAACCTTCTGAACCGTCGTAAGCGTATTAGAGAGCAGGCGTCGAGTCTGCTGACAGGCCTAGTCGAGGATACTGCGGGCAATCGCTTCACGCCGTCGTTCACGATGAGGAGGGGACGACGATATCTATTACGTTTCTCAGCTTGCGATCAAGAATCTTGGCCACGAACGCAACGGTCCAACCCGAGTACCTGCGCCCGAACTCGAAGGCCGAGTCACCGAAAAGCTTGCGGCGTTTCTGAAATCCGGCGCAGAAGTATTCGATCAGCTGAGTCAGGAGGGAGAGAGTCCCGCTATCAGTAAAAAGCGACTAGCGGCTGCCAAAAACCTCGCCGTACGCTTGTCGTCTCTCCCTTTAGATGATTTGCGGGACTTGCTTGCTGCTTTCTTGCATCGGGTCGTCATCCAGGAGGACAGTATTAAGGTCACGATCAGCAGGAAGGACATGCGTCAGCTGTTAGAGAACGGCGGGAAGGTCCAGGCCGCCGATCCCTTGGGTGGGCAAAAGAAACCGGACGTAAGCGATCTCATCAGTCTAAGTATCGAGGCGAAACGAAAACGGTTTGGAGGTGAAGTTCATCTGATTGTACCGCCAAACTCAAGTGCCTCGGTCGGAAATCCTAAACCCTCGTTAATAAAAGCTATCGCTCGGGCCCACGGTTGGTATGAAAAGGTGGTTCATGGCGATGCGCTCGACATGAGATCACTAGCTCGACAAGCGGGACTGACGGAAACGTTATGTCGGCAAAGTCTTTGGGTGCGCGCTTCTCGCCCCGGACATCATCGAATCGATTCTGGAAGGACGGCAGCCGCACGATCTGAACTTTGAGAAGTTGTGCAAGCACGTTCCTTTGAGTTGGGCGAAGCAGCGTGAACAGTTTGGCTTCCCTCCGGTCTCCTCGCAACGGAGTGGGTCGCTCCTGTAATGCTCACCGATCAGGAGTTAGATCCCCCTGATAAACCCCTGTTAACTCCCTGTTCCGATTGGAGCCCACTCGGGCCGTTTCTCGTGCTGAATGTGCAATTTAGAGAGCAGGAGTGCGATTTTGGAAGGCAGAATTCCGCAAATTCCCTGTATTTTTCCCTGTTAGCAGGGGATTTTGGCGGAGAAGAGTTAGCGCCAGACCTGCCGCTCTCCTCCACCTCTTGGCACACCCCGCAAGAAGGATTGGATAGAGTCATCCTAGATTAGTGCGATCTGCCCAAACTTCGTTATCGGGAGTTTCATGGCGCTATTCTGGGTTAAGAAAGAAATGAACAGAGGGCCGTCCTGGAAATACTCCCTCGCTACAAGCTTTGCTCAACTGAGTTAAGATAGTTGCGAACAATGGGAGTCGAATTATGCGAGTGTTGCCATACTTGTCCATTTCCCTGTTCCTTCTATTCACGGTGGCTTCTGGGTCCGCCCAATCGACTCAAGCTCCCGAGACGCCCGCAGTCGACACCGTTCCATCTTCACAGCCTGCGCGGCTGCGTCGAGTTCCCCAGGTGCCCTGCTGGAAGCAGGCAGGCCTTTCTCCGGAGATGGTCAACCAGCGCTGGAAAATCGAAGATCAGCAAAAAACAAAAATCGAAGCCGTCTGCAGTGATCCGGTAACGACGGCGAAACAAAAGCACGACAAGATTGATGCGGTCCACGAAGAGACGACTGCGGCGATTGCCAAGCTTATCCCCGCGAAACAGCTGCAGGCGTTCAATAAATGTCAGGCGGATGTGGACGCCAGACGTCCAAAGAAGACTGGGCAAAAAGAATTGGGGCCTTGTGGCGGCACGATCCCGTCGCCCGCAGATAGTGCTCCGTCCCATCACCAGCATGACGAACATTCTTCTGAAATGCAGAAGCCAAACGGGCGCTAGCTTTGTGAAGGCTGGAACGGGATTCTTTACGAAGTGACGCGACGGCCACGTTTGCTAGCGCCGATCTATTCGTCGGTTATTGTTCGATCAAACTAGTTTGTCGATTGTTGCAGTTGTAGCGTCACAAGTTCCCCTCGTCCAGCCTCTTCAACGTTCACATACCGTCCTGTAACGTTGTCTTCCGGGTTCCTGTCGCTGTTGAGGCTGCGCTGCCGCCAGATTGCATAAATGGCGGGGTACACCAGCAACTCCAGAATGAATGACGCGAAGATACCCCCTACCATGGGAGCAGCTATGCGCTTCATGACATCCGAGCCCGTGCCGGTACTCCACATGATGGGCAGCAAGCCAATGCACATGGTGGCGAAAGTCATGAACTTGGGGCGCAAACGCTTAGCCGCGCCCTGCACGATCGCTTCACGCAAGTCAGAAATGTTGCGTAACCGGTCTTGGCGCCGGGCGTCCTCGTAAGCCAGATCAAGATAGAGCAACATGTATACGCCAGTTTCAGCGTCCACACCGAGCAGGGCGATCAATCCCACCCACACCCCAACACTGATGTTGTAGCCAGCCAAATAAAGGAAACAGACCGCGCCCACGGCGGAAAAGGGCACAGCCAGAAGAATGATCATCGTCTTGGTCAGCGAACGCGTGTTCGCATAGAGCAGCAAGATGACGATGCCGAGCGTAAGGGGCACGACTCGTGTGAGGCGATGCTTCACGCGTTCCATTGCCTCGTATTGTCCACTCCACGAGATTGCGTAGCCCGGCGGCAAGCTCAGCTGGTCCCGAAGCAATGCACCGGCTTCCGTGACGTAACTTTGTGGATCGCGACCAGAGACATCCACGTAGACATAACCTGTCAGCAGTCCATTCTCGTCCCGGATCATAGAGGGACCGCTGCTGGCACTGATCTTCGCGAGTTCGCCGAGCGGCAACTGTCGCTGGCCGCCGGCCGGAACCAGCACTCGCTGCAATGCTCCCAGATCACTGCGGAAATCGCGCATATACCGGACATTGACTGGGTATCGCTCTCGCCCTCGGAAGGCGGTGGTTACATCCTCGCCGCCAATCGCGTTCTGCACCGCCTGCTGGGCTTCCTCAATATTCAATCCAAACCGTGCCAACTTCTCGCGGTTCCACTCGAAATTCAGAAAGTAGCCAGTACTCGTCCGCTCGGCGAACACTCCTCGCGTGCCCTTGACGCGAGGCAACAGGGCCTCGATGCGAGTTCCGACTTGTTCGATCGTTGCAAGATCAGCCCCTGAAATTTTCAGACCGACCGGAGTGCGCATTCCCGTCGTCAACATGTCAATGCGGCCCTTGATCGGCATCGTCCATGCATTGGTGACTCCGGGCACCTTCAGACTCTCATCCATCAGGCGAATGAGTTCCTCCGACGATATCGTGTCCGGAGCGAAGTGCCGCAGCAACGGCTTGACCATCTCGGGCGCCCACGAAGAGTACCAAGTGGGCACATGACGCCACTCGTTGCGCGGTTTCAGAATGATGGCCGTCTCGAGCATAGACAACGGAGCCGGATCGGTCGAGGTATCGGCGCGGCCTGCTTTTCCCAAAACACGGTCCACTTCCGGAAACCGCATCAGGATCCGGTCTGTATCCTGGAGCAACACCTGGGCCTGAGTGATCGAAATTCCAGGCATCGTGGACGGCATATAAAGGATCGTACCTTCGTCGAGCGGCGGCATGAACTCCGACCCCAACTGCATGAAAAGTGGAATGGAAAGCACGATCATTACCGCCGCCGCGGAGATCACTGCCCATTTCCAACGAAGCGTCCAACGCACTACAGGTTCGTAAAGACCCATCATCCATCGGCTGAGGACATGATCTTCTTCGGAGCGGACCTTTCCGACCAGCAGAGCGTTCACTACGCGACAAAGCCATTGTGGACGGAATGCAAAGGGCTCAACCCGTGTAAGTAGCAGGCGCAACGCCGGGTCCAGAGTGATAGCCATCCCGGCGGCGATGAGCATCGCCAGAGTCTTTGTGTAGGCCAGGGGCTTGAACATCCGCCCTTCCTGGGCTTCCAGGGTCAGCACAGGCAGGAAGGAAATGGCTATGACGAGCAATGCGAAGAAGGTCGGCCCGGCCACTTCTTTGACGGCCGCGATCACCACGGCACGATAGTCGCCACGCCGTCCTCCCTTTTCCCAGAGTTCCAACTTCTTGTGCGTTTGCTCAACCACCACGATCGAGGCATCGACAAGTTCACTGAACGCGATGGCCACGCCCGCCAGAGACATGATATTGGCGCTGATTCCCAGCATTCGAAACGGTATGAATGACAGGAGAACCACCACCGGCATCGTCACGATAGGAATGGCCGCGCTGGGAAAGTGCCACAGGAAAATGAGGATGATCAGCACTACTGTGATGACAACTTCAAAGATTGTGGTCTTGACACTGCCGATGGCCCGGTTGATGAGTAAAGATCGGTCGTAGACCGGAACAATCTTTACACCTTCCGGCAGGGTTGGTGTGATGTCGGAAATCTTCTGCTTGACGCGGTCAGTCACGGCCAGGGCATTCTCACCGCTGCGCATTACGACAATGCCTGAAACGACCTCGCCTTTTCCATCTAGGTCTGCTACACCACGCCGCAACTCGGGCCCCTCGACCACCTGTCCAATATCCTTAATGCAGATAGGAGTACCGTCGGCGCTGGCCTGCAACACGATGTTCTTGAACTCTTCGATGGAAGTGGCATAGCCGCGGCCGCGGACCATGTACTCGGTGCCGCCGAACTCCAGGAGTCGCCCGCCCACTTCTTCGTTCCCACTACGCACCGCTTCCACCACGCGCCGGATGGGGATGCCGTAAGCTTGCAGCCGGTTGGGATCAACATTGACTTGGTACTGACGCGTGTATCCACCAACCGGAGCTACTTCTGCCACACCTGGGACGGCTCTCAGGTAGTACCGCAGGTACCAGTCCTGATAGGAGCGCAAGTCAGCCAGGCTGCGTTTGCCGGAAGTATCGACCAGAGCGTACTGATAGACCCAGCCCAGCGCCGTGGCATCCGGGCCCAGTTCTGCCTTCACGCCCTCGGGTAACCGGGGCAGCACGCCCGACAAATACTCCAATGCGCGGGAGCGCGCCCAATAGACGTCGGTCCCGTCTTCGAAGACAACATAGACGTAGGAGTAACCGAAATCAGAGATGCCGCGGACGGTCTTTACCTTCGGCGCTCCCACCATTGCGGTGACGATCGGATAGGTAACTTGATCCTCGATAATGTCGGGGCTGCGATCCCATCGCGAATAAATGATGACTTGGGTCTCGCCGAGGTCCGGCGTGACATCGAGGGGCAAAGACATCATTGCCGACCAGCCGAAGATGCAGGCGATGGCCGCAGCGGCCAGCACGAACATCTTGTGCTTCACCGAAAAATCGATGATGCGATCGATCATGACCGGTGCCCAGGACGATTCAAGGCCAGGTAATGCTCCGGCTCTGCATTGAACTTCCGCTTGCAGTGATCTGAGCAGAAGTAGTAAGTCACACCGTCCCGAATCAGGCTGTTGCCCTGCGCAACGGCTTTCGATGCATCAATCGTCTTGCCGCAGGCCGCATCTTTCACGGTGCCGCGGTTCATGGCTACGCCGGGCTCGGCATTGGACTTCGGAGAAACACTCTGAGGAGGTTGCACCTTCGGCGCCGCCTGGCCCGACTTTAACCGGCTCTCCGAATCCACAAGGAAAGTTCCGGCGGTGACCACGCGCTCGCCTTCCGTTAAACCGTGCACGACTTCGACCCGATCGCCGGAGCGCCATCCGACTTGAACTTCTCGCGGCTCAAACACTCCATTACCGCGCTCCACAAACACTCGCTGCTCCCGTCCTGAGTCAATCAGAGCATCGACGGGAACTGTAAGGCCGGAGCGCACCGAAACCGGGAGTTCCACATCGACAAACATATCCGGACGGAGAGCGAAGACAGGATTGTCCGCCTCGAGGCGAAGCTTCAGAGTCCGCGTTGCAGGGTCCACCTGGGGGAGCACATTGCTCACCCGAGCCGTGAAAGTCTTCCCCGTGTCCTGCAAAGTAACGCGAGCGATTGCACCAGGACGAAAGTCTTGTGCCTCGGTACCGAAGATGTCGGCTACGATCCAGACTTTGCTTATATCGGCGATCCGGTAGAACTCCATGGAACGCTCAAAATGCTGGCCGGGTGTGATGTTCCTGGAGATAATAAATCCCTCGGCCGGCGAGACCACATCGATACTCTCAGGAAGCTGATGGTTTTCCGCCATCTGCTTAATCTGCTCTTCGCTCACTCCTAGGTTGCGTAGGCGATCGCTATAGCCCTGAATACTGCTTACGCCTTGCTTGTTCACAGCACCTGGGAATGGCACTGTGCGCGAGCCGTCCTTACCGACGGAGCCGGGAACACCGGCACTCGCCGCAAGGAACCCCGAGGCGACCGCCAATGACTCACTCCCGTAACACGTCGCCAGCTTTTGATTTTTCTTGACCAGTTCTCCGACTGAGTCGTTGTAGGTCTCTCGGACGAATCCGTCCATACCGGAGTCGACGCGGTACACTCTCATGTCCTCCGGGACCACCCGGCCCAATACGCGCAACTTCCCGGTTCCTGAAGTTTTCTCTACGGCGGCAACGCGGATGCCGAACAACTGCTGCTTGTCAGTGTCGATGCCCACCGACCCCGGCGCTAAGGGCGCCGCCTCATTGACAGAAGATGAGACTGGGTCGGCATAGACCGGCTCAAGCTGCATGCCACAGTCGGGCGCAATCCCGGCGTGGTCGGACCGGTAGTCCGGATGCATCGGATCCACCCAGTACAGCACGTGGCGGACGTTAGTCGTACCGGGCGGCGCCGGTCTCGCGGTGCGCTGCCGTCCTACCAGGTAGGACCCGAGCATTAGAACTCCGATTGCCATCACACTCAGGACTTTTTTCATCGAATTCTGCCCCTACGCCGAGACTTACGTTCCGTATGCCGCCGACCGCCCCCTCCTAGTTTTGGGAGGAGGTGGCTGGCGCCGACTCTGCTGGAGGAGTTGCAGGGGCGGCTGCGCTGGTCCCTGCTCCGGTTGCTGGCGCTCCCTGACCGCTCGCAGTGGCTGACGGAACAGCGCCTGACGCTTGCGGGTTCTTCCCCGCGAGCGCTGCCTTGGCTTCCGCCTGCTTATACATCGCGGCGCGACGGGATTCGAGATCTTCGCGGGCGTGACTGGCGAGCCGCAACTGCGCATACTGTTTGTCTAGATCTGCCAGCATCAAGCCCCACATTTCGAGGTTGGCCTTGGCAAGCGGGTCAGCAGAACTGCCTGTTGAGGTCTTGGCTTGCATCTGCTTCAGCACCGCGTGCATTCTGGTGAGGGTGTTTCCCATTTCGTCGACGCGCTGACGCATCGTGGACTGAGTTCGCGCATTTTCAGCCACGCCTAATGTGTTGCTCTCGGCCACAACTCTGCGAGGGTGAGATGAGAGCGCGTTGCCTGCCGGTGGGGCACTCTGGGCCCACACCGTACTTGCTGCCAAAAGTACGATGGCTGACGCTGTGCTTCTGAACATCATGTGAGTCTCCTTCACGACAAGATCAAAAACAAATCAATCCCTGGGCGAGCGAACATCCGATCGAGCTGCAGCGAAAGCACCGCCAGATCCAACTGTCGGTCAGCGCGTAAAGGGGAGGGCTCGCGCTTAGCGCGGCATTGCAAATTTTGTCTCGTCTATTTTCGGATTCGAGACGATGGTTTCGATCTCGATCTTCTCGCTGTCCTTTACTCCCTCGACTGCCGTCTCCATGAGATACGGCATCATTAATCCGTTGACCGATCGGTAGTCACGGAGGTAGGTCGCAACCGGATGATACTTGCCATCGAGACGGCGTGGAGTGCCTTCTACCTTCATTTCCAGAAAACTCTCGGCATCGACCCACACGTGGCGAGCATTGCCACTTTTATCAGTGACCTTCAGGTTGTACGCATTCCGTCCTTGTACCTGATCGACGCCCGCCAGTTCAACCTTAGAGCCTTTGGCGGCGTAATCAATCAGCGACCCGTCCAAGTCAGCCTGCGCGGAAGCGGTTTTCAGTTCCTCTGCAGTAAAGTTCTCAACTTGGTGACGATTCAGGAAGGGCCGCAACTTCCAGCCGTGCGTGCCGTCGTAAACCTGGACGGCAGTTTGACCGTTGAACTGGATCTCGACGCGCTGCTTGCGTCCTCGCTCCAGGTCCATCACGAAAGGAAGTTCAACTTGTTCGGTGGGGCGGGCGGGAACCACCTGCGCTTCCTTCTTTACGCCCGGCACGGACAAGCTCGGCCGGTTGTTTCCCCCGGCTTGCATCTTGCCCTTCATTTCGATCATCTTTACTCCGCGCCAGGCTTCTAATCCGCCGCGGGCCGCTACATTTTTCTCGACAATCTGTTCCGCGGTGAGACGAGGAGCGCTCGTGTTGGTCTTGGTCTCAGAACCCGCTGTCAACAGCGGAACACAGGCGAACACCATCGCTGCGCAAGGCAAAAATATCCTTCTCATCGAAAGTCCCCTTTTCAAGATCGTGCGTTTTCAAAATCGTACTTTGGCCTCGAATCTCCGCCCACAGGGAGAAGATTCGACTTTGGGGGGAGACTACGCTAGTCCACTACAAGTCCGTCCGCGCGAAATTTCCCGATCACTACGCTGACCCGGTCTCCTCGCTTGACATGACCACCTTTGTTCGAGAACAACATCCAATACGTTCTTCCCGGCTCGGGATCGCTGGTTTGACGCAACTTCCCTACCTTGTCCATCTGCGGCACCACCAGTTTGACTTGCGCTTGCTCGTCGATTAAGGACGGCTCAATTTTCTTGTCATTGAGCACTTTGGCCTTAGCCTGGATCGACCACCTGGTAGGTAAACCGAATCACTTCCCCTGCTTCCGCCGACTTTACCGAAAGTCCGTCAATGCCCCAGACCATGCGGTAATAAGTGCCCGCGCGTCCGGCAAAACGGCTTGGACGATAGTGAGCAGGAAGCGGGCTTGGATGTCTGGTTTGAAGACTGGGAGGGGGCTGTACCGGTGTTTGTACTGGTGGAGGCTGGCGCCGCGCTCTGTGCAAACAGAGCAGTGCATAGCGCAAAGCTACAGAAGATGGTGGGCCTAATCATGGGGTTTTATCTACTGCGGGGAGGTAAATCAGTGTACCACAAAAGCCACAGAAACGGCAAAACCGGACATCCAGTTTTTTTCCTGGATGCCCGGTTTCGGGTGAGTAGGTTAGTTTACCGTTAAAGTTTGACGCCGTTCGTGGGAGGGTAAGCCCCGTACCCGTGATCTGGACGTGGCGCGGTTGACGTTCCTCGCCGTCCTGCAGGTAGCTATTGCACGTTGACAGTGCAACTGCCGCCCGGAGCTGTGAGCACAGTACCTGCTGTGCAGGTTCCGCCGATGACCGAGAAGGCCGATGCCGCGGGGCCACCGGTCTTACGACCGTTGGCGCTGCAGTCAGGGTGATCGGCGGTTGCCGTCCCGTAATTGGTGATCGTGACTAACCGGTCTTGGTGTTGGTGTTCTGCCGTACCGCGTCGTCAAGGCTGGAGTAGGACCCGCGAACGCGATCGCTCCGATTACCGTGAACGGTAGGGTCCCGGTAGTTTCCACGCCGGGCGTCACAACCGCGAATGTTGTGACCGTTGCCGAGTCGCGGCACCGCCGGTGATGTTGAAGGTTGCCGTGATCGTGGTATCGCTGACCACGGGAAGGCTGCTGCGGCAACTGAGATTCCACCTACCGCTAATAGTTGAGCCCAGTGGCCGCACTGAAGCCACTGCCAGTCAGGGTGACCGGGACAGACGGACCGCGTTATCCGCGTGTTCGGACTGATGCTGGTCAGTCCCGGAGTAACGATGGTGAACGTAACCGCGTTGCTGGTTCCACCTGGCGTTGTGACGGTAACGGTCCGCGCATTGCGAGTTGCGGTGCTCGAGATCGTGAACGTTGCCGTGACCGTAGTGTCGACTGACCACTACGATGTTGCTGACGCCGACGCCGGTCCCCGAGACGTTCACTGCGCTCGTACCGGTCAGGTTCGTGCCGGTGAGAGTGACGGTGAAGCCCGAGTTACCGCGCGTGTGAGATGCCGGGCTGATCGAAGACAGTGTCGGTACAGTCGCAGCCGCACCAGTGAATTCGATTGCACCGATATCAACCGCGTTGTTGGTCTTCCTCAGATTGCCGAAGAAGTCCGTAGGTCGGCGCTGCATTGTAGGTCGTCGAAGAGTTCAGTGGCGTTATGTAGTTAACCACCGGCGACGTATTTGCTGCTGGCGCGTAGTTGCCCAGAACCGCGCCAGTTACCGGGTTCGTCTCCGCCAGCGGACCCCAACTGAGATTGATCCAGTTGTTGCCCTCATCCACCGTGGCCGCTGGTGTCAGGTTGAAGATCGGATTCGGCACAGTGGCGTCCGAAATCCCCGGCGGCACGTTGTAACCAAGCCCGCCTGCCTCAGGCGGCACTCGCGAGCCATTGCAGTACTGGCTCACCACCTGAGGATTGGAGGCCGTGTTGGCCCGGAACGTCGTCCCGACGCCTCCGGTATAGCCGTCCGCGGAAGTAACGGTCAGAAGCGATGCTTCTGGGTTGAGGGTCACACCGGAATCGTGCGTAGTCGGTCCCGAGTCGCCGCGTACACCGATATCCCAGTAGCTGGCGGTCGGGCAAGCGCCGGTAGCCGTCTGGCTGGGAGCCTGCGTTGCGTACTGAACGCGTTATAGAGGGAAACCACGTTCTGCTGGTTCAAGGTTCCCGTACCGAGAGTTCCCACACCGATGTAGAACGAGCGGTTGTCATAGAACACGTCGTTATACAGTTCCGGATAGGAGGCCGTCCGGCACGTTCCGTTGGTAGCTGCTTACCGCCAGCGTGCCGAAGTGGTTGGGCGGGCAAGTGATGGTCGCAGGCAAGTTCGCCAGCTAACACCGCGCTGTTCTGGATGCTTACCAGGCCAGCGGGCTGAGGACACGAGGTACGTAGACGTCGTCGTGCAATTGCTGCCCTGACCTCTGGCCAACGGAGCACCGATCGTGTTGAAGAGCACGCCCGACGACGCGGTCGTGTCGTTGGACATGATCGTGTTGTTGATGATGTTCACATTCAGAGCATCCTGCAGACGAGATGCCAGCGCCGTCCCAGCCTGCGACGTTGTTGACAATGACGTTGTTGGTCACGGTGATGTCGTTCCAGCGGGCGGGGTCGTCGGGAAGTTGACCACATCCGAGCCGTTGATGTTCTGCAAGCGCAATACCACCACCGCTGCCGCTTTCCGCAGAGTTGCCCATGATCAGGTTAGCATTGATGACCAAGCCGGGACCAATACCGTCACTCGGTCCAATCGTGCCAGGCTGACTGGTCACGCAATCCTGGTCCGTGGTAGCGCCGCAGGTCGGATCGACGTCGGGCGCACCCATGATCAGCAATCCGCCACCGTTGGTCGGGATCGTCGGGTTGGTGCTCTGGTTGAACACGACAGGGTTGTGCTCGATGTCGCCGTTGTAGACGAATCCAAGTGACCGAAGCCGCCACCGTCACCGTGAACTCAAGTTGCCGCAGAGCCAGTTGAAGTTGAACTTGTAGTAATCGGTGCCGGTGCAGAAGCTGACTACCGCCCGCTCCCGCCGGTGTAGCGGAGAACAACTCATCGCCCGTTGAGGAGTTCTGGGTGATGTAGTTGTTGTGCACGTTCACGTTCATGTCGAGGCAGTACGGCAGCTGCAGGTTGGTATACGCACTGGTCTGGCAAGAGCCCGGATCTGCATTGGCCGCGCCCGCGCCACCGAAGTAGGCGCCAGGAAATTCACCCTGGCCGACGTTGATGCCGCCCGAAAGCGTTCCGGCGTTGTTGTAGATGCGGTTGTTCGCAATCTGCAAGTTGTGACCCCAGGCGTGGACGAAGATGCCGCCGCCGCCCTGGGAACTGTCGGTGATTCCCAAGCCGTCGATGCTGGACGGGTTGCATTCGAAGTTGCTTGGGAACGGATTCGTACGGTCTGTGCAATGATCAACGGCCCTAGAGCCGGGGACATTCTGCAGCAGCAGGGTGCCGGTCGGGAAGCGTGTCGGCGCACGAACGGATCCGACGGGGAAGTTCACGCCCTTCGACAACACCGTGATTGCCGCTCCTTCCAGAGCTCCCATCAGGGTTGGCTCCTGCAACAACTCAGCCAAGTTGCCGTTCAGGGTAGCGTCCCAACCGACGGTGGCCTCGAGTGGCAGACGATCGACCTGCGGATTGTTGGCGGTAGGCTTGAAGCTGAACCCAGCCAGCGCCGCAACCCGGATCGTAGCCCCTCGGGGTACCGGCAGGCGCGAGCCCGAACAAACAATCGACGTTCTGGCGCCACACATTCAGCTTGCCGGCAGGCTGAGTATTGGCGTTGATGATGGTGGTGGCAGCTCCGACACCTTGCAGACGGACTGGCTTCCACATCAGCAGCATTTCGTTGTAGGTACCCGGGGGCACGATGATCAGGTCACCCGGGTTGGCAGCGTCGATCGCTTTCTGGATCGAACCGACTCCCGACGGAAGAAGCGGGAGGTTACCCGCAACGTAGGTCGGGTGTTTGCCGCCGATCGTCACCGTGACGGTGTCAATCGACTGCTTGCCGTTGCCAGCCGTAATTACCAGCTGTCCGCAGTAGGCGGTCGACGTACCGGCAGGCTTGTACTGGGCCTGTTGCTGAATGGCGCATTGCGGCACGCCGCTGGTGCCGCCCAGGAAGGCGCTGTGACCATGATGGTCGTGTCACTCCAACTCGTGATGGGCGCGTCACAGGTGCCACGCATCGACACCAATCGACACTGTCGTGCGCCGTGCATACCGCCGACCGACGTGCACTGGGTACCGAAGCCGTAGTGGCGCGTGACGGTTTTCTGGTTGAACGGGAGCCGTCGTAAAGGATGGTCCAGAGTAAGCGTTGTTCGGCACAGTCTGGTCACCCAAGGCTGTGATCGTCAGGGTTACGCCAGCTGCGCTCGCCCAAGGTCCACCCTGGCTTCCGTCGCCATCAACTCTGGCGACAGCCGGCGTCGCATCCGGGTAAGCGCAATCGGGGTTGTTGTAGCCCGCGCCCGCGAAAGCGGATACCGGCACAACCGGCGTGTCCATGTACTGGGTCTGCCCAGGCATGAACGGAATTTCGTAGCAGAACTGGCTGTACTGCGGGTTGATACAACGGATCCGTGATCATGCTGCCGTTCGGCCGCGGGAATCGGACCCGGATCGTTCATGCAGACCACCATCATGGTCGGCGCATAACCGGTCGGGTTGGGCGGGTTGACTTCCCACGTGGAGTAAGTCAAGCCGTTATAGGTGCCCCACTGGTCGGCATAGACGCGGGAGACTTCCGTTCCGGACCAATCCTTGATGGAGACGGGTAGGTTCGGCGGAGAGAATTTCTCGCCGAACTGAGGCGAGAACGGATCGAATTCCGAGGTGTAGTCGTCGGTGATGACGCCCGTGAAGTGAGCGGCAACGTGAGCCGACGTGAAGACCCAGAACTTGGCCAGGGCCGCCGTCTGCTCGGTGAGGGTGACTTCCTTGCGGTCGCACAGATTGCGAGTCGCGCCAGCGAACGGCGAGACTTCGCCCGACTGCGGGAACAAGCTGATGAAGTCGGGAACGACGCGCGAGGCGCCGACGCAGGGCCAGAAGGTCTCGACGCTACCCGTGTCGCCTTCGTGGCTCGGGAGAGTGGTGCGTCCCAGAGTCTGCGTGGGATTCTGGGGGTTGTTCGCATTGTAAAGGGTATTGATTTCGGCCTGGTCAGGCAGAATGAAGATGTTGCCCAATCCAGCGAATTGCTGCGTGACCGGCGCAATATAGTTGTCGCCGATCAGGATGTTCTTGTCCTCTTCCTTCACCAGCTCGTAACCGGGGGGAACGATCATTTCAACTACGTACTTGCCGGGCGGCAGCATGGGGGTGCCGACGCGGAAGGTATCCGTGGTGTCGGGATTCGGCACGCAACCCGTGCAGTTTGTTCCGGTCCACTTTCCCGTGGTCGGATTGACAGCCGTGACGCTGGGGAACGTGTAGTAGCCGTCGTACGGGGCCGGCTGCACCTGGTTCCAGTTGTGCATGCCGTCATAGCACTTGTACTGCGAGTTGTTTGGAATCGTGTGAACCGGAGTGCCGCCATTGGCGTACACGTCGAGCCACATCGGCTGGTCATAGATGGTGAAGAAGAACAGATCGGCATTTGTGCCCGTAGCCGTACCCTGGCCTGGGCAGTTCATGTTGGGATTGCCATCCGGCCGGAAGCCCTGGGCCCAGTCGTCCCAGCTGCTGGTCTTGGTCGTATCGATCAGCGTCAGGCTTGTGGTGCCGTCCGGAGCCGTGCCTTCCTTGTACAGGTTGACGGTGACTCCCGGGACATCCGGCGTCCAGCTCGTGTGAATGAGCAGGCTGGGATCATCGAAGGGCCGCGTCGAAGCATAAATCACTTCGCCGTGGATGCCGCCGGTTTCGCCAGGAGCGAACGGCTTCTTTCCGAACTCTACGAAGTTGTTCTGGCCAGAGAATCCTTGCCAGCCTTCAGTGCCAAACCAAGTTGGAGGATCGACACGGCCGGTGGATCCGCCGGCGCTATCACCGGTCGGGCAATCAGCTGACGCGCAGTAGCGTGCACCCGGCACCCGCAGGGCGGTTGGCACAGAGATCTGCTCGGCGGTGTTCGCCATCATCGACGCCGATGCTGGAGCTTCCGCACGGCGCGGTCGGAGGAGTTGCAGCCGTTCCGCATGGCGTGCCGTCGGCCGGACCGCCCGCGTCATAGACGACGTGGGTTCCGGTGCTCTTGTAGCGCGTCGTATCGTCTTCGATGACGTACCAGCTGAACAGCGGGAAGATCTCGTTGAAGCCAGCGTTGCCAGCCAGGTCGGTGTTGTTGAAGTTGGAGTAGCTGCCGTCGCGGAAGCGATTGTTGGTCGCCACCAACGTGAGCCCGTCTTCGCCCGGGTCCTGAATACCGTTGCTGTTCAGATCGAAGAAGGTCTTTGTGTAGATGTTCGACTGCCACTGGTTCATGGCAATCTGACCCATGTTCAAGATCGGAGTCGCGCTGTGACTGAGCCGCACCGGCGTCGAAAGGCCGTCTACCAGCATGTCGTTCCACTGGTCGAATACAGTGATTCTCCAGTCGCCGTCGGGCAGACCGGTCAGAGTGAAGCTGCCGTCAGCGTTGCACTTGGTGAACGCGAAGTCCTCGCCGTCCGGATCGCCGAAGCTCACGTAGCACTGGGTAAAGGAGAAGCTGCTGTTGTCGCCGCTGCTGAAGAGTCGCTCGTCGGGCGTGCGGCTCATGCGCTCAGTCGTGGCTATGCCTGTAACGGTGTTGGTGCAGTTCAGAACCGGTAATGTTCGGGTCGGTGCCGTTGCAGACGAACGTCTTGCGAGCGTTGATGATCGCCAGGGTTGGCAAAGCCGATGGAGACGTGGTATCCGGCTGGTCCAAACTCCTGGAAGAAGCTGGGCTCACCGATTCGGAGGAACGAATCGTGCGCCTTCTGGCCGTCCAGAGTGTTGGTCTGGAGCCACTCTTCGCCGCGTGCAATTCGGTCAGCCGCGGGCGTGGCCACCACGCCGTAACGTCCGGGCATCAGGTTGGCAACCACGGCCTGGCCAGCCAGCGGAGACAGAGTCTGTGCCATCCGCTTCATACTTCGGGCAGGTCACGATCGTGCCCGTGATGCCCAGGTTGCCTTGCACGCCATTCGCGCCCGTGGTTTCTCGGGCAACAAGAGCGTTACTCCCGGCTGCGGTTAGGTTGCTGCCTCCGATCGGGCAAGCATCGAGTTGTGTCGCCGGATCGATGGTTCCCGCCAGGCTGTTCGCCAGAGGCATGTTGAACATGTCGTAGGTCATCTGGCCGGTCGCATCGCCAGTGCCGCCCGCATCGTCAAACAGGGTGATATTGAAGCCGCCTAATCCCGGCTCGTTCGGCGAGAGCACGTCGATTCCACCGCCGCCATCCTGCTCGCCGTTCAGTGGGAAGTCATCTTCGAACACGAATACTGACAGCTTCGACGGTGGGAAGGGAGCCGGCTGCGTCAGGATCGTGACCGCCGGGTACGGTCCCGGAGTACAGCTCGTACCGAGCTTGCAAAGAGCTGCGACGGGAGCGCCGCCCATGCCGTGACCGCAGGTTCCGGAACTGGTATCAATGTTGCCGGAAGAGTCCTTCGAGCACACGGGAGCGCTGGCGTAGCCGTTAGCAAACGGATTGGCCGCGTCGCCCGGCAGTACCGAGATGTAGTAGCGCTTGTGCGGGTCCAGAGCAACCTGCACCGGGATCGACGACCACCTCTTGACTGGCGGACCCGTCCTGCCGGCACACACCGTTGCCGATGTCGCAGACAGTCGGCTTGACCGAGCACGGTCTGGCCCGATTCGCAAGACAGCGGACCCGGTGCAGCCTGTAGCGACCACCGGCATGTAGCTGGTGTGGAAGTTCGTCCCAAACGTGGGAACGATCGTCGCCGGACCTGGACATCCAGTCGGTTGGTCGTCGTTGCGAGGGGTCGACGTAGAACGTGCGGTCTTCTTCAATCACCCAACGATAGTCCCTAATCGGAGCCTTGGTGACCGGGTCATAAACCGTCACGGCAAGATTGCTGGGCGCCGGGAAGACGATTGTCGCCGTCGCGGAGGTCGCGCCGACCGTACCTTGTGAGTTCTGTGCCTTGAAGGTGAACGTGTACGTGTTTGGCGGCAGCTGCACCGAGGCGTTGAATCCACCATTCGGATCCACGGTGAGGGTCAAGCCCGACCGACGGAACCACGCTGGCAGCGTTTACCGTCAGGGGATAACCCAACGCGTCTCTACAGAACGACAGGATGCCCGGGGGTTTGATGCTCAGGGTTGTAGACACATTCGACGTGTATGTGCGTCGGGTTCGTGCAGGTGATGCCGCTGGCCGCTTCGATCGGTGCCGCACCCAGGGTCACTGTTGCGCAAGCCGCTCCTGTCGTGGCACCGTTTCCGCAATACGTGAACGTGTCGCTGCCACTCCAGCCGGTACTGGGAACATAACTGAACGTACCGTTTTCGGCGAGAGTCAGTGTACCTTTGCCCGGCGCCGTCACTACCTTGACGCCGAACACATTGATGTCATTCGCAATCACGCCCAGGGAAGGATCGCTTACATTGAGGGTGTTCCCAGGGACTACGGAGTTGTACGTATCCGCATTCGCCTTCGCTGCACCGAGCGACGCCGAAGCCGGAAGCCCAGCTGCGTTGATATTGATATAAGCCAACATGCCGGTATCGCGCGCAGTGGCATTCCCGGAAAGGCTCAACTCGCGATCGAAAATGGGTAGATGCAGTTTTACCGGCAGCCGGCGTGCTGATCATCACGTCGTAAGTCTTGCCGGCAGCCATGAATACTTCGCTCTGCACTCTGGGTACGCCGGGGAGCACGTTGCCGTCTTCAGCGATGAGCGAAAATCCAGCGGCCGGCGTAGTGGCTGGAGCAATCGTGGTAACGCTTTGCGCTCCGACAATGGACGGAATGTGCATGCGCAAGCCGGCGTTCACCATCCGGACCAGGACATTCCCGGTCACACCCAACGGAGGATTGGGCGCAAACAGTGAGGCTGATGCGGCCGTCTTGTTAAAGGCCGTTCCGTTGACCAGGTAATACAGCGGCATGTAATTCACCGCCGGCGGATAGCAGGCAGCTGCGCCGCCACTGCATATATCGCCCTGCAAGCTCAGGTTGGCGCTGAGTGACGCGCCCGTTCCACCGAGTGCAGTCACGGTATTAGGGATCGAAGTGTAGCCCTTGCCCGGGTTATCAATCGCGATGCCAGTAATCGCACCAGAGCCGTCTACGGACGACACATGAGCAGTTGCTTGCACCGTGAAGCCACCGCCCGTAATGGTTACAGGATTACCGACCGCGTAACCACTTCCACCGATCGGATTACCTGCATTGTCGAGATTGACAGTCACCGAAGTGACCGTATCCCGAAGGACACTCATCGAAGTCTCGCTGAACCCAGCGGTCCGAACTGCAGCATTGATGGAGCTATTCAGAACTGGATCGATTTCGCTGAAGAGAAACGGAACGTCCGCACTGTAGCTGACGCCTGGATAGGCAGTTCCCGTTCCTCCAGTCGAGGGTGGCGGTGTCGTCACCACCAGCACTCCGTAGAGGCCCATTGGTCCTTGGATGGACGGATGCGTACCGGACTCGATCAAGTAAGTGCCCGGCTTTAGACCGTTCCATTTCAGAGATGCCGCATTTCCAGTTGTCACTTCGCTGGCGAACGTCTGAACCCGGTTAGGTTGTGGGGGAGGGTTGAAAGTCGCACCACTACTGTCTCCCACAATTGGCCAAGTCGCGCCTTGGACGGCGTGAGCGGGGCTGGCCACCGAGGTCGGCGTCGTTCCAAGTCCGCCGCCCAGTTGGCCGACAATCACCAGAGATGTCGGCACGCTGTTGGCTCCGGCGCCCACTGGGAACGAGAGGCTATTGGTGAGATTGATGGTCAAGCTCGTCGCCGATCCACTGTAGGGAACGGTGATCAACGGCGGTTGCCAGATCGCCCCGCCGACCTGCGGCACACCCGCCAGGGTTCCGCAGGTGCCCCCACCGGTCGTAGCGGTGGATGTCGCCACTGGGTTCACGCAAGTCCAGCCCCACATGGGAACTGCGTTGCCATCGGGCAGGGTTGTGGTCTGGGGGCTCGCGTGCAGGTTCACCGACACCTGAGCCGACGTGGCCACCACTCCGAGGAGGAGTACGAGTGTTAAGGATATCGCGGTCTTCAAACTGGTTTTCACGAAGTGGAATCGCATTGCTCTTCTCCTCTGAGTTAATTGGTCTCGTCGATGACGAATTCCCGGGAATCAACCAGCATCATCATCAGCATGCCGCCTGGGAAAATATTGTTGGTGGTGATTTCGCGCTCGTTGTGCGAGTGCCACATGAAGGCGAAGCCAGCCTCGCTGCTCGGCGAGTTTGCGATCGTACCGGAGGGAGGAGTGGAACCGGTAGAACCGCACGATGTGCCGGGACCGTTGGCTTGGGTGCCATTGGTGCACCCAGTCGCGCGAACGGTCGCATCCGGGCCGAGGTATGGACTGCCGCCATACCACGCGCCGTTTGTAAAGAGATTGGGATCGGGCAGCGTCGCCGGGCCATTCCCGGCAACATCGCCGAATGGCATCTTTTGCAGTGGCTTGTTGTGGTCCTGACACCACTCGTAATAGTTAATCGCAGTAGGAGCGCTCGTGTTGTATCCATTCGCGTCCGGCGTGCAAGTGAGGATTGCGAGAGAATCCTTCGACGTGGGGTTATGACCGTACGCATCCCAGTTCAGACCTTTGGCTGTCCAGTAGTAGAGTCCGTCCATTGCCAATCCTGGAGTGGTTGTGGTCGTGAACAACAGCGGTCCAGCTAATGGAATGCCGGTACCGGTGTTCGCATAAGTAATCGGAGTCGTACTGCTGCTAAGAATCAGGTTCCCATCACGCCCCAGGATGCGCACGTGGTTTCCGTGCTCGTGGAAAGGGTGTTGCCAGCGTCCCTGTCCAATGATCCGCAGCAGCGTCAATTCTCCGGGGTGCATGTGAGGATCGCCGTTATACGGTTGGTGCGGGTATTCAGTGGCGTAGTTCGGATCCATGTCATCGGGCATGGAACGGCCGTTGATCATGAAATATGCGGGGTGGTACGGCTCCGTCGGAACTTCCAGGCTGCATCCCGCAGCACCAGCAGCAGCAATTTCCCTTGGCCAGGACCTGCGCCTCAGCCTGAGAGTGAATTCTGGGATCCATCGTGGAGAACTGGAACATGTACTCGCGGTCGTAGCAGGTGTCTGCATGATCGTAGGCTGACTGCGAGAGGCGGAAATCCGTTTCACCCCAATGGGCTTCCGCAATCCCGTTGGCTCCAGCGAATTTCCCTGTGCCTGCCGTGCAGGCGCCGGGGACATTAGCGGGAAGCACGATGAGAGCGCCGTACAGTCCCATCTCGACCTGCAGGTCGCCCTGAGTTCCGCTATAGTAAGCGCGCGTGCCCGGCGAGGGGGCGGTGAAGCGATAGGTCACCGTGGCACCAGGGGCTGCCTCCTGGGTGAGCAACCCAGGTGTACCGTCCGTGAATGGCTGAAGCGTGACGCCGGGAAACAGGATGGACGTGTTACCAGCCGCGTGGGGCAAATTGTTCGTGAGCGCCACTACTACTGGCTCTCCTTCTGTGACGATGAGGGTTGGACCCGGGACCTGCATCGCGTTACAGAAAGTACTCTTGGTCAGGCCAGCCGGGAGATAGCCGCTGGGCGCGCCATTACAGCCATATCCCCACGAGTAGACCGCCTGTCCATCCGGCTGATTGAGGTAGGCGGGCGCCGCCGTCAGGTTGAAAATGGGCCCTGTAATGCCAGGGGCCGCAGCATATGCGGAAACCGTGAGCAACATGGCCAGAGCTACCATCGCGGCCAGAAGCACTTGTGTCTTTACAATCGCTTTTTTCATGTTCGTTGCCCTCATGGCTGCGCTCCTAATTCACGCGAACTTCGGTCATCAATCCGCCGAAGTTCTCTGCATCATTGGAAAGGTGGTCGAGATTGGGGGTGTAGAGATAGAACACACTGCCCTTCGGATACTTGGTGGTGTCGCTGGCATCGAGAATCACATCAAGCGACTCGCCACCACCCAACGTGATTGAGTTGGTGGTGTAATACATATTGTTCCCCGCCTGGTCCCGCAGCAGTTTGGCGTTGAGCGCGATAACCTGCATCGGGATTCCCAATGAGGCCAAGGTTTGGAATTCCGAAACGTCCAAGTCGGAAATGCGGAGCAGGGCTCTCTTGCCGAACGGAATGTTGATAATCGCCGAGAGTGGCTGCGAAAAGTGATTGCTGCCGTCGACAGTCTGGGTGTATAGCGGCCCGGACTGCACCGTATCGGGATAGCTGCGTCCGTTCAACAGGAAATACTTATCTTTCATGTCTGCGAAGCCTTCCGGATTGAAGGTCATGCCGACAAAGTGGAAGTTCGGATCGAAGCCGTGAATCTGGATCGGATACTCGACGTCGTAGTACGTCGAGCCGTCACCGTCGTTGTAGGCATATAGCCCTGGCGTGGGGTGCAGTTGTGCATCGTGTGCTCGTGTCGCATGGTTGTCTCCGCCAACTGGGAGAGGATTGCTGCATAGGATGTCGGAGGCCGAATCGCATTTCGTTCGCGGATCCAATTGCTGTTGCTGCAGCGCTGCGTAGAGAGTTGTCCCGCCAAGCGCGCTCGCACCCACCGGGACCCGGTTCTGCCGCGGACGCACGTAAATCTGGCCAACCATGCCCATCTGTAGGTGCTCCGGAGGAGTGATGTGGCAGTGCCAGAAGTAGGTGCCGGCATCCGGCGCGAGATAGTAGTAGGTGAAGCTGGCGCCAATGTTGATAGCGACCGAAGCGTCCGGCACACCGTCATAGAAGGAGGAAGCGTTGGGATAGCCGTGGAAGTGAACCGTGTGCTGCTCAAACAAGTCGGGCCGCATAATCATGCCGACGTTGGTCAGGGTGAGGAAGAACTCATCGTCTTCGTCGATCGCCATCAGAGGCGCCGGGATGTTGCCGTTCATCACGCCGACATCCATGATCGGCCGGGGGTCAACGTGGCCATCGAACGCCGCAGGGGTCCCCACGCTTGCGCTCGAGGATTCGAGTATGTCAGCCAGTCCTGTGGCGGTTGCGGTGAACGTGAAGTTGTTCGGCGCCGAGAAGCCGTAATTGGTGACGTCACCAGGGAAGGTAGTAACGTTCGCAGCTAGAACCGACCAGTTTCCGTCATAACCCGTCCCAGTTCCCGAAATGACAATGGGGTCGCCAGCCTTGAGGGCTAAGGGAGCATTCGTTTGGACATAAACCGTGCGACCACCGCCGCCAGCGGACTCAGCGATGTCGTAAATGCTGACCAGGCTCGCCACGTTGGGGGCGAGCCCGACCGCACCGTTGTAACTGAACGGCAACGTTGTTGGATCAACCGGGATCCCTGTCGGGTTATCCGTCGTTGCCGGATCGCCAGGCATTAACTGGCCCGAGAACGGCACGTTGAAAACGCTTGGGAACTGCGTTCCAGGCTTGCCGGCCGCGATGTCCGCTAGTCCCGACAGCGGTCCGAACGAGAACATATAGGTCTGCGTTCCGTCACCCATCGTGGAGTAGCCATCACCGCCAGAAATCTGTTGGCACTTGATCGCGCCATTCACGTTGGCCGGCGCCGCCGGAAATCCGTTCGTACCTGTATAAGTCGGACCGGTGTAGGTAGGTTCCGAGTTATTGCTGGCTGCGTTCGGGTGGGTAATCGTGCTGGTCGGGCATTGAACGCGAAAAGATTGTGCGCTCGCCGTTACTGTTGCAAGGGAGACGAGAAGAATTGGCAACCAAGACAGACAAGGCTTTCTCATAGCTGTGCAGCCTCCTACGTTTGCGTACGCGCGCAGCGCCGCTCAATGAACCTGGGAACTAGTAGCGAATCGGGGGAGGGTCTGGGTAATCCGAACAGCGGAGAGACCTTTTAGCTTTCCGCTTGCACGGGGACTCGGCTCTGGGTGTTTCCCAAACCCGTGGTGACACAGTACAGTGCCTTTTTTTTTGCTATTTGCGATTAGGCAAATAGAACTGTAAAGTTTTGTAAAGTGACCAAAGTCATAACAATCTTTAACAACAATCCTTAATGGCAGCTCTTCTCAGCTCATTTAGGCCCACGTTTTCTGCGGTGTTGTGATCGTTTGAGCGAACATATTAATTTTGTATACGGGAATTTGTAACTGGAGGTTGTGCGGAAAATAATTGCGTCTGTAGACCCTGCTCTTTGCGCTAAATCAAATACCGGGTCGGGCTGGTGGTTTATCAAGTAAGGATATTGCGCGTGCCGGGCGAAGCGCCCTTTGGGCACGGTCAAAATTTCTCCCCCGGATTTTCTCCGCCATCGGCACAATTTCATAGGAGGCACGCGTGTACCAAGAGACCGCTCAACCTCAGCATCGGTCGGGCAGAAGAGACATTATGAAAAGCGCGCGATTCTTATCGGCTCTCATCTTTTTTGTTCTTTCGCTATCCGTTGTCGGATTCGCGGATGAAGCGAACGCTTCGTACAAACGCGGAGTTCAGGCAGAAGCCAAGAACAAATACGACGAGGCTTTTCAGGCGTACGCCCAGGCGCATTCTGAGAAACCCAAAGATCCGAAGTATTTCACGGCCTTCACGCGCATGCGCTTTTACGCCGCCGTGGAGCACATCCGTCAGGGACAGCTGTTCAGGGACAGCGGCAAGCTTAAGGAAGCGGCCGTAGAATTTCAGCGCGCGGCCGAGATCGATCCAACCAATTTCACGGCCAAGGGAGAGGCTCGTCGCACCGAAGAAATGATGCGCAAGCAGGAGAAAGGCGAGGAAGCGCCAAAAGCAAAATCTTCGCTGGAGAAAGCCGCGGATGAGGCAGGCGGACCAATCGAACTGGCTCCAATTTCGAACACCCTGATCAACCTTCGTCTTACGGAAAGCGCGAGCATGGTGTACAAGACGATCGCCAAGCTTGCGGGAATCAACGTGCTGTTCGATCAGGACTACAAGCCGCAGAAGATCACCGTTGAGTTAAATGACGTCACGCTGCGCGAGGCCTTGAACACAGTAGCTTTGCAAACGAAAACATTCTGGGAACCAACATCCAGCAACACGATTCTCGTCGCCGCTGACACGACCGCAAAGCGTAAAGAAATGGAAGACACGGTGATGAAAACGTTCTATCTGAGAAACGTTTCCAATGCCGCTGAATTGCAGGAAGCAGCAAGCACGCTCAAGGGCATTCTTGACGTCACCCGCGTCCAGCTCATCCCGAAGCAGAATGCGATGATCATCCGCGGCACGACGGACCAGATGGTCTTAGCGCAGAAGTTGCTCGCGGACATCGACAAGCCAAAACCAGAAGTAGTCATTGACATCGCGGTTCTACAAGTCAGTCGCAGCCGCATACGAACGCTTGGCGTCAACCCGCCTACGTCAGCCAACATCGTGATGGTACCGGGCACCGGCGGTGCCGGCGGTTCCGGGTCGGGTGGCAACGCGTTCACCCTTAACTCGCTCGGCTCGCTCACCGCGAACAACTTTCAAGTCAGCATTCCCGGCGCGTCGATGTCATTCCTGATGAGTGATAGCGACACCAAGCTCCTGCAGAACCCCGAAATCCGCGCCCTCGATAATGAGAAGGCTACGTTGAAAATCGGCGACCGTGTTCCCGTCGCCACGGGCTCCTTTGGAGCCGCTGCCGGAGGCGGTGGTGTCAGCGCACTGGTCAATACCCAATTCCAATATCTCGATGTGGGTGTCAACATCGATATCACTCCGCACATCCATTCCGATCACGAAGTCACTCTGAAAATGACTCTGGAAGTTTCGTCGGTGAGCGGAACGCAAAACATCGGCGGCATCAGTCAGCCCATTATTGGACAGCGGCGCATCGAACACGAAACCCGCCTCGAAGACGGAGAAGTGAATTTGGTGGGAGGGATTCTCGAGGATACCGAGACCAACTCCATGGCCGGTTACCCCTGGCTGACCAAGATTCCGATCCTTAAGTATCTCTTTGGACAAGAGGACAAACAGAGGCAGGAGAATGAAATTGTCTTTGCGATTACGCCTCACATTGTCCGGGCGCAAGAAGTCACCGACGACAATCTGCGGCTCGTAGATCTCGGCCGAGGAGCCTCTGTGTCGGTCGGCCATCAGGATCCACGCAAGGGCGCCGCCAATACCCCGGCCGCTCAGTCGACTCCTGCGAACGGACAAGGGCGGACACCGCAACAGAGTGGCGCTGCCCCGGCCGCGACCCAGCCGCGAAAACAAGCTGAGCCCCAGAAGCTCTTACCAACTGCCTCAGGAGCATATCCGGCGCCACTCGGCGGACGGCCGCAGTAATAACCGCACCGGTCATTTGATTGTGGTTTTGGCAGGTACGCGGCAGGAGCAGCGGGAAGATTCCTTGCAGTCTGACTCAGCTCTCAACTTGAAAGCGCTGAACTATTCACTCTGCGTGAGCTGAGCCAGTGCGGCTAAATCTCGAACCAACACGGCCTCTCGCCGAATCGCCACAATTCCCATCGATTGCCATTGGCAGAGCAAGCGGCTCACCGTAAACAAAGTTGTGCCGGTCAGCTGTGCCAACTCCGCGCGCGAAAGGGTGATTTCAGGATTTCCATCAACTCGTCCTAGTCGACCAGATAGCCGAATGAGTTCGTTGCTCAGGCGAGATCCAACCTTTTCCGTGGAAACTTCTCGGAACCTCTGTTCCATATCCCGCAATCTTTCTTCGAGGGCACGGAACGTGTTGCGCCGGAATGTGGGAACACTCACTAGCAGCTTCTCGAAAATCGACGCATCCCAAATCAAAGCCGTGGAAAGCTGCACTGCTTGCGCCGTCGAACAGTGATTGCATTGGGTGCACAGCCGGAATGAACCTACGATCTCTCCGGCTCCGTTGAGCCGAAGGATTACCTCGTTGCCGCTGAGGCCGGTCTGAGTAACCTTCACACAGCCGGAAAGCAGCATGATGACCTGGCGAACCGCGTTGCCCTCGGAAAAAATGGTTTCTCTGCGCGTGAATCGTTTTTCGCGAGCAGCAGAAATA
Source organism: uncultured Acidobacteriota bacterium (assembly GCA_963745715.1). Taxonomy (GTDB): domain Bacteria; phylum Acidobacteriota; class Terriglobia; order Terriglobales; family Acidobacteriaceae; genus Sulfotelmatobacter. Next base: position 198,288 of record CAVUYN010000020.1, on the reverse strand, counting down.
ATGCTGCTGCAATCCGCAGTAGAAACCTCTGCAAACAAAGGGAAGTTTTGAATTAACGTGGTTCTTTGATTCTGCAATTGAGTATGCACACAACTCCTTCCGTGAAGTTATGCCCTGAATCGTTTGGCCCTGTTCGGGTGAGCTTACTCAAATGATCCTTTCCCCTCACCAGGAAGGATCTGTTAAACCGCAGCTGGGGTACTGCGGATGACTACTGGGACGTCCTCAACTCGGCGCTTCTAACAACCGACAACTACACCCACATATCGCTCAATGAGGATGAACGGGCCGACACCTGGTCGTCAACGACACCATCGTGCGGGGTAATGGCACTAAGGTGGGGGGTGGCCAACTTCGAGGTTCAATTACATTAACCGGCCCTCTTCACCAGGAACCCTGAGGTCCATGGAGCGCAGCAGCCGGGTTCTTGTCGGTCAGCCAAGGGCCAATTCGTTTCATCGTTTTCCAGTCGTACTCGTAGGCGGCGCCACAGTCAGCGCAAATCTGGTAGTAGCGGCCGCTTTCCTCCGTCCGTGGCCACGAGAAACGATGGGAACACCCACTGCCGAGAAGAAACTTGATGAAATTCATTGCGCTGTCCTTTGATTGCGGTCTCTCCAGTTGTCCATCCAGCGGGAAAAGAATGGTTTGGATCGGCTGTCAAGCAATCGTTTCAGGGTTGAAAGGAGAATCATCGGAGGTTGAGATTTTGACAGGAAAGTATCCACCGACTGCAGTTTCTTCTTCGGCAGAGGCTCGTAGGCGGACAGCAATAAGATCGGAACTTGGGAGTTCATCCGCTTCATCTTCGCCGCGACGATGTCGCCGCTCATTCCCGGCATCTGGTAATCGAGCACGACCGCGTCCACATTTCGAGTGGCGAACAGCTTGAGTCCCTCGGGCCCGTCACTGGCTTCAAGAACCTTGTACCCGTTTTGCTCGAGGAACATCTTGCGGCCGATGAGACCATTCCAGTGGTCGTCAACGCAGAGAATCGTGACTATCGGAGCAGACATAAACTGCTACCGTTCCAATCCGGCCAGGATAATTTTGATCTCAGCGGGCGGCCTTCCAGGAGGGAGGCTGCCGTTGCTGTTCTTGCGAAGTGGTGGCGAATTTGATTCTGCGAGCAGCGGAACAAGGTTTCAAATTACGAACGTTCAGCCATGCTGCAGTTACCCCCCTTTTTTTGCGGACCTCGCGCGAATTGGATTTTTCCGCCCGCGGCTTCGACTACCAGAACTTGTTGCGAACACCGAGCGCCCGGACCGAGGCTTCCTCACGTTTGAATCTTGATAATCGCTTAACTGATCCGCGGGCCTTCCCGTCCAAATCTCTCCTTGAGCCTAAAGTTTCGTGAAATCCACAGCCCACCATTTGTGCGTGAACGACCTTCGAGAATAGGCTATCGAGAGGAGTAATCTGATGAGCACCATAGAAGCCAGCATCCCAGCCGAAATCCTTGAACTTAGTCCTTACGCTCCCACCCGATCAACCATTACGGAAAAGCCGCTCAACGCCGAAGAGTTGCGCAAAACGGAAGCCTACTGGCGCGCGTGCAATTACCTGAGCCTGGGAATGATTTACCTGCAGGAGAACCCGTTGCTCATCGAAGCCCTGCAACCTGAGCACATCAAGAACCGGTTGCTCGGCCACTGGGGATCCAGCCCCGGACTCTCCTTCATCTACGTGCATCTGAATCGGCTGATTAAAAAATACGATCTCGACATGATTTTTCTCGCTGGCCCGGGGCACGGCGCCCCCGGCGTTCTTGGCCCTTCCTATCTCGAGGGCGCGTACTCTGAGACCTACCCGGAAAAGAGTCTCGATGCCAATGGCCTGCGCGAATTCTTCCGGCAGTTTTCCTTCCCGGGCGGGATCGGCAGCCACTGCACGCCTGAAACTCCGGGATCGATTCATGAAGGTGGCGAACTCGGCTACGTCCTTTCGCACGCTTGCGGTGCGGCCTTCGACAATCCCGAGTTGATCGTTGCCGCCGTAGTTGGCGACGGCGAGTCCGAAACCGGACCGCTCGCCACTTCCTGGCACATCAACAAGTTTCTGAGCCCGGCGCGGGATGGCGCCGTTCTGCCTATCCTTCACCTGAACGGGTACAAGATTGACAATCCCACGCTACTGGCCCGCATCTCGCATGGAGAACTGGAAAACCTTTTCCGCGGCTACGGCTGGACACCTTACTTCGTGGAGGGTTCCGACATCGACAGCATGCATCAGGCGATGGCCGGAACCGTGGAGCATTGCATCCATGAAATTCGCCAACACCAGCAAACGGCCCGCAAAAAAGGAGTCTCCAGCCGGCCCCGTTGGCCAATGATCGTTCTGCGCTCGCCCAAAGGCTGGACCGCTCCGCGCGAACTTGAAGGCCATTATCTGGAGGGTTTCTGGCGCGCCCATCAGGTACCGCTTCCGGCCGTAAAGAAGGATGCTGAGCAACTTCGGGCTCTTGAAACCTGGATGCACTCGCAGAAGCCCGATCCGTTTTTCGACGGCGATGGCAAGTTGGCCCCGTTGTTCCGCGAGCTAGCGCCATCGGGCGACCGCCGCATGAGTGCGAATCCCCATGCCAATGGAGGACGCCTTAAGAAGGCACTTCGTCTTCCCGACTTCCGAGACTACGCGCACAAGTTCAAAAAGCCCGGCCAGACCCAGGCGGAGAATACGCGTCCGCTTGGAGTTTTCTTGGGCGACGTAATGAAATCGAATATGAACAACTTCCGGGTGTTTGGTCCCGATGAGACGACCTCCAACAAGCTCGATGCGATCTACGCTATCAGCAAAAAATTCTGGATCGAGGAACGCTTTCCCGAGGACAACGACGGAGGTCAACTCGCGAACGACGGCCGGGTCATGGAGATGTTGAGCGAACACACCATGGAAGGAATGCTGGAAGGTTACCTTCTAACCGGGCGCCACGGTTTCTTATCTACATACGAGTCATTCGTGCACGTCATCGATTCAATGTTCAACCAACACGCCAAGTGGCTGGAGATCTGCAACCATCTCTCCTGGCGACAAGCCATCGCATCATTGAATCTCCTGATCACTTCCACCGTTTGGCGGCAGGATCATAACGGTTTCACGCACCAGGATCCCGGCTTCCTTGACGTGGTCGTCAACAAGAGCGCAAGTGTCACGCGCATTTATTTGCCCCCCGATGTGAATTCCCTTCTCTCGGTCGCCGACCACTGTCTTCGCAGCCAGAACTATGTCAACGTCATTGTCTGCGACAAGCAAAAGCACTTGCAGTTTCTGAATATGGAGCAGGCCATCACCCATTGCACCAAGGGCATCGGCATCTGGGATTGGGCCAGCAATGATGAGGCTGGTGAACCAGACGTGGTAATGGCCTCTGCCGGAGACATTCCCACACAAGAGGCGCTGGCGGCCACCGATCTTCTGCGCAAGGAATTTTCGGATCTCAAAATCCGGTTCATCAATGTGGTTGACTTATTTAAGCTGCAACCCAATACCGAGCATCCCCACGGCCTTTCCGATCGCGATTTCGACTCACTGTTCACGATCGACAAGCCAGTCATTTTCAATTTTCATGGCTATCCGCAGTTGATCCACCGGCTGGCCTATCGTCGCAGGAACCACGAAAACATTCACGTGCGAGGCTACAAGGAGAAAGGCAGCATCAATACACCGCTGGAGTTGGCCATCGACAACAACATTGACCGCTTTAGTCTGGCCATGGACGTAGTGGATCGAGTACCGAGATTGCAGAAAATCGGAGGCCATGCCAAGGAGAGATTCCTGAACCGGCAGATCGCGTGCAGAAACTACGCTCACCAGCACGGCATCGATGAACCGGAAGCGACCGATTGGGTTTGGCCGTACTAATGCCGCGAGAGTGAACTATGATGGGTGTGCCTCGCCCCGAATCACTCGGACCGTATCGCGCGCAATCAGCAGTTCCTCGTCGGTCGGGATCGCATAGGCAAGCAATTTGGAGTCTTTGGTCGAAATTTTGCCTTCGCGCCCGACCGTTTCCCGATTCTGTTTCTCATCAAGGCGAAGCCCCGCCCATTCCATTCCAGCGCAGATACGCGCCCGGACGTCCGATGAATTTTCGCCAATCCCCCCGGTGAAAACGACGGCGTCCGCTCCGCCCATGGCGGCGAGGAATGCGCCAATGTATTTCCTCGCCCGGTAACAAAAGATTTCAACCGCGAGCCGCACCCGCCGGTCTTCGTGTTCGTTCAGTTCCGCCTGCAACTCTCGCATATCGTTGGTGAGCCCGGAAATCCCGAGCAAACCCGATTGCGTGTTTAAAAGTGTGTCCACCTCTGACGACGACATCCCCTCTTTTCGCGCAATGACGCTGACGATGGCGGGATCGAGATCCCCCGACCGCGTGCCCATCACCAATCCCTCCAAGGGCGTCATGCCCATGGAAGTATCCACCGAGGATCCACCTTTGATGGCAGCAGCCGAACAACCATTTCCCAAATGCAGCGTGATGATGTTGGTTTGCTCTCGTGTCAGTTTCCGGAGAACTCGATAGCGGAAGGCGACGTAGCGATGTGAGGTTCCATGAAATCCATACCGCCGAATTCGATGCCGCCGATAAAGATGATACGGAACCGCATAAAGATAAGCCTGCTCCGGAAGCGAATGATGAAAAGCGGTATCGAATACCGCGACCTGAGGGATATCCTTGCCGAAAAGTTCTCGAGCCGCCAGGATACCTTTCACATTATTCGGATTATGAAGGGGTGCCAGATCGATGCAGTCCTCAATACCTTTGAGCACGCGATCGTCAATCAGCGTCGACTCTTTGAACATCTCCCCGCCGTGCACCACGCGATGGCCCACCGCGTGAACGTCAGCGGAGCTCTTGATCTCCGAAACCCCTGACCGGTCCGACGCGATATGGCGGACGATGTAATCCAGAGCTGACCCCATGTCCCGCAGGGGCGCAGTCAGTGTCTGCCCCGGATCCGTTCGGTGCTGAATCCGGATGATCGCCTCGCCGCCGATCCCCTCGACCTCTCCCCGGCAAATCCGATCATCCTTATACTGCTTGATCTGCTCCAGGTCGGTGGCAATTACCTGAAATTTCAGACTGGAGCTTCCCGAGTTCAGAACCAGAACATTCATCGCAGCGCCTTTCTCCGAGCAGCAAGGGTCAACCCAAGATAAGCTCTGTCACCGGTCGGCGGCAACGATGCTCGAACAGTCAGGCTGCTTCGCCCGGAATTACTTCGTGCTCTCGCTGCGAGTCCTCCGAAGAAACCATCCGCAACGCGATTCCAGCGCTCAGTATCGCGAGGATGGCGCAGACCACCATGATGAGCCGAAAGCTAAACACGAACGCCTGGTTGATGCCATTCCTGACCAACCTCGCCGTGTTCGCATCCAGGTCCCGCGGTATCTCCAAACCGCCGAGTTTGATTGAATTCGATTGGATGTAATTTCTCACCGAAGACAAAAGATTCAGGCTCCGCACTGACCGCTGCAATTCGTACCCAAATGCTTGCGCCATCAAGCTCCCCAGAATCGCGATTGCCAGCACACCTGCCACACGAGCAACGGTGTTGTTGATACCCGACGCTGTTCCTGCACGATCCTGTTCCACCGAGTTCATGACCACTGTCGTGAGCGGCGCAACACTCACCGCCATCCCCAAGCCCAGCACGACAAAGGCGGGGAAAAATGTCTTCCAGTAACTGCCTCCGACCGACGGCACAACGAACAAGAGAAATCCCGCCGCCGCAATCAGCGGCCCGACAACTAACGGAGCCTTTCGTCCGTAACGTGCGACCAATCCCCCCGACCAGCGCGACAGAAGGAACATCAGCAAGATCGCCGGCAACGCCGCCGCCCCAGTCGCGGTTGGCGAATATCCCTGCAACTGGATCAAGTTCAACGGAAACAAGAAAAAGAAAATTCCCAACGCCGAATAGAGCAATAGGGTCAAAAGGTTTGCTCCACTGAAGTTGCGCGACTGGAACAGGCGAAGCGGCATCATGGGCGCCGACTCACGTTTCTCGACGGAGACAAACAAACCGAGAAATCCGAAACCACCGACCAGACTCGCAAGAACAACCGGGTGCCGCCAACCCAGTTCCGCACTCTCGATGAACCCATACACCAGTCCGGCCAGGCTCAGCGTTGCAATCAGAGCTCCCACCCAGTCAACGCCCTCGGCAGCAGCACTTCGCGACTCAGGAATGTGCCACAGAGCAATCGCGATGACCGCCACCGCAAGCGGGACGTTGATGAAGAAGATCCAATGCCACGAAGCATGCTGTACCAACCATCCCCCAAGTACCGGACCGAAGGCCGTAGTGATCGCCGTAAATCCCGACCACGTCCCAATCGCTTGGCCACGGGACTTCTCATCGAACGAGGCACTGATAATCGCAAGACTGCTGGGCACCAAAGCAGCAGCCCCGATTCCCTGCACACATCGGGCAATTACTAACGCGGAAACACTCGATGCCAGGCCGCATCCGATTGACGCGATGGCGAACACACCTGCCCCGAGCACGAAGACGAATCGCCGTCCAACAGAATCTCCCAGCGCGCCGCCCACCAGGATCAAGGCAGACAGAAACAAGCCGTAAGCCTCCACCACCCACTGCACGTCCACAACGGTGGCGTGCAGACTCGATTGCAGTGCGGGCAGCGCCACATTGACGACCGTTCCATCGATGAACGCCATGCTTGAGCCGAGGATAGTGGCGGCCAAGATCCATGGTTCCGATTCCCTTTTGCACGGGGCCGCGGCAGACCCACACCGAATGACTGCCTCATCGCATGGCTGACTCATGCAGACTGTGGATGCTCCTAGACTGTGCTTTGATTCCGAGGATTTTGCCTCTTGACTGAAGCGGAGCACTAAAGCGCGCTTAGAAAGTGGGTATGTTCTCGGTTGCTACGCGGCAACAATGCCTTGGTAGATCGCCATCCCGACCACGGAATCCACGCCGATCGCATGCAACGCGTCGATCTGTTCCTGCGACTTGATTCCACCTGCAGCAATCAACTGTCGTGTGGTTGACTCCCGTAGCGGCAGAATCACGTCCTGCGGGAACCCTTGCAACAATCCTTCGGTCTCCACGTGGGTGTAAAGAAACGCTCCGCACCAGGAATCAAGCTTCCGAATCATTTCTAACGGGCTGACCTCGGTTATCTTTCGCCATCCGTGAATGGCGACTCGACCGCCGATCGCATCGAGAGCGAACACCAACCGCTCAGGCCCTACTTTGCTGGCAAGTTCTTCCGCGAACGTGGTGTTGAGTTGGCCGTCTATGAAGAGTGCCGATCCTACGATCACACGCCTGGCACCCTCTTCCAGCACCGCTTGAGCCGCTTTCACCGACCGGATCCCTCCACCGACTTGGCTCGGGAGCCGGCGCGCAATATCCCGCGTCAAGTCTAAGTTGGTTCCTGATCCTATCGCCGCGTCGAGATCAATCAACTGCACCAGCGGATATTTCGAGAAGCGTTCAATCCATTCCTCGAAATTGTCGAACTCGAGAGCCTTTCTGCGGCCCTGAACGAGCTGAACAATTTTGCCTCCCATTAAATCGATCGATGGAATCAGCACGGCCACCTCACCGAAATTCCCTGGGCGCCAAGTTCCTGCTTCAGATCCGCAAGCCGGCTGAATCCGTAGTGAAAAATCGAAGCTGCCAGCGCCGCATCGGCATGCCCTTTGCGAAACACTTCCACGAAATGTGCCGCTCCCCCCGCGCCTCCTGAAGCAATCACCGGAATCCGAACCGCATCAGCCACAACTCGCGTCAATTCGCAATCGAACCCGACTCCCGTCCCATCGCGATCCATCGAGGTGAGCAGGATTTCCCCGGCGCCCCGATCTTCCGCTTCCAGCGCCCACTCCAGTGCGTCTCTACCACTGGAAACTCTTCCCCCATGCGTGAACGCTTCCCAGTTCGCTCCATCCTTGCCACGCTTGGCGTCAATCGCGACAACCACGGCCTGCGATCCGAAGCGCAGAGCGATTCGCTTAATCAGATCTGGATCGGCCAGAGCCGCGGAATTAATGCTGATCTTGTCCGCCCCCGCAGCGAATACAGCGGTTGCATCCTCCAAGGTACGAATGCCGCCGCCCACCGTGAATGGAATGAACAGTTGCCTCGCTGTCTTCCGAACGGTGTCGAGGAGAGTCGCCCGTCGCTGGTGCGCCGCCGAGATATCCAGCAGCACGATCTCGTCCGCTCCGGCGACACTATGCGCCTTGGCCAACTCCGCCGGATCGCCCGCATCGCGCAAGTCCAAAAACTGCACACCTTTCACCACGCGTCCACCGTCCACGTCCAGGCAAGCGATAATGCGTTTGGTCAACATGTCATATCGCGCAAAAGTTTTCCAGCAGTCTTAACCCAACCTCGCCCGATTTTTCCGGATGGAATTGAACCCCGAAGATCTGATCCTGTTCTACAGCTGCGGAAAACTTTCCGCCATACTCGCAGCAGGCCACTGTTTCCTTATTCACCGGCGCGCGAAACGAATGAGTGAAGTACACAAACGATGGCGAAGGAATCCCGCGAAACAGCCGAGAGGACGCGTTAATCGTGAGCGTATTCCAACCCACATGTGGAGATTTGACCGACTCCGGGAACCGCTCGCACTTGCCCCGCAATATCCCTAGACCTTCCGAATTTCGGGATTCCTGACTCCCTTCAAACATCCACTGCATGCCAACGCAGATCCCCAGAAACGGAACTTGCCGATGGATCGCATCAGCAATCGCATCTCGCAAGCCGGAACTTTCAAGAGCCGCGGTGGAAACAAAGTGGCCCACGCCCGGAAGCACGATCTTAGAGGCCTTTGCAACCTGAGCTGGGTCCGAAGTAATCACGCACTCCTGTCCCAACCAGTCAAACGCTTTCTTAACTGAAACCAGATTGCCCGCACCGTAGTCGACGATTGCAATCACAGGACGCCTTTCGTGCTCGGCAAGAGGCGCACCATCTGCCGATCGCGCCAGCACGCGGCGCGCAGGGCACGAGCAAAAGCTTTGAACAACGCCTCGATCTTGTGATGACTCGATCGTCCGTAGAACACACGCACATGCACGTTGGCTCGCGCACCACGGGCAAATCCTTCGAAGAAATCATCTACCAATTCGGATTGCAAATCGCCCACCAGTCGCGTACGAACCTTTGTATCGACAACAGCAGCCGTACGCCCGCAGAAATCCACCGCGGCCATACCCATGGTTTCATCCATCGGCATAAGGAAATAGCCGGCCCGAAGAATGCCTCGCTTCGTGCCCAGCGCCTTATCGAAGGCTTGTCCCAGAACGATTCCAACATCTTCCACTGTATGGTGTTGATCCACATCGAGATCGCCGCGCGCTTTGAGCTTCAGATCGAATCCGCCATGATGCGCGAATAGTTCCAGCATGTGATCAAAAAAACGAATGCCGGTCGATACCTGATATCGCCCGCGCCCTTCAATGGTCAGCGAAATCTCGATCTGGGTTTCCTTGCTGACGCGCTTGATGCTTCCCTTCCTCATGATCGCGGCGCTCCTTGACCAATGCCGACTTCTTCGAACGTTTCCTGTAGCGCGCTAAGCAGACGATCGGTATGCTCTTTCCGGCCCAGCGTGATGCGAACGCATCCTTCACATCCCTGGTCACCCGATCGATCACGGACTAATATCCCACGGCGCCGCATCTTCTCCACGAAAACTCCCGATTCCGTCGCAGACGAACCCACACGCACCAACACGAAATTCGCATGGCTGGGCCAGAATTGAGTCCCATTCGCTTGAAGAGCTAATTCCAAACGTGCCCGGCCATTCCTGACCTCGTCAACATATTGCTCGACGTAACGATGATCCTCGAGCGCATCCGGCAAGCAAGCCAGTGCCACCGCATTAACGTTGTAAGGCGAACTGACCCGCCGCACCGAGCGCATCTGCTCCGCGTCGCCTACTAGCACGCCAATCCGAAGTCCCGCCAGGCCGTAAGCTTTTGAAAACGTGCGCGCCACAAAGACGTTAGGCAATGTTAGCGGTCCATCCAACATGGTCTGCCCATAGAATTCGAAGTAGGCTTCATCGATCAGCACCGCTGCATTCGGCGCGGCGCGGGCGATTTCAAGCAATTCTTCTCGCGACACAGTCGTGCCCGTAGGATTGTTCGGATTGGCGATGGCGATCAACCGCGTCCGAGCCGTAATTCGATTCCTCACCTCTTCGACAGGAAATGCGAAATTGCCGGCCGCGGGAACGCTGATCACCTGTGCACCCGCCGCCATCGCATAAATGCGGTACATCGAATACGTCGGGACCACGATCAAAGCTTCATCACCGGGTTCCAAATAAGTCTGGCAGAGTTGATGGATGGCCTCGTCAACGCCATTCGTCAGCAGCAGTTCTTCGCGTGTCACGCCAAGAAAATCGGCGACCGCGGCCTCCACGGGCTCGCGCTCCGGATACTTCGCGAGTAGCTCCGGACCCAACCGCCGCAGCTTCTCCAGGATCCGCGGCGAGCACCCCGCGACGTTTTCGTTAAAGTCCAGGCGCAATCCATCTCGCCCAGCAAGCGGAGGATGATACGAAGGCAGCGTGCGCACCGCTTCCCGCGGTCTAAGCATGCGCGCACCTCACGCGGATCGAATTCGCGTGCGCAGCCAATCCTTCCGCTCCCGCGAGACATTCGATCGCCGGTGCAATCCGCCGCAACCCGACGGCCGAAACCTGCTGCACTGTTATCACCTTCATGAAATCAAGTACACTCAAGCCTCCTCGAAATCGAGCCTGCCCTGATGTTGGTAATACGTGGTTCGGTCCCGAGGCGTAATCGCCCGCGGCCTGCGCGGAATACTCGCCCACGAAAATCGACCCTGCATTCTCGATAAACGGCAGATCTTCCGCAGACACGGTGATGTGCTCCGGAGCAAGCAGGTTGGCCCACCTCCGAGCCTCTCCGCGAGAGGAGGCAACGAGTATCGCGCCATGCCTTCTCAAAGATAACTGCGCGGTCGGATTTTCTTGAGCAAGTCGGGTCACGCTTTCGGCGACCGAACGGGCTAACCTGCGAGACGTGGTAACGAAGAGGGCCAGGGCATCCGCATCATGTTCGGCCTGCGCCACGAGATCGGCGGCAATGAAATCCGGATTGCCAGAGTCATTCAGAATCAGAGCCTCGGTGGGACCCGCAAGAAAATCAATCGCGCAGTCGAACCCCACAAGCCTCTTCGCCACGGTTACGTACACATTGCCGGGTCCGACAATCTTGTTCACTCGCGGAATATTCTTCGTGCCATAGGCGAGGGCTGCGATCGCTTGCGCTCCTCCCACGCGGTAGAACTCCCTCACGCCCAGCATTGCGGCTGCGCCTAATACTTCCGCCGACGGATTCGGTGAAACCACACGGATGCACTTCACCCCCGCTACCTGAGCTGGAATCACTGTCATTAGAACCGTGGAGACGAGCGGATAGCGTCCCCCGGGCACGTAGCAGCCCACCGATTCCAGCGGTCGAATCAGTTGCCCAAGAGAGATTCCTTTCTGGTGTCGCCTCCACGTGCGGGGTTTCTGCCATTCGCAGAATCGTCGGATGTTCTGCGCCGCCTGACGCAGCGACTTGCGCAACTGCGGTGCAAGCGAATTCCACGCAAGCGCCAAGTCTTTCTCGGACACCCGCAGTGACTGCCTGGTACCCACTCCATCCCACTTCGCAGCATAGCGTCGAAGCTCCCGGTCTCCACCCCGACGGACGTCATCCACGATGCGTCGCACCTGCGGCTCCACTCCGCTGATCTCCGTACCGCGGGCAGCGAACTGCTCGATCCTCGCCGCCGCTTCGCGTCCCGAGACGATCCGCATCACAGCACGACCTTGTTCAGCGGATACTCAACGATTCCCTCAGCACTGGCCTCTTTGAGCCGCGGAATCACGTCCCACGCCGCTCCTTCGTCGATGACTGTGTTCACTGCCAGCCAATCCGCATCGCTCAGATGAGAGATCGTCGGCTTCTGCAGCGCGGGCAGCACCGCGAGCACTCTCGCAAGATTCTCTTTTCGGACGTTCAGCATCAGACCAACACGATCCTGCGCTTCCATCGCCCCCTGCAGCATCAGGGCAAGATTGTCGATCTTGCGGCGCTTCTCGCGCTCCGCGTAGGAACCTTTGTTGGCGATCAGCTGCGTGTTGGATTCGAGTACCGTCTCGAGAATGCGCAGCCGGTTGGCCTTCAGAGAACTTCCGGTCTCGGTGACCTCGACAATCGCGTCGGCCAGCATCGGCGGCTTAACTTCGGTTGCGCCCCACGAGAACTCCACTTTGACTTCCACCCCTTTCTTTTGGAAGTAATCACGCGTGACCTTCACCAGTTCGGTGGCCACGATTCGCCCCGAAAGATCCTCCGCCCGTTGCGCGGGAGAATCTTCCGGCACGGCGAGGACCCAGCGCACCTTGCCCCGGCTTCGCTTGGCATAGATCAGATCGCTCACAGTCGCGACCTCCAATCCGCTCTCGATCACCCAGTCAAGCCCGGTCAGGCCGGCGTCGATCGCACCGTGCTCGACGTAGCGCGCCATTTCCTGCGCGCGGATCAGCATGCAATCGATCTCGGGATCGGCGGTGGTTGCAAAATAAGAACGGCCATTGGTGTACGCTGGGAGGCCTGCTCGCGCGAAAAGTTGCAATGTCGCCTCCTGCAGGCTGCCTTTGGGAATTCCGATGCGCAGCTTCATCGCATCTCCCCAGCGATTCTTTCCGTTTGCGCGGCGTTCACTACTACGCCCTCGGTAAAGCACGAGCGCGTGCCGCGATGGCAGACCACTCCGGCGCCTTCCACCTCAACTTGCAGCAGCAGAGTGTCGCGGTCACAGTCGGTGGTCGCCGATAACACGCGCAGGCGGTTGCCCGAGGACTCACCCTTCATCCACAGTTCTTCGCGCGTGCGGCTGTAGAAGGTCACGTAGCCTTTTTCCAAAGTTTGGCTCAGGGCGTCGCGGTTCATGAAGCCCACCATTAACACTTCCCCGTCCGATGAAGATTGGACAACAGCCGGAATCAGTCCGTTCATCTTTTCGAAATCAAGTTCCAAATTCATAAGCCCTCTCTAAAAAAACTAAAAGCCCGCTGAGCGATTCGCTTCAGCGGGCTTAAATCTGAAAAGTGCGTTTATGTTAGTGCAATCTCAGATGTGCATCTCCGCTGACGCGCTATGCGCGTGATGATGATGGCGGTGATGCACGTGAAACTGCATGTGAGTAAGACTACGAGACGTGATTTTCCCGGTCAACAAGTTTTGACGCTTCGGCCAACGGTTTTTTCGATGCAGACTATTCGAATTTCACGGGGTCGATTATTGGAAGCGGCCGCTATCCCGGATCTTGCGGGCGGCTTCTTCAAGAAAGTCGTCGACATGCTGATGCGACTGGGGCTGGAGGCTGGTTTTGGTCTTGATTCGTTCGGCAATCTGGATCGCCGTCCTGAGGCGCACCTCAGGGTCCAGTTCCCAACGGCGACTGAGGTAGGTTTCGATCAGCACAAGTTCGTCAGCGCTTCCCTGCCCTACGCCCCCGCTGGCAGAACCGGCATCGGTCGCCGTGTTCCAGGTGGGCCGCACTTCCTCCGTCGGCTTCTCGTGGACGACCACCGTCCCGGCGACAAAATCGCCGAGCCTGCGGCTCTGCCGGTTACACATCATGCAGACCAGGCCGACTCCGTAGATGCCCGGCATGCCGTCGACAGCGCGCATCAGGTTTCGCCCAATTGCCTCGAATGCGTTGATGGGGCGACCGCTTTCTTTGATGACACGGATTCCTGCATAGCGTTTGCCGGGTGTCTGGCCCTTCCACAGAATTTCAAAGATGGCGAAGTATCCCCAATAAATTGCGAAGCCGATGAAGATGGCCATGGCCGGGCCCACGAGCCGCGGCAGGAACATGAGCATGGAAGATCCAAGTGGCAGGATCAGGAGAAAGACGAGTGCGGTTAGGAAATAGAGCGCCCCCTGGATTAGAGTATCAATGGCAATGGCGAGAAATCGGCTGCCAATGCCCGCCAGCGGCAGTTCCAGAGCGATTTGCTCTGGCGTATCAATCTTCAGTTGATCGAACGAGTCCACGATGATTTCCACTCGCTGGTTGGAGAAGCGCAAACCGCACTGGAGCAAACTGGAATCGTTGCTCAACCAGAGTGCCAAAGGCGGTTTGAAATCGCTCTCGCGCTCTGACCTGCAGGAACTCAGTTTGCTTTATCGGCAGACAGCGGCTGATCTCGCTGCCATTCGCGAAGACCGCGGTTCGGTGCACTTTGCGCGCTACATCAACCAGTTGCTGGTGCGCGCCCACAATACCATCTATTCCGGCCACAGGGCGAGTCCCAAGGCCCTGTTTTCTTTCTTCTGGAAGACGTACCCGGTGGCTTTCCGGCGCAATCTGAGCCACTGCTTGCTGGCCACTCTGATCTTTGCGGTCGCCGGACTGGTTGGGGCCGTCCTCACCTATCAGAATCCTGACTTCAAAGTGAAGCTGCTGGGCCCGCAGATGGTGGAGACGATCGATCGTCACCAGATGTGGACGCACTCCATTGTTGGCATCAAGCCGCTGGCTTCGAGCGCGATCATGACCAACAACATGAGCGTCGCCTTCAGTACCTTCGCGCTCGGCATCACGGGCGGCTTGGGGACGATTTATATGATGGCGTTCAACGGGCTTTTGATCGGCGTCATCGGCATGGCCTGCTGGCTCTCGGGAATGAGCGTGCAGTTGTGGAGCTTCGTCGCTCCGCATGGTGTGCTGGAATTGCCTGCCATCTTTATTGCCGGAGGCGCGGGACTACGGATCGCTCAAGGTCTTTTGTTCCCCGGCGTTTTGCCGCGACGCGATTCGTTGGCGCGCGCCGGACTCGAAGCGGTGCAGCTGCTGCTGGGAACCATTCCGATCCTGATCATCGCCGGCACTATTGAGGCCTTCGTCTCTCCTACGAACTTGCCCATTCCGCTGAAGTTCTCGATGGCCTCTGCCGTGTTCGTCTTGCTTTGCCTTTATCTGTTTGGAACGTCGCGCAGTCATCAGGACACCGGCCGCGAAGCCGAAGATGCTCGATGAGCGACGAAACAAAAACAACGGACGGTCGACAGCTTTGCGTGGCCCGGGCCGATGGTAGTATTTGTGGCTGAATTTCGGCCGATCTCGTAAACCATTCTTAAGCAGATTGAGGTCAACGTGGCGAGCACATCCTTTCCAAAAGACAAAATGCTGACGCGGATTGCACTGGTCGAGCAGCACATTCGACTGGAGAACGAGCATGATCTTGATGGCGTTCTCACGACCTTTGGCGAGGTGGCTCGGTACGACGATGAGGCTTGGGGCGAACACTATGAAGGGCGGAACGGTGTCCGCCTGTTTTACGAACAACTGATGAAAGCGCTGCCGGACCTGGAAATCGAGGTACAACGGCAGCATGTGACGAACGACGCCATTCTGGTCGAGGTCCTCATTCGCGGTACCCAACTGGGTTCGTGGCGTGGACTTCCGGCGACGGGACGCCGAGTCGAGGTTCCACTCTGCGGTGTGTACACTTTCGACGCGGAGGACCGTCTGGCAGGGGAAAAAATCTATTACGACCGGGCAACGGTGTTGGGGCAGCTGGGGGTGTTCCACGACCCGCAAAGCCTGTTAGGACGGATTTCCACTTTTGCGACTCATCCGGCCACGATCGCGCTGGCTTTCGCGAGGAAAGTTTGGCGTAAGTAATCACTCTCGCTACAACTGGTTTCGCTCTTTGATCTGAAGGTAGGCATTCACCAGCACGGGGGAGATGGCGCCGGAACTTACTTCTAAGGCCAGCGCGCCGCGCTCGCGCAGGCGGGCTAGCAGGAGTTCGCGGCGATGAACCATTTCCTGGGCGGCGGCAACCTGATACATTTCCGACTCGCTCTGCGGAGTCTTGGAAGCCAGCTCGCCCAAATCTGGCTGCCCGATCACGACGAACAGCACGAGATGGCGAGGCATCATCATGGATGCGGCCTCGACGACTTCCGGGGTCATCGCGGTTTCCGCGAGGTCAGTGAGCCAGACGATCAGGCTGCGGCGTTTCTGGTCGTTGAGAAGTCGTCCGGCCATTTGCAGATGGTCTGCCTCGGAACCTTCTTCCTCGACAACCGCCAGCCGCTCGATCAACTGCCGCAAGTGTGCGCTACCCTTCGCAGCTGGTAGCTGCTGGCGGATACTGCGGCCGTAGGCGATCAGGCCTACGCGGTCCCCGGAATACAACGCCACCTGCGCGAGACTCAGAGCCGCATTCACCGCTTGGTCGAGCTTGCTGACGCCGCCGACGCGGGCGCGCATCAGGCGGCCGGAGTCGATTACGATCCAGACGGTTTGGCTGCGCTCGATCTGGTAGACACGGGTAACGAGCTTGGCGCGACGCGCGGCGGCCGTCCAGCAAATGTCGCGATACTCGTCTCCAGGCTGGTATTCGCGCAGGCTTTCGAACTCGCGCCCAATGCCGCGGACGCGAGTGCGGCGCTTTTCCATTGCATTCTGCCGGCTGCGCAGGAGATAGATCGAGTGCCGCTTCGCCTCATCGAGGTTGGGATAAATCCGTACCGTCTGCTCGAGCGAAGATTGCACCCATCTTTCGGCGATGCGAAACACACTCTGATAGCGCACATAGGCATCTCCCAGTTTGGCATCTCCGCGCTGGGAGGGGCGGATGCGGTAGTTCGCCGTGCCTTCGTTTTTGGCAGGGGCTCGCACTGTAAGGGTCGGAGGCTCATCCCGGAGTTGCGGCGGAACGGCGTCGACGGCGGTAGCGTAGATGCTGACGGCCGACGAATTTATGAGCGTCAGGTCGACATCGGACGAAATCGACAAGGCCACGGGGGATCGCCAGGAGCGCCGGATTGTCAATTGGTCGGGCTTGGGCAATCGCACTAGATCGGCGAGCCACGCGAGAACGACCAACGCGTCCCATGCAAAAAGGGCATAGACAAAGCGCAGATCGATGAACGCCGGGGCAAGCCATCCCAGGCCGACGAAGAGCAGCATGAAAAAACGATCGCCGAAGGCGATTCCAAAACGCCCCTGCGATCTCGCCTGCGCCTCGACCTCAACGGGAACCAACCTGCCCAGATCGCTCAATGAAAAAACCTCACTTGGGAACTTCGACGGCCCGCAACACTTCTTCCAACACCTGGTCTGGAGTGATGCCCTCGAGATCGGCCTCAGGCCTGAGCATGATGCGGTGCCGCAGCACCGGTCGCGCCGAAGCCTTCACATCATCAGGAATGACGTAGTCGCGTCCATCAATTGCCGCGTAAGCTTTCGATACGGCCATCAGACTGACTGCCGCGCGCGGACTCGCGCCCAGGGACAGGGACGGCCAATCCCGCGTCTTGCGCACGATCTGCACGATGTAGGTAAAGAGCGCTTCCTGCACAGTTACTGACCTGAGTTCCTGCTGGGATTGCTCGAGGAGACCGGGGTTGATTGGGGTCAGGTTCATCTTTTCGAGTTCGCGCGATTCGAATCCGTTCTGAACATTGGCGAGCAACCGAACTTCGTCTTTCATGGCCGGGTAGGTCACGCGCAACTTGAGCAGGAAGCGATCTAACTGCGCTTCGGGGAGGGGATATGTTCCTTCAAACTCGATTGGATTCTGAGTGGCAAATACTGTGAAGAATGGCGAAAGCGGATAGCCTTTGCCGTCGATCGTAACCTGATGCTCTTCCATGCACTCCAACAATGCGGCCTGGGTCCGTGGCGGCATGCGGTTCACTTCGTCGACGAGCAGCAGGTCGGTGAAGACTGGGCCCGGATGCAACTGAAACGCGCTGGTCGCCATGTTGAGGACATTGGTTCCAACGATATCGGCGGGCATCAGATCCGAAGTGCACTGCACGCGCTGAAACCCGAGGCGCAGGAGGTGGGAGAGCGCTTTGACGGTAAGAGTCTTGGCGATGCCTGGAACGCCTTCGAGCAGGACATGGCCACGGCAGAGGAGCGCGACCACGCATTGGGTGCGAAGTTCGTCTTGTCCGACGACCACCTTGTCCATTTCATCGCGGATGTGTTGCACGAGTTCCGGAACAGCCTTCATTCGACTTTCTCCCTCCGTCCACCTTGAAACAGCCTGAACCGGGATGCGTATCCATCAAGTTCCTGCACGAGGTGCAAGGCTTCCGGACCATGCAAAAAAGGATCGTTCTTGGCCGACTCGCAGCGCCGCAGAATCGCGGCAAAGTGATCGTCGTTGAGCGCCCAGCGTTCGCGCACCGCGGCTTGCAGATCGTCGATGGAAATGTTGTTCGCGACTCCGAGCCTTCGGGTCAGCCAGTAGCGAAAGCGCTGATAGCAGATGTCCACCGCAACCGATGCCGTAGCGGCGCGCTGGTAGAGGCCGCCAAGGGTCTGTACAAATTCGATGGGCGACAACCGAAGCTCGGTCACAGGCTTGAAAACGGGACCGCTTCTTCGGGAAAACGTAGCCAACACGGCTAATCCTAGAAGAGTCAACTGGAGCGCGAGCCACTTCACCGGGGAGTGGGCTATGGAGGAGCCCAGGGTCTGGCGATAACCGTGAATATACTCGTCCCACAGGATGCCGTTTTTGGCGCTGCTGAGGCAGGCGAGAAAAAATTCGAGGTTGCCGGGCTCTTTCAGGCCGGCATTGGTCAGGGGCGTGGCGGAAGCCCACCATAAAACTTCTCCGCGGCCATAGGGATACTTCACGACCAGAGTGTGATCTCCATCGGCGTAGAGCGGATAGGCTGCCGAGTAGGATTGCCATTCGGCTTTGGGAGCGATCACGATCTGAGGCGCCGCGCGCGTGATTTCGGAAGGCGAAAGCGCAGTGGCCTTCTTCCATGTTATGCCGCCCACGAAGTCGGGCACGGAGCTGTTCTCGGGAAGAAACGTTCCCGCAAAAATTCCCGTGGCGATCACGCGCCCGCCCTGCCAGATGAAGGTTCTCAGGCGCTCGCGCTCTTCGCGCGTGGGAGCTTCGCCAGGCTCGGCCAAGATCAGCGTCTTGCCCGAGTCTTTCGCAAGCTGGCTCAGTGGCTGTTCCCAACGCTCGACCTTATATCCGGCACTGGACAAGAGCAGATAAGCCGCCTTGGCGCCGCCGGAGCCGCTGGAATAGCTGCTGGGAATCTCGGCTTTCTGTCCGGCGTCGCCGCCCAGCAGGATCGTTCCAGCGATCAGCAACACGAACACGCAGCCAGCGCCCAAGAACAGCTTGCGGTCTCTCGGATCCATTTTCAATGGCATCCGAGTTTCTCCAATTGCTCGAGCGTCTGAGAGAAAGTGCCTTCGGTGGCGTCGCGCTTCGCATACCAGGCGATTTCGAAGATGCGAGTGAGGGCGGTGAGCGTTTCGCGATGTTCGCTGGACGCTGAGAGCAATCTCAGGTATTCGCGTGGAGTGCGGGCGCGGTCCGGCTTCCAGAAACCTTGTCCTTCCAAAAACGAGATGCCTGCCCAATAAGCAAGGTGAATGGCATCGCGCCATTCGCCTTTGGCAGCCGCGGCGCGGGCCTCGGAGAGCCAGATCGTCCACTGCTTGGCCGAGATCGAGATATCTTTCGGTACGACCTCCGGAATGTCGCGACCGCGCCAGATCGTGCGGTAGGCGATATAGGCCAGCCCGAGGAGTGCGATGCCCATGAGTGTGTAGACGAAGAATTTGCTGACGGTTGGAATCGCGACAGAGCGGAAGACTCGCTGCAGAATGCGGATTAGAGATTCGACCATCCATTGCTTGAGCCGGTCGAGCCAGTTGGGCCCGCGAACATCCCGAAACTCCGGACGCGCGAGGATCGAGTTCAATTCTTTACGGCTAGCGGACACATCGGACGGAGGATGGTCATACCCATCGATCTCGCGGCGCAGACTTGCCAGTCGTGTGTGGACGGCCATCGCATTCGCTGCGTTCTTCTCTTTTTCGTAACGGCGGATATCGCGCTGCAGGCCTTCCGTGGAAACATCGAACTCTCGCTGATCGGTGCGGACGTGCCAACTCTGGGGCAAGTGGTGCAATGGTTGCGGAGTCTGGCTGCCGGAACTGTCGAGCTGGTGCGTTGCGGACAACAGGCGATCGAGCTCGGCGCGATACTCGGCGGTGGTGAAAGAGCCGTCGGCGGTGGAATCGGCGAAAGCAATGCACGACGCCAAAAACAGACAGGTCAGGATGTGAATGCGCCGTAGCGTCATGCGCCGACTTGTTCGGGAGGAACTGGAAGTGCCGGTACATCGAGCGTAGTCATCATGAGTTGCAAATCAAAAGCCTCTTTTCGCACGCGCTGGTCGTAGTACACCAGGGAGAAGGCAATGGTCGCCAGCGGGCCAACCAGACATTCGGAAACGAATGTCGCCACCAGCAGGGCGGCCTGCCATGCGGGGCCACTGCGCTGCAACGCGAAGATCGAAGTAACTCCGGCAGCGATTTCTATGGGCCAGCGCAGGAGCAGGCTTAGCACGATTCCCAGCACTATGAACAGAACCCAAATGACAAAAATCCGGCCTCGACTGCCGTTGGTCAGATCCATGCTCCGCGACATAGCATCGAGCACACCTCTGTTCTCGAGAACTTTCGCGGGAACCGCGAGAGACCACATGATAAACAGGAGAACTCCGGGTACGATCAGGGCGAGGCACGCGGCACCCGCAGCCAAGCCCACGAGCAGTGACAATCCGATGACGGGAAGGATTTGGTTCTTTACCTTGGAGAAGGAGTCCATCACGCTGGCGGGCTGGTCAAGATGGACCTGGGAAACCGCAACCACAGTTGCGGCCTGCGACGCTGCGGAGACGGCCAAACTTAAGAATCCGGCTCCAACGGTCCATGCGAATGTGAGAAGAAGATTTGGCAGTTGGGGCGTTGGCGATTGAAACGTGAGCCCGACGCACCGGTACGCCAGGACGATCAGATGAGGAAGAGCGAAGATTCCCAGGAACAATCCGAAGTGGCTACGGTACAGGGCAAAAGTGCGGTCGAGCAATTCCCCGGTACTCAAGGGTCTGAGCGCGGTGGTCATCACTCCTCCCGGGACTTCAAACTTTGCCGGGCATGGTAGCACAACCATTGACCGGTCGCCCCGGAAAACATCATGCTGGCGCCAATATGGTCACGAGCCTTGTTACGATCCTCCTCACGATGGGGGCGGACCCGGTTTAATCTCAGCTGCCTTGCCTTCGTGATACACGATCACCAGCGGCTTGCCTCCATTGGGATAATGAACAGTCTTCTGCTCAGAGGTATCGCCGGCATCCGGCACGCCCATGCCAACCGCAAAGTCGGCCTGCATCTCGTTCATGCCGGGCTTCACTTCGTGCTGCTCGACGGCCTGCCAAACATCGGGGGGCCAGTGCTTGTAGAGATCGCGCGGATCTTCAATGTAGAACATTTCGTCGGAATAGATTTTGTATTCGCCCTCGGCGTGATATCCGATCGGCACAGCGTAGGACTTCCCTTCTTTCTGGAAGACTGCCATCACCTGCACCGGCTGGGTCGTCTTGGGAGAAGTTGCGGTCACGACATCGGTGATCGCGAGCTTCTCGATGGGCCCGAGCAAGCCAACCTCGTGACCGAAATCGACGTGCCTGGTTGCCGGATCGTAGCGATAGTAGGTGTAGCGATAACCCTCTTTGACCCAGACGGGCTGCTGGGTGAGTTGCTTCGCACTCTTCAGATCGTAGGGATAAAGCTTCTTGGGGCTGACATAGTAATCTGGATTGGCATAGCCGACCGTCTGGGCCTTTTTTTTCTGTTCCTCTGCGACGCGATCTTGATGGCGCTGGTAAAAAATGTATCCGGCGCGCACGCTGGCGACGACCAGAGCTGCCAGGAGCGCCAATTGGATTCTCTGCCTTGCCTCTGGACTCATCATGGGCAAACGTTACCAACTTTCTAGCCCGCGGTTCCGTGGTCACGCGGGTTGAACTCTAAGGTAAACTGAACTCAAAGGAGTTTGCGATGCCTGCTGTCACGGAAGAAGATGTCCTAAGCGCGCTGAAGAGTTGCTACGATCCGGAAATCCCCGTCAACATAGTTGATTTGGGCCTGATCTACAAAGTGAATTTTGCTTCCGTCGAGGAAGACAAACAGGACGTTACCATCGACATGACCCTCACGGCCCAAGGGTGCCCAGAGCACGTGAACATCAGCATGCAGGTCAAATCACGGCTCGAACAGCTCCCCGGTATTCGCAATGCCGCGGTCAATGTGGTGTGGACTCCGCCGTGGACTCCTGAGCGACTCAGTCCCGATGCCCGAAAACAGCTGGGCATGGAATAGGGCGGACATTAAACTCGCCTGACACCCTCAGCACTCGACCAAGTTGGAATCGACAGTCGGCAACTACTAACCGCCAATTTCTTCCCACGCGTCCGCCGCGCTTCGACCGGCGGCTTCGGTGATTCTTTTGCCGGCATTCGCGGCCATTTCCATCACCTGCATGCCTCGCTCGAAGTAATCCGGAAGCGAGCGCCGAACCGTTTCGAACTTTTCTGGATACTCCGAGGCCAGGACTGCCAGGCCGACACCTGTCGCCAGAACACCCGCTGGATATCGTTTTTTCATGAACAAAATTGCCGCCGCCCCAATCGAACCGAGCACCGCCGCCTTCTTCCAAGCGTCCATCGCAACCCCCGAAAACGTGTATTGCTGCGATTGTACCGCGCAAGGGTGCCTGCTGGTGCACCAAACGCTGCAAGCCAGATTTCACCAAAAAGGACTTGGACTTGAGTTTTCGATCGTGCTCAGAAATCCCGCGAAGATCTGTTCGTCATCGTCCCCCAAATGTCCCGAACGATCGCCGGAATTGTTGGGACTCGATCCCGAACCTTTTCAGCATGGATTGGAGCGTGGTGCGCTTAATTCCAAGGCGGTTGGCCGCGCCATCTTTTCCGGACAACACGCCATTGGTCTCTTTCAAGACACGGATGATGTGTTCGCGCTCCACCTCGCTCAGGTCATCGGCCGCCACGTCTTGGGCGACCTGCACTTCAGCCGGCGGCGCCGCGAGCACCTGCCCTTTGGTCAAGATCACCATACGTTCGATCATGTTCTCGAGCTCGCGAACATTTCCCGGCCAGTCCCAGTTTTGCAGAACGCGCATGGTTTCGTCGGGGATCGTGTGGATGGTTCTGCCCATCCGCATGGCATGCTTTCGAACAAAGTGATGGACCAGGATGGGAATATCTTCGCGGCGGTCGCGCAATGGCGGCAAGCCAATCGGAAAAATGTTGAGGCGGTAGAAAAGATCCTCGCGAAACATCTTATCCGCAATGTCCTGACGCAAATCGCGATTGGTGGCGGCGATGATACGCACATCCACGCGCAAGGTCTGGACTCCACCCAGCCGCTCAAACTCGCGGTCCTGCAAAACACGCAACAGCTTTGGCTGAAGTTCAAGGGGCAGTTCTCCGATTTCATCCAGGAAAAGAGTCCCCTTATCCGCCAACTCGATCCGTCCCACTTTCTGGCTGACGGCGCTGGTGAACGCTCCCCTCTCGTGGCCGAACAGTTCGCTCTCCAGCAACCCTGAGGGGACGGCAGCGCAATTGAGTTTGACAAAAGTTCGACCGTGCCGCGAACTGAGGGAGTGGACAGAACGGGCGATCAGTTCTTTCCCGGTTCCCGTCTCCCCTAGGATCAATACGGTAGAGTCGGTGGGCGCCACGACTCGCGCCTTGCGCAGCACCGTTCGCAGGGCAGGACTTTGCCCAATAATCTCCTCGAAGCCGAGCTCAGTCTGAATTTGACTTTCGAGGTACGACTTCTCTTGCGCGAGCTTCTCTTTGGCATCCTGCAACCGGTCGGTGATTTCCCGGAGCCGCGCAATGTCCATGCATGCGCCGGTTATGCCGACAACATCACCCTCTGCACTGAACACGGGCTCGATGGTCATATCAAACGCGTAGCTTTTGCCGTTATGGGGAATCGCCACTTCCTCTCGCGCGGCCGCGCCCGTGGTTAGAACTCGGTTTTTCAGATCGTTCAGGAGTTTTGCCTTCCTGGAGCCGACAATTTCATCGTCGGTCTTTCCCAGCACGTCGTGCTGCCAGTAGAGCTGAGGGTTGTAGATCCAGGTGTAGCGGAGGTCGCGGTCCTGATTGAATACGGTAATTGGGGAATCCTTCAGGGCAACGCGGAAGCGTTCCTCACTCCGACGCATCTCCTCTTCGGCTTGCCTGCGCTCGGTGATGTCGCGCACAATCCCTTGCATTCGTCCATCCGGCAGTTGTTTTCCGCAAACCTCACCGGGAAAGAAGGACCCATCTTTCCGCCGGAATTTCCACTCCGTGAGAACGACGTTACCGCCAGCAAACTGGGCGATGGCCGGCGCAACCTTTGGAATCTCCTCCTCTGCAATGATGTCGGGAATCGAAAGTCCCAGAATTTCCTCTCGGGTGTAGCCCAACATCTCGGCGCCCGCCGAATTCACGTCGATATATCGCCCCTGCGCATCGGCTATAAAAATTCCATCCGAGGCCTGCTCGACCAGAAGCCGGAAATGGGCCTCGCTGACTTGTAATGCTTGCTCGGCTTTGCTGCGCGCATGTTCGAGCCTCGCCTGCTCCGTCACATCGCGCTGAATTCCCCACGTGCGCACCAGCTTTCCATCCTCAACTATCCCGATCATGCTATTGCGGAAGACTTTCGGGTTGCCGTGGAGATCGGTCTCATGGGACTCACGCTCCATCACACGAAATCCTGAGCGTATGTATTCGCGAGTCAGTTCGATATTGCGTGGGTCGTCAGCGTTCAGGAGTTCCGTCAAGCGCTTTCCCACGAGTTCCTGCCCGGAAGCGAAACCGTACATTCTGGCCACGGCGTCGTTGCATTCTGCCATGTACGAATCGTGAAGGATGCGCTGAATGAGCTCGTCTTCGCCGAGATTGACTGGAACGGGCGCATCGAGTTCTTCGCGGAAGATGCCTTCCGAACTCCGGGCAACGAATTTTCGATAAGCGTCTTCGCTGCGTTGCAAGGCCGCTTCTGCCTGCTTGTGCTTGCTGATATCAATGAGAGTGTTTTGCACCAGTTGTGTGCCGTCAGCGGCCGGCAACAGAACGGTGTTGAATAGCACCCAAACCGGCGCGCCGTCCTTGCGCCGGAGTTTCATATCCCGGCTGAGAAAGACTCCGTTGCGCCTTAACTCGGCGAGCAGCGGTTCCCGATCCGCCGGTTTGAAATAAAAGTCCGTTGTTGGGCGACCGCGAACCTCGTCGGCGCCGGTGTAGCCAAGAATTTGCGCCCAAGCGTCGTTACAATCCAAAATCCGGCCATCGAGGCGAGAGATGGCGACTCCCGCCAGGTTCTTTTCGAACAACAGCCGGTAGCGATGCTCGGAACTCCGCAGTACATCTTCAGCACGCTTCCGCTCGCTGATGTCTCGGGAAACAGCGATGATGTAGTTGCGGTCGAGTTCGACGAATTTCATACTGGTTTCCACAGGAAAAGTGGACCCGTCTTTTCGCCGGTGAACGATCTGCTGCACCACGAATCCGGAATCGCGCAATTCATTGACGACCCTTACGCGGTGGGGTTCGTCAATCTCGGGATCGATGTCAAATACCGTCATCGACAGCAACTCCTCACGTGCATAACCCGAGTCTTCGCAGGCCTTCTGGTTGACATCGAGGAATTGAAAGGTCTCAGGATCGATGACTTCCACGGCATCGTTGGAGTGATCAATCAGTGTTCGGAAGAGCTTCAGCGAGCGTTCCGCCTGGTTGCGATCAGTGACGTCCTGCAGGACACAGGCGATCCGGTCGACGCCCTGTGGACTATCGATTGGAAAGTAGGAGATGGAAAGCTCTCGCTCACCCAGAGATGGGTAGACATGGCGCATTTCGTACTGGACAATCTTGCCACCGAAGCTTTCATCCAACTTTTCCTTGACGATGGTCTCAAAAACATCGGAGGGAAGCACTTCTTCGACGGGCCGGCCGATCAGATCTTCTGGTTTCATCCCTCGATATCTGAGGAAAGCGCGATTGGCGATCACGTAACGATAGTCGCGGTCAACTACGGTGATCATCTCTTCCAAGCCATCGACCGCCTTCTCGAATTCGTGCAACCGCTGCGCGTGCTTTCGGAATAGATCTCCCGTCACGCTGATGACTACTCCCATCAGGGCAAAAAGACCCACGCCCACCATGTCGCGGGGATTCCTGATAGCGAACGAATTCAGGGGCTCCATGAAGAAAAACGAGGCGCAGGCCGCGGAAAGAAGAGTGGCAAACAGGCCGGGCCCGAACCCACCTAGCAGCGCAAGCAGCACGATGACGGGATAAAACAAAGGAAAGGGCTGAGTGAAACCGAGAGTAGCGTCCAAGGCGTAGCGAGTCAGAGCGGCGAAAGCCACCGCAGCAACGGAGAGAGCATAAACTTGCGGGTAACTGCACAGCCACTTTGCGGACGCCGCGATCGGTGCCAGTCGATCGGCAAAACTCATAGCCAACCTCTTAACTGCAAGAATTTTCCTGGGTCAAAACCGCGCGCATTCGCAGTAGGAACGGCCTCAGCGAACCGCTACAGCTTGCGGCACACTCCTTCCGCAAGGAAGTGTAACCGCCGAACGATGAATCGCTTGCCGAGAGGCAACGAACCACCGTCAACATCATGACTGGAACGCAATTTTGTGGTCTGTGATTCAGATCACAAAACCAATGTCTTTTCCTGTGATTTTTGCGTTTTTTTACGGTGCTTGTATAGAGGGGCGACAGCCGCCCGAAAACAAGCCGATAAGAGCGACGCTGACCATTCGCAGTATTCCCGGATCGTGCTACTCTGGTCCGCTTTCTGATACTCGCAAGCGCTATGAAACCTATCGTTCGATCGCTGCCCTTCCTGGTGTTGATGAGTTGTCATTGCGTGATGGCGCAAAGCGATGCCGCCCAGGTGCGGCCCGTCGATCAGGATTTGATCGCAGCCGAACATATGCTCCGGGCGGGGAAGTTCGCGGATGCCGAAGCCAGCTACCAGTCGTTGGTGACAAAAGACGACAAAAATGTGCCCGCCCAGGTTGGGTTGGCTCGAGCCCGTTTACGCCAACAAAAAATCGATGAATCGCTGGATGCAGCCGATAAAGCATTGAAGCTCGAGCCCGATTCCGCAGCATTGCAGGCGGTGAAAGGAGAAGTGCAGTTCCGCCGCGGCGAGATGGCCGGCGCCGAAGTGTCGTATCTCCGAGCGAAGGTGCTCGATCCGAAGGAGGTGCGCACTTACCTGGGGCTGGCGCAGTTGTACAGCTCCTACTCGCTCTACCGCAAGGCCTATGACGAACTCCAGCGAGCGCATGAGTTGGCTCCGGACGATATCGAAGTGCAACGGGCTTGGCTGCGAATGCTTCCAAGGAAAGAACGATTGGCATCCTTGAGTGTGTATCTTGCGGGGCCGCATCCCGACGATGAAGACGACACACAAGGCTTGACGGATTACCTGGAATACTTAAAAGCGACCGTCGACAAGCCGATTCACGCCTGCCGATTGGTGAGCAAAGTAGAACAATCGGAGACGAAGCTCGAGATCGTGTATTCAGAAAATCGCCGCATGCGAGGGATAGGGCTTGCGGTAAATCTCAACGAGCAGCATGCTCATCTGCTGCTTGATACCGGGGCGGGCGGCATCATTTTAGGTCGCAAGATCGCAGAGAAGGCTGGACTGACCCGCATATCCGGGAGGCACTTTGGCGGTGTAGGCGACAAAGGTTTGCAGAGCGGATATTCAGCCGTGGCGGATCACATCCGAGTTGGCGAGCTTGAGTTTGAGGATTGCATCGTTTCAGTAAGCGATAAGAAAACGCTCACCGACGAAGATGGGTTGATCGGGGCCGATGTGCTCAGTTCGTACCTGGTGGATATTGACCTTCCAGGAATGCGCTTGAAATTGTCGCCCCTTCCGAAGAGACCGGAGGATTCGGTCGCTCCCACCGCACTGAACAGTGAGGGAGAGGAGCAGGCTAATTCCGAGCAGAAGGAAGGAAGCACGCCGCAAGACACACAAAAAGAGAAGGCACCACCGGGGCAATTGAAAGCTGAGTCTAAACCTACGAGGCGTTTACCAAAAGATCGCTACGTGGCACCGGAAATGGCCAACTGGACGAAAGTCTTCCGCTTTGGACACATGCTACTCGTTCCAACGATGGTGAATGATTCGACGCCGATGCTATTTGGGCTGGACACAGGCGCGTTCAGTAATCTTCTTTCGGAGCGGGCGGGACGCGAGTTCAGCAAGGTGAATTCCGAAGACCGTCTGCGCCTTCGGGGGCTTAACGGGTCGGTCAACAAGATCTACAGTGCAAAGGCTACGTTACGATTCGGGCATTTGAAGCAGCCGAGTCAGGACATCATCACGATTGACCTGTCGTCGATCAGCCGGCACACGGGGACTGAGGTCTCTGGTTTCCTAGGTTTTGGAATGCTCAGGGTACTCGACGTGAAACTCGACTACCGCGACGGCCTGGTTGACTTCGAGTACGATCCCAAACGAGTCAAGCTTCTCAATCAATGAACCGGCACCGCGGCAAGTGTCTCACTGCTGCGTAGAGCTGAGATCATTCTTCATGACGCTGACCTCGACGCGTCCTCCGCTGACTTGTTTCGCCCCCGTCGCTTCGCCGGCCACTGCGGCGTTGCCCATGCTCATCACGTAGATGCGGTACACCGGGATCTGATGATTCAGAACGAGGTAGCGCTCAACAGAGTTCGCCATCTTTCGAGAGCTGGCAATGGCGGTCTGCCCGTGCCCGGTGGAGAATCCTCGAACTTCGATGATGTAGTTACGTTGATCCTTGAGGGCTCCAGCCATCTCATCGAGCGCGTCTTTGGCGCTCTTGCTCAAGACGGTCTGTCCGGACCGGAAGCGGATCTCGGTTTGCGAGGTTCCCTTATATTGGTCGAGGTTGCCAACCACCTGCTCGACTCTGGAAACGTGGGTCGAGGCGTCGGTGGCTGACGTCTGCGCCAGTTGCGCCTTGCTGGCGGCGTCGGTGGCATGCTGGTCCGCCAGAGTTGTCTTCTCCGAGGCCAACTGAAGACCCTTCTGGGCGCGAGCATCGACGTCTTTGATCATGCTGCTGTTTTCGGACGTCAACTGGTCCAACTCGTTGAGCCGATCGCGGATCGGCTGCGTGTGGCGCAGCACATATTTCTTGTTGGCGAATGGGTGCGTGATCAGGTTCACCAGATTCGGATCGTCGCCATCCCAGAAATCTTTAGCAGTCTGCGCCGGAATGGGCTCTCTGTCGCTCACGCTCTGAGAGGACGAAGTGGCTGCCGGGGCACTTCCATTGGAAGTTGTCTGTTGCGCGCACACGGTCAAAGTAAGTACTGCCGAAAAAATCAAAGCCATGAATACTTGGTTTCTCATATCGACCTTCCGCGGGTGAATTGCGTTCTTCACTCTGGCCCCAATTGGCATTTTTTAGTCGCGTTGATTGTGCTCCCACCCGTTGCAAATCGCAAGTACGAAGGCCCGGTAATAGGGCACGATGTCAGAGAGGACCGGGGGATTTGTGTGACCGTCGTCACTGTCCCCAGGACGGAAGGAGCGTAGATTGCACATCAACGAAGCAGCCAGGAGGGGAAAATGGCTACCCAATCGTCCGAAGCGATCGAACACTTCCTCAATCAGAAACGCATCGCCATGGTTGGCATCTCCCGCGAACCCCGCAGTTTCAGCGTGACGCTGTTCGAAGAGCTGTGCCGCCGCGGATACGACGTCGTTCCCGTAAACCCAAAAACGCCGAATGTGATGGGCAGGCGATGCTTCGCCCGATTGCAGGATGTCCAACCTCCCGTGGGGGCTGTGCTCATCATGACATCTGCGGAGGCCACCGAAAAGATCGTTGCCGACTGCGCAGAATCTGGAGTCGGCTGTGTGTGGATGTACCGCGCAACTGGCAAGGGAGCGGTCAGCGCAAAAGCGCTGGCGTTCTGCCGGGAGCACGGAATCGAGGTGGTACCGGGAGAGTGTCCGTATATGTTCCTGCCCGCTGCCGGTGGAATCCATCGCTTTCATGGATTCGTCCGCAAGCTCTTCGGGCACTACCCGCGGCCGACGGCATAACGAGCTTTGCAGCGCTGCCGAATCTAGTCCTTCACCGCTCGATCGGTAATCTCGAGTCCCTTATCGATGATGGCAAAGGCCTCTCGTAGTTGCTGCTCGTTAATGCAGAGCGGCGGATTCGTATAGAACGTGTTCCACCGAACTAACGTGTAAAGTCCCTGTTGGCGGAAGAACCGTCCCAGAGCGACCATCTCGTCGGATGTGCCATTGAAGGGAGCCATCGGCTGCCGAGTCTTGCGGCTGCGAACAAGCTCGACGATGCCGAATAACCCGATCGATCGCACCGCGCCGACCGATGGATGTTTGGCCTGCAAATCGGCGCCGAGCTGTTTCATCACTGCGCCCATCTTCTTGGCGTTGTCAATGAGATGGTCTTCCTCGTACACGCGGATCGTGGCCAGCGCGGCCGCGCATCCCATGGGATGCGAGTTGTAAGTCAGCCCTCCGTAGAACACCTTGTCCTGAAAGTGCTGGGCAATGTGATGGCGCATGCCAACCGCTCCGAGCGGCAGATAACTTGCGGTAAGTCCCTTGGCCATGCAGATCAGGTCCGGGACAACCTTCCAATGGTCGACCGCGAACCATTCTCCGGTGCGACCGAAACCGGCCATGACTTCGTCGGCGATCATCAGAATGCCGTATTTGTCGCACAGCTTGCGGACACCCTCGAGGTAGCCATCGGGCGGAATGAGGATGCCGTTGGTCCCCACAACGGTTTCAAGGATGAAGGCGGCAATCGTGTGCGGTCCTTCGAGCTGGATGGTTTCTTCGATCATGGCCAGCGAGGTTTCCGCCGACTCCCAGCCACGCTCGATCCCGTGATAAGGATCCAGCACACGCACGACCCCGGGAATGCCGGGCTCGACCGCCCAACGCCGCGGGTCGCCGGTGAGCGAGATGCTGCCAGCGGTCGCGCCGTGATAGGAACGATAGCGGGCGATGATCTTGTGGCGTCCGGTGAAGAAGCGCGAGATCTTGATCGCGTTCTCGTTGGCCTCGGCGCCGCCATTGGTGAAGAAGAAAGTGTCGATGTCGCCTGGTGTAATTTCGGCGAGCTTCGCGCCAAGCCGAGCGCGAGGCTCGGTCGCCATAAATGGATTGGCGTAGCAGAGCGTTTGCGCCTGCTCATGAATCGCTGCAATGACGCGCTCGTCGCCGTGACCAATGTTGACCGACATTAACTGGCTGTTGAAGTCGATGAAACGCTTGCCCTCGGGCGTCCAGAAGTAAATGCCCTTGGCCTTCGCGACCGGGATCGGGTCGACCTTCGATTGCGCCGACCACTCAAAGAGAGTGTGCTTTTTAGTGAGATCGACGATTTCCTGGCCAGACATCGTGGGAGTTGTAAGAGTGGTGCTCATATGTAGTCCTCAATCTTCAACACAAGAGTCTCGTGGATCATTTTGTAGTTGGGGCATTTTGTAAATGAAAGACTCGCTACTCAAAATGTTTTCAAATTACAAATTACGCAATTGCCAAATCAGAATTTCCGGCTGTGCTCTTTGGCCCAGCGTTCGACGACAACTTTCTTGTCGGTATAGAACTCGATGGCGTCGCGGCCCTGGCCGTGGAGATCGCCAAAGAAGCTGTTTTTCCAGCCGCTAAACGGGAAATACGCCATTGGAGCGGCGACGCCGATGTTGATACCGATGTTGCCGGCGGGCGCTTCGTAGCGGAAGCGGCGCGCGGCCGATCCGCTGGACGTGAACAGCGACGCCTGGTTACCGTAGGCGCTGCGTTCGAGGAAGGCTAGCGCTTCGTCCATGCTGCCGGCATGAACCAGGCTGAGCACCGGCCCGAAGATCTCGGTGTCAGCAAGGTCGCTGGTAGCAGGTACATCGTCGAGAATCGTCGGGTTCACGAAGTTGCCGGATTCGTATTTCGAAATTTTCGCGTTGCGTCCATCGAGCAGAACCTTGGCGCCCTGCTTCTCGCCGACGGCGATCAGGGACTCCACGCGCTCTTTGCTCTGCGGCGTGATCACCGGGCCCATCTGGACGCCGTCCTCAAGGCCATTGCCGACGCGTAGTTTCGAAGCGGCATCGGCAATCGAGTCGCGGAATGTTTTCTGCGCTTCGCCGATCGTGACTGCTACGGAAACAGCAAGACAACGCTGCCCTGCGCATCCGAATGCGCTGTCGCTGATGATTTGGGTGGCCATCGGCATATCGGCGTCGGGGAGAACAATGACATGGTTCTTTGCCCCGCCTTGGCACTGGCAGCGCTTGCCTTGCTCGGCCGAGCGCGAGTAGATGTAACGCGCGACCGGAGTCGAGCCAACAAAGCTGATGGCGCGAACTTTCGGATGGTCGATGAGCGCGTCGACGACAGCCTTCCCGCCATTCACCAGACCCACAACACCCTTGGGCAAGCCAGTCTTTCCAAGAAGTTCATAGACGTACCGCATTGTGAGCGGCACGCGCTCGCTCGGCTTCAAGATGAATGTGTTGCCGGTTGCGATTGCGTAGGGCAAATACCAGAACGCGATCATCCCGGGAAAATTGAAGGGCACGATCGCGGCGGTGACGCCGAGAGGCTGGCGAATCATCATCTCGTCGATGCCGCGAGCGACATCTTCGAGGTTGTAGCCTTGCATCATCATGGGAATGCCGCATGCGACTTCGACGTTCTCGATGGCACGGCGCATCTCGGCTTTGGCCTCGGTGAAAGTCTTGCCGTTTTCCTGTGTAATGATGCGGGCGATGTCGTTGATGTGGTCTTCGAGCAGCGTCTTGAGCTTGAAGAGGGGCTGAATTCGGTCCTCAGGCGGAGTGCGGCGCCATTCGGGATATGCGGCGGCGGCAGCTTCGACTGCAGAATTGACATCGGCCGCGTCGGCGAGGGGAACGCTGGCCAGCACTTCGCCGGTTGCGGGATTGACGACATCGCGCCATTCCGAGGCGTGGGAGTCGGTCCACTGGCCGTTGATGAAATTGGTAAGACGCGTGACTGGAGGTGCTGCTACGGTCATGAAAATGCCCCTGCTATCGTGAAGAATATGGTGCCTGGGAAATCGTTCGGGTCGAGTTGCACCTTAGAAATTCCCTGTGACAACTACTAATGATACCGTTATAGGGATCCTTCGACAGCGGTCGCTCAGGATGACAACCTTCCCTATTTGCTAACCAACTGCGCTTCTGCTCCTTTTTTGTCACACACCGCGGCTATGGCCGACTCGAGCACATCGAGGGCCTCGTCCATCTGCTCGTTGGTGATGACGAGCGGCACCAGCACGCGAATCACGTTGGAGTACGAACCGGCAGTAATCGTGATCAGGCCGTGTTCGTAGCAGTATTGCGAGATCTTTTTCGTCTCGTCTGCCGCTGGAATTTTCGTTTCCTGGGACTGCACGAGTTCGATGGCCTGCATGCCGCCGAGGCCGCGGACGTCACCGATGATCGGCCAGCGGTTCTGCCACCCACGGGCACGGCGCTGAAAGCGATCGCCGAGTTCGTTGGCGCGAGCCAGCAGATTTTCGCTCTCGAACAGATCGAGCACAGCTAATGCGGCTGCGCAGGAGAGCGGGTTGCCGGCGAAGGTTCCGCCGAGGCCACCGGGACCGGGCGCATCCATAATTTCGGCTCGGCCGGTTACGCCCGCGAGAGGTAATCCGCCTCCGAGAGATTTCGCCGTCACCAGAAGATCGGGTTCTATGCCGTAGCGCTCGCTGGCGAACAAAGCGCCCGTGCGCCCAAAGCCGGACTGCACTTCGTCGGCAATGAAAAGGATGCCGTGCTTGTGGCAGAGGTCAATCAGAACTTTGAAATAATCGGGCGGAGGCGCGATGAAGCCACCTTCCCCGAGCACCGGTTCGGCGATCACCGCAGCTACTTCCTCATTGGCCACGACGCGCTTGAACGTGTCCTCGAGATGGCGCGCGCAAAAGAGATCGCACGATGGATATTTCAACGAATAGGAGCAGCGGTAACAGTAGGCGAAGGGAACGCGATAGACATCGCTCGGGAAGGGAGCGAATCCAGCTTTGTAAGGATGCGTCTTGCTGGTGAGAGCCAGCGTCATCATGGTGCGGCCGTGGAAGGCATCTTCGAAGGCAATGATGCCGGGACGCTTGGTGTAGGCACGGGCGATCTTGACGGCGTTCTCGACGGCCTCGGCACCACTATTGACGAAGATCGTCTTCTTCGCGAACTTTCCGGGAGTCACTTCATTCATGCGTTCGGCAAGACGCACGTAGTTCTCGTAGGGTGTGACCTGCACGCAGGTGTGCAGGAAGCGGTCGAGCTGATCTTTGATGGCGCCGACCACTGCTTCCTGGCGATGCCCGACGTTCAGGCAACCAATGCCGCCGGCAAAATCGAGGTAGCGGTTGCCGTCGACGTCCTCGAGCCAAGCGTCTTCGGCCTTGGCCACGTAGATCGGGGTACCGTGAGAGAGGCCGCGGGGCACGGCTTTCGCGCGGCGCTCGGAGAGGGCTTTAGATTTCGGCCCAGGAATCGAAGTGCGAAGTTGAATAGTGGACATCTTCAAGTCTCGTTGTTTGTCGTTAAGTTGTTAGTCGTTTGTCTTTAACCGCCAGCTTCAAAGTGCATTTGCATAGGTCCTTCGCTTCGCTCAGGATGACAGGCCGCGTGTACTGGCAGCTGCATTTCAGTACCAGCCGATCGGCGCTTCGTTCAAATTAATGTGGACCTGCTTAGTTTCGAGATACTCTTCGATGCCCCAGGGGCCGAGTTCACGCCCGAAGCCGGATTGCTTGTAGCCTCCCCACGGCGCTTCGACATAGGTGGGTTGCATATGGTTGACCCAGACGATTCCGGCACGCAGCGCCTTCACTGCACGCATGGCCTTGAAGATGTCACGCGTCCAAACCGCGGCGGCCAGGCCGTAGGGTGAATCGTTCGCGATCTTTAGCGCGTCTTTTTCGTCTTCGAATGGAATCACCGCAGCGACGGGGCCAAAAATTTCCTCGCGAGCAATGCGAGCACTGTTGTTCACATCGTAAAAGATCGTGGGCTGCACGTAGTATCCCTTGGCAAACTTTTCTGGGCGCCCGCCGCCCGAGGCGAGTTTGGCTTCTTTCTTGCCGATGTCGAGGTAGGAGTTCACGCGATCGTATTGTTCTTTGCTGACCAGCGGCCCCATCTTCGTTTCGCGATCGAGCGGCGGACCGAGTTTGATTTTCTTGGCTTTCTCGGCCATGGCGTCGACGAAGTTCTTGTAGATCGACTTCTGCACGAGGATGCGGCTTCCCGCGGAGCAGACTTCGCCCTGATTGATGAAGACGCCGAAGAGAGCACCATCGATGGCGGCTTCGAAATCGGCATCGGCGAAGAAGATGTTGGGCGACTTTCCGCCGAGTTCGAGAGTCACGCGCTTCACGGTGTCGGCGGCTTGCTTGACGATGATCTTGCCGACGGCGGCGCTGCCGGTGAAGGCGATCTTGTTGACATCGGGATGCTGGACGAGCGGGGCTCCGCAGGTCTCGCCGAAGCCGGTGACGATGTTGACCACGCCCGCTGGCAGGCCGCAGTCGGCGAAGTGGTGGGCGAATTCGAGAGCGGTGAGCGGCGTTTGTTCGGCCGGCTTGAGCACGCAGGTGCATCCGGCGGCCAAGGCGGGCGCGAGTTTCCACGCGGCCATCAGCAGCGGATAGTTCCACGGAATGATCTGTCCGGCGATGCCGACGGGCTCTTTGAGCGTGAGGCTCATGGCGTTGTCAGGAACCGGATTCACGTAGCCGACGACCTTGGTTGCGAGTCCGCCGTAATACTCGAAGCACGTAGCGACATCGGTTATGTCGTATTCCGCTTCGACGATCGGCTTGCCAGTGTTGCGGCATTCGAGTTCGGCGAGTGCTGGCAAATTCTGGCGAACTTTTTCTGCCATGCGGAAGAGAATACGTCCGCGTTCCTGCGCCGTGGTCGTGGCCCACGGGCCGTCCTCGAACGCAGACTTGGCGGCAGCGACGGCGCGGTTGACGTCGTCGGCGGAGGCGTCAGGGACTTGGGCTATGACTTCTTCAGTCGAGGGATCGTAGACCGGGAAGGTCTTCGCGGATTTGCTGGCGACCCACTCTCCATTAATGAACATCTGGTAAGTTTTGACTTCAGTCTGAACTCCGCTGGGCATCGTGGCCTCCAGGGGCTAAAGCCCCGATCTTTGTTTCTGCACTGAGCGGCGCGGCTAAAGCCGCACCCTGATACGAAGCTTGTTTAACGATCGCGCGTGATTCTGCATTTGCGTGATCTTGCATCGCGTGATCTTTGCTCGCCCGGGCTGCCGAGCGTGGTCGTTCCCATATCAAGCGTGCTTCGATCGAACCAACAAAACGTCCATCCGGTGAGGGCGTTACGCCTCCACCACAGCAACAACGGCCTTCCGCGGCACTTTGTGGCGGCCGTAGACGAAAAAGAAAAATGCCGCCAGGCCGATGAAGAATGCTGTGCCGCCGAACATCCATAATTCGTACGACCATAGCGACGTGATCTGCTGGGCCGGAAAAAATACTAAAGCGATACCGAGAATCGTGGTGAGAAATCCGCTTAGGCCGGCGATGAAGAGAGTGGGCCGGCCGTACTGGCCTTTGGGCGACGATTCCTTTACAGCGAATTTCACTAGCGCACCAAACATGTAGACGAATGGAACGAGTTGCAGGACGACGGCGAGCGAAAGAAGCTTCTGAAATACTTCTCCAGCGCCAGCCGGACTCAAATACAGGCGCGGGAGCAGGCCAAGAAGGCCCATCAGCTTGTCCCAAAACCACCATCCGAAAAAATTGCCCAGCACGAGGAGGCCGGAGACAATGCCCTGCACAATCAGCGCGGCGTACGGAGTGGTGTAACGCGGATGAACCTTGCCGAGCCATGAGGGCATGTAGGAATCGAGACCCGCGACGAACGGGATGCGGGCTGAGCCGCCCATCCATGCCGATCCGATGCCAGCAATCGAGAGGCTGAGCATGAGAGCGAACGGCATGGAGATCCAGCCGACACCGACGCGTTCCGCCATGTGGGTGACGGCCTGCACGATTCCCTGGAGGACGTTGACGTTCTTTCCGACGGCGATCAACAGGGTGAGGGTCGCGCCGATATAAAGGGCGCCGGAAAGAACTCCGCCCCAAGCAACAGCGCCGGGCAGAGTGCGGCGAGGATCTTGAATCTCGTCGCCCATGACGGAAGCGAGTTCGAGACCGACGAGGCCAAAGCAGATCACTCCGAAAGAATTCAGCACGAATTTCGGGTCGGCGGGAATTTTGAAATCGGAGGCTGTGATCGTGCTTCCGAAGCGGGACCAGACGACGACACCGAGGCCGATCAGGACGCCAGCGGCAATGAAGGTTCCGATTGCTCCGAGGTTGTTGATCCACTTACCGACGCCGAGTCCGAGAATGTTGAGGACTGTGAGGAAGATCAGCAGGGCGATCGACGCAATCGAAGCGAACGTTCTGCTTTCGGCCAGGGCCTGATGGCCGGGGCCGAGCGCGTAGACCGAGACGCCGACGAAGTAGAGCATGACCGTCGGCACGTAGAGCATGTTGTTGGTCCAGTAGCACCATCCGGAGAGGAATCCGTGGAAGTCACCGAAGACTTCCTTGGCCCAGAGATAGACTCCGCCCTCGCCGGGGTAGCGATGCGCGAGTTCAATGACGGCGATGCCCTGGGGCCAGAAGAAAAGCAGGAGCGAGATGATCCAGAGCCAGACGGTGACGCCGCCGTTCGCCGCGATCGAGGGGACTACGTTGAGATTGAAGACGGCGACGACGAAGAGCAGGACAAGATCGCGGCGCCCGAGGGCTCGGATCAGATGCGGCTGTTCGGCGGGTTGGGGCGTCGTTGACAAATGTTTTTTTGGATGCCGAGCTTCGCTCGGCAGGACAGCCGAGGGCGGCTGTCCCCACATGAGAATTTTTCTTTCATGCAGGGCGGGCGAGGGCGCCCGCCCTACACACACAACTTAGTGCGCCGCTGCTACCGGCTCGGCTCGCTCCTGCTGTGCTTTCGCCAGCGAGGCGGCGATGTCGCTGAACGCGGACAGGTGCTTGTCGATATCGGCCTCCGTGTGCTGAACCGAGATGGTCCATTGCTCGTCCCACCAGTAGGGTTGAGCCATGACACCGCGGTTGACCATACCGAACCAGTAGTGCCGCCACAGGTCGATATCGATCTTTTCCCAGTCGCGATAGTTACGAATTTCTTTCGGATAGAACATCAGAGCGCCATTGGCTCCGGCTTGGGCGATGTAAGCCTGCAGGCCGACCTTGGCGATGGTCTGACGATAGCCATCGGCAAGTTTCTTGCTAAGCTTGTCGACCTTCGCATAGTTGTCGCGGGTGAGAACTTCGCGGAAAGTTGCCAGGCCAGCAGCCATGGAAACCGGATTAGTGTTGTACGTTCCACCGTGAAAGACCTTGTGCTGGCTGATGAGGTCCATCACGGATTTGTGGGTGCCGAAGGCGGCAAGCGGCAGGCCGCCACCAATCGACTTCGCCAGGCAGATCATGTCGGGGTGAACGCCGAAATATTCACTGGCGCCGCCCCATCCGAGTTTCGCGCCGGTTTTTACTTCGTCAAAGATCAGCAGCGCGCCGTTCTTGGTTGCAATTTCACGCAGGCCCTTCAGGAAGCCGGGTTGGGGCATGCAGAGTCCGACGTTCATCAAGATAGGTTCGAGGATGATCGCGGCAATCTCGCCGGGATTCTCTTTAAACCGACGCTCAACGGTGGCGAGATCGTTGAAGGTGGCGATGACGACGTTGGCAATAGCCGACTTTGGCACGCCGAGGCCGCCGGTGACCTGCGTGGGGTTGTTGATGTCGCCGTAGTCGGGGGCGTGCGGTTTCACGCTTACGAGGGCGCTGTCGTGCAGTCCGTGGTAGGCGCCTTCGAACTTGACGATCTTGTCGCGTCCGGTAGCGGCGCGGGCCAGGCGAATGGCGTGCATGGTGGCTTCGGTTCCACTGTTTCCGAAGCGGCACATCTCGACCGGGAAACGGTTGCAGATTTCCTCGGCGAGTTCCCATTCCATGTCGTGGGGCATGCCGAACATGGTGCCGGTGGAGAGGCGTTTCTCGACGGCCTTCATCACGGCGGGATGGCAGTGTCCGGCCATGAGTGCGCCGAAGGTCAGGTTATGGTCGATATATTCGTTGCCATCGAGGTCGCGGAACTTGCTGCCGCTGGCCTCTTTGACGAAGATCGGCCATGGGTCGTAGGCGCGATAGTTGCTGGCGACGCCGAGAGGAATGCGTTTGAGATTCTTTTTGTGGGCTTCGGCGGACTTTGGCGTTCGCCGCTCGAAGGTGGCGAGTTCTTTCTGCAGATCGGGGTACATCGGGGTCTCCGAGGAAACTCAGGCCGGCGTTTCGAGGCGGCCATTAGATTGCCCGGGCGGGTTGGACCGCCCGGGATAGAACTTTCTACTCTACTCCTTTGCTAGAAGTAGAACTTCAAAGCAAATTGCACGAGCCGGGGATCACGGGCCGACAGCACCTGACCGAACGTGGAGTTCGAGAAGTTCCCGTCGGGATTCACGAACTGAGTTTTGTTGAACAGGTTGAAGATGTCGGTACGGAACTGGAAGTAACGGCTCTCGGAGAGAGCAATTCTCTTCGAGATCGTGATGTCCCACTGGTTCTCGCCGGGCCCGCAACAGATCGACCGCGGCGTTGTAGAGAACGTGCCGAGTGTCGGGTCGGTGAACTTCGTCTGGTCGGCATTCAGGTAAAAATGTCCTGATTGCGGCCCGTAGTTGAAGGTGTCAAAGGTTTGGACGGTCTTTGGGTTCACAACCTGCAGGGGACCAATCAGCTGCGGCGCACTCGCGCCCAGGAAGAACAAGCTGCTGATCAGCTCGTTGTCGTCCTGAGTCTGAATGCGAATCGGGAAACCGCTCTGGAATTGAGTTATGCCGGAGAGTTGCCAGTCGTCGAGAATCTTGCCCTTCACACCGCTGTACTTGGGGACGGGAAGATCCCAAACGTAATTGACCACGAAACGCTGCTTGGAATTAAAGAGCGAAAGCGCTCGGCTGGATTTGTAATTAAAGGGATTGACCGTCTCTTCGAAGCTCGAGGCCCAATCGAGCGATTTGCTTAGGGTGTAGGCGGCCTGCAATTGCAGGCCATGAGAAAAGCGTTTCTCGAGGCTGGCCTGAAATGAGTTGTAGGCGGAAGCCGCAATCGTGTCTTCGGCGAAAATGTTGCTGAAGATCGAAATGCCATCGGTCGGGCATCCCGAGCCCACGCCGCCACCGGTCATCGGATTGCAGTTGGGAGAGGAATAGGGACGCAAGCCGGGCAAGAAAATGCCATTCGGGGCCACGGTACTAATCGCAGTGCCAGCAGGAATCACGGTGGGATTACCGCCGCCTTTTCCGGTGTAGGGCACCACCAGCCCACCGGCTGGAGCCACGGCTGAGGGACTGATCAAAAAGGAATTGTCCTCGGCAAACTGGCCGCAGGTGGTCTGATTTCCAAATCCGTCGGTCACCCAAGTGGGATCGGTGTTGGCCAAGGCCATGATGCCGAGACAACTCTGCGGATTCGCAGCATTGATGTCATGCGAGGCCAGCAGGCGGTGCCCTTGCGATCCAACGTAACCCACCTGCAAAACGATGTCGCGGGCCAATTCTCGTTGAATCGTAAAGTTGTATTGAGCGGTGTACTGCGTGCGCATCTTGGGCTGGAAGTCGCCGTACAGCAACATTGGACGGAAGCTTGCCCAATCGGTCTGAGTTCCTGGAGCAGGGCTCAAGATGCCGTTGAACGGATTCGGATTCACACCGCCGTTTTGCCCAACAAAGGGCGTATTGAGAAAAGTCGAAGCAAGATATGTGCTGCCGCCAAAAGGTGGCTCAGCACCGAACTGCTCGAGCACCAACTGCTCCATCGGGTTGTAGAACAGGCCCCATCCGGAGCGAATGCTGGTTTTGCCGTTCGCGCCGAAGATCTTGCCCAACGCACCATTTCTAAAATTCGGGCTGTACGCGATCCCGATTCTTGGGGCGAATGCTTTGTAGTAGGTCTGGGTCATTCCGGCCGGAACACCCGTATCGCCGGGCACTACCAGACCAGTGGGCAGCACACCGGCATCGGCACAGGTGCCAGCTCCGAGATTCGCCTGCTCGTCGGGTGTCAAGACACACGGATACTTGGTCGTGTCCTGGCCCGGACGGAAGGTCTGGACGTGATGAAGGACGTCAGTGAGCGGCGTGTCGAGTTCCCAGCGCAAACCATAATTCAAAGTGAGGGATGGATTGATCTTCCAACTATCCTGCGCGAAGAGATACAGACCCGTGGTCCGCACGTTCTC
Organism: uncultured Acidobacteriota bacterium; assembly: GCA_963745715.1. GTDB lineage: Bacteria > Acidobacteriota > Terriglobia > Terriglobales > Acidobacteriaceae > Sulfotelmatobacter. The sequence continues at coordinate 156,974 of CAVUYN010000020.1, read as the reverse complement.
GCGTTGCGCCGATCCCTGCGTATAACTGTCCGCCAACCCGAGAAGGTAGCTCGCGTAGTTGTCGTTGTATTGCACCGCGTTTGCCGTCGACCCATCGAAGGTAAAGTCGCCGCCAACGTTGTAATAAAGGGTCTGATCAAAGCGGGCACGGCGCACGTCAACACCGAACTTCGCGGTGTGATTCCCCTTCACCCACGTTAAATTGTCGGCCCACATAAACGAGTTGCCCACTTGCGGTAGTTCACCTTCCCATCCGTTGCCCAGGTTGAATCCGCCACTGACGCCGATGAAGGGAACCCCTGTGTGGCTTGCCGGCAAGCCGGTCGTAATGCCGTACTGGGGATTCGTTCCTAACTGGCTGGTGATTGCCGACGAATCCGATGTCCCGTTAAAGCAAACGGCTTGGGCCGCCGCTGAGGAGCAAGACGACTGCACCGAACCAGTCGATTGCGGGTGCTGGAACGTCAGCTGGCCTTCGCGCATGTAGGTAAAGCGAAATTCGTTGACTACAGAGTTACTGATCGTCCAGGTATGGCTTGGGTTGAACTGCTGGTATCGGGAACCGACCTTCGTACCGAAGCCGGGAATGTTCGCGCCTGACGCCTGGAAGTTGTAGAACGGCTGAAAATCTTTCTCGTCGGTGTAGTAGTAGTAAAAACTGAAATTCTGGTGATCATTGATGTGATGGTCGATTCGCAGCGTGAATTGATCGGCGTTTCTGGCACCAGTCGGCACAGCCTGATAGTTGCCGTTGGGAAGATTCGCCGCTGGTACGAAACGAAGCAGATCCAGGGCAACCGGGTCCATGCAGTTCGTGGGAATTATGTTCTGCACGAACACTCCTGAATTGGGAGAAGTGCCGCGGATCCAAGGAAGCGGATTCGTGCTGCTGAAATTACCGGCGGTATACATGTTGAAGATTCCACCCTGTGCAAGCCCTAGGGATGTATCGCAATTGGGGCGTCCGTCCAGGACCTGAGCGACAAAGGGATCGGAAATGCCGCCGCCGAACGCTGACCCCGCGGAGAAATCTCCACCCCTTTCTTGAGGAGTGGGCACCGATACAAGATCGCCGGACTGGCCCTGCCGAATGCGTCGGCCTTCATACGACGTGAAGAAGAAGGTGCGGTCTTTATGAAGTGGGCCGCCAAAGGTTCCGCCGAACTGGTTCTGGTTGAACTGCGGCTTTACGGAGTTGAAATAGCCCTGCGCGTTGAGGACTTTATTACGGAAGTATTCGTAGACATTGCCGTGCCACTGGTTGGTGCCGGACTTGGTAACAACGTTGACGACGGCACCGGAATTGCGTCCGTACTCGGCGTCGAAGGTGTTGCTGATGACGCGGAACTCTTCGATTGCATCGGGCGTGGGCTGTATGGTTGGCAAGTTTACGAACTGGTCGTTGGCATCGCCGCCGTTGACGCTGAAATTATTGGCGCGATCGCGGCCGCCGTTGACGGAAACCGATCCGGAACTCTCGCTGCCGTAGAATGTCCCGCCGCTCGATCCCAGCTGCGATTGCACGCCCGGCTGTAACTGCAGGAACTGGTAGCTGTCACGGGCATTGAGCGGAAGTTCATTTACCGAACGATTATTGACGACGGCGCCGAGCTGCGTGCTGCTGGTATCAACCAGTGGAGCCTCGGAGGTGACATCGACAACCTCCTGAGCTGCGCCTAACTGCATCGTCATGTTGAGCGTGATGACCTGATTCACATCGAGGCCGACACTGTGGCGAACCGCCTTTTTGAATCCCGTCAGGTCGAAGCTCAGGGAATACGTCCCTACCGGGAGATCGGGGAACACAAAATCCCCACTGTCGTTGCTGAGTGCGTCATGGGTTACGCCGGTCGCGTCGTTGGTGGCGATGACTTTTACATTCGCCAGCACGGCACCTGAGGGATCAGAAATCCGGCCGAGAATGCGGCCACCGGTGCCTTGAGCCAGGAGCTGACCCGAAAGAACGAGACACGCGGCGAAAACGACACAAAGACTACCGAACTGCTTTGGGCGCAGACAGAGATTCGACAAGCTAGATCGCAGTGACGGCATGGGCCCTCCACCTAGGTTGGGAGAAGTTTTGAAATTCGTTGAAAGCGACTGCTTGTGTCCGGCGACAACCTTGCTATAATCCCGCAAGGTTAGAGAACGGGGCCGGGCGCTGTCAAGGACAAAAAAACGCGTCCGAGGTATAGAAAAATCTTATAGAGGCTGGGATGCCGATCACGAGTAATGGAAACTCTCGGGTGCCTGAACCTTACTTGAAAATCGGAGACGTGGCGCGGAAGGTGGGGGTTTCGCCTTCGGTGATTCGCTCATGGGAAAGCATAGGACTGGCGCGTCCACGGCGCACAGAAAGTAAGTACCGTTTGTATACGTCCGAGGACGTGAAACTGCTGAAGCGGGCGCGGTTTTTGCGCAAGGTTCGCGGATTGAATGCGGCCGCCATTGTGCAATTGCTGAAGCGCGAAGGGAAAGTTCGCCCGGTCGCCGATGGAAATGCGGGAGCGATTGGCGCCCATCTTCGACAACTGCGCGCAAAGCGCCGGCTTTCGCTGGCGCAGGTGGCTGAGGCGGTGGGCATCTCCGTAGGATTTCTTAGTGCTTTGGAACGTTCGCAAATGAGCGGGTCCGTGGGCACGCTGCGAAAACTGGCTCGTTTTTACAAAACAAATATTCTGGATTTCTTTGGCACGAGCGGGGCGAGCAGCCGGCAGGTGCGGCCCACCGAGCGAAAAGTATTGGAGGCGGGCGCTGGCGTGCGCATGGAATTGCTGGCGTGGGGAAACACGGTAATGGAGCCGCATCTTTTTAGCATCGCGCCAGATGCGGGTAGCGGAGACCCTTATACGCACGAGGGGGAAGAGTTCATCTACGTTCTGCGGGGTGATCTCGAGATCGCGGTGGACGGCGAGGAATACCGACTCAAAGCTGGCGACAGCTTTTACTTTGAAAGCGCGACACCGCATCGTTGGAAAAATCCCGGCCGCAAGGAAACGCTGGTGTTGTGGGTCAACACGCCGCCAACCTTTTAGCCCGCAGGAACAAGCAGGGAGTGGCTTCTGGAGGAACGAATGCATTGGCGACGCGCGGTGCGCTTGCTGCCCTTGCTGGCAGCTCTGGTGTTAGTCGGATCCTGTGCGAAGAAAACTCCGACTCTGAATCTTCTGGTGTGGGAGGGTTACGCCGATCCTTCGTTCATCAAAGCTTTCGAGGATGAGAACCACTGCAAGGTCTCAGCATCGTACATGGGATCGAGCGATGAGCTCGTCGCCAAGCTGCGGGGAGGGAGCGCGGGCAACTACGACGTGATTTCGCCGTCGAGCGATGTGGCGACATCCATTGCGACGACAGGATTGGCCGCGCCGCTCGATCTTTCAAAGATTCCAAGTTACAGCCAGCTTTCTCCGCAACTCGTTTCACTGCCGCTCGTGCGAGCCAATAATCAGGTGTACGGTGTGCCTTTCACGTGGGGACCCGATCCAATCATTTACGACACAACAGCTTTCCCGCAGCCTCCGGACTCGTGGAATGTGTTTTGGGATCCGAAGTACAAGGGGAAGGTTTCGGTGTGGGACGATCTCTCCACGGTGTACATGGCGGCGCAGGTTCTGGGATACGACAAGCCTGACCCGTCGCAGCTCTATAACTTAAGTGACGAACAGTTGGAAGCGGTGAAGAAAAAACTGCTGGAGCTGAAACCAAATATTCGGAAGATGTGGGCAACCGGCGGCGAACTGACCAATCTGTTCGAGAGCCACGAAGTCGTCATCGCGATGGGCTGGCCGCTGAACACTGCCGATCTGAAGAAGGCGGGCTTCCCTGCCGGAGAGACCATTCCGAAAGAAAACACCACAGGCTGGATCGATCACCTGATGATCACGGCGGGAAGCGAGAATAAAGAACTGGCGCACAAGTTTCTGGAGTACATGGTCCAGGCCAAAACGCAGAAACTCGTGACCGACAAGACCCATTATGTTCCGGCGAATCCGCAGGCGGGAAAATTAATGACGCCAGAAGAAGTGAAGACGATGCATCTGGACGACGTGGACAATTACCAGAAGCGGTTGTACTTCTGGCAGAATGTGCCGCGACGCGCGAAGTACACCGAGATTTGGAATGACGTGAAGGCCGCGCAGTAGAGTGCTCGTTGCAAAGCGAATCCTGGACGATACGAAAAACGACTCATGCCCACCGTGAACAATTCCGCTCCTGCGGAAACGACGAGCGCTCGGACTGTGGTGAAACCCGCGTTGCTTAGCATCCGGAATGTGGCGAAAAACTTTGGGCGAAACATAGTGTTGCGGGATATTTCGCTGGAAATCGCGGAAGGGGAGTTCCTGACCATTCTCGGCGAGAGTGGGTCGGGCAAGACGACACTGTTGCGGATCATCGCGGGTTTTGAACATGCGAGTTCGGGGGAGGTATGGATGGGCTCCGAGAGGCTGGACCAGCAGCCTCCGTACCGGCGCCGCGTAAATACAGTGTTTCAAAGCTATGCTCTGTTTCCGCACCTCACGGTTGAACAGAATGTGGCATACGGGTTGAAGGTTGCGAGGCGGCCGGAAGCTGAGATCGCGCAACGTGTGGCGGAAGCGCTAGACAAAGTGAAGATGGCGGCTCATAGCAAGGCGAAGCCATCGAAAATCAGCGGCGGGCAGCAGCAACGGGTGGCGTTGGCTCGCGCGCTCGTCAACCGGCCGAGACTGCTGCTGCTGGATGAGCCGCTGTCGGCGCTGGACGCCAACTTGCGGCGGCAGATGCAGGTCGAACTGAAATCTCTGCAGCGTGAAGTGGGCATCGCTTTTGTATTCGTTACCCATGATCAGGAAGAGGCGATGGTGATGTCGGACCGCATCGCCCTGTTGCGTTCGGGAGAACTGGAGCAAGTGGCGACTCCGCGCGAGATATATGGGCGACCGGCAACTGCATACGTCGCACAGTTCATCGGGCACACGAACTTGCTGAAGGGCGAGGTGAAAGCGGGCGTGGCAAGCAGCGGATTGTTGGCTTGGCCGACTTCCCTTCCCGATGGACCGGCGCTGTTCTCGCTACGACCTGAACAGATTCGCCTGGCTGACAATTCTGGTTCCGGGGCAGTTCGCGTCAGGGGGCGAGTGGTGCACCAGGCGTTTCATGGGGCAACCGAGTTGGTTCGCGTGGAGTGCGGGGGCGAATTGGTGCTCGTCGCGCGAATGGCGAGCGGCGTTGACGTGGGGAACGACGTTGAACTCGAGTTTTCTCCGAGTGATGCGATCCCGGTCCGTGAATCTCCGGAGAGAGTCTGATGTTCTCCCGCACTTACAAGACGATGGTCACGGCGCCGCCGTTGGTGTGGGTCACCGTGTTTCTGCTGGTGCCCTACCTGCTGATGTTCTGCTACAGCTTCTGGTCGGTGTCGCCCGCGCAGACGATCGTGCACTCGTGGAATCTCGAAAACTATAAGGAATTACTGCAGAAGACGGTGTATTGGCAGACCCTGCTGCGCTCCATGTGGATTGCGTTGCGGGTCATGCTGTTCTCTCTTTTGCTGGGATATCCGTTGGCCTATTTTCTTTCGTTCTATGCGGGCAAACGCAAAGATCTTCTCTATCAGATGGTAATCATTCCGCTGTGGGTCAGCTACCTGGTGCGGGCGTATGCGTGGAAAACAATCCTCGGATCTGACGGAGTGCTGAACACTCTTCTGCAGTATGTACATCTGACCAGCCATCCGCTCGATTTTTTGCTTTACAGTCCATTCGCCGTGGTGCTGACGCTGACTCATATCTATACGCCGTTCACGTTTCTGCCGATCTATGCGGCTCTGGAACATATTCCGCGCAACCTCGTGGAAGCGTCGCATGATCTCGGCGCGACTCCGGCGCAGACCTTCTGGAAGGTGATTTTCCCGCTGTCGATTCCCGGAGTTGTGGCGGGCGCGACCTTTGCGTTCGTTTTGAGTTTGGGTGATTTTCTTGCGCCGTTGCTGCTGGGCGGGCCGAGCGGGATCATGATTTCGAACATCGTCGTAAGTCTGTTCGGGGCGGCTTATAACTGGCCGCTCGGCGCAGCGATCTCGCTGGCGATGCTGGTGATCGTAGTGACCTTGCTGTTTTTGTCAGAGCGGTTGGAAAAGAAGTGGAGTTTCTCGTGAGCGCCATTCCAACTGTACATCGCTCACGTTGGCTGCTGGCTCACGCAGCTGTAGTATTTGGATTTCTCTACCTGCCGATCGTGGTCCTTATTCTTTACTCGTTCAACGGACAAGGAGTGGGGGGATTTCCTCCGCGTCATCTCACGCTCGACTGGTATCGCATCTTGTTTGCCGATGGGCCGATCTGGGATTCCGTGTTTAACAGCCTGCAGGTTGCATTTGCTGCGATGGCGATTTCGCTGGCGTTCGGCGTGCCGGCGGCGCTTGCACTCGACCGGTCGCAGTTTCCGGGAAAGGCGTTGTTTCGGCGCTTAGTGCTGCTGCCGCTGATCTTGCCAGGCATCATCACGGGCCTGTCGCTGCTCATGCTGTTCAACCTGACGGGCACGAAGCTGAGCTTGTTGACAATTGTCTTGGGACACGGGACGGCGCTGATCTCGGTGGCAACCACCGAGGTCTTCGCGGGATTGCAGAAGCTTGATAGGGCGCAGGAAGAGGCATCACTCGATCTGGGTGCGAACTACTGGCAAACATTCTGGCGGGTGACGGTGCCGAACTTGAAACTGCCCATCATCGGGGCGGCCCTGCTGATTTTTACTCTTTCAATGGATGAGATTGCGGTCAGCTTTTTTCTAATTGGGCGGGACAATACTTTGCCGCTCGAAATCTGGGCACGGCTGCGGCGCGGCATCACTCCGGAGATTAATGCCGTATCGACGATCATCTTCGTTTTCTCCTTGGTGACGATTGTTGTCTGGTACCGGCTGCGCGTGCGGGCCGAGGGTAGTGTGGATGTAGGCGTGGAATTGCTCGAAACATCTGAAGGCACGCAGTAAGCGGAAGCAACTTCGCCGCGCAGGTCCATCCCAAAATGGCACTCTCTCCTTAGAAAATAAAATCCCAAACGCGACGATTGCGCAGTGGGGATTTACGATGCGGTGTCGGCTCCGTGAAGAATCTCGGCACCAGCACCGAACCCACAAATTTCTCCGTAGGCCACGGAAGCATCTACCTGGCCGGCCTTCTCGCTGTCATCGCGGCCTTCTACGCCAGTACCCTGAGACCGGGCCACATATGGGCTGACGATTATGCAATGTATGTGCACCACGCGCAGAATATTGCTGAGGGACGGCCATACGCAGACACCGGTTACATCTACAGCCCTACAGTCGTGATCTCGCCGCGAATGTATCCGCCGGTGTTCCCGCTGATGTTGGCACCGTTGTACAAGATCTTCGGCCTGAACCTGATGCCCATGAAACTTCTGGAGGTCGCTTTCTTTCTCCTGATGCTCGTTGCTGTGTGGGTCTTGTGGCAGCGGGAACTTGGAGGAGGATTCGCAATCGCGCTGGTCGCCATTCTTGGCTTCAGTCCGATCTTCTGGGCTGCCAAAGACAATGTGCTTTCTGATCTCCCTTTCTTACTCTTCTTTTATGTCGCTGCCGGCCTGGTGCAATGGGCGCCCCGAGATCGGAAGAATTGGTGGTGGCGGGCTCTCCTGATCGGACTAGTTCTTTATCTGGCGACGGGAACGCGCGTTGTGGGTATCGCCCTCGTTGCCGGATTGATATTCCACGATGTCGTTCGGTTCCGAAAGGTAACGCGGCTTACCGCCATTGCGTTGGTCGTTTGGATCGTTCTTGTGATGTTTCAGAATCGGCTCATCGGGCCGGCGCAGGGGACCTACCTCGAGCAGGGTGCTCCAACGGCACATACAATCCTGGGAAATATTCTGGGTTACACGCGCGTGACCGCAGCCTTCTGGGTAGCTTCGACTCGCAATGCGTTTTCTTATGGCGTGCTTGCGATCGTTGCTGTTTTGACTGCGGCGGGGTTCGTCCACCGATGCAGGCGAGGAATGACTATTGTGGAGGCCTTCCTTGTCCCATACGTGGCCCTCATTATCATCTGGCCGTTCCCTTCCGGAATACGTCTCGTGTTTCCACTTATTCCATGGGTCGTTTTCCTCGCGCTGTCGGGTCTTCGAAGCATTACAGCCAGGTTGTCTCCGCGATATTCGGCAGCGGCACTATGCGGCGTTTTGCTGATCACCGCGATTCCTTACGCCGTGGCCTATCACAAGGTGGACTTCGGTCCGATCCGCGAAGATACCGGCATGTCTGAGTTCAACGAACTTTGTCAGCAGGTGCGCACGCACACGCGACCAGAGGATGTGCTGATCTATTACCGCGCACGAGCGCTATCGCTTTACACAATGCGGAGAGTTTCCGCATATAACTCTCGCGGCACGGAGGGCGAGCTGTGGCAATACTCGCAGGACATTCACGCGAACTACCTGATCACAAGCAACGCTTTCCGCGAGGATGGAGGCTTCCTCGATCGGTACGTAGAGAAATACTCTTCCAGCCTCGACCTCATCTATCAGAACGCTACCTTCCGCATGTACCGGATTCGGCAAGTTGCGGAGTCGCGAGCCATCGCAGCCAACCACTGAGAAAACCGAAGAAATCCTCTCCTTCATAGTAAAGTGGTAGTAGACAACAAATCGGAAGGATCCCTTTTGAGTACAGGCATTCGCAATATTGCCATCATCGCGCACGTCGACCACGGAAAGACCACCCTGGTCGATGCCATGCTGCAGCAAAGCGGCACGTTCCGCTCCAACGAGCACCATGTGGACCGGGTGATGGATTCGAACGAACTGGAGCGCGAGCGCGGGATCACGATCCTGGCGAAGAACACGGCAATCTTCTATCACGACGTGAAAATCAACATCGTCGATACGCCGGGCCACAGTGATTTCGGCGGCGAGGTCGAACGCGCACTGAAGATGGTCGACGGCGTGATGCTGCTTGTCGATGCCAGCGAAGGTCCGCTACCGCAGACACGCTACGTACTGAGCAAGGCGCTGGAAGCCAAGTTGCCGCCGATCGTCGTTATTAACAAGATTGATCGCTCTGACGCGCGGCCGCAGGAAGTGCTCAACGAAATCTACGACCTGTTCATCGACCTCGATGCCAAAGAAGACCAGATCGATTTTCCGGTCCTTTATACGAATGCCAAGACGGGCACTGCGACAACCGATATCAAGGGCGGGGGCGAGGATTTGCGTCCGCTATTCGACGCGATTCTAAAGACGATTCCGCCACCCAAAGGCGATGCCTCCGGGCCACTACAAATTCTCGTCGCGAATCTCGATTACAGCGATTACCTGGGACGGCTGGCGATCGCGCGGGTTTTCAACGGAAAGATGTTTACGGGCGAGGAAGTCGCGATCGCCAAGCTCGACGGCACGCTTCACAAGACGAAGATCACGAAACTATTTTCCTTCTCGGGATTGAAGCGGACAGACATCACTGAAACAGAACTTGGTGACATTGTTGCGGTCGCGGGCGTGGAAGGGATCACTATCGGCGAGACCATTACGGAAGCCGAGAATCCTGCTCCTCTGCCACATATCGCCATTGATGAGCCGACGATTGCCATGCTGTTCACGGTGAACACGTCGCCCTTCGCCGGAAAAGACGGCACGTACGTGACGTCGCGTAATTTGCGGGAGCGCCTGGAAAAGGAACTTCTGACCAACGTCTCGTTGCGAGTGGAAGATACGGGTACGACGGATTCGTTCAAGGTATTGGGTCGTGGCGAGCTGCAGCTTTCGATTCTGATTGAAATGATGCGGCGCGAAGGCTACGAACTGATGGTGGGCAAGCCGGAGATCGTCACCAAGCGCATCGATGGCAAGCTGATGGAACCGGTCGAGCATCTTACTGTCGACGTCCCCGAGGACTTCGTAGGCGTAGTCATGGAGCAACTGGGCTCGCGTAAGGGTGAAGTCACTAACATGCACAATCACGGTTACGGGCGCGTACGGATCGAATTCCGCGTGCCCAGCCGGGGGCTCATCGGGCTTCGTAGCCAGCTGCTCACCGACACCCGGGGCACGATCGTCATGAACGCGCTCTTTGACGGCTACACGGAGTGGCAGGGAGAGATTCCTCACCGGCTGACGGGAGCGTTGATCGCGGACCGCAATGGGGTTTCGACCGCGTACGCTCTGTGGGGACTGCAGGAGCGTGGCGAGCTCTTTGTCGGGCCTGGCATCGAGTTGTACGAAGGCATGATCATCGGCGAAAACGCAAAAGACACCGATCTCGACGTTAACGCAGTACGAGAGAAGAAACTGACGAACATGCGCGCTTCGACGGCCGATGAGGCGATTCGCCTGGTGCCGTTCCGTCCCCTGAACCTGGAGCAAGCGATCGAATTCATCGCCGACGATGAATTCGTGGAAGTCACACCGAAGTCGCTGCGCCTGCGCAAGAAAACCCTGCAGTCGAACAAGCGGAAGAAGAGTTCCTTCGTCACAGTCGAAGAGTCGTGAAACCATCCCGCAAGTCGGAAAAGAGTGCGCAGGGCAAAGCGGCACTGCGGATGTTTCTCGTCCCGTGCAGTTGCGGAACCACGTTTGCGGTGGCGGAAAACCACGATCACCAAGGCACCGCCTGGAGCCGCTATTTAGTGTGTCCGGGATGCGGCAAGCGACACGACCCCAAGAACCGCCTGCTGCAGATGGGATTCCATCCCGAAGGTTATTGGAAGGTGGACGAGTGCTAGCCCGATCCCGCACCGGCGTAAATAAGGCGAAAGCATTTTAACAGTTGATTTAGGAAAACCTGCTATACTGCTCGCCGCATTTGACTGTTGCCAGCTCCGGTCTCGATTTTCAGGAAGGCCTTCCCGACCTGCCAAGTCCGCCGAACTGAGCTTGCACTTCCGACAGCTCAATGCAGAGGCAGACGCGTGAAGAATATTTTTGTGGGGAATCTGAGTTTCAACACAAATGAAGACGAACTGCGGCAGCTGTTTGAGGGCTACGGTCAAGTCGACCGAGTAAGTATCATGACAGACCGCGATACCGGACGATCCCGGGGCTTCGGTTTCGTGGAAATGGCCAGCAATGAAGATGGCGAGAAAGCGATCGCGGCATTGAACGGCACTCAGGTCGGCGGACGCACGATCAATGTCAATGAGGCTCGGCCCAAGACCGAACGCGCGGGTGGCGGAGGCGGAGGTGGAGGTGGTGGCCGCGATCGAGGAGACCGTGGCGGCCGGGGCGGTGGTGGTGGCGGCGGGCGTCGCGACCGCTGGTAAAAACGAGCGTAGTTCCAGCAAGAACTCCCAGTCCCGACTTCTAAATAGTTCGCCTGGCGCAGTCCGCAGCTCGGTTCACTGCGTACGCGAGCGCTCCGCGCCATGACGGGGCAGTGCCAGAGGCCTCTACGGACTATACAGGCGTTGAAGCTTCTTCTTCCATCCATGTAAACTGGTGACTCAGTGCGCCCGTAGCTCAGCTGGATAGAGCGGTTGCCTCCGGAGCAACAGGCCGGGAGTTCGAATCTCTCCGGGCGCACCAGTTCTCCTCTCTTTTGTCCGACGAAATCGACGATTCCAATTTTGCCTGTGCACCTCGTTCTTGCGACACCTAACCCTGACTCAAAGATGAGCGGGGAGATGGGCGATGGCCGACGATTCTGTTCACTCTGTAAATTGTCTCGGTGGCGCGTCACGCGGTTATCAAATCGGCCGTCGATTTTCGACCAGTTACTACTGTAGTTTCCTCATTTCGTAGCTCGATGAGGTATTGTTTTCCTTGTTCTGGAAAACACCACGAATGGATTTACCGTCGGGAGTAACCGAAAGGTGAAGAATCCCAACGACTTTTCCGTTGCGTTTGGAGGTTATCTCGACCTCGGTCGGGCTTAGTAGCTTCACAGAGGTCATCGTGTGCCCCGGGTCGTCTTCTACGGGATAGTCCTTGCCATCGAATTTTGCGTCGTACCTCTCACCCAGGGGAGTCCACGCACTGAATCCGTCCGCTGTACACCTATACGAGATTGCGGGAACGTTGGGAACGACCTTGGACTTACTTTTCTTGTAAAACAGCCAAGAGCCGGAAAGGATATGAGAGCCACGAGGTGCTTGTTCAACGCGCTTGCTAAGAGTTTCACTTGTGACCGGCTGTGCTTCTGTGGTGTCTTTCACCACTTTGGTCAGTGTACTTCCATCTGGAGAAATCGTATCGATTTCCGTAAACATCGTCTTTCCAGCTTTCTTGGCAATGATTTCAACCGTGTAGGCATCGACGATTCGGGCGCTCACTGTGTCCCAGTAGCTTGTCTCATGGACCTTTTGGTCATGCCCGTCCGCATTAATTTCCGGGCTTGCAAAACAGTCAGAGCAGCGAAGCATGCCTTTGGCAACTAAATACGTCTCTGGTTTCGGTTTCTCCGACTGCTGCACGGAATTTTCATCAAAAACCCAACCGCCATCGAAAGGGCTTTGGCTCAATGACGCAGCAGGTGTCAAGAGCAGCAGAGTAAGCGTGAGTCTCTTCATCGGGAACCTCACGTGATTCAACGCTCCAAATCTTATCGCCACATCCAGAACTAGCCAAGACAGACGCACATACATAGGTGACGCAAATAGGCCATAGCGCTCAAAAGTCTGGTCGCGGACCTCGGTTTCGGATTTCGGGATTTCGCCGACAACTTAAACATTCAACACGCGGCTCATGATATAGAACTCTTGCGGCAGACACGAGATAACTCCGTGCCCCCATCATTCTCCTATTCCGTAACTACGAAACTTCCTCGTGGTCGAGTCTGGGAACTCCTGACGGACATAACGAATTGGATGGCATTTTCTGATGTGTATTCCAACTTGCGGTGGGTTGGCTTCCCTTGGGTCGAGGGCAGCCTGATCGTGGGAACTCTCCATTATCCAATTGAGATTTCCGGTCAATATGTGATCAAGGTGTGTCGACCTCCTGAGTTAATTCGGTATCTGTCGCAAACGCTGGAGGCGGGATTTGCGACTGAAAGGACCATCCGGCTCAAAGAGTTACCGGAAGGGACGTTGATTGAAGTCGACGCATTCATCGTGGGACAACCGCAGATGCCAGGAGGCGCTCCGGAATTCTTAAGAAAGCTGACCACGCGCTGGTTTGAGGAATTCGCCCGATTCTGTGATAGTCAAGCGAAAACCTGAGAGTAAACGTGCCGTTGACGACACGATCAGTAGCCCTCAACTCCGCAATTCCCAGCCCCGTGTAAGAATAAGAGCGGGCTCTGCGGGTGTTCTGTCTCGCTTTCCCCAACCAACATAAATGAACTACGACGCGATCCTGGTTGTTTCCTTTGGTGGTCCGGAGTCCCGCGAGGATGTGATCCCATTCCTTGAAAATGTGCTGCGGGGAAGGAATGTCCCTCGAGAGCGCATGCTCGCCGTGGCCGAACACTACTACCATTTCGACGGCAAGAGCCCGATCAACCAGCAGACCCGCGAGTTGATCTCCGCCCTGGAGAATGAACTGGCGCAACACGGGCCGAAGTTGCCGGTTTATTGGGGCAACCGGAACTGGCATCCGATGCTGGCCGACACTTTGCGGAAGATGAAATTAGATGGAATTCGGCGAGCCCTCGGATTCGTGACGTCGGCATACAGTTCGTATTCCGGCTGCCGGCAGTATCGGGAAGACATTGCGCGCGCGCAGGCCGAGGTAGGAGAAGGCGCGCCGGAGATCGACAAGATACGCGCGTTCTTCAACCATCCGGGATTCATCGACGCCACCGAAGAACGGCTGCGTGACGCTTTGGAGAAAGTTCCGGCGGAAGCGCGGGAGAATCTTCAGGCCATTTATATCGCCCATAGCATTCCACTTTCGATGGCGACAACATCAGATTATGTCCGGCAACTGGAAGAAGTGAGGAAGCTGGTCTCGGCGAGACTCAGCATCACCAATGATGCTCTCGTGTATCAGAGCCGCAGCGGGGCACCCGGACAGCCATGGCTTGAACCCGACATTCTGGATTACCTGCGGGATGTGAAGACTCGGAATCTGGCAAGCTCGGTGGTGTTGGCACCGATCAGTTTCGTCTCCGATCACATGGAAGTGCTGTACGACCTCGACATTGAAGCACAGCAACTCTGCGAGTCTCTGGCGATGCCAATGGTGCGAGCGAAGACGGTTGGCGTGCATCCCAAATTTATTGGGATGATTCGTGAACTGATCCTGGAGCGGACAACTCCAGGAGCACAGCGGCGGGCGCTGGGAACACTCGGGCCGCGGCAGGATGTGTGCGCTGAAGATTGTTGTCCCGCTCCGCAACGCCCGGTGCGGCCACAGGGAGTGCAGAGTAGGCCGGACGGATCGAGGGCGCGGTAGCGGCCAGTTTATTGCGGCAAGGGCTGGGCGTTCGGACGTTCGTAATCGGTAGCCTTGGGGCTGCCCTCCACTCGGTGCAGGGTTTCCAAAATTGTCTGGACGACGGGGTCGTCTCCTACGGCAGTATTCATCATGAGGTGATACAGAGAGCGCGTAGGCCAATCGGCATTGAAATAGTGCTTCACGTATGTAGCCCGCTCGCGATCCACCGAATCGACCATGTCTTCAGCTTCTTGTTCGGAGTGCCCGTCTGCAATCGTCCGCCGGATTTTTTCCGCCCGGGGCGCATAAAGGAAGACGTGAAACGCATCGGGATTCTCGCGCAGCAGATACGGCGCACCGCGACCCACCACCACGGCATTCCCTTCCCTGCCGATTCTATTCATAATTTGCTGCATCATCGACATCATGTAGTCGGTATCGAATACCTGACTACCTAGAGCTGCGGAATTGCGCTCGTAACTGCCGCGCCAGAAAGCTTTGGCTACGCGGTGGAGACGGCTATCGATGCGTTCTTCGCAGCGGGTGACGGCAGAGCAGTCCACATTGGCAATGCGGGCAATTTCCTCGGTGAGACGATGGTCCCAGAGATTCCAGCCGAGATGGTCGGCTAGCTGAGTAGCAATGGCTGCGGCGCCGCAACCGAATTCACGCTCAATCGTGACGAGACGGAACATGGCCGCTATTTAGTGTACTGCCATTCCGCCACCCGGCTTCGATTTTTTCATTAAGAAGACGGCCGGTATCATCAGCATGATGGCGAACCCGAGGAATGAGAAGCAATCGATGTACGCCAGCATTGTCGCTTGGCGCTGTACCGTACCTTGGATCAGGGCATACGCCTGCTGGGTGGCCCCGGCAGCGCTGGCGCCGTGGGCCATCATTGTTTTGGAAGCCCCGTTGATCATGGCCTGAAGGGCGGCGTTCGACCGGGTGAGGTTACGAGATAAATCGGTCAGATGCACCTGCGTTCGCCGATCCAGCATGGTAGTAACGAGGGAAATTCCCACACTTCCGCCCATATTGCGAGCCAGGTTCATCAGGCCGGAGGCCGCGTTGTTCTTCTCCCGGGGCAAAAATGCATAGGCAGCCGTGTTGATGGGAACGAACAGAAAAGCCATGCCGACGGCCTGAAAAATGCGAGCCATCGCGGCGGTGCGGAAGTCGATCTGGAGATCAAAACGCGTCATGTTAAACAGCGACCCCGACAGCACGATCAGGCCGAAGACCAGCAACCAGCGCGGGGAATAGCGCGACAACAAGAACCCGACGAGCGGCAGCAGCAGCATGATGGTAAATCCGCCGGGCATCAAGGCGAATCCCGACTGCTGGGCCGTATATCCGAGCAGCGTCTGCATGAACAAGGGAAGCAGGAGCGTGCTTCCCAAAAGCGCAAATCCCAGCATGAACATCAAGAGATTCGATATGCCGAAGGTGCGGTCGCGGAACAGGTGCAAATCGATAATGGGATCCTTATGCCGCCATTCCCAAACGACCAGAAAGATCAACGATGCCGACGCGATCAGCGAAAGGATTAGGATAAAGTGCGATTCGAACCAGTCTTCGCGCTGGCCCTTGTCGAGGACAATCTGCAAGGCGCCGAGTCCGAGCGCGACCAATCCCAGCCCGATGTAATCGATGTGCGTTTCGCTAAGCTTGCGGCGCTTGAAATAGGGCGGGTCCTGGATCAGCCTTGACGTGAGCAGAAGTGAGAGAATCCCGACCGGAATGTTGATAAAGAAAATCCAGCGCCAGCTGAAGTTGTCGGTAATCCAGCCGCCGAGAGTGGGGCCGATCGCGGGTGCCGTGACCACAGCGATGCCGTAGACCGCAAACGCCATGCCTCGCTTGGCGGGTGGGAAGGTATCGGCAAGGATGGCTTGTTCACTGGGCTGGAGCCCGCCACCGCCGGCACCCTGAAGAATCCGGCAGATGATCAGAATCGCCAGATTCGGCGCGAGCCCGCACAGGAACGAGCTCACGGTGAACAGCGCCACGCATCCCATGTAAAAGTTCTTGCGGCCCACGATGGACGACAGCCATCCGCTCAGAGGAAGAACAATCGCGTTCGAGACGAGGTACGAAGTCAGGACCCAGGTACTCTCATCCTGTCCGGCAGAAAGACTACCGGCGATATGGGGCAAGGCAACGTTGGCGATGGAGGTGTCGAGCACCTCCATGAAGGTTGCCAGCGTGACCGCGATCGCGATCACCCACGGATTGACCGCTGGACGCCAGGCATCGGCCTGATCCAGCGTAGCGGCGGCCGCACTCATTCGCGAATCCAGACCTTGGGCGTCACAGACTCGCCCGGACGCAGTTGGTGATCATTGTTCGAACCCGAATCCAAAACAATCTTGACCGGGATACGCTGAACAACTTTCACGTAGTTTCCTGTCGCGTTTTCGGGAGGCAAGAGGCTGAAACGGGCGCCGCTGGCGCCGGCTACACTGTCCACTTTGGCGTTATATTTTCTGCCGTTGGCGTCGACTTCGATCGTGACCCGCTGCCCGGGTTTCATTTGCCGGAGCTGAGTTTCCTTGAAGTTGGCGGTAATCCAAACATCCTCGAGATTGATGATCTTCATGAGCTCCTGCCCGGGAGCGACGTTCTGTCCAACCTCGACGGTGCGATTGCTGACGATGCCATTCACGGGCGCGACGATCTTGGTGTACTGCAAGTTCAGTTGTGCCTGATCGAGATCTGCTTTCTTGCGCTGCGCCTCCGCTAAGGCCGAGGCGGCTCGGGCACGGATAATCTGCATCTGCCTGGGCGCGGTATTGGCATTGCTGAAGTTGGCTTGCGCTTGAACGAGTTTGCCCTGTGCTTGAGTGACTTGCTGCTGGGCGGCGTCGGCGGTGGCGCGTGCCGCTTCGACGCCGGCAGCGCTGGCCTGAGCGGCAGCGATAGCCTGATCGTATTGTTGTTGGGAAATCTCCTGCTTGTCGACGAGTTGCTTGTACCGGGCCAGATCGTTCTGCGCTTTTACGTTATTCGCCTCGGCCTGCTGCAGTTGGGCCTTTGCGGCTTGAAATTGCTGAGAGGCGACCTGGATGCCGGCGCGAGCGTTATTGACATCAGCACCACTAGCGGACACCTGGCTGGTGGTATTGATTGAGGTGATCGGAACGTTCACTCCAGCCGCAACGGCCGCAGCCTGAGCATCATCGAAATCGGCTTTGGCTCGCTCGTAGGCGACTTGATAGTCTGCCGGATCAATCTCAACGAGCACGGTTCCGGCTGGCACGTATTGATTGTCTTGCACGTTGAGCTTGGTCACATGCCCGGTGATTCTGGCGCTGATGGAATTGATATGGCCGTCGACCTGAGCATCATCAGTCGATTCGTAGCTAGCGAAATAGCGGTAGGCAAAGAAGCCCACGATCAGCAAGACGACTACCGCGATGACAAGCCCAATGCGGAAACCGGAGCTTTGCGTGCGCGAGGGACGGGTGTGGTAATCCCTCTCGGTGGCGGGCAAAGGTTTGGTGGAGGATTCCGTTTTTTCAGCTGCAGCATGGTTCGCTGGGGCCGGCGGACTTTGTGTCGTCGTTTGCTCCATACGTTATTGATTGCCTTTCAAGTATTGCCGGACGCCCTGTTCGGCATTGCCGATGGCGTAGGCCAGTTCAACTTTCGCGAGATTATGCGCATAAAGACTTTGAATGAAACTCTCGTGAGCGCCCGCGACCGCTTCCTGGGCTTGTACCACTTCCAAATTGTCGGCAACCCCAGCGCTGAACCGGTCTTGCGCCTGGCCGAGAGCCTGTTCGGCCAGATCGACTGAGCTGCGCGCAACTTCGACTTGTTCAGCAGCGGCGTTCAGATCGAGCAGAGCAGTGCGGACTTCATAATCAATCTTGCCTCGCAGATCGCCCAGTTGGGCACGCACCTGTTTTAGCTGAGCATCCGCTTCGAGGACATCTCCATGAACCCGGTTGCCGGCAAAAATTGGAATGTTTACGCCGCCTACAACCTGCCACGTTCCGTTGGAGTGGGCAGGCGTAACACCGATGTCTCCAAAATTCGTATTCAGGTCAAGCGAAGGATAACGTCCGGCCGCGGCCGCTCTACGGGAGAGTTCCGCGCTGCGAAGTTGGGCGAGAGCCGCCTGGAAGTCAGCTCGGCCGTCGTAGGCACGCTTGAGGTAAACGTCGAGGGGCAAAGGGGACAACCCCTGGTAGGGTGCTTTCTCGGTCAGCACGAACGCCTGTCCCGGCGGAAGCCCGATGATCCGTGCCACGCTCAAATTCAACTTGGCCA
The DNA here is from genome assembly GCA_963745715.1 of uncultured Acidobacteriota bacterium. Lineage (GTDB taxonomy): Bacteria > Acidobacteriota > Terriglobia > Terriglobales > Acidobacteriaceae > Sulfotelmatobacter. The sequence continues at coordinate 138,387 of CAVUYN010000020.1, read as the reverse complement.
GGTCGTTGCGGGCAACGATGAGCTGCTGTTGCCGGGTTTGTAGTTGAACCTGAGAACGCAACGCGTCGATAGCCGGCGACAATCCCGCCTTTTGCTGGTCCGCCGCCTTGTCGTAGAGCGCTTGTGCGCTCTTGACTTGCGCGTCGGCAGTCTCAACGCGCGCGGCGGCCGCAATCACTTGCAAATACGCGTTGCCAACCGCGAGGACAACTAATTCGCGGGCATCCTTGAGATTGAGCTGCGCAGCCTTCAGGCTCTCGGAGGCCGCACGCTCTTTTTCGAGAGACTTGAAATTGAATAAGGACTGCGAAGCATTGGCGCGCAGGTCGAAATAGTTAAACGGCCCGATCACCCGTGGCACTGGGGCATGGAAGACGCTGGCTTTCAAGCCCAACGCCGTGAGGCTTTGGGTCTGCACAGCTTCCTGCCCTCGCACAGAAATGTTGGGCAGCAACTCGGCCAGCTGTTTCCAGCGCTCGCCCCGTGCGCTCTCGGTTTGGTCGGTTGCCAACAGGAGACCAAGATTGTTGCGCAGGCCGCGATCGATGGCATCCTTAAAGTCGATTTGCAGGACGTCCCCGGTGGCCTTGCCTTCCGGGGCGCTCCCGAGAAACGGACTTTGAGAACCAGGCAGCGAAATGCTGGGGGACGCAGGGCTTGCACCTGTCGCCTGCGAGAGAACCCACGGAGAACTAGACAGGATAAAAACGCAAATGAAAATTGCTGTTCGAAGAACTATCAATGAGCATCGCATTCTATGGGGGTGCGTCGGCGACTCAACGAGGGGAGCGCCGAACGTCTTTCCGTCCTATAGCATAACTCGCCACATTTGATTCGTTTGCGGGAGTTTGCGATGCAAGGATTCTCAGAGGTTCACGATTCCGTTTTGAATCAGGCCCGAGCCGAGACGAGATTCGCGACAAACGAGCCGCCCTCCCGAAGTTCAATGTCTTCGGTACTTTGCCCGAATTATTGAGGGCCGGTAGGCTTGAGTTGAAAGGGGCGTCTCAATGCGCGGACGGGTTTCATTGCTAGCCGTCGTGGTGATCGCACTTACGAGCAGCGTGGCCAGCGCGCAAGACTCCTCTACACCAGCCAACGTGCAGCGGAAAATCACTTTGCGGGTTGCGCCGCTCTATCCCGAACTGGCGAAAAAAATGCATGTCCATGGAGTGGTGCGAGTCGAAGCCGTGGTGAGAGCCAACGGCGTGGTTAAATCCACCCGCGTCGTGGGAGGAAATCCGGTGCTCGTGGATGCAGCGCTGGAGGCCGTCGGGAAGTGGAGATTCGAGACGGCGCAGACCGAAACCACACAAGTCGTCCAACTTGCATTCGAAGCTCAATAACGCAGCCGGGAGTGTGCCGGCAGATTTTTCGCAATTCTCCCTCCCAACCAGTTTTTCAAAACAAACGAATTCGTTACGCTCTCGTAACGTGACTTAGGTCATCTTGAACGACGGTGACCCTGGGTAGAAGCTAGGCGAAGGCACAATCCTGAAGGACGAGAGAAGTGCATCGAAAATGAGCACGGCGACAGGTACTGACTGGACTCGAATACTGTCTGACCCGGATCTTGTCCGGCAAGTCGGAAAGCTGCTGCAGGCCTACCGCGAGGCTCCCGTAGAGAAGCGGGAAGAAGCGCTGCTCGCTGCAATGCGTGAGATCAAGGCGGGCGCATCCGCTTCGGGGAAAGCTGCAATCGAGTCAGATGACAAGCCGACTCCACATCCGATTCCTACGCCAGCCTCCGCAACCCCTCCATTTGAGCCGGATCTATTCAGCCCGAACTGGGGAAGCGATCGTCGGAGGCATCCACGGATCAAGTGCTTTGTCGCTGTCGAGCTTCACGTCGATGAAGCACCAATTCCGATCTGGGGAAATCTGTCGAACACGGGCGCCGGCGGATGCCTGGTAGAAACGGCCACTCCGGTTAAGCCAGGGGCAAAGGTCGAGATCGGCCTTTGGGTGCCAAACGGAAAAATCTGGGTGAAGGGCTTCGCTCTGAGTGGCGTGGTCACCCGCAGCGCTCCCGCCAACGGAGTTCGCGTACGTTTTGATGGGATGGTTCCGGCCGAGCGCGACAATTTGCGCCAGTTTCTCAAGTTCGTGCAGGAAACGACAAGAGCTTCCCACAGCGAAGACAGCTATATCCAGCTCCTGAAATAAAGCACCCCTTCACGAAATAAGGCAACCTTTCCTGCCCGCCTTTTTCACCGCAGCGCAATCCACGCTTTTGCGGAAATTGATACACTTTCCTGCATCTGAACCCTTTGTTCAATCGAGCACTCTAATTAGCTGTGGGTCACTCAACGCCGCAACACCTGCCGCCTGGAGGAGAAGAATCGCATGGTAGCCAGTGAACAAGTTTTAGCGACCGGCCAGCAATTGGAAACGCTGTGCGTCAACACGATTCGAACTCTTGCCATCGACGCGGTACAGCAGGCCAACTCCGGGCATCCCGGCGCGCCCATGGGGCTGGCGCCAGTTACGTATTGCCTGTGGCAGGAATTCCTCCGTTACGATCCCGCCGATCCCACATGGCTCAACCGCGACCGCTTCGTGCTATCCAACGGCCACGCTTCCATGCTGCTTTACGCGATGCTGTATCTCTCGGAGGTGCGCCGCGTCGACGAAAACGGCAACTTGACGAAGGAACTTTCGGTCACGATGGATGACATCAAGCACTTCCGGCAACTGGGAAGCCGGACGCCAGGACATCCAGAGTCGCACATTACAACCGGTGTAGAAACTACTACCGGACCGCTCGGGCAGGGTGTCGGCAACAGCATTGGGATGGCGATTGCGAGCAAGTGGCAGGCGGCCACTTTTAATCGTCCCGGCTTCGAGATCTTCGATTTCGACGTTTACGCCATGTGTTCGGATGGGGACCTGATGGAAGGCATCGGCGGCGAAGCGGCTTCACTCGCGGGCCATCTGAAACTCTCGAATCTTTGTTGGATTTACGATCACAACTCCATCACGCTGGATGGGCCCGCCAGTTGGTCTTTTAGCGAGGATGTTGCGACCCGCTTTGTCGGTTATGGATGGAACGTCACACGCGTAGCCGACGCCAACGATTTGAACATGCTGGCGCGAGCATTCCAGACGTTCCAGAAAACCACCGACCGGCCGACCCTCATCATGGTCGACAGCCATATTGGTTACGGGTCGCCGCACAAACAAGACACCAACGCAGCTCACGGCGAGCCCCTGGGCGAAGAAGAAGTGCGGCTGGTGAAAAAATTCTACGGATGGCCCGAAGACGCGAAGTTCCTGGTGCCCGACGGCGTGCTCGAGCACTTTCGCGACGGCATTGGCAAGCGCGGCCGGGATCTCCGCGGGAAGTGGTCGAAACTGTTTGCAGACTATTCGCAGAAGTATCCCGAATTAGCGGAACGTCTGGGGCATATGCAGCACCATGAACTGCCTTCGAGATGGGATAAGAATCTGCCGACTTTTCCCGCGGATGCCAAGGGCGTGGCAACGAGAGAAAGTTCGGGGAAAGTGCTCAACGTAATTGCCCAGAATATTCCCTGGATGATTGGCGGGTCGGCCGATCTGGCGACATCGAACAAAACCACACTGAAATTCGAGGGAGCGGGAGACTTTCAGGCCGGCACTCCGGCAGGCCGCAATTTGCACTTTGGCGTGCGAGAGCACGTCATGGGTGCAAGCGTAAACGGGATGACGGTTTCCGGGCTTCGAGCCTTCGGCGCGACCTTCTTCAACTTCAGCGACTACATGCGGGCCAGCATGCGGTTGGCGGCTCTCATGCAGGCGCCCTCGATCTTCATCTTTACGCATGATTCGATCGGCGTGGGAGAAGACGGGCCGACCCATCAACCCATTGAACAACTCGCGTCATTGCGCGCGATGCCAAACATGATCGTGCTACGTCCCGGCGATGCGAATGAGGTGGTCGAGGCCTGGAAGATTATTGTCCAACTTCAGCATTCTCCGGCGTCCCTGGTTCTGACGCGGCAAAATCTGCCGACGCTCGATCGCTCGAAGTATGCGTCGGCTGCCGGCGTCGCCAAGGGAGCTTATGTGCTGGCCGACGCTCCGGGAGGAAAGCCTGACGTAATTCTGCTGGGCACCGGCAGTGAGCTCTCGCTCTGCGTCGATGCCTACGAAAAGCTAAAAGCCGAAGGCGTCAAGGCTCGGGTCGTCAGCATGCCCTCGTGGGAAATTTTTGAGAGGCAGGATGCAGCGTACAAAGAAAGCGTGCTGCCTTCCGACGTTGCCGCGCGTGTCTCGGTGGAAATGGCGGCGACTTTTGGCTGGGAGCGTTACACCGGCAGCAAGGGAAGAAATATCGGGATGCACCGCTTCGGAGCCTCGGCGCCACTGAAAGACTTGTTGAAGTACTTCGGATTTACCGTGGACAAAGTTGTAGCGGAAGCGCACGCCGCGATTTCTGGTAAGTGATCGCAACTAATTGATCGCAACCCTGGGAAAGTAAGATTCGGACCGCGTCGCTGGAGTTCGGCTGCGCCGTTCATCAACGAATCGTCATCCAACAGTTATGGAGGCCATCATGCAGCCCACTGGAGTTCTTGAAAATTCAAAAGCCACGAAAAATCCGCTAAGAGAATTGCTCAATCACGGGCAGGCGATGTGGCTCGACTACATCCGACGCGATCTTTTTACCACCGGAAAGTTAAAGCAGTTGATTGACGATGATGGATTGCGCGGAATGACTTCGAATCCGGCGATCTTCGAAAAGGCTATTGCAGACAGCTCGCTTTATGACGATATGCTGAAATCCCTCGCCTCGCGCAAGGATCTCGACACAACGGGCCGTTATGAGCAGATCGCGATTCGCGACATTCAGGATGCAGCGGATATATTGCGCCCGGTTTATGACGAGTCGAACTGCCGCGATGGCTACGTTAGCCTTGAAGTCTCGCCGTACCTGGCGTTAAAGACGCAAGAAACGATCGACGAAGCCCGACGCCTGTGGAAGACGGTGAAGCGCGACAACGTGATGATCAAAGTTCCGGGCACGGCGGAAGGACTTCCCGCGATCCGGCAACTGATCGGCGAAGGCCTCAACATCAACATCACGCTGCTGTTTTCGCAGGAAGTTTACGAGAAAGTCGCCGAAGCCTACATTGCGGGACTCGAAGACCTGGCAGCGCGCGGCGGCAATCTGAAGAAGATGGCAAGCGTTGCCAGCTTTTTCATCAGCCGTATCGACACGCTGGTCGATTCGATGCTGAATGACCGCATCAAAAATACTTCGGATGCGTCCCAGCAGGCTCTACTGAAGGGCCTTCTGGGCAAAGTCGCAATCGCTAATGGCAAACTCACTTATCAGCGCTACCAGAAAATCTTCAGTGGTCCGCGTTGGCAGGCCCTGGCGGCGAAGGGCGCGCAAACCCAGCGTGTGCTCTGGGCCAGCACGAGCACGAAGAATCCTGCCTATCGCGACGTTCTCTACGTCGAAGAATTGATTGGACCAGACACCGTCGACACGATTCCGCCGGCGACGATCGATGCCTTCCGCGATCATGGACGAGTTCGCAACAGTCTCACCGAAGATGTGACCGGCGCCGCCAAAGTAATGGACGACCTGAAACGCGCGGGCATCTCGATCAAGGAAGTGACTGACAAGCTGACCACGGACGGTGTCAAGCTGTTTGCCGACGCGTTCGACAAACTGCTGGCGGCCGTGGCGAAAAGCACGCAGCAAAAAGGATAGATCGTGAGCCGACTCAAGACCTCGCTGCCCGAAACGCTCGCGGCATCCGTGAAGACGGCCATCGCAGAGTGGCAATCTGGCGGGAAGCTGAAACGCCTGTGGGATCGCGACGCCAGCCTGTGGACGGGCACCGATGAGTCCAACTGGTTAGGCTGGCTCGACATCATCGACGAGCAGATCGCCCAGCAGGAACAATTGCAAAAGCTGGCGAAAGAAATTCAGACTCGCGGTTTCGAACACGTTTTGCTGCTCGGAATGGGGGGATCGAGTCTTTGTCCTGAAGTTCTACGCATGACGTTCGGCAGGATCCCCCACTTCCCCAATCTGCATGTCCTCGACTCCACAGATCCCGCACAGGTAAAAGCGTTTGAGCATCAGATTGACATAGCTAAAACGCTGTTTATCGTATCCAGTAAGTCGGGAAGCACTCTCGAACCGAACATCTTCAAACAATACTTCTTTGAGCGCGCGAAGCAGGCCGTGGGCGCGGTGAAAGTGGGCAGCCACTTCATCGCGATCACCGATCCAGGATCAAAGATGCAGCAAGTCGCGGAGGCCGATCGCTTTTTGCATATTTTTTTTGGACGACCGTCCATCGGCGGGCGCTATTCGGCGCTCTCGAATTTCGGCATGGTGCCGGCGGCCGTGATGGGTCTGGACACCAAGAAATTTCTTGCGCGTGCGGCGGAGATGGAACACGCCTGCGGAAGCGGTGTGACCGTAGAAGAAAATCCCGGCGCCGTGCTCGGGATCATTCTCGGAACAGCCGCCAATGCGGGGCGCGACAAAGTCACGATCATTACTTCTGCGGGCATTTCGGATCTTGGGGCATGGCTCGAGCAACTGCTAGCCGAGTCTACCGGCAAAATCGGTAAGGGGATCATCCCGGTCGACCGTGAACTGCTGGCATCGCCTGAGGTTTACGGCAACGATCGGGTGTTTGTTCAGGTTCGGCTGGACGCGAGCACTGACGCAGATCAGGAAGCGAAGCTGGCTGCGATCGAGAAGGCCGGACACCCCGTCGTGCGAATAACAATGCCCGACATCTACGACCTGGGCGCGGAATTCTTCCGCTGGGAGATTGCGACAGCCGTCGCCGGTTCGATTATCGGAATCAATGCGTTTAATCAACCGGACGTCGAAGCCAGCAAAATTGCGACCCGCGATCTGACCTCTGCGTACGAGAAAACAGGATCGCTCCCGGCTGAAAAGCCAGTTGTCGAAGATGGCGGCATCAAGCTGTTCACCGATGAGAAGAACGCGGCCGAACTGGCGAAGGGCGCGGGCGGCCAATCGTCGCTTGCTGCATATCTTAGGGCGCATCTGGCGCGCATCAAGGCTGGCGATTACTTTGCGGTACTCGGCTACATCCAGATGAATGCCGAACACGAGCAGAATCTGCAGACTCTGCGTCACAGTGTGCGCGACAGGAAGCGAGTGGCGACCTGTTTGGGATTCGGCCCGCGCTTCCTGCATTCCACCGGCCAGGCCTATAAGGGCGGGCCGAACTCAGGAGTTTTTCTGCAAATCACCTGTGACGATTCGGTCGAGTTGCCAGTGCCGGGGCAGAAATATACGTTCGGAATTGTGAAAGCAGCGCAGGCGCGCGGTGACTTCCAGGTCTTGGCCGAGCGAGGCAGGCGCGCATTGCGAGTGCATCTGGGGAGCAATTTAAAAGCGGGATTAGCAACACTGCAGGCTGCGGTGCAGAAGGCTCTCTAGCGGTTAGGTATCACCAAATATGAGGCGGAGATAGCCTCGCGACCGTCGGCTCGCCCTTTGACTTCATTCGGGGCAGGCGGCTGCGCTAATTGAGGAGCAAGCATGCAATTGGGAATGGTAGGGCTGGGCCGCATGGGCGCGAATATGACGCGGCGACTGATGCGCGGCGGACATTCGCTTGTCGTTTCCGATCTCAGCGCTGACGCCGTCAAGCAGATGGGCGGTGAGGGCGCGACCGGATCTTCCTCGCTGGAAGATCTCGTGAAGAAGCTGACGCCCCCGCGTGCGGTGTGGATCATGGTGCCCGCGGGCGGTCCGACCGAAGCGACGGTGCAGAAGCTAGCCGCCAACTTGCAGCCAGGGGACGCCATCATCGACGGCGGCAACTCGTTCTTCAAAGACGATGTGCGCCGGGCCAATGAACTGAAGCCCAGGAATATTCATTACATCGACGTTGGAACGAGCGGCGGCGTATGGGGACTGGAGCGCGGCTACTGCATGATGATTGGCGGACCGAAAGAAGCCGTGCAGCGACTCGATCCGATTTTCAAAACCCTGGCGCCGGGCCGGGGCGATATTCCGCGAACACCGGGACGAGAAAAGCTCGGCGGCACTGCGGAAGAAGGATACATCCACTGCGGCCCCTCCGGTTCCGGACACTTCGTGAAGATGGTGCATAACGGCATCGAGTACGGCCTGATGCAGGCCTATGCGGAGGGTTTTGACATTTTCAAGAATGCCACCAGCAAAGAACTGCCGGCAGATATTCGTTACGATCTCAACTTGCCGGACATCGCAGAAGTTTGGCGGCGCGGCAGCGTGGTCAGTTCCTGGCTGCTCGACCTGACGGCGATGGCGCTGACGGAGAATCCGACACTTTCGGAGTACGAAGGATTCGTGCAGGATTCGGGCGAAGGCCGATGGACGATTGAAGCCGCGATTCAAGAGGCTGTTCCAGCGGATGTTTTGACTGCAGCCTTATATGTGCGCTTCCGATCGCGACAGCAGCACACCTTTGCCGAGAAGATGCTCTCGGCGATGCGGCAGAAGTTCGGCGGACACGTGGAAGCGGGAGCGGACAAAACAAAAAAAACCGCGTAGGCACAAATACCTTTAACTAAGGCAGAGGACTGACTCATGGCTGAATTAGCGGAACAACCCAAGGTCGCGCCGCCACGCATCGGCAAGCAGGGCGATCCCTGCGTCATGGTGATCTTTGGCGCAGCCGGAGACTTGACGGGGCGAATGCTGATCCCCGCGCTCTATAACCTGGCGCGGGCCGGATTGCTGTCACGCGAGTTTGCGGTGGTTGGTGTGGCACGCACGCCAATGACAAATGATGAATTCCGTCAACGGGTTCACGACGACGTCAAAGCGTACTGCGGCGAATGCGTGGATGACGATCTCTGGGAATGGTTCGCCCGCCGCTTCTACTACTTTGCGGGAGACTTCAACGACGACAAACTGTACCCGCAGCTCAAGGACTTTCTGGCGAAAGTCGATCAGGAACACTCGACGCACCAGAATTTCTTCTACTACCTGGCAGTCGCTCCCAGTTTCTTTGGGCCCATCGTGCAAAAGCTGTCCGACGCCGGTTTGATGGAACAGGCGAACGGTCACTGGCGACGGGCGGTCGTTGAAAAGCCATTCGGGCACGATCTGGAATCCGCCAAGGCACTCAACCAGCAACTGCTCAAAGTCGCAGACGAAAAGCAGATCTATCGCATCGACCATTATCTTGGCAAAGAGACAGTGCAAAACATCATGGCGTTCCGCTTTGCCAACGGAATCTTTGAGCCGGTCTGGAACCGCCGCTACATCGACCATGTGCAGATCTCGGTAGCTGAGACTGTTGGTGTGGAAGGGCGAGGCAGCTATTTCGATCACGCCGGCTCGTTACGCGACATGGTGCCGAACCACATCATGCAACTCATCAGCTTGACCGCGATGGAGCCGCCTATTTCTTTCGACGCCAACGCGGTACGCGATGAGCAGGCCAAGATTCTGCATGCCATCCAGCCGATGAGCGACGAAGAAGTGTTGAGCCGCTCGGTGCGCGGCCAGTATGGCGACGGGACGGAAGACGGCAAGCGGGTTTCGGCGTATCGCACAGAACCCGATGTGGCTTCAGATTCGCGAACCGAAACCTTTGTGGCCATGAAGCTGCTGATCGACAACTGGCGGTGGGCCGACGTGCCGTTTTACCTGCGCACGGGCAAGCGGATGCCGGTGCGCAACACCCATATCGTGATACAGTTTCGGCGAGCGCCATTTGTGCTGTTCCGCGATACGCCGGTGGAACATTTGATGCCCAACCAACTCGTGTTGCACATTCAGCCGGAAGAAGGCATCTCGCTGCAGTTCGCAGCCAAGGTTCCCGGCCCGGTCATGCGCCTGGGCACAGTAGACATGAACTTCGAATATCAGGAATACTTTGGTAAGCAGCCCAGCACGGGCTACGAGCGCCTGCTGCACGACTGCATGATCGGGGATCAGACGCTGTTCCAGCGGGCGGACATGGTGGAAGCCGGCTGGTCGGTGGTGAACCCGGTACTCGATCTTTGGAAGGCGCTTCCCCCGCGCAATTTCCCCAACTATGCCTCAGGCACCTGGGGACCGAAGGAGGCCGACGAGTTGCTGGAACGCGACGGCCGCCGCTGGAGGAACTTCGAAAAATGATTCTGGCCGGCGATATTGGTGGGACCAATGCCAGGCTGGCTTATTTTCAACCGCAGAACGGTCACTTGCGACTCGTGTCCGAGCGCGTCTTCCCCAGCCGGGAGCACAGCGAACTCGGTGAGATTGTCAGCCAGTTTGTGGATGATTCCGGCACGCGTCCGGATGCGGCATGCTTTGGAATCGCCGGTCCGGTGCGCAACGGGCGCGTCGAAACGTCGAACCTGCCCTGGGTTATCGAGCAGTCCCGCCTCGCGAAACAGATTCATCTTCCTTCCACTCTGCTCATCAATGATCTCGAAGCCAGCGCCTGGGGCATCGGCGCGCTGTCAGATGGGGACCTGGTCCCGTTGAACCGGGTACCTAGCACCGCGGTCGGGAACCAGGGAGTGATCGCGCCCGGCACGGGATTGGGCGAGGCGGGATTGTTCTGGGACGGAACCCGCCATCATGTGTTCGCCTGCGAAGGCGGGCACACGGATTTTGGCCCCCAAGGCGATCTTCAGATCGAACTGCTGAAGTTCCTGACGTCTCGCTTTGGGCACGTGAGCTACGAACGCATTCTATCGGGTCCGGGACTGGTGAACGTGTATGAGTTTCTGCGCGACAGCGGATGTGGGAAGGAGTCTCCAAGCCTCGCCGCTGCCATGCAGACAAGGGATCCGGCCGCGGCTATTTCCAAGGCAGCACTCGACGGAGTGGATGGGTTGGCAGAAAAGGCTCTTGATCTATGGATCTCTGTTTATGGCGCAGAGGCCGCGAACCTGGCTCTCAAGGTTATGGCCACCGGAGGATTGTTCCTCGCGGGTGGCATCACTCCGAAAATCCTGGGCAAGCTAACCGGGCCATTGTTTATGAAGTCGTTTCTGGATAAAGGTCGCATGCGCCCACTCGTCGAATCCGTGCCGGTGCACATTGTCACCAATGACAAGGCCGGACTGCTTGGAGCGGCGCGCTGCGCGGCGGTCCGGGGCGGCAAGGGTTGAGCCGGGGACATGAGTGAAATCCTGTGAGTGCCGCTGCCGAGATACGGGTGCTGACCACCCCGCAGGAGTTATATGGCGCCGCCGCGGAAGAAGTGGTACGCGCCGCTAACAAGGCGGTTACCGGCGGTGGCCGCTTCACGATTGCCCTGTCGGGCGGGTCAACCCCTAAGAGTCTCTACAATTTGCTGGCCACAAATGCCCGTACGGCGCTGCCTTGGGATCGCATGTTTTTCTTCTGGGGCGACGAACGGCACGTACCCCCTACGGATCCCGACAGCAACTACCGGATGGTCGACGAAGCCATGCTGTCCAAGATTCCCGTCGCGCCCGGTAACGTGTTCCGGATGCCCACCGAGAACGTCGACGCTGCTGCGGCGGCGGATGCCTACGAAAAGACACTGCGGCAATTCTTTAAGCTTCAACCCGGCGAACTTCCGCGCTTCGACCTGGTCCTTCTTGGGATGGGTCCTGACGGGCATACCGCTTCCCTGTTTCCCGGAACTGCCGCATTGCAGGAAAAATCGCGCCTCGTGGTCGCAAATTGGGTCGAAAAGCTCAAGGCCTACCGGCTTTCCCTGACGCTCCCTGTCCTGAATGCGGCACACTGCGCGGTATTTCTTGTTAGCGGAACAGACAAAGCTACCGTGCTGAAAGCGGTCTTGGAAGAGGATGTTCCGGGCGAGCAATACCCTGCCAAGCTGGTTCATCCGACCGATGGGGCGATCATCTGGCTGGTGGATCGGGCGGCCGCCAGTGGCCTTTCCAAGCAGACCTGACTTAGATCAACTGCTCAACAGAGGACGCGGAGTGCGCCGAGGAGTCAAGGTTTTTGTCTTTTGGAAGAATTGCTGCGGTATGAGTTGCGAAGAAATTGAAGAAATAGCTCTCTCTGGGTCCTCAGTGTTCTGATTCGCGTGTTACTACCCGCGCCAGTCGCCGATTTCCTTCAAACCCTTACCTCTGGAGTGTTCGAAAAGGCGGACATGGTGGCGGGAGTGTTCAAACTCGTGGATGTCGGCCCAGACTTCGGCCTGCCAGCCTTTGTCGTGTGCCGACGATTCGCCGCAGGTAGCGCATCGGGTATGAAGCTTAACAGGAGCGGATTCCACTCCAATCGGGGCCGCACCGGGCAGCTCAACGAAGATGCAGCGGACTTCCTCAATCTCTTCATCCGCTCCGAGGAGGTGCTCGTAGCGCAGAAGATATCCGAAGCCAAGCTTCTTGGCCTCAATCTCGGCCTCGGCTCGGGTGTAGAAAGGGCCGTACTCAGCCCTCAGTTGTTCGGTTGAATCGCATGCCATCCAGAAAATTTCTTTGTAGGCCATCTCTGCGCTCGTCGGGGGTCACGAAGCTTCTTGTTGCCGCTTGGGCCCACTCTATAAGACTCTCGAAGCGCTTAATGCAATTACAATGCCGCCAGCAACATGGGGGACGGCATTGCTGGATATGGGCTTAGTGCTGTTCAAGCATAGCGAGGATGGCTGCTCGTGAAACCTTTTGCAGAGTTTGGGCCAAGAGAATGCAAAGGCAGGACGGGATTCGTCCTGCCCTTTTCGAGAATATTGACGCGGTGTGCCGAACTGAGGTCGCCTGCCTCTTAGTCCGCTCCCACCGCCTGGCTGTAAGGCGTCGGATCAGCGCTTTCGCCCTCAGGCCAGTTCTTTCCGCCATGACTGGCCACGTACATGGCGAGTTCCAGCCGGCTCCAGACGCCGAGTTTGTCAAACGTGCTTCGCAGATGGTTCTTGATGACCTGCTCAGTGGTTCCGACGATTTTGCCGATTTCGCGGTTGGTCAAGCCCTCCCAGACTAGGATCGCAATCTGAATTTCTTTAGGGGTTAAGTTTTCACACGGGGTCATGATTGCGCTTCCTCCTTGTTGAAAATGGCAATCGCCAGCTTCACGCGTTTGCGGCCATCGCGGATCCCGGCTCGCAGAAAAAGAGTGCGCAGATGCTGTTTCACGGTGCGGGGGCTGATTTTGAGTTGCCCCGCAATTTCTTTGTTGCTGCAGCCCTGCACAAGCAGATTCAAGACCTGCTGGTCGCGAGGCGTGACTTTGACTTGCTCCAGATCGACCATGATGGCTTCCCTCCTTGCCCTGCATGAAGCTCGCTCAGGTAAGAGCACGGCTTGCGCCAGTTGCGGGCGCGTGCACCGGGCACTAGGCTAAGTACCTTGGCGTACTAGCACTTGGGGCCGGAGACTGTGGTTTTCATGTGGCTTTCAGACAGCCCATGGTAGGCTGTGCCAGTTCCAAAATGGAGCTAAGTACGCCAATCATGAAGCCTCGCCCGAGCGAGTTCAGTGCCCTCCGAATCCTTGAGAAACGCATCTTAGACCAGCCTCCTACCGGCGGGACGCAGCACTTTGTTTTTGGCAATCGTCTTTACATTCAGCTACTTTCGTCATTGCTCAAGTATCGGTTTTCAGTCTGAGGTGACCTGTGAAGCTCCGTCAAAACGATCCCAAAGCAGTTTCGAATATGCTGTCCCATTTTGGTCCCCGCATGAAAGCTTTCCTTTTCATTTTGGTTCTATCGGTCGGCACTTCCGCGAGTTTTGCACAGATCACACTTGCAGCTCAGAACCAGGCGGCCCCCCTCACGATTACGTTGCAGGATGCGCTTCAGCGGGCGCGGACAAACAATCCCGAATATCGTTCCGCGGTGACGGACCTCGCGCTTGCGCGCGAAGATAGCGTCCAGGCGCGCGCCGGGCTTCTGCCGAACCTTAACTACAACACTTCGTACATTTATACGCAGGGAACCGGACCGCTGCCGTCGAATTGCGCCTCGACGGCGGTGGGTTGTCCGCCTTCGAGGTTCATCGCCAACAACGGGGTGCACGAGTACATCAGCCAAGGAGACGTGCATGAGTCTCTCTCGCTTACCAACTTCGCGGACTACCGTCGTTCCTCAGCTGCCCTGGCCCAAGCCCGGGCCAAGGCGGAGATCGCTGCCCGGGGATTAGTCGTGACAGTCACCCAGTCGTTCTACGGGCTCGTAGTGGCCCAGCGCAAGTACGCGACCGCACAGCGTGCGCAAGCCGAAGCGGCCCGATTTCTCGATGTCAGCCAAAAACTGGAAAATGGAGGCGAGGTCGCGCACGCCGACGTGATTAAGGCTCGAATCCAGGCTCAGCAGCAGCAACGCGACCTGCAGGAAGCGCAGATTGCCATGGAGCGAAGCCGCCTCGACCTCGCAGTGCTGCTCTTTCCGGACTTCAATCAGGACTTCACCGTCGTCGACGATCTCCAGACTCCCGAACCCTTGCCCACTTTTGCCGAGGTGGAGGCATCGGGAAAAAAGAACAATCCGGATCTGCGCGCCGCGCTGGCAGCCTATGAGGTTGCCAACCACGAGGTCACGGCGGCCTGGGGAGGTCTGTTGCCCTCGCTGACCATGGATTATTTTTACGGGATTGATTCCAACAAATTTGCCATCCGGACCGACGGAGTTCGCAATCTTGGATACTCGGCGGTGGCAACGTTGCAGATTCCAATTTTCAGCTGGGGCTCCGATCGCAGCAAGCTCAAGCAAGCGGAGTTGCGCCGGGATCAGGCGCACGTGCAGTTAAGCTTCGCTCAGCGGCAGCTACTCAGCCACTTGCGCGAGTTTTATAGCGAGGCTGATGCGGCTCGCTCGGAGATGGAGTTGCTGGCCAGTTCAGCCGAATTGGCGGCTGAGAGCATGCGGTTGACGACCTTGCGATACCAGGCAGGGGAGTCCACCGTATTGGAAGTGGTGGATGCACAAAATACGCTGACGCAGGCCCGCAATGCATACGACGACGGCCAGTCACGCTATCGCGTTGCCGTGGCAAACTTGCAGACTCTGACAGGAACGTTCTAGACGAATGAACCTCATCGAAACCTCCATCCGTACAAGCTCGAGTCGCAGGTGCGAATTGTGGCGCCATTCCGGGCTTGCCATCACCGGACTGGTCGCAATCGCCGCCATCACCTTTTCGCTTGCCTGCTCATCTGACAAAGGCGACAAGGAGCCCACGGTCAGTGTGCAGGCCGCCTCTGTCGAGAAGACCACGATTCAGCAAACGGTGAATGCGCAGGCGATTCTGTTTCCGCGGGCGCAGGCTGCCATCGTGGCTAAGATCAGCGCTCCGGTGCGGAAATTCCTGGTGAAACGCGGCAGCCCTGTAAAGGAAGGACAACTGTTAGCCGAGCTTGAGAATCGCGACCTCTCGGCCGCTGCGCAGGAGAATAAGGGCGCCTATGCCCAAGCCGAGGCCACGTATGAGACGACGACCGCGGCCAGTTTGCCGGAGGAGATTCGGAAAGCCGAAGCGGACGCCCAGCAAGCCCAGCAGGCGCTGGACGCTCAGGAAAAGGTCTTTCAGAGCCGCCAGCAACTTTTTGAGCAGGGCGCATTGCCGCGCAAGGAACTCGATCAATCCCGGGTCGATGTCACGCAAGCCCGCAACCAGTCTTCTCTCACCAGGAAGCATCTGGATGCTTTAATGGCCATCGGCAAGCAGCAGGAACTCAAGTCCGCCGCCGGACAACTGGAATCGGCCAAGGGCAAATACCTGGGAGCAGCGGCGCAACTGAGCTACTCGGAGATACGCAGCCCGATTAGTGGCGTGATTACCGACCGCCCCCTTTATCCAGGGGAAATGGCTGCGGCAGGCACGCCGCTTCTTACCGTCATGGATATTTCTTCCGTGATTGCCAAAGCGCATATACCGCAAAATGATGCCGCCGCCCTAAAAGTGGGCGACAAAGGAACCATGACGGTGCCCGGGATTGAGGAACCCATCGAAGGCAAGGTTTCGGTGGTGAGCCCCGCACTGGACCCCAACAGCACTACCGTCGAAGTCTGGTTCGAAGCCAAGAATCCCAAGCTCGAATTGAAGCCCGGAACGAGCGTCCAACTTGCACTGACTGCCCAAACGGTGAAAGACGCACTGGTAGTTCCGGCGGCTTCGATACTTACCGCGCCGGACGGAACGACCTCCGTAATGCTGGCAGGCTCCGACGGGCGGGCGCACCAGAAGACGGTCAAACTTGGCATCCGCAATGGCGACGATGTGCAGGTCGTCGATGGAGTAGCCGAGGGCGACAAAGTGGTTTCCAGCGGCGCCTATGGATTGCCCGACAAGACCAAGATCAAGATCGAAGCAGCCGAAACGCCTGCGGAGACATCGCCCGAAGAAAAGAAGCCGGCCGCTGGCGGGTCGAAGGCTGGGGATTCGGATGAAAAATGACCGCTGCGGAGCCTCGGCGTGAACTCACCGCAACCCGGCCCCTCGGGCCAGCACTGGATCGCCCAGCACTCCCGGCCGGTCATCTTCGTCATCCTGACGTTGGGCCTGCTCGGGGCATACCTCGCGTTCACCATCCCCGTGTCGGTTTTTCCGTCCACGGATTTCCCTCGCGTACTGATCGCGGTCGACAACGGGGTGATGCCCATCGATCAGATGACGGTCACGGTGACGCGCCCGATCGAGGAAGCCGTAAACAGCGTGCCTGGATTGCTCACCGTGCGCTCCATCACCAGCCGTGGCTCGGCGGAAGTGGATCTTTATTTCCGCTGGGATGTCGACATGTTCCAGACGCTGCAGTACGTGAATGCGGCCATCTCGCGCGTGCAGCCTGAACTTCCTTCGAGCGCCAAGATCGAAGCGCACCGGCTGACCTTCGCGGCCTTTCCCGTCATCGGCTATAGCCTGACTTCCGACACGATGCCTCCTACCAAGCTCTGGGAGATGGCCACCTACGAGATGAAGCCGCGCCTCAATCGTCTGGAAGGTGTTTCTACAGTGATCGTACAGGGCGGCCAGGAACCGGAATTCCAGATCACGCCCGACCCGGCAAAGCTGCTTGCGACTAGCGTTACCGTATCCGACATTCTGGATGCAGTGCGTAAAACGAACCTGATCGACTCTCCCGGGCTGCTCGAACGCAATCACCAGCTCTACCTGGGTCTGGTCAACGGGCAAGTGCGTACGCCGGAAGAAATCGCGAATGCGGTGATCAAGAACACGCCCGCTGGGATTCCAGTGCGCATTGGTGATGTGGGCAGCGTGGCTCCCGGCGTAAAGCCGGTATACACCGCGGTCACCGCGAACGGGAAGCCCGCGATCCTGCTGAACATCAATCGCCAGCCTGATGGAAATACCGTGCAGGTCGCGACCGAAGTTCACAATGAGATTGAAAATTTCCGCAAGACGCTGCCGCCCGGAATCAACATTCAGCCGTTCTACGATCAGTCGATCATCGTAAGTGATTCGATCAAGAGCGTGCGCGATGCAATCCTGATCGGACTCATTCTCGCATCCGTCATCCTGGTTGTTTTTCTGCGCGACTGGGGAACCTCGCTGGTTGCGGGGCTGGTGATTCCCGTGACCATCATGGTCACCTTCATCGCCCTCAAGGTGATGGGACAGTCCTTCAACCTGATGACCCTCGGCGGTCTCGCCGCGGCCGTCGGGTTGGTCATCGATGACGCGATCGTGGTGGTGGAAAATATCGTGCTGCATCGCGACGCCGGGCAGGGGCGTCTGGAGGCCATCGGCAGTGCGCTGAAAGAAATTACGGTACCGTTGATCGGATCGACCATAACGCCGGTCGTAGTCTTTATTCCGCTGATCGTGATCACCGGCGTCACTGGAGTTTTCTTCCGCGCCCTGGCGGTCACGATGACCGTGTCCCTGCTGACCTCTCTGATCCTGGCGGTAACGTGGACCCCGACCTTGAGCCAATATTTCATTAAGGGACGACACGAGAAAGAAGGCTCACCGGCTTCAGAATCTGAATCACTGGAGAAGGTGGTTTCGACGAATCCGCACGAGACAGGAGCTGCCGACGGATCCGACAACGCGATGAAGTTGCTCGCCGCCGAAGAGAAGCATCTGAGCGGCTTTTTCCTGCGCGTGGTCAACTTCCACGAACAATGGCTGCGCCGAGCGCTCGAACGTCCCATGCTGCTCGTTGTTTTCAGCCTGGCACTAATTGTTCTGTCCTATGTCTGCTATCACTTTGCCGACTCCGGATTGCTTCCCGAGATGGATGAGGGCGGGTTCGTCATCGACTACATCATGCCCGCCGGCAGTTCCCTGGCAGAAACCAACCGAGTTGTCAGTCACGTCGAACAGATGCTACGTGAACTTCCTGAAGTCGAAAGCACATCCCGGCGCACCGGATTGCAGTTGGGTCTTGCCGCAGTAACCGAAGCCAATACCGGCGACATCCTGGTGAAGCTGAAAGCCAAGCGCAGTCGCGACATCGAAGAAATCATGGCGGACGTGCGCGCTGACATCAAGAAACAGGAACCCTCTCTAGACGTCGATTTCATACAAGTTTTGCAGGACATGATTGGCGATTTGACGTCGGCGCCGCAGCCGATCGAGATCAAGCTGTTTTCGCAGGATCCCAAACAGCTCGAAGAATGGGCACCCAAAGTGGCAGAAGCCATCGGGAAGATCGACGGCGTGGTGGACCTGCTGAACGGAATCGACAACACTATCAGCGGGCCAGCCGTCACTTTCCAGGTTGACCCCAGCGTGGCCGCCCGGGCGGGCTTTAGTGCCGAAGAGGTCGCACTGGATGCCTCGGCTATCCTGGAGGGCGAACCCGCCCCCACGCCGGTGATTACGAATGATCGCGCGTACACGCTTCGGGTGCGCTTTCCCGCGGCGAACAGGGCATCGCTCGAGGCCATGCGCGACACGTTGCTGGTCAGCAGCACGGGGCACACAGCCACCCTGGGCGCGCTCGCCAATGTGGTTGAGGTTCCTGGGCAGACTGAGGTTCGCCGGGAAAACCTTCAGCGCGATGTGGCGGTAACAGCGCGACTGGAGGGCAGAGGCCTGGGCAGTGGCATGGCCGATGTACAGCGAGTTGTAGCCGGACTGCACATTCCACCAAGCATTCGAGTGGAATACGGCGGAACCTACGCGGAACAGCAACGCTCGTTCCATGATCTGGTGATCGTGCTCATTCTCGCGGTACTCCTGCTGTTCATCGTGCTGCTGTTCGAGTTCGGAACCTTTGCCGCACCGATTGCGATTCTGTCTTCCGCGCTGCTTTCGACCTCGGGAGTGTTCATCGCCCTGCTGATCACCCGCACTACGTTCAATATTTCCTCGTTTATGGGAATGATCATGGTGATTGGCATCGTAGCCAAGAACGGGATCCTGCTGCTCGACGCCGATCAAAAAATGCGCGGCTTAAACCTGTCGGCCGAGGATGCGATGCTGCAGGCCGCCCGGCGGCGGTTGCGTCCCATCGTCATGACCGCGCTGGCTACGGTGGCTGGCATGCTGCCGCTGGCTTTCGCCATCGGAGCGGGATCGCAAATGTTGCAGCCACTCGCAATTTCCGTAATTGGTGGCGTCCTGATTTCCATGGTTCTGTCCCTTATCATCACCCCGGCCGTCCACTATTACCTTAGCGGTAAGGGCAGTGGCCACAGTGCAGAACTCTCCCCCGCTGCGGAATAAGACCAGGTTGCAGGTTTTCGAGAGGATCCTTACTGGGCGTCCCATAGGGCGAGGCTGGCCGGCTTCAGGCCAGAGGGCACGATTTTCCTACCGACATCACGCTTTTGCCATTCTCTATTCGCCATGAATTTGCAATAGAATAGGCTCATTCCTGCCACCTCGCACAGCGCGCGGCGAGGACGGCTTCTTCTGGTGGAAACCGAATCGTGTCCGAAGAAAAAAACAAATCAGCTTCCGACGAAAAGACGCTTGCCAAGATACTGGAAGCTGCTTTTGTCCTCCAGAAGCACACTCGCGAAGTGCGGGGGCTGGAGCCGGACGTCGAATCGATCCCCGATCAACCGGGGCCCGAGCAACAATCTGTTGTCTCTCCCTCACCGCAATCCTCCAATGGCCAGGACTCTGCCACTGGTCTGCAGAATGATTACACCTCGACCCTGGCGAAGATCGTCGACACCCAGAACTTGATCCAGGTTCGACATCTGAAACTGGAACATGCAATGTGGCTGGTGGCCGGACGCGTGACTGACATCGCGCGAGCCGGAGGCGCGGCCATTTGCTTCGTAGATGGCAAGATTGTTCGCTATCGCGCGGTAGCTGGGCTTAAGGCTCCACTTGTCGGAATCGAGCTACCCTCGCAAAGGGCACTCTGCTTTCCCTGCCTTGAGACGGGCAAGGTTTTCCGTTGCGCGGACGTGAAATCGGAATCACTTCTCGACGCGATCGAGTGTCAACGGCGTGGCATACAGTCACTGATCGCAGTACCCGTGTTTCACGATGGCGCCGTTGCCGGAGGCCTGGAAGTCTACTACGCAGCTCCCCATGCCTTTACCGATCAGGACGTTCACACGTGCCAGCTCATGGCTGGCCTTATTACGGAGGCCTTGGCAAGAAACGAAGAACTCACGTGGAAACAGTCACTGGCGACTGAACGTGCTGCGATGTTGGAGGTTCTCGAAAAGCTGAAGCCGAATTTGGCGGCTCTAGTCGACAATTCTTCGAGCGGGGATACCACTTCCAATCCCGTCACTCACGAGGTTTCGAAATCAGCATATTCATGCCGCAAGTGTGGGCACAAAGTCGCCGGCGGAGAGCAGTTCTGCGGACAATGCGGATCGCCGCGCACCAGCGACTACGAGCCTCCTACGATGCAGAGCAAGGTCGCCTCGCTGTGGCAAATGCAGGAGACCAGGAAAAAAGACATTCCCCAGGATGCCGAGAACGATGAGCCTGCCGATTTCATCGAGATGCAGGGCCCCGAGCACAATGGCGCTTCGCCCGAGAGCGGTCGTTCCGCGGGTGACCCTATTGAAGAATTTGACGCATCGACACTAGACGATCTGACATTGGATCAAGTCGATTCGAAGGGCGAAGACAATCCCGGCGCCGAAGTGGTCGCTCTTGCAACAGTGACTCATCCCGGGGACGCGAGCCCTATAACCCCTTATACTGTTTTCCTCAAGAAGGCGCGGCTGGAAAAGCCTTTCGGGGCAGCGGTCAAGTTTTGGAAAACGCGGCGCGGGGACATTTACCTGGCGATCGCCGTGATCATGATTGCTTCGGTATTGAGGTGGGAGATCGTGTCCAGGCATTCGGTTGCCCCGCCTCCCGCAAAAAAGACGGCGGCCGCGGTGCACAAACCCTCCCGTGAGATCAAACTATCGTTGTTCGAGCGGATGCTGATTAGCCTCGGCCTCGCGGAAGCGCCGGAACCGCCCGCGGATAAGGGAAATCCGTCGGTGCAGGTTTGGGTGGATGCGCAGACAGCCCTTTACTATTGTCCTGGAGCGGATCTTTACGGCAAGACTCCGAAGGGAAAATTCACCACCCAGCGAGATGCCCAACTGGACCGGTATGAACCGGCCTATCGGAAGAACTGCCCTTGACGCAGCCCCTTCTTGATGATTCCAAGTGATTTAGAATTGACAACCTTGAGGAGCTGGAGTGCAATCATAGTTAGGGTTGTGGTGCACATTTCGGTCTAGTTGCCGAGAATTCCGCAATCGGGGGAGCATCACTTGCCGCGACAAAGCGACCAATCTGAGGATGCCCACGCGTTACCTCGGCCCGAACTGAACCCTCTGCTGAATCCGGTTTTGGGGGAACATATGGGACGGTGGGCGGAAGTGTATTTCACGAGCCCTCCGGAAAAACGCGAGGAGGCAGTGCTTGAGCTTTTGCGTGAGCTAGAAGCAGCCAATCCCCGCGAGGTCGCCTTAACCTCAGAACCCCTAGCGGCCAGCGTCCCGGGACCGGCGGTTGCCGCCGAAACATTGCCGCTCGACAATCACGCGACTTTTTTGCAATGTCCGTCTTGCGGTAATGATAATCCTCAATCGAACCAATTCTGCGGAATGTGCGGCGCCAGGATGTTTCCGCAAAACGGATCCGATTCCGCGTTTCATGCCTTCCATAACGACGATCGTGAAGGTCAATACGCAGGCAACGGGGTCATGGGCCCGATCGATCCGTACGCGTCTCCAAGATTGGACACGCGCTCGATGCCGTCTTACGGCTTCGAAGAGTCGTCGAGAAACCCTCTCGACACGAATCCCAATGATTTGTCGCTGTTTCGGGCGGTCCACAAAGACGATCCGTCGGACCTGACCTGGGAACATTCCACTTCGCACCCATACCGGGCTTATGTTGGAGCAGTGCTGGCCGTCGTGATCATGGCTCTTGCCTACATGGCTTGGCGAGGCGCGCAAGCCACCGCTCCGAGTTCGCATGCTGTCACAGCGGCGCCGCCACCGGCTGCAACCGAAACCGCTGCACCACGTGAAACCGCCGCACCGGCAACGACACCGGCGGCCCCACCGAAGGCTGACGTTGGGAGCCCAACATCCACCGCGAAAAATCTGCCCGAAGGTACGTCGCACCCGCCAGTTGATGTCACTGCTAAGAATGCGGCTGTTCCGTCCGGCGGGAGTGTGGAACGTGGCAATGCGGTGGTTGCGGCGCCAAGCCCGGGAAACAGCACGCTATCGCCAATACCAGCGGGTGCAGGCCGCGAAGAACTTGCAGTCGCCCAACGCTATCTGAACGGCTCTCACGGTGAGCCACGGAACAGCGCGGAAGCGGTGAAGTGGCTCTGGAAATCCATTGCCAAGCAGAATAGCGAGGCAACGCTGATGCTGGCCGACCTATATTTGAAGGGCGACGGGGTTTCCAAGAACTGCGATCAGGCACGCGTGCTGCTCGACAGTGCGGCGCGGCAGGGAATGGCTGGCGCCGGAGAGCGGCTGCGTAATCTCCAGGCTTTCGGCTGCCAGTGATTGGCTGGGGCGCGGGGAAGGCATCTCGTGACCGTCATTGGGCCGCAGCCATAACCGTTGCGATGGCGCAGTCCCCGCACTCTGACAATAAAGTTTTAGTTCGGTAACAGTGACGCCGGACGCCGAGACTCATACCAGAGCGCGAGTTCGACCCGATTCCATAGTCCTAGTTTGTCGTAGATTACTCTCAGGTAATTTTTCACGACGTGTTCCGTGGTTCCGATAGCTTCTGCGACTTCCTTGTTTTTCAGGCCTTCGGCAACGAGCTGGATGACTCTGTGTTCACGTTCATTTGGGGTACGGTTCCCATAGCGTCCACTTGCAAACATGTCTGCCTCCGGTACAACAGGGTGGCGAGCTTTACTCGCTTGATACCGCCGGTGATCCCGAAACGGAGAAACAACCGGTTGAAATGAGCTTTTACGGTTCGCCGTGCCATTTTGAGCTGGCTGGCAATTTCGGCGTTATCACATCCTTGCAATAGCAATTCGACGATCTGCTGTTCGCGCGGGCCCAGCCGAACAGTCTGCTCCTTCATCTCATTCCCCCTTGTTTGTAAATTGGCCTCCGCCCGAGAGGGCAACGGCTGAACCTTTCCAATTCCCATAGCATCCTCGTTGCCATTTTGAGACCTTTTTCGAATGTGACGTCAGAAACACCTTTTCCACAGGCACTTGCAAGCAGCTTCTCGCATTCCGCAAATTCACCGGGGGTTCCGGAAAAACGTTTAGAAGGCGTCGGGAGCAGGTCTCAAGTTGAGACATGACTCTAAAGTACGCGTGGATATTGACGGAATCGCAGGTCGGGCGGCCACTGACAGATCCCCGTGGTCCGACCATCTGACCCGTGGTTTTGATGGTGGGATAAGAAGATTTCAGGAGATTCGAGCAAACCTTTTTGCCGAAAGGTCGGACACCGCCGGAGAGATCGAGGAGTCAGGTAAACACCCTAGACGAAACTTCCTAAGATACGGGGATTCGTTGGCACAAATTACACGATCGTACGGAGTGATGGCCCCGTTGGGGAGGGATTCTGTGGAATATTTCAAAGGAATTTAGAAGAAAAAGAGCCCGATCCAAGAGAAATTTAAGGGAATAGCCTGAGCCCCAAGCGCGCGAGGATTGTCGCGATTTCTCTACAGCGAGTACTTCTTCATGAGGTGCCGAAACGATCGGTAGGAGATGCCCAGAATATCAGCAGCTTTGGTCTGCACGCCGCCGCTCTGGTTCAGGGCGTTATGCAGCAACGATCTCTCGATGCCGGCGACGTAACTTTCCATGCCCATGCCATCCGGAAGAGTCACGTCTCCTCCGATTTCAGGAAGAGTGCCTCCTCCGGCCGAAGCTGCGGCGGCGCGCGCTTTCGGACGCTCTGCCGGAAGCTCGACGTGAAGTTCGTCGCTGGTTTCCAGAGCAACCGCGCGCTCCACGGTATTTTCCAATTGTCGGACGTTGCCTGGCCATTCGTAGCCGCAGAGCGAGTCGAGCGACGGGGCATTCACCCGCAGGATGCTCCGGCCCGCCGCGGTGGCGTATTTCTTCAGAAAGTGATTAACCAGCAGAGGCATGTCTTCGCGACGTTCGCGCAACGGAGGCACGCGAATGGGAATGACATTCAGACGATAGTAAAGGTCTTCGCGAAACAGATTTTCAGCAACTGCCTTATCCAGGTCGCG
Organism: uncultured Acidobacteriota bacterium; assembly: GCA_963745715.1. GTDB lineage: Bacteria > Acidobacteriota > Terriglobia > Terriglobales > Acidobacteriaceae > Sulfotelmatobacter. The sequence goes on along the minus strand of CAVUYN010000020.1, from coordinate 113,887 downwards.
GTTGGTGGCGGCAATCACGCGCACGTCAATTGAAATTTCGCCGGTGCTCCCGACCGGACGAACCGTGCGCTCCTGCAATACGCGCAACAGCTTCACCTGCATGGCCAGCGTCATTTCGCTGATTTCGTCGAGAAAGATTGTGCCGCCGTCAGCAACCTCGAACAGCCCTCGCTTGTTCTGATTCGCCCCGGTGAATGCGCCCTTCAGGTAGCCGAACAGTTCACTCTCGAGCAGTGTCTCCGGGAAGGCTCCGCAGTTGACCGATACGAATGCATCGGTGGCGCGTGGCGAACAGACGTGCACGGCGCGGGCCACCAGCTCTTTTCCCGTTCCGCTCTCCCCGTGGATCAATACCGTACTGGCCGTGGAAGCCACGGTGCGCACCGTCTGCTTCAATTTTTCCATCGCCGGGCTCGAACCGATAATGTTATCGAGCGAGTTGCGGGTGGCAGCGTCGCGGCGCAGCGCAAAATTCTGCTTGCTGAGATTCAGTTTTTCCAGCGCGCGATTGATAGCCAGCTTGATTTCATCCACCAGCCCCGGACTTTTGCGGATATAGTCCGTCGCGCCTCCCGCTTTTACGGCCTGCACGGCGGCTTCGTAGTCATCTACGGCAGTGATGAGGATAACGGCAGAATCGGGCGAGACCCGGTGCGCGTGACGCAACACTTCGATGCCGTCGATGTTCGGCATCTTGATATCGGTGATGATGACATCGTAAAGCGCGCCATCGATCTTGCTTTTTGCGGTCTGGCCCGCCTGCACCGTCTCGACGCGATGCCCTTCACGGCGCAATGAGATGTCGAGCATTTCGCAGATGGAACGTTCATCATCGCAAACCAGAATGTTAGCCACGCAGACCTCCTCCGGCCGCGGCGGCCATCGGAAGCGCTCCTGCGGGCGTCCGGGAGCGCTCCGCAGAGTTCTCCGCGGCGGCTGCCGGCTGCCCTTCCTCGAGGCGATGTAACCTCAGGACAAATGTTGTTCCTTGGCCGGGCTTGGAGCGTGCCCAGACCTTCCCTTCGTGAGCTTGCACGATCTGGTAGACGATCGCCAACCCGAGGCCCGTACCACCTTCAAAGTTTGACTGGAAGGGCTCGAAGATCTTCTCAACTTGTTGGGCCGTCATACCCGCGCCCGTATCCGTAAAGCCGACCTGCCAATCTTCGCCTAATGCCTCGAGAGCTACGGTCAGCGTGCCGCCGTTTTTCATGGCCCGCACGGCATTCTCACAAAAGTTCCAGAATACTTGCTTGAGTTTATCGCCATCGGCGACAACCCAGGCTTGCGGAGCAGTAAACCTGCGCTGGATCTTGATCCCGGTCTTTTCCGCCGTCATCCGGTGATCCATCAACGTCAACGTGTCTTCGACAAGATGCACCAGGTCAACCTTGTCGAAGTGATATTGCTTGGTGCGCGAGTAAGCCAGAAAGTCAGTAATAATGCTGTTCAGCCTCTGGGATTCCCGCGTCACAATGTCAAGCAGGCGCCGGTGATCCTGGTTCATCTCAGGAACTGCGGAGAGCATGCTGACCGAACCGGCAATGGAAGTCAGGGGATTGCGGATCTCATGAGCAATGGCCGCGGCCAGACGCCCGACAGCCGCTAAACGGTCCTGCATGCGCACTTCGCGCTCCAGACGGCGAATCTCGGTGAGATCGTCGAGCACGTAGACGTATCCCAAATCTCCACGCTCTGGAACCGTTAAAGCCGCCACGCGCACGCGCAACGTCTTCCGGAACTTCGTTGCCCCATCGACGCGCACTTCGCCGTGATTCTGCGCAGACTCCACGGTGGGCAGGGGGTCCAAGAATAACTGGTGAACCGGCGCCCCGAGCAGGTCAGCCGGAGTGCGCTCCAGGAGTCGTTGCGCGGCGGCATTCACCAGCGTAATCCGGCCTTCCAGGCCGGTAGTGATGAGGCCGCTGCTGATGGAATGAATAATATTTTCGTGCAGAACCTGCAGACTCTCGAGCGCGCCGCTCGTGTCCTTCAGCTGCACGCCCACTTGCCGTAATTTCGTGGTCAGCAAGCCTGCGAGATAGGCCACCGCCAGAAAAGCAAACAGGTTGACGAAAATGATCGCCTGCAGCGCCTTCAGCCCCGGGTGAGTCGTGCAGTACGAGGGAACGATGCCGTAGTAGTTCAATTCCAGCACCGTGCCGTAAAGGATGAATGCCAGCGCAGCGATGAGCTGCGCCCATATTCGCGGGAGCAACACGCTGGCAACAATGATCACCAGCGGATACAGGAAATTGAGTGAACTATCCCAGCCGCCGGTCTCGTGAATAACCAGACTGACAAGGATGAGATCGGTCAGTACCTGAAGGGACGCCTGCAGGCGATGCTCGCGCCAAAGAGAAAGCAACAGCACGTAGAACAGCGACAGGCTATACCAGAACAGGATCGTGCTGATGAAAAGCCGCAGTGGCAATGGCGCTGGACTGAACCGGGCTACTGCCAGCTCAATGGCCAGCAGCAGGGTCAGGATGAAAATACGGACCCGGACCAGCCAAACCAGCCAATTGCGCTCGTCGAACGTCGATTGCATTGAAAGTGCCTGAGGTTTCAAAGTTTCAGAAGTTGCAAGGTTTCAAGCCCACACTCGCAGTGCAGAAACCTTGAAACCTTGCCAACTTTGAAACCCGCTTTTAGCCTGCCAGCTTGGCGATCATGGCGAACAGAGGCATATAGAGCGAAATTACAATGCCGCCAATCATGACGCCGAGGGTTCCGATGATGACCGGTTCCAGCATGGCCAGCATGTCTTTAGTCGCCGCGTCCACTTCTTCTTCGTAGAAGTCGGCAATCTTCTGCAACATCGAATCCATGGCGCCCGTAGCTTCTCCGACGCCGATCATCTGCGTCACCATGTTGGGGAACACGCCGCACTCGCGCAGCGGGTCCACGATGGTGCGGCCTTCTTCGATGGCTTTGCGCACCTTCATCAGCGCTTCTTCCAGCACCGCGTTACCGGAAGTCTTGGCGGTAATGGTCAAGCCTTCCAGGATCGGTACACCCGACGTGATCAGCGTGCCCAGAGTACGGGTGAAACGGCCTACCGCAATCTTTCGCAGCAAAGATCCGATGACCGGGATGAAGAGCAGCATCTTGTCGAAGTAGTATCGGCCGCGAGGATGCTTACGGATCTGCTTAATGCCGAAGAAGAGGACGAAGGCGCCCACAAAGAAGACCCACCAGAAACCCTGCACGAACGCGCTCAGTCCCATAACGATGCGCGTCGGCAATGGCAGGTTCACGCCCAGTCCGGCGAATAGGTTGGCGAAGATGGGCACGACCCACTTGAGCAGCGCGCCCACGATGAGCACGGCCATGCTGACAACCGCGATCGGATAAATCAACGCGGACTTCACGGCCGCCTTCAAGCGGACGGCCTTTTCAACGTAGGTGGCCAGGCGCTGCAGAATGATGTCGAGAATACCGCCCGTTTCGCCGGCCTCAATCATGTTCGTAGTAAGGTCGTCGAAGACCACGGGATACTGGCGCATCGCGTTGGCCAGCGTCGCGCCGCCTTCCACCGTCGTCCGTACCCCAGTGAGCGTCTTCTGAAATGTAGGGTTCTCCTGGTTTGCCGCCAGAATCTCCAGGCACTGCACCAGGGGCAATCCGGCGTCGATCATGACCGAAAATTGGCGGAAAAAGATCGCAATGTCTTTGGTTGCGACCTTGCTCGTGCCGAACGTGGGCATGGAAAATTCTTTGCCCTTTTCGCGGATCGCGCCCGGAGTGATGCGCTCGCGCCGCAACGCCTGCGCCAACGCCTGCTTGTTCGGGGCCATCCGCTCCCCGGAGATCTTCTGTCCTGAGCCGTCTTTGCCGGAAAATGTAAAAACTGGCATGGTTTAGCTTCTCCTCACTGACTTATCTGCTCTGTGAAACCTTGTTCTGGTTCAAATGTTCTGCTGCATCCCCCTAGTGCTTGGAGGTTGCAGCGCCTTTCGCCATCGATGTTCCCGTTGTCGGACGGTTCAACAAGCTGGCGCCTCGATTGATCATTTCCTGCAATTCGTCGACGTTGCTGGAACGCGCCATGGCCACTTCCAGTGAGATCTGCTTCTGGAAATAGGCGGTTGCCAGCGACTGGTTGAAGGTCTGCATGCCGAACTTTTCCTGCCCGGACTGCATGGACGAATAAATCTGGTGAATCTTGTCCTCTCGGATCAGGTTGCGCACCGCCGGATTGGGCACCAGGATCTCCATGATCATGGCGCGGCCCTTGCCGTCGGTCTTGGGCAGAAGGCTTTGACACATGATGCCTTCGAGCACCAGCGACAGCTGGGCGCGGATTTGCGGCTGCTGGTGTGCCGGGAAGACGTCGATGATACGGTTGATGGTCGAGGTCGCCGAATTCGTGTGCAGCGTGCCAAACGTCAAGTGACCGGTTTCAGCGATACGCAGCGCCGATTCGATAGTTTCCAGATCGCGCATTTCGCCGATCAGTACCACGTCCGGATCTTCACGAAGGGCAGCGCGCAAGGCGTCGCCGAAGCTTTTCGTATCGGCGTGCAATTCGCGCTGATTGACCACGCAGTTCTTATTCATGTGCACGAACTCGATCGGGTCTTCGATGGTCAGGATGTGATCGTGGCGCTCGCTGTTGATCTTGTCGATCATGGCGGCGAGCGTGGTCGACTTGCCCGATCCGGTCGGTCCGGTCACCAGCACCAGGCCGCGCGGCTTGTCGCACAGTTTGCTGACCACCGGAGCCAGCCCTAATTGATTGAACGACTTGATCTCGAACGGAATCAGACGAAAGACAGCGGCGGTCGCGCCGCGCTGGTTAAACACGTTAGCGCGGAATCGGGCCAGGCCTTTCAATCCGAAAGAAAAGTCCAGTTCGAGACTCTCTTCAAAGCGATGCTTCTGGGAGTCGGTCATCACGCTATAGGCCAACTGCTTGGTCTCGGCTGGAGTCATCTGCGGCAGGTCGAGCGGTACCAGATGGCCGTGCACACGAATCTGGGGCGGCGAATTGGTGGTGATGTGCAGATCGCTGCCGTTCATCTCCAGCATTCTCTTGAGCAGATCGCTTAACGACAAACCCATATGAAGATCCTTCCCTTTCGATCACTACAGCGCTTTGGAATCAATGAATCGTTTCGCGTGCCACTTCCTCGAGCGTCGTCATACCCGCCGCAACTTTGATCAGCCCGCTGCGGCGCAGCGTAATCATGCCGCGCTCGATGGCCTTCTTCTTCAGTTCCACGGCAGAGGCGCCGACCAGAACCAGTTCCCGGATCTCGTCGTCCACCTCCATTACCTCGTACAAACCGCAGCGGCCTTTGTATCCAGTGTTGTTGCAGACGCCGCAGCCTTTACCCTTGTGGATCTTCACCGTCTTCGATTCTTCGAGCGTGAAGCCCGCGTCCAGCAGCGTTTGCGGGGGCACGTCCATGGGCTCGGTGCAGTCTTTACAGATACGCCGCACCAGTCGCTGGGCGCAGATCAGATGGACCGACGTCGCCACCAGGAATGGTTCGATACCCATATTCATCAAACGCGTAATGGTCTCGGGCGCGCCGTTGGTGTGAAGCGTGGAGAGAACAAGGTGACCGGTAAGGGCGGCCTTGATGGCGATTTCGGCGGTTTCAAAGTCGCGGATTTCGCCGACCAGAATGATGTTGGGATCTTGTCGCAGGAATGATCGCAGGGCAGCCGCGAAATTCAATCCAATCTGCTCTTTCATCTGCACCTGATTCACACCGCCCAACTGGAACTCGACCGGATCCTCGGCCGTCATGATGTTGGTGTCGGGCTGGTTGAGGCGCGAAATCGAAGAGTACAGAGTATTGGTCTTGCCCGATCCCGTCGGACCCGTAACGAGCACCATGCCGTACGGCTTCAGGATGGCTTTTTCGAACTTCACCAGAGATTCAGCTTCGAATCCCAGCTTGGTCATGTCGAGGCGCAGGTTCTCTTTATCGAGCAACCGCAGCACGATTTTTTCGCCCCACAGCGTGGGCAGCGTGCTGACGCGGAAATCGAGTTGCTTCTTGCGGCCACCGATGTTCATCTTCAGCATGATGCGGCCGTCTTGCGGCAGCCGCTTTTCACTGATGTCCAGCTTCGACATGATTTTCAGGCGGGAGGTGATCGCATCCTTCAACTTCATCGGCGGAGACATGATCGACTGCAGCACGCCGTCAATACGGAAGCGGACGCGGAACTCTTTTTCGTAAGGCTCGATGTGGATGTCGCTGGCTCCCCGCTTTACGGCGTCGCCGAGCACCACGTTTACCAGCTTGACGACGGGAGCCTCATCAGCGGCTTTTTCCAGTTCCGACAGTTCGAGTTGCTGCTCCTCGGATTGCAGTTCGACGTCATTCTCGTTCATTTCCGACATCGACTGCATCACAGCTTCTAGATCTTCTTCCTTCGTCGCGCCGTAAGCCTTCTCAATCCCGGAGAGAATCGAGCTTTCCGAAGCAACCACCGGCTCGATATTGAAGCCGGTCATGAACTTGATGTCGTCCATGGCGAACACGTTCGTCGGATCGACCATGGCGATGGTGAGCGACGCGCCCACGCGGCTCAGCGGAAGGATCTGGTAGCGCTTGGCGGTCTCAAACGGAATCAGCTTGACGACGGCAGGGTCAATTTCGAAATACGAGAGATTGATGGCGGGAACGCCATATTGACGGGAAAGGAAATTGGTGACGTCCTCGTCCGTAAGAAAGTTGAGCTTCACCAGGGCAGACCCCAGGCGGCAGCTCTGGTCTTTCTGCAACTTAGTCGCTTGTTCCAACTGCTCTGGGGTAATGATCTTCTCTTTGACGAGAAGGTCACCCAGCCGTTGAGACATACGCAGATCTCCTAACCACGTAGATGGAACGACGTCTCACACTTGTGCAAGACATGGCGCAAACGGCTGCTCGCTTCGGGAGAGAAATGCAGTCCATCCGCGTTGACATAAATTGTCAACGCAACCCGATTACTTCACCAGTAACTTAGGTACTTGACCTGACGAAGACTCTCGCCGGAAAGCCGTCAAAACCCTGAACTCCGCGCCAAATGCCTGTTTTTCGCCCATTTTCGATGAAGGGCGAGGCTCAAGTACATGCACTTCAGTAAGTCAAAGTCGTTCGCACGCCGCCGAAATGCGAAGTCAACTAAACTCAAATCGGGAATTCATCATGTCTCGAGCGTCCAAAAAGAACGAAATTCGGCAGTATTACCGCACCCTTCATCACGCGTGGGGAGCACAGCACTGGTGGCCGGCCGAGACGCAATTTGAAGTGATCGTAGGCGCCTACCTGACGCAGAACACGGCCTGGACGAATGTCGAAAAGGCTCTGGCAAATCTTCGCGACGCACAGCTATTGACCGTCGAGGGAATACGCAGCGTGCGGCTGCCCCGACTCGAGCGCCTGATTCGGCCTTCGGGTTATTTTCGTCAAAAGGCAAAGCGGTTGAAGACCTTTGTCCAATTTCTCGATCTTGAGTACGAAGGTTCGTTAGACAAGCTGCTTTCTCAAACTGCGGACAAGCTGCGCGACGAACTGCTTAGCTTGAACGGCATCGGGCCGGAGACAGCAGACTCCATTCTTCTCTACGCGGGAAATTATCCGGTCTTCGTTGTCGATGCGTACACGCGGCGCATACTCGATCGACACAAGCTGTTGCCCGAAGAAGCCAGTTACGAAGACATTCGGCAATTGCTGCAGCGATCCCTGGCACCCATTGCTGATGAGGAAGAGGGAAAACCTGTCACCCCAACGGCGCCCCTCGCGGCAGATACTCGATCAGCCGCTCACCCTCCTTCCGCGATGAGCACCGCACACCGCACGGCGCTGGTCCAGGTTTATAACGAAATGCACGGACTCATCGTTGGTGTCGGCAAGTACTATTGTGGGAAATCACGCCCGAAATGTGACGAGTGTCCTTTACAGCCTTTCCTGCCTGACGTTAAGTGAAATCATGATCCGCTTTCCTCTGCAATCCAGATATTGCGGCATTCCAGTTCTGATCCTCGTATTGACCTCGGCGGCTTCAACGCCGTCCGTGACGTTGCGCCAGGCAGCCGACCGGGCAGGCGTTCTGGTCGGTTCCGCAGTTCGACCTTCTCTCTTTTCAGAAGCTGCCTATTCCGAAACGCTGGCTCGAGAGTTCAACATGCTCGAACCCGAAGATGTGATGAAGTGGTGGGTCGTGCGCCGTAATCAGGGAGCGTTTGATTTTCGCGAAGGGGACGAGGCTGTTCGCTTTGCGCAAGCGCATGGCATCAAGGTTCGAGGGCACTGCCTGGTCTGGGATCACAACAATCCGGGGTGGCTTATGGAAGGGCACTACACGCCAGTCCAGATGTCGAACCTGCTGCAAGAGCACATCGCCACCGTGATGAAGCACTACGCAGGCCAAGTCTTTGCTTGGGACGTGGTGAACGAGGCTCTTGATGAGAACGGTCGCTTCAAGGACTCTCCGTGGTACAACCAGCCGGGCATCGGTCTTACTGGAAAAGACGCGGCATACGTCGAGCAAGCTTTTCGCTGGGCGCACCAAGCAGATCCGCGCGCATTGCTGTTCTATAACGAGGGAGGCGGCGAGGCGGTTAATCGCAAATCCGATGCCCTATACGCGATGGTAAAAGACTTCAAGAAGCGAGGTGTTCCGATCGACGGAGTCGGATTGCAAATGCACGTTTCAGACTTAAACTTCGACACAGCTTCCGTAGCCGTCAATATCGCGCGCCTGACCGCGCTGGGTCTGCAAGTTCACATTACCGAGCTTGATATCTCGTTGTCGGTTGATTCTGGAGGCCAGGCGCGAGGCAATGATTTGAGCCGCCAGGCGAACGTCTACCGAGGAATAGTGCGGGCCTGCCGGCAGAATCCGGGTTGCACCGCGATTCAGACGTGGGGATTTACTGACAAATACTCGTGGATCGGGTCCCATTCGCACGGCTCGCAGGGCGCAGCCTTGCTCTTCGATCGCGCCTATAAGCCCAAACCGGCTTATCGCGAGATGCTTGAGGAGATTTCAAACCCTCGGAATCACCGACCCTAAACACCGTCCGAGCGGATTGACGAACTTGGACCCGGCCGGGCAATGCAGCATCGCCTGATATGTGTGCATCTATAATGTCTGCATATCCGTGCGGCTGCGGCCTGCACCGACGATCCAGACGATAGTGGCAGATCCGACCCCAAGCCGATCGGCAAAGACCTCTTATCGCAAACAGGTCATCATCCTGTTGTCGATTGCCGTTTTCCTTTTGCTCGCCATTCTTGTCTCGGAAACCGCTTTCGACCTGAACTTCCTCCACCCCGGCAACAATCAGGACATTGTCGTATTTGCCGCTCTCTCGGCGTTGATCTTCCTGATGTTCGTCGCGCTCACATTCGTTCTGATGCGCAATCTGCTGAAACTCTTCGCAGAACGGCGGTTGGGAGTATTGGGCTCGAAATTTCGCACGCGCATGGTTGCCGGCGCGCTCCTGTTGTCATTCGTGCCGGTCATGGTGATGTACTGGTTTTCCTATGGATTGATGAATCGTTCGATCGACAAGTGGTTCTCAACTCCGGTAGAGGAAGTGCGCGCCGATACCCACGCCATGGCTACGCTCCTGGCCGAATATGCGATGCAGAATGCGCGAGCCGAAGCGTCGGCCATCGCGGCGTCTCCCGAGATTGAACGCGGTTTTTCCGGGCACGGATTCTCCGGCGTGGTGAGCGAGTTTCAACGCCACGAAACCACTCTGCAAGGCGGCTTTGCCCTCGCGCTGCAGGGTGATAATGCGGAGGCTATCTTCAACGCGCCTGCGCCCTGGCCGGTATTAAAAAGTACCCTGCCACTTTCGGCCGCGGCTGAGGGCCGTCCTGCCCAGTTCACGTGGCAAAAACTGGATTACACGCTGGGCAGTGCTCCGGTTGCGGGCGGCGGCTTGATCCTCGTGGCCATTCCCCTTCCGCGGGAATTTTCGCAGACCGTTCGCCAGGTGGTGGCCAGCCAGCAACGCTACTATGATCTTGCCCGCGAACGGCGAGTGGTCCGCCGCACCTACATGGGCCTGCTGCTGCTGCTGACGATGATCGTTTTGTTCGTGACGACATGGCTTGCCTTATTCCTCTCGAAGATCGTGACGCGACCGCTGTCCGCTTTGGCCGAAGCCATCCAGGAAATTTCCCGAGGGCGCCTCGACTATCGCGTCGATGTCAGCTCGGCCGACGAGATCGGAGATCTGGTGCGCTCGTTCAACCGCATGGCTGAAGATCTGGAGGGCAGCCGAAGACAGATCGAAGCTTCCAGCCGGGATCTGAGTGCCGCGAACACCGAACTCGATCAACGCCGCCGGCAGATGGAAACGATTCTCGAGAATATTCCTACGGGTGTGCTCTCACTGGACGATAGCCGACGCGTAACCCATGTGAACCAAGCCTTGTTGCGCATGTTCAATCCAGACGCCGCACCCGGCGGTGCCGCCCAGATTTTGCTGGGAGCATCTCTGGCGGAAGTTTTCCCTGCCGAGGTTCTCGAAGATTTCGAGCCTCTGCTCCGGCGCGGCGACCGCATGGGCATGACCACCAGCCAGATGGAAATGCAGTTACCTCGCGGAGTCTTGCATGTCGCCGTTACCGTGGCCACGCTCAGGCATCAAAGCGAACCTTCGGGATATGTAGTGGTATTTGAAGATCTCTCCGATCTTCTGAAGGCCCAGAAGCAAGCCGCCTGGAGGGAAGTGGCGCGCCGGGTCGCGCATGAAATCAAGAATCCGCTCACGCCCATCGCCCTGTCTGCGGAACGCATTCAGCGGCATCTGGACCGGGCGACTCCCACGGATCCCGCCTCGCTTGGCATTGTGCGTTCCTGTGCAGAAACAATCGCCGGAGCGGTAGAAACCGTTCGCCGCCTCGTCGATGAGTTCTCAACCCTGGCTCGCTTCCCTGTCGCCAAGCCCCAGCCCGCCGACATCAATGAAATCATCGACAACGCGCTCTCCATGTTCAATGGCCGGCTCGATGGAATTGGCCTTCACAAGTCGCTCGCCACCGATCTCCCAAAGGTCATGGCCGACACCGAGGCCATCAAGCGTGCCGTCGCCAATCTGGTCGACAATGCGGCCGAAGCGTCCCAAGGTTCGATTGTTCGCGAAATTGAAATTTCCACGGCCCTGGTGGCCAGCCGCGATGCAGTCGAGATTACCGTTGCCGACACGGGCCATGGCGTGACCCGCGAACTCAAAGAGAAACTTTTCTTGCCATACTTCTCCACCAAGAAACGCGGCACCGGCCTTGGCCTCGCGATTGTGAGCCGGATCGTTGAAGATCATCGTGGCTCCATTCGCGTCGAGGAAAATCATCCCGTAGGCACGCGTTTCATCGTGGAACTCCCGGTTGTGCTCGAGGCCGCGCCGGCGGCGGTTACCGTCCAACATGCATAGCATTCTGATCGTCGACGACGAAGCCGGAATCCGTGACTCTCTCGCCGGCATCCTGGCCGACGAGGGCTATTCCGCCTCCTCCGTGGAAAGCGGTGAGGCGTGCATCGATCTGCTGCGCCAAACACAGTTTGCCGTGGTCCTGCTCGACATCTGGTTGCCGGGTGTGGACGGCCTTGAAACTCTGGCCAAGATCCGCGAACTCGACAATCCACCCGAAGTGATCATGATCTCCGGCCACGGAACGATCGAGACCGCCGTGCGCGCGACCAAGCTCGGTGCGTATGACTTCCTCGAGAAGCCGCTCAGCATTGAGAAGACGCTGATCCTCGTCAAGAACGCGATCGAGGCAAAAAAGTTGCACCGCGAGAATGTCGACCTCAAGAAGCAACTTCAGGTCAAGAGCGTCATTGTCGGCGACAGTATTCCGATGAAGGCTTTGCGCCAGCAGATCGGATTAATGGCGCCGACCAACGGGCGGGTGTTGATCTATGGCGAATCCGGCACCGGAAAGGAACTCGTGGCCCATGCCATTCACGGCCAGAGCCTGCGCAAGGACGAGACTTTCGTGGAGGTCAACTGCGCCGCGATTCCTGAGGATCTGATCGAGAGCGAACTGTTTGGACACTACAAAGGTTCGTTCTCCGGAGCCGCCGCCGATAAAGAAGGTAAATTCCAGCGGGCGCACGGGGGCACGCTCTTCCTCGACGAAGTCGGGGATATGAGCCTGAAGACGCAGTCGAAAGTGCTGCGCACACTCGAAGAGCAGCGCTTCACTCCGGTGGGAAGCGACGAAACCATCACCGTTGATGTGCGCGTCATTGCCTCGACAAACAAAGACCTTGAAGAAGAGATCTCCCGCGGAAACTTTCGCGAAGATCTTTTCTATCGGCTCAACGTGATTCCCTTCTTCGTTCCTCCACTGCGCGAGCGCAAAGAAGACATCCCGCTCTTCACGCGGCATTTCCTCAAGGAACTGGCGGCTACCTACGGACGGCGTCCGCGGGAAATCACCGATGATGCCATCGACGTGCTCATGCGCTACTCGTGGCCGGGCAATGTACGAGAATTGCGCAACGTGATTGAGCGCATCGTGATCATGAATCCCACCACCACGCGCTTCGACCGCAAGCATCTGCCGCCGCTGGTTTATCGCGACGGGAGCCGCCGCGCGCCCAAGAGTGAATTCTCTACGCTGCACCAAGCCCGCGATGCCTACGAGCGGGACTACATTCTCAAGAAACTCGATGAGAACCATGGCAACGTCACTCGCGCCGCGGAGGTACTCGGCCTCGAGCGCAGCCACCTTTATCGCAAGATGAAGTCGTTGGGAATTGCCGCGAAAGAGTGAAGACGGAAGTTCTTACCGCTTGACCATGTGAATCTCGGTACCGTTCTTGCGGAACTCCACTTCATCCATCAACTGGTTGATTAGAAAAATCCCGCGACCGTGATTGGAATAGAGATTCTCGCCTACCGTGCAACTGGGAATTGTCTGTAGATCAAAACCGGGCCCGGGATCGCGCACAACGATGAGAATGCCGCGTTGCTCGTCGCAAGCCACAAGGCACTCTACGACCTTGCTGGGATCTTCCTTGGCTCCGTGAATGACCGCGTTGGCCAGCGCCTCCTGCAGGGACAGTTCGATGGCGTCTTCCTTGCCGTTGACGCACTTCATCTCCCGAACCGCCTCCATCACTTGCTGCACGACTGGATCCACGGAAGCGCGATCCGCCGCGAGCGTGACTCGAACGCGCAGCGTCAACTTATCCGGATCAAAGTCGTGCTCGGGAAAGTGTTCTTCGGGAGAAGCCCCAGATTCCATGGTTTGCTTGTTCGTCCTTATCGGGCCCTGGAAACCAGCCTATTGCGATTCTAGTGGCAAAATGCTGAATCCGGCAATGGCCGCATCGTGTGGGGCGTTGGCCACCATAACACAACCTCAGTCTTCTGTGTCGTTACGGTCCCGAGTCTCAGCGTGATTGCCGGAAATCGAATGCTCCTTGATGTCCTGCTCCAGCATGCGGTGTTCTAACTGGCGGCGCCAATCGAGTTCTTCCACAAAGCGGCGCGAATCGCGCCATCCCGGCTCCGCCTTCACATAAAGTTCGAGAAAAACTTTGGTACCCAGCATGCGCTCGATCTGGTAACGCGCGGACGTGCCAATCTTCTTGAGCATCTGGCCGCCCTTCCCAACCAGGATCCCCTTCTGCCCATCACGCTCGCAATAGATCGTGGCGGCGATCCGGGTGAGGCGCTTGCCTTCCTCAAAGCTCTCTACCATCACCGTTGTCGCATACGGAATTTCTTCGCTGGTATTCAGTAGCAATTGCTCGCGAATGATTTCCGCGGCCATGAATCGTGCCGGCTGGTCAGTAACCTGATCCTCGGGAAAGTATGCCGGTCCGGCCGGCAATAGCGACATTACGCGATCGAGCAGCATATCCAACCCGCTGCGCTTGAGCGCTGAAATCGGAATCACCTCGGCAAAGTCATAGAGCTTGCGGTAGCTCTCGATGAGCGGCAGAAGTTTTGATTTTTCGCGAATCAGATCGACCTTGTTCAGGATCAAAAACGCCTTGGTACCCGAGCGCCGCAACAAGTCCAGGGCAAACTCGTCGCGCGGATCGAGTTTGCGGGTTACGTCCATGATCACGAGCACCAGATCGCAACCCTCGAGCGCTTCGCGGACTTCAACCATCATCTTGCGGCCCAGCGAACTGTCGGGCTTATGGACACCCGGAGTATCGATGAGCACGATCTGCCCGCCGCCCTTGCCCTTGCGTTTCGGAACGTGGACCACACCCTGAATGCGGTTGCGGGTGGTTTGGGGCTTGGGCGAGATGATGGCCAGCTTCTCGCCGACGAGAGCATTGAGCAGGGTCGACTTGCCCGCGTTCGGGCGTCCGAGGATGCACACAAAACCGGAGCGAAATGCCATGGGGAATAAGCTGCCAGCTACTAGCTATTTGCGACTGACTTGTCGCCTCTTCATGTTAGGCCACTTTGCACCAGGCTGACAGGGAACGCACGCGACCGGGGATTTTGTTGGAAGCGAAAGCCAACAGCGAGAAACTGTCTTCATATCAGTTTCAGCTGCCGCGGCTGTACGGCGGTGACGCGCACGCGCTCCACTTTGCGGTCGGTTGATTCCAGAACTTCAAAACGGAGGCCGTCTTCCTCGACAGCTTCGCCTTTGCGCGGAATTCTTCCCGCCAGCTCACTGACCAGCCCGGCGATGGTAGCAGATTCTTTCCCTTCCGGCTTGGTGCCAAACAGTTCATCGAGACGGTCGACGTCCATTCCGCCGGAAACAATGAACGCTCGGTCCCCGTCGCGAACGATCTCGGGCTTGTCTCGCTCGTCGCGGATCTCGCCCACAATCTCCTCCACAAGATCCTCGATCGTGACCAGTCCCGCAACCCCTCCGTATTCATCCACTACGATAGCCATGCGGATGTTCTGCTTTTGCATCTCGCGCAGCAGGTCGCTTCCCAGCTTGCTCTCGGGAACGAAGTAAACATCGCGCCGCATGATTGTCTCGAGGATGCGCGCATGCGCCTCGCTGTCCGGCACCTGCAGCACATCCTGGGCATAGACGATCCCTTTGATGTTGTGAACGCTGCCCTCATACACCGGCACCCGCGAGTAGTGCTTGGTGCGCAGCATTTCGATAAATTTTTCAACCGTCATGTTCGTCGGAACCGCAAACATCTGGGGACGCGGCTTCATCGCCTCCCGCACGGTCTTGCCGCTGAATTCGACCACCGACTGGATCAAGTCGCGGTCTCCCTCCTGAATGATCCCTTCCTCCTGACCCGCCTCGATGAGCGCATCCACCGCTTCCGCCGAAGTCTCCGGTTGCTCCCTCGTATTTTCCTTGGTCAACGACGCGACCGATTGTAAAAAACCGAGGACAATTGTTACTGGCATCACCAGGTAGATCAGAACTTTGAGGAACGGCGTCCAGCGAATCAGCCACTCCCCTTTCGTGCGCGAGAAAAACACGAAGGGCAGAAAGCGGTTGCACAGGATCATGATCAGGAGCAGGCTGATCGTTGCCTGCAGGACTTCGTAGATGCTCCACTGCGGATCGCTGAAAACCAGGAAGCCAACGAGTAGGGCAATCGCAGCAGTAGCCAACTGCGAGAGCACCGCCATCGACAACGAGGCCCGGCTGCGGCTGACTCCGAGCCTGGGTTCAACCTTTTGCTCGAAGACGTCAATGTTGTCCTGGAACTCGCGGGAGAGAAATTTCCCGGCTTCCTGATAAACGCGGTCCACATAAGAGACCAGCGTCAATAGCCCGATCAGAAGAAACAGTGCGAAGGCGACGCTGAAGTTCATGCCGTCCTCCGCGCTCTCCTGAGGCGCGATTTACCAGGTCGAGGCGTCACCGATTCCTTCCGGCCGGGTTGGCCACGCTCGGTCAAGGTAGGTGGGAGCCTGAGCGCCCGGCGCAAATTCGCTTCCTTCCGCGCCATCTCACCATTA
This sequence comes from uncultured Acidobacteriota bacterium, assembly GCA_963745715.1. Classification (GTDB taxonomy): domain Bacteria; phylum Acidobacteriota; class Terriglobia; order Terriglobales; family Acidobacteriaceae; genus Sulfotelmatobacter. The sequence goes on along the minus strand of CAVUYN010000020.1, from coordinate 97,998 downwards.
TCGCGCTCGTGGTCAAAACCTGCCAAATGGAGAATCCCATGCAGCACCAGGACTTTCACTTCGAGGGCGGGAGAATGACCGAGGCGCGCCGCATTTTGCAGGGCAATTTCGGCCGAGATCGCAACCTCTCCGGCAAATCCTTTTCTGTGGCCATTGACCGACGGATCGACGGGAAACGACAGGACATCCGTGGCTTTGTTCTGCCCGCGGAACCGGAGGTTCAGCGAGCGCATGGCGGGGCTTGTGGTCACGATCACGTCCACCGTTCCTCGCAATCCAGCCCTTGCGCGCGCTCGCGAGACAAAACGGGCGAGTGCTTCCTCGCCAAGTCCCGCGATCTTCTTTTTGAGAATCACCAAGCCGGCATCCTGTTGTGTCAATCCACGCGCGGTCGATTTTTAGCCTAAACGCAAACAGGAGGGCCGCAGCCCTCCTGTCCGATCTCTAAAGCTCTATCCCCGAGCTTCCGACGGGAAGCTCTTTTCCTGCGCGGACGCTGCTATGGGTGGCTTTTCGCCTACGGTCGCGTCTGCATCTCTCGGGTCGGCAGTTCTCGCTTCGACAGTCCTTGTTTCGACGCTCTTGGGATCGAGCAGCAGCATCTGCTGCTCGGCGATCCGCGCCTTGTGCTCGTCGTAAGCGCGGACGATGCGCTGCACGAGATGATGCCGCACCACGTCGCCTTCATCGAAATGTACAAACGCCAGCCCGTTCACATTTTTCAGCACGTCCACCGCTTCCAGCAGACCGCTTCGCCGCGCGTTCGGCAGGTCGATCTGCGTCACGTCGCCGGTGATCACCGCCTTGGAATTGAATCCCAGGCGCGTGACAAACATTTTCATCTGCTCGGAAGTTGTGTTTTGTGCTTCGTCGAGAATCACGAACGAGTCGTTCAGCGTGCGCCCGCGCATGAAGGCGATGGGCGCAATCTCAATCACATTCTTTTCCAGATAGCGGTCGACTTTTTCCGGGTCGAGCATGTCGTAAAGGGCGTCGTATAGCGGACGCAAGTAGGGATCGATCTTGTCTTGCAGCGTACCCGGCAGGAAGCCGAGGCGTTCGCCGGCTTCCACCGCCGGACGCGCCAGGATGATGCGGTTCACGCGCTTGGCCAGCAGCGCGGAGATTGCCATCGCCACCGCGAGATAAGTCTTCCCCGTGCCAGCGGGGCCAATGCCGAATACCATGTCGTGCTTTTCGATGGCTTCGAGATAGCGGCGCTGGTTGCTGCTCTTGGGCTGCACGGTGCGGCGTCCAAAGGAACGCTGGCGCCCGGCGTCGGCCAAACCTCGCAGCGTGGAGTTCGGATCCGACGTCAGCACGCGCAGCATGCTGTTGAGGTCGCCGTTATTGAAGCTATAGCCGGACTTCTGCAGGCTTTCGTAGTCGACGAAGACCTGCTCGGCGCGAGCCACGTCGCGGGCCGCGCCCTCGAGTTCGATGGCATTCGACCGCAGGTTGATGGTGACGTTGAGGCCGTCTTCGAGCAGGCGCACATTTTCGTCCCGCGTTCCAAACAGCGTCTCGATGTTGGGGCTTACCCCGATGCTCTTTTTCATGCTTGTCTTTACGATGGTGGGAGTCCGAACTTCTGGCCGCGAGGCTCCATCTCTAGATCAGCGGCCCGCGCACACGGAACGCACCAACACCTGTTTGCTCTTGGAGCCAAAGCAGGGTTTCGCTTGGAGACGGGACCAGTCGGAATACGCATGCCCAGGAGGCAAGTCACTACCATTACATAAAGCGTACCCCGCGGCGAAGGGGGAGTCAATGGGAGGAAAATTTCACGCGGTGGCCGGATTCGCGTTACGGGCAGTTGCGGGGACGGCTCGCGTTTTGGCCCATTCGCGCAAGGCCTCGATCTCCTCGGCGCGGGTCGTGGAAAGGGGTATGGTTTGCGCCAAGGCGTCCAGCAGCGACTGCGTGCTCAAGGGCTTCTTCTCGGAATACGCGGCGTAGAGAGCGCCTTGTACGGCCGCGTCGATCTCGGCTCCGGAATATCCCGCGGCGGCAGCCGCAACTTGCTCAAGATCAAAGTCAGCCGGATTTCGCTTTCGCTTCGCGAGCTGAATGGAGAAGATCTGCTTTCGCTCGACCTGATTGGGCAGATCCACGAAGAACAATTCATCGAAGCGGCCTTTGCGGATCAACTCCGGCGGCAGCACAGTGACGTTGTTGCACGTGGCCGCCACGAACACGGCGGCTTTGCGGTCCTGCATCCACGTCAGGAACGAAGCCAACAGGCGCGATGAAACTCCGGCGTCGGCGGAAGCGGAATCCGGGCCGCTCCCCGCAAACACTTTTTCCAACTCATCGATCCAGAGGACGCATGGAGCCAGGCCTTCAGCAACTTGAAACACTTTGCGAATCCGCTTTTCGGTTTCGCCGATAAATTTATCGTAGACGGCCGAAGTGTCGAACTTCACCAGCGGCAGCTTCCACTCTCCGGCTACGGCCCGCGCACACAAAGACTTGCCGCAGCCTTGCACTCCGAGAATGATCATCCCGCGCGGGGGTTCGAGCCCAAACTCGCGAGCGGAATCTTCCCACGCGCCGCGACGCTGCCCGAGCCAATGCTTCAGGTTTTCCAGTCCTCCCACTTCAGCCATGTTGTCGGAAGCCTCGATGAACTCCAGCATGCCGGAATGCCGCAGCAGCTGTTTCTTCGCATCGAGCACATCGGTGACGGTCTCCGGACAAAGCGCATATCTCGTGACCAGCGCTTGCGAAGTGGCGCGCTCGGCTTCTTCCTCGGTCAGGCCACGCAGGTTTGTGGCCACGGCATCGACTCCCGGGGCTTCGAGTTGCAGCTTGAGTGTGTAAGTCTTCGAGAGCCGCGTGAAGGTATCATGCACAATTTCCTGCAACCGGTCACGATCCGGCAGCGGGAGATCGAAATACTCAACCAGTTTGGCTAGTTCCGCAGGCACCGCGAGTTCCGGAGCGGTGATGACTACGGTCCGCCGGTTCGCGGAAAACTTCTGACCGACATCCCGCAGACGACGAACCACGACCGGATCGTCCATGTGCCGATGAAAATCCTTGAGGATGAAAACGGCCTCGACGGTCATCGACTCCATGTTGGCCAAGGCCTGCACCGGTTCGCGGGTGTTGTAGATGGAGCCGCCGCTCGACGGAGCAACGCCGTCGGCGCTTAATGACGACATCATCGCTCGCGCCAGCCTGTCGGCTTCTCCACCTGTGGGACTGAGCGCGGTTCGAATCTGGGACTGTCCGCGCCCTGGTTGCGGCCAGGCTGTGTGCGCTTGTGCGGCAACTTTCGGGCTCTCGGGCGGGGCGTTACTACCCGAGCGCAACAGCCCGTCGGCGATGCTCCACTCGAAAGTCGCCATGTTCAGTTGGGAGCAGGCGGTGCGAACCATGTTGACGGCGCGCATTTCCTCCGACGTCTCCATCACCACGATGGGCGTCGATGAGTTGATAAGCACTTTCAGGCGATCGAGTCCGTCAGTCATTCTTCGGTTCACCAAGATGTCTAACACCAAGGGCTCGAAGGCTCACTAGAAACCCTTGCAAATGGCCTCAAATGTTTGACCGGTCGAGAGTTGCTCCCCTATAATAAGTAATTCGGTACCCACCCGAATATCTCTCTGTCACACGAAGGTAACAACAAGATATGGCTAATCATCTTTCTGCGCTGAAGCGCGCCCGCCAGACCGAACGCCGCACCACGCGCAACCGCGCCAACACTTCCAGCCTGCGCTCGCAATTGCGCGATCTGCGCGAGACCATTGCGAAAGGCGACAAGGCCGCGGCGGAGCAGATGTATCGCAAGACCGTCTCTGCGCTCGACAAGGCGATTCAAAAAGGCACGCTGCACGAGAACACCGCCTCCCGCTACAAATCGAGGCTTGGCGTCCGTGTGAACGCGATCAAGTAAGACCGTAGCGATTATCAAGTAATCATCCACCTAGGCAGACGTCACCTCGTCTGCCTTTTGTCTTGTGTGGGAGCGGCTCGCGTCTCAGCTTCTCCTGGAACCCTAGCGGAACGCAACGCGTTATCTTCTCGGGGGTCGACCCTCTAATATCCTTGTTTTCAGCGGCTTGCGAATAACGGCCAACCGGCGACCTTGACGATTCTCCAAAGGGAACCCAAGCCGTCGGCCCGAGTATTCGCAGCGAGAGTTCCCTTCGCGATTTGAAGAAACCGCGCGGCTATCGCGTCACGGGGTTACGGTGAAACCCGTGCTGCCCGTGGCTTTGCCGCCCGGAGTAGTGAGTGTGATCTTGCCAGTTTTGGCCCCAGTGGGGACCTTGATCGTGACCTGTGTATCGGAGTTGACGGTGAAGGCGGTCACGCGCACCCCGCCCACAGTGATGCTCGTGGCCTGGATAAGTCCTGAACCGGTAATCACCACCGAACTGCCGACCGGTCCACTAGACGGAGCAATACTCAGGATCTTGGGAGTGACGCGAAAGATATTCTTGCTGATCAGCGAGCCCGAGGCCGTGGTCACTCTGAGAAATCCGGTTTCTCCGGACGGGACAGTGGCCGTCATATAGGTGTCGGACACTACATGGAAACTCGCGGGGGTTCCGTTGAACATGACGTTGGTTGCGCCTGAGAAGCCGCTACCGAGGATTCCGACGATCTTGCCCACCGGGCCTATGCTGATGGGCAGCGAGATGAAGGGAACGATGCCATCGTCGAAACTATAAATACCGCCTTTGCCGGGAGTACCACCGCGTTCTGTCATTCCGAAGAGCTTGCCACTGGTGTGCTGCATGGGGGTGGAATAGGCTCCATCTCCATGAGGCGCGTCGAAGTCGTAGAGCTTGGTATAAGCGCCGCCCGTGGTCAGTTGGAAGATCGTGCCGTAACCGAAGATCCCGCCCCAGATAGTGGCACCATAGAGAGTGCCATCGCTGCCCGCCACCAGGCCGGCAAAAGCCTGATAACCCGCGAGAGTGTGAACGTTGTCGAAATTAATTAGAACGGTGAGGGCTCCGGCAGGCGTGATCCTGAAAATGACGCCAGCGTTGGTGCCTCCTCCAGCGGTGGTTGTGCCGTAAAGGTTGCCGTCCGATCCCTGCACCAGTCCGCCAACCGGGTAAGAGCCGTGTGGGCCATCAAAGTTATAGAGAGTCGTGACCTTAGTCCCGGCGATCTTGTAGACCGTACCCGCGGAGAATGTCCCGCCAAATTCGGTAATTCCATAGAACGAGCCATCGCTCGTCTGCAAGAGGGGGCCGTAGGACGTGGTGGGGATCTTGTTGATGATGGTGAACACTCCGCTGGATGAGAACTTGAAGGCAACACCCGGGTATGAAGTGCCGTAAAAGGTCCCGTCCATACCGAGCACCAGGGGCGACACCGGGTAGCCACCGTCGGCAACCCCGGTAAAGTCGTAGAGGACAGTCAATACTCCGCTGGGAGTGATCTTAAAGATGGTGCCGTAGGAATTGGTGCCGCCAAATTCGGTGGTCCCATAGAGATTGCCGTCGGTACCGAGCGTCAGCCCGCCAACCGGCGTGCTTCCGTGAGTACCGTCGAAGCTGTGGAGAACGCTGAGGGTGCCCGCGGGAGAGATTTTGAAGATGACGCCTTTGTTGTTTGCGCCCCCAGTGGGCGTGATGCCGTATAGGCTGCCATCGCGGCCCTGGGCCATAATTGCGGGATACTGCGGGCAGCATCCGTCGGGGATTCCGGTGAATTCGTGAAGGTCGACATAACCCTGTGCGCTGGCCGTGACTGCGGAAAATAGCAGGAGGGAAAGGAGGAGTGTTGCTGCTCCGGCGAATACGATGCTCGCAAATACTGCGCCTGTGGGTTCGTTCTTCCATTGAAAATTGAGGCCGATCGTTGAGCTAGACATAGACTTCCCCCCGGATCAAAGTCGTGATGCTTTTTGTGGACCCTGTTGCCCTACTGCCGAACGCGCGTGTCTTCGCGTTTCGCGGACAGAGTTCCCTCTACTAGCTGTAACGCAGAATCGAAGAAGACTGGCTCATGGCGCGAAAATGAGGAGGGGCAAAGATACCGGCGGATCGAGGCTAAGAATAAAATTCTTAAGGGTTTAACGCGTAATGACATTTCCGCGAAATAGTTTCTTTTGGGTACGGCCGCGGGCACGGCTGGCTGTTTCTGTCCGCAGCAGTCGGGCAGGTTCTATCGCTGGTGGCTCGACCATGATCGGTTCGTCCTGCCACTTAATCGGCAAGTTTTTGTGTGGGGCGTTGATAGGCCGACGATTCCGAAATGTTGCCGCAGCGTCTCTCTCCATTCTTGCTCGGAGGCCAGCAGTCTTTCTTCGCGACGGCCGTTGCGTGTGGTGATCAATTTCATCTCTGAGAGGGTGATTCGACCTTCGGGAGTGGCACGGGTGCAGATGCGATTTTGCACGAAGTGCGAGTCGGGCGAGGTCTGGTGATAGTTGCACCTCGCGGCGAAGTCCTCGAGGCTATGCGGCGCGAGCATGAAGGAATACTGCGGCTTCCATCGCCCGTCGCGTTCGGCTTTCTCCAACTGCAACCGATCCCCAAGTTCTTGCAGGCGGAAAGCTCCGGCAGGGTCGGACTGCATAGCTCCCGGCTGCATTCGGAGTGGCTCCAGAAACAATTCTCCAAATCCAACGTCCGCCAGCCACGGCTCATTTAAATCTATGCGCAAGGTCAGGTGATCGAACTCGGGGCTCTCTCGGCCCCCTTCTCCGGCGACCCGCGCGGAAAGCAGCGTAACCCGAAATCCCATGGCCCGCAGCAGTGCGGCGAATGCGCCGTTGAGTTCATAACAGAATCCCCCCCGGCGAAGTTCAATGATCTTGCGAAGCGAGGCGTCCTCATCGACGACGATCTTGCGGCGGAGTGCGATGTCGAGATTCTCAAATGGGACCGTCAGCAGGTGGGCGCGATGGATGGCGCGCAAGTTTTCGATGGTAGGTGCAAGCGGGCCGGAGTGGCCGATGCGGCCGAGATAGGAAGGAACATCAACCATACAGCGCAACACGGGGCTAGGAGCTAGACGCCCAAATTCTCGTTCTCAAACCGGCAACTGGTCTTGCATCCATCCCGGCGCCTCGAGCTTCGGCTCGGTAGTCAGGTCCATCACGAGACGTTCCAGAACCATGCGCTTGCTTACCGGATTGGAGCGCAATGCCAAATCGGCCTTCGCAACCAGGCGGATGGCGCGCGTCAACTCGCGGCGGTTTTTGTAGCGACGGGCCTGGCGGATGATGTCGTCTGCTGCGAACGGAGGCACGCGGAAGCCCTGCCACAAGGCCGCCCACAACATGCGTTGATCGCGGACATTGCGTTCGAGAATCACCAGCATCTGGCGGAAGGTTTTCGCCAGCATGTAAATATGCCCGATGGCCGCTTCTTCGCCATCGCCTGAGGACAGGATGGCATCAAGAACTTCCAGCGCGCGCACGCGATCTTTGCTGGAGATGGCGTCAGTCAACTCATAGAGCGAGCGTTGCTTGGCGGCGAGGACCATGGTCTCGACATCGCCCAGCGTGATGCGCTTTTTCTCCCCTACGTAAAGAATCAATTTCTCCAGTTCGTTGGAGATCATCATCATGTCGCCGCCGAGCGCGTCGACTAATTCGCGGGCGCCGTCGGCCTCAACCTTCACACCTCGGCCGGTGACGTAATCCGTAATCCAGCGCACGGCCTCGCCCTCTTCCACGCGAGCAAGTTCGACGATGCCGCAATAATGGCCCATGGTGTCGCGGATGCGCTGGTAGCGATCTTTGTCCTGCATCTCCATGCGGCGAACGTCGGCCGGAATGCTGATGTGATCAGCGACAAAGATTACGAGGGCATCAGGATTGGGATCCTTGCAGTAGTCCGCGATGGCCGCGAGCTTTTCGTCGTTCGAGCCGCGGCCAAAAAGAGTTTTCACGCCCCGAACGAAGAAAACCTGGAATGGCGCCATCAGCGATGGCGTGCGGGCGCGGTCGAGAACCTCGGCCAGATCGGTTTCGCCGAGATCAAATTCAAAGAGACTGAAGTCCCGCATCTCGGCTGGGACCAGGTGTTCAAGAATGGCGTCGCGAAAGCGCTTGCGGAAGAAAGCTTCATCGCCCACGAACACGTACACCGCACGCAGTTTGCGCGATTCAAGTTCGCTGACAAAGCGCTCGGCCTGGGCGAAGGCCCGCATCAGGAATGCTCCGCGTGGAAGGTCATCTTTTCCGACTTTAGCATTGAGCGCACGGTTCGCATAGTAACGCGAACGTGAACGGTCATAGCCCGCTCAAGAACTGCAATACCTCGGGCGAATCCCAGTTGACCGGACCGATAAACTTCCGGCGCATGGCGCCTTGACGGTCGATGACATAGGTCTCCGGCCACTGGGATGTCCCATACAAGGAAGCAACTTTCTGATCGGGATCGCGGACGGTCAGGAAGTTGACATTGCGTTGCTTAAGGAACCGGTGATAGGCATCGCCATCGACATCGATGCTCACGCCGAGAACGATTACACCTCGTCCTCGCGTTCGCTCTTGCATGTCCATCAAAGAAGGCAGCTCCTGCATGCAAGGGGGACACCACGTCGCCCAAAAGTTCAGGACGACGACCTGGCCGCGAAATTGGCTGAGGCTCACCTGCCGATCGGAGTCCTGCACGCTGAAGTCTCTGGCGGTATCACCGATACGCGGCGGCTTTGATCCGCGATTACAGCCGGTAGCGACCACGGCGGTCACCGTCAGCAGGAGAAGGAATCGCTTCACAGCTAGAAGCCCTCCAAGATGTTTGACACCAGGGTGCGGGCGAAATCCGCCGAAAGACGCCGGAAAGCGGGGGAATCTTCTTCGAAGAAGCTGGACAAGTCTTGCGAAACTTCGTACTGCTCACGAAACAAATACGCAGGATTTTGGTAGAGCACCTTGCCATTTCGGTCGCTGAGCGTGACTTTCATGCTGACCACGACCATCACGCTGGCGGCGCGTCCTGTGGCGGTGTCATAAGTGAGAGGAGAGGCCGCGGTGGAGAGCACGGTTCCGCGCAAAATAGCGTCTGCGTCGCTGCCAGAGTCGTTGACGATGCGATAACGAGTGCGCGTCGTGAATTCGCGGACGACCGACGAGGTAAGCATCTGCTCGATGCGGTAGGTCAGGGTCTCGTTCTTGAAGGCGGGGACCGCGATGGTCTTGACGTCCTGGGGAAGTTGAACCGCGTGTCCGGCAGTGTGATAGCCACAGGCACCGTTGAAGAGGAGCGCGACCACTCCCAGCGCGAGCGTCGCGCATCTCTTCATTGAATCTTCCCCGTGGGCCTGGTCGCCGTCATGCTCTCCGCACATTCCACCGCGGTCAGGGCGGAGAGCCGAAGGTTGTCGGCTGCGGCCCACAGCCAGACACCATTGGGCTGCGCGGGATCCGGCTTCAAAGACAGTTGAATCTCAGCCTGACCTGCAGAACTTACGTTGCTTGGCGCCTCTTCTTCGGCGCCGGGGATCGTCACATGATCTCCGGACAACGCCAGGGATAGCGCAGAAAGATCCACAGCGTTTTCCATCTCGAGATAAACGGCGAGCGCGTGGCCGTGAAAGATCGGTGCCTGCAGCAACAGGAGCGACGGCTGGGGAGCATCGTCGCCGGCAATCTTGCGATAGTGTCGAAGAACGCGCGCTTCCACCGAATCGAGCGACGGCTGCGACTTCTGGCCATAGCGCGCCACCATGTTGAAGGCTACCTGTGCGTCAAATACGTCTTTCGGCATCGGCTGGAAGGAAAGCAGGTTCACGGTCTGCTGGTGCAACTCGTCCATGCCACGCTGGCCGTGCTCCGACGCAGGCTCGAAAATCGCGGCCACCACGCGGCGGATGGACCCCGCTTTCCTGGCCCGCAGCAGCAACAGTGCCAAGGTCACGGCAACCGGATGGGCCGCCACGCAGGGTCCCGGTTGCAATTCCGGGGGGGCAATCTGACCTCTTTCGCGCTCGATCCAGAGCGAGCGCACGGTGGACCCGGGTTCGTTTTCAAGAGCAGCCGACAGATCGATGATGGTACTGCCTGCGTCGCGAGCGTCTTTCCAGCTCTTGCGGGTGCTGTCCTGATCCGATGCAAAGAACGTGAAATCAACATGCTCGAACTGCTCGGCACGCACTCTCTGGATAAAGCTGATCTCATCCCCCATCGCCTCAAGTTGCCCGAGCGACTCATCGTCGTCGAGCAGGCGAATGTCGACCGCCGGGAAGTTGCGCTCGTTGAGCATTTCGGCGATTTCTTTGCCTTTGAGCGAAGCAGCACCGACAATGGCTGCACGGTATAACTTGCCGCGCGCCACCGGTCCCTGCGGAACAATGGTTGTTTTTGTGGGCTCGCTCATGAAACTTTCGGCGCCTCCGGGGGCGGAGGAGGACCGGGGCGGCGACGGAACAGCCACTGCGCCCTCCAGAAGACTCCGGAAATCATATAGACCAAAGCGATGATGAAAAGCATCTGGCGCGAGAAGAACCAGATGGAGGCAAACAGCGCCGCGAGAAAAATAATCAGGCGGAAGGGATGGCGCGAGCGGAAATCGATATCCTTGAAACTATAGAAGCGCCAGGTGCTGACCATCAGGTAGCCGACCGTGGTGACCATGGCGACCCATGCCACCGCTGTGTACGACGATTCCAGCGGCTCCCCGGCTGCGAAGTGAACGACCGCCGCGATTACACCTGCGCCAGCGGGAATCGGCATGCCGACGAAATATTTTTTCCCGGGTCGGCCAGGGTTAGAGGGCTGGGGATTCGAGCTGATATTGAAGCGGGCCAGGCGACTGGTCCCGGCAATCAGAAAAAGGAAGCTGGCGATGGCGCCCAGTTGCGTCAGCTTGATGTGCCACTGGCCTTGGGTCAAAAAAATAGGAGGCATCAGGAAAAAGCCCCATGTCCAGGCCAGCATGGCGGGAGCCACGCCGAATGTAATCGCGTCGGCCAGGGAATCGAGTTCGCGGCCGAAATCGCTGCTGGTGCCCGTCATGCGCGCAATGCGTCCATCGAGGCCGTCGAACAGCACCGCAAACCCGATCGCCTTGGCTGCATTGTCGAGGTGCCAATAATCGACGATGGTGGCGTGCATGACCTCGAGAATTGCGTAATAGCCGAGCGCCATGTTCGCGGTCGTAAACAGCGACGGCAGGATATACATCCCCTTGCTCTGCCTGCGCCGTTGTCTGGGGAGAATGGGATCCATCAACGCGCCCTCTCGCGAGCGGGGGCGCTCCCCGCAGTAGCCAGGTTTCCCTGAGGTTGCAGGTAGGCGAGCACACTGGAACCGCCTTTGACGTGGTCTCCGACTTTCACGTTGACCTGAGCCGAGGCATCGAGCAAAACGTCCACTCGCGATCCGAACTTGATCAGACCGACACGCTGGCCACGTTCCAGGCGGTCTCCAACCTTGGGATAAAAGACAATCCGCCGCGCCAGCAGGCCGGCGATCTGCTTGAAAACCACCTTCTGGCGGTCGCCTTCGACTGTGACAATATTCTGCTCATTCTGCTCGGCCGAGACCACATTCATCGCGTTCAAATACTTGCCACGCTGGTACCGAACGTCGCGAACCACGCCTGCAATTGGAGAGCGGTTCACATGCACGTTAAACACGTTGAGGAAGATGCTGAGGCGCAGTTGCTTGTCGTTTCCTAACGTGATGGTAGAGACATCGGTGACCTTCCCATCGCCGGGAGAGACCACCGCGCCAAGATCCTGCGGAATCTCGCGCTCAGGATCGCGAAAGAACCACAAGAAAAAAAATGCCAGCAGAACCGGAATAACCGCCCAAAACGGATTCGTCAGCCAGCCGAGCAGAACAGCGGCGGCGATCAGTGGCAGTGCGTAGAAGTAGCCGTCACGAACCATGGGGAGGTAAGAGCAATTATATCCGCCAGCGGTTGCGGCTGCGAAGCATAGCCTGCAGGAGGCCCTGTAAGTATAAATAAAAAAAGGCGCGTTATCGCGCCCTGTGGAAGATAGATTCGTCCCTTGGCGGTCAGAGCCGCCTGGGGTGTCGCCAGAACAACCTCTACGCTACGTTGACGCCGTACTGCAGCCGATACTCGCGCTCAATGGACTCCATCTGGTCTTTGAGGCGGAGTTTCAGCTTCTTAAGCCGGACTTCCTCCAGCTTTTCGTCTTCGCTTAGGTAACGTTTTTGGGTGAGTGAATCGAGACGTTGTGCGTACTGCGTATGCTCCTGAGCCAGTCTGCGGAATTCTTCATGACTGGTCAGGAGTTGGTCTTTCGGAGTCAGCATCCAGCAGACCTCCAAACCGGGATTATTCTGCCAACGTAACACAGCCGAAAAACTGGTTCAATGCCAAAAAATAGGTGCAGTCTCAGTGTGAGAATCGATTTAGTTAAAGTGTCAATCGGTACAGGATGGCGTCTTCGGACGGGTGGGCGTAATACGATTTCCGGCGCCCGGCTTCGAGAAATCCCGCTTTTTCGTAGAGGGCGCGCGCTGCTCGATTCGACTCCCGAACTTCGAGAAAGACAGAGTTGCTGTTGGTTTCCCTAGCGTGCGTGAGCAGGGTGGCGAGAAGGCCCTTTCCGAGCCCGGTGCGGCGGGCCGTTGGTGCCACGACGATGTTTTCCAGTTCCCACTCGGGGGCGAGATGCCGGGCGATCAGGAAACCGAGGACAGACGAATGCTTCCCTTGGCCAGCCGGGAGCGCGAGGGTCCCAGGCACAAAGCCGTCCGCCACAAGCGCAACTCTTTCCAAAGTGCCTGCGCCTGGTTGGAAAAGCTGCCTATATTGCTCCTCAGTCCAGTGACCAGCGGTTGGACATTGCCGCTCCAGGGTCACCATGGATGGCAGATCATCCGGAGTTGCGGGACGAATGTCCATGAGGTTCTTCCGGTCTAGGCTCAACTTGTTTCAGATGGCAACTAGGATTTTGCAGGCTTCGCAAAAATCTCCGCATCCGTGCGCCGAATGTAGTTCGCCTCGAGCTGCTCGGGAAAAACGGTTGCGCCGGCCCGCAGCTTTTTCCATCCCAGTTGGGCAATCGTCTCAGCGCTCGGTTGTTCTACCGAAACCACGGAGAGACCAGCGTCACGCACAATTCCCGCCAGGTTTACGTCCGGCGTGGAAACAACCATCCCACGCGCCACCGATAAGAACTCCTCCTTCGACAGCAAACGTTCTCGCCGAACCGTCGCCGAATTGGTGGCAATCTCATATTCCCCCGCGTACACGTCACCGCGTCCGGCGTCGAGCGCTGCCAGCACTTTCCCATCGGAATGGCATGCCAAGGCGATCGCCTCGAGCAACGAAACCGAAACGATGGGCTTCCGCAGAATTTCGGCAAGTGCCTTGATTGCCGCCAACCCGACGCGAAGGCCAGTAAACGATCCCGGACCCGAAACGACAACGAAGGCATCGATGCTCGCCTTGGTGAGTTGATGTTTGGCCAGCAAAGCAGCGATCTGAGGGACGAGTTCGGCAGAAAACGTCCCGCCTGTGAGCGGCACCGCTTCGATCACCTGAACGTCGTGGCTGTTGAGGTCTTCATTCGCGCGCGCCAGCGCGACGCTCCCATTCTTGCCCGAGGTGTCGGTGACGAGAAGAATCATTTTTGGTTTATCCCTGCAGATCCGTGAAAATCCGTGGCTGGTTTCTACCCCTGCACCAACTCCAAGAGCACGCCGCCCGTGCTCGATGGATGAACGAAAACATACCGGTGCCCGCCAGCACCGACCTTGATCTCTTCCGAAACCAGGCGCACGCCGTCTTTTTTCAGCCGGGCAACGGCAGCAATCAAGTCAGGCACTTTGAGGCAGACGTGATGCAGGCCTTCGCCGCGTTTTGCGATGAATTTGGCGATAGTCGAATCGTCGGAGGTGGCTTCGAGCAGTTCCAGGCGGCTCTCGCCTACCAGCACCATCACGAGCCGCACCTGCTCTTGTGCGACGGTCTCTTCGGGCGAGACGCTGAGGCCGAGCTTTTCGTAGATCGTTTTCGCCGCCGCCAGCGACTTTACCGCGATGCCGAGATGATCGATCTGAAACATTCAGCTCTTCCCTGCTTTCGCAGCAATCTCTTCCACCAGCGTGTAGGGATCTCGTTTGTGTTCGGCGACTTCTGCCGCCAGGCGCACCAAGTTACCGTCTCCAAGCTGCAGGCGCGCCTTGTCAAGCATGGCATCGCGCAGCATCTCCACCAGTCGCTCCTGCCAGTTTTCCACGCTCTTCTTCAACGCCCGGTTTTCTTTCTGGAGATAGCTCTCATACTCGGCAATCGCCGCGGCCAATTCTTGCACGCCAGTTCCCTCACTGGCCACAGTCTTCACAATCGGTGGGGTCCATCCATCCTGGCGGATGGCCAGCGACTGCAGGGCGCGAATTTCGCGCTCGACGCGCTCGGCGCCGTCGCGGTCGCTCTTGTTGATCACGAAGATGTCGGCGATCTCCATGATGCCCGCCTTGATCGTCTGCACATCGTCGCCCATGCCGGGGACGAGAATCACGATCGTGATGTCGGCCAGTCGCACGATGTCAATTTCATCCTGGCCAACGCCCACGGTTTCGATAAGGATCATGTCGCGTCCCGAAGCGTCGAGGACGGTAGCGACATCGGCGGTCGTACGCGCGAGGCCGCCCAGCGACCCGCGCGTGGCCATGCTGCGGATGTAAATTCCCGGATCGGCGAAGTGCTCCTGCATGCGGATGCGGTCGCCCAGAATAGCTCCGCCGGTGTATGGACTGGTTGGATCAACGGCGATGATTCCAAGGCTTCGCTTGTCGTCGCCCGACCGGTAGAGGCGCGCCAACTGGTCGACGAGCGTGCTCTTCCCAGCTCCAGGCGGGCCGGTCAGGCCGATGACGCGCGCACGCCCGCTATGGGGAAACAGGGCCTTGAGCAGAGCAGACCATCCCGGCGCGCGATTCTCGACCGCTGAAATGGCGCGTGAAAGTGTTCGCGCGTCCCCGGCGCGCAAGGGTTCGATCAAAGACTGAATGTCGTGATTGGAATTGCGTTGCAAGGCAACAGTGTAAAGCAATACACAAACCTTCTGCCCTCATCAAAGCTGCTCACCGCCTAAACAGGGTTACCACCTCTCCGCCCCGCACGCTGGGCAAGACCAGTGGACATGGCTCCCGGCGATCAAAGGAGTCCCGCAAAACGGGCAGACTGAATCCGAGGCTGGCGGAATGGCCGCCAGTCTCTCGCGCAGTGACGGCTCGCTCGGAGTATGCAGCAACTGAAACAGCAGGGCTGCCGCGCCCACGAGTGGCCCGACTCGCAGGAGCCAACCGAGAATGCTCACAGAGGCATCGATCGGAGTTGCCCAAAACATCCCCGAAAGAAGGAGCAGGCAGATCAGCCCGATCCACTTGAACGCGGGCCGAGTCTTCGGATTGACATGCGGGTCTCGCCGGCAGACGGTGCATGCCCAGTGCTTCCAGAAACCGACGGGCACAAGGGGAACCCAGAAAATGTGTCCCACATCGAACGTGCGGGTAGCGATGGCCCGCCGCGGTGCCTCGCACGAGAGGCAGTAGTCATTGCGAAACGCAACCCGCTTCGGCCAGAAATGGTACACACCGTGGACTAGCATGCTGATTTCGCAGTCTGGAACCGGGCCGCTGGTCGCAGGGCTCACGACCAAAATCCAACCCTGAACGGTTGGTCGCAGAACTCAACTCCCGCTCCCGTCCGCCCGCCCGACACATTGTAGAGCGAGCAACTGGCAAGCCGAAACTTCCGGCGCCGCCGAACTCGCTGACGCGAACGAATTACCGACGTTCATTGCTCGCCGGTCTCCTGCGATGTAGATTGAACCCGACCATCGCAGAGATGGGGCGTCGCGACCTTGAAAACCGTCACTCAAACCGCTCTCACCCCCTCGACAACGACCTCGGTGTGGCCAGACTGCCTCCCGCTCATCGCTCTCCCCATAACAACGATCCTGTTCCGTAACTACATGCCCGCATGGCTTTTCATGTGGACGTTGTCACTCGCAATCTTCATCGGACTCAAATGGATGACATGGTGGACAGTTCGCACCCGCGTCGAGCACAGCGCCTCACGATCTGTGGCCTACCTGCTGGCCTGGCCAGGAATGGATGCCGAGGCTTTTCTCGATCCGCGCTCGCACCCCGACCGGCCGAGGCTGCAAGAATGGCTTTGGGCGGCGTTGAAGACAACGCTAGGAATTTTGCTGCTATGGGCAATTGCGCGCCGCATCCCGGCCGAACAACCTTTGCTGCAGGGCTGGATCGGGCTCTTTGGCATGATCTTTCTTTTGCACTTCGGGAGCTTTCACCTGATTGCCTTGTTCTGGCGGGCGATAGGCATCGATGCAGAACCGATCATGTCGAAGCCTATTCTCTCGCGGAGCTTGAGCGAATTCTGGGGCAAGCGCTGGAATCTGGGCTTCCGCCAGTTGGCTCATGAGTTCATCTTCCGGCCTCTGCAACGGCGCACCGGCGTGGCTGTCGCCGGATTACTTGTGTTTATTGTGTCTGGGCTGATTCACGATTTGGTTATCTCTGTTCCAGCCCGCGGCGGATACGGCTTGCCGACAGCATACTTCGTGGTTCAGGGACTGGGTGTGCTCTTCGAACGATCCGCTCTGGGCTCCTGGCTGGGAATCCACAAAGGATGGCCCGCGCGTACCTTTGCAATCGTGGTAACCGCAACTCCAGCATTCTGGCTTTTTCATCCACCCTTCGTGCGGGGCGTCATTCTTCCGTTCATGCATGCGATCCGCGCTCTATGACGAACTCTCTGGCAGAACGAAGCTTCGATCTCATCCTATGGCTCGCGGGCGCGGGACACTTCGTGATTCTCTTCGCCAGCTTCCAGGTTCCCGTTCGCCTAGGCTGGAAGCAGGACCTCGCGCAACTCAAGCCGTTCAACCGTAAGCTGCTGTGGGTGCAAGGCGGCTTCACGGTTCTGACTATCATTGCGTTCGGCGCGCTTACGCTCGCCCTGCACACGGAACTGTTGCGCGGTGACCGCGCGGCGATGGGGCTGGCTTGCTTTATTGGAAGCTACTGGACCGCGCGAATCCTCGTCGATGCCGTTTACTTTTCGCACGAGGACTGGCCGCAAGGAAGGCAATTCATCATCGGACACTTCCTGCTAACGGGCCTGTTCGTAGCGCTCGCCGGCAGTTATTGGGCGCTGTTCGTGTGGCAGGTTTGGCTAAGGGCTAAGAACTGAGAGCTCAGTCTTTCAAGAGTTGCCGCGCGATCACCAGCCGCTGAATCTCGCTGGTGCCCTCACCTATGGTGCACAGCTTCACGTCGCGGTAAAACTTTTCCGCGGGGTAATCCTTGATGAAGCCGTATCCTCCGTGAATCTGGACTCCTTCATTCGCACATCTCACAGCAACTTCGCTGGCGTAAAGCTTCGCCATGGAGGATTCCTGTGTGGTCTTCATGCCGGCGTCTTTCATCGAGGCGGCGCGCATAGTAAGCAGCAGGGCGGCATCGATCTCGGTGGCCATGTCGGCGAGTTTCCACTGGATCGCCTGAAAGTCGCTGATTGCCTTGCCAAACTGACGGCGCTGCTTCGAATATTTCAGGGCCGCTTCGTACGCGCCTTCGGCCATGCCCAGCGATAACGCTGCAATGGAGATCCGGCCTCCGTCGAGGACGCGCATGGCGTCTGGAAATCCCTGGCCTTCCGCGCCCAACAGATTTTCGGCCGGAATCACGCAGTCTTCAAAGATCAATTCGGCGGTGTCGCTGGCGCGCAATCCCAGCTTGTTTTCTTTCTTGCCGGGACGAAATCCCTTGGTGTCTTTCTCCACCACGAAGGCGGAAATTCCGTGCGTGTGGGCCGCGCGATCGGTTACCGCAAGCACGACGACTACGTCGGCGTAGTGTCCATTCGTGCAAAAAGTTTTGTTGCCGTTCAGCACCCACTGGTTCCCTTTGCGCACAGCTGTCATGCGCGCGCTGCCCGCGTCCGACCCGGACGACGGTTCGGTCAGCCCCCACGCGCCGATGAATTCGCCCGTCGCCAGTTTGCTGACGTACTTCTTTTTCTGCGCTTCGTTGCCGGCGAGAAAGATGTGATTCGAGCACAACGAGGTGTGCGCCGCGACAATAATGCCGACCGAGCCGTCTACCTTTGAGAGTTCCTCGATCGCGGTGACGTACTCCACATAGCCCATGCCGGCGCCGCCATACTCCGGAGGAAAAACTATTCCCAGCAGTCCCAGCTTGCCAAGTTCCTTGACGGTTGCCAGGGGGAATTCCCCAGCCTCGTCCCATTCCATGACGTGGGGCTTAATCTCGCGCTCGGCAAACTCCCGCACGCTCTTTTTCAACTGCAACTGCTCGTCGTTCAGCTGGAAATCCAAGGGTCCTCCAACCTGCTCGGACACCGCGACCTGCAGCGATGCCTTATCAAGGGCGCTTTGAGCGCCGAACCGTGATTAGAACATAGCGCTGGAAGAGGAAGAAGTTACCCCCGGAGGGGAAAGGGAGAAGGTGGGATGAACCGCATGAACACTGGCGATTCTGCGTTTCTGATTGCTCCACCCAACCGACCGGATGGTCTGGAATTATTTTGGGCTCTGCCGCTCTTCTAGACCAGCGCGGAAGATCCACAGGAATTATACGCTCGTTTTCAGACCTGAATGGCAGGCTGGACAGGGGCAAGGAAAGCCTGGAACACGTCGTTGGAGAGCAGGCGTCCGCGCGGGGTCAGGCGAATGGAATCGCCATGCTCTCGCAGCAATCCGTCTGCTATCAGTTGGGAAATCGCAGGCCGCACGGCTTGAAGATTCTCTTCCCCAAAGTTGGCCGCGACTTTTTGCAGGTCGACGCCGCGATTCAGGCGGAGACCCAGAAAAAAGGCCTCTTCCCTCGCGGCGACAGGGGAGATGACATTCTTTTGCAGAGGCGAGCCCGCGACGTATCGTTCCAGCCCGTCGGCGGTGGAGAGGCGCACGGCATCTGTTTCCGGCGTGCTGGAAGCGAGCATCGAATGCGCATCGACGCCGAAGCCCAGATAGGGCTGCCGGGTCCAATACTTCAGGTTGTGACGCGAGTGAAAATTCGCGCGTGCAAAATTGGAAATCTCGTATTGCGCGACACCGGCTGCTTCTAGCGACTCGCAAGCAGTACCGTAAAAGTCGGCGACCGCATCTTCGTCAGGAACAAAGTGCGCGTGATAACGCGTGCCGCCCGCAATCAACTCGCGCCCCAACCGCGATTCGTCGTCCACTTCCAGCATGTAGACGCTGGCGTGCGGCGCACCCGTGGCAACGGTCTCCGCCAAAGATTCCTGCCAGCTTTCAGCAGTTTGATGGGGCAGCCCCGCGATCAGATCGATGTTGATATTCGAAATCCCGGATGCTCGCAGGCGCGCGATGTCGTCGAGCACGGTCGAGCGCTTATGCAATCGACCAACAGCGGCGGCCTCGGCATCCACAAACGACTGCACCCCCAAGCTCACCCGATTCACGCCGCAACCCAAAAGGCTGTCAAGAACTAGTGGCGTCAAGGTTCCGGGCGCGCACTCGACGGTGATCTCAGCGTCCGGCCGCACCGAGAACTGCGTCCGCACCGAATCGAACATTTTCCGCAATTGCCCGGCTTCGAGAATTGTGGGTGTCCCGCCGCCGAGGTAGATCGAGTCTACTTCGCGTTCGACTTGGCCGCCCATTTCTTCGGCCATCCGAGACGAGTTCGCAATGTCGTAGCACACGCGGTCCACGTAGCGCTCGAAGATGGCGCGCGAAAATACGTCGGAGGCGAAGTTACAGTAACTGCACTTCGTCCGGCAGAAAGGCACGGAAATGTAGATCCCCAGAGGCACTGAGCAATTATCCCACCCCAAACCTTTTCCATCCTCGCGGCTACCTGGGCCATCTATTTGAGGTACCCTGTTGGGGGCGCCTTTCCGCGCCATTCATCCGCCCGTTTGTCCGACTTCGTGATCGAGAGCCAATGGCCCAGGAAGAGGAAGTACTAGGTAAAGCCTACGACAGCCGCCTGATGCGGCGACTGCTTACCTACCTGCGTCCATATCGCTGGCAGGTAGCAATCGCGATTGGCTCGATCGTGCTGAAGTCTTTTGCCGATGTACTGGGCCCGTACCTGGTCAAAGTCGCGGTGGACCGCTACCTTGCGCCGGTCAAGGGCACGGCGTCTGGCTTGTGGAACTGGTTGAACCCGCGTCCGCTTACGGGGATCGCACAAATCTCCGCGATCTACTTCGGCCTGCTAGTATTCAGCTTTCTGCTCGAGTTCCTGCAGACCTATTTCATGCAGTGGACCGGGCAGAAAGTGATGTTCGACCTGCGCAGCCAGATTTTCCGTCACCTGCAGCGCATGCATGTCGCCTTCTACGACAAGAATCCGGTCGGGCGGCTGGTCACGCGCGTCACCACCGACGTTGACGCGCTGAACGAGATGTTTACCTCCGGCGTGGTCTCGATCTTCGAAGATCTCTTTGTGCTCGCTGGCATTCTCGGAATTATGCTGTGCATGAACTGGAAGCTGGCTCTGATCACCTTTGCCGTGCTGCCGTTCATCGTGGTCGCAACCAAGATTTTCCGCGACAAGGTCCGCGATTCTTACCGGCGCATTCGCACCGCCATCGCCCGCATCAATTCGTATCTGCAGGAACACGTCAGCGGCATGGTCGTGCTCCAGCTTTTCAATCGGGAGCGCAAGGCCTACAACCGCTTCTCGGAAATCAACCGCAGCCACATGGACGCGTTCAAAGACGCGATCATGGCCTACTCGATTTATTACCCCGCAGTCGATTTCTTCTCGGCAGTGGCAATCGCGTGCGTCATCTGGTTCGGCGGGCAAGACGTGATGCGCGGCCTGGTCGCCAAGAGTGTTTCCATCGAGTTCCATCGTCAGCCTCTCATCTCGTTTCACCTGGTCGCGACGGCGGCGTCACTGGGCGTGTTGATCGCCTTCACACAGTATGCGCTTCGCTTTTTCCGTCCCATCATGGATTTCAGCGAGAAATACAACATCCTGCAGTCTGCGATGGCTGCAAGTGAGCGCATTTTCAAACTGCTGGACGCACCGGCGGAAGTTGTCTCGCCTGTCGTGACGAAGAAACCCACAGGGCCCGGCCGCATCGAGTTCGACCAGGTGTGGTTCGCGTACCGAGAGATGCCGGAAGAAGGCAAAGGCGACGGGACGGGCAAAGACCATGTCGGGGCGGCCGCCCCCGCCGGGCCGGTCGAGCGAAGCTCACCTAGCTCTTCGCCGACCAACAGCAATGCCGCCGAAAGCATTGAAACTCCCGACTGGGTCCTCCGCGATGTCACCTTCGCTATCGAACCGGGCGAGACCGTCGCCGTAGTCGGCCACACTGGTGCCGGCAAGACTACCCTGATTTCCCTGCTGCTGCGCTTCTACGACGTGCAGAAAGGCGCGATCCGCATCGATGGGGTCGACGTCAAAGACATGGATCTGGCCGACTTGAGGAGCCGCTTCGGCGTTGTCCTGCAGGATCCGTTTCTTTTTAGTGGGACGATCGGCGGCAATATCCGCCTGGGAACATTGCACATTGAGGACGAGGACGTGGCCAAGGCGGCCGAAGACGTGAATCTCGGCGACTTCATCCGCGCCTTGCCGAAGGGCTTCGACGAAGAGGTTCGCGAGCGCGGCTCGACCCTGTCAACCGGACAGAAACAGCTCATCTCGTTTGCCCGCGCACTGGCGCACGAGCCGAAGATTCTGATTCTCGACGAAGCGACGTCGAGTGTCGACACCGAAACCGAATTCCGCGTGCGAGACGCGCTCGCCCACATGGTGGAAGGCCGCACTTCGCTGATCATCGCGCACCGGCTCTCGACCATCCAGCGCGCCGACAAGATCATCGTCATGCACAAAGGCAAGGTCCGCGAAATGGGAACGCACCAGGAACTCTTGGCCAATCGCGGGATCTACTTCAAGCTCTACCAACTGCAATACAAGGATCAGGAGATCAATATGGCGCGGGCGCCCTCGCCCGCGAACGGCTCTGGATTCGAACCCGAAGTCGCTACTCATGGCGACGACTAACTGGCAACCGCGCACCGCGCGGGCTGCGCTTCCCAATTGACTCCCTCCGCGCCACCCACTAGCATTCTGCGAGTGCTCGGCCAAACCATTTCCCACTACCGGGTTGTCGAGAAGCTTGGCGGTGGCGGCATGGGTGTCGTCTACAAGGCCGAGGACCTCAAGTTGCACCGTTTCGTTGCCCTGAAGTTCCTGCCCGACGACGTTGCCAAAGACCCGCAAGCCCTGGCACGCTTCCAGCGTGAGGCCCAAGCGGCATCGGCGCTAAACCATCCCAACATCTGCACGATTTACGAAATTGACGAGCACGATGGCCAGGCCTTTATCGCCATGGAATTCCTGGAGGGCGTGACGCTCAAACATGCCATCGCGGGTCGCCCGCTCGATAGCGACACCGTTCTGAGCCTGTCGATCGAAATCGCCGATGCGCTCGACGCTGCGCATGCAGAAGGCATCGTCCACCGGGATATCAAGCCTGCGAACATTTTCGTCACCAAGCGCGGGCATGCCAAAGTCCTGGACTTCGGATTAGCGAAAGTAAACGCGCCTGGCAGTTCCTCGAGCAAAGTAATGGCTGGCGCCACGCAAACGATGGATGATGCCCACCTGACTAGCCCCGGCACGATGGTAGGAACTGTTGCCTACATGTCGCCGGAACAAGTAAGGGCGCGCGAACTCGATTCCCGCACCGATCTGTTTTCCTTCGGCGCGGTTCTGTACGAGATGGCCACCGGCGACCTGCCTTTTCACGGAGAAAGTTCGGCGGTGATCTGCGAAGCCATCATGAATCGAGCTCCGGTGCCGGTGGTACGGCTGAATCACGATGATTCCGGCGCGGCTCGAAGACATCATCAATAAGGCGCTGGAAAAGGACCGCAACCTACGCTACCAGCATGCCTCGGAGATGCGCAGCGATCTGCAGCGCCTGAAGCGCGATACCGACACCGGACGCACAGTTTCCCCGTCCGCAGGTGCAGGCGAAGAATCAAGAATCGCGGCCGGACCGGCGAGTGGCCAGCATAGCGCGGCCGGCAGCGGGACGAGCGCGGCACAGATACGAAATTTTCCTTTCGCCAAGATCGCCGCAATCATCGCTGCCCTCAGCACTGGTTTCCGTCGCCGTTTTCTTCTGGCCGAAACGGCCAGTGACCCCGTACCGAGTTCCGCGAATCCCACAACAGTTGCAGTGCTTCCTTTTCAGAACATGGGTTCCGACAAGGACACTGACTTTCTGCGCCTCGCGTTGCCTGATGAAATTGCAACCGCATTGAGCTATGTGCATTCCATCTCGATCCGTCCCTTTGCGACCACCAGTAAGTACAGCGGTGCTGGCGTGGACCTGCAGCAGGCCGGCAAGGAGATGCACGTCTCCGACATCGTCACAGGTCACTACATGAAGGAGGGCGACCAGCTCCAGATCACTCTGGAAGCGGTAGACGTTGCGAACAACCGCACTCTCTGGCGGGACACGATGACCGTCGCCGCCCCGAACATGATCGCTATGCGGAGCGAGATCACCACGAAAGTGCGGCAGGGGCTGGTCCCGGCACTTGGGGCAGGCGGCGATTCCGCTGGCGGCGCCACGCATCCGAAGAACGAAGAAGCCTACGACTTGTACTTGCGAAGCGTCTCGATGCCGCATGATGCGGCTCCCAACAAAGACGCGATCGCCATGCTGGAACGAGCGGTTGGCCTAGACCCCAGCTATGCACCGGCATGGGGCGCGCTGGGACTTCGGTATTACTTTGATTCGCAGTACGGAGGCGGGGGTGAGGGGATGTTCCAGCGCTCCAATACCGCCTATGAGCGAGCGTTGGCTCTGGATCCGGACCTCACCTCGGCCGCCAGCCAGTTCATCGCCAATCGAGTGGAACGCGGGGACTTGGCGAGGGCATACAAGGACGCGGATGATCTAGTCAAGCGCCAGCCCGGAAACGCCCAAGCCCACATGGCGCGGTCCTATGTGCTCCGCTATGCCGGCTTGCTTGACGAATCGGCGCGCGACTGCGATGCGACCATCAGCCTCGACCCGGGGAATTATCTGTACCGTTCCTGCTCATTAACTTTTTCACAAATGGGGAACCCTGAGCGAGGAATGGACTTCCTGCGCCTGGATCCAGGATCGGAATGGACCAACGCGAATACGGTCCGAATTCTCTGGCGCGAGAGCAAGATAGCGGAAGCACGGGAAGCCGCGCAGAATCTACCCTCTGAGCAACACCAAATTATCAGAATTTGTACGGAACACACATTACCTGCTGAATCCGCGTCCCCTGAACTGGATCAAGTCATCCACGAACTCGAGCCCCAAGTGGCAGGTAACCCTGATCCGGAAAACCGGTATGTTTTCGCCACCACCGTGGCCTTCTGCGGCGCGAAAGCGTCCGCCTTGCGGATGTTAAAGACTGTCATCGATGCGCATTATTGTGCGTACACTGCGCTGCAGAGGGATCCCCTGCTGGTTCCGCTGCGCAATGCCCCTGAGTACGCGCAACTGCTCTCCGCCGCCAAACAGTGCCGGGACAACTTCCTCGCCGAGAAATCTCAGCTCTCTAACTGAGGTGCTCCGTTAGCGGCGCTCTCACACCCTACTTCGTCCCTTACAATTGCTCCGTGCGAATCCTGATCTCCGCCGGGGAAGCATCCGGTGAAATGTATGGGGCGCAGCTTATTTCTGCCCTGCGTCGAACTGGCGGACAAGAACCTGTGGACTCGAAGAGTCGGCTCGAGTTCTTCGGCGTCGGCGGAGATCGCATGCGGGCTGCCGGTTGCGATACCGTCGTCGATGCCAAGGACCTCGCCGTCGTCGGTATTACGGAAATTGTCAGCCACCTGCCGAAAATCCTCGGACTGTACCGGCACCTGCTGAGGGAAGCGGACCGGCGCAAGCCCGATCTCGCCATCGTCATCGACTCGCCCGCGTTCAACTGGCGCGTTGCCCGGCAGATGAAGAAGCGCGGCGTTCCCACCGTGTACTATGTCGCGCCACAGTTCTGGGCGTGGCGGCAAGGGCGCGTGCGCTTGCTCCGCGATTACATCGATAAAGCGCTGGTAATCTTCCCGTTCGAAGAGAAGTTCTATCGAGAGCGGGGGGTGGATGTAACCTTCGTAGGACATCCTCTGGCGGAATTGCCTGCCCCGACAATTTCTCGCGCTCAATACGCGGAACAGTTTTCCCTCGATCTAGCAAAGCCTTGGATCATCCTCATGCCCGGCAGCCGGATCAAGGAAGTGCGGATGAATCTTCCGACGATTCTGGAATCGGCAGCTCGGCTGGGCCCAGCGTACGAATTTCTCCTTCCGGTCGCCCCCACGCTGGATCGCAGCTTCCTGCTCAATCTGATTGGCCAAAACAAAATCACTCTTGTCCCCGAGGCTCTCTCTGCGCTATGGCATTCGCGCGCCGGTATTGTGGCCAGCGGCACCGCCACCGTGGAAGCCGCCATGATGAACACGCCCTTCGTGATGGTCTATCGCGTCTCGCCGTTGACCTACCTGCTCGGAAAACCGCGGGTCAAGGTTCCACGATTTGCCATGGTGAATCTCATCGCAGAAGAGGAAGTCGTTCCTGAACTTGTGCAGCAGGATTTCACAGCCGAAAACGTAGTTGCCCGGCTGAGGCAAATCATTCCAGATGGCCCAGCCCGGGACCGCATGCTGGAAGGCTTGACGAAGGTTAAAGCTCGCCTTCGCGCCCCGGCGGCCGCTCCCGAGGCTCCCCAGCACCCGGCCGACCGCGCCGCGGAAATTATCCTGTCAGTCCTGAAACGAGGTTAGGCGTCTGATCCGGTGACTCATCGAAGTCATCCACAAAGCTGGGTATTGCCAAGACGAGCGAATCGAGCGGAAAAGCGGCTGTCCGTCGCTCGCCAGAAAGCTGGTTTCGCGCTACGCTCGAGGTGTCAAACAATTGTTAACTTGGTCTCAACCTTGTGCTCCCAGCATCTTTTGCGTCAGAATCTTCATCATAGGAAATGGGTTATCATTTCCCGGAGACTCTCCTGAATGTCGATTGACCTACGGCGCCGCTTGAGCGTCCTTACGAGTTCCCTGATTCTTTCCCTGATGATATCGCTGGCCCTGCCCAGTTGGGCGGCGGACAAGACTCGGCTGCGGGTTGACGACTACCAGATCGAGGCTACGCTAGAGCCGCATCTCCACCAGATCACGGCCCGTGCCAAGGTTAAGTTCACGGCCCTGCAGGATTTAAGTGTCGCCGTCTTCGAACTACACAACGACCTGCGCGTCACCAAGGTTCTGGACGAAAAGAACCAGCCGCTATCGGCCGAGCGCGTCACCCAGGACTCCACTGTGCGCGTTCCCCTGCCCGCTGGCTTGTCCAAAGACGCTTCGACGACCCTAACCTTCGAATACGAGGGGCAACTGGAAAACGCCGACAATAGCCCCGTGCCCGGCCTGAGTCTGGCTTACATCGGCGACGACACCAGCTATCTGTTGTACGCGGGCAGGTGGTTCCCGGTCAGCGGCTATGGCCTGAACCGCTTCACTTCTACGATCAGCGTGACCGTGCCGGCGCATATGCTGGTAATCGGCAGCGGCAAGGCCAGTGCCTCGGACACGGCTCCTCCCAAGAAGCCGAACACCAGTGTTCTGCCGACGAAAACTTTCACTTTCGTTTCCACCAAGCCGAGCTTTCCCGGCACCATCGTGGCTGGCGTTTTTCAGGAGTACAAGAGCGACGAAGCCGGAATGGATCTGCACGTCTTCTTCAAACCTACGCATCAGAGTATCGCTCCGGCATATACCACGACGGCGGTTCAGGAATTCACGTACTACATCACCCTCTACGGTCTGCCGCCATCGCAGAAGCTTAACCTGGTCGAACTGCCGGGCGACACGCTTCCTTACACTTGGGCGCCAGAGATCGTCGGACTGGCTGGCCCTTCGATCACCGAAAAGACGAACTATCGACTTCTGGCCAACGGCATCGCCCACCAGTGGTGGGGAGTTTCTGTGAATCCAGCAACCAAGGACGATTGGTGGATCGCCGATGGCTTCTCGCGATACTCGGAGGCGATGTATGTCGAAAACGCCGCCGGAGCGGCTGGCTTGGAAGAAGCTGTGAAGGATATGTCGGTCGGCGCGCTGGCCTATGACACCGTACCGCTTTCGAGCGCCAACAAGCTGGATATGTTTTCTACCGAGTTTCAATCGCTCACCACCGACAAGGGCGGCATGATCCTGCACATGCTGCGCTGGGTCTTAGGAGAGGATAAATACAACAAAACGATGCGCGAATTCGCCGCCGAGTTCGCGGGGAAGTCGGCCACGACAGACGATTTCCGAACCATCGCCGAAAAGAACTACGGCGACCAGCTGACGTGGTTCTTCTCCCAATGGTTCGATTCGACAGGCGCACCAGAATTCAAGGTGAAGTACACCACCTACCGTCTGGGCGGAGCTGCCGCGCAGCAGCCCAAGGAAGAAAAAAGTCCCGGGTTCCGCGTCACCGGCGAGATTTCGCAGGATCTCGATCTATTCCGCATGCCCGTGGATCTTAAGATCGACACTGACGGGAGAACGGAAAACAAGCGCATTGAAGTGATCGGGACCAATTCTCCGTTCTCGATTGAGACCTTCGGACGCCCGCGCCGCATCTCAGTCGATCCTGACCACCACGTGTTGACGAACTCCAGCGACGTGAAGCTGCGCGCCTCGATCTTGCGCGGACAGGCCATGCAGCAACAGGGAGATCTCTCAGGCGCGCTCACCGAGTTCAACAAAGCGCTCGACCTCAACAAGAATAGTTCGCTCGCGCATTACCGCATTGCGGAAGTCTTCTTTTTCCAGCGCAACTACCAGTCGTCGGCCAATGCCTACCGGGCGGCCATTGACGGGGACGGCGAGCCTCGGTGGACCGAGGTCTGGAGCCGGATCCAGCTGGGGAAGATCTTTGATATCACTGGTCAGCGCGAGCGCGCCGTGGGCCAGTACCGCCAGGCCCTGCAAACCAATGACAACACCTTTGGCGCTTTGGAAGAGGCTCGCAAATACCTGCAAAAAGCCTACGAGCGGCCCAAGGAAAACAAACAGTAAACAAAACTCCAATCATCCGCGAAGACTGACACGCACCTCATCAGCGCGTGCGGGAACTCTGCTCCATCCACCCCTCCGCATCTTCGAAGGTGTCGAAGATCTCGATGTTCCTCGCGGTGCGGAGGATCTTGTGCATGCGGGCAGCGTGCTTTTGGACCGACGTCTGTACCACAAACGCACGCTTCGCCTCCAGCGAGAAGGGATCAATCTTGTCAGCCAGAGTCAGGAAATCATCTGCCTGCAGATCCAGCTCTTCGACGTGAGTAAGGTCTACAATCTCGCCAAAGCTCGGATGAAACGAGGAATTCAACCGCAGCATGGAGGCGTAGCGTTCGACGTCCGCGATCCTTAATTTTTTTCCGAACCTGACTCGAACCACCCGTCTTTCTGGATCCACTACAAAATCAGCGAACTTGTTCATCGGTTGAAGACCATGCAAAACACGACCTTTGGACACGGCATACCTCAGGCAGGGCGAGTTAGTCCCAACCACCTACATCGGCCAGACTGGTTCTAAACTTCATTCGTCGAGAGGCGTTCGGATTCAACCAAAGTCCATGCATAGCAGCTAACCTTTTTCGCGTAGGCAGGGTCTAAATCACTACATCCAGCAGGGAACTTTCCGGAACCTGACTGCGTATCTCTGATCAGATGTTGGGCGGGATTGAGACCCCTCGCCTGAACGTTACCCGGGTGCCCCCACGCTCCTCCCCGGAGGCGTGGGGGCATGATTCTGCAGCCACAAGAAAACTATGCGCATGCTTCTCGACATCGTCCGGCAGTCGCTGTCCACTCTGTGGGCGCACAAGCTGCGCTCCTTTCTCACCATGTTCGGGATCGCTTGGGGCGTCGGCTCGCTGCTGCTCTTGGTGGGCTTGGGTGAGGGATTCCGCAGCGGCCAGGAAAAACAACTCGCCACGCTCGGACAAAACATTATGTTCATGTTTCCGGGACGAATTCCCGCGGTTGAGGGCAGCACGCAGTCCGGACAGCTCTATTACTTCACTTACAAGGATTACCTTGCGATCCGCAATGAGGCCCAGTTTGTCGGTGCCCTGTCGCCTGTGTTGAACCGCGAAGATATCCGCGCGGTCAGCGACTACGGTTCGACCAATGGACAAGTCTTTGGTGTGGCCTCCGATTACAACCAGATCCGCAATGTCCCCATCGAGCCAGGCCGCTGGTTCAACAATCAGGACAACACGGAGCGTCGCCGCGTGGCTGTTGTGGGATGGGAACTGTTAAAGAATATGTTTCCCGGACGGCCTGCGGTGGGTTCGAGCATCCTGCTGAATGGCATTAATTTCGACATTGTCGGGGTCGTGGCGAAGGTCGGGCGCGACGGGAATAACGGGACGAACTCACGCATCTTCATTCCCATCGAAACCATGCGCGATCTCTTTCCTCTGACCAAGGCCAACTCCGAGGATGCAATCTCGTTCCTCAACTACCGGCCAATTACGAAAGAGTTGCACGCTGAAGCCAAGGATGAGATTCACCGCATCGTTGCGCGGCGTCATGGGTTCAGTCCCAAGTTGCAGGATGCCTTTGAAGACTGGGACACGATTGAGAACATGAAGCGCGTGGGCAGGATCTTCGACGCCATGGATTGGTTTCTGGGCGTAGTTGGCGTCGTGACTTTGGGCCTCGGCGCCATCGGCATTATCAACATCATGCTGGTATCGGTCACCGAACGGACCAAAGAGATCGGCCTGCGGAAGGCGCTGGGCGCTACCTATCGCGCAATCCTAACGCAGTTCTTCATTGAGGGAGCGTTTCTCACTGCGTTCAGCGGGTTCATCGGGTTGGCGATTGCTACGGGCTTCGTGACCTTGCTGGCCATGCTGCCTTCGCCGGAAGGATTCGACACGCCGAGAATTATTCCGGCATCGGCACTGGCGGCCATTGGCTCGCTTGCGATTGC
The DNA here is from genome assembly GCA_963745715.1 of uncultured Acidobacteriota bacterium. Taxonomy (GTDB): domain Bacteria; phylum Acidobacteriota; class Terriglobia; order Terriglobales; family Acidobacteriaceae; genus Sulfotelmatobacter. Next base: position 68,071 of record CAVUYN010000020.1, on the reverse strand, counting down.
AGGCATCGCGGCGGGGCTGTATCCGGCGCGGAAGGCTGCGCTTCTGCCGCCGGTGGAAGCGTTGAGGCAGGAATAGGAACCAGAGGCTAGGGGTTCGAGACCATCGGCTCAGGAGGCGAGGAGCTTTTGATGATCGTCGATCTCGCCACACAAGCCTATAACGCGCTGCGCTACAACCGGCGGCGCAGTGTGCTCACCATGCTGGGCATGGCTTGGGGCATCGCGACCGTAGTGCTTCTCCTGGCTTACGGCACCGGCTTCGAGCGCGGTTTGTGGTCTGCTTTCCGTTCTTTTGGCACAAACCTTGTATTCGTCTTCCCCGGGCGTACAGAACTGCAGGCTGGTGGAACCAAGGCGGGAACGCAGGTCCGGCTCACCGTCAACGATCTTGATTACATCCGGGCGGAAGTTCCGCTATTGAAGCGCGTCTCACCAGAGACCTCAAAGAACTGCGTGGTGGCTTTCGGTACTCGGAGCGCGAACTACGGTGTGAGTGGCGTCTACGCCAGTTATGGACGCATGCGCAAGATGGACATTGTCGAAGGCACCTTCTTCAGTGAGGCCGACGACTTCACTCATACGCGGGTCGCGGTGATCGGTTCTGACGCGAAGAAGAAACTGTTCTCCGGCCAGAACGCGCTCGGGGAAACTCTCCGCCTCGACGGAATTTCCTACCAGGTCGTGGGAATCCTCAAGCATCAGGTACAAAATGGGGACGATAACATCAACGAGCATGTCTATGTTCCCTACAGCGCGATGAGCGATCTGACGAATACGTTTTACTTGAATGCGGTTGTCATGGAGTATGAGGGTGATCACTCCAAGGTTGTGAAAGGCGTGCGCGATTCCATGGCGTTTCATCACAATTTCAATCCCAAGGATCAACGAGCCGTTTTCGTTTTTGACGTATTCGCCGACTTGATGGATTTGCAGGTCATTTCGACGGGCATCAAGATCCTGCTGGGCTTCATCGGCTTGCTCACGCTGGGAATCGGCGGCGTTGGCCTGATGAACATAATGCTGGTGTCGGTCACGCAACGGACGCGAGAGATTGGAGTGGAGAAGGCCCTGGGCGCGCATCGCTGGCACATCCTGTTTCAGTTCCTCGCCGAGGCCTTGGTGATTACCGCTTTGGGTGGACTGCTGGGAGTGATCCTCGCTTACCTGGTTTCGTGGTCGGTCGGATCGCTGACGTTGTGGAGTGCCTTCGAGGAGAATGCAAGCGAAGGCGATATTCATCTCTATATCGATTCGGCGACACTGATCTGGTCAACGGCAATTCTGAGCCTGGTTGGGATCATCAGCGGCATGCTGCCTGCAATCAAAGCCGCGCGGCTGAATCCGATCGAAGCGCTACGCTACGAATAGATCAATCGGCTGCGACTGCCTTGGTCATCGGACGAGCCTTGATTGCACTCCAATCGAGCAGAATATTCGGCAAGATCGCAGCCAGCGCAATGACTGTCCAGACTACGGTCTCGATTCCCGCCACTCCGAGCCGCTGCACCGCAGGAATGGGGATGATCATCCGCGTCACGGTAAAGACCATAGCAAAAGGATAACTGCGAATCATCCAGCGACGGTGCTGGGCGACATTGCCGTGGCGAACGGAATAGAGCGCGATCGCAGTCGTCAACATCCATCCGAACGACTGCACGCTCGAAGCCGCAACCAGTGAGGGGCCGAATCTCATCGTCATCGGAACGGCCAGAGGGGCGGCAACGAACACGCTCACCACATAAACATATCCCAACATGCGATGGGTCTTGAGATAGCGCGCACGTAAACGGTTGGAGAACTGAAACGCGCCGAGCAGCATGGCCAAGGCGCCGAAGAAGGCGTGCGGCAGCAGGTACCATCGGACGGGTGCGAAGTGCTGCGCGATTTCGGAAGCAGGATCAAAGACACGGGCATTCTTCATGTAAGTGACAAAGACGGTCAACAGACCGAATAGCACGAAGAACACTAGTTTTGATTGCGAACGCGAGCGCGCGCCAGGCGCGCCGACAGTGGCCATGAGTTTTTCCCCAAGTCTGAACGAGGAATCGACGGTTCCTCGTAGAGGCCTCAATCCGAATCCGCACGGTTAAGGCTCAAAGTGCCGTAATTGTAGCTTGACTTTGAATTTTTCCAAAGGTCAATTTCTTTACTGTTACAGAGTCAGTGCGGCTCAGGCAGCAGTTGTCAGTTGTCAGTTCTCAATGCTTTACAATCCTTCGATGCCGGAACGTGCCCAGGTTCGCCTTGATCGGGTGCTGGCTCAACTTCGTTTGTACGAGCATCCTTTGCTGAACTTCTCTGCGCGCGGAAAAGGCGAGGGCGTCGAGGTCATCATCAAGTTCAAAGACGAGAGCGTTCCGGTTCATACCTATTACTTCGATCTTCATCCTCGCGATCTCGATGATCCGCAGTTCGAATGGAGTTTCCAGCGCCAGCTCTTTGACGCTCTGCACGACTACTTCGTCGAAATGTTCATCCGCACCCCACAAGACCGCGCGGACCGGCAGAGGAAAGGGATTTGAGCGGACTCCGTCAGGTCATCGAGCAGGAAATTCGGGAACGCGGGCCGATTCCCTTCTCGCGCTACATGGAACTCTGCCTTTACCATCCCGAACTCGGCTATTACTCGCGGAATGCGGCGCAGTTCGGCAAGGCTGGCGATTTCTACACCGCGAGCGACGTGCATGCGGTCTTCGGACGACTGCTGGCACGGCAGTTCGATGAAATGTGGCGCGTGCTGGGCTCGCCGGAGGAGATCACCGTGAAGGAACTCGGTCCGGGTCGCGGGCTTTTCGCACAGGATGTATTGGATTGGTCGGAGAAGAAGTTTCCTGGATTCTTTCGCGCCTTGCGATACGTGCTGGTTGAGCAATCTCGAGCGTTGCGGCAGCGAATCGAGCGGACCCTGAGCCGACACATTGAATCGGGGAAGGCGGCGTTGCTATCAGGCGAAGAGCGGGTGGCAACTCCAATCATTGTCTTCGCGAACGAATTCTTTGATGCGATCCCGGTTGAGATTGTCAGTTTGCGGGGATCGCTGCGCATTGACGCAAGCAATGGGCGGTTTGCGGAAACGTGGGTCGCGGCTTCGCCGGAAGAACTGGAATTCCTCGATCGCTGCTCGGTCCATCCGGAAGAGGGCGAACGGGTCGAAGTTCCGTTGCAATCGCAGAAACTGATGAGCGGCGTGTGCCATCTGCAGCGCGGATTCGTGGTCGTCATCGATTATGGTTACACGCGCGAGGAGCAACTCGCGGGACGGCATCGCGGCACGCTGAAGGCAATCCGCCAGCACTCGGTGAACGCCAATCCGTACGAAGCTCCGGGCGAGCAGGACATCACCGCTGACGTGAACTTCACCGCGCTCGCGGCAGTTGCGGAGATGCAAGGCTTGCACTCCGAGAAACCCGTGACGCAATCGCAATTTCTTTTAGGGATCGGCGAAGCCAACGAGTTTGCCGATGCATTCGAAGATTGCCTTTTGCCGCAAGAGCGCGCTAAGGTCGCGCTGCAGCTCAAGCATCTGGTTACGCCTGCAGGGATGGGCGAAACCTTCCACGTGCTTCTCGGCAGCAAAGGTGTGAGCTTAACTGAGGTTTCGGCGCTTGCTGCTATGAGCTTTGGGCGACGTTAGGGAAATCGTACAGTGAATCCTCTTTTGGGGAAGTTTACCTTTTTGTCTCTCTTCCCAATAGGCTACTTAAGACTTAATTTCCTTGCAGAGCGTGACTCCACAGCTTTGAAACGCGAGACCCAGAAGCGCCAAGGTTCATCGTTTTCGTCTCCTGAAAACGCCAGTTGCGTTGTGCTCCCTCTATTTGTTTAGATTGAGCCCGCAACAAGGTTGCAATGCACGGAGGCATGATGTTCCTGAAATCGGCCGCGATCGTAAGCGCGCTCTTGTGTTCCCTGGCGCCTACCGGTTCCGCTCGTGCGCAATCCGCTACTGCAGTTGCAGCAACGCCGCCAGCCATAGTTCGCGTAGATGCGACGCCGGGCCACGCCATCAATTCGTTCGATCCCGACAGTGCACTGGGAAGCTCGATGGATGTTCTCTCCCACGACGGCATTGACCGGGTCTACACTCCGCACATCATCCAGGAATCTCTGTCCGCCGGATGGGGCCCCATCTCCTATCGCAACAACAGCGAGCTTCGCATGGCCGCCTGGCACTGGACAGAAAACGGAACCTGGAGCGACCCGACCCACAAGAGCGGATACTTCACCGGCAGTACCGAACTCAAAGAACCGGTGCGCTACATCCTCTCGTACGCGCTCCCGCACCGCGGATTCTCCACCAGCGGCGACCGCCCCATCATGGGGCCGAACCTCAGTTACTGGAAGAGCAATCCATATCTGACCAGCAAATTCACAAACGAGAGCGACTCCCTGCATCCGCAATGGGTCATTGTTGATCTCAAATCGGAAAAGCCGGTGAGCGCGATTCGCATCGCTTGGGAAAACCCCTATGCCACGACTTATCAGGTGGAGTATTGGGTGGGAAAACGCGCGCTCGACTTTGACATGGGGCCGCAGGGCGAATGGAAAACGTTTCCATCCGGCGCGCAGAAAGCCGCGCAGGGCGGCACCGTTTCGCTGAAACTCGCAGACACGCCGGTCTCAACCCAATACGTGCGCGTCTTGATGACGGAGTCCTCGAACACTTGCGATGAGCACGGCTCCGACGACATTCGCAACTGTGTTGGTTACGCGATTCGAGAAATCCGCGTCGGCGACGTGGACAGCAACGGCGCCTTCGTCGAAATCCAGAAGAACATCAGCGAAAGGCCAACCACTTATAACTCGTCCTCGATCGATCCTTGGCATTCCGCGGCCGACGCCGATGTCAACGCGACAGGAAGCTACCAGCACACTGGCTTCGATCTCTTTTTCACCAGCGGAATTACCAACAACTTGCCGGCGATGATTCCCGTGACCATGCTCTACGGCACGCCCGACGACGCGGCCGCGCAGATTGCCTACATCGAGAAGCGCGGCTATCCCATCTCGTATATCGAAATGGGCGAGGAACCTGACGGCAAGCACGCCATGCCTGAGGACTATGCGGCGCTCTACCTTCAGTGGGCCACTGCCATCCACAAAGTTGATCCCAAACTCAAGTTGGGAGGCCCCGTTTTCGAAGGCGTCAACGAAGATATTCGAGTCTGGCCCGACGCCCAGGGCCGCACCTCGTGGATGGGCCGATTCGTGGACTACCTGAAGGCGCACGGCCGAATCGCCGACCTATCGTTCGTCTCGTTCGAGCACTATCCGTTCGAACCCTGCGACATCACCTGGAAAAGTCTCTACCAGGAACCGACACTCGTGAAGCACATTCTTCAAGTTTGGCGAGACGATGGTGTTCCCAAAGACGTGCCTCTGATGATCACCGAAGATCATCTCGCCGCCAGCCTTACCGGGCCGATGACCACCATATTCGCGGCCTTGTGGCTGGCCGACAACGTGGGCGCATTCTTCGAAGGTGGAGGCGCGCTCTTCACCCACTCGCCCATCCAACCTCAGGGGATCCAGAACACTTGTCTGGGTTGGTCTTCGTGGTCGAACTTTGTCTCCGATGAGGAGACTCTCGAGATCCGGGGATACACCTCGCCCTACTTCGCCGCCCACATGATCAATCTGGAATGGGTGCAGCACAAAGCTGGCGTACATTTTATGTTTCCCGCCTCCACCAATATCAAAGACGCTGACGGCAATCTGCTGGTGACGTCCTATGCGGTGCACCGCCCTGACGGCAACTGGTCGTTGATGCTGGTCAATCGCGACGAGTCCAACTCCCATGCCGTGCGCGTTGTGTTCGGCGATGAGAAGAGCAAGCGGGAATCATCTTTTTCAGGGCCGGTCACGTTGGTGACGTTCGGCAGCGAGCAATATGTGTGGATCAATGACGGGCCCAACAGCCACCCTGATCCCGACAATCCGCCGGTCGCAACCACGCTAAGAGGAGACGCGGCAACGATCTTCACTTTGCCAAAAGCTTCGATCACCGTGCTGCGGGGTAAGGTAGGCGGTGGGAAGGAATAGGTTTCCAGAAGGAGAAATTCCATGTGGATCAATACTCGACGTAGTTTCTTCAGCAGGATCGCGACGATGGCTGCGTTCCTAACCGGCGCGCCGAAGCTTTTCGCTCAACAGGCTCCCGCTGCTGCCGCACCCAGCACAGCCGCGAGCTCGCCCGGCAAGGATGCCCCCCATCGCTCGGGAGCCGATCACCACACGCACGACAGCATCTACTACATCTCCGGTACGGGCTCCAATGATGGCTATCCCAAGGAAGATCATGTTCTCGTAACGGACCCTTTCGAGAAGCACGTGACCCGCACCATGGAGGCGCTCAAGAAGTCCGTCGAACGTGCTGGCTGCACCATGGACAGCATCCTGCATCTACAGGTCTTTCTCTGTCTGCCTCTCGCCGACGGCATCACCACGCCCACCGGCAAGGCCCGCTTCGACGCGCATAAGGCGCAGTACGATGCCCTGAATAAGATCTACGGAACCTACTTCTCTCCCGGAAAAGCCCCGTCCCGCGCGTGCATGGCTCTGGAATGGATCCCGGGCGATTCGCTGATTGAAATCGTTGGCAGCGCTCTGGTCGTCAATCCACCAGCTGACAAATAACACTGCGAACGACGTCGAACGGACATTACAAATGAATCTGAAGTTTGGTTGGAATCGTCGTTCCTTTCTAGCCGCGCTGGGCGCTGTGTCTGGCGGCCTTTTCAGTCCCACTCAACTGAACGCTGCGGGTTTCTTCGGTAAGAAGCCCAGAGCCTCCACAGCCCATTTGGATGGAAGCCCCATCGTACCGATAACCACTGGCCTTGGTTCGACCGGCGACATCTATGCCGAGCTCGGAATCACCCCTCTTGTCAACATCAATGGCACCGTAACCGTCATCGGTGGGTCTGTGATGCGGCCGGAAGTCATGGAACTCATCCGTCGAGGCAACGAGCACTTTGTTTTGATCGACGAACTGGAAGTCGCAGCCGGTAAGTTCATCGCCAGGCTCTGCAAGTCACCCGCCGGATACACCGGTCTCGTGACGACTGGCGCCGCCGCCGCCATGGTTGTCGGCTACGCCGGAATGATGACCGAAGACCTCGAGCCCCGTATGCGAGACATTCCCGACGTGAGCAATTTCCCCCGCAACGAAGTCATCATTCAGAAAAGCCATCGCTATCCCTTCGACCACCAGATTCGCCAGACTGGAGCGAAACTGGTCGAAGTCGAGACCCGCGAAGAGATGATTGCCGCCATCAATCCGAAGACTGTAGCGATCCACTTCACCAACATTTTGTCTGACAAGGGAAAGGTGAGCGGTCCTGAGACCGTCGAAATCGCCAAGGCTCACAACATTTACACCTTCAACGATGCCGCTGCCGACGTGCCGCCGAAGGAGCGGCTCTGGGAGTACCCGGCAATGGGTTTCGATATGGTCACCTTCAGCGGCGGCAAAGATATCCGCGGACCGCAGGCCTCTGGTGTGCTCATCGGCAAGGAAGAACTCATCCACTACGCGCTGCTCAACATGAGCCCGCAGGAAGATCGCATTGGCCGTTGTTGCAAGGTCGGCAAGGAGACCATTTTCGGGCTGCTCAAGGCGCTCGAGATCTTCGTCAATCAGGACCTGGAGACCGATCTGCGAATCTTTGACGCACGCGCACAGGTCATAACAGACGCAATCAAGAAGTTCGGAGTAGTGGCGCTGCCCCGCCAGTTCAATCCCCAAGCCCTCGGCAACGTCACCCCGCGTTACAGTTGGCAGATCGATCCCTCGAAGCTCAAGATCACCGGACCAGAGATCATGCAGAAACTAGCCGACACCCGGCCCATGGGAATCGGCAGCATGGGCGCCGATTCCAGCGGAATGCGCGGTCGCAATCCGGACGCACCCGCCACCGACGCTCAAGCCGCTCATCATGGCCATCCCAGAGACCCGAACACCTTCGGCTTTGCTGTCTGGCAGCTCAAAGACGGCGAGGACAAGTTGATCGCAGACCGCTTGATCGAAATCTTCAGCACAGCTCCAAAAGCCTAGCCATCCCGGAAGATGAATTACTTACCGCCCGTGGTCCGGCGAAGCGGCGCGTCGATTAACGACGTTTCGGCAAAGTTGCATCCCCTGCGGTATGGATCATTCTGCTGAACCGCTCTTCTTGTGGTGTGGATAATCGTCAGAAAAAAATGACACAGCGGTTACGAGTCTTTGACATCTCGACTCTGCCCGTCCGCTAGCCTTCCCTGTTCTGCTTCTTCCAGTAATGCAACTCTTCAGTGTGGCAACAGATCGCGCATTGAACAATGCTCTGGACCCAACTTCATTGCACCAAGAAGGAGATTTCATTTGTCGGATCTAGGATTGCGATTCTCAAACTCGCAGGTCGAGTACGCTTTGGGCCACTCTTCTCGTGAACTGGATCGTCTCAGCTTTCAAGGCAGCGTGTTCGCACCGTACACCCGTCAGCTTCTTACGGAAGCGGGGCTAACCTCGGGAATGCGCGTGCTCGATGTCGGCAGCGGAAGCGGCGACGTAAGTTTCCTCGCTGCCGATCTCGTCGGTTCCCACGGACACGTGTTCGGCGTAGATCGCTCCCCGGCCGCGGTGGAGAGAGCCAAAACCCGAGCCATCCGGTGCAACATTGGCAACGTTTCCTTCCAAGTAGGCGATCCTGCTTCCATGCACTTCGACAGGCCTTTTGACGCGATCCTGGGTCGATTCGTACTGATGTATCAGCACGATCCCGCAACCAGTCTGCGAAACATGATGCGATACCTTCGTCCGGGTGGTTTGGTCGCGTTCCAGGAGCTTGACTCCACGGCATGTCGCTCCTGGCCAGCCGTTCCTACGTTCGACGCAGCCGGACGGTGGCTCGCCGAAGCATTGCGCGGCAGCGGAGCCCGACCTGAACTTGGACTCGAGATGCATTCATTGTTCCTCGATTGCGGCTTGCCTGAACCACGCATGCGCATGGACGCCTTAGTCTCCGGCGAAGAAGGCAGTCCCGTTTACCAGCTATTGGCCGAAGCCATTCGTACCTTGGTTCCCACGCTCGAGAAATTGAACATTGCTTCGCCCGATCAAATACAGATTGATAGTTTGGCTGATCGCATGCGCAACGAGGTCGTCGCCAGGCGAGCGGTGGCTATGTCCTACGGTTTGGTGGGGGCTTGGGCAAGAAAACAGTCGACTCATCACGCGACAGAAAATTAGCGTTGTCCGAAGGCCCTATGTCTGAATGGAAAATCACTTACCGGGGAATAGTTTACCCGTGGCACTGCGATCATATGGGACACATGAATGTCATGTGGTACTCCGGAAAATTCGACGAAGCCTGCTGGCAATTGCTGGCCATGTTGGGTCTCCATCCCTCCCGGTTTGCCCAGGATGGAACCGGGATGGCCGCCGTAGAGCAGCATATCCAGTACAAGCGTGAGCTACGGGCGGGCGATGCGGTTACGATCCAGTCGGCACTCTTGGAAGTGAGGGACAAGTCCATTCACATGCTTCACAAGATGGTGGCTGACGCAACCGGCGAAGTCGCGGCCACAACGGTCGTTATCGGTGTTCATATCGACGCAACGATCCGTAGGGCGATTCGACTCCCTGACGACGTGCGTCAGAAAGCGATCCATATGAAGGAGCGAGAAATCACTGCGCTTCAGGAGATTTGCGAATGAAAAGGGGACGCGAGTCTGGTTCTGGAGCCACCAACCGCACGCTGCTCCCGATAACACTAGGCACGATTGACCGGGTCCGTTCACGTCGTTGCATAGCCGGATTACTTCCGGTTGGCCGACCAGCCGCTCGGAGGTTTTATGCACGGTTGCTTTCACGAAAATAACGTCTGCGACGCCCTCAATAATGCGATTCCGCGCCAGCGCAGGAGGGGTATATAATGCGTGTGAGCGTGGAAGAGCGTGAGGTGTGCCCATGGCTTCGCCTCGCGAATCCAAAGGTCCAAAGAAAATCGCCGCCCGGGCGCCGATTGAACAGAAATCGCGACGCACGCGGAATTCTACGCGTCCACCCCCAGCCCTCAAGAACGGGCCCAAATTCGACCCCCAGGTATTCCTCGACACCATCGGCGAAGGCAGGAAAACTCTGCTCTTTCCGAAAAAGCAAACCATCTTCGCCCAAGGGGATCCCGCAGACGCAATTTTCTACCTGCGGACAGGTAAGGTGAGACTCACCGTTGTCTCCAAGGATGGTAAGGAAGCCACAATCGGCATATTAAGTGACGGGAGTTTCTTCGGCGAAGGTTCGCTTGCGGGCCAACCTCTTCGCATGGGCTCTGCAACCGCGATGACGGATTGCGCTGTTCTGAGAATCGAGAAAAAGGCTATGGTGGACGCGCTTCACCGCGAACACACCCTTTCCGATTTGTTCGTCGCGTATTTATTGACGCGGAACATCCGGTACGAAGAGGATCTGGTTGACCAACTGTTTAATTCCAGCGAGAAAAGGTTAGCCCGTGTCCTTCTCATGCTCGCTCATTTTGGCAAGGAAGGGATTCCCGAACCCGTGATTCCGAAGCTCAGTCAAGAGACGCTGGCTGAGATGGTAGGCACCACTCGTTCGCGGGTGAGCTTTTTCATGAACCGGTTCCGGAAATTGGGATTCATTGACTACGCCGGGGGTGCAGAAGGCGGGTTACAGGTTCACAGTTCACTTCTCAACGTCGTTCTCCACGACTAGCGGGCCGCGTCATCCCATCTGCGGGACAGCGGCTAAACAATGATCCACGGCGGGCAGCGCACCCACAAAATCCGATGAAGCAGGCGTACGCCCTATCCGAGCGACTCCCAAACGCGTTACATTAGGCTGAACGTTTCATGTCCAGGTGTCACGGGAATTTTGCATGGTAACGGAGCGGAAATGATGCTGCCCCCACAGACGCGAGATTTGGCCCTGCGACTTCTTGCTTACGAAAACGCTGCGGGCAAGACCTCCGAGCCGACGGAATTCGCGGCCTTTGGCGTCTGTGAGAGGTTGCGCCAGCCCCTAATTACACTCGCGGGACTTGCCGGTTTTCGCTCGCTCCTTTCTCGTGCTCTGGCGCTGGCCAGGGCGGAAGCTCCCAGTCTTAGCGCCGTACAGGTCGCGGCGGATGGCTCCTTACAGGGTCTAGACGGGCTTCGGCCGCAAGTCGATGCGGACGAAGCTGTGGAGGCAGGAATAATTCTCATTACCCAGTTACTCGGGCTGCTTGTCCGAGTTGTTGGCGAAGCTATGACGTTGCAGCTCGTGACATCTGAAATTCTTCCAGACTTTAAGTTCCTCTCGAAGAGCGGTATACCTGTGGGCTTTGAAGCGATCCTCAACGAAGTCGATGATCTCCAAGGCGTCAGTGCGCGTCTTGAGGGACTGGCGGAGCAATATCCGCCCGTCACAGAAGCGCTGAGGACTATCTCGGGAAATGTCCTAAACACGGCGACGGTATTGGCGGTAGTGGCGGCAATTAAAAGCCCCAAGCCGAACTGAGTACAGAGTTCGTGCCCTGCATGGAAAAGGAAATCGTGAGCCTTCCAGAGTCACGACATTTGGCCCAACGCCTTCTTGCTTACGAAGCCGTTGCAGGCGAGAACTTCGAGCCAGCGGAGTCTGCGGCTTTTCGCGTCTGTGCGAAGCTGCGCCGGCCTCTGATTACGCTCGCGGGAGTTGCCGGTTTTCGCTCGCTCCTGTCTCGTGCTCTGACGCTGGCCAAGGCGGAAGCTCCCAGTCTTAGCGCGGTACAGGTCGCGGCGGATGGATCCTTAACGGGTCTAGACGAACTGGAGCCGCAGACTGACAAGGAACAGGCCAGGGACGGAAGAGTCATTCTCATTGCCCAGTTAATCGGGCTGCTCCTCACTTTCATTGGCGAAGGTTTAACGTTGCGGTTGGTTCGGGATGTGTGGCCGGAGGCCGTGTTCGACGGCCGCGTTTCCGAGAAGAGAGGAAAGCTTGAGCGCACAACATAGAGTGATCATAAAAAAACTGCCGACCGGGGTGCCGGGCCTCGATGAAATCCTGGGCGGCGGTCTCCCGGAATTTTCTTTTAATATCATCGCGGGAGCTCCGGGAAGCGGCAAGACCACGCTGGCGCACCAAATTATATTCGCCAACGCGACGCCCGAGCGTCCGGCACTCTATTTCACCATCCTCGGCGAACCCGCCATCAAAATGCTGCGCTACCAGCAACAGTACACGTTCTTCGATCAGGCCAAGTTAAACAATGCTGTCCGCTTTATCAACTTGAGCCAGGTTGTGTTGGAGAAGGATCTGGACGCGGTCTTAGAGGAAATTACGAAAGAGGTTGAGAAGGCAAGTCCCGGCGTCGTGGTAGTGGACTCCTTTCGCACCGTGGTGCGGAAGGCGCTCGGTGGCACAACCGAAGTGGAACTGCAAGCTTTCATTCAGCGGTTAGCCCTGCTCCTGACGAGTTGGCAAGCCACGACTTTTCTGGTCGGGGAATATGTCGAGGGTGAGATCCGTGACAATCCCGTTTTCACGGTCTCCGATGGCCTCTTTTGGCTCTACCAGGCTGCGGAGCGAAGTTCCATTGTGCGAAAGCTACAGATCGTGAAACTGCGCGGGCAGGCGTCCGTGCCCGGACTGCACACCTTCCGCATTACCCATGCCGGGCTGCAAGCCTTTTCGCGTACTCTTGGGCTGGCCGGACTAGCAAGGAAGATACCCAGTACACGGCGCCTTTCCATCGGCATTCCGGAATTGGACAAGATGCTCGGGGGCGGCATTCCCGAGGGAGACAGTGTCCTGGTGGCAGGGGCTTCGGGAACGGGAAAATCGGTCTTGGCAACCCAATTCATTGCTGAGGGCATACGTCAGGGGGATCCGGGGATTGTGGTGGTCTTTGAAGAACGGCCGCAAGAGTATGCGGAGCGGGCCAGCAGTTTCGGTCTGGATCTGAAGACACCGCGAAAAGAGAAGAAACTCGAAATTCTCTACCTCCGTCCGCTGGATCTCTCGGTGGATGAAACCATGCACGAGATTCTCGACGCGGTCCAGAAGATTGGCGCCAAGCGCCTGGTGATTGATTCGCTAGCGGGTTTTGAGATGGCGTTGGCCCCCGGCTTCCGTGCGGACTTTCGCGAATCGCTCTACCGGATGATCACCGCTTTGACCGGAGTTGGGGTGACGATTCTAAGCACGGTTGAGGTGAACGAGTCTTTCACAGAATTCCCGTTTAGTACCTACTCGATTTCCTTTCTTACCGATGACATTATCCGGCTTCGTTACGTATGCATCGACGGCCAGCTTCGCAAGATCATGGTCGTTATCAAGATGCGCGGTGGCAACCATAGCAAGGATATCCGCGAATATGAAATCACCTCCAAGGGCGTGGTCATCATGGGTGACCGCCTCACGGACTATCAAGGCCTTATCACAGGAATTCCTGAGCATTTGAACCGCTCTGGCAATAATCAATCGCGCTCACATAAGTCGAGAGGCAAAAGCAAAAGCTAGAAGCAATCGCGCCTAACGCTGACATTACGCCACTCACTACGGGAGTAGCGGGTCCGGCTTTCGGGTCGTGTCACGAGCAACTCTTCCCTAAGTGAACAAAGCAAGGTTGGCCGACCATCCTTCCGCACTCTAATTCTCACTTCTCACAACGCCGATTCTGGGGTGCCAGACTCACCGCTAGCGAGGCGCGAAGCGATTCGACTTTACTCTCCGTTTTTCGCCACTTCGGTTTTAGCGCTCTGCAGTTCCGGACGCTCCGAATGCTTCCCGCCATCGCAATTCTTCAACAACTTTCCGTAGTAACTATTCGCCTTCGCCGCCTGATGGCCCATCGCCGCCGCCTGCGCCGCGCCGGCCAGTCCGTTAAACCGGTTAGGATCGATCTTCATCGATTTCTCGTACTCCCCTAACGCGCTCTCCGGCTGCTTCAGGTCAAGCAGCATCTCGGCTAGCATCTCTCGTGCCGGAATATCGACCTCTGCCTTCCCTCCTTGATCCTGCAACTCAGCCACCTCGCGCATCTGCTCGATTGCTTCATCATTTTTCTTTTCGACGAAAGCCAGCCACGCATGAACCTCCTTATGCGCGTACGACGACCGCTTCCCCTCGAGCGCGTACGCGTACTTCGATTTGCGTGTCGCCTCTTCGGCCTCGTCGAACTTCCGCGCATTGAGCCGGGTTGCGTCCACGTCGCTCAGGTGCGCCGACCCGATCGTCCGCGCCCAATAGGTAATCATCTGCAAATGCGGAGGCGTATTGGCCGCTGGCTCCAGCGCCGCCGCATCTGCCCAGTGATGCATTTCGAGGTTGTAGAGCGCCGGAAAATGCGCCGCCGCGTAGCCCATATATTCCAGCATCCCCGTGTCGTCCATCGTCGGCGCACCTGCGATTACCTTCGCCGCCTTGTCCACAATCTGCTTCGCCGCTTCGTCCTGCCCGGTCTGAAGATACGCATACAGCAGGAAATGCATAGCGTGCAGCTCATGCCCGCGCATGTACATCGCGCCAGACTGTCCCGTCAGCGTCACCGACTTCGAATTGGCCTGGATATCCTCGTCCCACAACCCGAGCCGCGCAAAGATGTGCGAGGGCATGTGCACGGCGTGCGCCGATGACGGAGCGATCGCCGCATAGCGCCGCGCCGCGTCCAGTCCCAGCGATGCCATGTCCGGAGAATCGCAGGCATGAATGATGTAGTGGGCCAGCCCGGGATGATCCGGCTGCTTCTGGAACAACGGATTCAGCACTGCTACCGCTTTCTTGCTCGCTGCGTGCGACACATCGTCGGGCGACTCCGAGGCCAGCAATGACAGCGCATAAAAGGCTCCCGCCTCCAGGTCCCCCGGATTCTGCTCGTAGACCTTCGCCATCGCGTCCGAATACGCTTTCGCCTGCTGCAGGTAATGATCCTTCGATGGATCGCCATAGAACAATCCGAGCGCGGATATATAAGCGCGCTCGCGCTCTGTCTTGGCCCCAATTTTCTGCGCGGTCGCGATCTCCTCGTGTCCGCGCTTCAAGGTCGCGTCTTCCGGTCGCTCCCAGATCTGATGGAACAGGCTCATTGCGATACCCCAGTGAGCCATCGCGCAGCCCGCATCCTTCTTCGCCACTTCCGTGAACTGCTCCTCGGCCTCTTCGTACCCGAACGAATGCAACAATGCGACCCCTCGCTCGAACCCCTTCTGCGAATCGGGCGCGCAAGAAATCGGAAACGAAACCGTCCCGAGTTTTTCGTTCGCGTCGTGATGATGACCGTGCATGTCATCGTCGAGAGCAAACGCAGGAAGAACACAAAGAGCTGCAACCAGCAGGCAAGCCAGCGATCTCGTTCGGATCATTTTTCCCCTCCCCACAAAACCCAGAAACCAATCTAATAAAGTTTCACCATTTTGACCATCACAGGAAATGCCGCGTTCGCAAGACAGCCAGATCGACACAGCCGCCCGGGACGTCTCCGTACCAATTGTCGCGAGCACAGCCTAAAAAAGAAATCCGAATTCGAGCTTACGACGAAGCCAGAATATTCTGAGAGGATCCGCTCAGGATGCAAGAAATGCGACGTAGTGGAAATTCAGAATCTCAAGATCCTGGACAAATGGGTATGTCATTCCTTTTACCTAATTCTTTCTCAAAACATTTTCCCAATGGAGTTCTAGGAAGTCGCGGAAGCTGGGGATTTTGCTTCCGGATACTCATAGACGCCGCGACCGGACTTGCGGCCTAGCCTTCCGGCTTTTACGTACTGCACCAGGAGCGGGGCGGGACGATATTTTTCTCCCAAGGATTTGTGCAGATATTCGAGGATGTTGAGGCGGGTGTCGAGACCGACCAGGTCGACCAGTTCGAACGGACCCATGGGATGGTTGAGCCCGAGTTTCAGCGCCTTGTCGATGTCGGACGCTGAGGCGACTCCCTCTTGCAGCATGTAGAACGCTTCGTTGCCGATCATGGCGTTGATGCGACTGGTGATGAAACCGGGTGATTCTCGGATCACGACGACTTCTTTGCCCATGCGCTTGCCGACCTCGACTGCGGTGGCCAACGTATCTTCGTCAGTTTCGAGGGCACGGACGACTTCGAGCAGCTTCATCTTGTGAACGGGATTAAAGAAGTGCATGCCCACACATTTTTTGGCGCGGTAGGTGACGCTGGAAATCTCGGTGACGCTGAGCGATGAAGTGTTGGAGGCGAGGATGGTGGTGGGACGGCAGATCTTGTCGAGGAGAGTGAAAATTTCGATTTTCGACTCCATCTCCTCGGGAACCGCTTCAATGACGAGGTCGGCCTCGCGCGCGGCCTCTTCGACGGAGCCCGCGTATTCCAACCGGCGAATCGCGGAATCCGCATCCGGCGCGGTTACTTTACCCAACTCGACAGCCTTGTCGAGATTGGCGCGGATCTCGGACTGTGCCTTGCGCAAGGCACCGGGCAGCAGGTCTTCAAGGATGGTGCGATACCCGCCCAGCGCGGCCGCGTGAGCAATGCCTCGTCCCATGATCCCGGCGCCGATCACAGCGATCGTCTGGACTTGCGCCACCTATTTCTCCACCTTTTCCAGATCGGCGATTGCCGCGTTCACGGAAGCCGCCGCTCCGCGCAACGATTCCGCGAGGCGCTTGCGCTCTTCGGGGCTCATGGCAGGAATATAAATGCAAATGCGGCGCAGGGTCGCCGTGATGTCTTCTACGTAGTTCATTGCTCGAATGAGTTCACCGGTCGCTACTACCATGAGGCTCCTCTTTCCCGTCTCGAACTTACCGCCAGCTTGGTCGAATGCTCCGGCTTAGCGGGCGGAACTTTCTATTTTGGACGCGTGCGCGGATTTAGTAAAGGCAAGGGAATCGGCTAAGCGTCGGATTCGGGTCACATCGGGAAACCTTGAAGACCGCAGTCTGGCTTTAGACGGTCAGTCCAGCGCTATTAAGAACGAAGTTTGCCCGCTCCACGACGGAAACGCGGGGAAGTTCGACAAGCTCATAGCCGAGCTCGGTATAGGTTTCGACCAAGGCATCACAAGTTCGCACCGCTTCGTCGAAGTCTTGCTTGCGCTCGCGGTCCCGAGAAAAGATTTCCTGCCACGGTGGAGCGATGAAAACCCGGCGGTTGTAGCGGAATGCCTGCGTGGCTTTCAGCATGTGCTCCGGAACTGGCAGTCGCATCAGTCGCAAGGTAGCCGACCACGTCGGGGACTCCGCGGTCGAAGAATACGCGGGCGGCCTGATCCTGCGCGATACGGTACGAGCGCATTTCCCAAGCGAGCATGAGTTCAGCAAAGAGAATGGGATCGACCCACGGCAAGGCGCGGCCTCCGATTGCCATCTGGTCCTGGATGATGGCGCGTCCAGCCTCGACCGATCGGGCATTTCCGCGCTGTTGCAAGGCGTCGACGAGCGAACTCTTGCCCGAGCCCGGCCCACCGGTTAAGACGAAAAAGCGATTTATATTTTCATTCACGTGCTGCTCTCTCCTTCGCGATGCTCAGCTGGAGTGTTTGTTCACAATGAGTTAACCAGCCGGGCATATAATCGCAATCAATTCTTTTTATGGGGCATTCCCCGGGAGCGCGAATCAAATAGTTATATGGCAGACACACATTTGAGACGATACATTTTCGCCAGCGACTTTGATCAGACGCTCACTTTCAACGACTCGGGATACGTGCTCGCGGAGCTGGTCGGCATACCGACGGAGGAATTCGAGCGCAAGGCCAAGGGAATGGCCAAGATCAATCTCGTGCAGCAGGGGGCGGAACTCGCATATCTATTGCTGCATGATCCGGAGTTTCGTGCCAAGGTGCGCAAAGAGCATCTGCATGAAGTGGGCAAGCGCATCCGCCTCAAAAGCGACATCAAGCTCTTGTACCAGCTGCTGGATGCGGGTATCGACGGTCACCGTTTCGATTTCTACGTCCTTTCGGCCGCGCCGGTTGAAGTAATTCTTTCTGCGCTTGAGGATATCGTTCCTCCCGATCACATTTTCGGCACGGAGTTTCGCTATAAACCCTCGGGCGAGATCGATACGATTGTGCGGGCCACCGCGGGATACGGCAAAGTGGCGGTTCTCGATCATCTTTTGCTGCAGCAGGTGGCCGGGCCCGATCATGTGATCTATACGGGCGATGGAAGTTCTGACATTCACGTGATGCTGCATATCAACGCGCGCGATGGGTTGACCATCGCCGTCTCAGAGTCGCCCAATGTTTCGCAGATAGCAAAGCGCACGGTGCTGAGCACGAGCGCGTTGGCGGTTCTGGCACCCATTCTTGAAGAAGTCGCGGGATGGGAGCGGTATCGCATTCGCGCGTTCTTCGAGGCGAACGGGATGCTGATTCAGGAGTGGGAGCGAGTGCGGACGGACTGGCTCAAAGTTCGTCCGGCTGTGGATCCGGCGGCCGCGGAAGAAGAAACGGCAGCGCCGAAATTGCTGAAAGCGAACTCCTGACGAGCCCTCATGCTGCGTGACAAAAATCTGGTACCGCTTTCTCGTCAGCATCAGCATGCATTGGCCTTGTGCGTTCGCATCGATCGGGCGTCGCCGGTGGGCGAGGCTGAGCTGGCCGCGTGGCAAGCGGAAATTGCGCAGGAATTTCAGGCTGAGATCCGGATTCATTTCGCCGCGGAGGAACTGGTTTTATTTCCCGCAGCGCGGGAGTTTGGGCAACTACTTCCGCTGGTGGAAGAACTGCTTTCGGATCACCGGGAACTGCGGGAGCGTTTTGCTGAAGCCGAGGCTCAACGGCTATCGGCAACTGATTTGTCGGCGTTCGCCCGACAACTCTCTGGGCACATTCGCAAGGAAGAGCGGCAACTGTTTGAAAGTCTGCAGGAGTTGATGCCTGCGGGCGAACTCGCGATCCTGGGTCGAAAGCTTGATGAAGCGCTCAAAGGCGCAGGCGAGAGTTGTATCCTGCCAACGGAGGCGACGCGCCTGCGACCGGCAAAGTAACGAGGATTCTAGTACGTTGCCGCTAGTCCGTGGAACGCTCGGAAGACTGCAGCCGCTTCCCTCCCCATATAGCGCGCCAACACCGCGGGTTCGGTTTGTCGAAGGTCGACGACGACCAGGCCATCGAGAACATTGGAAAATTTTCGATCGACGCTAAAGCCGATTAGCTTACCGCCGACTTTGGCATATTGCCGGAGCAGAATTGGCAGACCCTTGCCGTCGGACTCGACGTCGGCGATAGGCTGAGAGAGTTCGTCCAGGTCGCGCAGAGCGCGGCACATGCTGCGGCAATCCCATCGTCGCAGAAGGGCGGGACGAAACGCGCAGCGCGGTTCGATCAGTCCGGCGAGATCGTCTTCCTTCATTCGCGCTTCAAAGAAACGGTAAATCATTTCGCGAGAAGCCTCGTTGTAATCATTGCTGATGCTGACGGCGCCAAAGAGCACGGGAGTTTGCGGCCGCGTTGCCACCAACCGTGCAATTCCCTTCCACAACAGGAGGAGCGGCGCGTACTGGCGTTGGTATTCCGGGCGGACGAAAGAACGTCCGAGTTCGAGCGACGGGCCCAGCTTCTGGAAGATTCGCTCGTCGTAGCGAAACAGGGTGCTGGTGTAGAGGCCGGTGGTGCCGCGGGCTTTGAGAATCTCGTCCGTATGCCCGGCGCGATAAGCGCCGACCAACTCTCGCCTGGTCTTGTGCCACAGTAGTACGTGCGAGTAGTGGTCGTCGAAGGAATCGAGGTCTCGGCTCTTGCCAGTTCCCTCCCCGGCACGGCGGAAGGTCAACTCGCGGAGTCGGCCGACTTCGAGCAGCAGTTGCGGAATTTCTCTTGCTGTGCCGAGGTAAACGGCTAAATCGCCGTTCTCGGTGAGAAGCCGACTGTCGGGAAGTGCTTCGATTTCGTGCACTAGAGACCCCGAATCTGCTGCGGCAGCTACCGGTTCTTGAATGCTGGATGCAATTCGGGAGCGCCACGCGATTGGCCAGGACGCTTCTGACTTAGTGCGCCGCGCCAGCAAGTAAGTGCGACAACGCAGGTACTCCATCGCCTCACGATCACTGGAAACGGACTCGATCGCGCCCGCCGGAACCGGGGTACCCACGCGGACTTCAACGGCCTTTCCTTCTTGCTGCAAAAATTCCTGGAGAAGAAAAGCGGTGCGGAGCTTGGGATGAATCATGCTCAGGAGTTGGAATCCGACGCCGTTGTGTCCGCAAAAGTAAACCGGGAGAGCGGTGGCACCCGTCCGACGAATCAGGCGGACGGCGGTATCGTTCCACGCCGGGTCGGCAACTTGAGCCGCCGGCATCTGCCAATGGGACACTTCGCCCGCGGGAAAAATCGCGAGCATGCCGCCCCGATGCAACCAGGAAAGAGCCTCCCGCAGAGCTTTCCGATTCGAGTCGATCGAACGATCGGTCAGAAATGGGTCAACGAAGATACAGTGGCGCTGCAATTCGGGGATGTCGCTTAGTAAGAAGTTGGTGAGTACTTTCACGTCTGGCCGGACACGAGTCAGCATCACTGTAAGCAGAGCCCCGTCGAGGACGCCGTACGGATGATTGGCCACCACCACTACGGGTCCATTGCCCGGAATGCGCGCGCGATCCGCCAAGCCGAGGCCGCAACTCAACCCGCATCTCGGCGAGCAGGGCCTCCAGACGAAATCCGTCGGACGATTGCTGGATGCGGCGATAAAGCCGTCGCACCTTGTCGACCGATGCCAGTTTCCCCGCTAGTCCGGGGAAGTCAGCGACGCGCGACAACACTTCACCCTGCGTCTGATCTGTGAGCGTGTGGTTGGATGGCATCCTATAGCGATAGCGCAGTCGCATTTCGCCAGCGTGAAGCGCAAGTTAAAAGCTGATGAAATGAGGAGCAAGAGGAAGCTTGAGAGTAACCGGCAGTAACTTACGACTTGACTGTAGAAGCGATGTGGTTAGGTCTCGAGCCGGTAGCGGGTTTCGGCCAGGCCGTACAACCGGCGCCATACCAGGCGATTGATGGTTACTACCGTCGCAGCCATCATGATAGTTGCAGCGAGAAGAAGGTCGAAGTTGCCTTTGTCGGTCGCCTGGCTGATGGTGGCCCCGAGGCCGACCGTGGTGTAGATCTGTCCTTTGAAGTGGAAATACTCGGCGACAATGCTTGCGTTCCAGGCGCCGCCCGAGGCCGTGACCAGTCCCGTGACCAGGTAGGGAAAGATACCCGGCAAGATCAGCTTTTTCCAGCGCTCGATGCCTTGAAGACGAAAGACGGAGCAACATTCCTTCAAGTCGGTTGGGATCGCGATAGCCCCAGCGATGACGTTGAACAGGATGTACCATTGCGTTCCCAACAACAGCAGCGCGATGGAGCCGATGCCGAGTCCTCCGCCGATGCGAATCAGCAACAGCAGCACCACAGGGAAAAGTGCGGTTGCCGGAACGGAAGCGGCGATCTGCGCGAGGGGCTGCGCGATCCTCGCCAGGCGCGGATTGAAGCCGATTGCCACGCCGGCAGGAATGGTCCACAGCGCGCCCAAGAGCAGCGCAAAATTCACACGAACGAAGGTGGCGATGAGGCCAATTCCGGCTTCGCGTAAATCTCCCGTCTGCAGGCCGGTCAGGAGGATCGCGACGCGAACAACTCCGTAGCTCATTCCTGCCAGCACTGCCACAGCGAGAAGCCGCATAATCCAGGTCTTCCAAATGGCAGGCTGCTCGCTCTCATCCAAAGCGCGAACGCGGGAGAAAAACAACATCAGGCGCTCGCGCAAGGGCCGTACAGTTTTGTTGCTCAGGTACTCGAGGCTGCGGGAATGGCGGAAGAGATCCAGCACCCACGAGTGCGGGACGTCTGTGCTCTCGACCTGCTCGACTTTGAATTTTTCCGCCCACGCGATCACCGGCCGCCAGATAAACTGGTCGAGCAGGACGATGACCGAGATCATGGTCGCGACGCCCCACAAAATGGACTTGGTGTCCCCGGCGCTCGCAGCGGTCTGCAGATAGGATCCGAGCCCGGGCAGGCGAAAGTCGCGGGAGCCCAGCACGAACATCTCACAGGCCATGAGGAAGAACCAGCCGCCAGCTACGGACATCATTGAGTTCCATACCAGCCCGATCGCCGAGAAGGGCAGCTCCATTTCGATGAAGCGCTGCCACCAACTGAAGCCGTAGACCTTCGCGGCCTCGCGCATTTCTTTGGGAATGCTCTTCAGCGAAGAATAGAAGCTGAAGGCCATATTCCACACCTGGCCGGTGAAGATAAGCAGGATGGCCCCGGCCTCGACGCCCAGCTGCCTTCCGGGAAATAGGGCGACCATCGCGAGCATGACGCCGGGGAGGAAGCTGAGCACTGGGATCGACTGCAAAACGTCGAGCAGTGGAATCATGAAGCGCTCGGCGCGCGGGTTGTAGGCGGCGACGTACCCGTAGACGAGTGTGAAGGCAAGGCTGAGCAAGTAGGCGATCGATATGCGCAACAGGGAGTATCCCGCGTACGCGGGCAGCGCCAGCAGGCTCCGAGAGATTTCTACTTGTGGAGTGAAGGGGCCGAGCCAGGCACGGCCCACCATGAGAATCCCATAGAACAAGGCGATCCCGATCCCGAACATTAGAAAGTCAGGCAAGTATGAAATCTGGAGGGCGGGCAGTTGCGTCCAGATTCGATATGCCGAGAAGCCTCGCAGGCTGATCGTCTTCTTCATGGTTGCGGTGTTCGCGTTGATCCCTTGATCAGAGTTCTGGCGACGAATTCTGGGACTTCGCAACTGGCGAAGCGGACGGTTCAGCGCCCGCGGACGGTTCAGCTTGTACCAAGCGTCCATTGGCGCGGTCGTAGTCAAAGATTTCCGCGTAGCGACCCCAGTTCATTGCGGTTTCGAACTGACGCTGGACTTCATCTTCCGCAAAATGCTCGTCGAGAATATCGTGGAAAAATTCGTCGGGAATCGAGTGATCGGATTTGCGTTTCAAAATACTGTCGATCTGTTTGAGGATGGTAACGTGCTCCAGCGCAGCCTCTCGAAACAGGATCTTGCGCTGCTGAATATCGGCGTCGGCGAAAGTTATGCCTTGCGGGGTAATCTGGACATCGCCCTCTTTGAGCCACGCGAATCCCAATAGCACACACGCTTCGAGAATTGGTAGGAGATCTTCGACGTCCATTACCAGTTCTTCCGCCAGACGGAACAAGTCTTCGCGCCCACCCCGGTCGCGGAGCAATTCGGTGAGACCTGCAATGCCGCCGACCCGCGCGTGCGGCAACATCTGGTATCTGGCGGTGCGAAGGGGCGCGTCCTGCTTTTTGAAAGCGTCCTTGGCCAGCCCTCCCGTGGGCAGAAGGATTTCTGCCGTCGTTTCGGCGTCGGGCAAGGCATGCTCGATCTCGGGCTCGGTCATTACCTTGTAGATGTAGTCGACCAACTCGACGAAGCGAGCGGACTTTCGGTCCCGAGGTTGCTTGAGACGAATATTGAAGTCTGAACGGACCCGCGCAGGATTTCTTCCCAGAACCATGACGCGGTCAGCCAGCATCACGGCCTCTTCGATATTGTGGGTCACGATGAAAATGGCGCTGGTGGGCATTTTCTTGTTGAGCCAGAGTTCCATCAATTCACCGCGCAGGTTTTCGGCAGTGAGCACATCGAGCGCGGAGAATGGTTCGTCCATGAACAAGACTTCGGGTTCAACCACGAGGGCACGGGCGAATCCAACGCGCTGCTTCATTCCGCCTGAAAGTTCCTTCGGATACGCTGTTTCGAAACCGTCTAGGCCGACGGTATCGAGCATGCGGAGAGCACGTTTACGACGCTCGACGGCCGGGATGGACTTCGCTTCGAGAGGCGCCTCGACGTTCTCGAGGACGGTGAGCCAGGGGAACAGGGCGAAGCTCTGGAAGACGATTGCTACATTCGGCATTTGTCCGTCGAGCGGCTTGCCATGCCACAGAAGGGTTCCAGACGAGGGTTGGGAAAGGCCAGTGAGCATCCGCAGGAGCGTGGATTTGCCGCATCCGGAAGGACCGAGCAACGCCACGATCTTGCCCGGTTCAACGACGAGGTTGGTGGCACCGACCACCTGAATCCGCGTGCCATCGGCCTGCGGATACGATTTTTCTATGGCAACGGCTTCAATGATCGCTTCGCTCACGCCAAAACTCCCGTACTTTCTATACACGATCTGGGGACAAAGCGCGCTTCCTGTAACACTTTATTCACATTGGAAATCGGCGAAGCTTAAGCGACGAAGGTCTGAGTCGTCTGCTTAGCGGAAGGCTGGGGAATGCGATCGCTTAGTTCGGCTAGATGAGCCAATTTCGCAGCCAGTTCTTTGGTGATCTGACTTTCATCGAAACGCCAGCGCCAGTTGCCGCCATGCAGACTGGGAGTATTCATCCGGGCCTCGCTGCCCAGGCCAAGAACATCTTGCAGAGGAGTGATGCTGAGGCTCGCAGCGGAGCACTGTGCTGCGCGGATAAACGCCCAGTGAATGCCGTCGTCAGCACGTCCGACATAGGCCTCGGCATTGCGGCGCTCGTGCTCTGCGGCGCCGGAATGCCACCAGCCCACAACGGTGTCGTTGTCGTGAGTGCCGGTGTAGATGACTTTGCCAGCGGCGCGGTGGGGTAAATACATGTGGGCGCCTTCGTCTCCGAAACCAAACTGCAAGACGGCCATGCCAGGAATCTGCAGGCGGTCTCTCAGGGCGTGCACTTCCGGAGTGATGTAGCCAAGATCCTCGGCAAAGAACGGGAGGCCTCCGAGAGCTTCACGCAGCTTCAGGAAGAGGTCGTCGCGCGGACCATCGACCCAGCGACCATTCACGGCCGTATCGTCGCCGGCGGGTATTTCCCAGAACTGATCGAATCCGCGGAAATGATCGAGCCGGATGTAGTCGCAATTTTGTGTCGCCCAACGCAGGCGCTGAATCCACCATTCGTAGCCGCGCTGCTTCATCACGTCCCACCGGTAGAGCGGATTTCCCCAGCGCTGTCCGGTTTTGCTGAAAAAGTCGGGAGGGACCCCCGCGACGACTTCTGGCTCCATATTGCCGTCCAGGCGAAATAGTTCGCGGTGCGTCCATACATCGGCGCTGTCGTGATTCACAAAGATCGCGACGTCTCCGACAATGCGGATCGACCGCTCCGAGCAATAGGCTCGCAGCGCTCCCCATTGCTCGTAGAAAGCGAATTGCAGGGCGCACCGGATGCGGATATCGGCCGCAAGTTCGTCTTGCGCTTTGCTGAGGGCGACGGGCTCGCGGTGAGCAAGATGGTCGGGCCACTGATTCCAGGGCTCGAGTTTATACCGGGCGCGAAGGGCGTCGAACAGGACAAAATCATCGAGCCACCAGGAGTTGTCGGTGCGGAATGATTCAAACCGGTGCAGAACCGGGGCTGGAGCCGAACTCAGGAAGCTTCGGGCCGCTTCAAACAAGAGCGGCATTTTCTGGGCGAAGACCCGCTCGTATTCGACGGGACCATTGGCGGTTGAATGTCCATTGACCTTTGCCGGATCGATCCAGCCATGATCGGCGAGCCGTTCAAGGCTGATCAGAAGCGGATTGCCAGCGAAAGCGGAGGTTGAGGAATACGGCGAGTTGCCGTAGCCGACCGGGCCGAGGGGTAGAACCTGCCAAACGCCTTGCCGAGCTGAGTGGAGAAAATCGGCGAACCTGTACGCTGCGGGACCAAAATCACCGATACCGCCACGCGAAGGCAGCGATGTGGGATGTAGCAGAATGCCTGCAGAGCGCGGAAAAGGCATACCGCCGCTACATTCCTGGCTCGCTGCCACTGCGGCTCAGCGTCTTCAGTTCTTCCTCGTTTCTCTTGATCTTGCCGGATTTCGTCATCTCGTCGACCAGGTTCGAGACGAACAGACCAAAGCGCTCTTGCTGCTTGCCCTGCAACAGGGAGTCGCGAATCTGATCGCGTTTGGCAGCGTATTCGGCTTCCGTGGGAGGCTGGCTTTCGAGCAGATGGATCACGACAGCATCGGATCCGCTGTTGATGGGACCGCTGATGTCACCGGGCTTCATGTTGAACGCAACCGAAGCCTGCCCCGACATCGACCCGACGTCCGGAACTTGGCCGTCGGGTGTCACCGGGTCGCTGGTCTTCACGGTCGCGCCTAATTCCTTGGCAGCGCGCTTCAGATCGTGTTCGGCCTTGGCCCGGTCGGAGAGCTCCTGAATTTTCTGCGAGAGCAGGATGCCTGAGCGCTCGTTCTTGAACTCCTGCTCGATGCGGCTTCGAATTTCTTCGAAAGTGGGCGTCGCCGATGGCTTGACCGCGAGCAACTGAAACACAGCAATTCCCTGCGATGCGGGAGCGACATCCGGCGGGGACTTTTCCTGTGCGGCAAAGACTGCTTCCATAAACTGCGGAGCCGGCCCAAGGCCGGGCAGCATATCCTTACGGGCGAAGAAGTCCGAAGTAATGACTGGAACGCCAGCCGCGGCGGCCGCTGCGTCGATATTCTGTGCACGGGCGTTCTTCAACAGCGTTTCAGCCTGCTTTTGCGCCAACTGCTGGGCCTTCTGATGCTTCAGGAGCGGCTCAATCTGGGCCTTCACCTCGTCAATCGACTTCATGTGGGCTTCCTGCTTGTCGTCGACGCGAATAATGTGGAAACCGTAGCTGCTCTTGACCAGATCGCTGATTTGGCCCTTTGGGAGGGAGAACGCGGTCTTCTCAAATTCAGGAACCGTCTGACCTTTCCCGATCCAACCGAGGGATCCAGCCTGCTTCGCGCTGCCGGGATCCTCCGAATATTTCTGAGCGAGGTCTTCCAGTTTGGCTCCGCCTTTCAACTGCTTCAACAAATCCTCGGCGCGGCGCTGAGCCTCGGCGGTGCCCTTTTCGTCGATTTTGCCATCGGGCCCGGGAAGAGGAGTTTTGATCAAAATGTGGCTTACTTTCACCTGCTCGGGCACGCGGTATTGATCGCGATGTTGATCGTAGTAAGATTTCAGATCGTCGGGCGTGACCTGAACACCGGCCTCGGCCTTGTTAACGTCGATGAGCGCGTACTTGATCTTACGTTTCTCGGGAACCGAGTTCGCATAGGTGGTTTTGTGGCTCTCGTAAAACGCTTTTAGCTCTTCGTCGGCGGGATGCAGGCCCTTTTTCAGGTCGTCCTGCTTCAAGACCGCGTACTCGAACTTGACCTTCGTATTCTGCTTGATGAACTGGTCGTGAATCTCAGAATCGGTCACACCGGCGCTGCCCGAAATCAAAGCCTGCAGTTTCGCAAGCAGAATGTCATTGCCGACAAGTTCCTCGAACTTGGCACTGGTCATGTTCGCGCGCTGCAGCATGTCCTCATATTCCTGCTCTCCGATGAAGTTGCCACCGGGGAAAAATGTGGCCGAATAGCGGCCGTGCTGCAGTTCGTCCTTAACCTCGGCGGGAGTTACGCGCAGCCCCATGCGGCCGGCTTCGCTGATCAGGGCCTGGCGGGTGATCAGTTGTTCGGCGGCACGCTGGGTGAAGAACGGCAGAAGCATCGTCATGTTGGCGCTGCTACCTTGTGGCATCTGCTGTTGCAGCATCTGACGCGCGGTCTGGCGAACTTCGTCGGCGGTGATGTCCCCGCCATCCACTTTCGCGATGACGCCCTTGCCGGGCGTGTTGCCGAAGACTTCGCCGCCCAAGCCACCGGGAATGAGCGTTATCACCATCGAGGCACAGATGATGAGCAACAGACCGCCGAGGACATACTTCGTCGTCTGCCCAGATTTTTGCAGAAATCGAATCATGGTCTTATCACTCCAGAATAGAGAGCCGAGTTTTCAATTATAAACTAGGCGGCTTGCAGGCGGGCCGCAGCGTCATCGGAGGTAATCGGGTTGTGCGAAAGCTTCAGCGACCCGGTTTGGCGGCTGCCAACTTTGCGGGGAACCAGATAATCCACATTCTCTGAAAACACGGCTATTGAAACGAATTAATATAAGTGTTATCCATTCTGCGGGGCATTTCTGAAAGGCCCGTCCCGCCCTATATTATGACGCGTGCAACGATTGCATAGGAGCATCATGAATTCAGCCAAGCAGGTGGCGGTAACTTTATCTCTTCTCTCATTCTTCCTCGCTTCATCCCTCAGTGCTCAGAATAAGGTTCCTGCGGCGGCCCCGGCGCGGCACGCAAGCGAATCCAAGTTGGCTCTGCACGAAGGCTGGTCGCTGCAGACTTCGGCCAAGGTTGAGGCCAAGGGAGAAGTGATTTCAACCCGCGAGTTTTCTGCGCGAGGATGGCATGAGGTCGCGGTTCCGTCGACCGTGGTCGCCGCGCTGGTGAAAGACAAGACGCTTCCGGATCCTTTCTTCGGCATGAACCTGCGGAAGTTTCCCGGCGTGACTTACCCGATTGGCGCGAATTTTTCCGATATCGCCATGGAGCCGGATAGTCCGTACGCGGTCTCGTGGTGGTACCGCAAGGCATTTACGATTCCGCCCTCGTACAAGGGAAAAACCATTTGGCTGAAGTTTGACGGCATCAACTATCGCGCCAATATTTGGCTCAATGGAAAACAGATCGCGAACTCCGACGACGTGGCTGGAGCCTGGCGCACTTATGAGTTCAACATCACCAGCGCCGCTAAGCCGGGCACGGAAAACGTTCTGGCGGTCCAGACGTTTTCCCCGACAGACCACGATCTTGCGATCACATTCGTCGATTGGAACCCCGCCCCTCCCGACAAGAATATGGGGCTATGGCGCGATGTGTATCTCACGGCGAGCGGCCCGGTGGCGCTGCGTTATCCGACGGTCGTTTCGAAACTCAATCTGCCCACGAACGATAGCGCGCAGCTTACAGTCACCGCGCAAGTGAAAAACGGTGGCAGTGAACCGGTGAAAGGCAAGCTTAAGGGCCAGATCGAGAACGTGAAGTTTGAGCAGGACATTGAGCTGGGACCGAACGAGGCGAAGGACGTTACTTTCACTCCTGACAAATTCACCGAACTGGTCTTCTCGAATCCGCGGCTATGGTGGCCCGCGCAAATGGGCAAGCCGAACCTTTACAAGCTGGACATAGCGTTTGAAGTCGGCGGAACGGTCAGCGATCACTCGAGTACCGAGTTCGGCATCCGCGAGATCACGTCGGACCTGAACTCGATTGGTGGACGCGCCTTTCACATCAACGGCAAAAATATTCTCATTCGCGGCGGTGGCTGGACTCCGGACATGATGCTGCGCGAGACTTCGCAGCGATTGCATGACGAATTCCGCTATGTCGAGGATATGGGCCTGAACACCGTGCGACTGGAAGGCAAGCTCGAAACGCAGGAATTTTTCGACATCGCCGACCGCGATGGCGTGCTCGTGATGGCGGGATGGTGCTGCTGCGATTTCTGGGAGCGCTGGCCGCGCTGGAAGCCGCAGGATTTTGAAATCGCGAAACAGTCGCTGCGGGATCAAATTTACCGGTTGCGCAGCCACCCCAGCCTGGTCATGTGGCTGAACGGGAGCGACAATGCCCCGCCGCCGGACGTCGAGCAAATGTATCTCGATGTCGAAAAAGAATTGTTCTGGCCCAATCCGGTGGTTTCATCGGCCACCGGGAAGAAAACCAGCGTGACCGGCGACAGCGGCGTAAAGATGACCGGGCCGTACGAGTACGTGGCTCCGAGCTATTGGCAGGTCGACACTCCGGAAGGTCAGCCCGAGCGCAAGCAATGCAATCCTGGCGGCTGCGGCGGAGCCTATGGCTTCAACACCGAAACCAGTATGGGGCCGGCAGTTCCGCCGATTGAAAGTATTCGGGCGATGGTGGGCAAAGATCACATGTGGCCGGTGGACGACTTCTGGAACTACCACGCGGGCGGCGGCGAGTTCAAAACCATCGGAGTATTCAGCGATGCGCTGACCAACCGGTACGGGAAGTCGGACAACGTGGAAGATTTCGCCATCAAGTCGCAGATGCAGACCTACGAAGGCGTGCGCGCCATGTACGAGGCGTACAGCCGGAACAAATACCAGGCGACCGGCGTGATCCAGTGGATGCTGAACAATGCATGGCCGTCGATGATTTGGCATCTGTACGACTACTACCTGCGTCCGGGCGGCGGATACTTTGGCGCGAAGAGCGCAATGGAGTCGCTCCATCCGATCTACGGGTATGACGATCACTCGATCTGGCTCGTCAGCAGCCAGTATGAGGACGCGAAGGGCTTGAAGCTCACCACCAAGATCTACAACCTGGACATGACGGAGAAGTTTACGCAGCAGAATCCGGTCGACGCTGCTGCCGACAGTACGGCAAAGGTCTTCGCCCTGCCCGATGTGTCTGGACTGAGCCCCACGTACTTTCTCGTGCTGCACCTTGAGGACTCCACGGGAAAGCTCGTTGGTTCCAATTTCTACTGGCTTTCGACCAAACCCGAAACACTCGACTGGGCGAAGACGAACTGGTGGATGACCCCGACGGCTTCGTACGCGGACTTCACCGCAATCTCTCAACTTCCGAAGGTAAAACTGAAGGTCGCGGAGCACACCGTGCGCAAGGGCGAAGACAACGTCACGCACGTTTCGATCGAGAATCCCAGCAAGAGTCTGGCTTTCTTTGTGCGCGTGAAGGTCGATAAGGGCGCCAAGGGAGAGGAAATTCTCCCTGTCGTCTGGCAAGACAACTACATTTCGCTACTGCCAGGCGAGAAGCGGGAGCTTACCGCGACTTATCGCGCCAGCGAACTGGGCGCGGCTAAGCCGACGGTGGAGGTCAGTGGTTGGAACGTGGAGTGAGGGGATTTCGTAATTTTGTAATCGGGTAATTGGGTAATTGAAAGCCGGAGATCGTCGAAGATACTGACTCAAATTTCTAAATTACTCAATTTCTCAGTTTACGATTTCTAATCACGCAATCCCTTCCGTGTGCTGGGATACTGAACTAAGAATCGCTGAAATCGATCATGACCGGCGCGGAGCGGAACCAGTTCGTCTTGTAGCCCACGTAGAGTATTCCGATCGCAAACCATATTCCGCCGACTGTTTTCGCCAGATTGTTAAGGTTCCACCAGATCAGCAGGCAAAATGCGAAGCCGAGCAGGGGTACGAGAGAATCCCGCAGGATTCGTCGCTCGCCACCGGTTCTCTTCGAGATCACTGTGAATTGCCAGAAGCAAGCGAAGTTCACGCCCATGAATGCGAGAAAGGCTCCGAAGTTGAGCAGCTCACCGGCATGCTCATACGCACTGCCGATGGAGTTAAGCAGGACAGCACCGAGAAACGCGATAAGGCCAATCAGGAGGATGTTGTAGGTCGGAGTGCTGCTGCCCGGCTTGAGATATCCGAAAAACTTCCTGGGTAGCACGCCGTCGCGGCCCATGCCGAAGAGTAAACGCGCTGCGCCAAGTGTTCCGGTGAGTCCACTGCCGAACGCAGCCACAATCAGAATCGCACCCATCGAGTTGAATAGGAACTTCCCGCCGACGCGGCTGCAGATATCCATGAATGCAGTTTCAAGATTCGGGAAAGTACGCCATTCGGGCCATACGCGTGCCCCGAGGTAGGCTTCGATTCCACTGCAGACACCGGCAAAGATGCAGGTCAGCACCACGGCCAGGAGCACATTGCGCTTGGGGTTCTCGACATCCTCTGCGAGCGTCGTGACGCCATCGAAGCCGATGTAGGTCAACGCTGCGAACGACGTTGCCGTCAGAATCTTATGCGAATTGAATGTATTGGGATCGTAAAACGGCTGTAAAGAAAACAATCCGGCCCATCCCTGCCCGCCATACAAATATTTCAGAGCCAGCACGATGAAAGCGGCCACCACCACCGACATAATCGCCAGGAGCACTTTATTGGTGTTTGCGGAAGCCTTGACGCCAATCAGGTTCAGGACAGTCATGATGCCCGCGATCAACAAAGCCCAAACAATGAAGGGAATTTGATGCAAGTAGCGCTCATGCAACGCAGTGGAAATCCACACGGTGTTGATGAGGGGCTGCAACAGGTAGTCGAGAATCATCGCCCAACCCGCGAGAAATCCAAGATGGGGATTCAGTCCCTTGCCGACATAGGTGTATGCCGATCCAGCCGTGGGATACAGCGCTCCCATTCGCCCATAACTGACCGCGGTGATCAGCATGGCGAAGAGAGCGATCAGAATGATAGTTACGAAGTGGCCGTCGGAAAGCTTCTGTGCCACGCCATACAACGGAACCGGCGCAATCGGCTGGATGAGTACGATTCCGTAAAAGATCAGGTCCCAGAGGGTAAGGGTGCGGCGCAGGCGTGGAACGCCAGAGGAGGAGACGGTTGAGGTTTCCATGGGCCCGGCTATTGGATTATGCCGAGGCTGAAATTGTCAATATTAAAACGATTCCGTGCGCCATATTGCAGGCGCCTCTGCCCACCTACCGTTTGTCGCCGTAGTCGAACCAAAATCCTCGCTGCTCGTTGCCTGACATGTGACGCGTGTTGTATTCGAGAAGATAGTTCACGTGCGCGTCATCGAGCGGGAAGGTTTTCTTGGGGGAATACGGATACTCGCCCATGCTCAGGAACGGCAGCGGCGCGACATAGTTGCCTTCGGCGGCATAGAAGTCCATGTCTTTCTCGTAGCCGTTAGCCGCAAAGAAAAAGTCGCGCACCCAGCCCTTTGGCAGCGCGGGAAGGCTCGATGGATCGAAGTCGAGGCGGACCTCGTCGCCGGATCCGAAGACAGCAAGCCTGTCGTCCGTTGCCGTGAGCAGGGGCAGCACGTCGCCGTAGCGCGTGTAGGTTCCTGAGGGGCGCGTGTAGGGACCGGTCGCGCTGGTCTTCTCGTAGATGTACTGCACGTTTCCTGGCGGGGTTCCCTCGATCTTCAGTGGATATCCATGGAACGCGAGATCGGCGTGGACGAGAGGAACCGGGGTGAGACGGGAATCTTGCATGTGATCAGCGGCCGACTGCGGAGCGCGATCAACGAGAATGCTGTCCCAGTAAATTTGCAGATTGGTCGTGATACGAATCTTCCGCGTGCCCGCAGGCAACTTATCACTCAGGTCGGCGGTCATGGTGCGCGGCCCCCCGGCGGGGAAGCCCATGTCGTCGACGACGCGCCTCCAAACGCCGCCCGCATCTTGCGCTTCCACGTATGGCGAAATGGCTGTAATTCCAGCTTGTGACGCGGCGTACATGCTGTTCGCCGAAAAATATTCGACTTCGCCGTGCA
The DNA here is from genome assembly GCA_963745715.1 of uncultured Acidobacteriota bacterium. Lineage (GTDB taxonomy): Bacteria > Acidobacteriota > Terriglobia > Terriglobales > Acidobacteriaceae > Sulfotelmatobacter. Next base: position 34,988 of record CAVUYN010000020.1, on the reverse strand, counting down.
GCAGAAGCCAGAGCGGACCGCCGCGGTAAGGCTCGCCCAGGTCGAGCGTCAAGGTGTGTGGCTTGGCGAATCCGAGAAACTGGGTCAGCGGGAAATCTCCAAAATAACGATGCGCATGGAGATCGGGGAGGACGTCGTGACCTTGATCATCCCAAGCGCCGGCAGGCGGACGCGCATCGCGGCTCACGACAACTTTGAATGGAGGATAGGGCGGGTTCGAGGCAAAATATTCGTTGGGGTAGACGTCAACGCCCACAGGATGGTCGACCGCCAGCAGCCGCACCTGATCAAGATAGACGGCTTCCTCCAGCGGCTCCATGAAACGGAAGCTGAGTTTGTCGTCTTTTTGGTGGATGGCGCTGCGGTCAATCTTGATGTACTCGACGGAGCGTGGGATGTCACGCTGGTTAGGGCCGACCCAGTGTCCGACGACGCCCGCGCCCAGCATGTCAGCCACGAATTCGTAGCGCTCGCCATTCCAGACGAAGAGCGTCGGGCAGGAACTGCCGCGGCGGTCGATCTCCTGAAGATTTTGTTGCTTGTCACCCGCGACCTGGATTTCATCCTGCAGCACGCCCGTCGGCCACAGCAGGCGAACGATGTCAGCTTCTTTGGAGTCGCCGAGCCCGACGACGATGTCAGTGGAGTTCTGGCCGAGGTAGCCGTTGGAACCGTAGATCTCAAACTTCTGGCGGTTGCCGCCGGAAAAAACTTCGACCTTGGTTCCGATGGCGGACTTGTTGTCGTTCAATCCTTTGAGCGAGAGGCGAAGCCAGTGATTCTTATTGGCGCCCTCGTTGCGCAGCAGCACGGCGGGCCCGTGATTCTGCGTGATGAGCAGGTCTGTGGTGCCGTCGTTGTCGTAGTCTCCGGTGATGATGGCGCGGGGATCTTTGAGTTGAATTTTGTCGAGGCCGACGTCGGCGGTGACATCTTTGAAACCATCCGGGCCGAGATTGCGGAACAACCGCACCTCGCCCTTGCCGTCTTTCGTTTCGCCGACGGCGACCAGATCGACCCAGCCGTCGTTGTCGTAGTCGAAGGCGGCGACTCCGTAGGCCAAGACCCAGTCAGTTTTTGGCAGCTCAACGGGAGTGAACGATTTCCCCTTATTGCTGCGCCAGAGGGTAATGCCCGGTGACCCCGCTTGAGTGAACGCCATATCCATCCAGCCATCATGATCGAAGTCCAGGAGCGCAACGCCCATTGAGCGGGCCGATAACTTGCTGGGCCAGGGCTGTTGCGGAAACTTCCCCTCTCGCGGATTCGCAAACAAGATCGGCGTTGAACCTCCGGTCACAACGAGGTCCACTGCACGATCATCGTTGTAGTCCGTGCCAACGCCGGAGAGATTCGCTTCATCTGTTGTTAATCCTAGGCTCTCCGTGGCATCTGTAAACGTTTCGTTGCCATTGTTTCGCCACATTCGGCTAGCAGCAGGCGCCATCCTCGAAATTGCACGCAACATCCATGTGCCCGGCGGTTCTCCTGGGTTGGCAAGGCTGACATCGGTGAAGAAAAGGGGGCCGCTCATGCTGTAGCGGTCAACGAACAAATCCAGATCACCGTCATGGTCGTAGTCCACGAAAGTAAGTCCGGCATTGAATCCATCGCTTCTAGATTCGGATGTTCTTTTGATCCCAACACTCTCTGTGGCGTCCCTGAAGGTGCCGTTCTTTTCGTTGTGCCACAGAACGAGACGAGATTCATATAGGCCGACAGCAAGGTCTGCGTATCCATCGTTGTCGTAATCGCCTGCCGTGCATCCGACTGCGCGGACCGAAGGATCAAGTCCTGCGTGTTTCGTTACATCCTCAAAACGATTCCCGAGATTGTGATAGAGGACAACGCCGCCACCCGGTCCATTGTCCGTTATGAACAGGTCGGGCTTGCCGTCTCTGTCGTAGTCGAAGAAGCAAGCACTCGGGCCTAAGAATGACGCGATGTCGTTAGCGTCAGCAGGCGTGCGGTTTTGTTTTGACACAATCCCCGCGTCCTTCGTCACATCCACGAACTGCACCTTGATCTGCGGTGGCGGCTTCAGCGCTGCTGTCGGTGACTCCACCGCGCGTGAGTACTGGCCCTGCTCGCCGTAGGCCAGGCTCATCGGAGCGCCGATTTTGTTCTGCGTGATGTACTGGAATTTCTTCAGGTGGTCGCGCGCATGTTCGACGTCGGCGGATTGCTGGTAGGCGCGCGACAATCCGAATTCCGCCGAGGCGTGCAACGGGTTAATTTTTAGTGCGTGCTGGAAGGCTTCAATCGCCAATGGAAACTGCTTGGCCTGGACGTGCGCGGTGCCGAGGAAATACCAGGTGTCGGCGTCGTTGGGGTCGATTTCTATAACGCGCTTGAATGCCTCGATGGACGCCTGCGCGTCGCCGGTATTTTTGGCCAACAGTCCAAGGCTATACCAGCCGTTGGGAAGCTTCGGGTCTTGCTTGAGCGCATCTTCGATCGCTGCCTTGGCCTCGTCCACCTTTTGCAGGTTGGAATAGGCGACGCCCTCATTCAACCGGGCAATCACAAATTTAGGGTCCGCTTCCAGTGCCTGATGAAAAGCATTCAGTCCCTTCTCGAACAACTGCTGGTTCATGTACGCACAGCCGAGGTTGTTCAGTCGGGCCGCCTCGATCGGGTTAGGTTGGCCCGTGGGCGCAAGCAGGACAGCCGCAGCCAGGGTCACGACGACAAGAGCGGCAGGAATTTTCAGATTCATCTGGTTAAAGATTTAACCACAAAGGGCACTAAGGTACACGAAGGAACCGTCGTCCGGAGCAATCCGTTTTATGTTCGTGAAACTTGTGGCTGGGGCTTGCGTTTATTTCGGTAATTTTCCGTACGGACGATTGGCTACGATTCCCTTCCCTTCCTGCACGGTTATGGTTTGGCCCGCGTTCACGTTTGCGAATTTCTCGGTCTGTCCGCTGGGCCACTCGATCTCCACTGTGTCAGCTTTGGTTTGGACTCCCAGACCGAAGGTAAGGACGAGTTCGCTTTGGGCTAGATAACTGGAACCGGAACGCACCATCTTCCACTGCTTGTCACCGCCGGAGGTCACGCGAACCACGGCGCCGATGCCGTCGCGGTTCGATTTTGTGCCCACCAACTTGATTCGCAGGCTGTGGTTCGTGCCGCCTTCGTTGTGAAATAGATATGCCGGGCCGGCATTGGTGGTGAGAAGAATGTCGAGGAAGCCGTCATTGTCGATGTCGGCGTAAGCCGCGGCCCGCGCCACTTTCGGGGCGGCGAAGGTCTTGCCCATCTGGGCGGTCACTTCGGTAAACTTTCCGCCGCCAAGATTGCGGAACAGGTGCGGAGGCTCGGCGTAACTGACGCGCTTTTGGACGCGCTCGATCTGGTCCTCGATGTGGCCGTCGGCCACAAAAATGTCGGGCCAGCTGTCGTTGTCGTAATCGAAGAAGAAGCAGCCGAAGCCGAGAGTGACCAAGGTTGCTCGGCCGACTTCCGACTGCGGAGCCTCGTCGACGAACAGACCATTTCCTTCGTTGTGATAAAGCGAAACCATCTGATTGGAGAAATTGCTGATCAGCAAGCTCACGTGACCGGTGCGATCGTAATCGGCGGCGTCCGCCCCCATACCGGCGCGCGCGATGCCGTCCTCGCTGAAGCCGATTCCAGCGGCCACGCCGCGTTCTTCGAATGTCCCGTCCTTCTTGTTGAGATATAGCTTGTTGGGCTGGGTGTCGTTGGCGATGAGGATGTCGGGCCATCCGTCGCCGTTATAGTCGAGAATCGCGATGCCCAGGCTCTTGGAGGTTGGGTCGCCAAGTCCAGCTTTCTGCGTCGTGTCTTCAAACTTGCCGCCGCCGAGGTTATGCCACAGTCGCACCGAAGTTCCTTTGTAAGATTCCGGTGTGCAGTACGATTTGTGTGCACCATCGAGCGTGCAGTAGAGATCGCCCTGCTCGCTCCACTGCACGTAGTTTGCAACCACGAGATCGAGTTTGCCGTCGCGGTCGTAATCGACCCAGGCGGCACTGGTCGAGAATTCGCTCGGCCCCCACATTCCCGCGGACTTGGTCACTTCCGTAAACGTGCCGTTACCGTTGTTGTGGAAGAGATGGCTTTGGCCCAGCGCCGAGATGAACAGATCGTCAAAGCCGTCGTTATCGTAGTCTCCAACGGCTACCCCGAAACCAAACATCGGCACGGTGAGTCCAGCGCGGCGAGTGACATCAGTGAAAGTGCCGTCGTGATTGTTGTGGTACAGCTTCAGCGTGGTCGCACCGGCGTGTTGGTGACCGGGAAAGTCTTCCCCGTTGATCAGGATGATGTCGGGATATCCGTCGTTGTCGTAATCAATGAAGGCGCAACCCGGGCCCATGGTTTCCGGCAGCCACTTCTTCCCGAAAGCGCCGTTGTTGTGAGTGAAGTGGATGCCCGCCTGCGCGGTGATGTCGCGGAACGTGATGTGGTCCTCAGCTTGGGCTCCGAGCGTTGAGTACAAGGATCACAACCACGGAGCCACGGAGCCATGGAGAGAAGTTGAGAGAAAAGTCTGGACCGGACGAAGCATTTATCTCGAGGCTCCGGCAGATGCGGCTGCAGAAGCTAGCCGGGCTTTGCCCGACTGGACAGCCGGGGCGGCTGTCCCCGCATGGTTCGTTAGCGGAACCGAAACATGTTCGTGGATGGCCTGGCGCTCGTTGTTATCTTCGGGATGGAGTTGGCGGTAGGGGCCGGTGATTGCCTGCGACGACTCGTCGGCCTTGAAGCGCATGTAGCGGGCCTGATGTTCCTTGGCCAACTTCTCATTTCCCAAGCCGTTGTAGCAGAGCATGAGATTGTAGTGAGCCTGCAGGTCTTCGGGATCGATGGCTAACACCGATTGCAGGACCTTCACGGCCTCATCGTATTTACGCTGCAGGAACAGGATGCGTCCGAAATCGTTCAACGCGACGCGATCGCGGGGATACTGCTCCAAAACGATTCGCAGGCGTCCGAGCGGCCCCCTCGTAGTTGCCATCGGAGCGCAGAACTTTGGCGTAAAAGAAATTGGCACGGGCCAGACTTGGAGAGAGTTCCAGCGCTCTTTCGAGCACGGTGCGGGCACGCGCCATGTCGCCCTCCTGCACGGCGCAGCGACCAATATTGACCCAGCCGTCGGGATTGTTGGGATCCGCTTCGGTCACTTTCTCAAAAGCTGCCGCCGCTGCCTTCAAATCTCCTTGCAAGAACAATCCGATACCATAGTCGTTCCAGCGCTGCCACTCTTCTTTTAGCGCGATGGTCTTTGGCTGCACCGCGGGTGCGTTGTGCGCGACTACGGGAAGAGTCACTTCACTTTCAGCAACCGCGACGATGGGAAGGTCAGGAATTTTCTCTTCTTTGGCGGACACACCGTTCAGCGATGCTGTAAAGACAGTCGGACGATCGTCATAGTCTGGCGCGACTGAATTCAGCTTCGTCGAGGTCAGGCTGACCAGCGAACGCCTCCTGCGTTCCGTACCACGAGAACTTTCGGTAGCAGAGCCGCGCATGCAGGGTGATCTTGTTGCCAGCATTTTGCGGCACGAACATGCGGTAGTGCACCGTGTCGGCAGCGCCGGGTGGGATCAATCTCACATAGACCACCGCGCGAGTGGCCCAGGCGTTGCGTTTGTTGATGGGATTGCCGTGCGCATCGATCTGCAACGAACGATAGAAGTGGGCGCCTTTCTCGACCGGACCATGTCCGTTGTCTTCGGCACGGCCGCTCCAGAAGATGATCTGGCCCTTGTCGTCGGTGCCCTTCAGTTCGAGCCATGTATCGTAGGCATCGACCGTGCCGCCGGGAAAGAAGTGCCCGATTTTTTTCGTGCGGACGACCACATCCACCCGGACGGTGTCGCCGCGACGCAACGACGGCTGGACTCGGTTCAACGGAGCAGTGACAGGCGCGGCCTCGCCTCCAGGTTCGCCCGTGACCTTGCTCTCCGATTCTTCTCCGACGGCGAACGTGGTGGAGAGATCCGATTGGGTGGTGGCGCCCGGCTTGAGCGGAGCCTGCGCCGGAGAGATAGCGAAGATATCCACCGTGAGCGCGCCGTTTTTCAGAAAATCTTCCGTCAGCTTCAGTTGCGGCGCGTCTTCGTTGGCGGTCGGTACCGCGGTATTTGCTCCGGGAAAACGATGCGAATGCACGAAGCCATTGATGTTGCCCGCGTCCTTTGAGGCCTCGGCGGGCATATGGCAGTCGGCGCACTGCTGCGGCTTCGGCGGATAGTAGAACGAACGCGCACCTTGCCCGGAAATGCCGCTGGCCTGCCAGTTGTCGTACTCGTTGAAACCGCGGAACCAGCGGTAACTGTTCACCGGCACGTCGAGGTGCACCTTGTGGCAGGAGGAGCAGAACTCCGCCGTCTGGGTGCGCATGAAAGGCTTCAGAAACACGCGGCGGTGCGGCTCTGGATTCAACTGGATCAGGAAATCATGCAACGCTCGGGCCACCGGATTCTGCGTTGCTGCGAGCTCATGCAACTTGGGATATTCAAGATAGAAATCGCCCTGCCCCATGGTGCTTTTCACGTTGGCGATGGAGTGGCACATCATGCAGCCAAGGCCAGCCTGAGCTTCCGGGCGGTGCACGATTTGCTTGATAGGCGTATCCATCATCCCGGCATAGAGCACCGCGGGATCGTGGCATCCACCGCACCACTTGGAAGGCTTGGTGCCGATCGTGTCTTGCATGTACTCGATCGACTTGCGATACCACTGGTTGTTGAACGATGAAAAATGGTGGGCTGAACTGAACCACTGGTTGTAGATGTCTTCATGGCAGCGCTTGCAGGAGTCAGATTCCATGAAGAACTTGCTGGGAATTTTCTGCTTGCCGTAAACCTGCGCCGAACTCGGAAAGAACGCGCCTTCGGGGCCATCGCCTTCCCCATTCATGGTATCGGGCGGCATCGTCGGATTCTGGATGCGGTTGCGCGTCTGCCAGCTTTCGCGCACGTAGCGCGCGCCATATGCGACGCCGGCCAGCACCGCCAGACAAAGGACGACGCGCAAGGCACCACCGACTACTCGCGATCCAATGGGCCGGGGTTCGTTCGCGGCGCGCCTGCCGAGCCAATCGGCGAAAAGAAGGCCAACTCCTGCAAGCGAAATCACAATGTGGAGATAGAGTTTGTTCCACTCCGTGCGGGGTGTTCCGGTCTTGATCAGGATCAGGCCAACCAGCGCTCCTACTGCGATCAGCAGCCAGCCTGCGCGGGACGAAATGCTCCCGGCTCGCAGTAACCGAAGGCACGCGGGTACCAGCAGGATGGTCGCCAGGACTCCTACGGCCGCGTGCAGCAGCACCATGCCCGCATAAAAGATGTTTGGCTGCGGAAAGGTGTAAAGATAGGCAGCCGAAATGACCAGAAACACCACCAGCCACGACAACGCTCGACCGATGACTCCCCCAGATGTTGGCATTTCCCGCATGGCTTACAGCGATGGAGTAGCAGCGTTAGATCAGCCCCACAGTGGCTGAAACCCTGCGCAGATAAACTTATACAGGGCTGAGTGCCCGACGAAATAATAGAAAGATACTAGGACGGTTTGGCGATGCTTCTCACCTGATCGGCGGAATCCTCCACGCATCACATTCCTTTTCTACGACAGCTGCGACGGATAGGACCTGCTCCTCTTGCCATGGCCGGCCCACGATCTGAACTCCGATGGGTAAACCTTCAGAGGTATGGCTCACGGGAACCACCGCCGCGGGATTGCCTAGGAGATTGAACCACTCGGTATAGCTCCAAGCATCCAGGTAGTTCACCGTCTTTCCTTCGATCTGCCAGGATCGTTCCCCGTGACGAAATGCGGGGATCGCTGCCGCTGGGCAGAGGAGGATGGGATATTCGCGCATTTGCCGCAGGAAGCTGGCGTGGAGGGCGTCGCGGCGGATCCAAGCATCAAGAAGCGAATCGCCCGTCAACTGCGGCTCGGCGGCGGACCATTCCAGAAACTGTCTAAGAGTCGGGCTCTGGTCGTGCTCTCGTCCGTGAAACATTGGGCCGATGAGCATTCCTGCAACTTTGACGAAAAACTTCTTCCAGAGTTCACGCGCCTCCTCGAGACCTTCCGGACGAAATGGTTCGACCCGAAATCCGGCGCGGCTTAGAGCTTCTGCGGCGGTTCGCACTGCCAGTCGAGTTTCTGGCGTGACCGGGCTGCGGCCGTCGTCTTCGAAATAACCGACTCGGAGATGCTTGACTTCGTCGTCGCTCGGCCAAACCAGGGGGACTGGGGCCGCGCACGAATCGCCGTCATCCGGACCTTGCATCACTTCGAACAGGAGCTTCAAATCGGCCACGGTGCGCGCCATGGGGCCGACGACACCAATCAGGGCAAACGGTCCGCCGGATGGGGGAAAGTGACCGGTCGAGGGAATGCGACCCGGCGTGGGTTTCAGACCGCAGATACCGCTGAAGTGTGCGGGAACACGAATCGAACCACCACCGTCGCTGCCCACGCCTCCTGCCGATATTCCGGCGGCAATGGCAGCCGCCTCACCGCCACTGGAGCCTCCGGGCGTGCGGTCCAGACCCCAGGGACTCTTTGTGCGGCCGTACAGTAGATTGTCAGTTTCCCAGGCCATCAAGAGTTCCGGCGTATTGGTCGCGCCGAGAATAATTGCGCCGGCGTTCCGCAGGCGTGCCACCAGGGGCGCATCTTGTGCACCAACGAATCCGGTGCGCAGACGGCTTCCGGCTTCGCATCGCAATCCCTCCACTTCGATCGAACTCTTGATGCTAAGCGGCACGCCATGGAGGGGACCGAGGACTTTGCCGTCGATCACCGCGGCTGCGGCGTAGCGCGCTTCTCGACGAACCCAACCGGCGTCGACGTGAACAAATGCGTTCAACTTCGGATTCAGCCGCTCGATTTTGGCCAGATGGGCTTCGGCAAGATCGACCGGCGAGATCTGCTTCTCGCGGATCTGGGCAGCCATCACGGCGGCCGGAAGGAAGGTTAAGTCACTTATCAATGGAGCCTTTCATTGCGCGATCTAGTGCTCGCTTTTCTTCGCCGGTCAGGCGGCGGTGTGTTCCTTTCGCCAGTTTGCCAAGCTGTAACGGTCCAATTGCCACACGGATCAGCCGGAGGACTTCCACTCCAAGCGCGGCGAGCATGCGGCGAATCTGCCGATTCTTGCCTTCATCGAGAGTAATCTCGATCCAACAGTTTTTTTCTCCCGAACGCAACCGTCGGCATTGGACTGCGCTCAGGACGTCTCCGTCTTCGGTCTTCACGCCGCGGACTATTGCCTGAGTGAGCCCTTCGTCAGCGATCGTTCCGATCTGCACGTGATACGTCTTCTCAAGATGAGTTTCGGGAGCTGCCACGCGCGCTCCCCACTCGGAATCGTTCGTAAGCAGCAAGAGGCCCTCGCTGGCCTTGTCCAGACGCCCGACCGGAGCAATCCATGGGAGCGACTCACCAGCCTGTACCAATATCGAATACACCGTCTCGCGGCCCTTCTCGTCAGATGCGGTGGTCACCAGGCCGCGCGGCTTGTTCATCATCAGGTAAATCTTCTTTTCCGCTTCAATCGCGTGGCCATTCACCACAATGCGGTCGCGGTCGAGCCGCACCGGGGTCTCGGGATCGCGCCGCAGAACTCCGTTGAGGCGCACGCGGCCATCTCGAATTAGCTCGGCGGCCCGAGAGCGCGAACAGTATCCCAGTTTTGACAGCGCTCGAGCCAGCCCAGTCTTCCGCGAGTGTTCCTGAGGCACGCGCTCATGCTAATTGAAGCGAGCGCGCCGTGGTTGCCTAGGTTGATTGGAAGGTTCGTATCAGGGCATGCCTTCAGGCATGCCGCACTGGCACTTGGCGGAACGTCGGCTTTAGCCGCTGCTCCTCTGGGGCCCAGCCCAGCGGCCAAAGCCGTTTGTGTTACATGAAAGTGCGGCATCGCCGAAGCGATGCCCTGATACAAATCGATCTCCTCAAACTGAAACACCACCATAGTCCCTTCTGTGCGCAACCCTCGGATAGCTTGTTACTATGTTGACGCAGCAATGCCTTGACGGTTGAAAGGAGCAACCATGGCCCAACAACATCCTCCACGTTTTTTGAAAATCGTAGACGACGCCAGGACCCGCGTGCGCGAGACCAATGTCGCTGAAGTGAAGTCCCGATTGGATCGTGGCGATAAATTCGTGCTCGTGGATGTCCGCGAGGAGAGCGAATTCGCCAAAGACCATCTTCCGGGCGCGATTCACCTCGGAAAAGGAGTGATCGAACGCGACATCGAGGCTCGCGCTCCCGAACTGAATACCGAAATGATTCTTTATTGTGGTGGTGGCTTCCGCTCGGCATTGGCCGCCGACAACCTGCAGAAGATGGGTTATACGAACGTGATCTCTATGGACGGCGGCATCCGAGATTGGAGGGAGAAGGGCTATCCGCTGACCAAGGGGTAAGAACGGATTCTCAGGTCTTCCTCGGATCGCGAGGGAATCGAATCGATTCTATGGTAAGCTGCGCGTCTTCCCAATATGAATAGTCGCATCTTCTTCTGGTCGCTCACGTCGGCGCTTGCCGGATTTCTTTTTGGTTTCGATACGGTCGTTATTTCCGGCGCCGAAAAAACTATCCAGACGCTTTGGGGCTTGAGCCCCTCGTTGCATGGCATTGCGATGGCGTCGGCCCTTTATGGCACGGTCGTGGGCTCGTTGATCGGCGGCTGGCCGGCGGACCGATTCGGACGCAAAGCCACCTTGCTCTGGATCGGAATTCTTTACCTGGTCGGCGCAGTGGGTTCGGCATTGGCGCCGGACGTGGCGACTTTCATCGCTGCACGCGTCATCGGCGGCCTGGGGATTGGCATCTCGACGGTAGTTGCTCCCATGTACATCTCGGAGATCGCGCCTCCGAAGCACCGCGGACGGCTTGCGGGAATGTTCCAGTTCAACATTGTTTTTGGAATTTTGATCGCGTTCGTCTCGAACTGGCTGCTGGCCGGCGTTGGAGCGAATGCCTGGCGCTGGATGCTGGGCGTAGCGGCGTTTCCCTCGTTGCTCTATGCTGTGTTCTGCTTCGCGCTTCCTGAAAGCCCACGCTGGCTGCTGAGCCGGAAAGGCGACCGCGAGACCGCTTTGCAGGTTCTGAAGCGCGCCCAGCCGGATGTTTCAGACGCCGAAATCGCGGCCGAGGCGGATGAAATTGCCGCAGCGTCGTCGGAGGAAGTTTCGGGGGGACACTTCTGGACTCGACGGCTCCAGAAACCTATTTTGCTCGCCATCCTGATTGCGTTCTTCAACCAACTTTCCGGCATCAACGCAATTTTGTACTTCGCTCCGCGCATCTTCGAGCTTACCGGCCTGGGCGCGAAGGCGGCTCTGTTGCAATCGATCGGGATTGGCGTCACGAATCTTGTTTTCACTTTTGTCGGCCTGTGGCTGATTGACCGGCTAGGCCGGCGGACGCTTCTCTACATCGGTTCCTTCGGCTACATCACGTCCCTGGGCCTGGTCGCCTGGGCATTCTTTACGGAACATTTTTCCATCGTTCCGGTTTGTATTTTCGGTTTTATCGCTGCCCACGCAATCGGCCAGGGAGCCGTGATCTGGGTGTTTATTTCCGAGATCTTCCCCAACCGCCATCGCGCCGAAGGCCAGACCCTTGGCAGCTTCACGCACTGGATCTTCGCGGCGGCGCTCACTACTTTCTTTCCCAGGATGGTCTCGGCGTTTCCCCCCGGCTACGTGTTCTCGTTTTTCACCTTCATGATGGTCCTTCAACTCATTTGGGTGAAGACGATGGTTCCCGAGACCAAGGGCGTGCCGCTGGAGCAAATCCAGAGACAGCTGGGCATCGAATAATATCTCGGTTTGCCGCGGCCCTTTTTGGGCCACACCCAGCTGTGATCGAAGTCACAGAATACGTAGGACAAATGAAATCAACTCGCCTGAGAGGAATTCGATTATTCTTTCCTCGACACCATGAAGGCGAAGCATAACCTCACGCGGCGTAAGTTCATTCAACTGTCGGCAGGGGCAGTTGCCGTCGGTGCGACTGTTTCGTGCTCGAAGCTAGGAAGCCCGTGGCGCGCACTGACTGCCGACGAAGCGAACACGCTATCGAGCCTCTGCGGTCAAATCATTCCCGAAGATCAGGATCCCGGAGCCGTGTCGGCGGGCGTGGTGAACTACATCGATGTGCAGCTATCCAGCCGACTCAAACGGATGAAGGGAATCTACCGGCGAGGAATTGCCGAGCTGAACGATCGCGCCTTCCAAAAATACGGAAAGAAATTTCCCAGCTTGCCGGAGCAGCAACAGATAGAGTTTTTGACGGCGATTGACGGCGGCAAGGAAGGAGCCTCATTGCGCAGGTTCTTCCGTGTGGTGGTTGACCATACGATGCAGGGCTTCTATGGCGATCCGCGCCACGGCGGCAACCGAAATCGTGTCAGTTGGGCCATGCTCAGGCTGCCTTACCCGCCGATTCGAGGAAGATATCGCGACGAGACCAAGGGCAATTCGAGAGTGAGCTGAGGAGAGCGCTGGTGGCTCCAAGAAAGGTGAATGCGGTTGTAATCGGCGCTGGCGCAGCCGGTGGCGTCGTCGCCAAAGAACTCGCCGAGGGTGGTCTCAGCGTTCTTCTTCTCGAGCGCGGTAAGTGGAACACGCCGTTCGACGATCTGAAAGACGATTTGAGGAACCAGCGAGTTTCCGTTCTGGGCGCACCGTTTGGTCCGGATGATGAACGAAATCCGCGAGTCGTGGTGGATGCGGCGAATCAAGAACGCATCGTCGTACCCAGCGATGGTGAGTACAACAACAATGCCGCCTGCGTGGGCGGAGGTACGGTTTCGTACGGTGCGATGGCCTGGCGCTTCATGGAACAGGATTTTCGCATGCGTTCCACCTACGGAACGGTTGCAGGTAGCACGCTTGACGACTGGCCGATCTCCTATCAAGATCTCGAACCCTACTACGAAAAAGCGGAATGGGAAATCGGCGTCTCCGGGGATGATTCCAACAATATCTTTCGCGCGCCGCGGAAGCGCGCGCTCCCGATGCCTCCGCTGCCACCGAATCGCGAGTTCACGATCCTGGATCCTGCGGCACGGCGACTGGGCCTTCATCCGTTTCACATTCCAATGCTGCGGAACTCGGTTGCCTACGGCGGTAGAGCGCCTTGCATGCGCTGTCGCTGGTGCGTGGGATTCGCCTGCGAGGTAAACGCCAAGAACGGAACGCACAATACAGTCATTCCGACGGCCCTGGCTACAGGCAATTGTGAACTCAAGACCGATTGTATGACGAAGGAGATTGTGACCGACTCCGCGGGCCGCGTCACGGGAATCGCTTATTTCGACGAGAACGATCGCCTGCAGGAGCGGCCTGCCGATATCGTCATCGTCTCATGCGGAGCCAACGAGTCCGCCCGGCTGCTGTTGAATTCGAAGAGCCGACTGTTTCCCAACGGACTCGGGAATCGCTATGACTGGGTGGGACGGAACTTGCAGGGCCATGCTTACACCGGCGCTTTGGGGTTGCTCGATTCGGAGGTCTACGACGACGTGGGGCCGGGAGCGTCCATTGCGATTTGCGACTTCAACCACGGCAATGCGGGCTTGGTCAGCGGTGGAATGTTGGCGAATGAGTTTACCCGGCTGCCGATTGAACTGGTTGGCCGTACCCCGCCCGGCACCAGAGATTGGGGTCGGGAGCACAAGGACTTCATGCGGCAATGGTTCAAACGAAACATCGCGGTCATGGGTCCGGTGCAGGAATTGCCTGTGTTTGACGCACGCGTACAGGTCGATCCGGTGGTGAAAGATCATTGGGGCATCCCCGTATGCCGACTCTCTGGCGGGCGGCATGCCAACGACATTCACGTAGCCGAATTTTTGTCCCGGAAAGCAGAAGACTGGCTCAAGGAGTCGGGTGCGATCAAGACGTGGCGCCACGTGCCCGGCCCAGGCTTGAGTGGCGGACAACATCAGGCCGGGACCTGCCGCATGGGAAACGATCCGAAGACTTCTGTGGTGAACAAGGATTGCCAGGTTCACGATGTGGACAATCTCTTCGTGATTGACGCCAGCGTGCATGTCACCAACGGCGGATTCAATCCGGTTCTGACGATCATGGCAAACGCATACCGTGCATCCGATGCCCTGATCCGGAATTGGAAAGGAACGAAGTTCCGATAGGAACGCTGCGGGGTGCAAACTACCGCCGCGGCAGAGCAGAGATGAAGATCGCATTCTCGAGGTCGAGTCGGCTGCTCCTGGTGCTGGGCGTCGCCCTGCTTGCGATTCTCTGCGTCCCAGGAGCGAGCCTCTACTATGAGGCTTCCGGTGGCAGGGGATGCACCAAGTGCCACGAAATCTGGCAACCGTACACCGATTGGCACACGTCAACGCACCGCAATGTCGCTTGTACGGAATGCCATGGGAATGTTTTCACGCTGGATGCGGGCTTTCACCTCAACAATATGAGGCGAGTGTTCGCGCACCTGCGAGGCAGCGTGCCCGATCACGTTCGACTCAGGGAACGGGACATTTCCAAGGTCATGGCCAATTGCCGGCGATGTCACCAGCAGGAATACGCGGGCTGGCAAGCCGGACCACACAGCGCTTCGTATCGCGACATCTTTCTTGATAAGACCTTCAATCAGAAGAACCTGTTGATGGACGACTGCCTGCGATGCCATGGCATGCATTATGGAGGAGCCGTTCGCGATCTGGTGCAGCCGATTGACACAGCTGGACCGTGGTCACTGAAGGAGAGTTCGCTTGCGGACGAGCCAGTGATTCCCTGCCTCACCTGCCATCAGACGCACAAGCAAGGGACGCCGCTCGAAAAATCAAAGCCCGGCGTGCATACTGCCGGACCGCAACAAGCAGTAATGATCCCGTCTCTCGCCCTGTTCGATCGCCGGGAAATGGAATCGATTCCTGTCAGCCAGTTGAGCCTGCCCGCCATAAAAGACGGAGATCGGCTGGTGAAGATCAGTTCCGATCCGCGGCAGGCGCTCTGCTACCAGTGCCACGCGCCGCGGGCAACGCTGCAAGTGGGATCGGGAGACGACCGCACTCCGGTGGGAGTTCACGAAGGCCTGAGCTGTTTTTCATGCCATCTCGATCACGGTCAGATGACACGCGTGTCTTGCGCCACCTGCCATCCGAGACTATCCAACTGCGGCCTAGACGTCGAGAAAATGGACACAACTTTTAAGTCGCGCGACAGCTCCCACAACATTCATTTCATAAAGTGCGAAGGTTGCCACACCAAAGGCATTCCGAAAAAGACCCACAGGGAACTCCATTTTGCACGGGTGGGAGAATGAGAATAATCTGACTCGCCCGAGGAAGAAGCCTCATTTTCTCTCGCTCGCCGTCCTCTCCAACGCTTTGCGATCCCAATTGCCGAGGCTGGCCCCCGCCTCATAGGTGCTCTGGCAAAAATCCAACAATGAAGCGCTGGGCGATTTCGCGGTGCGAATGTCTTCATACATCACAAGGAATTCGCCAAGTTGTTTCTGATAGAAGGCAGCATCCGGACGAACGGTGGCTTCCTTAAATCTTTCCGGCTCGGGGACCGTGTAGGAATAAAAAACCGCACCCTTCGTATCATCGTTGCCGGGCCAGAAGCCGACGCTGCTCACTTCGTGGGAGTAGGCTTCACGTGTCATGGCATCGGCGCCGACTCTTTCGGGAGCGCGCCGGCCCGAAAAGCGGCTGACTGCTAGGTCGAAGCTTCCCCAAAAGAAATGCACCGGGCTGTTCTTACCGATGAATCCCGATCTAAATTGTTGGAAGACCGAATCCACCGACATCAAAACACGCCAGAATTTTTCCACCGAGGCGGGATCGTAGGATGCGTGCACCCGATCCTGATCGAAGGCGATCGGATTGGGAATTTCGACTGGCATCCGCCAGATTTTGACATCGATGCCCGCAGACCGAAGCATCTTCATGATTTCGTGATAGAAGTCGGCAACCGAGCGAGGCTCGAGTGGAAGAGTTTTCATGAGCCCGTCACTGGTCTCGAGTACAAGCTGATGTCGTATGAAATCAAACCATATCTCGAACGACCGCTCTCCATAAGGGATTCGCGAGGTGCCCAAGCCACGAGCAGTGACGTATAAGGGAACATTCCACCAATGATTCACGAGCGGCGTCAGGCGTAGCCGTACCTTGCCGACGATCTGTGTCCACATGTGAAGAGTGGCAAGAGTGTCTTTCCACGAATCGAGAGGCAGCGCGGGCCAGCATTCCGGCAGATCGGAAGAAGGGGGAAACATATTGGGATCCTAAAACGACTTCGGACTAAACAACAACGACCTTACTTCACGCTTTTAGAGGAATTTCATGAGTGCGTCAATCTTCTCTTTCTGATTCTCTTCCAGCACCCAATGTCCAGTGTTCTTGAGAACGATCATAGTGGCATCGGTGGCGACCAATTTCATTTGATTCCCCAGGACTTCCCTGTTCCTCGCCGCCGAGCCTAAGAGGGGATCGTGAGCATCGAACTAACTCGCCTAAACACAGCTTTCACCAGGGGCGCACCGATCGATGACGCCCCCGGTCTCATAGCTGGACGTCCTCTCGTGGCGGTGTTTCAGGCCGCCGCCTGCCTGCTTTGTTTGAAGAATCCGAGCAGTTCCGCATTGATCTGATCCTTCAAGGTGGAGCACATACCGTGCGGCGCTCCATGAATGACTTTTAAGGTCGCGCCTTTGACCATTTTCGATGAGAGCATGGCGGAAGCGCCGATCGGAACGATCTGGTCATCGTCTCCGTGCAGAATGAGCGTGGGCACATCGAACTTCTTCAGGTCCTCGGTGAAGTCGGTCTCCGAGAACGCTTTGATGCATTCATAGGCCGCCTTGTGTCCGCACAACATGCTTTGCAGCCAGAACGAGTCCCTCAAGCCTTGCGACACCTTCGAGCCGGGACGGTTGGCACCGTAGAACGGCGCGCTGAGGTCTTTGAAGAACTGCGAGCGGTCAGTGAGAACGCCAGTCCGAAGTTGATCGAACGCTTCCATGGGCATGCCCCCTGGATTCGCAGGCGTCTTGAGCATCAGCGGTGGAACCGCACCGATGAGTACGGCCATAGCGACGCGTTTTGTGCCATGCCGACCGATATAACGCGCCACTTCGCCTCCGCCGGTGGAATGTCCGACATGGATTGCATTCTTGAGATCGAGTTTCTCCACCAAGGCCGCGAGGTCGTCGGCGTAGGTGTTCATCTCGTTGCCTTCCCAGGGCTGGTCTGAGCGGCCATGCCCGCGCCGGTCGTGCGCGATGCAGCGATAGCCGCGATCGGCCAGGAATAGCATCTGGTCTTCCCATGCATCGGCGTCGAGCGGCCAGCCGTGACTAAAGACTACCGGCTGACCGTTGCCCCAATCTTTGTAGTAAATCTGCGTGCCGTCTTTTGCAGCGATAGTTGGCATTGTTCTTGTCTCCTTCTTTTGTATTTATCAAGGTGCTTCAAATTAAATGTGGCGACCGTTAAGCCGTTTGAACATGTTCCGGGTGAAAGCAAAGAGTTGCGAAAATCGTGAGCGCGGCCGCGGATCCGACGACATAAATCGAGCGCCAGGCGCTCCGAAAACGACGATCAGTCCCGAACCGATTCCCACCAGGCTGATCAGCACACGCAAAGCCGGCTGCAGCCGGTGAATGGAGGATAAACCAGCACGCATAGCTGTCTTGAAGCTACGATCGTGCGCGTACGTGGCAGCATTGAAGACGGTTCTCGCGAACTTGGAACGGGCATTAGCGACACCCGACTGGAAAGACACTTACCAGAACCGAACGGTTAAGATCCCAAAATCGCGTAGCATTTCGCCCGACAGACGAACTGAACGCAACCGAACGCCAAGAAGCAGAAAAGACTATCTGGCGATTGTACACATGGGGCGAATTTCTGGCACCCAGAAGCAGTTCCCGTCGGGAATCAAAAAACGATGTAACTCACGCAGCATTGTGTCCGACGGTTACCGACATTCTGGTGAAGGGTAAATGGCTATTGCTATAATGCTTGAAAGGATGGTGCGCACGATGTCTCCGCCGGGAGAGTTGCGACAGATGGGTTTTCGGCGTTCGGGCTGGCAAGTGCTACTTGTTGTCCTGACGCTCTGTGCGCTCACGGTAAGCCTGGCGACTCGTACCTTCCGTCTTACTGTCCCCGGAAGCACCAATGTTCACACGGCGTCGAGACAAGCGGTTCGGCAGCATATGGATCGCGATGCTACTCGATGGAGCGTTCCAGCACCCATCCAAACTGCGTTAAAGGCCCCTACTTTCTATCCGTACGTGGCGCCTGCGGGGCCACAACTTCCAAGCCTCCTCTTTGACGAAAGTCTTTACACCCGTCCTCCACCTTCCTGCTGATAGTTTTTCTCCGACCTACCGCTAATTGTGATTTGCGAACTACAGCCAATCACTAGAGCGGCTGTAGGCGAGATCACGCGATTTAAAGATATGCGTGAGCAGAACCGGCCTCTCGATGTCCGAAAGGCCGGGATGCTTTGTCTTGACCAACGGTCGAGACACTCTTAAGGGGAACATTTCAGTTCAGAAAAGGTTAATCAATGAATGGTAAGCAGAAGCTCGTTACCATCGCCGCTGTCATCGTAGCGGTGGGCACGTTTGTACTATTGCGGCACCCGTCAAAAACCGCGATGGCGGATCCGCACGACGACACCATACCCAGAGTGGCTGTTGCCCTGGTAAAACGAAGCCCGGTCGTAAACTCCCTCACGCTGTCGGGAGCGTTTCGGCCATATCAGCAAGTGGATGTTCATGCAAAAGTGGCGGGTTACATCCAAAAGATTTTCGTGGATGTCGGCGACCATGTGAAGGCTGGACAGGTGCTGGCGATCCTGGAGGTCCCAGAGTTGAGCGCCCAAGTGGCGGGAGCGAAGGCAGACATACACCGCTACGAGGAAGCGATCCGTCGATCACAAAGTGAAACCCACCGAGCAGAGTCCAATCACTCCGCAGTACATGCGGGCTACTCGCGTCTCAAACAGGCCTCGGAAGCGCGCCCCGGGCTGATCGCGGAACAGGAACTTGACGATTCCCAAGCCAAAGACAAAGAGACGGAGGCACAGATCGAAAGTGCTCGCGCGACGCTCGCAGAGTCCGAGAGCCGGCTCGCAGTCGCACGCGCCGAACTCGACCGCCTGGCGGCACTGGAATCGTATTCCCACATCACCGCTCCATTTGCGGGCGTGGTCACCAAGCGCTACGCCGACACAGGCGCTCTGATTCAGGCAGGTACGGCGTCTGAAACGCAGTCGATGCCAGTAGTGCAGTTGGCGGAGTGGTCGCGGTTGCGGCTGGTGGTTCCGGTTCCCGAGTCTGCCGTACCGCAACTGCGGCTGGGCGGAGTTGTGCAAGTCCATGTCTCGGCGATGAACCGCGATTTTGAGGGACACGTCGCACGCTTTGCGGATGCACTCAACGATGAAACCAGAACCATGCACACCGAAATCGACGTGGAGAATGCAAACGGCACCCTCAAAGAGGGCATGTACGCCGAAGCCAGGATCATTCTGCAGCAGCAGAGCAATGCGCTCACGGTTCCCATTCAAGCGATCCAGCGTAACAGCTCTGGAGCCAGTGTCTTGATTGTCGATTCACAAGGACGAGTGCAAGAGCGGCAGGTGGGGCTCGGCACGGAGGGCAGCGATCGGGTTGAGGTTCTCAACGGACTTAACGAGAACGATCAAGTCATCGTTGGAAATCGAAGCGAGTTTCGGCCCGGCCAGAAAGTATCGCCGAAGGTAGTAACCGAGAGCAGCTTTGAAGCGGGAGGCGCAGCCTAATGTCGAGCTTCGCCATTCGCTATCCCTTTTTCATCATCGTTCTCTGCCTGATGGTCGCAATCGTGGGCACGGTCACGCTCGTGCGCATGCCCGTTGATCTGTTTCCGCCTATCAATATTCCGGTAGTGGTCGTGGCCACGTTTTATTCCGGAATGCCTCCGCAACAGATCGAAACCAACATCACCAATCCGTTTGAGAGATTCTTCACTCTTGGAAGCGGCATTGATCACATCGAGTCGCGTTCCCTACCCGGCGTCAGCTTGATCAAAATTTATTTTCAACCCGGCAGCGATGCGAACGCCGACCTCAGCATCATTTCCAACCTCGCGATGGCAGATCTGCGGCGGCTTCCTCCAGGAACGCTGCCTCCGGTCGTACTCAAATTCGACGCCTCCAGCTTGCCGGTCTGTTTGATCACACTCAAAGGTCAGGGGCTAAACGAAACGCAATTACGCGACCTGGGCCAGTACACGGTTCGAAATCAGATTGCAAGCGTACAGGGTGCATCGGTGCCGCAGCCTTTTGGCGGCCGCTATCGGCAGATCATGGTCTACGTCGATCCGCTAAAGCTGGATGCGCATGAATTGTCAGTGATGGATGTGGTTCGCACCGTAAATGACAGCAACTTAATTTTGCCCGCCGGCGACGTCAAGATAGGCCCCATCGACTACAACCTGTACACGAATAGTCAGGTGCCGTCGGCGGACCAAATTAATGACATGCCGATAAAGACGGTTGGGCAGGCGTCAGTTCTGGTGGGTGATGTCGGACACGCGAAGGACGCGCAGCAGATCCAGACCAACATCGTGCGCGTCGACGGACAGCGGTCAGTGTACCTTCCCATTCTCAAACAAGGCGGCGACAGCAACACGATTGCGATCGTCGATGGGATCAGGGACGCGATCTCAAAACTGGTGGACGTTCCAAAGCAGCTCATCGCCAAGGTGGTCTTCGATCAGTCGGCATTCGTAAAGATGGCGATCGAGAATCTGCTTCATGAAGGCGCAATCGGACTGGTTTTGACAGGGCTGATGGTGCTTCTGTTTCTGGGGAGCATGCGCGCCACGGCGGCAGTATTTCTGTCGATTCCTCTTTCCGCGCTCGCTGCGTTCATGGCAATCAGTGCCGGCGGTGGGTCGATCAACACGATGGTGCTAGGTGG
Organism: uncultured Acidobacteriota bacterium; assembly: GCA_963745715.1. Taxonomy (GTDB): domain Bacteria; phylum Acidobacteriota; class Terriglobia; order Terriglobales; family Acidobacteriaceae; genus Sulfotelmatobacter. The sequence goes on along the minus strand of CAVUYN010000020.1, from coordinate 14,027 downwards.
GCTGGCGTTAGCCTTCTCGCGATTGATCGATAACTCCGTCGTCGTGTTGGAAAATATTTTCCGCCATCTCGAGATGGGTGAAGCGCCCGCAGTTGCTGCAGAAAAGGGTGGCCAGGAAGTTTCGCTGGCAGTCCTCGCAGCGACCTTAACCACAGCAATTGTCTTTTTCCCCGTGATCTTCCTTTATGGGGTAAGTCGGTTTCTGTTTGTGGCCCTGGCAACCGCTGTGGTCCTCTCCCTGGCAGCATCGTATGTCGTCGCTATGACGGTGGTGCCGCTGTTCTGCGCCAAGCTCATCAAGAAGCACCAGGCCGATGAGGAGGTTGGGGAGGGATCGATCGGCGCTCGGTTTGGCGCAATTGCCAGAAAGTTCAATTTCTATTTCGAGAAGATGCTTGGCAAGTACGACCGCTCTCTTAGCACCACGCTATTGAAGCCGGTGGGAACCGTAGTAGGCCTGGCAGGTGTTTCTATTCTCTGCCTCGCGATGTACCCGTTGCTCGGGGTAGCGTTTTTCCCCCGCACGGACCCAGGGCAATTTGTAATCAATTTCAAGGCTCCGTCCGGAACTCGCATTGAACTGTCCGAGCAATATGCCAAGAAGGTGGAGGATGTGGTTCGCAGCGTAGTTCCAGACAACGAACTGGGAATGATTGTTTCCAACATCGGGATCACAACCGATTTCTCGGCAATCTACACTCCGAACTCGGCTCCCCACACGGGATTCGTGCAGGTAAGCCTGAAGGAGGGACACAAGATCGGGAGTTACAAATACATGCAGGACGTACGCGAGCGGTTGCGGCAAGACCTGCCCGAGTTGAGCGCGTACTTTCAATCGGGCGGACTGGTCGACTCGGTCTTAAACATGGGAATGCCTGCTCCCATCGACGTGCAAATCAGCGGCAGTAGCCTGCGAAGGGGTTATGGGGTTGCATCGCAGATCGCGTCCCAGATTCGCGCGCTGCCGGGGGTAAGCGACGTTCTTGTGCCGCAAGATATCGACTATCCCGCCTTGCAACTGGACATCGACCGCCAAAAGGCGAGCCTGGTTGGACTCTCCCAGAAAGAGGTTGTTGACAACGTTATTACGGCATTCACCTCGAACGGCATGATCGCGCCCAATTATTGGATCGATCCGAAAGTCGGGGAATCCATACATGCTGACGGTGCAGTATCCAGAGGATTCTGTGAAAACAATGGAAGACCTGAAGCAGATCCCAATGCGAGGAGTTAAAAGCAAAGAACCGACCATGCTTGACACGGTGGTCAGTGTGAAAACGATACCAACCCCGACCGAGGTTGACCACTACCAACTGTCCCGGGTGATCGACGTGTATGTTTCGACCAAGGCGGAAGATTTGGGCCGTGTCGCCGGTCAGATCGACAAGATCGTGGCCGACACGAAACTGCCGGAGGGAGTGCGAGTGGACCTGCGCGGGTCGGTGCAGAACATGAGGTCGTCATTCAAGAGTTTCGGCATTGGCCTGGTGCTGGCGATCGTGCTGGTCTACCTAATTCTGGTTGCGCAGTTCGCTTCATTTCTCGATCCATTCATCATTCTGCTGGCGGTACCTCCGGGACTGGCTGGTGTGCTGCTATTCCTTCTGATCACCGGCACGACGCTAAACGTCATGTCACTCATGGGGGTAGTGATGATGGTGGGAATCGTGGTGTCGAACAGCATTCTGATCGTCGAATTCACGCGTCAGATGCGGCATCAGGGAAGTTCGCTGCGTGATGCCGTCGCAACTGCCGCGCGACTTCGATTACGTCCCGTGCTGATGACTTCATTGGCCACATTGCTCGGACTGATTCCGATGGCCTTGAAGCTGGGAACTGGCAGCGAGGCGTATGCTCCACTCGCCCGCGCCATCATCGGCGGCCTCCTCGTGTCGGTCGTGGTTACCGTGTACCTGGTGCCTGCGGGCTACCTTTGGTTTCATAGGAAAGATGAAAACGCACCGCAGGAGGTGTCAGCGTGAGCCTCCGAATAACTACAACATTAGGGTTCTTGGTGGTCTCGAGTGTGGCCTGCCTCGCTCAATCCGCGATCGTGGTCGAGAACCCAGCAGATACTCGGCCGACCGTGATCTCTCCGGTTGCAGGTGGACAGATGCAAGACAACACAAACCAGCAGGCTCCAAACATAGCCGTTCATCTTTCAGTTCGCGAGGCAGAAGCAATCGCGCTCAAGAACAATCCCGCGATCTCAGTGGCCCGCCTGATGGCGCTTGCCTCGCAACAGGTAACGCGAGAGGTGCGATCTTCTTTGTGGCCGCAAGCCTACGCCAACCTGACCGCGGTCGATGCCCGCGACAACAGCCGCATCACTGCGGGGGCGTTGAACAACCCCATCATTTACACGCGCGCAGCCGGCGGAGCAACCCTAAGCCAGCTGATCACGGACTTTGGCCATACAACAAATCTGGTGGCCAGCGCGCGACTGCAGGCTAAGGCCGACGAACAAAATGCCTTGGCTACGAAGGAAGATGTCCTGCTGGCGGTGGACCAGGCTTTTTATGGTGCGCTTCAGACCCATGCCGTTCTCAAAGTGGCAGAGCAAACCGTGGCCGAGCGGCAATTGCTGTCCGACCAAGTATCCGCTCTCACCAAGAGCAAACTGAAGTCGGAACTGGACTTGAGCTTTGCCAACGTGAATCTTGCTCAGGCCAAACTGCTCTACCTCGACGCGTTGAACAACGACAAGTCCGCCTTAGCTGCCTTGTCGTCGATCCTAGGTTATTCCACGCTGGAGAATTTTGACCTGATCAATGATGACCAACCATTGAGTCCGCCTCCGGCCGACGTGGCCCCGCTCATTGCCGACGCATTCGCGAAGCGGCCGGAAATCCTGGCTCTGGAATTTCAATCGGAATCCGCCGAAAAGCTGCATCGAGCGGATCGAGACCAGCAACTTCCCACGATCAGCGCCCTGGCTGCATATGGGGATTCTCCGGTCCGCGACGATCGCGTCTATGGTCCCTATGGGGCCGTTGGGGTAAACGTTCAGATTCCAGTTTTTAATGGATTCCTTTTCTCCGCCAAATCCCACGAAACCGATTTGCGAGCGCAGGCCGCGAGACAGCGCTTGATGGACCTAAGGAACCGTATCTCCCGCGATGTGCGGACAAGTTGGCTGGCTGCAAGCACGGCATTTGATCGCGTCAGCGTGAGCGAGCAATTGCTGGCCCAAGCAAGCCAAGCCCTCGACCTGGCGCAGACGCGGTATAAGCTGGGGCTCAGTTCAATCGTGGAATTAAGCCAAGCTCAGTTGCAGCAGACCCAGGCCGAAATCGGAAATGCCCAAGCGGGATACGAATATCGACTGGCGCTATCGATGTTGCGCTACCAGACCACCGGACTTTGAGGGTCTGGCTTAGGACTGGCTCGGAGCAAAACACAGCGTCATTCTGGGCGACGCGAAGAAACCTATGCAATATAGCGGTGACGACAAAGTTTCATAGGTCCTTCGCCGCGCTCGGGATGGGTACGGGAAGCTGCCTCCCTTCACCTCGGGTATTGAGAAGCATTTGTTCCTGCAAACCAGCAAGCCGGAAAACAGCCTGAACTGGCCCGGTTAACTCATCGTGATTAATAATTTCTGTTAAGCCCCCCTAAAAACTCAATTCCAAACGTCTTACTGTTAAGCACGCGTGACAGGGGACCGGATGTCTCGTAGTGTTTTTGTCTTCCTCTGGCTGGGGCTATGAGCGAGAACGAAGCGACCTCTCTGAAAATGATGATGTTGGCCGGTCCGATGGAGGAGCCCGGCACGCCGCATGTCTCGGCGCGGAAGACGGTCGAGAAACACTTTGCGGAGCTGCGCGGCCCGGTCTATCGCTTCCTGTGCCATTGTGGAGTGCCGCCTGCGGAATCCGAAGAGATCACGCAAGAAACATTCATCCGGCTGTACCAGGAACTCTCTTGCGGAGCAAGTATTCGTCAAGTGCGCGGGTGGATTTTCAGGGTTGCTCAGAACTTGCGTATCGACAGTAGCCGAAGACGGTCGGACACGATTGTTTTCGACTCTGAAGTCTCGGACAGGGCAGCCCTGAATTTCCCCGACAGATCGCCTAACCCCGAGGAACACCTTCTTTCCCGAGAACGAAAACACGAACTGCGGCGAAGGATTGCGCGGCTCACCGATCTCCAGCGGCAAGCTCTTTATCTGAGGGCCGAGGGTCTGCGTTATCGCGAGATTGCGGAAATATTGGATGTCGAACAGGCCACAATCGTGGATCGCGTTCGGCGAGCTCTCAAGAATCTTGGGAGTGGGGCCGAGAAGTGAGCTCTAAACGATGAACAAATACATCAATCAAGAGGAACAGCACCCCGCAGCCGAGAGTCTCCTGTTGGCAATCGAGGGCGAACTTCAGGAGAACGAAGCGCTATCGGTGGCTGATCATCTGACCGCGTGCTGGAAATGCCGGACAGAAAGCGAAGAAATGCGAAAGGGCATCTTCGCGTTCATGGAGTACCGAAACACGGCCCTGACGGAGATGCCCCCTCCTCCCGCCGGTTGGCGCCGCTTCGAATCTCGTCTGAACGAGGCCACGAAATCCGTTCAGAGCTCACGGCCGGCCCTTCACTTTCTTCGAATGGATTCCGCATGGGCCAACTTGCAGAGAATCCTGAGGCCTTTGCGTGGGGACGGTTCAGTTCCTGCCTTGGTGGCGACCGCGTTCGTGATTATAGCGCTTGCTCTCATACCACTTACTTCCAGGAAAAACGGGCCATCCGCACAGGACATTTTGTCGCGTGCTTTGGCCTCACGAAATGCTGTGGTGGCGCGGGTTCGAAATGCGGGCATCCGGCAAGAAGTTCAGATCCAGAGTGGCCATCTTGTCGCAGTCCGGGTGCTTCACTATCGAGCGGATCAAGTGGCGTCCGTACAGACCACAAGCGGTAGCGTGCGTACGCAGAACTTGCTGTCGCTTGAGGCCTTGAAAAAGACCTTTGCAGTTCACCGGATTCCCTGGGATGCGCCTCTGGATGTTTTGAGCCTTTCCGATCGAAACGGCGGTTTTGCTGGCGCGGCAGGCCATCCAGCTCAAGTACGAACCGATGCCTCGGGCTTCGTCACACTGATCCTACAGTCCCCGAGGGAGCCGGAATTAATGGAACACTCGGTGACGCTGCGAACCGCAGACTGGCATCCAGTCGAGCAACGTTGGCGTTTTGCAGACGGAACAGGTGTGGAGGTGAAAGAGCTGTCGTTCGAGATCCGCGATGAACCCTCGCTTTATACCGCGCAAAACACGGATGTCTCACGGACGACGGCCCGACCAACCGAGAGCTCGCTTCTACGGTCGGAAGTGATGGCTCGTGCCGCAATGCATGGTATCGGGGCTGATCTCGGCGACCCGATTGATTTCTATCGAACAAAATCGGGCTCGATTCGCGTGCAAGGTATCGCCACGAGCGAGCAGCGACGCGAAGAACTAATGACCGCACTGAAGGGTCTGCCTTACGTGCAGGTGCGATTGGAGATGTTGTCGTCGGGCCGCCCCCGGAGGGCGACCCAACAGCTTGGTGTTGCTTCGGGAGTGCCCGGTGGATCTGTTCCGGCTCTGGAAGAGCTACTGGCAAAAAATGTCTCCGATCAGGAAGAACGGCGGGAGCTGGTCAATCACGTTTTACGAGCTTCCCAGGAAAGCCTGCTGCGGGCGTGGGCGCTGCGCAAGCTGGCTGAAAGATATTCCCCGCCGGAATTGAAGCGGCTGGACAATGCGTCGGTGGGCACGATTCGGAGCCTGCTTTCGGACCACCTTGCAGATCTGCGGCGGCAGCTCAGCCTCGAACAGGAAGCTGTTAGTCGATTCGCGAACGAGGTGCCCGAGAAACAGCGGATAGTGAAGCATTCGCAGCTAACAGCCTGGCAGGATAGCGTTCTAGAGTTGTTTGCTGATGTCTCAAAACTCGACTCTTCTTGGACGGCCGCGCTGGTGGGCTCAAACGGCACACCCACGAACCGCGCCCAGGTCGCCAACATATTGAGCCAGCGGTGCCGCGACGTGGCTACAGATATCGAACGGGTGGATCGTGATATTGCGATGCTTCCAGCTGAGACGGTTAAGAAATGAAACTTTGGATTCAAGGACTGATCGCGTTGTCGGTACTCGCCGTGCCGCACGATCTGCGTGCCCAGACCTCGAATTTATTTGGGTTGGTGAAGGATACGTCAGGGGCGGCTGTGACGGTCGCGAAGGTCACAGCAATTGATACCGACACTGGCACGCGGCGCGTCGCCCCCACGAGCGAGCAAGGATATTACTTCATGCCCTCGCTGCAGCCCGGCAACTACAAGGTTTATGCAGAGAGCGCGGGCTTTCAAACCATTGTCCGCGATGGCCTGAGACTCGAAGTTGGTCAGAACGGACGACTCGACTTCCAGCTGAAAATAGATATGCGGCAAGAAACGGTAACGGTCCAGGGAGACATCGACCTCGTCAACACTGTGAATAGCTCCGTTAGTAGAGTCGTGACCCACAGCGAAATTGAGAGCATGCCTTTGAATGGCCGGACATTTCAGTCCCTGATTTCCCTGGCTCCGGGAATCGTTCTGACGACAGCCAGCGATCAGAGTCCCGGGCAATTCAGTACGGACGGACAACGCACCTATTACAACTACTTTCTTGTCGACGGAGTCAGCGCCAACCTGGGCGTGAACTATCTTGGCGCGGCCTCGAGCTTTTCCGGATCTCAACCCGCACTGACGGTGCAGGGGCGCACGCAAAGTCTGGTCTCCGTCGACGCCCTCGAAGAATTTCGGATTCAAACTTCAAACTATTTACCAGAATACGGACGCGTACCCGGCGCTCAGATTGAGTTTCAAACCCGCTCCGGCACAAAGCAACTGCATGGCGGCATCTTCGAATATTTTCGCAATGATGCCCTGGATGCCACCGACTGGTTTGCCAGTGACCAGGCGCAACGCCGGCAGGAACTCAGGCTGAATGACTTCGGCGGCACATTGGGCGGACCGTTGTTCGGCTCCAGGAATGGGCGCGATGGGGGAACCTATTTCTTCTTTTCGTATGAAGGATCCCGACTTCGTCAACCACAGGTCGTACTCAATGCCGTTCCCGATAGCAACGTTCGGGAAAAGGCTGTCCCCAGCATTCGACCGCTGCTGAACGCTTTTCCCCAGCCGACGGGACCGGAACTGCTCACCCCGGATACGAATCTGCCCAGCGGATATGCTCAATTTGTAGATCATCACTCCGACCCGTCGACCACCGATGGCTTCAGTCTCCGCCTGGATCAACATCTCTCAGACTCACTCTCGTTGTTTGCACGATATGCCAACACCCCCTCTTCCTCAGCCACGCGCGTCATGAGTAACCGGCTTTTTCAAACCAGGAGTACACAGACCATCACGGTCGCGGCGATCATGGGTTTATCACCGAACCTGATCAATGACCTGAGGGGCAATCTGAGCGGGGAAAACAGCACTGGGCAATATACGTTGGACGGATTTGGAGGAGCAACCGTGCCTGCAGATGCCGCGGCATATCCTGCCGGTATCGTTCCCAAAGACGCCTCCATCTACTACTACTTTCCCCGATTCGGTTCGGGATACACGCTCGGTGCGGCATCCCCAAACCGGCAACGCCAGATTAACGTGGTCGATTCGCTGTCGTTGATGAAGCAGAATCATTCGCTGAAGTTTGGTGCGGACTATCGAAGAATATTCCCGACGATTGGAAACACCCCTTTCAACGCAGCGCTTTCATTCGGCAACTTCGCTGATCTTCTTTCGGGGACGCTTTCCTATGCGAGCATCAACTGGACGCCACCGATCGAAGAACCCGTTTTCACAAACTGGTCGTTATACGCTCAAGATACCTGGCACGTCCGGCCGCGTTTCACCCTATTCTACGGATTGCGATGGGACCTGAATCCGGCTTTCCATAACGCGGCCGGTCCGGACCCCGCGACCCTCACGAACCTTGGAACACCGGACAAGATCTCGTTGGCGCCGTCCGGCACTCCGATTTACTCGACCCAATATCGTGACTTCGCACCTCGTGCCGGTGTTTCTTTCGAGGCAAGCACCCGCCCGGGATGGGAAACGGTGATACGAACGGGAGCGGGTGTTTACTATGCTGCCGGGAACGATTACGCCACGTGGAGTCTTTCCAATCCGCCACTCAATAGTGGAACAACTATCTACAGAGTTCCCTTCCCCTTAAATACTTCTCCCTCGCCGCCAACATCCACGCTGTCTCAACCCTATGGTTATTTCGCAGCGTACCGAGACTTTCATTCACCCTATGTTGTGCACTGGGACGTTGCTCTCGAGCAGGCAATCGGCACACAACAGGTGTTCACGGCGTCCTATGTGGGAAGCATGGGACGGCACGATCTCGGCCTCAGCAGCCTCACTCGCCCAAACCCGCAATTCGTGAGTGTCGACATTGTCTCGGCGGATAAGACGTCGGATTACCACGCGCTACAGCTGCAATTCCGCCGGCGAATGACGCGCTCGCTTCAGGTGAACGCCGTTTACAACTGGGCTCATGCGATCGATGACATATCTGATGCGAGTGGCGCCGTGACCATGATCGCGCCTCATCGCGCCAATTCTGATTTCGATGTTCGCCATCAATTTTCCACATCCGTTAGTTATCGCGCTCCGAGTCTGGAACAAAATCACGTCTTACGCGCCCTGCTCAGCCACTGGACCGTCGACACGATTATGCGAGCCCAGACCGCTCCACCGGTGGACTTGATCGCAGGGTTTGGCATTTTTGGTCATCGTCAGGTCTTGACACGACCTGACTTAGTGCCCGGGCAGCCTCTTTATCTGGATGACCCACAGGTGCCAGGACACCGAAGATTTAATAACGCTGCATTTTCCGTACCTCCAGTTGACCCAGACACATTGCTGTCGACCCGCCCTGGAACTCTGGGGCGAAATGTTTTACGCGGTCTGCCCTGGTATCAGGTTGATTTGGCATTGCGGAGAGAGTTCGCGACTGGCGAGCGTTGGAAGATCCAGCTCAGTGCTGAAGCATTCAATGTTGTGAATCATCCGAACTTTGGCAATATCGATAACAGTGTTGGTGACTCGAACCTGGGAGTTCCACAATCGATGCTGAACCAGTCGCTGGGCGGACTCAGTCCTGTCTTCCAACAAGGAGGACCGCGCTCGATTCAAATTGCGCTGCGACTTTCGTTCTAGCGAACGATCGAGCGCAATTACCGATCGACCAGAGCGGACACAATGGTGATTCGTACCGTACTTGCCACGCGAGACCCAAACACAAAAGATGCCCTGGACCGCGTGTTGTCGGTGGAACCGGGCGTGGAAATTGCAGGAGCAACCGAAACTGAGCAAGAGACGATTCAGGCAGTCGTGAGTCAACGCCCACATTTGCTTGTGATTGATCTAGAAATTCTTTCAGCAGCTGGGATCGAGATGCTGAACCTGGCGAGGATTGGAGTGAACCCAATGGTAGTTGCCACAGTGAAAAGCGACGCCGAGGCGGACAGCACCTTGAAGAAGTTAGACGCCGTGGATTACTTGATAACGCCTGTGGATGAGAAATGTCTGCGCGAGGTAATCGGGAAGGTGCGTAGCATCATCGGCGAAAGCGGTTCGACGCCTGTAGAAACGACTCGCGATTCCAAACCAGATCCGCGAGATCTGCTCATCCTCGAAAAGCGCCTCGTTTTTAAGTCAGCAGGTCGCATCATGTTCCTGGACATGGAAGAAGTCGACTGGATTGAGGCATCGGCGAACTATGTCCGCATTCACAGCGGGAGCCTGACTTACACCATGCGGGAGACGATCGGGAATATCGCCGAACGCCTCGGGAACTTGCGTTTTGTCAGGGTTCATCGCTCGATCATCGTGAATTTCGCGAAGGTCCGAGAGCTGCAGACGTGCAACGGCAGCGAATACATCGTCGTGCTCAGGAACGGAAAAGAGCTGCCATGCAGCCGCGCCTATCGCAAAGCCCTGGATCGGTCTCTATTCGAATCCGTTGGATGAATGAAGGCGCAACCAGCCAAAGCCCATCGAGTAACGCTTCACCTGCCCTCCCGGACAAAATTGCCGTGCCGCGGGGAGCGGCACGGCATGGATGCGACTCAACTCTTTAGAAGCTGATTCGCAGTCCAAATTCGAACTGTCGCGGAGCCCCTAAGGCGTAGGTCCCGGATTGGAAGCTGGCGCGGTACGGTGTGAGGTCTTGTCCCGGCGTCACACCGCCCACGGAATTTGCTCCCAGAGTTCCGGTCACTGCGCCCGGCCCAAGGGTTCCCGGGATGTTACCCGGCAAGTTGCCTGGCAGGAACACATTGGCGAAGTTGAAAATGTTGAAAATGCTGGCGCTGGGTTCGATGACAAAGTGTTCACCGATTTTGATGGGCCATGCTCCCTTTAAGTCGAGCGACTTCAGCCAGGTGAATCCAACCGCTCCGGGCGCTACCGAGGGAAGTGGTCGCATAACCCAGCCGAGGTTCGTCATGTCCGCATTGGTCATGACTCCCGCGTTGACCACGGCGCTGCCCGCAGGGGTGAGGGTTCCAGCGAGTGTCGTATTGTAGCGACTGATCAGGCTCTGCAGACTGTCAATGTTAGTGCCACGCTGGAACTGTCCCAGGTTCGTGCCGGGGACGGGTGGTCCGGGCGCCCCGGAGCCGATTCCAGATCCCAAATAGTCTGAGGCGAAAATCTCTCCGCCACTGGTCAATTGGGGCAATGCGAGGTTCTGTGCCAGCGGACTGTAGAAGTGTCCAATCAAGCTCAACCGGTAAAGAAAGGCAGATCGAAGGTCCCACCGAAGGAAAACTGATGGGTTCGATCAAGCGCATTCGGCCCCGTGAACTGGGTTGGTCTGTCGTTGTTGATTGCCAGGTTCACGAAGTCTCCGTCTTGCACTTGACTCACATACTTGGAAAGAGCGTAGGACAATTGGAAGTTCACCGACTTCACACCGCGGAGCGGACTCTTGACCTGCTGAACCAGTTTCACCTGCAGGCCGTTGTAGACAGAACGACCTACCGGCATGAGCATGTCAAGAACGCCAAGGGCGCCGTCGTTCACCCCGGTATAGCCGTCGGTGCCTGGGAACGCACAGAAGGGGCAAGGAGCCCCACCGGTTACAGCAACGTTGGAATCCAGGCCGGCTTGGGAGTAGGCCGTCTCAGCACCCCCCTGACCCAAGGCTGACACCATGCAGGCGGATTGCCCTGGACCCGCTGCGCAACCATTGGCCGTTTGTGCGCCATCCCGTGCGGCGATGGCATTGGCGAGATTGAAGGACCGTGCCGCACCGCTATGGTTGACGTCGATCACGAGCAAGCTATGCAACCCGATGTTGCGGATGTAATCGGCGCTCAGCACCGTTCCTGGACGGAATTCGTGCTGGAAGCCGATATTCATCTGCCAGGAGCGGGGCGTGCGGTAGTTGGGGGCAAACAAGTCGAACCCGTTGATGTTGGAGGCGTTCAGCGCCGTGCCCACGAAATTGCCATTGGGTTGCAGCCCCACATTGGCGGCCGCGGCGGCTTTGAAAGCGGCGCTCAACGCCAAAATTTCCGGGGCCGCAGTCGAGATAGTGTCACCGCAAAAATTCGGCGTGACCTGATTGGCGCCCGTTACGGTCCCGGCGCCACCAGCGACGGATGCACCGACCGCACCGGGATCTCCTGGCCAGTTGAACGGATTCGCGCCACCTCCGGCACAGACTAGCGGAGTGTAAGCAAAGATGCCTTTCGGAATTCGCGCCGGGCTGTCGAAGAGCACATTGTTCCAAACGGAGTTCTCAAAGAAGAGTCCGCCTCCACCGCGTATGACCGTTTTGCCAGTTCCGCTGACATCCCACGCAAAGCCCAATTGTGGTCCAAAACTATTGCTGGGAGTGCGTACACGATCGCCTAGTCCCGCACCCCACTGGTTGAGGGCAGGCAACGGACCTAGATCGCTGTCCACGCGCCCTGTATCGTGCCCGTAATGCAATCCCAGCGAAACCGAGAGTCGTGGCTGGACCTTCCACACATCCCCGACATAGAGCTCAAGGCGATTGTCGGGACCCAGGCCGCCACCGGGAAAACCGAAGGCGGGCTTAGCGGTCGAAAAGCCAATTCCATTGCCCAGGAAGACCCAGTCTGAAGGATAAGAAGTTGGGTCGGGATTCGTTCCCGTGAAGGTGGTGCCCACCTGTGGGAAGGTAAAGAAGGCTGCCAGCCCCCCGCCCTGGAGATGATTGAAGGCGGCGCCGTAGCGGAAAATGTGTTTGCCAATCACCTTGCTGCCGTCGTATTTCGCCTGGTGATCGCTCTGGATGGTTTGTTGAGGCGCCAACAGGTTCGGTCCACCGCAATAAGATCCACCTTTGCTGATGACGCAACTGCCTGCAATCCCTGCTCCGATGTTGATACCGAGTCCCGGAATTGGGTTATCGGGGCCGGCTGCAATAATTCCTGTTCCGTCTCCGATTCCATTGCGGAACTTGAGATATTCAAAACGGATGCTGTGCGAGAACGAGCCGGTACCGAAATCGACTCCGGCCACATGGGTCACGGTATGGTCTGCGTTCTTGAAGCCCTGCAACGAACTTGCCGAACCATACGGCCGAATGTTGCTGTTCTGATCGTAATTGAAGCGATAGAAAGCCCGCGTGTTTCCCCTGATGTTCCAGTCCACGCGCTGATCCGACATGAATTCCCGGTAGGGCTCAACAATATTGGTGTTCAGAGCATTAAACGGAGCGGTGAACGGCTCCGCGGCGGTGAGATCTTGCTTGGTGCGCTCTGCATCGAGGAACCAGAAGAGCTTGTCTTTGATAATCGCTCCTCCCAAATTGCCGCCGAATTGCTCGCGCTGAAAAGGCGGGGCGGTGGGACCAGGAAGTCGCGCTGCGATCTGGTTGCCACGGAAGAATCCAAATGCTTCGCCGTGGATCGCATTGCTGCCCGAGCGGGTTGTGACGTTCACGGCGCCTGAGGAGGTTAGCTCGGTTGACAGGTCAAGCGACGACTGGGAAAGCTGGAATTCCTGGATGGCGCTCGCGGGAATATTCTGCGTGGTTGTACCAACGGTTTCGTCGCTGACGTCGACGCCATCAACTTCAATTCTTGCCGTGCGTCCAAATCGGCCTTCAAAGGAGATCGAGGAGAATCCGTTCTTGGTCGGATCGAATGTGCTGCCCTCCTGAATTTGTACTCCCGGTTCCAGCTGAGCGAGATCAAGGAAGTTCCGCCCATTGACCGGGAGGTTCTCAATCTGGTCGACGGTGATCGTGCCTTGCACCGTTGATTGCTCGGTATTAACGGCGACGGCGCCTCCCTGAACCTCAATGACCTGGCTTTCCTGCCCGAGCTGCATGGGCAGATTCACGGTCGCAGTGTTGCCGACCTGGACGGTGACGGGCACATTCAGGCCTTTGAAACCTTTGGCTTCGGCGTGGACGATATAATCCCCCGGTTGAATCGCGCCGGACGAGTAGCTTCCTGCCGACGAACCGGTGAGATGGATCGCGGCGGCCGTCGCCTTGTTGGTGATCGTAATCTTTGCTCCGGTGACCACCGCGCCCGATGGGTCGGTCGCAGTACCCTGAATACTTCCCGTCCCAACGGTGGATTGTGCCCAGAAACATAGCGAAACAGACAGAACAAACAACGTGAGCACACAAACAAGGCCCAAATACGACGAGCGGACTCCGTATCCATAGGAACGCGGACAGCCACTGATGCTTGCCATCGTCATCTTCTCCTTGTGTTTTTCCAGGTTTTCCCAGACAGAATGTTCACGAGGAGTGCAAGCGATTGCCCAGCGTGAGCAAAGGATTCAAAACAGGGATGAGTTCACCAAGCACGCATACGAGCGGTGGTCGGGGATTTACGAATCAACCCGTCTGGAAGGGGCTCGAAGTGATCACCGAACTCCGAAGCTGTGATTATTGGTAGGAATCGCAGGGAGTTCTCTAGGATTCGGAAGCTTGGGGCCGTTGTTTTCTTAGCCAAGCGGCGACATTCCCGAGTACAAAAAAAGAGACGGCGACGAATCGCCGTCT
>CAVUYN010000019.1:0-36824 GCA_963745715.1 uncultured Acidobacteriota bacterium | reverse complement strand
TAGCGACTTTTACAGTTGACCTCCTGTCTGGGGAGGCTGCGCCGATTGGGCGGGCGGAACCGGCGTGGTCTGAGGCTGAGCGCCGGGTGCGGGATCCTGGCGCGGTGCTACATACGGCACAGTAGGCAAGTGAGTGACCTGTCCGCGGGCGGCGTCGGGGATATCAATTCCGGCGTGATCGAGCAATAATCCCGTCGCGCGATCGAGCTCAATTCGCGACTTTTCATACGCCGCCTTGGCTGAGACCAGGTTTGACTCTCCCGTAGTGAGGGTCGCAGCATCCTGCAGGATTGCGGTCTGGGTGGTCAGTCCGACCTTCAGTTTTTGCTGATCGGCATCGAAAGTCTGGCGCGCCAAGTCGACGGCGGATTGTGCCGCCTGCACCGCGGCGCGATTCTGCTTCACATCGAACTGCGCGTTGCGAACCTCGATCCGAACCTGATTTTCAAGCTGATGCTGGCGTACCTGGGCCTGCCGGTATTCGAGCTCGGCGCGCACCTGGTTGGATTGCGCCAGCCGGTTGCGAAGAGGGATCGTGAGGGTCAGGCCAATTCCCTTGTCGGGTGCCGTCGAATTCACGAGCTGATTGAGTGTGCCGCCATAGCCGACTGTCGTTGAATTGGCGAAAGGAGGCGGAGTCGTGCGGTAGCAGGTGTTGGTGATAACGGTTGAACACGCGGGAATGGCGAGGGTTCCACCGACACCTGATCCACCGTAGTAGGCGAAGGCGTCGAGGGTGGGAAGCATCGCATTCCGCACCGCCTTGTTATTGATGTCGCGCGAGTTGAGGTCGATGCGGGTTTCGACCAGTTCGGCCCGGTGCTGTAGCGCGTCGTTGATCAGGTCCTGAATCGGTGTGACCGGATCCTGTTGCGGCACCAGCATCGTCGAAGTCGGAATCACGTCGGCTTCGGCAAGCACCGGATCTTCAATGCTACGGCTGATCGCGTTCTTGATCAGCAGTTGCTGCAGTTGCAAGATTGTTTTGAGCCACGATCAGATTCTGCTGTCCGGTAGACACAGTACTCTCCGCGCTTACGACTTGAATGGGAGGCACGGTGCCGACTTGCGCCTGGCGTTTGGCGTCTTCGAGAGCCTTCTGGGTGTACGTGAGAGATTCCTGCTGCACGCGTACGTTTTCGTAGGCGTAGACCAAGTCCCAATACATATTTTCGATTTGGTCGACGGTGGTAATGATTTGCAGGCGAAAGGCAACATCGGAGATTTCGCGATTATTTTTGGCGATTCGGATGAAGCGTGTATTGGGCAATGTCCCGAAGCCCTGCAGCAAGTTTTGCGATTACGCGGAATTGGAAGTTGGAGGCCAGAGAAGGGCTCAAAAGGCTGGTCGGATTATTGGTGGTGAGGTGTGTGTTGTTGAAGCCCGCAGTCAAGGTGGTTCCCCACTGGAAGCCTTGTGTATAGCCAAGATCAGCCGTGTAAGTATTTTGGGCAAGAACCGGAACTGGACTCAGCGCACTCGTCGATTCTGTGTCGTTCTTGTCGAGCTGCAAGGTTCCGGTGATCTGAGGGTCGAAGCTGGTGATCGGTGAGCCGACGCCCAGCGTCGAACTTACTAAACCGTTCGTGCCAGTGCCGGCGCCGCCAGCGGCGACGGTGGTACCACCGGTGCCGGAGCCGACCGTGTTGCCGAGTCCACCGACGCCGCCGCCGGGTGTGTTTTGCACGATGCCGGTATTCACACCCAAAATGCTCGCTCCGGACTTGGCGCGGAGCAAGTCAGCATCGGCGATGTTCAGGTTGTAGCGAGCGAGCTCAAGGTCAAGATTGTTTTCAAGGGCAAGGGCTACGGCATCGTCGATCGAAAGATAGATCTTGCCATCGCGCAAGAGCGAGTCAATCCGCGGAGAGTTCCCCAGGTTCGGCTGTGCCAGTTGTTGTGGCATATACGGCTGAAGAAGTTGAGGAAAGGACGAGCGCGGAACGGAGTAGTCCTTCAAGTGGACCTGCTGCGGTTGCGCGGGCTGCGGTGCAGAAGGAGGCATCTGGGAAGACGACGCGGGAGCGGCCTCCTGGGCAAAAACCGGGGACATCGTTCCTAGGAGGAGGACAGATACCAGATGGAATGACAGCAGCCGGACAATCGAACGCGGTAGGAACATGAGCTTTTTCTCCTTGCAGAAAAGCGGGCACAGAACATTCGCCCATCAGAATGCAAATAATTCCAATGTTGGATGCAAGACACAAAAATAGGTCACCTCATCTTAGCGGGAGAAGTTTCACGGGATGAAGGTGGGATTGTAAAGAATTGTGTGGAAAGAGAAAGCCGCTGTCCATAAGGACAGCGGCGCCGAACGATCCAGTGATTTATTGCTGGGGTTGAATTGATGGTGTGGTGGACGATGGCAGGTCTTTGCGCGGCGCCACATAAGGGACGTTGGGAAGGTGCGAGACCTGACCCCTCGCGGCGTCGTCGATGCTGATGCCGTTGTGGTCGAGAAGGGTGCCGACCGCACGATCGAGTTCCACCCGCGATTTCTCGTAGGCAGCCATGGCCGACATCAACGTGGATTCTGATGTCGCGAGGGCACTCCGAGTCTGCAGTACGGCCGTCGTGGTCGAGGTGCCGAACTGATACTTTTTCTGTTCCGCGTCGAGGGATTGTTGCGCATAGTCCACCGCTGCTTTCGCAGAGGCGACGCTGGCCTGATTCTGCTCGACGGCAAATTGAGCGTTGCGGACCTCGATGCTGATTCTGTTCTCCGTTTGTTGAAGCGCCATCTGGGATTGGCGGTACTCCAATTCTGAACGGATCTGCACCGCCTGTGCGGCGCGGTTGCGCAGCGGGATGTTGAGTTGGAGTCCCACTCCTTTATCCGGCGCGGTGGAGTTGACCAGTTGGTTTAGCGTGGACCCAAAACTGGTGGTCGGAAAGATCGGGTTTTGTCCCGCTCCGGTGCCAGCGCAACCAAAGCCCGGGTTTCTGGGATCGGTGCACAGGTTGGCAGCATTCTGCTGTCCTCCAACGCCCGTGCCGCCGTAATAAGCAAAAAGGTCGAGTGTAGGAAGCAGAGAGCTGCGCACAGCCTTATTGCTGAGTTCCTGACTATTCAGCTGGATGCGCCCTTCCACCAGTTCGGCTCGGTGATGGAGCGCCTCGTTCACCAAATCTTCCGTGGGTTGTACCTGCTCGCCCTCCGGAACTTCCATGGTGGATGTCGGAATCACTTCAGCTCCCGCGAGGGTGGGATCGTGCAACGTCCGGCTCAGCGCGTTCTTCATCAACAGCTGCTGCAACTGAAGATTGGTCTTGGCGACAGTCAGAGCCTGTTGGTCCGCGGATACCGTACTTTGCGCTCGTACGGATTCGATGGGTGCGAGGCTGCCGATTTCGACTTGTTTCTTCGTGTCGGAAAGAGTCTTCTGCGAAAACGTGAGCGATTCCTCTTTCACTCTCAGGTTTTCGTAAGCGTAGACCAGATCCCAGTACATATTCTCGATCTGATCCACGGTGGTGATGATTTGCAGGCGGAAGGCTACGTCAGAAAGTTCGCGATTGTTTTTGGCGATGCGGATAAAGCGGGTATTGGGCGCGAATCCAAAACCCTGGAGAAGATGCTGCGTTACCGTAGCCTTGAAGCCGGAGTTCAGGGCTGGATTAGAAGCGTTGAAAAAGCTGTTCGTGGTGGAGCGCGTGTTATTGAAGCCTACGGAGAGGTTTGTACCCCAATTGAATCCTTGGGTATAGGCAAAGTCTACCGTGCCGGTGTTTTGAGCGAGGGAAGTTCCTGGTAATACACCTTGAAATATGCTGGTGGCCTGCTGGCTGAAATGATCTTCTTGCAAGGTGCCGGTGAGGATGGGATCGAAGCTCGTAATGACCGGACCGAAACCAAGCGTGGATCCAACCAAACCGCCCGCGCCTGCGCCTGCTCCGCCGGCACCCAGGCTGGTGCCGCCGGTACCGGAGCCGACCTGGGCGCCGAGTCCGCCAACGCCACCGCCAGGAGTGTTTTGCACGATGCCGGTATTTACACCGAGCGTTGCAGCGCCCGCTTTGGCACGCAGCACGTCGGTGTCGGCGATGTTGAGGTTGTAACGGGCGATCGCAATGTCGAGATTGTTTTCGAGGGCGAGCGCAATCGCGTCATTGAGCGAAAGATAAAGTTTGCCGTCGTGCATCAATTGATCGATGCGCGCGGTATTTGCCAGACTGGGCTCGGCCACATGTCGCGCGCTGTACGGGCCAATCGGGTTGGGAAAGTGCGACACCGGTTTGGCGTAGTTCAGCACCGGCAACGTGTGCACTTCTGGCGTATTCTGCGGGGCGGGAGCCGCAGGCGGTTCCTGGGCCCAACACGCGAAGGTCAACGTGGAAAACAGGCTGGCAGCGGCGGCGAGCCGGATGATTGAGGCTAAACGTGCAAATGGCATCTACTCATCTCCGATCGTTAAAAACCATATCGATTAAGGCTTTAATGAAACGCCTGGGTTTCGCCTGAACAACAGGTCCAAAAGCAAAGTCCTGCTCACGCAATGGTACGCAAAGGAGCGGCGGAAGGTTCCTCAAACCTTGAGACCCTGGGGGTCTCCCAGATTGCCGCGTTCCCGTCCGGTCTTGCAGACGCAGGTTTCTGTACGCAGCCCCGACGGGAACTTCCTTCTCGAGGCTGGCAGGCTGCAGAAACCGTCTAGTATATCCGACCGAAATGGCACGTGGCTTTACCGCGTCGACTGCTGAACTGATAGATTGCTGGCAAAGCCTGAAGTCGCTTCGATGATTCGAACACGACTGAGGACTCGAAAGATCGCTCCATGCGCAATCTCAAAGTGATCCTGTCGTATGACGGGGCGGAATTTTCCGGCTGGCAAGTCCAGCCCGACGCCGCTACGGTGCAGGGAACAGTGGCCTCTGCCATTGGACGCATCACGGGCGAAAAGGTATTGCCGCAAGGTTCGGGACGTACCGACGCAGGGGTGCATGCCTTGGCCCAGGTTATGACATTTGTCACCCAATCGTCGGTACCGACCGAGAATTTTGTGAAGGCGTTGAACGATATTTTGCCGGCTTCGGTGCGAGTGATGGAGGTTGTAGAAATGCCTGCGGAATTCCATGCGCGACATTCCGCGCGGGCGAAAACCTACCGATATCGAATCTACCGCGAGCCGATATGCCCGCCTTTCCTTGCGCGGTACGTGTGGCACTATCCGTACCAGATCGATGAGGAGTCGATGGCCCGCGCCGCGGCGTTGGTGGTGGGGCAGAAAGACTTTACATCGTTCGCTGCGGTGGACCCGGAGCGGGGACGCGACGGAGAGACCGTCTCCAATATACGCTCCATATTTTCCTCGGCATGGGAGCGTTCCGGCGCGGAGTTGATCTACACGGTTCGCGGCTCCGGGTTTCTGCACCACATGGTCCGCAATCTTGTGGGTACATTTATTCTCGTAGGCCGGGGAACTTTGCAGGAGCAGGACGTGACGCGCATCCTCGAGGCACGTGATAGGTCGGCGGCCGGGGCGACGGCGCCGGCCAGCGGATTGTATCTGGTGAACGTGGAGTATTAACACCGATTAGGAAGGTGCGAGGCATCATGACGGATTTACCTTCTGTCCAGCAGCGTGTGCGCGGCAGCATCTGGCTGGCGGTTGTCGAATTCGGCGTCGTTGCCGGGCTCTTCGTGGCCGACATACGCCATCACATCTATGTCAGCAAGACGCCATATCTTTTCCTGCTGGGGTGGGCGTCGCTGCGGCTTCGCGGATTCCGTTGGAAGGACGTCGGCTTTGCGCGTCCGCGCAGTTGGGGAAAAGCTGTCCTCTGGGGAGTGGTGGCTGGAGCCTGTATGGAAGTGTTTGAGCTTTTTATCAGTCAACCGCTTCTGGCTCGATGGCTGGGAAAAATGCCGGACTTGTCTGACTTCGCGGACATGGTCGGCAATCTGAAATTGTTCCTAATCTACATCGCGCTGGTCTGGACACTGGGAGCTTTAGGCGAGGAGATCGTTTATCGCGGGTATCTCATGAACCGCGTCGCGGGCCTGTTTCGCGAGACGAAGACAGCTTGGATCATGAGTTTGATTGCGGTCAGTATTGTTTTCGGGTGCGCGCACCTCGACCAAGGGGCAACCGGCATGGTTGAGAATATTTGGAATGGGCTGCTCCTTGGGGCTCTATATCTCGCGTGTGGACGCAATCTGGCCGTACCTCTGATTGCGCACGCATTCACAGATACGGCGGATTTTGTGCTGATTTACCTGGGGAAGTATCCGGGGATGAAGTGAGTCTCAGGGCAATCGTGGATCGGAAGGAACGGAGATAGCGCAAGGTCTTTTTACGGACTAAGATTTCATCATGGCTACGGATCTACAAATTGCGGCGCGCAAGCTTGCGTCGGTGAATCCGGCGACAGGCGAAGTGCTGCGCGAGATCGATTGCGCTGGTGATCTGGAGGTACAGGCCGCGGTGGCCCGCGCACGCGCGGCGCAAGGGCGCGTGGGCAGAAGTTGGGTTGCGACGGCGGATTGCGGTTCTGCGCGACTTTCAAGGAAAGCTGTACGAGAGAAAGTCTGAGATCGCGGCCGCCATCACCCGCGAAGTTGGCAAACCATTGGCCGAGGCGCTGGTCACCGAAGTGTTAGTTGTTTTGGACGCAGCGCGATTCCTCGTCGATAACGCCTGGGGACTGCTACGCGATGAGCCTGTTCCGCACGGCAATCTGGTGACCAAGCTCAAAAGTGGATGGTTGGTGCGGGAACCGCACGGCGTGGTTGGGATTATCTCGCCCTGGAATTATGCGTTTTCGATTCCGGCCACCGAGACGCTGGCTGCGCTGGTTGCGGGCAATGCCGTGGTGCTGAAGCCTTCGGAGTTGACGCCCCTCGTGGCATTGGAACTGGCTTCTCTGCTGCATGCGGCTGGGGTTCCCAAAGACGTGTTCCAGATAGTGGTCGGCGAGGGCCCGGCGGGAGCCGCCTTGCTGCGTTCGCCGATCGATAAACTCGTATTCACCGGAAGCGTTACAACCGGGAAGCGGATTGCTGCCGGCGCGGCGGAGCGCCTTCTCCCCGTAGTGCTCGAACTAGGTGGCAAAGACCCCATGCTTATACTCGACGACGCTGACGTGGACGTGGCCTCGAGCGCCGCGGTGTGGGGGGCGTTTGTGAACGCGGGACAGGCATGTCTTTCCGTCGAGCGATGCTATGTACATCGCAGTCTGTACGAATCTTTCGCCCGGATGTGCGCGGAGAAAACAAAGAAACTGAGAGTCGGGAACGGCATGGATGCGCACACGGATGTAGGGCCGATGATCCGGGAGCAACAAGTGCGAATTGTCGAGTCGCACATAGAAGATGCGAAGGCGCGGGGAGCCCGGGTGTTGGCGGGAGGTACGCGCTTGCCGGAGTTGGGCGCGAATTTTTATGCTCCCACGGTGTTGGCCGATGTCACCCACGACATGCGCATCATGCGAGAGGAAACTTTTGGACCGGTACTGCCGATCATGGAGTGCGCCGATGAAGACGAGGCAGTCCGGCTCGCCAATGACTCTGAATATGGACTGGCGGCAAGTGTCTGGACGCGCGATACGAAGCGCGGCGAGCGGCTGGCACGGAGAATTCATGCAGGCACTGTCATGGTGAACGATGTGATTTCCTGCTTTGGCATCAGTGAGGCCCCGCATGGAGGAGTGAAGGCGAGCGGTGTGGGCCGCACTCATGGGCGCTTCGGGCTCGATGAGATGGTGCGAGTGAAATACCTGGACATGGATCGGATGCCGGGAATGAAAAAAGTTTGGTGGCACGGATACGGCGACGACTTCCGTCGGCAGATGGAAGGATTTCTGGATATGCAGTTCTCGCGGAATCTTGGGACTCGGGTGCGCGGCGCCCTCCGCGCAGCGGGAGTGTTGTGGCGGAAGCAATTGTAGCCGGCCCTCTCCTCGCTAATCGTCGATCCGGTCACCGTGGCTTGGCGGCTGGGAGATGACCAGAAATCGTACCGCTACGGAAGATGGATTGCGGACCTGGTGGCGCGTTCCGGGAAGGATTCGCACCCCGCTTCCTGCAGGAATGAGCATGTTTTCGCCATTGATCTCCATCAGGACTTCGCCCGTGACAACGTAGAAGAACTGCTGGGCGCGCTCGTGATAATGGCGGATCTCGGCAGAGCCCGGCGGCATGAATTCCTCGATCACGCTTAGATTCTGGTCTTTAACCAGATGCCAGCCATCACATTCATGTCCCCAACGATAATGCTCGGCATTGTCACGGCTAACGGCGCTCGGCCGGACTGGACCCGATACTCTGGGCCCAGATTTGGGGCCATCAGATTTTGCACTCCTCGCCATTGTTGAAGCCTCGTAGGTCCAGTGTAATCTTGTCCCAGTTTTACTTCACGCGGTTGCGATACAGGGACGCGTCCACTTGCTGCGACATTTTTTCTACCGCCAGGGGGAACTCCAGAAACTCAGCTAGTCTATGACTTACCTCGGTCGGCTTGCTCAAGGCTTCGTGATACGGCACGCCGAGAGCCTTGACGTACGGCTTACCGTCGATCCAGGCGTTGACCTCTCGCAAGTGTTTTTCGAAGGCGTTCGCGATGGCCACTGGGTCCGTGCCCTTTTGATAGGTTCCCCGGCGGCGCAGCATCTCATCCTGGGAGGCGAGCACTTCCGGCAGTGGGCGCTGCATGAAAATGATCCGGTATTCGTGGCCGGCGGGAAGCGATAGCAGAAGACGCGAGATGACTTTGACAACTTTGCCTTCAGCCTCCGCGATGCACTCTGGGTCTTGCGGAAGCTGTTTGATCCGCTCCCACTCGAGATATCCGCGAGGATTGTCAGCGTCCGCTTGTCGTTGGCCGTCGGAGAGAGGAGACATTCCGCCAGCGACCAGCATCTGCATCATCAGAGAAGTGCCGGAGCGAGGCAATCCCGAGACGATCGTGATCATAAGCTCTCCAGTGAGTACGCTCGTTCGAACAGACCGGAAAAATAGAACGATCCTAGAGATTAAACGATCCTGGAGATTAGCAGTGGCGTGCGCGACGAATGTTTCCACTATGATGTTTCGGTTACAATGGCCGCGTAAGGCTGACTCTGGCGGCGTTCAGGCCGCTCCAACGAGAGGTACGTCCTTTGGCGACTGGCGAAGTGACCACTTCCGGCTCCGAGAATATTCCGCAGCTTGCCCACCACAAGGTCAAGATCAAGAAGGTTGGACAACGGGCGTGCAACGAAAAGAATGAGAAGGGGAAGTTCTGTGGGGGACACTTAAAACGCTGGTTCTACACCACCGACGTTCTCGAGCAGGCTTGCGGAGACGCGGAGAAGGCTTGGGGACCTGATGCCGAAGTCTATCGCTGTGAACATTGCAAGACCTTGTACTTGCCCAACCCCGGAGAAGCGAAAGTGAATGTGGCAGGCCAGGGCATGATCTCGGTGTTCGGGTTGACGCTGCCGCCGAAGGAAAAATAGCATCTAGCTACCAGATAAGCGGGGTCGTGGCGTTGCTCCTGTAGTTTCTGAATTCACGCGGCAACCGAGTGCCGCGGTCCACCAGCGGTTTTGCTAGAAGCTTCCTTTCATGAACACTTCTGATCTCATCTACGACTGGAACAAGAATCACCCTCCGGGACTTAAACCTCCGGGCCCGGTGCTGCTGAACGATGAGAGCCTGCGCGATGGATTGCAGTCGCCTTCGGTCCGCGATCCATCGATTCCCGAAAAGATTGAAATTCTGCATCTCATGGAAGCGCTGGGAATTGATGCGCTCGATCTCGGCCTGCCCGGGGCTGGGACCCGCGCTGTGGAGGCTGTCACTGCGCTAGCCCGCGAGATCGTTGCGCACAAGATGAAGATCCGCGCCAATTGCGCGGCCCGAACGCACGAGAACGATATTCGTCCGATCGCCGAAATTGTGCAGAAGACGGGTCTGCCGATCGAGTCCGCGACATTTATCGGGTCCAGCCCCATCCGGCGATTCACCGAAGGATGGACCGACGATTTTTTGTTGCAGACCACCGAGAAGGCGGTCAAGTATGCCGTTTCGCTGGGACTCGAAGTCATGTACGTCACCGAGGACACCAGTCGCTGCGACCCAGAGACCGTGAAGCGGCTGTACGCGACTGCGATCAACTGCGGCGCGCGGGCAATTTGCATCTGCGATACAGCCGGGCACGCCACTCCCATGGGCGCGCTGGCGCTGGTCCGCTTCGTGATCGAGCAAGTGGTGAAGCCTTCGGGCGAGAAAGTCCGGGTGGATTGGCACGGGCATAGCGACCGCGGTCTCGCGATCGCGAACTCGATGGCGGCCATCATCGCGGGCGCGAACTGCATCCATGGGTGTGCCATCGGCCTGGGCGAGCGCGTTGGCAACACGCAGATCGATCAGATGCTGGTGAATCTCAAGTTGATGGGGATTGCGCCCTGGGATCAGCAGGATCTTACGAAACTGAAGCAGTATTGCCAGGCGGTCTCGAGGGCGACGGGTGTGCCGATTCCGGCGAATTATCCCGTGGTCGGTGACGACGCGTTCCGCACTGCCACAGGTGTGCACGCGGCGGCGATCATCAAGGCATATCACAAGAATGATGTTGTGCTGGCGAACACGGTGTACTCGGGCGTGCCTTCGCATGTGTTCGGGCTGGACCAGGTGATCGACATCGGCCCCATGAGCGGGAAGTCGAATGTTCTATGGTGGCTGGAGCGGCGCGGTATTCCTCCAGCCGACGAAGTCGTAGACCGGATCTACCAGCGCGCTAAGAAAAGTGACCACACCCTGAGCGAGGCGGAGATTTTAGAGTGCGTGCCCGCCGAGTCTTCCCGTAAGAAATAGCGAATGCCACGACCATTGCGACATGCGATTCTGGGGGCTGGCGGGGTGGGTGGCCTGGTCGGAGCTTGCCTGGCCAGAACTGGCGCCTCGGTCACAATGGTAGTTAGGGCCGCCGCACTGGCGAAATATCCCGTCCAACTTCAACTGCAAAGCCCGTTTGGAAACTTCAGCGTCCCCGTGGCGCGGAGCCTCGAAGTTCCTGCCTGCGACGTGCTCTGGATTACGGTGAAGGCTACCCAACTTTCCTCTGCCCTGACGGCTCTCGTGGATCCGGGCTCGGCCCGGGCAATTGTTCCTCTGTTAAACGGCATTGATCATCTGACGGTGTTACGGGCCAGCTACGGGAGCGATAAGGTTATTCCGGCCACGATCGCCGTTGAGTCCGAGCGGGTGGCGCCAGGACGCATCGTTCATCGCTCACCGTTTGCCCGCTTAAACGTTTCTTCTTCGGGACGAACCCTGCTCGGCGCTACGCTCGACGAATTTCAGAAAATGGGATTCGAATGCCGGTTCGTCGATGACGAGCAAACTCTCATGTGGAGCAAGATCGTTTTCCTGGCGCCATTCGCCTTGACCACCAGCGCTTCCGACCTGCCGACCGGAGGAGTCGTCGCCGATCCAACTTGGAGACCGCAGCTGGAGGCTTGTGTACGGGAAGCCTGCGCAGTCGCCACGGCGGAGCGCGCTGCGGTTGACGCAGGCTCTGTTATCTTTGCGATGACCAAGGTGCCCGCCAATATGCGCAGCTCGATGCAGAAAGATGTCGAACAAGGGAACGCTCCAGAACTCGACGCGATTGCCGGACCGATCCTGCGCGGGGCCGAGAAGCACGGGATCGACGTCCCGACAACAATGAAATTAGTGACCGCCGTCGAGCAAAGAAGCAGGCGCAAGGACATGAGAACGGCATAAATCGGCCGAACTCAAGTGCTTGACTTCCGTAACTTCGGTTCTCTTTTTGGTCAATGCCCATCTCTTCCAACGCGTTGTAAACTACCGCATAACCGCTCATGAGCCCAAATCCCCCGCGCCCCAATCTGCCGGACCTTGCGCCCTCGGTGCAGCAGGAAGTGGCGCGCCTGGCGGCGTCTCCGGAAGTGCGGTCGGCCTTCAACTGGTTTCGCATGCAGGAACCGCAACTCGTGCACTGGCAGATGGAAATGGCGCGGATCCCGGCTCCGCCATTTGGAGAGTCGGCTCGTGGAGCATGGCTGGCAGAGCGATTTCGCGAAGTGGGACTCGACGACGTTCGCATCGATGACGTCGGCAACGTGTTCGGCACCCATCCTGGATTTGGACGACGCTATGTGGCGTTGAGTGCGCACATTGACACCGTGTTTCCTGCGAACACGCCGCTTAACATTCGCCAGCAGGGAAGTCGCATCTTCGGGCCGGGAGTTTCAGACAACGGCGCAGGGGTGGTGGCCATGCTGGCAGTTGCAGCTTTACTGCGAGCGGTGCGGATCCGACACGCGCTGCCATTTGTATTCATCGGCAACGTCGGGGAAGAGGGCGAGGGCGACCTGCGCGGCATGCGCCACATTTTTTCGACTCCGCGATGGAAGGATTCGATCGCTTACAGCCTGGTGCTCGACGGCGCGGGCGCAGACACAATTGTGGCCGAGGCGTTGGGCAGCCGGCGTTTTGAAGTGATCGTGCGGGGCCCGGGCGGGCATTCCTGGAGTGATTTCGGGGCGCCGAATCCGATTGTGATTCTGGCTAAGGCAATTGACGCTTTCACCTCGACGACGGTTCCGGCTACGCCCAAGACGACTTTCAATATTGGTGTGATCCGGGGGGGCACTTCCGTCAATTCGATCCCTGAGTCGGCCAGCATGAAAGTCGACATACGCTCAACCTCGATGACCGAGATGGAACGATTGGAGCAGTCATTGCGCCTGTCGCTGAACCGCGCTGTGGAAGATGAGACCATGGCCGCCGAGATGCGGTCCCCGGCGCAAAAGCGGCCCACGGGAGTGAGTTGCGAAGTTGTTGTAATCGGGAACCGTCCAGCCGGAGAGTTGCCGACCGGAGCCCGGATATTGCAAGTGGTGCGCGCGGTCGATGCTCAGCTTACGAATGCGGCGCAAGTGCAGCGCGCCTCAACGGACGCGAATATTCCGCTCTCGTTAGGACAGGAAGCAATTGCGGTTGGCGGCGGCGGCTCTGGCGGCGGTGCACACACTCTGCAAGAGTGGTTCGATTCCGGTGGACGCGAACTGGGATTAAAACGAATTTTGCTGACAATGCTGGCGTTGGCGGGGGTTGCGGAATGAGTCTGATGGGAAGAACGAGTCTGGGCGGGGTCATGCTTTTTTGCGCAATCGGTTCGGTGCCAAGTCGGGGACAAGCTACCGCTCCTGCACCTGAAGCCTCCGGGCCGAAGGCGGACATGATTTTTGTCCATGCCAACGTATATACCGGCGTGCCCGCCAACACTCCCTTCAGTTCAATCCTTCGCGAAGAAGCGATTGCGGTTCGCGGCGACCGCATCTTGGCGGTCGGCAAGACTGCAGACCTTGAGAAATTGAAAGGAACGCAGACCAAGGTCATCGACCTCGGTGGGCACTTCGTGATGCCCGGATTCAACGACGCGCATCTGCATCTGGATGACGCGGGCGCCACCAAGCTCAGCGTCGATTTGACCGGGGTGAAGTCGCTCGATGAACTCCGCGAACGAGTGCTGAAGAAGGTTGAAGCATCCAAAGCCGGGGAGTGGATTGTTGGAGCAGGATGGGATGAGACTCTTTGGCCGGTGAAGGTGACGCCGACCCGATGGGATCTGGATGAAGTCTCATCCGGACATCCCGTATTTCTGGTGCGAATTGACGGACATATTGCTGTCGCTAACACCCGGGCGCTGCAGTTGGGGAGCGTCACATTGGCCAGTCGAGATCCACAAGGTGGACACATTGACCGCAATGAAAACGGCGAGCCAACCGGCATCCTCCGGGAAACGGCGCAAGCCGCGGTGCGCGGTGTGATACCGAAACTGAGCCATCAGCAGCGACGGGAGGGAATCGAATTGGCCCTCGCGGACCTGGCCGAGCATGGAGTGACTTCCGCCCAAGATTATTCACCGGAGTGGGAGAGCTTTCAGATTTATGAAGAGCTCGAGAAAGAAGGCAAGCTCACGGCGCGCGTTACAGAATGGCTGCCCTTTGACGATTCGGTCGAAGAACTGAGCCGGAAGCGCGTATCGCATCCTCAATCGGACCTGATGTTGCACACTGGAATGCTAAAGGGATTCATGGACGGCTCCCTGGGATCGCACACCGCTGCCATGCTTGAGCCGTATGCGGATGATCCCAAGAATTCCGGTATCCCGCGCTACGAGGCATCCAAGCTTAATGACATGACGAAGGAGCGCATACTCGCCGGCTTCCAGATCGGCTTTCATGCCATCGGGGACAAAGGCGTGCAGATGGCGCTCGATGCATTTGCCGAAGCCGAGAAGGCCGCACGCGAGGCGCACGTAAAAGCGGCGAACGGCGGGGAGGATTTCCGCCTGCGCATTGAACACGCACAGGTGACGACCCCGGCGCAGATAGCACGTTTTAAAGAGCTGAAAGTGATTGCTTCCATGCAACCCAGTCATCTTCTGAGCGACATGCGATGGGCGCAGGATCGTGTGGGGCCGAAGCGGGCGGCGACTTCTTACGCATGGCTGGCGTTTCTGAACAAAGGCGTGTCGCTGGCATATGGAACGGATTATCCGGTGGAACCAGTGACGCCGTTTCGCGGCCTCTACGCGGCGGTGACGCGCAAGAGTGAAAACGGCAAGCAGGAGTATTTCCCCGAACAGCGTTTGACGATGGACCAGGCCATCGCAGCGTACACCAGCGGTTCAGCATTCGCGGAGTTCGAAGAGAAGGAAAAGGGGAGGCTCACGGCTGGGATGCTGGCGGATTTTGTCGTCCTCGACCGAGATCCAAGTTCTACATCACCTGAAAAGTTGTTGGGCACCAAGGTGCTGCGGACGGTCGTGGGTGGAAAGACGGTGTACGAAGCGAAATAAGCTAACTTCCAGTTCTTCCGAGAGATACGAGGCGCTGGATCCTCTCACGAAATTCGTTTCCCATGAAACGATTTCCAGATTCTATGCGTCTAACCAGCAGACAGGCGTCTGTTGTCAAAATCGGTCTCCAGATGCAGCTTTCGGGTGGATCTCGTAAATGGGTATACTATAAGGGGTTACTGAGTTTCGGAGGGAAGTAGACATATGGATTCGGGCGCAATGTGGATGCGCATGAAGAGTCACCGCTGGGCTTACACGCTCAGCATTCTGCTCACGCTGACGCTGGGCATTCTGATCGGGACGGTCATTTCTCAAGGAGTGAAGGGGAAAGAAGGGCAAAAGAGCGACGCGACGCCGCTTACCCTTCCGTCGCCGCAACAAATGTCGAACGCGTTTTCGCAAATTGCGAAACAGCTGGAACCGAGCGTGGTCAACATCAATACGGAATCGACCATTAAGAACATTCGCCGACGCCGCGGCGGTCAAGCCCCGGGGCAAGGTCAGGATGATGAAGACGGTGGCGGCGGCATGGATGACTTTTTCAACCACTTCTTCGGAGGTCCCGGCGGACAGGGAGCAGGGCCGGGGGATGGAGCGATTCGCGAGCGATCGCTGGGATCTGGAGTGATCGTCGATACGAAAGGTTACATTCTTACGAACCGGCACGTGGTCGAGAAGGCCGACCGCATCCGGGTACGGTTTGAAGATGATGCGCCAGGAGTGCAGCACGATGCCAAGGTGATCGGCACCGATCAGGAAACCGATCTTGCCGTTATTAAGGTCGATGTGGACCATCCCCTACCGGCGGCCAAGTTGGGCAATTCCGACGGCATGCAAGTTGGAGACTGGGTGCTCGCGATTGGAAGTCCATTCGGACAGGCGGGAACGGTGACCGCGGGAATCGTGTCGGCTAAAGGTCGCGACATCGTTCCCGGACGTCAATTTCAGACATTTATCCAGACCGATGCAGCGATCAATCCCGGTAACTCTGGTGGGCCGCTGGTCAATATGAATGGCGAAGTCATCGGGATTAACACGGCGATTCTCAGCGAAACCAACGCATACGCAGGCATCGGGTTCGCGTTGCCATCAAAGACGGTGGTCGACGTTTACAACCAGTTGACCGGCCCCGATCACAAAGTTTCGCGTGGATCGATTGGCATCATGTTCGATGCCGTGGAGAATCCTGCGATTGCCCGGGTGTACGGTTCGGGCTCAGGCGTAACTGTTTCGAGCGTCGTGGCAGGCAGTCCGGCCGATCAGGCGGGATTGAAGGTCGGCGACACGATCACTACCGTAGACGGCAAGAAGGTAAGCAAAGGCTCGGAACTGGTAGCCGACATCGCATCGCGCAAGCCCGGATCCAAGGTGAATTTGGGCTTCCTGCGCAACGGAAAGACGCAAGACGCTTCGGTTACCATTGCTGACCGCGCCAAGTTATTTGCGGCACGGCTCGGAGATGATCAGCAGAACGATGACGAGAACGCACCCAAGCAAAGCAAGTTCGGTGTAACTGTCCGCAAGGTCACCCCGGAGATGGCTGATCGCCTAGAAATGCAATCCGGCAAGGGCGTTATCGTGCAGGACGTGAAGCCAGGCTCGTTTGCCGAGGACGTAAATCTCGGACGCGGTGACATTATCCTGGAAGTGAACAAGCAACCGGTCAACAGTGAGGAAGATTTTGCGAAGGTCGAGTCAAGCCTAAAGAGCGGCCAGGATGTGGTGTTCCTGGTTCGGCAGCGCGGCTCAGGCCGGCAGGACGGAACGATCTTTCTGGCCGGTACACTTCCGTAACGTAATCCGCCCCATCAGGAACTGGCACTGTGATCGAAGATCGAAGATGATTACAGAGCCAGTATCCGGTGGGGCATTTTCTTTTTACAAGTTTTCCTGGGTTGAAGGGCTGACGGTCGTCGCCAATGAGCACAGGTCGAATCCAAATTCGCAAGCCACGACACTCTACGGTGTGCGCGCTGGTAGTGAGCTGTTTCCTGCTTCCTGCGGCAAACGCCCGGCAGGCTTCGACTGGAGCCACCACCCAAACCCCAACTACGAAAAAAACAGCCTCCGGGAAAACCACCTCCCATCACAAGTCTTCTGCGAGTGCGACAAAGCCATCGAACAAAACCCACACGGCCTCCGGAAAGCGCTCTTCACGAAAAAAGTCGGCGCGGTCGAAGGGCCAGCAAAAGATTGATTCAGAGCGCGCTCAAGCGATCCAGGAAGCCCTGATCCGCGAGCACTATCTCAATGGCGAAGCCACCGGCACGTGGAACCAGGCCAGCGAAGAGGCCATGCGCCGTTACCAGGCAGATCATGGCTGGCAGAGCAAGACGGTGCCCGACTCACGGGCGCTGATCAAGCTGGGCTTGGGGCCGAGCAAGGATCATTTGCTCAATCCGGAAAGCGCGATGACGACAGCCCCCGACTCACCTCGCGCGGAGCCAGTTTCGACAACCTCGCATAGCGCGCCGCCGAACGCGGATCCGGCGCCTCCCACGTCTTCTTCTGCGACTCCTGCGCAGAACGACTCTTCCAGCCCACAGTAGTCATCCAGCAACTAGCAATTAGCTCTCAGCCCAGCGCCGCCGAACGCTAATTTTCTGCGCACCGCGCGAGATGTCGCGCTCAGTGCGAGTGCGCTTGTGGAGCTAAATGCTAAGTGCCAAATGCTAATTGCTGCCCTTGCGGTAGCTGGTCATCAAAGGGCGCGGAAAATAGGGCAACGGTTGATTATTGATGATCGCCCGGGGATTCGACTCCACCAGAGCTTCCGCGACCTCTTCTCCGCAAATCTCAACGGCAGCGGCGCGGGAGGTGGAAAGAATCGGTACGCGCTTTTGCGTGTCGTGAGCGTCAGTCGAAAGTACGTGAACCGCCTGGTGTTCGAGCAGCCAGTGCGCGGCGCCGCAGGGCACGCTCGCCCCAGAACCCGGTGAGCGCCGAGCCGGTCACTTGAATGACGCAGCCCTGTTCAGCCC
Source organism: uncultured Acidobacteriota bacterium (assembly GCA_963745715.1). GTDB lineage: Bacteria > Acidobacteriota > Terriglobia > Terriglobales > Acidobacteriaceae > Sulfotelmatobacter. The sequence continues at coordinate 19,029 of CAVUYN010000019.1, read as the reverse complement.
ACTCACAAATGCGCTGAAGGTTCTCACGGAGAATCGGATTGCGTTCAGGATGAGTGACAATTACCGTAATTCCGGCATCCCCAAGTTTGAGAAAAGAGTCTGTGATCTGCTGCGGAATGCTGTAATTGCTGAATTCCACCAGCAAGTAGCGGGTGTCGTTGATTACGTAACGCGAGGGATTCGCCAGGGCATCCTGCACATTATCGAAGGAAAGGTGGAAGTCGCAGCCCAGGCCGAGTTTCGGGGAATCGCCGATCAATTGCTGCAAGTGAGCGACCAGCCCTTTGAGATATTCGCGGTCGTAGTGATAGCGATCATTGGCATGGGGAGTAGCCACCATGTGAGTGATTCCGTCGGCCGCCGCCGTGCGGCACATAGCAACCGATACGTCCCAGGACTTGGGCCCGTCATCTACTTCGGGGAGAATGTGCGAATGAATATCAACCACAGTTGTAAGAACACCGGCACGCCCGCGGTGTTGCGCTAGATCGATTTAAGCAGATTCAACGGCAAAGGCCAAGCGGTGAAGAGCTGTTGGGTGGACTCGCGTAAGCAATACCTCAATCTTTTCCATACCGCTCCCGAATGAACTCCGCGATTCCCGCATAGGCCTTCGTAAGTGTCTGTTCGTCTGGCAGGAACACGATGCGGAAGTGCTGGGTGCCGGGCTTTTGGCCGAATCCGGAGCCATGTACGACCATGACGTGCTTCTTCCGAATGAGTTCCTTGACGAAGACTTCGTCGCTCTCGGGAATGTCAATGCGCGGATAGGCGTAAAAGGCGCCGCGGGGGGCGACGCAACTTACGCGCGGCGTCGCCTCGCACCATTTCTGGGTGAGGTCGCGGCGCGAGCGCAACTTGCGCTGGACTTCGACCAGGTGATCCTGAGGGCCCTCAAGCGCAGGCTTGATTGCGTACTGTTCGGGATGGTTGGCGCAGAGGCGGGCGCGCAGCAACCGGTGCACGCCTTCAGTGTAGGTCTTGACCATGGCGGCGTCGCCCGAGACGATCCCCCATCCGATCCGCCATCCGGGAACGAGGTAGTTTTTCGACATGCCGCCGAAGGTCACGCAAGGTACGTCGGGAGCGACCGACGCAAAAGCCAAATGCGGGGTGCCGTCGAGAATCAGCTTGTCGTAGATCTCGTCAGAGAAGACGATCAGGTTGTGACGGCGCGCCAGTTCGGCTACCCGCTCCAGCATCTGCCGCGTGCAAAGCGAGCCCGTCGGATTATTCGGATTAATCAGGACGATGCCGCGAGTGCGCGGAGTAAGTTTGCGCTCGATGTCGGCCAGTTCCGGCTGCCAGGCGTCTTCTTCGTTCAAATCGTAAGCGTTGAGCCGAATGCCCAGTTTGCAAAGCACTGCCGAGTAAAGCGGGTAGTCCGGGCTGGGGGTCAGAACATCTTCGTCGGAATTGACCAGCGCCGAAAGGCACAGATCCACGGTTTCGCTGACACCTGATGTGACGAACACATCGCGCACGGTTGTGATGCCTTTGCGCGCCGCCTCGCCGCGGATGGCCTCAAGCGCTTCGGGAATTCCCGGAGATGCCGCATAGCCGTTCTTGCCGTCACGCATCGCCTTGTAGACGGCTTCGATGATGTGCGGTGGCGTGTGGAAATCGAAGTTGAGAGGGTCACCGACATTGAGCGGGAGGACTTTGTGGCCCTGCTGAATGACCTCGTCGGCAACACAAGCCAAGTCGCGGATCGCATAGCGAACGTTGTCGAGGCGGGAGGCTGCGGAAATCTCGTGGGTCTGAGTGACCGGCATAGGGAAATTCTAACCGCAAGATCACTGACCAGGCATGGAAATCGCGCAAAAGCTTAACCACGGAGGGCACAGCGAGGATGAAGGAAAGGCGGAACCCTCTGTGTTCTCTGTGCCCTCTGTGGTTAAGAATTAGTCTTCTCGATCGATCTGCGCCTTCTGCAACTTGTCGGAGTAATCGACGTAAACCGACTTCCATTCGGTGTAGAAATCGATAGCGCCGATTCCGCCCTCGCGATGCCCGTTGCCAGTTGCCTTGGTCCCGCCGAAGGGCAAATGCACCTCAGCTCCAATCGTAGGGGCATTAATGTAGGTGATCCCAGCGTAAAGATCACGAATGCCCGAGAAAGCTTTGTTGACATCCTTGGTGTAGAGCGCCGACGAAAGGCCGTACTCGATTCCATTGGCAATTTCGATGGCGTCTTCGAGATCCTCGCAAGGGATGATCGAGACTACCGGTCCAAAGATTTCTTCCTGCGCGATCCGCATCTTCGGATCGACGTCGGTGAATACGGTGGGCTCCATAAACCAGCCGTATTGATACTCGCCTTTGTCGAGACGATTGCCGCCGCAGACCAGCTTCGCACCCTCGTTCTTGCCGATCTCGACATAGCTTAAGTCGGTCTGAAGTTGCTTTTCGTTGACGGCCGGGCCCATCTGCACGGTTTCATCCAGTCCATTGCCAACTTTCAGTTTCTTTGCCCGATCGACGTAGCGGTCCACGAACTCGCGATACACACCCTTTTGCACGATGATGCGACTGGTCGCGGTGCAGCGCTGTCCGGTTGTACCGAAGCCTCCCCAGAGCCCGCCTTCGATGGCGAGATCCAGATTGGCGTCATCGAGAACGATCATGGGATTCTTGCCGCCCAGTTCGAGCGAGCAGTGCTTGAAACTTTGAGCTGCAATGCCACCAACGATTCGGCCGACGGCGGAAGAACCGGTCAGAGAAATCGCACGCACATCCGGATGCTCGGCCAAGGGAGTGCCGACGTCGGCGCCAAATCCCGTCACAATGTTAATGACGCCCTTGGGAAGCCCGGCATCGTAAAGAGCGCGAACCAGATTGAAGGTAGAAAGCGGCGTGTCCTGCGCGGGTTTAATAACGCAAGCATTGCCGCATACCACAGCCGGCAGCAGCTTCCACGACGAAATTGCCATGGGGAAGTTCCAGGGCGTAATCATTCCGCAGACGCCGATGGGCTGCCGTACGGCCATAGCGAACTTGTTCGGCATTTCCGACGGCACTGTTGGGCCGAAAAGACGCCGGCCTTCGCCCGCGTTGTAATACGCGGCGTCGATGGCCTCTTGCACGTCGCCGCGAGTTTCGGCGAGGACCTTGCCCATTTCGCGTGTCATGTCACGCGCATACTCTTCCTTACGCTCGATCAGAATTTCCGCCGCGCGGAAAACGATCTCGGCACGGCGAGGCGCCGGTACGAGACGCCATTTGGCAAAAGCACGCTTGGCGGCTTCGACGGCGGCGTTCACATCGGCCTTCGCCGATTTCTGAAAGATGCCGACCAGGTCGCGCGTGTCGGCGGGATTGCGATTCTCGAAAGTCTCTCCCGTGGAGGAGTCGACCCACTCGCCGTCAATAAAATTCTTGAAAACTCTCGTCTGGCTGGCGCTGAGAGCGGCAGGGGTAGCCAAAGTGTCGGTTGCCATGATTTCTCCTTATGAATGCCCAAACTATTGATGCTACAACCCGCCAGCAAGGTGCGGCAAGCGCTGGCCAACAGTTAGGCCTGGTATTAAGTCATGGCTTGCAAGGCGAAGCGCTTACCTGACAGAGGACATTCCGTCTAAGGTTGTTTCGGAGGTCAATATGATAGCTGTGCGTTGGTTTGCGGGTGTTCTTCTTTCGATTTCCATCGGTACTCAGGCGCAGACAGTTCAATCGCCCGCAGACCTCATGCACGCGGCGTTGGCCGCGATGGGTGGCGAGGAAAAAGTTCGCCAGCTTACGGCCTTCCACTTCGAGGCTTTCGCAATACGTAATGAGTTGGAGGAATCGGAACGCCCTGAAGGTCCCTATATCATCGAGAATGATCAGGTTGAGGAGTGGCGCGATCTGGCGCACGGCAACTGGAAGAGCACGGTAAAGATACATGGCCCCATGCAACCTGAATTTGTGACCATCGCAGTGGTGTCCAACGGCGCGGCGTCACGCAGTTTCGATGGGCAGGCCGGTCCGGCGTCTGGGGAGCAGATACAGCAAGCGGAAGAAGCGCTTGCTCTCAGCCCGGAGCGTGTTCTCCTCACCGCCCTCAACAGCGCGGATCTGCGCCGCCTCCCCGATCTCACGCTGCAGGGGGTCGCCCATCACGCCGTCCAATTCACCTGGCAGAAATCGCCGGTTCGTATTTATCTCAATGGCGATACCCATCTGCCGACAGCAGTCGAATGGGAAACGGCATATCCGTTTGGAATTTTCTGGAGCATTTGGGGGGATGTGACGACGCGCGTTTATTACTCCGCCTGGTGGCTGCAAAACGGCTTTCACTATCCCCTGCAGGCCGACGTCTTTCGCAACGGCATGCCGGACCAGACCATAACCATCACCAAACTGGATTTCAACCCTTCTTTGCCGGCCGACGAGTTCGCTATCTCGCCTGAGATCCGCACAGCTTTCACCGCGAGAGCGACTAAGACGATCGATGATCGCGTTCCGGGAAAGGACATAACCGATCTTGCTCCCGGCATTGTATTTATTCCTGGACCCTGGAACACCACCCTGGTTCGACAGGACGACGGTCTAGTAGTTCTTGAAGCGCCGATGTCCTCAGGTTATTCGGCCAAAGCGATCGAGGTCGCGCAGAGTAAGTTTCCCGGTGTGGCCATCAAGGCGGTCATTACGACGTCCGACTCCTGGCCGCACATCGGCGGCCTGCGTGAATATGTGGCGCGCGGCATCCCCGTTTACGTGCTGGACCGAACCGTTCCCCTCATCGAGCGTTTCTTACGATCCCCACGGACAAAATATCCCGACGCGCTCGCAAAAGCGCCCCGCTCTTCGGAACTCCGCCCGGTCTCGGCCAAAACTGTGATCGGGACAGGGCCCAACCGACTTGAGGTCTATCCCATCCACGGGGAGACCAGCGAACGGCAAATGATGGTGTATTTTCCCGAGCACAAGCTGCTGTATGGCAGCGACCCATTTCAAGAACTGGATGGAAAATTCTTCTATCCCCAGACCGTCTACGAGCTAGAGAGCGCCGTAGAACGCGAGCATCTTTCGGTCCAAAGGTTCTTTATGATGCACATCGGCCCGAAGCCGTGGTCGAAGGTTCATGAGGCGGTACAGGAGTCGCTCTTGTGACCCCGCTATCATCACTTTCCGGAAGCCTTCGCCGACCCCGCGTCTCCCTCGAACTCCTCGCCCATCCACTGTTGCAGTGCGGTCATGTTTTGGGGACGGCCAAGAAAATTCTTAACCAAATCGTTCGCTGACATCGACCCGCCTGGTTCGAGCACGACGCGGCGATATCGCATGGGAGCGTCCCCGGCAAGCAGGTTCTTGTGGTCGAACTGCAGGAAGAAATCCTCCGCAATCACCTTGTCCCAGAGATAGGTGTAGTAAGCGGAAGAGTAGCTTCCCAAATGGCCAAATGATGCCCACATGTGAGTTTCAGGCAGCGGGGTAAATGGGGTGAGCTTGCGTGCCGCGTCGAAGGTTACCGCGTCCAGATCGACGTGCCCGGGCTCGCCCTTATAAATGTCGTACGAGATCGCCGTGAATTCATTCTGGCGAGCAACGAGCGAGCCGCGGCCAAATGCCGCCGCACGGTTCATGCGGACGACCAGGTCGGCCGGAATCGGTTCGCCAGTTTTGTAGTGGCGCGCGAACTTGGCAAGCACTTGCGGGCTGCGCAGCCATTCCTCAAGCATCTCGGAGGGGGCTTCGCCGAAGTCCGATTCCATCGAGATGCCGCTAATGCCAGCCCATTGCTGCTGGCCACCGAGAATGTGATGCATAAGATGGCCGAACTCGTGGAAATAAACTTCGACGTCGTCGTAGTCCATCAGGCCGGGATCGGTGGCCGTGGGTTGGGGAAAGTTACAGACCAGTGTGGCCTCGGGTAGTTGGCGCCCGCGAATTCCATCGAGCACAGCAACCATCTCGGCATGGCTGAACTTACCCGGGCGCGGGTGCATATCCAGGTAAAAGCGGCCCACGGGTTTGTGGTTGTCGATTACAAGCCACGTCTCGACCGAGGGATCCCAAGCCGGAACGTTTGGCTCCTGCTGGAAGCTGACATGAAATAAATCAGCGGCCGCGTCCAAGATCCCTTGCCGAACCTGTGCAAACGGGAAGTAGGGTCGCACCGATTGGGAGTCGAAATCATAGCGGGCACGTCGCGTCAGTTCAGAAAAATAGCGGGCCTCGTAGTCGAGCATTTCCTTCGCTTCCGGCGAAGTCTTCCGCTTTTCGGTCAGCAGCATTTCGAATTCGCGTTGGGAAAGTGGACGGGCCGCATCATCGACTTGCCTGATGAAATCCGCGATGTTCTGACCCTTCGTAATCATTTTGTCTGCGGCGTTGTAGTCCGCCCACGAGGAATAGCCGAGCAGGGTGGCGAACTCGTAGCGGGTCTTCAGCAGACTCATCAAGACTTCTTTGTTCTTGGGATATGCGCGGGTATTGAAAGCCAGCGAAACGCGGCGTCGCAGCGCATCGCTCTTGGCGAAGTTCAGCACGGGGAGAGCATCTGGATAATTGGTCGTGATGTGCACCTTGCCGTCCGGGCCGGGCTTATGGCCGTCGATATAGTCCTGAGGCAGTCCATCGAGTTCGGCGGGATCGGCCTCGACCACCTTCTGGTCGTCGGCGATGTTTCGGTCGAACATGGATACTTCCTCGGTCGCCTGATCGCTGAGTTTTTTTATGCGGGCTCGAATGGCATCGTCCTTGTCCACTCCGGCGAGGCGGAACTCGAGAAGTTGTCGCTGCACGTAGTAGCGGGTGGCCGCGTCCGCTTTGGAGAGATCGAGAGCTGACAGCGCCTTATAGACGTCACGGTTGAGGGAAAGCGCAGTCTGGGCTGCCGAGGCCTTGGTGAACAAGGCAGTTGCCCGGTCGCGGAAATGGGCATCGGGATGAACGTGTTGCATGAGAGAAGCGAAGTAGGCACCCGAGTTGATCTGCCGGACCGCGTCGTCGAAAGGGACGAGTGTGTTTTCGATAGTGCGCTGCCCCTTCGCCGCCACCAAGGAATCGATCGACCGTTGAGCCTCAGCCAGTCTGTCGTTCACGGTCTTCTCAAAGGCTGCCACATCCGGCTTGCTGGCCCAAAGCGCGGGCTGAGAAACAGAAACGGTCTGCGCGACGGAGAAGGAAAGAAGCGCAAATTGCAAGCACACAACAGTTAGACAAATCCGAAACGAAGACATGAAGTGTTTCCTCACGGAGAGACTTTATTCCTAGGCACTATTCGTAAGAGACGTGCGGGACTGCATTTGGCGAGCCGAAATTTTGCAGAGGAAAGGGGCACAGACGACAGAAAAACTGAAAGGGCTGCAGTGCGATGACCCGTGACCCCCCGCAAAGTCGCCGGCCGGTGACTAACGCCATCGTTTCAGGTGGGGCCATACGTTTGACCAGGAATCGAATTTCTTGCTTTTGCAAAGAAAGACGTCAATCTGATCCTCCATCGCGTACGGACTGGCCGCTGACGTGCCAACGAACTCGACCTGATCCCAATAGCGCTCCAGGACTGACTGCCGATCGTCGAGAACGATCATGCAGTTGCCGGAATATCCGTGGGGGCCCCAAAGAAAATAGGTCCGGTCGCCGCTCATTGCCCCCGGCAAACCTTGGTGTCGTCCGAAGAAGTCAATGGCGCCCGCTTGCCCGTAATCCTGGGCGAAGATGCCACAATCCTGGCGTTGTTCAGGAGCAACCCGATTCCACGCCACTACGGTTTCGTCGGAGATTTCTTTCCATCCGAACTGATCGGCATACCACTGTGGCAGGCGTGCCCGCGCATGGGCGTGTTCCATCACGGGAAGCTTAAAAGGAAGGTATTTTTTGTAGGTGAGAAACTCCTCGGGCGACAGAACGGGCACAACGATCGGCAGGGTGTGGATGCCGCTGGCCAGGAGGATAACAATCACCGCCGGCTTCAGCCACTGGAGGCGGGGCTTGCCGCTTTCACGACGACCAAGCGATGACTCCAGCACCACGGCGCCGGCCGCCAGCAGCATCGGATAGATGGGCGCCAAGTAGTAGTTCTTCCCGTGGAGCACGAAGAAAACGGTGTAGCACACGAGGTAGCACCAGCCCAGCACTCGGTAGGGTTTCAAGCGCGCGGAGAAAAGCAGGGAAGATAATCCTGCAAGCCAAAGCGGTGCCGTCAGGGGGTTCACCAGCAGGGCCTGCTGCAGGAAGAAGTTCACCGGCCCCAAAATTACATCGCGCCCTTCCGCTTTGATAGCGCGCATCAACTGCACGAATGGCCAGTCATAGTGAATGTTCCACAGCAAGTTGGGCAGGAAGATCAGGAACGCGGCGAACCCACCAATCCAAAACCATTGATTGAGGAGGAGGCGTCGCTGTTCGGTGAGTAATAGCCCTACCACGATTCCCAAGCCGAACACGGCCATGGAATATTTATTTTCCATGCCGATGCCAGCGACAACGCCGAACCCTAGCCAATAGCGCGGGTCATTCCTTTTGATGGCGAGGATGACGAAGTAAACGCAGCCCATCCACAGGTTCGGCTCAAGACAGTTTGTTCCCAGCAGGCTGCCGTTTGACAGATATTGGGGGGCAATGACGGCGCAGACGGCGCTGAGGAGCAAGGCATACCGGCGTCCACCCAGTTCGCGCGCCAACACTGCGGTCTGCACGACCAGCAACGATGATGCCACCGCCGGGATAAAGCGGATGCAGCGAAGCGAGTCTCCCAGCACCGCACGACAAATATGGATCAAGAATGGGACGAGCGGAGGTTGGTCGACGTATCCCCACTGCAGGTGGTCGCCACACGACATGTAATCGAACTCGTCGCGAAAATATCCGTAGCGGTTGTTGAAATAAATATGGAATACCAGCTTGGCGAAGGCGATTGCCCAGATTACGGCCATGCCCGAAGGGACGAAGGAATGCCGCTCCGGTTGCACAACGGACTGCACAGCAGAATCGCTGGCCATTTGGGTAACAAGAATAGCCGACGAATCAGAACTTTGTCAGGAATAGGAAGGGGAGGTGTTTCGTTAGATCCAGCTTAGAATTTCCTGGTTAACCGATGCCAGCGAGTCTCAGATACTGCAACACTTCAGTAACCCCTCAAACTCATTACCTGGTTTTTCCTCGGTTTTGCTTGTGCTACCGTTTTCCTTTAGCGCATATTCACTGAGGTTTCTCAGGAAAAGTGTCTTCCGCCGATCGCAAGCCGGGAATCCACGTTGCGTGGACGACGGTTACATACCGCAGTATGGCGCTGCTGATTCTGGCAGTGGCTGCGATATTTTTCATTGCGGTTCGCGTGGCTTTCCCGCAATTTACCGAGACCAGCGTCAAGAAGGCGAATGACGTAGCCAGTCGCTTACTGGAACGCGTAGGCGGCATGGCTCCGGCGCCTGGTTCGGGAGTATTGACGGCGCAGCAGGCTCACTTCACGGCGCTCGATGGCACCGTGCGAGTGAAGAAGGGCAGCGGCAATAGCTGGGTTCCGGCGGGCTACGACATCCCACTGGAAAAGGGCGATGTCGTTCAGACCGGTTCGGAGGGCATGGCAAAGGTCGCGTTCAATGACGGCACCAGTTACACCGTGAAACAGGATTCCTTGATCGTGATTGAAGAGAATTCGGCCAATGACCAGCAGCAGACCAACGTGGCGGTGGCGGTGAGCACCGGAACTGTGGACCTTTCGACAGCGACCTACAGCCAAGGTTCAAAGTCGCAAGTTATCGTGGCGGGCGCAACGGCCTCCCTTGCGCCAGAGTCGGCAGCGCAGGTGCATAACGATCCAAAGGCAGACCAGCACGAGATCTTGATGAAAAAAGGAACCGGCGAGGTGAGCCGCAACGGGGAAACCGTGAAACTGGCCAACTGGGAAAAGGTGAGCTTCCAGGGGCAACAATCCCACTTGGAGAAAGCCAAGGAGATCGGGCCGCCGACACCCATTGCTCCCGCCAACATGGCGCCGCTGTTTTCCGCAGGCGAGACTACGAAGGACGTGGAGTTTTCCTGGACGGCGATGGCGAATGCAGTTGGTTACCGCCTGCGCATCTCCCGCAATCCTTATTTTTCCTCTACACTGGTTGACAAAAAGGTTAATACGGCAGCCGTAACCGTCACCAGCTTGGGCGAGGGGGCATATTACTGGATGGTGCAGTCCTATGACGCTGCTGGCAAAGAGTCGCAGGAGAGCGAGAAGAACCGCTTCACCATCATTACCAAGGGCAAGGAGACGGAGGCCATCGATCTGGAACTGGATCCTTTTATTCAGCACGGGCACGTGATCGAAGTAACGGGCAAGACCCAGTCTGGGGCCCGCGTAATGGTGAATGGCAGCGAGGTTCCGCTGGTCAATGCCGATGGCGGATTCCACTACTTTACGCCGCCACTACCCACGGGGGAGGCGGTGATTACGGTGACAGCGCAGACGACGCAAGGCGGAGTGAACACACAGCAGAAAAAGATCGTCATCCAGTAGGGCACGGCCGTCGACCGTAGGGCGGCAGGTTTTTGATGGGCAAGAACTTTCGGTTTGGGCAGGGTTGGCGGGCTTCCCGTAGAATAAGGACAGCTCACACCCAATCAAAATAGAGACGTTCCGGGACACTCCCGGGCGAGCATCAATGCAGAAAGACGGAATGTTTCGTCATGTCAAATAACGGATTCCATTCAGGCCCCACTCGCAACCATAACCTGCGGTCGCTGTTCAGCATTTTCTCCAGCGATCTGGCCATCGACCTCGGCACCGCCAACACGCTTGTGTATGCGCGAGGCAAGGGCATCGTGGTGAACGAGCCCTCCATCGTCGCGATCAACAAGAACACGGGCGAAGTGGAAGCCGTGGGCAAAGAGGCGAAAGAGATGCTGGGCCGTACGCCCGGCAACATCGTGGCCATCAAGCCCATGAAAGACGGCGTGATCGCCGACTTCAAGGTCACCGAAAAGATGCTGAATTATTTCATTCAGAAGGCGCATAACCGGAAGATGCTGGTGCATCCGCGCATCGTGATCGGCGTGCCATCTGAGATCACGCAAGTGGAAAAGCGCGCGGTCATGGATTCGGCCTATCGCGCCAAGGCCAGTGAAGTGCACCTGGTCGAGCAGGCGATGGTGGCGGCAATCGGCGCGGGCCTGCCGATTACCGAACCCAGCGGCAACATGGTGGTTGACATCGGCGGTGGGACGACTGACATCGCGGTCATTTCGCTCAGCGGCATCGTTTATTCCCGGTCGGTGCGCATGGCTGGCAACCAGATGGATGAAGCTGTCATGAATTATCTGAAGCGGAAATACAACTTGCTGATCGGCGAGCGCACTGCCGAGCAGATCAAGATGGAGATCGGCTCCGCGCACCAGCTCGACAAGCCGATGACCATGGAAATCAAAGGCCGCAACCTGATTGAGGGCGTGCCGAAGACGATTACTGTTGACGACGGCGAAATCCGTGAAGCTCTCAGCGAGTGTGTTTCGACCATCATGAACGCGATCCGCGTCGCGCTTGAACGGACGCCTCCGGAGCTGTCGGCTGACATCAGCGATCGCGGCATCGTTCTCACTGGTGGCGGCGCGTTGCTGAAGAATCTCGACAAGCGTATCCGCGAAGAAACTGGGTTGCCGGTTTCCATCGCCGACGACCCGTTGTGCAGCGTCGTGCTGGGCACAGGCAAAATGCTCAGTGACTTCAAGCTGCTCCGAAAAATCTCAATCGAATAACCGTTTCAAGTTTCATGTTTCAGGTTTCGTGTGGTCGAATGACGGTCACGCTGTTGACTTGAACGCCGGATATCGATTGAGCTGTTCTCCTCGAAACCTGAAACTCGAAACCTGAAACTGACGTTATGGAATCTGTACTCGGCCGTTATCGGAATTTGATCATCCTCGTGGGCGTGTTATTCCTGCAGGTGCTTGGCCTGGCCATGCAAGTCAAGCGGGGAAACAATGAGATGCATGACACGCGCCTGATTCGCGTGTGGGCCGTGGGCGCGGTCACTCCTTTTGAACGGGTTTTGGTCTGGGTCCAGAGCAGTTCTGGCCATTTGTGGCACAATTATTTTTACCTTCGCGGAGTGCGGGCCGAAAATCGCCAACTCAAGGAGCAGATCGAGCAAATGCGCCTCGAGCAGGTGCGACTGAGCGAAGATGCTGCTCAGGCCCGCCGTTTGCAGACTCTGCTGGCTTTCAAGGAACAATTCATTTCCAAGACGGTAGCGGCGCAGGTCATCGGATCAAGCGGAAGCGATTTGTCCCGCACCGTCTACATCGACAAGGGTGAGAACGCGGGGATAAAGCGCGACATGGCGGTGATTACGGCCGATGGAATTGTCGGCAAAGTGTTGGTCGCTTATCCATCCGTTTCGCAAGTACTGCTGATCAGCGATCAAAGCAGCGGCGTGGGCGCGATTCTCGAGAAGACACGCCTGCAGGGAGTGCTCCGCGGAACCGCGAACGGTGAAGTCGTGCTCGAGCGGGTGATGAGCGATGAGCAGGTGCCGGTCGGTGAAACAGTGCTGACCAGCGGCGGAGACCAGATTTTTCCCAAGGGCTTGCCCGTCGGTACTGTGACGAAGGTGGGAAATGGCAAGGAGCTGTTTCTCAACATCAGAATCAAGCCAGCCTCCGATCTGAGCAAGCTCGAAGAGGTTCTGGTATTGGTCGAGAAGCAGGACAGGCAGTCGACTGCGGAGGATAAGGGTCGCGTGCGGGCGGCCGATATTCTCGCCCAGCGCCTGCCATCTGTGCCCGACAAACCGGCCGCCGATGCCAGTGCCGTTGGATTGACCCCGGCCGGTTCGGCGAAACCAGCAACTACCAGCGCGGCTTCCAAGCCGGCAGGTGTGACAACGACGTCAGCAGTGCAACCGGCTAAGAATGCGCCGGCTGCAGTCAAAGTTCGCCCCGCGCCAACGCCGGCACAAAGCGGAAACTCAACCGACCAACCCTCCACCACGCAGAAGGCTGCTCCGTCCGGCGCCCGGAATAAGCCGAAACCGGAAGCTCCCGCGACCAAGCCCGCGGGCGTCGACACCCCGCCCAATGAGACCTCTGCTCCGCCCCCAGAATCCAAGCCGCCAGCCGTAGAGACGAGCCCAAACTAGCGTGCAGATTACCTACACTTCCGGAGAACAGGTTGAGGTCTACCGGTTTAGCATTCCGGTAACAATTGGGGTGCCCTTGCTGGCCCTCTTTGTGCAGGCTTTCGTGCCGCTACGTTTCCCCCGCTTTGCGGTGTATGTGGACCTGCCGCTTCTGGTGACCATTTTCTTCGCCATGGCACGGCGCAGCCCTGTCGCCGGCTTGTTTACCGGGGCGTTCATTGGGCTGGCGCAAGACATGCTGGGCCACAATCCCATTGGAATCTACGGCATTGCCAAGACCGTCGTCGGGTACGGAGCTTCGTCGTTGGGGGTGAAGCTCGACGTCGAAAACGCAGGCGCGCGCTTTCTGGTCACGCTCGGGTTTTATCTGGTTCATTCCGCGGTTTATTTCACCGTGGCCCGGGGACTGGTCAACATGACGCAGAACTGGAGTTGGCTCCACGGAATCTTGGCTGGCCTGGTAAACGCGTTCCTGGGCGTGATGCTGTACTTCCTTCTGGACAAGTTAAAACATAGAACTTGAGGCCAGTTTCATTTCCCAACACCAAAGGGTAAGTTGTGACTTCAGTTACCACCCTTCGCACACTTCCAAGGCCGTCAGCGATAGAATTGAAGTACACATAATTCTCAAGCTTTTGGCGACCGGAAGTGGAAGAGTGTGGCCACAGGTCCGCGAAAGTGAGATTTGAGATCCTGAAACCGAGAATTGAAATCTGATGTTCGGCCGCGATGAAAAAGTATCTTCGATCCGCCTGACGGCGGCGCAATACATCATCCTCGGCATTTTCCTGGTGCTGGCGTATGGTCTATGGCGCTTGCAGGTGATGCAGAGCGATTACTACTCGCTCGCCGCGGAAAAGAACCGCGTCCGCAACGTGCCCGTGCTTGCGCCTCGCGGCAGGATTCTCGACCGCAACGGGCGCACGATTGTCGACAACTATCCGTCATTTTCTGCACTGTTGCTGCGCGATTCCTCGCGCGACCTGAACGCAGACGCCGACCTGATCGCCAAGGGTTTGGATATGGATGCGAACGACGTGCGCGCCCGCATCCGCCGCTTTGCCTCCATGCCTCAGTACCAGCCGATCTTCCTGAAGGAAGACATCACTCCCGATGAATTGCAGTTCATCGAAGCCCATCGCAACGAGTTGCCGGAACTGGACACAATCATGGTCCATCGGCGCTTGTACCCGCGCAACGGGTTCATGGCCCATCTGATCGGCTACGTCGGGGAAGTCAGCGAAGACATGCTGAACCAGCCGCAATTCGAACTGTACAGCGCGGGCGACGTGGTCGGCATCTCCGGGGTCGAGCGCCAGTACAACAATCTTATGATTGGCAAGAACGGCTCGCGGCAGTCCCTGGTCGACAGCCGCGGCCGCGAAGTGGAGCGTCTGGGCGAAACCGCTGCTGTGCCCGGCAGTCCACTCAAGTTGACAGTTGATATCGACTTGCAGGTGGCTGCCGAAGAAGCTCTGGAAGGAAAGAATGGAGCGATCGTAGCCATGGATCCACGGACTGGCGAGATTCTGGCCATGGTGAGCCGCCCGACGTTTGATCCCAACGATTTTGCCGTGCACGTTTCGCGCGATGAATGGAACCGGCTGGTCAGTGATCCCGACAAGCCGCTGCTGAACAAAGCAATCCAGGCGCAGCTTGCCCCCGGTTCTACGTTCAAGATCATCATGGCGACCGCGGGATTGCAGGAGAACATTGCGCAGGACATGCATGTGACCTGCAATGGCGGCGGAGAATTTTATGGCCGCTACTTCAAGTGCTGGATTTCGGCGCGCCACCAGGTACACGGTTTGGTAGATATCTACAAAGGCGTCTACCAGTCGTGCGACGTTTTCTTCTACACACTTGCCGAGAAGCTAGGTATCGATCGCATCGCGAAGTACGCGACCATGCTGGGACTGGGGCAGAAAACAGGGATCGATCTTCCCCAGGAAGTAAGCGGGGTGATGCCTTCGGAAGAGTGGAAGATACGCAACTTCAAGCAGAAGTGGTTTGCGGGAGAAACGATCTCTGTTGGCATTGGACAGGGTGCCGTAGCCGTGACCCCGATTCAAATGGCGCGCGCGTTTGCCGCCATCGCCAGCGGCGGCAAGATGGTCCGGCCGCATGTGACCAATCCGTCCGATTTGCCGCCAGGCGTTGTGCAGGCTTCGAGTGTTCAAGATTCGGTCACGATTCCAATCGATCCCAAAAACTGGGAGATTGTCACCGACGCCATGGCGCAGGTAGTCAGTCCCGTGGGCACGGCGGCACTTTCGCAGATCAAAGGAATTGACATGGCCGGAAAGACCGGCAGCGCGCAGACGATCAGCAACATGCTGAAAGCCAAGATGAGCGCCAGCGAGAAAGCGCTGCACAAAGATAACGGCTGGTTTGTAGGCGTTGAGCCGCGGCGCAATCCCGAAATCGTGGTGTGCGGTCTCTATGAGGAAGGCGAGCATGGCGACAAGACGGCGCGTGTAGTAGCGCAGGTGATCAAGGCCTTCGTGGAAAAGCAGCGACGACAACCTCCGCCGAAGATGGCCGATAAGCCCAAGCCGGACGGCAAAGTGGAGATCGGCGCGGTGTGGACGGAGCCTCCCACCGACGGAGACAAAGAAAAATTGAAGTCCGGGCATTTTTTCCTGGACGTGACGGGGAAGCCGGCTACGCTGGCCACGGCCGCGCCGGGAATGAACTGAGTATCGAGTGACGAGTACCGTGTAGCTTGAGAGAGGAAGGGTAGGGAAATTTGAGATCGAGAATTACATCCAGGGGGTCCGTTGCTCGGTACTGGGTACTGGGTACCCGCTACGCATGAGTCGCTACGTTTCCTACCGCGATTTCGACTGGGTGCTGCTGGTCTTCGTGCTCATCCTGTGTGGCATGGGTGTGATGGAAATCCACAGCGCCACCGAGCACACCAAGTTCGCCGGAGCCCATGTCCGACAGGTCTATTGGGTGGTCGCGGGCGTCGGTGCCATGTTCGTCATCAGTCTCGTCAACTACCAGGCGCTGCTCGAGCAAATCCACTGGTTCTACATCGCGGCGGTCGGATCCTTGATGGCGGTGCTGGTTTTCGGGCAGAAATATCTGGGTGCGCGCCGTTGGATTAAAATGCCCGGTGGCAACCACTTCCAGCCCTCGGAGTGGGTCAAGCTGATCCTGATTCTCGCGGTCGCCAAGTATTTTGCCGACATGCGGCAGCGGGAGCTCTCCTGGTCCGATTTCATGAAGGCCGGAGCGATCGTAGGCATCCCCATGCTGATGGTCCTTGCCCAGCCGGACCTGGGGACGGCCCTAACCTACGTTCCGATTGCTGTGATGGGTGTGTTCCTAGGTGGATTGCAGTGGAAGCAGGGTCTGGCTGTTGGTCTGTTGGCCGTTGTCGGCATCAGCGCTGTCTTTTTGATTCCCAGGGTGCACGTCCTGAAGTCGTACCAGAAACAGCGGTTGACGAGTTTTATCGACCCCGAACTCGATCCTCAAGGCTCGGGGTACCAAGTTGAGCAATCCAAGATCGCGGTTGGTTCCGGGGGCCTTTGGGGCGGAAAAGGCTCGCAAACACACGGAGCTTTCCTCCCGGTGCCGCAAACGGACTTCATCTTTGCGGCCTTTTCGGAAGAACATGGTTTCGTAGGCGCTCTTGGGGTTCTGCTGCTATACTTCATTGTGCTGATGCGTTTGACCCAGAACGCACAAACAGCGCCCGACCGCGCTGGGACGTTCGTGGTGATGGGTGTGGTAGCTGTGCTTAGCTTCCATATCCTGGTCAATGTCGGCATGGTGGTTGGCTTTATGCCGGTCACTGGAATACCTCTGCCGTTGATGAGCTATGGTGGGTCTTCCGTGTTGTTCATGTTCCTGGCGCTGGGGATGGTTATGAATGTTCGTATGCGCCGCTTCGTGAACTAGCTGGGTTCAACGAAAAGATAGAGCCAGCTGGGCGAGAACGGGTTCAGGAACGGGGAAGACGGCAGGAAGCAGTCTGCTGCGCTTGGAGGCGCAGCCCCAAAAATATCGATCGCCCTCGCGTAAAGGGGGCATTTCACCGGTCAGTCGAGCAGCAGAAGGCCGGGCAGGATTGAAGCTAAAGGAAGTCAGCCGGGCAGGGAACGGCCCCCCGACCCAATACGGGTCTGAGAGTGCGGTCACAAACCCCGGCAGAAGTTAAAGCGATAAGTGCAAAAGATTCCCAAGCTTGCGCAGCGGATGCGGCTGAGAGAACAACTCTCTGGCCCAAGCCGTCCCCTATCCGGGGCAGCATCGCGACTCCCAATCCTCCCCCACCTTCCCTGACTCCACCCCGGTGAAGCCCGCCCGATTCCTTGATTAGTCGGCGGGACCGGAGTGTCGCATGAATAAGGAACTATTTGTCTCTTCCACGCCCCACGAAACCAAGGTGGGCCTGGTGGAAGATGATCTGCTCGCGGAAATCTACATGGAACGCGAGAATGAGTACACCCTCGCTGGATCCATCTACAAAGGAAAAGTAACGCGCGTGCTGCCCGGCATGCAGTCGGCTTTCGTCGACATTGGCCTGGAACGCGATGCTTTCCTCTACGTTTCGGACTTTATGGAACTGGAGGAGCATGACGACGATTTGACCGACGTCGTTCCCGCCAATCGCGGAGTGCAGGACTTGCGCCCGCAACCTGCGCGTCTGGAAGCCACGCCCCTGGAGGTTTCGGATGCAGCTGATGTTTCGGAATTCGACGTGCAATCTGAAGCAGGGGAGGGATTTGTAGAATCTGAGATGGAAGACCCGGCTCAGCCGGCGGCATCCGTAGTTGCGGCGCCTGAGCCCACCGAAGGTGGCGATTCCCAGAGCCGTGACCGCGGAAGCTGGCGTGGACGGCGCCGTCGGCGGGGTGGCCGTCGGGATGGTCGCGAAGGACGGGATCGCGGTCCCGAACGTGGCGGCGATCGGAGTCCGGAGCGGGGAAACGACCGAGCTTCCGAGGCGCGTTTTACGCGCCCCGAGACTACGCCTTCTCGCGTTCCCTCGGGTCCACCCGCGGGATACCAGCCGATCCTGTTGCCTGGTGAATCAATCTCAAAATATTCGCGCTATTCGCAGCCCGCGTCTGCGCAAGAGCCACAAACCCGGGAACAGAGAACCGAGGTTTCGTCGGAACTCCCCGCTGACTCAATGGCTCCTCTGGCTGCAACCTTCCCCGACGACGAGCCGTTTTTTGCATCGGGAGAGAAGCTTGCGGAACCGCTGCACGAGCAGCATGAGGATATCCGGCCGGCGCCGGAGGAGCCCATGGAATCGGCGTCAACCTCGACCGCTTGGAACCGCGAATTCCGGCATTCCGAGCAGGACAACTCACTCGGTTTCGCATCCACGAGCGACGTTGCTGCGGGCGAACAGGAAGCCGTCAGCGAGGAGAATCGGGAATCGAGCGAAGAGTTTGCAGCTGCGGTCGACGATACCCCTCATCCCGGCGAACAGCCTGTTCCGTCTTCCCGCGAGGACGAGATCCCTGTCTTTGCTGCTCCTGGCACGATGGAGGAAGAAACCATCGACGAAGAGGAGGCGGACACAGTTCATTACCAGGCTTCTTCCGACGACGGCTACGATGAGTTCGAAGAAGAGACGCGTGCTGCGGACCAGCCCGCCCACCTGAATGGTGATGCCCGGGAAGCGGTCACCGAGATCCACATGGCATCCATTGCCGAATCAGGCGAAGTCCATCCTGCCGAGGAAGCGCCCGCCGAACCGGAGGAAGACAGCGAAGAACTGGAACTCGAAGAAGCCCAGGCCCAGGCGGAAGCCATTCTTGACGCGGAAGCTCGCGGCAACGGCACGGTCGACGCCCGTGTGGAGGTTCGTGCTCCTTCGCCGACAGCCGGATATACCCAGCGGGCACCGCGGCCCCGTCCCGATCGCCCAAGTTATGAGCGACGCGGTGGTGGTGATCGCGCACGCCGTGGCGGAGGCGGACGCCGTTTCCGTCGCCGGGAGTCTGCCCCA
>CAVUYN010000018.1:0-61527 GCA_963745715.1 uncultured Acidobacteriota bacterium | reverse complement strand
GGCGGGCTTAACCAAGTGAACTTTGACCATTTGCTCCAGTTGGGTCATGAGAGTTCGAAGCTTCTCATCGCCGGAATCGAGGTCTTTGCGAAGTTCCTCGCTGGTCCTCATGGCTTGCTCATATGCACTCCGAGCCTCGGAAAGCAGCCCAAGGTATCCAATGAAGGCCGTAGCGTTCTTGGTGAACTCGTTGACCGCCTCGGTGTAGGCGGTCATGGTTGCCGCCGTTAAGGGCGGACGCTGGAATTCAGTAACCTGAACTGGGCCGACGGGTGGTTCGACAGCAACCCTTTGTGGGCCTACTTCTGCGTTCACTGTCTCGGATTCATTGTCGAGATAAACCTCCACCGGTGCTTCCGAATCGGAGATCGCCTCAGGTTGGTTGGAGCCGTTATCGAGTTTTTTCCACATTCACATTTCTCCTTTGCGCGTGCACTCCGAGCGGAGGTGTTGGAGATGATGAATTATGGGCTCAGTCTCCAAGGGGAGTCAAACTCAGTGGTTGCCCCAAACGGTCCGCGCGAGTGCCATTCCTGACGCGACTAACAGTGAGAAGGTAAAGCGAAGGCTCATCTTGGCTCGCCCCGTCACAGACACGCGTCCTCGGATTGTTGCGCGTGTCTGCGCGGAGTAGAGAGTCGCCTCCTGGTTTGAATCGGTGCTCGGTTCCGCTGGTTAGGGGAGGTCGCTCCCGTTTTCGGGAATCGCAGCGGTCTTTGGCACAGCGACGGCACTGTGTCGATCAGGAAATTCGCTGCCACTATATACGCGTCCATTCCAGATCTGGACCAGGACATGACGGCCACCGACGGTAGCGAATGTGAGCCTGGATTTTTCGGGGAGCCGATTCTCCTGGATCGCAGCGGAAGTCGTCGGTGAGCCAACTGTGACCGTTTGCAGCGATCACCTGAAAGATGTAGGAACTCGTATGTACGAATGCGTAGTGACCTGGCGGAAGGGCAACGCGTCCGACGGTAAATTCAAAGGGAACGTCGGCAATTAGTTTCTGGCCGTCGTTTTGAGCGTAAGCCGAGGCAGAGAAGAACAAAACAGCAAGTGAGAGTCCGGTCAAGAGGTTTGCAATGCGATTCATAGTTTCTCCAAGTTTGTAACGATTTTGCGGTTCGGTGCTCATCTTCCCTTGCTGCTATTGCTAATGGTTCTTCGGCACCCGCCTTTGCCAGAGTTCGCTCGGTAGAGCGTGGGATCAGGGGTTGCTCTCCGTGGGAGCGCACAACGGAGTGCTGGGCCTCGTCTCGCATTTGAAAAGTAACAACCGTCGGGGCGGGAAGTAACGAAACATCTCCGAAAGAAAACCAAAAATCAGGAAGTATTAAGGTGACCGAGCTTTCAAGGGAGGCGAAAACCGCCCGACGGGTGATGCGCGCCTCGAAGTTGCAGAGATATGCAGTGATCAACGTCACAGACAAGCGCAGAGATTTGGCCTACAAGGATCCCGTAACTCCTCCGCGAAGTATTCCCCCTGTCGGTGGAGGGCAGAGCCCGCCCAGTCAGGTTCCTCGCTAAGGTCGGGTGGGCGATGTCACGATCCGGGCGGAAAACGCTGACGCCCAACTTCCCACTTATACCTTCCGTTTCTTCTGCGCTCCGCTTCTTTGCGGGGCTCGTGGCGGTCAGCGTTTTGTGGTTGGGCGGAGCGCTCAATATTCATCAGCCTCAATCACATCGAACGGATCGAAGGGGCAGCCAAGTCTTCCCCATTTAACAACGATGGATCAACCAATCCGAGGTTAAGAAAGGAAAGCTGATGCGAAGAAACTCGAACATTCTCATCTTATGTCTGGCAGTCGTGAGCATTTTGGTTTCTTCTTCTTATGGACAAGGCGCGAAGCCGCAATGCAGCAGCCCAGACCGGATCGCAAACGTAATGACTCGGAACCTGGATGCCGGCTCCGATTTTGGGTACGTGCTCCAGGCCGCGTCGAATCCGAACGCATCTCAATTTGATCTGCTTCTGGCGATCACCAATACGTATCAGGAAATGATCGACAGCAATATTGCAAAGCGAGCGGAGGGGATTGCAAATGAAATCCGCGCCCACCACCCTGATCTAATCGGCTTGCAAGAGGTAACCACCTTGCGAACCGGCCCGTATGGACAGCCCGCGAAAACGGTGGTGGTCGATGGACTTCAGTCGTTGGTGAAGGCGCTCCACCAAGCGAGGGCTTCACTACAAAGCGATTGCGATCCAGACGAATGCCAGCATCGACCTGCCGGCGCTCGATGCTTCGTACAATCCCATCACGGTCGGGTTCACAGACTTTGACGCGGTGTTGGCGCGCACCGATCTTCCAGTCTCCCAGTTCAAAGTGTCCGACATCGGAATGCAGCACTACAGCGTGGTACTTCCATTCACGGTGGCGGGGCAATCCATTCTGTTTCTGCGGGGCTGGATTTCGATGCAAGTGAAAGTGCGTGGCAAGGACTACAAATTTGTTACGACACACCTGGAGACGTTGAGTCCGGATATTCAGGCCGCCCAGGCCAATGAACTGATCACCGGGCCGTTGACGTCAGACCTGCCGGTCATTCTGGCTGGCGATTTGAACTCGGACGCGAACCAGCCTTCCTGGCAGACCGGTCCGGCCTTCCAGATGTTGGAAGCGGCGGGATTTCAGGATGTCTGGAGCAAGTTGCGTTCTACAAATCCGGGACTCACTTGGCCGCTGTTTGCGGAAGATCCCCCGGGACCGACGACGCTACGACAAAGAATTGACCTGATCCTGACGCATGGCAGCGGAATTAAGGCCAAGACCATCGCGCGGACCGGCCTTGTTCCTTCATGGAACCAGGTATGGGCCTCGGATCACGCAGGGGTGTCGGGACAATTCGTGATTTTGCCCTAAGCGCTCCGGATGTCAATGCGCTTGGCAAGCCGGGCCGCAAACCAGCGGCCCGGCGCATGATGGCGAGGTTTGCTATCAATCTCAAGCGAGGAATACCCAAAATCGTTCAGAGAATAGCTCTGCTGATGGTTCTGGGCGGAGCGCTGCTGTTCGGCAATTGCGGCAATGGACTACCGCATTCCAGCGACGTGACTGCAAAGGTGACGCCTGCACAGGCAACCGTCGCGGTTGGCGGAATGGTGGAGTTGGAGGGAAATGCCAGCGGCTTCACCGTTTCGCCGCTTCTGGCGTGGTGGGTGCAGGAATCACACGATGCGGGCGGTGACGATTGCGGATATTTGAAACTGCCGCCGGAATCACCGTGTCCGTTCGGGTATTTGTTGTATGAATCTGTGACCCAGTTTCCGAGTCCGGCGACCTACTACGCACCCCAAGCGCCGGGGACGTACCATGTCACGTTTGAGGCTTCGCAATTCTCATCGTTCGACCACCTGAGCAAGACAGCAACCGCGACGATTACCGTGACGCCGTAGGTTCGAGTAAACACATATACCGTTGGACACCGTCGATCCGACCCGGCGCACGATATCGCATCCTATAGAAGTTTCGGTTCTCCCTCCGCTTCACTGATGTTCGAAGCCTGCTCACGCTGCGACGACGGTCTCGCGGCAGTTGATCTACTTAACAATTTCCGGTGAGTGTTGAAATTTGCAACAACTATGTGCGGATTGGTCTGTTAGCACGAAGTAGTATGTACCTCCGAAATCTACCCCAAAATCGTCGACTGCCCCACACTCGAGTGAACGGTCCTGGCGTTCAGCAAAAACAAAAAAATAGAACGGCAGGGATAGGGTTCACGAAAGATGACGTTCGGGGCGAAACCAAGTTCTTCACACTCAATTCGAACCGCGGGAGCGCTGATTGTTCTCGCCAGTGTCAGCATGCTTGTGGGATGCCAGGGGGTGAGCGCCGGTAACTCGGCCCCACCAGCCAACGGCGATTTATCGTTCGCAACGATGGCTCTCAATTTCGGCAGCGTTGCGGCGGGCACTAGCAAGACGATGACTGTCTCTGCCACGAACTCTGGAACCAAAGCCGTGACGGTTAACAGCGCGGCGATGTCGAGCAAATATTTCTCCCTGACCGCGCCCAGTCTTCCCGTTGTAGTCGGCCCAGGACAGAGCACCCCCCTCAGCGTTAAGTTCACACCAAATTCAGCCGGGACTTTTAGTGGCACGGTTTCGGTGAGCAGCGACGCAACCAATGCCGTGCCCAGCCTCTCTGTCAGCGGGACGGGGCTTTCCGATGGACAACTGGCTCTCAATCCGAGTAGTGAGGACTTTGCTAGCGTGACTGTCGGATCGAAGCGTTCGCAGACGGTGACGCTGACCAACACAGGGCAAACCAGCGTCAACATCTCGCAGGCATCGATCAGCGGCACAGGTTATCAGCTCAGCGGGATTACCACGCCGCTCACATTGGACGCTTCGCAGAGCACTACGCTCACGGTCAGCTTCGCACCTCAATCGACGGGGAGTAGCGACGGGTCACTGGCGATTACCTCGGATGGTGCGAATCCCACGTTGACCATGGCGCTGACAGGTACGGGAATTCCTGTTGGCGCACTCGGGTCGAATCCGACGAGCCTAAGCTTTGGCAGCGTGACCACAGGAAATAGTAAGACGCTGTCGGAGTCGGTAACGAACACCGGTTCGTCGAGCATCACCATCTCTCACGTGGCGATCAGTGGAGCAGGATTCACCTTGAACGGGATTGCGGCCCCTGTAACACTGGCCGCGGGTCAAAGCGCAAACTTCAGCGTTTCATTCGCTCCGACGTCTTCGGGATCGGTTAGTGGGAGCGTGACGCTTACTTCGACTGCATCGAATCCGACATTGACGATTCCATTGTCAGGCACGGGCGCCGCGGCCTCCGGGCAGTTGACGGTGTCCCCTGGCACTCTGGCCACTCGGGAGTGTCGTTGTGGGGTCCAGTGGATCTGCCACAGGGAGCCTGACGGCGAACGGAGCGAGCGTTACGGTCACGGCAGCGACCACGAACAACTCGGTGTTCAGTATCGGTGGCTTGCCATTGCCGGTGACGATTCCGGCGGGTCAGAGCGCTTCGTTCACAATAACGTTCAGCCCGAAAACGTCGGGCGCGGTCACCTCTACGCTAACCGTAACCAGTAGCGCACAGCCCTCTACGACGACCGAAACGTTAACCGGCACGGGCACGGCTGCCCCGAGCCATTCTGTGAACCTGTCATGGAATGCGAGTACGTCGCCAAATATTTCCGGCTACAACATTTATCGTGCGCCGTATGCAACGTCGTGCGGGTCGTATGGAAAGATTAATTCTGTGTTGAACACAGGAACCCTGTATACAGACTCGACAGTCGTTGACGGCACAGCCTACTGTTACGCCACGACCGCATTGGATACGAGTAATCAAGAAAGCAGCTACTCGAACATCGTCTCCAACGTTCAGATTCCTTCACCGTAAACCGAAAACGAGACGAAGCAGAAGCCCAATCTACTCGGCTGATCCCGTCGAGGCCATCTGCTTTTGCGCAACTGGCCAGCTTCCCGAAAGAACGCTTCAGGCTGGTGTGCTGCGACCCTCCCGGTCGAGCAGTCAACCTGTTCCGTATTCGCAAGGGTTCTTATCCCCTTCATCAGCGACGAAACGCGCGGGGTGTGACGGTACTGTTGAAAGCCTTCCAAAAATGAGGTACGTTAAACTCATTTTCCTCCTCCCCCTACACCACCCGGCTTGTCTATAGGGCTGGTGAGTTTTCAAGAGAAAGCGCCTAGCTAGCGATGGCTGGCGCGGTATGAGACACCGTCTGACGCTGTTCCGCTTCAGAGTTCCCAGACCGCGCTCGATGTCGCGGTGACGGTCTGATCTTGCAACAAGGCTTGCAGCTAGTTGGTTGAAGGAGACCACGATGAAGTTCTTCTTTTTGTTGCCCATCGAAGCTAACCAGACGCGTTTCTGCGGTCGATTTGGCAGGCAATTGTTGCTCCTCTCGCTGGTCATGCTCGCGAGTCCAAAGCTCGTGCGGGCGCAATCGGGACAGCCTGCGACACCGGACCAGCAGACGCTGCAAGCTCTCGTCCAACGGATTGACGAACTGGAGGCCAGAGTCCGGCAACTAGAAGCGGCACAGCACCAGCCTAGCGCCGGGTCCGTGGCCGCAGAGCCGGCGCGCCAGCAACCTGGTTCCGCGCCCGCGCCTCGCCGAAACGCCCCGGCAACAACCGGCGCCTGCGCCGGCCGACGCAGCCCAGACCAGCGCCTCAGTGGGGCACGAAGCGGAGTCCGACTGAACATGCCGAAACGGAGCGCATGGACCTCAGCAAAACCCTGTTGCGCATCCGCGGCTTCGGGGATGTCACGTTCCACGGCGACAATTATCACCCCAGTGGCCAGCTAGGGGACGCTACCGCCTTTACTCTCGGACAGCTGAATCTGTTTGTTACCTCCGACATTTCCGACAAGTTCAAGTTCTTGAGCGAGATTGTCTTTGAGGCCGGCCCAGACAACATTTATGGCCGAACTCGGGGAGAAGCGAACTCGTTCACCGTCGACGTGGAGCGCTATCTGCTCACATACTCCTACAATGATTATTTCAGCCTATCGGCAGGCCGATACCATACTGCGATCGGCTTCTACAACACCGCCTATCACCACAGCACGTGGCTTCAGACGACGACGGGGCGGCCTTTGCTGTTTGCCTTCGAGGATCAAGGGGGCATTTTGCCCATCCATAACGTGGGAGTGGAGGCACACGGACGAATACCGGGGCCCCTGGGATTGCACTACATTGCCGAGGTCGGAAACGGTCGGGAATCTCGAACGCCGCTGATTTCGGAGCCAGTTCAAAACATTGTGGACGAAACAAACAACAAATCCTACAACCTCGCGCTATTTTCCCGCCCTGTGAAGGTACCCGGGCTGCAAGTTGGCTTTTCGATTTATCGGGACTTGCTGGCTCCATTGGGAGAGCCGCCCGTTGGAGAAACCATTCTGGCGGCGCACGCGGTCTACACATCAGCTAGCTTCGAGTGGTTGAACGAAGCGTTGATGGTTCGCCACGCCCCAAAGGGCCTCGAACACGTGTTTGAGACACCGGGGTTCTACAGCCAGATTTCCCGGCGGTTTGGCTCGTATCGGCCTTACGTCCGCTACCAATACATCAACGCCTCGAATCAGGAACCGATATTCCCGGATATGGGTCTTCGCGCCGGTCCCTCGGCCGGCGTGCGCTATGATGCCAGCGAGTCGGTGGCGCTCAAGCTGCAATATGACTACTCCACAGTGCGGAATCAACCGGCGACCCAGGGCTTGGCGGCGCAGGTAGGGTTTACCTTTTGAAAAAGGCTGAATCATGACCCGTCGCACGGGTGCGATTTTGGTGATTTTCGCTGTTGCTGCTGCGGCGCTCCTGCAGTGGGCGCCGGCCGCGCGTGTGTCGGCGGCGCCCAAGCAGGAGAGCCTTGCCATTATCGTCAATCAATCCAATCCGGTGGATGCGCTTTCCACCACCGAGCTGCGAGCCGTCTTTCTGGGCGAGCGCAGCCACTGGCCGAACGGTAGAAGAATCACCCTGGTGATGATGGAACAAGGACAGCCAGAGCGGGAAGTGATCCTGCGCGAGATCTGTCGTTTGGGGGAGTCTGACTTCCGTCGTCGGTTCCTGCAGGGTTTGTTAACCGGCGAGGTGCTGGTTTCGCCCAAGACCCTTGCGACTCCAGTCGGAGTCCGGAAGTTCGTCTTCAATGTGCCCGGCGCCATTGGGTATCTGCGGCCCGAGGATGTGGATGGGTCTGTCAAAGTCGTGCGGATCGACGGTCATCTGCCCAGCGATGCGGAGTACCCGTTGCGTATTCCTGACCGTCCTGAGAGATAGTGTGAGCCAGCGAATTCAACCGACGACACACGGCGGCGCGGCGTCGTTCTCCCCGCGGGTAGGAAGGACACCGACCTTTCTTTCCCGTTACAGTTCAGCTCTGTGGCTGGTGTTACTGGTTGGCCTGGAAATCGGTGTCGTCGGCTTCGTGATTCGTGACTTTCGGTCCGCCAGTACTGAAGTGCAAACGATGTACGCAGGGTCGGTGCGCGGCCTGCACCGGATAGCTGGCCTGCAGTACGATGCCCAGGAAACACGCCGTAGTACGCTCTACGCTCTGACCACCAAGGATAGCAATCTCCAAGTCGAATATGCAGACCAGTCGCGGGAAGCTGATCGTCGGGTCACGGAGGGCATCGCCGAATATTTGCAACAGGCACAATTGCCACGCGAAATTGAGCTCGGACAGCGATTGCAGAGAAACTGGTTGGCCTATCTCGCCGTTCGCAACGAGGTGTTGGCTTCAATTCTGGAAGGCACAACGAAAGAGGCGGTGGCGCTCGACTTGTCGCAGGGAGTTCCATCCTTCGACCGGGTACGCCAGGACATGGAAGAAACGCAGCGCCTCTACGACGAGCAAGCCTCGCAACGGCTCGCCAACGTTGCCACTCTGGCTCGCCGTTCAATTATTCGGCTGATCACCGTGCTGTTGTGCACGGTAGTCTTGGTCAGCGCTTTTGTTTGGGTACTGCAAAAAAGCAAGGTGACAAGTACGTTGCAGCTAGCCAGGACGCAGATGAATTTTGCGGCTTCGGTCTCGCATGAGTTGCGCACACCGCTGGCCGTTCTTTGTTCGGCTGTGGACAATATCGCAGACGGCGTCGTGACCGGGAAAGAGCAGTTCGCGAAATATGGCTCGGTCATCCGAAACCAATCGCGCCAAATCAATGCGTTGGTCAATCAGGTCACCTTGTTTGCTTCTACCCAGGATCATCGCGACGGCTGGTACGTGCGTCAGCCGCTTGCCGTGAAGGAAGTCATCGAAGTGGCGGTTGCCGGCACTACAGAACTCATCCACAAGAATGGCTTCGTACTCGAGCAGCACGTGCAACCGGACCTGCCGAAGGTAATGGGCGACTTGCCAGCGCTTTCCCAATGCTTGCAAAACCTTGTTACCAACGCTCTCAAGTACGGCGAAGAGGGCCGCTGGATCTCGATTAGCGCGCATGCAGAGGAATCGAAAGATCCCCGCGTCAGGGAAGTCCGGATCAGCGTTCAAGACCGTGGAAAGGGAATTGACCGCTCTGAGTTGCCTCGTCATCTTTGAGCCGTTTTATCGCAGTCCCGCGGCTGTGGCTGGTCAGGTCCACGGAACAGGTTTGGGATTGCCGATTGCTAAGAGCATTGCCGAGGCCATGGGAGGCAGACTCTCGGTAAAGAGCGAAGTAGGAGTGGGCAGTGTCTTCACGGTGCACCTGCCCGTCGAGGAAACGAGGGACAAGTCTCAGACTGTGAGGGAAACGCGGTGACACGGAAATGAACGAAAGCATTTTGCTGGTGGAAGACGAGGAAGCACTGCGAATGACACTGGGCGACCGTCTGCGCAGTGAAGGCTACGCTGTAGACTTGGCGGCGGATGGCGAAGAAGGTCTTGTCAAGGCCACCGCCATGCCATTCGACCTGATCATTCTCGATATCATGCTTCCGCGTCGCAGCGGCCTGGTCGTCTGCCGTGACATCCGCGGTGCGGGATCAGCTACTCCGATTCTGCTGCTCACCGCGCGCGACCAGATCGTTGACAAGGTTCTTGGTCTAAAACTCGGGGCTGACGACTACGTTACCAAACCGTTCGATACCTCTGAACTCATGGCTCGGATCGAGGCACTATTGCGGCGTAGCCAAGGACGCGCCGGTCACCAGGTTTATCAGATCGGGTCGATCCGTATGGATGTGAAGGCCACGGAGGTGACGCGCGACGGAAAGCCGGTAACTATTTCCGCTCGGGAATTCCAACTCTTGCGCTTTTTCATGGAGCACCCCGGAATCACACTCTCTCGCAACGAACTCCTGCGTGAAGTATGGGCCTATGAAGACGGCGCTTTTACTAGGACCGTCGACGTGCACATCGCCAGCCTTCGACAGAAACTAGAGAAGGATCCCAAGCGGCCGGAACTGATCCTAACCGTGCCGGGGATGGGCTACAAGTTCAAGGCATGAGAACGCCTGTTCGAATCGCGCTCGAGCGAGCTGTGCGCCGAAACGAAGAGTACCGTCAGCGCCGCGTCATCGGCTTGAGAGCGGACGTGATTTTCTCATCGTGCTCTTCGCTGTACCAGGAAGGCGCGTAATCCTGGAGGAGTTTGTGCAACTCCGTAAGAGCCTCAGTTAAGTTCGCTCGCTCACGCCGCGCTTCAGAGCTGCAGTCCGGCTGTCTTGAACCAATGTCTGCATTCCTGGTGTGGTTCTTGCGGTCCTCTACTCGATTTCATGACGGAAGTCAACGCTGCCTCCTCCGTGTCGGGCTCTGAAACATGCAATCTTGACTAAGGCCCGGCACTGATCCAGACATGTCAATGGATATACCGCAACCTCGTTACAGTTATTTGCCGGTCGAACTGGACGATACCAAGTGACCCATTGTCTGCTTCACCCTCAGTCAAAAGTGAGCAAAAGTGAACAGACAGACCAAAAAGACTCCCTTTATGTTCACACTATGCAATCGCCTGCAACTTTGTTTTCGCGAGTCTTTGGGAGGAAGTCACGCGAATATTTAACTACGGTAACTCGGGGTCGGGGGTAAAACTCCTGTCATTGCACGGTAAAGTTCGTTGTAAGTGTGGTTAATGAAATTTACATAAAACAGTGCGAGCTAATTTGTTCCGTGACAATGTAGCGTCATCAGTCAGTCACGACGTTACTGTGACTGACTGCAGACGATCTGGGAAGGAAATCGAAACGAGAGGGATTGTGTTGAAAAGTCAGTACGAGTGATTGCAAGTGTTTGCGGCGTTTCATCAAATGAGTTGACGAACGAGGTTGCGATGCTTCATTACTTCGATAATTGAGAAATGAGAATCGTGCTTGGGAACTTACAAGGAATTTACTTTGCGATTACAGGCTTTTTACGGCAAGTGTCGCTCAAATATAGTTAAATGGATGTCAGTAAGTATTCCCCTTTCATCTCCCCCCAGCAGGTCAGATCGGATGACCAAACTCACATTGGATTGTGATTGCAAGCACAGACGAATTAGCAGATAAGATTGAGAATCGCGATTGTTGCAAGGAAGTGATACTGACTGCAAATTCTTGCACAATAGAAGAAACCAAAACGCTTGAAGATCCGGATTGTGATTCCTGATCCCGGGTTGTTTTGAGCGAGTAGAAAAAGAGCAGTGATGTTACCGCCTCCGAACCTGGAGGCTCCTCCCCCCGAGGCGATCGATTCGTGACTTCTGTAAAGCCACACCATCTTCCAACTGACGATGGTACCCCCAATGGAAACCCGGGAAAGAATCTTGGCAGAATATAGGCCCCTGTTTTCTATTCGATAGAGTTTGTTGAGAAAGGCTCTCCCCCGAGTGTGTTGTTGGTTTCTCTGATCAGGCTTCGAATCTGGAGCTTGGAGAAGAAGCCCCATTCGTGAACGAGCAGGCACCCGGGAGCGGTGACTCAGAGGGCGAAGCTATGGCCACTACAACAATACAAACGCCGCAAGGTCCGCAACTGATTCCGGTTGCAGGCCGCGAGACGCAACACTGGTACGCAGTGCAGGCTCGGGCTCGGCACGAAAAGATGGTGGCTTACCGCTTCCAGGAGCGCGGCATCCCAACATTTCTGCCTTTGGTGACGGAAGTTCACAAATGGAGCGATCGCAAAAAGATCGTGGAACAGCCGCTGTTCAGTTGCTACGTTTTTGCCAAGATTGAGGCGACGAACGTCGATCGCCTGCGCTTGCTGCGAGTAGATGGAGTATTAAGCCTGGTGGGCAAGCGCGGCGAAGGCACGCCGATTCCCGACGAGCAGATTGAGTCTGTGCGGATTTTGCTCAAAGAACGGATGCAATGGAGTTCCCACCCTTTTCTCACAATTGGACAACGGGTGCGCGTCCGCAGCGGAGCACTTGATGGGATGGAAGGAATTCTACTGGCGCGCAACGGTGACCGGACACTGGTAGTTTCGGTGGACGCCATTCAACGATCCCTAGCCGTTCGTCTGGAAGGATACGAAGTCGAAGCTGCCTGAAGTTTGACCAACTTCTGACTGTTCGTAACATCCCCCACTTCCGTGGAAGAAACTACAGAAACCAAGCGAATCTTGATTGTGAGTCGCGAAACGACGGCTCTGCGAGCCCTATGTTCGATTGCGGAATCGAACGCCTGGCGTTTGGAAACTGCGACGACCGGATGGGAGGCGATGGAACGCGTGCAGTCGGGCCTGATTCCGCATTTGCTCATTCTAGATTTGCCGTGCGGAGACGGCGACACCTTGCATGTTCTCCGCTGGCTGCGCCGCTTGCGGCCTGAGCTCCCAATCCTCGTACTATGCAATCCTGCCGATGCTGAAAAGAAAGACGATGCTATCTGCTTGGGCGCGGAGGATGTTCTGGTTCGGCCGTTTCCCGACGAGCAGCTTGAGTTCGTGATCTATCGCCTTCTACGACGCCCCAACGCAACGCAAGCGGAGGTTCAGAGCGAGAATATAGTACCGCTCGGCGAGGACAATTTCTTTGTATGCGCGAGCCCATTGATGCGCAAGCTCCGCACCCAGGCGGAGTTGCTGGCACAAGCTGACGTTCCCGTACTCATTCTCGGGGAAAAAGGAAGCGGCAAGACAACGCTGGCCCGCCTTATTCATCGGTTGTCAGTTCGTTCAGGGTTCAGGTTCTTGAAAATTAGCTGCCGAACCATGGCGGGCGGACCTCTGGATAGGGAAGCCACAGAGGAGAAGGCCGCGACCGCTCCCCTAGAACTCTTTTTGAAGAGATTTGAGATAGCAGAAAAGGGTGTGGTTCTGTTCGATGAGATCACAGAAATGCCTAGTAACGTGCAGGTTCGTCTTCTCGAGGTTCTGGAGGATGAGTCTCACGAGCAAAATCGCAACGTCGGAAGGTTAAGGCCAAGCATACGTATCCTTGCCTCAACCAGTTCCAACATCGAGCGTGCTTTAGCAGAGAAGAAACTAAACGAGGAGTTGTACTACCGGTTG
This sequence comes from uncultured Acidobacteriota bacterium, assembly GCA_963745715.1. Taxonomy (GTDB): domain Bacteria; phylum Acidobacteriota; class Terriglobia; order Terriglobales; family Acidobacteriaceae; genus Sulfotelmatobacter. Next base: position 48,600 of record CAVUYN010000018.1, on the reverse strand, counting down.
AGCGCCTTCACGGTGCATGTGCCACCACTTCGACAGCGGAAAGAAGAAGTCGGGGTTTTCCTGTGGTACTCAATACAGAACCTCGCGAAACATTACGGGCTACCATCGCGCGAATTCTCACCTGCAGTAATCGATATTTGTGAGAACTATTCTTGGCCGGGAAACCTCACCGAGCTTGAGACTTTCGTCAAGCGCTACCTGGTTGGCGGAGAAGCCGAGGTAGATTTTGGCTCGGTGACTGAAAGCGGGACTGACGGCGTGGGTGTGGCGTCGAGGCCAAGCCAAGCGGACCCTGCTTCGACAGTGATTGATCAAACGCAGAGCAACTCGAAGTCGCTGAAATCTGTGATCCAAAGCGTCAAATGTGAGACCGAAAGGAACGCAATCGGTATCGCCCTGGAGAAAACCAGGTGGAACCGCAAGGCGGCGGCGCGACTGCTTCAAGTCAGTTATCGAAATTTGCTTTACAAGATCGAACAGTACCACTTGAACTCTACGGAGTCATTCTTTTCTCCACTCCCGGCAGGGCGGTCCTCACTTTCCGGCGCTGACACAAAGGGAAAGGCAAAGCAAGTTGAATCACGGCCGCACGAACGGTGACGTGATTTGCCAAGGAGGAGTCATGACAAGAATCTTAGAAATCTGGGCGGAGCGGGTGCTTCTCCTTTTGGTGTGCGTTGGGTTTTCCAATTCGCTGTGGGGCCAGACCTCGCCGGCTGATGCCATGACAGCAGGAAAGCCTGCGTCTGAGTCCGCACCCGCAGCATCCATACCGCACGATGACAGCTTCGTTATCGGGAATGATGATGTGCTGGTCATCAATGTATGGAAGGAACCGGATCTTTCTAGATCCCTTCCCGTGCGATCGGACGGAAGAATATCCCTTCCTCTGGTGGGCGAGGTGCAGGCGGCTGGGCAGACGCCACTGAAACTCGAAGGGGAAATTGCGAGCAAACTTAAGAGCTACATTTCCGAACCCGAAGTCACGGTGATCGTCCAACAGATCAACAGCCAGAAATTCAACGTGCTTGGGCAAGTCGCACATCCTGGGACGTACGTGATCGCTAATGCTCCCACAGTGTTGGACGGGATTGCCCTGGCTGGCGGCTTCCGTGATTTCGCCAAACAGAAGTCAATCTACGTATTGCGACAAAATGCCGACGGGACCCAGACTCGAATCCCTTTCAACTACAAAGAAGTTGCTAAGGGCACGAATCCGGCGCAGAACGTGAAAGCTGCAGCCGCGTGACACCATCATCGTCCCATGAAAACCGTGTCATCTGAAACAATCCGCACAGGGCGTACCACTCTAGAGGTGGTCCTGCTCGGGCTGAGCATGTTGATAGCCGTGCCTGTATGGTCCCAATCGGCCAGCCCTTCGCAGCAGCCTGTACCCGCATTGGTTGGCTCGGACAACAGTTCAACCCCGGCCGAGAGCAACAACCGCGAAACCAACGACGATCGCATGCTGACTCCACCTCCAGTGACGGGCCAGGCCTATCCCTCAGCACTCACTTCCGAGGAGCGCTCCAACTATCTCCGCGCTGGAGTGAGCTTTACCAGCGCCTACACCGATAACGCGCTCGCATCGCTGCAGAGCCATCCGGTGAGTGATGTGAGCTACTCGGTCGCACCTATGATTGCGCTGGATCAGACGACCCCGCGGCAGACAGCTGGTCTTGACCTACGCACCGGGATTCACCTTCTATCAGCGCACGAGTGCTCTGAACGAAACTGACCAAAATGCTGCGATCGACTATCAGTACCGCCTGAGCCCGCACATCACCTTTAGTGCGCGAGATAGCTTTCAGAAGAGTTCCAACGTGTTCAACCAGCCGGACTTGACGTCGAACACTGGGGTATCTGGGGGGACCCAGGGCGCGAACTTTTCCGTGATTTCGCCGATTGCGGACCGCCTCAGCAATACCGGGAATGTCGGGCTTGCTTATCAGTACAGCCGGAATGACATGGTCGGCGCGAGTGGAACGTTTAACTATCTGCACTATCCAAACCCGGAGCAGGTTCCTGGTCTATTCGATGCGAGCTCGCAAGCGGGCCTGGCTTTCTATTCTCATCGTCTTGTCGAAAGCGCACTATCTCGGCGTGACATATCAATATCAGAGACTGATGTCCTATCCGACAGGGGGACAGAACGAAACTCAGACGCACGCAGCTCTGGCGTTCTACACCTTCTATCCGACGTCGAGGTTTTCCGTCTCGTTCTTCGGTGGGCCGCAACACTACGAGACGGTTCAACCTGTGCTAGCTGCATTTCAATTGCAACCTTCGGAGTCGCGGAAGTGGACGCCCGCGGGAGGCGTTAGCTTGAGCTGGCAAGGTCGTTTGAATGCCTTCGCAGCGAGCTACTTGCACATTATCTCGAGCGGCGGAGGCTTGGTCGGCGCCGTTCAGATGGACAGTGCGAACCTGACGTTACGGCAACGACTTACCAAGACCCTCAATGTTTCAGTGGCAGGAGGCTATGCTCAGAACAACGTGCTGGGTGCCTCGTCAGAAGGAGGCGTCAACGGGCACTCGATTTCTGGCACAGCCGCATTGCAGCAACAATTCGGCCAGCACCTGGCTCTGCAACTCGGATACACGCGACTCCATCAGAACTACAGCAACGTGGCCGTCTTTTCCTCAAATCCTGACACCAACCGCGAATTCGTTTCTCTGTCCTATCAGTTCTCCAGGCCGTTGGGAAGATAATCATGGCTGACGATCTCGAAGAAAAAAATCCGGAAGGCCTCGACCTTCAGCATTACCTGGGAGTGGTACGCCGTCGCCATCTCCATTTCCTCATCCCGTTATTCCTGGGTTGGGCGCTCGTGTGGGGTGCGAGCTGGGTGCTACCGCCACGTTATCAGTCAAGCACGCTGATTCTGGTGGAGCAGCCCACCATGCCCAAAGACTACGTCACACCGAACGTCAACGATAACCTGCAGGAGCGGATGCAGAGCATTACCCAGCAGATTCTCAGCCGGACCCGTCTGTTGCACATCATCGATCAGGTCAACCTCTATGCCAGCAATCCCGGTCAGACGGTCGCGCGACGAACAGGTTGAACGCATGCGAAAAGACATCAACATCGAGCTCGTGCGCGACGCACGCAACCAGATCACGCGCTTTCAATGTCTCCTATTCGTCGCGTGACCCCCACGTTGCCCAGCAGGTCACGAGCGAACTGACCAACTTATTCATCAACGAAAACCTCGAAGTCCGTCAGCAACAGTCGGAGGGCACCACCAAGTTTCTTGAAAGCCAGTTGGAAACCGCACGGAAGAGCCTTGCGGACCAGGAAGACAGAATTCGCCAGTTCAAAGGACAGCACGTCGGAGAAATGCCAGGGCAACTGGCTAGCAATCTCCAGATTCTGAGTGGCTTCCAGTCTCAACTGCAGAATGAAGAGGACGCTCTCAATGCCGCGAAACAGCAGCACGTCTACCTGCAGACACTGTCAGACCAGTACCGAACGCTGCAAGGATCGTCGAAGAGTTCGGATGGCGCCTGCCGTCGGATCTGCCGGCTATCGATCAGGAACTGGAGAAGCTCAGAGCGCAGCTGGCCGACCTGAGTTCTCATTACACGGATCGACATCCCGATGTTCGCAAACTGAAAGAGCAGATCGCGAAGACTGAGAAAATTCGAGATCAACTCCTCGGAAGCCTGAAAACGAAGGGCAGCGAAGGCGCCCCCGAATGGCTCGGACGATCCGGTTCCAGTCGGCCAAGGTACGGATCCGACGCAGGCCACGTTATTAGTTCAGATACAAAGCCAGCTGCGATCCAATCAAGCTGAAATCACCAACCGCGAACACTCCATCGTGGCGCTGAAAGCCAAGATAGACGAGTATCAGGGACGCTTGAATCAGGAACCCGTCCGCGAGCAGCAGCTCGCCGATCTGACTCGGGGCTACGAGCAGTCCAAAGCGAACTACGACGATCTTGCTGAAAAAGAAGAACGAGTCGAAGATGGCCACCAGCATGGAACTGTTCAACAAGGCGAACGGTTCCGCATCATTGATCCGCCGAGTTTCCCGCAGAAGCCCGAATTTCCCGAATCGTCTTAAAGTTCTGCGGTATCGGGCTTGGCAGCGGGTCTAGCGCTAGGCGTGTTCGTGGTCGGGGTATTTGAGATGATGGATGACCGCTTGTACAGCACGAAGGAGATCAAAAAGTTATTGCCAGCGGAGGTGATCGGCGAAATTCCTGCGATTGTGAATCCTTCTGACGCCCAAAGTGCCAATCGAAAACTTTGGTTGGGATGGACGACAGCTGCCTTCGTATTTGCAGCCATATTGGCAGGCTCAGCGTTCAGCTATCTGCGTGGCTAATTCTCTCTATGTATAAACGCTTCTACAATCTGCAGAAGAATCCTTTCGAGATCACGCCCGATCCGTCGTTTTTGTTTGCGACGAAAAAGCACAACGAGGCCCTGGCGGCACTGTACTACGGAGTGAAACGACACAAAGGCTTCGTAGTGATGACTGGCGAGGTGGGCACCGGCAAGACCCTGCTAATCCGTTGCCTTCTTCGCATCCTGTCGCGCGCCAATGTCGCCTATGCCTATGTCTTCAATCCGCGCCTCAGTCCGATGGAGTTTCTGCAGTACATTGCGGGCGACTTCCGGCTCCCGACCGCGGGTAAATCGAAAAGCGAACTTCTGCTGGACCTTAGCAGTTTTGTGATCGGGCGCTATGAGAAGGGTCTCACGACCGTGCTGGTGGTGGACGAAGCCCACCATCTTTCGACAGACGTGCTGGAAGAAGTCCGGCTCCTGACAAACCTGGAGACGCCAGAGGAAAAGTTGCTTCAGATTCTACTCGTCGGACAGCAGGAACTGGAGGAGAAGCTCGATTCCAGGGATCTGCGGCAGTTGAAGCAGAGGATCGCGCTGCGTTCGCGCCTTGGCGCCCTGGATCTGGAGGAGACAGGCGGTTATGTTCAGCGCCGTCTGGAACTGGCGGGAAACAAGAATGCGTCTCAACTGTTCCCCAGGGAGACGATTCTCGAGGTGTTCCGGCAATCCCGAGGCTTTCCGCGGCTGGTGAATACGATTTGCGAGAACGCGCTTATCCACGGATACTCAAGACAATCGGAGAGCATAACTCCTGCAATGATCGAGGAGATCGGGGCAGAGTTTCGCTTGAACGTAGTGAGCCCCTCCATTGAGGAGCGTACCGGGAAAGAGTCGGAATCGGCAGACGTGCAGCGAGCGGCCCGAACCCTTCTTGACCTTTATACGTATCTGCGGAACGCCCAGGAAAGTGCCGAGTTGACAACGACTGTACGCGCCGGAGCGCGCAAACATGAGCCGTATATTTGACGCACTACAAAGATCGGGAGTAGAGCAGTCAGGGGTCGAATACCCTGACATGGTCTCGGTGGCGACCAAAGTGTTTGAAGAGCCGGGAGATCATGCATTCACCGAAGTGGGACGCAGGAAACAGCCCTCAACCATTTCGCCGCCAGGTACAGATGATTCAGTCGACGAAGCCCCGGAGCAGGAACCAGCGATCGGGTCTCTAGCAGGGTTTCCCTCGCGGGAAATAGCTGCCACGCCATCCAGCCGGCTCGTATTCTTGACGGAGCCTGAGAGTCTCGCAGCCGAGAAGTTTCGATTCCTCGGGGTTCGACTTCGCCAACTTCGCCAAAGCCGGCCCACGCGGCCACTCAAGAAAGTGCTCATCACCAGCACGATCCCAGAGGAGGGAAAGAGCTTAGTTTCCGCCAATCTGGCTGGCGTGCTGGCGCGAAGAAAACAGAACGTACTGCTGATTGAAGGCGATCTGCGACGGCCCGTTCTGTCGCAACGATTTGGTTTGGGCAAACTGCCTGGTCTTGCGGATTGGCTGCAGGGTGGAATGGCGACGGTTTCGAACATATACCATCTTGCAGCGCCGGGTTTTTGGTTCATGCCCGCCGGAGATGCACCAGCGAATTCTCTCGAACTGATGCAGTCGGGAAGGCTTTCTCAGCTGATGGAGCAACTCACAGCCTTGTTTGATTGGGTGATCGTCGACTCCCCACCATTGCTGCCACTGGCTGACACGACGGTGTGGGCGCGGCTTACCGATGGAGTCCTGCTGGTTGTCCGGCAAGGCACGACGCAAAAGGCCCCTCTAGAACGCGGTCTCGAGATACTCAAGAAAGGCGACCTGCTTGGAGTTGTCCTGAATTCTTCCTCTGACGGAAACCATTACAACTACTACGAGCGATACGCTGCAGAGAAAAGTAAACGGAAAGAGTAGTCCCCCAAAGTAATTCTGCCGGCCCTCCCCCAAGTGCTGCGACACGCAAGTCAATTGTCCACTCATTTCAAAATGTTGATAAGAAGCCAGGAGAAGAAGTCGTGAGCTTGCGACGTTCACTTGACAACGTGGGTCGTGGCCTGTTTGGCATGGACCCTGAGCCGGCGGCCACTCGCAGCATTCTCAGCGAAGAGGCCTTCCACAAGATGATCTCACACGAAAGAAAACGAACGGAACGATCCCACAAACCGTTCTTGCTGATGTTATTGGACATGGGCAAAGAAATGGCTACCGATGGGGGAGACAGCACTCTGGACAAGATCCTGGACGTGCTATCTGCGGCGACCAGAGAGACGGATGTAGTTGGCTGGTATAAGGACAGTTTCGTTGTTGGAGCGATGTTTACAGAAGTCGATTTGGAAGAGAAGAAGCACATTTTGGATACGATGCTGGGGAGGGTGACCAAGGCCCTGCAGAATAACCTCACCGTGGAGCAGTTCAATCATCTCAGCATCTCCTTCTACTTGTTCCCGGAAGAGTGGCCCCCATTCCAGTCACAAAGGCCGGACGCCCCTGGGCTATATCCCGACCTTGCCAAGCGCGATCAAGCCCGGAAGTTCTTTCGCATACTCAAGCGGGCAATGGACATTTGCGGAAGCCTCCTAGCTCTTGTCATTGGTAGTCCCATCTTTGCCATTGTCGCGTTGGCGATAAAGGCGACATCCAAGGGCCCCGTGTTTTTTCGGCAGCGCCGGGTAGGCCAATATGGCACTCCGTTCCCCCTGCTGAAATTTCGATCGATGTATGCCGACAGCAACTGTAGCGCGCACAAGGAATATGTTTTGAAGTTGATAGCGGGGGTTGCGGAGAAGAAGCCCTGCAATGGAAACGGCCAAGGTGTGTATAAACTCACCGCCGATTCCAGGATTACGGTGGTCGGAGCGTTCTTGCGCAGAACCAGTCTCGACGAGTTCCCCCAGTTCATTAACGTGCTGAAAGGCGAGATGTCGCTGGTTGGCCCCAGACCTCCCATTGATTACGAGGTCGAAAAATACGACCTCTGGCATCGGCGCAGGGTAATGGAAGCCAAACCGGGCATCACCGGCCTGTGGCAGGTCAACGGCCGGGATCGGGTAGCGTTTGACGAGATGGTCCGGCTCGATTTGATATACGCGGAGTCGTGGTCCCCCTGGCTCGATCTGAAGATTCTCCTAAGCACACCAAGAGCGGTAATCGCAGGGGCTCACTGAGCCCGGAAGGAGTTTAATCTCAATGTCATCAATGGTGAGCGGCGCAGCAGTGACGTACGATCCTCCGGTGAAGCCATCCCCGGCGCCCAAGAAAATCAGCAGCACGGTCAAGGTTGGCGTGGTGGGGTACGGCTATTGGGGACCGAATGTCGTAAGAAACCTGCAGGGTATGGCAAGCGTTGAGGTCACGGCTGTCTGTGACAAGACTTCCGCAGCCCGAAAAAGGGTTCACAAGAATCACCCTCAGATTTATGTGACGACCGATGCCTCCGAGGTGATCACCTCGCCGGAGATTGATGCCGTGGCCATAGTCACGCCGGTCTGGACTCACTTCGAACTTGCCAAGGCTGCCCTTGAGAATGGGAAGCACGTATTCGTCGAGAAGCCATTCACGAGTAACGTTGGTCAGGCAGAAGAGTTAATCAACCTTGCTGAGCAGAAGAATTTGAAAATCATGGTTGACCACACCTTCTTATTTACGGGTGCCGTCAAGAAGATTAAACAACTCGTGCAAGATGGCCTTTTGGGCAAGCTTTATTATTACGATTCAACGAGGGTGAACCTGGGGTTGTTTCAGCACGACGTCAATGTCGTGTGGGACCTCGCACCCCATGATCTGTCGATTCTGGACTACGTGCTTGAAAGCAAACCCGACTCTCTGGTGGCAACCGGAGAGAAGCACCTCAATGGGCTGGAAGACATCGCATTCATCACTCTCTACTTCCCCGATAAAGTCATTGCTCATGTCAACGTGAACTGGCTTTCTCCGGTGAAGGTCAGGACAACTCTGATCGGCGGTGAAAAGAAAATGCTCGTGTGGAACGACCTTGAATCAGACGAAAAGATCAAGGTGTATGACAAGGGAGTCGACATCGATACTCACGAGCGTGTCTATGAAATGCTGCGGGTGAACTATCGCTCCGGGGATATGTGGGCCCCGCAAGTCGAGCAGGTTGAGGCCCTACGCCAGGAATTGACGTACTTTGTTAACTGCATCACAGATGGCACTAACCCATTCAACGACGGCGCCGCCGGGCTGCGTGTCGTCCGCATGCTCGAAGCCGCCAGTAAGTCTCTCCGCAAGCGGGGCGCACTTGTATATCTCTAAACAGCATCGGCTTCCCTGGCCCGATGGAGCGTGTATGACAGTCAATCACAGTGAAAAAACGATGGATAGCTATCTCTCCGTAGCTCCCGATGTCAAGCTCGGGCGGGGTGTGAAGCTCTCGAAGTTCATCAATCTCTACGGTTGTGAGATCGGCGACGAAACCAAAATAGGCGCCTTCGTTGAAGTTCAAAAGAAGGCGACAATTGGCAAGCACTGCAAGATCTCAAGTCATACATTTATCTGCGAGGGGGTAACCATCGAGGACAACGTCTTTGTCGGCCATGGAGTCGTGTTCATCAACGACAGCTACCCGCGGGCAACGAACGCGGACGGCGCGCTTCAGACCGAGGAAGATTGGCACGTGGAGCGCACTTTGGTGAAGAAAGGCGCTTCGATTGGGTCGGGAAGCACGATCCTGTCGAACGTTACTATCGGGGAAAATGCCATCGTGGGTGCTGGCAGCGTGGTCACTCGAGATGTCCCACCGAACAGCGTTGTTTATGGAAATCCTGCACGAGTCCATCGGCAAATCGCGATCAGTCCATGGAGGTTAGAGAATGAGCGTCAACAATATTCCTTTTCTTGATCTTGTTACTCCGCACGTAGAGCTCGAGCAAGAGCTTACCGCTGTTTTCCAGAAGGCCCTGCGAACCGCCGGGTTTATCGGTGGCTCCATGGTCGATAATTTCGAAAAAGAATTTGCGGCCTTCTGTCAAACCCAGCGTGCCGTAGCAGTCAGCAGCGGTACTGACGCGCTCCGTTTTGCTCTGATTGCTGCAGGAGTGAAGCCAGGTGACGTGGTACTGACTGTGCCGAACACGTTTATCGCTACGACCGAAGCGATTTCGCAAGCGGGGGCAATGCCCGAGTTCGTCGACATCGACGACCGCACTTACAACATGGACCCAGAGAAACTTCGCGACTACCTGGAGATGAGATGCACAGTATCGCCGGACGGGAAACTCATCAGCAAGCGAACGCGTCGACCGATTACCGCCATAGTCCCGGTCCATCTGTATGGGCAGATGGCGGACATGGATCCGATTCTTGAACTGGCCGAGCAATACCGCCTGATAGTCGTTGAAGACGCGTGCCAAGCCCACGGCGCCGAATACTTCTCACGGAAGCACAATCGCTGGTTTAAGGCGGGATCAATGGGCCGCGCCGCAGCGTTCAGTTTCTATCCCGGAAAAAACCTGGGAGCCTGTGGTGAAGGTGGCGCAGTTACGACCAGTGATGGGCAGATCGCTGATGCCGTCAAAATGCTGAGAGATCACGGCCAGGCGAAAAAGTACTACCACGATATCGAGGGATACAACGGGCGCCTTGATGCGATCCAGACCGGCATCCTGAGTGTGAAGTTGAAACACCTGCCCGAGTGGAACGCTAAGCGTCGCGAGCGAGCGGAAGAGTACCGACGTCTATTTGCGGCTTCTGAAGGCATCGTTCAGACGCCATTCGAACCGTCATGGTCGCGCGCCGTTTATCACCTGTATGTCGTTCGCGCTGCAGATCGCGAAGGCATGATGGTTTATCTCAAAGACGCCGGAATCGGGACTGGGATTCACTACCCGATTCCTCTCCACCTGCAAACTGCATATCGCTCTCTTGGATACGCGGCCGGGGACTTTCCGGTGACCGAAAAAGTTGCTGCGGAAATTGTCTCCTTGCCGATGTTTCCGCAATTAACTGCGGAACAGCAGTTCCGGGTTGTCGCGGAATGTGGTCGCTTCGCCAAGCGGTCAGCATGTCAAACGATTTCGGCATAGGTAAGAAGACACTGCAGAGTCAAGCAAAAACACGAGAGGGCGACGCAATATGAAGATTTCAGTTATTGGGGCCGGGTACGTAGGTCTGACTACGGCAGCCTGTCTCGCACAAATTGGACATAACGTGTTCTGCAGCGAGAGCGATGAAGCCAAATTACATAAACTCAAGAGAGGAGTCGTGCCGATCTTTGAACCTCATCTAGAGAAGATCGTTCAAAGTCAACGAGGGTCTGGCCGCCTAGCATTTGGCTCGACCGAAGAGGCAATCGAGCACGGAGAAACGATCTTTATCTGCGTGGGGACGCCGCCACTAGCAAATGGAGATGCTGACCTGTCAGCTATTGAGAGGGTGGCGCGAACCATTGCTAAACGCGCATCCGGATACCGCCTCGTTGTGGAGAAAAGCACAGTTCCGGTGCAAACTGGTGCGCGGCTTCGGAAATACCTGCTGTTGCACAGCCGTAAGGGGTGGGATTATGACGTCGCCTCGAATCCCGAATTCCTGCGAGAGGGCTCAGCAGTCGGAGACTTTCTGCATCCAGACCGGATCGTTATCGGAGTTGAATCGTCGCGGGCCGCCGACGTCCTTCGAGAAATCTATGAACCTATCCTTGAAAAGAGATTTGTCTGCCCAGTGCACAACGAATGTCAGGAACGAATACCTGTGCAAATGTTGGTTACTGATACTTCCTCTGCGGAACTAGTCAAACATGCATCGAATTCATTTCTGGCCATGAAAATATCCTTTATTAATATGATTGCGGACCTCTGCGAGAACGTGGGCGCCGACGTGAGTAAGGTTTCAGAAGGAATGGGTATGGACTCGCGAATCGGGAACAAGTTTCTAAAGGCCGGCATTGGTTTTGGTGGCTTTTGTTTTCCAAAGGACCTGCAGGCCTTTATCCATATTGCAGAAAAATCAGGGTGTGACTTTTCACTCCTCAAAGAGGTGGAAAGGATCAATCGGGATCGTGTGGGACGATTGTTAGACAAGCTTCGCGACGAACTCTGGGTCATCCGTGGAAAGAGAGTAGCGGTATGGGGACTTGCTTTTAAACCAGACACCGACGATGTGAGATTTGCGCCAGCTATGACAATCGTAAAGAGATTGCTCGATGAAGGGGCCGTAGTCAGTGCATATGATCCAAAGGCGACGGAAAAAGCGAAACTCATTTGTTCGACAGTCGACTACTGTGACAATCCTTACGATGCCGCCGCAGGTGCACATGCGGTGTTACTTGTCACTGAATGGGAAGAATTTCGCCATACCGACTGGAGCCGGCTTATAAAAATAATGGAGCATCCTTTGATCGTGGATGGGAGAAATATGTTCAGTGAGTCGGACCTGACTCCTTACGGGTTTCATTACATCGGCGTGGGGCGCTCCTCCAGTGTTGTTCACCAAAGAGGCTTTAGCAGCAGGGAAATATCCGAGAAGTTAGCAATCTAGTGGGGAAGTTCCTGATCGAGAGGGCGGGCGGCCAACTAAATACAGTAGACCTGAGGTGCAAATATGACGAAAACGCTTTCCTACGTTCTTATTACACCAGCGCGTAACGAAGCTCGTTTTATCGAGTCCACCATAAAGTCTGTGGTGGCGCAAACGATAAAGCCTCTCAAGTGGGTGATAGTAAGCGATGGCTCGACCGATGGAACCGACGAAATTGTAACCCGGTACTCCGCGAGCTATCCCTGGATCGAACTTGTTCGCATGCCTGAACATCGGAGCCGAGATTTCGCTGGCAAGGTGTACGCGTTCAACGCAGGTTACGAACGGATAAAAGACCTACGCTACGACGCGATCGCCAATGTTGATGGCGATATTTCGTTTGACGAAGAGTACTTCACTTTCTTACTGGAAAAGCTTGCGGGTGACCCGACACTGGGCGTCGTTGGTACCGCGTTTCGAGATCACTCAAGTAATGGTTACGATTACCGGTTCGTCAGCATCGAGCACGTTACGGGCTGCTGCCAAATGTTCCGAAGAGAGTGTTTTGACGCGATCGGCGGGTATGTACCCTCAAGGGGAGGGGCTGTGGATAGCATCGCTGTGATAACCGCTCGAATGCGAGGCTGGAAGACTAAGACGTTCACCGAAAAGACGTACTCGCATCACAGAGTCTTTGGGACGGCACAAAACGGCGAATGGCGCGCGAGCTTCAAGAACGGTCGCAAGGATTACATCGTTGGGAACCATCCGGTATGGGAATGCTTCAGGATCCTGCACCAGATGACCAAGAAGCCATTCATCATCGGAGGGCTAGCCCTCGGGTGTGGTTATTTGTGGGCACTGCTCCGGAATGAAAAACGTCCCGTATCAAGCGAGTTAGTGAGCTTTTACAGAAAAGAGCAGATGAATCGGCTTCATCAGTTCTTCACTACCCATTTTCGTCCAGTCTCTCTGTCGTCCCACCGTGCCCATTAAGCTTCCGCATATCTGCGTTTGCATTTGCACTTACAAACGGGCGAAGTGTCTCAAGTATCTGCTACAAAAGCTCATGAACCAAGAGACGGAGGGGAGATTCACGTATTCAATTGTAGTCGCCGACAACGACCGTGAGCGCTCGGCCGAACCCATTGTTCGAGAGTTCGCAGTGCATGGGACAATAGAGGTGCGATATTGCGTGGAACCGAATCGGAGCATCGCGCTGGCCCGTAATAAGACAATTGAAAATGCGGAAGGGGACTTTCTCGCCTTCATCGATGACGATGAATTCCCGGCTATCGACTGGCTCCTCGTTCTTCACAAAACGTGCGGCGAATATGGAGTGGACGGCGTTCTCGGGCCGGTGTTGCGGTATTTCGACGAACTGCCTCCGAAGTGGATGGAGAGAAGCAGGTTCTACCGGCGGCCGATCAACCCAACTGGCTCCAGGGTGAATTGGCCGGAAGCTCGCACCGGCAATGTTCTCTTGAAAAAGAACATAGTGGCGGACGGTGAACAACCTTTCCGGCCGGAGTTTCGGGCGGGTGAAGATCAGGATTTCTTCCGAAGGAAAATCGAGCAAGGCAAAGTCTTTATTTGGTCGGCTGAGGCGGTAGTCTATGAGGTTGTGCCAGCGGTCCGCTGGAAACGCTCCTACCTGTTACGCAAAGCGCTTCTTCGAGGGGCTTGCGCCCAGCTTCAGCCGAGCTGTGATCATTGGAGCGTTGCAAGATCCCTTATCGCTGTTCCCGTCTACGCCCTAGCCTTACCGGTCGCGCTGGTTATGGGGCAAGACAGATTCATGACCCTCCTGGTCAAACTGTGCGATCACCTCGGCAAGCTCCTGGCTCTAATGGGGATCAACCCAGTGAAGGAGCAATACATCACTGAATAACGTGAGCCTGCTGTTCGTCTTTGAAACCAGGATGCTGGCGCAACGTTGGCGTTTGACAAAGTTGTTTTGTAATGCCACCTGGTGTGTGGCGCGTCGGAACTGCTTCATGATCACTCTGGGCACTGAACCATATTTCGTGCATGATCGCAGTCGACATGCCAGAAGGGGATGTTCTGTAGGACGGTGTTTCAGTCGGTTGCGGCTGGTAAAGGCCATGTACTTTTGGGACTTGTGGGTGGGGGCGGGCGAGGTCAACAATGAGGTTGTACCAAAATCCCCCCCGCAAACGGTTGCGGTTGAAGGCTATTTGCATGATTTGCAGGCGGTCGCTTGTCGCTCTCCTCACCCCAATACTCTTTTTGTCGGCGATTTCCCACGGGCAGCAGCTCTGGTCCGGGATTCTCAAGCCCACCAGTGGTGCAGGGGCCTGTACCACACCGTCGCTTGCGGCCCCAGGGGCGTGTGCTATTGACTGGTCCTCGGCAGGAGTTCCCGGTGGGATCCCGTCTGACACTTGGACGCAAAGCGGCTCCACGATCAGCAGCGACGAGCGGTGACCGATCAACGTCAACAATCCAGAGTGCGCTCAAATGCTTGCGGAACGAATCGGCGGGAAAGTACGGCTGCTCGGTACCGGCGCATCAACAGCACTCGCTGAACATTCCTCGCAACTGTGTCCTGCGCGGCTCGGGCGCGCAAAGTACGATCCTTAATTCCGTTCAAGACGGGGGCCAGTCGTGCCATGGGAATCGAAATCGCAGAGTCCCTCGGCCGGGAATTCTACAGGCATCAATTCGGGAGCTACGGCGGGATCGAAAAGCATCGTAGTCGCCATCCGAGTGGCATCAGCTGTCGGAAGCTATCTGATGATTACCGAACTGAACGATTCCGCATACGTCAGCATCACCGGGGATCAACGTTCGTGTAGCTGGTGCGATGCGTCGATGTGGAACGGAACGCGGGCACGGGGTCAGATTGTGGAAGTCACTTCCGTTTCCGTGGTACGACCATTGGCATCACGCCCGGACTGTACACCGACTATGCTCGACACTCCGCTCGCTACTTACTTCACCGCAGGAGCGCAAGTATGCGGGTGTCGAAAATCTTCAAATCTACGCTAATGCACATCGAACTCGGGAAACAGCGATGCGAGTGCCACCGACGTCACGATGAACATGTGTGCGTATTGTTGGGTGAAGGGAGTTGAGGATAACTATTCAGACGGCGATCACGTTGCAATGAACACTTGTTATCGAAATGAAATTCGTGATAGTTACTTCGTGAACGACTTTCAGCACGTCTCAGGTCAAACTGATGCTTTCGTGGGGGGAACTACAAAGACCAGCGCGTCTCTGATCGAGAACAACATCTTTGACCGACTGCATACCTCGATCATGCTCGAGTGGGGAGCGGCAGGGAACGTGGTTGCTTACAATTACTCTACGGGCAGCTTTGACACGAATGCCCCGAACGTGGCCATGATGGATTTCGATTTCAACCACGGCCCTCATCCCCAGTTTACGTTGGTCGAAGGAAACGTTGTTAGCCGCATGGAAGATGACAATATCTGGGGCAGCGTCAGCCACGATACTTACTTCCGAAACTGGGCTTTGGGTACGACCTTTATCTGTAGCCCAGAAGTTTCTACCAGGTCAAGCTTCAACTGTGGGAGTGGTCATTGGGCAAGTCAGGCGACCCGTGCTTTCGAGATGCCGGAAGTCCCCTCACCGGGAACCGGAGCATGGTACGACAACGCGCTCGGCAACGTTGCTGGCTCTGCCGCTTTGTCCGCCCTTGGCGCGGAAGACCACAGCGGGACTGACGGTTGTACGGCGTGCAACGTCTCACCTTCCACGCGGGGTTACCAGACAAGTTACGATTTCACATTTGGATATTCCGGGTCTGGAGACACGAGTGGAGCCTGCTCCTCACGGGCTACCTGTAAGTCCTACACCACCGCGTTTCTGCACGGCAATTACGCCAACGCGACCCAGACGGTGGAGGTTTGGGCCACAGGGGTGACCCATACCCTGCCAGCATCGTTCTACCATTCCTCGAAGCCTTCCTGGTGGGGGAATGCGATTTCTTGGCCTGCGATTGGGCCGGATGTGACCGGCGGAACGGGTCCGGGTGGGCATGCCTCCCTGACGGCCTCCAATCCCGCACAAGCCTGTTACAACTCCACTCCGAAGGCGTCGGACGGGTCGCTACAATTTGATCCGAATAACTGTTACGGAACTTCAGGTGGGGGTGGAGGTTCTGCTCCGAGTGCTCCGACGGGACTCTCAGCAGTTGTCAACTGATCGCGATCATCCATGAACTATGCTGCGTGTCAGCGCTTCCGCCGTCCGGCGTTGAACGCAGCAATATTTGCGACTCTGGCGGCCGCATCCCATCTCCAGCGGTTCCAAAAATTGTGGGTTGTTCCGTTTGCTCCGGCTCGAATCGTACTCCTGCTCCCCCACGATTCAGCTCTGTCAGCACCTTAAGGACATGTCGATTCTCCCGGTCGCTCCAAGGTACTCCTCCAGCGCGACGACGCCTCCGCCAGGTGGGGCTTCATCCGGGACTGCGTGCCTCCCTAATTGGAAAAGTGCTGCCCCGTTGCTATCAATCCAGGAGAAATCGATACACTACTTACTAGCAGCACGGCACTTGTTCCGTGAGAACCTCCCTCAACTCCCGTGCCATTAATCACTCTAAATAGAGTCCAAACCGACAGTGAACAGTATTGAGGTTAGCAACAAGCTGAAGTGGGTCAGAGTTCCGGCGCGACGACGGGCCGCCGGGCAGTATGAGTGGAGGTATTTGTGATTAGTGTTTGCGGCAGGAATGTTGAAGTCCAGGGACGGCTTGTACGGATTGCCCGTCTCGAGGGGGATAGATATAGGTTTCTGGACGATCCAGAACGCGTACTCGAGGGTCTGCGCAAGTATGAAAGCACGGATTGACCTGTTCACGTTCGTGCAGAGATTGCCGGAAACTTCGCCGAAACATTCATACCCAATGGAGTTGGAGAACCTAGCGGCGCTGCCAGTCACGGTTTTCGACCACTGGTGGGCAAACACCAAATCGACACCAAGACCCGGAACATGGTTCGGAAAGCCGAGAAAAAGGGGTGACGATCCGGGAGGTGCCTTTCGACGATTCGCTCGTTCGGGGTATTTGGGAGATCTACAACGAGTGCCCCGTCCGCCAAGGGAGGCCGTTCCCCCATTACGGGAAAGACTTCGATACGGTACGTAAGGAGGAAGCAACCTTCCTCGACAGTAGCATCTTCATAGGGGCTTTTTTCAACGACAAACTGATTGGTTTCGTGAAGTTAGTGGCTGATGAAACTTGGACGCAAGCAGGCCTGATGAACATCGTCTCGATGATCAAGCATAGAGACAAGGCTCCGACGAATGCGTTGATTGCGCACGCAGTCCGCGCCTGCGCCGAACGGGGCATCTCTTATCTCGTGTACTCACATTTCGCATACGGCAAAAAGCAGCGAGACAGCGTCAGCGACTTTAAGGAACATAACGGATTCCAGCGGTTCGATATACCTCGCTACTACGTTCCGCTTGACTCGCACCGGCTGGCTAGCCTTGAGGCTCGGTCTCCATCATCGTCTTGCTGACCGCTTTCCCGAACCTGTAACCGCCAAGCTCCGCGAACTGCGGAACGCTTGGTACAAACGCAAGTTCCGCGTTGCGACAGAAGCGTCCTAACAGAAAGAGCCATGCCAGGAATCGTTGGTCTGATTACCCGAATGCCGCGCGAGCAGGCCGTGGGTGAACTGTGCCGGATGGTTGAGACCCTTCGCCACGAGTCTTTCTACGTAACCGGAACGTGGATTGATGAGTCGTTGGGTGTGTATGTAGGGTGGGCCGCATTGAAGGGTTCTTTCTCCGACGGAATGCCGCTCTGCAACGAAAAAGGCGACACCGATCCTTGCTTTCTCCGGGGAAGAGTATCCCGAGCCGGGAATTGCTCGCCGCCTGAAGGAGCGAGGGCATTCAGTCCCAGAGAAAGGGCCCTCCTACCTCGTTCACCTCTATGAAGATGACCCCACGTTTCCAGCGAGTTTGAACGGACAGTTTCACGGGCTTTTGACCGACCGGAACCGCGGGACCACATTGCTCTTTAACGACCGGTACGGGATGCACCGCATCTACTATCACCAGGCGAAGGAGGCTTTCTATTTCGCTGCAGAAGCCAAGGCGATCCTCGCGGTCCGTCCCGAACTGAGGAGAGTGGACCCTCGGGGGTTGGGTGAGTTCGTATCCTGCGGCTGTGTGCTAGAGAACCGCACGCTCTTCGAGAATATCAAGGTGCTGCCCGCCGCATCGGCGTGGACCTTTCGCGCCGGTGCCATTGAGCAGAAAAACACGTTCTTCCAACCACGGGAGTGGGAAGAGCAAGAAACGTTGGACGCGGAAACCTACTACCAGGAACTCCGAGAAGTTTTTTCGCGGAACCTTCCGCGGTATTTCAACGGGCAGGAACGTGTCGGAATGTCGTTAACCGGCGGGCTGGATACCCGCATGATGATGGCTTGGCAGAAGCCCGTCGCCGGATCGCTTCCATGCTACACATTCGGAGGCACATTCCGGGATTGCCGGGACGTCACCATTGCGCGAAGAGTGGCTCGTGTTTGCGGGCAGTCCCATGAGGTGATCCGCGCGGGAGACGAGTTCCTGTCGCGCTTTCCCCACTATGCCGAGCGTGCGGTGTACCTTACAGACGCATGCGTCCAGGTGGGCTCCTCACCGGTTCTGTATGTCAATGAGAAGGCTCGCGCGATTGCTCCAGTGCGGATGACAGGGAACTATGGTGACCAGATCCTGCGCCGGTTGCGGGCGTTCAAACCGGATGAGCCTCCTGCGGGGCTGTTCCGTCCGGAATTTCTCACGCACGTCGATGCCGCCCGCGCGACATACGCCTCGCTGCTCCAGATGCACCCGCTTTCCTTTGCCGCGTTCCGGCAAGCGCCCTGGCACTACCACGGGCTTCTTGCGCTGGAGCAGACCCAGCTCTCACTCCGGTCGCCGTACATGGATAACGACCTTGTCAGGACAAACTTCCGAGCGCCGGAATCAACCTGCCAGAATAATGACCTTCGCCTACGACTGATCGGCGACGGCAGTCCTGCACTTCGGGCGTTCCGGACAGACCTTGGCTTCGGCGGGACCCCTGGGTCTCGCACGGAGCGGCCATTTGCAAATTTCACCTCTTCACCATGAAGGCGGAATACGCCTACGATCACGGTATGCCTCAATGGCTGGCCCGGATCGATCACCTCTTGTCGCCGCTCCACCCTGAGCGACTCTTTCTCGGCCGGCATAAGTACTATCATTTTCGCGTCTGGTACCGCGATGCCCTCTCCGAATACGTTCGGGAAATGCTGCTCGACCCGCGAACGCTCTCCCGGCCTTACCTGGACCGCAAAGGCGTTGAGGCCGTAGTGCGAGGGCACGTCAAAGGCAACCGAAACTACACCTACGAAATTCATACGTTGCTGACGCTAGAACTCCTCCATCGCCTGTTCGTCGACTCGAAATGACAGCGCCATCTCACGGTTACCCCTCCGGGGGAGAATCTGGAAATCCTGGATGGTAGAACTCATCGCAACACAAGCGCCCTGTGAAATCGAGGTAGTTAGGTCACACGCGGCAGTACGAGGTGCCCAGCGCATTCCTGCGCTCGACATGACAAAAGGCGTTCTCGTGCTATTTATGGTCCTGTATCATTGGCTAAACTATTTCGTCGGTCCTTACCGCCATATTTACAGATACCTGAGGTTTTTACCGCCCTCCTTTATCTTCATCACTGGGTTCTTAATTTCAAACATATACTTTTCAAAATATGGCATCGCTGATCCGCGACTTCCCAAAAGGCTAGTATCTCGCGGGTTGAAAACATTGGGGATTTTCACAATACTGAACGTGCTCATCAGTGTTCTGTTCACGGGTTTACACGTAAGCGTCACGAGCGTCGTGGCTGCTTATGTGACTGGCAATGTCGAACTGGTGGGGTTCGGCAAGGTGGCCAGTTTTTACATTCTGGTTCCAATCAGCTATCTGTTGTTGCTTTCGGCTGGCCTGTTGATCATATGCAGGCGGTACGCATATACCTTCCACGTTGTGTGTCTGTTGTTCGTGCTGAGTATTCTTGTGCTGAAGCTGAATGGCCTCTCTAGCGGTGCTCTGGAGCTTGTAACGATCGGATTACTGGGAATAACCACGGGGTATGTCTCTCTCGATAGAATCAATCGCATTATGGGCCATTCGTTTCTGCTATTTGCTGTCTATCTATGTTATCTCGGGGCCATAACAGTGTGGGACCCGAAGTATCCTGTGCAGGTTTTAGGTGTCTATCTTACCGTAATGCTTATTTACGTGCTGAGCACCAACCATGGGGGCTCTAGCCCAGTGCCGAGAGGCCTTGTCTTGCTCGGCAGGTATTCTCTCTTCGGATATATCGCCCAGATCGCCATGCTTCAATTATTACATCGAGGCCTTCGTCAACATCAGCTCGGGCCTGTTGCGCTGGGAGGAACGTTGTTTGCGGCCGTTTTGCTCACCATAATGGCCGTTGCTGCGCTAGATCGTGCGAGAACAGAATCAACCACTGTTGACGGGTTGTATAAGGCTGTTTTTGGCTAGGTAGTCCGGGACTGACATTGACAACAATTATCGCCACCTTAGTCTGCGCCATCGGAATACTAGGGCTTTTTGTTCTGGATCACGACCGGAAACTGGTGACTTCCAAAGCCCTGTGGATTCCAGTTCTGTGGCTCCTAATTGCCGGATCGCGCAATGTGGGAGAGTGGCTAGAATCGGGGACACCGGCAGTTGCAGCCGATCCGTACCTTGATGGTAGCCCGGTCGATCGGAACGTCCTGTCCACGCTTATTGTGCTCGGGGTAATCGCTCTTATCAGGAGACGGAGAGAACTTGTGCCGGTCCTGCGGTCGAATATTCCGATCCTTGTTGTATTTCTTTTACTGTGGCGTGAGCATCTTTGTGGTCAGATTACTCCTACGTTGCGTCGAAACGGTGGGTCAGGGCGGTAGGCGACCTGCTAATGGTGTTGATAGTGCTGACCGAGATAGACGTTTCGGCAGCGTTTAACCGAGTTATCGCGCGATTAGGTTTTCTGCTATTACCCACCTCGATCCTGTTCATCAGATATTACCCGGAGTTGGGGCGCAGGTTGCAGTCGTTGGGATGGCACAATGGCTTGGTGCGGCGTCACGACGAGCAAGAACGAACTCGGTATGATCTGCATGATCTTAGGCTTGGGGTCCGCATGGCGGTTTTGGGCCGCGTACCGGCACCGGAAAGGCTGGTGCCGGACTCGGCAACTAATCGCTCGAGGTGCGGTTCTAGCAATGGTCCTGGGCCTCATGTCGAAAGGCGAATTCGGCACCTCCGCGGCGTGTTTCCTCGTGGCGGGCGGCGTGATGGCGTTGACGAGCCGTGCCGCGGTCGCGCGGAAATCCGCGCTCGTGCACCTCCTGGTGGTAGCGGCAGTCTCCTGTTTCTTATATGCCTTGTTTTTGATACGGAGGCGTCCTGGTCGGTACGCTTGGGAAGAAACTCAACGCTCACTGGCCGGACAGATGTGTGGAAAAAGGTCGTCGGGTTCGTTGATAACCCGATTGTTGGGACCGGCTTACGAAAGTTTTTGGATCGGAGATCGGCTGGAACGAATGCGGACATTCGACCCGGACCTGAACCAGGCTCACAATGGGTACCTTGAAGTCTACTTGAACCTTGGGTGGGTCGGCGTCGCCTTGATTGCGGTTGTCATAGTCAGAGGTCAGGGAAGAATTGTTCATGCGCTGTCTCGGGATCCGGACGTAGGTAGCCTCAGATTAGCGTATTTCGTCGTAGGGGTGATCTACAACTGCACAGAGGCGGCGATCAAGATGCGGTCTGCCCGTGTGGATTTTCTTCCTCTTAGCGACATGTGCCATTCCGAGGAGTCGTTTTACCAAACATGGCAATGCAGTCGCTAACCCAGAACAATTGCTCAGAAATGACGATATGGATCTTGGACTCACTTATGATTTACCCTCGGCTGTCAGCCACCAATTGTTATTGTGTTTACCTCCCGGACTCCAGGTTCCGCCAGGAGAGGCACCTAGGCAACCCTCAAGCTGGAATGTTTCGTCGCAGCGGTGATCTATAGCCTCACAAGCCTGGGTTCAGAACGATATCTCCCATTTGGATCTTTTTCCTTCTGGCGACAACGGCAGTTCCGCAACCATATTGAATGTTCCAGACCTCGAGAAACAAGTGACCCTGCCGATTGATTGGATGCACGAGCATGAAGGTGTCGTTTGAAGCCCTTCGATGCCACTGGAGCATTCCGCCCAGGCGCAACAGAGGCTGGCGAATTGCGTCATCTGGCCGTTCGGGGTGCCGGGGCCACGGTGTTTTCGCAGTGCGTGATGCAGGCTATCCAGATAATTGCTACCGTGCTCCTGGCTCGCCTCCTAACGCCGGCGGATTTTGGGGTGGTAGCAATGGTGACCACCTTCAGCCTGCTTTTTTCGAACTTCGGGCTGAACGGATTTACGGAGGCCGTCCTTCAGCGAGAAGAAATCGATCATTTCCTGATCAGCAACGTATTCTGGGTCAACTTAGGAGCGGGCCTACTGCTCACCGTCGGATTCGCAGCAGCGGGGTCGCTTGTGGCGCAGTTTTACAGCAACCCGCACGTGACGCCGGTCGCCATGGTCATGTCATTGACAATTTTCATCACTTCTTCCTCAGTGCTGCACCTGGCCCTTCTCAAGCGGGCCATGAGCTTCTCTGTCGTCGCGTGCAATGACATCATCGCCCGGGGGGTTTCGGTACTTGCCTCAATCCTCCTTGCCTGGGCAGGGTGGGGATACTGGGCATTAGTCGCGGGAGCCGTAGCGCAGTCGCTTAGCACGTCGATCGGCGCTTTCATCCTTTGTCGGTGGGTTCCCAGCCTACCAGCGCGGGCAACTGGAACGGCCTCAATGGTGAAATTCGCCATGCACGTTTTCGGGCGATTCAGCGTTAACTACGGTGCCCGAAATATGGACAATGCGTTGGTGGGATGGCGGTTTAACGCGGAAGCTCTCGGATTCTACAAAAAAGCATACGACCTTTTCGCTCAAGCCGGGGGACTACTCGTGTCGTCTCTCACGGCCGTCGCTGTGTCGGCGTTAAGCCGGATGAGTCAAGATCCGACCAAGTACAAGCGATATCTTCTGCGCGCCCTGGCACTGACGGCTTTTGTGGGTATGGGGCTCGGAATAAACCTCACCTTGGTGGGCAACGATGTGATCCGGTTGCTGCTGGGACCGGGGTGGGATCAAGCGGGTCGGATTTTCACATTCTTCGGGCCTGGGATCGGGATCATGTTGCTCTACGGCACACACAGTTGGATCCACCTTTCCCTCGGAAAGCCGGACCGGTGGTTCCTTTGGGGGATTGTCGAGTTCGCTTTCACGGGCCTGCTCTTTCTGCTAGCACTGCCATGGGGCCCTGTCGGAATCGCCGTAGCTTGGACTGCGTCCTTTTGGATTCTAACGATCCCAGCCCTGTGGTATGCGGGGAACCCTATAGATCTTGGCATCGGTCCGGTACTCGCCGCCGTTTGGAAATACATTGTCGCGTCACTGCTGGCTGGTTGGGCGTGTCGCGCAATCCTTGGACTCTTTCCTTCTTTTGTCGGGCTAACGGGGGTTGTCGGATCGATCACTCGGATGGCGACGACCTCCTTGTTGTTCGAAGCACTTTACTTGACCGCCGTCATCCTGTTTCACCAAGGGTGCGCACCGCTCTATCAGCTCGCGAGGTTGTTGCCGGAAATGGGGTTGTGGGGGACATTTTCGAGACCCTCAGCGTCTTTGTCTCGGACCGACTGCACTATTCAGAAACTCTATGGCCAGACCGCGGTAACTGGAATTGGGCCCCGGGATTTTGGTGCGTAGAGCGATTGCGCACAAAAGGCGACTCTTGCCGTAGGTTCCGGAAGTGCGTGATTATCTAACGTCTGTTAGGCCATAGATTCGCCGACGAAATCTGGGTTGTAGTGATAGAAAAACGGTGCCACCAACCAGGCTTTGCCCACTCCCGCCCTCGTGGAAACGTTATTCGTAATGTTACGCAACTCGTCACAAATCCGTAGGTCAAAAAGGGTATCCACAATGAGAGTCTGCATGGTTGCATACTCGTTCTACGAGTCTGACAGCCGGATCATTCAGTATGCCCGTTCGTTGACGCGCCGAGGCGACTCCGTTGACGTGATTGCTCTTGCTCATGATGGGGCGCCGCGGTTCGAGGTGATCGATGGCGTGCACGTCTATCGTGTCCAGAAACGGGACATCAACGAACGATCCGCATTCTCTTACCTGTTCCGCATCCTTCGTTTCCTGATGGTCGCGATGGCTGTCCTTACTTGGAAGCACCTCCGAGAGCCATACCAATTGGTGCACATACATTCCGTTCCGGACTTTCTCGTGATCGCGGGGCTGCCGCTACGGTTAATGGGCGTGCCTGTCATTCTTGATATTCATGACATTCTCCCGGAGTTTTACTCGAGCAAGTTCAGCGCTGGGCAAGACTCTGTCGCATATCGCGTGCTGCTAATCGTTGAGAGGTGGTCGGCAAAATTAGCAAACCACGTGATTATTGCGAATCACCTCTGGTACGACCGTCTGGTAGCACGTTCAGTGGCAAGGAAGAAATGCTCCGTAATCTGCAATTACCCTAACCTCGACATCTTTGGTGCTCAGGCGAAGAGCAAACGCAATGGGCAGTTTCTGCTGATGTATCCGGGCAGCCTGAACTGGCACCAGGGAATGGACATCGCGATCCAAGCGTTTGCTCGGGTTAGCCCCAAGATCGAAGCGGCCGCGTTCCACATTTATGGAGAAGGCCCAGCACGGACGAGTTTGGAGAAGTTGGTTGTGGAACTCGGCCTCCAGCACAAGGTCAAGATCCAGAATTATCGACCAACCGACGAAATTGCAAAGCTCATGGCTGCGGCGGACCTGGCAATCGTTCCGAAGCGAGCCAGTTCCGCCTTTGGAAATGAGGCGGCGAGCACGAAGGTTCAGGAGTTTATGGCCGTGGGCGTTCCGGTGATTGTCTCACGCACAAAAATCGACTCCTACTACTTCGACGAGTCGATGGTCAGGTTCTTCGAGTCGGAGAACGTGGATGCTCTCGCCAATGCGATCCTTGAGCTGTATGCGCATCCAGAGGAGCGCCGAAGATTGGTTGCTGGTGCGTACCGGCACATCGAAAAGAACAACTGGAATGCGAAGCAGTATGAGTACCTGAGCGTAGTCGATTCACTGACTGGCACGCAGGCTCAGGTTTCCGGCCAACCCAAGGTCGCTTAAGAAAATCTGCATAGCCCTCCCCACTCTAAATTTCGATGACAGCAATTTGCAGTCCTCCTGATCGAGATTCATCGCCAACTACCATGACGTCCTTTTCACAATCTGTCGGCTCTCTTTTGACCGATTTCTTTCGATGTCCTCAACGGGCGGCCGATTTTACTGTCGGATCCGAATTATCACCATCTGCCGGGTACTTCCGCACCAAGAATCAGTTGATCTGTTACGGACGGATATCGGGAGCGTATCCAGCGGCAACGGCGGCTGGCGCCCTTCCAGAAGCGTACCCACAGGTCAGGCGGGATAAGAAGAGGGTCAGTTTGCCGTTTGACCCAGCGGAAGCTGTCGCGCATCTCCGCCTGGAGAAGTACACGGCTGAGGGCGAAAACAGAAACAACCGGGACTCTCTGGTTCGCCGGCTTTATTATTTGCTCCGTCCTATGCTGCCAGTGGACGTCCGCAAGCACCTGCAGCGATTGTCCTTGCGCGGATGGAATCGAATTCCGTTTCCGCACTGGCCGGTTGACCGCACGGTGGACCGCCTCCACGAATTGCTGTTGGCCTTGGCCATGGAGGCAGAAGGGACTACCGAAGTCCCGATTATATGGTTCTGGCCTGATGGGTATTCGAGTTGCGCCAGCATTACGCATGATGTGGAGACCAGTACTGGTCGGGACTTCTGTAACCAGTTGATGGATCTCAACGATTCCTACGGAATCAAGAGCTCGTTTCAGGTGGTACCTGAGGAGCGGTACGAAGTACCGCCAGCATTCTTAGATTCGATCCGAAAGCGAGGATTTGAGGTAAACATTCACGATCTCAATCACGACGGAAATCTTTTTCGTACGCGGGAGCAGTTTCTCGAGAGAGTGAAGAAGATCAATCGTTACGGCAAAGAGTTTGCAGCACGTGGCTTCCGATCCGCGGTGCTCTATCGCAGGCTGGAGTGGATGGACGAACTAGATTTCGCCTACGACATGTCGGTGCCTAACGTGGCCCACCTCGATCCCCAGCGGGGAGGTTGTTGCACGACCATGCCGTACTTCATGGGCGACCTGCTCGAAATTCCCGTGACTACCACGCAGGACTACTCCTTATTCCACATTCTCGGTGAGTACTCGACGAGGCTATGGGAGGAGCAAGTGCAGACGATTACGCAAGCGCACGGGATGGCGAGCTTCATTATTCATCCGGACTACGTGATTGAGCGTCGTGCACAACAGGTTTACAAGGAGTTGCTGCGGTATCTGACGGACCTGAGGGCCAATAGCAACTTGTGGATCGCGCGGCCGGGAGAAATCAGTGATTGGTGGCGAAATAGGGCACAAATGCAGCTCATTCAGGATTGCGGCACTTGGCGAGTTGAAGGTAGGGGAAGCGAGCGCGCTCGTGTCGCATACGCCCGCTTAGAGGGCGACCGGATCGTTTACCGAATGGATGAAAGCGCGAAAGGGAATCCCTCGGAGCGCGAGAACGTTGAAGTGGCAAAAACAGCTTCTTTGGTCGGAGCCCCCATCGAAAACTCGACCGATCCTGCAAGCGTAGCCCAGTTCGTGGACTGAGGCACGGCAATACGAGTAATCCTGACCGGACTTGTTTCCAATCCAAAATTAAAAGCAAGAGAGCAGCCAAAGCCGAATTCCGGGCTGTATTCAGGAAGTTCGACAAATTCAGTCAGCCTGTTGTGGCAGTGGAGGAAAAGACAGTGTCGCAGATAGCCGAGACAGAAGATACCAACCTAATCGCGGAACGGCGTCAACAGGCAATGAACTACTGGCTGACTCGATTGAGCCGGGGCCATGATGGGTCCGGGTTCCCTCCAGATCGTTTTCGGCCTCGCGTCCGCACTCATAATCTGGCACGCGTGACTGTGCCAATTTCGACGGATAGCTGGTCCACGTTCGTTGCCATTTGCAGTCGCGAGGGGATTGAAGTTTCCAACGCGGTTCTTGGCCTCCTGCAGATTCTTTTGCACCGCTACACGTTCGCCGACACCATCGAGGTCGGTAGTTACCTTGGCCAGGTGCTTTCGGTGAGCGCGGAGATATCGAGCTCGTCGAGCGTACGCAATAGCCTCAAGAGGACTTCGCTCGCAGCAGCAGAAGCACAGGCGCATGCCTGCTCCTGGGCAGAACTCCAGGCTTGTTTCCGTCAGGCGGGTTCTCAGCCTGACCGACCACTTTTTCGAGTGCTGCTGTCGATCGCAAGCCTCGTGAGCGTGGAGGGCAACAGTGAGATCGAGATCGAAGTACAAGACCGATCCCGGTGCGACCTGATTCTCTCGCTCCGTCACGCCCGGAATCGAAACTGGCCTCGAAGCAGAATATGATTCCGATCTCTACACGCGCGAAAGTGTTGAGAGGATCCTGGCACAGTTCACATTCCTGATCGACTCCTTGGACGCGATACTCGACCAATCGGTCGACCGAATTCCACTCTGCCCCGCGACGAGGCCTGTTCCCTCGTTCGGGAGATTGCCTCCCAAGGGAGCGAGTTCCAAGTAACACAGTGCATGCACCAGCGATTTGAAGAGCAGGTTCGGAAGACGCCGGATGCGATAGCTCTGGTGATGCCCGGAGACGCACGACGAGAGATCACTTATTCTCAATTGAACGCGTCTGCCAACCGACTGGCTCACTACCTGCAATCCAGAGGAGTCGGGCCCGACATTCTGGTCGGGCTGTATCTCGATCGTACGCCAGACCTCATTGTGGGCCTGCTGGCAATTCTAAAGGCCGGCGGAGCGTATCTTCCCATCGACCTCAGCTATCCGAGTGATCGTGTGGCCTTCATGTTGTCTGATGCGGAGGCCCCGATCGTCATTACTGACTCGTGCACATCGCGGAATCTTGTCCAGAGCAGCGCGGCCGTCGTATGCATAGATTCGGATGCTGAAGCGTGGTCAGGGTTGAGCGCCGAGAATCCCGTTTCGAGCGTCAAGCCGGATAACCTGGCCTACTCCATTTTTACGTCCGGTTCCACCGGAAGGCCCAAGGGTGTTCTCATCACCCATGCAAACGTATCCCGCCTCTTTGACGCTACTGAAGAATGGTTTCACTTCAATGAGCACGATGCCTGGACATTCTTCCATTCCAGCGCTTTTGATTTCTCGGTCTGGGAAATCTGGGGAGCACTGATTTACGGCGGTCGCCTGGTAATCGTGCCGTTTGCAGACAGCCGATCACCGGAACGGTTTCACGAACTGCTCGCGAAAGAGCGCGTGACAGTCCTGAACCAGACTCCGTCGGCATTTCGCCAGTTGATTGGCGTGGATGAAGGGAAGCCTGGTGAGAAGTTGGATCACCTGCGGCTCGTGATCTTTGGCGGAGAAGCGCTGAACCTGCAAAGTCTGGCGCCCTGGTTCAAAAAGTACGGTGACGTCCAGCCCCAGCTGGTCAACATGTACGGCATCACGGAGACGACTGTTCACGTCACCTATCGGGCGCTTAACAGTGCAGATCTGAGTGAGGCTCCGGGGAGCGTAATTGGCGTGCCGATCCCGGACTTACAGCTATACGTGCTGGATGCCGGGCTTCAGCCTGTTCCGATTGGCATACCTGGCGAGATGTTCGTCGGGGGAGCCGGCGTGGCGCGGGGTTATCTGAAACGGGACGAACTTACGGCAGAACGTTTTATCAAGAATCCATTCTCTCATTCTCAGAATGAAAAGCTGTATCGCAGCGGAGATCTGGCGAGGCGCCTGCCTGGTGGAGACCTCGAATATCTGGGGCGCGCGGATCAACAGGTCAAGA
This sequence comes from uncultured Acidobacteriota bacterium, assembly GCA_963745715.1. GTDB lineage: Bacteria > Acidobacteriota > Terriglobia > Terriglobales > Acidobacteriaceae > Sulfotelmatobacter. The sequence goes on along the minus strand of CAVUYN010000018.1, from coordinate 19,774 downwards.
TTCGTGGGTTTCGAGTCGAGCTAGGAGAGGTGCAGGCCGCACTCACAAAACAACCGAGTGTTCGCGAAGCGTTCGTGACTGCTCGGGAATCGTGTGATGGCGAGAAAGTCCTGGTTGCATACGTAGTTCCCGCATCCGGAGAGGTTCCGGCGGTGGACAAGCTACGTCGTGACCTGCAAGCGACTTTGCCGGGTTACATGGTTCCATCCAGCTTTATGTTTCTCGAACGACTGCCGTTGACGTCGAACGGGAAGATCGACCGTGCCGCACTACCCGCCGCAAGTGAGCGGCGCGCTCAAATGGAACAACCGTTTCTCGCACCGCAGACGGATCTGGAACGCCGGATTGCCGGGATATACAAGGAAGTGCTGAAGCTCGACAAGGTCGGAATTGACGACAACTTCTTTGACCTTGGGGGAAATTCCCTGAGGCTCGTAGAAGTGCACTCGCGCCTACAGGATCTGGTGGGCCGGCGTTTTTCTGTCGCCGAATTGTTCGCGCACACGACAGTACGAAAACTCGCCGCCTCGCTTGGTGATCGTGGAGTTCAAGGGCAGTCTCGCAATGCGCTCTTGGACCGCGCGCAGCGCCAGCGCCAAGCCATTAGCGCGGGAAGAATCGGCAGGAGGTAGTTTGATGGAAGACCGCGATACATCCGCAGCCCCTGAAGGCATAGCGATCATAGGGATGTCAGGAAGATTTCCTGGCGCGAGCGATGTCGATCAGTTTTGGCAGAATCTCGTCCAAGGAGTGGATTCTGTCTCTAAATTCAGCGAGGAGGAATTGGAGTATTCCGTTGCCAAAGATGGTGCAACCGGAGAAGAGCAAAAGGTTATCCGTGCCCGCGGAGTGCTCGAAGGGGTCGACATGTTCGACGCTGAGTTCTTCGGCATGTATCCCAAAGAGGCGCAGACCATCGATCCGCAACACCGGCTCTTTTTAGAGTGTGCATGGGAAGCTCTGGAGAGTGCTGGCCATGCGCCTGAAAGCTATCCGGGGCTGATCGGCGTGTACGCCGGCCTCGCCATGAACACGTACTTCCTTCACAACCTCTGTGTGGACAGGTCCTACGCGGCAGATTTCAGCGCGAACTATCAAGTCGGCAACTATCAAACAATGCTCGGCAATGATAAGGACTTCATGCCGACACGAGTCTCGTACAAGCTCAACCTGCGTGGTCCGAGTATGACCGTTCAAAGTGCCTGTTCGACCTCGCTGGTGGCGATATGCCAGGCCTGCACAAGTCTTCTCACCTACCAGTGCGATATGGCACTTGCCGGTGGCGCTTCCATTACGTTCCCTCAGAAACGCGACTACCCGTATCAGGAAGAAGGTCTGGCTTCCGCGGACGGCACTTGTCGGACCTTCGATGCGGATGCGTGCGGAACGGTTTTTGGCCACGGCGTGGCCGTAGTTCTTTTGAAGCGACTGGAGGATGCGCTAGCGGATCGAGATCCGATTCTCGCCGTCATCAAGGGATTCGCGCTCAACAACGATGGCTCTGACAAAATCGGATACGCGGCGCCCAGTATAAACGCACAAGCCGACGTGGTTGCCATGGCTCAGGCTGCTGCCGGCGTCCATCCTGAGACCATTTCATACATAGAAGCCCACGGTACTGCTACTCCGCTCGGTGATCCCATCGAAATGGCGGCTTTGAGTGCAGCATTTCGCCGTGGCGGAGCTTTGCGCAATCAATACTGTGCCGTCGGCACGGGGAAGACACACATTGGACATCTCGATGTCGCCTCGGGCGCAACGGGATTGATCAAGACTGTTCTTCAGTTGCAACACGAGGTCATTCCACCGCTTCTGCACTTTAAGACTCCGAATCCCAAGATCGATTTTCAGAACAGTCCGTTTTTCCCGGTTTCCAAACAGCTGGAATGGAAGCGCAGCAACACACCGCGACGAGCGGGAGTGACCGCGCTCGGTATTGGCGGGACCAATGCTCATGTAGTCGTAGAAGATGCGCCGCTTTTGTCGTCCGGACCATCGAGAAAAGCGCAACTGCTGCTCTTATCAGCGAAAACAAAAACGGCCCTGGCATCGATGTCTACCCGTCTCGCGAACTATCTTGAAAGCCATCCGGATAGTTCTCTTGCCGATGTTGCCTTCACACTGCAGAAAGGACGGCAACGATTCCGATATCGCCAGGCAATATCCGTCACGAATTCCCTGGAAGCTATTCAAGGGTTGAGGTCGCCGGATCGTGAATCTGCTTTCACCGCGCAGGCGCCCTCAGAATCTCAATCGGTCGTCTTCTTGTTTCCGGGCCAAGGCTCTCAGTACGTGAACATGGGCAGGGAACTCTACGAGACTGAGGAAGTCTTCCGCACAGCGGTGGATCGCTGCGCGGAATGTCTCAAGGATCATCTCGGTCTCGACATCCGGTCGGTTGTTTATCCAGACGGTGCCGAGGCAACCGCGAAAGCAGAGCAACAGATCAATGAGACGCGAGTAACCCAGCCCGCGATCTTCACTTTGGAATATGCGTTGGCGTGCCTCTGGATGTCATGGGGCATCAAGCCGTCGTTGCTCATCGGTCACAGTGTCGGTGAATACGTGGCGGCCGTATTTGCGGAAGTCTTTAGCCTGGAGGATGCATTGGGCATACTCGCCAATCGGGCGAAGCTCATGCAGGATCTCCCGGGAGGTTCGATGCTGGCTGTGCGGCGGAGCGCATCAGAACTGGAAGGAACGCTGCCCGAAGGTGTCGCTGTTGCCGCGATCAACAGTCCGGTTTTGACGACATTGTCAGGACCCACCCCGACTCTGCGTCAACTGCAGGAGAAATTCGAAGCGGATGACGTCTTCTGCCGTCTGTTGCCGACGTCGCATGCGTTCCACTCCTCGATGATGGATCCAATCGTCGAGCCGTTCGCAAAGTTGGCAGGACAGGTGCGACATCACAAGCCCACAATGCCGTGGATTTCAACCTTCACCGGAACGTGGATGGACCCGGAGCATGGGCCAGACGGTTCGTACTGGGCGGGGCAACTACGTCGGACGGTTCGTTTCGGTCAGGCGATTGAGACGGCGCTCAAGGGTGGTGCGACCACGTTCCTTGAAGTCGGACCAGGTCAGGCATTGACTCAACTCGTCCGGCAGCAGGCGTCAAAGCCCAGCAATCTCGTTGCATTAACGTCTCTCGGCCCGAACGACGGTAATCCGGCTGATCTCGTTGCATTGCTTAATTCCCTGGGACGCTTGTGGATGAACGGCATCGAGCCTGATTGGGCGAAGTTCCATTCGAACGAAAACCGGAAAAGGCTCTCCCTACCAACGTATCCGTTTGAGCGAAAGAGTTACTGGATCGCCCCTCCCCCCAAAATAAGCCGTGATGAGGTCGCGCAAGTACAAAGAGAAAAAGGAAACGGCAGATCTGCCGCGATACGTGAAGAAGCATCAGAAGCGGGGCGCATAACCTCTCCCATGCCCCCCAATCCGTCCCTCTCCCGGGATACACGTGACGCAACCTGCCGATTGATTGAAAGACAGGTCCAGCTGATGACAGAACAACTTGAAATGCTCCGCAAGCGAGCGGAAGCAGGGAGATCGAACAATGGCATCCAATGAACGGCGCGAACGACTAGTTCAAAAGATTCGCGAGATCGCGGGGGATCTGTCGGGAGTGTCGCTTGACACTATCACCGAAAACGCAAGCTTTCTTGAGCTCGGTTTTGATTCTCTATTTCTGACTCAGCTCAGCAGTGCGTGCCAGAAGGCCTTTGGTGTGCGCATCACGTTCCGACAACTATTCAGCGATCTGAAGTCTGTTGCAGCGCTGGGCGCATATCTGGATGAGAAGCTGCCGGCGGAGCACGTTCTTCCGGCTGCAGCTACCGCAGCGAGCAAGGCTGCTCCATCTGTTGAAACTCGCGTTCCAGTCTCGATTCCGCAACCTGCGGTGGTTGCGCCTGCTCCGCCACCGGTTCCGCGCCCATCCGCTATCCCAATGCAAATACCTCTCGCTGTTGCAGTGTCATCCATGCCGATCGCGCTCGAACAATCAGCAGCGCCGATCGCCGGAATGGAAGGTGTGCTTTTACAGCAACTCGAACTGATGGCCGCACAATTGCGATTTCTCCGCGGCCTTCCCGCCGACAGTGCGGTCAGCTTGCCTGAAGTATCGCCCGTGGCGGTTGCTGCTGCGTGCGTCGCTGAGCCCGCGGCTGTCGCGCAAACTATCGAAGCCTCTAGCGTCCCCGAAACGTCAGCTCTGACCGAGACAATCCCGACGGAGAAACCAACCGAGCGGGCGACCGTGCAGATCCCCTCCGGCTTCGGCCCGAGTGGGATCACGAGCGCTGGGAACCAACCCCTTCCGCCTAGTCAGCAAAAACACCTCGAGAAACTTATCAGGAGTTACGGACAGCGAACCGCAGGTTCAAAGGAACGCACCCAGCGGTATCGAAGCGCTCTCGCAGATCCAAGAACAGCCGCCGGTTTCAATCCACTGTGGAAAGAAATCGTGTATCCCATCTGGGTCCAGAAATCTTCGGGCTCAAAGCTCTGGGACGTGGATGGCAATGAATACATTGACCTGCTGAACGGATTCGGTCCCATCTTTCTGGGACATGCGCCAAGTTTCGTGACTAAAGCGATTGAAGAACAGGTGAGCCGCGGATTCGAGATTGGGCCTCAGACACCCCTGATCGGGGAAGTCGCTGAGATGATCTGCCAGCTCACAGGAATGGACCGTGCCAGCTTCACTTGCTCAGGATCAGAAGCGGTGCAAGCCGCGATGCGGCTCTCGCGCACCTTCACGGGGCGAGACAAGGTGGTTGTATTCTCCCGTGATTATCACGGCAACTTCGATCAAGTTCTTGTCCGGCCGGGGAACCGCGACGGCCAGTTGCGGACCATGCCCTCCGCTCCCGGAATTCCACCTCAAAGTGTGGACGACACATACGTTTTGGAGTATGGGACGGAAGAATCTCTTGAGTTAATCAAGAAGTATGCAGGAGAGATCGCTGCGGTGCTTGTCGAGCCTGTCCAGAGCCGCAGACCCGATTTCCAGCCGAAAGAGTTTCTCCATGAACTGCGCCGCATAACCCGCGAAGCCGACATCGTTCTAGTCTTTGACGAGGTTGTCACAGGCTTCCGGTGCGGTCCGGGAGGGGCTCAAGCTCACTTTGGGGTTGAAGCCGATCTGGCTACCTATGGAAAAGTGATCGGCGGAGGTATGCCGATTGGAGTTGTGGCGGGCCGCAGCGCTTTGATGGACATTTTTGACGGCGGGTTCTGGCGATACGGCGATGATTCATTTCCCGAGGCTGGGGTGACCTTCTTTGCCGGAACTTTTATCCGCCATCCGCTCGCGATTGCGGCTGCTCATGCGACGTTGAAGTACCTCATTCAGGAGGGACCCGCACTGCAGAAGCGAGTTTCCGACCGCGCGGGCAGGTTTGCAGATCAGGTAAACGCACTTTTCAAGAAGTATGAGCTGAAAATCGAGCTGCCGCGTTTCACATCTCAGATGTATTTGCGGAACGAGGAGCACGGTGTTCTGGCTCCGTTGCTGGGCACTCATCTTCGCTATCGAGGGGTTCACATCCTTGAGGGCTTCCCCTGCTACATGACGGATGCTCACAGTGAAGAGGATGTGGCACACCTTGTGCGCGCCTTCACCGACAGCGTGGAGGCAATGGTGGAAGACGGTATATTCGGCAATGCCTCCAAGCTCTCCACGGGACGCAGTGCTGATCTGAGATGGTATTCCGCCCCAGCCGTTTGCTCCAGTATGCCGGAGTTACCAGCTGATCTTCGAACAACTGCTCACACGACGGAATATCCCCCAACAGATCTGCAGAGGGAGATGTGGATAGCCGCACGAATGCGGCCGGAGGCGTCCGCCGCAAGCAACGGAACCAACGTTATCGAACTGACTGGCGACATCAATGTGTCAGCAATGGAAAAGGCAATCGCTGAGGTTGTGAAACGGCATGGAGCCCTTCGATCTACGTTTAGCGAGGATGGATCCAAGGTTATCGTCCAGCCGGAGATGCCGATCCAGTTGCGTTCTCACGATTTGAGTGGATATCCCTCAGCTGAGGCAGCTTTCAAATTGACTGAGATTCTGGAGCAGGATGCCCGGCAGATCTTCGACCTGGCACATGGGCCCCTAGCGTCGTTTCAACTGATCAAATTGTCGGCCAACAAACACCTGCTCGTCTTTACGGCGCAGATGATCATCTGCGACGGCTGGGGATACAAGGTGGCTCTGGAAGAAATCAGCAATCTCTACTCTTCGTTTGTCGAAGGACGCCGGCCGTCGATCGAACCGGCTACGCAAATGGAGGAATATGCTTCGTGGCAAGTCAACGACCGGGACTCTGCTGAGTCGAAGCAATCAGAGAAGTTTTGGCTATCCCAGTTTAAGACGTTGCCTCCAGCATTCGATCTTCCGACCACAAGTTCGCGACCGCGAGTTCGAACCTACGAGGCGGCTCGATATAGCCTTCGCCTGTCACCGAGCTTGTACAAGGACATCAAGCGTGCGGCACGTGAGCTGAGCAATACGCCCTTTGCACTCTTGCTCACGGCATTCTCGGTCTGGTTATACCGTCTTAGCGGGAACGGTGACTTTGCCGTCGGCGTACCATTTGCAGGCCAGTCAGAACTGGGCTTCAACTCGATAGTCGGTCAATGCGTGCATACACTGCCATTCCGTTTCAAACTTGATCAAGACACGACATTCGCGGACGAATTGGCTCGTACGCAAAAGCTGATCCTGGACGGGCAGGAACATTGGAGATCGAATCTTGGGACGATCATACAAAAGCTGAACGTCCCGAGCGATCCCAGCAGAATTCCGCTTGCGCCAGTGATTTTCAACTTGGATCCGGCATTGACGGGAGTGCAGTTCTGTGGCTGCGCCTCGCACATCACATCGGGACCACGTTTCTACTTCCACTACGACCTTGGTTTCAACTTGGTCGATGAAGGCGAGACGTTGCTGGTCGAATGTGATTACAACACCAATCTCTTTGAGGATGAGACCATCCGCTATTGGATTGCTGGTTTTCAGACTCTCCTGGAAGGGGTTACGGTCAACGCAAATCAGCCACTGATTCAATTGCCAATGCTGAGCGAGGACCAGCGGCCAAAGGGCCGCGGACCGAAAAAAACCACCGCGCTTTCGCTATCTCGCAAAGATTCTGAATCTACGTCAGATGAGTACATTCCACCTCGTAACCAGACCGAGGAGCACCTTGCCCGGTTGTGGTGTGCGGCTCTAAATATGGATCGGGTGAGCAGTACGGCAAACTTCTTCGAACTGGGAGGCCAATCGCTCTCCGCGGTTTCCTTGTTCGCCAAGATCGAAGAGGATTTCGGAAAGAAATTGCCTCTGGCAACTCTATTCAGCGCTCCTACGATTGAGAAGCTCGCAACCGTTTTGCAAGGAGACGGTAACGGTGAATCTTGGTCTCCTCTGGTTGCGATCAGTGCTAATGGGTCGAAACCGCCGTTGTTTCTGGTTCACGGTGCTGGCGGAAACGTTCTTCTATATAGGAGTCTGGCCGAACACTTAGCCCCAGATTTTCCTCTCTACGGCCTGCAGTCAAAAGGCCTGGATGGCAAGAGCCAGCCGTTAAGTACTATCGAAGAAATGGCAGATTGTTATGTGAAAGAGTTGAGAACTGTCCAGCCAAAGGGACCGTACTACCTGGGCGGATATTGTCTGGGTGGCACCATTGCCTACGAGATGGCACAAATCCTCCATCGCGAGGGAGAGGAAGTACCGCTGATTGCGATGCTTGATACCTACAACTACAGCCTCGCCCTAAAGGTCAGTTTCCGTTCTTTCCTCTATCAGAAAGCGAAGTTCCATTTGGCAAATGTGTTCAAGCTGAGGCCGAGCGACATGCTCGGCTATCTGCGGGAGAAAATGAGATTAGGACTCGGAGGCGAATTAGCAAATCTGAAGACTTCGATGCCAGGTTCGAGCCGAGGGGATGGAGTTTGTCGAGCAGAGTCCGGCGCTGAGGCAGAAGTACAAGCGATAAACGACTACGCTGCAGAGCACTACAACCCTTCCCCATACCTTGGGCAAGTGACACTTTTCAAGCCTCGCTTCAACTACAAGTTCTATCCCGATCCCAATATGGGGTGGGGTGACCTGGCGGGTTCGCTCGACATCGTAGAAGTAGCTGTGAATCCACACTCGATGTTGCTGGAACCGTACGTGAAAACACTGGCTACGTCAGTTGAAACAGCGTATCGATGGTGCAGCGATTGACGTCAACCTGGACCGACACGATTCTGACTTGGTGGAGAATGTCACCGTATGAGTTCCGAAACGTTTAGCGCACCCGAGATAGCGCCCTTGAGCGGAGAGAAGTGTCAGCCCGTGAAAGTGTCTAGCGCCCCTCTGCGGCTGAGGGCCGGCGATCTTGTTGTCGTTCGTACACCCGACGAGATCCTCAAAACGTTAGACGCGAACGGGACGCTGGACAATTTGCCGTTCATGCCAGAGATGCTGAAGTTTTGTGGCAAACGGTTCCGGGTTATGAATCGTGTGGTCCAAGCCACCATTGACGGTGCGTTCTTCCGCCCTCAAAACCGAGTCATTTGTCAGGGAATTCAAGAACAATGACGTCGTGATTCTTCAGGGCGTGCGGTGTTCCGGCGCAGAGCATGATGGCTGCCAGCGCGGCTGCGCGATCTTCTGGAAGGAGGCATGGCTAGCGCCGGTCGAGGACGGCAATGTTGACTGCAGTTCCAAACGGGATTCGGTGAGCGCAGCCGCGGATGAACTCCATGGCATTTGGAAAACGAGGAGCGAACCCGGCAGGTACTTCTGCCAATCGAGTGAGTTTCTTAAAGCCACCCTGCATCTATCGAGCGTGCGGCGCGTCAAGAAATGTTTTGACGCCGTCGCGGCGGGCAACATCGGCGCTTGGAGGATGGTGAAGCGCATCCTCGTGTGGATGCGATGGAAGACCCATAACAAGCTGTTCGGCCAACACGCTCGCGGGACGCAGGATAAGACGCCAACCGAGGTTCTGGGGTTACAGCCGGGAGAAATGGTGGAAGTGAAGTCCCTGGAAGAGATCGTGGCGACGCTGAACAAGACGGGGCATAACCGGGGGTTGCACTTCAGCGCGGACCAGCGTCCCTTCTGCGGCAAACGATTCCGTGTAAGAGGCCGCGCCGATAACTTCATCGCCGAAGGAATCGGCGAGATGAAACATTTCCGGAATACGGTAATTCTTGAAGATGTGCTTTGTGACAGTGCCTGTTTCGCGTTTGGAGGCTGTTACCGGGCCGATCTCCTGTACTGGCGTGAAATTTGGCTCAAGAGGGTCGAACCAGAGTTGAGGCTGCCTTCCTCGAACGTGGCGAAACCTCCCGAAGCAAGCCACCAAGTTAATGACCCGATCGTCTCTGCGTAGGATCGACCTTGCGACTGCCTCTTCAGTGCACGAATGATTCTAGGGAACGTGCATATGAGTTTATTACTGGGGCAACGTGCAGGCGTTCAATCAGTGAACATATGAATGAAGCAGTGCGCAGTAGCATCGACAATGTCGTGGGGTGGGTGGAGGCGCACGAATATCGTGCTTATGATCCCGGCGATGGGAATTTATCGTACCTTAGACATTTCACTCTAGGCACGCATTTCCTAAGACGGTTATTGACGGCATCCGTGTTGCGGACTCCTTTTCACATACGCCCTTGGATCGGCATTAAGCCCCATACTTCGACAAAAGGTATGGGTTACATGGGTTGGGGGTACGTGAAGATGTACGCTGTCACACGGGACGAGGACTATCGCCGGCGGGCCGAGATGTGCTTTGATTGGTTGATAGAGAATCGCTCGCCTCGGCAACAACACCATTGTTGGGGCAATCATTTTGCTTTCGCGACACGGGGCGGCACTACTTTTGCCCATACCCCAACCATCGTGTGGAGCAGCCTGATTGCATTTGCCTTCCTCGAAGCGTACGAGGCATTTGGCGACTGTCGATACCTTGAGGTTGCAGCGAGTACAGCGGAATGGGTCAAGACCCTTCCGCGCGAGGAGACCAGTCAAGGCACCTGCCTCAGCTACATTCCCGGCAAACAAGAGTCCATTCACAACTCAAACATGCTTGGCGCAGCACTACTCGCTTGGACTGCCGCTCACACCGGAGATGGCGATCTGCGGCGACTTGCACAAGACGCCATGACTTACAGTTGCGCCCGCCAAAACCCTGATGGAGGTTGGTACTACGGCGAGGAATCCATGTACCACTGGATTGACAACTTCCACACCGGGTACAACCTGGATTGCCTCAAAAGGTACATGGATAAGACGGGTGACAAGAGCTTCGAAACGAACTTTCGAGCGGGCTATCAATACTATACGGACCACTTCTTTGAAGCCAACGGTCGCCCGAAGTACTACCACGATAAAGGAAAGCCCCTAGATATCCAGTGCGCAGCCCAGTCCATCGATACCCTGGCGTTCTGTTCCGACATTTACCCAGCATCTCTCGAGCTAGCCTCAAAGGTCGCTCTTTGGACCATCTGCAACATGCAGGCCAAGGACGGGCACTTTTACTACCGGGATCTAGGGTGGAAAAAGATCAAGACACCGATGTTCCACTGGGGACAGGGCACGATGTTCAAGGCCCTAGCACACCTTCTGAACAAACTGACTGTTGTGCAGTTCGCCCAGTAACTTCGCCGCAGTTGTCTTGGCGAATCGAAGGTCGGGTCAGGGTGTGGGTCGGGTTTCCGCAGGTAAAAACGCATAAGCCCTCGAGCTGAAATTCATCACCGGCCAAGATTTCCTCGCCAATGGCGCGGCAAGAGCGATTCGAACAACCACGCAATGAGGCTGCCGCACCGGTTCTGAAGGTCTAACAAAGCCAGCAGTCGAGGCTCGATTCGACAAAAATCCCGCAACCAAGGACAGAGGTGTTTCCGTGAACAGCAAAACCATGGCTCCTTTTGAGACCATCGAAAGCGCGCAAGAGTTTCTAACTCTATTGATCGAAGCCGTTTCTGAATCTCAGGAGGCTATGGCAGCCGACATTCGGGCACAAGTTCCTACTGTTTCCCACCGACGTCTGGAGGCCCTCAACCTCATTGTTTACAACTTGGACAAGCTGAATGTCCATGTGAAGCGCAGTCGCCGGATATTGAATGACCTGCGTACACTTCGACGGTTACTCCATGAAGAAAGAACCGAGAAAGCAGCCTGATCGTTCTGCGGCCTTCCCCAGAGAATTGCGAATTGCCGAGAAACAAAATAAGCTCTATGCCGTAAGTACGATCACAGTTGAATCCCCACAGGTCTCCGGAAACGGAATCCAACCTAGAGCGATCTTATGCCGTTTCCACTCGCACATCCCGCCGCTACTCTGCCCCTACGCCGTTGGTGTCCCAAATATCTCGATTTTCCCGCACTCATCATTGGCAGCCTCACGCCGGATTTGGCGGCCAGCATCGATGATTGGGAATACTTCTCCCACACAACATTGGGCAGTTTGGTGTTTTGCCTGCCGGTCGGCCTCCTGACTCTTTGGATCTTTCACAAGGTTCGTACTCCCATCGTCACAAGCCTACCGAATCCGCACCGTAAGGTTCTCCTCCCCCTGTGCACCGCTCCAATCAGTTCTCCGCTTGCGGTTTTGACATCGTTGCTATTTGGCAGCTGGCTTCATATCACATGGGATCTCTTTACGCATGCCAACGGTTGGCTTGTCCAGAAAGTGCCGCTGATGTCACTATCTCTTGGCGGAGTGCCACTGAATCATATTCTCTGGCTACTCAGCAGTTTCATGGGAGTAGCTATTCTCATCGTCAGATATATCTCGCTACTCCGGAAGGCGGACACTCGAGACTGGATCTTCTCGTCGGCAGAACGACGGGCATATGCCGGGTGGTGTGGCGTTCTCTTGCTCCCGCTTGCCGGGGCCGTTCCTCTGGCACTCCATGACCCCAGCTATTCGACTCACAATCTTGTCCGATTTGTGGCGGTGTATTACGAGGGTTGCAGCTATATCACTCTTGCAGCAGCTGGATTCTTCCTCAAGTATCAGATGCCGGTTGGGAACGGGGCGAGCTTGCGAGCTCCGGAGCTTGTACGAGCTCAACCGATACCCGAGTGGCCAGGGAAGGGCTCGCAAAGCCCTTAACGCAGGTTCAAATCCTGCCCGCGGCCCCCCAAGTCATTGCGGCCCTTTTGCAACACTTCAGCTCTTCAGCACGACAGTCCGAGAAATTCTTATGAAACATTACCTTATTCCTGTTGTCTTAGCCGTGTGTGTTATTCCTGTTTTCTTGGCCGTGCGTGTTTTTCGGGGAAGCCTATGCACAGCGCAGTCGCAGGTTGATTTTGAGGGGACCACAAATCCTGTGTGCTCCACAATACAAGCCAACGACAAACCCGACAAAGCCGAGATCGGACATGTGCCGTCGGTAACATGCAAGGATCGTCACAGTGTCAGGTTATCTTGGAAGGCGAGTGCGACTCTGTCTCCCTCACCCGGAGAAACAGAAGGCTATATTGTCTATCGCTGGAAGAACCTTGACGGTTCATGCTTTAGAACCAAACAACTTGTTAAAAGCACGAACTATGAGGACTGCCAAGTCGAGGCTGGACAGACATATCGATACGCAGTGACAGCATTCCAGCAATCCGAAGAGAGTAAACCAACGAATGTTGTAGAAGCCACGATTCCCAGCCTTCATTAGACCGGACCAAGGGCCCCGGATTCTCCGTCTCGAACCGTACAAACCGGGGAAGGAAACGCTGTGCAGAGCCGTTAGTCCGGTATGCATTTGTCGGCAAGCGGTTGCAAGAAGTCCTATCTTGACAGTATAGGAGTGGCTTCAAAAAGAGGTGGGCGCTGTCGTGCTGTAGTAACGAAGATCGTCTTCGATATCGCCCTCCCCCGGTTGATTGCCATTTGAGACTCTCCGAATATCACCGTTTGGTGTGTTTGCCATCACAGGCAGCAGACACCTCTTCGCATGATTGCGGGGTTCGGTTCGATCTCGGGCTAGTCGTTCGGCTCATCCTGATTCGTTGCAGTTCTCCGAACAATAGAACCTCCCCTGATCGAGACCTTTGAGGGGAATGACTTTTTCCAAATTCCAGCGAGGATTATAATGTCAGAATTTTCCATTAGTCCAACTGGCGAGCGATTTGCGTTGCCGTGTAAAGAAGATTACGCAGCCGAATATAGAAGGCTGCAAGAACTGGCTGTTGCCGCCCGCGACGACGGAAAAGAGATCGTTGTCGTGATGGGCTTAGGCTTTGTCGGGGCAGTGATGGCAGCCATCATTGCCGACACGGTCGATAAGAAGAACGGTCACTCGACCAAGTTTGTCATTGGGTGCCAACGGCCGAGCTCCCGCAGCTACTGGAAGACGCCACTGTTAAACCGCGGTCAGTCGCCAGTGAAGTCCGAGGATCCCGAAGTCGACCCGATGATCACCCGTTGCGTCCTGGAAAAGAAGACGCTTACGGCCACTTACAACTCCGACTGTCTGGCTCTGGCGGACTGCGTCGTAGTCGACGTTCAATGCGACTATTCCAAACAAGACCTGGGCATGATGAAGACCGGCGAGACCGAAATGGCAGCACTGGAAGCAACCCTTAAGACAATGGGCGAGAAGATTCAACCCGAATGTCTTGTGCTGATCGAAACGACGGTTGCCCCTGGCACGACGGAGTTCGTGGCACTCCCGATCCTCAGGAAGGCATTCCGTGCCCGCGGTATTCAGACGGAACCGCTTCTGGCGCACAGCTTCGAGCGCGTCATGCCCGGCAAAGAATACGTGAAGAGCATTCGCGATTTCTGGCGTGTTTGCTCGGGTTGCAACGTCGAGGCCAAGACACGGGTCGTCAAGTTTCTAAACGAAGTGATCAATGTCGACGAGTTTCCGCTTACCGTGATGGATCGGCCAATCGAATCGGAGACCACTAAGATCGTCGAAAACTCCTATCGTGCCACGATTCTCGCATTCCTGAATGAATGGTCGATTTTTTCCGAGCGCAATGGTGTAGATCTGATCAAAGTAGTAAAAGCCATCAAGATGAGGCCGACGCACAGCAACATTATCTTTCCCGGACCGGGAATCGGCGGTTACTGCCTTCCCAAGGACGGTGGGCTCGGATACTGGGCCTATAGTCACATCTTGGGCTTTGAAGACGGAGACAGCGTCTTCAAGATCAGCACCGTTGCGATTGACGTAAATGACACGCGAGGCTTGCATGTTGCCGAGCTTACCCGCGACGCGCTACGTAACATGGGCAGATACATCGCTGGTGCGCGCGTCTTGCTGGCCGGCGCAAGCTACCGCGAGGATGTGGGGGATACTCGATACAGCGGCAGCGAGCTGGTCATCCGCAAGCTTACCGAGATGGGAGCCGATATTTCTGTGCATGATCCCTATGTGGATCATTGGTACGAACTGGAGAGCCAGGAAACCTACCCTTCCCCGGGGCATTCGTGGTCAAGGTTCTTCCGTAACCAACAGGACCTTATCGGCATTCACGTTCAGAAAGACCTGGCTTCTGCACTCCGGGGAGTCGAGGCTTTGGTGCTAGCGGTGCGTCATGCACCCTATTTGCATTTGAACCCGGACGATGTCGTACGGTGGGCCGCTGGGCCGATTGCCGTTATCGACTGCTTTGGCATTCTGCAGGATGACGACATTCGCCGCTATTTCGAGCTCGGCTGCGAGGTAAAGGCTCTTGGACGGGGCCACATCCAACGCATCAAGGAAGCCGTCCGCTCATCCAAGGAAGCGACCGAATTTGAGACGGCTATCCCAGGCGCATGACTCAGAACAAAAAAGCCGCCTCCCTAATAAGGCAGGCGGCGTAGATTTTGGCATTTGCTTGCCGGCAACTATTCCCTCAATTGGACGGCGAACGGTGCACCCCAGCGTGGCACCGCGCACATAGAGTAATGAGGTTTAGTTCAGAATCCTCCCCGGAACGGCTACGAAATTGTTGGTGGTGGATCTCCAGATTTGACATGGCACCGCACGACTGACAGCGCCAACTGTCACGGCGTAGCACCTGTTGCCGCAGTTGTTCGTACGCTACAGGATCAAGACGTAAGGCTAACTTCCTTCGCATTCGCTTCATGACGCTTTTTCCCCGACGCTATCCAGAAAAGCCTGCTTCTGGTCCTCGGGCAGAAGACGAAAGAATCGCGTCATCGAGAACAACAGCGTCTCCGGATCCCCATTATCCAGGTTGGCACCCGCGAGAAAGTCAGCACAAATCATCTCCAGACAGTAGCCTCGTGATCGATCGCTTCCCAGCATCAGCGCCGCCGTCTCGATCGCCCGCTCGATGACCGGCATCTGGCTTTGGTACAGTTTGAAGTAAACGATCTCCCACGGTTCCGTTTCCCGCCCTGTTAGTTCCTTCTCAACCGCCTTCTTGAAGTCCTCCTTCGGCATCTGCCGGGCTCTGTGCAACCAGGTTGCACAATCGAAGTTCTGCCTGTCCCGCCTCGCGAGCTTGACCAGTTCGATCCCCTTCGCCCATCCCACTTCCTTCAGCTGTTTCCTCGCCTGCGGTGGCAAGTTTTCGTGGATCGACATCAGGTAGTACGCTTTCCTCCTCGATTCGGGAAAACGCCTTTCCAGAAATTCATCGAAACACTTCAGACTTTCCAGCCGCCAGTACTGCCCCGCCCGCACCTCACATAAATAGCGCGCGAGTTCGACGAACTTCGTGTCTCGCTCCGTCTCCTTCCGCTGTTCCCATGCCAGAATCTCGTCAATCTTGCCCAGCACAAATACGGCGCGGCGGCGATTGAACTTCGGCGGCATAGGCGGATACTCAGTAACTAAGCTCGTCAAGCCAATCAAGACTCTCGGCTCCCGGACGCCGCACGACAGCGGCGTCAACCATTTCCTGTTTTCCAAGGCAAAGCCCTACATACGGACAGCTGCTGCATGGATTTTGGGGAAAGCGGATGCCACTGTGCGGCAGAAAGTCCGCAGACTCGATTCGCCGGATCGTGCCTTCCACCAGGCGGCCAAACTCCTCGCGCTGTTCGTCGGCGATCGTGGTGCGCAGATACTGCACCTCGACGAGCCGTTTACGGACGAAGACGACCTGCGCGACGTCCGCAATTCCTGTCATCCACGAGTAACAAACCAGTTGCGGATCCAGAGACAACAGTCCCTCTGGTTCTTCCGGGTAACGGCCGGACGACGTTTTCCACTCCAGAAGACAGCGCTTGCCATCGAGTTTTCCAATGGCATCGACATAGGCCACAAAGTCGTTCTTGTCGCCCACGGGCCGGGTGAACTTGATCTGCAGATTTCGTCGCGGCTGGTTGATCTGCACGCGATTGTCTTGGCAGAAGCGGGTCAAAAGCATGATTCCTTGCTGAAGCATTCGATCCCAGGAGTCTCCGTTGGAGTAATGCAGGCCTTCGCCCTGGCAGGCAGACCACTCGGCGAACAGCACAGCTCCGGGGTCTTCTCGACGAAATATCGCGCCCAAAGCCCGTTCGAAGGCGCGACCAAAGAGCATCGCCGCCCGCGTGTCCTTCTCCTTCCACCCATCAAGATATCGATGCCGATAGCGCCGCGGACAGGTGAGGTACTGGCTGATCTGGGTGAAACTGTACGTCATCAGGCCACCTGCGGGTTGTCCAGATTTGCGGGGGAGAGTTCTTCCCAACGACTAGCAGGAGCAAAGCCATCGAGACGGAGCAGGGAAGTGCCGCTAAAGACGATGTGGCTGATTTTGACCACGCCCTTCAGGCCTACGAGTTGTGTTCTCGTCCACTTCGTCGCGTCCGAGCAGTTCGGTGTCGTAACCGAAGTCCCGCAGAAACCAGTTCAGCTTCCACAGGGCTTTCGGGTTGCAATAGAGCCGGCTCGAGAGGGGACGGCCAGAAAATCGACTGGGTTCAAGAATGACCAGAGCCAGCGTGTAGTAGGGCTTTGGGGCCTGCCGACGAAACTGGACTCGTTGAACCCGAACCAGGAAAACTCCATCTGGCACCTGGTCCGCGGCGCAGCGATCGGCGGCGTACAGGCCTGTAATCTGGCGTTTCATGCCGCACCTTCTTTCTGGCCGAGGTAGCTGTTGAGCTGGCAGAGCAGGGCATTGCGGTCCTTCTCAGCCCAGTCGGCGAGGTGCTGGACAAAGTTCTCGACCTGTTCACGCGTAGCTTCCCGAAGCGTTTTCACCGCGCAGAAATCAGTCGCGTAAGACTTGACCAGGTTCGGATCCAGCTGATGCTGGCGGATGACTTGGCAGAGACGATCGCGGACGGTACGACCGCTGCCGTTCCCGTTGGCAGGTTGTGGTGGAAGCTTCTTTGAATCGGACGCCTGAGGCGACGGTTCCGCAACGGACCCGATCTCCTCGACCGAGCAGATGCCGATTCCGTAGGCCTTGCGAAGAGCGCGGTTCACGGCTCGCGTCTCCGCCACGCGCATTTCGGCGCCGTGGACCAGGAACGAAACGTTAGAGGGATCGGCGTCGCCATAGCCGACAAATCCGCGACAAGTCTTGGACTTGTAGACTGTCGCTTCGAAGGCCCAGCGCTGCGCCTGTGGATTGCAGAGGTCTTGAACGACTTTGGTCGTTGATCCCCACGCAGCGACTTCGGCGAGCAAGTCGTATGAGACCGGTATGGGTAACGTACCATCCACGCTCCAGCCAGATGAGATCGCCGTTCGCAATCGAAAATCGATGCTCGTTCGTGAGTTCCTTAAGCAGTTGACGACCAGGTCGGCCCAACAGGGAGTGCCATCGAGATCGAGCTAGTCGCATGTTGTTTCGCAGCAGCTGATCGGTCATTGCCAGCTCCTATTCATACAAACACATACATTGTATGAGATTCGACGAAGGGAGTCAACAACTTGATAATTAACAAGAGTCATTTTTCTTCATACAATCTCTCCATCATGAAGAAGAATGCTCCCTTGGCATTCCGAATTCCGGATGGGCTTAAGAAGAGCCTTGAGCAAATCGCGGATCGAGAGGCACGAAGCATGTCTCAGATTTGCGAGATCCTATTAACAATTGGGGCGGAAGCCTACACCAAAGAAGGGGCGAAATACCTGCAGTCGTACCTCAGGCGTGGCAAGGAAGGATGAAACGGGAAAGTGAGAGATCCCTAATTCTCGCAAACCTGTGGCAGACGAACATATCCAGCCTCCAAAATGAAAGCGTCAAAATGCTCTTCAGCGCCCCAATTCGAACACCAAGCTTCCTAAGTCCCAGTGGAGTCCCTTCTATTACCGAAGTCACATCAACAATCTGCACCCAGTGGTCTACGATGGTTTTCATGAGCGTCCTCGTTCTTCGCGGGGCGCTCCTCACGGACCGAAACCATGTCAGGAAACCAGCGGAAACGGCTGGAAAAACTTGAGCAAAAGCTAGCCGATCTCGCAAGACAGGAGGCGCTAGCCAACTGCAACTGCCTTCCGCTTACATTTGCGACTTCTCAACAAAGACTCTTCGAGGCCGAAATGAACAAGACCTGCCCGGTCCATGGACTTCGGCGGCTGGGACGAATCTACATAGTGCGATAGTCGACAGAGTCACGGGACGCTCGAGGAAAATCGATCGACGAAGATCCGTAGGACTCAAGGAGCTGGTGCAGGAATACGAGCGTCGTCTCGCGGAAGTCGAACAGGCTGAGGATGAACGGGAATATGACTCGGCAAGAACCTTGACTCGCGCTGCAAGGCCAAGACTAAGAAGGGCAAGGCCTGCCGGGCCGCCGCTACCGCATGGCGGCCTCTGCTTCTTTCACGCCAATCCCAAGAAGGCTTCCGAGTTGGGCCGGATCGGAGGCCGAAGCAAACGACCGACCGTCCCGGAGAACGCCGAGCCTCTGCCGACCTTGAATAGTGCGGTGGCGGTGCGAGAACACGGTGGATCGACTGATCGCCGACGTCTACGCTGGCAAGCTACATCCCAAGATCGCTGGCGGTCTCGCACCCCTTCTGCAGTTGCAGCTGCGCGCCTTGGATGCGACGGACGTGGAGCAGCGGATCGCGAAACTCGAGCGGCTGGCGGCAAGGCACGAGAAGAGCTCGAAGACCAATCAACGCCAGTCTCCAACGCAGTTCGCAGCCGGCCATTAGCGCAGCTGCAGCGCCTGCTCCAGAAAAACAATCCGAGCCTCTCCTCGCGAAGGTGGAAGAGGCGCTGCCAGCAACGAACAGAGTCGGTGGACCGACTAATGATGGAGCGGCGCGTGCTTCAGAAGAAGAGTCCAGGTCGCGACTCACAAAAGTGGAAGAGCCATTGCCAACTCAAAGCCGAGAGAGTGGACCCACGAATCATGGAAGTGTGCACGAATCCGGGAAAGAATCCGAGCCGCGCCCCACAAGGATACAGGAGCGATTGCCAGCGGAGAGCAGAGAGGTTAGCCCCGCCAATCCTGCAGAGGCGCATGATTCCAGAAACGGAATCCGAGCAGCGCGTCGCGAAAAAGGAAGAGCTGGTGCCATCCGCGAGCAGAGAGGCTGGCCCCACGGATCCTGCAGCCGTGCGAGATTTCCTCCAGCAAGTCCTCAGGGAGGCGGAAGAGGCCTTTCCACCGGAGAAGAGAGGATGGCTGGGCCTAAAATGACAAGCAATGATCGGGTGCCGAGGTCTTGAACCGAAGCCGTCAAGCCATACAGCAACCTTAGTGGCTTAACCGCTGGTAAATTATGGCTTCACATGGCTTAAGCCGTCAGGCCCCCGTCCCACAAGAGAAGCATCCTCCTCATGATTGCGCGGTGCCACCAAGCGGCCAAACTCCTCGCGCCGTTCGTCGGCGACCTAAGG
>CAVUYN010000017.1:0-37476 GCA_963745715.1 uncultured Acidobacteriota bacterium | reverse complement strand
CGGAAGATGAGTGTAATGATTCCATAACAATGTCGGCTCCCAGGCCCGAGTAAACTTTGGAGGCGCAAACCAACCAAAGGGCTCGGAGGAAAGGAGCCGAACATGCTGATTATAGGGTGTGATTATCATCCGGGCTTCCAACAAATTGCGTGCGTGGATACCGACACCGGGGAGTTGAGGGAACACCGGCTGGCGCACCGTGAGGAGGCCGAAGCGTTCTACCGGGTACTGAAAGAGCGAAATCTATCTGCGCGAGTGGGCATGGAATCCAGCGGGCACTCGCGCTGGTTCGAGCGTCTGCTGCACGAGCTGGGGTTTGAGCTGTGGATCGGAGATCCCGCCGAGGTTCGCACCAAGCGAGTACGAAAGCAGAAGACCGATCGTCAGGATGCGCAGCTGTTGTTGCGATTGATGCTGGAGAATCGCTTTCCGCGGATCTGGGTACCGGACGCTGAGAATCGTGACCTGCGGCAACTGCTGTGGCATCGGCATCGGCTGGTGCAAATGCGCACGCGGGTGATGAATCAGTTGCATGTCGTGCCGCTGAACGAAGGCCTGCGTCGCAAGAAAGCGCTGTGGCGGCCGGCGGGTCGCAAGGAACTGGAGTCGATCCCTCTGGCCCCGTGGGCTAGCCGACGGCGTCAGGACCTGCTCGACTTACTCGATCAACTGACGCCGAAGATCCAGGAACTCACGCACGCCTTAGAAGAGGAAGTGGAGAAGCGTCCAGTGACACGACGGCTGATGACGCATCCCGGAGTCGGTCCGCTGACGGCGCTGGCCTACGAACTGGTGATCGGAACGCCGGAGCGCTTTCACTGCGGCAAACAACTGGCCAGCTACATCGGTCTGGTTCCGACGGAAGAGTCCAGCGGAGATCGGCGCCGACTGGGACACATCAGCAAGCAAGGCAACGTGCTGCTGCGCTTTCTGTTGGTGGAAGCGGCGCAGGTCACGGTGCGGAGTCAGCAGGAGTGGCGTAGCAAGTTCTTCCACCTCGCCATGCGCCGCGGACGCAAGATCGCGAAAGTAGCGATGGCGCGGAAACTGGCGGTACATCTGTACTGGATGTGGCGCCAAGGCCTCGACTACGGCCAGATGCACAAGCTCGGTTCGCACGCGGGAGAGCCCGGAAATCTCGATGGTGTGCGGTCAAACACCGATGTAATGATTGGGCATCCCGCTCCCAGTAAGTGAGGGAGTTCGAAGAAGTGAATCTTGATCGCAGTCAGTGATCGAAGAGATGGCTGGGTCGGACCGAGTTCCTGACCCGAACGATTCAGAGCGAGCCCTTGGTTGGAAACGCGCAAACCATCCCCGAGAGCGAAATGGCGCTCTTCCATGAGTGCATACAGAAGTGTGCTCGAAACGTGCTTGACACTGCCGACATTGTTAGAGATCGAGATTTATCGCCAATTATCAGCCCAGGTGTAATAATTTTCGCCCGACTCCCTTCTTGACAAGCCCTTAGGGAGCGCGCATTGTTCTCGTGTACGTCGAGCGACACGCCTCACCAGAGTCTTCAGCAGAAAGCCGATTCTGTCTGAGCAGGCCCTTCCTGTTAGTCGCCGCAATCCACGAACACGCTCGTGCCTAATCCTCGTGGACTTAGAAGGAGATCGCCATGCGGACGCACACACAACAAATGAGGTCCCCCATCCTTCACAAGCGCACCCGTAAGGTTGAGGTTCTTCGTCTCGTTTTCCGGTCGGCCGCAATTCTTGCGGTGGTGGCGGTACTTACAATTTTTGTTGTTCCACCGGTTCTTAGTCAGGTCCCTGCTGAGAAGCAGCGGAATGCGGCATCGGCCAAATCGACGTGGCAGAAAGCTCCATCCAACTCTTCTGGCTCATCCCTTTTTCTGCCGGTTGTTACCTACGACCCAGGTGGATCCCAGGCCGCCATGGTAGTGGTGGCGGATGTAAATGGCGACGCGACACCGGACCTGATAGTTCTCAACTGCGGGAACTGCTACGGCCCCCCTTCGATCACTAACGTCGGCTCTGTAGGAATAATGCTGGGCAACGGAGACGGAACATTTCAGCCAGCGGTGACCTATGGGACCGGTACCGCCAGCCCCCGTTTCGTTGTGGTTGCGGACGTGAATGGCGATGGCAAGCTCGACCTTGTAGTGGCGAATCGGTGCATCGATAACGGGTGCCTGCTTGAAGCAGTGGTAGCCGTGCTGTTGGGCAATGGCGACGGAACATTTCAGGCGGCCGTCACCTACAATTCGGGAGGCTTATTTACGTCATCCGTGGCAGTTGCAGACGTGAACGGCGACGGCAAACCGGACCTGGTGGTCGCGAACTGGTGCGCTGATCCCAATTGCGATGGCTCAGTGGGCGTACTGTTGGGTAACGGAGACGGCACTTTCCAACCGGTCGTAACGTATCGCACTGGGGGCCTTGATGCTTTCGCGGTAGCGGTTGCGGATGTGAACGGGGACGGAAAGCTGGACGCGCTGGTAATCACCGATGTAGCAGTGTGTAAGGGGACGACTTGCGACTACCCCGGCAGCGTGGGCGTGTTGTTGGGCAACGGAGACGGTACCTTTCAGAGGGCCGTAACGTATCTCTCAGGTGGGTCTTCGATTCCTCCCTTATCTACGCTGCTAACGGTGGCGGACGTAAATGCCGATGGGAGGCCAGACTTGATAGTGGAAAACAGCCAATGCTGTGGCTCCGCGAATGGTGTACTGGGCGTGCTGCTAGGCAACGGGGATGGTACGTTCCAGAAGGTTGTAACCTACAAATCGGGCGCGGGCGGCTGGGGTACTTCGGTAGCAGTCGCAGATATGAACGGCGATGGCAAGCTCGACGTGGTGGCGACTGATCAGTGCGCGAGCGCCAACTGTATTAACAAAGGCCTGGTGGCCGTACTGTTGGGCAACGGTGACGGCACGTTCCAGGCAGCTCAAACGTACGACTCCGGCGGTTTCCTGACCAACTCGGTGGCGATCGCGGACGTAAATGGCGATGGCCGGCCCGACCTCGTGGTGGCGAACATCTGTGCGGACGACACGCTTAATTGCAAGCGCTCTTCCGTAGGAGTTCTGCTGAATAACTCGGCAACCCGAAAGGTGACGACTGCGACAACGCTGGTTTCCTCGCCCAATCCTTCGCTGGTGGGTCAGGCAGTGACCTTCACCGCCACGGTGAGTTCGAGTGCTGGCACTCCGCCCAACGGAGAAGCCATCACCTTCATGAATGGTTCAACGGTTCTGGGTAAAGCACAATTGAGCGCAGGGAGTGCCTTGTTTACGACATCCTCATTAGCAGCGGGTGTCTACACCATCACCGCCAGCTATCCAGGCGACTCCAACTTTGCAGCCAGCACTTCGCCCGGACTTCGGCAGGTGGTCAACTCCACCACCAAATCCGTGACCGCGACGACGCTGGTCTCAAGCCTCAACCCTTCCACCTACGGCCAGAAAGTGACTTGGACGGCGAGGGTTACCTCGTCCGACTCAATCACGCCGACGGGGAAAGTCAACTTCACATGGAGTGGCTACTCAATCGGCTCTGCCACGCTCAACGCCAGCGGGGTGGCCACGCTGACCAGGTCAAACCTCAACGCGGATCCGTATCCGCTGAAGGCTGTGTATGTGGGCGATACGAGCAATCTGGGCAGTACGTCCGCCATCGTGAACCAAGTGGTGAGAGAGACCACGAGCGCGGCAAAGATTACCTCGACGCCGAATCCGTCCACGCTAGGTCAGGCGGTCACGTTCATGGCTACGATTACTTCGCCGACGGTCATACCAACGGGACCAGTGACCTTTATTGTGGGGACGAAGGTATTGGGGACTGCTCAACTCAGCAGCGGCAAGGCCAAGTTCACAACATCAACGTTGCCCGTAGGCTCAACCAAGGTCACCGCCATCTATTACGGGAACTCGAACATCGCCAAGAGTTCGGCGTCCGTAACTCAGACTGTGCACCAATAGCTCGAACAAGGTTGTTGACGTAATCAGATGGGATGAGTTCTACATGGCGCCAGCCTTCTCATGGCAGGCCTTAGCACAGGTGTGCGCTTTTCCTTTGCCTTTTGCCTGATGATGAGCGATATAGAGATTTAACAACAGCCATCCATTGTTCTGAGATGCCGCTCTCCTTACTTTGTTAACGGGCGGTGCGGAAATGGGCACTGCGTTATACTTCAGTCGAACCGACTACTGCGCTGCCCAGTCCAGGTCCCCCCGGTACCATGATCAGCGATTCAAATAGAAATGATGAAGCGTGGCAGCGATTGTTGACCGGGAAATCACTGGCCGATCTCTCGCTGCCCGAAAGAAACGGTCGGACTGACCTAAGAGGGCTGATGTTGCCGGAACCGAAGGCGTTGGAGCGATGGCACACGCCGCTCGGAAGCGTGGAGAGTTTTAAACCCAATACTTCATTTCACAGAGCCAAGTGGTGCGATATTGATTTTTCCGAAAGCAAACTACATTCAATTTGCTTTGAGGAGTCGGAAATCTCGAACTGTTGTTTTGATCGCTGCGAGCTTCGAAACCTGCGACTGTGGGCGACGACGGTTCAAGATTGCAGCTTTCGTGGAGCGGACCTGAGAGAGTCAGGCCTTGGGCTTGCAACGATAGAGGGTCCGTTATCAGGTAGACGAAACAAGTTTGTTAATGTCGAATTTGGGCAAGCCGACTTACGCAACACTATTTATGTCGCGGCGGCTTTCGAACGATGCTCTTTCCGATTCGCAAAGCTAATTAACATCCTTTTCGGGACGAGCACATTTGTAGACTGCACGTTCGCGGGAGAACTGCGCGAAGTTCGGTTCTGGCGTTCTGATCTGTCTGTGCGAGGTTTTCCAACAGACTCATTCCCTCCGAACGAAATGATTAACGTCGATTTCAGCGATGCGAAACTCCGAGATGTCGAATTTCGTGGCCTCACGCTTGATCGCGTTCGCTTGCCCAACGGCGATGCCGACCACCTTGTCATAGAAGACTTTGCTGGTGTTCTCGATGGGTTGATTGGTGCTCTAACGCACCAGCATGATCAAAGCGCAAAGATTCTCGTTGCGTATCTTACTGCGTACAGGAAGTGGACAGTTCCAGGCGCACGAGGTGTGCTCAATAAACAGGACCTGGCAGACATCGGCCCAGGCATAGTCGAGCGACTGCTCGAATTGTTGGCGTCATTTCCGAGGAACGTCAACGGGGGCTTATCGGTCGGTTGACGCTATCAGATGGGATGAGAAGGCCGGTCTCCGGACGGGATGCGGTGTACGCTCCCAAGTTATCGACGTGCTCGAAGCACAGATAAAAAGGAGACCGGCAATGAAGAAGGTTAGCACCAGAGCAGCAGCGCAGAGCAGGAATATTTGTCAGCCGCAACGGACCATCGGATTGGATCTGGGAGATCGCAACAGTTGGTACTGCGTACTGGATGAAGCCGGCCAGATACAACGGGAACAGCGAGTCCGTACGAATGCGAAAGCGTTGCGCGAAGTCTTTGGCGCGATGGCGCGCAGTCGGATGGTGGTGGAAATCGGGACGCATTCGCCTTGGATCAGCCGGTTGCTGAGCGAGCTGGGACATGAAGTGATCGTGGCGAATGCGCGCAAGGTGCGGCTGATCGGGGAGAGCCGCAAGAAGGACGATCGCATGGATGCGCGAACCCTGGCACGGCTGGCGCGGATCGATCCGCAGTTGTTGTGTCCGGTGAAGCATCGCAGCGCGCAGTCGCAAGCGGATCTGACGGTGATCCGGGCACGAGCCGGACTGGTGCGAGCGCGAACCGCGCTGGTGAACACGGCCCGCGGCCCACCCCATTATCAGCCGCGAGAGCATGGGCGCGTCGCAATTTTGCTTCGGACACAACCAGACGCTAGAGGCCGTGCCCGATGCACGCTGCAACTCGCCTGAGAGTCTCGGGGTCGCCCACACTTGTTATAAGCGCCAATTTACAACAAATCGGGCGAACAATGAGGGCACAAGCGATTTCGCCTCCAACGATGTTGCCGCTCGTCTCTGATTCAGAATAAGAAACAGCCGATCCCGTTAACAATCCTCGATTATCGTTAATTATAATTAACAGGTGCGGTAGCGTCGATTTACCCCTTGCAATTGTTGACGGGGGCTGGCAGACTTCGCGTTAGTCCCTCCCCGCCGGGGCCGTATGGTTGGCGACAAATCCTTGAGCCACTGGGACCTCCTGCATCCATCGATCTGGGGAAACCCATCCTGCACTGTGCAGGCCAACCGGCGCCGCGACGTCGGTTGTTAGGTTCGTTAATTAAAATGAAATCGTTATCCCGTACTGTTTGGGCCGAGATACTCACCTCCAGGCGAGTATCCCACCTCATTTGGACTGCTGCTCTCTTTGGAATTGCCGTTTTGCTGATGACAGTTGGACTGTTGCAGTACCGATGGAACACTCAAATCAGACAAGCGACTGAGATCCGGGTTGGTGCCGACCTGGAGTCTGTGATGATGAAGTGGCACCTCGACCTATATGGCGAACTTTCCACCATCTGTATTGCCCTACAAGTCGGACCAGATTCCGGAGCACATGATCAGTGGAATGATTATTTGCGGCGCTACGAAGAGTGGAGGCACACGGCGAACAATTCGGGTTCTGTTGAGAACATTTATTCGAACCCGGATGTTGTAAGCAGCATTTACATATGGGAGACAAGCCGTGAGACTGATGCGCGGCTATTGCGCTTCAATGCGGATGTTGGCAAAATTGAGAACTCCTCGAAACCGCCTGCCTTGCAGCCTCTGCTTGCCCACCTGGAGCGAAAGGCCACAAACCTGCGGATTGCATTACGAGCCTGGGAATCGGAAGACCCGGCGCCGCCTCAACGTCTCGACGGTGGAGCGCAATCTTCTGAAGCTCACAAGCTGCGAACGAGTGCGATAACCGGCTGGCAATTCGACGAAAGTATTCCTGCAATCGTTCACCCGATCCTGCACCACGACCAGAAGCCGGTGGCCGGCCAGGGCCGAGTGGATTGGTTCGTCATCGTTCTAAACCGCGATGCAATCGAGCACAGAATTTTCCCTGAGCTTGCCCGGCGCTACTTCGGAGGCGGGCAAGAGCTCGAATACAAAGTAGCTGTAGTATCCGTCGGTAAAAAGTCGCGCCTGCTCTATTCGTCGGATCCTGGATTCGGTATTCAGGACATGGGAAAGTCTGATTCGGCGATGAATATCTTTGGACCACCACCGGAGAGCACCGAAGGCAGCTTTTGGCAGAGCGTCAAGAATAAAGAATCCCTTCGCGGCGAGGAATGGCACAGCTTCTCGGGGCCCGTATGGTTCCCCATCATTCAACACACAGCTGAAGGCACGTCATGGATGCTGTTCCTTCAACATCGAACAGCTCCGTTGGAAGACTCGATCACAAAAGTCTGGCGTGGCAATCTTATTGTTGGCGGAGTCGTCCTCCTGCTTCTGGCGATCAGCATGTTCCTGGTGATGATAGCGACGCAGCGCGTACGTGATCTGGCAACCCTGCAGATGGACTTCGTCGCATCTATTTCTCATGAGCTGCGTACGCCGCTGGCAGCGATGCTTTCCGCCGGACAGAACATCACTGACGGTTTCGCGCCAGATCTTTCCAAATACGGATCGATCGTGACATCCCAGGCTCGACAATTGATCGACCTCGTTGACCAGATACTGTTGTATGCGGCCATGAAGGATGGCAAGAAACAATATCAAGTGAGGCCCGTAGAACTTGCCGAGGTGCTGAAGGGTATTCGCAAAAACACAATCGCGATGCTTGAGCAAGCGGGATTTCGCGTAGACTTTCAGGTACAGGAACACTTGCCAAGCGTCTTGGGCGACCGACAGGCACTCTTCCGCTGCCTGCAGAATCTGATTGAAAACGCGGCGAAATATAGTGGCGCAAGTCGCTGGATCGGAATCTGCGCGGAACTGGACCATTCAGCAGGTCACGGCGAGGAAGTGGCAATCAGCGTGGCAGATCATGGAGTGGGCATCGGGGCTGCCGAATTGCCACATATCTTTGACCCTTTCTATCGAGGACCTCGAGTGATCGCGGCTCAGATTCACGGCAGTGGCTTGGGACTATCCGTGGTGAAACACATCCTGAAAACCATCGGCGCAAGAGTGACGGTGACGAGCGAAGAAAATGTAGGTAGTGTTTTCACGTTGCATTTGCGCGTATCGGAAGACCATCGAACTGATGAGGCAAATCTCCAGGAGGCGGTAACATCCAGATGAATGAAAATATTCTGTTAATCGAAGATGATGATGCCCTAAGAACGACTCTAAGTGACCGCCTCCGCGGTGAACAATACGTAGTGGATACCGCCAAGGATGCTGAAGAGGGCATGGATAAGCTCAATGGATCGCCATTCGACCTGCTTATTATTGATGTCATGTTGCCGTATCGTAGCGGTTTTGATCTTTGCCGGGAAATTCGCCAATCAGGCTTGGCGACTCCGATCTTGTTCTTGACTGCCCGCACGAGTCTCGTCGACAAAGTCGTTGGCCTCAAGCTTGGTGGCGACGACTACATGACGAAACCTTTCGAAGCCGACGAGCTCACGGTTCGTATCGAAGCCCTATTGCGGCGGAGGTCTTTCCAGGGTGGCGCCCGTGTGCACCTGGTGGGAAACCTCCGCGTCGATGTTCCCCGACAGGAAGTCAAGAAGGATGGCAAGGTCATATATCTATCGGCACAGGAGTTTCATCTATTGCACTATTTGATGGACCGCCGCGGGCACACTGTATCCCGCGCTGAACTATTGCGAGCGGTGTGGGGATACGATACCAGCACCTACAGCCGCACCGTTGACGTGCACGTATTCTCGCTCCGACAGAAACTTGAGGAAGATCCAGGAAGACCCTCATTGATCACAACTGTCTCAGGAGTTGGTTATAAGCTAAACGCTTGAGTGCCATATCGAGCGCCGCAGGCGGAACGGCGCTAGCCTCCGTTATTAAATATCCCTCGCCTCTCGACCGACAAGTACACTCCGCATCCCAAACTACAACGGAGTTGTACTTGCCGTTGTTACTAGCAGTGTGCCCACGTCATCTACTTTCTCTGAAGGTGGAACTTAAGACCTGTATAACTGACGAGCTGGTCTGGGTCATGCCACGGCGGGTGCACATCCCGACGTGCACCGGGTTAGTTGCTGTTCGGTAAGAGTAATGTTGTTAACTCCTAACAATAAGTAGTACGAACCATCCAACGCGCGAGCATAACCAACACTCACTCATCAACAAAGAGCCTGCGAGCATAGGCGTCGCTAGGAGTGGTTGTATGCAGACGTGATGCGTGGAGTACATAGCTGTTAACACAGTTGTGTAAATGCAAAATGTAGTTATTGGGTGGAGATAGTTGCGCGTGAGCAATGAGGCGTATCTCGAAACACCCTAATCTCACGATCGCATCATGCAATGCAGGGTGCGCTGAGCGGCGTAATGCAGGTAATGCGACGAGTGAGTTACCGCCGCGTCCCCCAACGTGGCACACCGTTGAATCGAAGCGTCAGTACCGACAACAACGCACGGAGCCGCACGCACGAGTCGCTGGCAGTCAGTCAGGAGGCCACAGAGCCATGAGGAAGCTGTTCCCGATCTATCTATCGCTACTTCTTTTCGTCGTTGCGACCGGAGCCGCGAGCGCTCAGTCGTTTCGGGTGCAGTGCCCCGCAACCACGAGCCTCCATCCTGCAGGTGGAGATGAAACTCCCTACCAAGGACCGAATCCATTCACGTTTACTTACCAGCCCGATGGGTCGGCATCGCCGATCTCGCTGCAAGCCAATCAATACGACAACGGTGGCGCGATCAAGTGCCAGCAGATCTCCGGCGGTGATGGCTACGCCACGATGGCTGACGGAACTCAGACTTATCTTTTTGCATTCGGTCCGCTCTCCGGCGTGAACGACCTGGCAAACGGGAAGCCCGCGACCGAGCTGAACTCGGTTTTTATGACACCGTACGACCCGACCGCGATTTCAGGGCCCGCGCTGAACGGCGCTGTGGGATTGAGCCCCGATCCAGAGGTATCCACGGACCCGAAGTGCAGTGGCGCGAATCCGCCAGGCTACTGTTTGACCGGTCTCAACGGGCACGTGGATCCGCGCCAAATCATGGACGTCGGAGTGATGAATGGCAACATGCCGGCGCCGCTCATGGCCATCGACGAGGACGACGAATTCTTCCTTACTCTGACCAATGTCGGCATGATCATGCGACCGGACTTGTTCGAACAGCATACGGTGCACTTCCATGGCTATCCCAACGCGTCATCCTTCTATGACGGGGTTCCTGATGCGTCGGTCGCGATTAACATCGGCGGTAGTTTCACTTATTACTACCTGGCGCCAGATGCGGGTACTTACTTCTGGCACTGCCACATCACCCCTCCAGAGCATTTACAGATGGGCATGGTGGGACAGTTATATGTTCGGCCGCGACAAAACCGCGTCCCATCCGGCATGGGCCTGCGCGACGCGCTGGTGCTGCAGCAGAACGATCCCCGCATCAAGTCCGATTGTGCCCATGACATTCTTTGTTCGTCTCCGGTGCCGCCCAGCAACACGTTTCACCAGGGAGACGCCGTCAACGGGCATGCGTACAACACTTATGCTTACAACGACGGGGACGGTTCTACTCGGTACGACGTGGAATATCCGCTGCAGATGCATGGCTTCGATCCCAACTTTCACTTTGTCGGTATGACGTTTAACCCCGAAGGCTTCGTGGATATGAAGGACAAGTATTTCCTGCTGAATGGTCGTGGCTACCCCGATACGGTCAATGCGAGCGGCTATCACGATTCCAGCTTGAATCCCGGGAATTCCAACTTTGTCGGACAACCAACCAGCTCGCAAGCGTTCTACACGCAAGACGCCGATGGGGTGCAGCGTCCGTCGCAGCCTCTGCCCGCCCTAATCAACATTCCGCATAACGGCCGAGCCCTTCTGCGGATTTCCTGCCTCGATGTTTCCGAATATCAGACTCTGGCCTCGCTTGGAATTCCGATGCAAGTGATCGGAATCAATGCTCGGCTGCTGCGCGATGAGGCTGGTCAGAATATGTCGTATACCACAAACTCCATCACGCTCGGTGGCGGCGAATCTCTCGATGTGATTCTCGATGCCAACGGAATTCCAGCCGGCACTTATTACCTCTACACAACCCAACTCGATCATTTGTCAAACGATGCCGAGAACTTTGGCGGTTTGATGACCGAAGTCCACGTCAACTAGGAGAGCAGCGATGACCCGATCTATGAAAAAACTCTTTGCGATAACACGACTGCTCACCCCAGCAATAACCGCCGTCGTGCTCTTAGCTTCGGCTGCGTTTGGTGCGGCTCCGGGGGTCCAGGGCAAGACGTTCACTATCGCGGCGAGTCCCTCTTACATCACGCAACCGGACGGCTCAATGGTTTATTCGTGGGGGTATTCGTGCGATGGCGGTGGTACGGCGATGCCATTTCCGCCCGCTACCGGGAGCGCATGTGCAGGGATCATGCAGATTCCCGGACCAACACTGATCGTGAATGAAGGCGACGTAGTCACAGTCACATTAAATAACAAGCTACCCGCTCCGGCAGGTACTACGTCGATCCTCTTTCCGGGATTTACGGTGTCATCTACCGGCGGAGTGCCGGGCTTGTTGACACAAGAAGCTGCTCCGAGTGGAAGTGTAACTTACTCGTTTCCCACGCTGGGCAAAACTGGCACGCATGCATATTACAGCGGTACACGCGGGGATGTGCAGATCGAGATGGGGCTTTACGGCACAATCATCGTTGTGCCGACGACCGTTCCAAGCGGTTGTCGCGCGGTAAGCGGTACTCTTCCAGATGGTCAACAAGACTATCGCCTGGCAGCCGCCGCGTACAACAGCCCGGCCACCTGCTACGACCGAGAGTATCTATTCCAGTTCTCCGAGATTGATTCCAAGGTTCATCAGCAGGCAGAGCAGCAAGTGGCCGCAATCGCTGCCTGCAATGCATCGGCGATTGCGGGAACGACTTGTCCTACCACGCTTGACATTGCCACCGAGCCCTACCATCCATCGTATTTCATGATCAACGGTCGCTCCATGCCCGATGATATGGATGCGAATTACTCTCCCCTGTATCTGCACCAGCCCTACAACGGCAATCCGCATATGCATCCCGGAGAGTTGGTGCTGTTGCGGATTGTGGGACAGGGCCGCTGGCAGCATCCCTTCCACGAGCACGGTAACCATGTGCGTATTCTGGGCCGCGATGGGAACTTGATCGTCAGCACTGCCGACACAGGAACTAAGTCGGAACTGGCTGGACCCCTGCTGTTTACGACGACCACTACTCCTGGCCAGGCGATGGATGGGATCTTCTATTGGACAGGCAAGGGATTGAATTGGGATGTTTATGGACACCAACCAAATCCAACTCTCGCAGATGGCTCACCCAATCTTGCGTACGCGACTTGTACTCCCGACGCGAATGGGTACAACACGGGCGATCCGACGGCGCCTAATTATTATGAGTGGTGCCCGGATCATACCAAGCCGCTTGAAGTTCACCCCTTCGGTGACGTAGGCAGCGGCGGACCGGTCACGCTCCCGGATTCCAACATACTGACCAATGGTGCATGGTACGGGGGCAGTCCCTATCTCGGCGCCGACGCCACAACGCGCGCGGTCGGTACGACGGGCACAACGCCCCCTTCGGGCACAGTGGCGAATTCCCCCAGCGGCGAAGCCGGCTTCGCCTTTATGTGGCACTCGCATAACGAACGCGAAATCACGACCGGCAACATTTTCCCGGGTGGGATGCTGATGATGATGCTGGTGGATGCTCAAGCTTTCACAATCGACGAATCGCAATAGCTAGTCCATGAGGAGAAGAGAGATGAAAACCGGTTTTCCCGAGACAATGACCAGTAAATCCATAATCGTAATAGTAATACTCCTCCTGGCAACGGCCCTTTCTTTCGGACAGGCTGGCACGGTCAGCCTGACAGCGGCTCCGACGAACGCGTTACTTCCTGACGGCCAATCGGTGCCGATGTGGGGTTACTCGTGCGGCGCGGTCTCTGGTGCAGCCACTTGCTCGGCGCTGAACGCCGCCGGGCCATGGTCGCCGGTATTGATTCAGGTAGCGGTTACTCCGGGAAGTAGCGCTAACCTGACGATCAGCTTGAAGAATAGTTTGCCTGCGCCCGTGCCAACTTCTCTGAGCATCCTTGGCACGCTTGGCGGAGGCTTGGGAGCGGGCACCACCGCTCCGAGTCCGACCCACGCGGCGCAAGGTGCCACCTGGCCGATCGCGGGGGACACCGGCGGCGCTACTTTCAGTCCACCATCGCAGGGCCCTCGTGTTCAATCGTTCGGGACCGAGGTTGCAACCGGTGCTACGGTTACGGGCTTGAACTGGCCGAGCATCAAGCCTGGGACGTATCTCATTGAGTCAGGAACTCACCCCTCGATTCAAGTCCCGATGGGTTTGTACGGCGTGTTGGTCGTTACAAGCACACCGTCGTCCGGCGCTGCGGGAACGGCCTATCAGGGAGTTTCCTACGATGCGGATGCGGTTGCGCTGTTGAGCGAAATCGATGCGAATCAGAACCAGGCAGTTGCAACGGCTGTAGCTACTGCCGGCTTCAGCGAAACGGCAGCTCGTGTCCTCAGAGACAAAATCAGTTCGGTTTCGCTGGCAGTGGATGCTTCGGGAAATGTGATCAATACAGGAACTGGTTATCACGTTGGCGATACGATCGCATTCACCGGCGGTGGCTTTACGACGGCCGCAACCGCACATGTGAGCAACGTTGACGGATCTGGTGCAATCACCGAAATCGCGCTTGATAACGCTGGTCAAGGCTATTCGTCAGCCCCATCGGTGAGCGTGACCAGGTCGAGCGGCACGGGCACCAACGCCAAACTTATTGCGGCACTTTCTTTGACCGGAACTGTTTGCAGTGATGGGGCAGCTGCCTGCTATCCGCCGGCGGTGAACTATGACCCGCGCTACTACCTGGTTAATGGAAAGTCGTTCGATACGACAAGCCCTGGCAGTTCTTTAATTTCCGTCGCTGGTTTGACCGCGGCATCGACCAATGGAGTTTTGGTTCGTTTGGTGAATGCGGGCCTGCGCATGCACATACCATCCGTGGTCGGTCTCAACATGTCTCTGATCGCGGAAGACGCGAATGTGCTACCCGGCAATCGCAGAGTGCAGAACGAAGTATTTATGTCGGCCGGAAAAGTCTACGACGTGATCGTGAATCCTACTCCTGCCGCCGCGACTTACGCCATTTACGATCGGCAACTAAGCCTCTCTACCAACAACCAGCATGATGGAGGAATGCAGGCGTACCTGCAAGTGAACGGAGGCGCTGTACCGGTCCTAGGGACAACAGATCATGCCAACCCCGACAGTTACTTCGTCCAAACCGGCGGGACACTGACGGTTTCTGAAATCGGCCAGGGCGTCATGGCCAACGACGTCAACGTCTATGGTGTCGCCGTCGTTACGCCTCCAACGCACGGGACTTTAACTCTGAATTCGAACGGAACGTTTACGTATGTGAACTCAGGCACAGTACCGGATTCGTTTGTCTACAAGTCAACGAACGGCAGCGGCTCGACGGCAATAGTAACGTTAGGAGCCTGCACGACCACGAGCGGGTGCTTGGGCGGGAAGCCGATCGCAAATCCAGACTCCTACACCAGCAACGTGTCGTCCCGAATCCAGATCAGCCCTCCGGGAGTATTGGCGAACGATGTTGATCCTCAAAACCATCCTTTGACCGCTTCGGCGGCGACCAATGTGGTTGGAGGCACGGTGACTTTGAATGCCGATGGTTCCTTCACTGCCGTCCCCACGACTCCACCCTCCGGCAACGCTGCAACTGCAACAGTAACGTTCCAATACACAGCGGTGAATTTGCAGCAGACGGCGAGCACGCCCGCCACCGTGACGGTTACATTTAACGGCGGCAGTGGTCTCGCCGTGCGACTCTGGGATGCTCCGAGCCTTCAGCCCGGGAAGACACCTGTTCAGATTAGCGACTATCGCTGGATCATCGAAGAAGACCGCACGTTCCAGATCGATCCCGCCTGTCAGGTGAACACGAATCCGAGGCCAGCGAATTGCCCGCCGCTACCGGTACCGAGCCTGGGCACGAATTTCCATACCAGCCATCTGCCGGTTGTTGCATCAGGCTGCGTGGGCACCATCGCGTGCGAATCAGGTCAAACGGTTCTCGACACGAATCCGAGCTCTCCGACGTTTAACCAGCACGTGGGGGCCGTGTGCGACATTGGGGACGGTTCTTGCCGGACCGATGCCCAACAACAGATCCCGGTCGATCCAAGCCAGGTCCATCTCGATCCGACAAAGCACTACTACATTTCGGTTTTGCCTGGCGATGCCGGCAATACATTTAGTGCCGGAGCCGGAGCTCCGGTCAGCCTTCCCGACGGCAGCGCCAGACCGTTCAGTATCGCGCTCGATTGTCCTTCGGGGCCGGGTGGAGCTGATTTTGCCCCCGGAACTGGCACTTGCGGTCACGGCATGAGTGGAGCCCCCATCGCGCCAGCCCAGACATCGGTTGATGTGAAGCTGCAAGAGACTCCATTCCCAACCGCAAAGATCGCTGTTTTCATCTTCGAGGATGACTTCCCGTTGAATGGTGAGAACGACGCGGGCGGAGGCGTTGACGTCTTGGCCCCCAACGAGCCCGGACTGGGCAGTTTCCAAGTCACGCTTCTTGATCAGGCAGGGGGCTTCGGTGACTCCACAGGCCAGCCGACCTACGACATGTTCAACATGCCTTTGTCGAACAGCCTCGCGGGCACGATCGATCCCGCAACTCACCAGGATGCGTGTCCGATCTCGCCAACGTCGAAGGATGGACTGGTCGGAATGGTCGTCACCTGCCCGAAATACGAAGGTGACGGGAAAACTCTGTCACCGCTCGCAGGCCAGGCAGTAATCGCCAACCTCTACCCGGGCTTGTACGAGGTTTTTGCCCAAGCAGGAGCCGACCGTATTGCAAAAGGGGAAGAGTGGATTCAGACCAATACCCTGGACGGAACGATGCCGCACGAGGCGTTCATTAAGGCGGGCGAGCCCGCGTACTTCCAGGAGTTCGGCCCAGCCGGATATCACGTCGCAATCGGCTTCGCGAATCCAAAGATCATTAACGACCGCAAGCCCGGTATCTGCGCCGCCGCTTCGACCGGTTGCCAAAATACCGTCACTGGCAAAGTAACGACCGCGCGCCTGAGCCGTACGCCAGACGAGCGCCTCTACAGCAGTGGCGACTACACGGCGAATAGTTTTACGCAATGCTACGTGAGCCTGGGTGAACCGGACGATGAGGATTTCGCGTTCACCAAGTGCAATCCCGATGGCACCTTCAGCTTCAGCGGGATTCCAGACGGCCAATGGAGAGTCACTGTACTGGACCAGTGGAACGATCTGTTGGTCGACGGTCTATCAACGCCAGTGTTCGTGGGTCCCAGCACAAGAAATGCCCAGATGGAAATTCCGATGCAGCAATGGCGCACCAACGTGTTTACCAGGAGCTTCCTCGACACTAACCACGACGGCGTGTCGAACGTTGGTTCCAATGGAGACCCAACCGAGCCCGGCCTGCCACTGTTGCCCACCAACATCCGTTTTCGAGACGGCAGCTATTCAAACTTCAACAACACCGATCTCAGTGGCTACGCAGCCTTTAACGAGATCTTCCCGTACTTCAACTGGCTGGTCCTTGAGTCCGATACCACGCGTTATAAGCAGACGGGCGTTCACGTGGTGTACGACGCCGGAGGTCCTGCTGATGGAACTCCGAATGGTGGCACTTCGACGATTGGCGATCACCTCGCCAACACGAAGGAAACGAATCCCCTCCCCCAAAGTTTACGTGTCCCTGGAGCCGTGTATTGCGACAACGCGGATTGCAACGGATATTCGATTGCGACTCCTCCGCCCGACGGCGGGCCGGGAGGCTCCACCGGTCGCATTGATCCTCCATGGATAACCACGGAAGCGTGGCAGGGCTTCCTCGGCAACTATGAGTTCGTCGAATTCGGCAAGGCCCCGTTCGCTGCAGGCGAGAATGGCGGCATCCACGGCGAGGTGATTTATGCCTCGACGCGCCCCTTCGACGACCCCTCCCTCCTTATTCATACGAGCTGGACGCCCGATGTACCGGGAGTCACGATCAACCTCTATCAGGAAGGAACAGCACCGGACGGAACCGCCAGCCTCCAACTCGTCGACACAACCAAGACGACGAGCTGGGACGATTGGGCACAGGGTTTCCGCAATGGCTCTGTCATCGACGCAGTGACCGACATCAACGTAACCAGCGGGGGCTCCGGCTATGGGTCCATTACGAGCCTCACTCTAACGAATGGCGGTTCCGGGTACACCTCTGCGCCGGTCGTAACGATTGTCGGTGGCGGCACGGGAGCATCTGCAGTCGCCACGGTTAGTGGCGGAGTCGTCACGGGTATCACGCTCACCAGTCCGGGCGTTGGCTATTCAAGTCCGTTTGTCACCTTCAGCGGTGGAGACGGAACTGGAGCCAGCGCTATCGCAACTGCGCCAGCTCCGCTCGTCACGATCAGCGGAACAGGTTCGGGAGCCACTGCGACCGCAGTCGTCAGCGGTGCGGGTGGAGTGAGCTTTGTTCGAATTACGAATCAGGGGAGCGGTTACACCAGCTCGAGCATTTCCATTACCGGTGGCGGCGGAACGGGTGCCACGGCCGTGGCGAGTACTGGTTCCTCCGTGCCGAACATGAGCTGCCCGGGACAAGATCCCAATAGCCTATTCTTCTTCACCTTGGAGAACAGCCCGCAGTGGCTCAATCCTACCCAGCCGTTGCCGTACAGTTCGCAGTTCAAATGCTACGACGGAATGGCGATCCTCAATCAGGTACAGCCCGCGCCTTACGACGGAATGTACAAGTTCCCGAGTATCACCGGGATCGATCCCACCAACGGCAAACCTCTGGCTGGAGCGGCGGGCACGAACTGCACCATCTGCGTCGCGAATCCCACGGACGGGTTGCCGATGCTGCCCGCTGGCAAGTACGTAGTTGAAATGATCGTGCCTCCGGGCTACGAACTAGTAAAAGAGGAAGACAAGAACATCCTGATTGGCGACAACTACATTGCGCCCGTGACCCAGCAATTCGCCGGATTGGGCTCAATATTTATTCTCCCTGACCAGGCCGAACTTAACAGCGGCTATAACCCCAACAACCCGCAGAACCCGACTCAAACTTTGGGGCGGACTACGTTGCCGAGCCACGAAGGCGACACCGGTAGTGTCGAAGCCTTCTGGCCGTGCGTGGGAGCGCAACGCGTCGTTCCTGACTACATCAGTCTCTTCCCCCAGTCGAAAGAAGTGGCTCCCTTCGCCGGCGCATCTCGCAACCTTTGCGACCGCAAGGAAGTTACGTTGACGGATCAGACTGCGGCTCTTGCCAAGTTCTGGGTCTTCAGCTCGACGCACATCGCTGCGAAGTACACGGGCATTATCACCGACGATCTATCGTCGGAGTTCGATCCGTTCTCGCCGCAATTCGGGGAAAAGTTCGCAGTCCCCAACTTGCCGGTGTCGTTTAAAGATTTCAACGGAGTGGAAATTTCCCGCGTGTACAGCGATCAGTGGGGATCCTTCGATGGAGTGACCTACTCCACGTGGGAAGTGAATCCTCCCAACCCAACCGGCTATGCCCCTCAAATGTTCATCGCCTGCATGAACGATCCAGGACCGATTCCTGATCCGGCGCACCCTGGACAGATGATTACTGATCCTCTTTACAACCCGGCCTACAGCCAGTTCTGCTATGAATGGGCCTTCATGCCGGGACAGACGGCTTACATGGATACGCCGGTAGTTCCGACCGAAGCGTTTGCCGATGGTTACAATCTGCCCGATTGCGCGTATCCCGATGCGACTCCGGCGATCAAGAGCGTGACTGGCGATCCTCTCCTCGGCGGTGGCAGCGGACCTTGGGTCAGCGCTGCGACGTCCGGCACATCAGATCACATATTCACCATCACCGCGCTCGGGGACCAGATTGTGCCCAACCACACTTACTCGGGTCCAGCGTCTACGACTGCGCCATTTAATCAAAGAACCATAACCCGCCACTATGGCTTCGGGGAAACGCAGGGCAGCGGCACCGTCCAACTGGTTAACGGCAATACCACGATTAACGCGGTTGTGAATTCCTGGAGTGACAACCAAATCGTGATTCGCACGCCAGCCAACCTGCCACTCTGTGAAGTCCAACAGCGCGGTGCTGGGAACGGCGGTGCGCGCTGCGGCCAACTCATCATTACTGCCGGAAATGGCAAGAAGTCGATCGACGCGATCACCGTCACCGTCGGTGGCAAGATGCCGACCTACGTGAATGGAGAGAACGATTCGAACACCGCCATTCAGGCGGCGATTGATAACGCCACTCCGGGCGACATGATCATGGTGGGCCCAGGTACGTATTACGAACTGCTGCTCATGTGGAAACCGGTTCGTCTGCAAGGCATCGGTGCAGCGTCGGTCACGATCAATGCCAATCCGCATCCCGCTGGCAAAATGGATCCGTGGCGCCGGAAGGTGAACTGCCTGTTCGGCCTGGCGCTGGATGGCACGTTGCTCGACGGCGGCAGCGTCTATGACTCAACGGGAACCTATACCTGTCCTGCGCCATTGCAGGGCGCGGCCGATCCACTACCGCTCGAAGGAATTGTCGGCTGGGATACAACTCAGAACGGCAACCTTGCCGAACTGCTGCAAGAGCCTTCGCTCATGGGGGCGTATGAAGGTGCAGCCATCACGGTTGTCGGAAAAGGAGAAACCCTCAGCATCGGTCCGGGCAGCCTCAGCCCGGAAGGCGATTTCCCGCCGGGATCGCGAGAATTGACTGTCGCTGATTGTGCCTCTGGCCCGCACGGCAGTAATCCGTTCCCGAGCAACTTCTACTGCAACCCATCGCGCATCGATGGCCTCAGCATCACCAACAGTTCCCAGGGTGGCGGAGGCATCTTCCTCCACGGCTGGAATCACAACACGGAAATCTCCAACAACCGGATCTTCGCCAATGCTGGCACGCTCTCAGGAGGCATCACGATTGGCCAGGGTGAATTCCCTGATCCGGTCATCAATGGCGGCACGCAGCAGGCGTACCTGTTCGACACGAATGTTCGCGTGCATCACAATTCCATTACCGGCAATTCTTCGATCGGCGATGAATTGTTTGCGGCCTCGCCCTCGGCGGCTGGTGGTGTCACCTTCTGCACCGGCTCCGACTACTATCACTTCAACTACAACTGGGTCTGCGGCAGTCTGACCACCGGCGATGGCGGGGGCGTGGTTCACCAAGGCGTGAGCTATAACGGCGATATCTCGCACAACTGGATCTTGTTCAACCAGAGCACCAATCCGACGATTCCCACCCACGGTGGTGGATTGGCGGTCCTGGGTGCTCCTCCGGATGGTTTCCAGCTTGTAGACGGTGTGCTCATCGAGTGCGGCAGCACGACCGACATCGACTGCCCGCCCGGATTGAGCGACGGCACTGGCCCCGGTCTGGTGATTGATTCCAACCTGATCATGGGTAACAGCGCCGAGAGCGGCAGCGGTGGCGGCATGCGCCTGCAAAGCGTCAACGGAGCTGAAGTTTCCCGTTTCCCCCATGCTCCAGGCAACTGGTACAGCGTAACGGTCACGAACAATATCATCGCGAACAACGTAGCCGGTTGGGATGGAGGCGGAGTGTCGATGCAGGATGCTCTGAACGTCAACTTCATCAACAACACGGTCATCTCTAACGATTCAACAGCGTCATCGGGCGTGCTCTTCAATACGATCGGCGCACCGCAGGGCTCGGTGCCGCCTCCGGGTTGCGATCCCAACCAGGATCCAACTTGCGCCGGCAGCCAAATCACCACTTCGACGCCCTTGCCAGCAGGATTAGTGACGATGCAGAACACACCCAACCTGATCCAGTCGTTGCCGCCGACGGGAATTACCTGCCTGCAAGGTCATCCAAATTGCGCGCAGATTTCGTACCCGTCGCTGGAAAACGATTTGTTCTGGCAGAATCGCTCGTTCCACATCGATGTGGGTACGTTTGGTTCCGGGCTGCTGAATCAACAGCATCTGGTGACGTTGAATCCAACGTTGAATCAGGCAGCCATGGGCAGTTGCGTCAACGGTGCAATCTATTGGGATATCGGTGTCCGCGGCGACAAGCTCACCAACGGCGCCGTCGGACACGACTCGGGATTCAAGTTGCACCCGATCAACTCGATTCTGGACCAAGCCGCGGATTACGGTCCGTTTAGCGGGACCGGAAACACGCACAACCTGGGATCGAATCCGCAGGTCGTCAACCAGTATTGCAACGGTTCGCGAGTGCCTCCGGAGAATGGTGGCTTGGGCTATAACGTGCCGCCCGGTATTTCGGATGCAACGTTGCCGAACCCGGTGTTCAACCTTACTCCGTCCGCGACGGTTGACGAAGGCAATAACTGGATCAACATCGCCTACGGTCCGCTGACACTGACGAATCTAACCGGAGCCACGCTGGGGAACTATGCCATCACCGCTGCTTCGCCTGCGATCAATGCAGCGACCGCGGGAAATCCAACCAACGGGTTTGCGCCGAACCATGACTTCTTCGGTAACCCGAGACCACAAGGGAGTGGGTTCGATATCGGAGCAGTTGAGTTCGTAGGTTCGGCTGCGCCACCAGCCGTGTCGCTCACGGCTGCAACCACTGCCGCATTCCCGAACGTGACGCTGCCAGTCACGGCAGGGTCGGCGCCGACGCTGGATTTCCGTCTCTCCAACGCCGGTCCGGGAACGTTTACCATCAGCAGCATCGCGGTCGGGGCAGCTCCGTTCTCACGAATCAGTGCAGGCACTTTCCCAGCAGGCGCACCCAATTGCGGTACGACCCTCGCATCCGGAGCAACCTGCACAATCCGCGGAAGGTTCCAGCCAACAACGGCTGGCTCATTCAGCGGAGCGGTCACCGTCTCGGGTACCGGACCAGGCGGAGTTGCGGATACGGTCACTGGTTCGCCACTGGCGATCTCCGGTACTGCGGCTGCGGCTCCTCTACCAGCCGTAACGATCGCGGCTCTCACCATCACGACGTTCCCGAACGTGACGCTGCCAGTCACGGCAGGGTCGGCGCCGACGCTGGATTTCCGCTTGTCCAACGCCGGACCGGGAACGTTCTCCATCACTAACGTTACGGTCGGCGCAGCTCCGTTCTCGCGAACCGCCGCCGGGACTTTCCCCGCCGGCGCACTGAACTGCGGCACGAACGTAGCTTCAGGCGCAACCTGCACGATTCGCGTGAGGTTCCAGCCGACAACCACCGGTACATTTAACGGATCGGTATCAGTGACAGGGAATGGTCCGGGAACGGTATCAGATCCGGTGACGGCGTCGCCGCTCGCAATATCTGGCACCGCCGGACGGGGAGCAGTGACCTTCAGTCTGGGAGCTCACACCAACGGAGTAACGTTTACTGGTGGAGTCGGCAGCGGAGCATTGGCCTTCGGAACCCAAACAGTGGGCTCCACCGCTTCTGCTACGTTGGTCCTGACAAACACCGGCACGGCGCCCTTTGTCTTCCAGATCGGAGACACAGTGGGTGGCGCACGCTTTGCAAAAGGCACCGACCTTTGTACCGGCGGTACTTTGGCGGTGAGCGCAACCTGTTCGATCGTCGTGACCTTCAACCCCAACGACACAAGCGCCAGAACCGGAAATCTCACCGTAAGGGACACTGCTGCAGCGAGTCCGCAGATAGTGTCGTTGACGGGGAACTAGCCAGGTTGTTGAACGATGCAGAGCAAGATGCCACTCCACGATGCTGCTCACCCCAAGACGGCGAGCAGCATCGTGTTCCGTGTGGCCATTCAGGAGTGAGGAGAGAAGAGATTATGGCAGTGGGGCTTAGTCGATACAGGCAGATAGTATCCGCATTCTTCTTGGCAGCCAGCGTGCTCGCTTCGATGGCTTTTGCGCAGACGTCTCCGAGCAGCGCGAATGAGACCGTACCGACCACCGCTGCTTCGCCCCCAGTGGTTACCCCGACCCCAACCCCTCGCGTCACCCCGTTCCCGCAGCACTCGCGGCATAAGCGCTCCCCGTACTCCTCGCTATCTGTTTCCTATCGCGCCCGAGACTACTACCGTGTCGCATGGGGCGTTGATTTGATGTCGGCTAAGCTGGTCGAGTCGGGTCAGATCATTCGTTTCAGCTACCGGGTGGTAAATCCGGAGAGAGCAAAAACTCTGAATGACAAGAAACTTAATCCCATCCTGATCGACGAAGCGGCGCATGTGAAACTGGTTGTGCCTAGCTTGGAAAAAGTTGGGGAATTGCGCCAGAGCAGTGCGCCGGAACAAGGCAAAGTGTATTGGATGGCATTCTCCAACCGGGGAGGGCCGGTGAAACATGGCGACCGCGTAAGCGTATCCATCGGAAAGTTTCGCGCCGACGGACTTGTCATTGATTGAATGGGGATTTCCCCGTCTCTTGCATTTCGCGCCACACCTGACGTTTTGTGCCGGATAATTTCTAGCCTTCCCCTTTGCCCTGTCTAACCCAAAGGAGCAGAGTGCGAGGATTCACTTTGAGATGTTGGCGGCTTCGTCGGCGCCGTGAGCCATTCAGTTA
This sequence comes from uncultured Acidobacteriota bacterium, assembly GCA_963745715.1. Taxonomy (GTDB): domain Bacteria; phylum Acidobacteriota; class Terriglobia; order Terriglobales; family Acidobacteriaceae; genus Sulfotelmatobacter. Next base: position 13,801 of record CAVUYN010000017.1, on the reverse strand, counting down.
CTTCGCGAGGCCCCGTGGGATCTCCTGAGTAGTTTTCCCTTCGTAATGCTGCCGGAGGTCGGATTGGCACTCAAGACCAAGGTCGTGGCCCCGGAGACGCGGTCACTCCGATTGTGCTCGAATCACTACCTGAGGACGACCTTTGGACCGTGCGGGCTCAGAACGACAGGATCAATCCAACCTGTCGCTTTTGGTGCTAGTCTGGCGGCAGAAGTTCGACAAGTACAAAGGCCTGTTCGCCGATTGATCGTCTCCGGTTCGGTTCCACGCTCTCGACCGACGTGTGGCAACTCTTTCCACTGCACCGGAACGATGAGCCGATATCCACGGTGCGCTAGAGTCTCGACGTAAACTGGTTTATCGGCAGAGTCACCCAATGCGATCCGAAGCCTTTCAATCGCCGCGTTGATGCTTTGGTCGAAATCCACAATTGTGTTGTTTGCCCACAAGACACGGCATAGTTCTTCGCGGGTCACCACCTCACCAAGGTTGGCTTCGCCGTCAGTCGGAACCGAAGTCATGGGATCTATCCATCTCTTCGGTGACGCGCGGATGCCGGTCTGGGGCATCTCGGCGATTTTGTCGAACTTCGTGGTTGCCCCGTTAAGCGGGAGTGGACATCGCGGGTTCTATTTCGCCTCTCTCTCTATGCTGATCCTGTTCGTCGTTATCTACAATCGTTTGTCAAAGCCAATCAATCGGCCTCAAACCGAAGCGGCAAAAACGGGAGGAAGGCTCGACAATGCTCGAGAGCTGCAGGCGTCGTGGGATCGATTGGTGATGATCCGTACTCCCCTGCTCGTTGCATCCCTGCTCGCCCAGGGCGTAGCATTGCTAGCCACTTCGGCGTAAACGCGCCCGTATGCTCACGTTTCAAGAGCAAGGAGGGCGCACGCTGACAATTTGCGGCTTCATGACTGGCAGGCCCACATGCGGACTTTTCCCGACACTGCAACTATTCCCGGATAACGAGCAAACCGGAAGTGATGCTCCGGAACAGCTGGGAAGTCACCTCAGAAGCCTGCCTGCCGCGAGCATCTGTTACGCGCAGCTGAGCAACGTTTGCATCGTGTTAACTTCCTCGAGGTCGAGAAAGCGACGTAGCTCACGACGGCGGGAATCCGGTCGCAATCTTGACCTCAATCAACTGTGATGGAACTCCCAATCCAGCTCCAATCTCTTTGGAGATTGAGGAATTCACCGAAAAGCGTGGGTGCAGTTTGAAGTGTCTATGGAGTCTTGGAGGCCGGTTTCAACGTTGCAAACTCAACCTTGGCCTCTCGCAGGATGGGTGTGTCGGGATCGGCATCTGTCCAGAGAGAAAAGAAATCCTGGTACGCGCGCGCGGCCTTTGCAGTTTCGCCAGACATCGCGTATGCCCGGCCGAGTTCCAGGTTGGCGAGGCTTCCCACTGCGAAGGTCGCTAACGGTCGGTGGGCCAGGATTTTCTCAAACTCAACGACGGCCGCGGTGCCCTGGTGCGACAACAATAATGCTTGCCCCCGAAGATAGACGGGATACAAAGTGGCAATCGGCTGCGGGCTGCCGAATTCATACGGAAGAGCCGGCTGCAAAGCTTGCAGAGCGCCGGACGCATCCCGGCGGCTCAGGTGGATTGCCGCTCGAATCGTGGGCAGCCAGTAAGACTGAAGGAGCGTATCAAGGGGAAACTCATGATCGAGTTGATCGGCAATCGTTCTTGCCCGATCCCCCTTTCCCGCGCGCGCGAAAGCCAACGCCGCAAGGATTCGCGTGTCGCGATTCCGAGCCAGCGCCAGTGCAGAGTCCGCTTGCGTGGCTGCTTCCTTAGGGTTGTCGACGTCATTCTCGTGCAAAGCGCCCAGGGCCTCCCAGAACGCCGCAGTCTCCTTCGAGCCACTCTGGGCTGCCGAATGAGTGGCACGCCGGGAGAACTCTCGAGCCTTCCTAATGTGACCCTGCGCGGCCTCGATGTCCGCCTGGGCCGCCATGAAAAAATCCTCCACGCCCGGCTTTCCCATGCCCCACGCAAGCTCTTTCTGCATCGTGGGGACATCGCCGCGCAGAAAAGCAATCTGCTGGATCATCGCATGCAGCCCCATGTCATCGAGATGGCGAGTGAACGCCTGATTTACCGTGGAGAGGGCTTCATCGTAGCGATTCAGGGAACCGTATGACAGCGCCAGATTTTCGTAGATCAAGACGCCGTTCGACTCGACCCGCAAGGCATCCTGATGCTCGGCCAGTGAGTTTTCATTCTGCCCGAGGTAGGTGAATATGTTGCCCAGATTCGTCCGAGGGGTCGCATCGGTAGCGTACTCGCGCTCCCACTGTTCATAGATCGGAATCGCTTTTTCCAGTTCGCCGGTGACGCTGCCATAGTAGTGGCCGAGGATGTGAAACCGTTCGCGCTCACTCACGCGTTCCCGCAATTCGTATGCTTTGGCAAAGTTCTCGGCAGCCAGGCCACGTTGCTGCAGATTCTCGTAGACGGTGCCCAGATCGGAGTAGGCGCTGGCAAATTTTGGATCCAACTCGACTGCGCGCTTCATATACGGAAGAGCTTCAGACTCCCCCTTTGTGTTCCAGGCTCTCCGCCCGAGACTGAGCTCTCTGAGAGCCTCCAGCGAGGGAGTAGTCGCCTCAATCAGCGGCACATCGAACCTCTGTACGGTGGTCAGAGACTCGCCTAGTTCGCGGCGAAGTTTCGTGGCCGCTTCGCCGAGCGAAACCAGCACTTGTTCCTTACTGCCGGCGGTCAGTTGCTCCTGGGCAAGGGTCTCTCCGTTATGGCAGTTGACCGCCTTCAGCCCCACAACGTATGCGGTGCCGAGGCTGCCAATTGCTCCCGCAACGTATGCCTTGCTGCCGGCGCGTTGGCAGACCTCGCTGGCTACAGCGGGAGTGAGCGCCGTTGAGGGCTCACGCGTCATCAGTTTTAGAGTCTTGGCGATCTTTCCTTCAGGAAGGATGTTGAGAAACGGCGACTGCCGCAGAGTGACGGTCAGAGCTTCCTTGAGAGTGTCGTCAAAAATAGTATCGCCAGTGGAATTGGCAAAATCCCCGAGCACGATTGTGTCTTCGGCCGTAAGCCGGTTCGCGCGGCGATTGGAGAAATAGATTGACCCGGCAATCGCGAAAGCCGCGACAACGACTACCACAGCCGCCCACGACTTCCAGCGGATCGCAGAGGATACCGTTTGGTTGCGGTGCGTCCTCGCCAAATCCCCATCCGCGGGGATCGACAGTCGCTCTGGACCCGTCTGAACTCTGTGAACTCCGGATGCGGATCGCTTCTCCTCCTCAAGTTCCGCCTTCACGGTTTGGAGATCGTGACGCATCTCGGAAGCTGTCTGGTAGCGTAGCGCGCGATCCTTCTCAACTGCCTTGGTGATGATGGAATCCAGTTTGTCCGGAATTGCGGGCTGCAGTTGCCGAGCCGGCACGATAGGCAGGCGCAAAACTGCGTCGTGAATTCCCGTCGTGCTGCTTCCTGCAAAGCCTTTGCGGCCGGTGACCATTTCGTAAAGCACCAGCCCGAAAGAAAACAGATCGGTCCGCGCATCCAGCTCTTCGCGCCGCACCTGTTCCGGAGAAAGGTAGGAAGGCGTCCCCATGGAATCGCCGGTTTGGGTCAGGCTGATCTCCGGACTGGCCGGGTGTTTTCCTGTCTGTTCCCGGCTCTCGCTTTCCCCCGGCGCCTCGGCCGCCACGAACTTGGCCACTCCGAAATCGAGGATCTTGGCCTCACCGCGGTAGGTAATAAAGATGTTGGCCGGCTTGATGTCCCGGTGGATGATGCCTTTCCTGTGGGCGGCGTCCAGTGCGTCGGCGATCTGAGCACCAAAACCTACGATTTCTGTCAGGCGCCCTGGCTCGGAAGAGGCCGGACCGGATTCAATCCACTCGCGGAGCGTTTGCCCCTCGAGCAACTGCATGACGATGAAGGGTTGCCCGTCGTGCTCGCCCAGTTCATAGATCGCACAGATGTTGGGATGGTCGAGTGCGGAGGCGGCGCGCGCTTCCCGCTGGATTCGATCCAGTGCGTTGGGATCGCCCGCCAGCTCGCTGGGCAGGAATTTCAGAGCTGCACGGCGACCCAACTTGAGATCCTCTGCCTTGTAAACCACTCCCATGCCCCCGCCACCCAGCACTTGGAGGATGCGGTAATGGGAGATCTTTTTGCCGATCAGAGTTCCCCCGACCTGGGCTGCCGCCGGCGAACCTACTTCTTCCACGGGGGCGATAAACCGGTATCCCCGGCCAGTCAGTGTTTGGACAAATCGAGGTTGCTCGGGGTCGTCCTTGAGCACCTGGCGGATCTTGCGGATGGCGGCGTTGATGCTGTTATCGGTATCGAGGAAGACATCTTTGCCCCAGACCTTTTCGACAATCTGGTCCCGGCTAACGAGCTGTCCGCGCTGCGCGATCAGCAGCAGCAGAAGCTCCATGGGAATGTGTTCGAGCTTCAGAGGTTGGCCAGAACGGCGAAGTTCATAGGCACGGAGATCGAGCTCAAACTCGCCCCCGAATCGAACCAGATTTGCGGAAATTGCCCCACCTGATGCCATCACAACCGCCCCACGACGAATGGTGCCACATTTTACATCAGACCCGGGTTCTCTGTTCCGCCCAATATTGTCTTCGAGTTACGCCCATTCATGACAATTCAGACGTTCTTCATGGCCCCGCTATTGGATAAAAAGCGCATCCAGGGCAACTTTGCCAAGTGCCCGACGCGCTTTTGTGAGAGTGAGCAGGGAACGATGGTAGGTCGGTGAACAAAGCTGGGGTTTCAAGCTCTTCTGGAGGCAAGAACTAATGATAAGCCGAAAGTGGCTCCCGACACTCGTGGGCCTTCCGCTACTCACCCTTTGTGCATTCACTCTTCCTTACAAGACAGGTGTTCCGGATTCAAACGGAACCGCCAACGATGAGCAAGCCATCCGCCAGCTCAACGAGCAATGCCTGCACGCGCACGACATCGCGGACGCTGTCACCCTCGACGGGGTCGAGGACGCGGACTTTACCGTTTCCGGCGATTTCGGAGTCGTCACCAAGCAGCAGCAGTTGGATGAGGTCCGGCACCGAACCAGAAAGCCGGAAGTCGTCACTCGCAGGATCGACCCGCAGCAGTTCCGTTTTTACGACGGCGTCGCTCTCGTGACCGAGACCGACCGGCCCACCACGAAGGATGGGACCTTCGCGTTCCAGGCGACGGAAGTGTGGGTCCGCCGGGGCGACTCCTGGAAACTTGTCCACCTTCACTACTCTCGCGTGGAGGAGAAGCAGTAGGGTCGCAGCACTGAAGAGATGTTGAAGGCAGTGAGGAGGAACGCAATGTTTACCACGCTAACCGGATTGGCTGCCTTGTCGTTCAGTATCGGCGGTTACTTCATGAAATTGTCAGCCGGGTTGACCCATTTGCGCCCGACGGTCTTGATGTTTGCCTTCTTCTCGGTCGGGACAGTCTTGCAGACGGTTGCCATGCGAGGGGAGCAGATGGCAATCACTTACATAGTCGTGTTGGGATTCGAAGCAATCACCGCGTTGCTCCTGAGCATGGTCCTGCTGAACGAGAGCGCGTCCCTGTCGAAAATCGGCGGCGTCGCGCTGGTTGTGGCCGGAATTGTTCTTCTACGCACGGGAAAAATCTAGTCAACGAAACCGCAACTTCGTTGGAAAGGGATATGTTATGCGAATCTTTGGAACTACCCGCCAGTATCATCGGCAACACTCTCAGCACGCCTCTCAATCATTCGCCCGTCTTCGCCGGGTCAGCGAGAAAGCGAGTTGTTCTCCGCGTGCCGCTGTAGCCTTTTCCGCCCTGTCAGCAGTTACCTGGCTCAGGGAAAAGGCCAGCGAGTTTGTTGGCCGGATCCCAATCAGAACTATGTCGACAGGCCGCCTGAAGCTGACGGCCGAGACAGAAAATATCACCCTGGATGCTCAGGGGAATTGAATAACCGGGAGCGAGGCCCTTTCCATGAAAACCGCCGTGCGAATGATTGCTGTTTGCGCCCTGGCAGTGCTGACTTGGTCTTCTACACTGCAAGCTCAACTGATCGACAACACGCAGGCTCCAAACACCGCCAAAGCGGGCATCAACAAATCGCTGCAAGATGAGATTGGAGCGGGACGCGGCAATACGCTCACGCCGAACTCCTCGATCTACATGATTAGCCGCGACCCCTATCGCTCCATCCGCAGAGGACGCCAGCTCTTTCAGCGGAAGTTCACCCATGCACAGGGGCAAGGACCCGGCGAAGGGGACGGCCTCGGCGAAATCGACACCGATATTGCAATAGGCGCCGGCCTCTCCGACAGTTGCGCATCGTGTCACGGCCGCCCGCGCGGTTCGGCTGGCGCTGGCGGCAACGTCGCTACCCGGCCTGATAGCCGTGACTCCCCGCACTTGTTCGGACTTGGGCTGAAAGAGATGCTGGCCGATGAGATCACTTCCGATCTGCGCGCGACACGGGGTCTTGCCATCGCACGCGCACAACAGAGGAAGCGCTCCGTCACGTTAAAACTCCGCAGCAAAGAAATCGACTACGGCAGCATCACCGCCAATTCCGACGGTTCACTGGATACGTCGAAAGTCTCGGGGGTCGACTCCGATTTGCGGGTGAAGCCGTTCTTCGCCGAAGGCAGTACGATTTCCATCCGTGAGTTCATAGTCGGTGCTTTGCACAATGAGATGGGACTTGAGGCTTCATCCGATCCGGACCTTCTGGCAGCCAGCGCCGGGGGTCGCGTGGTTACTCCTTCGGGGATGGTGCTGGACGGTTCCAAAGACAAGATCAGTCCGCCGCCGCAACCCGACGCGGAGAATGGAAACGAGATTGATCCCGCGCTGGTGGATCATCTCGAATTCTATCTGTTGAACTACTTCAAGCCCGGGCACGCCGCCCAGACCACTACAACCGAAAGTGGCCGTCAAACTTTCTCCAAGATTGGCTGCGCTTCGTGCCACATCGCCGACCTGACCATCAACCATGACCGCCGCGTGGCCGATGTGGAAACTGCGTACGACACCGTAAATGGGGTGTTCAACAGCCTGTATTCCACCGCCACCACTCTTTACTACACGCTGGACGACGGCAGCGGACAACCTCCACTGAAGTTGCCCCTGGGCAATTCGTTCGTAGTGAAAGACATTTTCACCGACTTCAAGCGTCACGACCTGGGGACGAACTTCTACGAACGCAACTGGGATGGCACGCTGCAAACCCAGTTCCTCACTCGTCCGCTATGGGGAGTCGGGACGACGGGCCCGTATGGACACGATGGTCGCAGCATCACCCTGAACGACGTGATCTTGCGCCACGGAGGAGAAGCACAAGCGGCGCACAACGCTTTCGTCGCGCTGAAGCCGGCGCAGGCGAGCAACCTGCTGAGTTTCCTCGACTCGCTGGTTCTGTTTCCGCCTGACGATACCGCCTCGAATCTTGATCCCGCGGATCCGACAAAACAGAACTTCCCACAATTCGGCCACGGCAGCATCAAGCTGACAGTTCTGTTCAACGATCCCACGGACCCGGAATGATGGAGAATCGGGTGAAGGTGGGCTCATGAAGTGGGCGTTCCGCGTGGAACGCCCACCACCGATCTGGGCGCGTGGCAGGCAAAGTCGGAAGTTGATCCGAAGGACGAGACGGGCCAAAGTCGGCTTGGGAGAACTTTACCAGGTTCGTACTGTCCTTCTCGTCAGTGGGAAGGCTGCCTACTCGGGCTCTGGAGCCGAGAAGACTTTGGCGTCACTGGCATCCGAGTTTGAGGTAGTCCGGTTTTGCGATTTCACAGCAAATCCGACCACACAAGAAGTGGGGGAAGCAATCCGGCTGGTTCCCGGATCCGTTCGTGGGAATACTTTCTAGGAAAAACATGAGAAGTCAGTATTTGCTCAACAAGCCAAGCCGGATGTAGGCGGCACGGGCCGCAAGAAGTTTCCACGTCACGTTCTTGCGCTGTGCAAGCAATTGTAGAAGCGTTGCGTCCGGCACCCTCAGGAGCCGGTCCAGACGCGCATCGTGCTTTTGTACGTTGGTGTAGCTATGGTGACTGGCGTAACGATCGTGTGAGGCTAATCACAGTCGGCCCCTTAGCGGAAACTAATAATGCAAATCGAGGCCTGATGCAATCGTCAGGATTAAAACCACATGGCTAGTGCGAATGGGATTGAGATGAAGCAAATCTCTCCGGGCTTACGTCGTTCCGAGCCTGTCGCCAGTTTCCTTCAGGGATCCTTGATCTGGATCACCGAATACGACGAGTTGATCGACGGTCGGTGGCACACGTTTATCTCGATTCACCCCCGAAAGATAGGACATTCGCACTACGAAGACGACGTGCCAGTTGACCAAATAAGTCTGCTAGGTCGCTGATCTAAGTTAGTTCGCCGTCGCGGATATTCATCAAGAAAATCCTTCTAGCTGTATCCTCTCATCTGCTCAATAACGGAACATGGAAGTCATTGTCATGGGAACGCACGGCCCGGCGCGGTGTCGACCGCGCGGTGCTCAGCATCTCGGGTTGGCGTCTGGTTTCAATCCATGTCACGCTCCGAGATAATAGACGTTAGAGCGCGCAGGTATATCCGAGCTGCTCTAACTGCTCTATTGTCCGCAGCCTGACCATTGGCGTTCTTCTGAATCTGGGCAACCGCGTAGGCAACTCGTGGAAGTTCCCCCTTAAGATCGGGACTGTCGGCAGAGTGCCGGCGCTCGTAGAGTTCATAAGCGCGGCACTTGATCTCATGATGGAAAGCAATATCAATCATCTCATCGACATTGACGGGGGTGGGGATTTGGGGAGTCATGGCAAGCACCTCCTTGAGGTGGTGAACACAAATCGTCCGTGCGACGCGGCTGATTTCATAACACAAACGTGCCCAGAAATTCAGCTCCTTGATACCTCAAGGACATCGGGCGAACTTTACTCGGCCGGACCCAGCAGGAAGCAAACAATCGCGAGAAACAGGCTGATCGTGGTGCACCAAACCACGAGAGAGACAATCCATTCTCCGACGCCAACCATTCTGTGATCGGGCGGTTGTATCACTGATTTCGGTTTGCACTCCATAAAGCACAACCTGCAATCTCTCACCCCGTCGTGGGCCGGCTTCTTCGATGCAGAACACCTTAGAGAAGAGAATCAAATGTCAGACCGCTAATCCTTTCCAGAGCCGTCGGTCTTGGATGCACAAAACCGACTTTCTTAGTTGCAACATTGCAACACCTCACGCCTCCTGAACTCAGAAAGAAGACGAGTGACGGTTTGGCGAGTGACCCCGATGGTCTGCCCGATCTCTTCGTGGTTCAGAGCCAGTGTGACGGGTGGCGAATCGTCGATTTTCTGATCTTGCTTGGCATTGGTCGTCCAAGCCAGGAGGAGCTTCGCAAGCCTTTCTGCCGGATGTGTTGAGAGGCCCAATGTAAGCACCTCCTCGTGTGCGGTGTGTTAGACGGCGCTCAGTTGTTCGCCCGCGGCCCCGCTCTCGCTGGATCTGTCATCAAACGCAGCAGGGAAACACGAGGGATAAAGTTGGCCTGCCCTGGTGACCCTGAGGAGAGCGTGTGAGCATAACGCCCAGATCCGCGACAGGAAAGTGACGACGATCACGTTGAACAGTGATTGCTCTCATGGGGCTGAGTACTGGCGGCGGCCATGATCGCAGCTCTGACATATAGTTTCGAACTTCACAACGCGGAGTACCTCCCCCATGTCGTTCCTACATCTGTTTGGGTCTCTTCTGCATTATCCCCACCCGGCTCCGCAGCCAGTCGAGGAGGAAGACCTCGTCATCTCAAGACGGCTGCGTGAACCACTTGACGAAACTGCCCCCCTGGGGGAAACGCACTATCCGTAGATCAGCGGCATGACGTATCCGAAATCGGAGATTCGCAATAAGGATTGTGGACCGCTCGCTTGGGCGGGACCTGCCGGGTTCTCGACAAAACCCGTACGATCAAACGCAGCACAACTGGGAACCCTGTTTCTCAAGGAGCAAACCCAACGCCTATGGACGCCTTCAGGTCGATTACCTTGCGTCCAGGATATTTTCGGTTTCTGTAACTGTTCCGACTTGACAGCGACGAATCCTACCCGATCCAGCTTTCGTCACCGTTGGTCCACTTGTTCGCTTTTCGTAACGCCGAGCCCCCCGATTTACTCGATTTGCACACAAATAGGTACACTTTTGCACATCTCTGGGGCGCTGTTCCACGTATTTGCCATGTCGGCGCAGGAGATTTTGACAAAGGTTGACGACAGGATTTCGTTAATTCCCGGTGCTCATCATATTTGCTTCTGTGCTTGGAGACTCGAGAGCAATCGGAGGTTATTCAATGTCTTCGCGCATATCTGCTGTACCTGAAGACTTGGACTGGAAGAAAGCGTACATGGCCGCGATTCTGGAAAGTGATCGTCAACGCGTGTACGGACTGATCGTCGACGCACAAGAGAAACTCTCTAAGCGTCTACTTCAACTGACGACGGCTGCATTAGTGCCTTGCGACGAGGCAGAAGCTATCCACGATGCCGTGTATATGCTTGAGGCTTTGCGAAACAGCCTGCCGTACCGCGCGGCCTAAGGCGGCAAGCCACCACCGGAATAGGGCCTCATTGCGGCTGCAGAATGAGGCATACGGCCAACTTATAGAGGAGTGCGTTTCACGCGGCATCACTGTTCTCGTCTGGTCTGGGGCCGGACCCTTGCTTGGCGTGTTCGTTCAATTCCATCAGGCGCTGGCGGATGATCCCGTAGCAGTCCTGGTCCACACACCGCTGGCAGTCAGGGCGATGGAGCTTCAGGAAGTTTAGTGCTTGGCAGACGAAAGGCTTCAACGGCACGATCTATCTCCTAGGTGACCTCTGCGAGCTCGAGCAAGCGATTGTGGTCTTCGATGGAAACCTTCCTGCGTTCCAAGCTCACGATCTCGGACTCGGCCGGGCAGATGACTTGCACGTCGATGTTCACTGTTAGTCGCTTAGTGTCGAGTTGTTGATTCGGCCTGCGCGGACGGGGTACACGCTGTGTGTAATGCCCTCGAAGTTGCCCTGGGAATCTGACAGCTGTGCAGTCGTGGACACTAGCCCCCTCGGCTGTTCTCGGACGCTTGCGTCGTACGATCTTCCTTGGGAAAAGGTGCTTTGGCGTTGTCGAGATCGAGTTGGGGGCCTCGACCTGTGACGGTCCCTCCGGACCGCCACGAAACCAATGATCTGCCGATAATAAGTAGTAGGCTGTGACAAGCATCACCCGATAATGTGAGAGCACGCACGCGCTCTTGGAGTTCCACGGTCTTCGCCACGATCCCGAGAACATTGCCCTCAAGGAATACTCTGTCCGACATGATGCGCGAGGCTGGATTTCACTCAGATGTACGCCGCGGCTATCTGGATACCAACGCCAGCCTGCGGGATACGCCGTCCTGCACGGCCGAGGCGGCACACGGGCACTGTAGAATCCGAAACGTGACGGCGCTGATCAAGGGCGCCTGAACGTGATGCAAGTCCCTTCTTGCGACTGCGAGTATTGAGAAACACAACATGAAACTGCCGCTCAGGGCATAGATAAACACTAGACAATCAGTTATTTCCACGGTAACTCTATTCAATAGTCCTTCCCCCTCCAAAGTTGTGTGGAGTTAGAAGATGCTGTCTCAGGTACCGGAGGATGAATCGGCGCGTCTTGAGGCGCTACAAACCTGCCGCGTGCTCGACACGCCGCCTGAAGAACTCTTTGACCAGACTGCCCGACTTGCAGCCTATCTTTGCGGTACTCCCATTGGACTGATTGGACTCATTGATGCAACGCGACTGTGGTTCAAGGCAAAGGTGGGTTGGGAGTATTCCGAAATCCCACGCGAAGATTCGATTTGTGGCCAGACCATCCTCCGGCCCGAGTTGGTCGTGATAACGGATGCTGCGATGGACGAGCGGTTCTTCAATAAACCAATCGTCACACATGCTGGGATTCGGTTCTACGCAGGGGCTCCCCTGTTGACCAAAGAAGGATACGCGGTGGGCACGCTCTGCGTGATGGATCGCTTGCCACGGGAACTTCCAGCCTCTCACAAAGATGCTCTGCTCACTCTCGCACGCCTCGTGTCGGTTCAACTGGAAGTACGTCGGGGCACAAAGCCTTCAGCCGCCGCTAACAGGTCTAGCCGAATGGATGGCATGGTCGTGGATATTTTCGAGCGCGATCGCAATGTGGAGGCGCTTCGGGATAGTCAGGAGCGACTGCTCGGCATAATCAGTTCCGCAATGGACGGCATCATTACGGTCGATAACGATCAGAAGATCATCGTTTTCAACCGTGCCGCAGAGCAAATCTTTCGCTGTCCGGCAAAGGACGCCATTGGGCTCACTCTCGACAAATTCATCCCGCAGCAATTCCGTGAAGCTCACCGAGGACATATTCGGAATTTCGGGAAGACAGGCGTCTCCAGTCGCTCGATGTATTCGCCGAGAACATTGATGGGTGTCAGAGCAGATGGGGAGGAGTTCCCGGTTGAAGCGACGATCTCGCAAGTGAAAACGGCTTCGGAGACGCTGTACTCGGTGATCCTCCGGGATGTCAGCGCGCGCAAGCGAACCGAAGATGAATTGCGGCAGGCGCAAAAGATGGAAGCCGTAGGGCATCTGGCCGGTGGAATTGCCCACGAGTTCAACAACTACTTGGGAATCATTATGGGTTACAGCGACCTGATGGGAGAAGAACAGGTCGAAAACGAATCGCTGCGGCTCGGCCTGACCGAAATCAAGGATGCAACCAAGAAGGCGGCGTCGTTGACCCGGCAATTACTGGCCTTCAGCCGCAAGCAAATTATCGAACCGACTGTCCTGGATTTGAACAAGTCGGTTTGGGAATCGCACAAGCTGCTTCGACGCCTCATCCCCGCCAACATCGATGTCATTCCGGTGTTACACGCCGAGTTGGGAAAGGTGAAAGCTGATCCAGCGCAGATTCAACAAATTCTGATTAATCTCGTCGTGAACGCTCGCGATGCCATGCCACATGGTGGGAAGATAACAATCGAAACCGCTAGTGTCGTACTGGACGAAGAATTGTCCACCCGTTACTTCGACGTGGTACCGGGTGATTACATCATGATATCGATCGGTGACAATGGAGAGGGGATCGATGCTAATACGATGCCTCACATCTTTGAGCCGTTCTTTACCACGAAGAAGGCAGGTAAGGGGACCGGACTCGGTCTATCGACAACCTACGGTATTGTCAAACAGAGTGGAGGGCACATCACGGTGTCCAGTGTGCGAGGCAGGGGGACCACATTTCGTGTCTATTTTCCCAAGTTGGAAGAAGGCTACGATACCGAAGTTCTGCATCCCACGACGACGGCAAGCTCGCGTCCGAAGTCACCGCCCAGGGGAATTGCAACGATCCTGTTGGTTGAAGACGAATCTGGGTTGCGAAGGTTGATGAGCAGGGTGTTGGAGAAGCAAGGCTATCGGGTGGTGGAAGCAAAGGAAGGTGAGGAAGCCTTGTCCTTTTGTCAGGACGGTCTTGCGAATATCGACTTGGTTGTGACCGATTACGCCATGCCCCGAATGACAGGTTTGCAGCTGAAAGAAAAAGTGGTTGCATTGCGGCCGAATATGAAATTCCTGCTTATCTCAGGGTATGCCGAGGGCGTAGTGGAGGCGCATCCTGACAACTTGAACGGTGGGGATTTCTTGGAGAAACCATTCCTCCCGGAAGAACTTGCACGAAAGGTTCGTGAGATGCTGAGTCGAATCAAAGGGAAACGAGATGAGGATGCGCCAGATCCTGCCGACACCGCTTCCGAAT
>CAVUYN010000016.1:0-16219 GCA_963745715.1 uncultured Acidobacteriota bacterium | reverse complement strand
GATGGTCGCAGCATCACCCTGAACGACGTGATCTTGCGCCACGGAGGAGAAGCACAAGCGGCGCACAACGCTTTCGTCGCGCTGAAGCCGGCGCAGGTGAGCAACCTGCTGAGTTTCCTCGACTCGCTGGTTCTGTTTCCGCCTGACGATACCGCCTCGAATCTTGATCCCGCGGATCCGACAAAACAGAACTTCCCACAATTCGGCCACGGCAGCATCAAGCTGACAGTTCTGTTCAACGATCCCACGGACCCGGAATGATGGAGAATCGGGTGAAGGTGGGCTCATGAAGTGGGCGTTCCGCGTGGAACGCCCACCACCGATCTGGGCGCGTGGCAGGCAAAGTCGGAAGTTGATCCGAAGGACGAGACGGGCCAAAGTCGGCTTGGGAGAACTTTACAATGTTCGTACTGTCCTTCTCGTCAGTGGGAAGGCTGCCTACTCGGGCTCTGGCGCCGAGAAGACTTTGGCGTCACTGGCATCCGAGTTTGAGGTAGTCCGGTTTTGCGATTTCACAGCAAATCCGACCACACAAGAAGTGGGGGAAGCAATCCGGCTGGTTCCCGGATCCGTTCGTGGGAATACTTTCTAGGAAAAACATGAGAAGTCAGTATTTGCTCAACAAGCCAAGCCGGATGTAGGCGGCACGGGCCGCAAGAAGTTTCCACGTCACGTTCTTGCGCTGTGCAAGCAATTGTAGAAGCGTTGCGTCCGGCACCCTCAGGAGCCGGTCCAGACGCGCATCGTGCTTTTGTACGCTGGTGTAGCTATGGTGACTGGCGTAACGATCGTGTGAGGCTAATCACAGTCGGCCCCTTAGCGGAAACTAATAATGCAAATCGAGGCCTGATGCAATCGTCAGGATTAAAACCACATGGCTAGTGCGAATGGGATTGAGATGAAGCAAATCTCTCCGGGCTTACGTCGTTCCGAGCCTGTCGCCAGTTTCCTTCAGGGATCCTTGATCTGGATCACCGAATACGACGAGTTGATCGACGGTCGGTGGCACACGTTTATCTCGATTCACCCCCGAAAGATAGGACATTCGCACTACGAAGACGACGTGCCAGTTGACCAAATAAGTCTGCTAGGTCGCTGATCTAAGTTAGTTCGCCGTCGCGGATATTCATCAGGAAAATCCTTCTAGCTGTATCCTCTCATCTGCTCAATAACGGAACATGGAAGTCGTTGTCATGGGAACGCACGGCCCGGCGCGGTGTCGACCGCCTGGTGCTCAGCATCTCGGGTTGGCGTCTGGTTTCAATCCATGTCACGCTCCGAGATAATAGACGTTAGAGCGCGCAGGTATATCCGAGCTGCTCTAACTGCTCTATTGTCCGCAGCCTCACCATTGGCGTTCTTCTGAATCTGGGCAACCGCGTAGGCAACTCGTGGAAGTTCCCCCTTAAGATCGGGACTGTCGGCAGAGTGCCGGCGCTCGTAGAGTTCATAGGCGCGGCACTTGATCTCATGATGGAAAGCAATATCAATCATCTCATCGACATTGACGGGGGTGGGGATTTCGGGAGTCATGGGAAGCACCTCCTTGAGGTAGTGAACACAAATCGTCCGTGCGACGCGGCTGATTTCATAACACAAACGTGCCCAGAAATTCAGCTCCTTGATACCTCAAGGACATCGGGCGAACTTTACTCGGCCGGATCCAGCAGGAAGCAAACAATCGCGAGAAACAGGCTGATCGTGGCGCACCAAACCACGAGAGAGACAATCCATTCTCCGACGCCAACCATTCTGTGATCGGGCGGTTGTATCACTGATTTCGGTTTGCACTCCATAAAGCACAACCTGCAATCTCTCATCCCGTCGTGGGCCGGCTTCTTCGATGCAGAACACCTTAGAGAAGAGAATCAAATGTCAGACCGCTAATCCTTTCCAGAGCCGGTCGGTCTTGGATGCACAAAACCGACTTTCTTAGTTGCAACATTGCAACACCTCACGCCTCCTGAACTCAGAAAGAAGACGAGTGACGGTTTGGCGAGTGACCCCGATGGTCTGCCCGATCTCTTCGTGGTTCAGAGCCAGTGTGACGGGTGGCGAATCGTCGATTTTCTGATCTTGCCTGGCATTGGTCGTCCAAGCCAGGAGGAGCTTCGCAAGCCTTTCTGCCGGATGTGTTGAGAGGCCCAATGTAAGCACCTCCTCGTGTGCGGTGTATTAGACGGCGCTCAGTTGTTCGCCCGCGGCCACCGCTACTTCGCTGTGATCTGTCATCAAACGCAGCAGGGAAACACGAGGGATAAAGTTGGCCTGCCCTGGTGACCCTGAGGAGAGCGTGTGAGCATAACGCCCAGATCCGCGACAGGAAAGTGATGACGATCACGGTAAACGGTGATTGCTCTCATGGGGCCGAGCATTGGCGGCGGCCATGATTGCAGCTCTGAAACATAGTCCGAACTTCACAACGCGGAGTACCTCCCCCATGTCGTTCCTACATCTGTTTGGGTCTCTTCTGCATTATCCCCACCCGGCTCCGCAGCCAGTCGAGGAGGAAGACCTCGTCATCTCAAGACGGCTGCGTGAACTACTTGACGAAACTGCCCCCCTGGGGGAAACGCACTATCCGTAGATCAGCGGCATGACGTATCCGAAATCGGAGATTCGCAATAAGGATTGTGGACCGTTCGCTTGGGCGGGACCTGCCGGGTTCTCGACAGAACCCGTACGATCAAACGCAGCACAACTGGGAACCCTGTTTCTCAAGGAGCAAACCCAACGCCTATGGACGCCTTCAGGTCGATTACCTTGCGTCCAGGATATTTTCGGTTTCTGTAACTGTTCCGACTTGACAGCGACGAATCCTACCCGATCCAGCTTTCGTCACCGTTGGTCCACTTGTTCGCTTTTCGTAACGGCGAGCCCCCCGATTCACTCGATTTGCACACAAATAGGTACACTTTTGCACATCTCTGGGGCGCTGTTCCACGTATTTGCCATGTCGGCGCAGGAGATTTTGACAAAGGTTGACGACAGGATTTCGTAATTCCCGGTGCTCATCATATTTGCTTCTGTGCTTGGAGACTCGAGAGCAATCGGAGGTTATTCAATGTCTTCGCGCATATCTGCTGTACCTGAGGACTTGGACTGGAAGAAAGCGTACATGGCCGCGATTCTGGAAAGTGATCGTCAACGCGTGTACGGACTGATCGTCGACGCACAAGAGAAACTCTCTAAGCGTCTACTTCAACTGACGACGGCTGCATTAGTGCCTTGCGACGAGGCAGAAGCTATCCACGATGCCGTGTATATGCTTGAGGCTTTGCGAAACAGCCTGCCGTACCGCGCGGCCTAAGGCGGCAAGCCACCACCGGAATAGGGCCTCATTGCGGCTGCAGAATGAGGCATACAGCCAACTTATAGAGGAGTGCGTTTTCACGCGGCATCACTGTTCTCGTCTGGTCTGGGGCCGGACCCTTGCTTGGCGTGTTCGTTCAATTCCATCAGGCGCTGGCGGATGATCCCGTAGCAGTCCTGGTCCACACACCGCTGGCAGTCAGGGCGATGGAGCTTCAGGAAGTTTAGTGCTTGGCAGACGAAAGGCTTCAACGGCACGATCTATCTCCTAGGTGACCTCTGCGAGCTCGAGCAAGCGATTGTGGTCTTCGATGGAAACCTTCCTGCGTTCCAAGCTCACGATCTCGGACTTGGCCTGGCGGATGACTTGCACGTCGATGTTCACTGTTAGTCGCTTAGTGTCGAGTTGTTGATTCGGCCTGCGCGGACGGGGTACACGCTGTGTGTAATGCCCTCGAAGTTGCCCTGGGAATCTGACAGCTGTGCAGTCGTGGACACTAGCCCCCTCGGCTGTTCTCGGACGCTTGCGTCGTACGATCTTCCTTGGGAAAAGGTGCTTTGGCGTTGTCGAGATCGAGTTGGGGGCCTCGACCTGTGACGGTCCCTCCGGACCGCCACGAAACCAATGATCTGCCGATAATAAGTAGTAGGCTGTGACAAGCATCACCCGATAATGTGAGAGCACGCACGCGCTCTTGGAGTTCCACGGTCTTCGCCACGATCCCGAGAACATTGCCCTCAAGGAATACTCTGTCCGACATGATGCGCGAGGCTGGATTTCACTCAGATGTACGCCGCGGCTATCTGGATACCAACGCCAGCCTGCGGGATACGCCGTCCTGCACGGCCGAGGCGGCCCACGGGCACTGTAGAATCCGAAACGTGACGGCGCTGATCAAGGGCGCCTGAACGTGATGCAAGTCCCTTCTTGCGACTGCGAGTATTGAGAAACACAACATGAAACTGCCGCTCAGGGCATAGATAAACACTAGACAATCAGTTATTTCCACGGTAACTCTATTCAATAGTCCTTCCCCCTCCAAAGTTGTGTGGAGTTAGAAGATGCTGTCTCAGGTACCGGAGGATGAATCGGCGCGTCTTGAGGCGCTACAAACCTGCCGCGTGCTCGACACGCCGCCTGAAGAACTCTTTGACCAGACTGCCCGACTTGCAGCCTATCTTTGCGGTACTCCCATTGGACTGATTGGACTCATTGATGCAACGCGACTGTGGTTCAAGGCAAAGGTGGGTTGGGAGTATTCCGAAATCCCACGCGAAGATTCGATTTGTGGCCAGACCATCCTCCGGCCCGAGTTGGTCGTGATAACGGATGCTGCGATGGACGAGCGGTTCTTCAATAAACCAATCGTCACACATGCTGGGATTCGGTTCTACGCAGGGGCTCCCCTGTTGACCAAAGAAGGATACGCGGTGGGCACGCTCTGCGTGATGGATCGCTTGCCACGGGAACTTCCAGCCTCTCACAAAGATGCTCTGCTCACTCTCGCACGCCTCGTGTCGGTTCAACTGGAAGTACGTCGGGGCACAAAGCCTTCAGCCGCCGCTAACAGGTCTAGCCGAATGGATGGCATGGTCGTGGATATTTTCGAGCGCGATCGCAATGTGGAGGCGCTTCGGGATAGTCAGGAGCGACTGCTCGGCATAATCAGTTCCGCAATGGACGGCATCATTACGGTCGATAACGATCAGAAGATCATCGTTTTCAACCGTGCCGCAGAGCAAATCTTTCGCTGTCCGGCAAAGGACGCCATTGGGCTCACTCTCGACAAATTCATCCCGCAGCAATTCCGTGAAGCTCACCGAGGACATATTCGGAATTTCGGGAAGACAGGCGTCTCCAGTCGCTCGATGTATTCGCCGAGAACATTGATGGGTGTCAGAGCAGATGGGGAGGAGTTCCCGGTTGAAGCGACGATCTCGCAAGTGAAAACGGCTTCGGAGACGCTGTACTCGGTGATCCTCCGGGATGTCAGCGCGCGCAAGCGAACCGAAGATGAATTGCGGCAGGCGCAAAAGATGGAAGCCGTAGGGCATCTGGCCGGTGGAATTGCCCACGAGTTCAACAACTACTTGGGAATCATTATGGGTTACAGCGACCTGATGGGAGAAGAACAGGTCGAAAACGAATCGCTGCGGCTCGGCCTGACCGAAATCAAGGATGCAACCAAGAAGGCGGCGTCGTTGACCCGGCAATTACTGGCCTTCAGCCGCAAGCAAATTATCGAACCGACTGTCCTGGATTTGAACAAGTCGGTTTGGGAATCGCACAAGCTGCTTCGACGCCTCATCCCCGCCAACATCGATGTCATTCCGGTGTTACACGCCGAGTTGGGAAAGGTGAGAGCTGATCCAGCACAGATTCAACAAATTCTGATTAATCTCATCGTGAACGCTCGTGATGCCATGCCACATGGTGGGAGGATAACAATCGAAACCGCTAGTGTCGTACTGGACGAAGAATTGTCCACCCGTTACTTCGACGTGGTACCGGGTGATTACATCATGATCTCGATCGGTGACAATGGAGAGGGGATCGATGCTAATACGTTGCCTCACATCTTTGAGCCGTTCTTTACCACGAAGAAGGCAGGTAAGGGGACCGGACTCGGTCTATCGACAACCTACGGTATTGTCAAACAGAGTGGAGGGCACATCACGGTGTCCAGCGTGCGAGGCAGGGGGACCACATTTCGTGTCTATTTTCCCAAGTTGGAAGAAGACCACGATACCGAAGTTCTGCATCCCACGACGACAGCAAGCTCGCGTCTGGAGTCGCCGCCCGGGGGAATTGCAACGATCCTCTTGGTTGAAGACGAAGCTGGGTTGCGAAGGTTGATGAGCAGGGTGTTGGAGAAGCAAGGCTATCAGGTGCTGGAAGCAAAGGAAGGTGAGGAAGCCTTGTCCTTTTGTCAGGACGGTCTTGCGAATATCGACTTGGTTGTGACCGATTACGCCATGCCCCGAATGACAGGTTTGCAGCTGAAAGAAAAGGTGGTTGCATTGCGGCCGAATATGAAATTCCTCCTTATCTCAGGGTATGCCGAGGGCGTAGTGGAGGCGCATCCTGACAACTTGAACGGTGGGGATTTCTTGGAGAAACCATTCCTCCCGGAAGAACTTGCACGAAAGGTTCGTGAGATGCTGAGTCGAATCAAAGGGAAACGAGATGAGGATGCGCCACATCCTGCCGACACCGCTTCCGAATTGCCCTTCAATAAATTGGACACAGGAGCGAACCAAGCGTGAAGTCAAAGTCGGCCGGCACAGACAGATCGTTGAAGCCGTGTGACGAAGTGATTAAGTTTGTCGGGCGGAAAGGTATTCGGTCAACCCCAGGTTGTAATCTCGTTCATTCGTAGGATTGAGATCCAACCTCGATGCCCCGGTCTTCAGCAGCACGTGAAAGAGTCGACGTACGCACCCACTTGAAAGATCGGGTCACTGCCGTTCTCTGACATTAGTCCCCATCTGGGGCTAAGTAGAGAAGTTTCTTGGCCACCGCGCCGACATCTGGGGTTGGTACCGCCAGCTTGCGGGATCTGCTTGCGAGGCTAACGGCCCCCGTGGAACTCGGTCCTTCCCATTGGTGCAGGAGTCGGCAGTTTTCGGATCTACTGCTCGTAGCCTCCGATGTCGATGTTCGAGCCCTGGACGCGGGCGTTTCCGGCAAAGTCGAGCGTCCCCACCACCGCCGAGCCCAGATTAATTCCCGCATTTACCGCCGGCGAGGTTGAATGGACATGCAAGTCCGGCGTGGTTCCGTTCAGGAACTGCGGGTCGGAAAATTTCCCATTTCCGTCCTTCCCCGAACCGGATTGATAGGCCGTGAACGTGCCATAAGTCTTGTTGTTCCAGACGAACGTGGTCCCAGTGGCTCCGCCAGGAGAGAAGTAGAGGTTGTAGTCCACATCTGCTGGGTTGGCCACCGATGTGGTGAAGTTGTGAATGGCGAGGGCCTGTGCACCCGCGTACACAATGTTGTTCTTGAACACGTTGTTGGTGGCGTGGTACTGAATCTGAAATTCGCCGCTGCCCGTGTTCTTGCCATCGTTCTTGTACAAGGTGTTGTTGACGATGGTGACATGGTCGCTGCCGCCGACCTTGCTGGCGTAACCGCCAATGGAAACTCCGGCGGAGTTGCCGAAGTAAACGAGGTTGTTGCGCGCCGTCACGTTGGCGGTGTTCCTGCCGGAGTGCTCGCTGGCCATTTCGATGCCGATGTCGACATTGTGGATCAGGTTGCGCTCGATCAGGATGTTGGCGCCACCGTCGACGTAAACTCCGTTGGCGCACCAGCAGTTCTTGGGATAGGAAGGATTTCCGTTCGAACTGATGTTGTAAACGGTATTGAGAGAGATGGTGCCGTTGCGGGCCTGATCGTACGCGGAATTGGGCGAGACGCCTTCAAAGCCAATAGCGTCGATGCCGATGTTGTTGTTGTCGTGGATCAGGTTGTTGGTGATAGTGAAGGTATCGACGTTGCCGTCGACGGTGAGGGACTCGCTGCAGCCCGTCTGCAGGTGGTCGATCTCATTGCCGCTGATGGTGATGTTGTTCAGAGAGGCCGGCGCCTGCGTGCCGTAGAAAGCGACGCCCAGCGCGTTGGCATTGCAGCCCGATGCAGTCGTCACAATGTCGTGGATGTGATTGTTAAGCAGTTGCAGATTGCTACCAGCGCCGGTGACCCAGACCCCGACCGGAACCTTGTTTCGGGAAGTGGTTTTGTAGTTGCGGATTTCCAGTCCCCGGATGATCACGTAGCTCTGACTGGCAATGTTGATCAGGCCGCCCTGCGCGGGAGGCGTGAGTCCGGTGCCGTCGATAATCGCGGCTTGGCTGGCATAGTTCTGGAAGGTGATGTAGCCGGCGGTAGCGGAGCCGGAGGCGGGAATGGTCACCACTTCGTTGTAGATTCCGCCCAGCACCTGGACGGTATCTCCTGCGACGACGTGATTGGCGGCATATTGAATGTTGCGCCAGGCACTGGTCGTGGTTAGGCCGTCGTTGGTGTTGCTGCCCGTGGTGGACACGTAGTAAGTGGTGGCGGAGGCGAATAGGGCCGGCAGAAAAATGCAGAGCCCTACAACCAGCCGGCGAAGGAGGCGAACGGCAGGGGTCTTCATGAGGATTGCTCCTTTGCGGATTTGCGTTTCCAGGGCCTTTCGCTCTATTGCTTGTGTCTATTTCGTTCTATTACGTCTACTTGCGTTTCATTGAGATCAGCGGAAATGTACACCTGTCCGCGCTTGCCGTCAAACGGAGATTTCGTGGACTTGGTTAGGAAGGCATTCACCGATGTCTCAGGCGACTCCTCAGTCTACGTGAATGGAGAGGAGTGCCCAGCACAAAAGAGCGACAAAGGAATTAGCTATATAGTTGTCATGGCGCGGTTGTCTCACTTCGCGCTGGGCGAGAGTTGGGAATTTTTCCGTCCTGCCATGGTGCGTTTCTATTAGGGATGTGTTCTCGGGGAGTCGACACGAGATTCCATGTGGCCGCCTACTTAGCCAAGTGACCCCGGCTTGCGGCGGTAATCTCACTCTTTAATTTTGAAAGTCCCCGCGTCATAACAGGATCGATGTCCTTCGTGGCTGCGTTTTCGACGAGAATGGGCGGCATCCAGTCCTGCCTGGGTGTCCCATTTGCGTGAAACAGTTGCTCGGTCGCAAAGGCGATGTCGATGCCGGTTAGCGGTAGGCGGAAGTCTGAGACCGCGCCTGCAAGATGTGCCATCGGTGTTCCTACGACGACAGCGCGATGCATGGCGTCGAAACCAATCGCCATCCCTTCACCCATGCTGCCCGTCCAGTGGTCGACGAGGACTACAACGGGAGCTTTGTAGGTGAAAGGTCCTCTGGGAGCTACCAGCTCGATCCAGTTTCGCTCAACGTCTGCCTGACCATAGTGCGGTATTCTGTGCCGCTGATAGGGCAGTGTCGTCTCGACGAATCTCCCCATAACGCCCAGTGCCACGGAGCTATCGCCCCCGCTTGGTACATCTCGCAGATCAAGAATAAGGCCACGTGTGAAGCGGAGTTGTTCCAAGGCGGCATCGAAGGCTGCAACGGTCTTCTGATCGCCAAGCGAATTGTTGAATCGAACCAGGCCAACATTCGCCGGTAGAACTGTCGAATTAGAGCTCGCCCGCACTCCGGTCAAAGCGGCGTTCCAATTCGAGCGTCACCGATCGGCTCTGACCGTTGCTGTCCATGATCGTGAAGTGACGTACCTCATCTGCTCTGCCGGCGAGGAGGGATAGCAGTGCCCAAGTACGAGCTTTCGGATCCTTGTTGTCGACTGCGAGTGTGAGACGTTCAGCTATCGCCGTTTGCAATGAATCTGCGCCGATGCGGATGATGCGCTCCCCCGGCACAATGCCCGCGCGTTCTGCGTCACTTCCGCGGCGGACGGCGACCACCACGGCGTCTTCGCCATGAAACTCGGCCCAGATATCCGCAAATGTTGGAACAGGTAGCCAACGATGAGGATTACGGGAACGCACCTCCGCGTGAAAGTCATGCAATTCGTCCACAGCGGACTCAAACACCGCCGCGTATGCTTCAGGAGAATTCGCAGAATCAACAGCCGCTTTATAACGACTCTGCCAAGTCTCCCAAGGTTTGTCAGCGCGGTCCGTGTAGGCGTAGTTGTCTCTAAACTGATCGATGAATGTCTTGAAATCTGCTTGCCTTGCAGGTTCCGAAAACTTCTGCGCGCCGCGGCACCCGATTCCAAGGCAACTGAATCCGGCAAGGAGGAAAAGCAAATACGGGTGTACTCGACAAGGTTGCCCTGACATATTCCCAACGATTCTATAGGTAAAGAGACGGAAGTAATCTAAGCCGCCAGTTAATCCTCTCAGTTATGAATCACCATCTCACTCAGACGTCCAACCCGTTCCTAGGCAGAGCCAACCCCGTTAAAGAGCGTGAGTTAGCCGCGTGATCAGCGCGCGCATGTCGAGGAGCGGGGGTGAGGAGCTTCATCCGAGCGTCGACGCCGATCTCGCCCAAGGACGATTGTGTTGGTTTGATCTGTCCGACTGCGGTTGCGATTGTGGCCATTTGGCAGTTCGGCGAACCATTCGGTCTCCGCAGTTGAGGTTGTCGGAACGTAATGGAACGTAATCGGATGCTATCTGGTGGACAAATAGCTGTGTGATCGCCGGCGTGCAGGCGATAGCCACAAGCATGGGTAAGGAGACGGTAGCCGCACCAGATATGCTGACCCGTTTCACAGCTTGGCAAGGACGAGAGTCCCGAATCGGTGGCGGCCGGCGGTGGTCAAGGTCATCACAATCACGCCTGGACCTAATTTCTGCAAGAACAGGACAATGAGCGAGATGCCGACTTTGCCAATTGTCCGATGCCTTCGCAGACCAGACTGCTCATCCGACAGTTACCGCGGCGATCTCGTAGTCGTCCACACGAGGTATGGTGAAACGCAACACGGCGCCTTCGAGCCGGAAGGGAATTGTCGTATTGGATCGAAGAAGGTTCACAGCGCGGACCTTCACTCCACTTGGCAACGTCATGCTGACGGTTTGTGGACCCAGCGGGTAGACCGTGCTCAGCCACCCGTGGTGGGCGTTGGGGTTCGTGTAATTGAGCAGGTGGATGGCGTAACCCGGCGTAGTTTCCCAGGCAAAGAACTCGAGGAATCCATCGCCGTCAACGTTGACGACCGCTTCATCTTGAGTGATCCAGCGGATTGTGTTCTGCAATAAGCGCAGAAGATCGCCGTGACCGGTAAGCCAGAAGGTTCGTTCGATGTCTCCAGGAAAGTAGGCCAGGCGGCTAGAGCCGACTTCACGCAGTACGACTGCCGGCTCATCGGTGTGCGAGGCCGGAGGATAGGCCAATTCCGGAGGATAGGCCACGAAGCCAGGCACAACAGTGAGTACCGGATCTGGCACCGATTTCAGGGGCACACGGTTTTGGGCGCCTGGTAGCCAGTTGGTGTTTGAGAAGCCGTCAAGGATCCGATGACTGCGTTCAATGCGGCCGTAGTAGGCGTTGCCGTTCGTCCCGATAACATCTCCGGACTTGCTAATGCCGAGCAGGTCGGCGAGGGCAAATTCCTCGCGCTGCTGCAGGTTCTCGTCGTAGAGGCCGGTTTCGAAGCTTGCCATGATTGACCCTCCGGAGCGGACGTAGTCTCGGATCTGCTGGCATTGGCGGTCGCTAAGCATGGCAATGTTCGGAAGAAGCAGGGCACGGTATTTGCTGATCCGTTCGAGGTCGAGGCGGTCTTCGTGTACGAAGTCGAAGGCGAATCGGCCATTGAGGAGCGTCGCATAGATCCCGTGTGTCGTCTCGCGCATGTAGTCGTGAGCGTGAGCGGCGGCGGGAGCCGAATATAGAAGTTGCGTGCTCTGTCCCATGATGACGCCGATGTTTGCGAGGGATCGACGGGGCTTCAGGTGGGCATCGTGTTTCTTCGCCCACTGAAAATAATCGGAGCCGAGTTTTTGCCAGCGGCGATCTTCTCCGAACCCCGCTTCCGAGCCGATGAAGTGGTAGTAGAGCGCCATGCCGCTGGCCAGCGTTTCGTTCAACCACATTCTTGCTTCAGCGGGATTTTTGGAGGCATTGCGCCAGCGGACCGTGCCGGTCGAGTAAGCGGCAGAGACGTTGGCGGCGAATTTTCCGTCCATCATGGCGCTGCACACGCGGCCTTGCAGGCTGCATCCCCAGACCGCCGGATCATCGGAGGTGCGGCCCTGATTGTCGGCCTGGAACCAGACTGCGGTTTTGCCGAGGCGATCGAGGTTGGGGCCGCAGCGGACATTGCCACCAAGGTTCGCGAAGAAAAAGCTGTCGGGCTTCTTTTCTTTGGCGATAGCGTCGTACTTGTGCCACAACTCGACAACGCGATCATTGAACGCGCGCCAGTAGGCGGTAGTGTTGGACGGGGGAAGCTTGCTACAGACGGCGCAATGGCAGTTGGGCAGACTGCCGATGGGAGGCCATCCGTTGGTGTAGAAGCAATCCACGTCGTAGAGCGAATTGATTTCGCGCATGATGGCCGGGACGTAGTCGTCCATGTAGCTGGTGAACATGCAGGTGCGGAACAAGCGCGGGTCTTCGTCACTGAAGAGAACGGTGCCATTGGCATCGCGCATGGCCCACTCCGGATGGGCTTCAAGGGCATCGCCCCAATTCAGGTCCGGACTCATGCGGGCCACGACGCGCATGCCGCGCTTGCGGGCGGCGGCGACACATTCGCCAAAGAAGTCGCGGCCATTGAGGAACTTTCCGTGGCGGTGAAATTGGACCTTTGAGGGGTAGAAGGCAAGGATGCCGGTCACACTGATGAAAACGATGTCGGCGCCGGCCGAGTGCCAGTAGTCTGCCCATTCTTCAATGTTCATCACGGCCGGATCGTGCTCGGTCATGTTGCTCTGACCGACGCGGCGAATGTTCTGCTGCCAGGGCAAGGTGGACGGATCGACCGGAGCCAGCCTGGCGGGCAGAGGAATGAGTTTCGGAGCCGCGCCGCTGATGGCTGCGTCGGCGATCGTTTCCGCTACGACCGTCGCAGGATTGAGCGTCTGGATGGCGGCGGCCAATGGAAGGGAAGCTGCGCTGGTCTTGAGGAAAGTGCGCCGGTTGAGCATGTCGTCCATTATGGCCGATCACCGACTTCCGTACGACTGCACGAAGAAGTGCGATGCTTTGATTCTTGTTTCCTTAGATTGATAGGCCGCTGCGGTTGTCATTCAGAGGTGCATTCTGGGAATCCCGCTGCCAAAAGTGAGAGTGTTGTCAGGCGACATCAGGCGCCGAGGAAGCACCACGATATCAAACCCAAGACACCACGCAGACTGACCGTCCACGCGGACGCGTTAGGTTCGTGCCATGTTCGATGCTGACCAACTGTTGACGAATTTCCCCAGCCGGTCCATCGCGTCGGGAAACTTGTCGGTCATAGCCGCGAAGCCGAGGCGGAAATGCGAGGGGGCATCGAAACAATCTCCTGGCGCGAGCAGGATGCTTTGTTCTGCAGCGGCTCGGCAGAAAGCGCGGCTGTTCTCTCCACTTAGAAGCCAGGGAAACGCGGTCATTCCGCCACGAGGGGGAATCCAGCCCAGCGTCTCGCGATGTTGCTTCATGAAAGTGTCGAGCTGGCGCAAATTTCGCGTTGCGGTTTCCTGCGTCTTTCCGAGCACAGTATCCCGGTTACGCATCGCGATCTCCGCCAGCATCTCTCCGACGGTATTGTTTGAGACGGAAAAATAGGCGCGCGCATTCCAGTAGCGTTCGCGACGCTTGGGATCGTGCTCGATCATCCAACCGGTTCGGACTCCGGACAACGGAAACGCCTTGGAGAAGTCGTGGATAACGGTGGCATGGGGCAGACGGGCAGCCGATTTCATCACCTGGCCGTGGTAGATGGGGTGGTAGACCTCATCGCACACAAGTTGAATTCCCCGCGACGAGGTGAAGTCGTGCAAGCTGTCGAGGTCCGCATCGCTAATTGTGGCGCCGGTCGGATGGTGAGGACTGTTCACCAGGATCAGCTTGGTATTTTGATCCGCAAGCTTCTTGATTTCCTCGAGGTCAATGTGGAAATCGTTCTCCTTGCGAACTCCGTAGTAGCGGGTCTCGAGGCGAAGCGATTCGGGCAGCGCGGAAAACGTCGCGAAGCCCGGCCGGGGCAGGATGACGTTGGCTCCAGGCTCCGCGGCCAGCCACATGACGACAAGCAGCGCCTCAGAGGCACCAGTGACCACTTGTACAGCCTCGACATTCACCCCCTGCATATCTGCGATCGCCGCGCGTAAGCCTTCCGCTCCTGCAACGCGGCTGTAAACGAGATTGTGATTCAGGAAGCGCTGCCGCTCTTCGTCACGGGCCAGGCTGAGGATCTCATTTACCGTCCAGCAAGGTCCTGTGCTCGAAGCCAGGTCAAATTCGATGTCGTGGCCGTAGGTGTCGAGCCATATGTCAAGCAGGAAGGGTTTCAATTGCATGATGCGCCTCGGGAAATTAGATCGGTCGTTGGTCAGCCGGCTTCAAATCTTTCTTGCATTCGACGAGCGATCGCTGTGGATGGCACGTTTTTCTTGCTGCCCGGTGTGCCAGAACGCGACGGGGGAGTCGTGGTGGGTAAAGGCTTACACCAAATGACACGGGAAGTCGGGACGGCAACCGCCCGCGTCACCTGGGGTAGAATTTCAAGGGAGAGGCTTCTTAGAGGAATGGCCTGCGGCCGCCCGGACCTCCGTCGGTCCCAGTGATGGCTCCGGTTTTGGACGGCTCCGGCTTTTTCTTGTCGGCAGCGGGCTTAACCAAGTTCACCCCTCAAGCATTCTGGGAATCCCGCTGCCAAAAGTGAGAGTGTTGTCGGGCGACGCCGAGGAAGCACCACGATATCAAAACCCAAGCACCACGAAGACTGACCGTCCACGCGGACGCGTTAGGTTCGTGCCGTGTTCGCTGCTGACCAACTGTTGACGAATTTCCCCAACCGGTCCATCGCGTCGGGAAACTTGTCGGTCATGGCCGCGAAGCCGAGGCGGAAATGCGAGGGGGCATCGAAACAATCTCCTGGCGCGAGCAAGATGCTTTGTTCTGCAGCGGCTCGGCAGAAAGCGCGGCTGTTCTCTCCACTTAGAAGCCAGGGAAACGCGGTCATTCCGCCATGAGGGGGAATCCAGCCCAGCGTCTCGCGATGTTGCTTCATGAAACTGTCGAGCTGGCGCAAATTTCGCGTTGCAGTTTCCTGCGTCCTCCCGAGCACAGTATCCCGGTTACGCATCGCGATCTCCGCCAGCATCTCTCCGACTGTATTGTTTGAGACGGAAAAATAGGCGCGCGCATTCCAGTAGCGTTCGCGACGCTTGGGATCGTGCTCGATCATCCAACCGGTTCGGACTCCGGACAACGGAAATGCCTTGGAGAAGTCGTGGATCACGGTGGCATGAGGCAGCCGAGCAGCCGATTTCGTCGCCTGGCCGTGGTAGATGGGGTGGTAGACCTCATCGCACACAAGTTGGATTCCCCGCGACGAGGTGAAGTCGTGCAACCTGTCGAGGTCCGCATCGCTAATTGTGGCTCCGGTCGGATGGTGAGGACTGTTCACCAGGATCAGCCTGGTATTTTGATCCGCAAGCTTCTTGATTTCCTCGAGGTCAATGTGGAAATCGTTCTCCTTGCGAACTCCGTAGTACCGGGTCTCGAGGCGAAGCGATTCGGGCAGCGCGGAAAACGTCGCGAAGCCCGGCCGGGGCAGGATGACGTTGGCTCCAGGCTCCGCGGCCAGCCACATGACGACAAGCAGCGCCTCAGAGGCACCAGTGACCACTTGTACAGCGTCGACATTCACCCCCTGCATATCTGCGATCGCCGCGCGTAAGCCTTCCGCTCCTGCAACGCGGCTGTAAACGAGATTGTGATTCAGGAAGCGCTGCCGCTCTTCGTCACGGGCCAGGCTGAGGATCTCATTTACTGTCCAGCAAGGTCCGGTGCTCGAAGCCAGGTCAAATTCGATGTCGTGGCCGTAGGTGTCGAGCCATATGTCAAGCAGGAAGGGTTTCAATTGCATGGTGCGCCTCGGGAAATTAGATCGGTCGCTGGTCAGCCGGCTTCAAATCTTTCTTGCATTCGACGAGCGATCGCTGTGGATGGCACGTTTTTCTTGCTGCCCGGTGTGCCAGAACGCGACGGGGGAGTCGTGGTGGGAAAGGCTTACACCAAATGACACGGGAAGTCGGGACGGCAACCGCCCGGGCCACCTGGGGTAGAATTTCAAGGAAGAGGCTTCTTAGAGGAATGGCCTGCGGCCGCCCGGACCTCCGTCGGTCCCAGTGATAGCTCCGCTTTTGGACGGCTCCGGCTTCTTTTTGTCGGCTGAGGGCTTGACTAGATGAACTTTTACCATT
>CAVUYN010000015.1:0-82886 GCA_963745715.1 uncultured Acidobacteriota bacterium | reverse complement strand
GGCGGATTCCTTCACGATGTGCCAAACCGCCTTTACCGTCATGCCATCTCCCCATGCCTCGTCCTACTTTGTTGACCCGGCGAAACATCCTTCCTCGATCAATTGCGGCCGCGGCGAGCCAATAGTCCAGTTCGGCTCTCACCCAATCGGGAACCGGAACCGTTCGGATGTGGCCTCCCTTGCCCACCAGATCAACAATGGCCCAGTGCTCTTCGCGCTGCTGGAGATGATCCAAGGTCAAAGCCACGGCTTCATGTCTCCTCAAACCACACGCGAGTAGCAATGCGAGCAAGGCTCGGTCACGTTTTCCTTTCAGTCGCTGACGATCGGGTGCTTGCCAAAGCGCATTACTCTGCTCTGCCGTTAACCAGTTCCCCAAGCGGATGCCCAGCTTCTTCACCCCTTTGACGCGACGAATACCGGCCGCCAAATCGGCGCTGAGAAGACCGCAGTCGGCGGCTTCGTAGGCGAGCCGGCGCACGGCGCCAAGACGCAGATTGATGGTGCCGGGGGCGAGTTGACGGGATTCGAGATGAGAGCGATACCGCAAGACCACGATCCTGTTGAAGGCCAAGCGCGGTTCCGAACAATACCAGTCAACGAACTCATCGATGGCGTGACGATAACCCCGCTTTGCGTCCACTGAGTTGAGGCTGTTCAACACCGCGGCCTTGGCGTGCTCAAGGTCGGGCAACCGAAGGACAGATTTGGCGCTACTGCGTTTTCTTCGGGAACTTGGCTTCTGCTTCATGACCGGTGGCCTCCGTGCCACCGACCAATGATCAGAGCAGTGCCGCGGCCGTAAGGTGAGAGTTGCCCGTTATCCGCCCGGTGGAAATGTTCAGAGGCTTCACAGGGTAAATGCGGCCAGTCCTAGGCTCACTTCTTCAGTTCCGCGGGCCAATTTGTCAGCAAGGTAATGGAGGCGGACTTGGTGCGGTCCGCAGTGAGCACAACGAAGCGCTGCCCATCGGGGCTTACGTCGTACAGGGGCTCAGTGAGATTTGGAAAGTCTAATTGGAACAAAGACCGGATGGAATCGATGTGAAAATTCGGCTGTTTGGCGATCTGCGCCACCATTAACCTGTTTCCCATGGTGACAAAGAACAATTCGTGACTGCGGCTGAAACGCGGCAGCCAACCGCCTGCGATGGACACTTGATATTTCGCTTCGCCTGAGATAGAAGGCACGACAAATACTTCCGGTCTGCCAGTTTCGTATGAGAAATATGCCAGCCACCGGCTATCTGGAGAGAACAGTCCGTCATGGATGCTGACGGATATTTTGGAAGTTCCTTGCAGACGAAACGGCTCCCGGCTGCCGGCCAGCGGCAGAATCCAATTCGAATCCGTCCCCTCTTTCGAGGTCAGATCCAGGGAAAGATATTTCCCGTCTGGAGACCAGTCAAGAGCAAGGCTGTTTGTAAAAACTTCCTTGTTGTTATACAGAGTCTCTTCAGGCTGGTGCCCATCGAGAGCTCGGCGCCGAATCGAAACCTTGCCGTTCTCACGCACGCTATACGCGATCTCCTTTCCGTCCGGAGACCATACCGGCCAAAAGTCTTGCGGTCCGAAAGTAATCCGCGTGGGCTGCCCCCCCGCTGCACGATAAACCCACACATCGTTCTTTCCTGATCGCGCGTCATACACTGTAACGGCGATGGATTTGCCATCGGGCGAGAATCGCGGATCTTCATAAACGGCCAGCGGACCGGGCGTGGCGATCACGTTTCCGTTGCGGTCAAATATTTTCAGCTCCGATTCCGCGGAACTTTCGTGGTAGGCAAGTACGCCGTTCTCCGAGACAGAGAAGGTTCCGGCTTCGCCCAAGGCCCGAGGATCGCCCGAGAGTCTGAAAGTGCTCGGATTGAAGGGCTGAGTTTGGATGTGTCCTCCGAGGACGAACAGCAAATGCCCCGAAGCAAATCGCGGGCGGTTGCCGGGGGCAATCACAATTGCACTTTGCTCAGGCTTACCAAGCACGCCGACTTTGATCTGGTTTTCGTGGGCTAGCGGCGTCGAGACGTAGAGGAAATGTTTGCCATCTGGGAGAAAAGATGGAGAATCATGTGCAATTTCATCCTTATCGAGTCTTGTGGCCTGTGAAACCTCTCCCCCGGATGCTGGCACTCGGTAGATCAGGTAGTGTTTGCAGAACAGAATGGTGCCATCGGAACTCCAGTCGCCGCTTCCGCTTTCTGCGCTTTCTGCGTCATCCGTGATCGTTTGCGCCTCTCCTCCCGAGACGCTGATCTTTTTTAGCTTTCGATCAGCGACGAAACCGAGGTATTGGTTGTCAGGAGACCAGAACGGCCTTGCTGCGTCTTCTGTTCCGGGCAACATGGTGGCCTGCTGGGCATTGAGTGGGCGCAGCCACAGGTTGGTTTTTCCTTTTTCGTCTGCCGCCGAGAACGCGAGCGTCTTGCCGTCCGGCGAAACGACCACCGGCCCTGCGTCAAAGCCCGATGCGCGGAACGCAGTCCCCGGCGGCGGCGGGATGTAGGCTCGCACCGATAGCGGCGGAGCACTTCCGCGCTGCCACAAAAAGAAGATCACTGCGGCACCTGCCAGCAGTAACGCTACGCTCGCCAACAACAAGCCGACACGCCGCGTCCGCGAAGCTTGAGTTGCCGTAATCGCAGCTGCGAATGAAGATGACAGAGAAATGCCTTTCAAC
Organism: uncultured Acidobacteriota bacterium; assembly: GCA_963745715.1. Taxonomy (GTDB): domain Bacteria; phylum Acidobacteriota; class Terriglobia; order Terriglobales; family Acidobacteriaceae; genus Sulfotelmatobacter. The sequence goes on along the minus strand of CAVUYN010000015.1, from coordinate 80,209 downwards.
TGCAGCCGCACATCGTGCGCCGACTGCAACCGCTGTTCCCGGTCTTTCGCAAGGCAGGTTGCCACCAGGTAGTCGAGGGCCGCCGGCGTGAGTGGCTTGGTTGCGCTGATGGGTTCTGGATCTTTCTCCAGAATCGCCGAAGCTACGCTGATCTGGCTCTTGCCCTGAAACGCTCGCTTGCCGGTTGCCATCTCGTAGAGCACCGCGCCAAAAGCAAATATGTCTGAGCGCCCGTCTGCTTCCTTCCCCTCAATCTGCTCCGGAGACATGTACTGGATGGTCCCGACAATGCTACCTGCTGTTGTCAGGGGACTCGCCGGACTCGGCCCGCTCATTGTCCGCGCCGCCGACAAGAGCGGCGCTGATCCCGCGCCCGCCGTGCCGGGTAGCGTCGGTTTCGCCAGGCCGAAGTCCATCAGCTTGGCACCAGACTTGGTCAGCATAATGTTGCCCGGCTTGAGATCCCGGTGCACGATGCCGGCGCGATGAGCTACCTCCAACGCCTCCGCGACTTCGATTCCAACTTTGAGCAACTCATTAAGAGGCACCACACCTTTTCGTAGCCGCTCAGCCAGCGTCTCACCATCCAAGAACTCCATTACCAGAAAATCGGTGCCTTCCTGCGAACCGATGTCATAGAGATGGCAGATATGCGGATGGTTCAACGAGGAAATGGTCCGCGCTTCACGCTCGAAGCGTTGTTTGAACTCAGGATTTTCACCAAGATGAGTGGGCAGAATCTTAACCGCGACCGTGCGATCCAGGCGCGTGTCCCGAGCGCGATACACTTCACCCATCCCGCCAGCGCCTAAGGGCGATTGAATTTCATAGGGGCCGAGTCTTGTACCAGCAGTTTGAGCCATGCGTGGGCGTAATTATAGCCTTCGTTGTACATTGCACGCGGATGCGACGATTCTGGGCGGTTGGTCGGCTAACCTTACCTTACCGGATTACGGAAGGCTTGCCCCTCACTCGGCAGCAATTGCAAAGGTTGGTATGCGGCAACTCGGAATTTCGTCATTGACCGGCGCTCCAAGACGGGCTCAGGTTTGTTGCCCGACGTACCAAGGAGCACTCACCGTGAAGATACGTTCGTTGCCACGGGCGAGAAGCACCCATTCCAGAAGTCGGCCACGCTGATTGTGGAGGAAGTATTCATACCATCGGTCCTCCACCAGTTCCGGTATCACTACAACAATGCTGCGACCGGGATTCTTTTTCGAGAGATCGAGAACGAACTGCACGACCGGAATGATAACGAAGCGGTAGGGTGAAGGCAGGATGTGGAGTTCGGGTGGCTGCTTACCCTGCGCGCGAAAGGGCCGGTCAACGTATTGTTCCCAGTCGTCCTGCAGCAATTCGGAGTGCTCGTTGGGTTCCACGTGCAAGGCAATCACTTCCGGGGAAAGCCGGGCGGCGAATTCGATCCCCTGGCGGGTGATGTTGCTCCACCGGTCGATGGTGATAACCGCAATGGGATGCACGCTGAGGCCGGCCGCGTCGACGGGAACCTTGCAGGTGGTGAGCGCCTTCACGAAATGATAGTGGCGGCGGACAATGGCGAACAAAATAATAGTTAAGGGGATGAAAAGCAGAGTGATCCACGCACCCTCCATAAACTTCGCCAGCAGCACGACGACGGTGGTGGTGCCGGTGACGAAGGCGCCGAGTCCGTTCACCAGTGCGTTCTTCACCCATCCCGGGCCGCGGTTTTTGCTCCAATGCATGACCATGCCGGCTTGCGAGAGCGTGAACGCGAGAAACGCTCCGACCGCATAGAGCGGGATCAGCCGGTCAGTTATACCCCCGAAAAGAATGAGAACACCGCCACAGAGTATTGCCAGCACGACAATTCCGTAGGTGTAGACCAGCCGCCGTCCGCGGTAGCCGAAAACGTGTGGCAGGTAATTGTTTTGGGCGATGGCGCGGCAGAGCCGCGGAAAATCGGCGAAGGCGGTGTTCGCGGACAAAGACAGAACAACGAGGATGGAGCCGATCGTCAGATAGTAAAAGGTTCCTTTGCCAAAAACCGCGGCTGTGAGCATGGAGAGCACGCTCTGGTAGCCGGGCTGGCCAGGATCGGTGGCTGCGATTCCATACACCTTTACGAGATAAGAGATTCCAGCGAGCAGCACGGCCAGAAGAAAAATGATTGCGGTGAGACTGCGCTGCGCGTTTTGGACGGCAGGCTCGCGGAAGGCCTTTACTCCGTTGCTGACAGCTTCTACTCCGGTCAGAGCCGTGCAGCCGCTAGCGAACACCTTGAGCAAAAGCCAGTAACTGACGGCTTCGGTCATGGCCGGTGGAGGCGGAAGTGGAACTGCCGGCGTGGGATGTCCGCCGCTGATCAGAACGCGAAAAACGCCGGCGATAATAGTGATGAGCAGTGTGCCCACAAACAGATACGTTGGCACAGCGAAAGCGGTACCAGCCTCGCGCACGCCACGAAGATTGAAGATAGTGATTACGATCAGAATGCCTACGCAAAGGGAAACCATGTGCGGGAGTAACGATGGAACGGCCGAGACCAAAGCTCCAACGCCCGCGGAAATCCCCACTGCAGCCGTCAGGATGTAGTCGGCGAGCAGCGCGGCCGCGGCCAGCAGTCCGGCCGGTGCGCCAAGATTGAAACGCGCCACGGTGTAGGAGCCCCCGCCCGAGGGATAGGCCGCAATCGTTTGGCGATACGAGAAATAAACGATGACGAGTAGCGTGATGATGGCAGCGCTGACCGGGACAATGTAGTGAACCCCCAGCAATCCAAGCGGGATCAGAAGGCTGAGGGCAGCTTCCGGGCCGTAAGCGGCGGAGCTAAGGCCGTCGAGACCAAAGATCGGAATGCCTTGCGCGGGACCGATCTGCTCGGCCCGCTCGTCACTGGTTTTGATCGGTTTGCCGACAACGACATCAAGGATGTTCATGAGGAACGGTGCTCAATGGACGGTTTTCGCTAGGAAAAATCGACGCGCCGAGTGTCCACGCCGTGTCGCACGGTTCGCAGAATCGGTCACCCACGATAACATTGCGGGGATTTTCAATCCAAGAAATCCACTTCGAACCAACATGGCAAGTTTGCGGGCGGTTGGTCGGCAACCCTTCCTTTACAAGATTAGGTAAGGGTAGCCCGTCATTCCACCCCGAATCGCGGCGGAGATTGTAGAGAGTTCTCTTCCAAATCCTTTTATTGTTCCGCCGGTTTATTGTCCTGACGGTCGCCAGTTGAGCAGCATGGTCAGCGCCGAGCCTGGCCGTCCCACATAGCGAAACATATAGATGTTGCCATCGCGGCCTATGTCATAGAAGGCCCATGAGGGATGAAGCGGAATGTCGAACAGCTTGAGCGGATTGCTTGATTCGAATCTTCCGGCTTCCGCTTTAATGCTCGTCACATACAGTGTCGTACCCGACGGGTTGGGAAAGAACAACTCCTTCCCGCTGGGGCTCCATCGCGGCTGATTCCCGCCTTCGAAGCTGATCTGCCATCGGCCCGAAGCCAGCGCGTTCGCTGGTGACGCAAAGGGGCTGAAGGGAATCACGTAGACCTCCAGGCGCCCCGATTCTTCCGTCGTATATGCCAACCATCTGCCGTCGGGCGAAAGGTCCGTACCAAACGCACTGATGTTCCGCACCAACGCGTGTGGCGCCTCACCCCGCTTGAGAGGCGCGACCCAGATCTCTCCGCTCTGCGAATCCGTGGCCCAGTACTCGAACACTATGTAGTTGCCGTCCGCCGACCAGCCTCTCGGCTGAACAGTGCCTGGCATTTTCGCGACCACCTGTTCGCTACTCAGCCCGTCGCTGGTCCGGACAATAACTGAATCCCCTCCGACGCCGTTCTGGTAGGCCACGCGGCGGCCATCTGGCGACCAGGTTCCGAACGCACCACCCTGGCTCTCCAGGCTGATGCGGGTGCGGGTGGCGCGGCTCAATTGCACTACCCAAGTGTCGGTGCGCGCGCCTTCCGTTCCGACGTAGAGCAGCTGGTCGCCCTGGGGAGAAATGCGCAGACCTGCAGCGGCCGCATAAGAGTTCAACGTCGGGAGTTTCCCCAGTTCTTTTCCCGTGCGATCGAACCGCACCAACTCGTTGCTGGTGGATCCGGTCCCCTCCTCGTACGCAATCGCGCCCTGCGGCGACACGCTGAAGGCTGCATAGTTGAACTGGCCGTCGTAGCCGACTGGTTTGGCGACCACTTCGATGTTTGGCTTTAGAGAGAGCCGCTTGAGATCGAAGCCCTGCGCCAGCAGCGTGCCATCGGCGCGGACGTGAAAGATACGGTCCTGGCTGAAGGCCACATTGGAAATAATTCCCTGCAACGTCACGGGCCGCGGATCGTGCAGCGAGATCAAATGCACTTCGGCGGTCGGCGGCGACTGCACAACATAAGCAATGTGCTCGTTGTCCGGCAAGAAGACGGGAAAGCGGTGGTTGGCCGCAAATCTCAGCTTCTGTGTGTCCGAAAGATTCGTAAGCGCGGTGGCCGCACCTCCCGATGCCGGCACCCGAAATAAACCGGTGGAGCGGCTTCCGAACACAATCTCACCGCGATTATTCCATGTGCCGCCGCGGCCTTCCGCTACCGCGCACAAGTCCATCACCGATCTTCCGGACACATCGACGATCTTTAGGAAGTTGCTTGTGAAGAAACCAATCTGCTTGCCGTCCGGCGACCAGAACGGATACGAGGCGCCCTCGGTTCCTGGCAGTGGCGTGAGACTCGTGCGGTCAAGCGAGCGCAGCGATAGCATTCGCGTACCGCTGCCGTCTGAGCCGACCACCGCGATGCGAGCGCCATCAGGAGAGATCGCCGGCGGGCCATAAAGGCCGCTAAAATTGAACGCAACGCCGGGCGGGGGCAGGATCGAAAGTGCAACCGGTTGAGCCGGTGGCTTTGCGGACAAAAAAGAGAGAGCGAGTCCGCCCACCACCAGGCCTAGGAACAAAGCAGCCGCAATCCACAACCACGACATGCTCCGCGTTTGTGCCAGGGGCTGCTTCGGCATCTCCAAAATCCGCTTCAGTTCGATCGCGATGTCGTGCGCGGAGTGGTAACGGTCGTCAGGAGTCTTCTGCAAACATGTCCCGATCACGTAATCCATCGCTGGCGGCAAGCCGGGACGAAGCCGAGAAGCGGGCGCAGGATCATCCTCCAGAATCGCCGAAACTACCTTGATCTGTGTTTTCCCGAGGAAGGGGCGCCTGCCGGTCGCCATCTCATACAACATCGCGCCAAAGGCAAAGATATCGCTGCGCGCATCTGCGTCTTTGCCCTGAAACTGCTCTGGCGCCATGTACTGCACCGTCCCTACCAACGCTCCCGAGGTCGTCAGCGGCGATTGCGCACTGGGCGAAGACAGCGTCATGGCCGCGGAAAACACAGGAGCAGATGCGGCGCTCGACGATGTGCCCGCCATCGCGGGCTTGGCTAAACCAAAATCCAGCAGCTTCGCGCCCCCATTCGTCAGCATCACGTTCCCAGGTTTTAAGTCGCGGTGCACGACTCCGGCGCGATGCGCCTGATCCAGGCCATCAAGTATGTCGATGGCTATTTTCAGCAGGTCGGAAACGGCGATTGCGCCTTTGGTTAAACGTTCCGCCAGTGTCTCGCCCTCCAAATACTCCATCACCAGAAAATCGGTGCCGTCCTGATGGCCGACATCGTGCAGGGTGCAAATGTGCGGGTGATTTAGCCGGGAGATGATGCGCGCCTCGCGTTCGAAGCGCTGCTTTAGCTCGGGGGACGACACAACCGTGGAATTGAGTACCTTGATAGCGATTGTGCGATCAAGGCGGGTGTCTCGGGCGCGGTACACCTCGCCCATGCCACCCGCGCCGAGGGGAGACTGGATTTCGTAGGGGCCGAGTTTGGTGCCAGGGGTTAGAGCCATCCGTGGGCGTAATTATAGCCCGTGCATCACGTTACGCGCGGATGCGACGATTCTGAGTGGATTGTCGGCAACCCTTACCTTACCTTACCTTACCTTACCGAACTAAGAAGCAGTGGTACCCAGTTTCTGTTCCAGCAGCACTTTGCCCGCTTCGATCTAGCAGGCAACACCAGCTGGAACGGTTCCCCAGATCCAGACCGATCGTCAGCTTCTCTTGAAAAAGTTTTCTCCTTATCTCCGGGTATGCCGAGGAAGTAGTGGAGGAGAGCCCTGACAACTTGAACGGCGGGGATTTCTTGGAGAAACCATTCCTCTCGGAAGAACTTACACGAAAGGTTCGCGAGATACTGGGCCGGATCAACGGGAAGCAAGAGGAGGATGTCCCACATCCTACGAGCCCTTCTTCCGACCCATTATCCGACCAATCTGACACGGGGACGACCCACGGCTGACCTGCGGAAACTGCGGAGCTCTGCCCGATGGCTATCGACGCCACCACCCATGAAGGCAACGGACAGTGACCTAAGTAACGATGGAGGGGCTCGGATCACTGAACTCATCCCGAAAAAACCGCAGTCTTGCCATGAAAAGCGTCGGGAGGGAAACTCGTCTGACGAAATCTAGATCGCAATCCGACGACCGCATGAGTGCAAGCACGCCAACGGGCGACGATCCATCGTCGTTCCATGCAAGGCTGCTCGATAGCATCTTCGACGGAGTTTACTTTGTCGATGCCGAGCGGACGATCACCTATTGGAATCGGGGCTCGGAAAGCCTGACTGGGTATTCGGCTGAAGAAGCGGTGGGAAGACACTGCTACGACAACTTCTTGGTGCACGTTGATGAAACGGGTTGTGCGCTCTGCACGAACGGCTGCCCGCTTACCAGCACGATCCGCGACGGACAACGAAGAGAAGCCGATGTTTTCCTCCGGCACAAGCTGGGACACAGAGTTCCGGTCTGCGTGAGGGTGGCTCCGATTACAGATGATTCCGGTCGGATCATCGGTGCGGTTGAGGTGTTCAGTGATGTCAGCGCCAAAGTGCAGGTTGAGAGACGAGTACACGAGCTAGAAGGTATTGTATTCCGAGACAGCCTGACATGCCTTCCGAACCGACGCTACATCGAGCTGAAAGTGAAGCAATCACTGGAGGAGTATCAGCAGTTCGGGCGCTCGTTCGGCCTGCTAATGCTGGACATTGATGACTTCAAACAGGTCAACGATCTCCACGGACATGATGCGGGAGACGCGATCTTAAAAGCTGTCTCTGAAACGCTGACAAAGAGCGTGCGAGAGGACGACGTTGTGGGGCGCTGGGGCGGTGAGGAATTCTTGGTGCTCCTCGCGGACGTGAATGCGGGAACGGTGCGTGATCTTGCAGAGCGTTGCCGCGCACTAGTAGAGAAGTCGGGAGCGTTGACTGGGGAAAGCCGACTATCCGTGACAATTTCGATTGGAGGCACGCTCTTGGTCAGCGGGGATTCCGCCGAGTCTGTAGTCAAAAGGGCCGACCAGTTGATGTATGCCAGTAAATCAGGGGGCCGAAACCGAGCTACGGTGGGGTAACGAGCGGACCCGGCTGAATGACGAAAGGGCTTCACCGTTCCATTTAGAATGGGGACGCTTCCTACAGGCGAATCGCACTCAAGTCACGCAGTCGGGGAACACATGGACCCTTCTTCCCAGCCGTTCAAGGTTCTCGCGGTTGATGATTCGGCGATCTATCGCAAGCTGGTCGAGCAGTCTCTCTCCGCAGAGCGGTACGCCGCACTGTTTGCGAAGAATGGCCGCGAAGCCCTTGACCTATTCGCGAAAAACCAACCTGCTGTAGTTATTACGGATTGGAACATGCCGGACATGGGAGGTCTGGAATTATGCAAGCACATACGTCGTGACTTCCCAGACTGCTACTGCCATCTGATCCTGCTTACAAGCAACAGCGAGAAAGAACACGTAGTAGAAGGTTTGGCTGCCGGAGCCGACGACTACCTGACGAAGCCATTTCATTCCGGTGAGCTTGTAGCACGTGTCGAGGTGGGCCGCAGGATCGTTGAGCTTCATCGCCAAATCCAAGCAAAGAATCGTCTATTGGAAGAGATGGCATTGACGGATGCTCTCACAGGCTTGCCCAACCGCCGTGCGATTGATGTTTGGGCACCCCGCCAACTGAGCGCAGCCGCCAGGCATGACTTTTCCATTTGGGCAGTGATGGCTGACTTGGATTTGTTCAAGAAGGTCAACGACACCTACGGACACGATGCTGGCGACACTGTGCTCAAAAGCTTCTCAGAGATTCTTAAGGCGAATACGCGCCAGTCGGACATGTGTGCTCGATTGGGAGGAGAGGAATTTCTGGTAATAATCACCCATGCCGAGAAGGAAGACGTTGAAACTGTGGTCGAACGAATACGCAAACTGCTTGAAACCAACAAGGTCATTGTTGGGAACGACACCATTGGGGCGACCGCCAGTTTCGGAATCGCAGGATTTCGCGGGACCAAGCCTCCTGACTTGGATGCTTTCGTGGCCCGTGCCGATGCCGCGATGTACGAATCGAAGCAGAAGGGGCGTAACCGGGTGGAGTTCGAACTGGACTCGAGAACCTAAACTTTTCATAGCGTCCGCGCCATCACAACTAATGTCGAAAAGCGCAATCGCAACCGCGAGCTTGCGGCTGCGGATTGCAGCCCTACTCGCCATAAGGCGAGTCCCCGATGAACGTCTCCGTCATCGCTTTGCCCGTATTGCGGTCAAGGATCGTGATGGTGGTGACATCGTGGAGACAGCAGGATTAGCTGAGCCCAATGGACCTGTAGGGGGGCCGGACTCGTGAAATCATGAGCGTATGGTAGAAGAAAAACAAAAAAGCAATTCGCTAAAGCGACGCTCGCCGAAGTCATCAAGGAAATGCTGGAGTCCGACAATGGCTAGTTCAGCAAGAGAGCATAGGCTCAGTCTTCAATCAAAACATTGATTCCGGTTTGCCGACAATTCTGAAGTTATCTCGCTTGCCTCGAACGAAATGGCTGGCCATCTGTGGGTAGCGCGTTCTTGCGTCCAACCGTACCTAGAGTAAGGGATGACGGCCCCAGACTTGCGAACGGCATTGGAGACGGCCTGAGCCGCGATGGGTCAGCGGTGATTCAGAAGCGTATCCCAGCTCGACACAAGTGTGAGGGGAGCGGAACTGTTCGCTGGCAACGAGTTCACGAGCAAGCGACCGTTAGGCGAGACAGCATATTGAAACCAGCCGAACGACGTGACCACGATACGGGTCTGGGCAAAGATCTGGGGCGGGCCAGCCGAGGCCCTTGCCGGGTCGAAGGCAACGACCATCAGCTTCCGATCAGGCTGAACAAAGAAAACCTTCCGACCGTCGCTGCTCCATCGCGGCTGCGACGCGCCGCTCGTATTCGATATCTGGATACGCGCTCCTGGACCAGGAAATCGCTGCACGACGATCTGGCGGGCGGGTATTTCGATGTAGGCAACCCATCTGCCGTCCGGAGAAAACCGAGGCTCCGCGCCGAACTTTGCGATTTGCGTGGATTTGTGATCGAGGAGCGAATAAACCTCCAGAGTGGGGAATGGTCCTCCTGATTCGATACTCATGTAGGCTAACTGGCCGTCCGCCGACCAGTCGCAGGGGATGAGGTTGGTGCCGTTCACGAGCGGCTGAGGAGTGCTGGAGCCATCAATGGGAACCTCCTCGATGCTCAACGAAGCATCGCGAAAGGCAATGGCTTTCCCATCGGGAGACCACACCGGGTTGCTCTCGTTCCCGCCGTCGGTCAGGCGGCTGCTAATCCCGCGTTTCAGATCGTAGATCCGGATGAAATGCTTGCCGTTGTGCTCGTCATCAGAATAGACGGCGAGCGATCCACCGTCAGGAGAGAACTGTGGGCCTTCGTAGCCGATCTCGGGGAGCTGACCGAGTTCCTTTCCTGACGGATCGTACCAAACCAGACGAGATGGGGAATCAGCCGCCGACTGGAAGACCAACTTGCCGTCTTGCGAAACGGAAAAACCGGACTGCCAGAAGTCAAAGAATCTATCGACCTCCGGCTGGGTCAGCGGTATCGCAGGTCCGGTCGTTCTGAGGTTGGTGCTGTCGAAGGGTTGGGCCACGATGGTCCGGTCGCGCACATAGAGCAGATGGGATGAGGCAAAAAGAACATTACCCGTGATTTCGGTAGAGATGAGTTGCGGTGCATCGTTATCCAGCGAGTTGACGTAGAGACCATTATGCCGGGCGTTCGAAGGACCGCTCCAATTGACGACATAGAGAAAGTGTTTGCCATCCGGAAGGAAGAATGGCCAATGCTGAGATTCAACACTACCCGGAGCGATCTTGGTAACTGCATCGGGGGTCCCGCCGGCGGCCGGGATACGAAAAATCGGACCGGTAACCCCAGGAGCGAACACAATGATACCTTCCTGATTCCACGTGCCACCGAACCCCCCAGACGCATCGCAGAGGGTCTGAACCGCGGAATTGACGAGATCCACGGACTTCAGGCGACCTTGCGCGAAGAAGCCGATGTGAAGGCTATCGGGCGACCAGAATGGGTAGATCGCTCCCTCTGTGCCGGAAAGTTGCTGTGAATCGGGAGAAGAAAGCCCGCGAACCCAAAGCGCCGTCTTGCCGTCTTGGCCGATAGCCACGAAAGCTAGGCGGTTGCCGTTGGGCGCGATCGCAAAGTTGTATGGCAAGAAGGACGCCCCTGCGGGCGGCAGGACAGAAGTACGCAACAGCTGCGGAGCTTGCGGTGCGCGTCCCAAGAAGCGAATTGCCAACGCCAGACATACCAGGGCCAAAGTTGCTGCGACCGCCCAGGCCAGCCGCTCGCGCAACTGGCGGCGGCGAACGAGTCGAGCCGGCATGCCCAAGGTCGCGTCGATGTCGGAGATCCATTTCAATTCAAGACAAACGTCGTGGGCGGTCTGCCAGCGGCCTTCGCGATCTTTTGCCAGGCATCTGGCAATTGCATGTTCGAGTGCCGGTGGCGTCGCGGGTTTCAGAGAACTGATCGACGCGGGCTCCTTCTCAAGGATTGCCGAGACCACGCTGAGTTGGCTCTTGCCGGCAAACGCGCGTTTGCCCGTTGTCATTTCGTACAAGATGGCACCGAGGGAGAAGATATCGCTCTGCCGGTCAACCTCCTTCCCTTCCGCCTGCTCGGGGGCCATGTAATGAAGGGTTCCCACGATGTTTCCTTCGACGGTCAGGGGCTGTTTCGGCGTGCTGAGGGTCTGGGTCAGTCCGGTTCCCTCGTAGCTGACCGGCTTTGCCAACCCGAAGTCCATCAGTTTTATGCCCGCCTTGGTGATTATGATATTGCCGGGCTTTAAGTCTCGATGGACCACGCCGCTGCGATGTGCCGTCTCCAATCCGTCGCAGATTTCAATCCCGTACTTGAGAACCTGCTCCAGGGGCATCGGGCCGCGGTAGAGACGGTCTGCCAGCGTCTGACCGTCCAGAAACTCCATCACCAGATAGCTCACCCCGTCCTGCTCGCCAACGTCATAAAGGTGGCAAATGTTGGGGTGATTGAGAGAAGAGATGGTTCGCGCCTCGCGTTCGAAGCGTTCTTTCGCATCAGCCTTTTGAGCTTCACGATCCTTCAGGATCTTGATCGCGACGGCGCGGTCGAGCCGGACATCTCGGGCTCGGTACACCTCGCCCATTCCCCCTGCGCCAAGAAACGCAAGAATCTCGTAGGGCCCGAGTTTTGTGCCCGCAGCCAGCCCCATACGTGGCTGAGAATTATACGCTGACGAACCAGTGGGCGGATGACGGGCAAACAGGAAGTTATTGAGACGGTGAGTACGCAACAGGGAAGGCGGTGACTACGTACATCTTGAAGCGCTGCTCTTCCCATAGCGGTCTATCGGCGGTACGGGTTACGGTACGTAAACGATTCGGCTTGTACGGACTAGCAAGAACTTAGGTGGCCGCCCGCCTCTTGCAAGTCGTTGTATTTCCTTATCGTGGTCTTTCACGTCGGTAACACGGGTTCAAATCCCGTCGGGGGACGCCAAATCTTTTCTGAGATGTCAGGAGGTTTCAACTTAAATGAGCCGAAATATGTGGTTTAATGCCTCAATTCAAGAATTTCGACAGCGGGGCCTGGGGGGACGCGCCAAGCTTGGGTCGTCGATCTGTTTTGCTTCGCGTTATGCGTAATGAGTTCTGCGCAAGTCGATACGGGGATCATTGTGGGACGGGAGACTAAGCATCGCCGCCGCTGCGTTCGGGCAACTATAGAGTGGCCGCGGAGCCCCGGGCTTCAAGGCGCAGACGCGCAGTACGATCTAGTCAGCCTCTGGTATGGACGCGGTGATTTCATTGTTTGTCCAAAGGGGCATCCGCAGACGAAGCGTTCTACCGGGTGATTTTGGAAAGCACAAGCCATGCTGAGTAGAGATGGACACTTGCGCAGATTTCCCTTCTTCGCTTCTTTCTTCTTGTTCTGCGTATTGCGTGTCGCGGCGCAGAATACCGTTGTACGTCCCACCGAAATCGACGATGTGCTGATTAATCCGGGCACGGGGATTGAGACGTTCAACCGATTTTCCGGGCAGGCGTTGAATGAAGGCGTCACCTGGTCTGAGGTTGGACCGGAGGCTCCGCTCCCTGATGCGCCTGCGGGCACAGTGGATTTCCCTGGATCGAGCGTCGCTTACCTGCGGTGGTTCTGGGTTCAGCTAGAGCCGGAGCCGGGACATTATCGTTGGGAAATTATCGACTCAGCCCTGGCCGAAGCGCGGCGTCATGGGCAGGCGCTCGGCATTCGGCTAATGCCGTATGACAATCACCATCCCCTGCCGGAATGGTATCGCAAGTCCGGCGCACGGCGGGCGAACAAACCGGATGATAAAGATGGAAACATATGGTCTCCCGATTCGGCCGATCCAAATTATGTTAGGGCATGGAGCGCAATCATTACCGAGTTTGGTAAGCGATACGACGGGCATCCAGACCTCAACCATGTGGATATTTCGACGGTCGGTTACTGGGGTGAAGGGTGGGGACCGTATCTGCCGGAGTGGGCCGTGCAGCAGCAGTTGATCGATCTCTATCTTCATGCGTTACCGCGCACGCCGTTGTTGATGAACTTCGACGAGTTGCCCGCTCTCGTCTATGGCACGAAACATGGCGCGGGCTGGCGACTTGACTGCTGGGGCGACATGGGCCGCCCAGGTAAAACTTTCGCGCACATGCTGGATTTGTATCCGCAGCAGCTCGCAAGTGGAAACCTTCAGGAGGTCTGGCGAACCGCTCCGGTGGCGCTTGAAACGTGCGGCGTGCCCGAATCATGGAAGCGCTGGAATTTCTCTCTGACGCCGATTCTCGATCAGGCGCTCCGGTGGCACGTTTCGACGATTAACGTGAAGTCAAGTCATATTCCTCCGGAATGGAAAGCCGCATTTAGAGAGTTTCAGAAGAAGATCGGTTACCGATTTGTTTTGAAGAAACTGGAATATCCCTCGAAGGTGAACCGTGGTGCGATGATTCCTGTGAATATGTGGTGGTTCAATGCAGGGATCGCGCCGGTATATCGCAACTACGTACTGGCCCTCGAAATCGGGGGGGTGGTTGTGCCGCTTGAGGCCGACGTCCGGCAATGGCTGCCGGGGGATTCGGTCTATGAGAATACTGTGTCTGTGCCTCACGAACTGACTCCGGGGAGACATCGTGTACGAGTGGCGCTGCTTGATCCGCGCACGAGAAGACCCGCAATTCGACTGGCGATTGCCGAGCGGCAAGAGGACGGATGGTACAACATGGGCGAGATTACAGTAGAGTAGGTGCTCGCCATCCGGTGATTGGCGCTATGATTCACGCCAGAAGATAGCGCTCTCTCCTTTAATTGTTAGCCGATAGCGAGGCCTCGTGATAGGCGCTGTGTCGAATTGCGATTGTGTCACGGGCAACTCTCACCTTACAGTCGCTGCACTACTCTGATCATGAAGCAGAAGCCCAGTTCCAGAAGAAGACGCAACAGTACCAAGTCTATCCTGCGCTTGCCCGACCTTGAACACGCCAAGGCCGCGGTGTTGAACAGCCTCAATTCAATGGACGCAAAGCGAGGTTATCGTCACGCCATCGATGAGTTCGTTGACTGGTATTGTTCGGAACCGCGCTTGGCCTTCAACAGGATCGTGGTCTTGCGCTATCGCTCTCATCTTGAATCCCGTCAACTCGCCCCCGGAACGATCAATCTGCGTCTTGGGGCAGTGCGCCGACTCGCCCACGAAGCCGCCGATTGCGGCCTTCTCAGCGCCGACTTGGCGGCCGGTATTCGTCGAGTAAAAGGTGTGAAGAAGCTGGGCATTCGGCTCGGGAACTGGCTAACGGCAGAGCAAGGCAATGCACTTTGGCAAGCGCCTGATCGCCAGCGACTGAAAGGAAAACGTGACCGGGCCTTACTCGCATTGCTACTCGCGTGTGGGTTGAGGCGGCATGAAGCCGTGGCTTTGACCTTGGATCATCTCCAGCAGCGCGAAGAGCATTGGGCCATTGTGGATCTGGTTGGAAAGGGAGGTCACATTCGAACGGTTCCGGTTCCCGACTGGGTAAGAGCCGAACTCGACGATTGGCTCGCTGCAGCCGCCATTGATCGAGGAAGGCTGTTCCGCCGGGTCAATAAAGTGGGAAGGACATGGGGAGACGGGATGACGGTAAAGGCGGTTTGGCACATCGTGAAGGAATCCGCGAAGAGCATTGGAGTGGCGAAGTCGGCGCCGCACGATCTGCGGCGGACCTGCGCTCGGCTGTGCCATGCTTCGGGAGGCGAGTTGGAGCAGATCCAGTTTGTCTTGGGGCACGTTTCGGTGCAGACGACCGAACGGTACCTTGGCTGCAAGCAGCGGATTCGATCAGCCGTTAATGATCGCATTGGCATCGAGCCTAATCCTTGAGTTGGGGGCGCGGTTGTGGCAGGTTGGCCGACGATCCAGGAGTTACCGCCCGGTGGCTTAACTTGAGATGCTGGGTCTCGCCCCTTCTAGCTTGCTGTCGATTCGGTTACATTGTCGCTGTACCCGGAAAGTCAAAGCCGAAATCGGCGATGATTAGAGGAGGAACAAACATGGCTCAATCGGGTCCGCGCCAAAAAGAACGCCAGAGGATTCTCACCTGCTTAATCGCTTGTGCTTTGTTTTTCACCGCCTCTTCTGCGCCAGCTACGGCACAATTCAAGGCTTGGGTCATGGCCAAACTCCCCGACACGCCTGAGGGTCTTGGAGTCGATTCGCGTGGCAACCTCTACGCGACCCTAATGCATATTGGCGAAGTCGTCATGCTCAAGGATGACGGCAGCTACGATCACATCGCGTGGGTGCCGTCGAAGGAAGAAAGCGGAAACGGAGATCTGATCGGACTCGATCTTGACCAGTCTGGCAACATTTACGTCGCATACACGGGCCACTCGAAAGACGACTTTAGGAAGGACCTGGCAAATCCGTTCCACCCCGCTTGCCGGGACGCGACGGTGACCCAATCTGGCGTCTATAAGATCGACGCTAAAACCCGAAAGGTAACGTCCCTCGCGACAAAAGCGGAAGGTTGGCCATTTTGCTATCCCGACGATGTTGCGATCGACTCAAGCGGCAACGTGTACATGACGGACCTCACTTACTTCGGAATTTGGAAAATCTCGCCAGATGGTAAGAAGGTGGACCTCTGGTCGGCCCATCCTCTGCTCAATTGGTCTCCCAAACCCTATTCGGGATTCCCCCTAGGCGTAAATGATCTCGTGCTCGATAAGCAAGAGAAGAACATCTATGCCGTTACCGACGGCGATCCCCTGGTACTCCGGATCCCGATTAAGGCTGATGGAACAGCCGGTGAACCTGTGCCGTTGCCTTACGGATTCTCAGCATTCGATGGAATCGAGTTGGACGACAAAGGCAACATCTACGTGTCCGAGATTTTGCTCAACCAGATCTGGGTCCTTTCGCCTGACGGTTCGCAGCGCATCCTGATAGCCACCAAGCAGAACGCGCCGCTGGACAACAACACGAGCCTGGTCTTGAAAGGAGACGTTCTTTGTACAGCCAACCTTGGCTTCACCCACGCGAAACCCGAGGAAGCAGACCGAACGGTCGTCTGCATGAAGGGTTTCCCTCTGCCGAAATAGTTGGCTTATGGAAGAGTAGCCGACGATCCGGGAATTGTCGCGTCGTGGTTCGAACCGTGCGCCTAGCGCGGCCACTCCTCTGAGGTCTATTTCAGCTTCACTGCACCGTGAGATTTAGTTTCGGTGTGGTGTGTACTAACGAGCCCGTTGAATACGTACCAGTAACGGTGATCATGTACGACCCCGGCGGCGTTCCAGTTGTCGTTGTGCTGCTGCTCCCGCAGGCGATCTGGAAAACCAGGCTCCCGAACAACATGCTCATCAGTACGGCGGGTATTAGTCTCACGTTTCTCGACTTGTGATCCGAGCCGAAACCGACTCGCGTGACCACCATTGCGATCAGCGGGAGACAAACGGCGAAAAACACTCCCGAAGCGGGAAATGAGGACATCACGCGGGCGCTTGCTCCCGTCGTTTTAACAGTTAACGTGGTCACGGTCCCAGGCGTGACCGAGTTGGGACTGACCGAGCATGTCGGCGCGAACGCGGGCGTAGGCGTCACCGCGCAGGTGAAGGCAACAGAACTGCTGAACCCACCGGCGGCAACTACATTCAACGTGGAGATGGACGACCCGCCCGGACTCACCGTGGCTGGCGTGAGCGCAGAAGCTGTGAGAGAGAAGTCTGGCGGTATTAGCGCGAAATCCGCGAATACAAGCTCGGCAGAATTTATGGTTAGCTTGCAGGCGCCCGTGCCGGAGCAGGGCGCGTGCCAGCCTGCGAAAGTGGCGCCGGCAGAGGGGGTCGCCGTCAGGGTGACAGCGGTACCCTTGGAAAAGAGTTCCGAGCAAATGTTTGGGCAGGCCACGCCATTCACAGCAAAGTTCCCAGGGACATTAACGGTATTATCCCAAACCGCTAGAACGTAATTCGGAGTGCCAAGGGGGGTGAGTTTGAATACCGTGTTGACCGACGTGCCGTAGAGGTTGACGGCCCCATCGAGAGCCAGACCGGCTCCTGGGTATCCTCCGTCTACATTTCCACTGAAGCTGTAAAGCACGCTCAATGTGCCAGTCGAATCTATCTTGAAAACGCTGCCACAACCTGTGGATAGAGCGGGCTTGAGGATTTCGCATCCAAAGAAGCCGTTACTGCCGCCTTCTGAGGTGGTGCCATACAAATTTCCCGCCGAATCCAGCACCAAACCCCCCTGGGGCAATGCCCCGTCCGGTATGCCGGTGAAGGAGTGCAGCACCGTCTCCGTGCCGGCTGTATCCACCTTGAAAACAACGCCACAATCGATGGGTTTGTTACTAGGCGGCATCGTCTGTGCCGGCTCCCAGCACTGGAGGAGGCCCCCGCTGTAGGTGGTGCCGTAGAGGTTGCCAGCCGCATCCAGAGTCAAGGCAGCTTCGGGAGTGTCCCCATCAGGGGCCCCAGTGAAGCTGTACACCACCGTCTCTTTGTTGGAGGTATCCAGCTTGAATACTGTTCCGTGATTGGTGGCGCCTCCGCTTTTAGTAGTGCCGTAGATGTTGCCAGCCGTATCCAGGACCAAGCCTGCCCCCGGGTATGCCCCGTCGGGTTGTCCACTAAAGCTGTAAAGCACGGAGTAGGTGTTGGTCGTATCGATCTTGAATACGATTCCGCAGCCGCCGTTCCCGCACGGGCTGCCGGTGAACCCACCAAACGATTGAACGCCGTAGAGATTACCCGCTGCGTCCAGAACAAGCTCAGACGATGGTCCACCGCTGTGCAGCAAGGTCAATGTCGCAGACGTATCCAGCTTGAACGTGCCTGCGCTGGAAGATCCGTAAAGGTTGCCCAACGTGTCCAGAACCAAGCCCGTAAGGGGAGATTGTCCGTCTGAGCCGCCCGTGAACTTGTACAGCACGGTCAGAGTGCCGGTGCTGTCCACCTTGTACACGGTTCCGCACCCGAATTGCCCGCATGCGCCGCCCGTGTTCCCGCCCTCGAGGGTGGTGCCATAGATATTGCCCGCCGTATCCCGGACCACACCGGAAAGGGTAAGGGCGGTTGGGTTGATCGAGCCAATGTATGCCAGCCTGGTAAATGTCTGGGCGTGTGCCGACTGCATCGCGACAAATCCTGCAAGGCACACGACCGTCAGGACCATTGCTGTGATGGACGTCCGTTTGACGAATTTCACATTCTTCTTCCTTCTTCCCAGCTGCCGAGCATGATTGACCGCCCGTGATCGAGGGTCAACTGGATTTCTCGTGGAGTTTGGCTGAACATGCAACCTTCCTGCCTAGGTCCACTTACGGAGAGTCCTGAAGAAGGATGCGGGGCCGGTTGAGTCCGATCAGTGGTATACTTCCGCGCACTTGTGGGGGTGCGTGCGGATGAATGCGTTTTCTAAACGCAGTTCCGGCGTGCGCTTTGGCCAGTTCGAGTTGAATCTCTCCGAGGGTAGGCTTTTCAAGAGAGGCTTTCCGGTTCGCCTCGAGAACCAGCCGCTTCAGATTCTCTGCGCTCTCGTGGACCATCCGGGGGAAATGGTAAGCCGCGAAGAACTGTGCGCCATCCTCTGGCCCGACGGAACCTACGTCGACTTCGACGAAGGCCTGAACACTGCCATCAAGAAACTGCGCTACGCTCTCCGCGATTCCGCCGAGAGTCCTGTTTTCATCGAGACAGTTCCGCGGCGGGGGTACCGTTTCATCGCGCCGGTGTCATCTGACGGAGAGGCATTGAATCTGCCTTCTCCCAGGTCTACGAAAGATGCGAGCTGCGAGGAATTGAGCTACGAGAATGGAAACGGCAACGCTACCGGGGCGAGTTTTCCTGGCGCCGGGTGGTCGGCTGTTTCCCCCAGTTCGGAGGTGAGAAGAGGAAAGTCCCACCGGAGATGGGCAGTGGTCGCTGTGATCGCGGTTGCCGTGACACTAGGAGTCGGCTATTTGGTGCGCTCTTGGACGGGCAGGAACCGAACACCAAACCTGGAAAAGTTTCAGGTCACGAACCTCACCGACAGCGGGAAAGTTGAACTGGCCGCCATCTCTGCAGACGGCCGCTATGTCTGTTATGCACGGCGCGAACACGGGTTCTCAGGTCTTTGGCTGTACCAGGTCGCGACGCGCAGCGAAGTGCAGATCCTGCCAGCTGATGCCGTTGGTTTTGAGGGACTGACGTTTTCCCCCGACGGAAACCACATTTACTACGTGCGGGCCGACAAGAACGATCCGGGCTTCAAGTATTTGCACGTCATGCCGCTACTCGGCGGGTCGAATCGGCTATTGATCAAGGACGTCGACTCACCTGTTGGCTTTTCTCCGGATGGTCAGCGGTTTGTTTACACCCGCGGCGTTCCACCACGCAATTCGACCGATGTGCGGATCGCCAACTCCGATGGCAGTGGCGATCGTCTGCTCACTACGATTCAGAACACGTTTCCCGGGTTCCAACCCGGGCCGACATGGTCTCCGGATGGCCGAACTGTAGCAGTCTCCTTACGCCTCTACGGTGGCAGACACTCTTACATCCTCGATGCCGTGTCAGTCGCTGACGGCACCACCCGCGAACTGTTCTCTAGTGCCAACGCCGTAGGGCGACCGCTATGGTTGCCGGAAGGAGACGCACTCCTGCTGGTAATGAATGACCAAAATGACCGTGGCCAGTTGTGGGCGATTTCGTATCCGAACGCCGAAGTGCGCAGGGTTACCAACGACCTTACAGACTACGATACGCGGGCGGATCTCACAGGCGATGCCAAGACACTGGTGGCGATCGCGAATCACGCCATTTCCAATATCTGGGTTGCTCCCGCCGCGGACCTCTCGCGAGCTCAGCAGATTACATCCGCCGCGCTACCGCTATTCCGGGTGGTCGAAGCCCCGGATGGGCATCTGCTGGCGACGAGTATGGACGGTAAACTGTGGAGTCTGCAACCCGATGGCAGCCAACGAACCCTTTTCACGGACTTGCTGGTAACCGACTTTCAGGGGGATCCGACTCCATGCGGGCGCTTCATCGTGTTTACTTCCGGACGAGCCGCGACCACCCAACTGATCCGCGTCGCCGCCAATGGCTCCGATCCTGTCCGTTTGGTCAAAGGCGACCTGAACAGCGCTGTCTGCACTCCCGACGGCAAGTACCTCTTCTACGACGATATGCAGAGGATTTTTCGGATACCAGTCCAAGGTGGAGCCTCGGTGGAGATCGCCAAGATCCTCGGCGAGAACATGGGAAGCCGCCTTAGTATTTCACCCGATGGGAAGTTCCTGGCGTATGCATATCGAGACTCTGTTCCTGTCCCAGCAACCAGACTGGCGATTATTCCGGTGGAGGGAGGCTCGCCGAAAAAAGTGCTGAATGCGCTTGGAGTTATTTCGGGATTACTCTGGTCGCCAAACGGCAACAGCCTGCAGTACAGCTTTTCTCGGAACGGCGCTTTCAACATAGTGGATCAGCCGATCACCGGAGGCGAACCCAGGGAACTGACGAAGTTCGAGTCCGGCATAGTCTACGACTTCCACTGGTCCCCCGATGGTAAGCGACTGCTGATGGCCCGCGGCGAATTCACAAGTGACGCGGCTTTGCTGAGCAACCTGCGGTAAATGCTAGTTCCCTTGCTTGTTCCGACTATTGGATTATCCCGGACTTGTACCTCGCGACTGGATTTAGACAGGTGTCGTCACGGGGCTGGCATTCCGGTTGACTTGTGATTCTGTCCGGGTGACGGGCAAGCGGGAAGTAATCCCAAGGTAAGAGTTGCCGACAAACCGGGAGTGTTCTCGCGGCACGGCCGCCTTTCGTTGACTCGCAAGTGCCCCGTCCGTAAGATGAAGCAACCCGAAGGCCAGGCATATCCCTGATGATCGGCCAAAGCATCTCGCACTACCGCATTCTGCAGAAGCTGGGCGGCGGTGGGATGGGTGTGGTGTATGAGGCGGAAGACGTCACGCTGGGGCGGCGGGTGGCCCTGAAGTTTCTCCCTCCTGAATTGAGTTCCGATGCGGCGGCGCTGGAACGCTTCCAACGCGAGGCGCGGGCGGCATCGGCTCTGAATCATCCCAACATTTGCACCATTCACGAAATCGGGCATCAGGACGGGCAGTACTTCATCGTGATGGAGTTGCTGGAAGGCAAGACACTGCGCGATCGCGTCCTGGGGCGGCCCTTACAGATGGAGGAATTGCTGACGCTGGCAGTCGGGATTGCAGAAGGGCTCGACGCGGCGCATCGGAAGGGGATCATTCATCGCGATATCAAGCCGGCGAACATCTTCGTGACCGAGCATGGTCACGCGAAGATCCTGGATTTCGGCCTGGCGAAGCTAACGCCGGAGCTGAGCAGTTCAGCGTCGCTGGGCGTGGCGCCGACGGTGATGAGCGAACTGCACCTGACCAGTCCTGGGATCGCGGTGGGAACGATCGCATATATGTCGCCGGAGCAGGCGGCTGGCGATGAACTGGACGTGCGCACCGATCTGTTCTCGTTCGGGGCAGTGCTGTACGAGATGGCGACCGGGCTGCCAGCGTTTTCCGGGAACACCTCGGCGATGGTGTTTGATGCGATTCTGCACAAGGCACCGGCGTCCGCAGTGCGACTAAATCCCAATGTTCCGGCAGAGCTGGAGCGGATCACAAACAAAGCGCTGGAGAAGGATCGCAAGCTTCGCTATCAGAGTGCTTCCGAAGTGAGTGTGGATCTGAAGCGGGTACGGCGGGAAGTGGAGTCGGGACGCACCGGAATAACTTCCATTTACACGACGGCATCTATGGCTGCTACAGCAACACCGGCCCAGCCCCGCTCAAGAGTCAAGCTCACCGGGATCTTAGCCGCCGTGCTGGTGGCTGCGGGTGTTCTTGCATACTTGCTCCGCCCGACTTTGCCCCCGCCCAGAATCACGGGCTACACGCAAATCACCCATGACGGCTGGCAGAAGAATTCCTTCGGGCAAACCACTCCCATTGTGCTTACCGACGGGGCGAGGCTGTACATCCAAGAAACTGTTCATGGACGTTTTGTCGTGGCTCAGGTATCGGCGTCGGGCGGGGACACGGTCCCCATAGTTACGCCCTTTCCTAACGTGGCCTTGGACAACCTTTCTCCGGACAGGTCGGAGCTGGTTGTGGGGAGCTTCTCGGGCACTGAGATCGACCAGCCGCTGTATGCCGTGCCGACGCTGGGCGGCTCGCCTCGCCGTCTTACCGACCTGCCAGGACAGGATGCGATATGGATGGCAAACGGGGACTTGCTGGTCGCCAACAAAAACCAGTTGACGGCAGTAAGTCGCAACGGTAGTTCCCGGACCTTTTTGAGCCTCGGAGACACAACCTCGTCTGCTTACTGGTTACGGTGGTCGCCGGACCGACAAACTCTACGCCTCACCCTGACGTTAACTGACCGAAACATGCTGGCGGAAGTCTCGTCAGATGGCAGCAACTATCATCGCCTGCTCGAACACTGGCGTCAGGGTGATGATGTGACGAATGGCAACTGGACGCCCGATGGGAAGAATTTCGTTTTTCAGGCGGTTCGCAATTGGGGGCGGGCGGACATTTGGGCCATTCCGGAAAAGCCAGACTTATTCCACAAGGTCCACACGGAGCCGGTGCAGTTGACCGCCGGCCCCTTGAATTTTTACTCGCCGCAGCCAAGCCAGGACGGCAAGAAAATTTACGTGATCGGGGAACAGCCGCGATCGGAACTGGTTCGCTATGACGCCAAGTCGGGTCAGTACGTGCCGTATCTGGGCGGAATTTCAGCCCGCGGCGTGAGCTTTTCGCCAGATGGCCAATGGGCGAGCTACGTGTCATATCCGGAAGGCAACCTCTGGCGTTGCCGGATCGATGGCACTGATAAGTTGCAGTTGACCTCTGCTCCGCTCTGGGTGTACTCCGCCCGCTGGTCGCCGGACGGGCGCGAACTGGCGGTGGAAGCCTCGGAACCCGGCCAGCGCCAGCGTGCGTATCTCATCTCTGCAGAGGGCGGCACGCTGCGCGAACTCAATGCGGGAAAACTCAATGTCGCAAGTTTGAGCTGGGATGCGGACGGAACAGCGATTACATTCAACGATGCCTTTGAGCCGGGTCATTCGACGATCCGTTCGATTGACCTGAGAACCATGCAAGCGGCCGACGTCCCCGACTCTGACAACCTAGTTGGTCCCCTGCGCTCTCCGAACGGACAGTACCTTGCTACTACAACTGTGGCAGGCGACAAGTTATTGCTGTTCAACTTCGCCACCCAGAAATGGTCCGAGCTCGCGAAAGCTACGATCGGTTCGTTTGAGTGGTCTGCCGATAGCAAGCTCGTGTACTTCGACAACGGCTTCAGCACCGACCAGGCGGTCTATCGCGTGCGTATTTCAGACCGCAGAGTGGAGCAGGTTGCCAGCTTGAAAGATTACCGGCGCGTGGTGACGCCTTGGAACACATGGTTCGGCCTGACCCCGCAAGGCGATCCACTGCTCATGCACGATGTTGGTTCCCAGGAAGTCTACGCGCTCGACTTCGATGCACCTTGAGCACCATCTCCTAGTAGCGTCCTTCCACGAATATTGGCGCAAACGGCAGTTCCACGAATGCTTGCCGACAATTCTGGGCGGATGACGGGTAACCCTGAAGTAATCCCAAGGTAAGGTTTGCCGAGTATCCGGGAGGTAGCGCGAGCATCATCCGTTGACTGGCGGATGCCGCGTCTTTAGGATGAGGCGACCGGAAAGCCAGGCATGCCCCGGATGATCGGCCAAACCATCTCGCACTACCGTATTCTGCAGAAGCTGGGCGGCGGCGGGATGGGTGTTGTCTACAAGGCTGAGGATATGAAGCTCAGTCGCTTCGTCGCCCTCAAGTTCTTGCCCGACGACGTAGCCAAAGATCCTCAAGCCCTCAGCCGCTTTCAGCGCGAAGCCAAAGCTGCCTCTGCACTGAATCACCCCAATATCTGCACGATTTACGAAATTGACGACCAGCACGGCGAAGCATTCATCGCGATGGAGTACTTGGACGGGCTGACTCTGAAGCACCGTATTGCTGGGCGACCGATGGAAACCGAATTGATTCTGTCGTTGGGAATCGAGATCGCAGACGCGCTCGACGCCGCGCACGCTGAAGGGATCGTTCATCGAGACATCAAGCCCGCCAACATTTTCGTCACCAAGCGCGGACACGCCAAGGTGCTCGACTTTGGGTTGGCGAAGGTTGCGCTTCCCGTCAGTTCGGCGAGCCAAGTAGCTGCACAAAATACTCAGACCGCTGCCACCAGCGCCGATGAACCTCTCACCAATCCGGGAACGATGCTTGGCACAGTAGCCTATATGTCTCCCGAGCAGGTTCGGGCGAAAGAATTAGATGCGCGAAGCGATTTGTTTTCCTTCGGTGCGGTGCTGTATGAGATGGCGACCGGAAAGATGTCATTCGAGGGGGCAAGCTCCGGAGAAATCTGCGGAGCGATCCTGCACCAGAAGCCCCGCCCGGTGTCGCAGCTTAACCCGCAGATGCCGTCGCACTTCGAAGTGATCATCGACAAGGCACTGGAGAAAAACCACGAATTGCGTTATCAGCACGCGGCCGATATGCGAACGGATTTGCAACGCCTGAAGCGGGACTCTGAAATCGGACACATTTCTGTCCCGAGCTCAGGAACGGTGGCAGAAGCTCCCATCGATCGGGTTGCGAAGGTCAGGAATCTTGCGGTTCCCGTGCTGCTCGTGGTCTTGCTCGTGGCAGGCGTGCTTTATTATCGGTCGCATCAGCAAAGCAAGCGCCTGACCGAGAGCGACACAATCATTCTCGCCGACTTTGCCAACAGCACCGGTGATGCGATCTTCGACGACACGCTGAAGACAGCGTTCACCGTCTCGCTGCGGCAGTCACCTTTCCTTAATGTGCTCCCCGACAGCGAAATCGCGAAGACCATGCAACAAATGACCCGGCCCACCGGCACGAAAGTTACTCCCGGCGTAGCCCGCGAACTTTGCCAGCGGGCGGGCAGCAAGGCTTACATTGCTGGAACAGTTGGCAGTCTAGGCAGCGAATACGTGCTGGGACTGAAGGCGGTGAATTGCCAGAGCGGAGACACGTTGGCTGAGGAGCAGGTAACGGCTGCATCCAAGGAGAAGGTGCTGGACGCGCTGGGCGAGGCGGCATCCAAGTTACGCGCAGAGTTGGGCGAATCGCTGGCTACGGTGCAGAAATTTGATGTTCCGCTGGAACAGGCCACTACTTCCTCGCTCGAGGCTCTGAGAGCGTACAGCCTTGGACTAAAGACCTACAACACCAAAGACACCGCCGAAGCGCTGCCTTACTTTCAACGTGCCATCCAACTTGATCCGAATTTTGCCATGGGCTACAACGCAATGGGTAGGGCCTATCTCTTTCTCAGCGAACTCAGTCGGGGCAGCGAGTACTACGCCAAAGCATTCCAGTTGCGCGAACACGCCAGCGAGCGCGAAAGACTGGCGATCACGGGTGACTACTATTCCTTTACAACCGGGGAACTGGATAAAGCAGCCCCGATATATCAGGAGGAGATTGAGAACTACCCGCGAGAATCTGCAGCGTACGGCCGTTTAGGCGAAGTGTTTGCCTTACTGGGCCAGCATGAGAAAGCTGTGGAGAGCGCGCGGCAAGCTGTGCGCCTTGGACCGGATCGGTTAGGTGATTACGGGAATCTCGCCAACCACACTCTCGCCTTGCAACATTTTGACGAAACGCGGCAAATCATCCAAGAGGCCCAGGCTCAAAAACTCGATGATGCGTTCCTTCGCCTTTCTCGCTACGCCCTTGCCTTTCTCGAGGCGGACTCTGGGGCGATGGCCCAACAGCAACAGTGGTTTGCGGGGGAGCCCAATTACGAGAACTGGGGACTGGCGGTGGCCTCCGATTCCGCGGCCGACGCAGGTCACTTGGCGAAGGCGCGGGAGCTGACCAAACGGGCTGTGGACTCCGCCGTACGAGTAGACAACAAAGAGGGCGGCGCAATCTATCTGGCGAATGCTGCTGTTCAAGAAGCGGCGTATGGCAACGCTGCGGAAGCGCGGCGGTCAGCGGCAGAGGCTTTGAAGCTGGCTCCCACGAGTCCTGGCGCGGGAGCCGAAGCCGCGCTGGCGTTTGCCATGGCGGGCGATACCGCGAGAGCCGAGTTCTGGGCTCAAGACCTGGGAAAACGCTTCCCGCTGGATACGCAGATGCAGTCGCTTTGGCTGCCTGCGATTAGGGCTCAATTGGCGTTGGACAGAAACAACCCGGCTTCCGCTGTGACTGCCCTGCAAACTGCTGCGTCCATTGAGTTGGGGCAAATTCCGTTCGCCAACAATATTTCCTGCCTTTATCACGTGTATGTGCGGGGAGAGGCATACCTGGCCGCCAGACAAGGCAGCGCCGCCGCAGCCGAGTTTCAGAAGATTCTCGAGCACAGCGGCATCGTATGGAACTGCTGGACGGGAGCGTTGGCGCATCTGGGCGTGGCTCGTGCCAACGCCCTGCAATCGAGAACCTCGCAGGGCGCGGACGCCGATGCCGCCCGCGTCCGGGCGCTCGGTGCCTACAAAAATTTCCTCACCCTCTGGAAAGACGCAGACCCCGACATCCCCACCCTGAAGCAGGCCAAAGCGGAGTATGGGAAGCTGCAATAGCTGGAAAAGGTACTGGCCTTAATCGCTTGCTGTTTGCCGATCGTTTCTATTATCACGCGGTAGCGCCCACCACCCGTACTGGCTGGTTTCGGATTCCGGGGGATGACGGGCAAGCCTTCCCTTACCCGTTAAAGGAAGTTTGGCCGACAGTCCCGGAATTATGCCCGGGTCAGGGGCAAGAATGGACGCCGCCCGCGCGGGAGGAGCGTCGACGTGCAGCAACTCAGGGTTCGTCGGCGCCCGAGCCACTCGATGAACGAATAGCCTCGTGAGGGAGGCCAATTTTTCGTGCGGCTTCTTGGAATCTGGGATCGGAGCGAAAATCTTCGAACGCTGGATCGATGGCGAGCAGTAGACATGAGTTAGAGTGCTGGTCGAGCGCACGATCAAGCCACTCAAAGGCTGCTTCTTTGTCTCCCAAGGCAGCATAGATATCGGCAATGTAATAGAAGGGCACATACCTGCTAGCGCTTGGCTTCCGCATCTCTGCGATCATCCGCAGCGCGCGGGCCCGGTCGCCCGAATGGGCATAGGCCACGCCCAACTTCATCAAAGCATCGGGATCCTGGCCGGAGACCTCGAGATATTTATCAATTTCCTGTACGGCGATCTTGAACTGCCGCTGTCTCTCCTGAGCCATGCCGAGTAAGAGGTGGGCGTCGGCGAAATCCGCGTCATGAGCGAGAATCTGATGGGCCTCTTCGATCGCTTTATCCTGCCGTCCAGAATAGTAGTAAACCACTCCCTTATCGGTGCTCAGAATGAGTGAAAGTGGGTCCAGATTTTGCGCCAAATTGAATTCCCGCACTGCTTCATCAAACCGCCGTTGCAGCATCAGAGTTAACCCATACCACTGATGGGCAGCAGCATAATTTGGAGAAAGTTGGAGGGCTCGTTTGAACTCTCGCTCGGCGAGCCCAGAATTCCAGCCATCAAGAAATGTGATCCACGCGAAGACGGCGTGAGCTTCGCCTAAGGACTCGTCCCAACGCAAGGCCTGCTCCGCAGCCGCCCGCGCCTGGGGGAGAACCTCCCGTGGGGATGCCTGATCATTGGCTCCAAGTGTCGAGTAAGCTTCAGCCAATCCCAGGTACGCCTGCGCGTAGGCTGGATCCTTTTCCAGGGCCTGGTTGAAATACGCGATCGCCTTCCACAGGTCGGGTGGAGTTCTCCGGTTCAACCAGTAGCGGCCACGCAAGTTAAGTTCACGAGCTTCGGAATCAACTCGGTGTGGTCCTTCAACCTGCTGCCCGGTTTGCACCAAGCGGACGCGCAAAGTGCCCGCAATGGTTTGTGTAATTTCATCTTCGACGTCAAATGCGTCTTTGCTATTGCGGTCGTAGGTCTGTGACCAGACGTGGTAGCCATCGGCCGCCCGAATCAGCTGAACGGTGATCCTGAGTCGTTCTCCGTTCTTCTGCAGGCTCCCCTCCAGAACGGAACTAACATTCAACTGTTGCCCGATGGAACGTACATCCTCGGGTTTGTTCTTGAACTTAAACGCCGAGGTACGAGCCACCACACGCAGCCCGGGCAGCTTGCTCAAGGCGCTGGTGAGTTCGTCGGTCACTCCGTCACAGAGGTATTCGTTGTCTGGGTTCCCCGTCAAATTCAGGAGAGGAAGTACAGCAAGAGAGGGGTGCTGAGTCGGAGCTGCAGCTTGCGATTGATGTGCCCGAATCCAATAAACCACAGTGCCTATCACTGTCGCGAACAACACCAGTCCAATCCCGGCGAGCCATCGGTACTTTGTGGGTTGAGATGGCTCAACAACACCGGAGATCGGGTATTCCTTCGAGGCACTGCGGCTAAACGCCGCGGCATAACTTCCCTTGGGTACAGCAATCCAGATCGGATCCTGTATGCCTTCGGTCTCATAGTAGTCCTTTAGCTTGGAACGCAGCCGGCGGGCTGCCATGCGCACCACGGGATCCAGTCGCGGATCGAAGGAGGAGTCGCGGTCGAATACCTCAACCCCCAACCGATATTCCTTCAGTTGGCGTCCTTCGCCATGGAGGGTGTGTTCTACCGTGTAGCGCAGGAAACGTTTGAGGCCCTCGGCGTCGCGAAAGCCATCGCTGGAGAGAATCTTCTCCAACACCTTCCCTACCTCGGTCTCGGCGAAGATATCCTCGCGCCCTTGCGGGACGGTTGGCCCGGCTGGACTCTGGGCGGCCGATGGTTCCATCGCGTTCTCCGCACGGAACTACTCAGGCGCCATCAAGGAAGGAGTGATCCTGAGGGCGTTAGGTGGCGTCAGTTTACCGTAACTTTACCCCAACATGCTTGTTTTCCGGGCCGGCCCCGCAGAAAATGCGGGGCCAAGGCGGACCGCCGCCGCCATCATGCAGGGGAAGAACACCATGCGGAAACTCGTACGCGAGTGTTTGATGTGCCTCGGGTTGAGCAGTCTCATGCTAGTTGCGCAGGGCTGCATGATTGGGGGTAGCCATGGTGGCGGAGGGGGTGGTGGACAGGGAATTCCCGGCGCGACCCTGACGTCGCTTTCGCCTTCGAGCGTTCCCGCCGGCAGCCCTCCGTTCACCCTGACCGTAAACGGTTCGGGCTTCGTTGCTGGAGGATCGCTCAGTTGGAATGGCACCACACCTCTCGGACAATACGCGTTTGTCTCTTCGACGCAGGTTACCGTCCAGATCGGCGCGGGCTTGATTATGAGTCCCGGGAGCGGCGTAATCATAGCCACGATTCCAACTCCCCGGACCAATCCCTCGAATGCCGTGACGCTCACCATCAACCCCTTCGCTTCGTCGGTATGCGTCCTCTTTGGCATGTACGGTTTTTTCTTCACCGGCTTTGACAGCAGTGGCCCAGTCACGATCGGGGGAGTTTTTGGAGTCGACGCAAACGGCAATGTCAGCGGCGAAGAAGACTTCAAAGACCTCGCAGGGACTCGCGCCGCTCAGCCCATTACGGGAGGCTCGTGCACAAATAGTTCCACCACCAACGAGGGAACGCTCACGGTCACGACGGCAGCTGGAACATCGACCTACTCGTTTGCCACGCAAGGGCTTCCCGTCCCAGGCGTCCGTGGCCAAATGGCAGTATCGGGAGATGCGAATGGAGTTTCGGGATCGGGAAGGTTTGTGTTCTCTCCACCCGGCAACTTCTTCAGCGGGGACTATGTCATTGCTTTGACAGGGAGCGACTCGAGCGGAGGCCGAATGGGCGTTCTGGGCCGATTTACGGACAATGACAATAACTGTGAAGGCTGCCCGGGTACTCTCAGTGCGGGAGAAGGCGACATCAACGATAACGGCGCCATCACCCCCAGCGTGCAGATCACAGGCAATGTGAGTGTTCCCGATTTGTATTCCCGTTCAATCGCGACTCTGACCCTGGGAATCCAGACTCTCCAGATCGCGTTCTACGTCTTTTCGTCCGGAGGAGGGTTCGCCGTAGACGTGGACTCAGGCGCTTCCAGCCCGCTGCTGGCGGGTTTTGTCTCGAGTCAAGGCCATGCTCGGGGTTATGCCAACGTCTATCTGAACGCTCCTGTCGTATTCAGCACTTGGGGAGCGATGGCAGGCTCGCCTGCCTCCTCGGACACATCCGTCGGTATCGCTTCCGGCTTTAACAGCGGCCCTGGAACGTTCAACCTTCAATTGGACTCGGTTGCTGGTGGTGTTGCCAGTCTTAATCAGACAATTAACGGGGCGACGTATGCCGTCGCCAGCAATGGGCGGGCGACATTTTCCTACACCTCGGGCGCAAAGACGCACAATTTAGTCCTCTACCTGGACGCCATGAATGACGGCTACATGATGGATAACTCAGTCAGTGTTGGTTTCGGGTTCTTCGAGGCGCAAGCCACAGGGCCGTTTACCAACTCCTCGATTAACGGGACGTTCGCGGGGGGAACCTGGTTTCCTCCAGTCTCCACGTCCCCGAACACGGATGCCGCCATTACTCTGAATGATGGGGTCATCTCCGGAACCGTCACCGGGACATATATCGTGGACTCGTTCGGAAGGGGAACAGCGACCGTCGACCTTCCCATATTCGGCAGCAATGACGTGGTGTTGTACATCGTCGGGCCGAATAACTTCTACATAATGGGGAGCGACGCAGTGACCGACGACACGATTGGGTTCCTGCATATCTAGGGCGGATCTTCCGCTCAAATGGCCTATATCCCTGGACAAAATCTTCGTAGGCAGACGTCTGATGAAACTCGGCCCAGCCGAATAGCCGTTGAATCGGGAGATGACTACTCGGTCACGCTTAATCGGAAATCACTGCGGGCCAGAAGTCGGCTTCGGGGTTAACGGCATAGCAAGGCGATGCTCTATGGCAAGCGCCCGATCGTCAGCGCCTGAAAGGAAAACGTGACCGGGCCTTGCTCGTATTGCTACTCGCGTGTGGGTTGAGGCGGCATGAAGCTTTGGCTTTGACATTGGATCATCTTCAGCAACGCGAAGAGCACTGGGTCATTGTTGATCTGGTTGGGAAGGGAGGCCACATCCGAACGGTTCCGGTTCCCGATTGGGTGAGAGCCGAACTCGACGATTGGCTCACCGCAGCCGCAATTGATCGAGGAAGACTGTTCCGCAGGGTCAACAAAGTGGGAAGGACATGGGGAGATGGGAGAAGGTAAAGGTCATTTGACACATTATGAAGGAATCCGCCAGACGCATCGGAGTGGCGAAGTTGGCACGCATACCGCTCGACGTGACTCGCTCATTCGTAGAAGAATTGATGTAAGAACCGTTGCTGGTACTCGTACCCTGTCCCCAAGAGCGACTCCTCAAGTTATCCGACCTGTGTTTGCCTTCGGGAGTTTATAGAGATCTCAGGAACTCGATGATGGCTTCCTGATCCTCTTTTTTCAGTTTTTCAAATTGCTGACTTACATGCCCTGCCTCGCCTTTATGCCGCAGGATCGCGTCGCGAAGCGTCAGGGATAAGCCGTCGTGCATCAACCGTGGACGCAAGCGGACCCCCCATAAAGGAGCGGTGCGTATCTTGTTACGACTGCTCTCGAAGTTCTGTTTCGAAAGATACCCTGCCATCATCTGAAAGACTTTATTCCCGTAATGCTCAGGGGTCGCTTGCAGGATTCCGTCGCCCGTACCGACGTCATGCATCAAGAAATCCCCATATGGATGAAATGCGATTGACCCAAGCGCGGGCGGAATCGTAAACGTTCCACCGTTGATCTTTGTTCCAGCCGGAGCAGTGGTCAAGGTCTCGACGTGGCAAGTCGCGCAACCGATCTTTTCAAATAAACCGTTGCCCTTCGTCGCAACCGCGCTGCTGGCGAGCTGGGAATCGCGCGTAGGAGCTTTCGTTGCTCGAATAAACCGGGCAAAGTGATCAATGTCGGAGAGACCGTCCGGTCCTGGTTTGTCATTCGGCTCGGACGCAGCATTGCAAAGCTTGGTGACCTCTTCGGGTTGCAAGCGGTTTGTGATGCCGATCTCATTGAGGTAAGCGTCGCCCGAGAATGACAGCAGACTTGCGTGCTGGTCTTTCCAGCCGAACCTGCCGACGCTCATCTGTCCGGGAGATTCTACAATGGGAACCTGAAGAACCTGCCCGCAGATCTTCCGGTGAGAAGACCTGCATTGTTGTTCGGCAAGATCGATGAGGGTTTGATCGGCAACCGCCTCGACGAAGCCGTCCCCTAACAGATTCAGTGAAAGGCGAAACGTTCGGATCGTCTCTGTTTCTGGAACTCGCTCTTGGAGCTCCGCGTCAGAAAAAGCAGCGCTCGGACATATAGCGCGATCATTCACGAGAGACCGGCCAGAAATTACTTCGGCTCCATGAGCAATCGGGATTTCCGGATTGCGAAAGTGTCCGTCCGGCCCCTGATGGCCAACACGTAATTCCGAGACCTGAGAGGCAGCGCCTGAGACTGGGCTCTGATGGCACTCTCGACAGGACTGCGCATTATAAAGAGGTCCGAGGCCATCACTCAGTTGCTCGATTTCTTCGAATTTTGCTTGGTCGGCTTGATGAGTGGCATCGTCCGCGGCGCCGTTGCTTTTGTTGTCGAAACCGGTGGGCGCTTCTGCTGGACGGGAGGCCGAAGACGCGAGGATAAGACCGCTGAGGACGAGACTCAACACGGCAAAAGGGATCAAGAATCGCATGGCTCATTCCTCCGATTCAGGATGGCCTCGCGACAGGCGCTTGCTTCGAGGACTTTATGTCCA
Source organism: uncultured Acidobacteriota bacterium (assembly GCA_963745715.1). Taxonomy (GTDB): domain Bacteria; phylum Acidobacteriota; class Terriglobia; order Terriglobales; family Acidobacteriaceae; genus Sulfotelmatobacter. Next base: position 47,450 of record CAVUYN010000015.1, on the reverse strand, counting down.
CTCGGTGGGCCGATCTGCATTCCACGAAATGTGAATCCGTACCCGACCAGTGAAGACGAAGTTCAATGATGAATACCACGTTTTCGGCCTGTGTCCAAGAAAGAAGAAACGGGCCTGCCATGATCGTGCCTACGAAGAAGGAACCTGTACCGCCGCGTCCAGCCTGTCCGCTGACCCTGCTTGGCGTCAGAAGTTCTTAACCAGACTCGCCGTCTGGACCTACGATTACCACCATAGCCACGAGGATCGCGGAGCCACATTTTTCTATCTTTGGGACGGGGCTCACATGAGGCCTTCGACTATCTCAGCGCCAATGCGCGCACTCGATGCACGACTAAGCTCGATGCAAGTTGGGCGTTCTCGTTACAGGATTAAGGAAGAGTTGCCGACCATCCAACCCGAAACGGCCCGATATGGTACGAGCGATCCAACAAATATGCGTCGCCACGAAGATTGGATTTTGGTTAGTGTGACGGCGGTATTTCGCCAATAATCCCGCCGTGTTGAAGCTTCGTTGACGAGCAGGGCACTCATTCACCTAGGCTAGAAAGTGGTATCCTCCGCGCATGCAAGACCAGGGCGCTCCAGTGGCAATAGCCCGAGTGGTGCGCAGACTCCCAATAGATCGCTGGTTCTACATTGGGATGGCCATATGCGTCATCATCGTCAGTGTCTTGGGGTTTGCACCTTCCCTCGTCAACACCGCCGCGCGTCATGTGCCTCACTGAGAGGCACACACAAATCTAATAAGGAGAATATCCAATGAAACAAAACGTGATGTTAACCATCGCGTCTCTGCTCTCGATCCTCTTGCTGACGCTTCACATTACGGACGACATCGTCCGTGGGATATCGAAGGCCGAACCCTCAAACATTGCGTTGGCTGTTCTCGTGGTGTTGCTGTACGGGAAGCTGGTGCTCGCAGAACGGCGATTGGGATACGTCATCATGCTGCTCGTCGGGTTGTTCGCGGTAGCCATGCCCGTCATCCACATGAGGGGGGCACACTACGGCGAGATAGCAAAGTCCACCGGCGGCTTCTTCTTCGTCTGGACACTCTGGGCGCTCGGCGGGCTCGGGGGCCTCACCTTCATCCTCTCGGCGCGCGGACTGTGGAGTCTGCGACGGGGCCAGCCACGGTAGTCCCACAACCTGAACATGGAAAGGCCCGATTTGGAGGCTCTCTGCCGCCTGCGGCCGGATAACGGGTAAACCGGAAATTAGAAACCGAATCGTCAACACTTGTAGCCAACTTGGGATTTGGTGGGCGGGCCGGGAGTCAAACCCGGATTTGTAGCTTCGGACGCTACCGTGTTTTTCGGTTACACTACCCACCCTCTGGAACTCGCGCCGGAATCCAACCCGGATCTCTTCGTTAGGACCGAAGCGTCATCATGCTTTAGACCACGCGAGCCAAAACTAAATCTGGTAGGGATGCATAGAATTGAACTCTGATCTCAAGGTTCGTAGCCTTGCGCCCTCATCCGTTGGACCACATCCCTATGTTGGAAGCGGCAGAGAGATTCCCAGAACTCTCGGCATCTTAGGTAAAACCACGAGGTAGAAGCTCGGCGCATTCGTCCGTTATGCTATGCCGCCTCGTTGCTAAGTAACTCTTGGTGCGGGATGTGGGAATTGAACCCACTTCGTCTCGCTTAAAAGGCGAGTGCATATCCCTATCTGCCAATCCCGCAAGAACTGGTGGGTGACGCTGGAATTGAACCAGCCTGGTCTCGCTTAAGAGGCGAGTGCATCAGCCATCTCTGCCAGTCACCCGTGCTGAACACAAATCTGGTGCAGGATGTTGGAATCGAACCAACTCCTCGCGATTATCGATCGCGGGCTCGACCTTCGAGCTAATCCTGCCTGGTGCGCCGTTCGGGAGTTGAACCCGCATCTGTTGGGTGTAGGCCAACTGTTCTGGTCCGTTGAACTACCGGCCCAAAATCTGGTAGAGGGTGCAGGAGTCGAACCTGCAAGCCCTGCAGCAGCGAAGCATCCGTTCCCTCGTGAATGCTGCTGTACGAAGGCCCGGTCATATTATTATGCGAATATCCCAAACGGAAGCTGACTACGGACTGAGGAAGCAGCGTGAGATCGACGTCGGTCATGCGTCGCGTCGTATCGAACAGGTGAGGCGAGTTCAATATCGGAATCGATGGAGTAGACGTTGGGGGATTCAGCGGATTCGCCAGCAAATCGTAGTTAAAGAAGCTCTGATCGCGACGGAAACTGCCTTGCAGGTTGTACCACTTGTCCTTGTCTGCCCGAAGGCGCATGTAGTTGTTGGGATCGCCTCCCCATCCCACGCTGTTCAGGTAGAGATTATCGAACAGCAGGCCCTGGTGATCGACCGATTGCATCGTAAGCGTCTGGTCTAGTATTCGCGGTCCGGTCCGCAGATTCACCAAGGTGTCGTACATATCTTCACTGCCGGTCACGTCGTTGGAGCGATAGCCGAGCTCGATCGAGGAGTGAATCTGATACCCGCCGCCAGTCACGCCGTCGGGCCTTAAGTTAGCGCTTATGTATACTGCCCGCACGCAGAAGAACCATCCCATAAACATGCTGGTGGCCTCGCATCTTTGGCGCAAAGATTTATGGGAAGCGCACCTCGCGTGTTACGCGGCTAGGGTGGCTGATCCTTCCTGCACACCCACCCCAGAACTACAGACCGCGATTGTCGCCCCGACAAACTACAATAGCCAACGTTAACGGTGTCGGCTCAAAAAAGACAGTCAAGTTCGGCGAGTTCATCAGATCAGCGCGTTATACGGTAGTCCTCTGTAGCTCCTTCGCCCCTGCTGTTTTGCACCAAGCACGGAGCTCTTTTGAAATCACGTACCTGACGTTGCTGCACGACAAGGTCAGGGTTGGGAGGCACGGCTGAGGGTCGAGTCTCTTTCAGGAGGGAAGGCCGGCGCGACGGAGCAATTGCTGGAAGCGGGGGTCGGGGCGTAACGGATCAAGTTCAGGGCCCACAAAGACAAATGGCATCACTGAACGCGTCTGTACCAGTTTTTCGAGCTCCGCGATGGCTCGATCGTGGTCGCCCAGCGCGGAATAAATGCTGGCGAGCACGTATTCGTCACCACGACCCGTGCCATTTTTCTCGAACGACTTTAGGGCTTCCAAGGCCTCGCGTCGCTTCCCCATACGCGCGTAGATCCGGGCCATCAGCTGCAGGCGCAGGCGGGGGTCGCCCGAGGTTTGTTGATATTTCTGCGCCCAGGTGCGAGCTTCGTCATATTTCCCCAATTGTTCGTAAGCCTGTGCGATACGGGACATGGCCGGAACATAACCTGGATCCAATTCCAGGGCTCGTTGGTATCGCGCGATCGCGTCTTCGTATCGACGTGCGCGGTAAAGGATCCTCCCCTCCTCGCTGATGTTCCAAGCTGAGAGCGGATCCAGTTCAACGGCGCGATGCACGGCCCAAAGCGCTTCCTGCTGCCGGCCCATGGCTTGAAGAAAAAAGGCATATCGAGCGTAGAAACTCGGAAGATTGCCGTTCAACTCAATAGCTCGCCTAAATTCCGCCTCGGTATGCACCCAGTCCCAGTCGTATTGGAAATAAATCCATCCCAGGAGAGCGTGAGCTTCCGGCAGATCTCCATCCAGTTCGAGCGCCTTGAGCGTGTTCGCGCGAACCTGATCTGCCGTCTTGCCGATACCGAACCCACTCCAGACATCGCGCTCGATATAGGCGCTAGCTAGTCCAGCGTAAGCCTGCGCGTAATTCGGGTCGATGCGAATGGCCTCCTGAAAATATCCGATAGCCTTCTCCATTGCTGTGGGGTTTCGTTTGCTGGAGTGATATTCGCCGAGCAGGCAAGCGTCATATGCCTCGGGGTTAACGGGGCCGGCACCAGCAAAGCGTTGCCGCTCCTGCGGCGTCAGTTGAACCTTGATCTCGCTGACGATGGCCTGCGCTATGTCGCTCTGCATAACCAAAACATTCTGAGCGTCGCGGTCGTATGTTTTGGCCCACAGCGGACTGTCGGTTTGTACGCGAACTAACTGGGCGGTAACTTGGACGCGATTGCCGGAGCGCTGAACGGTTCCTTCGATGACGGCGTCAACGTTCAGCTCGTGCGCAATTTGTGGCAGGGTCTTGTCCGTGCCTTTGTAGTGCATCACGGAAGTTCGAGAGATCACACGAAGCGCCCTGACCTGGGCCAGACTGGCGATGAGCGCCTCCGTCATGCCATCGGCAAAGTAGTCTTGCCCGGGGTCATGGGAAAGGTTGGCGAGCGGCAGCACGGCAAGGGATCCGATGCGCGGCCGCGCAATATGGCTAAAAAGACGCGCACGCCATCCACCCACGTCGGCGCCGAGCAGGACTACGATCAGCGCGAGAACTGCTACGACAGCAAAACCCCCTCGTCGGACGGCTCTGCGCCAGACTGCGGCTTCCGGCGGAGGCGATGTGACTGCCAACGGTGCATTAGGAACCGCAACCTGTTCCGCGGCCTCCGGGGGGGGCAGTCGCTCGATGGGACCCACGAAGCGGTATCCGCGTCGCGGGATGGTTTCGATATAGCGGGGTCGATCCGCCGAATCGCCGAGTACGTCGCGTATCTTCTTGACGGCGGTGTTCAAACCATCGTCAAAATCCACAAACGTGTCGGCTGGCCACAAAGCTTGCTTGAGTTCTTCGCGCGTAACGATCTCGCCCCTATGCTCAAGTAGAATGCGAAGTAGCTGGAAAGGCTGTTCTTGCAGCCGGACGCGGGCGCCGTTCTTCCACACCTCACCCGAACGGAGGTTGACTTCAAAGCCGTCAAAGCGGAGCCGATTGAAGAATTGGGTGCTGGTCGCCAAGTCTGAATCCCCGAAGCGGAGGATCAGTATAGTCTCGAATGCCTATTCCCACAATTCCCTGTAACCGGTAACCCCTTGTCTTTCCTCGCTTTATCTGTCCGGAAATAATCCGGCGAAAGTTCAGTCGCAGTTCATTGACCATCCGCCCAACCTGCGCCACATTCGCGCCTGGCTCCAAAGGAGGGCTCAAATGAAAAAGGTTTTCGGCATTGCAGCATTCTGGATGTTGCTACTCTGCGGTATGGCGGTGGCGCAGGACTTCGGACCATGGTCGGTGCCGGTCAGTCTCGGCCCCACTGTCAACTCCGCCTGTAACGATCAACATCCCGCGCTATCGAAAGATGGGCTCACCCTCGTGTTTGCCACAAATCGCGGCGCGAACCCCACCGATCCCTGCCTTCCCGTAGTCCACCTCTGGGTCAGTCAGCGCGACAGCCAAGACAGTCCGTGGCAGGTGCCCCAGCCCCTGACGATGCTCAATTCCTCCTTCAGTTCCACTTATGAAGACATGGCGGCCAACTTCTCCACCGACGGACACTGGTTGTTCTTCCACAGCCAGCGTCCCAGCGATTGCGTTCCCGCCGGCGGCATTCGGCAATTGTGGGCTGCTCATCGGCGGAACAAACGTGACGATTTCGGCTGGGAAGTGCCCATCAATCTCGGCTGCGCGCTCAACGGCCCTACCGACGACGCCGGTCCGACCCTTTTCCAGGATGATGAAACGGGCACGCTCTACTTGTATTTCACCCGCGATCTCACACCACCGACGATCGATCCGGCTGGCCTTGGATTCGACATTTACCTCAGCACTTGCACCGCTGACCTGGACTCCTGCAATCGGCAGCAGTTGTGGAGCGCCGGAACCTACGTGCCAGAGCTGAGCAGTCCCCTGCGCGATACGCGAACTGCCATCAGACGCCGGGATGGACTCGAGATCATCGTGACGAGCAATCGTACCGGCACGGTAGGCAACCTGGATCTGTGGGTCTCCACGCGCGCGTCAGTACAGGACTCCTGGTCGCTTCCGATCAATCTCAACGACGACAACGTCAACAAGGGGGGTGCCCCGGTTCTGAACACCACCGCAAATGACGGCGCTGCTGCCCTGTCATGGGACGGTCAAACCATGGTTTTCTATTCCAGCGTCGCCGGAGGCTTGGGCGGCAATGATCTTTACATCAGTACGCGTCAACGGCGCTGTCATGGAGAGATTCGACAATGATTTTCAATGCGTTCGTCAATGATGCAAGAGCAATCGCAGGATCCTACTTTGACGCGAACACCAGCGTTGAAATCGGTTTTCTCCGCTCGCCCCAAGGAGGCTTCACTACGTTTAAGGCTCCAAAGGCTGGCTCGGACTTGGGTTCCTATGAGGGAACAGGAGTGTTAAGCGTGAACGTGCTTGGAGCGGAGGCGGGATATGTGGTTGACTCGCTCCACGAAGAGTACTTCCCATCGTGGGACGCACTACCCCCTGAGGCGACCTGACTGAATCCTCCGGAAACACATTTCTACTTCAACTGGCTGGAGGTGCCAACATGCTCTACAAGGCCATCTCCTTGGCACTCGCGGCTGTCCTTTTGCACAGCAGCATCGCTGCACAAGATCAACCGCAGTTCCCACCTCAGACCGTAGCCAAGATGCAGCAAGTCCTGCACAAGGCACAGGAGAAGGACAAGGTTGTCAAAGTCATCCTGAACAAGAAGATCGACGAGCAAAGGAAGTTCAGTGGCAAGGTGCTCTCCGTCGTGCACGGTTTTCTCGGGGAAGAGGACGAGGCGATAACAATCCTGGAGAGGCTGTTTGAAGAGCGATTGCCAGCGCTAGTGTATCTGAACGGTCGGACATACGCTCCACTGCGCGGCTCTCCGCGCTTCCGAAATCTCACGGCTCGCATTGGACTACCGCAGCCGCTAAGGCAGGGCTGACGGTGGCGACCCCCTCCTACAAGATGGTGCGCAAGGTCAAGTCTTGGCCAGCACACGTCGTCGCAGGCACGGTCGTTTCGACCAGCCTTGATTTTTCGGTTGTGCCCGCAAAATGCAAGAGCGTCACGAAGGGGGATGTCCGCCTCATTTTCTACGATGAGCGGGCTCACCATAGAGCAGTACGGTCCTTGCCGAAGGAGACCCAGGAGGTTTTTCAATTCGGTAAGAAGGTTCGCATGTTTGGTCACAAATTTCGAAAGTGACATTCCCCTCGCAAACGATTCCTTGCGCTTTCAGGTTTCCTTCAGAAAAGCTGGGTATGATTCGCCCTGTTCAGGTATGTACATTCCAGGGAGGGGTCCATTTTGCCGTCTGTATATACCACCCCCCCAAACGTTTGACGGGTAGGTGTATACCTACGGCAAAATGCTCCCTCCCCCTCCTCCGGACTCGTAATCAACCGATTTCGACTTTGACCTGGCCCGGGACCCGCCCGCGCGTGGGGGTTTCTCCACGCGGACGCACTTGTTCGCAATGCGTAACGATTCCGCCTTCCGCTCTGTAATCAAAGTGGTTTCAATGAACTCGTGTCCGCTTGGCACAAGAGCCCTAGTTGTTAATGAGTTGGCAAGAAGTTATTCGATTTGATGTAATCTGGAATGTTCGCTTTTCGTAAATCAAATGATGCAGGAGTCGTAAAGGGGAATTCGCAAGGTATATTCCCCACCGCTCACTTGGTCAGCTCGCTTCCCCAGCGATACCCTTGGGCCATTAGGTTAGGCAAAGCTAACGACCTAACCCCGGAACTGCAAAACTACTGGTCAGCCAACTGAGCGGTTGAACGTCGGATTTCGATGGTAACGACACCCGGTGCGGTAGTTACTATCTTGCGGGAGAGCTCATGGCACATCCTAGAGAACCTCGCTCACCGATCGCCAAGGTGACGCAAGAAGCCCGATTCGTGTTTACTGGAGCTGTTGAGCGGCGGGGAGCCTCTTCGCTCTTCTTTGTTCCGCCTGGAGGCGGAACTGCCGTAGTGCGCGTGGAGCGTATTCACTATTCCTCTCCTTCTCTGAGAAACCAGGAAGGCCAGCAGGTCACGGTGGTATTTGCGGAGGGCTCGGATTCAGCCCAAGGGAAGCGCATCTTTTTCACGAATCCGATTCTTTACGGCGAGACCATGGCGGTGAAGGAAATCAGGAGTAGTGAAGCGGCGCGCGATCTCGACGAGAAACATGAAGGGATCATTCAAATGATCAATGAAGCGGAGACGGAGAAGCTCAGAGCGCACATCGCCTCTGCCGCCGCAGTCGTGCAGGGCCGCGTTGTCCGCACCAGAAGAGCCTCTGAACCGGATCCCGCCAAGATGTCCGAGCATGACCCCGACTGGTATGTAGCGATCATCAGGGTCGAACAGTCGCTCAAGGGTAAGCACAAGGACGAGATTGAAGTGCGGTTTCCCAAGAGCCGCGATATCAAGTGGTATCGGGTTCCAAAACTCGAGGAGGGAAAGGAAGGTGTGTTCGTCCTGCACCTTGACGGTTTGGAATTGGGAGGCGCCCTGCTTGCGCTAATTCATCCCGACGACCTGCTGACCGGCGGGCCAGAGACCATCCGACGAATCGCCGAGTTCGTGTAGTCGCGTAAGCGGAGAGGGAAGGACCCACCATGAGTGAGCGTCGCATACGAGTCGTCAACATGATTCCAAAGTCCCTGAGCGGCGAGACGAATCAGGATAGCGAGCCGCAATTGACCGTCAATCCGGAAGACCACCGGATGATGATCGGAACAGCCTTCACTCCCGATCCGGGCGGCGGTCCGCTGGGTCCGGTGTATGCCAGCTTTGATGGCGGCAATACCTGGACGCTGGATCTAATCGTTCCCGGCGGTGAGCCTAATGACCAATCCGTGAGATTCGGAAGTGGCTCGGCTTTGTATGCCGGCGTTCTGCGCGGGGATGTCTTTCTCCGCATGAATGTGCTGCGCAGCGCGCCTTATTCGGGGTCTACGGCCATGCAAATCCTCGTGCAGCGCGATTCGATCGATCAGCCATATGTCGCCGCAACACACTCTCACGGGAGAGACCGCGTCTTCGTAGGCAATAATGATGCCTCCAGTGGGTCGTATCACGGGTCCGTCGAGCATTCGAAGGATGCGCGCAATGCCGCCCCACCCGCGGGCTTTTCCCAGACCGTTATTGATCCCCGGCTGACCATTCGAGACTCCCCGTCCATTCGCCCAGCGCCGCACCGAGACGGGACTGTCTACGTGGCCTACTTCAGCTGGCGGACGAGCGGACCGGTAACGGCTGACGTTGTCGTGGCACGTGACGATCACTTCGGTGCCGGCCTCAATCCATTTACTGATCTGATTGACACGGGTGACAGCAAGGCGGGGGTGCGTGTAGCCCTGTCGGTTCCGATCCCCTGGTTTTTCTTTGTAGCCAACGAGCGTCTGGGAAGCTGTTTGTCGATTGCGGTCGATCCCGAAAATAGTGACGTGGTGTACCTGGCGTGGGGAGACGGGTCTTCTCCCGGCAGCCAGCAAACCTTGCACGTACGCCGCAGCACAGATCGGGGCGCCACCTGGTCGGGTGATTTGTTCAGCGCAACCAATGCGACTAATGCTGCGCTGGCCATTACTACGAATCGGAAAGTCGGCTTTCTCTACCAGCAGGCTGTGACGAGTGGCGGCGCGCAACGTTGGGAGACCCATGTGCAGGTCACGCATGACGCCTGGGCTACGCCGGGCGAGGATATCATTCTCGCCAATACACCGGTGGACAATGCGACGTATATTTATGACCCTTACATCGGAGACTATGCCGATCTCCAGGCTCTGGGTCACGAGTTCTATGGCATTTTTTCGGCTCACAATTTCCCCGATCAAGGGAACTTCCCGCACGGTGTGCATTATCAGCGCAACGCGAACTTCGGTACCAACACGTTGCTCGATGTGAACGGCATCACTGTCGTCAATCCTTCCATCGATCCCTTCTTCTTCCATATTCATTGGCACAAGCCGGAGGAGAAAAAAGAGGACCACCGACACGAGGAAAATAAGCGGATGATCCTTAGAGGGTTCAAGTACGAGAGGGTGGAGATCGACGAGATCGAACTGGAATAGTCTACGCCGACTGATCGAGTGCATCGAAAGCCTTGAGGACCACATGACAAGGTAGCCTGCATGAGCACGAGCGACATGAGCACGAGCGACATGAACACCATCGACAACGCGAGCATCACTAAGCATTCTCGACACCCGAAGGAACGCACAACCTGAAACGAGGGAGCAAACTATGACACGATCTCTGAGTTTTCGAATCCTTGCAGCACTGATCTCAATCACGCTTGGAGTCCTCTTCTGGAGGCTGCCGGAACAGTGGATCGAACTTCAATTTGGCACAAACCTGGATGGGGGGAGCGGGCTCGTAGAGTTTCTCCTTGCCATTGTTCCAACCATGCTCGGCATTGCGCTCGTGTTTATCATTACTCCCGCCGTTGCAGCTAAAAAGACCTATCGAGTAAAGCACGAGGGTCCCGGAATGGAATGACTGCCAACCGGAAACGGTGTCAGCTCGTAGTCGGTGACTATTGCCTCCGAACTCCTGAATTGTGAGCTGTCAGCCATCTCACAAACGCAGTGTAGGAATTTCTCTTTACTGGGATTCCGCGAACTAGTTTCCTGATGAAATTCTTGCGATCAAATCCGCTTTCGCGTGGGCGATCCGGCTCTTTGTCTGCTGAAAATGCTTCTCGTAGACTCTTGTTGAGCTCCGTTTCGTCCAAGAGTGACAGATCGACTCGATCCGCCATGTCGGCAAATTCCCGGATTACCTGGGGCCCTTGCTCGGCCCTGTCGACTCGCCGGCGATTACGTCTCTTACCCCTCAACCCGCTTCTCAAACCCGAGGGTTTCCAGCGAACACGCTCAGCAATATGGCCAAAGGAGAGACATGGATGGAGTGAACCATCGTGGATCGAAATCGTGGTCGTTGTATGGATGTCTGATTTCGTAACCGGCCGGGCGAAAAACAAGACCTAGTGCAGCTTCGCATACTCTGTTTGGGCTTGCTTCAGGATGGGGATGTCAGGATCGGAGCTTTTCCAGAGGAGGAAAAATTCTTAGTATTTTTCCCTCGCGCTTTTCGTATCTCCCGTCAGCATATCGGAGCGAGCGAGTTGAAGGCGTGCCAGCGCCGCCAGGGGGCAATTCACCGCAACGCCGGAGTGATCCAGATACTTTTGAAACTCTTCTGCCGCCTCCTTGCCCTGATGCAACGACAAGTAGGCCTGGCCACGAACATACACAGGATAGAGCGAGCCGCCGACCTCGAATTGAGGAAGGGGCGAGCCGAGTTCGTAGTCCGGTGTTGTTTGGAGGAGCTCGACGGCTCTCGCCGGGTTTCCGCGAGCAATCTCAATGGAAGCATAGATGGTGGGCAACCAACAGCGATTAATGACGGTGTTGAGCGGGAAGCGAGCGGCCAAGTCGTCCGCGATGCGCTTTGCTTTGGAGGTATCTCCGATGCGCGCCAGCGCTAAAGCCGCGAGAATACTCACGTCGCGTGTGGAAGCAGTAGTGAGCGCAGTGGCGGTCTCCTGCCGGGACCGCGCGACACTGTTAAACTCTGCGTCCCGCAAGGCGACATCCATCTGCCACGCTGCCGCCGTTTCGGGGGAATCGTCGTGCAGTGGGTAGCTGATCGCACGCTTGGAGAGGTCGCGTGACGCCGCTAAACGCCCGTGGAACGCTTCGGTATCGGAAGCAAACGAAAGAAGCACGTCCTCGCCGGGCTTAGCGGCGGCGTCGGCGATTTGTTGTTGCATTCCGGAAGCGTCGTTTTCGAGAAAGGCAACACCATAACGGTTCCCATGCAGAAAGGGATTGTTAACTTTGTGATCGACGGCTTGATCGTACTTTTCTTTCGCCTTATCGAGATGCTGCAAGGCTGCGTACAGGCCTACAAGGTTGGTATAGGCGGCGGCGCTGCCTGGGTTAAGCCGGAGATCTTCAAGACTGGCTTCGACACCTTTCTCGTATTGTCCCAAATAGGTGTAATCGACACCCAGATTGCCGAATGGCTCACTACTCCGCGGGTAGGTTTTGGCCCACAAGATATAGGTCTGAATCGCCTTCTCGAGTTCTCCTGTAACCAAAAGGTAGTAGGTGCCCGAGAGGCGGAATCGTTCGCGCTCGCTCACCTTGTCGCGCAAGTCATAGGCCTTTTTCAAGTTTTCGCTGGCTCGACCTGGCTCTCTGAGATTGGAGTGTGAAATTCCCAAGGCCGCATAGGCTGCGGCGAAATTCGGATCGAGTTCGATGGCGTGGTTGAAAAATGGAATCGCAGCGGCACTGCCTTGCTCCTGCAGCGTCGTCCTGCCCACGGAAAGCGCCTTCAAAGCTTCGAGAGAAGGGGTAGTAGCTTCATCGAGTGGGACGTCAAACTGTTGAACCGTGCTCAGGGATTCGCCGAGCTTCGCGCGAAGCCTGGTTGCTATTTCGCCCAGCACCCGGAGGACGTGTTCCTTACGGTCTGCCGTCGCCTGCTCCTGGACTAGGGGGTCACCTGTCTTGCAATTAACGGCGTTTAAGCCAATTACATATTGGCTCCCCAGACTCCCAATTGCTCCTGCGACATAGGCTTTCGCGCCCGCGCGTTGACAGAGATCGCGCGCCACATCCGACGTCACTTTGGTTCCAAGCGGTTTCGCCATCAGCCTGAGTGTGGCGCGAGTTCTCGCGTCGGACAATATGTTCAGGAAGGGAGACTGACCCAGCTGCACCGAAATTGCCTGTTTCAAGGTGTCGTCGAAAATGGGATCACCCGTCGAGTTGTCGAAGTCTGCTAAGACCAGTGTGTCCTGGTCAGTCAGTTTAGGGAAAAGGCGCGAGCGCCAGTACACTCCGCCAGCGACGATTAAGGCACATAGCAGGCCAACGGCCGCGATCATCTTCCACGGAAAAGCGCGTAATCCATTTGGCGCATCTGCCCGAGGTGTGTCCTGGTCTGACGGGTCAACCCGTTTCGCGGTGGATGTCCGCCTTGGAAGAACTGATTGCGCTGCACGGCCTTCGTCGTCTGGGGCGGCACTGGCGGAGATCTGCGACGTATCTATGTCGCGCTTGAGGCGGAGCAGCTCGGCCTTCATGTCAGAAGCGCTTTGATAGCGGAGGTTGCGGTCTTTCTCCAGCGCTCGATTGATGAGGCGTTCGACTCCGGCGGGGACTTCAGGATTCAAGCGCACAGGCGCTACCGGAGCCCGGTTCAGGATCTCATCGAAGATGATGGCCGTGCTATCCCCGCGGAATGGCAACAGACCAGTGGCCATCTCATATAGGACTGCTCCAAACGAGAACAGATCGGTGCGACAATCCAGTTCCTTCGCCCTTGCCTGCTCCGGTGACATATACGCTACGGTGCCAAGCGTGAGACCGGGGCTGGTCAGGTGTTGTTCGTCGATCAGGTCCGTTACAGTGCTGGCCAATGCAATCTGGCTTGGAGAATCGTGTGTGGATACCATTTTTGCCAGCCCGAAATCTAGAACCTTCGCGTGGCCTCGGTCCGTGACAAAGATGTTGGCAGGCTTGATGTCGCGATGCACGATAGACTTCGAGTGTGCCGCATCGAGTGCGTCTGCAATCTGAATTGCAATCGACAAAAGCGTTTCAATATCCAGCGGACGCCCAGCGATACGGTGCTTTAGAGTCGTACCGTCCAGAAACTCCATCGCGATGAACGCCTGGTTATCGTGCTCACCAATGTCGTGAATCGTGCAGATGTTGGGGTGATTCAGTGCAGATGAGGCTTGGGCCTCACGTTGAAAACGGGCGAGCACCTGCGGGTCACGAGCAACGTTTTCTGGCAGGAACTTGAGGGCGACAAAACGACGCAGTCGTGTGTCCTCGGCCTTGTAAACGACACCCATCCCCCCGCCCCCGAGCTTCTCGATAACGCGGTAGTGCGAAATGGTTTGGCCGATCATTGGCGCTGAAATCTTAGGGCGGCAGGTGAACCAAGTCAACGAAGGATCGAAAAGTTGGGTGCGCACCAGTGTTTGTTCTCGACAGCTATCGCTGACGGATTCGCTTCAGACACTACGTCAAGACTCTGAGAGTGCTGCGGTGGGCTAGGTGGCTGTACAATTGCTCGCGTTCTGGACGTTAGAAAAGAGGTCCCGGCTTAGAACTCTGACGAAACCGTCGAAGTCGAAAAGGAGAATTCGATGTCTTTCCCGTACACCGTAAAAGCGGGAGATAACCTGTCCACCATCGCAAAGAAATTTGGCCTTCCCAACTGGCAGGCGATCTACAACAGCTCCGACAACCAGGCCTTCCGGGCGAAGCGGCCAAACCCGAACTTGATCTATGCAGGCGACATTCTGATGGTGCCCGACGCCAACGCTGGAGGAAGGTCCGTAGGTCTGAGTGTTCCCTTCATTCACCAAGAGAGCCCCATGGCTTGCTGGAGTGCCGGAGCAAGAATGCTCTTCCAATTCAGAAATATGTCCGCCGATCCACTCGACGCGGTCTACAAGGCGGACACCGGAATCACAGATGACCAGTACACGGATCTCGCGAGCGCGGCTGGCCTACGAACGGTGCCGCCGTATCCAATGTCGTATGGTCCCGCGTATATTGCTGACCTTCTGACCAAATACGGTCCCATCTGGGCAGCTGGGCGTTGGAACGGCCCACTCCACGTGATCGTAATTACCGGCGTCGATAGCGACGGGAAACTTTACATCAATGACCCGGCTCATTTTGCCCCAGAAACCAAGGACATGAACTGGTTTAACGAGAAGGTACGTCGCGACATCCAGGTTCCTCTAATGTACTTGCCGAAATAAAGCAAAGACTGGTGACTGTCAGGCCAATTCCGGCGGATAATGACCTGGCCGGGGCAATGCCTACTGAAGTGATGGACATTATAAATGGCGGAATTCATCTGAGCGGGACGATCCCTCACCTCTGGCTTTTCCCATACTAGACAGTAACTACCAAGCAACCTCGTAACTTGGCGGGCTAATCTATCTTACCGGCACCGCCGTAAGACAGTTCACAAGGCGGACCGGGGCGCGTGAGGCACCAGATAGATCAATAGGAAATTACCCGGCGCAGTAGGCGCCTCTGAAAACGCTGGATCCGTAGTGCCATCACCTCGCGCAAGTCCGAGCGCCCCGCTAAACCAGAAACACGAAGGCCGCACCAGGAGCCAACTACTCTCTTCCGGCCTTTTTTGACTTCACGTTAGAGCCCAGTCGTCCGCAATATCGTTGTCTTCGAAACTCCAACCTGTTTAGCGATGGCAGACAGGCGTGTTGTTTCTCAGCTTGCGTCGTCTTCAGGCGACTGGTTTATACATGTACCCTTCGCCTTTGACTGTGACTAGTCGCTTCCTGAGCTTCCTTCCCAGTTTCTTTCTCAGCACAGAAATATGCTCGCGAGCAAACCATTCTTTTGGACCGCCAGGACAAGAAGACATCTTCACCGACGAGACAGGCTTCCCAGCATTTTCCAAAAGCAATTTGAAGATCGTAGCTTGTATGCGAGTTAACTTGAGTTCCCGGTCAGAGATGATCAATAAAGATGCCCTCCCCTTGAGCAGCGCATCGCCGACGACAATGAAATCATCTTGAGGCTTCCATCTCTCTGATATTTCTTTCGCCGCGTCGTAGAACTCGTAAAGCGAATCAAGGCGCTTTCCAGCAGTCAACAGCGGGTGGCCTTCGCGCAGGACCTTGTATCGATTCATCTGGCTGCCGACCTCGGGAACAAGATACATCCCAGCGAACCCATTCAAGCTCTTGTTGGTGAGGCAGATCAGAGAAACCATTCTTTGCTCTTTGACATTCTTCATCAGTAACCATCTTGGCCCATACAAGGCCCGCGGGAGAGGGTGGCACATATGGACGGCTATCCGAACATGAGTATCCAATTCCACCGCCTTTCGAAAACTCTGGTGAGGCTGCCGAATAATCCTCAGTTGGGACGGAAAGAGTTGGCTCAGGTTGCTCAATAATTGTGTTCGCAAGCTTTGCCCTTTTCTATACCCTTCCATAGCTTTGAAGGCACGGACCGGAGGTGTATAACCCATCAATTCATACGCCCGCTTCATCGATCCGAAACGACGAACAAATGCGCGATGATCGAAAACACCTCGTTTCTTCAAAAGCCTTTGACTCAGCCTCCCTTTTTGCTTTAGCACCTTCCTCATTTCGCCAAGAAAGTAGCTATCTGGCTTCCTGATCTTATGGTTCCGTGTGTGCATTAACTCTTGAACACGATCGAACGTCTTAGTGTCGATAAGCGGAACAAAGGCATCGGGTTTTGTAACCCACTCACTGCGAGGCCTCTTTATTGTGTATTGGCCGAACGGTTTCGCAGTCCGGCCCCACACGTTGCAGCCAATGTATTTCTCGTTCTTCAGAGTTTTCCAGACATGGCACTTATTCCAAGGTTCGCCTCTCTCGTACATAATTTCCTGCCGGTTGAGTTCTTTAGCGATTTGGCTGGGTGTTTGTCTTTGGTCTGCAGCAAGAGCAAATATCATGCGGATGCATTCGACTTCATGCTTTGGACCCGGCACGAGGATCACGTGATCCGATCTTATATTTTTGTGTTCATGGAACTGGAGAATCTCCTTACGACGGCCGTCCGAGGAGATCATCATCCGTCGTAGCCCGTAGCCAGCCGTGGAACCTCCCCAGAAACCGCTCGCTACTACCTGCCTCAGCCCGGCATAGACCTTTACTGCCAATTCACGGCTGAACTCTGCTGCCATCGTTCGTTTGAGAGCCTTAAGTATGTTGTTCGACATCCGCCCGTCATTCTCAAACTGTTCGGCGCAGTAATGAACAGGGACCCCCGCGCTACGGCAGACGAACTCATAGTGAGCAGACTCATCTACGTCCTGGAATCTGCCCCATCGGCTAACGTCATACACCAGGATCACCCGGTATGGGGCGTGGCCTCCAACCACGTCCTGAATCAACTGACGCAGGCCGGGACGGTTCTTTATTTCAACGCCACTCCTCCCCGGGTCCGAGTACGTAGCAACTACTTCAAATCCCAACTTCGCCGCGTAGCGTCTTATCGCTTCGATTTGGAAAGGAATCGAGTTTGGTTGATCATCTGTTGACATTCTTACGTACTCAGCTGCCGGAATCAGAGCCTGTGCGAGCATGACGCTTCCACCCTTCTATCCCGAGGGGGTCGGTTGAGAGTTTTCCCTAACTGCCACAAGGGGACGCAGACGACTCTAAGCTTAACTGGACCGCGTGTCTCTTTGTTGTCGAGCGTGGGGCGCTGAGTGGATGTGTGGATTTTGAGTTGGGGCGGAATCTCGGGACAATACGCCACCGGGACACTTGTTCTGAATCAAATCCATCCCATCTTCCAGGTTCCACCCAATCGATCGGGGAACGCCAGCGTCAATCATCGACGTGCTCTGCGATGCGTCGGTCTGGAATCCCCGCCAGGCCGTCTCGACTTCTCTCTCCTTCGCCTTGCAGCTTCGTGCGTGTCGACCAAGTCCTTGAGCAAGCGCTGTGCGTCCGCCATCCGCTTGAATGTTCGTGGAAGATTGTCCGGGCTCGCCGCTGTCCAACGCCTCTTGATGGCGAAGAAGAATTTCAGCTTCACCCGTTGCATGCACAGTTTGCAAAGCGCGTTTGACCCGTAGGGCTCGTCCTTGTTACCGCATTTCAGGCACCCGTAGTCGTCGAAGTAAAACTTCATTTTGTGCCGGTGCTCGGGTGGAAGGATTCTCTTGATCGCGAAAGCGGTATCGCGAGGAAGAAACCACGGCTGAAGAAAGATGTCTTCGAGAAGCTCTCTGTCGTGTCTGGTCATTGTTATCTATCCTCGCGGGTGGAACTGGTGGAATGTCGATCTCACGGCGTTGTTGCTGATGCGCGTATAGATCTGCGTTGAGGTCAGGTACGTGTGTCCAAGCAGCTCCTGAATTGCGCGGATGTCGGCACCTCTCTCTAAGAGATGGGTGGCGAAGCTGTGTCGTAGTGTGTGGGGACTGACCTTGCCGATCCCGGCTTGCCGCCCGAGCTCCCTCACGACGAAACTGAGAGCACTTCGATTCAGAGGGCGGTCTGGTTTGTAGCGGACCAGATCAATTTTCTTGTTCCTCAGGTACGCCCGGAATCGCTTGCGGGCCTCGGCGTACGACACCGCTGCTGGATTGCCTAACCACTTGCTATGTTTCTGTCCGCCCTTTTTCCCTGAGAGGTAATCTTTCCAATTCCCGATCCAGGCCATCTTGTAATAGGTGATGTAGCCCTTCTGGGGCTCGATTTTGTCTTGGAATAGATACCCCGTCTTTCTCCCTTTGAGGTACGTGCGCAGGCTCTTCGCAGCATGCGGCCCGAAGTAGACGACGCGCTCTTTGCGCTTTCCACGTACTCGGAACCTGCGACCCTTGAAGTCGATATCTTCGACTCGGGCGAGGCGAATCTCGCCAATCCGACATCCAGTTGCGTAAAGCAGCTCGATCAACGCACGATCCCGTGGATGCGACGCCGCGTGGATCAGCTTCTTGACCTGGGCTTCTGTCAGCGCACGCGGCAGTGGCTTGCTCGGGGTGCGCGCTTTTAGGAACCTCGGAGCCACGCTGTCAACCACGCCACCGAGATAGAGAAAATCGAAGAAAGTCCTCAGCGGTCCGAGTCGGTCGGCGATGTAGCTGTCCGCCCAGCGATCTGGGAGCGTGTCGGTTAAGAAGTCTCCGATGTCCATCGGAGTTGCCGAGGAAAGTGCTCTACTTCCGAGGTAGTGACATAGGTTTCTGGAAATGCGGCAGTAGCGTTCCTGGGTGGAAGGAGCGTATTTCTGGGCGACAAGCCACCTCCGAAATCGCTCAACCATCTCCAAATTTAGGGTTTTGTGGGACTTCTGGGATTTGCGTTCGCTGGCCATAGGCCCTCCTTGCGAGGGCATATCGGCAGAAACGGAAAACACTTTAGCCTTAATCCACCTTTTTTCGATAGTATGCGCGAAGGCAGGCGCGACGGGGAGGAAGGTCGAGCTAGGTAATAACCTTTCCCACCCGGTCGGGGGCCACGCTTCGCGCCAGTGCTGCAAGTTGGCACTGATGATTGTTAAGTTTGTCGGCCATTAACTTGGCTGTATCGCGGATTTGTGAAAGGTATTTGGCGCGTTGTTCATCTGACTGGCCGAAGTCAAGCATAAGATCGCAACGGCCAACAATGACGGACAGATTGTTGACAAGGTCGTGGGCTAGGATGCAGATGGGGTGTGTGGCATTCGCGAATCGCTGTTTGCATGCGGGTACTGCTTTCTCCTCATTTGATGAGGGCTTCCTCAGTCTCGGTCCGCAGTGAGGGTGGATTGCATTCCGGATAGTCGCGCTCAATGCGGCTAAGTTCGCTAATTGCATGTAAGAGTGAGCGACGGCAACTCGCGTATTCGTCCGGCGGCATTTGCTTGAGACGATGTCTCATTTCTAGCGCCTGCAACTCATGCTGCCTATCTCGCAAAAGGGATTGTGCGTATTCGTATCCCTGTGGACTCGCTAATCCGGCCTGGCTGAGCATTCCTTTGTTCTCCCGGCCCTGTGTCGTTGCACTTTGCGCACCACGAAGCGATTGCCTTCAAGTTATAGGCAGGAAAGGGAGAGGGGCGGTGCGGACAGTGAGGACCTGCCGATGTGTCGGCAGAGTTGCCGATATATCGTCGGCAGATCGATGGGCAGAATGGCCTTCTGCTTCGCGATATTTGGGGGCGCAAGCAGTACCCAAGCGCCAAGGGCGAGAGAATCGACGCGCTGGCTAAGCAAGCAGTGGCTAAAGCGCATACGGGTTCGTTTCACTGCGAAGGTAGGCAGAAACACAGCGTTCCCTGCGATGGTTGGCGAAAAATCCCCGATTCACTCATTGACCCTGCGGCAAGGGTTGCGAGTGTTGCCTGGTTTCTTCAACTAGCACGGTTCGCAAAGGACTGAGACAGGAACCAGGTCCCGCCAAATAGAGGACCCAAAGAACCAAGTCCATTGCGGAATCCCTAATTTGCCCTGATAATCGGTCGTCCGCAATGGCGGCTGATACCCCATGCAATTACCCTCTAGGCTGGAATGCGCGATCCGTACCCTCTACGAGGAAATCGCCGAGTTTAGTTTCGACTATCCGGTGAAGCTTGTGCCGGAGGCCGGTCCCAAGGAATCACTCCACTACTACACGTACAAATACCGTAAGACTCCGCCATTCCGAAGCGTCATGCGACTGGATTCGCATGGCATTGCTCAAGAGTGGGGACGAGTTACCGGAGTGGTCTATAGACCTGCTGTCGTTGCCATGTATGGGCTTGGCAATCTGGGTCACTACCTCCGAACCGGAGATGAGGCGCACCTCAACATCTTCCTGAATCAGGTCAATTGGCTTGAACAACACGCGGTCATTCGAGCGGACGGAGCTGTAGTGTGGCCTCATTATTTCGACCTCCGAGAAGGTAACATCGCATTGAAAGCACCTTGGGTTTCGGCTAACGTCCAGGGTTATGTCATCAGTGCTTTGGTTCGCGGCTGGCGCATCACGCATCGGCCTCGTCTTCTCGAACTGCTGAAGGGTTCGGCGCGAGTGTTTCAACTTGATTGCGAGAGCAATGGCATACGAGTTCAGGCCGAAGACCAGGTTGTATACACCGAGGTTCCGGGCATGGCCGCCCCGGGAATCATGGACGGGTTTATGAGGTCTCTCCTCGGCTTATACGACCTTTATGTGGAGACCACCGATCCGGGGGTCTACGAGTTGTTTAAGCAGGGCGTGGCAGGACTAAGACACTTTCTCCCAAAATGGGACTATAGGAAGAAGTGGAGCCTGTACTCTAACCGCGACTATTTGTGCCCCCCAGCCTATCACTGTCTGAATCGCCTGCTCCTGAGTGTCTTGGCACGACTAACGGGCGACCCGTGTTTGGCGGAGTACGCCGCCGCATGGAATCCTGATCGTCTTTCGGCGTTTGACCGTGCAGAGATCTATCTTGCATTCCTGCTGACCAAAAATGCTTGCCGCTTGAAATACCGAACATGGCGTCAAACAGCAACAATGGGTCGAGCCACGCAAGATTGCATTTCCTTGCACACGGGAACCGCGCCAGAGTGAAAGTTGTTGACCTAATATTTCACTCATCAACCCCGAGTCAAAACCGTTTTCATACGGCTCACTTGTGTAATGGCCTTCCATGAGAAGGCCGGTCGGAGTCAAGTGATTTGTTTCTGAGACAAGGGTTTTCTCCCGCCGAGTGGCCACTGTCGCCATGCTTCCATCCGCACTCTCGAGGAGCGATTCGTTTCGCTCGGTGCATGTTGGGCGTTCTCGTCACAGCCGGTGCTGCCATCTGATTATCGCCCTGTGGTTCTGCTCTTGCAGAGTGGAACCCGGGCCAGGCGATTCACGCAGTCACCGGAACTCGGCTTTGGCTTTTGTCGCTCTCTTCCTGGAACGGTTTTGTTTTTACGCGGCCGCGGCCGCGGCCACGGTCGTTCGGCTGCTGTTGTGCAACGGTTCGTACACTTCTCCGCTTACCCACAAATGATGCAGCAACACCGCCAGCTTTCTCGCAGTCGCAACGATGGCGCGCTTCTTCCCGTTTGTCCCTCCACGTTCGGCCAGCTTCAGGCCCCAGCGCCGCAGATCACAGTCCACACCGAATGGTCCCAGAATATGTTGCGGTCCTTGCACCAACAACGTTCGCAGATAGGGATCGCCTTCTTTGCTGATATGCATCTGCGGCTCGCTCTGCCCCGAGTTTCTGCGTCCCGGCTGCAGCCCCAGATAGCAGCCCACGTCGCGGCTCTTGCGGAAGCGATGCGGATCTTCCAGCGTCAGCATGTAGGTGAGAGCGATCAGCGTGCCCACTCCTTTGATCTGCTTCAGCAACGCGGTCTGAGGATAGCTCTGCTGGGCCAGAGTTTCGATGCGCTCGTTGTACTCGCGTATCTGCTCACTGAGGGATGCGAGGCACGCCAGCAATGGCTCCAGCGCCGCTTGCAGCTCGGGACTCAGCCCCTCCGCTTTTTCCGGATTCAGGTTGCGCACATTGCAGACCCGCAGCCGTTCGCCGTAGCTCTTGGCCAGCCCGCGTGCCGTGTTCACCAGCGACGTCCTGGCCCGCACCAATCCCGCTCGTGCCCGGATCACCGTCAGATCCGCTTGCGACTGCGCGCTGCGATGCTTCACCGGACACAACAACTGCGGATCGATCCGCGCCAGCCGTGCCAGGGTTCGCGCATCCATGCGATCGTCTTTCTTGCGGCTCTCCCCGATCAGCCGCACCTTGCGCGCATTCGCCACGATCACTTCATGTCCCAGCTCGCTCAGCAACCGGCTGATCCAAGGCGAATGCGTCCTGATTTCCACCACCATCCGACTGCGTGCCATCGCGCCAAAGACTTCGCGCAACGCTTTCGCATTCGTGCGGACGCGCTGTTCCCGTTGAATCTGGCCGGCTTCGTCCAGCACGCAATACCAACTCCAGCGATCTCCCAGATCCAATCCGATGGTCATTTGCGGCTGACAAAAATTCCTGCTCTGCGCTGCTGCTCTGCTGCTAACCTTCTTCATTGCCGGTCTCCTTTTTATCTGTGCTTCGAGCACGTCGATAACTTGGGAGCGTACACCGCATCCCGTCCGGAGACCGGCCTTCTCATCCCATCTGATAGCGTCAGTTGAGAATATCCTCATTGGCAGGTCGAGCGACGGTCGCCTGCGGGTCCGTACTATTGCAGCTTCGCGTACTCCGCCTTGGCTTCTTTCAGGATCGGAATGTCCGGATCGGCGTCCTTCCAGAGCGTGAAAAAGTCGTCGTAGGCGCTGCGCGCTTTTTCGGCATCGCCTTGCAACGCATAGGCTCGACCCAGTTGAAGATGAGAGAGGGCGCCGATGAGCTGGTAAAGAACGATTCCAGGATGATCGATGATCTTTTGGAATTCCGCGGCGGCTTTGGCGCCGTCGCGCAGGGCAAGGTAGGCCTGGCCGCGAATGTAAACCGGATAGAGCGCGGGAGAAAAAGCACTTTGTCCATACAGCCCCAGCTCGAACGCGGAGGTTGTCTGTAGGATTTCGATGGCCTTGGGCGGATCGTGATGAACAAGCGCTACCTCTGCCCGAATGGATGGAACATAGTTGCCATTCACCAGAGTGTTCTCTGGATAGCGCTGGGCCAGGTCTGTGGCCAGGGCCGCGGACCTGTCGAGTTCGCCGGCAAAAGCGAAGGTTAGCGCCGCCACGAACTGAGAGTCCCTCGCTTTGCGCAACGCCAAGGAGTCGGCAGCGTCGCGAAGAGCGGCGGAGTTGTGACCGGATAGAGACTCGCGAATAGCGACCGCAGACTGGTAACCGGCGGCCCGCTCCAGCGCGCCATCGTGGCGGGCGGAATCAATCGCGGAGCGAGACAACTCGCGAGCTTTTCGGAACTGGCCAGAGTAGGCGGCCGTCTCTGCTTCGCAATGAAGGAAGTCGGATTCCATATCGGGTTGCCCTTTGGACCAGGCGAACCCCCGAGCCATCGCGTCGCGGTCGTCCTGCACAAATGCCAGTTGATAAAGAACAAACCTCAAATCCGGGGAGTCGAGGTTCTTAGCAAGCGCTTCGTCAGCGCTACGGCGAGCGTCCTCGAAATGACCTTCGCTAACGTAAGCACCGACCAGATCGCTATAGGAGACGCCACTGGCTGGGTCGACGCGCACGGCATCGCGATAGGCTACAGCGGATTGTTCATGTTGACCCAATACGCCGAAAGTGATCCCCAGTACGATCGGCGGATCCCAGTCACGAGGATGAACTTTCGCAGCAAATTCGGCCGACTGTCGTGCTTTCTGAAGATCGCCCGTCACATACAGGTAATACGACATTTCGATGAAGAGGCGTTCGCGCTCGCTGACCCGCTGACGGAGTTCGAAGGCCTTATGCATCGCTTCTGCTCCCCGATCGGGCTCGCCCAGGTCGATATAGGCTGACGCCAGCCAGTCATGGGCCATCGCAAAGTTTGGGTCAAGTTGGACGGCACGTTCGAAGAAGGGAATTGCCGCGGCATCGTCACCCTTTCGGGCTAGCGTTCTGATCCCCACGCTGTATGACTGGAGAGCCTCAAGAGATGTAGTAGTCGCCTGCTCAAGAGGAGTGTCGAACTTCTGGACAGAGCTGAGAGATTCGCCTAGTTTTCTGCGAAGTTGGGTGGAGGCATCACCTAATGTACCCAGCACCTGCTCCTTGCGGGGTGCCACGACTTGCTCTTCGGCGAGAGACTCCCCCGTAGGGCAGTTGATCGCCTGTAGCCCGAGAACATACTGCGAACCGAGGCTCGTGATGGATCCGTCGATCACCGCTGCGCTCTCAGTCCTCTGACACACTTCCCGCGCAAGGGGCGCTGTGAGCCGGGCGTCTGGGGATTGACCCATCAATAGCAGGGTGTGCTGAATTTGTTCCTCGGAGACCAGTCGCAGGAAGGGAGATTGTTGCAACTGGACGGCGAGTCCCTGGCGGAGCGCGCCATCAAACACGGAATCGCCGGTCGTGTTGGCGAAATCGGCGATCACGATGGTGTCTTTGTCGGTGAGCGCTGGTCTGCGATGGAAATAGAAGTAAAGACCCGCCGCGGCCAGCACAAACAGGAATGCTGGAGCAAAAATCTTCCAGAGCTTTCTTTTGCTAGCAAAGGCTTGTTCCTTCGGGCTCACCGGCGAACCGTCCGATTGCGAACTTCGTTTCAGCCGCTGAAGGTCGGTGCGGATGTCTGAGGCATGTTGATAGCGAAGATTGCGGTCCTTCTCCAAGGCTTTGGTGATGAGTTCTTCCAGTTTCGGTGGCAATTCAGGATTGACAGGAACGGCCGAGGCGGGCACACGATTCAAGATGGCATCAAGGACAACAGCCGGTGTGCCGCCCGGAAAGGCCATGCGTCCGGTCGCCATCTCATACATGACCGCTCCGAACGAAAACAGGTCCGTCCGAAAGTCCAGTTCTTCGCCGCGCGATTGTTCGGGAGACATGTAGGCCATTGTGCCGACCGTCGCTCCTACCCTGGTCAATGCTTCGATCGTGGGCGCCGACTGCGCAGAATTACCGACAGCAGCTTCAGGGACAACGGAAACCTTCGCGAGACCGAAATCCAGAACCTTGGCGTGCCCACGCTTGGTCACGAAGATATTCGCGGGCTTGATGTCGCGATGAATGATTCCTTCGGTATGAGCTGCGTCGAGTGCATCCGCGATTTCGATGGAGAGGGACAGGATGGAATCTGTTTCCAGCGGACGATTCCCGATGTAGTGCGTTAGGGTCATGCCATCGAGAAACTCCATGGCGATGAAGGGCTTACCCTCTTGCTTGCCAATCTCGTAGATCGTGCAGATGTTGGGATGATTCAAGGCGGAGGCCGCTTGCGCCTCGCGCTGAAAGCGGCTCAGAGCCTCAGGGTCCTGCGCCAGATCGTCGGGCAAGAATTTGAGTGCCACGAAGCGACCAAGGTCGGTGTCTTCTGCCTTGTAGACGACACCCATACCCCCGCCGCCGAGTTTCTCCACGATGCGGTAGTGAGAGATGATCTGGCCGATCATTAAGGTGAAATCTTAGGAGCGTGAGTGAGGCAAGTCAATGAAGGTGTGGAAGTTGGGTACGTTCCGTTCGGTCAATTGACGAGAAATCCCCATGTCACTCATTGACCTTATTGCAGGCACTGCACTTCATTTGTCCGTATACACGCAATCGATCTCCAGCTTAAGAGTCCAGTCTGTTGTTGAACCTGATTTGATCAGTACACGCCTGCATTGCGGTATAGAAGTACCCTCGGCCACAAACACGTCATAAACCGCTGGAGGAAGTGAGGCTTCATATCGGCCGGCGCGTGACATCTTCAGAATGAAGGACTTCTCCTCGCGATACCTCTCTACGAAACCGTGTGCTTCAACGTACACATCGTCGGCTGGCGTATTGTCAAGGTCGCCCCACGTAACGGACACAACGAGTGACCCATCTTTATCCAAGGGATTGCTTATCCCCTCAGCTTTTCCAGAGGGCGCTGCTGGTCGAGGAGATTGTGCAAAGGCGACAGCAAGAAATGTCGCGTAGAGAAGCACAAGCATTGTTGGGCGCATGAGCCAAGGATAGCCCGGAATGTCAATTGGCGTAACATCGCGATGACACTCATCATCCTGTAAGAAAGCGAATGGAAGGCGCAAGCTTGTGCAAACACCATTCGCGCCGAGTCAAAAAAGGCCGCCTCACTCAGAGAGATGATGAGGACGGCCTGAGGTGAAAGGATAAGACGGGAGGCAGAATCACATAGCCCATTGACGAAATGGCACTGTCAGAACTGACAGGTGCCCATCCCAATTTTCGAATCGACACTGCTTTCAGATCCAAAAGACGGCGAACGCATCACTGGCCTTCCCGGCGCCTCCACCGGGGGGGCCGTTTTCACTTGGCGTAACACGCGATTTCACTCATCATCGGGTCAATGAGCGCTATCGCCTGGTTTCGTCAAGATTCCAGACCCATTGTTGATCGCCCGTCGCGGCTAAATCCTGGCGGACGAATATACTCATCGCAGCGTTCTCCCTTTACAAAGAACGACCGAGTATGAACAACAGGGGCGATAGGTGGGCAGGTTTGGTTTCAGGGTATCCGAACTTCTTCAGTCCCTACTGGCGTGCGTTGCCGCTAGGGCGGATGAAGATGTTCCTGGCAGGGTACTTCTTCGTCGGCGCCGCCGGCGGTTTCGCGTTCGATCTATTGCAGCTCAATGCTTCGCGCGTCGGCGGAGGTTTCTTTTGGCCTGTCTTAGTGGGCACGGGAGCGACGGCGCTTAGGGCCGCCGGAATCAAAAGAGTTCGTATTATCCCTCTCCTGTTTCTGCTGGTTGGTTTGACCGCCTGGCTGGGCTACCGGGCCTCGCACGTTTCGGCGGGTCTGCCTGTACCTGTCCCTGTAAATCGGCGCGTGGTATTCGATGCGATCGGGATCTTGGTTGGTATCGGTTTCGGGGCTCGATTTCTACTGTTCTTCGCTGGTACGGAGGGCGTGGCCAGCGTCCGTATGCAGACAGAGCTTTCTCTGGCCCACGCCACCCAGGCTACCCTGGTACCTACCATTTCTTTTCACAACGCGGCCTTTGAGGTTTACGGCAAATCACTGCCCAGTGCCGAGATGGGCGGCGACTTAATCGACGTAATCGAGAGCGAGGGAAATTTACTGGTCTATATTGCCGACGTTTCCGGACACGGTTTGGCTGCGGGCCAGTTGATGGGAATGTTGAAGACCGCTATGCGAGTTTCGCTTCAATTCCGGCAAACCCCCACGGCTCTGCTTGAAAGTGCGGATCGCGTGCTCCCTGCCGTCAAGAAACTCGATATGTATGCCACCCTGGCGCTGCTCCAGTTCGACGGTTCGGCGCAGGCGGAATATGCGTTGGCCGGTCATGTTCCTATCCTGCACTATCGCGATCACACCCAAGACACCGCCCGGCTCTCGATGGAACAGTTTCCTCTGGGACTGATCCCCGGAGGTTGCTACGGGAGCCAGCGCGTCCCTTACTCATCGCGTGATCTATTCCTGATGCTTACCGACGGCATATCGGAAGTATCCAATGATAAGGACGAAGAATTTGGTCTTGCCCGTTTGGAACAACTGTTGACGCAGCACGCTGCGGAGCCTTTACCGCAAATCTGGGAGCGCATCATGGAGCATGTGCGCCAGCACGGCTTGCAGGAGGACGATCAGACCTTGCTTTTAATCCGCGTTCGTCACTAGCTTACTCGCGTCGTGAGCGTAACATCGCGATAGCACTCATCAACTCCAAGTCAAAACGTTTTCGTACGGCTCACTTGTGTACGGCCTGTTTATAAACTTTCGTTGTGCCGCGATCTACAATCGTCGGGAACAAGCGCAAAGATTGGATTCTAAGTGAAGTGAGAAAGAGCGACGCTATGAGGAACAGCTTATTTCGATTTACAGCTTCGAGAATGGATCGATACGGAAATGCTCTAAAAATCCCAGACGTGTTTGGAATCACAGACAGATCTCGCGCTTTGGGGTAAGAAAGTTCTCCTCAGAGGCAATCCCCATGCTCGCAATCAAACGTCTTCCCATTTATGCGTGGCTGCTGATCGCCGTGGTTGCTGTGGCACTGACGCCCATGTTCTTCGATCTGCCGATACTTGGCTGGGCGGTCTTGGTCGTCTGCCTGATCGTGTGGGCGGTCCGCGAAGGGGCAGGGCGATAGCGTGACGCAGCCTGTTAACTCGTACGGCGAATAAGCGAGCACGAATCATTTCACTTATTGACCCCGATCGGCCAATCCTCAATGAGCGCAATCGCCTGATAGCGTTAACAATCGTTCAATCCACGGCGAGAACAGATGGCGATAAATTGAGTCAGTTAAGATACACATCTCTCCGCCTGCCCGTTCTGGGCGACGGTCTCTTGTGCAAGAGCACGCACTGGAGGCTGGTATGACGACGATACATATCCCAAACTGCTGGATATGCGGCAGAGCTGTTTCATTTGGAAACAGCCAAATCGACGAAAATGGCTTGGTAGTGCATGAATCGTGCTATGTCGCAAAGGTGGCGCTGGAAAAGGGACAGTCCCAACCGAGCGCAGTAGCGAAGGTGCCCTCTATCTATATAGAGGAATCCCTCAAAGGAGAATAACTATAAGGAGAATAACTATGAAGATCATAGGAATGTTCCTTGCATCCCTTGTGACTCTGGGGGCGTCCGCGCTTACCGCTCTGAATCCCGGTGTCCTAGGGCCGACGGCGAGGTCGAGGCCCCTGCGATTGGCTTGCATCCGCTGAATATAAGCCAACGCCTGCCCCCCGAATCGGATAGTTGGCGAAAAATTGCCATCTCTAACAATGTCGGCGGTGTCAAGACGTTTTCGAGCACACTGCGGCATGCACTCCGAGAAGAGCGCCATTTCGCTCTAGTTGAGATTTGCCAGGCCAACCTGGGCTCGCTTCTAATCGTTAGGGTCAGGAACTCGGTCCGACCCAGCCATCTCTTCGATCACAGACTGCGATCATGATTACTTGTTCGAACTCCCCTGTTTTGGGGAGCGGGATACCCAATCATTACGTCGGTGATTTACTGCACACCATAGGGATTTCCGGGCTCTCCCGCGTGCGAACCGAGCTTTTGCAACTGGCCGTAATCGCAGCCCTGGCGCCACATCCAGTACAGATGCACTGCCAGCTTGCGGGCCATCGCTACCTTGGCGATCTTCCGCCCTCGCCGCATGGCCAGGTGGAAGAACGTACTGCGCCAGTCGGGCTGGCTCCGTACTGTGACCTGCGCCGCTTCCACCAGCAGAAAGCGCAGCAGCACGTTGCCTTGCTTGCTGATGTGTCCCAGTCGACGACGATCGCCACTGGACTCTCCCGATGGAACCAGTCCCACATAAGCTGGCAATCTGTTTCCCGCAGTGAAAGCGTTCGGGAGTTCCAATCACTAACTCGAACGCTAAAGCCGTCAGCGGACCCACGCCGGGATGCGTCGCCAACCGCCGCGTCACCGGACGCTTCTCCATTTCCTCTTCCAGCGCCCGCGTCAGTTCTTGGATCTTGGGCGTGAGTTGATCGAGTAAGTGAAGCAAGTCCTGGCGTCGGCGCGTGGCCCAAGGCGCCAAGGCGATCGACTCCAGTTCCTGGCGGCCGGCGGCTCGCCACAACGCCTTCTTGCGCCGCAAGCCTTCGTTGAGCGCTATCACATGCAACTGGTTCATCACCCGCGTGCGCATCTGCACCAGCCGGTGCCGATGCCATAGTAGTTGCCGCAGATCGCGATTCTCCGCATCGGGCACCCAGATGCGCGGGAAGCGGTCTTCGATCATCAGTCGTAACAACAACTGCGCATCCTGGCGATCGGTCTTCTGCTTGCGCACCCGTTTCGTGCGTATCTCGGCTGCGTCCCCGATCCACAACTCAAACTGCAAGTCGGTCAGCAAACGCTCAAACCAGCGCGAGTGCCCGCTGGCTTCCATTCCCACCCGCACACTCGGCTCCTTCAGCGTGCGGTAGAACTGTTCGGCTTCTTCGCGATGACTCAGCCGCCGTTCGCCGCACTCCCCGGTGTCAGTATCCACCCATGCAATTTGCTGGAAGCCCGGATGATAGTCACAACCTATAATCAGCATGTTCGGCTCCTTTCCTCCGAGCCCTTTGGTTGGTTTGCGCCTCCAAAGTTTACTCGGGCCTGGGAGCCGACATTGTTATGGAATCATTACGCTCAAAATCCCCGCAATGAGCGCTAAGGCCTGGTTACATCAGTTATCGCGTTACGTGACGGCGACTAACAACGGCGCCCCCGAATTGCCTACGGCGTATAGAGTTCAGCGTTGCCAAGTACACTGAAGGTGCCGTTGGACGTTTTCACCTCGCCGCCCGCAGCCAGCACCTGTCCGTTCGGCAGGAGCGTGGTGGTGTGAACCGCTCGGGCATGGTTCATACTGCCGGTGAGCAGCCAGGATAGGGAGGAGGGGTCGTAAAGGCGACAAAGAGCATCGGTTCCGTACCCGCTCTCCCCTCCAGCCAGCAGAACCTTGCCAGTAGTAAGAAGCGTTAAGGGGCCGCTCGGAGGATTTACACCAATGTTATGGGTGGCCGTCCAAGTGCCCGCGGACGGGTCGTAGAACTCTCCCGCATAGCTCGAAAGATGTCCTCCGAACACCAACACGTCCCCGCTGGGGAGAAGTGCCGCGCTGGTGCTGGGATGACTGAACTTCATCGTGCTGGTTAATGACCAGACGCCGTTGGAATAGAGTTCGGCGATATTCCCGGTCAGACCCCCGCCCGCCATCAAGACCTGGCCACTTTGCAGCAGCGTCGCGTGCGTTGAGCGGGCGTGGTTCAGGCTACCAGTCTCTGTCCATTTGCCGGTGGAGGGCTCGTACAGCTCGGCGCTGGCGAGTAATCCGTTTGCGTTGGCGCCGCCTGCCACAAGCACCTGGCCGTTCTGGAGTAGCGCCACACCGTGCGCGAAACGGGGAGCTGCCATGTTGCCCGTCGTCGTCCATCGACCCATGGACGGGTTGTAGAGTTCCGCTGTGGCAGTATAAGAAGGAATCCCTTGGATACTGGTGCTGACGATCCCGCCAGCCACCAGAACTTCACCACTTGGGAGTAATACTGCCGAGTGGGCATAGCGACCAATCGCCATGCTGCCTGTGAGAGTCCATTTGCCTGTAGTGGGGTCGTACAACTCGGCGCTGGCAAGTCCTGCGCCCGAATTTTCACCCCCTGCAACCAGCACTTGGCCGTTCGGGAGCAACGTGGCACTGTGGCCCGCGCGGGAGACGTTCATGTTACTAGTATTTGCCCACGTACCTGAATTCGCGGCCAGAGCCGGGTAGGACGTGCTCGCGAGCAGACCAATGGCAAGTGCCGTAGACGCGAGCGTGCGAACTGAGGGAAAAATGGGCAAACGTCCGCAAGTCATGGCTATCTCCTGTAGACGGCTGGAGGACAACCAGAGTCCGTGTCGTCATGGCGGGTTCTGATCGAGTCATCGACCGACTGGTGAGCGTCAAAAACAGTCTTCCCGTGGACCTTCGGGCAAACGTAGTTAACCAGATGTAATCATGATTGGTGTCATGGGCCTGTCAACAGCTTGTCAAAATCCAGGGCACGACGGCAGGCTACTGCTAAATCTGAACCGCCAACATGATCATGGGCGGACCTGCCGGGCTAATCGAAAGCCAGGCCGATTGTTGGCGTAACATCCCCATTGCACTCATTGACCTTGACTACCAAATCTTGTTCATTCAACAAGTTACAGCCGTAATTCCTCGTTGGCCCAATCGAAACAACATCAATTCAAGGGCAAATCTTAGGCAGAGCCGCTAGAAATGTAGTGCTGCTGGCCTGTTTTGAAAGATGCTGTGGATCGTTCATCCGACGCAACAGCAATCTAATTCAACCTTGACATTGGATACGACGGAAAAGTAGCCTAAGGCTATCTTTCGTCGATGTGCAGGCGAGTGGTCGAAATCGGATCATGTCGCTTGTCGGTGTACGGCGAAAGGCGAGCCCGGCTAGTACAAGAGGCAGCGCCTGTACGCAGGCGCCTGATGGCCGCAAAGTCCATCACGTTATCCGCGAGCGGAGAACGGAGTCTCTTGTGGCTGGCGCGCTTATTCATCTCTCAAACCAACCTAGTCAATCTCATCGGTGCGGACGCAGTCGGCTCTGTGCGAGTCCGACTTGTCGCCGCCCCTTCCATCCAAAGCGCCGTGATCAAAAATATTGTTCGCTTCGTTGTCTGAACTGCGAGGCGAAGCGACGCGAGCGAAATCGCGGACCGATTCAGACACTGCTGAGAGAACTCCGCGGTGCGGTGGATCGATTGACCGAATTAGTGTCTGGGCAATAAAGAAGGCGGCCCGCCCGGCCGCCCATTTTTTTGAGCGAACGCAGATGCAACGCCATTCTAAACCCGAACGCTCCGCGCACCTCCGATGGAAGGCTGCGCGATGAGCAACATCTTTGCAAACCAGAGTTTGCTCTTTGTTCCCTTGCCCAGAGTCGTGGCTGAGGTTTGGAGTGAGATGAGTTGGGCGGAGCAGAGGCTATATGTCTGCTTGCTTCTATTCGCTGAAAAACACAGCGCGGCCGAGCTCCATCTTCCTGCTTTCGTCATAAGCGACTACACCAAGCTTCATGCTGAAACGATACCGATTGCACGAAAGGCACTTGAGCAGCGCGGATATATTCGCTCGAAAAAGGGTTTTCAAGGTGTAACGGTCTATCAGGTTCTCAATCCAATTTCCAAACACGAACTGCCTCCACTGAAACAGGAGAAGAAACAATTCTCCGGCGTCTACGTATACAAAACCGCTGGGCGCAGTGCACGATCCAAGAGAAACACTCCACACATCCCTCAGAGCCCAGTTCTTCTTCCACCTTCGTGGAACGAAATCGGCCAGTCCAATCCGTCACCACAATCAAGCCAATCCGTGAGCATACCCAGTCCAATCCGTCAGGATGTAACGGATCAGACCGATTCTTCATTTTCTAAAGCAACTGAAAACAAACAAGTTAACGATGTTCAAACTGCGACCTCTGAAAAAGCTCTGAAGAAGGGAATTCTGAAGAAGGGTCAAAACAAAGAGAGAGATATCAGCAACATTGAGACGGAGAAAGATGGCACCGATACGCAGACACGAACGATGACAGGACCCTTAGAACACATTGCCAAGGATCCGATCGTCGCAGCGCTGCATGAGATGTTTGACGCGAAGATCGTCGACGTCGTTGACTTGCGCGGGGGCGAGCAACTGAAAAATCCTGGCATGCTGCCAGCCGATTATTGGCGAATGAAGATGTTTGGTCGACCGGCGAAGGCCGCGCCGATCATGCACAGGAAGTTCAGTGAGAGGAAATAGACGCGACTGGAGTCTACGTCCGACGGGTTGCGATCGACGCAGTAAGCATGCTGGTTTGCAATATGGTCTGACCGACACATGGCCGAGAACGGCAATTCGAACGCTGAGCGACTCGACATCATCGTTGCGTTGCTGCGTCAGATTGTCGCGCGAGAGCGGCCACAGTCGCGGCGAATGATGCGACTGAAAGAAGCTTCGGCGTATCTGTGTCTGAGTCCTTGGCAACTGAGGCGCTTGATTGCGGCCGGCGAACTGGCAGTCATCAAAACCAGCGACAGCAGTCACGCGCCTTTCTTGATTGACAAAAACGACCTCGATTCATGGATCGAGCGCACTAAGAGTTGAACATGCGCGACTCTATCAAGGAACTGAAACGCCGAACCGGCAGGAAGATTCCTGACTTACTTGCACTCCTTCCGGAGAATGATCCCTTCAACTGCGGCGCTCCGGCTGACATTCTGAAAGCCGAATGGTTTAAAGCGATGTGGGACAAGCACCACATCGTCACTTCCCACACGCGTCGCATCCACTACAAGTTGGTAGTCGCCAGCGAGCGTCGACATGATGGCAAGATCTATTTGAATACAGCGATGGATGCGAAGTATCTACAGGAGGCTTCGGTCGCCGCACGCTGGCTTGGGTTGGTCTCAGCCGACGCCTTCCGCGACCATCGCAATCCCGAAGCAATCATTTACGGTCCATTGGAACCGGAATTTTCCAGCACTCCTTTTGTCCACCACGAACTAGAAGAACTGCTCTGGTTGTTGCCGTCAATTCGTGCCGACCTTGGCTCTCCTTCCCTACTGATTCCGGATCCCAAGGTGACCGGCTACTGGCCAGATGCTTACCTGGACGCGCCGTACTTAGTCGAGATTTGGATTGAGAAATCGACGATGGACGACGTCCTGCTTCCGCTATGCGAAGAACTAAAAATCAATTGCGTCCGGTTCAGTGGTTCGCCTTCGATTACCAGAGCCACTGAATTCCTGGCGCGGGTGCAGAGGACAGAGAAGCCCGGACGCATTCTCTACTTATCGGACTACGACAAGAACGGCGACAACATGCCCATGATTGCTTCCCGCCATCTGGAATTCATGGTTCGTTCTCAGAATCTCAACGTAGACATTGCCGTAAACGCTCTGGCCATCACTCCGGAACAGATCGTCAAGTACAAACTGCCGCGTGTGCCCGCGAAAGCCACGCATCCCGGACTGGCGCGATTCGAAGCGAGCCACGGCCAAGGCGCAGTTGAACTGGATGCTTTGGAAGGACTACATCCCGGCGAATTGGAGCGGTTAGTCCGCGAGGCAGTTGCGCCTTACCAAGACCCGAACATTGGGAGGCGACTGGATCAGGTACGCGATGAGACTGACGATTTGGTCGACGAAGCATGGGAAGAAGTAATCAAACCGGTTAAGAAGCGGCTCAATAAAATCCGGGCTCAAGTCCGCGGTACGGTCCAGGACTACGAAACCAGATTGCGCGAACTGAACACTGATTTGCAGACACGGCTTAAGCCGCTACGAGCGCAACTTGAACCATTGCAGAAAAACATTAGGGCAGAAGCCGCGCGCTTCAGACCCGAAGTTCCAGACCGGCCGAAAGCGAAGATCAAGTCACCCAATGAGAAGAATTGGCTGTTCCATTCCGACCGAGACTACGAAGCACAATTGGATGTGTATAACGCCTACAAAAACCGCTTCACAGCGCGCAAAGTGAAGCGCTGAAGGCTTTGGAGAACTTATCCGCTCGCAGTGGGTGAAGGCGCGACGGATGCGGCATTCAGAAGCAGTCCGCCAGAAATCTGGATGGAAAAATTGACCTTCAGGACTACAATGGAAGCGTGTCGGGCAGGTGCTAGTAACACCCAGCCCGACACTGACCACAGCGTCCTGCACTGAGGAAACCGTGGCTCCTTCCATTATCGCTATTCCGGTAGTAGCCGCAATTCTCTTGCAGGTTCGTGTGTGCGTCAGATCCCGCTGGTGTCAGCGGAAAGGATGAACACACAATGCAGCTACAAACCGAACCTGAAAAACCTGACAAGCGAGCACGCGGTCAAGGCTCGCTTTTCCAAAATGGCAGCGCCACCTGGTGGGTCAGTTATTCCAGTCGCGGCATCCGGCATCGCGAGAGCAGTGGCTCGACCGATCGCAGTGCTGCGGAAAAACTACTGAAGCATCGACTCGCGGAAATCGAGACGCAAGTCTTCATTCCGCGGGCATCCGTTCGCGTCGATGAACTAATCTCGGATCTCTTCGCTCGGTACCGGGAAGAACAGCAGAAATCGATCGATACGGCCGAACAGCGCTGGCGTTTGCATCTGAAGCCGTTTTTCACAAGGCGCAAAGCTGGCGACCTCTCAACCGACATGGTGCGGCGCTACATCGCGCAACGCCAGAGTCAAGGCGCGGCGCCGGCGAGTTGTAACAGAGAGCTCGCAATTCTGAAGCGCGCTCTCAATTTGGCACTGGAAAGCACTCCACCCAAAATCCGCGTGGTGCCTTTCATTCCAATGTTTCGCGAAGACAACACGCGCACTGGCTTTTTGGCCGATGCAGATCAAGCGAGATTGGCACGCGAGTGCGCCACCAAAGGGTTGTGGCTGCGCACTGCATTCGCCATTGGCGTTACCTACGGATGGCGATTGTCTGAAATCCTTGGGTTGCGCGTCCGACAAGTTGACCTGGCGGATCGCAGCGTTCGCTTGGAAGTCGGCTCGACGAAGAACAACCACGGCCGCATCGTCTCGCTGACGGAAGAGTGCTTCACGTTGCTGCAAGCCTGTTGCGTCGGCAAAAAAGCGGATGACCACGTACTCACTCGCGACGGTGAACCTGTGCTCGACTTTCGCGGTGCATGGCAATACGCAGTCGTGCGCGCGGGACTCGGGAAGTTCGTTTGCCGGAAGTGCAAACACGAGCAGGCGACGAAGGCACGATGCAAATGTGGGAATCGCCATCGATGGAGATTCGACGGGCTGCTGTTCCACGATCTTCGCCGAACGGCTGTACGCAACCTGCGAAGATTGGGAGTGAGTGAAACCGTGAGCATGAAAATCAGCGGCCACCGAACCGCGTCGGTTTTCAAACGCTACGACATCATCGAGCAAGCGGATCTGGTAGACGCAGCCGCACGGCTCGACGTCAAGCAAAAATCCAACGCGCTTCAGGAAGTGGCTCTGTGTCAGAGTTCTGCCAGAGCAACCCAAAACAGCACCCAAACCAGTGCAACGGCCGATCCGAAAATGATCGCAGCCGTCCTGCCTAACTGACCATGAGTGAATGGGTTGGGACTTGGTGCCGGGAGGGGGAGTCGAACCCCCAAGACCCGAAGGTCGGCGGATTTTGAGTCCGCTGCGTCTGCCAGTTCCGCCATCCCGGCACTTCGTGGAAGTGCTTGACTCAACAGTTAATTGCGCGTTCTGCTCCGTTGCCATCCAAAACGACAAATGCGTAACTGTGTAAGAAACTGTGTCGTTTTTTGCCGATTTCCACGGCTTCTCGCCCCTCGCCATGAAACACTGTACCGGCGATTCTTAGAGCCACGTGCCAAATCTAGAGAGCACCCGTTCGAGATTCTACCATTTTGTTACGAGCTGATACCTTTTGATTTCACGCGAAGAGGACGACTTGGCGTCTGTGAACCTATGGCCGAGCGGCGCCAAGCGTTGCGTTTTCCCATCCCTTTATCGCATTCTTGTTAGTTCGTAATTTCACGCAGTGCAATCGGTCACCAGATCTTCCCTCGCCACTGCCCGCAGATCGAGAATTCTTTTACCGTTCGACTACTGCGCGCGCAGCTTTCGGCACCGCCGGCAAGGGCTCGCCGGCCCGGATCTGATTGCGTTGCACCGTATTTATACTATTGCGCTGCACGTTAATTAGCCTATTCAATCGCACCATTTTCTATTTTCTTGAGTCGAGACGGGACCTAGTCGCGCCCACTTGGAAGCGCGGCCCCGCACCCTGTTGCAGATAAGCTAATCTCGCTGTTTCTTCGTCAGCTGGATTTAGCGCC
The DNA here is from genome assembly GCA_963745715.1 of uncultured Acidobacteriota bacterium. Taxonomy (GTDB): domain Bacteria; phylum Acidobacteriota; class Terriglobia; order Terriglobales; family Acidobacteriaceae; genus Sulfotelmatobacter. Next base: position 10,273 of record CAVUYN010000015.1, on the reverse strand, counting down.
GGCGAGGGAGTCCCTTTGCCGAGGCCTCGGATCCAGGTGGTTCACGGAACGGTTCCACAGAAATGCGCTCGTAACACACTTCCAGCACGGTCAGGTATTCTGTACCGCCCGGCAGTTGAAGGACTACGCTGTCACCCGCTGCCGACTTCATCAACGCTCGCCCCAGAGGTGACACCCAACTGATGTGGTTGCGCTGGAGATCGACCTCGTCGGTGCCCACGATGCTCACCACTCGCTCCGCTCCCGCGGCATTGGCGTAGCGCACGGTCGCTCCGAAGAATGCCCTCGCCGCCGCCTGCCCCGATCTCGGAGCTTCCGGGTCCACCACTTCCGCGGCTTCGATTCGCTTCGTGAGAAAGCGAATCCGCCCATCGATCTGGCGCAGCCGCCGCTTGCCGTACTGATAGTCAGCGTTTTCACTGCGATCGCCGTTGCTGGCAGCCCACGCCACCACCTCCGTCACGGCCGGGCGTTCCCTGGTAAGCAGAAACCGGTGCTCATCTTTGAGGCGCTCGAGGCCGCTCGGCGTGATGTAGTTCTTGACGTGCGTCGCGGGCTCGTCCGCTTTTGGTTTTCTTGTAAACCCTTTTCGCATCTCGTAGTCTTTCGTCCTTCTAGCGCGAATCCAGCGGGTGCATCAATGAACGCGGATGAACGCCGCGGCCCTGACTGATTTTTTCACATTTTTCTGGAACCCGGGAGACGTCCCCACATTTTTGCGGGACGGCGGGGTGAATGTTCCTGCAGGAACACAACGTCATGACGGAGTGGGGCAGACGATTGCGTCATGACAGATAACTTAAAGAAAATATGCGGGAAACTCTCAGTCCCCCGTGTTCGGTCCCAGGTTGGGCATGGCGGGGCGGGTGGCCTGGCCTTTGAACTCATTGACAGAATCGACCTGGTGGGTGCCCCGTCCTTCGCTTACTTTGCGAAGGGCGGGTACCATAGCGGCCTGCGCTGCCGGTTTGGACAGAACGGAAATCTCATGCTACAAACAGCATCGTACCCGCCCCTTCGACAAGCTCAGGGCAGGCTCTTGCAAAAAATACGCAAGGACGGGGCACCCACGGTGATTTGGCTCCCGCAGTCCAAAGGCTGGGCCACCCGCCAGTAACGGAGCAACACTATGATGAACAAAATGTTCAACCAATTCTCACGTCGTAAATTCCTAGGCGCGGCTGGCGCAACAACTCTACTATCCAGTGCACGGGGTTTTGGGGCGTACGCGCCTTCCCCGAACAACACTTCATCAGACGGCGTACCAGCTTCCAGTGGCAAAGGGCGCATCGTCGACATGCATGTGCACTTCGATGCGAAAAACCCAAATTACATTGAAGATTTCCTGAAGGTGTCGGAGCGACTGAACCTAACCGCCCTGATGTTAACTCCGTTTGAGAATCGAGTGGTTGTCGCCGAAGCGGCAAAACAGCATCCGACCAAGATCGTCCCGTTTGGGTATGTGAATTTGGACGCTCCAGATGTGGTCCAGCAAGTTGAAGAATTGCACAGCATGGGATTCCGCGGGCTTGGCGAACTCGAGTTCGTTAAGAAACCATACATCGATCCGAGTTATTTTCCTGTTTACGAACGAGCCAACGAATACGGGTGGGTGGTGCTGTTTCATACAGGCATAGTACTGAGAGCAAAATTTGACGAACCCGAAGATGTGGCGTCCGGGCGGATGCGGCCGATTCATCTGGAGGAGATTGCACGTCGATTCCCGAAGATAACCGTGCTTGGAGCGCATTGCGGCAACCCGGAGTATCAATGGGCTGCCGAGATCGCGCGGTGGAATTCGAATGTGTTCTTTGATCTTAGCGGCTCGAGTTTGACGAAGATGCAGCGGCGGTTGTCTACATTCCGGGAGATTTTCTGGTGGACCGGCGAAAGCGATTCTGAAGTGAAAACTCCGGACAACGATCCGAACGCGTTCGTGAAGCTTGTGTTCGGATCGGACACCGGTTTGGAAGGCATCGAGAACGTTGTAAAGCAGTATCACGCGCTGTTTGACGCGTGTGAGATTCCGGAGCCCACGCGGAACCGGATTATGGGAGGAACCCTAATCAAGTTGCTAAGTTTACCGAGTTAGCAAAGACTTCCGGACTGTTTGTTTCGATAGGGGCTGGCCCACCTATTTTTGGTTTCCTCATGCTTCGATCAACCGAGGTGCCCGATCCTTTGGGAAAAATTGGGGACAGGCAGGTGGCCCATTTTTGCATTGCACCATTCCCACGGAGGGTGCCCCATCCTTGCGTTTTTTGCAAGGGTGGGCGGCGATGCTGCCGGCGCAACTCTTGCCCGTTCTACACCGCCCGTTGTGTATGCCGTCGTCGTACCCGCCCTTCGCCTACGCGAAGGACGGGCACCAGCATCTGTGGTGGCTTCTGCAGTTTGAAAGCCGGGCCACCCGCCCCGCCCACCCTTGGGTTTCCGGAACGGACCGGCGTTGCGTTACGTTCAGATCTCGCGCATGGCGATCGTCAAAACGTCAACTTCCTATTTCGCCTGCGCTAGCTTCGTAACCACGGCGACAAGTTTATCGAGTATCTGGTTCCAGCCCTCCAATTGACCGCTATTTTTCGCGCTCTCCATGGGTTCATTTCCAATGTGGGTGAGTTTCGTCTGGCCGTTTCCGAGATCCTCGAAGATGGTCACGTCGTACGCACCGTCGATGGCCTCATATTCTATTCCTAATTCCGCAGGCTCGATCTTGTTTCCCTTCGAGTCGGAAAAGTACATGGAGGAAACGATCTTCTCGTATGGAACAATTTCGTGGTATTCAACCACATTCCAGCCCTCCTGCCCATCCGGCGCTCTCATGCAGCAGAGAAGTTTTCCTCCCACGCGAAAATCCATCTTGCAAACGGGCGCAGTAAAGCCCTTCGGTCCCCACCACTGCATTATGTACTTGGGGTCTGTCCACGCCTTCCAAACCAACTCGCGTGGGGCATCAAAAACTCTTGTGACGACCATCCGCTCTGTCTCATTAACCGTGTTTTTTGTCATGTTCAAACTCCGCTCTTTTCATTTGCTTCACAAAGCCTGGATTTTGGAGCTCCCGACTTCTACTTCCTGATCTCTGAACCCTGAATGTTTACTTCAAAAACTCGTCAAGGTAACCTGAGATTGTTTTAGTTTGCGTCATCAGGCTCACATGGCTTTGCGAAGGAACAATCGCTAAATGCGATTTTGGCATCGGCTGTAAATCAGCAGCAACACCACCACCAAGTAGCTGATATGTTTTCATCAATTCACTTTTATTCGTGCCGTCATTGTCGCCAGAGATGATGAGTACAGGTGCCGTAATTTTCGCAATATTGGAGTCTCCGCAGTTAAATGGCACCTTGGCGAAATCAATCATCTGCTTTACAAAGTTTGTCCATTTGGTTTTATCGGGCGCTACTGCATCGTATGCTGCCTTGATTGGTGTGTTATCAAACAATTCAGGTTTAAGATCTTTGAGGCCTGCAGCCGTTATAGGCAGCCAACCATCAGTTTTGTAAGTGGAGGAAATGATTACTAATCGATTTAATCGTTTAGGACTTAGTACGGCAAATTGGTAAGCTACAGAGCCACCCATGCTATATCCTGCTACGTCGGCACTATCAATTTTTAAGAAATTCATTACTCCTTCCACATCTCTTGCCAAAGTAACAATGTCTAATTTTCTATCGGAATACGGCGAGTGTCCGTGTCCCTGAAATTCAATGGCAATTATTTTCCTTGTCTTTGATAACTCAGGAATTAATTGCCCCCAGTTCAGCTCTATCGTGTAAAAAGCTCCGTGCAGCAGAACTAAAGGCTTACCCTCACCATATACTTCGTAATAAACTTCAATGCCATTAACAGGTGCGTAGCCACTTTCCGCAGGTTTGATTTGTTGCCCGTTAGACTTAAATGGTGTTAAAAAAAGCATCGCAATCATCAAAACAGGTTTGAAAAAGTTAACCGTGTTTTTTGTCATCTCTGGCCGCCTCTTTCTTCATTTGATTTACAACTGCATCCAGTTTGTCGAATCTCTCTTCCCAGAATCGGCGATAGCTGATCGCCCAATCGCTGACCGTCTTAATCGCCTCTGGCCTAAGCGTGCACACACTCTCTCGTCCACGCTTCGTCTTGATTACAATCCGCGCCCGCACCAGGTAGGCAATATGTTTTGAAATCATCTGCTGCGAGAGTGCAAACGATTCCGTCAATCCGTGCACAGGGGCAGGCCCATGGGAGAGTCGTTCGATCATTGCCCGCCGGGTCGGATCAGACAAAGCCGCAAACGTTGTACCTAATTTATCCACAACCGTATGGTAGTGGATTATCTGGCAATGTCAAGTGTGAATTTCGCGATCCTTGATTTCTGTTCACTGAGCCGGGCCACCTGCCGGATTACTTTCGGATTGCCGACCGTCGGGGAGCCGTCACTTGGTAGCACGAACTAACAATGCCAGGTGGTTGGAGCAAGGCCTTGCTCCGGAGTTCGTCTTCACAGCCGGGAGTTCCCCGTGAGCAGAGGGTTGCCGACAAATTTGGACTTTGCTCTACGCTTCGCCAGCAGTCCGGTCCTATTCGCGCGACGCCCTGCCAAGAGTCCGTAAGTCCCGGCTTCTCAGGTAAGTCGCCGTCGGTCCTTGGTCCCCCGGGAATAGCAGTGCGTAATCAAGGGGAGTGCATTCCACCACCACCCCTGGGGCCTCATAGTGTCCTGGGAGTTTTGCCCGGACGGTGAGATCGGCGCCTCGCTCTACCAACAATTCGACGAGCGGAAGCCCAGCGTCCTCGCGCTGTGTCGCCGCGTGGAATATGGGTGTTTGGCCGCCAACGCCGGCTTCGTCCAGCAGCGCTGGTGCATTGACGTCAGCGCCACGGTCCAGCAATAGCGTTGCCACATCGAGGTTTTGAAATTCGGCGGCCACGTGGAGCAGCGTTCCACCGCGCAGGGTGAGCATGCGAGCTGCCGTGGTACCAAAATCGAGTTCAGGAAATCGTTGGTGGATCAGACTTGGACTTGCGTCCAGCAGACCGACCAGTTCGGTCATACTGCCGCGAATCACCGCCAGCACCGCAGGCGGCGCATGCTTGGATTTTCCCCCAGCGCGAAGAAGGATCTCAATGCAGGTAGCCAGCACTTCAGGATCTCGGACGTAGGTGCCCAGCAGATAGTCGAGCGCCGTACCTGGGTGCGGAATGCCTCGTGACTTCCATATCGCTTCGCTGCGGCAATTGGGATCTGCGCCATGCTCTAATAGCCAGCGCAGGGCCATCGGGTTGAGCGTCTCGCAGGCGGCAAAGAGAATGGGGTAGTCGCCATGCCATGCTGCGTTCACGTCTGCGCCATGGGCAACGAGCAATTCCATCATCGGAATTCGCTCGCCGTCGAGTGCGGCGCGCATCAGGGGTGCATCGCCTCCCTGATGGACGTCTGAACCGGCCTCGATCATCCATTTCGCGATGGCCAAACGGGTCCGGTCCGGTGGTAACCGCGGCACTCTGCACTCGGCGACCCACGTGAGTGGTCCGTCCTTGGCATAGCCCAACGGAGCCTTATGCAACGCCGGATTTCGCGACATCATGGATTGGACACGGGAAAGATCGTTGCGGTCGATCGCATCTCTAAGCTGTCCAGCTTCTTCCAGCGAGTCGACGTGCGCTTTCAGTTTGGGCCAGCTGAGGAACCCATATTGACGAGCGATTTGAAGCTGAGCACCGGAGAGAGAGCGAGCATGGCCCGTCTTTAACAGGTCCTTAGCTTGATCCTTCAGGTGACGGAGGTTCGGGCGATCCGGAAGGGGGCGAGCAGCGTGGGGGATTTGGTTCGACATTGCGAACTCCTTTCATCGAGTGCCCGCCGTCCGCAAATTCGGGCTGAAAGAAGTATCGCGAAACCAGATTGAACTGCAGGTGGGCTTCTACCCTTTCCGCGGACCGGAAGCGTCCCTCACGCTCATTGAAGCTTACCATACGGCCCGCGGGGTTTTACTCCCCCCGCTCGCTAGCGCGGAGCGTTTTGCACGATTCTGGATGACGGGCAACCCTTCAATAATCCAACGTGCCAAGCGTTGGCCGGCAATTTTCTGGCCGAGCTACACTGGAAGAGGCAGTGCCGCGAGTTGCTCCTTCAAAATGATCTCTTTCTCGAACATCAATAAGCAGTATGGCAAGCAGTTGCTCTTCGTGGATGCTTCGTTTCAGTTGAATCCCGGCGAAAAAGTTGGGCTGGTCGGTCCCAATGGGGCGGGCAAGACAACGCTCTTCCGAATGGTGGTCGGCGAGGAAACTCCCGATGAGGGTACGGTCTCAGTCCCCAAGAAGTTGACGATCGGCTACTTTCGCCAGGACGTCGAGGAAATGCAGGGCCGTTCGGTCCTGGATGAAGCCATCGCAGGCAGCGGCCGCGTCGGCGATCTGCACCATGAGCTCGAAGCCTTACAGCGGGAAATGTCCGACCCTGCCAAGGCTGATGACATGGACCGCATTCTTGATCGCTTCGGTCACGTTCAGGAGGAGTACGAGCATTTAGGCGGCTACGCGCTCGAATCGCAAGCCCGTGAAGTGCTGCACGGCCTGGGATTCAAAGATGATCAGATTGACGGCGACGTCGGCGCTCTCTCCGGCGGATGGAAAATGCGGGTTGCGCTGGCACGCGTCCTGCTCGGAATGCCGGATGTATTGCTGATGGACGAACCGACGAACCACCTCGACATCGAATCCATCATCTGGCTCGAACAGTTCCTCAAATCATTTCCTGGCGCGCTGCTCATGACTTCGCACGACCGCGAGTTCATGAATCGTCTGGTCTCAAAGATCGCGGAGATCGATGGCGGCGAAATCATCACTTACTCGGGTGACTACGACTTCTACGAGCGCGAAAGGGCGGTGCGAGAGAGCAACCAGCAGGCAGCATTTGCGCGGCAGCAGTCCATGCTTGCCAAGGAACAGCGCTTCATCGATCGTTTCAGGACACACGCGGCCAAAGCGGCCCAGGTGCAGAGCCGCATCAAGGCCTTGGACAAGATCGAGAAGATCGAACTGCCCAAAAAACGACAGGTCGTGAAATTCGACTTTCGCGTCCCTCCACGATCGGGCGAACAGGTGGCCGTCCTTGAGAATCTGCACAAGAGTTACGGCCCGCGTGTGATTTACGAAGGATTCAACCTCACCATCCGCCGCGGAGAACGCTGGGCCGTCATGGGAAGAAACGGCGCGGGCAAGACTACGCTGCTCAAGATGATCGCCGGAGCCAGTGCTCCAGATGCCGGAAGCGTGCGGCTTGGAGCCAGCCTGTATATGGGCTACTTCGCGCAACAATCGCTGGACGTGCTCAAGCCCGATCTCACCGTCGCCGAACAGCTACAACAAGATTTTCCTCAAGACAGTATTGGCTCGCTGCGGAATCTGGCGGGGGCATTCCAGTTCTCCGGTGACGATGTGGATAAGAAGATCCGCGCACTCTCCGGCGGAGAAAAGTCGCGGCTGGCAATCGCGCGCATGCTCTACAACCCGCCGAACTTCCTGGTGCTCGACGAACCGACGAATCACCTGGATCTTGCGACCAAGGAAATGCTGGTGGACGCCCTGAAGGACTTTGAAGGCACCATGATCTTCGTATCGCACGACCGCATGTTTCTTCGCGGTCTCGGCTCACGTGTGCTGGAACTAGGAGGTGAGAGCGGCACGGACCGCCATCCCACTGTTTATCCTGGGTCGTACGTTGAGTACGTGCAGAAGCTTGGACATGAGGCGCCTGGGATCTATTCGTAGGCCTTGCAGGGATTTTGTGCAGCGACTCGCCGGGTGGATAAGTGCGTCAACGTGTGAGCTTTCGTTACTCACGAATGGTGATCGGAGTTCCAGCTAAGGTATTACTTGGAATCACCTTCTGCCTTTCGAAATTGTTCGGCCACGAATTCCGGGAGTATCTGTTCCAGCTTTTGTGACAGCCACGCTTGCAGCTCCGACTTGTGCTCGTCCGAAACGGACACGAAGCGAACTCCCAAATGGCCCGTTTTCGACCAGCAGATCGTCGATTCCGCCACTATTGCTGCTTCGTGACCTGGCAGAGTGAACTGAACGCGCACCCTTTCGCCGGGAACGAGCGGAATGTACGTGCTCAAGGCCATGCCCCCTCCACTGATATTTACGCTGTTGCAGCGAACCTCCTGCCTGCTCTGCCTCTGGATGACAACGGCAATCGAAACGGGGTAACGGAAATAACGCCGCCGCTCTCTCAAGATAAGCCCATACGCGGGCTTTAGTGTTTTTTGGATTGACTTCGCAGAAAGAGGTCTCTCGAAGACAAACTGCGCCTTCTTGCGGAAAGCTGCTGTAGTGTCCGAATCGTTGTTGCTTATGCCAAAGGTGACTGCCGTTCGGTTCGAGGCGGAAAGATGAACCTCCTCCAAGATCATTCCAGACTGTTCTCCCAGGCGGAGATCAACGATAACGGCGTCAAACTTTCGGCGGTTCAATAGGCCCACTGCCGCTGGCACCTCTCCACACACATCAGAGGAAATAGAGAACTCCTGTAGGGCATGCCTGAACTGTTGAATTGCCGGTGGATCAGTCGATACCAAAAGCGCAAGTCCAATTGCCATGATGAAATGCGCTGCCTTCATACGATTCATTTCTCACGATGTCCTCCCGACTCGTCATGTGCTTCGGACGTGCGATTCGTAAGAGGCTGCTCTCGCAGTTTGTCAGCAACTTTGTCGACCGGCAAAGGCTTGCTGAAATAGTAGCCTTGAATCTCGTCGCACTGATGCGCTCGCAGGAACGACATTTGCGCCTCGTCTTCGACGCCTTCGGCAATCACCTTGAGATTCAGACTTTTCGCCATGCTGATGATGGCGGTTGTGATCGCCGCATCGTCAGCATTGACGGCGACATCCCGGATAAAGCGAGCGGTCAATTTTGAGCTTGCTGACCGGAAACTGTCTCAAATAGCTGAAGCTGGAATAGCCCGTGCCGAAATCGTCAATCGCTAGCGTTACACCCATTGCCTTCAACTCCTGAACCACTGATAACATCACTTCCGCATTCGCTAAGAGAGGCTTTCTGTCAGTTCAAGTTCGAGGTATTGCGGAGCAAGGCCAGTCTCGTACAGAACTCTTCTGATGAGGTCGCAGAAGCCCTCTTGGCGAAACTGGACCGCTGACACATTGACTGCAACCGGCACGGCCGGAAGTCCCTTCTCTTGCCATTTGCGAGCCTGAGAGCAGGCAGTCCTCAGCACCCATTCGCCGATGGGACAATCAGTCCACTGTTCTCAGCAATTCGTATGAACTTGTCTGGCGGCACAAGGCCCAGCTCGGGGTGCTGCCAGCGAAGAAGCGCCTCCAGACCGATGATCTTTCCGCTGGCAATATCCATCTGGGGTTGGTACATCAAGAAGAGTTCTTTCTTGCGAGTGCCAGCCGCAAGCTGTTCTCCAGGGTCACCCGTTCGACAGCCTGAGTCATTCATGTCCTCCGTGAAGAACTGAAAGTTATTGCGTCCACTCTCTTTGGCGCTATACATCGCCGCATCGGCATTCTTGATCAGGGTTTCGCCATCCGCACCATGTTCGGGAAAGATGCTGACGCCGATGCTGCAACTGACGTTGAGGGAGCGCCCTTGAATGACGAACTCACCGGTCGATCGCGTCCATGATCCGTTCGGCAGCAACCGCCGCGTCGGGTACGTCCCTTAATGAGTCAACGTGATCAGGAACTCATCGCCGCCCAACGGGCGACGGTGTCTTGTTCACGTGCCCACTTCTTAAGTCGTTCTGCGACTTCCTGCGAGCAGAATCGCCGACCGAGTGCCCGAGTGAGTCGTTGATGTCCTTGAACCGGTCGAGATCGAGGAACAGAAGAGCGACTCTTATCCTTTTGCCGACGAGCGGCAGCGAAGGCCTTTGCCAGCCGATCCCGAAGAAGCGTCCGGTTGGGCAGTCCCGTCAGAGCATCGTAGTAGGCCAGGAATTGGACCCGTTGTTCAGCGACCTTACGGTCCGTGATGTCCCGAAAGTACCAAATTCTGCCCCGATACTGCCTATGTGAATCGACGAGAGGAGCAGAGTATCGGTCGAAGACCTTCCCATTCATCATCTGACTTCGTCCCGGCTCCTTCTCATCCCGATGAGCATAAAGGTAATGCACCCTGTCGACGAAAGCGTCCGCGGCCTCGACACTATCAATAAGGTGATTGAAGACGACACAATCATATCGTCTCGCCAACAGTTCATCCGGTATTTCGAAGTGAAGTCCAAATTGTTTGTTCGCCAGAACGATGTGATCGG
>CAVUYN010000014.1:0-31651 GCA_963745715.1 uncultured Acidobacteriota bacterium | reverse complement strand
CCCTCTCGGAAGCCCTTGCCTCGGTGGCGACTGAAGTGAACAAACTGCGCGAGCGTGTGCAGCGCCTCGAGGGCTCCGAAGTGACGGCCGAGCCCTTGTCTGCATCGATGCAGCGCATCATGGAAGATATCGACTACCAGATTTAGACCACCGCGACGTAAGATGAACCGCGACGGTGCCAGCCTCATTGGGAGGATCGAAACTGTGGGTCGAATTATCCCTGCAATTCTTTTATTCCTGTTGGCTCCAGTTTGCATGGCCGCTGGGAAAGACGAGAAGCCGAAGCCCGCCCAGTCCATCGATGAACTCCGCCAGCAACTCGAAAAAATTCTAAAGGATACGCATACTCCGGGCGTGTCTGTGGCGATCGTCCATAAGGACGGGCCGGAGTGGGTTACCGGCCTCGGCACAGCCGATGTTGCCAGTGGTCGCGCCACCACTCCGGATACTCTCTTCCGAATCGGATCGACCTCGAAGGCTTTTGTCTCTCTTTCCATTCTGTTGTTGGTCAATCAAGGCAAGCTGACTCTCGATGACCCCGTCCGCAAACTTGCACCCGACGTGTGGTTTGAGAACCAGTGGGAAGCAACGGACCCGGTTCGCGTGGTTCATCTGCTGGAGCACACTACCGGGTGGGACGATATTCACCTTCGCGAATATGCGAAGGATGCTGCCGGCATGAGCCTTCGGGACGGTTTGGATTACGATCACCACTCGCGCACATCGCGGTGGCGTCCAGGCACGCGCATGGCCTATTGCAATTCCGGCCCTCCTGTCGCAGCCTACATTGTCGAGAAACTCACGGGCCAACGTTTCGAAGATTTCGTAGAGCAGAATTTATTTCGCTCGATCGGAATGAAGACGGCCACTTACTTCGAGTCAGCCCCCGGCACGGCCACGACCCTTTACCACGATGACGGCAAGACCCCGTATCACTACTGGAACATTCTCATGCGGCCCGCCGGATCGATCAATGCCTCCGCCAACGACATGGCAGCTTATCTTCAGTTCTATCTGAATCGCGGCGCCGCGGGCGGAAAGCAGATTGTTCCCGCGTCCGACATTGACCGCATGGAAATCCCCGCGAGCACCTGGGCGGCAAGAGATGGAATGAAGACCGGATACGGCCTGAGCAACTACTGGAGCGTTGAAGACGGGTTCGTTTATCACGGGCACGACGGCGGCGTCGAGGGTGGCCTGACCGAAATGGCTTATATGCCCGACTACGGAGTGGGCTATTTCTTCAGCATTAATAGCGGAAATGGAAATGCGTTCGAAAAAATCGCTGATGCGATCCGGGCCTACATGACCAACAAACTGCAGAAGCCGCCATTGCCGGCAGTTGCAGCGCTTCCAACTGACGCCTCGGACTATGCCGGATGGTACGAGCCGGCTTCTCCTCGAGTCCAGTTTATGCACTTCCTGGGACGATTCATGGGCCTCAACTGGATTCAATTTAAGGACGGCAAGCTTCTTCGCACGCATCTGGGTGAAAGAGATGACGTGTATGTTCCTGTTGAGGGCAAGCAATTCCGCCATGTGTCGAAGAAGGATCCGCCCGATCCAGTCGCGACCTTCGAATTGCTCACACCGAACGACGAAGGCCGCTTTGTACAGGCGGGCGTCGAGACAGTCATGAAGCGCATTCCAACTTGGCTGGCAATCACTGAAATTGTCATCGTTGCCTACGTTGTAATTTCCATGATTTCAATTTTGCTATACGCTCCGTTCTGGATTCTCGGAGGCCTCAGCCGGCGGCGTCGGCGCCCAGCTGAGCGCCGCATTCGAGTTCTGCCGCTTGTGGCTGTCCTTAGCCTGCTCGCCTTCGTGTGCATAATTATTCTCTCTGGTGATGACCTTCTCGAGCGTTTGGGAAACCGAACCGTCTGGTCTCAGGTTTTGTATCTGGTGACGATTGTCTTCGCGGCAGCAGCGTTGGGCAGCGCCCTCTCGCTTTTGGGTAGTTCGGCAGAAGGAGTACGTCGAGGCGTTCGCCGCTTTTCGATTATCGTCACCGTCGCCTTATTGATCGCAACGGCCTATCTGACATACTGGGGGATCATCGGGCTGCGCACTTGGTCTTAACTAAAGCAACCGCCGAGAGGCTTTGACAAAGGCAGGCGTGTCCATTTAATGTTCCGTGCGTAAACGTTTACAGCGAGAGAGTGACCCGTCCGTTTTAAGCGTTTGGCTTCCATCTCATCGTCCCCATGCTGCTGAAAACCCTCCGCGAAGAGGTACTAGATGCGAACCTGGAACTCGTCCGGCGTGGCCTGGTCCTCTACACCTTCGGCAATGTCAGCGGCATTGACCGGCATGAAGGACTCGTAGCCATCAAGCCTAGCGGTGTTTCTTATGAAGAACTAACTGCGGCCGAGATCGTCATTTCCGATCTGGAGGGTACCATCGTTGAAGGCAAGCTCCGTCCTTCCTCGGACTTGCCGACGCATCTGGAACTGTACAAATCCTTCCCGAAGATCGGTGGAGTCGCGCACACGCACTCGGAGTATGCTACCGCCTGGGCTCAGGCGGAAACAGCGATTCCATGTTTCGGAACAACTCATGCGGACTATTTTCACGGTCCCGTCCCAGTAACTGAGCCCCTCACAGCAACCGAGATTGCGGGCGCTTACGAACTGGAAACCGGCAAGGTGATCTGCCGGACGTTTAGTAAGGTCGATCCGGAAGCAATTCCGGCGGTCCTGGTGGCGGGCCACGCTCCGTTTTGCTGGGGACCGACGGCCGCGGATGCGGCACACAACGCCGTCATTCTGGAATACGTGGCCAAGATGGCATGTCACACGCTTTCAATCAACGCTGAATCCCGCCCGCTGACGCGCGCGCTGCACGACAAACATTTTTTGCGCAAGCACGGTCATAACGCCTACTACGGACAGGTCAAGACTCGATGATTCCTGCTCTGATTGCCTTGGATTCCTCCACGCTGGTTCATTTGTCGCCAGTCGATTTGGTCATCATCGTCTTCTACTTCGTGCTGGTGCTGGCCATTGGCTTCTACCTGAAGGAACAGGCCAACACCGGCGAAGACTTCTTCATGGCCGGACGCGAAATGACAGCGTGGGTGGCCGGCCTTGCCTTCTTGTCGGCGAACCTGGGATCGCTCGAACTCATGGGATGGGCCGGCAATTCCTACAAGTACGGCATTCTCGCAGCCCACTGGTACTGGATCGGCGCCATCCCCGCGATGTTGTTTCTCGCTCTGGTGATGATGCCCTTCTACCACATCTGCAAAACCCACTCCGTCCCCGGCTATCTAAAATTGCGGTTCGGAGCGGGCAGCCAGGCACTGTCTTCGATTTCATTTGCCTTGATGACCATACTGATGAGCGGCATCAATATGTACGCCATGGCGGTGGTCATGCGGGTGGTGCTGGGATGGTCCATCCACACCAGCATCTTGGTGTCGTCCATTACTGTCGCGGTCTATGTTGCACTCGGAGGCCTGCGATCCGCGATCTTCAACGAGGTCCTGCAGTTCTTTCTGATCTGGGCAGGTGCTCTGCTGATACCGATCCTGGGATTGGTGGAGGCCGGTGGCTGGAGTGGGATGAAGGCGAAGATCCTACAGAATCTTACGGAACTCCACGTGGCGAACCCGGGCTCATACACCCACGCGTGGTCGACCCTGGGTAACTTTGCGGACAATCCCATGGGCATCAACTGGGTCGGTATTGTTTTTGGCCTCGGGGCCGTCATCTCAATGGGGTATTGGACGACGGACTTCCTGGTTGTGCAACGCGTCCTCTCGGCGAAAGATTTGCGCTCGGCCGAACTCGCACCCATCATCGGCGCCGCCTTCAAAATGATGGTTCCTTTCATCGTCATCCTCCCCGGCTTGCTTGGTCTGGCGCTCCTCCGCGATCCGCATACCGGCAGTCTGCTACGACTTGTTCCCGCCGACCTTGCGTGGTCAAAAGCTGGACAGGCACAGGGGTTACACGGTTATGACGAAGTCTTGCCCTTGATGCTGGCGCGCTACTGTGGACCGGGCCTGCTCGGTCTTGGCATTACCGCCCTCATCGCAGGCTTTATGTCCGGGATGGCCGGCAACGTCAGTGCCTTTGCCACCGTCTGGACTTATGACATCTATGGCGCGCTGATCAACAAGAACGCGTCGGACGAGTCGAAAGTGCGGATGGGCCGCGTGTGCACGCTGGTGGGAGTGGGAGTCAGCATCTTGACGGCGTACCTGGTGATGAACGCTCAAAGCATCATGGATTACGTCCAGGCACTATTCAGTTTCTTCATTGCGCCGTTGTTCGGCACCGTGATTCTCGGCATGCTCTGGAAGAGGGCCACACCTGCGGGCGGCTTTTGGGGACTGTTAGCCGGAACCCTGTCCTCCGTCGGCATGTATGTCTGGGTTAAGGTTAACCCCGACGCAGTGAGATACGTTGCGCTGTCATCGCAGGCGCAGGATCAGGCGCAAAACATGTTTCGCGCTCTGTGGTGCTGGCTTATCTGTCTCGCGGTCACCGTCGTGGTCAGCCTGCTTACGAAGCCCAAGCCGGACTCGGAGTTGGCGGACCTGGTCTACGGGTTGACGCCGATTCCCCACGAGGGAAAAGTTCCCCTGTTCCACAGGCCGATTTTCTGGGGAGCGATCGTGGCTGCGGTGTTCTTAATCTTGCAAGTCATTTTCTGGTAGGAGCAACCCATGAAATCGGGTGGATCGTTATCGATTTGGTTTTTTATTGGCGTGTCACTGGCGGTGAACGGCGCCGTCATCTTCGCCACAGGAATTTACGAATTAATGTCGCCGCCGGAACATCCGGTTGTTCTCTCTGCCTTGCACGCCAATATCTGGTGGGGCGGAGTGTTGCTGGTTCTTGGATTATTTTTTAGCTTTCGGTTCTCGCCGGCGCGCGAGCGTGCGCGAATGGCAGGTAATTCTTAACTTATTCCAAACGTTCATACCAGAAGGGCATTCGTATGTCTGAAAAGAAAATGACCATGGGCGTCATCATCGGGAACCGCGGATTCTTTCCCGACCAGTTGGCGAAGTCCGGGCGGGAGGAAATGATCCAGGCTCTGGCGAAGGCTGGCATGGATTGTGTTGTGCTCGGACCCGAAGACAGCAAGCACGGCGCAGTTGAGACCCACGAGGAAGCGAAGCGCTGTGCGGCATTGTTTCAGAAGAATCGCGATCGCATCGACGGCGTGATCGTGTCGTTGCCCAACTTCGGTGACGAGCGCGCGATTGCCGACACCATGCGGCTGGCGCGGCTCGACGTTCCCGTGCTGGTGCAGGCGACTCCCGACGACGCGTCGCAGATGACAATCCTGCACCGGCGCGACAGCTTTTGCGGGAAGATGTCGGCCTGCAACAACCTCCGGCAGTATGGCATCCCGTACTCGCTCACGCGTCTGCACACCGTGAGTCCCGACTCCGACGATTTCCGAACGGACCTGGCCTGGTTCGCGGCCGTATGTCGTGTCGCGAATGGGATGCGCAATCTTCGAGTCGGCAGTATCGGCGCCCGTCCGGCAGCCTTCAACACGGTCCGGTACAGCGAAAAACTTCTCGAAGCGCACGGCATCACGACTGAGACGGTCGACCTCTCAGAAATTCTTGGCCGCATTGCGCGGCTGAAAGATGACCACTCTGGAGTCCAGGGCAAGCTGGCAGAGATTCGCAAGTACGTCACCACGGGCGGAGTGCCTGACGCAGCGCTCATCAAGATGGCCAAGCTCGGCTATGTCATCGACGACTGGATGAAGCAGACGGACGTGAAGGTCAGCGCCGTGCAGTGCTGGACCGCCATGGAAGAATACTTTGGCGTTGTCCCCTGCACCATCATGAGCATGATGAGCAACAACCTGCTGCCGGCAGCTTGCGAGGTCGACGTTTGTGGCACCCTCAGCATGCACGCTCTTGCTCTCGCCTCCCAGACGCCGAGCGCTCTGCTCGATTGGAACAACAACTACGGCAATGATCCCAACAAGGCCGTCTGCTTCCACTGCAGCAATCTCCCCAAGCACTTCTTTCAGGATGTGCGCATGGATTTTCAGGAAATCATCGCGGGCACCGTGGGCAAGGAAAACACGTTCGGCACCGTTGTGGGCCGCGTGAAGCCTGGTGCCATGAGTTTTGCGCGCTTCTCGACCGACGATACCGCCGGAGTGATGCGCGGATACGTCGGCCAGGGCTCATTCACCAGCGACTCGCTGAACACCTTCGGAGGCGTGGGTGTGGTGCAGATCGCCGAGCTGCAGAAACTGCTGCACTACATCTGCGAACACGGATTCGAACATCACGTCGCTGCAAATTTCTCGACCACAGCCGGTGCGGTTCACGAGGCGGCGGTACGATATTTGGGTTGGCAGATGTACTGGCATCAGAATTAGCGACAGTCACTGCACCCCACAGTTGATTCCGATCGCTCGCCGGTGTGGAAAGTCTGCTTGGACTTTGAGAGACTTCAGCCGCCAGCGATGGCCCCGATGATCAGGAAGGGCTCTTTGCCCGACGTAACCGGCTCGGGGAGAGGAGAGTCCGGCGGCTCGTGCGTCAGGTCTTCCTCGCAGGCAAAAAACCGCAGGAACGCTCGCCGTTCGCGTGTGACCTGGTCGCGGATCGTCCCACGCAGCATGGGATAGCAGGCCTCGAGCGCGTCGAGCACCGAGCGCTGCGTGACGGGGCCATCGACATCAAGTTGCACTTCCCGGCCCACGTGCGCCAGCGTGCGAAGATGCTGCGGAAGCTCGACTCGAATGGTTACAGGCATGCCTGAACGCGCTACGCAGGAGTTGAGGAACGGCTCCCGATAGTCTCCTTATTTTACCGTCGTTTCCTGAACGTAAAAAGCCTTCCAGTCGCTGCCTTCATGAACCCAAACCTCGCCGAACACGCTGTTGGCGTTTACAGCTTCGTTGCCGGATTTCCCTTCGTAGTGCGCTACGTATGTGACCAGCGCGCTATGCGGCCCGAGCGGTCTCACGGTGAAGTCCTTCAGCGTATAGGTCTTGATCTCGAATTCATCAACCGAGGCGACTTCGGCTTTCTTGTCGCTGAATGTGCTGCTGCCTTCTTCAAAATTGCGATAACCATCCGCGAGTGCAGAAGCGAGACCTTCCTTGTTCTTGTTTTTGAAATCTTCCCAAACTTTTCTTACTTTCGTTTCGAGATTGGAAGCATCTGCGGTTGACTTGTGCGCAGGTTGCTTCTCCTGCGCTGTCGCTGCACCTGTAACGGAAAACAGTAATGCAACTGCCAGCAGCAGCATCTTCATTTGTCTTTCTCCTTGAGGAAACAGCAGACGCTAACATCCAGAGAGCGGCAAAGTCAAAGCCCAGTCTCTCGCTGAGAGGGCGACGAGGACCGGGCCCAATGTCACGATGCCGCCGTCACCTTACGCCAGTGTCTGCACTTCGACCGACAACACCGCCGGCAGATCGCGCACGATCGGTGACCACGAATCTCCCGCGTCAGGCGACACATAGACCTGACCGCCACTTGTGCCGAAATAAATGCCGCACTTATCCAGCGAGTCGACCGCCATCGCGTCGCGCAATACATTCACGTAGCAGTTCGCTTGCGGCAGGCCCTTGGTCAGGGCTTCCCACTCGTTGCCTCCGGTTCGGCTGCGGTAAACCCGCAACTTGCCATCCATCACATAGTGCTCGCCGTCGCTCTTGATGGGAATGACGTAGATCGTTTCTGGCTCGTGCGTGTTCACGTCGATGACGAAACCGAAGTCGGTGGGCAGATTGCCGCTGATTTTTGTCCACTGATCACCCGCATCGTCCGAGCGCATCACGTCCCAGTGCTTCTGCATGAACAGCACTCCCGGACGCCTTGGGTTCATGGCGATGTGGTGCACGCAGTGCCCGACTTCAGCGGTAGGGTTCGGTATGTATTTCGAATAGAGTCCTTTGTTAATGGGCTTCCAGCTCTTGCCCCCATCATCGCTGCGGAACGCACCCGCTGCCGAGATCGCGATGTAGATTCGATCCGGGTTGCTGGGATCAAGGATGACCGTGTGCAAGCACATGCCCCCTGCGCCGGGCTGCCACTTCGGGCCTGTGCCGTGCCCGCGCAGTCCGGAGAGTTCACGCCAATTCTTCCCTCCATCGGTGGAACGGAACAGCGCGGCGTCTTCCACTCCCGCATAAACAGTATCGGGATCAGTAAGCGAGGGTTCCAGATGCCACACCCGCTTGAACTCCCAGGGATGCTGCGTGCCGTCATAAAACTGATGCGTGGTCAGCGGCTTGCCAGTCTCGGCAGAGGTATCGTAAACAAACTTGTTGCTCTCGCCCTTGGGCATTCCGCCCGGTCCGGTGGTTTCACCCGGAGGCGTGCCCGGCTGATGCCAGGTCTTGCCGCCGTCATCGGAGCGCTGGATCACCTGCCCGAACCACCCGCTGGTCTGGGAAGCATAGATGCGATTGGGATCGGCGGGTGAGCCTTTGAGGTGATACAGCTCCCAACCCGCGAAGTGCGGGCCGCTCACGTCCCATTTTTCGCGCTTGCCGTCCGACGTGAGAATGAACGCGCCCTTGCGCGTGCCGACGAGAACTCGAACCTTACTCATGCATCACTCCTTGCGATTTTCGTAGACAACAGGCACCAATTCTAAAGGAGCCGCCGACACGAGAGTCAACCCGCAATGGCCGCAAAACATAAAGAACTCCAGTTTTACAATGTTGCCGGGGACAGCCCTCAGCGTTGCGGTACGCTGGCTGCGTCCGCCGTAGTCGGACGATTGTACACACGCACGTAATCCACCAGCATGGTTTGCGGAAAAACGGTGGTAGCATCCGGATTTCCCGGCCATCCGCCTCCCACTGCCACATTCAGCAACAGAAAGAATGGGTGGTCGTAAACCCACTTTGCCCCTTTCGGAAGGTCCGCCGGAGTGCGCGTTGTGTAGAGATGATCATCGACATAGAATCGGATCGCTTTTGGCTCCCACTCCACCGCGAAAATGTGAAAGTCATCCGCAACCCGCGCATCCGCTGGAAACGCATACGGCCCTCCGATGCCGCCGGCTCCGGAATATCCCGGCCCGTGAATCGTCCCGTGAACCAGTGCGGGTTCCTTGCCAATGTTTTCCATGATGTCAATTTCGCCGCAGGCGGGCCAACCGGCTTTCTCAATGTCGTCGCCCAGCATCCAGAAAGCGGGCCAGATCCCCTGGCCGCGAGGAATCTTGATGCGCGCTTCGAAGCGCCCATACGCTTGCGAGAACTTGCCTTGCGTCTTCAGGCGTGCCGACGTGTAGTTTCGGCTGACCCCGTCAGCGCCGGTATATTTCTCTTCCAGTACCTTGATGACAAGGTTCCCATCGTGCTCGAAGGCATTCTGCGGACGGGTCGTGTAGTACTCCAGTTCGTCGTTGCCCCAGCCGTTCCCGCCGGATTCCAGAACCCATTTCGACGAATCAACCGGTGAATTATCGGGCCCATTGAACTCATCGTTCCACGCCAGGGTCCATCCGGGTCTTGCAGCCTGCGGGCTGACTGCCTGCCCTACCGCGAATAAAGAAAGTAAGAAGAGCACTGCGTACCATTTTGGGCGATGCCACTGGGCTCTCATGCACAACTCCCGTGAAATTGAAGTTCGTTCGCACTATACTCACAACGACAGATTCCTGCCAGGAGGACCGCGTGTCGAACGAACAGACCAGAAGAACCTTCCTGAAATTATCTGCGATCGGACTCGCTGCCACCACAACCAGTGAGTTCGCTTACGGAATCCCTAGTTCCGCAGTCGCGCCTCAGTCAGACGAAATCGCGGTTCGCGTGACCGGCGGGAAACTTCGATACGCTGCGGCTGACTCATTGGCCTGGCGAAATGCAGGTGAAGCGGGAGAAAACGCGATTGTGCTCGATCCCGCCACGAAGTTTCAGGAGATGCTCGGCTTCGGCGCTGCATTCACCGACGCTGCGTGCTACACGTTCAACCGTTTGTCCGCACCCGCTCGGGACCAACTGTTTCATGAACTATTTCACCCATCCGAGATGGGCCTCAGCGTCTGCCGCACGTGTGTCGGCGCCAGCGATTATTCCACCGAAGTCTTCAGCTATGACGAAGGCGCGCCCGATCCCGAGATGAAGCGATTTTCGATCGCTCACGACCAGGCCTATGTTCTGCCGATGCTGCGCGAGGCCAGGAAGGCGAATCCGGACTTGTTCCTGTTTTCCTCGCCCTGGAGCCCTCCGGGATGGATGAAAGCCGGTGGGTCTATGCTCGGCGGTTCCATCTGGCAGCATTTCTTTCCCGCATACGCTCAATATTTCCTGAAATTCCTGCAGGCCTATGCAGCAGACGGAGTGCCGGTGCAGGCCATTTCCGTGCAGAACGAAGTGGATACCGATCAGGATGGCAGAATGCCTGCTTGCTCGTGGCCGCAGGAATATGAGATTGGATTTGTAAAGAATCACCTGGGTCCGCTGTTTCAAAAGAATGGCATCTCCACAAAAATCTGGATTCTTGATCACAACTACAATCTATGGGGCCGGGCGATTTGTGAACTCGACGACGCAGATCTGAGAAAGTTCACCAACGCAGTCGCATTCCACGGATACGTTGGCACTCCCGAAATGATGACTAAGGTTCACGAAGCCCACCCAGACGCCCAGATGTACTGGACCGAAGGGGGTCCCGACTACACCGCTCCCGATTACGCGACCGATTGGCACAAGTGGGGACAGACTTTCACTCAGGCCCTTCGCAACTGGTGCCAGGGTATTACAGGGTGGAATCTCTCGCTCGACGAAAAGGGACGTCCAAACATCGGGCCATTTCCATGCGGGGGTATGGTTACGATCCACTCGCAAACGAAAGAGGTCACACGCAGTGGTCAATACTGGGCGTTCGCGCATTTCTCACGGGCCATCAAACGCGGGGCCAAGCGGTTTGCGTCGACCTCCAATTTGTCCGGGGTAGATCAAGTTGCATTCGAAAATCCAGACGGTCAGAAAATATTGGTCGTTACGAACTCGAGCGGCGCGAAAACGGTAACCTTGAAGCAGGCAAACAAAATGGCTCAGGTCAACCTGCCTGCAGAGTCGATCTCTACGCTGGTATGGAGTTAATTATTCGACCTGCTCCATTGCACCTCGCCTCTGCGAGTGCAAGAATTACATTCTCGTAGCGTCTGGGTAAAACTGCCAATCTGTTGAAAGTTAAGAGTTTGCCGTTTGGCAAGCTCTGTGCAACCTTTTACCGGTTCCCGTCCTCACAGTGATGCCCTTTTTTCGTGGTCGACAAAGCGATGAAAGGGTGGAGGTTCGTGTCCCTAATTTTGAGCTGCGCGAATTGCGCTTCTTTTGGCTCCTTGGAACCGTGCTGCAGGAATATCCTGAAGAGAGTCGTCCCGCAATGAATTGAATCGCATAGGGTGACTTAATTCCCAGGGTAGTTAGTTCTCGCGAAGTTGTGGTTTTCGAGGATACGCAAGATGCGGCTACTGAGCGCTCGACTGATCATCTCCCTCATCATCGGGATCACCCTGGTCTCGCTCTCCACGTCCTACTACCAGGTGTTGGTGACCAACCGCGGGATGCGCAAGGATTTGGAGCACCGCGCTGAACTGCTCGGCGAGAGCCTGTCGAAAAATGTGGAACGCGACCTGGAGCGAGACCCACAGCGCGCTCTCAAGCGAACCGTCCAACAATTTGCCAATCGCGAGCATTTGGCGGGATTGGCCGTCTATGATCCACAAGGTCATCCCCTGGCCGTTACAACAAATCTTGAACCGCTGTTGGGCAGCGCCCCGCCGATCGTCTTGCAAGCCCTCAAAGAAGATCACGACACCAACGCCTACCTGAGGATGGGCATTGCTTCCATTCACATCTATGCATTGCCCTTGCATCATGGCGACGATCTCATCGGTAGTTTGGCTATCGTCCACGATGTTGGCTACATTCGCGGCGAGAGCCTGAGGATCTGGCGAGAAACGTTCCTTAGCGCGTTGGCACATGTCGTGCTCATCGTGCTCATCACGCTGCTGATCGTGCGGTGGAGCATTGCCGGGCCAATCGCGCGGACCGCGCTTTGGATGAAGGCTCTCCGCACCGGACGAGCCATGTCCGCTCGCATCAAGCAGCCGGATATGGAACTGTTTCGTCCTCTCGCTCGGGAGGTGGCAACGCTGGCTGAGAGCCTGAACACGGCTCGTTCTGCCGCCGAAATGGAGGCCCGCTTGCGCGAGACGGGAGAATCCATATGGACGGCGGATCGTCTCGCCGTCCACGTTCGTTCCCGCCTGGCAGACGGCAGGCTTTTTGTGGTCTCGAACCGCGAACCCTACATGCACGTGCGTCGGGGCAAAACGATCGCCGTCAATGTGCCCGCCAGCGGACTTGTCACCGCTCTAGAGCCGGTCTTACGTGCTTGCGGTGGAACCTGGGTCGCTCATGGCTCCGGCGATGCCGACCTCGAAGCAGTCGACAAACATGACCGCTTGATGGTTCCACCCGACGATCCGCACTACACGTTGCGTCGGGTCTGGCTGTCGAAGGATGAAGAGGAAGGCTATTACTACGGGTTTGCCAACGAGGGGCTTTGGCCTCTTTGCCACATCGCGCATACGCGTCCGCTGTTCCGTGCCAGCGATTGGAAGCACTATCGGGAAGTCAATCAAAAATTCGCCGACGCCCTGCTGGAGGAAATGGAGAGCGTCGCCCGTCCGGTAGTGCTCGTGCAGGACTACCATTTTGCGTTGCTGCCCAGGATGATTAAGCAGAAACGGCCCGATGCACGTGTGGCCATCTTCTGGCACATACCGTGGCCGAATCCGGAAGCCTTCGGCATCTGCCCGTGGCAGCGCGAACTTGTAGATGGACTGCTCGGGGCTGACCTCCTCGGATTCCATATTCAGGCGCACTGCACCAACTTCCTGCAAACCGTCGATCGCACCGTCGAATCACGCATCGATTGGGATCACTTCTCGGTGCAACGCCTTGACCATAGCACCGCCGTTCGGCCGTTCCCCATCAGCGTGGAAATGGCAAATGCCCCGGCTGAAGTTCCCCGTGAGTCGGCTTACGAGGAGAGAGGATCGTTGCTGAAGGCCCTTGGGATCGAAGCCGCCCTGATGGGGGTAGGCGTCGACCGCATGGACTATACCAAGGGAATTCTCGAACGATTTCTTGCCATCGAGCGATTCCTCGAAAAGTATCCGCGCTACCAGGGAGTGTTCACATTCGTTCAGATTGGGGCGCCGAGCCGCACCCACATCAAGCGCTATCACGACCTGCAGGCCGAATTGGAGGCGGAGGCCGACCGCGTCAACTGGCGATTTCAAGCGGATCAATGGAAGCCCATCGTTTTGTTGAACCGGCAACACAGCCATAAGGAAATCGAAGCCTACTATCGTGCCGCCGATCTTTGCCTGGTGACTTCACTGCACGACGGCATGAATCTGGTGGCGAAAGAATTTGTTGCCACACGGCACGACGATCGCGGTGTGCTGATTCTCAGCTGCTTCACCGGCGCGGCGCGGGAATTGCGCGACGCTCTTCAAGTCAACCCCTATGACATCGACCAGACTGCGGAGGCCATTCGCGCCGCCCTTGAGATGCAGTCCGAAGAAAAACAACTTCGAATGCAGCGCATGCGAAAGATCGTCCGGGAGCGAAATGTCTATCGTTGGGCGGGCAGCTTGATTGGAGAACTTTGCGAGGTGCGTCTTGATAATCCCGAGACTGCGGGAACCGGGTCCGGGCGGCTCTTTCCAGATAGCGGAGCGACCGATGTTGCACCAAAAGAATATTATTGACGATTTTTTGAAGGCCGTCGCCAAGTCGCCGAGATCCGTGTTGTTGCTCGACTACGACGGGACCTTGGCACCCTTTTCAGTGGACCGGAAAAAGGCCGTTCCCTATCCGGGCCTGGCGGAACTGTTGCAGCGAATCCAGGACGCAGGTCGAACTCGCCTTTTGATTGTGACCGGAAGGGATGGTCACGAGATCGCTCCGTTTCTTCCTTTGCGTCCCGCGCCGGAAGTTTGGGGTTCTCACGGACTGCAAAGACTCAGGCCCAACGGGACCTGCGAGATGCCGGAGATTCCGCCGGACGTAGTCGAGGTGCTCGACGATGCCCGGCGCTGGCTCGACTATCAGGGATTTCGCGATATGGCCGAGAATAAGCCGGGCAGCGTGGCAGTCCACTGGCGAGCTTTGGAAGAGCCGCAGGCTGAGGAACTCCGTGGAAAGATCTTAATCGGCTGGTTTCCGATCGCGGAGCGGGCCCATTTGACGCTACTCGAGTTCGATGGTGGCCTCGAAATGCGCATGCCCGACCTGGATAAAGGCGATGCGATCCGTACCATCCTTGACGAAGTTGGCCCTCGCGTGCCGACAGCTTATCTTGGAGACGATCTGACTGACGAGCGCGCCTTCCGGGCACTAGGTTCCAGGGGCCTCAGCATCTTGGTGCGGTCCCGCCAACGGAAGACTTCCGCTCAGGTCTGGATGAAACCACCGGAGGACCTGTTGGACTTTTTATCGCGCTGGCTCGCTGCGACCGAGACAACCCAACTGGCCCGGAGTGCTACCTATTAAGGCATAATGCCTGATCTTGCCAAGGCTCCGGCGCGCCGGCCGGAGAAGCCCTTTTACTTCAATACCTCGGAAAATCTTCTGCGAATCGGAAGGCAGAAAGCCTCCAATATCTCGGAGTTGGCGCACACCATCAAGACGTGCCCCGAAGACTCAATCTTTCAGCACACGTTTCGCACGCTGCAGGAGCATCACTTCATCCGGCAGGGATTTTCCAACGACTTCGCCCATTGGACCCTCTCTGCGTGCCATGAGCCGGCACTGGCGGAACAACTGGCCAGCGTAGACGTTCGGGAGTTCACCGCAATCGATGGCTTACGCAAAAGGATGGTCGAAATCCTCGACGAATTCCTGCAGAACCATTCCAACTCGGGGTCGCGTCCGGCTGATGAGCCCTTCTATTTTTGTGCATCGGACGTCGTAGTTTTACCCACCCCCTTTGCTCCCGACTCGCTCCCTGGCTTCCTTGACGGCTTGAATCAAGTCGGCATCCATTCGATTCACCATCACTTCATCGAAGCCCGCCTCCGGCTGCAGCGCATGACCAATGATTTTTCACATTGGCTTGAGCGTGAGGTTGGTCTCACAGAGGCAGCCGAGTCTATTGAGCATATCGATATCTATACCAACACCATGGAAGGTGTGCGCCGGCAAATCGCCCGCATCATCACACAAGTTTTGAATTAGGACGGCGAAGAAATGAAGTCACCCCAAGACGAGCGCCCCAGTTCTGCCCACTCAGCAAACGAGGCGCAGCCACGGTCGGACCGCCGAGAGGGGTCGCTGACTCGAAGAGTCTCGGACCGAACCAATGGCAACCGGCAACTTCCCGCAAGCGTTCTGTCGCCGCCAATCCCGCCTCCTCCCGCCCATCTGGACGACTACCGCGGCATTATTAGCCACGGTCAACTCGATGTTTTGCGATTCCTGGCGCGCGATCTAAAGGGGAAGACAATCAAGATGGTCAACTCCACCGCTGTCGGCGGGGGAGTAGCCGAAATGCTCAATCGACTGGTACCGCTGCTGTCAGAACTGGAGGTACCTACGCACTGGGACGTCATCAGCGGCGGCAACGACTTCTTCGAAATCACCAAGGCCTTTCACAATGCCCTGCAAGGCAACAAATATGAACTCTCGAAGGCCGCGCAAGATATTTTCCTGGCGTACAACGAGCAAAATCGCAAGCGCTTGCAGTTCGAGGAACAACTGGTCGTCATTCACGACCCGCAGCCGGTCGCCCTTGTCCGCTCCCGGGACCAGAAACCTGCCAGCTGGGTATGGCGCTGCCACATCGATCTCTCGAATCCTGACAAGAAGGTGTGGGAGTTCCTGCGTCCGTTTGTGGAGCACTATGATGCGGCCATCTTCTCTTCGGCATCGTTCGCCCGTCAGTTGCCCATTCCGCAATACTTGTTTTATCCGTGCATTGATCCGCTCTCGGAGAAGAACAAGGAACTGCCCGATTCGCAGGTGCAGAAAATCTGTGAAGAATTCGGTATTGACCGCTCTCGACCCATCGTGACCCAGGTGTCACGATTTGACCGTCTGAAAGATCCCGTAGGAGTGGTGCACGCTTACAAACTCGCCAGGAAATATGTAGATTGCCAACTGGTCCTCGCGGGCGGAGGCGCCTCCGATGATCCGGAGGGTGCAGCCGTTCTAAAAGAAGTCAAAGAGGCGGCTGACAACGATCCCGACATTGTGATTCTTGATCTTCCGCCCTGGTGCGCGCTCGAAATCAATGCCATCCAGCGGGCCTCCACCATCATCGTGCAGAAATCACTCAAGGAGGGATTCGGTCTCACCGTGACCGAAGCCTTATGGAAGGGAAAACCTACCATCGCAGGCGCGGTTGGAGGCATTCCCAATCAGATCATTAACAATCTTACGGGTGTGCTCGTGCACTCAGTGGAGGAGTGCGCGTTTCAAATCCGCTACTTGCTTACGCATCCTGAATTTGCGCACACCATTGGCGCCAACGGGCGGGAACACGTCAAGGAAAATTTCCTGATGACGACCAACGTCAAGCGCTGGCTGCTACTATTTCGCGTCCTCGAGGAGGCGAACGGTCGACGCGGCAAGCACTCGAAGAACCTCTGAGGCTCAGGCGCTTTCTCGTGCAACCGCACTTGATCCCATGTGCACATTCGGCAACTCGAAGTATGCGGGCGGAACCTTCGCATCCACCTTCACTCTTCGAGAAACGCTCTGCCGCTCGATTTGCCGGATGATCGTTTCCGCGGCAGATTCCCCCAACTCCGAAAGCCAAGCCTGCATGCCGTCCGTCAAGGGCTCCAGAGACAGCATGTAGCTAAGGTCTACGGATGCAACCGGCAGTTCCAGTTGCCGCGGTAGAGTCGCATCAATCGCGATTACCCCTTCAATTCCTCTTTGTTGAAGTTGAACCGCGACATTCGGAGCAGTATCGAGGCTAGTGAGAGCAAGCAGGTACCCCCTTCGCTGCAACCGCCTTTGCATGCCCGCCACTACCCGGGCAACCGCTCCGCGCCCAAAATCAGGCGTGACTGCCGCCACCATTCGCGTCCGCTTCGTCCGCAGGGATCGGGCCCACAGGTTGGGACGATAGTTCAGTTCGGCAACCGCGCGGAAAATTCTGTCCTTTGTGCTCTGCGGGATGGAATGCGACGCAGTTGTATTGTTCAAAACCGCCGACACCGAGCAAGGCGCGAGCCCAACTCGTTTCGCGACAGTGCGCAGGTTTGCAACAGGCTTCCGGTCCGGCAAAGTATCCTCCCTAATTCCTAAAAAAGAAAAGCTTTGACGTCCGCAAGATGCTTACTCGCGGAGCCGGTCTTGCTGTTTGACAGCCCGATCAGGTGAACTACGGGAACCCATTCGCGGGGAAACCAAACCAAAGTTTGGTGGGAACCTCTGCCACAGTGCAGAGGTAACACAACTACTCTGATGCAGAGCGGGTCAGAGAGTCCAACTCAAAAATTCCATCGGAACGATCAGCCTTGCGGGGCGGCGCAGTTCCTAAGGTGTTACTTGCTTTCGAACTGCCCGCGTCGTCGCGCGTCCTCGCAAGCCTCAAGCGGATCCCGCCCAGTCACTTGCTTGTACCATGCGGGATGGAATGTCCACGCCCACGCCTCGCTGACTGCGCCGCGGATCATCCCCTGGAACGTCCCGGGTTCACCGATGGTGCTGAGGTAAATGTGAATGAAAATTCCGCCCAGCATGATGATTGCGGAGATGTCGTGCAGAATATAGCTGACGGCGACTGCCCAGCGTCCAAATGTGCGCGTGCCGAGCCAGAGAATTATTCCTGTGATCAGGTAAACCACACATCCGCCGACGATCTCCCAAAACTGCACTTTCTGTCCCGCATTGAAGAAGCCCGTGTCGGGAGGATCATGTTTCTCTTCGCCCCCGACAATCCTATGGAGATTGCGCATCCATCGTGAATCGGCCGGCGTCCACATCATTGGTCCGATCCAGTTCAGTGCTTGCAGCCCGAAGAAAATAACGAAACCAAGCCCGAACCAGGGGTGCATTTCGCGCGCGAGCGCCCCGCCTCCGAAGATGGGAGTGAACCAACGGAACAGCCATGGCAGATAAATGCCGAAGCCGGAGAACAATGCCAGAAAGAAAAAGAGGGCGACCATCCAGTGCAGGAAACGCGTGTAAACGCGATGGCGCAGCAACTCCCCTTCGTAGACTTCGGTCTGCCCGATTCGATCAAAGGTGCGCCGCGCTTTGTCGTCAAAACGCTCAACCGCGCTGGACATCAGGCTCCTCCTTCTTAAGGGGCGGCTCCGGCTGCGGACGGCGCGGACCAACTGTCACGTAGTGGAACAGAACCCCGACCAACCCGAAGAGTGCGAACGTTCCCAGCACAGGTTTGAATAGCCACTTCCAGACGGTATAACTCCATGGGATCACCGGGTTCTTGGGCAAGCCGCCGTAGCGCTCCGGATTCTCCGCGTCATGCAATACATAAACGACGTGGGTGCCGCCGATCGATTGCGGGTCGTACACTCCCGCTTTATCGAATCCGAAATTCTCGCGCAGTTGTTTGGCACGTTCCTCAGCGATGTACTTCATGTCATCTTTGGTGCCGAACTTCAGGCAGCCCGTCGGGCACGCCTTGATGCAAGCGGGCTCGAGCCCCCCGCCCACGCGATCCGAGCACAATGTGCACTTGTAAACCTTCTTCGTCGCGGGATTGAACTTGGGAATGTCATATGGGCATCCGGACACGCAGAATTCGCAGCCGATGCAATTCTCCTGCTGGAAATCAACGATCCCGTTGGTGTATTGCACAATCGCGCCGTCGGCCGGACAAGCTCGCAAGCAGCCTGGATCAGCGCAATGCATGCACTGATCCTTGCGCATCAGCCACTGGATCGTCCCATCTTCGCGCTGGTGCTCGTTGAACTTGATCAGGTTCCAGAAATTCCAACGCGTCGCGGGCATGGTCTGGAAAGTATTGTCGAACGTGGTCGGGCTGAACGGCATGTCGTTCCACTCGACGCACGCGACCTCGCAAGCCTTGCACCCAATGCAGATCGTTGTATCGATGAGCTTGCAGACCTCCGCGTCACGCTGCACATCGAAGCCCGCCGAGGGCCCGGAGTGTCCGGAGATTTGCTTGATCTGAAGTGTCTTGCGGTCGCTCATCTTTGTTCTCTAAGTCGGCGTTCTTTTTTCCTACTTATGCCTTCTCAATCTTCACCAGAAATCCCTTGAACTCCGGCGTATATGCATTGGGATCGATCACGGTCGGCGTCAGCTGATTGGTCAGGGTTCGAGCAGTTTTTCCCTCGTCCTCCGCAATGCCACGGAATCCCCAATGAATCGGAATACCGATCTGAAACATCTCCTTGCCATCGATTTTCATCGGCCGAATGCGCCGCGTGACCATGGCTTTCGCGATGTAGTGACTCCGGGCGCTTGTAACTTTGACCTTCTCGCCGCCCCTGATGCCCATGCGGTCGGCCAGTTCCGCCGGAACTTCGATGAATGGCTCCGGCACTAACTGCACATTCATCGGATTGTTCTTCGTCCAGTAGTGGTAGTGCTCGGTCAGTCGATACGTGGTGCAGATCACATTGAATCCCTGATCGACCGTCCCGTACTTGTCCAGATCGGTTTTGTATTTCTTCACCACCGGATTGGTGGATTGATTGGGATGCAGCGGATTCGCGATCGGGCTTTCGATCGGCTCATAAAATTCGGGGAATGGCCCATCCGCCATCGCTCCCAGCGGCACAAAAAGCCGACCGATGCCTTCCGGATTCATGATGAATGGCCCCATATGATCCTTGGGCGGCGAATCGGCCTTGAAGTCGGGAATATCATTTCCCGCCCAGGTCTGTCTTGCATCGTCCCACCAGACCTGACGCCGCGATGGATCCCACGGCTTGCCGTTGACGTCACACGAAGCCCGGTTGTACAAGACGCGACGGTTCGCCGGCCATGACCAGGCCCAGTTTGGATAAATGCCCAGACCCGATGGATCTTCCGTGCCGCGTCGCTGCGTCATCGCGCCAGCCTCGGTCCACGATCCGCAATACAGCCAGTTGCCCGAAAGCGTAGTTCCATCATCCTTCAGCCAGGCAAAACCCGGTAGCTGCTGTCCGCTCTTGATCGTGACATTCGTCTTCGGGTCGGTGATGTCTGCTAGCGCCTTCCCGTTGATCTCCTTCGCGACTTCCGACAACGATGGGTTGTACGGATTCGTATAGGCAAACGACGCGTTCAGGATCGGGTCAGGGAATTTCCCGCCTTCCTTCTGGTACAGCTCACGCACCTTCAGGAAAATCGTCGCCAGAATTTCCTGATCCAGCCTTGCCTGGCCCGGCGGCGGCAGGGCTACATTCTTCCATTGCAGCCAGCGCGCCGAATTAACAAATGTCCCGTCTTTCTCGGCAAACCCGGCGCCCGGCAAGCGATACACGGTCGTGTTGATCTGCTTCATCTCGTCGGTCGAGATGCCCGGAGCCCGCCAGAATTCGCTGGTCTCGTCGGGATAGATTTCACACACCACCAGCCAGTCCGCCTTCTTCAGCGCGTTGATATTTTTCTCGGAATCCGGCCCGATCATCACCCCGTTCATGCCGAAGGCGAACAGGCCCTTGATCTTGCCTTCATACATGTCGTTCCACAGGTTTACCCAGGAATAGTTGCGGTCGATTTTCGGAAGATAGTTGAACGCGTAGTCGTTCTCTTTTGTTGCCGCCCCTCCGTACATCGCCTTGAGAAAAGAGACCGCGAACTTGGGCGTGTTCGACCAGTAATTGAACGAGTCCCAAGGGTCCGGTTTCGCGGCGTCTGGAGTGATCCGCTTCAGATAAGTCGCGAGATTGGTGTCAGAGGGACTGGGCATCTTCAAATAACCTGGAAGAATGTCAAACACTCCGGCCATGTCCGTGGCTCCCTGAATATTCGAATGCCCACGCAAAGCGTTGACCCCGCCGCCACTCCGCCCCACGTTGCCCAGCAGCAACTGCAGCATCGCCGCGGTTCGAATGATCTGCGTGCCGAAGCTATGCTGCGTCCAGCCCACCGCATAAATGATGGTGGCGACTTTTTTCATGTCGCCATCTTTTCGGATCGACGTAAACAGTTCTGCAGCCTTCAGGAATTGATCTTGCGGAATGCCGGTGATGCGCTCCACCATCTCCGGCGTATAGCGCTCATATTGCTTCTTTAAGAGTT
Source organism: uncultured Acidobacteriota bacterium (assembly GCA_963745715.1). Lineage (GTDB taxonomy): Bacteria > Acidobacteriota > Terriglobia > Terriglobales > Acidobacteriaceae > Sulfotelmatobacter. Next base: position 10,435 of record CAVUYN010000014.1, on the reverse strand, counting down.
GGAACACGCAGCGTGGATGTTCGAGAGAAAGATCAAACGCAATTTTGGCAGGCAAGGCGGGCCCCGAAGCGGCCGCCTTTGCTCCAGCGGGAGATGCGCCCTGATAGCCGTGCGCATCGTGTTCTTGCGTGCCGGTATTCTGTGCGTACTGCTGAAGTGGCGTCGGGACGACCGGCTTTCCGGCCAGATCCCCACCCTCCTCATAGTTCCAGGTAGCTTTGTCGTAGGTTTTCTTTTCCGGATCGAAGCCGGAATACAAGCCGTCGTCGGGCAGCTTGAATCTGTCCTTGATAATGAACGCGGCGTTGGTGTAGTTCACCAGGTAGTCACGAGCGATTCGATTGTTCTCGATGGCGTAGTTGATCAACCCGCCAAGGAAGGCAATATCAGCTCCAGCGCGGATCTGCAGGTAAAGATCGGCGGTGGCGGCCGTTCGTGTCAGCCGCGGATCCACGACAATCGTTTTCGCGTTGCGATGCAACTTGGCTTCAATCGCCCATTTGAAGCCGCAAGGGTGGTTCTCGGCGGGATTGCCGCCCATGATCAACATCATGTCTGTGTTCTTGATGTCGATCCAGCCATTGGTCATTGCCCCGCGTCCGAATGTTGGCCCCAAACTGGAGACCGTTGGGCCGTGTCAAACCCGGGCCTGGTTTTCCAGGTAGCAGACCCCCAGGCTGCGCATGGTCTTGACGACCAGATAATTGAACTCGTTGGTGTCGGTACATCCGCCGGACCACGCGATTCCTTCGCAACGATTGACCGTTTTTCCCGAAGGATCTGTCTCCATGAAACTATCGTCACGCGTTTTCTTCACACGTTGTGCAATCTCGTTGTAGGCCTGCTCCCACGAGATGTCTTCCCAGTCCGTCGACCCTGGTCGCCGCACTTGGGGCTTGAGCAACCGCCGGTCATTCAGGATGTCTTGTTCAAGCGACGAGCCCTTGGGGCAAAGCGTCCCGCGATTAATGGGGTGATCAGGATCGCCTTCGACATGCACGACCTGCGGAATCGCATTTTTCGCCTTGTCGCCGAGCGTGTAGATGATGACGCCGCAACTCACCGAACAATACGGACAAGTGCTGCGTGTTTCGCTGGCCCGCGAAATTTTAAGGCTTTGCGTTTGGGCGTAAACCGGGGTCAGGTCGAATCCCAGTGTGGAAAGGCCGGCGCCGCCGACAATTGCGCCTTTTAGGAACGTCCTGCGGGAGAATTCCATTCAGGCCTCCAGCAATCTGCCGCATCTATCCAATCGATGCGAACCCGGAGAAAAACTAATAGTTCCACTGAGTTAAAGGTGGCGGCCGTTGCATGCCCACGACGAACGACCGAGTCACATCCGCAATGTTGCCGGAGACTATAGTCCTGCTTCGCACGAGAGTCAATTCGGTAAAAGTCGTAGGGCTTGGTTCGCTTTCTTGACGATGCCAAAGCTGTGCTCACGATCGGCGGACGGTCGAGACGGACATGCTAGAATGCCCATTCCACGGCACCATTGACGCACGCCCCGTGACCAAACTTTCTCCCTGGCAGCGGCGCATCCAGCGCGCGAACGAACTCTCCCGACAACACTCTTTCGCAGCGGAAATTCTTGGGTTCTACATCCACGTGGCTCGTTTCCAGGAAAGCCTGCATCGCCATCTCGTCACAGTGTTGCAATCGACCGCACCTTCGATGGATCGCGAACTCAGTCAGGCGGAACTAACCGAACTCAGTTCCCAGTTCGAATCGTTTTTGTCGATGGTCGAAGAACGTGGCCCGGTCCCGCTCGCTGAGCTGACTCGCGATCTGCGGAGACGGGGCCGACCCATGTTCTCCGAATTGTTAGCCGACGCATGGAGAGTGTCCTCTCCTTCCGATGCCCAGGGCTTTCTGGCCCACGCCTTTCTTCAGCCCTATGCCGAATTCCTGCGCTCTCGCGGGGGGACCCGCACATTGAAACAGATCTACGCCGTTTGCCCCTTCTGCAATCGCAAGCCCAGTTTCGGCGTGTTACGCCAGATGGGCGACGGCGCTGCTCGCTCCCTCGTTTGCTCGTTCTGCCTGAACGAGTGGGAGTTTCGCCGTGTCGTTTGCCCCGGATGCGGCGAGGAGAACGACAAAAAGCTTCCAGTTTTTACCGCGGACGAGTTCGACTACATCCGCGTCGAATGCTGCGATACCTGCAGGACCTACATCAAATCGATCGATCTCACCAAAAATGGAAACGCCGAACCGATAGTCGACGAACTCTCCTCTGCACCGCTTGATCTCTGGGCGCGAGAGCACGGCTATGCCAAGCTGCAAAGTAATATTTTCGGAACGTAACGGCGACGCTGCGCCCCACTGAGTGCGCTATCCTGAGTCAGTGGGTTCCCGCTTTCCATCTTCGGGCGACAAGAAACTGATCCAGATCGTCGACTCCGCCCTCGCCGATACTGCCCGTAAGAGCGGAGAATGGTTGGTCTGCCGCCCGGGATGTACGCAGTGCTGTATCGGAGCATTTGCGATCAATCAACTTGATGCGCTCCGGTTGCGCCGCGGGCTTGCTCAACTGGAACGTCACGCCCCTCAGCGTGCGCGCGCCGTCCGCCAGCGTGCGCGCGAAGCAGTCGCCCGGCTCGCTCACGAATTCCCCGGCGACCCCGTCACCGGCATTTTGGATAAGGGCGAAGCGGCCGATGAGCGCTTTGCTGATTTCGCCAACGATGAACCTTGCCCCGCTCTCGATCCGGAGACCGGAAATTGTGAGCTCTACGAATCGCGCCCGATGACATGCCGTGTCTTCGGTCCTCCGGTTCGCTCGCAAGACGGCTTGGGCGTATGCGAGCTTTGCTATCACGGCGCGACTCCCGCAGAGATCGCCGCCTGTGAAATGAACCCCGATCCCGATGATCTGGAATCCAGCCTTTTGCAAGAGGTTGAAAACCGTATCGGTCGTCGGGGAAATACGATCATCGCTTTCTCCCTCGCGGAGTAGCGCTCCGGTCGCTACTCGACGAGCCCCGATCGCGCAGTCACTGCTTCCCCTCAAGTTCGGCCCAGCGCGCGTACAAAGCGTCCACTTCCCCCTGAGCTTCTTCGAGTTCAGCGTGAGCATTGACAAGCCGCGGTCCATCGCTCGCAATGGCAGGATCCTCCGCGTTCCGGCGCTTCGCCTGCAGGACTTCCTCCGCCTCAGCGATCCGCTGCTCGATGCCGGCGTATTCCCGAGCCTCCAGGTAAGAGAGTTTTCTTTTCGCAGACGACGTTGATTTCATCCCCGCAGCCGAAGCGATTGGAAGCACTCTGGTCGGCGCTACCTGTTTCCGTTCCGCTTGCCAGATCTCCCACTGCGAGTAGTCGGCAAAACGCTCCGCCCCGCCCTGCCCATCCAGGCCAAGCACGATCGTCGACACCCGATCCAGCATGTAGCGATCGTGTGTCACAAGGACGAGCGAACCTCGAAACTCCAGCAGACTCTCCTCCAGAATTTCGAGCGTTGGTATGTCGAGGTCGTTGGTGGGCTCATCCAGCAAAAGCACATCCGCCGGCTGAAGCATCAGTTGCGCGATCAATACTCGTGCGCGTTCTCCTCCAGAGAGTCGCTCGACGGGCTGGTTGAGTTGTTCGCTCTTGAAAAGGAATTTTGCCGCCCATGACGCGACATGAACGACCCGATCCTGATAAATGACGGAGTCGCCTTCGGGAGCCAGCGCCCGGCGCAGGGTGACGTTCGGATCGAGCGCTCGGGTCTGGTCGAAGTACACAATGCGCAACCGTTCCGCCCGTCGAACTTCTCCAGTCGTTGCCGCCACTTCTCCGCGCAGCAGGCGAAGCAGCGTTGTTTTCCCGCTTCCGTTCGGACCCACCAGGCCAACACGAAGGCCGGCGGTGATCGTGAAATTCAATCCCTGGAACAGCCGGCGCTCTCCAATCGCGTAGCTGATGTTCTGGAGTTCGATCAGCCGCTTGGTCTTTCGGTCCGTCGCCGAGAAATCGATCTGCGCCGTCCCGGTCCGGGTCCGAGTGTTTAAGTCAGCGAGTTCTTCCATTAACTCGCCCGCCTTGTCGATGCGCGCCTTGGACTTTCGCGTCCGCGCCTTGGCTCCGCGCCGCAGCCACTCGATCTCGGAATGCACGAGATTTTCCAACGCTTCCTGGCGCTTCGACTGAGCGTGCAGGAACTCCTCTTTTTTCTCGAGGAAGACGCTGTAGCGTCCCTTCACGCGCAGCAATCCTTCGGGGTATACACGGCTGAGCTCCGCCATATCGTTAGCCACATTCTCCAGGAAGTACCGATCGTGGCTGATGACTACGCACGCGAACCCCGCTTGCTCCAGGACCTCTTCGAGCCACTCGATTCCTGCGAGGTCCAAATGATTCGTTGGCTCGTCCAGCAGCAGGATGTCGGGCGCCTGCACCAGCGCCTCGACGATTGCAAGTCGTTTTTGCCAGCCTCCGGACAGAACCGCCGCCTCGGCCTGCAGGTCAACGAAGCCTGCCCGTCCCAAAGTCTCTGCGGAACGAGTGCCCCGCTCCGCCTCGGGTACGGCAGATCTTTCCAGCGCCGCTTCAACCACCGACTTGACCGTGTCCCCAGACCGGAATTCCGACTCCTGCTCCACGTAACTCATCCGGATTCGTTTTCGAACCGCGATTTCCCCATCGTCCGGTTCGACAGTCCCCGCCAGAATACGCAGAAGCGTGGACTTCCCTGACCCGTTCGGACCGATCAGCCCGACCCGATCTCCCTCGGAAACGGTGAAAGACACGTTCTGAAACAGCGGGTCGGCTCCGAAGGCTTTTGAAATACTGCGTACATTAATCAGCGGCGGCAATGAATCGTCATCTCCTGTTTATAACTTGAGATTATCAGGAGCGCGATTCGACAGCATGGAAGGCGGGTATCCAAACAGTGAGCCGGGAGTTTTACAGCAAGCACTGGCACAGTAGATGAAGATGAAATAGATCCCTAGTAGAAATCGCGCAGTTACCAGGCCGGTTTGCCGTCTTTGAAGCGCAGAGTCAAGGTGTCGCCGTCTTTTTTGACGACCTCGCGGGCCAAGGTCATGTCCGCGCCGTCGAGCTTGACCTTTGAGCCGGTGATCTCGATTTCATCGTCCGCTTTGAAGGCCACGCCCATTTCGTCCAAAAACTTCTTGGGACAAAGAAAAATCTGTCCTGCGTCAGGCGTGCTTTTCAGAACCAGGTAAGCGATCGGCTTGCCACCGGTGGGAGGAACAATTTTCAACTCCTCGACGATTGCTTTGAACTTCGTTTCCGTCGCGGGATCGTATTTGGGCGGTGCCTGCGAAAAAGCATTGGCGGCAAGAACGGCTATCGCGGCAAGCTGCAGAAGAGGCTTGAAAATTGGGCCGGACGCGGTCATCGCAGGCCCTCCATGCCGCGAATCTTAGGCCTAAGCGGCGGGAAAAGCAATGCCAATCATGTTAGGAGCAGGTACGTCCCGGGTCCCCAGGGAGCCGCTGTCAGCCGGCAAACGTGGCCCCTTTTCACCTACTCGTATCGCAACGCTTCTACCGGTTCCATGCGCGAAGCCTTCAGCGCGGGCCACATGCCGGCCGTGATCCCGACCAGGGCAAGAATGGCAAACGCCGTCAGCATCACACTGCCAGAAGTTTTCAAGAAGATGTCACCGTCGTGATTCGCGGTCTTGTACAACTCGGAGTACAGAGGCATCGGAGGAATGGCGTGCGCCAGCACAACCGATACCAGCATTCCCACCGCGCCCGCGGCGAACGTTAGCACCAGCGCCTCCACCAGGAATTGAAATGCGATGTCGCGATTGCGCGCGCCCAGCGCCTTGCGCAGTCCCACCTCTTTGGTCCGCTCGGTTACGCTGACCAGCATGATGTTCATGACCCCCACACCGCCCACTCCCAGCGTGAGAAAGCCAATGAACCCCAGGATCAGCCGCAGCGCGATTCCGAACTGCTCAATACTTTTCGCGTCGTCCACGGTGTCCCATTCGGGGCTCGACTTGTCGTCTTTAGGATTGAAATTGTGCCGCCGCGCCAGAACTTCTCGAACCTGTGCCAATGCCGCTTTGTGTTGCAGCGACGTGACCGGTTGGAAGACAAACATGCTAGGGTCGCGCTGGTTATTGATGTCGCTCATGCTTTCGAAGGGCATGAACACATTCTCGTTGTCGGGACCGTTGTTCGAGGAATCTTGAATCTTGAGCCGCAGCAGGCCGATCACGTCCCAGGTTTCGCCGTTAATCGTGACGTGGTCACCCACCGGATCGCGATTGCCGAACACTTTCTTGGCGGCGTTGGGTCCAAAAATCAGAACGTGGCGATGCTCGGCGAAGTCGCTCTCTTCGAAGTAGCGGCCTTCGGCAATGTTCAGCTTGCGCATCTCGCCATAGGGATACTGAATCGCTTTGCTCTGAACCGAGATGACCTTGTCGCCATACTTGTAGGCGACGCCGTCGTCCCATTCCGCGCTGACCAGGCGAACCAGCGGAGCTTCATCGCGGATCGCTTGAATATCCTCGTACTTGAAGTTGATGCGCTTGCCCGCTCGCTGTCCGCCCGCCTGCATGCTGGTCTGGCCCTGCCACACGATAATTACGTTGTTTCCTATGCCGAGAAAGGCCGTTAACACGCCTTCACTCACGCTCTCTCCATAACCAAGCAGAAGCACGACTGTGGTCAGACCCCACACAATGCCCATCATGGTGAGAATCGAGCGCAGACGGTTGCGTGCCAACGCGTCCCAGCTCTGCAGGATGAGTTCCTTGATGCGCATATTCCGACGGCCTACTCCTGACGCAAACATTCAATGGGACTGAGCGCGGCTGCACGCTGTGCCGGGTACATCCCCGCGCCCAACGTGATCAGTCCCAAAGTTAGCAACGACGCGATGATCGCCAGCGGCGAAATGATGGGATGCGGCACAATATCAGGCAGTTCAATGCTGCTCACTAAGACACAGATTCCCACCCCGATCCCTAGCCCAAGTCCGCCGCTGATGAGCATCAGCGTCGCGGACTCGGCAAAGAACTGATTGCGAATGTCGCGTGCCGTCGCACCCAGTGATTTTCGCACTCCGATTTCGCGCGTCCGCTCGGTTACCGCCACCAGCATAATATTCATGACGCCGATACCGCCGAGCGACAACGTCATCAGGGCAACCGCACCGAAAAAGATTGTCATGATGTCGAAAATTCGCTGTACCAGCTTCGAGCCATCGAGCGTGTCCCAGATAAAGAGGGCGTCTTTGTCGCCTGCATCGAAGCGGTGCTCGCGTCCCAGTATCTGATAAATCTGGTGCATGGCTGCTTCGTGATGATCGGGGTCCGCAACTTCGACCACCAGGTTATTGATCCATCCCTTTGAAATGCCGGGCCGCTCCGGCGGAGGATAATCTCGGGCCATCGAAGAATAAGGAACAAAGAGTTGCGTGTTATCAGGCCCGCTGCCGTAGCTGCCATTTTGTTTTTTCTTTTCCAGTACACCGATCACCGTGTAGGGCGACCCGTTCATGGTCAGCAGCTCGCCGACGGCTGGTTGTCCGGGAAACAATTGGTCGCGCGCTTCCACGCCGAGCACAACCACGCGCCGGCCCTCTTTTTCGTCGTCATCACTCATCAGGCGGCCTTCCTGCACCTTGAGCGAGCGAAACCGTTGGTAGTCAGGCCACACACCGCGTACGGCGCGCGATGCCGCGTTGTAGCGACTGACTTCAGACACGTTGCGCCGCAGTTCCGGGCTAACAGTTTTGATCAGATAAGCTTCGTCTTTGATGACGTACGCATCCTGAATCGACAAGCGAACTTCCCGACCCGCTGCATAACCCCCGGCCTGCTCGCTAGTGCGTCCTCCCCAGATGATCGCGAGATCTACGCCGATAGTTTTCAGGCGTTCTTTCTGATCGCGGCTGAACCCTTTTCCCAGGCCGACCAGCAAAATTACAGACGTAATCCCCCAGATAATCCCGAACATGGTCAGGAAGCTGCGCAATTTGTGCGCTGCAATCGAAGCTGCCGTCTGTCTCAGTACCTCCCTGATGTTCAAGAATCAAACTCCTCCCTGCTTTGGACGTCCTGCGTGCGATTACGGAAGCCGGGATTGTCGCTCCTACCTCGCGAGAGGAGCCATCCTACACCCATCTCGCCTCCTGGTTGCGGCGTGGCTCCGCTGGCTGCCCGCGCGGCCTACAGTGAATCCATTACATGCGCGACTCGGATAGAATCCGAGTTCAACCGAGCCAAAGCATGAGTTCAATCCGGTCAATGAAAACGATCCCGAGTGGAGATGCCGATTGTCATTGGCTCAGGCCTCAGTTTGCACCGTTCCTGGCGATCATTGCGGCATTTCTCATCTGCACGGCTGCGCTGTCACGATCGGTCGAAGCAGAGACGGGCGCTGAGGCTTGGCTAAGATACCCCGCTCTAGATCAGAAAGCCGCTAAAACCTACGAACATTTGCCGAACCGAACCCTGTTGCTCGGTGATTCCGCCGTGCTCAAGAGCGCGCAGCAGGAATTGCTCCGAGGCGCGCAACAGATGCTTGGCAAAACGTTAAGCTCAGCATCGGTTCCAGACAATGCTTTCATTTTGGGAACGCTCGCCCAACTGCACACGCTCAAGCCCAAGCTGAATCTTCCTCAAGTGGCCCCCGACGGGTATTGGCTGAAGAGCGCCGAGATCGGCCAATTGAAATCTCTAATCATTACTGCCAAGACGGATCGCGGTGTCCTCTACGGCGTCTTCGCATTGCTAAGCAAAATTGCTCGCGGAGAAAACATTGCAGCTCTCGATGAAGTGCAGCAACCCTACGCTCCTATCCGTTGGGTAAACCAGTGGGACAATCTCGACGGCAGCATCGAGCGCGGTTATGGCGGCCCCTCCATCTTCTTCGCCGAAGGCAAAGTTCGCGCCGACCTTACCCGCGCCGGAGAATACGCCCGCCTCCTCGCGTCCGTCGGCATCAACGGATGCACTATCAACAACGTGAATGCCGCCCCTCGAGTCCTTGAAGACAACTTCATCGCACAAGTCACCCGTATTGCTGACGCCTTCCGTCCCTGGGGCGTTCAGCTTTCTTTATCTGTCGATTTAAGCAGCCCGAAAGTCACGGGCGGTCTCGACACATTTGACCCGCTCGACCCGCAAGTCGCCGGATGGTGGCGTAAGAAAGTCGATGAGATCTATCACCGTATCCCCGACTTCGGGGGCTTTGTCGTCAAAGCCGACTCCGAAGGGCGCCTCGGGCCATCCAGTTACGGGCGTACGCATGCCGACGCTGCCAATGTCATCGCGCGTGCGCTCAAGTCGCATGGCGGCGTCGTGTTCTATCGTGCCTTCGTCTACAACCATCACCTCGACTGGCACGACTTGAAGAACGATCGCGCAAAAGCAGCCTACGATAATTTTCATCCGCTCGACGGAGCGTTCGAAGACAACGCCATCGTTCAGATCAAGAATGGTCCAATCGATTTCCAGGTGCGCGAACCGGTTTCCCCGTCGTTTGCCGGACTTCGCCGCACCAACCATGCCATCGAACTGCAAGTCACCCAGGAGTACACCGGACAGCAAAAGCATCTCTGTTTTCTCGTTCCCATGTGGAAAGAAATTCTCGACTTCGATCTTCGCGTAGATGGGAACGCCTCGCCCGTCAAAGATCTTGTCGTGGGCCGCGTGTTTCATCGTCCCATTGGCGGCTTCGTTGGTGTAGCCAACGTCGGCATGGACGCCAACTGGTTGGGCAGTCCCCTGGCCATGGCCAATCTCTATGGTTTCGCACGCCTCGCCTGGAACCCCAACTTGACGGCTGCCTCCATCATCGACGAATGGACGCGCTTAACCTTCGGCAGTGATCCGTTAGTCGTGCAAACCATCACAGAGTTGCAACTCAATTCGTGGCACGTCTATGAGAGCTATACCGGCCCGCTAGGCGCGGGAACCCTCACGAACATCCTCGGAAATCATTACGATCCCGGCCCACAGTCCTCCGAAGAAAACGGCTGGGGACAATGGCATCGCGCCGATCACAAGGGAATCGGAATGGACCGCACGATTGCGACCGGCACCGGCTTTATCGGTCAATACCCGCTCGAAGTGCAGAAGCTCTATGAACCAATCGCCAATTGCCCCGACAAACTGCTTCTGTTCTTTCATCACGTGTCCTATACCTACGTCCTGCATTCCGGCGTGACGGTCATCCAACATGTTTACGACTCTCACTATGACGGCGCCAGGCGTGCTCGTGATTTCGTGACGCAGTGGCAAGCGCTCCGAGGACACATCGATGAAGATCGCTATCGCGATATCCTGTCGCGTTTCGAGTACCAGGCGGGACAGGCCGTCGTGTGGCGCGACACGATCTGCGCCTGGATCTTTCACCTCTCCGGCATTCCGGACGAAAAAGGCCGGATTGGAACTGTGCCTCCTCACTAAACTAATATCTGCAGTTCTTGACGCGGCTTGCGCATTTCGCCCGGTTCC
>CAVUYN010000013.1:0-115375 GCA_963745715.1 uncultured Acidobacteriota bacterium | reverse complement strand
CTATTCTTCTCGCGACAGCTCCAATAAGGCAGGCACGTTTTGTACCAGCACAGCTTCTCTTCGTGCGCTTACAATTCCCTGCGTCTCCCACTCACAGAGCAAGCGGCTAACGGTGAACAGAGTAGTTCCCGTCAACTGAGCTAGTTCCCGGCGAGACAGTGCTATTTCCACATGGCCGTCCGCCTGCTTTCCCACTTGGCCCACCAAGCGGGCCAAAAGACTGCCGAGCCGCGCCGCAACCTTTTCCGTAGAGATTTCCCGGAACCGTACCTCGAGTTCGTTCAGGTGTCGCTCGAGGACGTGCGCAATGTTACGTCGAAAAACTGGATATCGCTCCATGACAGCTTCGAAGCGGCTTGTCTCCCAAACGAGTGCCAATGATGTTTGTACAGCGCGGGCAGATGTGGAATGCCCTGAGGTTACGTATACTCCAGCTCCACCCAGCAGGTCTCCGGGTCCATTCAGTCGCAGGATGACCTCTTGCCCATTTGCGCAGACTTGGGTGACCTTGAGGCAGCCGGTTAACAGGAGGACAACGTGGCGGAGTGGGTCTCCCAACTGAACCGTGTGACGACGCACGAACTGTCGTTCCTGAGAGTGGGCGACAACCTCGATGCAGTCCGCCAGCGGAATGTCCGCGAACGCTTCAAAGCGCTGCACGAAAGTGGCTCGTCGCCTTAGAACATTAGGGAAGTCGGAGTTCGGGGTAACGCGTTCCGAGATGCCTGGAGAAACCAGGTGAAGCTGGCGCGTTTTCTCTTCTGAAGCGAACCCAATGTTGCTGATTGCAGCTAGTCCCATATTAGCCTCCGGTTCCCCGTGAATGACTCTGCAAGAAATCTCATTTGCCGCAGGACGCATGACCTCGCGGCGGGCGAGGCCGTGTACTGGGACGTCCTCCGTGGGGGTGTCTGGAATAAAAGCCGGAAAGGCCTATCGGCAGGGAAGCGTAGCTCATCCGTTCTTAAACGGTTAGCTCGCGTCCTGCAAGAGTAATTGCGCGTGAAAACAGCTAGAAATCGGTATTGAAATGCCGCTAAAACCAAGAACAGATATCTCATTGCCCCCCACCACACTCAGAAATGGCAATCTGAGCCCCAAAAGGCATTCTCGATTGACTTTAGTAGACCCAGGGAGGAAATGGTCCCCTAGGTCTTACGCCCAGGTTTAACCGTTCATGGCCCTCGGAAAGGGGGATTTTCCGCAATAACAAGGCTGATCTTGGTCTAAAAGGGGGAGTACAAGCTAGAGTGACTTTATACCGTACGGACCAGATCCGCTGTTTGCGCTAGAGCAAAGAGAGTTAGAAATCTTGACAAAACTCGATAGTAACCCATGAGGAAGTTCGGCCTGTTTTTGCGCTGGAGCAAATGTGGCCAATCGGCCAAATGTTAGAAGGAGAAGAGTGGTTTGGTGGACCGAATGGTGCTATTATCAGTGCCTGATTCGTCCCAGAATTCCTCCCCTTTTTGAGATGCTCAGGTTAGACCTGTAACGTATAGGCGTTGTTCTCCGTGGTCCAAGTGCGGGAAAAGGGGTGTTAGCGGTGCCGCATATCTTCTCTGCCGGGTTCGCGAGGCGATCGATTTTTCGGCTGAGCCGAATTCCGCACCTGTGCGCTTTGTCGCTCATGATCGCCGTAGGGCTGGCTTCAACCGTACACGTTCCGCTCGCATCTGCTCAACGCGCTCACGCGTCGCGTAACCAGCGAAACGATAGGCAGCCTACTCCAGCGACGGTGACGCCCGCGGCGCCGCCGACTCCGGAACCTCCAGTCGCACCTGCACCCGTCCCCGTGACCGTCGAACAAACTCCGCCGCAGGCGCCGACGATTTCCTGGGACGGAATCCAGCTCACGATCGACGCTGAGAATTCGACGCTGTCCGATATCATGCTGGCCATTCGAGCCCATACGGGCGCATCCATCGAAATGCCCCCAAGCGCTTCCAGAGAGCGAGTCGCCGTACACTTGGGCCCCGCGCCAATTCGCGAGGTTCTTTCTTCTCTGTTGTACGGATCGGCCTTCGACTACATTGTTCAGGGCTCGGATACAGACCCGAACGGCCTGCGCAGGGTGATCCTGACTGCGCGGGGCGGTAGTGACGATCCTGCTGCGGCAGCTGACGCTGCAAAGGTGGCCGGAATGCGGCTTATGCCTGGCTATGTTGCTCCCGGCAAGCATGATTTTGAAGTCTCGCAAAGAACCGGAGATGACGACGCAACATCGGCAAGTGCTGGCGAAGCCGCGCAGCCGACCCCGGAGCCTGCTTCAACAAACAGTGCGGCTACCTCGGCGAACGCGCAAAATTCTGCCGATCCCGGTTCTCAGTCCGCCGCTGATTCGGCAGATGCCACCATGCCTATTGGAGGCGAATCGCCGATGGGAAATCGAACGACAGCCTCGACCTCGTTGGATCAGTCGAGTTCCGGCGACACAAGTTCGATGTCTCAAATGCAACAGAATCTGCAACGCATGTATCAGCAGCGTCAGAAGATTCAAGAGCAGCAAAATCAGGCCGCACTTCCTCCTACGCACTAGCACCTGATCGATATCCACCGCTGCTCGGGCGCCAGAACCGCTATTGTTCCAGCTTAAATATCCTTTCCATTAAGACCCATTTTTCCCCGGGCCCAGCCTGTGGTAACGACTTCTGAAATGTCCACATCAATCGCTCCCATTCTTGTACCTTTGGGTTAATCAGGTCGGCTTGAGTCTTCGCTTGAAATGAGAATGTGTCGTTCACTTCCATGATCATGAACATGCGCGTACCGAGGAGATAAATTTCCATGTTCTCGATGCCCGAGTCTTTGATGCTTTGAGTAATCTCCGGCCATATGCTCTCGTGATAGCGCTTGTACTCGGCGATCAGCTTGGGATCGTCCTTCAAATCAAGAGCCAGGCAATAGCGTCGCATCATTCGACCTCGGTAGCAGGAGTGCCCAATGTGGGCACAATCGCGACTGCGGCGGGGCGGTATCCCCTCATCGCGAAATAGAACACGTAGGCGTGACAAATCAGCGGGACTACAAAAGCGCGCTGGATATTCCATGCATCCGAAATTCTGCCCATGATCACGGGGCAGACCGCGCCTCCGATGATCGACATTACGAGCAAGGATGATCCCAGCTTGGTGTAGGGACCGAGGTTTTTCAAACTCAGCGCGAAAATGGTCGGAAACATGATGGAATGAAAAAATCCGATCAACACAATTGCCCAGGCTGGCGCTGCTCCCGAAGCGAACAGGACGACCAGAAGGCTGAGCAGCGATCCTCCAGCAAACAAACTCAGCAGACGGGGTGCCGCGACTTTTTGCATGATGGCTGAGCCGGTAAAACGCCCGATCATGAATCCCGCTAAATGCGCTTGCAGATAATGAGCAGCGACTTTTTCATGAGTGCCAGGCATAGTGAACTCGGCGAATCGGATAATGAAGCTGGCGACGCCGACCTGTGCGCCAACATAAAAGAATTGTGCGATCACTCCCTTGATCAGGTGCGGAAAGGAAAGGGTGCCGCTGAGTTTCGCGTCCGCGGATTCCATTCCGTCCACGCTGGTCTCCCGGATCTCCGGTAATTTCGTCAAAAAGATGAGGAGGGCGACGAAAAGAAAGACTCCGGTGATGATCAGATAAGGAATCTTCACCATGTTGGCTTCGGAAACGCGATAGCCCAGAAGCTGCGCTGGATTCATGGCTGCGAGTTCCGCCGGAGTGTGCTCGATTCCGGAGAGAATGAACCTGGAGCCGACAAGGGCAATCATCACTGCGCCCGCCGCGTTGAACGATTGCGCCAAATTCAATCGACGTTCTGAACTCGCGGACGGGCCCAGCGTGGTGACATACGGATTGGCGGCGACTTCCAGGATCGACTGGCCGCACGCCATTACAAACAACGCGAACAAAAAGAATCCGTAGATCCGAATGGAGGCGGCGGGGATGAATAGAATAGTGCCGGTTGCGCAGACCAGTAACCCGGTCAGAATACCGCGCTTGTAGCCCAGGCGCTGCATGAGCCATCCCGCAGGCAGAGCGGCGAGAAAATATCCGCCAAAGAAAGCGAACTGGATGTAAGAGGACTGGGTATCGGTGAGGCCGAACGCCTTCTTGAGGTGCTGAATGAGGATGTCATTAAGGTTGACGCCAATTGCCCACAAAAAGAACAAGCTGGTCACAAGTACCAGCGGCACCACATAGCGGCGTTCTGTTATCGGGGTAGATGTACTCATCGCGATGAACTCATGTAAGGGCTCGATCCAAGTGGGTGTATCCGCCATCCACGAACAGATGTTGACCGGTAGTGTGGCCTGATTTGGCCGAAATCAGAAATACGACCATTGAAGCGATTTCCTCGGCAGTGGTCATCCGCTTCTCGAGAGGAATCTTGGAGAGAATTGTCTTCAACTTTTCTTCGGGATTCGGAAACGTGTCGAGCCAATGCCGGTAAAGCGGCGTCATGACTTCTGCGGGAATAACCGTATTCACGCGAATGCCATAGGGCAACAGTTCAGCGGCCCACTCCCGCGTCAGCGCCATGATCGCTCCCTTCGAGGACGCATATCCCGACGTGCTTCCCTGGCCGGTGACTGCCGTCTTCGAACCGACGTTGACGATGGTTCCCCGCGAGCGCTTCAGGTGGGGCAACGCATAGTGGGCCATGGCGTAGTAGTGCACCAGATTGCCTTTAAGCGAAGTCACATATTCATCCGGGCTGCCATATTCCAGCCCGACTTTGTCGTTACGACCGGCGTTGTTGACGAGTGCATCGATACGGCCGAAGGATTTCAGCGTTTGCTCGATCGACAGGGAACAATTTTTCGAATCCGCAAGTTCGACGGTAATGAGCCCGCAAGTGTCCCCAGTTCTTTCGAGCTCGCTCTGCAGTTCCTTTCCGGCGTCCGCATCCCGGCCCACAATGACCGGGGTTGCGCCCTCGGCAGCGCAGGCTCGCACAATCGCGGCGCCGATTCCCTTGGCGCCTCCTGTCACGATCACGACTTTTCCTTTTAGTTGCAGGTCCATCCGCTAACCTCGCAGGTTGAAAAACCCACCGTCGATCGAATAGTCGACACCCGTGATAAACGAAGCCTCGTCCGAACATAGGAATAACGCGAGGGATGCGACTTCTTCCGGTTCCCCCATGCGTCCAATCGGTTGAGATCCCGAGAGCTTCTCGAACATCTCCCGCTCGCGTCCGGGATAGTTCTTCTGAAGATAGTCATCGACGAACGGCGTGTGCACCCGGGCGGGCGAAATGCAGTTGCAACGGATATTATGCGCGAGATAGTCGCGGGCGACGGAATAGGTCATCGCAACAACCGCTCCCTTACTCATCGAATATGCGAAGCGGTCGGCGAGACCTGCCGACGCGGCAATGGATGCCATGTTCACGATCACACCACCGCCTGAGTTCTTCATGTGCCCAACCGCGGCGTGCATACAGTTATAAAAGCCTTTGACGTTTACTTGAAAAATTCTGTCGAAATCTTTTTCTGGCGTGCTCTCCACTGTGCCAATGTGCGAGATTCCAGCGTTGTTGATAAGGATGTGAACGCGTTCACGTCGAAATAACTCCTCGAAGTTGGCGGTGACATCCGCCTGAAGGGTGACGTCGCACTTATGGAAAGATGCTGTGCCGCCGGCGGCAGCAATTCGCCGGGAGGTTTCGGCTGCGGCCGCTTCGTCGATGTCCAGAATGCGAATTGCTGCGCCATGGGCCGCAAACCTAACGGCAACGGCTTGCCCGATGCCGCTGCCGCCGCCCGTGACTACGGCGACCTTGCCGTCTAGTCGGAATGGCAGCACCCTCGTGTCTTGACCGGTCAGAGCGAGACGCCTCGTTTCCAGGGAATGAAATCTTCCTGATCTTTCAGCTCAGCTTTGGTTCGAACATCGCCGCTCGCCACCTGGACCGTGAAGTCTAAAATCGCTTCGCCCATCTGAGCGATTGTTCTGTCACCGGTGACAACCGCCCCGGTATCGATGTCGATGATATCGTGCATTCGCCGGGCCAAATCCGAGTTGGTGGAAAGCTTCACGACGGGAGCGATCGGATTACCGGTCGGAGTGCCGAGACCGGTCGTAAACAATACCAAACTTGCCCCTGCTCCCACTTGAGCCGT
Organism: uncultured Acidobacteriota bacterium; assembly: GCA_963745715.1. Lineage (GTDB taxonomy): Bacteria > Acidobacteriota > Terriglobia > Terriglobales > Acidobacteriaceae > Sulfotelmatobacter. The sequence continues at coordinate 109,257 of CAVUYN010000013.1, read as the reverse complement.
AACACACTCCACGTCGTTGCCGGGCGTGCATTGAAGATTCAGCCCGGGTTCGGTCGAGTATTCCGGGTAGTCGAGAACGGCGGCCACGGGAGAGGTTCCGCCTTTCTTGGCCGCACCGGCGGATTTCATGGCGTCGGTCAACAGGCCGTCGCGCATGTTACCGGGCGAAGGGTTCATATCAAACCCGGATCGCACGGCGGCAGCCCGAGCCGCATAGTCGCGCATGAGTTGTATGAAACGATTGCCGACGGCCTTGCTTGTGCCGCGATTAATGAGTTCCTGTTCCACGCCGCACAATTCAGGAAATTCGGACAGGATTGTTCTGCCCCCAAGCCCTGCCAGAAGATCGGCGGTATGTCCGATGGCGGGATTCGCAGAGATGCCGGAGAACCCGTCGGATCCGCCGCACTTCAGTCCCACGCACAATTCAGACAACGGTGCGGGAGTGCGTTGAGCTTTGTTGGCCTCGACCAGACCGAGAAAAGTTTGCCGGATCGCTTCCGACATCATCGACGCCTCGGAGCCACTGCGTTGTTGCTCGAGAACGAAGAGAGGTTTGTCGAACTTGGGGTTGCGTTTACGAATCTCCTCGCGAAGAATTCCGATCTGGGCGTGCTGGCAGCCCAGGCTCAAGACCGTTGCTCCCGCGACGTTCGGATGATGGATATACCCCGCGATGAGCCCGCAGAGATTGTTGGAATCTTCTCTTGTTCCACCGCACCCGCCATCATGAAGCAGGAAGCGGATGCCGTCGATGTTCTCGAAGAGTTGGCTGCGCTGGGCAGGGGTGGCCTCGGGCAACGCAGAATGGTCGATTTGCGCCGTCCGACCTTCGCGATAGGATTTTGCGAGTTCAGCGACTTGCCGACGATAGGGCTGCGGCGGTGCGAACCCCAGTTCTTCTTCGAGAGCACGCTTTAGAACCTGGATGTTCTTGTTCTCACAAAAAACAAGAGGAACTACCAGCCAGTAATTCCGTGTGCCCACCTGGCCATCGGCCCGACGATATCCAAGGAACGTCTGATCCTTCCACCGGGAAATGTCAGGCGACGCCCATTTGTACGGGGCGGATTGCTCACAAAAGTCCGATGCCCTGTGTTGGATGTTGCTTGTGGTCAGGAGTTCGCCCGTGGCGATTGGCTTGACCGCGCTTCCGACTAAGACTCCGTACATGAGGATGTCTTCGCCAATCTCAAAAGTCCGCGTGGCGAATTTGTGCTTAGCAGGAACACTCTTGGGTAGCGTGTAGATACGGCCGCCGAATTCGACTTGATCCCCGGCTTTCAAGTCGGTGAGGGCGATCAATACATTGTCGCGGGGATCGAGTTGCACTACGTTAGGATGCATCGTAATTGTCGAACGTTTAAGATCTGAATTACAGCGGACGCAGTTCGCGATACCACAATTTTGTCCGGCCATTGTAAAGCATCGCGCGCGATCCCATCGACCGTTTCTCAACCCGTCGTCAGCCGCCAGAACCGCTGGGCGTTTCCACCCAGTACATCATCCTGCGTTGCTGGCTTCTGTTGGGAAATGTAGTCTTTCACGATTTGCATGGCGCCGGTGTACGAGGCGGCGACCAGACACACTGGCCAATCTGAACCAATCATGAGCCGAGCAGGTCCGAACGATTGAAAGGCGACGTCGAGATAAGGAGTGATCTGGTGTGGTTTCCAATGCCGCCAGTCAGCCTCTGTCACTAATCCCGACAATTTGCAGAACACGTTCGGAAAAGCAGCCAGGTCGCGGATTCCCTGGGCCCAGGCGTCGATTTCACCGTTCTTGATAGGCGGTTTGGCTAGGTGATCGAGAACGAAACGCTGCCGGGGAAATCGTTCAACAAACTCCGCCGCTATTTTCAGGTGCCGGGAATAAATCAGGATGTCAAAGGCGAGGTCAAACTCTTCCAGCGCGGAAATACCTCGCAGGAATTCTGGCCGAAGCAGGAAGCGGTCATCGGGTTCGCTCTGCACGATGTGGCGAACCCCGACGAGTTTGGGGTTTCTCGAGAGGGTCTTCAGCTGCGACCGAATGTCGGGCGATTGCAAGTCAACCCAGCCAACCACTCCGACAATCGACGGAAAGTCTTGAGCTAGTTCGAGAAGCCAGCGAGTTTCATCCAGCGTCTGACGAACCTGAACCGCGACGGATCCTTGAAAACCGCTTCCGTCCATCTCCGGCTTGAGGTCCGCCGGCAGAAAATTCCGGCGCAGAGCGGCCATGGAGTCGTCGATCCAGTCGTATTGGTCTCGGTTGTAAATCCAAAAGTGCTGGTGGGCGTCGATATGCATGGGCGTTCGTATTCGATCGTAGCCGTATTCGCCCTGGGCACACAACCGCGTTGAAGCCCGAGCACCAGCCCTTAACGACAGGCCTTTATTTCAATAAGGCGAGCCGGGATCCGGCGCATCGTTTTTCCATCCATACTCTTCAGCGCGGACGCACCTCCAGTTGCACTGGCCGCGCGACCGAGCTTACATCGGGATCGTAGTACTCATAGACGCGTGACTTGAATGTCTTCGCGCGGATTGGATACTTGGCACGCAGGCGGAACTTTATTATGACGGTGTCTCCCGGAGCGAACGAATCGAAGTAGAGAATAGCCTGAGTCGCCGTAAGGCTGAACTTCGACAGGTGTCCGCTTTTCAAGCCCGCGCTCTTCTCCTGGTAGGCCTGCAAATCTTCGCTGAGCAGGTCGAATCCGGGAGGAATGCCCAGATCCAACATCACCATCTTGGCCGTCTTGTCCAGATTGTTTTTGACTGTCGCGCTCGCCGTCGCGATATCGTCTTGCGCGAGGCGCGTGCGATCATAGGTCACGTCGATGGATAACGGTTCGCTGGCGGGCTTCTGATCCCACGGAAGGAAATAGCTACCCATGACCTGGTAGGCAAGGCCGCCTTTTCCTTCGAAGCGGATTTCGACCGTAGTAGAGCCCTGCGAATCGATACTCTTAAACACGAACTGATGGAGCAGATCATTGTTGTCTGGCGTCAGGACGAGCTTTTCGGCTGGCTTGCCATTGAGCAAAACTAACAATGTGCCACGGACGTCGGCTGTACCTTTTTCCGTTGCTGTGAGGAGCGCCCGCAACGCCATGATCGTTGCTTGCGTAGTTCCCCATGTTCCAGAGGCATCTTTCTTTGACGCGATGTACGTGAGGGCCTTGCGCGCAACAGCTGAAGACTCACCTGACCTCAGCAACGCCTGCACGGCGAGACCTGTTGTTTCAATGGCCGCGCTCGGTCCGGTGGCATAAACGCTGGTCTCTTCCGCACTCCACCATACCTGCTCGTCTTTCTCAATGCGTGCATCCAGAAGGAGCTGGATCGCACGCCTCATGAACTCACGATCGGCGCGATCGTCCGTGGCGAAATTGGCGACCACCGCGAGCGTATAGGCGTCCATCTTGGCATTCACGTGTTTTTCAACAAACTCCTTGGCCCGCTCAACGGCTGGCCCTTGATATCCCGTGTTCTCGAGCGACCAGGCAATGTATGCGGTGATTCGTACTGCGTCTGAGTTGAATCGATTGGTGGCGCCTTCGTTGATGAATGAAGCATCAGGCTTCCAGCTTCCGTCGGCCTGTTGTTGAGCGGCCAGCCAATCGTGTGTGCGCTGGATGAGTTTCGGGTCGACGTCGTACACCTTCGACATGTCAAAAAATTCCATCAGACCATAAGCTGTTAGAATTTTGTTCGCCGGTGCGCTGCCAAACCATGAGAATCCGCCGCCGGGAACCTCGAAGGTCAGCAATCGCTGGTATCCATTGGCGATGTATCCTTCCGCCTTTGCGTGCACTTCTGGCGTGAGTTTCTTCGTGCGTTTCATGTAGTCCAACGCCAGGACGTTTGGGTAGGTGCTCGAGGAGGTTTGCTCAAAGCAGCCGCCCGGCATTTGCAAGATGCTGTCCATGCCCTCAATGACCTGACTGAGCGGGCCGGGATAGAGGCGCACGAAGATCTTGCTGGCTTCCGGAATCGCGTTGGCCGGGAAGTTTACTTCGTGTTGCACGGTGTTTTCGAGACGGCCGTTGAATACAAGATTCTGTTCGCGGCCGTTGGGGATGACCTCGATCTCCCGGACTACGATGTCGGCGCGATCGGCTGCTCCTCTCATTCGAGCCGAAAGCTTTAGCTTGAACTTTCCGATCCGTTTGGTTTCAAGCGTGAATTCCGACCCGCCCACGCGGCCGGTATCAACTGCAACTGACTTTTCCGCCACGTCGTCATTCAGCGAAAACCAGTCGTCCTCTTCGAGATGCAGGCTTACGTCTCCTTTTGAATCCGAATAGTTGTAGATAGCTACCGGAATAGAAACGCGATCGCCTTGAGTCAGAGTCACTGGCAGGTCAAGATCGACAAAGAAATCCTGAAAAACTTTCAGGCTCGAGGCCGACGTGCCGAGTGCACCTTGTCGCGTGGATGCAATCATTGCCATCCGCCAGGTCGTAATGGAGTCGGCCATGGGGATGACGATGCTGGCGCGTCCGTCTTTATCTGTAATGATTTCCGGATTGATGAAGAGGGCTTCGGGGAAAAAAGAGCGCACGTGCGCGGCGGAGGATCCGGAGTCTGCCTTGGCCTTGGTTAGAACCACGGAACTGTTACCGATAATCGATAACGTTGCGGCCATCGAGCGCTAGTTCTTTCATTGGACGCGGAGCCACAGGGACCGCTCCGCCAACACCCGCTCGAGTTGCGACCATTGCCATTTCGGTTTCAACGACTGGACTGGTTGCAGTGACCTCAACAATCTGAGAAGCCTGGGCAATTGAGAGAGTCGCGGAGACTACCGCTCGATCGCGAGCGCGTACCGCAAATTCACCTGAGGCGGTCTTGAACCCAGGCACGGACACCTGAACCTGATATTTGCCATCGGCCACACCTGACAGGCTGAACTGTCCGCCGGCATCGGTTTTGATGCTTCGTATTTTTCCTGTGGCCGTCGCACGGACCTCGACGCTGGCTTGCGCGAGGACTGCGCCGGAGGGGTCGGTTACAGTCCCGTCGATTTCTGCCAAACCGTTGAACGGCCCACGATCGTGCTCAACGTGGACAGCGATTGCGGTCGACCCCAAATTCGGTGAGCTAATCCATTTACGTTGAACTAGCAGAAAGGCCTGAAGATCGTCAGCAGGTGTTCAGTTGCCGATCGGGCCCCGCGCTACGGAGCAAATAGTAGTTCTTGGTGGAATCCCAGGGTACCGGCTCAAACACGAGACTGGTTCCCCAGGGATCACGAAATTGTGCACCGTCAGCGTGCGCGATCCTGGCGAAGATTCCAGTTGGATCGGTCGGCTTCGAATGGCCTGCATACGCCTCGCTGAGCTGTCTGGCCAACTTAGTTGCTTGTTTCTGAAGGCGTGCTTGAAAGCGAGTCCTGTATTCCGCGTACTTGGCCATCGGAATATCCTTGCCGAACTCTTGTTTCAAACTGGTTCGCGGTCGCGATTTCTGTTGCCGAGAACAATGCCCGAGCTGCCCGGTCTCGCTGTTCTGCCTGAGATTTCTCCGTCGGCTCCACGATTTCAGGCATGGCAATCGAATGAATCTCGTAACGGGGCTTCATCACTTCCTGCTCGAGATAAAAGAAGACCTTGGCAAATCCCGGCTGCTTCTCCGCCAGGGCGAACACGGCTTCGTCGACTACCTGCAATCCAAGGGCAGCCTGGACGCCTTGACCGTGCGAATTCGTCACACGAAAACGGATGCGCGCATCGCTACCTGGTTTGTAAACGGGCGCGTCCGCCGTTGTCTCGATTCTCAATTCGTCTGCCGGCTGCACGAAGATCAGGCGATGATCGCCCACAGGGCGCGCATCTCTGCCGAACAAGTACGCGCTGAGATCTACCGTTCCAGCCATTTCCGGCGTGGCGATCAGGGATAGCTCCGCTTGGCCGTTTTCGAGATCGAGGTCACGCGTCAGCACGGTCTGTCCTTCCTTGACGATGTCAATGTAAGCAGCTCCGCGCGGCTTGGACGAGTAAAACTTTCAGTTGAATACGATCACCAGCGTGGTAGACGGCACGTTCCGTGTGCAGAAGAATCTGGTCCTCGCCCTCGCGAGCCTGCAATTCGATTTTGCTCGACGCGTGATTTCCTTCCTCGTCGACCGCATCAATCTCCAGAATCTCGGTTCCAGCACTCGGCTTGACGCGAGTAGTAGCGACGCCGCCATTGTCGGTTGAAATGTGTTGATCGGCCGTCCCATCCTCATGAACAACCAAAGAGGCTTTTGCCGGCGTGCCATCTGGATAAGACGCGAGGAGAAACACTTCGTTTTCCAGATTGGGTACCAGAGTGCCTCCCTCCGGAACGGCAGTGATCAGAAGCGGCGATTCGCTGACCGTAATTGGCTGCCCGCGAGTTTCCGAGTGGCCAGCCGAATCTTTCACGGTGGCCTCAATCAGCACACGAGTTGCTCCGTGATTGAGCGGACGCCCTGCGAAATACTTCGGCAAGGCAATGTCAAAACGGTAAGATCCATCGGCGTCTGTCTTTCCATGGGCGGACGCAACTTCAAAGACGGTGACATCGAGCGCCGAAGCCTTCATGCTGATTTCGGCGCTGTCCACCGGCTTGCCGAAGAAATAGTTGGCACGCACGGTGCCGGTGACGTGATCCCCTGGCTGGTAGCCGCGCTTCCGCTTTTTGCCGTTTTCGCCAAATTCCACTGCCACCTTGAATTTCGGAAGGACGTACCGTTCTACGTTGAGTGCGATCTCGGCCGTATTCGTCGGGGCGTCGGCATCGCCCATCAAGGCGCGCAGGTGGTAGGTCCCTAGATTGACTTCGTCAGCCAGCGCGAATTCAGCCGAAGCGACTCCGAACTGGTCCGTCTCGGTAGATTTCTTGAATACCTTGTTGCCGCGAGAGTCTTCGAGTTCGAACGTCAGCTTGTGGTTGGCCGAGGCTTCGTGATTGGAGCGGTCGAGTGAGAGTGCGCGCGCATGGATCGTTTGACCGGGTTGGTAGATTGGCTTCTCGGAGGTTAGAAGAATGGAAACCTTGTCTTCCAATTGCACCGATTGGCTATATTCCTTAGTTCCGATCGGAGTATCCACCACGTAGTGCAACTGATAGTTGCCAACCAGGCCGGAAGGAAAGCGGAACTGTGCCTCGGTTGTACCACGCTGGTTCAATTGACCCGTGAAAAGATTCCGAGGTTTCTCGCCGTCTGCGAGGAACTCAATGCGCACCGTGCCGCGACCGGCAATGATCTCATCTTTGGAATCGGTAACGATCACTCGCACCGCTGCTGGACCACCGGTCAGATAAGACTGCTGCCCAAGAATGTGAATTACGGGCGTGCGAAGGATCTGTGAGATGGACTCCGTGCCTTCGAGGGAAGCCGTCTTGCGATCGTCGTATTCGAAGCGGTAGCGTACGCGATGCCACACTAGGTCATCCAACGGTATTGCTTTGTCGAGCCTGATATCGTCTTGCCAACGACCTTCTCGCATAGTTATTTCAACATGTCTCTCGGCGCGTCCCAGGACCTCGTCTTCCGGATCCAAGACTTCCATTGTTAATTGTCCGGCACCCGCGTGGGGCGCTTGGTACGGGATTGTGAGGTGCAGCGATCCACCGGAATACGTTGCGGTGGTTGAAGGAGCACTGCTAGACACAGGGGACGGCTGCAAGGCGATGAGCACAACGATTGTTGAAAATACGGCAAGGGCAACAATGATGAATCTGGTGACTTGGTGTGGTTGGTTACCGTTATCCATGGCGTCTCCGTGGAGATACCTCGTTAAAACCGGTATTCTCGTTCAACTAGAAGAACGCGCACTGCGGTAAATATTGCGTTGAAGATTGGTGCGGAACTTATAAGAACAGCAGGGGTGGATTACCGAAGCTATCACCGCAGGCAGGCTGGAACCGCTCCGTGTCTAGTTGGACACCGTCGACAATGTGATTGTTCCGAATGATCAGATATAAATCGCGGACATTGGTACTACTTCAGGTACTTTCCATCCGTCACCTGATACTCCACCCGGAACGGCTTCTGAATCTTGCGATCTTCCCAGCCTTCCTGCGCAATCAGTTTGTTCGCCTGCGCGAGGCGTTCAGAGGGGAGCGGGTGGGAGCGGAAGTATCCCTGAAGGCTTTGAATCGTCAGTTCCGAGAGCTCTTGTTCAGGGCTTTGCGCATGAATCACGTATTCGCTGTGCAACTTGCTGAATTTCTCAAACAGGCTGACTGCGCCGAAAGGGGAATACCCACTTAGAACCGCCACTCGCATTCCTTCGCGGTCTGCCTCGAGTTCCTCGTCCTTGTTATAGCCCGCCTCCCACACTCCAAGCGGGATCTGGATGATGGCGCCTACGATGTCGAGTTTTAGATTTCGCATCCGGGCTTCGACCTGTACCCGCTCGGCGCAGTGATAGTGATCGATGTGCTCGATCTCGTGTCCAAGGACAGAGGCGAGCTGATCTTCACTGGTCATCAAATCGAGCAACCCCTCGCCGATGTAGACCGGTCCACCCGGGAGCGAGAAAGCATTAATCATGGCGCGATTCGGCAGAAGATGAAACGAATAAGGCAAGCGCCGGTGCGCTCGCCTAGCGACAATACTGCCTACGTGTCTTACGTAGCCCTCGAGGGCTCCCTCCTCCGGGGTGAGTTGCTCGGTATCAACCGCGTATTGCTGAGCGAGTTCTTTGCCAATGGCAATTTCCTCGTCATCGGAAAGACGCATGAGTCGCATGGGGGCGCGTGTCAGGTCACGCTGAGCATCCGCCGCAAGAGCCACCACCGCGTTCGCAGAAACAGGTGTGGGCTCATGACGGCGCTGGCTGAAGTAGAGCGCAGTGACACTAACGAGCAGCACGGCCAGAAATGCGATGCCACGCTTCATAAGAATTGCCGGATCGTCTCGCGGTACTTGGTGTAGAGAAAGCTGGCCAGCAATATCGCGCCACCGACGATGATCAGCGTGATGTAGCGGTCCCGAGCTTCCAGGCCCCACATGTCAATGATCACAATCTTGGCGAAACAGACAAGGAGCAATAGCAGGCCCGTTAGCCGGTAGCTGCGTTCGTTGATGAGGAACGCGATGATCAGGATCGTCAGGCCCTCAATGCCCCAACTCATGGTCACCATCCCTGCCCTCATCTTGATCGCAAGCGAGAGGGTGAGCAGAGCTACCGGAGCGAAGAACATCAGTTGTTCCGGATGCCGCACAACTGCTCCCATCCAGTTGCTCGAGGTTTGCGCCTTGTGACGATTTCGCCAACGAAATGCAAAGGGAAGGCATGCCAGCAATAAGGCAATCGCGGAGCCCAATACAAAATATCTGCCGGTCCAGTCGCCTCCGCTGAAGTAACTTGCGCCGAAGAGATTGTGCATCACGCCGCGTGTGCACGTGGCCAGGGTCAACAACAATCCCTGATAAAGGAAGAGCGGCCGGTCCAGGGCAAGCGCCGCAGCAAAAAGAACGAAGACCACAACCGCCCAGGCAGTGACAATCCACTCGTTCGCAATCTGGAAGTACAACAGCGCGACGACTGTTCCAGTCGCGAGGTAGGCAAGGAAAATATCAAAATGAAGACTGCGATCATCCTTGGAGTTCTGATCTTCTGACGCGATCTGAGCGTAGACAAAGAACAGGATCAGCGTGATAGGCAAAACGGTGTACATGCGAGGTCCCCAAAATTCCCCCGCGTTTCCCGCCGTAAGATTAGCGAAAAAGATACGGCCGAACGACGCTGCCAGCGCGACGTATGCCTGGAATCGAAACTGCCGCGTCTTGCGCCAGAGCCCATATTCGAACAGGACCAGGCCGAACACGGCCCACCCTACAGCAACACTTAGGGGCTGCAACTCATACCACATGAGCAGCGAAACCAGCGTCGACGCGGCCCAGGAATAGATGTGGTGAAACTCGCGCCGCCGCAGTCCTTCGGGCATGCGGATCACCCGCGACAGTGCATAAAGCACGACCGCGACAAGGGCGAGCGACAGTAGCCGCACGCTGACGCCGTGCCAGGTTTCGGTGACGTACAAATTCACCGTAACGCTGCGCAGCATCGTGAGAGCGGCAAGAGCATGGGCCTGCCACCCGAGATCTTCGAGTTCGAAGCGGCGATCCACCAGTGCCAATGCAAGAGCAAATGCGGCCCACACGGCGGCCAGCCATCCACTTGGAGCTTCGTGCCAGGCAAGAAAGGCCAACAACGCGGTCGCGGCGAAAGTATGAAGGTAAGAAATCGGGCGACTGGATTCAGAGTCGGAAACGGTGGACTTGCGGGACAGGAAGTACAGGCCTGCAGCGACAATCGAAATTGTGACCAGCCGCATCGAAAGCCCCGGCCAAAGCGGCTGATCCAATTCAAGGTTGAAGGTGAAGGCACGCAGGAGCGCGCATGCGGCCACCGCATTCGCCTGCCAACCGAGTTGCCGGTAACCGATCCGGTGCATGGTCAGTGCAAGGGCGATAGCAAACACGATCCAGGAAACGGCGATCCAGGGCGCGCGGACGGCTTCGTTCAGCACCCATACCATCACAGCCGTACCCATCCAGCTATACGCAATGCGCCCGGCGTTTACGTGAGCTGGATTGGGCAGGCTGATGCGCCGAGCGATCCAATATCCGCCTGCCGCAACAGGCAGTGCCGCGAACGCGTGCAGTGGAATGTTGTGCCACCGTTGAAAGCCCGGTTGATCGGCTGAAACCGCGGCCAGAACCGCTAAGCCACTGAGCAAGTGAGTGTGCCATGCGAGTACCGGGTAGACAATCCGCTGACCAACTTCGAGCAGCAACACCGCGAAAACAATCGCGGCTACAGGTTGCCAGAGTTCCGGCACCTCGTAGTAAATCAACGCCGAGATTAGTGCGGTGCCCGCAAAGGCGAACAACCCGCGGAAGGTTCGCTGATCTTTGCTTTCATTCGCTGCGGCGAACTTTGCAGTCACATAAAAGACCGCGGCGACAATGGGCAAAGTGATTAGCCGCGCCCGAACATGAGTTTGTGCAGGAATTTCATCGTGCAGGTTGATTGTCACGACGCGAAACAAAGTCAGCAGGCCAAGGGCGCCATATTGAAGCTGCAGGTGGATGGACCTTGCCTTTGGGCCGAGAACTGCGAGCGTCAGCATTACACCTGCAAACGCGATCGCGGTCCAATCTCCCGAGCACAAAGCCCACGACGCGGAGGCCGCAGCGAATCCCCCAATGTACGAATGCACACAGAGAAGTTGAGCGTCGGGTGAATCAACGAAGAACGGCCTCCAGCGCTGGCCTATGAAGAGCGCGTTCAAATAAAAAACCGTGGCGCAGAGCCCGAACATTATTCCAGCTGAGAGGGCTATATCCTCTCCAGTGCGTCGTGTGGCTAAGAGCTGCTGAAAATCGATGCCCAGAAGGTGCAGGCCCACCAGGAGTCCGGTGAACAATCCCAACCGCCTGAAAACTACTTCTCCCACAGCCACGCCCGCAATCAAAAACGCTTCAGCGCCAATCAACCAGAGGATGGCAACATTGTTGCCAGAGTATCGGAAGGGTACTGCTGCAATCATGAGCGCGGTGCCGAGTACGCTGAGGACTACGAACGCCTCGCGCCGTCGTCTGGTAATCGGAAGCTGCGCAAAGCCGAACTCCACTGCTCCAATGATTAGAAGAGCCGTGAACGCAAGCTCTGGACGAACCGACTGGAACTTCATGACTCCGAGTAGAAGCAGGGTGTTGAGTAACGCGGCCGCGGTAGAAACATGCTCGGCAAGAGGATTCTTCGGCTTGCGGATTACGTAGGAAATGCGATACGTGATCCAGTAAAACAAGAGGATCGCCGTGCTGGCGTGATATTCGGGAAAGGCGTGTCCGTGCGCACCGTCAGAACCCAGCAAGCGGTACAGCCAGTACGCATGATTGAGATAGCTCGACACGATGCCGAAGGCCTCTAGTTCGAACCACTCCATCTTTATGACAATGGCGACCAGGCCCACAGCGAGGATTACGCCTGAGGCAAGGCTGTATACATCGTCATGACTCAGAGCAACGGTGCCGTATGCCAATAGAAACGACAGGCCGGTTACCAGTTGCGAGCGATAGCGCAACGTGTGCGCTACCATGGCGAGGGCAACGGCCAGCATGAATATGAGATCGGCGCTCTCGGACGCCATCACGCGCATGGCTTGCACGTGATTCATTGCGTAAGTTGTGAAAAACAGGAGAGCCCAACCTCCGCCGATCAGCGTGTGACCAAGAATGCGGTAACGATCCCGTTTCTCCAGGAAGATGCCGCCGCCGAGGAGAGCAATAGAAACAGCGAGAGAGAGGCTTACCTTGCCTACTGGGCCAAGTTGACCAAGTTCGTAAATGCCAAACAGGGCGACACCAAATACAACGAGAACAATACCCACCTTGTTGAGCCAATTCGTGCCCAGAATTTCTTCCAGTGCGAATACTGACTTCATTCGCTGCTGGGCAGTTGGGCGTGGCGGAGACGATTTCGGTATCGATGAACTTGGTGGGGAAGCATGATATGCAGCCACTTGAGGCGATGGGACGACGCGAGCGGCTGGCTGCTGTGGCACATGGACCGCTGGCGGCGCAACGGGAAAGGATGGCGTCGTTGCAGGGGGTGTCTGCTGCGGCGGATGCGAAGGTGGTGTCGCCGATGAGGGCTGCCCCACAGATTCCGTTTTGTGTGGAACGTCGGGTACGGGACCCGGCGGCTTCAGCGGCGAAATGATAGGAGGAGCAAGGCGGGGGGAGGGAACCGGTTTCTGCTCCACCTTTTGTCCGGCTTCTGAAACAAGCGGAGCGGGCTTCTCTACGTCCGGTTTAGGCGCCTTTGTTTCGGTGACAAGGGGCCGACTGACCATAGGAGGAATGGTCGTTGGAGTAGCGACCATAGGCTCCGCTTGTTTCTGAATAATGGGTGCTACTGGCGCAGATGTCTTCCCGGCCGGAGTGTGGATGGTGGCAGGAACATGTGGCGCCGCCCCTTCCGCGGTCGAAGATGGGATGCGCGACGTCTCAACCTGCCGCTTTAATTCCAGCAGTTCGCGCCGCAGATCGTCGGTCACTTTCACGCTCAGGTCTGTGAGCTTGAAAAGTTGTTGTCGAAGTTTGTGCTGACGCCAGAGGAGGAAGGCCGTGGCGAACGGTGTGGCAAGGGCGAACAGCGCGAACACTACGAGCATGAGCTCCACTGATGGCACTCTCCCGTATGTACGTGATTCCGTAAGCCTAAATACTAGAACGGGCAGCGATGGGGAGTCTTGCACTTAATTTTCGAGCGCAAACCCCGAAGTAACCATCGTTCCACGGGTACCACTAGATTACCCATCTGCTTCGTGAAAAGATGGGGAATCCCAAGACCAGCAGGAACTTGTCAGAGACCTTATGAGCCAAGGTATTGCCGTGCCTGAAGTCGAGGCCGCCCCGACCGAACCCATCGATGGCCCGTGAACGCGGACGCTCCGCGATGGCGTCGGGGGTTCTGGTCGCTAGTCATCACGCAGTTTCAGGGTGCATTCAACGAAAACGGACTCAAGAATCTGGTTGTATTCCTGATTCTTGGAATGGCCGTGGAGAAGGCCAATCGCGACCAACTTGTTTTGATTGTGGGCACTCTTTTTTCCGTCCCATTCATTCTCTTCTCGATGACCGGCGGATTTCTGGCCGACCGGTACAGCAAGCGCAGCGTCACTATCTGGACCAAGGTCTTCGAGATAGCCGTGATGATGCTGGCTATCGCGGGCCTGGCCTGGCAGAACCTGCATCTGGAAATGGCTGCGGTCTTTCTAGCGAGCACGCAAGCAGCGCTCTTCGGTCCTTCCAAATATGGGCTTCTCCCGGAATTACTGCCTGAGCCTAAGCTCTCGTGGGGAAACGGCGTGCTTGAACTCGGTACCTTTCTGGCGGTGATTGCCGGAGGGGTTTCAGGAGCGTTCTTGGCGGACTTTTTTCAGGGACGCCAAGGTTGGTCGGGCCTTATCTTCCTGAGTCTGTCGTTCGTGGGGTTGACCTTCAGTCTGGGAATCAGCAAAGTCCCTCCTGCGGATCCGACGAAACAATTCCGCGCCAACCCGATCGGCGATCTGTGGGAGCAAGGACGCCTGATCCGGAAGGATCGCGTTCTGTGGCTGGCAGTCCTTGGCAACACGTATTTCTGGTTCCTCGGCGCGCTGCTGACCGCCAACATTGTTTTTTACGGCAGCGATGTCCTGCACATCAACCCCACTCGCACGGGAATCCTGCAAGCGGCGGTCGCGATTGGAATTGGTTTGGGCAGCCTGACAGCAGGCTACCTTTCGAGTGGCAAAGTCGAATATGGATTGATTCCGCTGGGCTCAGTCGGCATGACCGTATTCGGAATCCTGCTCGCCGGAAGAGGTCTGTCGTTCGTCCACGTCCTGGGGTTGCTGGTTGCGCTGGGCTTCTCGGCCGGATTCTTCGCCGTTCCAGTGAATGCGTTGATTCAACATCGCCCCGACGAGAAGGAAAAGGGCGGTGTGATTGCTGCTGCAAACCTGCTTTCGTTTGTGGGCATTGGAGCAGCGGCCGGTATTTACTATGTATTCCAGCACTACACCCACTTAAGTCCGGCGGCAATTTTCCTTTGCGCTTCGTTAATGACCGTTGCCGCGACGGCCTACGTTCTCTACTTGCTTCCTGACGCCTTGCTGCGGCTTCTGCTCTGGATCGCGACGCACACTCTGTACCGCATTCATGTGGCAGGCCGCGAAAATGTTCCGAGCAAGGGAGGCGCGCTGCTGGTGCCGAACCACGTCTCGATGGTGGATGCGGTCCTGCTTATCGCCTCGATCGATCGTCCGATCCGCTTCCTAATGTTCAAGGGCTCCTATGACCACCCGCTGGTGAAGCCGTTTGCGAAGATCATGGGCGTGATCCCGATCTCCTCGCAGCTTCGACCTCGCGAGATGATTCAATCGCTGCGCACTGCCACCCAGGCTTTAAAGGACGGAGAGATCGTCTGCATCTTTCCCGAGGGCCAGATGACGCGTATCGGCCAGATGCTTCCATTCCGGCGCGGCATGGAACGGATTGTGAAAGGCGTTGAAGCGCCGATCATTCCGGTAAATCTCGGCGGCGTATGGGGATCCATCTTCAGCTTTGAGCGGGGAAAGTTCCTCTGGAAAGTGCCGCGGCGCATTCCGTATCCGGTGACCATTAAGTTCGGAAAGGCAATGCCATCGACCACTGGGGCACAAGAAGTGCGACAGGCTGTGCAGGAACTCGGGGCCGAGGCATATCAATTTCGCAAACGCTACATGCGTACGTTGCACCGCTCCTTCGTGCAAACCGCACGGCGTCATCCGCGTCGCTTCGCCATGGCCGATGGCCGCACGCCGAAACTCACTTTCGGCGGAGCGCTGACTCGAACCGTTTTCCTCGCACGTCGCCTTCGCCCCGTGTGGCGTGACCAGAACATGGTCGGCATTTTGCTGCCGCCCTCGGTTCCGGGCGCGCTGATCAACCTTGCTGCTCTGCTGATGGGGAAGGTCCCGGTCAATCTCAACTACACTGCGTCCAATGAAGTCCTGGCTTCCTGCGCGCGGCAATGCGAACTGAAAACCGTGATCACGTCGCGTGCCTTCCTCGAGCGCTTACATATCGAGCCGCCAGCTCAGGCCATCATGCTGGAGGATCTCGCGGAAAATCCTGGATTTATGGAAAAGCTGAGGGCCGCGGTCATCTCATGGTTGTTGCCGGTTCGATGGATCGAAAAATCGTTGGGAGCAAGCCGCGAAGTTAGACTCGATGACGTCGCCACGATAATCTTTTCGAGCGGCAGCACAGGCGACCCCAAGGGAGTTGTTCTCACTCACTACAACGTGGCCTCGAATGTCGAGCAACTTAATCAGGTCTTCATGTTGGGGCGTCGAGACAAGATTCTCGGGATTTTGCCTTTCTTCCATTCCTTCGGATTCACCGGGACGCTCTGTTTGCCAACGACCATCGGGATGGGCGTCGTTTTCCATCCCAGTCCGCTGGAATCACGGGCTATCGGGGCGCTCGTCAGTCAATACTCGGTAACGTTTCTGCTCGCGACGCCAACTTTTCTGCAAGCCTATATCCGGCGCTGCGAGCCGGAAGATTTTGGCAGCCTGCAATATGTAATGGCCGGCGCGGAGAAACTTCCTGAGCGCACCTCGATCGCCTTCGAAGATCGATTCGGACTGCGACCACTCGAAGGCTATGGATGCACCGAATGTTCACCCGCAGTTACCGTTAACACCCGCGATTTTCGCGCCGCTCAGTTTCGACAGGTGGGCAGCAAGCGCTCGAGTATCGGTCACCCTCTGCCGGGGATCAGCGTGAGGATTGTGAACCCGGAAACGCTCGATCCACTTCCTGTTGGCGAGACTGGCTTACTTCTGGTGCGCGGACCCAACATCATGCAGGGATATTTGAATCGTCCCGAAAAGACTGCGGAGGTGCTGCATGACGGCTGGTACAACACGGGCGACATAGCGGCGGTCGATGAAGACGGGTTCATCCGTATCACCGACCGCATGAGCCGCTTCAGCAAAATCGGCGGCGAAATGGTGCCCCACATCAAAGTGGAAGACAAGCTTCACGAACTCAGCGGCGCCACCGAACAGACGTTTGCCGTCACCGCCGTTCCAGACGAGAAAAAGGGGGAACGCCTGATCGTGCTGCATACCTTGCCCACAGACAAACTGGAGGCGTGTCTTGCGCTGCTCGCAAAATCCGACTTGCCACCACTATGGAAGCCGCGCCCCGATCAATTCGTGCATGTGGAGGCTCTGCCGTATCTCGGCACCGGCAAACTTGACCTGCGCCGCTTGAAGGACATTGCGGCCGAAGCGTCCGTATGACTGAAAGCGCATCTCCAGTTCAGGTAGTAGAAGAGTTGCGGGCGACACGCACCGGCCGCGCTCTCTCGATTCGCCTTCTCGTCACCATTGGCGCCCTTGTGATCTGGTTCTGGACTCAGTCCCTGATCGGAAGTCGTGGTTTCCGCAGTGGAGGAATCGGGGATCAGTTGCACGCCGTCACCAGCGTGCTGAATCTTTACCTGCACACCCACCCGGCGGTCGCAAATGTCTTGCTGATCGTGAGTTCAGGGATTATCGATCTTCTGGGGATTTTCCTGTTGTCGAAATGGATCTTTGGAGGGTGTGTGCGGCCATTTCTCGGCCCTGGTGATCGTGCTTGGCCTGCGACAAATCATGCAGGCACTGGTTTCGCTTCCGGCGCCGCCGAATGCGATTTGGCATTACCCTGGATTTCCGTCTCTGCTGGTGACCTATGGCGTCGCCAATGACTATTTCTTTTCAGGGCATACCGCAATCGCAGTCCTGGCGGCGACGGAACTGGCTCGTCAGGGCCGACGATGGCTCACCGGAATCGCCATCTCAATCGTTCTTTTCGAAATCCTGACGGTTCTGGTGCTAAGGGCGCACTATACGATGGACGTCTTCAGCGGTCTCGTGACTGGGCTTTATGCGGCGCACCTCGCCGACAGCATTGTGGAATCGCTGGCAGCAAGAAAATCAGCGCCGCATGCTGGCCCAAGCCCTCGAATCTAACTACGCTACTTCCGCCAAAGCGCCTTCCACTTCGCCTTCTTCAACGGCTGCGGATGCGTGTGTCCGTGCTACGAGCACGTAGATCGACGGCACTACGAAGAGCGTAAAAAGCGTACCAATAATCATGCCGCTGACCAACATGATGCCGATGCTATTACGCGCTCCTGCCCCAGGCCCCTTAGCTAGAACCAGCGGGAAATGGCCCATCACGGTCGCGGCCGTCGTCATCAGAATCGGGCGCAGCCGCGTTGCGGCTGCTTCGATAACCGCTTCGAGTTTGCTCTTTCCTGTTTCCTGAAGATGATTGGCAAACTCGACAATAAGGATGCCATTCTTCGACACCAACCCCACGAGCGTAATGAGGCCCACCTGACTGTAGATGTTGAGCGTCGTTAACCCCAGGAACGAGAACATCAGTGCGCCAGACACTGCCAAAGGCACCGAGCCCACAAGAATGATGAAGGGATCGCGGAAGCTTTCGAATTGCGCCGCCAAGACGAGATAAATCAAGACGGCCGACAGCAAGAAGGTTCCAAGAAATTTGCTACCCTCAACGCGAAGCTGACGCGACTCGCCGGAGTAGTCGACAGTGAATCCTTGCGGCAGGATCAGCTTCGCTTGGTCCTCGAGGAAGCTTAGCGCCTTGTCCAGCGGGACCTGAGGCGGGATTACAGCCTGGATCGTCACTGCATTGAGCTGCTGGAATTTTTTCAGTTCCCGCGGCTCAGTGGTGGTTTTCAGTGTGGCGAACGTCGACAACGGAACGAGCTTCCCGTCCGAACCCGTGACGTAAATCTTCTCCAACTGATCAGGAGTTAGACGTTCGGCTCGTTTGATCTGAGGGATGACCTTATAGCTCCGCCCCTGGATGCTGAAACGGTTGACGTAGTCGCCGCCGAGCATCGTGGAAAGATCCTGACCCGCCTGGGTCAGGTCAACTCCCTGCGCACGGACTTTGTCACGGTCGAAGACGACCTCAGCCTGAGGCTGGTCGAACTTGAGATCGGTGTCCGCGAAGATGAACATACCGCTGGCAAAGGCCTTGGCGACAAGCTGGTTCGCAAAGTCAATGAGCTGTCTTGGCTCTGCTGCCGAGGTAATGACAAACTCAACCGGGAAATTTCCTCCGCCGGGTAGGGACGGCGGCGTCAACGGAATGACGCGAATGCCCGGGATCTTCGACAACGGTCCGACTGACTCGACCAGAAGTTGCTGAGCCGTCTTCTTCCGCTGGCTCCATGGCTTGGTTACCATGCCTCCGAATCCGCCGCTGGGCGACGTGATCTGGAAGATGCTCTCGCTCTCAGGGAACGCATGGTAGACATCGTAGACCTGGGTCGTGAACAGGTTGGTCTGATCGATCGTGGAATTCGCAGAGCTCTGAATGACACCGAAAACGACGCCCTGATCTTCCGCCGGTGCCAGCTCTCGCTGCGAGAACATATAAAAAGGCACGATCAGCAAAACAACAATCGCCCAAAGCGCAAAAACCACGGGCCGATACTGCAGCGTGCCCGAAAGCATCCGAGCATAGGCCTTACGGACACTTTCAAAATGCCGATTAATCATTCCTGCGAAGCCACGCTCGCTATCTCCGGCGCGCAGCAGCCTCGACGCCATCATCGGTGATAGCGTCAGGGCTACAACTCCAGAGACGATAACGGCACCTGCGAGAGTGAACGCAAACTCGCGAAACAGTGCTCCCGTCAATCCACCCTGAATGCCCACCGGGGCATACACCGCCGCCAGAGGTTATCGTCATGGCGATGATCGGGCCCACAAGTTCACGGGCGGCGTCCAGAGCCGCCTTGATAGGAGGCTTGCCCATATGAAGGTGACGCTCGACGTTTTCGACCATGACGATTGCATCGTCCACGACCAAACCCACCGAAAGCACGATTGCAAGCAGTGTCAGTAGGTTGATGGTGAACCCGAAGACCAGCATCAGGAATACGGCGCCAATCAGAGAAATGGGGATAGCGACTACCGGGATCAGAACCGAGCGCATCGATCCCAGGAACAAGAAGATGACGACGATAACGATGAGCAGCGTCTCAGTCAGCGTGTGAAGCACTTCATTGATCGCATCCTGAATGTACGCCGTCGAATCATAGGGGATTCCCGCTTTCATGCCGGGGGGCAATTGAGCCTGGATTTCCGGCAGGGTTGCGCGAACCTTCTTGATCACTTCCAGTGAGTTGGCGGTCGGAAGGACCCAGATGCCCATGAACGTCGCGGTTTCTCCGTTGAAGCGAACGTCCTGGTCGTAGTTTTGGGCACCCAGCACAACATCGGCGATCTCGCCGAGCCGCACGACGACTCCCTTGTCTTCCTTGACCACCAGTTGACGAAATTCTTCTGCAGTACGCAGGTCGGTGTTGGCGATTAGATTCACCGACACCATCGAGCCCTTGGTCTGCCCGAGCGCCGACAGGTGGTTGTTTTTCGACAGAGCATCGCGTACTGCCGAAGCAGAAATGCCCAGCGCCGCCATCTTGTCCGGCTTGAGCCAGACGCGCATGGCGAAAGTCCGGTCGCCGAGAATGTCGGCGCGCTGCACGCCGCTGATAGCACTCAACTTCGGTTGTACAACGCGCGTCAAATAGTCGGTTATCTGGTTTTGGTCGAGGCTGGCGGACGAAAACCCAAGGTACATCGCGGCAAACTGCGTATCCGCGGTTTGCAGATCGATTACCGGGGCCTGCGACTCTGGCGGCAGGTCATTGCGAACCTGGGCTAGCTTCGCCTGAATCTGCGTGAGGGCAGCGTTGGTGTCGTAATTGAGCTTCAGGTGCACGGTGATCGTGCTGAGGCCCTGAGCACTCGACGACTCCATATAGTCGATCCCGTCGGCGCTGGCAATCACGCGCTCCAGGGGCGTGGTAATGAAGCCGCGGACCAAATCCGCGTTGGCGCCCACGTAAACTGTCGTAACCTGCACCACCGCGATATCGCTGCGCGGATACTGACGCACGCTGAGCGAACGGATGGACTGCAGCCCGGCAATCAGGATTACCAGGCTGACGACAATCGCGAGGACTGGCCGCTTGATAAAGAGGTCAGTAAATTTCATTTAGCTATCCTCGGGCTTGGGAGCGGGATTGTTTTCCGGTCGAACTTTGTTATTAACCTGAACCGCCGCGCCGTTCCGCAATTTGAAAACTCCGGAACTCACCACTTCATCTCCTGGATTCACGCCAGAAACGATCGCGACCTGATCGCCGCGTGAGCCGCCAATTTTCACGAACTGTTGGCGCACTCCACGGTACATCTTGCCACTCGGGTCTTTAAGGTCGGAGACGACATACACCGAATCGCCGTACGGTGCGTAGTTAATCGCAGACGCAGGCAGGGCAATGACTGGGCGGTCTGCCCCGGTGACGACTTCCACCTGCACGAACATTCCGGGATGTAGTTTCCCTCCAGGATTCGCCAGGGTCGCCTGTACCTGAACGTTGCGCGTCGTCTCGTTCACGACCGAGTCGAGGGCGGTAACGCGTCCCGTGAACTGCGTGCCCGACACGTCATTACTTGTAACCCGTAGCGTCCGCCCCACACGAACTTGAACCGCATCCTGCTGGGGCACTCCAAAATTCACGTAGATCGGATTCAGCGACTGGAGAGGAACGATTGCCGCGCCGGCCGGCAGGTACTGTCCCAGGTTGACCTGACGAATACCCAAGATGCCTGAGAAAGGCGCTCTGATGGTTTTCCGCGCAATCGTGGCACGGATCTCCCCCGCCTGCGCTTCCGTGGCGTTCTTCTGGGCGGTCACGTTATCGAACTCCATGCGCGCCGTGACGCCCGCTTTCACGAGCTCTTGTGTCCGATTAAAATTGATGCGAGCGAGATCGCGCTGCGCCTCGGCGGCCGCCAACTGCGCTCGTTCCTGGCGCGTATCGAGTTCGACGAGTACGTCCCCTGCATTGACCGCTTTGCCGGACTCGAAATTAATCCGATCGACGGTGCCCGGCAAATCTGCGCTTACCGTCACGCCTTGAACGGCCGCCACGGTGCCAATGACATTCAGGGTTGCGGGCCACTTCTCCTGTCTCGTAACGATCGTCGTTACGGCTTCCGGAGGTGGCTGCATGACAGCGTGAGTAGCCGCTTCGATCTGGTGGTATTTGGTGAAACCAAGGCCCGCGACAACCGCGGCTGCCAGGACCAACATCAGTACCATTCGTTTCGCCATGATCCCTCTCAGCTCACAACAAATTCTTGTTCTTCTTTTCACCCGAAGGTTGCAATGACGGTGCCCTCAGCCTGTTTTTCGGGCTGGAAAGGACACAGATCACACTTGGAGCGAAGTCGGGCCTCAAGACCGGTCAGGCCTGGCAGGTCAAAGGCCATCACCCACATCTATCAGTTGGTTTGAAGCAGGTTTCGCTTACGACTTCGGTCCCCACTCCTTCAGATTAAGTCTTCAGATTTATCGAGGGGCCGCAAGGATTCAGACAATTTGCACGCCAGAGGACCCAGCGCCGACTGAGGCCGTGAAAGGAACGCAGAGAGCCACAGGGCAAACATAACAATTCGGTCTCAGAGTAGGATGCAGGGCCAAACAATGATCAGATCCGATTTCAGCCTCCGCGCGGAAGCCTGTTACATTCGGCTCATCTTGACATAGCGGGCCACATCTGGAATTGCTCTGAGAAACACATATCCTGCGAAAAGAAGTGTTGCCACTCCCACACCACTTGTGATCGCTAACAGTTTCTTCACGAGGCCTCCTGAGCACCGTCAAATTCGATGTCTTTCCCGGTCAAATGGAAGCCGAAGAAAGCAAAATCTGCACAGTCCCGGACTCCAGGAAACGAGAGATTCCGTGATCATCTATAGTGGTTTCGCGCGCCACCGACTTCCGTCAGGCTACGTGGGGAATCGGCTAGAATGTCTCGATTAGCAGGTCATCTGGTAGGGCCGCTAGGTCGAAAATGCTCGCGTTCTGCGGGGAGTAACCCATGATGGAGTCTGAAATTCGCCGAGAGGCTCAGAGTTCCATCCAGGAACTCGATATTCTGTGGATCACGGCGGGTCTCGGATGTGACGGAGACTCCATTGCCATGACGGCCGCCACGCAGCCGAGCATCGAAGATATCGTCCTGGGTCAAATTCCGTGGATTCCGAAGGTCACGCTGCACAATCCTTTCCTCTCCTTGGCCAATGGCGACGATTTCATGGAGCCATTTCATCGAGCCGCCGATGGAAAGATGGGGCACTTTATCCTTGTGGTCGAAGGGTCCATCCCAAATGAGCACAACAAAGAAGAGGGTTATTGGGCCTCGATGGGCACGGACCGGCAAACTGGTCAGCCTATAACCACTTGTTCATGGATCGACCGGCTCGCTCCCCAAGCGTGGGCGGTGCTGGCCGCCGGAACCTGCGCTACCTACGGTGGCATTCATGCCATGGAAGGGAATCCGACTGGGTGCATGGGGCTTCCCGATTACTTGGGCTGGAAATGGAAATCGAAAACGGAGATTCCCATCGTCTGTGTTCCGGGGTGCCCGGTGCAGCCCGATAACTTCATGGAAACCCTCCTTTATTTGCTGTACATGGCATCTGGCCGCGCGCCGATGATTCCGCTCGATGAGGCATTGCGGCCAACCTGGCTCTTTGGCAATACGGTGCATGAGGGTTGCGACCGGGGCGGCTTCTACGAGCAGGCGCAGTTTGGGGAGGAATATGGGTCTCCGCTATGCATCGTGAAGTTGGGGTGTTGGGGCCCTGTAGTTCAGTGCAATGTCGGAAAACGTGGATGGATGGGCGGCATTGGCGGGTGTCCCAACGTTGGCGGCATCTGCATTGGATGTACGATGCCAGGCTTCCCCGACAAGTTCATGCCCTTTATGAATCAGCCACCGGGTTCTCTCTTATCGTCAGCGGCGGTTCAAACTTATGGGCGCGCAATTCATGCTTTGCGGCGCTTTACTCAGGCGTCGCTGAACAAAGAACCCAACTGGCGAAAGCCGACAAGCGGCGCCGCGGAAGCGGGTCCGAAACGATAATCGGAAAATCGGTGTACGCCCAATTTTTGCTGTCTGAGGCTTAAGAATGGTTCCGTTTTCGCAGCAGGATCGTAACGGCATGGCCTTCGATCACATTTCCGATAGTCATCCTTCTGCCGTTTCCGATCCGGAGTTGACTCCTTCCGAAGCTGAGGAAATTCTTCAGGGGCTAGCCGGAGTCTTCAGCCCAAGGCAAAATAACGCCACGGCGCGGCGCGTAATGTATCCGCCGGAAGGGTCGGGGGCCGAAGAGTCTGTCAACGCTCAACTTCCGAATCTCGAAGCCCGATATCGTGCTTTGGTAGAGCAAATTCCCGCCGTAGTGTTCATGGCTTATCTGGATCGAGGGATCGGCGAGGCGTACGTCAGTCCTCAGATCGAAGCAGCACTGGGTTTCTCACAAGAAGAGTGGTTGGAAGATCCGGTTCGTTGGTATCGGCATATTCATCCGGATGACAAGCAGCGGTGGAGTACCGAGGCGGCCGAGATGTTTCTAACTGGACGCCCTCTGCGATCGGCTTATCGCGTGGTTTCCCGACATGGCCGAGTGATCTGGTTTCACTGCGAAGCCAAAATGATCCGCAAGGAGAACGGCGAACCCTGGTTTATTCATGGGGTAGGTTTTGACATCACCGACCTGAAACGAACCGAAGAAGCGTTGCAAGAGGAAAGAAACGTTGTTTCCGCCATTCTCGACACTGTGGGTGCTTTGGTCGTAGTGCTCGACACGGAAGGCAGAATCATCCGCTTTAATCGCGCTTGCGAACAAATGAGCGGATACTCGTTTGCCGAGGTTCACGGAAAAATAATTTGGGATTTGATCCTGATTCCGCAAGACGTGGAGTACTTCAAGAGTTCATTCCGGAAGACGCTCTCCGAGCAGCATCCCCAGGAGTACGAAAGCGGTTGGGTAAGCCGGGACGGCCGGCAAAGAACAATCGCATGGTCCACCACTCTACTCCCGGGTGCCGGTGAAGCGGGTTCCTGCGTCATCGCCTCTGGCATCGACATAACCGAAAGAAAAAAGGCGGAGGCGAAGTTTCGGGGACTGTTGGAAGCTGCGCCCGATGCGGTTGTTGTCGTCAATCGAGAAGGCAAGATTGTTTTGGTCAACGCCCAAGTGGAAAAACTGTTTGGCTATAAGCGCGAAGAATTGCTAGGGCAACCACTTGAAATGCTGGTGCCGGAACAACTCGGGCATCGACACTCCGAACACCGTAAGCGATTCTTTGAAGAGCCGCGGGTTCGCCCGATGGGAACCGGCAACGAACTCTATGGCGTAAACAAGGATGGCCTCGAGTTCCCGGTGGAAATTAGCCTCAGCCCATTGGAGACGGAAGAGGGCGTGCTGGTTTCAAGCGCTATCCGCGACATCACTGAGCGCAAACACCTCGAGAAAACGATTCTGGACATCAGTGCCCGGGAACAGCGCCGCATTGGACAGGATCTGCACGATGGCTTGGGTCAACACCTCACCGGCATCGCCTTCATGAGCAAGGTGCAGGAACAAAAGCTGATCGAAAAAAACCTGCCCGAAGCCGGCGACGCGGCTAAAATCGTGAACCTGGTGAACGAGGCCATCCACAAAACGCGCGAGTTGGCGCGCGGACTGCTTCCGGTAGTATCAGATGCCCATGGACTAATGTCCGCGTTACAACAGTGGGCGGGCGAAGTGGAAGACTTATTCACGGTCAGCTGTCGGTTTCAATGTCTTGCCCCGGTTCTGATTCATGACGATACAGTTGCGACACACCTCTACTATATTGCTCGGGAAGCAGTGAACAACGCGATCAAGCACGGTCACGCCAGCCACATCGTTATTCGGCTGGCTGCCCATCAGCATCAGGGAGCTCTTACAATCCAGGACGACGGCTACGGAATTGGCAGTGTCGTTCCTGGCACCAAGGGAATGGGGCTTCATTTGATGAATTACCGCGCGCGGATGATCGGCGGATCGCTTGAAGTGCAGCGCGTCGCCAAAAATGGAACCGTTGTAACCTGTTTGTTTCCGGTCTCGCCTCGGCAGGGCACCACCGAAGTCGAAGTGACATATGAGTGTGACTGGCAAACCGCAGAATCAGGGAGCTACCAAGAAGAGAATTCTGGTGGTCGACGATCATCCCATCGTCCGTCAGGGTCTGGCCCTGTTGATAAACCGTGAACCAGACATGGTCGTTTGCGGAGAAGCTGAGGAGGCATCGGGCGCGATGCACGTCCTCTCTTCGGCCCGACCAGATGTTCTCATCGTGGACATATCCCTGAACGGTCCGGATGGGCTTGACCTGCTAAAAACGATTCGCTCCACTCATCCCACCCTGCCGGTCCTGATCCTCTCGATGCACGATGAGTCTATCTATGCGGAGCGCGCACTTCGCGCCGGCGCGAATGGCTACATCATGAAGCAGGAAGCTACAGAGAAAGTGCTGGTCGCGATACGACGCATTCTAAGCGGAGAGATCTATGTGAGCGATCGCATCGCGAACAAAATGCTCAAACACTACATCACGGGCTCGGGGACATTGCGAAGTTCCTCCATCGCCGATCTCACCGATCGAGAGCTGGAAGTGTTCCGACTGATCGGAGAAGGGCATGGAACCCGTCAGATTGCCGAAGAGTTGCACCTGAGCGTAAAAACCGTTGAGTCCTATCAGGCCCACATCAAGGAAAAGCTGTCACTGCGCAGTGGTCGTGAACTCATGCAGCACGCCATTCAATGGAACATGAACGAAAAAGCAATATGACCGATTCTTGTTGCAGTCCGATTCGTCCGATCCTCCAGTCCTGAGTTTCTCCCAGGAATTCCTCAAATTCTCTTCAAGTCCAGGCATAGGGGAAGCCCCGATGCCAGTTTTAGTGTTTCCTACCAACCACAAAAAGTGGTGCTCCCGCTTGTGGTGATTCACGCCCAAGTCGGATTCTACTTGCGTTCTCAAGAGAGCGGATTGCGCCAATGAGTGTGCGACATCGATTTAGAAGACATATTTGCCCGTGATCAGAAGTGGCGACTGAACGAGTCCACCGCCAACATCCTTACTGAGCAAATCGAGGCGAAATAAGGAGATTCAACCATGTCACCGGAAGCAGCTCCGTACGGTCGGGTCACGCAGAAACCATCGCCAGTTGCAGAGGTTCACATACTTTGGATCACTGCCGGATTGGGTTGTGACGGAGATTCAGTTTCCGTTACGGCAGCAACTCAGCCCAGCATCGAAGATGTTTTGCTAGGGGCAATTCCCGGCCTTCCCAAAGTTCATTTGCACAACCCCGTCCTTGCTTATGAGAACGGAGACGACTTCCTGAAGTTTTGGTATATGGCGGAGAAAGGCCAGCTTGATCCGTTCGTCTTGGTTGTCGAAGGCTCCATTCCAAACGAGAAAATCAAAAAAGAGGGTTACTGGGCAGGTTTGGGGACGGATCCAAAAACCAACCAACCCATTACCACCAACGAATGGATTGACCGCCTGTCCCCGAAAGCACTCGCGGTGGTGGCTTGCGGCACCTGCGCGACCTATGGCGGAATTCACGCCATGGAAGGCAATCCCACGGGAGCGATGGGGCTTGCGGACTACCTGGGCTGGGATTGGAGATCGAAAGCCGGTCTGCCCATCGTGAATGTTCCCGGATGCCCCGTGCAACCGGATAACTTCATGGAAACCGTGCTCTATCTGCTCTACCAAGTGGCGGGTCTGGCACCCATGATTCCACTGGACGACCAACTGCGTCCCACGTGGCTCTTCGGCTCGACGGTCCATGAAGGTTGTGACCGGGCCGGCTACTACGAGCAAGGTGACTTTGCAGAGGTCTATGGTTCCCCGAAATGCATTGTGAAGTTGGGGTGCTGGGGCCCGGTCGTTAATTGCAACGTCCCCAAAAGAGGATGGATGGCTGGTATCGGCGGCTGCCCGAACGTTGGAGGCATCTGTATCGGTTGCACCATGCCGGGCTTCCCGGATAAGTTCATGCCTTTCATGGACGAACCGCCCGGAGCGAAAGTCTCCAGCGGAGCTGTCGGCGCGTACGGTCGCGCCATTCGAGCCCTGCGGTCGATCACCCAGGCCACGGTTAATAAGGAACCGAAGTGGCGTCATCCGCGCGCAGAACTCACCACCGGGTTCCACCCGAGATCCTATTAAAACGACCCACTGAGAATCCAAAGGAGCGATCGCAATGAGCACTATCACCGCACCGACAACGGATGTTCCCAGCAAGAAGCGCAACCTTGTGGAAATGAACTGGGACCCGATCACTCGAATCGTGGGGAGCCTCGGCATCTTTACCAAGATCGATTTCGAAAACCGCCACGTAGTCGAATGTCATAGCACATCGTCGATTTTTCGCGGCTACAGCATTTTCATGAAAGGCAAAGACCCGCGCGACGCTCATTTCATTACCAGCCGCATCTGCGGCATTTGCGGCGACAATCACGCTACCTGCGCCACCTATGCGCAGAATATGGCGTTCGGCGTAAAGCCTCCTCCGATTGCTGAATGGATCGTCAATCTCGGGGAAGCGGCCGAGTACATGTTCGATCACAATATCTTCCAGGACAACCTGGTGGGTGTTGATTTCTGCGAGCAGATGGTTAAGGAGACCAACCCGAAGGTCTGGACGAAAGCTCAATCGACTCCCGCGCCGCATGCCCATCAACATGGGTACCGCACGATCGCCGACATTATGACGGCTCTCAATCCGTTCACCGGAGCCTTTTATCGGGAAGCTTTGGTTATGAGTCGCATGACGCGCGAGATGTTCTGCCTGATGGAAGGCCGGCATGTTCATCCGTCCACGCTTTATCCGGGCGGCGTGGGCACCGTCCCCACGATTCAGCT
Source organism: uncultured Acidobacteriota bacterium (assembly GCA_963745715.1). GTDB lineage: Bacteria > Acidobacteriota > Terriglobia > Terriglobales > Acidobacteriaceae > Sulfotelmatobacter. The sequence goes on along the minus strand of CAVUYN010000013.1, from coordinate 80,886 downwards.
CTTTACCGACTATCTCGTCCGATTGATGAAGTATGTGGAATTCATGAAGAAGGTCGTGCCTTTGCACGACGATCTGTTCGACTTCTTCTACGAAGCCCTGCCCGGATACGAGGAAGTTGGCCGACGTCGCGTTTTGCTGGCCTGTTGGGGTTCTTTCAATGACCCCGATGTCTGCGACTACACCTACAAGAATATGACGAACTGGGGTCGCAGTATGTTCGTCACCCCGGGTATCGTCGTCGACGGCAAACTCGTGACCACGGACCTGGTGGACATCAACTTAAACATTCGCATTCTGCTGGGGAGCTCTTATTACGACGAGTGGAAGAATTCGCAAGTCTTCGTCAAGACTGATCCGTTAGGGAACCCAGTGGATAAGAATCATCCCTGGAACCAGACCACGATTCCCCGGCCGCAAAAGCGGGACTTCGGTGGCAAGTACACCTGGGTAATGTCGCCACGCTGGTTTGACAAGCGGACAGGCGATCATCTGGCGATGGATACGGGTGGTGGTCCGATCGCCCGTCTCTGGGCGACCGCGCTCGCTGGACTGGTGGACGTCGGTTACATCAAGGCTACCGGCAGCAGCGTGAAGATGTATTTGCCCAAAACTACATCCCTGCCTGAAGTTGAGTTTGAATGGAAGATCCCGAAGTGGAGTAACGCCATCGAGCGCGACCGCGCCCGTACCTATTTCCAGGTTTATGCAGCCTGCGCAGCGTTGCATTTTATGGAAAAAGCTCTAGCGGAGTTGCACGCCGGCCACACCAAGACCTGGACGGATTTCAAAGTGCCCGAGGAAGCTATTGGTTGTGGCTTCCACGAAGCGGTTCGCGGCGTGCTTTCGCATCATGTAGTTATCAAAGATGGGAAGATCGCCAATTATCACCCGTATCCACCGACTCCCTGGAATGCCAATCCTCGCGATATTTATGGCACGCCCGGCCCGTATGAGGATGCGGTGCAGAATACTCCGATCTTCGAGGAGAATGGTCCGGACAAGTTCAAGGGCATCGATATCATGCGCGCGGTTCGTAGTTTTGATCCGTGTTTGCCCTGCGGTGTGCACATGTATCTGGGAAACGGCAAGGTACTGGAGACTCATCATTCTCCAATGTTTGGGCTTGAACCTTGAATCTTCCCCCTTCGCCAGGAGTGAGGGTGCTAGCCTGTAAAAATCATCCGTGCCTCTCGCGGATGACCGAACTTTGGTAGCGACTTCACTCCTAACTTTTTCTGGCATCATGTTGCCGCTGTTTTAATGAGAACACGTTGCATAGGGAGTATCGTGGGCGACCAGAGAGATCTTCGACGAGATGTTCAGAGGATTGGGGAGTTGGTGCAGGAAATCGACTCCATTGCCGATCCTAAGTTGCGAGCGGCAACCAAAGATCTAGTGCAGTCGCTCATGGATCTGCATGGCGCAGCCCTGGAAAGGGCGATGGAGATCGTCGCTGATGGCGGGGAAGCTGGGATGACGATCATTGATCGGCTCGGCCGTGATCCGCTGGTAAGCAATGTTCTGATTCTCTACGGGCTCCATCCCTTGGACATCGACTCGCGAGTTGTGGAAGCCGTGCACCGCTTGCGGCCGCAGTTACGAAAACAAGGCTGCGAAATTGAACTTCTTAGTGTGACTGATGGTGCAATCCGGCTGCGAGTCGAAACCGGCTCGCACTCGTGCGGTTCCACTGCGAAGACTGTCCAGGCAACCGTGGAGGGCGCCATCTACGACGCTGCACCGGATATGACCTCGCTGGTGATCGAGGGATTGGATGAGAAGCCCGCCAACGGATTCGTGGCTTTGGACCGGTTGACGAGCAGCGCTGGACAACAGAGTCACAGCAATCCCGCCGTGATCCTGGAGTCGCAGGGCGCCGACTAAGGGGACAATCGGGGTTTGGCGAATTTCGACACCATGGGCGCAGGGAGCTTTATGGAATCCGACGGCGGCTTTGGTACGCTGCGTCAGTTTGCTCGGCGTGAACGACCGCTCGAGCGTTGTGAGTTGTGCAGCGTGGGCCTGCCGCCGACCCATCCTCACCTGATTGAACTAGCCCAGCGCAAGCTTCTGTGCACCTGTGACGCGTGCGCAATTCTGTTCAGCGGCCAAGGCGTGAAGTTCAAGCGAGTGCCCAGGCGGGTGCGTCTCCTTGCCGGCTTTAGCCTCAGCGACGCCGAGTGGAACGACCTGATGATCCCCATCAATATGGCCTTCTTCTTCAAGAACAGCCTCGAACAGCGGGTGATTGCGCTTTACCCCAGTCCCGCGGGTCCCACGGAATCGCTGCTGGCGCTGGACTCCTGGAACGAAATTGTGACCCGGAATCCGATTCTGCAAGAAATGGAATCCGATGTCGAAGGCCTTTTGGTCAATCGTTTACGCTACTCGCGGGGATATTCAGCAGCGGAGTACTATTTGCTTCCTATCGACGAATGCTACAAACTCGTGGGCCTGATTCGCATGCATTGGAAGGGCTTTTCCGGCGGGGCGGACGTGTGGCGGGAACTTGGCGAGTTCTTCACCCATTTGAAAGTAAGGGCAGGCGAGTTTGCATCCGGGACCCAGGAAGGATCACGCGCTGCAGAGGAGTCTCATGCCTGATCTGAGCTTTCAAATTGAGGGCGTCGAGGTGGTGGCCAATGCGGCGACGCCAATGCTGGCCTTTAAGCTTCGCTTGACCGACGCGAATCCAGAGCTTGCAATTCATACCGTCGCGTTGCGTTGTCAGATTCAACTCGAAGTGACTCGGCGCAAATACACCGCTAAGGATCAGGAACGACTCCTCGATCTATTTGGCGAGCCCAGTCGCTGGGGGCAGACGTTGCGAAGCCTGCTTTGGACGCACGCCAACCTGGTCGTTCCTTCCTTCAAGGGAACAACTGTGGTGGATCTCCCGGTGCCATGCTCTTTCGATTTCAATGTGGCTGCAGTCAAATATTTCGATGGTTTGGCTGACGGAGAAGTCCCGATTTGCGTGCAGTTCAGCGGGACGGCTTTTTACGCCGGCACCGAAGGCGGATTGCAGATCGCGCCTATACCGTGGGACAAAGAAGCTCGCTTCAAACTGCCGGTAAAAATATGGCGCGACATGATGGACTCCTACTATCCCAATAGCGCCTGGTTGTGCCTCCATAAAGATGCATTCGATCGCCTTTATCAATACAAAGTTCGGCATGGAATCCCGACGTGGGAGGAAGTTCTGGAGAGCATCATCCCGGTCGAAGAGACGGTGATGTGATGAACCTTGCGGTAGTGGACAAGATCGCGAAGGCGGTGCTTTACGAGGGGTACATGCTTTATCCGTATCGCCCGTCGTCGGTGAAGAATCAGCAGCGCTGGAATTTTGGCGCGCTCTGCCCCCGATCTTACTGCGAAGCGGAGAACGGAAGCGACGCGTGGACCATGCAGACGGAGTGCCTGGTTGAGGGAAATTTACAGACCGCCTTGGAAGTTCGAGTTCGGTTTCTGCAATTGGTGGCACGTTCTGTCGGCGAGTGGACCGCCTCTGTGAATGAATCACCGTCGGATGGAATACGACAATTTCACCCGGTCGAGAAACTTACCGTAGCTGGCCGAGTCTACCTGCCTTGGCAGGAAGCGATGGAGCGGGAAGTTAGTCTGCCAGTGCATCACCTGGGAGAGCTCTGCAACGTTGTTGAACCTTACGCCTTCAGTTTCGCTCCGGACATGCAATTCGAGAATCTACGCGACATCGCTGACAAAATCGTCGGTGTGATCGTGCGCGAACGAAAACCGTCTTTGCGGCAACGTAGAGGTCATGTCCGAGCGGATTGATGATCGCTTATTCAAGGTCACCGTAAGGGTCCGCAACACCACCGCGTTTGAGCCAACGCCGAGGACCAATCGTGAAGAGGCGTTGCTAAGTTCCCTGGCCTCGAGCCATACAGTTCTCGGCGCGCAGGAAGGCAAGTTTGTTTCCCTGATCGCGCCTCCCGAGTGGATGATCGAGTCGGCGGCGAGTTGTACGAACGTAGGAACTTGGCCGGTGCTTGTGGGAGAGGAAGGACAGCACGACACCATGCTCTCCGCGCCGATCATTCTTTATGACTACCCGCAGATCGCGCCCGAGAGCGCCGGAGACTTGTTCGATGGGACCGAGATCGACGAGATCCTCTCGCTTCGCATCTTGACACTAACCGATGCCGAGAAGCAGGAGATGAGTCAATCGGATGAGCGTGCACGGGAGATGCTGGAGCGCACGGAGGCCATGCCAGTTGAGCAGTTCATGAAGTTGCACGGAGTTCTGCGCGGATTGCGCCCACTCAAGGAGGGAATCCAATGAATGAGTGGGAATGGCAACTCCTTGAGGATAAGAATGCCGTCGATCACTTGGAAATCTCCGGAATCGATGTCAGGCCCGGTAGCCGCGTGCGCCTCCGGCCGCGCAAGGGCGGCGATGTGATGGACATCGCGTTGGCTGGGCAGATCGCAACTATTGAGTGCATCGAACAGGACTATGAGGGGAAAAATCACGTCTGCGTGGTGTTAGACGACGATCCCGGCAAAGATATGGGCCTGCTTCGCCAGCCTGGCCATCGTTTCTTCTTTGATGCTGAGGAAGTCGAGCCGCTTTCCGAAGAAGAAGCCCAGAAGCATCCGGCCGTTCAAAAGCCCCGCATCCTCGTCGCGGGCATCGGAAATATTTTTCTCGGCGATGACGCGTTTGGCGTGGAAGTCGTTCGTCGCTTGACCAGTCTCGATCTGCCGGAAGGGGTGCGAGTGACCGACTTCGGTATTCGAGGCTTCGATCTCGCATACGCTTTGCAGGACGGCTATGAAACCACGATCCTGGTGGATGCATGTCCACGCGGCGAAGCACCCGGTACCCTGTACGTGATCGAGCCCGATCTGAGTGCCGCAGATGACCCAGAAGCTCCGGAAGCCGTTGTGGAAGCGCACGCCATGAATCCGGTGACTGTGCTGCGCATGGCGAAAGCCATGAATATCGAAGTGAAAAATCTTCTACTGGTGGGCTGTGAGCCTGAGACTCTTGGAGGGGAAGAAGGTCAGATGGGATTGAGTGCCGCTGTGGATGCTGCAGTCGATAATGCAGTGAAGTTGGTCGAGACACTCGTCCACAAGATTTTGAACGGCGATAGGTCCTGATCTCATGTTGGTTCAAAATTGGTGAACATCGCGCAAACAAAAAGGAGACTACTGTGGCAAGCGAACATAATGGTAATGGAAGCTTTACTGACAAAGACACTCTGTACATGCTGAGTGGCGTCGCCCTGGTAGTTTTCGGGGCAGGCCTAATTCTGTCTAATCCGATTGCGCGGAAATATCTCGGCCAATTTGGCGTTGGAGATCTAGCCCAAGCCGCCCTCCCTGATCTTGACCGCTACTTGAAATTGCGCTCCATGTAAACGGACATGAGCGAGGAATTCACAAATGATTCAGGAGGAATACCCGTTTGTCTAGCGCAGGAACCCCGCCGGCGACGACCGTTCGATATTTAGTCGACAGCAAGGTAAGCAATTTCACGATTCGAGCATTAGCCAGCGGTGTGCTTTCGGCATTCGCCCACAGTCCGACCATTGCGATTCGAGACCTTCAAGGCGATGTGCAGATTGCCACTCCTCTAGAGGAGTCGTCTTTGCGGCTTGTGATCCCGGTAGTATCTCTCACAGTCGTCGACGATATCAGTGACAAGGACCGTGCCGAGATCGAGCGAAGAATGCGCGACGAGGTCCTTGAGGCTGGGAGCTATCCGGAAATCATTTACGAAAGCTCGCGCATGTCCTCACTCCAGCAATTAGGGGAAGGATTTTACTCGGTCATGCTGAACGGAGAACTGATCTTGCACGGGGTGACCCATAAGCAACCAGTGCCTGCGAGGGTCGCTGTTAGCGGCGATGTCTTGCGGGCCGCAGGGGAATTTGGGCTTCGCCAGAGCGATTATGAGATTCAGCCGGTCACGGCTGCGGGGGGAACAATAAAGCTCAAGGATGAACTCAAACTATCGTTTAACATCTCCGCTCGTCGGCAAGGATAAATTTCCTCGCAACAAAGAGAACCCACCACGTCGACTAAAACAGCTCTTGTTCCCCAGATTTAGCTGGCGGTATTTGCCTGCTCGCGACAAGTCTCAGGGCAATTCAGGAGTGACGCGCGCTTTCTTGACAGTCTTCCCAGGAATAAGCATACTCGCAGCCGGTTCCGGCTCCGCGCTTAAAAGGCGAGAGAACCGGCCTATTTAATCAGGAACTGCAATCAATGAGGCTGCGCGCCATCGCGGTGATCCTCGGAAGTGTTCTGTCCCCCTGGGCGCAAAGTTACGCTCAGGGCGTTCCGAATGAAATTGTCATCAGCGTAAAGGAACCCGAAACGACCGCAGAGACCATTCGCTATTTGAACGGTTACCGATCATCGATTGGCGGACAAACCATTGAGTACCACTCCTCGGATCCCGACGTCGATTCAGCTCTGATCGCAAGGGGCGAGACGATTGCCCATTCTATTTCGTGGACAACGGATCCCATCCCAGAGTCATCCGACGAATTTGTTCCAATTTGTCTGGCTCGCAGGAATTGAATGCGCCGGCTTTACAGACGACAAGGAAAGCCATGCTTTCGACCTTTCGATTGACGGTAAACCATGGTTAACATTTAAGAACGCCAAAGATGCGACGGCAAAGAATTGGAAGGTTACTGGCCGCGACGGCGGGGAGCTATCTTTCACAACTGTCGTCACGGACAGCGTCGGGGACCTTTTCGGCTACATGATATTGAAAGTTCCCCGCAAGACTTTTCACGCCGGCGAGTCCCTCACGTTGGAAGTGAGAGGTGACAATTCGGGCAGCGCAGACTGGTACATGACGTTCCAGCATCCCTTTGCTTTTTCGCCGCAGGTACGAGCCGAACCGGCTTTGATAAATGATGCTGGCCGCTCTTCGCAAGTGCTGCGGCTGAGTCTGGATAATCTGATTGACGGCAGGACTATCGAAATTCACGCGCCTGGGCACGAACCTGTTCGCGCGCCTCTCAAGATTGGATCGAATGTTTTCCAGGTGTCGATTTCGGCTGTAACTTCCGAGGTTCAGTGGCCGCTTGTATTCAAGGACAACGACAGAGTTATCGAACACAGCGCGGTTTCTATTTCACCCGTGAAGAAGAGGGACATTTATCTTCTCTCGTATTCTCATAACGACCTCGGATATACGGACCTGCAGCCTGATGTCGAGAGGAAGCAGTGGAACAATCTTACCGAAGCCATGCGGCTTATTCGAGAGACTCGAGACTACCCGCAGGATGCGCGCTACAAATGGAATCTGGAAAACGTCTGGGCGTTGGAGAGCTACCTTAAGCAAGCGTCTGCGAGTCAGCGCGACGAATTCTTCACTGACGTGCGCGCGGGCAATATCGGAGTCAGCGCGCTCTACGCCAACATGTTAACTGGCCTGGCTGATTCGGTTGAGATGAGCCACTTCTTCGACTTCGCGCGGAAGTTGCGGACGGAATACCACATTCCGATAACTACGGCTGTCACCTCGGACGTGCCTGGCTTCAGTTGGGGAATCGTTTCGGCGCTGGCGCAAAGCGGAGTGAAATACTTTGCCACGGCCCCCAACTCCGGCGATCGCATTGGTTACACGCTAGAAGCCTGGGGTGACAAACCGTTTTATTGGGCTTCGCAGTCGGGGAAGGACAAAGTGCTGACGTGGATGGCTGGGGCGAGCTATTCGAGTTTTCACGAAGGTACGATCGGCAAACTCGGCGACGAGAAGATCATGAAGCTGATGCGAAAACTGGACGCTACCTCGTATCCCTATGAAATCGTCCAACTGCCTTACACCCTGGCCGACAACGGTCCTCCAGATCCGGCTCTCTCGGACTTTGTTCGAAAATGGAATGAACGCTACGTCACACCCCGTCTGATTTTGGCTACTCACGAGCAGATGTTCCAGGAATTCGAGAAACGGTATGGCTCAACCCTCCCAGTTGTGAAAGGAGATTTCACTCCATATTGGGAGGACGGAGCCGCCTCCACCGCACTCGAAACCGTCCTCAATCGCGCGGCGGCTGATCGGCTCATCCAAGGTGCGGCCTTGTGGTCGATGCTTTCTCCGACGGCCTACCCAGAACCTGAATACGAGTCCGCCTGGCGCAACGTGATTCTTTACGACGAGCACACATGGGGAGCTCACAACAGCATTGAGGAACCGGACTTGCCTTTCGTCAAACAGCAGTGGGAATTCAAGCGAAATTTCGCACTGAACGCAGATCGAGCATCCCGTGACCTGTTAGCAAGAGCGCTGCGCTCAGCAACCCAGCCAGACAAAGTCAGACAGGCCGTTGATGTCTACAACACCAACTCATGGTCGCGAACGGACGTTGTGATGCTTTCCTCTGAGATTAGTGCGGCTGGCGATCGCGTCGTTAACTTGGAAGGCCGCCCCGTCGCTTCACAGCGTCTTTCAACGGGAGAACTGGCGGTTCTTGTAGAGAACATACCACCCTTTTCCGCCAAGCGGCTGATCGTGGAAAAAGGAGAACCTTACAGCAGAGGTAGCGCCAAAGTTCAGGGAAATTCTTTGGAAAACGATTTCATCGTGTTGTCTGTTAACTCACAGACAGGCGCAATCGATAGCTTCAAATGGAAGAAGGGCGGAGCGCTGTTCGTAAACGGAGAGAAAGATGGCGGCCTGAATCAGTATCTCTACGTTCTGGGCACGGATCCCGAAAAAGCGCGGGGAGTTTCGAACGTTCGCGTGAGCGTGAAAGAGCGGGGCAACCTGCTGGTGTCTCTGTTTGTGGAAGCGGACGCTCCTGGAGCGAAAAAGTATTCCAGTGAAATCCGCTTGGTCGCGGGGATCGACCGCGTGGATTTGATAACCAACATCGACAAGCAGTCAGTTCGGGACAAGGAGGGCGTTCACATTGCATTTCCTTTTACCGTGCCCGGCGGTCAATTGCGCTACGACGTTGCCGACGGAATTGTCCGGCCCGAAGCAGACCAATTGCCGGGCTCCTGCAAAAACTTCTTTTCGGTGCAGAGTTGGGTCGATGTCTCGAACGGCGACTATGGAGTAACATGGGCCACCCCGAATGCTCCTTTGATAGAAGTTGGCAGTATTACGGCGGAACTGCCGTGGATGAAGTCGATTGCGCCTTTACCTCGTATTTATTCCTACGTAATGAACAATTACTGGCACACGAATTACAAGGCGGATCAAGAAGGGCCCGTAACGTTTAACTATTCCATGTTCCCGCACGCGGTATTCAGCGCCATCGACGCGGTGAAGTTCGGGACGGAGCGGCGGCAACCGCTAATCGTTGCGGCTGCGGAGTTGTCCTCACAGCCCCGCCCATCTCTTACGCGTCTTGCATCGTCGTCGGTTATCGTAACTTCGATCAAGCCGATCGAGGCCGGACACAAGTGGTTGGTCTACCTCTATAATCCGACGGAGAAGTCACAGACGGGCGAATTCCAATCGAACGACGGTACGCCCATGACAGTAAGAACAATTGGTGCCTTGGGCCAAAACGGCCCTCCCGCCCATGATTTCGAGGTTGCCGGATTTGGTAGCGCTTACTTCTCCATATCCAAGGATGAACCGTCTGGTGCAGACCATCACTGAGAATGCTACGCTTTCCGGCATGCCTCGCTTTGGATGGTTACGACAGTGCTTACTGTTCACACTAATTTCCTTGGCTTCATCCTTCGCGCAGAACGCGGTGGATCTAAAACCAACTTCCCAGCAAGTCGAGTGGCAAGACCTGGAGATGGGGGCGATCATCCATTTTGGTCCCAATACGTTTCTTGACCGTGAATGGGGAGACGGCACAGCCGATCCGAACGTGTTCAATCCGACGCAATTCGACCCTGAGCAATGGATGGAAGCATTGCGTGCTGCAGGAATGAAGTATGTGATCTTTGTAGCGAAGCACCACGACGGATTTTGTCTTTGGCCGACAGCGCAAACCGACTACAGCGTCAAGAGCAGCCCATGGGAAAAGGGTCAAGGGGATGTGGTGAAGCGCGTGGAGCAGGCTGCCAGAAAATATGGTTTGAAGTTTGGAGTTTACCTTTCTCCCTGGGACCGTCATGAACCGCGATACACCAACTCCGCAGAATACGACAAGTACTACGCAGCAGAGCTCGACGAGTTGGTTCAGGGTTATGGCGACTTGGAGGAGTTCTGGCTCGACGGCGCCGGCAGTGGCGGCCACGTCTACAACTTTCCACGAATCATCGAGGAACTGCGCACTTATCAGCCGAACACGCTGGTCTTTGCCGATGTGGGACTCTTCGAATACGGTGACATCCGCTGGGTAGGCAATGAAGACGGGACAATTCCTTACGAGAATTGGAACGTTATCGACCGTCATGGATACCTTCGTTGGCGACCGGTAGAGGCCGACACGCCGTTACGGAAGAGCCACTGGTTCTGGCATCCCAGTGACGAGGCGAGTCTCAAGAGTGTGTTGGACCTGGTTACGATTTACGAACAAACGGTTGGGCGGGGCGGTCAACTCGTGCTCGGGATCGCGCCAGACCGGCGCGGGCTGTTGCCCGAGAGTGACGTGCAGCGACTCAAGGAATTCGGCGTGGCACTCCACCAGCGTTACAGCAATAATCTTGCTGCGAAACATTCCAGGGCGACTCCTGAGGAAAGACTCGCGCTAGACGACAATCCCGATACATTTTGGTCGGCGCCAGTCGGTTCGCATCATGCCGTGCTCGAAGTGAATTTCGAAACACCAATTACATTTGATACCGCGCTCACCATGGAATGGCTCAACGACGGGCAGCATGTCCAGCAGTACGCCATCGAAGTAAATAAAAACGGAAAGTGGATCGAAGTGTCTGGAGGACGCGCGATCGGGCACAAGCGAATCAATCGTTTTACGTCCGTTACTGCTTCACGAGTGCGTTTGAACATCCTCTCCTCATCTGCGGAGGTCCGTATTCGCGAGTTCCAACTCTTCGACTCGAAAGCTGGACCCCGCTGAGGTGCTGCGTTTACTGGTGCGGCTGAAGGGGTCTTAATTCAGACCTAAACCCGCTTGACCTGGATTCCCCGTTCCACGAACGGCGCGACCGACTTCTCCGAGGCACGAGTATCGGTGATCAACATATGCACGTTGGAAATGGGACAGATTAGAGCAGGCGTCACGACGCCGATTTTGCTGGAATCCGCTACGACAATCGTCTGTTTCGCTTGATGGATCATGGCCCGAAACGTCAGCCCCTCTTCGGGTTCGATGACAGTGATGCCGCGAGCGATGTCGATTCCACAGACGCTCACAAAAACGCGGTCCATGTAAACGTCATTCAGTGATGTGATGGCAGCATGTCCCACTAAGGAGAACGAACCCGCCCATTGCACGAAGCCTCCAGTCACAAACGTCTTAAGTCCCGCACAATTGCTCAATTCCATGGCGATGTTAACGGCATTCGTGATCACGCGAATATTGTGTCGGTTCCTCAAATAGCGAGCGACATGGGTGGTGGTCGTGCCTGCGGTGAAACCTACGGTCTCGTTCTCTTGAATCAGCTCAGCCGCGGTAAACCCAATCCGGCGTTTCTCTGCGGGACGATGCTGCTCTCGGTTTTGGAACAGAGAGTCGTAACGAAAAGGTTCGTAGAGCAAAGGTTCGACCAGGGTTACGCCGCCGTGGGTTCGCCGCACCAGGCCTTTCGCCTCCAACTTGGCTAGATCGCGCCGCACGCTCGCCGCAGAGGCGCCCAGCCGTGCGATCAGATCATCAAGCGAGAAGCTGCCCTCCTGGCGCAGTTCTCTCAAAATTTGGTCTGCCCGATTGCGAGCTTTCATCTCACACCGTCTCCGACGCCAGGTAGCTTTGTTGCCTAGATCGAAAGAAGGCTACGACTGGGAAAGGCAGAGTGTACATCAAGCGTTGCCTAGGCTCCCACACTCAATGTCCACAATTGTTGGATAGAAGCACATCGATGATCGAATTAACCTATTTCGATCAACTTTCCTTGACAATCGACTGTCCCAAGTGCGATAAGTGGGGTCCTCCGAATTGGGAGGACTCTCCCACCGGAACACCCCACCCCCGAAGGAGTCACGTATGCCCGCCCGTCACTGCTTACCAGGTTTCCTGATTGCTGCACTTCTGACGTGTTGGATATCTGCGCCAGTTCAAGCACAAAGCACGAATCGCCAAATTGGCACGCAATTCGAGGTCACCGCCGACCCTCTGGTGCCGCGACCCCATGGACAACCATGCGTGGTGCCACTTTTCGCAGACTACCAATTCGCCCATTTTTCAGACACGAATCAGAACTTTCAATTTTCACCTCCGGCGAACTGCGCCGGCCCCTGGAAGAAGGTCGTGTTAGAAGCCGATTTCAGCGAGAACGGGGGCGTGCAATTCGATCGTACGACGACTATGTATCTCGGAAACGTGAATCTTTATTTCGGGACGACTCCTGAACCACTCGCAACCCTGACCAACACCTGGCATGTCGAGCGTGACGTGACCGATTACGCGGCTCTATTCACGCTTCCGCAGCAGGGCACGATGGTCCTGCAAAATTGCACCACCGATTGCCCTCCTCCTTACAACACCAGGCTGAACGGGATCTTCACCGTGAATGCCGACTTGGAGTTTTATCCTGCGGACCGACATGACCGAGATAGCCGGAACAAAACTCCCGACGCCGTACTTCCCCTGGTGCAGTCCAATGGCAGCGGTGGAGTCAACTTGCCGGCTTTCTTGTTTTCTCCAACGGATCAATTCTCAACCACATTTACTCTGCCTAAAAATATCGAGCGCATCTATCTCGACGTGGTTTCCCAAAGTCAATCGACCGACGAGCAGTGGTACGGATGCTTTCCCAATGATCTGAGCAGTATTAACGAAGTCTATGGATGCGGGAACACCGACTTCCGCGAGACAGAAGTTACGATCGACGGCACCCTCGCAGGCATCGCTCCCGTCTCGCCTTGGGTTTACACCGGCTTTCTTCCTGACCAATGGAAACCGATGCCGGGCGCTCAAACGCTCGATTTTGTGCCTTATCGGGTAAACCTCACGCCATTCGCCGGAACGCTCAACGATGGAAATCCGCACACCGTTTCTTTAAGCGTATTCAATGACGACAGCTATTTCTCGGTGACCGCGTCGATTCTGCTCTTTCTCGACCATGGATCCGCACAAGTCACCGGGGCGGTCACGAAGAATACTTTAACCAGCCCATCTCCGGTGGTTACCGAGAACCTGCAGGGAACCTCAACCGTGACCGGAACGATTGGTGTGACCTCCAATCGGCACTTCACGATCGCGGGATTCGTGAATACTTCGCATGGAAAAATCAGAACATCGATCTCGGAGCACCAAAACTTTTCCAGCACGCAGGCAATCGATTTTGACACTGTCAATGCGACGGTACTCGATCAGAAAACATCGGTCCAAACGAGCGTCGATTCCACCACGACCGTTTTAGGTAGGGGCGACCCGGTAACGACTCACGATGAATTCAGCTTTCCCATCACAGTGGATTTTGTCTACCCAGTACCGAGTGCCACATTCGGATTTACTGTGGCGACCGCGCAGAAGTATCAGGCAGAGAAGCAGGTCTCACGCAGCGGAGATCTGGTCTCCTTCAGCTCGGTTACCAACTCTGTGAAGGCAAGCGATGTAGCTCCGTCTTCGAGCTCGCAAAACTATACCGATTTCAGCTCGGAGGGCGATTTCTATAACTGCCAGATCGCGTCACAGAGCAACACCTTGACGAAGGTGAGCCGGGGCTGCGCGCCGGATAGACACTAACCAATCTTCCGTTGGGAAATCCTGGGCCCGGTCTCGAGACCGGGCCTTTTTTTGATAAACCGATCTGTTTTGTTCTTCACCCTCGCGCGGCAAATTGACCACAAAACATAGCTAAATTGTCCTGTATGACAGTCAAAACTGATTGAAAGTGGCGAAAACGATCATTTTGCTCTTGACAGTGATCATTCAACCTATATAACGTCGCTCTACATCTGGGGAGATCAATGAGAATAAATCGCTTTTGCTATTTCCTGGCATGCTGCCTCGCAGCCTTCCTGTGCTTATCGTCGGCCGTGGGACAAAACGTAACCGGCTCCATCACAGGTCAGGTGACCGATCAGACGGGTGCGGTGGTCGTCGGTGCGACAGTGACGGCCGAGAATGCCGCGACCTCCGTGAAAACCACATCCCAAACGAATGCCTCAGGGGTTTACACCATTCGTTTCCTGCCGGTTGGCACCTACACCGTGACCATCGATGCAACCGGGTTCACCAGCCAAAGGGTCCCAGCATTCGCACTGGAAATCGATCGGACGGCAAAAATTGACGCTAGCCTTAAGATTGGCGCGACAACGACCGTTTCGGTGCAAGAGGAGATTCATCCCATCCTCGATACAACCGACTCCTCTCTTGGGAACACGATCTCGTCCACTGAGATCGAGAACATTCCGCTGAACGGACGGAACTTTTCGTCTCTCACGCTTTTTCAACCGGGAGCGATCGATACTGACCCAACTGGCCTGACAGGAAACAATGCGATTGAGCGCAACACCTACAACAACGGCATCGCGTCGATTAACGGAAATCGCGCACAGGCGAACTACTACACGCTGGAAGGCGCTGACCTGAACGAACCGCAGAACAACCTCATTGCTTACAACCCGGCGCCCGATGCAATCAATGAGGTGCGCGTGATTTCGGCCAATGCTCCCGCCACCTACGGAAACGCCAACGGTGGTGCGGTCATTACGATCTTGAAATCCGGCACTAACAGCTATCACGGTTCTGCTTATGGCCTTCTCGAGAACCACAAGTTGGATGCGAACTCCTGGGGCAACAATCACACTTTCCCGATTACTCCCTAAGAACGACTACACGCAGAGCATCTTCGGCGGCACGTTTGGCGGTCCGATTCTGAAGAACAGGCTCTTCTTTTTCGTCGACTACGAGGGCGCGCGCTATCACAAAGGTGGTGTAGCCTCGGCCAGTGTTCTTACCCAGGCCATGCGTAACGGAGACTTTTCGGCTCTTCTGGCTCAGGGCAGCAGCAACATTCAGCTTATATGACACGCAAAATGGCTTTCGCCCCTTTCGCGGGAGACAAGGGTCTGCCAATCGTGAATCCGGTGGCGCAGTACCTCTTTGCCCATCCCGAACTCTATCCACTTGCCCAACGCGTCCCGACCGATGGACTGCTCGCCAGCAACTTCCAGGGCAAACAAACCAGTTTCGTCAAGAACAATCAGGAGGACTTCAAGGTCGATTGGACTCCGGGCAACTGTGAACAAGATCAATGGCTTCTATTCACAGGGCACAGGCCGAGATGGGTCCACGGCGCTGATACCGGTCTTTTTCCCGTCGCAGAATGTCTACCCGACACACGTTGGCGGAGCCAGTTGGGTGCACACTTTCTCGCCGACGATCGTTAACGAAGCTCGCTTCGGCTTCACTCGCGTACGTTGGGACAACAGCATTCCGACTGATCCCTTCAGGCAACTTCGGCCTGACCGGAAACGCCAAGGTCGGGATTCCGTTCATTGGCGCGCAGCTTTATCCGGGATTCTCCGGGCAAAGCATCAGTAACAATGCGAGCTATATCGGTACCAACGCCAATACGCAAATTCTTCGCGACAATACTTTCAACTATTACGACAACCTGACGTGGCAGCGCGGGCGCCACTTCCTGTCCATCGGTGGGCAAGCGACCCGTTACCAGCAGAATTATCTCAACGCTTCCAACTTCGGATTCCTGGGGACGTTCTAGTTACTCCGGTGCTTTTCACTGGCATTTGAAGCGATGGCGAGGGTACGGCCCAGCCGACTTTGTTCTCGACTAGTCAGTGGCAATACAAATCGGATCTACAGTCGGAATCGTCGGCAACCGTCAGTGGCGTGTTGCTGGCTATATTCAAGATGATTTCAAAGCGATCTTCGAGGCTAACCCTCAATCTCGGCCTGCGTTATGAATTTGATCAGCCTTGGTATGAGGTTCACAACAGAACCGCCAACGTTCTGCCCAACGGAACAGTCGAATATGCGGGTAGCGTACCGAGTCGGGGCGGTCGCGGGCGCAGTTGTTTGTCCAACCAGATGCCTGCTATAACGCAAACTACAAGCAATTCATGCCCCGCTCGGATTTGCCTATCAGTTTTCGCCTAAATTGGTCGTTCGCGGGGGTTATGGTGGAGACCAGCTTCTTTGAGGGAGATGCGTTCAATCAACGTCTGACTTCCAGTCCACCCTTTGCGCTCGGCAGTAATGTGACCGCAGCTGTCCCGCTGATACAACCCCGGGCTGCCCCTTCAGTGTCGAACAAGATGGCTTCGCTCAGCAATTCAGCTCGACCACCTCTACTCGACGTGGCCCGAAATCAGCAACCTGCCTATGTCAACGAATACAGTCTCACGACCGAGTATGCGTTGACCTATCAGTTGTCACTGAGCGCCGGTTATCTGGGCGAATCCGGGCACCACCTGGCCGACTACCGCAATGGCAATCAGTACACGCTGGCGCAGCAGCCTTGCAATCCCGATCAGGGGTAAAGCAATGTAGCGATCCCATTCCCGCTGGAGCTGTAGCGCCCTTCGCGTCCCTAGTTGGGCAATGTGGAGCTCTCCTTATTACCGAGTCCGAGGCTGAGATGAACTATAACGCCGGCCAATTGACTCTGCGGCAGCGGACGCATCACGGTCTGGAATTCACGCTGAACTACACCTACGCAAAGTCGTTAACGAATTCATCCGGCAACTATGGCACGCCGAATGTCAGCGGATCCGACGGAGCGTATCAGGATGGCTACAATGGAAATGCCGACTACGGTCCGTCCGGAATGGACATCCGTCACAGTCTGAACTTTGTTGGCGTCTATGAGCTTCCGTTCGGCCATGGTCGAGCTCATGGCGGCAGCGTCGAATCATTTTGTAGACGCTGCATTTGGGGGATGGAAGATCTCGGCCTCGGCGTTTCTGTATTCCGGATTTCCCATCACTATCAACGCCCCGGGCCAGAGCAATACAAACAGTTTCGGACAGTCGCGCGCAAACCACTACAGAAATCTGGTTGTCCATAACCGCTCCATCAACAATTGGTGGGGAACCGATCCGTCGGCTGTCCCTTGCGTACCGATTCAAACGTTAATCCGACTGGGGCAGACAATGGCACTTGCGCATATGGTGTTGCATACGCTGGCGGACCGCCTACTTTCGGCACGGCGGCGATCAATACTGAGCGCGCCCCAGGTTACCGCCAGGTCGATACTTCGATCTTCAAGGACTTTCACATATCAGAACGTCACGTAGTCGGCTTCCGGGCGGATTTCTTTAACATTTTCAACATTGCCAGCTACGGAAATCCTGACAACAATGTGACTGATACGAACTTCGGCCAGATCAGCGGGGTGCGCTCTCCTCCGCGCCAGATACAGCTGAGTTTGCATTACGGTTTCTAGGCCAACCCGTCCTCTCAGGAGTCTGTCGTAAATCAAGTGCGACAGGCTCCTGACAAGCGCAGCGCCTCCTCTTTCTGGAAGCACACTGCTCAGCTTTCAACACGAGAAGCGAGTCAACGTGGGTTGCGAAACTCAACCTCGGCCGTAGTAATCTTACGGCTCAGAAGACATACCATGACTGACCAAGTCCTCATCGAAGTGTGCATCGACTCGGTAGCCTCCGCCGTGGCGGCGGAGCGTGGTGGAGCCTCACGGGTGGAGTTGTGCAGTGATTTGCTCGAAGGCGGCGTTACCCCAAGCGTGGGTTTAATCGAATCGGTTCGAGAGAGAATCTCGATTGGCTTGCAGGTGATCATTCGTCCTCGCCCCGGCGATTTCTGTTACTCAGAGGAAGAAACCGAGATCATGCGCCGTGACATTGAGTATGCCAAGAACTCGGGCGCAGACGGTGTGGTTCTCGGTATCCTAGACCCGGCCGGAAATGTGGACGTCCTTCGAACTCGCGAACTGGTTGAATTGGCGCGACCGCTCAACGTGACTTTCCATCGTGCTTTCGATATGTCCGCCGACTTGCTCCGTTCGCTCGAAGACGTGGCCGAGACAGGTGCGGACAGAGTTCTGACTTCGGGTGGTGAACAAGAGTGTTCACAAGGCGCGGAGATGATTGCCAGACTTGTGGAAGCAGGGCGCGGACGCGTCACGATCATGGCTGGCGGCGGTATTGGGCACGAGAACGCCGCGACCATCATCGAGCGCACCGGTGTGAGTGAAATTCACGTGGGATTGAGCAGTCCGGTTACGAGCCCCATGCTCTACCGCAACCCGCGCGTGTCGCTAGGGAAAGCCCTCGTTCGAGAATACGATCGCACCCAGGTGCTGGAACACAATGTTCGGAAACTGCAGCGCACTGTGATGCTCGCCAGGAATTAAGCTCTTACGCTCTCTCGAGCATTTCTCGCTTCACTTCGCGTTTCTCCAGTCGTATCTTTCGCCGCATTGCAGCAGCTTAAATGGCTGCCCTAGCATTTCGCATGCGCCTATGAATTCGTCCGGTGAACTGGTGTTGAATTCGAACATGTCGAAGTGACACGGAATAGCGAGCTTCGCATCAATGTCTTTCGCCAACTGGGCTGCTTCGCGTCCAAATAAGTTTCCCGGAACACGTCGTTCGGGTGCCCGGCCATTAATGGGGAGGAGTGCAACATCTATATTGAAAGGGCGCAGTTTCTCTGACATCCCTTCGTATCGGACGGTGTCGCCGCTGTGGTAAATCGTCCAGCCACCGAATTGGAGAACGTATCCCAGGTACTTTGCGCGACCGTGCTCATCGCGGTCCAATCCCTCGTGAGCTGAGGCGATACCAGAAAATCTGATCTTCGAAATTTCGATAGAAGTTCCATCATCCAGCCCAATCGGCGCCTTGCCATCAATCTTCAGTCGATCCGCCACAAAGGCTCGATTCGCCTCCGCGATCACAAGCTTCACAAGCGGATTTCGCGCAAGAATGGGACAGAGAGTTTCTGCGTCGAGGTGATCGGTATGATTATGAGTAGAGGTGACGATATTGGCGAAAGAAAGCCGGGCTGGATCGATCACCAACTCCGTCATACGCACGTGCGGCTTGTCGGTTTGGCAGTACTTCTTGGTCAACGAGTCTGACAGATACGGATCGAGCAGTACGTGGACTCCTTGCCATTGCAGCAGGAAGCCGCTTTGTCCCAGCCACCACAAACGGAAGCCCTCATCTCTCCGGTCTGAGGCATGAATGTCCGACAGTAGCGTGTCATGAGATTGGGCCGGCTGAATCACGTGTATCCAAGTTCTTTCCGCACGATGGCAACACCGCTGACCATGTTGGCCAATTTTTGCCTCGCGGCCCAGCGAGCGGTCTGACTGAGTCCGCAATCCGGGGCGAACGAGAGTTTCTCTGGCGGAGCGTATTTCAGGCAGAGGCGGACGCGTTCGGCTACATCGGTGGGAGACTCGATGTAATAACTCTTCACGTCAATGACCCCGACTGCCACGTCGATACTTCGGTCTGCAATCTCTCGAATTCTTTCAATTTCTGAGAATTCACGGCTGGCCATCTCCAGATGAATTTCATCGACTGGAAGATCGAGAAAGGCAGGAAACAAAGGAGCATACTGGCGCGGGCCGACGGCGCGGCCTTTGTAATTGCCGAAACAAAGATGGGTGGAAAGGCGACAGCGTCCGAGGATTGGCTTGACGGTTTCGGCGAAAATCCTGACAAAACGCCGAGGATCTTCGCGATGAGCGTAGCAACTCATCGAGGGCTCATCCAGAGTGATCTCGCGGCACCCGGCTGCGACAAGCTGGACGAGTTCCTCTCGCACAATTGGAACCAAGGCCTCAGTTAGATCCCAACGGTCCTTGTAAATGCCGCCAGGATTAATTCTGCCACTCAACGTGTAAGGACCCGGCACGCTGGCTTTCAGAATCGGACCCGCTGGCGCGACCTTCTGCAAAAGTTTGAATTCCGCGATTGCTCCCAGCCCGTGTTGCGATCGAATTTTCCCGGTAACCTGATACTTCCCTCGCTGATCGTGAGCGGGGGGACCGAAATTGCGGGTTGAAACAGGTCTTCCAGCAATTCCCTCCAGCCGGCCATAGAAGGAAAGATTGAAATCGTAGCGAGTCTGCTCGCCATCGGTAATAACGTCGAGCCCCGCCGCGAGCTGATCGTGAATCGCCGCGATCACGGCGTCGGTACGGAGTTCTTCGATGTCAGACTCGCCGAACTGCTCCAGATGCGCCGATGCGAACTCGAGCCATCCCGGAAAGGGATAGCTTCCAACCACCGTGGTTTGCAGAGGACGGTGCTGTTTTGGATAGGCGGGCGCAGCCTCGGATTTCTTCGCCGCCGCCGCAGCAGCAGCCTTCTTCTTATCTTTCATTCACTCACCGTCCAGCCGCCGTCCACGGTGACAACTTGCCCCGTCATCGGGCTTGAATCCCTGTGGAGAAGGAAACAAGCCGTCTTCGCCACGTCTTCAGGGCTCAGGAACCCTTTAGTCAGTGGCTGTTTATGAATCATGTATTCGGTGATACGAGGATTTGCTTGAGCCCTTGCACTCATCGGAGTGCGCACCAATCCCGGCGCGATGACATTGATGCGAATACCGGCCGTAGCGTAATACGCCGCTGCCGAGCGGCTCATGGCCTCGATGGCGCCTTTACTGGCGGCATATCCGACGGTCGAGAAATAGTCGCGCTGCGGACTCTGCGCTAATACACTTCCGCAATTGAGAATGACGCCCGCCTGCGCCTTCCTTGTCCAGATGCCGAGGATCTCTCGGCACATCAGAAATGTGCCTTTCGCATTCACCTCCATGACGACGTCCCATGCCGCAGGCTTGCATTCGTGAAGCGGGCCATCGCCCGCGGAGCGTGCGCTGATGCCGGCAACATTAAACAGAGCGTCAATTCGTCCAAACCGATCGAGACACGCGGCCACGGCATTCCCGACCGCGAGCTCATCACGAACATCTGCAGTTGCGTAACCTGCCTCACCCAAATCGTCCGCAACCGCCTTGCACTCGTCTGTGTTAAGGCCAACAACAAATACAGGATTCTCGGCTCCCCACAAGCGCGCCGTAGCCGCCGCGATACCCGACGAGCCTGTAACTAGAAGGACCTCTTTCACTGTGTCCTATTCGAATAAGTGCTTCAGACTTTGCCGATACGCCTCGTAAAAAGCGTCCAACTGCTCGGCAGCACTAGTGTTGCCAAGGAATTGATGACTGGGCAGAATGACGGGTTTCATTCCCTTTGCCAGCAGCGCTTCTGCGGCCCCGCAGCGGATCATGTTGATGATCATCGCGCCCGTGATCGTCGATACCGGCCCAGTCTTCCATTCCAGGCCGTCCAGCTTCAGAACGCAGTCGCCTGGAGGACAGAGATTGTCGATCACGATATCCGCGCAGTCCACCAGTTTTTTCCCAGTAGAGTGCGCCGCTTTAGCTTCGTCCGAGTGGGCTTTGGAAACAATGGCAATTACCGGCAGCCCCCGTGATCGAGCGCCCATCGCCATTTCGACGATGACTGGCCGAATCCCGCTGGTCGAAATAATGATGAAGGCGTCCTGCGCGCCGAAATGGAAGCTGCTCAGAATATGCTCGGCATAGCCCTCATAATTTTCGAGATAAAGCGACGAGCGTAGGCCATTCGCTCCGATAATTGCCGCATGGTTTGAAAGCGCCGTCTCCACCAGGGCTACAAAGCCGGGGAAGCCCCCCTGGCGAGGGGTCATTTCCTCGCACATCATCCGGGAGTGGCCATTGCCGAAAAGAAAGACAAGCCCTCCGCGGGCAATGCGCTCCGCACAAAGCTCAGCCGCTTTTTGAATTACATCTGCCTGTGTTTTCTTGAGGTCGCTTAGCAATTTCACGGCATGGTCATAAAACGCCAAGCCTGCTTGCGGGCGGACAGCTTTGTTCGGGGAAGGATCAATCACAGATAGTTGTCTGCTCCTTCGAGGCGAGAAGCGGAAGCGCGCAGGAGATCGGCTTGCCCGCGCAGCTGGACTGTGGCCATGTTCGGATTGGCCGGTAAAATTGCACAAAGTGAGTATAATGCACAAACTGTCGTGAGCGACAAATCCAACAGCGCCGATGCGACTGACCCTCTAGCGATTGGTATAGACATTGGCGGTACTGGAATCAAGGCCGCGATTGTAGACATACGAGGAGACCTGCTCGAAAGTATTCATGAGCGCACGCCACGCACGATCCGTGACTTGCGTGAGTTCGTTCATTCGCTCGTGAAGCGCGCCAAGTCCCCCATTCGTGGAATCGGCGTGGGGTGCAAGGGAATCATTGATGCAACTTCCACTTGCGTGAAGAGTTCACCGGGCGATCTTTGCTTTCTCGAGGGGCAGTTGTTGAGTGAGGTGGTCGGTACAGGCGATCTGCCGGTCTGCGCTGAAAATGACGCCCGTGTAGCGCTGATTGGCGAAGTGCTTTGGGGGGCTGCCCGAGGACGGCGAAATGTAGTGATGCTGACGCTTGGCACCGGTGTCGGCGGAGCCGTATTGGTGGATGGCGTGATCCTTCATGGGGCGCATGGCGCCGCAGGGCACTTGGGCCACACGACGATCGATACCCGAGGCGGGCTTTGCATTTGTGGCAACTACGGTTGTCTGGAGACTCGCTTTTCGTCGCGTGCCATTGAATCCGAGTATTGGGCTCACATCCATCGCGCGGCACCGGCGACATTGTCGATCACTCACACCGGCGAAGTGCCGAATCCCGAGGCCATCTTCCGTGCTGCAGCCGAGGGTGACGAATGCGCGCGCTTTGTCGTGGATCGGGCGTTGGAGTATCTGGGAGCCGCTCTGGTGAGCTTTCTCCACACCTTCGATCCGGAGGTGTTCATTCTCGGAGGAAACATTGTGGCTGCCGGGCCGCAACTCATCGCTCCCATTCAAGAAAAGATCGCGCGCCGGACCAGGATTCTGTTGGGAAGGGAAGTCCCGATCGTTTTCCAGAAGATCGTTGGTTACGGAGGCGTGGCCGGAGCTGCGGGCATGGTTTTTCTCAAGCAGAAACTATTGACGATCTGAAACAAGGTGAGTTGGGGCAAACATCACCGAAATGAATTCAATCCCAAACACGGTGCCACAGACAGGCTCTGCTCGCTCTATCTATTTGCCAGCCATGGTTGCCGCGATCGGCGGTTTGCTGTTTGGTTTTGACACGGCGGTCATTAACGGTGCGATCGTCTTCATTAAGCAGCAGTTCGGGCTGAGTGAGTCACAGACCGAAATTGCCGCCAGCAGCCTTCTTCTGGGATGTGTCGTCGGTGCCAGCGTCGCCGCCTTCACCAGCGACCGCTTTGGCCGGAAGCGGGTTTTGCTGGGCGCTGCGGCGTTATTCACTTTGTCTTCGATCGGTGCAGCCTTGCCTCGGGATCTGTTTCAATTTGCCGTAGCCCGCCTTCTGGGCGGGATTGCAATAGGTATTGCTTCAACGCTTTCGCCACTTTACATCGCGGAAATTTCGCCTGCCAAGAAACGTGGACTGCTGGTTTCTTTGAATCAACTGGCGATTGTGTCAGGAATTCTGCTGTCATACAGCGTGAACTACATGCTCACTGGCGCTGGTCCGTCAAACTGGAGATGGATGTTCGCCACGGCAGCCCTGCCCTCCCTGGCGTTCCTTTTGACACTGCTTTTCATTCCGGAGAGCCCGCGCTGGCTCGTGCAGAAAGGGCGTAATCAGGAGGCGGAGCAGTTCCTGGCCCGGATGGTTGGTCCGCAGGCTGCCTCGATTGAGATTAACGCTATCCGGGCAGCCATTTCAGAAGAGAGCGGGGACTTGTTTGATCCAAGTTTCCGAAAACCGCTGATAGTGGCAATTGTGATCGCACTATTCAGTCAGTTCACGGGGATTAATACCATTATCTATTACGGCTCGATCGTTTTCCTGGAACATGTGCCGCATCAAACGGCGAGCACAGCGCTGTGGGCAAATGTCATTATCGGAGTGATCAACTTTGTCGCGACCATAGTGGGAATGCTGCTCATCGATCGTTCCGGACGAAAGTCACTATTGATGTCGGCGTTTGGCGGAATGGCCCTGTCCCTCGCTGCGGTTTCTGTCGCGATCCATTTTCAAGCATCAGGCGTCATCGTCCTGATCTTTGTCCTCACTTACGTCGCATGTTTTGCCGTCGGTGTAGGCACTGGCACGTGGGTGTTAATGTCAGAAATCTGCCCCACGAGGGTGAGAGGACGGGCTATGTCGATCGCCACCGTCTTCTTATGGTGCGGTACCTTGTCGGTGACCCTGACGTTTCTTTCGCTGGTGACCCTATTTACCGCAGCGGGAGTTTTTCTGCTTTACGCGCTGATCTCGGTCGCTGCATTGCTCTTCGTCTGGCGCGGCGTTCCAGAGACCAAGGGCAGGACGCTGGAGGAAATCGAAAAGTTCTGGTTGAATCAAAGGGCGGGACCCTCAGCATGAAGGCGCGATTGCTCCTCAAGCCATTCGTAATCCTCGCTGCCATCGCAACTTCTCCCTTCTCCCTGCAGGCGACCGACAGGACAACGATCTCGCTCAACGGCATATGGCAGATCGAGGATTCGAAGGAAGCAGGCGCGATCCCTGCCTCATGGAAACATAAAGCTCCCGTGCCTGGACTGGCGCATTCTGCCGAACCAGCATTTCCGCAAGTGGACCAGTTTGACAGCAGAATGTTGATTCAGAACAGGGTCGGTCAAGGAAAACTTCCCGCTACGGCCATCGTGTACAACGCTGGCGTGTCGCGCCAAGATCGCAACTGGTTCTGGTATCGGCGCACCTTCGAAGTCCCCGACCCGAAGAGTGTCGCCACTCTTCGAATTAATAAAGCTCAGTTTGGAGCGGCGGTTTGGCTGAACGGCACTAAGATCGGCGACCATCTCCCCTGTTTCACTGCGGCGATATTTGACGTCAGCAAGGCGATTCGGCGAGGAACCAATGAATTGATCGTTCGGGTCGGGGCTCACCCCGGAGTGCTGCCGCCGTCCGTTTCGGGTGGAACTGATTTCGAAAAGATTCGTTGGACTCCCGGAATTTACGACAGTGTTTCTCTCGCGCTAAGCGAAAATCCTGCAATCGAAAGCGTTCAGGTGGCACCGAAGATAGCTGACGGGTCCATCGTGGTGCAGACAGCAATCCGTAACTTAGGAAGTAGCCCCATTTCGTTCCGCCTTACACAGCAAGTGCACGGCTGGAAAGAGAGTGCGATCGCAGTTACCTCAGAGCCGCAGAGCATCCAACTTGCGCCAGGCGAGAGCAAGGCGGTCCTTCAGAGCATCAAGATTCCAGACGCTCGATTGTGGTCCCCTGAATCGCCGAATCTGTACGTACTTGAGACCGGCACCGAGGGCGACACCGCCTCGACTCGCTTTGGCATGCGGGAATTTCGCTTCGATACAGCCACCAAGCGCGCATACCTTAACGGCCACGTTTATTTCATGCGCGGTTCGAATATCACGCTGCACAGGTTCTTCGAAGATCCCTTATCCGGCACATTGCCATGGAATGAGGCGTGGGTCAGGAAACTGCTCATCGAAATCCCGCACCAGATGCACTGGAACAGCTTTCGCTTCTGCATCGGTCCAGTGCCCGAGCAGTGGCTCGATATTGCGGATGAGGCCGGTTTGCTCATTCAAAATGAATATTTTGTTTGGACCGGCCACGCCTGGCACGGAGATGAGAATCAGGTGCATTTTGACCCTGGGGAGATGATTCAGGAATACAAGGAGTGGATGCGGGACAACTGGAACCACCCCAGCGTCGCCATCTGGGACGCCAATAATGAAACATGGGACCCGGTATTCGGGGAGAAAATCATTCCAGCGGTTCGCGGGCTTGATTTATCAAACCGGCCGTGGGAAAACAGCTACAACCCTCCCGAGGGGCCCGACGATCCCGTCGAAGATCATCCTTATGAACATCAGGTGATGGCAGATGGTGGGCCGGCGTTCAGCATGACCACCTTGGAGAACTCGGGGGCGAAGGGTCCAGGGGCGCCGAGTGCCCACGCTCTCATTCTGAATGAATATGGCTGGCTCTGGTTGAATCGAGATGGAAGTCCAACCGAACTGACCAAGAACCTTTACCCTGCCTTGCTCGGCAAGAGTTCGACTCCGGAAGAGCGGTTGGCGCTCAATGCGTATTTACTCGCCGGCTTGACTGAGTACTGGCGAGCGTACCGCCAATATGCGGGCGTACTCCACTTTGTGTACCTGACCAGCAGTGACCCGGCAGGCTATACCTCGGACCACTTTCGCGACGTCAGAAACCTCGAACTTCATTCAGCATTTCGCGACTACATGAGCAATGCGTTTGCCCCGGTTGGCATCTACCTCAGTTTCTGGCAGCCGTCTGTTGAGGCGGCCAGCGTTCAGTCGCTGCAGACAATGCTGGTGAATGACGAAGATCGTACAGTCCAAGGCACGCTTACGCTGGCGTTGGAAAATTCAACTGGCGAACGAGTAACAAAGCAGGTAACGAAATTCGAAGTCTCTCCCCTTGGCCAGAGCACAATTTACGTGGATTTCAAATTTCCAGATACGACCGGCGATTTCCTGTTGCGAGCTATCCTTGAATACCAGGCAAACGGAGATGTCGTGTCTACGCAAAGCCGCCGTCGCGTCAAGTTGACGGCAAGGACAGAGAGCAAAAACTGAGCCTCGTGATTGCCCAATTCGTAGTTGTGCGGAAGCCATGAAGCACAGATCATCCAACTACGACAAGTTTCCTTCCATTCGGTTACAGGTTGGACGCGAGTCCGTCTGGCAAGGATGGCGGGAGATCACGGCTCGAATTAGTGGTGCGATCTCACTCGGCGCCAAGACAATCTCTGTTGAAACCTACCCGGGAGTATTCGAGGAGGAGTTGCTCGAGGCTTTCGTCCCTGCGTTGCACCCTGCGCATGTGTTCAGGACAAAAGAGTGCTGGAAAACGCCCGGGGAAGTCGAGGCGATGGTCGCCAGCGACTTGACCAATGACCCGGTATTTGGCCGCATCAGTCAACTCACGATCAAGGACTTCGCGGACTCACAGCGAACCGCACGCCTTCGAGACGCCTGTCGTTCAGCCGAAGGCGTGACCCTCATACTTGGGACGGGCACCGCGCTCCTAATTCCTGACCCGGATGTGCTGATCTTGGCAGACCTCGCGCGTTGGGAGATCCAGCGACGTCAGCGTGCCAATCAGATCGGAGATTTCCCTGCGGGAGACGTCCACGCGTCCCCAGCGGCGAAATACAAGCGCGCTTACTTTATTGACTGGCGGGTGGCGGATCGGATCAAGCGCGACCTTTTTCAGAGGGTGGACTATCTGCTCGACACCAACGATCCGACGACCCCGAAGATGACCACCGGCGGAGCTTTTCGCTCGGGGCTGCAATCCGCTACGACACGACCTTTTCGTGTGGTTCCGTTTTTCGACCCAGGCCCATGGGGTGGACAATGGATGCGGGAGGTCTGCGATCTGCCCGACGGGCCCCCGAACTATGCGTGGTGTTTTGATTGTGTTCCAGAAGAAAACAGCCTTCTTCTGGACATGGCCGGTGTCAATATCGAAATACCCGCGATGGACTTGGTGCTTCAACATCCACGTGAACTGCTTGGCGATGCCTCGTACGAGAGATTCGGTGCTGAGTTTCCAATTCGCTTCGATTTCCTCGACACCATGCAGGGGGGCAATCTGTCGCTGCAGGTACATCCGCTAAAACAATACATCAGTGAAAAATTCGGGATGTCGTACACCCAAGATGAGAGTTATTACTTGCTGGATGCGGGGCCCGACGCATGTGTGTACCTCGGACTGAAAACGGGAATCGATCGTCAGGCTATGATCGATGACCTGCATCACGCACAACAAAATGGCGCGAAGTTTGAGGCATCGACTTACGTCAATAAGTGGCCTGCTCGCAAACACGACCACTTCCTCATCCCGGCAGGGACCATTCACTGCTCGGGAGCGAACAGCATGGTTTTAGAAATCAGTGCGACGCCATACATTTTCACGTTCAAATTGTGGGATTGGGGACGACCCGGACTGGACGGCCGCCCTCGCCCAATTCATCTGGAACACGGCACCGCCAACATTCAATGGGATCGGGATACAGAATGGGTACGAAGGAATCTGTTGAATCGCGTCGAGAAGGTAGGCGAGGGACGAGGATGGGTCGAAGAACGAACCGGATTGCATGAACTTGAATTCATCGAGACCAGAAGGCACTGGTTTAATTCTGTTGTAGAGCACGACGCATCAGAAGGAGTGCATGTGCTGAACCTCGTCGGAGGAGAAGAGGCGATCATCGAGAGCCCGACTGCGGCTTTCGAGCCCTTTCACATTCACTATGCCGAAACATTTATTGTGCCCGCCCATGCAGGGAGGTACAGCGTCAGGCCCGCCGCAGAGGGGACTGAGTGCGCAACCATCCGGGCGGCAGTGAGGACTGAACCATGAAATTCGATCCGGGCATTGGTGTAGTTCCTGTGCATGAGCCTTTGGGATTTCTCTACGAACCCGGCGCGTTTGGGCCACAGCCCGAAATCCGCTCGCTCGATGCCATTCGGCGAAGTCTACGTGATCCTAATTGCGCTGGGCCTGATCCTGTTTACGCCATTGTCATGGACATCGGGCGTGAAGAGGTTCACGCTGAACTCAAGAGGAGAATGCTCCTTTTCGGCGCTGTGATCTACACATCGGGAACGTTGGGACAAGAGCCCGTGCGTAGTCAAGGGCACGTCCACCATGTGTCCTCGCACAGCGGATGGTCGCCGCCTGAGGTGTATGAAATCTGGGAAGGCGCGGCTTACGTTTTTATGCAGGAGCGTGCGGCTGAGGATCCCGGGCGTTGCTTTGCGATTTTGGCCAAGCCAGGCGACGTCGTAGTCGTGCCACCAGAGTGGGCCCATGCAGCTATCAGCGCCGACCCTGCCGATTTCATGGCTCTCGGTGCTCTTTGCGATCGCGAATATAGTTTCGATTATGACGCGATCCGGAAGCGTCAAGGTCTCGCTTGGTATCCCATCGTCACCTCGAGCGGCGAGGTCGAATGGGCGCCCAATCCGAACTATCAGAAGAGCAAACTCGACGTGCGCCGGCCCAGAGACTATGCCGACCTGGGCTTCATGCGGGGAGCGTCGCTATACGATCAGGCGGTTTCGGATCTCGATCGTTTTGCATGGGTCTCGAAGCCGGCGCTGTGCGAGGAAGTTTGGAAGCACTTCGAGCCCTGAGATTGAGCTGCTGTGAGAATTGCGTGTCGCCCTGGACCTTGTCCAAAACGGCGAGTCAGTGACCTACATTGTGTTTTACGATCTGCTCGATCGCGTGCCCTTTCGCTTGCTTCATCTCGAGTCCCAAGAGCGCGGCTATGGTCGGCGCTACATCGAGGTTCGAAATGCTGCCCAGATGAATACCTTTCGGGATGCGGGCACCCCATGCGATGAAGATCGCCTGCATCTTGGGATCGGTGTTGAGGTAGCCGTGAGTTCCGGCTTCGGTCCCCTTGGTGATGAAACTGCCTTCCGATTCGCCACTAAACGCGTAGTCAGGAGTTGCCACGAGCACAAGATCGGGCGCCTGCTCGCTCGTAGATCGTGTCGGCAATCCCAAGGTCGAAAACTCATCTACTCCGTACACGCGATCTATACCTTCTGCCCCGGTAAACATATGACGAAGTTGTGGGACTAACTCCGTTCTACGATCGGGATTGGTCACGTAAACCATAGCCACTCCACCGTCGGGCACGACCCATGCGTCGCCCTTCACGTGACCTGGCTCGCCGCTCAGCAATCCGCTCTCGCGCAAGCGCACATTGGCCCGAATCTTATATTTAAAGTTCCGGAAGCCATGGTCGGAAACAATCAGTAGTGTCGCATTGCGTGAAAGACCTGTGCGCTCCAGAACATCCACAATTTGCTTCACGCGATCGTCTAGAAAAGCCAGTGCAGTGAGGCTGGCGTGACTCATGGGACCATATTCATGGTTGGTGTCATCTCCGGTCAGGAGATGAAAGAGCAGAAGATTTGGTTTGTGCTTTTCCAGAATGTCGATGGCCGCGGCGGTCCAGATCTGATCTTGCCAAGCCTGTGTACTGTCCTCGAAGGTTCGCAACTGTTCGGGTGTCACCGTTCCAGCAGCAATCAGATCGTGCTCGATCGCTCCATCTGGGTCTGGAAGTTCGGGAAACTGCCAGGTGATTGATTTCGCGCGATAGATGGCGACCCAATCTACCTGCGCGGTCGTGAGACCTGCATCGTGGGCGACGTCATAAATGGTCGGGGCGTGCACCATTAGATCCTTGTCCCGCCAGGGTTCAATCTTGGGTGGGCCGCCCGCTTCGGGGAATAGCAACGTTCCGTTAAATAAGACACCATGTTGAGAAGCGTCGACACCAGTCACGATGGCAGTGTGATTGGGCCAGGTTACCGTCGGATTGACCGGTTGCATGGAAGAAGCGAGGGCGCCCTCCCGCGCTAGTTTGCGTAGCGTGGGAATGGGCAATCTTGGATCGTCGAGCGCATACGCAGGGAAGCCATCAAGACTGATGACGATAACCATCCGGTCCTGGTGACTCGCAGCACCCAGAGCAAGCTTCACCGCCGAGATCATCAGCGCTGTGACACACAGCCAGCGCAGTCGTTCAAGTTTCCTGTTCACTGGATTGCTCCACGGGTTTGTTTGTATCGGATATCTTCCTGCCCATGCATTCAGGCGTGGAGGAGAAAACGGAATCGCATATCCTCGCCGGACCACATGATGTAGTTGGTTCCCCAAGCGTTGTTGAATAGATTGCAATGAACTCCGGCGGAAAGATCAGGCTGGGTCTTCGAAAAACACAAGGGAGACTTTACCCCCAGCGTGACGACCGGCGCGTCCAAAGTCTCCACAAACAATGCTCCGCTCTCGTCTTTGTAGCCGAAACCCTTCGACAGTGCGTGCATATGACGATTTCCGGATCGCACCACATCCAGGGGGGAAACCGGCTCGCCTGATTTCTCCAGCATCCAGCCTGCGGGATCGGAAGCAATCGGATGGAAGGTCAGCCAGAGAGCCTCAGGAAGGCGCGTGGCCGGCTTTTGGAACCAGGAAAAATTCAGATAGATCACCGGCTCTGCTCTGGACAACAGCATTTCCAGATACATCTTCTGCGGGAAGGATGCTCGTCCGGTGCGGACAGCTTCCGGATCGCTGATCTCAAGGCTCGCCAGCAGGTGATGGCCGTCATGGTCTTCGTCCACCTGAAGATTCGCGACCGAGGGAAGCCACTCGTGGCTCACCGCTCCAAATCGCTCAATGTTGGGCTTTCCAAAGTCCTTCTTGGCCCAATCTTCGTCACTGACAACATAACTATCAAAGAAGCGCGAATAGTCTTGTTGTGACAGTGTCTGGTATGAAAAGAGGGCCAGCGGACGGTCGCTGGAGGCCCACTCCCGCTTTGACTCCTTATTGCGCAGTCGGTGGATGGCTCCGGTCTTTGGATCGATTCCAACGATGAAATGCTGTGTCTCGATCTCACTTCCTGCCGGGTGAGGTTTGGGACGTGCCAGTCGTGGTGGCGTCGCTTCAAGATCGCGCACCGCTGCCTGTGCCTGTTCGCGCAATTGGGAGGGAAGAGTCTCGATCCCGGCAAACAGGTCCTGACGCTTCTCATGCCAGCTGAACTGGACGACCTTATAGTTCTTGGTGTCGAGCATCGCGGCCAGGTCTTTCGGAGTGTAGTGATCGAAATCGAGCCAGGTTTTAGTGTCTGTGCCCCAGGTGTGCTCAACTTCCAAAAGGAGATTACGAAGCAAAGCTAGGTCGGTAGCATCCCCGACGGCGAATTTCCCCTGACTCAGCCAACTTTGGCGCAGCCTCGCGATCTCGCGATATCTCGCGACTTTCAGGGGATCGCTGGCAACACCATGAATCCACGTATCTCCGATCTCGCTGGTCAGCACTGGCAGCGAGTCGCGATGTGGCTCGACCGCGTTCGCGATCTCGGTCAGGTTCGTCGGGACGATCTGGGCATTAGGAAATTGGCTAGTAAGGCTCGTATACGTCTCGCGAATCTCTGCAGGGGTGTGCGGCCCGGTGTTATCGTCGCGCACTACGATGGCGATGGCCAGATCGGACCCCGGAACATGCACCACGCCACCGTAGCCATGGTGATACATCACTACCAGTGTCGAACCGCCGGGGTCCTTCCAGAGAAACAAGGGTGGAACCTCGGCGGGCGTGCTCGCATCGTTCACCCCAATGTCCAAAAACTTTACCCCGTGCGCGGCCAGTGGGGTGATCAATCCACGAGTGTGGCCCGGCACATCCGTCATCTTGGCACCGGTCGTCATTCGACCGAAGCGCCGGTCCAGTGCCTGCGACAGGCCAATGCCTCCGGCGATCATTGATTCGTCCATCAACTCGGTCTGCCATGTGAACGGGAGAGCGTGCCACGCGATATCTCCCTGTGAGATGGCCTTTTCCATCCGCGTGCGCTGCTCTGGGGTTGCCTGTTCCAAGTATTCGTAGAGCAGCCAAGATCCCGTGGTCCATACGTAGCGCTGGTTGCCAGACTCGCGCAGTTGCTTGGCTAGATCGATTGCCCTCGGGAAATATTCCGTGAAGTAGCGGTGGACCACGGCTGCCTGCGTGTCGACAAAGCCGGCGTCGAAATGACACTTGAACATCACCAGGACGCGCTTCACGGTGGGATCGGGCGTTGGCGACGGTGAAGGTGCTGCCTGCAGCGCGAGCAACGCGGGCGCTTTCCAAAAGAGCGCGCCGACGATGACGGATTTTATGAACTCACGACGCTGCATGCCTCACCGTATGGCGTTGCCCAACATGACTAAAGTCAGTTCCAAACCAACGTTGCGATCGAATTCTCTTCCAGTTGGACCGAGGCCGAACTCAGTCCCTGGTTGACCTGAATGGTCCGTGCCGCTCCGAGATTCGTGAGTATGAGGACTTTTTGGCCTCCAGGATTTTCGACTGCGACGTGACCAAGACTAGCGGCCAAACTTTGCGACTCAAAACGCCGGGCTCCTCGCCGAATTGGGCGGGAGAAATGTGCCAGTGCCCAATACTGGCCACTGCGGATAATCTCTTGAGTACGGGGATTGATGATCAAAATTCCTCCGCAAGGATAGGGCCCAATGTTGGGCTTGCCGTGTTCATCGGTAGCCATGTTCCAGGCCGCGGCGGAACGGCACCAGTTATTCAGGACATCGGTATAAGTCTTGCTCCACTTTGTCCAGTCATCCTGATAGTGGGGGTCGTTGTAGTCGGTGCTGCCTTCCGTAAAATACATTTCGACTTCAGGATGAGCAGCGTGCACTTTGCTCATCATAGTGGGCTCCCCAGTGTAAGGGTGCCAGGCAACCGAATTCACATATCGGCGAAAGTCCGGGTCATCAAGCTGAGAAATCACCCGTCCCCAGTACACGAAGTTATGATCCAGGACCCAAATTTTCGTGGGCGTATTCGTTTTTTCAAAGAGCGGCCCGAGATGGTCAATGATGAACTCGGTTTCACATTCTTGGGACCACGTGCAGGCGGGCATTTGACCATGCTGGTCCGTGTCGATTTCGTTCTGCGTCGTGATGGCTTGGATCGGCACTCCTTCCGCAGCATAAGCCTGCAGGAACTTCAGGAAGTATTGGGCGTAGGAAGAAAGGTATTGCCGGCTCATGGAGCCACCCAACATCGACTTGTTCCACTTCATCCATCCCGGCGGACTCCATGGCGACGAGAAATAAAACATCTCAGGATTGATTTCGCGCACTCGGCGCAATAGAGGAAGAATGTATTCGCGATCGTGAGCGATGGAGAATCGCTTCAGGTCCGGATCGGCGTCTCCGTCGTCATAACTATAGAGGGTCGCTGCGGAGTCTGCGGCTCCGATGCAGGTGCGGTTGACGCTCAGTCCCATTTCTGATGGATCAAACATCTCGTGGAGCAACTGCTCGCGGGCGGGCGCATGAAGTTGACTGATGACATTGCAGGCGGCGTCGGAGAAGCAACCTCCAAATCCTAAAATGTCCTGAAATTTGTTTCCGACGACAAGTTGAACGGAGTCCGCCGCGGGCGGCGTCACCGCCGGTCGCCAGTGGATCGGCGCCCCTTGGGCAAAGCGTAGTTTCCCGTTCGTGAACCAGACCGCGATGTCGGATACTGGTTGCATTGCCCCCCCATTTTGGGCACTCCCCGGAAAAAGTGGGATGGGCGACGTTGCCGAGCCAAATCGCGGAGCGGTGGTCCCAAGCGCCCCCAGGCCGAGGACTGATGTCTTGATGAAAGCCCGCCTTGAATTCGAACCCTTCATTTTTGGCATGCGGCCTCTCTCGAATCTACTGCATGATCTGGATTGTGAGAATCGCGAAGAGCGTCGGCAGGCGTTTTCATGGGGGAGTGAACATGGTTGCTCTATCAGATGGTCCGCCTTGCAGCGGACCATCCCAGTTTGACTGACGACTACGGCCTCGCCCTCGCTAAAAGAGCAGCTTGAGTGAAAGCTGCATGATCCGGGGCGGGTTGGCGGAATGGACAACGCCAAACGATCCCAAGTCATCGACGTTTCCATCCGGCTGACCGAACTGAGCGTGATTAAAGGCGTTGAAGAGCTCGGCGCGGAACTCCAGATTCATGCCTTCTTTGATCAACGTGTCTTTCAGCAATGCTACGTCCCAATTGTTCAACCCCGGGCCAGCGAAGAAACGTCGCCTGGCGTTGCCCAACGTCCCAATGGCTTCCGGACTGAACAGGGAAGTGTTGAAGTACGGACGCCCCGTGCGAGGGTCGGTGATACTCAGCGCGCCCGGCGTGTAGTTCGGTGTGTCTACAGGCAAAGAGATGGCTCCCGCGCTGCTTGTACCGAGCAAGGAGTTGTCGTCGGTTTCGATGAGTGTCACCGGAAGGCCGGTTGAGAACCGCGTGATGCCGCTCAAGCGCCAGCCTTTCACCAGCCGGCTTGGTCCACCAAGACGGTCGAAAGGCAGATGATAGTCATAGCTGACTACGAAATTGTGGCGTACATCGAACGCCGACAGCGATCTCTCGTTGGGGTTTAGAGGATTGATTTGTTCACCGTATCCAGAACCGTTGTCAAGGGACTTGGAGTAGGTGTAACCGGCCAGAAACTCCAAACCAGCAATCCGTTGCCGAACGCTAAGTTGAAGAGAATTGTAACTGGACTTCCCACTGGTGATGAAGTATCCGTCGCTACTGAAACTGCCGCCAAAGGGGCCGCGGGTGCTGTTGATCGTGCCTCCCGTAACCGGGTGATAGATACCATTTTCACCGTTCGGTCCGCAGACTGTACCGTCCGCAGTCTGGCTGGGCTGGCTGACACTTAGGCAGAGAGCCGGGTTGCCCAGGTTGGCCTCCAGCGACGACATCAAATGATGTCCTTGCGTTCCGACATAGCTGGCCGTGAGGAGAGTCGCCGGCCCTAGTTGCCGTTCAATGGAAAGCTGATACTCCTCGGTGTAGGGCAAGACGTTCCTGTACCAGAACGCCGGCGATGTGCCGATGGGCAGAAAGTTCGCCCAGTTGATGGCAGTTGTCGTCGTCGGAAGCGGCACTGGAAAGCGCTGGCCTTCGATGTTGCCCGTGCCGCGATCGACGAATGGAGTTACGAACTCGGGTGGCACCGGACTACCATAAAAAGCTCCGAAGGGAGCATCTCCAATTTCGTTGAAGTTCGTCGCCCCTTCAAAAGTGCTATAAAACTTCCCCCAGCCCAGACGGACGCTGGTTTTACCGGGTCCGCCGGTCAACGTCTTCATCAGCCCATTGTCCGCCGAAGGCGAATAGGCCAATCCAACGCGAGGAGCAAAATTGTTGTAGCGAGTCGGCGCCAGCGTGCTGGGAATGCCGGGATCACCTGGGAACACCCATCCTGTGGGCGAGCCAGGGAATCTTGTGGATTGCAGGCCCAGCACTAGCGTTTCCAGTTGTCCATTCTTTTCCGACCACGGTCGGCTAACGTCCCAGCGCAGGCCGTAGTTCAAAGTCAGATTCGGTTTTACGCGCCAGCTGTCTTGGCCGAACAGGCCGATATATCGCGAACGACCATACGATGGATAACCTTGCCCCTGCGAATAGTTGGTTGGCGCTCCGATTAGAAAGTCGGCGAAATCCACGCCGGTTTCCGCGCCGTTAAAGGTGAAGTCGCCATTTGATCCGCCGTTGTACTCCGTCAACTGGTTGTAGCGGAACTGCCCGCCGAAAGTGAGTGTATGGGTTCGAATGACTCGACTGAAGTTATCGATGAGCTGAGCGGTCGTTTCGGTGACACCGAGAGGTCCACCCGATGCGCCAAATGAAAAATTATTGAGATGGATGTTTGGAACGTGCGCGTACTGAGGAAGCGAAGGGGAAATGCCCAGGGTGTCAGCACCCTCCTCAAAACCTAACGACTTCGGAGTGACATTGTTACCGCCTGTGGGTTTGTGAATGAGGAACCGGAGCCGAGTAAGGCCGACGCGCAGTTCGTTGACCGACGCATGACCCAGTGTCTTCGTATTTCCTATGTCCGCAACCTGGGAACGGCCAGTGAAGTCGCTGCCAAAGCCCGGAAGAAAAATGTTCGGCACACTCTGGCGATACTGGTCAAAGAAATAGTAGCCGGTGAGCAGACCCAGGTGCGAGTTGTAGTCCACGCGGCCGCTAGTCTTGTTGTCGCCAAGCCGAATCGGCGCTGCCTGGTTCGAGAATTCGCCATCCCCTGCATTGGCCGGAGGAACGAATTGCAACAGGTTCTGGGAAGGGACAGCGAATGCGGTAGTTGGAATTTTAGCGCCGGGAAAGACGCAAGTAGCGGGGTCGGCGCAGCCGGTTGAATAGTAGGGCTCACCTGGCGTCACTGTATATCCCAGAGTGCTGGAAAGTTGTTGAGCCCACACGGGTCCTTGAACAAGGCCGGTCAATGAACCGGCTACCGCTGAAAAATCTCCGCCGCGCTCTGCTGCTGTCGGAACGGGAATAATGCCGGTTCCACCGCTTTGTCCCTGGATCACGCGGTTCCCTTGGTAGTCTGCGAAGAAGAACAGCTTGTCTTTCAGAATGGGGCCGCCAAACGTGCCACCGAATTCGTTCTGCTTGTGATCGTCTTTTGTTTGTGAAAAGTAGTTCGTGGCGTCAAATGCGCGATTCCTCAGAAACTCGAAGGCGCTCCCGTGGAACTTGTTTGTTCCCGATTTCGTGATGACGTTAATTTGTCCACCCGCATAGTTGCCGTATTCCGCATCGAAATTGTTGGTGACGATGCGAAACTCCGCAATCGAATCCAAGTTGGGAATGATACCCGTGCCGGAGAAGGCGAACTCTTGCACCGTGGTTCCATTTAATAAGAAACCGTTCGATGATTCGCGCTGGCCATTCACCGAAAGATTTCCAGCATTCAGATCACCCGAAATATTGGTGAAGGTAAATCCAGTTGCGCTGAACTGTCCTCCTTGACCCCCGGCCAGGCCGGAAGACGTGGGAGTCACACCAGGCTGCAGAGCCAAGAGATCGGTGTAGCTTCGCGTTACCAATGGGACGGCCGTCATCGTTTGCGCGCTAATCACTTCCCCCAATTGGGTGCTGGCAGTATCCAACTGTACTGCGTCGGTAGAGACCTCGACCTTTTCGCTGATCTGGCCTACTTTCAAATTGATGTTCACGACTTTGGCGGAATCCACGTCCAGCAGTATGCCGGTCTGGTGGAATGTGCTGAAGCCGTTCTGACTCACCTGGATATCGTAGTGTCCGGGCTGCAGGTCCACGAAAGCATAGAACCCGTCGCTGTTCGTCTGGCGTGACACAACGATGCCGGTCTCGGTAGCGGTGACCTGTACGGTCGCGCCGGAAACAATGGCACCGCTCGAATCGGTGACCGTTCCCGAAATGCCGGCACCGACCTTGGCGTGCGACAGCGTGCTGAAGACGGAGACCAGTGCCAACACAATCACGGCAGAGCGGGAATACTTCGATCGGCCGTTGGCAGAGT
The DNA here is from genome assembly GCA_963745715.1 of uncultured Acidobacteriota bacterium. Lineage (GTDB taxonomy): Bacteria > Acidobacteriota > Terriglobia > Terriglobales > Acidobacteriaceae > Sulfotelmatobacter. Next base: position 42,947 of record CAVUYN010000013.1, on the reverse strand, counting down.
TCATCGCTGCGCTGATGGCGCGAGAATTTTGTCGATTCAATTTCATGGTTCCTCCCAAGCCTGTCGCCCTGATTTTCCAGGTCTTGCGAACTTGTGTGGAATTCGTCAAAACGTTTATACGAAGCGCTTATATCAATGAACCAGCAGGAAGGTCAAGATTAATTTTCGAAATTCCGAGGAAATCCAGGTTCATACTGTGAAATAGCAGCTGTTTTGTTACAAATGTGTAAAATTTCGAACAGGTGGCGATTGCGGGAGAAGTCATGCCCGCGACCTTTTTATTGACAAATTCGTGTTGGTTTGCCATAGTGACAAAACGTTTAGAAGACGACAAGTTTTTACTTATTTCTTTTGGACGGACATCGATTGAGAGAAAAGACCCGCCTAGTGCATTCCGAGAACCTTGCTCCACGGCAGACTGGAGAACTTTTGCGTGTGCCTCGCGAAAAGGCCCGCTGGGAGTGGATGAGCTTTTTTGTCCATCGCCTGCAGCCCGGCGAGACACTTCGAACACACACTGAAAACGAAGAAGCGGCGTTCGTGGTTCTGGGTGGAACCTGCCTTGCCGATTGGGGGCAGGGCGAGGCATCGATGGGGAAACGCAAGGATGTCTTTGACGGACTGCCCTACACCGTTTACCTTCCTGCGCGAAACCAGATTTCGTTTACCGCGGAATCGACCTGCGAGATTGCAGAGTGCCGTGTTCCTTCCACGGCCCGGTTGGAGCCCAAGCTGATCACACCACGCGATGTGGCCAGCAGCCTTCGGGGCGGGGGCAATGTTTCGCGCCAGATCGTGGACGTGATTCCTCCGTCGTTCCCGGCCGACAAACTAATGGTGATCGAGGTCTACACTCCCGGGGGGAACTGGTCGAGCTATCCCCCTCACAAGCACGATGTCCATAATCCGCCCTCCGAAGTCGACTTGGACGAAATCTACTATTACCGGATTCAGAATGAAGGATTTGCCCTCCAGCATCTGTATGGTGGCCAAGATGGCGCTGAGCAAATCGTGAAGGCACGTGACGGGGATGTAGTCCTGGTGCACAGTGGATATCACGCTGTGGTCGCCGGCCCCGGATACGATGTCTATTACCTTAATTTTCTCGCAGGATCATCCCGCGCTTTATCGGTGACGGAAGACTCGCAACGCGCTTGGATTCGCTCCACCTGGAAGACACACGATCCGCGCTTGCCCTTGGTGCGCGAATAGTCGATTAGGCAGAGCGGTGTCCGATGAACTGGATGGTCCAGTCTCGAGAACGGACGCAGGCGGTATCCTGAGTAGGGCCAACCCTATGACAAGACGCCTTACAGTCGCACAAGCCATCGTTTGTTTCCTGAAGAATCAGTACATCGAGCGAGACGGGCAGACGTTCCGCTTTTTTGAAGGCTGCTTTGGAATTTTCGGCCACGGAAATGTCGCGGGGATGGGCCAGGCGCTGGAACAGGATCCAGGTTTACCGTACTACCTGTTTCGTAATGAACAAGCGATGGTGCATGCCGCCGTCGCCTTTGCCAAAGCCTGCTTTCGTATGAGGACGATGGTCTGCACCAGTTCCATCGGTCCGGGCGCGACCAACATGGTAACCGGCGCCGCCCTCGCGACCGTGAATCGGCTTCCTGTTCTGCTGCTGCCCGGGGATCTCTTCGCGAAACGCAACGTCGCTCCGGTGCTGCAGCAATTGGAGTCAACTTTGACCCAGGACGTTTCGGTCAATGATTGTTTCAAGCCTGTTTCGCGGTATTGGGACCGCATCCAACGTCCCGAGCAATTGCTAACCTCGCTTCCCGAGGCGCTGCGCGTACTGACCTCAGCTGCAGAAACGGGTGCGGTTACGCTGAGCCTGCCGCAGGATGTTCAAGCCGAAGCCTTCGATTTCCCGGAGGAATTTCTTCAAAAGCGCGTGTGGGCGATGCCACGCAACCGCTGCGATCAAGACCTTTTGAAGCATGCCGCCGAATGGATTCGTGCCGCGAAATGCCCGCTCATCGTTGCCGGAGGCGGCGTACTCTATTCGGCAGCCTCGCGAGCTCTTTCACGATTTGCGGACTCGATTGGGATTCCTGTCTGCGAGACCCATGCAGGGAAAGGGTCATTGCCCTTTGACCATGCGCTGAACGTCGGAGCTATAGGGGTGACTGGCACTCCCAGCGCGAATATTCTGGCTCGCGAGGCCGATCTGATCATCGGCATCGGCACCCGCTACAGCGACTTTACGACGGCATCGAAGACGGCCTTTCAGCATCCATCCGTCCGCTTCGTCAATATCAATGCCTGTGAGTTTGACGCGTACAAACATTCGGCAGTCGCGCTTTGTGGAGATGCCCGCACGATAATCGACGAACTACAACTCGAACTGACCGGCCACAAAGTTGACGGAAGCTACCGGGCCAAGGTCGTTGCCCTGGTGGCGGACTGGGATAAGGAAGTCGATCGAGTCCAGGGCCTAAGGAAGGATCCTCCCATCACGCAGGCGGAAGTCATCGGCATTGTGAACAATTTCACCGAAGCCTCGGACATCATGGTCTGCGCCGCAGGCAGCCTGCCCGGCGACCTTCACAAACTCTGGCGGACCCGTCAGCCGGGCGGCTATCACATGGAGTACGGCTATTCCTGCATGGGCTACGAAATCGCCGGCGGACTGGGCGTGAAAATGGCGCGTCCAGAACGAGAAGTGTACGTCCTCGTAGGCGATGGTTCTTATTTGATGATGGCGCAGGAAATCGTTACCGCTTTGCAGGAAGGCTACAAGCTCAACATCGTCTTGCTCGACAACCACGGATTCTCCAGCATCGGCGGGCTTAGCCGTAGCTGCGGCAATGAGGGGATGGGAACAGAATATCGCTACCGCCGAAATGGGAGGTACACCGGCGACGTCGTGCGCGTTGACTTCGAAGCCAATGCCGCCAGCCTGGGGGCTTGGACAGTACGCGCCCGCACCGGAGAAGAACTTAAAGCCGCTTTGATTGCGGCTCGTAAACAGCCGCGCACTTCAGTTGTGGTGATCGAAACCGCGTATGAACAAAGAGTGCCAGGTTATGAGTCCTGGTGGGACGTCCCGATTGCAGAAGTATCGCAGCTCGAAACTGTCAAAGCTGCGCGCTTTAAATACGAGGAAGAACGGAAGAAGGAACGCTACTTCTTTTAGGAAGGAACGAGCCAAGGGTGGAAACAATCCGAGAGGGAACGCAGGCACACACACCCAGGCAACCTCACCTGAAGCGCGTCCTCAGTCTTTGGGACCTCGTTTACTACGGCATCATCCTGACGTCGCCGATCGCGGCGGTTCCGCTCTTCGGCGAGGCCCAAGTGCTTTCCCGCGGGCACACCGTCACGACTCTGTTGCTAGGCATGGTGGCCATGTCGGTCACAGCCGTGAGTTTTGGCCGGATGGCCAACGTGTATCCATCCTCCGGATCCGTTTATTCCTATATCAGTAAAGGGCTGAATCCCCACGTAGGATTCATTCTCGGATGGGCGATGTTCCTGGAGTATTTGTTTCAGCCCATTCAAAACTCGCTGTACGCCGTTCTGGCCATCCACCGTATGGTTCCACAGGTCCCATTTGCACTGCTGGCAGCCATAACTGTGGGATTCATCACACTCATGACAGTGCAGGGAATCAAGTTTACGGCGCGGACAAACGAACTGTTGCTGGGATTCATGCTGCTGGTGACGGCCGTGTTTCTGGTTCAGGCATTTCGTCACATCGTCTTGCACCAGACGATCAGTGCGCTTTTCTCGCTGAAACCAATCTACAATCCCGAGACTTTCAATCTCCGCGCCTTGGCGGCTGGGACGTCTTTTGCGGCGCTGGTGTTTATCGGATTCGATGGAGTTTCAATCCTGGCGGAGGAGGTGAAGAATCCCAAACGAAATGTGTTGCTGGCTGCAGTGCTCGTTTGCTTGTTCACCGGACTCTTTAGCGGCGTGCAAGTGTATCTTGCGCAATTAGTATGGCCAGACCACACTACACTACAAAATCAAGAAACCGCTTTTATGGACGTGGCACGGATTGCGGGCGGGCCTCTGCTGTTCACCGCCTATGGGATTGTGCTGCTGGTTTCCAGCATGGCTTGTGGGCTCGCCGGTCACGTTGGAGCAGCGCGTCTCTTATACAGCATGGGGCGCGACGACGTGATTCCTAAGAGGATCTTCGGCCACCTGAGCCCGAAGAGAGGCAATCCCGTTTACAACGAGTGGATTGTCGGGATGCTTGCGTATGTCGCAGTATTGACGATTCCGTGGGAACGGGCTGCGGAGATCGTTACCTTTGGCGCGTTGCTTGCATTCACCGCTGTCAATCTTGTTGCCTTGCTTCATTTCTGGTTCTCGCCGGAAGCAGTGGGTCGCAGGAACTTCTTCATTGACGCCGTCATTCCCGGTTTTGGCGGCGTATTCTGCTTTGTTCTGTTGATTGGACTGCAACCCTGGACTAAGTATGCCGGCATCGCGTGGTTGACGATCGGGCTCATCTACGCTGGATATCGAACGCGAATGTTCACGCTCCGGCCCAAACTCTTTGACTTCAATGAGACGTAGATTGCCGGGGAACTCCCCGCATGTCAGCCACCGCACACGAATGTGCGCCACTTGCGAAAGATCAATGCGGGCTTCACCCCCAGTGCTTGCATCGTTCGTCGTGGAAGTTTTTCAGGAAGCAAAAGAAGAATAGTTCACTTCTATTTCGGTCCAGAAGAAACGACCTGCAGTTCGGGCGAAGGCGCGTGCCGCTGTTCGCTGGAGACGAACTGAGCAAATCCGCAAGACTCGCGGATGCGAAGCTCCGGCTGCAGTTTCTTGAGAACTGGCTTGCCGTGATTTCCACCGATCCGCTGAATCAATAGTTCTGCCGCTTCACTTCCCAACTGATGTTTGGGCAGTTCCACCGTCGTAAGCCGCGGCCGGAAGACCCCTAGCCATGGATAGTCGTCGAAGCTGACCAAGCCGAAATCTTCGGGGCACTGCAATCCCATTTCCTCGACTGCCTTAAGCAATCCGATTGTCATCAGATGATTGGCCACGTAGATTCCATCCGGCCGGTGCGAGAGCAGAGCATGTCCCGCTCGGAATCCGGATTCGATGCGGTAGTCTCCTTCCACGACCAGAGCGGGTTCGTAAGGCAGGCCTTTCTCTCCCAGCGCATCGCGAAAACCTCGCCAGCGCTCTTTTGCATTGCTGATCTTCAAGGGACCGCTGATCAACCCGATGCGGCGGCGCCCCGCGCGTGCGAGGTGGCATACGGCTTCATAGGCGCCCTGGTAGTCATCGCTGATCACCGCGTCCTTGGTCAGTTGAGGATACGTGCGCATGACCAAGACAAAGGGGACATTTACATCCTTAATCATCTGACGAAGAGATGGAGAGAGATCTCCGGCAGCCTTTGTCAGTAGAATTCCATCCACACGCTTGGAGAGCAGCAATTCGATGGCACTCTCTTCCTTCTGCAGAGTGTCGTCACTATTGCAAAGCAGAAGGTTGTAGCCTTGTTTCAGTGCGGCATCTTCAGCCCCCCGTACCACCATCGGGAAAAATGGGTTCGCAATATCAGGCACAATCATTCCGATGGTCTGGGTCTTTTGTTTGCTCAAGCTACGAGCGATGAGGTTGGGACGGTAGTTCAGCTTTCGAATTGCGTTCTCAACTCGTTCGCGCAGATTTTTGCCTACATGGGCTTTGTTGTTGATCACTGCCGAAACGGTGAAGATCGACACGCCGGATTCGCGTGCGACGTCCGAAATGCTTGCGGCTTTGCCAGCTTTGCTTGCCCTAGGTTTTCTGGAGGATGGCATAGCTACAGAAGGAACAATATCAGGTTTTTGCCCGATTCAAAACGCTTAGTCCTGCAAATCTACGCGATATCCGGGTTGGGCAGCATGAAATCTCGCACCAACCCGTCCAGGTCGTGGCAGGCATCTATAAACTGCCGGAGGGTCCGCCGGGTAGGGCCAAATGAATCAAATTCTTCAACGGTGAGACCGTCTTCATCATACGCCCGGCAAAAGTCAGGAAATTTTCTCGACAATGCTCCCACTACTGAGAATGGAACGGGCTCATCAATACGGGGGCGCACTTCAACATTGCTGCTATTGAACCGAACCTGCCACGAATGTGGCGGTGAGATAACCACGTCGCCCCCAATGAATTCGCTCCAGTGCATATGGTTGCGAAACGCGGCCGACAGAAGGCGTAGCCGATAACCCCGGTCGCGGAAGAATTGATACGTCTTTTTGAATACTGCCACGCCAGCCCACTCCACGTAGCCCGGATCGATGGCAACATTGTTCTTCTCCGCCAGAACTTTCAGCCAGTCATCGAGCCTGCCGACCATAATCGTGCACACTGGACCCATGGTCGCGATTTCTTTTCCTTCGCGCTCGCGCCGATTCAGTCCGCGCTCGACAGCCTCGGCTACCGCAATGCATTGCGGCAACGTAAAGCAGACCGTTGCATTGATGCTGATCCCTAGATACGTGGCTTCCTCAATTGCAGGAATTCCTGCCTGGGTGACTGGAATCTTCACAATCATGTTGGGCGCGAGCCGATTAAACTCGACTGCCTGCTTCACGATCGCCTCGCTGTCACGAAACAATCTCGGATCGGTCTGAATAGAGAGCCGGCCGTTCTTGCCCTGCTGTTCTTCAAAGATGGGCTCTAGTATCGCGGCTGCGTGGACGGAAATCTCTCGGACCAACTGCCAAGCGATTTCATCCTCCGTAGCAGTTGGCCGTTCCTTAATTAGCGATTGGATTCGATCCTTCCACGCATTAATTTCATTCTTCAACACACCGAGAACAATTACAGGATTGCAGGTCGCTCCAACTGCTCCGTGGTCTATGGAATAGGACAGTTCATGAACCGAGGCTGAATCATTCCACAAGCAGGTCGGCGTGGATTGCGTCATCTCGTGCAGAGGGCTTTTGTAAGATGAACCTATTGCCTGAATCACTCGATCCTCCCATAGATTACCGGGCCTGATATGCGAGATAACGTAAACGGGAAATCGCGCATTTCACGACCGGAAATTCGCCGTCATCATGCCTTCGCTGAAGTTCCGAACGATACCTTGACCGCCTGTCCCTGCAAATGGGATTTCTCAGCGGCTACAGCCATGGCCAGAGCTTTGAGCCCATCTTCCCCGTTAATCCGGGGTGGGCGATCTTGCAACATGCTCTCCACAAAATCGCGGATCTCTGCCAAATAGGCGTCCGCGAACGTGCTGAGGAAATGGTCCGCGAGGATCTGCGTCCCTCCGTGAGCACTCAGAAAGGTGGCGGGTAACCGATTCAAACTTCCCACCATAATCGAGCCCGTAGAACCGACAATTTCGGTCCGTACGTCGTACCCGTATACGGCCTGCGCGTGCGATTCGATGTTGCCGATTGCACCTTGGGCAAACTTCAAGTTCACTACGCTCGCGACCACATCGCGAAATTCTGCGACCTCTGGGCGAATAGCTACAGTGGTGTAGGCGTGAACCTCAGAAACTTCGTCCTGCATGAGCCAGCGTGCCAGATCAAAGTCGTGAATCGTGTTTCCATAAAACAGCATTCCGTTGACGTCTGACTTGTAAGAGGAAAGAGACGGCCCTTCTTTGTCGCGACCAATCGACTTGAAGATGACTGGAACCCCAATCTCGCCCGATTCAATACGCTTCTTCGCGGCGGCGTAGGCCGGGTCGTAATGACGCATGAAACCAACTTGAAGGCGCACGCCCGCTTTAGACACCGCCCCCAGCAGTTCATGCGCGTCCGCCAGGTTCAGAGCTAGCGGCTTCTCGCAAAGAATGTCCTTTCCGGCGGCGGCGGCAAGCTTGACCCCAACGACATGGAACCTGTCTGGTGTTGCAATGACGACCGCATCAAGCCCTTTGCATTCCAACATGGCTTCCAAGCTACCGTAGGAATGTTCAACTTCGAGTTGTGCGGCGGCCCGTTTCGCCCGTTCAGGGGCGACATCCGCTACCGCCAGGAGCCTGGCATCGGGCACCAGTCGCCGAAGGTTCTCGGCGTGGCGCAGACCCATCTCGCCCACTCCCAAAACGCCAACTCCCAACTTTCGCATCTCAGCCTTTCACCACACTCGGTGCTTGCCGCTGGTCAGATCACGGCGCGACGTCGGCAACCTCAAGGTTGCCTACAACACCTCGCAAAAACTTCAAGCTTGTGGCCACGCTCTCTGCCGGCGGAATTGCCGTGTCCCCAAACTTCACATCTTGTTCCACTACACACCAACCCGAATATCCGTTTTTCGCCAAGGTACGAAAGAAGGCAGGGAAGTCGATGTTGCCCTGTCCGATCACCGTGAATACCTTGTGCTCTATGGCTTCTTCGAATGTCCACTTTTTGCTCCGGGCCTGCTGCAGCACCTGCCCATTGCAATCCTTAATATGGACAAACCGCAGTTTGTGCCTGTATTTCTCCGCTTCTTTTACGGAATCGCCTTGTCCGTAAACGCAATGGCCTGTATCCAGACACAGGCCAATATTCGTGTGTGACGTAGCATCGAAAAATTTCTCGCACTCTTCGGGCGTCTCCACATAGGTTGCGACGTGCGGATGAAACACTAAGTCCAGTCCGAATTCATTCGCGACCTTCTCCGCATCGGCCACAATCTTTCCGACGTGCCGCCACTGCTCGGTGCTCAAGGTAGGACAGCCCATGTCATAAGCGCGTCCCGAGAAAGCATTTCTCTCGGTCGATTGATCGTCCGCCATTACCAGAAAAGGCGCTTTAAGAGTCGCAAGCAGCTTGCCCACCTTGCGGATCCTCCCAATGACTTCTGCGCCGGCGGCCGGATCACCCATCCTCACTGGCACAAATGAGCCCAGCAGATTCAGTTTCCGCTTCGCCAGTTGTGGCTGAAGTATTTCAGGGTCGGTTGGGAAGAACCCGTATGGTCCCAGTTCCGTTCCCGAATATCCAGCTTCGACCATCTCATCCAGCATCGTCTCGTAGGATTGTTCCCAAGAAGGGCCAGGATAGTCCAGAACGCCCCAACTGTCCGGCGCTGAGGCAAACTGGAATCGTTCATTGACTTTCATTAATGGTTTCTTCCCGTTTCGCGGCAGCATGTTCCAGCTAGAATATTAAACGTTCCCCCTGGTTTGTGGACGAATAGCACTTTCCAGGATCAGAATCTAAACGTTTATATAAATATACGCGATGGACTTTGTCAACATGTTTCGAGGACGCGGATTCAGTTATTTCGGGACACGCGTGGATGGGCATTAATAAAGCGTTCTAGCTAATGATCACGGCCAGTCGTGAGATTCTACCCTCGCGACCCACCATTGCCAAATCGATTAGAAACTCGTCTCGGGCAATCAAGTAATCAATAGAATTCGCCCAGACTACGGCCCTGTAGATTTCGCAGCACCCGGCGCGTTGCCGGCTGCTTAATTGCGAAAAGACAACAGAGTACAGCCTCCAATAAACATCGTTTGGACATCGCTTTTTTATTACCTGAAGAAAAATTCATCGAAATTTGCCCGACTTTGCACTGACTTGCCTTGAATGTCTCGACATCGTTTTGCTATAAGGACTTCCCATCACAGGAGGATTCTACCGTGCGTTTAAAAGCAATCGGTACCTTCGGCTCTCCTTCGCGTTCCAGCCTCGCGTTCATTGCTCTTCTGAGTATTGCTTGTTTTACTAGCGTCGCGGTATCCCAGGAAACCCTGGGATCGATGAACGGCACCGTGACCGACAGCACCGGCGCTGTTGTGCAGGGAGCTAGCGTGAGAGCTCGCGCAGTTGCCACGAATCTCGAAGTCAATGCGCAGAGCAAGAGTGACGGCTCTTTCAGCATCTCCGATTTACCTATCGGAATTTATCAAGTGACCTTCACGAAGGAGGGGTTCCAAACCGCCATCTATCCCCAGATCATCGTCCAGGGCAACCGCACAAGCACGGTGAATACCAAGCTGACCCCAGGCGCGGTCACAGCGAGCGTGACTGTGAACTCCACCCCATTGCTCAACGAGACGGACACTGCCAATGGCTACACGTTGGGAGCCGATCAGATTGAGGCCGTTCCACTGGGGACAGGAAGCTTCACTCAACTTGCTATCTTGGCCCCGGGCGTAAATGCGGACTTCCTGTCCGGTTCCGGATCAAACGAAGGCCTGGGCAATCAGGGAATCGTGGCCAATGGCCAGCGCGACACCAGCAATCTATTCACTTTCAACGGAGTAAATGCGAACAACTTATTTAACGGAAATTCCACGAGCAACATTTCAGACAGCCGCTTCACACTGAATACTGGGGAAATCTTTGGAGTTGGAGGACAGGTACAAACCAACAGCTCTGTATTTGACGCGATTGGCCAAGCCTTGCCGACGCCCCCGGTCGAGACCATACAAGAGGTTCATGTCACAACTTCGATGTATGACGCTTCGATGGGCTCGGCCAGTGGTGCGCACGTTGAAACCACGACCAAGTCCGGAACCAACAATCTTCACGGGCAGCTGTACGAGTATTTTCAGAATAATGTTTTCGACGCCGCTCCTACGTTTCTGACCGCCAATCCATTCTTCTCGGGCGCCCCTCCGCTCCATCGCAATGTGTTTGGGGCGACACTGGGTGGGCCCATCAAAAAGAACAAGATGTTCTTCTTCGGCTCTTATCAGGGACAACGGATCAGCGATGCTCTCAGTGGTGCGTTCAACGGTGTTCCCACGCTTCCGGGTCTGACGGATTCAAATAGGAACGATGCAACGGTTCTTGCCAACCTCGTCAACACCGCTGATGGTTGTGTTCCGTCGTGCATCACGGCGAATCAGGTTGATCCGGTGGCGGTGGCGATCCTGCAGGCGAAGACACCCGGCGGGCAGTTCATCATTCCCTCGGCGAACGCGGCCACACCAGAAAGCGGTAGTCAACCTTTCAATGCGTTCATCAAAGGCCCGCCGAGCCAATTTAACGCCACGCAGATCAACGGCAATATCGATTACAACTTCAGTGAAAAGGAGCGTCTGGCGGGCAAGTACTATTTTCAAAGCGATCCGACCAACATTCCCTTTGCGGTGAGCCAGGTGCTTGGTTTTCCCCAAACGATGCACGCCGCGAGCCAGCTTTTTTCCCTCGATAGCACAACCGTTCTCACGCCGAATGCGACTTGGGAGAACCGGTATGGTTTTATTCGTGAAGTAGCCAACGCTACAACCGCGCAGTCGCTCACTCCTGCCGACGTCAATCTCAATCTTCTCGGCAGCACCCGCTTTCCCGGTATCACCATCGCAAACGCAGATGTGGGGGCTCTACTAGCTGACGGTTCTACAATTTCGCCCTTCTCCGGTAACCAGATGAGCATCGGCCCTTCCACAAACTTCGCAAACGCCGGAATTTTTCAGAACCAGCACGAATTCTCGTCGGACTTCCATTGGGTCCACGGACGTCATTCCCTGGGTTTCGGGGGCATTTTCGACTATGCGCAACTCAACGTCGAAAATCGCGAGAATCAGGTGGCCAGTCTTAGCTTTAATACGTTTTCCGACTTCATTACGGGAACGCTGGGACAGGACCACAGCAGCGGTCAATTCCTGAATGGCGAAACCAATCGCCATTTCCTTTCGCGATCGGCCGGCATGTTCATCCAAGACAATATCAAGTTTCGGTCGAATCTCACCTTGAACGTGGGCTTGCGCTGGGATTGGGACGGTCCTCTCTATGAAAGAAATGGGCTCCTTACGAATTTCTACCCGTCAAACTACAAGTACGATCTGGCTTCCGATTCTTTCGGCACTCTCTCGAACGGCGAGCCCGGAATCGGCTTGGTAGTGGCCGGAAACAACAAGGCATTTGGATTTAAGAATGTCAGCAATTCGACACTTACTGGCCGGCAATGGATGTTTGCTCCGCGAATCGGAGTCGCTTGGACTCCTTCCCGGTTCAAGAACGTCGTGGTCCGTGCTGGATTCGGGATGTATGCTGACCGGGGCGAGTACTTTACTGAGCTTTCGGCCAGCGCCGGCTTGGGGATTAGCGGTCCCTTCAGCGTTACCACCCAGCAACCATTTACAGTGCCGGTTAATAGTTCTTGTACCGGGACGGGTTGCCTCGCTGCCGCTCCCTTTGGAACAACCCCGCTTGCTCCTCCTCCGTCTAACCTGACCCAAGTCGCTGGTCTTATTTACAATCAGTCTCAATTGAGCGGTTGCGCCGAACCGGTTACCCCAACCTGCACGCCGACGGGCTTCGCGAATTCCGACTTTTTGTTCGGAGGCTACGATCCCACGAATAAGCTGCCCTATTCGGAAAACTGGAGCCTCGACTTGCAGTGGCAGCCGAAGAACGATGTCGTTTTGACGCTGGCTTATATAGGAAACCACGGTGTGCACCAGCCGATTCCGATTCCTTTCAACCAGCCGGGTGTGGCGACGCCGACCCATCCGATCAATGGCCAGATTTATTCGTACGGCTTCCAGGCCTCGGATGCCAACTTCAATCCGCTTTTAACTGAGCAGGTGCAGACGACGATTGGAGCGTTTTCGTTCTCGGATGGGAACACGGCTTTACGAACGCCCTACATCGGCTTCAATCCAAATGCAGACTTCTGGAGAGCCGAGGGCATTTCCACGTACAACGCCATGCAGTTGCAGGCGACGAAGAGAATGTCGCACGGGTTGATGGTGAATGCTTCCTACACCTACTCGCATTCCCTGGATGAAGGCAGCGGGTTAGGGGCCGGACTCTTCTTCAATGGCAACAACCCCCTCCAGCCCAGAACAGCATATTCCTCCTCCGATTTCGATCGAACGCACGTTTTCACAATTAGCTATGTGTACCAATTGCCGACCCTGAAGAAAGCATCCGGTTTTCTCAATACTGCGGTGAACGGTTGGGGAATTCAGGGCGTCACCGTGGCGCAGAGCGGCCAGCCCTTCAGCATCATCGATTTCTCGGGAACAGCCGCCAGCATTTTCTTTAGCGCTGACGACTTCATTACCAATCCGATTCTTCCGCTGGCTCCCGGAATCTCGCCGAAGCAAGCTGTCCAAGGTGGCAAGGACAATGCTTTTACTTCGGGGCCACTCGCCGGCGTCAGGGTTCCGTATATCAATCCGAATGACTTTTCCATCCCGTTCCTCAGTCCCGGCCAAAGCGGGGTTCCGCCATGCGGTTTGACTACTGCGGGCACGACCGCATGTGACACTCAGGAGACCGGGTATGGATCGAACGGTCGCAACCTCTTCCGAGCACCTTTCCAGACGCGCTTCGATTTATCGTTGTTCAAGAACTTCAAAGTCTCGGAGCGCGTCGCTTTGAAATTCCAGGCCGACGCATTCAACATTTTCAATCATCCGAACTTCGACGCTCCGAACGGCAATTTCGAGCTGAATGCCTGCTTCAACCCGTTCCCATGTTTTCCTGACACAACCCAAGTACTGTCACCGTCCTCGCCAAATCCGAAGAACTTTGGCGTGATCCGGCAGACAGTAGGCAGCAACCGCTTCTTGCAATTGTCGCTACATCTGACGTTCTGATGCGGCGATGCGATGAGGGTGATCCGTTCTGCGCAGAGAATTAAAAACCGGATGGGGTCGACAAGGCCTAGTCAGCCTGGTCCTATTTTCCTTCGTTCTCGGGCAGAGCCATCCGGTGGTCGCTTGGGGAAACGAAGGGCACACCGCAATCAACCGCGTCGCTGCAGAAAATATCCCGGCGACGATGCCGCGATTCTTGCGCCGCGCGGTCGCAGAGATCGCTTACCTCGGACCCGAACCGGATCGCTGGCGTAGTCCTTCGGAGTTCGCTCTGAAGAACGCGCAGGATCCCGACCACTTCATCGACCTGGAACGCGTTTCCTGGCTTGATCCGCTTCCTGCTGGCCGCTACGAGTTCTACCGCAAGCTTTACGAGAAGAGGGGCGCGACCACCGAACATCCGGACGACTACCTTCCCGAGCGCGTCGGACTGCAGCCTTACATCACGATGGAAGTTTATGGTCGCCTGAAGGCGGCCTTCCGTGAATATCGCCAAAAGCGAGCCGCACATCAGCCCACAGAGGCTGTGGAGCAAGCGGCCATCTTCTACGCTGGATGGCTGGGCCACTATGTTGCTGATGGATCGCAACCTCTGCACACCACCATCCAGTACAACGGCTGGGTCGGTCCGAATCCCAACGGGTACACAACGGAGCACGGCATCCATGCGCAATTCGAGAGCGCTTACGTTGCGACAAATATTACTGCTAAAGATTTTGGCCGACTGGTGAAGAGCCCCGAGCGCCTGGGCGACCCCTTCAATCGATACATTGCCTATCTGAAGCAATCGAACGCCCTGGTGAATGACGTGTACGCTTTGGAAAAGGCCGGAGCGCTCACCGGTCGGGGCTCTCCTGCGGCGTTCGACTTCACTACGCGTCGTCTCGCGGCCGGATCACAGATGCTTCTGAACCTCTGGTTTTCAGCATGGATGGAGAGTGCTGCGCCGGTGCCCGACCACTCCCCCGCAGGTCCTTCGGCGAAATGAGGCGGCGGCGACGCCTCCGCGTGCTTGGTTCAAACAAAACACAGGCGGGGATTTAACAGTCATTCGTCGTCGGTCTGAACGCTCTGCCATCGGTACAAGCGCTATTTTGTCATCTTGTTTTGGCCGGTCAGTTCGCGCATGATCGCTGCCTCACGTTCCCGATAAGGAGTACCGTCCGGGTGCAACACATCGTGGAACCAGACTGGAGGCTGGGTTTTAACGTAGGGCCGCTCCCACGAATCCCATGGCAGATTGGTTTGACTCTTTCCCGTAACGAATCCCCAATTGATCGCCGCCACGCGATGTTGTTTCGCAATGGGCAGAATTGTGTCGAACGTGCTGCCCGCCGATCGTGCCATGTACTCCGTACAGATCAGCGGACGGTGGTATTGTTCCAGCCCCATGACTTCTTTTTCGAATTCTTCGGGCCAACTGTAATTGTGAAACGAGATCACATCCGATTCTGCCAATTGGATCGCCGTCACCGCCGACGGCTTCACCGCCGGCGTGAAGTCACCTTGAAAGATTCCGCTGGTCAAGGGTTGCGAGGGATGCGCTTCTCGCGCCCATGCAAAAACTTGCGGCAGAAGAGCGACTACTTCCTTGCTGTCGGCTGGTTCGTTCCACAGATCCCATGCAACAACGCGGTTGTCCTTGGCGAACGCACCGATCACTCCGCGGACGTACTGTTGCAATCGCGGGTTTTGAGAAGGGTCCTTGAGCGCGGGCTGCCCGGGACTCTGCACCCACCCGGAGTTGTGTACCCCCGGGATCGGCGGATGCTGCGGACCGAGTTTCGGCTCAGGCTCCCAACAGGAATCGAAAAGAACGAAGATCGGGTGTATGTGGTGTTTGTCGGCGATCGTTAAGAATGTATCGATTCGCTTGGTAAAGGCGGCTGAATCTTGCTGCCAGAGTAAGTCATGCAGGAAGACGCGCATGGTGTTCATTCCCAACCCTTGCGCCCAGCCCAACTCTTTGTCGATTTGTTGAGGATCGAAAGTTTCTGATTGCCACATCTCGAGTTGGTTGATTGCATTGGTGGGAACATAGTTGCTGCCGACAAGCCACGGTTGTCGCGTATACCAGGTATTCGCTTGTTCCTCAGTCCATCGCTGCGCATGACCAAGGGTCCAGGCCGGAAGCAGCATGAATGCGAGAACCGCGACGGTCAGTGCCGTTTTTGGATTTGGTTTCATTTGTAACCTTTCATCGTTGTCCCTGGTTGTATCGACGTTGTCGATTCGACTCTGTCGATCACGGCATCAGCGAACCGATTCACTCGAAGCAAGTCCGTGAACGCCATCCGTGGCACTCAAGACATAAATGTCCGCGTGAAGATGTGTTCGCTGTTCGTACTGGAGTCCGACCGAGCGTGTGAACATCTCTGCCGCATCCACGTGAACGAGATTGATGGTGCATCCGCCGAAGCCGCCCCCCGTCATCCGCGCCCCGATTACGCCGGGTTGCGCCGCGGCGATTTCGACCATGATGTCCAGTTCCGCGCAACTGACCTCGTAATCGTCGCGCAGGCTGCGGTGCGAATCTGCCATGAGGTTCCCGAACTCCGCGAGATTCCCCTTGAGCAATGCGTCGGCCGCCTTCTTCACTCGTTCGTTCTCGGTTACGACGTGACGACAACGACGGTAAATCACCTCCGGCAAAAGTGCTTTGTGCTGATCAAGCTGGCTTGGGGAAACGTCGCGAAGCGCTTTAATTTCCGGCAGGACCGATGAGAGTCGTTTCACCCCTTCTTCGCATTGCGCACGGCGCACGTTGTACTCGCCCCCCGCCAGTTGGTGCTTGATCCCGGTGTTACAGACCACCAGACGCACATCCGGTGGGATCGGCAACGGAGTCGCCTTCAAGGAGCGGCAATCCAACATGAGGGCGTGACCGGCACGACCGAGTGCGGAGATGAACTGGTCCATCATGCCAACGCGTGCGCCTACGAAGTCGTTTTCGGCGTGATGGCAGGCCAGCGCTAGCTGGACTAAATCGATCTTCGTTCCGGTGATGTCCAGGAGGGCATAACCAGTCGACATCTCGATGGCGGCGGATGAACTCAGGCCCGATCCGATCGGTACTTCACCACACACCAAGACGTCAGCACCCGAAAGCTTGTATCCACTCTTCTCTATGGCCAGTGCGGTACCAACGACGTAGTCGCTCCAGTTGTCCTGTCGAGTGAGCGTCTTGTCGTCGAGATCAACGAGTACGGTATTGCCGAAATTCGAAGAGTGCGCTCTCAGTTGCCGATCGGAGCGCGGTGCGATCGCCACCCAGCAGTAGAGATTGATCGCCGCTGGCATGACAAAACCCTGGTTATAGTCGGTGTGTTCTCCGATCAGGTTTACCCGGCCCGGGGCGCGGTACAACCGTGCCTGGCCTCCAAAGATCTCTCCGAATCGCTGCACCAGGCCTGCTGCCGGGCTCGACGGGGGCGTCGAAGTCACGTTAGATCGAACCTCGGATCGGTTCATCGATCGACCTCCACCGTGATTGCCGACGCGGATTGCTCCCGCTAGCCTTACAGTGAATGCCGACCCAGCGTCAGTCGATGATTTATGAGGTCCACAGACACCGTGTTGGGTCGATTCGAAATCGGGCGCCACGCAATGGCAAAACCACGAATACAGCAACTGTGAACCCTCGACTCTCGCCTTGCAGTCAACCCGTCAGGATGGGTATGGTATCAGAAATGTTATCAGGCACAGAGGTCTGGCTAATCTGTACGAATATATGGCAAGCCGTGCAGGTAGGCACTTTGCACGATATTACCGTCGGCAAAACACGGGTGCGCGCGGTCCGAGTTCCGCTCAGTTACTGCTCTTGAACGCAGAATCGAAAGGTGAGGCCTTGATGCGTGTCTTTACGATTTCGCTGATTGCAGTTCTTATGACCTCTATTGCCAACTCTGAGGTGACGAAACAGTCGTACGGGAAGACAAAAGACGGCACGGCGGTAGAGCTCTATACGCTGAAAACCGCCAAGCTTGAGGTCGGGATTATCACCTATGGTGGAATCATTACCAAGATCGAAGTTCCTGACCGCGTCGGCAAGAAAGCGGACGTAGTGTTGGGCTTCGATGACCTTGAGAGTTACATGGACCCGGCAAACAAGGCGTATTTTGGGGCCTTGATCGGACGCTATGCCAACCGGATTGCTCACGGCAGATTTAGTCTCAACGGCAAGGTGTACAACATTCCTAAGAACAACGGCGACAATGCACTGCATGGTGGTCTTACAGGCTTCGATAAAGTTGTGTGGAATGCCAGGCAGATCGCGGACGGGATCGAACTTTCGCACGTCAGTCGGGATGGTGATCAAGGATTTCCTGGCACTCTGAAGGCAACGGTTCGTTACACGTTGGTCGGTAACGAACTTCGAATCAACTATGCCGCCACAACAAATAAGGCCACGGTGCTGAATCTCACCAATCATTCCTATTTCAATCTGGCGGGAGACGCGTCAAAGGACATTCTGAAATACGAACTGAGAATCGCAGCCTCCCGCTACACGCCGGTGGATGCGGGTTTGATTCCGACCGGCGAACTTGCGCCGGTTGCGGACACCCCATTCGATTTCCAGAAGCCGACGGAGATTGGATCGCGAATTGAACAAGACAATGATCAGTTGAAGCTTGGGCATGGATACGATCACAATTTTGCTCTAAATTCGCATAAGGAGAAGTTCATTCTGGCAGCGTCGGTGACCGACCCGGCTTCAGGCAGGACCCTCGACGTGTTTACCGACGAACCTGGCATCCAGTTCTACTCAGTTAATTTCCTCGACGGATCTCTGAAAGGCAAAGGTGGAGTCGCTTATCAAAAACATGCAGCACTTTGTCTTGAAACCCAGCATTTCCCCGATTCCCCGAACCATCCAAAGTTTCCGACCACCGTGTTGAAGCCCGGGCAGAAGTTCAGTTCGACCACGGTCTTCCGATTTACGAGCGGAAAGTAACAAAGAGAAAGAGATTCTTGCCGGTTTGATTGAATCCTTGGGAACCACAAAATGTCGGATCCGGAACAATTACAGGTATGAACTTTCCACGGCGACGATTCCTGGGTTCTTCTCTCCTCGTTCTTGGAAGTTCTCTCCTGGATGCACTCACGACTCCGCTCTGGCGCTGGAGAAACGGCGTGCTCCTGCAATCGACGCTCACTACAAGTTCTACCTCTCCGGTCCAATTCGTCGACGTCGGCCGGGAGGCTGGCCTGAACGTCCTCAACGTATGGGGTGGTGCCGATCACAAGCGTTACATCATCGAGGCTAAAGGAAGCGGTTTGGCCTTTTTCGATTACGACAATGACGGCTGGCTCGACATTTATCTGACCAATGGAACGCGATTGGGCGAGAAGTGGGCTCCGGGCAAAGCGCCGACCTCGCAGTTGTTCAAAAATAACCGCGACGGAACGTTCTCGAATGTCACAGAAAAATCCGGGCTCGCTCAAACCGGTTGGCAGACGGGTGTTTGCGTCGGCGACTATAACAACGACGGCTGGGACGATTTGTTTTGCGGTTTCTGGGGACACAACATTCTGTTCCATAACAACGGCGACGGGACTTTTTCGGACGTGACTCGCAAAGCCGGTCTATACAACGAACAGGTCCGTTGGGGCGCAGGTTGCACATTCCTTGACTACGACCGCGATGGCAACCTCGACCTTTTCGTCTGCAACTACATCAAGCTCGATCCGGCACAGACAACTTCGACTGAACCTGCTACCTGCCAGTGGAAGGGTATTTCGGTGATGTGTGGGCCCCGCGGCCTTCCCGGCGATACCAACGTTCTCTACCACAACAACGGCGACGGAACGTTCACCGATGTCTCCGAAAAATCCGGCATCCTGAAGCCGGGCCCGCGGTATTCGATTACTGCTGCATCGTACGACTTCGACAATGACGGCTGGCCCGACATTTACATCGCTGTGGATTCTCAGCCCAGCATCCTGTTTCGCAACAATCACGATGGCACGTTCACCGACGTGGCCGTAATGGCGGGCTGCGCCTATAGCGAGGACGGCCACGAACAAGCAGGCATGGGAGTTGCGGTCGGAGATTATGACTGCGATGGCTGGCTCGACATTTTCAAGACCAACTTCGCCGACGACACCAGCAATCTCTACCGTAACAACGGCGACGGAACGTTCATCGACATGGCATTTACCTCCGGAGTCGCGATCAATAGCCGGTACGTGGCCTGGGGATGCGGCTTTATCGACTATGACAATGACGGCTGGCTCGATCTTATGCAGATCAACGGCCACGTCTATCCAGAGGTCGCCGGCCACGAAGTCGGCCAGACCTACAAAAATCCACGCATCGTCTACCAAAACATAGGCAACGGGCAGTTCAAAGATGTTTCCGCCATGATGGGCCCGGGGATCACTGAGCGCTTCTCAAGTCGCGGCGCAGCGTTCGGGGATTATGACAATGACGGCGATATCGACGTCCTTGTTCTGAATATGAATGACCTGCCATCACTGCTGCGCAATGACGGCGGCAACAAACAGAATTGGATCAAGCTCAAGCTGGTTGGAACCAAGTGCAATCGCACTGCGATCGGCGCCCGCGCACGGGTCGTGACCGGCAAGCACGTCCAGACCGATGAGGTCCACAGCGGATCGAGTGTCATGTCTCAAGGCGATTTGCGTCTGCATTTCGGTGTTGGCAAAGTCGCGTCAGTTGACCTCATCGAAGTCAAGTGGCCGACCACCGGCAAGATCGAGCGTTTCACCGACGTGAAGGCCAACCAGATCCTCACCATTCGCGAAGGCAGTGGGATCGTCTCGACGATGAGTCCGCAGGCGAAACAGCGAGCCTAGCCCCATCAGCGCCTATCGCAGAAGTGCTTCGGACGCGAGGGGGGCGTTGATGCATCGACGTGAGAGTGCGCTGCACGATTTGCTGCAGTCCTGGGTAAAAACCACCGGCACCAGGTACTCTTCCGAATTCACGCGAACTTTTCACGTGATTATTGTTGCGCCCGAAATATAATCAAGCGCGGTCAGCTTGGGCCAGTAGGAGGGCGAGAATGTCGACATTGGGATCGGCGCAGTTGCCGATGGACGTCGCGACGCGAAGTTCTAATCCGGCGGCGCCAGCCACTGCGAGTACTTCACGGCACACAGTCCTTGTCCGTGTCAGCCACTGGATCATCACTCTGTGTTTTCTTGCGCTGCTTGTGACGGGAGTTGAAATTCTAATTTCTCATCCTCGTTTCTATTGGGGCGAAACTGGCAATGTGTTGACCGAGCCTCTTTTCAAACTGCCCATCCCTTCATCGCGAAACCTGGTACCAACCGGCTACGGATACGTCCTGCCGGATCAGAATGGCTGGAGCCGGGCTCTCCACTTTCAAACTGCATGGGTTCTGGTATTGACTGGGTTACTGTATCTAATCGGCGGGCTATTCACCGGACATTTCCGCAAAGACATGCTTCCGGGTGGAGCCGACTTATCATGGCGAAGCTTCGTGAGAGTGATCGCTCATCATTTGCGCTTCGAGCAGCCGAGTGAGGCGGAAGCCTGGTCTTACAATGTGCTCCAACGAATCACTTACCTGCTTGTGGTCTTCATTCTGTTTCCGCTGGTTATATGGACGGGCCTGGCGATGTCTCCGGCATTTGATTCCGCCATTCCAGCCACGGTTACTCTATTGGGCGGCCGGCAATCCGCCCGCACCATTCACTTCTTTGTATCGCTGGCTCTTGTGATCTTCTTGCTTGTTCACGTGGCGTTGGTTTGGCGTGCCGGGTTCAGAAGCCGCATGCGAGCGATGATCACAGGCCAGGCGAGTACACATACGGAGCGAACATGACCAACCTCTCACGACGAAAACTGATTGTCACCGGAATCGCCGCCACAGCAGGTGCATCGGCCTTGGGCGTTGCCGCGCACCTGGCGAAGAAATACGGACTCGTTCCTCCTGATCACGGCGGCATTTTTGGCCCTGGCGAAACACTCACGTATGCTTCCCTGCGGCTCCTGACGAGGCACTCGTTAGCCAGGGAGTTCTCTCGCAGCCAGATCTCAAAGCGTCCCTTCGCGAACGAGATTGCGCCTTTCAGTGAAGAATTCAAACGTCATCAATCGACCGGATTCGCTGATTGGCGACTCGCTGTCAATGGCATGGTTGACCGACCCACTTCGTTTTCGGTTGACGAGCTTAAGAGCTATCCATCGAAGAGCCAGATTACGGAAGTAGTGTGCGAAGAGGGCTGGTCTTATATCGCTGAGTGGAATGGCGTCCCTCTCGCCCACATCCTGAATCTCGTGGGGACTCACCCGCAAGCCAAGTACGTTGTCTACTATTCGATGGAGCCCGACTGGTGGGAAAGCATGGATATGGCCGATGCGATGCACCCGCAGACCTTTCTCACTTACGGGATGAATGGCGATGATCTTCCCGTGGGCAACGGCGGGCCGCTTCGCATACGGTTGCCCCGTCAACTCGGCTACAAGAGCGTGAAATTCATCACCCGCCTGACGGTCACCGATGATCTGAAAAAGTTCGGCAAAGGGCTAGGCTCCGCGTCTCCAGAAGGCGGTTATGCCTGGTTCGCGGGTATCTGAATTCATGCACCAAGATCAACGGCGCAATTGCAGAAGCCGTTTGCGAAGTCGAACCCGAAAGACTGAGCACCGTTTTTCGGAAGAAGGTCTACCCCAAACTGAAGAATGACACGGCGGAAATCATCGCTGAGTCCGTAAGTGCCTCCCGCGGCGATTCTCCATAGGCTGAGCCGTTCGCTGCGCGGCGATCTCGACAACATCGTCCTCAAAGGCGCTCCGCAAGGAACCGCAGGCCCGCTATGGCTCGGTCGAGCAACTTGCCGCCGACATTTCGCGGCATATGGACAAGCTGCCCGTCACGGCGAGCCGCGGCACAAAGCCATCAGCGACCTTCAAAGATTGGTAAAACCGCAGACTGGGTGCTTGTTGCAGACGATGCCGCGTGCGTCGGAGGATCAAAACCCTAACTGGAATAGCTCAGACTGTTCTCCCCCGCGTAAGCTTGCCATGTCGTGGTGGTCGAAAAGCTGATCGCCGTATTCAAGGCCAAATCGGGAGTCGCTGGACTCGGAGAAGGGCATATAAAGGGAAGGTGACGAAGAGACCGAAGAGGATAAAGCAGGTTGCGTACCGCCCGAAGGTCATTTCAGCTGTGACATCCACCGCCGTGACGCGATAAATCAATCTTTCAATAGGGAGGAAAAAGCGATCGAGCGCCGTACACTTCCTCGAGAAAACGCGTTCGAAATTTCCTCCTAGCGGCTTTACACAAGTTGTTATGACTACGATGAAGATCAGATCTGCGCGACGCTATAGGCAATAACCATCTTTCCGATTCAGGTCGGCCTGAACCTTGGTCCGGTGACTTTAAGACCGATTCAGCCTTCCCTCATTTCATCACGAACCCCACCAAATCTGCATAAAGATTTTGCGAGAGCCTGTTTTCCAGGTCGAACCTTTACGAATTCTTTATGAACCTTTTGTGCCAATTTTACGGATGTCGTTTTCCAATGAAGAGTCAGGAATTGAGTCAGGATGAATTGGTGGGATTCGTCATCTACAGGCTCGAGCCACGGACTTCGTTTGCGGCATAGCTCTAACATGCATCCTCAGAGAGCTCCCCATTCGTCTTTATAAATTCTTTACGAGTTTTGTAGCACACTTTACGCGTAGTGATTTTGAATAGGTGCCTGATGCTGATTGCTGAATGCCTTAGTTTACGTATCGGATTTGGGAGAGTGTTATGCAAGACATTCTTTGGATAGTGGTTACGATAGCGTTCTTCGCCGTGGGAATCGCATACGTCCATTTCTGTGAACGAGTGAAGTAAGGACGAACTATGAGCCTCGAATCGATGATCATGCTTGCCGTCAGTGTTTTGACGACGATCTACCTGGTTTACGCACTGCTGCGGCCGGAGAAATTCTGATATGACGGGAAATGGCTGGTTCCAAATTGTGCTGTTTCTGGTGCTGATCTTCCTCGTCGCGAAGCCGATGGGGATTTTCATGGCTCGCGTGTTCAATCGCGAGAAGACATTCATGGATCCGATATTGCGGCCAATTGAGCGGCTTCTCTACCGGGTGACCGCAGTCGATGAAAGTCATGAGATGCGCTGGACAGAATATGCGATCTCGATGCTTCTGTTCAGCATGGCGTCCATGGTATTGCTCTACCTTATCGAGCGCCTTCAGGGTTTTCTGCCCTTCAACCCACAGAAATTCGGCGCAGTGACGCCTGCCCACTTGGCATTCAACACTGCCGCCTCGTTTACTACGAATACAAATTGGCAAGTCTACGCGGGTGAGACCACCATGAGTTATTTCACCCAGATGGCCGGACTCGCCTATCACAACTTTGTTTCTGCGGCCGCCGGTATTGCACTCGCGATTGCATTTATCCGTGGCATCGCTCGCCGCCAAATGCAGACCATTGGCAATTTTTGGGTTGACCTGGTTCGTTCATCGTTGTGGGTATTGTTGCCATTCTGTATCGTCGGGGCCCTCCTTCTCGTATCCCAGGGCGTTATCCAGAATCTGAGGCCGTATGACACGGCGAAATTAGTCGAGCCGATGCAGGTACAGAAGTCCGGTCCGGATGGCAAGCCCATGGTCGACAGCCATGGCACGCCCGTGATGGATACCGTGACCGAGCAAACCATCGCACAGGGCCCGGTCGCTTCTCAGGAGATCATCAAGGAGTTCGGTACAAACGGCGGTGGCTTCTTCAATGCCAACAGTGCGCATCCCTTCGAGAACCCAACACCGCTGACGAACCTCATTGAAATGTTCTCGATCTTTGCCATCGGCAGTGGTCTTACCTACACACTGGGGCGAATGACCGGTTCGCAGCGCCACGGCTGGGCAGTATGGGCTGCGATGGCAATCCTGTTCATCGCTGGTGTGACGGTTGCGTTCTGGGCGGAAGCTCGTGGAAATCCGCTGCTGGCTGGAACCGATCAGCACGTAAGTGCGACGCAAGCTGGCGGCAACATGGAAGGCAAGGAAGTACGTTTTGGAATGGCTGCCAGCACGCTATTCGCCACCGTGACTACAGATGCCAGCTGCGGCGCAATTAACGGCTGGCATGACTCGTACACACCACTCGGCGGGCTGGTTCCGCTCGCCAACATCATGATGAGCGAAGTGATCTTCGGCGGCGTTGGTTCAGGACTCTACGGGATGCTGGTAGATGTTATCCTTGCCGTCTTTATTGCCGGCCTGATGGTCGGACGAACGCCTGAATATCTTGGCAAGAAGATTGAAGCTTACGACGTCAAGATGGCGATGTTGTTCGTCCTCGTCTTCCCGCTTGTAATTTTGACGTTTACAGCGATTTCCGTGATCCATCCGTACGGTACCGCCGGCATACTGAATCCCGGTCCTCACGGATTTAGCGAAATTCTGTACGCGTTCACCTCGGGCGCTGGCAACAACGGATCGGCTTTTGGCGGATTGACCGCCACTAACCTGTGGTACGACACGACGATCGGCTTAACCATGCTGCTGGGCCGGTTCTTCATGATCATCCCGATGTTGGCCATCGCTGGCAACCTCGCGGGGAAGAAGTACGTTCCGCCTTCGCTAGGCACCTTCCCTGTAACAACCCCGCTGTTCACGGTACTCCTGATCGGCGTCATTATCATCGTCGGTGCACTAACATTTTTCCCGGCATTGAGCCTTGGCCCCATTCTTGAGCACCTGCTCATGGCTGCCGGCAAGACGTTCTGAAGGAATCTGCTATGGCTATGACAACGCAACCTGCTACGCTGCCGTCCGTTCAATCAGTGCGGCTCGGACACTCGCCGATGAAACCGCGAAAAAAGATAGTCTGGGAATGGAAGATCGTTCGCCGCGCCATTCTCGACGCGTTTCTCAAACTAAATCCGCGCAAGATGATGGGGAATCCCGTCATGTTTGTGGTCGAGATCGGGAGTGTGATCACGACCGCCCTGCTGTTCAAGGGTGGCGCGGCTTTCAAGTTCAACCTGCAGATCACGTGCTGGCTGTGGTTCACGGTTGTGTTTGCGAATTTCGCCGAAGCCATGGCTGAAGGCCGAGGCAAAGCCCAGGCAGACACGCTTCGCAGGGCACGTTCGGAGACGATTGCCAACAGGATTGTCAATAACGACGATGGCGTTGAGCAGGTGCCAAGTTCGAAGTTGCAAGCGGGCGACCTGGTATTCGTCTCGGCGGGAGAGTTCATTCCGTCCGACGGCGAGATCATCGAAGGCGTTGCGTCGGTCGATGAATCGGCCATCACCGGTGAATCGGCTCCCGTCATTCGCGAAGCCGGAGGCGATCGCTCCGCGGTAACGGGTGGTACTCGCGTCCTGTCAGACCGAATCAAGGTAAAAATCACTTCGAATCCGGGAGAGACCTTTCTCGACCGCATGATTGCGTTGGTTGAGGGTGCGGAACGTCAGAAGACGCCAAACGAGATCGCCCTCAACATCTTGCTGGCCGGTCTGACGATCATCTTCCTTCTCGCCGTCGTGACGTTGCAACCGTTCGCTATTTACTCGGGCGCGCCACAGACTGTGTTTGTCCTGGTGTCGCTGCTCGTGTGCTTGATCCCCACGACCATTGGCGGACTGCTGTCAGCCATCGGCATCGCCGGTATGGATCGCCTGGTGCAGCACAACGTGCTCGCCATGTCGGGACGCGCAGTGGAGGCCTCCGGCGATGTCAATACACTCCTGCTGGATAAGACGGGGACGATTACGCTCGGAAATCGCCAAGCATCGCGGTTCATTCCTGCACCCGGAGTAACCGAGAAGGAACTTGCGGATGCAGCTCAGCTCTCGTCTCTTGCTGACGAAACCCCAGAGGGACGCTCCATCGTTATCCTCGCTAAGGAAAAATACGGTTTGCGTGGACGCGAACTGGGATCGCACGATGCTCACTTTGTGCCTTTCAGCGCTCAGACCCGGATGTCTGGCGTTGATCTCAGTGGTTTTGAGATCCGCAAGGGAGCGACCGATGCCATTGCCAAGTATCTGACTCAGAACGGACTCGGGCTGCCGAGCGAGGTCAAAACCACCGTGGAAGAGATCTCCCACTCGGGTGGTACTCCCCTTGTAGTGGCAGAGAAGAACCGAGGCGCGCTCGGTGTCATCGAACTGAAGGACATCGTTAAGGGAGGAATGAAAGAACGATTTGACCAGTTGAGGGCTATTGGAATTCGGACGGTCATGATCACCGGCGACAACCCACTGACGGCGGCTGCGATCGCGCGAGAAGCCGGTGTGGACGATTTCCTTGCCCAAGCGACACCGCAAGACAAGATGGATTTGATCAAGAAGGAACAGGCCGATGGCAAATTGGTTGCGATGACCGGCGACGGCACGAATGATGCTCCGGCACTGGCGCAAGCCGACGTCGGAGTCGCAATGAACACTGGCACCCAAGCTGCGAAAGAAGCCGGCAACATGGTGGATCTGGACTCCAATCCCACCAAGCTCATTGAGATCGTCGAAATCGGCAAACAGTTGCTGATGACCCGTGGCGCACTGACGACCTTTTCGATCGCGAACGATGTCGCGAAATACTTCGCCATCATTCCAGCAATGTTTGCTGGCACGTTTCCAGTACTGAACGCGCTGAACATCATGCATCTGAAGACACCCGAATCCGCCATTTTGTCGGCCGTGATCTTTAACGCGCTAATCATCGTTGCGCTGATCCCGCTGGCATTGCGGGGAGTAAAGTACAAGCCAATGGCTGCAGCATTGCTGCTGCGGAATAACCTGTGGATTTACGGCGTAGGTGGAATTATCGTCCCCTTCATCGGGATCAAGATCATCGACATTCTGATTACGCACATAGGTCTTGCATAGAGGATCTGACAATGAAAAAGAACTTAATCACCGCAGTACTGATGACCATCGCGACGACGATTCTGTTGGGAATTATCTACCCCCTGGTTGTGACCGGACTCGCTCAGGTCCTGTTTCCAAAACAAGCAAATGGTCAGCTCATCCACAAGGACGGAAAGATTGTGGGATCCAGCATTATAGGGCAGGGCTTTTCCGGAACAGCATATTTTCATTCCAGACCTTCGAGCGCGGGAAATGGATACGACGCGGCGAATAGCAACGGCTCACAATTCGGTCCAACCAACCAGAAGCTTATCGATCGAGTGAAGGGCGACGTAGCCACAGCCCAAGCAGACAATCCCGGCGCCCCGGTCCCCATCGATCTGGTGACCGCCTCCGCGTCCGGCCTCGATCCAGACATCACGCCTGCAGCGGCCGAGTTTCAACTCTCTCGGATCGCAAAGGAACGCAGCACAACTGTTGATCGCCTGCGGGCTCTCCTTACTAAACACACCCAAGGTCGTCAACTCGGTTTTCTGGGCGAAGCTCGAGTCAACGTATTAGAGCTGAATCTGGACTTGGACCAGCAATTCCCCGCAACCAAACAAGCCAAGGTTCAGTGAAATAAGAACCGAGGCTGAGTGCAGGACCCTGTCCACGGCAAAATCCGATGACCTTCACGAACGGCCTCTTCTCGTCTATCTGACGGAACCCGTATGAAGTCCGCGTGAGGCGAAGTCCTCTCACTAGCGCACGCATCCAACCTCGACTGAATCATGTCCGAAGCCCTTCATGCGTTCGGCCAAACCCCGCCCTTTTTAAATCCTTCCGATAAGAAATATCTATTGGACGCACCACAGACCTACATTTACTTTCGCGCATTACATGAATTCTTCATGGGCCTGGCGCAGACCTGTCGAAGCAAGATTCATGGGTGTAAGAGAGGTCGGATTCTGTAGGTCCAATCTCATAGTCCGTATTAGCCAATGGGCAGTTGATGTGCCAAGGCATAGCGCACACCTGGTGCATGCGAATGAAACTCTGGTTGCGAGGAGCAAGAGAGAATTGGCTGCTACTGCGATGGTGATGGTGCACTTCGGCTCATCAGTCATAGCATTTATCGGCTTACTGGGTGGGTTGCTCGCGCTGGAGACCCGTCCCATTGCCGGAGTATTGCTGGCGCTCGGAGCAATGGCACTACTGCTTTACAGTGTTGCCGTTTTGTGCGGAGCACATTCGCCAACCAGGCAGTAAGCGAACCCGGTGCCGCAAGCACTGCGTTCAGGTTAGGAAGAGCAGAAAGATTCAACGTTTACTGGCTTCGAATTGATACGGAATCCGGCTAAATAGAGTGACATGCACCAATCATGCAAAGGAGCAGGGCAATGACAAATGGAGCAGAGAGTCGATCTCTGCGTCGATCGTATCCAAAATCGGTCGCAGGCGTTCTAACGCTGGTAGTGCTATTTGGACTGGTAGTGACGGGTTTCGCCGATGACAGCCCAAAGCCCGATCCTGCCGGAGTTGCCACCGGAGATAAGACGGCTGTCGTAGATGCTGCGGGTAATCCATTTGTCGTGACCGAGCCCACGGATAAGACGTCACCGGACTATGCGGCGAATAAGAAAGCATTTGATGAGTATCAGGCTCAAGCCGCAAAAGAACCATTGGCGATGAAACTCGCCGACGGCGTCGGCCACGTTCGCGTCGCGACTAATTTTGCCTGGACTCTCAACACAGGGTATCTCGTCTTGTTCATGCAGGCCGGGTTCGCACTGCTCACCTGTGGTCTGGTCCGCAAGAAGAATGCCGCGCACTTGATGATGCTGAATTTCGCGGCGTATGTATTCGCTTTTCTTGCCTATTACGCTGTTGGATACGCGTTCCAGTTCGGTGCTGTTGCGATCAACGCGGCGCCCATCAACTTGGGCGGGACGCCCACCCTCAACCATTTTCTCGTTGGTCATGGCCAATGGGGCTTTGTAGGGGGAAAAGGTTTCTTCTTTCTTGGCCCGGCATATGACGCAGGTAGCAATTGTTTTGCTCTGTTCGAAGTGGTGTTCATGGAAACCGCCGGGTACATCATTGTTGGCGCGATTTGTGAACGAATTTCCTTTTGGGCATTTCTGTTATGTGAGTTGTTTATCGGCGGTATTCTGTATCCCATTTCGGGCTGCTGGACATGGGGCGGCGGCTGGCTATCGCAACTCGGTTCTTCGATGAATCTCGGCCACGGCTACATCGACTTTGCCGGCTCGACGGTGGTTCATGCGGTCGGTGGCTTTGCCGCCATGGCCCTCGCAATTGTCCTCGGACCTCGCCTGGGGAAATTTGGACCGGGAGGTAAGATCCGTGTCTTCCCCGCCCACAACATCGTCTACGTTGTGACGGGAACGTTTCTCTTGCTTTTCGGCTGGATGGGATTTAACCCCGGATCCACACTCGGTGCAACCGATCTGCGTATCTCCGTAGTTGCCGTCAACACGAATCTCGCAGCAGTTGCGGGTTCGGCAGCGGCAATGGTGATCTGGTACTTCCTCTTTGGCAAGCCTGATGTGACGATGGCCTGCAACGGAATGCTGGCTGGGTTGGTAGCGATCACAGCGCCGTGTGCATTCGTTTCTCCAACGTCTTCGGTTGTGATCGGCATCCTCGCCGGCAGTCTCGTCTGCGGAGGCGTTCTTTTCAACGAGCGGGTCCTCAAGATCGATGACCCTTGCGGTGCAATTTCCGTTCACGGTTATTGTGGCTGGCTCGGAGCGGTCTGCGTGGGTATTTTTGCTGATGGAACCTACGGCGCCGGATGGAACGGCGTCGGAGCGACCACCTACCTGGGCCATGTCGGGCAGGGAGTAACGGGCCTCCTACACGGTGACGGAAGGCAATTCTGGTGTCAGCTCATGGGAGCAACCCTGTATGCTCTCTGGGCATTCGGTGCAACATTCGCCGTGTTTAAGCTGGTGAACAGGGTAAAGAATATGCGTGTTTCGCCGGAATCCGAGGAGGAGGGCCTGGATGTACCAGAATTTGGAATGCCCGGATATCCCGAAGATGCAGTTGTGACAGGTTCCTATTGAGGCGATCACTTCCATGCGATCTCTAGACCAAATGGCTCTTTCCTCGGGACGAGTTTTTCTTCTCCTTTTGATTGCAGCGACCTTGGAAGTATTGGGAGACTCTTTTCTCCAGACGGCCGTGCATCATTCATCGGGTGTCTGGCGGTGGATTTGGTTGATTGGAGGCGTGGTGGCCCTTTCCGCCTATGGTTTGGTGGTGAATCTGCCGACTTGGAACTTCGGTAGGCTGCTTGGGGTTTATGTGGTCTTCTTCTTTGTCGCCGCGCAGGTCGTCGCCAAGATTCGATTTCAACAATCGACGACTCCTGCCGTTCTGGCGGGCGGTTCATTGATCGTCGCAGGCGGTTTGATCATCTCCTTTTGGAAAGGGTGACGTCTACTTGGCAAAGCGAGAACGATCGGATCCACCGTTCCTTCTGGATGTAGCTGCTTCGACCGGCGTCGGCTGCATTGCCGTCGCCTTGACGACTTATGGCTGCTTTCACTTTCATCTAAATCTCACCATCACCAGCTTTCTTTACTTGATCATCGTTGTGCTGCAATCCTTGCGCGGCAGTTTCGCTTCGTCTGCCGTGGTGTCCGTGCTGACAGTTGCGTGCCTGGATTTCTTCTTTACTGAACCTCTTTTCTCTTTCGAAGTAACCAACTCACTGGACATTCTGGCGTTGGTCTCCTATCTGATCACGGGCTTGGTCATCACACGATTGACGACCCGCGCGGCAGCCGTGCAGGCAGAAGTATTCAGGACCGCAATCCTCGACGCGTTGGCGCATGAATTTAAGACTCCACTTGCTACGATTCTGGCTGCGGCCGGCGGCCTGTGTGAGACGCAGCCCCTCTCTTCTGTTCAGCAGGAGTTGGCCTGGTTGATCGAGTCTGAGACGTCGAGGCTGAATGAATTGACCTCGCAGATTCTTAGCACGAGTCGACTCGACCGAAAGGCGGTCAAGCCGCGCCTGAAACGTACTGGCGTTACCGATCTAGTCACGAACCTAGTGGGCCAATACTCACGACGTTTTCCCGACCGCACATTCTTTCTGTCGACCGAAGGTGTGGCCGCGGAAGTCCTTGCAGATCGCGACCTTCTCGAACTAGCTATGAAGCAACTCCTCGACAACGCCTGCAAGTACTCGCCGGCCGGAGCCGGAGTTGAGGTGAGAATCGAAAGTGATGGTAAGCATGTGACTGTACGAGTGCTGAATGACGGAATGGCAATTCATGTTATGGAACGCGCTCGGATTTTTCAGCGCTTTTATCGTGGCTCGGAAGGCAAATCGGTCGCCTCCGGATCCGGCTTGGGACTCTACTTCGCCAATGAAATCGTCAGGGCACATGGGGGAAGAATGGAACTGGAGAACAGGACCGCCGTGGGTAGCAAGGAGACTGCCTTTCGCATGACTTTGCCGCTTGCCCAGTCCTTGTTCTAACAATCTCAATTTCATGCCAAACGAAAGAATCAGCACGCTACTGGTGGATGACGAAGCATCGTTTCGCAGGGCGCTGAGAACGTCTCTGTCCGCTGTCGGCTATGCCACCGATGAGTCGCGTAACGGTGAAGAAGCTCTTGAGATTCTGCATCGACGTTCCTTTGACATCATTTTGCTCGATATCAATATGCCTGGCATCGGGGGAGTGCAGACCTGTCGCGAGATTCGCGCCCGAATGCTCAACGTCGGCGTTGTAATGATCAGCGTACGCGATGGAGAGAACGATCTCGTGCAAGCGCTCGATGCCGGAGCTGACGACTACATCACGAAACCTGTACGCTTCCGCGAACTTCTCGCGCGCGTAGGGGCTGTCCTGCGCCGGATACGGCCGGAGAATAATGACGAACCCGAAGTCCTTCGAGTCGGTGAATTAGAACTTGATATGAGGCGCCACTTGCTTCGCCGAAATGGAGAGCCGGTTCATCTCACTCCCACGGAATTCCACTTGCTGGCGCTCCTGATGGAGAACCAGGGCTTCCCGGTGACCCACGTCAAGCTGTTACGTTCCATCTGGGGACCAGAGTACGGCTCCGAGCTTGACTATCTGCGGTCTTTCGTCAAGGCACTCCGAAAGAAGATCGAGCCGAACCCTTCTGAGCCCCGCTACATCATCACCGAACCTTGGGTAGGATACCGGCTATGTGATCCGCTCAATCAGGAATTTGGTTCCGCGAGATCGAACTGATTCAGCCGCATCTGCCAATCGCCTGCCAAGAACTCCACCAGCCGAAAATCCCGATCAGTGCTAATCGAAATTTGAATGCCGGTCTTCACGGTTTCTTCATGCTTTGAACCGTATTGTCTAAGCGTCCCTTTGACGTCAATTGATACTCTGAGCCGCATTCGACGCAGCGGAGTTCCTCTTTTGAAGGACTTGGGCGCGCAACGAATCTTTACGGATTCTTACTGAACTATTTACGCAATCTTTATGAGTTTGCTGATGGAATTTAACAGGGCGTGAATCAGTGTCGCGACAGGCCCTCTTACGCTGATGCGGACGTAAGGGCACTCGCTCACGGTGAAACATCCCAAGTCTAGAGTAGTGGGAGACCGGTACATGATGACCGTCTATAGCAATTCGTGCAAAGCGGTTCAATTCGCAGTTGTGCCCGTCGCTTTAATTCTCAGCCTAATTCTCATTCCCGCCCTCCGCTGTAACGCGCAGGCGACGCCGCCCGAGTCGGCCAGTCTGGCGGCATCGCATGATCCCGAGTCAGATGCGAGTCGTCCGGATAGCGGCGTAACGAATGGTACCACCGCAAAAGCGGCACCCGGGTCAACAACCGCTGATCCCGAAATATCGCCGGCGGTGGCCCGAAAGTTTGCGGCCATGCAGGCGGAAATCAACGCACTGAAAGCCGAACTGAAGAGCCGAGAGGGTAATGTAGTAACTTCGACCCCTGCGCCAACATCGGCTGCACCGGCCGCAACTCCAGAACCGAAACCAGTCGAGCCCGCATCAGTGAGCACGTCCGCTGATGCGGCACAAGTACGTGCCGGTTTGCCAGAGAAACCGAAGCCCGCAGAGCCATTCGCCTACGCCGACTGGACGTGGCTGAACGGAAATCCTCGCAACAAGGACGTAGTTTGGGATTCAAAATTCTTCACTCCAGAAATTCGCATGGATGCCCACTACGTAATGGACTTCAACCACCCCAAAGACGACACCATGGGAGGCTCGACGGAAATCTTTCGCTCCAACGAGGTCCAGGTGGAGCAGATCAGCTTTGGCGGCAACTTCCACTGGCAAAATGTGAACGCCCGGATCCTGACAATGAATGGAATGTTCGGCGTGACTACGCCGCGCAACGACGCCAGCGCCGGTCGCGGCCAGTGGGACCTTCGGGGCGCGTACAAGTATGTTTCGGAGGCCAACGCCGGTTATCACTTCGACGTAAACCACGGTCTCAACATCGATGCAGGAATTTTTGTCTCCTACATCGGTCTTTTTAGCTACTACAACTTCGACAACTGGACCTATCAACCGTCCTACGTATCTTCGAACACGCCTTGGTTCTTCAACGGACTTCGCATCCAGTGGTTCCCCACTGACAAACTTAAGATTGAGCCTTGGATCATCAATGGGTGGCAGTCGTACGGCCGCATGGGCAGCAAGCCCGGACTCGGTGGGCAAATCCTTTATCGCCCGAAGCCGTGGCTTTCGTTGGTCTTTAACAATTACGGCATGGGTGAAGACACACTGGGCAACGGCGATGGCCACTTTGGCCGATCGCGCATCCACACCGACGACAGCATTGAAATCAAATACTACGACCATCCAGAAAAGTTCCTGGACAAAATGGCGTTCTCCTTCACGGGCGACTTGGGCTGCGAATACGGCGGAAGTGGAACGTTTGTGAGCGCCCAGGGTCGAACGATCAATAACAACGTGAATTGCCACCACAACACAGCTACAAGCAGCAAGCAGACGTTTGCCGGCTGGATGCTCTACAACCGCTGGTGGTTCAAGAAAGACTTATACGGCATCACCCTGGGCGGAGGTGCGATGGCGAATCCAGGACGTTACCTGACCCTGCTTCCGCCGATCAACGGAGCCGACGCCATCACCGGCTCACCGTATTTCACGGCGAACCCCGGCGATCCCTACAAGGCTTGGGACGGTTCACTCACGTTCGACTGGATGCCGCGACAGTACATCACCTTCCGTATGGAATACGGCTATCGCCACGCCAATGTGCCTTATTGGACTGGGCGTGGGGGGATCACTCCCGGTGACAATGTCACGCCCAGCACAGTTCCGAATCCAGGTGCCGGCTCTGTCGTAGGCAGCACCACGTTCGTGCCGGGCCCGTTCTTGTCGGCAACGCCTGGTTTTACCTGTGTGGCGGGCGCCACCGGCTTCTGTCCCGATCTGCGCAAAGACGAACCCAGCTTGAGGTACGCGATCATGGTGAAGTTTTAGCGCTGTCGATCGCAGACACATCGGGTAGCATTCGCAGTTTGGAACTACGATGAGCGCACTTCGAAAACGCAAATCGATTCTTCTGGTTTCCACCCTCGCCGGGCTGGCGGTGATCGCTGGATGCACGAAACACAATGACCCGGCGGCGGAGGCACCTCCGTCGCCGAACGTTGTGCTTGCTGCAGAACCCAGTTTGTTCGGGGTAGAGCATCCTGAGCAGTTTCCTCTCGCAACTGCGACGGAGCGTCCGGCTTTTTCGGAATTAGTGGTGACCGGCACCGTGACTCCTGACATTGCGAGAAACGTGCCGGTTGTTTCACTGGCATCGGGCCGCGTCGTAGGCATCCATGCTCGACTGGGTGACACTGTTGAAAAGGGCCAGCTGTTGCTGACTGTGCGAAGCGACGATGTCTCGAGCGCCTTCTCCGACTATCGTAAAGCCGTCGCAGATGAGGTCCTCGCGCGCGCCCAATTCGAACGCTCCAAAGATCTGTACGAGCATGGAGCGATGGCACTTAATGACCTCCAAGTTGCGCAGGATGCGGAAGATAAAGCCAAGGTGGACGTAGAAACAACTTCGGAACACCTTCGACTTTTAGGCAATGACCCAGACAAGCCGGCGCATCTGGTTGATATCGTCGCTCCTGTGTCGGGCGTGATTACAGATCAACAGGTGACGAATGCGGCTGGTGTGCAGGCCTTCAACATGCCCGCGCCTTTCACGATTTCTGACCTGTCCTACGTATGGGTGATTTGCGACGTATACGAAAACGATCTGGCAGGTGTGCGCAATGGCGACACCGCCGAGGTCACGCTGAATGCCTATCCCGATCGCGTGTTCAAAGGAAGGGTTAGCAACATCGGTGCGATTCTCGACCCCAGCATTCGCACGGCGAAGGTCCGACTCGAAGTGCAAAACCCCGGAATGATGCGCCTCGGAATGTTCGTCAAGGCAACGTTCCACGGGCAAAAGAAAGAGATGCATACGGTCGTCCCGGCATCAGCGGTACTTCACATGCATGATCGCGATTTTGTGTTTGTGCCGACTGCCGACAAGAAGTTCCGGCGAGTGGAGGTTGTGAGCGGAGATCTCTTGTCGGAAAACCTCACATTGCAGGAGATCAAGTCGGGTCTCAACCCAGGAGCACAGGTCGTCTCGAATGCCTTGGTGCTCGATCACGAGCTCGGGCAGTGAGTGACCGTCATGTCCGCGGGAATCAAGAACTTATAACTGACAAGCAATGATTCGGGCCCTCGTCGATTTTGCGTTTAACAACAAATTTGTAGTGCTGGCGCTTGCCGTTCTCCTTGCAGGCTGGGGCGCAATTTCGTTTCACGAGCTGCCCGTCGAAGCCTATCCCGATATTGCGGACAACTACGTGACCGTCATCACGCAATGGCCCGGACGGTCCGCCGAAGAAGTAGAGCAGCAGGTCACGATCCCGATCGAGATTCAGATGTCGGGCATGCCGCACATGACCTATCTGAGGTCCGAGTCAATCTTCGGACTGTCGTTCGTCATCATGATCTTCGACGACAGCTCCGTGAACGATTGGAACCGTCAGAAGGTTCTCGAGAGGCTAACCCAGGTCAATCTTCCTGCTGGGCAGAATCTGCAACCTCAGATCGGCACGGACTGGAGCACGACCGGGCAAATCTACTGGTACACACTTAGAAGCACGAATCCACGTTACGACCTCATGGAGTTACGGTCACTCGAGGATTTCCTCCTGCTCAAGCAATTCAAGTCGGTACCGAACGTGGTAGACGTTTCGGACTTCGGCGGCACGGTTCGGGAATACCAGGTTCGCGTCGACCCGAGCAAGCTGGTTGCGTATGGCTTGAACATCGGGCAAGTCGAGCAGCAACTCGCGAGCAACAACATCAACGCGGGCGGCAGCTTCGTCGAAGTCGGCATGCAGCAGATGAACGTTCGCACGCTCGGATTGTTCGGCAGCATCCACGACATTGAGCAGACCGTACTCAAAACACAGACCGGCACGGCCCTGCGCGTGCAAGACATTGCCGAAGTCACGCAGGGTCCCAAGATCCGGCTGGGCCATATGGCGCGGGCGAATCACGTGCAGGATGGCCGCATCATCGACGAACCCGACATCATCCAGGGCGCCGTGCTGATGCGCAAAGGAGCGGAGGAGCAACCGACACTCGACGCGATCCACCAGAAAGTCGAAGAACTCAACAATGGAATCCTGCCACCGGGCGTGAAGGTCGTGCCGATGCTCGATCGCAGCGACCTGCTGCACTACACGTTGCACACGGTGATGCACAACCTGGTCGAAGGGATGATTTTGGTCAGCATCATCCTGTTCCTGTTCTTGCTGAATGTTCGTGCCGCATTTATCGTGGCGCTGACGATTCCTTTTTCCCTCTTATTCGCGTCCATTTGGCTCGATCTCAGTCACATTCCCGCTAATCTGCTTTCCTTAGGCGCACTGGACTTCGGAATGGTCGTCGACGGCGCCGTGGTGATGGTTGAGAACATCGTTCGTCACATCAATAAAAAACGAAATGGAAATGGATCGGGGAATTCGAAAACGGTCTCCGAAGTGATCCGCGAGGCTGCGCACGAAGTGCAGCGGCCGGTTTTTTATGCGATCGCTATCATCATCACGGCTTACCTGCCAATTTTCACTCTACAACGCATTGAGGGGCGCTTGTTTCGACCGATGGCCTGGACCGTGGCCTTGGCGCTGCTTGGCGCCATGACATTCTCCGTTCTCGTCGCTCCGGTGCTGGCGGGGCTGTTTTTCAAGAAAGGTGTTCGCGAACGGCGTAATCCGGTAATGGATTATCTAACCGAGCGCTACCGTCGCCGCCTGAGGTGGGCGGTTCAGCACCGATGGATTGTGGCTGGGGTTGGCATCGTAGCCTTAGCGGGAACGATATTTCTCGGATTTGGGGGCGTGATCGGCGCTGAATTCCTTCCTCACCTGGACGAAGGCGCCATCTGGGCGCGTGGCACGTTGGCCAACAGCACCAGTCTCTCTGAGGGTGAGAAATTCACCACGAACGAGCGTTACGTATTGGCTTCATTCCCAGAGGTGAAGACCGTAGTTTCGGAGGTCGGTCGGCCCGACGATGGTACGGACACAGGTGGTTTCGGCAACACGGAGTACTTTGTCGACTTAAAGCCGAAAGATGGGTGGCGTCCAGTTTTTCACCGGAACAAGGAAGAGCTGATCGCAGCCATGAATCGCGCTGTGGAGAAATATCCGGGAGCAATCTGGAACTTTTCCCAGCCAATCGAGGACAACGTTGGCGAGACCATGACCGGCACGAAGGGTGCCCTTGCCCTCAAGATCTTCGGCGAAGACCTCAAGACCCTCGAGGAGAAGGGAGAGGAGGTCACCGCGGTGCTGTCGAGCATTCCCGGCATGCACGACATCAAACTCCTGCGCGACTTTGGCCAGCCGAACTTGAATCTGACGATCGATCGCAGAGCCGCAGCGCGGTTTGGAATTAACGTCGCTGACATTCAGGATGCAATCCAAACGGCTGTCGGCGGAAATGCCGTGAGCCAGGTCTTAATCGGTGAGCAGCGATACGACGTGGTAGTCCGCTATCAGGCGCAGTATCGCAATACTCGGCAGGCCATTGTGAATGTGCGGCTCTTATCCTCGTCGGGAGAGCGCGTCTCACTGGCACAACTGGCGACAGTCGAAGTCAAGGATGGTGCGTACGACATTTACCGTGAAGGCAATATGCGTTACGCCGCGGTGACCTTTAATGTGCGGGGTCGAGACCTGGGAACGACCGTCGAGGACGCAATCAAGCAAATTGGCCAAAAGGTGAAACTGCCACGCGGATATCACATTGGCTGGTCCGGCGAGTACGAAAGTGAGAAGCGCGCCGAAGCACGGCTCGAGCTGATCGTCCCTCTGACGATCCTCGTCATCTTCATCATTCTTTACACGATGTTCCGGTCCTATAAGTGGGCCTTGTTGATTCTGCTAAACGTGGCCTTGGCGCGCGTCGGGGGCTTTCTCGCTTTGCTAGTCACCGGGACTTATCTCAGTGTTTCTTCCGGTGTGGGAATGCTGGCTCTGTTCGGTGTGTCCGTACAAACCGGCGTCATCATGTTGGAATACATTAACCAACTCCGTGCGCGGGGCTACTCCGTCGTCGACGCAGCGGTCGAGGGTGCGGTCCTCAGGCTTCGCCCGATCATGATGACCATGCTTGTGGCGACGCTCGGGCTTCTCCCTGCGGCGCTGTCGCACGACATCGGATCCGATTCGCAGAGGCCCTTTGCCATCGTAATCGTAGGCGGATTGATCTCTGACTTACTCCTAAGCATTGTGTTGTTGCCCACCTTTTATGTGTGGATCGCACGGGACGGCGATCAGCTTCCGGAATTGGAGACGGCACTTGAATAGTTGCGCGAAACTAGGAAAACAGGCCCTTTGGACTGGGTTCGCATTCGTGACTCTCAGTGTCTCGGTTCCTCTGCGATGTCAGTCAAGCGCGCCAAGTAGAATTTCCCTCGACGAAGCCATTCAGCTGGCATTGCAGCACAACCACAACATTTTGGCGGCGCGCACCACGATTCTGCAGACTCAGGCAGACGAGAAACAAGCGAACACACGACCGAACCCATCGCTGTTTGCCGATTGGGAGTATCTACCCCTCGGATCGCCCGCCAACCAGAATCCTGCAGTCTATGGCGGGCACTCCACAGCCGATTATCTGCATGACAACACGGAAGGTGATATCGGACTCAGCTATCTGATTGAGCGCGGAAAAAAGCGGCAACACCGTTTGCAGGCGGCCAAGAACGTTACCGCGCAAAACAAGTCACTGGTCGGGGACAACGAGCGCACGCTCACGTTCAGCGTAGCGGCAGCATTCGTCAACGTCCAGGCCGCCGAATCCACGATCGAACTGGCCGACGCAGATCTCAAGAGCTTCCGTCAGACTGTCGACCTGGCAGAACTCAGGTACAAGAAGGGCGCGATTAGCGAAGACGACTACCTGAAGATTAAGCTGCAATTGCTGCAGTTCGAGACTGATGTTCAGCAGGCGCAGCTTGCCAGAGTGCAGGGTCTCTCCGATCTGCGGCAGTTGCTGGGATACGAATCTGTAGCGCCTGACTACGATGTCGTGGGAGAGTTCGCGTATCAGCCCATGCAGGGAAACTCAGAAGATTTTCAGGCGAAGGCTCTCCTGAACCGCCCAGACCTGCGAGCCGCGCAACAAGGTATCGCAGTGGCTAGAAGCCAATATGAGGTCCAGAAGACCATCGGC
Source organism: uncultured Acidobacteriota bacterium (assembly GCA_963745715.1). Taxonomy (GTDB): domain Bacteria; phylum Acidobacteriota; class Terriglobia; order Terriglobales; family Acidobacteriaceae; genus Sulfotelmatobacter. The sequence continues at coordinate 2,880 of CAVUYN010000013.1, read as the reverse complement.
AAGCCGGACGTTACCGTGCAAGGAAACTATTCGCACGTGAACACCATAAATGCCGCGACGTTTTATGTGAGTATCCCATTACCGATTTTCAATCGAAATCAAGGCAACATCGAGCATACGCGGATTGCAATCACCCAAGCACAAGAACAGGAGAAAGGCGCTAGTGGCCAAGTCTTGACTGACGTGAGGGACGCCTACGAGGAACTCCGCGAGAGCGAACGCATTGTGCAGTTTTACCGCTCTGGTTACCTGGATGTAGCTCAGAAAGATCGCGATATCAGTGAATACGCGTATAAGCGTGGCGCTGTCAGCCTGATCGATTTCCTTGATGCTGAGCGCAGTTATCGCGCCACTCAGCTCGCCTATCGTCAGGCCTTGGCTTCATACTTGCTCGCCGCGGAGCAATTACGGCAGGCGGTTGGAACCCGTGACTTACACTGATCGAACGAGTCTGCGATTTGCGTTTCAGTTGGATTTTCTGTCGTCATCGGAGTGCCATTCAAGGAGCACCGATCTTTGAACAGACAAGAAGTACGGAACCGCATTCAAGCGCTCGGAGTTATCCCTTCGATCCGGGTGTCGACTACCGAAGATGCCCTTTTTGCAGCTGAGGCTGTTGCTCGCGGCGGCATTCCCATCATTGAAGTCACACTAACCGTACCCGAAGCGATCAGAGTCATCTCTCAGGTCGTGAAAAATGCTCCAGACGTGATCGTTGGGGCCGGAAGTGTTCACGACGTTGAAACGGCGAAAAGATGCTTGGACTCAGGAGTTCAATTTCTGTCCAGCGATGGTCTCGACCCGGAGACGGTTCGCTTTGCCGTGGAACAGCATACTGTTGTAATTCCGGGAACTTTGACCCCAACCGGCGTCGTTACAGCCTGGAAATTAAACCCCGACTTCGTCAAGGTTGTGCCTTGTGGCCACATCGGAGGGGCCAATTACATTCGCGATTTGAAGGCGATGTTTCCCGCCGTCCCGCTGATTGCTGCTGGTGGCGTGAATCAGCGCACCGCGTTCAGCTTCATTGCCGCAGGTGCAGTCGGATTGGGGATTGGTGGGGAACTGATCCCTCGCGAGGCCATTCGACGCCGACAGCCCGACCGCATTGCTGAACTCGCTCATAGATTCCTGGCCGCAGTCAGCGATGCACGGGCTCTGTGAGGCACATCGAACAGCTGTCGACGCAGGAGCTGTGGTCGCCGAACCAGGGATACAAAAGACAAGGTTATTATGCCCGGATATCTTGGAATTTTAGGTGCGAGCGTGATGACTTTTGCGCTCACCAACATTGACGATGCCTGTCTGCTGACCGTGTTATTCGCCCAGCGAATTCCCGCGCGACGTATTGTCGCGGGTCAATATCTGGGCTTCGCACTCATCGTCATCGTGAGTTTATTGGGCGCTTTTGCCGCCTTGGCGATTCCGTATCGCTGGGTGCGATTACTTGGCCTGGTGCCAATTGCGTTGGGTGTTCGACATCTGTTGAAGCATCCGGTAGCCGGCCCCCAGGGTGCGTCTGCCATGGGAATCAGCTATATCGCCCTCATCACGTTTTCAAACGGAGCCGACAACATCGGCTTGTATGTCCCCTTTTTCTTGGTTGGTCGTGCCTACTTGTGGCTCATCCTGGTTGCTTATGCGTTGTTGATTGGGCTCTGGTGCGTTGGCAGCAGATTGCTTGGAAGTCACTCACTTGTTCTCGGGGTCATTGATCGTTGGGCCCATCGAGTGATGCCAATCGTCTTCATAGGGCTTGGCTTGATGATTCTGTTTCGTCGCTGAGCGGCGGAGCGGTACTCAGGCAAGGCAAGTCCGAAAACGTAAATCTTGAGCCGAGAGTGGTGTGGTCAGAGAAGCGAGGCCCATAGGTGGGACATTCAACGTCCGGCGAGGTGAAAGCGCGCCGTCTCAATCTTTGCGTCTTTTTTATGCTCCATGTGCTGCAATGACCATCAACTACGAGCCGAGGAGGTCTATGAAGCTGGTTAAGTTTGAGGATGTTCACGGGAAAGAGACATTTATCAACGCAGAACGCTTGAACTTTATTGCTGATTACGGAAGTGGAACAAGCGAACTCAACTTTGGTGGAGAGGAATCGACCGTGTACGTCGCGATGGAAGTCTCAGCCGTAGCCAAGACCTTATTGAAAGCTACAACCGACGAGTAACACCGTAGTGTGCCGTCAGGCATCTATGATGAAGCTGCGAACAGATCATTGCATCTGGTGCTCAGACTGTGGCAGCCGGCAAAACCGAACGCTGTTTCGCAGCCGGTGTAAGGTTTGACACTCCATCCGTGAAAGGGCGCTACAGAGCGCAGCAAGCGCTCTCCGCCGTGGACGTTCTGAGACCATCGAGAAGGAGACCTTGCCATTATGACGGGACGCAGCTACCGGTCGATCATGTGTTGAACCTCTGGCGGGCGCGACCATGCGCCTGCCGCAATCCCTGTGGACCGCCGTCCAACATCGGGCCGTTGACGAGAATAGCTCTATTGCCGCTGTCGTCGAACGCGCTTTGCGCGCAGCAGCAGGGCTGCCGGATTTCACACGTTCCGTCACTCTGCCGCCACCATCATCAACCAAAAAACTGGAAATCTAAAACTCGTTCAAAAATTGTTCGGGCACTCCAACCTGGGCACGACGGCGGACGTGTACACGCATACCTCTGCCGATGCAGATCGAAGCGCCGAGCTCGCGTTAGAGCAGGCCATTTTCGGCGATCTGTTCCAAGTTGTTCCACGTTTTGGAACATGGAACAAGAACGCGGCTCCGAACTAAGTAATCCATTGCATACGGCTTTGCTCGCAACTTGAACAATCCGGGTAACTTGCAGGAAGGAACGACGGGGAGGTTTGGTTGCGGGGGGTGGATTTGAA
>CAVUYN010000012.1:0-133084 GCA_963745715.1 uncultured Acidobacteriota bacterium | reverse complement strand
CTTCTTCTCCAAGCTCCAGATTCGAAGCCTGATCAGAGAAACCAACAACACACTCGGGGGAGAGCCTTTCTCAACAAACTCTATCGAATAGAAAACAGGGGCCTATATTCTGCCAAGATTCTTTCCCGGGTTTCCATTGGGGGTACCATCGTCAGTTGGAAGATGGTGTGGCTTTGCAGAAGTCACGAATCGATCGCCTCGGGGGGAGGAGCCTCCAGGTTCGGAGGCGGTAACATCACTGCTCTTTTTCTACTCGCTCAAAACAACCCGGGATCAGGAATCACAATCCGGATCTTCAAGCGTTTTGGTTTCTTCTATTGTGCAAGAATTTGCAGTCAGTATCACTTCCTTGCAACAATCGCGATTCTCAATCTTATCTGCTAATTCGTCTGTGCTTGCAATCACAATCCAATGTGAGTTTGGTCATCCGATCTGACCTGCTGGGGGGAGATGAAAGGGGAATACTTACTGACATCCATTTAACTATATTTGAGCGACACTTGCCGTAAAAAGCCTGTAATCGCAAAGTAAATTCCTTGTAAGTTCCCAAGCACGATTCTCATTTCTCAATTATCGAAGTAATGAAGCATCGCAACCTCGTTCGTCAACTCATTTGATGAAACGCCGCAAACACTTGCAATCACTCGTACTGACTTTTCAACACAATCCCTCTCGTTTCGATTTCCTTCCCAGATCGTCTGCAGTCAGTCACAGTAACGTCGTGACTGACTGATGACGCTACATTGTCACGGAACAAATTAGCTCGCACTGTTTTATGTAAATTTCATTAACCACACTTACAACAACTTTACGTGCAATGACAGGAGTTTTACCCCCGACCCCGAGGTACCGTAGTTAAATATCCGCGTGACTTCGTCCCAAAGACTCGCGAAAACAAAGTTGCAGGCGATTGCATAGTGTGAACATAAAGGGAGTCTTTTTGGTCTGTCTGTTCACTTTTGCTCACTTTTGAATGATAGTGAAGCAGACAATGGGTCAACACATCAGCTAGCTTCGAGTGGTTGAACGAAGCATTGGTGGTTCGCCACGCCCCAAAGGGCCTCGAACACGTGTTTGAGACACCGGGGTTCTACAGCCAGATTTTCCCGGCGGTTTGGCTCGTATCGGCCTCACGTCCGCTACCAATACATCAACACCTCGAATCAGGAACCGATATTCCCTGATATGGGTCTTCGCGCCCGTCCCTCGGCCGGCGTGCGCTATGATGCCAGCGAGTCGGTGGCGCTCAAGCTGCAATATGACTACTCCACGGTGCGGAACCAACCGGCGACCCAGGGCCTGGCGGCGCAGGTAGGGTTTACCTTTTGAAAAAGGCTGGATCATGATCCGTCGCACGGGTGCGATTTTGGTGATCTTCGCTGTTGCTGCTGCGGCGCTCCTGTAGTGGGCGCCGGCCGCGCGTGTGTCGGCGTGCAATGACAGGATTTTTACCTCCGACCCGGAGTTACCGTAGTTAAATATTCCTGCGAAGCTTTCCCAAAGACTCGCGAAGGAAGTGGAGGGCGATTGCGCAGCGTGACCATAGCTTCGCCCTCTGGGTCCCATCTAACTCCTTTCCAAGAATTAAACGGTGCCGTAATGGTGAGTTCCTTGCGTGCGCCTGGGAGAAAACCGGGGGGAGTGGCGACTGGATCTTCCGAAACGCCGATTGCTCTGTCGTTCGGCTACTCAATGACTGTCGCTGTCACAACCTAAGAGAGATTGCAAACTCTTGCAAGAGGTACACAAGGACAGGGCCATCCACTCCAATCGATAGATACGATCTACTCTGAGAAGATGTTCTCTAGACACGTCAGTCCACCCGTATTCAGTCTTCGTCTCTTGGACTTGCCATTCGGTTGACCAACCTGCAGATTACAGGTCCACAACTGATCCAACTCATTGCGCATGCATGCCCTATTTTCTTTCAAAAACAGATTGCAGAGTGATCGAATATTGCCCAAGATCGGTGTGCAACTTCGAGCACACGGTTGCTTGTTTCTGGAATGTTCAATATGCTAAAGTGGCTGAAGTTTGTCGATACACCGTTTTGGGTGACTGAGAGCTGGTTCTGTCCGAGAGGTCTTCCAGGCAAACACTCGAATCTCCGCAATGCACAAGGCTCCGAAAGAGAAGGGCGTTGCCGTTTCGGCTCGGTGTCCGAAATGTGGAGTTCATCATGAGTGCAATCCATGGCCGGAAAGTTCATAGAATTCGCATTCTCATTGCCGACAACTCTCGCATTCATACTCAATTGCTATCTGAAGCTTTGAAGCAGGACCCCAGCCTCGAAGTCGCGAGTTGGGACTTGGATCCTGCAGGTTTAATTGCTGCCGTTCAGGCTCAAAGCATAGACGTTGTGGCAGTTAGTTCCGCCTTTACCGGTCTTGGCGTCGGCGCACTGGAGATAGTGCGCGAATTGCGCTCGCTTCGTCCCGAGACCAAAACTGTAGTGCTGCTTGACTCCCAGAAGAATGAGGACATAGTTAGCGTCTTTCGTGCCGGGGCGAGAGGAATCTTCAGTAGGGACAGTTCCCTTGAGATGTTCTGCAAGTGCATGCATAAGGTTTACGAAGGAGAGATTTGGGCGGAAGGCCTTGCATTGTCGTTTGCGATCGACGCTCTTGCCTCAGCCCCCGTCATCCGCGCAGCTGGTAAGAACGGCATGAAATTGCTCTCGAAACGGGAACTACAGGTGGTGCAATGCGTTGTCCAGGGACTGACTAATCGAGAGATTGCCAAACAGATGAATCTCAGTCAGCATACGATCAAGAACTATCTCTTTCATATCTTCGACAAGCTAGGTGCCTCCAACCGCACCGAATTATTGTTAATGACCCTCTATCAGAACAATAATGAAGAATCAACGAGCATTCGAAAAAACCCACGCGGAGATTAGCCAAGACGATGGACTGCCCCCGGGGGAAAACTGGACCCATCTAGAATGTGCGTTCTCCCCAAACCGGGGAGAGGAGAACGGCTATGAAGGGCACGCGACACAGAGAAGAGCAGATCATCGCGATCCTGAAGCAAGATGACGCAGGATTGTCGACGCCGGCTGGAAGACCGAGTATCGCGGGATGGACGGTGCGACATTGTCGACCACGTTAGGCCGCGCTCTTCTAGGTAAATTTCATTAACCGCGCTTACAACGAATTTACCGTGCAATGACAGGATTTTTACGACCGACGCGGAGTTATCCGTAGTTAAATACTCGCGTGACTCCCTCTCACAAACGTGCGCAGGCAATGCCGGACTTTGCTCAAGATTGCATGTTCAGAGCCCGACATGGAGGAGGCAGCGTTGACTTCCGTCATGCGATCAACTAGAGGCCGCAAGGACCACACCAGGAATGCAGACATGGGTTCAAGACAGCCGGACTGCAGCTCTGAAGCGCGGCGTGAGCGAGCAAACCTAACTGAGACTCTTACGGAGTTGCACAAACTCCTCCAGGATTACGCGCCTTCCTGGTACAGCGAAGAACACAACGAGAAAATCAAGTCAGCTCTCAAGCCGATGACGCGGCGCTGACGGCACTCTTCGTTTCGGCGCACAGCTCGCTCGAGCGCGATCCGAACAGGCGTCCTCATGCCTTGAGCTTGTAGGCCATCCCCGGCGCCGTTAGGATCAGTTCCGGCCGCTTCGGATCCTTCTCCAGTTTCTGTCGAAGGCTGGCAATGTGCACGTCGACAGTCCGAGTGAACGCGCCGTCTTCATATGCCCATACTTCACGCAGGAGTTCGTTGCGAGAGAGCGTGACTCCGGGGTGCTCCATGAAATGGCGCAAGAGTTGGAATTCCCGGGCGGAAATCGGCACCTGCTTTCCATCGCGCGTCACCTCCGTAGCCTTCACATCCAGACGGATCGACCCGATCTGATAAACCTGGTGACCAGCGCGTGCTTGGCTACGAACGCAGTAGTGCCTCGATCCGAGCCATGAGTTCAGAGGTATCGAACGGTTTGGTGTAAGGATTCCGAGGGACGACCGACAGAATTCCTTTAACCCAAAAGATCCGTTGGGGTTTCAGGTATCTGACAGTGTCGACCACGCTCGCCGATTAGACCGGCACGGGACCAATCCTTCACCTCTGAATGACACCCGCAGGGGCCTATCAATCTAAGAGCCTGTAACAAAACCTTCGTCTGCGAGCGATCCGAACACGATCTCAGGGAAATTCGAAGCTAAGGTTCGTTGCGGAGTTGATGACGGGCACTAGGGGCTAAGCCTCGAGTTCTCTTGCTCAGTTCATCTCTTGCTCAGTTCATTGACGTTCCAAGCCAAGGGATCTAAACATTCCCGCTCAATGGCTTCTGTCGACAAACTTGCAGTCCGGACCCTTAGCCGGCGGTTCGTGCTCTTGCTTTTCCTGGGTCTCCTACTTGCGCTGCTGATCTCAACCCTCTCGATTGCTCAGACCACAACCTCTGGCGAGTTGACAGAGTCGTGACTGATCCGAGCGGCGCAATCGTCCCCGGTGCCGAGGTCACGATCAAGAACACCTCCAAAGGCAAGAATCAACCATTGAAGACGGATCGTGGTGGAGCTTACCAGTTTTCCTTCCTCGTCGCCGGCGAGGTATGCGCTCCCTGTGGCCCATGCAGGCTTCCAAACCGAAAACCGCGAGGTGGCCGCTACTTCCAATTCTCGATCATCATCAGGTCGCTCGACAGGCCATCCAGTTGGGGGTAGAGCAGCCATTTTCCGTCCTTCGAAACTGACACCCCGCCGCTCCAGCCTGGCTGGAACTTATCCAGAGTAAAGATCGTCCTTATCTTCCGACTGTTGAAATCAAAGAAAGCAACGTCGGTCTGATGTTTTGCGCTGTCTGTCTGCTGGTTTACGTCGGCCATGAAGTAGATGCCGGATGCCGTCGGCGCCCAGGTATCCTCGTTGTCCTGCAACTCCGGCATTCCTGCCATTGGTTGTTCCGCGGAACCGTCAGGGTTAGCGCGCCACAACCGTTTTTTTCGGGCAAAATACAGATATTGGCCATCAGATGATTCCTGGGGATAGGTGGCCTCAGTGGCCGCAATTCTTACAGCTCGGCCGCCCTCGGAAGATACCTTCCAGATTGTCGGAGCGCGGGCATCCTCTCCGTTGACGAAGTAAATGTAGCGGCCATCGTGAGACCAGCTCGGCAAGTTGTTGCCATGGATGTCGATACTTAACTTGTGCGCAACGCCAGTGTTCGGGTCAAGGATGTATATATTGGATTCGCCGCCAACTCTCGAATCAAAAGCAATAAGCTTGCCATCGGGAGACCAGCGCGGCATGCCGGTGGCCGAAATCCCGTAAGAGGTTAACTGCACATCATTGGAGCCATCAGAGTTGCAAACCCACACCTCGGAGGCTCCAGACCGGTTCGCCGAAAAGGCAATCTTGTTCCCGTCCGGCGAGAAATTGGGCGCTATCTGCTCGCGAGATGATCCGATGAGTTTTTGCGCCCGCGGCGGCGACCCCGACAAGTCCAGGCGCCATATATTTACGCTCCTCACTCCTTGTACGTACGCCAGTCGATGCCCCGCCCGGCTCACGGTGACATCCGTGGCATCGTGGCCAAAGAGCAACTTCTCTTTGTATCCCGGTCGAGACAGAGACGTCTCCCAGAGGTCGCCATTCCACGGCGAACTGAACACGATTCGACGTCCGTCCTCCGACCACGCAATTCCGTGGATGCCGTCCAGGCCCTGCAACACCCTTTCGTCGTGACCGTCGCTCATTCGGGACACGTGTAATGAAACGCTGCTCCATGTATCCACACAAACCCACGCGAGCAGATCCCCGTGCGGTGAAAACGCCGGCGTCGCCATTAATTTGCAGTCTGCGTTGACGGGTTTCCGTTCCAATGTGTCCAGAGACAACAGGAAGAGCAGTTGAGTCCTGCGAGGCGACGCAGGTTCGTCATCGCTGAATGCGAGCTGTTTTCCATCTGGGGACCAACTGATATCGTTGCCGTACCAACTGCTCAAGGATTTGGTAGCGACTTTGCGCTCAGGTCCACCGGCCGCCGGTACCAGATACACACCGGTATCGCTTTTCCCTGCCACTCGGGAAATCGCAATATTAAGTCCGTCCGGGGACCAGGTTGCCGAAAGCCGGGACGCCGGATGATTTGTCAGGCGCACGGGCTTATCCGTTCCGATCTCTTTGACGTAGAGGTCGCCTCCTGCGGTCATGTCACTGTTCCATCCGAACGCGACTTGCTTGCCATCCGGCGAAAACGCAGGCGCAGTGACGTTACCCGCCAACGATGTGAGTGGCCGCAAAGTAGGCTGCTGAGGTGAAGGAGCGAGATCGGAAAGGGCCATGGTGTGTATCCCCACGATCCCACCTGAGCGCCAATAGAGCCCGACTGCGACAACCGCGATGAGGGCCACCAGGGCTGCCACACCGAATCGCTTCCACCGTCGACTCACAAGCGGTGCAGTTCTAACCGCCTCCAGAACGGTGCGCATCTCCGCCGCCGACTGGTACCGCTTCTGGCAGTCCTTGTCGAGCACCTTGGTGATGATCTGTTCTAGCTTGGAAGGAACCGTGGAATTCAGATCGTGCGCCGCGGCCGGTGTGCGATTCAGGATCGCATCGTGGAGGATCGGCGCCGTTTCTCCACTGAAGGCGCGCTGGCCCGTCGCCATTTCGTAGAGCACCAATCCGAAAGAAAACAGGTCCGTCCGAGCGTCGAGCTTCTCGCCCCGCACCTGCTCCGGCGACATATAACCGGCCGTTCCCATCGCCACTCCCGTCAGGCTGAGGAGCAAGTTGGGGCTCGCTGCGGGCAAGGCCTCTCGCGGCGCTTCCAGTGCGTCGTCGTCCCGTCGGTCAGGTCCCTGGGCAGGCTCAGCACTAGTCATAGCAGGAACAAGCTTGGCCAATCCGAAATCCAGAATCTTCGCTTCGCCTCGCTCGGTAATAAAAATGTTTGCCGGTTTGATGTCGCGATGGATGATCCCCTTCTGGTGCGCCGCGTCTAATCCGTCGGCGATTTGAACGGCGATGTCGAGCAGCGTACCGATGGGTACAGGGGCCTCTTCGGCGATACGGTCTCGCAGGGTTTTCCCTTTCAGCAATGGCATCACTAGGAAAGGCTGGCCCTCGTGCTCTCCGAATTCAAAGATCGCGCAGATATTGGGATGGTCCAGAGCGGAAGCGGCGCGGGCTTCCAGCTCAAATCGCTCCAAAGCCTTGGGATCGTTTCCCAGCTCTTCAGGAAGAAACTTGATGGCTACGCGACGGCCCAGCTTGAGGTCCTCGGCCCTGTACACCAATCCCATGCCCCCGCCGCCGACCATTTCCAGAACCCGATAATGGGAGATCCTCTTCCCGATCAGATTCCCCCCGGCGGAAGCACGCGATTGCGGGGCGACCTCGGCATGAGTCACCTCATTGACCGGCGCTACAAACCGGTAACCCCGTTTGGGGACGGTCTCGATGTACTCCCGCCCGCCGTGCCAATGTCCCAGGAGTTTGCGCAAAACGAAGATGTTCTTGTTGAGGTTTCCTTCCTCAACAAAGGCATCAGGCCAGACCCGCTTTATCAGTTCGTCTTTGTCCACTAGGCGTCCGGCGCTTTCGACTAGCAAGAGGAGTGTCTCCGCCACCTTGGGAGCAAGGGGCACCGGCAGCCCGTCGCGCACTAGGACCCGCTTCTCGGAGTCGAGGCGAAACGGACCAAACGCGTAGAAGTGCTTTATCTGCCAGCTCATAGGAGCTGCAAAACTTTCCCCAGAACTTTTCCAGAAATTCGGAAGGACTTCAAAATCGCAATCCGGCTATGGTGCGCCAAGAAGTAGGGACGGATGCGATCGGAAACACGCCCGACGCAAATTCTAGTACGCTCCGGAGTTCCAGGCAATGCCCATGTTGTCAAGGGGGCTGTCGGGGTTGCAAGGGAAGGTTTGCGGGGTCAGACAAACTCCGGCGGTGTTTCGGCCAAGCGTGCAGTTTTGCGGTAGCTGCTTTGCATGCAGTCGCAGAGCAAACAATCTCGGGCGCAGAAACAACGCCGGGCCAGGGAGAGACTATGAAAACCGCAAAGCAGACGTTCTTTACTGCGATCGCGTTGGCTGTCGTTCTGGGAGCGGTCGCAATTCAGTCCACTCATGCGCAGACGTTTACCTTGCTGCACGTATTCGCGGGCGCGCCGGACGGAGCGTATCCCTTGGCCGGTTTTGCTCAGGATACTGCGGGCAATCTCTACGGCACCACTCAGCTGGGCGGAAGCACAGCCGGCGTATGCGCAACGATTACCGGCTTTAACAACATCAACGGCTGCGGGACGGTATTTGAAATAGACACGACCGGCGTTGAGAGCATCCTTTACCGGTTCACCGGCGGCACTGACGGAGAATTCCCTGCTTCCGGCCTGGTGATCGATGGCACAGACAATCTATACGGCACCACCCCCGCCGCGGTGTTCAAACTGGATAAGGCAGGAAAACTTACCACGCTGCACAGCCCAGGAGCATACGCAGGCTTGGCGATGGATTCCGCGGGCATCCTCTTTGGCAGCTCGGCGGACGGGATATTCAGTCTGGATCCGTCGTCCGGCAAATATACGGTGCTGGCTCCCGGCGTCGGATCAAACGCACCTTTGGCTCTCGACGCAGCGGGGAATCTCTACGGGACTACCGGATCTGCGTCGTGCCAGACTCCGTGCGGAACTGTGTTTGAGCTGGATACGCAGGGTACCTACACAACGCTGTACACCTTCCCGCAACGCGCGTTAGATGGGTTCGATCCGGTGTCAGGTGTAATTGTGGACGCGACCGGCAATCTCTACGGCACCACGCTCTCTGGGGGCGCCTTAAATTGTACGGGCGGCCAACACAACGCGGTAGGATGCGGCACTGTGTTCAAGCTGAGCGCAGCCCACGTCGAGTCGGTCTTCAGTCTTCAAGGCGGGGATTATCCCAACGTTGGTTTGGTCCAGGATAAAGCGGGCAACCTCTACGGTTCCGCAGAGTGGTCAGGTCCCACAGCCGGCACGCCCGCCGTGCTGTTCAAGATGACACCGAGCGGAGCGGAAACGGTTCTGTTCACCTTCACAGGTGGGGGACTTGACCGGTCATATCCCACGGGGAGTTTGGCTCTGGACGCATCAGGCAATCTCTACGGCACTACGCAGTATGGAGGCGCCGTCGGCGCCGGTACGGCGTTCAAGCTCAACCCAACCGGAGCGGCAACCTTCCCTCTCACGATTGCGCCTTCCGGCACTGGCAGTGGAACAGTCACAGGCAACGTTCCGGGCATCGCTTGCCCAAGCGTGTGTGCGGCCTATTACGAACCGGGGACTGTTGTCACGCTCACGGCCACCGCAGCTACCGGTTCCGCCTTCACCGCCTGGGACGTCGCCGGTTGCTCCGGTACCGGCACTTGTACCGTGACCATGGGTTCAGCCGAGACCGTCGTCTTCCCAACGTTTGTCCTGGACTTCTCGCTTTCCGCTTCCGCGCTCACGCCGGCTTCGGTGAGTCCCGGTGGTTCAGCCACTTCGACGGTGAGTGTGACGGCAGCGAACGGATTCACCGGGTCGGTTTCGTTCACCTGCGCAGTAACGCCGACACCGGCGCTGGCCCCAACCTGCTTGATCAGCCCCAGTTCCGTCGCTCCAGGCACGTCGGCCACGTTGACCGTGAACACTACCGGAACGACCGCTGCCGCGATGTCTTCCAGCGCCGGTTCTGGACGGTTTATCGCACTCTGTCTGCCTCTGTTTGGATTAGTGGCGACGCGGATTGGCCTCGGCTCGTACCTCAAAAGGACGAAGGGAAAGTTTACGGCCGCGCCGTTGGTTGGCATGATATTCGCAGGCCTGATCTTGCAAATTGCTTGCGGCGGCAGCCCCAGTACTCCTGGCACTAAGGGCACGCCGCCGGGCATATACACGATCACCGTCACAGGCACGGATTCGACGGGTGCCTTGGTGCATGTGACGCCGACGACCCTCAAGGTGCAGTGAGACGGGAAAAGCTAGTCGGCGGGGCACTCTGCCCAGCAAGATTGAAAATTCGTGCTGCACTCGGCCTGGTAGGCAAGAAGTTGCTATCCAATGTGCCACCAGGTGCCAGACCCGCTTTATCAGTTCGCCTTTGTCCACTAGGCGTCCGGCGCTTTCGACTAGCAAGAGAAGTGTCTCCGCCACCTTGGGAGCAAGGGGTATGCACCTTGGGCTGACGGCGCGTTCCCACCACCACCCCATGGGCGAACTGCTGGTTGTGAATATGCTGCCCTGAGGCTTCCCGCGCGAAGGCCCGCGGGTGGTCAGAGGAAACATACTGACAGCGATCCGTTTAATATGCAGACCCAGTGGCGCGTTGCTTTTCAGGGCTGGGATCGTCGTGAAAAGGCGTAGAACTTTGTAAGAAACACCGATTTCTAGCCCTCAGAAACGTTCGGCAGATCAGAATGAGACCTATTGGCTAGGCAACTGCGTTGATCGATCGCGCGGATTGGCCGTCCAGAAACCTCCAGCAGATCAGAATGCAGCCGAGAGCTAGGAACGCTTCATGGATGTCAGCTCGTTTCTCATAACGGATGCGTAGTCGGCGAAACTGATTGAGCCAGGCGAACGTGCGCTCCACGACCCAGCGCCATCGGCCTAGCCCGCTGCCATGTTCGGTGTTGCGCTTGGCAAGAAAAGGTATGATGTGGCGGGCACGCAGACCTTGGCGGATTGCCTCGGCGTCATAACCACGGTCGCCTAATAGGCAATCAGGACGATGGCGCGGTCGTCCGCGTTCTCCCTGCAGAATTGGGATGGCATCAACAAGTGTGAGGGCTTGCTGCGAGTCGTTACGATTGGCCCCCGTGAGTTGGATAGCTAGCGGAACGCCCTGACCATCGCAGATCAGATGACGCTTGCTGCCGAGCTTCGCTCGGTCGGTGGGGTTGGGACCCGTTTGAGGCCCCCAAAAACGGCTCGTACGGAACTGCCATCCACGACTGCACGTGACCAGTCGATCTGTCCGTAGCGCGCGAGCCAGTCTAGCAAGACGAAGTGGATCAGTTGCCAGATACCCGCTTCTTGCCGGTCGCGCAATCTTCGCCAGCAGCTCATCCCCGAACCGCAGTTCATCTCCTGTGGCAGCATTCGCCAAGGGATGAGGAACCGGGCTGTGCATTCGACGTTCTCGTCAGCAATCGACAGCTTGACTTGTGGCGTCTTCTGAACGTTCTGTACCCATTGGCGATTTACGTTCGCTGTACCGATGTAAAGCCTGTCGCCATCCAGAACGAACCAGATCGTAACTTCGTGCGGCTTCCCGGTTTTGCGTCCGTAATGGGTCAGCCTCGTCGTCTGCTTTCCGGCTACCTGCCTCAGTCGCGCAAGTTCGGTCGATTCCATAAGCTCTCGCTTACAACCTTCAACATGAATCAGCAATTACCCCTAAACGTCCCTAAGTTGTTCCTCGGTCATCCCAAAATAGTGCCCCAGTTCATGTATGAGAGTCTGGCGAATTTGATGACGCACTTCGGCCTCGCTTGAGCAGACCGCCTCAATATTCTTCTGATAAAGCACGATGTGATCCGGTCCCGTGGGGAGGTTGAAGACGCTCCTCTTGGTCGCAGGCACGCCGTGAAAGATGCCGAGAAGCAGTCGCCTGCGCTGCCCCAGCTTGGGTGGTCGCTGGTTCGCCGGAAAATCTTCAACGAGGATCGCGACGTTCTGGATGCGGATTCGGAACTCTTCCGGCAGCGAATCCAAAGTCTCTTCTGCAACCTTGACGAAATCTTCGCGCTTCATCCTTCACCACTGACACAAACGGCACACCCGCACCGAGTAGCCTCCGTCATCCTCTTCATCGTCGTCACCCTCATCGTCCGTGACGTTTCCATCAGCTTCCTCATCGTCCTCTTCCTCGTCTGGCTCTTCCCGAAGAAGGACATCGCTTCGCGGCAAGCGATCGAACAGTCTGCGTCGAGGCGTTGTGGGCATATTCTTCTCAGGTCCACATGGTACTCGGTGCCCGTTGACAAGAACAGCAGGCGTTAGTTGCGCGCCCTGGCGCATTGACTGGCAACGCACGAATCGCTCAGGAAAGAGCAATGCCCCCTCCGTTGACCGATTCCCGTTTCTGCTGGATGATTGAGACGGGATGGACGCCGAGCAGACCATTGCTGAAATCGAGTCGCTAGAGCGCATCTTCGCGGTGCCGGACACCAGGCAGCTGAGCCTGAGCGTTCTTGCGACTGCGAATCGTAGGCACGACGAGAAGCAAGCTAACCGTCCATGGTTTCGACTCTGGCAACGCTATGGCATCTGTTGTTGAGTCGAGTCGCGCCAATACTCCGATTAGGCGAAATCGAGAGCTAGACCTCCTGAGAAAATCCAGATTTCTCTGCCCCCTCGTGTATTCTTTCGTCCAAGTTCCGACGTACGTGACACATGGTCGTTAGTGGAGGATTCAAATGCAAAGAACGCAACTCAGGTATGCGATCAAGTTTGTTGCCGATATGGACAAAGCAGTGAAGTTCTATCGCGATGTGCTCGGTCTGACGGTGAAGTTCGAGTCGCCGGGCTGGAGCGAGTTCGTGACAGGTGAAACTACCCTTGCTCTTCATCCGGCCTCGGATAAGAATCCGGCAGGAAAAGTCGAACTGGGTTTTACTGTTGCCGAAGTCGAGGCCTTTTACCGGGACATGAGCGCCAAGGGTGTTCTGTTCAGCATGCCTCCCAAGAAGCAGGATTTTGGCGGGGTACTGGCGCAGTTCGTGGACTCCGAAGGCACACATTGCAGCGTAGGAGCGGAGACGGCGTAGAACAAGAGTAAGTTCTAGCTAATGACTTTGCCCGATGAGAGCATCTGCTTCATCTTCTCTACTCGGCGAGCACGTGTGTCTTCTTTCCTTGGGAATACCACACGATGAATTCTTTCTTATATGTGAGCGATAAGCTGTTGAGTTTTTGAATGAGCTTCGTGCCCAGTTCCTTCCGCAACGGTAAGGGAATCTCGATTTCTCGCTTCTCGGTATCCTGTTCGAGGGTGATGGGTCACGACATCACCCGCTCTTACGCCTGCGTTCCGCCGTGCGTCGGCATTCACAACGATGTACTGATGACCGCCACGGTTCCCGACCGTGCTGCGCCATGTGTAGCCGTTGATCGTCACTTTGACGGGCACTTTGGCTTTGCCCCAGACATCTCGGGTGTCGAACGGCAGCGTGAAATATGCGCTAGCGTCAGTCCGTGAATCATTGCCGTTTAGCTTCGTCTTGAATTCTTTTCGCATTAGTCACCCAGATCGATTCGAATAGAGAGGAGTTGCGTCCCGAAGAGCCGCACCGCCCTCGCATTCCCAGCACTGCGCGGCAATTGAGTTGCCAGCCAGCGTTGGCGCTCACGTGGATCGTCGTCGGTGAGCAGATGTGCAATGCCCGTGTGCCATTGATACCTTAGCCCTTCGCGCAGTTTCAGACGTACGTGCGGATCACGATCGATGTTGCAGACGTATCCCGCCTTCATCCCATGCTCTGCCACTAGCCAGAACTGGTTTCCGATACGTCCATCGCCCACTGGCGTGCGCCGTGGCTTTCCCGTCATACGCCCCTTCGTTTCGAGCAGCGCATATCCGAGCAGCGGCAGACCCATCGCAAGCGCGAGCTTGATTGGCGGGTTGAGGAGATATTTCTGGAGCGCGTGAACGATTTGTTTTTTCATTTTGTGTTTCGCCCGAACTTAAAAATCACGACTGCCCGTACCAATCTGGTGCGGCGACCGTCGACTACACGAAAGGCATTGAGTTTCAGGCCACTGGTGCAGGCAGCCTGGGTAGACGCCTCCTGTGTCGAACGTATTCCACTCATAGCCGCAGGTGCAGAACCACTTGTCTTCCTTGCGGGGCGACCAGCCGCACAGCGGTCAGCGAATGCGCGGCGGCTCCGCAGCGCCGGGCTTCCTATCTTGCTCAAGCACGCGGTCCGGAACGATGAATGGATTGTCAGCGACCGGACTCATGCTTGCTCCAATCGAACATCGCAGCCAGCACGCAAAGTGTTTTGAATCTCCGTGACGCAGTCCGTTGCGCGAATCAGATCATCTATCGCTGTTTTCGGTGCATCGGCGTGCACCTGCACGTGGTATCTGATGTCGCGTGCTGGTTCGCCGGGATTCCCGAACGTGCCAGTCACCTCGACCTCGACTCCATGGACCCCAATGCCGCGCTTCACCGCCTCACGATAGAGGTCGTTGCAAAAGCATGTTGCGAGAGCAGCGAACAATAGCTCGCCTCCGTTGATGCTGGAACCGCGCCCCGCGCTCTTTGGAGCAATGGCTATTGATTGCTTGCGGCCTTCTGTTTCGACCTCAACGGTGTGGCCGGATGAAGTATTCGACACGTGAGCAGCAATTTTCATATCAGTTATGGTTCGTGCTTCAACGGAAGAGACTAGATTGAGACTCGGCGACCTCCACGGTCACTGAGCATTCCTCATCATCGTTCGCCACGTGATTAATCCGGCTCACGGGATAGCACCGCATGAGCCGAGCATCGCAAGGCTTCAACAGTTCTGAGATCGCTGCGACGTTCTCCTGATGCAAATTGTTTCAGATTGACACGAACAGGGATAGGAGGGACAATGGCCGCCGTTCTTGGGATCAAAATAGAAATTCCGGCTCGAACTTGCGAACGGTGCCGCGTCCCTTCCTGGGCTCACAGGCCACTCGGAATCATTCTGTCTGTGTATGAGGAAAGGAGAGCGTCCATGCAACCAACTCGATTCAGCCGAACACCAATCGTCTGTTGCGCGGTTGTGTTCGCCGCCATCTGCCAGACTGCCGTGGCCGGGACTCTTTGTGTCAATCCGGCCGGTTCCCATAACTGTTTCTCCAGCATCCAAGCCGCCGTCAATCACGCCTCGGCCAACGATCTTATCAAGGTTGATGCGGGTACCTACAAAGAAGAGGTGGTCATTGGCATTCCACTCGCGATAATCGGTGTGGGTGCCAGCACCTCGATTATTGATGCCACCGGTCTCGCGCATGGCATCTTTGTGGATGGTTTCGACCACCCCGGCCTAAGGCAGGTGATCATTACAGGACTCACGGTAGAGAACGCATTGTTCGAAGGCGTTTTGGTCGTGAGCGCTTCGGATATCACAATCCAAAACAACAACATCATCAACAACGATACGACACCGGGCTTGATTTTCACCGGGGCGCTTACCGGTTGCCCGGACCAGCCTGGTAATGGCGTTTATGAGACCGATGAAACCGGGGACTGCGGAGGCGCCCTTCACCTAGTCGGGACAGCCAACTCGATCGTTTCTGGGAACCTCATCACCGGCAATGCCGACGGCGTGCTGATCAGTGACGAGACCGCCGAAAGCCATGACAACCTACTCATCCACAATACAGTCAAGAACAACCCGTTGGAGTGCGGCATCGTGCTTGCTTCGCATCCGCCCTCGGGACAGACCTCGCCACCTTTCGCTCCGCACCATGGGGTGAACCACAATACCGTGGCGGAGAACATCTCTACCGGCAACGGTGTGCAAATTGGAGGTGCAGGGGCGGGCATGTTTTCCGATGGCGCGGGCCGCGGTCGCGTGTCAGACAACGTGATCATCGGGAACACGCTCACGCATAACGGACTGGGAGGCGTCTCTCTGCACACCCATGTGGGACCCGCGTTCGGGCTCCCGGCAGATGACATGAGTGGGAACAAGATCATCGGAAACATCATCGCCGGAAACCTTGCCGACCTCTTCGACACCGCCACCCCGGGCCGTGTGGGAATCAACATCAATAGCGGCGGTGGCGGTTCGCCGGTTCGTGGCACCGTCATTTCCCAGAACGTGATCAGCAATGAGGATATCGACATTGCGGTCAATACCCCTGCCGAGGTCGACATCCATCTGAACTCTCTGCTGGGGGGCGGCATCGGGGTCGGGGATGTTTGTGCGCTCGACGGTTCGTCGCTGTGCACTGGCACAGTCGACGCGACCGAGAACTACTGGGGATGTCCTGCGGGGCCGGGGCAGCGCGGATGCACGACCATCAGTGCCCCGAGGATTCTATGGGCGCCTTGGCTACGGAAGGCTGTCGGCAACCACTAACGCTTTCGGCCCACACGGCAGGGTCCCCACGTTTTGACACGCGCCGTTTTTGGAGCGCAGCTCCCGTTTTTGTCGGGAGCTGCGCCCAAAACCTCCGGGTGCTCTGGAAAGTCGCCGACTCCGGCATCCCGTCGTGAAAGAAGCCAAAGCGGAGTACGCGAAGTTGCAACAGCAGGAAAAGTCGTGCCTGCTGGCTTACTGTCTAGCGATGGTTGCTGTAACCACGGTTGCACTCAAGTTCCCGGTCGCGGAGGTGAGCGTAATCGGGGATTTTTCCCGCCAACTGTTCTTTCCTTCAGGTCGACAACCCCATTCGAATTGCCTCCTATACTGACTCTGTTGAAGCGGGGCTGAACGCGTGGACGGCACGACGAAAGCAGGGAGACAGCATGAAAAGAGTTCTACGGATATTCCTTTGGGGCTTAATCATCGTTGCTGGGTTAGGTTGTGCTGTTCGGCTACTTCGTCTATTCGCCTGCTCCCGCGGTTCCACAATTGTCTGGACACGTTCACCAAGGGGACTATTGAGGTTGGCGGGCTAAAGCGGACTTACCTGACCTACGTGCCGCGGGGGATGGCGAAAGAAGGACCACTTGTGGTGGTGATGCACGGCTCGGGCGAAAACGGCGCGCGAATACGAATAGAGACTGGGTACGGATTCGAGCGCCTTGCCGACGAACGTAGCTTTGCCGTGGCCTATCCCGATGGGAACAGTTACAGAAACCGAAAATATCCTAGACGCAAAGTAATCGACCTGAGGGCGTCCATAGCCGTTGGGTTTGCTCTTTGAGAGACAGTGGTGCCCAGTTGTCGCTGCGCTTGATCGTCCGGGTTCTGCCGAGGAACCCGGCCGGTTTCGCCAAAGCGAACGGTCCACAATCCTTATTGCGAATCTCCGATTTCGGATACGTCATGCCGCTGATCGACGGATTGTGCGTTTCCCCCACCGGGGTCAGTTTCGTGAAGTAGCTCACGCAACCGTCTTGAAATGACGCGGCCTTCTTCCTCGACTGGCTGCGGAGCCGGATGGGGATAATGCAGAAGAGATCCAAACAGATGTAGGAACGACATGGGGGAGGTACTCCGCGTTGTGAAGTTCGGAACTACGTGTCAGAGCTGTGATCATGGCCGCCGCCAGTCCTCAGCCCCATGAGAGTAATCACTGTCTAACGTGATCGTCGTCACTTTCCTGTCGCGGATCCGGGCGTTATGCTCGCATGCTCTCCTCAGGCCAGAAGCGAGGCGCTCAATTTGGATTGGTCTTCGATTGTATCCACTCTCGCCTTCCGGAAGGATGTGGCCGCACCGTTCTCTGTTCGGGATGTGTGATTCGCAAGAGCGTTGCCGCGACATTCGATACCGGGGAACCGCGAGTTCTGGTTCCAGCCACTCTCAGGATCGACAATCTGCAACGGTGAGACACCCGAAACGACGATAAGCTCGAAGGCAAGCCAGTACACGTGGGTTGTTAGTCACAGTGTTGAGTGATCTCGGTCACGGTCTCTTACTTGAAGTCAGGCGAGAATGCCAGCAATTCAACTCAGCGGGCGTGCCTCATGTCCGATACTGCCGAAAACACCAACTCACGACTTGAGAAACTCGTAAGACGGATCATGAAGGAAGAAGACTCGGTCCACTTCGACAGACTCTGCTCCGAACTTTGGCGGGTTCTCGATGATCCGGAAGTTCTCACAGGCGTTGAAATCCGAGGGAGCAGCGAAAGTAAGACGGCCGAGTAATTCCGAATCGGGCACCCACGCTGAGATCGAGGTTTGTTTATGACTCAAGAAGGAATACATCATCAATATCGCGTGACCGCATGGTGGACCTCCGGCCGCACTGGACTCGCCAAGTCGGATTCAGCTCCCAACGCGATTCACTTCACCGCTCCTGCACAGTTTGGTGGTGTTGAAGGCCGTTGGACCCCTGAAGAATTACTGCTGGCGGCGGTTGCCGGTTGTTTTACCACCACTCTACGAAGCATCGCGAGCAGCTCACAATTCGACTACACCGACTTAGAGGTTGAAGCGTCCGCCGCGCTCAGCAAGATGCAGTCCGGCTACAACCTTCGCGAGATCGTGATTCGTCCGACGCTACGGATCCCCGATGAGGCGGAACGAGGACTTGCTCTCGATCTTCTCATGAAAGCGGAGCGGCTATGCCTGGTCTCTCGCGCTTTCGCGATTCCTATCAGGTTCGAGCCGCAGCTCGAAGTGGCTGCCGCCCTGGCCTCGGTGCAATAGAAAATACCAGTCTGCGCGCCCGTTCAAGCACTCGTCTGAAAGGCGAGAATATGGGATCCCGAAACATTGCTTATGACTGCCTCAGTTGTCCGGTTCGAGGGGAGCAGTTTTTCTGTGATCTGTCTCTCAGCGCGCTGGAGGACTTGAATAAGGTCAAATGTCTAGCCAGCTATCCCGAGGGAGCCAAGCTCTTCCATGAGGGACAGCCACCCCGGGGAGTCTATGTACTCTGCACAGGGATAGCTAAGCTCTGGACTTCCTCCTCTAACGGCAGGACGATCATCACGCGGATTGCGCGCTCCGGAGAAGTTCTAGGTCTGAATGCCACTATATCGGGTCGTCCCTATGGGGTTTCGGCGGAAATGATGGAGCCAGGGCGGGCCAACTTTATCCCTCGGGCTTCCCTGCTGCAATTGATGACAGATCACAGCGAAGTAGCAGTGGCAGTCGGCGAACAACTGAGCGCCGTCTACTACACCGCACACGAAGAGGTGCTTACATTGGGCCTTACAACACATCCGGCAGAAAGGCTTGCCAAGCTCCTCCTGGCCTGGACGACCAATGTCAGGCAAAATCACGGAGTCGACGATTCGCCACATGTCACACTGGCTCTGAATCACGAAGAGATCGGGCAGACCATCGGGGTCACTCGCCAAACCGTCACTCGTCTTCTTTCTGAGTTCAGGAGGCGGGAGATGTTGCAACTAAGAAAGTCGGTTTTGTGCATCCAAGACCGACCGGCTCTGGAGAGGATTAGCGGTCTGACATTTGAATCTCTTCTCTGAGGTGTTCTGCATCGAACAAACTGGCCCACGACGGGATGAGAGATTGCAGGTTGTGCTTTATGGAGTGCAAACCGACATCAGTGACACAACAGCCCGATTACAGACTGGTTGGTGTCGGCGAATGGATTGTCTCTCTCGTGGTATGGTGCGCCACGATTAGCATGTTTCTTGCGATTGTTTGCTTCTTGCTGGGTCCAGCCGACTAAAGGTCGCCTGACGTACTTGAAGTATCAGGAGCGCTGAATTTCCCGGCACGTTTGTGTTACGAAATCAGCCGCGCCGCACGAAATCGAATTGTTTTCACCACCTCAACAGGAGGTGCTTCCCATGACTCCCGAAATCCCTACGCCCGTCAATGTCGATGAGATGATTGATATTGCTTTCCATCATGAGATCAAGTGCCGCGCTTATGAGCTGTACGAGCGCCGGCACGCTGCTGACAGTTACGATCTTAAGGGGGAACTTCCACGAGTTGCCTACGCGGTTGCCCAGATTCAGAAGAACGCCAATAGTGAGGCCGCGGACAATAGAGCAGTTAGAGCAGCTCGGGTTTATCTGCGTGCTCTAAGCTCTTTTATCTCTGAGCATGACATGGATTAACCAGACGCCAACCGAAATGCTCAGCACCAGGGCGGAATCCAGAAACGAGCGAAAGAGTTCGCCCCCGCCCATTAACCAGATGTCTTTACCGCTCTGATTTTTCAGCGCTTGTACCCAATCTGCATTCGACTGGGAGACGACAGCCACTCGCGGGTGATCTTTCTGTTTCATCATCCGCGAGAAGACGGTGCTGGTGATTCCTATGAACGCCGTCTCACCCAGTCTCTTGCTGGCAGCTTCATACGTTCGCCTACCCATGAGCAAAGTGTCGAATTGCGCCCAAATTGCAGGAGAATCGACCTCCGGGTCGGTGCCAATCCAGTGTGCTTCTCCGTTCGGACCAGCGGTATAGCCATCCAGATCATCGCCACTCGGTAGCGAATTTTTCGCATTACCCACACTCCCATGGGGCGGTGATTGCCACCTGAACGCGCATGGGCGGGAATGTTAGGTCATGCAGCGAGGAGAGGTCACCCGCTATGCCCTGCCGCCGATGCCTGCTCGGCTGACGGCTTTGCCGGAGCCAGCAAGATCAGGACTGCACCGATGCAAGCAAAACACAGCCGAAGCTATCAGCAAATCTTGGCGCTCGTTTGGAAGGTGAACTGCCATGACCGTCAACTTCGCGCACACGGATTTTCGCTTGCTTTCAGGATGACGGGATGTGGGCATTCTAGGATCAGTCCACGCCGCTCACAGCCCAGAGCCTTGTGCCCATCGAATTGCTCTTGCAGATTGGAATGAGCGTCAACAGTTCTCGTCAACGCGGTCAGTGGGACTTTGAAAAGTTTGTTGCAGTGTTCGCATATTCCGATGGCTGGACTGGCGCTCAGCCATTTAACAACCTTGAGAATGCGCTTTGGCATGACATCTCCCTGAGAACCGGTCGGCGGAGTGGTTTCATTGAAGCAGCACGCGGGATGAGTGTCTGTCAGGGAAAGTGCTAAAAGTTTGAAACTTTCCTATATTTACCCTGAATGCATATTTGTATTGACGGGGTTGCACGCCTAGAACTAAACTCTCACGCGGTTCGACCAGGGCCGTGGGGTGCCGGGGTCGGACTGAACGAATATAGATGCCCGCTGGGGTCTGGGGGAGACTCAGCGGGCATTATGTTTGGAGCGAAGGGAACCCGCCTAACCAATGGCCATTACACTCAATGTATGGTCCGCCGCCGGACTGCAAGAGGTTTGAAGTTGGGCGAAGGGACAGTCTGCGTAAATGTATCCGGCCTCTTAATGGAGAATCGCTCTCCGGGCACTTGATGATGATCCGCACGTGTCGGTCCTTTTAAATCCCTCGGTCAGTGGGACGCATTTGAGTGTCCAGGTTTTCCGGCACGCCGTTGGACTGTTCTTTCGTCTCCTTCTCTCCTCAGCAGAGCTTGGTGGAACTCTTCAGCAATCTTCGTCGTCGTGGCGGTGGGAAAGTGGAAAGCGTTCTGTGCTTTCCAAGCGCACCGTCTTTTCCACGGCCATCAGGCTGCTGCCGGCTGCAGTGGCTGAAGTCGATAGTCTTGGCCGCTGGACAACACGGCCCAGGCCATGCGAGCTAGTTTGTTGGCGATCGCGACCACGACCTTGTTGCGCGGAGCACGCTGAGCCAACCGATGCACCCACTGCCCGAATCCTGCTGTGTCGTACTTAACGCGAAGCAGCACTGCGCGGGCACCGTGGATCCGCATGCGACGTAGATAGATGTTGCCGCGCTTGCTGATGCCGAACAGCTTCTGCTTGCCCCCGGTGGAGTACTGCCGTGGCACCACGCCAACCCAGGCCGCGAAGTCACGTCCCCGGCGAAAAGCAGATCCGTTGCCGATGGCGGCCACGGTGGCGGTGGAGACCAGCGGGCCAAAGCCGGGAATTTGGCGCAGCCGCCGGCAACGCGCATCGTCGTTACTAATGCGCTCGATCTCGTCCGTGATCGCCTTAATGTCGATCTCCGTTTGCTTCCACTCCTGCCACAGCCGATCCAGCAGCCAGCGTAGTCGCGGGCTCAGGTTCTGCTCGGCATCTTCAATCACGGTTGGTAGGTTCTTGCGCAAGTGGATGGGCCGCGCCGCGAAGGTGAGGCCGCGTTCCAGCAGGAATCCGCGGATCTCATTGATCAGCGCCGTGCGACGCTGCATCAGTCGGTCGCGTACCCGGTGCATGGCCTGCCAATCGAGTTGCTCCTGCGTTTTGATCGGCACAAAGCGCATGTTCTGCTTGGTCACGGCTTCGGCGATCGCTTCCGCATCGATGAAGTCATTCTTGTTCGACTTGCGGTAGGGTTTGACGAACTGCGCAGGCATGAGCCGCACCTGGTGCCCCTGCGCTCGCAAGGCGCTACCCAGGAAGTGCGCCCCGGAACAGGCTTCAAGCCCGATCAGCGATGTGGGCAGGTTCACGGTATAGGCCAACAGCTGTGCCCGTGAGAACTTCTTGCGAACCAGGATCTTGTTCTGCTCTCCTAATGCAACCAGGTGAAAGGTGGTCTTGCCCAGATCGATACCGATCGATGCGATGTGCATGGGATGATCCTCCTGATGTTAACTGCCGAGCCGTAATCCTACCCGGCGGCGGACCATCTCATTAACCCCCCTGCAAAGAGGTCAATGAGTGTAACCGAGATTTATCGCCAACCATGGTTCTGAGATGCCGCCAACTTCGCGGCCTTGGTTGACTTACCACACCCCGAGTCCTAAGATTTCACCCCAATGATCGGCCAGACGATCTCGCACTACCGCGTCGTCGAGAAGCTCGGCGGGGGCGGGATGGGTGTCGTCTACAAGGCTCAAGACACAGAGCTTGGTCGCTTCGTCGCTTTGAAGTTCCTGCCTGAAGACCTGGCCAGCGACCCGCAGGCGTTGGAACGCTTTAGGCGCGAAGCCCGCGCGGCGTCGGCTCTCAATCATCCCAATATTTGCACGATCTACGAAATCGGCAAGCACAACGGGGAGTCCTTCATCGTGATGGAGTTTCTGGATGGCAAGACGCTGAAGCATCGTATCGGGAGCAAGCCGATGGAGATCGACGAAGTATTGTCGCTGGGGATAGAGATTGCCGAGGCGCTCGACGCCGCACACTCCGCTGGCATAGTCCACCGAGACATCAAACCTGCCAACATCTTCGTCACGAAGCGTGCGCACGCAAAAATTCTCGATTTTGGTTTGGCAAAGGTCACGCCCGCCCTAAGCACGTTGGCTGAGGCTGGAGCGTTGGCACAATCGACCGTGACGCTTGACGAACACCTGACCAAGTCCGGCCAAGTGGTTGGCACCGTCGCCTACATGTCCCCGGAGCAAGTCCAAACCAAAGAGTTGGATGCACGCACAGATTTGTTCTCGTTTGGCGCCGTGCTGTACGAAATGGCTACGGGCGCAATGCCGTTCCGTGGAGAGAGTTTTGGGGTGATTTCCAAAGCCATTCTGGATGGGATTCCCACACCAGCCGTGCGTCTGAATCCTGATCTACCCGCCAAGCTGGAAGATGTTCTCAACAAGTGTCTGGAAAAGGATCGAAATCTCCGCTATCAGCACGCTTCAGACATCCGTACCGACCTGCAACGGCTGAAGCGCAACGCGGAAACCGGAAAAACTGGCGCAAACAGCAAAACCACTGAAAGAGTGGCAAAGAGATCGTTGCGGCACAGCAACAAGGCAGTCGTAGGAGCCGCCCTTACCATATTCACGTTGGCCGCCGCACTCTTGATTTATCGGTCGTTGCATTCTAAGCAAGAACCTGCCATCGACTCTATCGCTGTTCTGCCAATCGTCACCAACAGTAGCGACACGAACGCACAGTTCCTCGGAGACGGGATAACCGACAGCCTGATCGACAGCCTGTCCCAGATTCCGAATCTAAAGGTGATGTCACGAAGCTCAGTCTTCCACTACAAGGGCAAGGATGTCGAGCCAAAAGTAGTGGGACGGGAGCTTAATGTAAAGGCAGTACTGGCGGGCAGGCTGGTTCAGCGAGGCGACGACATTGATCTCAGTACCGAACTCATAGATGCCAGCGACGACAGCCATATTTGGGGTGAGCAGTTTAATCGAAAGTCCTCTGACATTCTGCCCTTGCAACAAGAACTCGCGCAGGTCATTGCGCAGAGACTCCGAGTCAGGCTGTCGAGCGAGCAGCAGCGAACATTCGCTAGGCAGGGAACGCAAAATCCCGAAGCTTATCAACTCTACGAACGAGGGCGATATGCTTGGGAGACCCTTACAGAAGAGAGTCTCAAGCAAGCGGTAGAGTTCTTCCGGCAAGCGATTGAGAAAGACCCTCGCTATGCCGCCGCCTACGCGGAAATGTCACGGTCGTACACGATGCTGGGACAGTTAGGTTACCTGCCGGGAGCGGAGGCTTACCCGAAGGCTGTCGCCGCCGCAAAGCGGGCAATTGATCTGGATTCGAATCTAGCGGAGGCGCACGTCGCCTTAGGGCACGCCTCGACATTGAGGTGGGATTGGGCGCTCGCTGGATCGGAGTTGCGACGTGCTATTGAGCTTAACCACAACGTCGCGGAAGCTCATGTCGAATATGCTGCGTACCTTTTGAACGTGGGTAAAGTACCTGATGCGCTGACAGAAGCAAGACTCGCACAGGATTTTGATCCCCTCTCAAGCGACCGCATTTCTGGGACTGGCGTATTGGTTTAATCGTGACTATGACAAGGCCATAGAACACTGTAAGTGTCAGAGCAAACACACGGTTGACAGATTGAATCTGCACCTAGCAGTTCGTGTTCAGAGCGGACTACTTCCGGTTAAGCCCGTAATTGGCTAACGTGTGCCGGTTCAGCGGGCGGAAGGGGCAGGTGGTTGAAACTGCAACTGGTTTCAAAAAGGCAGGAGATCAGGTCCGGTGGTTCCAAGCCCCACAGGGCGCCGCCTATCCTCATTCACGCCTGCTTCGGCTCAACGTTCGAGTTTCGCCGAAAAAAATTGCCGGGGTCGTATTTGTTCTTGAGGGCGACTAAGCGCGAATAGTTGCTGCCGAAGACGGCCTCGGCCGTGCCTTTGCCGGCATAGCTCTGGTAGTTGGCATAAACTCGTTCGCCGGACGAGGGCCGTAGCAGCCGACGTGCTTCGTCGGCCCAAAGCATGAAACGCTGCGCCTTCGACGGATCTTTCCAACCCAAGCCAACTCGAATGTGAGTCCCTCCTGATTGGCGAAGCGGGAAGGCTGTTGAGTCCGGCTTCACCCGGCAAACCTCACCGTGCATGTAATGATCGACACCCATCACGGTCTCAACGGGGGCTTGAGAAAGGCGATCGAGGATTATGTCCATCACTTCGTCCGACAACTCATTTCGGTAAACGGACGCAATGCACCTGAAGCTGACGTCAGCTGCGCCCGTCGGCGATGTGCCCGCGAGCTCGGCGAATTCCTGACGCCTGACGGTATCTTTCGCAGGAGTGGCGACCGTTCGGAACGCCCGAAGCAATCGCGCCGCTTCGGCCTCCTCACCGGCGTGACACAGACTGACGAACACGCCGCGCTCCCCTGGCGTCAGGTTGAGTGTGGCTTGAAACGAATCTGGCGCTTCGGCCATGAAGTCGCGGAAGAATCGTAGGACCGGTCGCGCGTCTCGAACCGGGTAGTAAATGTCGCCGGACGTGACCGCACCAAGCGCGTAGAGGCGACACTCAAAGCCTGTCGTGACGCCAAAATTGGCGCCGGCGCCCCGGAGGGCCCACAACAAGTCTGGGTTGTGCTCCGCATCAACAGACAGGATTCGGCCGTCCGCGGTAACTATACGAGCGGAAAGCAGATTGTCGCAGGACGCTCCATGAAGTCCGGAAAGCCAGCCCAAGCCGCCACCGAGCGTTACCCCGGCAGCCCCAACACCCGGGCACTGCCCGAGTACCGGAGCCAGCCCATAGCGTCCCGCCACCCGCATGACTTCACCACCCAACACTCCCGCATCGATGCGGCCAGTGTGCTTGGCTGGGTTAATCGTCACACGGTTCATCCCGACTAGGTCGATGACGAGGCCGTTGGAGGTGCTCCAGCCCATATGGCTGTGGCCCCCGCCCCGCACAGCGACTTCCAGTCCATGTCTACGAGCGAATTCGACGGCATACCGGACATCATCGGCATGAGCACACTGTGCAACCAGGGCGGGTCGTCTCTCCGTGTCGGGGTTCCAAAAATAGACGCGCCGCGCTGCCTCATAACCGGGGTCGGTTGGGAGAATGAGACCGCCCTTCAGTTGTGCGCGGAGCTTCTTGAGAGCGTCGGAATCAATTTGGCTTCTGTCGTGGATTTCGACTTGACCGAAGGCTGTCGTCAACCCCAGCGTTCCAGTTATCGCGAGCGCCCGCTTGATGAACTGGCGACGGCTCTGACGGGTCTGAAGATTCATAGGTAGGAAGCCATCATGGTCCAAACGGTGCCGTGAATCGGACTGATGTATCCGCCGTTCAACTCGCATCCTCAACGAGCGCGCCCTTATTATGCCATTATGCTGGTGCGCAGTGCGGCGCCTTAGCATGAGTCATTTGTGAGCAATTCAGATTGGCGTTCCAAGGTGACGACGCTCCTCCGGGAACAGACCGATCGTTGGCCTTACACGTTGATTGCTTCCACGGCAGTACCGATAGTGGTTCATAAACGGCAAGGCTAATGCACCGGTTCCGCATGAATTGTCGGCAACCCTTACCTTGCAGGATTAGATAAGGTTCTCCCGTCATACGCCTGCCATCAGCGGCAAGTGCCATCGACTTCAGCTTTTCTCGCCCAATCACAGGTGAAAGATGAACGGCAGTTGCGGCCTGAAATCCACATGCGCGTTTCGCCGCTTGCCGTCAAATTCGATTTCGAGGAGAGATGTTGTTCCCGTTCGAGCTGAGAGAACTCCACTTTCAACAATTCTCTGGGCCACAGGTGAGCGAAGCGGCACCGGGGAGGTCAGAGTTAAGCCAGTGATCTCGCGAGCACCAATGGGATGCTCGATAAACCACTGTTCGCGCTGAGCTCGTCGCATAAAGCTCAAATAAACCCACATCGGCTCCTCAATCCCCACTTCGCCGATATACATCAAAAGCGGATCTGATAAATACGCCGGCCGATACTCCCACGCCGGAAAAGGTGGCCTGGTGTCTTGAGGATCGGAAGGCCGCAGGCAAATGCCGAAAGGAGAGGCATTGCGTTCCCGACCAGACCATCTCTCCCAAAGCAAGGTACGATTGGTACTTTCGCTTCGAACTTCTCTTTCATCGCTGACCCAAAACAACTCAATCATGGCATTGGCAAAGGAAAAACGCCTACAAGCCGTACCCTGACCGGGATGCTGATTTGGTGGTCCCTCATGAAAGCCAAGCTGGACAAGTCTTTCAGCCGCTGGAGCGCCTGGAGCGGTACAGACGAACAAATGGTCCAACTCGGTCCCCATACGAGCAAGTCTATCTCAATCTGAACTGGGGTTTTGAGCGCAACCGGACGAGACATTCTGGGAATGTAGTCGGAAAACCTTCCCATTACAAGATTAGGGAACAGTTGCTCGTCATCCGAAGACAATCTTTAAGAGCCACCACAAACCATGCGGAGTGCATCGAAAGGCGCCTGCGATCCGCTCTCGCCCTAATCCCTCGATACCGGATGTTACAATTCGGCCACTCTTCTATGGGAGTGTGCGGTGGGCCTTTCCACGGGAACTCGGCTTGGACCGTACGAGATCCTATCGCCACTTGGCGCCGGCGGCATGGGCGAGGTGTATCGCGCGCGCGATTCGAAGCTCGGCCGCTCGGTCGCGATCAAGGTCCTGCCCTCCGAGGTCACGAAAGATCCCGAAACGCTGAACCGCTTCCACCGCGAAGCCAAAGTCCTTGCGTCGCTCAATCATCCGAACATCGCGTCCATCTACGGGTTCGAAGATTCCGGGAAGCCTGGGCTGGTGATGGAACTGGTCGAGGGGCCCACGCTGGCAGATCGCATACTTGCCGGCTCTGTACCCGTTGAAGAAGCGCTGGCCATCGCGAAACAGATTTGTGACGCGCTGGAATACGCGCACGAGCACGGCATCGTGCATCGCGACGTCAAGCCCGCGAATATCAAGGTCGCCGACGACGGCGCAGTCAAGCTGCTCGATTTCGGATTGGCGAAGGCGCTTGAGAGCACGGCTGTAGACACGGACGTCTTGAGTGCACCGACGCTTACGTACATGGCGACGAAGGGCGGGCTAATCCTTGGTACAGCGGCGTACATGTCCCCCGAGCAGGCGAAAGGGCGGACGGTCGACCGTCGTTCCGACATCTGGGCTTTTGGATGCGTTCTGTTCGAGATGCTGACCGGCAGGCGGGTGTTCGGAGGCGAGAATGTGACTGATACGCTTGCCGAAATCATCAAGTCGGAACCTGATTGGAGCCTGCTTCCCGCAAACACGCCGAGGCCGATCCGCATTCTTCTCCAGCGTTGCCTGAAGAAAGACGTGAAGCAGCGGCTGCAGGCAATCGGCGAAGCACGGATCGTGATCGAAGAAGTGTTGGCGGGACCAGCCGGCACGCATGGCGAGGAAACCGAAAACGCAAAAGCGGGAACCGCAGAGAGGCGGAGCCACTCGCTCGTAGGCTGGATTGGAGGATTCTTCATCGGCGCACTGCTTGCCGCTGCTGCCGCTTGGTGGGCAACACGATCCGGTTCCGTGCCCGCGGCCATGCAGTTCAGCGCAGTAACCAGGTTCGCCGGCGTCCAGGCACAGCCGGCGCTTTCGCCCGACGGGCGCTCCATCGCCTTCATCTCCAATCGCGACGGGCACTACAACGTCTACGTTGGGTTGGTACACGGCGGCGAACTCGTGCAGATCACGCACGACGCCGGTCTGAAATCGCGACCCAGTTGGTCGCCCGACGGCAGCACCCTTGCCTACGCGCAGCTGAACGATTCCGGGACCATGGACATCTGGGAGGTTGCAGCTCTTGGCGGCCCGCCGCACAAGGTAATCCTGAACGCGACTGATCCGACGTGGACGCCCGACGGAGGCTCGCTCGTATACCAGAACATAGCGGACGGGGCAATTTGGACATCCGGGGTGTCGGGTGAAAACCCACGCCTACTTGTGCGCATGGAACCCGGCTCTATGGGCACCGAGCCGCGCATTTCCCCCGACGGCAAAATGATTGCCATCGCGGTTCGTGGAACTGCTAACGGGCCGTATGGCGCACTCGGAGTCGCGGATCTCACCACCGGGAAAGTTCGACTGCTGGACGTGGGGCTGGCGCTCTCGCCCGCGTGGTCGCCCGACAGCCGCGCGATCTATTTCTCCTCGAGTCGCGGCGGCACGCTGAATATCTGGAAGATTGGCGCCGACGGAAGAGGGTTGCGGCAAGTCACTGCCGGCCAGGGCGACGATACCGAGCTCGACGTTTCCAGCGACGGCAAACGCCTCGTATTTGCGACCCTGCGCCTGAACATCGGCCTCGCACAGTTCGACTCCCAGGCCAAACCGGGCGAGTCCAGCGCAAAAGTTCTCGCGGCCGATCCGGCGCGCAACCAGTTCGGACCGGCGTATTCGCCGGACGGTACTCACCTTGCTTTCTTTACGAATCTAAAGGGCGTCGAGAATGAAAGTATCGGCGTGGCAGATGCGAATGGCGCGAATGCGGTCCAACTCGTGCGGGACTCACGTTTTAACCTGTTCCCCCGTTGGTCGCCGGACGGAACCCACCTCATTTTCCTCTCGGTAGATGATGGCGGGCGCAGCGAGTATCGGAGCGTTGCGATTTCCGGAGGGGCGCCTCAAACGATCATGCAGCTAGGATCCGGCCTCGTTCCTGGATTCGGCCTCGTTGATGTTGGCCGCGACGGTCGCCTACTCTATCAGAACGATGTAGGAGAGGTGCAAGCCTTCGACCCGCGCGACGGAAAGGCTAGCACGCTGGGTCGACTCCCCGTCGCTGGGGCAGTGCGCTGGTCGGCAGATGGGGGCGCCGTCGTTTATGTCATCTGGTCGCGCCAGGAAAATGATCCGGCTGCCGGCATTTGGACTACGGATTTTAAGGCAGCGCCGCGGCAGGTGTTTCGCGGCTGGGCCTCGAATTTCGCGGTGGACGCACAAAACCAGATATTCATCCTGAAGGGGAAAGCCGACTTGAGCGGAGAACTCTGGAAGGTTAAGTTGGACGGCTCTGGACTCTCCCGCAGCGCAAAGATTATCCCGCTGCTCTACGATGTGAATTACATCCACGGACTCGCTTGGAACCAAATGGATGTTTCCCCCAACGGCCGCTTCGTCGTCTTCCAGTCGCAACAGGTTCTTCAGGAAAACATCGGCGTCATTGACAATCTCCCTTAGGCTGGTAACCAGGCATTTTGATTGAGATCATGGTGACCGCTGCTAAATAGCGCGGACTTGCTGATGATTGGACTTGTTTTCCCTCGTTCTTGGCGGAAAATCGCGATAGCACTCACTGACCCGCGACCGGGGTTTTGAGCGCTAGTCTTTATCGACCAGCTACGTCTCTGCGCGACAATGTTTTGATTTCGATGGCAGGTCATTGGAAAGTATGAACACCTCCGCAAAGTTGATTTTCTTGTGCGGCAAGATGGCGGCAGGCAAGTCCACTCTCGCAAGGGATTTGGCCAAACGAGCAGATGCGGTCCTCCTCGTGCAGGACGCGTTTCTGGATGCGCTGTTTCCTGGCGAGATCACTGATCTACCGGGATTCGTAAAGTGCTCGTCGCGATTGAAGAGCGCGCTCGCCCCACACGTCTGCGCTCTCTTGTCGAGGGGTATCTCGGTGGTGCTGGATTTCCCGGGCAATACAAAGGCGCAGCGTGTGTGGTTTCGCGAGCTGATCGAGCGGGCTAATGTTGAGCATGAATTGCACTTTATAGACGCGTCAGATGCGTTGTGCAAAGGGCAGCTTGCGGACCGATGCAAGAGCCTACCTGCTGGTGCTCCCTGGACTACCGAGGCAGAATTTGCAGCCATTACTGCCTATTTTCAGCCTCCGTCGGAAGATGAACATTTCAATGTCGTCCGCCATGAGCGTGACTAGGTACTGTCGATGATCTCTCTATTGCACACTGACAAAATCTGGCCCTCGACATCGTGACGTAGAAGGGTTGAGGTTTCGACCCGCTCCCCTCTTGAAAAGACACACCGATGACCAGCAAAACCGTGCCACAACGTGACCCTTCTTCCGCTGTCATTTGCAGCACCACCGCCATTCTCGCTGGCTTAGCAACGTGCCTCCGTGCAGGCTTGGTTTTAGGGCAAGGAGTTGATGTTAAAACGAGATGAGATGAAATTGAGACCTGAATTCGGCTGACCGGCAGTAATCCACCGTGACCGAACCTCAGGTTGCGGATTCAATTGTAAACTCACAGTCGACAGCTATCCGACGTGAAAGACCCGTTCGATAGCAGCAGCCACTCGGATCGCTTGCTTAACTTTCCGCTCTGTTAGACCTGCCTTAGCAGCTGCGGCAGTCCAATTCGACCAATGAGATTTTGGAAGCGCGGCGAGCCGCGCAGTGGAGCGTATGTCCGGCCGTTCAGATACACCAGCGCTGGCAATCGCTCTTCAAACAGCCTCTCTAGGATTGTTATCGCCTCGTCCTCTTCCCCGAGAAGACTGTGCACGACTGAGAGCACAAGTGCAGCAAAGTCCTGCCGAGGGCGGAGCTGTGCCTCGTGAACGATCTCCAAGGCCTTTTCCCGGTCGCCCGCCCGAACATGCGCCAGCGCCATGTATGCCTGCGTAATGGGGGTGTCGGCTGCGGTAGCTAGCAAGCTGAGGGCCTCCTCATTCCTTCCTTGGAGGCCATACACCATGGCTAGGACATACGCAGAGAAGTCGAAGCCGGGATGCAGCTTAAGGGCCTTCTGGAACTGCTCCTCGGCCTCGGCATAACGGCTGCATTCGTAGAAGCCTGCGCCCAGCCTAAAGATGGCGTTCACCGAGAGCGGGTCCAGTTGAACCGCAATCTGGGCCTCATTCACCATGTCATCATAGCGACCCATGACGACAAACCAGCCGGCAAGTCCCAAGTGTGCGTCCGACGAGTTCGGGCTGATTTCAATCGCCTTCCTAATTTCTTTCTCGGCTCCCGGCCAATCCCATTCGAAAAAGAGCAGCACATAACCCAGAGCCAAGTGCGCTTCTGCCAGCGCTCCATCGGTTTCCACGGCCTTGAGGGCGGCGCCCTTGGCGCAAGCAAACGCGTCACAAGGCCTGATATACCCAAAAATCCCCATTGCCAAGTATGCCGCAGATGTGCGCGCGTGAGCCGTGGCATATGCTGGATCGAACTCGAGAGCCTGGCGACAGTAATGCAAAGACTTTTGAAAGTCGTCGGGGGACAATTTCTCCGAATGGAAGCTACCTCGAAGGTAGAGTTGATAAGCCTCGCGGCTCAGGGTTGGGCGTTTGCCGAGCCGTTTCTTCTCCTGCCGTGTTAGCTGCAACCGCAGGCGTTCAGAAATCTCTTTTGCGATTTCCTCCTGCACATCAAAGATGTCAGCCAGTTTGCGGCCGTAGCGTGCACCCCATAACTGCCGGTCCGTGGCTGTGTCGATCAGCTCCGCGCTGACAATGAGGCTCTCGCCTCGTTGAAGTACCCGTCCTGTAAGCACTGCACGCACGTGGAGAGCACTTGCCACGGCTTGAGGATTAGCCTTTGGCCCTTTGAAATAGAACGCCGTGGCGCGAGGAACGACGCGCAGCTTTCTGATCTGAGAAAGCGTATTGATAATTGTCTCGGCGATTCCTTGGCCTAGGTAATCAGCATCCGGGTCGCCGCTCTCGTTCACAAAAGGCAGCACCACGAGCGAGTCGATGGCCTGTGGGCGGAGCGTCCGCCTACCTTCCAGCGCTGGGGCCGCGTTTCGGCGATCTGCCCTACCTGTACCCGCAGAACCGCTATCTCGCTTTGTCCGAGTTAGGTCAGCTTTCATTTCCGAGGCGTGCTGATACCTCATCCCCCGATCCTTCTGCAGGGCCTTGTCGATGATGTGGTCCAGCTCCGCGAACAGTTCCGGGTTCAAACGCAAAGGGGGGGTGGGTGGCTTATGTAGGATAGCGTCAAAGATGGCCCCGGCCGTCTCGCCGGTGAACGGTAGGATTCCGGTCGCCATCTCGTAGAGGACAACCCCAAAGGAGAACAAGTCGGTGCGAGCGTCCAATGGCTTGCCCAGCACCTGTTCGGGTGACATGTACACAACCGTGCCCAAAGCCGCGCCCGACTTTGTGAGATGTTCCGCCGCAAGAGTAGAGGCGATCTGGGTATTCTGCGCGGCCATTTGACTGGGAGAGCTGGCAGGAATCATAACCTTGGCCAACCCGAAGTCCAGAATCTTGGCGAGCCCTCGTTTGGTAACGAAAATGTTCCCGGACGTGATGTCGCGATGCACGATGCCGGCAGCGTGAGCGACATCTAGCGCATCAGCAATTTCGATCGCCAGTGACAGAAGAGATTCGGTATCCAGCGGCCGCCCCGCAACGCGATGCGCCAACGTCATCCCGTCTAGATACTCCATTGCGATGAACGTCTGGCCCTGGTATTTCCCGATTTCGTATATGGTGCAAATGTTGGGATGGTTCAGTGCCGAGGCAGCGCGCGCCTCTCTGCGAAAGCGTTCCAGTGCTTTCGGGTCGTTTGCAACATTCTCACGCAGGAACTTCAAAGCGACAAAGCGACCGAGCTCGATGTCCTCGGCCTTGTAGACCACACCCATCCCGCCACCGCCCAGGTTCTCGACGATGCAGTAGTGCGAGATGGTTTGGCCGATCATGTGATGTGCAATCTTAGGTAGGAGGCGAGGGCAAGTCAATGAAAGCCCTGGAGTTCGCATCGTCTTAAGAGGGTTATTGACGCAAAATCACCATAGCACGCATTGACCGGGGCGCGCGCGCGATTGAGGAACGGCCAACGAACCATCGCGACATTCGTCAACCGTGTGCATACTCTGACGCTCACGGCTAGGGCCTGTTTTCATAAGGCCGGAATGCGCTTGCGATGGATACTTACCGAGCTTTCCCGAAGGATCCGTATTATCGAATCGACCATGCGAATCGCGATCTACGCTCGCGTGAGCACGAAAGATCAAAGCTGCGATCTCCAGGTTCGTGACTTGAAAACATATTGCAGGGCTCGGAAGCTAATGGTCTTTCGCGAATACATCGACTCCGGTGAATCTGGAGCTAAGGATTCTCGGCCCAAGCTGAACGAACTGATGGCCGATGCCCGCAAGCGGAAGTTTGACGCCATCTTGGTATGGCGCTTTGATCGGTTTGGCAGAAGCACGAAACATCTGCTGCTTGCGTTAGAGGAATTTCGGTCGCTCGGGATTCAGTTCATCAGCTACCAAGAGAACATCGATACGACTAGCCCTTTGGGGCAAGCGCTGTTCACAATCGTTTCAGCAGTCGCCCAGCTTGAGCGCGATCTGATCCGAGAGCGAGTCAGCGCTGGCATTCGGCACGCGCGCGCATGTGGCAAACAGCTAGGTCGTCCGCGCCGAATCGTAAGTCAGGATGAACTCGTGCGACTGAAACGTGAGGGACACAGCCTTCGGGAGATCGCGAAGAGACTCCGCGTTGGATACGGAACCGTGCGCCTTCGGCTGCGTAAGCTTAATCCTAGAATTTAAGGAGAACTCAATGCTGATCCGCAACAACGAGGGCGAGGTCGTCGGTGAAATGAACACCTCGAGATCACAGGACGGCGACGTTATCAACACAAACACGCTCTACAACAACGGAAGTCCCGTCACTCAGAACATCTCCATCCGCGACAACCAGGGCAAAGTCCGCACAACGAATGTGATCGGCGGAAAAATTTTGCCCTAATCGAGGCTTCGGGTTCCTAAGAGGAGCACAATTGCCGTGACGCGATCCGGGACGTGGACCTTCGTCCCGCCGGGCAAAGAGCGCGCCGAGGCGATAAGGTCTTGGGTGCTGATCTCTTGAAACGCGGCGAGGCTCATCAGAGCCATCCGAACCTTGCTCTTGATCGGAGGTAAAACGGCGATGTTTCTCATCCTCAAAACCTACGGAGGGACCAAGAAGAACGTGTAAGCGAGGCTGAACGAAGGCCTGGGACATGCGAATCACCGGTCTTGGATCTCTATCCTCTGGGAGCAGAAAGTCCGGGAAAGTCCCTGAAAGAATCAGGTGACCGTAACAATCTGTCTTTTCCCTGAACCGAAGCGGTGACGCAGGGTCGTAGGCGATAGAATCTAGGTAGTGGGGTCACGTGAACCTGGGGCACAGGAACTTTTCTACGCGTGCACTCACCCCCAGGAGCAGGCTGCCTTGTGAGACTCCGACGCACACAACGCGCTACACGGGTTGAATTAAGGCTAGCGGCCTCCCACGCTAGAGGATGATGGGGGAGGAGAATATATTTCCTGCTAGAACGCATTTTTCAGGTTCCCTTGTAAACCACAGCCATAAGGGATCCGGAACTGAAACCTTTGTCCCGCTCGGAATTGCAGAGCCGTCGCGATTAGGTCCGTCAAGACAGGATTCCGAAATAAGCTACGCCGGTCATTACTTCCTGTTTGCCCGTTACACGGACAAGTGAAAAAACCCGGACGAGTGAGCAGGCTACAAGCCCGCCTCTTTTCAGGCTCTCGAGCCGGCGTCGGTGTTACTTTGCCCCGCCATGGCGGCAACGGGCCCGGCGATCGGGGCAGTAATCGGGCACTACCGCATCCAGCAGAAGCTCGACTGCCATGGCACGGTTAGTTGCCGATGTTGTCATGGGCAGCCGAAGGAAGTGCCATCGATCGCAGGCGTTCTGCGAACCGCGGGTCACCGCGCAGGCTGTCCCACTCCGGTGCGACCGCCAGGTGAACGAGTGCTGGGTCGCGGTACGCAATGGCCTGATCAAGGCAGTCGAACGCTTCATCGAGTCGGCCTGCCGCCCCATACAGAGCGGCGCGGAAGAATGCCATCTTCAGCAAAATGTCGAAGTCCAGTTGCGGGTTCGTGATCTGATCCACCATGAATCTTCTCACCCCGGCGAGGCCGGCCGTCGCGTACACCTGCTGCGTGTCCGCGGTGACCTGCTTCAACACCGCTACTCTCTCCTCGGAAAAGCCCCACGCCACGGCCTGGCTGACGGTCCAGGCCGCGAATCTATTGACGTCCCCGATCTTCCAATAGACGTGGTTAATGAATTGGCACGCTAGCACATGCTTCGGGTCGACGTCGAGCGCTCGCTGGGCCCAGACAAGCGTGTCGTCGTACTTCCGCTGATGCCAGTAAGAGATGGCGATCTGCACCAGAACGCCGGGCGATCGCGGATCGCGCGCGAGCGCCTGTTGCTTGCAACGCAGCCCATCGTCGAGCCGCCCGAGCGCTTCCTGTAGCGACCCATACTGCAGGAGCGCCTCGGTGTGATCCGGATTGATTTCGAGCGCACGTTGCAGGCTGTGCTCCGCCGCCCTCCAGTCCCACTCGCTGAGAAAAAGGACCGTGCCAAGGGCAACCTGCGCGTCCGCCGAGGCGCTGTCCATCGCCAGCGCGCGTAATGCAGACGCCTTCGCCTCCGCAAACGCTTCCTGGTGCGGCACCGCGCGAAACACTGCTTGCACGCACCGTGCGCGCGCCAAGCCGGCCTGCGCCGGTGCATAGGTCGGATCGATCTCGATCGCGGAACGAAAAGCGTCCACGGCGGCAGGCAGTTCGAAGTACGAGCCTGACAACAGGTGAGACCGGCCGCGGCCGACTAGCTCGTAGAGCTCGACGGGTCGCGTCATGGCGCTCAGTGTTAATGGCTTCTCGTGGGCCAGATCGCA
Source organism: uncultured Acidobacteriota bacterium (assembly GCA_963745715.1). GTDB lineage: Bacteria > Acidobacteriota > Terriglobia > Terriglobales > Acidobacteriaceae > Sulfotelmatobacter. The sequence goes on along the minus strand of CAVUYN010000012.1, from coordinate 96,672 downwards.
GGTGACTGCAGCGATGAAGCGGTACCCTGACCGCGCCACCGTTTCGACATAGATCGGCCGGTGGGCGTCCTCGCCAAGCGCCTTGCGCAGCGCTGACATGTGAACCGTGAGACTGCCTTCCTCGACGAATGACTCGGGCCAGATGCGCCTCAGCAATTCGTCCTTCGTGACCATGCGGCCCCGCTGCCGCACCAACGCAACCAGCACATCGTAGGCCTTCGGTGATAAGTGGACGGCTTCCGCGCCGCGCAGGAGACGCCGTTCCTGCACGTCGAGCGTGAACTCGTCGAAATGAAATACTTCACGGCTGGCCATCAGATTTAGGCGAATCTTAGCAAATCCTTAAGGACACGTCACGGACGGAGTCCTAACGTTCATAGACAAAACGGAGCGCCTGGACCGAGAAACCTGATCGCGCTTTCGAAGGAGAAAAAAGTGAGCATACGATCGTCGGTCGCCGCCATTCTGATCTGCGGATCCACAGCACTCTCACTCGCACAAGCTCCACCAAAGGGCCCGAAGCCAGGCCCCGAGCACAAGAGGTTGGAGTATTTCGTTGGCAAATGGACTGTGGAATCCGAGATTAAAGCCAACGAGTATGTGCCAGCCGGTAAGGGTGTCACCACCCAAACATATACATTGGATCCGGAGGGATTCTATCTCGAGAGCCGCTGGGAAGGACAAATACCGAGGACCGTCGGCATCATTGCCTACGACACCGATGCGAAAGTCTATAGAGAATTCTACGCGAGCAGTGCCGGACTCGTGGGTAGCGGCACAGGAACGGTTAACGGAAATACTTGGACGTGGATGCTTGAAGATAAGGTGTTTGGCAAAGCCGCCAAAGGAAGAACTACAATCACGATCTTATCAGCCTCTCAGTATACGTCTAGGTATGAAATGCTCGACGCGAACGGCCGTTATGTAACCCTCACAGAAGGAACTGCCACCAAAGTCGCGCCTTAGAGACGCAATCGTAGGAGGCTGCTATGGCAATCACTCGCCGAGGGGTACTCGTTTCGGGGAGCGCAATCGCGGCTCTCTCCACGCTTTATGGCGCTCACGGGACGGACGACTATCGCCAGCATTGATCGCACTGTGATCCGGTCGTAGTCGGCTCGTGCATGGTCGGCAAACCTTCCCTAATCGGTAAGGTAAGAGTTGACCGTCACTCGGGATCCAAGTCCAGCCAATCTCAGGGACATTCGGAGTGGCGCCTAAGATACTATTGCAGCGGACCTATTCTCGAACTGGGTTTCTCGTTCAGCTACGTGACTGGAACCATAGAAATGGAGCCTAGCCGTCTCAGCCGCAGAAGCTTTCTTGCGTGGACCACCATGGCTACGCAGGACCGAACAACCACTCGCGATAACGTGGTTGCCGTGTTGCCTTCCTCCCTACCGGAACGGAGTCGGCATCCTGATCCTTCGGCTTTTCGAAGCTCAATAGCCCGGCCCACCGATACCTTTGTCTACGCTTCAAGCGACACCTCGCGATGCTGCCTGCAAGACTCAAGGCCAGAATGGATTCGCTGCTTTCCTTTCCTGTAGGGCTCTTTCATCCCCTACAACATGCCGGTTTATCCCGGCGCTCTCCGGTTGGCCGACAATCCGCGAACTTGGCCTGCTACTTCTGCCACAGGGTCTTTGCTCCGTACTGATCTTCTCCAGTTCCCTAAACGTAACGCAAACGTTCGTCGCGAACCGGAGCTAAGCCGGCTAAGCGTTCAGTTGTCGGTAGAAATTTGTTGGAATGAGGTCTGCTAACAGGCGCAATGCTAAGCAGAAAGGAGCCTTTTACGTTTTTGGAGTGGAACAGAAACGACAATCAAGGTACCGCGACTGTTGCTTTCAACATTGAAGGTGCCTCCCAAAAGCGCACTGCGTTCGCGCATACTCGCCAGGCCGACGCCTCGGCTCCCGTTCGGTGTAGTTCGCAGCGCGTCGGACGGAATACCTTTTCCGTCGTCTTTTATACCCAACGTTAAACGCCCGCCGGCAGACGTGACTCTAATGTGCACGGCTTCCGCTCCGGAATGCCGATGCACATTAGTTAGAGCTTCTTGAACGATCCTGAAGAGTCCAGTCTCCACATCCCGCCCAAAGCGTTGACTCTGCTCTTCGACTTCGAGTGTCAGCTTCACTCCGCTTCGTTTTGAGAATCCCTCGGCATACCACTGTATGGCAGACAAGAGGCCACTCTCATCGAGAAGTGGAGGATGCAACAGATGGGAAACGGTTCGCACCTCCTGAACGGCCTGTTGCAGGAGATCTTCCGCGTCTCGTAAACCGGATTGGCAACCGGTCGGCAAAGATTCTGGACAAGAAGTCGCCTGAGAAACTGCCATGAGGGCGGCTGCCAGCGACTGTCCAACTCCGTCGTGAAGATCACGGGCGATGCGTCGGCGTTCCTCATCCTGGATTGTCAGAACCTTTGCAGAGAGATTGCGCAGATCGCGCTCTGCGCGCTGCCTCTCCTTAATTTCCCATGTGAGCTCATCATTGGTGCGTGAGAGCTCAGAAGTGCGTTCCTTGACTCGCTGCTCCAACTGATCATGGGCACTTCGCAGCTTCAACCTCGATTCTTTCTCCTGCAGCAATAGCCCTTGAAGCTGACGCTGGCGGTTTCGTGCTCGCTTAGCAGTGCGTAACACGCTGATGATCGTCAGCACGCGAACCGGGCGTTCCAGTATTGAGATGTTCGCGGCATCTGCCAGATTAGAAACAAACCCTGTTGTCCAGCGCGACGGCGTCGCACCCGCACTCGCTAAAAGGATGATTGGGATGTCAGACCACGGCTCCTGCTTTTGCAGGGTTCGTTGAATCGCCTGCGCCGATGAAGAAACAAGCGCCTCTTCCGTCAACAAAATAAAATCGGTCTGCTCCGAAAAACGCCGCGCTAGTTCTTTGAGGGATGCGCAGTGAGTGATGCCAAGACCCTCTGACGAGACAATCTCCGTCAGGATTTCAGCGTCTTTGCCGAACGGCGCGCACAAGAGAACCTGATCCGTGATTGTGGAACGATGTATTGGCTTTTTCATCCTGATCTCGAATCAATGTTCCTGACTCCCCAGAAAATTCAGGGTTACCGGTGAGAATCCCTTGAAACCTCGTTAAGGGTAGGCCAATCCGTATCCCGTTCTTTCCTACCTCAAACTCCCGAATCGTCCGCTCGTGGTCATGGCTTCGATTCTTGACAATCGATATGGCCTGGCGAACTGTTCCGTGCGCTTCGAAGTAACGGAGCAGGATAACCAAATCCGCCAGGTAAGTAGCCTCAAAACTGGATTGATCCGCATTTACAAATCCATGTTGCGCGGACACCAAAATTGTAATCACCCCTTTTGCATTCAGATATGCGAGCAACTCGTGAAGGTGCAGAACAAAGGAACGGTCGCTGCTCATCGTCTGCAAATAACCGTTCAAGCTATCAATGACTACCATCCCAGTACGGTTTCGGTCGATAGATGTGCTGATGTCGTGAATGAATTGTCCAGGAGTTATCCGCGAGGAATCGACCCGTCGTAATTCCACGACGCCGTTTTCGACGCTCTTTTCTATCCCGATTCCTAAACTCGCGCAGCGTCCCAAAAAAATAGTGGGACTCTCCTCGAAGAAGTACATGCAGACTTTCTTTCGGTGCCGGGCCGCGGATACGGCGAATTGCGCCGCGAGGGAAGATTTCCCGACACCGGGAGGACCGACGATCATCACGCCGAAGCCCCAGGGGATCGGGCCGCCCATGAGTTCATCCAATTCCTTTATGCCGCTCGCGAGAGGGGGACCAGCATTGAATCCATCGAGAATGGCCTCTCCTGCTGGAGCCAAACGGGGAAACACCCTTATCCCCCCAGTAGCAATGCGGAAATCGTGAGCGCCTTCGATGAACGGGACGCCGCGCATCTTTGTGACCTTAATCCGGCGATGTAATCCGCCCTGTGATGTTTCCTCGCTTGTAAGCTGAATAACCCCATGGGCAATGCTCTGGAGCAAAAGGTCTGCCCCAGTTTCACCCGTCCGGTCATCAAGGAAGAGGACGGTGCAACCTAATTCAGAGAGGGCCTGCTTCAAAGCAAGTATCTGCCTTCGATAGCGCAAAGGATCACGGGCGACCATACGAAGCTCGGAAAGCGAATCTAGTACAAGCCGCCGAGGGCTGAGATCCTTTATTCTTTTTAAAAGGTCCGTAGATGTTTCGGCTAGTTCCACGTCAGCAGGATGCAGAACCGTGTATTGCTTCTCGAGTCCTAGCTCAGAGTCCATCTTAGTTAAGTCAATTAGGGAGAGGGCTTTTAGCGACCATCCGTGAGATTTGGCCGACTGTCGTAGCTCGGCAGCCGTTTCGGAAAAGGTGATGTATGCGCCCTTCTCCCCATGTTGCGCGCCCGCGAGCAGAAACTGCAGTGCGAGCGTGGTTTTTCCGCTACCGGGGGAGCCTTGAAGCAGACACATCCTATTGCGGGGAAACCCGCCCCTAAGAATCGAATCGAACTCGGCAATCCCTGAGACGGCCGAATCAGTTGCGGGCTGTCTCTTAACCTGGCTTTTCGGCTTTCCATTGGCCATCGCCCGAAAGTATACGCTCAACGGCTGCAATCAGATCGCACTGAATATTCGATTTCTCAAGAAATCCGTGGGCACGTGCTTCGACTGCCTGTCGCCGTACGATTGCAGGGTCGTTTTGGCTAATGATAAGAATCCGCGATTCGCAGACTTCGCGAAGTATGATTTTGGTAGCCTCCAAACCGTTCATGTTGGGCATCGATACGTCCATTAAGATCAGATCGGGACGCAGTGATTTCGCCTCCTCGACTGCCTGGAGCCCATCTGTTGCCTCACCGCACACGAACCAACCCTTGCGCGAACCAAGCAGAGTTTGAATCCGTCGTCGAACCGGCTCATGATCGTCAACAACAAGTATTCGGCACATACCAAACACCGCTTTGATTGCAATAGGATGCCGACCGAAGATAGATGGAGGTCGCGAAAGAAAACAAAACACTTTTTTCCGAGATTCACTGCACCGTGGGGCCGTGCGGCGTTCGCCAACTTGGGTGAGCCATTTGGGGAGAGCACGGAGACTTGCATGACTTAGGTAGAGGCGCTATCTACGAGAACAACCGGCGAATGCCCGCGGAGTTCGTCATGTCCGGTTTCCAGTCGGCTAGAACGCAAAGGGTGCCTTCGAGCGATGATGACCGATGAAAGATCGACATCGCGCGCCATCGAGGCAGCGCGGCGATGCTGACGTGAACACGCAGACAGGTCTTATTCGTCCTGGATCACGGGCAAACCGGAAGTAACCTGCTTTGAATGAGAACCCGGTTTCGTGCTCACGAAATGGGATGGTTTACGTAACCGGGCCGTTACACTCGTTGAGAATTGCCGACGGAAGCCTTTCGTTTGTCCGGTTTGTCCAATCCACCCAGTTTCATAGGGCTAGCGGCTTCACACTGGGGTGTCGTACTTGGCTTTTGGCCTTACAGTCGCGTGCTGTGTAGCACAGCATATAATGGCGCAGGCGACAGCAGGTTGTGGACTCCGCGTTTTCACAGGCGGGGAATCCTTCCCTCTCCGCCAGCAACACAATCTACAGGCCTTTACGAAATATTGCACTACGGTTTGTCCTGCCAGACATAATTGACTCGTTTTCCCAGTATTAACTGTCGTAGGCAGAACAGGGGAACCGAGAATGGCAAAACGAGTCGCGTGGCTCACCAAGCGAGTGAACATCGGCGGGCAGTGGTTCGTCCGCAAACCCATCATCAAGACCTCCGGCTTCGTCACCGAGAAGGTGGAGCACAACGGGCAATCCGTGCATGCTCCCGACACCTCGTCCTGGAGTGGTACGAGGCTGGCAAACGGCAGCGAAAGCCGCTCACCGAGTCCACTCTTGAGGCTCAGGACGCACTCCGCAAGAAGACCCAGACGCTTGAGGCTCGCTCGAACGGCCTAATCGTAGTCGAGGAAAAAGGGGCGAAGGGAAAGGTTTCTCTGGAAACGGCCGTCCGTGAGTACCTCGAAGAAGTAAAGCTCAACCGAGCCCACAAGACACATCTGGCGTATAAGCGTGCGCTGGGGATGCTGGTGTCGTCGAATCCCGGTTGCGACTTCGTGCAGGATTTAGAGCGCAGAAACCTCATGGTCCATTTCATTCGAGCGATGAAGGAAGCCGGACTACGCGACCGACGCAGAACAATCTGTTCGGAGCCATCGTGACCTTCCTCCCGCGCAGGGCCATCCGGTCGTCACCCGGAACGACGCGCCCGACTACACCGAGACGGAACTCGAAACTACTTCACCGAGGAGTTGGGCCAACTGTTCGGAGCCTGCACCGCTGCTGAGCGGCTGGTGTTCCAGTTTTTTCCTTGGGACTGGATGCCGCGAGCGTGAGGTCATGTTTGCCACGTGGAAGGATGTGGACCTGACGGCTGGCACCTTTACCGTGAAGGCCAAGCCAGCGATGGGGTTCAAACCGAAGGATTCTGAGGAGCGCACCATCCCGATTCCTTCGAGCCTCGTGCGCGACTTGAAAGCGTTGAAGACCACGAGCAAGACGAACCTGATCTTCCCTAACGGTCAGGGCAACGCGAATCGATTAGCCTGATTAACCGATTCCGCCAATCGAATCCGGGGGCGATGGTGCTGATAACGTGCTGGAGGATGACAAGCGGTAAATACACCTTAGTGTTATCGATCTTCCCGTATCGCCACCTTTTTGGACACCTGGGACGAATCGCCAGCGTGCGATTCCAAAGCCTGCTGTGTGGTGAGCACAGATATTCCTCATGTATCCGAAACAATGAAGCCACCCGCCAACAACTGAGTCGTCAAATCCAAGTGGGCTAGCGACGTTCTTTCTAATCGCTAGCGGGAGTGCGCTGTAAAGAAGCGAAAGAGTCCCAAAGGTAAGGAGTTCTGTCGCCATCCAAATCGGAAGATGCCTTTCCCCATCGTATTTTTCTTTGTAATGGCGGACAAATTCCTCTTTGGAGCCTTCCTGTTCATCGCGTAATTGTCCCAAGAAGTGTCTGTGGTCGAAAGTTCTGGCAAATCTCTCTCTTTCTATATAGCCGAAAGGACTGAGACTGGTACGCAGCCAGACTTCTACAATTTCAATTGCATTCATTACTGCCAGTCGAAGCTCTCGGTCGAAATTGTAGTATTCACAAATGTCTGAGAAGTTCGTTTCGGCTTTGTATGTGTCATCAGGATTTCTGAAAGGAAAGAGGTAAGCACTGAAGCGGTAGTAATTCGTTCGGCTGAGCCACCGAATGGCGGTTGCTTTGTCTGGGATTAAAAGGCCGCGTTTTGCAAGCAGATCAATCTGTTCATCGTAGGTCAGGGCTCGTTTTCTGTGTGAAAGGCCGTGGCCTAAGAGCTTTCGATACCAAAAAGAAAACTCGCCAGATAGGCGCTTCGCCTGTTTTACCAGTCGTCGGATTTGACTTTGTGGCGTTAGTTTAGTTCATGTTTTCTGAACACCTTGGAGCAAGAAAAAAGCGGATCGAAAACTGTTTCGACCCGCCTGTGTTACAAGCAACCTCATTCTAGGCCGCTGGAATCTTCAGTTGCTGACCTGCTTGAATCTTGTCTGGATCAGGAATGTTGTTTGCTTCAGCGATTTTCTTGTAGTCATTCGCATTGCCGTAGTACGACTTTGCGATTTTAGAAAGGCTGTCTCCCGACTTGACGACGTACATGGCTCCCGGTCCCACCGTAATCTCGTGCTGCAAGTCCGCAAACGCCGGATCAACCCTCTTGATTTCGTCCCATGCTTGATTCTTCAGAAATTCTGTGGGTGCTGTTGCGGCCAGGACGACTTTACCGTTCTGAACGTGGAAATGTTGTATTTGAAAACCGTTCTGTGACATGAAGTCGGCTACGGGCTGATACTTGTTCTTCAACTCTTCATCCGTCATGAATTTACTCCTTATCGGAATGCAAATTAACCACAGCCTGATCTCGAAAGTGTCGGGCTGTCAATGCTATCGTGCCCCATTTCGCCGCCAGAAAGTGGATGGGGCAATGAGTACGGGCTTATCTCATGTCGTGGTGTTCTCGTGCCCACCTTTCTGCCTCTCCTAGCTCTTTCAGTGCCTCGTCAATGTGCTTCATCGCCGCCACTCTGTGACCACCCCATTGGCCGCCAGCGTGCTCCAACTCATTGCGTGCGCCTTGAAGCGCGTGCCTTGCCGACTCCACTTCAGCCGGAACATCCCTCTGTGGGGATGCTGGAAGTACGCCCACAGTGGATAGGGTTATCAACAAAGCTAAGAGCACCATCGTTGCAATTCTCATTTCTTCTTCTCCTCCCCCGAGGTCGGGGAAACTGGCGACAGCTTAACACAAGGAGAGTCTTAGAGAACCGTGGGTAGCGGTATCCGTATTTTCCTGTAGTGCAGTACCGTAAATACTTCTGGCATTCCACACGATTCGGTTTACTTCGAGTCGAGGGCTTCCACGCCTCTCATGATCTTCGAGCGGCAAGACCTTAAGTTGTGTGAAGAAGCCGTGGCTTGCGATGCGAAGAGGTCATGGAAATTGTACGGCACATCCAAGCATCGTTGACGAGCGTGGCATTTCCACATGGACCTTAGCCGCGATCAAGCGGAAATGCCGGGTTGTCATTCTCGAATTAACCCTTGTGACCGAAGAGGGCTGCCCTACACTACGATGCCGTTTTGATTTCCGAGTTTCCTAGCCATGAAGCGTGTGCAAAGTTCACGTTGTCAGCGGGAGCATTCGGAAACGTTTCCACCGAGACCTTGAAGGCGTTTCCCGAAGCAGACTATCGCAAGATTTGTGGTTCCCTCTGAATGGGGCTGGTTACTATCCGTCTTTACCATGCTTCTGAATCGCTAACACGCTCCTGAGGCGGTCGCGCTCATGGAGAACACGCCAGATTTCTGCCCCGAGTTCGTCATACTTAATCGGGTCCGTTTCACGCATGATTTGCTCTAGGAGTCGCTCTAGTCGTGCCGTAGAGTCCGCAAAGGCATCCGGCATGTGTGCCCCGTTTAGCTTGAGTTGAGGGATTACACCGCAAAAGCGGCAGAGAGGCTGTGATTCAGATCACAAAGGCTGTCAAAACAGCGTCGCTCCCGAACTGTCTTCAGCTCAGTCTTTCGTCGGCCCATCCCGCGCACTGTTGCAGAGTGCATCACAACATAATGAAGATCGTTAGAAATCGGGGTCTATGACTTGACTTCTGCCAACGTTGGACTAAGGTCGAATCATGGGGGCAAGAGCTAGCGCCCGCACATTCTTCCGCGTTCCTGACTCGTTGTCCGTGATTTCCATCCCGCCTCAGGTGATGACTCATTTGCCTTCACCGTTTGAGTCGATGTCCACGTTTCTCCGCTCTGCGGAGATTCAGGAACATCAAGCAACTCTTGCAGCCGTCTCCTTAACTGGGCACCTTCTTCACGCGATTGCTGCTGCGAACGTCGACGGTGCTCTCTTGTCAATGCGAATAATGCCGCTGGCGACATGGGCGGCTTTCTCCGAATGTGAGGCATCGAAAAGTGGATCACCAGAGGCTGCTCGGAAACTTTCAGTCCAGTCTCCCGCATGATCCCTCACCGCCTCTGCTGCCGTGCTTGGGTCTGCTTCGTGACGGGATTTTGAGGCCGATGTTTCGACCTCCACGAAAGGTAGAGAGGGTTTCGCTAGACTATCAGCCGTCGTGGTCTCAGTCTGGATTTCCGTCTACAAATGAAAGAAGCGGGAACCCTCCTCCTCCCCCGAAGAAGAGGCCCCGCTTCAAGAGTCGCTAAAGCGTTCACAACGACTTTCAAAGGTCACTCTACAAGCTGGACGCGATGGTTGTAAATTCCACGATGGTGACAGGGCATGGCCCAAAGATGCTGCAGGTTTTCACTGAGGTGTACATTGCGCACGTGGTCTCTTCGGTGGGGTACAAGATGGTTGGACCGGACGCAGAGGTCGCGGCGGCTGAAGTCGCCACGCGTGACTTAAAGGAGCTTTGGGACAAACTGGGCGGAGTTGACGAGTCTCGTGGTGTTGAACTGGCGCTAATCGTTCGAAGGGGTGACGTTTGCAGCGAATTAGAAGAACTAATTCACAACGAACTGATCGATCTGGTTGTGGTAGGCACACGCGGTCGAACTGGCGTTTCGAAAGTGATGCTGGGATCTGTTGCTGAGGAGATTTTCCGTAAAGTGAGTTGTCCTGTTCTGACGGAGGGCCAAACTCGGCATGAGATTGGCCGCAGCGGGAAGTGGGAGCCGAAAAGGTCATTCTCTTTGCGACCGACTTTGGAGATGCTGCTCTTAAGGCCTTGCCTTTCGCAGTATCGATTGCAGACCGCAGTCGATCGAAACTCATCTTGCTTCATGTTGACCACGCCACTCCTCCCGACGGATCCAACTCCCATCTTCGGCCAGTCATTCGATAGAGTCGAGGAAGAGATTCTCACAGCCAGCAGCGACTCACCGAGTTAATACCGAAGAATCCGCAACTGGAGTCCGAACTGAGAGTGAAGCACGGCCTGCCCGTCGACGCAATCCTCGGTGAAGCATCGAGTTCAGCTGCCGGCTTAATCGTGCTTGGCCTGCACCGCAAGTCTCTTCTTGTTCCCAGCGGACATTTGCCTTCGACTACGGTTTACGGCGTAGTGGTCGCGGCAGAATGTCCTGTGCTAACAGTCCGAACATAGGGAGCTACACTCGCCTTACAAAGAATCTTCGGGTGATTGCGATTCGCAACAAGACCAAGACCATGCTTCCCGAATGGGGCTGAGATCCGCGTCAGGTTGGCCAGATGCACTGATGCACTGCCGTCAAAAGGCTCACCCATGTTTCACGCTTGCGGTGCTTCCGTTTATTGTGTCCTTAATTCGCGATCACTGTTTCGCAATTTGATCCAGAAGAGTGGCGTTCGAAACGCTGATGTCGCGGCCCTCATGCTCAAGAATGGTGTGTGTGGCAGTGATCGCTTTCAGCACACCTTGCTGCCCCGCAACTTCTGTGTTCTTCCCCATTTCCAGAACCTTTCTTGCGTAAAAGCCAGCTACCATATTTCGTACCACATCGCGAGTACCCAGCCCAAACGAGATACCGAAGGCCAAAGCTGCTCCGCCGAGGACAAAGCTTGTTACGATACGGACCATTTCCGTATCGATCTTCAACTGCGCGATGGCCATCATGGCCACGACGAAGAGAATAAGCCCTGAAACCAGTTTTCCTAGTGATGGAGCAAAATCTATCCCGGAACTCTCCGCTGACTGAGTGACCATCTGTCCTGCGAACTGCCCTACAGTGTTACCCAAAATTAAGAGCAAAAGCGCGGCAATGATGTTTGGCAGGTACGAAAAGAAAGCACCAATAGCATCCGAGATGGCCCCCAGGCCCAACGCATCGGAGGCCGTTTTGGCCAGCAAGAAAATGGTCAAGAAATACACGAGTCTGGGGATGAACACGTTCAGCTGCTGACGAAGACCAATCCTCTGCAGGGCTTTGTCGACGCCAGTCTTCTCCACGAGGCTGTCGAACCGTACCCGTACCAGAATGAAGCGCAACACCACTTCCACCAACTTGGCGACACCAAGTCCCAGGATGACGAGCAATATTCCGACCGCAACTTTAGGCGTGACGGCAATTACTGAATCGAGAAGATGGCCAAAGGACTGCAAAACCTTTTCCCTCATCAGCGTCCTCCCTTCTGAGAAGCCGTCGGCTTCGAAAGGTCTACAAGCATCTTCCAAAACTCGAGCAAAATCATTTTTGGAAGATTCCAAGAGAAGGATGCGAAGTTGGAAGCCGCTACGCGGCGGTAGATTTTCTTCCGCACAGAACTCAAGAACGCGGGAGAAATATCCTGTTCCAGGTTGAGCAGGTCGACGATGGGCGCCCCTAACTCTTGGTCATCGCTGGGACGAGGATTCGGCTTGTCAGAATCCGAGCTCATGCGGTGCGACGTCTTTCGGCGGGTTCTGTGTGAGCTCGATAGCGGCTCCTGAATTCCTCGCGGGCCCGCTTTATTCGCATCTTTACGGCAGAAAGGCTGATTCCCAGAGCATTGGCGATTTCTTCATACGACAGTTCGTCCATATCACACAGGATGAGCGGTATCCGCAGAGTTGCGGACATTGAATCTAATATCTTGCTTATCAGTTGGCGGTCGCTCATCGCCTCGGCCTGGCCGTCAGCGGTTACCTGTTTACCTATGGCTTCATTTTTGTCGCCGTCGTCGGCTTCAAGGCTGACCAATGTTTGACCCTGTTGCTTCTTCAAGTAGCTCAAGCAATGATTGACTTTGATGCGCTGGAGCCAATGGCGAAAGGAAGAGCGGCCCTCAAAACGACGTAGCCCAAAGTAGGCCTTCACAAAGACTTCCTGAGCAAGGTCTTCTGCGTTGTTCTCATCTCGGATGATGTGCCGGCAATCGGCCACGATCCTACCTTGATATTGCTGAACCAGTTGCTCGAAAGCACGCACGTCACCGTCTCTTGCCCCACGCACCTTAAGTAAAAGCTCTTCGTCTTGTTCGGCCATGAATCTTTTTTGGGCTCCGCTCCAGAACCTGCTCTGACGGCACGTTGAGCATCTCACACTTGCATAAGTTTCTCCAAGGGTGTAGACCTGTCCCGAATCGCAAAGGTCACAATTTCGTGCGACGCACGCACAGACGAAGAAGCCGCGCACGCCTTTTGCAACCAAATGTGACTTTCTTCCTAAATCCGATGTCTCAGGGGATAGAGCGATTATGTTGGTGGGGGACCGATGGCGCGTCCCAGCTCGCGGTTCGCGTGTGGACAGGACTTCTTGGCCCTCGCTGAAAAGAGGTACAGAACAGGACGGCACGGGAAAGGTTTGGATATGCGGATCCAGTTAGAAAGTGCTTGCGAGGTTGCCGGCAGGATTCTCGAGGGCGAGTTCATCAACGGTGTGCTCTCGTTTGTGATGTGAGCAATTTTGCACAGACAGATGAATTCGCGATTTGCTAGCGTGAACCGTTTCCCAGTTTCCCGGAGGCGATCATTGTCTATAACGAAAAATGTAGGGCACTACAACCAAGTGGAATACGACTTTTTGCCTCCGGAATGCCAAGCGGTCGTTGGTAAAGTTCTGTGTCCGGGCGGAGATCAATTCACCGGCCTTTCAACCAGCCTTAATACCGGAATCTCAACATTAATCTCTCGAAATTGAGGAACCAACCATGAATGGATTCAAACAGTTTCTGTTGCGCGGGAACGTGGTGGACCTGGCCGTCGGCGTAGTTATCGGTGCAGCGTTCGGAGGCGTCGTAACAGCCCTGGTCAAGGATCTACTCACGCCGTTAATTGCGGCAATCGTAAAGCAGCCAGACTTCTCGGCACTCACTCTTACACTGAATGGCAGCAAGTTCCTGTACGGTGAGTTTATCAACGCGCTCCTTTCGTTTCTGATCATTGCGACGGCGGTCTACTTCTTCGTTGTTCTGCCGATCAACGCTCTGATCGCACGCACGAAGAAAGACCCAGTTCCGGCCGACCCAACCACACGGAAATGCACAGAATGCCTGAGCGAGATTCCGATTAATGCCCGCAAGTGTGCATTCTGCACCTCTACCTTGGGCACGCCGGTTTCGATGGCGTCCTGAGAACTCAACGAACATCATGCGCATAACATCGGCATTGGCCCAAACGGTTTTGTCTGATACGAAATCGGACGCCACACGTCTGCAAACGGAGAGAATTGTGAAAAGAGTAGGTTGTCTATCTGTCCTAATGGTTTTGCTGAGTTCCTGTTTGTTCGCGGACCAAATCGTTCTCAAGAATGGAGACCGTTTGACCGGCACGATTGTCAAGTCTGACGGAAAGGTGCTGGTGATTAAGTCCGATCTCGCTGGCGACGTTACGGTGAAGTTCGATGACGTCCAGAGCCTCACCTCCGCTGGCGACCTCAATGTGACTCTCGGCGGTAAAACCGTGGTCGGGCCTGTGACTACGAATGGCGACAACATTGTAGTCGCGACGAAATCCGGCACTCCAGTCGAAGCCCCGAAGTCTTCCGTCACTCTGGTACGCAGTCCCGCCGAGCAAGCCGCCTACGAGAAGAGCCTGCATCCAGGATTCGGAGAAGGTTGGGCTGGCGGTCTGAATCTGGGCTTTGCCGTGACACGCGGTAACAGCGAGGCAAAAAACCTCAACATTGCGTTTGGTGCTGTGCGTACGGGTTTCCACGATAAGCTGAGCCTGTACACGAACTCGGTCTATGCCACCAACGACCTGTCAACGGCTTCTCCCCACACCACGGCGAATACGATCGGTGGCGGTCTGCGCTATGACCACGATTTTTCTGCGCGCACGTTTTGGTTCGTCAATGCCGACTTTCTTTCCAATTCGCTGCAGGAACTGAATCTGCGGTCCACTTTCGGCGGTGGTATCGGCTTGCACGCGATCAAGACTCCCGTCACCACCCTTGATCTTCTTGCCGGTCTGAACTACACGCATGAAAGTTATTCGGCGTACACTCTTCAGACGGTCCCCCCAACGCTTGTCCCGGGCAGGAGCGACAGTTTGGCGGGCTTGACGCTTGGAGATGCCTTCACGCACAAGATCGGGAAGAGCACCGACATTATCCAAAGCTTCTTCTTCTACCCGGACCTTAGCGACACATCACAATACCGCGCCACTTTCAATTTCGGCACGGTCACAAAACTCAACAAGTGGCTGGGCTGGCAGAACTCGTTTGGGGATATTTATGTCAGCAACCCGCCGCTTGGAACAAAGAAGAATGACCTACAACTTACGACCGGCATAAACATTTCTTTCACACACTAGCGTGTAGGGCGGGCAGTGGAGGCTTAGAAGAGTAGCGTCGAGCTTGAAATTCTCAGGACGGAGGCAAGTACAGCGGAGGGGTTTGCGATCGCATTCCGGCGAGGTGGCTCATGAATGAACACGATCAAGGCGCCCAAGTCGACATGACATTTGGTCAGATGGAAGGCGCAATCGAATCGTTCGTACAAACGGCACATCTTGCTGGCTTAGACCTTGACGACCTGCTGGCCTTACTGAATGCCGGACTGAATATCAAGGAAATACTCGAAATCATCGCAGTGAAGTGTTCTTCACCCCGCGAGATGGATATCCTTCGAAGCCCGTGGAGTGACGCGCGTAAATCCTTTGGGAGCTGCCCTATGCGCCCGCTCGTTGAATCGAAATCGAAGAAGAAAGTGATTCTCTGCATTGACGATGACCAGAGCGTGTTGGAGTGCGAGAGCGAATTCCTCACAACCTTTGGGTATACGGTTTTGACGGCTCCAAGCGGCCACGAAGGACTGAAACTAGCCTCCAAGAATTGCGTTGATGTTGTAATTGTCGACTATTGTATGCCGCGAGATGAATGGGCAAGAGGTAGCCATCGAGATGAGACGCCTCAGGCCCCAAGCGACAATCATCATGCTTTCGGGATCGCTGGCTGTGCCTCAGGAGGCCGTGAATACGGTAGATGCTTTCGTGCGCAAAGATCGTCTGGCGACCGAATTGCTGCAGGCGATTGAGGCTAATTTTCCCATTGATGGATAGTCGCGCTATTTCGTCGTCAGCCTCTCAAGGGCTGAATCTCATTGTTACAACAGGAGGTCTTGTGCCTGATCTATTTGAACAACTAAAACAGAAGTATCAACCGGTCCTGGACACGATCCAAAAGGAAGGTGCCCAGTTGCAGAACCTCAACCTGGATGGAAATCAGCTGTTTCTGAAGGCCACGGCAACGTCTGAGGCGAGCAAGAATCGAATTTGGGACGCAATAAAACGAGTCGATCCTAACTTCTCAGATCTCAAGCACGATATCGAGTTTCGTCAGACAGATCAGACCTACACGGTGCAGCCTGGCGATAATCTCTCGAAGATCAGCAAGCAGTTCTACGGCGATCCCAATAAGTATAAGAAGATCGCGGATGCAAACAAGTTGGAGGACCCCGACAAGATCAAGGCCGGCCAGCAACTGATCATTCCGGCAGCCTAAACAAAAATGATTGGGAGGGCACGTTGTTCTTATATCGACAACCGCCCTTCCATTTCGCGGCCCGAAACCTGCTCTTGAGGAAGGATCGACAAAGCATCTCGCACAACTCAATTTCGGAGGAAACCATGAAGACAAAGATTCGCTTGATTGCGCTAATAGCTGGAGTGCTCGTTTCTCAACTCTGCATAGCACAGGCACCCGCGGGTGCACCTGCCGGTTCAACCGGGATGTGCAATGACGGTACGTACTCTACGGCGACAGCCAAGAAGGGAGCCTGCCGCGGCCATAAGGGCGTGAAGGACTGGTATACAGTGGCAGACTCGACTGCAGCACCTGCGAAGAAACCAACAGCGGCCGCTGCGCCAGCCGCACCTGCCCCAGCACCCGCCGCGGCTCCGGCCTCAGCACCCGCAGCAAAAACAAGTGCCAACACGGCCACTCCAGCGCCGGGTGGCGGAGCAGGGCAAGTTTGGCTAAATACTTCGACCAACGTCTACCACTGCGAAGGCACGAAGTGGTACGGCAAGACCAAAGCTGGTGCCTACATGACCGAAGCCGAGGCGAAAGCCAAAGGCGCACATGCTGACCACGGCAAGGCGTGTAATTGATCTTCCGCTGGCCTAAGGAAGGAAGTTCACGAACGAAAGCCAATTCAAGAAGCTCAGAAGGACAAGGTGAAACGACTATGACCAAACAGCTCCTGACTAGAATTCTCGTCGCACTTTTCGCGCTAAGCCTGATCAGCGGGATGGCGGTGGGGCAAGCTGCCAAGACACCGTCCAAGACTTCAAACGCCACGGCGGCCAATGCCGACTTGCTCGACATCAATTCGGCAACCAAAGACCAGCTCGATGCGCTGCCAGGTATTGGAGCGGCCTACTCCCAGAAAATCATCGACGGCCGTCCCTACGCGAAGAAGACCGACTTGGTGAGGAAAAAGGTTCTTCCCCAAGCCACCTACAACAAGATCAAAGACAAGATCATCGCAAAACAGAAGTGAGAAAACTCACTGTTGATAGGAAGAGTCACACCGAAAAGGATCTGATCAAAGACTCTTCAGGGCTCCGCATCTCTCGGTTCTATTCTCGGAATTCAATGGAGGCATTTATGGGTTTACTCGACAATCTAGAAAACCAGGCATTGGGCAGCGTGGCAGGTGGCAGTTCCAGTTCGTTGGCAACGGGTCTGTTGCAGATGATTCAGAATCAGCCCGGAGGTCTGCAGGGATTGGTGCAGTCGTTCCACGATAAAGGGATGGGCGGACTCGTATCCTCGTGGATCAGTTCGGGGCCGAATCCCCCGATTTCCGGCGATCAGGTTCACCAGGTCCTGGGCAGCGATCAGGTGAAGGCGCTCGCGGCTAAAGCGGGGATTTCTCCCGACGTCGCCGGTACCGCGATTGCCCAGATCCTACCCGGATTGGTAGACAAGTTGACACCGAATGGGCAGGTGCCCGCTCACAACAGCGTGATGGATATGGTCAGCGGCCTGTTGCAGAACATAGGGAAAGCCTCATAAGTCAGAGCGGGCTTGGCTAATCAGGAGTGAGCGAGCCGTAAAATCAGATAGTGTCCTCGGACGTGAGACCGTCCCTTTGAGGCCAACGGCCCCGAACTCTGAGGAACCGCGCTTTCATCAGACAAGTTGCAGGGGAGCTTCGGGAAAACCACGTTCCTTACGTGAATCGCAAGAGTTAGGCAGATGCTAATGAAAACCTTAGTGAAAGTTCCAATTTCTAGTTGTAAGGAGAACAAACTATGTCAATCCTGGCGTGGATTGTGCTGGGTCTGATTGCCGGTTTCATCGGAAGCAAAATCGTCAACAAGTCGGGAGAAGGTTTCTTCCTCGACATCATCCTGGGTATCGTCGGTGCCGTCGTCGGAGGATGGCTCTTCAGTTTCTTCGGAGCCCACGGCGTGACCGGCGTCAACATCTACAGCCTCTGCGTGGCAGTCATTGGCGCAATCGTAGTCTTGGTTGCCTATCACGCCATCAAGAAAGCCGTCTGAAATCAATGGCGCATGGACTGCTGTCCGCCAGTCCATGCTTGCCTTGGTTTCTTACGGGCAAAGTTGCGGAAGAACTCCCCTTCGTATCAGGGTGAGGCTCTTCTAACTGGAGGACACAATGAAAAAGCTGATGACCATGTTTTTGCTATTAGCCTTCGTTCCCGCAGCGGTTGCGGTCAACGAGGAAGAAAATCGGGTGAAGGATTCGGGACAGGTACTCTCTGAAATCATGAACATCCCCGATAACATTCCGCAGGGACTCATAGACAAGGCGGAATGCCTCATCATCTTGCCTTCTGTAAAAAAGGCTGCGTTCGGTGTGGGAGGAAGCTACGGGCGCGGTGTCATGATCTGCCGTAGCGGCGCCCATTACACCGGCTCCTGGGGCCCCCCGGCGATGTATGCCCTGGAAGGCATCAGCATCGGGTTTCAATTGGGCGGGCAAGCCACTGACTTTGTCTTGCTGGTGATGAATCCAAAAGGCGCGGAGTCCCTCCTCGACAGCAAAGTAAAATTGGGCGCTGACGCCTCCGCCGCAGCCGGACCCAAGGGGCGCGACGCTGAAACTGCTACCGACGTCGTCATGAAGGCCGAAATCCTGTCCTATTCGCGCGCCAAGGGACTGTTCGCCGGTGTCTCGCTCGAAGGTTCCACCTTGCGTTCCGATGGCAGCGCCAACGAAAAACTTTATGGAGAAAAGCTAACCGCCAGAGAGATTATTCGCCAGGGCAAAGTGAAGGCTCCCGCTTGTGCGCTTGAATTGGTCTCCCTGTTGGACAAGAAGAGTCCGAAGAACCTGTCCGATCCGAAGTCTCTGCAATAGAAATCTAGATACGTGGGTGCGGGCGGCCGCGCCGCCCGCTTTCTCGTCATGAAAAGCCAAATAGTGTCACCAATAACTTTCAGTGAGGAGGCAGCATGAGCTTGTCGAAACGGGCCATTGCGGAATTCTTCGGAACGTTCTGGCTGGTATTTGGCGGATGCGGGGCCGCCGTTCTGGATGCGGCATTCCCGCAGTTGGGCATCGGCTTTCTAGGAGTGGCGCTGGCCTTCGGGCTGACCGTGCTTACGATGGCATTCGCTATCGGTCACATTTCGGGATGTCACTTGAATCCTGCGGTTTCAGCAGGACTTGTGGTGGGAAAGAGATTTCCCGTATCGGAATTCTTGCCCTACGTCGTGGCGCAGGTACTGGGCGGAATGGCCGGTGCGGGCGCGCTCTACGTCATTGCCAGCGGCAAGGCCGGCTTTGATGTAAGCGGCGGGTTTGCTTCGAATGGGTACGGCGCGCACTCTCCGGGCGGTTATCCGCTCTTGTCGTGCTTGGTGGCGGAAGTGGTGCTGACATTCTTCTTTCTGATGATCATCATGGGCTCGACGGACAAGCGGGCTCCGGCGGGGTTTGCCCCGATCGCGATCGGACTCGGACTGACACTGATTCACCTGATTGGCATTCCGGTGACGAACCTTTCGGTGAACCCGGCACGGAGTACAGGCCCCGCAATTTTTGTGGGTGGATGGGCGCTTTCCCAATTGTGGCTCTTCTGGTTGGCTCCAATTGTGGGTGGAGTCCTGGCGGGCGGATTCTACCGCACGGTGTTCGGAGAGGAATCGGCAACTGTTCTATCGCAAAGGGCCAAACTGTGATGCTGGTCACTTCAAAGGTGTGGATCAAGGCGGGATACTTTTAACCGGAGGTTCCTAAAAGTCTTTCTTTATGCGTACATCATCCCGCCAACCAGATCCGGGTCGATAAGGAGATCACTATGAAAGTTCAGAGATGGGTCTTTCGTTCACTTCTATCCATCGCGTTGCTCGTGTTGAGCATCTGTATCTCGAGCTTTGCTCAGGATGGCAAACTCGTTATTCACGTCACGCCCAAGCAAGCCTACATTTTCGCCGACGGTCGTGCCATCAGCGAAGCGAGCAAACACCACTCGCTGAGCCTCAGCGCAGGCGAGCACAAAATTCAGCTGGCCAACTATGGCTATACTCCATCAATTCAGACTGTCACCGTCACCGCGGGCAAAACGACCAATCTCGACGTCACCCTGACGCCGGTCGCCGGCACCGTCTCGGGACCGTTCGGGGCCATGACGATTGAGGGCGCTGACCGGGATGCAATTCTCCTGAACGGGAAAACGCCCGACTATTTCGTCGGTCACGGTGACGAATTCAATCACGATTGGTGGTGGAAGCAAGAACTCGTGGTTCCACCCGGTTCGTACCAGGTTTCGGCCCTGTCCGGCGACAAGGAGGTTTGGACGGGCCCAGTCAACGTTCCTGCGAACCAGCGGGTCGTCGTCGATATTCCAAAGGGCATTCGCAAGACAGTTGCCTGGCCACGTGGGGATAAACTCAGCGCCATTCCACGCTTCACCGCGGGTACGGCGAGTGCGACCGTTGCTGTTGCCAAACCTACTGCGCAGTTAACAGCAAATACCGCGCAGCTTAACTGCGGAGATTCGTCGCAACTCAATTGGACATCCTCTGATGCAGATAAAGTGGAGATTACTCCGGTTGGTCCGTTTGCCGATTCCGGTCAACAGTCCGTCCAGCCCACGCAGACCACTACCTACAACCTGACCGCGATTGGGCCAGGAGGCACCGCGACTTCCAGCGCCATTGTCAACGTCAATAACGCCATACAGGCCAACCTGGGGCTTACCTCACCGGAGGTGCACTACAGACTCTGGTACACCAGCCGCCACTCTTTGCGTCCTAATTCTCCGGTTACCAGCCTGCCAGTTTCCTTGAGTTGTTTTTCGTAGTCACAACTTTGCGCCATCCCCAGTGGAATGCTGTGTGCCGTATAGATCAGGTGCGCTGCCTCGCGCCGGCTCTGCGGAACCTTCGCTAGAGCGTGCTGCAAGAGATCTACGACGGCCTCAACAAATCCGGGATGATTGTGGAAGGCGCGAATCTTATCCACTACTGGGGCTCTGCCGCCCGCTGCCTCTTGCGCGTGGGCTATGTTTTCGCGATACTGCCGGCAACTCGAGTACGAGCTATAAGCGGACGTCACGAAAGCCAGCGCGCGGTGGACTCCGTCCGCTTTCATCTGGCACAGCGTGTCGGTGAGCAGTGGATGCCAGTTGCGGTTTCCCCAATAGATGGGCAAGCAAGGCCCGTGCTGAGCCAGTTCCGCATCGAGAGCTGCGATGAGTTGCCGATTCTGGTTGTTGATCGGGCTCTTACCACCGAAGTGATAGTAGTGTTCGGCCACCTCCAGCATGCGCTCACGGGGGACGTTCTTGCCACGCAAGACATTCTCCAGGAATGGCATGACGTCTTCGGGGCATTCAGGGCCACCGAAGGAAGTAACCAGAATCGCGTCGTAGTTCATGGGGTCGTCAGTTGGCCCCCGAGGGCTTACCGGGAGCCGCCGCTTGTTTTTGCAGTTCGGCGAGAGCTGACAACACTTCCTCACTATGCTTATTCGGAGTCACTTCGGTGAATACTCTGGCCACCTTGCCCTCGGGATTGATGATGAAGGTGTGGCGAGAAGCAAATTTCACCAGCCCGAGATTGGTCAACGAGCCATAGGCGCTCGACACCTTGTGATCAGTGTCGGCCAGCAGTTTGAAGTTCAGTCCTTCCTTTGTGCAGAACTGCTTGTGGGAATCGGCGCTATCGACGCTGACGCCTAGTACCACTACATTCCTCTGCTGGTACTGGGGCTGGTCGCGCTGGAAGTTGTGCGCCTCGATCGTGCAGCCGCTGGTGAAGTCCTTGGGATAGAAGTACAAGACGACCCACTTGCCGCGATAGTCCTTCAGGCTGACCGGCGTGCCTTCCTGCGATGTGAGCGTGAAACCGGGCGCTAGGCTGCCCACCGACGGTACGGAATTGGCAAGGACTATCAACGGCATAACTGCGACGGTAACAACGACAATCGCGGTGATCAGTACTCGATGCCTCATTACGGATTCTCCTGCCATGCTGGCTGCATCTCAGGTTCATTCATCAGATGAACATCGCTGGTCACTTTGCTGAGCACCAACTGCACATCGCTGATGTAGCGTTCACGGAACGCTCCCCCGCAGTAAGCCAGGTAGTAGTCCCACATGCGCACGAAGCGATCGTCGAATCCGAGTTGGCGTACTTCGGAGAGATGGTCGAGAAATCGGCGGCGCCATACGTTGAGGGTTAGAGCGTAGTGCTTCCCGATGTCTTCCATGTGAAAAAGCTGCATGCGGGTGGTTCGAGCCAGAGATCGCTGGATCTCGATGACCGAAGCTAGCTCGGCTCCGGGAAAAATGTGCTTCTTGATCCAGTCGCTCTGCTTGCGGTATTGGTGAAACGCTTTTTCCTGGATGGTGATGGTCTGGAGGAGCATGCTGCCGTCCGTCTTCAGCAGGCGATCGCAAGCTCCGAAATAGTCGTCGTAATGCTCATAGCCCACGGCTTCGAACATTTCGATGCTGACGATCTTGTCGTACTCTCCGCGCAGCTTGCGGTAGTCTTCGAACAGCAACTGGATGCGCTTCCCCGCGCTACTCCGAGAGAACACTTCACGCGCGTAGTCGTGCTGCTGCTGGCTGATGGTCGTGGTCGTTACACGGCATCCGTAGGTCTCGGCCGCGTAGGCCGCGAAGCCGCCCCAGCCGGTGCCGATTTCGAGCACATGGTCCCGCGATCCCAATTGGAGTTTGCGGCAGATGCGGTCGAACTTGCGGATCTGTGCCTGCTCCAGAGTATCGTCGGCGCTTTCGTAATAAGCGCAGGAGTAGGCCACGCTGCCGTCCAGGAAGAGGCGATAGAAGTCGTTGCCCAGGTCGTAGTGATACGCGATATTGCGGCGGCTGCCGGCCTGGGTGTTCCGGCGCCGACGATGCTCGATGAAGTCAGCGAGCCTGCGGAAAGAGGTCAAGAGGCGATTGCTGCCGTCCAGTTGGTCCAGGTTTCGCACTGCCAACCGGACGACCGCGACCAGATCAGGAGTCGACCAATCGCCCTCCATGTAAGATTCGCCGATGCCGACGTCCCCGGCCAGCAGCGCGCACAGAAAAAAGCGTTCATTGTGAACGGCGATGACTGCGTGCAGCGGATCTTTTTCCGCGCCGGACTGCCCAACGGAGTAGCTGTCCTCCGAACAGACAATCTCCAGGCTACCAACCCGTAACCCCGCCAAACTTTTCAGGAATATCTTCTTCGCGATGTTGGTGGTTATTCGGCTCGCCATGATGCCCCCAAATGCTGCACTGTTGCCCGGTCGAAATGGCCTGCTCCGGGATGCCTGACCACCGGGACTCGCTTCAGCAATAGCCGCAACGCCTGCCAATGAATGGCAGTGATGACTTTGGCGGTCATCCAAGGAAATCGCAGCAA
This sequence comes from uncultured Acidobacteriota bacterium, assembly GCA_963745715.1. Classification (GTDB taxonomy): domain Bacteria; phylum Acidobacteriota; class Terriglobia; order Terriglobales; family Acidobacteriaceae; genus Sulfotelmatobacter. The sequence goes on along the minus strand of CAVUYN010000012.1, from coordinate 73,356 downwards.
GGCCCGGTGCAACTCAGCCCGCGACCACTCGTGGCGCTCCAGTTTCAGCGTCGAATCGAAGATCTCCCGCCCGTCCTCATAACTGACGCTTTGACTGATCAACCGTTCGCCGGGCGGCGTAAACGTCCAATCGTATTCCTGCCCTGGCTTCAGGAAGGGCGACACATGAAATGTCTTCGAAAATCGGTACCGCTTATTATCACCAGCCGGGCGCTCGACAGTGGGAGTGAGCCAGTAGTTTGCGGTCTCTCCGAAGGTGTTGTTGACCTCGGCCATGACCATCTGCAACTTGTCTTCGCGGTCGTAACAGTAAAAGAAAGAAACGGGATTGAAGTTGTACCCCAGATAACGGAGATGAGTAAGCAGGAAGATTCGTCCCTCCGAAAGGACAACGCCGTTTTGTTCCGCATCGCGCGATAGGCGCTCGCGGAGTGTGATTGCCGGATCACCGAAATGATCCCGCTCCTGGTAGGAGATCCAATTGCGCCGGTTATATCCCGCGAGCGGAGAGAATTTCATCAGTTCGGGAAGGCGGTCGATATCGAGGAAGACCATGAACAGCGGGTAAGTAAACTCGTGACGGGCAGGACTGAACCTGCGATGACGCAATGTTCCGGAATAGATACCCGATTCCATCAGGCCGCCACTCCTCTCGCTGCATTCCACGATGCGCCCAGTGTCTCCGCCACGCGGATCGCCGAATTCAGGCCGTCTTCATGGAACCCGTAGAACCAGTACGCGCCGCAGAAGTGAGTACGGTTGCGGCCGCTGATTTCATGCCACCGCGCCTGGGCTCGAACCGCGTTCAACGTATAAAGAGGATGAAAGTAAGTCATCTCGCGCAGAACGTGGCGGTCGGCGATGGACCGAGTGTCGTTCAGCGTTACGCAATAGTCTTCCCGTGTGGGCAGGCTCTGCAGACGGTTCATGTGATACGTCAGCGTAGCGGCTCGCCGTTTGGTGCCAAGATGGTAGTTCCACGAGGCGCGTGCTCCCAACCGCCGAGGCAGCAGGCTCGCGTCGGTGTGCAGCACGGTCTCGTTACGGCTGGTGCGGAAACCACCAAGCACCTGCCGCTCCAGTGGAGTTAGATCTCTTAGTAGCTGTAACGTTTGCGGCGCATGACAGGCGAAGACGACTTCGTCGAAAAACTCCCGCGGGCGGTCCTCAAAACCAATTTCCACTCCCGCCGCAGTGCGCCTGACCCCATCGATCTTCGCGTCCAAACGAATCCGTTCCCGGTAAGACGCAGTCAGCGGCGGAATGTAAACGCTGCTGCCGCCTTGCAGCGCGTACCACTGAGGCGCTGTCGTCAGACCGAGGAGTCCGTGATTCTCAAGAAACCGAATCAAAGTAAAGGCAGGGAAATCTTCAATTTCCTCTGGCGATGTGGACCATACCGCGGCCGCCATGGGGTGCAAATAGTAACGCGTTAACTCTCCTCCGAACTGATTCGCGCGCAGGTAATGCCCCAAAGTGATTTCCGCGTTGGCTGGATCCTGGAGAAGCTTGCGGGCTTCCCGGTTGAAGCGCATGATTTCCGCCAGAAAGCGATAATGTCCCAAGCGAAACAAATTGCTTCTGCCCGCAAAAAATCCGCTCAGGCCACGGCTGCTGTATTCAAATCCAGTCTGGCGGCAAGACACACCGAACGACATGTCGCTCGCTTGCCGTGCGATGCCCATCTGGCGGAACAAGCGAACCAGATTCGGATACGTGCGGTCGTTGTGCACGATGAAACCTGTATCGATCGGCAAAATGCCGCGACTGGTTTCAATCTGATGGGTATGGGTATGGCCTCCGAGGCGAGCCTCTTTTTCGAACAGCCATACTTCGTGTTTCTGGCTCAGCAGGTACGCCGCTCCCATTCCGGAAATTCCTGCTCCGATGACTGCGATCCGGCTCATGCCGCCTCACTTTCCGACAGCGGCAGCCGAATACCCCGCAAATCCCTGGCGATTCCCAGCCAGGTCAGAATCTTCAGCGCGTAGTAAGTAACATCTACCTCCCACCAGCGAAGTCCCTGTTGGCACGCGTACATGAACTTGTGGTGGTTGTTATGCCAGCCTTCGCCCAGCGTGATGATGGCGAGGACAAAGTTATTGCGGCTGTCGTCTGCGGTGTCGAAGCGTCGCGATCCCCACAGATGCGCCACCGAATTAATGGTGAAGGTTCCGTGAAACAGCAAGACGGTCGAGACCACGAATCCCCACACAAAGGCTCCCAGCCCGCCGCCGAGTAGTAGCAACGCCGCTAACGCGACGGGTGGAACCAGGTAGTGTTTGTCCAGCCAGCGCAATTCCGGATATTTGCCAAAATCCTGAATGAGCGCAGGGTCGTACTTGTCGTATTGGTTCGACAGCACCCACCCAACATGGGCCCACCAGAATCCGCGCTTCAACGGAGAGTGAATGTCCGGATCGTGGTCCGCATGCCGGTGATGCACGCGATGATGGGCTGCCCACCAGAGGACGCCTTTCTGGCCGGAAGTCTCCGCCAGAAAGGCCATCACAAATTGCCAGCCGCGCGCCAATTTGTAGCTGCGGTGGCTGAAATAGCGGTGGTATCCGGCCGTGATGCCGAACATGCGCACGACGTACATCGCCAGCATGAGCTCTACCCATGACCAGCGGAACGGGACAAGGAACGCGGCTGTGCACCCCACATGCAGCAGCGCAAAGGGAATGACCGTACCGAAACTGTAGTTGCGCAGTTGCTTGATCACAAAGAATTCCTGGCTTTTGCCTCTGACTTCTGACTTGGGTTCAAGAACCTCTCTTAGCCAGTACGCGCTCAGGCAGGGCGCGGATTGCTTCCCGATTTGTTGTATCAATCCGGGCAACGATTGTCAAGTTTTTGTCTAGGACAATTCATTGACAACTAAATGCGGGGCTGATAGGATCCTTTTAGATGGCGACCTCCTACCCGATCAGTGCCGTGGCCAAACTCACCGGGATTCCTCTGGACACGCTGCGTGCATGGGAGCGTCGATACCGCACCGTGATTCCTAAAAGGGCCGGGCGAGGGCGTGTTTATTCCGAGGAACAGATCCAGAAGTTGCTCCTGCTGCGGCGGGCGGTCGAACAGGGACACTCCATTGGACAAGTTGCCGCGCTCGGTGACCGGCAGTTGCGGGAACTTCTGGAGAAAAGCTCTTCCATCGCAGCCGGAGAATACGCCGCCATGGCCCCGCATTCGAGTGAAGTCCTGGCGCCGGTTTTGCATGCCCTTGACCGCTTCGACTATGCCGGGACCGACCGCGAAATCAACCGACTGGCGGCGGCCCTGGGCAGTCCGAGAAATTTCGTTCATGAAACCGCGCTGCCCTTAATGCGGACGGTAGGCGAGCGCTGGCACGAGGGCAAGTGCAGCATCGCGCAGGAGCACATGCTGAGCAATCTCCTGACTGCTTTGCTGGCGTCACTGGTGCGCACCTATTCACCGTTGAATCCGGCGGCTCGAGTTTTGCTGGCCACACCGAGAAATGAACGCCACGCCTTCCCCACTCTGGCTGCTGCCATGCTCGCTGCGGCGGGAGGTCTGGGAGCCATTTATCTGGGAACGGATTTGCCGGCGGCGGACATCGTGCTGGCGGCGCGAAAGAGTGAAGCCGATGTTGTCTTGCTCAGCCTTTCGTCCGTGCCTAATTCCGAAGCGCTGGACGATCTCGATTACATCGCTCGCAAGGCGCCGCGGGCTGCCGCTCTCTGGCTCGGTGGTTCTCCAGCACTGCACCTGGACCAGGCAACCGCGGGATCTCGTTGGCTGGTGATGCAGGATTTCTCCGCGCTGGAACACCAACTGGCTGCTCGGGGAGCAAGGTTCTAGCCGAGCGCTGCAGGCAATCATGAAATGTGTGTTTTTCCATCGTCGTGTTGTTGCACCGATCGTCGTCCTTCTTACCCAAGGGATCACGCCGGAGAAGATTGCCTTAAGCCTCGCTTTCGGGATTGTGCTCGGCATCTTTCCGGTACTCGGTTCAACTACCGTTCTGTGTGCAGTCGCAGCCTTGATTTTCCAGCTGAATCTGCCTGCCATCCAGTTACTGAACTACCTGATCTATCCCTTGCAGTTGTTCTTGCTGGTGCCCTTCATCCGCATGGGAGAGAAGCTGTTTCGCGCTTCGCCTCTGCAGTTGTCTCTAACGCAGATTTTGACCATGGTGCGGGCAGACCTGCCGCATGCGATCTCGACGCTGTGGAGAGCGGAAGTGCACGCCGTGTCGGCTTGGCTGGTGATCGGCTTGCCCGCGATGCTTCTTATCTATTTCCTTCTGTCCCGGGCGCTGCGCCGGGTCGCCGCCTCCACTGGGCCGCACGGCAATACCGCCCAGGTCACTTAGATCCATGCTTGATAGGAGTCACTGAATGAAGGTTGTTATTTGGACGATAGCATCACTTCTAGCTTCGTTGATCGCTGGTTCCAAAGAAGGTCTCGGCGCGACACTGCCCGGGAATTCCCCGGCAGCGCACTTCCCGAGTGTGAAGGCCTCGAACCTGGAAAAGCGTGACTTCAACCTCCCCGCCGACTTCGAGGGCGACCGCAACCTTCTGTTGGTCGCATTTGAACGAGAGCAGCAGAAGGATGTAGACACCTGGTTGCGAGAGATGAAGCGATTCGAGGAAATCGATCCTGGCTTTCGCTATTACGAACTCCCCACCATTCAAAAGCCTAATGCCTTCATGCGCTGGTTTATCGATACCGGCATGCGCCACGGTATCCCGGATCGCAAGGCTCGCGAACGCACCATCACGTTGTATCTGGAGAAGGAGCCTTTTCTCGATTCACTGCTTATTACTGACGAAAAGAAGGTCTATGCCTTTCTGGTGGATCGCCAGGGGAAAGTGCTGTGGAGGTCTGATGGTGCGTTCGATGAAACCAAGGGGGCTAGCCTGCGAAGTGCTCTCAGAGAACGCCGCCGATGAATCTCGGTCTACGACGTAGCATTCTTTGTCTTGTGGCCATGAGCGTTTCTGCGTTTGGCATGGCGCAGTCTACTCCGGTTCTCCCGGAGGCTCCGAGCTACGTATCCCTGACCGCCACACAGCGGTCCGATCGCTTTTTCAAGGAGTATCTCGGCTCGCCATTTACGTACATCGCCGCGGCTGGAGCCGCCGGCGGAGGACAGATCGGAAACGATCCCAAGGAATGGACGCGCTCATGGGAGGGCTACGGCATGCGCGTGGGAACCACGTTCGCCTTGTTCACCATTGACACCGGTGTGCACGAAGCGGGCGACGCGATGCTCGGGCTTGACCCACGCTACTTCCGCTGCCGGTGCCGAGGTGGCCTGCAGCGGACATGGAACGCCGTCGAGATGAGCTTTCTTGCCTATGACAGTAAGGGGCGAAAACGCTTCGATCTTCCCCAGTTCGCAGGAGCTTACGGTAGCGGCATGATCGTGACCACCTGGTATCCCAAGCGCTACGACCCACTAGTTCAAGGAGTGCAAATGGGCCACCAGCAAATGGGATTCGTAGTCGGCATCAACCTGATTCGAGAGTTCAGCCCGGAGTTGAAGCGATTCTTCGGGAACTTCAAACCACGCTAGCCTATTTCAAATCGTGAATTTGAACCACAAGTGGTGACGCTATGTTCTTGAAGCTTTATTGCATTGCACTGCCGATCTTCTTTGCGGCGGATATGATTTGGCTCGGCGTAGCAGCAAAGAATTTCTATGCCAAACAGATCGGATTCCTGATGAAAACCAACGTCAATTGGGCTGCGGCCATCCTCTTTTACCTCCTCTTCCTGGCGGGTCTTGTGGTTTTCGTCATTGCTCCGGCGGTTGAAAGAGATTCTTGGGCGCGTGCCCTCCTGTTCGGGGCCTTGTTCGGCCTGATTACTTACGCAACCTACGATCTCACCAATCTCGCGACGCTCAAGGACTGGCCGCTGGTGTTGACGGTAGTGGATTTGACATGGGGCATGGTACTGGCAGGTTCCGTATCTGTCGGAACCTACCTCATCGCGCACCAGTTCGGCCTATGAACTATTACTCGACCTTGGGTCTCGTGCTTTGGGGATACATGACGCTGTGGTTTCTGATCTCTTTGCTCAAGCGCAGGAATGATGTGGCCGACGTGGCATGGGGGTTAGGCTTCGTCCTTGTAGCCTGGACATCTTTCTTTCTAGCGGGCGGTTCCGGAACGCGAGGCCTCTTGGTATGTCTTTTGGTGAGCGTATGGGGCGTGCGTCTGGCATGGCACATTCATGCCCGCCATCGCGGCAAAGCGGAAGATTTCCGCTACTTGGCCTGGAGACGGGAATGGGGCAAGTGGTTCTATGCTCGCTCGTATGCGCAGGTGTACCTCTTGCAGGGCGCGCTTCTCTACATTGTCGCGTTGCCGGTGCTCATGATTAATCGCAGCCCCGGAGGCACGTTCGGCTTCCTCGATGGTATCGGTGTTTGCTTTTGGCTGTTTGGGTTCCTTTTCGAATCGGTGGGGGATGCAGAACTGGCGCGGTTCGAAAAAGATCCGCTCAATCGGGGCAAGATACTGCAAAGTGGGCTGTGGCGGTACACCCGACACCCCAACTATTTCGGAGAGGTCGTGCAATGGTGGGGCATTTGGCTGTTGGCGGTCGGCGTTCCGGGCGGCTGGTTTAGCATTGTTGGACCCCTCACCATTACCCTCCTAATCCTGAAGGTTTCCGGGATTCCAATGCTTGAAAAGAAGATGGCCGAGAATCCTGATTTCGCGGAGTACAAAAGAAGAACAAGCGTGTTTCTTCCACGGTTTCCGAAGAGACAATTCGGTTCCGGACGTTCATGATATTCAGAGCGCACCTTAATTGGGAAATTCTTCAGCGGTCCTCCATTTCATGACCGGGACAGAGCTCACACTGGCGGCTGATCCTTTGCATTCGCTGGGTGGATTCTGAGAATGGAGTCCTCATCTGATTCCGGTTTCCGCGCGCTGGTCCTGCTGACTGGAGCCACGGGCTACATCGGAGGACGTCTTCTCAGGGGTCTGGAGAAGGCCGGTTGGCCGGTTCGTTGTTTGGCCAGACACCCTGAATTTCTGCTGCCGCGCGTTGCTCCCGCCACCGAAGTTGTGCAGGGTGATTGCCTCGACCGGGCGTCCCTCCCACCGGTTATGGCCGGTGTGCACACAGCTTATTACCTGGTTCACTCGATGGGATCCTCAGGTAAGTTCGAAGAGGAGGACCGTCGAGCCGCCCGCAACTTCGCGGCATCTGCGCGCCAGGAGGGTGTTCGCCGCATCATCTATTTAGGCGGGCTCGGTGCAGAGAGCCAGTGGCTGTCCGCTCATTTGCGCAGCCGTCAAGAAGTAGCGGACATTCTGCGTTCCTCTGGGGTCCCAACCATTGAGTTTCGGGCCTCGATTGTGATCGGGTCGGGGAGCCTCTCCTTTGAAATGATTCGCGCGCTCGTTCAGCGCCTGCCGGTGATGATTTGCCCGCGCTGGGTCGGCGTGAAGGCGCAGCCAATCGCCGTCGAAGATGTAGTCGCATACCTTTTGCAGGCGCTTGAGCTGCCGGTCGGGGATGCAGCGGTATTCGAGATTGGCGGTGCGGACCAGGTGAGTTATGGCGAAATCATGCAGGAGTACGCACGGCAATGCGGCCTCCGCCGCTGGATGATCCCGGTTCCAGTCTTAACCCCTCGCCTCTCGAGTTTGTGGCTGGGTCTAGTTACGCCGATCTACGCTCGCATAGGACGCAAGCTTGTCGACAGCATGCGCAATCCAACGCTCGTTCGGAACCCGTCGGCGCTGAAAGTGTTCGATATCAGGCCGAAAGGTTTGAAGGATGCGATCGGAAGAGCCTTACACAACGAGGACCGCGAGTTCGCGGAGACGTCTTGGTCAGACGCCCTCTCCTCCGCCGGAAAGACCCAGTCGTGGGGCGGTGTGCGCTTCGGAACCCGGCTCGTGGACTCGCGCACTCTGCGCGTGTCCGTGACGCCGGCGGCGGCTTTTGCGCCCATCCGGCAGATTGGAGGAGCAAACGGTTGGTACTTTGCGGATTTCCTATGGTGGTTGCGCGGGTTTCTGGATCTTCTCATCGGAGGTGTCGGAATGCGGCGGGGGCGCCGCAACGCTCAGACTGTGGCAGTGGGGGATGCACTGGACTTCTGGCGAGTGGAAGCGTTTGAGCCCGATCGTCGTCTGAGCTTGGTGGCCGAAATGAAAGTGCCCGGACGCGCTTGGCTCCAATTCGAGGTTGACCCGTTCGGTTCACAACCAGATTCGCAAGCAGCGACTATCCGCCAGACTGCCATTTTCGACCCTGCCGGCCTAGGCGGTCTTGTCTACTGGTATACGCTGTATCCCGCCCATCGCTGGATCTTTGCCGGAATGCTTCGTGCGATCGCTGTTCGGGCAGTGTCCGAAGCTCGCAGCACGCCCAGGTAACTTCCTCACAAGCGTTTGTGACGCTTCGGGATCATGCCAAGAGGCGCCGAGAATGCTGAAGAAGGTCGAGACGCCGTTCGTGAAATGCGCGTCGTGGTGGCGCCCCACGAAGATCACCTTGATCTGAAGCCGATATTGACGATTCGACACGATGCTTACACGATTTCGACCGCGGCCGCGGGTCGCCTCTTCCAAGCGAGGCTATGCCTGAAGTAGTGTCCTAATTTGAATCTCAACGTTCCGGCAATTTCGCCATCCCGGTCCATGCCGCTGAAAGCAGTAACCAACGCGCTGTCATTCCAGTCTGAACTCTGGTCAAACTACACTGGAATTTTTTATCTCCTCGACTGATTACACATACCGAGAGCCGCTTTGATATCCATCTTTTCTGCTTCGTACCTCTGCACAACAGGTTGTCCTTTCTCATAGCGCGTTATTACCACTGTAGTCGGCCTTCCCCCACCAGGTTGCGTTTCTACTAAGCATGAAGACAGCGGAATGAGCTATCGCTGCAGGCGACTCTGTTCCGACTCCATGACCCGGTACACCGCCCGCCAGATATTTTCAGGCCCCATATGTGAGCTAGAAATCTGACCATTTCCAAAAGGTTCGAGATTTGTCAGGTACGGTTGGTATGGTTGGTACGATTGGGGCATTGCGGTTTACATGCGGGTAGCATGCGGGTGGCATGACCGTCGGCTTCGAAGAAGGCTGAGCGTACGACCACTGAGTGAGCGGCAGGTGCAGGGGCTCAGGCGACGCTATCTGACTGGCTTCATTGAACAAGGTGTTGTTCTCCTCGCCGAGTTAAGGTCCGTGATTCAGATCACACTCGCTTGTGATCAGCGTCTCTTGAGATCGTTTAGCCTGCTTTGTCACTGAGTTTGCGCACAACTTGCGGACAATCGAGAACCGTGATGAGGGTCACTGCGCAGAGGATGGCGCAGCCGATACAGTGGGTCTGGAGCGTCTATGACACTCTTCCGTTTAAGTGATCTCGACGAACTGATTCTAGTTTGCAATAAATGCGAAAAGCCTTACCCACTAAGTTTCCCGCTTTGGCCGCGACGGATTCCTGCAAGATGCCCGAGCTGTCAGCATCAATGGAGTGAGCCATTCGTATCTCACACCTCAAGGAATATCGCACACGAAATGTTTTTGCATTCGGTATCGATCTTGCGGGAGGGAAGATTTGAAGGCAAAGATCCAGGCTTCACAATTTTGCTGCAGTTCAAGGAAGTCGGTGCTCGGACCTAACAAAGCTTCCCGCCGGAAATGATCTTCACGAAATAGGGACAATGACTCCCGCAGGTACACCCAAAGCCATCCCTTGATTCCCCATAGCTGACCCAGGTAATGGCCGAAAGCCGTCCACACATGATGATGGGCGTCTGATACAAAAACTCAAAGAGAGAAATTCAAAGGTCCTCAGTAGCGCTCCACATCATGCCACAAGCATCGGTTGGCAAAACATCTCCATTTCACTCCATTGTGTTTGAAATCACAGACAAAGTGCGACAGAGATGCAATCGTTGCCCTCGCACAGTGTGTATTCCGTTTGGCTGGGTAGACAGCGGATGATCTCCCATTCGGTTGATCGTGAATATCGAAGGAGCACGCGGGTTCGCCTTAAAGTTCGGATCGAGACTCTTGGTGTAAGCGAGCCTCTGTCATGCGAAGGCGAAACGTTGGTCGTCAACCTTCATGGCGCCTTGATTCTGACAGCCGTCGGACTGCGCGTGGGCATGAATATCGGGATTCATGTGCTTCTCACAGGCAAACGGGCAATTGCCGCGGTCGTTTATGTCGATCCAGAGCAGCCGCGACACTGCGGAATCACTCTGGAAAAACCTGGGAACATTTGGGGGCTGTCGTCGCCGCCGGATGATTGGCATGAGGGCGACCCAGATCCTGCTCCATCGCGTTCTTAACTGTTGCAAAATCGCGATTACGCTCAAAACCCCTCGATGAGCGAAATCGCCTTGGTTGCGACAGAGACCTGGCTAAGGATGACTACTTCGGCTGAGGCGAGTTCGTATCTGGACCCACTTCAATCGTGCAATCGGCAGTTGCATGATCGCATCGCACACCCCAACTGAGAGCCCTACTGTACTGGCTCTTGAGAGCAGCGATCCATTCATTGATGCGAGCGGCGGAGTAAGCGTCACCGACAGTCGGCGCAGTGGATGGCCTCCGCTGGTAAATCGTTCTGGGCCCAGAATTTGCATAGCCTTGATGTGATAGATGCGGCCCGGGTCCACTTCGAACGTCATCCTTGCGCCATCGTCCCGAACGTGAACCCTCACTCCCATGTATCCGCGTTCGTAGTACGCAATTTGAATCATATACGCCGCGTACTGTTCGGCATTGTTCTTGTCAGTCCATCTTCGCTCGGCGTCGCGTTGAGCGTAACAGTGAACGCTGATTGAAAGCGTGAGGATTGCAAGCGCGATGCGTCGGTACATAAAACCTCCCACCTCGGCAATATTCACGCGAGGGTGTGTTTCAAATTATGCACTCACAACAACGCCGAAGGACGGGGGCCTCGTCGGTTGGTGTAACATCGCGTGGGTGTTGAAAAAGTCCAGTTTCCTCCCAAACAGTCAACATTCTGGAGATACAAAATGGCTAGAAAATTAGGAAAGTCGTTTGTAGAGCTTCCTAACGCAATTTTATTTTCGCGAATTTCGCAGGAATGAGTTTTTTAACACCGACGCCTGCAGCGACCGCGCTTAGATTTCTGTAAAGTCGGGCTGTCCTTTCAAGCGGAATAAGGGCGCGCGATTACAACTCATTGGCTCGATTTCGATGGAATGCGCGCGATGGCATCGATCTCCACTTTCAGACCAGCACCTAAACCCGACTGAACGGTCGTACGCGCGGGTGGAACACCGCTGAAAAATTTCGCGTATGCACTATCGAATCCATCGAAATCCTCGATACGCGCCAGATAGCATGTGCATTTGACTACGTCCTCGAAGGCACATCCAGCCTCTTTCAATACTTTTCCGATCGACGATAGCGTGACGCTGGTTTGTTCCTCGATGCTACCGCGGATCACTTGACCGGTCTTCAAGTCCAGCGAAGCGTGTCCGCTCACATAAAGCCATCCATCGCATGCAACTGCGGCAGAATATGCACCCGTATTGGCCGACTTATCAGGATGTTTCACTGGCTGCTTACTCATCTTGCGATATACCTCTAGCTGGTTAAGACGCACAAAAACCCCTGGAATCGTAACCGGTTCTCGTACGTAAGTTCTCATCCTGGCAGACAGGTGTCAATGCACCGCAGCTGTTCCGAATGGAACGTGTCCAATAAGCTGGATGACCCGTCGGCGTCGTTTCGTCAAGGAGGATTCAAATCCCCAATTTGCACGAAAAAGGAGCTATTTTCCCGCTCGGCGCTTTAATTGTTTCTGGTGATTACTAGTTCCGTCATTCCCGATGGACAAGGCACAGAATTTGATTCATCATTGAACTTCGTCTTCACTGGTCGGGTACGGATTCACATTTCGTGGAATGCAGACCGGCCCACTCAGTGGATATTTAGTCCTCGATGCAAGCGCCTGTCGCGAGGCCATCCTGAATCGGAGGAATGAGCCATGCGATTCTTGATCCCTTTTGCCGTATTGAGTCTCGTCCTCAGCGGTCTTATCCTCGCGTCTCCGGCCTCCCGCCCAGCGGAAGCGCCTACCGGTTTCGACAACAAAAGCAACGGCGCCGCGGACGATGCCACTCATCAAGCCGACCAAGCAAAATTCGAAGAAATCGAGCAACTGAGTGATGGCCTCGGACCTCTTTATAATGCGCAGTCCTGTCGAGAGTGCCATCAGAGCCCAGTCTCAGGCGCTGCCTCTCAGGTCTCGGAATTACGCGTTGGCCATCAGGGGCCGGACGGACACTTTCGCAATCCGGAAATCCCGATTGCTCATGGAGCCGAAGTAATTTCTGGCCGGTCTCTCGTGAATGATCGCGCTATATGTCCGAGCGCTGCTTTTTATGACGCGGAGATCCAAGAGCGGGTTCCAGAAACAGAGACGATCCGAACGTTTCGCCTTTCGCTGAATCTGTTAGGGGACGGCTTCGTCGAGGCGGTCGCCGATCAAACCCTCATCGATCTTGCCGAACAACAATGCAGGTCTTCTCACCGGAAGATCTGCGGGCAGGTTCTTCAGGTTCCCATTGTAGAAGCTCCCGGACAGATGAGCGTCGGCAGGTTCGGTTGGAAAGACCAGCACGCAAGCCTGCTGTCATTCTCAGGCGACGCTTACCTCAATGAGATGGGCATCACAAACCGCTTGCAACCCGAAGAGGTGACCAAGCTTTGCAATGCTGCGTCCGAGCCGAATGACAAACCAGGACCGGACGGTCTCTCCGACATTGATCACTTTGCCCGGTTTATTCGAGCAACGAAAGCTCCTACGCGCGATTCCCAGCTCGCCAGCAGCGCGGTTGCGACGAAGGGCAACGGTTCATTTGAAAAGATCGGTTGCGCGACTTGCCACGTCGAGACCTTGACCACTGCTCCGGCTGGAACAAAGATCAACGGTGGAACGTTTACGATTCCGCCCGCGCTTGGGTCAATCGCATTTCATCCATATGGGGATTTCTTGATGCATGACGTCGGTACGGGCGACGGAATCCTGCAAGCGACCCCTGAGCATTACGGGAATAAAGTCTTTCAGATGATGGCAGGGTATCTTTCGAAACAGAACTTCGAGAGCAGTCGTAACAAGATACGCACCGCTCCTTTATGGGGGGTCCGCTTGCGTCCACGGTTGATGCACGACGGCTTATCCCTGACGCTTCGCGACGCGATCCTGCGGCATAAAGGCGAGGCAGGGCATGTAAGTCAGCAATTTGAAAAACTGAAAAAAGAGGATCAGGAAGCTATTATCGAGTTCCTGAGATCTCTATAAACTCCCGAAGGCACATTTCGATACTGTATGGCAACCTGACCCAGCGGTTTATCGGTTGCGCATTCGTGATCGAAAGCTGGAACGGGTCGTCACCTTAAAGAATTTCCGTCGCACTCGTGGCTCAAACGGGTACTGGTTTCGATGTCGCCCCTGACAACTCTCCGCTCCTTTTGCGGCGCAAGTCCATCAGACCGTGTGCCAGTATCTGCGGGAAGTGGAAGAGCAGAACCCGGTCGAAGAACCGGTGCCCAGGCACGATAAGGTATCGACCACCGATCCCGATTCCACCTGCGCGACCAAAGGCGGCACGCCGGCGCGTCTCGGCTACCTCGACAACTATCTGGTGGATAACGACATCTGTGGTCGTGAGTCTCTCGCTTGTTCTCTCTTCGAAGACGAACCTCAGATGGGTGCCGGGAGTGTCGCAATTAGGCTTCATCCCTAGACGAAAACGGTCGAGAGCATCGGGACCCTACGACGTGACTTCGGGAACATGCAGTGCTAAGTTCCTGCGGTTAGAGTCTCAGTATGGGATGGAAGTCCAAGCTGGAACTTTGGCCTTATCTGTTGATCACCATTGCACTGGTCGGCATGGTGTATCTGATGCTGACTTCGAGTCGATAAAAGCATATGCCTTGGTGCTCCTACGGTATTTGCATCTGAGACTTTGCTAAAACTTCAGCCTCAGCCTTTAGCCAAACTCGCAGCGCAAATCCCTGAGGTAGGACGCGCTCCTCGTAAGGTCCGTATGCGCGAATTTGTACTTCCCGTTCTACTAAGGGTTCCATCGGTTTGGTTCTAGCGAGGTCTGTAAGAGTAAAGCTGTTCATTGTTGCTTGCTAATGATGTTGCATCTAAAGAGAGGGCGGTTGTACACCTCCGACCACGGATGCCTACCCCGAAATGGAGTGGGCGAGTTTGTTGCAGATTTCGTGGTTGACATCTTGCCTGATTTCGTATTCAAGAACATCGCCGTCGGATGCCGTACCGAGACTGCGTGATTCCAGAACGTCCGCTTGTTTCTTAAGCAGTTCGTTCAGTTCAGAATCGAAGTTCCTCACTGCGATTTGGTTCCATAATGCTACCCCTCATCGTGAGTTACTTCCTTTTGAAGCAGATTAGCAACAGGCGGCTGCGTAAACCATACCTCGCACTCCGTAGACCGCCTCATTTGGCCGCAAGTCTTCGCAGTTCGACGCCCATTCAGCCGAGACAACGAGACAAAATGGCCGATTCGTATTTCAACATCGGCCACAAAACTCCCGTCTAGTCTGGAAACGCGTCGGACGGTGTCTGGAAAGAGTTCGGATTTCAAAAGTCCAGCCGGGGATCAACTTGCCACCAAGGAGCGAACCGGAACTAGCTTGCGACAATTTGGACAGTGGCACTTGTATTCCGACTCGCTAGGAAGTGTCGTATGGCCACATTTGCTGCATATGTATCTGCCGTCTACATGAGCCACCATGGGCCATAACTGAACGCCCAATACGCAATATGGGCATCGCACTGCGTTTTCCATATCTGTGCCTCCTTTGAGTCGGAAATTGCCCTGCGATGGTCATCGGCAAAAGATAACGAAGACGACTGGAAGCTTGACCAGCGCGATGACTCTGGTAAGTCATCCTGACGGGGTCGGCGCTCCGCGCCTTTTTATGGCTGATGCCCTGTGGTGTGGCGGTTTGGATTTTGAAAGTTCAGCCGGGAATGGGTCCCATGCTCTCGACCGTTTTCGCGTCAAGATGAAGCCCAAATTGCTGGCGGCGGGATCCAGACAGGCTGGAATCCTTTGTCATGAAGTGATTACTGTGACAACTATGCGCGGTAGTGTCTGGCATCTGTGCTGGCAGTCCGGAATTAGAGCTGAGGGGAACCCTCATTTTAAAGCCGAATTCTCTATGCGGTCTTGCCGGTACTACCTCTTCATGGGTCAGTCTCATTCAACAGTGTGCGGACCTTGCGCGCCAATTCAATTGGAAGAAATGGCTTTTCCAGGTAGCCCGCGTCTTGCGGAAGGTGCGCTGTGCGGCCGATTGTGTCTTCCGCGTAGCCAGAGATGAACAAAAAACGCAGATCTGGCCGCACCAAGATTGCTTTTTCCCTCAACTCCAGTCCATTCAGCTTAGGCATCATGATATCGCTGACCACAAGGTCAATCTCGCCGGGATTGTTCTCCAGAATCCGGATCGCCTCAGTGCCGTCCTCCGCAGCAAGCACGGTGTAGCCGCGTTTCTCCAGAGACACGGAAATCAATCTGCACAGAGCTGGTTCGTCCTCGACCACCAGCACTGTCTCGGTGCCGGCGAGGACTTCGGTTTGTATCGGGGGCGTCTCATCTACTAGCATCAGTTCTGTTACTGCCGTCGGAGGCAAGTAAATGCGGAACCTGGTGCCCTCTCGCAAGGCGCTCTCAACGGTGATGTGCCCCCCGCTCTGCCGTACGATGCCGTACACCGTCGACAGCCCCAGCCCCGTCCCCTTGCCCTCCTGTTTGGTGGTAAAGAAAGGCTCGAAGATTCGGGCCTTGGTTTGTTCATCTATGCCAGAGCCGTTGTCGCTCACCGCCAGCATCACGTAGCGTCCGGGCTGCACCTCGATGTGGCGACCGGCGTATTCCTCATCCAGTTCCACGTTGGCCGTTTCAATCAACACTTTGCCACCCTGCGGCATCGCATCCCTAGCGTTCACCACCAGGTTGATGAGGATTTGCTGGATCTGTGCCGGGTCCACTCTGACCGGTTGCAGATTTGGATCTAGAATCGGAACCAGGTCGATGTTTCCGGGGATGAGGCGGCGCAGAAGCTTATGTGTCTCCCACACCACGGCATTAACGTCCAGAACTTTTGGCTCAAGCACCTGCCGCCGGCTGAGGGCCAGCAGTTGTCGCGTCAGGGAAGCGGCCCTCTGAGTGGCTGCCTCGATCTCAGCCACGTTCCGGCGCAGGCCTTCAGTAGTGCCAGCTTCTTCCAACAACAATTCGCTGTATCCCAGGACAATTCCAAGATAATTGTTGAACTCGTGGGCCATTCCGCCAGCCAATTGCCCCACCGCTTCGATCTTCTGCGCTTGTCGCAATTGCTCTTCCAGTGCCCGCTGTTCGGTGACGTCCTCGGCGATCACCTCAAGCCCAACGGCCCTCTGGTTCTCGGTGCGTAAGACCCGGCCGCTAAGCCGTACCGTGATCAAACGCTGATCCCGCCGCTTCCACTGCACTTCTTCTTTAATCTCTGCCGTCAGCTGCCATTTGTGCAACAGACGCAGCGCCTCTTCCGGTTCGCTGAAAACATCCTGGGACACGCTCAACTTCAGAACCTCTTCCGCTGAGCTGTAACCCAATATGGCCACCAGGGCCGGATTCACATCCAGGAAACGGCCGTCCAGAGTGCCGCGGTAGATGCCGTGGACCGCACCTTCAAAGACCGACCGGTGGTGAGTTTCCGATATCTTCAGCGCTGCTTCCGCCCGTACGCGCTCTGTGATGTCACGGATATTGCACTGAACCACCTGGGTTCCATCAACGGGGTAGACGTTGCTGACAAACTCTACGTTAATTCGCCGCCCGTCTTTTGTTTCAAGCGGCAAATCCTCGTAGCGGATAACCCCCCTCGTTTGGAGCTCAGCGAACGCGGACCGGGAGGCGGAAATGTCCTTAAACGGGCCGATTTCCCAGAGTTTCTTCCCCACGAACTCACCGTGCGTATACCCCAACATCTCAATCAGGAATGGGTTTACGTCGGCGATCTGCCCAGTCTTGAAATCGAGAATCAATATTCCATCCTTGGCGGTTTCAAAGAGCCGCCGATAGCGAGTCTCGGAGTCTTCCAGTGCCCGTTGCGCTTGATTGTGCGCTGCCTCGGCGAACTTCTGCTGCGAGATGTCTACCAGTGTGCCTTCGATCATGGCCGGTGCTCCGTCCTGCCCCTGCACAGGCTCGACGTTTTCCAGCACCCACACCGAACTGCCGTCCTTGCGACGCAATCGCGAAGCGAAATTGGTCAGGGAGCCGAGACTCCTGCATTGTTCCAGGAAGTCTTGCCGTTCGCTGGGGGAAAAGTAGAATTCCAAGGCATGGCAGGCGAGCAACTCCTCCCGCGACGCATAACCCATGATGCGCACAAAAGCCGGATTGCAGTCGAGCACTTGGCCGTCTAGGGTGGTACGGTAGAATCCCACTACGCTCGATTCGAAGAATCGCCGGTAGCGCTCATACGACTCCCTTCCGGGATTCGATCGCAAGTCGCGCTGGTCTTCCAGATGTGCCATCACCTGCCGTGCCAGGGCCCACAGGATGCGCGTCTGCTCTTGGGTCAGCGCGCGCGGAACATAATCCATCACCGACAGCGTTCCCAGCGCATATCCCTCGGGCGTCAGCAAGGGGACCCCGGCGTAAAAACGGACTCCGGCCTGCGTGACCAGATGGCTCCTGGCGAAACGGTTGTCGTTCAGGGTGTCAGAAACGATGACTAGATCGGCTTGCAGGATGGTGTGCGTGCAGAAGGAGACTTCGCGCGGGATCTCGCTCCAATCCCACCCGATCCTTGACTTGAACCATTGTCGCTTGGCGTCGATGAGGCCGACCAGTCCGATGGGAGTACCACAGACATAGGCGGCCAAACGGGCAAGGTCGTCAAACCGCTCCTCGGAACGGGTGTCGAGGAGCCCATAACTGCAGAGCGCTCCCAATCTGCTGGCTTCGTTTTCGGGCAGAGGCAACTGCATAAGAAATGCCTCCTTACTAACCCCCAATGTCCGCCCGACATTTAGTGCGATGAGATTGTTTTGAGTATTATAGCTTTGTTTTTTGGGCGCGCCGCTGTTAACTACCGAGGTACGGTAAAGACGTTACGAAAACGGAACAGAGGCAGCCAGGTAAACTCACTCGCCCGAGTCACGGGCAAACAGGAAGTAGTCCCAAGGTAAGAGTTGCCGACAAACCGTCCGCAGGGACGGTTTGTCGGCGTGAGCGCTATCGGGTTGCCGTGCATCGAGCGTGAAGTATTTCCGGAGCCCCTTCTGGCTGGTAGGACTGGTTTCTATTTCGAGGACGTCGCACCCTCAACCGGGCTGTGCTCCTGACTCAGAACCTCCCGATCACGCTCCGACCTCACTATTCTGGTCTTGTACTTCTTCCCGTCCGGACGAGTGAGGACCTGCTTGTTCTTCTCGACACAGACATCAACAGGGTTGTTCACGACCATGTCGGTCGGGTTGTAGCCGAAAAACAAATTCTTGAGGCTTTCCGACGTGTAGATCATGTCTCCAATCGCGACGGTGAGGACATAGATCTCTTGCGTCTGTTCCCCGCTGTACATGTATCCATCGATCGTCCTCTTGCCATTCTTCTTCACTTTCTCCTCGTAGTGTTCCGTGTTCATCCCTGGAATCGTTCGCATCCTTCTGTCCAGGCCGACCAGCTTGTCGGTGCCGCATGAGCCGGACTGCTGAGCTGCAACACTACCCACTCCCAGAACACCAGTTAAAACGATCCCAATCATTGTCGTGGCTACTTTCATAATTTGCTCCTCCTTGAAAATTTCTGCCCGAGGGTGATCTGCTGTGTCTCGTGAATTGGTGATCCGGTCTACGGCCTCCCGGGTCTCAGGACCGACCGGAGAGGCCGCTCCGGACTATTGCTTGGCAGCGGGCTTCCTGCAACCGCATTGGCAGTTGTTCATCTGGCAACGGCATGCGATCTTTTGGCATGCGCAGGAACAAGTTTCGCAGTCACAGTTACCGCAGCAGCTGGACTTGCTGAGGGTCTTCGAAGGGTATTCGTCAAGTCAGACATAGTTGTTCTCCCTTATTTTGTCTTTAGCGCCTCATGCGCTTTCATAGGGGCTGACGTACATCTGCCGGAAACCTTACAGTGCAGTCGACGGCGTGGTACGCTGGCCGAGTGAGTACTGAACAAAAGTCTTCCAAGTCGCTGTCGCCTGGGGCAATTGCGCAGCTGGTAGAGGGGCAACGCGCGTTTCTGGCATTTCTAGAACGACGCGTGGAGTCCAGGGCGACTGCCGAGGATAGCCTTCGTTACGCGGAGAGCATTCCGAAAGATGAAGTGTGGGCTGCGCACACCCGCGCGAAGGCAGACTTGCTTCGCTACGTGCACTCACAGACTAAGCTGAAGATTGATCCTGACATCCTGACCATCGGATTCGCTCGTCGTTTCACTGCCTACAAGAGGCCCGACCTTATTTTTGGCGACACCCAAAGGTTAGAAAGAATCTGCCGAGAGACCGGCCGCCTACAGATCATCTGCGCCGGTAAGGCGCACCCGAGCGATCACGACGGCAAACTGCTTATCCAACGGGTCTGCGAAATCAGGGAAATGCTGCAGGACAAACTCCCCATCGTGTACCTGACGAATTATGATATGGACCTTGCACAGAGGTGTCTGGCGTCGACATATGGCTCAACACGCCACAACCTCCGCTGGAAGCATCTGGCACCAGCGGTATGAAGGCAGCTGTGAACGGAATCCCAAGCCTGAGCGTGCTTGATGGATGGTGGATCGAAGGACACATCGAGGGCGTTACAGGATGGGCTATCGGTGAACAGCACTTGAGGGAAGCGGCCAGCGGCGCATCAGCGCGCCATGCGAGTTGTCTGTATCAGAAGCTAGAGGATGACGTCATCCCTAGTTTCTACCATCATCGGGACCGCTTCATCGAGATGATGCGCCACGCTATCGCGCTCAACGGATCCTTTTTCAATACTCAGAGAATGCTTCACCAGTACGTGTTGAGGGCATACTTCCGCTGAGCTGCGTTTGATTTTCCCAGCTAGGGTCTTCTACAGCGGAACCGCTTGAGCCTCCAGTCATGAAAGCTCGCGAAGACTCCTGTCGTGGAGAGATTTTGCCTATCGAGTGGGCGAAATCTGCTCGCTTTCTTCTAGGAATTCCAGAACCGTCCAGAAAGCAATGACTCATCTTGCACAAAACAAAGAAATGGTATGAGCCGTGCTCCAGTATTTGCCAGAGCAGTACTTAATAGAACCAACGCTGGGAGGGAGTCATGCTGAATGTAACCTTGCAAACATGGGTGAATTAGCGGTCGTTGGGTGCAAAGGCAGAATTGTACAGAGCGAGTCCGCTTATAAGTTGCGCGAAGCCGTGACTTCGCAGACAGACGCCCGGATTATCGTCGTTGAACTCTCGGAAGTGCGTGCCATCGGAGGTGGCGGTCTTGGCATGCTCGCGTTTCTGCAACGATGGGCGTGGGAACACAACATCCGGTTCCTGCTATTCCATCCTTCCAAAGCAGTCGAGGGCCGACTAAAACATGCCAGATCAATCGCAGAGTTCTATATTGCTTCGCTCGAAGAAATGAGCGCTCTTCTGGCCTATGCCAACAACCGATACGCCGGGCTAGCTGCTTGAATCGCTAACCTAATACTCTGCCCTCAGCAGACGCTACGGCAATGCCCGCCGCTTTGAATCACGTGCACGCTGATCCTTTGCCTGCCAGCGGCCAAGACCGCCTTCACACGGGGACGCTCAGTTGCTCCGGATCGTAACGAACGTCAATCTTCCTCTTTTTTTGATGGCTCGTTACGCGGTTGCGCAACCTCATTGACACCAGTCGTCTCTGCGCATTCACCTTTTTCGTCATAATCGCAGACTCGACCGGGATGGGGTTGTTTGCATTTCTGGCACAGTTGGGTAGCCATTTTTCCACGTCCTCATTATCGAAGAGGCGACCTGAAGCTTGCGTGCAGCCTCACGATACGCGGTATTCCTATCGGTGGCTTGTCAGAAGCGACCACCTGCCAGTATGCGCAGTTAGCAGTTGCTGAGTGCTCCCGTTCGGTGCACCTGTAATTCTAACGCTGGCAGGCGTGGTTCGTCTGTTCAAAATTGAGCAGATTTTCAAATGACCTTCGGCTACCCTGTGCGGATTGCAAAAGCCAAGGCGGTGCTGTATGAACCGAACGAACGACAGATGGCGCATCGAGTCCACAATTCTCGTCTACCTTTTAGCGGTTCAGTTTGTTGGGCCCTGAGGGCGTAAGTTCAGTTCCTCACTCTCTTCTCCAGCGGCTTCCACGCTCGCCACAACGTCATCGCAGTCGCGCAGGTTCTTGTGTTGCCTTGCTAAACGGAGCCCCGCAATGACACGAATTTTGATTGCAGACGACAGCCCGCCCGTTCGATGCGGGTTGCGGACTTTGCTGGGTTTGAATTCAGACTGGCAGGTCTGTGGCGAAGCCGTGGATGGTGCCGATGCCGTAGAAAAGGCACACGAGCTTGCTCCCGATCTCATATTGATGGACTTCTCGATGCCGCAGATGGACGGCGTACAAGCAGCCCGGAAAATCGTCGAATCCGGTACGCACATCCCGATCCTGCTTGTCACTCTGAACCTTTCACCTCAGATCATGGAATTAGCTCGCAATGCAGGTTTGCGAGGTGCGATGTCAAAGTCGGAAATCAGCAAGTTGCCATATGCGATCAAGGCGCTTCAGCGTGGCGAAACCTTCTTCTATGCGAGCTAGGCAAAAAGAATACATGAGTGCGATCACCCGTGTTTAACGACCTGAGTTGTTTTTCCGATGCACTCCCGTGTTCATTTCCATTCGTAGCCATTCCACCATTGAAGATGAAGTCGTAGGTTGGTGTTGAGCAGCACCTTGGGGCGAGGGCTGTTCATCGGGAAGCGTCCAACGACTCACTATGCTTGGGAGCGCTTTTTGCTGTCGAACATCGGACAACTCAGGCAGGTTGATCGTGCACTCTAAGCCGTAGTCACTCCCGAACTGAGATATTGCTCTCCCTTGCTGGTGGCCCGTAACCCGACCAGCAAATCCTGTCCAGCATCGGATTTCACGACGTAGCCCAGTGCACCAGCATTCAACGCGGCGCTAACGAGGTATGAGGCATCGTGCTGGCTAAACATGAGAATCTTCGATTGAGGCGACACTTGGAGGATGCGCGGTGCGGCCCTAAGACCGCTCACGTTGCAGCCGCGCCCAATGAGACAACCGTTCCAGCGCGAGCAGTCGTCGACCAAAACTATCGCTGGTACTACAGGTTATTCTCAGGTTTTGCCGACGAAGGTTGGAACTTCGTTTTGGGCACCGTAGCGATCTTGCTTGCCATTTTACTCGGCTGGATGATCGGCAGGGGTGAGCGACACGCCGCGATGCAGACGCGAGTTTCTTCCGCAAGAGCTGCGGTGAGCCAGCCCCATGCCGCTGTCACGCCGGAAAGCCCAGACAGCACCGACGCACTTCAGCAACCCATTCGCGATACGAGCACTGCGGCATCTTCTGGCAATTCTGCTTCACAAATCAGAGACAGTTTGCCGACGCAAGACGGAAGCAGCAGACATCGCACGAACTCGAAGCGTTCAGCCGTGGAGTTAATAACCTCCCGCGCTCCATTAGGGGACATTGTAATCTTCGACAACGGAAAGCCGACCCCGGTCCGCTCACCGGCATCGACCGCTGGTAACGAACCTCGTCCCAGCAATTCGCGGGAAAACAGCACATCGGAGGAGGAATATCATCAACCAACAGTAAGTGTTAGTGAGGCCGTGGCCGAGCAGCATCTGCTCGAGCGGATCGAGCCGGACTATCCCGACTCGGTGCGAGCGAAGCACCTGCAAGGGGCTGTGATTCTCAATATTTATGTAGGCAAAAATGGGACGGTACGTAGTCTCAGTTGCGTTACAGGGGACTCTGAACTGTGTTTGCTCGCCGCAAACGCGGTGCGTCAGTGGAAATTCTCTACACTAATTCATAAGGGAGCTCCGGCGAGCTTTGAGAGTCAAACAACTATAGAATTTGCATTACCGTGAGCTTTAGCTGCGGTGACCTAACTTGCTCCTATCGAGCCTAGCGAAATGCAACTTTTTCATCCGAGAGGCGACTCGTGTTGAGAGTTTTTCGAAGAACGACTATGAAACGCTGTCTTCTGGCGTCGTTCCTGTCCGCATCTCTGGCTTCCAGTTCGGACCTCAAACCAGGCGAGTCAGTCTCGCCCGCCACGGTTTCACATGTAAAGCTTGTACTCGACGAGGATTCTCCCGTCATGGAGATCGTGTCGACGCGTCCGTTACGGCCTGTTATTACGGTGACTCAGGAGCCTGCAGCACTAACCATCTATCTGAATAATGCAGAAGTCTCCGTTCACCACAGGCAGGTCCCTGTTGAAAGCCCGTTGATTGAGGATGTCCGCATCGATCAATTGGAACAAGATCCACCGGTCGTGCGAATTATTCTCGGCGGACACAAGCCTATGTCGTATACCTGGGACGCCGCAGGAAAGAAGCTCACGATTAGGTTGCACGAGGAGTCCGAAAGTGCACGGGCGAAGCCGACCGCGCCGACAGTGGTTACGAGCGACCCGGAACCAGTGGTGCTTCCCGCCAGCCCTACGAGAAAGGTTATGTACCTCCACCGTCTGAGTTCCGGTAGTTCTTTCTCGGCAAACTTTGCAACCGAGACGCTTCGCTTGTCGCGTGGGGGCGAGGTGCGCGTCTGTCCGGGCACGACGATTTCCGTCACTTATCCCAAAGAAGGTCCGGAATTGATGTTGGGAATGAGTGTGGGCGCGCTCGAAACGCACTATACCCTGGAAAACTCGGCGGACAGCATTGTCACGCCGGACTTTCGAATTCTGCTTCGCGGTCCGGGCGAGTTCCACTACGCGATACGGGCGGACTCCAAGGGTAACACTTGCATCCGGCCGCTTCCCGGCAATACTGCGCCCGCGATTGTGTATGAGGCTATTGGCAACCGTAAATTCGAAGTTGTTCCTAACGAAAGGATCCTGCTGCACGGAGGACAGTTGAATGCTGCGGACACGGCTTTTCACTCCGGCCAGCTGAGTCGGGTCGAAAGCGTGGTTCCGAATGATTGCGGTTGCCCGCCGCCCGCGCCAGTACTTCGCGCAGAATTGCCGACTTTGCCGACGATGGCCGAAAACGCCTCCTCGAATGTGTCCCTGGATCCACCATCAAGCGATGATCGGAGATCTCCTCAGTTTGCACCAACTCCGAGCTTGTCCAGCAATGGGGACGTCGCAGCTTTACCGCCTAAGGCTGCCGACCAGACTCCAGTGGAACTCCAAGCAAGCTTCGTGTTCACCCGAGAAGATCGGGTACGCTCCAGGATGGTGGATTTACCCGTCGCTCGGCGCCAAATTCCCGCCCTCGGCATTAACGGACCGCCGATTCCGCAACAGCCCCTTCAAACCAAGAAAGAGAAGCACCACGGCCTATTCAAAAAAGTGACAGGATTCTTCTCGCGGATCTTTAGTTAGACCCAGCGTCGTTACCACCGTTTGGTTCGAAGATCAGATCTACTCATAACCCAAGTCAGCCATCCCAACGCTCAACAGAACACCGATCAAGACATCGCGCCGTGACCCAGTGCACTCAAACGAACAAAATCCGCCCCTCGTCAAGCGGGTCGAGCGGAGTTGCTGACGACGCTGCTGAGGTCTCTTCCCTGCTGAGCCCGAAGTGTTAGGCGAACACCGGACGCTCTCATTCGGTTCTTGATTGGGACAACAATGGGACAAAGTCGTTTGGATGGCGCTGTAAGTGATTCAAAATTGGTGGAGCCAGTCGGGATCGAACCGACGACCTCATCGTTACGAACGATAATGCTTTACGATTGCGACACCATGATTTCAATAACTCAAACTTAGCATCCGATTACGTTCCATTACGTTCCGAAAACCTTAACTGCCGAGACCGGATGGTTCGCCAAAATCCCAAATGGTCATAATCGGAACCGTAGTCGCACAGATCAAACCACCACAATTTCGAAACCCCTTCGGCCAATGCCGTTAAGGGGCAAGTTCAATTCGCTGGCTTGTCGAGATAGCCCGTTTTGTCGTTTTCTTGCCCTTTGGAATCTCTTCCCCGTCAATCTGAAAAGATGTTTTGATCTGATCACCCACAAGGATTTCGCAGTCGTATGGCGGGATCGCTTTCACCTCGGTCTCAATCGGGCCAACAAACACCGTCCTTCCATCCTCAAGATGAAACGTACCCTCGACTCTCATTTGTGACAAGTCTCATGGTTAATACTCCAGTCCAAGCAGTCTGCTGTGATGCGTCATAAAGTCGCTGAGATGTTTCTCGGGAGGCAAATGGCTCGGTGCCCATTCTGCTGGAGCATCAGAGGACGTTGTCAGTGCAGGTAGCGGCTGCGTGTTGCCGCTTGGAAAATTAACCCCATGAACACACCCCCGACCAATCCGAGAAATACGAACCACGCCAGCAAATTCATCTGGCTGCGTCCTGCCCATGTGTGGATGATTCGCCAGATTGTGTAAATGTAGAGCAACAGGGCGAGAATTGGGATAGCCCAAAACATAGGGCCACGGTTCAACATTTGTCAGTTACGCGGAGGCTGGAATGGAACCGCACCCCCATCCAACTGAGCCACTTCTTGGGAACTTGAACTACGCGAACTGTTCTGAAGGCCGAAATCGTCCGTCTGACGTAGCACTCCTCATGAACAATGCTTCCGCTTTCATCGGTGTTGCACTTTTCAAGCAAAACTGGTGAACCGCAGATGCAGCAGACGAGGCTTTGTAGCGATGCGTATTTCGGAGAGCCTGTCATCTCTGTGGTCCTCCTTAGCGGACTAGGGATCATCAACAGGCGACAACACGAATACACATTGCAATTCTGCAACCAATCGGCGCGTCTCACGCAAAGCCAACTTTGACAGGGATTTACTGAATTTCCCGGTAACCATGCTTCGGAAATAGGTGAGGGAAGAAGTTCACGGTCTGGAAACATTCGCCCGAACCGAGTTCATTGTCGGAATTTGAAACACGAATCGGCCCTCTTGTCGCGGCTGAATGGCGTCGAACTGCGACGGTTTGCGGCCAAATGAGGCGGTATACGGAGTGCGAGGTATGGTTTACGCGGCCCGCTTGTTGCTAATCTGCCTCAAAAGGAAGTAACTCACGATGAGGGGTAGCACTTATGGAACCGAATCACAGCGAGGAACTTCGATCTGAACTGAATCAATTGCTTAAGAAACAAGCGGACGTTCTGGAATCACGCAGTCTCGGCACGGCATCCGACGGCGATCTTCTTGAATATGAAATCAGGCAAGATGTCATCCATGAAATCTGTAACAAACTCGCCCACTCCATTTCGGCATAGGCATCCGTTGTCGGAGATGAACAACCGACTCTTTTCGGCGCAACACTTTAGAGGACCAACAATGAACAGCCTTACTCGCCCTGAACTCGCTAGAATCCGACCGATGGAAACAATGGTGGAACGGGAAATACAGATTCGGGCATATGAACTCTACGCAGAGCGCGGGAAAGGTCAGGGGTTTGCGCTGGAGGACTGGCTAAAGGCAGAAGCCGAAATTTTAGCAAGGCCAGCGGCGAATGGAGTGACTACCAAGGCAAATCTTTTACCGAGCCGAAGTCAGCACCAGATACACCATGCCGATCAGCGCGATGGCGATTAACAGATAAGGCCAAAGTTCCAGCTTGGACTTCCATCCCATGCTGAGACTTTAACGGCAGGAGCTTAGCCCTGCATGTTCCCGAAGTCACGCTGTAGCCGTCCGACGCGCTTTTCCAGACTAGACGGGTTTTATGGCCGATGTCCGTTTGGAAATAGTTCGGATTCCAAAAGTCCAGCCGTGGATGGGTCCCATGCTCTCCACCGTTTTGTCTAGGGATGAAGCCTAAGCGGCGCTGCCGCCACCCATCTGAGGCTCGCCTTTGAAGAGAGAACAAGCGAGAGACTCAACTTGCCACTAAAGAGCGAACTGGAACCAGCTTCCGACAATTTGGGCAGTGGCACTTGTATTCCGACGCGCTAGGAAGTGTCGTGTGACCACATTTGCTGCAAATGTATCTGCTGTCTACATGAGCTACCATGGGGCGAAACTGAACGCCCAATACGCAATATGGGCATCGCACTGCGTTTTCCATATCTGTGCCTCCTTTGAGTCGGAAATTGACTCAGGCCAGAACTTGTTTGTCGGGGTCCCTCGAAGCGACGATTGGTTTGTTTAACTTTTTACGTGCGATTGTCAAAGATGGGAATGGCCCAATTGTGTAAAAGGGGACCACAATTTGGGTACAACCTCTCACTCTTTTTCGAGCAAGGCAAACCAGACTTGAATGGCAACAACGGGCGAAGCACTCATTGACAAATCCGGCTGGTGCGCTGATCCGACTCAGCCGTCACGGTCCGAATTGTGACGAAAGTTTTATTTCCGATGAATGGATTGGACACCCCTCGCGACTTGTCGTGTATGAGACCTGATCTCCCTATCGTAGTGTTTACGGATAAGTCATCCTGACGGAGTCCGTCGCTTCGCGCCTTTTTGTGGACCGATGCTCTCTTGCGTGGCGATTTTAATTTTGAAAGTTCAGCTGGGAATGGGTCCCACACTCTCGACGGTTTTCGCGTCAATATGAAGCCCAAATTGCTGGCGGCGGGTCCAGACAGGCTGGAATGAAGTCTGGTTGAGGAGTAGCATGTCTTGATATCCGTAGCGCCCGTTCGGCCACTTCGAGACATCAATTCAGGAGGCAAAATGGCGAACTCTCGTTGGTCACTTCTCACTATCTTAGTGTTGTTGGCCGCAGGTCTGACGCTTGCGCAGACTTCACAGGAATCGCCAGCGCCAACACCGGACAAGCACGCTGGAATGCACACTGGAGAGAGCGCGGATCAGCATCTGCAAATGCTGTCCGAGAAGCTCAATCTTACCGACGACCAGAAGGCAACCCTAAAACCTGTCTTGCAAGATCAGATGCAGCAGATGAAAGCAGTCCGCGAGGACAGTTCTCTTTCCCAGGAGCAAAAGCGGACTAAACTGAAATCAATTCACGAAGCCTTACATGACCAGATCAACGCCGTACTCACTCCCGACCAACAGACCAAGTTTAAGCAAATGAGGCAAGAGCAGATGGAGAAACATAAAGCGATGGAGGAAGGCAAAACGGATCACGAATAGGTCCGTTCTGTTTGAGCCACCGTTACAAGTGTTTTGACGGTGGCTCCATTCCTCCCGAATCAGCTGAACCGAATTAACTCCCGCCCAGCGATTCGGTTTCTCCACTACGAGAATAGGCGATTTCAGCCACTGCCCTTGATCGGGCATTGCGCGATCACGCTCTCGCCAATTTCTGAGTTTCTCTGACAAGCGCGGATGCGCTCACATCCAACGTAGCGGCTAGATCGAAGATCGTTCGGATAGAAAGACTTTTATCGACCCTCTCAAGCTGCCCGATGTACCTGCGATGGTAGCCACTTCTTGCCCCAAGTGACGCGAACGGCTCTTCCACAAATGGGAACCGAAAGACGTGGAGGCGGGGCTGATCGGCCCGATGGTCATTACGCGCAAAGGAATGGCGCGCCCGGACGGGAGTCTTAAGGATGTAGATCGCGAATTCGCGATGTTGTTCATGCTTATCGATGAGAACATGTCGCACTACCTGAAGCAGAATATGGATGCCTACCTGCCAGAGTCCAAGTTATTGCTTCAGAACGCTTTCTCCTCCCGGATAGGAACTGGCGGTCGTTTGTGGTGGTAGGGCTGGCTATTTGCTCTTTCTTTGTCTAAGACGGCTTTTTCATGCTCCTTCTTCTGCCCACAAGTGGGCTGCCCTGAGGGATGGCATTCTCTCCATGGACGCTATCGCTGGAGTTCACGCCGAATGAAACCCTGCGAGCGTCTGAAGAAGCTTCATCACGTCACCTGCATCGTTGTAAGGAGCAAGGGATACTCGGATCCGTTCGCCGCACGCCGAACATATAATCCTCTGGTCGCGGAGTTTCTCCACGGTTTCCCGTGCGCTCTGTCGGCTGTGTGCGAGCGAGATGATGTGAGGAGATGCGGGTACACCGTGAACGTCATGAAACGGCTCCCAGCCATACTCGCGAGCGCCATCAACGAGCATCGCGCCAATTGACGTACATGTGCTTCAATTCGTTTTCCCCCAGGGACAACAGCTGTTTGATAGAAATAGTAAGACCCGCAATCGAGACATAAGACATGGTGGACTGCGGGACAGCAGCTCTCAATCGCGGTTTGAGCGAGCGAGCCTGACTGAGGCTCTTACGGAGTTGCACAAACTCCTCCGGGATTACGCGCCTTCCTGGTACAGCGAAGAGCACGATGAGAAGATCACGTCCGCTCTCAGGCCGATGACGCGGCGCTGACGGTACTTTTCGGTTTCGTTGCACAGCTCGGTCGAGCGCGAGTCGAACAGCCGTCACTCATGCCTTGAGCTTGTAGCCCATCCCCGGCACCGTTAGGATCAGTTCCGGCCGCTTCGGATCCTTCTCCAGTTTCTGTCGAAGGCTGGCGATGTGCACGTCGACCGTCCGAGTGAACGCGCCGTCTTCATATGCCCATACTTCACGCAGGAGTTCGTTGCGAGAGAGCGTGACTCCGGGGTGCTCCATGAAATGGCGCAAGAGTTGGAATTCCCGAGCGGAAATCGGCACCTGCTTTCCATCGCGCGTCACCTCCGTAGCCTTCACATCCATACGGATCGACCCGATCTGATAAACCTGGTGACCGGCGCGGCCTTGGCTACGCCGCAGCAGGGCCTCGATCCGAGCCATGAGTTCCGTAGTATCAAACGGCTTGGTGACATAGTCGTCAGCCCCGAGTTTAAGACCAAGTACCTTGTCGACGATCTGGTCGCGCGCCGTGAGCAGCAGAATCGGCGTAGCCGATCCAGCGCTGCGAATGTCACGGCAGACGACCAAGCCGCTGCGGCGCGGAAGCATGATATCGAGAATGATCAGGTCGAATGGCATCGCGGCGGCCTTCGTGAGTCCTTCTTCACCATCCGCAGCCAAGTCTACGGCGTAGCCTTCACTGCGCAGACGGTCGCCCAACGTCATTCGCAGCGCTTCCTCATCTTCCACCAGCAATATGCTTTCATTCATTTCCGTGTCACCGCTTTTCCCTTACAGTCTGAGACTCGTCCCTCGTATCCCCGACGGGCAGGTGCACCGTGAAGACACTGCCCACTCCGACTTCGCTCTTCACCGAGAGCCTGCCTCCCATGGCTTCTGCAATGCTCTTAGCAATCGGCAATCCCAGACCTGTTCCGTGAACCTGACCTGCAACAGCCGCCGGACTGCGGTAAAACGGCTCAAAGATGAGAGGCAACTCAGAACGGTCAATTCCCTTTCCACGGTCTTGAACGCTGATGCGAACTTCCCTGCCCCGCGTATCTTTCGATTCCTCCGCATGCGCGCTAATCGAGATCCAGCGGCCCTCTTCGCCGTACTTGAGAGCGTTGGTAACGAGGTTTTGCAAGCATTGGGAAAGAGCTGGCAAGTCGCCCATCACGTTCGGCAGGTCCGGTTGCACGTGCTGCTCGAGTGCGAAACCATTCTTGTGGATGAGTTCTGTGGTGCCGGCAACCGCCACTTCGATGACCTCCTTCACGGCAAGCGGCTGACGCACGTACCAGCGGTCGCGATCCTGGGTAGAAGCAAACAAGGTGACCTGATTGACCAACGCATTGATTTGGCGCGATTGGTTTCGGATGACCGAGCCATATTTGGCGAACTGCTCTTTCCCGGTCACCACGCCGTCTGCGATATTGTCCACCGCCGAACAAAGAACGGCCAGAGGTGTGCGTAACTCATGCGAGACTGAAGCGGCAAAATTCATTTGCGTCCTGGCTAGCTGCAACGTACTGGTCACCTTGCTTTTTTGCAGTACCCAAACAAAGGCGCTGACCAAGACCGCCGTGCACAACAGCACCGTGATCAGCTTAATAATTGAACGGCGAGCCAGAGTGGCAACGTTGGCGAGCCGTTGCGAGGCCTGCTCGTCGTAGAGGCGCTGGGTGTCTTCCATGTCCTGGCGTACCCGGTCGAAGGATGGGACCCCCTGCGACAAATCGAGCGCCACCGCCTCCTTCGTTGTGCCTTCCAGAATTGAAGCCAACACCTCGTTGCGAACTCCGAGATAGGCCAACCAATTTCTCTGCAATCGTTGGCCGAGCTCAATTTCGCGTGGCAATTGTGCCTGTTGCAGATATTCAGCGATGCCTTCCGTAACCCGACGATCAGCTTCCCGCGACTGGTCTGCATATTCGACTTGGAGGTTGCTATCATTCGTGGTCAGAGCGTAGAGCGTGCTACGGCGTGTTTCCTGGGCATCATATTGGAGGCCGGCTATCCTATGAAGGCCGCGCACCGACCCTGCGTACATCGTCTGCACTTCGGTGCTGGCGGAACGAAAGTCACGAATCACGAAGCCGACGACACCGGTTTCGAGGGCAACCAGTAACAGCAGCCACAGAGCTGAACTATAGCGGGAAAGAAAGGCCGGGGTCCTTCCTACCCGCGGAGAAAACGACGCCGCGCCGCCATGAGTCGTCGGTTGGATTCGCTGGCTCACATTACCTCTCAGGACGGTCAGGAATGCGCAACGGGTACTCCGCATCGCTGGGCAGATGACCGTCGATCCGCACGACTTTGACAGACCCATCCACATCCTCGGGCCGCAGATACCCAATGGCGCCGGGCACATTGAAGACGAACTTCCGGACTCCGACAGGAGTCGCAAGGGTCTTGGGCGAAACCAGCACCTCGCCGGTTAACAAACCCTGCAGGAACCGACGACGGAAGTCAGACTCCCCCAAACGACAGATCTCGCGCAGGATCACTTCCCGCTCTGGCTGTCCTTGTTCCATCATCACCAGGGTGATTCTTCTACCGTTCGGCCAGTGGCTGCGCTCGCCCAGAAAGACGGCTCGCAGCTCGGTGGTGGAAAGCGCATCCACCGGATTGGATTGATTGACGATAATGGCAAGGCTCTCCTGCTTGGGCGCCGCCGACACACGCGCGGCCGGCGCCCACTGCAGGAGCGCCGCAGCAGCAACAGCGAAAATCACCAAAATCGCACCCGTGCGACGGGTCATGATTCAGCCTTTTTCAAAAGGTAAACCCTACCTGCGCCGCCAAGCCCTGGGTCGCCGGTTGATTCCGCACTGTGGAGTAGTCATATTGCAGCTTGAGCGCCACCGACTCGCTGGCATCATAGCGCACGCCGGCCGAGGGACCGGCGCGAAGACCCATATCCGGGAATATCGGTTCCTGATTCGAGGCGTTGATGTATTGGTAGCGGACGTAAGGCCGATACGAGCCAAACCGCCGGGAAATCTGGCTGTAGAACCCCGGTGTCTCAAACACGTGTTCGAGGCCCCTTGGGGCGTGGCGAACCATCAACGCTTCGTTCAACCACTCGAAGCTAGCTGATGTGTAGACCGCGTGCGCCGCCAGAATGGTTTCGCCGACGGGCGGCTCTCCCAATGGCACCAGTAAGTCTCGATAAATCGAAAACCCAACCTGCAGCCCGGGCACCTTTATAGGGCGAGCAAACAAGGCGAGGTTGTAGGATTTGTTGTTTTCTTCGGCCACAATGTTTTGAACCGGCTCGGAAAGCAGCGGCGTTCGAGATTCCCGACCATTTCCGACCTCGGCGATGTAGTGCAACCCCAGGGGCCCTGGTATTCGTCCGTGTGCCTCTACTCCCACGTTATGGATGGGCAAAATGCCCCCTTGATCCTCGAAGGCAAAAAGCAAAGGCCGCCCCGTCGTCGTCTGAAGCCACGTGCTGTGGTGATAGGCGGTGTTGTAGAAGCCGATCGCCGTATGGTATCGGCCTGCCGATAGGCTGAAGTAATCGTTGTAGGAGTATGTCAGCAGATAGCGCTCCACATCGACGGTGAACGAGTTCGCTTCCCCCCGAGTCCTGCCATAAATGTTGTCAGGGCCGGCCTCAAAGACAATCTCGCTCAAGAACTTGAACTTGTCGGAGATGTCGGAGGTAACAAACAGGTTCAGCTGTCCGAGAGTAAAGGCGGTCGCGTCTCCTAGCTGGCCACTGGGGTGATAATTGTCGCCGTGGAACGTGACATCCCCGAAGCCGCGGATGCGCAACAGGGTTTTGCTGAGGTCCATGCGCTCCGTATCGGCATGTTCAGTGGGCTCCGCTTCGTGCCCCAATGGGGGGCTGGTCTGGGATGCCTCGGCGGGCGCAGACGCGGGTTGCTGCCGGGGCGTCTCGACAGGCACAGGCGCGGACGCGGAACCAGGTTGCTGGCGCGCCGGTTCGGCGGCCACGGACCCACTGTTGGGCTGGCGCTGTGCCGCTTCCAGCTGCCGGACTCTGGCCTCCAGTTCCTCAATCCGTTGGACGAGAGCTTGCAGCGTCTGCTGGTCCGGTGTCGCAGGCTGTCCCGATTGCGCCCGCACGAGCTTTGGACTCGCGAGCATGACCAGACAGAGGAGCAACAGATGCCCGCCAAATCGACGACAGAAACGGGTCTGGTTAGCTTCGATGGGCAACAAAAAGTGGAACTTCATCGTGGTCTCCTTACCAACTAACTGCAAGACTTGCTGCAAGATCAGACTGTCACCGCAACATCGAGCGCGGTCTGGAAACTCTGAAGCGCAACGGCGTCAGACGGTGTTTCGTACCGCGCCAGCCATCGCTAGCTAGGCGCTTTTGCTTGAAAACTCACCAGCCTTATAGACAAGCCGACTGGATTAGGGGGAGGAGGAAAATGAGTTTAACGTACCTCATTTTCGGAAGGCTTTCAACAGTACCGTCACCTTATCGTGGAGTCCTGACACACCGCCCCACAGCATCAGACAGTAAAGAGGCACGAATTCGCTCGACCATTTGGGATGCGGCATTAACGCAATCACCTTTGGAGTCTGAGCATAAGAGCTCCCAATTGTCTCTTCCGATGCGATGCCAAGTAATCCCAATTACTTACAGTCGCAGTCGCTCACGAAAAGTCATGTGATGCGAGCTCATTCGGCAGTTTCAGGACACCGTTCGGAACACCGCCTACTCGGACCCCGACCGTTAATTGAACGCCTGTTGCCGCCTCTTCTCTGGCAGTCATTGTTCCGACGTGTGATGGCAGTGATGCCTCTACACTTATGGCTATTCAGGTCCCGCGTAAAGGATTGTCAAACCGCCATGGGATTACATTTCTGTTAGCGCTGTCACCCGTGACAGGGCTGCTGCTTCTGGGAAATACGAGGACACCGCTATATCAGCCAGTGCCTAATCGGATCGCCTCCCTACTGCTATCGAACCGTAGATCTCGTTGCAGCAAACGCTACACTCGTGGAATCAGATCGCACAAGCTCTGGCGGAAAACTCGCGCAAGCGACTACTGCAATTGGCGAAATGGCGTGCTTGGTGAAGTCGCTCCATTGTCGACTCCGTGCCGGAATCTAACAGTTGTTGGACAAGGACAGACTGACCCTCAATCAGGCGGAAATTGCAATTATTTTGGACTTGCTGGACGGTCAGTTGGGCCACATGCGTGCCAGATTTAAAAGTGATGGAAAGCAGGGGTCAAGTGGTGCGAATGCCAAGCATCATTTACCAAAGGTGCAGCCAACGAGCTAGCCTGATTTGGAAGATGGAACCTTGTGAAGTGTGGTCAGCAACTGACAGAAGCCGAGGGAGTATCATGCGGATAACCAATGAAGCCGACGAAAACGGAGTGTAGCAATGCCTGAGTCGATGGACTGGCCGCGTCTGCAGCCTCCGCCACGCCGCCATCGCCGCCGCTTGTTCCTCACTATTGTTGCTGTCCTTGGCGCCATTGTCTTCGGCGGTCGAACCGCGGTGTCGTATTACGTGGATGTGCTCTGGTTCGATTCGCTGGGCTATCGGGACGTATTCTGGAAAACGCTCGGCCTTCAATGGGGAATCTTCGCGGTTTTCGCGACGGCTACATTTATCGTCCTGTTCGGATCATTTCTGGCTCTCAAGCGAGCGCACCTCCCTGATTTGCCGCCCGGTCACACCATTCTCATCGGCGGACAGGCGGTGAAGTTGCCGGTTGAGCCGGTTCTGCGCCTCATCGCACTCGGCGTTTCGGTTGTCATTGCCGCTGCAACCGGCGGCGCTATGACAGGGGAGTGGCCGACGCTCGCCCTTTTCTGGTTCGCGCCACGCACCGCTGGTGGCATTGTGGACCCAATTTTTGGCAAGCCGCTGAACTTCTTTCTGTTCGCCTTGCCTGCGTGGCAGCTCATCGCCGGATGGCTCCTTACGCTTAGCCTGATTGCCTGTGCCCTCGCAGTTTTCTTCATTCTGATTACGGGCGGAGTTCGTGTCCTCACCGGACAGCTCAGCCGCACTGTCACACTGCCGTGGCGCGGGTTCTCTATTGCATTTGCGTTTCTGTTGTTAGTTCTCGCGATGCGCGTCTATCTGGGTCGGTTCGAACGATTGCTCGACGATCATACGATTTTCGGGGGTGTGACCTACACGGACGCGCACATCACACTCACCGGGATGCTCGTCGTCTGCGCGGCACTCGCTCTGGGCACGCTAATCGCGTCGGTCAATGCCGCCCGGGTGCCACGCGGACGGTGGCTGTTGGCAGCGGTGCTTCCAGCCGTGGTCTGTTATGTCGCCCTTCAAGGGATAGCATGGTATGTCAGCAGCTTTATCGTCAAACCGAACGAACTGGTTCGCGAGAAGCCGTACATTGCCTATAACACCGATCTGACGCGGCGAGCCTATGGATTGAACCAGGTCGTGCAACGGGAGTTTCCTGCTGAGACGACCGTGGAGTCGGCTGACCCGGCGAACAATCAGGCTACTCTGCAAAACATTCGGTTGTGGGACTGGCATGCACTCCAGGACACACTGCGTCAGATTCAGGAAATCCGAACCTATTACGACTTTCCCGACATCGACATTGACCGCTACGAAATCGACGGCACGACTCGCGAGGTGATGCTCGCCACGCGCGAGCTGAACTTCGACAAGCTTCCGGAGAGCAGCCACAACTGGATTAACGAGAAGCTGATCTACACGCACGGCTACGGCATCACGATGAACCCGGTCAACGGATTCACGCCGGAGGGCCTACCCACACTGATGCTCAGCAACATGCCGGTCCAGAGCACGGTGCGTAGTCTGACAGTGACGCGTCCAGAAGTCTATTTCGGCGAGTTGACCAACACCGACGTCTACGTGAAGACGCAGCAGAAGGAATTCAACTACCCGCAAGGGCAGAGCAACAATCTCACGTCTTATGAAGGCAATGGTGGCATTCTTCTCGGCGGTTTCCTGCGACGCATGATCATCGCGCTCGACCGCGACGACCTCACGAAGGTGCCGTTCAGTGATGACGTTAGTAAAGATAGCCGGTTGCTGATGCGGCGCAATGTGCGCGATCGCGTCTTGGCATTGGCGCCGTTCCTCACCTACGATCCTGATCCGTACATTGTGCTGGGGGACGATGGCCGGCTGTCGTGGATTATGGATGCGTTCACGATGTCAGACAGCTATCCATACTCGACCCATTACCGTCTGGGGAACGACCTGATTAACTACATGCGGAACAGTGTGAAGGTGGTCATCGACGCCTACGACGGCACGACCACGTTTTACGTCTTTGATAGCGATGACCCGATCATAGCTTCCTACTGCCGCATTTTTCCAACGCTGTTCAAAGATGCGTCGACGATGCCGGCGGGACTGCGGAAACACGTGCGTTACCCTGAGATGCTGCTCAAACTACAGGCGGACGTTTACGGCTTGTATCACATGATGGACCCCGAAGCGTTCTATAACCGTGAGGACCTGTGGACTGTGGCGACCGAAGTCGGCCTGGGCGACGGAGGTCAGCAAACGACGCAGGCCATGCAACCGAATTTCGTGCTGATGAAATTGCCGGGCGAAACCGGCGAAGAGTTCGTGGAGATTCTGCCCTTCACTCCGGCAAACCGGAATAACCTGATAGGCTGGATCGCCGGGCGCAGCGACGGCGCACAATACGGTACGTCGGTCGTTTACAACTTTCCCAAGACGAAGCTGGTCGACGGGCCACTGCAGATCGAGGCGAGAATAGATCAGAATGCACAGCTTTCCGGACAGTTGACGTTGTGGAATCAGCAAGGCTCACACGTGCGGCGCGGGGCTCTCCTCGTGATTCCGATCGGGCGGGCGCTACTGTATGCGGAGCCGATTTACTTGCAGGCCGAGCGCAGTCCGATGCCCGAATTACGCCTCGTCGTACTCGCGCTGCAAGACCGGTTGGCGTACGGACCAACCTTCGAGTCGGCACTGGCGTCGCTGTTTGGTGGAGCGGTCTCGTCGATGAGCTCTGTGTCAGCCCCAGCGGAGTCGGACCGCAAGATATCGTCATCCGCCTCGAAACCCCAGCCCGAAGCTGATTTCAACGCACTCATCGCGGAAGCCGCCAAAGACCTTGCCGACTACCAGCGCCTGACGGCGGAGGGCAAGCTTGGCGAGGCCGGGCAAAAGCTTGAAGAGTTGAAGCGGGTACTCGACAAACTGAACACGCGCCCAAAATAGACTTGCTCGGGACTCGCTAGTCCATTCCATTGTGGAAGAGGGTTGCGCCCAGTGGATGTCGATGTGGCGATCGACAAAGTCCACACTTGCACATATTTCGACTGATCGGGATGCTGCCAAATGGGCAACACACAAACCAATCGACGCAGCGGGCGCATTATAGGCTGGGTGATCAGGGCCTTCGCATGTCTCGGAGTTGTCGCCGCAACTACCTGGCCGGCCTTCTCATTACTGTGTGTCAATGGCCTGATTGCAGGTTTTGCTTACGTCGAGGCTGAGCACCAAAAGTTTCATGGGTCCTGCCCCTGATCGGTTGAGTGATGGTGGCGGCCCCGCTTCACCAGCGTGAGCCGTTTAGAAATTGCAGGTTTCGTTTCTCTTGCCTGCGGATGAGGCGTACATCTCTGCCGTCAGCCTGAGGTGACTAACCTGCAGTTCGAATTCAGTCGCGCCCGCAGGAGCTGCCGGGATGGTATGTCTTCAATCGGGGTTTCCGCGTTTGCGACTCATACTGAAGTGCGCCCACTGCCATTCGACAGGATCATTGAAGCGAACTGGCCGTTGCCGAAAACGCATTGTTCGCATTGCTTCCAATTAGACGAACCGTACCCACTACGATTACCAATATCACGGCCAGCATGACCGCATACTCAGCGATGTCTTGGCCTTCGTCGTCTCGCCACAGCTTGCGTAGAAGATGACTCATATTCGCCCCCCCCGTCACGCGGACCAATTCTACGCGAATGTTTACTCAATGTGATGATTTTAGTTGGTACAACCTTCTGATAGAAGTTTGCAGAAACCAGGCTAGGCATGCACCATGCTGACGTCGTTGCTAGCACCCGCGTTCGTAAGAGCTCTCGGTGCTCCATCTTATGTTGCCCATCTTGCACCTTGGACTGAAACAAAGATGGTTTGCATGATCCCAAAAAAGGAGAAACGACTCCATGCGATTCTCAATACCTGTGAGGTGTCTAAGTACCCGTCCCTCATTCTCTTTAACTTGATTTCTTGGAAATAGCACTCTTCGTGGACAGGCTGACCATCTGAATCGGTCTTCGAGTCTTCTAAGCGAACCGCTTGTTGCAGATGGCACACACGACCGTCGGCGATCGTCTGAGAATCCGCAAGAAGGAAGAAGGGATTTCTTTGGGAATAACATCGTGTGGCCCAAAACAACTTCCCCGAATTCTATCGTCTAAAGTTAAATCCGCATTAAGATGCGCGAAAATCTTGAGCATGGACCGGGCAAGATTCGAACTCGCACCTGTGGACTACGGGGGAGTCGTCCGCCGTGCTACCTACACTACCGGTCCCCCCGGTGGCCCAGTTCATGCCAGTTGTTTGGTTTGGGTTCGGAATGACACACCGCAAAGGCCCGCACGAAACCTTTCCCCCAAGGCAAATGCGGGCCCCTTGCGCAAGGATGCTTAGAAACTACAGCAGCAGCGGCAGTGCCGGCTTTCATTGGCAGAACCGCAAGACAGCACCCCAAGTGGCCGACACGATAACGGCTGGCTCCATTTGCTGTCAAGGCAAAATGTCGGGTTTCGGTTTTCTTCTCTACTCCATGTGTTGAAATCTTCCACACATCCGCGCCTCGACGTGAGCCAACGTCAGAACCATAGTTGGCGATAAATCGATTTCACTCATCATGGCGTCCGGCTGGCACTTGAGTGTAATCGCCTGTGGCTGTTGAAAAACTCATTGGTCAGAAAATGACCGAAAATACTTTGCAATACGAAGCCCTACGAACGACTTTCTCAGTTTTCTAGACATTTTCAATCTTCTTTTTTTTCGTCGTTTTGATGAAAATGGAGTCTTTCAACAGCCACGCCTGATTTCGACAGTTGCGAAGATTCAATGCGCCAAGTATGGTTCGATTCTTAGTGTTGCGATGGCTTGGCCGAGTTCTCTCCGGTTCGTCTCCGGACCAAGCGCAAGAATCGAGACATATCTTCGGCCGATCATGAATGCGTAGTAGAAGCCAAGTTCTTGGCCCGAATGACCGCGCCGAACGAGCTCCTGCACCAGCACTTCGGTCCCGCCCGCAGCCTCGTTGTGCCAGCCACCACGCTTCTTGAAACCGCCGCCATCCATCGCACCCTGAAGCGAAGGTTGTGCATCCCTTTTTATATTGACCTGCTCGTCGGCATGAAGCGGAAATGAGCTGAGGACAACCAAGTTGTCGCCGCAACGGAGCGAGAGACTGAGTCGCTGGGGAAGCTGAGTCGACCGAGCGATCGCCCGAGACTCATCGGCGAACGTACAGGCTGGGTCCAGTTGGAGTTCGAACCCGATCACATGGTTGAGATATTTTCCTTTCTCCAGGCTGCCGAGAATGGCTGGACGACTGGGCGTGTCGGCGATAGCGGGAGACTGCGCTATTACTGCGCATGGGACAATGAACACAGACAAAAAGAAAAATCTAAGCAGCAAGCTGCCTCCGCGAAGCATCCGAACTGAGTTCATCTTCAAAAGTCCGAGCAGTTGAAACACGACAGCGGAGATTCTAACCGACAGTTGGTGAAACATCGCCTTACACTCAAAAAACCGTCGACCCCTTCCTAGGGCAGAGCCAACACCGTTTTAGAACGTGGGCAGGCCGTAGTCTATTAAACCTGATCCTGTCGCTTGTGTTTCTTGGCGTCGCCGGAGCAAGGGAGCAGGGCTGATCTTCAGTGGCAGTGCATAAATAAGGAAACGCTAGAACCCATTCACTAAAGAGGCGTACTCGTCAGGACCTTTTTGTCCCCAATTCCGCCGTCGTGGAAACGCGATTTCTTGGCGAATTTCGCGCGAGGGAATGTTTAAACGACACGACTGATACCAAGGAATTTCGTACTTCACCCTTGGATTTCATTCGACGTCCAGAAGTGAGCATTCCGGAAAGCTGGCGGATGCTCTTCCGCAAGGTTTCGAACGCTGCATCGATAGGTGTTTGCTTCTGTACAACGTCCGAGAGGTTCCTACCCTGCATCTGTTCGGTAGCTGCTTTGAAGCGTTGGCTGCTCACGGGATCCCATTGCAAGGAAGGCGAACGCCTGCGGTAGTGCCACGCCATCTGCTCCGGTATACAGAAATTCAATCTGCGCGTTCACTTTCCCAAAAGCTGTCCCAAAAACCATTTCACCGAGCGTTTCCTTTAGGAACGGCCCCTTAACAAGCAGAGTCGACCCGCCCTCTCAACGAGAGGCGTTGAATAATACCAATAAACTTTTGGTTTTCGACTGTGAAGAGTGAACGTCAGAGGAAGCACACGGTTGACAGCGGTCGAATCTTGCTAGATTCCCGGCGCTGGTGATGGTAGCTGTTGGGTAGACAAGTTGGTTCCGGGGCGGATCGCGT
This sequence comes from uncultured Acidobacteriota bacterium, assembly GCA_963745715.1. Lineage (GTDB taxonomy): Bacteria > Acidobacteriota > Terriglobia > Terriglobales > Acidobacteriaceae > Sulfotelmatobacter. Next base: position 32,370 of record CAVUYN010000012.1, on the reverse strand, counting down.
CGGTAGCATTTGCCACCACGATGTCGCCTGGCTGGAGTTCGCCGAACACTTCGGTCTTGCCGTTGACGGTGACACCGGTTTTGACATCAATCCACTCCGCTTTGCCCTGTCGCACACGAATCACGAAAGTCCGCTGAAGGTCAGTCGTAACGGAGGTGGATGGAACCAACTTCGTTGGATAGGAGCGCTGAATCGGCCATTCGACAGTGGCAAAGCTTCCTGGCGTGATCTGCCCATCGCCGTTCCGGACGTCCAGTTCGACTGCCATGGTCCGCGTATTTTGCGTGACATCGTGGGCAATGCGGGCAATGGGAGCGTGAAATGTGCGTCCTGGATATGCCGGCACGCTGAACGCGGCCTGCTGGCCCTCCCGGATGCCGGCTGTATATGCTTCCGGAACTGGAACCACAAGCCGTAAGCGGTCGAGATCTTCGATTTGGACAATCGGCTGCGCACCGGGTGTTCCGGACGCGGGTCCCACCAGCGCACCCGGATGAAGGTTTCTCAACGTGACCACCCCGCTAAATGGAGCGGCAATTTCGAGATACGACTCAAGCTGCTTCACGCTGCGCAGTGCATCTTGCGCGGCTCGGACGTTGTTCGTTGCGGCCTCTGCCTGCGCACGATCCGCCGCTGCACTCTGTTCGGAAACCTGCAGGTCATTGCCCGCGACAACGCCCGGAGTCTTAGCTGCAGCAGACAGATGCTGATAAGTTCCCTCGTCAGAGGCAAGCTTAGCTTGCGCTGCCGATAGCTGCGATTGGGCAGCCTGAAGGCTGGCTTCCGCCTGGGCGCGCTGTGCGACCAGTTCCGGGGCAGAGAGGCGAATAATGAGTTCGCCAGCTTTAACGTGCGACCCCCGATCCACGCGAATCGTGTCAATGAATCCTGTGACCTTCGGATAGATGTCCACCGTTTCGTACGGAATGATCTGCGCCGGCAGAGCAAGTACAGTGTTCAACTTCTGCGATTCGACGGTAACCACATTCACAGCCTGCGGGGAGCCGGATGCAGCCTGTTGCACCGGGCCGCCGGCTTGCGATGACGACGGTGCGGCGCAACCTACCAACACTAAGGTTGATGCGAGTACAATGCATGAAAGAAATTTCATCGCGCGCCCTCCGGCGAACCAGCGAAACCAGTCTGTTCAAAATCAGGGTCATCAGGATCAAGCGTTGCCGAGGCTAGCGCGGCGCGGCGCTGCACGATCGCGAAGACCGTGGGCAGTACCAGCAGCGTGGCTGCGGTGCCAAACAGCAGTCCCCCAATCACCGCGCGGCCCAACGGCGCAGTCCCCTCGCTACCTCGCTCAATCGCGAGCGCCATCGGGACCATGCCAGTGATCATCGCTAGGCTGGTCATCAGCACTGGACGCAGGCGTTCGCCCGCAGCATTTCGAGCCGCGGTTTTGGCCTCTGCGCCAGCTTTCCGGTTCTGCTCGGCAAAGGTCACAAGCAGGATCGCGTTCGCGACGGCGACTCCAATCGCCATGATCGTGCCCATGAAGCTCTCCAGGTTCAGGCTGGTTCCCGTGATGAGCAGCATGAGAATTGAACCGGCCAGAACCGCGGGCGTAGTAGAAAGAACAATGAGCGAAAGACGAACCGACTCGAAGTTTGCAGCCAAAAGCAACAAAATCACGACCACGGCAATTACCAGGCCGACAAAAAGATTGCCGAATATCTGATTCATTGCGCTTATCTGGCCGCGAACCTGGACGGTCACTCCGCGCGGTGGTGCGCCGGCTCGCACCATCGCCCGATTGATCTCACGGCTTGCAGTGCCCAGATCATTCCTGCCAAGGTTTGCGGAAAGTCCAATCAACCAAAGTCCGTTTTGCCGGTCGAGCTCTCCGGGCACTGTTCCCAAACGTACGGAAGCCACCTGGTTCAAAAGCGGGTGTGCGCCGGTCATGCTTGCGACCGGAATGGTTTCGATGTCCTTGGTAGAGGTCATCTGAGCCTGTGGTACTTCTACTTGCACCTGGTAGCTCACTCCTGATCGCGGGTCTCTCCAGTAGTTGGGAGAAACGAAGCGGCTGGACCCGGTAGCGGAAACCACCGCTTGGCCGATCTTATCCGCAGTTGTGCCAAGCTGTCCTGCCATGACCCGGTTGACGTTGACGTTCACTGTCGGATAATGAAGCGGCTCTTCGTACCCGAGATCGCGCAGTTCAGCGATCTTTGCGAGTTCCTGTTGCATCTTCCCGGCATAGCTCAACACATCGTTATATTGCGGACCGGTCGTTGCGATCTCAATCACAGAAGGAGTCCCGAAGTTGAGGATTTGGCTAACGAGGTCTCCAGGATCAAAAGAGAAGTGCGATCCTGGAATCTCCTGCGGCAGCGCCTTCCGCAGCTTCTCCTCCAGGTCGTGAACAGAAATGGATGCGCCCGGCTTGAGGGCGACATTCAGGATTGCTTCGTGCGGTCCGCTCGTCCACAGAAACACCGTATTGATTGGATAGGATGAGCCTTGAACGCCGACGTAGCCCAAGGTGAGATCCACGTTGCCGGGGTCGGCCTCGCGGTTGATGACATCGAGCACTCTTCGCGTCATCTCTTCGGTCACTGGCACCCGTGTTCCATCGGGTGCGTCAAAACGCAGTCGGAACTGACTGGAAGCCGCCGAAGGAAAAATCTCCCGGGCCAGCCGCGGCCCAATCAGCAAGAGCACCAGGGCGGCAACCACAGCGTAGCAGCCAAGCAGGATCGCAGGACGTTTCGTCACCCGGTCCAAGACACCCAAGAATCGCTGACGGAACCGGTCGAATCCCGTCTCCGTCGAATTCTCCGCGTGGCCGGTCTCAGATTTAATCAGCCAATTGGAAAGCACGGGCACCAGAGAACTGGAGAGCAAATAGGAAGCTCCCATGGAAAAGCCAACTGCCAGCGACAGCGGCAGAAAGAGTGATTTCGCCGGGCCGGTCATAAAGAACGACGGCAAAAACACAGCCAGCACGCACAGCATCGCCAGCAAGCGCGGAATTGCAACTTCCCGGCTTGCATTGAGGATGGCGTGCGCCTTCGGTTCCCTTTGTGTCAGGTGGACGTGGATATTTTCCAGCAGTACGGTGCCTTCATCCACGAGCACGCCGACCGCGAGCGCAAGCCCGCCTAACGTCATAATGTTGATGGTCTGGCCCGTGGCCCAGAGTGCAACCACCGCACACAGCAGCGCGAAGGGGATTGTGATGACCACAATCAGCGAGCTACGCCAGTCGCGCAAGAAGAACAGAATTGTGAGTCCCGTGAGTAGCGCTCCGAGCAGGCCTTCGTGCAACACTGACGACAGCGCCTCGCGCACGTATAGCGACTGGTCTAACTCATAGCTGATTCTTGATGTCGTCCGGAATCAGCGACTGGAAACGCGGCAAACTGTTGCGCACTTCATTCACGACGGTGATGGTCGACGCATCGGGTCTCTTGGTGACTGGAATGTAGATTGTCCGCTTCCCATTCAACACCGCATACCCTGCGAGGATGTCCGAAGAGTCGGAAACGCTTCCGACATCGCGTAAGTAGACGCCAGGACCCGATCCAGTGTGGAGCGGAATATCGAGCAAGCCAGTGATTTGCTGGACCGTAGAATCCGTGGTGACCAGCATCTGGTAGTCGCCGATATTCGCGTTGCCCGGCCGGCTCAATGCTGTTCCCGGAGATCAGCGCTTGCACGACATTTTCCGGCGAAAGTCCATACGCATGCAGCTTCGCCGGATCTACGTTAATCACGATCGTGCGCTGGTTGCCGCCAAACGGCGGTGGCGAAGAGACGCCCGGCAAGGTTGCGAATACTGGCCGCACACGGTTCAGTGCGAAATCCTGGATTTCTCCCAGAGTACGCGACGAGCTATTGAAGACGAGATATCCAACTGGCAGCGTGCCGGCGTCGTAGCGGATCACAAATGGCGAAACCGTTCCGGGCGGCATGAAAGCCCGTGCGCGATTTACGTAGGAGATGGTCTGGGCTAACGCCTGGCTCATGTCGGTGCCGGGATGGAACGTCAGACGGAGCAACGCCGTGCCCTGAATCGTCTTGGCTTCGACGTTTTCGATGCCGTTGATGTAGAGGAAGTGATACTCGTAGTAGTACGCAAGAAACCCTTCCATCTGCTGCGGGCTCATGCCGCCATACGGCTGCGCCACATAGATGACCGGCAGATCTAGCTCGGGAAAGATATCAATGCGGCTGCGCAACAAGGCAAGAATCGAAGTCAGAGCGAGCGCAACGACAATGACGATCACGGAAATCGGTCGCCTTAGCGCTGCACGAATGAGCCACATGCGTCTAGTTCTCCTGGTTCGGAATTCATGCCTTATGGTTGCGTTACCTGCGCAAGAAATGGGGCGAGATCGCCGCGAGCGGCAGCAACACCAGCCAGGGCACGCCAGATGTTTAGTCGCGCCACCGCGTCGTCGGCTTCGGCCTGGGTCAGAAGACTCTCCGACACTGCGACTTCGACGACTGTGGCCAGTCCAGCTTGAAAACGGGCACGCTGTTGCTGCTCACTAGCACGCGCCGCTGCCAACCCGACGGGTGTGTTCAGAGCAATTTGTTTTGCTCCCTCTAACTGGGCTTGTGCTTGCTGAACTTGTGCGGAAAGATCGTCTAATGTCTGCTGATACCGGGCCTGCTCCGCTCGGACGTTAGCTTCTTGAACTTTTTTCTGTGCCCGCAGAGAAAAGAAATCGAACGCAGGAAATGTCACTTGCACGCCCGCTGCCCAATTCATCGTATCTGGCGCAAGCCCATTCGTACCTCCAGGAAAGGGTCCACTCAGTGCGGTACCGGTGCCGCGGCCAAAGAGTGCGGCTTGCGTGTTGAATTGGGGAACATAGGAGTGGGTGATTACCGAGAGTTGTGCCTGGCGCTGGTTGACCAACGCCGCTTCCTGTTCAGCCAGGGGATGGGTGGCGAGCGATGCTGGGGCGGATTGTTCACTCGGTTCCGCGGCTAGCAAATGGGCGTCCTCAACTTCGAGACTTGCAGTGGGAATACCGACGAAATCCGCCAGGGCGGCGCGACGCACCGCAACGTTTGTGTTCGCCTGAATCAGCTGGGTCTTGCCCACAGCGAGATCGGCATCGGCTTGGGCCGCATCGGCCCCCGCGCGTAGCTGGTTGTCTACCAGCACACGCACAGCGTTGGCAAAAACCTGCAAACGATCCAGATTCGCTCGCGCAATATCCAGCAATTGCTCGGACGTGACGAGATCAAGGTAGGCACTAGCCGTGGCCACCTCTACGTCGAGGCGTGTCAACTTGAGGCCGGCAGTCGCCACCGCTGCCCCCTGCTGTGCGCTGTTGACCTGCGCCCGACGCAGCCCAAAATCAAAGGGTTGCCACGAAACCAACGCGCCGCCTGCACTACTCCATGAGCTTCTACCATTGTCAGCCGCGAGCACCGGTCCGGAGATTGAGGGGACGACTCCCTGCGGGAGAAGCAATCCATAGACATTGTTCGCCGTGGCGCGGTTTGTCTGCCAGAGAATATCCGTCCTTGGAAGATACGCGGTGCGTGCAACAGAAACGCCGCCTTGCGCGGCGACCTGCTGTTCCAAACTGGCACGGATGCGCGCATAATTCTTCTCTGCCAAGGCAATTGCTTGCGCCAGAGTCAGCTTTGGCTGCGGCGTTCCGGCTGGCGGAGTTTGAGCGAGCGCCGCAATTCCCGTGGAGAGCCAGACAAGCACCGCTGTAATGATGATGAAGTTCGCTGGCTGCCTTGCCAGTTGGGATTCGCCGCGCTGTTCCGAGATGTACCCTGGTCTGTCCGTAGACTTCAGTAGAATCTTCTGCCAAGAGCGTTGTTTTCGGTCTCTCAACTGCGTTTTCTCCGTTTAGCTGACGTCTCACTCGCTGCATTCATCACGTCTTCAAAGAGTTCGCTGAAAAGCTCTCGGACCTTGTCTTTGGCCACGGTTAGCGCAGTCCTCCCTGCAGCGGTGGCGCGGTAGACAAGCCGCGAATTGGGCCTGCTCCCGGTGCGCGCCGAGCGTAACAACCCTTTGTTCTCCAGTCCATGAAGCAGCGGATACATTGTGCCCGCGCTGAGACGGTAGCCATGCCGCTCAAGCTCTTCGATCATTTCCAGACCGAAGATCGGCTCTTTGCTGGCGTGATACAGGACGTGAAGGCGAATAAGCCCAGAATACAATTCCCTGTGGCCGGATTTATTGGAATGCTTCTTCAAGCGGAGGTTCGACAAATGGATTGATAGTCGAACTTCGATAATACCGTTGAGAATTCGGTGACGTCAATCCATCCGACGCTTCAATTTGTCACGGCAGATTCGTATGATGCGTTCGCACAAGCCACAGAGCCGGTTGACTCCTCTTCCGTCAGCCCTGCAAGATCGCTAGCGTTTCTCCCGACTCTATGAATGCTGGGCGACCCACGCAACGGGGGTAAGGTTTGGAAGACGCCGGATCGGAAGATCAGTAAGCCCGGGGAGAATCACAGCAAAATACTCGCGCACTAGGAGTTTCAACCTGCGGCAGCTTTCCACGACTGAGAGAATCGCCGCAACCTTCGGTCCCGCCTGTGGACTGCCGATGTGTAGCCAATTCTTCCGGCCCAGAGCTACCGGACGCATCGAATTCTCGGCCAAGTTATTACTTAGCTCCAGTTCGGGATACTCTAGGAAGCGCGTAAGTTTCTTCCAAAGCGCGAGCGCGTAGTGGCAGGCCCTGCTTAACGCGCTGGAGGGCAATGCGATGGACTGCGCTGCCTCGATCTTGCTGCGGATATCATCCAGAAGAGGCTTGGTTCTTTCCTGACGCAGAGCATGACGCCCAGTGAGACCAATCACTCTGTGGCGAGCTTCGGCGTCGACGGCAAACAGTTCGTCCATCCGCGCCACAATCGGAGTTGCAACCGGGTCTCCCGGATTAAGCTGCACCGCCTCGAAAAACTGCCTTCTAGCATGAGCCCAGCAAGCGGCATGCACCATTCTCGGCCCGCCGATCTGGTCGTAGGCCGCGTATCCATCTGTTTGGAGAATGCCTTCGAACTGTCCCAAGAACCGCTTCGGTCCATCGCGTCCGCGACCCAAGCGGAAGTCGAACACGACGGTTCTTCCGGGGCGACTGTACTGCCACAAATAGGCTTGATGATTCTTTCCTCGGCCCTCGCGCATCTGCACATCGACCGGGGTTTCGTCCGCCTGAATGTAACTTCCGCTGATCAACTCTCGCCTCATCGCAGCGACCATGGGGATCAGCAATTCACCGACTTTCAGAACCCACCCGTCCAATGTCGACCGGCTGATTTCTAAGCCGATGTCTCTTTCCAAAATCGCGCTCTGCCGATGTAGCGGTGCGTGATCACAATACTTGCTGACCACGGTGTCGATGACGATCCGGTCGCTGGCCAGGCACTTTTCAATGATCCGCGGTGGCAGTGGCGCTGAGACCACTCCGAGTTCCTCACACGACCGGCAAGCCCGCTTCTCGCGTTTCGTGACCACCACGAAGTACTTCGCCGGCTCCACATCCAGCTGCGAACTTTCCTCGTAACCAATCACCACAGTTTCTCTGCCACAGCGTTTACACGTGCGCTGATCTAGCGTGCAAGGCAGAACCCGTTCTACGCGAGGAAGGCTCACAGGCAACTCCTGGCGGCCCGGATGCCTGTCGGATTTCTTGGGCGAGCGATGCACTGGCTCGGATTTACTATCTGCTTCCACGAGCGCTTCACTGACGACGGGCTCAAGCTCGAATAACTCCATTTGCGCGTGGGAGAGCTTTTCTCCGCCCGCTCCATACTTCTTGATCCGCATCAGCCGCAGACGCTCTTCCAGCACCCGAATCCGCAGTTCCGGGTACTGTAGCCGGCTCTTCAGTTGCGCGATGAGTTCCAGATCGGCTGGTGCTGAGGGAATGGGAGGCGCACTCACAATGGGTTACTGATTTACCAGAGTCGATCGAAACGTTCAAGCAACCAAGCAACTCATGCGGCAGCATTACCATCCGATGGTACTTTCCGGTACCACCTCTTGTGCTTAGTTTTGGCCAGATCGATCCCGCCTAGCAATAGAGAGAGCTCTTCGTGGCTCAGAACGACCTTGCCCTGAACATCCCCGGATTGGGGCCAGGTGAATCGCCCTTTCTCTAACCTCTTGGCACAGACCCAGAGTCCGGTTCCGTCCCAGACGAGGACCTTCAACCGATTGCGCTGGGCGTTGCAGAACAGGAAAAGGCGCCCGCTCAGAGGTTCACATGACAATCGATCCCGGACCAGACCGTATAGGCCCTCGAACCCCTTGCGCATGTCGGTGACTCCGGCGGCCAGATAGATCCGTGTGGCTGGCCCCAATCCAAACACGGCTTACACCTGCTCCAGTGCACTCACCAGGCGTTCGAACGTATTCGTATCAAAATCAGGATGTACCTCGATCCGGCGCCCGCCCGACAGCACCACGGCCAGCCCGCAACTTGGTTCGTGCTGCGTCGGGGATTTCTTGCTGGCCAACTCCACCGGCACCAACCGGTCTTTTCGTTGTTCCCCGTCACCACGTCGAGCTTGCCGTCCCGGTTCAGATCTGCAACCGATAGCGACATAGGATAGACACCCCCCCAACTGCTAGGGACTACACTACTCTGCAATGATCGTAGGTCTGCCAGCCAAGGTCTGACTGATCAAATTTGCACAGTCGCGCAAATCAGATTGCAATTTTATCTGGAACACAATCGCGGGCCGACCAGTGAGGACTGCTGTTACTTAGACAACTCTTGGAACCGAGAGAAATTTAGTCGGAAGGTTGTAACTTCAGGGGGGGAAGTAGACGTGGGCGGTTCAGTCGCGTGAGCCTTTCCGAATCAGACCTTTCCGAATCAGAGCACGAGCAACTCCTTCCATGGAAATCAAAATGGTCAGAAGTCAGCAGGAATTACCGCAGGACGACTAGTATGCCCGGTGGCCCGCTGCTCCCGCATTGCAAGATTGATCGCGTGCGGACATCAGCGCATGATGCAGCCGGTTTAGCCGATCAGGAAGCGTCCTGGCAGTACAACTATCTTCCGACGCTGCGGGTCCAGCTGGTGCTGGCACACGCAAACTCGCAACAGGCACTTGCCTTGCTTGCGCCTGCAACCTCATGCGAGCTAAGGCTGCTCGCTTACAGCTATTACAATTGGCCCAACCTTTATCCGGTCTACGTGCACGGAGAAGCCTACCTAGCAGCGCAGTCCGGTGCGAAGGCCGCGGCGGAATTTCAGAAAATCCTTGCCCATCGCGGTATTGTCTTGAATGAGCCCATTGGTGCTCTTGCCTATCCAGGACTGGGTCGCGCCTACGCGCTGTCCGGAGACAAAAAGAGGGCTCGCGCTGCTTATCATGACTTACTCGCGCTTTGAAAAGATGCCGATCGCGACATCCCGGTATTCAAGCAAGCCAAGTCCGACTTTTCCAAGCTCCAATTTTAGGGCAGAAAAGCCTCTGCATGTAGCTAGCGCAATTTGTTTTGGCGAATTTCGGGCTAGGGAGTTTTGCCTTTCGACTGATTCCGACCTACAAACTCAATCACTTCGTCACACGGACTCAACGATCTGTCTGATGTGCTGTGCGAATATTAGAGGCCGACTTTGACTTCACCCTTGGTTCGCTTCCGTGTTCAATTTATTGAAGGGTGGCTCGGAAGCGGTGTCCGCAGGATGTGGCGCATCCTCATCTCGTTTCCCTTTGATTCGACTAAGCATTTCGCGAACCTTTCGTGCAAGTTCATCCGGGAGGAATGGTTTCTCCAAGAAATCCCCACCGTTCAAGTTGTGAGGATTCCCCTCCACTACGCCCTCGGCATACCCTGAGATAAGCAGGAATTGCATATTCGGCCGCAATGCAACCACCTTTTCTTTCAGTTGCAAACCTGTCATTCGGGGCATGGCGTAATCGGTCACAACCAAGTCGATATTCGCCAGACTGTCCTGACAAAAGCACAAGGCTTCCTCACCCTCCTTTGCTTCCAGCACCTGATAGCCTTGCTTCTCCAATACCCTGCTCATCAACCTTCGCAAGCCAGATTCGTCTTCGACCAGGAGGATCGTTGCAATTCCCCTAGGCCGTGACTCCGGATGCGAGGTTGCTGTCGTCGTGGGATGCAGAATTTCGGTATCGCAGGCTTCCTCCAACTTGGGAAAATAGACACGAAATGTGGTCCCTCTGCCTCGCACGCTGGACACCGTGATGTGCCCTCCACTCTGCTTGACAATACCGTAGGTTGTCGATAGACCAAGTCCGGTTCCCTTACCTGCTTTCTTCGTAGTAAAGAACGGCTCGAAGATGTGATGCAACGTATCAGCGTCGATCCCGTCTCCATTGTCACCGACCGAAATCATGATGTAATCACCCGGTAGCACATCGAAGTAACGGGTGGAAAATTCTTCGTCCAGTACGACACCAGCGGTTTCGATTGTTATTTTCCCGCCTTGTGGCATAGCATCGCGGGCGTTCACGACGAGATTAATCAGAATTTGTTGAATCTGCGCTGGATCAGCTTTCACCTTTCCCAACTCGGGGTGCAATACCGGAATGACATCGATGTTGGCGGGGATGAGGCGTCGAAGCAGCTTGTGCGCTTCCCAAACCGAGGCGTTCAAATCCAGCACAGTTGGTTCGATAATCTGCTTGCGGCTGAACGCCAGTAATTGCCGGGTTAACGACGCCGCTTTCTGGGTGGCACCCTTGATTTCTGTTAGGCCGAGCCGCAGCGATTCGTTTTCTACTTGTTCTTCTTCCATCAGGTCGCTGTAGCCCATGATGATTCCCAAGTAATTGTTGAACTCGTGGGCGATTCCACCGGCCAAATGCCCGACGGCTTCCATCTTTTGCGCCTGCCGCAATTCATCTTCGGATCGCTTGCGCGCGCTGACATCCCGGAGGATCACCGAGTAGAGCGTTTCCGATGCCGTCTTTACCTGCGAGATCGTGGCTTCAACCGGGAACTCCTCCCCATCTGCTCTGACCCCCATGAGTGTGCCCGGCGAATACATCGAACGGCTGGAAACGCCAGTTTGCCCGAAGTTCTCAATGTGTTCCCTATGAGCCTCGCGAAATCTCTGTGGGATGAACCTGTCGATAGTCTGCCCAATCGCTTCTTTTGATGGGCAGCGGAAGATTTGTTCTGCAGCCCGGTTGAACACGATGATCCTCTGATTGTCATCGACCGTGATGATGCCGTCCATCGCGGAACTGATTATGCCGAGCAGTCGTTCTTGGCTATCCCGCAGGGCCTCGTCAGTCCGCTTGTGCTCTAAAATATCCACTACCGTGCCTTCGATCAGGCTCGATTTATCGTCTGGCGCTGAAGCTCTCGCGCTGCGCCGCGCTTCTAGCTGAGCCGACACGAGTCGAGCCAGCGTGAGCAGAGCATCCTTATGAGGGGCTAGGAGTTCCCGAGGCAAGCGATCCATCACACAGAGCGTGCCTACTGCGTATCCTTCCTTGGTCAAAAGAGGAGCACTTGCGTAGAACCGAATTCCGGCGTGTGTGACGATCGGGCCATTGAAGAACCGCTCGTCCATCGAAGCATCCGATATTACGACCAACTCGGACTGGAGAATACTTTGGCCGCAGATTGAATCTTTGCGAGGGATTTCTGGATACTCCCAACCCACCTTTGCCTTGAACCACACTCGCGTGGCATCAATGAATCCAATCAGTCCAATGGGAGTACCGCAAAGATAGGCTGCAAGTCGCGCGGTCTGGTCAAACAGTTCCTCAGGCGGCGTGTCGAGCACGCGACAGGTTTGTAGCGCCTCCAGACGCGCCGATTCATCCTCCGGTACTTGAGGCAGCATCTTCTAACTCCACACTTCTTTGGAGGGGGAAGGACCTTTGAATAGAGTTACCGTGGAAATAACTGATTGTCTAGTGCTTATCTATGCCCCGAGCGGCACTTTTATGTTGTGTTTCTCAATACTCGCAGTCGCAAGAAGGGACTCGCATCACGTTCAGGCAGCCGTTGATCAGCGCCCTCACGTCCTCGGGTTCTACGTGCCGGCGTGGCCGTGAGAGACGGCTTCTCCCGCAGGCTGCTAGTGAATCCGATTTTCGGTTTGTATACTTACTTGTGGGCATAGAAAATCCCCTATCTGCAATCACTCGGACAGGAGGCGTGGCATGACGATCCTAAAGCTAACAAGCAACCGAAGGCACCCGTTGTCGCTCCCTCGAAAAGCTCTCCCTGGCAAGTTGGAAATGACGGCGGACGCCGTCCCGTGAGACAGCAAGAATAGAGAGCGGGACTACGAGATTGTGAAAGGTGGTTGTGAACCCTGCCAAGACCAGCAAGACTGGCTCCGCGCTGAGAAGGAACTCCTAAGCGAGGAACAACAAAAGAGGTACAGCCACCGCCCTCCTGTCTGGGGAAAGGTTGGAGGAATAGCTATGGCTTGCTTAATTTGCAGGGATCTTGAACGAACTCTTGACTTTAGACGCAGCAAGTACTTCGAGGCTCGTTCCGCTGCGTACTAATCAAGTCAGCACGGAGCGGGAAAACTTCTTGCGTTCTACTACCTGGGAACGTGTGCCCAGTGCGACAAGGTGAAAGGTGCTCTTGCCCTACTACACTGGATAAAGGTCCCATAAGTTCCCCCTCGACTCAGGATCATCGCAAAGCTCGGCGAACGTCTTTCGTGTTCGGAAGACGAACCCCACTCCAAATTCAGGTACGGAAATCCGTCTCAGAGGCGCTGCGGCCGGGGGGAACATCTGCGGCGTTCATTTGTCCGCGCCGGTCCGCATGGCTTTTAGGCGTCGTGCCGTTCTGTCGCAGGCACAGCGGTGATGTTGAAGTCCTCGGAGTGCTTGAGCCTAACGTGTGCGCGAAACGATTCATAGAGCATTTCGCTGGTTTGTTGCTGAGTACTCGGTCCATCGGTGACGGCCTTTTCGACGCAGATGATCTCATGGCACTCAGAGCACTTGCCGTAGCGATGACTGGCGCGATCCATTTCGTCCCTTGGCCCAAGCCAAACCACGTCGGTCAATTCTTGCTTTTTCAATCCCAACTCCCCTCAGCCAGATAGTTTGGCTACCCAGCGGATAGTCCTGCCGAAACCCCTTTCGGTGGTCTCTTCATTTTTACTTTTCGGTATGAGGTTTCTTCTTCTCGCGTGAGATTATCGAATCTGGGCTCGGGGATACCGCTGGTTTCAGTTCCGTCGATTTCAGGATCGTCTTCCTGCCGCCGCTCACAAACTCAATGTCGAGCTTGTCCTCCCGACTCTCGCTGATCTGCCCTAAGCCGAATGAAGCATGTTCGATCCAATCTTGTGCTTTCCAATTCTTCAAGGTCTGTTTTCGGAGGGCGGCGTGCACCATTTCCATGAATGCGCCTACCTTGTGCTGGTGTTGACTAACGCCCCAGATTGATCGGGGCGGACTTGAGGGTCGAACGTCGCCATTAACCCATGCCCGCCCACCAAGGACTATTCGCTCTTCGCTGCGAATCGGCTCTTCAACCGAAGAATACATCGCAAAAAGACAACCGAACTGTTCAGAATTGCTCACTTTTCGACGCCGAGGGCCGAGAACAAACTCGGCGGGTCGCCGCCGCCGTGCAGTAGTGGCGCATGCACTAGACTGCGGTCACCATCTAGTGACTCGTAGTGCAGTTTTGCTCAGACATCAGTTGGGCGACACGGTCACCTGCTTGTAGCTGCGAGAAGGCAGGTGAGCTTTAAAATAGAGACACAAATCACCGTCGAAGCATTCGGCCCAAGCCAGGAGCTTTTTTAGTGGCGGCTCATCGCCGAAACATTTTCGCATCAGGTCTGAGAGCACCCGCGTGCGCTCAGCGCAGTAAAAGACTTGGACGGCATGCACCGGTCAAAAATCGCTCATTTTTCACAATCTGGCACGGATTTCTGAGTGTGGCAAGGGATAGGCTTTTTACATTCGGTACTTCAGGCTGGGAATGTCTCTTGCCTGTCGGCGCTGTCGCGGTAGTAGCGTAGGTAGTCCTCCGCAATGTTCGGCCTGCTCACGGTTGCGAAATGCCGGGAAAGGGTGCTGGCGGAAAACGGCAAATACATGGGGTGAAGTACGTTATCCGAGCAAGTTCCCCAGATCGGATTCATACCGGGGCGATCCAGTCTCGAAGGCATTCCCATCAAACTTGGCGCTTTGCCAGACCGCCAACCTTCCAATCTGCGTGGTTGGTATTCACTTCCTGCGCCGTGGCATTGTATGCGTGCACGACGGTCCACGGACGCGGATCGTCTTTGCAGAGTAGAACCATGCCCGGCTTAGGCTTAAGGGCGGCATCGAGCCACGTCAACGTGCTTGTGGTGTCTGTTCTTAGTTCGACTTGGATGATGGGGTGCTCCATGGTGTTTCTCCTCGGTGAACTGGCTCGCCAGCTAAACAAGCCCTCATGTCATGGTTGCAGGTGATGCTTCGACACACGGTGACAGGGGTCACACACACGTGTGAGTTGGGCTGCAGAAGATTCGAACCCGTAGAGGTTAACACCTCATTCTTCGTCTTCCGGCGCTGCCCTCAGGAGAATATCTGAGGGTAACGAGCGATCACATGGGTCAGCTGCCAAGTATTGGGGAATTCATCGAGACATGTCCCAATGGTACGCCGCCACATTTGGCAACGACAGAGCGGATGGACTGCTATAATAGAGTTTAGGGGCGGTTACGTTTTTCTCCTCTTTCAGGTCCTCTGACCTAAGCCAGTCCATCTGAAGTACTCCATACTTAGGCGTTTCAGCGAGTGATCGCCTGCCCATCCCCTTCTGGTGCAGCACTCGCCAAGGAGGGTGGTTTTCATGAACGTGACTAGTATTTTCCTCGGTCTCCTCATTGTGCTGTTCACGACCCTGCGGCTCCATTGGATGCGAAGGCTGAAACTGCAATTAGCCGGGTCACAATCGCAAAGAATGTGCCCGTCTTGCGGATTGATAACGTCCCTATCAAAGGCAAGTTGCTTGGAGTGTGGCAAGCCGTTTACAGCAGTGGTGTGCTCAACTTCAAGGAAATGAACCGCCACATTATTCACGTTCCCCAGAACTTAAGGACATCAAATATGAAAAACATCAAGTTTGTTGTAAAAGTGGACCGAGGCGGTACTCGTGCCCCCGAATACGTGCAGCGGCTTGATCCGACTCCCATCCACATGACAACCAACCGTAAACTGGCACTGCTCATGGGCAGATTCACGGCCGAAGATGCTATCAAGTCCCTGCAGAACTCGCGATGCAGTCCGGAGTTGGAATCGGTGCGGGTGGGTGCCTAACATTCGGGTTGAGGATGAGAAGCCGATGCTTGCAAAATGTTGGAATTCACCGTGTTCTCCTTCGATCCTTCATCTCGCGGACGGAAGGCTGTGGCGGCGCTCCAGTTGCAGGCGGTGGCCGCCACCAGCAATTTTCGTTCGGCTTCGCCATCCAGTCTGAGCCTGCGCCCATGCTCCACCCGCAGCTTGAACTTCGGAACCCAAGCGATGAGATTCCATTCTTCCGCTTTGTGCCTATGGAACGGCAATTGGCTCGTGCTTCGTCTTGTGGTTGGGGCTACGGTGAAGGAATCTGAACGTTGGAGACAATGTTCGAGTAGCCGCTTTCTTGATTACTCGTATCCACTGCCGTCGTAGCGTAGCAGTAGCCTGTGCCGTCAACGACTGTCGAGTCTGTATACAGGGTTCCCGTGTTCAACACAGAATTAATCTTTCCATACGACCCGCACGAAGTTGTATACAGCGCCCGATAAATGTTGTAGCCGGAAATATTTGGCGACGTACTCGCATTCCATGAGAGGTTCACAGAATGGCTCGGGGCAGGCGTGCCCGTGCCCGTTAACGTTTCGGTCGACGTAGAGGGCTGTGCGCTACTCGTAACTGTTAGCGTAGAGCTGACAGCACCCGACGTTTTCGGGCTGAATGTTATTGTGAACGAAGCGCTCTGACCCGCCGGAATCGTCACCGGCAATGGCAAGCCACCAATGCTGAATACTGAGTTGTTCGTGGTCGCCGCCGTGACCGTGACGCTCGCTCCGTTCGCCGTCAGGCTCCCTGTGGCAGCTCTACTGGACCCCACAACGACACTCCCGACAGCCAGGGTGCCAGGGGACACCGTCAACTGCGCGGAGGCCGCGGTGCCCGTGCCCGCCAACGGAATCGTCAATGTCGGATTCGTTGCACTCGATGTAAGCGTCACGCTTCCACTTACAGATCCTGCGGACTTCGGCGCGAACGAGACGGTAAAGCTTGCGCTCTGGCCCGCAGTCAGCGTGAGCGGAGCCGCAATCCCGCTCAGGCTGAATCCCGTGCCACTGATCCCCACCTGTGAAATCGCGACGCTCGAGCCGCCTGTATTGGTCACTGTTTCTGACAGAGTCTGATTGCTTCCTACCTGCACGCTGCCGAAACTGATGCTGGTGGGATTCGACGCCAGTGCACCGGGCGCGACGCCCGTGCCCGACAATGGAATCGTCAATGTCGGATTCGATGCACTCGAAGTGAGCGTCACGCTTCCGCTTACCGATCCCGAAGATTTCGGCGCGAATGATACGCTGAAGTTTGCGCTTTGTCCTGCACTCAAGGTTAAGGGTGCGGCAATGCCGCTCAAACTGAATCCTGCTCCACTGATCGCCGCTTGAGAGATGGTGATGCTCGACGAGCCTGTATTCGTCACCGATTCGGCCAGCGTCTTATTGTTTCCTGTGGTCACACTTCCAAAGCTCAAGCTCGTCGGATTCGACCCGAGTGCGCCAACAGGAATTCCCGTACCTGTTAGCGCCATGGTCAACGTGGGATTCGCACCATCCGAGGTAATCGCCAGTGACCCGTCGCTACTCCCCGTCGATTGAGGCGCGAAGCTGACCGTAAGTGTCGTGCTCTGAGAAGCATCCAACATGAGCGGGGTGGTGATCCCACTGAGCTGATAACCTGTACCGCTGATCGAGGCCTGCGAGATGTTAACGCTCGTTTGCCCGGTATTGGTCAGCGTCACCGTCTGCGAACGCTTCGATCCGACAGTCACACTAGCAAAGTCCTCACTACTCGGATTGAGAGCCAGTTGCCCATCCGAGAGACCCGTACCGCTGACCGAAAGGCTGGGCACAGCATTCGCTGCGTCGCTGCTCACCGAAACTGTACCGCTAAAAGTACCCGCTGAATTCGGTGTGAACTTGACGCTGAGTGTGGCGCTCTGCCCTGGGCCGACTACCACAGGGAGACTGGGAGCCGCCAGAGAGAAATACTTGCTCGACATCGCCGCACTGTTAACCGTCACGGCTTTGGTTCCAGAGTTCGTGGCAGAGACAGTCATCGTCTTGCTGCTGCCCGCCGCAACGCTGCCAAAATTGAGAGCCATCGTTGCGAACGATAAATCGCCATTTGGCGGCTGGCTCGAGTTACCAGCACTCACCCCTTGGCACCCTACAAGCATGGCGATGCTGGCGAGCACAATCAGCGCGCCTGCTGTTCGAATGGGATGCGAAGAAATTTCTCTTGCCCCGACTGTCATCTTTCGTGAACCCTATCCCTGTCGTTCTATTTTTTTGATCTTGCTGAACGCCAGGACTGTTCACTCAGTCTGGGGCCGTCGACGAATTAGATATAGATTTCGGAGGTACATACTACTTCGTGCTAACAGGCCAATCCTTGAGCAGAATCCCGCTGTTGCAAATTTCAACATTCAACGGACTAACTGCTATAGATCAACTGCCGCGACACCATCGTGGC
The DNA here is from genome assembly GCA_963745715.1 of uncultured Acidobacteriota bacterium. Lineage (GTDB taxonomy): Bacteria > Acidobacteriota > Terriglobia > Terriglobales > Acidobacteriaceae > Sulfotelmatobacter. The sequence continues at coordinate 14,680 of CAVUYN010000012.1, read as the reverse complement.
AGCGTGAGAGGGGTTGGAGCGTCAGTGAAGCTGGGGGAGAACCGAAACTTCTATAGGAATAGACATAGTGCGCCCGTTCGGGATCGACGGTGTCCAATGGTATATGCGTTTCCTCGGACCTACGGCGTAACGATTATCGTCGCGGTGGCGGTCTTGCTCAGGTGGTCGAACGACGCGAATTGCGTAGCCTCAAAGGTGACATGGTGCGTCCCCGGCGCCAGGGATGCGCAATAGGCCGCCGGACTTGGAAGCTGGGTGACCGATACATGCAACACATATCCGAACGGACGGAGACGCCGGCGGGAGTTTCAGATATCCGCAATCGTCACCACCCGCATCGTGTCCTTCCTGGACCCTCCACGCCAGAATGGGCGAAACGGTAAAGCCGCTGGCATTTCCCTCCAACTCCAACACTCCGCTAACCGCGACGGTTGCCTGTGCAGGCGTCACCTTTGCAGTCACGTCGCTGGAATGCGGTAGTCCATTGCCGCAATTGCCGAACAGCAGCGCTCCGCCCAGAACCATCAGCAGAGCTATTACCCGAAGGATTTTGGGCATTTCTCTCTTGAGATTCATAGCAAACCTCGCCATCATGCGCCGGGCCGCTGGTTTGCGGCCCGGCTTGCCAAGCGCATTGACATCCGGAGCGCTTAGGGCAAAATCACGAATTGGCCCGACACCCCTGCGTGATCCGAGGCCCATACCCGGTTCCATGAAGGAACAAGGCCGGTCCGCGCGATGGTCTTGGCCTTGATTCCGCTGCCATGCGTCAGGATCAGGTCAATTCTTTGTCGCAGAATCGTCGGTCCCGGGGGATCTTCAGCAAACAGCGGCCAAGTGAGTCCCGGTTTTGCAGAACGCAACTTGCTCCAGACATCCTGAAATCCCGCCGCATGCAACATCTGGAAGGCTGGACCGCTCTGCCACGAAGGCAGGTTTGCGTCCGAATTCAAATCGCCAGCCAGAATGACCGGCAGGTCTGACGTCAACGGCCCGGTGATTAGTTTCATTGGCCTGCGCGGCCTGAATATCCGGACTGAACGTCTCCAGGTGGGTAGTGACAAATTTGTATTCCTTGCCACGCATTTTCACCTGCATCGAAATCCAGCCCCGCAGAAACGGAATGGATAAGTGGAAGTTGGGCGTCAGCGTTTTCCGCACAGATCCTGACATCGCCCACCCGACCTTAGCGAGGGACCTGACTGGGCAGGCTTGCCTCCGCCGACAGGGGGAATGCTTCAGCCGAGGATTTACGGAATCCTTGCAGGCCAACCCTCTGCGCTTGTCTGTGACGTTGATCACTACATATCTCTGCCACTTCGAGGCGCGCATCACCCGACGGGCGGTTTTCGCCTCCCTTGAAAAGCTCGGTCACCTTAATACTTCCTGATTTTTGGTTTTCTTTCGCAGATGTTTCGTTACTTCCCGCCCCGATGGTTGTTACTTTTCAAATGCGAGACGAGGCCCAGCACTCCGTTGTGCGCTCCCACGAGAGCAACCCCTGATCCCACGCTCTACCGAGCGAACTCTGGCAAAGGCGGGTGCCGAAGAACCACTAGCAATAGCAGCAAGGGAAGATGAGCACCGAACCGCAAAATCGTTACAAACTTGGAGAAACTATGAAGCGCATTGCAAACCTCTTGACCGGACTCTCACTTGCTGTTTTGTTCTTCTCTGCCTCGGCTTACGCTCAAAACGACGGCCAGAAACTAATTGCCGACGTTCCCTTTGAATTTACCGTCGGACGCGTTGCCCTTCCGCCAGGTCACTACGCATTCGTACATACGAGTTCCTACATCTTTCAGGTGATCGCTGCAAACGGTCACAGTTGGCTCACAACGACTTCCGCTGCGATCCAGGAGAATCGGCTCCCCGAAAAATCCAGGCTCACATTCGCTACTGTGGGTGGCCGTCATGTCCTGGTCCAGATCTGGAATGGACGGGTCTTTAGTGGAAGCGAATTCCCCAATAGGCACGCTGCCGTAGAAGCGGCAAAGACCGCTGCCATTCCCGGGCAGGTGAGCGACCGCCGCTAACCAGCGCGCGATCGAGCACCGATTCAAACCCAGCGGCAACTCCTCATCCCCCATAGACACGCGGAACGATACACCGGGCGCGTGTCTGTGCGGGAGGGTAGCGAAGACTGCCCTTCGTCATCGCTCCCAACTGCATCTCACAGTAAATGGCCCCCCATTGGTCTCTTTGTGCGATCTCCGAGTTTGACTCTCCTGGGAGAGTATGGCGATAATTTCATCATCTCCAACACCTCCGCTCGGAGTGAAGATGCAAAGGAGAAATGTGAATGTGGAAAAAATTAGATAACGGGTCCAATCAAATGCCCCAGGTGAACTCCGAGTCGGAAACACCGATGGAGGATTACCTCGATAACGACACCGAGACCGAGAACTCCGCGGTAGGTCCGCAGAGGGTTGTTGCCGAACCATCCATCGGCCCGGCTGAGGTTACTCAATTCCAGCGGCCGCCATTAACGGCGGCAACCATGACCGCATATACCGAGGCGGTGAATGAGTTCACCAAGAACGCTACCGCCTTCATTGGATACCTTGGGCTGCTTTCCGAGGCTCGCAGTGCCTATGAGCAAGCCATGCGAACCAGCGAGGAACTTCGCAAAGACTTGGATTCCGGCGACGAGAAGCTGCGAACTCTTATGACCCAGCTGGAACAAATGGTCAAAGTTCATCTGGTCAAACCCTCCGCCGACAAAAAGAAACCGGAGCCGTCCAAAAGCGGAGCCAGCACCGGAACCGACGGAGGCCCCGTCGGCCGGAAGCCATTCCTCTAAACCCCTCCATTGAGATTCCACGCCAGATGACGCGGGCAGTTCGGATCTCGACTCCCGTCATCTGGCTGAAACCTTGGGATCATTTAGCTCATCATTGCGGGCAGCCGCGCTTGCCGCTCTACGTCGGCTACAGCATCACCAGTGTTGACGGCAGCGTGCCGCAGTTCAACATTCTGCAGCCGCGCGGCTCGTTGCGATACAAGTACCAGCAGCCGGTGGAACCTGAGCGTGGATATTGGCCATAAGTGGGCCTTCAACATGGGATGGAATTATTACCGGTACGCGGCGACCCGCTACGCGACGCGCTTCAGAGTTGTTGGATCCACCAAATTGAGAGAGCAAACATGACGCCAGATCGAAGGGACGGTGAAAATGAAAGCGATCAGGATGCAGTGTTCGGAGCAGTGCTCTTTATGGACATTTCTTAGTCTCAACGGCAACCTCAGTCGTTGCAACATAGGCAACGGACCGACGCCGATCTAGGAAAAACGGAGATAACTTCCGAATAGTCGGCAACCCTTACCCTACCGGATTATGTCAGGTTTGCCCGTTATGCAGGCGTGATCCGAAAAAAGGTCGGAATCACCTCAAGCCGGTTCAGCGCCGCGCCGTTCGCGTGACTGCTGTCCATAAATATCGCGTAAACAGACCCAATTGTTCGGTCTCGATCCTTTCGTCATTGCCGTGATGAGTGGCCATCTCGGCTTCGGTTTTCGGGACAGTGATCCCATAGGCCTGCACGCCTTTGGCGCGCAGGAAAGCAGAATCAGAGCCAGCAGGAGCAATCGTGATCACTTCCCGACTTCTCGTGACCAATCCGTGGAGTCTTGTTTCGATTACTTCTGTATAGCCGACGACTCGGGAGTTTAGCATGGCGGCCCTGAGAGCGAGGTCCCACAGCTTGATCTTGGTCATGATCGAGCCAAACAAAGCAATTCGTGAAGCCAAGCGACAGAGTGCTACATTCAAAGCAATGCGTTCTGAGATCGAACAAGCCGTGCAACTCCTGCAGCGGGGGGACGATGCGGCGTTAGAGCAGGCTCTGGCTCTGCTCCAGAATACTGTGTTCTCCTTTAGCATGCGCGTCTGCGGGCAGCGTGAGGACGCCGAAGACACCATGCAAGAGGTGCTGCTGAAATCGGTTCCGCATCTGCCCAAATTCGACAGTCCCAAAGCCCTCGTGGTGTGGCTCTATAAGGTGGCAAAGAACCGCTGCCTGATGAGTCGGCGCCGGAGCAAGTTTGCTCCCAACCCAGACCTCTCTCTGGACGAACTTATGCCGGATCGGAAGGAACTTGAGCAACTGGGGACCGATGGCAGCATCAACCCCGAAGCATTCGCCATTCGGAGTGAGGAAGCGGGACGGTTGCGAGACGCCATTCAGCGACTGCCGCCACAATACCGCATTGTTTTGGTGCTGCGCGATATGGAAGGGCTAACCGATGAAGAAGTGGCCGAAATCACAGGGCTACGTTCTGGAACAGTGCGGGTTCGCCTTCACCGTGCGAGGTTGTTTGTCCGGAAGGAATTGATGAAAGGGTTGAAACCACGCTCGGGGAGAGCGGCCATCGCTTCGCGGGCGTCTTCCCAAGAAGAGCCAGGCAACGAACAGCCCAGACCTGCCCGCTGCAAGGCCATGTTTGCAGAACTCTCGAACTATCTCGACGAGCAGTTGGATGATTCGCTCTGTGAGGAACTGGAGCGGCATCTGGGCGGTTGCGAACCGTGCAAGGCGTTCCTCTCCAGTCTCGAAGCGACGATTGATCAGTGCCGAACCTCCCCCGCGGAGTGCCCTCCAAGTAAGCGGGCGGTTCGGCTCCGCAGGCAACTGCTGAAGAATTACGAACAGGCCCTCGCGGTGGTCAGACCGAAGTAGTATCCCTCCTTACGGCCACCAGGTTCCCCGGCCGATTTTTCTCTGTAACAAAATCCAAGTTCCTGCATTTATTCGTGTGCTTGATCGATACGAACGGCAGGAGGCAATCATGATCGCAGCCAAAGTTGAACTGAATCAACCACTTAAGCAGCAGCGTCAATTTGTGGCGCAGACCGGAAGCGGCCACCACCTGCTGTTAGACGATGCCGCCGGAGGTACCGGCCCAAAGCCAATTGAACTGGTTGCCGCCGGACTAGCAGGGTGCACCGCGTTCGACGTTGTAACCGTCCTCCGCCAGAAATATCACCAAAAAGTCACCGGTTACGAAGTGCGGGTCGAAGCCGATCAGGCGGAGCGCCCACCCCAGGTGTTCACGGCAGTGCGAATCCACCATGTCGTCACCGGCTTTGAGATTGATGTTGCGGCCTTAGAAGAAGCCATCCGTCTCTCCGAGGAAAAGTATTGCTCGGTGGGGGCCATGGTGCAGAAGACGGCCAGCTTTCATACCACCTACGAGATCGTTGAAGACAAAACCGAGTGGATGAAGCCGGCTCAGGCCGCGGGAGTACAAGGTTGAAAGGCTTGTTCAAAGTGGTTCTGAGCATCGCGGCGTTGTGCATATCTTGTGTGTTGGCGTTGGCTCAGCAAGAGGCACAGCCTCCGTCCCTTACTCTGCAGCAGGCGGTGACAATCGCGCTGGAGAAAAATCCTCTGCGCAAGGTAGCGATTGCGGACACAAGAGCTGCCTCTGCCGGAGTTCGCGCTTCACGCTCGTTCCTCATGCCGCACTTGAGTTTTTCCGAGACAGCGACGCGGGGTGATGATCCCGTTTACGTGTTCGGCAGCAAGCTGCGGCAGCAGCGTTTTACCCAGGCCGACTTCACACTGAACAAGCTCAACACGCCTCTGCCCTTCGGCAACTTCAGCACGCGGTTTGGGGGAACCTGGAACCTGTTTGACTCGTTCGCCACTTGGCACGGCATCAGTCAGGCAAAACAGATGAACGAGGCCGTCGAACACCAGTTGGACCGCACGGATCAGGAGATTATCTTCCGGGTGGTCAGTTCCTACTACGACGTTCTGCTGGCGGCCAAGGAACTGGAAGTTGCCGAGGAGTCGGCCAAAACTGCCCAGTCGATCATGGATCGTAGCCAGTCGAAATTCGACAGCGGGCTGACTGTAGAGTCAGATCTGCTGACAGCGAAGGTTCGCATGGCGGCGCGACAGCAGGAAGTGATACGGGCTAGGAACACTCTGGAGGTGGCGCTGGCTCAGTTGAACACGGCGATGGGCATGCCGCTTGATTCTCCGTTCCAACTCACAGGAGGGTTGGCGGAGCGCAAGCTTTCGATCCCGGCCATGCAGGACGTTGAAAAGCAGGCGCTCACAAATCGGCCTGACTTGAAGCGCATTGCCTCCGAGGAACAAGCCCAGCGGCAGAACGTATCGATTGCTAAGTCGTCATTTGGCCCGCGGGTGAACGCCTTTGCAGGCTGGGAAATGGATAACCCTACGTTCGTCGCCGGTGGCGGGGGCAACAACTGGCTGGGCGGGATCGAAGTGCAATTTGACATCTTTCAAGGCGGTGCCAAAAGGGCTGAACTTTCCCGGCAGCGAGCCCTCGAAGAAAAGGTTGTGGCGATGAAGCAGGTAGCCAGCGATGCCGTTCGCCTCGAAGTGAGGCGGGCTTATTACGAGACGGATGCCAATCGGCAGCAGATCGAAGTGGCCCGAGCGGCAATCGCCCAGGCACAGGAGAGTCTGCGCATCAACCAAGACCGCTACGAAAGCGGACTGACCACGATTACCGATTTGTTGGGCGCTGAAGACGCCGCGCGCCGCAGCCAGACCGACTACTGGGAGGCCGTTTACCACTTCCAGACCAGCTACGCCAACCTGGAGTTGGCGAGCGGAAGCTTGAATCCGCAATCTCCCGTGGTGACGCCATGAATCGTATAAATACCAAACGCAGACTTTCGTGTTTTTTGCTGTTCGTGGTTGTTAGCCTAGCCGGCTGCTCTAACGAGAAAACCCGCACGGCTCCAACGCCGGAAGCCGTGCGGAACATTCCCGTCCTCGCCGTGCACCAGGCCAACGTGCCCGATTTGCTGGAAGCGGTAGGGACCGTACGTGCCGCCCAAACCAGTGACGCCGCCAGCCAAATGATGGGTAACATCGTCGAGATCCGCGCTCACGAAGGAGATCACGTTCAGCGCGGCCAAGTGCTCGCCGTCATCGACGATTCCCAGCCGCGAGCCGCTGTCGATCGCGCGACCGCAGCCGACCTTGCCGCCCAACAGCAAGCGGTCGGAGCAAATTCCGACCTGGCCTTGGCGGAATCAACGTTGAAGCGTTACCAGAACCTCTACGAAAAGAAATCGGTGAGCCCGCAGGAGTTCGACGAGGTGAAAGCCCGTCAACAAGCAGCTTTGGCGCGTCGCGACATGGCGAAGGCAGGCCAGGCCCAGGCGCAGGCAGCATTGAGCCAGGCACGCACGTCCCTGGATTACACGCGGATTCGGGCGCCATTCGACGGCGTGGTGACGGAGAAGAAAGCCGATTCCGGCACGCTGGCTTCACCCGGCACGCCGATCTTCACCGTCGAGGACGTGCGCCGCTATCGACTGGAGGCCACCGTCAACGAGAACGATCTCCACTATGTACGAACGGGAGAGCAGGTTTCGGTCGTCATCGATGCCCTCGACAACGCGGGTCTGAAAGGTAAGGTTGTGCAAATCATTCCAGCCGCGGACGCCACGAGTCGCACGTTCCTGCTGAAGATCGATTTGCCCACAGACACACATCTGCGTTCGGGGCTCTTCGGGCGGGCCGAGTTTTCTCGTGGCGACCGGCAGGCCCTGTTGATTCCGCGTTCGGCGGTAGTCGAACGAGGCCAACTGCAGGGCATCTACGTGCTGGACCAAAACAAGGTCGCGAGCTTGCGCTACATCACTTTGGGGAAGGCTTCAGGTGCCGAAGTCGAAGTGCTAGCAGGCCTCCAGGACGGCGAGAAGCTTGTGGCCAAACCGGGTGCAGTCGACCTGAATGGCAAACGCATCGAGGTCCAGTAATGGCTGATAGTAAATCAAAGTCGGTGACACAACCCGCGAAGGGCTTGCGCCTGGCCGGTCGCATTGCCCACAGTTTCATTGATTCGAAACTGACACCGCTGGTGATCGTCGCTGCGCTCCTTCTGGGTGCTTTCAGCATTCTCAGGACCCCACGGGAGGAAGAGCCCCAGATCGTTGTGCCCATGCTCGACGTTTTTGTTCAGATGCCGGGTGCGTCGGCTGACGAGGTGGCACAGCGCGTCAGCCTTCCCATGGAGAAGTTACTGCGCGAAGTGCCGGGCGTTGAGTACATCTACTCCATCAGCCATCCCGGCGTGAGCATGCTGGTCGTGCGTTTCTACGTTGGTGCCAAAGAAGAAGATGCGATCGTACAGACCTACAACAAGCTCTACTCCAACTTTGACCGCATCCCGCCCGGAGTCTCACAACCAATCATCAAAGTCCGCTCGATCGACGACGTGCCGATTATGGCCCTGACGTTGTGGGGAAAAGACTATGACTCCTATCGCCTGCGGCGAATCGCAGGTGAGTTGGAAAATTCACTCAAGCCGCTCAACGATGTTTCTGAGACCAAGATCATCGGCGGACAGCCTAGGCAAATACGAGTAGTGCTCGACACGCAACGACTCGCGGCCTATGGCCTTACGCCGGGCACGATTGTGGAGCAGCTCCAGAACGCGAACAGCCGCGGTCATGCCGGCAGTTTTGCGCGTGACAATCGCGAGTTTCAGGTTGAAGCAGGCACCTTCTTCACGAGTCTCGAAGACCTGCGTCACGTTGTGGTCGGGGTTCACGTCGGCCGCCCCGTCTACTTGCGGGACGTAGCTGAGAAGCTTGAGGACGGTCCCGCCGAAGCCAATGCCTACGTGTTGTTTGCCAACGCTCGCGGGGGCGCAGGACAAACCGCAGGCGCGGAATATCCGGCGGTGACCATCACACTTTCGAAGCGCAAAGGTACGAACGCCACCGACATTTCCGAGCGTGTGCTTGACAAAGTCAATGCCCTGCGCGGGTATGTGCTTCCGAATGATCTGAACATCACAGTCACGCGCAACTATGGCGAGACCGCGAAGGACAAATCCGACGAACTTCTCAAACACCTATTGATCGCAACGCTGTCGGTCACATTGCTGATTGCGCTGGCCCTGGGCTGGCGTGAATCAGGCGTCGTACTTCTGGCAGTGCCGGTCACGCTCGCCCTCACGCTGGCCGTGTTCTACCTGTATGGCTACACCCTGAACCGGGTCACATTGTTCGCACTGATCTTCTCCATCGGCATCCTGGTCGATGACGCCATCGTTGTGGTCGAGAACATCGTGCGCCATTTTCGCTTGCCGGAAAGCCGAGGGCGATCCTTATCTGGAGTTGCGGTCGAGGCCGTCGACGAAGTTGGCAATCCCACGATTCTTGCAACGTTCGCGGTCATCGGTGCGATCCTGCCCATGGCTTTTGTGCGCGGTCTGATGGGTCCCTACATGCGTCCAATTCCGGTGGGCGCTTCGGCGGCGATGCTGTTTTCACTGATGGTGGCCTTCGTGGTTTCTCCGTGGGCGGCACTAAGGCTCCTCAGGAAATATGCGGGCGGTGGCGACCATTCCGGGCACGAGACCGAAGGCTGGACCACCCGACTGTACCGCCGGATGATGAACCCGCTGATCCGAGATGCGCATCGCCGTTGGATGTTTCTTGGTGGTGTCGTGTTGTTGTTGCTCGTCGCGATCACTTTCGTTCCATTGAAGTGGGTGCGCGTCAAGATGCTCCCCTTCGACAACAAGAGTGAGTTCCAGGTTATCGTTGACATGCCCGATGGCACGCCACTCGAACAGACGACTCGCGTGGCGCAAGCCTTGGGACAGTATCTCGGCCAACAGCCCGAGGTTATCAATCATCAGATCTATGCCGGGACCTCCGGCCCCTACAACTTCAACGGCCTCGTGCGTCATTACTTCTTGCGGGCTCAGCCCAATCAGGCTGATATCCAGGTGAATCTGCTCTCGCGGCACGATCGCAAGGCGCAGAGCCACGAGATCGCACGACGACTGCGGCCGGAGTTGGACAAGATTGCGGCTCCCTTCGGCGCGCGCATCAAGGTAGCCGAAGTCCCGCCTGGTCCGCCCGTGTTGCAAACGTTAGTCGCGGAAGTTTACGGGCCTGACTATAAAGGACAGATCGAACTGGCAGCGCAGATCAAGAAGGTCTTTCAGCAAACGCCCGGCGTCGTGGATGTGGACTGGTACGTCGAAGACCCACAAGTCAAGTACGACATGAAAGTGGATCTGGACAAGGCAGCTCTCCACGGCATTTCGCCCGCCGATGTGACGCGCACTCTGCAGGTGGGACTCGGAGGCGCCAACGCGGGCTTGCTTCACGATCCCCATTCCCGCGAGGACATCCCGATCGAAGTACGGCTGGCGCGCCCGGATCGGTCTGGAATCGAAGACCTTGGCAACCTGAAGTTGCCGACGCCTTCCGGTGGCCAAATCGCCCTGCAGGAAGTAACGAACCTTCAACAAACGACGATTGACATCAGCGTGTATCGCAAGAATCTGCAGCCAGTCGTCTACGTGACGGGAGATGTGGCGGGCGGAGAAGAGAGCCCTGTGTACGCCATCATGAAGATGAGCGAGGCCATTGACAAAATCAAATTGCCCGACGGCTACGGCGTAAAGCAGTACAAGGGTACCACCATGCCTGAACGGACCGACCGCTTCTCCATGAAGTGGGATGGCGAGTGGCATATCACGGTAGAAGTCTTCCGCGATCTGGGACTCGCCTTTGCGGCGGTCCTGGTCTTGATCTACGTGCTCGTCGTGGGTTGGTTCCGGTCGTTCGTGACGCCGCTGGTGATCATGGCACCCATTCCGTTGACTCTGGTTGGTATTCTTCCGGCGCACGCTTTGATGGGGGCATTCTTCACTGCCACATCGATGATCGGCTTCATCGCTGGAGCCGGCATTATCGTTCGCAATTCCATCATTCTCGTGGATTTCATCGAACTACGCCGCTCCCAGGGAATGCCGCTGGAAAACGCCGTCGTCGATGCGGGCGCAGTGCGCTTCCGCCCAATGCTGCTGACCGCAGCAGCCGTGGTAGTGGGAGCGAGCGTCATCCTGTTCGATCCTATTTTTCAGGGTTTGGCTTTGTCATTGATGGCGGGTGAAGTCGCGTCCACCGTTCTGTCGCGGATGGCAGTGCCAGTTCTCTATTACCTGTCTCAGCGGGGACACTCGCTTCCACCCATGCATCCGCATTCGCCCGAGAATGTCGCTGAATGCGAAACACCGCAATGCGAAATTGCTTAGGGCCAACTTACTTTGAAGGAGAACCGCTATGACCGTAGAACGAACACTGCGTTTGATCGCTGGCATCTTCATTCTGTTGTCACTGGCACTTGGACACTACGTTAACCAGTACTGGTATCTCTTCACGGCTTTTGTTGGCCTGAATCTGTTTCAATCTGGATTCACGAACTGGTGTCCGATGATGACCTTCCTGCGTAAACTTGGAGTAGGCAGATAGGGAGAGTGTGAACATGCCCAATTGGGTTTGGGGAGTGGCATTTCTTGTCGCCTACGTAATCTTGACTCAATGGCTTCTGCCAAAGCTTGGCGTTCCCACCTGAAGGAGCCAAGGTTGCGCCGAGTCTCGGCGCAAGACTGTTCCGAAGGGCACGCAATCCGGAGAACAATGACAGCGATAGTACAGGTTGAATTTCGCGAGAGCCTGTTGTCAATCCGTGACGAGATCCTCCAATCGCTTGGACATCCGGTGGTTTCTGTACTTGGTTCGCGTGCTGCGCGAAGTCTCGATCTCTCGCATGAAACAGTAGGCGTTATCCTAATCGGGCACGGGGCACCCTGGGAAGAACGATGCAACCTTGCCGCTCATTTCCGAGAGATCCTGCCTGGAGTTCCCATAGTGGCGTCTCTCCGTCGGCAGGACAGGGATGTGACCGGAGCAGATTACAACTTACCGGCAGACAATCCGCCTCTGTGGGTGAGAACAGTCAGACAGGCCCTGACGGGCGTGGCGTAGATACTCGTCCTCTGCTTGATATCCCTGATCATTCCTAGGGATTCCGCCCGTATCACGAGCAACTCTTCCGTAATCCCGATAAGGTAAGGGTTGCCGACCATCGACGAATTGGCTCTTGTTATCACAGGCGGTTTTTTCAATACGAATTGGTCCGCCGTGCTCACAAAACATCCATGCGTCGCTGCGGCAGTGGGCGGCAATTACGGAGTCAACCGCCGCTCCGGATAGGATTGGATGATACACTCCTTCGCAACCGCGAACGGTAGCTGAGGGCCAGTCACGATGCGAATAAAGAGCTATGGTTTCCGGTTTTTAATCTTCTTGCTTTCATGGGCATGCCGGCCCATGGACGCCCAGAGTCGCGTGCATCAGCTTGCTCGAGATGTTTACTATTGGGCTGGTGACCTCAGCAAGCACGAACAGACCAATGTGGGCTTCGTTGTATTTCACGACTATGTACTGGTCATAGACGCGAATTTTCCGTGGGCGGCTGAACACATCCTTGCGGACATAAAAACCATCACCTCCAAACCCGTGCGTTTTGTCTTCAACACTCACTACCATGCGGATCACACCATGGGAAATAGTGTGTTCATCGCCCATGGCGCTGCCGTTGTAAGTACGGAGGACCTTGCGCTAGAGCTAGGCACAAAAGGGATGGAGGACATCCGGGAGCAGACGAAGATGAAAATGGACCATCTGGAGCTGCCGTCCATTCGCTTCCCGGACCGCCTGGTATTTGACGACGGTCAACATAGGGTCGAGCTGATCAAATATGGGCAGGCCCACACGAAAGGCGACGGGGTGGCTTATCTGCCTGCGGAAGGCGTTGTTTTTGTCGGAGATTTGGCTGTGAACTGGACTCACGGGAACAATGTCTCCGACCAGGATGTTCGCTACATCGGTTGGATTCGAGCTCTCGACAAGATTGCCCAGCTTCCCGTCAAGACCGTGGTTCCGGCGCATGGCGACCTGGGCGATGTGGACCTGCTCCGCCGCCAGCGAGATTTTATTGCCGACATGTGGAACCAGGTCAAGCAAGGTCTCAAGGCTGGAAAATCTCCCGCTGAATTGAAGAAGACACTGCAATTTACCGAGCACGGGATCTTCGCGCGCGATGCGAGAGAGACAGAAGACATGATTGAGTCCATGTGCGAGCGAGCACAGACCCAGCCAGATTGGAATCCGGGCCCAGGAGATCCAAAGTAAGTGCCGCGCTACAGAAGACGCTCCTTGCGTCGACAGATCGCGTAGCATCCTCGACTTTAGCACCGGACCGGATGGTAAAAAACCACGGAATCGCAGGAGCGGTTGCTTCCGAATGACGGGCTACCCGGAAGTGAACGCCCATCCAGGAAGTGATGGAACGATGGAACAAGATTACCGACGACTGGTCGGCGACGCGAAAGCAGATCCGCCTGCAGGCCGGAACGGACTCCGGGTTCGTCCGCCCGGCAGTGGGTGCCGGATGGGAGCGTGGCTGGCGGAACATGTTGCCATCCCGGGGTTTGCTGCGGAACATCTTCGGGCGGGCCCAACGGTCGTGGGCGCCTCAGATCCGAGAAGGATTTTTTGGCAGCTGAAGCGGGGGCTTACGAATCAGCCCGTCAGTTTGTGTGCATGATCGTCATCGCATACTACTTCCTTGGGTCAAGCTCAGTGAAGCGAATACTCAGCTCAAGAATCTATAATGCGAAAGCGATGGATGAGAGACCTAATCCCGTCGAGACGGATCGCCCCGTGGTAGCCGAGGGGCCGAGCGAGTATCTGCGAAGCGTCGTCCAACGAAATCGCGGCGGCGGGACTGTCGGCAGTTACGCAGTTTGCTCCGCGCACCCGGCAGTGATCGATGCAGCCATTCAGCAAGCGCTCGAAGACGGCACCTGTCTTCACGTGGAGTCGACATCCAGCCAAGTTAACCAGTTCGGCGGATATACGGGGATGACGCCGCAGCAATTTGCTGATTCAATTGGCGTCGCTGCCGCCTCAGCGGGATTACCAGCAGGTCGCGTTCTGCTCGGTGCTGACCACCTGGGTCCGTTTGCTTGGCGCCATGAACCGTTGGCTACTGCAATGGCGAAGGCCTGCGACCTAGCTCGTCGTTGCGTTCATGCGGGATATCAGAAGATCCACTTGGACACGAGCATGCCATGTAGTGATGACGCAGAGAGTCTTGACGAGAAGGGCGTCGCGGAACGCGCTGCCATTTTGTGCAGAGCTGCGGAAGAAGCTTGCGAGGAGATGCCGACTGGTTCGCCGAGCATGCTTTACGTCATTGGAACGGAGGTCCCGCCTCCGGGCGGAGAACTGGCAGAGGGGGAATGTCCAGCCCCGACACTGGTCGAAGATGTTCATCGCACTTTGGACACCTTTCGCTCCGCGTTCCGAGCGCATGGCTTGTTCGCCGCTTGGGAGAACGTCGTCGGGTTGGTCGTTCAACCTGCCGTGGAATTTGGCGACACCAGGGTTTTCGACTACGATCGCCAGAAAGTGCATGCGCTGTCGGCAGGATTGCCTGCAAGTCCTGCGCTTGTCTATGAGGCCCATTCCACCGATTACCAAGCGCCCTCCGCTCTAGCAGAGATGGTGGAGGACCATTTTGCAATCTTGAAGGTCGGCCCCTGGCTTACGTTCGCCTATCGGGAAGCGATTTTTGCACTAAGCGCCATAGAACGCGAGATCCTTGGCCACAAGCGCGATGTGAGATCGTCGCAAGTGCGGGAGGCGCTGGAGTTCGAGATGCTGCGCGACCCGGCGTACTGGCGTTCGTACTACCGCGGCGGCGACGACGAATTGCGCCTCTCGCGTGCCTTCAGTTTCAGCGACCGCTGTCGTTATTACTGGCCCCAGCCCTCCGTACAAGAGGAACTAAAGCGCCTGCTGCACAATCTCGGC
>CAVUYN010000011.1:0-35348 GCA_963745715.1 uncultured Acidobacteriota bacterium | reverse complement strand
GGTGCCGGGAGGGGGAGTCGAACCCCCAAGAGCCGAAGCTCGGCGGATTTTGAGTCCGCTGCGTCTGCCAGTTCCGCCATCCCGGCACTTCGTGGAAGTGCTTGACTCAACAGTTAATTGCGCGTTCTGCTCCGTTGCCATCCAAAACGACAAATGCGTAACTGTGTCGGTTTTCGCCGATTTCCACGGCTTCTTGCCCCTCGCCATGAAACACTGTACCGGCGATTCTTAGAGCCAATTGCCAAATCTAGAGAGGCACCCGTTCGAGATTCTACCATTTTGTTACGAGCTGATACCTTTTGATTTCACGCGAAGAGGACGACTTGGCGTCTGTGAACCTATGGCCGAGCGGCGCCAAGCATTGCGTTTTCCCATCCCTTTATCGCATTCTTGTTAGTTCGTAATTTTACGCAGTGCAATCGGTCACCAGATCTTCCCTCGCCACTGCCCGCAGATCGAGAATTCTTTTACCGTTCGTCTACTGCGCGCGCAGCTTTCGGCACCGCCGGCAAGGGCTCGCCGGCCCGGATCTTGATTGCGTTGCACCGTATTTATACTATTGCGCTGCACGTTAATTAGCCCATTCAATCGCACCATTTTTTATTTTCTTGAGTCGAGACGGGACCTAGTCGCGACCACTTGGAAGCGCGGCACCGCACCCTGTTGCAGATAAGCTAATCTCGCTGTTTCTTCGTCAGCTGGATTTAGCGCCGGCGAGGGAGTCCCTTTGCCGAGGCCTCGGATCCAGGTGGTTCACGGAACGGTTCCACAGAAATGCGCTCGTAACACACTTCCAGCACGGTCAGGTATTCTGTACCGCCCGGCAGTTGAAGGACTACGCTGTCACCCGCTGCCGACTTCATCAACGCGCGCCCCAGAGGTGACACCCAACTGATGTGGTTGCGGTGGAGATCGACCTCGTCGGTGCCCACGATGCTCACCACTCGCTCCGCTCCCGCGGCATTGGCGTAGCGCACGGTCGCTCCGAAGAATGCCCTCGTCGCCGCCTGCCCCGATCTCGGAGCTTCCGGGTCCACCACTTCCGCGGCTTCGATTCGCTTCGTGAGAAAGCGAATCCGCCCATCGATCTGGCGCAGCCGCCGCTTGCCGTACTGATAGTCAGCGTTTTCACTGCGATCGCCGTTGCTGGCAGCCCACGCCACCACCTCCGTCACCGCCGGGCGTTCCCTGGTAAGCAGAAACCGGTGCTCATCTTTGAGGCGCTCGAGGCCGCTCGGCGTGATGTAGTTCTTGACGTGCGTCGCGGGCTCGTCCGCTTTTGGTTTTCTTGTAAACCCTTTTCGCATCTCGTAGTCTTTCGTCCTTCTAGCGCGAATCCAGCGGGTGCATCAATGAACGCGGATGAACGCCGCGGCCCTGACTGATTTTTTCACATTTTTCTGGAACCCGGGAGACGTCCCCACATTTCTGCGGGACGGCGGGGTGAATGTTCCTGCAGGAACACAACGTCATGACGGAATGGGGCACACGATTGCGTCATGACAGATAACTTAAAGAAAATATGCGGGAAACTCTCAGTCCCCCGTGTTCGGTCCCAGGTTGGGCATGGCGGGGGGCGGGTGGCCTGGCCTTTGAACTCATTGACAGAATCGACCTGGTGGGTGCCCCGTCCTTCGCTTACTTTGCGAAGGGCGGGTACCATTAGCGGCCTGCGCTCCCGGTTTGGACAGAACGGAAATCTCATGCTACAAACAGCATCGTACCCGCCCCTTCAACAAGCTCAGGGCAGGCTCTTGCAAAAAATACGCAGGACGGGGCACCCACGGTGATTTGGCTCCCGCAGTCCAAAGGCTGGGCCACCCGCCAGTAACGGAGCAACACTATGATGAACAAAATGTTTAACCAATTCTCACGTCGTAAATTCCTAGGCGCGGCTGGCGCAACAACTCTACTATCCAGTGCACGGGGTTTTGGGGCGTACGCGCCTTCCCCGAACAACACTTCATCAGACGGCGTACCAGCTTCCAGTGGCAAAGGGCGCATCGTCGACATGCATGTGCACTTCGATGCGAAAAACCCAAATTACATTGAAGATTTCCTGAAGGTGTCGGAGCGACTGAACCTAACCGCCCTGATGTTAACTCCGTTTGAGAATCGAGTGGTTGTCGCCGAAGCGGCAAAACAGCATCCGACCAAGATCGTCCCGTTTGGGTATGTGAATTTGGACGCTCCAGATGTGGTCCAGCAAGTTGAAGAATTGCACAGCATGGGATTCCGCGGGCTTGGCGAACTCGAGTTCGTTAAGAAACCATACATCGATCCGAGTTATTTTCCTGTTTACGAACGAGCCAACGAATACGGGTGGGTGGTGCTGTTTCATACAGGCATAGTACTGAGAGCAAAATTTGACGAACCCGAAGATGTGGCGTCCGGGCGGATGCGGCCGATTCATCTGGAGGAGATTGCACGTCGATTCCCGAAGATAACCGTGCTTGGAGCGCATTGCGGCAACCCGGAGTATCAATGGGCTGCCGAGATCGCGCGGTGGAATTCGAATGTGTTCTTTGATCTTAGCGGCTCGAGTTTGACGAAGATGCAGCGGCGGTTGTCTACATTCCGGGAGATTTTCTGGTGGACCGGCGAAGGCGATTCTGAAGTGAAAACTCCGGACAACGATCCGAACGCGTTCGTGAAGCTTGTGTTCGGATCGGACACCGGTTTGGAAGGCATCGAGAACGTTGTAAAGCAGTATCACGCGCTGTTTGACGCGTGTGAGATTCCGGAGCCCACGCGGAACCGGATTATGGGAGGAACCCTAATCAAGTTGCTAAGTTTACCGAGTTAGCAAAGACTTCCGGACTGTTTGTTTCGATAGGGGCTGGCCCACCTATTTTTGGTTTCCTCATGCTTCGATCAACCGAGGTGCCCGATCCTTTGGGAAAAATTGGGGACAGGCAGGTGGCCCATTTTTGCATTGCACCATTCCCACGAAGGGTGCCCCATCCTTGCGTTTTTTGCAAGGGTGGGCGGCGATGCTGCCGGCGCAACTCTTGCCCGTTCTACACCGCCCGTTGTGTATGCCGTCGTCGTACCCGCCCTTCGCCTACGCGAAGGACGGGCACCCGCACCTGTGGTGGCTTCTGCAGTTTGAAAGCCGGGCCACCCGCCCACCCTTGGGTTTCCGGAACGGACCCGCGTTGCGTTACGTTCAGATCTCGCGCATGGCGATCGTCAAAACGTCAACTTCCTATTTCGCCTGCGCTAGCTTCGTAACAACGGCGACAAGTTTATCGAGTATCTGGTTCCAGCCCTCCAATTGACCGCTATTTTTCGCGCTCTCCATGGGTTCATTTCCAATGTGGGTGAGTTTCGTCTGGCCGTTTCCGAGATCCTCGAAGATGGTCACGTCGTACGCACCGTCGATGGCCTCATATTCTATTCCTAATTCCGCAGGCTCGATCTTGTTTCCCTTCGAGTCGGAAAAGTACATGGAGGAAACGATCTTCTCGTATGGAACAATTTCGTGGTATTCAACCACATTCCAGCCCTCCTGCCCATCCGGCGCTCTCATGCAGCAGAGAAGTTTTCCTCCCACGCGAAAATCCATCTTGCAAACGGGCGCAGTAAAGCCCTTCGGTCCCCACCACTGCATTATGTACTTGGGGTCTGTCCACGCCTTCCAAACCAACTCGCGTGGGGCATCAAAAACTCTTGTGACGACCATCCGCTCTGTCTCATTAACCGTGTTTTTTGTCATGTTCAAACTCCGCTCTTTTCATTTGCTTCACAAAGCCTGGATTTTGGAGCTCCCGACTTCTGCTTCCTGATCTCTGAACCCTGAATGTTTACTTCAAAAACTCGTCAAGGTAACCTGAGATTGTTTTAGTTTGCGTCATCAGGCTCACATGGCTTTGCGAAGGAACAATCGCTAAATGCGATTTTGGCATCGGCTGTAAATCAGCAGCAACACCACCACCAAGTAGCTGATATGTTTTCATCAATTCACTTTTATTCGTGCCGTCATTGTCGCCAGAGATGATGAGTACAGGTGCCGTAATTTTCGCAATATTGGAGTCTCCGCAGTTAAATGGCACCTTGGCGAAATCAATCATCTGCTTTACAAAGTTTGTCCATTTGGTTTTATCGGGTGCTACTGCATCGTATGCTGCCTTGATTGGTGTGTTATCAAACAATTCAGGTTTAAGATCTTTGAGGCCTGCAGCCGTTATAGGCAGCCAACCATCAGTTTTGTAAGTGGAGGAAATGATTACTAATCGATTTAATCGTTTAGGACTTAGTACGGCAAATTGGTAAGCTACAGAGCCACCCATGCTATATCCTGCTACGTCGGCACTATCAATTTTTAAGAAATTCATTACTCCTTCCACATCTCTTGCCAAAGTAACAATGTCTAATTTTCTATCTGAATACGGCGAGTGTCCGTGTCCCTGAAATTCAATGGCAATTATTTTCCTTGTCTTTGATAACTCAGGAATTAATTGCCCCCAGTTCAGCTCTATCGTGTAAAAAGCTCCGTGCAGCAGAACTAAAGGCTTACCCTCACCATATACTTCGTAATAAACTTCAATGCCATTAACAGGTGCGTAGCCACTTTCCGCAGGTTTGATTTGTTGCCCGTTAGACTTAAATGGTGTTAAAAAAAGCATCGCAATCATCAAAACAGGTTTGAAAAAGTTAACCGTGTTTTTTGTCATCTCTGGCCGCCTCTTTCTTCATTTGATTTACAACTGCATCCAGTTTGTCGAATCTCTCTTCCCAGAATCGGCGATAGCTGATCGCCCAATCGCTGACCGTCTTAATCGCCTCTGGCCTAAGCGTGCACACACTCTCTCGTCCACGCTTCGTCTTGATTACAATCCGCGCCCGCACCAGGTAGGCAATATGTTTTGAAATCATCTGCTGCGAGAGTGCAAACGATTCCGTCAATCCGTGCACAGAGGCAGGCCCATGGGAGAGTCGTTCGATCATTGCCCGCCGGGTCGGATCAGACAAAGCCGCAAACGTTGTACCTAATTTATCCACAACCGTATGGTAGTGGATTATCTGGCAATGTCAAGTGTGAATTTCGCGATCCTTGATTTCTGTTCACTGAGCCGGGCCACCTGCCGGATTACTTTCGGATTGCCGACCGTCGGGGAGCCGTCACTTGGTAGCACGAACTAACAATGCCAGGTGGTTGTAGCAAGGCCTTCATGCTCCGGAGTTCGTCTTCACAGCCGGGAGTTCCCCGTGAGCAGAGGGTTGCCGACAAATTTGGACTTTGCTCTACGCTTCGCCAGCAGTCCGGTACTATTCGCGCGACGCCCTGCCAAGAGTCCGTAAGTCCCGGCTTCTCAGGTAAGTCGCCGTCGGTCCTTGGTCCCCCGGGAATAGCAGTGCGTAATCAAGGGGAGTGCATTCCACCACCTCCCCTGGGGCCTCATAGTGTCCTGGGAGTTTTGCCCGGACCGTGAGATCGGCGCCTCGCTCTACCAACAATTCGACGAGCGGAAGCCCAGCGTCCTCGCGCTGTGTCGCCGCGTGGAATATGGGTGTTTGGCCGCCAACGCCGGCTTCGTCCAGCAGCGCTGGTGCATTGACGTCAGCGCCACGGTCCAGCAATAGCCTTGCCACATCGAGGTTTTGAAATTCGGCGGCCACGTGGAGCAGCGTTCCACCGCGCAGGGTGAGCATGCGAGCTGCCGTGGTACCAAAATCGAGTTCAGGAAATCGTTGGTGGATCAGACTTGGACTTGCGTCCAGCAGACCGACCAGTTCGGTCATACTGCCGCGAATCACCGCCAGCACCGCAGGCGGCGCATGCTTGGATTTTCCCCCAGCGCGAAGAAGGATCTCAATGCAGGTAGCCAGCACTTCAGGATCTCGGACGTAGGTGCCCAGCAGATAGTCGAGCGCCGTACCTGGGTGCGGAATGCCTCGTGACTTCCATATCGCTTCGCTGCCGCAATTGGGATCTGCGCCATGCTCTAATAGCCAGCGCAGGGCCATCGGGTTGAGCGTCTCGCAGGCGGCAAAGAGAATGGGGTAGTCGCCATGCCATGCTGCGTTCACGTCTGCGCCATGGGCAACGAGCAATTCCATCATCGGAATTCGCTCGCCGTCGAGTGCGGCGCGCATCAGGGGTGCATCGCCTCCCTGATGGACGTCTGAACCGGCCTCGATCATCCATTTCGCGATGGCCAAACGGGTCCGGTCCGGTGGTAACCGCGGCACTCTGCACTCGGCGACCCACGTGAGCGGTCCGTCCTTGGCATAGCCCAACGGAGCCTTATGCAACGCCGGATTTCGCGACATCATGGATTGGACAAGGGAAAGATCGTTGCGGTCGATCGCATCTCTAAGCTGTCCAGCTTCTTCCAGCGAGTCGACGTGCGCTTTCAGTTTGGGCCAGCTGAGGAACCCATATTGACGAGCGATTTGAAGCTGAGCACCGGAGAGAGAGCGAGCATGGCCCGTCTTTAACAGGTCCTTAGCTTGATCCTTCAGGTGACGGAGGTTCGGGCGATCCGGAAGGGGGCGAGCAGCGTGGGGGATTTGGTTCGACATTGCGAACTCCTTTCATCGAGTGCCCGCCGTCCGCAAATTCGGGCTGAAAGAAGTATCGCGAAACCAGATTGAACTGCAGGTGGGCTTCTACCCTTTCCGCGGACCGGAAGCGTCCCTCACGCTCATTGAAGCTTACCATACGGCCCGCGGGGTTTTACTCCCCCCGCTCGCTAGCGCGGAGCGTTTTGCACGATTCTGGATGACGGGCAACCCTTCAATAATCCAACGTGCCAAGCGTTGGCCGGCAATTTTCTGGCCGAGCTACACTGGAAGAGGCAGTGCCGCGAGTTGCTCCTTCAAAATGATCTCTTTCTCAAACATCAATAAGCAGTATGGCAAGCAGTTGCTCTTCGTGGATGCTTCGTTTCAGTTGAATCCCGGCGAAAAAGTTGGGCTGGTCGGTCCCAATGGGGCGGGCAAGACAACGCTCTTCCGAATGGTGGTCGGCGAGGAAACTCCCGACGAGGGCACGGTCTCAGTCCCCAAGAAGTTGACGATCGGCTACTTTCGCCAGGACGTCGAGGAAATGCAGGGCCGTTCGGTCCTGGATGAAGCCATCGCAGGCAGCGGACGCGTCGGCGATCTGCACCACGAGCTCGAAGCCTTACAGCGGGAAATGTCCGACCCTGCCAAGGCTGATGACATGGACCGCATTCTTGATCGCTTCGGTCACGTTCAGGAGGAGTACGAGCATTTAGGCGGCTACGCGCTCGAATCGCAAGCCCGTGAAGTGCTGCACGGCCTGGGATTCAAAGATGATCAGATTGACGGCGACGTCGGCGCTCTCTCCGGCGGATGGAAAATGCGGGTTGCGCTGGCACGCGTCCTGCTCGGAATGCCGGATGTATTGCTGATGGACGAACCGACGAACCACCTCGACATCGAATCCATCATCTGGCTCGAACAGTTCCTCAAGTCATTTCCTGGCGCGCTGCTCATGACTTCGCACGACCGCGAGTTCATGAATCGTCTGGTCTCAAAGATCGCGGAGATCGATGGCGGCGAAATCATCACTTACTCGGGTGACTACGACTTCTACGAGCGCGAAAGGGCGGTGCGAGAGAGCAACCAGCAGGCAGCATTTGCGCGGCAGCAGTCCATGCTTGCCAAGGAACAGCGCTTCATCGATCGTTTCAGGACACACGCGGCCAAAGCGGCCCAGGTGCAGAGCCGCATCAAGGCCTTGGACAAGATCGAGAAGATCGAACTGCCCAAAAAACGACAGGTCGTGAAATTCGACTTTCGCGTTCCACCGCGATCCGGCGAACAGGTGGCCGTCCTTGAGAATCTGCACAAGAGTTACGGCCCGCGTGTGATTTACGAAGGATTCAACCTCACCATCCGCCGCGGAGAACGCTGGGCCGTCATGGGAAGAAACGGCGCGGGCAAGACTACGCTGCTCAAGATGATCGCCGGAGCCAGTGCTCCAGATGCCGGAAGCGTGCGGCTTGGAGCCAGCCTGTATATGGGCTACTTCGCGCAACAATCGCTGGACGTGCTCAATCCCGATCTCACCGTCGCCGAACAGCTACAACAAGATTTTCCTCAAGACAGTATTGGCTCGCTGCGGAATCTGGCGGGGGCATTCCAGTTCTCCGGTGACGACGTGGATAAGAAGATCCGCGCACTCTCCGGCGGAGAAAAGTCGCGGCTGGCAATCGCGCGCATGCTCTACAACCCGCCGAACTTCCTGGTGCTCGACGAACCGACGAATCACCTGGATCTTGCGACCAAGGAAATGCTGGTGGACGCCCTGAAGGACTTTGAAGGCACCATGATCTTCGTATCGCACGACCGCATGTTTCTTCGCGGTCTCGGCTCACGTGTGCTGGAACTAGGAGGTGAGAGCGGCACGGACCGCCATCCTACTGTTTATCCTGGGTCGTACGTTGAGTACGTGCAGAAGCTTGGACATGAGGCGCCTGGGATCTATTCGTAGGCCTTGCAGGGATTTTGTGCAGCGACTCGCCGGGTGGATAAGTGCGTCAACGTGTGAGCTTTCGTTACTCACGAATGGTGATCGGAGTTCCAGCTAACGTATTACTTGGAATCACCTTCTGCCTTTCGAAATTGTTCGGCCACGAATTCCGGGAGTATCTGTTCCAGCTTTTGTGACAGCCACGCTTGCAGCTCCGACTTGTGCTCGTCCGAAACGGACACGAAGCGAACTCCCAAATGGCCGGTTTTCGACCAGCAGATCGTCGATTCCGCCACTATTGCTGCTTCGTGACCTGGCAGAGTGAACTGAACGCGCACCCTTTCGCCGGGAACGAGCGGAATGTACGTGCTCAAGGCCATGCCCCCTCCACTGATATTTACGCTGTTGCAGCGAACCTCCTGCCTGCTCTGCCTCTGGATGACAACGGCAATCGAAACGGGGTAACGGAAATAACGCCGCCGTTCTCTCAGGATAAGCCCATACGCGGGCTTTAGTGTTTTTTGGATTGACTTCGCAGAAAGAGGTCTCTCGAAGACAAACTGCGCCTTCTTGCGGAAAGCTGCTGTAGTGTCCGAATCGCTGTTGCTTATGCCAAAGGTGACTGCCGTTCGGTTCGAGGCGGAAAGATGAACCTCCTCCAAGATCATTCCAGACTGTTCTCCCAGGCGGAGATCAACGATAACGGCGTCAAACTTTCGGCGGTTCAATAGGCCCACCGCCGCTGGCACCTCTCCACACACATCAGAGGAAATAGAGAACTCCTGTAGGGCATGCCTGAACTGTTGAATTGCCGGTGGATCAGTCGATACCAAAAGCGCAAGTCCAATTGCCATGATGAAAAGCACTCCTTGTACGATCATTTGTCATGAGTACGCCCCGCTCGTTTGTGCTTGGACGTGCGGTTTAAGATTACTGCTTCGCAATCTGTCAGCCACTTTGTCGACCGCCAAAGGCTTGCTGAAGTAATAGCCTTGAATCTCGTCGCACTGATGCTCTCGCAAGAAGGACACTTGTGCTTTGTCTTCGACGCCTTCGGCAATCACCTTCAGATGCAGACTTTTTGCCATGCTGATGATTGCGGTTGTGATCGCTGCGTCGTCAGGATTCACGGCGATTTCCCGTATAAGTGAGCGGTCGATTTTGAGCTTGCTGATCCGAAACCGTTTCAAATAACTGAAATTGGAATAGCCCGTTCCGAAGTCGTCAATCGCCAGCGTCACCCCTATGTCTCTCAATTCCTGAACCACTGATAACATCAGTTCCGCATTGGTTAAGAGCAGGCTTTCGGTTAGCTCCAGTTCGAGGAATTGCGGGGCGAGGCCAGTCTCTTGGAGCACTTTCCTGACAAGTTCGCAAAAGCCCTCTTGACGAAACTGGATCGCTGATACATTCACTGCCACTGTCACTCCCGGAAAATCGTCTTCTTGCCATTTCCGCACTTGAGAACAGGCAGTCCTCAGCACCCATTCACCAATGGGGAGAATCAGTCCGCTATTTTCAGCAATTCGTATGAACTTATCTGGAGGCACGAGACCCAATTCTGGATGTTGCCAGCGAAGCAGCGCCTCCAGTCCGGCGACCCTTCCGGTAGCAACATCTACCTGGGGCTGGTACATCAAGAAGAGTTCTGCCATCGCGAGTGCGGATCGCAAACTGTTCTCGAGGGTCACACGCTCCACCGCCTGAGTATTCAAATCCTCCGTGAAGAATCGAAAGTTGTTGCGTCCGCTCTGTTTGGCACTGTACATGGCGGCATCAGCATTCTTGATCAAGGTTTCGCCATCCGCACCATGTTCGGGGAAGATGCTGACACCGATGCTGCAACTGACATGGAGGGAGCGCCCTTGGATAACGAACGCACCGTTGATAACATCCATGATCCGTTCGGCGGCAACCGCCGCGTCGGGCACGTCCCTTACATGAGTCAACATGACAAGGAATTCGTCGCCACCCAAACGGGCAATGGTGTCCTGCTCACGTCCCCATTTCTTGAGCCGTTCTGCAACTCCTTGCAAGAGGAAGTCTCCGACCGAGTGCCCCAGTGAGTCATTGATATCCTTAAACCCGTCGAGGTCGAGGAATAGAAGCGCGACTTTATGCTTTTGCCGACGGGCGTCCGCGGCGGCCTTTGCCAGCCGATCCTGAAGAAGCGTACGGTTGGGTAGTCCCGTCAGATCATCGTAGTAGGCTAGGTATTGGACCCGGTGTTCCGCGACCTTACGGTCCGTGATGTCGCGAAAATACCAAATTCGACCCCGATACTGCCCTATTGAATCGACGAGCGGCGCAGAGTATCGGTCAAAGATATTCCCATTCTTCAATCTGACTTCGTCGCGGCTCCTTTCTTCCCGATGGGCATAAAGGTACTGAACCCTGTCGACAAAAGCGTCCGCGTCCTCGACTTTATCAACGAGATGTTTGAAGACGACACGATCATTCCGTGTAGCCAACAGTTCATCTGGTATCTCGAAGTGCAGTCCAAATCGCTTGTTTGCCAGAACGATGTGATCGGTTTCATCGACGGCCAGGATGCCATCAATTGTTGTTTCAGCTTGCGCCTCCAGCAGAGCGGTTTTGAATAACAGCGCCTCCTCAGACTTCTTCCGCTCAGTGATGTCGTGCTTGATGGCAATGAAGTATCGATTGGCCGGGTTGCCGGAGTCGCGGATGACGGGCGTGATGGTCATCTCTTCGGTGTACAGGGTTCCGTCTTTCCGCCTGTTCACAATCTCACCCCGCCAGACCTTGCCCGATGAAATGGTTGACCAGAGTTCGGCATAGTAGGTTTCCGGCTGATTGCCAGATTTCAATAGCCGGGGGTTCTTGCCTAAAACCTCTTCCTTGCTATAGCCGGTCATCTTCGTGAACGCACCATTAACCCACATGATTGAACCGTGGCAATCTGTGATCACGATGGCATTGGCAGCCGCTTCCAGGGCTGTTGACTGCAATTTCAATTGCTCGTCGGCACGTTTGTGCGCCGTGATGTCCCGAGCGATCGTCGACGCCCCTATGACTCGGCCGTTAGCGTCCTTTATCGGCGAGATGGACAGTGACACTTCGAGTACGGAGCCTGCCTTGTTGAGTCGCTGAGTTTCTAGGCACTCTATAGCGAGCCCCTTTTGGATCCGTTCCATAACAAATCGCAGTTCGGCTTGTCTCTCAGCGGACAACAAAAATGACAAGTCTCGGCCCAGGACTTCTGCGCTCGTATAGCCATACATCTTTTCGGCGGCTCGGTTCCAACTTGTGATCGTACCGTCCAGGCTCTTTCCGATAATCGCATCCTGTGAGAACTCCACGATGGATGCTAGCCTCTTAACCGTTTCCTCAGCATTTTTGCGCTCCGAAACATCGCGCGATGCTATCAACTCTGCTTCGATTCCGTGGAAATCCAGGTTATGACCGACAATCTCGACATCGATGATGGTGCCGTCCTTCTTCCGATGTCTCCAGTTCGCGGGTAGCTGAAGTCCTTGAGATGAAGTTGCGGTGGCTTCCAACAAGGCAGGAATGTCTTCCTCGGGTCTAATGTCCGCAATCGTCATCGTCAGAAATTCCTGACTCGAAAAACCATACTGTCGAGATGCCGCTTCATTTACGGCCAGAAACTTAAGAGTCTTGCGTTCGAAGACCCACATGGGAACCGGATTGCTTTCAAATAGAAGCCGATACGCTATCTCTGACTGGCGCAATGCTTCCTTGCTCTGTCCTTGCCTATGCTGGATGACCATCGCACGTGCAGCAAAAGTCATGAAGGCAAGTGCGAACACTATAAGAGACAGCGCAGGATACGCTTCGTGAACGTGGGTCAGGATAAGGAAGCTACCCAGTGGATAGAGTAGCGGGAAGACTTGATTCACCGCGACTCGTTGTGACCTTGGAGAACCATCTGAGTTGCCCTCATCTGCACTTTTCCATGTGGCTGCTATCAGAATGGGAATCGCAAGCAAGGCACTCCAGATCAGGTCGAACCATCCTCCCGGTTGCAGGTCTTGCCCCGGACTAAGAGCATAGGAATCAGCTAAGCCGGAGAGGAGCAGGAATAGCGCCATGGGCCCAAACAGCCGGCGAACTGCTTTCGACCTTGTCAGCAAAGCGCGGAGAGCAAACGTCACTACCAACAGTCCATCAAAGGAGACATTTCGCGAGCATGTAAAGTGCCCGATGCGAAAGGCAGCGGCAGGCGACCACATTCTCGGGGAAAAGCACAGGAATATCGACACCCAAAAGATGCATACCTGAACGAAGTCAAGAATGTGCAACCTGTCGAAGTGATTTGGTTCACCATCAGGGTCGAGGAAGGGAAGCAGGCCAAACGGGATTACCGAGAGGAAGAACAGGATGTCGTCAAGACTATCCAGTGAGTGGTCGCCAGAGATCTCGGGGTAGATCCCGAGCGCTTGAGCGACCGCCCACACGACGAACGTAACCGCCAGTAACCTCCAAGCGTATCGTGCAATGCCACTGGATCGCCGAAATGCCGCTGTGCAAGCCAAAATACAAATCAGGCCTAGAGCAAGTTGGGAAGCTTCAGAAAGGAGAGGACCCGGTGCCCGGTGGCCAAAATGAGCAAGCACTACAACTTGCCCTACCACCAAGGTGCAGGACGCCGCAATTAAACCAAGAGAGAACCCGCGTGGTGGGCTTGGTTGGGTAGTCAGGTTGGAATGCATACCCATAAGTCGGCGAGTAGCGCAGAAGGCATGCGACTACGGTGATCTACATGCATCCCGAGGGCCAACTTTCAAGTTGGGTGCAAGTGATTGATTCGCATCGTCCTTTCCGACGGAGGGCGCTGCGGAAAGCTGCCCGATCTGTTCTTGGACAGACGCCGTTCCGGATTATGGACAGGTCTAACTGCAATGCTGGGCCGGACAATCTCAACAGGGGTACCGGGCAGGGCCTTGTCGCATCATCGACCGTTCAGCCCTAAATTCGCGCAGTTCGGAGCATCGCTCATCTCGGCTCCTTGTTGCAAAAGGAACTTCGCAACGTCGAGATTGCGCGTGGAGCACGCGACGTCCAGCGCCGCGCTTCCTCCCACCGACGTATTCGGTGAAACTCCCTTTGCAATCAAAATTCTTGCCAGGGGCATTTTGCCGTCGGCGGCGGCCCTCATCAGGAAATTCTTTCCGTGAATGCCCGGACCGGCAACGCGGATCGTCGTAATCATCCAGAAATCGTAAGGAAGATACACCAGGCCTGCGCAAGCGGCCAGGCCGACAATAGCAACCCAGTTCCACTTCGGCGTGGGAAGTCTTCGCAGCCATCGGGCAAGAGTGACTGCTCCAACGCACGCCAGTGCAAAATGTGCCAGCGCGAACGACAGAATCATTGGCAAAAAGAAAAGAATATAAGCATGCGCCAGAGCGAAACCAACCATCTGTTCCCCGTCGCGCCATGTCATCACAGTCTGTTCATAGATAAGCCGGAGCGCAAACACCGCCGTTCCGGGCAGACAGGCAAGCACGAGTAAACTGATCCAGCGAGGTGCAGTGTCGTATTGAGGCAGTCCCTTCGGAGCCATGCGGTAGGCGACAATACAGGCAAAGATCAGCGCTGCTGCGACCCATAACACCGACGACAGGTAAGGATATTTCTGCCAGACCTGCGCTTTCCCTCCGGCATCACTAACGAAGTAGCCCTTCTGCATGAATCGAGCGGAGATGAAAAGACGAGCGCCAGGTGCCAGGGGATGGGTGGTCTCGAATTTTATGCCGTTCGCCAGGTTTGTTTTAACGCAGTCGAACTGAAAACTCTCGCTTGAACCAGTGTCGGCGCTGATCGAAAGACGAGGAGGCACTCCGTTTGGAAAATCCAGCTCCACCGTCGCGTGTTCGATCGGAACCGGCCACTCCCCGGTTATGTTTTGGTTCAAGTCCTCAAAACTGTCATAAACCGTGAACTGATCGACCGCGGTATAGCTCAACTCAATGACGTGCTTGCTTCGATTCAAACTCCCGCCGTGCGCTAGTATCTGAATCTGAAAACTGCCGCTTTGTTCCGTGGCAACCTGAGTCTCCTCGCCATCAACCCGTGCCTCGATGAATTCGAACGAACCACCGTTAGCACCCGGCCGATTCGGCGGTTTGAGCCTCAAATCGCGGCGAAGCCCCGCATCGAAAATGCCATCGCTATTCGTTAGCTCGATTCTCTCCTTTATGTTTATGTTACGGTTCCTGCTGATCGTCATCAGCGAGTCAAATCTCTCAATCCGACTGGTCGATTGCGAATGGGATACTCCAGGTATAGATAGGAGGGCGGCCATCAATGCGATTCGGAGCTTCGCATCGGAACTCATAGGCTAAACCTACGCTGCCCCTGAGTTCCTGCCGATTACATCGTTGGTTCCCAATCCGGTTCGCGGCTGAATCTCGTGCGCTTAGGGGAATCAATCACGCCGGCTGGGGATTCTGTACCGGCGCGGCAATCCTGGGCAATTCCACGCGGAAGGCGGCGCCTTGGCCGGGACGGCTTTCTACTCGGATAGAACCGTGATGTTGTGTAACGATCCACTTCGCGATGGCAAGACCCAGACCGGTCCCGCCCTGAGCGCGGCTGCGGGCCTTGTCAACTCTGTAGAAGCGTTCGAAAATCTTGCTCTGGTCTTCGTCGGCGATGCCCACACCCGAATCCTGAACAGTAATCACTGCGCTTTCCCCGTGCTGTTCCAGCACCAAGTGCACGGAACCGGGCGATGGTGTGTACTTGAACGCGTTATCCAGAAGGACGTCTGCTAACCGGCGCAGCAAAGTCTCGTCCCCCATCACGAAGGCATTTTGATCATCCAGATTCGCGGAAAACTGCAGGTTGCGGATCGTGGCCACTTGCTGCCAGCCGCCCACGATGCTGCGCAACGTCTCACGCAAATCCACAGGCTGCATTTGAAGCGTTTCGCGGCCTGAATCCGCACGAGCCAGGGAAAGCAGTTGCTCGATCAAAACTGTAGTACGCTCGGCCTCGAGCAGGATGTGGCGCAAAGATTCTTTGTACTCGGCTTCTCCCCGCGAGCGGCGCAAAGCCAACTCTGCCTCTGTCCGGATGAGAGAAACGGGCGTTCTCAATTCGTGCGAGGCGTCGGCGGTGAATTCGGTAACCCGCAAGAACGCCGACTCAATTCGGTCGAGCATCTCATTCAGAGTGTCCGACAGGCGTTGCAGCTCGTCTCCTGTCTCTAATTTCTGAAGCCTGCTACTTAGATTCGTTCCGCCCACCTCACGCGCAGTCCGCACCAGTGCATCCACTGGGGCGAGAGCTCTTCGGCTGAGCCAGTAGCCACCGCCAACCGCGACCAGCAAAAGTACTGGAGCGAACATCAAGAGGTAGGAGCGGAACTGATGCAAAGTCTCGACAGCATCGTCAGACGGGATCCCCATTTCCACCGTGTAGACGTGGTCGTTAACGTTAAGCTTCTCAAAAGCAAAGCGGAAAGGCCGGCCTTCAACGTTTCGACTCCTGACGATGGGCCGCGTGACCTGGTTCGGCGGAAGCAAGCCGGATTCGTGCGCCTGCAGGAAAGCCGACCGATAAATCAACTCGCCGTTGTCGACATACACTTCCAGATAATCGCCTGTGTGCTCGATGGCATAAGCCTCGTTTACTTCCTCGCGCAACTTGGCGACTGCGGCATCTTTCTTCTGGGCCGCGAGAAAGCTCTTCAAGTCGTCGACCTGGTTTTCCAGTGCGTCGTCAACCAGGTCATACAGATTGTTCCGCAGAAAGAACCACATGCCCGCGCCAAAGACGAGTTCGCCCAAGGCAAAAATCGCCAGGTACCACAGCGTGAGGCGCATGCCGATGGAGAGTCGTTTCATGCTTGCCCATTCGGACGGATCATATAACCCACGCCCCGTACGGTGTGGATCAACTTCGGCCGCCCCGGCGCATCGACTTTGTTCCGCAGCAGGTGCATAAAAGCATCGAGAGTGTTTTCTTCGATCTCGCGATCAAATCCCCAAACCGATTCAATGAGCAAACGCCGGGACACTACTTTCCCGGCACGGTACATCAATCGTTCCAGCAGATTGTATTCTGTGCGCGTCAGCGACACCCGCTCTTCTCCGCGCAGCACTTCCCTGCTGGCTGGATCCAGAACCAGGTCCGCGACCCGTAAATTAACGTCTTGCGCGACCAGTGCGCGCCGTTTCACCGCGCGTAACCGGGCCACCAATTCATCAAACGAAAACGGCTTGGTCATGTAGTCGTCGGCGCCAAGATCGAGACCGCGAACAATGTCAGGGACGGCATCCTTAGCCGTCAACATCAGAATAGGGGTCCGAACCTTATCCGCGCGCAGGCGCTTGGCAAGCTCGTACCCGCTGAGTTTGGGCATCATCACGTCGAGGACAATAACGTCGAACTCATACTCTTTCGCCAGTTCATAGCCTTCAGCACCGTTTAGTGCACACGTCACCGTGTGGCCTTCCTCCGTCAAGCCTTTGCGGAGCAGGTCGGCCATGCGCACTTCGTCTTCAACAATCAGAAGCTTCATGCCACTCAGCCTACTTCTGGAACCCCGCAGGCAGCGATTATTCCGAGTTTAGAGCGGATTTCGGTCATCGGCGCCAACCTGAAGAAATATTAACGTGTCTTTCACGTCTGCGTCACAACGTCTTCCTAGAATCCCCGCTTACTCCGATCATAGTTCGCCGGTTCCAGGTCAGGTACAAGGAGCGAAGCATGAAACGCCGATTCCCCGCCCTTCAATCAACTCTTCTTGCTGGGTTGCTGCTTCTCTCCGGCGAGGTTTTCGCCCAGTCTGGCCGTGGCATCGTCGCCGGCCGCGTAACCGACTCTGCCGGCGCGGTCCTGCAAGGCGCCGAGGTAAAGCTCGAGCCGGGAGCTGCTTCCGCTGTTTCCAACAGCGTCGGTGAATTTACGATTAACGATCTTGCGCCCGGCAACTACACCGTCTCCGTGAACTACGTCGGCTTTGAACACCTGGTCATGAAGGTGGATGTAGCCCCGGGGCAGCCCGCGCGGGTTAACGCGGTTCTGAAAATCGCCTCCGGGCTGCAGCAGATCACGGTGACCGCGCAGCGCGTTCATGGAGAAGTGGAAGCCATCAACCGCGAGCGCGAGTCCGACAACATCCTGCAAGTCCTGCCGGTCGAGGTCATCACCAGCTTGCCAAACACGAATATTGCCGACGCGCTGGGTCGCCTGCCCAGCGTCACTCTGGAGCGCGATGAGGGCGAAGGCAAGTACGTGCAAATTCGCGGCACGCAACCGGCATGGAGCAATGTAACCATCGACGGAATGGAAGTACCTTCCCCCGAGGGCGGAGTGCGTCAGATCAAGCTGGACACCATTCCCGCGAATCTGGTGGAGTCCGTCGAAATCAATAAAACTCTTTCCGCAAACCAGGACGGCGATGCCATCGGAGGCTCGGTCAATCTGGTCACCAAGACCGCCGAAGACAAACCCACTCTCTATCTCAACGGCATTGGTGGTTACACGCCGATCATCGGTGGTCGTACCTTATACGAAGTTGATGGCACGTTCGGCAAGCGTTTCGGCGCCAGAAAGAAACTCGGCATCCTGATCGGGAGCAGCTACGACTGGAATGGTCGTGGCATCGACGATGTCGAACCTTCGGTTGGCACTGTGCAATGCGATCCCGGGCCAACCGGATGCCTCAATCCCAGTTCCAACGCTCCCTCCTTTCCAACCTATGGCGGCATCGACATTCGCGAATACCGCTACTACCGCACTCGCTACGGCGCAGCCGGCAGTATCGACTACAAGTTAGGAGACATGTCGGGACTCTACATCCGAGGCATCTACTCCCACTTCGACAATTTCGGCGACCGATGGGTCTACAGCCCCGGCTTCGGTACTCCAGCTGGAAACAACGGAACCATCAACGCGGGCGATGGATCGATGTCTTTCAACGCTTCCATCCGCCGTCCTGTCGATGTGATTGGAAGCCTGTCGGCTGGCGGCAAGCACGTTTTCACCAAGTGGCAACTGGCTTATGATTTTTCCGTCTCTCGATCGAGCGAGGAAGACCATGGCTACGCCAACGCGTCGTTCGCGCCACTTTCAACGAGCCCGCTGAATGCGATTCCATTCAGTCTTGATACGACCAACACGCACACTCCCAAGTTCGTCGCTCCTCCTAGTGTGAACCTTTATGATCCGACTCAGTATTACCTCACGGGCTCCGGCATCATTGACGTTAGCCACACCTACAGCCCCCAAGTGAATCTCCAGGCGGGCTTCTCCACAGCCAAGAACTACACGTTGGCCGGCCACTTCGGCACCTTCGAGTTCGGAGTGAAGTTTCGCAACGAACACAAGTTTCAGGACACGATCGACAATACCTACGACGGAGTCGATCCCACCACGCTGGCGGACCCTTCCGTTCTTCAGATGTCCAACTTCCTCGGCAACTTCACCAATTCCAACTACTACGACAAGGCGTATTCCCTCGGGCCAACCACCGACTACAACAAGATCAACGCGTTTTTCCTCGCCAACCAGGGACCGAGCTCGTCGCCGTTTTCCTGCCAACCGTCCACGCAAACTGCGCTGCTGCCATTCGTTGTTCCGCGACCCAGCAGAACACGATCCCAAACAATTACGACCTGATCGAGCGAGTCACCGCGGGCTATGCCATGAACAGCATCAATTTCGGCAAGTTTCGCCTGATCACCGGTCTTCGGCTTGAGGCAACCACCGAGAATGTTTCTGGACTCAAGCTCTTCTTCGATTCCAACGGCGACGTCTGCACACCCGCTTCAACGGATCCGATCTGCGCGGGCGTAACGAACCCGATTTCTCCGGTCACAAAAGACTCCTCCTATCTGGACCCTCTGCCCAGTGTGCAACTGCGTTATCAACTTCCTCACGATGCCGCCCTCCGCCTCGCTTACGGAAGAGGCATTGCTCGGCCCAACTTCGCCGATCTCCCGCCTTACTTCAACCACAATGGCCCGAATTCTGAAGTCGATATCGGCAATCCCGCCCTGAAGCCAACACACGCTAACAACTACGACATCCTTTATGAGCAGTACTTGAAGCCGGTCGGCTTGATTCAGGCTGGCTTCTTCTATAAGCAAGTCTCAGATCCCATCTACGAAGGAGTGAGGGCGGCGATCACATCGTCGGTGGCCCAGCAGTTCAATATTCCCGCCAATCCCTACGTCACCGACCCCTCGAGTTGGGACCTGGTTCGCCCGGTCAACGGAAGCAGCGCTCGCCTTTACGGATTCGAGATCGGCTATCAACAGCACTTGACTTTTCTTCCCCACGGACTCGGAGGCATCGGAATCTCCGCCAACTACAGCTACACCAATTCGCAGACCGATGGAGTTCCCGGCCGCAGCGACAAGCCGCCGCTCCAGCGCCAGGCTCCGCACTCCTGGAACATCAGCCCAACGTACGACCGCGGTCGGATCTCTGCCCGACTCGGCCTTTCCTACAACTCCGCAAATATTTTTCAATACAACTACACCAATGTGAATTCGGATGGCACCCCGAACCCTCAACCGCTGGGCCTCAAGGGTCCCAATGGCGACGTTTACCTGTACTCTCATCTGCAGGTCGACGCCCAGGCCGGATTCCGCATGTACCGGGGTCTGCAGCTTATCGTTTCAGGACTCAACCTGACGAATGAAGTTTTCGGCTTCTATCAGGGCAGCCCGCAATATCCCGATCCAGCGCGAGTACTACAAGACCAGTTACATGTTCGGACTGCGCTACACGTTGTCGAACGAGCCGAAATAATCCATCTGAGTCCCGCATGCGATTTTCGTTGTGCGGGATTCAGGTTATCTTCAGGAGAAAAGGGTAAAAAAGCACTCGTGGCGGAGTATCGTTGCGCACGCAGATCTCGAAAGGATGTCTCCTGATCCCATGAATAGTCGCTTTCTTCTAGCCCGCGGCCAGCGCGTTTACGCGTTCGCTCTTTTAGCTCTGTCTCTCTCCCTTCCAGCTTTCGCCGCGTCCGGTTACTCCGTCATCAAAAAGATTCCTATCCCCGGCCAAGGCAGCTGGGACTACCTCTCCGTCGATGAGGGCGCCCGTCGCTTGTATGTCTCGCACGGAACGCAAGTAGAAGTGATCGACATCGATTCGTTGACTGTGGTGGGCAATATTCCGAAGACGCCCGGCGTTCACGGGATTGCCATCGCTCCCGAGCTCGGCCGTGGATTCGTCAGCAACGGGCAGGCTTCCACCGTCACCATCTTCGATCTGAAGACGCTGAAACCCATTGCGGATGTGCCCACGGGTCAAAAGCCCGATGCCATCATCTTCGATCCCGCCACATCACGCGTTTTCGCCTTCAATGGCGGTGGTAACAGCGCGACCGCGATTGACGCTGCCTCCGGTAAGGTCGCCGGCACGATCAATCTCGACGGTGGACCCGAGTTCGCCGCGGCCGATGGCAACGGGTACGTCTTCGATAACCTTGAAGATGAGAGCCTCGTCCTGAAAATCAATTCCCGCGAACTCAAGGTCGAACAGCGCTGGCCCACCGCACCTTGCGCCTCTCCCAGCAGTATGGCCATGGACCGCCCTAACCGCCGCTTGTTCCTCGGATGCCGCAGCAAAGTCATGGCCGTCGTCGACGCTGACTCTGGAAAGGTCATCACCACTCTCCCCATCGGAGACCATGTCGACGCCACCGCCTTCGATCCAGACACAAAGCTGATCTTCAACTCCAACGGCGAAGGGACGATCACCGTCATTCATCAGGACAGCCCTGATAAGTATTCAGTTGTCGAAACGGTGAAGACCGCGCCGAAGGCGAAAACCATGGCGCTCGATCCAAAAACCCATCGGCTCTTTCTCTCTACTGCGGAAAATGGCCAGTTCGAGGTACTGGTCGTGGGACAATAGAATTCCGGGTCCAACCCAGGAATCCCAACCTTATGCGTTCGCGGTCCAGATTGACAGCTCAAATCCTGTTGCTGGGACTTGCCACGGCGACGTTGTTCTCTTTGCCCTGCTGTACGAAGAAATCAAACGCGCAGACGTCCCCCGCCAATTTGCACTTCGACGTGAAAACGCCCTTTCGCTTCGTGGCCTACGGAGACACACGCTTCCACGATCCGAAAGATACAGAGGCGGCCAATCCGAAGGTGCGCCTCGCGCTCGTGCAGGCGATTGCCGACGTCAACCCAGCATTTGTATGCTTCACGGGAGACATCGTCTATAACGGCTTCGACCCAAATGATTGGAAGGTTTGGGATAGCGAGACCAGTGTGTGGCGAGACAAGAAGATTCCAGTCTACCCGGCACTGGGTAACCACGAGTTGCACGGCGACGCTAACATCGGGCTCGCCAACTACTTTCGGCATTTCCCCGATCTGAAGAACAATCGGTACTACTCCGTGCGCGCCGCCAATACGATGATTCTGGCGCTCGACAGTTCGCTCGACGAAGTGTCTGGACCCCAAGGTCAGTGGTTGTCGGACATGCTCGATCACATTCCGCCAGATGTGGACTTCGTATTTCTGATGTTCCACCATCCGCCCTACACGGCTTCCTCAGAAGCTAAGAAGTTTGGCGGCGGGCACTCAGCCAGATCGTCGGAAATTACATTAGCGAAGGAACTGGAGCAACGCCAGGTTCACGCACACTTCCGCATGGTGGTTTTCTCAGGACACGTTCACAACTACGAGCGCCATGAGCATGGCGGTATCACCTATTTTGTTTCCGGTGGGGGAGGGGCGCATGCGTATCCCGTTGAGCGCACTCGGAGTGACCTATTTCAGAGCAAGGAAGTGAATTACCACTATCTACTGGTCGAAGTCGACCGGCAGCAATTGACAGTCACCATGAATCGCCTGGATCTGACTACCGGCAAGGCCATCTGGACACAACCCGATTCCGTGAAAATCGCAGTTCCTGTCGCCGCGGCCGCGCAAGCCGCCGGGCGCTAAACGTTCACAGATTCCTGGCACGAACCCTTACAACTGTTCTTTGGCCACGATACTCCCAGGGCGTGCAGGATCAACCGGTCGCAAAGCGTCAATTTCTCCGCGTCCAGCAGCACCCCGTAGGCGTATTGCACGATCGGATCGCATGTAATACACCACTTTTCGTGACGGACGATTCCGCCACAGTGCTCACACGTGGCTTGCGCATTGTACTGGTTGCTGTGATACCAGCTGGCTGTGGGATTGGCGAACATCTATGCACCCCCAAACGTGAAATCCAACAAATTCCCCCTAGCCTGGCCGGACAGCTCGGTGGAACTGCATCTGAAGGGAACATAACCGCCGAAGCCGGAAGCCTCCATTTAGCGTGTCACAATTGGCTGTGATTAGAATCACAGACAGCCGCGAAGCGTACCGGCGGACGGCCACATTCGGCAATCCTCGATCGCATGGTTTATTCTGAGAAGTTGCTCACTGCTAGTTGA
Source organism: uncultured Acidobacteriota bacterium (assembly GCA_963745715.1). GTDB lineage: Bacteria > Acidobacteriota > Terriglobia > Terriglobales > Acidobacteriaceae > Sulfotelmatobacter. Next base: position 12,504 of record CAVUYN010000011.1, on the reverse strand, counting down.
GCCAGCCGTTGATAGGACTCTTGATCGAGTGTCCTGACATACCGACCTAGGAGCTGGAAGCTTTCTTATGAAAACTGGAATCATTGGCCTGCCTCAGGTAGGCAAGACATCTCTGTTTCAAATCCTGACCAAGGCGCATCTTTCCGCGCAGGCTCACGCTAACCCGCGGGAAGCGCACATCGGCGTCGCCAAGGTTCCCGACGATCGCCTCGATCGCCTGGCCGCGCTCTACAACCCGAAAAAGCTAACCCACACATCAGTCGAGTACGTTGACGTCGGAGCCATCGGCCAGGATGCACTCAAGGAGACGGCATACATCGGCCACCTCCGCCAAGTCGACGCCCTCGCACTCGTGGTACGCGTGTTTGAAGACCCCTCGGTTCCGCTCGTGGCTGAGATTGATCCCTTGCGCGATATCAAGAATGTCGAATTCGACCTCATGGTCAGTGATCTTGGCCAGATCGAAAAGCGCCTCGAGCGCCTGGAAAAAGACCTGAAGAAGATGAAGACGCCGGAACTGGAAAAGGAATTCGAATTGTTGAAGCGTGCCAATACGCATCTCGGATCCGAAAAGCCGTTGCGCGAAATGCAGATGACGCCCGAAGACAAGAAGCGCATTCGCGGGTTCATGTTTCTCAGCGAGAAGCCGATTTTCTACGTCCTCAATATCGGCGAGTCAACTGAATTGGGGAAGGAACTCGACGAAGCGGTGAAGAAGTACAACCTCACCGACATTGCCGCGCGTCCGAACGCGGCGGCCACAGCCATCTGCGGCAAGGTCGAAGCCGAACTTTCCGAAATGAGTGATGCCGATGCCGCAGAATTCCTTTCGAGCTACGGTCTCAAGGAAAGCGGACTGGTCCGCCTGATTCGCACCACCTACCAACTCATGGGCCTGATTTCATTCTTCACCGCCGGCGAAGACGAGTGTCGCGCCTGGCAAGTGCCCGCCAACTCCCGCGCGCAAGAGGCAGCCGGCGCCATCCACTCCGATCTGGAGAAGCACTTCATTCGCGCCGAGACAATCCGTTGGGATCAACTTCTCGAGGCCGGCTCCGAAGCCAACGCCCGCGCCAAAGGTACGTTACGCCTCGAAGGCAAAGACTACATCGTGCAAGACGGCGACGTGATGCACATTCGGCATAGCGGCTAATGTCGAGTTGCGAGTACCAGGTACCGAGTGTTTAGCTGTAAGCTGTTTTGCGATGGCACAGCATTACAAAGACCTCATCGCCTGGCAGAAAGCAATGGACTTGGTCCACGCGGTCTATAACATCACGGACGATTTCCCTAAGCGGGAGACCTACAGCTTGACCGACCAGATTCGTCGTGCTGCGGTGTCAGTTCCGAGCAACATTGCAGAGGGACAAGCACACTACAGCAACCGTGAGTTTCTTCATTATCTTCGGCATTCGCGCGGCTCCTTGGCGGAACTTGAGACACACTTGATCATCGCCCAACGGCAAAACTATTTGCCCGAATCACAAGCAAGCGAACTCTTGAAGCGAGTCGATGAACTAAGTCGCATTCTCAGCGGACTAATCAATTCCCTCAAAGAAAGGGAGCGCCCGAAAGAAACCTGATTTCACCCGGTACTCGGTACTCGCAACTCGGTACTCGCACCTCGGTACTCAAAACATGAACCCAATCCTGACAAGCCTGCTTCTAGGCCTGACTGCGGCGGCGGCCAACGTTTTCGGCGGTGCCATCATCGTTCAGCGGCACTGGGAGCGGCGCTACCTCCGCTATTTCGTCGCACTCGGGGCCGGCTTCATGCTCGCCACGGCGCTGGTTGAAATGGTTCCCGAGAGTCTTGAGTTACGCGGCAGGCCCGCGGCTCTTCTGGTGCTGCTTGGCTACCTGATCATCCATTTTTTCGAACACACCGTCACGCCTCACTTTCATTTCGGTGAAGAAACCCATCGCGACGAGTTTGTGCACGCACACACCGGATACTCCGTCCTCCTCGGACTGATCATTCACACCTTCTTCGACGGCATTGCCATCGCCTCCGGATTTCTCGTGTCGAACTGGCTCGGATGGCTCATTTTCCTCGCGATTTTCCTGCATAAGATTCCCGAAGGCTTCACCGTGAGTTCGGTCATGCTCGCCAGCGGGCGCAGTCGTGGGACCGCTTGGGGCGCATCCGTGGTTTTGGGAGGATCAACCTTGGCTGGTGTTTTGACGATGGCGCTCTTCCGCCATCACGTGGGCGCAGGCTTACCGCTCGCGGCTGGAGTTACGATCTACGTGGCGGCTTCGGATCTGGTTCCCGAAGTCAACAAAGAGCCCGCGATGAAGATGGCCCTGCTGGTCTTCGTCGGTGCGGCAATCTTTTTTCTGCTCGACCACTTATTCCACGCCCGTTAGGAGCGGCAGCGGAAGGAGATGCCACAACCGACTGCGTCGCCTGATCTCGGGCCCCTGACCCCTTACCCTGCTTCTCAGTCCACGGTATGCTTCGCGGTGTATCCTTCGCGCGCGACAACTTCGATCTTGACGTCTTTGCCTTTCTGATCTTTCACCTTCAGCGCGCCGCCATCGGGTGCGACCACTTGCACCTTCAGCTTGCGATAGGTTCCATCCAGCTTCGTGTTCGATGGGGAATACGAAATCGTGTATTGGTTGCGGATGTCGTTCGAGATATCGCCGAATAATTCCGGGAGCTCCCCTTCAAAGCGCGGGAAATAGGCTCGCCCTCCCGTCATCGCAGCGAAGGTCCTCATTTCATTGTCACCCTGCAGATAGTCCATGTGTCCGACGGGGATGCCCATGCCATGGGCATTGCGGCAGTTGCCCGGGTGCGTGTCGCACCATTCGCGGACAATGAATCCCACGCTGATCGGGAAAATGGTTACATCTTTCGTGTCTTTAATCTTCTTCATGATCTTGTCCAGCGTCAGCTTGCTGAACGTATCCACGCCCGTGGTCACGAGGATGACGTACTTCTTCCCCTCCACGCGGTCGAGACGATCCAGAGTGTCATATAGGGCATCGAAAAGGTTCGTCTCTGAAAATCCCGGTATCCGTAACTCGTTCAGAGCGCCGTAGATGGCTTTCTTGTCCTGCGTGAAGTCCACCAGGATGTGCGGCTGCATGTCGTAGTACGCCACTGCCACCCAGTCTTCTTTCTTCAGCGTATTGGCAAACGCATAAGACGCCTGCAGCGCCTGGATCATGAAGACATAGTTGGTCGAGGCAAACTCCACCAGAAGCACTGCCGTAATCGGCGCCTGGGAAACGGCGAAGTGGCTCACTTGTTGCGGCACGCCGTCTTCTAAGACCCGGAAATTTTCCTGCTTGAGCCCCGGCACAAACTGCCCATTCTTGGTGGTCACGAGCACGTCGACGTTGACCAGCGGCACATTCACTTTTAAGGAGTAGTCGGGAATGTCTTCGATCTTTTTCGGCGTTACTGGCTTGGGCGGTGGCGGCGGTTCTTCTGCCTTCTTCTTCGGGATCGCGTACGGTCCCATGGTGTCGCTGGGACCTCCAGCCTCGGCCGGAACATCCTGCTTTGGTTTGCCAGTATCCGGTGTCTGCGAAGGCGTCTGCGCCGGATTCGCCGGCGTCTGGTTCTGCTGATCCTGGGCCGTTGCCGAAACGGAACCCAACGCGAGGATCCAACAAAGTAACCACCCTAAAGTCAACAAGAAAGAGCGTCCGCGACACTCGAAAGTGTTACCTTTGTAACCATTAAACATTGGTGATCCCCGAAAACCTCTATGCTAGTATAGACGCAAGGATTCGCAATTGGGATGTTTTGCCTGGTCCCAGAACTCCCCTCCTGGCAACGAGTCGCAGTTGGTCTGGATCTAAAGTTTATAGGGCCCCGTTGGCGGGTCCTCGTCGGGGCTTTACAAATGAGAAAAGTATTTCTCGCGCTTCTCGTCCTGGGTCTTTCCCTACCCCTTCCGGTCCTCAACGCTCAAACTTCACAACCGACGATTCCCGTGGATCAGATTCATCCGGGGATGCGTGGCGTTGCTTACACAGTGTTCCAGGGAGTCAAGCCGGAGCCCATGGATGTCGAAGTCCTCGGCGTTCTGCACAATGTCAACGGACCGAAGAGCAACATTATTCTCATCCGTTTGCATGGGCCAAAAGTGGAGTACACCGGTGTGGTCGCGGGCATGAGCGGCAGCCCGGTGTATTTGGACGGCAAACTGGCGGGCGCATTGGCCTTCCGTATCGGTGAGTTTTCCAAGGAACCGATTGCGGGCGTAACGCCGATCGCCGACATGCTCGAGATCAATGCGCTCGACAAGTCGCCAGCGGAAGTAGCCTCTGCCATCAAACCCATCGTGTCTAACACCGCTGGTAAGACCGCTTCGCCCGGCGATGGCGCTTCCCTTCCGGGTACGGTGCAAAATTACTCCGACTACCTTAAGCCGATCGACACGCCCTTAGTCTTCAACGGATTCTCCGAAGAAACCGTACGCCTCTTTGCCCCCCAGTTCGCATCGGCCGGTGTGATGCCGGTGATGGGAGCCGGCTCCGTCAGCGAAGAAAAGCAGCCCGAGCCCCTGGAAGCAGGGTCAGCCGTGAGCGCGGTTCTGGTTCGTGGCGATATGGATATCGCCGCCACTTGCACGGTCACTTATATCGATCCACAGAAGCTCCTGGCCTGCGGACACCCGTTGCTGCAGTTCGGTTCCGTCGATCTACCAATGAACAAGGCGCAGGTGCTGGCAACACTGCCATCGCCTCTGAACGCTTTCAAGATCGTGAACACCACAGAGCGCGCCGGAGTCTTCGTCCAGGATCGCCATACTGGCATTCTCGGAGTGTTCGGCAAACAGCCCGACATGATTCCGGTGACGCTGACCATCCACAGCGGCAGCAATTCGAAGGTATTTCACTACGAAGTTCTGAACAACGCGCGCCTTAGTCCGGTCGCGATGATGGCTACCGTCTTCAACGCCTTGCACGGCGTGAATGAATTTGGCGAGGAAATTACCTATCGATTGAACGGCACCATCAATGTCAAAGGCTTTCCCGAAGTTGGTCTGCGCAACATGTTCGTTCCGACTGAGAACGGACAGCCTGCCGCCATGACCGCAGCGCTTTCGCTGGGCGAGCGCTTCGGCCGTATTTACGACAATCCTTACAACGCTCCCGCGGTCAACAGCGTAAATCTTGATTTCGATCTCGTCCGCGAGCGTCGCTGGGCGCGCCTCGAAAGTGCCCGCACCGACGTGACCGAAGTCCGCCCCGGCGATGAGATCATCGTCGAAACCGTGCTTGCTCCTTACCGCGGCGAACGCGTTGTCCGGCAGATTCCGGTACAGATTCCAACCTCCGCGAGCAAGGGAACTTTGCGCATCCTGGTCAGTGACGGCGACACTTTGGACCGCGTGAACCGCACGAATCCGGCCTTTGGCCGCAAGCTCGATCTGGCTTCGACGATTGCTCTGTTGAATAAAGAGCACGCCAACAATCGCCTCTACGTTTCCATGCTCGAAGCCGATCCTGAAGCACGCGTAGCCGACAAAGTCATGCCCACATTGCCCTTATCAGTAATGAACGTGATGGACGGCATGCGCGGCAACCAGGAGATGATCGTCAGCGGAGAATCCAACGTCGACGAGACGGCCACACCTTCGCTGGACTACGTTGTGAGCGGCGCCCAATTGCTGACTGTCACGGTGAAGTAACTTCGCCTTGTTGGGCCGCGCAATTGCAATTTGGCGAAAGGCACCTGCCTGTCCGGAGGCGGACAGCTCCCCCGAAACATTCAATTGTCCCGGGCTACTCCTGTTCTCCTTCGCCCATCTGTTGCGTCAAATACCGTTCGTAGCCAAGTTCTTTGATCAGGTGCATCTGGGCTTCGAGAAAGTCCGCGTGACTTTCTTCATCCTTGAGCAGTTGCACCAGCAGGTCCCGCGATCCGTTGTCACCTTCTTTCGTGGCGATGGCGACGGCATCGTTGTACTGCTTGACCGCTCCTATCTCCAGCGCCAGATCGCTTTCGATCATCGCTTTCACCGTTCCGCCAACCGTCAGTTCCAGCGGCTGCATCGACGGGCTGCCATCCAGAAACAGGATCCTCTCGATCAACACTTCGGCATGCTTCATTTCACCGATGGATTGCTTCTTGATGAAATCGGAGAGCTTGTGATATCCCCAGTTCTCGCACATCTCCGCGTGCAGAAAATACTGGTTGATCGCGGTTAGCTCTTCACGTAGCGCTTTGTTGAGTTCAGCAATAACTTTTGGATTGCCTTTCATAGCGCCGAGTATCGCAAAGGGAAGGGGTTAAGGGCAATTGGAATAACCGAAACCGGCCGCCACCAGCGCCGACAGGGAAGCCAAAATCATTCCCTCCCGCCAGAGATCGATCCGCTCACCCCAGCGCTGCATCGAGCGTTTTGAGCAGAGAGGCTCGGGTAAACGGTTTTTCCAGCAGCCGAATCGAACTATCCAGCCCCTGATGCGCTACCAATTCTCCGGTGTACCCTGACATATAGACCACCTTCATCGCGGGGTAGGAGCCGATCAGCCGCAGCACTAACTCAGGTCCGTTCATGCCCTTCATCGCCACATCGGTCAGCGCGAGATCGACGGGGGCCTTGCTGGAGGCGATCACGTCCAGCGCCGATCTCCCGTCTTCGGCTTCGAGCACTCGGTAGCCGTGCTCCTCGAGCATCTTCCGTGTCAGGCGTCGCATGATGGCATCATCTTCCACCAGAAGGATAGTGACGCCCTGGCGCGATGGAGGCAATTCATCGGCTTGCCTTTGTTGGGCCGATTCCAGTTTACTTTCAGCGCTGGGAAGGTAGATCTTGAATGTCGTCCCGTTCCCTGGTTCGCTGTACACCCAGATGTCCCCGCCACTCTGCTTGACGATGCCATACACCGTTGCCAGGCCAAGCCCGGTTCCCTTGCCAATTTCTTTTGTGGTGAAGAAGGGTTCGAAGATGCGCGAACGCGTGGCTTCATCCATGCCGATGCCGTTATCACTGATAGCCAACATCACATAGCGTCCTGCACTCATGGGCAGATGTTCGTGGGCAAAGGATTCATCGAGATCAAACACGGCGGTCTCAATGATCAGTTTTCCGCCGTGTGGCATGGCATCGCGAGCATTCACCGCAAGGTTGATGACGATCTGATCCAGCTGTCCGGCATCGGCCTCAACAATCGCCGAGGCCGATCGGGGCAGAATCACGATTTCCACATCATCTCCCATGAGCGGATGAAGAAGCCTGTTCAGTTGCGCGAGCCGATCGTTCAAGTCGAGCAGTTGCGGCTGCAGCGGCTGGCGACGGCTGAACGAGAGCAGTTGCTTGCGTTAACGATGCCCCTCGTTTGGCTGCTTCCCGAATATTTTCGATATATTCGAGGCTGCCCGCGTCCACCCGGCTGCGCAACAGTTCCGAACATGCGATAACAATTCCCAAAAGGTTATTGAAGTCGTGGGCCACGCCCCCGGCCAGCCGCCCGACCGCCTCCATTTTCTGCGACTGCCGCAACTGGTCTTCCACCTTCTTTTGCGCAGTGATATTGCGGGCAATGGTCGACGCCCCGACGACCTTGCCTTCCGCGTCATGAATCGGCGAAACCGAGATCGAAACATTTAACATCCGATTGTCTTTGGTGACTCGAATCGACTCGAAGTATTCGACTCGTTGCCCGTTGCGAATTTTTTCGAGAATCGCTGGAATCTCGTCCGCCCGCTCCTTGGGAGCGAGCACCGAGATTGGCCGGCCAATCATCTCTTGCGCTGTGTACCCATATATGTGCTCCGCACCCTTGTTCCAATGCGTGATGATGCCATCGAGGTTCTTTCCGATAATCGCATCCTGGGAAGAGTCCATAATCAGAGTTAGTCGGTTTTGAGAATCCCGCAACTCGCGGCTCTTTCTTCGGTCCAGTTCCTCGTTCACCCGGCGCAGGTCTTCTTCAATCCGTTTGCGATCGCTGATGTCGCGGATCACGCTCAGAACAATCATTCCATCGCCAGTGGCGACTGGACTGAGGCTGATCTCAACGGGAACTTCTGAACCATCGCGCCGCCTGCCATAGAGGTCGAGACCGGAACCCATGCGCCGGATCTTCGGTCGACGGTGGAATTCCTCGCGATGCTGGTCGTGGTGCGGACGCTGCCGTTCCGGCACCAGTATTTCGATTCTCTGCCCGATCAACTCGCCACGTGTATACCCGAACAGGGCTTCCGTTTGGGAATTGACCTGGATGATCACGCCTTGCTGGTTTACCGCCGCGACGGCATCGGGAATTGCCTCCAGGATAGACGCCGACAATAGCGTCTCAGCCACACCTTTCAGGTTGGACTTCACGTCGGCGTTGGAATCAGAAGGTGGCTGGTCCATACCTCATCCACAGCGAATGGCGGCTTAATATACTTGAAAAAATGGCCGCAAGCCCCAGTTGAAGACGAAAATTACGGAATCGCGAAACAACCTACCCCAGGGAGAAAGGACCAATTACGGCTTTGTCCATATGCCGGAACCCGTCTGTTGCCACCGCCGCCAGCAACATCAAGGTCGCGTTATACCCTGCATGCACTACAAAGCTGGCTGCCACCGATTTGGTCGCCGCGCGCACCACCGTCAGAACGACACCCACCAGTGTGATCACCAGCACCGCCGCCCACGACCGGTACTGCACATAGTGCATCAGCCCAAAAGGAAGAGCTGTAAACAGAATCGCCAGTGGCACGCCCGTCCGCCGCGCCAACGCTGGATAGAGAAATCCACGAAAGAAGAGTTCCTCCATCAGCGGTCCAATCGTCACCGCGAAGGCCGCAATCAGGTAGGCATCCCTTGGGCGCGAGAAAAACTGGTCAAACGGCGTGCTCTTTGGCATCGGCAAGTAGCGGCTCAGCAAATCAAGGAGCACAGTGAACATTCCCAGCATCGCGAGCCCCAACAATTCCCTGTTCGAGGATGGCCAGTTCCAACGAATCGCACGCCAGAAACGCTCGTGATACTTGCCCTCCACCAGCATCACCATATACACGGCTACTGCGATGTAGGCCAGAAACTCCCCCACCAGGGCGAGAACCGGTTTTTGTAAAACATCGACGAAACTGGTGTGCCGATAGACGAGGGCATGAGCCACTACAGCGGTCAGCGTTTCCACCACAAACAAAGTTACGAGCGTCAGGAGCGCGATTAGCAGCACGTCCCACCCACTCCATACCGGGTCGCGCGGCGGAGGTACGGCCGAATCCCCCGGAATGTTCGCCAGGGCAACCGATTGCGGGTCGACACCGACCGTCGAATCCTGAACCGACACATGTGGTTCAGTACTTGGCAGCGGCTGCGGCTCCCACTGCGAATTGTCGAATGATGACAAAGATGTGCCTCTAACTTACAGCTGACAATGGAGAAGCAGGAACGGCTTTCCCAAAGTATCCGGCCAGTGCCTGGCCTGTATAGGACTTCTTGACTCGCGCCACCTGTTCGGGCGTGCCTTGCGCTACGATGCGGCCGCCGTCTTCCCCACCTTCGGGGCCGAGGTCAATAATCCAATCGGCATTGCGGATCACATCCAGATTATGCTCAATGATGATGATCGAGTTCCCCAGGTCGGTCAACCGGTGCAGCACGTCGAGCAGCTTTTTTACGTCATCGAAGTGCAAACCGGTCGTCGGCTCATCGAGAAGGTACAACGTCTTTCCCGTTTGCCGCTTGCTTAATTCACGCGCCAGCTTGATGCGCTGAGCCTCGCCGCCGGATAGCGTCACCGCCGACTGTCCCAGATGAATGTATCCCAGGCCCACGTCCACCAGGGTTTGCAGTTTCTGCTTTACCTGAGGAATATTTTCGAGAATGGGCAGAGCGTCCGAAACCGGCATCTCCAGCAGGTCGGCGATCGAATATCCGTTGTACTTCACCGCCAGAGTCTCGTGGTTGTAGCGGCGACCGCCGCACACCTCACAGAGGACATACACATCGGGCAGAAAATTCATCTCGATGCGCCGTTGCCCCTCGCCCTGACACGCCTCGCAGCGCCCCCCCGACACGTTGAACGAAAACCTTCCCGCTTTGTAGCCGCGTTCGCGCGACTCGGGCAGCATCGCATATAGATCGCGAATCGCCGTGAAGACTCCGGTATAGGTCGCGGGATTCGACCGCGGCGTTCGCCCGATCGGCGACTGGTCGATGCGAATAACCTTATCAATGTTCTCCGCGCCGGAAATTGCCTTGTGGTCGCCTGCCTTCTCGCGGGAGCGGTAGAGTTGCCGCGCCAGAGCGCGATACAAAATGTCATTCACCAGCGTGGACTTGCCCGAGCCCGAGACTCCTGTGACGACGGTCATCACACCGAGCGGAAAGGAAACGTCCAAATTCTTGAGGTTATTTTCCTTCGCGCCGAGAATTGCGAGCGCCGCGCCATTCGCATGCCTTCGTTCGGCTCGCATCTCAATCGATGTCCTGCCTGAGATGTACGCGCCGGTCAGCGAACTTGAATTGTGCATGATCTCTTCCGGCGTCCCGTGCGCCACCAGGCCTCCGCCGTGTCGTCCCGCCCCCGGACCGAGGTCTACTACATAGTCCGCACGCCGGATGGTCTCTTCATCGTGCTCCACCACGAGTACGGTGTTGCCCAGATCACGCAAGTTTTCCAAAGCGGTCAACAATCGTCCATTGTCGCGATGATGCAACCCAATCGACGGCTCGTCGAGGACATACAAAACCCCGCGCAGTTTCGATCCAATTTGCGTCGCCAGACGAATCCGCTGACCTTCGCCGCCCGACAAAGTCGCCGCCGAGCGATCGAGCGAAATGTAACCCAACCCCACCTCGTTCAAGAACTGCAACCGCTCCACGATTTCGTGCATGACTCGCCCGGCAATCGCCGCCTCGCGGCCGGCGAGTTTGATGTGCTGCGCCACTTCCAAGGACCGAGACACGGGCATTGCCGTAAAGTCGGCAATCGACATCCCGTTGACTTTGACCGCCAGACTCTCCGGACGCAGCCTCTTGCCGTGGCAAGCCGGACATTCGGTCGCCGACATGTGATCCATCAACCAATCGCGATAGCCCTCCGAGGTCGACTCTTCCAGATTCTGTTTCAGATATCCGAAGATGCCGTGGAACCCAGTCTTTCCGCCGCGTCCAGACTCGCCATTGAGCAGAAAATCCTGCGTCTTCTCGGGAAATTTTTCGAATGGAACGCTGAGATCGATGGCGCAAGCCGCCGCCACAATCTGCAATTGATGAATCAGGTTCTGTGACGCCGACCCCGGCCCCAGCCCGCCATCGAGCAATGGCTTGGACCAGTCACTGATCACCTTCGCTGGATCGAAATCATATTTGCTGCCCAATCCGTGACACTCGGGGCAGGCTCCGTACATGCTGTTGAACGAAAATGACCGAGGCTCCAGCTGTGGCACGTTGATGCCGCAATCCGGGCAGGCCAACTTCTCGGAATACAGCTGCTCTTCCCCGCCCACGACCGCGACCTGCACCAGCCCTCCTGCCAGTTTCATCGCCAGGCCGACCGACATTTCGAGACGATGCTCGATCCCGGGCTTCACCAGCAGCCGATCAATCACGACCTCGATCGTGTGATTCTTTCGTTTGTCGAGGTTGATGGCCACGTCGTCGTCGAGACTGACTAATTCGCCGTCAATCCGCGCCCGGGTATAGCCATGCTTAACAAGGGTCTCCATCTCCTTCTTGAATTCGCCTTTGCGCCCGCGGACGATCGGCGCCATCACCATGACCCGGTCCTCCGGGCTCAGCGCCATGACCCGCTGCACGATCTGGTCGGCAGACTGCCGGCTTATTGCACGCCCGCACTTGGGACAGTGCGGCACCCCGATGGAAACGAATAAGAGGCGAAGATAGTCGTAGATTTCGGTGATCGTACCGACCGTGGACCGGGGACTGCGGCTGGTGGTTTTCTGTTCGATCGAGATGGATGGGCTAAGTCCATCAATTGCATCGACATCCGGGCGTTCCATCTGGTCAAGAAACTGTCGGGCGTAGGCCGAAAGAGTCTCCACGTAGCGGCGCTGCCCTTCCGCATAAATGGTGTCGAAGGCCAGCGAAGACTTACCCGATCCGCTCAGCCCGGTAACCACCGTAAGCGTGTTACGCGGTATCTCGACACTGATGTTCTTGAGGTTATGCTGCCGGGCGCCCCGGACCGAAATCTTGGTAATCGCCATTATTCGCCGAGGGTGGTGTCCCTTCCGTAACGTCGACAGGGCAACAGAATTGTCCGAAAGTAGGAATGCACAGCTCTACTCCGTATCTTAGTCGCCAACAGCACGGAGCGTCAACGCGGTTAGATTTGAAGGTTCGTGCTAAGGACAGAAAAAGGAAGCTAGGTATACGGGATTTTCGGGCCCTGCATCAGATAAAAGCTTCGTAAAGGTTGGTCGATTGTGAATTCGATTTTGATGCCCATTGTTCTCTTCGCAACTGTCGTCGGCTCCGTGACCCTTGGAGTTGTCGCTGCATACGCCGTTGTCATCGGGATCCTGAATACCTTTGGACGCCCTGCGCAGCCCGAATCGGCTCGCCC
>CAVUYN010000010.1:0-126842 GCA_963745715.1 uncultured Acidobacteriota bacterium | reverse complement strand
GATGCCCTTCCAGCCGTTCAGCGTGCTTTGGTCCAGAACTTCGCCGACGTTCTGGCCCGACGTCCGAAGTGTTTCCAGTTTTCCGACAATCAGCTTGGTCGCATGGTCGGTCAGCGGTGCGCCTTGCTTGCGTCGCATTTCAACGAAGCCTTGCCACGCGTCTTTCGGAATCCAGTCGAACGGTACAGCGGCGACGCAATCCGCCAGCGATGCGCCGTCGGTTTTTTGACGGCGTGTCGCTAAGGGTTTTGACTTTTCGGTTTGAAGTTGAAGTTGAATACGAAGATGAAGACGAAGACGAAGATGAAGGGGATACCCCCAAGGATGGGTCGAAGGATGGGTCGAAGGATGGTGCCAAGGATGGGTCGGCTTGCGGCGCGGCACCATCCTTGGAGGTATCCTTACCCCCATCCTTATAGGTACCCTTCGGGGAATCCTTACCCCCATCCTTCTTCTTTGGACGATGCACGTTCGGATGGTTCAGACTGTCGACCCCGCCGCTGGCACGCGTTTCGCGCAGTTCTTCGTCGCGGACCATCCGTCGCGAAAAGATGACACCTTCAGGCGTACGACTGGGAACGCCAGCCTGGAACAGTTCGGCTAGCAGCGCTTCGTACTGTGTGATTGATTCGCAGCCCGCATCTGCGGGAAATTGCGTCAGGCGGAATCGGCGCGCCGTTCTGCGAAAGAAAACCGTAACGGTCAGAGTCGTGGGCGACGACCATCATTCGCAGCCACAAACCTTGCGCCGCCAATGAACAGACCCGCGACGGGGTCACGGACCCAGTCGCCAGGATAGAACTGGAAGGCGGGTCGCTCATCGCCGACCAACTTCGCCATTGCGCCGCGTTTCGGGTTGTGAAATTCTGCGCATACTCACAGGCGTTTCGTTTCGACGGCGTGCGCCCTGGCAGGCGGCACGCCGATTGTTTTTAGCCGCCCTGTTCGCTGAACCTGATAAGTTCGGCATACGGAATCAGGCGTCGCCTGCCCACGCACTTACTGGCAATCTGGTCACTCGCAATTAGTTCATTGACCTTTGTCCGACCCAGGTCAAGAAGTTCCGCAGTTCGTTTGACTGAACACATCACTGGACGTGTGTCCGCCTGTGAATGGTCGATTCGCGCCGCGCGCTTGCGCGGTCGTCCGCGTTTCGTCGGGGCTGTCTGAAGGTGATTCTCTTTGGCCATGACTGACCGTCTCCTAGCGTCGATAGCCGCAAATCTAGCCACGACCGCGAAGACGTTCAAGACAGAATTGATAGAAAAATGCTGGAAGGCTTTTTCTGGTCTTCCGATAAGGGAGGGAAAACAGTCAGGATTCTAGAAAATGTTTCGTCCTTCGTTCCGCCGTTCGTCGGCGCGCTCCGCTTCTTCACGCCGTTGCTTTTGGCATTGGTCGACCGCATAGGAAAATGCCTCGACATCGACATTGGTTCCGTGCGCACAGTTCCAGATTTCGACGGCGAAGTTCGCGAGATTCCCAAAGCGAGTGAGACTGTGTCGTTTTCTGCGCTCCGCTAGGTCGTTGCCTGCAAGCAGCAGAAGCAATTGTTTTTGCCTGACGGTCCACGAACTACCGCGTACTCTTTTCGTCCCGATGGCGGACGATGACGCTGCCTCTCCCCGCACAATTTTCGCGCATCCATCCAACTGGACCGCCAGTGCATCGACATTGACCTCCCACTTTGCCAATTTGTCTTTCAATTTCTTCGATAAAGTTTTGGCTTCCTTCGCCGCACCGTCGAAGCGACTGGCCGTGCGTTTAAGTGCACGAATGTCATCGCCGAACGGCGCCTTGGTCGATTTTGTCTGGCTACCAGAACAAGACAGGTTACGTCTTCGTCGCACTGTTGCTTTGTGGAAGTACGCGCAAAAGGTCCAAGAAATGTCTCCGCTATCTTGGCAATTCGGGTTCGCTGGGCGCTGGTGAGTGCATCACGTTCGGCCTTTGAAAAGAACGACGAAAATCGACGCCGACTCTGTTCGATGGCTTCGTGCAATTGGCAGCTGTTCGCGGGCGCGGTCGGCGGGATTCTGTTTTGCGGCGGCTTGGGCGGCGACGTGCTCGCGAACGGCTCTGATTGCTTGCGCGGTGCGTGTCTCTGGCGGCTCGCATTCTTCTGCGCGGTGCGGTAGGGGTTTCACTGGATTCTCCGCAGGCGTGGTCCATTCGTTGGTTTACCAACACGCGCCAGTGGCCTCTTTCGTTCTTCCAGGCCGACAGTCCGCAGTCGGTCCATGACTTCGGCGACGTGGCCAGGTTCGATGTGGCCGTAGTATTTTTCGCAGATAGCGACTGAATTCCCCAGCTGCGCTGCGACGTATGCCATCGGCAGACCCGCTTTCAGCCAGCGTGCTGCGCAGGTATGTCGCAAGGTGTAGAACGGTTCGGGTTCGACGCTGGCGCCCTTGCACGCTTTCTCCATTGCGCGTGCCTGTTCGCTTTTTTCCCATTGAAGACCACGGCGAAGGAACAACGGTTCATCTGGTTCGCGGTCAGCCGCGATGCCATCAAAGAACTTCTTTGCTTCGCGGTCCAGTTCGATGTGTCGCGGCTTTCCGTTCTTCGCGATTTCGGGGGGAATATAAAGTTTCCGACCGACCTTGTCGTAATAGCGCACCAGCGTCTGCGTCAGTTCGCCGTATCGCGCGCCGCAGTACAGTCCGCCTCTGACCAGTCGTGCAAAATCTTCGTCGCAGTTTTTCAGAATGGAACGCTGTTCGGCGAGAGTGAGAATGCGTGTGCGGGCTTTGTCGGTCTTCGCAAACGGCTTCACTTCTCGCCACGCGAACGCGTTGGTGACGGGGACGCGGCGGTCTTCCACGGCAGAGTTCAAGGCGGCTTTCAGAATCGTCAGAATGCGATTTACGGTGTCGCGGCGTGCACGCCGCTCATCTTCCGTTTCAGGTCGTGGACGGTACGCAACATCGGCACCCTTGCGGGTCCGCTTTCGCGCTGGCAGCGCCGCTATATCTCCCATCCACTTTTTGATTCGACCGATGGTCAGGCTTTCAACGGCGACGTTTCCTAGAATCGGTTCGATATGCGCGTTGGCGGCGCACACTGAACGGTGAACGTTCGTCTGTTTCATTCCTTCTCTGCGACGGTCCGCGAAGTAATCGGCCAGCGCGTCGTGGACCTTGTATTTGCCGTGAGGTTTACTTTCGCCGTCGGCTGCATTGCGCGCCGCAGGGAACCAGGTCATAGCCTTTTCTTTTGCCTGTAGCATGGTGAGCACGCGTGAACCGTCCGCTGCGTCGCGGTCATCAGCGAAGCCCAGCCGCGTCTGAAACCAGCGTCCTTCGGAACAAGCCGCGCGAACCAGACTCCTGGTTGCCGATGCTGCGCGCGTCGATAGCCGATGTGCTTTCCTTGTTCGCCGACACCAGCCCAGTAGGGGCCGAGACGCAGTGCCAGCTTCATTCGTCGCGAAGGTGTTTGCAGGCTTGCCGTCGAAAGGTCCATAGTTTTTCCGTGTTACCGCCGTCCTGTCTGACTACAGTTTTGACTACAGTTTACTACAGTTCTGACCGCCAAAGGCCACTGGTGACCGCCAGCGACCGCAAGCTGTAACCTATTGCATGGTAAGGTAGTTAGAGGATAAATCGCGGAAGGTCGCGGAAGGTCGCAAAATGCCGTTTGGCGCCCTTTCACGGCGGTAACACGGGTTCAAATCCCGTCGGGGACGCCAAATCCCACCCAATGTTTACCCACCTTAAACGCACATAAAGCCCGGAGTGCGTCACAAATCACCCTGTTTATGCGGTTGTGCGCGTGATATTGATGCCGGATATGTAAAATCGGCAATGTTTATGCGGTCACCAAGCATGCCATTGAGGTGGCCTGTGATGATGGGCAGTGGGCTTACTCCTTATTTACTCCAAAAAGCCTTGCACCTATTCGTGTGCAAACGCAACGCGGGAAAGCGGCCAGTTTTTTGCCACGTGCTGGATTGGTCCGGCGTGATTTTCAGGTCACGTAAAGTTGGCACCGAAAACCCATCGGGTGACGCGATGGGTTTTTTCCCGCGCCCCGAAGGTGGCAGCGATTCTCTCGGTCGTGGAAAGCTGCCGTCGGCTGCAAGTCCCGGTGCGCGATTACTTTTCCACGATTCTCCCCGGGCTTGCCAATTCCCCGATCCGGTGCCTTCCAGACCTTACTCCCGCTGTGTGGGCCGCCCGGGATTCATAGACTCACGCGACGTGGGTATTAGGGTGAAGCGAT
This sequence comes from uncultured Acidobacteriota bacterium, assembly GCA_963745715.1. Taxonomy (GTDB): domain Bacteria; phylum Acidobacteriota; class Terriglobia; order Terriglobales; family Acidobacteriaceae; genus Sulfotelmatobacter. Next base: position 122,615 of record CAVUYN010000010.1, on the reverse strand, counting down.
TTTGCGACCAAAACCCCATAGTTTCCTTCTTGCCGACCATTCAGGAGTGATTTCCTCCTGGCGAAGCTCGCCATTGGTTGACTGACCGTAGCTGCGACTGGCCCAGCAGGATTTGCCTCAATGGCGGGGCCGAACCCACTTCTTTGCCGTGGCGGCGCAGCTCATGCGCCAAATCCTTGTTGACTACGCGCGCAGCCATCGCGCTGCGAAACGCGGAGGCCATGTCTACAAATTGGCCCTGGACGAAGTTGAGGAAAAGCCGCGAGCGCTCGAGCATAAGGATTTTCCTGCACTTTACGCCGCCGCAGAACCCTACAGCGGAGCAGGCGACGTCGGCATCTTCGAAGCGCGCAACACGGCTGACGCGGCTGCTCAAGCAAGGCTTTTAAATGACGCCTGCGCATCCTCCGAGAAAAGTCTCAGCATTTGGAAGCAGATTCCGAATGCTTCGAGACTCAGCGGGAATGGCTATCTGGCGCTTCAACCAGGAACAATCACGCAGCGGTTGGCCGCATGCAGAGGCGCTGCGCGCAGAGATTGAAAGCTAGCAGCCGGACGAATCGCTGGATCTTCACTACGAACAACCCGTATTTCCAGTGGAATGCCATTGCGGCGTTGGCTGCAGCGGCGGATACCCTGAAAGTCTGGGATGGCGCATCAGCAAAAGACTGCCTTGAAACCGCGATCCAGGCATGGGAGGACACGAAGGCTAACCAACGCGGTACCCGACCGGCGGCGGGCCAAACGGACAGGCTCCGCGGTATTCGCGAAAAATTGTTCATTTTGGGTGAACCAAATCGGCTCGTTCTTTCCGCCTTTTCTATATAGAGAGGGTTGCGCGAAGAAATCGGGTTTTGGGGAACCTGAAATGAGAAACAAGCCAACAGACTACAGCTTAGCCGACTTCTTCATCAGCGATAGCCCGGACATCATGCGGCCGCCGCCGGACTTCACGCAGTGGCGACAGGAAGGCGAGTGGGCGTTTCGACAATACGAGCCCTGCTTTGCCGGTCCACCGACTCCCCGCACGTTCCTTGCGGAAGGTGAAGAGAAGTGTCCCGTCGTCAATCTGGGCACGTACGGGTATCTGGGCCTCAGTCAACACCCGGACGTTTTGGCCGCTTCGCAAGCAGCGCTTCTGCAATACGGAGCAGGGTGTTGCGGATCCCCCATGCTCAGCGGACGGACGGACCTGCTGCTCAAGTTGGAACGGCGGCTCTGTCGACTACTGCGCAAGGAAGACGTAATCATGTTCTCCAGCGGCTTTGCCTGTGCGATGGGCTCGGTCTCAGGTCTGATGCGGAGGGGCGATGTATTTGTCGCCGACCGCCTGACGCATATGAGTTCGCTCGACGGTGCAAAGCTGTCCAACGCCAAGGTTGTCTTCTTCGAGCACAACGATCCCAATTCCCTCGACCAGGTACTGACCCGCGAGCGGGCCGACCGAAGAATTGTGATTCTTGAGGGCATCTATTCCATGGACGGCGACATGGCTCGGGTGCCGGAATTACTGGACGTCGCCGAAACTCATCGGGTGCCGGTATTCGTCGACGAGGCGCACTCGATTCTGGCTTGTGGACCGACTGGCGGAGGCGTGGTCGAGCACTTCTGCGCGCAGGATCGGGTCGCGATTCACATGGGATCCTGCTCTAAGGCGTTTTCCCTATTGGGAGGGTTCGTGGGGGGAAGCAGGGACACCATTGCTTATATGAGATGTTACGCTCATACCTATTTGTTCTCCGCAGGACTGCCACCAGTTTTGATCGGCGGCACACTGGCGGCTCTCGAGGTCGCTCAGCGCGAGCCGGAGCGCCGGCAAAAACTCTGGGACAACGCGGCCTATTTTCGAAAGAATCTGAATGCTTTAGGAATCGACACCGGCCTCTCGTCGACTTACATCATTCCGATCATGGTGGGCGAGGATCGCGAACTGCTCTACGAGGCATGCGACCAACTGCGAAAGCGAGGCCTGTTTCTGACGCCGATTGACTACCCCACGGTTGCGCAGGACCAGACTCGATTTCGGAGCATGGTGAGCGCTGCGCACACCAAAGCCGATCTTGACATCGCACTGAACATCCTGGAAGACACGCTGGTACCGATGTTTCGCAGTAAGGGGCTGCTGCGCCTGGTGGAGAGCTAGACGAGCGCTCTTGTGAACCCAGCAGATTCGACTCCTACGAGGAAATGATGTGAACGATTTAAACGGCAAGTGCGTGCTAATCACCGGTGGGACGATGGGAATCGGACTTGCGACCGGGCTGGCATTCGCACGCCAAGGCGCGAATGTGGTTCTCACGAACAAGTGGGGCACCGCTGACGAGGACCAAATACGCTCAAGATTCACGCAGGAACATCTCCCACCACCGAAGATCGTGCAGGCGGATGCGGCGTGCGAAGCGGACACCGACGCTCTGTTGGCGGAATTGAAGAAGACGCACGAATCGATCGAGGTATTCGTTTCCAACGTATCGATGGCGCTGGTAGTGCGGAGTCTGAAGGACTACAGCAAACGGTCGTTATTCAAGAGCATCGAATACAGCGCCTGGCCGTTTTTCGACTACACGCGGCGGATCCGCGAGACCTTTTCGCGCTATCCGCGTTACGTCATCGGACTCTCCAGCAGCGGTGGCGAACACTTCCATAGTAATTACGACTTCGTCGCGGCCTCCAAGGCCTTGATGGAAGTCCTGTGCCGCTACATGAATTACCGGCTCTTCGAGGAGGACGTCCGCGTGAACGTAGTTCGGGCGCGACAGGTGCGAACCGAATCATTGCGCGCAACATTTGGCGATGCGCTCGAGGATTTCTTGAAGCGCGCAAATATGAAGAACGACTTCATGGATCCCGAGGAAGTCGCTAATGCGATCCTGGCTTTGTGTTCCGGACTGATGGACAGCGTCAGCGGGCAGGTTCTGATGGTGGACCGCGGAGGAACATTCTGCGACAACCTCATGCGTTTGTACAACGAGAGGGAATACCTGGAACTCTAGTGGACCAATCACCGACATAAAGGAGATACATCTTGACGACACGGGAAGACATTTTGGCTGTGGTAAAGAAACACATTTTGGACATCTCCGAGGACCTCACCGAGGAGCAGATTGATCCGGTGCAGTCCATGAGGGATCTGGGGATCAATAGCCTCGACATCGTGGAAGTAGTTTCCTGTTCAATGCGCGAGTTGAAGGTGAAGGTCCCCCGGTCGGAGCTTTCTAAACTCACCAACATCGATGGCCTGGTGGAACTGCTCTATCGAGTTTCGATGGAGAAAGAATCCGCCTTGGCGAAGATAACCGCGTGATCCGGGACTTCACAGGCAAGACGGTCCTGGTGACCGGCGGCACCATGGGGATCGGGCTGGAGTGTGCGCTGGGCTTCGCGAAGTACGGCGCCAAGTGCGTTCTAACGTACAAGTGGGGCACCGCGGATGAAGATGGCGTGCTCGCGCGTTTTGCCGCGATTGGAGCCGTTCCACCCGACATCTTTCGCGCCGACGCCGGAAATGACGAAGATACCGCGGCACTGATGGAGCATCTGTGCTCGATGACCAGTCGGGTTGAGGTGTTCGTCAGCAATGTATCGGCGGCGCTGGTGGTGGGCGGGTTGAAAGATTACTCTCGCAAGGCCCTTTTCCGCAGCATCGAGTACAGCGCCTGGCCCATGTTTGGCTACACGTTGCAGATGTTTGAAGCGCTCGGCACGTTTCCGCGCTATGTGATCGGAATGTCGTCCATCGGAGTGGATTCGTATTCACGCGGCTACGATTTCATGGCGGCCAGCAAGGCTGTGATGGAAACGCTATGCCGGTACTTTGACTATCATCTGCGCGGATCGGACGTCCGCATCAATGTTATCCGTGGTTACAACGTGCGTACCTTGGCGTTTCGCGACACCTTCGGCAAAGACTTCGAAGAGTTTGCGAGCCGCTTCTCGCGGGAAGAACATGCCCTCGATCCAAAGGATGTTGCGGATGTCGTTCTGGCTCTGGCGAGCGGACTGCTCGACGGCATCAGCGGCCAGGTGATCACCGTGGACCGCGGCATCACCTTTTTCGACAACGTGATGCGCCTTTACGAGGAGCGCGAGCAGCTGGGTTTAACCAAGGACCCGAGCCAAATTGTCTTGACCGGCGAGAAAGGACCGCACACTGCAAGGGATTAACTTATGCCGCTGGCGCTACTGTTTCCTGGTCAAAACTCTCGCTACCCGGCGATGCTGGAAAAGATGCTGTCGCATGACCGGGCCAACGAAGAACTGATGGAGTGCGCCTCCGACACACTCGGGCGAGACTTGAGGAGCCACTTCAGAGCGGACAATCCGAACATCTTCGAACACAACCGTGATGTGCAGATCGCGGTCTTTCTGGCCAACTACATGCATTGGCAAAGTCTGGAGCGAGCCGGGGTGCGGGCGGAGTATTCGGCGGGCCTCAGCCTTGGCGAGTACAACCATCTGGTCCACATCGGCGCGCTGGACTTCGAAGATGCACTTCGCATCCTGACCGTTCGCGGGGAGGCGTATGAATCGGCTCCCCGCGGAATGATGGCAGCGGTGTATCCGCTGTCAGCGGACGATGTCCAGGCCGTGGTCGACAAGGTGGATCGGAATGAGGAATTGGCGATTGGAATGTGGAATACACCCCAACAGTATGTGCTCTCCGGCGAGCGGGCGGCGGTCGAGTCCGCCGTACGCGAAGTAGAAGAAGATCTGTGCGCGCAATGGTCGGTCGTTGACCAGCGCCTCCCCATGCATTCGCCCCTGTTCCGATGCGTCGGCGAGAAGCTGCGGCCAGTGCTTGAGGCGATCCCGTGGCAGCCGCCAGTTCGCCCGTATCTTTCCAACGTCAAAGGAGATTTCGTGCGGGACCCGACGGCGACGGATTTTGTCGAGGCTCTTGCCTGCCATCCCTGGAAGCCGGTGCGTTGGCGAGAGAGCATGGAGAGACTGGCAGCAGCGGCAGAGGGGATCGTGGTGGTGGAGGTCGGACCCAAGGCGGTGCTCACAAGATTCTTCAGTAAGAGATGGCTGAATCCACGCCGCTACTCCACCGATTCTGAAGAGGCCTCTGGTCTGAATATCGGGAATATTACTCAGGAGCTTGCAGGTGCTTTTTCAGGAACTGCAAACGTTAGCTAAGTCTGCTCGCCGCCATCCTCTGTGGGTGCCGAATGGCAACTTGCGGCGGGTATCGATCGGGCGCGCGGGGATCGAGAAATTGATCCCACACCGGGAGCCCTTTCTTTTGCTGGACGAGATTACCGAGATCGGGTTAGAGGAGAAATCTCTGTTGGGGCGCCGGCACATTTCGGCGGAGGACCCGGTGTTTCGCGGGCATTTTCCCGGAGATCCGATCTACCCGGGTGTATTGCAACTGGAGATCATCGGCCAGTTGGGATTGTGCCTGATGCACTTCCTGCACGCGGGGACTGCCGAGATCGGCCCGGAGGCGCGCCCGGCGAATGTTCGGGCGCTGAAGGTTCATGGCGCCCAGTTCCTTGCACCTATCGCTCCGGGAAGCAACCTGACGGTGCTGAGCCGCGCGATTGCGTGGGATGACTACACCGCGACTTGTGCGGGACAAATACTGCGCGACGGAGTGATTTGCTCATTCGGTGTGCTGGAGGTGTTCTTTGTCGGAGAGTAGGCGAGTCGTCATAACCGGCATGTCAGTCAATACACCCCTCGGCGACACCCTGGACGGTTTCCTGGAGGGGTTGCTGGCGGGGCGCTCGGCGATCACGCGATGGAAGTGGAAGGATGATGCCCAAATCTATTCAAAGGTCGGCGCGGACCTCAGTGACTACGATGTCGTGGCGAAAGTCGAACGCCTGCGCGCACGCGCGCCGCAGGAAATCCACAAGCGGCTGCGGAAGCTCGTGCCGAAGTCCCCATGGTCAACTGGCATGTCGATGCTGACCGCCCTAGACGCGTGGCTGGACGCGGGGCTCGATCGTGAACCCCCGGTGGCTGCATCGGTCGCGGTCATTTTGGCCGGACACAACCTGAACCAAAATCACCAGTACCGGCAACGCTGTCAATTCGATATCGAGCCGGACTACATGGATCCGATGATGGCGTTAAACGGGCTCGACACCGACCATGCCGGATGCATCTCAGAAATGCTGCAGACGCGCGGCCCCCTCTACACCGTGGGGGCAGCGTGCGCCAGCGCCAACGTCGCGCTACGCTGTGCGGTAAACGAAGTTCGCTATCACGGCATGGATGTGGCCGCAGTGACCGGGGCGATCCTGGATTTTTCTCCCATGGAGCTGCACGCCATGGCACTGATGGGAGCGATCTCGTTCCAGAGTTTCAACGACTGTCCTGAAAGAGCCAGCCGGCCTTACGACCTTCGTCGCGAAGGCTTTGTGCCGGCGCACGGCGGCGGCTGCCTGATCGTGGAATCGCTCGACTCGGCCCAGCGGCGCGGTGCTCGCATCTACGCCGAGATACTCGGGGTGGAGGCGAACTCTGACGGCAGTCACCTACCGCAACCCTCCGAAGAAGGACAATCGCGGCTGATGAAATTGCTGCTCGATCAGTGCCGTCTCGACCCGGCGGAGATCGATTTCATTTCGGCACACGCGACGTCGACGCCGCTTGGGGACTTAACGGAAATCCGCTCGATCAAGCGGGTCTTCGGGCGCCATGCCACGAAACTGAAACTTAACGCGCCCAAATCGATGCTCGGGCACACCTGCTGGGCCGCCCCTGTGGTGGAGACAGTTGCGGCGGTTTTGCAGATGCGCGCCGGACGTCTGCATCCCTCGGTGAATATCGACAACATCGATCCCGAGGTCGACCTAGATGTTTGCCGCGGGGAGCCATCGCATCATAAGGTGCGCTACCTGATGAAAAACTCTTTCGGGTTCGGCGGAATCAATTGCGTAAGCATTTTGAGGAACTACGAGAATGGGAGCCTCGTCGCATGAACTTCTTTGTAACCGGCGGTTCACGTGGCATCGGCGAAGCCATCGTACTGCAGGCCGTGCAAGAGGGGAATGACGTTGCCTTCACCTATCTCGATCAGGCCGATCGCGCCGCCTGCGTCGTGGAGCGAGCAAAGACAGCGCGCTCCGGCGCTCTGGTCAAGGCGTACCAGATGGACATCCGGAATTCGGCGTCGGTAGAGAAAACCGGCGATCAGGTCTTGGCCGACTTTGACAAAATCGACGTGGTGGTCTGTAACGCCGGTATCAACCGGTTGAATTTGCTTGTCCAGATGAGCGACGAGGAGTGGGACGACGTCGTTCGCACCAACCTCACGGGTTCATTCTACGTAGCACGGTATTTTCTGTCCTCGATGATGGCGCAACGCTTTGGGCGTTTCATTCTCGTCTCGTCGATCGGCTATGCCGGCATCACCGGCCAGGCAAACTACTGCGCCAGCAAGGCAGGACTCCATGGGTTGGCCTCTGCCATAGCCAAGGAGTATGGACGCAGGGGAATTACCGCAAACGTAATTGTCCCCGGCTTCTTCGACACCGACATGTCACGAGATGGAACGTCGGTGGTCAACAAAGAATTCTGGAAGCAGTATTGTCCGTTGGGACGTACGGGCGAGTTGGGCGAGATCTCAAAAGTGGTGACATTCCTGACTTCAGCCGGAGCAGGCTTCATTAACGGACAAGCGATCCCTGTCAACGGAGGTCTGGACTGGGCGCCATGACTCCACCGGTTGGCATCGAGAAGATCGGCGTGTACCCGTGCAGTCTGGCGCTCTCCATGAACGTACTCTGCGAGGCGCGTGGACAAGACGCCAATCACATCCGGGACATCATGATGATCGATGACCGGTCGGTGAACCCGCTGTGGGAAGATCCCGTAACGATGGCGGTCAATGCCGCCAATTCCATCTTGACGGAAGAAGATCGTCAGCACATTGAATTGCTGGTAGTGGCCAGCGAAAGCGGAGTCGACTATGAGAAGCCACTTAGCACGTGGGTACAGCGCAACACGGGATTGAGCGCCAACTGCCGCAATTTCGAAATCAAGCACGCGTGTTATGGAGGAACGGCGGCACTGCAAATGGCGGCGCACTGGCTGGGTTCGGGATGGGCCCGCGACCGCAAGGCGCTCATTATCTCAACGGATCAAAGTCGAACCCATTTTGGTAAGCCTTGGGAGTTTGTGATGGGCGCTGGATCGGCCGCTGTCTTGCTTTCGAACGAACCACGAATTCTGGAGTTGGAACTCGGCAAGAATGGCTACTGGACGAATGAGATCTCCGACCTGACCCGGCCTACAGCAAGCGTTGAAACCGGAAACAGTGAGACAAGCCTTGTCTCTTACCTCGATGCGTTAGAAGCGGCCTTTGACCATTTCCTCTCCCGCGTCCCGGAAGCGGCCGACTATGACCGATATTTTCAGCGCCATGTGTATCACATGCCGTTCGGCGGTATTGCGTGGCGGGCGCACAAGGCCCTGCTCCGACGTTCAGAGTCCGTCAGCAACAAGGAGGCGTGGGCAAATTTCCAGAGAAAGGGCATGGCAGCCTTGGACCATGTGCGGCGAATGGGCGCGACCTACTCCTCCAGCACGTTCATCGGACTCTTAGGGCTGGTCGAGGGAACACCCGATCTGCAGCCGGGCGAACGGGTGTCCATGTTCTCTTACGGATCCGGTTGCTGTGCCGAATTCTATTGCGGCAGGATTTGTCCGGGCGCTAAGGCGGAGGCGGCCGAAGTAAGGCTTCGCGAGAAACTCGATGCTCGCCGTCCACTGAATATTTCGGAATACGAAGCTGTCGAGAGCCAGCGAACCCAGTGGGCAGACTGCGGCAATTATGAAGTGCCTCTCGATGGTCTCGACGGCTGGTACGACCGCCACTATCAAAACCGGCGCCTGCTGACCTTTCGCGGGATGAAAGATTTCTACAGGCAATACGGATGGAGCTGAGAGGCGCAAATGTCATAACCGTTCCGCCGATGCTTTCTCAAGAAAGCATTACAAGCCTTCGCGCCAACTTGCATGCCGCTCTTGCAGACCCGGCGTCTCACGTGGTGGTCCTGCAAGGCGGCGCAGAAACATTCTGTCGCGGATTGGACATCGGTCAAACCTGCGACGAGAACACCAAGCCAGCGCTCGAGACTTTCGCTAGCTGCCTTGAAAGCATGCGTACCGGCAACAAACCTGTAGTCGGTCTGGTTCAGGGGGTCGCAGCGGCAGGTGGAGTCGGATTGGCGGCGGCCTGCGACGCGCTGCTGGCAACGACCGAGGCCACCTTCACGCTCACGGAATTGTTGTTTGGGCTGACTCCGGCAATTATCTTCCCCTATCTGGCGCAGCGACTCGGCCCCCAGAAATTACGCTGGATGGCTCTGAGCGCACAGACTCTGAGCGCACACGATGCGCTAAGTGCCGGGCTGGTGGACTTCATTTGTCCCTCTGACAAAGCGCCAATCGTCCTCCGTTCCTGGGTGAGACGACTGCAGCGGGTGCAGCCGGACGCGGTTGCGATGTGGAAGCGTATGACAGCCGAGCCTCCATTTGCTTCCTCGACACAAGCGGTGCAGAGGACATTGGAACGTTTGCATGATGCCGGGGTGCGGGCGGCTCTTCTCGATTTTAGTGAAACGGGGTGTCTTCCGTGGAGGGGAGGCGGGGCGTGAATGACAATCTGACTCACTTCGAAGTTGATGCCGATGGAATTGCCTTGCTAGCCATGCGCGACCTCGAGGGCAAGAATGCTCTCTCCTTAGCAATGGTCGAAGAACTGGAAGCACGTTGTCGCGAAATCTCTCACCACGAATCCATCAAAGTGTTGATCGTGACCGGAACGGACGAATATTTCTCCACGGGAGCCGACCTGGAAGTATTAAGGCAATTGCTCAGGGGCAAAGTGACGCCACGTGATCTGCTGCTTCCCCGTGCTCTGCTGGATATCTCCGCGCCTGTCATCGCAGCCATGGGCGGCCATGCCATTGGAGGTGGGCTCGCGCTGGGTCTTTGCGCCGATCTCACAGTGCTCGCGCGGGAGAGTCGCTATGCCGCGAACTTCATGAACTATGGTTTCACGCCCGGCCTCGGCACTACGCGATTGCTGGAACACCTGCTTGGGCCTTCTCTGGCGCATGAGATGTTGCTCACCGGCCGAGCATTTCGAGGAAGCCACTTTGAAGGGAAGCCTGGCTTCAGCTATGTCTTGCCCCGGCAGGATGTGATGAAGAAAGCATCTGAGCTGGCCTCCATTATTGCCGAAAAGCCAAGAACATCTCTGTTGAGTCTAAAGTTTGCCCTATCCGCCAGAAAGCGCGAGCTTTTCGAAGCTGCGAGAAGCAGCGAAACCTTGATGCACCAGATTACACTCCCTCTGCCCGAGGTCGAGAGCTTGATCTGCGAATTCCTGGAAGAGGCCGCTGCAATCGAGCTTTGAACCAAGTGTCTTCCGTCGCTTGACGTGTTCGGGTAGTAGTTCTCCTTCGCCCAAGTCACCGTCACGGCCACTTTAACTGACGGTACGGGTTCGACATACCGGACTGGATATCTGCACTTTCAGTTGGTCAATTGCGGCGGAAACCTGTCAGTCACTGTCGGGTACGATGCTCTCAATTGTGACGAACAGCCTTGACCCTCCCCACCGGCGAAACAACAGTGGCTCCGTCCCAAGTCGCCTCAGTTCCAGCCTGTCCGAAAAAAACTGCCCATCGGATGAGCCACTTTGTTCAGTTTTCTCGCCGATTAGAGTGAGCCGCAATCTTGACGCGCTGCAATCTCCGACACGGCGCTTTGCTGCTCCTGGGGAGGATTTCATGTCAAATCCAATCTGTCTGTGCGGACGCCGGTCCGCGGCTGGGACCCTATTGCTCTATACGCTGTTTGCCCTGCCCTTGTGGGCGCAGTCGTCTCCGCCTAGCGCCGATCACTTTCTTAAACTCCCGGAGCGCTTCTCGCGGACCCTCCTTATTTGAGAAAGGGCGAAAACGATCACCGATTTCGGTTCATGCCGGATTGCGATCTACCAAATCGAGCTACTCGCGCGAAAACGCCAAGTGGGCGTTCGTCGGCCTAAGTTGCTTGTTTTCAGATCATTGACACCTAGAAAGGAAATGGCTATGCTTCCATCTCCACGCATCCCCCGCGTGCCACCTGGGGTAGGGACATTTGCAGCTCGGGTCTTCCAATCAGGTTACGGAATTGCTTGTTCGCTGGCGGCGCGGAGACCGGACAGCTCTCGACTCACTGCTGCCATTGGTGTATAGCGAACTGCGGCGGATCGCCAACCATTTCCTACAAGACGAGCGTCCCGACCACACTCTGCAGAGTACCGCCCTCGTGCACGAAGCATATTTGCGACTGGCTCAGCAGGATTTGCCGCAATGGCAGAACCGCGCCCACTTCTTTGCCGTGGCGGCGCAGCTCATGCGCCAAATCCTTGTTGACTACGCGCGCAGCCATCGCGCTTCGAAACGCGGAGGCCATGTCTACAAATTGGCCTTGGACGAAGCTGAGGAACAGCCGCAAGCGCTCGAGGTGGATATCGTCGCTCTCGATGATGCGCTAAAGAGTCTTGCCGAGATGGACTCACAGCAGAGTCGAGTGGTGGAATTGAAGTTCTTTGGTGGACTCTCAATTGACGATACCGCCGAAGTGCTCGGCATCTCGGCTTCTACCGTTAAGCGCGACTGGATTACCGCGAGGGCCTGGTTATTTCGAGAACTTGACCGGAGTGCAGCAACGTGAAGCCGGAACGCTGGCGGCAGGTCCGCGAAATTCTGGACAAGGCCATCGCTTTGCCTGCCAGTGAGCGAATGGCTTATCTCGAAGTCGAGTGCTCTGGGGATGCAAGTCTGCGTTCGGAAGTGGAGTCGCTTCTGGTTTCCCACGAGGCTGCCGGTAGTGTTTTCCTGAAGAACCCCGCGGTCGATTTCAAGAGCGCCGTTGCCGAGAGTGCCAGGCGAACTCGGGTCGGACGCAGGATTGGCGTTTATCAAATCACGGAAGAGATTGGCCACGGAGGCATGGGCGAGGTGTATCGCGCAGTACGCGCCGATGGTCAGTTCGACAAACAGGTTGCCATCAAGGTGGTTCGGGTCGGGTTGGACACGCCACTCCTGGTGGGGCGCTTCCGCCACGAGCGTCAGATTCTGGCCTCCATGGAGCACCCAAACATAGCGCGCTTGCTTGATGGCGGCACCACGGAAGACGGCGTCCTATATCTGGTGATGGAAGTGATCGATGGCCAGCGAATCGACACCTATTGTGATTCACACAACCTCTCAATCACCCAGCGACTGCAACTGTTCTGCCAAGTCTGCTCCGCGGTACAGTACGCGCACCAACGTCTGGTGATTCATCGCGACCTCAAACCGAGCAATGTCCTGGTAACGGCGGAGGGCATCCCCAAACTGCTCGATTTTGGAATTGCGAAACTGCTCGACCCGGCTGCCGGTGCGGAGACCACTGTGGAGCTCCCGATGACACCGGAATACGCCAGCCCAGAACAGATCCGCGGCGATCCGATCACCACCGTTTCCGATGTCTATTCCCTCGGGGTCATGCTTTATCAGCTGTTGACTGGGCGCTCACCCTATCTGGTGGAGACGCGCAGTTCCCATGAACTGGCGCGGGCGATTTGCGAAACGGATCCCGGCAAGCCGAGCACCGTGGTGCTAAAACCGCAGCCCGTTCGGATGGACGAGCAGTTTCAACCAGCCCCTCCAGAGCAGATCAGCAGTTCGCGCGAAGGTTCTCCGGCAAAGCTGCGCCGCCGCCTAGCCGGTGATCTGGACAACATCGCGCTGATGGCCCTACGCAAGGAACCGCAACGGCGTTACGTCTCCGTCGAGCAGTTAGCCGAGGATATTCGCCGCCATCTACAAGGCTTGCCGGTGGCGGCGGTGAAGGGGTCACTCCGTTACCGGGCCCACAAGTTCGCTCGAAGGAACCGGGTTGTCTTGGCGGCCAGCGCTGTAGTTGCTCTCACACTCGTGGTGGGCCTGGCGGCGACCATCCGCCAGGCCCGAATCGCCCGCAGGCAAGCAGAGATTGCAACCGCGGAGCGGGCCAGAGCTGAAAAGCGATTCTATGACGTGCGGGAACTCGCGAACTCGCTCATCTTCGAAATTCATGACTCCATCCAAACCCTTCCCGGGGCCACTCCTTCTCGGAAACTCCTGCTCGATAAGGCGGTTGAATATCTCGACAAGCTGTCAAAAGATTCCGCAGACGACACAAATCTTCAGCGTGAGCTGGCTTGGGCGTATCACCGATTGGCAACAGTGCAAGGAGATACCACACAATCAAATCTGGGACAGGTGCATGCGGCCGAGGTCAGCAACCGCAAGGCCATGGCGCTGTTTGAATCGGTTGCAAAGGCAAATCCAAACAACTTGGCCGACCAGCTTAATCTCGCCATGGCCTACCGATCGCGCGCGTTTCTCGATGTCTACGACCCCGCTGGCCTCTCTGAGATTAACCGGGCTATTGCCGTCACGGAACCACTGGTGCGCACCAATGCCACCAATGTGGATCTCAAGAACGAGCGCGCGCAGGAATATTACATCCTGGCCGAGATTCAGGACGCAACTGGATACCGCTCGCAGTCGATCGACTCATTCCAAAAGCTTCTTGAACTGCGCCAGGAGATTCTGCGCACGAACCGTGCCTATCCAGACATTCGCAGAGGAGTAGCGAAGGCCACTGTCCTGCTCGCGCATGAGATCGGTCGCTTCGGATCTAAAGAAGAAGGGCTCCGCCTGCTGAACACGGGCGTCGCTGAGTTCCAGGCGCTGGTCAACGAGACGGGGGGCGATCCGGGAATCGTCCGTGAATTGAGCGCTGCCGAAGGACGACGCGGCGATGTGGAACTGATGTTGGGTAATGTCCCGATCGCGCGAGCGGATTTTCACCGCTCACTCCGGCGAATTGAGCGCTTGGCCAAACTCGATCCGCAAAACAAGATGTTGCAGTCCGATGTTTGGGCGGACGAGTTTCACGATGGGACGGCGCTCGTCTATGCCGGGCGCTACGCGGAAGCGCTACCGGTTCTCGAACGGGCATATCAGGGATACAAGTCGCTTCATCTTGAAGATGATGTCTGGCCTGGCCCTCCCCTTATGCAGGCATGGATTGGGGAAGCGCAAGAAGGGACCCACAACTTCGTCGAGGCATTGAAGAGTTACGAAGCAGCAGCTGCGGGCTTGGCGGTAGATGAATCAACTTACGATGATGCTCGTTGCGATCTCGCGATGGTCGAGACCAAGATCGGCAATGTGCTGCTTAAGATGGGAAGAGCACAGCAAGCCGGCGCGCAGTATGAGAAAGCTATTGCTACCGCTCAGGTACCGGTGTCGCTCGAGCATAAGGATTTTCCTGCACTTTACGCCGCCGCAGAAGCCAACCGCGGAGCAGGCGACCTCGGCACCTTCGAAGCGCGCAACACGACTGACGCGGCTGCGCAAGCAAGGCTTGTGAATGACGCCTGCGCATCCTACGAGAAAAGTCTCGGCATTTGGAAGCAGATTCCGAACCCTTCGCGACTCAGCGGGAATGGCTATTTGTCGCTTGAGCCAGGGGCAATTGCACAGCGGTTGGCCGGATGCAACGCCGACCGGACACGGCAACCTTCCTCATAGACCCCCGCCGGACTCCTCGATTCAACCACTTACTGGCAGCGATCTCAGCGAGAAAATTTGTTATGCAGGTTCACTGTACCTTGCCTCGGGCGGCAACACCTCCCGTTGCCCGACTAGGGTCAAAGCGAGCAAGTCCGAACAGACATCACCCCGAGATTGTTTTTACACTTGTATCCACGCGCACGGGTTCTGCCCCGCCGTTCGCAGCGAGCGCCAGCAGAGTAGGAGGAGCCTATGTGTCCGGCTTGTATGGGGAGCGCGGCGTTGATGGTCGGTAGCTTGGTCTCGACGGGCGGGCTGACCGGGCTCATCGTGAAGATTTTTCATTCGAAGAATAATGCGAACGCGTCGCGCATTGAAGAATGCAACTCAAAGGAGAAATGACTTGGCTACCGCATCTAACACGGTACAGAAGGAGATAGCTATGCCGAAGATCGTTTCGCGAGACCAGTGGCTGGCCGAGCGAAAGAAACTTCTGGCCCATGAAAAGGAACTCACCAAGCAGTACGACCGCGTGAATGCCGAGCGACGCCGGCTCCCCATGGTAAAGATTGAAAAAGACTACGTCTTCGACGGCCCCAACGGCAAACTGAGTCTCCTGGACCTCTTCGAGGGGCGCCGCCAACTTATCATCTATCACTTCATGTTCGACCCGACATGGGACAAGGGCCGCTCGGGCTGCACGGGTTTTGTAGACGCCCTGGGCGATCTGTCACTGCTAAACAAACGCGACACGACATTCGCGGTCGTCTCTCGCGCTCCGCTACCCAAACTCGAAGCCTATAAATCCGAAAAGGGATGGAGCATTCATTGGTTTTCGTCGTTTGGTACAGACTTCAATTACGATTTTCATGTGACTCTTGATCCGAAGATCGCGCCGGCCGAATACAACTATCGGAACAAGGCGGAGACGGAGGCAGCGGTGGGCCACTCCGTCCAGATGGAGGGCGAGGACCCCGGCCTAAGTGTCTTTTTCCGGCTCGACAAGGAAGTTTTCCATACGTACTCGTTATATGCGCGCGGCACCGAATCGGTCACGGACTCCTACCGCCTTCTCGACACGACACCCTACGGGCGGCAGCAGGACTTTGAGGACTCGCCCCCTGGTTGGCCTCAGAAGCCGACGTATGCGTAGGACCTGCACCTCCCCTTAGCTGGGAAAAGAAACTGAAGCCACCGAAGTCTTGGTGGAAGTCGTAGTCTTATGGGTGCCTGCGCGGATGACGACCTACTCTTCACAATCAGATTAGGGAAGAGTAGCCGACCAACCAGGAACAGGCGTACTTTGTGGACACAAACGCGCGTTGTTCGTTGCTACAACTCAATGCCGAAACAGTGGTAGCATTCCATTTTCAACGGCAATGTCGGCAAGTTCACCGGAATACGCGCTCGGCAGTACCGATGCCGAACACGAACGCCTGATTCGTCAGGCTTCGCGTCTCGCTCCGCTTACGGAACGAGCACTTCTCGACGCGGGCATTGGCCCCGGTCAGCGTGTCTTGGAACTCGGTTCCGGCGTGGGAGACGTTGCCATGCTTGCAGCTCGGATCGTCGGGCCTGCGGGAGAGGTGATTGGAATCGAGCGCGACTCGCGCTCTATCTCCCGCGCCCGCACCCGGGTCATCAATGCCGGCTTATCCAACGTGACTTTCGTCGAAAGCGACCTTTTCCAGTTCCAAAGCGCTGGGCCGTTTGACGCCGCTCTCGGTCGATTCATTCTGCAGTTTCTGCCGGATCCAGTCGCTGGTCTGCGCAGGCTCTCACAGTTGGTGCGTCCGGGGGGCATTCTTGTGTTCCAGGAAGTGTCGTATGCGCCGCTGCTCGCGCTTGCCACTCACCTCCCTCTGTGGTCAGCCTGTGTTTCCATTGCCCGCGACGCCGTCCAGCGGTTGGGAGCGAAACCCGAGATGGGAGTCGCTCTGCACCGGATCTTCCAGGAAGCTGGTCTTCCTGCACCGACTATGCGAATGGAGGTGTTGCTTGGCAGTAACCAGGACTTTACTCTGTGGATTTACGATCTCCTCTGCAGTCTGCGACCGCAAATGGAAAAGCACAGTGTCTCAGTCGAAGAGCTCGGCGATTTCAAGACACTATCTGTAAGACTCCAATCTGAAGTTGCGCAATCACAGGCAGTCGTTCCCTACCTCGCAGTCGTGGGAGCGTGGTCCTGCAAACCCGCGGAGTAGCATGCACATGAACCGCGGACTGGCAATCGCTCCTGCCTCCGTCGAAACAAGGACGATTCACAAATTACGGATCAGGATCATTCCGTTCCTCTTTCTTCTCTATATCGTCGCCTATCTTGACCGAATCAACATCGGCTTCGCGGCACTGACAATGAATAAGGAGCTGGCGATTACGAGCCAGCAGTTTGGATTGCTCGTTGGGGTCTTCTTTTTCGGCTATTTCCTGTTTGAAATCCCCAGCAATCTCCTGCTTCACAAGATCGGAGCACGGATCTGGATCGCACGCATATTGATTAGTTGGGGAATTATTGCCGCGCTTACGGGCGTCGTACACAGTGTCTCCCAGCTGTACGTCGCGCGCTTCCTCCTCGGAGTGATGGAGGCCGGCTTTTTTCCAGGGATCCTCTTGTACCTCACCTATTGGTTCCGCCAGCGGGAGCAGGCTCAAACCATTGCTCTATTCATGGCGGGGCTGCCTATCACCAGTATTCTGGGCGCACCGCTTTCGGGGCTCATTCTGGATCATGTGCATTGGCTGGAACTTAGCAGTTGGCGCTGGCTTCTGATCCTGGAGGGGCTGCCTGCCATCGCTTGCGGTGTCCTCACTTATTTGTTGCTACCCAGTCGTCCAACAGAAGCCAATTTTCTTACCCGCGAGGAAAAGGACTGGATCACGGCGGCCGTGGCGCGCGAAGACGAGGAGAAGCGAAGAAAACACCGAATCTCTGCGATGCGAACTCTGGCCGATGTGAGGGTCTGGCATCTTGCAGCAATTGGTTTCACCATGGCCAACGGCTTGTATGCCATGAGCTTCTGGATGCCACAGCTCGTGAGGTCTTTTTCTAGACCCTACTCCAACACGGTCGTCGGATTTCTGGTAATGATTCCGCATCTGGTAGGGTTAGTCGCTATGCTACTCGTGTCTGGCAGCTCCGATCGAAACCTCGAACGTCGATACCACATAGCGATTCCGGCATTGATTGGAGGTGTAGCTTTGACTTTGTTATGCCGAACGAGCTCGACATTCGTTTTCATCGCTCTTCTGTCGCTGGTAGCCTCGGGCATCTATAGCTTCTATGGCCCGTTCTTCTCGCTTCCGAGCCAATTCTTGACAGGATTTTCCGCGGCTTCTGGGATTGCCTTTATTAACTCAGTGGCGAACCTCGGAGGATTTGTAGGCCCCTACGCGATCGGGACGATTAGCGTTAGAACGGGCAGTCAGTACGGCGGGTTAGCCACTGTGGGTATTTCTTTGCTGTTGTCGGCTACGATGGTATTGGTCCTGCCGAGAGAGCCACGCTCACTTACGTTGTGATCTGTCGAACCCCGATTGTCTGACTTCCTGCAGGTTCCTTAGTGAATAACGGGCAAACCGGCGGGGATTCTTAAGTTAGCGCTTATGTGGGCATTGCCCTGGGGATTGCCCCCGAGCCCACGGCTCTTGGCGCAGCCGCCTGACCAGATACGCCTCGCAGTCGTGCCAGAAATCTGCGCAGTCCATCACGAACGAACAACCCACAAAATCAAAGGAGAAAAGGAAATGCCGAATACGCAAAATGCAGTCAACAATCATGAACATCGCAGCGTCCCGGTAGCTACGCTGATCGAGTCGGCCAGCAATCCCCGCAAGCGATTTGACGAAAAGAGTCTTGAGGAACTGGCCGCCAGTTTCAAAACGCAGGGAGTCCTTGCGCCCCTCTTGGTACGGGAATTGGAGCCGAGCAAGTTCGAGGTCGTGGCGGGAGCACGCCTTCTCCGGGCCGCGAGAATTGCGGAACTCGATTCCATCCCCGTCCGCGTTGTCCAACTCACGGACGCCGGGGCCCTCGAAGCTCAAGTCGTCGAGAACCTGCAGCGAGAGGACATTCATCCCTTGGAAGACGCCCTCGGCTTCAAGTCCCTCTTGCAACTTGGAGAACCTGCCTACACCATCGCCGACATCGCCGTCCGAGCCGGAAAGAGTGAGGCCTATGTTTACGGCTTGTGTTCTTAGAAAAATAAGCCATATTATGTTGCCGATTCATTATGTTGGGACGACGACTTCGAAGATGGAAATGACATGCTTACAAACGATCAAGGGCACACATAAATTGTGGGGTCCCGCTCGCGGGATTAGTGAGAAGCTGGAGAATTGCGCCATCTATAGTTTCCATTTCCGACGCAGGCTGTGGATACCGGCACAGAGGTTGTCGATCAATTCACAACTCTTCCGGTACGGAGCCAGCGGTCGAATCGATCGGCATAGGTGCGGCTTGAGCGGTGTTGAGAGCCATCACGAAGCTTCACAATGTACTCTCGATTCTCAATGCTCCGGAGTTCGAGAATCTGATCCAATCTCAGAATCCTGGACCGATGAATACGAGTAAACTTGGCTGGATCAAGTTTCTGTTCCAAGCTGCTCATGGTTTCGCGCAAGAGGTGTGTGGCATTCGCTGTATGTAACTCAGAGTAGTCTCCGGCGCCTGCAATCCATTCCAGATCTTCCACGAGCACAATCTGGATTCGGGATCCTACGCGTACGACGAAGCGCGAAGCGTAACAGCCGCTGTCCTGGTCTAGGGACCGCAACATCTGTCCAACCAAGTCGGCTTTGCGAGTGGTATCGAGTTGCTCGCGAGCACGATTCACAGCAGCAGAGAAGCGCTCATCATCCAATGGCTTCAGCAGATAGTCGAGAGCGTGTACGTCGAAGGCTCGCAGCGCGTGCTCGTCGTGCGCCGTGAGAAAGATAATGGCCGGCAGCCGTTCGGTTTGCAGAGCCCGAATCACATCGAAGCCGTCGATTTCTGGCATTTGAATATCAAGAAATACGAGGTCGGGCGCTAGACTCAGGATACTCTCGACGGCGGATGCGCCATCCGCACACTCGCCGACGATCTCCACGTCAGAGAACTTGCGGAGCCGCGCAGACACTCCTCGACGCGCCAGCGGCTCATCATCGACGATCAGCACGCGCACGTTTTGACTCCTGTACTCTCACCGCATTTCCTGAATGGCAGTTCAACGATCACGTGGCAACCTCCGGTGGCAGCCCATTCGAGCTCCAGCTTGTGATCCGTGCCATAAAGAGTCTTGAGGCGGTTTGCCGTGTTCGTCAGGCCGACCCCTAGAGTCGGTGGGGACTCAGCGGTAGCTGCGCAGTTTCGTCGGCGACCAGAATTCATCACAGAGATGCGCACACGCGAATCGCGCATCTCACTTTGGAGTTCGATTCTGCCGCCTTCTACTAGGGGTGCGATCCCGTGTCGGACCGCGTTTTCAACCAACGGCTGGAGTAGGAGACTCGGGACGAGCGCATCCAAAGTTTCGGGGGCGATGGTCAAGTCAACCCGCAGCCTGTCTCCCAGCCGGGTTTGCTCGATGGCAAGGTATTGTTGTGTGAGGGCCAATTCTTCTGAAAGGGGAACTTCGGGAACAGTTTGGCCATCCAGCACGGCGCGCAAAAACTCAGCGATTTGTGCCAGCATCTTGGAAGCTGCCGACCCGTTGCCCTCCGCGACTAGGCTCGACACAGCGTTCATTGAGTTGAACAAAAAATGCGGATTGAGCTGGTAACGGAGAGCGCGAGTCTGGGCTTCCTGCGCTTGCGCCTCGGCAAGGAGCACTCGCTCTCGCTCCTTCTCCTGCTCCTGCGATCGCTTGATGTTGAAATATAGATTGCACCACAGAAACAGCAGGACAGATATCTTGAAACAAGTTTCCAAGAAGTCTATAAGTTCGAGCCTAGCGACAATCAGTCGAGCAACGACGGCTGCAACGGAAATTCCGACGACGAAAGAGCACCCTGCGGCACGGGCCTCCAGTGCAAGCCAAGAAATAGGCCTTCGCACCAGCCATCGACAAAGGGGACGTAACGCCAGGCTGGAAAGAAATCCGCAAAAACACATCAGTCCCTGATCCCACAGAAGACCTTTGATCCCCTGGTACCCCAACTCTCCCGGCTGCCGAATATAAGGAAGAACAACCAAAATGGACAGAAGATAAAAGCAGCCCCATCCGACGGTCTGGAACCACCAGAATGAATGAGTCCGCAACTCGTCGCGCTTTAACACGGCGAACATTCTAGCTCACCGACCCAACGAGTCCTCTTCGGCCTGCCGCGCAAAAGCTTCGGTTCGTCGCAAAGACTCCCTGGTTCGTGGAATTCTCTCACGAGAACAGTGGGGCGTTCGGTAAATTGCCAATCCAAGAAGGCAAACATCAATTAGGTACCGTCCAGATCCCATGAAAGCTGAGCTAACCATCCCCAAGGAAGACAGATCGTGGTTGCGGCGCTTTCTTGTCCGCCAAGATACCGTCTACGATCGGTACGAATCCGTTTATCAGGCGAACACTCCATTCGGAAAAGCAGTCTACCTCCTTTTGTACCTGCTACCTGGAATCATCGCCTTCCTGTGCATCAACGTAGAGCCCGTTTTTCGGGTGCAGTTGGCAGTCATGCGCTTATCGCCGAGATACCTGCAGTATGCCTGGGTTCTCCTGATCACATTTGGATGGCACGTGTTTGTGCCGTTCCTGGCTCTTCGATTCGTGGACAAGCTGTCTTTGCGTGAAACATTCGCTTTCCTTGGCCTTGATCGGCTGGATCGCAGGGGACTCTTTCTGGTCCTGCCCGCCTACTTCGGGCTGTTCGCGCTGATATCGTTACCCTATATAAAGTTTGTGGCTCCGGTGATTGAAAGTTGGACAGAATCTGTCCCTCTTTTCCGAATCCCGGATTACAGCATCTTCCAGGACACTCCGGAAGCCATGTACACCTTCCCCCCGGTAGCACTTGTGTTCCTCGGCATCGGCAACTTTCTGGGCGAGGAGCTGTACTTCCGGGGTTATCTGATGAAAAAGTCCGCATTTCTCGGGAAGATGAACTGGATTGTGAGCTCAATACTCTTTGCTCTTTACCATCTGTGGCAGGTACAACAAACGTGGCCAATGATTGGGTTGGTCCTGGCCTTTGGGCTTTTGATGACCCTACGCAAGGACATCTATGTTCTGATTGCTTTTCATTTCCTGGTCAACATGTGGATGGCATTCGGAACCGGTTAGGTGGCCCAAAGAGGTCGAACTGGCAACGCTGAGTGTCTCAAATACGCCAATAGAGGAAGACTTGTGAAAACCGAATTTCCTAGATCGGCACAAATTCGCAAAATAATATTTGGGCGGTCGCAGGTGATTGTGGCGCTTCTTTTGCTCTCCACATCTTGCGCCGGTGATCGAGGCGCCTATGTTCGTGTGAACCAACTGGGGTATGAGTTGGGCTCCCACATGCGTGCTTACCTCATGGCTGCTAGTTCGCAGCCGCAAACGAAGTTCATTGTGAGGAATTCAGACGGCGAGACGTCGTATTCTGCAACCGTCGGTCCAAAACTCGGCACCTGGGGTGATTACATGGTTTACAGCCTCGATTTTGCTCTGCCGGCTCCCGGCACTTATACGATCACCGTGACCGGAGGAACGCAGCCCGCCACATCCCCCGCCTTCACGGTTGACCGTCCGGCGCAGATTTATTCCGCCGCACTTGCCAATACCCTCTATTTCTACAAAAACCAGCGTGACGGCGCCGACCACATCCCTTCGCCGCTTCGAACAGCACCCGCACACCTAAACGATCGGCGGGCCAAGGTGTACAAGACTCCCGAGTTCGGAGGCCGGGAAGGAAGCCGTATCAAAGGCGACCTTGTACCCACGGGCGCGGTGATCGATGCCTCGGGCGGCTGGTGGGATGCGGGTGACTACCTGAAATTCGTTGAGACTCACAGCACTGCATTAGCGCTCATGCTCACCGGTGTGCGGGACTTTCCGAATCAAATGGGGGAGAGCTCGCCTAGTTCAAACTTCACGAACGAAGCGAAATTCGGCCTCGACTGGTTAAACAGAATGTGGGACGACACTTCCAGGACTCTTTACTATCAGGTCGGAATCGGGAGCTGGAACTGGCACTACGAAAATGATCACAGCGTCTGGAGGCTGGCGCAAGAGGACGACACGTATCACGGAACAGACCCTCACTATCGCTACATCCGCAATCGTCCGGTGTTTATCGCAGCTCCTCCGGGATCGAAAATCAGCCCTAACCTAGCGGGTCGCCTTGCGGGCGACTTCGCTCTGTGTTCGATGGTCTACCGCACCAGCGACAAAGCCTATGCGAACCAGTGCCTAGTCGCTGCAGAACACATCTTCGACCTGGCCGATACAGTTCCCGCGGGCGATTTGCTGACTGCTGCTCCGCATGACTTCTACCCCGAGACCGATTGGCGCGACGATTTGGAGTTCGGCGCGACGGAACTTTATTTTGCGACTCGCCAAGGAGATATGCCGAGTGGGCTTCCTCACCTCGATCCGAACTTCTATCTGCAAGCGGCGGCCCAGTGGGCCGATGCCTACATGCACAGCAAAGAGGACAAGCTCGATTGGAGCTTTGTGGACCACCTTGCTCAGTTCGAACTTTGGAGGGCAATTGGATTTGCCAGCGATACTAAAGGTCTAACGGTTTCTCAGGCAGACCTCGTCAACGATTTGCGCGCGAAACTGGAGAGTGCGGCCGCGCAAGCAGACAGAGATCCTTTCGGGTTTAGTTATTCAGTGGATCGTGGAGAATACACTTTCCAGGCTGCGAGATTTTCAGCGATGGCAAGCGAATACGACTACATGACCAAATCCACTACCTTCGCCAGCTATTCAAGACAATGGCTTGCCAACATTCTGGGAGCGAATGCGTGGGGTTCCACGTTCATTGTCGGTGACGGAAGTACGTTCCCTCATTGTCTCCATCACCAGGTTGCTAACTTGGTGGGGTCGCATGATGGCCGGCCACCGATCCTTGCTGGTGCAATGGTTGCGGGTCCAACTGGGAACCTTGAATCAGGAGCACCCGGTGGTGTGGTCTCTTGTTCGTCTGACCAGACCGATGACTTCTCCAAGTTCGACGGAAACGGAGTGCGCTACCGGGACAGCACGAAATTCTATTCCACGATAGAGCCAGCGATCGACTTCACTTCGTCCTCGCTACTGATGTTTGCGTGGAGAGCTGCGGGCCGACCTTCGGATGCCATGCTGGGCGTTTCTGGCGGACAGCATTGATACAGACGAGAACCCTGACAACCCCCGAGAAACGCCTGGACTTCAGACGGGCGAACTGGAGAGACACGGTGTAGGTAGACAAATGCCGCATCTAGGCGGAGCCTCCCCACAAGGAGGCTTTACATGTTCAACACTCTTTATCGTTGTCCACGCACCATCGCTCGTCACGAAAATCGTCCATTGGCCGAATCAAGGCGCCGTTACCTGGAACATCTGGCTGCCCAGGGCGCGGCGATCCCCACGATCAGGGCAGCTGCTGGTGTCATCTATCGTGCCACAATCATGATGAAGCTGGACGAATCCAGCCCAGTTGAACGAAAGGATGTTGAGCGCACGGCGAAACATTGGGCTCATCGTTGGTATCGAAATGCCAGTAGTCGAGGGCCCGAACAAACGGACAAGGAGTTTCGGCAGACTACATGCAACTGGCTGCGATTCGCCGGCCGACTCCGGGAATCAGATCGTGTGCTACCTCCACATCAGCGGGAGGTCGACGCCCTCTGTCGCTATATGGAAGCGGAGCGGGGGCTTTCGCCGGCAACGATTGCAACCCAGCGACATTACCTGAAACAGTTCTTCAAGCACACGAGAAAGAAAGATCTCAGCAAGCTCAGAATCGTGGATGTGGAACGATTGTTTGTATTTCTGGGCAAGGAAGGTTGGACTCGCGCCGGAATCCGCGGCATTGCCCACTATCTTCGCAGGTTCTTCCGCTATGGCGAGCAAATGGGATGGACGAAGCCCGGAATCGCTGATGCGATTCGCGGGCCACGTGTCTATCAGCATGAGCCACTTCCGCTCGGTCCGTCGTGGCCAGACGTGCAGCAGCTCCTGGCTAGCACGGAAACGAATCGGAAGGCCGACATACGCGACCGTCCCATCCTGCTTTTGCTCGCCGTGTACGGCTTGCGTGTAGGTGAAGTCCAACGGATTCGTTTGGAAGACATCAACTGGGAACAAAACACCATCTCCATCACTGCTACGAAACAGCACCGCTGTGTCCGTGTTTGTCCACTCATTCCTTCAGTCGCCGATGCGATAGCACGGTACATCCGTGAGGTACGACCGCAAGAGACGGATTATCGGGAGATCTTTCTCCGGTTGAATGCGCCACGCCGGCCGTTCCGACATGGCGGCCTTTACGGAATCGTAGCCACACGATTCCAGCGCCTCGGAATCAAGTCACCACGCACAGGTCCACATTCCCTGCGTCACGCATGCGCTACCCATCTGCTTTCCCAAGGTCTCACGCTAACTGAGGTTGAAGGTCAGCTCGGCCATCGCTCGCTTGATTCCACTCGTGTCTACGCCAAGGTAGACATGCCAGCTCTGCGCGAAGTTGCGAATATCGACCTGGGAGGCCTGCTATGAAACTGTGCGATACGATGTCCAGGTACGTCGCCTACAAGCAAGGCAGCGGAATGGTCTTTGAGACCGAAGCCACAATCCTTCATGCTTTCATGGAGAAGGTAGGTCCGAATGTACCGGTGGCGATGATCGACTCCGACTCCGCGCTTCACTACCTCAACGGTCGTGGTCCGGTTACCCTGTTCTGGCACCGCAAACACGATGCGCTGAGCGGTCTTTGGAGGTTTGCAATTCAGCACGGCTGGACTGATAGGTCCCCGCTGCCTTCGCGTCGCCCCAAGGAGCCTGTTCCTTTTATCCCTTACATCTACTCGCGAGAGGAACTCAGGCGACTGCTCGACGGAACATCAACGTACCAACGCGAGTGGCGCAAGCTGGAACCAGTTACTCTGCGGACCATCCTCTTGTTGATGTACGGCGCGAGGCCTTCGCACCAGTGAACCGCTCCCCCACAGAGGAGAGTCGAGACGTGTACTCCTTTTCATTGCCCCGTAGATTTTTACGCCGACTTCTTCACTCTGGTCTTTCCAGTCTCTTCGCTCACGGGCTTGTTTTTGGCGAGCGTCTTTCCATTCCACCCCGAGACTCCCTGTTCCAGTTCTGGGGACTCAACAATTTTCCAATTGCCGCCCGTGTTCCACGGACCGCGAGCATCGGTTTCGCCTTCGTCGCCCACCCCGGTGGAGTCGTTAAAGTATTCGTCCACCAAGCCAGGCGTCGGGGGAATATTGCCGATGGAAAACTGATCCTTTCCCAAGCTTTCAAGCGCGGCTGTGAATGCCTTCATGTGAGTGATCTCACGCGTCATCAGGAATTGAAGCGCGTCTTTGGTTCCCGGGTCATCAGAGAAGTTAATCAAACGCTCGTAAACGATTTTCGCCCGCGCTTCGGCGGCAATATTGCTCCGCAGATCAACATCCAGTTCCCCAGTTATCTTCAGATAGTCGGCGGTCCAGGCGTCGCCCATGGAGTTGAACAAACCAACTCCGCCTCCACCCGCGATTGCGATGAGGGGATCAGCTTCGGCGGAATCCCGACTCTTCTTCATCGGCTTGAGATGCATGCGTGCCAATGTGCCCACAATTTCCAAGTGGCTCAATTCCTCTGTTCCGATATCCATCAGCATGTCTTTGCGGTCTGGATCGTCACAATTAAGGCCTTGAATCGAGTACTGCATCGCAGCCGCAAGTTCGCCGTTCGCACCGCCGAATTGCTCCAGCAACATGTTGCCAAAGCGAGGATCGGGGCTTCCGACATTAACCGTGTACATTAATTTCTTTATGTGGTGATACATCCGTATTTTCTCCTCTTATGTAAGCCGTATTCGTATTTTCCGAAATGGATCGCCGTATTCGAATTGACTAAGCGGCGTGCTTTGACGTCTTCTTCCCCGCGGGGGATGAGTCCTGTTCTTCAGAACCGTCTCCGTTGGCTTGGGAGTTGATCTCTTTTGCGAGATCAGCAAGTTTTTGGTCAGTTTGCTTTTCTTCTGCGAGAGTCCTTTCGAGCAGGGACACGTGCTTGTTTTGTCCGAGTACCCTGGCGATCTCGCAGGTCGCTC
This sequence comes from uncultured Acidobacteriota bacterium, assembly GCA_963745715.1. GTDB lineage: Bacteria > Acidobacteriota > Terriglobia > Terriglobales > Acidobacteriaceae > Sulfotelmatobacter. The sequence goes on along the minus strand of CAVUYN010000010.1, from coordinate 95,844 downwards.
CGTAGGCCGCCATCTCGTAGTGCTCCACGCGCCGAGCAGCGCCGATTAATCCCGCGTCCAATACGGCACCTTCAAAACCTTCTTCCGTTACCTCGGAACCTTCTTTGACCAGACCCTCCATGCCGACGCACTTCTTGCCCTTTGGGCTTTCGTCTAGCGATTCGAGGATCTCTTCAAGACGTTGGACGTGATCTTTGGTTTGTTCCAAATGCTTTTCGAAGCCGGACCGGAGCACGTCTGAAGACGCAGCCTTCGCCATCTTTGGCAGCGCCTTGAGCAATTGACTTTCTGCACTAAACAAGTCCTTCAATTCGTCCACATACAGTCTTTTCAAATTGTCGTTTGGCATTTTTCCTCCAGGAAAGTGAGTTCGTTCGTGGGCAAGGCAAAGGCGTCCAACCCAGCGGTTAAAAATACGGGGCAGCGAACCGATATCCGCTATCGAGAGGATTCGGTTCGCTGCACCCAGTGGGTTAGGCTACTTCGCGAACGCGAACCTTACCGTCTTTGTCGGCTGTGGCTTCGCCGGTGGAGGACACATCTTGTGCGCCTGTGCGCTCCAAGATTTCTTTTGCTTTCTTGGTCCAAGCGGAATCGTCGGAATGAACCGACAGAAGAATCCCGCCATCTTTAACGCGGCCTTCGTATCGCTTGGCTTCGAACTCCGGGATTCCCATACCGATCAGGGCACCCGTGAGCCCACCTACTGCTCCACCGACTCCTGCTCCTGCAAGGGCGGCCATAATAGGCCCGGCGGCAATGAATGGCCCCAGTCCCGGTATCGCGAGCGCGCCGATACCGAGTAACCATCCCAAACCGCCGCCTAGCAGCGCGCCGGTGCCGGCACCTGTTGTGGCTCCTTCAGGTGCCTTAGTGTTCTTCTCATGAGCAAAATCCTTCGTGCCATCGCCCTCGGGAAGAAGAACTGAAATATCTGAGTTCCGGAAATTGGCGGTTTTCAATGCGTCCACCGCGTTCTCTGCACTCGTTCGATTCGGATAAATGCCAAATACCGCTGTATTCTTACCTGCCATGTTGATTCTCCTTTTGTCTTCCAAGTCTATTGTTGCGATTTGATGTTCAGTTCGCTGGTGACCTTGCCGTCGCCCGCGACTTCGGTGGCCTTGGCTTCAATCGCTTTCTTATCGTCCTCTGATCGCACCGGCCCTTTGAGCGTCACCTGACCGCCCTGCGTAACGATCTTGACGTTATGTGCATATGTGGAGAGCGACTTGTCGTTCATGATGGACTGCCGAATCTGCTGCGTGATATCGCGATCAGAACGATTGTTCTTTTGCTGATCGGCGGTCGGCTCATTCTGACTCCGATCCCGTTCGTTGACCTTGGTGTTGTCAGGCGCCGGAGAAGCCTGCTGGTTAGATGGTTCTTGCGCGGATGCCACTACTCCAGCACCAAGTAGCAAACCGCTGCACAATACCGTGCGAACAACATTTCTATAAACAGCTTTCATTGTCATTTCCTCCTGAACAGACATTTCGAGAGCCGAAGCGTTCGATGGGCTCGGAACGTTCGGATGGGTGAAATTGCTTAGGGAGTCTGAATGGTCAAGTGGTCTTGAACTTCCCTATCACCGGCATACGATCTGGCGATTCGAACCGCCTTGTCACGGTCATCCGCGCTGACCACGGATCCGGACAGTTTCACCGCCTCGGCCGTCAAAGTCACTTGGATGTCTTTACTTTCCAGACCTGGCTCGCTTTTGAGCTTCTCCTCAATTGCGCCCTTTGCTTCTCTGGAGTTCAAGACCCCATTCCGGGTGTCGTTTTTCTGTGCATCAGTGCGGCGGGCTGACGCTTCAGCAACGTTTGCCTCCGTGCCATACTTTTTCACTGACGCCATGAATTTGTGCGAACCTTCGGGAGCTTTCACTTGCCCCTTCAGGATTTGAGCGGACGGGATCATCCGCCCGTACAGAATGCGGGTCCCATCTTTGTCTTGCGTGATGGATGCGCCATTGACTGTGACGCCGGCAAAAGCGCCACGAGCACGAGAGTACGTGAGGACTTCGGCGCGCATCTTCCAATCGGTTTCGCCTTCCACGTGCCGTCCCACGGGACCTGCGGCAGCGGAAGCGTCAGCGCCGATTTTGAACTTGCTGGAAAGCATTTTTTCCATTCCGTTGTCATTCATGACCAGCATGACCACGTCGATCGCTTCGCCGCCGATCTGCAATCCCCAACTACCTCCAGTGACAGAGAAAGGAGCTGGAGCGCTCCATCCAGAATTGGTGCGGCAGGTGGCGAGTCCTCTCCCGTGGCGCCCTCCGAACACGAAACCTATCTTGATCATCGAGGGTATGACTGCCACGCACTTTGCGGAGTCGAGAAGTTCCTCAGGAATTCCTTTGTCCGGCGTACCCATGATCTCGTCCAACACCGTTGCAGCGGCATCCATCCGCTTGACTTGCTCCGACGGTTCTTCCGCCGCGGTAGCCATCGTGCTCGCCAAGAAAGCCGCGGCGAGCACCGTAAATATCCCTAATTTGAGTCTCATCGAAAAACACCTCTTGCGCGAATCCGCGCGATTCTTAAGTGACCGACTAAACTGAACCCGGTCACTTGTATTTGGATTGGAGAGTTGCGGATCGCCAACCGACGTCAGTGTCGATTCCTGCCGGAACCGGCCAGGAATGGTAAGGAAGCTGTGTTTGACGATATGGGGAAGAGCGCGCTGCTACTATCCCCCTCCCGCTGTACTAACCGAGGCGATGTACTGTAGGGCGCGACCGGAGGCGCGGACGCCGCGCGACGCTTCGCCGTGTACGCTCTCGCACGGATACTAGCGACGAACCCGGGCCGCCGAACCTCTCCGTTCTGGCCGGCCCGCACATCGCAATTAAGGATGACGGTCTTGGGGAGCCGGCGGGCCGGTTTCTCGTCCGTTTTTCACACGCGTACACTCTCTACGGTATTCCCCCCTCTCACCAAAAGGGAGATGGTGTGCTTGGGTGTGTAAAAGTGCCAGCTCTAGTGATGATCGTTGATGATCACGCGATCATCAGGCGAATGGTGCGCGAAGCGTTCGAAGCTGAAGACTTGGAAGTCTTTGACGCCGCGAATGGTGCTGAGGGCGTCGAGAAAGCCCAGGAGGTAAACCCCGGCCTCATAATTCTCGATCTGTCCATGCCGGTGATGAATGGACTGGATGCAGCACGGGAATTGAAGGTGCTCCTGCCGTACATCCCCTTGTTAATGTTCACGAATAACTCTGCAGGGATTGTGGACAAAGAGGCTCGCTCCGCGGGCATCTCTGCGGTCATTTCTAAGTCTGACTCTGACGGCCTGAAGCAACTGCTCCTCCGCGCGAAAGCACTTCTTGGCCAGAACGGAGCGGGTGCTCAACGCGCTTCTTGACAGGAGCACCTATGCCCGACAGCGAAAGCCATACAATATGGCGATTGACGCCCACAAAGAGTAATTTCGACGTGAAGGCATTCCTTGCCAACATCGTTCAAGGCAGGAAATTGTGTGCGTTCGAAAGAAAAGCAGGGTAGAGACAGCACGGCTGGACGATGCGAGAAGAGACTGTTCTCATTACTATGCTCTTTTGACTTGTTTGAGTTTTCGCTAAATGTGGGTAGGTATCCTAAAACTGCTAGCGAGCACTTGGGGAAGAAACACCATCTGGGCGCGAGTCTGTTCAATGATATGCGCGACGTAGCATTCCTCATGGACAGCTTTTCCCTTGTCGTCGGTATTGGCGCTTTCAAGCTCTACATGCTCGGAGCAGAGCGGGCAGATCGGATAGCTTGCTGTTGGAATGTGGGTCATAGGGCGCCCTCCTCGGTGAAACTTAAGGCTACGCGGATTGCGCTCTACAGGATGTGCAGTATTGCTCACTTTCGAGCGAAGGTAGCTACGCGGAAATGGTGTCATGTGTCTAAACAAAACTGATCAATTCCGCTCGGAGGCTGTTCAAGCTACCTCTTGCTGAGTCTTGCTCTCGTCACTTGTATGTCGTGCTTTCAATGGGACGGAAGCGTAAATCCTCGTACCGGAACCGTTGGATTCGATAACCAAATCGCCATGAAAATGGCGGACGCGTTCACGCATTCCTCTGATGCCCACTCCGGTGCCGTGGGACTGAATCTCAGCTAGCCGTTGCGGGGACATTCCCGCACCTTGGTCTTGAACTGCCACGTGGACGTTCTCTCCTTCCCGCGCAATTTCAATCTGAGCGGTTTTGCTTCCCGAGTGACGATGAATATTTGTCAAGCACTCCTGCACCAACCGAAATATGAGAAGTTCCATTTCAGACGGAAGTCTTCCAAAGTTGTCAGGAATTCTCAGGCCAATCTTCAAGCCACTGCGTTCCTCAACACCTTGTACATACCAACTCAGCGCTGACGGGAGACCCGTCTCATCTAGCATGGGTGGATGCAGAAGATAAGACGTTGTGCGTATTTCGTTGCTGAGATGCTGAACCAACTCCTCAGCACTGTTAACTGATTTGGTGAGGGCGGGATTACCGCTAGTTTGTTCGGTTAGCGCCGCCAGACTCATCGCCAGTACGGCCAGTGTTTGCCCCGCACTATCGTGCAGTTCCCGTGCAATGTGCCGCCGCTCCACATCCCGAGTCTCCATGAGGCGCCCCGAAAGGTCACGCAGTTCTGAGTTTCTTCTCTCAAGTTCGCGGGTACGGAATTGCACCTGGGTGTCGAGCGCGTCCGCCAAAATTCGATAACGTTCTTCGCTTTCACGCAACTCTCGTTCGGTTTGTTTACGTTGGGTAATATCTCGAGCAATTTTCGACGCTCCGACAATCTTTCCGCTGGCGTCCCGAACAGGCGAGATGGTGAGCGAAATATCGAGCGGTGTCTTGTCCTTATGAATGCGAACGGTGTCAAAGTGCTCGAGTCGCTCGCCTTTTTTGATTCGATTGATAATGACGGTTTCTTCGTCCCCACGATCAACCGGAATGATCAATGAAATGTGCTGGCCTACCGCCTCGCTGGCAGTGTAGCCGAACAAACGCTCCGCACCTGCGTTCCAACTGGTTATGACGCCGTCCAACGTTTTGCTGACGATGGCATCATCCGATGAATCTACGATTGCGGCGAGTAAGCCAATCGCTTTATCCGCTTTAAGGCGTAGGGCTGGCAACTCATCCAAGAGCGACTGGCTGATCGTGTCATTAGCCTCCGGGTCATTGAGGATGCATTCCGCCAGCGCTTCATGCGTCGCCAGTAGGTTGTTGATGTCATCTTCGAAGGCGATCTCGGGATGCGTTTCAGTCCAGTAGTGCGCCGCCCTGACAAATGCCATGAGTAATAGCAAGTATTGAAGACGAACCGGGCCAAGAAGCCGAGCCAACGCGTCTAGGCACAATAAATAATCAGCGGTCTTCAAGAACACATGCGCTGCCAAGACAAAGATGGCATCTTCCATCTGCGTGTCGGCCGTCGGCATTTCAACAATGGGTGCGGGGTAGGCCGCACACAGCAATAGAAGTGACTGAAGTTCTGGTCTGCGTGGGAAAGGCCGTCGAAGGAGTTTAACAACGTCCGCCACGCTTTGTGCGCGTTCATTCGGATTGCCAGCAGGACGGCCAAGTCCCACCAAAAAAGCCGTGTGACGAGCAATACAGTAGCGGACCGTGCAAAAGCGCGAGAGGTGAACGAAAAGCCGCTCCTTAAAAACTGAGGGCAAAGGATTGTCGAGGTAGGCAGCTTCTGCGAATCCCCACAGTTTCTCAGTGATCTCGGGAGTCTCAGGTGCGAGGCGGAAGAAATTAGGAAGAACACCGAATCGCTCCTGTACGCGATTCTCTAGGCTTGATCCTGCATTTCCCCAAGGGCGATCACCTTTGAGATAGCCCTCTGCTTGGACACTGCGACTATTGTTCTCTTCACCGTCTTGAAACTTGCGGGTTTCGGTCATGTTCTTCCCCTGCGGTCGTCGGTCATCATTTATGTTTATCGCATAGAGAACGAAGTGGAGATTCGCCCTTAGGGTAAAGACTCCCGAGCGGAGAATCTGGTCAATATCGGCCACTTCCAAGAGGCCCAGATTCCTCTGCCGATAGGCGAATGACAGGCGAATATGCTGCCTTGTCCTTATGTAACGACCGCGGCAAATGCGTGCTGCGATTGTGGCTGGATTTCTAGTGCCCGAGAGAATACGCCCCCTGATTCCCGAGAACAGCTTGCTTGAATTCCTCTTGGATACATTCCGACAAGAGTGGACTTGGTTTCTTGTGAAAGCGTCTCATCACTCCGACTCCAGAAACAATGCTAGCCCGCGGAGGAGGCTGGTTGAGGAGAGCGTACAGCGGGTAGTCGAGGTCACGCCAGAGGACAATAATTTTCCTGTTGATTGGCATTCAGTTCAGTAGATACGCGAGGCTGGCGCGCGGAGTCGCCGGGGAAAATGAAACAAGACGCACCCATGTGTTCGTTTTGCAGTGGTCTCCGAATGGCGAAGGTTAGCTCAAAGAGATCGTACGTCAAAAATGTAGGGAGACTTTGACAATTGGACCTTCCACATCGATTCCTTTTACTGACCTTGCGCGGTTGCTTTCACGGATTTGCTCGATAGTGAACTCGCCTCCGCAAACACTGCAGCGCCAGCCACGAGATGCGGCGTAGGCGATGACTGGCATTAATTGCTGATCGACGCGCCTGGCTCTCACGAGTTCGCTACTGCATTGTGGACACTGTCGTTGAATCATAAGCTTCCTTTACGAGAGACCTTTCCTCACCCTCTGGAAATTAGTTATTAGGACGAATCGTTTGAGCCTCCTCAACCGTGAGCCGGGAAGGATCGCAATAACCGTAGCCTTTCAGACAAGCGCCATAGTTGCGTTGGTGCTCCGCGTCCGCCAATGTCTTGGTTTCTGAAGCAGTTAGTTTCGTGTAGTCACACGTTTCCTGCCCAGCTCTGCACGCCCCTAGATTGCGCTGGTGGTCTGAGTATGCTATCTGTTTAGCTTGCAACGGAGTGAGTTTGGAGTGGTCGCAATCGTTCCAGCCATTGCTGCAATTCTGCGCGTTGCGATGGTATTCCGCGGTTATCGTATCCTTGGTTTGCGAAGGGGATAACTGGGCGTGATCGCATTGCCCAGAGCCATTCTCACAGTCCGACGCGTTGAGCTGGCGCCGGGCAATATTCACTTCCGCGGTCTCCGCCTGAGTCAGTTTGGAGCGATCGCAAGCACCGATCCCGTCTTTGCAGGCAGCGATGTTCCGCTGCTTCTCTGCGGCCGCCATTTCGCGGGCCTCAGAAGGGGTTAGTTTGGAGCGGTTACAAGACTGGATTCCGTCGTTGCAGTCAGTCACATTTCGCTGGTGATCAGCCACAGCCAATGCAATCGTCTCCGGTTCAGACAGTTTCGAGCGATCACAGGAATCGTATCCACTTCTGCAGTTCGCAACGTTGCGACCATGGTTAGCGAGAGCTGCATCCGCGAACTGCGCGGCGTTCAACTTGGATTGATCACAGGATGTGCGCCCTGTATTGCAGGCCTCCAGATTCTGTGCAACGTCAGACGACTGAGCAAACGCCACAATCGGACAGAGGCAGAGACTAAGACAGGCTACCCGTGCCCAAAGATGTTTCCGGAGACTAGTTTTCATCTTGTTCACCTTTTTGAAGATTACGACCCGCCAGATTACATTCACAGGGTTCATTGGGCTGACGGGAGCCGCGAGGAACGGCCAGCCATAGGCCCTCGTACTGTCGTTTCTGAAGAGAAGAAGTCCTCGTCTCTGCAGTCATGATCGCTCAATCAGAAAGCAATAACTGGTCTGAATTGCTCTGTTCTCAAGCGGCAAGTCGAGTGTCCGGATGTAATCGAAGCATAAGGGCAATGTGAGCAATCCTGCACAGAATCGTGGGCCTTGCTCTGTCATTGTCTAGTTGTCGGAGATTGGAACAATCAGCCAAGAACCCGGCAATGGTGAATTGATGGAACAGTATCGTCCTTCTCTCGGTCGGCAACTGACGTCTGTATGGCAATTCCTTGGGAGGTTACTCGCGACTTTAAGGCCGCAGGTCCCGGAGGTTCGACTTCAGAGGATGTGCCCGTCTTGCGGACTGATTACGCCACGAGCGAAATCAGTTTGTTTGGAGTGCGGCAAGTCCCTCAGCGAGGTTTCGCTTGAGAGGAAAGCCACCCAGCACGGCTAGCCGAAGACCCTGGTATGGTTTGGACGATATCGCTGCCCCTTTTAATTCTTTGGCTGTGTGAGCTTCAGAGAGGCTTGGGTGGCGCAGGAACCGTCCTTTAGTCAGGCGTTTGACTGGCGGCATCAACTTGTTGCTCCTGTGCTTCTTCCCTGGACCTGTCCGTCCCGCCGGAGTCCGGCTGCCTTTTGCGCCTTCAGCGTTCCTTCCATCCGTTGCGTCGGCCTCACATTCAAGACAAAGTGGACTGTAGCCCATAGAAAATGAGCCCCGTCAGACTTGGTTACGAGAGCATCAACTGACTTAAGGGTTCCGTCCGGCAGATCCAGATGATCGGCAAGCATCACGATTGGGATCTGTGGCCTGGCCTTCTTAATCTCAGTCGCAACGACTGCACCATCCATCAGACCCAGAGAGTGCTCGAGCAAAATTGCATCTACAGGCCGCGACATCAAAAGCTGTAGGCCCTCCGAGCCGTTGGTCGCTGTGAGCAACTCGTACCCGTTTTCTCGCAACAGCGCCAATTGAGCCGGGTCTCGGAGGATGCAGAGGAGAGTGCTGTTGGCAGCCATTCCTTCCAAGATAGATGCGGCAGTCCCACAAGTCTGCCCAGAATTGCTCACATCGCATTTCCCAGATCACTCGAGAAAGAGCAATTGTGACCAGACGCTTGTGAATTGAGACCGTAGCATCGTTTTGTACCTCTTTGTGTTTTAGTGATGAGGCGATTCCATGAGAAGACAATATCTGCATCTATGCGCCTATCCTTGCGATGCCTGCGATGGGCCCGTCATCGCTGGGTCGCTGGCGGTTCGCGAGAATGAGATATCGAAAGAAACTGATATCCGAGAAGTGGGAGCCATCTGCTTATCGTGTGGCCATCGGCAGAGTACGGCGACGGCGCCAGCCCGCGCCCGGCATCTGTTGCCCATGGACTGGGCCCCTTTGTTGCAATCCAGACTTCTAAGTTGACCTCCGCTTTTGTACACGCACCCAACCGTTTCGAACTGCATTGACGGATTAGTGAGACTGCAAAGAACGAAATGAGCTTTCTTGCTCAGACTCGAACCTCTCGACAGTGAGAGGATCTCTATCAGAATTACTTAACAGCGAGATGGTTCGGCAGTACGTCTCGCGCGAAAGTTATTCCTCTCCATCCGTGCAGTCCGCAGCAGCGGAGCATCACCGGACACGCGGAGGATGATCGAGCAAAAGGACTCTCTATGACTATTTCTCGCTCCATTCGTTCGTCGCTGTTCGCATTCGTATTGTTGGCCGCGTCGGCGGCAGCTTACGCGCAATTCAGCATTTCGGTCTCATTCGCCCCGCCCGAATTGCCGGTCTATGAGCAGCCGATGGTCCCCGGCGAGGGATACATCTGGACACCCGGATATTGGTCTTACGCCGGCGATGACGACGGTTACTATTGGGTGCCGGGCACGTGGGTCATGGCTCCGGAACCTGGTCTGCTTTGGACTCCAGCGTATTGGAGTTGGGGCGGCAACGGATATGTTTTCAACAACGGCTACTGGGGCCAGCAAGTAGGTTTCTATGGTGGCGTCAGTTATGGATACGGGTACAACGGTGACGGCTACCAAGGCGGACGTTGGCAGAACGGACAGTTTTACTACAACCGTTCAGTGAGCAACGTGAATGTTACCAATATTCACAATGTCTACAACACGACCGTAATTAATAACACCACCAACCGCGTCAGCTACAACGGTGGCAAAGGCGGAATCGATGCGCGTCCCACTCCTCAGCAAGAGTCGGTGGCACACGAGAAGCACATCCCACCAGTAGCCGCTCAAACGCAACATGAGCAGGCCGCCCGCACGAATCCAGAGCAGCGGGCTTCCGTGAACCATGGCACGCCAGCAGTGGCTGCGACTCCGAAGCCTGGGGCATTCAGTGACCGCGCCGTTGTACATGCGAAACAAACCGGGGCACCTTACAACGCGCCGGTGAATCGTGCAGCAGTTCAGCCACCGGTCAACGCACCGGTCGCACATCCTGAGAATGCTGGTCGCCCGGATCGGCCTGCTGCGAATAATCAGCCGGAGTCGAATCGTGCGCCCGCAGCACGGCCAAACCAGCCGGAACCAAATAAGCCGGAACCGAGCCGACCGCCCACAGCGCAGCCCGAACGACAGCCCGAAGCGAATCGTGCGCCCGCAGCACGGCCAAACCAGCCGGAGCCAAATAAGCCGGAACCGAGCCGACCGCCTACAGCGCAGCCCGAACGACAGCCCGAAGCGAATCGTGCGCCCGCAGCCCAGCCGAGCAATCGGCCAGAGCCCAACCGGGTTGAGCCAGCTCAGCGGCCTGTGAGTCCGCCGCCGAGCGAGCGTTCACAACCCGAGCGCGCGACTCCGGGGGAACCACGAGCTCAAAAACAACAAGCAGTGCACCCCGCACCGAACAAGACGGAAGAGAAGAAGTCTCCGGAAGAAAAACCGAAGCAGGACGAGAAGCCGCAGTAGGAAGTCTTGCAGAGTTGGATTGAATACTCTGGGCATCCTGGACTCTTCAGGGTGCCCTTTTTTGTTCACATCCTAGTCGTGGAGAACCACGTTGAGCAGTGAGCTGTGGACCTGCAGCGCGCCTTCGGATCCCCCGGCGTAGTCAATGAAGCCCAGCTTCCGGAATCGATTCATGAAGAAGCTAACCCGTGAACGAGTCGTCCCGACCATCTCGGCCAGCGTCTCCTGGCTGATTTTAGGGACAACAGTTTCCGGAATGCCATCTTTACCAAAGTGGGCAAGCAATAACAGGACGCGCGCCAGCCGTTTCTCACTGGAGTTGAACAGCTGGTCGACTAGATCCTCTTCGTAGCGGATATTTCGTGCCAATAAATAGGCCACGAACATTTCAGAGAGCGCAGGTTCACGATGGAGAGCAGCCATCATCGTCTTCCGCTCCACTCGCAGAATCTCGCAATCCGTCATTGCCACTGCGGAGCCCATCCGTAGCAGCTGACCGGCCAGCGATCCTTCTCCAAAAAAGTTCCCCTGGCTGACGATCGCGATCGTTGCTTCCTTGCCGATCTTGGATACAACAGTGAGCCTGACTTTGCCGCTTTGCACATAGAAGACAGCATCCGCTTCATTCCCCTGCGAAAAGATCGTTTGCTTCTTCGGGACTGTAAGGATCTTCCTCCCCTCGCCGATAGTCGCGAGAAAAGTGTCAGGGTCGAATCCGCCAATCTTCTTCGATATTGCTGTAGATCTCATCTCCGACAATTATAGTCAACCTCAAGAGCAGAGCCGCATAAATCAACGCGCAACGAAATATATGCGAAGTGAGCAATTCTGAACAGTATTTCAGATAGCCATGCGCAACAATCCTTGTTTGGCTTAGTCCTGTTAACGATTTCCGGTCACCGCGGCCGTGCAAGAACTTCTTCGCACAAGCCATCGGGGCCGATTTCCGTCAATAGTGGTCACAATTGAAATTAGCGATCTGTCCACAATCGAACACTTTTGAAAAATTGCAGCGTTATCGTAGGCCAGCGGGGCTCATCAACGAAACGGTCATTCCATGTCGGTGTTCCAGTCCTGTCAGTCTTCGCCTGGTTCGGATTGTTGACTACCGCAACTGCGCTGTCGGATATACCCGGCGCGGGCTCTCGCCCCCTTCTCACTACTGAAGAAATCGTAACCAAGTTGGTCGACAGAAATCTTCAGCGCGCCCGCGCATTGTCCGCGTACCAGGGAACCCGGGTTTATCGTTTGGAATACCGCGGTTTCCCAGGCTCCCGAAGTGCCGAGATCGTCGTCGATGTCGAGTATCGCTCTCCCGGAACGAAGGAGTTCCGCATCCGCTCTGAAAAAGGCTCCAAGCTGGTAATCGACAGAGTATTCAAGCGGGTCATGCAGACCGAGAAGGAGGCGCTTAGTGAGGAGAACCAGCGTCGGGTTGCACTGAATCAGGACAACTACCAATTCACGCTGGCGGGTTCCGAGACGACGCCGACTGGAACATCCTACATTCTTTCCGTCGAGCCACGGACCGATAACAGACTGCTGTATCGTGGTCGAATCTGGGTCGACGCAGAAGACTTTGCCGTAGTGCGCATTGAAGCAACGCCTGCAAAAAATCCCTCATTCTGGACCAAAGACACAAAAATCGAACAAGTCTACTCAAAGGTGGGCGACTTCTGGCTCCCAGTGTCCAATCGGAGCTCCAGCGACGTCCGGCTGGGAGGTCATGCCAATTTCACAATTGAGTACAAGGACTATCAGATTTCGGGTCAGTCGGTTGTTGGAATTTCGAGTGAACCGGCGTACCGATACTACGATTCTAGGTGAAAGCTTGAGTGAGAAGTAAGTTCGGCGCTGCAGTGCGACGAAGGATGCACCGCGAACCTGGGCCCCTCAGTTCAGTTTTTCTAAGCGCAATCCGAAGTGAGCCTTTCTGCACAGTATTTGCGTAGAAAATCAGCCAATCTATATATGCCTAGAGGCGATGCGGCAGTCGCAAGGCACAGCACCCGATTTCAGGAGATTTCATGCCCATCACGATTCAAGCTGGTTCGATTTTGCTGGAGGACCAACCGCTTGTTGCCAAGCTAATCGGATTCGAAAGTGAGCCTTACCTCGGGAACTGGGGTGTTGTAAAAACCTTCGACGGCTTTACGCTTGGTCGTAGGATTCAAGCCTCTGGCTGGAACTTTTTCTTCATGGCGGCGGAAATCAAAGTGGTGTTCTTCGGGGCTCTGAGTGCTCTTAAGATCGACCACGCGGTAAAGCGAATTCTGGCAAAAGTACGGCATCAGAACTACAACGGTCTCGAAGTGACGGGCATCGTTGCCAGGCATTTCCTGGGCGTACCCTACGCCGTGGTTTCGGCCCACTCTCGTCATATCCAACAGAGCAACACCCTGGGGACCGCCCTTGGACGAATGATCCAGAACGACGTTGATGGGGCCGAGGGCTGAGCTCATATCAGGGTTTATCAGTTTATTGTAGGAACTCGGGGAGGCCCGGTGAACGATCACTTAAACGTATATCTGCTGGTAGTTGTGACGACGATGTTCCTTGCTGGCTGTTTCGTCGCCCTGTTGAGCGTGCGTGAACGCATTCAGGACCGCAAGCGGTCTAGATGGTAAAACCGGCTACAAGACGGTTCCTAATCGAATAAAGTGCCTCATAAGCCCAAACGATTTCCCAGGGAGGCCCGGAATGGATAGCGAAGGGACCATGAAAATGCCCCCCGATAACACTCTTGACCGACTTCTTGAGTCTGCTGTGGTGGTGAGTTGGAGCGATCTGATGTCTGGTCATCCGAGCAGTCTAATTCAGATCGAATACGGCTTCGCCTCGGGCGGTACGTTGGATTATCTGAAGGTCTGGTCCTCGGTCACGCGGGGTCACTGGCTTTTGGCTTGTGCCTATTGGATGTCCGCGTCCAACTTTCATGACACTGGCGCTCACTTCGAGAACGGTTATCAATCCGAACGCCTGGCACACACTCTAGATCTTGTGATGCAACACCAGGACGGTTTCGTTCTTCCCCAAAATCTTGGGCGACAAGGGTTACTTCAAATTCAAACGCCAACCCCAGATGAGATAACGAAGGCGGAGGAATTGTTACACCAGTCTGTCGCAAGCCTCGAGTCAAGCTTGTCCCATCCCGCCCTCGCCTGAATTTTGCCTGTTCTCGAGCGAGGCGGTCACTTTCGACCGTGTTTATCCTTAAAGGGACCTTCCGGATGACTGAGACCTTACTTGTCCGATGCTACCAAGCGTCGATCTCTATGGGGCTCGGTACGCGGTAGCCCAGTGCTGAGCTCACATTTCTCTCCAGGCTTGGCTCCGCAGGTGGGGCACCGAACCGATAGCGCTTGCTGCTGTTTCGCCTTCATAGATACACACAATGCACCATTGCAGGTCAACAAGATGGTCAAAAGTGACCAGTCCAAAGTCCACTTTCAGTGAATACTCGTAACAGAGAAGTTCCAACCAGCGCTGGTGTTGTTCTTTAGGTCATCTGGCAATTGGCCATTTCATTAGCCGTTTTTCAACGAAGTCAGGGATACAATGTCGCTACCGAACACGTTAGTACAGAAAGCTCTACTGGAAGTTGTCGGACCGCGCCTCCCCGTCCGGGAGGAGCCGATACCACCTCGCATCCGATCGCACTCGAGGGAATCTCTGCCCAGTCGCATCGCGGTGATCGGGAACTACCTTCCGCGGCATTGTGGAATCGCCACCTTCACCACCGACCTCTGCAGCGCTATTTCAGCGGAGTACGGCACCGCTCGCCTGTTGGCACTGCCGGTTAACGACACCGAGGAGGGTTACGACTATCCCGCCCGGGTGAGATGGCCTCTGGCCCAAGACGATGTGAAGTCATACGAGGACGCCGCCGAATTCCTGAACTTCAATAACATCGACATGGTCTGTCTGCAGCACGAATACGGAATCTTCGGGGGCCCAGCCGGAAGCCACATTTTGCATCTGCTGCGCGGCCTCAAGATGCCCGTCGTGACAACACTGCATACGGTTCTGCGCGAGCCCGACAGGAACCAGTTGATGGTCATGGAAGAGATAGCCGAACTCTCTGACCGCCTCGTTGTCATGAGCCAGCTGTCCTCCCAGTTCCTGCAAGAGATTTTCAAGGTGCCCGGAAGCAAGATCGACATGGTGCCGCATGGAGTTCCCGACCTGCCATTCCTGGACCCCAACTTCTACAAGGATCGTTTTGGCGTCGAAGGAAAAGCGGTTCTGCTCACGTTCGGCCTGCTCTCACCGAACAAAGGAATCGAAAACGTAATTCAGGCTTTACCGGATATTCTGTCCAAACACAAGAACGTTATCTACATTGTTGCCGGCGCCACTCATCCTCACATTCTGCGTCACGAGGGCGACAAGTATCGAACCAGTCTGCAGGCCTTGGCGAAGGATGTGGGAGTAGAATCGCAGGTGATCTTCCACAACCGCTTCGTCAGCCCCGAAGAAATGGTTGAGTTCATTGGCGCCGCCGACATCTATATCACTCCTTACCGACATGAGGCGCAGGTTGTCTCCGGAACGCTCGCCTATGCGCTCGGCGCGGGCAAGGCGATTATCTCCACACCCTACTGGCATGCGATCGAGTTGTTGGACGACCGCAGGGGAGCGCTGGTCCCATTCCAGAATCCCGGTGCGATTGCGCATAAGACAATCGAACTCCTTGACACTCCTGCGATTCGTCACGCCATGCGCAAACGCGCTTACCTGTTCGCGAGGGAGATGGTATGGAAACGAGTGGCGCAGGGATATATGGAAAGTTTCGCGCGGGTCCGAAGCGATCGCATGGAGTGCCCAAAAGTCCAGTTCTCGGCGCGCATGATTCAAAAATCGCTGGATCAGTTGCCGGAGTTGAAGCTGAATCACTTTACTCGCATGACCGATGACACGGGAATGCTGCAGCACTCGATTTTCACGATTCCGAACCGGAGAGAGGGATACACCACAGACGACAATGCCCGTGCTCTCATCTTTTCGGTGCTGCTGGAGCACACTGATAAAGGTCAGCTTGAAAAGCCAGATTCACCGTCTGCAGATTCCGCGGGCTTGTACTTGTCATTCCTGGAGCATGCGTTCAATCCCGCGAAGGGCAGATTCAAGAACTTTCTTCGCTACGACCGTCGGTGGAACGAATCTATCGGCTCCGAAGACTGCCATGGGCGTGCGCTGTGGGCTCTTGGAACGGTCTTAGGTCGATCTCAAGATCAAGGATTGAAGGGCGCTGCCGGCCGACTGTTCGAGTTCACTCTGCCTGCAGTACTGGAATTCAATAGTCCGCGGGCGTGGGCTTACACCCTGCTCGGAATTCAGGAATACCTCACTTCGTATCCGGAAGATCGCGACGCGCAGAAACTGCGATCCGCACTCAGCCGTCGACTCCTCGAAATGTATGAGTCTATCCGCCGCCCGGATTGGAAATGGTTTGAGAACGTTCTGGCTTATGGAAATGCGAGATTGCCGCAAGCTCTGCTGCTGGTGGGTTCCGCATGTTCGGACGACCACATGATCGCTGCCGGCCTGGAATCGCTGGATTGGCTGTCAAAAACGCAATACTGCGATATCAATCGCCATTTTGTGCCGATCGGTTCGCAAGGCTTTTATCACCAGAATGGCGAGAAGGCCCGCTTTGATCAACAGCCGCTCGAAGCCGCTGGCGCGGTTTCTGCGGGTCTGCAAGCGTACCGCGTAACTGGCGACAGCCGCTGGCGCAACGAAGCCTGGTCGGCCTTCAAGTGGTTCCTCGGCGACAACGATCTGCAACTACCCCTCTACGACTCCGTTACCGGCGGCTGCCGGGACGGTCTGCATCCCGACCGTGCCAACGAAAACCAGGGAGCAGAGTCAACGCTGTCGTTCTTGATGGCACTGCTCGAAATGCGCTCGCTGCAAGAGCCAGAACAAAAGGAAATCCTTTCATGACCGTACCCGCAGAAAAGCAGGTAAGCCTGCTGAGCACTCGCTTCGAACCGCTGCTTCATCGTCATCCCACGAACCCGATTCTGACGAGTAAGCACTGGCCCTATCCCATTAACAGCGTCTTCAATGCGGGCGCAACGCTCCTTGCAGATGGCACGACTCTGCTGCTTTGCCGCGTGGAAGATCGACGGGGGCTGTCGCATCTCTGCGCCGCGCGATCTCCCAACGGAGTCGATGGATGGCAGATCGATAGTGAGCCCACATTGAGCTCCGACCCCAAGAACTATCCGGAGGAAATCTGGGGCATTGAGGATCCTCGTATCACGTTCGTTCCCGAACTGCAGAAATACGTGGTTACTTACACGTCCTATTCGCGGGGTGGCCCCGGCGTGTCGCTAGCTCTGACCAAAGACTTCCGAACCTTCGAACGCTACGGCGTGATTATGCCGCCCGATGACAAGGACTCGGCACTCCTGCCGCGGAGAATCGATGGTTGCTGGGCGCTGATACATCGTCCCATGACAACCCTGGGATCGCATATGTGGATCTCCTACTCTCCCGATCTGCGTTATTGGGGCCGGCATAGGCTCATGCTCGAAGCTCGCCGCGGCGCCTGGTGGGATGCCAACAAAATCGGACTATCGCCGCCGCCAATCGAGACGTCGAGAGGATGGCTGGTGTTCTACCACGGAGTAAGGCATACGCCCTCGGGCTGCCTGTATCGATTGGGTCTGGCTCTCTTCTCTCTGGAGAATCCGGAGAAATGCCTGCTACGGGGAGATTCGTGGATCTTTGGGCCAGAAGCCGAGTACGAGCGCCACGGCGACGTTGACGATGTCGTATTTCCGTGCGGATACACGATGGACGCCGATGGCGACACGCTCAACATCTATTACGGAGCAGCGGATTGCGCGATTGCCTTGGCTCGGGCCAGCGTTCGCTCGCTACTCGAATGGTTGGATGCTAACGGAAGTTGCGAACGTCGCCAGCGCGCGCAGGATCTATGAACCCATTGCGGACCATTTTCCAGTTTATGTTTGGTTGCCGCCACCGCCACCTCAGCCGTGTGTTCACGATCAAACACCGCACATACAACGTGTGCTTCGATTGTGGACGGGAATTCGATTTACCAGATCCGCAAGCATCGACAGATCCCAACTCCTTGCGGTCTGCTCGCTTGGAGCGAAATGCCCATCATGCACGCTGAATGTCCGTCAATGATGCCGTTTCTTCTTCGGAACGATCATTCTTCACTTGTGAGCTATCTTGCTCAGACGCTCCCGCCCACACCTGTCATTCTTACTCTACAGACTGTGAGTACGAGCGGCGACCTCTGATTCGCTGCTCTCATTCTTAAGCTGGAGTCGAGGTCAGTCAGCATTCTTCATCCGTGCACGCCGCCGAAAACCTTGCGGCGGAACACGATTCGACCCTAGATAGTTCCTGAAAATCCAAATCAGGGTAACGCCCCGTGACAGATCAGGAGCGCTGGCCCACGAAGCTTAGCTTGCGAAACAAGGAAGGTCAAAGATCATGCCTTTAATTCAAATTCTGGAAGTTCTCATCGTGGTGGGTGTCCTGCTGTGGCTGGTGAATCGATTCATCCCCATGCAGGGATCCATCAAATCAATCCTGAACGGCGTTGTTGTGATTGCCGTCGTCCTCTGGTTGCTGAATGTTTTCGGCCTGTTTCATTCACTGTCCACGATCCACGTTGGCACGTTTCTGATCCCGTAAACAGGTCGGCCATAGGGCTGAATGCACCAATCGAGATTCGTACCAAGCAATGTGGCGGACATCTGCCTCAAGGAGTCACTTTGAAAACAGAACTGTTACTGGTAGCAGGGATTGCCCTCACTTTGAGCGCGTTTGCTCAAACTAATTCACAACCATCGGGGAACGTCGAGCACATGAACCCGACTCCCACATTCCGCGTCACCGTGATCAGTCGCAGTGTGCAAGCCGTCAACTACAAACATCGCAGCGGAGCTTCCAAGGTCGATTTCGCTGGCACGGCCCTTATGCCTGCCGCGAACGGGCAAGCCAAAGTGGAGAGCAAGAAGGGTTACATCGAAATCGAAGTCGAGTTCGGCAATCTGGAGAAACCGACGACTTTTGGCAACGAATACCTGACCTACATTCTGTGGGCGATTTCGCCCGAGGGCCGGGCCGTGAATCTCGGCGAAGTGCTCGTTGGCGACAACCATCGCAGCAAGTTGGATGTGACCACTGACCTTCAGGCCTTCGCACTGCTGGTTACGGCAGAGCCTTATTATGCCGTGCGCCAACCCAGCAATGTGATCGTGCTTGAAAACGTGATTCGCGAAGAGACCAAGGGAACTACTGAAGCTGTAAATGCCAAGTACGAACTCATGGAACGCGGTGGCTACATTCCCACTGGTTACAAATTCGACCCGGTTGTGTTGAATACCAAGCTGCCATTGGAATTCTTCGAAGCGCGAAATGCACTACGTATTGCGCAATCCGAGGGCGCCGAGCAGTACGCCCCGGACAGCTATCAGCATGCAGTTAAGCTGATGGACAATGTGGACAGCTACGCCACCAGGAAACATATCGATAAAAAACCACTGATCGCGATCTCGCGGGAAGCAGTGCAGACCGCGGAAGATGCCCGCGCGATCGCAGTCAAGAAAATGGAGGACGTGCGCCTGGCCAATGAACGGCAGGATTCGGCTGACGCCCAGATTCGTACGCAAGGACAAGCGGATGAAGCGATGCGCCGCAAGGAGCAGGCCGAGTCCGATACGGCAAAAGCTCAAGCTGCCACGGCTAGGGCCGAGTCTGACGCCGTGAATGCTCAGGCCGCCAACGCTCAAGCCCAGTCGGATGCGGCTAGAGCGCGTAATGACACTGCGGATGCGCAAGCTGCGACCGCGAGGGCCCAGTCAGACATGGCCGCCAACCAGGCTTCTTCGGGAGCAGCACTCTCTGTGGCCCAGTCGGATGCGGCTAGAGCGCGTAATGACACTGCGGATGCGCAAGCTGCGACCGCGAGAGCCCAGTCAGACATGGCCGCTAACCAGGCTTCCTCGGGAGCAGCACTCTCTGCGGCCCAGGCGGATGCGGACCAATCACGCTTGGCTGCACAGCAGGCGAACGTCAGCGCACAGCAGGCGGAGGCCGATAAGGCAGCTATGCGTGTGAAGTTGTCCGAGCAGCTGAACTCGATCCTTCAGACTCGCGATAGCGCGCGCGGCCTCATCGTCAGCATGTCCGATGTTTTGTTTGATACCGGAAGATATTCGTTAAAACCGGGAGCGCGCGAGAAACTGGCGAAGGTTGCCGGGATCTTGCTGGCTTACCCAGGCCTCAACATTGAAGTCGGGGGCTATACAGACAACGTCGGCGGCGATTCCATGAACCAAACGCTGTCGGAGAATCGTGCCGGCTCTGTGCGCGACTATTTGGTCCAGCAAGGCGTTGCGACGAATTCGGTTTCCTCCAAAGGCTTCGGCAACACTCTGCCGGTAGCCTCCAACGACAGCTCCGCGGGACGACAACAGAATCGCAGAGTTGAACTTCTTGTATCCGGCGAAGCCATCGGCAAACCGGTCAACGCAACCACAGGAAGCTTGCGCTAATCAACCGCGTAAACATGGGTAGGGTGCATCTCCGGACAGGGGGTGCATCCTTCACAATCAACGAGTAAATCGCGGCGCTGAAAGAGGATACTCTGGCATCTCCGTCGCCGTTCCAGACTGCTTCAATTATTGCCTTATTCCCATAAATCCTTGATTGGCTGACTGTTTTTCCGCGCCTCCTTCCAGGTTTCCATATCGAGATCACCATGACGATCACGTGACCGTTCCGGCCGCAAAGGTGGGCCGCTGCTTTGGACAGAGCTCTGTAATGAAGCTCTCAGGCAACACCCGTCTTGATTAACGGGCGGCACAAGTGGCATCGGCTACGAGTTTGCAGCCTAGGTTCTTAAGGTTGGTAACACTGTACTAGCGGACGAAACAGAGCGCGGAGCAGTATCGCGACGTCTGGTCTCGAATGGTCTTAATGTTGACGTCGCGGAGTAATGAGGACCGCTTCGCCGAGTTACATGTCAAACACTCCATGCGCTGAAGTCGGTTCTTGCAGAGCGTTGGGTGTCCAGTGGTAGACTGCGCTCTATGGCCGCCAAAAAGAAAACCAAGAAACAACAACTGACGAAGTCTAAGAAAAACGCTGGACGCAAAACAATGCCGACCAGAAAGCCGGCGAAGAAGAAGTCTGTGAAGAAGAAGCGAACTGCGAAGAAAGCAACAGCAAAGAAGGCAACAGCGAAGAAATTCAGTAAGAAAAGAGTGGTGGTGAAAACCAAGGCCGAGGGTGGGAAGGAAGCCGGCAAGATCTTTGGCAAGATAGAGAGGCCAGCCCGGCTGAAAAGGCAGACGATAGCTACAGTGGCATCGCCGGAAGAGACCCGACGTACGCGTTCTGGTGGGCAATCAGGAGATCTGCAGGGATTATCCGACGGCGAACGTGCAGATTCGGAAAGTGTTGATGAGTTGCTCGAAGAAGGCAACGCGTTCGAGGCTGATGCAGTAGCTGGCGTGGAAGACGCCGACAACGCGGATGAGAAGGAAGTGCACACTCACGAAGTGCCTGAGGATGATGTCCCTGGCGAATATTCCGACGAGTAGTGAACAGGGGCGAACACTGAGCGAGGCGGTTCGGCGAGCCGCCGCGCTCTCAACGCGCCGAGAATATCGACTCGGTCGTGTTGTTCTCGCCGGGCGGCAATCGCTTTGTGGATCTCGGCTGGTTCCCCAAGGTTGGCTCGAAGGTAGCCTACAGGTCGAGACGGGTTCTGTCTGGTCAGTTCGATGGCCGTTTTGTGCCCTCGATCCGCGTCCTAATCCAGGATGAAGACCCACGCGCTCTCTCGTTGAAACAGGGCTGCGATTGCGCGATCGATGCCCTGAGCGCCGCCGCTGATGAGCGCCACTCGGTCCGCAAGCCGGCTCATAGAAGTAGTTTCGTTCATGTTAGATAAGGTTTCGCTTCTTTCATGCAGATTTCCGCGTCTCCTAGTGTGCTGGTCCCTCGATGAAGATCAGTTCGGAACTGTTCCGTAGAGTCAGATTCACCTCGAGACCGCGCTCCACGAGCTCTCGTCCCGCCACAATCCGATCGGGAGCACTGTGATCGTGAAACTTGAGCTGGTAGCGGGTCGATGGCTCCAGGCCTTTTAGGGGGAAAGTGTGCGTCTCCTCTTCGGTGGTTCCCCGAAACGCATAGATCACGCCCCGCTGGCGATCCTGATCCCAGAATTCGATTCCGTCCCAATGAACCCCATCGGGTCGAGGCGAGACATGATAGAGGCTGGCGTCGCGAATCAGAGGACGAAGGTCCTTTTTGTAGAGATCGATTTCCTGTTTCGCGTCAGCGTGCTGTTCGGGGGACCAGGCGTTCGTGTCGATCATGATACTTAGCCATCCCATCATCCCGCTGCGAAGCATGTAGCGAAAGTTTTCGATGCGAGGAGTCGGCCACTTTTCGACGTAACTTTCGAGCATTGCCACGGGCAACACGTGACTGGTGTCGTAAAATGCCCGCCGATTCGACAACGGATCGTAGGTATCGGTGATCGAAAAATAGTCGCCATGCGCGGCGCTGCCGAAGTCGACCATTCTTCCGCCGTCGTTGCAAATTTCAAACAAGAGGCCAGGATGATCCTTCCGCAGCTTGGAATAAATGTCGTAGTAAGCTCGCACCGCGTGGTAACTAACATCTGTGGAGTTTGAGCTGTCCACCCAGTAGAATCCCGACGATTTGTAGATGCACTTATTCAGCGGATCAGGAGAGGCATGAGGATGATCGGTTCGATCGCATCCATGTGCGACGAGATAGCCGTCATGCTCCAGCATATCGAGGCGGTAGTCCCGGACAATCCGCTCCACTTCGCGCTCAGCCCACTGCTTGGCTGCGGGCACTCCCAAATCGATCGTTTGCCCTTTGAATGGCTCAGGTTTCCAGTCGGCCGGAATATCGGTCACCATCCAGTCGCGAACTTTGGGATCCCGCGCATTCAATGCTCCGGCCTCGGTTGACAAGCCGGCCTGAGTCCAGTCCACCCAAAGCCCGAACTTCAAACCGTGTTTATGCGCGTCGTCAGCAATGACGGCGAGTCCGTGAGGAAACTTCTGTGGATTGGGATACCAGTCTCCGGGACTGCGGAACCACCCGGCATCGACGTGGAACAGGTCCACGCCCAGGTCGGCGGAGTCGCGAATCATGCGCAGGGCAATCTCCTCGTTGACCTCCATGCCGCCACCCCAACTGTTGTTGACCACGAGCGGATAGTTTGGATTTTTCCAGGTGTCGGGATTGCCTAGAGTTGCGCGTACCCAGCGCCGCAGTACGTTCCCGGCGCCATCGGGCCCGTCTCGGAACCCGCCGAGAAAGACCACTGGCGTCTCGAAGGCTTGGCCGGGCGCAAGACGGGTGCGGAAGGGACTGGGGTCAGGATTCAGTCCAATCGCCCCTTTGAGCGAATCTTTTTCTCTTTCCACAGAGATTCGCGTTCGTCCGCTGAACTCGATGCCCGCATACCAGCCGGCCTGCGCTGTGTCGTTGCGTTCAACCAGCGACCACGGAATGATTTCCCTGGGTTCAATATCCCTCAGGTCGCCGTAGGTACTGGATGTGCCGGTCCACTTGTAGCTCTCGGCGAGATCGACTCGATGAGTGCCGACCGCTGAGGGAGTGTTCGCTCCCTTCTCGACGAAAAAATGTTCCAGTGAGGAGTGGGGATCGATTTGCCAATCGAAGGCAAGACTGTCCTGCATTGGGATCCAGATTTCCTGGTTATCGAGATTCTCGATACGAATCTGGTGTTCAATAGGCCCGTATGTTTGGCGAGTGCGCCATTCCCAGGTAAGGCGCAGACGGGGCGAGGCAGATTCGTAGACGAATTCGACTCGTTGTTCGTTAGTCCGGGTAGCATTCGATTTAAGACTCCAGTGCAGGGGCGTTTGCGTGTTGGCAACTTCGGCGAATGGGATTAACTCCTCTGAAGTTCGGTTTTCCCATTTGGCTTGACCGGGAGGCGTCAGGCTGATCATGCGCGGAGCGCTAGGGCCAGCCTCCAGAGCGAGGTCTGTGTCGGAAGTATGTAACTGCGCCGTGAGTTGTCCGAATACAACATGGTTCATAGAGAAAAGCAATAGACCAAGAACGCCGACACGTTTTGCTCTCGACATTAAAAGTCTCCCGAGGAAGCGTGGGGCAGGCTCATATTTATGGTCGGTGTACGCTCAGGTTTAGAGAAGAACCGAGCGTCAGTTGGTGTGACGCGTCCATCAGGTGCCGTTAACTTGGCCGCAGGGTTCACCATTCAGATTATCGGCAATGTTGTTATCGTTGGTGTGCTTCACGATATTCTACGCTTTGGGACGAGGCGCAAATGTCGTGAACTCCTGGACGCAATCGAAAACACAGCACTAACGGTGCTGGGTGTTTTCGACCTGGGAATCGAAATTGATCCTAAGGCCGCGCATCATTCGCGTCTTCAGCGTGCGCCCGGAGGCTCCTGATCGGTGGGAATTCCTACCAGGTGCCGATAGAATGCGACGGCCCGGTTGACGGATGAAGATCCATTTCGTGCGACCAGTCCATTGGCCTTCTGTCCTGTACGCATGATGCTGTAGCAGCGCCACACACTATCGGATTCGCGATCCAGAAAGTAGATCGACTGCAACTCACCCGGGCGAAAGACAGGTATGAAGTAGTACCGTATGGTGCTTATGTTCTCGACGTCGAAGACGAGGCGGCTTGTCGAAGCCTCGACTATGCGCATTTGGTAGATGGCCCTGCCAGAAAGGTTATCCACCTGCTCGAAATAGAGAACGGTCCCTTCCTTCATTTCATTAGGAGTGAAATTCTCTCGACGGCGACCGGAGTTCGAATCTGTCAGGGCGTGAGCCTCTACGACCAGAGTGCGCCACTGTTTGTGAGTGGTCGACCAATAGTGCATGCCCGCGAGTCCAGAAATTGCACCGATGTGATGTAGCAAACTTCCGGTATCCGATGCGTCGGAAAAGCGCGAGGTTATGGTCACTAGAGTCGTGAACCCCGGTTCAGTCCAGCCAGTGCATGAGGGCGGCTTCCAGTCGCGGTCTAAGTCAGACTTACTCCATAGTTTCACTACGGCCGGGTCGTTCAAATCCGGATAGGGCGGAATTGGCTCTTTTCCGCATGGCGGCTCCGGCCCTGGACGAACCTCGGCATCATTGGGCGGCGGGGATGGCGAGAGCGCATCGAGAGAAAGCTGTAATCGATCTACATCCTGCGTTGAAGACAGTGCGGTCAATGTGAGAAGGAGTGCCCCAAAACTCAGCATTTTCCGGTATGGGAGTAGTCCATTCCTGATTCGCTTGATCACCCTAAGAGAGACGCTGCGGATGACTTCTGCGTTGCCGACTAGTTAGCATTTAACTCGACAATTTGCCGACCTCTCGCTACTCGCTGCGGGGGTTAACTCATTGTGGGATTGAGGAAGCACGGGAATGCCGTCTTTCCGGCATGCGTCGCTCCGCGACTTGTATCGTCCTAAATCGTGTCGGTCTAAAACGTGTAGCGAGCCGAAACCTGCCTCTTTCTCGGATCGCTCGACAGACCGCGGCCATCCTGACTTACGGTCAAAGGTTCCACGACTCCGAAGTCGCCGTTCAGGTAACGATTGCTGCCGGGTTCATCGTAGTGAACAGGCCCCTAATCAACTCAGGGCCTGAACGAAGAGGTGTGAGTCGGTTCTCCCATGGCGCAACTCTTCAGAATTCGAAACGCAACGCGAACTGCATGAAGCGAGGCGTCGTGAGCGTCCCCAGGTATTTGCCGAACTGTGTCGGGTCGTAGGAGAGTGAAGGCTGAGCGCCACGCACGTCGTAGCGCACCGAGTTGGTGGCGTTGAACGCTTGCCAGCTGAACTCCACCCGCCGTCGCTCGCCCAGAGAGAATTCCTTGCTCACGCCGGTGTCAATGTTGAACATGCCGTCGCCAATGACGTTGTTTCGCACCCCTGATTCGCCCGGCCACTCTGGACGGAAGGCGGCCTCTGCCGCCGCGGGATCAGCGAAGATATCCGGGCCGATGCCCACTCCATTGACAATGGCGTTTTTGGGATTCGATGCCTTGGGTGGCGGACCGTTCGGCATGGCGTCGCCTTCGATGTTCCAGTTGGTTGCCCAGGTGAAGCCATTGTCGATCGTGATCGGGAAACCGCTGGTCCACCGGAAGATACCGGAGACGTGCCATCCTCCGATCAATGCGTCGAGCAGCGGGCGGGCACTTCCCGCAAACCTCTGTCCTTTGCCGAAGGGCAGGTGATAAACCAGGTTCGCATTGATTTGGTGGAAAGCATTGAAATCCGAGAGTCCCCGCAGTGACAAAGGATCGTAGGAATTGATGACGATTCCGCCGCCGTTTAAGTCGTTGCCCGTTCCACCGGTTCCTTCGTAGGGACCGACTCGTTCGGCGGCCGATGCCTCATCGAAAGATTTCGAAAACGTGTAGTTAAACTGACCCTGCAGGTTTGATCCAAAGCGAGCATTGTAGGTTACCTGCAGCGCGTTGTAGTCGGACGTGCCGATGTTACGCCACGAGTACAGCGAGCTGAACTGGTCATGGTAGAAGGTATAGGGTCCAAACTTGCTGTTGGGGAGTTCGGGGCTCAGTCCGGTAATGGAAGCTGGGCAAATCCATTTCGAAAAGAGAGAAAGTTTCGTTATGCGGGAAACAGTTCCAGAGTTCGTAGATGTTTTGCGTGGCAGTCGGATTGCTCGGTAACGCGCCAGGAGCGCAATTGTCGCCTGAAGGATTGGTAGGGGTGACCTTGTTGCCGCCAAGAGCGCTCTGAGTGCCGGGTCCAGCCCAGGCGGGGAAGATGTTTTCGAAGAAAGGAACGGGCTGGATCTGATTCACGTTTGTTCCGTTTGCGGCTGCCTTCGAGAGCATTGTCGCTGCCTGAAAATATTTCATTTTGCTCGAAGGATCGGTCAGATTGATCGGCATGGCCAGATCGACCTGCATGGGCAGACGGCGGCCAATACTGCCCACATAGGCAATCTGCAGCGAAGAACGAGAGTTAAGTTGACGCGCAAGCGAGAAATTGAAAACGTGCGTGTACGGCGTCTTCAAACTCTGGTCCAGCCCCCAGTTGATAGCGAAGGTTGTATTGCCTGGGGTATAGGGGAAACCTCCCGCAGGCGCAGGACCAAACAAGCAGCCCGGATCGTTGATCGATGGGCAGGGCGAGGGCAAGCAAGACTGACCGGATGTTCCGGGAACGCAGACAGGTGAAACGCGGAGCATCCTTCGGTGACACCACGCCTGCGGGATTTCCGAGAATGGTGGAGAGGCCGAAAGAGCCGTTTTGGTCGAAGCTGTTGACGATCGGAACTCCGAAATGGTCATACACGATGCTGTATCCGCCTCGCAGGGAGAACTGGTCCTTCTTTCCGAGAAGTTTTGAGACCCATCCTTCGCCCGTGTCCGGCGACCAAGCCACGGCGATGCGGGGTGAAAAATTCTTATGGTCCCAATTCCACAGGCCCGGGCCGTGATTTTTCGGTCCGCCAAGAGCGAACGAAAGCTCCCCAGCGTCGTTCGCCGGTTGGCCCGAAACGGCTAGTGCTGCCGAGTGATTAAACCAGTCGGCCGCATTTTGCTTTGTGCAGCCTCCTCCGGAAGCTTGAACGCAGGGCGCGACCTGGTACCCATTGGTCTCGTAAGGCGGAGCTTCGAGCACCCAGCGCAGGCCGTAAGTAACCGTCAACCTGGGTGTGAGCCGCCACGTATCCTGGCCAAAAAACTCGTAATCGTTAATCGCGTAGCGTCGATTGATCGGCGTGCCCTGAGCTAGCGCGCTGCCGTTGCGCGCGAAGTTGTAATGCCCATCGCCTTCGGGGAAGATACCCATGACGATCGTGGCCGCGCTGTCATAGTTCGGACCGAAGTTGCTGTCTACAGCCGGATAGCCGTTGTTTCCGCCCGGATCCAGAGGGCTCGAGGTTCCAGCGATTCCCCCCGTGTTGAGATACACGGCATTGGTGCGTACATCGGAGAACGAGTTGAGGTAACTGGTGTGATTGGTGCGAATCAGAAACAAGTCGGTGCCGAAATTGAACGTGTGGTTCTTGCGCGTCCAGTTCAAGGTCTCGCTGAACTGGTGCGATGGCACAAAAGAGATGTTAGAGCGCGTGAACGGAACGAGGCTGGTGAGTCCATCGAGAAGAACCGCCGGGTCGAGTGACGAGCCGGCTTTCTGTCCTCCCTGGCGGACGAAGCCCCAGCGAAAATCGTTGATGAGTCTAGGATTGAGAAGGGAAGTGAGTCCAACGGTCAGGCCCTTGCTGTCGTCGAGCACGGTCGTGGCTGCGGTCTGGCCGGGAAACTGTTGATCTCCTGGTTCCTTGAAATTCTGCATCTCTCCGCGAGCGAATACGGTTTCCGAACCGCTGGACGTAATGTGGTAATCGAGCCGGGTGATGTAGGTGTTGAAGTTTGAATCGGCATTGGAGGAGAAGCGGTAGCCGAGCGTGTTGGAGCCGTCGCCAGCATTCTCATTCGCCCCTGGATACTGCTGCAGCACGCCCAGGACCGCCTGACTCACGCCGATTTTTTGAGGATCCATTGCTTTGATTTGGCTTGGCCCCAGAGCGTAGTAGCCGGGCTGAACGTTGCTCACCCCATTGACCGTGCCTCCGGGGCAATCGGCGGTGTCCAGGCTGCCATCCTTGTTCCGCTGACATAGGTACACGAGATCGCCTGCTCTCAGAGTTGGGCTGGGCACGGTGCGCAGTACGCTGCTGCCCTGGGCGTCGCGCCGCCCTTCATAATTCGCGAAGAAGAAGAACCGATTCTTCATGATCGGTCCTCCCAGCGTTGCGCCGAACACGTTGCGCAAGAGCTTCGGTGCAGTGTTCGACTGGCCACTGGTGAGCTGCGAGTATTTCAGGAAGGGATCGTTGGCGCTGAATACGGTATTGCGGTTGTACTCGTAGAGCGAGCCGTGAAAGGCGTTGGTGCCGCTCTTAGTGACCAGCGAGACTTGTGCGCCGCTGGAATAGCCGGAGTCGGCATTGGCGTTGGCGGTGGTGACCCTGAATTCCTGAACGGAGTCGGGCGGCATATTCAGGACGCTGGTGAAAGCATAACCGTTATTCTGGTCGTTGACTCCGATGCCGTCGAGCGTGACATTCGATTGATCACTGCGCATGCCATTCACAGCACCGCTGCGGGTGTCGGTCGCCTGATTCTGCTCAGCCGCGCCTCCCAGATAGGCCACGCCGGGCTGCAGGCTCAGCAACTGAACTACGTTGCGATCGGCAATCGGCAATTCCGCGATCTGGTCTTGCTCAACCGTGTTGCCGAGAGACGCGTCGGTGCGATTGATGAGCGGCGCCTGTCCTTCGACTGTCACCATAGTCTCGATGCCCGCAACCTGAAGCTTGATGTTGATGGTGGAGGGTGTTTTGACAACGAGGGTGACGTTGGACGCCGAATAGGACGCGAACCCCTTTGCGTTGGCCTCGAGACGATAGTTACCCGGAGGAACGTCGAGGAACTGGTACAGTCCAGTCGCATTGCTGGTCGTGGTTCGCTGCAAACCGGTGGCCGCGTCCGTCAAAGTAATCTTCGCGGCGGCAACGCTCGCACCAGACGGGTCTGAAACACTGCCATTCAGTTGGCTCGTTTGTGCCGTCGCCAGAGCGGCAAAAATCATCAAGACCGCGGACAACCAAATCGCGCGCCGTGCTCCCTGCATACATCGAATGCCAAATTCGTACCACCGCTCGTGCTGCCCGCCACTCACTTGCTGATGGATTCGCGTCATTGACATCCCCCTTGAAAAGGCTCCGCCGGACGAACGCGAGAGAAGAAACTGAACATGGATTCTTCTGCACGCCCCGTGTGACCTTTCGATTTCCCTGTGCTTGTAGCCGAGACCCAAACCTTTTTGCTCAGAGTGCGGGGGATTATATCCGAAGATGGGAATGACAATCATTTATAAAAATCCGTCGGCAGAACGGTTTTTTCTATCGAATCGGCTGAGGCGCGAAAGGAGTGGACTGGTGCGGTGGGGTCACTACGCACACACTCCATCGATGTACATTTTCCCAGAGTTGAGAAGATTTGATGAGTTTTTGCGGGGACTGTCCGGATCACCGCCAGGCAAATGGAGAACTGCCGTAACCAATGGTCACGAGGTGAACTGCCAACTCACGATTTCCTGATCCGCACTGAACAGTCCTGTTCCTGCGGTGAACCCTACGTGCGCGGTTGCGCCGGTGATCGACGGAATATTGATGGGAAAGGAGCGAGAAACTTCTTTGAGGAGTGTCAAATCTCGAAGTGTTGCCTGCAAAGTGGTGCCGTCGTAAACCAGCGTCACGCGGAACTGGTGGCCGGAATGCAGATTTATCCCCAGGGGATCGAGTGCGATTTCGCCTCCGATGGCATTCGCTGCAATCGGACTGTCGCCATTTGTATACAGGCCCATGGAACTCCGAGGCTGGATGGTTTGATTGTCAAAGAGGTCAAATTTAAGCGCCACACTCTTGGTGATCCTAAAGCCGGGGTCCAAGGGATCAGTCGGGTCGGGGCCGTATCCGAGACCGCCGCCGGGGCCTCCGAGAGCCCGGGGGCCCTCACCTTGAATGCAAAATGTCAGGCCATCGGCCGTGTTGTTGCCAGCAGTAGTTTGAAAACGGAAAACCGTGTTGAACGACTTAACATTCACCGGGTTCGAACAAAAAACGCTTCCAGCTTGCAAGTCGTGCTGTCCAGTGAGCCGGAGCAGCCCGGCAGCGCTGCGTGCGCTTCCGTTCAAACTCAGGCCCGTGTGCCCTCCAAAACCAACGTTGTAGCCCCCGTCAGCCGTTGGGCGCAGACCGTAGATCCGTAATTTATTGCTGAAGGTTGCGAGAAATACCTTGCCGTCGGCGATCGTTGGGCAACAGAATTTGGCGAAAATCCCGGGATCGTCATTGGGGTTCTGATGACTGTGCCAAATCTGTACGAACCGGCCTTGGTTGTCGAAACGCGTCGCGTCATAGGCGGTTAACACGCCGTTCACGCTTCCTTTATTGGCATCTCCGAACTGGGGCAGCGAAGCCCACAAGATCGCAGTACCAGCTTGCTTTGCGTCGGCGCTCAATGCCAGCATCGCGCCGGGCATTCCGTTACGGGCGCGTTGGTCGTTCGACGCGTACATGGAGCCAATCGCAATACTCACGCCTTCAAGGTTTCGCTTGTTCGGTTGGCCGGGGAAGGTGTGTGTTGCCGGATCATATTGGTAAGCTCGCAAAACTTCGTTTTCACCCCAGACATATACCAGCACCCCTTGATTTGAAGAGTCATAAGTGACCGGGGAGCCGTGGATGTGATGCGTGCTGACTTCCTTTCCATCATTTCCGAACACCTTGGCGCGGCTGCCACGGCCACGTGTTGCTAGAAATTGCTGGACGAGCGCCGTCCCATCCCCCGAGCGCTTCATCTTCGACGGATCTAATAGGTAAAAGTTCCCGTCCTTGCCGCCTCCCACGAGAAATCCGTCTGGCAGGATCGTCGGAGAAGCAGCACCGAGATCGTCATCGAACACAGGGTCGGTGGCGTCCTGAAGAATCGTCATGAATGCGTCCAGATCCAGCGATGCCGCGCCGGCACGCAGGCGAATGAAACTCTCGCCCAGATTCGGACCACCGACTGCGGCAGGATTGGAGTCGCCGTTTCCAGTGCCGAAATAAACGTTGCCCGCGGCGTCACCGACGGGGCCCTCTCCAGCCTGCCAGATTCCGGCCTTCGCGCCGCCCGGCGTAGCGCAAAAAGCCCCTCGCTGCTTTAAGGTCGCAGCGTCGTAGGCAAAGACCCAGCCGTGATAGGGGTCAAAATCCCCGTGCGATCCGAAAGCGATGTAAAGCAAACCGTTGAGCAGAAGCAATCCGGGTCGCTGCATGTGCTGCATTGGGCTGAAGACGACATTTCCGCCGGCTGCATCTGTGACGGTCAGTCCCTTGTTTGCGACCGTCACATCGACCGTGGCCCCATTGGCGCTCTTGTGCACAGCAACTCCATCGTTGACCTCGTTCGCGTCGCGGTAGCCCACTCCAGCCACGCTGCCGGCGATGGCAACCGGATTCGAGGAGCCTGCTGTGGAAGCGCGCGGATTGCCGGTGGAAAGATCTAATGCAAACAGGAGTTGCTTAAACGCGTTCTGCGGGTTCGGTCCAGCGAGGGCAGCGGGATCAAACGATGCAGCAACGAGGTAAATTGTGTTTGCGCCCGGGTCGACGACGGGCGTGCTTAAAATTCCAATGGGATCGTCGTTGTTGTTGCTGATGTCGTGATAATTCTGTCCGTAAAAGCGAGACGGCACTGGGTTTGGATCCACTTGGCGCTTCCAGAGTGGTCCTGCGGCGGGCGACAAGTCATCAGCGTCGAATGCATACACCCAGTTGTGCATCGTCGCAACATAAACAACATTCTTGATCTTTCCCGCGATGGTTATTCCCGGCACATACAAAGGTTGAGCGTAGATTCGCCCATCAACATCGCGGGAAGCGACCAAGCCGAACTGATTCACGTTCACATTACTCGTATTTAGTTTCTTTTCTTCTAGATTTGCTCCGGACCGTACGTTGTCATTGTGCTGCGTGAGGACGCTAACCGCCATGAATGCCTCCGTTGCAAATTATTCCGTTTCTGAAATTAGGCCAGTATTGTTGCGGAGATCGACGTTGTCGCTTCAAAAACGTTTTTCAAATCTGTTGATAGCGCTCGTGCTTTCAAAGCTGAATTTGGGTCACACCACCGAGGTGCGGAAACTTGATGAATACGAAGCCGCTCGCCAAATCGAAACGCCATGCGCTTTCCGTGGCGTCGAACGCAGCTTGCGTAGCGCTTTTTTGCAGGCTCTGGCCATCGCGACTCACTTGCGCTGGTTCTTTGCTCAATACCTGGAGCACGACGGACCGTGCACCTGATGACAGGGTGAGGGAAAGGCCAGCCGCGAGCGGGTTGCATGTGAGGACACGTACCGTCGTAAACAGTGAATTGCGACTGTTGACTACCCGGATAGATCAGGAACTGCAGCCCACCGGTCGGCACGGAGACGCCAGCATTGTTCACATAATTCGCGTCGCACAGCGTCTGAACATCTTCGAGGAGCAGGGGCACAATGCCTCCTTCTCTCACGAACACAGGAAATTGCGACCGATTCGTGTTTTGCCAGGCGATGGTTTGTCCCCCGGTACGTCGCGTATTGTCCCAGAAGTCAAACCAGTTCCCCGCGGGAAGGTAGACGTTTCTTCCGTTGGAATTGAGCGTGACGATGGGCGCTACCAGAAATTCGTTGCCGAACTGATACGCATGCTCTACGGCGAACGTGTTGGCGTCATCCTGATTCAGCAACACGAGGGGGCGAAGGATCGGCAACCCGCTTGTACTTGATTCTCGAGCGTAGGTGTAGATGTAAGGGAACAGGCGGGTGTGGAGTTGGGCAAAAAACTGATAATTCTTCAGAGCTTCTTCGCCGTAACCCCATGGGTACTGGCGAAGTTCCTCATTCTTGCCCGGCTGGAAATCTTTTTTCTTCTGGGCAAGAACCTGACGATGCATCTGCATGATCGGAGAGAAGCAGGCAAATTGCGTCCACCTCATGAAGAGGTCAGCACGATCTGCCGGCGAGGCGCCGAAGTTCGAATTCTGATAACCGCCAATGTCGTGTCCCCAAATGGAGAATCCTGACATCGCCGCCGACAAACCGGCTACGATGACGCTGGGCAACCCGTTGGCGCCGAAGTTCGGTTCATTATCGCCCGGCCAATGCCCCGGAAAAGCTGGACAACCGACGAAACCGCTGCGGGCAAAAAGTACTCCGTTTCCACCGAGCACGCCGGAGACACATTTTTGATATTCGAAGCAGTATGCATTGCGCATTTCTGTTCCGGTGCGGCCATCCTCATAGGTTGCGCTCAGGGGGATGTAGACATTCGGCGGATTCGCCGTATTTTGGGTCTCACCATCATCTGTCTTGAATCCGCCGACGGCTGGTTCCTTCGCGCCTGACCGAGTTGTCACGCTGCTTTGTTTCAACAACGTCTGGAGCTGAGCGGTGAACCAATCGCGGGCGTCGGGATTCGTAAAGTCCACCGGACTCCCTTTTCCTTTCCACCACGGCACCACCAGCGGCGGACCACCCTTGGACTGTCGTACGAAAAATCCCTTCGCCGCCCCATCATCGTAGTTCGTTGCTTTTCCCAGATTCTGGCCCGGCACTGTTTCAAGAGTTCCGTTTGGCTGGAAGCGATTGGGTAGAGTCTCCGCATCGGATTGTGTATTGATAAAGGGCGCCATCCAGCAAATCACCTTCAATCCGTTGCTCTGCAAGAAGCTCATCATTTCTTGCAGAGAAGCAAATCCGTCGTAGCGGTCACCCTCAAAATCATCTCCCTTTCCGAACTGCGTCATGTTGAATTGCAGGTCGTTGTAGGCGATTTCCCAGGGAGAATCGAATACAAACGCGGAGGCGGGGATGCCTCGCTGTTTGAAGTTTTGGGCGAAGTTTTTGACCGCGTATCGGACCTCTCCTCCACTCCGCCAGATGTCGGAGGAGATCCATGGCCCGAAAACCCATGGCGGGGGCAGGAATGGACGACCCGTGTACGCCGTGAATCGCCTCAGAACGTCGGTCAGATTCGGCCCGTATACGAGATTGAAACGCAGAGTTGAGAACAAGTGGCTAATCACATAACGATCCGGATGAGTGGAGCGCATGTCGAAGCGGCTGTCCGCGGAGGACTCAAGATGGAAACCATACCCGCGCGTGCTGACGAACCAGGGAGCTGCCTTATAGGAGTTTTCTCCCTTAGTGCCAGGGTCGTCGATCGTCACGGTCTTGATTAGTTTTCCGGACTGATCCAGCGCATTAAACTTCTCGCCGAAGCCGAAGAAATGCTCCTTAGCGTCGGAGCTGGCGGTCAAAATCGTTTCTTCTGCCACTACTGCTTTCCAATCGGTAACCTCGAACCGCATCACGCCTTCATTTGGAAACGACAAAAGTGCGGTGATCTCGGTTGCGTCCAACTTGTAAGTCAGCTCCAGCCCATTCGCGACGTTGGCTGAGCGAACCACAGGACTTAGATTAAAAGTCTTGCCAGCAGTTTTCACCACCGGTGGTTCGATCGTGATTACGTTTGCGAGCGGATTGCCAGCCAGGTCAGGACCTGCAAGCGCTAGCTGCCCCGACGCAACAGAAACTCGGGCCTGAAATAGACCTGAATCAAGAGTCAGAACATCTGCGGCCGATGCCGCTACAACGAAGGAGAAGGGGCCGGCTTGTGCGTCAGCCTCTTTGTCGGTTGCGAACGACTGGCTGTCGTTCCCGTGCAGGAACGTTGTTAAATGGTCCGTGTAAGGAATTTTCAGGTAGTACTGAACCTTGTCGTCAACAACGAAACGGTCTGCGGGAAGGCGGGCAACGTAATATTTATTGTTGCCGCTAAGGGTGCTAAATCCCATCGGCACTGCCGACCAAGCGACGTCTCCGGCCTTACGAAAGAAGACGGTGCTGCCCGTTTCAAGCTGGTTCCCGGGCTGTCCCGGCCCTTGAAACTGATTGCCGCTGAAGATCGAGACCGGCGATCCTGGGGAGATGCCTGTCACAGGATTGCGCATCGTTCCCGGTGGTTCTACATTCCTTGGAATGTGCCACGCATTCCCGACGGAATTTGGCACCGGCATGGTTGCTCCTAGTTCAGTTACGTGACGCTCTCCCCATCTGCCGTCGGGGACATCAGCCGTCCGGAACACAGTGTGTAGTCCGATTCGGGCCATCAGCGGTCTGGCGCTGTAAACAAGTCCGTTGAACAGGACCGTTCAACAGCGCCTCGGCACTCTCTAACCTTGCAATGCCGTCGAAATCAGCTCGCGAAGGCCAAACACTCCGTTGACCGCTAGGGTCGGCGTCCAGAGTGGATCCTGAGAGAGGTACGAACTGCTGTCTCCCAGCAGAAGGCCGACGAATGTCTCGGTTACGATCCTTCCGCCTACCGGGCCTAGTTTTCGAGTTTTGATTTTCTTGTCTCCTTTGGTCGTTTTGATAGAGACATCGGACTCCACGGTCTCGGCCAGAACGTAGGTCCATAACGGGCAATTGTCTTTGAAAAGCGGGATCGATGCTGTCGATTGGTCCGATGATGTCGGCTTTATCCCCCGTGAATTTGCCGATGATGATGTGATCGTCGGCAAGAGGCTTAAGTCCCATGGCGTGTGCCACATCTTGTCCGTTGGGCAATCGCATTCTCCATCCTCGCTCGAGGTTCCGCAGGGCCAGGATGTTGGGATTGATCGCAACCGACGGAGGGAGTGAGCCCAAAGGGTTCACGAGCGAGGTGTCAATCTTATAAGCCAGTTGCGTGCGGGTAGTATCGGCGGGATCACGAGGCTGCAGATCCATAAACAGATTCCAGTCGATAGCCCAAGTGTTTGGGAACTCGCGAAACCCGGTCAGGGCTTTCAGCGGATCTGCGGCGAAGATAGCCAGCGGGCCGATCGTTTCGCTCAGGCGATAGCCAGGTCGCACCATGGAGTGGCCAAATCGGTAAGCGGCCGCAGAGAATTCAAGCGGCATGAACGGCTCGTCTTTGAAGTGGAAGAACCTGATCTTCGGTTCGTGTGCGACGATGTTGCTGTGCTTGCCCACATGAGGTAGAACCTGGTCGATCACTTCCTTGGAGATGATCGTTGGCAGGAAATCGTTCAGCACGACCCATTGATAATGAAAGCGAACCTCGCGTTGAATGCGCGAAAAGTCCCAGGTGGGGTTGTCGGTTGCCAGCTTGTTATGGAAGCGATGCCACAAGCCCTGGAGTTGCGAGACGATTACGTTCTCATCATTTCGAGGATCGCCAATGATGGCCCGCCGATCGATGTTCTGCGCCCGATTGACGGTGACCTGGCTGCGAGGAAGATCTTTGGCTTTGGGATTGGCGGCCGCGCCCGTTAGCGGGTTGCCGAGCAGGAACCGTCGCCCGTCCTCGTAAAGATACGGCTGATCGTCCGGACCGCGCCCATAGACATTATCGAGATCGAAGCGGGGAGTTCGATAGTCAACCAGGGCATCAGGATCGTTTTGCTTCTGAAGACTACTGGCGGGATCAAACGTCAAGTCGTGATCAATGAACTGACCGAAGTAAGTATAGGCGGACGGGATCCCGCCTTCTTCGTTGTCTTGCCCGTCCTTCGGGTCAGCCGGATCGGCGACGGAAGTCATCTTGCTGGCGAGAACGCCTAAAGCGGCCAGCGAATGCTGATCATCGACTCCAAAATCCGCAGGTGGGAGAGCACGAAACATACGGCCAAAAGGGCCGCCGAACAATATGGAGCTTCTGGACAGGTTCGCCCCGCGCACGACACCGTGCGGACGAATTCGTTTAGGAATGGACATTGTTACCCTCCGCGTCTTTAGCGCGCTGGATCTCTTATTTATGGTTCCTGACGAGTTGTGTCGCGAGTATTGCTCTTAAGTTTCGGCACTCCGGATCGCGCTCCTCTGACTCTGACAGCTAAGGCTTCGCGATCCGCAGCGACTCCAAATAGAGTTCCTCACAACCTTTATTCATCCAAGTGTTTGCGAGTTCGCCCCGTCGATGGCCAGATTTGACAGGGCTTCCATTACCAGTGGCCGCAGTGCACACCAGCAGACTCGCAAAGTCGACTGGAAGATCATTTCAGACGAAGCCCATGAACTGATGCTCGCCGACGATCTTTCTAGCCCGCGGAGCACTACTTTGATCCTTCTGAGGGGAAACCTTGGGGAATCTTGCGGCAAGTCCAAGCATCCGTTAACGCAAACGAGACTTACCTGGTTCAAGGGAACTTATCCGAGTTTCGATTTCCTGTCAATTGTGAATTTCTCTTCTTTACGAAATCCGAACAGGAGAGAGTGACTGGGGAAAGGAAGAGTGCGTTCGGTTCATCCAAACGCATCAATGCGAAACCTAGCCAACTGAAAGAACTACATGAGGTCAGTGTTTTATGTTTTGAATAGTCCCCAAAAAGCCGAGCCCCGGTTCGTAGGACCAACCGGGGCGGCACATTGAACAGGTGCAGTAGGTTTTAGTTTGTCCGGGCAACCTGGTTCTGCCGGTAGCTAAGGTTATCTACGTTGCGGAACATCGGGGTGCCGGGCGGTAGATTCTGAGGCACAGAAAATAACGAGTCGAAAACGTATTTTCGATCCGGAGGGTTGTAAACCAGATTGCAGCACTTGAACGGACCGGTAGCATAGGCATTCCAGTAGAGGCTAACAATCGACCCTTTGTAATACAGTTGCTGTTGCGCCCCAGCCGCCGCCGGTCCACCCCAGTCTTCTAGGAAACGCAGGAAGTTGTGGACGCCACCGTCCATACCGTAGGCGAACTCCGGATTCTGAGTGGTGTTGTTAAATGCGATGTTCTTGCCAGCCGCGATCGCAACTCGGTAATAGGTGGTAACGGCAATGCGGTTGGGTGTTGTGGCCGGTATGTTTTGGCCACCGGGATTGATTGGGTTGACCAAGCTTCCCGATTGGGTCGCGCCGATAGCTCCGGCATCCTGCCAATTGTTCGACAAGAGTGTGAGCGCATCCGCGATGACAGATGCCGCAGCGTGGATCGGTTCGGCAGCGGCCGTGTTTGTCCAGGTGGGATCGTACACGTTGTTGCCTGGAGTGCATGGAGCGCCTCCGCCGGCAACTGGGCAGTTCGAGTTGTAGTTTCCTTGAATATAAACCGGGTTCTCTGAAGCTACGGTAAACCCGCCACAAGCGGTAGGACTCGCTGCGGTTGGCGTGCAATTGTTGATGGCGTTGCCCGGCGGCATGGTCGGCAGATGGCCGAGCGAGCCGTCGACTAACTTCAGTACGTGGCGTGCACCGGTAACGCGGTTGGCGCGGCCGATCGTGAATGTAGAAATCCGGTGACCTGGAGCAAAGGGGGTTGGCGGATTGGCGACGTCCGTGTCAGCTGTTGTCAGGGGACCGAAGGCATCGCCCACGTACTTCACACCATACTTATCTAGAACGTTGTTGCCGTTTACGTCTTCAGCGGAGACGCCGTTGTAGTTCGGTGGATCGAGCCTTCCGTCGGGAACGAAGTTATTACCGGCGTTGGCGTAGTTCACCGTGTCTTCGAACCCGTACTCCCCTTGGTTCAATGCAGGATTGGCGCCCGCCAGGTTCATACCGCGGCGGTCCGAGAAATAAAGGACGTAGCCGTTTTGAGTGACAAAGTCGACTTTGTTGCCAGTAGCACCGGTATTCCCGAGCAGCCAGTTCCGCAGGTTTCCTACGTCTAGTTCCACGGAATTCAGAATGCCGTTCGGCGTCCCGGTTCCTTGCGCAAAGGTTCCTGACGCGTCGAAGTTTTCGCCTTCGCGTGCGTCATACAAATTGATGGGATACCAGTTGTACTGCGAATTCGCGCCGATGAAGTTGATGTTGTTTCCGGCCGTGTCGCCAGCGGCGGTGACGGCTCCGTCGCCGTTGCGATCTGCTGTTTGCTGGAAATATAGAATCGCGTTGGCGTGGTCGCTAAGGAAGTTGCACCCTGCGGCAGCAGCGAGGCTATTGGTAGCGGGTGACGCACAGCCCAGCCCCGGCTTAACAGGTACGGCGACGCCACGCGCGAAGCCAAGACCCAGCCACTCCTTAGTCACGCCGTGCCACAATTGGTCGGCGGACCACTTAACTTCCACGAGCAACCATCCACCAAGCAAAGGCCATTCCGTGCCGCCGTAGGCAGTCGTGGTGGCTCCGAGGGAGCCCCATGCGGTCTGACCGTAAGAGGCGGGCAATACAAAATTAGAGTCATTGGAACACTGATGAAGGCCAGCGCCGGAGGGCGTGCCGCACCAGCTTTCGCCAAAGTAATAAGTGTTAGGACTGAGTGGGTTGACCGCGATTCCATTGGCCGAAAAGGCAGTGTTGGGAAATCCAGCCGGGGCCATGCTAGACAGATAAACATCCTGACTCGCATCTCCATTCCAGTCGTTCAGGTGCAGGGCCGCTTGGGTGTCGCTCAAAAGGATGCGAATCTGCGCTTCATTCGCCAAACGCGACGAACCCAACAAGGATGTCAGGGGTTCACCCGCGGGTGGACGGCGAATGATCTGCACTGCTGAAGTCGTGCCCTGAACGAACGGCAGAGTCAGGTCCACAGCGCCAGTGCCGTTGGGGCCTCCAGTGGTGCTGCCGGGCGTTCCATTTCCGTCAATGAGGAATCCGTGATAGGTGCCCAGAGAAACGTTTTGCCATGATGCGAAGTTCTGTGCCGAACCGTGGCCGCCGACGACACTTCCAGTGGTGCTGCCCAGAAGAGTAGACGCGATGTCGATGCAAGTCGCGCTTGCGCTTGCGCCGCCGACGTTCGCCATCTGGGCGGAGCAACCGTTGCCAGAGGCTGGAATCAGCACCGTGCCGCCGTTATCGTTTCCAGACGACAGCACTCCATTATCCATGTTGTAACGAATCACGTTTCCGAAGGCACTGATCTTGTCGCCGAATACAAGGTTATAGCCGTTGGCCACACCGAGATAGAGATCTCCGTTAGTGTGCACCCGACCCGCGAATCCGAGGTCGGGACTGCGACCAAAGAAAAGATCGGAATCGGAGAATACGCCGAACTGAAACACCGGAATCAGTGCGATCTCGGCGGTGCGTGTCATGCTGACGGTTTCACCAGCCCCTCTCTGTGCGGAGGCATTCATGGTCACCGGGATAAGCTGAGCATAGAGGCCCTGATCGGGACCAGCAGCCACCGGGCCCCACACTGTGGTGAGCGGCGCGGCGCAACCGGAGATTGGCTGCACGTCGTAGACCGGGTACGAAACCGAAGTATCCCAGGCAGGCGGGTTTCCACTTAGCGTGCAGATCTGGCCCGCCGTTGGTGCCTGGATGTTCTTAAACAAATTCCCTAGGTCGGAACTCATTTTTTCCATGGCGCCTTCTGTGGCGTGGTAGGTGTAATTGTGACTCAGATCAAAGCCGCCAGATCGCTGCTCGGTGTTCACCATCATGAGCAGACCGAGTGCGAAGGCCGACATTAGAACAAGCATCAGCAGGGTTGCGACCAGAGTGAACCCTCGTGAACTGAACTTGCGGCTCTGCATTGTGCGTCTCCTCATCTCCATTGCCAGATTTCCTTTTACTCACAGATCCATTTCAATAAGCGGAGCCACTAATCGGGTACTCCTGCTGGAACGTCAGATTGCGCGGCGTGATCGAGGTCTGGAGATCCAAGCCCTGATACTTGTTTCCGCCACCCAGCTGACTTCGCATGGTCATGTGCGTGATATTGACCTTGGTGATCATGCCCGGCGTCGTGTTTGCGGGGAGGAAGTTCTGATTGGCCGAGATGGCGCCGCCGTTGAAAACATCGAAGCTGAACTTCAGGTACATGACGTTTTCCGCGACGGGCTCGGGCGGCCGTCCACTTTGAATGCGCATCAACCGCGGCGTGACACCGTCGGAAGGAGAAATGTCGAGATAGTAAGTGATCAGCAACAGGCGCACGGCCGAGGTAATGGCTTGTCCATTGAGTGACGCCAAACTTCCTACGGCGACGGCAGGCTGATTAATACGGCCGGGATCGCCACTGGCGAATGGAACCGTGTAGGTGGTTTGGCCCGCCCCATCGGCGCCCACAACTGGAGTACCGGTAACTACTCCCACGGCGGCAGAACCTGCTCC
This sequence comes from uncultured Acidobacteriota bacterium, assembly GCA_963745715.1. Lineage (GTDB taxonomy): Bacteria > Acidobacteriota > Terriglobia > Terriglobales > Acidobacteriaceae > Sulfotelmatobacter. Next base: position 54,532 of record CAVUYN010000010.1, on the reverse strand, counting down.
GGAGGTGCTAAACAGGATCATGTCGCCCGTCTGAAGCCCGACCACCGCGTTGTTTAGAGCCTGGGGCGCCGCGAGTCCCTGCGGCAGGATGCAGGTGCTGGGCAGCACCGCGGGGAGCGTGAAAGTGATCGATGTCGCATTGTTGTAAGTCACCGTGTAGCAGTTGAGTGCTAGATTCGCGTCGGTGTAAGACACAGTCAGAATGTCGCTGGTCTGACCGTTTACAGTGATTCCCAGGTTGTATCCCGGAATCACCGAGTAGAGATAGTTTGCGCCGGCCTGGTTCGGGTAAGTAACTGGCGCGCCATTGATATAGTTGCAGGTGGTCGCGCTGCAGGGATACACCGAAGGCGTCGCTGATACCGGCAACGCAACGCTGCCGGAGGCGAGCCCTTGTTGTCCCAGGCTACCTGCACCGGCCATGCCTATGTCCCTCTCCAGGAGGTTTGACACGGCGCGAAAATCCGACTGCATTTCCGATTTTTGGGAAGTGAGAAAGGTCGTGTTCACAGCCTGCTTATACAAAAGGACTGCACTCCCGAGCACAATAAGCCCCAGGGCCATGGAAACCATCAATTCCAGCAGTGTGAACCCGCGACCTGTGCTCTCCGTCTTGCGCATGAAGTCCCTTCTAGTGATAGCTCGAAACATATTCGGTAAGGCTATAAGTCTTGGGAACACTGGACTGGGGAACGGCGTACTGGATAGTGATCGTCACGGAACGCAAAGTGGGAATCTGATTTCCGCCCTGATCTAACAACTGTGAGATCAGGACCGTGCGGGTATAGTTGTTCAAAGACAGGGTGACATCATCTGCTGTGCCCAAGACACCGTCAGGGCCGGTTTCGGTGAGACATTTCACTCCGCCGTTGGGGCAGACCACTCCCCCGGACGTGAGGCAAGAGGTGTCATCCGCGGTGTTAAGAATTCCATCCGGGCCGGCGCACTTAACCTGTTGACCTCCATCGAGGAATATCCCGCCATTCGAGACGTTGTTGATCTGATTGAATGACAATTGCGAAGTGTTGCGAGCCGTATAGACGCTCTCCATGGATTCCGAGGCCAGTTGCCGGGCGATCATGTCTTGCTGCGAAGTCTGGCTAGCCGCCAATGCGACCCCTAACGCACCCAGCATCGCGACCAACCCGACCGTCATGATCACAATCGAAATCATGACTTCGATCAGAGCGAACCCAGCCTGCGGTGCGATTCTTTCCTGCTCCATGCGTGTATTGGTCGTCATTGCTGGTTCCACCTCGATTGGCCGCCTTGCAGGTACAATCTCCAGCCGCGCAATCTCCCGGTTACGCCCCAGAGAGTGATCGCACGCGAGCTATAAAGATCTCCTGGCCGGCCTAAATAGATCACTCCGCTGTTTGTGTTTCCATTGATGTCCAGTGCCGTGCCGTCAGGTTGAAAATAGATATCTGTGATGCTTCCTCCGGCTACGCCTTGATCGAAATCAATCGCGTTTCCGGCGCTTCCGAACCCATCCGGAGTGGTGGGCGCATTTACTGGAGAGGTTGGGACGCCAGGTTCTACGTGGAATGTGACATCCGTCGGCAACTGGGTGGACACTAAGAGGGGACCTCCCAGAGCGTTTTGAGTTACGGTAATCGTCCCAGGCGCAGCAAAGGTTACGACATACACACGCATGTCGGCTGCCGCCTGATCATGGGCGCGGCGCAAGGTCGTAAGAGTCGTGTTATAGGCGGCGGTGACATGCTGCTGTTGTAGAACCGGCATGAGAGCCACCCACGTGATGCCGGCCACGGTAAATCCGATGGATATCGTGATCACCATCTCGATTAACGAGAATCCTTCGGCTCCACGTCTTTTCGCCCAGCAGACGAATCTTGACTTGTCGGGACGGTCAGAGCTTTTTTGGGCAATGGACATTTTCAGGTGAACCCCCCGCAAGTCGTTAGCCCCAATGCAGTGGGGCGTTTTCCACTCAATTGGAGCGTTGATCTAGCTTATGAGGACAGAATCTGGACGGGCAAGTAACCAAGGTGTGTTCACTTCGTTACCGCGGCTGTCGTTTACTCGTTTCCGTTCCTCATTCCTTCGCGGAAAAGAGCTTTCGCGATCGATTGCTCCCGGTCACGAACGAGTCTTCCATGATGATTAGCGGCAATCGACCAGCCAAACAGGCTGATGCTTTCTTGATCGCTGCTGGTCCGGGAACGGGTTTCTTTTCAGCACAAAGGCAAACTTCGGTAACCTTCTCGTCTGACTCGACGTGGCAGCCGTGGCAAAATGCGGTCCGGAGAATTGACAATTTGTGTCAGTGCGACCTCGCGAGAGCACTATCAGAGGTGCGGAGTATGCCGGCGGCAGCACAAGTGGCTGGAAAGTAAACTTGGTCAACCTTAAGAGCGGAAGGGGAATCGAGCGGCACTGACCCCAGTAGGCCTCCAATGTTCAACTCGCTAGCAGGAGGTTTCCTTGGGTCCGGCGCGACGCATCAAAGCCAGATCTTCAGGCGGCCTTCGTGCTTTGGGAATGGCGTAACGCGTCTTCGTACACGTTCACGTAGTCCTTGGCCATGCGCTGGATGGAGAAGTTGTCTTGCACATACTGGCGCACCGTGGACGGTTTCAGGTTTAATTCGCGGATGCGCTTGGCCATCTCAGGAACCGAACGGCAAATATAGCCAGATGTTCCTGGGCGGACAACCTCCGGAACGGAGCCACCGGGCGTCGCGAGAACGGGCGTGCCGCAAGCCATGGCTTCCACCATAACCAGCCCAAACGGTTCGTTCCATTGAATCGGAAAGAGCATCGCCATGGAGTTGCCGAGCAACTCATTCTTGATCTTGAGGTCTGCCAGGCCAATGTACTCCACGAGCTTCCCGTCGATTTGCGGCTTGATTTTCTTCTCAAAGTATTCACGATACAAAGGCTGAACGTCACCAGCGATTTTCAGCGGAATCCCTGTTCGCTTCGCGACATCAATCGCGATATGGGTGCCTTTGAGAGGTGCGATCCTGCCGATAAAGCTGAGGTATTGCTGCTTGTTTTCAACCAACTGATATTGATTCAGATCGATGCCGTGATGAACGGTGCGCATCCGGGGCATGGACTCCTGTTTGCCCTGATCCTGACTGATGGAAACATAGTAGACATCGGGATAAAACCGGTAGAAGTCACTGATCTTTGGATCATGCGGTCCGTGCAAGGTGAGAATCGTAGGACGCCGGCTAAAGCGCGAAAAAGAGAGGGCCGCAGGCGATTGAACGTGAATAATGTCGCAATCCTTTTCCGCATCTTGAACTGCCCATGAGAGATGATTCAGATCCCGGATCCAGGCATGCTCGGGATGCTTGATTGGCCACTCCGAGTGGTCGTAGATCCAACGGCGCTCAGCTTTTACGGTCGATTCGCCATTTGCATACACAATTACTTCGAGGCCAGCTTCTAAAAGGCCTTCGGCAAGGTGAGCCACGAATAATTCGGTTCCACCGTAATCCGCCGGCGGGACTGCAATGAACGGTGGAGCAATGAGAGCGATTTTCAAAAGAATCACCTACGCCGGATGTGTGATAAGAAGTTATCCGCCCGGTTGAGATGAACAAGGGGCGTCTAAGGTTGTAGTTTTCGGGTGCTTGGCGGTTACCTGGCGAATTCAACCCCGAGTCCGCGGGTTTTCGGATACGTGTCCCGTGCGGCTTAATAACGATGTGCCGCTAGGGCAGGTCTTCGGAACCGAGAGCCGCGCCTCCGGCGATTCCCGCGACGGCGCCATAGTGAGCCATGACCAGGGCAATGTCCGAGGCGCGTGGGTTTACACACCATGCCGGCAGGCGTCGCTTGATCTCATCGAAAAACGGCTTGAGCATCGCAGCTACGCCGCCCCCGATGACAATAATATCCGGATCGAGAAGATCCACAATGTTTCCCAACCAGACAGTGAGGAGTTCAGTCGTTTCCAGCAAAAGTTCGCGCGCTGACGGATCGCCTTGCACGAAGGCCTGTCCGACCAGTTCGCTTGTGACGGAAGCAACGTCTCCCTTAGCTAAGTCTAAAATCGCAGAATGCCGGGAGGGCTCTGAAGAGAGCTTCGCTCGCGCCCTCGCGCCAATCGCAGGCCCCGCGGCCAGTATTTCGATACATCCGCGTTTGCCACAGCTGCAAACCGGTCCGCGATAGTCGATGCTGACATGACCGCCTTCACCGGCGGACCCTGTATTTCCGTGATAGATCTTGCCATCGAAGACGATGCCCGTTCCGATTCCGGTGCCAATCGTCGCATAAAAAACATAGTGAAATCCACGAGCGGCGCCCCACCTTACCTCTGCCAGCGCGGCGGCGTTGGCATCGTTGTCGACCCTTACCGGAACTTGATACTTGGCCGCGATCCGGGCTGCCAGCGGAAAATTTCGCCAACAGGGGAGATTTGGAGGATTGAGCACCACGCCAGTCTTCGGGTCGAGCGGCCCCGGAGCGCAGATTCCGATACTACGAATCCCTCCTGGTGCGGTTGATATCATCGAGTCAATTGCGCTGGTGACCGCTCCCAGGGCGGCTTCCGCCGTGCCATTCGCAATCATCGGTTGGCGCCCCTGGGCGAGGATCTTGCCGTCGGAGTCGACGAGTCCCACGGCCACTTTGGTGCCGCCGACGTCAACTCCGAGAATTGGAGCGCCGTGCGCCGAGGGTCCTGTCATGGTCTTGCCGCCGATGCGTTATGCGGCGCCCCGGCATACTGCAGCCTCACTGTTTTGATCTCGAAAGGTTTGGTAGGGACCCTGACTCCTCCGCTGTTGATTGGCAGGCTCCCGATAGGCCTCTCCATGAGATCGGCGTCGGAGGCCGCTTGTATCCCCGGGGGAAGCTGCACAGTGATTTCGCCTTGCTTCCCGGCCCACTCGTAAAAGCGCAAAACCAGCGCGTTGTCGTCCTCTGCTTTTTTCAGAGCCGTAACGATGGCATTGTCCGATTGCACCTGCAGAAAAGAATGCTCCGGACCGAGTGCCCCTTTATGGTTTTCCGAGGGAAGGGCGATCAGTTTGTAGTTCAACTCATAACCGCGGCGGATAGTAAGCGCATCCTTCCAGCTGCCACCGTGGGGATACAGGGAATAGGTGAACTCATGATGGCCTTCGTCGGCGTGAGGGTCAGGGTACTCCGGCGAGCGCAGCAGAGATAGGCGAAGCACATTTCCCTTGGCGTCGTAACCGTATTTGGAATCATTCAGCAGGCTGAATCCATGCTTGGCGTCGGAAATATCAGCCCATCGTTGCGCCGGAACTTCAAACTGGGCTTGCTCCGCCGGCGTGTTCCGGGTAGTCGGGCGCTCCACGGAGCCAAAGGGAATTTCGTACGTCGCCTTATCGCTGTGCGCGCTCACCGGGAACGCAACTTTGAGGAGGATGTGTTTCTCGTGCCATTCAGCTTGCATTTTCACATCGACGCGCGGCGACCCGGCATAGAGGATGATGTCGCGGACGAAGGTCGAATTCTGAAAATGATTCTTGACTTGAATTACTGCGCGTAGCGGACCGCTCTCCACCAGCTTAACCTCGTCCGCTTTGTCCAGACTCCAGTATTGTTTTTCGAAGTCCGCGTCGATATTCCATGCGTCCCACTGCTTGGGCTTGTCTACGAAAGTCTGCAGCAAGTTGCCGCAGGTGGCAGTCTTGGGCCCACCGGTGTCGGTTTCTGCCGGCGCCAGTGACTCACTGCCGCTCCGTTTATCGAACAAACTGGTCATGCATCCCGTTTGCGGATCGACCTTTACCCGGATGAACTCATTTTCGAGGCTGTCGCTAGACGCCTTGAGAACCGAGTGAACCGGAGGCGCACTGGTGGCCCCGTGAACAAAGTATGTCGCATACCCGAGAGATGGTGTGTTTGAGAGCAAGAGAAGTCGAGCTCGGTGCGTTTCCGGATCGACGGAGATCAACTGCGCTTCCGCCGGCTTTCCGCTCGAGTCAGTGACCCGAATTTGGGACGCAGGTTCTGGAAGTTGTGCTTCGATTTCTGTTACTTCGCTTCGCGGCCAGGAAAGCGAATTGAACAGGATCACCGGCGCTCCGTCACCCTGTGTATTGACATGGGCAGCAATTTCCCGCAGCGAACCTGTGGTTACCAGATTGGCTGCGCGGTCGACGTCTTCAAGGTTGCGTTTGGCCTCCAGATAATTCACAGCGATACCAGAGCCCGGCATGATGTCGTGAAAATGATTGAACAACAAGTTCTTCCAAGTCAGTTCCATGTCATCCTGCGGATAAGTGCGTCCGTAGAGCGATGCCAGGGCGGCAAATTTCTCTGCATTCAAGACCGTTTCCTCAGAGCGACGTATCCTGCGCTTGGTTTCAGCCTGCGTCGTGAAAACTCCGCGGTGATACGCGAAATACAGTTCGCCATCCCAGGTTGGAACCTGCAGACTGGGAAGCTTCTTTTCCAGATCGCTGAAAAAGTCACTGGCAAAACTGAATTGCAATTTCGGAAAGACCGTGCCGGGGGCTTTAAGTTGTTCGGCATGATCAAGCATGACTCGCGTCGGCCCGCCGCCATGATCGCCTACGCCGTACAGGTGCATCATTTCTGGACTGTCCGTAAGTTTCTTTCCGTAGATCGAGGGCATCCAGATCGAAAGGTCGGTAGCCAAAGGCTCCGCGTCAATGCCGCCTGCATAGTCGTGGGGGAAATAGGTGAGAAGCCGGCTGCCATCCGGTGCCTGCCACCAGAATAGTTTGTAGGGGAAGACTGTGAACTCGTGCGCCCAGAGCAATTTTTGCGTGACGAAATAGTCCATGCCCGACTTCTTGTAGATCTGTGGAAGTTGATAGTTGTAGCCGAACGAATCCGGGTTCCATCCGATCTTGACGTCCACGCCGAAATTCTTTTGAAAGTAGCGCTTGCCCACCAGGATCTGGCGGACGAGCGACTCGCCGTCAGGCATATTCAAGTCCGGCTCGACCCACATTCCTCCGATAATCTCCCAACGACCTTCTTTCACCCGCTGCTCGATCTGGTGGAAGAGATCCGGATATTTCTCCTGCATCCATTCATAGGTTCGGGCGGAAGACATCGTGAACTTGAAATCCGGATACTCCCGCATCAAGTCAAGCACGCTCTGAAAAGTGTTGCGCACGACTTCGACGGTCTCGGTCCATGGCCATAGCCACGCCATGTCGATGTGGGAATTGCCGACGGCGCGGATTGTGAATTGCTGCAGCCATGGCCTGAGTTGCTCGAGTTTCGCGTGCGCTGCTTTGAGCGAAGCGTCAAAGCCAGCCTGATCGCCCTTTTCGAGCGGAGAGAAATCGATGGCTTTCACCGCTGAATCCAGTTGTTGCTCTCGCTCGGACTTTCCCTCTTCGTAGGCCGCGATGATCGGACGCGCAGAGAGAAGTTCCATCCGTAGCAGGGCCGGGTCCGGGCGCGAATGCGGGGGGTTAACCGTGATTAAGCTGCGCACAAATTCTGATTGCACTGCGTCTCCGGCAACAATCCGCACAGCCACGAGAAATTTCTGGCCGGGTTGAGCGTTCTCCGTCAGCAGGACGGGGAGAATGTCGTCGTCATTGCCGCGATAGAGAATTGAGCCGTTCGAGAAGACTGTGATCATCAACCTCTCGGGGCTGCCGAAACGCAGGTCCATTGATACGCTCGAACCTTGGGTTGCATATCCGTTGATCTTTTCAGGAATCTGCACCCAGCGGCGGAACACTCGGGTTCCAGTCCAGTGTTCCTCGCTCGCGTTCTCTCCGCCCGGACCAGAAATATTCTTTACGGTCCAGACGCCCCAATCCGCGTCATTTGCTGCGGGATCTTCGGGATGGGGGATGTCGGAGTGGAAGCGCCACTCGGGTTCAGACTTCTGAGTGAGCGATTCCAACCGATCGAGCACTGGTTTGTTAGGATCTGCCGCCTTGTCCTGGCAGAGGCCAAATGTCGTCAATGCGAGCATCGCTAGTATTAAGGATGGAGGCGAAAGCTTCATGAGGGAAGGACCTTTCCATGCGATCAACCGGATGTCCGGGGTTATGAGCAACCGAAAGATTATCACCTAACAAATGTTTAATAAGCTAAGTCGCTGATTCTACAGCCAAGGTGGCTAGGTGTAGCCCGGTTGAGTAATTTTTTGATTCGTTTTATCGAAAGTTTGAATCGAAGACCTTACGCAAGATAGTTGACGGGCGCAAGCCGGCCACTTATTATCTAAGCTCAAATGTCGAGTACCTCCAATCTTCGCGCGATGTGCTGCTGCACTTGTTGTTGTTGTGCATGCGTGTGCGCTGGCGCGGGGAGGTTGCTGACCTAAGAATTCTTTCTTAATAACAGCACTCATTAAACCCATCGCCAGATCGAACTGGCGGTGGGTTTTTTATTTTCTATGACGAATGCAACGACAAATACGGCCAAAGAAACCAAGGCGCAGCGAGTCGAGCGGCTCAAGCGCGCGATGAATCCGTGGGAAGGCCTGGCGGAGATTCGCCGCTTCGCCCGCGAAGGATTCCATTCGATTCCGCCCGAATGGATCGGAACTTACTTCCGTTGGTGGGGCGTCTACACGCAAGGCGATGGCGCCGGAGTGACCGGCGGTACGGGGCGGGGAAGGGCGGGCCCTTCAGCGGTTCATGGTGCGCATCCGAATCCCCAACGGTATGATGACGTCGGCTCAATTGCGTGGCATCGCCGACCTGACGCGCCGCTACGCCAACGGAATAGCCGATCTCACCGTTCGTCAGAATATTCAACTGCACTGGGTCACGATCGAGGCGCTTCCCGACGTGCTCGAAGGCTTATGGCAAGTTGGACTAAATACCACCGGAGCTTGCGGCGATGTCGTGCGCAATGTCACGGGCTGCCCGGTGGCAGGGGTCGATGCTCACGAAATCGTCGATGCTTCGCCTCTGGTGCACGAAGTCTCGCAGTTGCTCGCGGGGAACTCCGACTTTTACAACCTGCCCCGCAAATTCAAGATATCGATCGCGGGATGCCGCTCGTGGTGCTCCTATCCCGAAATCAACGACATTGGATTGACGGCAATTACTCGCACCGTCGGGGGCAAACCGGAAGTCGGATTTTCGTTGCGGGTAGCTGGCGGACTTTCGGCCGAACCGTATCTCGGTGCGCGCCTCAACGCGTTTGTTCGCTGGAACCAGGTAGTGCCGGTAGTCAAAGGAATTGCAGAATTGTTCCGCGACTCCGACGTTTTGCGCGAGCATCGCGAACGCGCTCGCCTGAAGTTCCTCTTCCTGCGACATGGGTGGACCGCGGAACGTTTTCTTGACGAACTGCAGGGACGCATCGGATTCCGTCTCGATCCCGCCGCCGACGAGCATCCGCCCGACGACGTTTATCGCGATCACGTTGGTATTCACTCTCAGAAGCAGGTGGGGCTGTCTTACGTGGGCGCGGTCGCCCTTCGCGGGCGCATCACCGCGGTGCAAATGCAGGCTGCCGCTGATCTCGCCGAGCGGTTCGCGGGCGGAGAACTTCGTGCCACCAACATGCAGAACCTGCTGGTCGTAAACGTACCCACGATCAACACCGAATCGTTGGCGAAAGAGCTCGACGCGATCGGCTTGCGTGCCGGCGGATCGTCGTTCGCGCGTGGCACCGTGGCCTGCAGCGGTACGGAATTTTGCAAGCTCGCCATTACGGAGACCAAGAACTTCTCGCGCTGGCTGGTGGAAGAACTGGAAGAGCGCCTGCCAGGGTTCGATCAGCACTTGAAGTTGCACGTAACTGGGTGCCCCAACAGTTGCGGTCAGCATTGGATTGCTGACATTGGCATTGAGGGCAAGAAAATGAAAGTGCAGGACCGCCTGGTGGACGCATATTACTTCTGCGTGGGCGGAGCTCTGGGGTTGCATCAGGCAACGGCGCGCCCGGTCGGATATCGCTGCCTGGCAACCGAAGTGCCGGATGCGCTGGAGCGCCTGCTTGGTCGGTTTCTCGCTCAGCGCGAAGGCGGAGAGAATCTGCGGCGTTTCTTTGCTCGGCATAGTGATACGGAACTGCGCGAGTTTCTGGCGGGTGAAGCTCTTCCCGCCGTCGCACGCGATCTGCCCTCCCCCCAAGATCTTGTCCAATCGGCAGGAGGAATCGGTGACTAGTCTGTTTCCAATGTTCATGAAACTTGAAGGCAAGCAATGCCTGGTTGTTGGCGCCGGGAATGTCGGAGAGCCAAAGATCGGTGGGTTGCTGGAAACCGGTGCGCGCATCCGCGTCGTTGCCCTCAATGCAAGCTCGGTGGTCCGTGAGTGGGCAAACGCCGGAAGAATCGAACTCGAACTGCGCGCGTTCCGGGCGGAAGACCTTGACGGGGCATTTCTGGCGGTTGTAGCAACGGCATCACGAACGTTGAACGAGCGCGTGTATCACGAAGCGCGGAGACGGGGCGTGCTGTGCAACGTAGTCGATGTCCCTGATCTGTGCGATTTCTTCTATCCCGCGATCGTGCGTCGCGGAGATCTGCAGATCGCGGTCTCGACTGGCGGGCAGAGTCCGTCACTGGCCCAGAAAATTCGTCAGCAGCTCGAAAAACAATTCGGCCCAGCTTACGCAACTTGGGTGGCAGAACTAGGCGAAACCAGAAAGCTCATCCTGGCCAGCGATCTCGATAAGCAACGCAAGCTGGACTTGCTGCATTCTCTGGCCAGCAGGGAAGCGCTGGAAGCTGCTTTGGCCGAAATGCCGGAGCTCACTGCAAAAGGAGAAGAAGTATGAAGGGAAAAGTGTACCTGGTAGGCGCGGGACCGGGCGATCCGGAGTTACTAACGGTCAAAGCTCTGCGCCTCCTTCGAACGGCGGAAGCCGTGCTGTACGACGATCTGGTTGCTCCCGAGATCTTGAATCTCCTTCCTGCGACCGCGCAACTCCACAACGTCGGCAAGCGCAGCGGTAGCAAAAAGGTTCATCAGGAAGAGATCAATTTTCTGATGGTGGCATTGGCCGATTCCGGTTTGCAGGTAATTCGCTTGAAGTCCGGCGACCCACTGATCTTCGGCCGCGCGGGGGAAGAAATCGAATCCCTGCGCAAGGCCGGCATCTCGTACGAAATCGTGCCGGGTGTGACTTCTGCCCTGGGCGCGGCAGCGGCCGCGCAGATTCCCTTGACCCATCGCCGCGCCTCTTCGGCCCTCGTGCTGCTTACAGCCCACCAGGCTGCGGGAAGTGAAGCCGCCAACTGGAACAAGCTGGCAGGAAGCGGAGCCACGCTTGTGATCTACATGCCCGGGCAGGACTACCCAGACCTCTCGGCGAAGCTGAGAGCAGCAGGGCTCGGGACTGAAACGCCTTGCGCAATCATTTCCCGAGCGACCACATCGCACCAGCGAACTCATCGCACGACGATCGGGGAATTGCCGAATGCGCCGCACCTGGTTTCTCCAACGCTACTGGTGGTCGGCGAGGTTGTCCGCTTAGCCGACGTTACCGATCTTGAAGACTTCGTCGTGCCAGCTTCGTCCGGCACCGATGCTTCATTACCCGCAGCGCTGTATGCAGATTTTGCTTCACCGGCTGATTCCAGAGGAGATGAGGAACAATTCTCGTGAAAGATAAAGTGCAAGACCAACTCCAGGGCCCGACTTGGGAACAGATCGCGCACCTGCAGGATGCGGCTGAAGGTTGGACGCCGCAACGTGCTCTGACGTGGGCCTTTGAGAATTTCGGAAATAGGGTGGCCGTCTCCTCCGCGTTCGGGGCCGAAGGCATGGTGTTGATCGACATGGCATCTCGACTGCGCAAGGACTTCCGTCTCTTCACCATCGACACGGAATTTCTGTTCCCCGAGACCTATAACCTGATGGATAAGATCGAAGAAAAATACGGGATCACGATCGAGAAGGTGTTTTCGGTCCTTTCGCCGGAAGCGCAAGAGCGAACACACGGAGCCGCGTTGTGGAGCAGGGATCCGGACCTTTGCTGCGGCTTGAGAAAAGTCGAGCCGCTGCGTCGCAAACTGGGCGAGTTGAGCGCATGGATTACCAGCATTCGCCGCGACCAGACATCGGCGCGTTCCGCCGCGCACAGAATTGAATGGGATACGAAGTTTGGCCTGGTGAAGATCAACCCACTCGTGGACTGGACATCAAAGCAGGTGTGGCGCTACATCCACGACCACGACGTGCCTTACAACGAGTTGCATAATCAGGACTATCCCAGCATCGGTTGCACGCATTGCACTCGCGCAGTCAGGCCAGGAGAGGATCCGCGCGCGGGGCGGTGGCCAGGCTTTGCCAAGACCGAGTGCGGTTTACATATCATTGAACCCACGGCGGACGCGGCTGCTTCAAAAGCAGCTAACGGCGACTAGACTCGCTGCTTATCCTGCTTGACAGTAGGCGCTGGAGATTCCTCCCCAATCGCGCACAGGTTCTGTGCGCGGAAAGAATACGGCGTGTAGTCGCTGCACGGACTCCTCCACCTTCCCCTCTTCCACCAGGAACGAGATGGTTCGGTCAGAGGCGCCTTGGCAAAAAAGCCGGACGTCCAGATCCGCTACGGCCGCGAAAACCCGGCTGGCCACTTCGGGTTGTCGCCGCATATTTTCTCCCACGAGACAGACGAGCGCTTTGTGATTCTCCCATCGCACCTCTGCGACCCGCTGCAGCTCAGCGACAATTCCGGGCAAAGCGGCAGTGGAGGCGACAAGAAACGACATTCGACCGGGGGACGTAGCCATCACGTCAACCGAGCAAGAGTGCCGGTCGAAAACGGCGAATATTGCGGCTAAGAGGCTTGCGTCGATTCCGTGAGCTGCCTCGATTTCAACCGCGGCAACATTTCGTTTCGCAGTGATCGCGCTGGCAGCTTTTCCAGTTCCTGATCGTGCCGTAATCTCCGTGCCTTTGCCGTCCGGTCGCCTCGAGTTGAGCACGTGAACCGGAATATTCTCGCGCACGGCCGGGGCCAACGTTGCGGGGTGCAGGATCTTTGCTCCAAAGTGCGCTAATTCGGCGGCGTCATCGAAACTCATCTTGCGGATTACGCGCGCATCGGAACAGAGTTTCGGATCGGTCGTCATCACGCCGTCGACGTCGGTCCAAATTTCGATGCGAGCGGCAGAGAGCGCGGCACCGACAATCGCGGCAGTGAAGTCAGAACCACCGCGGCCTAAAGTAGTGGGGACACCTTCACTCGTGGACGCGATAAAGCCCCCCAGCACGGGAACATTTTCTTCCTGGAGGATTGGGGTGAGAGCGTCCTGAAGCCGCTGGTTGGTAACGTCCCAGGTCGGACTCGCTTGGCCGTGGCGCGCGTCGGTAACGATACAGGTGCGTGCGTCCACATGGACCGCAGCGACTTTAGCCTCGCAGAGCGCATCCTTTAACAATTTGCTGGAGAAGCATTCTCCGAATCCTAGCAATCGATCCTGCGATTTGAGATTCAGTTGGCGCGAGGCATCCAGATCTTGAAGTAAGCGACTCCAGCGCCCGAAACTCGGAGCGCAAGTCGCTCTCAAGCGCGCTGTAGACAGGATCCTCCACAAGCGACTCGGCCAACTGTTCATGGCGGACGTACACGTCTCGAACCACGGCGAGAGCAGACCCCAAATGTCCCTGGGCCGCGGCGTTGCCCGCCTCTAGCAATTGGTCGGTGACTCCGGCTAGAGCGCTAACCACGACTACCGATTGGGCGCCGCCTCTGCTCTTGACGATGCCAATCAGTCGGCGAATCGCGGCCGCATCTTCCACAGACGTGCCTCCGAACTTCATCACCACCACATCGTCGCCTCGTTCGAATCTGCTTTGTCGCTGTGGTTCGCTCATCGCTGGACTCCCTTCATCAGTTAATTGGGCAAAGAAAAACCCACCGCCAGATTGCTTCTGGCGGTGGGTTCGGGTGACTTGCTTAAGAGTGCTTTACTTCATCCGTTCCCGTCCTCCAGAAGACACGTAATTCGTGTCGACATGGTTGTACCTGTCGATGTAATTCGCGTCGCCTTCTGGATGAGGGTGATCATGAAACTAGCAAGTTGCCCGTTAAGGGTACTGAGCGGAGACCAGCAAGGGAAATTCAAAATTGCGATAGCTTCTATCGATATTTCTGGTTGCCCTCGCCTAAGAGTCCGCCTTCTTCATTTGCGTGGCAAACTGACGCAAGAGAGCGACAAAAGCAGTCGAGGCTACCGAGAGAGTTCGATCGCGACGGTAGGCAAGCCCAAGTTCGCGGTAGAGCTCGGCGTCCTCCAGGTCGATTAGCTTGACGCGGCCGGACTCCACTTCGTCGCGGGCAAACGACGCGCTGATGAGCGACACGCCAAGATCCGCAGCGACAAAGCTCTTAATCATGCCGATGCTGGGGAGTTCCATGCGGACCTGCAATTCAGCGCTATGGGGCCGAAACAGCTTGTCCAGAAGCCTCCGGGTGTGGCCGGTCTTGGGGAAAAGCAAGGGATGTTTCACGATCTCGCTGACAGGCACCACTTTGTACTTGGCCAGAGGATTCTTCGGACTGACCATCAGCATCAGTTTGTCGCGAAAAATCGGCTGAATTTTCAGGCTGGGAGACTGGATGGGCAAGGTGAGAATGCCGACCTCCACTGCCCCATTCTCGAGTTTCTCGACGATTTTGTAACTGAAGTTCCGGTAGATGCTGATCTGGACCGGGGGATAGCGTCGGCAGTATTCGCCGAAAACCTCAGGCAGAACGTACAGGCAGGTGGCTTCATTGGCGCCCACGCGCAGCGTGCCTCGCGGTGTCCCGCTGTGGTCCGCGACGGCCATCAAAGATTCATCCCGCAGGTTCTTAAGGCGCTCGGCGTATTCGTAGAAGATCTGGCCCGCCGGGGTGAGCTTCACCGTTTTTCCGGATCGGTCGAGCAGACGGTCGCCGTACTCCTGTTCCAATTGGCGGATTTGTGCGCTGACCGCTGACTGCGAGCGGAACACCTTCTCTCCGGCGCGGGAAAAGCTGCCCTGTCTGGCAACTTCCAGAAAAGTGATGAGCTGATCAAAGTCCATGTGGCTGAGCGAAATTATAGCGGAGTCGGCGCAATTCCCGGCTAATAACACAGAATCAAGCCTGCCAACCTCTGCCCTGAATTTTGCATGACTTGCATCGAAATTCTGCATTGTACTTTGATCGCACGCAGGCGCTATTAAGAGAAGTGCGAATGTGTGTTCCTGAGCAGAAGTGTGCGACCCTCTGTCGCCCCGCAAGGCACACCCAACAACAATTGATTCGAAAGGAATCTAGTCCGGAAGATGGAGTCCATGACGACGCCTCTCAACCCGAAAAGTGGTTTACCTCCCGCGCAGGGTCTCTACGACCCCGCCCATGAACACGATGCCTGCGGGATCGGGTTCGTCGCGAGCATCAATGGCGACAAAAGTCACGACATCATCCGCAAGGGAATCCAAGTACTTCTGAACCTGGCGCATCGCGGGGCGTGCGGCTGCGATCCGGAAACCGGCGACGGCGCCGGCGTTCTTATCCAGATTCCTCACAAGTTCTTTGCCCGCGAATGCGAGAAGCTGGGCTTCGTGTTGCCGAAGGCAGGGAAATACGGCGTCGGCATGACGTTCCTCCCCGTGGAAAAGCACCAGCGACTGCAGTGCGAGGGAATTCTGGAACGCATTGTGCGCGAGGAAGGGCTAACCCTTGTGGGCTGGCGCGACACTCCGGTGTATGCCTCGGCTATCGGCCGCGTCGCGCGTGCTTCGCAGCCGTACATTCAACAGATTTTCGTAGGTTGCCCACCTGACACGGACGAAGATGCCTTCGAGCGGAAGCTTTACGTTGTGCGTAAGCGCGCCGAGAACGAGGTTCGCGAATCGGGCATCGAAGACGCGGAAATGTTCTACATCCCGTCGCTTTCCTGTCGGACGATCGTTTACAAGGGCTTGCTGCTGGCTTCACAAATTACCCATTTTTACCGTGAACTTTCCGATCCCGATGCGGTTAGCGCGCTGTGCCTGGTCCACCAGCGTTTCTCAACCAATACATTTCCCAGTTGGCAACGGGCGCATCCCTATCGCTATGTTGCGCACAATGGCGAGATCAATACGCTTCGGGGCAATGTGAACTGGATGCACGCGCGCCAGTCACTGCTGCGCTCACCGTTGTTTGGCGATGACTTGAAAAAGCTGCATCCGATCATCGCGCCTGATGGCAGCGATTCCGCGAATTTCGATAATGCCGTGGAGTTGCTTTTGCAGGCAGGACGCAGCCTGCCGCACGTCATGGCCATGCTTATTCCAGAGGCGTGGTCCGGCAATCCTCATATGAAGCCGGAGAAGCGTGCCTTCTATGAGTATCACGCTTGCGTGATGGAACCATGGGACGGTCCCGCCGCCATCGCATTCACCGATGGCCGCGTCATCGGAGCGACGCTCGATCGTAACGGTCTGCGTCCCGGACGCTACGTCGTGACCCATGACGGCTTGGTTGTTATGGCCTCGGAAGCGGGCGTGCTCGACATCGCGCCTGAGCAGGTGAAGAAGAAAAGGCCGGTTGCAGCCGGGCAAAATGTTCCTGGTCGACACCGTCGAAGGTCGCATTGTGTCCGACAAGGAGATCAAGCAGAAACTAGCATCGCGACAGCCTTACGCCCAGTGGGTGGCAGAAAACCAGATCACGATCGATCAACTGCCCGAACCGTCGCGGATGCACTATCCGGATGCTGAGACGCTCCTGCGCCGGCAGCGGGCATTCGGTTACAGCGACGAGGATCTGCGTATGATCCTTGGTCCCATGGCGACCAAGGGCGAAGAGCCCATCGGTTCCATGGGGACGGACACGCCGTTGGCCTGTCTCTCCGACAAGCCGCAATCACTGTTCAACTACTTCAAGCAATTGTTCGCGCAGGTCACCAATCCGCCGATCGATCCCATCCGCGAAGAGATGGTGATGTCGCTCATCAGCTACATCGGAAGTGAGCGGAATATTCTGGAGGAGGCGCCCGAGAATTGCCACATGCTGAAGCTGGCGCATCCGTTGCTCACCAATCGCGAGCTGGAAAAGTTGCGCCGCGTGTCGAATCGCGATCTGCTCGCCACGACTTTGCCCGCGTTGTTTCGCGCCAAAGATGGGGATGCCGGACTTAAGCGCGCTCTCGACGAGCTATGCCAGCGGGCATCTCTCGCAGTAAAAGCTGGATACTCGCTACTCATTCTCTCCGACCGCGGCGTGGACAAAGATTACGCCCCCATTCCGTGCCTGCTGGCTCTGGCAGCGGTCCACAATCTGCTGGTGCGCGAAGAAACGCGGACCCAAGTGGCATTGATAACGGAATCCGGCGAACCCCGCGAAGTCATGCACTTCGCCCTGCTCAGCGGTTATGGCGCCAGTGCCATCAATCCGTATCTGGCGCTTGAGAGCGTTGAGAACCTGGCTTGGCGCGGAGAATTGGGCGATGGCATAACGCCCGATCTCGCCGTCAAACACTTCCTGAAAGCCATCAAGAAAGGCCTTTTGAAGACCTTCTCCAAAATGGGGATCTCCACCTTGCAAAGTTATCAAGGAGCGCAGGTTTTCGAAGCGATCGGACTCAACAAGGAATTGGTGGATACGTACTTTTGCGGCACCACCTCGCGTCTCGAAGGAATTGGGCTTTCCGTTCTCGCGTCGGAGGCGTCGCTGAAACATGAATATGCGTTCCGACCTTTGACGGAATTTGAAACTGAACTCTCGGTCGGAGGCACGTATCACCAGCGGGTGAATGGTGAATACCACCTGCTCAATCCGCAGACCATCAGCAAACTCCAGCAAGCGGTGCGGCAGGATAGCTTCAAGACCTTCGAGGAATACGCGGCGCTCATCGACAACCAAAGCGCGAACCTTTGTACGCTGCGTGGCTTGATGAAACTGAAAAAGAGCGAGACTCCGGTACCGATCGAGGAAGTCGAGCCCGCCAAAGAAATTGTCAAACGCTTCACGACCGGCGCCATGTCGTTTGGATCGATCAGTAAAGAAGCGCACGAGACGCTGGCCATCGCCATGAATCGCATCGGAGGAAAGTCCAATACCGGCGAGGGCGGAGAAGACGAAGAACGATTTAAGCCTGACCCGAACGGGGACCTTCGACGCAGCGCCGTAAAGCAAGTGGCCTCGGCGCGTTTTGGAGTAACGGCAAATTATCTCGTGAATGCCGACGAACTCCAGATCAAGATGGCTCAGGGAGCCAAACCCGGTGAAGGGGGCCAGCTCCCGGGGCATAAGGTCGACGAAGTAATTGCGCGACTGCGGCACTCGATCCCGGGCGTCGGACTGATCTCGCCGCCGCCGCATCACGACATTTATTCGATCGAAGACCTGGCTCAACTGATTTACGACTTGAAGAACGTCAATCCGCACGCGCGTATCGCCGTGAAGCTTGTGGCTGAAGTCGGGGTGGGCACGGTAGCTGCTGGTGTAGCGAAGGCGCATGCCGATGTCGTCCTCATCAGTGGCGACACAGGAGGTACAGGTGCGTCTCCGCTGAGCTCCATCAAGCACGCCGGAATTCCATGGGAACTCGGTTTGGCGGAGACCCAGCAGGTTCTTCTCTTGAATGACTTGCGCAGCCGCATCCGTGTGCAGACAGATGGAAAGTTGCAGACTGGCCGTGACGTTGTGATTGCCGCCTTGCTGGGCGCCGAGGAATTCGGCTTTGCTACTACGCCCTTGATCGCGATGGGATGCATCATGATGCGCAAGTGCCACCTGAACACTTGCTCGGTGGGCATCGCCACTCAGGATCCTGTTCTGCGTAAGCAATTCCAAGGCCAGCCCGAACACGTCATCAATTTCTTCTTCTTCATTGCCGAGCAGGTTCGACAGCATATGTCCGCGCTGGGTTTTCGCACTGTCGACGAAATGGTTGGCCGTGTCGACCTGCTGGACGCGCAAGAGGCTGTCGATCATTGGAAGGCCCAAGGCCTCGATTTCTCAGCGATTCTCTACAATCCACCCGTTCCCTCGCGGGTTTCCCGCCGCCGCGTGCAAGCGCAAGATCACGGCCTGGAACAAGCGCTCGATCACAAAATTCTCGGGCAGGTAGCTGCCACGCTGGAAACCTTGTCGCCGATCGAGGTGAATTTTGCGGTCCGCAACATACACCGCTCGGTAGGCAGCATGCTCAGCGGCGAGATCGCTCGACGTTACGGGTCCGAGGGACTGCCCGAAGACACCATCCGCATTCAACTCTCCGGCTCGGCAGGGCAGAGTCTGGGTGCCTTCCTTGCGAAGGGTGTCACGCTGACCCTAGAAGGCGAAGCGAATGACTATGTCGGCAAGGGCCTTTCGGGCGGCCGAGTCGTTGTCCATCCGCCTCGGGGTTCCGGGTTCGCAGCGGAGGAAAATATCATCATCGGTAATGTTGCGCTCTATGGCGCGACGAGCGGCGAAGCCTTCTTTAACGGTATCGCTGGCGAACGTTTTGCGGTTCGCAATTCCGGATCCACCGCAGTCGTTGAGGGCGTCGGGGACCATGGCTGTGAATACATGACGAATGGACTGGTAGTAGTTCTCGGTTCGTGCGGTCGGAACTTCGCTGCCGGCATGAGCGGCGGGCTCGCATACGTGTTCGATGAGCGTGGAGACTTCACGGAAAAACGTTGCAATCTAGACTCGGTTGATCTTGAGCCTTTGCTCGACGAACAGGATTTGCAAGTCGTACGCGATCTGGTTGCGCGCCATCTGCAATTGACCGGCAGCCGCCGTGCCAAGGCAATCCTCAATAACTGGCAGGAGGCAGTCTCGCGCTTCATCAAAGTGTTCCCGCACGAATTCAAGCGCGTGTTAGGGGCTAGCCGCAGCGATCAGGCCTACGTTCCTGGACGCGCGGTCGCTGTTCTCGCCCAAAGCGAGCCGTTGCAGCAGGAGCAGGTGCACCATGGGTAAGACCACTGGGTTCATGGATTACTCGCGCGAGTTGGCCCCTCGCCGACCCGTCCTGGAACGTGTCAACGACTGGTTCGAAATCTACCAGGATTTCCCCGAAGAAGACCTTCGCAAACAGGGCGCCCGCTGCATGGATTGCGGAGTCCCGTTTTGCCAAACCGGATGTCCCGTCAGCAACTTGATTCCAGACTGGAACGATCTTGTTTACCGCGGCCGATGGAAAGAGGCCGTGCGCCAATTGCACGCTACCAACAATTTTCCTGAATTTACAGGACGCATCTGCCCCGCACCATGCGAGGCCTCGTGTGTGCTGGGTATCAATCAGCCACCGGTTACGATCAAGCAGAATGAAAAGAACATCGTGGAACGCGGATTCCTGGAAGGCTGGATCCGCCCTGATCCGCCAAGGTTTCGCACCGGCAAAAAAGTGGCAATCGTCGGTTCGGGCCCGGCTGGTCTGGCTGCAGCACAACAACTCTGCCGCGCCGGTCACGCAGTGGTTGTCTACGAAAAGGCGGACCGCATTGGTGGGTTGCTCCGCTACGGCATTCCCGAATTCAAGCTGGAAAAGCACATCATCGATCGCCGGCTTGAGCAGATGGCGGCCGAGGGCGTGAAGTTTGTGACGAATGCCGAGGTCGGCAACAACGTTGCTGTGGAGGATTTGCGCCGAGATTTTGACGCCATCGTTCTCGCGGGTGGTTCCGAACATCCTCGCGACCTGAAGATTCCCGGCCGCGAATTGAAAGGAATCCACTTCGCAATGGAATTCCTGCCGCAGCAGAACAAGCGCTGCCATGGCGACGCGATCGATCCTGCCATTGAGATTCTGGCAACCGGCAAGCGGGTGGTCATTATTGGAGGCGGCGACACTGGGGCTGACTGTCTCGGCACGTGCCATCGCCAGAAGCCTCTCTCCGTTCATCAGTTCGAGATCATGCCTAAGCCGCCAGACGAACGTTCGGCATCGACTCCGTGGCCCTTGTGGCCGATGCAACTTCGCACCGAAGCTGCTCATGAAGAAGGCGGCATCCGCGACTGGAGCATCGCCACTACGAAATTCGCCGGCGACGCCAATGGCAACGTCACACAACTTCACGCTGTAAGGGTCGGCCCTCCCCCGAAGTTCGAACCCATCCCCGGGTCAGACTTCGTCGTGGAAGCGGATCTCGTGCTGATTGCCATGGGATTTCTCGGCCCGGTGCGCAAGGGAATGATTGAACAGCTCGGAGTTCAACTCGACAACCGGGGAAACGTGGCCACCGATCAGAACTACATGTCATCGGTCCCGGGCGTCTTTGCCGCAGGGGATATGCGGCGTGGTCAGTCGCTCGTCGTGTGGGCTATCTCGGAAGGACGAAAGGCGGCAGCTTGTGTGGATGCCTATCTAAAACCAGCGGCGGTCCAACTCCGGCCGGCACTAGCAGCGGTCCGCCCCGACGCTATGAAGAGCGCGTAGCCGCCTCGACTTCCTCGTATAGCTCCGGCAGGCGTAGAGCGTCCTCTGCGGAGTTTCCAAAACGAGCAGACTCGTACACGTCGGTGAACCGCGCCACGGGTTCGCGCAGTCGATCGTCTTCGATCTTCCGGACAAACTCCTGAGCAGTCTGAGCTTTGGGCTTCTGTACTCCCCGCCGCGCCATAACGCGAGCCATGCGTTCATACCATATGGCAGCAGCTTGTTCCGGAGCGCGCTCGGGATGCATCGCCACCCATTTCTCATGCAGCATCAGAGCCAGACGCCTGAGATTGGCCAGAAGCACGAAGGCCAGGGCGATTCCCGCCCCAATTACAGCCCATCGAGCGGGTGATTTTTCCACGCGATCCTGGCTTTGCCGTGCCCAATTCAGCATGGACTCATATTTCATGCGGGCCCAGTTGCGGGCTCCCTCCCAGACGCCGCGAGAACCACTGACCGCAGCCTGGCCGAGCATGTACTGATGCGAGCTGTCGTAGCTGACCACCCATTCGCGCCAGAACGAAGCCATTGCGTCGACATAAAGCGCCACTCGTGCCCATCCTTGCGGTATGCCACTGTTACCCGAGGGCGTAGGATCGAATGTCTGCCAACCGTAGCCGGGAAAGTAAGCCTCGACCCATGCGTGTGCATCTTTCGCTCGTACCACGTAGCTTCCGCTAATGTCGTTAAACTCGTCGGTGCGGAATCCATTGACCACGCGCGAAGGAATTCCCAGAGTTCGCAGCATCACCGCCATGGATGAAGCGAAGTATTCGCAGTGCCCTTCCTTCCGCTCGAAGAGGAAGTTCGAAATCGGATCCTTCACCGCAGTTTTGGGCAGTTCCAGCGTGTAGCCGAATCGAGTTCGAAGATGATTCTCGATGGCGGCTGCCTTGTCGTAATCGTTGCTGGCCGAACCCACAATCTGCGATGCCAGTTGGGCTACTCGAGGATCCACGACGGGGAGCCGCAGGTAAGCTGGATCCACTTGCCCAGGGTATTTGTGCCCTGCGGCACGCAGTTCTGCCGGCGACGGGGTGGCGATGTCAGACGTCGCTTCGTAACGATTGATCGCCCGGCGAGCGTCGAAGTCAAACACCGCACCGCCGGAGTCGGCTGCCACCAGTCGGTATTCTCCGCTGACGCTGCGAGCCCAGGGAGCCAGAAAAAAAACATTCGTGCCGATGGGTTCCATCAGCACCCGATAGTGGATTACCTTCTCCCGCACCAGGTTCGCTGCCGCATAAGACCTTGATACCTCGTTGCCGCGAGGTATTGCGAAAATGTTGTCCGGTTGCCGCGGCAAAATGAATGGTTGCCGTGGATTCGACCAAGTATGCCCATCGAACTCTGTGAGCGCAACGCCTCGCCAGTGGAGGTCGTATTGGCCGTTCTTGTCGCCATCGATCTGGATGTGCATCACGACCGCATTGGACTGTTGAATCTGACCAATCTGACCCAAACGAACATGATCACTGAAGCCGGAGGTCAGATCCGTGCCGTACGAATATCCTCCGAGATATCCCGCTGACATGCGCGGCATCACGAAAAAGAGCGCCCCGCCGCAGATGAGAATCATCAACATCAGCGCAGGTGCTACTTTTGCCAGCGCAAATGCCAAGTGTCGATGTTCCTGCGCATCGGTGGAATGCCGGGCCTCAATATTCGCGTCGTGTCCGGAGCGGCGCATTTCCATGAGCACAAACGTAATGACCGCCATGAGCATAAAAGCCGCAAACGAAAACAGGAACACGCTATCGACCGTTAGCACTGCCGAGGCCAGCACCATGAGAAAGGCCAGGATTGCCAGCGTCACGTGATCGCGTTCGCGGCGCAAAGAGAACATCCGTACGACCACGCCAAACAATGCCAGGTGCACAGTAGCGGGCAGGAAACTACGTGAAAATGCAAAATAGTCGATGGCGAAAAATACGAAATAAGCAATGGAGAGAGGAGTTGTCCACCTCTCCGAAATCACGAACTGACTTCGCTTGGCAATGAAATATCCGCGCACAGCTAACGCGATCCCGACCAAGACGATCGACGGCAGGTCCAAACCGCCGGTTCCGGCGATTGTGGCAAACCCAGTAAGCACAAGCAGATACAGCGCCAATTCAAAGTAGTGATCGATGGCTTGCTGCAGCGGTATGACGCCGTTTTGTCGTGACTGAACCGCCATAAGGAATCGAGGACGATCAAGCCCAAAGGAAGCAGGCCTTGACGACCATTGTTCGACAATCCTCAACAGAAGGGAAGGCCTTGCCAAGGAATTCTTGCACCGAAAGTCACATGCCCTGATGGCGTCGTTTTGCTGATGAAAAAGAGCGAACCGGTATTACTGACCGCGAGAGAGCCAGCGAAACGGAATGCTAGAATGATTCAGGTCAGGCATCGGTCTCACGCGACGTACTCTCGCCAACCCCGCCAGGTCCGGAAGGAAGCAACGGTAACGGGCTCTTGCGTGTGCAGTGAGGTCCCGGTGCCTGACTTTAATTTTTCTCGCAACCTCCTGAGGTTCCTGCCCCTCTCATTACCAAGATTTACACACCCTTTACTACTCTTTTCGCAAGAAATGTTTTCCCGCGCATCAACTGTATGTAGGACGCGAGAGAGAGAGGTTCTCGCGCCCCCGAGGAGAAAAATGAATCGCGCTACTTCCCCTAAACTCGCTCCCCACGTCACCATCCGTGTATCGGGAAAACTGTTCCAGGGACATTTGTCATATCTTGACCAACTCGTTCAATCTGCCAGGGAGTGCCACTTGTGGCCAGAACTGAGTTTGTCGAATCTGGAAGAACTGGACCGCGCGGCACTCTGCTACCTCATCGATGGCGAGAATCGGGACTTTGGCATCATTGCGTGCCCAAATTTCATTCGCGACTGGATGGACCACGAAAAGGAACGCGCCGCAGCCTGAACGGCCAGGGTTTCGCTCACGCATCCAGTTCTCGCGCGTCTAGAATCTGAATCGAGTCTCGGAGAATGAGCGATGATCTGCCGTCCCTTTTGCCGGTTGGTAGTACTTTTGAGTATTGCCGCGGTAGCAGCAGTGGCCCAGAACCCTCCGGTGAACTCCGTGCTCGATATGTCGGAGTTCGTTCACGACTGGCAGATCTCAAAGCAGTTCACCATCGATGTGGCGAATGCAATGCCTGCAGACCTGTACAGCTTTAAGCCGAATCCGGAAGAGATGAGCTTCGGCGAGCAGATGGTACATATTGCCGGAGCCAACGTATTCCGATTTAACCAGATTACCGGGACCACGCCGCCATTTAGGTTCGATCCGGCAAAGCCGCTCCCCTCCGACAAGCAGACGGTACTGAGGCTGCTTGATCAATCATTCGATTACGTGCTTGAGGTGCTGCCGAAGATCACGCCCGATCAACTGCGGCGGACCTGGCATATCCCCTCATGGAAAGGGCGCACTGATCCCGACGGACGAGCGATGATCCTGAACATGTTTGTCCACACGGCCCACCATCGAGCCCAGTGCGAGGTTTACATGCGGGCGAAGGGGATTAAGCCGCCGGACTATACGTTCTGATCCTAATTTTCCGGCGTGCTTTGTCTGAACGATCCGTTTGTTTTCACTCGCATTCGCGTTTCGAGTTAGACATTCTCCTTCCAATCCTTCAAAATACTCGGTTTCCTATTATTAGGAGCCCTCATTGACCAGACCTGTCCGCGCCAAAATTAGCGCACTTGGCACCTATCTACCACCTCGGGTTCTCACCAATGCCGATTTAGAAAAAATGGTAGACACCACGAACGAATGGATCATGGAACGGGTGGGGATTCGCGAGCGCCATCTCGTCGACAAGGGGGTGGCCGCCAGCGACCTGGCTGTTGCGGCAGTGAAAAATCTGCTGGAGTCGCATCCCTTCGATTTGCAGGAGGTCGACCTCATTGTGGTGGGCACTGTGACCCCTGACATGATGTATCCATCCACAGCTTGCCTGGTGCAGCATAAGTTAGGCATCGAGAACACGTGGGGCTTCGACGTTTCCGCGGGATGTTCCGGGTTCCTCTATGCGCTGAATACGGGGGTGAAGTTCGTCGAATCGGGCCAGTACAAGAAAGTTCTTGTGATCGGCTCCGACGTGAATTCATCCATGACCGATTACACCGATCGCGCAGTCTGCATCATTTTTGGCGATGGCGCGGGTGCCGTTTTGCTGGAGCCCTCGGAGGATGAGACGGGAGTAATCGACCATGTCGCCCAGATCGAGGGCGTGGGCGGACAATTTCTTTATATGCCCGGGGGAGGAAGCTTGAATCCCGCCTCGCACGAGACCGTCGATCAGAAAATGCACTACATCCATCAGGATGGCAAGAATGTCTTCAAGTATGCGGTGAAGAAGATGGCGGAGATGACCGAGCGCATCCTCGAGAAGAACAAGCTTACGGGTCAAGACGTGGATTGCTTCATCGCACATCAGGCCAACCGCAGAATCATCACGGCCACGGCCGATCGCCTGGGTATGCCACTGGAGAAAGTAATTATTAATATCGACCGATATGGCAATACCACCGCGGGTACGATCCCGATCGCCATGCGGACCGCGCTCGAAGAGGGCAAGCTGAAAAAGGGTGATCTGTTGTTGATCGCCGCCGTGGGCGCGGGCTTCACCTCTGGAGCGAGTCTGCTCCGCTGGGCGTTTTAGTGCTCTGCGGTTAGACTTTCTTCCGCCAATCCTTCACAATACGGGATTATTCTCAGGGGTTTTCATTGACCAAACCGATTCGCGCCAAGATCAGCGCTCTGGGCACTTATGTGCCGCCTCGTCTTCTGACTAACGCCGACCTCGAGAGAATGGTCGACACTAACAATGAATGGATTATGGCGCGAGTCGGAATTCGGGAGCGTCACATCGCTGAAAAAGGCGTGGCCACCAGCGACCTCGCCGTGGAAGCCTCCCGCAAGGCTCTGGCCCAGCGCGGCTTCGATGCCAGCGAGATCGAAGCCATCATTGTCGGTACAGTCACGCCTGACATGCTTTTTCCTTCGACCGCCTGCATTGTGCAAGACAAACTAGGCGCAAAAGGAGCCTGGGGATTTGACCTCTCGGCGGCATGTTCCGCCTTTCTCTATTCTGTGCAGGTAGGTGCGCAATTTATTGCCAGCGGCGTCCACAAACGGGTCCTCGCCATTGGTTCTGACGTCATGTCGTCGATTATTGATTACACCGACCGTGCTACCTGCGTGATTTTCGGAGATGGCGCGGGCGCCGCGATCCTGGAACCCGCCGAAGACGACTCGGTTGGACTCATCGATTTTATTCATGAGGTCGACGGCTCAGGGGGGCAGTTCCTTTACATGCCTGGCGGCGGAAGCTTACATCCTACGAGCAAGGAAACCATTGAGAAGCGGATGCACTATGTCCACCAGGACGGCCAGCAAGTCTTCAAGTTCGCCGTCCGAAAGCAGACCGAACTTTGCCTCAAATTACTCGAACGCAATGGCCTGAAGGGCTCTGATATCGATGTTTTTATCCCACATCAGGCTAACCTTCGTATCATCAACGCGACCGCCGATCGGCTGGGCCTGCGTCCGGAAAGCATCATCATCAACATCGACCGTTACGGCAACACGACCGCTGGGACGATCCCATTGGCAATGAATACCGCGATCGAAGAAGGAAAATTAAAGAAGGGAAGTCTGGTGTTGCTGGCCTCGGTCGGAGCCGGCTTCACAATCGGAGCCACCTTGCTGCGCTGGGCATTCTAAGAATTCCTTCGTAGAGACGTAGCTTGCTACGCCTCTGCCGATTGCGTTCCAAATGAAGGTTAAAGAGATGTTGTAAATAACGTCTCAAAGCGTGACGTTCGTAACCCCCTTTAGTGCATTTCCCTCACGCCAGCGCGCTCCCCACTGCTATCGTTTTCCAAGGTTCGCCTCAAGTGGGATGCTGGCGAAGCGTGTAAGCCCATGATTCGTTCCATCTGCTGCAGTCTTCTGATCGCGTTCAGCTCGGTCGCATTGGCCGCCCAGCAGGCCGATCCACGCGAGAGCAAGTTGCTGGTCCTCGAGCGCCTCTGGAATGAAGCGCAAGTGAACCGAGACTCGGCTGCTCTCGATGCGCTGGTGTCGAGCCGCTTTGTCAATACCGAGTGGGACGGCGAACTCAGCGATAAGCAACGATTTCTTGCCGACATCAAAGATCCCCGATTCAAGCCCACCCTGGCTAACATTCAGGATGTAAAGATGAACTTCTTCGGTGACACTGCGGTGATCACCGGGATTTATCACACGCAAGGGACCTATCAAGGCAAGCCTTACGACCACGTTGGCCGTTTCACCGACACGTGGGTCTTGGATCTTGGCAAATGGCAGTGTGTCGCCAGCCACACCAGCCTGTTGAAGAAGTAGTCTTTCCCGGAATCCTCACCACCACCCTGTACAATTCGTTTTCGTTATACCCGCATAAATTATTTTTATGCACCGACCCCGCACCTGACCAGTGTTTGCGGTGATCTAATCAGGCTCGGGATTGAGGTCCCGTCCCGGCAGGAACAATCATGGCCGCCGCATCCCGCCCAAGCGCCTGGAAAATTCTGCTTGCCTTTGCCATCATCTATTTTGTATGGGGTTCCACGTTTCTCGCGATCCGAATTGGGGTCAGTGAAGTCCCGCCGTTTCTCCTCGCTGGAATGCGCTTCTTGGTCGCCGGGGCGGTCCTCTATGGCTGGATGCGCGTCAAAGGCACGCCTTCCCCCACCGTCCGCGAATGGGGTGCAGCATCGTTCCTGGCAGTTCTCATTTTTGTTCTGGACTACGGCCTGCTGTTCTGGGCTGAACGTCGGGTGCCGTCGGGGATTGCGGCTGTCATGATGGCCACGATTCCGGTGTTCATGACACTGTCGGAAATCATCATCGTCAAAACGCAGCGCCTCACTGGTCGACTGGCGATGGCATTGCTCGTCGGAATCGGCGGCGTCGCCGTCCTGGTCAGTCGTTCGGTGAGTTTCGGGGACGCGCCCGTCGATACTCTCGGCGCGTGCGCCCTGATCGTAGGTGCGATCAGTTGGTCAGTGGGATCGGCGCTCACCGTCAAGCTTCCCTTGCCTCCTGCCAAGGCCATGAGTTCGGGCGTCCAAATGTTCGCCGGAGGAGTCCTGCTGACTCTGATTGCAGCGCTGTTCGGAGAGTTTCGCGGATTCCATCCGCAGGCTGTTTCTGGAAAGGCATGGCTCGCGCTGGCGTATCTGATCGTGGCCGGCTCCATCGTCGCTTTCACTGCTTATGTGTGGCTTATCCATCACGAATCGCAGACCAAGGTGGGCACCTACGCTTACGTGAATCCAGTGGTCGCAGTTCTGCTGGGATATTTTGTGGGTGGAGAAGCAATTGGCCTGCGCACGATCGTTGGAACGATCTTGGTACTCGCGAGCGTAGTGGTGATCACGACGGCGCCTACGAGAAAAACACCGATGTCAACTACGGACGGAGATAAGCAAGTTGTCGATGCAGAAGAGGCAATCAGAACGGGGAACTGAGGCCGGCGGTCACGGATGCGTCATCGTCTCCGGTTTCATAAGCTGATCAAATTCCTCGCCCGTGAGATATCCCAGCTTCACCGCCGCCTCGCGCAAGCTAGAGTGCTCAACGTGGGCCGCGTGCGCGATCTGCGCAGCCTTGTCGTATCCCACTTTGGGGGCCAAGGCGGTCACCAGCATCAAGGAATTCTTCACGTACCAGTCGATTTTCGCGCGATCAACCTCAATGCCCTTGAGCATGTATTCGACATAACCGTGGCAGGCATCAGTGATCAGCGTGACTGAATGCAGGAAGTTGTAAATGATGACTGGCTTATACACGTTGAGCTCGAAGTTCCCCTGCGACCCGGCGAATCCGACAGCCGCTGTCGCTCCGTGAACCTGCACGCAAACCATCGTCATCGCTTCGCACTGAGTCGGATTGACCTTGCCCGGCATGATCGAGGAACCGGGTTCGTTCTCCGGGATCGTCAACTCTCCCAGCCCACAACGTGGGCCCGAGGCCAACCAGCGAATGTCGTTCGAAATTTTCATGAGTGAGGCCGCCAGCGTCTCCATGGCCCCTTGGGCATATACGATCTCGTCGTGGGCTGACAACGCCGCGAACTTGTTGCCGTGCGACCGGAAGGGAAGTCCAGTGAGTTCAGCGATTTTCTTTGCGGCACGTTCGGCGAATTCCGGATGCGTGTTCAGCCCCGTGCCCACTGCTGTGCCGCCGATTGCCAGATCGTAAAGCCCCTCGAGCACCTGTTCCAGTCGTTTGATGTCGCGCTCAAGCAGGCTCGCCCAGCCGCCGAATTCCTGCCCTACTGTCAAAGGCACGGCATCCTGCAGATGAGTGCGGCCAATCTTCACCACATCCTTAAACTCTTTCGCTTTGGCTGCAATCGCGTCGTGGACCGACTTGATCGCCGGGATCAACGCAGTCTTCACCCGTTCCGCCGCCGCAATGTGCATTGCTGCCGGGAACGTGTCGTTCGACGATTGCGACATGTTCACGTGATCATTGGGATGAACTGGTGTCTTCGAGCCCATCTCGCCGCCTGCGATCTCAATCGCGCGGTTGGAAATGACCTCGTTCACATTCATATTTGTCTGTGTTCCGCTGCCCGTCTGCCAGATACGGAGCGGGAACTGGTCGTTCAACTTGCCGGCAATGACTTCGTCGGCTGCCTGGACAATCAGCTTTGCTTTGTCGGCGGGGAGTTTGCCCAGATCCTGATTCACCAGCGCGCAAGCCTTCTTGAGCGTGCCGAAGGCCCGGATCAGCTCCGGCGGCATGGTGTCGCGCCCGATATTGAAATGCAGCAGCGAGCGCTGGGTTTGCGCTCCCCAATAAACGTTGGCCGGGACTTCGATCTTCCCCATGCTGTCGGATTCAGTGCGGGTCTGCACGGCTGGTTCGGTAAGAGTGGACATGACTGCTCCTGGGTCGATCGGAGAGATAAAGCCAACCGGAAATTATAGCGCGGGGACGCGGACCCAATGAGCGCTTACCCCGGTTCTTCGAGCGCTGGCCACCAATCGTCGACATGCTAGAATCATCCGTTTCTGAGTTCCGCTCGAATCCTCGTTGCCTCGAGTGACTCCGCTCTTAGACCCATGCCTGAATTCCTTGCCGCCGAAGAACTCGACACGCTGCCGAAAGCAAGGACCAACCCTCGTCCGGAGATGCGCACCGACGTGCTTGTGATCGGAGCTGGGCCTACGGGCTTGGCCTGTGCGATCGAAGCGCAAAAGCTCGGGCTTAAGGTCATCGTCCTCGACAAGGGATGCCTGGTGAATTCACTGTTTCACTACCCGGCGAACATGGTGTTTTTCACCACGCCGGAACTGTTGGAGATCGGCGAAATTCCTTTCACCACAGCCCAGCAAAAACCCTCGCGCGAAGAGGCGCTCGAGTACTACCGCAAGGTTGCCGAGCACTACCACCTCGATGTCCGCCAATACGAGTGGGTGAAAACGGTCATGGGGGAGGACGGAAAATTCAGTATCACCGCGACTGACCGCGCTGGGCGCCCGCACGACTACCGCACAAAAAAAGTGATCGTCTCGACCGGCTATTACGATTTGGCCAACCAATTGGGCATACCGGGCGAGGACCTGCCGAAAGTCTCGCACTACTACGGAGAGCCTCATCCCTATTACGACATGGAAGTCGTAGTCATCGGAGGCAAGAACTCCGCGGCGATCGCTTCGCTCGATCTCTGGCGGCACGGCGCACGCGTGACCCTGGTGCATCGTGAGGCGCAGCTCCACCACCACGTAAAGTACTGGATCAAGCCGGATCTGGAAAACCGCATCAAGAACGGCGAGATCGAAGCCTATTTCAACAGCTCAGTGCAGGAAATCGGCATCGATCATGTCGTCATCAATACGCCGCACGGGCCTCTCCGGTTGAAAAATGACTTCGTTCTTGCCCTCGTCGGATATCATCCCGACTACGATTTTCTTCGCAGCATGGGAATCGAATTGTCGGAGCAGCAGTGTCGGCCGGTATGCGATCCCGTTTCACTGGAGAGCAATGTGCGGGGAATTTACGTCGCGGGAGTCATTGTCGCAGGATCGCGCACGAACGAAATCTTTATCGAAAACGGACGTTTCCACGGGAAACAGATTGCCGCAGACCTTAAACTAAAGCTTCAGCCCTAGCGCCTCAGCCGCTCCGCGTCCGCGCACGACGATTACTCAGTTCTTCATATGCCGCCGGGCCAACTCGAAGCCACTCCCGCTCGTAGCACTTGGTATCAAAATGTGCATTATCAATGACATGTGACTATTTAAGAATAAATTACATTAAATAAACTGACTTCAGAGCTCCCCTGAAAAGCGGACATGAACAAGCTTCAATGCTCAGGGAGCGTGGCGCAACACCTCTCGGAGATTACTAGCTAGGGAAAGTTCCGGCGAGTGTTTGCTGGTTTGTCGCAGAACCGATTACTCTTACCCACTCGTTATGGAACCCGAACCAGAGCACGCCGCGGTATCCATTTCGCTCGCTTCCTATACGCGATTAATAGGAGCGAACCGCAATTTCAGGCGGCTATGGTTGGCGCAGATCGTGAGCGAGATCGGAGACTGGTTCTACACCCTCTCCATCTACACGCTGCTCCTGCAGTTAACGGGTCATGCCGGGTCCGTTGCGCTGGCGTTGGTTCTGCAGGTTCTGCCTCAAACGTTCGTAGGGCCGACGGCAGGCGTCGTCAACGACCGTCTCAAGCGCAAACACGTCATGATCGCGGCTGACATGATTCGCTTCGTTGTCGTCCTCGCGATGCTGCTAGTGCGTTCTCGCTCCATGGTCTGGATGATTTATCCGCTGCTTCTGGCGGAGACGACCATGGCAGCGTTTTTCGAACCAGCCCGCAGTTCGGTGATACCGAATATCGCCTCTGAGAGCGAAGTGC
This sequence comes from uncultured Acidobacteriota bacterium, assembly GCA_963745715.1. Classification (GTDB taxonomy): domain Bacteria; phylum Acidobacteriota; class Terriglobia; order Terriglobales; family Acidobacteriaceae; genus Sulfotelmatobacter. Next base: position 22,379 of record CAVUYN010000010.1, on the reverse strand, counting down.
TGGTGGCCAATACGGTGTCGTCGGCGACGTGGTCCGTGAACCTTCTGATCGGGGCTTCGGTCGGAGGAGTGGTTGCCGCATTTTTCGGTCGCGACGTTGTCTTTCTCTTGAATGCTCTGTCATTTCTGACGTCCGCCATTCTAATCGGCGGGATGCACTTCGACGAACCGCACGCCGACTCGGCCGCGCCCCTCCGGCCACGGGATCTCGTCGACTTCTCACCAGTGTTGGAAGGCATCCGCTACATCCGCAATCATCCGACTTTGTTGCCGGCCGTCTTCGCCAAAGCCGGAGAACTCATGGTCGGCCCAAGTTGGGTCATTTTCACCGTGATGGGTGCGCACGAATTTGCCGTGCACGGACGAGGTATCAATGCAGCCGGCAGCGCCATGCTTGGCATGAGCATCTTGCTTGGTGGCCGCGGCCTGGGAGCGCTGGTGGGGCCCCTGGTTTCCGCGCGATGGGCAGGAAATAGTGACCATCGACTTCGGCTGGGAATTCTGTTCGGCTATCTCATTATCTCGGCAGGCTACTGCGCGCTTGGGGTGAGTCGCAGTGTGTGGATGGCTGCTCTCTGCGCCATACTTGCCCATGCGGGAGGCTCCACCGTTTGGGTTTTTTCAACGACCTTGCTACAACTCCACACGGAAGATCGTTTTCGCGGGCGCGTTTTCGCCGCCGATCTCGGCTTGGCGAGTCTCACATTTGCTGTTACCGCTTACCTGGCGGGACATCTCCTCGACTCCGGATTCTCCGCACGCTTTGTGGCAACCGGCGCCGGTGTCATGATGCTGTTACCGGCAATCATCCTTACCCTAGCGCTTCGCGCCGGCTCTTTGCGAAAGGCGCCAACCACTTTGTGATCACTGAATTCCACCCGTCTTCTTCGCCCCGTGGGCGCAACACCCCTTAGCTTTCGCTCAATCGGTCAATCTTCGCCGCCATGATGAAGTCGCTCTCGGTCAGACCGTCGACCTTGTGTGTCCATAGCGTGATATCGGCTTTGCCCCACGCCAGCACAATGTCCGGATGATGTCCTTGCTCCTCAGCTACCGCACCTACGCGATTCACAAATTCCAACGCGTGCTTGAAGTCGGAGAAGCGAAACTCACGGTGAATCTGATGTTCGTTTGTGACCACCCATTGGGGAACGCTTCCATGGAGCTTCTCCAAGGCTTCCCCCTTAAGCGCCGGAACGCCTCCCCGGCACGGCACACACTGCTTGTCGGCAAGCTCTTCAGTCATCACTATCCCCGCACCATTGAAATGCACTCACAAGTCTCTAGAAGTTTGGCCTATCTTAGCAGGACTATCGAATGTGAGACGCGAGGCCCCCACCCCGGCAGCCTTTGACCCACGCGGTTCTCCCATTCCGATCTGTGTACAATGTGGTACTCCCATCTAAGTTTCAAGATTTAATTCGTTAGTTCCGAAACGAGTCGGAAGGGAAAACCACAATGGTTGTTCTGGTCATCGGCGGCGCTGGATACATCGGGAGTCATGCTGCCCGGGCTCTCAAGCGCGCCGGCCACGAAGTCATCATCTTCGACAATCTCAGCACCGGGTTACGAAGTTCCTGGCGAAGGGCTTTGAACTGATTAAAGGCGACATTCTCGATTCAGCAGCCCTGGCTCGCGTACTGCCCCGGGTCGACGCCATCATGCACTTCGCGGCGTGCGCCTATGTCGGCGAATCGGTTACGAATCCGAAGAAATATTTCCATAACAACGTCGAGGGAGGCCTCTCGCTCCTGAACGCTGCGAACGACGCGGGAGTAAAGAAGATCATTTTTTCCTCGACCTGCGCCGTGTACGGCGAGCCCGCCAAGGTTCCGATCGAGGAGAACACTGTGCGTCAGCCGGTGAATCCTTACGGAGTGTCGAAGCTTTTTTTCGAGCAAGCGCTGGAGTCTTATGACCGCGCCTACGGTTTTCGCTACGCCAGCCTCCGTTACTTCAATGCGGCGGGAGCAGATGAGAGCGGTGAGATCGGAGAGTTGCACGATCCCGAAACTCACCTGATTCCTCTGGCCCTGCGCGCTGCCGCGGGTCTTGGCCCCGAATTGCAGGTGTTTGGGTCGGACTATCCCACGCCCGACGGAACATGCGTGCGTGATTACATCCATGTAAATGATCTGGCCAGCGCGCACGTAAAAGCCCTGGAGCACCTTGCGGCCGGTAACGATAGCTTTGCGGTGAATGTTGGAACGGGAACCGGAGCCTCCGTGCAAGAAGTTATTTCTGCAGTCGAAAAGACCACAGGCAAGTCTGTTCCACGCAAGCTTGTTCCGCGACGTGCCGGCGATCCGCCCATACTAGTAGCGAATCCCGCAAAAGCGAATGCTTTGCTTCATTGGAAAGCGACGCGCGGCCTGAACGAAGTGGTAACAACCGCATGGAATTGGATGGAGCGCAGTCGCGAAGCCAAAGTGCGATAAAGCGGCGGGAGCCCAAAGAGGAGCCTCGGTCATTTTCCTCCGTAGGACACTATGCCCTCCGTGGTTAACTCTTCATCGATGTCATTCCGAGATTTGAGGAAAGCTATGGCAAATGATTTAGCAGGGAAGAAAATTGCGGTCTTGGGCGCCGGCAAGATGGGTGGCATCATCCTGCAAGCTCTCCTGAAGAACGGAGTGCTTTCGGCAAAGTTAACTCGCGCCACAGTTGCCCACGAGGAGCGTGCCAAGGCGCTAGCTGCGAAGCTGAAGGTCAAGGTCGGCACCAACAACGTCGAAGCGGTCAAGGGCGCCGATATCATCGTGATTGCCGTTAAACCACAGGTCGTTGAAGACGTCGTGCGGGAGATTAGCGGCCACATCACCCCGAAGCAAGTGATCGTGTCGGTGGCGGCTTCGGTGCCCACTTCCATGATTGAAAAGAATCTATCCCCGAACGTGCCGGTCATTCGCGCGATGCCCAATACGCCCTGCATGCTGGGAGCGGGCATGACGGCGATCTGCAAGGGCAAGCACGCGAGCGCCGAAGACGTGGCGATGACCTGCCACATGTTTGACGTGGTGGGGAGAACCGTCGTCGTCGATGAAAAGCACATGGACGCTGTCACCGCGCTTTCGGCCAGCGGGCCGGCTTACATCTACATCATCCTCGAATCGCTGGCTGAGGCTGGAGTCAAGGTGGGTCTGCCGCGCGACATTGCGACCCTTCTGGCGGCCCAGACTACCCTGGGAGCTGCCCGCGTTGTTCTCGAAACCGGAGATCACCCGGCTCTCCTGAAAGACGCGGTCACCACTCCCGCCGGCTGCACGATTGACGCGATTATGGAACTGGAGGAAGGTAAGCTACGTGTCACGCTGATCAAAGCGGTAGTAAAGGCAGCGCAACGCGCGAAGGAACTCGCGTATGGGTGAGTTCGGTCTCGAATTCGTTTATTCGACGAGATGATTTGGGGCCTGGACTAGCACACCTTCATTTCGGAATCCAGATCCACCGGCAACCGTGCTGAGACGATATTTCGAGGCCGCACTGTCATCGCAGGCCGCGAAGCGATACCCGTTCGCTTCTTCGTTGGCGAACCCGTGTAGTACGCCGATGTTTAAGTTCTTACGCCTATGAAACTGCTCCTGGTTGTGTATCACCGCCTCGATCTCTGGAATATCCCTGCATGGTTTGGGGAACGGCTTGCGCAAGCGTTCCCCGACTTGCGGATTGTGCAGCGAAACAGCTACGAAGGAATTGAGGAAGATCTGCAGGACTCGGAAGTCCTCTTCACTATCTCCCTGCGTCCGGAGCAGTTCGCCGCCGCGCGAAAACTGCGCTGGATCCATACGCCTTCGGCGGCCGTGCATCAATTGCTGTTCTCCGAGTTGATCAACAGCGATGTGGTGATCACAAACTCAAGGGAAGTTCATGGCCCGGTGGTCGCGGAGCACGTGATGGCGCTGATCTTTGCCCTGGCGAAAAAGATTCCGCAGGCCGCGCTGCTGCAACAGAAACATGTTTGGGGCCAGGAAGCGATCTGGAGCGAGGGTGCCCATCCCCGGGAGATTGCCGGCGCCACCGTTGGTTTGATCGGCTTGGGCAGCATTGGTCGCCGGGTGGCTCAGATGGCTGCGGCCATGGGTATGCGGGTGATCGCGGTGCGCGAGCACGTGGAGAAGGGAACTCCTGAGAACGTGGACGTCGTATTCGCCCCGTCGGACCTTAACGAATTGTTAGGCCAGGCGGATTACGTGGTCGTGGCGGCGCCCTTGATTCCATCGACCGAAGGGATGATCAACGCGGCCCGCCTGAGGCTAATGAAACCCTCAGCCTGTCTGATTAATGTTGGGCGCGGCCCCCAGGTCGACGAGGACGCATTAGCCGATGCGCTTCGCACTCGGCAGATCGCCGGCGCCGCGCTCGACGTATTCGAAAAGGAACCGCTGCCCGCCGGGTCACAGCTATGGAATGTCGAGAACCTGCTGATCACGCCGCACACTGCCGGCCTTACCGAGAAACTTTGGCACAGGCACTATGAATTGTTCTCCGAAAACCTCCGCCGTTATTTGGCGGGGCAGCCTTTGCAGTTTGTGGTCGACAAACACAAAGGATATTGAGCGCCATCTTCGTGCTACAGTTTTCAAGTAGCTAGCTCTGTCGCAATTCGCTCGTGCGGGCCACGCGAAACGAGTCTCATGGAATCGCGCCTCATTCTCATCAATCTGCTGGTCAAGTTGGGTGTTGCCGCGGCCGTGTCCAGCAGTCTGGTTCGATCCAAGGAATTCAAGTCCTTGCTCTTTCGCGAGGAGCGTACATTCCGCCAGAAAATCTATCTGGTGCTGTGGTTTGGCCTGCCGATCATGATCGGCGTCTGGATTCGAATATCCCAGAAAAGTTTTGCAGCAGGCGACTTAAGCTTTGAAACCGCACTTCTCCTGGGAGTGGTCGGCGGACGTTGGGCCGGATCCCTCGGCGGCGTCCTCATGGGCATTCCCGCCTTGCTGCATGGCGAGTGGGCGGCGATCCCGTTCGACGTGCTTTCTGGCTTTTTGGCGGGCCAACTGCGTACCATGGCGGTCGACAAGGACGACATCTGGTCGTTCTCGCCTTTTGTCGATCAGAGCATCTTTCGCCTGATCCGGCGCAATTTGCCGCGTCCCCGCTTGTTCGACTGGCAGGTGATGTTCTTCTGGACTATCGTGGGCCTGCGCTTCGTTCAAACGGAATTATTTCGATACTTTCCCGGTTCCATCTTCAGCATCGAGAGCCCGGACAACTGGTGGGTTTACAGCGCCATCTACGCTGCGTCCGTCACCGCGGTCGGAATCGAACTGAAGATCTTCAACAGTGTTCGCATCCAGATCAAACTGGAGGAGCAAGAGCGTCTTCTGTTGCACGCACGCATGGAGGCGTTGCAGAACCAGATCAATCCCCATTTCCTTTTTAATACCCTGAATTCGATCTCGTCGCTCGTGCGGCTCGACCCGGATACGGCGCGGGACATGATTTTCAAGCTGGCGACCATCCTTCGACGTTTACTCAACAGCAACGAGGCCTTCGCCGCGCTTCGCGACGAATTCGAATTTGTCGATAACTATCTGGATATTGAAGTGGTTCGGTTCGGACGCGACAAACTGCACGTGGTCAAAGAATTCGACCCCGCTTCGCTCGATGTTGTGGTTCCCTGCATGCTTTTGCAGCCGCTGGTTGAGAATTCGATCAAGCATGGCTTGGCGCCCAAAGTGGAGGGCGGCAGCATATATCTCCGCAGCCGCGTTACCGACTCTCGCCTCGTCATTGAAGTTGAGGACGATGGCGTCGGCATGGGCGGGGCCCAACTGGAAGAGAGCAGCAGTTGGTCCGGCATGGGCATCGGTATGGCTAACATTTCCGAGCGCCTGCAAGTTCTATATGGTGACACCGCGCGCATGACCATCGACAGCCATGAAGGAAAGGGAACGCTGATTCGCATCCGGTTGCCGCTGGTCGAGGCGGCCAGCTCCGTGCCGGAGGGCTTTTACGCCGAGCGCTCCAGTACGCGCCGGTAAAAATCTTCATATTGCTTGACGATCTTGGTCGAACAGAAGCGTTCCATGGCAACCGCTCGTGCCGCCCTCCCCATTTCACGCAGACGCTTCTCATCGCTCAGCAGTTCGATCGCGTAACGCGCCATAGTTTCAACGTCCCCAACATCCGCGAGATATCCCGTCTTGCCGTGATCGATGACCTCAGGTACTCCGCCGGCGCGCGTCGAGATGGGAACGACTTCGCACGCCATTGCCTCCAGAGCGGCGAGACCAAATGATTCGAGCTCGCTCGGGATCAGCATGATGTCGGCGATTGAGAGTTTTTCTTGAATCTGATCCTGCTTGCCCAGAAACAGCACGTCGTCATGAATCCCCTTTTGCACCGCCAGCCACTCCGCGACCGACCGGTCCGGTCCGTCTCCGATCAAAAGCAGCCGAGAGGGCATCTGCTTATGCACTCGGTCGAAAATTTCAATCACGTCCGTAAGCCGTTTAACGGGGCGGAAGTTCGAAAGATGAACTAGTACCCTCTCGTTGTTCGGTGCATACTCCGCCCGTATCTCGGGAGCAATTGCCTGGTTCCGGCAGTAAACGTCACAGTTCACCGAGTTGTAGATGACTTCGATGTGGTTCTTAACGTCGAATACCCGCTGAGTGCGGTCGCGCAGGTAGTTGGAGATTGCGGTGACGCCATCGCTTTGCTGGATCGAGTAGCGCGTGATCGGCAGGTAAGAACGATCTAGTCCAACAAGCGTGATGTCTGTGCCGTGCAGTGTCGTGACGAATGGCAAACGGCGGCCCCGTGGTCCGTCTGCCAGCATCTGCCGTGCGAGCATGGCGCTAACCGAGTGCGGAATGGCATAGTGCACGTGCAGCAAGTCCAAATCGTAAAGCTGCGCCACTTCCGCCATGCGGGTTGCCAGCGCCAGATCATACGGAGGATAGTCGAACAACGGATAACGCGACACCTCCACTTCGTGATAGTGGATATTCGGTTCCGCGCCACGCAAACGAATCGGCTGCGCGTAAGAAATGAAATGAATTTCGTGACCTCGCTGAGCCAGCTCAAGCCCCAACTCCGTGGCTACAACACCGCTACCGCCGTAGGTCGGATAACAGGTAATTCCAATTTTCATGTGCGAAGGTTCGCCTTGTTCCTGTGATTCGATGGCTGGAACGAGTGGTAGTTGCAGATTTTACACGAGGGATTGCATACCGAACGGCGCGAATCCGTATTACTGGCCGTCTTTCGGACCAAGCGTGTGGCTGGTATCGAGCTTTTCCAGGTGCTCCTGAAAGCGTTTCTTGGACTCTTCGGGCAGACCCGTAAATTCGATGCCCATTCCCACGCCCGGATCGCGAGTGCGAACGACGGCCGTCGGAGAGAGGCGCTCCTCGCCGAGCCAGAGATCGACCCGAAGAGCAGTCGCAACCGGCAAGGGCATCACCGTCTCAACATAACAGCCGTTGCCGCTGATATCGGTGGCGTTCACTCGCATCGGGGTATTCACGCGCTCGTCGCGCAGCTCTAGAGGAAAGGAGATCTTGTGACGCGTGAATTTTCTGCGGTTATCGTGACGCTGCTGCGTCCGTTCTTCACCCTTCATACCCCCCGGAAGGGCCGCCACCCATGGACAGTCCTGATCTACTACAAGCTGCACCCCAACCTGTGTCTTCTTCAGGGCTCCCGCATCAACGACCCAGACCACTTTGCAGCGTGCTTTTCTGGTCTCGTACTGCACCCCGATGACATCGCCCACCTTCAATTCGGGTTCGATACCGTAGATGCAGGCGCCAGTCGCACTGATGTTCTGCGCCACCGCGTTCTGGAAGAACGGCTGGTCATTGCTGCCCATTCCCCATACTCGTACCTTCAACTCCAGAGTCGCACGAGGAGCTGAACCTTGGGCGGACATCAGCTGGTTAACCTCCATGCCTTCAGAGAAACGGTGAATTGTAAAACATCATACTACCTGTGTTTAAGGCGAAATGGTTACGAGAGTAATCGAGATGCACCATCAGCGGTGCAATCGGACGCGCATCTAACGCTAGAGGATAAAAGCGGTCGACCCAAGCCCAGGCGTTATTGCGAGCGAGATCCGAGGTCGCGATAGGAGATCAGTTCAACGCCCTGGTGCAACAACACCTCCCGGGCGGCCGGCAGCGTCAAGACCCGAAGTTCCGTCCCTCTCGACTCGCGCAGGCGGGTCTTAGTCGCCTGCAGCTCTGAGTCGTTATATCCCGGATGACACACGAACTCCCATGTGCCGTCAGGAATGCTTCGGGCAATCGCGTGGAAGAGAGTTTCGTCGAGGGTTCCCGTCACCTCAATGCCCAACGTTCCATCCGGCGCGGCAAACCCTTCCCGATCGACCGCCTCGCGGAACTTGCCGGCGAAGCGGTGCAGGACCCGTACTTCGGCAAATCGCGTCCACAAGTTCGGCCTCGCCAGTAACTGGCTCGATCGCAGTGGCAAGCGCGGGCCGAACGGGTTCCGGATTGCCCCCACTCCGCAATCGCTGGCTGCGCGCAGCAAAGGGCGCAGGATCTGCGGGAACAGATGCGCATGCTTGTGTGTGTCGACGTGCGAAACGGATACGCCTGCGGCTTGAAGCTTTCTTATCTGCGCCGTGGTTTCAGCCGCGACCTCGTCCTTGTCGATCCGATGCGTGAGGGCGCGCAGGGCAAACATCCTCAGGCCATCACGAAATCGCTGCGACGCGGTGAGGGTGGGGATTTGCTCACAATCCAGAATCGGCTCGCCATCAATCAGCACAACGTGGCAACCAACGCTCAGGTTCGGTGCGTTCTTCGCTAGTTGCACCGCATCTTCAAATGCAGCGCCCGTTGCCATTAGCGTTGAGGAAGTCACCACTCCTCGAACGTGAGCCTCGACGATGGCCCGGTTTACTCCCGCCGTGAAGCCAAAATCATCTGCATTGACGATCAACCGCCGCACGCAGCCAGTCTAGCAGGCCAAGGATTCTATCTTTATGGATTTATGCCAGCAATTGTATTGAACAAGAGAAGGGAATCGAATTTCTACTTGGACGAATGTTCGCGCCGTCCGTGGTGCGTGCGTTCTTTTAACGCGTGGTTTGACCGATTTTTCACGTGTCGCGTATACTCGTCGAGGCGCGGTTCGCGCGAATGCCCCTCAAGCGAATTCCGGTCGGTGCGACTCTCTGTGGTCGCGAAGTTAAGAGGGGGCGGTTAGCTCAGCTGGTTAGAGCGCCTGCCTTACAAGCAGGAGGTCGCAGGTTCGAGTCCTGCACTGCCCACCATGTGATCTCTATATCTTCTATAATTTCAGTCTCTTACGCCCAGCGCATCCGCACTGTCACAACACGCTGCTCAGCGATACACCTTCAAGCACGTTCCAACTCTCAGTCTTGATTCTGCAACACCCTGAGCGATCACGCACAGCGCGCGATTGGGAGGACAAGGTGTCCCTGGTACGAAAGCCTCATTGCCGAGCAACGTAGACCGTCCGCTGTGTGAAGTACCCCCAGATGAAGATACGATTTGTATGGCAGCAGACCTCAGATGTCTGAGGGTCGGCGGTTTCAACGGCAGAGTTGCCGTCCGCTGCTTTTCGAAACCTTTTGTTGGTTTGGAAACAGAAGGCGAACTCGGGGGTTCCTTATGTTTCTTCGTCTGGTGGACCGGCCGCACCGGCGAGATCCTGCGGCCTGATCTTTTCAACGTTGAACTTCGCCGCACGTTCCCGCATGGTTTTGAGCACGTCTTCGAGGCCGGGGAACTCGCCCTTGATCCAACGGAGCGGGTTGATGCGTGCCACCACAAACGATCTCAAATATGGGCTAACTAACCCACGTTCCTTCAGTTTCTTCACCGCAGCTGCCACTTTTTCCTCGAGATCGAGCACCATGGTGGCGTGTTTCTCATGACTTTTAACGGCGACACGCAAAGGTTCGTCGGTGAGGATTTCGAGTCGCCTCAGAATCGAATGGTAAGCCCCACCACCGAATCGGGGCACTCGTTCGTAGCACACGCCGAGCGTGACGAGAGCAGCTTCGTCAAGATAAAACGCAAACTGAGACTCGGCCCGCGAACCGTCTTCATCGAGCAGGCCACGGTAAATGCGGATGACTTCCAAAGAGCGTTCTTTAAGATTGTGCGCCTTCTCCGTGTTCAATGCGAGGATTTGCCAGGCGACCTCTGGCTCGGCAACGATCAGAGTCGTGATGGCCTTAGCCCCAAGACGGCGCATGGCTTCGAGGCGATGACGGCCATTGGGAGTCCAGAAGCCGCCGCGAGGCGCCACCACAGCAATGATGGGGTCGAGAAAACGGCCCGTCTTGTTGATGACATCGGCCAGGCGTTTATGATGGGCGTCGGAGAGATCGCGCTGGAACGGAGTGGGCTCGATCGCATTGATCGGCAGAATCGAGAGCAACATTTGATGGCCGCCAAGAGGTTCCTTGTAAACTCCCACAACATAGCCGCCGGCTTTTTCGACCGCGTCTGCGGCCTCAGCCGCGGATCCTTCCGGCTTCTCCAACCGGGATTCCTCTGGAGCCAAACCTTTTGTGCCGGGCTTAGCTTTGCGAGGACGCCGTCGCGCAGGTGCACGCTTAATCATGGAAATGATTCTACTGTAGCCAGCGCTTCGTTTATTTTATGCTTCTCATAGAGGGGTTCGAGGCTACTGCCGCCAGCGAGGATGGCGTTGTGCAGAGCAGAGTACACTCCTGAGAACACAGAGTCCGTGCCATGACAGTGCAGCTTGAACCCAACATTGATGACTACCTCCGCAAAAGATTGATGCCGGTGGAGGGTGCTATTCCCCGACTGGCCGGGATCGACATGTATGGCGACTCAATTCCTGTCGGAGCGGTGGGCGGTGACCTTTTTGAGTACATCAACTTTCAGCAGCGCTACGACATTAATGCGCGCATCACGCGAGCTATCAGGCTATCCAAGGAGTACCTGGAGCCCCTTCTCCAAGGCCAGGGCCCGCGGAACTCGGTGGATGCGCATGTGCAGTGGTTGCAATCCAAGCCGGGCTACAACGATTCCGCTGCCGCGGAGTACCGCAGGGCGAAGAGCTCAGAGCAACTGAGAATCGCTGAAGATCTGCAAGAGCTCCGCACGACCGCAGGCGTGCTATTAGTTGATGCACAGGGACACGGAATCATCTCGGCGAAAATTGCATCCACCGTCCACGACACCTTTCATGCGTTCATGCTTTCGGAGTTGGATCGGAACGGCAGAACGACGCCGGATATGTTTGAGAAGATCAATTTGCGGCTCGCACAGTCGGTCACTGCACGAAACGCACTGGGCCGTGACAAGGATGACAATTCACGTGAAATCGCGACAATGCTTTACGGTGAGATACGTCCCAGTGGACAGTTTCGCTTCGTAAATTTCGGCCACCCGCCGCCGCTGGTCTATTCCGCAGAGTACAAGAAGTTCGTGCCGATCGACAAGGTATGCATGGTCCAATTCCTGGCGCTCGGACTGGCAATTCCTGAGGAGGACCCTGACCGGAACAAGTATCTCTCCATGGCGCTGCGGCAACGAAAAATGAACTCCTCCGACATATCGGAAATCACGCTGATGAGTCCCGGGGACATCCTCTTCCTTTATTCTGACGGTGTTTACGATGGCAGTGATGAGCAGGATCGTTTGCAGATTGAACAAGTGATCCAAGAATACCAAGGTGAGGGTGCAAAGGAAATCTGCAACGCGATTCTGAAACACGCGGTTGAGCAAGACGCGAACCTGCGGCGGACGAGTGAAGAGGACCGCATCGACGACAAGACCGTGTTTATCATCAAGCGCAGGTGAGATACGCTGCTACCTGGATAAAGCCATTTTGTAGCGCGAGTTCGATCGCGCATGATTATCGATGAATCTAAAGCGGTCAACACAGTCAAAGAGTAACGCTGAGTCTGAGCGAGAGCGCCTGCGAAAGAGCTATCGTCCGCCGCGTGTTCGGGTGCTGTTTGTAGGTGAAGCGCCACCCGCCTCTGGTCGTTTTTTCTATCGCGCAGACTCAGGACTGTACAGGGCTTTTCGTGACTGTTTTGCCGGTGTGTTCCCCGAGATCGATAACAGCAACTTTCTCGTATCTTTCCAGACGGTCGGCTGCTATCTGGTCGACTTGTGCGGCAGGCCTGTCGATCACCTCGGGGCGAAGCAACGAAAAATGGCTTGTCTGAAGGGCGAGGCGCCTCTGGCCATAACGCTGAAGCGACTCTCTCCTAAGATCGTCGTCACTGTGGTCCTGTCGATTGGCTCCAACGTGAAGCGTTCAGTACGACGGGCGAACTTTCGAGGTCGATACATTGAACTTCCGTATCCAGGACGCTGGCATCAGCACCGCGCCAGATTTGTCAGGGAGCTGGCATGCGTACTTCATGAGCTGTATTACCCGACTGGCGAACTTGGCTCCGACGATACCGTGACCAAATCGTGCGAGCAAAGTTGAATCACTCTCATCTCTCACTCAGTTGTTTGCTCAATGCGGCGACCCCAAGTTACTGCTCCGCACAAACCGGGTCGAGCTTGGCGGTTTGGGCACTCCAGTCTGAACGGTGTCCTTGTATTCGCACACGGCCGAGAACATCGCGACGGAGTTTCCTGCACATCGGTATCGAGGATGAGTTGATTTTTCTACTGGCTGCTCGACTCTTAACGCCGGGCGAAGAAGAAACTGAAGTGCATTCTCAACCTGCACTTGAAATGACGGAAATACTTGAAAGGACGGAAATAATTGAACGTGGGGAGTGATCCGCATCATCACCATTGAGCGCGAAAAGGACGATTGTGAGAGAGAAGTTCCCGAGTGTCTGCCCAGCCTACGGCACACGTATATCAGCATGCGGCTGATGGAGGGAGCCAACATCTATCAAATCGCTAGGAACTGCCGCACGAGCGTCGGGATCATCGAGAGATATTACGCTGGGCAAATCAAGAACTCGCTCAACGCCGCCGCCATCAATGGGGTCCGCTCGACAGAGGACGCGATGGAGGAAGAAGAAGTGTGAGCGCAACAACACAATGCCGGCCTTTCCTCCGGGATCGTGCTTGCTTGCCTCGCTCTTTCGCGTTCTGAGAGAAGCTGTTAGGATATTTCTGTGCTAAGGGCTTGTTATTTTGTTGGCGGTGAGATCCGAAGTGGTGACAACCTGGATCGGTTGCAGTCGACCGCGCACGCCTTCTTGCGCATCGCTACGGCGCAGAGTGAAGCCGAGATTTGTAGGCGGTTCGTGGGCGGTTCAGCCAGAAAGCGCGCTCTTTTGGGCAATCCGGGGCAACCGGTGCACGGTTTGCAATTTGTGCAAAGCCGCATCAACACTGGCGATTGTGCATCTCGTTGATTTGGCGAGTGGGGACGTAGTTCAGTTGGTTAGAACGCTGCCCTGTCACGGCAGAGGCCGCGGGTTCGAGTCCCGTCGTCCCCGCCATTCCTTTCAAGCACTTGCAATCCTAGCATCCGGCAAATCAGGGGATGTTAGGGGACGATAAGCGCCGAACGAGAATGGTCCCATCCGAAAACGGTTCCAAACAGCGCTCATTGGATTAGGTTTGTCTTCGGCAAAATACCCGTCGGCAGAATAGCGTCGACCAATTTGTCCTGTGCCAAGCGTTTCGTCTTCGATGTCGCCTGCAGGTATTTGTTCGTGACATGAAGGTTGCTGTGCCGCAAGTAGTCGCGGATTGTGAGTTGGTGCTCGCCCATCTCCGCCAGCATGGTTCCAACCGAGTGCCGAAAGGTGTGCCAGCCCACACCCCTGATTCCGATCCGTCTGAAAGCAGGCTGAATTTTCTTCTTCAGGACTGAAGCTAGATCTAACGGCTTGCTGCCCCGCAGTCTTTCGGAAGGGAATACGAAGTCTTCCGGTTTGTTGTAGAGACTTTGCGATCTCCACTCCTGCAAGGAGTGCTTCAGGCTTGGATGCATCGGCAACAGCTTTGCAGACGCTTCCGTTTTTGTGCTCTTCAGGTTTCCACCTCGACGCCAGTAGTAAGAGTGTTGGACGCTGATGCTCATGTTGTCGAAATCGCATGACAGCCAGCGTAGCGCCCCAAGTTCGCCTTGACGTATACCCAAGGCGCCTTCTAGAAACACGAGCAACTGATCCCGAAACTCCAGTTCTGCCAATCCGAGCTTGACCTGTTCCGATGACAAAACCAAGGGGGATCTCTGACGTTTGGCGCTGATCCGTACGCCGGTGCTCGGGCCTCGCTTGCCTCCACTCCCTACCGGTATCCCTGAAGATATGGGATTGTGGCCACAAAACTCCCACCGAACGGCGTGCGAAAACAAAGCCGACATCACACACTTGATTTTGGCTTTGGTTCCATCCGCAACTCCGGTCGCCCGTAGCCAGCGCTCTACCTCGACAGTTTTGACTTGTTCGAGCGGCAGATTGCCCCAGCGTGGGACAATCCAGTTCTTTGCGTAAATGATGTACGCATCCTGTGTGGATAAGGCTTTGAGAGGCAGCTCCTCTTGAGAGTAGTGCTCCCAAAGCGTGTTGATTGTGGTTCGCCGCAGGTTCCTGTGTTCGCAGCGATTGTTTATGGTTAGCCGAAGAGCGTCTGCCGCTGAGTGTGCCGCAGATTCGGTCGGGTATTTCTTGACATCCCCAACCTGTGCCTTGCGATGCACCAGCTTCCCGTTGATGTCTTCTTCCCACCATCGGTAGACCCAAACTGACGGTCCCTTCTTCCGCTCTTCTCGTTCGACGCTTCCGTGTTGGTAACGTGTCCGTTTAAACAAAGTTTCTCCTTTGTCTAAACGGTGTCGGCGGACACCGTCAGGATAGATCGGCAATTCGTTTCGGTCGAGATGTTTTTTGTTCCTCACAGTGCTGATGATCAGCTGGCGAGCTTGCCGAGCCAACGATCCAGCGTGGAGGCACGAAAGCGCCAACGTTTTCCAACCTGGACGGCGGGAATTGATCCACGTCGTGCTTTCGTGCGAAGAGTTCGAGGGTGCATCCTGAGAAGCCTCGCGGCTTCTTCGGTGTCGAGCAGAGGCTCGAAGTCTTTCAGGCTCTGAACCTGTTTTCGGTCCCTAACATCCTCGGATGCCGAGTCATATATTTCATTGGCGTTCTCTATCATTTGAGCACCACCTCACACCGCGACGCTGGGTTAAAGTCCAGTTGATCTCCCAGCCAATCATCGGGTTCTAAACTGGAAGCAGATATTGGTCAAACGGGTTCGCGCGGCGCTTTTCGCCTATCTAACAGATCACGTGATGCGTGCTACGTAACCATTTGCCGCGCAATCATTTAGAGCGTTGCGTCAAAGATTCCCGATAACACGGTGATTGCGTGGCGCCGATCTATGAGCGGGGACTCATGCATCCGTTGCGTGCTGCTCGTAACAGCTTTGAACTGTGCTGGTTGCGCCAAACAAGCGCACGTATAACTGCGAAGGATTCGAGTGGGCCGATTGGGTCACCACCCGTAGCGATCTCAGTTGAAAAGTCGCACCGATTAGAACTGCTTGACTCAGAGTTCGCCGATTCGCTCTAGAAAGGGGATAGCAGTTCCGCCCCGTTTGACGAATTCCGAACACTAAGGTAAACAGCCACATGAGGTGCGACATGAAAATCGAAAAAGCAACTGACGTTTCAGGCACGACGAATGAAGCCAAGAGAAAGATAGTTGCGAGCATCGAGTTCGCAGTCCAGGCCTCGTTGCACAAAGATTACGTTGACACAGACTTCGTCCATTCCATTCTCGGGAAGATTTCCGCTATGTCTGATGGTCGGGGAGACAAAGAGGACGTTGGTTACATAAAAGCGTCGTTGGTGCAATTCGGTGAGGCCATGGATCATGGCATTGGCACTGAGAGGCTGGGAGATGGCATCGACGGGAGTATTGCTGAATATTGGGAACTCCTGTTCGACTTGGATACCGGCGGCTGGAAAGAAGAGGTGCAAGATGAATATGAGGCCTCCGGATGCGACCTCTTAATCATCGACTGCATGGAAATCAAGCCTGAAATTTCGAGGAACGGGACTCGGCGCAATTGCCGTCGACCGGACCATCGACATCTTCGGTCCAGTTTGTGGATTGCTGGCGTGCAAACCTTGGCCGCTGCAATTTACTCCTGCCTTCGCCGGTGATCAGAAGGCATTGAATAGATTAAAAGCACCGGGCGTTGGGCGAGATGAGGCGGTGCGCAAGCTGCGGGCTTACTGGTCGCGGCTTGGTTTCTGGCCGTTCGGAGAGACCGGGATACATGTCCTGGGCATGGCCCAAAGAGGATCAAATGAATCACGCAAGAAACCCGGAAAGCTCGCTGGCGCAGCTTCCGACTTGGCCGACAGACGGGTCTGTTAGAACGCTGCCCTGTCACCGACTTCCGACACCACAATCGCGTCAGGTATCCGCCAGACCGGCAATTCTCTCTTACATTCGCACGGGCGCTTCACTTAAATTAGGATGTCTGCCTGTCACGCAGAAGGCCGCGGGTTCGAGTCCCGTCGTTCCCGCCATTTCAATTCGCCTGTTCATGGCACCAGGGGAAAACATCTCGCGGCGACGCGAGATCTTGGGCTCGCTGCCAACCCATAGGTATGACTTTCTTGATCGGCCCGCTTCCGCTCCTAGCTTAGCTCGCTCGCGTTAAACAGAACGAGTCACGGGACCTGATTATTCTCTTGTGCCGCCTGTTCGTTCAATGTGGTGATCCACGACGGGGACACACTCGATGAACTCTGCTTGCCGGTCCGAACATCGCTGCCAATTCCACCGGGTGGAGGCAACAGTACATTCATCAAACCGAGCAAATCAGTCGTGGTTCCCGGAAACAGTCCGTGCAATTTAACGGCAGCCTTGGCAGGTAGAGACAGAATTACTTCGGCCTCGCCGCGGAGGCAAGCGTTTACGATTCGGCAAGCCGCACGCTTCGCGCTCATGGAAATCACCGGCAGGGCGTCGCTAATGCTGAACCACGCATATTCCGCTTCGTTGTTGCCCTTGAACGAGGCATTCCTCGGACTTCCAGTGCGCATGAGACCGGGGCATACCGTGGTGACACAAATGTTGTCTTTGAGGAGTTCAGACCGGAGGCCTTCCGAAAATCCTGTCAGTGCGAATTTCCCGACGCAGTAAGGAACAAGATGAGGAACTCCAATCTTGCCGCCAATCGAGGATATATTTACGATTCGCCCGCATCGTCGTCTTTGAAACGATGGCAAAACGGCCATACTGGCAAAATATGGACCCCAGAAGTGTGTGTTTATCGAGTCGCGGTAGTCATCGATCGTCATTGTCTCAACTGGGCCAACACAAATAGTTCCTGCGTTGTTTACGAGAATGTCCAGACAGCCAAAATGTTGCTCGATTTTATGAATCGCCAGCTCGACTTCTTCGCGCATCGTCATATCGGCATCGAGGGTGAGTACCTGGTCGGTGATCGTGCGGAGTTGGGTTTCGGCCCGGTCTAGCTCGCTTCGGTCTCGCGCAGAGATTGCGATATTTGCCCCGCGCTGCGCAAATTCTTGAGCCAGCAGCAAACCAAGCCCTCGCGAGCCACCAGTCACAAACACAGTTTTGTCGCGAAGCGAAATGGTCTTTCGCCGCCCGAGCAGCATCGAAGCCGCCATCCCAAGGGCGATTCCGGCACCAACCGTAAAGTTACGATGCACCATAGATATTGATCAGGATCGGAAAACGTTTTGGGGTGGTCTTGGCCACCCCTTTGCGTAAACCTCAATGCACCGAAGCCGTTGCTGATCCAGCTGACGTGATCGACTCTGCCTGTTTCAGGTGATCTTCTAATGTGGGCAACGTGTCAGCTGCAAATCGTTTTACGTCGGGATCGTGGGCTGTCTTGCTTTCGCGCTGAAAATCACCGACATCTTTTTTGTGGTCCTTCACCATGTCCTTCATATAGGCCTGATCAAATTGCTCGCCGGAGAGCTTCTCGAGAAAAGCCTTAGTTGCCTTGTCTTTGGCGTTCAAATCTTGCGGCAGTGCAACATTCTTCTGTGAAGCCAGTTGCTTCAGTTTGTCATTGGCTTTGCCGTGGTCATCCACCATGCGCTGACCAAACTTCTTCACGTCAGCATTCGACGCCTTTTCCACGGCCAGTTGGCCCAGGGCTACTTCCGCCATCCCACCCTGCGCCGCTTCCTTCATGAATTTGGTGTCTGCCATCGTCTGTCCGGCGGACGCTTTTGCCGTGCTCATACCGTTCGCTGAGGATGAGTTTGAAGGATCGCTAGATTGCTGCGCTGCTAGGCCGCAGATGCCCACTGCGACAGTGAATGCCGCCGCGACTGCGAGTTTTGTTATACGAGACATGACATGCTCCTCACTTGGATTCGGTTTTGACCTGCAGGTTGGATGTATACGAAATAGGAGCGGTTGTCGGCTCCCTGTAGCACGAGGCGAGGCTTGTTTGTCCCAGCCGTTCCGTTCATTCAGGAAAATGATGAAAACGACAATCGAAAAACGGACAAACCATTACTGTAGGTTGTTCATCTAACCACCAAGTGCAGACCCTCTTGGGAGGAACATTCATGGCCAAATGCGAAATGTGCGGAAACGATTACGATAAAACTTTCAGCATTGAAGTCAACGGCGGGAAGCACATATTTGACAGTTTTGAATGTGCGATTCAAGCATTGGCTCCTGAATGTTCACACTGCCACTGCCGGATTATCGGTCATGGAGTCGAAGGTGATGGTCGGATGTATTGTTGTGCCAATTGTGCGCGTCAAGCCGGTGTTCCGGCGATAGCCGATAGAGCGGCATAGAGTCGCGAGAAAATATCTTCACGAGAAGCCGCAGTCATTCTCGGTCCTACTCGACGATAGAAAGGGGTGTAGACAAATGGGCTCGACGAGACAAAGAATCGCCGCAAGGAAAAACATAAAGAAGGCGGCATCCGCCGCTAAGAGAAAACGCACAATCGCACATTTGCCCAAATCTGTACGCACCGCACTGGGGAAGAAAGCCTCGTCTGTCGCTAAGAAACGTAAGAAAGTCCGGCAGCAGAGGCTGAGAAGATTTCACTGCTCATGACGTGTGAGATTCGCATTGGCACATCCGGATATCACTACAAGCATTGGCGGGGACCCTTTTACCCGGCAGAAATATCTCCAAATGAAATGCTTGAATTTTACTCGCGTCAATTCGACACCGTTGAATTGAACAACAGCTTCTATCGTCTTCCTACGGAGGTCGCCTTCGATAATTGGCGGCAATCGACTCCGGCTGAGTTTGTTTTTGCGGTGAAAGCCAGTCGCTTCCTGACCCATCAAAAAAAGCTGAAGGATCCAGAGGATGCGTTAGAGAACCTTCTTCCGCGAGCATCTCGACTATCTACCAAGCTGGGACCGATTCTTTTTCAACTCCCGCCGCGGTGGGGAGTGAATCCCGGACGCCTCGAAGGTTTGCTTGAGGCATTGCCTCGCGATATGCGATGCGCCTTTGAATTTCGGGATTTGAGTTGGATTCGGCCTGACATTGACAAGCTACTTGCACGATACGGCGCTGCGTTCTGCATTTACGAACTCGCGGGCTACCATTCTCCTCTGACGGTAACCGCCGAGTTTGCGTATGTGCGTTTACATGGACCTGGCCTTGGAAAATATCAGGAGGCGTACAGCAGCGACCGCCTTCGCCGCTGGAGCCAGCAGGTTGACGAATGGGCGAAGGATTTGACTTCGATCTACATCTACTTCGACAACGATGAAGCGGGCTATGCCCCTCGGAATGCCTTAGAGCTCAAGCGATTGGTGAACGGGAAAGACGGTCGCGCAGAGAAGATCTATGCCGCATGATCGCAATCGTCGATTGCGCAGGGGCCACGACGATTTGCATGGCAATGTTCCGGATCAGTCACAAGTCGTGCTGCTGCTAATCGACGTTATCAATGATCTCAATTTTCCAGATAACCAGGCACCTGGTCCGCCGATCCGTAGCGCTGGCGAAGTCGATCGCCAAACTGAAGAAGCGGTGCAAAAAGTTGGGTATCCCAACAATTTACGTCAACGACAATCGGGGCCGATGGCGTTCTGATATCTCCGCCGTATTGCGGCATTGCTTGCGTACGCAATCTCCTGGTCGCAAGATGACGAAACTGCTCGTGCCGGAACCGGACGATTACATTGTTTTGAAGCCTAAACACTCGCCGTTCTACGCCTCGCCCTTGCAGACGATACTGGATTACATCGGTGCTCGGGTTGCGATCGTCGCCGGCGTAACAACGAATGCCTGCGTCCTGATCGCCGCTGGCGAACTGCACGTCCGGGATTTCGGATTGTTCGTGCCGGCGGACTGTGTGGCTGCCCTCACAGAGCGCGAACACCGGCGCTCCCTCGACGTCATGAAGAATAGCTTTGACGCCGATACGACGCCGTCTTCGCGTCTCAACTTGGAACGACTCCAAAAATAACCGTAAGCCGTTCCGAACGATCCCGCTAAGTTTTCACAAAAACTTGTCTATTCTTCGTACTCATCTGATCCCAGGACCCAGATGAAAGACTGAATGTCGATGAGATCTCGCGGGCCAAGGTCACGGAGGTCGTGTCCGATCTCATTGGCGAACGCGAGAAGACTGGAGTAGGTCTCCCATGAAGGTCCAGATCGGTAGATAAAATCGAAACCATATTCCTGGGCAGCCAGACGAGTCACGGTGGGCTTTAGGAAGATATGGGTGTCAGGTTGAGCGATGAATCCGAACACGGTAGCCAGGGGCCAAGTAAGTACGCGGCTTTGCTTGCGTGGCAGGCCCGCGACAACTTCGCACCAGCGACTGAATTTTGCTTGGACGTTTCCTGGGCCGTGCAGAAGAGCATAGAGACCTTCGGCGAAAGCTCGCGCGCCGCGTTCGGGCTTCAGCGCGTCGCGAATCGCCATCTTTTCAAAGGAGAAGAGAAGATTCGTGCGTGACTCAATTCTGATGGCCTCACTGCCAATCTCCAGAAACCGTCCTTGTGAGAGTTTCGCCTGATAGGCCTTGCGATTTAGTACCGCTTCCCACTCCTGATGCGCTCTCCATTTGTACCCCCGTTCCCAGTCCATGTAGGTCTCATCGCGGAACCCCTCAGGGAAAAACCGTAGGAACTTGCGCTTGCAGTGACCGATTCTCGATCGCGTTGGAGTGGCCGCGGATTGAGAGTAACCTGCGTTTGCGAGACTGGCGCCCATTGCAGTATGCGTTTGGATTCATCTATCGCCAAAGAGTTTGTTTGCTCATTTTTCTCTCGGTTTTCTCATCCACTCATCCCGAAACTCCCGAAGACTTTTGATCCACGTCTCCACGAGTTGGAATCTAAGGTCGAACCCTGGCGCTATCGGTGGGGACCGGTGGGATGCGTCTGGTTTAACTTGTTGATGATCTCTTCACTCGGGTTGCCGCCTTTGCATGCTGGATGTCCGAAGCCGCTACTGCTGACGCCATTCTGGATATCGAAGATAAGATTGTCACTCGGGCCCGGAGCTACTCCCATCGGCACGGCGTTCAGTCCCAGGGCTTGCCGGGTTTTCCATGCGATTACGTGGTCGGCGCAAGAAGTGTCTCCGCTCACTCCCAGCCCTCCGACAATTTGTCCGTTTTTGTCGTACAAGGCTAGCCCGCCGCCAAACACGATGACTCCTCCAACCGGCTTTCCCACCAGCGGGTCATCGGGCTGACCGAACTTTTCCGGATCTCCGGCAAACGCGGTGTTTGGATTTGGACCAGTCACAATGCTGTAAAGAGAGTTTCCCGGCTGAGCTGCGGAATAGACGTTTCCGCTGGAAAGAGCAAAATTATCGGTGCTGAAGGCATTTGCAGTGTTCGCTTTTTCTGCGGCGATCAGGCGACTTCCCGGCCATTCCGCTCCTCGATTCGGGCCGGAGAATACAATGGCGCAAACGATGCCATCGCGATTGACTACCGCTCCCCATTCCTGATTCCCGAGTCCTCCGTTTGCGCCTTTGCCTTCTTTAACAGCACTTGTTAAGGCAGCCTTAAGCTTGTTGTAGTCCGGGACCTTCGAACAATCTTGCGGATTCTGAGCAAGCGAAGGAAATGAACACAATACAAATACTAAAGAAGCTACGAATGTACGCGGGAATATTGTGAACTGCATCAGGCCTCTCCTGTATCGATCATCTAAGGGTGTACAAATATGCCGCAATGTCGCGGCTGTCTTGCTCCGTGACTCCCATTTCCGGCATTGCGGTACGGGGTTCTACCTGTCGGGGATGCTGAATCCACAGCATTAGATTGCCGGGAGTATTCGGAAGTTCGCCGGCAATGTAATAGCGTTCGCCAATGCCATTCAGGCTCGGACCGATCAAGCCCCGCGCTCCAGCGACGCCAGAAATTTCGTGGCACGTGTTGCATCCATACTTACGAATTTCGGTTTTTCCGGAGCGAGCATCTCCTCCGCTCGTAAGGGTTGCGGCCCTCTCGACCTCAG
>CAVUYN010000009.1:0-584452 GCA_963745715.1 uncultured Acidobacteriota bacterium | reverse complement strand
GTTTGTTGTTGGGCATTCAGAAGAAACTACTTGGATGCGGTGCCATTGGATACCCGACTGCCAGAGATGTCAAGAAAAGCCCAAACAAAAGCCTCCCATAAGGGACCTAGCTGAATGAGTGTAATCGCTGCTTACGTCAACTATGCCCCAAAACTAGCCGCCACATCCATACATGTTGACAAAGAGAATCGGGCGGGGCAAAATGCCTGCCCAGTTAGCATTAGCCCCTACCCTGTACCTTCCTCTTTGGGGGCGCTTTAAGTGAGGCAGTCGGCCCTGTAGCGCCTAATCGCATTTGTAATTGAAGACTTTCGGTTCGCGGCGTCGCCAATTTCCGTGAAACCCAACGTCACTTGAGTCGATGAAACTGGAGTGCCGAAGAGGAGAAGAACATGAAAGGCAAGCTAGTCACCCTCCTGTTCGCTGCAGTGTTGGTAGCCCTAGCCTCAACCGCCATGGCCAGCACAACATGGTACGTCAACGGCGTGAGCGGGAGTAACAGCAACGCCTGCACGTCCCCGCCACCACAGCCTGCAAGACCGTCGGGCATGCCATCTCTTTGGCTGCTTCTGGTGATTCAATCAGGGTTGCCGCCGCAACGTATACAGAGCATTTGACCATTAGCATCAGCCTGAAGATTCTCGGGGCCGGTGCCGAAACGACAATTCTTGACGGCGGAGGCGCCGGCAGGGTGGTCCTGATTTCCAGCCCCGCGCATGTCACTCTTTCCGGTGTCACCATCACCAATGGCAATTTGGCCCTGGGTGGTGGCGCAGGAATCGGCAATGGTGGGGTGCTGGTGTTACTCCGAAGTGCCGTCAGCGGGAATCGGGTCAAACTCACTGGTCTGCAGTTTTAACTGCGCTGACGTGGGTGGTGGCATCTTCAATGGGGGATCTTGACGATCGGCAACAGCACTGTCTTGGGCAATCACGTGTCGCTCTCCGGTTGCTCACATATTTGCTCCGCGACAGGCGGCGGCATCTACAACCGCGGCACGGTAGTGGTCTACAACAGCACCATCAGCGGAAACACAGCCTCGCCGTATGGCCAAGGCAACGGTTCTGGCATCTACACTGCGAGCCTCGGCACCGCGATAATCCAAAACAGCACGCTCGGCGGTAATGGGGGGTCGGGGGCGGCGACCATCTAAGGCACAGCGGCTCTTCAGAACAGTATTGTGGCGAATAATGGAAGCTCGAACTGCGCCGGCGCCGTTACCTCAAATGGCTATAACCTCAGTAGTGACAACAGCTGTAACTTTAGCAACGCCGGGGATTTGAACAACACCGACCCGATGCTGGAACTTCTGCAATACAACGGAGGGCCGACACCGACCATGGCCCTGCCTTCTAGCAGCCCTGCGATCGATGCAGGGAACCCGAATGGCTGCACCGACGGCCTCGGTCATCTGTTAAAGACGGATCAGCGCGGTAGGCCGCGTCCGGATACGGAGGACACTGGTGGCTGCGACATGGGAGCGTATGAACGTCAGAGCGATTAGTTCGGAATCGTTGGTCAACTGGTGAAAAATCTCTATCACTCAAAACCCCGCTGATCGCCATTTTGAGTGAAAACGTGGAAATATGCTGCCGAGTGGATGAGTCACTTTGAGATAATCCGTGCATGTGGATCACGGACATCGATCATTTGCAAATTGCGGCTCCGCAAGGATGTGAGCCGGAGGCGCGTCGTTTTTTCGGCGACCTGCTCGGATTACAGGAAATCGAGAAGCCTGCACCCTTGCAAATCCGGGGCGGCTGCTGGTTCAAGATCGGTTCAAGACAGCTTCACATTGGTGTCGAGGAGTCTTTCCAGCCAGCAACAAAGGCACATCCAGCGTTCTCCGTTAGTGACATTGACTCGGTTTTCGAATTATTGGACCAACAGGGAATTCGTTGCGTCTGGGACGAAGCACTGTTTGACGTCCGTCGTTTCTACGCGAATGACCCGTGGGGAAATCGACTAGAGTTCACGCAGCCCACAGGTTGAGTTGGTCGCGCCTCCATAACGCTGTTCCAGTTTCGGCGCCAACCAAGTAGCCGATTCCAGTGGTTGGCGTTACATCGCGTCTCTGACAATGTCGGCGGTGTCAAGAGTCTTTTGAGTATAGGTGTGCGTGCGCTCGGAGAAGAGCGCCATTTCGCTCTCGCTGAATAACGCTGTTCCAACCACGGCTCGCTCGTAATCCACCCAGGTCAGGCATTCGGTCCGACCCATGCATCTCTTCGGTCACTTACTGCGATCATGATTACTACTTCGAACTCCTCGATCATGAGGAGCGGGACGCCCAATCAATTACTCGGTGTTCTACTGCACACCATGGCGATGTCCGGGCTGTCCCGCGTGCGAACCGAACTTTTTCAGCTGCTCGTAATCCCATTTCTTGCGCATCATCCAGAACAACTGCACCGCCAATCGGCGGGCCATTGCGACTTTCGCAATCTTGCGTCCGCGCCGCAGCACCAGATGAAAATATTTGCTGCGCCATTCCGGGAGGCTGCGCACCGTCACCTGGGCTGCTTCCACCAGAAGGAAGCGCACGATCGAGCTGCCTTGCTTGGTGATGTGTCCCAGTCGCCGGCGATTGCCGCTAGAGTCTTCTAGCGGCACCAGTCCCAGATAGCTCGCCACCTGCTTGCCGCAGTGAAAGCGCTCGCTGTCGCCAACGATCAACACGAAAGCCAGTGCGGTCAACGCACCCACGCCGGGATGCGTCATTAAGCACTGCGCCGCAGGATTCTTCTCTGCTTCCTGCTCGATCGCTTGCGTCAGTTCCGCGATGGTCGGGCTCAGTCGGTCCATCAGTTCCAACAGATCGCCCCTTCGCCGGTTCGCCCACGGGGCCAGGCGGAAGGCTTCGAGTTGCTGCCGCCCGTGTTCCCGCCATAACCTCTTCTTACAGCGCAGGCCCTCGTTCAGAGCCACAGCTTGCAGTTGGTTCATGATCCGCGTGCGAGCTTGCACCATGCGGTGCCGGTGCCACAGCAGTTGTCGTAGATCGCGATTCTCTCCACTCGGCACCCAGATCTTCGGAAAGCGATTCTCCAGCAGCAACTGCAGGATCAATTGCGCATCGTGCCGGTCCGTCTTCTGCTTGCGCACCCGTCTGCTTCGAATCTCGGCAGCATCTCCGATCCACAACTCAATCTGCAACTCGGCGAGCAGTCGTTCGAACCACCGTGCGTGCCCACTGGCCTCCATTCCCGCACGCACCTTCTGTCCCGCTAGAGCACGGTAGAAACTCTCCGCCTCTTGGCGGTGTGATAATCGCTTTTCCTGCAAATCTCCGCTGTCCGTATCCACCAAAGCTATTTGTTGAAACTCGGGATGGAAATCTACTCCTATAATGATCATCGTTCGGCTCCTTCTCTCCCGAGCCTGTTGGTTGGCTTCAGCACCACCAACTTTACTCGGGCCTCGGAGCCGACATTGTCATGGAATCAATTACACTCAAAACGCCTGCGGATGGGATTTTGAGTGCAATCGTTGTTAACAACAGTACAGCAAGCGATAGGGGGGCTGCATCAGGGGATGAACTGTGCAAGAGCGCTGTGTTATCGGTGTGAGGTCTCGCGGCATCCAAAAATGGTTGAACCAATCACGAGCAAGGGGTTGCGCGTGATTGGTTCCTAAGTAGCTAAGGCAATGTGATCTTGACCACCTGGCCCAGGCCCTGACCCGCAGCAGGCGAAGGAAGTGCACCGAAATTAGAGACGTAGAGGTTGCCATCGGGTCCAAGCGTCATGCCGGTAGGCACGGTGAGTCCCGTGGCGATTGTAGTTATCGTCGTACCGATCATGCGAACAACCTTGCCGTTACCGGCGCTCGGAAAACCAGGGGCGTCGTTCAACTCAAGGACGTAAAGAACATTACCCTTCAGGACCGTGGCAACGACAGTAGTGAGTCCAGTGGTGATTTGCGTAACACCGCCGATGGTACTCACCGTGTAGCGAGCGGCACTGCCCGGAACAATGGGGAAGGTGCTGAGGTTTCCGACGAAGAAGCCTTTCAAGGTGCGGGCAATCGAAGTGGGCACGACGTGGCCCTGAGTTTCCGAAAGGTCGATGAGACGAGTTACGACGCCCGTAGTGGTGATAACGTCGACTTCGCCGTGATTGGGCTCAACGGCGTAGAGCACTCCGTCAGCTGCGATGAGGCTGTACCAGGTGCCGTCGGGTTCGAAATCAGCAGGCTCGATCGTTTTTGTGGGGTGAAGTTTCTGAAATGCGCTGAGGTTTGCGAGCCGCGACCACGATCCGTCAGAGTTGACTTTGAGGATGGAGTTCGGGGCGTTGGGGTGACCATGAGAACAGCCTCCACCAGCCGTAAGGGCAAACATCTGCGGGCCGATGAAGGCGACGTCAGCGATCCCCAAAGTATCTCCGATTGCGGCCCGGGCAGAGGGAAGTCTGTCGACCACAGTGGAACGAGTTCCGTCTGGGGTGACTTTGGAAATGCGGGCGTTCCAACCGCCAGTCCATGGACCAGGAGGAGTGGGAACCTGTTGGCATTGTCCGATAGTTGAAATAGGGCCACCGTTACCGGCTTCCGCGACGTAGAGGTTGCCGTCAGGGCCCCACTTGAGGCCACGGGGATCGTTGAATCCTGTCGCGAAAATGGAAACATTAGATGAGGTTTGGGCGACAGCGGTACCAACGCAAAGAGCGATGACACCAACAGCAAGCCAGCTGGGAGCTTTCATCTTTATTCTCCTTTCATTTTTTTGACTTTCCCGAATGGCCGTGACGCGGAGCGGAATGAGGGAGAAGGAGAACGACAAGCTCCGCTTGCGTCGGCGGGTATGTTAACCCCGCAGCTTGTTTCTCGCAACCGGTCTTTCGAGCACGTCAATAACCTAGGAGCCTATGGCATCTCGTCGGAGACGAGTACGGCTTGCAGGCTTTTAGGGGGAGAATCCGGAATAGTTGTCGAAAAATCCCCATTACGCTCATTGACCCTGCAACCTCGCGGAGTTCCAAGCAATCTCTCCCGCCGAAAAAAACTGCGGGTCCTTCCCCCCCACCCCCACCATCGGGGGTAACGACGACAGCGTGCCCTCGCTTCCGCACACGCAAAAAAGTTGCGTTTTACTTTACTTTGCGTGCGCAACCAACTGATTCGACATGGGAAGTGCATGCCGTCACAGTGAAAGGGCTCTGTAATCGCCTAGGGCCTTCGCTGATCCACCATGCGAAGAAGGTGGCTGGCGAATACGATCACCTCGGCCGCGTCGATGGCGTCGGTCGGAACGTTCCGATGGCTCTGAGGATTCTTGAACACCGCGATGGCACCAACGAATAGGGCGGCCATCCCCTTCTGCTCGTTGAATGGTAATGTCGTGTCGGTCAACGGGCCGGGAGCAACCGTAGGTTGCTTGGGGTCGGCGGGACGAAAGGCGTCTCCCATCAGGGACGTTCCGAACTCGTCCGCCGTAAACTTCCCCGCAGTGCGAACAGCAATCTCGACTTCTCGAAACGCCTGGAAGACCGCGGTATCGTACTCGCCGCGAAGAAACGCAGGGTACACCTTCGTCGCGATCAGAGGATGAAGCTGCCCCTTCGGGAGCAGGCTCGCCTTGCGGTATGCGGCGAAGTCTTCTCGCGACTGCAACCGCTTCGCGCGTCGCGATAGGAAGAACCAGCTATGCTCCAAAGGCACGAGAAACCCTTCACCTTGAAGCCAGCTCCACGCCTCTAACAAAACTAGCTTCACTTCTTCCTTGCGAGCCTGGTACGGGGGATTTCGATGCAGAGATTCTAGGAAGTTAATCTGGCTTACCTTCCCACCTTGCACGACTCCGTCAACGCCGCTGCTATCGCAAAGGCTATTGAAGTAGGTGAGCAGGATGCCGGCGACCTCCTCAACATCGAGTGCGAGGAAGTCGTCGGCGTTGGGGATCAACGATGAAAGCAATATCGGCAAGTACTAGGTCCTGAGTAGGGGCACCTCGAAGTGTACCTTTTCTTCGCGCCATTAAGAACGGCGTCGCCAGAAACCTTGAGGTATCCCGACCCCGCATAGCCAACCCCAAGCGAATCCTGCATTGCCCGGAGCGCTCTGCTGCATCCTAAAAAAAGCTGGACCCCCAAAGATTTGTTTTGGAGAACTGAGTAGCACAGGAGTAGCACCAGACGAAAAAGCAAAAAGGTTGCCCAACGCCGCAATGTGTCAGGAACCCGCATAAACATTGACTAAATGATTGGTGGAGCTAGTCGGGATCGAACCGACGACCTCATCGTTGCGAACGATGCGCTCTCCCAGCTGAGCTATAGCCCCGTCTGAACGGTTGGATTTTAGATGGCCCGACTATTTTATCAGCGTTCCCCAGTCGGCACCAATCCGCGCCCGCCCGCTCGAGCGGTGACCAGCGCGATTCTATGCGCGGGAAGCCTCGTAAATCTGCTTGACGAAATCCCTGCATCTGCGTCTAACTAAACATTAGGCGCTAAGAGAGAGACCGTTCTGGGGAACAAATTCATGTTTGCACAGCTGAATCAGGCGATCGCCGGCCGGCAGCGCTGGGTGCGGATGGGTTCGCTCGTCTTGCATGGCGCCTTGCTGGCATGGCTGCTGCATCCCCCCGAGCCGATGCTGCTCAACCCAGTCTCGGTCGCATTGGGACAGAATGGCAAGTCTGTTACGCGGCTGTACTGGTCCAGCAAGTCTCCTGACGACAGCAGCCATAGTTCTTCCGATCTCGCCACCCAACGGTATCGCCATCAGCGGCTCGGCCAAAAGCTGACATGGAAGGCTCCCGCCCTGTTGGCGAAGCTTCCTGCACCGCAGACACCGCTCGCTCGGGCCGAGACCGAAGACACTTCAAAGACGCAGACGCTCTCGGCTCAGGGACACGGCGCGCAAGCCGGCCTTTCCTACGGCACATTGAATCGTGGCGCTTTGTACGGCGAAGAAATTCGGCCCGCTCTTCCCGTCACAACATCTGATCCTGTCGCGTATCCGTGGGAGTTGCCCGATTCGGAAGGCAATGTCGTCGTCGAGATCGTGATTGATGAACGCGGAGAGATCACTGCCAAGACAATTCTGCAGAGCCTCGGTCCCAAACTCGACGAGAAAGTTCTGATGGCTCTGGGCAACTGGCACTTTCACCCTGCCACCAAGAACGGGTCGCCGATCCCCTCCAAGCAAGACGCCATCTTCCACTTCCGCGCGCGAGGCTAAGGACTCGTGGTACCGGGAGAGCGTCTTTCTGCGCTGCCAACCTTTATAATGACGTTGTGAGTGAAAACGAAGTAAGACAGGTTGCATCCGCGGATTTCCCCACTCGTTGGGGCCAGTTCCGCATCTACGGCTTTCGCGGGGAAACTGGCTCCGACGGCAATCATCGCGTGGAAGAGGCCGTGGCTCTGGTGATGGGAGATGTGAAATCCAGGCCTCCGCTGGTTCGCATCCACTCCCAATGTCTGACCGGGGACGTCTTCCATTCTCTGCGCTGCGATTGCCGCCAACAACTCGAGCTCTCTCTTTCGATGATCAGCGAAGAAGGCTCCGGAATCCTGATCTACGAGCAGCAAGAAGGACGCGGCATCGGCCTGATGGCCAAGCTGCAGGCCTATGAACTGCAGGACGCCGGCCTCGATACCGTGGAGGCCAACGAGCGCCTCGGCTTCAAGAACGATTATCGCGACTTTACCCTTCCCGCGGAAATGTTGAAGGCACTCGGGGTCACACGCGTACGGCTGCTTTCCAACAATCCGGACAAGGTCGAGGCTCTGGAACGCGCCGGAGTGCGCGTGGTCGAGCGCGTGCCCTGCGAAGTCACCCCCAGCTCTCACGCCGAGGAATATCTCAAGACGAAGAAAGAGAAGATGGGTCATCTCTTCACGTAGAGCCAGATCGCCAAGCCCGTCCGCACTTCCCTTCTGCACTTTGCCTGAACATCGGTGCCGTGCTCTAATTCGCTGACTGCCTTTCGTCGAATGGCCAAATCCGATCCCGGAACTCGCCGCTCGTCCCGCCTGACGGTCCTCGTCTTCTGCCTTGCATTGGTCGGCGCAGCTTCCTTCCTTTATTACTACTTTGAGGTCTTCATGCCGCGGGTGCGCGAAGCCACGGCGGCAAGAGGACTCGGAAACGGCTACGGTTTCGGCGGAGATTTTTATCCCATCTGGCTGACTTCGCGCGAGTGGATCCACAACCACCGCGATCCCTATGGCCTCGAGATGGCACGCGAGATCCAAACGGGCCTTTTTGGTCGCCCGCTCGATGCTCGGATTCCCACCGACTACAAGGATCTGCGGCGCTTCGCTCACCCCGCCTTCACCGACCTCTTGTTCTGGCCTCTGTCGGAGCTGCCGTTTCCAGTTTCACGTGTCTTGGTGGTGTGCCTGTTAGCCGCGATGACAGTTGCCAGCGTCCTGCTGTGGATGCGGGCTCTTGGCTGCTGTCCCATTTGGACCTGGTACGGCGTGGCTCTCCTGCTGACCCTCGGCAGCTACCCTGCGCTCGAAGGCTTGTACGCTGGGCAGTTAGGATTGATGGTCGCATTTCTCCTGGCTGCCGCAATCCTTGCGCTGCAGCGCGACCGGTTTCTTCTCGCCGGAATTCTGATGGCCCTCACCACGATCAAGCCGCAGGTGACCGCTCTTTCAATCGTCTACCTTGTATTGTGGAGCCTTCACGACTGGCGCGCGCGCAGACGATTCTGCGTCGGAATGTTTTCGACCCTGGTTTTGCTCGTCGGAACGTCACTCGCCGTCTCGCCGCTTTGGGTTCAATCGTGGATCCACACGGTCCTTGCCTACCGGAACTACACCCGACCTCCTCTGGTCGCTGAGGTTCTGACCTCGCCATTGGGTCCTCGACTGGCTGGTCCTGCGACGATTGTCTTGACCGCAGCCTCGATCTTCCTTTGCATGTTGGCGGCATGGTTCAATCGTGCGGCAGCGGTTCGTTCACTCGCATTCTGGCTCACGCTGAGCCTTTCTCTTGCCATCACCACCATCACCATCCTTCCGGGACAGGCGATTTACGATCACCTCATTCTGATTCCTGGAATTCTGCTATTGGCGCGCCACCGGAAGAAGCTTTGCGACACCGGACCGCTGCCCCGCGCACTTTTTTGGATCTCAGGATTCGTGCTCCTCTGGCCGTGGATCGCTGCCTTCGGGATGATCGTCGTGCACCCTTGGGTCGCGCCTGCGCTCTCCCTGCCACTCCGAAGCGCAGCCTCGCTTCCTTTTGCAGTGTGCGCTCTGCTGGCGTGGACTTGGCGAATCAGCGTGCCGAAGAGTCAAGAATCCGCTTGAGCGAGTTTTTGTTCTTTGCTGGCAAATAGTGCAACGCCGCTCGGGCCAATGAAAAGTAGACTTCGCGAGCAGGCGGCACGCCACGAAGTACGGCCAGATGCCGCCTCACCGTCTCGAGGTCGCCGCGCACGATGGGGCCGCTGAACGCTCCGGCGGCGCCGAAGGCACCATAGTTGGCGAGCGTCTGTTGCAGGATCGGCATCATGCGCCGCATCGCTCCTTTGCGATTCGCTCCTGCAATCCTTGCAACCTGTTCGGTCGTAGCGAGCAGAGCGGTAAGCAAGGGTGAGGCGAAAGTGCCCCATGCGTGATAGGCGCCCTTGTCTTTCTTACGGATCGGGTAAGCGTGTCCGCCCAGATCCCGCACGATGCGCCGCGCCACGCGCACTGCCGCGGCATCTCCTTCAATCGCGAATGGCACTCCTGCCAGCGACGGACGCGAGCCCCGCACGAAGGTCATCAAGGGATGCACCGACGCCACCGCCGCTCCTCGTCGTCGCAAAACGCCGAGTTCATCACTGGTCAACGCTCCGCTGGAGTGGAAGACAACTTTCCCTCTCCATTTCATTCGTTTCGCGAGCGAAAGCGCGGCTTTGGCAATTTCGGAGTCTGGGACGCTGAGCCAGATCAAGTCAGCCTTTACTTCCGACGGATCGGCGGTCGAGTGCGCGCCCACCTGCTTCGCCAACGTCCGGCCTCGCTTCAGCGAATTGCCTTGTGCGATCACGGCCGCGATCGTGAACCCCGCGCGCTGTAACGAGACCCCGAGAGCGCTCCCCAGATTTCCCGGCCCTACGATCGCGATGCGCGGTTTCGCCGCCATGCCGGGCAGCATAGCAGAAGGCGAGCGATTCGATGCCTTGCCCGACGCTCCTTTATATTGTGTGAATGGCCAAATCCAGTTCTCGTAAAAACTCTCGTGGCAAGAAAACCCCGAAGGCTCGTCTCGTTTCCTCGCGCACCGTCTATCGCGGTCCGGTGTTTTCAGTAACGACAGATCACATTCAGGAACCCGGAGGTGTGAAGGTTCGGCGCGACCTGATCCATCACTCCGGCTCCGTCGTCGTCTTGGCCGTGAACAATTCCCGCTCGACCCCTCGCGTGCTCCTGGAGCGCCAATATCGCCACGCCGCTGGAGACTATCTTTGGGAGTTGCCTGCGGGCCGCATCGATCCCGGCGAGCAGGAACTCAAGGCCGCCCAGCGTGAGCTCATCGAAGAGACGGGATACCGCGCGGCCCGGTGGCGCCGCATTCTGAAGTTTTATGCGAGTCCTGGATTTGTTGCCGAGACGATGTCGGTGTTCCTCGCCACCGGCCTGCGTGCCGGTGAGGCTGAGCCTGAGGAAGACGAAATTATTCTGAAACGGATGGTTCCCCTCCCCACGGCCGTCGGGATGGTACTGCGCGGCACCATTCGGGACGCGAAAACAATCTCGTCGATCCTGTGGTTAGACCACGTCTCGCGTACGGGTGCAAAGAAGAAATTTGGTCTCTCCTAGAGACACCTCTGGTTGCCTTATTGGTTGCGTCCAGACGTTCTTCTGTTGTTGCCTTCTTGCAGTCTTCAGGGCCTTCCCGCGCTTGACAGCCTACCTCTGGCCACCCAAAATGCATCTTATAAAGGACTGTGGGCACGTCCTTGGTCCCCCCAAAAAGGACGTGCAGAAAGAGGGGGGTTTTGTGGAACGATTGAAAGGGACCGTGAAGTGGTTCAACAACGCTAAGGGATACGGGTTCATCGGGCGCTCCGACGGACCGGACGTATTTGTTCACTACAGCGCGATCAGCTCCGAGGGTTACAAGAGCCTCCAGGAAGGCGACCCGGTGGAGTTCGAAATAACCGAGGGTCAAAAGGGACCGCAAGCCGCGAACGTCACCAAAGCTTCGTAGTTTTCTTATTCCCCGCCCGGCATCATCGGCCGCTGTTTTTTGAGGCGGACACGCGGACCCTTCCCTGCGCCGCTGGCTCTCTCGTCCAACTTTGTTTACCCTAGCTTTGTCCATGGACAACAAAGCCATCGCCAACATTCTGTACGAGACTGCCGACCTGCTCGAAATCGACGGGCAGGATTCTTTCCGCATCCGTTCGTACCGCAACGCGGCCCAGGCAATCGAGAATCATTCGCACCAGATTAAGGAGATCATCAACGAGCCCAAGCAGATTCTTGCCATCCCCGGCATCGGCAAGGGAATGCTCACGAACCTGCAAGAGCTTTTCAAAAGCGGCAAGCTCGCTGTTCAAGCGGAACTGCTCGAGAAGTACCATCCCTCAATGTTGCAGCTGCTCAAGATTCAAGGCCTCGGGCCCAAGACCATCGCGCTCATCTGGAGCGCCTACAAAGTCAGCGACGTCGACGGGGTTGAGAAGCTGGCGCGCGAAGGCAAGATTCGCGAGCTGCCCCGCATGGGCGAGAAGCACGAGGCCAAGCTGCTCAAAGCCATCGAGGACTATCGCCGCATCGGCGGCCGCTTCCTGATCGACGCCGCTGAAGTCGAGGCTGACAAGATCATCGCCTACATCGAAAAGTTCCCCGGCATTGAAAAGATCACGCCAGCCGGCTCCTTACGCCGAGGCCGCGACTCGGTGGGCGATCTCGATATTCTCGTCACCGGCCCAGCCTGTACAACGGCTGAAGGGCGACAGGAGGCCATCGCCTACGTTGCGAAATATCCGCCGCTGATGGATGTCATCGCCAGCGGTGACAACAAGATCAGCTTCCATTTGCGGGGTGGAATGCAAGTCGACGTGCGACTGCTCCCGCCTGAGTCATTCGGCGCGGCCATGCAATATTTCACCGGATCGAAGGCCCACAACGTGTCCCTGCGCCAGCGCGCCCTCAAGATGGGCTTCACGCTGAACGAATACAGCCTTGCTACCCTCGATGGCGAAAAGCCGGTTGCCGGAAAGACCGAAGAAGAAATCTACGCCAAGCTCAACCTTGACTACATTCCGCCCGAGATGCGCGAGAACCTCGGCGAGATCGACCTCGCCCAGGCCCATACTCTGCCGCGACTGATCGAGCAGGGCGACTTGCAGGGCGACGTCCATATGCACACCGTCGAAACCGATGGCCGTAACACCATCGAAGAAATGGTCGAGGCCGCCAAGGCGCGTGGCTACAAATACATGGCCATCACCGACCATTCGAAGAATCTCGCCTTCGCCAACGGACTCGACGACAAACGCGCTCTGGAACACATTCAACGCATTCGCGACGCAGGCAAGAAATTCGAAGGCATCATGGTCTTCGCCGGGATCGAAGTCGACATTCTTGCTGACGGCGATCTTGATCTTTCAAACGACGTGCTCGCGCAAATGGAGGTCGTGATCGCCAGCGTGCATTCTGTCTTTAATCAGGAATCACCGAAGATGACCGAGCGCCTGCTGAAGGCCATCGAGAATCCGAACACTTCGATCATTGGACACCCCACCGGCCGCATCCAGTTGCGCCGCGACGCCTACCCTTTCGACATGCACGCCGTGCTGAGCGCGGCCGCGAAACACAAGGTCGCGATGGAACTGAATGCTTATCCCGACCGCCTGGACCTCAACGACGCGCATCTCCGCCAGGCCAAGCAGCACGGCGTGAAGATTGTGATCAACACCGACGCGCATCACACCTCGCATATGGACAAGATCCGCTACGGCATTCTGCAAGCCCGCCGCGCCTGGTTGACCAAAGAAGATGTTCTGAACACGCTACCGCCGGCCAAATTCGCGAAAGCCATGAAACATAGCTGGTAAGCCGTCGCCGTCGTCACCCGCAGCACCAAATGCCGGTGTCGATCCGTGAAATCCCCGAAATCCTGAACCGCGAAGCGGTGAAAGAGATGAACCCCGAAAGTCTGCCCTACCGGAACCCACGAAGGCTTGCCGGATCGCCGCAAAGCTCGCCCAATCGAAGACGCGAAGCGCAAGACATCAAGCTGCAAAACCCTGCCCGGCTGAAGCCGCAAAGCGGCGAAAGAATGCAGCCCACGGCGTAAGCCGTGGGGGTGATTAGGCCCAAAATGACGAGCCCCGGGAGGGGCGAAAGAGAAACCTCCGTCTCGCCCGTCACACAAAAACTCACGAATGCGTGCGGCCCTCGCGAAAAGGCGACGTGGATAAACGACCCGCGGAAGAACGGCCCTTTAGGGCCGCGCCAACTGCCCGAAATCAATCGGGGGCTTTACCCCGCTCGAAGGGTCATGCCACATACACGATCGCGGACTCGTCGTCGTTTCCCCATTTGTCGATGTAAAACTTGGCCGGCATCCACGCGCCGGCCGACTTACCGGGGTCGTAGATCTTGAACTCGCGGCTGCTTACCGCGCCGCTTTCGTCTTCCCTTACTCCGGCAAGAACGACAAAGTGGCCAAGTCCCTTGATCGGGCCGACCTGTCCATACTCCCCAAGAATGGCGATTGGACCATAT
This sequence comes from uncultured Acidobacteriota bacterium, assembly GCA_963745715.1. GTDB lineage: Bacteria > Acidobacteriota > Terriglobia > Terriglobales > Acidobacteriaceae > Sulfotelmatobacter. The sequence continues at coordinate 570,764 of CAVUYN010000009.1, read as the reverse complement.
TGCATCAGGCAGTCTCTCACCATCGCCGGGCTGTTGATCAGGAATTGAAGTTGGTCCAGGCATCTGAGGTTGTTCTCCTCAAGAACCCCGGTAAAGTGCTTGCTCACTTTTGAGTTCGCATTCAGCCGATGACCCAGCACACCCTTATGCAGATGCTTTGTGTGCGGTCCCACAGGCTTTTTCTTGGCTCCAAAACGGTGGCTCTTGAGCATCTGGATCGAAGCGTACCAGCAGTCGTTGGCCTTGGTTTGTTTCTTGTGTACCAACTCCCCGGGTACCGCATAATTGATCATTAGCCTCTCCCCCAGCGCATCTTTCTACACTAACACTCCTCGACGAGCAATCAGTTTTCCAGCCACCTTGCTGCGGATAACAGTGAAAAAACGTTCACCATGTTTCGGACCGCTGTATGGGTGTACAATCGTTGCCGTTTTTGACCTTAAGAACGGTGTTCCGGACCATGCTCGATTTTCGAATTCCAAAAGAACAATCAGAATGGAGTATCCGATATGCCCTCTACCAAAGGTTTGTCCAAGCTTGTTGTTAACCTTTGTCTCGGAATGTTTGCCCTTTCCGCCTTCGCCGCCATCCCCAAGCACGCCAAGAACCTGGGACCGGAAGATCAGTCGAAACAGATTAACGTAACAGTATGGTTAAAGCTCCATAACAAACCAGCTCTGGATGCATTGGTCCGACAGATGTATGACAAGGCTTCCCCGAATTATCACCACTTTCTCACTCTGACGGAGTACAAAGCAAAGTTTGCTCCCACCGCCAAAGATGCCGCGCAGGTTCGCGCCTTCCTCGCTTCCCAGAACTTGCGAGTGACTTCGATCGACAAGCATAACCACTACGTCATGGCCCAGGGACGCATCGGGGACATGCAAAGGGCCTTCAACACTCCGATTAGCCGCGTTATGGTCAATGGCGCGATCCACCGCGTAACCGCCAAGGAAGCTACTGTTGCCGGACCTGCCGGTGCGCTGGTGTCTTCCGTACAGGGGTTGAGCGATCTTGCCTACCAGTCGGATGCCGCTCCGGCGGCCGATCCTGAAACCGGCAAGCCTTATGCCGGACTTCCGCTTACTGCCGCAGGACCCGACGGGCTTTTCTTCTCAGCCGACTGCCTCCGTCCACCTCAGGCCGTCACCTTCACTACCGGAGGAGGCTTTCCGTCTGCAACCTATTTCGGTAACCGCTATGGAGCTGACATCACCAATGGGCCTCCCAACCTGCCGTCCTGCGGCTACGACGCCGCGGAGATCCAGAAAGCCTATGGCCTCGATCATGTCTACAAACATGGGCTCGACGGAACCGGCCAGACCATCGTCATTGTCGATGCCTTTGGCTCCAACACCATCGTCAACGACGCCAACATCTTCTCTTCCTTGAATGGTCTGCCCGCCCTCACACCTTCGAATTTCCAGATCTTCACTCCCAACGGTTCCGCAACCTGCACTAGCACGAACGGTTGCATCGCCGGAAACTGGCAGTACGAAACCACGCTCGATGTCGAATGGGCTCATGCCATCGCTCCCGGCGCTAACATTGCACTCGTTCTGGGGGCAGACAATTCGTTCACTAACCTCGATATCGCCAACCTGTTCGCGATCGAGAATGGGCTAGGAAATGTGGTTTCCAACAGCTTCGGGATTCCCAGAGATTGCCCTGGTCGATTTTCTGCCCTCCGAACTAGTGGTGGAGAATGGCATTTCCGAGATCGCCGCGGCTCTGGGAATTTCACAGAATGTAGCGACAGGGGATGCGGGCGATAACCTCGCACTGGACAACGCGAATTTCGGCATCAATTCCGTATCGGTCCAGGCCAATGCCGATTCTCCGTTCGCAACCGCAATCGGCGGAACCAGCACCTTCCTGAACTCCCACGACAACATCAAGCTTCAGACCGGATGGGGCATGAATTTCGTGCGCATTGCCAACCCCACTCCCAATCCCCCCACCATCCCTCCACTGTTCTTCGGTTTCTCGGGCGGCTCCGGAGGAGGAACCAGCGTCGTCTACTCCAAACCGAGATTCCAACGTCGGTTGCACGGTAAGTTCCGCCAAGTGCCGGATATTTCCATGAACGCCGATCCCGAGACCGGCAACGAGATTATCGTCACGCCCGACAGTGTTCCGGGGAATCCGGTATTTGTTGACGTGTTCGGCGGGACCAGCCTTTCCTGCCCCATGTTTTCCGCCTTTTGGGCAATCGCCAATCAGGCGGCAGGGGGAGGACCGATCGGGGAGGCCGCGCCTATCCTTTATCGCCTGGAAGACGAAGCGATTGTCGACGTCAAAGCAGTTTCTTCTCCGTTCAACGTGACCGGGCTCATTCTGAACCCGCCCAACCAACCAGTCTTCGAGAGTGCCGCGTACCTGGCACAGCCTTTGGAAAACACGACCAGGTTTTTGAGCGCGTTGTTCCAAAGTCCCTCATCGACCCGCTGGGACGTCTTCACCTTCGGGACAGATTCGTCGCTGACCACAGGCAATGGCTGGGATAATGTAACCGGCCTGGGCACGCCGAACGGGATGGAATTTGTTCAGGCGGTTGTCGACGAAGTCTCTCACTAGACTCACGGATGCGTCATCTGGGTGGGCCGCCGCTTGGCGACCCACCTTTTTCCTCACTGCGAATCAGGCGGTTACCTCCGTTTGTCCTCTCCCGAGTCCTCGGGAGACTTCAGCACGTCTTTCCTTCAATATTGATGCTGTGCTGGCGAAACCTTTTCCCCGCACACAGCCATCGAAATGAGACACCGGTTCAAGCACGCGACCACGATCAGTTTGGGTAGCGCTTTCTCTGCAGATTGCGCTCATTGCGACAGCGACGTACAGCTCTGTCCATGCACTCGCATTCTGGTGGCAGTACACGGGATCGGATATCCACGAGCAGCTTATTGTCCGTGAGGTGATTCCTGTCTCCTTGGCAGCGGTTTCCATCGTCGGACTGTGGAACAATCGGCGATGGGGATGGATCACCGCCCTGATCGCTGACTGCATGATGTGTGCTGAAACCCTGTGGACCGTCTCAAGTTTGCCGATCGTCATCCGGAGTCCTAGATTCTTCGCGTTTAGCGTGTGGGAGTTTGCTGCGGTCGCGAGTCTCCTTTTTCAACCAGTTCGGGAACACTTTCTTGGGCGGCCTGCGAATCCTATGGCGGCGACAGTGCTCCCTCCGAGATTCGTGATACCCGCAACTGGTTTCGCGTCGTCGTCTACTTCGTCGTGGCAGTAGTCGGGACATGTGCCGTCACCGCTTTTTCTCTCGCACTTTCCATGAAACAGAAAAACGAGTTCAGCCAGAACTTTTTGCTTTTTGTGTACGTGGGCATTCTCAGCCGGATCGGGTGCGTCATTCCTGTTCGTTCTCTTTCTCACCGCCGCAGCCCGCAAATTCGGCCCGGCCCGACTTTGGCTCTGGATCCTTCTCGGGGCCTTACTCGCGCCTTGCCTGATTGTGTCCCTGGGATTAATCGGGAGTCGGTTTCAGGATCCCTTGTTCCTGCTTTTCGGTCCAACTGCACTCTTGGGCGCCGGCTGGTGGCTGACTCCGTTCATTGGAGCTGCAATCGGATGGCTGTGCTATCTAATGTATCCTTGGGCATATCCGATTGGCCGGCACACTCCCGCGATCCGCGAGTCGTAACTGTCGAGAAGCCGCATCCAGAAAGTTGCAAGCGGATGGCAATTCGGCTCTAACAGTCGCAATAGCTAGACCGAAAGCGCGTACGTGAAGAATCCGAGCGTTCCCAGCGAGAAGGCCAACCCTACATACCACCACTTCGCTGCACGAATCGCCGCGACGAGCGCCAAGACCGACAGCCAATAATCCTGCGCCCAGGACCACTTTGTATTCGTTCCGTGCTCCTGCGAGATTATCAGCGAGGCGGTCTCCCAACCTCGCATCCCACAGGGAGAGCTATAGCAGAACAGTCAGAAGCATTGCGATTGTCCCAAGCAAATTCGCGAAGGCGCCAGTCTCTGCGATCCAAGCCACATAAAATCAGGATCTTAACTATCTTGATATCTAAAAAATGCGCGACATGAGGAGGTGTGGAAAGCGGCGACCGAAAGCTGCATGTGATTGAGATTCCGGCCGCCACTCCGGAAAAAGGTGGCGAAGAGTAACGGCCGGTTACCCGTCGCATCCGTTGCGAAGCGAGCGTAGAATTTGGCTGGGTACCGCACAAACTTATGCCTGATCAGACTCCCGCCCCGCCGTCTCCATCCCAGCCACCAGCACCACCTGCCGCTCCCGCCGGCCCAACGATCAATATTGGCGAGGAGTATGGGACCGCGAAAAAGAACCTGCCTCCTGCGAAGATCGTGTTGATCGCGATTGGCGTGGTAGCGGTGGTGGTCCTGATCGGTTCGTTCATCAAGCGCGCGAAGCCGCAAGCCTCCGGATCTCTGGACAATGTAGTCGCCGTGGAAATTCCCGGGCAGACTTCGACGATGGTGGCCCTGACGCTAACGCTGCACAATACCAGCGATAAGGCTCTGTATGTCCGCAGCCTGCAGGGGACCGTCAAAACCGGGAGTGGCGATACCACCGCGGACGCCGTCTCCGCCGTGGATTTCGATCGCTATTATCAGGCCTTCCCTTCACTTAAGAATGGCGCACAGCCGGCGCTGGCTCCCGAGGTGCGGGTCGAAGTTGGGCAGAGCATTACGCGGACGATTATCGTGGCGTTCCCCATCACTCTCGAAGCTTTCAACCAGCGGAAGGCGGTGAGCGCGGTGATCTGGCCTTACAACGAGACAGTGCCGGTGACATTGACCAAGTAACCGGGCTGTTTCGCTCTCGGAGAATTGAACCGAAACACTTTTCGAGCCTTGCTCAACCGGACAGCCGAGGGCGGCTGTCCCCACATGGTCTGTGTTCTCCAACTCACAAGATTCTGGTACGGCGCTTGCGCGAATCGCTGGAATGCGTTTCTATTAACCGCATGAACATTTCATGTCATTTCTTCCGCCTCGTCCTGCTGCTGGTTGCCTTGTCCTCTTCAATGACTGTCATTGCCTCGGCCACCCCGGCGAAGGGGAAATACCTGTTTTACGTCGGCACGTACACCGAGGATGGCAGCAAGAGTAAAGGCATCTACGCCTATCGCTTCGACGCGGCCACAGGTCAAGTCACGTCGCTCGGCCTGGCCGCGGAGACAACGAATCCTTCTTTTGTAGCGCTGCACCCAAACGGACGCTTCCTCTATGCGGTGAATGAAGTTGGCAAGTATCAAGGCCCCAACAGCGGAGGAGTCAGCGCGTTCTCCATCGATCGCGCCAGCGGCAAGTTGACCTTTCTGAACGAGGTGCCTTCGCGCGGAGCCGATCCCTGCTACATCACGGTCGATAAGACCGGCAAGCACGTGCTGGTGGCGAATTACACCGGCGGCAGTGTCGCGGTTTTTCCAGTGCTCGAAGATGGAAAGCTGGGCGAGGCCTCGGCATTCGTGCAGCACACGGGCAAAGGCAGCAACCCCGAGCGGCAGGAAGCGCCGCACGCGCACTCGATCGACCTATCACCGGACAATCACTTCGCGATGGTCGACGATCTCGGCCTTGATGAATTGCTTGTCTACAAATTTGACGCGACCAAGGGATCCCTAGCTGCCAATGACCCGCCATTTGCGAAGCTTGATGCGGGTGCCGGGCCACGGCATTTCGCACTGCATCCTTCCGGAAAGTTCGCCTATGTGGTGACGGAGATGCACTCGAGCGTTACGGCTTTTTCCGCCGATCTCAGTGCCGGCACCTTTCATCCGATCCAAACCATTTCGACGCTGCCCAAGGGCTTCACCGGCCGGAATGACGATGCCGAAATCGAGGTGCATCCTTCGGGCAAGTTCCTGTACGCCTCGAACCGTGGCCACGACAGCATCGCGGTATTTGCGATCGACGGCAAGAAAGGAACCCTTACGCCGGTCGAAGACACGCCCACGCAAGGAAAAGAACCACGCCATTTCGCGATCGATCCAACGGGCGCGTACCTCTTTGCGGAGAATCAGAAGTCAGACAACATCGTCGTTTTTCGGATCGATCAAAAGACTGGGCGCCTGACGCCAGGCGGACAAACGCTCGAGGTGGCAACGCCGGTGTGCGTCAAATTCTTGGCGGTGGAATAGCGTTTCGTTGGACAGCGGTGTTTCGAACAATGGCGAGAGAGAGACGTTGCAAGCAACGTCTTTACGATTTTTTCTGGATGAATCTGCGGCGGACCAGGTGCGTGTCCGCGTCCTGCTTGATCTCGTCGTATTTCAGGCACGAGATCGAACCATCCACTTCAAGCACTGCCAACGCAACCTGGTCACAGTTATGGATGCCATGCTCACGAAGGGCACGGTGCAACTCGTCCATGCTGACGTGCTCTCGCGCCATGTGGGCTTCAATGATCTTGCCGTCATGCACCAGCAGGGAGGGCTCGCCCTGGATCAAGCGGCGGAAGCGGCGGCTTGCGCCGGAGACATCGGCTACGAGGTAATTCAGGATGAGAAGCGTTCCGGCTGCCACCGCGCCGCCCATGAGCGACGTGTCGGGGCCGGTCATGGCGTTCTGTACGGAGTTTGAAAGCAGGAGCAGCAGGGTGAGGTCGAACGGGGTCATTTGTCCGACCTCACGCTTGCCGCTTAAACGCACGCCAATCAGCACCAGCAGGTAGATGATGCCGGTGCGCAACACAATCTGCAGCAGGATATGGCCACCGGGAAAAAGCACTCCGGTTATTCCTTAGTTCGCCGTCACAGGAACGGGAGCACCCTTGGGCGTGCTCAGGTATCCCGTCGCTTTGTTCTTGTCCACGGTCCACACGACCAATTCGAACAGCATGTGGTCGCGTCCGGAGTAGAACTGAATTGGCTCGGAGACGTTGCGATCTTTCTTTTCGATCGTCTTGTCGTCGGCGGTTACGTTCAATGTGAACTTGCCTTTCTTGGCGTCCGCTTTTCGAAGCTGCAGGCTAACGGTCGATACGGGCTGCGGTTTGGCGCCCTTCAACAACGTGAATTCGTAATAATTGCGGTCGCCCTTGTGCTTGAGGACTTCGAGGTCAGACCGCGTGTTGGCGATCAGGCCGCTTTGCATGCCGAGATCGCCAACCGCACTTTGCAGCTTGGCTTTGGTGGCTTCCAGGTCGGCCTTGGTGGAAGCGACATCGGTTTTCACGCCACCGACGTCGGTCTTCACGCCAGCGATGTCTCCGGAGACGGCGGTGATCTGAGCTTTCTGCTCTTTCTCCAGGCGGCTCTCGGCAGCCTTTTGCTCGGCCTGTAGGGCAGCCGCGCGCTGAGCGAGCTCTTTCTTGGTCATGCCGGCCTGACGGCCCAGAGTCTCCTCCTGTGCCTCGGCAGTCTGGATGCGGTTCTGCAGCTCTTTCACTTGGGCCTGGCTATCGTTGAGCTCTTTCGTCAATTTCTCGACAGATGAGTACGTGACATAGTGAGCATAGGCAAACGCCGCGACAACCAATATCGCCAGGATGATCAGGATCCACTTGCCAGCCGTGGACTGATTTTCCATGTGTATCTGTTCGACTTCATCGGCCATACACTTTTCCTCCTCAGGAAGCAAAAGTATAGATTGCAACAGGGATATTCAATTGTTCAGCACGATCGCACAAGTGTCAATTGGCTCATAAGATGCTGAATACGCGGCGGGACGATGCCCATTGCATCCTTCCAGACCTATGGGGCGCGCTAGTAGCGCGGTATGTCCCGGTTTCAACCAGAGTTCAATTGTACGGTGGGTGAGTCACATCGTCTGGTAACTTGGGGAATTAGGTGTGAATAACGATCGTAACGCACCCCGTGCGAACGGTGTGTTCCCCTGGCTTCAAACAATCAGAGTCAACGAACTTGAACCGAGCCGTCTAACGCGTGCCGGCGAGTGACACACGCTCTTCCCGCTCTGCAGGATGCCTCTTTTTGATCGCCATTAACTCGGCGGCCTTGTGAGCGATATGCTCGGCGCTGACTTCGAACTCCTTGATCAGCTCCCAGGGTGCGCCCGAGTCTCCGAAGCGGTCCTTCACGCCGATTGCTCCAGTGATTACGGGTAGGCCATACAGCTGAGGACTTTCTGTCAGAATGCCGCTGACCCGCCAGGCGAGCGCGCCGATCTGGTGTTCCTCCGCCGTCACTACGACGCCGGTGTCTTTCGCAGCGCGAATGATCGCTTCAGCGTCAATGGGCTTCAAGGTGTGCAGATTCAGAATCCGAGTCTCGTATCCGAATTCCTTTTTCAAGATGAAAGCAGCCCGCATCGCCTCGGGAACCATCGGCCCGCAGGCAAGAATGCTTAGATCTTCGTTTTCGTTTTTGTATGACGAATCCAACACGGTTTCGAAGGCTTCCAGGAAATTCGGGCTCTCGCGCCGCAGCCGAATTACGTTGGCCTGCCCGAATACAAAGGGCGTCTTCTCATCGCTGACGATCGGCGTTGCCTCCCGTGCAAAGCGGATGTATTTCGGCCCCTTGTGCTGGAGCAGCAGGTAGTCGGTGGCTTTGCGCGTCTCCACCACGTCGCACGGCACTACCACCGACATGTTGGGCAAACCCTGCATCGCAAAGAGATCTTCCAGTGCCTGATGCGTCGCGCCATCGGGACCGACGGAAACTCCGCCGTGCGCTCCCGCGATCATCACGTTGAAGTTGCCGTAGCAAACCGACGTGCGGATCTGGTCGAGATTGCGGGCGGCGGCAAATGTCGCGTAGGTGCCGAGTACGGGCAACTTCCCTTCCCGTGCGAGTCCGGCGGCGGCCGATGTTGCCGACTGCTCCGCAATGCCCATGCTGATCCAGCGTTTCTTGCGCTCCGGCTTGCCGGCATAGAAATCACTGATGGTGATGGACCCGGAAATGTCGAGGCCAAGACATACGACTCGTTCGTCGTCACCGTTTGCCGCGAGCGATTGGCCAAAGCCCTTGCGCGTGGGCTCCATCTTAACTTTCATTGTGTCGCCGGCATTCCACCAGTAGTCGCGGGTGAACTTCGGCATCTTGGCTGCAAGCTTGCGGTCGACTTCAGCCTGATAGTGTTTCGCTCGATCCAGCAGATGCTGCACGGGAATTCGATCGCTCAGCCCAAGTTCCTCAAGGCCCTTCTTCAGTTCCTCATAGTTGGGCGTTTTCCCATGCCAGCCTGCCTGGTCTTCCATGAAGCTGACGCCTTTACCCTTCACGGTGTCCGCCAGGATAACGGTCGGTCTGCCCTTGGCCGCCGTGGCCTGCTGTAGCGCGTCGGCCACCTCGCTCATATTGTGGCCGTCAATGCGCAACACGTCCCAGCCAAAGGCAGCATACTTCGCGCTCAAGGGCTCAACTTGCATGACGTCCTCAACCTTGCCATCAATCTGAAGGCGATTGCAGTCGATGATGGCGATCAGGTTGTCGAGATGGTAGTGTCCGGCTTCCATCGCGGCTTCCCAGACTTGGCCTTCCTGTTGCTCACCGTCGCCCATGATGCAGAAGATCTTGTGCTTCTTTTGATCGAGCCGCGCGGCCAGAGCCAGACCCACGGCAATGCTCAGTCCTTGACCCAACGATCCCGTGGAGGCTTCGACGCCCGGAAGCTTCAACCAATGCGGATGGCCCTGGTAGGGCGAGCTCAGCTTGCGCAGGGTGACGACGTCGTCCAGCGGACAGAATCCGGCAAAGGCAAGACCCAGGTACAGGCTGGGCGCCTTGTGCCCGGTGGACCAGATGATGCGGTCACGGTCGGGCCAGTCAGGATTTTTGGGATCGTGGTTGGCGATCTTCAAATAGAGCGCGGCGGTGATGTCCATAATGGAGAGGGTTCCGCCGGCATGCCCGGAACCGGCCGCGTTCAGCGCGACCAAGTCATAGCCACGCATCAGCTTGGCGGCATCTCTTAATTCGTCGATTGAATATTGGCGGGTGATTTCGCCACTGGTGGAATCCCTAAGGGCCATAAAATCCCCCTTTGCCCGCGCCGGAAATGCGCATAGACCGACCTTCAGACAGCTTAGGGAAACGAGATTTCCGAGGCCGTGATCGTAATCACATTAAGGGGTGACGAGAAGGAGCGGCCTGCTTTTGATCGGGGCTGGATAGAATCAGGGCTAAGTTAAAACCGACTGCTTTTGCCGCGCATCGAGCTGTGATCCGGTGGAAATCTGCGCGGCGATATCAGTTCGTTATTCTTCGAAGACCCTGCCGAACGCGGACTGTCGGGCGAGCGCAAGCTTAAAGCCGTAGAGCGCGCATCCCAACACCATCGCGACTGCGAATAAGCCACGCCAAGCGTACCAACGGGACAAGTCCGTTGTGAGGGGCGCGAACAGAACGTGGGAAACAATCCAAGAAACCGCTGAGGAAAGCAGCCCGAAACGCAAGAGGGAGTACAGCATGACCGTCGCAAAGGCCAGGACCAGGATCAATTCGACCCGTAAATTTTCACCCGTCAAGTTGATGATCACCAGGAACAATCCTGTAACCGCGATGCCGATCCATTTTTTTCGGGTTACGAGCGTTGCAATAAATAAGATGGCGAGCGTTCCCATCGCATTGATGAGGGCAAAAGATCTGAGACTGATGAGGCCAAAGAAGGCAGGCACGGTTCCGAGCTGGTCTTCCACTCCTGCACCGCTGGTGATGTTGGCGATGCGAAACCAGTAAGGAAGGGCGACGCGGAGGAAGCCCGTCATAGACGCCACAGTTCCCAGGAGGCTGCCAACCAGGAGATCACGACCCACTAGCGGATCGTGCCACCCACCAGCAAGGAGTCGGCTCCACGAAATCAGCATCTCGGGCCATTTGCGACGCACATAAGGCTCAAGCGCTAAATAAAAAAATCCGAACTCCAGCGCTGCGCCTGCTGCGTACGCAAGAGAGTCGTTAATCCAGTTGTAGATCCACAAGCTGGATCTGCCGTAGTGAGAGCTCAGAGCAAGCCCGATCCAGACGGCAGCAAAGAAAACCGCGGCCGAACGCAAGGCTCCTCGGCGATCTCCTCGCCCAAGCTTTAAATTTCTGCGCGCAAACAATAAGCACAAAATCAAAACAGCCAGGGCACACACAACAAAGAATGCAAATCCAAAACGGTTCGTAGGACCTTGTGTGGCCGCAAGCCGGTCAGGCGCGTACCAGGGAGCGAAGACTCTGAAAAATACGACTCTCCCACGGTAGGTGGCTGCTGCGACACGAACCGTCCGGCCTCCGGTTACGCTTTCCCAAGCAAAGGACTGATCCGAAGGGACATCGGGTAGCCAGGTTGCAGGGATGGCGTGGCTGTGGGACCAATCCACTTCCGCATTCGCGAAAAGCGCCTGCCAGTCTGGTTGGGGAGGGACTGCGGGCGGCGAATCCTGCGGTCCGATGGCAGCAAAATAGTTCAACCTGCCGGCTGAATCCAGACCGACCTCGGTCTCACCGGAATAGAAAAGCGCTGGATCTTTCTTGTTAACCTGGAATGGAGTATGAATCGTTTCGAGCGACTGCGGACTCTGCCGATACCAAAACTCAACCGGAGAAGGACTGGCTCCTGCCAGGTCGAGATAGCGCTTTGGGGCAACAATCTTGGAGGAGTAAAGGAAATAGGCGTCGTCGACATCAAACCAGTAAGCGTCATCGATCGCGTTTGTGTAACCCAGGGAGGAAGAAATCCGTTGACTCTGTTCGATCAGCAAGGCTGGGGCTTTCGCAGGAACCTGATTGACGAGCATTCCGCGCTGGGCAAACATCATCGTCAGCACTAAAGCAATCGCTACTCCGGTCAGGAAAAGCCACGCTTGGGCGGGCCCAAGCGCACCCTCCTCCCCGGCCGCAGCGACCATCTCCGGCGACGGCGTTTCACCCGCTGCAAGCGCCGCGGCCAGCGGATCGCCTCCCGGAAAAGCGGCCGCTACCTGCCGTACTGAAGATGGCCGAAGCGCAGGGTCTTTTTGCAGACAGCGCAGGATCGCGGTTTCCACTGCTGGATCGATATCCTTTATCACTACTGATGGCGCCCTCGGAGAAGATTCGAGGTGCGCCCGTCGCCACTCGACTGGGGTCGTTGCCTGATAGGGCAACCGTCCAGTGAATAGCTCATAAAACACCAAGCCCAGCGAGTAGATGTCGCTGCGAACGCTGGCTTCACCCTTACCAATCTGTTCTGGAGCCATGTACGCCGGCGTCCCCGCAGTTTCTTTCCGGCCGGTTGCATCGGCGCTGCTGAGGGCCAGTCCAAAGTCGGTAATGCGTACTCGCCCTCGTCCGTCCAGCATGATGTTGGCGGGCTTCAAATCGCGATGCAATAAGCCGCAATCATGTGCGGCCGCCAGACCGGCACAGATTTGGTGCGCGGTTTCCAAAGCCTTGTCCGCGGGTAGGCGGCCGATGCGGCGCAACAGCGACGCAAGATCCTCACCGTCGATGTACTCCATGGTGAGAAAGTGCTTGCCGTCCACATCTCCGATGTCGTAAACCCGGCAAACATTCGGATGCGAAACCTGGCGCGCATTCCGCACCTCAGCGTGAAACCCCGCGAGAGCCGCGGCATCTTTCTGAAGTGCGGCGGGAAGAAACTTGAGGGCTACAACATTGCCGAGCTTAAGATCCTCAGCCCGGTAAACTTCACCCATCCCGCCGCGCCCCAACAGGGCGACGATACGATACCGCTCGCTGATGACAGTGCCAGGCGAAAATCCTGCGCCTTCCACTGGACGCGAACTGCGGGGGACTGGCGTAGGCGAAACAACCGCTCGATCTGGCTCCAGAGTGGGCGTGTCGAGAATGGCGATAACCCGCCCGCAGGAAGAACAGAAACGGGCGCCATCAGAAGATACGGCCCCGCAGCCAGGACAGCTAACCATGCGCACGGATTGTACCGCACCGCAAACGCCGCGAAGCCCGATGTGTGTCGTTTCCTCTCGCGGTATCTATGCAAATTTCCAACGCGTGGACTTGCTTTGAAAGTGCTTCTCGAAGAGACCGAAGACGACTCGGGGGCGGACGGCGAATACGGGCTCTTTCATTGCGAGGATGTCGTCTTTCATGGACGACATGTCGAAATTATATTTGGGCGTGTACTTTGCCAGAAACTTGCGGCGCGCGGCTACGTCGGCGATCACAGCGACGCCTTCGACGATGACGGCTTCATGCGCGTTTTCGGTGCAGACGATGCAATTTCTCGTTGTGGGCCAGATTGCGGGCCTTGCGCGACTTGCTGCCGGTGCTGAACAGGAAGCAGCCGTCCTGCCAGAGTCCCCAGACGACCATGGTGTGGGGCGAACCGTCGGGCTTGACCGTGGTGATCCAGTAGTTATGCGATTTCTTCAAGCGCTGTTCGGCCCAGGCCCATGGCAGCAATCCTTTGGTGCCCTGCGGCAGACCATAGCCGGGCATGTGCGGACGGCTGGACTTGGGAGTCGTCTTCTTAGTGGGCATCGAAACTCTCCTCGGAGCGGCTCATCGGCTAGCAATTAGCACTTGGCACTTAGCATTTGGCCGTCTTGTTTCGGGGCAGAGGCCGGTCTTCTTTGACTGAATTCTGACTGCCGACCGCGCGCTTATCCCCGAATGGCTAGAGATTCTTCTTAGTCCACTGATCGACACGGTCGAGCGCCTGCTGCAGGTTTTCGAGGGAATTGGCGACGCTGAAGCGAAGGTAGCCTTCTCCGAATTCGCCGAACGAAGTACCGGAGAGCGCGGCCACGCCTGCTTGCTCGAGCAGTGCGTCGGCCAAGGGCTTCGACTTCCATCCTGTCTGCCGGATGTTGGGAAAAACATAGAACGCGCCCTTGGGCATGCGGCACGAGAAACCTTTGATCTTGTTGAGCCCGGCGACAAACATGTCGCGACGGCGCTGGAATTCTTCGCGCATGCGGTCGACAGAACTCTGGTCGCCGCGGATGGCCTCGATTCCGGCGACTTGGGTGAAGCTGGCCGTGCAGGAATTCGAATTGGTCATGAGGCGCGTCATGTGCGCAGCCAAGTCGGGACGCATGACGCCGTAACCCATACGCCATCCGGTCATGGCGTAAGTCTTCGAGAAGCCGTCGAGCAGGATGGTGCGCTCCTGCATTCCCGGCACCGACATGATAGAGAAATGCTGGCCTCCATCGAACAAAAGGCGACTGTAAATCTCGTCGGAGAGAACCATGATGTTGCGATCGCCGATCGCGTTCGCAATCTTCTCGATGTCGCGGCGCTCGAGGACTCCGCCGGTCGGATTCTGGGGTGAATTCAGGATAATCAACTTGGTATGGCCGTTAATCAGAGAAACGAGTTCATTGACGTCAAGGGCGAAGTCGCGATCCTCGTGCAACTGAATGGGCACTGCGCTTCCGCCGACGTAGCGGATCATCGACTCGTAGATGGGGAAGCCGGGATTGGGATAGATGACTTCATCTCCCTCATCAATTAGAGACAGAATCGTAAAGAAAATAATAGGCTTGCCCCCTGGGACAACAACCACTTCGTCACTGGTGACTTTCACTCCTCGGGTGCGGCTGACGTATTCCGCAATAGCTTGCCGGAGATCCGGCAGACCGGCGGAGGGACCGTAATGCGTCCAGCCTTTGCGGAGGGCGTCGATGCCGGCGTCGACGACGTTCAAGGGCGTGTCGAAATCCGGCTCGCCGATTTCGAGGTGAATGATGCTGCGGCCTTGGCGTTCGAGCGCGCGCGCTTTGTTCAGGACTTCGAAGGCGGTTTCGGTGCCGAGACGCGACATGCGGCGGGCAAGCTGTAATTCGTGTTGGATGGCTCTCTCCATGGCGGGAAGGCTCCTTCGAAGGGCAAACGGCACATTATAACTCTGGGGGCGGCGGCAGGGTGTGAGCGAGAACACAGTATCGGGCTGGGAGTAAACTCAACCGACAGCGGAGGATCCTGTGAGTTCCTATCTAGACGAGCTGTATGCCCACCAGGAGTGGGCCGATGCCGAACACTGGCGGGCGTTTGAGGCGCATCCGGCGGCGCTGGCCGACAAGGCGATCTGCGAACGGCTGCTTCACATTCATCAGGTGCAGTATGCATTCTTGTGGATCAGCGGTCCGCGAACCTCCGGGTTTGCCTTCAAGAAACTGGAGGACTTCGCGGGCATGGCGGACCTCAAGAAATACGCGCAGCAATACCATGCGAGCATTGTTCCGCTGGTTCAAGGATTGGATGAGGCTAGGCGCGAGGAACTGGTCGAAGCTCCATGGTTCACGCCGCCCGTGAAACTGAGCCGCCGCCATGCGCTGACGCAGGCTGCCATGCACAGTCATTATCATCGCGGGCAGAATGCGACGCGTCTGCGGGAGTTGGGCGGCGTGCCTCCGATGACGGACTTCATTATCTGGCTGCGCAAGGGGCAACCGGTGGCGCAGTGGGAATAGCTGGGTACAGCCGCGGATCAGAGCTCGCCGAGATAGGGCTGGCACGTTCGCTTGCCGGGCCGACCGACTGGGCCTAAATGGAATAACAAGTTACATCTCTACGAATGAGTGGGATTACTCCGAGACGCTGTGCTCTTCGTTCTGAGCTCTCAGTACGCGGTCGACGGAGTATGGAGCGCGGCGGCTGGGTTCGTGGTAGTGACGAACTTGCATCTCGCCCAGCAAGCCGATCGCGAGCAGGTTCAGGCCACCCAAGAGGAAGCCGAGAGCGGCCATCATCAGCGGGCCGTGCTCGGCCATGACCGGGACGTGGCGCAGGAATTTCTCGGCGCCCAACCAGGCCACAATCGCACTACCGCCAAAGATGCTCATCATGCCGAAGCTCCCGAAGAAGTGCAGCGGGCGCGACAAATAACGTAGCAGGAAGCGGATGGTCAAAAGATCGAAGAACACGCGGAAGGTCCGCGTGATGCCGTAATGCGACACGCCGCGCTCGCGGTTCACATTGCGAATGGGAACTTCGCAAATCGTTGCACCGTGCCATGAGGCCAAGGCGGGAATGAAGCGGTGCAGTTCGCCGTAAAGCGGCACCTGCTCGAGAATATCGCGGCGATAGGCTTTAAACGTCGTGCCGAAGTCGTGGATGTCAACGCCGCTGATCTTGGCCATCATCCAGTTCGCGATGCGTGAGGGGATGCGGCGCATCCAGAAGTTGTCGACGCGGACCTTGCGCCATCCACTGACAATGTCGAATCCAGCGGCGATTTTTTCCAGGAACAACGGGATGTCGTTGGGATCGTGCTGCAGGTCGCCATCCATGGCGATAATGTATTCGCCGCGGGCATGGTCGAAACCGGCTGCGAGTCCCGCGGTTTGGCCGAAGTTCCGTCGCAGCTTAACGACGGTGACGCGGCTGTCCACGGCCGCGATCTCACGCAGCATGGCGAAGGTGTGATCGCTCGAACCATCGTCCACGAGAACGATTTCGAAGGTCTCACCGTGCGCTTCCATGACCGCTTTCAGCCGGTCGTAGAGGTCGGTGACGTTCTCTTGCTCGTTGTGTAGAGGGACGACGATGGAGTATTTGGGCACGGTCTTTTGATTATAAACCGAGATATAGGGATCGGGCGGTAAAGGTTGGGTAAAGAGATTCCCGGCAGTAACCTGTCAGCGTTATTGCCGGGCAAGAAACGTCAAAATCCCTGCCCCCTTCTGCTTCTCTCAAGACAGCCTAACGTCGCGAATGATGCGACGTTAGGACCCTTGCGAGGTTAGGGTTAGCTCTGTTCCTTGAGTTTCAGCCTGGACTTGTTCTCCTCCATGAAACTCTTGATCTCGGGGGCGGCATTGAGCAGGCGGTTCCATTGTTCGTAGTAGAGGGTGACGGGGAAGCGGCCCAGGCCGTAGACGCTGACGCCCCCCTTTTCTCCCACTTTGAAGATCAGATCTCCAGAGCGTTTCTTGGTTTCGACTTCTTTTTCGAGTTGAGACAGCTTGGCTTTTAGTTCCTCGTAGGTCGGTTCTGCCATGATTTCCTCGCCTTTTGTATTAGTGCCGTGGTTTCGGGTTTTTCTTCCGCCCCTGCGGGGCTTTTGAGTCTTGAGTCGTCTCTTCCCACGGCTTGCGCCGTGGGCTGTAATCTTTCGCCGCTTTGCGGCTAGGTTCTCGGCCACTCAAATACGGGCTGGGCTATTTGTTCGCTTCCAACTGCTCCATTGCAAAGTTGTTCATTCCAGTGTGGTTCACTTCCAGATTGTGGATTCTGTCCTCTCTTGCCCTAGCGTCAGGTCTCTGGGTACCTTCAAGCCATTGGGATCGCGCTTCTATAGTAACTTGCCGGACGTTGTCTTGCCTTGGATAACCCTTATAGACTCAAAGGAGTCTAATCCAAAGCGGGAAAACCTGCCGGGGAATAGTGCCGTCGGTAATCATTCGTAGCGTCGATTTGATGAAACATTAGTTAGCGGGATGCCGCAGTAGTCGTTACGATACAGCTTAGGTACGCAATGCGCATGTGGGTGCGATGGTCGGCGTGGCTGTGCCTGTCCCTAATGTTGTGGACGGTAGGGGCGGAGTCTACCCACAACCATCCCAATCGAACCGAATCGGCTTCGTGTTCGATCTGCGTGGTGGCGCACAGCGCGAGCCCGACAGCAAGTTCCAGCCAAGTCACACCTATCCTGGCCACAATCGGCCTGCTGCAACTAGACGATATTGTTGCGAAGGCCCAGCTTGTTCTTTTTGACACCGGCATTCGCGGTCCTCCTGCCGTTCTGTAGGGAATCTTCAAATTCAAAAGTTCCGGTCTGGCGTTTCGGCGCCGGCGCGGTCTTATTCCCTTTTTTTCAGGAGGAATCATGCCTACTTTTCATCTCTCTTTGCTTCAACGGCACTTTGCCGCCTTGGCGGCAGTGATATTGCTCGCTACTGCCGGTATTGCGGGCGCTCAGTCGGCGGGTAATTCGGGGTCTATCAGTGGGACGGTAGTCGACTCAATGGGAGCGGTCGTACCGAATGCCAAAGTCGAAATTCGCAACCCGGTCAGCGGATACGATCGCTCGACGACCACCGACAGCGCCGGGAAATTCGCCTTGACGAACATTCCGTTCAACCCCTATCACCTAACGGTTACGTCGCCCGGATTCATGGCGTACGCGCAGGATGTGGAACCGCGTTCGTCAGTACCGGTCAATATTTCCATCAAGCTTGACGTCGCGGGATCGACTACCTCAGTGACCGTGGAAGCGGAGGGCGGCGACCTGATTGAGAATGACTCGACATTCCACACCGATGTCGACAAGAACCTTTTTGACAAGTTGCCTCTCGAAAGCCAATCGTCCTCGGTAAGTTCGCTGGTGACCTTGTCGACTCCGGGGATCACAGCCGATTCGAACGGGCTGTTTCACGGATTAGGAGATCACGCTGAAAACTCCTTTTCCGTGGATGGCCAGCCCATTACGGACCAGCAGAGCAAGGTCTTCTCCAATCAGATTCCCCTCGATGCGGTGCAGTCGATGGAGGTCATCTCCGGCGCGCCTCCAGCCGAGTATGGGGACAAGACCAGTGTGGTTATCAACGTCACGACGCAGTCGGGTCAGGGAGTGACGACGCCGCATGGGAGTGTGACGACGTCCTATGGCTCGTTTGGAACGTCCAATGTGGGCTTCAACCTCGCCTATGGGGGCAAGGACTGGGGCAACTTTGTTTCGATCAGCGGACTGAACAGCGGAAGGTTTCTTGATCCGCCCGAATTTGTGGTGATGCACGACAAAGGGAATGAAGAGAACCTGTTCGACCGCGTGGACTACCAGGTATCGACGGCGGATTCGATCCACGTGAATCTTGGGTACACGCGCTCATGGTTTCAGACCCCCAACACATTCGATTCGCAATACGCAACGGCCTGGAATGGAGTGGTGGTCAACAACGGCGGGCTCGATCCAACAGGCACCCTGGTTGGCGCAGCAGACCAGCGCTCGCAGATCAACACCTTCAACATAGCGCCGTCGTGGACGCGGCTGATCAGTTCGACGGCAGTATTCACGCTGGGGGCGTTTGTTCGGCGGGACCAGTTCCACTACTACCCGAGCGAGAATCCGTTCGCCGACCTGGGGCCGACCAATCTGCAACGCGAGACCGTCGGACAGAACCGCGACCTGACGAACGCAGGGCTGCGTTCGGAGCTCTCGTACGTCAAGGGGATCCATAACCTCAAGGCCGGAGCTGTGTACCAGCAAACGTTTCTGAATGAAATCGACAGGCTCGGGATCGTGGATCCGACGTTTCTTCCATCGCTCGTCGATGCCAATGCAGTTCCCTGCTACAACCCGACGACCCGTCAGGCCACTGCTGCGCCGTGTACGACTTTGCTTCCTTATGACCTGACGCAGCCGCGAGGAGGCAGTCTTTACGGCTTCAGCGGTCACACCGACGTGAAGGAGCTTGCACTCTACGTGCAAGACAATATAACGAAAGGCAACTGGTCGTTGAATTTGGGATTGCGCGGCGACTTCTACAATGCTCTCTCTACGCATCGAGAGGCCGAGCCACGACTGGGCGTGGCCTACAAGATCAAGAAGACCAACACCGTGCTGCGGGCTTCGTACGCACGCGTGCTGGAGACTCCATTCAACGAGAACCTGGTGCTATCGAGCATTGGATGTAACGATGCGGTTCTGAATCCATTGCTCGGGTGCTTTGAAGCGGCGCAGCCGACGCCGCTGGCGCCGGGGTGGCGGAATGAGTTCCATGCGGGAATTCAGCAAGCGATCGGAAGGTACGTGGTGTTTTCCGGGGAGTACATCTGGAAGTACACACATGACGGATACGACTTCAGCATCCTGGGGAACACGCCAATCACCTTCCCGGTGGAGTGGGCGCGATCGAAGATTCCCGGGTATGCAGGGCGAGTCAGCGTACCGAATTTTCATGGATTCTCGGCGCTGGGGGTTTTCTCGAGCGTGGCGGCGCGGTTCTTCACGCCGCAGGTTGGCGGGGCGGGGGCCGTTCCGTCGGCGGTACTGGCGGAAGGGTCGGTTCCCTTCCGCATCGATCATGACGAAAAATTCAACGTGACCACGCACCTGCAATACCAGTTTGGAAAGAGGGGGCCGTGGTTCGGTTTCAACTGGCGGTACGACAGCGGGCAGGTGGCGGGCCAGACGCCTTGTTATGGGGGCAATTGCGCGCAGACGACCACCGATTCAGCTGGAGCGCCTGCGATCGCGATGACAGACTCCTTCGGCGTTCCTTTGACCGCGGATCAGGAGTTTGAGGCCGGCCTGTTCTGCGGAGCGCTGCGGGCAACGCCAACGCAGGCTCTGCCGAGCCCGTGTCCGGTTTCGCAATTCGGATCGACCCTGTTGCAGGTTCCGGCTCCGAATACCGAGAACGATGACCACAATCCCCCGCGGATCGCGCCGCGCAATCTCTTTGATGTCGCTATTGGGCATGACAACATATTCAAGGGCGACAAATACAAGGTCAGCTTGCGACTGACAGCCATCAACTTGACCAACAAGTATGCACTTTACAATTTCCTCTCGACTTTCAGCGGAACCCACTACGTGACGCCGCGAGCGCTGACGGCGGAATTGGGGTTCCACTTCTAGGGTGGGACTTCACGCGGGATAGCGGGCGGTGAGCATGGGAAGCTTTTTTTCTCGTCCATGGGCTGTGCGGTTGTAAATGAATGTAAAGCTCGTGAGGTACCTCAGAATGTACCAGGAAGGCAAATGGGTTGGTAGAATTAGGAATCATCCACTTCATCACCGCATCTAGAATTGAATTTGGGGGAATCATTGTTGATTAAGTTTGCCACCCGATTGGCGGGATACTTTGCGCTCGCCAGCCTTCTTTCGTTGCTGAGCGCGGGGCAGACCACTCCGCCCTCAAAACCGGACTCACAGGCCCAGGTTCCGGCACAGAACCAGCCAGCGCAGGAGTCAACTCAGGAGAAGGATAAGAACGGCAAAGCTGCTCCGGCAGGCACGTCGAATGACAGGCTTTTTTACGCTTTGCCGAACTTCTTGACGCTGGAGAACGGACAAAAGGTGCCACCTCTAACAACGAAGCAAAAGTTCGGAGTAGTGGCGCGCTCGACCTTCGATCCCGTGGAAATTCCCTGGTGGGGAGTTCTTTCTGCGATTGGCCAGGCAGACAACAGCGAACCTGCATTCGGCCAAGGGTGGGGGGCTTACGGAAAGCGATACGCGACAACGGCGGGGGATAGCCTGGTCGAGAATTTCCTGGTAGGCGCGATATTCCCATCGGTATTGCATCAGGATCCGCGCTTTTTTCAGCTGAGCCATGGCAGCTTTCCACACCGGGCGTTCTATGCCGTGACCCGCATTCTTGTGACCCGGAGCGATTCCGGGCACTCGCAGTTCAACTATTCCGAGGTGTTTGGAAGCGCAACCGCGGCCGCAATTTCGACCTTTACTTATCATCCGCGCAGTGCGTTCATCAGTACCCCTACCGACCCGCACAAGTTCATTGCTTCGGATCGAACGTTAGGAAATGCTGCCGACGTGTGGGCAACGCAGCTCACGCTAGATACCATCACGATCATGGTGAAGGAGTTCTGGCCCGACATTCACCGAAAAATCTCGAAAAAATCCAAAGCAACAACGGTGAGTGTGGAAGCGCACTAAGGATCCCAGACGGATTGAGTTCTGAATGACGATCTAGGGTTTGGCCGGGTCGTGGTTACGAGGCTTCGGCGTCAGCTTCCGGATGAGAAATTCCTGCAACAGGTTCGTGAGGGCAGTTGTGCCCACTCCGATTCCCGCGTTTTCAAACGTTAATTCCGCGCCTTCCCGATCGTTGGCTGGATAGTAGAGGTTGGAAATACCGCCAGCGGCAAGGCTTCCAAGGATACCCGAGTAATTTGGCTGCCAGCGCCCATTGTCGCCTTTGCAGATCACAGCGTTGGCAATAGCATACAGAAAACGGGATGGCGTGCTGCCTGTCCCCTTGTAGAAATAGCGGGGATCTTGTTTGAGAAGCGAGGGCAGTATGGCGCCTCCGATGAAAGTGCCCGTCACCGTGTCGGTGTAGACCGCGCCGAAGCGTTTGGCGTACCCTTGCGCGCCTTGCCCATATTCCCGGAAGTGATTTTGCGCCTGCTGCACTCCCGCAGTGCCCGCCACTACCGCGAAGGTGAATGGATCGATCACTGTCTTCGCGGCCAGCTTGAACTTCTGTTTCGAGTTGAGAGGAGCCGCATTGGGGACATAACTGACATAGAAGTTTGGAATGGCGCCAAGCACGCGCTGTTTTTCTTCCACCTTCATCTGCTCTTCTGCCACTTCGACGGGTGAGACACCGACTTGCACTTCAGTGACATTCATCGCAACCGATAAGACGATCTGTGGGACGATGTCGGCCTCTCCAGGATGCAGGACTCCCGAGAATGTTTGCGCCTCGAAACCGGCCGAAGCAACGGTGAGATGAAAGGCTCCCGGAGCGATGTTGGCAAAGGAGAATTGCCCATCGGCGCCGGATAGCACTTGTTGCCTTACGGACTGAGCTTCACCCACCAGGCTCACCTTGGCTCCGGCAACGACGGCGCCGCTCTGATCAACGACCGTTCCGCTGATATTTCCAGACAATGGCTGAGGAGACTGAGGCTCGGCGGAGACTATGGAGGGGTGTTCCGGGGCGGACGCGGGAGCCGGATCAGGGGTCTGCCCTAAGCAGGACGATGCCCAGCCCAGAGTGATTAAGGCGGTGGCTATGAGTCCAAACTTTAATCCGTGAAGCATGAATAAGCTAACTTATCCTCTTCCTTGTTTCCCATCGAGATGACCAAAGATAGCCCGTCTATCTGTTGAAAACCCAATGCCAGTGAACGCGGTACTGCCACCCGAGCGTCTATCCTGGTGCCCATGCCCCTCGTTAGGAACTTTGATGCATGATGCAAGCAATCCGGCTCGATGCCCGAAATGATTCGTACATGTCAGTTTCAGCGCCCGATCCGGGGTCGGTGGGATCAACGAGAAAAGCGCCAATGGTCAGTGCAACAACGGAGATTGGGCAGGTCGCACGGTTGGCAAAAACACGAATGCGATAACCGACGGGGGCCCGGGCGCAAAACCCGGCCTACATGGTGCGCTTGGGTTCAGGCGGACGGTCGGTCACCAACTCCGGATGCAGGCGGCGGAAGGTTTCGGCCACGTGGCAATTCCAGCATACGGGCTGGTGCGTGGAAAAGACCTTCGGAAGCTC
This sequence comes from uncultured Acidobacteriota bacterium, assembly GCA_963745715.1. Taxonomy (GTDB): domain Bacteria; phylum Acidobacteriota; class Terriglobia; order Terriglobales; family Acidobacteriaceae; genus Sulfotelmatobacter. The sequence goes on along the minus strand of CAVUYN010000009.1, from coordinate 547,711 downwards.
TTCCGGGAGGACGTGCTTCCATTCAGAAGTCCTGAAATCTGGTCCTAACAAAGCGGGTGCGTGATCGAGATGTTGAAGGGGGCCGATGGGCTTGCGGCAAAACACGCAGTTCTTTCCCTCGTACCACTTCGAGACGATGTTCCAAACCAAACAATTCTGCGGATCGGCCTCGACTTGCTGGAGGCAGTCCTGCCCGCAGCTTTGATGCTCCGGCCAGCGCGAGCACTCAACGAGCCGGAGGGTGGGTTCATTGAGGAAAGCGCCGACGGCGGCTTCTCCAGCGGCAACATCGACGGCCGCGGGTGCGTGCGTCTCCGGACAAGTAACCAGATGTTTGCCGCGAAGCTTAAAGTAGGCGCGCAATCCGGGGATCGCACGAATCACGAAAAGACAGACCGCCAGAGCCAGTACAGCAATGATGATGAAGAGCACCGAGACCGTCATAAATCACCTCTGGGCAGCAGGTACAGCGTCGCAGCCCTTGCGAGGTTGCCGAACCTCTCCTGCCAAAACAATCCTGCCAGCCTCAGTGTGCGGCGAGGCACGGAAAGCGGCGGTGTTTTGCATCACCAGAAAATGTGATTTAGGTCACTCGACAGGCTGAATCACGATTGGTGCGCGGAACGGGTGTTCTTCCCGCCTCCGCGAGATCTACGAACGAGCTATCGAGCAGAGGGATTTACTGGGTCACGTGGGGCGAACGCAGCTGCATTTTTACGGCGACCGAAAGGCGGCGAATGCCCTCTCGGATCTGTTCTGGTTGCGAATGCGAGAAGTTCAGGCGCATGTGGCGGCCGCCCTCGTGGCCATTGTTGGCGTAAAAACTGTCGCCGGGAACGAAAGCAACATCTTCAGCCAGGGCTGCGCGAAGCAGCGTCTGGGAATCGGTACCTGCCGGCATCGTCACCCAGAGGAACAAGCCTCCCTTGGGATGGGTCCAGGTAACCTCGGGCGGAAAGTACTCGTGCAGGGCTTGCAGCATCGTATCGCGGCGCTCGCGGTAGACCTGGCGAATCAGTTTGACGTGTTGATCGAGAAAACCATCACGCGCAACTTCATAAGCAACGTACTGATTGAAGGTCGAGGTGTGCAGGTCGGCGGCTTGTTTGAGTTGGACTAGCTTGCTGATCACATCTTCGGGAGCAACAATCCAGGCGAGACGAATTCCCGGTGCCAGCGTTTTGGAGAAGGTGCTGAGGTAAATGACGTTTCCAAGCGTGAATCCGTTGTCGCGGCGCAGGTTCTCACGGTCGAGTACGACCAGAGGCGCGAGGTGTTCGCCTTCATAGCGCAACTGGCCGTAGGGATCGTCCTCCACGATTGGAATGCCGTATTTGTCGGCCAGCAGAATCAGTTGATGGCGGCGGCCTTCCGACAACGTTACCCCTGAGGGATTTTGGAAGTTGGGCAACACATACATGAATTTCGGACCGGCGCGAAGGCTGGGATCGAGTTGCTCGGTGAGCAGGCCGTCGTCGTCGACCGGTACGGGAACGTATTGCGCGCCGTAGACGTTGAACGCCTGCAGGGCGCCGAGGTAGGTGGGGGCTTCGACGAGGACGCGATCTCCGCGATTGATGAGCAGCTTGCCGATCAGATCGAGAGCCTGCTGCGAACCGGAAGTGATCAGGACATTATCGGCTTTGGCGAGGATGCCATAGCGGGCGATGTTGCGAGCGATCATCTCGCGCAGTGGCTGGTAGCCCTCGGTCGTACCATACTGGAGAGCCTGCCCTCCTTGTTCGCTGAGGACTTTGTGGCAGGCTTCCTCAAAACGCTTCACGGGGAAAACGTCGGGCGCGGGTAGTCCGCCGCCGAAGGAGATAATCTCGGGCTTCTGGGTGACCTTCAGCAGTTCCCGGATGGCGGAACTCGTAACCCCCAACGTACGCTGTGCGTACCGCGACTTCCAAAGCGTGGACATTCCGTTCCTCTTTTATGGCGTCGACTTCGACCGTTCAGAATATCAGTCTTCTCCTACCAGTTCCGGCTCGACGGGAATGCGAGCATGGGCGTGCGCGTAGGTGTCATTTTCTTGAGCGTCGACCACGGCGATGGCAGCCACGTTGACAATTTCTTCCACGGTAGCGGTGCGTTGCAGCACGTGCACGGGACGGCTCATCCCCATCAATATCGGACCAATCAGTTCGCCCCCACCGATCTTGGCCGCGAGTTTGCACGCGATGTTGGCCGAGGCAAGGTCGGGGAAAATGAGCACGTTAGCACCGCCCTTGAGCGAGCTAAAGGGATAGTGCTGTTCGATAGTCTCCGGCGAGAGTGCCTCGTCGGCCATGATCTCGCCATCAACGATCAAGGTCGGATCGGCAAATTTGATCAGTTCAACGGCCTTGCGCACTTTGGTGCAAATAGGGTGGTCGACGGCGCCGAAACTGGAGAACGACAGCAGGGCAACCCGTGGGGTTAGTTCGAAGCGGCGTGCCATATGCGCGGTGCACAGCGCGATCTCCACGAGATCTTCGGCAGTGGGCTCGATGTTCACGCTAGTGTCCGCGAGAAAGAAGACTTCCCCTTTGCGCGTGATCACTGCGTAGCAGCCAGAAACGCGGTGCAAGCCTTCGCGCATGCGGACAATTTGCAGCGCGGGGCGGATCGTCTCGGGATAATGCTGGGTCACGCCGGACACCAGAGCGTCGGCATCGCCCATGTGGACCATCATCGAACCGAATACATTGCAGTTGTTCATCAGCGTCTCGGCCTCGTGCAGGGTGACGCCACGGCGCTGCCGCAGGCGAAAAAGCTCCTGGACATAGGGCTCATGATGTTCCGAAGTCGCAGGGTCGATGATCTGCATACCCTCAAGGTTCACCGCTAAATCGCGCGCACGCGCCTGAATTTTGCTGGCATCGCCTAGCAGGATGGGCTTTCCAATGTTCTCTTCGACCAGGGCGTGGCAGGCGCGCAGAATTTTTTCGTTATCGCCCTCGGGAAAGACGACCTGTTTAGGATTGGCCTGGGCCTTGTGAATCATGGTGCGTGAAACTTCATAGGCCTTGCCGAGCCTTCGCTCCAGTTGAGCGCGGTAGGTGACCAGGTCCACGGGCTCCTGGGCAACACCGGAGCGCATGGCGGCTTCGGCGACGGCGGAGGCCTCCCACATGAGGACGCGCGGATCGAAGGGCTTGGGAATGAGATATTCGCGGCCGAATTGGAGTCGGGACACTCCGTAGGCTCGGCAAACGGAATCGGGAACATCTTCCTTGGCGAGATCGGCCAAGGCGTGGGTAGCGGCCAGCTTCATTTCCTCGTTGATAGCGGTGGCCCGTACGTCGAGGGCTCCGCGGAAAATGAATGGGAAGCCGAGGACATTATTGACCTGGTTGGGATAGTCTGAGCGTCCGGTCGCAATGATGACATCACTGCGGCAGGCCTTGGCCTCATCGTAGGTGATTTCCGGGTCGGGATTTGCCATGGCGAAAACGATGGGATCGGCCGCCATGGAGCGAACCATATCCGGGGTGATCGCACCCTTAACGGAGAGTCCGGCGAATACATCGGCACCGGCCATCGCTTCGGCGAGGGTCCGGAGGTCTGTTTCCTGGGCAAAACGCGCTTTATACGGATTCATGCCGGACGTGCGGCCCTTATAGACCACGCCCTTCGTGTCGCAGAGAATGATGTTCTCGCGCTTCACGCCCAGACGCACATAGTGCTCGGCGCAGGCGATGCCGGCGGCTCCCGCTCCGTTAAAAACTACGCGCACTTTCCGGATGTCTTTTCCGACTACCTCGAGGGCGTTCAGCAGGGCGGCGCCGGAGATGATCGCGGTTCCATGCTGGTCGTCGTGGAAGACGGGAATCTTCATAGTCTTGCGCAGAGCTTCCTCGATCTGGAAGCAGTCAGGAGCTTTGATGTCTTCGAGATTGATTCCGCCAAATGTCGGCTCGAGCAACTGGCACAGCTTTATGATCTCTTCCGGATCATGGCTATTGACCTCGATGTCGAAGACGTCAACATCGGCGAAGCGTTTGAAGAGGACCGCCTTCCCTTCCATGACCGGCTTGCCGGCAAGGGCTCCAATGTCGCCCAGGCCGAGGACTGCGGTGCCGTTGCTGAGAACGGCAACCAGGTTGCCGCGACCCGTGTATTTGAAAGCGTCCTGAGGATTCTTCTGAATTTCGAGACAGGGCTCGGCTACGCCCGGCGTGTAGGCCAGGCTCAGATCGCGCTGGGTGCGGCAGGGCTTGGTTGGAGTAACTTCAATCTTTCCGGGACGAGTTCCGTTGTGATAGTCGAGGGCCTGCTGCTTGCTGATTAACATGGTTTTCTCCGTTGCTGTCCGATACCGCAGCCCGTGAACTCCGGTGCCTGCGGGCCCGTCAACTCAAAACTCGTTGCTACAAAGTCGTGGCGCCTTTCCAGCAGAACCATCATTCTTTGGGGCTGCGCTTCCACATGGGCACGCACGGATTCCAGCTATGAACTTCCTTCTGGAAATCGTGTCGAGCCTGAGTTGCGCCGACCGTGCTGAGTTCCTCGACTGGGGACTTCAGGAGTTCCGCAATGTAGCCTTCGACTTGTTCGCGCAGGCGGGGATTCTTCAAAGCTTCCCGCAGTTCAAGCTTCTCAATGTGGGTGAATCCGCCGCACAGCGGACATTTCACAACATCGTCATTCACCATGGTCACCCTCGGTTTATGGGGATTGTGGGAGAATGTGCCGCTCTGCACGCTTCTCCACTTGCTCCATTAGAGGACGGGGACGAGTTTGGGACAGTGACAAGAGTCGCGGGAGTTTGTGATTGGGGTCACAGATATTGGCCAGTGGCCGACAGGTTTCGCATCGGCGCTTCGCGAGGGAACCCGGGGACATCAGCAGGGCTAGTTTTGACGCTGCCGCTATTGTCAGTGAACCGGCGCACAGACTTCCGTGATCGGGAACGAGACTGTCCAAAAGTAATTCCGGCAACGTTTACGCATCTTCCACTTCCCTGCTAACATCAATGGTTTACCACTCAACCATAAACAGAATCTGTTCACGCCTTCATAAATCTACGGAGGAAACATGGCAATTAAAGTTGGCATCAATGGCTTCGGACGAATTGGCCGCAACGTGCTGCGGGCTTCGTTGAAAGACTCCAACCTCGATTTCGTCGCGGTCAACGACCTGACGGATCCAAAGACGCTGGCCCATCTGCTGAAGTACGACTCGGTTCTGGGCAACCTGCCGAACCAGGTTTCGGCGGGCCCGGACAGCATTACGGTCGACGGCAAGACGATCAAGGTGTTCAAGGAGAAGGATCCAGCGGCGCTGCCTTGGGAGTCCGTCGGCGCGCAGGTGGTGATCGAATCGACGGGACGCTTCACCGATGCCAACGAAGCCAAGAAGCATCTGCGCGGGCCGGTAAAGAAAGTAATCATCTCGGCGCCCGCGAAGAACGAGGACATCACGCTGGTGCTGGGCGTGAACCATGAGAAGTACGACGCGGCAAAGCATCACATCATTTCAAACGCCTCATGCACCACGAACTGCCTGGCACCGGTTGCCAAGGTGATTCAGGATGAGTTCAAAATTGTCAGCGGGACGATGACGACGATTCACTCTTATACCAACGACCAGGTGATTCTCGACTTCCCCCACAAGGACCTGCGGCGCGCGCGTGCGGCGGCCCTATCCATGATTCCGACGACGACTGGGGCGGCGAAAGCCTTGAAGCTTGTGCTTCCGGAACTCGGCGGCAAGATCGACGGCTTCTCGATGCGCGTGCCTACCCCGAACGTCTCGGTGGTTGACCTGGTGGTATGGGTCGAGAAGAAAACGACCAAAGAAGAAGTAAATGCCGCGTTGAAAAAAGCATCTGAGTCCGGACCGTTGAAAGGCTATCTCGGGTACGAAGAGCACGAACTGGTATCGTCAGACTTCAAGGGCGATCCCCGCTCTTCGATTGTGGATTCACCCATGACCCTGGTGGTTGGAGGCAACTGCGTGAAGGTAATCTCCTGGTACGACAATGAGTGGGGGTACTCCTGCCGCGTACGCGACCTGATCAACTACATGGCCAGCAAGGGCCTGTAAAAGAATGGCGGGTCCCATCCTGGCCGTGAAAGACGCGGCCAGGATGGAGCACCCGCACCTATTTGCCTTCAAGAGGACGACCAGCCATGTCCAAGCTTTCCATTCGTGATCTTCCGCTCAACGGCAACCGGATCTTCATGCGCGTCGACTTCAATGTACCGCTCGAAGACGGACGCGTCATGGACGACACCCGCATCCGCGAAACCCTACCTACCATCGAGTACGCGTTGCGGCACGGCGCGCGGCTGATTCTGGCGTCACACCTGGGACGCCCCAAAGGCAAACCCAATCTGAAGATGAGCCTGAAACCGGTGGCCGAGCGGCTGCGCATGCTGCTCGATAAAGAGCTGGCGCGAGGCGAAAACGTTGGCTTCTGTCCTGAATGCGTTGGACCCGAAGCGGAAGAGGTGGCCACGCAACTGGAAAAGGGGCAGACGCTGCTGCTGGAAAACCTGCGCTTCCATGCTGAAGAGGAAGCGAACGATGAAGCGTTTTCCAAGCAATTGGCCAAGCTGGCCGAATATTACGTCAACGACGCTTTCGGTACGGCGCATCGCGCGCACGCCTCGACCGTGGGGATCACCAAGTTCGTGAAGCAATCAGCCGCGGGATTGCTAATGGAAAAAGAACTGAAGTACCTGGGTAAGGCGCTCGAACATCCGGAGGAGCCGTTTGTCGCGATTCTGGGAGGCGCCAAGGTCGGCGACAAAATTGGCGTGATTCGGAATCTGATGAACAAAGTGAACTCGCTGATCATTGGCGGAGGCATGGCGTACACCTTCCTCAAGGCGCAGGGACAGGAGATCGGCAAGTCGCTGCTCGAGGCCGACAAGGTCGGGCTTGCCAAGGAATTGCTGGCGGAGGCAAAGCGGCGCAACGTCACGTTCCTGTTGCCCGTCGATCACGTGGTGGCGATGAAGCCCGAGCCCAATGCAGTGGTGCAGCAGATTGGCGAGGGCCAGCCGATTCCCGCGGACAAGATGGCGCTCGACATTGGACCGAAGACGATTGAATTGTTTTCCGAGGAAATTTCTTCGGCGCGAACCATCGTGTGGAACGGGCCGATGGGCGTGTTTGAAGTGCCGGGCTTCTCCAAGGGGACGTTCAAGATTGCCCATGCCGTGGCAGAGAATGCCGGCGCGATTTCGATTGTGGGCGGCGGAGACTCGGTCGCGGCAGTTCATGCGGCCAACGTTGCTGACAAGATGACGCACATCTCGACTGGCGGCGGCGCGTCGCTGGAATTTCTGGAAGGCAAGAAACTGCCGGGAGTGGACGCTCTAACGGACAAGAAGTGAGGCTTCTGGACAGCACCGTGCCAATTGTTCGACTCGTACTCGATGGCGGCAAGACGATCGAGATCGTCGGGCCCGCCGACATCACTTCCGAAACCACCGACGCGATTGTGAACGCGGCCAATTCGTCGCTGCTGGGCGGGGGCGGAGTGGATGGCGCGATCCACCGTGCCGGCGGCCCGGCCATCCTCGCGGAATGCCGGCAGATCGTCAGCAAAATTGGACGCTTACCGGCGGGGCAGGCAGTCATCACCACGGGCGGGAATCTAGCCGCAAAACATGTCATTCACACGGTCGGTCCCGTTTATCACGGCGGCGGACACGGGGAGGCCGAGACGCTGGCTTGTTGTCACCGGGAATCGATTCGTCTGGCCGACGAGCATTGTCTTACTTCCATTGCGTTTCCCGCGATCTCAACCGGCGCATACGGATACCCAGCGACTGAGGCCGCGCCCAACGCGATTTCTGCCACAGTAGAGGCGCTGGCCGCCGCGAAGGTCGTTACCACATGTCGATTCGTACTGTTTGACGTCTCCACTCAGCGGGCGTACGAGCGCGCCGCTGAGAAGCTTCAACGATCTAATACAGCTTTTCCATTTCGCATTGAAAAGGCTCATTCATGAGAACAAAAGTAATGGCTGCCAATTGGAAGATGTACAAGACGCCGGACCAGGCTCGCGACTTCTTCCACGCCTTTCTACCGCTCGTAGCCGGACACACGCGGGACGAGATCGTCGTATGCCCTCCGTTTCTGGACCTGCCTGCGGCCCTGGAAGCTGCAAAGGGGTCGAACGTCGCGATTGGCGGCCAAAACGTGCACTGGAAAGAAGAAGGCGCGTTCACGGGCGAAACTTCGGCGGCGCAGTTGCTCGCTATCGGTGTTAAGCACGTGATCATCGGACACTCGGAACGGCGGCAGTATTTTGGCGAGACCGACGACACGGTGAATATGCGATTGAAAACCGCTCTCGAAGCCGGACTGATTCCGATCTGCTGCGTGGGGGAAGTTCTCGAAGAACGGGAAGCCGGGTTGACGGACGATGTTCTCCGGCGTCAATGCGTGCGGGCATTTCACGCGATTTCGGCGAAAAAAGCGGCGAAACTGATTGTTGCTTACGAGCCGGTATGGGCAATCGGGACGGGAAAAACCGCCACGCCAGAGCTTGCGGCTGAGGCACATGCGGTAATCCGCCGCGAAGCTACCGAGATATTCGGCGAGGACTTCGCAGGGAAGCTGCGCATTCTCTATGGCGGTTCGGTGAAGCCAGACAACGTTTCGTCGCTGATGGCGCAGGAAGAGATTGATGGCGCGCTGGTGGGCGGAGCTTCGCTAGATCCGAAGTCATTTACGGCGATTGTGAAATATTAAATTGGCAGTCTCTCGCCCTTGTCACGCGCCACCCGATGAACCGGACGGCTATTCCAGCCACAACGGAGTGCCGTCTGCCTTTCGCAAGGCCACGACCTGAGGACCTCGAGCAACCGCTCGCGCAATCAGCGCTGCGTGCCCGTGGTAGATGATGGGCGAGCCGGTAACATCCACTTGGTCTCCTCGAAAGAATTGCCACTTGGTGCCGAGCAGGAACCCTGTAGGGGCCACATGCACCTCTACGGTGCCGTTCTCCGTCGCCACATTGATGTGGGTTCCCTCACCTGCGCTGAGCGGGCAATAGAACTCGCGGACATCGGTCACTACGCCGTGGAGCGTAACTTCCGCAGCTGGGTCGTAGCGGGGAAGCTGCCGCGACGGGCTGAGCAGCAGCACGACTAGAACCAGAAGTCCGGAAGCCATAACAATCTGAGGAATTCGCATAAGTTGTCCTCCTTCTTCGGCGGTGCCCCAAGCGAGGGTTGGTTCATGCGACTGCTGGCACTTTCGCCTCACGCTTAGCAGTTTTGGTCAACTCAAAGATCAGAATCCCGGATCGCAGTTCCACCACGGCGCTGTCAGGATCCACATCGGAAGAAATATCGATCAGTCGCAAGATCTGATCGGGGTAGAAATCAGCACTGGTTGCACTTGCATCTGGGGGAACACACGGTCTCGTTCTTCTTTGTCCCAAGATAGCGATGCGAGTGGGCTCGATGCTGACTTTGATTTCATCGGCCTCAAAGCCGAAGACATTGGCGCGAATGCTGAGGCGGTCTGCGGACTCGGAAACCGTAGTCGAAACCGGACGTAACAGCTCTGACTCTGCCTGGAACCAGTCTTCCCAATCGTGGCCATGTTCGCCGTTGCGCATCTGGAACAGTTCATAAGCTCTGCGCGCAATGGCCAGTTGGATTGGCTGCATCTCCCATTGAAGAACGTCGGGCGGGCAAGTGTTCAACAGAGTAGCCGCGGGCGCATCGGTTGCGGGGCGGGATTCTTTCTTGGATGTCATAGATGCCTCCTTCGCGGGGAAAGAGGATCGCTCAACCGTGTGTCGCGATTCGGCAGGCGCAGGCGAAGCGAGCCGTTATCGGTAAGGGCAGAAGGCGTGGTTGCTTATCCGCAACACCATTCTCCCGCCTGCCAGTCTTATGTGCTGTGATTCAGATCACCGCACCACGAAAAAGGACCAACATCATTCGTACGAGAATTGCAGTGATCCCGGTCACCGCAAACTGGGCAGCTAGGGGAATAGGATTTTCAATGACAAGCTGCGCAAGTGGCTCCTCAGCCTTCCACTCCCTCAGCGAGGAGGTCTTATGACACTGTCCAAGGTCCGCAAGTTTCTCGACTCCAACCACATCAAATACTTGGTCATCTCACACTCCCTTGCCTACACCGCCCAGGGGGTTGCCGCTCTGGCGCACGTTTCCGGTAAGAAACTGGCGAAGACTGTAATCATCAAGATTGACGGAATCCTGGCAATGGCGGTAATTCCGGCGTCGCAACACGTAGACCTCGACCGACTCAAAGTACTGACGGGCGGGCAGACGGTTGCGATCGCTTCGGAACGCGAGTTTAAAGACGCCTTTCCCGACTGTGAAACAGGTGCGATGCCTCCGTTTGGAAATCTCTACGACATGTCGGTGTATGCCGACCTAAGCCTGGCAGAGAACGAAGAGATTACCTTCAGTGCGGGGACGCATCGCGAACTGGTTCGCATGAACTGGCAGGATATGTTGCGATTGGTCCGTCCGATCGTCGACAAGCTTAACGTATCAGCACACGGCCATCGCCGCGTAGATATCGCCTCGCTTGGCGGGTGAAGATTCGGGAAGGGATTGCCGGTCTATTTTCGCCCAATGCCCATGATGTGCGAGGTCGCACCCAGCACGGAGGGCTCGCGCTCGACTTTTCGAACCACGGCGAGCAATCGTTCGCGTAGATGCGGATTGCTCCACAGGCGATCGAAATCGCGAGCCAGCCATCCCGGCCCTTCGATCGCCACTATCTCCACGACCTGAAATCCCGCGGCGAGGAGGTCGCGTGACAACTCGCCGGGCTTGTGAAAATAGGCGTCGGTGAAATAAATGGGCTTGTCGGTGGGGTTACGATGCTGGCCATCTTCGAGATCGCGCGTCACGATCGGTGCGAAAGCCGGATCTTCAAAAAAGCCGGACGACAGTGAATCGAACAGTGATGCGAACCGGCTGATCCCGGCGCCCCATACCAGTCCTCCCGGACGCAGAACGCGATACGCTTCGCGCAAGCAGGCCAAACGATCTTCCCTTTCGACCAAATGGTAAAGCGGTCCCAGGAGCAGAACCGCATCGGATGAGTTATCGACGTGCGACAGGCGCCGCGCATCGCCCACTTCGGCCGAGGCAAGGGGAGAATCTGGCTGCAGCGCCGATGCATCTTGGGCCTGCTCCACATGTTTTGGGACGGGATCGATCAGATGTACACGATATCCTCGGGCAGATAGCCAGCAGGCATAGACGCCAGCGCCTCCACCAGCATCGATGATTGTGGCCGGCGGCGGTGGCAGATGACGAAGGATTAATTCCTGGGTCCGCGCGTGCTCGAGTTGAAACCATCCTGAGCCGAGACGCGAGGCTTCATCGGCACCGCTGTAGTGACCAACAATCCGCTGAATGGAGTCGCTCGTTGCTCATGAGGAACCGTCGAAGTCACATCGGAAGCGCTAGTCTCCACCGATTCGCCGATGCGGTGGACGATAGCCCAATTGCATGGAGATGTGGCGCGCCGCGTCCTTCAAGGCTTCGAGAATTCGCGGCATGGTCTGTGAGTTGACTTGGTTTGTGGTTCCGCTCAGACCAAGGCTCGCCTCAATTCCACCATGTTGATTGAACACGGGAGCGCCAACACAGCGCGCGCCAAGGTTGTTCTCCTCGTCATCGACGGAATAGCCCTGGGCGCGAACCTTTTCCAGTTCTTTGAGCAGGCGCGGCAACGTGGTGATGGTTTTCGGTGTTCGCTTCTCCATCGCGCGCTCGGAAATGATTTTCTCCAACCGCTCCTGGGGAATATAGGCCACAAGGGACTTCCCCACGCTGGTGGCGTGAACACGCATCCGACGACCGACCCAGGTGTCCATGCGAATAAATCCCGTGGGCTCGACCTTCTCGATGTAGACGGCTTCAGGGCCGTCGAGGATTGCCAGGTGGCAGGTGAGATTGGTCTTTCTCGGTGAGGTGACGCATGATGGGCAACGCCACCTCGCGGACATCGATTCCGGTTAGAGCGCCGCGGCTTAAGCTCAAGACCTTCAGGCCGACCCGATATTTGCCGCTCTGCGCATCCCGGTTCAGGTAGCCCTGGGCCTCCAGCGTGCGCAGAATGTAACTGGCCGAACTCTTTGGAATCTGCAGCTTGCGACTAATTTCTGCATTACTCAGGCCATCCGGTTCCTGGGCAACGGCTTCCAGCATGCCGAGCGCCCGCTCCACTGCAACGGAAGGAGATTCTTCTTTCTGGGACATAGCCAAATCGTTATCGTAGCAAAACCTCAGATGGACAACAAAATGAATGTATGTTCGCCATCTTGCACAACGCTCTTGACCCGATTCGGGAGCCGTCATACCATCGGCCAGTATCGTGAATTGCTGTTCAGTATCTTGCACAGTCAAGGAAACGGATTTTAGGAGCTTGTGAAGAATGACGCCAACCGAAACTTTCGCAGCGGAAACAGAAACCTTGGTGAACCCGGTCAGTAGCACGCCTCCGGGGTTTAATCCTGACCGAGACCTGCCCGCCGGGTTCATGAATTTTTTTCTCCCTCTGCACAAGGCCTTCACTTCCCGCCAGCAGGAACTTGCCAGCAAGCGGGTTGAGGTGCTGCAGAGATCTCTCGAGGGTGACAAGCCCAACCATCGCTTCCCTTCTGACACAGTGCGTAACGGCTGGCGAATCACGCTGCCCGACTGGTGCCAGGACCAGCGCAATCAGATGACGGGTCCCGCGGACGATGGCGAGCTCTGCGTCAAGATGCTGAACTCCGGCGCTCCGGGCGTGATGCTCGATCTGGAAGATTCCTGTGTCAACGAATGGGAACATCACGAGATGGCGGTGGCGAATATTTTGGCCTGCCTGCGCGGCCAACTTAGCTACTACGACAAGAAGCGCGACCGCACGGTCAGCATTCAGCCGAGCAGCACCGTCATTTTCACGAGGCCGCGCGGGCTGCATATCAGCCAAGCCGGCTTGATTCCGGACGAACTGGTTTCAGCATCGTTGTTCGATGTGGCACGCGTCTTCTACGGAATTGACCCTGCGGAACTGAAGCATCCGTTGTGCATTTACATTCCGAAGTCCGAGTCGGCGGAGGAAGCGTGCTGGTGGCGCGACCTGTTCCAGGCGCTAGCCAAGTGGCGCGGCCTGCCGCACAACTACATCAAGTGCATGGCGCTGGTGGAATCGCACCCGCTCGCCTTCCAAATGGAAGAGTTTATGTACAACCTGCGCGAGCACATCATCGGCCTGAACCTGGGCCGATGGGATTACATGGCCAGCCTGATTCACTTCAATCTGGATGATCCCGACTGGGTGCTGCCCGACCGCAACACGATTCCCTACAACGTTGCCTTCTTCCAGAACCTTCGCGAGCTGATGCCCGAGATATGCCATCGTCGGGGAATTCTCGCGATTGGCGGCATGACCGCGCTCTATCCGAGTCGCGAAGATGCGGAACTGAATGCCCGCGCGCTCGCGATTCTCGAAAAAGATAAGAAGAACGAGGCCGACTGCCTGATGGACGGAGCATGGACAGGGCATCCCGATCAGAACGCGATTGCGGTGGCCCAGTTCCCTTATCCAAATCAACTCTCGTCGCGTCCTGGAAGCGCGAGCCGTTATCCCAATTTGCGGCCGCAGCCGACCGGTGTTGGAACCCGCACTGTGAGTGGGACGCGTGCGGCGGTGCGGACCGTGATTCGCTACCGGCACGGGGTGCTCAGCGGCCGTGGGGCCAGCCTGCTTGATGGGTATATGGAGGATCTCGCGACCGATCGGATCTACCGTTTGATGATCGCGCAGCGTGTGCTGCATCGCGATATGGTCACTGTGCAAGATGAGAACGGACAGCCAGCGAAGCACACTCCCGAATTCATCACGCACCTGTTCGACCAAGAGCTAGACCGCTTGCAGACGGAATTGCCCGCAACCGCAACGCCGGACGAGGTGGACCGTTACCGCCGCGCCCGCGAGATTAGCGAAGCCATGATCGTTCATGGAGAATTCAGCCCCGTTTAACGTTACTCACCCTAGACCCAAATATTTCAGGAGAGAAAAGTAAATGTCAGCCAATGGAAATGGACACAAGCAACCCTTGACTTCGCACCCAATCGAGCATCCCTTAAATGAGAACGAACGCGTCGCGCAATATACTCTTGCGCAGGACGCAATGAGTCACGATTGGGCAACCAGTTCGCGATGGAAGGGCGTCGAGCGTCCATACACCGCTGAAGATGTACTTCGCCTGCGCGGCTCGATCCACATCGAGCACACGCTCGCGCGCATGGGTGCGGAGCGCCTGTGGAACCTTCTCAAGACAGATCCTTACATCAACGCCCTGGGTGCGATGACCGGCAATCAGGCCGTGCAGCAGGTGCAAGCGGGATTGAAGGCAATCTACGTCAGCGGATGGCAGGTCGCGGCCGATGCCAACAATGCGGGCACGATGTATCCCGACCAGAGCCTGTATCCGTCCGACAGCGTTCCGAATCTTTGCCGGCGCATCAACAACGCGCTGCAGCGGGCTGACCAGGTTCATCACGTGGAGGGCAAAGTCGCGCCCGGGGACACGTGGTTCGCTCCACTGGTGGCTGATGCGGAAGCGGGATTCGGTGGAACGTTAAACGCTTTTGAGTTGATGAAGGGGATGATCGAGGCGGGAGCGGCTTGCGTTCACTTCGAAGATCAGCTTTCCTCCGCAAAGAAGTGCGGACACCTTGGCGGCAAGGTTCTGGTTTCGACCACCGAAGCGATTCAGAAACTGGTTGCGGCGCGACTGGCCGCCGATGTGATGGGCGTTCCGACGCTGATCATGGCGCGCACCGATGCCGACAGCGCTCACCTGCTGACGAGTGACATCGACGCGCGGGATCGCGCTTTCTGCACGGGCGAGCGCACGTCGGAAGGATTCTTCCATATTCGCGGCGGAATCGATTCAGCCATCGCACGCGGCTTGGCATATGCACCTTATGCTGATTTGATTTGGTGCGAGACTTCGCATCCGGACCTGGAGGAAGCTCGCCGCTTTGCCGAAGCGATTCATGCGCGGCATCCGGACAAGATGCTGGCGTACAACTGCTCGCCAAGCTTTAACTGGCGCAAGAACCTGGATGAGGCGACCATCGCACGTTTTCAGACTGAACTGGCGAAGATGGGATACAAATTCCAGTTTGTTACCCTGGCGGGATTCCACGCGTTGAACCTCAGCATGTTCGAACTGGCACGGGCATACAAACTGGCGGGCATGACTGCCTACTCCCGGCTACAAGAAAAGGAATTCAGCCGCGAGACCCAGTACGGGTATGAGGCCGTCAAGCACCAGCGCTTTGTGGGGACGGGATACTTCGATCGCGTGCAGCAGGTGATCAGCGGCGGCCTGGCATCGACCACGGCCTTGACCGGGTCCACCGAAACCGAGCAGTTCATGGAACAACAAGTTCAGTTGCGCCCAGACCGCGGGCCCGATGCAGCTTGCCAGCCTATTCTCGGCAACTGCCCGCATACGCCGGTTAATATCGATCTGGGTCCAGAGGAGATGCTGCTACCGTCTGGGGACTAAACGTTCGCTGTTAGAACAGTGAAAACAGCGCAAGGGCCGGTCTGCAGGGGGAACAGACTGGCCCTCTTTTTTATGCGAGCGCCATTCACTGAACCTCTAGCTCCGATTGTTCGCCGCGGGACGCGGCTGGTCAGTTGGAGACGCTTTGCTATAATGTTTGTTTGGCTGGAGTTGCGGCCTAATCCCTTTGCGGAAGTGGTGGAACTGGCAGACACACCATCTTGAGGGGGTGGCGCCGAAAGGCGTGGGGGTTCAAATCCCCCCTTCCGCACCATGAATTTTGCCGTCGCAGTTGACAACAGATTACCTGGCTAAGACAGTCGCCATCCTTAGGACACACACACTTATGATCTATGGTTTGATCGTTGCGGTTCACATCCTGGTCTGTTTCTTCATTATCGTGGTCGTACTGTTGCAGAGCGGCAAGAGCGGTGACATCTCCGCGGCATTCGGCGGACAAGGCAGCCAGACTGCATTCGGTCCACGGGGAGCAGCCAGCGCGCTATCCAAAGCCACGACCTGGTCAGCGGTGGCATTCATGATCACTTCGATTACCCTGTCGGTTTATGCCAGCAAGCGCGGTGGCCCGGCGTCCGTTTTGCAGGGTATAAAGGCCCAACCGGTCAAGACCCAGCCGGCTCCGGCGCAATCTCCGGTGACTCCGCCCACCCAGAAGAAGTAATCTTCACTGCTGAATCGGGATCGAGGAGCCCAAGCGGGCTCCGAGTCCTTGCGTTTGTCGTGCTGAATTTTCCAACCGGCCGGCCTTTCTTCTGCCTCGGTCTACCCACTCTCCCAAGGCGTATTTACAGCGTCCGCTGTAATTGTATTTGCCCAATGGAGGATGTACCATCACGTGTTAGAGAATTGATCAGGAGGATATTGATATGTCAGACCATGATGGCAATAGTTTCGTGTGGTTCCTGGCGGGACTTGGGTTAGGAGCATTGGCGGGCGTACTTTATGCACCCCGCTCGGGCAGCGAGACTCGCGAAGCAATCCGCGCACGAGCCGAGGAAGGTCGCGAATATGTGCGCAGCCGGGCGCGCGAGGCTAAGGAACACGCGTCGCAATGGGCCGACAAGGGCCGCGACGTGGTCGGCCAGCAGAAGGAACAGTTTCGGGCTGCCTACGAGGCAGGGCGACAGGCTTATCACGAAGCCACGACTGAAACCGGAGCCGCCAAGAACCTGTAACCGCTGCCCCGGTCTCCCGCGGGTTCGACGGAATATGCTGGAGGGACGCTTATGGACAAGCTAACAGTATTTATCGCCCTGACAGGGATTGCTGTCTTGTTGCAGGCCGGCGTTCTTCTGGCTATGTATTTGGCTATGCGCAAGGGTGGCGAGCGCATGGAGTTGCTGGCGAACGAAGTCAAGACTAAGGTTCTGCCAGGCGTCGAACAGGCTCAGGAGATGCTCGCCGAGCTGCGGCCTAAGGTGGAGGTCATCGTCGATAACCTCCAGGACACCACTACCGTGGTACGAGCGCAGATCGAGCGGATCGATGCCACTGTGAATGATGTCGTCGACCGCGCGCGGCTTCAGGTGATTCGTGCCGACGAATTGCTGGGGCGCACGCTGGATCGCGTGGAACAGACATCGGATTTGGTACACCGCACCGTCGTCTCCCCAGTACGGCAGCTTTCTGGATTGATGCAGGGCATCACAGTGGGCCTGGAGTTCTTGTTCAGCGGCCGTAACCGAAGGAATGGCGGGAGCCGCGAGCGGCGCCCCGTGCCGCAGGACGAGATGTTTATCTGAAACTACGTTAGCTCCAACTGGGGTCTACAGTCTTCAATTCTCGTCATTCGCGTAGGACAAATCCCATGGTGCATTTCGTCAGCGCGCAACTGAGGCGCGTCTTCGCTAGTGTTGCCGTTGCGGCAGTTGTGCTTGTTCTCACGGCGCCACTTCCTGCCGAGGACAAGGTTGTTTGGAGCAATCAGGAAAAACCAATTGCCCAGCAAATTGGCGGACTGCGCAAGCTCGACGACAACGTTCGCGCCCGCACGACAAAGGATCTGGCGTTGCAGATTCGACAACTGCCGGTAACTCCTAACAAATTGCGTCTGGCCAATGGACTAGCGGGATTGTCCACCGAAGGAGACTTCGGTCGCGACACATTGCAAGAGGTGACGACCACCCTCGCCACAGCGATACGCGAACAGCCTCCAACAGGCAAGCCAGGGCAGCCGAACGATCTCTATGTGCAACTCGCATCGCTGGTGCGTTACGAGCACATGCGGGCGGAGTCGGACAGTCCTCAATTTGCGGAAGCGATGGCAAAACTGGAGGCGGATGACGTAAAACGCCAGGATGCGGACTTTACACTGACCGACTTGCAGGGAAGAACTTGGCACTTCCGGGATTTAAAAGGCAAAGTCGTGCTGGTGAATTTTTGGGCAACATGGTGCCCTCCGTGCCGAAAGGAAATGCCCGACCTGCAAGCCTTAGCTGACAAATTCAAAGATCAGGGCTTCGTCGTGCTTGCCATCTCGGATGAAGAGGCTGCAAAAGTCACACCGTTTATTGCGGAGCGGAAGATCAGTTACCCAGTGCTGCTTGATCCGGGACGGAAGGTGAACGACCTTTTCCAGGTGGAGGGGATTCCCAAGAGTTTTGTTTATAACCGCGAGGGCAAGATGGTGGCGCAGTCGATCGACATGCGCACAAGAAACCAGTTTCTGGAAATGTTGGCACAGGCAGGACTGCAATAGGAATAGTGAATGCGTTATCTGGTGCGAGCACGCGTAAAACCCGGCCGTGAGGCTGACCTGGCGGAAGCCATTGAGCAGGAGACTCTGGGTCAGGGATCGGTGGCGGAAGGCGAATATCTGCGCAACATGCAAGAAGCACGGCTCTGCGCTGATCAGACGGCACGCTGGGTAGAAGTCTGCTATTGTCCGACTCCTCTGCAGGAAGAGCGCCCTTACTGGGAAGAATATTTCGAATTGACGCGTGTCCAGGATGCCCACGACCGGAGGAAATGTCGGGACGAGAATGGCAGCGAGCCTTGGGCGTGCGGCGACTGCGATTGCACCGCGCGCCTGGAAGAGAAACTGAAGAACTCCGGTAGACCCTTCCTGGAGTCTCTACGGGGTAAGAACTGCTCAGGCAAGCTGCGGCAGGGTTGATTCCAGTTCTTTCAGGTCTTGCGCGATTTCCTTCAAATTGAAGACCAGCGCCCAAAAGGGCAGCATGCGATCGAGCGCAAAAGGGGTGGTGGCGCGCTGCTCGCGAAGCTTTGCCAGATCGTCGTCGAGCGCATGTACGACGGTCTCGAGTTCTTGCGGCCGCAATGGTGTTTCTGGCCTGCGCACTGCTTGCGCCAGTGCGGCAAAATGCTCAGCCGTCGTCGCAACTATTGTGGGCATCGACGGCACCAGACCAGGTAAACCTTCCGTTCGGACGTAGAGAGAGGTATCTTCGGCCATGGCAGTGAGGCGGCGCCGAACCTGATCCGCCAGTTCGACCACCCGCTGGTAAACGCTCTGATTGAATCGGGAAAAGGCCAACTCGCTGCGGGCTTCGTCCATTTGCTGAGTGATGCCGCGCCGCAGATCGTGGAGTTGGCGGTCGAGCTGGCGAACCTGTTGCTCGTTGTTCACGCCATGCAGAGCGGCGGCCGTAACGGAAATATAAAGTGCTCCGGCACCCTCGAGAATATTCGCAATTCTCTGCCGCAGGATCTCGCGGGCACGCACCGGCCAAATCAGAGCTCCCACCGCGAAAGCTACGAAGGCTCCCAACAGCGTATAGAGTACGCGGAGCCATGCCATATGCCATGGTTCTCCCTGACCACCGAAGACAAGGATGAGGGCAGCGGTGAATCCTGCCGTGCTGAAGGCTGGGTGCACGGCCGTGAGGTATCCGAATAAAGTCGCCAGCAGAAGAATAGCGATGCCGGCGCGCACCTGCCCTGTGCCGAACCAAGGCATGAGCAGGGCCGCAGCCAATGCTCCGCAGGTGGAGCCGATCGTGCGATACAGCGCCGCCTTCCACGATGCGCCGAGATTGGCCTGGGTCACCACCAGCGCCGCGAAGACTGCCCAGTATCCCTGGGGCAAGTGCCATCCGGCGTAGATAGCATAGGTGATCGTGCCCGCCAGGCCGGTCTTGATTCCCTGCTTCAGCGAAACGGACTCGCGACTCCAGAAGGATGGAGGCGTCGAGGATATAGGAGTTTGAGGAAGCGGCAGTGAAAGATTTGCAGATGCCATGCCGGGGATTATAGGCGTGCCGGAGTGGGCTCGCCCCTCAGGCGATCCAACCACCGCCGACCACGATGTCGTCATCGTAGAACACCGCGGCCTGGCCGGGGGTGATGGCGCGCTGTGGCTCGTCGAAGGTGACGAGAATCTCGTCATCGCCGGCGCTTTCAATCACGGCCGGCGCAGGTTCGTGGCGGTGGCGAATCTTGACGGTGACCCGCATGGGCTCTCGCAGTTCGTCAACGGAGATCAGGTTGATGCGACGCGCGCGCAGGGTGCGCGAATACAGATGCTCATCGGCGCCAACAATCACCTGCTTGTTGGCCCCGCTGATCTGGATGACGTAGAGCGGCGATCCAGTCGCGACGCCGAGTCCCTTGCGCTGGCCCACGGTGAAGTTGTGAATGCCGCCGTGCTCACCGATCACTTGGCCGTTGGTCGTGACGAGTTCGCCGGCGGTATCGGGCAGCGCCTCGCCCTGTTCGGCGAGGTACGCGTCGATGAAGCGCTTGTAGTCACCGCCCGGGACGAAACAGATCTCCTGGGAGTCGGGCTTCTCAGCCAGCGCGAGGCCGTGCTGGCGCGCGAGTTCGCGAACTTCGGGCTTGGTCATGTTGCCGAGAGGAAACAGAGTGCGGCTGAGCTGTTCCTGGGTTAGGCCGAACAGGAAATAAGTCTGGTCCTTGCTGAAGTCGGCGGGACGCTTGAGCAGCCAGCGGGCTCGTCCCTCGTCGAAAGCCACGCGGGCATAATGACCGGTGGCCACCCGCTCGGCTCCAATCTGCTGGGCGACAACGAGTAACTGATCAAACTTCAAGTGATTGTTGCAGAGACTGCAAGGGATCGGCGTGCGTCCGGAAAGGTACTCTTCAACGAATGGGCGAACGACCTCGCGCTCGAAGCGCTCTTCATGGTTCACGACGTAATAGGGGATCCCGATTTGCTGGGCCACGCGGCGGGCGTCGTAGACGTCGTCGAGGGAGCAGCAACGTCCCTGAACCGACTCAGGCATGCCCTCGCGTCCGGCGAGCCGTCGCTGGTTCCACAACTGCATAGTCAAGCCGATCAGGTTATGGCCCTCGGCGCGCAGCACGGCCGCGACGGTGGACGAGTCCACACCGCCCGACATGGCTACGGCAATGGTGTCTGTACTCAGCTTCTCGCTCCTTGCCTCTAGCTAACTGCGCCCTCGGGGGCTAGGGCCGTTGACTTTCGTGGGGCCCTCTCGGCACGGCTGAAGCAGGACCCTTATACGAAACTCTTTGCAACACGCCGACGCGGTGTTTCTCCAAAAATGCTCCGACGATAGCATTCCCGCCAACTGCTACCTGCTTATGGCTTGCCTTTTGTATGCCGGCGATAGTTCCCTGAGGCGCGCTACGGTTTCCGGCACGAGTGCCAGCGCGAAGTCGATATCTTCTGCGACCGTCTGCTTGCCGAGGCTGAAGCGAATGCTGGCGCGCGCCTGGTCCGTTCGCAGGCCCATTGCCACCAAGACGTGTGAGGGTTCTATCGCTCCGGAGGAACAGGCTGCCCCGGTGGAAACCGCCAAACCCTTCAGGTCGAGCGCGATGACCAGCGACTCGCCTTCGATGTGATCGAAGTGAATGTTGGTCGTGTTGGGGACACGCGCGGCACCGTCACCGTTCACACCAGCCTCTTCGACCTGGGCGAGAATTCCCTTTTGTAAGCGGTCCCGTAGCGCGGCCATTGTCTTGTCGTCGCCTCGGTCGAGAGCGTCTTTCGCGATTTTCGCCGCCGTGCCGAGTGCGACAATTCCCGGAACATTCTCAGTCCCGGCGCGGCGCGAACGCTCGTGCCGGCCACCGTAAAGCAAAGGCTGAAGGCGAGTTCCCTTCTTTAAATAGAGGGCACCCACTCCTTGCGGCGCGTGAATCTTGTGGCCGGAAATCGAGAGCGCATGGCACCCGATGCGCTTCACGTCAATCTTTACTTTGGCCGCCGCCTGCACAGCGTCGGTATGAAAAACGATGCCTGCTTCGGCAGCGATCGTTCCAATTTCCTCGACCGGTTGGAGAACACCCGTTTCGTTATTCGCCATCATCACGGAAATCAGTTTTGTGCCGGGCCGCAGAGCCCGCTGCACATCGGCGGGATCGATCAGGCCGCGCCCGTCCACTGGCAAAACTGTGACCTCGCAGCCAAGTTCTTCCAGATGCTTGCACGCGTGCAGCACCGCATGATGCTCGATGCTAGACGTAATTACATGATCCCCTGCTTCGACCAATCCGGCGATCGCTAGATTGTCACTCTCCGTGCCGCCGCTGGTGAAGATGATCTCAGAGGCACTACAACCCAGTAGTTCTGCAACGGAGTCGCGGGCGCTCTCGACGGCGGCACGAGTTTCCTGTCCGTGATGATGGATGGACGACGCATTGCCGAAATGCTCACCAAAGTATGGACGCATGGCCTCGAACACGTCGGGCAGAACCGGCGTGGTGGCGTTGTTGTCGAGGTAAATGCGATGCATACAGAACCCGCTTCTATTCTACGCGAGCGGCGCGCTTCGTCGCAGAGACGCGGCTTGCTGCGTCTTGCTTGCGGCATTACGAGCTATGGCAACAGAGAGACGTTGCAAGCAACGTCTCTACGGCTAACGTTGATCGATAGCGACGTAATGATTGGGGTATTCCGGGCCCTGGTATTCGGCGCGGGGCCGGATCAGCCGGTTGTCGTCGAGTTGCTCGATGACATGGGCGGCCCATCCGCTAACCCGCGAGACGGCAAAGATTGGGGTAAAGAGGTCCACGTCGATGCCGAGGGTATGGTAGGTCGACGCCGAGTAGAAATCGACATTGGCATTCAGCTTTTTGTCGGCCTTCACGAACTCCTCGATTTTGTGCGAAATCTCAAACCATTTGGCCTGTCCACTGGAGGTTCCCAGGTCGCGTGACATCACGCGCAGGTGGGTGGCCCGGGGATCCTCGGTATGGTAGACGCGATGTCCGAAACCGGGAACTTTCTTCTTCTGTGCCAGCATGCCCTTGACGTAGTCAATCGGGTCCGCGCCAGAACGGTCAATCGCTTCAAGGATGTGAAATACGGCCTCGTTGGCTCCGCCGTGCAACGGTCCCTTCAGAGCGCCGATCGCAGAGGTGATTGCGGAATGCATGTCCGAAAGGGTTGCAGCGGTAACGCGCGCCGCAAAAGTGGAGGCGTTGAGCTCGTGGTCGGCGTGAAGAATCAAAGCAATATCGAGCGCTCGCTCGGCCGTTGACGAAGGATGTTTGCCATTCAGCATCAACAGAAAATTTGCCGCATGCGAGAGCGAGTGCTCCGGTTCGACCACGGGATGCCCCTTGCGGATTCGGTCGTAGGCCGCAACGATCATAGCGATCTGAGACGTCAAGCGGATGGCCTTGTCGACGTTGGCCTTGCGATCGTTATTCTTCTCTTCGGGGTCGTAGAACGACAACGCGGAAACGGCGGTTCGCAGCACATCCATGGGCAGCGCGTGGCGTGGCGCGTTGCGCAAGAGAGTAATGATCGAAGCATCCAGTTTGCGCTCCTCAGCCATGCGATCATGCAACTCGCGCAACTCGCGGCGGGTGGGCAACTTCCCAAACCAAAGCAGATAGCAGGTCTCTTCAAAGTTGGAGTGATCGGCAAGTTCGTGGATGTCGATACCGCGATACGCCAGCACTCCGCGATCTCCGTCGATATAGCAGATCTTGGAGCTAGTGGCGACAACCCCCTCGAGTCCCTTGGGAGCATGCGTTGTAGTGAGGCTGTACATTGGTCTCTCGCTTCAATCGCGGGATTTGCGTTGCGGGACCGCGCGAGGAGGGACGCGGAGAGCAACCTTTTTTTATACCTGAAACAGACCCAAGTTTCCAATTGCAGCTTTGCCACCCGCCTTTCACGCGGCGTATAGTAAGAGGTTCTCCCATAGGTTCCCGCGGTTCGTCTGTTCTTCATATTTGTTCCTCATGGAGGAAACACCCCCAGTGAAACGATTCCTTTCGATTTTGCTCGCCTTCGCCTTCGTATTTTCGACTTTGTCCACTGCTGATGAGGGCATGTGGCTCTATAACGCTCCACCCAAAGATAAAATCAAGGCCAAATATAGCTTCGAACTGACGCAGGAATGGCTCGATCACCTACGTCTGTCATCAGTGCGCTTTAATAACGGCGGTTCCGGTTCTTTCGTGTCGGCTGATGGGTTGACCTTCACCAATCATCACGTCGGTGCCGGATGCGTCCAGCAACTCTCAGCCGAGGGTCATGACTACATCAAGACTGGCTTCTATGCGAAGACCCAAGCGGAAGAGGGCAAATGTCCGAATCTGGAACTGAATCAACTGGTCGGCATCGAGGACGTGACCGACAAGATCAACGCTGGCGTGAAGGCGGGAATGTCGGCAGCAGAGACCGGCCAGATTCAGCGCGCCGCGATGTCAGAGGTAGAGAAAGATTGCACGACGTCGACTGGACTGCGTTGCGACGTGGTCATCTTCTACTCCGGGCAGGTTTACAATCTTTACAAATATAAGAAGTACACCGATGTCCGCCTGGTATTCGCACCGGAATTCGATATTGCCTTCTTCGGCGGCGATCCCGACAACTTCACCTATCCTCGCTACGATCTCGATATCACTTTCTTCCGAGTTTACGAAAACGATAAGCCGGCGCATCTGGATCACTACTTGAAGTGGTCGCCGACCGGGGTCAAGGATGGCGACTTGATCTTCGTCTCGGGTCATCCGGGCAACACGGGGCGCCTTCTGACGATGGCGCAACTCGAATTCCTGCGCGACGTGCAGTATCCAGCATCGCTGAAGCTGTACGCCCGCCGGATCGCGCTGCTGCAGGAATTCAGCAAGCAGTCGGAGGAGAATGCGCGCATCGCCAAGGAAGACATTTTCAGCTATCAGAATTCGCAGAAGGCTATTACCGGCTACCAGTCCGGATTGCTCGACAAGTCGATTATGGATGGCAAGTGGGCAGACGAAACCAAACTGCGCGCGGCGTTCAAAGCCGACCCAAAGAATGCCGGCGCTACCGATCCCTGGGAAGAAATTGCCCAGGCAATCAAGACCCAAAAATCGATCTATCCCGAACTGACGTATCTGGAGCGCATGCGCGGATTCTCTTCACGGCTGGCGCAGATCGCGCGGGTTTTGGTGCGGGCGGCGGAGGAGAGACCAAAACCGAATCAGGATCGCATGCGGGAATTCCGTGATTCTGCCCTGCCGTCGCTGGAGCAGCAAGTGTTCTCGACTGAGCCGACTTACAAGAATCTCGAGACCACGTTGCTGACCGACTCACTCAGCGAAATGCAAGAGGCATTGGGCAAGGACAACCCCAACGTCGAAAAGGTGCTTCAAGGAAAAACGCCTTCCGATGCCGCCAAGGATCTCATCAGCAATACGAAGCTTGACGATGTGGCGGTGCGCAAGCAACTGTACGAAGGAGGGCAGGCCGCCGTGGATGCGAGCACCGATCCGCTGATCGTGGCGATGCGAACGATTGATCCATCTGCCCGCGCGGTTCGCAAAGAGTACGACGACAAGGTTGACTCGGTAGCGCGCCGGGACGGAACCGTCGTTGCCAAGGCGCGGTTTGCACAAAGTGGTTTTGCGCAACCACCAGATGCCACCTTCACGCTTCGGTTGAGCTACGGCGAAGTAAAGGGCTACCAGGGGAATGGAAAAGCGGTTCCGTTTGACACCAACATGGGCGGAGCATTTGAACATGCTGCCGAGCACAACAACCAAACCCCGTACAACCTGCCAGATAGCTGGATGAAGGTGAAATCGAAACTGGACCTGAAGACACCGCTGAACTTTGTTTCGACGGCCGACATCATCGGAGGCAACTCTGGATCGCCTACCGTGAACAAGAAGGGCGAGGTGGTAGGAATCATTTTTGACGGTAATATCGAGTCACTGCCCTGGAACTTCGCTTATAGCGATGTGCAGGGACGCGCCGTATCGGTTGATTCGCGGGGCATCCAGGAAGCCTTGAGAACAATCTACGGCGCTACGGCCCTGGCCAATGAGCTGGCAGGCACGAAGGCAGCACCGGCCAAGCCAAAGAAATAAGATGCTCAGAGTCCTTTGGGCCCGCCAGCCGGCGGGCCCTTTTAATTGGCACTGGGCATTCAAGCGGGCCAGAGCGTCAGCGCCGTCTTGCTGAGAATTTGCTGCTGAACCGGTTCGCTCAGTGGAAGGCCTCGGAACTCCTCGAGATTCTTCTTGATGTCAGGTACGCCCGGGCCCGGCCAGTCCGTGCCAAAAAGCGTTTTATGGGCGATCTCTTCTAGGCGCGGGAAATACTTGAGCAGCGTCTTGGGTGGAATTCCGCTGATATCGAGATGGACGTTGGGATGTCGACGGACTAGAAAGAACGCGGTCTGCATCCAGAGCGGGCGGCCTCCGTGGGCAAGAAGGATTTTCAAGTTGGGGAAATCGACAGCGACGTCGTCGACGTAGATCGGGTCGCCGTATTTGTTGCGCGCGCCCGGAAAGATCGATGTCCCGGTGTGGAACATTACGGGCACTCCGTTAGCCTCGGCCGCGCGATAAATGATCTCAAGTTCCTTCGCGCCGCTCAGGTAGTCATTGGGGAATAGCAACTGGTGCGGCGGATGAATCTTAATCATCTGCAGACCGAGCCGCAGGATCTGCTCCACGTCAGCCAATACGTTCGTGGTGTGCCGCGGGTGCAGGCTTCCGCACGACAGCAGGCGCTTTGGATCCTCCTTCACATAGTCTGCGACAAATTGGTTCACTCCGTCGGTAAATCCGATTACTTCCGGAGCCACGTAATTAATGAGCATGGCTCGGTCAATACCGCTGGCATCCATGAACTTGAGAAACGCTTTCGGGGAGCGGCAGAACTCGACGATCTGGTCGAAGTTCGGACGCTTCTTCTTCATCAGTTCCAGCGCGTGGGGCTTGAACATTTCCATCGGCTGGATGTGGATGTGGCAGTCGGTGATCACTGGGGTCGCAGTTCGTGAAGATACGCCGGAATTCTAGCAGGTGTCATCGCGATCGTTGTGGCTGAAAATCGGTCCGCTATGCCACCGGGCAAGGCTGAAACGATGACCAATCAATCGCTTGCTGAAACTGCTCGTCCGGCTGGAAGGTAGTTTTGAAGGTAAAGGCGAACTGCGTTGGTCCGTGTTTCTCCAGGTGGGCAAGGCGCTTCTTTGCCTCGTCAAGTCCGGGCCGATGTCCCGCAGGCACCCACCACAGAGCGGTGTAAGCTCCGGCAAACTTCTCGAACCAATCCTGCCGTTGACGCAACAGCTCTGCGTGCGCGGTCTGATAAACGTAATGGCGCAAAGTCTCGATCGACTCCCAAACAGACATATTCACAAGGATTCGGTCATCGGCATACGGCCGGAAGTAGGTTGCGTTGCCCGCCGATGTCTGGAGTCGCCAAACAAATCCGGGACTGGTATCGGCAAGCGCGTTGATTTCGTCCAGCCGCGTCATAAATCCGGCCATCGACGGGTGCTCCACAGGTTCCTTCACTCGACCGATATTGACCTGAGCGATATGGTAGCGAGCCATTTGTTTCTCCTTACAGTAGGGCCGGTGGCTAGCCTCTGCCGATTTGCGCTGCTTCTAAGAGCGCCCTTTTCGTAAAGACGCGAATCATCTCCCGGCGATATTCCGGCGTGAGTGCCGACGTAGTCAGGGGCTTCGCGATCCTGGCAGCCAGATCACCAACGGCTTCGGCGAGCGCTTCGTCGATGACTTTTCCCATCAGCAATTCGGATGCGCCTGTCACTAGCAGCGGAGCCGGATTGACTGCTGTGATGCCGACGCGAGCCTCAGCAATGTGTCCGTTGGAGCGCTTCATGGCAACAGCAACTCCCGCTAACGGATAATCGATCGATCCCCGTACTCGTAACTTCCGGTAGACACCGTGATATCCCGCCGCCGCTGCGGACAAGAACACTCGAGTAACAAGTTCGTTAGACTGCAGCTTCCGGTAGTTGTCACCGAGGCCCGTATAAAACTCGTGCAGGGGAAGCCGGCGCACTCCGGCGACGCCAGCGATTTCGACCTCGGCATTCAGGCAAAGCAGCGCCGGCGGCGTATCGCCGGAAAATGCCGCCCAGCACTTCGTTCCGCCGGGAGCCACATGGCAAAGATCGCCGTCTTTCTTGACGCAGAACCCGCAGCCCTTGCGCCAGGTGAGTGACTGGTTGTACCAGAGGCAGCGCGTGTCGAGGCAGATGTTGCCGCCGATCGTACCCATGTTTCGCAGCACCGGCGACGCAACCGTAGCCGCGGCTTCGGTCAGCACAGGATAGTGCTGACGCAAGAAATCGGATCGCTCAACCGCACGGAGCGAGGTCAATGCACCCACTTCCACTCCACCATCGGGCTGTGGGCTAATGCCCCTCATAGCGGCAACTCCACGCAAATCTAAAACATATTCCGGCTCAAAGAGCTTTTGCCGCATCGACGGGATCAGATCGGTTCCGCCCGCCAACACGCGAACGTTGCCCAGGTATTTGGCAAGGTGGCCGACGGCTTCCTCGACGAGCGAGGGCGCAGCAGTTTGAACTGCGGAAGACTCAATCCGCACCCCCAGCCACGGATGTCGGTTTGCGTCGCGACGGATCGAGAGCGTGACGCTTCGGCCCTTTACCTTTGAACCAAAGCGATCCACCGTGCTCGCGGAAATGCTCAGGCGACGTGGGGTCGACACCTTCAGTAAGATTCAGAGCCTTTGCATTGTTCTTCATGCGCAACGCCGCCAGCACTCGCTCCGGCGTGAACGGTGACTCGTGCAACCGCACGCCAATCGCATCGTAAATGGCGTTGGCAATCGCTGGGATCGTTGCTGCTAGCGAGCCCTCGCTGCACTCTTTCGCCCCAAAAGGGCCCTCGGGATCAATGCTCTCGACGATGATCGGCTCGACTGCGGGCGACTCGATCGAAGACGGGCTGCGGTATTCGAGCAGCCCGGGGTTCATCAACATCCCGTCTTTCCAAACCATTTCCTCGGTGAGCGCCTGTCCCATGCCCATCCAGACCGAGCCGATGATCTGGCCCTCGACAGATACCGGGTTTAGAGCGCGCCCACAATCGTGCGCGGCCCAGACTTTGTGCACGGTTACTTCGCCGGTCTCTTCGTCGACGCTGACTTCGGCGACTTGAGCGGAGTAGGAATACGCCGGCGACGGGCCGACGCCAGCGCCCTTATGTTTGCCACCGCGAGCCTCCTGCGGTGGAGCGTAGGAACCGGTGCCGGTCAGCGCGCCGTGAAAATCAATCGCAGCGACCACGGCTTCTTCAAACGTCATCCGTTCCTTCGGTCCTTCGTCTTTGCGTTTCTGCTGGAGCGATCCGCGGAGGATCTGACCTTCGACGCGGCCGCTGACCGAAGCTTCCGATTGCGCGGCACGGGTGTCCTCGCCCGCCGCTTCTGTCTGAGTCTGCGCGGGCGATTCCTTCTTAACAACCATGTCATTCCGAAACAACAAATCTTCGGGAGTGCAGCCCATCTTTTTCGCTGCGGCAGCAGCGATGAGCTTCTTGACCTCACTGGCCGCCCGCAACGTAGCGTTTCCTGCCATGAAGGTGACGCGGCTTGAATATGAGCCGATGTCGATGGGAGTGAGGTCGGTGTCGGCGGCAATCACCCGCACGCGCGGGAGCGAGCAACCTAGCACCTCTGCCGCGACCTGTGCGGTCATGGTGTCGGATCCCTGGCCGATCTCGGACGCGCCCGTGTAGACCACGACGCCGCCATCGCGATCAATCTTGATATTCACCGTCGAGTGCGGCATGTCAGAGCGGATGATCGAGTTCGCTGCGCCGCTGACGTAGTGACTGCATGCAATTCCCAGTCCGCGACCTTTGGGTAATTTTCCTCTGCGCTGCTTCCAGCCCGAACGGTCCACCGTCTTCTCGATGCACTCGGGCAGCCCGTAGCTCTGAACCCGAAGGCCATTGATCGTGACGCACGGCGGCTGCAGCAAATTTCGCTGTCGAATTTCGGCCGGATCCATCCCAATCTTCGCCGCGAGTTCGTCCAGTTGCGACTCGAACGCGAATCGTACATTCACCGTGCCATGACCACGCATCGCGCCACAGGCGGGCTTGTTAGTGAGCACGCGATATCCGTCATACTGAATATTGGGGATATCGTAGAGCGCTCCGAGCAATGCACCCGAGTAGAGAATCGTGACCACGCCATAGGAGCAATAGGCGCCGCCGTCCTGGACCACCCGAGCCTTCACCGAGGTAATGCGACCATCGTCCTTCACTCCGGTCTTCAAGTCGATGATCGTCCGAGGACGCCCGCGATGTGCCCAGAAGACTTCCTCTCGCGTGTAGGTGATCTTCACCGGAGCCTGCGCCTTACGCGCCGCGATAGCCGCGATGATCTCCAACGGAATGACTTCGCTCTTGCCTCCGAATCCACCACCCACCAGCGGCTTGATCACGCGAATCTGCGACATCGGCATCTCGAGAACAAGGGACAGCTTGTGCTGGAGGTAGTACGGCACCTGGGTCGAAGACCAGACCGTCAGCCGTCCAGGCTTGCCAGTGTGCGGATCAATCTCGAATGACGCCAGCGTGGAATGCGGCTCCATGGCGGCGTGCGTGACTTCATTCGCGATGAAACGAGCTTCGGCCACCTGATCGGCTTCCGCAAAACCTTTGTCCGGATCGCCGAAGACGTGGTGATAATCCTTTTCGAGATTGTTCGGTTTGTTGTCGTGGATGAGATCGGTTTGGGCCATCATCGATTCTTCGGGATCGAAGTAGGCTGGCAGGACTTCGTAATCGACGTCGATCAGTTCGAGCGCCTTCTCGGCAATCACCTCTGATGTCGCAACCACACAGGCCACGTTGTCGCCCACATAGCGCACTTTGTCGAGAGCCAGAGCGTGCTCGTCGTGCCCGACTGGCAGGATGCCGTAGGGGTTGGGCGCATCTTGGCCGACGACGACGGCGATCACGCCTTCGACTTTCTCAGCGCGGCTGGCGTCAATTCGATTGATGCGCGCGTGCGGATAGGGCGAATGCAGGATTTTGCCCACCAGCATGCCGGGCACACTGAGGTCGTCGGTGTACTTGCCCGCGCCAGTGGTCTTCTCGGCCGCATCGACCATTGCGGTGGGCTTGCCGATGATGGAGAAGCTGTTGCTCATTCGTTTTTTCTCAAAAGAAACGTTGCCATTCCGAGCAAAGCGAGGAAGCTGTTTTGCTGCAGGCTGCGGACGTCACTTAGTCGAGAATCCCTGCCGTTCGGCTCGGATTGCCGCTTGGATCGCTTCATACATCTGGTTGTATCCAGTGCATCGACACAGATTGCTGCTCAGCGCGGTACGTACCTCGGCTTCGCTTGGATCGGGATTCTCAGCCAGCAGGGACTTCACCGTCATGATGAAGCCTGGAGTACAGTAGCCGCACTGTGCGCCGCCCCACTCGCCGTAGGCTTTCTGGATCGCGGCGAGAACTCCGTGCTCGCTTACTCCCTCGACTGTAGCGATCTCCTGATCCTCGCAGCTTGCTGCCAGGAGGGTGCATGACATCATGGCGACGCCATCCACCAGAACAGTACACGCCCCGCAGGAAGAATCGTCGCAGCCGCGCTTCGAGCCCGTGAGCTGCAAGTCTTGCCGCAGTACATCAAGCAGCAGCGCGCTGGGCTCGATCGCCAGCTCGTGCCTGCGGCCATTGACGCGGAGTTCGATGAGTTCTTTTTTCATGGTCTAGCAATGAGCCATGAGCTGTGAGCGCTGAGTGGTGAGTGAACACGCTCTTGCTCGTAGCTCATTGCTCATTTCAATACACTGGCATCTTCGAGTCTACCCGCCGCGACCACGCATCAATGCCGCCACGCATAGACTGCGCTTTTTCAAAGCCTTGCTGCCTGAGCCATGCGGTCACGTTCATCGAACGCACCCCGTGATGGCAAACCACAACTACATGATCTTCGGGATCAAGTTCCTGATGGGCTCGCGCCGGTACGTCGCCCATCGGCATCAGCTTGGATCCCGCGATCAAAGCTGTTTCACACTCCCAAGGCTCGCGGACGTCGAGCAGAACAAAGGTCTCACCGGCATCGAGTTTGCCCTTGACCTCTTCGGGAGTGATCTCGTAATCCATGTTTTCGGGAGACCGTTACTTCCCTGTCCACTTCGGTTCGCGTTTTTCCATGAACGCCCGGATCCCTTCGTGAGCGTCGTCAGTTTTCATCAACTCTTCGAAGTAAATCTTCTCGGCACGTGCCAGGCCTTTATCGAAGTGCATCGAGTCCCAGGCGTACGACGCTTTCTTTGCCACGGCCAACGCCGCAGGGCTCAACTGGCGCAGATGGGCGATGCACTCGTCGACGGTCGCGTTCAACTTGCTCTCAGTGACGGCACGAGTGGCTAGACCAATCTCAGCTGCTTCTTTGCCGGCGATGGTTCTGCCAGTCAAAATCAGCTCTGCCGCGCGCTTCTGTCCGACGAGAGCAGCCAACGCGGTGCACGCTACCGGCGGATAGCAGGCCAGCTTGATTTCAGGAAATCCCCATTGTGCTGTCTCGGTCGTGTAAACCATGTCGCAAACCGCTGCTAATTCTGCTCCTCCGCCGACACAATGGCCGTGCACGGCGGCGATCGTGACTCTTTTCGTCGCCACCAGGGCGCGAATCACGGCGTGGAACTTCGTCAACATTCCTTCGACTTTGTCAGGAGTATGCGCGGCAACGTCGACGCCAGCTGAAAATGCCTTCCCGCCGCCGCTCACCACGATTACTGAAAGATCGGATCGCGCCTCAATCTCCGCCAATGCTCGAGCCAGTTCCTCCATCATCGGAATGTCAATCACATTGAGCGGCGGGTTCGATAACACGATCCGCGCAACGGGAGGCGCAGCCTTCACCGTGATCCGACTGAGCAGCGGTGCAATTGTCCCCACGCTCTCTCTGCCCTCTACGTCCTCTGTGGTAAAGGCTTTCACAGGTTAATGGCCGACTTTCGAACTTCTCCAATACTCGCGAGCGGATCCCGCGCACCGGTTTTCTCCGCAATCCATTTCTTCTCGTTATTGATGATGTCGAGCAATAGCTTCTTGTCTGCGGCAGATGGCATGTAGTCTTTCAAATGGTCTTCATAAGCACGATCATCCAGCGGCTCACCGGTCTGCGCGTGGAATTTCTGGCCGGACCATTTTCCGATCGCCCGATTGAACTTGATATGCGGCGCATACAGCTTTGGCTCTCCTGTCTTGAGCGAACCGTTGAACCGCTCAATCAATCCAGCCACTTCGTCGCGATAAAGATTCCGGTTGTAATCGTTCAAATCGTCAAGGTCTGGGGACTTATCGTTCTTGGGCTCGTCGTACCGGCCCTTGACTCCCCATACATACGCCCAGTGCGCTGAGGAAGAATGATCTGTACCAAACAGGTCGTAGGAACTGGAAATCCACTTGTTGAGATATTTCTGCATCAGCCACGCGGGTATCACGCCCGCTTCCACGATGCGACGAAGTCCGTCGTTTCCCGTTCCCATGTGGAAGGCTTCTTCGCGCAGCATGTACGACATGGAGCGGCCCAGCGGAGCGAACGCCGAATATTTCAGCATCTGCAACTGGAACTTTCCGTCGCGGTCAACGAAGTCGGTGTAGGTGAAAAAGTCCATCCAGTTGTCGACATCCACGTTGAAAGCGCCCAGCAACCGCTTGTTTTCAAAGGCACGACGCTCGAGCATTTTTTGCGCCTCAACTTTGCCCGAGTAACCAAAGTGATCGACCAAGAGCGCACACATCTGCCAGCCATGGCGCATTTCCTCGATCATGACGCGGGTGATGGCGCGGCGATCCCACTCGGTAGGAGCATTCTCGAGCAGGTTGCGCTGCTGCTCTACGCTGGCAAATTCGGTGTCGCCCTGGTAGACGATCATGTTCATCAGCGCGTCGCGCATCTGCTGCGTGGGAATCTGACGAAGGTTCTCCCACTTGCGGCGGCCTTTGTAGGCGCCGAACTCAATTTCTTCGGTATCGATGGCACCATAGAGAGTGTCAAAGTGAAACGCCTGGATTTCGTCGGTATTGACGCCAATTTCCTTGCGCCAGTCGTTAAACAGACCGATCCAATCGCTGAACGTTCCGATTTTTGCTACTTTTCCCGGCATACTAAAAAACCTTTCTAACCACAGAGAGAGCGCAGAGGAACATTGAGTCTGTGCGACTTGGTGTCCTCAGTGGTTACGCTTGTTAACCCATGTTTAGCCAAACTGTCTTCAGTTCCGTGTAGTGCTCGATCGCATGCGCGCCCAACTCGCGACCGAAGCCCGAACTCTTGTATCCGCCGAAGGGCAGCGAGGCATCCATCAAACCATAAGTATTGATCCAGACCGTGCCGGCTTTCAGGCGGCGAGAGACGGTGTGGGCTTTCTTCACGTCACGGGTCCAGACCGCCGCCGCCAGGCCGTACGGGTTGTTGTTCGCCTGTTGGATGACCTCATCAACATCATCGAACGTCAGCACTGAAAGCACCGGCCCAAAGATTTCTTCCCGAGCGATCTTCATCTCGTTCTTCACATCGCCAAAAATTGTGGGCTCGATGAAGAATCCTTTGCTCCCATCGACTGCCACTCGATTGCCACCGGCAACCAGCTTCGCGCCATCCTTCTTGCCAGCTTCGATGAAGCCCAGCACAGTCTGCATCTGCTCCTGGCTGACAATCGCACCGAGTCGCGTTTTCGGATCGAGCGGATCGGCTGGACGCATCTTCGACACACGCGCCACCAGTTTCTCCGTGAATTCGTCCTTTAATTTGCTTTCTAGAAAGAGGCGCGAACCTGCGTTGCAGACCTCGCCCTTGCCATAGAAGATGCCGTTGATTGCACCCTTCACCGCGCCGTCAACATCGGAATCGGCAAAAACTATGTTTGGGGACTTCCCGCCCAGTTCGAGCGTCACGCGCTTTAGCGTCTCGGCTGCTCCGCGCATGATTTCCTTGCCAACCGCGGTTGATCCGGTGAAGGCAATCTTGTCGATGCCTGGGTGCGCAACTATGGCCTTGCCCGTCTCGGGGCCGCCCGTAAGAATGTTCACGACGCCCGCCGGAAATCCCGCTTCGACGACCAGTTCTCCAAACTTCAAAGTCGTTAACGGAGTCTGCTCCGCTGGCTTCAAAACGATGGTATTGCCGCAAGCCAGAGCCGGGCCAACTTTCCACGAAGCCAACAATAACGGGAAATTCCAGGGAACAATGAGTCCGACAACACCGACCGGTTCGCGCAGCGTGTACGTGAAAGCAGTCTCAAATGTGTTGACGGTTTCCCCGTGGATCTTCGTTGCCAAGCCCGCGTAATAGCGCAGAACGTCGATCACCATCGGCATATCGACGTAGCGCGATTCGAAGATGGGTTTGCCGTTGTCGAGGGTTTCCAGTTCGGCGAGTTCGTCGATGTTTTTCTCGACCAGATCGGCGAGCTTCCAGATCATCCGGCCACGCTCGCTTGCCGATAGCTTGCGCCAAGCGCCATTGCGGTCTTCGAATGCCCGACGCGCTGCAACTACGGCTCGATCGACATCAGCAGACGAGGCTTCCGCAACCTGGGTCAATACTTCGCCGGTGGCTGGATTGATGGTGTCGAATTTCTTCGACCCATCGATCCATTGGCCGTCGACGAGCAGTTGGCCCGCCTTGAGTTTCACTTTGGTGGCAGCAATCATATTTTTCAACCACTAAGGACACTAAGGATCACGAAGGAAATCTTTCCTGTGGTCTCTCGGCATCGCAGAAACTACTTCGCCTTGAAATTGGCTGGACGCTTTTCAACATACGCGGCCAGGCCTTCCTTCGCGTCTTCGCTCTGGAAGAGCAATTGCTGGTTCTCCCGCTCCACGGCCAAGGCAGACTCCATAGGGATTTCCCAGCCGGTCTGCACCGCCCGTCTTGATGCGTCCTACGGCTTTGGACGCCTTGTTCGGCGGGCAGAACTGCTTGGCGTACTCCATGACGTTCTCCATGAAGTTTTCGCGTTCGAAAACGTCGTTCACGATACCGAGTTCCTGCGCTTCCTCGAACGAGAACGTATTGCCAGTCACCATCAGCTCGATGGCTTTGCTTTTCCCCACCATGCGCGAAAGGCGCTGCGTGCCTCCGGTGCCGGGAAGCACACCCAGATTCACTTCGGGCAGACCGATCTTGCCGGCATCCTTGCGCGCGATCCGAATGTCCGCCGCCATGGCGATCTCAAGCCCACCACCTACGCAATGGCCGTTAATGGCTGCAATCACGAGCTTCGGCGTGTGCTCCAGTCTCAGAAGCATTTCATTGGCATGCAGGCAGAAGTAATACTTGAAGGTTGGATCGACACTGGAAAGCATTTTGATGTTGGCGCCAGCGGAGAAGAACTTGTCGCCGGCGCCGGTCAGCATGATCACGTGGACGTCGTTGTCCATGCGCGCCTTAAGGATTGCTTCATCCATTTGACGGTTCATCTCGTAGGTGTAGGTGTTGGCGGGAGGATCGCACATCTCGATGACCGCGACGCCTCCATCGGTGCGGTAGTTAACAAGCTGCTTTGTCGTTTCGCCAGCTGCCGGTTGTACTGTAGTCGCCATCTGAATGACTCCTTGATCTTAGAATGTCTGAAATCTCCTGCACACCTCAGGGCTTGACCCAACAATTCAACTCCTAACGAATCTCAAGTCCTGCTGCGAAACGTCTATCGTTCTCTACGCGTCTTCGCGCCAGCCATTACACCTCGCAAAAAAACGTCGCCCATCTCGTCTGCGATCGCTGCCGCGTCTCGCGTCCACCCGCGGATTGTGCCAGGTATAAATCCAATTCATCATGCCGAACAGGCTGAGCACGGCAATTCGCGTCGAGAACTGCAAATTGCGCTCGCGCTTCAAATCATCGAGCAAGCCAACGCAGATACGGTAATACTCCCGCTTGATGGCTGCCACTTCCGACGCGAAACCATTTTTCAAGACTTCCGCCTCGTGGGAGAGGACCTTCATCGCGGCCTGGTTGGCAAGAAAATATTCCAGGTGATTGAGAATGAAAATGCGGATGCGCTCTTCCGCATCGGTTACGCCCTCCAACCGCGATTTCAAACGCTGCACAATGGTGGTGAAGGTGTGCCGCTGGATCAAATAAAGGAGACGCTCCTTGGACTCGAAGTAATAGTAGAGTCCCGCGAGCGACATTCCACTCTCGCGCGACAGGTCGCGCATGGAGGCCCCTTCGTAGCCTTTCTTGCAGAAAACTTCGGTCGCATGGGTAAGGATTTCGGCCAGGCGGCGGTCGTAACGTGTCGCCGGAGAAGGGGAAGCGCGATGCCGTCGGGCGGCAACCCGGGTTGTGGTGGACGGACTCCCCATAGTCAGAGCGGGTGGATAATTCGAACGTTCGTTCGAACACAGTATACGCCGGTGTGATCCTGATCACAAGCGGAGGATATCTATTGCGATTTCTTATTCTTGCTGGCAGCCTCATAGCGCCTGCCCGAGCCAATCGAGGACGTTTTCGCGTTGATTAGTTCCGCACATCAGTTCAGTACATCAGTTCCGCACATCGGCGAGCAATCGTTCGATCTCAGCTTTCAGGTCAGAGGTCAGCGGAAGAAATGGCAGCCGCGAGGTGCCGCCGAAGTAGCCGTTGAAGTCCATGCCGTGCTTCACTCCCGGTACGCCGAGGTCACCCGCTACGCGCTGTGCCGCCTGCACAATGCGTTCCTGTTTCAGGCGGGCGAGTTCCGCGTCACCCTCCTTCCACGCCGCATAGATTTCGTAGCACGCGGTCGGGGCCGCGCAGGCAAAGGCAAGAATCGCTCCTACAGCGCCGACGTCGAGCGATGGCTGCAATTTCTGGGCTGCTCCCACCAACACCTGAAATCCGATTTCCTTCTGACGCGTTTTCATCTTGCCCACAACGGTGACGGCCGAAGAAGATGGCTTCACCTCCGAGGCTCCAGACAGCACTCCGACGGGCACGAGTTCCCCGCCCTCGCTGGAGCCGCTGGCACTGGCAGCGAGCATGCGGGGTGTCACTGCGTCGAACGTCTCAGTGACGGTGGCAGTGCGCTTGATGTGGCGCGTGGCTTCTACCATCTTGTGCACTTTTTGCACGTCGCCGCTCGATTCCTTGATGCCGATCAGGTTAGGATGCTCGGCCAGTTCGCAGGCAATTTCAGCAGGCATGTCGTACCCGGTAGCCTGCGGGAAGTTGTAAATGATGACAGGCAGCGGCGATCGATCGGCCACCGTGCGATAAAAGGCGAGGATGTTCGCTGACGCCATTTGCTTCTTGTAATAGTGCGGCGTGCGCACCATGGCCACATCGTAGCCGAGTTCGGCGGCGTACTCAGTGAGCCTCAGCGTCTCTATGGCAGATTCAATCCCCGTGCCTGCAACCAGGACCTTGGCCGGGCCTGCGGCATCCCGGCGGTCTTGAGGACATCACGCCGCTCCTGATCGGAGAGCATGATGGCCTCACCCGTTGAACCCAACACGACGATACCGGCGACGGGCGTGCGCGAGTAGCGCTCCACGTTCGATTCAAGCTTTTTGAAATAGATTTTGCCGTCGGGATAAAACGGCGTCGTGATGGGAGGAAGAATACCGTGTAAAAGCATGGGAACGCCTCCAGGGCGGAACGTTCAGGATACTACGGAGAACTGCGGTTCAGCGAAAGCTGGGCGAGCTGACTCGCCCGGTGGAACATGCGGGGATGAGCAAGCACTCATCTCGGGTCTAGCGTCGCGCGGCGATCGCCGATCTCATGCGCCTGAGCTGAAAAATCATCTCGGTGATGGCCAGGGGAACAACCCAGCAAGCCCATGCGATGGTAATGCTCCGATCGTTTTCAGGCTGTAGTCGCGATGTGGGGCCGTAGTCGGATAAAACGCGAAACGTGACAAATGCAAAGGTCACCACGTAGGCACGGATCATCCACTCTTTGTGGAGCGCCACCATTCCTTTTCTAATCGCGAAGTACGCCATGCTGGTGGTGACCAGCCAGGCGGAAGCGAGCCCCATCAATCCGACAGCGAACGCCCAGCTGTAGGTCGTGGTCACTGAGAGCCCGACCGCGCCGGACACTCCCATAGCAACTCCCACCAGAAAGAGTCGCCCGGTCCAGCGATGAATTCTGAGATTCTTCTGGCGAAGTCCGGTCCAGAACTGCCAGGGACCGGTGAGCAGGGCCAGGGTTCCGCCATTGATGTGCAGGAACAGCCAACCTCGCCGCGGCCAGTAAGGATCGAAGGAAGCCGCGTCATAGTGACGGTAGTAGAAGAGAACGTACTTGACTACGAACCCGACTGCCAGGGCCACAATCCCGCCCCATGCCAGAACGGTTGCAGTCAGTTTTGTTTTACCGCTCCCGGGGCGAGACTCGATCGGAGTGGAAACCGTAGCATGCGCCATCCTTGCGCCTCCTCAAAGTGTGGGGTCCCTACGGCTTTGTCCGGGAAATGCTAGCACGCACCGCTCCTAAACGTGCGCAAATTCGGAACTAGGGCTAGCGTCGGATATCAGCAGCACGCTCGGCGTGCAGATGCTGCAGTGCCCGCACTTTCACCTCACCCCGTTGTAGGGCTGCAATTCCTTCAGCGGCGGCCCGAGCAGCGGAAAGCGTAGTGATCGTCGGGATCCGGGCGGTCACTGCCGCTCGGCGGATGGCCTTCTCGTCGAACCATGGTTCCAGTCCTGTTGGCGTGTTGATGATGAGCTGGATGCGCTGGCCTTTGATGAAGTCGACGACGTTGGGCCGTCCTTCTTTCACCTTGTAGACGCGTTCCACATTCATGCCCGCGGCTTCGATCACGTCAGCAGTTCCGGCCGTGGCTACAAGTTTGAATCCCATGTCGACAAACTTGCGAGCGACCGGTGCGACCAGCCGTTTGTCGTGGTCGGTGACGCTGATGAATACGGCGCCTTCCGTGGGCAGCTTCTGGCCAGCGGCCAATTGGGCTTTGGCGAACGCCTCACCGAAGTTGTCGGCGACACCCATCACTTCGCCCGTCGATCTCATTTCTGGGCCGAGCACAGTATCTACGCCGGGAAACTTATTCCATGGAAAAACAGGGGACTTCACGTAGAAGAAACTCCCCGTATCCAAATCCGCGCGGCGTTCGATAAATTCCGGAAGAAACTCGCGCAGCTTGCGGCCAGTCATGAGGCGGGCGGCAATTTTAGCCAACGGAACTCCCGTCGCCTTCGATACAAAAGGCACGGTGCGCGAAGCGCGGGGATTCACTTCGAGGACATAGACCTTTCCACCTTCAGCACCGTCGCCCGAGCCGCCGTTTCCGCGCGGGATCGCGAACTGTATATTCATCAGTCCGATCACCTTCAGAGCGCGCGCCAGCTTGAAGGTGTACTCACGCATGCGGTCCAGCAAGTGCGGCGGGATATCGACAGCGGGCAGTACGCACGACGAATCACCAGAGTGAATGCCAGCCTCTTCGATATGCTGCATGATTCCGCCGATGACAACATCTTCGCCATCCGACAGCGCATCGACATCGACCTCGATCGCGTCTTCAAGAAAGTGATCGATCAGCACCGGCCTATCGTGCGAGTACTCGACGGCATCTTTCATGTAGCGAATGATCGATTGCTCGTCGTAGGCAATCACCATGGCGCGCCCGCCCAGCACATACGAAGGTCGCACCAGCACCGGGTAGCCGATGCGCTCCGCACCCTCCACGGCTTCCTCGATCGAAGTCGCCATTACGCCGGGCGCCTGCGGAATCTGCAAATCTTCGAGCAGTTTGTTGAAGTGCTTGCGGTCTTCGGCAAGATCAATCGACTCGGGAGATGTCCCAATGATCTTCACCCCGGCCGCTTTGAGCGGAAGCGCCAGGTTCAGCGGTGTCTGCCCGCCAAACTGCACAATTAACCCAACCGACGCCCCCTTGGAAGTTTCGTGCTGGTAGATCGCCCAAACATCTTCGAAGGTCAGGGGCTCGAAGTACAAGCGATCGCTCGTGTCGTAGTCGGTCGAGACGGTCTCAGGATTGCAGTTGATCATGATCGTCTCGTATCCGTCATCGCGCAGCGCAAACGAGGCATGGCAGCAGCAGTAGTCGAACTCAATTCCCTGCCCGATGCGATTCGGACCGCTCCCGAGAATAATCACTTTCTTCTTGTCGGTCGGCGTCGCCTCGTCCTCGTCCTCGTAGGTCGAGTAGAGATACGGTGTGAAGCTTTCGAATTCGGCTGCGCAGGTGTCGACCCGCTTGTAGACGGGCATCACGCCATGTTTCTTGCGTAGGTGCCGGACTTTTTCCTGTCCTTCCAGCCGCCATACTTGCGCAAGCCGTCCATCGGAAAATCCCATGCGCTTCGAATCGCGGAGCACTTCGGTGGGAATGGACTCGATCGGATGTTTTTCCAACTCCAGTTGCTGGTCGTTGATTTCCTTGAGCTGATACAGGAACCAGGGGTCCATCGAGGTCATTTTCGCGACCTGCTTGACCGTGTGTCCCTGGCGCAAGGCGTACTGCACGTAGGAGAGCCGCTCCGGATGCGGAGTCACCAGGCGCTTGGTGAGAATCTTGGGCTCGATCTTGTCGCCGCCGACTCGCTTGCCAGTATCGAGCGAGCGGATGCCTTTCATCAGAGCTTCTTTGAAGGTGCGGCCAATGGCCATAACTTCGCCGACCGACTTCATCTGCGGGCCGAGGGTGTCGTCGGCGCCGGGGAATTTCTCGAACTGCCACTTGGGAATCTTCACGACGACGTAATCGAGCGTGGGCTCGAAGCACGCCGGAGTCTTCCGGGTGATGTCGTTGGGAATCTCGTCAAGCGTGTAGCCCACTGCGAGTTTTGCAGCGATCTTCGCGATGGGAAATCCGGTTGCCTTTGATGCGAGCGCTGACGAACGCGAGACGCGCGGGTTCATCTCGATGACCACCATTCGCCCGGTTTCCGGATTGACGCCGAACTGAATATTCGAGCCGCCGGTGTCAACGCCGATTTCGCGAATCACGGCGATTGAGGCGTCGCGCATCGCCTGGTACTCGCGGTCGGTAAGCGTCTGCGCCGGGGCCACGGTGATCGAGTCCCCCGTGTGCACGCCCATCGGGTCGAAGTTTTCGATTGAACAAATGATGATGACGTTGTCTTTGGTGTCGCGCATCACCTCGAGTTCGAATTCCTTCCAGCCCAGCACCGATTCTTCAATCAGCGCCTCGTGCACCGGAGAGAAATCAAGGCCGCGGCTCAACACGTCGACCATCTCCTCGCGGTTATAAGCGATGCCGCCGCCCGACCCTCCCAGCGTGAATGAGGGCCGGATGATCACGGGAAAGCCGATTTTGCCCGCGAACTCGAGACCATCTTTCGTGTTGTTGACGAGAGCCGACTTGGGCACGTCGAGCCCGATCCGCTGCATCGCATCTTTGAAAAAGAGGCGGTCTTCCGCTTTCTTAATGGCAGCGACGTTCGCGCCAATCAAGGTCGCATTGTATTTTTCGAGGACACCGCCGTCGGACAATTCGATGGCAAGATTCAGGGCGGTCTGTCCGCCGACCGTTGGTAGCACGGCGAAACCCGCGCTGGGCGACATCTCGCGCTCGATGCGAATGATCTCTTCGAGATACTCCAACGTGAGCGGCTCGATGTAGGTACGGTCGGCCGACTCCGGGTCGGTCATGATGGTCGCCGGATTCGAGTTGGCCAGCACCACTTCGTAGCCCTCGGACTTGAGCGCCTTGCAGGCCTGCGTACCGGAGTAATCGAACTCCGCCGACTGACCAATGATGATGGGTCCGGAGCCGAGGATGAGAATCTTCGAGATGTCAGTGCGTTTGGGCATTATGATGCGGTCTTTTCAGAATTGCTTTGAAGGGGCGCGGGGTCAAGCGCGTCGCCGCGCCTCCTACTTTGAAAAGTCATCCCTTCCACTCCTCCATCATCTTCGTAAATTCCTTGAACAGATAATGCGAATCATGCGGCCCCGGCGCTGCTTCCGGGTGATATTGCACGCTGAATAGCGGCAGGTTCCGGTGTCGCAAGCCTTCCAGCGTCTGGTCGTTCAGGTCGACGTGCGTCAGCTCAACTTCGCTATCTGCGAGTGAGTCGGGATCAACTGCAAAATTATGGTTATGCGCCGTGATCTCGATCTTTCCAGTCTTCAACTGCTTCACCGGATGATTGCCGCCGTGGTGCCCGAACTTGAGTTTGAAGGTCTTGCCTCCGAGTGCGATTCCAGTCAGCTGATGGCCCA
Source organism: uncultured Acidobacteriota bacterium (assembly GCA_963745715.1). Lineage (GTDB taxonomy): Bacteria > Acidobacteriota > Terriglobia > Terriglobales > Acidobacteriaceae > Sulfotelmatobacter. The sequence goes on along the minus strand of CAVUYN010000009.1, from coordinate 504,803 downwards.
GGCAGATTCCGAAGATCGGCTGCCGCCCCATGAGCCTTCGAATCGAATCCACCGCATAGGTACACGGCTCCGGGTCGCCGGGACCATTCGAGAGAAACACTCCGTCAGGCTTGAGCGCCAACACGTCTTCCGCCGGAGTCTGCGCCGGAACAACCGTCACCTTGCAACCCTCGCCGCGCAGCTTGCGAAGAATATTCTGCTTGATGCCGAAGTCGTAGGCCACCACGTGAAATCGCGGAGGCTCATCCTTCACTCCGACTACGGCCACCGGCTCATGCGAACGCTCGCCGACTTCCCACACGTATGGGCGCTTCGTGCTGACTTCTTTCGCCAGGTCCGTGCCGTCCATCTTTGGAATGGACCGCGCCTTGGCGATCAATTTGTCAGCGTCGTTCTCGATGGTCGAGACCACGCCGCGCATGACTCCGTGATCGCGCAGATGCCGCACCAGTGCCCGGGTGTCGATGTCCGACAGCACAGGAACCTTGAACTGCTCCAGATATTCCTCGGCCACCTGCTGCGAGCGCCAGTTCGAACTCACGCGCGAAAATTCGCGCACAATCAAGCCCTCGATCCACGGACGCGTGGCTTCGTTATCTTCCTGGTTGGTACCGTAATTTCCGATTTCCGGGTTGGTTAGAACAACAATCTGGCCGGAGTAGGAAGGGTCGGTGAAAATTTCCTGATAGCCAGTGATGGAAGTATTAAAAACGACTTCGCCGTAGCATTCGCCTTTGGCGCCGTAGCCTTTGCCTCGGAAGACTCTGCCGTCTTCCAGCGCAAGGATAGCCTGCATTCTAGCTCCGGTGAGTGGATTTTCAGAATCTTATCAGGGAATGCGCCAGCGGCCAAGAGTGGAAAAGTCGAATTTCAAAAGAAATCTGTTCTCTTAACGAAAACTGCGACTTCAGCGCAGACATCACGGGCCAAGCGCGGCCAAAATGTAGTCGGTCAGCAATTTTTCCGTCTGCTCATGCATGCCGCGGGTCGCGTAGTTGTTGCTCGTGATCGCGACGACCATATCAAGCTCCGGAAACGCAGCCACCTTATTCCCGCCATTGCCACTCATGAAAAACGCCGGATAGGCCTTCCCTCTCGACTTGAACGCCTTCAGCCACCATAGGTAGCCGTACTCGGTTTCATCGTCAATTTGGGCATGGGGCTGGGTGGATGCTTTCACCCAAGACTCGGATACGATCCGGCGTCCGTTCCAGGTCCCGCCGCTCAGATACAGTTGAGCGATCTTCAGAAGATCTCGGCTGGTCAGGCGCAGCCCGCCGCCTGTCTGGGGAATATTCATGGGCGAGTACACCCATTGTTGGTCCGTAATTCTCAAGGGCCCAAAGAGCTTGTCGGCAGCATAGCGATCGGTGCGTGAGCCAGTAGCCTTCCCCAGCACCTCGCTCAGCGTGAATACGCCACCCGTGCAGTAGCTGAAATACCGGCCGTACTTCGGCGCTTCGGCTTGTTCCCCCACATGCATGCGCCCGCGAACGGGAAGATCGAAGATGAACTGCGCCCAGTCTTCGATCACATACATGCGCTCCTCGTTGCCCCGCGAGGCATCGTTCCAATCGTCGCATTCCAGCGGAGACGACATAGTCAGAAAATCTTCCACAGTGATCTTGTTTTTGCGCGGGTCAGGGTTCTGCATCTTCCGCGCGCGTTCTGGCAGCAGCGACAGCACAGGGACGTCGACGCCACTCAGTTTCTTTTCGTCGATGGCAATCCCGATTAGCACGTCTGTAATGCTTTTGGTGGCCGAGCGAGTATCCCTCAGCGTAGCAGCGTCGCCATCGAAGTAAGCTTCGTAGACGAGCTTTCCGTGCCGGGCAATCAACACGCTGCCGATCTTCTTGAACTCCCCGGTACGAATATCGCTTTCCATCTTCTGTAACGGCTCTGCCCGCAGACCCTCGACATCCAGCGAGGACTTCAGCCAGCCATCCGCCTGACTCTGATTTGGCGTAACGCCGGCTTGTGCAACTCCGGAGACACTGAGGCTCGTGCAGGCTAGTGCTCCTAAAACAACTGCCCAGAGCATTTCCATGTGAGCTTCCTCCTCCGATTCATTCAGACTGACAGCGACAGGAAAGGTACGCAGGACGGCGTACTTTGCGGTCAAGGTGAAAAGAGTAACTGGAAACTACTGACGTGACCCGGTGCCGATCCCGAAGTTACCGCACCCGCCCCAACTTATCCATCGGCCAATAACCGAAAACAGCTTTGCCATAGATAAAGCTCTGGTTGACCGGCCCGAAATCGCGGCTGTCGTTCGACATAGACCGATGATCGCCGAGCACAAAGAAGCTCTCTGGAGGCACAGTCATCTCCGGATACGACCTGGAATCGGAATATTCCGAAGGAACGTATCCTTCGTCGAGCGCAGCGCCGTTCACATAAACCTGGCCGCCATCGATACGAATGCGGTCGCCGGCCATCCCAATTACGCGTTTGATGTAACTCTTGGAAGGATCACGAGGGTAGCGGAAGACGACAATATCACCGCGCTCAATGGGCTCCAGGCGATAGACAAATTTGTTAACGAAGATTCGCTCCTGGTCTTCGAGCGACGGCATCATGCTGGTTCCCTCTACCTTTACGGGCTGGTAGAGAAAGATGATGATAAAAGCGGAAATTGCCAGAGAGATGATCAGGTCGCGCAACCACACGCCGATGCCGGTTGCAGATCGGACGGGCACCACCGGAATGGTCGTAACCACCGGCGTGGAAATCGCAGTGGTGGTCGTTGTCCGCGTCTCCGCCGGACCGGCTGAACTTGGATCTGAAAATGTTTCTGGCATGCCGTGTCCATTGTATACAGAACCGCTTCGAAGGGTAGAGGTTGTATCGCGAGCGGTCTGCCCGGCAGGACATGGCGTTCCGGGTTACTTCCAGTCGCCTCAAGCCAGGGGTTACAATAAATCACACTCGAGGGAATTCTATGACACTCTTATTGCAGCGCAGGATCATCTACCGCAGCCTGACCCTGGCCTTCCTTTTTCTGGTAACTCTCACGGTGTCGGCCCAGTGGGCCGCGCCCCAGGAGGACGGAGGGGTCCCGGCTTTCAATGCCGCTCCGCCGCCGAAGGGTACGAAACTGCCCGCCATCCTGAGCAAGTCCGAACTGTGGGGAGCCGACGCGCAGAATCCCTACCAGACTCACGCCTACGAGCTCGCAGCGAAGATTCCCAACGTGATCCATCAGCAGCCTTGTTACTGCTATTGCGACCGCATGGGGCACAACAGCTTGCATAGCTGCTTTGAGAATACGCACGGCGCGCAATGCGCGACCTGTCTCCAGGAGCTCTACTACTCTTATCAACAGCATCAGAAGGGCAAAACCGCCGCACAGATCCGGGCCGGGATTATTAAAGGTGAGTGGAAAAAGATCGATCTGGCGTCGGCCGCGACCATCAACTGAATACCAGGTCTTCGGATCTGGGACCGAGTAGGCACGTGCTCCAGGCACGGGACTGCGCAACTGGACCTTCACCCGCCCTTTGGGTGATACTTTACTGCTCGGACAGGAACGAAGATCGCAAGGAGTTCCCCATTACAAAGAGCACAGGAAGAGTTTTACACATGGCTCAGAAACCTAGCGCCAAAAAGGTCGTGAACGAAGATCCCCGCTATGTGCAGGCACTGCAAAGCTATGAGGCCGGTCTGCGCTCCATGCAGGAGCACAAGTTCGATAAGGCCAAGCCGCATTTTCAGAAGGTCCTTGCCGGACCGAGCAAAGAACTGTCGGACCGCGCCTCTGTCCATTTGAGCATCTGCACCCAACATCTGGAGCGTTCCGCGGCGACACAGTTTAAGACGGCCGAAGAACACTTTGATTACGCCGTTTCCCTGATGAACGTCGGCGACTATGTGACCGCCCGCGAACATCTGGAAAAACTGCTCAAGCAAAATGCCAAGGCTGATTATGTCGTCTATGGCCTGGCGGCGCTCGACTGCCTTACGGGGCATGTAGAGGATTCCCTCAGGCATCTCGACGAAGCTCTGCGTCTGAACGCGCAGTTACGCTTCCAGGCACGCAACGATTCGGACTTTCAGAACCTGGCCGAAGATCCACGGTTTACGGAACTGCTCTATCCCGATCCCGGAGCCGAACTTGGTTCCACCGAGGGCAGCCTCGGCGAAGAAGATCCGGTCTAGATCGAGCCCACCTCGATGGAAACCAAAGCTGCCGAGGTATTGAGCCCGGAGAAGACCGCCCAATCGCGCGGTCGTCCGGGTTGTTGCTATTGGCGGCGGCACTGGACTGTCCACCCTGCTTAAGGGGTTAAAGCGCTTCGTGCTTTCGCCCGCCGAAAACCCGTCCGCGCAGCCGGATTCGCCGGTAATTCGCGATTTGAGCGCAGTGGTCACGGTTAGCGACGATGGCGGCTCCAGCGGCCGGCTGCGCAAGGAACTGAACATGCTTCCGCCCGGCGACATTCGTAACTGCATTGTCGCCCTGAGCGAAGACGAAGCTCTGCTTTCCAAGCTTTTCCGCCACCGCTTCAGCAAAGGCTCCGGCCTTCAAGGTCACAATTTCGGCAACCTGTTTCTGGCCGCGCTTACCTCCCTAACCTCGGACTTCTCTGAAGCCGTGCGCCTGTCTTCCGAGATTCTTCTGACGCGCGGTCACATCTATCCGGCGACCACCTCGAATATTGAACTCGAAGCGCTAATGGAAGATGGCAGACGGGTACGCGGTGAAACCACCATCACCGCCAGCAAAGGGCGCATTCGGGAACTGTTCCTAGTCCCACCCGACGTGGGACCGATGCCCCAGACCCTGGAAGCGATCGCTAACGCGGACCTGATCACGATCGGTCCTGGTTCGCTGTTCACGAGTCTTATACCCAATCTCTTAGTCCGCGGGATCTCGGAAGCAATTGTCGAATCGAACGCCACCAAGGTGTACGTCTGCAACCTGATGACCCAAGCCAACGAGAGTCTCGATCTCACGGCAGCCGACCACATCCGCGCGCTGAACCGTCACGCGCAGAAGCAGATTTTCGACTTTGCACTACTCAACCGGACTCCCGCGTCCGAGGAATTGAAAGCCAAGTATGCAAGCGAAGGCGCATGCCAGATCGTCAACGACCTCGACGCAGTCGAGGCTCTCGGCGTGATTGCTGTCCTTGGCGATTATCTGGAAGAAGCCGGAGCCGCCCGCCACAATACCTCCCGCGTCGCTCGCGATCTGATGCAACTTGCCGCCCAACGTCCGCCAGACGAACGGAGACGGTAGCTAAGCCTTGGGTTTAGTTCTGGTCATCTCGAAAGCACCGCCATTTCGATAGCGTTCGATTTTCGACAATCATTGTCATTTCGAGCGGAGCAAGGATTTCCCAGCGTTGGCACGTCATCCGTTTGTCGCACCGCACTGCTTCCTGTATCGTGATCGTTCCTCTGAGTGATATCTTCCCAAGAATCTCTATGCGATCTTTCTTTTTCATCATCACGCTAATGCTGATCGCGTCCTCCATGTGCCTCGCCCAGATTGGCCCCGAGGAAGGCGGACACGAAGTTCAAGCGTGGGCAGGTGGCGGACACTCCGTCCCCGGCGGCACAAACAGAACCGAAGCCTTCAATGCAGGACTGCGCTACGGATGGATTATCACTGGCCCGCATCTGCCCGGATTTCTTCGCGGACGTTTCGAGTACGCCGTGAATGGCATCCCGATGTTCCTCGTCTTCCAACCCGCCAACACCGCCTACGGCGTAGGCTTCGACCCGCTTGGGCTCAAGTGGGATTTCGAGCGCCACGGCCGCCTTTCACCATATTTCGAGCTCTGCGGCGGAGTACTCCTCACGAATCACAACGTGCCCGCCTATACGAATACTGTGAACTTCACCCCGTCCGCCGCGCTGGGCACGCACATCCTCGGGGAAAAGTACAACTGGAGCGTGGAGGTGCGTTACCTGCACATCTCCAACGCCGGACTGGCGACGCCGAATCCCGGACTCAACACCGTCCAAGTGCGACTGGGCATCGGAAGGTTCTTCGGTGGCAAACACTGAGATGTTCCCCAGTGCACACGATGAGCTTCTGCCCTTAGCAGGTTTGCTATCCAATCATCGCAAACCTTGCACCAATGCTTCGGTGCCAGCTATGCTCTTGCGTTATGTCTACGCTCGTCGAATGTGTTCCGAACTTCTCTGAAGGCCGCGATAAAAACAAAGTTGACGCCATCGTCGACGCCATGAAAATGCCGGGCGTGTACCTGCTTGACCGCGAGATGGATTCGGACCACAACCGCTGCGTGATCACCTTGGTTGGCGAGCGCGAAGCCATTCAAGAGGCTGCCATTCGTGGAGTCGGCAAAGCCGCCGAACTGATCGATTTAAACTCCCATACTGGAGCACATCCACGCATGGGCGCCGCCGACGTGGTCCCGTTCATTCCGATCGATGGAGTCAGTATCGAGGATTGCGTAGCGATGGCGAACCATGTTGGGGAGGAAATCTGGAAGCGCTATCGCGTGCCGGTTTACCTCTACGAGGCTGCCGCCAGAGTTCCAGAGCGACAGGGGCTGGAAAACATCCGCCGCGGCCAGTTCGAGGGCATCCGTGCCGAAATCGCGACCAATCCCGCGCGCTGCCCTGATTTTGGCGATCCGTGTGTGCATCCCACGGCCGGAGCCACCGTTGTCGGCGCGCGAAAATTTCTTATCGCTTACAACGTCTTCCTCAATACGCCGGACGTCGACGTTGCCAAGAGAATCGCGAAGGCTGTGCGCTTTTCGAGTGGCGGCATGCGGTTTGTGAAGGGCGCAGGCTTCCTCGTCCGTGGTCTCGCTCAAGTTTCGATGAATCTCACCGACTTCGAGCAAACGCCCATCCACCGCGTGTTTGAACTGGTCAAGCGCGAGGCGGCGCGTTATGGCGTGGTGCCGGTCTCCAGTGAAATCGTGGGATTGATCCCCAAAAAAGCGTTGGAGCAAGCGGCGGAGTGGTTCCTGCAAGTCGAAAACTTCGATTCGTCGCTCATTTTGGAAAATCGCCTCGCCGCTGTCATGGGCGGTAAAATGGCAGTGGGTGGCCTACGCGCCGGAGTCGAGCCATTCGTCGAGCAACTAGCGGCTCCCACCGCCACTCCGGGCGGCGGCAGCGCTTCCGCTGCCGCAGCTGCCATGGCTGCTGGCTTAGCCGTAATGGTCGCCTCGATGTCACGTGGAAAGAAGGCCTATTTGCAGTACGAGTCTCAGCTCAGCGCGGCCATTGCCCGCCTCGCTCCCCTGCGCGAGGAGCTAAAGGCGGCCATTGACGCGGACGCGGAGTCGTACAACTCAGTAATCAAAGCGTATAAGGCAGCTCGCGCTGCGGCGGACACGTCCGGTGAAGTCTTGATCGAAGCGGCGCTCAAAGAAGCGACTGCGGTTCCGCTCGCGGTGGCCGAAAAAGCGCACGAGATCGAACAGATCACGGCCTCGCTCGATCCCATTACCAATCCCAACATGAAATCTGACCTGATCACTGCCCAGGCCCTGGCACGAGCGGCCGTTACCGGTGCTCTCGCCAACGTGGAGATCAATCTGGCGTCTCTGAAGGACCAATCGTTCATCGAGCAAGTGCGCCGGCGCACCGCGACGGTCAGTCCCTAGGCTCGCCTGCCTGAATCCATCCATAGTAGCGAGAGGCCTTGTGAGAGTCGCCTTTCAAGCACGCCCCGAGATAAACTGACCGCAACGAGTGGAAATCCCGCGATTCGGGTTCAGACATCCAGATTTTGATCCCCTAGCGGGCAGAGGTTTTACAAATGAGCCGAACCGCATCCCTTTATGTCTCCCTGTTAACCCTCGTTTCATGCGGTGTCTTGCTGAGCTGGAATGGCTGTGGCGGGAGCCACTCGGCAACCAAGATTACGGTTCCTCCCGGAAAACTTGAGCACGTGGTTGTTGTTTTTCAAGAGAACCGCACCCCCGACAACCTCTTCCACGATCAGGTTCTTATCAATGCGGGCGCCGATATTGCCAGCAGCGGGCTGAATTCTTCAGGGCAGACCGTGCAACTCAGCGCCATCTCCTTAGGGACCAATTACGACCTCAGTCATGCCCACAACGCGTTTGTGAGCATGTACGACGGAGGCAAGATGGATGGAGCCGATCAGATTCCGATCAACTGTTTTAACAATCCCAACTGTCCGCCGCCGAATCCGCAGTTCATGTATGTGAATCCAGCAGAGGTTCAACCTTACTTTCAGATGGCGGAACAATACACGTTCGGCGATCGCATGTTCCAAACCAATCAAGGCCCGAGTTTCCCGGCTCATCAATTCATTCTTTCCGGAACCTCGGCTCCCACAGCAACGAGCACGTCGTTCGTGGCGGAAAACGCTGGCGGCATCCCCAACGCTGGAAGCGACACGGGCTGCACGTCTCCTCCGACTGAGATCGTTGCACTGATTGACCCGAACGGCCAAGAATCGAGCAAAATATATCCCTGCACCGATCATCCAACACTTACCGATGAGTTGAATACGAAGGGTATAAGCTGGCGTTATTACACGCCGTCGGCGGGCTCGCTGTGGACTGGCCCTAACGCAATTGAGCACATGTGCGGTCCCAATGCCACACCGCCCAATGCTACAGCGTGTGTCGGTTCTGACTGGGTGAATCATGTTGTTCTTTACAACCAGCATCCGGCTCAGATCCTGACCGACATTTCCAGCAATCAATTGCCGGCGGTGAGTTGGGTGATTCCCTCCGGCCAGAACTCCGACCACGCGGGCACTCTGACCAATAACGGTGGTCCATCCTGGGTCGCGTCTATCGTGAACGCGATCGGCAACAGCTCCTACTGGACGAATACCGCCATCATCATTACCTGGGACGACTGGGGAGGTTGGTACGATCACGTTCCACCGCCTAAGTTAATCAACGACGGAACCAGTTGGGGATCAGGCTACGTTTACGGATTTCGCGTGCCGTTAATCGTGGTTTCGGCCTATGCGAAGCCTGCCCACATTTCTCATGTGAATCACGATTTCGGAAGTATCTTGAACTTGATCGAAGGAACCTTCGGCCTGGCGTCGCTTGGTTACGCCGATGCCTACGCCGACGACTTGTCGGACTGTTTCGACTTCAACCAGACTCCGATTGTGTTTCGGACGATCAATGCGCCCAAGAGTGCAGCTTACTTTCTCAACGATAGAAGCCCGCAAACCGATCCGGACGACGACTAGGAGTACAGATTCTGCGACGGGGTCCAGGAGTCGATTTTTCGAATATGTCTCCAAACGGTCAACGGTCCCTGTACTTTTGTTTTATTTCAAGTGGTTGCAAGTAAAATAGAATAGAGCGATCCAATATAACGACAGGACCTGATCGTGCATCCAAGTTTAGAGTGGGCGCGATCCTGACCATCTTATGATTCGAGGGGTTATGAGACTTGTAAAGATTTGCCTGGCTTCCTTACTTCTGGTGAGCATGGCTTATGCCATGCCGCTGAATTCTTCTGCGCGCGCGTGCGTTCCGGCGGAATTATTGCAATTGATCTCAGTGGACTACCGCGCACTCAAGGACTCGCCGACGGCGATGGCTCTCAAGCAGCAGCTGATGCCCGACAACATCAAACAATTTGAGGGCGCTCTGAAGAGCATCGGCATTGATCCCGACAAAGATGTAGATACGTTGACATTCGCTTCGTTCCGCGCCGGGAAGCAGGGCGTCAAGGGCATCGGAGTCGCAGCCGGCCCTTTCAACATGAAGGCCGTGCTCAAGAAGATGAAGCTGCAAAAGTACGTGCCCAAGAAGTACGGCACGGCTGAGCTTTATCCCATGGAAGGCGGTTTCGTCATGACCTTCCTCGACGATAGCACCCTGCTGTTTAGCGATCCGACGGCGATCCGCGTCGCGCTCGATACCCGTGACGGCCAGGTGCTTGGTCTGGATACCAATGGAACGATGGCTGACATGATGAGCAGCGTCGATGCTGCTCCGGTCTGGAGCATTCTCGACCAGCAAGGCACGCAGAACATGATGCGCTCAGCTCTTGGAGATGCCTCCAAGGTCGCCGACTACGAAACCGTGAAGAAGCGTCTTATGGGTTCCCGCTACACGATGAGCTTCAATAGCGGAGTGAATTTCGATCTGACCGTGCTCACCTCTGACTCCATGACAGCAGGCACGATGTCATCCCTGGTGAAGGCCGGCATCCTCTATAAAAAGATGAGCGCGACACCAGCTGAAAAAGTTGCCGTCGACAACACGACTGTCGATTCTGACGGTTCTAATCTGATGGTGCACTTCAAGGCTAGCGACCAGCAGTTTCAATCGCTAATGCATTCGGAGTTGTTCGCGGCTGTCTCGCGCTAAAGAAGCAAGGTTTGAAGGGCACTGAGACGCATGATCTCAGTGCCTTTTTGTTTAAGCCTGTGAGGACTCGCTTCTCAAGCGGACATGCCCGCTATTTCTTTTTCCGCTTCTCGCTCGCCCATCCTTCTTTCACCACCTGCCGCGCGCGGCCAACTGCGAGCGAGTCCTGAGGGACATCCTCGGTAATGCACGACGCCGCCCCAACGTAGGCGCCTTTGCCGACCCGCACCGGGGCTACGAGAGTGCTGTCGCTGCCGATAAAAACAGCATCCTCAATTACGGTTTTGTGCTTGTGGACGCCGTCGTAGTTGCAGGTGATTGTCCCGGCTCCGATGTTCACCCCGGAACCAATTTCGGCATCGCCAAGATAGGTCAGGTGATTCGCCTTCGATCCCTTGCCCAGCTTGATTTTCTTCGTCTCCACAAAATTTCCGACGTGCGCTCCTTCGCCGATCTCGCTCCCGGTACGCAGGTGGGAGTACGGCCCAATCACCGCGCCTGCGCTGATCCGCGTCTCATCCATGATGCACCCGGGACGGACAATAACTCCGTCGCCGATTTCAGAATCACGAATTACACAATAAGACCGCACGCGGCAGGCTGTGCCGATCTTCGTCTTTCCCAGCAATTGCACGTAGGGTTCGATCACCGTGTCCGGGGCAATCTCCACGTCGGCATCGATCACGCAGGTCGTGGGATAAAAAATCGTGACTCCGTCTGCCATCAATTGGCGGCACTTTGCCAGCCTCATCTGCTCATCGATCTCCGCCAATTCCGCACGCGTATTTCCGCCCAGGACCTCGCCCGGGTTTGCGGTCTTCCAGGCAACCACGCGCCGCCGAGCTTTGCGCAACACTTCAGCCATGTCCGTCAGGTAATACTCGGCGTGCGCATTGGCCGTCGAGAGACTACCGATGTTCTGGTATAGATCTTTCGCGGCGAAAACATAGAATCCGGAATTAATCTCGCGGATCCTTTTTTGATTCGCAGTCGCCGACTTCTCCTCGACGATGCCCTTCACTTCTGCACTGCGCGCGCTTTTCCGCAGGACACGGCCATAGCCGGTCGGATTTTCCAGTTCCGCACTGAGCAGAGTCATCGCTGCAAACTCTTCCAGATGGAAGTTCCGCAGCCGTCCAATCGTTTCTGGCGTGATGAGTGGCGCATCGCCGGAGAGAACGATAACGTGGTCATATCCAGCCAGCGCATCACGCGCGACCATCAGCGCATGCCCTGTACCCCGCTGCTCTGCCTGCAGCACAAAATTGACGCCGGTGTGCTCCATCTTTGCACGCACCCGATCGGCCTCATGCCCGATGATCGCGTACACGTCTTGCGCCGGAACAATACGCATCGCCGCCCGGATGACGTGCTCCAGGAGCGCCTTCCCGCCAACCTCATGTAATACTTTAGGAAGTTGCGATTTGAGCCTGGTTCCCTTGCCCGCCGCCATGATAGCCACGGCAAATCGCGGGTTAGGATTCGTCACACCTGAGGGCGAAAGAGAAGATTTGCCTTTCGATTTCTTCATTCGAACCCAATATACCTCGGCTCTTGGAGCAATGGCTATTTCCCGCTACAATCTTCCGGCGCGACGCGAAACCCAGTGTGACGCGCACACAGAAACCAGGAGAAGACCCAAATGCCGAAATATGTGATCGAGCGCGACATTCCGAAAATCGGAGAGGTCACGCCGGACCAGGTCATCGCCATCTCACAAAAATCATGCAGCGTCCTGAATAACCTTGGTCCAAAGATTCAGTGGTTGCACAGTTACGTCACGCAAGACAAGATCTATTGCGTCTACATTGCCCCCAACGAGGAGATGGTGCGGGAGCACGCCCGGCAAGGGGGATTCCCGGCGAACCGCGTCTCTGAAGTGAAACTGACGATCGACCCCACGTCAGCCGAGACGTAAGCCGATCTACAGGCCCAACCCTCCATCAACTGCCAGAATCTGCCCGGTGATGAACTGCGGGGCGGTCGCGAAAAACAAAACCGCCTCGGCGATCTCCTCTCCACGGCCATTTCGTTCCATGGGCGTTTGCTTTGCCATGCGCCGCATAAACGCGGCCGCCGCCTTCTCTCCGAGGTCAATCATTCCTGGAGCCACTGCGTTTACCGCAATCTCCGGGGCCAGCGCCTTGGCCATCACCTTGGTCAGCATGTGCAATGCGGCTTTCGACGAACAATAATGCGCGTGCGTCGCCCAAGGCCGTAACCCGCCCAGGGAACCCATGTTGATGATTTTTGCCTCGAGCGGCGCCTCAATCGCTCCACCACCTTTGCCCCGTTTGCGCCGCATCCATTTCAACGCCTCCCGTGCCACGAGAAATGGTCCACGGGTATTCGAGGCGAAAATCGCGTCCCACTGGCGGACTGTCAGCTTCTCGAATTCTGCCGTCTCGTAGTTGGCGGCATTGTTGACCAGAATGTCGATGCGGCCAAGTTCGCGCCCTGCCTCTTTCATCATTGCGCGAACACTGGCTTCGTCGGTGACATCGCAGCGTAGCGCGAATGCCCGCACTCCCAACCCAGAAAGGTCGACGACTGTCGACTGCGCTTCGCGCGCAGAATTTCTAAAGGTGATGGCCACATCCGCGCCAGCGTGCGCCAATGCCAGCGCCGATGCCCGTCCAAGTCGTCGCGCTGCACCGGTGACGAGGGCAGTCTTTCCATGAAGAGGTTTTGGGTGATGGTCTTGCATGAGGGGAATTCTACCGTTCCCCGCGAATGGCTGCCGCGCCATCGTCCGGTAATGCCAGAAAGGGCGCCCAATTGGGCAGTAGCACGGACTTCTTACCCCTCATTCCCTTTCAGCAGACTTATGAGCGCGGGAATCAATCGAGTCCCCTCGTGGGATTTATCGACTACGGCGTCCGCTTGACTGGTGGCTCCAGGCGCCGAGGATTCCCCTTCGGTCACCAGGATGATGACGGGCACTTCCGGTCGCAAGCGCTTCAGTTCGCCAATGATCAGCGCCGCCTCGGTCCCGTCATCGTTGAGATCGATTACAACCGCATCAACTGATTCCTGGCCAAACCGGATGACTCCGTCATAACCGCTTCCGGAACTCACCACCGTCCAGCCGTGTTCGCGTAGGAGTGAACTTCGACGGTTCTGAAAGACAGCATCATTCCCAATACAAAGAACGGAATACGGTTTTCTGCTCACCGGCCCCCCTTTCATCCCGAGGTAATGGAGCACCCTCGAGTGCCGGTCGCGCACGCGATTCTTGTTCTTGGTAGCACACGGGCCGGAGGGGGCGCTATGACCCGAATCACAATGGATCGACCTTGGCAGGCCCTGGTCCAGTCATCAGACCAGCGATGCCCCCATTTGCCGCTGGTAAGACTCGGTTTGGCCGCGCTAGAATCTCCCCGCATGCCAGAGGCGCGCAGCGTCGTGGTTTATTCCCGCAAAGGGTGTCACCTTTGTGAAGTCGTGAAAGAGAGTCTTTCGAAGCTCTCGCGTCGCGGCGGCTTCACTTGGCGTGAGATCGATGTCGACCTCGACAATGAACTTCGCCGCCAATTCAATGACGAAGTTCCCGTGGTTTTCATCGATGGCCGCAAAGCCTTCAAGTACCGCATGGATGAGCAGGAGTTCTTGCGCAAGTTGGCCAGCTAGCGCGACACGTTGAAAACCTGCGTATTTCCAGTACAATCGCTCCCGGCATGTTGCGCACTCAACTGTATGCGGATCCACACAACCTCTTTCTGCATAACCTTGTACTTGACTCCTGCCACCGCAATCCGCAGAAAACCGCATTGGTTGACGCCTCGTGTGGCCGGCGTCTGACGTACTCCGAATACGGAGAGACCGTTGAGAGCGTTGCGCGTGGCTTGATCTCGAACGGGGTCAAGCCGGGCGACGTCGTCGCCATCTTCCTCGCCAATTCCTGGGAGTTTTGCGTCGCATTTCACGCTGCCCAGTTGGCGGGAGCGATTCCCACTTTGCTCAACCCGACATATCGAGAACGAGAAGTCCGTTATCAACTGGAAAACTCGGGCGCCTCTGTTCTGATAACGGATGGCGCCAACCTCCAGGGCATCAATCTCAGCGGACTGCCCAATCTTCGCCGTGTTTATTCGACGCGTCAGTGTGTGCCGGGTGCTGAACCCTTTACCAACTTGCTGAACTCAGCTACCGGCGTTTATCCAAAACCAGCAGAATCTTCCGAGCAGATGCTGGCTGCACTTCCCTACTCCAGCGGAACTACAGGACTGCCAAAGGGAGTCATGCTGTCGCACTTCAATCTCGTGGCCAACGTATATCAACTGATTGGTCCGAGTGCCACGACGCTCAACTCCTCCGACAAGATCCTGTGCTGTCTGCCTCTCTACCACATTTACGGCCTGAACGTGATTCTCAATCCGGCGCTGATTCTTGGCGCCACGCTGGTGTTGATGCCACGCTTCAATGTTCCGCAACTCACCAGCCTCTTGATCGAAGAAGGCGTGACCATGATGCCCCTTGTCCCGCCTGCGATTAATGCACTCTGCCAGGCGGCTGAAGCCGGCCAGTTCCCTCGCAATCACCAGGTGAAATGGGTAAAGTCTGGAGCCGCACCGCTCGCTCCAGAACTTCCCCGCCGCTTCACGGCTCTCACCAACATTCTTGTCTGCCAGGGATATGGCATGACCGAGGCCTCTCCCGTTACCCACGTCGGCTTTCTGGAACCGGAGCTTTACCGTCCCGACTCGATCGGTCATCCCTTGGCTCAAACCGACTGCCGCGTCCTGGTGCAGCCCGAGATCGATCCCAGCGACACACCTGAGGATCTGACAGAGGCCCCGGCGGGCCAGCCCGGCGAGTTGGTGATGCGCGGTCCGCAATTCATGCTCGGTTATTGGAAAGAGCCGAAAGCCACTGCCTCGGTTCTGCGCGACGGCTGGTACTGGTCCGGAGATATTGTCACCCGAGATCACGACGGCTTTTACCGGGTGGTTGACCGCCGCAAGGAAATGATCAAGTACAAGGGCTTTGCCGTGGCACCCGCTGAAGTCGAAGCTGTTTTGCTCGAGCATCCAGCGGTCAAGGAGTGCGGAGTGGTCGGCCGGCCCAATGCAGACGCCGGAGAGATTCCGGTCGCCTTTGTGGCCCTGCGCGATGGATTTGTCGATAGCGGCAAACTGGGGGATGAACTCTGCGCCTTCGTGGCTGATCGTTTAGCCCATTGCAAGCAGCCCCGGGAAGTGCATTTCGTTGACGTCGTCCCCAAAACTGCCTCGGGCAAGATCCTTCGTCGTGAGTTGCGCAAGCAAATGGCCTGACAGAGTGGAGAAGTGACATCCTTTTGACAACCTGCTGACAATTCTTCGGTTCCGACATCCCACACTCAACCGCAGCATACTCTGCGTTTGCCCGCAAAAGTCTAACCCTCCCATTGGTTTTCGCGGTATGGCGGCGGGCATCGCACAGGAGGAATGTCATGAATTTGTCTCAGCTGAAAAGCTCGGCGTGCGCAGCCTTGCTACTAGCCCTCAGCGCGCTGTCTGCTCAGGCCCAAGGTAACCAGTTCAACACACCCGGAAACATTCTGATTTCCGATCAGTACAACAACCGCCTCCTCGAGGTGAACCCCACAAATCACAAGGTTGTCTGGCGTTTCGGAAACGGATCGAGCGTTGCCGGGCCTCACTCGGTTGTCGGCGTCAATGATGCACAGCGGATCGGTCCGTTCACGCTGGTTGCCGGCACCGGCGTGCCCCCGGGAGCCGAGCCTACCTGTCCCAACGGCTGCGCGGATAACCGCGTGATGATCGTCGATCCGGCCGGCAATATCCTCTGGCAATACGGCAGAGCTGGCGTCACCGGGTCTGGCCCCAATGAACTCAACACTCCAGTGCAGAACACATGGCTCCCCAATTTCGACATTCTGGTCACAGACCAGGGCAACATGCGGGTCATTGAAGTTAATCTCGACAAAAAGATCGTGTGGCAGTACGGCCAAACCGGTGTCGCCGGACATGGCTGGAATCAACTCAACAATCCAAACAGCGCCGAACTGCTCGCCAACGGCAACATCCTGATTGCCGACGAAAGCAACAACCGCGTAATCGAAGTAACCCGCAAAAGGAAAATTGTCTGGAGCTACGGCTGCGCGACTTGCAGCGAACTCAACGGCGCCGCATTTGCCAGCCGTCTGCCAAACGGAACAACGCTGATCAGCGATTCCGGCAACAACCGAATCGTAGATGTCGATATGGGCGGCCATGTCGTGTGGACCTATTCCACCAACACACGTCCGGGCAGCGTCTCGAACCCCAATCCCACTCGTGCCGTAATGCTCAAGAACGGTAATGTACTTATCAGTGACCAGAACAACATGCAGGTCATTGAAATCGACTCGCACCAGAACATCGTGTGGAGTCAGGGTAAGGTCGCCGTGGCCGGCACTGGCTTTAACAAGCTCAACGGCCCCTATGATGCCAAGGCCATCGGAGACTACACGGGCCTAACACCGCCGTTCTAGCGCGTTGCGATTCGCTCGCATGCGAGTAACAAACGCTACGAAATCGCCCATCCTGCGCGTCAAGAACGGGATGGGCGTTTCAATTTTCAACATTTATCGTCGCGCGTTTTCTGCCCTACATTCTTTTACAGAATCCGAACAGGCACTCATGATGCACTTGTGTGCCCTTGACCGCTTAATGGCGCGAGTCTAGATTCCTCTGCAATGTCGTCCCATTCTTTCCTCATCCGAGGATAGAAATTCCACTTGGGGCTCCCGCCACACCCATAACGCTGTTCTGTTCGCGGTGGGGCACGGGACCAGCTTTGCGGCTGGCCCGCAGCTTGAACCGAACAGCAAAGACAGACCAACCTCACACGCACGACTTCGTAAAACGCAGCAAAAGTTCGAGGCGGAAGTGTGCCCATCCCTGTACTGAGGTGCATTATGAAATGCTGGAAACTCTCCCCCGTCGCTGTCTGCTTTTTCTTTCTCGCCTTTTCAAGCATTGAGCTTCTCGCCCAAAACGATCCGGGCCCTCGACCCGGCACCGCTGCGGCGGGAAGTTTCTACTCGGGCTTGAATTCCAACGAACAAGCCTTTTTCAATCAAGCCCAACGGATATTCCAGGAGATCGATTCCGTCTCCGGGAACATCCCCGGCGAAGAAGGAGCGGGCTTAGGACCGGCCTTTAACGGAAACAGTTGCGCCCAATGCCACGCGCAACCGGCAATCGGAGGCAGCAGCCCCGGCCTGAGGAGTCCCCAAAACTCGGTTCAGAACCCGCAGGTGCAACTCGCGAGTCTGCACGGAGCAACCAACTCAGTTCCCTCGTTTATCACTCCTGATGGTCCGGTCCGAGAAGCTCGCTTCATCCGGAACCCTAATGGCTCTCTCGATGGAGGAGTGCACGACCTCTACACCATCGCCGGCCGCTCCGATGCCGTGGGCTGTGGTCTGGCGCAGCCAGACTTTGCAGGCGCTCTGGCGGCCAACAACGTAATCTTCCGCATCCCCACTCCGTTGTTTGGACTGGGCTTGGTGGAAGCTACGCCAGACGCAACTCTGCAGTCGAATCTCGCTTCCACACAATCCGCCAGGGCTGCCTTCCGGATCGGAGGCACATTCAACACCAGTGGAAACGACGGAACCATCACGCGATTTGGCTGGAAGGCGCAGAACAAGTCGCTGCTGATGTTTGTGGGAGAAGCCTACAACGTGGAACAGGGGGTATCGAACGAAGTGTTCCCCAACGAGCGCAGCGCGGTTCCCGGTTGCGTATTCAACGGCTCGGCGGAAGATCGATCGAAGCTGATCAATGAAGACTCCGGCAGTCCCGGCTTCGGAACCGCGAACGGCTCAGCTTCGGATATGTCTTCCGATGTCGTGAACTTTGCCGCGTTCATTCGTCTGTCTGCGCCGCCCACTCCCGCTGCACCAACGGTTTCAATCCAGAATGGAGCTAGCCTTTTCACTGCGGTTGGCTGTTCCCTCTGTCACTCCCCGACTCTCACGACCGGACCTTCGCCCTTCACGGGCATGTCCAACGTGACCTACAACCCTTATTCCGATTTTGCCCTGCATCACATGGGTACAGGACTCTCGGATGGCACTCACCAAGGCGCTGCCGGACCCGATCAATTCCGAACTGCTCCCCTGTGGGGATTGGGCCAGCGACTATTCTTCCTTCACGATGGCCGGACTGCCGATTTGATTCAGGCGATTCATGCTCACAACAGCTCTGGCTCTGAGGCAAACCTGGTCGTTCGCAAATTCAACACTCTGAAGGCGTCGCAGGTGCAAGACCTTCTAAACTTCCTGCGCTCGTTGTAGCAAGATGGTTCTCATCGGATTGCGGAGAGTCCATTGGGCTCTCCGCAACTCGAGGCACGATCTAGCGCTGCGCCTCATTCTTAGCGGGCAATTTCCTGGTGACAAGAAAACTCCAGATCACCTGGTTCGCGTCCAGATCGGAGCTCGTCTTCCCGATCGTATTTTCGGGCTCGTACTGTTCCCCGCTCGGCCACGTGTTTCCCGCGCCTTTCACGCTATACAGGATGACTTGTGCATTCTGCTGGCAGCCGTTGTAGGTGTCGACCTTCGTTTCCATTCCGCCCTTTGCGTGCTCGGGCAACTTGCTCTTGTCCGGCTTTTCGCCGCAACGATCGATCTTGGCCCATGCCTTGGCACTATTTTCCGCGGACAATGTCGGTACGTTCAGATTGTGCTCCGTACCGCCGCCGTAGGGAACGATCGGATCCGACGTGCCATTGATCATCACCAGCGGAACCGGACGCGAAGGCAAACAGATCATGGTCTTGGGCATCGCCGCACCCACCGCTCCGGCTGCGGCGATTCGATCGCCCAGTGCGCATCCTAGCCGCATACTCATGAGGCCGCCTTCGGAAAGCCCTACCGTATAGATCCGCGAGGAGTCCACTGAGAACTTGGAACCGAGATGGTCGAGCATTTCATTGAAGAACGCTACGTCATCGGCGTTCGACGCCCGTCGCTCTTCACTCGGCTCCCGACTGGGCGCTTGCTGCCCTCCTCCGCCGGGATAACCGCCCCCGCCTCCGGGATAGCCACCGCCCCGCGGATACCCCCCTCCCCCTCCCGGATAGCCTCCGCCCGGGTAGCCTCCACCTCTGCGTCCGCGGCCGCCCGGCCCCATGGCCATTGGTCGTCGCTCGGGTGGTCGAACCCCAACATTCCATCGTCCATGCAGTGCGAATGGGTAAACCGTAATAATGCCGTCCTTGTCGGCGAGTTCATCGAAACGGGTGAGCCGCTCGATATCGTCCGCGTCCTGATTCATGCCGTGGAGCAAGATCACCACCGGATAGTGCTGCTGCGGGTCGTAGCCCTTCGGCAACCGGACCATGAAGTTGCGCTCCGTGTCGTCGACCGTGACTTTTTCCTTCGTCTCCTGCGCCTGAAGCCCCTGGCAAAGGAGAGACGTGACCACACACACCGCCGCACACACAGCCGTGCGAATGCCTCGAAAATCCCAAGATTTCACTGTTTTCTCCTGAAGAGCGACCCGACGATACCCCAAACAGCCGTTACCTTCGTTGGAAGCCTGCTCGGGGGTGAAAGTTGGCCGGAGAGGAACTTTCTCGGCTTATTGTCCGTATCTTCCACCGGACGGCGAATTCAGCTACAGGATGCGCGCCAAGACATAACCGGAAGGAGAACTACCATGGAAGGACTAACTGGTCTCGCAGCAGTCGTGATGATTTTCGCAACGCCCATGGCTTTGCTGGGGATGTACACCTTTTACCGCGTGCGCAAACTGCGCACCGATGAACGCCTGGCCGCGATGGCACGGGGAGTAAGCGTACCCATGGAAGCGGAACTTCCGGAGTCGGCTCGTTCTCGGCGAGCGGGAATTCTGCTCATTGCCGGCGCCGTTGGCTACATGCTGACGTTCACGATCATCGCACGCGTCGAACCTGACGCTATGATGGCCGCCGCTTTCGGAGCGATCCCATTCACGCTCGGACTGGGCTACTTCCTCGATTCGGCCCTGATCCGCCGCGATGCGCGCACATCGTAACTGACCCAGCGGTGACTGAGACAGAGACGAGCCCCATCCTATCCGCGTCTTGCGCGGCTCGGGTGGGGATTTTAATTGCACAAAAGGGGGCGGATCAGATTGGGCTTATTGGTGGGTTAGAAACTTGTATTGCGATTCCGTCAGCGGCACTACGCTCAGCCTTCCTTGCCGTGCCAACGGAGAATCGGCAAATAGTGTATTCGCCTTCGCCTCGGCAAGCGTCACCGGCTTCGCAATCGGCTTGTCGACCTTGATCTTCACCTGCGGATTCTGCTGGTCCGACGTGTCCACAGAAACGACGCTGGCTGTCCCCACGGCACTTTTTTCATCTCCAGTGTGGTAAATGACCAGGCGATCTCCTTGTTTCATCGCGCGTAGATTCTTAAGCGCCACTGGATTCGATACTCCATCCCATACGGTGCTCTTGTCCCGCTGCAGGTCCGCAAACGAATAGGTCGAGGGCTCTGTTTTCAGTAGATAATCCATAATTTCGCTGTCGTTCTTTCTATGTTCTAGTTGGGCTTCGTCTGGTCTGCCGGTGGTGTTTCCTTCTTCGGTGCCGTGCTCGAATCCTTAGGATGGTCATCGTATACGGAGTACTGACCCTGGGGCCGTTTCAGCTTGATGGTGATATCCATTTTCGCTTTGTCTACGTTGAAGTCTTCCCCGTACGTCTGAAATCCAGTCGCTAAGACTTGCACGCGGACCATGCCGTAAGGAATTCCGTCAAAATTCGCTTTTCCCTCAGGATCGGTCTTCAACTCCATTCCGCCTCGCCCCTGTTTGCCAGTCGCGTTCACCGCGTGCATGATTACGGCCGCATTGCGCACCGGCTTACCATTGTCGTCTTTGATGACCTGGAAATACAGCCACGAAGTCGGCTCGTTGTCTTTGTCTTTTTGCCCCATGGCCACATTTGTGGCAGCAAGCACCACCATGGCCAGCACGGTAACGGCGATCTTGTTCATGCGTGTCATTTTATGCAGTAGAACCGTTCCCTGTCATCTTCCGTGGGGCTTCTGCGAGTGGCAGTGAGTCACAGACACACCTGCAATCCAACTCTTTTACAATGCCGAGGTGAGGACTTGGGACGTAATCATTGTTGGCGGAGGCATTATCGGCCTCTCCCTTTCGATCGCCCTGCGCAAACGCGGCGCCACGATTCTGGTTGTGGAACGAGGAGAACCGGGCCGCGAAGCCTCCCATGCCGCCGGAGGCATGCTCGTCGATTGCCCTTTTGAAACTCCTTCGGTTCTGCAGTCGCTCGCGACAGCCAGCGCGCGCATGTATCCCGAGTTTGCCCATGAGTTGGAAGTCGAGTCGGGATTGAAAGTGGATCTGCGAGACCATGGCACGATTCTCTTCCTGTCGCCGGAACACGCTGAACGAGGCCAATTTGCTGGTCACAACGCGCCTGCGACTGAACTGGGAGAAACTGAACCTGCGCTGATTCCCGCTCAACTTCCGGCTGTCTTTTTGAAAGAACGTAGCGTCGACCCTCGCGCTCTCACGTCGGCTGCCTGGAAGACGGCAAAGCATCGCGGCATAGACTTCTCCTCCGGCGATCCGGTGACGGCGGTCAATTTGTCCGATGGACAAGTCGCTGGTGTTACAACGACGAAGACGTCTTTTCTCGCGGCGAAAGTTGTCAATTGTGCCGGCGCTTGGTCGGGCAATATTGGCCCTCAGGCCTTCCCCACTCGTCCAGTCAAAGGACAAATGCTCTGCCTGGCGATGCCTTCCCGCACTCTGTTGAAACACGTGATCCGCTCGCCGAAAGCCTATCTGATTCCCCGCAGCGATGGGCGCTTGCTGGTGGGTGCTACGGTGGAAGAAGCCGGATTCGACAAGCGCACTGATCCCACCACGATTCAACGCCTGCACAAGGCTGCTCTCGAACTGGTTCCGAAACTGTCGGACGCCAAGATCCTCGAAGACTGGGCCGGGCTCCGGCCCGGAACGCCCGATGCCCTGCCGATTCTCGGAGCCACGGCAACTCCCGGATACTACGTTGCCACCGGTCACTTCCGGGACGGCATCCTGCTCGCGCCCATCACCGCCCACGTTATGACAGCCGTAATCGAAGGTCGTATTCCGGAGCACGACCTTTCCGCATTTTCGCCCGCAAGGTTTTAGCTAACGGCTCTCTCTTCCCCTTTTGAACAAAATAGGCTCCTGCGTTGTCGCTGATGAAACTTTTGTTGTGGGTTATCCGTTCCTCCACTACGCTGTTTCGCGGCGTTAGACCTCGTGGAGGCAAGTTGCAACTCGCAATTGAAAATGTCAGCAAGCGCTACGGCGGCGGAAACTGGGCACTGCGCAACTTCACACTACAACTGGGTCCCGGCGTGCTAGGGCTTTTGGGTCCCAACGGTGCGGGCAAGACCACACTGATGAGCATCCTCGCCACCATCACCCGCGCCACAGAAGGTCGCGTGACGTGGAACGCTACCGACCTTGCCGCTGATCCCGACGCTCTCCGTACGACGCTCGGGTATCTTCCGCAAGACTTCGGCGTGTATCCGAACCTCAACGCCGTCGAATTCCTTGAGTACCTTGCCGCGGTCAAAGGGCTCGACGCGGCCGCCTCGAAACAGCGCATCGACGAACTGCTGAATGTCGTGAACCTGACGGACGTCCGCAAGCGCCCGCTGGGCGGCTATTCCGGCGGGATGAAGCAACGGGTCGGAATCGCGCAGGCTCTGCTCAACGATCCCCAGCTACTCATCGTCGACGAACCAACAGCCGGGCTTGACCCCGAAGAGCGCGTGCGCTTCCGCAACCTTCTGTCAGAACTCTCCGGCGAACGCATTGTCATTCTTTCCACCCACATCGTCTCCGACGTGGAAGCAACCGCTACAGACATCGCTCTGATCTCGCAAGGCAGCCTTGTAGCCCATGCTTCGCCGGAGGAACTTCTGCGCCGGGTCGAAGGCAAGGTCTGGGAATGGATTCTCCCCAGCGCCGACTTGAACGCCGCACGCCAGAAGTATCTAATCAGCAACACCGCTCGGCGCAGCGACGGCGTCCATGCGAGGCTGCTCGGTGACGACCCGCCGAATGGCGCGCAGCCCATCACGCCGAATCTGGAAGACGCCTATCTCTACTGCCTGTCACAACATCGAGCCGGAGCGGTGGCATGAAGTCGGCGCGCATCCTCTACCACATGGTTCGCGCGGATTTCCTGGAGCGGGTGCGCCGTTACAGTTTTCTGGTCACGCTGGCGGCGTCGCTGTACCTTGCCTATGCGGTCGCAGCCGAAAAGGTCTGGATTGTCGTCGGCACCAACTATCGTGGCGTGTACAACTCAGCCTGGATCGGCGTGCTGATGGCGCTGTGCTGTTCCACCTTCTTGTCGCTCGCCGGTTTTTATATCGTGAAGAATTCCGTGCAGCGCGACAGCGCCACGCGGGTTGGCCAGATCCTGGCAGCGACTCCGATGCGCAAGGATTTTTACACGCTCGCCAAGACGCTCAGCAATTTTGCCGTTCTCGCCTGCATGGTGCTGGTACTGATGCTGGCCGCTGTCGCGATGCAAGGCATTGCAAACCGAGACGCACTCGTTCTCCCTCCGGACGCTCTGGTCTCCTTTCATCCTCTTCGCCATGCCCACCATGCTTCTCACAGCCAGCATTGCGCTTCTGTTTGAGACCATTCCGATTCTGCGCGGGGGCGTGGGCAATGTAGTGTATTTCTTCCTGTGGACCGCGGCTCTTGCCTCGGGTGCGACAGGCTTCGACGATCCCTTTGGCATGCAACTGCTTTATCGCAGCACTCGCCAAACCCTTAGCGCGATCGATCCCAGTGTCGTGCAGAAATTTAATTTCAGCTTCACGATCGGCGGCGAGCGCGCAGTGCGAACGTTTCCTTGGGACGGCATCGACTGGACTGCAAGAATTCTCTTGATGCGCTTGCTCTGGGTTGCGGTCGCCGCTGGTATTGCGCTAGTCGCTTCCGTTTTCTTCCATCGCTTTGATCCAGCGCGTTCGTGGCTCAAGCGTCGCGAACACGCTGCCCCGAACGCATCCCAAGCAGCCTCGCTGCCAGAAGCTGCAACACCTGGCGCGCCGGCCGCAGTCAGCGCCATACATCTGACGCCGTTGGTTCGCCGTTCGGGAAAATCGCGCTTCCTTCGGCTCGTGAAGTCCGAGCTCATGCTGATGCTAAAAGGCAGGCGCTGGTGGTGGTACGCTGTCGCCGCCGGCTTGCTCGTCGGCCAAGCCGTATCTCCCGAACCTGCCGTGCGCGGCGGATTCCTGGTCGCTGCCTGGATTTGGCCCATTCTTCTGTGGTCTTCGATGGGCTGTCGCGAGACGGTCTACGCTACACGGGCGTTAATCTTCTCATCCGAGCGAAGTCTTTCCCGTCAACTTCCTGCCCTGTGGGTGGCTGGCTTTCTGGTCGCGCTCTTCACTGGAGCCGGAGTCGGAGTGCGACACTTAATTGGCGGGAATGGGCACAGCCTGGCAGCATGGCTCGCGGGAGCCATGTTCATCCCGAGTTTTGCCCTGGCTCTCGGTGTCTGGACTCAAAGCAGCAAGGCCTTCGAGGCGATCTACACCGTGTGGTGGTACGTTGGTCCCGCTCATCAAATGCCTGGACTCGATTTCATGGGGACGACTTCAGCCTCGAGTTCGCCACTGCTGTACGCGCTGGCAGCAGCAGCCCTCTTCGCGGTTTCTTATTGGAGGCGCCGCGCCCGCCTCGGCTATGCCTGATTGCATCTGTTGTGCAGCGTTTTTCTTGCTCGTCCAGTTCTTCCCGGCGGTGCGAACCCGTTCCCTTCGCGCTATACTGATTCGTTTCCAACGACTCTCGTTCCGCCATCTTCCGTCGTCAACCCGAATTACAGAAAGGACTTGCCATGGCCTCTTCCGCAGTCGAGTTTGCCCGCAGTAACCAGCAGCGATTCCTGAACGAACTCAAAGATCTTCTTCGCATACCGAGCGTCAGCACTCTCGAAGAGCACAAGCCCGACATTAAAAAAGCCGCGGACTATGTCGCCAATGAACTGCGCCGTATCGGCATGGAGAATGTCGAGGTCATTCCTACCAAGGGGCATCCGCTGATCTATGCCGACTGGCTGCACGCCTCCGGCAAGCCCACGGTGCTGTGCTACGCGCATTACGATGTGCAACCCGCGGAACCTCTCGATGAGTGGCACACTCCGCCATTTGAGCCGACGGAGCGCAACAACAACATCTATGCTCGCGGCGCTGTCGATGACAAAGGCCAGCTTTGGATGGAGGTGAAGGCACTCGAGGCTTTAATGCAGACAGGCGGAGGCAAGCTACCCCTGAACGTGAAAATCATCTTCGAGGGCGAAGAAGAAGTCGGGGGCGAGTCGATCGCCGAGTACATCCGCAAGCAGAAAGCTAAAGTGAAAGCCGATTTCGCTCTGGTCTGCGACACCGAACTGTTTGCCCCAGAAATACCGACGCTCTGCGTTGGTCTGCGCGGCCTGGTCTACACCGAAATTGAAGCCTATGGCGCCAAAACCGATTTGCATTCCGGCGTGTACGGAGGCGCGGCCCCGAATCCATTTTTTGCCCTGATCGAGATGATTAGCAAGATGAAGGACTCCAAAGGAAAGGTCCTGATTCCCGGTTTCTACAAGGGCGTCAAGGCTCCGTCGAAGGACGAACTGAAAACCTGGAAGCGACTGCCCTTCAATGAAGAGCACTACCGCAAGACCGAAGTCGGATCCAAAGTGCTTACTGGAGAACCCGGCTTCTCGGTTCTGTATCGGACATGGGCGCGACCCACCCTCGAGGTTCACGGCATGCCTGGAGGCTTCGTGGCTGATGGCGCCAAGACTGTGATCCCGGCGAAAGCGAAAGCCAAGGTCTCGATGCGGCTCGTTCCCAACCAGGACCCGGACGACATCCTGAAGAAGTACACCGCGTTCGTGAAGAAGGTGACGCCGAAGGGCATCGAAACGAAAATCAAAGTCTGGAGTAAAGGACCAGCGGCTGTGGTCGGCACCGACAACCGCTACATCAAGGCGGCTACCGAAGCGCTGCATGACACGTTCAAGAAAGATACGGTGTTCATCCGCAGCGGTGGATCGATCCCGATCGTCACCGATTTCCAGGACGTGCTGAAAATTCCCAGCGTGATGATGGGCTTCGGACTCCCTGACGACAATCTGCATGCTCCCAACGAGAAATTTCACATCCCGAATTTCTACCGCGGGATCGAAACCATCTGCCGTTTCTTCGAAAAGCTAGGCGGCTAGATCGAGCGCCGCGTAAGCTAATCGAGTTTGAGTCAGCGAGCCGCCGAATTATCGGCGGCTTTGTTTATTACGCGATGGGTCGAGTCCTGGAATCGGACCACTCGCGAGCGTCGGGCAGCGTGCGCCCGGTGGATCAAATTCCCCACCTTGGCCGCAAACGGCGCGGCAAAGATGGGTCACCCGACATCCATTCACCATACGGTCTGGGCTCAGCTCAACCGTAAGATGCGCGCAATGCTTGTAATACGCCGGCACGACAACCAGGTCATAACTCTTGACGAACGCAACGCCGAAGCGGATTATGTTTGCAGTTTAAATCTTGGGCCACTCTGGGGCGTGAATGCTCCCGTCGAGGGGCATTCCAAAAAAACAATTCAGTGTGCGAATGGAGGCTGCTATGTCTCCTAAGAAGTGCTCTCGCGTCGTGAGCGTATTCGCCGCGGCAGTTGTGGCGGCTGCCAGTTTTGGCTGCGGGGGCAGCTCAACACCGCCGCCTAACATCAGCATTTCTCTTTCGAGTAACTCCGCCACAGTGCAAGAAAGCCAAACTGTCCAATTCAGCGCGACGGTCGTCAATGACCCCGGCAAAGGAGTTGCCTGGGCTGTCTCCTGCTCGACAGCGCCCTGCGGGTCGGTCTCACCGAACTCCACGGCAAGCGGGGTGGCGACAACTTACACGGCCCCGGGCCCGCCAGCGAACGATCTGCAGGTGACGCTTAGAGCCACCTCGGTGGCCGATACAACGAAGTCGGCAGCGGCGACAATTAGCGTGCCCGCTCTTGTGGTTAGTCTTTCCGCCACACCCGCCACAGTGCAGTTAAGTAGTTCATTGCAGGTCAGTGGAAACGTCGCGAACGATACCAGTAATGGCAACATCAACTGGACGCTTACGCAGAATGGCGCGTCATGCTCGCCCGCTTGTGGCACAATCGTGCCAACCAGCACGCCTAATGGGTCCAGCACGACCTACACTGCGCCAACGACGCCGCCGGCGAGCAATCTCACTGTAACCCTCACGGGCACGTCCGCTACGGATACGACCAAGTCTGCGTCGGCAACCTTCGTCGTGCCCTCCGTTGGAGTGACAGTAGTCCCCGCGGCTGGGACGGTGCTGGGCACCGGTAACACTCTCCTCACCGCCACGCTGATAAACGATACCGGAAACAAAGGAGTCAACTGGACGGTCTCGTGCTCGCCGACGCCATGCGGCACCGTGTCTCTTACATTGACGGCTAGCGGAGTTGCTACGAAGTACACAGCGCCTCCTGCACCATCAGCGGATTTGCAGGTGACCGTCACCGCAACATCAGTTGCCAATTCTGATGCGATGGGCATTGCGGTGATTACGGTTCCGGCAATTACGGTCGACATTGAGCCCCAGGATCCTACGGTCATCGCCACCATGACTCAGAAGTTCACCGGAACCGTGGCAAACGATTTGAGCAACGGCGGAGTTACGTGGTCCGTGTCGTGCTCGCCGGCGCCGTGCGGCACTATCGCACCAACTTCGACGTCGAGCGGTGCTGCTACCACGTACACCGCTCCGCCGCTATCGTCTAGCGATTTGACCGTAAACGTCACGGCCACGCCCGTAACCAATACAACAAACTCCTTCACAACCAGTTTGACAGTCCCTGCGATCACGGTTTCGGGGATTACGCCACCAAGTGGGATCATTCCGATCACCGCGACCGTGCCGTTCACTGCGACCGTGTCCAACGATCCAGGCAGCCAAGGATTGAACTGGACGCTCACACAAAATTCAACGAACTGTTCGCCGGGATGCGGGACAATGACCCCCGCAAGCACACCCAGCGGGTCGGCGTCGAGCTTTACAGGTCCGACTGCCTTGCCGGCAAGCCCCAGCGTTAGTCTCAACGCTGTGTCCATCGCGGATGCAACGAAATCCAGCGGCGCAACCATTGCGCTGACCAACGGCACCGTTCAGATCATTCCGGCGACCCTTAGCTTTGCATGCAAGGCAAGCATTTCATGCCCACCGCCCACCCAGCATGTCATCCTGACCAACACTGGATCGGCTGCCCTTGCGATCACAAGCATCTCGACTACCGGAGCATTCATGGAAAGCAATACGTGCGGCACGAGTGTTGGCCCGTCGGCCTCGTGCACGATAACGGTGTCGTTCCCCAGCACTACGGTTGGCACACACAGCGGGACGGTGGTGTTCAACGACAGCAGCACAGACAGTCCTCAGCAGGTCAGTATGTCAGGCACGGTTCATCCACCGAGACTGGGGAACGCAACCGAGGCGCGCGCTGATTTAGCCCACACCAACTCCGCTGCTGTCCCGTCTCCAACAGGTCCTGACGTAGTAGGCACGCGGGTGCTCGAGTTGGCGGACACGACACGGCGGGATCCTTATCTGTCGGACGGAATTAAACGAGAGTTGGCAGTCCGACTGTGGTACCCGGCGTCCACCCATTCCAATCAGGCGTGCAAGCTGGCGGAGTACGCTTCCCCAGGAGTCTGGAGCTACTTCGCGCAGTTGGTTGGAGTTTCGCCGTTCCCGGTTGCGACCAATAGTTGCCAAGACGCAGACGCTGCCGAAGGACAGCATCCCGTGGTGGTGTTTACGCCTGGCTATACCGGGACGTTCACCGATTACACATTCCTCATGGAAGACCTGGCGAGCCGCGGGTACGTGGTTCTGGCAGTAGATCACACGTATGAAGCGACTGCAGTCGAATTCTCCGACGGGCGAGTGGTGCGATCGCGCGTCGGAAGTCATCTCGGCGGCCCGGTGCCGCACGACCGGCGCTCGCTATCGTTTGCCGTCGACGTTCGCATGAAGGATCTCAAGTTCGTGCTGAGCCAAATTGGCACTTTGAATACGCGTCGAGAAAGTCCTTTGGCGGGTAGGTTGGACTTGTCGAAGATCGTTGTAGCCGGCCACTCGCTCGGCGGCCTTACAGCGCTCCTGACTAGCGAGCGGGATCCACACGTGAAAGGCGCGATTCTCATGGATCCCGTCTTGCCAGACGTGTTATCAGGCAGGACGACAAAACCCGTCCTCATCCTGGCAGCGGACCGAAAACAGTGGGCTACCAACGAGTGCCGACTGTGGAGTAATCTGCGTGGCCCGCGGCTCGCGGTCAGTTTGCAAGGGGCGGAGCACGGGGCTCTGTCCGATTGGATCTGGCTGACAAAAGATGCCGTGCAAGCCGGGCCGATGGGCCCGCAGAAGACAATGTCTGCCACGCGAGATTACATCGCAGCGTTCCTGGAAGTGAATCTTCGTGGGGAACCGGCAGATGCCTTGCTTGCAGGGCCATCTCTGAATTACCCGGAGGCTGAAGTCACAGCGCAGGATCAATCACTGTGCGGGAAGCCGTAGAAGTTGGTCGGTTGTTCTCTCGTTGACTAGGCAACATCACGGCATTTCTTGACTGTGCCGTGGACATCAAAATCCCGACCTTTGCCGCAACGGCGCGGCAAAGGTCGGGGGCATCCGCCAGATCAGTCACCAGCAATTGAAATATCTCCGTTGCGCTCGTTGGTCGAAGTGCGCTAGCCTTGTTTTGCTCTCGCGATTCTCCCACCTCTTTTGCCGTCTCCGCCCGAAAACCGTTCATCTGCTGCAATGTCTGTGCAACCCAACGCGGTGTGTGGCAAGCCCATACCATATATGGTGTTATATTGCTTGACCCCGGCCCAATTTCACCGTTACAGTAGCTTAACTTTGTGGCCGCCCTTTCCAGCCTGGGGTGAGAAATTGTTCGGCAGGGGCCGAGGCATGCATCTTTTAGGGCGCGGAGGAATCCGCTTGGTAAACAGGCGCCGCGCCAACGTGCCGAAGTCAACGTCCCCACTTTTCGCAAAATGCGCGAGAAATGGGGCACCCGATTCAAGGAGTTCACGTTGCTCAAACTGAAGAGGCTTCAGATTCTGGGATTCAAGTCGTTCTGCGACCGCACCGAACTCAAGTTCCACGGAGACGGAGTGGCGGCCATTATCGGCCCGAACGGCTGCGGCAAGTCGAACATCTCCGATTCGATCTCGTGGGTGCTGGGCGAGCAATCGGCCAAGACCCTGCGCGGTGCGCGGATGGAGGACGTCATCTTTGCCGGCACGCGCGACCGCAAGCCGACAGGGATGGCCGAAGTATCGCTTACGTTAATTGATCCCGAAGCCTACAGCGGTGCAGACGCGAACGCGGCCACGGAAATCGATATTCAAGACGAACTGCCCGCCTCGGCGGAGGCGCACGTGGCTGATGATTGGGACGAGGCCAGCATTCGGACCCGCGCTGCCGAAGACACCGATCGCGCAGTAGAAGATGCGCAGCCCGGAAGAACAGAGGAAGTAGAAATCCCGCGTTCGAAGATCAATACGATTGCCGTAGCATTTCCGGAGGATGAGCCGATCTTTGCCCTGCCGGTTCACAACGTCACTGCGCCTCCAACGGCGGGATCGGTGGGAACGGCAGCGCCGCATGTTGTCCTGAAGATTCGGCGGCGCAAGTTCAACCAGCAGCCGTTTCGCGCTGGAGAAATCGTGGTCACGCGCCGCCTGTTCCGTTCCGGCGACAGCGAATATCTGCTGAACGGCAAGTTGTGCCGCCTGCGCGACATTCAGGAACTTTTCATGGGGACGGGACTCGGACCTGAGTCCTACGCCCTCATCGAGCAGGGGCGCATTGGGCAAATCCTTAGCAGCCGCCCGACAGATCGCCGCGCGATTCTGGAAGAGGCTGCCGGCATTACGAAGTTCAAGACCAAGAAGCGGCTCGCCGAGGCGCGACTGGAAGATGCCAAGCTGAACCTGGCGCGCGTGAACGACATCTTCGACGAAGTCACGCGGCAGATGAATTCGCTGAAGCGGCAAGCCTCGAAGGCGGAGCGCTATGCCCGGTTGCGGGAAGAAATGCGGGCCAAGCTGCGTCTGGTTCTGGCCAGCAAGTTCGCCGCGATCGAGCAGGAAAGTGCCGAACTTGACCGCCAGCTCAACTCCTTAGCCGAGGAGATGCAGCGTCGCACCGAGGAGGTGCAACAGCTTGAAGGTGAGCACAACGAGCGGACACAACGCGGCTACTCGATCGAGGCGGAATTGCGTGAGAACCGTGACCGGATCAGCCAGATTGCCCTCGAGATCGACCGCGCTCACGCACGCCGCCGCCATAATGAGGAGCGCTGCGCGGAGTTGCTCGTCCGCTCGGCCTCAGCAGAAGCGGAGGTAGCGCAGGCCCGGCATCGACTGACAGCGCTTGAATCAGAACGCGAGTCGAACCGGCAGATCCTGGAGTCGGCCACCGCTGACCTTGCTGCCGCACAGAGCGACCTCGTCCTATGCCAGCAAGATGCCGCAGCTGCTGCCGCCAGTCTTGCGGAAATTGAGCGGCAACAGGAAGAGTCCCGCGTGGCGATCTTCGATACGGTGTCGTCGGCTTCTCGTTTGCGCAACCAGCTTGCGCAGGCCGAAGAACGCCTCGCCGGCGCCGACCGGGAGGCTCATCGCCTCGAAACTGAAATTGCGAATGCCAACGTTCAGGTCGAAACCTTCGGCGGGCAACGGGGCCAGCTCGCCCTGGAATTTGAAACCATTACCCAGCGCGCCAGCGGGATCACTGAAGAGATCAGCCAGCTCCGGCGTCTGATCGAGTCGAAGAAGCTCGAGGAAACGCGTGCCAAGAGCAATCTCGACGTTTTGCGCGCGGAGTACGCGACGGCGCTCGGCAAGAAAGGTTCGCTCGAAGCGGTCATCGCCGAACACGGGTACTCGACCGAATCTGTCCGGCGCCTATTTCAGTCTGGGGTCATGCAGGGCGGCTTGGCGCCTGTGGGCGTGCTCGCCGATTTCCTGGAAGTCGAACCCCGCTACGAGCGCGTGGTCGAGGACTTCTTGCGCGACGAACTGAACTACGTTGTGGTCAAGTCGTGGGACGCGGCCGATGAAGGTCTGCGGATGCTGCGCACCGGCGTGGATGGCCGGGCAACATTCCTCGTTCACCCGGAAGACTCGCAAGCCAAATTCTCTTTCGTGCTCGATGAGGCCGCGCACTGTGCGCCTCCGGCGGCGCAGATCGTTCCGCTCAAGAACACGATTCGCGTGCTCGATGGCTTCGGGAAGTCGCTGGAAGTGATCCTGCCGAAGCTTCGGGACGGCTATATCGTTCCGGAAGCGGATGTGGCACGGGGGCTTGCGCTGGAAAATCCCGACGCATTCTTTCTTTCGCAGGCGGGTGAGTGCTTCCATAACGTCACCGTAACGGGAGGCAAACAGCGCTCGGAAGGCCCGCTCTCGATGAAACGCGAACTCCGCGACGTGCTGCGACAGCTCGAAGATCTAGAACGCGCCCTGCGGGACGAAGAGATGCGCGTGCTCACCCTGGGCCGCGAGATCAAAGAGCTGTCTTCCCTGCTGGAGCGGCTCGACGGCGAAAAGCGCCAGGTCGAGCATCAGGTGATGACGTCAAGCCACATGCTACAACAGCTGGATTCCGAAATGGCCCGAGTCAGCGAACGGTTGAACGTTGCGCAACTCGAACTGCGGCGATTGGCCGCAGAACGCGCCGAACAGGAAGGCATTGTCAGCGCTAGACAATCGGAAGTCGCAGCGTTGGAAGATCAGCGGGTCCAGCTCGAACAACAGATTGCCGCCGCCCAGGAATCTCTGACTGTGGTGCGACAGCGACGGGAGGAATCGGCCCAGACTTCTGCGCAAAATGCCGCCCGGGTCGCAACCCTGGAAGAGCGCCACCGCTCTGCCGCCGCCGTTCTGCAGCGTATCGAGTCGTTGTTTTCGGAAATGGGCGAGCGCGTCCATGCATTGGCCTCGCAAATCGAATCAGCTGCTGCGGAGAAACTCCAGCGCGAGACCGAAAACGAGCAACTTGAGCAACACGCGACCGACCTTGAGGCCGAGCGCAATGCCGCACAAACCCGCGAAGGCCTGCTGCAGTTTGAAACCGAACAGCTTCGTGCGCGGCTCGCTGAAATCGACGATCTGTTGCATAACAGCCGCCTGCTTCTCGACCAGGCACGGGATCGCCGTGGAGAGCTATCCGCCGCGGCGGCCAAGCTCCAGTCGGATGCGCAATACATGGCGGAGACTTGCATCAACGAACTAGGAATCGAGCGAGCAACGCTCACCGCCGACACCACATTGGTCCCTGTGACCGGGGAACAACTGGCCTCAGAGGATCAACTCTACCGCGAGATGCGAGCCAAGCTCGAAGCCATGGGCCCGGTCAACATGATGGCGCTCGAGGAGTACCGAGAAACGGCCGAGCGGCATTCATTCCTGGAGACCCAGCGCAAGGACCTGATCGCGTCGATCGAGAACACGACCGCGACGATCCGGGAGATCGATCAAATCTCCCGGCAGAAGTTTGAAGAAGCTTTCGCCAAGATCAACGAGAATTTCCAGGCTACGTTTAAGAAACTGTTCGGCGGGGGCCATGCCTTCATGAAGTTGACCGACGAAGAGAACAGCGCCGAAAGTGGAATCGATGTGGTGGCTTCGCCTCCGGGCAAGCGGCTCCAGAGCGTGCTATTGCTCTCCGGTGGAGAGAAAGCGCTGACCGCGCTGGCCCTGCTGGTCGGCATCTTCCAGTACGCGCCCAGCCCGTTCTGCATTCTCGACGAAGTAGATGCCCCGCTGGACGAGGCTAACATTGGCCGGTTTACCGAACTGGTGAAAGAAATGAGCGTGCAAACGCAGTTCGTGCTGATCACCCACAGTAAGAAAACGATGAGTATCGCCCCAGTCCTCTACGGCGTGACCATGCAGGAACCCGGCGTTTCGAAACTGGTTTCGGTGCGCTTCGGGGTCCAGTAAGCGTGTTCAGCTCGACAAAGCCCTCTCCGCCATCAAATCGGGCGTGGTGTCCGGCTTCCTCATCGGAGGTCTCCAAACCTAAGGTTTCGACATAAACTTTCTTTGCCTTTTCCAAATCTTCGAAGTAAAGTTCCACGCCAACGAATCGCGCTTGAATTCCCTTCATAAGACCTCCTCCCGAGCAGGAGTTGCCCTAACCACGGAAGTCAGAGCGTTCGAATCATCCTTAGAATGAACTGCAGGCATGCGCCGCCGCTTAATACGTCCAAGTTATCCACTCCCATCCTCAGCTTTTCCACAAACCCATCGAGCGGAATCGCCTGTCTGAGGCGGGTTTCCCGCCCATGCGGCCGCCTGTCAACATTTTTCTACGGAACGGAGCGCGCTCCGTACGGTGGAACGTGATAAGGATCGTTGACAATTTTTTCTGAACAGCTAGAATACGCCTCGCCTCTTACCTGTAAAATTTCAACATGAGCCCCGATCTCCTAGACTCCGTCCTGTTACAAACTCAATTTCCCGATCTCACCCTTCACGCCAGCGGCAAGGTGCGGGACGTTTACAACATCGGCGATCAACAACTGCTGTTCGTCGCCACAGACCGCATTTCCGCGTTCGACTACATCCTGGCCACAGGCATCCCGCACAAAGGCCGGGTCCTGAGCCAGATCTCCCTCTTCTGGTTCGATTACCTGGCTGACATCGTGCCGAATCACCTGATTACGGCGGATGTGGACCAGTACCCAGCAGCGATCCGCAAATATGCGGACCAACTGCGCGGGCGTTCGATGCTGGTGCGACGTGCTGAAATGTTCCCGGTCGAGTGCGTCGTCCGCGGTTATATTTCGGGATCAGCCTGGAAGGAATACAAGGCTACCGGGAAAGTATCCGGTATTACTCTTCCCGCCGGTCTTAAAGAGTCCGATGCCTTCCCCGAGCCGATCTTCACGCCGTCGACCAAGGCGACTACTGGACACGACGAGAATATTTCCTTCGATCAAATGTGCCAGACTGTAGGAGTGGAGACCGCGAGCCATTTGCGCGATCTCACGCTACGCGTCTACAAGAAGGCCGCGGCCTATGCACGCAATCGTGGAATCATAATCGCAGATACCAAGTTCGAGTTTGGACGTACCGACCAGGGCATCACCCTGGCAGATGAAGTCCTGACCCCTGATTCCTCCCGCTTCTGGCCCGCCGACAAGTATGCTCCGGGACGGCCGCAGGATTCGTATGACAAGCAGTACGTTCGCGATTTCCTCGAGGAAATTCACTGGAACAAGCAGCCACCGGCTCCGGCTCTTCCGGCAGAGGTCGCTCGCCGCACCAGCGAAAAATACCTGGAGGCTTACTTTCAGCTTACGGGGCACAAGTTGGATGTCTGATCCACCGTTTGGCACTGATTGCAGCGAGCGCAGAGGATGACTGCCGCGGACTGGATCATTTGTGCCGTCGTGCTCCTCAACGTCATCACGGCTGCCATGCAAGGTTTTTTTTCCGAAGCCCTCACCATGGCGGGCCTGATTGTCGGTTATATCGTGGCCGCGTGGCAGTACCACAGCTTCGCGGAGTGGTTGGAAAAGTTTTTGAAGAACCCGTGGTTAGCGGAGATCCTGGGCTTTCTCGTCATCTTTTTTGCCATCGTGCTCCTGTTTGGCTTGGCCGCCCGGATTGCCCGCTGGGTAATGAA
Organism: uncultured Acidobacteriota bacterium; assembly: GCA_963745715.1. GTDB lineage: Bacteria > Acidobacteriota > Terriglobia > Terriglobales > Acidobacteriaceae > Sulfotelmatobacter. Next base: position 468,749 of record CAVUYN010000009.1, on the reverse strand, counting down.
AGAGGCTGGCCTTAGCAGTTTTGACCGTTTCCTCGGCGCAGTCCTGGGGTTGCTGAAGGGCGGTTTGATGGTGGCGGTGATCCTGATGGGTATGACGGCATTTCAGCCGGCTTCGAAGCTGCTGCAGGATTCGCAACTGGCGCCCTATTTTCTTGTCGTCGGCCGGGCGGCCATTTGGCTGGCTCCTTCGGAGTTGCGTGCTCGTTTTTATCAGGGAATCGACCTGCTGCATCAGGCTCCCCAGAAGTTAAACAACGTACCTGCGACACCGAAATAAGCTGCGGTGCAGTGAACAAATTCCTAATAAAGAGAGAGACGCATCGTGAAAGATCAATTGGAAGCACTCGTTCTGCAAATGTACCGCAGTAATATTCTTTACTCAGAAGGGGTACGAGAGTTCAAGAAGCGCTTCATCCTGACCGTCCTGCAGGAGAACAAAGGCAATCAGTGCCGCGCCGCCCGCGAATTGGGCATGCACCGGAACACCCTGAGTCGAACAATCGCCGAACTCAAGATTGACGTCCGACAGCTTCGCGATGGCGTCAAGCGACCTCCACGCAGCGCCCGTCCCTTGTCGATGGAAAAGAAAATAGTTCGCTGAGGAAGGACCTCGGCACATCTCGGTTCCCTGTTGGCCCAAAATCAAAAGGCAGCCCTCGCGGCTGCCTTAGTGATTTGGGATGTTTTCTTTCTACTGGGCTGCTGGCTTTTTGTGTACCGGCGCTTTATGGGCCGCAGGCGCTGCCGGCTTCGCTCTGAGCAACGTGCCTTTCTCCATGACCATCATGAAAGGGTTCGGCGTGTAGGAAGCGGGCTCGCCTTGGAAGTCGAATGGGGCGCCGTCTTTCGGAATCAGCCTCACTGGAACCTTTTCCTCGAACTTCAGAGTGATATCCGCCTTTTTCGCATCGATGTCGTCGGAACTCCCGGCGATCATGAATTCGTTCGGCGTGGTGCTGATGACGGTACCGTTCATCTGCACAGCCTTACCCTTGATGGCGTTCCAAACGGTGTCCTGATCTTCCTGGCTGCCATTGGATAGCACGAACTCCCAGGTAGCGAAGTCCATTTTGTCGGGCGGTGTTGCGGTGATCATGTTGTGGGCCTGCTCTGCCGGGGTTGGCGCAGGCTTGATCGGCACCTGCGGACCACCTGCCTTCGCGGCTGCCAAGACCTCTTGCCAACCGTCGTCGCCCGCGTGGAACTTCACATACTGCGAACGCGCATACTTCTCGATCCCGGCTTTGTTCGCATCGGGAGCGACTGCGGCCGCCCGCGCAGCGTACCAGATGCCGTTCTGATAGTCAGGAGGATTCTGTCCCAGGTACGAGAGTGCCAGCGGATACACAAGGCTGAGGTCCTTTTGAGAATCGGGGGGATTCGCATCCACGGCCGCTTTCAAATGCTGGGCAGCCTTCGCGTAATCCTTATCCTGCAGTGCGCCCCATCCGATGCCGGCTTCGAAGTTTTCCGTCATCTGGGTTTTCATCTTCTGGAAATCCCCGTCGCTGGTGCCCTCAGGCTTCACGAACTTAGGAAGACAATCCAAACCCTGCTGCCCGTACTTCTCGGCGTCCGCCGACTCTTGTTTCCCGTTGGCGTCGCCACCTTGAGCCCTCATGCGATCGATGTAGGTCAGCAAGGTCAGAGCCGGTACCTGGCAGGGATTGGCTGTCACCAGCTTCGCGGCGGTGTCCGTGGCCTTTTGCACGTTGTTCGCCTGCTGGTAGGTCTGCATCAAGATTTCGAGCGCCTGATCCTTCATGACGCTGTTGGGATACTGCGTGACGAATGCTTCCAGCCCACTGATCTTCGCATTAGGATCCTTCTGCTGTATGGCCGCCACGTAGGCGTTGTATTCGGCGGGATCCTTAATCACCGGAGCTTGCGCGGGAGCGGCGGCTGGCTGGCTCTGTGCTGGCGCAGCTGGCTGGCTCGGTGCTGGCGCGGATGCCGGTGCCTGGGCCGGTGGCGTAGCCGGTTGTCCCTGAGCTGGCTGCGCAGTATTTTGGCCCACCGCGACCACCGTTACCCCAAGCACAACCGTGAGCAGAATCTTTTTCATCAGTATGGCTCCTTGAACTATCAGGAAATATCTATTTGGGAATCGTGTTCTTCACAACTCAGCAGCAACTGCATTCCGCCTGGACCGCATTGCGTTCGGATCCTGCTTTGGAATGCCGGGCTTCCTGGCAGGCCCCCGGGACAACGAGGGGTAACCCGGTTGGAGCGATGAGGCGACGTATCCGTTTTCCCGGTTGGCCGGATTATAAGTACCTCTCTTGCCGAAGGCAAGCGACTTCCCATTCACACACCCCTTTATTGCTAAGATGCGCATAGCATAGCCGCGGATGTTCCTCTTCGCGGTTTGCTTTCAACTCGACTCCCAGGAGAGTCTTCGTCTATGGACACCAAGCAACCCCTTGCCGGACAAGTTGCAGTCGTCACGGGAGCTGGCCGCGGCATCGGCGCTGCCATAGCTCGGCAATTGGCAGCCCTCGGTGCTACTGCAGTTCTGTGCGGGCGCACGCAGTCCGCTCTGGATGCGACGGCGCAAGCCATCCTCCAGGCCGGGGGAAAGACGGAAGTCATCCCCTGTGATGTCACCGTGCTTCATCAGGTCGAATATGCGTCCGCCCGGGTCGACAGTACGTTCGGCCGCCTGGACATTCTGGTCAACAATGCGGGCATTGCCGGTTTCAACACTCTCCTCCATGAACTCGCTCCCGAAGAGTGGGATCGGATCCTTAACACCAACCTTCGCGGCGTCTACTACATGATGCGCGCTTTCGCTCCGCTTATGATCCGCGCGTACTCGGGACACATCATCAATATTTCGTCACTCTCGGGAAAAAACCCACTGCCCAAAGGAGCTGCCTACGCCGCTTCCAAGTGGGGATTGAATGGTATGAGCTATTCGGTAGCGGAAGAGTTACGGCCACACAACGTGCGCGTATCCGTGATCTGTCCGGGCTCGGTTGACACGGAACTGAGCCCCCACGCGGGGAAAGACCCCAACAAAATGCTTCAGCCTGAGGATGTAGCGCACGCCGTATCCATGCTGGTGACGCAAGCGCCGCAATCATTTGTGAGTGAGATTCTGATCAGACCAACGCAGAAACCATAGAGGCGGGGATCGAGACGGGTCGAGAAAAGGTTTGCGGAGCTTTCGCTCCCTGGACAGCGGAGGGCGGCTGTCCCCACACGGGCACTAATCGGACAGCCGTGCCGGTCTGTTTCCACATGAGCCTAAACAGATTCTCAGGTGCTATTTCTTGAATAGATTTTCGAAGGCTTGGCGCGCGTCGCTGGGCCGAAGGCTGGCTGGGGTCGAAGTCTCCTTCTCGCGCGTTACCCGAATCTCAAAGAGGGAGCAGTCATTGCGTGCGTCTTTCTTGGCGATCCGCTCCTTTACCGGCTGCATGCACTCAAACCGGCTCCCGGGATCGAAATAGGTGCACTGCTTGCAGGAATGCAGTTCGAAGCCGCACTTCGGACATTTCTCGTCGCTCGGAATTCCCTGCAGTACGGTGCCGCACTGTGTGCAGCGCGAGACCGCGCGCGTCCCGGGTAGATTTACAGGTCTGGGACCGAACGTGTTGTCCTTCTTCGGTGCAGACGGCGCAGACTTCTCACCCGACGGTTTCCGCGACTCATGGTCGCGGTCCTGATAACCATGTTGACGGTATTTTGCCACAGAGCCTCCCCAAGCCCGCGGCCCGTATTGTCTCCCCTACACCCATTGCCCGGCAAGTGGCCGGTCGGAGCATCACGAGGGACCGCTGGCATGCAGGGTGAATTTGAGGCCTGGCGTGACAGCCTTACCGCAGCCGTCCCCTCGCTACAATAGACCCATGATTCACGAAATTCTGCCCGTCGGTCCTCTGCAATGCAATTGTTCCGTCATCGGTGACGAAGCCACGCGCGAAGCGATGGTAATTGACCCGGGCGATGACATTGACGACGTTCTCGCCCTTATCCGCAAACACAATCTTCAAGTGAAACAGATCGTAATCACGCACGCCCACATCGACCACGTCGGCGGGGCAATGAAACTCCGCGCCGTAACCGGCGCACCCATTCTGCTCAACCAGAATGACTACGCCCTGCTCAAGATGCTCGACATGCAGGCCGCATGGATCGGAGTGCCTCCGCCCGGAAAAGTCGAAATCGACGGCAGCGTCACCACGGGAGAAACGGTCGCCGCTGGATCGCACGTTGCCAGCATTCTGCACACGCCCGGGCATACGGAGGGCAGCATCTGCCTGTACTTCCCTGCCGAAAAGAAACTCATCGCCGGAGATACGCTCTTCGCTGGATCGATTGGCCGCACCGATCTGCCCGGAGGTTCCATGCAAAAAATCATGCGCTCGCTGCAAGAGACCGTGCTTGCCTTGCCGGATGACACGGTGGTGATCCCAGGACATGGCGAACTGACCACCATCGGCGAAGAACGGGAGAGCAATCCGTTCTTGGTTAAGCGCTAGACTTTGAGCAACAGGCGAACTTTATCCTGCCCAAAACGACACTGGCTTCTCGATCTTGTGAGGCGCAGCCTGATCTCCACCGCACTCATTCTGTTATAGTGAACCCCTGCAAAGGAGCATCGACATGGCTGGGAAAAGTCTGAACCGGGTTCAACTAATCGGCAATCTGGGCAAGGATCCTGAAGTCAAATACACGCCGCAAGGGACGCCGGTGGCCAAGTTGACGATCGCCACCAACGAGCGGTTCAAAGACAAAGCCGGCGAATGGCAGGATCGCACGGAGTGGCACAATGTAGTGCTCTGGCAGCGATTGGCCGAGATCGCAGGCGAATATCTGAAAAAAGGCGGGAAGGTCTACATCGAGGGGCGCCTGCAAACCCGGTCATGGGATGACAAGACTTCCGGGCAAAAGAAATACATGACCGAAGTAGTGGCCAGTGACCTGATCCTGCTGGGCGGACGTGGAGAAGGTAGTGGCGATTTCGCGGGAAGCTCGCGAAGTTCTTCGGCAGGCGGGGGCAACAACTTTGATCAGCGGACCCCGGAACCGGAGCCAGCAGGAGCGGGCCCGATCACTGACGAAGATATCCCCTTCTAAGGAACGTAGGCGGACGCTCGGGGCGAGTTGGCTAGACCGGTATCGAGAGGTTCGGCTAGTCCCCGTCCCCCGCATCGACCGCGACTAATTCGAGGTTCTGCAACAGAGGACTGGAATCCGACACGAATTCAACGTGCCCGCATCGTGGGCAAGACAGAATCGCGTGTCCTGCGTTTCCCGGAGCCAGGCTGGCCCGCATCAGCTGATATTTCTGCAGCTTCTGTTCACACCGCAAACAACAAACCGTCTTGTTGAAGGGATCGGTGGAGACACCACTCGGCGTCTCGATAGCTGGTTTCATGAAATCCTCGGAAAATAGGCTCTGGAAGCCTTTTAGTGGATTGAGTCTATCACGCTAGGAGCACGCTTCCGGCGGAGGCGAACGCTGGGCATCAGCTTCGTTAAGACGAACTGCCTGGCCTTCGTGAGCCGCAGTCTTGAGAATGTCGTTGGCGTTTAGCTCGGAGGTAACGTGAAAGTGATCGTGACCCGCGTCTGACTCCCAATGTCCCGCCCGTCCACGGCATGAGGCTCATAGGTCCATTGCTTTACAGCCTGGACGGCAGCTTCGGCGAGCAAAGGGTCGCCTGCGAGAATTCCTATATTGCCGACCTTACCGTCGTGGAGAACTTCAACGTCCAATACAACCGAGCCCTGAATGTGCTCTGCCCGCGCTTGAGGTGGATAGTCAGGTTCCACGCGATGGACGACTCGCATCGCAGATTCTGACGCATCGGAGGATGGGGCGGTGTCGGCGACTTCGGACGGCAACCCACGGTAGATCACCTTACCGTTTTCCGTGACGACCAGACCTCCCTCGGGAGGCCTCGCAGAAATCGCAGTGCCCGAGGTTTTCGAACGGGAAACGAAGTTAGCCCCCGGGGATGTCGCTGAATCTTTCCGCGGAGGGGTTGCCTGACCTGAAGTGGAGCCCACGTTTCGATCAGCGCTTGCGGCAGAGGGTGTGGCCGTCCTCGGATGGGACGAAGCTTTGCGTCCATTGGCGGCGCCGCGCCAACCGATAGCGATTCCCAGTGCGATGGCCGCGGCAACCACGAGAACGACCAACACTGAGGCCCAAGAGTCAGTCCGCTTCAGATCTGCCTGCCCGATGAACTCAGCGCCTTCCGGTTCAAGATTTTGGGGCGCAGGCAGTGCTTCGCTCGGGGCATCAGCCCTCTCGTGCACGGACAGGGGAATCCCGGCGCACTCTTCCGCCCCTCGCTTGTTCTCAGCAATTCTCCGGGCGAGAAGCCGCAGAATGTGGATCTCGCCTTCGCCGAATGCATGAGGTCGCGCGGAGAGCACTTCCAGAATCCCGAATGGCCCTTTGCTATCGCCAAGAGGCAAAATCAGCATTGATCTGACGCCCAGGCTCCGGCAGGCCTCGGCGTTGACCCGCGGATCGCTTTCCGTGTCAGAGCACTGCTGCACCTCGCCTGTGGCCAGACACTCGCCCGTCAAACCCGAGTCGGTCTCGACCCGCACGCCCAGATCTGGGGCATTGCCACCGGTCGTCGCACGACACACCATTTCTCCATCTCGTGCCAAGGCAATTGCCGCCCCAGTAGCGCCCGTCTCGTTCCGCGCTTCCTCGACAACCTCATTGAGTACGAGATCGAGCGCCAGGTCGAGAGAAACCGCTCCGCCCCCATGCGCCGCAAGAGTGCTGGCAATCTGGGTTATGTCGTCGCGATATTCAACGGAAAGAGGCGCACTCAAATCGCCAGAAGGTTTCTCATCCCAGGATGATGTTGCGTTGAACGAATCGGGCCGCCTCATGGGGAGGTAATTCATACCGTGATCAGGGCACCATTTACCGGACAAGGACATTATGGGGCCCTTTGCCCGCCGTTTCAAGAATCAAAAAACAACCCGGTCGTAACTGTGCGGAGTCTTGCGGCAAACGGCCAAGGATGTCAACCATTAAGTGCTATAAGCTCGCCGGACGGGACACAATTTGAACCGGTTCGGATCGAACCTCGGTTGGGGAAGGCGCCCTGATTCCCGTTTTGAATGGCTTTTTTGCCTTCCAGCGAAGTTTTTCGATGTGCGAATCCCCAGCCAGCCCAAAAATTTGTAGAATCAATTTGCACTTCACATTGGGCGCGCGTGCTACGGCTTATCGTGATAAAGTTCGCGCCCTCCGGGAAAGATACTGATGCGAATCGCGGTTGTAGGTTCGGGATATGTGGGATTGGTCGCGGGTACCTGCTTCGCAGACCTCGGTCATGAGGTGATCCTCGTCGACAACGACCAACAAAAGCTCGAAGCACTCCGGAGTGGCGAAGTACCCATTCATGAGAAATTTCTGCCCGAACTGCTCGGCCGTCACCGCGGAAAGCGTCTGAATTTTTCCGATGATTTGAAGGAAGCTGTCCGCCTGAGTGCGGCGATCTTTGTCGCCGTCGGCACGCCGCCTACGGAGAGCGGCGAGGCTGATTTGTCGTACGTGGAATCAGTGGCGCGCGAGATTTCCGGGGGCATCGATAGTTACAAAGTTGTCGTCGAGAAGAGCACCGTACCGGTCTATACCAGCGATTGGGTTCGCAAGATCATCCTGCGCAACGGCACCAGCCAGGACTTATTTGACGTAGCGTCCAATCCAGAATTTCTGCGGGAAGGCACGGCGGTGACTGACTTCCTATTTCCTGATCGAATTGTGATTGGCTGCGATAGCGAACGATCGGCCGAAGTTCTTCTCAAAATCTACGCGCCGCTGATCGATGGCAGTTACTACCGCCGGGTTGATGCTATCCCGCAACCGGATCGGGCTTCAATCCCTCCTCCCATCATCGTGACCAGCACGAAAAGCGCGGAACTGATCAAGCATGCCTCCAATGCTTTTCTGGCGATGAAAATCTCTTTCATCAATGCCGTCGCGTCGGTCTGTGAATCGGTGGGCGCCAGCGTCAATCAAGTGGTTCATGGTCTGGGCACCGATACACGGATCGGGCCGAAATTCCTGAATCCCGGCATCGGCTACGGCGGCTCGTGCTTCCCCAAGGACGTGATGGCTTTTCGCGCGGTGGCGCGGGAATGCGGCTATGACTTCCGGCTTCTCGACGAGGTCATGCGCATCAACGAAGATCAGCGAAATAGATTTCTGCGGAAAGTTCACAACGCTCTCTGGACTCTGCGCGGCAAACGACTCGCGGTTTTGGGCCTTGCGTTTAAGGGTGGTACCGACGATATTCGTGAGTCTCCTGCCCTGTTTCTTGTGCAGGCATTGTTGCAGGAAGGCAGCAAGATTTCGGCTTACGATCCCGCCGCGATGGAACGCGCGCGCGAGGTGCTGGGTTCCACAATTGCTTTCGCCAATTCACCGTATGAAGCAGCGCATGAGGCCGATGCCCTGTTGATCCTTACCGAGTGGGAGGAGTTCTCCAATCTTGACCTCGAACGCCTGCGGCAGGAACTCAAATACCCGATCGTGATCGACGGTCGTAATCTCTACGATCCGGAAACGATGGCCTCGCAAGGGTTCACCTATTACAGCGTGGGCCGCGCGGCTTGTCACCCGGACGGCGTGCCGACCTCAGTTTTGAAGAATGGCAAGAAGGCATGAACCCAAAGCGCGCTGTGGTTACCGGCGGCGCCGGATTTCTGGGATCCCATCTCTGCGATGCTCTTCTGGCAGAAGGCTGGAACGTGGTTGTCGTCGACAACCTGCTCACCGGACGCCGGGCCAATCTCGCGCACCTGAGCGGCGAAGTCCGCTTCGAATTTGTCGAAAAAGATATCTGCGAGCCTTTCGATGTTGGAAAGGTCGACTATGTTTTCCACTTTGCCAGCCCGGCAAGCCCGGTCGACTATAGCAACCATGGCATCGCCACTCTGAAGGTTGGATCGCTAGGCACATTTCATGCGTTGGACCTTGCCCGCAAGTACGGCGCGAAATATTTTGTCTCTTCCACTTCCGAGTGTTATGGAGACCCCTTAGAGCATCCTCAGAAGGAAACCTACTGGGGGCACGTGAATCCGATCGGGCCGCGTTCCGTCTACGATGAAGCCAAGCGCTTTACCGAAGCCGTTACCATGGCCTACCGGCGCTATCACAAAGTCGACACACGGATCGTTCGGATCTTCAATACCTACGGACCGCGCATGCAGTTGAATGACGGCCGTGTCGTTCCTAACTTTATGAAGCAGGCATTGCGCGGCGAGGATCTCTCCATTTACGGGGACGGCCAGCAGACGCGCAGCTTCTGTTACGTGAGCGATGAAGTCGATGGCTTCTTACGGCTGGCAAAGTCGGACGAACATCTGCCCGTCAATATCGGCAATCCGGATGAATTCACGATTCTGGAGTGTGCGCAGCTGATATTGAAGTTGACCGGATCGAAGAGCCGCATCCGGCACGAAGCCCTTCCGCAAGATGATCCCAGGCAGCGTCGTCCGGATATTACCAAGGCTCGCCAACTGCTGGAATGGGAACCGAAGATTGATCTCGAGGCTGGGCTGCGACTTTCGCTGGATTATTTCAAGAAAGCTGTCGCGGAAGATGCGGCGGCGCGCTAGTTCTGGGTCGACTGGGTGGCCGCTACAAAGTCGGTGAGCTTTTTGACGTTGCTCTGCTCTTCTTTCGTCTTCAACTCGAATGCAACCCCCATCCCGTAGCCAGGATGAGAGGCGAGCACCGTCCCTCGCAACTGCAATTTCATCTCATACGTCCGGACCAGAATTTCAAGCGACGAACCCTGAGGAAACGGTAGGGCCATTTCCAGATAGCAACCCCCCGAACTCAGATCGGTGAGGCAGCAGTGATTGGGGACGGAATTCCCAGTGCGGTAAACTTCCGCGCCCAGGCGGCACGCGTACCGAGTCTGCGTGCGCCGATTGTCGGCATCGTGATCGGTGGTTGGGGCTGGTGTAGAATCCGCGGGAAGCGTAGCGGCCGCTGCTTGGTAATCGGTCGGCTGTGGCTTCTCGTCTGCACGCACGTGTTCCGTTGCCGAAACCGTCACCAGCGGTAGGGGCTCCTCCATCTCGACCGTTACGTCTGCAAATTCTCGCCCTGCATCGGCCTTGAGATTGGCGGAGAGAAACTCTTCCATCAGCCGACGAGACGCTTTCGGCACGTCCACGAATTGCACACCTCCGCGCCCATTCCAGTCCTGCCATACAACCTGGCCGGACAAGCGAATACTCGCCGATTGTCCCGGAAGTTTGAACTGAAAATAAACTTTGCTGGTGGGAGGAAGTTTCTTTCCAAACAGCACTGCCATGCCGTGCTGGGCCAGATCGACCAGAGTGGCCTTGGCCTGCTCGACGTTGGCGTAGTCGACTGTCGCGTGGGTGTGCACAGCGGCGCGAGCGCTCTTACGCTTTTCCTTCCGCATCACGGCCCGCGCAGCGCGCAAACTGCTGAGCGCTCTTTCGTAAGTCACCGGTTTGTAGAGAACGAAATTGACCCCAAGAGAAAACAACTCTCGAATACTCTGTTGTGACGGTACGACCGCAACTGCCAGGGTTGAATCATTCAGCCGTGACACACGCGTTTCGCGCAATAGAGTGGACACTTCTTCGATGGATTCCCCATCCGCAATCACCACGTCATAGCGCTCCTGCACCGACCGCATGGCCGCGCGCGCGAAATCCGGACAGGACTCGACCCGAATGCTGAGTTCTCCAAGCACGCTCCTCAAGACGCTGGCCGCGGCCTCATCGACGCAAACGAGCAGAGCAGATAAAGTCATACGTATTTCCATCGTAGGTTCCACCGGTTTCTCGGGCAAGGTTACTGGAGTCATATGCGGGAGCGATGGGGTCGAATTCGGCTCGTACAGTCTCAGGTGGAGGGTCAATCGGAGGTGCAATGACGCGTTCCCCCTTTAAATTGAAGATGATATCGACGTTCAGGGCGAAGGTTAGCGCCCAACTGGTCTCAGCCCTTAATGGAGCAGCCAAGCTCCTCTATTCAAGCTAGTTCCTCCTTCCACGGGATTCGTTACAATCGTGAGACTTGGGCAATGTGAAATTCGTCGATCGCGGGGCGTGGGAAAGCATTCAGCAACAGTATTGAGCACCTAACAAATTACAGAAGTAGGTTCAAGCACGCTATGGACTCATCATCTTCTCGCCAAACGTTTTCCTGGATGATCTTCCTCCTGTCTGCGGTCGCGGCCATCGGGCTGTTCTTCGTTCCCGCGTTCATCATCCGCCCGTTCCGCCAGCAGACGCCATCGGCGCTGGCTCTGGCCATGGCGCTCCGGCAACGTGCGCCTTGGGGGACTCTGGCCGCGGGGCTCATCTGCCTGGCGTTCGTATTCATTCTGTGGCGATCGGGAAAGCTGTGGCGCAAGATCGGCCTCAGTGTAGTGCTGGTGCTGGTTGCATTTTCCGCAGTTATGTCCCGCCTGAACTATTTCGAATGGATGTTTCATCCGGTGGACAGCCCGCAGTTTGAGAGCGAGACTGCGAGCAAACTCGACAAAGGCGAGATGATTCTGGCGGTACGTTTCGCCGACGACGCGCGCGCCTACCCGATCAGCGAAATGGCCTATCACCACGTGCTGAATGACGTCGTCGCGGGAGTTCCGATCGCTGTTACGTATTGAACGCTATGTCACACCGGTCTGGTGTGGAAACGAACTGCGGATGGCAAGGTGCTGCACTTTTATCTGGCGGGCATCAACAACCAAAACTTTCTCATGCGCGACAAAGAGACGGGCACGTGGTGGCAACAGATTACTGGCAAGGCGATCTACGGCCCGCTCAAGGGGGCAGCGCTCGAATTGGTGCTGAGCGACGAACTTACCTTCGGCCAGTGGAAGTCGGAGGAAACCGGCGGACGAGTCCTCGCTCCGGTCCCGAAGTACATCAAAGAGTACGACAGCAAATGGGAGCCGGAAGTTGCCAAGCTCCCGGTCGTGATCAGTTTCCCCGGCACGGAATTGAAATCCCGCGACGTCGTGGTTGGACTTGAGATCGAAGGCACTGGCCGCGCCTATCCCTGGGAAAAGCTGGTGAAGCAGTCTCCGGTCGTAGACCGGGTCAACGGTACGCCGCTGTTGGTCGCAGTGGGTCCGGACGGCAAATCGTTCCGCGTATTCGTCAGCCGAATTGACAGTAAGGACACGGAGTTCTTTCTGAAAGGCGAACCTGAAAGCGACCCACCAGCGAAGCCCGCTGACCCTAAGCCAGCGACTGTCGATGCCAAATCTCAGGCAGCGCAACCGGCCGTCGCTGCTGTCGTGAAAAACTGGACCCTGCTCGATACAGCAAGTGCGAGCGAATGGAACTTCCAGGGTTGCGCCATTTCCGGCCCTTCCCAAGGAAAATGCCTTGATCGCGTCCCTGCCCTGAAAGACTATTGGTTCGACTGGCGCAACTATCACCCAGACACCAGCATTTACAAGCATTAGAACGGAGAACTCTTGTCTGCTATCCACGCCATTTTTTGGGATGTCGGTGGTGTGCTGCTCACGAATGCCTGGGACCACACCGAGCGCGCAGCAGCGCTGGCGCATTTTCAACTCGATGAACAGGAATTCCACGACCGCCACGAGATGGTGGTCTCATCGTTCGAGCGCGGGAAGATCACTCTCGACGAATATCTGGACCGCACCGTGTTCTATCGCCCGCGTCCTTTCACCCGCGAAGCGTTTCGCGACCTCATGTTCTCGCTGACGCGACCATTTCCCGAAGTGCTAAAGTTCGCCAGGTCCCTAAGTGATTCCGGCAAGTACTTCATGGGGACGATCAACAACGAATCGCGAGAGCTCAATGTCTATCGCATCGAGAAGTACGAACTGCGCAGGATGTTCCGGGTCTTCATCAGTTCTTGCTTCGTCGGCTTGCGCAAGCCGGAACGGGATATCTACCGGCTGGCCTTGGAGACAACGCAGATCCCTGCCGAGCAATGCTGTTTTGTAGACGATCGCGCGCTTAATCTGGAGTGCGCCGCCAAGCTGGGAATGCAGACCATTCAGATGCAGGCGCTGGAACAATTGCGCGGAGATCTGGCGAAGTTGGATGTGAGCCCCTAGGTTCGGGACTCCCAGAAAGACCACCCGCATACCAGCACCTGGAATTTGATTCCCGCCTCTCCATGCTCGGTGCCGTAAACAGACCTAGGAGTTCTTACGCGGCTGGCTGGTCCTTACTCCTGACGTCGGGGGAACGTCCGACTCCAGCCCACTCAGGGTTAGATCGCTCGACCAGCAATCGGCCGCCAACTTCCATTCGCCATTGCTCTGCCGCGAGAAGACCCACAAATACTTGCCACGTTCCTCGCGGCGTTTGCCGGTTGCGCCGGGGATCAGCGCCTTGCAGCGTCCGGCCTCGTAGGCTAGGTCTCCTACGACGTCGACGCGCATGGGATCGACCTCCACTTCGCCTAAGCCCGCATCCAGAGCACCAAAGAAGAACTCGCGGATCGCAGCGGCTCCGCGGATGGGAGGATAGTTCGAGCGCAGCACCAGCGCGTCCGAAATGTAAAGCTCAAGCAGATCGTCGAGGTGTTTGGTATTGCAGGCCAGCACCCACTCTTGCGTAATCCGCCGCACGGCCGCTTCGCTGCGGCTCATGTCGCCTCTATGCCCCGCGGTTGGACGCAACTTATCTTCCCGGGCGGCATCTGCGGCCCGTGGGAACGATCCCTCCTGCGCCCCGGGGAAATAGTGGTGGTGATAGTGATGATGGTAGTGGTGCGTTTCCTGCCCCGTGGGGCGCGTGGTCGGTGGGCGCATGTCGCGTTCCAAAAACGAATTCGGCGACTGTACAAGCGCTTGCGGAGCCTGATACTCGCCTTCCGCCGAATTGGTTGCTGCAACGGTCGGTAGCGCGACCGCGATTCCGCACATGCCGCAGAACTTGGTTCCTTCGCGATTGCGATATCCGCACACACTGCAAACCACCGCTGAGGAATCCGCGGCGATCTCGTGGGTCAAATCGTCTGAGGCGTCCTCGGCGTCGGCTTCGGCCGCCAAACGTTGAGCAGACTCGAGCGCCGCGGCAATAGCATCCGGACTCGGCTTGGGCCGCCTCATTTCAGGCTGCAGCTTGCGATAGAGCTCGTCCACGGGAGAGTCGAGCAGGGGTGAATCTGAGGACGACGCGGCAGGTTTGGGATTGGTCTTGTCTTTATCCACGAATCGAGTCACTCCGACGCTGAGGCAATTCTAGCCCAGAGACAGCGGCTTAGCGGCTGGAAAACTCGATCTTCGCTTCCGTTTCGGTGGGGACACCGTTGCAGGTCGCGGGGCGATATCTCCAAGTACGCACGGTCTGCAGGACATGCCGGTCGCCGGCCAAGCCAGCACTTTCGAGAATGAGTGGGCTGTGAACTCGCCCATCCACGCCAATGATGAAACTGACTTTCACCGTGCGCCCATCCGCGGCAGATGTGAAGAGAGGATCCGGAGTTGTAAGAGCTTGAGGTGGTTGTACGTCCGCGCACTGGAGACGCGAGCTGATATGTTGAACGCCGACGAACTGGGAGGCGCGAGTCAGCGTCCTTGCGACTTGATGTTCGCGCTGCTCCAGAGATGAAGAGCGGAGGGTCGCTCGAGGCGTGGTCACCCCAAACGCAATTGCACACAACAAAAAAACCGGAACCGCAGGCCAGATGCGATGGAGCATGACGCTTAAGCTATCCCTTGCAGACTTCTACCAGCTTCATATGGGCAACTGGCGGACCACAGGACGCCGCATTCATGTCGTTTGGTTTCATAAGCTTATGGGCAATCTGTTAAGAATCAGATACGCCCGTGTGAAATGACTTGCATAAGCAAGGAATGGTTGCGGCTTGGTTGCATCGAAGGGAACATCTTTCGGCCAGGTTAGGAGGCGCGCCGAAGGGTAAGCAGCGTAATTTCTGGAGGGCAGTTGAACCGGGCCGGGATTTCGACGGTGCCCAACCCGGCGTTCGTGTACAGCGTGAGGTGACCGATCTTATATAAGCCCCAAACATATTTCCTGGCCATCGGTGGAAGATAAAGCGGCGGAAGAAATGGCACTCTAATCTGCCCACCATGAGTATGTCCGGAGAGTTGCAGATCGACAGGATAGCGAGTTACGAAGTCTGCATAATCGGGCTCGTGCACCAAGAGCACCGAGGCTTCGTCGGGAGAAACGCGGTGCAATGTGGTATCGAGATCGGCGGTTCGTCCCAGGACGTCGTCGACTCCACAAAGCCAGAAGCGAGCTCCGTTGGCTTCGATCGCAACGGACTGGTTGGCCAGAACCTGAATCCCTTCGGCGCGCAGTGCGCTCGTCACTCTGCTCGCATTAGTAAATACGTCATGGTTCCCCATGACCGCCCACAAACCGTGAGGGGCTTGCAGTTTCTTCAACACTTGAGCGCAGGGCTCGGCCGCCGAGGCTCCCTTGGCACTGTCACCGAACAACGGTACCGAGACGAAATCTCCGGTCAGAACGATTAGTTCGGGACGAAGCTCATTCACCAGGTCAATTGCAGCTCTGAGCGGGTGAACAGAGAAATAGGGATCATAGTGGAAGTCGCTGAGAAGGACGATGGTAAAGCCATCCAGACGGGCAGGCCAACGTAGGAGAGCGATGTCCTGACGTACAATCCGCGGACGGTTGGGCTCTATCAGGAGGGCATCCGCGGAGATCGCAGCTACGCCAGCGGTCGCTGCAAGCCGAATAAACTTTCGCCTATTGAGGGGGAAAATAGCCAATCGCTATCGCGCTCTGAAGCCGCTGGGATATGCAGCACCCGCCTACACACTTCAGCATACCCTGAGGTGGAAGGTTCGGTATATAAACAGCAAGGTTCGCATTCAGAAGCTGAAGGTAGCCTGCAGTTCAATACGACGGTTGGCTGAACTGCCCGGAGAGAACGGTCCCCCCTGAAGAGAATTGGCAACATTGAAGAACTTCGAGCCCAGAACCCCACTGGGGTTAGAAACATTCACATTGTTGAAAACGTTACGCACCCCAACACCCATGGTGAGGTTGTAACGCCGCTCGGAGTTGGAGGACATACTCATGCCGCCTCCACCGCCACCGAAGATCGGGCCACGGCCCCCTCCCCCTCGAGGACCACCGCCGCCGGGACCACCTTGTACCTGATTCCCGCCACCCGCCTTCGTCTTTGGGCCGAAGCCGAAGGTCTTCGAGAGACGAAGGTTAAGGACAAAATGTGCCGGACCGGTTTCATAGTTAATGGGGAGAAGTTTTCCGCCCCCGAGCGCGTCGAATGTTCCCAAGGGTTGTGCAGTAAATGTTGCCCTGCGGCCCGGAAATTGTCGTTTGGGAGCAGGTAGCGGTAGAGACCAAGCCGGGGCGATCGTTGTAAATCTGATCTCCGTTTTCATCAATGGGAGAAGTGATGTTGAAGGGAGTCCCCGAACTGACGACCATAAATGGATTGAGACGGATCAGATAGGGCAGTGCGATGCTGCCTCCTAAGAACAGCCTGTGCCTCGTGTCGAAGGAAGCCCGGCCATAATCCTGGCTGATGTTGTAAGAATTTGACGGAAAGCTTGAGACACCGGAGGTGTCGCTGTTGGCATAGCCAAGGGTGTAAAAGCCAAACAATTGGATTTTGGCACCAACGTGGACGTTAGTATTCACGATGAGCTGGTTCTGTTTGAAATTACCCTCAGATACGTATCGGTAAATGTTGCCTCCGGTGAGAGTCGGGCACGGATTGGGAAAGCACGGCGTTCCGGGAAAAGGTGCACTCGCGTTGATTGTAAGGAACTGGTCGAAACCACGGGAGTTCAAGTAAGTGGCGGAGACCGTCGCTGACTTGGTGACTTGGCGCTCGACGCTAACCGCCCCTTGCAGAGTGTAGGGCGCATGCAGACTCGGACTGATCTGGTAAACGTTGGTCGATGAGGTGCTGGAGGCGCCGCAGTTGGAAAAACTCGTGAGAGCGACGTCGACGCCAGGAAAGCAGGTGGGATTGTTGATAATGAACTGCTGCTGGGTGATGCCGTTCAGGCGTTCGGTTTGCAGGATTTGTCCGGACTGGAAGCGATCATAAAAAATGCCGTAGCCACCGCGAATGACGACTTTGGGAGCTGCGCTTCTGCCGCCCACACCCCACGCAAAGCCCAACCGTGGAGCCCAGTCTCCGTGGTCATGAATCGCGTTCTGGGTTTCGAAGCGCAAACCGGAGCTGATTGTGATGTTCGGCCGAATTCGCCAGTCGTCTTGCACATAGAGCCCGGCGTCGTAGTACGTGACCGCAGTGGCGGGAAGGCCGGTCGTATAGGTAAGCTGCGTTGCGTACGGAATTCCGCCTCCTCCATTCAATTGTTGCTGAGCATACATCAGCGAGATTGGGCAGGCAGGATTTGGATTGGGCGTTGTCACTAAGTCAATCGGGCATGCAGAAGGTATATCCGTATTCCCGCTCAAAGACGAAAAGGTGAATGTGCCGTTGAATCCCGAAGTTGCCAGGCTCGTATCTTGCGTAGCGCGAAACCGGCCACCGAATTTGAGGATGTGATTGCCATGAATCAGGGAGGTGTAGTTTTGGGCTTCGTACCGGTTCTGGCGATCGTTGACTGTCCCCTGACCGCTGCCACCACCGGTGAAATTTCCAATCACATTCACGACCGGATTCGTGTCACTGGGGATCTGGCTCTGGTTTTCTCGTATGTATTGAAAGCGCGTCTCGTTGACTACCTTTGAACCGATTACCTGCGTATCGCTAATCTGCACCGTGTCTTCTGTCCCGGTGGAGTGGTACGCCTGAGACGCAAGATTGAAAACCCCGACACCGTTGTTGGTTTCTGTGTCCCGATAATACTGATAGCGCGCGGTAAGGGTGTTGTTCTTGCTGATTGCCCAATCGAAGCGCGGGCTCAGATTGGTCCGCTGACGCGGATTGGGAATCGATTCCGCCAACGGGGTCGGGGACAGAGTGGAGTCCAAGACCTCAGCATTAATCACGGCCAGTTCGTTGATGTTGCGGCGTTCGACATTGAAAAAGAAAGATGCCTTTTTGCCCAGCGGACCGCCGATATTGCCGTTGAACTGGGTCGAATAGTAAGGCTGCTCTGTCCCGGCGAAAGGATTCTGTGAGTTGAAAGACGAATCGTTTCCGATCACGAAGAATTGCCCGTGATACTTGTCGGTTCCCGGCTTGGTGAAGATTTCAATGCGGCCGTAGCCGAGCCGGTCATACTCGGAGGAAAACGGATTCTGGTTAATGCGGATTTCCCGAATCGAGGACTTTGGAGGAAGCTGGCCTGCGGTAAAGCCGTCGATGTACATCTGCCCCCCGTTGGGACCGGCAGAAGGGCCTGCGAGGGCCTGAAGATCCGACTGCAACTCGTCGGGATCGTCGGGCAAGGCTTCGAGCTCTTTTCCAGAGATCACGATTGCGCCCGCATTGTTGCTGGGGTTGACGTCGATGGTAGGAGCAGTATCAGAGACTTGAACTTTTTCCTCTGCGACGGAGATTGCCATCGCGACGTTAAGACGCAATGGCTGATCCGCAATCACGACATTGTCGTTCTCGTAGAGGGTGAATCCCGGCGCGGCCACGGTGAGCGAGTACTTGCCGGGCGCCAAGGTCTTGAACTCATACGATCCTTGAGCATTACTCTTGATAACAATGGGTGACCCGTTGCCCGGAGTCATGATCACATCGGCGTCGGAGATTGCGGCTCCAGAAGGGTCCGTCACCTGCCCGCGAAGCGACCCGGAAGAATTTTGTGCCCACAAAGAGGCAACACCTAACGACAATAAGAACACTAGGAAAAAGAAACCCGCGCATTTCGCAAACTTCATTTTTCTATTCCATTCCTGACCAAAACCACACAATTCCGGAAATAATCTCTTTGAAACGAAACACTTCTATTGCATCGCGTCGGCGGGCGCCCCACCTAAGCTCCAAGGTGTCAACATCATTGCCTGGCTGCCATTCGGGGCCGCTTGAAGAATCGGTTCCACTCCGCTAAGAAGGGTAATTGCGGTGCCGCCGCCGGACGATGTGCCTTGAGTCGCGACAATCAGAACGGCATCGCCCTTGTGGAGATCAGTCAGAGTGACGGGAGGCATGCGGTTCAAGATCTGCTGAAAGTCAGATCCCCCTTGTCGCATTCCGCCGCCCATGCCTCCGCCGCCATTTGCTCCACCACCGGGAGAGCCACCCGGCTTCCTGACTCCAGAGGGAGGACCGGATGCTGCGTCGTTACCTGAAGTCGACGAAGCCGGCGCCCCCGGTGTTCCAGGAGGCATGCTTCCTTTCAAGCGCATGGCAATCCGCTGCGCTATTTCCGGAGGTAATTTGTGTAGCTGCGATTCCGCCGTAATCTTCACGACCACCGGTTTCTTGCTCAATAGATCTTGAACGCTGATCGTCCCAGCGCTTGCGTCCACAGAGTTAACAGTCCCGGCGACATTGCGAAAACTGCCCGTGACAATTTCCTCAGCAGTCAATTCGGAACCGTCTGCGCTGCGGTCTCCGCGAGCGCGCAACTGATCGCCGGGATGGATCTCCTGCAAAGTGCTCGGCCGGGCATCGTCAAATTTCACTGACTCCGGAGCGTAACGCCGGATGACGGTTTTGTTCGCGGTGTGGACAGTGATGTTCTTGGTGCCGCCCAGCCCAGTCACCGAGATTGTGATCGTGCCGGTTGTGGTGTCGACATTGCTGACCAGGCCTCCGAGACCGCGTTTTTGCCAGTCCTGCCTTTCCTGCTCGTGGCGTGCCTCCAGATCGGTTCGCGCCATTACGATTATTTCCAGCGCCGCGATCGAATTGGCGTCGGTGGAAGCTTGCCCGCGCACGCGTACCCTGTCACCCACCTGCAGATCTTGGAACTGAACTGGGGTTGCGTTCTTCAGATCTTTCTCTCCGGGAGCAATCCGCAAAATGCGGGCATTTGGCTGCACCGTAACGGCAACGTCAGGACCAGAATCTGGCGTCAATGTAAGCGCGCTCCCGTTGATGGCTTTGATGGCACCGATGCGTCTGGCTACGGTAGCTTGGGCTGCGTCCTGAGCTTGCCCTTGGGGCCAGGAATATGCACTACAGGTTGGCGCGTACCCAGACGCGGTTATGCCTAGCGCCACGACCACAGAAAACTCAAATCGCGGATACCTTCTCTTCATACACCTCACCTTTAATTTACATTCTCTAACCAGCGCATTTTCGCGGTTTACAAAGTTTTACCCAAGACAATAAAACGATTACAAACGAGCGCAAGGCGAATTCACCGCTTCCAACGGCAGTGAAGTCGAGGCCATGCGCACCCAGAGAGCTAATAGACGATGAGGGTACCTGCAGTTACGATTTTCTTTGGGGAGTTTTCCCGAGTCAGGCCCTTTGATGCGTGTGTCAATCTTACGTTACTTTCTAGGTTGGGCTCTTATACCAGTCATCATTCTGCCTCAGTCATTGCTGAGTCAGGAATCGACGGGAGCATCTGCAGGCGCAATCCTCCATACGCAAGGCCAGGTGTGGGTAAACGGTTACGAGGCACGGGATTCATCGGCGGTGTTCGCTGGGGACTTGTTGGAAACGAGGCCTGGGTCGACCGCTGAGCTGACTCTCAATGGCTCGACGGTTCTAATTGCCCCGGAATCCGTTGCCAAGTTTCAAGATGACGTCCTGGTATTGGACCACGGCAGTGTCTCGGTTGGAACCTCCAAGAGCTTTAAGGTGCGAGTGAATTGCATCAAGGTTATACCGGTCCTCAACGAGTGGACCCAGTATGTAGTTACCGACTTGAATCGAACCGTGCAAGTCTCAGCCCGTAAGGACGATGTGAACGTCGAGCACGAGATGGGCGGGCGCAAGGCGGCGCCGCAGGAAGAATCGCCCCAGCGAGCGTCCGTTCACGAAGGGCAGCAGAACAGCTACGACGAGTCGGAGCTTTGCGGACCGCCTGCGGGGCCCACGGGCGCCAGCAGTGGCCTGAGCCCGAAGTGGATTGTCGCAGGAGCCGCGGGGGCGGGTGGAGGCATTCTGCTCTGGCTGCTGCTACATGGCGGTGGACAGAAGAGTCCGATGAGCGTATCGCAACCCTGAATCACTCACCAGGAAGCTATCCGTCACAAAATTCTTTCGTGGGTGTATCCCGCGGATACTAGCGCCGCCAGGAGTTCGGTGATGTGATCGGGACCACGAGTTTCCATTGTGATGTCAATCGCGGTGTCGCCGAGATTGACTCCGTGATAAGCGCGGTCGTAAGCGGTCTCGACGATGTTGGCGCGATGATCCGCCAGGATCCCAGTGAGACGGTGCAACGCGCCGGGATAGTCGGGCAGATGCACACGCAACCGAACGAGTCGGCCGTCTTTTACCAAGCCGCGTTCGATGATGCGCGACAGCAAAGTAACATCGATGTTTCCCCCGCAAACGAGCACGGCAACCCGCTTACCCTGCAGCGGCAGCTTGCGGTTCAGGACCGCGGCAATGGCTGCCGCTCCGGCGCCTTCGGCAAGCGTCTTCTCGCGTTCCAGGAGTAAGAGAATTGCGTTTGCGATTTCTTCTTCTTCAACGGTAACGATGTCATCCACGTACTTCTGAACCATGGGAAGCGTGCGCTCTCCGGCGCGACGTACCGCGATTCCATCGGCAATTGTTTTTGCCGATTTCAACGTGACCGGTTTGCCCTCAGCCACCGCCGCCTTCATCGAGGGAATGCGGGCCGGCTGAACTCCAAAGATTTTCACCGCAGAGTTGGTCTCTTTCACGGCGCAGGCGATTCCACCGATGAGCCCACCGCCGCCGATGGGGGACACGATTGCTTCCACGTCGGGGTGCTGCTGCAGGATCTCGAGGCCCAAGGTTCCCTGCCCCGCGATGACGGCGTCATCGTCGAAAGCATGAATGAGAGTCAGGCGCTCCTGCCCGCTCTGCTCGACGGCCTTCTCGAAGGCTTCGTCGTAATTGGTTCCGTGCAGCACAACCTCGGCGCCGTAAGCTCGAGTCGCCGAAACCTTAGTGAGTGGCGTCGGTAGCGGCATGACGATGCGCGCCCGAACACCATGCCGGCCGGCGTGGTAGGAGACTCCCTGCGCGTGATTGCCGGCTGACGCGGCAATGACGCCGCGAGCACGTTCCTCGGCGGTCAGAGTCAGTAGCTTGTTCAGCGCACCGCGCTCCTTGAAAGCACCTGTGCGCTGCTGGTTGTCGAGTTTGAGGAAGATCGAATTGTGAGTCAGGCCGGAAAACGTCTCCGAATGGGTGCAGGGAGACACGCGGATGTCCGAGCGAATTCTGCCCAATGCGGCCTGTATGTCGCTGAGTTGAATCATGGAGCGGGTGAGGTCAGCGTCCGGTCCATTTAGAACCGCCAGAATGCGCCGCCACCAACAAAGAAATTGTGCTGGCGGGTTTTGCCGGTGGGGGCCAGCGGGAAATCCGGTTCTCCGGACCAGAAGTCGCGAACTTCGCCGCGCATAAGGAGCTTGCGCCACACTTTCACGTCGAGACCGAATCCGCCCTGAATCACGGCCGAAGTCGTGGACTTCCCTGGGTTCGCATTCGCGCCTCCGTAGACCAGGCCTTTGCTTTGGCTGAAGTGTCCGAACCCCGCGCCGAAACTAATCCATGGGGAAACCGCGGTCGTCGGAAATAGATTCACTCGCGCCGCCGGCGTAATAAAAAGCTGCTTGTAATCATGAGGCACTACGGCATTCGGATAGAAACCGGCATTCAAGTCTTCGTCAGGGTTGTACATGAAGAGGACTTCGCCGGAAAGCGAGTAGATGGGAGCTACGAAGAAGCGGTGGGCATACTCTCCTTCGACGCTGAGACCTTTTCCGGAATGGATGATGGGGTCGAAGTATGTGGCATTCTTGATGCCCTGATCGCTGATGAAGGTGCGGCCGAGGATACCGCCCAGTTCGTTCTTCCCGTCTTGTGCAACCGCCGACGCCGCTAGGATTGTCGCTATCGATACGACCGCAATGCAAAGCTTTTTGCCAAACATTACTCCTCCAGCGAGGTGGATTGCTAAATTTTTACGGCGGTACGAGCTAGCCTAGCACGACACTGCCTTTTTTGGACCCATCAGCCGCACTTTTCTGTTGACACTCCATGAGGGAGGAGGCAGCGCCACTCGGACGGCGCGCTGCCGGATGCTAGAATAGAAAGATTGCATGCCGGTAAAAGACCTCATTGTTAGCGGTTCCCCCGAGTTCAAGAAGACACAATCTCCGGTGAAACCGAAATCCGGACGCCCTCAGAAGGTTGGCTTCGTGAGCCTGGGCTGCCCGAAAAACCTCGTCGACAGCGAAGTCATGATGGGGTTGTTGGCCCGGGGCGGGGCTGAGCTGACACGCCACGCTGAAGACGCCGATGTCATTGTGGTCAACACCTGTTCGTTTATCGAGAGCGCGCAGCAAGAATCGGTGAATACGATCCTGGAAATGGCTCGCCACAAGACCGGTGGCAAGGCCAAGAAACTTGTCGTGGCTGGATGCCTGGTGGAGCGCTTCCGCGACCAGATTCGCAAAGACATTCCAGAGGTCGATGCCGTCGTAGGCACAGGCGAGTTGGAACTAATTCTCGCCGCCACGGGAGTGGCGCAAGAGTCTGCACAAACCAATTCTCCTTTTGTGGTCCTCCAGTCGCGTCCGGAAGGCGACGCCCGCGCTGCGCAAGGAAGATTCTCGCGCGAATCCTGGGACGGCGCCATCGGCGACTTGCCCAATTATCTCTATGACGATGCCACGCCCAGGATTCTCGCCACACCGCGGCACATGGCCTACATCAAGATTGCCGAAGGATGCGATCATCCCTGCACCTTTTGCATCATCCCCCAGTTGCGCGGTCAGTTCCGTTCGCGGCGTTTTGAGTCTGTAATCGCCGAGGCGGAACGCCTGGCGCAAAGCGGGGTACGCGAGATCACCCTCATCGGCCAGGACACCACGTGCTACGGCGAGGACTTCGGCCTCAAAGAAGGTTTGGCGCTGTTGCTCGAGAAACTCGCGGGCATTGAAGACCTGCGCTGGATCCGCTTCCTCTACGCATATCCCAACAAAATCACTGGCAAGTTGCTAGAGACGATCGCGGCGCATGAAAAGATTTGCTCGTACATGGATGTGCCTTTGCAGCACGCATCTGCCTCGGCTCTGAAGCGGATGAAGCGCGGCGGCGGGCGCTGACGTGTTTTTGCGATCCATCGCCAAGATGCGGCGCGTGGTGCCCGATTTGACCCTGCGCACATCATTCATCGTCGGCTTCCCGGGAGAAACTGAAAAAGAGTTTGAAGAACTTTGTGATTTTGTTCGCGAAGCACAGTTTGACTGGATGGGCGCGTTCTCCTATTCCGATCAGGACGGCGCGGGAGCTTACGGTTTAGAGAACAAAGTCTCGCCTCGCGAGATCGAGCGGCGGCGCAAACACTTGATGTCGGTCCAGCGGCAGATCAGCAAGAAGAAAAAGAAGGCGCTGGTCGGCCGGGAATTCGATTTGTTGCTGGAGGGAGAGTCGGAAGAAACGGAATTGCTGCTCGAAGGCCGCACTCCCATGCACGCGCCAGAGATTGACGGTAAGGTGTTCGTCAACGACTTTCCCGAGGAAACCAGCCCTCAACCCGGACAGTTCTATCGCTGCGAAATCACGGAAGCGCACGATTACGATCTGGTGGCAAGAATTCTGTAGCGTTGGTCTCTCGGTACAATACTCAACCTATGCCCCGCAAGCGTGCCGTTAAGCTCCAGTGCCCCATTTGCAAGAAGGCAGTGGCCAGCACAGACCCGGACTTCCCCTTCTGCAGCGATCGCTGCCGGTTAATTGATCTGGGCAAGTGGGCCAGCGGTGGGTATGTGATCGCTTCTCCGGTGAATGATGCCGACGAATCGATTCGCGAAAGCAATCCTGAAGATTCGGAAGACGAGTCGTGACCGACGCTGCCCCCGACCACAAGACCGACGTTCTCGCCACCGTCGCTGCGAAGGCCAGCCCTCGCGGTCCGCTCTGGGCCACCATGATTGCCACTTTCTTGGGAATCGGTCGACTGCGTCCGGGTCCCGGCACTTGGGGATCCGCTGCGGCTGCATTGCTCTGGGCAGCGGTAGCTCACGAGCTAGACTCCAACTTCCGCACTCCAGCCCTGATTGCACTGGCCCTGCTGGTTACGGTAATCGGCATTCCCGCAGCCACTCGAGTCGCCCGCGACTCGGCCACGAAAGACCCGCAGTTTGTGGTCATCGACGAGGTCGCCGGGCAGCTGATTGCCCTGATCGGCGTTCCTCTTGCGTGGAAAACTTTTCTCGCGGGTTTTATACTTTTTAGAGCCTTCGATATCGTCAAGCCTCCACCAGTACGGCAACTGGAAAGGCTTCCAGAGGGCACCGGAATCATGCTCGACGATGTTGCGGCAGGAATTTACGCTCTCGTACTGATGCAAGTTCTTCTTCGCTCTGGTCTAATGAAATAGTTTCCGCTCCTCGGTGTGCTCATGGGATTTTCCGACCGCATACTCGGCAGAAAAAACGCCAACGGTGGACCGCGCATAGAAGCCGTGTCGCCATCGCTCGCCCTTCCCGGAGGCGAAGTCCGCATCACAGGGTCGGGCCTGCGTCCCCAGGAGCTGCTTCGGCCGAAAGTGAAATTCGGCGAGTTCGAGGGCCCGGTAGTGGTGAGCTCCGACGGTTTCCTGGTGACGCGAGTACCCGAAGGCGCGACCTCCGGCTCCGTCGTTGTGGCGACGGACGGGCACGTCAGTAATTCCCATCCAGTAAAGGTGGCTGTCACGATCGCGGAGAATCTTCACCCGGTAACCAATCCCGCGCTCGACGCTGAAGGCAACATCTATGTGACCTTCTCAGGGTCGCGCGGACAGAAGGTGCCGGTGGCCATCTTTAAGATTGACACGAGCTACACGGTAAAGCCGTTCGTCTCCGAGATGATGAATCCCACGTCGATTGCCTTCGACCGGCAAGGACAGATGTATGTCTCGTCGCGGTATGACGGCGCGGTCTATCGAGTGGCTCCCAATGGAACGATGACCACCTACGCCGAAGGTATGGGAGTAGCGACCGGAATCGCATTCGATCGGGAAGGGAGTTTGTACGTTGGCGACCGCAATGGCACCATCTTCAAGATCTCGCCCGACCAGCAAGTCTTCGTCTTCGCCACGCTCGAACTGAGCGTGTCCGCCTACCATCTGGCGTTCGGGCCGCAGGGCGAGTTGTTCGTGACGGGTCCAAACGACCGCGTCTACAAAATCGATCCCAACGGAACGGTGAGCACATTCTATAAAGGACTGGGGCGGCCTCAGGGCTTGGCTTTTGACGCGGACGGAAACTTGTACGTTGCGGCATCGCTCGCGGGAACCCGGGGCATCGTTAAGATCACTGCGGATGGTAAGGCCAATCTTGAGGTTTCCGGGCAAGGACTGGTGGGTTTAGCCTTCGCCCCGGGACAGTCCGTTATCCTCGCGACCACGAGCGCGGTACATCATCTATTGTGGAACACCGCGGGTCTGCGCCTCGTGCCGGAATAACTGATGCGGATGACCCTTCCAGCATTACTTGTCCTTATTACTTTCGGCAGTATTCTTCAAAGTCATGCCGTCCCTCAGCAACAAACCGCGTGCAAGTCCCAAATAATCCAACCCGTTTTTAAGGCCATCGACCGCCAGCCGAATCCGAGCGGCAGTTTCAAGGGCTACAAGCGGTTCCCGATTCTCGTGTTTGAAATTGATGAATCCGGGGCGGTTGAGAATGTGAAGATCAAGCGCAGCAGTGGCTCCGTTACAGCCGACGAACTCGCGATTGGTGAACGGTTGCGGGATTGTGGAGTCACAGGCTGCCGTCACCATTGACTTCTCTTCAGATTCAGAGTCCGCCGGAATCCCCTTCCCTCCTCCGCCTCTTCAGTGTCCCCTGTGGTTTTCATTTGCCACTTTTCATTTAAACTTCTAACACGTGAACGCCGAGATCATTGCGGTGGGTTCCGAGTTGCTCACTCCCTACCGCATGGACACCAATTCGCTCTATCTGACCGAGCAACTTAACTTGCTGGGTGTCGATGTGATTTTTAAGAGCATTGTGGGTGATGATCTGCGGCGATTGGTAGCGGCGGCCGAGCACGGCCTGTTTCGCTCGGACATTCTGATCTTCAGCGGTGGCCTCGGCCCAACCGAAGACGACTTGACCCGTGAAGCGGTGGCCGAGGCGCTTGGCGTGTCGCTTCGACGCGATCCGGAGGTCCTCGCCCGCCTGGAGCAACGCTTTGCCGAGCGCGGTTGGAAGATGGCGGCCAACAATGCCAAGCAGGCTGATGTTCTGGAGGGCGCAACCGTGCTGCCCAATCCCAATGGTACCGCTCCCGGACAGTGGCTCAGTGGACAGTCCGACGGACGCGAACGCATTATCATTCTGTTGCCAGGACCGCCATTCGAATTGAAGGGGCTATTCGAAACTGAGGTTCGCGAACGGTTGCGTGCGAAGGTTCCGGCCGCTCACCTCTTCACTCGGACCCTGAAGGTCGCGATGCTCGGCGAGTCCGCCGTGGATGCACGCGTCGCCCCCATTTACAAGCGGTACCAAGACGTCGAGACGACTATCCTCGCGGGTGCAGGAGAAGTTGAATTGCACTTTCGCACGCGGGCGGCAACGATCGACGCCGCGCAGCGTCGTGCGGATGAGGTGGCCGGCCTGGTCGAGGACGAGTTAGATGACGCTGTTTTCTCGCGCAATGGCGAATCTTTGGAGCAGATCGTCGGATATTGGCTTCAGATGCGTAACGCAACCGTGGCTGTGGCGGAATCTTGCACCGGCGGTTTGCTGGCCGAACGGATCACATCGGTCAGCGGGAGTTCCCGTTATTTTCTTGGGGGCGCGGTCGTCTACTCGAATAACTTGAAGACCGAACTCGCAGGCGTTCCCAGCGAAATGATTGATCGCCATGGAGCGGTGAGCCGCGAAGTAGCCGCAGCGCTGGCGGAAGGAATTCGTTATCGATGCGAATCGACGCTGGGAGTCGGCATCACAGGCGTTGCCGGGCCGGCCGGAGGCACGCCCGAGAAACCGGTGGGATTGGTGTTCCATGCAGTCGCCAGCGATCGCGGGACGGAGGTAGAGCAACGCAACTTCCCGGGTGACCGCAAACGTATCCGTCGCTTCGCGTCCACGATGGCGTTGGATATGGTGAGGAAGAAATTAATGTAGTACCGGGCACCAAGCGGCGAGTACCGAACGAAGGACACTATTTCCCTCGGTACTCGGTTCTCGCTACTGGTTTTATGCGTCTCTTCATCGCACTCGACATTGACGATGCCATCCGCGAGCGCATGGCCCGCTTTGTGGAGGGGGTCTGCAATTTCGCACCGGACGCCCGTTGGGTGAAGCCCGAGTCCCTGCACATCACGCTGAAGTTTATTGGCGAGCAGCCTGAGCCGATGGTGGAACAAATCAAGCAGGCTCTCACAACGATTGCCGCCTCTGCGTCAGAGATTCAGTTTCGCGGGTATGGATTTTTTCCCACTGCGAAATCAGCTCGAGTCTTCTGGCTCGGCATGGAAACTGGCCCTCAGTTAGCGGCGCTGGCAGCAGCGATCGACGAAAAAACGGCATCGATTGGAATTCCTAAAGAGGATCGAGCCTTCAGTCCGCACCTGACGCTCGCACGCTCCAGTGGAGGCTCGGGTTCGCCGCGCCGTCGCACCGAGGACGGCCCGAATCGCACATTTCAGCGCTTGCAGGAGAAACTGTCCGCCCTGCCCATGCCCGAGTTTGGTACGATGAGCCCCCGCGAGTTCTTTTTGTACCAGAGCCAGTTATCGCCGAAAGGATCGAAATACACAAAGATCGCCAGATTCGTTTTGCAGTAATGTAAGTCCGCCTTCCACTTCGCAGAATACGTTCCTCTATGTCCGGATTTGCTCTCATCGCCGCCACCAGCTACCTACTCGGCTCCATCCCCTTCGGCTATCTACTGGTGCGGATTTTCCGCGGCGAGGATGTTCGCCGGAGTGGCAGCGGCAACATCGGAGCAACCAACGTCTCGCGCAAGTCTCCGCTGCTCGGTATTTTGACCCTCGTTCTCGACGCGGCGAAAGGTTTCGTTGCGGTCGAGCTCGCTGTGGCTTTTTCGCGCCTGGGTCCAGACGATCCTCGCCTGTTCCGTTTGATGGCGGCGTCCGCCTTATTGGCAATTCTCGGACACATGTTTCCGCTCTGGTTGGGATTTCGCGGAGGCAAAGGAGTAGCCACCGCTTTGGGAGCATTCCTGCGCTTCAGCCCGCTGGCGGTGCTGTGCGCGGTTATCATCTTCCTGATGGTGGTTGCCGTTTCGCGTCGCGTATCGCTAGGATCGATCGTCACCGCCGCTCTATTTCCAGTTGTGGTCTGGTTTCTTGGCTCTATCCGGGATGGGCGGGTCACCGCGTTGTTGAGTGCAGTGTCAGCCTTGATCATCGGCAGGCATCACGAGAACATTCGGCGGCTGCTATCGGGGGACGAACCTCGATTCTCTCTGGGAAGCAAATGAGCGAGATTGCTGTCATCGGCGGGGGCGCGTGGGGCACAGGCATCGCCATCGTGCTCGGCCGCAAAGGCACGCACCGCGTCCGGCTATGGGCGCACGAAGCGGACGTCTGCGAATCCATCGCACACAAACGGGTCAATGAGAGATTCCTGCCCGGCCGCCCCATCCCGGACTCGGTGGCGGCGACGAATGATCTCGCCGCGGTGCTGGAAGGCGCGCAGATCGTGGTCAGCGTCATGCCATCCCAACATTGCCGCGCCTTGTTCGAACGGATGCGGCCGCTTATCCAGCCGCAGACTCTAATCGTCAGCGCGACGAAAGGCCTTGAGGAAGGATCGCTGCTGCGCATGAGCGAAGTGATTACCGAAGTCCTCGACCGTGACGGAAAGTCGGTAAATGCAGTCGGAGCGCTCAGTGGCCCCTCGTTCGCGCAGGAAGTGGCACGGGGCGATCCAACAGCCATTACGATCGCATCTCAGGACGCAGCAATGTTGCGCACAGTGCAACAGGAATTCAGTGACGTCAGCTTCCGCGTCTATACCAATCACGACGTAATCGGGGTGGAACTCGGAGGCGCGCTCAAGAACATCGTGGCGATCGCTGCTGGTATTTGCGATGGCCTGGGTCTCGGACACAATTCGGTGGCCGCCCTGATCACGCGCGGACTTGCCGAGATGACGCGGTTGGTCGTCGCGTGCGGAGGGCGCACCGAAACCATGGCCGGACTCGCGGGTCTCGGCGATCTGGTGCTTACCTGCACTGGTGGCTTATCCCGCAATCGCAGCGTGGGAGTCGAACTCGGCCGCGGGACAAAGCTGGCCGATATCATCACCGGGATGCACGGCATGGTGGCCGAAGGCGTCTTCACGACCACTGCGGCGGTCGGCTTGGCGCATGCTCGTAAAGTGGAGATGCCTATCACCCAACAGATGCACGCCATTCTTCATCAAGGGAAATCTCCGCGCGACGCCATCCAGGAACTGATGAGCCGCAGCGGAAAGAGCGAGACCACTCTAAGTTCTTAGCGTCTGCCAACCGGGAAATGTGTTCGGCTGTCTACCTAAACCCTTTGGATCGGGAGCATGATCGTTTTTTGTGCAAACCCGCGCCATTCGTGCGCTTTTGGCAGGTACTTTGGTAATGTCGAACTCGTCAGCTTTTCATTCTGCCCGCGAGATTCCCCAGTAGAATTTTAAAGATACCCCTTGAAGGCCGCCGACACTTCGTCTTCCGGCGTCTGCGATTTGAGTGAAGGGAGAGAATTGTCCTCCAACGCCGCCAATCACACCCGGATCCCGATTCTCTATGTAATTCTCGGCGTGCTGCTCGTCATCAGCATCGTTCCGATGTACTTTTACTCGGCGCAGGTCGAGGCGATTAACCGGGACCGGCTGAAGACCAACGAGATGCTGCTGCAGAATACCGTCACGCGCTCGCTGGCCGACGACCTGTCGCAGCACGAGCGCTCCCTGCGGATGATGCTGGCAAACTTATCGTCGGCGATTCAGGTAGCCAGCGGCGGCGACATCGGCGAGAAGAACATTGAGTCACCCGAACTGCGAGCGCTATTGGAGAACTTCGTCTCGTCGTCTGACGAGATCGCCTATGCTACTTTGCTCAATTCCGAGGCCAAAGGAATCTCAGCCGGACGTATCGCTCCCGACGCTTTTCTGAACCGCGAGTTGGAACGAGCCTATGCAGCCGCGCGCGACGGGCGCGCTTACAGCGGACAGGCTCTGGTAGAAGGCGAAGGCAAGGCCGCCCGCACAGTGTTCCTGGTCGGCGCTCCGGTGCAATACGGACAACGTTTCCTGGGGATGATCGCCTGCGTCGTCGATCTGCAATTCCTAATTCGGCAGTTGCGAGAGGTTACTGGGGGCGGGCTGACGCCTTACGTGGTTGACTCTCAGGGTCGCCTGGTCGCCGCAGCCACTCCCGAATTTGCCACGGGCCAGCAGATGAAAAATCTGGACATTGTGCGAAATTTCGTCGATGGCGGCAACAAAGCGCAATTGGCAGAAACGAGAGAATTCACTGTCGACGCCGGCTCCGAACGCGTAGAGATGTTGGGCACCTTCAGCCCGGTCATGTCGTTGAATTGGGCTGTGGTCGTACAGAAGCCGCGCCGCGAGGCTTATCGCGGAGTCTACGAAATGCAGCGCACGGCACGGCTGCTGGCCGTGCTTGCTGTGTTGTTGAGCATCTTCGTCAGCATCTTCGCCGCCCGACGCATTACCAATCCGCTGCAAGTTTTGACTCAATCCAGCCGTGCGCTGGCTCGCGGAGACTTCTCGCAGCGCGTTCGCTTATGGAGTCGCACTGAGATTGGGGAACTCGCCCAGACGTTCAATACCATGTCGGAAGAACTCGAACGCTTCGTCGAAGACCTGAAGCGCGCAGCCGAAGAGAACCGCGCTTTGTTCATGGGTTCGATTCAGATGCTCGCCGGAGCGGTCGACGAAAAGGACCCTTACACGCGCGGCCATTCCGACCGCGTCACGCGCTATTCCCTACTCATTGCCAAAGAGATGAAACTGCCGTCCTCTTTTATGGAGACGTTGCAGATCTCAGCCCAGCTGCACGACGTAGGCAAGATCGGCATCGAAGACCACATTCTTAAGAAACCGGGAGCGTTGACCGAGGAAGAGTTCGAAGTAATGAAGACGCACACCACGAAAGGCGCAAATATTTTGCGGCCGGTCACGCAGTTGGCCGAGATGCTCCCGGGCATCGAACTGCATCACGAAGCGCTTGATGGGCGCGGATATCCCTACGGGTTAAAGGGCGATCAGATCCCGCTGCTGGCGCGAGTCATCGCGGTAGCCGACACCTTCGACGCCCTAACCACGAATCGACCTTACCAGCAGGCCCATACCCCAGAACAGGCGCTGCAGATTATCAAAAACCTTGCGGGCAAGCGCCTCGATCCGGCCGCCGTCGACGCGCTGCTCGCGGTGTACGAACGCGGAGAAATCAAGATTCAGCGCTTCACGATCAAGCGGCCGGTGGCGATTCCTGCGGGAACAGCCGCTGCCGCTGGAACTGCCACCGTTGCGAACCCACCTGCTCCAGTTCCAGCCGCCACGCTGGAACGGTCTCGCGTTTAGTTCACTGATAAGACGCGTCCAGTGAGGGGACTATAATGGCCCATGCATGCCCCTGGCCCCTGGTACGAAACTCAGTCAATATGAAATTCTCTCGCCCCTCGGAGCGGGCAGCATGGGCGAGGTTTACCGGGCTCGCGATTCAAGGTTAGACCGCGAAGTTGCCATCAAAGTCCTGCCCGAATTCGTCTCTCTCGAACGAGACCGCATGCTTCGCTTTGAACAGGAAGCCAGGGCTGCGGCCGCGCTGAATCATCCCAACATTCTTGCGGTCTATCAAATGGGAACTTATGCCGGCATTCCCTATCTGGTAACCGAACTTCTGGACGGCAAGACTTTGACTGAGAGCATCCGGCGCGGACCTCTGCCCTTTCGTAAGGCGATTGAATATGGCGTGCAGATCGCGCGCGGACTCGCCGCCGCCCACGAAAAAGGAATCGTCCACCGCGACCTCAAACCCGACAACCTTTTCGTCACCAAGGATGGACGCATCAAGATACTGGATTTCGGCCTGGCCAAACTGATCCAACCGAAAGACTCCCCGGCAAACATGTCGCCCACAATTACGATGGCCGGCGTGGCTATGGGAACGGTGGGATACATGTCTCCGGAGCAAGTGCGGGGCGTAGCGGTCGACCACCGTTCCGACATCTTCGCGCTGGGAGCAATTCTCTACGAGATGGTGATGGGGCGACAGACGTTTCAGAGGCCCACATCGGCCGACACGATGAGCGCGATCCTGAACGAAGACCCCGGCCCGATTTCAGACATCGCTCCGGGCACACCCGCGGCGTTGGAGAGGCTGGTGCGCCGCTGCCTGGAAAAGAATCCCGAGCAGCGATTTCAGTCCGCCTCCGACCTTGCCTTCGCACTGGAAGCGTTATCGGATCCCACCCTTTCATCGCCAAGCGGCGCTTATCCCATTCAAAGAGACGCGCCCAGTCGCCCTTGGCTAGCCTGGGCAGGCGCAGCGCTGGTCATCTGTCTTGGAGTGGTGGCCGCCATTTATTTTCTAATGCAGACTTCGCCGGCGCCCAAGCTCTCCAACTACGTTCAGCTCACGCACGACGGCCAGCAAAAATCGATCATCGGTACCGACGGTGCGAGACTTTACTTAAGTTTGGGTGAGGTGAGGGCTGGAAGTTTTGCAAACCATGGCGTTGCCGAGATGTCTGTTTCGGGCAGCGATCCCAGAAAGATTTCGGTCCTGCCGTCTGTTGACATGGTCCCTCTCGACCTGTCGCCGGATGCTTCCACCCTTCTCGTAGTGGATGGACAGGGCGCGCCGCCGAAGGGGCCGCTGTGGAGTATCCCCATTCTGGGAGGTTCCCCCCGGAAACTGGCCGATGTCACAGCAGAGACCGCTGCCTGGTCTCGCGATGGCAAGATGCTGGTGTACACAAACCTCGGCGATCTGTATTTGGCCAAAGCGGACGGAAGCGGGGCGCACAAGCTTTTGAGTGTCAAGGGCGACATTCTGAATCTCTCCTGGTCGCCAGACAGTAGCCACTTGCGATTTGACTCTTCGGAAAGCGCGGGGACTATCGGCCAGCAACTTATGTGGGAAGTGTCTGTGGCCGGGACAGACGTGCATCGACTGCTGGAGGACTGGCACAATCCGCCCGACGAGTGTTGCGGGAAGTGGACAGCGGATGGCAAGTACTTCGTTTTCCAGTCGAGAGGTCAGATCTGGGCCCTTCCGGAAAAAGGCGGCATTTTTCACTCCGAACCGAAGCCCTTTCCGTTGACCTCGAGCCCGTTGACGCTGTCGTCGCCGTTCCCCAGCAAGGATGGCAAGAAACTATTCGTGGTCGGTCAGACCTACCGCGGCGAGCTAATGCGCTATGACGCGAAGTCAGGCCAGCTCTCACCGTTTCTGGGCGGTATTTCGGCAGAGTATGTTGCCTTTTCCAAGGATGGTCAGTGGGTGACCTACGTTTCCTATCGCGAGGGCACGCTGTGGCGCAGCAAAGTCGATGGTAGCCAGCGGCTGCAACTCAGTTATCCGCCCATGTATCCCTTGCTGCCCCGCTGGTCTCCTGACGGAAAGAACATCATCTTCTTCGAGTTCGCCTTGAGCGCGGACAAGCCCGCCAGAATTTACGAAGTTTCAGCTGACGGCGGCACTCCTCGTGAATTGTTGCCCGACGATCATACGCAACAACTGGACCCCAACTGGTCGCCGGATGGAACCAAGATTGTATTCGCGGGCGAATCCAACAATCCTTCATCGGCGATCCGCATCCTTGACCTGGCCAGCGGAGCAGTCTCCAGCCTGCCGGCTTCTGACGGGCTCTACTCGCCGCGATGGTCTCCTGACGGCCGCTACATCACCGCCTTCTCAGCCGACTCAAAGACGCTTCTTCTCTTTGACTTCAAGACCCAGAAATGGAATGAGCTTGCCACTGGCTCGTTAAGCTGGCTGAACTGGTCGCACGATAGCCTGTACGTTTACGTTTTGGACTACCGGGGAAAAGACGCAGTAGTACGGATTCGAATCAGCGATCACGCAACCGAACAGGTACTCGACCTGAAGAATTTTGTGACCGTGGGCCGTTACGGAGGCTGGCTCGCACTCGCTCCAGACGATTCTCCGCTTCTGCTTCACGATACTGGCACCCAGGATGTGTTTTCGGTCGATTGGGAATCGGAGTAACGGTAGCGCTAATGTCGTAGCTAACGCGCCCCTACGCCAATTTGCTGGAAACACGTTTGACATATGCCGGGACAGCAAAATCTTGCCCGATCACACGGGAACTATTCTCGGATTTTGGTGTCCAAACCTCACATACAGACCTGGCATTGACCTGAGTGGGATTCCTCGCCTCTCGGCAGAGGAGGTGGCAGCGGCATGAATAGATTTGACGTCATGGAATCCTCATCGCCGAGACCAATTCTGAAATGGCTGCCCCCAGTTGGGGGACTACTTACCGCGGCTGCTGTTGCCTTCGTAGTGTGCCGCTTGCCGTTGGTAAACACGCTGTCCTGGGGCGAGTTAATTAGCTCGGCAGCCGAATGTGTCGTAGCTGTGTTTTTGGCAAATGCCGTCTCCGTTTGGGGCCTTTTCGCGATTCAGCAAGAAACAAGCGGACTTGCTGTGTGGCGTCTGGTTCTACGAACCTCGCTGGACGCAGTTTGGCTCGCACCTCTCGCATTCTTCATCCGGGAGAACTCGGCGTGGGCAATGGCAATCGCCGCGGTGTTCGTATCGAGTGCTGCGAAATCATTTCACCTGTTTCAAGACGGGCGCGAGCGCGGCGATTCGAGTCAATGGCCGGCGGTCTGCTTGACTGGCGGCGAGTTTCGGATCCCAGAATCATCGCCGTGGTTCTGGCGGCAGGTCTGGGCCGCAGTTGCGGCTTTGTGCGCTCAAGCCGGAGCGTTGGCTGGTTTCGGTGGGTATCCGTTTACGGGCGCTACCCTGATAGGCATCAGTTCTGCTGTCTGGACGTGGTCCTTTTTTAGTTACGGTGCTCTCGATCGTGCACAATCGCGCGCCTCATCGCAATCGAACTCGCGAATTTTTCTTGCCGTGGCGATGGCAGTCGTTTTCACAATGGGTGCCTTGATCCGATACCTACCCAACACGTACCGGGTAGGTGGCTTTGGCGTCCCATCCCGAAAGCACTCAAGTCACGCCCTCGCGCAGGGAGACCAAGACGGGAAGCCAGTTGAGGATCAGGCGTCCAACAGTGGAGGCCGACACGAGCAACGAAGAGACGAGAAGGGCTCCGAGGATGGCGAGCGAGCTGCTCCGCCAATCGGCGAGGAGGCGTCCGACGGCCTGGTTGCAGCTGCCAGGGACGCTAATACCGGCGTCATCCTGTGGCCCAAAAAACAGACGTATACGAAGCTGGTTGCTCCGGCGCCGGCAATGGGCAATACCCTCCAGAAAAGCAACCGCCATGCAAACCCGTTGACCATCCCGTTCAACGGCGTCTATTGGTTCTTCAAAGCACCAGATCTGAATCCACCTAGGACTTCTCGTGAAATGCAGGGAAGCCCGGAGCTGCTTGATATTCACTCCACAGACCGGCGTCCGCTATCCATGGAGGCACACGAAAATCTCGGCAGCCTGCTCGATCTGGATTGCTGTAGCGGAATTCAAATCGTGATTCGGAACGCCGACGTCTACGAAGAAACGGTTTCTCTGGAGCTTGTCCTGATCAACTCCAGCCTGCCGGGAAAGCCTTCGCAGTCTCTAGGCAGGATGATGGTCAAGTCCAAGCGGCCGTGGAGACTCTATGAAAAGCCAGCGCCGATTAGCGAAACATTGAACTTTCCCATACCGCCCAAGCATTCCATTCGTCGTTTTGACGAAGTAATGATCGTGTTTCGGCTCGATGCCTTCCGGGCGGACGACGGGGCCAAGATTGCAATCGATCGCTTCGTGCTCGTTCCCCGAGGACTTTGAAGGCACGCCGCAGATTCTCAGAGCGCGGCGACTCGCCGCTGCCCCAACAGGTAATAAACAGCCACCAGAATCAAGAGGAATCCGTTGGCACCTAACACCACGGGCACGGTGAAGATTGGGACCAGCCATCCCGAAACCAGGTTGCCCATGGGCATACCTCCGCGGAAGGCGCAGTTGTAGACGCTCATCACGCGCCCGCGCATTTCATTGGTGGCAATCAACTGCACCAGTGAGGTGACGGTAGCGAAAACGGCCATCATGGAGGCGCCAACCAGTACAAGCGTCGCGTAGCTCACCGGCAACGATCGGGAGAGTGCGAAGACAGAAATTCCGAAGCCCAGGCAAATGAGCATCAGCAGCGCGAAGCGTCCTTTGTTGGAGATGTTCCCTTTTCCAGCCACCGCCAGCGAACCGCAGATCGAGCCGACCCCCATCAGGGAAAGCAGGTTCCCGTAGGTTTCGGGGCCGCGATGAAAAATGTCTTTCACGAATACGGGGATATACGTTCGCATCGGCATGCTCAGCGCAGTCATGCAGAATGCCAGCACGATGAGCGCCTCCATCGAGCCCTGCTTCCGAATGAACCGAATGCCCTCTTTCAAACTGCTGAACATCGATTCTTTGGTACTCACCGGCAGATATCGCGCTGAAATCATGGAAAGAGAAATGACGGGCGCCAGGAACGACAGTGCATTCAACCCGAAACACCACTTCTCGCCCCACTTCGCCAACGCGATACCGGCGAGCGCTGGACCCACTGTCACTGCCAGGTTGAATTGGATCGAATTCAAAGCAATCGCATTCGGCATGTCCTCTCGATCGACCAACGTGGGAATCAAGGCCTGATATGCCGGACCGCCAAACGCCTGCGCGAACCCTGACACAAACGAAAGGCACAAAATCTGCCACACGTGCACGACGCCGAAGGCCACGAGCGCTGTGAGCAACCCAGCACTCGCCATCTGCACGTACTGCGACATCAGCAGGATCTTGCGCCGCTCAACCCGGTCCGCCACCACCCCGCCGATCAGCGAGAACAAAAAAATGGGAATTCCCGCCAGGAATTGATCCAAGGCCAGCAACGTTGCCGAATGGCTCAACCGATAAATAAGCCATCCCTGCGCCACAATCTGCATCCAGGTGCCGACACTCGATGTGCAGGCCCCAAACCACATCAGGCGGAAATCACGATATTGGAATGCTTTGAAGACCCTGCGAATCGTGGACGTTTGCATGTGCTCGAAGCGGCCCCGGCAGTCTATCTTCGCACGGACGAGCCCATTCACTCCTATGGCAGGTCTTACCGCGGATGCCGGTTGGATTCTATCGGAGCGCAAACGACTCTCAAAGAAATCGATTCGGATCCCTGGCCTCCCGCAGCCATTTCCCTCGGCGGAGCATCCAAATCGGAGCGAGGGAGCAAATGAAAGTCACAGAACTGTTGCTGGCTGAACTGGACCGCGAGGCAGTTGGGATTCGCAAGACTCTGGAGCGTCTACCGGAAGGAAAGAACGACTGGAAGCCGCATGAGAAATCGATGCCGCTCGGTTCCCTGGCAACGATTGTTGCAACTATTCCGGCATGGCTCGATATGGTCGTGAATATGGACGAACTGGATATCAATCCGCCCGGAGGCTCGAAGTTCAAACCGCAGCCGTGGAAGACCCGGCGGGACCTGCTGGAGCAGTTCGAGGCCAGCCTGAAGAAGGGACGCGAGGTTTTGCGGAATACGACAGACGATCACTTGATGAACACAAAGTGGCGGATGCTGTCGGCCGGCAAGGTCATCAGCGAACAGTCGCGTTATGAGGCGGTCCGCGATGGCGTGTTCAACCACATGGCGCACCATCGCGGCCAACTGACCGTGTATCTGCGATTGAACGAAGCAAAGGTTCCCGCGATCTATGGTCCCTCCGCTGACGAGGGCAAATAAACAAGCACATCTCGTACCCTGAATCCTGTATGGCCGGACGTCGAGTGCGTTAATAGGCTGTATTCACTGTGCCGAAACGCATCCTCATCGCCGATGATCACAAGTCAGCGCTGCGCAGCGTCCGCTTGCTGCTCGAATCTCATCCCGGTTGGGAGATTTGTGGCGAGGCTATCGATGGCCGCGAAGCGGTAACGAAAACTGTCGAACTGAAGCCCGACCTTGTCGTCCTTGATTTCGCGATGCCCCACGTCGATGGGCTGAAAGCAGCTTCGGAGATCACCGCGCTCTTGCCGGATGTGCAGATTGTGTTGCATACGATGTATGGGTCGGGAGTGAGATCAGAAGCTGAGAAGCACGGGATCACACGCCTGGTCGACAAAGCACAATCGGGCGCGCTCGTATCGGCGATTGAGGAATTGCTTGGCGCTCAACCGCAACCGGCCAGGAATGGATTAGATAGCACGACGATGCCCGTCTCGTGTGAAACCTTGGATTCCGGGCCAGCCACTGCAGGTGCGAGACCCGAACTCAAGGCGAACTGAAAGTACGGACTACTTCCCTGAACAGCGTCTTGCGGCTATTTAGAACCGTTTGCCCACTCACGTTCGCACGGCAGACAGACCAATCCCCGTATAATCAACATTGGCCTTCTTATGATTCAGACCCTCTTTGGCAGCCTCGAGGAAGAAAAGAAAACTGGCTTTTTAGACCGCATGAAGCAGGCGGTCACCCGCACGCGAGAAAACCTCGCCGAGCGCATTGAAGAAGTCGTTTCCTTCGGCAAGGAAATCGACCGCAATACGCTCGACGATCTTGAAGCCACGCTCATCAGCGCCGATCTGGGATCGACGACCACGCAAGAAATCCTCGGAAAACTCCGCGAGAAGGCCGACCGCAAGCAGATCAAGAACGTTGAGGAGCTCAAGCGGCTGTTGAAGGAAGAGATCCTGACGATTCTGAGTGCCGCCAACACGCGCCCCGTGCAGAAAGTCGATGGCACTCCGGAGGTGATTCTGGTTGTCGGAGTGAACGGCACGGGAAAAACCACGACCATCGGGAAACTGTCTCAAGTGTTTCGCTCGCAAGGAAAAAACGTCCTGCTCTGCGCCGCTGACACCTTTCGTGCAGCCGCGATTGAACAACTCGAAATCTGGGGACAGCGCACCGGCACGGAAGTGATCAAGACGAAGCCTGGAGGCGATCCTGCAGCAGTCCTGTTCGACGCGCTGCAAGCCGCCGTCGCACGCAAGACGGACTACGTAGTGGTAGACACCGCAGGCCGTCTTCATACCAAAACGAGTCTAATGTCAGAACTTGAAAAAATGCGGCGCACGGCGCAGCGCATCATTCCCGGAGCGCCCCACGAGACCCTGCTTGTGATGGACGCGACCACAGGCCAAAACGGGCTGCAGCAGGCGCGCATGTTTACCGAATCGGCCGGCGTCACTGGAATTGTCCTTACAAAATTGGACGGCACCGCCAAAGGAGGCGTCGTCGTTGCGATTTCGCGTGAACTCGGATTGCCCGTGCGCTACGTTGGCGTCGGGGAGAAAGCCGGAGATCTGTTGCCCTTCGACCCGAAAGAGTTCGTCGATTCATTGTTCGAGTAGAAGCTCCGATGGACGTCGACCAAGACAGCATGAGATGACGTGCGCGGAGGTCCGACGTGGTAGATTTCTTCCTGAATGCGTGTTCAATCCTCCGACGAAAAACATATCCAGCACGCGCTTGAACTAGCACGCCAAGGCCTTGGCTTGGCCTCGCCCAATCCTTGCGTTGGCGCCCTGATCACCGACGATGGGGATAATGTCGTTGGCAGCGGAACCTACACCTACCCGGGTGTAAAGCACGCCGAAATCATCGCTCTCGAACAGGCCGGCGCGAGGGCCCGCGGCGGAACGCTTTACATCAACCTCGAACCGCACGCGCATCAGGGACGCACGCCTCCATGCACTGACGCGCTGATTGGCGCGGGAATTCGTCGCGTGGTCGCGTCTATGCCGGATCCAAACCCCAAAGTGAGCGGACGCGGATTCGAGCAGCTTCGTACGGCCGGCCTCCAGGTTGAAGTCGGACAGCTCGAACAGGAAGCGCGCCATTTGAATGAAGCGTTTGCCCGCTACATCCGCCAGCGGACACCGCTCGTCACCCTGAAGGCCGCCATGACGCTCGACGGCAAGATCGCCCCGCCACCCGCCGATGAGATAAACCACGCCGAAGGAATTCCGGCTGGAGGGTGGGTAACGAGCGAAGTGGCCCGCGCTCATGTGCAAGAGTTGCGGCATCAGAACGACGCGCTGCTGGTCGGAGTTGGAACGATCCTATCCGACAACCCACTGCTGACCGATCGAAGTGGACTGCCGCGGAGGCGTCCGTTGCTGCGCGTTATTCTCGACTCGCGCTTGCGGCT
This sequence comes from uncultured Acidobacteriota bacterium, assembly GCA_963745715.1. Lineage (GTDB taxonomy): Bacteria > Acidobacteriota > Terriglobia > Terriglobales > Acidobacteriaceae > Sulfotelmatobacter. The sequence continues at coordinate 427,424 of CAVUYN010000009.1, read as the reverse complement.
GCCGCTGGATTCGCGATTGGCTCAAAGCGTGGCGACGGAAAGGAAGAATGATGTTCTGATCTTCTGCTCGCTGGAAGACGAGCAAAAGAAAGCCCAACTCGAACAATTGGGAATCCGTGTTGAGAAACTTCCCGCGTCTGAGGCCGATGGACGGCCTGATATTCCCACGATCCTGCGTCGACTCGGGCAACTGGAAATCACCAGCGTGATGATTGAAGGCGGAGCCGCCGTAAACTGGGCGGCCCTCGCCTCGAATGTCGTGGACAAAGTCTTTCTGTATTATGCGCCGAAGATTCTCGCAGGCACCGGCTCGATTCCCTTCGCTGCCGGCACGGGATTCAGCCACATGAGCCAGGCGGCCCAGGTAAAGCACATCCGCCTGCATCGCTTTGGCGAAGATTTCGCGGTCGAGGGATACTTGCGGGATCCTTACGGAGACTGAAACTCAATAGTCATGAGTCCACAGCGTCGCTGGAGGGGTGCTCTCATCATCGGGGCGGTTGGCGTCGTGCTGGTCGTTTGCGGCCTGTTCTGGATTCGCAACGGCCTCAGTGCCGCCGATGAACCCTCATCTTTCGAAAAGGCCGTGGCTCGACGGCTTCGCGACTTCGCTATTCCCCGAAGCCAACGAAAGCAAACGAACCCGTGGGAAGCAACACCAGACAACTTGCGGCAAGCCCGCGAGGCTTTCGTTGCCCGTTGCGCGATGTGCCACGGATTCGACGGGAGCGGGCAAACGCAAGTCGGGCGCGGACTTTATCCGAAAGCTCCGGACCTTCGTTCGTCTCTAACCCAGCGGCTCACGGACGGCGAGATCCACTACATCATCCGGAACGGAGTGCGCCTGACAGGGATGCCTGCGTGGAGCACCGCCCATTCGGAGCCAGACGACGAAAGCTGGAAGCTGGTCCTGTTCATTCGCGACCTGCGCCAGCCATCTCCAGAAGCACGCGCAGCCGGGAATCGAACCGCTAGTTCCGCCCACTACGTCGGCTCGCTGGCCTGCGCGAAGTGCCATTCCGAAATCTACGAACGCTGGAAAAAAACGCCGATGGCGAATGTAGTCCGCGACCCGCGCGAACACCCCGAGGCAATCATTCCCGATCTTGGGTCGAACACCATCGCCAAGTTCAGCAAGGATCAGGTTGCATTCGTCTACGGCAGTCTGTGGAAACAGCGCTACTTCACGAAACGAGGCGACGATTATTTCCCTCTGGGCGCACAATGGGACGTCACCCATCGCCAATGGCGGCCTTATTTCGTAGCGGAAGGAACGGACTGGTGGGCTGCGCTCTATCCCCCCGACAATATGCAGCGACCCACCGGCCCGACGTGCGACGGTTGCCACTCCGTTGGGTACAACATCCAAACCAAGGCCGTGGCAGAATGGAACGTCGGTTGCGAGCGTTGCCACGGTCCGGGCAGCGAACATGTAGAACATCCGCTGAGGGACAACATTCTGAACCCGGCACACATGGATTACGTCCGCGCCAATGACACCTGCATTCAGTGTCACTCCCAGGGCAGGCCGCCGAATAATCCAATGGAAGGAAGATATTACGACTGGCCCGTCGGCTACCAAGTCGGACTTGAGCTGTCAGATTTCTGGCGACTCGAGGATCACACTCTTGGGCAAGGCAGCTTCACCCACTTCCCCGACGGGACTGCGCACAAGAATCGCATGCAGGGCAATGACTTCGTGCAAAGCGTAATGTACCGCCGCGGAGTCACCTGTTTCACCTGTCACGACGTGCATGGAACGGATCAGTACGCCCAACTCAGAAAACCCGTGAACCAGCTCTGCCTGGACTGCCACGGACCGCTATCGCTCTACGGACCTCGAACCGGGACGCTTGAAGAGCATACACACCACAAGGCTGGCAGTCGGGGAAGCCAGTGCGTAGCCTGCCATATGCCGCAGATCGAAACCACCATTGCCGACGTTAAGGTGAGGGCTCACACGTTTCGATTTATTTCTCCCGCGATGACCGACCGATACAAAATTCCAAATCCGTGCACCTCTTGCCACACCGACAAGTCGACGGCATGGGCTACGGAAGCTCTTCGGCACTGGCCCGAACGCTCCCCTTGGCGACTCGAGTAGCCCCGAACTCGGATAAGGCGCAACACTTGTGGAAGCATTACAATGTTCCGTTCATACCGGAGGTTCTCATGTTTACAGGAATCGTAGAAGAAGTGGGTCGCATCAGTCGCATCGAACAGCGCGGCGAAAATCGCCGGATCACCATCGCAGCGGAACGTACGCCCAATGAACTCGGAACTGGCAATAGCGTGTCCGTGAGCGGAGTTTGTCTTACGGCCTTAGACATTAAGCCGGGATCGTTCTGTGCTGATTTGGCGCCCGAGACCTGGGGGCTGACATCGTTCTCGCGCATTCAGGAAGGCGCTCTGGTGAATCTTGAACTCCCGATGAAAGCAGATGGACGTTTCGGTGGACATATTGTCCAGGGGCACGTCGATGGGGTGGGCAGACTTACCGCCTTCGAACGTATCGCGGACTCGGAGAACTGGTGGCTTCACATCGAACTGCCGGGAGAAGTCGAGAAATACACGGTCTACAAGGGATCGATCTCGATTGAAGGCATCAGCCTGACCGTGGCAAAACTTGAGAAGAATCGCTGCACGATCGCGATTATTCCTCACACCGTGGAAATGACCAACCTGCATTCTCTGAAGCCTGGTGATCCTGTGAACCTGGAAGCTGATTTGATCGCGAAGTATGTTGAGAAGATGATGAAGGGCGAGGAGAGTTCGCTAACTCTGGAAGAACTGGTGGAACAAGGGTTTTAGAGTCAGAGGTCTGGGACCAGGGGTCTGGGCCAGGAAACAACCCACCAACTGTCAATTTGTAGAGGAGACGGCTTCCTTCACCACTGCTCCGTCCTTCATAACGAACTTCACGTGCTGCAGGACCGTAATGTCTGCGAGGGGATCGCCATCGACCGCGATCACGTCGGCATAGTGACCGGGCTCTAGTGCTCCCACTTTATCTTGCCAAGCCAACAATTCAGCGGCGTTGATGGTTGCCGCGCGAATTGCATCCAGCGGTGACATCCCCCGTTTCGTGAGCGCAGCCAGTTCGTTCGCGTTCTTACCCTGTCCCTCGGCTTCCGCGGCATCGAATCCCGAGGCGATCTTCACGCCGAGACTCATTGCCGTCTGAACCGCTTGCTGCAGCCCCTTCAGAAAACTGTCGTATCCCTTTTGCTGCTCGGGCGTAGTGGGCTCATTCTTGTGCCGCTCGGCAAGGGCATCGATCACTCCTATGGTCGGAACGAGAAATGTTCCTTTGGCCTTCATCATTTCGAGGTCTTCGCGATTGGCCCCGTGACCGTGCTCAATCGAGTCGACTCCAGCGGTTACAGCGTTCTTGATTCCTTCTGGCGTGGTGGCATGCGCGGCGACTTTGAGACCTTGCTTATGCGCTTCCTCCACGATCACACTGATTTCCTCGACGGTCAGCGTCGGGTGAGCCCAGTCGGCATAAACCTTGATCAAGTCCGCACCATGTCCGATCTGCTCGCGCACGGCTCTGCGAGCTTCTTCGACACCGCTTACCATTTGCGCTCCGGTGGGAAAGTTGACGAGGTCGGGGGAGACACCGAAAGGATTGTATTGTCCGACGGCAGCAATCGCGCGGGTGGCAACCTGCATCCGCGGTCCTTCGACGAGGCCCTGGTTGATCGCATCCCGTAGTGCTACATCGGCATAGCCCGAACCTTCATTCTCAACGTCCCGAACGGTAGTGTAACCAGCTTGCAGCGTGATGCGGGCGTTATAGGCACCCTCCAGCGCGCGGAAGGCTTGCGACTTGGTTGCCAGGCCCAACGTGTATCCGTCATCGGAGTCCGCGAACCGCGCCATGATGTGCGTGTGGCAATCGATGAGACCGGGAAGAATCGTGGCTCGGCCAAGATCGATAACCTTCGCGTTCCGAGGCGCATGGGCAACGACTTCCAACACGCGCCCTACCTCCTTGATGCGGTCGCCCTCGATCCAAAGCGCGGCATTTTCGACGTAGCTGCCCTTACGGACGTCGAGCAGTTTCGCGGCTTTCACCACGATCGACCCTGCTGGCTTCGATTCAGGTTGAGATTGCGCGAAGCCCGTCGTGGAGAGAAGCAAGAAGAGAAGCAAGCGGAGTTTCATGGGCTCCCTGATATCACACTCCCCCGAGAGCAACAAGTGGAAACCAAACCATGAAGGACAGAAGTTCCACGAGGAAAAATGCTTGATGCTTATACTTCCAGCTTCAGTTCATCCAGTTCCAGAAATTCCTGAATGATGGGTTCGGGGCATTTCTCCATGTCCTGGTACGTGCCGAAGAAGATCGCCTTGCCTTCGTGGAGAAAAACCACGCGCTCGGCAAGTTTTTTGGCAAGCCGCATATCGTGAGTCACTACGATGCTGGTCAGGTTGAGCTGGATCTTAAGGCGCTTGATCAGATCGCCAAGCAATTGCGCCATGAGAGGGTCTACCATCGTCGTGGGCTCGTCATAGAGCACACATTCGGGGCGTGCCGCCAGGGCCCGCGCGATTGCTACCGAGCGCTTCATGCCAGTCGAGAGATCGGAGGGTAACAGATCGCGCATTTGCTGGACTCCGACCATTTGCAGCAGTCCGTCAACGATTTGGTAAACCTGCTCTTCATTGAGGTCGCGGGTTTCGCGCAGAGGGAAGGCCACATTCTCACCGACCGTGAGCGAGTCGAAGAGCGCTCCGTTCTGAAAGACCATGGTGACTTTCTTGCGGATCAGTTCGAGTTGCTCCTCGGTGTAGTCCGTGATGTCTTCGCCCGCAACGATGACGTGTCCAGAGTCGGGCTTGAGAAATCCCATGATTTGATGCAGAGTGACTGACTTGCCGACGCCGCTGCGGCCCAAGATGCAGACCGTTTCGGCAGGAAGAACGTCAAAGCTCACATGGTCGAGTACGACGTTGTCCCCGAACGCTTTGGAGACGTCGCAGAATTCGATATAGGGAGCAGGTTTGGCTTCGTCAGGCATGAAATAGGTTGTAGCCTCTAGCTGATTCTCCTCCCATCATCTCTCGAGCTGCAGTTGACCAGTCGCTTCTCCCAAGTCTTCGCGAGTGTTTAGATTACGAAACAATCGTGAGGAAAAACCGGCAGTTTCCAATTCTTCTTCGTCGATGATTCGGGTTGACGGCGTCGCAAACAATGCATCGATCTTGTAGTGTCCTTGCTTCAGGGCCTCCTCCGCGCTATCGGCGAACTCGCGGCGATAGACAGCACACAAAGGCTGCAATCGCCTGCCCGCTCGCGCGACAGTGACTACCGCACCTGCGGAATCCGTGGCTTGCGCGATCAAGAACTGCAATAAGGCACCCGATACGAAAGGGAGATCAACCGCGAGGATCAGGTTCATGTCGGCCCGCGAACCTCGCAGTGCAGCATGGATACCGGCCAGTGGACCACATCCCTGAAATACATCGTTCACCACGGGAGCGAATGGTGCGAACTTCGCGGAATCCCCGACAATGCGGACGTCGTTGCTAAGGGACCGAGCCAAGTCAAGCGCCCGTGCCAGCAGGGTGCGGCCGTCAAGGGCGACGAAAGCCTTATCCGCGCCCATGCGCGTACTGTTGCCGCCGGCAAGGATAAAAACCGCTATCTCGGTCGACGCGCTAGCCCCAGGGCTGCGATCCATGGGGCGATGATACACAAAAGCCGGTACAGGCCAGTCGGATGAAGATCTACATCCCTTGGGTACGCTGGCAAACCGATGACAAATCGCGCCAACTGATTGCAGCAGCGGGTTTTGGTACTAACAGGGTCCAATGTGCACGAAAGTAACCTTTCCAAAGTTAGAGCGTCGGGCGATGATGCCTACATCCGAGGTTCACTCACCCGGAAGTCAGAATATGCCGCAAAAATTCATGGATGTGCTGATGCTTGGTCGCTGCTCCCACGAGTTCTCCTGGCCGCGCCGCGGGACCGACGGACACTATTACCAGGTGTGTCTGCTGTGTGCTGCGGAGTACAAGTATGACTGGGCAACGATGCGTCGCACTGAACGCGTGGAGCATGCCAAGCCTGAAACGGGCATTCGGCGTAGCCACACACGCGAGCAGCGGCCATCCTGGGTACCCCGTGCGCGCCGCCTAAAGCTCGACATTCCCCTGCGTTACCGCGTCAATAAGACCAGCACGTGGTACGAGGGAATCATTGAAAACATCAGCCAGAGCGGCGTTCTTTTTAGTGGTCCGCAGCAGCTCCCGGTCAACGCGCTGGTCGAGATGGTATTTGAGATGCCGGAAGAGATCTCCGGACAAAAGAATAGCAACGTTGTGTGCCAGGGGCGGGTGATGCGCGCCAAAGACCTTCCCAAATCCGAGGAAAATATCGGACTAGCGGCATCGATCGTCGACTACAAGTTCATCCACTAGACTCTGCTTACTTGAGCGAGACGCGCGACCCGGGCGCCAGTATTACGGTCACGCTCTCCCGGTTGTCACGCACCAGTTACCCGCATTTACATCTGCAAGAAACCTTCCAAGCATCTAAACTGTATCCGACATAAAGGGGCGGCCCGGTTTGGGCCACTGTTAGGAGTCGAGTATGAAAAACAATTCCATATTCGTATCTTCATTCGTTCTGGCGATCATTCTTGGTTTGGGTAGCTGCGCAAGGAAGCCGGATGACGCCAAGATGTCGAGCGACATTCAAAGCAAGTTCAGCCAGGATTCAGGCTTGTCGGCCAAGCAGCTAACGGTGCAGGCTAACAACGGGGTCGTGACTCTCTCCGGAACCGTAGACAACGTCGCTCAAAGGGATGCAGCCGGAAGGCAGGCAGCGTCAGTTCCGGGCGTCAAAACTGTAGTAAATAATCTGCAAGTGGGAGAGGATTCTGCGTCAGTTGCCGAGGCCGCAAAGCCGACCCCCGCGCCGCAACCTTCCGTGACTCCGCCTGCCGAAAGACCTTCGCCAGCGGCCAGCAAAACAAGAAAGACTCGCCCCAAAAAAGATTCGCGTTCCAGTGCAAGCTCCGAGTCCGATTCGAATGGGCAAACGATGTCCGACTCGGATCAGCCTACGCCCGACTCAAGACAACCGCCGCCGGATCCGCCGAACGGCGTCGCCACCACAGAGCCTCCTCCGCCGCCCGCTCCCAGGAAATTAATCATCGACCAGGGGACGCAACTCACGGTGCGGCTCATTGATCCTATCGACAGCGAAAAGAATCAGACCGGAGACTCGTTCCATGCCACGCTGAACGCTCCCCTTACCTCGGACGGGGAGGAAGCCGTACCCGCTGGAGTCGAACTTACGGGGCATCTGGTAGAAGTAAAAAGCGCTGGTAAGTTCGCGGGACAGTCGGCAGTAGTCATGCAACTCGACAGCATCGTGTCTGGGGGCAAAACCTACAATCTTCAGACCGATCAATACAAGAAAGAAGGCAGTTCGCGCGGCAAGAATACTGCCGAGAAGGTCGGTGGAGGTGCGGTAATCGGCAGCATCATTGGCGCTATTGCGGGTGGGGGTAAGGGAGCGGCTATTGGAGCGGCGGCGGGTGCCGGAGTTGGCGGCGGCGTGCAAGCCGCCACGAAGGGTCAGCAGATTAAGCTGCCCTCGGAGACGGTGCTGAACTTCACGCTGCAAGCCCCAATCACGGTCGTCAAGGCTCAGGGTCCGGACCCCAGCAGGCAGAAGCTAAACGAATCGCAGTGATGGCCGTGGTTGATTAGCGGCTTCGGTTTTGGACTCAGGACAAGTGGACCAGCGAGCTGTGGCCTCTACAAATTCGTCTTCTCGTCGCTTACACTAAGCGGCAAGCGTTGTCTCCATGCCTCAAATTACTGCACTCTTGCGCACGCATAACGACGCCTTGCGGCTGGGTCGCTGCCTGGAAACCCTTTATCCATGCGATGAGATCGTGATCATCGATGACCGATCGCGCGATGGCACTTTGCAGATCGCCCGTGAATACGGCGCCCGTGTGATAGAGGCGGCTGCCGGAGCATCCGACGAGCAACATCGTCGCTCTGCGAACACTGGATGGATCCTGTGCATCGACCCGCGCGAGTCCCTGACAGAAAGCCTGGCAGCAAGCCTGTATGAGTGGAAGTCAGAGTTGCTTCCTGCCGACGCTCCCGCGTCTTTCTCTGTCTATCTCCGAGAAGAGACGACGGAAGGCTGGGTGGAGAATCCCGCGGCGCAGACAAGGCTGGTCCCGGCTGATTGGAGCCGGTGGGACGGGCCTTTTCCCTCTTACGAGCCATCGGCTCTTGCCCTTGAGGGCGAGCTGTTGCGTTTCGTGCTTCCTTGACACTTCGGATGCGGATAGGCTTAACTCACATCCGCTTGTGATTTTGATCACAGTCGGCTTGTAGCTGCGCGCCTAAACTGCGCTGTTGTGGAAGTTTTGGGCTTCGTAGCCCACGGAGGAAGCTATGCGTGTAATGAAATTCATCAGTTCAGTCGCAATTCTAGCCATGATTTCGATCATGGCCGTAGGGCAACAAACGGTGGATAAGAGTTCTACTACCGTGAAGCACGTTCCTATCACCAATACGCCTTCCAGTTCAGGCAAAGAGATGTTCAACAGCTACTGCGCCGTCTGCCACGGTAAGGATGCCAAGGGTAGCGGCCCGGCGGCCACAGCAATGAAGACTGCGCCCGCTGATCTCACTGTTCTGGCGCAGAAGAACGGCGGCAAATATCCGTCCTCTCACGTTGCTGCCATCATCCGGGGGCAGGCCAGCACGCCGTCCCATGGAAGCCAGGATATGCCGATCTGGGGCCCGCTGTTCTCAAGCATCAGCCAAGGCCATGAAGGTCAAGTGCAGCAGAGGATCACGAACCTGGTCAGCTATATCGACACTCTGCAGGCTAAATAGGCGGTAGTTCAGATTTCTGACTCTCGATGAGCTCCAGAGCGCTGTGGCTGCGCTCTGGGGCTTAGTTATGTCTTCGGTGACGACTGACACCCGGTAAGGGGGCCCACCAGAGGGATAACCCGCCTTTGGTCAAAGGCTTACTGGCCCCTTGACCGTTTGGTCAGTGACTTCAGTACTTAGTCCTACCCGGAATGATCGACTTATAATCCAAGGAAGAACGGGAACATCCTGCGTTCTTGAGGGAAGTTCACGCCGCAAGGCATGCGCTCTGCCCTGCAACGTATTTCTGAGACTTCGTGGATCCTGTTATCGCATTGGCGATTTTTGTCCTGGGGCTGGCGTTCGGCAGCTTCTTGAACGTGTGTATCTATCGTCTGCCTCGGGGGCTATCGGTGGTCACGCCGCGCTCGGCGTGTCCCACGTGTAAGCAGCCCATCGCGTCTTACGACAATCTTCCCGTGTTGAGTTGGCTGATCCTGCGCGGTCGCTGCCGTCACTGCGACGAGGGTATTTCGCCCAGGTACCTGATGATCGAACTGCTAACGGGCGGGTTATTTCTCGCGTGCTATTGGTACTTCGGATGGACGCTCTCAACATTGAAGTACTGCGCCTTCGGCTTCCTGGTCTTAGGTCTAATCTTCACCGACGCTGAAACCAAATTGCTGCCAGACAAGATGACGCTGCCTGGACTGGCGCTAGGGGTGGTCTTCAGCTTAATTGTCCCGGTCAGTGATCTGGCATCGCAATTTCTGCCTGGAATGGTAAACCTGCCCTTCAGCGGCGACATCTCCGCCCGGCTCCTCTCTCTGCTTGATTCCCTGTTGGGCGCGGCAGCGGGAGCCTCGTTCATCTACGGTGCTGGAGCAATCTACTTGCGCTGGCGCGGGGCGGAAGGCATGGGATTCGGGGACGTCAAGCTGATGGCTATGGTGGGGGCGTTCCTGGGCATAAAGCTCACGGTTTTCACAATTTTCACGGCGTCGGTGGCGGGGTCGCTTTTCGGGTTGACCACCGTTCTTGTGGTTTGGATGAAGCGCACTCACCGCTTCATGAAACGTCTGGCGAATGCCCAAGCCGCACGGCGGCGCGCGTGGCAGTCGGCGCAAGTGATCTACCGCAATTATCAGATGCCGTTTGGCGTCTTCTTGGGAAGTATGGCGCTGTTCGCGTTGTTTTTCGGCGACCGATTCCTGCGCTGGTACGGGAGGCTTTGGTGAGAATTCTGGCCAATCCGTTGCTGTTGCGCGCGCTCGCGGTCTTGTTCTGCGCGGGCTCGGCGTTTCTGCTGGGCCTGCTTTTCGTGCGCCAGTTGCGCAAGAAAATTACAGAAGAGGGCGATTTGTCCAGCGAAGGTCCTCCCTCGCTCGAGACTTTACCGCTGCATCTTTACAACACCGTCATCCAGCAACTCAAGCAGCAGAAGCATGAACTGCTGGTGCAATCCCAAGCCGAGCAGAATCGTGCACGTACCAGCGAGACTTTCAGCCAGGCAGTGCTCACGAACCTTTCCTGCGGGGTGGTGGTCTTCGGAGCCAACGGATTGATCAAGACTTCGAATCCGTCGGCAAAAGCGATTCTTGGTTTCGCGTCAGCCACAGGAATGAGTGCGGAAAACATCTTCCGAGATGCGAGGGTTCACACGGGATCGATGGTCACGGATGGCACGTCCGCAGAAGAAATGCTGGATGAGCGTGTCCATCTGGTCGATGAAATCCACGCAGTGCTGCGCGAGGGCAGCACGCGACGTCAGGTTCAGGCCGAATACCAGACTCCGGCGGGAGAGCCGCGATTCCTCGCGATGACAATTTCCCAGGTGCCCGCAACAGATGGCAGCTTGCTAGGCGTTACGTGTCTGATTAACGATCTCAGTGAACTGGAAGGGATTCGGCGGCAACAGGAATTGCAGGGTGAAATCTCGGCAGAGATGGCGCTGCAACTGCGCACATCACTCACCACGATTGCAGGCTATGCGCAACAGCTTGCCGACAACCGCGACCCCGAATTGGCAAAGCAACTCGCGACCGATATCGCGCACGAGGCCGCGCAACTCGATCGAAGCATCGGCGGATTTCTGACGACGAGACCCGTCGCGGCAGCAACAGCGGCGGGCAAGGCAGCGGATTAATGAACCAGCAAGACACGGGTAGGCATGAGGCTCGTGCCAAAAACAGATTCAGCGGGAGGAAGGTGGAAGTTATGAAATACATGACAAATAGTGGAATTGGACTGATCCTGATGCTCGGACTAGCAACGCTTCCGGCGAGCGCCCAGAATCAGGCTCAGTCGAACTCGCAGAACTCACCCGCGGGCTCGTCGCTGGGTGACTATGCTCGTCAGGTCCGTAAGGATCCTGCCGCCAAGAGTAAACCGAAGGTCTTCGACAACGATAATTTGCCGAAAGATGACAAACTCTCGATCGTAGGAACAGCTCCGGCCGCCTCGACTGACAATTCCGCGGCAAAGCAGGGAGAATCCTCGGATACTCCTGCAACAGGCGAAGCGAAGGCTGGGACCGACGCCAAGTCCGCGGGCGAGGCAAAATCGGGCGCCGACGCCAACGCAACAACGGCTCTTAAAGGAACAACCAAGCCTGCTGACGATGAGGCCGCCAAACAAGCCGCGTGGAAGCAATGGGGTGAGAGGATCAACTCGCAAAAGCAACAAGTTGATTTGCTCACGCGCGAGCTCGACGTAGTGCAACGCGAATACCAGATCCGAGCTGCTGCGATGTACGCCGACGTCGGCAACAGGCTGCGTAATTCGGCCGACTGGGACAAACAGGACGCGCAGTACAAGCAGCAAATTGCCGACAAGCAAAAGGCTTTGGACGAGGCCAAGCAGAAGCTTGACGATACCCGGGAAGACGCACGGAAAGCTGGCGTGCCCAGCTCAGTCCGCGAAGAGTAAGAGAAAAAGACCGAAAGAAGGCGAGCGCTGGAGCTACGTTCCAGCGCTTTTCTTATTTTCGCGCGCATCATGTTGAGCTGAGCCGTTGGCAAGCTCACGCAGCCGTCGAATCTGCTTCACATGATGCACACCATGCACGAGGTGAAACTTCCGCCACTGATCGATGGACAGCGGGCCGAGAATGGGATGATCCAAAATCTTGGTGCTCGATCCGAACATTGCCTCGCAACGCGACATAATTTCATCCATGGCCGCAATCTTTGGCCCAACGTTTGCCAATACTTCCTCGGAAGGAACCCCGCGAGGACGGGCAACGGGCGGCGCTTCCCTGCCAGTCGGCATATAACCGAAACCGACGACGACCAACGCCTGACCGCGCTGCTTCCATGTAGGAGCTGTTGCTAGCGGCTTCCCGGCGTCGACGACACGTTCAAATCCCCTGATTGTTCCGGTATAGGTCAGATATAAATGTTCCAGGATTTCGGCGGGGCACCATTTCCCTGGTGCGTGGGTGAGCAGCCCGTCTGGCAACAGCCCGGCGAGGGCCGAATCGATTTCCCGCTGCAATCTCTCAAGATGAGGGTCCACGGGGCGTTACTTACCTTTTACGATCTTTCGGTTAGAATGTTGCCGCGACCATAATCTCATCAAGTTATATCAGGAAGGACGCCATGAAGACGGCTAGCCTCGCCCTAACCCGCCCTACCGCGGCCTCTGCGGAAATTTCAGGCACGGCTGTTTTGACCGATGAGGAACATAGCCGCAAGAAAGCAACGGCCGGCCATCACAGATTTTCGTTCGCGGCCCTGAGCGCTGTGCTTGCCATCGTGCTGCTGGCGCTCCTCACCGGATGCTCGTCCGATTCCAACAAGACCGCGGAGCCGGCGAAGCCTGAAACCAAAGGTCCGGAGCTTATCACCGCGCGCTCAGCCTTTCAGAAGCTGTACGTTGCGGCACGCGGCTGGAACGTGGATGCGAGACCTTACCGCATCGACTCGGTGGCCACGAGCGATGGAAACGGGCACGACGGCAAATGGGCCGTCTGGCGGGGCAGTTTCGCATCACCAGGCCGGCGGTCGGAAAAGGCCTACACCTGGTCGGGTAGTGCGGCCGACGGCGCGCCCTCCCGCGGCATCAATCCCGGGACAGAAGACAGCTACTCGCCCTCGAATTCGTCCACGCAAGTTTTCGATATGGCTTTCCTCAAGATCGACTCAGACCAGGCATTGGCGACCGCACAGAAACACGGCGGAGATAAGGTTCTTGAGAAGGCGCCGGATACTCCGGTCATTTACGTTTGCGATTGGAACCACAATACGAATGAGTTGGTCTGGCACGTGATCTTCGGCGCAAGCCGCGAGGGAGCCAAATTGACCGTGGCTGTGAACGCCTCGACTGGCGAATTCATCCGGGTGGAAAAGTAAGCGGCTCGACGGTTTGAGGAATGCCTCGTGAGAGTGGACCGTATCTTTTAGCTACTGGGGTCTTCTGTATGTTTGAGCTGTGTCTTGATCTGGGAAAAAAAGCGATACAACGCCTCCGCAGAAGCTATGGCTTTCTTCAGAGCGGTCCGCTCGCCGAAAGCTACGACCTCTTGAGGAGAATACTGGAGACGAATACGGTCTGTGGCACAATGCGCGCTCAATAGCTCCACGCCGGCAGCAGCGAGTTCGGCTTTGAGCCGTCCCACATCGATTTGCTTCTTACCTCCAAACTGCATTTACCACTCCTTGGTTATTTCGGTAGGTAGCGCAGGCGGGTTCGGAGGACCGCACGGGGAGGGCTGCCACTTGCACGGATCCAGCGAGACCCACCTGCGAGGTCATCCGCATTGTTCAGTATGCGTAGAGTATACACCGTTACTAATACGCAGTACAAGAAACTAGTTGCTTTGGTGTAGCTTCTGGAGGCAAATTGCCCCGACATCCTGACCCTGACCTGGAACAACGCATTCTTGCCGCAGCTTCGCGCCTATGGGCCCGTGGCGGAGAAAAGGCGCTGACTATGCGTGCCGTGGCTAAGGCGGCGGGCACGACGACGCCCACAGTGTACGAGCGCTATCATGATCGCGAAGACATCTTGAGAGCCTTGCGACTCAAGACTCGAAGCGAGCTCTTCTCAGCCCTCACTCGCACTCGAACCCTGCGCGAGGCCATCCAGAGACAACTGGACTTTGCCCTTGAGCACACGCACGCCTACGAGGTGCTGTTCGACGGCGTGGGCAAGCCGCCCTCCTTGCACGAGCCTTGGCCGTCGTTCAACTTGATGCGGGAACGCTTGGCCAAACAACTGGGAGGAGCTCCGCGCCGCCATAACCGCATGATCCTGGCGATATGGTCGTTGATGCACGGTACGGCCATGCTCATCATCCGCGGCGGTTTCGAAGGAGCGCTTCGTACGCAGGCTGTACACGCCTGCCTTGACACCGTTGAGAGCATCATCCGCGCTGCAAGCCGTTCAAAGGGTTTGGTCCAAACCGGGCCAAAGTGGCCGTCGAATTTGATTCTAGGGGAGGCCGAGCACAGCAGCCTTGGAAATGGCGCTGCCGGCAGCGCAAAACGAAAATCGAAGGCTAGAAGCTTGGGGCGGTGAAAGATCTTCTCGCTTGCGAGTTACGCAGGCACAACGATCCATGTTGCTCCAAAAGGTCCTCAATTGGCTGGTTTCGCTTTGGCTGCAAGACCTTTCAGCCGTTCGATGGCCTTCTTGGCATCTTCTGCTTCCGGGCCGTGAGGCAAAATCTTCAGGTAGTTCTCGAATTCCGTGCGCGCCTCTGACGGACGGTCCAGCTTTTCCAGACACACGGCCAAACGGTAAGTAGCGACGGCGTCGTTGTCCTTGTATAGCAACGCCTCGCGATAGCGATCTTCCGCTGCGTGATAGTTCTTGCGCTTGAAATAGAAATCTCCTACTTCCACATCTTTCGCTGCTTTGTGCGGATCCCAGGGATGGAATTCGCCGACGCCGCCATCCCCTGACGCTGTCCCTTCATCCATAAGAATTTCAGAACTGTGCGGGTGAGCCTTGGCATCGCCCTCGGGAGGGCTCAAATCAATCTGCGTATCTTTGCTCGAGCTTTCCCCTTCGCCACTCAAGGAATCGGCATTCACGCTGTCCGATCGCGGGGGCGCAAGATTGGGGCTCCGGGCCGTAGCCGGCTTCGGCGCCGATGAGGAAGTCGAATCAGGGGTCTGAGGACTCGGCGGAGCCGAGCCTGAAGGTCGGCTCTGCCCATAAAGCGCCAGACTACTGGCCAACGACCAACAAGAGGAAAAGCACACTGCGCATAGCCCTATTTTACCGTCATCCGTGGGTGGAGCGGAATGCTGTCAGGCATCGGCGCGCGGTTTCCAGTTCAGGAAATTGGCTGCCCTCTTGCTCAACCAGGTAATATTCAACTCCGCCGACGCTCTCCGCGGCCTGAAAGATTCCCTTCCAGTCGGCCACCCCTTCTCCGAACAGGACTTTGTAGCCCTTGTCCTTTGCGGGCGACCATTCCTTACAATGGATGGACCGAATGCGTCCCGGGTTGGCTTTGATCCACGCGACCGGATCGGAACCAGCTTCCAGGCACGTCCCAACGTCGAGTTGCAGCATGACCGATGGCTTGGTATTAGCGGCAAGAATCTCGATGGGCCGTCGGCCACCCACCGCCCTCCACTCGGCGTCGTGGTTGTGATATCCGACTCTGAGTCCACTCGGCTCCAGCTTATCGGCTAGGGCATTCAATTTCGCGGCGAGCGCTTTCCACCCGTCGAGATCGGGCTTGGGGTCGCTCCAGGCCTGCACCATGTACTTGGTGCCCAGGATGAGGTTCAGTTCCCGGGCGTGGTCGATATTCTTCGCGCTGAAGAAGTCTTCATCGTTGTGAGTGGAATAGCAGCGGATGCCGAGATCGTCCAGCAATTTTCGCATCTGCTTCGCCTGTGGCTCGCTCCATTCGAAGTACGGGGCATAGAACTCGACAGCCTGGTAGCCCATTTGGGCCACCGCGCGCACGGTGCCTTCGGGGTCCTGCTTCAGGGCATCGCGCACAGAGTAGAGTTCCAGTCCAACCGGGATGGAGCTTGATGAAGCCGTTCCGGAAGCGAGGCCGCGAAAGGCCCACGGCAACACGGCTGACAATGCAAGAAAGGACCGCCGGGAAAACGATGTGAGTTGCATGGCGACATCTTACTCGCAGCCCATCCAGAGCGGCAAAAACACACAAACCGAATTGGCCTGAGTCGGATGTTTCACTGGAGAAAAAAAGCAGGCCGCTCAGGGGGAGGCGTTGAGCGGCCTGGTTGGCGAAGTCCTCCGGGGAGGAGGGTAAACTCGTTTCTTACATCGAAGACGGATTGTTCGCTCCCGTTGCCGGCGCCTTGGCTGGGGTCTCACCGCCCACAGTGTTGGTCATCAAGCGCACGTCGACGCGACGGTTGTCTGCACGGCCCGACGAAGTCTTGTTCGTCTCCACCGGCTTGTCCTTGCCAAGCCCGATCACATAGATCTTGTGGGCAGGCACGTTGTACTTGGTCGCCAGGTACTGAATCACCGAGTTGGCGCGGCGCTGGCTGAGATCATAGTTGTAATCCGCCGGTCCGACGGAATCCGTTCCGCCCTCGAGGGCGATGATGTAGCCCTTAGTCGAAGCGATACTGGCCCCGAGCTGGTCGAGGGCTTCCTGAGCCTTAGAGGTCAGGTTGTCTTTGTTGAAGCCGAACTTTACCGACGTTTCGGCGACGGCGTGGTAGTTGTCGAGGTTGGCTACCGTGTTGGTCAGCACGCCTACGCGTGAGTTGGCGGCATCAGCCATCTGTTGAGCGGCGGACGCATTCTGACCCGCCGTCTGCGCCTTCTGCTCGACTTCGGCGGTCTTGGCGTTCACGGCCTGGATACCGGCCTGAGCGCGGGCATCAACGTCTTTGATGTCTTTCGAGTTTTTCGCGGTCAGATCATCAAGCTCGTTGGTCTTGTTGATCAGCGGCGTCGTCTGCGATTTAACATAGTTCTTGCTTGAGCAGCCGACAGTGGCGGCCATACTGGCTGCGAGGCAGATCACTAACGAAGTGCGGTTCATAGGGTGAGGCTCCTTGTTTCGATCTTGGGCGCGTTGTAGGTTCTACCGCGCACTAAATTTGCAATTTGAGGCCTTGAGATAATGAACTCGGGTCCAAGTCCCGTTCTTACTTTTGCACGGGAGATGCCAGTTCTCGATCCAGATTACGTCGGACGTAAGTATATACGTTTTCAGCGTCTTGCGGCACACAGGGTAATGGTCCGACCGCCGCACCGGCTTCTGAAACCACGCAAACCCACATAATCAATGGAAATTTTATACGGTGAGCCGATGTAGACTGGCTTTCCAAGGTTGCAACTCATTGCGGAAAAACGGCAAATCGGCCGGTGACGCGACATCCAAGCGAACCTGAATAGATCGCTCATTTCCAGATGCCCTCGATTGGCGCTGCGTCACGGTCATTCGAGCTCAACGGCTCCAGTCCAAAATTCTCCTCGATCGTCCGCAGTACGTTGTAATGCGTGTAGCGCTTGCCCAGCACTGCGGGGTCCTGTTGTGCGGCGGGTTTCACCATGTCGCCAAGAAATACGGTGTAGATGCGATTGTCGGCGTTTCCACCCGATTCGTCGAAGGTGAGGACCACCAAGGTCCCCTTGCGCATTTTTTCGGAGAACGTTTCATCAAGAAACTTTTTCGCCCAAGCGCCGGCCACCTGGGCGCTGGTGTCGTGCCCATCATGGTTCATGTTAGGCGTGTAAAAGGAATAGGCGACTAATCCTTTGCGGGCATCCTGCACGAAATAGTTGTCGGACTTGCTGGAATCGACGCGGATCACGTGGTCGCACCACTTTTCCTGCACCTCGCGAAAACTGAGAAACGGCACGTGGCGCCGGACATAGTTGCCGCGTTTTCCAGCGACATGCTGCCCGGAGAAGTTCCACGGGCAGGTGCCATTGGGCAATTCCTCCACGTACTGCTTAAAGTCGAGACCCGCGGCGACGAGGCGGTCAGCAATCGTGTGATGGGCGGCGTCGTTGGGAAAGTTTACCTGGTTGTCGGCGAGAAGACGTCCTCGACGATGGATGCCAAAGTCCGTTCCCGCGATCATCGCAAGATAGTTGGGATAGGACGGGTGGGCCAAGGCGTGGAAGTTGGTGAAGCTGGCGCCACGAGTGGCTAGTTCGGCCAGATCCTGGTCCTGGATAGCGACCTCATAGTCCACGTTTTCGAGGACGATGATTACAACCCGGTCGAAGTGGTGTGCGGGGCTACGCGACGCGGCCCGGGCAGCTTCTTCCCGCTTTCCTTCTGGAGACTTTGTAATCTGGGGCTGAGGAGCTTGGGTCGAGGGCGCGGGCGTGATGCTCTGACCGAGCGCCCGGATCGTACAAGCAAACAGACACGAACTCAAGGCGAGCGTAAGAGAGAATAAAATCCGGGAAAGAACCTCCCGGACAGGGCGTAAATGGCTTATCTGTCCTTTTTGTAACACAACCGGTTGATTTCCCATCCAATAGAATAATAACCAACTTACTCACGCGCCATGGACTTGCAGGCCAAAATTCGTACCATTCCGACCGAACCCGGCGTCTATCTGTACAAGAACGCCGAGGGCGAAGTCATCTATGTTGGCAAGGCCAAGAACTTGCGGAGCCGCGTGGCTAGCTATTTCCACGAAGCGCGGTGGGAAGATGCCAAAACCGGAACACTGATACGTGAGGCCGTCGATGTCGAATACATCGTGGTCGCTAACAACAAAGAAGCTCTGGCTCTCGAAAACAACCTGATCAAGCAGCGGAAACCGCGGTTCAACATCCTGTTGCGGGACGACAAGTCTTATCCCTATGTGAAGTTGACCCTAGGTGAGCGCTGGCCCCGCGTCTATGTCACTCGCAGGCTGCGCAAAGACGGCAGCGTGTATTACGGTCCGTACTTCCCTGCTAACTTGGCGTACCGGATTGTCGATCTTATACACCGCAACTTTCTGATTCCTTCGTGCAAGGTCGATCTCACGCGCTTTCATCCGCGACCGTGCCTGCAGTACTACATCAAACGCTGTCTGGGCCCGTGCGTGAAAGACTTGACCACTCCTGAGGCATACCAGGAGGCGGTACGTGACGTGAAGATGTTTCTGGAGGGGCGGCCTACAGATCTCGCGCGTTCGCTGCGGGCTCGAATGGACCAAGCAGCACAGGCCCAGGAGTATGAGCGCGCCGCCCGTTACCGTGACCTCATTTCGACGGTCGAGCAACTGCAGGAGCGCCAGCGTATTGCCGCCGCTGAAGGCGATGATGCAGACGTGTTTGGCTATCACTATGAGAACGGCATGCTGGCGGTGAACTTGTTCCACATGCGTGGCGGGAAGATGGTCGACCGCCGGGAATTCTTCTGGGAGGACTTGCCGGAGTTCGCAGGGCCCGAAGCCGGTGGTCGCAGAGACGTGGCTGGTAATGTCTCTGGCGGCAGTGCAAATGAAGCGAGCCAGGTCACAGACGCCCCAAGCGAAGACGTTGCAAGCAACGTCTCAACGGAATTCGTTCCCGGAGAATTCTTTTCTGCTCTGCTCAAGCAGCTTTACATCGGCCAACCTTACGTTCCGCGCAATCTTTATGTTCCGGTGGCCTTTGAAGACTGCGCAGAACTCGAGGACCTGCTCTCCGAGCAAAGCGCGGGCGAAGGCGCCCGCGGTACACGGGTGCATATTCTGGCTCCGCAGCGCGGTGACAAGCGATCGCTCATCGATCTTGCGGGTAACAATGCAAAGCAGTCTTACGATCAGCGCTTCCGAGTGTTGAAGCCGAACGCGCGGAAGATTCAGGAGGAGTTGCGAGACGCGCTTAGCCTTCCAGAACTGCCAAAGCGGATTGAATGCTTCGACATCTCGCACATCCAGGGAGCAGAGACGGTGGCATCGATGGTGGTGTGGGAAGACGGCAAGATGAAGAAATCGGATTACCGCAAGTTCATCATCCGTACCGTCGAAGGCGTCGACGACTTTGCTTCCATGCGCGAGGTGGTAACCCGGCGCTATAAACGTCTGCAAGACGAACAGAAGCCAATGCCAAGCCTGGCGCTGATCGATGGCGGACTTGGACAACTGCATGCGGCCGCTGAGGCGCTAGATTCGCTCGAGATCATCAACCAGCCGCTGGCAGCAATCGCCAAACGCGAGGAGATTCTCTATGTGCAAGGACAGGAAAAGGACCCGATAGCTCTCGACCATCACTCTCCGGTGCTGCACCTGATTCAACTGATTCGCGATGAAGCTCACCGCTTTGCCGTTACTTTCCATCGCAAGCGGCGGCAGATGCGGGACCGGTCCACCGAGCTTTTGGAGATCCCTGGCGTCGGGGCAAGCACGACTCGCCGCTTGCTCGAACACTTCGGGAGCGTGCGGGCGGTTAAGCAGGCGGATGCAGCCGCGCTGTCGGCGGTTGTAACCCGCGTTCAAGCGGAAGCCATCCGCAATCACTTCGACAAACTGAGTTAAGGAACAAAAAGCTGAGCAACTAGAGCTTGCGCACATGGATAACGAAAAGTCAGAGAAGCACGTGGTAGCGGCATCCGCAGTCATTCCCGCGCGCCCAGATCGCGTCTACGCGCTGATTGCCAACTACAACGATGGCCATCCGCGTATTCTTCCGAAGCAGTTCACGAGCTTAGTCGTGGAACAAGGCGGCATAGGCGCCGGCACCGTCATTCGCTTTCAGATGACCTTATTTGGCAGGAAGCAAACTTTCCGTGCGGCGATCACTGAGCCAGAACCGGGTCAAGTCCTGGTTGAAACTGGCCTCGACGGGAATGGGGTAGTCACTACCTATCTGGTGAAACCGGCTTCTGCGCCGGCGGACAGCCATGTCTCGATCACAACAGAATTGTCGGTGAGAAGGGGCTTCCTGGGCCGAATCGAGCGAACTCTCTCGACACTTTTGTTACGCCCTATTTACAAGAAAGAATTGGAGAACCTCGCGCGCGTCGCCACTGGACCCTTTGGGACCTAAGATTTTGGCTCGGGGCTTGCATTCCCCATATCAAGAACCACCTTCCAGCTTCCGTCTTTCTGCAGCTTCCAGATGCTTGTGTATTTGCCGTACTGGACTGCAAGCTTGCCCTCTTTGTCTTTCGAGTGAAACTGGTAGTTGCCATAGGTGTAGCCAATATCCCCGGAAGAAGCAATATCGGCGCCGACAGGTGTCCAGGTGAGGCGATTGTTCTTGTCGTCGAGAAAGCCCATGGTCTTGGCGATCTCCGCCTTACCCTGGATCAGGATGTACGCGTTCGGCAGTTCTACGGCATCGTCGGCGTAGTACGACATGTATCCCTGCGAGCCTTTTTCCGCGGCGGCTTTCATGAATTCGCCTTCGAGTTGCTTCAACATCTCGACAGTCGCCTTAGGTGAGGCCGAGACTGTTGGTCGAATCGGCAGCAGAACAACAGTGACCATGAATGCGATGAGGAGAATCGGTAGGAGTGTTTTCACGAGGACCTCCTGCAAATTGCGAGCCCATTTTACTCCGACAGATAAATCAGTAACCACAAAGAACACGAAGGAACACTTGGTCTGCTTCGTGAAGCCTCGTGTCCTTTGTGGTTGCTGCATTGAGAGCTTTGCTACACTAGCGGCCATCCCATGAAACGCAACCTGTCATTTTTCTTCTTCTTTGCTGCTGTTGAAATCGCCGCGTGGCAGATCCTTCCGGCGCAGACTACGAGCCTGCCCGACCAGGGAACACCTCAGGAGAAACATCTTCACAACGTTCGTCAGTTGACGTTTGGCGGGCAAAATGCCGAGGCATATTTCTCGGCCGACGGCAAGCAGCTGATTTTTCAGTCATCGCACGGCGATGTAAAGTGCGACCAGATCTTCACCATGAACATTGACGGCAGTAATCAGCACATGGTCTCGACCGGCAAGGGGCGCACGACCTGCAGCTATTTCTATCCTGACGGCAAGAAGATTCTTTACGCCTCGACCCATCTGGCAAGCCCTGAGTGCCCGCCGCGCCCCGATTTTTCAAAAGGCTACGTCTGGGCCGTGTATTCGGGATACGACATTTTCACGGCGAAGCCCGACGGCTCTAGCCTGAAGCAACTCACCAATGCAGCAGGCTATGACGCCGAGGCAACAATCTCGCTCGATGGGAAGCAAATTGTGTTTACATCTATGCGCAATGGTGACCTGGATATTTATTCCATGGACGCCGACGGCAAGAACGTCAAGCAACTCACACACGAACTCGGCTATGACGGCGGGCCAACATTTTCTCCAGACCGCAAGTGGATCGTTTACCGCGCGTACCATCCCAAAACCGAGAAAGAAATTTCCGACTACAAGGAATTGCTGGCTCAGAACCTGATCCGGCCAACATCACTCGAGATCTGGATCATGAAGGCCGACGGCGGCGACAAACGCCAGATCACGAACCTGGGCGCCGCGAGCTTCGGACCGGCGTTCACTGCCGATGGGAAAAAGATTGTTTTCTCGTCGAACTACGATCCCGAGACGCATGCCAGCGGAGGCATGGGGAATTTTGAATTATGGCTGATCAATCCCGACGGTAGCGGTCTTGAGCGCGTGACCTATAGCGACGGTTTTGATGGCTTTCCGATGTTCTCCCCCGACGGCAAGAAACTGGTATGGGCCTCAAATCGCAACGCCAAGGCTCCGCATGAGACGAATGTCTTTATTGGGGATTGGATTCCGTAAGCTACTCTGAATTGTTGCTTCTTGGTCGTTGATTGGAGCACTCCCAAAAGATCATCGGCTTTCCTGTTTCTGAAACGCGCGGCACGCTAACCAGCCCACCACTACCAGCATTCCTCCCCAGCCCAATATCCTAACGATCGCCGCGATCTTGGTGTCGTAGTTCAGAGCGCCGAGGCTGGAAAAAATCGCGTAGAAATCGTGCTCCACGAAATCTGGATCGCCCGTGGTTACCAGCGGCAACACCTGGGCCCGCGCATCGGCCATATAAGTCGCCGTATAGAGCCAGTTTTCAAAGAAGAAGAACATACAGAACACGAATCCCGCGGTTTGGCGCTGTGTGAAAAAGTACGTCGCCAGGAGAATCGGGACCAGCCACTGCAACAGCGTACCTCCCCATAAGCCAAGCGTTGGACCGAACCATCCGAAAAGGTTGTGGCCGCCTTCGTGAACAATCAGGTTCGCGTTGTCGATGAACAGGAACCCACCGTGAGCCGAGAAGGCATATGCGAGAAATCCGACGTAGAAGATAAGCCACGTCACGATCGCCGATCGGGAGATCGGCTTCCACGGTTCCTCTAATATCGATTGAAAGTATTCGAGCATTCGGTGATGCGACGATTCTACGAGTGACCGAAGAACCCGGGGAAGTTACGAACGTACGCGCCGCGAGTCGAATGAGCGGTTCGACGCCAATCAGTAGTACCGACTCCTTCGCAAGGACAAGGTGTTTCTTGTTACAGTGGTCTGACGCCGACCGCCCATCCTTGGGCCGGCGTTTTGCAGGTGCTGAAATGGACGTGATGAGCTACGTCTCACCGAGTGATTTCCGATGAACAAGCGGAATTGGATTATCGCGATTGTCCTGCTCTTGCTGGTGGCTGCGTCCATTGCGGGAATCTTGTGGACACGGGCCGCACCGGTTGCAAATGACGAAACATCCCCCACCCAGACGACCATTCTCGGGCGGAAAGCGCCCCCAGCCCAGCGTCGACTGGTCGATCAGCGCCCGCTGGAGACCGCCCGGCGGATGGCGGCGCTCGCGAGCACGCCGGAAGAACAGCAACTGGCGCACGAGGCGGAAAAGGTCGGCGATCACGAGGTCGACCTGGCTTTCTTTGACGCCATCCGTACAGTTCAGCAAAGTCCTCCTGCACTCTCACCCGAAGCTAAGCAAATCCTGGAACGCAAGAATAAAGCTGAGCAATCGTTAAAGGACGATCAGGACAGCATTGCGCTCCTGACCCGAAAACTGGCGGCAGCACCTGATGCCCAGAAGGACAACCTGCAGGATCAGATCGACGTCGCGAAAGCGCAGATGGATCTGGATCAGGATGAGTTGGATGATGCGTCTGAGGATTTAGAGCAAGCCGGAGGCGATCCGGAATCGAGGATCAAGCGACTGAAAGCCGCGCATGATGCCAGCGATCGCAGCCCGGTTGCGGCGACTGGTTCGGCTGTGAATCCGCACGAACAGGACTACCAGGCGCACACCCTGTTAAATGTCTTCCAGGCCTGGCGCGCACTGCGTGAGAAAAAGGCTCAACTCGAAGCGGCGCAGCAGGAAACTCTAACCAAACGACAGCGTATGACTCAGCGCCACGCCACGCTGAGCGCGCAGGTCGAGCAAGAGAAGGAAAGCCGCGAAGCTGCGAAGCAGCAGGCCAAGGGATTCGCGAAAGGAAGCAATGCGGCAAGCCGCGAGGACTCGAAGGCCGCAGCCAAGTCCGCACTCGATTCACTGAAGCAGTTCACGCGCGATCAGAAGAATCTCGCTGATTTCGGACGGCGGGTGCAAGACCAGCAGGAACTCTGTGAGATCTATGCAAGTTGGATCGTGATGGTCGAGAACCGCGAACGAGCGGCCCTGCATCGCATCATCGAGTCGTTTTTGTGGATTCTCTTGGTCTTGGTCGCGGTCTATGTCGCGAACCGGGTCATTGAGCGTCTGTTCACCGGTGTAACCGCGGAAAACAAGCGAATCGATACCTTGCGGGCGGTGGTGAAATTCTCGACGCAGGCGGTTGGCGTTCTCGTGATCGCATTCCTGATTTTCGGCATGCCCAACCAAACAACCACCGTTTTGGGCTTGGCGGGCGCCGGATTAACGGTTGCGATGAAAGATTTCATCGTCGCATTCTTCGGCTGGTTCGTGTTGATGGGCCGCAACGGGCTACGCGTGGGAGATTGGGTCGAGATCAATGGCGTGTCAGGCGAGGTGATTGAAGTGGGTTTGCTGAAGACCGTTTTGCTCGAGACCGGCAACTGGAATGACGCCGGGCATCCCACGGGTCGGCGGGTTTCGTTCGTCAACAGCTTCGCGATCGAAGGACACTTTTTCAACTTCACGACATCGGGCCAGTGGATGTGGGACGAATTGCAACTCACACTCCCGAGCGACCAGGACCCTTACTCTTTGATCGATGGGCTCCAAAAGTTAGTGGAGAAACAGACGGAGGTCGATGCCCGCAAAGCGGAACAGGAGTGGGCACACACAACGACGCGCTACCGCGTGCAGTCGGTCTCGGCGGCGCCCGCCATCAGCGTACGGCCCAGCGGGTCTGCCGTAGAGGTGAGCGTACGGTACATCACGCGCGCGCACGAGCGTTATGAAATGCGCAAGAAGCTGTACGCCGCTGTGCTCGAGTTGATGCACGGCAAGCGGGAGACCACGAAGCAGTAGGGCGTTCGGGTTTCCCAGTTCCTGGCTTCTAGCGCCCGGCTCGCTTACGTGGCAACGGCTAACAGCGGGCAGTCTTCCGGTGCAAAAGCAGTCTTCTCACGGAATCTATGAATTGCAAAGCTGACATGGGCACGCTCATCGTGACCGGCGCCAGTCGTGGAATTGGCGCGGCTGTGGCTACCCTGGCCGCAATTCGCGGGTATGCGGTTGCGGTCAACTTCGCGAGCGGCGAGGTCGACGCAAAGAGTGTCGTGGCCAAGATCTCCGATGGCGGTGGTCGTGCGGTTGCCATTCAGGCCGATGTCTCCCGCGAAGAGCAGATCGTGCGCATGTTCGAGACTGCGGAACGCGAACTGGGTCCAGTGAAGGCGCTGGTAAACAATGCCGGCGTGACCGGCGGATTCGCGCGAGTGGAAGAGGTCTCAGCCGAGGCAATCCATCGAGTTTTGGCGGTCAACGTTGCCGGTGCGATATTGTGCGCGCGCGAGGCAGTGCGCCGCATGTCGACGCGGCGTGGCGGAACTGGCGGCGCGATCGTAAATGTCTCTTCCCGCGCGGCGCATACAGGAGCAGCAGGGGAATGGGTGCACTATGCGGCATCGAAGGGTGCGATTGACAGCTTTACCATCGGCCTGGCGCGCGAAGTAGCCACCGCAGGGATCCGGGTCAACGCAGTTGCACCGGGACTGGTTGACACTGAACTGCACGCCGCGAACGGCGACCCAGGTCGACTGCAACGGCTGATGGGAACGATCCCCATGCACCGGGCAGGCTTGCCGCACGAAGTGGCGGAAGGAGTTCTCTGGCTGCTTTCTCCGGAGGCATCTTATACGACAGGTGCAATTCTGGAAATTGGCGGTGGGCGATAGCCAGCAACTCTCAGCCTTCGAAGTTACGATCCATCGCAGCCCACGGCTGAATGCTAAACGCCCAGTGCTACAGGCTCGCTTTTCCCGACTTTCCTCTGCTCTCTAAATCTCTTCGCAAATACTGCTTCGTTTTGTCTGGCAGGCGTGAGGTATGCAGAATATCGCGCAGTTGGGCGGGGGGAAGGCGGCGGGCAAATTCGATGGCTTTGGCCAGGGGAGTGTGCGCGTTGCACAGAATCGCGGCACGGATTTCCGGGCGCGTCGACCACTTCAGGTGATGGCACACGGCTTCGACAAAGGCAGGCGTGACGCTCGCTCGCTGCAACGCCCTAACGATGGCGGACTCGCTGAGACGGGGATTTTCAAGCGCGGTTTGCCACACCCGTGTTTCCTTGTCGAGCAGCAGCGCACCCGCCACCAAACTGGAGGAGCGGCGGGCAAGGGATATGCGTTCGCCAAGCGTGACTGATGGCAGGCGGGAAAGAAGCAGTCCGTCGGCGACTCGCTTCAGGTCCGCGACGGCCGTGGGCAAGAGCGCGAACCGCATGAGCTCGAACGTGTAGAACTCGCGAATTACGCGTAGAGCAATATGGCGCGGCGCTCGGGGATGCGCCGCAACAGCCAACCGAACCTTGCGGGACTTCATGACCGCGGCGTTCTGGCCGATCTGCTCGACCGCATCCGGTGTTAGGTCACGCTCTTTGAGACTGGCAAGGGCCAAGTCTTCAGTGAGGGCGCCGACCGAAGAAACAGACGGAGGCGCCGATTCTAATGTGTCGTCGGCTTGGGATTCTTCCGGCATCGTCATCACCGCTAAGCTGCGGCTCGGCTGGACAAGCAACGCCTATTAGCTATGCGTCAACCAGCAGATGGTTGCCCTCTTCTGGCCATGCGCAAAGCACCCTCAACTGGATCAACGACCTGCGGATTCACTTCCACCCGCGGCTCCAACCGACGAAGTTCATTGTAAAAAACCTGGCGCACGAGCGGAGCGTGACGAAAGACGCCCCCCGTCATGGCCACCGGGACCGTCGCTCCGTCGTCCTTCGCAAACAACCGGCCAATCACGACCGCGGCCACTTGAGCGAGTTCCCTGCCGGCTGCGGTTAAGACATGCATCGACAGATCGTCTGCGCAGGGAATGACCGCTGGAAACAGTGCTGCAAAATCGGGAGGTGGAATCGAGTTGGCGGCGCGCGCCAAATCAGAGAGTGAACTTACTCCCCAAGTTTTACAAAGAGCCGCTGCCAGTGAGGAGGGGGTGCCGTCGTCAGAGGACGAACCGCTCAAATCACTCGCGCGCAGAACTGCAGCGACCGCGGAGCGTCCGATCCAATGAGCCGAGCCCTCATCGCCAATCGCGAATCCCCAGCCTCCCGCTCGGACAGTCTTCCCCTGCCTATCGCGGCCGAAGGCGATGGATCCTGTTCCTGCGATGACAATGACACCGGGACCGCTGTCAAAGGCGGCTTCGAGGGCGATCTGCATATCGCCGACAACGTCGATGGGTGACGAAAGAATCTCGGCTAAGATGCCGCGAACGATGGAGGCCAATTCCGGACGCGCAGCCCCGGAGCCTCCGATACACGTACGCGAGACCTGCGCCGCACTGATGCCGGCCGCCCCACACGCCTGGAACACCGACTGCTGAAGAGACTCGCGAGTCTGCGTTTCTCCCACCCGAACGATGTTGCTGGGACCCGCGATGGCGGTGGCAAGAAGGCGGGTTTCATCACCCACTGCACATGTCGTTTTGGTTCCCCCGCCGTCGATGCCGAGATAGTAGGGCATCGGTTAGTTCTAACACAGAGAATTGTCCGTTTGCGGGCAGTCAGACGCGGGGACTACAGAGTCTCACTCGCGCAAATGCCGTTTTGCTTCGATAATGAAAATTCTCGTCGCTGAACCTTCATTTCGCTTGAGAGATCTGGCTAACGAATGGGCCTGAACAAAATTGATTTCGCAATCATCGCGCTCTATCTGGCGGGCATCACCCTATTCGGACTGCGGTTCCGCAAGAAACAAAGGACGCTGCGCGACTACTTCCTGGCCGGGCGCGACATTCCCTGGTGGGCCATCTCGCTTTCAATTGTCGCCGCTGAAACGAGCACTCTCACCATTATCAGCATTCCCGGTCTCGCGTATGACACGAATCTGACTTTCCTTCAGGTCATCATGGGATACGTGGTCGGGCGCGCGGTCATCAGCTTCTTGTTGTTACCGCACTACTTCCGCGGCGACCTCTATACCGCTTATGAATTGATCGAACGGCGATTCGGGCGCGGCCTGCGCTCTCTGACTGCCGGATTGTTCTTGCTGACTCGTGCAGCCGCAGAAGGTGTACGGGTATACGCGGTATCGATTGTCGTTTCTATTGCGCTAGGGACGGGAGAAGTCTCGTCGATCGCAATCATCACAGCATTAACGCTGGTTTATACCTTCGAAGGAGGTCTTGCGGCGGTCATCTGGACCGACGTTGTTCAGACTGCAATTTACGTGGGCGGAACGCTCGTTGGTCTCGTAACGATCATGCACCTTGTTCCGGGCGGATGGGCGGCAATCCACTCGGCTGCCTCTGCGGCAGGCAAGTTTCAGGTCTTCGATTTTAGCGGCAGCCTCTGGATTCCTTACACCTTCTGGGCGGGCGTGATCGGCGGAACCTTCTTTACTACCGCCAGTCATGGCACAGATCAATTGATCGTGCAGCGTTTGCTTGCGGCCCGCGGTCAAAAACAGTCCGTAACGGCGCTGCTCTCCAGTGGCCTGGCAATCCTGTTTCAGTTTGCGATGTTTCTGATCGTCGGGGTCATGTTGTGGGCGTACTACCGTGTGCCGTCAAAATCTTTTGGCAATGCAGATCGCATCTTTCCTACGTTTATTGTCAGCCACATGCCGCATGGGATTTCCGGCCTACTAATTGCGGCTATTCTGGCCGCCGCAATGTCGAATTTGAGCGCTGCTTTGAATTCCCTGTCCTCAACCTCGATCCTCGACTTTTACGTGCTTCTGCAGCCTCGGGCCGACGAGAAGACGAAGATGCGTCTCTCCCGGGTGGCAACGCTTGTGTGGGCCATCGTGCTTTTTGCGCTAGCCATCATTTCCCTGCTCCATGGCGGGCGCGTCGTCGAAGTAGGGTTGAGAATCGCTTCCGTGGCTTACGGCGCGCTGTTAGGTGTCTTCCTTCTTGGCGTGCTCACGCGGAGCGCGAATCAGCGCGGCGCGATGGCCGGGATGATAGTCGGCTTCGTTATCGAAGTGTACTTGTGGCTGGGGACACGTGTTCCCTGGACCTGGTGGGTCATGATCGGGACATGCGTGACGTTCGTTTTCGGATGGATCGTCAGCCGGTTTGCGTCCGACAAAGCGAGGCT
Organism: uncultured Acidobacteriota bacterium; assembly: GCA_963745715.1. Taxonomy (GTDB): domain Bacteria; phylum Acidobacteriota; class Terriglobia; order Terriglobales; family Acidobacteriaceae; genus Sulfotelmatobacter. Next base: position 398,008 of record CAVUYN010000009.1, on the reverse strand, counting down.
TGCGCGTTAGCGTTACTTTTGCAGAAGTACTCCCCTTAAAGGTCCTTTTTCTGCCTCGTACTTCAGTGTTTCTGCCGTGTTTGCCCGTTGAACACAGGCGTGAACGGCCATAACGCCTGTCCCGCGCCCGTTTTGGGCCAATTTTTCAAAAGGAACCTGCCCACGTTACCGAAGGTCAAGAGCCGTGGACACGTTTACCCCCTGTCCTATCTCCCGTATTTTGAAGACTCCAAGCTCCCTGTCTCTCCCCGACTGGGTCCCAATGGAGCGAAATTGCATGGCTACGGCTTATAGCGGATTTCAACTAGGATTGTTGCCCGAACGCAAGATCAACAAGCGGGCGCTGGCGACCGCCTACGGCCTGGTCACGCTGGCGCTGCTCATCGTTATTAATCTCGGGCTCTTGATCCCGGAAAAACTACAACTGGCGCAGTACCACGTCACGGAACTAATTCCGATGCCGTCGCTGCGGCCGGAGCCGGCGCCGGTTAAGGTGCAACCGCGGATCAAGCAAAAGCTACTTCCCGCAGTAAAGCTCCCGGTGTTTGAACAACCGAAGTTGGTGGTACCCCGGGCGATTCGTCGCGAGGCTCCGCAACCTGTAGAGGCGCCCAAAGTTGTGGTGAACCAGTTCGCTCCTCCGCAGTTAAAGCTGGTCGCGGGAGGCGCGCGTCCGCAATTGGTGCATACGGGCGATTTCGGCGCGGGTAGCTCACAGAAGCCAACAGTTAACGCCGCCATCGACAAAGTTCAGACTGGCGGATTCGGCGATCCAAACGGGCTGCCGGGCACAGGCAAGCAAGGAGCGAAATTGTACGCCGCAGCCACGGGCTCGTTTGATATGCCCACGGGGCCAGGGAAAGGCAACGGATCGGGCGGCGCAAAAGGAATTCAAGGAACGGTCGCCAGCGCAGATTTCGGCAATGGTATCGCAACCGGCGGTAAGGGAGACGGACGGAGTAACGGCAAAGGTGTCGCTACGGGCGGCTTCGGTTCAGAACAGGTGGTGCATCAGGGACCGAAGATCCTTCAAGCTGATTCCGGCCCGGCTACAACCCCTGTGGAAATTACGTTCAAGCCGAACCCGGTATATACCGACGAGGCCCGGAGTTTGAAGCTGGAAGGCGAAGTCCTTCTGGAAGTCAGTTTTTCAGCGAATGGAACCTTGCACGTGAATCGAGTAGTGCGTGGCCTGGGGCATGGTCTGGATGAGGCCGCCATTGCGGCTGCAAACAAGATCCGATTTAAGCCCGCCCTGCGTACCGGCCAACCGGTGGATTCGACGGCAATCGTTCACGTTACGTTTCAGCTGGCGTACTAAAAGTTTTGGCGAAGTAACTTTGGTTGTTTGGGAAGTGAATAGAAAACGAATTCGCTTCACAGAAACATGGAGAGAAGAGTCATGCGCACTTTGAATTGGATCGTAACTGCGGCTTTGCTTGCATCCTTGAGCGCGGCCGCGCAGCAAGCGGCGGATTCGCAGCCAAACGCGCAATCGGCGGCGCCTGATGCAACGCAGACCGCCCAGCCGTCGCAATCGGCCGCCACGGCCCCTGCGCAACCCGCGCAGTCGCAGGCTCCGCAGCCAGCGCCGGCCGCAGCGCAATCGGCGCCCGCTCCGCAAGCCATTGCCGCGCCCACAACCATGGACCAGGTTGTGAACCTTTTCATCGAGCGCGAGCACGGCCTGATCAAGGCGCTAGCGACACGTACACCCGTGGTCGAGACCTATCTGCAGAACCTGAGCGCTGATCCACAACTCGGCCCGGTGCCTAGCGAGGATCACTATTTCCTCGGCCGCATGGACATGGGCGAGAACGTCGACCGCAAAGACTACCTGAAAGAGCAGGAAAAGAGCATGCAGTCGCGGTTGCTCGGCGGCTTTGCAAAACTCTACAAGGTGCAGTACCAGCCCTTGGGTTTCTCCTGGATGGTCTATGCCGATCGCACCGACTTTGACCGCGAGCACTATGAGTTCCGCTACGCGCGCCGCGAATTTCTCGGCGATGTACGCTGCCTGGTGTTCGACGTCACTCCTAAGAAGAGATCCGGAAAGGGCCGGTTCCTTGGTCGCATCTGGGTAGAGGATCAGGGATACAACATTGTTCGCCTGAACGGGACCTACTATCCGGCGCCACGCAACGCCATGTTCTTTCACATGGACAGCTGGCGGTTGAACCTGATCCCGGGTTACTGGGTGCCATCGTTCATCTACAGCGAAGAAGGCGATTTCAGCGCAGGCGCAAAGAACAAGCTGGCTTTCAAGGCGCAGACCCGCATCTGGGGCTATGACCTGAAGAAGGGCGGCAAAGACGACGAACTGACGCAAATTCGCGTCGACAGCGTGACCGACGAAAGTCCGACCGCGCAAGATGCCTCTCCCCTGCAGGCTGAGCGCGTATGGCAGCAACAGGCGGAAGACAACGTTGTCGAGCGTCTGACCAATGCAGGCTTGCTTGCTCCAGAGGGTGACGTCGACCGCATCCTCCAAACCGTGGTTAACAATCTTCAAGTCACCAACAACATCGATTTACCGCGACCCGTTCGGACGCGCGTGCTGCTTACCTCCCCGCTGGAGACTTTCAGCGTGGGCAACACCATCGTGATCAGTCGTGGACTGGTGGACGTGCTTCCGGATGAGGCCAGCCTCGCCGCGGTGCTCTCGCATGAACTGGCGCACATTGTTCTCGGCCACAACCTCGGTAGCAAGTATGCGTTCAACGACCGCATGCTGTTCTCCGACGACTCCACGTATCAGAACCTCGGCTTCCGGCACATTCCGGAAGAAGAGCAAGCGGCTGACAAGAAGGCCGTTGACCTCTTGAAGAACTCGCCCTACGCGCAGAAACTGGACAACGTTGGATTGTTCCTCAAGGCTCTGCAGGCGCGAGCTGGACAACTTAACGCGCTGCTGACCACCCACCTGGGAAATCCGCTGGCAGAAGGCGGAACGGTGAACCGCTTGTCGGCTCTGTCCACGCAAGGCCCAGCACTCGACAACACGAAACTTGATCAGATCGCAGCCCTGCCTCTGGGCGGCCGCGTGAAGGTCAATCCCTGGGACGACAAGGCGGAAATGGTGAAGACGGCTCCGGTCGCCATCACCTCCGCGCGTGACAAGATGCCGTTTGAAGTCACGCCGTTCTTCCCGCGCTTGGCACGCTTTGGCGGAAACACTGCTCCAGCTACCACTCCGACAACCGCCGCCAACTCGGGTACAGGCAACTAGAGCTCACTCCACCCCAAGTTGAAGCAAAACGTTGGCCGGGATCCGGAATATCCTTCCGGGATACCCGGCCTTCGTTATTTCATGGCGGGTAGAAGAGAGCTACAGCACTGCCAAAAGAACTGAAGGACTGCCTTAGATTTCGGCCTTAGTGGCTACAGACGCAGCGTTCCGCCTCTCCCGGCGATTGGTGAGGATGATGTAGAGCATGTAGCCCACGACAGCGAGATTACCGATCAGCAGTGCGCAGCGGATAAGCGTGATCCCCCGAAACAGCTCATGAATCTCGAGCGGCAGCAGCAGGGTTCCGGAAACGAATGCCACCCATTCCGCCCACGTGCGTCCTCGCCATAAGCCGTAGGCCTCAGTAAACCGGAGTAGTGCGTAGGCAAAAGCGATCCACGCGGCGGCCCACAACCGCGCATTGGTCACGTTGTCAGCGAAATCCAGGAAAAGCTGGGCGGAATGGCGGTCAGTGTTGATATGGAATAGCGCGAGCAAGCTCTCCGCGATCAGCCAGACATCTTTGTCTACCAGGGCAAGAGCACAGATGCCCATGAACACCACGAAGACTCCTTTGAAGAATTCAAAGCTGGCGACGGCCCGAAGCACTTGCCGTTGCCGGCGGTGGGGGTCAGGCATGGTTCCGGGCTGGTGCATGAATACGGTGGGTTACCCAAAGCAGAGTATCACGGAGAAAGACCCATCTCCGATGACGGCCTTGGTGCTGTCGACTACGAGATCTGCGTCTTACCTCAGTAACTGGAGAGCGAAGACCGCGCATGACACCATCTGAAAGGAGATGCAATATGCGAAGAGTGGTTCTTCCTTTGGCTGCCGTGATTCTCTGGGCTGGAATCTTGTCCGCACAAACTAATACGACACCACAAACCGCCCGCCAGGCTTTACTGGAAATGTTCTTCAGCAAAACACCTGGGACGTTCCTAAAACATCTCCCGTTGGCGACGCGCGCCGCCTTGGAGAAGTCGGGTGCGCTGGCGAGTCTCCAGCAGTATTCAATGATGGCAAGCCAACTTCAGACACAGGGACAAAACGTACAGACTTTTGAGACTGGCTCGTTGTTGCTCAGCACAGAGAATCCAAAGACCAGCCAGAAAATCGAAATCACAGTCGAGAATGACGCATTGCGAGGCGATCAGGATGACATCGAGTTATCGATCCACACGTACACAAACGGCGAGGTTCAACGGCTTCCATTCATGCCGCAGATGACATTCTCAATGAAACAGGAAGAGCACGTCTGGAAGCTGAATGAGATTTCCGTAACGGTCCACGTGCCTTTAGCCGATCCTGATTTTCTGAAAGCTATGGCTGAAAGGATGCCTCCGCAGTCCACTATGAATAGCGCAGCCGCTTCTCATCGCGAAATGCCTGCTCAAACCGCCGGCAGCGACGCCACGGTCGTGGCGGCTATGCGCACGATCCTTACAGCGGAGATCACCTATACCACAGCCTACCCGGCGGTGGGCTTCACCTGCACGCTTTCAAACCTGGATGGCTTTGGAGGTGGCGAACCGAATGAGCATCAGGCCATGCTGATCAACAGCGGGTTGGCGAGCGGAAAGCGCTACGGCTACGTATTTACTCTTTCCGGTTGCGGTGCAGCCCCCTCCACCAGGTTCCATCTCACCGCTGCGCCCAACGGAAATACATTTGGGCGGAAAGCATTTTGTGCCGATGAATCGGGCGTGATTCGCTCTTCCAACGACGGAAATCCGGTTACCTGTATGGCAAGCGGATCGCCAGTACAGTAATTCTCTATCGATAAAACGCGAGCACCCCGCTCAGTGCATGACGGACCATGCCATCCCGTCCGGTTCCGGTCCGGCATCGAGTCGGCCAGTTACTTCCAAGGTCTTCAGATCGATCACCACAATGTAATTGTCCGGCGTGCATGCCACGAAGGCCCGCGTGCCGTCAGGCTGCATGAGAATGCCGGCAGCGCCGTGTCCGACGTTGATTCGCTTGATCTCCTTGCGCGTGCCCACGTCCACGACAAGCACGCCGCCTTCCCGCAAGCTGGAAACTAAGACCTTGCGACCATCGGGAGTGAATTTCAAACGATTCGCTCCAGGAATATTCGCGGTGAGCGTGTCGGTGACGGTCTTGGTCGCGGCGTCGATGATCGAAATGGTGCCGTCTTGCGCATTGGCTACCCAGATCTCCTTGCCGTCGGCCGACACGTCGAATCCTTCCGATCCATTGCCGACCCGCACCACCGTCTCCTCCCAATCGCCTCCAGGAGGACCCATGGGGCCTCGCTGCGTGGCAGGTTGCGTCCCTTGAGACCCGTTCGGCCCGGGTGCGCGAGGCGGGCTTTTATCGATGATGCTGACTGTTCCAGAACTGACGTTGGTGGTGATAATGCGACCCACATTCTCGGCCACGTAAATCATGTGGGTTCTGTTCTGGCCGGTGCCAAGAACCCAATCCACTTTCCCAGTCGCGGGATCATAACTTCCGATCGCTTTGGCCCCCTCAGCCGTGAACCACGTCTTCCCCGCCACAAACGTCAATCCATGAGGACCACGCAGTGGCCCGAGATCCACCGGTGGAAGTGCCTTCTGCTGCACCAGATCAACCACAGCAAGGGTGTTTAACGATCCGCCGCCATAGTTGGAAACGTAGGCCGTCTTGCCGTCTGTCGAAGCGATGACTTCGTGCGGATCGTTTCCCACCGGAACCCGGGCGAGGACCTTCAGGCTGCCGGGATCAATGATGGACAGCGTGTGGTCGCGCTTACTCAACGCCAGCAACGCTTCTTTCGGAGTGCTTTGCGCGTTCAGGGACGCGGGGATTAGCGCACCTGCCAGAAGGAGGAGAACACTTCCCTTTTTCATGATTGGAATCCTAGTTGATCCGGAGGCAGACGACCAAGGCGAGCTCGCTCAGTCCTTCTCAATAATCATCGAGTTCGCTCGACTAACCTTTCTTCTGGTGAGTAGCCGCTCGCAACTCGGCGACGATTTCTTGTGAAGCCTTAATCGCCGCAGCATGCTGATTCACGTTGAACGAGATCGCTCCCACGCGAGCGTGCCCGCCCCCGCCATAGCGCTCGCATATTCGCGCCAGGTTTACCGCAGGCTCCTGCGGGGCCCACGGATTCGATCCGACAGAGACTTTCACGCGAAAACTGCTCTTGCTGAGTCCCACGCTATAAACCGATTCCGGGTGCAAGTAGTAAGGGATGAACTTGTTGTATCCCTCGAGATCGTGGTCGGTAACGTCGAAAAATATCGTTGCATCTTTGCATTCGGTGCGTTCTTTGAGGATCCCGATAGAAAGCTCATGGCGTTTCAGTAGAGGGGGGAGCAGGGGCGCGACAAATGGCTCCTCGAGGATCTGCGCCAAAGACTTCGTAGCCAACAGCGGAATGAGTTTGGGAACAAAGTCGTGGTCGGGCGCCGACTCGATCACCATGGTCAGTTTCATGGCCGGGGCTTCCATTTCGACGGCGGTCTTGGCGTCTGGGTAGAGAGCCCCATCAATGATGTCCGTCCAATGCACGAGATCCGCAACAGAAGCGGGATCGAAGCCGAAACGCTGTTGCGCGATCATGGCAATGAAACTGGTGCACGACTTGAAGTCCGGATCGTAGAACTTACGATTGCTCTGGTCCTGTTCAAAATGCTCGGCGTCGGAGGGAGAAAGAAATGCGCTCTCGTGATGATCGAACCACCAGGTAATTTTCGGCGAACTGGAATACTTGAAATCGACGATTGCATTCTCGTCGCCGTCGAACTGATTCTCGTCGAATAGCGCGCCGGCTCGGTGCACCAGCCCCGTAAATACAAAGTCGGCGTCACCACGAATGCGCTCGCGATAAAAACGAGAAAACAATGCAGCCGAGGACGCGCCGTCAAAACATTTGTCGTGATAGAACACCCGGACTCGCAATCAGTTCCCCATTCCTGAAAAAGGTTCCGGCGCCCGAGACACAGCACGCATCGACTCGGGGCGCAGGTAAAAGCTAATAGGATTGACAGCTTAGAGGAAGAAAGTCAAGCGCGGGAGTTCGACAAGTGCTGCAATGAACAACATCACGATCGAAATATGAGACCACTCACCACAGGCGGAGGGACTCGCGAGGCGGTTGCAGACGATGACCGCTACACCCGATGTCCCTCCTACTGCAGATCCTTAAATTGCGTTAGCCTGCTTTTCCGCCAGGTCGCCAATTACCGGGAGTTTGTACATCTGACCCTGATTCGCCTTCAGCAGTAGGACGATCCAAAGGATGAAGCCGCCCAGGCTGATCAACAGGTGGAGCGGAAACGTGATTAGGGCCAGGAAGGGTATGACTCCGAAAATCGAAAGCCCAATGTGGAGGCAAATCAGCGCCGCAGCAAAAAACAAACATTGAAACGAGTGGAATCGTATGAACCGATTCTTGTTATAAGGCTCCACTACGAGGAACACAATCGCAGGAATGATGGTAATGTATGCCAGCATGCCGGCGACATTATCCGCCATTCCCTGAGCAGGAGCAGCGGTCGCGACTCCCGCACCGGCGGCCGGCGCGCGGCCTGCGCATGCCGCGCACGTAGTCGTGCCATCCGCGATCTGTGCGCCACACATATTGCAAAAAGCCATAAAATTCCCCCTCATGTCGGGTTAACGAACCGCTAGACAGCTAGCATTCGCTTCCCGCAACGTCCGCGGCAAGGTATCAAAAAGCTCTTGCCAAAGCAATCGCTAATTTCCATTGTTAGATCGCGTCGGCGTGCTGCTCGGCGAAGTATCCAAGTATCGGAAGTTTAAACATCTCTCCTTGAACGGCTTTGACGACCAGAACCAGCCAGATCATCAAAACGGCCAGACTTGCTACGACTCCAACGAGCACTACGAGAAGAGGTCCGACCACCGGAATAAGGAAAAGAACATCGCCTGCGAGCTTAAGCGCGACTGCGAGCAATATCGTGGCACCGGAGCTCACGAGACATTGCAGCGAATGAAATCGTACGTACCGATTTTTTCGGTAGGGCTCAAGGAGAAGGAAAATGATTGCAGGGACAAACGAGAAATAGGCAAGCGCTCCGACGATATTTTCGGGAAGACGCCCGGCTCTCCCAGAGACGCGAGTCTGGGACCGCATGGAGCGACCGCAACCTGGGCAGAAAGCAGCAGTGTCCGGCATCTGGGCGGAGCAGTGCGGGCAAGATCTCAACTGGACTGGGGTCTGGTCCATCGCGGACGACATATCAAGCGGAGGTGAAGCGACGAATGGGCAGAATCAATCTAGCGCATTGACGGGGGCGAGCGCGAATAGTATGTTTCGTGCAATTTCGCTGCGGCTCGGGTGGCCATCTCGCGCCGGGAGGTTCGCATGACGACATTCTGCCCAGCTTGCGGCAACAGCATGACCGTGGACGACAAGTTCTGTCGGGCGTGCGGAAGGCAAGTTTCTGCAACTTCGGGCTCACCGACTCCGCCTGGAGCGCCGCTTGGTCCGCCGGAGACCAGCGGCAAAGCTGTCGTCAGCCTGGTTTGCGGGCTCCTGTTTTTTATCCCGCTTGCTTTCGTCGCCGCGATCGTCTTCGGCCATCTTGCCTTATCTGAGATTCGCAAGAGTGCCGGACGCCTCCGGGGGGACGGCATGGCTATCGCTGGACTGGTTTTGGGATACCTTTGGATTGCCGGCATCCCCATCATTCTGATCATTGCAGCGATCGCTATCCCGAACCTTCTGCGGGCCCGAATGGCGGCCAACGAATCATCTGCGGTGGCATCGATCCGGACTTTGAATACCGCCGAAATGGCATACTCCCAATCCCATGCCGACAAGGGATACACTTGCGCCCTGTCTGACTTGGCGGAGGATCGATTGATCGACAACACCTTGTTGAACGGGCGAAAGAATGGTTACGCAATCGACTTGATGGAGTGCTCGCCCGGGGATCAAGGCGCGGCCAATGCGAAATATCGAGTGTGGGCACATCCGCTCAGGTCAAATCAAACCGGAGTGAGGTCTTTTTGCTCCGACGAGTCTTTGGCCATCAGAGCCGACCCCGGGGACTCGGCACAGCACTGCTTTGAAAACGGTACGATCCTGCAATGAAGTTTCGATTCGCGGTCGGGAGGAAATAAATGTTTTGTCCTCAGTGTGGTGCGAGTAACGCGGACACCGCGGCGATATGCGTACAGTGCGGCAGAAATCTTCAACCCGTTGCCGCTCCGACTCACTTGCCGCCGCAAGGCGTAGTTATGCCACCAACCGCGATGACACCGGGCGCGGCGGTGCCAAATTATTTGGTGTTCGCGATTTTGACGACGGTCTTATGCTGCCTTCCTGCTGGCATACCGGCGATTGTCTATGCGGCGCAGGTCAATACCAAACTGCAGGTCGGCGATCTTGCGGGAGCTCAGGCTGCGTCCAACAACGCAAAGATGTGGTGCTGGATTGCATTCGGACTAGGACTTGCCACTGTCGGCTTCTACATCCTCCTCATGATGGTAGGAGTGCTGGGAAGCCTCCACCAGCGATAGCCGGGAGATTGCGCATAATGAGTCTATCCAAGCACCAAATGCTGGCGGCGATGTGCGTGTTGGGCGCCGCCGGACTCGTCCTGTTGAGCGTTTGCGATCCGGCCTCTTCTGGAATCTTTCCGCCTTGTCCCCTACGCTATCTGACCGGACTCTATTGCCCGGGGTGCGGATCGTTGCGCGCGATTCACCAGCTTCTTCATGGGGATTTGCGCCAAGCGTGGGCAATGAATCCCTTGACCGTTTTGCTGCTGCCGTTCGTCACCTATGGATTGGCTTCTGAGGCACTTTTCGCGCTGCGAGGACGGCGACTACCGTCCGTGATGCTGCCTGCAGCTTCGATTCGCGCACTTTGCGCACTAATCATCATGTTCGGGATTGCCAGAAATCTTCCTCTTCATCCATTTAATTTGCTGGCTCCGGGAGCCATGTTGCACCTTTGAGGCAATCCCAGGGAAAGGAGAAATGGATGCGTTCATTTTGCCTGGGCTGCGGGAACAGTTTGTCGGAAGGAGAGCGGTTCTGCGGAAACTGCGGCAGAGATTCGCAGGCGTCTGAAGCGGGGCCTCGGGTGGATCCTCAAGTGGCCTTTGGACTCCATCCTGAAACCAGCGGCAAGGCCATTTTCAGCTTAATCTCTGGTCTTCTCTTTCTGATCCTTCCCTTCTCGATCGTTGCAGTCATCTTCGGTCATCTATCCCTCTCCGAAATCCGCAAAAGCGCGGGACGACTCACCGGAAAGGGACTGGCGATCGCCGGAATTGTTTTGGGATACTTGGGCGTGGCGTTGATTGTTGCACTGATTGGGCTGGGGATTTATGGACAGCGCGTGGCCCGGAAGGCCATCGCAGCGAACCTGACGGTGGGCAACGAGAACTCCGTCATCACTGCGGTTCGAACGTTGAATACCGCCGAAATCGCTTATGCGCAGGCTCATCGCGCATCGGGCTACACCTGCTCTCTCTCAGAACTGTCGGACGCATGGGGAATCAGCGCCGATCTAGCTCGCGGTCGGAAAAATGGATACGTATTTGAGCTGCAAGGCTGCACATCGGCAAAAGCAGATGGACCGATTGTGAAGTACAAACTCGTGGCGTATCCAGCGACACCAGGGAAAACGGCGGTTCCGGCATTCTGCTCGGATCAATCCGACCTGATTCGGGTGGCACGAAACGGCTCAGCGCAGGACTGTCTGACAGCGGGCGTCGACTTATCGGAAAGCGAAATTACGCATCCGAAAACCTGGTCGCAGACCTCATCGCGTTAGATTGGCGTGTGATTCTTCTTGCGGCAATCTTCGCAGACCCCGTAAATCTGAAAGGTGTGCCTGGTGGTGAGGTAGTGATACTTGCGGCCGATTTCCTGCTCGAGATGACCGACCTCCTGCGAGAAGAATTCGACCGAACTGCCGCAATCGGTGCACACCATGTGGTGATGACTGCGTCGGTTGTACTGGTGCTCGTAGCGGGCGATTCCGTCGTGAAACGCCACTTCGCTGGCCAGGCCACACTCCGCCAACAGCTTGAGAGTGCGGTAGACCGTGGTATAGCCGATGCGGGCGTCTTTTTTTTGCACCAGACGGTGGAGTTCATCCGTGGAAAGATGGTCGCGGGTCTCCAGAAAGGTTCGCAGAATCGTATCGCGTTGCGCGGTCTGCTTCAGTCCCACGCCCTTCAGATGGCGGTGAAGGATTTCCTCGGCCTCGCGAACCATCTGGCGGGAGAGAGTGGGTTGATCATCAATGCGCTTCTGCAGCATGGCGGGTAAGGCAGCGAGTCAGGATACCACCCCAGCATATTGAAAATGAAATTCATTTTCACCGACGACCGGCATGCGAGGGGTGGAATACAATCAGATTCTTCATGAGTACCCTGGCAAACATCAGCACGCCGACCGCGCGCCGCTCGCCCATAGCCCGAGTTTTTCTATGGGTGTTCCTGGTTCTGATCGTCCTGGTGGCCGGTGCGGCGGGGTATGGTTACTACATCGTGCACGCTGCCCTTCCCCAGATGGATGGGCGGCTGCAACTCAAAGGCATCACCGGCACTGTGACAGTAACCCGGGACAGTCACGGCGTGCCCACGATTGAGGCTGCCACTCTGGATGATTTGTTCTTCGCACAGGGTTTCGTCACCGCGCAAGACCGATTGTGGCAGATGGATGTGATGCGCCGCTTCGGAGGTGGCGAACTCTCTGAAATTCTCGGTCCGGACACGCTTAAGTTAGATCGCGAGCAGAGAATCCTGGGCCTGCGGGCGGCAGCGAAAAAGTCGCTGCAACTGGATAGTTCGCGTAACCGTGCCTTTTTCGATGCGTACGCGCGCGGCGTAAATTCCTACATTGCCGCGTGTGGCAACAAGCTGCCCATTGAATTCCGCATTCTGGGCTACCAGCCGAAAATGTGGCTGCCGGAAGATTCCGCTCTCATTGCGAATTCGATGGTCAAGGATCTGAACTACCACTATTTTTACGACGCGCTCGATCGCGAAAAAATCCTTGCCAAGCTTGGTCCAGAACTAACCGCCGACTTGTATGTGAACCGCTCGTGGCACGACCATCCTCCGACCGCCATGCGCGAAGACCTCGGCCAGCCCGAGGTCACTGGCGCTTCCAGCGATGAAGATGACGATGACGATGACTACGGTCCGGACAACTCCGTGACCGAGCGGCTGAAGGATTCTCCGCTTGAGGATCTGCCGACTGAGGAACTACCGGTTAACGGATCCAACGACTGGGTAATTTCAGGCGCGCATACGGTGACAGGCAAGCCGCTCCTGTCCAACGATATGCACCTCGGCCATCAAATGCCGAACCTCTGGTACGAAGCCCACTTGCATTCCGGGGACCTGGACGTCGCCGGGGTGACTTTGCCAGGAATGCCTTACGTGATCGTCGGCCACAACCAGAAAATCGCATGGGGATTTACGAACGTCGGACCGACAGTGACTGATGTCTACATCGAGAACTTCAACGCTCATGGGATGTATCAGACGCCCAGTGGATGGGTTCAGCCGGAACATCGCGCCGAGGTGATTCACGTCAAAGGCAGGCCCGACGTGATCCTCGACGTGAAGATAACTCGACATGGGCCGATCATTACAGAGCTGGTTCCAGGTGAAACGCGTCCTTTGGCGCTACGATGGACGCTCTACGATGGATTGCACGTTCCATTCTTCGATGTAAACAGTGCCCAGAGCTGGGAAGAATTCCGCAAGGCATTCTCCCAATTGGACGCACCCGGGCAAAACGTTGTCTACGCCGATGTGAACGGAAATATTGGATATCAAACGACAGGCAAGGTCCCCATTCGTGCGGCGGGCGACGGTAGCCTTCCGGCCAGCGGAGCCGACAACGCGCATGAATGGACTTCCTATATCCCATTCGACAAACTTCCCAACATCTACAACCCGCCCTCAGGGGTTATCGCCACGGCGAATGGCAGAATCACCCCCGATGACTATCCCAACTCGATCAGCATGGAGTGGGAGGCCCCCTGGCGCACAGAGCGGATCTACCACGTACTTGAGTCGGGTCGGCAATTCTCGGCCGCGGACATGCTGGCCCTGCAGATGGATATCCACTCGGAGGCCGGCCTTTTCGCCGCGGAACGCTTTGTGTATGCCGTCGATCACGCGTCCAAACCATCACCTCGAACCAAACAAGCAGCCGACCTGATGCGCAGTTGGGACGGACGCATGCAGGCTTCGTCAGCAGCCCCAACGATCACCGAAAGCGCGATCCGCGAACTCAGGCGGTTACTGCTCGAACCGAAGCTAGGAATCGCCCCAGTCGATCCTGCGAAGGAAAGCGAAGGCTTTAACTGGAAGAGTTATTCATGGGAAATGCGCTCCGTATGGCTGGAAAACGTTCTGTTGCATCGGCCGAAGCGCTGGCTGCCGGAAAAATATCCAAATTATGATGAATTGCTGACTGCGGCAGTGGACGCAGCCGTGAACGGCCTGAACACACCGAAAGATCTGACCTCCTGGCGTTGGGGCGCGTTTAACGCAGTGGAGATCCAGCATCCCATCCTGGGAAAAATTCCGTTGATCCGCAACTGGTCAGGACCTGGAGTGCAGGAGCAATCGGGCAGCGGATACACGGTGAAGGCGGTGACCCGGCACCACGGCCCGTCGGAACGCTTCACCGCAAATCTCGCGGACTTGGATCAGTCCACTCTGAACCTCGTGACCGGTCAGAGCGGCAATTTCCTAAGTCCCCACTATATGGATCAATGGAACGCTTGGTACGAGGGAACAACATTCACGCTTCCGTTTAGCGCGAAAGCGGTGGATGGAGCCAAGACTCACCGGTTGCTGCTGGAACCTGGCAAGAATTGAAGACTCCACGCTCCAATAATCTTCTCAGAAAAAGTCGATCGCCTTCACATCACCAACATTCCCGACAATGTTGATCGTTCCCTGCGGCAGGAAAGTGTTGACCAGGAGAATATCTTTGGTCGTATCGTAGACGCGGAGGATGCCGCCTTCCGCCACATACTCGATGTTACGGCTGGTGAAACCCTGTAGCCCCGTCACGTTGCCATTGTCCGGAGGGACGATCACCGACGCGTCCGCGGTCTTGAAAATGGATAGGCAGCCGCGCACTTCTCCCCCGCCCGGGTTGTTGACGTTCCCGATATTGGTGCAGTCATGCGCCCCGATAAAGATCTGTCCATTTGTTGTCATGTCCATACGGTCGTGATAGCCATCAGTGATAACCGCAGTCGCGGTCACGGTCATAGAACCGAGGTCGACAACGTCAAGACGCCCGCACTTACTGGCCAAGGTTGACCCTGCGCATACGTTGTCCGGAGGTGAAGGCGGAGTCCCGGCCACGTAGAGCGTAGAACCGTTGAGCAATGCCATGGTGGCAGCATGAACCGGGATCGTATTTGTGATCGAAAGGCTGGATAGATCAAATATCGCCACACTCGCGGGGAGTGATCCGCCACATTGCAGCCCGCAATTCAGAACGTATGCTGTCGATCCGCTGATGACCGCATTTACGGGCCGGTTGAAGCCCGGGACAATCTTACAGACAGTATTCGGCGGGTTGGACAGGCAACTCGTATCCACGGGAGGAACGGCCACACCCGGAGACAGCACAGTCACAGAGTCGGAATCGTTGCTGAAGACAAGCAGCTGGCTGCCGGTCGAATTGGCCACGACAGTCTGGGCGTTGCTCACTGCAATTGCAGTGATTGCCCCAGTTGAGAAGTTCATGACCTCGACCGACCCGACGAACGCAAAACCAGTGATGGTCGCGGTTGGAACGGCTGCGTAAATCAATGGGGAGGTTGTTGGAACGACCATGCTGGAGGTAGAACCCGGCATACGAACGTTCCCGATACCGGTTTCCTTGGTTGTATCAATCGCATAGACGGAATTAGTACTCGAATCGAAGGCAGCCGCGATGTTCCGGGTAGGCGACAGAACCATCAGTCCCGGGGACGTGCCAGCAGGTATTGGTGATACACGTGGCAGAGTGTCGTTCTGGCCGTTGATAATCTGAAGTGACCCGATGGTAAAGGTAGAACTGACTCCCTGCGAAGCCAGAACACGATTCTTCAGGCCGCTGGGCGGCCCCGTTTTCTTGCCTCCACCACACGAACTGAAACTGACGCTGGCACACAGTCCGACCACCAGAGCGAGGATGCTTTTCTTCAAACGCCGGGCTCCTAACAACTTGAAAAAGGGAGATTTAGTTGCGAAATGGTGGATTATAGCAGACCCGCCACTGCGCTCTCACGACAGAACTAACGGATGCAGTTGCTCTACTAGGATGCGCAAGGGAGCCTCCATCCTGTATTCTCAAGAAATTATATGGCGGCTGACTTTCTTGCCCGGATCAAGCAGGCCCCCGTGCTTTGCGATGGTGCGATGGGGACCCTGCTCTACTCGAAAGGCATCTTTATCAACCGGTCCTACGACGAACTCAACCTTTCCCAGCCCGAGTTGATTCGCGGTATTCACCACGACTACCTTCAGGCTGGCGCCGAGATCATTGAAACCAACACTTTCGGTGGCAATTCTTTCCGGTTGGCCCGCCACAGTTTGGCCGACAAAGTTAGGGACGTGAATCGGGCCGGCGCTCGCCTTGCTCGCGAAGCCGCCAAAAGCTTCGATGTTTGGGTCGCAGGATCGGTTGGCCCGCTGGGCACCAGAATCGAACCCTTGGGAAAAACCTCGTTCCAAGAGGCCCGCGACGCTTTTCGCGAACAGATCGAAGCGTTGGTCGAAGGTGGCGTTGACCTTCTCATCCTCGAAACCTTCGGATATCTGGAAGAAATTCATCAGGCACTGCTTGCCGCTAAGGATGTGAGTCCGTCTCTTCCGATTGTGGCCCAGGTCACGATCGACGAAGATGGCAACTGTCTCGACGGCTCCGATCCCGAGACCTTCACTCCCAAGCTGGCAGAGTGGGGTGCAGATGTTATCGGGTGCAATTGCAGTGTCGGCCCGGTCGCGATGCTCGACGCGATGGAACGCGTACGAGCGGCAACTTCTTTACCTTTGGCCGCACAGCCGAATGCCGGCATCCCGCGCTCCGTAGAAGGCCGGAACATTTATTTGTGCTCTCCAGAATATATGGCCAGCTACGCGCGCAAATTTGTGGCGGCGGGAGTCCGACTGGTTGGCGGTTGTTGCGGGACCACCCCGGAGCACATTCGGATAATGAAGTCCGCATTACGGGTCGGAGAGGCCCGCGGGAAGACAGCTTCGGCGCACCTGCCGGGCAGTGCTTCCTCGCCGCGGGCAGTTGCGGCGGTACCCCTTGAAATCCGTTCTCCGCTGGGCGCGAAGCTTGCACACGGCGAGTTTGTGACCATGGTAGAGATCGTGCCACCAAAAGGGATCGACATCCGCAAAGAGGTCGAGGGCGCACGATTCCTCAAGTCGGTAGGCGTGGACGCGGTCAACATTCCAGACAGTCCTCGTGCCTCGGCACGTATGAGCAACCAGGCCCTCTCTTTGCTGATTCAGCGCGAGGTTGGCATTGATGCGATCCTGCATTACACGTGCCGCGATCGCAACGTGCTGTGCATTCAGAGCGATCTGCTGGGCGCAGCAGCAGTCGGCATCAGGAACTTGATCTGCATCACCGGCGATCCGCCGAAGATGGGCAACTATCCCGATGCCACGGCGGTGTTTGACGTGGATGCCATCGGACTGGTGAACATTGTTCACAACCTGAACCGGGGACTCGATCTCGGCAGTAATCCGATCGGCACTGGTACCGGGTTTGTAATCGGCGTTGGCGCCAATCCCGGACTTACCGATCTGGACGAGGAGATTCGCCGATTCGAGTACAAAGTAGAGGCCGGCGCCGAATACGCGGTGACTCAACCGGTATTCGACCTGCGTCTCCTCGAAAATTTCGTGAGGCGCATTGAGCATTGTCGGATCCCGGTCGTCGCCGGGATTTGGCCGCTGGTCAGTGTCCGGAACGCGGAATTTATGAAGAATGAGCTGCGGGTGTCGGTGCCTGACTCAATTCTGGAGCGGATGGCACGGGCTCAGTCGCCAGAAGCGGCTAGAGCCGAGGGTGTAGCGATCGCCAGGGAAATGCTCGTTGCCGCTCGCCAGACCGTCCAGGGAGCCCAGATTAGTGCTCCGCTGGGGCGCTACAGCTCGGCGGTAGATGTATTGGAAGTCTTGGGCACCCAACCGGCCGCCTCGGCATGATTCTTCCCGAACTGGGAGCCATCGGCTCATTCGTTCTGAATATTTACCAAAAAAGACTGGACATATCGCCCGATTCGTTGCATTACAATAGACAGACGGAGCGAAACCCCGTTGCCCAAGTTTGAAGAGTGCCTCCAGCGACTGGAGAAAATTGTTCAGGAGCTGGAAAGGGGAGAGGTCCCGTTGGAAAAGTCCCTGACACTTTTTGAAGAAGGGATGCAACTCTCTTCGGCCTGCCGGAAAGAACTGGAACAAGCGGAGGGCAAGGTAGAGATTCTGCTGAAAAAGAACGGAAAGCTCCAAGCCGAACCATTCGAGCCGCTGACAGAGAAAGCGCCCTCGCGCCGGTAAGCGTCCGCGTCTCGCAGTTACCTCAAGATGTCTGTGGAGTTGTGGGCTTCCCAGCCACCCCGCAGCCTCAGTTCAACGTTGACGTTTGCCGTTGACGACGGTTGAAGATTCGGGGGTTTGTATGACACAGAGTGTTGTCGTTTTCGAACAAGATCCCTCCTTAGCTCGGTCCCTGGCCGGTGGCCTACGCTCTCACTTTTCAGTGCATCTAACCCGCTCCCGCGAAGAACTGCGGGACAATGTGGCTCGCAAGCGTCCTGAGGCAGTGGTTCTCAACATCGAGTTTTCGCGACTCACGGATGTCCAGAACCTGCACCAGGAATTCCCCGAATTGCCCATCGTGTGCACGCATCGCATTCCTGACGAGGAAATGTGGATGGCAGCACTCGAGGCCGGTGCCAGCGATGTTTGTCCCGCTGATGATGTGGGAAATGTATTGTTGTCTGTTTTGCGCAATACCGCCTCATCGCGCGGAGCCGCAGCATAAAGTATTTCTCGGACCAGAGGACGCCTGCGGGCGTCCATTTTTATTTTGCGGGTGAACCTTGCCTGCTTCGACTTTTCCGCGATGCCCTGCTTGCTATACTGCCTGTTCATGCTCAAGGAAACTCTTGAACAAGGTCAGCGGCTGACAGACTCTGCCTTGGACCGTCTGATTCCGCTGGAAACCGAGCAACCCGTCTCGATCCACAAAGCCATGCGCCACAGCGTGTTTGCCGGCGGCAAACGCCTGCGGCCTGTACTCTGCATGGAGGCCGGACGAATAGTTTCGGGATCCCTGCCAACTGGCATCGAGGAACTCGGCGCAGCCCTGGAAATGCTGCATACCTATTCCCTGATTCACGACGACCTTCCCGCACTGGATAACGACGACCTCCGCCGTGGGCGTCCAACCTGCCACAAAGTATTTGGCGAAGCGATTGCGATTCTGGCCGGAGACGCATTGCAGACCCAGGCTTACGAAGTCCTGGCGGGCCTGAAGTGTTCGGCAGAAGCGCGAGTCAGGATTATCGGAGAGATCGCTCGTGGAACCGGCACTGTCGACGGCATGATTGGCGGCCAAGTGGTCGATCTCGAGGCCGAACACTCCCAGCCCACGGCCGAGATGCTGGAATACATTCACCGCTCGAAAACAGCGGCGCTCATCACTGCCAGCCTGGTGAGCGGGGCCCTTTACGCGGGAGCCAAAGACAGCGAAGTGGGCAGGCTTCGAGCCTTCGGATTGGCGATTGGGCTGGCATTTCAGATCGTCGATGATGTGCTCGACGTAACCCAGACATCCGAACAACTCGGAAAGACTGCCGGAAAAGACACGGCCTCAGAAAAGGTCACCTATCCGGCCCTATTTGGAATCGACGCCTCGGTTCGTAAAGCCGATGCATTGGTCGACCAGGCTTTTGCGGAAATGGACGGTTTCGGTGAGCGGGCGGAGACGCTTAAGGAACTGGCCAGGTTTTTGGTTGAGCGGAAGAAGTGAGGATTCAAGTGCCGGATCAGGCGCGATAGAACTTCTGTGCCGCTCTGTGTGCCTCTGTGGTAAAAACTAAGAACGGCGATGGAGTTCGCCACAACCGCCCGCGACTGCTGCAGATTGCAGGCTGATAACTCCTACAATATCGAACGCATTTGTAGGAGATTCCACGTGAAAGACTTTCTCGCCATATCCATCGCCGCGGTTCTCGGCGCCAACCTGCGGTACCTGCTTAGCCGTCTCGCCGGAAGAGAATTCGGCCTCATCTTCCCGTACGGCACCCTGATCATCAACCTGTTGGGCAGCTTCATTGTCGGCCTCTTCGTAATCTGGACTACCGAACGCGTGCTGGTTGATCCGCGCTGGCGGTTACTGGTTGTAGTCGGCTTCTGCGGATCGTTCACGACGTTCTCAAGCTACGCTTTCGAGACGATGTCATATTTCGAGCACGGCCAGTGGGGCCTGATGCTGATCAACATTTTCAGCAACAACCTGCTGTGCCTGGGCAGCGCACTCGCCGGAATGGCGCTGGCGCGAGTCCTGTGAGCGTGACCGGACCTCCCACGCTCGTGACCTCGCGATTGAGGTTGCGTCCTTACAACGAATCCGATATCCAGGAATTACTGCCGCTCATTGGTACTCGCGAAGTAGCAGCCACGACCCTGCGCATCGCACATCCCTACACCGAAAAGGACGCGAGAGCATTTCTCCTGCTCACGCAAGATCCCGATAAGATCTGGTTGGCGATCACGTTGCAAAGCGATGGGCGCCAGATCGGAGGCATCGGCTTGCGTGTCGATGCCCAACATCAACACGCCGAGCTTGGCTACTGGCTCGGCGTGTCGTATTGGGGGCAGGGCTATGCTACTGAAGCCGCGCGTGAAATGATCCGCTACGGGTTTGAAGACCTAAGGATGCACCGCATCTTCGCTTCGCATTTCAAGCAGAATCCCACCTCGGGCCGAATCCTGACGAAGGTGGGAATGCGCCACGAAGGCTGCCAGCGCGAGCATCTTCGTAAGTGGGATCAGTTCGTCGATTCGGAGTTATACGGCCTATTGCGACAGGAATGGGAGGTTCGCGAGTAAAATGCCAGATGCCATGGCTGTGCAAGTTACGATCTACTTGAACGAAGCTGACCAGTGGCATCACCGCCCGCTGCATATGGAAATCCTCAACTACCTGCGCAAGGAGAACGTCTACGGGGCGACCGCGATTCACTGTGTCGCCGGCTTCCTGGGCCGGCAGCGAGTCGAGACAGCGCACTTGGTCGAGGCGGGGGGCAAACTTCCCGTGATTATTATTTTCGTCGACACCGACGAGCACGTGAACCGTGTTCTGCCAACTCTGAAGGAAATGGCGGCGCACCGGCTGATCGTCCGCGAAAACGTAGTGCTCGAGCAAGGCAATCTGGACTGACGATGCCTCTCTCCCCTTTGACTCAGCCTCTCGACATCCTGGCCATCGCCGCCCACCGTGATGACGTGGAGCAAACCTGCGGCGGTACTCTCCTCAAAGCTGCCCAGCGCAAGCAGCGCACCGGCATCCTTGACCTGACGCAGGGCGAAATGGGAACACGAGGTACGGCTGAAGATCGCGCTCGCGAAGCAGAGGACGCCGCAACGATTCTCGGGGTGCACTGGCGACGGGCTCTCGATATCCCCGACGGGCGCGTCGAAAACACGTGGGAGAATCGGCTTAAAGTTGCGAGCGTAATCCGGGAAACGCGCCCGCGGGTGGTGATCTTGCCTTATTGGAAAGGTCGCCATCCGGACCATTACACCGCGTCAATCCTGGGATACGAAGCGTGCTTCTTGGCAGGGCTGACGAAATTGGATCCTCAGCAACAGTCAGGCAACACCAAAGGCAGCAGCCCCCTCGCTCCGCACCGGCCCTTCAAGATCATTTACGCGACCCTTTACTACGACATACGTCCCTCGTTTGTAGTCGACATTGGTGACCAGTTTGAGGGAAAGTTTGCTTCTATCCTGGCCTACAAATCGCAATTCAGCGACCAGGAAGCGGGCAAGGACCTCTTCCCCGCTCACCATGAAATTCGCGCCCGCGTCGACTCCATGGCGCGCTTTTACGGCATGCTCGGAGGCGTGACCCACGCCGAACCATTCCTGCAAAAAGAAGTCGGGCTAGTCGAGGATCTGCTGGCGATCCCGGTCAAATCCGTTTAGCATAGGCCCACTCAAATCACACTGGAGAAGTCCCAATATGCCTCGCATTGCTTTTACCTTAGTCGCCGCACTCGCTATGGCCACCAGTTCCTTAGCTCAAGTCTCCATGTGGCAGATCGATCCCAATCACTCGTCGGCCCAATTTTCCGTCCGCCATCTCGGAGTGTCCACGGTCCGGGGGGCATTCACCAAGGTAAGTGGTTCGGCGAACTACGATCCGTCTGATCCCACAAAGACCTCTCTCGATGCCACGATTGAGGCGGGTTCGGTCGACACTCGCGTGGAGATGCGCGACAACGACTTGCGCAGTCCCAATTTTCTCGAAGTGCAGAAATATCCCACGATTACCTTTCATTCCAAGCAAGCTAAAACTGCAGGCGCGGGAAAACTGCAGATCACAGGCGACCTGACCATTCACGGCGTAACAAAGGAAGTCGTGCTCGACGTGGACGGGCCATCCGCACCGATTAAAGATCCGCGGGGAAACCAGCGCGTCGGAGCATCAGCGACCACCAAAATCAACCGGAAGGATTTCAGCGTAAACGGCGCGCCTGGCGTAGTGGGCGACGAGATCACCATCACCATCGACGCCGAGTTAACACAGCCACCACCAAAATAGTGTGACTTTGCGGTACCGGAGGCTTTCGCCTTCACTCCCCCCAAACACCGTTCTTGAAGGAGGCGTGTATTCAGCACAATCGGAGAACATGGCTTTCATGTGTTTCGGCATTGACGGTAGTGCTCGCTTCAACTCTGGCCAGCGGTGCTGTTACCGTCTCGCCCAAGCGCGCTGCAATCACCGCCACCACCCAGACCCAACAGTTCACCGCTTCAGTCCTGGGCGTCACCTGGTCGGTGGACGGAATCATCGGGGGGAATTCGACGGTCGGGACGATCACCAGCAGCGGGCTCTATACTCCGCCCGCTAAAGCTGGAACCCACACCGTCACGGCGAGCAGCGGGACTTCCCTGGATTCTGCAACCGTCGCCGTTACCGATCTGGTTTCGGTCCTTACCTACCATAACAATGCGGCGCGCAACGGCGTGAACTCGAAAGAGTATGCCCTCAAGCCTTCCACCGTGAATACGGCAACCTTCGGCAAGCTGTTTTCCTGTGCTGTGGATGGTGCGATCTACGCACAGCCGCTATGGCTCAAGGGAGTGAATATCGGCGGCGGGATCCACAATGTACTCTTCGTCGCCACCCAACATGACAGCGTTTACGCCTTCGACGCCGATGCCAAGCCCTGCCTGACATACTGGCATGCAAACTTGCTCGACACCTTGCATGGAGGATTGGCGAACGAGAAACCCGTAAGGTGGAACGATGTTGGCCAGTGTTTCGGGGACATTTATCCGGAAGTAGGGGTAACGGGCACTCCGGTGATTGATTCGAACTCGAAGACCATATACCTGGTGAGCGCATCGGAAACCAACATAAAAAGTTCAGGGAAATGTTCACGCTCCGCGGCAGACTTCTACCATCGCCTTCATGCCTTGGATCTCGCCACCGGAAGCGAAAAGTTCAACGCACCGGTAACCATTGCTGCGTCTGTGCCGGGAACCGGAGATGGGTCATCGGGCGGCATGGTGAGCTTTAACTCTCAACTGCATCACCAGCGCCCTGGGCTCGCTCAATACGGGGCGCGGATCTTTGCAGCTTTTTCCGCACACGAAGATGAGAAACCATATCACGGCTGGCTTATCGGATATAAAGCCTCTGACGTGCAGCAACAAATCGCCGTTTTTAACACCACGCCCAACGGACTGAACGGAGCCGACGGCGGCATTTGGGCTGGAGGCGGCGCCCCCGCCGTTGATGCTAACGGAGACATTTACATCTCAACCGGGAATGGCGTGTTCGACGAGGGGCCTACTTCTCCCGATAACGACTACGGCGACAGCATTCTAAGGCTCCACTCGTTCGTCGGGAGCAATTTTAATGGCGCCAACTTAAGTGTGGCAGGCTGGTTCACTCCCTACGATCAGGCACAGCTCGCGCAGCAGGATACGGACCTCGGCTCGGGTGCAGTGGTACTGTTCCCGGATCAAACTGGATCGGGCCCGAAGCATCTGCTGACGCTGGCAGGAAAGGAGGGAGTCGTCTATCTCATCGATCGCGACAATATGGGGCAGTACAACGCCACCAACAACGATCAAATTGTACAAAGCTTCCCCGGACCGGCGCATGGATTGTTCGGTACGCCGGCTCTGTGGCGCAACGCCCTCTACGTGGGGGGACAGCACGATTTCATCAGGCAGTTCAATTTCGATCCCAGCGCGGAATTGTTCAACGAAACCGTGGCTTCGCGAACTGCGCAAGTTTTCGCTTTTCCGGGGGCGGCCCTATCTGTTTCCTCGCAAGGAACGTTGAACGGCATTTTGTGGGCTATTGATTCGAGCTTATTTGGGTACGCGAAGCCGAGTTCCACAATTAATTGTGCGGTGGTTCCCGTGCCTGCCGCCTGCTCCGGCGCAGCTGTATTGCATGCGTACGACCCGACCAATCTCGCGGTAGAGTTCTGGAACAGTTCCATGGCCGCAAACAATCGGGATCGCGCGGGAAACGCGGTGAAGTTCGTTCCCCCGACCGTGGCCAACGGCAAAGTGTACGTGGGCACCCGGACCCGAGTGGACGTGTACGGTCTACTGCCGAACTGATCGTATTTATTTTTTCAAAGCTACCGCCAAGCCATCGCGGATTGGCAGGATCGTTGTATAGAACTCTTTCGAGTCATAGAGTTTGCGGTTGAACTCTAAAATGGCCTTGGTTCTCGAGTCCGTCGGATTCTTTTCGGCAACGCGTCCGCTCCAAAGCACATTGTCGGTAATGAAAAGCCCGCCCTTACGCAGCCGCGGAGCCACCAGGCGCAACACGCGCGGATAGTCGTCTTTGTCTACATCATTGAAAATTATGTCGTACTCCTGTTTTTGCTCCGAGAGGAACTCCAAGGCATCACCGGTGTGCAGCGTAATGCGGTTGGACACTCCCGCGCGGGCAAAGTAGCCGCCGGCACGCTCGGCATTCTTCGAATCACCATCGGTGTAGATCACGCGGCCGCCGTCACCCACTGCCTGGGCCCACCAGATCGTCGAATATCCAATGGCCGAACCCAGTTCGAAGACGGTGCGCGCGTTGATCGTCAAGGCCAACTGCTGAAGCACGCGGGCTACTGCGGGACCAACTATGGGCACATTGTGCTCAGTGGCATAGTCTTCCATCTCGATCAGCACGTCGTCGCGCTGGGGCAGCATCGAGTAGAGATAGTCATCCACCGGGCCGGCGGTCGTGAAGTTGTAGTGGCGCCAACTGGCTCGCTCGTCCTTCTTATTACCTTGAGTCACGTGCTTCCCTTTCATGTGTGCAATGGTTTGTAGCTTCAGCCGATGGTCATGCCGGGCTTCATCTCGAGTATTTCAACGGTTGGCACAAGCTTGTGTAATTCGCTGGGCCTTCCCGTTAGAACCGGAAAGGTCCCAAAGTGCATGGGAATAACGGTCTTGGGCTTTAGAAGATTGCAGGCATAGGCCGCCTCGCGCGGCCCCATCGTGTAATGATCGCCAATCGGCAGCATCACAATTTCCGGAGCATACAGTTCCCGAATAATCGCCATGTCGCCAAACACGTTCGTGTCACCGGCGTGATAGATTTTCACGCCGTTCGAGAACTCGATCACGTACCCACAAGCTTCGCCACCATAAACCATCTCGTCGCCATCCTGAATACCGCACGAGTGGTCCGCGTGCACCATGGTGACTTTGATGTCCCCGACGGCTTGAGTGCCACCTTTATTCATCTCGGCGAGTTGCTTGGCACCTTTTTTCCCTAACCATCGAACTAGCTCCGGAATTCCGACAACCAGCGGGTTGTACTGCTTGATAATTTCGACCGCGTCACCGATGTGATCTCCATGACCGTGGGTACAGAGCAGGATGTCGACCTTCTTTACCTTTTTCTCGGGCTCAGGACACATGGGATTACCCATGATCCACGGATCGATGATGACCGTCTTTCCGCCCACGGTCTCGATGCGGAATGTTGCATGGCCCAACCACGTGAGTTTGGTTCCTTTCAGATTCATGACGACCTTCTGGCTCCTGCCTTCTGACGTAAAACCTCGAGCAATCGGCGTTTACCGCAACTCTAACCTCAGCTTGCAGGATTCTGACGGCTTTTTCCCTTCCAAGCCAACCTAGTTTAATATGAAACGCCATGTCAGAACTCAAGGTGCTGATCTCGCGGCAGGACATCGCCAAGCGTGTCAGCGAACTGGGCATGCAGATCACGAAAGATTTTGCGGGCCAGTCCGTCAACCTCGTCGGTGTGCTCAAGGGTGCAGCCATCTTTCTCTCTGACCTGGCCCGGCAGGTCAGCCTCGACGCAACCTTTGATTTCATTGGCGTCTCCAGCTACGGCAACCGCCCCAGCCCAACGCAGGAACTCAAGAGCGGGTGGGACTCGACCGGCGAAGTGAAGTTGACGAAAGATGTTGACCAAACAATCAAGGACAAAAACATCATTCTGGTGGAAGACATTCTCGATACCGGGCTGACCATGACGTACCTGAAGAAAATGCTCCTGGCACGACAGCCGCGCTCTCTGAAAGTCGCCGCATTGCTCGACAAGCCTTCGCGGCGCAAGCTGCCGCTAGAGGGCGACTACATCGGGTTCAAAATTCCTGATGAGTTTGTGGTGGGATATGGGCTCGACTACGCTGAAAGATATCGCAATCTTGCCGACATTTGCGTGGTACCCAGAGAGTAATACTGCGCTTTGAGTAGCGGACCCGGCGGTTTTGCAGCACGCCTTTCCAGCCGCTGAATCCTCCGGCTAAAGGAAGCCCGGGATGCGGCTGCTATCATACGAGCGATGGGTTCAGTCCTTTCCAAGCCGGAACGTTTGCCGGTCGAGTCGCTGCTGCTCGACGTAGCCGACGTGTTGGCCACGTCTCTCGATCTCGATACGACCGTGCGCCGCGTCGCGGAAGTCGTCCGTAAGGTTATTGATTACGAGATTTTTGCGATTCTGCTGCTCAACGAGAAAACTCAGGAATTGCGTTTTCGATTCCAGGTCGGCTATCCGCCCGAGTTCGCCGAGCGCAGTCGAATCAAGGTCGGAGAGGGCGTCACCGGTCTCGCCGCCCAGTTGCGGGAAGCCGTTCTGATTGACGATGTGAGACTTGATCCCCGCTACATCGAAGGCGTCCCGAACGTTTGCTCGGAACTCGCCATCCCCCTGATCACCAAGAATCGTGTCATCGGCGTGATCGATATAGAGGCGCGCGAGCCCAACTACTTTAACGAAGAACATCGCCGCGTGCTCACACTGGTCGCTTCGCGCATGGCCGCAGGCATCGAAAACGCGCAACTCTACACTCGAACGACAAAGCAAGCGCGCATTCTTCTGTTGCTCAACGAGATCGCCCGCGAGTTGACGTCGATCCTGAATCTCGACGAGTTGCTCGGCCGCATCGCGGAACTGGTGCGCCGGCTGATTGACTACCAGATGTTCAGCATCCTGCTGCTCGATTCCACCGGCGAACAATTGCAGCACCGTTTCTCGCTGCGCTTTAACGAGAACATTCACCTGAAACACGAGATTCCAGTTGGGCGCGGCCTGGTGGGCTACGCAGCCGAGAGCAAAGAAGCGGTCCTTGTGCCCGACGTCACCAAAGACTCACGCTACGTCGCGGCCAATCCTGAAACGCGCTCCGAACTGGCGGTACCACTGATCTACAAAAATAAAGTGGTTGGCGTACTCGATCTCGAGCATACCCGCCGCGGTTTCTTCACCGAAGACCACAAGCGGACGATGACAACGCTGGCTGCGCAGATTGCGATTGCTCTGGAGAATGCGCGACTCTATGAGGAGATTGAGCGCCAGGAACGCCGACTGGAGCGCGATCTTTCACTGGCGCGGGAATTGCAGGTTCGCCTGCTGCCTCAGACGAGCCCCAAACTTTCGCACCTGGACGTAGCCGCCAAGTTCGTTCCGGCGCGCGCCATCGGCGGAGACCTTTACGACTTCATCCCCTATTCCATGTCGCGGCTCGGCATTGTCATTGGCGACGTCAGCGGCAAGGGAGCGCCCGCCGCTATCTACGCCGCGCTCGTCAGCGGAATTATTCGCTCGCATGCGCCTATCGAGCCCGCGCCGGCGGAAATGCTCTCCGCCGTAAACCTCTCCCTCGCTGAGCGCCGCATCGAGGCGCAGTTTGTATCAATCATTTACGCTGTCTGGGATGACGCACATCGCACTTTGACCGTTTCAAATTCCGGGCTTCCCCGCCCGATTTACGTCCACGGCGATAAGAACGAGGTCATCGAAGCTACCGGCCTGCCTCTCGGCCTGTTCGATGAAGCCGAGTACGATGAGTTCGAGTTCCGCATGAAGCCGGGGGATATGTTCGTGTTCTTCAGCGACGGCATTCTTGACGCCCGCAACCGCAAGGGAGAACTGTTTGGCCGCGGCCGGGTCGAGAAGATCGTTTCCGAATGCTCGGGAAAATCCGCGGAATGCGTCGTATCTTCCCTTTTCAAGGCTGCCGCCGAGCACTCAGCGGGCGTGGAAACCTTCGACGATCAGACCGTTGTCGCAATTCGAGTGCGTGGCGGCACGCCCCATAAAAAGAAATGACCTCCCGCAGCCAGAGTCTGGCAGCAGAACGTCCACCCGGATTCGTTTATCACGAAATCAAACGCGGTATCCTGCGACGCGGTGGGCAGTTCGTTCTGCACTGCGAAGACATAAGCCTGCCGAAGTTGGCCGAGCGTTATGGTACACCACTCTACGTTTACTCATCGCAGATGATTCAGGCTCGCTACGATACATTTGACCGCGCATTTCGCGACCTGCCCCACGGCATCTGTTACTCGGTCAAAGCGAATTCGAACCTCAGCATCCTGCGCTTGTTGGCGAAAAAGGGCTGTGGCTTCGATGTGGTCTCTGGCGGAGAGTTGGAACGCGTCCTGACCGCTGACCGCAAAGCTGCAAGAAAAGTCGTGTTCTCCGGTGTGGGCAAAACCCGTGAAGAACTCACCGCGGCATTGAAGGCCGGAATTCTGCTTTTCAACGTCGAAAGCGAACAGGAATTGTGGGCGCTGGCCGAGTGCGCGGGACGGTTGCGAACCACGGCGCCCGTCGCAATCCGCGTGAACCCCGACGTCGCCGCCGACACCCATCCCTACATTTCGACCGGTTTGCGCAAACACAAGTTCGGCGTGCCCATTCGAGACGCTCGCACACTCTATGCAAAAGCTTCAGGGACGCGGTATATCCGAGTCCGAGGCGTGAGCGTTCATATCGGCTCCCAGATCACCGATGCGGCTCCATTCGGCGAGGCCATCGCGCGGGTAGCCGACCTTGTTCGTGCACTGCGAGCAGACGGCCACCGCATCGACTACGTCGACGCGGGCGGCGGTCTGGGCATTGCCTATGAGAAGGCCAACGCAATCGAGTTCCCGGCACAAGTCGCCGCCTATGCGCGCGCTCTTACTGCGCCTCTGCGTGACTTGAAGGTGCGTTTGCTGCTCGAGCCCGGGCGCTCCATCGTCGGGCCTGCGGGAGTATTACTGACGACAGTCGTCTACAAGAAAGCGAATGACGGCAAGCGTTTCCTGATTGTCGATGCCGCTATGAACGATCTGGTCCGCCCCGCCCTGTACGGCGCCTACCATGAGATTGTCGCCGTAACGCATCGCGCAGATTTGCCGTCGAAGACCGAAGTCGCTGATGTTGTCGGTCCCGTGTGCGAAACCGGCGATTTTTTTGCTCGCGATCGCGAATTGCCTGTGCTCGACGAAGGCGATCTCCTGGCGATTCTGGACACAGGCGCCTATGGCATGGTGCTGGCGTCCAATTACAATACGCGCCTGCGGCCGCCGGAAGTGTTGGTAGCGGGAAAGTCTGCTAGGGTAATCCGGAAACGAGAAAAAGTAGCAGATCTACTTCGCGCTGAGCTCTGAGCGGTAAGGTCGCGCAGCATGTCACACCTGCCGCTCGCCCCACTTAAGCTTGGAACGCAGCACCTGGAAAAAGTCCCCGCCAGTGCGAAACAGATTCACTTCGTGTTCCGACCGTCGGCAACGCACTCGATCTCCGTCACTCAAGTCCAGGCCCGGCTGTCCGTCCAGGCTGAGGTAGGCGACTTCTTCTTCGCTGCGCAAAAGAATCTCGATCTCCACTGAATCCGGCACTACCAGCGGCCGATGCGTCAACGAATGCGGCGCAACTGGCGTGACGACCAGGGCTTTGACCATCGGCATCAGCACAGGCCCTCCGGCGGACAATGAATAGGCGGTCGAACCGGTTGGCGTGGCCACGATCATTCCATCGGCCCGATAGCTGGAGACGAATATTTTGTCGATATAAAGATCGTAGGTATTCAGCCGGGCCAGGGTAGTCTTGTTCACCACAGCGTCATTGAAAACGAGATAGCTGCCGCGCACCGTGTCGCCTCGCAGCAAATCAACCTGCATTAATGCCCGATGCTCAACCGCCGCGCGACCTTGGGCAATCGCGTCCAGCATGGGATAAAGCGATTGCAATGGCACTTCCGTCAGAAATCCGAGCGACCCTAGATTGACACCCAGCAGAGGCACATCGATAGCCGCCGTCACTCTCGCGGCCGAAAGTAAGGTTCCATCGCCGCCCAGCACAACCACCAGGTCCAGCGCTCTGGAAGCCATCTGACTCCGCGGCACCACTTCCTGCCCCGAAATGTACTTGGCGGTTTCAACGTCAGTAATGACTTTGTACCCATGGTCAGCAAACCAGGTGAGGAGCCCGGGAATAATCTGTGCAACTTGCGGACGATCGGGTCGCGACATGATCGCCGCGGTTTTCTGGGAAGATGCTTGCGCGCTTGGCATGGGATGAAAGAGAGATTGTACAGAAAAGAAGGGTTTCACCACAGAGCTCACCACGTAGTCGGCGCGTTCAGAAAACTGCGCGGAGCAGGAACTCGCGATTACCTTCAGCTCCGAGGATTGGCGACTCGATCACATCGGTCTGTGCCGCGCCCAGGCCGACTAGTACAGTTCGGACTTTCTCTACAGCTAAGTTCTGTGCATTCTCGTCCCGGACGATGCCGCCTTTACCGACATGTTCCCTGCCTGCTTCGAATTGAGGCTTAACCAGAACTACGATCTGACGGCTGCGACATTCTTCACGAGACGCCGGAAAAGCGGCACCAATCACGGCCGGAAGAACCAAAGTTGCAGAGATAAACGATACATCCATGGCGATGAAGTCAGCCATCTCCCCCAGGATTTCGCGGGTCAGATAGCGGGCATTGGTCTTTTCCAGCAGCCGCACCCGCGCGTCCTGCCGCAGCTTGAAGTCCATCTGCCCATAGCCGGTGTCAATGGCAACAACACGCGCCGCACCCCGCTGAAGCATGCAGTCCGTAAATCCGCCAGTAGATGCGCCCACATCAATGCAGGTTTTTCCTTCCATTGAAATATTCCAATATTCCAGAGCGCGCTCAAGCTTCAATCCACCGCGACCCACGTACTTGAGATCTTCGCCAAGCAGGCGAATCACGCTCGCCGCTTCTACTTGTGCTCCCGCTTTGTCAAGCTTCTGATCATTCACGAGTACCTTGCCGGCGAGGATCAGAGCCTGCGCGCGTTCGCGCGACGCCGCGAGACCACGGTCCACGAGGAGTTTGTCGAGCCTGGATTTCAAAATTGTTTCTACTCGCAAGTTCCTACCACGAAAGTGCTAGCACTCGCTCCAGTGCAAAGTGCTGAAGCGCCATACAGTGAATCACTTAGGTAAATACTCTGCCCCTTTTCCACAGAATTTTCCACGAACATGTTGAAAACTTCGGCCCGTTGAATGCCTCGCCTCTCATAGAAAAAGAAAAGCCGCCCAACCGGAGGCGGCTTCTCAAGTCTCAATCGCTGAAAAAACTATCCCGCGACTTCTTCCAAAAGTTTCTGATCAATGTCGAAGTTCGCGTGCACGTTCTGCACGTCGTCGTGCTCTTCCAGTGCTTCCATCAACCGGATCATGGTCGACGCCTGTGATCCTTCGAGCTTGATGTAGGTATCGGGGATCATGCTCACGCTCGACGAAGCAGGTTCGATTCCAGCTCTTTTCAGGGCCTCGACCATACCTTCATAGGCAGAAGGCGCAGTCAGGATTTCCCAGTTCTCGCCATCATCAATGGGCTCATCCTCGCCGTTCGCTTCGATGATGATATTCATCAGATCGTCCGCTTTGGCCGCCGACTTGGGAATGACGATGTCGCCTTTTTTGTGGAACATATACGCGACAGCACCGGCTGAAGCCATGTTTCCGCCATTCTTGCCAAAGACATGGCGGATTTCGCTGACGGTGCGGTTGCGATTGTCGGTGTTGATATCGAGCAGGATTGCGACGCCCCCAGGACCATAGCCTTCGAGGGAAAACTCCTCGTACGTCGCGCCGGGTAGTTCGCCCGTGCCCCGCTGAATAGCCCGCTTGATGTTGTCGGCCGGCATATTCTCAGACTTGGCCGCGAGGATGGCGCCGCGAAGACGCGGGTTGGTGTCGGGATCGCCGCCGCCGTTCTTCGCGGCAATACTGATTTCCTTAATGAGACGGGTGAAAATCTTGCCGCGCTTGGCGTCGAGCGCGCCCTTCTTGTGCTTGATTGTGGCCCATTTTGAATGGCCGGACATGGTTCGACCTCGTATCTAAAGATCTTGGATGGCGCAGGATTCGCCTTCAGAGGAGATCACAGGATTGCCTCGATTTTTATGCAGGCGAACCCGAATTATAGCATGATCCGGCCGCAGGGCCGTCACTTCGATTTGATCTTGTACCCAGGTGGTATCTGAAACAACGAGGGATGAGGCTCTGCTGTGGATGTGGGTTTGCAATAAGTCGTTTGCTCCCCAGCAGAGGTGGTGACTTTGGTCAGCACGGGAGTCTTCAGCTTCACGCTGGTCCACAATTCGGTCACACTGGGCACTGGAGGCATTTTCGGCGCTGCAGGCGGTTTGGGACCGGCAGGGGCCGCGGGGCCTCCCGGGGCCGGCGGCGCCCCCGGGGCACTTGCGCCGGGCGCTTGTACTTTGGGGAGCGCCGGTGGTTTTGGCATCCCCGGGATGGCTGGCTTCGGAGGCGCCGGCATCGCGGGCAGAGTGTATCGCTTCCCCTCGACTTCATGCCCCTCGATCATTGATTTGCCCAAATCCTCAACGTGCACGGGAGGAGGCTGTGGCGCTCCGCCCGGCGCAGCTGCCGGTGCACCCGACGGAGCGGAGCCGGCGGACGCAGGCACCATCGGGACAATCATCGCCTCTTTCTTTTCATGATCGAGCATAATCGTGTGCCCAGAGACTGGATCGGAGATGACGCTGTTCTTGGGTAAATCGATCCGCATTTTCCCGTCACTGGAGCGCGTCAGGCGCGATGCGGATTGCGTGGCTGCACCACCTCCGGCAGGCTGCATCTTGGTGGCACACTCCGAGCAAGAAGGCGGCGTAGGCGGCGGAGTTGGTGGGGTCTGGCCCACAGCGGGCATCAGTTTAGCACGACGTGCCAACCAACAATCCACATCAGGGGATCGCAATTACTCCGCGAAGTGAGACGCGTTCCCGGGTCACTCGGTACTCGATACTCGGTACTGAGTTTCTGGCTATTGACTGGCTAGGCGGCCGACCCTAACATGCCATGCCAAGGCAAACGCGCGACACCAGTACTACTCTATGATTGGCCAGCTGGTCGGGCACTACCGGGTCCTCGAAAAAATCGGCGCAGGGGGAATGGGTGAAGTCTTCCGCGCGCGCGACGAACGACTGGGACGCGATGTCGCTCTGAAACTCATCCGCCCTGCCTCGGGAGACAATCCCGACCGCCTCCGACGCTTTGAACAGGAAGCCCGCGCAGCTGCGGCGCTGAACCATCCCAACATCCTCGCCATCTACGACGTTGGTTTTGAAGGCACCACTCCTTACATCGTCGCGGAACTGCTTGAGGGCAAGACTTTGCGCCAGCGTCTCACCGAAGGCCCAATTCCCGTGCGCGAAGCCGCAGGCTATGCCCTTCAGATCGCACAAGGCCTGATTGCCGCGCATGATCGTCATATCGTTCATCGCGACCTGAAGCCAGAGAACCTCTTTCTCACGACCGATGGCCGCCTCAAGATTCTCGACTTTGGTGTGGCCAAACTCCAGGTCTCGCCGGACGACAAGCGCGCGATTGAGAGTCTTACCACGGTCACCAAGCACGGGGCGCTGATCGGCACCGTCGCCTACATGTCTCCCGAACAACTCCGAGGGAAAGCCGTCGATCATCGCAGCGACATCTTCAGCTTTGGAGCAATCCTTTACGAAATGATGTCGGGATGCCGCGCTTTCCGTGGTGAAACGGAAGTCGACACGATGACCGCTGTCCTTCGAGAAGAACCTGCCATCGCCAATCTCGAACAGGCGTCGATTCCTGGTGGCTATCAGGACATCGTCAAACACTGTCTGGAGAAAGAACCGGAGAACCGCTTCCAGTCCGCTAAAGATCTGGGATTTGCCCTGCAAACTCTTTCCGGCTCCTCGTCGCTGCCAATAGGTACCTTTTCGAAAACTAAGCGTCGATCGGTGCTGCCCTGGGCCTTGGTGGCGGCACTGGCAGCGGTGCTTATCGGTTTGTCATTGATCGAACTGCTGCGTCCCGTCGCTGCCCCACCGGCCTATCGTCGCTTGACGTTTGATGAGGGTACGGTTTACTCGGCCCGCTTCGCGCCCAACGAGCAGTCAATCATCTACGGCGCCGCCTGGAACGGCAAGCCGGTTCAACTCTTTTCCACGGTTGGCGATTCGCTGCTTTCTCAGCCTCTGGAATTCACTGACGCCAACCTGCTCGGTATTTCACCCAGCAACGAACTAGCGCTCGCTGTACATGGAACACACACCGGGCAGCTTGAAACCGTAAACGGAATGCTTGCCCGCGCCCCGCTGGCTGGAGGCTCTCCGCGGGAAGTCCTTTCCGATGTTCGCTGGGCTGACTGGGATCGCTCCGGAACACTGGCCGTCGTCCACTACGCCGAAGGGCATAGCCGCTTGGAGTATCCCGTAGGCAATGTGCTCTATCAGAGCGCCGGATGGATCAGCAGTATTCGTTTCTCTCCCAAAGGCAATCTCATCGCATTCATGGATCATCCCGCGATATGGGACAACCGGGGAACGGTCTGCGTGGTCGACCTCGCGGGACACGTCCAGGTTCTTTCCAAAGAGTGGGAGTCCGAGAACGGCGTTGCATGGCGCCCCGACGGCCGTGAGATCTGGTTCACAGCTACTGACAAGGGCAGCAATCTTGACCTGATGGCGGTAAATCTTTCCGGCACAGTGCGTACGCTTCTCAAGCTCCCGGTTGGCCTTATTCTGCAGGATATCGCTTCCGACGGCCGAGTCCTGGTCACGCTCAAATCTCAGCGTCTGGCGATGTCATTCGGCAGCCTCGGCAATGAGCAGGATGTGGACCTGTCATGGCACGACTGGGACTCCGCGCGCGACATTTCTTCCGACGGTCAATTTGTCCTCTTCGAGGACGCCAGCGAAGCCGCCGGTCCAGGCTACTCGGTCGTAATTCGCAAAGTCGACGGCACCCTTCCAGTTCGATTGGGAGAAGGCAGCTCCGGTGGAATGTCGCCGGACGGAAAATGGGCAATCGCGATTTCCACCAGCCAGGCCTCGCAGATCACTCTTCTCCCGATTGGCGCCGGACAGCCGCACGCGATCAACGTCAGCGGCCTTACACACATCCACAATGGCTGGGCACGCTTTCTACAGGATGGACAAAGCGTCACTGTGATCGGCGACGAAGCCGGTCATGCCCCGCGATGTTATGTAGTGGAATTATCCAGCGGCAAAACCAAGGCTGTTACTCCGGAAGGAACTCTGTGCGGCCCTTCCTCTCCCGACAGCCGAATCATGGCGGGAAAAAGCTCGGCCGGATCGATTACAGCCCTCTATCCTCTTGACGGCAGTGCGTCGCGATCGATTCCTCATCTCGACAACAATTTCAATCCAGTGCAATGGTCGAGCGACGGCTCTTCCCTCTATGGCTATCACGCTGGCGAGTTTCCCAGCAGGATATACAAACTCGAAATCGCATCCGGCAAAGAGTCGGTCGTGAAAGAGTTGAGGCCTGGAGTTCCTGCCGGCGTTGTGTCGGTCGCCCCGATTGTGGTCAGTAGCGATGGCAAGCATTTTGCCTACAGCTACAATCAAACCTTGTCGGTTCTCTACCTCATCTCCGGCTTGAAATAGTTGAACTCACTTCAGGCCAAGGATCCTGCTGAAGTCCGCCGCGACATAGTGGAAGAAAATCGATGTCGACGTTTGCCCCTTCGCCGAGCCTTTCACGGTAGTGGGGCAACCGAGTCCCGCGATACGCCAGGCCGTCTCCCAGCGTCTGGTAAACCGTAACCGTGCCGGTCGGAGTATCCAACCGAATTGGCCACGGAGTCGCGAGCGCCGGCTCAGGAGAAAAATCCAGGCAAAGCGTAACGCTGAATTCGCACTGCTCCCGGTCGGTATGCTTCTTGAGTTCAGCCCCACTCAGATAAGAGGCGAGATAAACATAAGACGGTTTGAGTGGCTCACCGGCCACAGCACTCAGCGTAGCGGCAATGTGATGATGGAAAAAGCGCGCTACCGGTTCGTTGTAGGCCACGTAACGCCGGGGACTTTGACCGTCCCCCAGATGGATCTTACCGGTGCGGATGAGATATCGATAGTAGCGGCGCAAGGCAGCGATATGAAACGGATGAATCAAGCCGCCCAGCGGAGCGTAACCTCTCGCTTGAAACATCGCGGAGGCTCTATCGATTCCCTCGCGTTCACGGTGGCGAGAAGAATCCCGTCCCCCGGGTACCAAGATGTCGGCAGCCGCTAACAGCGCTCCGGATGCTGTCAGGCACAGATGACGGAACCGGTTCATTTGGACGCAGCCCGCGGAATACCCCTTCGAGCCCCGGCCCCAACCAAAACGGAAGCACGGACCCACACGCCCGATCGCGAACCCAGGCAATCGACGCCTGAAGAGCGAAGCCCGAAAGCAGTTCTTGCCTCGCCAAAAATTCATCCGGCGCCTGCCCCGCCGGAAGCAAGATGCACTCCGGATTCAGATAAAGATCTTGATGCAAGTCTTGTCTCCGCATCAAGCCTTGAGCGCCTCGCGGAACCAGATGCAGCGGTAACTCATCGAGCAGGCAATAAAAACGATCTGGAGGAAGCGTTGCGGCATAAGTCTGCCGCGACGCTCCCCCCATCAAGGTGGTCATCCAGTCGAGCCAGGCCGAATTGTTTATCGACGAAGCCATCCGTTTAACGTGAAGCGGCTGTCGGCAAAGAGTTGTGACGGGCACTTTACCGGAGTGATTTCATGCAGCAACTCGCACGGAAAGAAAACGATCTGATTCTGCTGGGGAACCACAGTCTGGTGCGTCCCTTGGCTGACGTACCCGCCTGCCTCCAGTCGCGCGTCGTGGATCTGCAGTTCGCCGCCCTGGAACTGCCGCGGCTCGCGATGGAAGAAATACACAAACGTCAGGTAGCGCGATGCCACCCGATCGCTGGCGTTGTCACTGTGAAAGTGGAAGTAATCGCCATCGTTGCTGGCGGTGACTTGCGCCTCTACGCCGGCGATCGAAAATTCTTCCATGCCGAGTTTCTCGAGCACCTTCGGTAGCACGGCCTTAATTCGTTCCAGCATTACGTCCTGATGGCGCTCCAGGTTCATAAGGACGCGGGAGCGACGGTGTTCGTAGTTCACCACGCCGTGTTCCGTCGTCGGAGAAATCAGCTCGCTGGCCTGGAAATCAGATTCATGATCAATCGCGAAACGCGTTAGCTCCGAAAGTTCCTGGGGCGCCAGAAATTCGTCGAGTACAACGCAACGCGCTGGCAGGAATTCTGGACGCTCCGCAACCGCGGTGCTCCTTCCGCGAAATAACTTTCGTGTCCAAGCCATGCCCCGGTGACTGCGGATCGGGCGCCGGTGGCGGGGGCACGCTGGGGGTGCGCAGAGGCGTACCGGGAGACTGCGGGTCCTTGGGGGACGGAGGGGCGATTGCTGGCGACGGCTGTAATGGCGCAAGTCCCGGTGTTTGCGGATCTTTCGGTCCCGGTCCCGCGTAAATGTCAACGGCGCGTACGCTGGTCGAATCGTTCGACGGCGATGTGCCGCTCTCCAGGATGCGCTCGACAATGCTGCTGCCGAGCACGCCAAAGGCACGCTGTGCCACGATTTCGCCGACCGCCGACGCGATCACCGCGCGCACCGCGTCCTGCGTCTGCTGGTTCTCGCCAGTCGCATTCTTGGCGTGTTGCAGCAGGGTTGTTACCAGCGCGCGTTCTTGCGGGCTCAAAATCCGCTCGTCGCGCATTAACGTCTCAGAAAAGGAATCCAGAATTTGCTTGGGGGTCATCGGAAGACACGCCTCCCTGCGTGTGCTTAGGAGATAAGATCAGGTTTGGGGCCCGCGCTGCAGGGGAAGAAGGAGGAACAATATAACGAGAGGCTGTTGATCACCAAGAACAATTTGCTGAAAGTTCTTGGATCGGTCGGGCTACCGGTTAACCAGGGCGCCGACCATCGACTGGAATACCTTGATCCCATCGGTACAACCCAGTTCTGGCTCAGCAGAGCGCTCAGGATGCGGCATCATGCCCAGGACATTGCCACCGGCATTGCAAATACCGGCGATGTTGTCCAACGAACCGTTGGGGTTCGCCGCAGCGGTGATCTCTCCCGAGGGCGAAGCTATAACGAAACACGATGCGATTGTCCCGCTGTAATTCCTCGAGCGTCGCCGGATCGCAGAAGTAATTTCCCTCCATGTGCCCGATGGGAATCGTCAGAACCTCTCCCTTCGTGCACGCGTTCGTGAAAGGAGTCTCCACATTCTCCACCCGCACGTCCACCGGCTTGCAAACGTACTTGAGACCGACGTTGCGCATCAGGGCGCCTGGCAGCAGTCCTGACTCGCAAAGAATTTGGAAGCCGTTACAGATGCCGAGCACCAAGCCCCCACTGGCGGCAAACTTACGCACCGATTCCATTACCGGAGAGAACTTCGCAATCGCGCCGGTTCGCAGGTAATCGCCAAACGCGAAGCCGCCCGGCACAATGATCGCGTCGCAGTTTTCCAGGTCGTGCGATTCGTGCCACAGAAATGTCGCCGGCTGCTTTGCAATGTGCTGAATCGTCCAATAAGCATCGTGATCGCAGTTCGAACCGGGGAAAATGATGACGCCAAATTTCATTTCTGCCCTCAATTTGCAGGATTGCCGTTAGTCTAGCATGCTCCCCTCCAGGCAATTGCGACGGGGAAACGAGAGAGAAAACCCGCCAAAGGAACGATTTGGCCATCGGCTCAACGACACGTCGAATGGTCGCAAGAGATTGAGAAACAAGGCGTTATTGGCACTCAGAAACCTAATCAACGTTCGACTTGCAAACCATTTCACGTGGCCTGCAAGGTCGACCCGGCCCCTGCAGCGCTGCTGTGATTGCATGCATAGACGCCGCGCTACTTCTATGGTTCTATCCCTAATGTGATTTTCTTGACACGGGAAAGGCGCGCTTGTATTGTCTCGTCGCATCAGTAACGCGATCTTCGTCAACCCGTGTAGCACGTCTCCGTGCAGGCTTTCGGCCTCTGCTTTCCCCCTTCAGGCTGCCGCCATGTGCGATACAAAGCTCGTCCACAGGTGAACTGCGCCATGTCAATTCGTCGCTCTGGATTTCCACTGTTCCTTCTCTTGCTTGTCATCGTGTTCGTCGTCACTCTTCCGGGTTGGGCCGTAAGCTATCAGCCTGTCTCCCCAGACGAGTTAAAGATGACCAGCGAGCCGAAAGCTCCGGGAGCACCCGCCATCATTCTCTTCCGTCAGGTGGACCGCGATGATCGCGGTCTAACCGCCCACGAGGATGTTTACTTCCGCATCAAGATTCTGACAGAAGAGGGCCGGAAATACGCCGACATCGAAATCCCTTTCTTTAAAGAGGAGGGCAAGGTCGTCAACCTTCATGCGCGCACCATCAAGCCTGACGGGACAATCGTCGAATTCAGCGGTAAAGCCTTCGACAAGTCGATCGTCAAGGCCCGCGGCGTGAAATACATGGCCAAGACCTTCACTCTGCCCGACGTCCAGGTCGGCAGTGTTCTGGAATATTTCTACACGATCGACTTAAGCGAGAACATTCTCTACAACTCGCGCTGGATCTTGAGCAACGAGCTATTCACCAAAAGCGCCAAGTTCTCCCTCAGGCCCTACACCAGCGATTACGCTCCCGTCAACGTTCGTTGGACTTGGACCCAATTGCCGATTGAAACGGCCCCGCCAAAGGAAGCAGCCAATCACGTTATCAGTCTGGAGGCGAATAATATTCCGGCCTTCCAGACCGAAGATTACATGCCGCCGGAAAACGAAGTGAAATCTCGCGTCGATTTCATCTATAGCGACGAGTTTTTCGAGAAGGAACAGGTCAAATACTGGAAAAAATTGGGCAAGAAGCGCAATGACGAATTGGAAGCTTTCGTTGGCAAACGCAAGGCGATGGAAGATGCCGTCTCCCAGATCGTTTCGCCCGGCGATTCCCCAGAAGTAAAACTTCAGAAGATTTACGAGCGGGTGCAGCAAATCCGGAATACCTCGTACGAAGTGGAAAAAACCGAGCAGGAGCAGAAACGCAACAAAGAAAAAGATCCGGGCAACGTCGAGGCCATTTGGAAAAAGCAATACGGCAACGGCAAAGAATTAACGTGGCTTTTTCTCGCTTTGGCTCGGGCCGCCGGATTCGAGGCTTCGGGCGTCTGGGTTTCCGACCGCCTCAACTATTTTTTCTCCCCTCTCACGATGGAAGGACGCCGGCTCGATGCCAACGTTGTCGTCGTGAAACTCGACGGCAAAGACGTCTACTTCGATCCCGGATCTGCCTTCACTCCCTTCGGCATCCTGCCCTGGTCCGAGACCGCAGTCCAGGGACTGAAGCTCGACAAAGATGGCGGAACCTGGGTTCAGACCACGCTGCCGGCCAGCAGCGAGTCAGCAACCCGGCGCAAGGCTGAACTAAAGCTCAGCGAAACTGGCGAACTTGAGGGCAAGCTGGTTGTCACCTTCACCGGTCTGGAGGCGTCCCAGCGGCGGCTCGAAGAACGTCTGGCCGACGACGCTGAGCGCAAGAAGTTTCTTGAAGACGAAGTTCGAGGTGCTATCCCGATTGCCTGCGATGTCGAGCTCACCAACCAGCCCGACTGGAAGAACTCAACTCCTCCTTTGATCGCGGAATACACGCTCAAGGTGACAGGCTGGGTTTCTGGAGCCGGGCGCCGCGCCCTTCTGCCCGTTGGCCTGTTCGGCGCGCCAGAGAAACATCTCTTTGACCACACCGAACGCGTGCACTCCATTTATTTTGAGTTTCCGTTCCAACGATCCGACGATGTGAACATCAACTTGCCTCTGGGTTGGCAAATCTCGACCGTGCCGCAACCGCAAAAGCTCGATGCCAAAGCGGTTATTTACGATCTCGAGGCAAACAACGATAAAGGCACGCTGCACGTGAGCCGCGTTCTTAACGTGGAGTTCGTGCTGTTGCCCGTTGAACACTATGGCGCGTTGCGCAAAATATTCCAGGTTGTGAGGACGGGCGATGAACAACAAGTTATCTTGTTACCCGGCGGATCTACCGCGAGCAATTAATCTGCGGCGGCTTTGCATCATAGCGTCAGTTTTTGTGTGCGTGCTGGCCTTGTCGCACGGCGCTCGGGCGGCCGACGCGCCCCAATGGATGCATGCTGTCGTCTCGGCTCCGCTACCCGCCCATGACGACAAGACCGACGCCGTTCTGCTTTATTCGGAACGTTCCGTCAGCGTCCAGTCAGTCGACAAGATCAAGACGCGGGTTCGCGAGGTCTACAAAATTCTTCGCCCAAGTGGCCGAGACTATGGTGTCGTGGGAGTTTCATTCAACGCTCACAGCAAAATCACCGGCCTTCGCGGTTGGTGCATTCCGGCGCAGGGAAAGGATTACGAGGTCAAAGACAAAGAGGCGATTGAGGTTTCCCTTCCCAAAGTTGCCGGCAGTGAGCTGATTTCCGACGTCAAAGACAAGATGCTGCAAATTCCAGCCCCCGATCCCGGAAATGTCGTCGGCTACGAGTACGAAGAAGAAGAGCAACCCATGGTGCTGCAGAACGTCTGGTATTTTCAGCGCGAAATTCCAAGCCGGGAAGCTCACTACTCCCTGCAGCTTCCGACGGGATGGGAGTACAAGGCCTCCTGGATCAACTATCCCGAAGCGAAGTCCTCGCAAAGCGGTAACAACCAGTGGGACTGGGTTATCAGCGATGTGAAAGGCATTCGCAAAGAACAGGAAATGCCCCCGATCGAAGGCGTAGCCGGTCAGATGGTGATTTCTTTCTTTCCCCCGGGTGGTGCTTCGACCAATGGGTTCGCCAGCTGGCTGGAGATGGGCAAGTGGTACCTCCACCTCACCGATGGCCGCCGCGACGCATCGCCCCAAATCAGCCAGCAGGTTGCGTCACTGACGTCGTCGGCCCAAACCCCGCTGGACAAGATCAAGACCCTCGCGCACTTTGTGCAGCATGATATTCGGTACGTCGCCATTGAATTGGGAATTGGAGGCTGGCAGCCCCATCCCGCTTCCGACGTGTTTACCCATCACTACGGGGACTGCAAAGACAAAGCGACTCTACTCAGTTCCATGTTGAGTCAGGTTGGTATCGAATCGTTCTATGTGGTCATCAACTCCGAACGAGGATCTGTAACTCCGGGTACGCCGGCCAGCGTGGGTAGCTTTAACCACGTTGTGCTGGCCATCAAATTACCGCCGAATGTCTCGGATCCCTCGCTGGTCGCCACCATCCAGCATCCGAGGCTGGGATCGCTTCTTTACTTCGATCCCACCAATGAACTCACGCCGCTGGGTGAAATTGGAGGATATCTCCAAGCCAACTATGGATTGCTGGTCACGCCGGAAGGTGGGGAGCTTGTCGAACTTCCTAAGCAGCCTCCAGCCATGAACAGCATCGCGCGAGACGGCAAGCTGACGCTTGATCCGGCGGGCACGCTCACTGGCGAAGTTAATGAAATCCGTATAGGAGATCGCGCCTCGTCGGAACGCTGGCGCTTGCGAACGGTGACCAAGAGCGCTGATCAGATCAAGCCCATCGAGGACCTCCTCGCCGGCTCCCTGGCGCTTTTTCATATTACCCACGCCAGCGTTACGAATCTCACCCACACCGAGAAGCCCTTCGGTTTCCAGTACTCCTTCGAGGCCCAGGACTATGCCAAGAACGCCGGAGGACTGTTGCTGGTTCGCCCGCGGGTGGTCGGAGTGAAAAGCAGCGGTCATTTTGGAGACAAAAGAGCCACGCAGATTCCCCGTTGAATTCGATGGTCCGACCCGCGACACCGACACGTTCGACATCACCATCCCGGCCGGCTATATCGTAGACGACGTGCCGCCCGCGGTTGACGCCGACTACGGTTTCGCCAGCTACCACTCGAAAACAGAGATCAAGGGCAATCTGATTCACTACAGCCGCACATTTGAAGTGAAGGAATTAAGCGTGCCGGTCGCCCGCGCCGATGAACTCAAGAAGTTCTACCGAATCATCGCCGGCGACGAACGCAATACCGTTGTCCTGAAGGCTGGAACTAAGTAATGGGTTACTGTTGAGGCGCGGTTGCTTCCGTGGCTGGCGGAAGCGACACGTTTGGCTCGTCGTGCGGTGCTGCTAAGTCCGTAGAAGGCCCCGACTTGATGGATGCCTGCCCGTCCGGCTGCGAGATGGCCTGCATCGTTCCAGCGTAACTCTGCGGCGGATATCCCTTCGCTCCGACGATTGCCCAGTGCCACTCATCCCCATCAGGGACGTCGATCTTGAGCGGCGCGCTGAACACTGCCCTTGACCACGGAGGCGCGGCCGCCCTCATTCGATAGATGACTGTAACGTCAGGCTTCTTCTCCGGACGAACTTCCTGGAACGTTGCACTGGATACCGGCGACGCCACATCCCCGGCCTGAGAGTTAGACACTGCCGTCTCGCGTGTTCCCGCCCTCTTAACTACGGTTAATGCGACGGCGAGTTCGCTGACGTGCCAGTCGGTGGCATTAAAGATTGGAATCGTCAACGCATCGCCCTCGATGGTTGCCGGTCCTTCGAGCTTATCGAGTTCTCCGGTGGGCAGGTCCATCTGCGCGTATTGACTGGAGAGCAACGACTTCACATTCGCAGTAAAAGAAAGACTACAGGTAACATCGGGCGCCGACACCTGGAAGCCCTTACTGTCTCCCGCCATCAGGAATTTCAGTGACGAGCCAAAGACGTGATGGCTGTCGGCTTCCTGCATCACCTGCGGTAGATTGTCGTCGTCGATCACCTTCTGGGAACTCGCGCCCTTCTTGCGGAGGCTTCGCGCCACATCCCCCAACGGCATGTCGTTGGGATCATCCTGCGCCGACATCCGGACAGACATCAGCACAGCCAGCAACACTGGCAGCGCGAGCAGTCGCATTCCTTGGATCCGCAGCATGAGTTCCGATCAACGCGCATCCGTGCCCGCGAGCATGTCGGCTCCTCGGACAGAGTTGCTAACCCAATTGTATGGAGAGAAGAGAACAGCGAGGACGATCCAGGCAAACGTTGGTAATGGTACTTAAGGGTACAAGAATGGGCGCGCGTGAACGAAATGGAGGCGCAACGGGTGCGCGCGCCCAACCCCTTAATACCGTTTTACAGAAGGCCCTGTGACCGGAATCTCGTGACCGGGTCTACGACTGGCAAAGCTTGCCGCCGGAATATCCAGCGGGCCACCGCAAAGCCAATTGCCGCATAACACAGGTGCATCATTTTCATCAAACACCCCCCAATCCGGCTCGAATTCGTTCACCTTACGGGGAGGAATTCCAACTACTCTATCGGCACAATAGCAACCTACTGGAGAGCGAACAAGGCACAACAGTGCCATAAATCTGGCACGGAAGTAATAGAGGTAACGTCGAGTAATTGGAGGAAAACATCAGGAAAGAATGTCCCCGTCGACACCGCTCTGTGGGTCGA
This sequence comes from uncultured Acidobacteriota bacterium, assembly GCA_963745715.1. Taxonomy (GTDB): domain Bacteria; phylum Acidobacteriota; class Terriglobia; order Terriglobales; family Acidobacteriaceae; genus Sulfotelmatobacter. Next base: position 353,501 of record CAVUYN010000009.1, on the reverse strand, counting down.
GGGTCATAAGTTTTGCTCTTAAGACGGCGAGGTCAGGCTCGAGACGGCGAGGTTAAGCTCGCCGCCCAATGTAAGAAGAAGACCGTTTCCCTAGTGCGCCGCCACCGGCTCGTCCGTCGCCCGGCCCGCCGGAGGCACCACCACCGTCGACAGGCTGCCCTCCGCCGTCAGCTTCTGGAAGGCCGACAGATCCCGCCGTTGCAAGTCCTCCCAGCGCGCAATCAGTTCCCCGCTCTGCCGCTTCAGCTTCTCGAATTGACGCTGCTCGGCCTCGGTCGGCGCGGAATCAGCGGTCCCGGCGTCCATGGCGAGATACGCCAACTTCGCGTCCAGTTGCGGGGGATACGCCAGAGAATCTTCATTGGCGCTGATATCCAAATTGACCAGCTCCTCGCGGATCGCCACCAGTTTCTTCTCGAGATCGTCCGCCGCGGTGGCAATGCTCTTGGAACTCACGGTTTCCGGCAGCCTTCTCTTCAGTCCCGACAGCTGCGCCCGCACATCTTGAATCTGATTCACCGCGTCGTACACACGGCTCAGTTCGTCGCGCGTTTCAAGCAGGAGGTTGAATTGAGCTTCCAGGTCCGCCTGGCTCACATTCACCCGTGGATCGAGTTTCAACTCAAACGCCGCGGTCTGGCTGTTCCCGCCCACTGTCAGCCGAACCTGGTAATGTCCGGGAACCGCCACCGGCCCTCGCGCCCCGCCCCCGTATTCCCAAAGGTAATATCCGGGCACGCGACGCGCCTCTTCGTACCGCAAATCCCAGACGAAGCGGTTGAGCCCCGCCTCCAGCTTGAGCTGCTTTTCCGGCTTCTTGTCGTCGGGATCCGGCGGCTCTTCCAGAGTGTTGGTCTCCGCGCTCGAATATTTCCGGATAACCTTTCCAGAAGCGTCCAGAATCTCCACTTTGGCTTCCTTATCCGCCTTCGGAGCGTCTTTCACAAAGAAATAAATCACTGCACCGGCCGGAGGATTCTGCCCCGTGCGCTTGTTTGGATGGCGATCGCCCGGCGCTCCTGCCTGGATCCGATACGCAGTGGCCGGCGCGTACAGGAAAGCATCTTTCTGCTCGATGTCGTCGCTGTACTGTCGGAGCGGCGTCAGATCGTCGAGAATCCAGAACGCCCGCCCATGCGTCGCCAGCACCAGATCGTTATCTTTCACCACCAGGTCGTGAACCGGGGTCGTGGGAAGATTCAACTTCAGCGCCCTCCAGTTCGCGCCATCGTTGAATGAAACGTAAACGCCTTGCTCGGTTCCCGCATAGAGCAGCCCGCGCTTCTTCGGATCCGCGCGCACCGCCCGCACAAATGTCGTGTCCGGAATTCCCTGCCCCAGCTTCGTCCACGTAGCTCCATAGTCGGTCGTCTTATAAATGTAAGGGTGCATATCGTCGAACTGATGGCGATCCACGGCCACGTAAGCGGTCCCGGCTTCGAATGGTGACGGATCAATCTGGCTGACCCGGCTCCACTCCGGCATATCCTTGGGGGTAACGTTGCTCCAAGTCTTGCCCTCGTCTTTGGTGAGCTGGATCAACCCATCGTCCGTGCCCACCCAAAGCAGCCCCTTCGTGATCGGCGATTCCGCCAGCGCGAAGATCGTGTCGTAGTACTCGGTCCCGGAGTCATCCAGCGTGATGTCGCCGCCCGACGCCTTCTGCTTGCTCTTGTCGTTGCGCGTGAGGTCCGGGCTGATCGCCTGCCAGTGCACGCCGCCGTCAGTCGTCTTAAACAAAACTTCGGCGCCGTGATACAGCGTGTTGGGATCGTGCGGAGAAATCATGACCGGAGCGGTCCACTGAAAGCGGTGTTCCAGATTCGCCGCCCCGTGTGCATCGGAAAGCTCCGGCTGCTCGGTGATGGCCTTCACCTGTCCCGTATGCCGGTCGTAGCGCGTGATGTTGCCCTGGTAGTCAGCGGCGAACACGATATTCGGGTCCGACGGATACGGAGCGATGTAGCCTGCTTCCCCACCACCCACGTCGTACCAGTCAGTGTGGCCGATCGATCCGTCGTCGCTTCGGCTCGTGATGGCAACCGTTCCGCTGTCCTGTTGCGGACCGTAGACTCGATACGGAGTCACATTGTCGGTAATCACGTGATAAAACTGCGCGGTGGGCTGATTATCCTGCAACGTCCAGTTCTTGCCCCCGTCGAGCGTCACCGTTACTCCACCGTCGTTCGAAGCGATCATGCGCCGCGTATTCTGCGGATCGATCCAGAGTCCGTGATTATCGCCATGCGGAATCTTGACCTTGTTAAACAGGTGCCCGCCGTCGGTCGACTTGTACGCGTCGACGTTCATGATGTACAGCACGTCCTCGTCGCGCGGGTCGGCAATCACGTGCATGTAATACCACGGCCTCTGCCACAGACTGTGATTGGGATTCACCAATTGCCACGATTCCCCGCCGTCGTCCGATCGATACAGCCCGCCATCCGGATTGTGGGCTTCGATCAATGCGTACACGCGATCGGAGTTTGCGGCCACGGCTACGCCGATTTTCCCGTATGGTCCCTTGGGCAAGCCATGCTCTTCCAACCGCTTCCAGGTCGTGCCCCCATCGTTCGATCGGTAGAGGCCGCTGCCAGGCCCGCCGCTCGCCATGCTCCAGGAAGTGCGCCGGGCCTGCCACAACGCGCCATAGAGAATGTTGGGATTGTGCGGATCAAAGGCGACGTCGATCCCACCGGTGTTCTCGTCTTTATATAAAACTTTCTCCCATGTCTTGCCGCCATCGGTGGTGCGGAAGATTCCGCGTTCTGTGTTCGGACCATAAGGATGCCCGAGCGCCGCCACGAAAACGATGTCGGGATTCGACGGATTAATAACCACTTTGCCGATCGCGCGCGAATCACGCAGGCCCACGTTCTTCCAGTTCTTGCCGCCGTCGAGCGACTTGTAAACCCCATCGCCGTGCGAAATGTTCCCACGAATGCACGCTTCTCCCGTTCCCACATAGAGCACGTTGTGGTTGGAACTGGCTACTGCGAGACTTCCGATCGCAGAGGTTCCTTCCTTGTCGAAAACCGACGACCACGTCATGGCTCCATCCGTGGACTTCCACACTCCGCCGCCCGTCGCCCCGAAATAATAGGTTGTCGGATCGCCCGGAACTCCGGCCGCCGTCAGGGATCGCCCGCCGCGGAACGGTCCGATCAGCCGATACTTCATCCCCTTGAAAGCCTTCTCTTCCGGCTTGGTGGCCTCAGACGCCTCGGTGTCACTCGGTGTCGTCTCGGCCGCCGGTTGAGCCGTCTGAGGCGTCGGCGGCGTCTTCACGGCCTTCGATTGCCGCTCCGGCTTGGTTTGCGCGTGCGCCGCAGTGATAAATGCAGCCGTGATCAACGAAAGGCAAAATGTGAGTGAGAGAACCAGGCGTGCAGCAAAACGCATATCCGTACGAAGGCTGTGTGGGCCCATGTTCAGCTTTATCTCCAGAGAAGATGTAGACAATTGACCTATGGTAATCCTGCTTCGGCTTGCTGCAAAGAGGCACCCACGGTGAGGTCCGATGTTTAGGAAGCCGCCACAATGGCTGCGAATCGCATACCCTCGATTTTTACTTCTTGGATAACAAGATCTTTTTCGCCGCCTCGAGTTCCTTCTGCTTCACCTCATCTACTTTGGGATATCCAAGATGCATTGATTCGAGAGTTTCGACCAAAACGCTCGACACCACCAACCGTGTGAACCACTTGTTATCCGCCGGCACCACGTACCACGGTGCATCCTCTGTCGCCGTGTTGCGAATCATGTCTTCGTAAGCATCCTGATAGTCATCCCAGTATTTCCGCTCGTGAATATCGCCCGCCGAGAACTTCCAATTCTTCTCCGGCTCCTCCAACCGCTCGAGAAAGCGTTTCTTCTGCTCTTTCTTGGAAACATTCAGGAAGAATTTACGGATGACTGTCCCGCTGCGCGCCATATGCCGCTCGAAGCTGCGAATATCTTCAAATCGCTCCTCCCAGATATTCTTCCCGCAAAGCACAGGCGGCGTCTTTTGGCTCTGAAGAATTTCTGGATGCACCCGTACGACCAGCACCTCTTCGTAATACGACCGGTTGAAGATCCCGATATGCCCTCGTTCGGGCAAATCGCCAGTCGTGCGCCACAGAAAATCGTGCTGCAATTCCAAATCCGAAGGCGCCTTGAAGGAATGCACCTGGCAGCCTTGCGGATTCACTCCTGACATCACGTGCTTGATGATGCCATCTTTTCCGGCCGCGTCCATGGCTTGAAAAATAAGGAGAAGGGCCCAGCTGTCCTGGGCATAAAGCTTGTCCTGTAGCTCCGCAATCCGCTGGATGCCCTGCTCCAAAGCCTCTTCAGCATGGTCCTTGGAGTGCCAGTGCCCTGTATCGACGGGATCAAAATCTTTCAATCGAAAATGCTTTCCGCTGTCTACTCGAAAAGTTTTTGCTATTTTGCCAGTCTTCATTGCGTCTCATCTCCTGGACTCGAACCCTGCACCCTGTTCCCACGATAACAAGTTTCGGAGAACGTAGCCCATAAGGATTACCCCCCCGCATCGCAATACGACCGCAAACCTTCACCGGACCGCAGCCGACCTGAATCCGTGAACAGGGCGACTTTGTCCGACGTGTCGTTCTTTTACGCGTCGCGTCGGAAATCATAGAAGACGCGAATGAGGTTGCCATCAAGATCGGAGGCCATAAACTCGCGCAGCTTCCACGGTTTGTCCTCGGGCTCGGAAACGATCTTTGCGTGCGCCGCCTTCCACTCTATAAAGAGCTCGTCTACCTCAACCTTGCTATCGAGATTGAGCCAGAAAAGAATCGGGCCTACGTTGCCGTAGGATTCTCGAAACGAGCGATTAGTGATAAATAGTCTGCAATTCCCCCGTGAGATGCCGGCAATGCCGCCTTGCTCGTCGCCCCAATCGAAGGTGAAGCCCAGCGTGTTGACATAATAGGCGGCAGCTTTGTCGATGCTGGTTGCGGGGATCTCCGGCACAGCAGATGGGAATGTCATGCGCCGAATCGTAGCACGAGCACACAGCTTCGACACCCAGCACTCCTGTATGATGTTGTACCAATTCGTGAACCCAATTGACCTTCCTGACAGGAGCATCCTGATGAAAACCCTACCAATTATCGGAGTGTTGTTGCTGGTCCTGGGAGCGTTGTCGTTCGTCGTGCCCGTTCCCCACCACGAGGACCACGGCGTCAAAATCGGCGACGCCAAATTTAGCGTCCAGACGGAGAGCAGCGAAAAGCTGCCGCCTGCGGTCGGAATTGTTCTTCTCGGCGGTGGCATTCTCGCGCTGGTTCTCGGACTGCGAAAGGCCTAAGCGCACGCAGACTCTTCCATCTCCGAGGCTCCCTTGTTCGAATCCGACTTCCTGACATCTGCCGAGGGCAGCAAAGATGCGTATCGGCAGCTGGTGGCGCAGGCCGCCCAGATCGTATGCTCGGCCCTGCCTGACCGCCCGTATGTCGGCACAGACGCCGCCGCGCTCGCACATCTGCTCGGTAATGATTTTCTTCCTGCGAGCGGATGTTCCTTCGAACAGGTCACCGCGACACTCCGCACCGTCATCTCGAATTCGGTAATCGTCGGCCATCCCAACACAGCCGCTCACCTGCACTGTCCGCCCTTACTTGCTGCTCTCGCCGCGGAGGTCATGATCAGCACGCTCAATCAGTCGATGGATTCCTTCGATCAAGCGCCCATCGCCACCATCGTCGAGCAGAAATTAGTTCGCTGGCTGTGCGCCGAGGCGGGCATGCCCGACTCCGCCGACGGAACCTTCACCACGGGAGGCACTCAGTCCAACTACATGGCTCTGTTGCTGGCGCGGGATGCGTTCGTACGAACTCAGTGGAACTGGTCTGTGCAGAAGGCAGGCCTGCCGGCGGAAGCTCACAAGCTGCGAATTTTCTGTTCGGAGGTAGCCCACTTCACCGTTGAGAAGTCTGCCTCGCAATTGGGTCTCGGTACGGACGCGGTCGTTCGCGTCGCCGTGGACGAGCGGTTCCGGATGAATCCAGCCGCACTCCGAGACTCAATGGAAGCGGCTGGCGCTGCGGGCCTGCTGCCAATGGCGATCGTGGCAACCGCCGGCACCACCGACTTCGGTTCGGTCGATCCGCTGCCCGAAGTGGCCGCGATCGCGCGGTCAGCACGAGCATGGTTTCATGTAGATGCCGCTTACGGCGGTGCCTTGCTCTTCTCCGGCCACCATCGCGACAACCTCGCAGGAATCGAGGCGGCAGACTCGCTCGCCATCGATTTTCACAAACTCTTCTGGCAACCGATCCCGTGTAGCGTCTTCCTACTCCGTGACAAGCGCCACTTTGATTCAATCGCGCTGCACGCCGATTACCTCAATCCGGAATCGCACGAAGACCAAGGCATTCCCAACCTCGTAGCCACTTCCCTTTTGACCAGCCGCCGATTCGACGCGCTCAAGCTCTGGATCTCTTTTCAGACGCTCGGTCGAACCAAGCTCGCCGCCATGATCGACCGTACGGTTGCATTGGCCCTTCATGCCGCAAGAGTCATTCGAGATACGCCCTCGCTCGAACTCGTCTGTGAGCCTCAATTGAGCACCGTCGTTTTTCGATATGTCCCATCGCGGTCAGATATTGATGCCGACCCCGTGAACGCCACCCTCCGCCAGCGTTTGTTTGATAAAGGCATCGCGGTCATCGGACACACGAGGGTGCGCGGGCAGCGATGCCTAAAGTTCACCTGTATGAATCCGTCGGTCACGGAAGATCAGATGGAAAGTCTGCTCCGCACTGTCATCGATCAGGGCAAGGAAATCGAGTCCAATTTGTAGCGCGGGGCGGCGGAAAATAACTCGCTGCAAGGATTGGACTTACAAGATCTCCGAATAAAATTGTATGTACAGTTATGTATTCCATGTTCCTGAAGGAACATATTTTCCACAGGGCAAAAACTCAAACTTCTATCGTTTTTCGGGTCACGACAGGCAGTTTTGCCTGCTGCCAGGCATCAAATCCCCCTGTGACGTCGATCACATTCCGGAATCCCGCCCTTTGCAGCAAGCTGCTCGCGATCATGCTGCGGTATCCACCCTTGCAGTGCACTGCCAGGGGCGCATCGTGGTCGATCTCTGGCGGAGACACCCTGAAATTATCGAGCGGCCACCATGTGGCATTGGTGATGTGTCCCGCATCCCATTCCGGCTGGCGCCGCACGTCGAGCACCTGCACTTCGCCCGAGCGTATCCGCGCATTAAGCTCATCGACTGTGATCTGTGAGATCGTCCCCATTGGCAGCCCCGCCTTTTTCCAGGCGGCGACCCCACCGTTCAGATAACCATCCAGAACCTCGATGCCCACGCGCGTCAGCCTGAGCCGCGCTTCTTCCAGCTGCTGTTCAGTCGCGGCAATCAGCACGGGATGCGCCGTCAATCCCAGCACCGTCCCCGCCCACGAGGCAAACTGCCCAGACAACGCGATGTTGACCGATCCGGGCACGTGTCCCTTCGCGAATTCCTCACCCGGACGCACGTCGAGCGCGATTTCACCATCCGCCAACATCTTCGCCAGCTCCGACGGCGCAAGAGCCCGCAGAGTAGGCAGTTCCGATAGCGCGGTCGCACCCGTGCGGTTGATCTCAGCGTCTTTCGAAAAATATTCCGGCCGCGCCGGAAGGTTGCTGGTCAGTTGCTGGATGAACTCTTCCCTGCTCTTGATCTGCAACGCGTAGTTGGTCAGCCGCTCGGTGCCGATCGTCGACGAACGCTCGGCCCGCATGTTCTTTCCGCAAAGCGAGCCAGCCCCATGCGCCGGATAGACGAGCACGTTATCCGCAAGTTTCAAGAGTTTATCGTGCAGGCTGTCGTAGAGCAGACCAGCAAGTTGCGCCGGCGTATGCCGGGACGACAAGTCGGGCCGGCCGACATCGCCAATGAACAGTGTGTCTCCAGTCAGCACCGCCCAGGGTGCGGCAGATTTCTCCTCATCCGTGACCACCATGCAGATGCTCTCCGGCGTGTGCCCTGGAGTTTCGAGCACGCGGATCGAGGCCTTCCCAAACTTCAATTCGAAGCCGTCGCTCACGGGAACATGCTGAAACGTTGCTCCCGCCTGGGTCCCCATGTAGATTTTCGCGCCGGTGCGCGCAGCCAGTTCCTTGTGCCCTGAGACGAAGTCGGCGTGCAGGTGGCTCTCAAAAATGTGGCGAATCGAGATCCCATGCTCTTTGGCTGCCTCCAAATACAGCTCCACATCGCGCTGCGGATCTACCACCACGCCTTCGCCTTGTGAAGCCAGCAGGTATGAAGCGTGCGCCAGACATCCCAGATAAAACTGTTCGAAATACATGAACCCGCACCCCCAGCGTGCTTAGAGATGCTAGACCAAACAGGTCAGCCACGCCAAGAGATGTGTGGGACAGAGATCAGGCGGGCAGCGGGGTGATGAACTCAAGACCAAAGCAGAAACCGGTACGCGAGCGAACGATGGCAGTCATCCTCGAAGGAGTGGGTGTATCGAACTCAATCTCGAGCAGGTCGCCTGGATTGAGCAGGATTCCTGCGTACAAAACCATGCCACCTTCGCTCATTTCCGTGCCGCGGCCCTCGACCACGGTGGTCGAAAAGCCCTTCGACGTAACCACGCGAACTGGCAGGTCAACGGGCAGGCGATCCCAACGGCGCTTGCTTCCGGAGGTCGGCATCCTTGCCATCATCATCCTTGCGGCGCCTGCTCGCAAATTACCAAGGTGAAAGGGGATTAATGTCCGCGGGACACGAGACTACTAGCGATGCCAGCCCCGGGGTGATGGCGTTCCGGCCTGCATCCTCTGTCTCTTGTACAATTTGCGTGTGAAGCTGCGTACGAAAGCATGTCTGGCTGCCGTTTTGCTGTTTTCGCCAGGCATTCGGGTAAAGGCGGAGCCGGTTTCGCAGGTGAAGCCGACGGGGTACGTCAACGACTTCGCCCGCGTTCTGGACCCGCCAACCGTCGCGCAGATGACAGACATCTGCCGCCAGATTGACGAAAAAGCTCACGCGCAAATCGCAGTCGTCACGATTAACACTCTCGATGGCGCCGACATCGAGAGCTACGCGGTTGATCTCTTTAAGCAATGGGGTGTTGGCGGCAAAGGCACGGACCGCGGCGTGCTGATCCTGTACGCCATTAAGGATCATCGCGCGCGCGTCGAGGTAGGATACGGGCTCGAACCGATCTTGCCCGACGGCAAGGTGGGAGGCTTCCAACGGGAAGCCATCCCGCTGATGCGCAGTGAAAACTACAGCCAGGCGCTGCTGCTGGTCACGAGCCGCGTGGCCGGCGTCATCGCATCCGATGCTGGAATTCAGCTCACCAACTCGCTGCCACGCGGTCCTACCCGGCGGGTGCGCGAGCCCGACACCGGGATATCCTTTGGCGGAATCGTTGTTCTCATTGTCGTGGTGTTGATCGTCCTCTTTACTCCTCTGCGCAGCATTCTGTTTTGGCTGCTCTTCTCCAATATCTTCGGCGGGCGTGGAGGAGGATTCGGGGGAGGCGGCTTTGGTGGAGGCGGTGGTTTCGGTGGCGGTGGAGGGTTCGGTGGATTCGGGGGAGGCAGCTCCGGTGGTGGCGGGTCCAGTAGCAGCTGGTAGCATGCGAGGAAGCAATGATTCCTGCAGAAACGATTGACGATTTTGTAAAGCGCGTCCGCGAAGCCGGCGGATCGAACGTGGAGTGCGTGATCTTGTTCGGGTCCGCGGTCGCAGGTGATTTCCACGACGGGCTCTCGAACTTGAATCTATTTTGCGTCTTGCGCGACTGCTCGTTTGGGGCATTGCAGGCGTTATCACCGGTGACAAAATGGTGGGAGAAACAAAAGCAGCCCCCACCCCTGTGCATGACGCGGCAAGAACTCGAGCGCTCCACTGATGTTTTCGCGATCGAACTTCTCGACATGCAGCAGCATCATCGCGTTCTTTTTGGTGACGACGTGCTTCAAGGTTTGACAATTCCCATGGACCTGCACCGCGTGCAGGTGGAATATGAGCTGCGGGAAAAGTTGATTTTGCTGCGCCAGCATGTGCTGCTCGCGGCAGAGAACGAATCGCGATTGTGGGAGTTGCTCCTGCGTTCGGCGCCGTCATTCAGCACATTGTTCCGCCATGCCCTGATCGCGCTGGGCGACGCGACTCAGTCCGCGAGGCGCGAGGCCGTACAGGCTTTGTCGCGTCGGATAAGCTTCGACCCATCTGCAATGTTGCAGGCGCTGGACGTGCGCGAACGAAAAGTGGATCGCAAGAAAATCGACATCCATGATCTGGTCGCCCGCTATCTCGCCGCGGTGGAGAAAGTCACTGCGGCTGTTGACGTGGCGTTAGACTCGGATGCCGCGGGCCGGGGTTAAGCTGGTCTCATTCAAGTTCTGGAGGAGGGTGTTATGGGAAAAGGTTTAATTGCGGTGATCGTCATTGTGGTATTGCTGGTGGTTGCTCTCGTCTTCTTCGGGCAGTACGTCAGTGTGCGCAACACCCTGGTCACCAAGAATGAGGGTGTGAAAGCCGCCTGGTCTCAAGTGGACATCGTGCTGCAGCGCCGCGCCGATTTGATTCCCAACCTGGTGGAAACGGTGAAGGGCTATGCCAAGCAGGAGCAAACTGTGTTTGGCGACATCGCGAAAGCGCGCTCAGCCCTGCTTTCGGCTGGAACGCCACAAGAGAAGATTGCCGCCAACGGGCAACTGGATGGGGCTCTGGGACGATTATTGCTGATCGTCGAAAACTATCCTCAACTGAAATCGAATGAGAACTTCCTCCGCCTGCAGGATGAACTCGCCGGCACCGAGAACCGCATTGCGGTCGAGCGGAAGCGCTACAACGATACGCTGCAGGACTACAACACCTATGTGCAGCAATTTCCGAACAACATTTTCGCTGGCTGGGCGGGATTCAAGCCGAACAATGCCTACTTCGCCGCATCGGAAGGCGCGCGTGAGGTGCCCAAGGTGAATTTCTCGAACCCCGGCACGGCCGCACCGCAGGCTAGTCCTCAACCTGCTCCGGCGCGCTAGACAAAAGGAATAGCGGCTGGATGACGGGGAACCTCAATCAACAATGTACCGGCATCATTACGTCCGCTGGAACGAGGGGCACGGCAGGTGACGCATAGTATGCTGGTAGGATCTCGGCTGGTTGGAAGACTTTGGGCTGCGGGCGCAGAGTTGCCGCCACGTCGATCCCTTGGGGAGGAAGCGGGTGCCACTGAAGCAGGATGCGCTCTGGTACAAAGACGCAGTCATCTATCAAGTTCACGTACGAACGTTTTACGACAGCTCTGGAGATGGAATCGGTGACTTTCAAGGCTTAGAACAAAAGCTGGACTACCTGCAGGAACTCGGCGTCGATGCGCTATGGCTGATGCCATTCTTCCCTTCCCCTCTGCGCGATGCAGGCTACGATATTGCTGACTACCGGTCGGTCCATCCCAGCTATGGGAACCTGGAAGACTTCAAGAAGTTCTTGAACTCCGCCCACGAGCGCGGGATCCGCGTGATCATTGAGATGGTGCTGAATCACACCTCCGATCAGCATCCCTGGTTCCAGCAGTCCCGCAGTTCGCGCGACAATCCCTACCGCGATTGGTATGTCTGGAACGAAACAGACAACCGCTACAAAGGAACCCGGATCATCTTCATCGATACCGAGATGTCCAACTGGGCATGGGACCCGATTTCGAAAGAGTATTACTGGCACCGGTTTTTCAGTCACCAACCCGACCTGAATTACGACAATCCTGCGGTTCGCGAAGAGATGTGGAGTGTGATGAAGTTCTGGCTGGACCTGGGAGTCGACGGATTCCGGCTGGACGCGGTTCCGTACCTCACGGAGCGGGAAGGCACGAACTGCGAGAATTTGCCGGAGACTCACGCGATCATCAAAGATTTTCGGCACCGCCTCGATGAACAGTATCCCGGCCGAATGCTGTTGGCCGAAGCCAACCAGTGGCCGGCGGACCTCCGGCCCTACTTCGGGGACAGCGACGAATTTCACATGGCGTTTCATTTCCCGTTGATGCCCAGAATGTTCATGGGAGTGAAGCTCGAGGACCGCAAGCCGATCACCGAGATTCTTCAGCAAACGCCGGAAATTCCAAGTTCATGCCAGTGGTGCCTGTTCTTGCGCAATCATGACGAGTTAACGCTCGAAATGGTGACGGACATCGAGCGGGATTACATGTACGACACTTACGCAGGAAACAAAAGCATGCGGCTGAACCTTGGAATTCGCCGCCGGCTCGCGCCTCTGCTGGACAATGACCGGCGATGCATCGAGCTGATGAATGGAATGTTGATGTCCCTGCCGGGCACTCCTATCATCTATTACGGGGACGAAATTGGCATGGGGGACAACATCAATCTGGGCGACCGGGACGGCGTGAGAACGCCGATGCAGTGGAATGGAGGGTGGAACGCGGGCTTCTCCACCGCAGATCCGGAGAGCCTGTGTGCGCCTCTGATTTTGAATCCCATCTATGGTTATCCGGCCATCAACGCCTTGTCACAGAGACGGACGCCGCACTCTCTCTTCTCATGGATGCGGCGAATGATCGCGGTCCGCCGGTCGGCCAGAGTGTTTGGGAACGGCTCGATCGAGTTTCTCTATCCCGCCAATCACAGAATTCTGGCTTACCTGCGGCGATTCGAAAAAGATACAGTCCTGATCGTAAACAACCTTTCCAGCGCCGCGCAGGCGGTGGAGCTGGATTTGCGCCGGTTCAAGGGCAGCATCCTGATCGAAATGTTTGGCAAGAATATCTTTCCCCGAGTGGGTGAACTCCCCTATCTGCTAACCTTGGGCCCTTACCAGTTCTACTGGTTTCGGCTGCGTAGAATCTGAACCAGAATAAGAAGTCATAGGCTGCGAAAACGATGTTAGAAGAGGTGTCCACACAAGAGCGCTCTGGGATGCTGCGCACCGACGTCAAGTTGGGAGACGAGGGCTTTCTCACGGACGATCTCGTTCGCCAGCTGATCAGCGTGGGTGAAATCGACATTCTGATCGGGCTGCCCACGCACAACAATGCCAAGACGATCAGCGCGGTTGTGGCTGCCATTCAGAGCGGCATTTTGCAGTGGTTTACGCGGGACCGGGCCGCAATCGTTGATGTGGACGCAGGATCGAAAGACGGAACCCCAGATTTGGTCGCGGGCGCTTCGATTGACGATGCTCGGCGGCGCGATTCCAACCGATTCGCCCTGCGCACACTTCACTCCTTCAGCACGCAATATGGCAGCGCCGTAGCCCGGGGAACCGCTCTGCGAACTATCCTGTCCGCTGCTGAATTGCTGCGTGCCCGGGCGATCGCGGTGATTTCGCCGGACTCGACCAATATCAAACCCGATTGGCTTCGGGCGCTTCTGAAGCCCCCGTGCACAGAAGAGATTGATCTTGTGTTGCCGACGTACACGCGCCACAAGTTTGACGGGCTCCTCATTACCAATCTTCTATACCCAGTAATGCGCGCCCTTTACGGGCTCCGCATCCGTGAACCTTATGCTTCCGAGTTCGGATTCTCGGGACGGCTGGGCAGCCAATTTCTTGCGGAGAACTCCTGGAGTGACGAAGAGGCGCGAGCCGGGTGCGAGGTCCGCTTCACGGTAGCCGCTCTGGTGGGCGGTTTCAGGATCCAGCAATCGTTCCTTGGAGCCAAGAATCACGTTGAGCGGCACGCGGCGGATCTGGTGCCTGCCTTGCGGCAGACGATAGGCGTACTGTTCTCGTCCATGGAGTCCAATTTTCCCCTGTGGAGTACCAAGATGGGTTCGCAGCCGATTCCGACGACCGGACCCGAACAGCAGTTCACGCTCGAGCCCCGGCGAGCCAATCGGAAACGCTTGCTTGAAATGTTCCGCGCCGGCGTAGGGGAACTGCAATCTGTATTTCAGGCGATCCTCACGCCCGAGACTCTTTCAGAATTGCAGCGGATCGCCCGCCTGGAAGAAGAAGACTTTCAATACTCCGCGGAGTTATGGGTGAAGACGGTCTATGAGTTTGCCGCCGCCCACCATCGGTCGGTGATCAGCCGCGACCATATCATCCAGGCGCTTGCCCCGCTCTTCCGAGGGCGCGCTCTCACATTCTTACTGGAAAACCGTAACGCCTCCTCGTCTGACGTCGAAACGCACATCGAAGATCTATGTCTGGAGTTCGAGCGCTTAAAACCGTACCTGCTGGAGAAATGGAAAAGCAGAGAGTGAGGTCAATATGCGGGATCTGATAATCAGCGAGCTAACTCAGGCGGTACACGAGTTCGCCAGGGACTTCGCGCGTTTTCTTCCCCGGCTGATCGTGTTAGTGATCATTGCATTTGTCGGATGGTTGATTGCCTACTTTTTGAAGATCTTGGCGCGCAGCATCTTGCGGCTGATCAAGTTTGACCGGCTCTCGGAAAATGCGGGCGCATCGCAATTGCTGGCCAAGGCGGCGTTGCCTCCGTCGTCGGAACTGCTAAGCCGATTTGTATTCTGGGTTGCATGGCTGGGATTTGTTCTGCTGGGCATCAGCATACTTGGAATTTTCGGACTGCAAGAGCACATCGCCCGTTTTTTTCTGTTCTTGCCGCGACTGTTTGTGGCGTTGTTCATTATGTTTTTCGGATTGCTCGCCGCCAGTTTTTTCTCGCGCGCGGCACTGCTGGCCGCGGTCAATGGCAACTTTCCCTCCCCTCGGCTGTTAAGCATGTCAGTCCGCGTGGTCATTATTGTGTTCGTGCTCTCGATGGTCTTCGAAGAACTGGGTATTGCCGACCAGACCGTGCTCGTTGCCTTTGGAATCGTTTTTGGAGCCATGATGCTGGGCCTGGCAATTGCATTTGGCTACGGAGGCAAGGACCTGGCGCAACGATTCCTGGAAAGCCGGTTTGGCCACGCCCATGAAGAGGACAGGAATGAAGACGAACTGTCACCGCTCTGAAACAGTTCGGTTATGGCGCACAATCGGCGAGCTTCAACGATCGTAAGTCAACGTCAGCTCGCGTAATCGGCGCTGGATCTGCGGCGTCAGGGCATCGGCTCGAAAACGCCACTTCCAGTTTCCACTTACTGTTCCCGGCAAGTTCATTCGCGCTTCACTGCCGAGGCCCAGTACGTCCTGGAGCGGGACTATGGCGATGGTTGCGATCGAAGCAAGAACGGTGCGGATGAGAACCCAATTGATGGGCTCGTTTTCGAACCCCAAGTAAGTCTTCGCAAACTCATGTTCCTTGCGAATGTCTTCTGCGGTGCGGATGCTCTCGCCCACGCCCGCGCTCGTCCACCAGCCAACCGTCGTATCGTTATCGTGGCCTCCAGTGTAGGCTGCCAAGTCGCGAGTGTAGTTGTGAGGACGGAACGAGGGCCCTTGAGGATCGTTGCCGAAGGCGAACTGCAACAGACTCATTCCGGGAAAACCGAATTCCCGCCGAATCGCTTCGACCTCAGGAGTGATCACGCCCAGATTTTCCGCGACTACGGGCAATTCTCCCAATTCTGCCTGCAAGACTTTAAACAGATCTCGTCCCGGACCCTTAACCCACTTGCCGTGCATGGCGACAGAGGAGCCGCCAGGGATTTCCCAATAGGCTTCGAATCCGCGAAAGTGATCGAGCCGAACCATGTCGAAGATCTTAAGGGACGCACGAAAACGATCGATCCACCACCGATAACCGGAACGAGCCAGCACATCCCATCGATAAATCGGATTTCCCCAGAGTTGTCCGGTCGCGCTGAAGTAGTCAGGAGGAACGCCCGCCACCACCGCTGGCCTTCCTCGCTCGTCGAGCTGAAATAGCTCCGGATGCGACCACACGTCGGCACTGTCATGGGCGACGTAGATTGGAATGTCTCCCATCATGCGAATGCCGCGCTGCGTGGCAGCGATTTTTCAGACTCTGCCCACTGCCGAAAGAACTCGAACTGTGCGAACTTGTGGGTCTGGATCTCAGAGGATAGTTCTTGCCCCCATTGCTGCAGCGCGCTCGGATCTCGCTGCCGCAGCCCCGCGTCCCACTCGGTCCACACTGCGCCTTTGTGGTAATCCTTTGCTGCCATGAAAAGCGCATAGTCGTCGAGCCACGCTTCGTTGTCTTTGCAGAACGTGGCGAACGCTTCGAGATCAGGGTCCGTGCGGATTGGTGAAGAAGCTTTGTGCGGCTTTGCGGAGAAGAGCCTGCTTGGAAGAAATCACCCTGCCGTAATCGACAAAATCGGAATCCAGATGCGACGCCGAGGCGAGATCTTGGGGCTGGAGGCGGCCTGCCTCCTGCAACTGCACCGGATCGAGGAAAAGGGGGTTGCCGGCAAAGGCCGAAAAGCATTGATAGGGAGAGTCTCCGTACCCGGTTGGGCTCAGAGGTAATACCTGCCAGATTTTCTGTCCGGACTCGACCAGGAAATCTACGAACTCGTGAGCATTGCGGCCAAGATCACCGATACCGAAAGCGGATGGTAAAGAAGAAATATGAAGCAGGATTCCACTCGAGCGCGGAAAAATCATACGTACAAGCTAGTGCCTGGATCAGTCACCACGCAAGTCAGGCCGCAGACTCCCAGGTTTTACTGGAATTCCAGCATGACTATCTCTGGATTCGATCCCAGTCGCAGTGGTGGTCCCCACGTCCCGGCGCCGCTTGAAGTAAAGACCTGCATCTTACCGATGCGGCTTAGGCCATACACAAACTGGCGATACATGCGGCGCGCCATCCAACTCCAGGGGATGAATTGCCCAAGATGGGTGTGGCCAGAGAGCTGGAGAGAAACACCGGCAGCTTCGGCAACGTGCGGATAGTCAGGCGCGTGGGTCAACAGAATGCTCGCGCGATCACGATCCAGCGGAATACTACGCAGGACCGAGGCCAAGCCGGCATTCTGCGTCGCACTCCGATAGGGCACGCCAACGATTTGCAAACCGTCCGCTTCGACCTTTTCATTGGAGAGCACGCGGACTCCGTTCGCGGCGATGGCGTTCAGATACTTGCTGTCATCGCCAAATTGTTCGTGATTCCCGGCAACGAAATAAACGCCGTGGGGTGCCGCCAGGTTGTTTAACGGCTCGGCCGCTCGCGCCGCATCGATGGCGGTGCCGTCGTACAAATCACCGGTGATAAAGATGGCATCAGGCTTTTCTCGGAGAATCTTGGCCACCATGCGTCGCAGGAAGCTGCCGTTGCGCACGTGACCCAAGTGGAGATCACTGATGAGAGCAGCTTTTCGTCCGCGCCAAGCCGCTGGCAAGTTCGCGAGTTGAATCGTCGTTCTCGTAATTCGCGTCCAGCTCGCATTGAAGACGCCGTAGAAACCGATGGCCAGGGCGGCGGCGAACAACACCTCAACCATGCGATGAAAGTTCAGGTCGATCCTGGCCAGCTGCGCGCCAGCGTACACAATCCACGAAAGACCTGCCGCCAGGAACAGAAAATTCAACAAGCCCATCCAAACCGCGGCGGCTTTGTAGAACCCTCGCACGAGAGCATTCGTGTAGCGGAAGGCCAGTAACGAAGCGGTCACGAAACTAACCGACAACAAACCGAGAGCCAGGCCAATCCATCGAGTCCCAGCGATCTCGTTTCCCGCGGGCGAAAACGTCCACGTCTCATAAAGGAAGAAGTGCGTAAGAAGCAAAATGGATTGAATAACGATGATGAAACCGGTCAGACTCCTGCGAAGTGGCATGAGAAATTAGATTCACCGACGGCCCGCCCGGATTCTTAGGCATTTTCAGCAAATCCCGCGAAATCCACGAGGCCGGTTCAAGCGCCAAGGACTCTCCATTCCAACGCCCGGCTGAGATGCCACCGACAGGCACGTTGGAACGTTGAGCGCGAGAGCGACATATATTTTGCGGGATATCTCTACAGCGCGAACTGTACGGCGGTTCAGTATTGGCCCTAGTCTGCCGTGGTCCGGCAAAGCGTAATCGCTGACATCAAAAAAAAGCATGCGGTTTCGTTTCGGACGGCATCTTAGGTGCGCCTCTAGGTTTAGGCGTTGTTTCGTGAAGGCGACACTGGGGTTCGCTAGTTCATGAAGAGCTGCCTGAGATTCGCGACGCTGTTGCTGGCGGTCGGGGGCGGCCCGTTGTTGTTACTGGCACAGAAATCCACCGACATCGAGACGCCCAAGCATAAAGCGTGGGACATGCTCCAAACGGCCATCGCCTCCAAGAAGACAACTGAGCGGACGAACGGGGTTCGCGCGTTAGGTTTGATCCGCGACGATGTTCGGGCGCGAAAGCTAGCAGAAGACGCGCTCGAGGATCGGAGTTTTGAAGTGCGCGCGGCGGCGGCGACAGCTTTGGGCCAGATGCATGCCACCGAATCCATCCCACGTTTACAGCACGCTCTGCAGGATCCCAAAGTTCCCGTCGTGATGGCCGCTGCTCATTCGCTGCGAGATCTTAAAGATGATGCCTCGGCGTACGCGGTGTACTACGACCTGCTCACAGGAGGGCGTAAGAGCGGGGACGGGCTCGTTGCCAAGCAGCTGGCGACACTGCAGGACCCGAAAGAGCTGGCGAAGATTGGGATATCGGAGGGTGTTGGATTCGTGCCGTTCGCAGGCATTGGCTGGGACGCCTGGCGGACGATGCACAAAAAGGATCCGAACCCGGTTCGCGCGGTTGCGGCGACTTATCTCGCACATGACCCCGATCCCGCCACTGCGAAGGCCTTGTTAAAAGCCACGCACGACAAGAATTGGATTGTTCGAGCCGCGGCGGTGGAAGCGATCGCCCAGCGCGGCGATGCTTCGCTGTCGCCCAAAGTTCAGCTCAGCTTCTCGGACAAGAACGCCAAGGTTCGCTACAGCGCCGCCGCTGCGGTGATTCGCCTGAGCGCCATCAGCGAAAACCGTACTGCGAAAAACAAAAATAAAAATGATGACAAGGAGGTCAGGGAGCCAGCCACGAGCGGCCATTCCAGTACGGACTGACAGCACTCGACGCTAGAGCGACCACAAAACCTGATTTGGCGACAAGTTTTTCTTAAATCGACTTGCTTCACAGACTCTGAAAGGAAAAACCATGAAACACCTCCCCCTCTTTTTCCTGCTGCTGTCTTTGAGCGCGTTTGCCCAAACCTCTCGGACTATGTCGAACGGCACCTCGCCTGGAGCCTGCCAGACCTACTCCAACACCGAGTATTACTGCAGCGGAATGCCTACCAGCGACGGCGGCTGGATTACTTGGTTTGTACCAACCCAGTCTGGCAATTTCACTAAAGGATCGCTCTGGATATACGCCGCAGATGGGTCCTTAGAGTTCACGGCGTACCAAACGCTTTCGGGGACCGTTAACTATCCAAATATCACCGCGACCTTCAGTGGAACCGGGGGTGGCAGCTTAGTGCAATACACGATGGGAGCCACGGCTCAAACCTTGACCTACAAGGTGGGGCACTGCTACCGAGGAGTCTGTCGAAGCGTGCCTTACGCACAATCTGGAACGACGACCCTTCGGTGAGACGTTTTTGTGAGGATGCGCGGTGCCGAAGCTTGTTTCGGCATCGCGCTATTTTATTGCACCAAACCACAACTCTCACACCGAAAACTTGGGATCGCCTTCGAGAATCTGCATCTGGAGCTTGGGAGCTTCCCCATTTTTCCAAAGGCCCGTTCGAAATCTGACGCGATAATTGAGAGGTCCTCCGTCCGGACTTGTACTGCGTTCGATCGGACGAGGAATGCAGACGAACTCAGTTTCGATGAATTCGCTCGTAGCGTGCACAACTGAGTAGCCGTGACCTCCCATGTCGACAAAGGAAAGATGGGGCGACAGTTCGGGATTGGCGAGGGCTCGCGCTTTCGCAATGTCGCCGCTTTTCGTGTATTCGAGACAGGCGCGCACCCCATGCCGAACCAGCAGGTTCAGGGTTGGCTGCATCGCGTGATCACCCGGCCCTTGTCCTATGTAGAGTGATCGTAGGGGATGTTCCTTCGGCAACGCGTGTTCCAACGCTTCGACCACTCCTGGAGCTGAGATCGAACCCGTCACGAAGGCAATGCCAACTGGAACAAAGGGCTTGGGCGGCAGGGACTTCGCAGCTAATCCCGCCCAGAAGCTGTGGCGATCTCCGGCCACAGTGACAAAACCAGTGATTCGGTTAGCCAGAACAAAGTCGTAGATTTCTCCGCGCTCTACGTAAGCGGTGCCGTGATCTCCCATCGGGGAGGTAGCGTACCCGCTGACCGGCCACGGCTTTGCTATCCCTTGTGGGATGTTTTGCAGATCCGCACGCATGTCGAGCGTGGCGGTGGTATTGCCCCAGATCTTCCAGGTTGCTTTGGAGTTGCGCAGGCGCTCGAGGAACCACGCCTTCTGCTCGGCTCCGAGAATTGTTTGCGCGGGCTTGTCTTTGCAGAAGTTTTCTATCTCAACACTGCCGAAACGAATTGAACTCGGGGGGCGGCCACCACGATATGTTCTTCCCGCATCCAGGATTTCCATGGCATCTTCCGGGATGAATTCGGGAAAGTCCTCGCTCGAAAGCGGATTTGCTTCAGGCTGATCGGTAGGCTCCTCAGAGCGATAGGTGCGCTGGTCCGTTACGATCAACTCCACATTTCGACCCCAGCGCAACGAGCGGTAGCCTTTTAGGCTGCCGATCGCGGCAAGATTGTTCGGTTCTTGACCGAGGCCGTGTTCGTCAAAGCGAGTAACCGGAGTATCGACCACGGGCGGAGGATCGAAGCGATCAAGGGAGGGTCCACTTGGCTTGATGATCCGCGCGGGCTGATATTCGAAGAACGCCTGATTGGCGGCTACTTTGCGGGTTTGGGCCGGCCGAGTTTTTCCTTCAAATCGTTGCAGGGACTGCCAGCCCAGCCAACTGAACTCGTGGTTGTCCCACATGTTGACGAAGGGCCAGCGCGCGCGCGCGTCCTGAAGATCCGGATCGCTCAGGTAGGCCCGATAAACGGCGCGATAATCTTCCACGGTCGTTGGGATATGGAAGTCGCGAATCTTTTCGCCGTGGGGATAACGGACAATGTCGCGCAGGCGGCGATCGTACATGCCCTGCGGACGGTCTTCGGGATACCAGACGATTTCATAGATAAAGTCCCCGAGGTGCAGCACGAAGCCGATGCGTTCCTCTTCGGATGCGTGTTCATCTTCGAAAATCATTCGCCGGTAGGCATTTTGGGCGCCATCGTTCGCATTCTGGCAACTCACAAAAACGAAACGAACCGGCCTCGGATCATCAACGTCGGGTGCCGTGATCGTCCGGCCCACACGACTGCCGTTATCTTCGGAGTCGGTGAAACGATACCAATACGCACGGCTTGCCTTGAGCCCTCCAACCAGCACGCGGCAAGTCCAGTCGGACGCCGCGGAAACTGGAGCCAGGGCCGAGGCAACCACGCGAGTGAACCTTTCATCTTCGGCGACCTCGACGTGCAACTTCGAAGGTGGCTTCCCATCGTCTGGCGGCCGTCGCGTCCACAATAGAACGCTGGAGCTGTCGGGATCTCCCGATGCCACTCCCTCGGGGAATAGGTCACGGCGCTCATGCCATGCGAGGCGGGATTTCGCTCCCAGAGGATTCCCCCAGGCTGCCGTCGCGCCGATGGCGGCCGCCATTCTCAGGAAAGAGCGTCGAGTAATAGTGGACATGAGTGCCTATCCTTCAAGAATTCTAAGGGAGTTCGAGTTCGAGGGCATAGATGTCGGAATGCAGCGGTGGGGCCTGGGGAACCAGCCAACGTGGCAAGAAATCTACCACGATTTTCTTAAGGGGCAAAGCGACTGGTGGATGCCATCAAAGCTCGAAAAAGGATCGAAATCACCATCGAAACCGATCAAGTGGTGATCATCCGTCGGCGCCAGCTCAGTCGAGCCTGCTGCGACGAAGGTGGGTGCGAAGTGGACGCAGTGGTCTGGAAGAAGCTGGGGTTCTAAACAGAAGTTTGCGACCCAGGTTGCCCACCCGTGTTGGGCCCGAGGATTGGCACGTGTGCGAGGGCCCGGAGGAGACACGGCTGATTTGTGTGAAGTCGATACTGAAGTCGATGTGAGAGGAGAGATTTTATGAAGTTAGTACAAGTACGAAACACACGGCAGCAAAACAGGGTGATCCAAAATTCGGAATGGTGTTGGTCGTACTGACCGGATGCAACCTGGCCAACTCGCAAGGCTGGGTACCGATGACAACACCTCCACCCTCTTCGGTAACAGCAGCGAACACCTGTTCACGGGTGTTCGCCCCGCCAACTTCTCGGCGTATTTCGCCGCTGGAGCTCAGTGCCGCTGGATCACTTTTGCGATTCGCTCAAACGCCCAGTCGATGTCCTGACGGCTGATCACCAAGGGAGGTGCGATACGAATCACGCGGTCGTGTGTTTCCTTGCAGAGAATCCCTTCTTCCTTAAGCTGTTCGCAATACGGACGCGCGGCACTTTTCAGTTCGATGCCGATCCACAGGCCCTTGCCGCGCACCTCTTTTAAATTCGAAGCGCGCAGAGTTTGCAGCAGTGCCAGGAAATAAGCACCGAGCTCTGCAGAACGTTCCACCATCTTTTCTTCGATAAGAACCCGCAGAGCGGTGCGCGCGATGGCACAGCCCATGGGGTTGCCGCCGAACGTGCTGCCGTGATCACCGGGTTTGTATACGCCCAGAATCTCGCGAGATGCCAGTACAGCCGAGACGGGATAGAAACCGCCAGCCAGAGCCTTGCCCACGATCAATACATCCGGCGTAATTCGTTCGTGCATGTAAGCAAAGAGTTTCCCGGTTCGCCCCAGCCCAGACTGAATTTCGTCCACCATGAGCAGCACGTCATTTTTGCGGCAGATGTTCGCAGCTTCTCGCAGAAAGCCTTCTGGTGGAATCACAATTCCAGCCTCGCCTTGAATCGGTTCCACCAGGAAAGCACACGTGTTTGGTGTAATCGCTTCGCGAAGGGCGCGAGCATCTCCGAAGGGGATGACCTTGAAGCCCGGAGTGAAAGGTCCGAAGCCATCACGATATTGTTCGTCGGTGGAAAAGCTGACAATGGTGACGGTGCGGCCATGAAAATTATTCGCGCAGACAATGATCTCAGCTTTGTCTTCGGCGATGCCCTTGATCTTGTATCCCCACTTACGGGCAGTCTTGACGGCAGTTTCGACAGCCTCGGCACCGGAATTCATGGGAAGGACCATATCGAAGCCGGTCAACTCATGCAGCTCTTTGTAGAGCAATGGCAGATGCTCATTTCGGAATGCGCGCGACGTGAGTGTCACTTTGCGAGCCTGTTCCTCGAGAGTTTCGAGAAGTTTTGGATGACAATGCCCCTGGTTCACCGCTGAATACGCGGCAAGGCAGTCGAGATACCGTTTGCCCTCGATGTCGTACACCCACACGCCCTCGGCGCGCTCGATCACCACGTCGAGAGGGTGATAGTTATGAGCTCCGTACTGGTTCTCGAGTTGGATGAAATCCGCTGTGGTTAAGGGTCTCTCAATCAGTTGGGTTGTCATAAGTCCTTTCCGAGATGGCAAGTAACTGGCAACTAGTGAGTAAGATTGCTGTCATCTATCTACGGCCTCCAGGCATTCGGCACAGAGGGTTCGTTCTCAAAGAGCATGGTCAGAAGAGCCATCCGTACATACAACCCATTCATAGCCTGGCGGAAATACATGGCCCTGGGATCCGAATCGACGGACTTGTCCAGTTCGACGGTACGGGGCAATGGATGAAGGATCAGTGCATCAGCCTTCATCCGCCCTACAACTCTGGAATCGATGGCGTAGCGCTTGACGCCATTTACATCCCCAACTCGCTCTGGTCGGATTCGCGTCTGGTAGATCACGTCCACTTCGCCAACTACGCGATCGATGTCCGATTCCAGTTCATAGCGGACATTGTGCTCATCGAGGTACTCGAGGATGTCTGGTTTCATCTGGAGGTGCGGCGGGCTGACGAAGAATATTTTTACGCGTTCAAACTTGGCGAGAAGATATGCCAGCGACCGCGCCGTGCGGCCCTTTGTCTAGCTCACCGATGATGGCGACGCTAAGGCCATCCAGAGGACGCTGCCGGTAAATCGTGTACAAGTCGAGTAGTGCCTGGGTAGGATGCTGCCCACCATTACCATCGCCTGCATTGATCAGCGGTATGGGAGAGACGTCCGCGGCACGACGTGCTCCGTCTTCGGCAGGATGGCGGATCACAATCACATCGGAATAACTCCCGATAATCCGGATGGAGTCTTCCACCTGCTCGCCTTCGATCTCTGAAGAAAAGGTGCCTGCATTCTCGGTGGACAGCACCCGGCCACCAAGCCGGTGCATGGCGGCCTCAAACGAAAGCCGTGTACGGGTAGACGGCGCATAAAAAAGCGTGGCCATGATCCGGTTCTGATAGTCAAGAGAACCTCCACGGGCAACCACGCGCTCCATACCCCGCGAGCGATCAAATAATTCCATCAGGAGAGGAACGGTGAACTGCTGCGACTCGATGACATGTTTCAACGTCATTCCACTTCTCTCCGATTCCAGAGCAAGAGGCTGGACTGAGGGGACAATCGTCGACTGTGGCATTAGCGTTCTCCCACCTGGAGTTGCAACTGTGCATTCAGATCGACTTCCGCAACGTTGCGATCGTGAAAGGCGTGAGTACCGGCAGATTCCATAACGGCGGCGCTCAAATTCTCGGCGGAGGTAATGACGGCTTCCTTCCCTCCGTTGCGCAAGAAACGCAACACGGATTCGATTTTGGGTCCCATGTTTCCGGGCGGAAAATGGCCGGACTTCGAATAGGCGGCCAATTCGGACGCGGCTATCTGTCTCAGCGGACGCTGCGTCGGTTTCTTGTAGTCGAGATACACGTAGTCGGTATCGGTGGAGATCACAAACAAATCTGTCCCCAGGCGTGAGGCCAGCAATGCGGAAGCAAGGTCCTTATCGATGACAGCCTCGACTCCCTGGCATCCCCCGCCCTTGGAAACCACGGGAATTCCGCCACCACCGCACGCAATCACAATCACGCCGTGCTCGACCAGGTCGCGAATGATTTCCAGTTCGACAATCTCGATTGGCTCCGGCGAAGGTACGACGCGGCGATAACCGCGTGCCGCGTCCTCGACGATCTCCCATCCAAAAAGGCGTTTGCGCTCTTCGGCCTCCGCGCGCGAATAGAAGGGGCCGATCGGTTTCGTGGGGTGCTGCATTGAGGGATCGTCGGCCGACACTACGCTTTGGGTAAGCACAGTGGCAACCGGGACATGCAACCCCGCGAGGTGTAGTTCGGTTTGCAACGACTGTTCCAGGAGATAGCCAATCTCCCCTTGTGTTGAAGCCCCACAGACATCCAGGGGATGTCCTGGAACTTGACTGGCTCCCCGTTCGGAGCGCAAAAGTGCTGCTCCCACTTGCGGGCCATTGCCGTGCGTGAGCACGATCCGGTAGCCGGCCCGAATCAATTTGACGATCTCGCCCGCCGTCCGCCGCGCATTGGTCCGTTGCTCGGCAATGGTTCCCTTTTCTCCTGCGCGAATGAGCGAGTTCCCGCCAACGGCAAGGAGCATGGTCGTCATAAGTTGTGCGCCGCGTTTAGCAGGCAGCGGGATGTGGTCGACATCTTCGCGGCGCCCGCCATAAGGGCGTCTCTCACGCGTGCATCAAGTGTTGTAACTCAACGAGTCCGGGCAATTTGAGGAACTCATCTTTCATCAATTCCAGCATGATCGCCTTCTGAGAGTGCAAGCGATTCTCCGCTTGCTGAAACACCACTGACCGGGGCGAATCGATCACATCGTTCGTAACTTCTTCACCGCGGTGAGCGGGCAGGCAATGGAGAAAAATGGCATCCCGCTTGGCCCGGCGGAACAGAGTCCCATCCACCTGATAAGGAAGGAAGATGTGCCGGCGCTTTTCCGCTTCAGCTTCTTGTCCCATACTTGTCCAGACATCGGTGTAAACCACATCCGCCCCGGAGACTGCTTCCTCCGGATCATTTGTCACAACGCAACTACCACCGGTGTCGGCACTGCGCTCGCAGGCCCAGCGAACCGATTCCGAATCGAGTTCGTAGCCTGGGGGCGTGGCTACCCAAACTTTCGCTCCCAGTTGGGCGCCAGCAAAAGCCAATGACCGTGCCACGTTGTCTCCATCTCCCACGAAGGCAATCTTCAAACCTTCCAGATTGCCTTTGGACTCCCAGATCGTCAGGAAATCCGCCATCGCCTGGCAGGGATGGGAAAAGTCGGTAAGTCCATTGATCACTGGAATGCTTGCGTATCGCGCCATCTGCACCACGATGTCGTGATCAAACGTGCGGATCATGATGCCTTGAACCATACGCTCCAGGTTCTTAGCTACGTCGTGGATCGACTCGCGTTTGCCAAGATTGATTTCCGCCGGAGAAAGATAGATCGAGAAGCCACCCAACTGCTGGATGCCGACATCAAAGGTGACCCGCGTGCGTAAAGAGGGTTTCTCGAAGATCATGGCCAGAGTCTCGCGCTTGAGCGCCGCGCTGAAGGCAGTAGGATCGGCCTTGACTTGGCGGGCAAGAACGAGCAGGTACTGGATCTCCGAGGGCGAGAAGTCTCGGATCGAGAGAAAATCTTTGCCTTCCATTATCTGGCTCCTGCCAGCGCTGGCTCGTGTTCGTGTACGAAGCGGGCAAGCATTTCAGCCAGGCTGGGCTTGGTGAGTTCGTCCACTTCATAGGTCACTCGGAGATTTGGTTTGTCGAGTTTGATCACCCGTGCAAGATCAATTGGGGTGGCGACCAGTACGAGATCGCAGGGAGTGCGGCGGATCGTTTCTTCGAGTTCGTGCCTCTGCATGGCGCTGTAGCCCATGGCGGGCAAAAGGTTCGTCAGGTGTTTGTAACGCTCGTAAGTGCCGTGGATAGAGCCCACGGCGTAGGGCCTCGGGTCTACCAGTTCTGCTGCTCCGTTTTGCCGTGCCGCCACCACACCGGCGCCGTAGGGCATCTCGCCGTGGGTAAGTGTCGGACCATCCTCCACGACTAATACCCGTCGACCCTTGACCAGACTCGGGTCTGGAACGGAGACGCGGCAGGCCATCTCAAAAACGGTTGCCTTGGGGTTGTGAAGCCTGATGTTATGGCGAACCGTCTCAAGGTCCCGCTGATCGGCGGTGTCAACCTTGTTGATGACGATCACATTCGCGCGCCGCAGGTTGACTTCACCGGGGAAATAAGAAAGTTCATGGCCCGCCCGGTGTGGGTCCACGACCACAATTTCCAGGTCGGAAGTGTAGAAGGAGGTATCGTTATTGCCTCCGTCCCACAAAATGACGTCCGCTTCTTTCTCCGCCTGGTCAAGAATTGCCTTGTAGTCCACACCCGCATACACCACGGTTCCTTTGCTGATGTGTGGTTCATACTCTTCGCGTTCCTCGATTGTGCATTGCTGGAGGTCGAGGTCTTCTAGGTTGGCAAAGCGTTGGACCGCCTGGGCCGCAAGGTCTCCGTAAGGCATGGGGTGGCGAATCACCACCGGCTTTCGTCCTTGCCGGCGCAACTCAGCGGCCACAAGACGTGAGACCGGACTCTTGCCGCATCCAGTTCGAACCGCGCATACCGAAATGACCGGAACGGATGATCGGATCTGAGTGCGTCCGGTTCCCAGAAGCCAGAAGTCGCAGTCTGCAGCCACGACACGACACGCCAGATGCATGAGGTTCTGGTGAGAGATATCGCTGTAAGAAAATGCAACAGCGTCAATCCGGTGTTCAGAGATCAGGGCTTCAAGATCTTTCTCTTCCCGAATCGGAATTCCTTCGGGATACAAGCGTCCAGCAAGTGCCGCCGGATAGCGGCGGCCGGCGATATCAGGAATCTGAGTCGCGGTGAATGCGGCTACGTGGTAATCGGGATTGTCGCGAAATAAGACATTGAAGTTATGGAAGTCCCTGCCTGCGGCACCAAGAATCAACACTCTCTTCATACCTGTTCCTCCAGCGAACACTAACTGGATATCCTCTCTCCGGAGGTAAAGCCCCGCTGTATTCCTAATCACACCCGAGGGTGAGTTTTGGCACAACCAAAGAGCCCACGGGGCCCGTGCCGAGCGTGTTGTCGTTACGAAATCAGCTGGCTATTCACGGCTTGGACTGGGCGGACGCAGCTTTTCCGGGAGGGCACGTGCAATCAGACTTCACGAACGAGGGTTCGCTGCAAGGACGGATATCGCCCGATGGCGGGCTGAATAGGGTGAAGGTCGGGCAAACCGGCTATTCTGTCATCAATCCAGCCAAGGCTGTGGGCGGGAAGGGGTTTTGATGGTTTGAGAGAACCTTGATCCAGACCTTGCGCTTCGATTTTATCCGCTGCAATCTCTTGGCACTTGTTGCAGGCATCTCTCCCTTATCTACGAACGCCTGGAAATCCTCGATGGCGCCGGGAAAGTTGTTGGTGAGTGCCCTGGCCAGACCGCGACTGTCACGAAAGTTGCTATCGTCTGGCGCCGCGGACACCGCCTTTTCGCAATAGTCTAGCGCGTCCCTAGCATGCCCGGTTACGCTTCCGTACCAACACATGGTGTTCCAGGCCTCGGCGGTGACCTTAAGGGCTGGATCACCAGCGAGCGCGTTGTGATAAGCCACCGTTGCTTTCTCCCAGAGTCCTGGGGCATCTTGTGGTCCGGCGGTGGGGATCTGCGCGGCCAGGCGCTGGGCGTCCTGAATATGACCCCGCGCGACCCAGTGCCGCGCTTCCACCTCGGGATCGATCTTCGCTCCAGGATCGACCTGGGCGGCTTTTCGAAAGGTGGCGGTTGTACGCTCCAAATCGCCGGAAAGGGCTGATGCCTTGGCGTCGGCCAGGATGTTTTCAGCTGACAGCCGCCGGATTTCAGCCTCAGGATAATTCTGATCGAGGCTTTGGGCACGTTGGAACTCGGACTCCGCAGTCTTAACATCCCCGGCTTGCACCAACTTGAATCCATGATCCATCAAGTCGGCAACCTGGCACTCGACACCAGCCAATCTGTACTTATGACATTCCTGTGAGGTGAGCGGCCGACTAGCCCTTTTCTGCTCTCGAGCGCGGTCCATTAACGCGGCGACATCGATGTCATACGACTCCCAAGCTCCTCTACGACCAACAAGGACAAAAGAGTCACGGCGCGGGAACGCCATGGTTGATCCGCTAATTTGAGTCCTGCCGGCTGAAAAGCTGTGCAGCTGTTGTCCGGTAACCGTATTCCATACCTCGATCGTGCCCTCATCGTCTCCTCGGATAATGCTCAGGCGCGCACCGTTGGGACTGAAGATGAGGGTGGAGATGTTGCTTGTATCGGTAGTTAACTGGCGCAACAGGTGACCGTTTGGATCCCAAAGGCTGATAAGGCTGTTGTCTCGTGCCGCGGCTGCAATGATGCTGCCATCCGGACTAAGCGAGGGATGTACATCAGGGTTCACGGGAGCGCTAAACGAAGTTGTGCCATTCGCGGTATTGAAGACGACAACCTCTCCAATCTTCCTGAATCCAACGAGCCGGCTTCCATCTGCACTAAAAACAATTGATAAGAATTCTCCCTGGGGGCCGCTTTGCGACGAAACCGGTTTGCCGGATCGGGAATCCCAACTCTTCACGACATTGTCTTTTCCCACCGTCAGCAGTTGGGTCCCGTCACGATTGAAGGCCAGCGCCTGAACGTCGCGTGCCGCGACCTCAACGGGCGGAATCTCCGCCGAAGCCAGATCCCATATCCGGATGCTCGCGGTCGCGGTTTCGCCAGCTTTGTCAGGCAACTGGGGAGCAAACTTTCCGGGACTCTTCTCCCCTGAAACAGCAGCGATCCGCCTTCCGTCAAAGCTAAGGATTAGCTGCGAGAGTTCCGAGCTGTTGGGGAGCTTCGAAACGCCATTGAGAGAGGCGCTGTCCCATACGAGAATGGCATGGTCGGAATCAGTTCCGGCGATGCGAGACGTGTCTCCACTGAACGTCAGCAACGGGCTGTAGTCTAAGTCGGCAAGGGTTGGCGGGGCGCTCCAGACCTTGACCGTTCGATCCGTGCTCCAGGAGGCAAGATGATTCCCGTCCTGGCTGAACGCCAAGTTCATCACCGAACGCTTGTGACCCTCCAACTTGTGGAATGTTGATCCGGTGCCTTCAATCTCGATCGTGCCGTCTTCGTTGCCTACGGCCATCGCCGTGCCATTTGGGGAAAAAGTCAGCTGGGTCACGGTCGTTTGACGCGACGGCCCATTCCATAATTTGGCTTTGGCATTGCGGACGGTAAGCGAGTTGTCGCGTTTCGCCGTGGCCAGATATTGGCCGTCTGGGCTGAAGGCTCGCGCAACGATGTCGGGATCTGGCGTGGAATAGACAATTTCGCCGGTTCGGTCTCGCAGAAGCGAACTCTTCTCGGTATCGGTGATATTCCAATCCACGGCTCGAATGAAGCCGAACTGGTCAGCGATCTGTTTTTCGGAGAGTTTTTGTAAGGAGCCAGACAGGTCCCAGGCCCTTATCAGCGTGTCATCCCCAACAGCCGCCAACAGCCTGCTGTCATTGCTGAAAGCGATGCCCCAGACCTGAAAACCTACGGGAATTGTCCGCATAGATTGTCCGGAAGAGGCATCCCAGATGCGGATAGTCAGATCTTCGCTGGCTGTTGCCACGTACTTGCCCGTGGGGTCAAATACCGCCTTAGTAGCGTTATCGGTGTGGCCGGTCAATGTGAGCAACAGCGTTCCATAGCGCGCGTCCCAAATTCGAGGGGTTCGGCTGTTTTCAACCGTGACCAACCGCTTGCCGTCCGGGCTGAACGAGAGATCGGTAAGCCCATCGATGACGCCGTGCAATGTGCAAGTGAATTGTGGTTCCCGGAGTGACTGATCGAGAGCTGCTTCCGTGTCAGGAAGGAGATGTCTATCCTCGGGAAAAATTTCGGATGCTGCCTTCATGGCCAGCAAGAATCTCACTTCCGGATCCCCGGTTACCAGGCCTGCGGATTGCGCCAATCGGAGTGATTCAGCGGTTCGAGCCTCCTTTGCCTTCACCGACTCCATCCTGAGAGCGGCTGTTGCCAAAATGGCAACCACGGCCACGATGAGCGAGAGAGCGATGACTAGCCTGCGCTTGTT
Organism: uncultured Acidobacteriota bacterium; assembly: GCA_963745715.1. Taxonomy (GTDB): domain Bacteria; phylum Acidobacteriota; class Terriglobia; order Terriglobales; family Acidobacteriaceae; genus Sulfotelmatobacter. Next base: position 322,468 of record CAVUYN010000009.1, on the reverse strand, counting down.
TCGGGCTTGCTTTTCGACGCGGAGCTGGGCTTTGGCCTGTCTCTCTCGAGCTGCTTGTTCAAGTCGCTGCTTCTCCAGCTTTCTTTGCTCGGCCCGCTTTTCATGCTCGAGGGCCGTATTTCTGATCCATCCCACCAGGAACTCGCTCGCGATTTCGTAATAGTAGACATCACGGCGCGACTCCCGCCGGACCAGCTTCGTGCTTTGTTCCAGGTTGTTGAGCGTCTTTGTGACCAGCTCGCGAGGGATCCCATCTTCGTTCACAACCCGGCCCACCAGGTCGCCTTCCCAGATGACGTTGCGAGTGCCGGCGGAAGTCAGCATGCGCGTCAACAGGCAAATCGCCGGCTCCCTCTGTTCCTCGCCCAACGAGGCCAGCGACTGCTCAAGGTAACGCTCGAGAAGGCCTTGCACCCCTCCGTGTTGTTCGAAGAATGTGGCTAGACCATCGGTGGCAACTCCGCTCTCAAACAGGCTGCGGCAGACAATCTGCACCTCGGTCAGCGGAACGTCACGCGTCGAACCGCGGCTCACGAACTCCTGTTGGATCCTCTGTGCAAGGTTGTCGTCGATCTCGCGCGAGTAGTGTTGAGGGTGAGTTGCAAAAGGCTGCCGGATGACGCGAGCGATTTCTCCCCCTTCGAGCGGCACCAGGCGCAAATACTGATCGGGCAAGCTGGGACACATCCGGAAGAGTGGAGTAAGCTTCGCCAGGTAGTCTTCCCGCAAAGAAATCAATATCTTTACTGGAAGAGTCGTCTCACGAAGTATGGCAGCGATAGCTTGGCAAATCCTGCCCTGCGCGGCCCGAACCTGTTCGGTGGTTTGCCCAGCTGATCCTTCCTCAAACAACGTTACCCATTCCTCAAACTGGTCGAAGAGAAGCAAGGGCCGGGCCTGCGCGGCCTTTTCACGCAACTTCTGCAGGAGCACTTCGATGGACATCGAGACGCGCTCGGTAGTGTCGTCGCTGACGAAAAGGCTGGGGAGAAGGCAAGGCGTTCCCCTCTTGTTCTCCGACAGACGCTCGATTACGATCTCCTGCCCCTGTCTCGGTTGCACGCGAACGCGTTGCGGTTGATAGCCCTCAGAAAGGGCAAGAGGAATAAGGCCGGCGTTAATCAAAGACGACTTGCCGATGCCCGAGTTCGCATACAGCAGTACGCCTCGATAGATCGCGACCAGCCGGAGGAGGTCGCGCGCCTCGCTCTCACGGCCCGAGTAGACCTCGCGATCGGCATAGCTATAGGGATCGATGCCGGGGTACGGCGACTCCGGAAGTTGACCAACTTGAGGGACGCAAGCAGAGCTAGACATCGGCGTACTCCTTGCCATTAACCTCCCGGTAAAGCCATGGGACGAAGGTCCACAGATCCTGGGGCACGAACGTGATGGCCTGTCTTTCGTTTTGCCATACCTGCAGGATGAGCGGATCCGGATGTAGGTCGATCGAGAAAGAACAGGGAAAGTTCGCGGGGTCCAGACGCCAGCGTAGCGTTCTGAACAGCAGGCGCAGGTTGTAGTCACGAAGGCTGTAGCCGACAAAGAGCGTGCGCCACTTCGTCATGCGAAAGCGGATCGATAGCGGGATGGGATGAATGGTGTCCTTGTCAGACATCCTCTGTACGAACGTGATGTAGTCCTCGTCAGTAATAACGATTGAATCCTTCTGTTCCAGGTCGCCATGCATTTTGAAGAGCAACGGCTGAGACTCCGTTGGATCGTCGGCAACGTCCCGGGTGGGCTTATCCGAGTCGGGATCATAAACAACCACGGCAGGATCCTTCTCTCGCTGACGCAACGCAAGCTCCGTCAACCGGTCGTAGTTTGTGGTTACGATGATGCGGAACGGCAATGCTGAAAGCATTTTCAGCAGCGGAGACGGCTTCTTCCCTGCCATGAGATGGTTGTTCAACGATGCGATTAATCGGGCACGACCGAGACCGGGTGTTTTTTCGTGACAAAGAGAGACTCGTTGCAAATCGCGGAGCGATTCGTTGGGCAGGCGATCGCGATATCCACATTCGTCAGCTAATTTTTCAGCCAAGTCACCGCCAAGCAAAGGTCGGAATTCAGGCGGGTAGGAGAAGGTCGAATTCTCGGGAGGCGGTGCATGTACGCCCGCGCCGAGAAAGAGAACGCACTCTCCCTTTTTCACAAGTCGAACCAGTTCTTCTTGCGCCTTGTCAGTTGGTGGTGTCATCGAGATGAAGTCCCTTCGCTTGCGTCCCCGAGTTACAAAGGAGCCAGCAGTTCAGGAAGTCGGCAGGGGGATGCTTACCGATGCCATAGAGTCTGGCGCTACCTTCACTACATTCGTCGCCCGGAACAATTGATTCGCCTTTTTTCCGGTAATCAGAATCTCGTGCGCACCCGGCGACACGGATGCAAACAGGCATTGTGTTCCCTCCACGGTTCTGTCTTCTGAGTGATCCAGTTGAACGTTGACTCCGCCGTCAAACTCTTTCGTATTCGGCACAATGACCTGAACGCTGCCCGCCTTCTGCGCGTCCCGTTGCGCCCTGACAGTGCTGGACAGATCCGCAAGGTTAGCCTGGAACTCCAAGACCCAGGCATCGGTTTCCTGCTGGATCTGAGTGTGGATGAGGACTACAAAGTCTTTCATCTTTTGAAGCATCGCCTGAACCTGTTCGGGCGTGGGCTGCTGCTTTTCCACTTTGGCCAGGAGAACAAACCAGTCATACCGCAAATCGGTTAGGGCACCCTCCAGGACAAGTTGTGTCTTCATGTATCGAATCCAGCACGAAGACATTCCGTAGAACTTGTCGGCAGCAACGCAGGCAGCGGCCGTGGCGAAGGCTATGTATCCCCATTGCGCGTCGATCAAATTTTTTGTCCAGCTGTTGGGATCCGCGAACCGGCCCGCTGCCGCAACTATCAGGGGAAGGAGCGCTCCCACGGTAGCGAGAATAATCGCGGCGGAGCGCAGAATCTGGGAACCGACCCGCTTCCCCCGGACATTCACTTTGTACCAGCCGATGGCTGAGTCACCTTGTGCGATCGTCGCCTGAAACAGGTCGTTGAGGGATTTCAACGAGTCATTCCCATCCCATGCCGGAAACGTTACGACTGACAAGGCAGTTCGTTGTTTCAGTCCACTTCGGATGAGCGCCAGGATGCCCATAACCACAGCTACGAGCGCCAGGATTCCGAGGGCGAGGACGGCGGGTGGATAGTGAAGACTCATTGTTTTCGCACCTGAATACCAGCCATCAAAACATAGTGATGCGCTTGCAGAATTCGTTACTGCTCACCATAGGAGCGAACGTCGGACCGTATTCTCAAGGCGTTGAGAGCAATAACGTTGGGGAAGGAGAAGCGAAAGATGCAATCGATATTCCCCTCGAATCAGGGTGTCAAGGAGATTCGTCGACCAGCTTCCCTCTGTTACAGATTCAGAACACGTTCCAGCGAACGCCAGAGAAATCAAAGGCATTCCCGTCCCCCAACTGTGCACGTGCTCTCGAGCGGCGTGGCGCTATGTTACGAAAATCGAACCTTGTTTACAATCCCCAAACGCTCACTGGAAGAAGACGCATCGAGCAAACATCAGAATTCGTTCGGGCAGTCGTCGTAAGCGACGGTGTTATTTGCTTCGATCCAATTTTCGCTGATGGCCGGTGACGTCGCCTCGACAGTCCTACTGCGCATGGCAGTTCCTGTTCTCTATTGCCAGCACACCGTGTTGAGCCGCTTCCACATGTGCACGATCCGCAGCCGTCGTTTGTTCAGCAACCTGCAACAGTAAGGTCACTTCCAGTTCAGCGCCCAGTACACGCCAGGGCCGAAAAGGTATACTGCCCACGATGCCCAACCACGCCTTACCCGTATCCACGATGAAAGATCCAGTCACCTGGCTCTATCCCCCAATCGAGCCCTATAACACAGGCAAACTCCAGGTCTCGCCGGTCCACGAGATCTATTTCGAGGAAAGCGGCAACCCCTCCGGCAAGCCGGTGATTTTTCTGCACGGCGGTCCCGGCGGCGGCTCCGATCCCAAGCAGCGCCGTTTCTTCCACCCGGAAAAGTACCGTATCGTGAATTTCGACCAGCGCGGCTGCGGCAAGAGCACGCCCTACGCGTCTCTCGAAGCGAACACGACATGGGACCTCGTCGCCGACATCGAGAAGATCCGCGAGCACCTCGGCATTGAGACGCTGGCAGGTATTCGGCGGATCCTGGGGCTCTACGCTGGCCCTCGCCTATGCACAAACTCATCCCGAGCGCGTCACCGAACTCGTCCTGCGCGGCATCTTCCTCCTTCGCAAGCAGGAAATCGACTGGTTCTACCAGCGCGGCGCTTCGGTTCTCTATCCGGATGCCTGGGAGCCATACCTCGCCCACATCCCCGAGCCGGAGCGCGGAGATCTGCTCTCTGCTTACTACAGACGCCTTACCAGCGATGATCCGGCCGTGCGGCTCGCGGCCGCAAAGATCTGGAGCGGGTGGGAGGGCGCAACCTCTAAGCTCCTGCCCGATCCCGTCTTTGCCGGCCACTACGAAGAGGATGAGTTCGCCCTCGCCTTCGCGCGCATTGAGGTCCACTACTTCTTCAACAAAGGTTTCTTCGAAACGGATGACCAGTTGTTGCGCAACGCCTCACGGCATCCGTCGCATCCCCGGGGTCATCGTGCAGGGCCGTTACGACGTCGTCTGCCCCATGGAGAGCGCGTGGGCGCTCCACCGTGCGTGGCCCGAAGCCGATCTCATCATCACCCCGGACAGCGGCCACAGCGCTTTCGACCCTCCGAACAGTCGCGCCCTGGTCGCAGCGACCGACAAATTCGCGGGCTAACCGACCCGGCCATCTCCCGATGCGCCGGGGGTCCGCCATCGTTTGGAAGCCAATCGGGGTTCCCACTATTTCTGTCGAGTTCCCTTAGCGAAACGCTCCGCCGCCCACAACAATCAGCGGACGGTGACCTCTTTCGCCGCAGAGACGCCGGCGGGATGTTACGAATCATTTCTTACGCTTTCTGTTTATTTCGATTATGGTTTATGATCTCCGGTACCCCACGCAGTCGCCGATGTTCGCCGTTTCAGGAGCGCTCATGGACCGACGCAGGTTCTTGAAGTCCGCCACCGCTACAGGACTCGCTGTTGGCTTGTCCACAGGTGCCGCTCGCGCCTACATTCCTGAACACAACTGGGACAAATACGATTGGGGATCGGGACCCGCGGTTCCCGACCGCCTCTATCAAGGTCCGTTTCCCCAGTATGGTCCAGCCGCAGTGGTTCCCGACAGCGACGTAGTGATGATCACCTCGCCGTCGAAGGACATCGTTAGCAATTACGGCATGGGCCTCATCGTCTATGCCTCTGACGATACCGGACCGCTTCATCTTCCAGGCCAAACACCGGAACGAACGCTGGAAGATCTGATCAAGCTTCCCTTTGCGCAGAAGGTCTACATCCGGCCGAACTGGCGCGATGTCCAAAAACAGCCTGGCCGCCTGGAGTTCCCCGACTGGTGGAAGATCACGTTCGATCTCGCTCGCCGCTACGACAAGCGCATCGGGTTCCGCGTCATGCTGGAGAATCCTGACTCGCCCGATCCCGGTATGCCTGATTTTCTTCTCAACAAGGTTCCCTACGTAAAACTCAAAGGTGAGTGGAAGGGCAATCCCGCGGAGATGCGTTATCGGAAAGATAACCGCGTGCCGCAATACGATCACCCAGCGTATCAAGCTGCATTTCGCGAGTTGAATGCGCTGCTCGCGGCCGAACTCAACGGTCATCCGCAAGTCGAATTCGTGGACACGATGATGTACGGTTTTTGGGGAGAAGGACACACGTGGCCATTCGAGGGCAACCCCTTCTCCAGCCAGTTGGTTGCGGAACGAACCTGGTCGGCAATGTTCGAAACGCAACTCGAACACTGGACCAAAGTTCCGCTAGCCACCAATACACAACCCGATTTCAGTTCCGTCGGCAACGCCGAGCTGCTCGATCGCACGATCCGCACGGGCAACTGGCTGCGCACCGACACGATCTTCATTGAGAACACTCAGATTGAAGCGCTCAGCTACCGTCCACCGTGGGCCGCGGCGATCTGTGAGGTCGGTTTCACTACCGGCGATGCGAAGGAGCTGCAGGTTGACGAAGACGGAATTACTTACAACGAGCAAATCATCTCCCATGTGGCGGACGTCGGTGTTAACTATCTGTCGCTCTGGAGTTGGCACAATCAGTCGGCTGCCAACCTTCTCAGCTACTACGACAAGTTCCCGGGGCCGATTGACGAGATAGCTCGCCAGATCGGCTACCGTATTCGCCCGTCGTTTATCTGGACCTTCACCCGGGATGGAGTTGCCGGTCTGGTAATCGGACTGGCGAATGACGGAATTGCGCCTGTCCCTGGAGTGCTTCGTCTCAGCCTGTTCAGCGAGGATAGCAAGGTCAATGTTTCTGGTAGCGTTGACCCTGGATATCCGAAGCCGACGGGCGTTCATCAAGTCATGCTGATGCTTCCCTCTGGTTCTCAATGGGAAGGCTTGCGACTGAAAGCGGAGCTCGAGGTCAAGGGAGTGCGTTATGGGGTGCGTTGGGCATGCCGCCAGAAGGTCAACGCTGATGGCTCATTGACACTCCGCCACAATTACAAACCCGAGCAGCCGCTGGTGTAGACGCGGAGGTATCCCGACCATGACGAAGACTCGTTCATTCTTTGCAGTAGTCACCTTGGCAGCGCTGCTGGTGGGAGTCCGGACCACAGCGCAACCCGATCGATCGTCCCAGCATGCCACGCCAATCGCTGGTGAATCGCCGCAGATCCAAAGCCAAAGCCTCCGCATCGAGTTTGACGGAAATATGCGTAGCCGCGTCGTTGCACGCATGAAGGACAAAGACGTTCCACTAGGCGCGCTCTCGGCATCGGAGACTGTGACCGGAAAAGATCATTCGTGGTCCGACTTTGCGATCGACTCGCAGAAGCACGAACGGATCACCGACGTTTTTGGAGCAGGAGAGAAACTCACTCTCACTGGTTCCTCCGGCGCGCTTCGTAAGACTCTCTCGGTCACCATTTACGACGAGTTTCCGAAGCTGGCGGTCTTCGATGTTAGTTACACCAATACCGGAAAGTCGAAGGTGGAGATTCGAGGCTGGAACAACAACTCCTATAGGATTGAGGCGCAGCGAGGTTCCGGGCAAGCAGCTTTCTGGTCGTTCCAGAGCGGCTCCTACGAGCGCCGGCCAAACTGGGTGCTTCCGCTACACGTCGGATTTGATCAGCAGAACTATCTTGGGATGAATGCCAGCGACTACGGTGGTGGCACACCGATCGTCGACGTGTGGCGCAGAGACGTTGGCCTTGGTGTAGGGCTCGTCGAACCAGGTCCGCGTCTGATTTCGCTCCCGGTCTCGATGCCCAACGCGCGCCAGGCTCGCGTGAGTGTGCAGTATCGCCATGACCGGTCCCTTGAACCGGGTGAAAGCTTCCACACGTTTCGGTCGTTTGTTGCTGTGCACAACGGCGACTACTTTCAGACACTCCTTACTTACCGTGGGTACATGTCGAAGCTGGGCTTCCACATGGCCTCAGCTCCGGAAGACGCCTTCGGAGCAATCTGGTGCGCCTGGGGATACGGGCGCAACTTCAAGCCGCAACAGGTTTACGACACCCTTCCAACGGTCAAGCGGATGGGATTCACCTGGGTCACGCTCGATGACGGGTGGCAGAACAACTACGGCGACTGGCAACTCGATCCGAAGAAATTTCCCCACGGTGATGCCGACATCAAGGCCATGGTCGATCGAATCCACCAGGAAGGGTTCAAGGCGCAGCTCTGGTGGTCTCCCCTGAGCGCCGTTCCTGATTCAAAACTCCTGCAAGACGAACCCGATCTGGTGTTGGAAAATCAAGATGGTTCGAGACGCAAGATTTCATGGTGGAATTCCGACTATCTCTGCCCCGCTCAACCCCGTGTGGTGGCGTATCACAAAGACCTGGTGCGCAAGATCCTCGTGGATTGGGGATTCGATGGCCTCAAACTCGACGGCCAACACATGAACGGCGTTCCTGCTTGCTACAACCCCGCCCACCACCACAAGCGTCCCGAAGAGTCGGTTGAGGCATTGCCCACCTTCTTCCGTGAAATCTACGATGCTGCACAGGCCGCAAAGCCCGGCTCGCTTGTAGAATTCTGTCCCTGCGGCACTTCTTTTTCGTTCTTCACCATGCCGCATTTCAATATGTCCGTGGCTTCCGATCCAACAAGTTCATTCCAGGTACGTTCCAAAGGTAAAACCCTCAAGGGCCTCATGGGCGACGATATTCCCTACTTCGGCGATCACGTTGAGCTAAGCGACAATCACGACGACTTTGCTTCCACTCTGGGCATAGGCGGTGTTGTTGGTACGCAGTTCGTGCTGCCCTCTTTAGTCGAGAAGCACGGCCGGTTCGATCTCACGCCTGACCACGCAAAGACTTTCCAGAAGTGGCTTGATCTCTACCGGGAGAAAGGCCTTTCCCGCGGACAATATCTGGGCTCACTCTACGATATCGGTTTTGATCTGCCCGAAGCTCACGTCATCCGCAAAGATCGCAAGATGTATTACGCGTTCTTTGCCAGCAATTGGAAAGGCAGCCTGGAGCTACGCGGTTTGGACGATCGTTCGTATCGTGTCATCGACTATGTAGATGGGAAAGACATGGGAACCGTTCGCGGTCCCGTCGCCCACCTATCTGCGGAGTTTTCGAAGCACCTTCTGCTGGAAGCAACTCCGCAATAGATGCATCCAGCTAGGCTGTGGGTATCGAGCTAGAGTAGGCGCATCAACAGTAAACCCGGTGGTCTTCAAATGCCAGAAGGGTGCGTTAGGAGGGTATGTACGTGAGATTCTTAATCATTTCTATATTATTTGCATGCGTCGGCGCCTTTGGGCAGGCCAACTCCTCTTTCTACGTCTCCACGGCTGGGAATGATTCCAATCCCGGCACTCAAACTGCGCCGTGGCGCACCATTCAACATGCCGCAGACACCGCAAGGGCAGGCAGCACTGTCAACGTGCGCGGAGGAATCTACGAAGAACTCGTAAGCATCAACGCATCCGGAAACGCCAGCGATGGATACATCACTTTTAGAAGCTATCCCGGCGAGACAGCGATCCTGGACGCAGAACATTTCACTCCCACTGCCAGAAGCGGCATTCTCACCATTCACAACAAGAGCTACTTGAGAATTGAGGGCTTTGAAATTCGGAACCTCCGCACTGCCGAACATCGACTCGCCCCGTTGGGTATAGACGTTGTCGGGGCCGGTTCTCATATAGAACTGCTAAGAAATAACGTTCATCACATTGAGCAGAATTTTCAGGGCCGCGATGCTCCGGGACAAGGTGGGAACGGGTTTGGCATTGCTGTATACGGTACTGATGCCAAGACTCCTATCACCGACCTGATCATAGAAGGCAATGAGGTGCATCACCTCAAAACTGGTTCGAGCGAGTCGCTCGTAGTGAACGGAAACGTCACGAACTTCCGCATCACGCACAATGTTGTCCACGACAACAACAATATCGGGATTGACATCATTGGTTTTGAGCACACGGCGCCCGACCCTGCGGTGGACCAGGCGCGCGACGGAGTAGTGAGCGGCAACCTGGTCTACAACATTACGTCGAAGGGGAATCCGGCATACCGCAACGATGAATCTTCCGATGGTATTTACGTGGACGGCGGCACCCGGATCCTGATCGAACAGAATGTCATTCACAATGTTGATTTCGGGATCGAGCTGGCCAGTGAACACCAGAATCGTGCCACCAGTTACATCACCGCCCGCAATAACCTTATCTATCGCTGCCATACCGCAGGTGTTTCCATCGGAGGCTATGCGCCGGAGCGCGGACACACCGACCACTGCACGGTGGTCAATAACACTCTCTACGAAAATGACACGTCGGCAACCGGAGCCGGCGAGTTCCAGATGCAATGGAACATGGCGGACAATATTTTCGAGAACAACATCGTGTATGCAGGGCCACGCTGTCTTATCGTGCTACACAAGTCTCAGGTCGAGAAGAACCAACGCCCCGCCGTTATCGATGACAACCTTTATTACTGTGCATCCGGACCTCAGGCGAGCACATGGGCGGGAGCATCCGCCACCGTCACAGGATTCGATAAATATGTCGAGGCTACGGGAAATGACCGTCATTCCCATTTTTCGGATCCGCGTTTCGTTGATCCTGCTCGGAATGATTTCCATCTGCAAGCTGATTCTCCAGCGATCGCTGCTGGCACGACTGTGGAAGTGCCGGTGGGAGAACTGGACAATGAAGGCTCAGCGCGAGTCAAATCCGGAAAGGTAGATATCGGCTGCTACCAAAGGCAATCGCAATAATCCATGTAGGACTCGAGAGGTCACTAAGGCCAAAAACTGGCATGGCCAAGGCGCGACGCCGGCGGGATTGTTCTTTTTCGGCTCGTCCTTACAGCCCACAAAAAGTTGGAATCACTGGAGTTTTTCTCCCTTTAGTCTGGGGCAGGAGGTAAAATTCGCACCCATGAGCACTGCGGCAGTGAAACAAATCGAGACCGATCCCATCATGGAACGCCTGGAGGATCAAATTGCCTGGTATGACCGAAAGAGCTTGGCCAACCAGCGTACCTACAAGCGGGTCAAGGTAGTAGAGATCTTGGCGGCAGCAGCTATTCCTTTACTCGCGGCTCTCAAGTTTTCGTTCATGACGATGGTGACCGGCTCCTTGGGTGTATTAATCACTGTGCTCGAAGGTTTGTTGCACCTGAACCAGTACCAGCAAAATTGGATTGCTTTCCGTTCGACCTGCGAATCGCTCAAACACGAGAAATACACCTACTTGGGCAAGGCCTCTCCTTACAACAATGTTCCCGATCCGCATGCCCTGTTGGCTGAGCGAGTCGAATCACTGGTTTCTCAGGAACACGCAAAGTGGGCATCGGTCCAACAGCAGGAGCCAGGTAAGGAAAAGGTCAGTTGAATACGGGTCTCGAGCCGCAGAGACTCGATCAAATGTGGAGCCCCCCGCACTCCACCGACGGACAAGTTCAGCGCTTGGGCGAAGATTCGGTCTTTATCGATGCCTAAGCCAACCGATCATGCAGGAATATCGTCTACAAATCAGGAAACGCTTTGACTCGATTCAGCCATCCATTCAAGAACTGCGGGAACCGTTGGCCTAGACTCTGGTAAAAGTCGATGCGACCTTGTTTGTATCGCCGATAGACGTCGGTTTGCGAAAATCCATTCAGTGCCTGGATCGAAGCTGGACCGATCGCCCCATCCTCCGTGACCTGCGCTCCCATGCTATTCAGGATTCGCTGAAGCAAAACCGTCGCGTGAGTTCCAGAATTCACGTAGAAGTCGCAGACAATGTTGGCGAGATCCTGAAGTTGAAAATCATCGCCGCGCATTTTGTTCCAATACTGTGTCCGGTAGAGGATGCCGGCCTGGGCATCGGTCAGACCCTTAAGATTGTTAGAGGTTGGCTCAATCCCTAAAAGGTCGTGAGAGCATTGACGAAAAGTTGCCATCGTAATTCCCTTGTTGGTCTCGCCACCCGGATCAGTTGGATCATCTACATAACCACCTTCGAACCTCAACAACATCGGAAGAAACAGATCGAAATCGGCCATGTCCTAACTCCTTGTCCGGTCCTGAATTCACTCCAGATGCCCCTACCCGCGAGCGACTACGAAGTCTCGTTACTAATCTCTAAGGCAGTGTTTTCTTGCTCAGTTCCTGCGTCCTCGCCGTTGTCATGTCGGTGAGGACCGTAATCCTCACCAGGGGCGCAAGCGTGCCTCCTTGTACCAGGCTGGCTTGGAAATCGGCATTCGAATCGCGAAAGCGAAGCCAGGCGCGCTGCGTCAGTCGCAATTTCTGTTTTTGTCCACCATCGAGGCGTTCCAGCAGGCTCCGGTACGCTGTGTCAAGCTCTCGCTGCGCCATCGTGTAACGGGAGTCTTCGCAGGCTCGCATGGCCGCAGTTGTGACCGAATTCTCGCATTTGCCTTGGTCTTGCTTCATTTGATCAGTAGGTGTCTGCGAGAACCCCGCGAGCCCAACCTCGATACAAACAAACGCCACCACCCCGAGCGAACGCAATCTCATTTGCCGCACCTTTTGTGAACTAAATTCGCAATGCTGCGCGTCGGCTAGCCAGATGTCAAGGAGCTGACCGCGGGCGAACAACCGACTAGCCGGAAGTTGCGCCGGAACAAAAGTCGAGTTCAGGGAAGTTATGGGCAGCGCTTTCTATCAACTGGCGCGACAGCAGGACCGGACGATAACATCGTCCTAGGTGACGCGCTCGTGCCAAAAGGGCGAGACCGCCGAGGGAATTAGGGAGTTGGAAACTGCGCGGGAACTTGCTCCCGACAACATCCGCATTCGCTGCGATCTGGCGCGCGCCTACGGAGCTGTCGGCTGCAACGAAGAGGGCAAACGAGAGAAGCAGGAAATTGAGAGACTCAATAGGCAAAACAACAGCTCGGACGCAAAACCAGAGTAAATTCTCAGCGGTCGCTCAGGCCCCGATTTGGTTGTGCGGTATCCTGCTGCCTCTTTGCGGTGCGATCCTGCTATCGCCTCCGCCGCACCGCGTGCACGCCGCCGAGCCTGTCCAATCTCCCATCCACTTCACATTTCAGCCCATCGCTTTTTCTCTCGATAGCAGCGAGTCGCCGCAGCGCCACTCCCCGGAAACCATGGCTGGCGGCGTCGCCGTTTTCGACTACGACAACGACGGCAATCTCGATATTTTCTTCACCAATGGCGCAGATATCGACACATTAAAGAAGACGAGATCCAAGTTCTGGAACCGCCTCTTCCACAACAACGGTGATGGAACCTTTACAGATGTGACTGAGAAAGCGGGACTGGCCGGCACCGGCTTCGACACAGGCGTCGCCATCGGCGACTTCGATAATGATGGATTCGACGATATCTTCGTAGGCGGCGTCCATCGCAACACGCTTTATCACAACAACGGCGACGGCACTTTCACCGACGTCACCCAAAAAGCCGGCCTCAATGGTCCCGACAAAGAATTCGGCCCGCTTTGGTCCGTAGGGGGCGCCTGGCTCGACGTAAATAACGACGGCCTTCTCGATCTCTTCGTTGTTAACTACATGCGCTGGGATGGCGCCCACGAACCCGACTGTAAACTTAACGGCAGGCCCGAATACTGCCATCCCAAGTTTTATAAAGAGACTCCCAGTCAGCTCTTCTTAAATAAGGGAGACGGCACTTTCACCGACATCTCCGAGCAATCCGGCATCCGTGTAGCCTTGGGGAAAGGAATGGGGGTAGGCGTTGCCGACTATGACGGCGACGGCTTGCCCGACATCTTCGTCGCCAATGACAAGCTCTTCAATTTCCTCTTCCACAACAAAGGCAATTCCCGTTTCGAAGAACACGCGTTCGAAGCCGGAGTCGCTCTCCCCGAACACGGCAACCTGATCTCCGGAATGGGAGTGGCGTTCGAGGACATAGATAATGACGGCCGTCCCGATATCGTTCTGGTCGCTCTCGACAACGAGACCTTTCCCGTGTATCTGAACAAGGGCAAGGGCGCATTCACCGAGATCACGGCGCGCAGCGGTATGACCACACTCAGCAATCCCATGGCAGGTTACAGCCCGAACATCGCCGATTTCGACAATGACGGCTGGAAAGACGTCTTCGTTTCGCGCGGACACGTGCAGTCCCCCGAAATGGCGGATCGCTTGCAGATCGATCAACCCAACACCGTCTTCCGAAATCTAAACGGAACCACATTTGCGGCGCTGACTGAAGAAGCAGGCTTCAAAGCGCAACCACCGAAGCGCCACCGGGGCTCCGCCTTCGGAGACTTCAATCATGACGGTAAGCTCGATCTTGTCGTCACCGCGCTGAGCGCGCCCGCAGAGATTTGGAGGAACGACAGTCCGGATCACAACCATTGGCTGGAGCTGAAGTTGCAGGGAACAAAAAGTAATCGCGACGGGATAGGCTCTCGGATCAAACTCACGGCGGCGGGAAAAACGCAATATTCGTTTCTCTCCACTGCATCAGGCTACGCCTCTTCCAGCGCAGGCCCCGTACACTTCGGGCTGGGAGATAGCAAGTTTGCCGAAGAGATCGAAATCCGCTGGCCCTCAGGAACAACTCAGCTTCTGAAAAACGTGAACAGTGATCAAATCCTGCACGTCACAGAACCGAAGTAGAACTGTTCCTTTATGGTTCGTCGCCCCTCCGGTGACGTGTCTATTTGTTAGTTCTGCTCTACTGTTCCTTTTTCTCCCCGCGAGCTGCGCATGGACCTCCTGAAAATCCGGCGACTCGCGTTCGATCTGCTCGAAACTCTTGCGCGCCTGCTCCAACTCCCCTCGCCAAGATCCAGCATCCCCACCTGAAAGCACACCTCAATAGATCCAGCCTCAACTGCAGGGCCATCTTAAGATAAGGAGCGGCTCCCGCAATGTCCCCGTCATGCCGCAGCAATCCTCCGAGAAAGAGATTCGCATCAAAATCGTTCGGATCCGCCCTCAGCGCTTTCTCGAGTGCCGGTCTTGCCTCTTCCCCGTTGCCGGTATCTCCGCCGCTGGCACCGGCATGAAGACGCTCACGCAACAGTTCCAAACAGCGACCCGACTCCCGCAGTCACCGCCATAGCCAGAGCTCCCCAGAAGGTGACGCGTAAGGCGCCAACCATCACTCCTGCCCCGCCCGCGCGTGCCGCCAACGCACCCAGAAGCGCGAGGAACACGAGCGAAGTGCCAGCGACCAAAGGGATGACCCTTGCTGGCGAGGCGACGGTCGTGACCAAGAGAGGCATGATCCCACCCACTGCAAAACTGCCAGCCGATGCCAACGCGGCTTGAATTGGGCGAGCACGAAGGGCTTCGGAGATGCCGAGTTCGTCGCGGGCATGCGCGCCGATCGCGTCATGGACCATCAACTGTTGGGCCACCTGTTTCGCGAGTACAGGATCGAGACCGCGGGCGACGTAGATTGCCGCTAGTTCCTTGTGCTCGCCCTTGTTGTCTGCTTTGAGTTCCGCTCGCTCAAGCTTGAGATCGGCTTTTTCGGTGTCTGCCTGCGAGTGGACAGACACATACTCACCGGCAGCCATCGACATAGCCCCAGCCACCAGGCCGGCAACCCCTGCGACCAACACACTGCCGTGAGTCGCGTGTGCAGCTGCGACACCGAGCATCAGACTCGATGTTGAAAGAATGCCGTCGTTTGCGCCTAATACTGCTGCGCGTAGCCAGCCGATGCGCTCTGTGCGGTGTCGCTCGTTGTTGCTTGCCAACATTCTCGATGACATTGCTATTCTGGAAACCCTGGTGATCTAGGGCATGAATGCATGATCTGGAACCGACGCTTCATTGTTCGTCGTACTCGCGGGGAATATCGTCCCCTGGCACTTCTCTTGTTGTGACTTCGTGAACATCAATATCGGCGGCATCTTCCACGCCGCTCACCGCCGAGGCTTCGAAAGCTTGCCCGTCTGCCGCCAGCTCTTCAACGCTTTCACTGTTCGTCTGCTCGGCTTTTGACAATCCTTGTGTGTCACCCGACTGCACTTCTGTTTCCCGGCTGCTTTGACCAGCCTTTGTGGCGATCATTCGGTTCCTTCTCCTTCTCATGATGTCCTCACTGTTCGCGACCACATCCCAAAATTTAGTCGCCCATCACAAGCGTAGTGTCAGGCCGGAGTGGGAGTCTGAGCAATATTGCGCATAGGCTGGACCCGATCGCTAAACCCGTGAATTTCAAACCGCACCGGTTCGGGTGTCCCTTGAGGCGTTAGCACGGAGAATTTGCTCGTGAAGTGGCGAAGTCAGGCTGGCTTCACCCAACCCGTCAACCGTGTGCTTCCTCTGACAGTTACTTCGCGGTTCCGATGATGACGGCTAGGTGGGAACCAAGAGAAGAGGGTGGGCTCGTTGATTCGTCCGCGCGGAGGGCAAAATATAGAGATGGGGCCACTGTAAATCGTGTCTCGGTGTCAAACACAAGCGGGTGTTCTGGCCACTTGGAATCGTTGCCCACACCAGTGCCACGCTTCGAACCAACCCTGGAGAGGAAGGTGCGGCGTTCAGCCACCCTCCAAGAATAATGAGCATTGCCCAGCGAGCACAGGCGTTGACAAGACTATGAGCGGATCATGGTCAGTACCATTTTGAAACGTGCAATCGCCTTAACGGCATGTGGCTTCTCGGCAGGCAGCAAGACGACTTCACCTGCGCGCAACGCTATGGGCTTGCCGGCGACAGTAACTTCGGCTTCCCCTTCGATGGCCTGCACCAAAGCGTCGAATGGCGAGGTGTGTTCGCTTAGTCCCTGTCCTTCGTCGAATGCAAAGACCGTGACGTTCCCTTTATCCCGCTTCAGGATGACTCGGCTTACGACCGATCCCTCCTGATAGTTGACTAAGCCCAGCAAGGGAAAAGCTTGCGCTTCGGCAATCTCCAGACGGCCTGTCGTTGTTGAACTCATCTTGTGCCTCCTATCCTCCTCAGCTCTGAATGCTGCAGAGCGTGTCGCCGGATCAACGGCCGACGCAGACCCGTGCTCACCGCACTGGCAGGGAAACCCGTGCGTATTGTGAACCACACCCAGCTTGAGGTCGAATAAGCTGTCTCCACACCTGCCTCGAGCTTGACGTCCAACTGGGTAGCATGCGCGGTCGGGACCATAGCCTCGCGCAATTGATCGGTCCCCTTTCCGGCTATGTAAAACTTCACGATGGAATGGTTTGCACTGCTGCAA
Organism: uncultured Acidobacteriota bacterium; assembly: GCA_963745715.1. Classification (GTDB taxonomy): domain Bacteria; phylum Acidobacteriota; class Terriglobia; order Terriglobales; family Acidobacteriaceae; genus Sulfotelmatobacter. Next base: position 305,699 of record CAVUYN010000009.1, on the reverse strand, counting down.
ACCCCTAAATTGTCGAGCATGAAGCCGTAGTAGACCCGAACCCCCAGTCGCGGTCAGCGATGACTCCAACGTGCCTCTCGACCACTATGCCGATCGCCTCAGCGTGCCCTGATAATCGGCCACGAATTTCTGTATGCCCTTGGTTGTGAGTTCGTGTGCAAGGTCAAAGCTTTCCCATGGAAGGTTCAGGTCCAGGTCTTCGTACGGGATCGGCTTCAGGGGCTTGCCCTTGGCATCGACCCCTTTGTACTTGAAATCCTGGTCTGGCATCGGAAAGCCTGCTGCTGCCCATTCCTGTAAAACCTTGCTCGGCACGGTGGCCAGCTCAGCACCTAGAGCGAAGGAACAAAGCAAATGGTTGATGGTGCGTATGCTTGCGGCTAAAACATGCACATGGCCATCGCTGCGTTCGTACATTTTCTTGATATTTTTGACAAGATCCATGCCGTCTTCGCCTTGATCGTCGAGCCTGCCGACAAATGGCGACACGTACACTGGCTCCTTTGATCCCTTGGTTGCGGCATATACGGCAGCTGCCTGCGCCTGCGAAAAACACAGAGTCATGTTGACTCGAATGCTCTTTTGCACCGACATTTGAGCGGCCCTCAGGCCTTCATGAGTGCACGGGTATTTGATATATGCATTCGGAATCCAACCGAACATTTCCTGGCCCTGGGCAAGCATTTCCTCGGCTGTAGTACCAAGATCTGCAAACACCTCAATCGAAACCCCAGCGTCTCCCACTAATGGTGAAATGCTCTGCACGATCTTCTTGTATTCGTTTCTTTCTTCTTCAGAACTCAATCTGTGGCCGGATGCAATAAGGCGCTGAATCTCGGGATTTTTGGCGACAAGCGAGGGATTGGTAGTCTGGCCATCAACAAAACCGATCAACGTCTTGACCCGGAGCGTCTCATCAGGGTCGCCACCGTCTACAAGAAGTTTTGTCTTGGGCTTATTTGTCAGCATGCTGCTCACCTCGGGAAACCCTTCCTTTTTGTTAGGCCCGACCAACATCCTCACCCCGGCAAGGACACGCTTCAGTATCCGGCAAAATCTTCCGTTCGGATGTCGTCTTCGTCAATGCCCGCGTTCACAAGCATCTTTTTCATGCCGGCTACCATGGCAGGCGGTCCGGCACTGTAATAGATGGGGCCTTGTAGGATGGCCAAATGCCTGGACAGGATCTCTTGGTCTATCGGAACTGTCTCACCTTTCCATTCCTTTTTGGACTTTGACATTTCTGTCATTGTGCAGGTCAAGTGAAAGTTGGGATTTGTCTTCTCCAAGGTCTGCAGAGTGTCCAGAAAAGGTGCGTCTTCGGGCCGCCGATTGGAATAGAAAAGATACAACTTGTGCGGGAGGCGGTCGTGATCGGCTTGCCGCACGATGCTGAAAAAAGGTGTGATTCCGATTCCGCCTGCGAGGAACACGGCGGGCTTGGCCGGATTCTTGTGTAGGGTGAAGGAGCCTGCGGCTAAGCCTATCTTCACCGCCGTGGCTAGCGGCACGTTCTTCAGCGAGCGCTTGAAAGCCGTATCCCGCATCCTGGTAGTGAACACCAACTCATTTTCAAACGGGGGACTCGCGATGGAAAACGTGCGGGTGTTTCCCTCCGCGTCAGTTTCCGGTGGATCGGTGAGTGTCACATCGGCGAACTGGCCCGCCTTGAAGTTGAATCCGGACGGCTTCTCGAAGTGAAAAGCCATCGTACCTTCCGCCACCTCAACTCGGCTCAACAACTTGGATTCGTAACCGACGTTCGGAATTTCTCTAGCAGCCATACTTTTCTCCACCATTAGAGCAGGGCCACCCGCCCCCCCGCCTTACGACGCCAGCCGGACGTCGAATTCAATTCTCACTTCGTCTTTGGCCCTGACGCCCGCTTTTCCAGGAGGCTTGATCCCGAAATCGGTCTGCTTCACAATGCACTCGCCGGTGTAACGGCCGTCCTTTAGCGCAACGTGCACTGTGACCGGCCGCGCCTGCCCGTGCAGCGTCAGATTCCCATGCAGCGTCCACCGCTCCTGGCCGGCAGGCTCCGCGCCTGTGGATTTGAACACAATCTCCTGATGATGCTCGCTATCGAGCACTTCGGGCCCTAGCATCGTCTCCTGCACTTCGGTGCGATCTTTCTCGGATTCGCCCTTGTCGATCACGCGTAACGCACGCGCATCCACGTGTATTTCAACCGCAGGATGTGAGCCTGTGTCTGCCGTGCCGCTGTGAACCGGCGCGTGCACTTCGTGCTCGTGTCCCAGCCCCGAGAACACTCCCGTCTTGCCTACGTGGATCGTTAACGTGGATTTCTGTGTGTCGATGTTATGTTGTTGGGCGCTCACGCTCAGCACGCACATCAAGCTCATTGCCGCCAGGAAAACGGTTCGCCTCATCGCTCCCCTCTCAAACCCGAGTTTGCGTTTAGCTCCAACAGTGACGGTTCCGGTCGACTGGCCACGTCAGGGGCGCCACCTTCATCATCCATCCGCGACACAGCCTCTTCGTCTAACAGCCGCTGAGTGGATGAAAAGGATTCTGAGGCGTCACTCTTCTTTCTTCGCCAGGAAATGGTCAACAAAAATGCACTCTCTTCCAGCGCTTCGATGTCGTGCAGCACGCCGCAGTCGAGTACCAACAAATGGCCCGCCAACACATTCACCTTTCGATTGGCCAGATGCACACACACCTGCCCTTTCAACTGTTGAATGGAGATCCTCCCTTCTGCTCTGTGCTGGCGCATCCGAGTGCCACCCTTCATCAGAATCAGAACGATCCGGAAATCAGGATATTTCGCGAGCGTCTTGGAACTCCGACCGGTTTCCCGCTGCCAGGCGTCTTCTCGCCGGAGTTGCTGCAGTTCACGATCCAAGTCGATTTGCAGCAGAGGTTCCGCTAATCCGGGCAATCGATTCAATGCTTCAATGCCATCACCTGGATGGCAACTCGTGAGAGTCGTGGACATAATGAACACCTTCCTCCCGTGCCTCTCCGTCGCACCTCTGTAGCGAGCCACTAAACCTGAACCCTGAGGCGGCACAGGGCTGCCTGAAAGTTCGGGAGACCCTAGAACACGATGATCGACGATATGTTGCGGATAAAACTGGTCAACATTGCACAGCCCTCGATAGCTCGTTACGGGCATTCTGCCATCGCGGCTCGACAGCCAACGCGTGAAAGGCCAAAGGCGTGAGGAATTCTGGATATAGGAACTGCAGTTTCAGGGACCGAACGTCACAGCATGCTGGCCGCTGCGTTCTCGGTTTTCGAGACACGTTTCTGAATTCTTTCAAACGCATTCTTAACAACACAATCGCACCGCACGGCATGAAAAATGAATGCTTCTTTCCTTTCCATTCCAGCACGCGCATAAAGGCTCTTGCGTAACAACGCCCAAGCCTCGTAAATCAGATTCCGGCCTCCTGGCTGAAATACTGATAATCTTCTCGCCAGCCACCTTGGCCCTGGCCAATGGTTTTGTAATCCTCGATAAACTCGATCGCGCGGATGTACTTCACCATGGTGAACCCAAGCTGCGTTTCGACTCGAAGTCGGAGCGGTGCTCCGTGCAAAATCGGCAGCGGCTGGCCGTTCATTTCGTAGGCAAGAATCGTCTGCGGATCTTTCGCCAACTCCACGCGAATCGTGCCGTAGAAGTACCCCGGCCCCTGAGCGTGTGGCTCCGACGTGGATTTATTGTCGAACGCGTAGAAAACGATGTAGCGAGCGGTTGGAAGCGGATGGCAAAGTCCGACGATGTGATGCAGAGATACGCCGCCCCACTCCGCAATCCCTGACCAGCCCTGGATGCAGCAATGCTTTGTAATTTGAGTTTGTTTCGGCATGGCGCGGAGGTCAGCCAGCGTTAGGCACAGCGGTCTTTCGACCAATCCGCTGACATTCAGGTTGTAGTTTGCGAATTGGTCGCGTGCCATTGTCAAAAAACTTTCCTCTGTTGGCGGCCGGCCGTTCACCCAGAAGTACGGCGAGATGTCCGCAGTTGAGTAGCGTTGCGCGGAGATCTCATGGCCGAAAAGAAGAGTGCGCAGCGGATCGGTGATCGACTGAGTGGCTTTCTGGACGAAGCGCGGACGGCGTCGCGAACACATGGTTGTTACAACATGGATGAGCACCACGCCGGCCAACCCGGTTAGCCAGATCGTCAGAGCACGGCTCAGATGCGGATTGTGCGTCTCCCCCAGGACAATCAATGCCAACCCGCTCCGGAAGCCGTGAACAGCCACTATGGTGACGTGGCCGAGGAAGAATACGATGAACGCGGAAAGAGCCATGAAATGCAGGCTCCGGGCGCTCTGCCGCCCGTGAAAGATTTTGATATACCAGGGGAAACGAGCGGCAACGGCTGGGGACATCGCTACTCCCGTGGCAATGCTGAACGGTGCGAGCAAGAATACGACCGCCGCGTAGCTCAGCTGTTGTAATGCGTTATATCCTCCCGGTGTTTCCACGACGTGGAAGCTTAGATACCTAAGCATGGCGTGCCATGCATCCGGCACAATCTGCCAGGAAGTCGGAATCAGCCGTCGCCATTCTGGCGTGATGAAGAGCATCGCGACATATATCAAACCTGTCAGCAGCCACGAAAAATCTGCAAGGAAGTGCCAGTGCCGCCCCAGACCAAGGTTCTCGTGGCCGGGCAGGGCAATCCCAGACGGGAATGAGGTTTCCTCGTCGCTAGCCGTCCAGAGCCGGTCCTCAGGTCGCTCCTTCTTCGTGAACTTGAGCCATTCGCTGCCCGGTGTGCAGTGATCGTTCCAGTAAAGTCTCGGATGTGCACTCAAGATCTCGAGGCCGCTCCGAACGAGAAGCGACAGGAGAAGAAAGTTGAAGAAGTGCGTCGCTCGCAGCCACAATGGATAATCAAGAAGTATCATTGGATCAACATTCTCACACCTTGGTTTGTCGGTCTCCTGTGAACACCAGACGCAACCCTTCTCGGCTTTCGGAGTGGCGTTTCTTCTCTCCTGGTCTTCGGATCAACAGCGGGCGATCCAAGACGGTATCGTAGACACTGGGAATAAACGCTTCCGGCCAAAAAAGAACACATTTCAATTTTGGTCGCAGAGTCGCTGCTGCCCAGACCCGTACCTATGGGTCTTGAACCGACTTCGAGACTCTCATCTTGGTTGGATCTGCGCGGAACCGGCACCCGTCATGCAGCTTGCCCAGGACAGACAGTCAAGGATGATGCCGGAACCGAGTTACAGAACCTGGCGCTCAGTCAGACCCAAATTGTCAGAACGCGAACACGCTCCCTTGCGCGTAGAGCACCCCGTAGGCGGCCATTTCACAAAGGTGAGAATTAGCCGACCACCGTCCGGGTCAATGAGCGTTTGGCGCAGTGGATAGGGATTCGGAGGATCGGATAGTGAGGCCAGCAAGTGTGTATTGCCCCAATAATCGGACTGTTGCGACAGCATCGAAGGTCACGGGCACCCACATACCGCCCAGTTGCGCAAATTGCAGAGTGATATGAATGTTCTTGAGCCAAAAAGAGGGGCTCTTGGCGGGTACTCCTTCAATTCGGCGGATACGGAAAGTGCTCGCGTCTACCCAGATCTGCCCGAGCAGAAGGTTCCTATCCTTCCTCTTTGGGAAAGTCCCCAAAACGTACTCAGGAACGGCGCCGAAGTTCTCTTGCCTAAGGAAAACGAAGTCATAGTTCGTCCGATTGACCTCGCTAGCCTTTCCTTTCTTCGCCGACTCGGTTTCCCGGTCTAAAAGCTCGCGAACCATTTTCGCTCCCCGTGAGTTCCCTCGCACCTGAGTAATCTTGTATGTCTTCATGTCGGGAGGAACGAAATTGATCTGCGCCATGACCTCCGAAGTGGGCTTCTTATCAGAACTGTGAAGCACTTCGTATTCTCGCGTCAACTCATATGGCCGAGATTGGGCGGGGTCCTGATGCTGGATGTCCTCCAAGCGTTGCAGGATCAGGTTGAGATCGGGAGGCTTGATTTCAGTGGTAGAAGGGGCTACCTGTGACGATGAGGCGAGCGTTGCCAGGAGAACCAGACATGGCAAACGCACGGGAGCGACAATTCTGCGCATTTTTCTTGTACGGAGTCGGTACTGGACCCCACATCCTTGTGTAGTCATCCCAAGGAAAAGTCTAGTGCAAGGCTCGGCAAGCGGCCCCAAACCGTTTCAGTGGCCACAGTTCGTTTCCACCCAGCTGTCACCATTGGACGGAGAACACAGATGTCCCAGCACCCTTGAACACCATTCGTACTTCGACTTCGAGTACGACCCACGGTTACTTCTCACAGGTGTCACTGACCATGGTCAAATGGGTGACAGTCATGTGACCGCGCTCGGCGGTGTGTTTATCTATGCCGTACTCTTTCATCTCCTCTTTCGCGTCTTCCTTCATCCCATGCATTGTGGCATTTGACACTACGCCGACAATTTTGACCGTGTGGCCGACATGCTCGTCGAGGTTGACGCTGTCGCTCTTGATCTCCCAGGTACCGCCGCCCTTGGCGGTCAGATTGTATTCATTGGCATCTTCGCCTTTCTGAAGACAACCGGTGAGCGTCCGCGTTTTATTGTGGGTGGTTGTTGTGGTGTCCTGCGCCGTAGCCAGTCCGGCCACGCCCGCAAACATGAAAAGCGCAATGAGCCCAGTCACGATTCTGAGATTCATCATTAGCCTCCAAGAGAGTTGACAACTTGCCTCACAGGCGGGATGTTACGAGTTGCGCACAGCGCGCGACTGGTCAAACTTGCACACTCTTGAAAGGAGGCTGACATCACTTCTCCACGTCGTTCTTCACGATTAGCTTCGGCACTTAAATCCCAACACTCGACTCGAACAGAGCAATGAGCAAATCAGGTACTGGCTGGATCTAGTCCGGCGAGTGGCGCATTTTCGTCGCGACCAGCACCTCTAACAGGGTTGCCGTGTTACGAACGCTTCCTGAGATGGTGATGAGCGCTTCTGAGACCAGGGGATGCTGCCCCGCCAGAGAGTCGAGACGGTCGCTCACACTGTAGAGTTGCTGAGCTTCGTGCAGGATCGCATTGGTATGCATGGGTACGCGGCTTTGGCTGAGTGCCTGAAGGAGAGAACCCTTCAGATGTACTGCCTTAGTTCAGAGAACCTGAAGGGTGGAGCCGTTAGCGACGCAATAGAGCGGAAGAGGATCCGTGAAGAACCGTCGTTTCAACATCGACTGATCTGATTCGGAACCTCACACTGCACTTCGTCGTCCGCTCAACAGATTGATGACCAGAACCACCAACCCCACAACGAGGAGTAGGTGGATTAGGGCTCCGCCGACATGGAGACTGAAGCCCAGAAGCCACAGAATCACAAGAACTACGAAAATTGTCCAAAGCGTATTGAACCTCCTGTGCTCATTCCAGAGCACCTTGTTGGAATACATGATGACAGGGGGAGCCTTGCGAGTCTGCGCAAGATTGCTCAAGTGGACGAACTCGCAACTGGAATCCGGCTTGATCATTTTTGACCTGCTCGAAGCTGGATTCCACGGATGCAAAACAGCCGCGACCCGTCAGGCTGGGCACCGGGAAGGGAAAGAGGGTAATCCGCTCGAATGGTTGGAGAGGACTTCTGTCTAGTGTTTGCTGATGTCCCGATTCAACCGACACTTCCCGTTGGAATTGAGGGGTATACGATTTCCCGGTACGATAGAGGGAGCTAAAATCACAACGAGGTTGGAATGGGAAGAATCGGACGCCGCGAAGCGTTGTCTTTGAGAGCCTTCGCCGGCATCATGGCGCTTGTTATGTGTTTGGCTTGGCCAAACGAGACCGCGGCCTATGCCGTCCTTGCACATGAAGCGATCATTGACAGTGTCTGGGACACCAACATACGCGCCTTACTGTTGAAGCGCTTTCCCGATGCCACGACAGAAGAACTCAAAGAAGCACACGGCTATGCATACGGCGGGGCGATTATCCAGGACATGGGTTATTACCCGCACGGAAGCTTTTTCTTCAGCGACTTGACGCACTATGTGCGGAGCGGAGACTTTGTCCTGGCTCTTCTCCGCGATTCCAAGGATCTTAACGGCTATGCCTTTGCGCTTGGGGCGCTGGCTCACTACGCCTCGGACAATAACGGTCATCCCATCGGCACAAATCGTGCGGTCCCGCTCCTGTATTCCAAGTTGAAAACGAAATACGGCGACTCCGTGACGTATGAAGAAGACAAGCTTGCGCACGTGAAGACGGAATTTGGCTTCGACGTTCTGGAAGTAGCACATGGACGTTACGCTCCGGATAGTTATCACGACTTCATCGGCTTTGGAGTTTCGGTTCCTTTACTGGAACAAGCCTTCCAGGAAACCTACGGTTTGGATCTGAAAACCGTTCTTACTGACGAGGACCAAGTGCTCGGTTCCTACCGTCACGCTGTCAGCCAGCTCCTTCCCAAAGCCACGCGCATTGCCTGGAGCCTGAAGAAAGACGAGATCCTGAAGGATCAGCCCAGCATGACGAAAAGGAAGTTTCTCTATAATCTTTCCCGCGCGAGCTACCAAAAGAACTGGGGCAAGAACTTTAAGCCGCCGACCTTTTGGGAAAGATTCCTCGCCTTCCTTACTCGGATTCTCCCTAAGGTCGGCCCCCTAAGAGTGCTGCAACTCAAAACACCTACGCCTGCGGCAGAAAAACTATTCCAAGCAAGCTTCAACACGACTCTGGATCGCTACCGACAGCTGCTAACCCAAGTAGGCGCCGGCCAGCCAGACTTGCCCAACGACAATTTTGACACCGGCGCAATAACGGGGCCGGGAAAATATCGGCTCAACGATGAGACGCATGCACAGTTGCTGGATGCGCTGGCGAAGCAGAATTTTAGCGGTGCGTCGCCGGAGGTTCGGGCTGAGCTTCTGGAATTCTATGGACACCCGGATGCTCCTTACGCGACGAAGCGAAAACCAAAGGACTGGGCAAGAGTTCAGGCCGAAGTTGAACAACTGAAGAAGGCAGCTCCGCCAGTGGTTCCGCCGGCCGCAAATCGTCCCGTCCAGCCAGGCCTCTCCTCCGAGTAAGGGGAAGTTCTTCCGTATTTTCTCAGTCGTGGCGGTTGAGGCTGTATGCGGGAGAGACGGCATGCAACCGAGTCCAGGCAAATTCTCGGCCCGAGCCATAAAAGCCTCCTGGTCGTTGGGGACGGCCTCGCTGGCTTTTGGCCTTTTTATCAAGATCACCTCTGAACTGCTGGAGCACGAGGTGTTCGGAGTGGATCGTACGATCCTGCTTGGTTTCGCGAAGCGACGAACGCCCTGGCTCACGATGGTGGCCGTGGATTTGACGGCATTGGGATCGATCACACTCGTGGTGCTCATTTCGGCTATAGCGTTGTGTGTGCTGGTTCTCTTGAAAGACCGGATGGGGGCGCTGCAACTGGTGGCGGCTTCCGTGGGTGCAGGAATTCTAACGACTACAATAAAGGACTACATTGACCGGGCTCGCCCTGAGGTCGTTACACAGCTCGTCGAGGTTTCGGGCTTGTCCTATCCCAGCGGCCACTCACTGGCGGCCGCATCTCTCTATTTGACCATAGCCATTCTTGTGTGCCGGCATCTTCAAAGAACCGGGCATCAAATCGCGATTCTGGCGATTACGGTTGGGATCATACTGCTGGTGGGAATAACTCGCATTTACCTCGGAGTGCATTACCCGAGCGACGTCGCCAGCGGCATATCGCTTGGGGCGGCCTGGGCGCTGTTGCTGGGCGGGTGCTTTTCGTTTTTCCTTGATCCCAAGATCGCCCGCCCCGGGCAATAATTCTCTGGATCGTGCGCTGCCAGTTCCATCGTGACTCCTGAACATTAGTGCAGCATTGGATGGAGAGCAGGTGCAGATGCGAAGGCTTCACAGCTCTCTTACTTCATCGCGCCCCCGGCGGCTCTTGTGCGGTTGGAATTCCGACCAGGTGGCGATAGAACGCAACGGCCCGGTTGACCGAGGAAGACTCATTTCCCGCGATCAGCCGGTTGGCATTTTTTCCCGTGCGCACGATGCTGTAGTAGCGCCAGACGCTATCCGACTCGCGATCCAGGAAGTACATCGACTGCAGGTCACCCGGGTGGAGCATAGGGATGAGGAAATAGCGCATCGTGCTGACGTTCTCCACATCGAAGACGGGTCGCAAAGAGTTCAGTTCGCCCCAATTTCCCAAAAACCAGGCGACAACCTCTCTTGTGAAATCGAGCCAACATTCCACAGCAAGTTAACCCCTCAGGTGTCGGTTCGAACGTGATCGGTATCCACCGAGCAGGTGTGAGCAATTTTGAACAGTTTCCTGAGCCGAAGTGTTGAAAATTATTTTGAAGGTGAGCCATGCCCGCGGCGGTTTATCCGACACTCCAAAGTGCAGTGCTGCTGTGTATCGACGACAACGAAGACGTGCTGGAATGCGAGAAGTCATTCCTCGAAAGCTTCGGGTATTCCGTGCTTACGGCTGCAAGCGGTGGCAAGGGATTGGAGCTAGCCTCCAAGCACTCGGTTGACGTTGTGATCCTGGATTACTTCATGCCCGAAATGAACGGGCAAGAGGTAGCCATCGAGATGAGGCGACTTAGGCCGCAGGCGCCAATCATCATGCTGTCCGGGGCAGTGGATATTCCTGACCAGGCCTTGAAGTGGGTAGACGCCTTCATAGCCAAAGATTGTTTGGCCAGCCAGTTGTTGCCCACGATCGCACAATTGTACGGATGCAGATCAACATCTCAGCCTTCGTGTGACGCATAACGGCGGAGGAGCCGTTTATGAAGACCGTGCTGCTTGCAGGCCTGAATCTGAGAGGCTGTCCGCGATAAACATTTCAATCAGAGTCAACGCGTTTGTAACAACTCACCAATTACCAACAACAGGAAGCCAAGTAAAGGAGAAATAGAATGTCAGATCAAGAAACGCAGAAGCCCGTTCCTCCAGAGCAGAAGCCGATAGTCCAGCCGAATCAGCCCGTGCAGCAGAAACCGGTGGTCCCCATCGCACAGCCCAAGAGCCCGCAGTCGGAGCCAGAGAAACTGGATCAACAGCAGAAAAAACACGCTTAGGCTCTAGTCGATTTGGACCGGTAAAGTGGATGGCTCAGGACGGTTCGATTGACATCGAGCCGTCCTGACAAACGTCGAAGTGATTCTAGCGTCACGATCGCCGGGACGAATACAAGGGATGAAAAGGCCACACGCATAAGCCATTCCTTTATCGCCGTTTGGTATTCCATCTCGAAGCTCACCGCACCGTGATTGTTCGCCGCAAGCGTGGCTATGTTTGTTATGTGGACGGCGACCTCGCTGCCGTCGAGCCGCTCGCCCGGCTTAACCAAACTAACTGTCAGAACTGTGCAGTACGGACCTGCGGAGCCATTCTTCCAGGCCTATCGTATCTGTCGAGCCGACGAACAAAGGTGGCGAAGCGCGATGCTCTAGCCTCGTAGAAAACAGAACACTTACGACCTCCGGCACCAACAAGCCGATACCCAAACTGCATAAAGCTCACCCACCACCCCTATCACACCGCGGGGCGGCGCCTGACTGAGATCGAGCCAGAACCCACGGCTCACCGCGCCCGCGCCAGCGGCCAGGAACTGAATCCCGGGGATCGCGTCGAGGGGTTGGGCGATTTCGGGAAACCGACTGGAGAATTCGGCACAGTTCAGCAAACTAACGAAGATGACGCGGTCGTGAAGTGGGATGATGACGGTCGTGTGCGAGTGTACCGTCCTAGATTCCCGAAGCACGGGTCGGCAGGCGTTCCGCTTCCTGACCCTCAGAAGCATCGGGATGCACGTTGTGGCGAACGTCGGAGCCTTGCACCCAGAAGATCACGTCCTCGGCGATATTGGTGGCGTGGTCAGCAACCCGCTCGAGATTTCGGGCCACGAGCAGAGAGTCGAGGGCCTGACGCACGACTTCAGGACGATCATTCATGGTCTTGACGAGTTGGATGAAGGCGTCGTCGCGCATGCGATCGATTACGTTATCCATTTCGAGCACGGCCTGAGCCAGTTCGACTTTGCCTTCAATGAAGGACTCCAGAGCCCGACGGACCATTGCGCTGACTGCGCTGCCCATGCGGGCAATATCCACAGGCAAGTCGGCGGCGGGAAGCTCCACCATGTCCATGACACGCTCAGCGATGTTCACGGCCTGATCACCGACGCGTTCGAGATCGGAGTTGATTTTGGTTACGGCAAGAATAAAACGTAGATCAACCGCCATGGGCTGCTGCATTGCGAGCAAGTCGAACGCGGCCTCGTCGATTTCGCGTTCCGCCGTATTGATGAGGCTCTCGCCCTCCAGCACCATCTGGCACCGGGTAAGATCACGTTCCACATAAGCCTGACGGGCACGGTCAACGGCTTGCTCCGCCAGTCCTCCCATACGAAGCAACCGCTGCCGCAGATCGTCGAGCCCCTGCTGAAAACGCGTGCGCATTATCCAAACCTTCCTTATCCAAATCTGCCTGTGATGTAGTCTTCCGTCTTTTTGTCGGACGGCTTGGTGAAAATCTTCTCGGTCTTGTCGAACTCGATCAACTTGCCGAGCAGAAAGAAGCCGGTGAACTCCGCCACTCGGGCCGCCTGCTGCATATTGTGGGTCACAATTACGATGGTATACCGCTCCTTGAGTTGGAAGATCAACTCCTCGATTTTCCCGGTCGAGATGGGATCGAGTGCGGAGCAAGGTTCATCCATCAGCAGGACCTCAGGTTCGACGGCGAGAGCCCGCGCGATGCACAGGCGTTGTTGCTGCCCGCCGGAAAGGCTGGCGCCGGATTTCTTGTGCAGGTGGTCCTTGGCTTCGTCCCAAAGGGCCGAGACCTCGAGCGAGCGCTGCACGATTTCATCGAGTTTCCGGCGGTCGCGGAATCCGTTGAGCTTCAGTCCGGAAGCAACATTGTCGTAGATCGACATCGTGGGGAACGGGTTCGGCTTCTGGAAGACCATGCCCACCCGCCGGCGCAGCTGCGTAGCTGAGGTTCCGTTGTAGGCGTCAATCTCGCCGATACGGATGCGGCCTTCGACGCGCGCTTCTGGAATGGTCTCGTGCATGCGATTGATGCAGCGGATAAAGGTTGATTTTCCGCATCCGGACGGCCCGATCAACGCGGTGGCATGGTTGGCAGCGACCTTCAAGTTGATGTCGTACAGAGCCTGGCCCTTGCCGTACCAGGCGTTCAGATTCTCGACATTAATTCCAACACCCATAGATTATGCCGTCCCAAACGAGCCGCGGCGGACCACGTAGCGGACAGCCGAGACCGCGCCCACGATCAGAATGATCAAGACGAGAGAACCCGCCCAAGCCTGCCGATGCCACTCGTCATAGGGCGAATTCGCGTAGGTGTAAATCTGCAGTGGCAGGGCGGCAATCGGTTGATTCGTGCGGAGGCTCCAAAAGGTATTGCCCAATGCCGTAAACAGCAGGGGTGCGGTTTCGCCCGCCACCCGGGCAAACGCCAGCATGACTCCGGTGATCACGCCAGAGGTCGCGGTGCGGAGAGTGATCGAAAGCGTGGTCCGCCAGCGTGGAATACCCAGGCCATAAGCCGCTTCCCGGAGCGCTTGCGGTACGAGCAGTAGCATTTCTTCTGTAGTTCGGCTGATGGTGGGGACCATCATGATCGACAGGGCCACGCCGCCGGCGAGAGCTGAGAAGTGTCCCTGATATAGAACGACGATGCCGTAGGCAACCATACCGATCACGATCGAAGGAACTCCGTTCAGTACGTCGGCGGTGAAGCGGATCGCTTGGCCAAGACGATTCCGTCCAAATTCGGCGAGATAGATTCCGGCGCCTACCCCGAACGGCACACCGATTATGCTGGCGATACCGAGGATGATGATCGACCCCACGATCGCGTTGGCCATGCCGCCGCCTGATTCGCCCACGGGCTTTGGAGTCTGCGTGAGGAACGCCCAGTCGATGGAGACCGCTCCGCGGTAGACCAGGTAGCCGAAGATCGCCACGAGCGGCGCCAAGACCACCAGCACAGTCAGCATCGCGACGCCGGTCATGATCCGATCGACGGCACGGCGGTACAAGCTTATCTTCTGCACCGGGAGTTGTACGGCAACTGTGCTCATGGTCTCAGGCTTGTCCCCTGGCAGGCTGGCCGCGGGTTACGCTCCACACCAGCAATTGGGCCATCGCATTGACAATGATCGTAACGAGAAAGAGCGCCAAGCCGACTTCAATGAGAGCGGAGCGATAAACGTCGCCGGTGGCTTCGTTGAACTCATTGGCTATGACGCTGGCCATGGTGTAGCCGGGGGCGAACAGTGACTTGGCAATCTCCGGGCGATTGCCGATCACCATGGTGACTGCCATGGTCTCTCCCAAGGCCCGCCCCAGACCTAGAATGACTCCGCCGACGATGCCGGCGCGGGCATTGCGAAGCACGCCTACGCGGATCATTTCCCAGCGCGTAGCGCCCAAGGCTAACACGCCCTCGCGCTGGTGCTGAGGCACAACCATGAGCACCTCGCGAGCGATTGAGGAAATGATGGGAATGATCATGATCGCGAGAATGATCCCGGCAGCGAGCATCCCGATGCCATATTGCGGACCGCCGAAAAGGCCCGTCCAACCGAGGGTTTTAGCGAGAAACGGCTCCACGTATTGGGTCAAGAGCGGGGCCAGTACAAAGACCGCCCACAACCCGTAAATGACGCTCGGAATCGCAGCCAGTAGTTCCACGAAGAACGACAATGGCCCGCGTAAGGCCTTGGGGCACATCTCCGTCGTGAAAACCGCAACGCCGATAGACAGAGGCACCGCGATGACGAGGGCGACCAGCGACGAAACGATGGTTCCGTAGATGAACGGTAGAGCGCCGAATTTTTCGTTTACGGGGTCCCAATCGCTGGCGGCGAAAAACTTGAACCCAAACGCGTGCCTGGCGAGATCCGAGCGGGACCAGAGCTCGTAAACAATGAGAACGAGCAAAGCAAGGACCGCGAGACCGCAGGCGGTCATCGCCGCTTTGAAAACACGGTCGGAGACTTCCCCGCCCGAGGTTTGCAGCACGGGCGCCGTCCGACTCGTCGTCACGTATGTAACTTTCGTCGCTTCAACGGGTTGCGGACCAGGCATATCAGGCCGTCGGAATCCAGGGTTGGCCATTCCCCCCAACCGTAGCAGAGGCTTGTTACAAAGGTGTTAAAATGACGGAAGCTTTTTTGCTGCTAAGTAGTTCCCCGTTAGGCCACGTTAGAGCTGAGAGTTGGACACAGCGTCCGTACGAGTAGGCCGAATCAATCGGACTTAGATTCGGAGCTTTCTTCGAGACTTACTTTTGATTTATGGCAATCTCATCCGAGCGCGGCAAACTCATCTTTCGCAAGGCGGAGCGGGCTCTAGCCGGGCTTTCTGCAGGCCAGCAAGCGGACAGCGTTCACAATTTCCGCACCACAACCCGCCGGCTGCAAACCTTGCTTGAGGAAATTATCCCGGATCGAGATCGAAATCAGAAGAAGCTCCTGAAGGCCCTCGATCGGCTCCGACGCCGCGCAGGAAAGATTCGTGACATCGACGTGCAGCTTGCCGCGTTGCGCAGTCTCAAAGTTCCGCAAGAGCCGCGCCGCAAGACGCAACTTACGCAAAGCCTGCTAGAGCTTCGCGCAAAACATGAAATAAAACTGTATAACTTGTTGACCAAGAGCGATCTACGGGAGATCCGTCGCCGACTGAGACGGGCTATAAAAACAGTCAACTTCGACGAGGCGCGTGATCCGTTGACGGTAGCAAAAAAGATGTTGGGCTCGGTACCAGTTGGCGTGGGTCCTGCTGACGAAGATACGCTGCATCAATACCGTATCGTGGTGAAACGCGCTCGGTACGCCGCGGAGTTTGCCTCAAATTCCACAGAGGCCGCACAGTTGCTGACCCAACTGAAGCGCCTGCAGGACGCTTTGGGCAACTGGCACGATTGGCTGACGCTGACGCGCACCGCAGTCGATCGACTCGGTGACGTGAACCAGTCGTCACTCGTCGCTGCACTGCACAACGTGACTGGAGCTAAGTTCCGCCATGCGGTGGGCGCGCTTTCTACGTCGAAGACGGTGCATCTCGGGCCTAAACCGCTATCCGGACCACCGGAGCCTGCGCGGAAAGTCGTGGTGAAGCGTCCCGTTACTGTGAACAGAGCCGAGACTGCCGCATAGGTTTCACGCTAAGCTTCCCCCCTCGCCTGCTGTGACGACGTTCCTCGTCTGCATGTAAACTGTGAATCTTCCATGCCCACGTTCGCCGCAGTCGATATCGGCTCCAATTCCGTCAGACTGAAAATTGCGCGCCTTCAGGCTGGACGCCTGCGCGCCTTGCACGAGGATCGCGAAGTCACTCGCCTGGGCGAAGGAGTATTTGGATCTGGATTTCTGACTCCAGAATCGATGGCGGAGACGGTCAAGGTTTTGCGCCGCTTCCATCGCGCTACCCAGCAGATCGTGACTGACAGCGTGCGCGTGGTGGCGACCAGCGCCCTCCGGGATGCGCGCAATTCTCAAGCATTTTTGGAATGGGTACGGTCCGCAACCGGATGGCGGGTCGAGATCGTCTCGGGCGTGGAAGAAGCCCGGCTCATTCATTTAGGACTGGTCTCGGGTTCGCGAGTGGACAGTTCTCCGACGTTGATGATGGATCTCGGAGGAGGCAGTTGTGAACTGACTGTGACCCAAGGAGGACATATCCGGGACGCAGTGAGCCTTCCCTTGGGGGCGGTTCGGCTAACGAATGAATTCCTGCGCCACGACCCGGTACGGAAGGGCGAGCTAAAGCGTCTGCGTGGGTTTGTGACGCGCGAGGTCAACCGCATCGTGGGCCGCATTGGGACCGCCAAAGTGAAGAATGTGATTGCAACTTCCGGCACGGCAGCGGCACTGGCAGCGGTTGCCAGCCATCTGCGCCGAAGCCGAGGACGGCAGAGAAACATTGTGTCGCGCGCGGAAATGAGCCGTATTGCGAAGCGACTCGCGCGCCTACCGGTCACTGAACGCCGCAAGATCGAAGGCATCGGACCGCGCCGGGCAGAGATCATCGTGGCGGGAGCCACCGTCTACCACGAACTATTGGAGCGCCTGCGGCTCAAAGGCTTCCGATATTCGCCGCTGGGACTACGCGATGGAATTCTTGCCCAGATGGCTGCGGACTATGACCGCAGTACGCGCTCCGGCAGGCAAATCGAATCGGAGCGATGGGAATCGATCATGAACGCTCTGGATCATTACCATGTCGAGCGTAAGCACGCATTGGACGTGCGTAACTCGGCCAGTTCGCTGTTTTCCGCGCTCCGTTCGGTACACCGGCTTCCCCCGGAATACCACGAGTGGCTTTCCGCCGCAGCGATGCTCTACGAGGTGGGCGACTACGTGAACCGGAACGGCCACCATCGCCACACGCATTACATCATTTCAAACTCGGAGATTCTGGGATACACGCCGCAGCAGAGGCGCATTATTGCGGCCATCGCGCGCTACCTGGGAAAATCGCGGCCTGCCATGGAAGATGGTCCCATGAAAGTCATTGACAACACTGAGCGCGCCGATGTGCAGAAGGCGATTGCGTTACTTCGCCTGGCGCGGGCAATGAATCTGGGTCGGAGTCGAGCTGTGGAGAAAGTACGCGTGCGCGTGCGCTCGGCGGAGATAAAGTTGACGTTAGTGCCACGGCGACGAATGGGCGTTGACCTGGAACAATGGGCGATTGAAAAAGAAAGTGACTATTTTCGCGAGGTGTTCGGGCGCGAACTCTCCACTGCCGTGTCGTAAAGGATCCGTAGCAGCTTCGGTGTAAGACACCACTGCAGCATGCCCGATGAGCGACGCATTTCGACTTTAGCCACAGCGCCTTTCTTGAGTTCCAATGAAGCCTCGCAACCAGAGTCGCTGATAACCGCCCCCAGAAACTGGCTCAAGTTGGGATTATGTCCCACGACCATAATGGCTTCTTGACGCGCGTACTTCTCAAGGAGTTTGCGGAAGTCGGCCAGTCCAGCCTGCGGGCGCAAGGCGGCGTCGATCTGCAGCTTACCCTCGTACCCAAGTTCGTTGCCTACCAGGGATGCGGTCTGCGTGCAGCGCTTCAGCGGACTGGAAACAATCGAGTCCACCTGGACGTTTAGCGCGGCCAGCGCACGTCCGACGTAGCCGCACTGCTCGATACCTTCTTTGTCCAACGCGCGTTTTTCGTCCTTCTTCGGATTGATGACGTGTTCTCCAGCGCTGGCATGGCGCAAAAAATAGAGGATCATGGGTTCTTATCGTTCCCTTCCCACACTCACTCTACGCCTTCCCGATGATGCCGGCGCCGGGATGGCCGGGGCCTTGCCCTCCGCAACGCTCATTAAGAAGTCCTGTGCGCTGAAAGAGGCCACGGCCGCGGGGGGCTTCGGATTGCGTTTGCCGTGTATCGGCTGCCAAGCGCGGATATAGGTTGCGTCTTTAAGAAGAACCCTCGCCTTACGATTGTCCGCGAGGTAGGCGTCGAGTATCTCATGGCGCACGCGATCACGCAGCATCGCATCGCGCAGGGGCACGAGCACTTCTACCCGTTCATAAAGATTGCGCGGCATCCAGTCCGCGCTTCCCATGTAGACTTCTTCGTCGCCACCGTTCGCAAAATAGTAAATGCGGCTGTGCTCGAGAAAGCGGCCGACAATGCTGCGGACACGGATGTTATCGCTCACGCCGCGCACGCCAGGGCGAAGCGCACAAATACCCCGCACGATCAGATCAATTTGCACGCCCGCCTGGGATGCACGGTAGAGCGCCTGCACGATGTTTTTGTCGAGCAGGGCATTCATTTTGGCGATGATGCGAGCGGGATTGCCTTGACGGGCATGTTCGGCTTCGCGGTCGATCAGCGCAATGCACTTTTCTGCCAGATCGAGCGGCGCGACCAGAAGAGGATCGTAGCTGGGATTTTCCGCGTAGGCAGTCAGGAAACTGAAAACATCATGCACGGCGCGCGTGACCTCGGGATTAGCGGTCAGCAAACTCAGGTCCGTGTAGATCCGCGAGGTGGTCAGGTTGTAATTGCCGGTGCCAACATGCGCGTAACTGCGGGTCACGCCGTCTGAATCCCGGCGCACCAGAAGTGAGAGCTTGCAATGAGTCTTGAGACCCACCAGACCATGGAAGACCTGTACCCCGGCATCTTCCAGATCGCGCGCCCAGCGGATATTCGACGCCTCATCGAAACGGGCCTTTAACTCCACGACCGCTGTGACTTCCTTGCGCGATGCCGCGTCAATCAATGAGGGCACAATCAGCGAGTGTTCACTGGTGCGGTAAAGCGTCTGTTTGATGGAAAGAACGTTTTCATCCTCAGCCGCCGATTCGATAAACGAAACCACGGCGTCGTAGGAGTCGAACGGGTGATGCAGGAGGATGTCATGTCCTCGCAACTCCTCGAACAAATCCTTTGACTTTGAGGTCAGCCGCAGTTCGCGCGGTGAGAACGCACGGTACTTCAAGTCGGGACGATTCACCTGCTCGTACACATTGAACAGGCGCGACAGGTTCACCGGCCCGTTTACGGGAAAGATCTGCCACGGATCCAACTCGAAAACCGTCCGCAGCCGGTCGATAATCTCAGGATCAGCGTCCGCCTCAATCTCCATGCGGACGGCATCGCCCTTGCGACGGTTGTGCAGTTCCGCGCGAACCGATTCGAGCAGGCTCCGCGCCTCCTCTTCCGCCAGGTAAAGATTGCTGTTGCGGGTTACACGGAAGGGTGCGGAGGAAACGATGTCATAGCCGCGATACATATTAACGGCGTGATGGGCCACGAGATCGGCCAGGAAGATAAAGTCCGCGGTACCTTCAGACGGCAAACGAACGAGCCGGGGTAGAGCTCGCGGAACGGACACGACCCCGGTATAGGTCAGGGCTGAACGCCGACGCCGGCGAAGCAGAAATCCTAGGCATAAGGCCTTATTGATGACGCGGGGAAAGGGATGCGCCGGGTCCACAGTCACGGGCGTCAGAAGTGGATCGAGTTCCCTTTCGCAATATTCCTGAACAAAGCGCAGGGCCGCGTGATCCAACTCGTGCAGGCCAAGCACGCGAATACCATTGTCGAATAGCGCCGGACGCAATCGGGCATTCCAGCAGTCATACTGGTCCTCGACGAATTCATGCGTAAGATGGCTGAGCGTATCCCGTTTTTCGGTGAGAGTCAGTCCATCCGGCCCTGCCTCGTTAAAGCCGTCTTCAATCTGCTGCATCATGGCGGCAACCCGGACTTCGAAAAATTCGTCGAGATTGCTGGCAGAGATGGAGAGAAACTTCAGGCGCTCGAGAAGGGGGTTGCCTTCGTCCACCGCCTCTTCGAGCACGCGACGATTGAACGCGAGCCACGAGGTGTCGCGGTTGAGGAAGTACTGGGGATCGTCCAGCGAGATACGAGCCATGGGGCGTGCTTACCGCATCGTTTCGTGCGAATCGTACCGGCCCAGCCAAATCGTGTCGCGACTGCGCCTATGTAGCCTACGGGAACCCTAGTATAAAGCATTGCCTTACTCGGCGCAGAAGGCTGACTCAAACCTGTCTTTGGTTCTGGCTACCACTACACGAAAAAACCGGCACCGGACTGCTGTGTCCGGCGCCGGTTGTGTTGATTCTGGCATGCTCTGCCCGTTGTGGTTACGGCAAATAGTAGCGGAACGAGGTCCAGACCATGTTGTCCACGGCCTTGGGCGAAATGCCGAGTATAGTAGCGCCGTTGTTGTTCCCGGACCAGCCACTCCTCGTAAAGTACGAGTACTGAATTCCCCAGCGGAGTCCGCCTTTCGGTCCCTGGGTCAATCGATGCCAGAACCCAAGGGTTCCTTCCATGATGAGGCGAGTGTCTCCCGCACAGGTACCGCCGCCGGAGGGGGTGAGTTGGTTGGTCGGTGCATTTTCCGTGCTGCAACCCGAGTTATTGGCAAAGGGTGAACCATATCCACCGTATTGGTTCAGTTTGAATGTAGTCGTTGTAGTGCCGGGAATCGCGGGAGTCGTTGTCGTGGCCGGGATAGACGGCGTCTTAACAATCGCAATGCTGTCATAACCCTGATATGCCGTGCGCCATGCGTACTCTCCACCGAAGTATGCGTAGATGTCCAGTTTCGGGGTGGCGTGGTATTCGAGTTCCCCAAGCGCGTGGGCCGTACGGATCAGCGCTTGCGTGCCATCGGGACGGAGAGTTACATCCGCGAGCTGTGCCGAACCGTATCGACCAATGCCGTCTCCTGCGGCACCTTGGACGGCGAAATCCAGCTTCTTCGCTACCACGGGAACGCGTATGTTCGCACCGACGCCCCCGCCCACTCGTGTATCGTTATACGCGCCGACTGCACTCGGCGAGGTGGAACCATTTCCACAAGCGATCGTCGTAGGGACGTGTGGGAGCAACCGTATCTTTTGTATTCGTCCCCACGACCCCGCACGGATAGACTCTGTTGTGGAACGTGCTCAAGATACCGAACACCTCGTAGTGGCCCCAGCCTGGGTCAGCGACCGCCTTGACGACGAAGTCAGGTGTTTTGTTGAACGAATATCCAGTCGTGTCTACGAAGTTAAACAAGCCGCCACCACTGCCCGGAGCATCGACGAAGGCATTCCCGGTTGTCGTAACCGTAGCTTTTGAAAGATCTGTGGTGGAAACGGAGGAAAAGCCTCGTCCCCCGATCGTTGCCTGCGGTCCTTCCACGGCAAGGCCGAGAGCGAACTTCCCGCCGAAGTCTTTGGCCAGCCGGAAGCCATATTGACGCTCCCAGCTGAAACCCACCTGGTATTGCGAGTCAATGGTCTGCGGAAGGACTTCTGTCCGGTTGGCGATTCCTTTCTTGGTTTCCGTCACCAAAGACCACTGTTGACCTCCTGTAATGGTCCACCCACTCTGAAATGCGGCTTGCCCGTAAACAATCCGCTGCCGAAACACGTAGCTATTGCTTTGCCGGTTATTTGAAGTCACGCCCGTTCCAAGAAAATCACCTTCCCAATATCCAGTCAGTTTGGTTGTGCCCAACTTGCCTTCGGCAAGCATCGCGAGGCGGCTCTGACGAGCAGTGAAATTATTCTCAGAAATATGAGCCAGTGCATTCCCTTGATACGGAATGCTATTGAACGGGGTGTTGATGTCCGCACCATTGGCCCGTTGGCGCGTAACGGTTTCTGCCGCTACGAAGCCGCCCGGCGTGAGCGTGATTCCCTTGTAGTGAATCGCTGTCGGGCTCTCGGTGGCCTCCTTCACGCTCTTCTGAGTATCCTGCACCGAGACGACAGTGTTCGCCATGTTGGTCTTCAAGTCAGTCACGTCACTCTTTCAGTTCGGTGACTGCCTGTTGTTGCTGGGAAGCGGCGGTCTGAGCCGCATCCGCTTTTCCGGCTGCATCGGTGGCCGCGGTTTGCGCCTGCTGCACCGCCTGATCCTTGCGGCCAAGTTGATCGCGGAGTTCCTGAATCTGCTGCTGTTGTTGGGCCAGGGCGGCTTGTTGTGCGGCGATTGCGTCCTTCAGCGCTTGTACGTCAGACGCGGTAACGGCCGCGGCTTTCTTCTTGGTTGTTTTCGGCGCAGTAGTGGTTTGAGCCATCAATCCTGTCGCCAACAATAGAGTTGCGCACAACATCCACGCAGCCTTCATTTCTTAGCTCTCCTTTTTGTCCGCAAAAATGGAAACAAGGCGTCCCGGGTTTCAGGCTTTGCCTATTTGATCTGCTTGATGGTTTCTTTTTCTTTAGTCGCCACGCTATCGGGTAACGGCGCATAGGCTAGCGCGGATGTCATCTTTTGGCCGTCGCTGACCATCCAGTTCAGAAAGTCAGCGAGAATCTTGCCATTCGCTGCGTCTTTCGATTGTGCCGGAATCAGCAGCCACGTGAAACTGGAGATGGGATAGGCATCTTTTCCCGGCGAATTGGTGATTGACACGCGAAAGTCTGCAGGCATCTTGGGGGCCGAAGCGGCCGCCGCAGTCACGCTTTCCAGAGAAGCCTTCACGAAAGCTCCCGACGAATTCTTCACGCTGCCATACTGAATATTGTTCTGCATGGCATAGATCAACTCCACGTATCCGATCGATCCCTGCAACTGGCGGATCATGCCGGACACGCCTTCATTCCCCTTGCCGCCCATTCCGATTGGCCACTTTACCGAAGTATCGCTGCCGACCTGGCTCTTCCAATCCGGGCTGACCTTCGAAAGATAATCGGTCCAGATGAAGCTGGTGCCGCTGCCATCGGAGCGATGCACAACGATAATGTCTTTGTCGGGAAAATTCACACCGGGATTTGCCGCGGTAATCGCCTTATCATTCCACTTGGAGATCTTGCCCAGGAAGATTCCAGCCAAAGCTTCCGGCGTAAACTTCACTTCCCCTGTAACTCCGGGGATGTTGTACGCGGGGACGACCGCACCCAGCACGGTTGGAAGATTCAGGATCTTGGTCTTTGCCTCCGACAATTGTTTGTCGGACATGGGCATATCGCTGGCGCCGAAGTCGACGGTACCTGCCGTTACCTGCCGGATTCCGCCGCCACTCCCGATGGATTGATAGTTAATCTGAACTTCGGGATGGGCTTTGTGGTATTCGCTGAACCACTTGGAGTAGATGGGATAGGGAAACGTCGCGCCGGCTCCGTTGAGCGTGGTCTGCCCGACTACCGGAATGGCCAGAAGAACGCACACCAACAGCCGAACAAGGTTGCGCATCACCAGAGAATTCCTCCTTCAAATTGATGTCCTCGTTCTATCGGCGGAGTGTTACAGGAGGGTTACAAATGAGTGAATTTCTGATGAATGACCTGAGCAAAAAGAGTTCGCTTAGTTAAAAAGCGAAATCAGGCAGCGACGCGTAGCAGTAGTGATTTCAATGAGCCGCCTTGAGGTGGGCGATCTCGCGAGGAAATAAGGTATTGCCCGGGAATTCTTGCTGCAGTCCGGCGAGCAACTCGAGAGCACGAGGCTTGTCTTTTTCCCGCACATAGGCAATGGCGAGAAGGATGCGCGCGAAGGGTGCGAGATAGTGACCATGCTCGGCAGTCGTTTTCAGGTCCGCGATGCCGCCTTGCTTGTCGGAAGGTAGACCTCCCATGTGGAGGATCCAGCGGATTGGCGCAGCCATGCTGCCAATGATGTATTTGCTGAAGCCCGTGGCGAGAAGGGCATCGTAGCAATTATGGCAAACTGCGAGCAGTTCCTGCGCCGAGGCGGACGCTTCCTTGGTGTAGTGCAGCGACGCCAAGTTTCGTTTTTCAATCAGTGCAGCGTAGTCCGCTTGCAGACCCGATGAAAGAGTCAAGGCAAACAGCGCATCGCGATCCTTCGGATCCTTGGCCAATCTTGTATGAGACAGTTCTGTCGCGCGACCGATCGCGGATTCGAATCGATTGCGCAGCGCCGGATCGGGAGTCAATTTCGGGCGTCCCTCAAAGGCCTTATCATTTTCGTAGAACTGCGCTTCGAGAACGCCCAGCCGATTAAATTCGGCGAATAAAAAACCAGCTGCCTCGCTGACGGGCCCGACCGGATCTTCCGGGTGCAGCCTTTGCCATGCCGTGAAATCCTTTTGCGCGGCCGCGAAGTCGAGGTTGTAGAGTCCAGAAAATCCCCGATCGAGAGGCGAGACCACAGCCGGCTTGGGCATATCCTCGGCACGGACCATCAGACACAGCACCGAGAGAATGGCGAAGACTGCCACCAACGCGCACGTCCGCGCATCCAATGCCCTGGTCAGATTTCCGCGTTCGCCCCGGTCTATCATGTCGGTTTATTATCTATGCTCTGGATTTAGTTGCAGTTTACGCCCACCCAGACCACCTACTATTTGATGACACCTTACGCGCAAGGCACTGTCTCGCCATGTAAAACGTTTGTCAAATCCCCCGGAAATGGATTCCGCGGTTCGAAGAGAAGGACTTCATGACTGATTCCGTTATACGCTATGCGCCCGGCTGGCCAGGAATTCCGCCCCGCTGGACTTCGAGCGCAAAGACTGGTGTAGGAACAGCGCTCAACCGGCACAGCAAAGTGTGGTTCACAATCAGCCATGGGATTCTTAATGAAGTTTATTATCCCCGGGTAGATCAGGCCTGTACTCGTGACATGGGCTTCATTGTCACCAACGGGGTCGATTTCTTCTCTGAAGAGAAGCGCCGGTGCAAGTTCGAAAACCGCCCTTTTCAGCCGGGCATTCCGGTATTCGAGTTAACCAATAGCTGTGACTCCGGACGCTATCGGATCCATAAAGAAGTCTTGAGCGACCCTTACCGCAATGTTGTCCTGCAAAAAGTGCGGTTCGAACCACTGCAGGGGAAACTCTCGGACTATCGGCTGTTCGCCTTGCTCTCGCCACACTTGGCCAACTGCGGATACGGCAATACGGGCTGGATCGGGGACTATAAAGGTTTCCCAATGTTTCTTGCGACGCACGACGGCGTCACCTTGGCGCTGGCTTCCTCGACGCGGTGGAAGAAGATGTCGGTGGGTTTTGTCGGCACTTCCGATGGCTGGCAGGATCTCTCGGAGCACTTTCAGATGGAGTGGGAGTACACGCGGGCAGAGAACGGGAACATCGCCTTTACGGGTGAAGTTGATCTCGCGGCGTGCAACGGGGAGTTTGTTCTGTCGCTCGGATTCGGCGGCATCTGGACCGAGGCCGGACAGCAAGCGCGATCCAGCCTCTTTGAGGACTACGCCGAAGTTCGGTCGCACTTCGTTTCACAATGGAGCACCTGGCAAGCGAACCTTCTTAATCTGGACCAGCCGTTGCGGCAGAACGATCTGTATCGAACATCCACCAGCGTGCTGCGGACGCACGAGTCAAAGGACTTTCTCGGGGGGATCATCGCCAGCCTTTCGATTCCTTGGGGCTTCAACAAAGGCGACGAAGATCTCGGCGGATATCACCTGGTCTGGCCGCGCGATCTGGTGGAAACAGCGGGAGCACTGCTGGCTGCGGGAGCTGTGGATGATGCAGTACGGGTGCTTCGATACCTTGAGGTTACACAGGAAGCCGCCGGCAACTGGGCACAGAATCTCTGGCTCGATGGGCGGCCCTATTGGACCGGTATCCAGATGGATGAAACCGCGTTTCCCATCCTGCTGATCGACCTGATACGTCGCGAGGCATCGCGCTCCCTGGGCAAGCTCGATCGCTGGTGGCCAATGGTGCGCAACGCCGTGACCTTCATCCTTCGCAACGGTCCAGTCACGCAGCAAGATCGCTGGGAAGAGGATGCGGGATATTCGCCGTTCACACTTGCCGCGGAGATCTCCGCGCTGCTGGCTGGGGCTGACATAGCAGACCTCACCGGCCATTCCGAGCAAGCTCAAATCATGCGCGATGCGGCTGACGCATGGAACGACAACATTGAGCGTTGGGTCTACGCGAACGGAGGCGATCTCGCGCAACAACTGGGAATCGAGGGATACTACGTTCGGATTGCGCCGCCTGACACCGATGGCGCGGCTTCGCCTACACATGGGTTCGTTCCGATCAAGAACCGACCGCCTGGGACGGATGGAGAGCGCGCCTATCACATCATCAGCCCCGACGCTTTGGCATTAGTCCGCTTTGGTCTGCGCTCGCCGGATGATCCCCGCATTCTTAATACCTTACGTGCGATCGACGCGCTGCTGGCGGTAGAACTGCCCCAGGGGCCCTGCTGGTATCGCTACAACGGCGATGGCTATGGAGAACACAAAGACGGCTCGGCCTTCGACGGGACCGGAATTGGCCGCCCGTGGCCGTTGCTGGCCGGGGAGCGTGGGCATTACGCTCTTGCCGCCGGACACCGCGACGAGGCGGAGGCTTTGCTTACCGTCATGGAAAATTCCACCGCAGGACATAGCCGCCTGCTTCCCGAACAGGTTTGGGATTCAGCCGATCTCCCGGCGTTGGAACTCTTCCGCGGAAAGCCTTCCGGCTCAGCTTGCCCACTGGTCTGGGCCCATTCCGAGTACGTGAAGTTGCGTCGCTCGGTTCATGACAATAAGGTCTTCGACCAGCCACCCCAGACCGTGAAGCGTTATGTGATCGATAAGCACGTCCGGCAGATATTCGGGTGGAGATTTAACAATAAGACGCGGACCGTCCCGCGCAACAAGACATTACGAATTGTGATGCTATCCCCCGCCCGCGTGCACTGGAGCATCGATGACTGGAGCACCGCGCATGACACTGACACGCGCGACACCGGATTGGGAATTCACGTGCTCGATCTGCCCACCGCGTCGCTACCGGTTGGAGGACGGGCGGTTTTTACCTTCTTCTGGCCGGAGAAGAATCGATGGGAGGGAACGGACTATCGGGTGACCGTTGAGGCATGACGAGGTATCAGGGAAGGGCGGGTAACACGCGGCTAGACTTCACAACTTGCGTAACACAACTCCACCACCGTGCAATCGTCGCTGAGCGGGTTTCCAGCGCAAAAATCAGTGACCGCTGAGAAAATCCCTTCCAGTGTGGGGGATTTGGCAGCCGCTTCTTCCAGCCGGAAGTCTTCGAAAAATTCTCCCATCGCGTTTTCCGCCTCAGTAACGCCATCGGTCACGAGAATAAATCGGTCTCCGGATTTCATCTGGCAGGTAGCGCTTTCAAATGTCGCATCCGGGAGCAATCCGACGGGAACATTGCCGTGCGGAGGTCGCATCACCTCGCCGGCGCAAACCAAAAGCGGGGGTACGTGGCCGCAGTTAACGTACTCGAGTTCGCCATCACGCTTCAGCCGGGCCAGCAAAACAGTCGCATACTTTTCGCCGACCAGTTTGTCGGTGAAGAAGCGGTTGATTGAGATGACGACGTCCAGTAATGGCATGCCGGCCGTGAGGTGCGAATAGATCATTCCTTGTAGAGTCGAGGCCAGCAGGGCGGCCGAAACTCCCTTACCGCTAACGTCGGCTAGAACAACAGCGAGACCTTCCTTTGTGTTCACCGCATCGAAGAAGTCGCCACCGATTTCTTTACAAGACAGGTTCCGGCCGCGCAAGCGTGCAAATGGGACCTCTGGAATCTTCACCTGCATGAGGCGCTGCTGAATGCTGGCGGCAATGCTCAACTCCTGCTGGTAGCGTCGGGCTTCATCTTCGGCCTGTACGAGGCGCGCGTTTTCAATCAGCGACGCCGCTTCTGTCGCGATCGCGTGCAGGATGTCCTGGCTGACACCGCTAATATCACGGGATGCGAATCGCGAATCAACGTAAAGCACGCCCATCGCTTGGGCGGAATTGGCGGCGGGGATTGGTGTCTGCGCATCGCGCGTCGCCTGCACCTGCAACTTGCGCAGCGGAATGCAGACCACGGTGCGTAAATCGTAAGCTACGATACTCTGCCGGCCGGCGAGATCGAGCGACTTGCTGGTATCGGTCATCAGGAATTCGGAATTCGCACGCATCGACTCTTCCAGGATGGAGTGCGAAATCGTCTTGTCGTCGAGCAGCGGTTCTTTCTTGGCATTCCGGCCTGCCGCCAGGCGCAGCTTCCCCTCTTCGTCCTTCAGGAACACATAGGCACGTTCGGCTCGCGTCAGTTGCAGCGTGACGTCGAGCATCGTGATCAAAATCTCGTCGAGTACTCCGGCCGTGTTCAGCTTGCGCGCGGCCTCGAGAAACAGGCGCAGGGTTTCAAGTTCGGTGGCTTCCGTCTTGATTCCGATGCCAGAGATTTGGCTGAGGAATTCACGCGCGGTGTTGGAGGTAGCATGCGCCGGATTGAAGAGAATGTAAGCCGAATCCCGGGCGCCAAACTCCAGTCGGTCGCCGCGCTCCAGTTTCTGCCGCTGAATTCGTTCTCCATTGACGAATGTGCCGTGCTTGCTGCCAAGATCGACGAGGAAGAACTCCAGGCCTTCCTGCATGATCTGTGCGTGGTCCCGCGAGACGCGGGGGTCGGCGATGACCAGGTCCTTATCCACCTTCCGCCCCACCGTGAACGGGGTGCGATTCAGAATGATGTTCTTCTGCTCGCTGCCCTGCACGAACACAAGGGCGGGAAACACACCCGAGCTAGAGCCATGATGACTGATGGTATTCAGGGCCATGAATGGTTGTTCGGCGCGCTGATCGTCAGGGGAGGACAAGCAGCGCCCAGGAAGCTAAATCTCTCGCAATCATGAGACTACTCTGACGCCGCGCCCCACCGCAAGGTACGCGGGTTGGCCAGATGGGCTCATTTCGAAGTCCCGCCGCGCAAAGTTGTTCTGCTAACAAGCAGGAGGGCCAAAACCATCACGGGGATCGTCAGGCTGGTGTAAACCGGAAGCGCCCACGCCTTCTGAACCACCGGACCCGGTAGAAATAGTAGCGCGATCACCAGGAGCATCGCGGCGAGCCATGGCCACAGAACGGATAGTGCCGTAGCCAGGACCAAGAACCGGGACAAACGATGTCTATTCCACAGGCTCGGAGTGGCACGAACAATCACCATCAGGGCGGGAATCAGAAGAAGCTGATTGTACGGCGCAAACATCGGGATGACGACCAGGGTAGTAGCCATCACGAGAGCAACGGACCAGCGAAAATCAGGTGATCCCTCGGGGGAATGCCGAACCTGCCACACAAGAATGAGAAATCCTCCCACAAGGATTGCCGAGATTGCTCGGCCCCATAGGGGTGTCAGTGCGACATCAAGGACGGACTTTCCCCCACCCGTGTAGCGATAGTAGGCAGCCGAGGCCCCGCGAAATTCGCGAATCCAGCCCGGCAGCAAGAATTCGCTGGCTACGACCAAGACCGCCATCGACACGGCGAAACTCCAAAACAAACGCTGGCGGCCGCGCCAGTCTCCGATGACCCAAATGCACAGCCAGACAACCGTCAACAAAACAAGCTGCGGCTTAATGGTGGCGAAAGCCAGCAGGATACCAGCCCACACAAAATGCCGGCGTGCAATTGCGTATATGGACATAGCAATCAGAGCTGCCACGAGCAATGTCAGTTGCTGAAGTTTGAAGCCTTGAATCGCCGGAAAACTTCCGAGCGCCAGCACGATCCACAGAATTTTCGTCGTCGCGGAGACGTTCCATCCGACGGCTCGAAGCCACAACGGGACCGACGCTGCAGTAAGGAGGAACAGCAGCCAAAGAAAAACCTGCTGGACGATTGGAAACGGCAATCCCACCGTGGGCGCAAGTACAAACGCCACGTACGGCGGATATGCGAATGCCTGCTGATCTTTCGGGTCGTGCGGACGCGCAGGATCAATCGGGCGTCCGTAATAGCCCGTTTGAATTTCGCGGGTTATTTCGGCGCTGTACGGATCCCGCCCGCGAAGCAGCAATTCCCGCGCCCCCAACCAACGGGGATAAAGATCCGAAAGATTTCCGCGCGGGCTTCCGTTGGCGGCCGCATCGGCCTGCTGGTGAGGGATGGCGATATCCTGGATCCACAGCCACATCGCCGCAGCCATCACTCCGGCGCCTAGAACAACGTATGCTCTGTTTAACATTTCAGGTTAACGGTGAGTCGGTTCGTGGCATTCCAGCGCTGGCGCTGGATTTCACAATCTCACTCCGGATTGCGTAGAACCACCACAACAGGAAAACCGCCATCAGGTTGACTCTCTCCCACTGCATCCAAAGAAAGAACCAGACTGGGCTCAGCAAAACAGGTATGGCAGGCAGAAGCAGCGATGTGTTTGCCTTCAGTTGCCCGGACCATTGTTGCACGCAATAATCCGCGACGACAGCGATAGGCAAGATCAGTAGCGAGAGATCATAAGTGTTTGTGCTGTAGCCGACGAGCACGGCGGAAATCACCGCACAAGCCATGCTTAGTTTGAAAAGGCGCGCCTGGTTCGCGAAGTCGCGCAGTCGTGCGGTCACAATCAACAGTACGGCCGCGCACGCCAGTACCACCAATCGCAGAGGCCAGCCAACTGTGTCCAAGAACGGCCAGCCCGTCATCAGTCCGAGCAGGTTCGGTATTTCCCGAGGAGGGATACCTCCGAGTCCCGGCGATGATATTACGTTCCACGCATAGGCCGGGTAGAGCAGCGCGCCACGCCACCCAACCATTCCGAGTGACAGCAGCGTCGCAGCCAGGGCAACGGTTGCGAAGCCAAAAAACAGCTTCCTGCCCTTCCAAAGCACCAGAATCAGGACAAGCGGCAGAATCAGGTGGTACTTAAAAATGCCGATTCCGAACCAACATCCTGCGACGAATTCCGCGTTCTTGTTGAGCGCTCGAAAGCCAAGAACCACAAAGAGCAATAGCAGGATCGCGTCCTGACCCTGATGGAAGTTGGCGAAAACTGGGAAAAAGGCTAAGGAGGCCAGGACCAAGTCCCAGGAGGAGACCCTGCGCAAAGAGAAGAGTGAACTCCGTAACAACAGAGCCACCCCATAAAGGAGCGCCAGGTTCAGCAAATTCCAGAGGACAAATGCATTGCGATAAGAGAGGTATGTCAGTGGAAGATAAAGCAGCGCTTCGAACGGAGGGTGGATATACGGAAGCGGCCCGCGACGAATATCCGAATCAGAGGTAAACTCCTGCTGCACAGCCAGTTGGGTGTGAGCGTCGTAAAGGTACGCGCCGCGCCCTTCCCGCAATATCTTTCCGGCGCTGTAAAAGACGGTAAAATCCGGATCGCCCCGCACAACGCGGCCGCGCACGCTCCACAGGAAAAACGCGTGCGTTCCAACTATGGCAACCAGGAAAAGGCGGCCAATCGTTTTGTAGGATTCTGAAGAAATCGCGATGGTCTCAGGATCTTATATCGTTTGCCGGACGGCACGTGATTGTATCGTGTGCAGGCCCCCACCCTGTGAAACGGAGAGCGAAACGCAGAATTTCAGATCTCGGGAAACCCCTTGTTCAACCGGTAGGTCGGATGGATAATAGGCCGCAAATCCGGGACTAGCAAGCTCATGCTCGGTTGGCAACGGTTTTCCCGGATGTTGCAAGAATTTGTCACTTTTCGCCGAATTGCAGGGTATGATTGTCTGGGTCAAGTGGTGGCTCGAGTCATGTATCGGTTCCCAGCCTCGGCTCCGAAAAACCATTCCCAAATCGAAAACGAAAACGCTGGCAGGAGAAAAGGATAATGTTCATCGACCTGGTGCGCAATCTGTGGCACGAAGATGAAGGACAAGACATAGCGGAATACGCGGTTATGTTGGCGGTGATTCTTGTGATCGTCGTCGGAACCATTCGCTTGATCGGATCGAATGCCAACAACGTGTTTTCGAATGTCGCCAGTACCATGCAGTAGAAAAAACGTCTTAACAGCGGACAAAACCTCGGCCACCGTGGCGTTGATGGCCATACCTACGCGTTCCAAGGAAACAGTGTGAATCGAACTCGTCTATTGATGATCGGGGTTTTGGCCCTCGCTGTCGGGTTCTTTGTAAGTGTCTACGTGTACAAGAACTTGCAGACAAAAGGCGGCTCCTCCGGTGACTCTGGCGTTGAGGTGATGGTCGCCGCGAATGACTTGCAAGTGGGAGCGCGGGTGGAAGAACACGATATCAGAGTCATCCGCATTCCAGGCGCCGACTTGCCGCCCGGTGCACCGCGACGGCGTTCCGAAGTTTTGGGGCACGGAGTCATCGTCCCCATCTCGAAAGGCGAGTTCATTCTGCCAAACAGGCTGGCGGGTGAGAACGCCGGGTCTGGACTGCCTTCGTTAATTCCCCCTGGCATGCGTGCCGTCTCCGTACGGGTGAACGAGATCGTATCCGTAGCGGGATTCGTTACACCCGGAACACGCGTCGATGTGTTGCTGACGGGAACACCGGGGACAGGCGGCGAACAGCAAACCACGACCGTTCTTCAGAATGTGGCGGTACTTGCGTCAGGCCACACTTTGGAGCGGACTTCCACGGGGGAAGCTCAAAACACCGCTGTCATCACACTCTTGGTCTCTCCAGAGGACGCTCAGCGCCTTACACTCGCCAGTTCCGAGGGGCACATTCAGCTCATCCTGCGCAATCCGCTGGACACGAAGCAGGACGAAGTACCATCGTCCAATTCCAGAGGTCTTTACAAGGGACTTGCGCCCCCGGCTCCCACCCGCGCCCCGATTCGACATGTTTCGAGCACGAAAGTGATAACGCCGCCGACAGTTCCAGCAGCCACCGGTGTCAGCATAGAGGTTTATCAAGGGGACAAGAAGCCCGACGTAGTTAAATGCGGCGACGAAGGTTGCGGATCCAAGTGATCGCCAGGAGTTCGATTCTGCAAATCGATTTCTCGCACGACCGCCAGTTTCCTCCTAGGGAGACAAGTCTAAAGATGAAAGTTCGCGCGCCTTTCTTGGGGGCTTTGCTGCTCGCTGCGGCACTTGTGCTTCCCGCCTTCTCGGAGATCCTGCAGCAGGCGGAAAACGGCGGCCAGGCACAAAGTCCGGCCCCGGGCGGCACTCAGACGACGACCCTTCCAACACAGTCCCAGGCAAGCCCGGGATCGGCTCCATTGCGGGTCATGGTTGGCAAGTCGCTGCTGATTAATACCAACGAACGGCTCAAGCGTATTTCGATCACCGACCCTGCAATCGCCTTCGCGCAGGTGATCACCCCTACGCAGATTTTGGTTCACGGCAAGACTCCCGGAGAAGTGTCGCTGCTGATCTGGGACGAACTGGAACGCTCGCGCAGTTTTGACTTGCGGGTGGATGTCGACGTCAGTGCTTGCGCGGATGAGGAACATCGCGTGTTCCCCGATGAGCAGATTTCCGTAACGCCATCTCGGGCTGCGATCGTACTCTCGGGCCACGTTTCTACAGAAGACGTCGCCAAACGTGCGGGAGATCTGGCTAGCGCCTATTCGCCGAAGATCATCAATGTGTTGACCTTTGGACCGGTAGGCGCGCAAGAGGTTCTGCTCCAGGTCAAGTTCGCAGAAGTCGATCGCTCCGCCCTCACGCAGATTGGGGTGAATTTCGTATCGACCGGCGCCGCGAATACGAACGGCACCCTAACCACAGGGCAGTTTGGCGGCTTCGGTCCGCAAACGCTGACGCCGGGCACATCATCATCCTCCGGCACAACGACCACGGTTACCCCTGCGCAGACCGTCAACAACGTCTTGAATCTGTTTCTGTTCCGTCCTGACATCAATTTCGGCGCTGTCATTGAAGCTTTGCAGTCGAAGAATCTGCTGCAAATTCTCGCGGAGCCTAACCTCATTGCGGTGAACGGGAAAGAAGCCAGCTTCCTGGCCGGGGGCCAGTTCCCTTTTCCAATCGTGCAGCCCGGCGCGGGCTTTACTGCGGTCACCATCTCGTTCAAGGAATTCGGGGTTCGGCTCCAGTTCACCCCGGTGATCACGCCCAATGGCAACATTCACTTGAAAGTAGCGCCGGAAGTAAGCACCTTGGATTTCGCCAATGCCCTCACCATCTCCGGCTTCACGGTACCCGCGCTCAGTACGCGCAAAGCTGAAACCGAGTTCGAGCTGCAGGACGGGCAGAGTTTTGTCATCGCAGGCCTGATGGACAACCGCGTGACCGACATCTACAACAAGATTCCCGGACTCGGCGATATTCCGATCCTGGGGAATTTTTTCCGCAGCAAGAGCCTGCAGAAGAGTAATTCCGAACTGATGGTCCTGTGCACGGTGCATCGCATTTCCCCCAGTACCGAGCCGGTCACCCTGCCCAAGACGCCGAAGCCGTATCTGGATGACGGTAAGTTTGATAAAAGTAAGTAGACGGCTGCCATAAGTCGACGCGAACGGGCAGCAGTTATGAACTAAGAACCACAGGTTGGTATGCCAGAACTTTCGGTCGTCATTGTGGCTACGGACAACGAGCAGCGGGCCCTGCTGCAGGTGCTCGTTGACGGCACGAGTGTGGCGCGTACCACTCACGCCTGTGCCAGCTTCCCCGTGGCCGCCGCCGACCCGGTCGTACGCCGCGTGCGGGCAGCGAATCCCGATGTGACTTTGGTAGATATACCAGGCGACAACCCTCTGCTGGCCTTACGAGCGATTGAACTGCTCCATCAAGAGATGGCCGACTCCGCTATCTTCGCCATCGGAACGCTGAATCAGCCTCAGGTGATCGTTAACGCCATGCGCGCGGGCGCACGTGAGTTCATCGAACGGCCCGCGACCATGACCGATTTGATCGAGGCCTTCGTGCGCCTCAGCGCGGCGCAGCGCCGGGGTCGGCAAGAAGGCCTGCGGGGGAAGGTGTTTTCCGTCATCAATGCAAAAGGTGGAAACGGAGCAACAACCGTGGCGGTCAATCTCGCCTTGGCGCTGCAGTCCGCCTATGGCCAGACCGCTCTCGTCGATTTGGCGCCGTTGGGGCATGCCGCGCTGCACATGAATCTTAAGCCCGCGTTCAATGTCGCGGATGCCACGCGCAATTTGTACCGTATGGACGCTTCGTTGCTCGAAAGTTTTATGACGCGGCACAGTGGCGGGCTGCAATTACTCGCCGGGACGAATGTGCCTGCTGCGGTGGACCCGTCTACGGCCGAGTTTGTTCGCTTGTTCGACATGCTGGTGACGCACTACCGTTATGTAGTGGTCGACGCATCCTCCCGATTTGACGCTGCCAGTCGTCTGATTGCCAGCCTCTCGGAGACCGTCTTGCTGGTTGCGTGCAGTGACGTCGCGTCGCTGTGGAGCGCCGCCCGCGTTCAGCAATATTTGGGAGAAACCGGCAGCCGCGAACGCGTTCGACTCGTGCTGAATCGATTCCGAAAGGTTCCAGGCTTCAGTGAAGCGGACGCTGAAGCCGCGGTGGGCGCCAAAGTTTTGTGGCGGGTACCCAATCAATATTTCGCCATTTCGAGTGCGATCGATCGCGGCACCCCGGTGATGGACCAGCGGAATTCCGAGATTGCACGCTGTTTCGCTGGACTCGCGCAGGAGTTGACGCGCAATGACGTCGACGTCAAGCGTGCGGCGTGGTCGCTGTTTAAGTCGGTTTAGAGTTTAGGGATATATGGCTAATCTTCAATCGTTCGAGCGCACCGATTACCAGCAGGTTAAGGCAGACCTGCATCGCAAGATTCTCGACCGGCTCGACTTGGAGAAACTGGGCAAGGCCTCCGGCGATTCGGCACGCGATGAAGTGCTGGTTGTCATTCGCACCGCCGTGAACAGCGAAGTAGTGCCGCTCAGCTTCGCGGAACGCGAACGCCTTTCGCGCGAAATCCTCGATGAAATCTTCGGCCTTGGGCCGCTCGAGCAACTGCTAAAGGATCCCAACGTCTCCGATATTCTGGTCAACCGGTTCGATCGGGTATACATCGAAAAGGCCGGCAAGCTCGAACTGACGACCTTATCCTTCAAAGACAACATCCACCTCATGCAGATCATCGAGCGCATTGTCTCGCGCGTCGGTCGGCGGGTTGACGAATCATCTCCCATGGTGGACGCGCGTCTGGCCGATGGGTCGCGCGTGAACGCCATCATTCCACCGCTTGCCTTGGATGGACCCTGTCTTTCGATTCGCCGTTTCGGACGTGAGCCGGTCACCGCACGTCAGATGATTGAAAACCACACCCTCACCGAGTCCATGCTGGAACTGCTCTCCGCGATGGTCAAGGGCAGGCTGAATATTCTCGTATCGGGTGGCACCGGCGCCGGCAAAACGACCTTGCTCAACGTGCTCTCCGGATACATTCCGAATACCGAGCGCATTGTCTCGATCGAGGATGCGGCTGAACTGCAACTCAAGCAGGAGAACATCGTCCGGCTCGAGACTCGTCCACCCAACATTGAAGGTAAGGGTGCGGTGCGCCAACGGCAGCTGGTTATCAACAGTTTGCGAATGCGTCCTGATCGCATCGTAGTTGGCGAGGTGCGTGGCGAGGAAGCTTTCGACATGCTCCAGGCGATGAACACCGGCCACGAAGGATCGTTGA
The DNA here is from genome assembly GCA_963745715.1 of uncultured Acidobacteriota bacterium. GTDB lineage: Bacteria > Acidobacteriota > Terriglobia > Terriglobales > Acidobacteriaceae > Sulfotelmatobacter. The sequence goes on along the minus strand of CAVUYN010000009.1, from coordinate 268,897 downwards.
CGACCGTTCACGCCAACTCGCCGCGCGATGCGATGGCCCGTATCGAAAACATGGTTTCGATGGCCAACCTCAACATCCCGGAGCGCGCCGTACGCCATCAGATCGCTTCGGCGGTTCACGCCGTCATCCAGATTGCGCGTCTCTCCGATGGCACGCGCAAAGTGATTACGATTTCTGAAATCACCGGCATGGCGGAAGAATCCATCGCGATGCAGGATATATTTACGTTTGAGCGCACCGGCATTGATGAAAGCGGGAAGGTGCGCGGTGCATTCCGCGCTACCGGGACACGTCCACAGTTCGCCGAAAGGCTAGCGACTTCCGGAGCCCGCTTAAGGCCGGCGCTGTTTGAATCGAAAGCTGAGGTCTAAGTTCCGATGCCCGCAGCTCTGATCGCGCTAATCGTATTCGTGGTGGTCGCTGTCGCGGCTTTCAGCTTAGGGTCGCTGCTAGATCAGCGCAGCGCCCGGGCTCGCCTCATCAAAGAGCGTCTGGCCAACGTACAAAAGGCGCCGGAGCGTGCTCCCGACGAAGAACTCGCCCTGCTCAGGGATGAGCAACTCAGCGAAATTCCCGCTCTCGATACTCTGCTGCGTCGGTCGGTGCGAGTTTCCGAGTTGCAGAAAATGCTGGCGCAAGCCGGCATGTCGATGCGCGCCGGCAACTTTCTGGGCTTCTCCGCTCTCGCCGGAGTCGCCGCCGCCATCGTCGGATACCTCGTCAGCAAGCGCGTTGAAGTTGCCTGGGTGGCGCTGCTGTTGGGCTTCGTGGGGCTTTACTCTTATGCCTCGTTCCGGCGCACCAAACGCTTCGAAAAGTTCGAAGAACTGTTTCCCGAAGCCATCGACACGCTGGCTCGAGCCGTACGCGCAGGACACGCCTTCACCACGGCCCTCGAAATGATTACCGCGGAAGTGGCTGAGCCCGTGGCGGGCGAATTCCGTCAGCTTTATGAAGAACAGAAGTTCGGCATGCCAGTACGCGACGCTCTGCTGAACCTTACCGAGCGTGTGCCGCTGGTCGACGTGAAATTTTTCGTTACTGCCGTGATGCTGCAGCGCGAGACTGGTGGGAACCTCGCGGAAATCCTCGATAACCTTTCTTATGTTATCCGCGAAAGGTTCAAGATTCAGCGCCAGGTGCGGGTCTATACGGCTCAAGGCCGGCTCACAATGGCTTTATTGATGGGGATGCCGCCGATCATTGTGACAGTCATGGTGATTCTGAACCCCAGTTTCATTCACCCGCTGTTCGCTGATCCGATCGGTCACACGCTGCTGGTGGCAGGAATTACGCTGCAAACGATCGGCTATTTTGTAATCCGGAAAATCATCCGGATTCAGGTTTAGTAGAGCAGGCTTAGATATGTTGCCCTTGCTTTTGGTCATCGTCGTATTCGTCACCGTGGTGATGGCAGTCTTTGCCTTCGGCGCTGCGGTGTTGGCTCCGAGTTCAGTTCTAGGAGCGCGCCTTCGAGCTTTGGGAGGACAACAGCAGCAGCAAGTCGAGACCAAGCCTGCAATGCGGGATCGCATCGAACAGGCCCTGGACCCGATCAGTAAGGCGATACCGCTTTCTCCGGCCGACGTTTCGCGCACCCGTAAATGGCTAATTCAGGCTGGGTTTCGCGATGCCATCGACGTGAACTATTATTTCGGAGCCCGCCTGCTCATGGCGGCAGCCGGATTTGCCGCTGTCGTCGTGTTTTCCGGCTTCGACAATGTTTTTCTGCTGGCTGGGATTCCAGGCCTCGGCTTCTTTCTGCCGCGCTTTATTTTGAAGCGCATGATCAAAAGCCGGCAGAATCGCATTCGGATCGGACTGCCCGACGCGCTGGATCTCACCGTCATTTGCGTCGAGGCCGGCCTCGCCCTCGACCAAGCCCTCATGCGCGTGGGCCAGGACCTTCACCATGCCCATCCGGACCTCAGTGACGAGTTCCACCTCGTGAACCTCGAGATGCGGGCGGGCAAGCCCCGCGCCGAAGCTCTACGGAACATGGTGGAGCGCACCGGGGTTGACGACATCCGCTCTCTGGTTGGTACACTGATTCAGACTGACCGTTTCGGGACCAGCGTGGCTCAGGCGCTTCGGGTGCATTCCGATTCTCTCCGCACGGAACGCAGGCAACGCGCCGAGGAGCAAGCTGCCAAGACTACGATCAAGATGGTTCCCCCACTGGTAATCTTTGTTCTGCCATCCATCATTTTCGTCACGATCGGTCCGGCCGTAATTGAGCTGATCCGGCAACTAGGGCCGGTTTCCGCAGGCCGGTAGAACGCGCCGCAGCAGTTGCACAGCAGAACGAAGCACGGGGACTTCATCGTGGTATTTTCCGGGCAAGGACAGGCGTTTAACCGAACCCGACAAATGTACTTGGCCACCGCTCTCGCTGTGGCCGACACACACTGGACCCGGCTGCGTGGCCTGCTCGGTCTGGGGACCGATGACTTCGGTAACGGCTCGGGCCTCTGGATTGTCCCCTGCCACGGCGTTCATACTCTGGGAATGGGGTTTCCTATTGACGTGGTCTACTTGGACCGCGCGCTTAACGTCATCGATGTGCAATCGGAGGTGAGGCCATGGCGGCTCGCTCCGGTACGCAGAAATGCGGCATCGGTACTGGAACTGCCGTGTCACATCGCGGCTGAAACAAAAACCGCGGTGGGCGATAGAATTGAAATAACCCTCCCCAAGGATGGCAGCAGGCCTCAGGTTTGAACTCAACGCTCCAACTCGAAGAACCCGTACGGGTTCATGATGACACTCCGCAATTGCTGGTCGAGTGGACCCCGCGGTGGCCGGAGTTCGTGGGCGCCATCAAACCCGCATTCGCGCGTTCAGAAGCGCGTCTAGCAGGCGAGGCTCCGTTTGGGTTGATTCCTCTTCGGATCATGGTTCCCTCTTATGTCGTCGAGGCATTCCTGATCCTGGCAGCAATTTTCGTACAAGCAAAGGTCGCGGAGCTGCGGCCCTATTCCGTTCCCAGAATTTCAAGCCATGATGTAATTTACTACTCGGGCGACGAACTGCCGCGTACGCAAGATCTTGGCGGGGCTGAGGCTGGAACCACCGGCCGCGCGGGTGGCCAGGAGGCGCATCACCGAACGCAGACCATCAAGATAGCGCGAGGTGGCTCTCTGATTTCCACCGTCGTCGACGCTCCGAATCTCAAGCTTCCTTCTTCGCGCGAGGCAGTCGCAAACCTGCTGGCCATCAAGCCGAACCCGGGGCCTCCGCCGGCGGAAGGCCTGCGCTCAACCCGGTCCGCGCCCAACATGGCCACAACAGTGGTCGCGCCGGCGCCCAATGTGATCCGCGACTACACCCGCAATGGCGTCCAACTCGATGCGGTGATTGCCCCCGCTCCGTCAGTGACCCGCGATCGGCCGCTTGTCGCGCCCAATCTCAACGCCACCCTGATTCCTCCCGCACCGAGCGTTTCGCACGACCACACCTTGGTCGCGCCGTTACTGGCGCCCGCCGTCATTCCACCAGCGCCCAACGTTTCACGCGACCGCCGTATCGCGACTCCTTCTCTGGATGCATCGGTTGTGGCACCTGCGCCCAGCATTGGGCGGGATCAGGCGCGCTCCAGTCCGGCCTTGGTGGCGAATGTAATTCCGCCGGCACCTGGAGCAGTGAGTCGCGACGTTTCGACCACCTCTGTGCAGATGATGAACGCAGCGGTGGTACCGCCACCGGTCTCAGCGCCAGAGCGAGCCACTTCGCGGAACGCCAAGCTAAGTTTGCCCGCCCCCTCGGTCGTCGCACCGCCGCCATCTTCCGATGTGTCGCCCGACGTGCGCCGGATCGCCGGTGGCAATATGGCCGATTCTTCAAGAACAGTTGTTCCTCCACCGCCGGCGGCAACGGCCAGCGGGTCATTCATGGGCAGCTTGATTGGGAAAATCTTTGGCGCGACAGAAGTTGTGCCTCCGCCGCCGACCGTTAATTCCAAGGCCAGCAGTAGCGGAACGGCACCCTCGCTGGCGAGCAATGTAGTTCCTCCGCCCCCGGCGTCGGGAACTGCAACGAATGGAAGCCCGACCGGAAATCGTAATGGAGTCGGCGCCTCGCTCGGAGCGAACGTGGTTGCTCCACCGCCCTCTGTTGGTATGGCCGGCGGTACCGGTTCCCCTTCTCGCGCCTCTTCCGCGCCTACGCTCGGTCCTTCCAACATTGTTCCGCCGCCTCCTTCACTTTCCGGGGCCGGTGGCGGCAGCGGAAACACCGCAGGAGGCACAGGTTCTCCGAACGGAACGCTATTAGCGAACAATGTAGTTCCACCGCCGCCTTCCGTTGGCGGAGGTTCGGGAGCAACCGGCTCGGGATTGGGCCGCAAGGGTGCCGGGCTCGGAGCGCCCCTCAACACAAGTTCGGCGGCGGCTCCGCCAACCAATGGCGGAAACGTCGCGAACGCCGGAGCCGTCATGTCGAGTCAACCGGGCCCTAAGGTTGGAATACCGACAACTGGTGGCACGGGATCGCTAGCCATGTCGCCTTCCGGCGGCGACAAACCGGGGCTCGGCGGCGCTGGCGGAGGCACCGGTATTGGCCATGGGAACGGCCCCGGCAGTGGAATGAACGGATCGGGCACCGGCGCGGCGAAGAACGGTCCCGGGCGCGGTTCCGATCCCAACGCGCGAGGCGGCATCTCTGCCGCGAACGGCCCGGGCGGCGCAGGAAATGTTCCGGCTGGTACTCCGCCCGTCCGCGGAGTGGACATCAGCGGTGGGAGCGGCATCGTGACTCTCCCCGGCGTTGGCTCGGATCCATCGGCAACGGCGCCTGCTACTCCGGGACGCTCTTCGACTTCTCGACAACATCAGCAACTCGGAGTAACCGTAGTAGCAACCGCAACGTCCGGAGGAGCGTTCGAGCCCTACAAGAACCTCTTGAAGGGGGAGAAGTACACAACCTACTTCGAAACACCTCTGGGGACGGTGGTGATGGAATTCGCCGATGAGGCTACGACAACTCACTCTTTCGGGGGAACGCTGACAGCCCCGAACCCCATACGGGCAGAGCTAGCCGAAGGCTTACCGCGAGCACGAATGGTAATTACTTGCACTCTCGATGCTAGCGGCAACCTTAAGAACGTTCGGGTCTTGGAAGCGGGGCCGGCGGGTTTAACCGCAAAGGTACTGGCTGCTCTGCGCAGCTGGAAGTTTGAACCGGCCATGAGGAACAATCAACCGGTAGAAGTCACTGCCATTCTAGGATTCGGGATCGACACGAACGACCGCTTCTAAAAGCGGATTCAAAATCACACTCCGCTTCTTTGTCACCAATTCCTCACTTCTTTGCACTCCTCCGGGCCCTTCGCCGGGACGGCGGGATCGCTCTCCTTTCCGGAACTTCTTTCTCGATCTTGTCCGACAGCTTGTGCAGCGGTCTGTCGCCTGCCGACGAGAACTGCCGGCCCGCTACTTTCACTGTGAGCCCTTGCGCCGTATACATGGCTTCGTTGTAAGTCGGGCCCGAGTTCGCCTGAGCTACGGCGAATATTCCGCGAGGCGTGCCGTTGGTGAACGCGGTTGCGATATAGTCGCCCACCATCAGTCCGTTCTGCGAATTCGGCAACCAGCCCAGCATCATAGCTCCGGTAAGCGCGGTGGGGGCGCTCCAGGTTGAGCCGCCATTACCCGACGATATATATCCAACGAAAAGCTGGCATGTAGCAGCAGCGCAGTTGCTTTGCGAATAGTAGTAATACGTAAGCGCTATATGCGCGGTCGAGCCGGAAGTTGCTGGATCGATCCCGATTCCAGGAATGAAATGATCAACGGTGCTGGAAGTGTTGTCGATCGGAATGCGTGTCACCGTGCTCCAATTCACGCCATCGATCGAAGTGCTGTAGACCAGGTCATTCGTAGTGCATCCCGAGCGAAAACGGCAGTCTTCCCAAACGGCCCACACTGTCCCCGCCCCATCCACAGCCGCGGAAGGTAACGGTCCGCTGCGAATTCCTCCTGCATCGGCGTGAAACTGAATGGTTGAAATCGTTACTGGCGCGGTCCAAGTCGCACCGCCGTCGGATGATATGAATGCCGACATCAAGGGCGTCTGGGTCAACTCAATCGGGACAACCACCGTTCCGTTCGGCTGCACCAGCGGCTGTCCGCCGATTCCCTGGGCGAAGCTCGCTGTTGGCGTCGCCGGCCCCCAGGTCAGGCCGCCGTCCGTAGACGTGCTCATCAGGATCTCATCCTGACTGAGCGGATCGTCCCACTCGACGTAGCAGTTACCGTAATGCGGGCTGCTGGCCCAACTGTCACAAACGATCCAGTTCTTGTCGGAACTCTGCGAAGTCGGATCGACGCTGACGGGGTTTTGCCAGGTGAACCCATCAGTCGAACGATTCACTACCACAGCCGGTGTTTGCGCAGTGTTCGACAAAGGCAGCGAAGCGATCATCCACACCGCGTGCTTGGCGTCGTAGGCAACTGCCGGATCACTGGCCGCGTCGTACAGGCCACTTCCCTCCCCTTTGGTCAGGCCGGGTAAGAATCCGTGGCTCCAGGTCGTGCCGCCATCGGTTGATGTCGCCCAACCGATGGCAGTCGCGCCTCCCGGAGCAATGCGGCCGGTCTGAAACGCGGCGACCAGAGTCGAGCCGTTCGCCACCATGTGCGGTTCAACTTCGGTCGAATGTTGCCCTGGCGATATCGAGTAGGGATCCGAACTAACCTGCGTCAGGTTCGCTCCGACCGGATTGCCCGGCGCCGTGACATGCTGAGAGGGTGATGACCCTGAGCAGGCAGCGATCGCCAGTGTTAGCGAAACAAGTAGAGAGAGTGGAATCGCCTTGCTGAAAAAAGAATCAGCCATTTGTTTGGACACAGATTTCGCTATCTTCACCTCTCCGGAAGTTATAAGCACCATCCATGATGGGTGGCCGCGCCGCAAAGGTCAATTGCTACTTCTTGTGCCCCCTCGCTGCTCCCGGGCTTTTGCCATCGAGCTCTAGTGACTCTCCCCGTCGCGGACAAAAACCATCGATACCTCGTCGGAGTAAATCACGTTCCATCCTGCCGTCTTGGTCAATATGGCGGCCAGCGCGGCGTTTCGGGGAAGCAACACACAACTTGGAGCGTGCGACTGGAGGAACTCACTCCACCCCGGTTCAACGTGAACCATTCTTAAGTAGGACTTCAGGAACTCGGCGCCATACAAGTCGTGCCGATCGTCTACGACCACGTGCATTTTTGGATAGAGCCGGTAGATCAAAAACCCGCCCCAGTAATCGGGAGACAGAATTGACCCTCGCATGTCGCGATGCTCCATGAAATTCACAGCGTCTACTGGCATGCGCCTGGAATCGAAATGGGCATCAATCAATTGATCGGACCCGACCCGTCCGCCGTGGACCACGATAAATAGTGACACAATAGTTGCGAAAATCGGCCATAAGTGACCGCGCATACCGGATTCCACCGCAGTCATGCGCTTGAAAAAACCCCCCGACGACCCTGCAACACAAAATAACGAACCCACAACCATCGCGAGCAGTAACGAAGAAACTGGAATATTCCGCGCCGCATAAAGCCCGGCATAGATCGCGAAGAGAACCGTCAGAACTCCACTCAATCGCAACTCGCGGCCTCGAACTGCGAGAGATGCTATCGAGATAAGGAGCAGCACGAGAAAACATCGCTGCGCTATTCCGTGGAAGTTGGGAGACTGAAACTCCTCGATGCGATCCATCAGGAAGCGGTTTGAAAGATACGAATACACGTGTGCGTGCAGTTTCCATCCGTAGGGATTGATCAGGCTGGCGACCGCCGACACTACTCCCACCCAGGTCAGAACCCATGCACGATGACCGGCTGCGATCTTTCGCAGAGAGTCGTCGATCCTATCCTCTCTCGCTTTGAACCATGTCCAGAGCGAGCCCAGCCAAAATATTCCCAGCAGCCCGAACCCAAGCGGAAAACTGCCATGCACGTTCACCCAGATCAGCATGAGCAGTGGTAACGCCCACAGCCAGTAGCGACCGAGTCGTTCCGACCGTTCCGTGTAACAATCGCGCTCCGTGGCGTCGAGAATCTCGAACCACGCCAGAGCGAGCAACCAACTCACAACATGCGGGCGCGAAAGAAAATGAATCATCGACGCCGAGATCGCGAGCAACACCAACGCGAGCGCGATACACAAACTCGTGCGCCGCGCGATGAGAAGACGAAATAGCCACCCGAATACCACGGCAATGACGAGGGCCGTGAACCATACCACTCCATTCAGTCCCGCAGTTGCCTCCAACTGGCCCACAACCACGTCGTAGAGCCATTCCCAGGCAAACCACGGCTTGCCTTGCATCGTTGAAGAAAACGAATCGACTCGCGGAAACGCGTGAGTTCCCAGAATCTGTTGTCCGGTCCGGATATGCCATCCGATGCCTGCGTCGCCCAATAACCGCACGGAGAGAGGCGTAAATAACAGAGCGCCAAGCAGCACAAGGAAGATGAGGTCAGCAACGGAAGGCATGACCCACCGAGCCCACGTCGGCTTTGGGTTTTCCTGGGAATTCGTGGCCAAAGAACTTCTGGAACCATCTGCCATCGCGTGAATCTTATAGATGTGGAGCACCTGACAGCAACATGACGAATAACCAAGTACCTCGAGTTGTGATTGTCGGAGCCGGCTTCGGCGGGCTGAATGCCGCCCAGACGTTAGCCAAGGGTCCGGTTCAGATTACTGTGATCGACCGTAAGAATCACCATACCTTCCAGCCGCTTCTGTACCAGGTTGCGACTGCGGGGCTATCGCCCGGAGAGATCGCGGCGCCGATCCGCTCCATTCTCCGCTCGCATAAGAACGTTGAAGTTCTGATGGAGGACGTAACTGGATTTGACCTGGACCGGAGGGTCGTCAATACGCGCGACATTGAAATTCCGTACGACTATCTGATTGTGGCCGCGGGCGCTCGGCACTCGTATTTTGGGCACGAAGAGTGGGAGCCGCTTGCTCCCGGGCTGAAGACCATTGAAGACGCGCTCGAAATCCGGCGGCGTGTGCTGCTTGCCTTCGAGTTGGCTGAACGGCAAACCGCCGCCGGCGAGACCGATGCTCCTCTCAACTTTCTAGTCGTGGGCGGCGGCCCGACGGGCGTTGAACTGGCGGGCACGCTTGCGGAGATTTCGCGGCATGCTCTGGCCCACGAATTTCGTTCCATCGATCCGGCGCGCACCCATATTCTGCTGATCGAAGGCGGACCTCGAGTTCTTCCTACCTATGCCGAGGACCTTTCCCGCAGCGCCGAAGAGCAACTGAATCGGCTGGGAGTCGAGGTTCGCACGTCGACGGTGGTGACCCGAATTGAACCAGGCGCGGTCGATATTGGCGATACGCGGCTGCCGGCAACGGTCGTGCTGTGGGCGGCCGGAGTAGCGGCTTCTCCACTTGGCAAACAATTGTGCGCTCCGGCGGATCGAGCTGGACGCGTGCCGGTGCAGCCCGATCTGAGCCTGTCAGGACATCCGGAAGTCTTCGTCATCGGCGATCTGGCTGCTGCGAAGGACGAGCACGGCAAGATGCTTCCTGGAGTTGCGCCAGTTGCAATCCAGCAAGGCAGGTTCGTGGGCAAGTTGATTCGGCGGGAAGTGGAGGCAAATGCGAGCAGGGGTTTCAGCGATCGTTCCTGGTCGACGAGCGCACGACGAAGCTTTCATTATTGGGACAAAGGGAGCCTGGCCACCATTGGCCGTGCCGCGGCTGTGGCCGAGTTCGGGCGAATCCACATTTCTGGATTCGTGGCGTGGTTATCCTGGCTCTTCGTACACATCCTGTTTCTCATCGGCTTCCGCAATCGATTGCTGGTTTTCATTCAGTGGGCGTGGTCTTACGTGACTTATGAACGTGGTGCGCGACTGATCACCGGCAGCACCGACTTGCCGGGATGGACCGATTCCAAGGCCGTGCCCAAGGATACCGCCGTAAGGCCTGAGCCCGAAGAAATTCATGCTGGTGCGTCGAAATAGGGCGACAATAGTGAGTGGCCTCGGAGGGTGTGGATTGCTCAGACTGAGGCTAGTCGAGTAATCGACGCACTTGTCACCTGAGCGAAGCGAAAGCTTGCCCTGAGTCTGTCGAAGGGGGCCTATGCACTCTTTGTCGAAAACGCGCAGCAGGATTTTGAAACTGGTCCTGTCGATTGCAACGGTTATCTTTTGCTCGTTTGCCGCCCCGGCGGAAATTCTGAAGGTCGTTGTCGATGACACCATTCAGCCAATCAGCGAGGAATACATTGCGCGAGCCATTGCCGAGGCGAGCCGCCGCAATGATCAGGCTATATTGATCGAAATCAATACCCCGGGCGGGCTGGTCGACTCGACGCGGCAGATCATCGAACACATCACGGCTTCCCCGGTTCCTGTCATCATCTACGTAACGCCCAGCGGCAGCCGCGCGGCCTCCGCGGGATTTTTTATTCTTGAGTCGGCTGATATCGCGGCGATGGCTCCCGGCACCAATACCGGGGCTGCCCACCCAGTCATTCTGGGAGGCGGCAAAATGGACGACGTGATGAAGGAAAAAATGGAGAACGACGCCGCAGCACTCATGCGCTCCGTCGCTTCGCGTCGCGGCCGTAATGTTGAAGTGGCCGAAAGCACCGTTCGCCAGTCCAAGTCTTTCACGGATCAGGAAGCTCTGTCCCAACATCTGATCGAATATGTCGCTTCCAGTGACGACGATCTGCTGCGCCAAATTGATGGGAAGAGCTTCAAGCGCTTCAACGGCCAGAGCGTCACGCTTAAAACTCTAGGCCAGCCGATCTCGTTGTTTGGCATGACACTCAAGGAAAAGATTCTGGCGTATCTCATGGACCCGAACATCGCCTTCCTTCTTTTGGCGATCGGGGCGCTCTCGCTTTACATTGAATTCAATCATCCCGGCGCAGTCATACCCGGCACGGTAGGAGTTGTTTTCATCCTGGTTGCCGCATTCGCGCTCAATCTTCTTCCCACCCGATTTGCCGCACTGGTCCTGATCCTCGGGGCCTTCGCGCTATTTGCGGCAGAGGCCAAATTTGCCAGCCACGGAATTCTTACAATTGGCGGTATTGCTCTTCTAACCCTCGGCGGGCTGCTGCTCGTCGATTCGCCGATCCCGGAAATGCGGGTTCATCTGGCGACCGCGCTCGCGGTCAGCATTCCCCTAGGCCTCATCACGGCATTTCTAATGACAATCGCGCTCAAGGCTCGGCGAAACAAAGTGGTTACCGGGGAGCAGGGATTGGTCGGTGAAACCGGGGTGGCGCATACCGCACTGTCCCCTCAGGGAAAGGTCTTTGTTCACGGCGAAATCTGGGATGCGATCGCCTCGGCGTCGTTGCCACAGGGACAACTCGTGGTAGTGCGCAGAGTGGATGGTCTGACGCTGCAGGTAGAGCCGCTCGGAGCGACAACTCCTCCGGCCACGCCCGCGCCTGCAATTCTCTAAACGATCTATCGCGCCGGAATGTTCAGGTTGCGGTCCAGCCGAATTTCGAGCGCAGTGCCCTTGTCGAGCACGAGATCATGGCCGGACTCGAATGCTGAGAAAGCTCCACTCGCAGCGCCGTTGCCTGCTCCCGCCGCAGCCCCGTGCTTTCCACCGGAATGCGCTCCTTGCGCGGCGCCTTCGCCGGCTCCGACCACCACGGCTTCAGCAATCTCCTCTTTGGTCATTCCCTTGCGCCCGATCTCGCCTTCTTCGCCGACTTGTCTCAGTCCGTGCTCCCCGGGAACACCGGTGACGGTTGCGATGAGAGGCAGCCATCCACGTCCGGTTTCAATTTCGTCGAAGCTCAACAGAAGTCGTGTATGCAATCCGGGCTGAACCGCACTTACGTGGCCCTTAACTTTCTTCCCTGCCTCAATGGTCAAACCGTCCGCGGCGACCAGAGGCTCGGCCAATCGAGCGTGGAAATGATCGCCGGCTTTGACCGTCCGAGTGTCGAGGCGATCGGTGAGCTGGATCATGACAATCGTGCCTTGCACGACTGCATTCGCTGGGGCCGAAGGTGCATCCTGCGCAGCGACGGACATGCACAGCAGCGCTATCAGCGACGTCACGCACGAGGAGAGACGGAAACAACGAGTAGACATAGAGATCTCCCTGTAACTGGAATGCATTATTCGGTTGGATGGGTGGAAGGACGAATTTGCTGCCTGGGGTCGCCTAAGAACAGCGTTTCTCTCGCGATTAAGGTCCTGGATGAGGACCCGCAATGGCAAGCTCGTCTACCTGCAGAGACGTGGAATGTAACCCTGCAACAGTGGTCGAGGGGCCTTTTCCACTGGCCGGAAGCATGCCGACGGCACAATTCTTGCCTGATTCCTTGGCCCGGTGCAGGGCGCGATCAGCGAGCGTGAGCACTTCCTCATAGAGTACGGCACGCGGGTTTTCCACAAACCATGGGAACGAGGCCCATCCCAGGGAACAAGTGCGGTAGATTGTTCCTCCCGCCTCGCCGAGACTAAACGGCGTGTCCGCAACCGCTGAAAGGACGCGCTGGGCAAGCAATTCGGCCTCCCGCCGGTCGGTATAGCGCGAGACGATGAGGAATTCTTCGCCTCCCCAGCGCACCAGAACGTCTGAGTGCCGGATGGACGAGCTAAGACGGCGAGCCATCTCCACCAACACCTTGTCGCCGACATCATGACCGTACCGGTCGTTCACGTCCTTGAAATTGTCGGCATCAATCAAATAGAAGACCAGATCGCGGGTGCGAGGATCGTGATTGTCGGTGTGCGAGCGTAGCGCCTGGCCCACATCGGCTTCGATCGCTGGCAGAGAAATAGCGTCGATTGCGCAGTCCGGTCAGCGGATCGGTTAGGGAGGCCTCCTGCAGGACCACATTGGTGCGCCGCAGCTCACGGTTCAGGCGCCGGTGCTGAATAAATATCAGAAACGCCATCAGGAACATGGTCGCAAGCGTCGCCAGCACCCGAAAACTCGACGCTGCACGCGGCAACCGCGGATCAAGCAGAGCATAGAGCGCGATGATCGGCAGCGAAAGCACGGCAATCATCGCCAAGTTCGCCATCAATGAACTGTAAGTTTCGGCATCCGCACTTTCCGGATCGGGCCGAAGTTCTTGTCCAAACCAGGCTACCGCGATGAACGGAACAAAAGATGCGGAATACGGAATGTCGTACCAACTCCCAGTGAAATACAGGTTTTTCTCAAGAGCGCGATTCAAGACGTAAAACGAGGTCCCATTGAACACGAACGCGCCACAGAGAAACGCGTAAAAAGCTCTCCAACGTCCGGTGCTTTGCAGGTAGAACACGATCAGGACGGCGCACACCAGTACGTTTTCGACGATGGAGAGCACATCGAAGTTACGGTTGTACGCGTCCACACTCGGCGAGACGTATTGCCAGCAGATGACAAACGAGACGTACAGATAAAACCACCAGAGCACCAATAGGAGGAAATCCAGGGCCCCCAGTCGCACACTGCTCTCAGAGGGCTGCCGGTGAGGCCGCAACAGGACGGCGGCAATCATGGGCGCGCCGGCTAGAAACAGCAGCGCATCTGAGGGATACATGGCCGGCATGGGGCGCTTCAGGATCAGATCGAAAACGATCCAGAAGACCTGGTTGCCAAACCACAGCGCCCAGCCCGCGGCTTGAAGCATCCAGAACCATCGCAGGCGGCCTTTGCCTGCAAGGCCATTCCATGCGAACGCCAAAAGAGCGCACAACATCAGGAGGCCGCTGATGATATCGCTCACTGCGGCCAGCGCCAGGCCCCGAGGCAGCAGCAGGCAAGCTACGGCCAGTACCGCCGTGAGTAGCAAGGCAGCGACAAGACAGCAATCTCTTCAGATGGACTAGGCGGATTCAAATTCCCGGCCTCGCTAATGCCCTTGGGAGAATTGCTGCTTTCAGCTCACAAACTACCGGGGAGCACTAGTCCTTGGCGCCGGCGGAATAAGCCAGGGGATCGGTCTGGGCACCAATAGCGCGGCGCAGTTCTTCAAAGATTTCATCTGGCATCTGCTGAAAGACGGCGACGACTTCAGGATCAAACTGGCGCCCCGACCATTCCTGGATTTCCTTCCGCGCCTCCGCAAGTGACTCTGGCGCGGCGATAAACGCGGTCCGAGGTAATGGCATCGAGAGTATCGGCCACCGAAAAGATGCGCGCTCCCAAAGGGATCTCATCGCCCTTCAGACCGCGCGGGATAGCCGCTGCCATCGTAAGCGCTCCTGGTGGGAATAAACGATCTCGCAGGCTTCTGCGAGAAACGGAATCTTCTTCACGATCTGATAGCCCTTGAAGCAGTGCTCCCGCATGATGGCCGTTTCGTCTGGCGTCGAGCTTTCCGGGCTTGTTCAGGATTTTGTCGGGAATTGCCATTTTCCCGATGTCGTGGAGAAATGCTCCACGGGCGATGGTGGCGATCTGCTCCGCGAGGCATACCCATCGCGCGAGCGATGGCGATGGTAAACGCGGTTACACGTCTTGAATGGCCCTCGGTTTCGCGATCTTTGAGATCCAGGGCGTCGCCAAGCGCCTGCAAGAGTGATGTCGTAAGACCGATCAGCTCTCGGTTCGCTAGTCTGCAGCTGTTCCGTGCGCGCCTTCACCAGAGATTCCAGATTGGTCTGGTAGGTCCGGTTCTCCACCTTGAGCCGCCGGTTCTCCAAGGCGCGGCTGACCGTATTGAGCAATTGCTCGCGCTCGAATGGCTTCAGCAGGTAGTCGTACGCCCCGTTGCGAATGGCCGCCAACGCCACGGAAATATCGTGTACCGCGGTGACCATCACAACCGGCATGTCGGGATACTTTTCCTTAGTCCGTTCTAACAGTCCGATGCCGTCCAGGTCGGCCATCATCAGGTCCGAGAGCATGAGTTCGAACTCTTCCCCGGAAGTCAGGACCGCGAGCGCCTCCATGCCGGAACCCGCCTGTTTACAGGCATATCCGGCCGTGCCGAGCATCGAGGCGACAATTTCCCGAATCGGCTCTTCGTCGTCAACTACAAGAATGCGATCTGCCATGAGAACACACGAAAGTCTATCGGCGATTGTAACGCTTCGGCGAGATTCCGAAAGTAATCATTGAGGTCCGGAAACTCCATCGAGAAAACACCGGACCATGTTATTCAACAGAGAGGAAGACGTACGTCCGCAACGCGATGAGCGCATCCCTGTGGTCGCTATGGAACACGGTATTGCGGCTTGGCCTGGCCAAGCCCTCGGCGGCAGAGGTAACTCTGCTGATCCTGCTGGGCGCCTCTGTGCTCGCGCTGCGCGCTTTTCGCGAAAACTATCTCAAAGTTTGGGTTTTGGGTTGGACGGCACTAGTGCTCTCGCGGCTCGCCGAGCACTGCTTCGCCACTAAGATCCCCTCACCGTTTGATTCCGTAGTCGTGCAGTCCACGTTCGTGCTCTCCGTTGGATTGTTGGCCGGCGCGGTCTTACTCTACACGCGCGGGCGCGACCTGTTACTTCCCTTGATGGTAATTACGCCTGTGCTCGTCGGCTTCGCCGGAGCCCGCGTGCTTTTATGGCCTGAATCTCTGCCGTTGCGGATGGCAGTGGAAGTCGGCTATCGCATCATTCTACTGACCGCATCGATCGCCCTGCTGCGCGCTCGCCGCGCACGCTGGGAGCCGGCAGCCTGGTTGCTGGCTCTGGCCTTGCCCTTCCTCCATCTTCCCTGGAGTCCGTTCACCGACCGGGTGCCCGCGGCTGCGTTCCTGGCAGCTGAGATTGCCGTCGGACTGAGCATGCTGCTGGTGGTATTCGACGAATCGCGCTCACGAACGCGTCGCTTACAGGCGATGCAGGCCATTACAGGCAGCATCGCAACGGCACAGCAGTATGGAAACGTGGTACAGCGCGCGGTCGAAGAATTGCAGGCCGTGACCCGAGTGCGGGCTGCCTGGTTCCGCTTGAGTGAGGGCGGACATCTGGTCGCCACTCATGCCGCGGGACTCTCTTCCGACTTCTTGCGCGACGCGGGCTTTGCCGAGATTACTGAGGATATTTCGAAGCTGCTCGAGCACTCCGATCCCAAGGTCACAACCCGGGATACGGCCGCTCCTGAGTCCCGAGAGTGTTTGGAGAGCGAAAACATTCGCCAGGTCGTGATCATCCCGGTCGTCGGCAACAAGGCGCCCGTTGGACTGCTGTTGCTGGGCAATTCCCGGAACCGTCAGTGGACATCGGAAGAATTGGATTTCCTGCAGGCTTGCGGCAAGCAACTTGCCCTGGCGGTGGAAAACTTCCGCCTGCTGGAGCAAGTACTGCGCTCGCAGCGCCAGTGGATCAATACCTTCGATTCGATCCACGACATCATTCTGGCGCACGATGCTGACTTCCGCATTATCAAGGCCAATCAGGTTTTGCTGGAACAAATCGGCCAGGCTGCGGCCGACGTAATCGGCAGCTCTTGCGACTCTGCCCTGCCGCACACATTTGGAGAGTGGACCGGCTGTCCCTATTGCGCGATGGGTGGAGATGAAGAATTTACCGAGGGCGCCGACCCCTGCTTCGGCGGATTCTCGGTGGTCTCGACCTCTTCCTACAGCGAACAAGGCAGCCCACAAAAAGGAACCATTCACGTAGTCCGAGACGTGACCGAGCGCCGCTCCGCGGAAGAGAAATATCGTCTGCTATTCGAGCAGGTACAGGAGGGCGTATACGTCGCCAATCCCGCAGGGCCGGATTGTCGACTGCAACGACGCGTTCGTCCACATGCTCGGCTACAGCAAGCGCGACGAACTGCTCGTACTGAACCTGGATTCTGAGATCTGCGTCGATGCCAAGCAGCGCGAGGCGTTCCGCCGCGAGATCGAGGCTCACAACTACGTACGGAACTTCGAAGTTACTCTGAGGCGGAAAGACGGAACCCTCTTGCTGGCCGTAGAGAGCAGTTTCGCCACGCGTGATGCGACCGGCAGTGTCGAACGCTACCAGGGATTCGTTCTCGACATGACCGAGAAGCGCCGCGCCGAAGACGAGATGCAGCGCCGCAACCGGGAGTTGAACGCGTTGAATGCCATGGCCGTCGTGGCGGCGCAATCCTTCGACCTCGACGAAATTCTCAATCTAACTCTGCGCCAGGTCGTGACCCTGTTCGGCGCAGAGAGCGGAACGGTGTACCTCTCCGATACCGACTCGCCAACTTACCGGCGGCGTGCCGCATGGGGACCACGCAGCCGCGACAAAATGCGGCCTGCGGAGCTCTCTTTCACGGAAGGCTTCGGCGATTTGGTGATGCGTTCCCGGGCCGAGGTTGTCACGGCTGAATATCTGCCGCATCTGCCACCTAGCGTGGCGGAGTTTTTGCGTTCGGATGCAGACCGTTCATGGATCTGGGTGCTGTTCTGGGCCAAGGAAAGTCCGGTCGGCATCATGGGCCTCTGCAGCCACCTGGGATTCGAATATTCCAGCAACGATGAAAACTTGCTCGTCGCCATCAGCCGGCAGCTTGCCACAACCATCGAAAAGGTCAGGCTGTACGAAGAGACCTGCCGAGCCTACGAAGATCTCCGCAAAACGCAGGAACAACTGCTGCAAAGTGAGAAGATGTCGGCCGTGGGGCAATTGATTGCCGGCGTGGCTCACGAACTGAATAATCCCCTGACGGCCATCCTTGGCTATGCTCAGCTTCTCGAAACCGAGGGACTGAACACCCGCGCGCAAGATTACGTCAGCAAGCTATTTAAGCAGGCGCAGCGCACGCACCGTGTCGTGCAGAACCTTCTGTCGTTTGCCCGCCAGCGCAAGCCCCAACGGGACGAAGTCGACATTCGGAGAGTTCTGGATGAGACCCTGGCGCTCCGCGACTACGATCTGAAGATCAACAACATTCGCGTGGAGCGCGATCTACCCTCGGACCCAGCGGTCGTGATCGCCGATCCGCATCAGATCGAACAGGTATTTCTGAATATCATCAACAACGCGGTCGACGCCATTCTTGAAACCGGCCGCACGGGTACGTTGAAGATCCGCGTGGTCAGCCAGGGCGGCCACGTCTCCACACAGTTCACCGACGATGGCGCCGGAATCAAAGACCCCAAGCGCATCTTTGACCCGTTCTACACGACGAAGAGCATAGGTAAGGGCACGGGCCTGGGGCTCAGCATCTGCTACGGGATCGTGAAGGAACACGGTGGAGACATCACCGCCAACAACGCGCCTGAAGGCGGCGCGACAATCGAAGTCAGGTTGCCGGCGGCCGTATCAGCGAACCTGGAACCCGAAATGGTCAAAGCGTCCCCAAGACTACACGATGGCGCAGTGCACGGACGCGTGCTGCTCGTGGAAGAGGAAGAGGCGGTCCTGGAGTTCGAGCGCGACGTCTTGATGGGCGCTGGTGCCTCGGTGGTGACTGCCAAAACCAGCCAGGATGTAAAGACCCGCCTGCTCTCCGAGCATTTCGACATCATCATCATGAACGGCATGATGCCGGGTTGGGGCGTAAAGGAATCTTACCTCTGGCTGAAAGAGAATTGTGTCGGGATGGATGATCACATTCTCTACACTTTCTCAAATGGCTTCGAACCCGGCGACGAGCGGTCCTTCCTGCAAGAAAACGGCACTCCCTATCTCGTTAAACCATTCGAAGTCGCGGAACTTATCACCCAGGCACGGAAACTGTTGCAGAAGGCACTGGGCGCGGGTGCCGGCGCTGACTAAGACGATCTGCCAATCCAGACGAATTGCGTGACAGCAGTTATCTTGTCGAGACAGCCAAGTGCAGCCACCTCTTCAGCGCTTGGGCCGAGAACATAACAACCAGAACTGAAAGAGCGAGTCCTCGAAGCATATGTTTCCCCCAGATTTGTTCATCGTGACCAGATTGCGAGAAGGTTGTCGCCTGAGCCGCCCGCTAACCAACGCTTACACGCGCAGCACGATGAGCAGTTAGCTGCACCGTTTCTCGATCTAAAGTGAAGCAGAGGCGGAAGGTTATTCCCCGAAAACGCACAGCTATTCACACCTTTCCTCTACCATCCCTTGCGGTAAACTAGCTTTACCGACCCATGTCCCAATTCGTCCACCTGCACCTGCACACTGACTACTCCCTGCTCGATGGCGCCTGTGATGTCGAAAAGCTCTGCCAGCGGGTGAAAGAACTGGGGATGCCCGCCGTGGCCATGACTGACCATGGCAACATTTTCGGTGCGGTTCACTTCGTCAACGCGGCTAAACACGCGGGTGTGAAACCCATAGTCGGCTGCGAACTTTACGTCTGTAAGAAAGATGACCACCGTGCTGCGCCCGAGGGCGACACCTACAATCACCTTCTGGTGCTGGCCGAAAATGAGGAAGGCTACCGCAACCTGGTAAAGATCACATCCGAGGCATCGCTGCACGGGTTCTACTACAAGCCTCGGGTGAGCAAGAAATTCCTCGCGGAACACTCCCGCGGTCTGATTGGCCTTTCTGGATGCTTGAAAGGCGAGGTTGCGGAACGACTCACAGAGGGCAATTATGCGGCCGCACGCGCCGCCGCGGGAACCTTTGCAGACATCTTTGGTAAAGAGAATTTCTTTCTCGAAATTCAGGACCAGGGCTTGGAGATGGAGCACCGCATCCATTCGGGACTCTTCCAGCTTGAAAAAGATCTTGGTCTTCCGCTCGTCGCCACCAACGATAGCCACTATCTCTGCGAAGACGATGCGCATGCCCAGGATGTAATGGTATGCATTCAGACGGGCAAGTCGATTCGCGATACAGCGCGCATGAAGTTTGATGGCACGCAGTTCTTCGTAAAGAACCACGACGAAATGTACCGCGTGTTCAAGGACTCACCCGAAGTACTCACGCGCACGCTCGATATCGCCGAACGCTGCAGTCTCCGGCTTGAAAAGGTAGCGAATCCCTTCCCGGAGTTCGAGGTCCCGCCCGGATACACGATTGACAGCTACTTCGTCCACGTCACCCGCGAGGGCTTCGCCCGCCGACTCGACGCTCTGCGACCGCTGCACGAGCAGGGAAAGCTGAAGCATCCGATTACCGATTACGAACAGCGTCTGGAACGCGAACTTGCCATCATTCAGCAGATGAAGTTCCCCGGATACTTCCTCATTGTCTGGGACTTCATCCGTTACGCGAAGGATCATGGCATCCCCGTAGGTCCGGGCCGCGGATCGGCCGCCGGTTCTCTGGTCTCGTACGCGCTTGGCATCACCGATATCGATCCTCTGCAGCACGAATTGCTGTTTGAGCGCTTCCTGAACCCTGAGCGCGTCTCGATGCCTGATATCGACATTGATTTCTGTATGAATCGCCGCGGCGAAGTCATCGACTACGTCACCCAGAAATATGGGCGCGACAACGTCGCGCAGATCATCACCTTCGGTACGATGGCTGCAAAAGCTGCCATCAAAGACGTTGGCCGTGCCATGGATATTCCCTACGCCGACGTCGATCGCATCGCCAAGATGGTGCCCACCCAGCTCAACATCACGCTAGAACAAGCTATTGAAGATTCGGCGCAGCTGCGAGAGGCGATCGAGAAAGACGGCCAGATCCGCGAGTTGTTCGAGACCGCGAGGAAGCTGGAAGGTTTGGTGCGCAATTCCGGCGTTCATGCGGCTGGAGTGGTGATTTCCCCACGCCCGTTGACCGACCTCGTTCCCCTGCACCGCACCAAGAACGACGAAATCGTGACCGCCTTTGACATGGTCGCCATCGAGAAGATGGGCCTGTTAAAGATGGACTTCCTCGGCCTGACCACTCTCACCATTCTCACGGACGCGTTGAAACTCATCGAGCAAACTCGCGGGACAACGATTACCCTTGAACAGATTCCTCTCGAAGACACCGAGACGTACGAGAAAGTCTTTCACAAGGGCCTGACTTCCGGCGTCTTCCAGTTTGAATCGCACGGCATGCGCGACGTGCTGCGGAAGTATCAGCCCAATTCGATCGAAGATCTCACGGCCCTCAACGCGCTCTATCGGCCGGGACCGATCCAGGGCGGCATGATCGATGACTTCGTCGACCGCAAGCATGGCCGTAAGAAAGTCGAATACGAACTGCCCGAACTGAAAGAAATCCTGCAGGAAACGCTCGGCGTGATCGTGTATCAGGAACAGGTGATGCAGATCGCGAACCGGTTGGCGGGATACTCGCTGGGTGAAGCAGACCTGCTCCGCCGCGCCATGGGCAAGAAGAAGGCCGAAGAGATGGCACAGCAGCGCGAGCGCTTCGTCGAGGGCGCTGCGCAGCGAAAGTATCCTTCCAAGAAGATCGAGAAGATCTTCGACCTGATGGCCCAGTTCGCTGGATACGGGTTCAACAAATCCCACTCCGCAGCCTACGCCCTGCTCGCCTACCATACGGCTTATCTCAAGACGCACTATCCGGTAGAGTTCATGGCTGCGCTGCTGACCTCTGTAACGGGCTCGACCGATGATGTCGTCAAGTACATCAATGAGTGCCGCGAGATGGGCATCACGGTGGAAGCGCCCGATATCAACGTCTCGGATGCGAACTTCACTCCGCACGGCGAGTCGATCCGCTTCGGCCTGGGTGCGGTCAAAAATGTCGGCGGGAATGCCATTGAATCGATCGTCGCCGCGCGCAAGAAACTTGGCAGCTTCAAGTCGATCTTCGAGTTTTGCGAGACCGTCGATCTGCGCCTGCTCAACAAGAGAGTCGTGGAGTCGCTGATCAAGAGCGGCGCAATGGATTCCCTCGGCCGCCGTGCGCAATTGATGGCGGTGCTCGACAAGGCCATGGAGCAGGCGCAAAAAACTCAGCGCGACGCCGAATCGGGCCAGCATGGCCTGTTTGGCGTCTTTCAGCAGGAAGATGCCGACGCGCACAACGACAAGCTGCCCAATATTCCCGATTGGGACGAACACACCCGCCTGTCCGCCGAGAAAGAAATACTTGGCTTTTTCATCTCAGGCCACCCGCTGCAAAAGTACAAAGAGAAGCTTACTGACCTGCAGGCCCTGAGCATCGAAGAGATAGCGGCGATGACGAAGTCGACCGGCAAGGACGAGATCATCGTGACTGCCGGCATCATCAGCAACGTGCGCGTTCTCAAGTCAAAGCGTGGTGACTTTTACGCCCAATCGACGCTCGAAGATATGTCAGGCTCGATCGATATGATCGTGTTTCCCGAAGCCTTCAAGCGGATCGGCGAGAAAGTTAAGCTCGAAGTTCCTGTGTTGGTGAAGGCGGGCGTGCGCATCGAAGAGGGCGCCAACCCTAAAATCACGGCGGCGGAGATCATGCCCCTCGAAGAGGCCAAGGTTCCCCTGCCACGTGCGATCCGCGTTCGCATCCCGCTCGAAACTTCTGGCGAAGCTACAATTGACAACCTGCACACTCTGTTTATGGAGCGCAAAGGCGAGGCCCGGGTGTTATTTGACGTGGAGCGCCAGGGCGATTTCATGGTGGTGATGGAAGCGGAAGGCTATAATGTGCTTCCAGACCGTAGTTTCATCGCCCGGGTCGAGCAGTTGTGCGGGCGCGGCAGCGTTCGCATCATCAGCTAATTCTAAGCATGACATCCATCGAAAAAGCACAGCAGGAACTGGAGCAAATTGAACGGCAGGTAGCCGAGATGGAGTCGGCGGACCCGGATGACGCGACCCGGCGGCAGATCGCCCAACTTCAAGATCGCATCGACACGCTCCGCCGAGAGATGAGCGCTCCGCCTACCGCATGGCAGAAGACTGAACTGGCGCGCCATCCACAGCGGCCCCAGTCTCTGGATTACATCGAGCGCGTCTTTACCGATTTCAGCGAGATCCACGGAGACCGCGCTTTCGGCGACGATGCCGCGATCATCTGCGGTATGGCCCGCTTCCACGGCGATGAGGTCCTGATCGTCGCCACCCAAAAGGGGCGGGATATGAAGCAGCGGGTCCATCGGAACTTCGGTACCCCCCACCCCGAGGGCTACCGCAAGGCGATCCGAGCGATGCAGATTGCGGAGAAATTCCGGCGGCCCGTGTTCACCCTGGTCGATACCGACGGAGCCTACCCTGGCATCCACGCTGAAGAGCGGGGCCAAGCCGAGGCGATCGCTTATAACCTTCGCGAAATGGCCCGGCTGGAAGTACCCATTATCGCTACCGTGATCGGCGTGGGCGGCAGTGGCGGAGCTCTTGCGATTGCGGTCGCCGACCGGGTGTTGATGATGGAGAACTCGATTTACTCGGTGATTTCACCCGAAGGCTGCGCTGCGATTATGTGGCGCGACTCCTCGAAGAAAGAACTCGCCGCCGAGGCAATGCGCATCACCGCTACCGATCTCAGTGAACTGGGCTGTATTGATGACATCGTTCCCGAACCCGAAGGCGGAGCCCATCGCGACCACGAGGCCGCCGCCAACTTGCTGGATGCAAGCCTGCAAAGGCATTACGCCGAATTGAAGAAAATGCCCCCTGCTGAATTGATCGTGGCACGATATAATAAGTTTCGCACGATCGCCCAGTTCTACAAGACCGAATCGTAGCCCCGTGGACTTTCCCGTTCGTTTCCAACTCAGGTTCCTCCGGCCTACAGACGGGCGATTTGGCTACTCGAGGGGGCGGCCCGCCGTATAATAGAGTGTTTCCTCCTCCGCAATCCATAAATCATGGGCAGGGGTTCTGCCCTCTGACTGAAAGAAGGAAGGTGTAGGGATGGCCACTACGGATGTCGTGCCCCGGGAGTCCTCTGGCGGCATGGGACAGAAGCGGATCGTTAACGACATGAGCATCCAAGTCGCGACGGTCAATGGGTCCGGCTCGCAAAGTTCGAATACCGTGTTGCTGCGCAGTATCTTCCAGATGGGCGTTCCAGTATCCGGCAAGAACATGTTTCCGTCCAACATTGCCGGACTTCCCACCTGGTATACGATCCGCGCCAACAAGAACGGCTATATCGGACGCAAGAAAGAGATCGATTTCCTCGTCGCCATGAATCCTGAGACGGCGCAGGAAGACGCCATGTCCCTAGCCCCGGGCGCGGCTGTACTTTATGACGAGCCTTTGGCGCTGCACAAACTCCGCAACGATCTGATCTTTTATTCGGTTCCTTACGACAAGTTGGTCGCACAAGTCTGTCCCGAAGCGAAGCTGCGCAAGTTGGTCAAGAACATGGTGTACGTGGGCGTGGTGGCGAGCCTGCTCACCATCGAGATGGAGGAGGTCGAAAAGGCCATCCGCAAGCAGTTCGCCAAGAAAGTAAAGGCCGCTAATCTCAATCTGGCTGCCGCGCAGGCCGGCTTTGAATACGCCAAGGCAAACCTCCAGAAACGTGGCGCGTTCTACATTGAACGCATGAACAAGACCGCCGGCAAGATCATCATTGATGGCAATTCCGCCGCCGCTCTTGGCTGCATGTTCGCGGGATGCACGGTCGTTACCTGGTACCCGATCACGCCGTCTTCTTCGCTGGTCGAGACGATGATCGAGTACATGAAGGAATACCGTATCGGCCCCGACGGCAAAGCGACCTTCGCAATCGTGCAGGCCGAAGATGAACTGGCCGCGATCGGCATGGTCATTGGTGCAGGCTGGGCGGGTGCACGCAGTATGACGGCGACCGCCGGTCCTGGGATTTCCCTGATGTCAGAATTCGCGGGTCTTGCCTATTACGTCGAAGTTCCCGGCGTGATCTGGGACATCCAACGCGTCGGCCCATCGACTGGGCTGCCCACGCGAACTTCGCAGGGCGATATTCTCTCGACTGCGGTGCTTTCGCATGGCGACACGAAGCACATCATGCTGATTCCCTGCTCTGTGGAAGAGTGTTTCAGCATGGCTCCGGAAGCTTTCAACCTGGCCGAGCAATTCCAGACTCTGGTCTTCGTGATGTCCGATCTTGATCTCGGCATGAACAACTGGATGTCTGACCCGTTCGCTTATCCCACCACGCCGATCAAGCGCGGCAAAGTCCTTGGCAAGGAAGATCTCGACCGGCTTGGTGGATTTGCGCGTTACAAGGACGTGGATGGCGACGGTATCGGATATCGCACCCTGCCGGGCACGTCCCATCCGGCTGCGGCCTACTTTGCACGCGGCAGCGGCCACAACGAGAAGGCGCAATATAGCGAGCGAGCCGACGACTTCGAAAACAACATGGAGCGCCTGAACCGTAAATTTGAAACTGCGCGCTCCTTCGTTCCGCGGCCCGAAATCACCAAAGGAAACAACGCGAAGATCGGCATCATCGGTTATGGGACCTCGCATTGGGGCATCACCGAGAGCCGCGATCAACTCCGCGAAGAATACAAAATCGAGACTGATTACCTGCGGCTTCGGGCTTATCCCTTCACGCGCGAGGTGCACGAATTCATCGAGCAGCACGAGCACATTTATGTGGTCGAGCAGAATCGCGACGCTCAAATGCTCAGCCTGCTCAAGCTCGATCTGAAGCCTGAGCTGATCGGCCGCCTCCGCAGCATCGCGCATATCACTGGACTGCCGCTCGATGCGCGGTCCATCACTGACGAACTGACCATGATGGAGGGCAAGTAGATGGCAACCACTCCGACCGAAACGGGATCCGCAGGACCGAAGACGAATCGCATTGGCCTGACCGTAATCGAATACAAAGGCGGCAAGACTACACTCTGCGCCGGGTGCGGCCACAATGCGATTTCGGAGCGCATCATCGAGGCCATGTACGAGATGGGCGTCGAGCCCGAGTTCGTCATCAAGCCCAGCGGCATCGGCTGCTCGTCGAAGACGCCGGCGTACTTTCTGACCCGCTCGCACAGCTTTAATGCTGTGCACGGGCGCATGCCCTCGGTGGCAACTGGAGCCCTGCTGGCAAATCGCAAGCTGATCTGCATTGGCGTCAGCGGCGATGGCGATACGGCCTCCATCGGTATCGGGCAGTTTGTCCACCTGATGCGGCGCAATCTTCCGATCATCTACATCATCGAAGACAACGGGGTCTACGGCCTGACCAAAGGCCAGTTCTCGGCGACCGCCGATCTTGGTTCCAAGCTGAAGAGTGGCGTGGTCAACGATCTGCCACCAATCGACACCTGCGCACTGGCGATTCAACTCGGCGCAACCCTGGTGGGCCGCTCGTTCTCCGGCGACAAACGCCAGCTCAGCGCCATGCTGAAAGCTGCCATCGCGCACAAGGGAACGGTCATGCTTGACGTGGTATCTCCCTGCGTCACCTTCAACGACCACGAGGGTTCAACCAAGTCTTACAAGTACGTGAAAGAACACGAGGAGACGCTGCAGGATGTGAGCTTCGTTCCGCACTTCGAGGAGATCGACGTTGAATACGATCCCGGTACCACCGTTGAAGTCACTATGCATGACGGCTCCCGTCTTCATCTGCGGAAGCTGGAAGAGGATTACGATCCAACGGACAAGATTCGTGCGATGACGCGTCTGACTGAAGCGCACGACAAGGGCGAGGTTCTTACTGGCGTGTTTTACGTCAATCCTAAGGCGCCGAACTTCATCGAGATGCTGAACGTGGTCGACCAGCCCTTAGCCACTCTTCCGGACACAGTGACGCGTCCGGGCAAAGAAGTGCTGGATGCGGTAATGGAAGAGTTGCGCTGAAGATCTCAGAACGAGTGATTGCTTGGCCTACGCACTCTTTCGTGTCGGTTCGCCCGTATGTTCGGGATTTTGTCCGGGCTCCGGGAAGTCAGAATCTGCATCCTTCAGCATCGGGTCCTGATCGCGATGCCCGAGCTGTTCCTGCAAGCCATTGTTCCCCGGAATCTGGTGATTCTCGGTTTCTGTAGCACCCTTGGCGGCGTCCTGATCTGGTTCTAGCGGTTTATGTGCCATGATTCCCCCTCGTATGATGTCGCGGATTGCCATTACAGATTCGTGCTCGGACCAGAACAAAAAAGTGTAGTTTATTGGAGCCGGTTTCGAAATAAAATACGTGTTAAGAAGTAACACTGGCCGGGGAAGGGTGTATATGAAGAAGTTGCTCTTGCTACTCGTAGCGTGCTTCCTGTCGAGCGCATTTGCCTTTGCGGATGTGCCGCACGCTTCCTTGACGTCGGTGAAGAAGACGCACCATCGAGTCGAGCATCACAAGGCGCACAAGGCCACAAAACACCACGCACCTAAGCGAAATCGCCACACGATCTAGTGAGTCGCTCGTGGCCCGCAATTAGTCCGCGCCCAAGCTATTTCCCGGTGCTTGCAACCCCTAGCTTGCGCAGCCGTTCCCGCGCCTGTAGAGCCTCAGGTGAGTGCGGATAGCGCTGAATCAGATGGCGCAATTCGCTGACACCGTCATCCTGCTTGCCGAGTTCCACCAGAGCGAAACCCTTCTTCAGCTGGGCTGACGCCGTCTTATTCCCGCTGGGGAAGTTTTGCAACACCTGATCATAGCTCTGAACGGCTTGCTGGTAATTTCCCTGCCGGAACTGAAGCTCGCCCAGATAATAGTAGGAGTTTCCCGCCAGATCGGTATTCGGGTAGAACTTCAGGTAATCCGAGAATTCCTGTGACGCCAGATCGTTCTTGCCACCGTTGTAATCGCGCAGCCCGTTGTTATAGAGAACATCTGGCGGCGGTGCCTGGGCCTGAGCTTGCTGCTGGGCCTGTTGTTGCGCCTGATTCGCGGCCAGACTTTGCTGGCCCGACTGCATATCTTCCAACTGCTTGGTGACTTTGGCCAGGCGCGCCTTAATTTCGTCCATAGTGTCATTGAGCGACTGGATCTGGCCCGACAGCTGATCTATCTTTGTGCCGCCGTCGGACTGTTGCTTTTGCAAGGTATTCTGCAGCGCATTCAGCGCGTTGGCCACCTTGTTTACGGCGTCGGTGTCTTGCTCGACCAGATTCTTCATGACCCCCATACGCTCGTCAAAGCTGCGCTGCATGGCGGTCATCTGCTCCTGGAGTTGTTGCACCTGGGTTTGCAGCTGCACCATGTCTTTGTTCACGCCCCATGCGGGAGCTACTCCGAGCAACAGCACCGATAGCAATGCGATCAACACAGAGATACGATTCGGTTTCATAAGGGATTTCCTGAACACGCCAATTTAGATGCTTTGATTGTCCCACAGGCTGGGATGATTCGAAACACAAAGGGACTGGCTGGAACCGTAAGATTCAACGGGGGAACAACAGCCAGAATTTCGAGACAGACGAATACCACAGCTCGTCCAAAACTAGACCGGGGGACGCTTTTGGCGTCCCCCGTCAATTTTCACTTTTGATAAACGAGATGACCACGGCGATTCTGCTGCCAGCAAGCTTCGTTGCTTTCTGTGCAGAAGGGTTTTTCTTTGCCATAGCTGATGGTCTTGATCCGGCTGGCGTTGACTCCGGCAGAGGTCAAGGCACTTTTCACCGCACTGGCACGCTGGTCGCCCAAAGCCAGGTTGTATTCCGTAGAACCGCGCTCATCGCAGTGCCCCTCAACCGTAAAGCTCATATTGGCGTGTTGATTGAAGAACTGCGCGTCAGCCTGCACGGAGGACTGTTGGTCGCCACGAACGTCGGCCTTATCGTAGTCGAAGTAAACGTCCTTCACATTCTGGCTAAACAGATCCTCATCGGTAACATTCGTGGCGGTGGGCGGTGGCGGTGGCGGAGCCGCTGCTACCGTCAACCTCGCCGTCGCTTCCTGCGTGCCACCCGTACCCTTGGCGGTCAGGTGATAAGTAGTGGACTCGGTGGGCGAAACGCTTTGCGAGCCGTTGGGCTGCACCGCACCAATACCATCAATCGAAACATCCGTCGCGTTGCTGGTTTGCCACGTCAGCGAGGCGGATTGTCCGGCTTGTATTGAGTTTGGACTGACGGCAATCGAAGCCGTTGGGGCTGCCGGTGCGGGAGGTGGTGGTGGCGGGGGCGGAGTTGCTTTCTTTCCGCATGCGCCCAGCGTTAAGAGAGCTCCGAGTGCGAGTATCAGCAGGAACCATTTGATATTGAGTTGCTTCACTTTTATTTCCTCCTACGACCCCCAAAGGCTCGCCTTTGGGGTCAGACGAAGTGTATTTACTATTTCCAACTCCAATTCGGTTGCGAATTACGACCTGTAAAAGTCAGTTGTTGAACCTTGGTCCCATCGGCAAGCATCGTCCAGATTTCAAGATTGCCGGAGCGGTTTGACTGGAACACGATGTGACGCCCATCCGGCGACCACGAGGGAAAGTCGTTACGCCCGCCGTCGTGTGTCAACTGGACCCACTGCTTGCTCGCAATATCCATCAGGTAAATGTCGGATGAGCCCGGTTCTCCCGGACCGTACTTCCGCACCCATGCGAACGAGAGGAACTGCCCGTTGGGCGCCCAGTTCGGCGACACGGCATATCCCTGGTCCGTCAAGCGCTGCTGGTTCGTGCCGTCGGCCTCCATGGTGTAAACCTGCGGCAGGCCGGTGCGCCCGCTGACAAAAGCGATCTGGGCGTTGGTCTTGCGATTCCAGACCGGAGAGACATCCGGCCCTTTATCGGTGGTCATGCGATGCGGACTCCCGCCGGATGCGTCGGCGATATAAATTTCGGGATCGCCACCGCGTGACGAAGAAAATGCCAGCTTCGTTCCGTCCCCCGACCAGGCCGGCGACAGATTTGTACCACCCATATGCGGGAAGCTTATCGCCCGGTTCAGTTCGAGGGAGTACATCATGATCTCCCATCCGCTCTTGGTAAGCGCGCTGAATGCCAGGCGTGATCCATCGGGCGAGATTCTTGGCGACAATGCGATCGAGCCCAGATGGGTCAACTGGTGCTGGTTCGAGCCATCGTAGTCCATCGCCCAGATTTCCTTGTGCCCGGTGCGATCACTGACAAAATAGATTTGCGTTTCCGCAATGCCCTGGATCCCGCCACCCAGGCGAAAAATGATTTCATCGGCAAACTTGTGCGCCATCATTCTTGCCGCGGCGTCGCTGGCGTTGTCGGAATATTGCTTGCCAAGAACCTGGGGCGACTGGATATTCTTCACGTCGTACAGCCAGCCCTGACACGTAAGCTTTCCTCCCGCCACCCCAAGGTTTCCAAAAGCCAGCATGGCTGCATTGGGAGGCGGCGCGTTCCACGCGATGAAATTCACTTCGGGGGGCTGCCCAGGCATCTGTAGGGGATAGAAGCTCTTTGAAACCAGTTCGACCACTCCCGAGACGTCAAGGTCATTCCACAGAGTGTCGTTAAAAGTCTTGAGGAACGCGGCGTTTTGCGGATCGTTCGACGCAGCCTTGAAGTCTGGGACCGCCAGACGAACCTTCTCCACACCAAGGCTCGTGCCGGTTTTTACCCAATCTTGTGCCTGCAGAACCGAGGGAAGAAGCCAACAGGTAAGGATGAGAACGAACGCCTGCGCCGGGCCGTAGAATTTGTTGGGGCGTCGCCGAATGAGTGCTCTAGCGGGCTCGTCCATCCGTGTCGAAAGAAAGGATTTCGTGTACAACAATATCGTATGCCGATAGAAATTGCTTTGCAAGATCTTATCCTTCATCTTATAGGGCTTTTATCGACCCATTGTGCTCTCTTTCCGGCACCACGGGTTACTTGAGTACCTCGATGATTACTGGCCGAAGGTACATCCCACTTCACCTCTTATAATCGAACCAGTACTCCACCGAAATCTTGTTGCCCGAGTAATCGGGCGGCAGCGGACCGAAGGTGTCGATGCGCTGCAGAGCGCGAACGGCCGAGATATCCAGTGACGGCACGCCGCTCGACTGCTCAACTTGCACGTTGGTCGGATGTCCGTCCCGAGCGATATCGAACACGATGTAAACCCTTTGTGCCGTGGATATTCTCGGATCGACCTCATACTTCAGCCAGTTCTCCGCAACCTTCTGCTGAATCACGTGGACATACCATGAGTACTTTGTGCCGAAATCGCCGCCGCCACCCGTGATTCCAA
Source organism: uncultured Acidobacteriota bacterium (assembly GCA_963745715.1). Lineage (GTDB taxonomy): Bacteria > Acidobacteriota > Terriglobia > Terriglobales > Acidobacteriaceae > Sulfotelmatobacter. Next base: position 238,119 of record CAVUYN010000009.1, on the reverse strand, counting down.
AGCCGCCCTTGGCGCCACCTGCGGCGAATGTCCCATAAGGTCCACTCACTGGGCCGCCCTCGCCAAAAGCCACTTGATTGTTTTCTTCTTCCGCCGCGGGTTGAGCTTTCTCCTTCGACGCAGACTCCTGCTTCTTCTTGGGTTTTATCTTGGCGTTCTTGCCCTGGATTTCGATCGCGTCTGGGACCTTCTCTTCAATCTTGGGTTGGGATTGGGTGATTCCTTTTGACTCGTTAGCCAGCACATTCTGTGTGGGGGCAGCATTCGCCGGCAGTGGCACTGCGCTCACCAGAGTTGCGCCAATCGCCTCGCCACCTCCGCCTGCACCCCACGTATCTCCGCTGGTTCGATAGAAGACCGCCGAATAGAGGAGCAATAGAGCGGAGATTCCCACGTGCAATCCTGCCGACCACGCCAGCGCGCGTCCCCATCCATCGTGTTCGAAATAGATTTCAGCGTTTGCTGCCATTTTGCTCTAGAGGTTGCGTGACAATACTTACGTTATTGAATCCCGCCTGCTTCACCGTGTCCATCACGGTGGCGAAAACACCAAAAGGCACGTTCTCGTCCGCGCGCACAAAAATGGACTGCGATCGAGGATCGCGAATCTTCTGCCGCAGCTTGCCTCCGATTGCGTTGATGTTGATGGCGTCGTTTCCCAGGAAAACTCGCTGATCCTTGTTGATCGTGATCACCAGCCGTTCTTCGGTAATCTGCTTCACCGTCCGCGTTTTTGGCACGCTGACGTCAATCCCGGACTGCAGCACGGGCGCGGTCACCATGAAAATGATCAGGAGTACCAGCACCACGTCCACGAGCGGGGTGATGTTAATGTCAGCGAGGGAGGTCTGTGTGCGTCCGTTTGCGGTCGAGAATGCCATCAGCGCCTCGCATCCACCGGGATTTGGGCCGGAGCCTGCGCCTGGCTGTGCTCGACGGCATTCAGCACTTCGAGCGCGAAGTCGTCACTACGCGACGCAAATTCGCGAATCGAAGCCCCGATCAGGTTGTAGGCGATCAGTGCGGGGATGGCAGCCGCCAACCCGGCAGCGGTAGTAATCAGCGCTTCCGAGATACCGGGAGCGACCGCGCGCAACGTCGCTGCCCCGGCTGTTCCAAGTCCATGGAATGCGTCTATGATGCCCCACACCGTGCCAAACAGACCGACGAAAGGTGTGGCCGAGGCGGTGATCGCGAGCCATGGCATATTGCGCTCGAGACGCGTGACTCCTTCCGAAGCCCCGATCTGCATGCCACGCTGAATCGAGAGCAGATTCCGCACTGTGCCCGATGTAGCGGCTTGACGCCGGTACTCTTCGTAGCCACCCTCAAATACTCCGACTAGAGGGCTGGGCTTGAATTGGTCGGCCACGGCGGCGATATCCTGCAACCGCTGGGCCTTGCGGAAGGCCCGCACAAAGCGTCCGCTCTGCGCACGAGCCCGCCGCAGCAAGCTCCATTTGGTCAGAATGATGGCCCAGGAAATCAGGCTGAACACTAGCAGCGCCAGCAAGACAAGTTTGGCCACCGCGCCAGTGTTGGAGATCATGTCGACGATCTCACCGCCGACGAACACTACTAGCAAAGGAAACAATTGCATCGGGTTTAGGAGAACGCCTTTCGCGATTATAGATGAATCAACGCGCGCACTTTCCGCACGTATCCGATCTGCCAATGAAATATTTCTCGTTTTGGGAAGAAGGTTTTCATACCTCTACCTAACATCCCGTTCCGGGAAGCGGAGCGATTCATCCACGGTGAATGGCCTCCGAAGCATGAACCTGCCCTGAGATAGAACGCTGATTTGTGGTTATGTTGCGTAGCCAATCGCAGAGGGCGCGAGAGGCGATATTGCTGTTTCTCGCCAGGCGCGCCACCTGTGGCCAAAGCCATGGTCGCAAAGCAGTGAACCAGGCGAATCGCCCCTCAGCGAACTTTCCTTCGGCGTCAACAAATCTTTCCATCGAGGGAAAACTAAAATTGAGCTCATCAGAAATCACCTTTACCACGGCGAATTCTTTTCCTCGAGCCTCGGCTGAACGTGCCACTGCTGCTGCTTCCATGTCTACGAACACCGCCCCAAAGGATTCTCGCAGCTTTGCTTTCTGAGCCGAGCTAGCGATCACGGAAAAACTGACAAGAATGCCCTCGCCTCCGTCCAAAGTGACGCTGCTTCCGTCTCCCGCATTAACAACCCGCTCGGGCCGGACGACATCCCCGACTTTAAAGCGTGAATCGAGTGCGCCCGCAAAGCCGGCGGAGTAAATCAGCGTCGGCTCGAAGAGAGCCGCCACGGCCTCCGCAGCTCGTCGCGCTGCTTCTGCCCCAATACCTCCACACACCAACACTGTTTCATCATGCTCATAAAACCGGTAGCGGCGACCGCCGTGTTCCCGCTCGCAGACGCTCCAATTCTTCACCAAAGGACGAACCTCACGTTCCAATGCGGCCACGATTGCAACTTTAGACATATCCGTTCGTCCGGAACCACTCTACGGCCCGCCGCAGCGCATCTTCCACGGGAACAATCTTCCATCCCAATTCGCGCTGGGCCTTACCTGAGCTGGCAAACATTTTTTTCTTGCCCATGCGCACTGTATCGACGGTTGCACGAGGCTCGCGCTGCAGCAATCTCCCGCTAATCGTTTCGTCCACCACCCCGGCAGCGAAGGCGAAAATGTAGGGCAACTTCACCCTCGGGGAAGGTAATCCGGTGATCGCGCCGAGCTTATCCAGGATCTGCTTCAGGGTCAGATCCTCGCCACCGAGAATGTAGCGCTCGCCCGACTTCCCTCTTTCGAGCGCAGCTACATGTCCCCGCGCACATTCGCGCACATCCACCAGGTTCAATCCCGTTTCTACGTAAGCGGGAAATTTGCGCTTCAGGAAATCCACCACAATACGGCCCGTGGGCGTTGGCTTGATGTCCTGCTCTCCGACCGGCGTCGTCGGATTCACAATCACCACGTTCATCCCGTAGCGTCCTGCTGACAATGCGACGAGCTCGGCCATGAACTTCGATCGCTTGTAGTGCCCGATCATGTCGAGAAGCGAGACCGGCGAATCTTCATCTGCGGGATGCCCGTTGCTCGTAAAACCGACCGTGGCCACGCTCGAGGTGTACACCACGCGCCGCACGCCGTTCTTGCGCGCCGCTTCCAGAATTGCGCGGGTGCCCTCAACGTTGGAACGGTACATCTCTTCTGGATCTCGCACCCAGAGCCGGTAGTCGGCCGCAACATGAAACACCGTGTCGCAGCCCGACATTGCCCGCTCGAGGGATGCAGCATCCCGTAGATCCCCAGTAGCTGTCTCCGCTTTGAGCCCTTCGAGATTCCGCAGATTGCTGCTCGATCGTACGAGCAACCGCAACTCGGCACCCTGGTCGGCGAGAACGCGCGCGACGTGGGAGCCCAGGAATCCAGTCGCGCCAGTAACGAAAGCTTTCAACAGTAGGTTCTCAGTTCTCGAGTAATGTACGAGTTCAGAAGTGATGAAGCATCCGGCCGACGAATGTAAGGACTATTTATTCGCGTACTGATCGGCTCCCAGAAAATGTAGCGAGACGTAGGGTTCGTCTCCGACCACCCAACTATCGTGGCCGGGTGGGCCGGGCGGAATGTGAAAGAGCGTCCCAGCGCGGAGTTCATGGATGGTACCGTCCTCCATCGCAGCCGTCGCACATCCAGAAAGCACCAGCCCGACGTGCTCGACGTTGCAGCGCGACGCACCTACGCCGGGACCAACGTGCACAGACCATTTCCAGCCCGGCTCGTACGTGGCGCGCCCGATCGTCATTCCTCCGATATGGACGAGTTCGAATCTCCCCTTTTCGAAGGTTCGCACTTCATCCGGTTCTTCAAAGCGCTTCAGAACTGTGTCAAGCATCTGCATACCCGAAATCGGCACCTGGAAGAAATGAAGAGCCTCCCGAATACTTTGCGGGAATGATCACAACTGAGTGCTCTAACTCGGATCCACCGAACTAACTTTGTGCCTTTTCCATGATCTTGGCGTATGTCGTCAGCGCGAGCAGCGGGAAATAATCGCGATACAGGTGATACATCAGATAGAACACTCGCGGGAATCCAGTGCCCGTAAAGAACGGTTCATCCCAAGAGCCATCTTTTCTCTGCGTCCGCATCAGGTAGGCGACGCCTCGCGCCACCGAATCGCTGCGAATGTCGCCGGCGGCCAGCAGACCGAGGATGGCCCATGCCGTTTGCGACGGGGTGCTATCCCCTTGCCCGCGCAAGCTCGGGTCATCATAGGAACCTACCGTCTCGCCCCATCCCCCGTCCGCGTTCTGCACCATGCGCAGCCACTCGGCACCCTGCTGGATACACGGCTCGTGCAGGTCCATGCCAATCGCTTCCAGGCCTCGCAACACCAGGGCAGTCCCGTAGATGTAATTGACACCCCAACGTCCGAACCAGCTTCCATCCGGCTCCTGTTCCTTGCGGACGAACTTGATCGCCCGCTCGACCGCAGGATGACTCTTGTCGTAGCCGTAGGTTGCCAGCATTTCCAGGATGCGTCCCGTGATGTCGACCGTTGGCGGGTCGAGCATCGCGTTGTGATCGGCAAACGGAACGTACTGGAAGACCATGCGGTCGTTGTCTTTGTCGAAAGACGCCCAGCCGCCGTTCTTGCACTGCATGGAAAAGATCCAGTCGATCGCCCGCTGGACGGACTCCCGTTGATAACGGCCGTTGGGATGCTCCACCCGGCTTAAGGCCAGGCAAACCATCGCGCTGTCATCGACATCGGGGTAAAACTCGTTGTTGAACTCGAAGTACCAACCACCCGGCTGGCCTTTCTTGTTCTTCACTTTCCAGTCGCCCACGGTGCGCACTTGCTTCTGCAGGATCCAGTCAGCACACTTCACCATGCGTGGATCGTTGGCCGGTACTCCCGCTTCGCCCAGCGCGAATAGCGCATACGCCGTATCCCATACCGGAGACATGCACGGCTGCATGCGGAAGGTGTCTTCCTCTTCGATTCCCAGCTTTTCGAACTCATCGAGCGCGCGAATCACCTGCGGATCGTCTAGCGAATAGCCAAGGCAACGGAGCGCGATGATGGCGTTCATCATTGAGGGATAGATGGCACCCAGTCCGTCGCTCATCTCGAAGTGCTCAAGCATCCACTTCTCCGCCCGCTTCAGCGCAACCGATCGCAGTGGGCGGACGTGCACCCGTTCCAGCCAGTGCGTCATGCGGTCGAGTACGAGAAAGAAATTCCGCCAGGAAACCAGCTTTTTCGCCCAATGCAGGTGCATCCGCGACTTCTGCATGCCACCGACAAATAACTCCTCTACACCCATCTCTCGAGGAATCTTCTTGAACGGCTTCTTGGCGTAGCAGATCGAAAGCGGCACCAGGATGGCCCGCGACCAGGAAGAAATCTCGTAGATGTTGAACCAGAACCAGTTCGGAAACAGCACAATCTCCGGAGGAATGGCCGGAACGGCGTCATAGTCGTACTGTCCGAAGAAGCAAAGGTAGATCTTGGTAAACGTATTGACTTCTGTGACGCCGCCCATCTCCAGAATCTTCTTGCGGGCGCGTTGCAGTGCAGGATGATCTGCGGTATATCCCGCCAGCTTCAAGCCGAAATAAGCCTTCACCGACGCTGAGATGTTCGACGGTCCGGCGGCATAAATGCTCCAACCGCCGTCTTCATTCTGATGACGCAGAATCCAGTTCGCCGCCTTCTCGAAGCGTTCCTGGTTTCCTGTCCCGAGCAGCGTATGCAGCAGGATGTAATCCGATTCGAGGGTGGTATCGGCCTCGAGTTCGCCGCACCAGTACCCCTCTTCGTGCTGCTGGGAGAAAAGATATTTTCGTGCAGCGGCAACCGCCGCGCCCACTCGAGCGCCGAGTTCCTCAATTTTTCCGAAACGAATCTGTGGGTCCGAGCCTAGAGAAGCGTCGGCTAAGTTGGAATCGGGGGAGTTTGTACTCATTAAATTTACGCCTCCGTTAATTCGCGGCAGAGGCCGGAGCAGCGGCAATCGCCTCCACAATCTCCGGCGGCAGTCCGAAGCGCACGTTCTCGGGCATTACTTCGAGTTCCTCGACGTTGTCAAAGCCCTTGTTCCGCAGAAATGTCACCGTCTCCTCGACCAGGTGTTCCGGAGCAGAAGCGCCGGCGGTCAGGGCAATGGTCTTTACGTTCTTGAGCCACCCCGCCTCAATGTCATTGCAGCTGTCGATGAGATAAGCGTTCCTTCCCAGGTTCCGCGCCACTTCGACCAACCGGTTAGAGTTCGAACTGTTTTCCGATCCCACCACCAGCAGCAAATCCGCGTCCGAAGCCACCTGCTTCACCGCCACCTGGCGGTTTTCTGTCGCATAGCAAATGTCCTGCGCCGCCGGCCCCTTGATGTTGGGGAATTTCTGCTTCAGCGCCGCGATAATGTCCTTGGTCTCGTCGAGACTGAGGGTGGTCTGCGTCAGATAAGCCACCCGATTCGGATCAGGCACATCCAACGATTTCACCTGCTCGGGCGATCCCACCACTTGTGTCACCAGCGGTGCTTCGCCCAACGTACCAATCACCTCATCATGATCTTTATGTCCGATCAGAATGAGCGAATACCCTTCCTTGGCAAACTTCACCGCTTCCACGTGGACCTTCGTCACCAGCGGACAAGTTGCGTCGATCACACGCAGTCCACGCCTGGCGCTATGCTCCCGCACATCCGGAGAGACGCCATGCGCGCTGTAAATAATCCGCTCTCCGTTCGGGACCTCGTCTTCGCTGTCGACGAAGATCGCGCCTTTGCCCCGCAGCTCTTCGACGACGAAGCTGTTGTGCACGATTTCCTTGCGCACGTAGATGGGCGGTCCGAACGCCTCTAGCGCAATGCGGACCACATCGATCGCCCGCACCACACCCGCGCAGAACCCCCTGGGCTTGAGCAACAGTAAGGTCTTTCCGTCGGTTTTCGATGAAATTCCAGCCACGATATAAGTCTGCTCCTCAGATTCCTCTTGGCGTCCCAACTTGCCGAAGGCTTAGGACCGAAACACCAAATGCCCTTAAGCGATGGAATCCGCTGTCAATGATTGGGATGCACAATCTCCCACAAAATCCGTACCTTCAGGGTACACGATCCCCATTGTGGCGATACTAATAAACTACCGGAAAGTACCGGGGTGGTCAACGTAAGGCATAGAAACAGCTAGGATTAGCAGCGAAGGGTGTAATCCTGAGCTCGAATGGAACAGTCCAGATCAGTTCCCTCCGAAGCGCGAGGTTACGAGCGACAATCTCACTAAGACCAGTCGCGCTCCAACCAATGCACTAAAGCAGCCGTCAAGGGACCTGAGCTCCTTGGGTTTCCACATAGACTGCATACAGGGACTGGCTCGCCGCCATGAACAACCGGTTCTTCTTCGCCCCGCCGAAACAGAGGTTCGCGCAAGTCTCCGGAAGATGAATCTTGCCAATGAGTGTGCCATCGGGCGCGAACACGTGCACCCCGTTGAAGCCTTCTCCCGCCCATCCGGCGGCAGACCACACATTACCGTCTACATCGCAACGGATGCCATCCGATGACCCCGGTGCCATATTTGCAAAAAGCCGGCCGTTCTTCAATCGCACGCCGTTCTCAACGTCGTAGACGCGAATTGGATGCGGGTCGTTCGGATGCTTGGGAGTCCCCGTATCTACAATGTAGAGTCTCTTCTCGTCGGGCGAGAAACAAAGCCCGTTCGGTTTGTCCATATCACTGGCCACCACAGTCGCCTCCCCGGTTTTTGGGTCTAATCGGTAAACGCTGGTGGGCAGCTCAAATGCCGCCTTGTGGCCTTCGTAATTGGACATAATGCCGTAACCAGGATCGCTGAACCAGATAGCCCCGTCTGAATGCACAACTAGATCATTGGGCGCGTTGAGCTTCTTCTCCTGAAATCGATCCATGAGCACGGTGATTGTGCCGTCGTATTCGGTTCGCGTGACCCGGCGCGTATCGTGCTCGCAAGTCAATAGGCGGCCCTGCCGGTCCCGGTAATTGCCATTGCTGTAGTTCGAGGGACTGCGGAAGACGCTGACCTCTCCGGTGTCTTCGAGCCAGCGCAAGATCCGATTGTTGGGGATGTCGCTGAACAGCAGGTACCTCCCATCCCCGACCCAGACCGGCCCTTCCGCCCATCGGGTGCCCGTATACAAGCGCTCAACCGCCGCGTTGGCAACCTTGTACTTTGCGAAGCGCGGATCAACCACTTCCACCGCAGGATCGGGATAGGCTACCGGATTCTGCCGGTCTCGCTGCTCCGCCCGTGCCCAAGGCGTGAAGGCCAACGCCGAAACGGCACCCGCCGTAAGATTCATGAACGTGCGTCTCTCCATCGGTCGTCCCTCGGGGAGGAAAATTCCGCCCGAGGCACCTTATATCACGACATTTTTCTGCTGGGAATAAACGCTTACAGCTGCTTCTGGGCGAGGCGTTGGAAATGATTGCCGAAGATTCTGAACCCCTTCAGGAATCGGGTGTAACCATTTTATCTAGTGAGTCGTTCCGCCCGACATGATTCCAAGCCCACGAGCGAACGCTCACAAATCTCATCCGGCGACCCCGTCGCCGCCACCTGCACCAGTAGCCCTAGTTTTCGATAGAAATCGATCAGTGGGGCGGTGCTTCGATCATAGGCTTCCAGCCGCACTTTGATCGATTCCGGCAGGTCATCTTCCCGCTGAAACAGCTTGCCCGCGCAGCGGTCGCAGCGATCGACGACCTTCGGAGGCCTCTCGGTCACGTGGTAGACCGCCTTGCACCCCTGGCAGGTTCGACGGCCACCCAACCGGGCTACGATTTCGGGGACAGGCAGCTCGTAATTCACCACGGCCGTCAGCGAAAGGCCCTCGTCGTCCATAAGATGTTTGAGAGATTCAGCCTGACCCAGGGTGCGCGGAAATCCATCAAGGATGAAGCCTCCACAGCATCGCAGGCAGTCGGTTCGCTCACGAACCATCTCCCAGACCGTTGAATCAGGCACCAAAGAGCCTCGGCGCATGTATTCCAGGGCTTCCTTCATAGCCGGACTCGGCTCGCAGTCGCTGCGGCTGCCTGCCGCCCGAAAAACATCACCGGTGGACAGGTGACAGGCGCCCGTCCGTTGGGCGAGCAAATCACCCTGCGTGCCCTTTCCTACCCCGGGTGCTCCTAGCAAAACCAGCCTCCACGGCCGGGGGCTGGATGAGGCGATCTCGCATCGGGCAGGTGATCCCTGGAGCCATGCGGTGCGTTCCTTGTTTAAGGTGGTCATTTTCTAACTTTATGTAACCTAGGGGGGCCCTGACCGTGACTGAAATCACCGGCCAATAGTCCTCCGAACACCAAACCGCTAAGGATCCCCCCATATAGCCCGGTAGTGCCATCCCTCCCCGCCACCGTGCCATTGTCATCGCCCTGAAACTGCTGCAAGCTGTAGGCGTTCACCCGCAGACTTCCAGGTCAGCGACAAAAATGTTGGAATTAGACGCCAGATCGACAGTTGCTACTTCTCGGGGCCGAATGCCCGTTGAGGGCCAACAAACACGCCGGCTGGTGCTGGCACTAATCCTGCTCCTGGTTGCCCTGACCGCAGTCCTGATCACCGACCGTCAGTTCTGGTTTGGTTCCGAGCAGGCAACGATTGAGTCCGATGTTCCCGAGCCGGTTGCAACGACTACCACTCCCGCGGTTGCTCCCAAGACCACTGAACAGATCGCAACCAAAGCAGTGAAGACCCTCCCGGTTGCCGCCAAGAAGCATGTTGCTGCAGCCCAGATCGCAGCCGAACCCAAGCCGGCCGATTCGCCGGTCGTGACCAACCGCACGGTACTGGCGCCCTTGGATGTTGAAATCGTAGCGGGCGATATCCATCGCACGGTTCGTCCCGGAACGAATGCTACAAAGGTAGGGATTCCGAATGGCCGTGCAGCAGCCCCAGCAGTGACACAGCCCGCCGCCCCGGCTCCTGCTACGAACGCCGCAGAGCTTGAGCCCATGGCGGAATCGATTCAGCTGCCGCAGGCTTCGTTAACTGCCAACTATCCGCTCCTGGCGCAGCACATGAACGTGCAAGGATCGGTGGTGTTGCAGGCCGTAATCAGCGCCAACGGTGCCATTCAAAATCTCCGCGTGCTGAGTGGTCCTGCGATTCTGGCCGCGGCGGCCGAGCAAGCAGTGCGGGAATGGCGATTCAAGCCAGTCCTGCAGAACGGTCAGCCCGTCGAAACCAAAGCCCGAATCACCGTCAACTTCACGATCAAAGTAGCTGATAACCCTGCCAAGGCCAGCTAGTCACCATCCGCCACGTCGCAATCCCAAGCTGAATCAGAGGCAACTTAATCGAATCGCGTCACCCGTTTGCTTTGATCATCTGCTCGGCATGCTTCCGAGAGGTCTCGGTAAGCTTCGCCCCGCTCAACATACGCGCTACTTCCTCGGTGCGTTCTTCTCCGGTAACCAGGCGGATGCTGGTCCGCGTACGACCGCCCGACTCTTTCTTTTCGATTACGTAGTGATGGTCGCCGAAGGTCGCAATTTGCGGCAGGTGCGTGACACACAATACCTGGTTCGATCGCGATAGCGCCTTGAGTTTCTTGCCGACCGCTTCGGCAGCCCGCCCGCCGATGCCCGTATCAATCTCGTCAAAAACCAATGTCTTCTGGGCGCCTTTCTCGCGTTTCTTGCGATAGGCAGAAGCGCTGGCTTCAGGGCCGGCCTCAACGCTCGCCTTCAACGCGAGCATCACGCGTGAAAGTTCTCCGCCCGAGGCGATGTGCTCGAGTTGCCGCAGAGGTTCGCCGGGATTGGTCGAAATCATGTAGAGAACCTGGTCGATCCCCGAAGCTGTCCAACTTCCCTCGTCCTCCGAACGCGACATCTCAATGCGGAATGTTGACTTCATCGCCAAGTCATTGATTTCGGCCTCAACCAGCTTCTCTAATTTGCGCGCCGCATCTGCCCGCTTCTTCGAAAGGGCCCTTGCCGCACGCAGATATTCCTCTGCCGCCTTCGCCAGTTCGCTCCGCAATTGCCGCAGAATCTCGTCCTTGTTCTCGACTTCTGACAACTTGCGCGAGACTTCCACGCCGAACTGAATCACCTCATCGAGCGTCGGGCCATATTTGCGCTTCAATCGGTCGAGCAGCGCAAGGCGGTCTTCCACTTCCGCCAGATGTTCGGGTGAAGCGTGAATTCCTCCCGCATAGTCGCGAACAGTTGAACCTACGTCCTCTACGCTGATGCGCGCGGTTTCCAGGGCTGCCAGCGCCTCTTGAAACTTCGGCTCGTAGCGGACCAACTCTTCCACCTGCTTCTGCGCCGCCCGCAACGACGACGCGGTTGACCCGTTGCCTTCGTACAGCAAGTCAAAGGCATTCATGGCGGCGTTGTAGATCTTCTCGGCGTTGGCGAGCACCCGCTTCTCGGATTCCAGTTGCTCGTCTTCCCCACTCTGGATCCGGCCTTCTTCAATCTCGCGCTTCTGGAAAATCCACAGATCTACGAGTCTCAGCCGGTCCTGCTCGCCCTGTTCCAGTTCCTCGATGCGACTATGGATCTGCTTCCAGGCGGCAAACGCAGTAGCCACAGCCTCAATTTGGCTGCCCGCGAACGCATCGAGTAACTCCAGCCGCGCCGGCCCATCGAATGACAGGATCGATTCATTCTGGGCGTGAATGATCGCGAGGTGGGGCCCAAGCAAACGCAGCACGGCCACCGTCGCGGGCTGGTTGTTTACGAACACGCGCCCTTTGCCTCCAGCCGCGATTTCGCGTCGTAGAATCAGCGACCCGTCGTCGGACTCATCCAGTCCGTTCGCTTCGAGGACACTCGCCAAGGGCTTTTCGGCAACGCCCTCTGCCTCGAAGACCGCTGAAACCACTGCCCGCTCGGCCCCGGCGCGAATCACCTCGCTCGACGCTTTCTCGCCCAACAACAGCGCCAGCGCATCCACGAGGATCGACTTCCCTGCCCCCGTCTCGCCGGTCAGCAAGTTCAATCCATGCGCGAACTCGACCACCAGGCTGTCGATCACGGCGTAATTCTCAAGGCGCATTTCAATCAGCACAGGTCGTCCTGGAAAGCAGAAGTTTTGCGCAGCATAGCACGAAAGAAAGAATCGGTCCGTGCGAAGAGTTGGCGAAGACAAACAGTCTGATTTCGTAGGGAATGCTACCGTCGATGAGGGGCAATCACGGCTTCCTGCTCAAAGTACGCTACCGCACCCGCTTTTTGCCTGAGGTTTACCGCCAGCGCCCCTTCCCCGATTTGAACCAAACAAACTCCAAACATCATCTAAAATTGGTGCATGGCAATTGCCGGACAGTTCACGGTCGAAACGCAACCTCATTCGATCCCTGCGACCATGCAGGCCGCAGTCTACCGTGGCGTGAACGATGTCCGCCTCGAGACCGTGCCTGTGCCCAAAATAGGCGCTGGAGAAATATTGGTCCGGGTTCATTCCTGCGGTGTGTGCGGTACCGATCTTAAGAAGATTTCCACCGGATCCCACTCCGCCCCGCGTATCTTCGGACACGAGACCTCCGGGGCAGTAGCCGCGGTTGGGGATGGCGTGCGGGATTACCGCATCGGCGACCGTGTGATGGTGTTTCACCATATCCCTTGCCGCCAATGTTTTTATTGTCAGAACAAGACTTTCGCCCAGTGTGCGACCTACAAGAAAGTTGGCTGTACTGCGGGATTCGAGCCGTCGGGCGGGGGGTTCGCTGAGTACGTCCGCGTCATGGACTGGATCGTCGAGCACGGCACTGTTCGCATACCGAATGACGTCTCATTCGAACAGGCCTGTTTCGTCGAGCCGATAAATACGTGCATGAAGGGTATCGAGGCCCTGCGCCTGCGGCGTGGCGAGAAGGTACTAACCATCGGCCAAGGGCCAATCGGCATCATACTGAGTGTGCTGGCACGTCGGGCTGGGGCCACCTTAATTACTACCGATTTGTATCCCGAGAGGCTTAGAATAGGATCAAGTTTCGGGTTAGATATCCCAATTGACGCTTCGCGGGCAAATGTAGTTGAGCGTGTCCGCGAGTTGACCGAGGGGCGTGGCGCCGACGCAGTGATTCTGGCTGTGGGCGTAAACTCGCTGATTCGCACCGCGATGGATGCGGCCCGTCCCGGTGGCCGGATACTGTTGTTCGCGCAAACGCAGCATGGAGAGGCCGTGATCGATCCTGCAGCTGTCTGTGTCGATGAGAAAACTCTGGTGGGTTCCTACAGTGCATCGGTCGATCTGCAGGAGGAGTCTGTGCGTTTTGTGATGAACCGTGAGATGGATTTGGAACGGCTGATCAGCCATCGTTTTCCGCTGGATCAGGGAACGCAAGCATTGGATCTCGCCGCCCATCCGCTGCCTTCGTCGATGAAGATCGTAATTCAGCCGGGCAGCACTTGGGCTGGTAGCACCCCGGAAGGAAACCAGCAGTGAACGGAAAAATGACCGCTGCCGTCCTGTACGGCAAAGAAGACCTCAAGATTGAAAAAGTGCCCATCCCTCGCGTGGGTGACGGCGAGGTTCTGGTCAAGGTTCAAGTTGCGCTAACTTGCGGTACCGACCTCAAGGTTTACCAACGTGGCTATCATGCCCGCATGATCGTGCCTCCTGCCCTGTTTGGCCATGAATTGGCCGGAGTGATCGAAGAAGTCGGTGCGGGCGTCAATGGCTTTAAGAAGGGCATGCGCGTCGTCGCACTCAATTCCGCACCCTGCCAGATGTGCTTCTACTGCTCCAAGCATCAGGAGAACCTTTGCGAGGATCTCCTGTTCAACAATGGCGCTTACGCCGAATACATTCGCGTGCCACGTCGCATCGTTGAAGCCAACATGCTCGTGATCCCCGCGAACGTAACTTTCGAAGATGCGGCCATGACCGAACCGCTGGCCTGCGTGCTGCGCGGCCTGCATGAGACCGGAGTAGAAATCGGAGATACGGTGACCATTCTTGGGGGCGGCCCCATTGGCCTCATGTTCGTCCAGGTGGCCCGCGCGATTGGTTGCAACGTGATTTCTGTGGTCAAGCGCGATGGGCAGGTAGAAGCCGCGAAACAGATGGGCGCTCACGAGATCATTCAAACGACCAAGGTCCCGAATGTCGTGGAAGCGGTTCGCGCGCTTTCTCCGCAGAAGCGCGGATGCGACGTCGTGATCGAAGCCGTCGGTAAGCCGGAAGCGTGGGAGTGGGCCGTGGATATGGTCCGCAAAGGCGGTACCGTCAATTTCTTCGGTGGCTGTGCGAGTGGGACAAAAGTGCAACTTGAGACCAATCGCCTGCATTACTCCGAAATCACGTTAAAAGCAACGTTCCACCATACGCCGGAAACCGTGCGCCGCGCCTTCGGACTGATTGCCGCCAAAAAGATTCGTCCCACCGACTACATCACGGGCGAAGCGCCCCTGTCTCGCCTGCAACAGGTTTTGCGTCATATGCTCAACCGTGGTGGCGACATCAAGACGGCCATCATCCCTGGGCATTGATTGCGAATCGGCCGAATTATCATCCTGAGCGAAGGAACTGGTCGCGAACAGTTACGCGGCCGAAAGATGCCTATAGCTGCGTTGCTCTAGAGCGCCAAGGGGAAACTCTCACGACGCTCACAGTATTGAAATTAGAAAGTTGTGCTCGCGTTAAACATTCGGAATGACGCAACTCGCCACTCAAACGTCGCCAGTCTCCCAAGACGTCCGCCGAGTCACTCGGATGGAGCCGCTTGCCCGCCAGTTACGCGATCCCAGCGACACCTCCCGCCCTCGACGAGGCCCGCGAATACTGTGCTCGCCTGGCACGCAGCCACTACGAGAATTTTTCAGTTGCCAGCTGGTTCTTACCCCAACGCCTGCGCCAGCACTTCTTCAACGTGTACGCCTACTGCCGCATCTCCGATGATCTCGGCGACGAAGTCGGCGACAAGGAAGCCTCCCTCGCATTGCTCGACCAATGGCAGCGCGAACTCGATGCCTGCTATGACGGAACTCCGAAGCATCCGGTATTTGTCGCGCTGGCTGAAACCGTTCGCCAGTTCGAAATTCCCAAGCACGAATTCTCTGACCTACTGGTTGCCTTCCGCCAGGATCAAACTATTACGCGTTTTGAAACTTTCAACGATGTCTTAGCGTACTGCCGCTACTCCGCGAATCCTGTTGGCCATCTCGTTCTGTATCTCTGCGGATATCGCGACGCCGCGCGCCAGCAGCTTTCCGACTTCACCTGCACCGCGTTGCAGTTGGCCAACTTCTGGCAAGACGTAACCATCGATTACGCAAAAGGCCGCATCTACCTCCCGCTTGAAGACCTGCGCCGTTTTGGTGTAACCGAAGATGATCTCGCGCAGAACTGGAATACACCCGGCTTCTGCGAGATGATGCAGTTCGAAGTCGAGCGCGCTCACGATTGGTTCCGGCAGGGGCTTCCGCTTATCGCCCAAGTGGACCACGAACTGGCCATCGACTTGGATCTTTTCAGCCGCGGCGGACAGGAAATCCTGAACGCCATCGCGAAGCAGGGCTACGCGGTTTTGGGAAATCGCCCGTCCATTTCAAAGTCGCGGAAACTGGCGCTCGTCGCTCGCGCCGCCATTGCGAAGCTGTTCGGAAGTGCCTCTGGAGGAAAACAATGAGCGCGGGCACCCAGCAGGTTCCCATTCCGTGGACTCCTGCGGCGCCTCAGCTCGTCATGGCGTATTCCGTCTGTAAGGGGATCACGCGCACCGCGGCCAAGAATTTCTATTACGCCTTCCTCGTGCTGCCGCGGCGCAAGCGTGAAGCGCTGTGTGCGGTGTACGCCTTCATGCGGCGCTGCGATGACATCACCGACGACCCCGCCCTGAGTCTTCCGGAGCGTCGCCAGAAGCTCGACACCTGGCTCGACTCCCTGCATCGCGCGCAGCAGGGCGAGCCGACCGACGACGCAATTCTGCTGGCGTTGACCGACGCCCAGCGTCGTTACGCCATCCCCGCCGGGTTGCTCGACGAACTGGCTCACGGAACGGCGATGGATGTCGAAGAGTCCGAATCTTCAGCGCAGACCACAAACGCTCCCGGCCTTACGATCCAGTACAAAACTTTCGAAGACCTTCGCCTCTATTGCTATCGCGTGGCCTCCGTCGTAGGCCTGGTCTGCATTCACGTATTCGGATATCGCGATCCGGCGGCCGAACCCCTGGCCGAGCATTGCGGATTGGCCTTCCAACTCACCAATATCATCCGCGATGTGAAGGAAGACGCACTCATGGGACGCATGTATCTTCCCGAGGAAGATCTGGCAAAGTTTCAGCTCTCGGCAGCGGAGATACTCGCTACTCCTGATCCCGCTCGATTCCGACCGCTGCTTGCACTCGAGGCTGACCGCGCCCGCGAGTTCTACGGGGCCGGCGATGCGCTGATCCCTTACATCGCTGAAGACAGCCAACCAGCGCTTTGGGTACTGGTCACGATTTACCGACGCCTGCTGGAAAAGATTGCCGAGAAACAGTACGACGTCTTCACCGCCAAAGTCTCCCTGAGTACATGGGAAAAGCTCCGCATCCTGGGGAAAGGCTTCTTCAAGCGCCTGACCTGACCAGGCGCCTCCCTCTCACGCGTTAATCGCGCGAGAAGTTGGAAGGCTAAACGATCGCGATCTGATGACTTCAAGTGCAGCCCAACCTACGGTCGCCGTCGCGGGAGGCGGCCTCGCCGGACTCGCTGCCGCCTGCGCCCTCTCTGAAGCGGGTTTCCGCGTCACGCTCTTCGAGAAGCGTCCTTTCCTCGGAGGCCGTGCCTCGTCTTACGAACATCCCGGAACCGGAGAAGTGGTCGACAATTGCCAGCACGTTCTTTTCCGCGTCTGCACAAATCTCGTTGAGTTTTACGAGCGCATCGGCGTCGCGGGCCAGATTCGCTGGTACGACGAAATGACCTTCATCGAGCCCGGCGGGCGCACGTCGACGATGAAATCGACGTTCCTCCCCGCGCCACTGCACACAGCCCCTTCGTTTCTCGGCTTTTCATTTCTCACCGCCGCCGACAAAATCTCGATCTCACGCGCCCTGATACCACTCACCGTCACCGAACAGCTCGATACCGGGGACTCATTTCAGGAGTGGCTCGAGCGCCATGGCCAAACGAGAAATGCGATTGCACGATTCTGGCGGCCAATCCTGGTCAGCGCGCTCAGTGAGGAACTGGACCGCATTTCCATTTCAGCCGCTGCCCAGGTCGTCCGTGAATCGATGAAGTCTCCGGCGGCGCGCCAGATGGGCGTGCCCACGATCCCTCTTACCGATCTCTACAATGCCGCGGGAGAGTATGTCCGCGCGCGCGGCGGGACATTCCATTTTCGTTGTCCTGTAGAAAATTTCGCCGTCGATGCTTCGCAGGTTCGACTCATCCTGCGAGGAAAAGAAACCGATCCCGGGGAGCGTCCGGAAACTCTATTTGACTATCTCGTTGTCGCGCTTCCCTTCGATACCCTCGATCGCGTCCTTCCCAATGTTCCTGAGAGTTCGACGATTCGCGAGCGGCTTGCACACTTCGAGAACTCCCCCATCACCGGCATTCATCTGTGGTTCGATCGCCAGATTTCCGATCTCGATCATGCCGTGCTCCTCGACCGCACCATCCAATGGATGTTCCACAAGTCCCGATTGCAGCCGATCCGCTCCCAAGGTGCTAATGGAGCGGCCGGGGGCAGCTACATCGAACTGGTGGTCAGTTCCTCGAAAACGCTGATCGATAAATCTCGTGCCGAAATCGTTGACTTGGCACTCAAGGAGGTTCGCGAATTCTTTCCTGCCGCGCGCGAGGCAAATCTCGTGAAGTCCACAGTGATCAAGGAAGTCAACGCCACTTACTCGCCTCGTCCCGGAATCGACGTTCACCGTCCGAGTGCCATTACAGCGTGGCCGCGGGTTTTTCTAGCTGGGGATTGGACCGCAACCGGGTGGCCCGCCACCATGGAAGGCGCCGTACGCAGCGGATACCGGGCTGCCGAAGCCCTGGCCCTGGCTGCAGGAGTCAAAGGCTCTCACTTTTTGTCCCCCGACCTGCCTGCCACCGGATTCATGCGTCTTTTCGGTTGATCCCGCCGCGCCTTCCATGGCCTGAAGCCTAGTGGTAACTAAACTCCTCTCGCGTTTGGCCGATACAAATGGCATGGGCGTGAATGAGATCGAACCAAGGACGATCCTGTGGGCGGTTGCCGAGGTCTCTTGGGAAGACGATGGTGGGAAGTCTTACCGCGCCCCTGCGACGATGGAGGACACGTCGCATTCCGGAGCTTGCGTTCGGGTTGAACGCCCCTTCAGGGTAGGATCCAGGCTTACGATCAAGTGGCATCGGGAACAGTTCTCGGCAATTGCCAGGAACTGTCGGAGAGATGGGCGGGATTTTCTGTTAGGGCTAAGGAGAGAAACTCCCAAGAGCCGCACTCAATCCAGCCGGCCGTCCTCACCGAGTGTGCCTGAACAGACACCTATCGCTGAACCGAAACCCACGCCGGAACCAGCCGGGCCTGTCATCACCTCGATAAGAGAGTCTTCGCCCGTGCGCCCACCGATCGAGCTATGCCCATCCGCAATGGGGGATCGCACGTCGAAAAAATACGCCGCACCGTATTTGCCAGACCTCCATGTTCAGCAGCGAGCAATTGGCTCGCGAGAGTTTCAAACCACTCGTCCATCGCGCGCCCTTCAACCCTCCGCCCGACGATCTCAGCTTCAAAGCCAGGGCTCGTCCCCCGGTCACGAAAGGAAAGTTATGTCATCCAACACCTTCTTTCCCAAATTCTGGCGGCGCCCGCAGGGTGGAGATGCGCCTGACAACGTTGCACCTAGGGAGGCTTCCGTGAATAAACCGACTACACCTGCCGAGTCACCGGTCCGCGCAACTGGCGGCGATCTTCTTTCCTACGACGACATCTACCACGCAGCCGGCATTCTGACCCCGCGTTCAGGCTATGGCATCCACAAAGTCGTCGAAATGCTCAACAGCGAACGTATCCGCGAGTTGCCGCCGGAGATCAAGCGCGCTTCGGTCTTGATGGCCCTTGACGCCGCCGGCGCGTCCGTAGACGACTTACTGCAAGACGCGACCCGGCGCCAGCAGGCCCTGAATTCCTATGAAGAGGCCAAGCGCAAGCAAACCGAAGAGTTCGAAGCGCGTAAGTCGCAGGAGAACGTGCAAATCCAGGCGGAACTGGATCGTTTGACGGCTCACTACGCAGAGCGCCTTCAGCAAAACCAGGATCAAGTCGCGCAGGAGAAAGAAACCCTTCACAACTGGCAGATGGCCAAACAACACGAGAGCCAGCGAATCAACGAGGTCATCGAACTATGCTCCAGGCAACCGGTCGCAACTTCTGCCAACGAGGCATCGCGGCCGGCGGCGGGGTCGAGTACCCCCGGGGGAAAATCTGTTGTGACCAGCGCTCCTGTTCACCCCGGCGCACTGGCTCACTCTACGGGCAGCAACTAGAACTACGGCTTATCCCGAGCCTAGCCGCAGGATTTCGTCACGCAGACGCGGCTGACGCTGCGTCTGGCGGAGATACCGCATCTCATTTCTGCCCGACTGGGATCGAATCATCTCGATCAGGTTCCGCTTTTCCTGGGACGACCATTCCGCAAGTCCGGGAATCAGGGCAAGAATCAGTGCCCAGTTTTCCAAAGATTGACGCTCGGCAGCTGACAAGCGCGCCGGATTCAGACCCAAGGCCCGACTCACTTCTCTGACTGAGACCTCGCCGAGTCGACCTAGCTCACCGTCGCATTCGCGTGCCATACGGCGATTCGCTCGAAGCGCCAAATTGCGCGTCGAGAACCTATCCCAGGGACCGCCCATTGCTTCAGCGCTGGACGCGGGCGTCGATTTTTCTGAAGTGACTATGCGACTCGAAGCTCTCCTCTTTTCGATCCGTTCCAATTCGTAAAACACATGCGCTTGCGCCAGCCGCTTTAAGGTCTTCCTTGAGGTGCGGTATTTCGGACTCGCCGCGATCTTTTGCTCTTCCCTTCGCGCGAGGTGCTCAAGATCCTCACGGCCAGAGCGGAATCCAAGTTTGCGGTAAAACCAGAAGGCGCCCGAGTCTAGCGCTTCGTCGTTGTTCTGCCCAATCTGGTAAGGGTAGACAGAAATAGTCTTCGCTCCGGTGCAGGCGCAGAGGCAGCGCAAGGCTTGTGCATAGATCCAGGCAGTCTCCCCTTGCCGATAGGTATAAAAGGTGTTGAAGCCCACTTCAATCCAATCGCAGAGGCCGATTGCCTCGATATAGTTAATCGGAACACCATTCTTCAGGGTGAACCCGGCTACGTAGGCGCGGAGCGGAAGACGTCGCCCCGGCGGCAAGTTCCAAAGATAAATCGTGACGCCTCGGCCGACTTCGGCTCGCACCACCGAGCCCGGATCGCCCAGCGTGGTCCCGTAGAGTTCGCGGTAGCGGACGACCATCACTTCTCGCACCTTCTGCAGGGTGGACTCGCCGTCGCGTCGTGAGAGCTTAGAGAACTTCGGGGAAGGTTTGGAGAGTTCGTCCGCCAGTGAAACTTCTTTGCGGGTGATGAGGGGCCCGCTGTGAATGTAGAAATGACGCGGCCGCTGCCAGTTTCTTGTTCGAGACAATTTCAGATTGTCGAGGTGCCAACGGAGCGGCAGGCGCAGCGAGTCGTAAAGTTCGGCGCGCGCCCGATCGGTGGCGTCCAGCTGTTCGACCTGGCGAATGAGCCATTCGAGATCCCGCTCGCGGCCTCTCGCGGCGTCGAGCCAACGCCTCCAGGGGACGTTGGCCTCAACGTCGGAATCTTCTTGGAGCAGTGGCACGAACCGCGGCCATGTAGAGCCCATGGCCCGCTCGTCGTCGTAGTCTTCCCAGGCAATCTCGACGTTGCGAGGGACACGCTGCATCAGCCAACGGGCCACTTCAAAATTCAGGCTATCTTGCATCGTCGTCCCGGCGATTCCGGAAGTATCAAAATCGTCGAAGGCGGACATGTCGCCACCGAGGCTGCGAAGCTTATCGATGCGGTCGTGAAATTTGTCGAGAGCCTTTTCGACTCTGGGGATCAACGACAGACTCTGCGGGAAGGCACGCAGGAACAGCAGCGCTTCGTGGAAGCGGATCAGCGAGTTGGCGTCGCGGAACTCTCGCTTTGAAACCTGGTCCAGCAGAAGCCTGGTCTCCGCAGCGGTGCCTTGTCCAAAGCGATTCTTGGCGGCTTCGAGGTCGGTGAGAAGCGCGTCGAGCGATGGGGGCATTGGATTCCCGCGTCAGTGTAACCCATTCGCGATGAAATCCTGTCGCCACTTGTCCTTCGATCGCGCCGGATACGCCGTCCCTACTTAACCCTGCGACACGCGACCAGCAAGCGACTCCACGGCTCATCGTCCAGGCGGCTGATCTGCACTACCGGATGTCCGTTCGCCGTGTCGTGAATGAATTGCCCGTCGCCGATATACATCCCCGTATGTGTGATGTCTTTCGGGGAAGACCCAAAGAACAGCAGATCCCCCGCCTGAAGATCTTTTCGGTCGATCGCGGCAACGCCGGTCCACGCGGCTTGCTTGTCGGCATCGCGAGGCATATTAACGCCCCGGGCGCGCACCAGCATCTGCGTGAAGCCGGAGCAGTCGTAGCCAAAGCTGGACCGGCCTCCCCACAGATACGGAATGCCAAGGAAACGCTTGGCAAGTTCAATCGATTCCGGAATCGTCAGAGGCTTTGGATCAGAGACGACGTCGCCCGACTGGATCCAGCCGGTTCGTCGGTCCGGCAGGCGGACTTGTAGCCAGCCCTCGTGAGTTCCCTTCTCTGCGTTTTTCTTCCCAGCTGGCTGATTTTCTGGAATGACCTCGAGTCGCGACTCGAAGGGAATGGTCAGAATCGGCTTGTGGCGCGTAATGTCCGGCTCGTTATAAATGCTCGCGAAAAGACTTTCCACCTGGACGGTTGGTCCCGATGTGGCATAGCCCTCCCCACTTAACACGATTCGCAAGTAGTGGCTGGAGATCCATCCGCTGTAGTGGTCGGAGGTTTGGATTTTGGACCATTCTCCACGCGACTCCAGCAGCGTAACGTTGCTGCCATAAATTGCCTGCGACACGACGTCGGACTTGTCACTGGGGTGGGAATACATGTTGGCTACTGGAACAACCACGATTTGAGTGCCGTTTTTCCCGAACCCTTCGACCGCCAGGAACAGCTGGACAGATAGGAGGATGCAAAGAAGAAAACATCTTTGATTCATTCGCATGGGGGATCGACGGGAAGCGCAGAGAAATGCCGCAACTGCTCTTCCTCCGGTGTGAGATGCTACCGGATAAGAAGGTCCCTCTGCCAGAGAAAATGCGATCGTTGAGGCTGGTTTCATGACGCCTCCGAATTTACTGTATTTACTGTGCTCGCAGTTGGCCCAAAAGGATCCGCGAGGCAAAATCAGCTTGACAGCCTGTTGCGACTCTGGTGAAATCCCACGACGCTGGGTTGCCAAGTCAGCACCGAGCCCCAGCGACGATTGCGCGATGAGCTTTTTAATAACTCAAAGCGCTCTTTTTGAACTCCCCCGGATTGAGACCGACCTTGTTCCCGCTGGGCAAATACGAATGGTGGTTCTGCCAGGAACCTAACTGCGATAGTCCTGAGCGTCTTGAGGATGAGAAGAGCCGCCTGTGGGCTCAGTTGTGGCTCCAGCAATTCAAGGACGACCCCCTTGAGATGCGAATCCTGCGCGACCTGGTCGAAGGCCAATTCTCATTGCCGCTCCCGCGATCGTCGAATGATTCGGTACTGCACGAGATCGCAGAGTTGCTGGTTTCCGGTCAATTGCATCTTCACGAAAAGAAGCTGCCCCAGCTACGTGCTGGCGTTCCAAAAGAGCAGAAGCATGTCGCCTTTCCCCTTTCGGATCGTCGATCTAGTTCCTCATCGGCTCCCCCACCGCCAGCGATCGATCCCCCGAGCTTTTCCGCTAACGTGGACCATTCCGCGCAAGCTGCCGCTTTGGTTGCTGCGGCTGCGGCGGGAGTACCATTTTGCCCAGAGTGACAGAAGGACAAGGCGGCGGTCGCCGCCTCCAACTAGCTGGATATGACCGATCAGTCGCTAGCGCGAATTGAAGAAATCTTATGGCCCAACGGGCCCACCCAGAACATCTGGATGATCCTTGACGGTGCACGCACCATTGAGATCTTCCGAATGCTTCTCGATTGCCATCTCGAATATACGTGCCTGTACAGTGGACCACTGTCGCCCGATCTTGAAATTGCAGCCCCCTATCTCGTTCAATTGGACCATGGCTATCGCGACACTCATCGTTTTATTCGGAAGGCCTGGGGCAACAGTTGGGGAGTCTTCTTCAGGAGCGACACGTCTCTAAAGAAACTCCGGCAACATCTCAAGCAATTTCTCGTGGTACGCGATACAAGCGGCAACCGGCTAGTTTTCCGCTATTACGATCCACGAGTACTCAGGGTGTACCTGCCGACCTGCGTTCGTGAAGAGTTGCGAACCGTCTACGGACCCATCGACTGCTTCTGGACCGAATCTGAGAGTCCTGACGAACTGTTGGAGTTCTGTTTCCGCGACCGGGAACTGGAACAGCGAAACCTCCCGATCGGAGCCGGAGGCAACCAAAGCAATGAGGGCAGTTCGAGGCAGCTACTCGGATAAATTGGGTTTCAGGAATTTCAAGTTGAACTAGCTAAAGAGGGCGCATCGTTTTCTTCACACGCACTTGCGGTTGCCATAAAACTATATCGACGGTAAAATCTGCCGCAGCTTTTTGATGCGCCCAATTCCCTTCCCCCAAGAAGCAAAGAGCCGCCATGCTAACGATTCGCGAAGAACAGTTAAGGGCTTTTCGCAAGGTCGAAGTGCAGAAGTTCGTTGATCAGGCTGCGATTCACGTTGGCAAGTTCTTTCCCAAACAGTGCCGGGAATTGGGCCACGACAAACTTCGTGAACTTATCCGCGACGGCATCCAGACCGGATCGCGATACGGAATTACGGGCAAGGCCGACGTTTTGAAATACATCGACCTGACGGTACTATTCGGTCGTGATTTCGATGTAAACCCCGAACTTCCCTGGGCAGCAGAAACGCTTAAATCTGAGAATCGCCCCAACGACAAAATCGAATCGCTGATGTTCCAGGCGAGAAAGCATCTGAGAAAACTGTAAGCCAATGTCCTCTCTTCCGTCATCTTCGTCTCCCGGACCGACACCCGCGCAGAGTCTGAACGCCGCTTCCAAAGATGCGACCCAAGCCGGACCGGCCGATGTCGGCACTCCCGTAGGTTCCTGCCAGCATTGGGTGGAGTTCCGCTACATGACGAAGGATACCCAATTCCCGGTCGGAGACCAGGAAAGCTGGACTCTCGTTTATCCCACCGGCAAAAAGGAGCAGGGGCTTCTGGATAGCAACGGGCGAGTCAGGCGCGACGGGGTTCCTGCTGGCAACTACCAGCTCCAGCCCAAGTATTTGACAGGCGCCACCTGGCTGAAGTCCTTCGTCTTTGGCGGTGACAAGACCACGATCCAGGTACGAGGCGAGAACATTCCCGATGGCGAGGCGGTTCAGATACAGATTTTCCGCCAATATCAATCGATGAGCGGCCAACCTTTGGACACGCTCAGCGCCAGTTTCCAGGGTGGCATCGCCAAAGCCGACTGGTCTTATCAGCAGCAGACGGGTGAGCCTCCCTATGGCAACTTCGTAGCCCTCGCGAAATGGAAGTCCAAGTCCGCCACCTCCCCGCCGCTGAAAGTACAGGCCTATCCTGCGGACGAAGACAAGGGCTTGCAGCAGCGATTGAAGCATTTGGGCTACTACGCAGGGGCTATCGACGGGGTCGTCGGCTCTCAGACGGAATCAGCGGTTCGCAAGATGCAAGAGGATCATCCTCCGCTCGTTGTGGATGGAATCGCTGGACCGCTCACCCGTGGGCTTCTTGGCGACATTACCTATTGAACCATTATGGCCAGCAGTCAAAGTAACAACGTTCTGGAACGCGAACTTCCAATGGTGCTGGTAGCGCATTGGGAGATGGACCATGCCACCAAAGTTCTCGATTCTAACGTCAATGGCGAGACAAAACCTACGATCCTGGTGGGCTCGAAGCGTCGGCAGAAAGTGGAGAGTTTCCCAGCCTTACGTCTCAGTGCCAAGCTGAAGGAAATCGGGCGGGAAGCCGGTGTGGTCAGCAACGTGACTGTCGACGAATTCGAAGGCCGCGACGTCGTCTTTGAGCTCACCAACAAGTACTACCGTACCCCGCCCAAGCAACCGATCCAATACCGCACGAAGCTGCGTTACTTTGAGGCGACCGTCGATTTAACCGAAGCCGAAGTTCGCGATGTCATCTTTAAAAAGGGCGGCCAGCTGAACGCCAAAGTAAACGAGAATCTGCTGGATTTTAAAGTCACGATTCCCGATTTTGATTTGGAGACCGAATCAGAAAATCGCCTCTTGATTTACCGGAACCGTGTGATTGTCTTCGTGCCCGGCTTGCTGGGCTCCACGATTGCCATCAAAACCAGCAAGGGTCTGGTGCAGGTTTATCCCAACATTTACCCCACTATGTCCGATGAGCAGGAGTCTGAGGTCTCTCGTTTCTTCAGTAAACTGTCGTGGCTTACTCCAGAAGGACGCCTGTACAAAGGAACCCGCTACATCGCAGATGCTGTGGAGCACCGCCAACTCGGAATTCTTGAGTGCGATGCCAACGGTAAGCCTCTGTTCGAGGCGAAGGCAGACTTTTTCCGCCTGCTCGGCGCGGTACCCGGAATTTCCCTGAACAAGAATAAGATTTTGGGCAAGCTCGTCGTTTATGACGTGCAGGACGTTCTCACGGACCGATGGAAAGCCCGCACGGAATACACGAACTGCCCCGAAGGCTTTGCGCCCTTCACCATCGTCCCCTGGCCATATGACTGGCGATTGGACCTCGAAGACTCCGCCCAGCAATTGTTCAAGGATTTGCAGGCCCAGCAAAAACATCTGACCCAGGCGGATGATACTGACGATCTGTTCACGATTTCTGGCCACTCTACCGGAGGAGTCATAAACCGGCGTGTTTGTGGTCTCCCGGGCGTGGGCAGCCTCATCGAGTATTCCTTTTTCATGAACGCGCCGTTCCGTGGAGCGCCGAAAGCCCTCTCTGTAATGCTGTTTGGCGGAGACCCGCCCCTCCAGGGCCGCTTTGACACCATGATGAAGTCGCCCCTGATGGACGCGGATTCGATGGTCTACATTGCCGAGAACCTTCCCATTGTTTACTTTCTGTCGCCCTCGAACTTCTATCCCGACGTTGTATCTACCGTGTCGCCTGATCTCTGCCAACAATGTGCAGGAATGGTGCTGCCCAGTGCAAATACCCGCGACATGGAGAAAGAGAATCTGATTCAAGCAGCCATAGCGACCGGCATATACCAGCCGGTGCGGGCCGTTCCTGCCTCCGCCTCGGCCCAGGACCGGGAAAAGCTGGCGCTCGGCGCCACTGAGTGGCACCAGAAGTGGTGGGACTGCAGCCGGCGAAAGGCATACGGCGCTTACTGGGATCAGCAGGCACTGGAAATTCATAACCGGCAGGAGTTGGCAGCCAGCCAAAATCTGGTCTACCAAGACAAGACGAGAATGCCAACCACAATCGGCTGGAACAAAACCATCGCCGCCAACGCCGCCAGATTTCACAGCCAGAGTGAAGCCTTGATTGGCAGTTCGCCGGTGGAACTCTATATCTTCTGGTCGCAGAACAATGCCACCAGCGGAGCCGTCAATATTCAGCTCGACGGCTCCCCTCAGAAAATGGACGTGTTGACCATGGGAGTCAGCACCGGCGACTACTTGTCGGGCCGTTATCCTACTTATGGCATTTCTGCGGGCTTCGATTTCCGCTTTCAATGGTGGAAATCACATAATGTCCGGCAGTGGGTAAAATTCACCGGTAAGTTAGTCGATGGCGACGGCACGGTGCCTCGAGCCAGTCTGTTGGGAATCGGAACATCCAAGGCAAAGATTTTTCGCGCGATTCCTGGCGATCCAGCCCATGTGCCTGCCCCTAATGCCGAGTACGTCTGGGAGCGCGTCCTGGATGTACTTACGGGGCGCGATGTCTCAAGTTACCTGGATAACGATGCAAAGCCGGAGAACAAACCGTTCCCGGTTTGAACATGCAAAACCCGTCGGGGCCTGGTGGAAACTGCTCGGCTAGAACGTGCAAGAAAGTACAGGTATGGCTGCCCCCCAGGGATTCGAACCCCGATAGCCTGCTCCAGAGGCAGGTGTCCTAGCCGTTGAACGAGGGGGCATCCTCTTTGCGGCTGACTTGATTCTGCCATATTCCAATCAATTCTGCCATTGGGTCGTGTGACATCAGATCCTCAATTTCCCCATAAAGATTCCTCCCCCCACCAAGTACAAATGAACGAGCCACCCGGTTCGCAGTCGATCTTCTCGCTATACGTCATCGAGGTTAGAATTATCCGATCGTTCAGTTCCTGGAGGCCTTCATGTCTTCGAGCATCGGGACTATTTCCGCCATTCATTCTGATTATGCCGAGATGGCGCGACTTCCCTTGGAAGCGGACCAGTGTGCCCTAGTTGTAATCGACATTCAGGAGAAACTGCTGCCCCCGATCTTCCAGAAGGAACAATTGGTGCGGAACGCGCAACTTCTGATTCGTGCCGCCGGAATTCTGAAGATTCCGGCCCTGGTCAGCACGCAATATGCGAAGGGACTGGGCGGAACCGTTCCTGAGGTCGCCTCCCTGCTTCCGGCGACAGACGCTGTCGATAAAACATTATTTTCGTGCTTCGGTAGCGACGTCTTTTGCAGCTTGCTCAAGCGCTTGCCCGGGCAGCGAAATACCCTGCTTCTGTGCGGCATGGAAAGTCACATCTGCGTGACGCAGACAGCGCTCGCCGCCTTGCGTGACGGATATCTGGTTCACGTCGCTTCCGATGCGGTCAGTTCGCGGACAGAATGGAATTGGAAGATCGGGCTGGACCGCATGCGCGCGGCCGGCGCGGTGATCTCGTCCACAGAAATGATGATCTACGAGTTGATGCGATCCTCTTCATCCGCCGCTTTCAAGGAGTTGTTGCCGCATCTGAAGGGATAGAAGTTTGCGCGGCAAACCTGACCATGTAATCTTCCCGCGACGGTGCGCGCTAGGCTTCGGTTTGCCCCGCTTCTTCTTTCTTTTTCACGCGCACCACGGTGATCTTCGCAAAGCCTTCCTGAAACGACGGCGCCTTCAGCTTAGCGGCCATGCGCCGCATTATGTCTTCCGGCACAACCCGATCACGCCGCTGATGCCGATCGATACAGACCTCGAGCGGCACGTCGAAGAAAACGGCATGAACCTCATAGTTGTAGTCTCTCGCCAGCTTGATCCAGTGCTGGCGCTCCTGAGGAGTCAGGTTCGTCGCGTCCACATAGTTCATCGGACGTTTCGCAATGAGCCGAGCCTTGAGCATCGATCGCAAGTTGGAAAAGACGAGGTCCTGAAAACGCTGCTCGCGCACATCATCAAACAGAAGCGAGCGCACCATATCGCTTGAAAGCGGGACAACATTATGCCGCTTGAACCAGGAACTCTTGCCCGAGCCGGGAAGTCCGATCGCGAGAACCACGATCCCTTTGGGCGGACGCGGCGCCGCAACGGCCGCGACTGGCGCCGAGGGAGCCTGTGGCGCCGCACTTGCCGGTTCCGCTTCGGGCTCGGCAGCTTCCGCCGCTCCATCTTCAGCCGTCAGATCCGGAATGATTCCTTTCGCAGTCGCTGGACTGAAAGCCTGGGCGACGGCCTGCTCTCGCCCTCGTCCACCACGTCCCCGGCCGCCACGACGGCGGCGGCTGCGTCCGCGCTGGCCTGAGCCACCAGCGGCTACTTGTGGACCGCCAGACTCTGCCGCATCGATCCCTGACACCTCGGAGGCGACCGGCTGCGCTTCAACCTCGGGCTCCCGGATCTCGGGGGCTTCGACTTCATGATGAGTCGGCTCCGGCGCCTGCCCTTGAGCTTCGTCCGAATCAAAGTATGCCGGTTGTAACGGAGGTGGCGCCGGCTGGCTTCCCGCCTCCGGAGCTTTCTTCTTGCGGCGCTGTAAGCGCTCGCGCATCCATTTACGCATGTTCAGGCTTGTAACACATATGACACGATAGGAGCAATCCGAGCGCTACTGTTCCGAACCAGCAACGCCAGCGGAAAAGTCTATCATCGACGGAAAGCTGCACCTTTTTCGACTCACCCCCACTCAAATACCTATGCCAAGCCCCATCCCCGCACCGATTCATGGACAGAAATACATCTCTCTTAAAACATTTCGCAAGAACGGCGAGGGCGTCGCTACTCCAGTGTGGTTTGGAGAGGAAGACGACAAACTCTACGTGATGACGCGCAGTGACCTGGGTAAAGCTAAGCGCATTCGCAACAATCCCCAAGTGCGAGTCGCGCCTTGCACCATTCGCGGCAAAGTGACCGGTCCAGAATTTGCGGGCGTCGCACGCATTCTGCCGCCCGGGGACCACCAAAGCGCGCGGCAGACCATCAACCGCAAGTATTGGATGGCACGACTTCCCCTGATCTGGTCGCGAACCGACACCTATTTTGAGATCTCCTTTGTCTGAACAGTGCCTCACCACTCGCCGGTAGTCAGGTACTCGTGCATCGACTTGGCCGCGCGACGTCCCGCCCCCATCGCGAGAATTACCGTTGCGCTCCCCGTCACGATGTCGCCTCCGGCAAACACGCCTTTGCGCGTCGTGCGTTGGTTTTCCTCACTGGCCTGAATGTATCCCCGCTTGTTAGTGCCGAGACCGGGCGTCGTGCTTTGTACGATTGGGTTCGCGCTCGTGCCAATCGCAATCACTGCCACCGACAACGGCAGGTCAAACTCTGAGCCTTGGATCGGCACTGGCCGCCTGCGCCCGGACGCGTCCGGCTCTCCCAGTTCCATCCGGACACAGCGCGCCGCCTTTAGCCATCCTTTGCCGTCGGATATGAATTCCACCGGAGCGGTCAGCATCTGGAAATCGATGCCCTCCTGGCGTGCGTGATGCACTTCTTCGGCGCGAGCCGGCATCTCCGTGTCGCTTCGGCGGTAGATCACGTAAGCTTTGCGAGCGCCGAGGCGCAGAGCCGAGCGGATCGCGTCGAGCGCGGTATTCCCTCCGCCGATGACAGCGACATCTCTGCCATGCAAGTCGAGCATGGGCTCGTCATAAACCGGAAATTTGTAGGCCTTCATCAGATTGATGCGGGTCAGAAATTCATTCGCGGAATAAACCCCGTTCAGATGCTCTCCGGGAATGTTCATGAACTGCGGCAGTCCCGCGCCGGTGCCAATGTAGACGGCGTCGTATCCCTCTTGGCCCATGAGTTCGTCGATCGTGACCGTCCGCCCGACCACAACGTTCGTTTCAAATTCGACGCCCATTTCCCGCATATAGTCGAGTTGCTCTCGAATGATCTGCTTGGGCAGCCGAAACTCTGGAATGCCGTAGACGAGAACTCCGCCCAGTTCGTGCAATGCTTCGAACACGCGAACCTTGTGTCCTTTCTGCACCAGATCACCGGCAACCGTCAGGCCTGAGGGACCGCTGCCCACCACCGCGACTTTCTTCCCCGTAGGCGTCACATCGGGTACTACGTGGATTCCCATGCGCTTTTCATAGTCCGCCACAAAGCGCTCCAGATATCCGATTCCGAGCGGCTTCACCTTTTTCGATAACAGGCACTTCCCTTCGCAGTGGTCCTCCTGCGGACATACGCGCCCCGTAATTGCGGGCAGCACGTTATCCTCGCGAATTTTTGCGGCCGCTCCCAGGAAGTCGCCGATCACGATGAGTTCAACGAACTCTTTCACTTTCACGCCCACCGGACAGTTGTCGGTGCAGGTCGGCTTGGCGCATTCGAGACAGCGCAAGGCCTCCTGCTGCGCGAGTTCGGGACTGTAGCCAAGATTCACTTCGGTGAAATTATGGGCGCGTTCTTCGGCCGGCTGTTCCGGCATCAGCTGCCGCGGAACCTTGATGCGTTCTTTCGGCGACAAGGGATTGCGCGACTTCTTCGCGGTAGGGCTCATCGTTGGTCTCCTTGCCGGGTTCCGGCCGTCACGGCACATCCATGTTCGGAATCTTGGCTTCTTGCGACCGTAGACCTGACATTCTCAAATTCCTTCAACGAGCGCTGCTCTGCGTCG
The DNA here is from genome assembly GCA_963745715.1 of uncultured Acidobacteriota bacterium. Classification (GTDB taxonomy): domain Bacteria; phylum Acidobacteriota; class Terriglobia; order Terriglobales; family Acidobacteriaceae; genus Sulfotelmatobacter. Next base: position 206,929 of record CAVUYN010000009.1, on the reverse strand, counting down.
CGGTACATCGTATTGCGCTGCACCAGCACCGAGAAGTCCACCCGGTGCGCGTCGAACTCCGGACCGTCAACACAGGCGAATTCACTCTTGCCGTCGATCAGCACGCGACATCCGCCGCACATCCCCGTGCCATCGATCATGATCGGGTTCAAGCTGACCACCGTATGGATGTTCTCTTTGCGCGTCATCTCCGACACGGCCTTCATCATCACGATCGGGCCAACGGCTACTACCAGGTCAATTCGCGTCCCGTTCTCAATCAACTGCCGCAATTTGTCCGTGACAAAGCCCTTGTCGGCGTAGCTGCCATCGTCCGTCGTGACCATCAGGGAATCGCTCACCCCGCGCATTTCGGCTTCGAGGATCACGAGTTCTTTATTCCTCGCTCCCACGATCGAAATCACGCGGTTCCCCGCCTGTTTCAGCGCCGCGGCCGTGGGATACGCCATCGCGGTACCAACACCACCACCCACGACCACAACCGTGCCGTACTTTGCAATTTCTGAAGGCTTGCCCAAGGGGCCGACGACGTCGAGGATTTCCTCGCCCGTGTTCAGGGAGTTGAGCAATTGTGTGGTCTTCCCCGCGGATTGCACCACGATACTGATAGTTCCACGCTCCGGATCGGAGTTCTCGATCGTGACCGGGATGCGTTCGCCTTCTTCGTAGATCCGAAGAATGACGAACTGGCCCGGCCTCTGCTTACGGGCAATCCGGGGCGCTTCGATGACAAAACGCTTGATGCCCGGCGCTAGGAATTGTGCATGGATGATTTTGAACACAGGCGCTCCGCGGCGGGAAATTACGGATTTCCCGACACCTCGATTGTGTCCGGAGGCTCAATGGCTAAGCTGTGATTTAGATCACAGAACGGTGTGCGGCGGCCGTTGGAAGAATCCGTAAAGTAATGTCACATTTCAAATAATATGACACTCTGCTATAATAATGACATTGTTGGGAGAAATGTCATGGCGTTAGAAGCTCGCCTCAAAATGAACGAAAATGGCCGGGTCGTGATCCCCGCCTCCTTCCGCAAAGCTCTTGGAATCAAAGCCGGCGACGAACTCGTCTTGCGCATGGAGGACGAGGAGTTGCGCATAACGACCATGAAGCGGCGCATTGAGCATGCCCAACGACTGGTTCGGAAGTACGTAAAGCCGGGCACCTCTCTAGTGGACGAACTGATCGCGGAGCGACGAGAGGCGGCGCGGCGTGAGTAGCTCCGTTTTGGATGCCTCTGCATTGCTGGCTGTTCTCAACGCCGAACCGGGAGCCGACAATTTGCCTCCCAGTTTGCTGCACGACGCAGTCTGCAGCACCGTCAACCTGGCCGAAGTGCAGAGCAAACTCGTGGATCGCGGTATTCAGCCAGACGATGCCTGGGCAGCCGCGCTCAGCCCGATTCGAGAGTCCGCGGTTTTCACCGAGGAACATGCGAAAACCGCGGGCAGCCTGGTTGCCCAGACCCGCTCGCTCGGCTTGTCCATGGGCGACCGCGCCTGCCTTGCGCTGGCGATCTCCCTAAACGCCCCCGTTTACACAGCAGACAGATCGTGGAAAAGCCTAAAAGTCGGTGTTCGAATTCACGTCATCCGGTGAGTGATTGCGGCGACGTACCCTGACTCCCTTCCGGCTTGAAGATTACCCCTTGGCTGAGCTTGCTGTTCATCACCACGCGAAGCGGTTCGGCGAATTGCAGGTGCCGCACGCATCCTTGTTCCTCGACCGCGGGCTGCTCGGCCAGCCACTCCCAATCAACGGAGCCCTCCCCGGCATCGGGGTTGACGGTGAAATATCCCACCTGGAAAGCGGTGAGGTTCTGGAAAAAGTGGCTGCCCTGCGAGGGCGTCACCCGAAAATCGCGGAACCCGGCTTCCACAATTACGCGGGCTCCGGAAATTTCATCCCACTCGACCGGGATTCCAAGCCAGGGATCGTTCGAGCCCCAGCGTCCAACACCAACTAGCAAGTAGGGACGATTCTCCGCGCTTAGCGTCGCGTTGAAGTGAGCCACAGCTTTCGCCACCTCTTGGCTGCGCCCGCGCTCGAAGCGCTGGGAATCGACGACGACAACGTCATACAAATTTTCGATCCGGCCGTTACCTAACACCTTCTTGCTCTGGCAGATCAGTTGCGACGCATTCCCATCCGCAATGGCGAGGTCCTGATGATCGCGAGACAGGGTCAGCGGACGGATCTGCAGGAATCCAAACTCGGCCGGTTCTTCGGCACGCGGCAGGCGGACGGCGAATTCAATCTCAACCGGATTGCCCAGCGCCTCTTCGCCAGCCCGCACCAGAACCTCAAGGATGGAGGCTAGCGGAAACATTTCGTGCTTCAGCATCGGCGCGAACGTGACTACGCGCGCTCCGGGCCGGCTCAGACCGTCATAGACCGCGTGATTATCCGCAGAATAGGTCGAGGCCACCGCATGGAGTGTGCCGTCAGCTTCGGCAACATCGAGACCGAAGCGAGCTTCGCGTAGATGCCCGGGACCGCTCCCCGCGGCAACCCCATCGAGTTCCAGTGCGCAGAATTCAGTCTGCGTATTCGCCAGAATGTCTTCCACCGACGAAAACTGCAGCAAGTTCCTCGGATACCGCGGGCAAAACATCAGGCATTTGCCACCATCCACAACCGTGCGTCCCAGACCCAGAGCTACGGCGGCAATGCCATCCGCGAAGCTCATGGGCGCGACTGGATAGAAATTGTGCGAGCGCACTACTCCTGAAAAGTCCGGATAGAACCGATGGCCATGCACCGTTCCCACGACCTGCTGCAGAATCACCGCCATCTTCTCTTCTTCCAAACGATAGGGGGTGGCTCGCACATAAGCCTTGGCGTGCTGGCTGAACGTCGAGGCGTAGACTCGCTTGATCGCCTCGGAAAGTTCATCAAGTCGCGACTCCAAGTTTGCCTGTTGGTTCCCCAGCATAAAGGTCTCGTAGACCCCGGTGAACGGCTGGTATTGCGAGTCTTCCAGAAGGCTGGAAGACCGCACGGCTAGCGGGTAGTGAACTTCTTCCAGAAAGGCCTTCAGGTTTTCCTGCAAGGCGACGGGCAAAGCCGAATCAAGAAAGCGCTGCTGAATTTCGCCGTCATCGTCGCAATGCAGCGCGAAGTCACCCAGATTGTTCTCGACCAGAAACTGATCGAACAGGTCCGTAGCAATCACGACCGCGGGAGGAACGGAAATGCGCACGCCGGGAAAGCGCCGGGCGATCCGCCGCGTGCGCAGGAGATGCCTGACGAAAGCGAGGCCGCGCGCTTTGCCTCCGAATGAACCTGCGCCGATTCTTAGAAAGCTCGATTCCGAAGGCTTGAACGTATCAACCTTGAAGTCTCCGATAAGGACTTCGTTCTGCTCGCGGCGGTATTCGTTGATCGAGGCAATCAAGTCCCGCCGCAGATGCTCGGGGCCGTTGAAGTCAGAGACCTTGCGCGGCCTGAGCTTGGCCGCGAGGGCAAACTCGGTGCGGGCGTTCAGCCAATGCGAGAAATGATTGCGCTGCGCGTGGTACATCAGACTCTCGGTGGGCAGCGTTTGCAGCGTCTCTTCCAGTTCGTTCAGATCCTTGGCGCGTCCAACCTCCCGCTGGTCGGGCATCCGAAAGATGAAATCGCCGAAGCCGAAATGGTCGGTCAGAATGCGCCGCAAGTCTTTCAGTAGCGTGGGAGAGCGCTTGCGCAGAAACGAATAGCCCTCCGCATGGGCGCGCGGACGAAACTCGGTCCGGCTGGTCTGCAGCACTACGGGAACATCCGGAGTCAGGCTCTTGACCATGCGCGCCAGTTCGAAGCCGGCTTCCGGACTCAGCTTGCCCTCCCAGGGAAACTCGACATCGGAGACCAGTGCGAAGATGTAATCGCGATACTGCTGCACCAGTTGCGCGGCTTCTTCGAAGTTCGACGCTAGCAGAATTTTCGGCCGTGCCTGCATGCGTACGAGCTTATGGGCGACGTTGATTCCCTCTTGAATCACGCGTCGCGACTGCTTGATCAGTTCGGTATAAATGACCGGCAAGAACGAAGAGTAGTAGCGAATGTTGTCTTCCACCACCAGCAGGACAGGCACTCCCATCGCGCGCGTGTCATGCAACACGTTCCGCTTATCTTCAACGTACTTGACGATGGCGATCAGGATGCGCGCGTTGCCCTGCCAGAGAAAGACACGGTCGATCTCGGTCACGGGATTGCGCGCCACGAAATTCTTGATCTCGCGGTAGTCATAGCCGAGCACAACCACGGGAATATCAAGTCCCGCGCGGCGAACTTCCTGCGCCAGTTGCGCAGCATCCATGTCGCCGACCGCCAGATTGGTCACGATCAGATTGAATTGCGGATTGGAAGTAGCCAGGTCGAGTGCCTCGGCGCAACTGGAGACATGCGTGATGCCGGGAATCTGCCGCAGGTTCAGTTCGAGCGATTCGTCGATGAGCAGTTCGTTGAGCCGTCCGTCCTCGCGCAGGATGAACGAATCGTAGAGACTCGAGACCAGAAGAATGTTCTGGACCCTGAAGGGCATCAGGTTCTCGAAGCCTTCAAAGCGCTCTTCGGCGTCCAGGATGGGTTCGGTGATGGGGCGGACGATCATGGCCCTGAGCGTTAACTGCTAATCATACTCGGGTAGCGATGCCTTGAGGATTGTTACAAGAAATCGAGAAGGGTATCCAAGGTTCAAAGCTGCGAGACGCATTCCCGTTTTGTAAGGTGTTTACTGTTCAGTAATGGCGGTTACACCATCCCCCGCGTGGTCAATTGGAATTTTGACTTATCATCAAAATGCAAAATAATCACGGGGCACAATCATTTACGGGCAACATCTTGAGCCCGAAGGAGTAACAGGGCGTTCTGGTCGTCAATGGTCCGGGACCGGATCGTAGGAATGAACTTCTCCGCAGGAGCCAATGGAAAAGCGATGAGAGTGGGCCAAGGCGTTTCATTTCTGGGAACTCTCAAAAACAAAACCCCCATACAGATTTATCCACCAACCGTCCGAAGAATATCGCCGAGTCTTCCTGCTACACTCATTCATCCCAGACGGCCAATTCTCAATGAGTGTAATTGCTGATAACAACAACTATGGCGGAAGGGCCACAGACGGGAGGATGGATCTAGATTTAGATCACGTCACCTTCCACGAACGCAGAGCTGCCTGCGCTTTGTCGCGAAGCTCCTCTGTGTACCACCACGGCGCATACTCTTCGAGAAGGTCATAGAGCATCCTCAACGCTTCCCGCAGTTTCAAGGCTTCGGCAGCCAGATGCTCCGCTTCATTCGGAAGCATGGCGACATTCTTTCTGGGCCCGTGTTGATGGCATGCCTCCACCGCCCTGACGGACACTTCAGGATGAGAGAGGTGTCTTTCCTCGGAAACTCGGGCCTTCACCTCGGGGGGTTTGGAATCCTGAAAGGGAACTGCCTCGGGGGAGGCGAGACTTTTTCGAGACGCATTAATGTTGCGCCACTGAGAGCGTGAAATCAGTGACGTGGGTCACAACTGAAGTGCGGTGAGGGCCGAAAGCCTTAAAGTTTACAAAAATGCACTCATCGACCGACCGGGGATTTTGAGCGCTATGGCCTGGTTACAACACCTACGCGCAATCGCGCAATCACTGCGGGCAATGCAAGGGAAAACCGCCCAGACATCGGGCGGCTTCGCTTGTGCTCCGCCGAACGATGGGGGAAAAGCCCCAAGGCGAGAGGGGCGGATACTCTCTTAACGACAGTTGCTCACATTTTTACTGGCGTAGCTTGAGTCGCTATGCATTGCCATTTTCCGTCTGGCATTTTCATCCACGTATCGGTCCAGCGCTCGTTAGCATCAAAAGGCTTACCCGACGCATCGGTACCCTTGCCTTTGAAACCTCCGGTGGCAATGGCGGTATTCCCGAAAGCAATGACCTTCACGTCGTAGTACTCGGCACTACTGTATTTCATGGCTTTCGCCATCGCCAACGCCCCGGCTTTGTCGACAACCTTGCCGTCGCTCGAAGTGTCCACAATCTTGTCGGCCAGCAGCGGATCAATGAGATCCGGATTGTTTGTCTGCTGTCCTTGGAGCCATTTCTGTTCGAGTGCGGCTACCGCCTGCTCGGTCCCGCCGCCTTGCGCCCACGCAGCACTCGCCAATAAAACCAAAGCGAGTGAACACCACATCAAGCGTCTCTTCATACGCATGTCTCCTGTTGGTTGAAATTTTCAGGTGCCATTGGATGCTCAAAGAGTGGAGATGTCAAACGAGGCATCAGAAGTCAGAGATCAAAGAACTTCCCGCTGGGGGTTTTGAGCGAAATGGCCTGGTTTCGCCAGTTGGTCCGCTTGGTCCGTGCGGACAAATGAAGCCGAGCAATTCCTTATTGGGCAGCATTCAAACGTCCGCTACAGCAGGCAGTTAGTCTGGACCGCCAGAACATTCAGCGCCATCTCCAGCTTCGTAATGGCCGCGCCAATTTCTGGATGCTCTCCGATCCTCTCTTGCAGCGCCTTTAAAATCTGGTGAGCACTTCTAACATGCGCTTCCGCCTCGGTCTCTGCGCATTCACCTTTTTCGTCGTAGTCGCAGACGCGACCGGGATGGGCTTGTTTGCATTTCTGGCATAGTTGAGTAGCCATTCCACTTCCTCCAATTTGCGGTCAATCGTATCGAAGATGCGACTTGACGGACCGGGATGTACCTACAGCTTACGAGGTATTCCGAATCGGCGTATGGTCAGAAGCGACCACTCTGGACAACGTTTGCGCAACCGGTGGCGCTGGCGTCAATCGCCATTGCACTCGTTGATTCATTTTTGGGGCGAACAAGCGGCGCAAGCTTGTGAGAAGGCCTGTTTTCGCCATTTGTGTTCGCTGCCGGAGTGGCAGGGCGTATGATGGTCGTGACCAACCTGCAGCTAAACTCTTAAGGACGCGATGTACGCTCATAGCCACCTTCCTCCTTCTCGTCGGCTTATCCGCAGGTTTGCACATGTTCCGCTATGGCCATAAGTGCAATCGCATGCGAATAAGAATTAAGCCGTGAGACACTACACCACCCAGCGGATCGAGGCAGGCGGTATGCAGTTTACGTGCGTTCACTGCTCGTACAGCGTTCGCACCCTCGACTTCGACCCCAAGAACGGCAACCTCAGGACCCAGGCCGCCGCCGCCCTCAATAAGCACGCCATTCAGGTCCACAACCAGCCCAGAATCATCTCCGCCCCCGACGTCCAGAAGCGCATCTGGCGCTCCTGAGCTCCGTATAGTAGGGCGCACTGGCTAATTAGTCACGTTGTTGTTGAAAAATCGCATTACACTCAAAATCCCTGAATGAGCGCTAACGCCTGTTCTCAGCAGTTGATCTTTTTCTCAACGACAGTCTGCGCGTTGCGGTTCGGATTCACGGTGCGGATAGCCACGAAGAAGTCCAGTTCGTGGGTGTGCTGGGACCCGGACCGAAGCACGTGACACGTCCATTCGGTGTCCGTCTCAATGACGTTTGATCTGGGCAGGCGTTTACGACGGCACGTTGCCGAAAAACATCCGTCGTCCCGGTAGGTAAGCCACCTGAAAAGATGATTTCGTAGAGGTGTCCGTTTGGCGCGGCAACGACACCAGCAGCCATAACTGTATCCATCGTCTGAAGTTTGTATCTGACCCTGAACGGCTCGTGTGCCGCGAACGCTCGTAAAGCACAATTCGTCGCCGCGTCTGCGTTGCCACGAACGGGAACAATGCCACAGTTCACTGCATGCCTGCCTGCAATGAAGCGGCTTTTCCATTCCATGATGTCACCAAAGCGGCGAACGAAAGCCCCTTGGGCGCACGTAGAATAGCCACCCCCAATCATGTAGAAGGCGATGATGGAAACAGACACACCCACGGTGACGATAAGCCCCCGCAGCGCGCTTCTCAGTCGTTGCGACAATCTCATAGGCCACTTGCAGCAGACGACTACCAACGTATTAGACACCGCAACTGGTCAAATCATGGGTTACCTGTCGCAAAATCGCCATTTCTAACAATGTCGGCGATGTCAAGCAGTTTTCGAGCACACTTCCGATGCACTCGGAGAAGAGCGCCATTTCGCTCTCGTAGCTGGTTTGCGCGTTTCCAACCCAGGCTCGCTTGTAATCGTCTCAGGGTCAGGACACTCGGTCCGACCCAGCATCTCTTCGATCAGCAACTGCGATCATGATTACTCGTTCGAACTCCTCTGTTTCGGAAGAGGAGCGGGATGCCCAATCATTTCATCGGTGATTCTACTGCACACCATCGCGATTTCCGGGCTGTCCCGCGTGCGAACCGAACTTATGCCACTGGCTGTAGTCGCAGCGCTGGCGCCACATCCAGTACAGATGCACCGGCCAGCTCTCCGAGCCATCGCGACCTTCGCGATCTTCCGTCCTCGTCGCAGCGCAGGTGGAAGAATGTGACTGCGCCACTCGTGGCTGGCTCCGCACCGTGACCTGCGCCGCTTCCACCAGCAGAAAGCGCAGCATGAACTTGCCCTGCTTGCTGATGTGTCCCAGTCGGCGCCGATCGCCGCTGGAGTCTTCCTAGCGGCACCAGTCCGACGATAGCTGGCCAATCTGCTTGCCGCACGTGAAAACGCTCGGCGTCTCCGATGATCAGCTACGAAGGCCAGTGCGGTCAGCGGGCCGACTCCGGGATGCGTCATCAGCCGTCGTGTCTACCGGATCGCTTCTCCACTTCCTCGCTCGATCGCGCTGTGCTCAGTTCCTGCAATCATCGGCGATCAGTCGATCCAGTAAGTTCCAGCAGATCGTGCCGTCGTCGGCTCGCCCACGGAGCCAGCTGCGATTGACTCCAGTTGCTGTGCGGCCCGCGTTCCCGCCACAACGCTTTCTTGCAGCGCAGGCCTTCGTTGAGCGCTACGGCATGCAGCTGGTTCATGACCCGGTGCGCGTCTGCACCATGCGATGCCGATGCCACAGCAGTTGCCGCAGATCCCGATTCTCCGCAGCTCGGTACCCAGATCTGCGGAAAGCGATCCTCCATCATCAATCGCAGAATCAGCTGCGCATCCTGACGATCCGTCTTCTGCTTGCGTACCCGCCTGGCTGCGAATCTCGGCCGGTCTCCGATCCACAACTCAATCCGCTAGCTCCGCAGCAGTCGCTCGAACCAGCGCGGCGTGCCCGCTGGCTTCCATGCCCACCCGCACCTTCTGGCTTCCGCTGCCGTCAGCACCCGGTAGAATGCTTCGGCCTCCTCACGATGCGCCAGCCGTTTTTCCTGAACTCTCCGGTGTCCGTATCCACGCGAAGCAATTTGCTGGAAGCTCGGGATGGAAATCTACCCTATAATGATCATCGTTCGGCTCCTTTCTCTCCGAGCCTGTTGGTTGGTATCAGCACCACCAACTTTACTCGGGCGTCGGAGCCGACATTGTTATGGAATCATTTCACTCATAACCACCGTGAGGGCTGCAGATGGAGATGATTAGGATCAACGTGGACTTCAACAACTGCGATCGTGAAGGCAGAGTACGACTGAACACGATTGGTGCCATCCAGTCCCTCAATCTCTCTCAGATCGTTTTGCAGAACGGGTTGGAAGTAGAACTGGAGTGTGGTGATTTCTTCCCCATACGAGGCATCGTGGAATACTCGGAGTTTGAGCACACCTGGGTTGCGCGATTTGACCTTAACGACCTGCGCGATAAGGGCGACGGATAATCGCCGGGTCCGTAACGGTTGCATAATCGCCATATCACTCCTCAACCGAGAGTCTAAATCGTTTTCCCACGGCTCACTTGTGTAAAGGTGGCCCGATAACCGTTACCCCTCTTGTAACGCAGAGCTAGTGGCGCAATGAGACGCCCTTGGACCAAGAAGAAAAGCATTGGGATACGGTAGAAGTATTTGCATGCGCGTCTCCGATTCGCTGCTGGTGTCTGCAGGTTGAGGGCGGCTGTCGCTCCGTCGCGAATTTACGGGGCGATGCCGCTGACACGTGGGCAGTGGATAACGTTGCCGTCGGTATTGTGGAGCGTCATTTCGACGACCTTTCCGCTGGCATCCTTCTGGAACTCAAGTTCTGACTCATCGGTGCGCACAAAGAATTTGGTTGCCGAGGCAGCGAACAGCCAGTAGTAGGGATCGCCCGGAACCTCAAGGACTAACCGGTGATCCCGCAGCGTCACGGTCGCTTCATGCGTGAACAACTTGTAGCGCCCAACATACGGCGCGAGTTGGGCCTCGCTCACCTCAACCTCTTTGCGCTCGACCAGAGCAACGAAGCGGTTAAAACGAGAGGCCAGCTTCTCCGGCCGCTGGATCTGGATCAGGTGGCCCGTGTCTTTCCATACTTCGAACGATGCCAGCGGCAAGGCGGCTTCAATCGCACCGGAATAGGCAAACACATCCGCGATGTCGGCATCGCCGACCAGGACCAGCGCAGGAACCCGAATCTGCGAAAGGCGCTGCGCCGTCGGCGGTGACGGACGAATCTCCAGTTCCCCGGAATACTTCAGGTTCTGCGGATTCTCGGCCAGCGCATTGTAGAGTTGCTTGCGCGCCGCTGGATCGTCTCCCGCAATCAGGAAGCGATCCTTCGACCAGTTTTCAGCCGCAGCCTTCACGTCGTTGCGAGCCAAGGGTTCACTGTTCTGATTTCCGCGTTCGTTGAAATAATCCGAGCTCGCCATGCCATGCACCACCGGCCCGATCAAAAACAGACCTTCCACCATCTCCGGATGCGCGAGCGCAAAGTCGAGCGCGAGTCCGCCTCCAGAAGAATTTCCGACAACAATGGCGCGGGACATGTGCACCTGGCGCATGATCCGGTAAAGATCGTCTTCGGGAACAAAGGCAGCCTTCGATGGCGCCGACCGGCCGTAGCCGCGGCGGTCATAACGCGCGACGTGATACTGAGAGCACAGCGGCGTCCACACGCCGTCCCAGGTGATGGAGTGCACCAGGCCGTCGTGCAGCAGAACCACCGAAATCGGATTCGCAGCACCGCATTGTTCGTACCAGATCTTCACGCCATCTACGTCAAGGTAATTTCCTGGAATTGACGGTGCTGGCGCCTGGGCTGCCACGCAAAGTGTGAACAGAAGGAAAAATGCGAAGATTAGGAGTCTGCGAGTCATGCCGGGTGGCCCATTCCGTGTCGCGTTGTTCGCGACAGGCGGCGCGTTTGAATGTAGCAAATCCGGTGGGTTAGTAGGCCATCGAAAATGAACCAAAGTCAAAAACCCCATCCTAGCCGCAAAAAACGCGGCTAGGATGGGGCACCCATTTCATCGTCACTGCATGCAGGTGCCGGGCGGCAGTCCCTGCACGTTCACATCTAGTTGCGGCAGTCGTCTACACGAGCCCTTGATCCAGCATCGCGTTGGCTACTTTGAGGAAGCCGCCGATGTTGGCGCCGTTCACCAGATTGCCCGGCGTGCCGTATTTCTCGGCCGTTTCGAAGCAGTTCCGATGGATGGCGATCATGATCTTGTGCAGACGGTCGTCCACTTCCTCGCGCGTCCAGCTCAGCCGTTGGCTGTTCTGCGACATCTCGAGGCCGGAGGTAGCCACGCCGCCTGCGTTGGCAGCCTTGGCCGGTCCGTACAGGATCTTGGCATCGAGGAACAGCTTGGTAGCTTCGAGCGTGCTGGGCATGTTCGCGCCCTCGGCAACCAGCTTGATGCCGTTCTTCAACAGGTTCGCCGCATCCTTCGCGGTGATTTCGTTCTGCGTGGCGCTCGGGAATGCGCAGTCCGCCTTGATGTTCCACAGCGGATTGTGCTCGAGCTTGATATCCGTGGGCATGAAGATCGCTTTTTTGAAGTGATCGGCATAGTCCCGGATTCGCCCGCGCTTCACGTTCTTCAGTTCGATAATCCAGGCCAGCTTCTCGCGATCGATGCCGTCCGGATCGTAGATCACGCCGTTCGAATCGGACACCGTGACCGGCTTCGCTCCCAGATCCAGCAGTTTCTCGACCGTGTATTGCGACACGTTGCCGCTGCCCGAGACCAGGCAGATCTTGCCATCGAGCGAATCCTTCTTGCTCTTCAGCATTTCGGCGGCGAAGTACACGCAGCCGTATCCCGTGGCTTCCGGACGAATCAGCGATCCGCCCCAGCCCAGGCCCTTCCCTGTCAACACGCCGGTGAATTCGTTGCGCAGCCGCTTGTACTGGCCGAACAGGAACCCGATCTCACGACCACCCACGCCGATGTCGCCGGCCGGGACGTCGGTATCCGGACCAATGTGCCGCTGCAACTCGGTCATAAAGCTCTGGCAGAACCGCATCACTTCGTTGTCACTCTTGCCCTTTGGATCAAAATCCGAACCGCCCTTGCCGCCGCCCATGGGCAGCGTGGTCAGTGAATTCTTGAAGACCTGTTCGAATGCCAGGAACTTAAGGATGCCGAGATTGACCGACGGATGGAAGCGCAGCCCGCCCTTGTAAGGGCCGATGGCGCTGTTCATCTCGATGCGGAATCCGCGGTTCACCTGAATATTGCCTTGATCATCGAACCACGGCACGCGGAACATGATGACGCGCTCTGGTTCCACGATCCGGTCCAGCAAACGCGCGGACTGATACTCGGGATGTTTCGCCAGCACTAACCGCAGAGAATCAAATACTTCCTGTACCGCCTGGTGGAACTCGGGCTCGGCGGGGTTCTTTGCTTTCACACTGATCATTACCTGCTCAATGTAGTCCCCGGGAGCCTTGATTCCGGGGCGTGTCATGACAGTCATAGTCCTACCTCCGTAGGTAAAGCCTGAAGATGATACCGTTCCTCATTCTCAGCCTTCATTAGAAAGCCGCAGTGATATATCTCACCGCCGGGCGTGATCAGGGTCACGTACACGTAGGTGACTTCTCCTCAACAAGATACCGCGCATTCGGAACTGGGTGCACAGTGGCGTCGGGGGCACCCCCGGGTCTTTAGACTTTACGACCGGATTGTGATTCTGAATCACCAAACTGTCATTCTGAGCGAAGCGAAGAACCCATGCAATCTGCCGTCACAGGCACGTTGCGGGGGATCGCGGCAAAAAACGCCGCTCAGGATGACAGTATTGCTCGGGTGATAACGTCTCTCAACAGATTCTCGGCAACTGTTCCCCGCTCAGCATGTCCACAACCCGGTTACCGCCGATTCGGCTCTGCAGGATAACCGTGCCTTTCGGGCCTTGCTCCACCATGCCGACGCGCACCGAATCCTGGGAGACCGGCACCTTGCGCAGCACTTCAAGTGTCGCTTCAACTTGTGATCCTGGCACGAAGACAGCAAAACGCCCCTCATTGGCTACGTAGAGCGGATCGAGACCTAGAATCTCACAAGCACTTTGCACCGTCTCTTGTACCGGGATCGCCGTCTCTTCCAGCTTGATGCAAATGTTCCGGTCGGAAGCAATCTCGTTGAGGGTGGTGGCTAGTCCGCCGCGGGTCAGGTCGCGCAGACAATGAATCTCGATTCCCGCATTGAGCAGCGCTTCTACGGAGGGCCACACCGAAGCCGTATCACTCAATATTGGCGATTCAAATTCGAGCCCCTCGCGCACGGAAAGAATCGCAATGCCGTGCCGCCCGAGATCGCCACTCACAATGACCGCGTCGCCAACCTGAACCGCTGCTGGGCCAATCGTAGTCTTGCCTTTCCCCTCAATCAGACCAATTCCAGAAGTGTTGACGAAGATGCCGTCGCCTTTTCCCTTGTCGACAACCTTCGTGTCGCCGGTCACCAACTGTACTCCGGCCGCGGCCGCCGCTTTTTGCATCGACGTGACCACGGTCCGCAGCGTCTCCATCTCGAGTCCCTCTTCGAGGATGAATCCGCTGCTCAGAAAAAGTGGCCGCGCGCCGCACATTGCCAGATCATTGACGGTGCCGTTCACCGCAAGATCCCCGATGTCGCCGCCGGGAAAAATCAGCGGACGCACCACGAAAGAATCAGTGGTGAACGCCAGCCGCGAACCGTTCACGGGCAAGATTGCCCCGTCGTGCCGCTGCTCGAGCATGGCATTGGAGAAGGCAGGCAGAAATATCTTTTCGATGAGTTGATGGGTCAGGCGTCCGCCGCCGCCGTGCGCCAGCACGATGCGATCGTCAGCGACTCGCGGGACTGGACAGCTCAGGTTGAACGAGGTCGTGGTTTTGACGTCTGCCATAGTGGTAATAGGCCGCGCATGCGCCTTCTGACGATACCATCGGAGCGCCCAGCGGGTTTTCCGGCGTGCACTTTACCGCGAACGCCGGACAATCGTGGGGCTTCTTGATGCCTTGTAGAATCAGTCCGCTGATACATTCCGGCGACTCGTGGGCCGGGGTTCCGGTGAAGGGAAAGCGCCGGTTGGCATCGTGTTTCTGGAAGCGTCCGCGCAACTGGAAACCGCTGGCAGGAATCTCGCCCAGGCCGCGCCACTCCCGTGGGGTGATCTCAAATACTTCCGCGATTCGCTCCTGCGCGGGACGATTCCCTTCCCGCCGCACCGCCCGGCTGTACTGATTTTCCACCTCGTGGCGACCTTCTTCGAGTTGTCCCACAGTCAGGTAAATGCCTTCCAGAATATCGAGCGGCTCGAATCCCGTGACTACGATCGGCACTTTGTACCGCTCCGCGATCGGAAAGTATTCTTCAAAGCCCATGATGGTGCAGACGTGTCCCGCTGCCAGAAATCCCTGCACCACGCAACTCTCGGAAGAGAGTAGCGCTTCCATCGCGGGAGGAACGAGAACATGCGACACCAGCAGCGAAAAGTTGTCGACTCCGTCGTGATCGGCCTGCCACGCGGCCATCGCATTGGCCGGCGCGGTTGTTTCGAAGCCGACCGCAAAGAAGACGACCTGTTTTTCCGGATTCGCCTTGGCAAGTTTCAAAGCGTCCAGCGGCGAATAAACGATGCGAACATCGGCGCCCTCGGCCTTGGCGTCAAACAGGCTCTTCGACGAGCCCGGCACGCGCAGCATGTCGCCGAACGAACAGAAGATGACATCCGGTCTTTGCGAAATGGCGACAGCCTTGTCGATCAATTCAATCGGCGTCACGCACACCGGGCATCCGGGGCCGTGCACCAGCGTGATCTGGTGCGACAATAAGTCCTCGAGCCCGCTCTTTACGATGGTGTGAGTCTGGCCGCCGCAGATTTCCATGATCGTCCAGGGACGAGTCACTTTTTTCCGGATGGCCTCGGCTAATTGTTCGGCGGCCTTCTGGTCGCGATATTCACTGAGGAATTTCACCGAGTTCCTCCTTCAGTCCGCCCATCTCCTCCAGATACTGGAAGACGCGTTTGGCCTCGTCCTCGTCGATGACGCTGATGGCGAAACCGACGTGGACCAGAACGTATTTCCCGACTTCAGCCTCGGGCGTGTAGGCCAGGTTGATGTCTTTGCGGATGCCGCCGAAGTCGACTTTGCCGCGACGGAAGGCGATATCACCGCTGTCGACAATCTCGACTACGCGGCCTGGAACGGCGAGACACATGGATAACTCCCTCCAGCCAAAACCTCAGCGGCTAAAGCCGCTTCTAAAAATCTCCGCATTCCGGCATGCCTAAAGGCATGCCCTGATACAAACCACTTCCTTAAGGCTCGGTGCATTCCTGAACGCATACGCTTATTCATACGACTTCGTTACGGCTCGGCGCATCCTGAATGCATACGCTGATTCATACGACTTCGTTACGGCTCGGCCCCTCGCTGAACGCATGCTGTGATTCGAACACTCACTTGCGACTCGTGCCGCTGACATCGCGATTCGTATCAGGACACGACTTTAGTCGTGTCGACCAGCCCTGACCAAAAATGCGGCTTTAGCCGCCGCCGACCAGCGCTCGGCTCATCACTGCTTGCCCCAGCGCGATGCCGCCATCATTGGGTGGAACCCGCTGGTGCGTGAACACCGTAAACCCACGCGATTCAAGAACTCCAGCGGCTCGCTCCGTCAGATACCGGTTCTGAAAAACGCCGCCGCTCAGCACGATCTGACTGAGCCCGGCTTGCGTCGCAACGTCCACGATCCACCCGACCAGCGCATTGTGGAACCGGGCTGCGATTACTGGAACGGCAACTCCAGCTTGCTTATCAGCGACTACCGCCGAAATCAACGGGCCCCAGTCCCCACCCGCTAAAGGATACGCCTCTTCCGAGCGCAAACGGCCGATTTCATTTTCGAGCAGCATGGCCGCCTGGCCCTCGAACCGATTCTGCCGAGCTACTCCGCTGATGCAGGCCACCGCGTCGAACAGCCGTCCTACGCTGGTCGTAGGCACGACGTTGATTCCGCGTTCGAGCATATAGCGAACCTGCGAGCCCGCCAATCGGGGTTTCCCTGTCGATTGCTCAACAACATAGGGGTCTGCCGCGTCCGGACCAAACACCTGAAACATCAGGCTCGCCGCCGAGCGCCAGCCCTCGCGGACCGCGGCATCCCCGCCCGGCAGTCCGAACGACCGCAGGTGCGCAACCCGCTCGAACTTGCTGCCTTCTACCCGGAAGAACTCTCCGCCCCATATGGCGCCATCGAGGCCGTACCCGGTGCCGTCCCATGACACCCCTAAGTACGCTCCCTGGACGTTGTTCTCCGCCGCACAGGAAGCCACATGCGCCTGGTGGTGTTGCACCCGCAATACCGGGAGGCCCGATTTCTCAGCCCAGTGGGTGGACGCATAGTCCGGGTGCAGATCGCAAACCACGAGCTCCGGCCTGAAGCTATAGAGGCGGCAGAGATCGTCAATTGCCTTCTCGAACGCGCCTCGGGCTTCTATCGTTTCGAGGTCGCCGATGTGCTGGCTCAGAAAGACATCCTGCCCAACGCCAATGGCGACGGTGTTCTTGAGGTGTCCGCCAACCGCCAGTACTGGAGGCAGTGCATCACGGACTCGAATTCCCAGTGGCGCATACCCGCGCGCGCGACGAAGAATTCCGGCGCGCCCGCGCGTGAGCCGCACCACCGAGTCGTCACAGGCCCGCACAATCGGCCGGTTGTGCATCAGGAAATGATCCGCAATGTCTTTCAGCCGGGCCGCAGCCTCGTCGTTGGCGATAGCGATCGGCTCGTCGCTGCGATTTCCGCTGGTTGCGATCAGCGGAAAGCGGCAATGCTGCATCAGCAAATGATGCAAGGGCGAGTACGGCAGCATCACGCCGAGATATGGCGAACAGTGCGCGACATTCCACGCAATGTTCGTCCCGGACTTGGGCTGCAGCAGGACGATTGGCGCGGCATACGACTCCAGAAGCTGCTCTTCCGCCGCCGAGATTTCGCAATATTCCCGAGCGATTTCGAGCGACGGCATCATCAGCGCGAACGGCTTCTCCTCGCGATGCTTGCGCTCGCGCAAGCGCGCTACGGCTTCCGCTTGCCGGGCGTCAACCAAAAGCTGAAAACCTCCAATGCCCTTGAGAGCCACAATTTGCCCGGCTCGCAAGGCCTCAGCCGTAGCTTCCATTGTTCCGTCGAGTTTCGGACCGCACACCGGGCAAGCGTTGGGCTGTGCGTGAAAGCGTCGGTTCGCCGGATTCTCGTATTCCTCGCGACACGCCGGACACAGCACAAACTCCCGCATCGTCGTGTTGGGCCGGTCATAAGGAATGTCGACCACGATGGTGTAGCGCGGTCCGCAATTCGTGCAGTTCGTAAAGGGATAGTGAAAGCGGCGATTGGCGGGATCGAAGAGTTCGGCTCGACAGTCAGCGCAGGTCGCGAGATCAGGCAGAACATTGACCGACTTGCCCGAGTCGTGATCGCTGGCGACAATTTCGAAGCGCGTCGAACCTTCCGCCGTGATCCAGGCGGATTCGTGCACTGTAACGACCGAAGCCTTCGGACGCTCGCTCTCGATCCTCTGCTCAAAAAGGTTCAGCTGATCGGACGGCCCTTCCACTTCCACAACCAAGCCGGAAGAAGAATTCAGCACCCATCCCGTGAGCGCCATCTCGGTGGCCAGCCGGTAGACAAACGGACGAAAGCCGACGCCCTGCACGGCTCCGCGCAAAGTGATGCGCAGTCGTTTCGTCGCAGGTTTTGCCGCAACCGTCATGGCTAGCAGCCGCAAACCTTGATTCTAAGGCTTTGCGGAGTCAAACCCACCATGCAATCAGGCACAAATTTCAAACCAGGATGGGTCGGATAGTAGCGGTTCGCTGACCGACCACGACCAAAACGCTGAGGGTCTTTGTCCCAACCTTCACCCTTTCGTACAACCGTTACGACGTACACACCCGGAGGCGCCCTGCAGCGCAACGCTTCCGACCCGGCGCCCATCGTGAGCCAATCGGTCAAGATTTATCGCATGTATTGACAGCGGGAAAATCCAGAGCGGGCACATCCATCCGGGCAAACGGCGGCCGTTCGCAGATCCCGCACGGAGGATCTTATGGGGAGCAAACGAGTTTGGTTTTCGAATGTCAAGCTGGGCCTGTTGCAAGCGGGCCTATTTGTAATCTTCGGGGTGGTCTGGGCACAGGGCCAGAGTCCTTCCTACCAGTTTTATCCGGCACCCGTCCTCGGAGCCGGTGTGGACTTTCCGATCGCGCTGAACAATCGAGGCGAGCTGGCGGTACCCGCCGATGCAAGCGGGTACTATGACTCTGCTTTCTGGCCGGCTCCTGGTACAACACCTGCTCAATTTTTTGGAACTGTGGTTTCTATGAACAGTTCCCTCGCCACGGCTGGATGGTGGGCCTCGTCTACTAACGGATATGCCAACGCGTATCTTAGAGGGCCTGACGGGAGTCATTGGGAGCTGGGCACGCTGGGAGGAAGCGCAAGTTGGGGGTATGGGATTAACGATGCCAGCTTGATCGTAGGAGCCAGTGTCACCACAACGGGGAAGACCCATGCCTTCTCCTCCACGTGGTACGGGTCGCATCCGGGCCCGCTCCAGGATCTGGGCGCGCTGTCCGGTGGGCTGAGTGAGGCTCGGGCGGTGAACAACAACGGGCAGATCGTTGGCGACAGCAGTTTGTCAACCGGATACTTTCACGCGATCGTTGTAACCAGCGGCATCATGTACGACCTGGGAACAATGGGAGGCACCAGCAGCTACGCGCTGGGCATCAATGACTCGGGTCAAATCGCGGGGTACAGCTACACATCCCGCAACGCGGCGATTCACCCGTTTCTCTACAGCGGGTCGATGCACGACCTCGGTACGCTGGGTGGAACCGTCGCGGAGGCGACCGCGATCAACAGCATGGGCCAGGTGGTGGGGTGGAGCTACACGGCAGGCAATGCGGCCAAACACGCGTTTCTGTACAACGGCACCAGTCTCATTGACTTGAATACGCTGGTGGCAAATCCAAATGGGTGGACCTTGAACTCGGCATGGGCCATCAACAACCTGGGAGAAATCGCGGGCTACGCGACAGACCCGAATAATAATGTTGCGATGTATGCTCTGATCCCCGGATTTGCCAGCAACTGCATACCCAATACTTACGCGACTCAGTTCGCCGACGTGTCCGGCGACCATCTGGCAGATCAGATTGTCGTGAACGATAGCGGGATCATCGTGCTGCGTAACACGGGCTATGGCATGTTCGGGCCCGCAGCCGAGGTGTGGTCGTCGGTTCCGTTCTACGGTGCGTATCACATCGACGGGCTGACGGTAGGCAACACCTTCTTTGCCGACGTCGACGGAGACGGCAAAGCCGACGCAATCGCGGTCAATGACACAGGTGTGACCGTACGGCGCTCGGATGCGACCAAGTTCCTGCCCGTTGAAACCTGGGCCACCGGGCTAGTCCCACGCTCGTACCACATCAATGGAGTCTCTCACCCTAACATCTACTTCGTGGATGTGAACCATGACCAGGCGGCGGACGCGGTTACCGTAGATGACAACGGAGTCTGGGTACAGCTGGCAGACAAGGTGCATCACACGTTCGGCGCCGCCACAAACTGGACGGCAGGCGCCTTCTATGGAACCAACGGTATGTTCTTCGCCGACGTGACCGGAGACGGCTCTGCGGACGCGATCGCGGTCAACAGAAATCTCCTCAACGGCAACGCCGTGATCACGGTCCGTCCCTCCAATAATGCGAGCTTCACCGCGGCTCAGAATTGGCCTGCGGCGCGTTATTTCCCGACCGCCTTTGCCGACATTACGGGCGACGGCGCAGCCGACGAGATCATGAACCTGGGCAGTTCAGGGTTGTGGATTGGACCGTCGACGGCTGGCAGCTTCAACTTTTTCAAGAATCCGGCGTGGTCCGCGCCTGCCTTCTATGGGGACTACGGCACGGCTTACGCGGCGGTGGACAACAGCTCGACCAATCCCAACACTGTGGATGTGATCAAGCTCAACCATGATGGAGTTTATGTGGAGGTCTCTTTAGGATCGAGTTTCAATCCCTACACTGTGTGGTCGTACCCATTCGTGACCTACGGGAACCACGATCAAGTGTGCCATTAAGTCGCAGGGCGTTTCGCTTGAACGCGAGCGGACGGCGGCTGGGATCCAGCCGGACGAAAGACCGGCCAGTGGGGGCTGGCTGGTCTTTCGTTATGTCGTACCCACATGAGCCACAGAGCCAATTCACCTGCGACATTCATCCCAGCCAGTCCGGTCAGAAACTGATCGCGCGAACAGTCGAACAGGCTTACCTTGCGGCAAGGGAATAGCCTCGTCGTGAGATCGTTTGTCGCGGTGTCTGCCACATTCATTTTGCAGAATCGGGTTACGCGTGCTGCTGCCTGTGGCGTTTACCGCTGTCCAACGTTTTGCTGGTGTCGTACGCAGCCACGATCAGCCACATCGTCTGTCCGGGATTGTTTCTGAGTCGGCGTACGATGCCGCTGGCAACGTAGATGTTCCCCCCGAAGGAGACCTGGAGTCAGCACAAACAGTTTGGCTATGCTGGAAATCCCGCAAGTGGCTATTGCCGTTCCCCTCCAGTCCCGGGAAGATGTCAAAATGACGGTCAACTCGCTGTATAGCTGACTGTCGGGTTCATTCGAGTTTCATTCGAGATTCTTTTCACCTGAGTCCGGACTATCTTCACGTCCGGAATTCTCAGAGTCACGATTCACATGCCCAGGAGCAACATCCGTGGGAAGAATCATCCGCTCAGGTCAATTTATCTTTGGAATCGCGATGACGGCTTTCGGCGTCGAGAACCTGATCTGCGGACGCCTCCGCCTCACGGTCGAGGGAGTTCCGTGGTTTTCGGCACATCGGATCGTGGCCTACGTTACGGGGGTTGTGCTGCTCGCAGCCGGATTGTGCATCATCGCGAATGTCAAAGCGCGGCAGACCACAATGATATTGGGCGCTCTTTACCTTCTCTATGTGCTGATTTTTGAGGTATCGGCGGTCATCGCGAGCCCGATGAGCGTGGGCGTCCGTACCGTTTTCTTCGAGACGCTGTCGTTGGGAGCCTCCGCGCTGATCTTGGCGGGAGTGCTGCGCACCGGAGGGGGCGACTTTCGACGATCGGGCAACATATTGGATAAATTGATCGCGTCTGGCCCATACCTGCTCGGAATTTCGGCGGTGGTTTTCGGTATCGATCATTTTCTGGTTCTCAGCTTTATCGCCAGCCTGGTGCCGGCCTGGCTGCCAGGGCACATGTTCTGGGCGTATTTCACCGGGGCAGCCTTCATCGTCGCCGGGATCTGCATGATCTCGCGCTGGATGGATGAAGTGGCGTCGTTCTGCCTGGGAATGATGTTCCTCCTCTGGTTTCTGGTGCTTCATTCGCCGAGAGTCGTGGCGGCGGTTCGCTCCCATGATCCAAACTCACCGGACGAATGGTCGAGCGCATTCATCGCGCTGGGTATCGGTGGTGGCTGCTGGATATGTGCCTGGTATGCCCGGCAGAGGTGCCGGTTGGGCGCCCGATAGACACGCATGGTCGGTGGCGGAATTATCGATCCTTATGGCCTTTTCTCCACCAACTTAGTTGAACCGGAGAAGCATCCATGCTTGAACTGGAAAGCATCGCTGACAATTTTCCTGAGGCTGCGTTACTCCCCAGCACCCAGAACTTCCGTCACCAACTCTTCAATGCGATCGACCAGAAGCGGCAGAGCGGCGGTCACGGTAGGCGATAGCGATTCGCCGTGCCCGAAATCGTCTCCCGTCATGGTCACCGAGAACGCGCGCGAGTTCGCTCCATACAGTTGCGCGCTCATGTCGACAATCGCGTCAGGAGAAAGTGCGTGCGAGAAGCGAGTGGCCCTGCCTGCGCTGTCTTTCTGGGTCTGGATTTTTCTGACTCGAACTTCTCCGGCAGTGCCATTTCCAGCCTCATCCCGAGACGCGGCGTCCACGAAGATGACGCATTGGAAACGTCTACAGGTTTCAGCGACCTCTGGCGTGAGTTGATGCAGCGTGAAGATCTCGACGTCAGGCTGGGAAACCTTCTTCTCCAGTTGCTCAGCCGCGCGCCAAGCAAGCCCGTCGTCGGAGCGCAGCGGATTCCCGTACGCGACGATGAGAATTCGAGGCATGTTACCGGAGCCCAGCTCTACGAGCGCGCCACTTCGTCGAGCACTTCCCCATCCGGGCTGATCAGCTGGATCTGAAGGTCCATCTGTCCCGTAGCGTGAGTGGAGCAGCTCAGGCATGGATCATAGCAGCGGATCACGGCCTCCACACGATTCAGCATCCCGGGCGTCAGGCGGTTGCCGTGGACGTAATGCTTGGCCACCTGCAGCACGCTGCGATTCATTGCCAGATTGTTCTGCCCGGTCGCGATAATGAGGTTCACCCAGCGAATCAGGCCCTGCTCGTCGATCTTGTAGTGATGGAACAGAGTTCCACGGGGCGCTTCTGCCGCGCCCACGCCTTCGAGAGCATTGGGGCCGGCCACCGCGCGCACGTGCTTCGACAAAATCTCCGGATCATTCAGCAGTTGCTCCAGCCGCTCGATGCAATACAGAATCTCGATCAGCCGCGCATGATGATAGTGGAATGAGCTCAGCACGGCGGTCCGCTGCAACTCGTGAAATTCCGCCAGTTCCTGGTCGGCGCGTTCCGTGCCGCAACGGTCGGCCACATTCAACCGTGCCAGCGGCCCCACGCGATAGATTCCGTCGGGAAATCCCTTGGGCTTGTAGTAGCTGGACTTCAGGTAGCTCCACGGCTCGACCTTCTCGCCGATGTATTCGTAATACTTCGTGGGATCGAGATCGTCAGCAACCACGTGGCCTGACGCGTCTACGATGCGCAGCTTGCCGTCATAAAAGGTGAGGCCGTTGTCCCGTTTCACGATGCCCATAAACATCGTGGGGAAGTTGCCGAACGTGGAGATCTCCTCGCGAAACCGCTCCATGGTGCTCTTGAACCATTCCAGGGTTCGCTCCGCGATGGCAAGGGCATCGGGAATGCCGGCCAGGATGGCATCCCGGTTGGCCTCGGTCAGCGGTTCGCTGACGCCCCCAGGAACGATCCAAGCCGGGTGAATCCGCTTGCCTCCCAGCCGCTCGATGATTCGCTGGCCGAACTGCCGCAACCGGATGCCGTCGAGCGCAAGCGCAGGATTCTTCTCCGCCACCCCAAAGATATTGCTCTGCGCGGGATCAGCGTCCATGCCAAGAAGCAGATCGGGCGACGACAAGTGAAACAGGCTCAGCGCGTGCGATTGCGTGACCTGGGCAAGCCCGAAGATGCGCCGCAACTTGTCGGCCGTCGGTGGGATTCTTACCGCCAGCAACGAGTCGCATGCCTTGGCCGACGCAATCAGATGGCTGACTGGGCAGATGCCGCAGATCCGCGCCATCAGCGACGGCATCTCGTAGAACGGACGCCCTTCGCACAGCTTCTCGAAGCCGCGAAATTGGGTGACGTGGAAGCGGGCGTCCTCAACTCGCCCGTCTTCATTCAGGTGAAGCGTGATCTTGGAATGACCTTCAATGCGCGTTACGGGATCAATGACTATAGTGCTGCCCTGCTTCACGAAAACTCCCTTGCTCTCCGACTTCAGTCTTTCGTAAACCTTCGAACTACGCTCCAGACAAACTACGCCCCAAAGCGGGTTTTCAGACTCACGTCCGGCTGCCGGCCTTCCAGCAACTCGGTCACAACGTAATAAATCGTGTCCGCCGAAGGCGGACAGCCCGGCACGAACACATCCACGCTGACGAACTCGTGAATCGGCCGCGAGTTGGGCAACAGCGCCGGTACCACCTGGTTGGGAATGCCCGGATCAAAGGTCACATTCTCGCGATACGCCCGGTCGTAAACCGCCTTGGTGCCGAAGGGATTGCGCATGCCCGGCACATTGGCGGTGACCGCGCAGTCGCCCAGCGAGACCAGTATCTTCGTCCGCTCACGCACGATCTTGATCTTGTGCAGGTCTTCTTCGCTGCTGACAGCTCCCTCGACCAGAGTCACATCGACGTTCTCGGGAAACTCCTTGGCGTCGACCAGCGGGCTGTAAACCAGGTCGGCGGCGCCGGCGATCGCCAGCAGGCGCTCGTCCATGTCAAGAAAGGACATATGGCATCCCGAGCAGCCGTCGAGCCATACGGTGGCAATGCGCTTCTTATTCATCCCATCCACTCATTCATCCAAGTCATTCGTTTTCTTCCCGCATCAGGGTCAGATACGGCAGGAACTGACGGCGCTTGAGCATTTCGGCCACCGACCGTCCTTTTTCAAACAGCGCTCCAGTCGGGCACACGTGCACGCACTTGCCGCAACTAGTGCAGCTTTCTGACGAGCCCCAAGGCTCGTTCAGGTCGGTAATAACCTTGGCGCCGATGCCGCGGCCCATGATGTCCCAGGTATGCGCGCCCTCAATTTCGTCGCAGACCCGCACGCAGCGGGTGCACAGGATGCACCGGTTGTGGTCGATGACAAAGCGGTCGTGCGATGCGTCCACCTCTTCCTTGGGATAACGGTAGGGAAAGTGAACGTGCGTGATCCCGAGCCGCTGCGCCAGCATCTGCATTTCGCAATGACCGTTGGAGACGCAAACCGAACAAACGTGGTTGCGTTCGGTGAAGAGCAACTCCAGGATCATCTTGCGATAGTTCTGCAGCCGCTCGGAATCCGTGGTGACTTCCATGCCCTCTTCGACCGCGGTCACGCAGGCGGGCAGCAGCTTGTTCTGGCCCTTGATCTCGACCAGACACAGGCGGCAGGCGCCGACGTCCGACAAACCGTCCATCTCGCACAGCCGCGGAATGAAGATGCCATTCTGGCGCGCTACGTCGAGAATGGTTTCTTCCTGGCGTCCGCTTAAATCGCGGCCGTTGATCTTCAGCGTCTTGACCGCTGCCACCGGCCTCATACCGTTTCTCCCACCGGTTGCCCGCAGACTCCCGCGGGACACTTATGCTCTTCAATATGCGCCCGGTACTCCTCGGCGAACGAGCGCATGGTGCTGACCACCGGATTCGGCGCCGATTGTCCCAACCCGCACAAGCTGGTGTGCTTGAGCAAATCACAGAGTTCTTCGAGCATCTTCAAGTCTTCCGGCGTCGCCGTCATGTTGCCGATCGCGGTGAGAATGCGATGCATCTGATACGTTCCGACACGGCACGGAATGCACTTGCCGCAGGACTCGGTCATGCAGAAATCCATGAAGTATTTCGCCACATCGACCATGCACGAGCTTTCGTCCATCACGATCATGCCGCCCGAGCCCATGATCGAACCGGCGCGCGCCAGCGATTCGTAATCGACCGGCATGTCGAGACACTCCGAGGGCAGGCAGCCTCCCGAAGGACCGCCGGTTTGCACTGCCTTGAATTTGCGGCCCTCAGGAATCCCGCCACCGATCTCAAATACCATCTCGCGCAGCGAAATCCCCATGGGAACTTCGACCAGGCCCGTATTCTCCACGCGGCCGGCCAGCGCGAAGACCTTGGTTCCTTTGCTTTTCTCCGTGCCAATCTGCGCGTACCACTCGCCGCCGTTGCGGACAATGGGAGCGATGTTGGCGAAGGTTTCAACGTTGTTAATCAGCGTGGGCTGCCCGAACAGGCCTTCCATGGCGGGATAGGGCGGGCGCGGGCGCGGAGTGCCGCGCTTCCCTTCCACCGACGCAATCAGAGCCGTCTCTTCTCCGCAGACGAATGCCCCGGCGCCCAGGCGAAGATCAATGCGGAAACTGAACCGGGTCCCGCAGATATTCGAACCCAGCAATCCAATGCGCTCGGCCTGCCGGATCGCGTTGCGCAAGCGCTTGATGGCCAGCGGATACTCTGCCCGCACGTAGATGTACGCTTCCGAAGCGCCGACAGCGTACCCGGCGATCAGCATGCCTTCGAGCACACGATGCGGATCGCTCTCGAGCACGCTGCGATCCATGAAGGCACCGGGATCGCCTTCATCCGCGTTGCAGATCACGTATTTCTGTGTGCCCACCGACTTCGAGACCGTGCTCCACTTCAGGCCCGTGGGATATCCCGCTCCGCCACGGCCGCGCAATCCACTCTTCGTGACTTCGTCGATGACTTCCCGCGGAGACATCTCGGTGAGAGCTTTGATCAGGGCCGTATAGCCGTTAGCGGCTACGTAGTCTTCGACGCGATCGGGATCGATGACGCCGGAATTTTCCAGCACGATCTTTTTCTGCCGCTGGAAGAAAGGAACATCGGTCCGACAAACCAGCCGCGACACCGGCGGGCCCTCCAGGCTGTCGAGAATGGCGACGCCGTCGGCGGCTTCGACCTTTTTGTACAGGACTCCAGCGCTGGTTGAGACCAAGGGACCTTCCGAACACAGTCCCATGCAGCCGACTCCCTTCACCTGGCAGTGATCCTTCGTTCCCCGGCGGCCGACTTCCTGGTCGAGCGCATCCTTCACCGACTGGCTTTGGCACGACAGGCATCCGGCAGCCACGCACACGTTCACTCGCTGCGTGAACTGGCTTTGGGCCTCGCGTTCGGTTTCGGCAATCTGGTCGAGTTCCTCAGGCGTCATGCGTGTGTCCATTTCTTCAGGTGCTCGCGGACGGCGGCCGTGCCGACCTTTCCGGCAACTTCCTGATCGTAGACCACGGCGGGCGCGAGCCCGCACGATCCGAGGCAGCGCGCCGTTAACAGCGATACCTTCTTGTCGGCCGTGGTTTCTCCGGGACCAATCCCCAGATCGCGCTGTACCGCATCGAGCAACTGGGGTGCTCCCTTGATGTAGCACGCCGTGCCCATGCAGATCACGCAGGTATGCTCGCCTGCCGGCTTTAGAGTAAAGAAATGGTAGAAGGTGGCAACACCGAAGGCACGGCTGAGAGGCACACGCAACGACATCGCAACATAACGCAGTGCCTGTTCGTCCAGGTACCCGAACGCCTCTTGCACCGTGTGCAGCGTCTCAATCAGGCCGCGCGCCTGCTGGCCCTGACGCCGTATGGTGGCGTCCACCAGCTTCCAGCGCTTGTCCTGATTGGGAGGAGCGGGTTTTGCAACGTAGGATGGCATATCCGTTCTGACTCACTGATGAACTCAGTATGAATGTGTTGGCAGTAATCATTAGGGTTGCGAGGAACCTTCATACTATTCCTCGGGATACTCAATCACAACCAGTTGAATCGAAAATCTTGCACGTTAGTTTCATTTTGGTTCAACTCTCGTACGCGGAAACCACTTCTCCGGCTTCCAAATCATTTTCCGCCTGCTCGTTCGTCACGGGCAGCACCGAAATCACGATCAAGGTCGCATCGTCTTGCAGTTGGGAGGAGCAAAACTGCTTCACCTCAGCCAGAAGGCACGACTTGAGTTCGCCGGCGGATTTCGTGGAGCCCGCCTGCGCGCTGGCGATCAAGCGCTGTTCCCCGAACTCTTCGCCCGCAGGCAACCCGGCCTCCGTGATGCCGTCGGTAAACAACAACAGGCGATCTCCTGCGTCGAGCTGAACCGAACAGTCTTCATACTTCCACTCCGGAAAAACCCCGAGCACGGCGCCGCCCTCCTCAAGGACCTGCACCTGCCCTCCGGCCCGGATCAAGATCGGAAGAGGATGCCCGGCGTTCGTGTAGTGAAATGACCGCCGCTCGCCGTCGAGCACGCCATAAAACAGAGTGACAAATTTCCCCGATCCGATGCTGGAGCAAAGAACGGAATTGACCCGGCTGCACAGGCTGGAAGCTGAGGTCGACTCGGTGGCAAATGCCCGCACGCTGGCCTGAACATTCGCCATCAGCAGCGCGGCCGACACGCTCTTGCCCACCACATCGGCAATGCAGATGCCCAGTTTCGTGTCACTCAGCTGGATGACGTCGAAGTAGTCGCCACCCACGACCTGGGCGGGTTCCCACACACCCTCGATTTCAAATCCAGCAATACGGGGAATTTCTTTGGGTAACAGGGATTGCTGGATTTCACGCGCCTGCTCCAGTTCCTTTCCCTGGAGTTCCCGTTGTGCCGCTTCCCGTTCGACCGCGTGTTGCAGTTCGCGATTCTTCGTTTCCAGCCGCTCCCGAGTCTGCCGATACACCTGCGAACTCACCCCAACGATCACGGTGGCCATGAATGGAAATTTCCAGCCCGAAGCCAGGAACTGCCACAACGTCTGGCCGGGCAATCCCCGCACCGGGAATTGGATGATATTGACCACCATCACGCCAGAGATCGACACGGCCAACATCAGCGGCAGATAAAGAGCCCAGGTGTGTCCCAGGCTCTTGCGCTGGTAAAGAAAGCCAAGGTGATCCTGCATCAACACGATCAGATTGCACAGCGAGACGGTATAGAGGAGGGTGGTGCCGATGGGGACGGGACGGTCGGCGGCCCATAAGGCCGCATAAATCGCCACCGCAATTGCAATGTAAGTTTGCTGCCGGCGAATGAATCTTCCGGGATGATTCGATCGGAACAGCGATTTCCCTCCCTTCGTCACAGACTTCGAAACTTCCGTTCCTACGCTTTCATCCGCGAACCGTGAGCACCGGACAATGCGCCTCTGCGATCACGTGATGCGCCACAGACCAGGGAAGATGGGTGGTGCCCACCTCCATGGAGGAGCGCGCACCCAGAACAATCATGTCGGCTTCGCGCGCCTCGGCGATCTTCAGGATCTGCTCGAGAGCACTGCCGAATTCGAGCACAAATTCCGGCAGATATTGCAGAGACGCGTTCTTGGGAATCAGCTCTTGCAGCCTTCGCATGCCGTCATCAATCGGACCCGGACGGCTTCCCAGTTGGGTGTAGTCTTCGAGCACGTGCAGCAGAGTCAGCCGAGCCCGGAAGTCCAAGGCCAGGGCAACAGCTTCTTGAGCAACCCGCGCCGCATTCTTTGCGAAATTCGTGGCGAACACGATCTGCCGCAGTTCTAACTCGGGGGGAGCCAGGTCGCGCCCTTGACTTCGCAGTACGGGCAGCTTCGCCCGCCCTGAAACCCTCGGCCCCACCGTTAAGACCGGGCACGGTGCATGCCGCAGGATATCTTCCGCCACGGAACCGAGCAGCAACTTCCCCAGCCCCGAGCGGCCATGTGTGCCGACGACGATCAGGTCGACTTCATTCTCTTCCACGATGACCGCCAGCTGCTTCCACACCTGCCCGTGCCGAACATAGCTGTGGTGAGGAATTCCTTCGAAACCGGCCGACATCAACTCCAGTTTCTCTTTGGCTTCAGTATGGGCATCCTCGTAGATCGTGCCCATGCTGACGTAATCCACGCCTCCGGTCATCATCAAGAGGCTGGCATCGGAAAGGACATGCGCTGCGTGCAGCGTGCTCCCGAAACGCCGGCAGATCGCCGTCGCATACGGTAGGGCTGCTTCTGATGTTGAGGAAAAATCGGTGGCGAACAGAACATTCTTCACCGAGATCATTGAGTCTGTTGCCTGCGGGAATTCATGGTTAACCCGTTCCGTCTTCTCTGTGGTTCCGGCGTTTACGAGTGCCATAGAACACCTCCTGCACCCACTCTTACCATCACACTTCGGTCGAGTCTGGCATATGCCCGTTATCACCCGATTTTGTGATTTGAATCACATCATCGCGAAGACCCTTCCAACAAAAAACCATGATTGCCGATGACGCCTGCAGCGCTTATCCTTCCCTGTCCTGCCAATCAAGAATGGAGACACTCATGAAAAGGTGGGGACTAATCATAGCGCTTGTGTACGTCGTGATCGTTTTGGCCGTGCTGGCGCCCGCCACGTTGCTTCTCATCAGGAGCTATACCCCGACTCTGGCGGACTTCAGGGAAGCTTATCAATCCTCAATTCTCTGGATCATCACCGGAGTCATTATTCTCGGCGAATTTGTATTGTTGTGGTTGAGTGTTGACACTTCTGAAAGACGACTAAGACCTCGCACGCGCGTCGTGATTTCCGCAATCACCAGCGGGCTGTTTCTGATGATTATGACCGTCGTGATCGTGCTGGCTTTCGCCCTGGCCTTGTGGGGAGAGCACTCTATTCCGGATCTGAGCACGCTGGCTGGAGTTGTGAGTGCGTTCCTTCTTCCCTGGCTCGTGTGGGGAGTTCTGTTCTATCGCGTCTGCCGGAACTCGACCGATCCGGTTACGCGCGCCGTGTCGTGGCTGTTCCGGGGAAGCGTTCTCGAGCTTCTGATCGCCGTACCCGCTCACGTCATCGTACGACGCCGCCACGATTGCTGCGCCCCGATCGTAACCGGGTTTGGCATCACCAGTGGTATCGCGATCATGCTGCTCTCGTTTGGTCCCAGCGTGCTGTTGCTTTACAAGAAGCGTATGGAGCAGCATGCAGCGAGAATTCCGGCTGGAAAACAAATCTGACTCGACCGTTTTCGGGAAAGACTGCTGTCGCGTCTGTGTCCCGCGACTACTCCGCGCCATTCTCAATGACTTACGGACCTTATCAATAACTTGCAGATAATCTCAATCACTTACAGAGATTTCCGCTCCGCCCGATCAAATCGCGGGCAGGAATTAACGTTCAGCTCGACCGCGGCAATGCCATTTCCTGAGCTCAGAACGGCCCTAATTTTGGAGATCTGTGCGGTCGAAGAGACGAACCACTGGAACAGAGTTGGAACGCGCACAGCGGCTCAGCAGCGCGGTTCTACGACAAGTCAACAACTTCCACGCAGGTTCATTAACTTGCGGATAATCTCAATCACTTACGAAGACTTCGATCCTACTGTGCGAATCCGTCAGCCTGCGTCACCGCGCCGAGTGCAACGGTATGATCGATATACAGCCGGCCCGCTTCTATCGCTTTGCGATCCAGTTCCAGCAGCGCCGGATTTTTCACTTTGGCTTCCAGCACTTTCATCGCAGTCGCCGAAGACAGGCACTCCGTCTCTTCCAGCAGCGCGCCCATCATCACCACGTTGGCCACTTTCGCGGAACCCAGCTTATCGGCAATCTCCGACGCTGGAATGCAGATCACCTGGGCCTGCGGGATGGTCAGGTCTTCGGGCAAACGTTCGCGTCCGTAGATGATGGTGCCTCCGGGTGCAACCTGTGCTGCGAACTTGCGCAGCGACATTTCGTTCATCGCGACCAGAACTTCCGGACGCGACAGCACGGGCGTTCCGATGCGATCTTTGGAGAGGCAGACATGGCAATGCGCGCTACCGGAACGCATCTCGGGACCATACGAGGGCAGCCAGCTGACCTCCAGCCCCTCCCGCATCCCCATTTCCGCCAGAAGTTGGCCGAGCAGCAAGACACCCTGTCCGCCGAAGCCCGCGATCTTGATCCCGAGATGGCGAAAGCGATGTTGACGTCCGGGAACCAGCGCATCGGCGGCCGCCTTGCGTTCACCCTCGACCACCTCGGCGACGGTCTTGTGGGGCGGCACGTTGTTGTTGGGAATTTCGACCTGGCGGTCGCGGAAGACTTCCAGCGGGAAGTTGGGAATCATCTTCTCCGCCACCCACTTCCGCGCTTCGACCGGATCCTTGGCCCAGATGGTGGGACAGGGGGAAAGAATCTCGACGAAAGTGAACCCGGCGCCGGCGCGCTGCAACTCCAGCGCCTTGCGCACGGCCCGCCGCGCCTTCATGATGTTCTTGTTGTCTGACAGCGCCACGCGCTCGATGTAAACCGGCGCCTGCAGCGAAGAGAGCATTTCGGACATGTGCAGGGGAAAACCCTCATTCACGGGACGGCGTCCCCACGGCGAGGTCGTGCTGCGTTGTCCGACCAGAGTGGTGGGCGCCATCTGCCCACCGGTCATCCCGTAGATTGCGTTGTTGACGAAGAAGACGCTGATCTTTTCGCCGCGGTTCGCCGCGTGCACGATTTCGGCCGTACCGATGGCGGCGAGATCTCCGTCGCCCTGGTAGGCAATCACAATCTTGTCGGGACACGCCCGTTTCAAACCGGTGGCAGCCGCGGGAGCGCGCCCATGCGCTACCTGCACATTCCCCACGTCAAAGTAGTAATAAGCAAAAACCGAGCAGCCTACCGGACTGACAAGAATGGTGTCATCCTGCACGCCCAGGTCTTCCAGGGCTTCGGCGATCAATTTGTGCGCTACGCCGTGCCCGCATCCCGGGCAGTAATGCGTCTGGTGCTTCAGATCAGTTTTGCGTTCGTACTCCGGATAGAACAGCTCCGATTTCGAGTGCACGACCTGATAGTTGTCGGTGCTCACTTTCGGTTCCTCCAGGACTACGTCGTGCTCCGCCATAATTGGCTCCGTGTGTGCCTTGTAACGTGCTCCCGACGCTCGGTCGACTTTTTGTCAGCCGACCTTCAGACCACAGCCGGCACGTTTTCTTCAATCTTTCCGATCAGTTCCTCAACGGATGGCACGTTGCCGCCAACGCGTCCGTAGAACTCAACCGCCCGTTTGCCGTTCAGGGCGAGCCGGACATCTTCCACCATCTGCCCGTTGCT
The DNA here is from genome assembly GCA_963745715.1 of uncultured Acidobacteriota bacterium. Lineage (GTDB taxonomy): Bacteria > Acidobacteriota > Terriglobia > Terriglobales > Acidobacteriaceae > Sulfotelmatobacter. The sequence continues at coordinate 174,236 of CAVUYN010000009.1, read as the reverse complement.
GAGTTCCACAACCAACACTTTCTCTACGCGCTCCGCAGCTGCCAACAGTTCCTTCGACGGGAACGGCCAGAGGGTGATGGGGCGGAACAATCCGACCTTGATTCCCCGCTGCCGCGCTTCATCCACCGCCGAACGCAGCACCCGCGATATGATCCCGTAGCCCACCACGATCAGTTCGGCGTCCGCGGTGCGATACTCTTCCCACCGCACCTCAGTCTGCTGCGCACGAATATATTTCGCCTCCATCCGGCGCTGGTGCTCTTCCAGATCATCGGACTCGAGGTAGATCGAGCTGACCATGTTCTTGCGGGTTCCGGCGGTTCCCTGCACTGCCCAGGGTTTTGGCGGCGGGACGATTTCGCGATACTGGAGGTCGAGAGGCTCCATCATTTGCCCGACGAAACCGTCGGTCAAGACAATGGCGGGGTTCCGGTAACGGTCGGCGAGTTCGAAGGCCAGGATGGTCAAATCCGCCATCTCCTGCACCGAGGCCGGAGCGACGACCAGGTTGCGGTAGTTCCCGTGTCCACCGCCCTTGACCATGGCAAAGTAGTCGCTCTGTTCGGGAGCGATGTTGCCCAAGCCGGGCCCACCGCGCATGACGTCGACAATCACGCAAGGCAGTTCCGCGCCCGCGAGATAAGAAATACCTTCCTGCATCAGGCTCAAGCCGGGACCCGAGGATGCGGTCATGACCCGCACGCCAGCCGAGGACGCGCCGTACACCATGTTGATGGAAGCGGTTTCACTCTCAGCCTGGACGAATGTGCCGCCAACTTCGGGAAGATACAGTGCGGCGGCTTCCGCAACTTCGCTGGCCGGGGTAATGGGATATCCGTAGTAGGCGCGGCAACCGGCCAGCACTGCGCCTTTCATGACGGCGACGTTACCTTTACAGAGCTGGCGCATGTTCGCCTCCGGGCTGGGTCGGAACTGCGACCGCTTTGGGCGGCGGGATCAGCCGGTACACGGTGATGGCCCCTGGCTCCGGGCAGCAATAGAAGCAGATGCCGCACCCGGTGCAATCGTGACCGGTATAGCGCGCGGGATGCACCCCGTAGGAACTCAGCTCAGGGGCGAGTTCGAGACATTTCGGCGGGCAGGACTCAACGCACAACCCGCATCCTTTACACTCTTCGACATCGATCGTAATGTTGCCGCGTGCTGGGCCCGACATGTTTGTCACCTCGGGACTGCAGTCTGTGCCATATGAGGATGCTGTAACCACTTCGTCTTTTCGCAATACTCGTAGAGTTCTGCGCGGAAGTCAGGATGCGCGATCTCGATCAGCGCCTTGGCCCGTTCGCGAATCGACTTGCCATGCAGATAGGCGATGCCGTACTCGGTCACGATGTAGCGCACCAGGCCGCGCGAAGTGACCACTCCCGCCCCAGGATCCAGCGTGGGCACGATCCGCGAAATCGTTCCTTGTTTCGCGGTCGAAGAAATCGCGATGATGGGCTTGCCGCCCTTGGACCGCGATGCCCCGCGCAGGAAATCCACTTGTCCCCCGATTCCGCTGTAGAACTGGTTGCCGATCGAATCGGAGCAGACTTGCCCCGTAAGATCGATTTGCAGCGCTGAATTAATCGCCACCATGTTGTCGTTGCGGGCGATCAGCGCAGGATCGTTGGTGTAAGCGGTGGGATGGAATTCGAAGATCGGATTGTTGTCGACAAACTCGAACATGCGCTTGGTGCCCAGCGCGAAGCCCAGGATGATCTTGCGCGGCTTGAAGTTCTTGCGCGCCCCGGTGAGCACTCCGGACTCGATCAGCGGGATGACGCCATCGGAAACCAGTTCGCTGTGGACGGCGAGATCTTTGCGATCCATTAACAGGGGCAGCACCGCATCCGGAATTCCGCCAATCCCGGTTTGCAGCACCGCTCCATCTTCAATCAGGCTGGCAACGTTGCGCGCGATGGCGACCTGCAGGTCGGTCACGATCGGCTTCGCCAGCGCGCACAACGGCCGCGACGATTCGACGATCGAATCGATGTCACTGACATGGATGAAGCTGTCGCCATAGGTGCGCGGCATGTTGTCGTTGATCTGCGCCACCACGTGGCGCGCAACCTTCGCGGCCGTAAGAGTGGTATCGACGCCCACGCCAAAGCTGCAGTAGCCGTGAGAGTCGGGTGGCGAGACCTCGATCAGGGCGACATCAATCGGCATTTCCCCGCTCTCAAACAGTCCTTCGATCTCGCTCAGGTAGATGGGGGTATAGTCGGCGCGGCCATCGTTGATGGCTTTGCGCACGTTGCCGCCGATGAACATTGCATTGTGCCGGAAGTGACCCGCCATTTCCGGGGCCACGTAGGGCGCGCAGCCCATGGTCATCATGTGGACGATTTCAACATCGGAGACTGCCGGCCCGCGCCGCATCAGCGCTTCGACCAGGGTCTCAGGCTCGGCACAGCCGGGCTGGATATAGACACGCATGCCGGACTCGACGCACCCCAGCGCTTCGTCCGCCGTCTTGAGTCGTTTCTTGTATTCCATTTCCCACGACATCGACATCCTTCCGCTCCCCTAACTTGCCCTCAGCTGGGCTTCGTTCCGCAACGCCCGGGCAAGTTCTTCTTCGTACCCCACAGCGGCATAATAAATCGCCCGGTCAAAAAACATCTCGAGCATTTGCAGGAGTTCCAACTCTCCCATGATCTCGACTGCCCGGTCCATTACAGCTCCACTTTTAAGAAAATCCCAGAGATTTTCCTTGGTGAGAACAATCGCCTGCAGAACCTCGCTGAGCGGAACCTGCTGCTGGGCACGTCGCGCTCCAATCTGGCGGTAACGGTGCTCGATATCCAGTTCGTTCTTGCCCAACAGCCATTCGCCGAGGTGACGGTAAATCTCGTAAACCCGCTCCCTCAGTTCGTGGGCAGGAATCTCGCGGAAATGAGCCACCTGGGAACTCGTCTGAACTCTCTCTTCAAGTCCGGAAGCGAGCGCATCGGCGTGCGACTCGATGAGACGTACGAGCCTGTAGGAGAACATCATACTCACCCCCATTGCCAGTTTACGAAACCCAGCCCTACACCCCAAGCTTGACGACCGAATCCTGATTGCTCCAACCCTCAATTGGCACTTTTCCGGTTTCGACGGAAGGTTCCAGAGTCTGGGGGACGGTAATCGCCCGTGAGATCATGCATACCGATTTCGTCCGGCGCAACAAGTTGAGGCCAGCTTCACGCTGATCCTCGGACTGCACGGTCAGTCTGGGGCGGATCAGGATCTCACTAAAATTGCATCCCGCCGTCCGGTTGCGGCGCACACTGCCTTCGATTTCCACTTCCAGATCGGTGTAGTCGAACTTGGCGCTGCGCGCGACATCGTGAAAAGTGGTGGTAAAGCATCCGGCCAGGGCACAAAGCAGCAACTGTTCGGGCGTCCACCGGCCTTGCAGGCCTCCCAACTCCGCGGCCTCGGAAAAATGGATGGTGTTGGGGGAGGACTCGCACTTGGCCAGTCCAGTGCGGCCTGAGGTCCACCAGGCCGAAATCCGATAGGTATATTCTGCAGCCATGTTTAGACTCCTGGCGCTCTCCCAGAGGGCGCCTCCCCCACTTCAAGACGATAGCGTGAAAATCACCGTGATCGTGGTCTCCACCTCTACCGGTTGCCCATTTAGCAGATACGGCTTATAACGCCATTGTTTGACCGCAGCGATCGCGGCCGGCACCAACATCGGGTGCCCGCTCATCAACTGCAGGTTCTGGATTTGACCATTCACATCAATGACAGCGCTCAGCACAACGTCGCCTTGTACTCTCGCCGCCCTCGCCAGGGTGGGATAAACCGGCTCCTGCTTGTGGATCAGCAAGCCCCTGGTGACGCCCTGAGAAATGCGTACGCGCTGCGGGGTTACGGGAACGAACTTGGGCACGGAGGCGAGGTTGGACGTGGCGCTGACGATGCCGCCAATTACGCCGCCCAACTGTCCGCCCGGGATGCCACCCGGAACGCCTCCGACGACTCCACCGGTGACAGCCATCGGCGGCGGAGCTTCTTCTTCTTTAATCATCTGAATCTTCTGTGGAATCCTCGTGGGAGTGCGCAGGGCCCCGGTGGAAAGCACGTCGGTCTGAATCTGCCGGACCACCCTCTGAACTTCCGCAGCAGCCGGGGGAGGGGGTGGAGGCGGAGGCGGAGGCGCGACCAAGAAGGTGAGCAACTGGGCCTTGGGAAGATCCTCGGTGAATAGCAAAGGGACGAGGAGCATCATGCAAATCGCCAGGATATTGACAATAAAAGACGTCGTCGTGGCGAACGCCTTGCGTTTGCGCTGCGGACCAAACTCCAACAGGCTATCGGAGAACATGACCCGCGGAGCAAATTCTGGGGCGGTCACCGGTTCTTTTCGTGGCAGGACCGCCCCGCTCTGGCGGCTTGCCGGCTTAACTTCCTTTACTTCTGCGTCATGGATCTCAATTGTGCCCATCGGAACCTCCTGCCTCACCCTCGAAAGATGTGCGCGCTTAGCGGTCACATCTCCGCTTTCTCCATGGACATCTTCTTCCAAGCGCTCAGCAGGGCAAATGGCCGTCATCACGTTTCTTTGTGATCGTGATCACGGTTTCACTCTTCGACGCAAACTGAAGTAACCCGGACAGTTGAGGGGCTGGAGCGGGCCTCAGGGCCGGAGCCAACACGCTTGTGGAAATACGAAGAATAAGCAAAAAGATAGGAAGGAGCCGAAATGGCGGTGAACTATGACGGGGCTGAAAGCAGAATTAAAGTGGCACTGCCCGCAATCGCTGCCCCTGTTCGATGACTCTGGAATTTTGAGATAGGTCGGCAGCCCGATGAAGCGATTCCTCCGCCTTCGGCAGGTTTCCCCAGCGAGACATTTCACTGAAAATGAAATTCAGCCGCAGCCACAGAATGAACACAGGGCGATAGAAACTCGGAGGCGCTCCTGTGAACTAGGCCCATACCTCAGGGTTATTTCTCAACGCCCTTGCCTTCGACAACACGGATGTACCGGTTGATTGGCAAATCCGTAAGTTTGTCGACTTGTTTACTCGGGGCCGGCCAGTGGATTTCGAGTTCATCGATCTTAGCGGCGCTTCCGATCCCCAGCACCACGCGCGGATCGTGGGACGACAGATAGCTGCCGCCACTGTTTTTCAATCGCGAGCGCTTTTTGCCGCTCGCCGTCCAATAGATTTTGGCCCCGATGGCATCCCGATTACAGTGTTCACCCTCGAGCTTGAGGCCAAGCCAGTTGTTTCCGGTGGCCGCGTTGTTTTTCAGCAGCAAGGGAGGAGCGCCGTTGTTGCCAATCAGCACGTCAAGGGCGCCGTCGTTATCGTAATCCCCAACCGCGAGTCCACGGGCGGGGAAAGACTGTTGAAACACCGGTCCAGCTTTATCACTCACTTCATGAAGCTTGCCGTCGCTTCCCTGGTGAAACAAGAGGATGGGCTCTTTGTAGTGCACCTGCATCGAGTAGCTGTCGATCATGTCATCGGGATGGCCATTGGCCAGCATCAGGTCGAGGGCTCCATCGTTGTCATAGTCGAAATACTTGAGGCCCCAGCCGCTCAGCAGGCGCGTGGCGCGGGCAACACCGTGAACCGACGCAACATCCTGAAAGGTTTCGTCCTTATTGTTCTCGTAAAGCGAGAACATCTCATGGTCAACGTTGGCGACAAAGAGGTCCTGCCAGCCGTCGCCATTCAGGTCGGCCGCGTCCACACCCATACCCGAGCGGGGCTGACCGTTTTCACTGAATCCGACTCCGGACTGCAACGCGATTTCATCCCACTTCCAGCGGCCGCCAGGGGCCGGTCCGCGATTGACGAACAGAAAGTTCTGCACCGTGTCATTGGCGACAAATAAATCGAGGAGCCCATCGTTATTCACATCGGTGGCAACAACACCCAGGCCTTTGCCCAGCGCCTTGGCGATGTCTGTTCCCTTGCTGACTTCGGTGAAGGTGCCGTCCCCGTTGTTGTGGTAGAGAAAGTTTGCTGTAGGTTTGAAAACGCGCGGAATGCAGTAGTACTTCTTTCCGATCTTGTTATCGCCGCATTCGAACTTGTGCTCTCCGGAATAGTCCACAAAGCTGCAGATGAACAAGTCCAGTTTGCCATCGTTGTCGTAGTCGAACCAGACGGCGCTGGTGGTCCAACCCGGAGTTGCCAACCCGGCTTTATCGGTCACGTCGCGGAATGTGCCGTCGTGGTTGTTCTGGTAAAGAGTGCACTTGCCGTAGGCGGTAACGAAGATGTCCGGCCAGCCGTCGTTGTCGTAGTCGCCGACCGCCACTCCCATACCGAACGATGCGCCTGACACTCCGGCGTGCTCGGTCACGTCGGTGAACGTGCCATTGCGATTGTTCTTGTAGAGTGCATTCCGTACGGGCCTTGTGGGCTTCCAAAAATCGGAGGGCCCACTATTGACGAGGAAGATATCCATCCACCCGTCGTTATCGAAATCCAGAAAGGCGCAGCCCGGGCCGAGAGTCTCGGGCAGATAGTGGTTCGGCGAGATCGCGTTGTCGTGAACCCAAGTGATGCCGGACTCCGACGCGGGGATTTCGGCAAACAACGGCTGGGGCTGAGCCACGGCAGCTTGTCGCGCCCACAGGTTGTGGGCACCGAACGCGCCAGCCAGCCACAGCCATTGTCTTCGGGTCACCTGCATAGGGTCATTTTGTAGAGACGTGCGAGGGGAAAAGTAGGTGCAAGGATTCTCGTCCCAACCGATTCATAGTTGAAGTAGGAACACGACCCCCAAGTCCTGCATCGCCAGCGGAGAGATTGCGCCAGAGGCGCGCGGAAACAGTTATTGTACCTTGACCCCCGGCTGCTTGGCTTGGACGCCCGGCTGCTTGGCTTGAGCCGCGGCCGTCAACTTTCTCAACAATGTCGCGTTCCCGCTTACCGTCTTCGGGCCGTTTGAGGCGGTAGTAGACAATCGATAACGACACATGCGCCTCGGTGAACTGCGGAGCTTCTTTGATAATGGATTCCAGGTCGCTGCGAGCAGCCTCAAGTTTGCCCTCCGAAAGAGCAATCGCGGCGAGCTGATAGCGGACACCGAGATCTTTTGGCCGGGTCTCCAACGCGCGGTCCAGATACTTCTTGGCCTCTTCCGTATTCTGGTCCTGTCGCAGCATCGCGCCGATATGGAGGTTCGACTCAAAGTTGTAAGGATCCACGGCAAGTTCCGCCTTGAATTCCTTCAGGGCCTGATCTGGATCTCCGGTCACCTGGAGTGCCTGTGCGTAAAGGACGTGGACCTCGGGCAGATCGGGGTTGAGAGCGACGGCCTTGGCCAGTTCGTCGCGGGCTCCCGCGAAATCGGCCACGCCAATTTTGGCGCTGCCCATCATCAAGTGAGCCTCGGCGGAATCGCCATTGCGCAGAATCTTATCCACCAGGACTTGTCCATCCGATACGCGCTTTTCCCGGATCAGAGCCGTACCGAGCATGTAGGCGATGGCGAGATCATCGGGATGTTCTTTCTCGGCCGGCTCCAGAACGCGGATCACATCTTTGTTCTGGTCCATCCGCAGATAGCAGTCTGCCAGCAAAAGCGTGGCCTGATTGTTGGATGGCGCCTCGCGATGGACCCTGGCAAGTTCGACCGCCGCATCCGAGATCCGGCCCATTTTGTAATAAGCGAGGCTCAGGTTCAGCCGGACGCTGGCGAGAGACGGAGACATTTTTAGGGCGGTCTTGTATTCCGCGACCGCCTCCTCATATCGGCCCAGGCCAGCCAAGGCCGCCCCCAAATTGGCGTGAATCGGGGCGGCTTCCGGGTGGATTTTAAGGAACTGCTTGTACTCTGCGATGGCGCCCTCAAGGTCGCCGGATTGCTGTTTTTGAATCGCATCCTGTGCGAGGGCGTCAGGAGATGGCGCTTGTGCATCAGAAGGCGGCGCTTGCGCGGCGGCAGCGAGGCTGAGGAACAGAATGAAGGTCAACTTCCACATGACGTTTAATGGAACCCGTGCGACTGGACCGGCTCTTTGCCGAGCGCGGTGAGCTTGCGCAGCTGATTTGCCAACTCGTCGGGCTTGAAGTCTTGTTCGCTCAATCCTGAGGCGTAGACAATCCGGCCGCGCTTGTCGAGTAAGAATGCCTTGCTCGGCCAGGCCGCGTAGGCTTTCTCGGCCGCGCCGTTCATGCCATCGACAAACGTCGGAAAATCAATGCGTAACTTCCGCACGCACATGGTGGCGTGATCCTGTTGCTCTTCCATGTTGCTGGCCGGTTTGAGCGTGATGTCTTCGCGCTGGTTCTTGGTGGCGGCCCAGTCGGCAGTTGAGTGGGCCTCGCGGATATAGATCAGGTAGAACGGGATCTTATCTTTGTATTCCGGATATAACTTCCGCAGCGTCTCTGACGCCGCGCGAAAGTTGGGGCAGGTATAGCTGCCAAACACAAGCAGGACCGGGCTTGATTTGCGGAGTTCGGCCAAGGTCACCCGGTCTCCAGATCCCATGCGGGTTGCAGTGAATGCGGGCGCGGGATCGCCGGTTTTCGGGCCGGGGGTCGCCGCATCTTTCTCGCGGTTGCAGACTGCGCGCCAGATCCCCTTCCCGCTTGGCGTCTCGACTCAGGTGCAACTTCTCGTAGACCTGGGAGAGACGGGTATGCACCGCTGCGGATCGCGGCCACGCTTTCTCCGCAGCCTCCAGTTCCGACTTTGCTTCTTTCAGTTTTTCTTCGGCGATATCGATGTCTGCCACTTCGAGTTGCGCCTCGAGCGAATCGGGCCGCACCTGCAGTGCACGGCGGGCCAGCGGATCGGCGTCGCTCCATTGCTTGCGCTCGCCAAGGATTTGCGACAGATAAAGATTCGCCTCAAAGTGATTGGGATCAGAAGCGAGTTCCCTGCGGAAAGCCTCGGCGGCGGCGTCTGGATCGCCGGTATTCAACAGCGCCCTGCCGTAAAACGCCTCCAGGTCAGGCAAGGCCGGATTCAGTTCGATGGCGCCGGCAAACTGCTTGACCGCGGCTGGAAAGTCGCCGCTGGTGAACATCTGGCTACCCAGAAGGAATCGCGCCTCCGCCGAGTCGCCGTTGCGGAGAATCAGGTCCACGCGTTTCTGGCCTTCCTGCACTTGTCCGTCACGGATCATGGCGATGCCGAGCATATAGGCGATCGCAGCGTTGTCTGCATTCTGCTGCTCTACGGGCGTCAGAAGCGCGATCACGCCTCGGTTGTCGCCCATTCGAAGATCACAGTCTGCCAGCAGAAGGATCGTCTGAAGATTGTCAGGAGCCAAAGCTTTCGCTTTCGAAAACGCATCCGCCGCGTCAGGAATCCGACCCGACTTGTAGTACGCGAGCCCCAGGTTGCGGACGATGCCCGCATTCTGAGGATCCAGATCTAACGCCTTTTGATATTCCACGACAGCTTCATCGTATCGACCGAGGTGCGAGAGCAGAACGCCGAGGTTCGAGTGCACCGGGGCTTCGTTGGGCTCGAGCGCGAGGAATTCTCGATAGCCTTTCACCGCGCCTTCCAGGTCTCCAGCCTGCTGCAGTTCGGCGGCATGGCGCAGCACTTCTTCTGGAGAAGGCGCCTGTGCGAAGAGAGAAGAGGCCAGCAGGAGTCCGGCCGCCAGGAGGCGATACATAAGGTCCTAAATAGTCTACAAGAAAATAATGGGATGGCCGAAGCCATCCCATTTGTGAAACCATTCTGCGAAGTTCCGTTCCTAGAAGAAGAACTTCATGGCGAACTCTACAATTCGCTGGCCCTGTTTAACATTCGTCTGTCCGAAAGTCTGATTTGTCTGAGTGATCGCATAGCCCTTTGCGGGATCCTGCTCAAACTTCAGAGTGAGATTGCCGCTGTCCGGGAACGAATACAGAGCGTGGTTGAGGAAGTTGTACGCCTGAATGCGGAACTGCAGGCTCTTGGACTCGGTAATCCTGAAGTTCTTGAATATCGCCATATCCCAGTCGAAGTACGCTGGGCCGTAGGAGACGGGCAACAGGGTCGGTCCATTCTGACCAACTACTGTGGGAGCCGCAAAGCAATTGCCGTTGACGAACTGGTGCGAACCCAGCCCGGAATTGGGGTTGCAGGTCACCAGGGGGTTGAGCTGCACCGCATTGGTTCCCAGGATGGACTGATTGTTGATGGCGATCCCTGTCGGGTTCAGAACAGTATTCGAACCGGGGATGATTGCCCCGCTTTGGGGGCATGGGAAGTTTACCGCGTCCGAGGAGTTACAAGTAAGCGACATGTGATAGTTGGTGCTGGCGTTATACCCACCACCCTCGGTAATGTTGGCGCCGCTCTGCCATTGCGTGATCCCCGAGAGCTGCCAGCCGGAGGTAGCGCCGGCCAGGAATCCATGGGCTTTGAACGGGTTTCCAAGATCGATCGAGTAGGCAAAGTTCAAGAGATTCCGTCGGTCTGTTGGTTGGATCCCATAGTTGCTTGCCAGGTTGAAGGGGTTTATCGAAATCGAGCCGTTGGATTGGTTGTTGGCGTTCTCCAGCACGATCCCGAGAGCTTTCTGCCAGGTGTAGTTCGCCTGCATGGTGTACCGACCCGCATGGCGGCCCCAGGTTAACTGCAGGGCATTGTAGTTCCCATAGGAGTTGTTGGTAGCCTGGTTGAGATCGCCATAGCCCGGCAAAGGCCTGAACGTGTTGGCGTCTGCAGTATCCGGATGGGCAGAGGTTGCGGTCGTGATTGCGCCCAGCGGAACCAGGTTGAGGTTGCTGCCGAAGCCGCCGGTGTTAGCCAAATCGCGGCTGCGGTTCCCGACGTATGCCACCTCAAGGCGGCTCTGCCAAGGTGCGCGCTGCGAGACTGTGAAACTCCAACTATCGGTGTAAGGCTGTTTATCGTCCTTGGAATCGACTGCGGCAGGCGCCGCCGGAGTGGCCGCGACGTTCAGACAATCGATATAGGCTGCGAAGAGGGGAGCACCGCCACTATTCGTCGGACAACCAGGTCCTCCGACCCAATTGCTCGGACTTATGTTGGCAGTGGCAACACCCGCCGATGCATCCAACCCGTTGGTGAACTGGCCGGAGTGGTAGTAGAACCGTCCCCATCCGCCGCGGAGAACGGTGTTACCGTTTCCGGTTAAGTCGTAAGCTGCTCCAAAGCGCGGCTGATAGAAGAGGGCGCGTGTGGGGAAGCCTCCGAGCGGAACCGAAGAGTTCTTGGAGTGCCATTCGAAGCCGCAGAATGTTGGAGCAGAAGCGCAAGCGCCGTTATTTGCCGAACTGTAGGCCGAGGGATCGAAAATGGAGTAACCGAAATTCTCGCGATCGATCCACGGCGAGAAGTGCGTAAAGCGTAATCCGAATTCGAGAGTCAGTCGCCTGGTGGCCTTCCAGGAATCCTGGGCGAAGAACTCGAGGGTGTTGTAGGAAATGTTGTTGAGACGGTTGAAATTGGTTTCATTGTAGCTGTTCAGATTCCCGGTCAGCAGATCGGCATACTCGTTACCGTAGGAGAACTTGTTAGTCACGGAAACCAGGGCCTCTCCGTTGGAGTTATTGTTGGCCGGTTGCGCGTTGCGAATCCACTCGTAGAAGAAGCCAGCCTTCAGGGTATGGCTCTTGACCACTTTGGTCACGGTGTCGCTGACGCTGGGCATCCACTTATTGGCATACAAGCCTGAAGAGGTTCCTCCGGCTTCGAATCCGCCGGGATTGAATACCAAGGCAGCCTCGCTCGGGCCGAAGTTCCCAAACGAGGGAATCTGATTCACTTTGCCACCGATGTTTCCGAACAGCCCTTTGTAACCGTAGCCGACGTTCGCCGGCGCTACGTTCTTGGGATTGGCAAAGACGTTCGGGAAACCGACAAACGTATAGGCTATAACGGTTTCGTTCGTCATGGTTGGACTGAACACGTGGGTGATGGTTCCAGCCCAGGAATCCGATTTGTTGCGACCCTGAATGGCTGAGGGATAAGGAACCTGGTCGCCGTTCCTCCACCACAGGCCAACCGGGAAAAGCTGGATTTCGCGCTGATAGTTGTAACGAACAAAAACCTTGGTGTTATCGCTGATGCTGTAGTCAGCGCGCACCGTCCACTGGCGGTTGTTTTGGTTGAAGATCTCCGCTTGTACGTAATTGTAGGGACTCTGTACCGTTGGGGTCGCGTTCGGACCGGGGTACAGCTTCGCCAGAGCCAGCATGTTGGGATCAATGCATTTACCGTTAGGCGTGCCGCTGCATGCGGGAATGGTGGTGCCACCAAACGCGGCGAGACCGGCAGCATTCAGGTCGCCTGGGGGCGCGCCGGCGTTGGCGGTGAGAGGTCCTTCTCCGGCAAGGATGGTGGCGTTAGAAAAGTCGCCGCCCAGCATGGCGGAACTGGGCACGGTCGCTCGAAGTAATCCGGTGTCGAGCGTCTGGTGGTAATACTCGAAGCCCGTCCAGAAGAAAAGCTTGTCGCGGTTCTTGTTGAAGCTGGTTCCAGGAATGCGCACTGGACCGCCGAATGTCCCGCCCGGATAGTAGTAAGAGTTTGCCGGCTGTTGCGTGTGAGTATTATTAAAAAGCCAATCGTTTGCGTTGAGAGCATGGTTACGCGCGGAGAAGAATCCGCTGCCGTGGTAGTCTCTGCCGCCGGACTTGGTAACAGAGGTGATGACAACCGGCCCCTTTTGTTCTTCGGCGCTGAAGTTCGAGGTCAGAACCTTAAATTCCTGAACGAAATCCGAATTCGGATTCACCGGTGTATCGCAGTTGCAACCAGGATCGGAGACGTGAGCGCCGTCCGCGGTGATGTCGAGCGAATTCGTGGGCAGGCCGTTGTAGGAGAACGCGGCATTGAGCGGGCTCTGACTGCCGGAGTCGCCGTTCGCGTTGATACCGATGGTCTGGCCGTTGTAATTGGCCTTGTTTGAGGTGCCGTTCGAAATTCCGAATCCCGGAACGATCTTGATGTACTCGGCAGCATTACTGCCGACCTGCGTGAAGTTCTGCAGTTCTTTGGTCTCGAGGGTAAACGACTTCTCGCCCGAGTCCAGCGTTACGACCGAAGCCACTTCCGCATTGACCTCGACCGTCTGGCTGGTACTGCCGACAGCCATGGTTACATTGACATTGTGGCGTTCGCCACCACCCAGTCGAATGTCGTCTGCCTTGTAGAGCTGGAACCCCGTGGATTCGACGGTGAGTGAATAGGATCCAACAGGTACGGAAGCGAAGGTGTAGTAGCCGTCGCTGTTGGTTACCGTGTCGCGCGTTGAGCCCGACGCCATGTCTTTCAGCGTGATTTTCGCTCCTGCGATAACCGATTGCGACGGGTCTGAGACGACGCCGGTCAAAGTAGCGAAAATTCCCTGTCCCCAGGCATTCGCGCCGAGCAGCGCAAACAGCAACGACACCACCGCTAACTTCAACGTCTTCGACATATACCTATCTCCTTCGACAGTCACGCCGTATCTTGCCGTCGAGTCTGGGAGGTCCGCGCGATCGCGGATGGCCCCGACCCACCTTGTTCAGTTTTGCGAACGGATATCCCCGAACCCCAAGCCTCCGAGTCCCCAAAGACTACGGAGGGTCCTATACTACTTTTCTACTAGGCTCGGTGATTAGGCTCCAGATCGGCGGAAGTTGTCAAGCAGAAAATCGGTTTTGTAACCAGATTTCGCAATTGCGATGCGATTCGCAACGATTCCAAAATTGCGGATAAACGTACCGAAATCAGAAGACGGGCAGACACCGCGTGGCTGGTCTCACTTCCCTACGACGATTTCGTGGGGTAGCGGCGAGCCAGGAACGGTGAGCATGACAGTGTGTGCGTTGGGCTCGAATTTCCAATCCGAGGTATTTGCTCCGTCTACTGACACAGTGCGAGGCGCGCTCTGGACGCCGAAGAACTCAATTTTCATTGAGTTCCACCAGGGCTTGTAAGTCCCTTGAGTCTTGGAGAAATTTAAGTGCAATGAGTCAGGGCGGGCGTCGCAAGTGAAGTCCATGCGAAGGAAGTCGCCCCGCGCATACGCCATCGTGTTGCCATCGTCCTGATAGAGCGTCCCCTGACAATTGGATCCCGGGTATACGGAAATCTGGAGAGGACCTTGCGGAACCTGCTCGACGTATTGCACGAGCGGCTGTTCAGGAAGGATGGTTCCCCCACGAACATATACGGGTAACGAATCCAGCGGAGGGTCAACCATCTGCACCTGGCCATTTACTTTCGCTCCGGTCCAGAAGTCGTACCAATCTCCCGCGGGCAGTCTTACTTCGTAGGGACCGACAAACTCGATGACCTTAGGTGCCACGAGCAGTCGGGGCCCGAACATGAACTCGCTCTCGTTGGTTTGCAACGCGGAGTCCTCGGGAAATTCCAGAAACATAGGACGCATGACTGGAATTCCGGTTCGCGAGGCCTCTTCCACCTCGGTATAGATGTAAGGCAGCAACTGGTAGCGAGTTTCGATGTAATGGCGGCGGATGGCTTCGTGCTCCGGACCATCGACCCATGGTTCCCGGTCACGACTTCCCTTGGTTCCGTGATTTCGGTAAATGACGTTGAACGCACCCAGTTCCATCCAGCGCGTCAGCAGTTCTGGAGTGGGGCTTCCGGCGAAGCCGCCGATGTCATCGCCGGAAAAAGTGTAGCCGGAGAGGCCAAGATTGAGGAGTTGGGGAATGGAGATGCGCATGTGGTTCCAGGTGCTGCTGTTGTCGCCGGTCCAGGTCGCGGCATAGCGCTGGGCGCCGGCATAAGCGGCGCGCGTGAGCACGAATGGGCGGATGTCCGGCTGCAAACGCAGCAGTCCCTCGTATGTGGCGCGCGCATTTTCCATTCCGAAAACGTTGTGGATCTCGCGATGATCGGTCTTGCGGCCTTCGACACTGTGCACCGTGTCGAGCGGCATGGTTTTGTCGGCACGTTCAAAGACGGACGGTTCATTCATGTCGTTCCAGAAGCCGCGGATTCCCGTCTTCACAAAGTCGGTGTAGAGAGTGCCCCACCACTGGCGTACCGCTTCACGGGTGAAATCAGGAAAAACGCTGTCGCCGGGCCAGACTTTTCCCACGTACACGGAGCCGTCGGGGTTCTTGACGAAGTAATCGCCTTTGATTCCCTCGTCATAGGGCTTGTAGCCGGGCAGTTTTGCCAGGTGCAGATCGGTAATGGCGACGATCTTGAAACCTTCGGTCTTAAGGTCGCTGACCATTCCCTCAAAGTTCGGGAAGCGTTCGCGATCGACCGTAAAAGGACGGTTGTTCTGCTGGTAGTCAATGTCGAGATAAATCACGTCCGCCGGAATTTTTCGTTTTCGAAATTCGGCGGCTATCTCGCGCACTCGTGCTTCGGGGTAGTAGCTGTAGCGGCATTGCTGATAGCCGAGGGCGAATAACGGCGGCAACGGCGTGCGCCCGACCAGACTGGTGAAATCGGAAATCACCCGCTTCGGACTGGGTCCATAGAAAAAGTAATAGTTCAGTTCACCGCCTTCGGCCCCAAAGGAAAACGCGTCGTGCGATCC
Source organism: uncultured Acidobacteriota bacterium (assembly GCA_963745715.1). Classification (GTDB taxonomy): domain Bacteria; phylum Acidobacteriota; class Terriglobia; order Terriglobales; family Acidobacteriaceae; genus Sulfotelmatobacter. The sequence continues at coordinate 158,788 of CAVUYN010000009.1, read as the reverse complement.
TTTGCCGAACTCGAAGTTGCTGCGGTAGGTGTTGTCGAAAAACAATCCGTAGGCGCTGGCATTGCGCATGGCAAGGACAAAGGGAATGCTTTTATAGATGGGGTCCGTAGACTCCTGCCAGCCGAATGCATCCGTATTCCACTGCGTGAACGACATGTTGCGGCGATCGAGCGGACCGGCTTTGTCTCCGAGAGCGAAATAGTGCTCGTCCTCAGGCATCGACTTCCAGAGCCGAAAGGCAGGGCCGTTGAAAGACGCCGCGCCTCCAGGTCGATCCTGAGAGATCACGTTACCCTTCGGGTCGAGAAACATAATGCGGAGAGGCCGCTTCAGAATTTCCACTCGCAGTTCGCCGGCGTTGAAGGTCACCCTGGCTTCGGACTGCTTGATTTCTATCTTTGGTGGCTGGGGGAAGGCGGCGGGCAGGACGGCAAAAGAATGGTCGGCCGGGAATGTTCCTTGGGGAGCATAGCGGACACGCACGACGTTCGGGGAAAGCGCCGTCACTCGAACCCGGGCTGCGCCCGCCACGACTTCGACCCCCTGCGGCAGCACTTTAACGACGGAAACGTCTCCGAGGTTCTGCCATCCCGTGGCCGCGAGGGCCACGTGGGAAATTAGCAAGCAGAAGATCGGGACTACTGTCGCGCGCACAATTGGAAAGCGAGTTCCGCGGAACGAACCTACCGAAGGAGTCATGTTGAATAACATTGTCTTGAAGCTCTCCTGCGTTCAGGATCGACATCATAGTCGATCGAACCAGTTTTCGCCGTGAGGGAACATTCGCGGGGCAGCGGGAAAGATTTTGCGGTTAATCGGGGTACGGTGTTCCTTCGCGAGCGATGCGGATCCAATGATCCGTGAACGTGGTGTAAGTGCCGGGAACCTCAATCTTCGGCATGTGGCAAGTTACACAATCTTTCCTGCTTACCTTGCAAGCGGGCGCGGCGTGCGCTTTGCCATTGGTCTTTGAACGATGACACGCGAAGCATTTCGAATCATAAGTCGCCGGGTCGCTCACGATCTGAATGTGAGGATCGTGGCAGGCGATGCAAGTTATCCGGGCGTCACCGGTGCCCCAACATTTGCTCTTCTGCAGACGATAAGGTTGCATGCGAACGCTGCCCACGCCTTTCGCTAAACCACTGATAACCGCGTCCGCGGAGGTCCGGTGGCAAGCGCCACAGAAATCCACCGAATCCCAAGGACTGAGTTTTGCAGGATTCATGATGGAATCAGTAGCGCCGCCGCTTTCGCCCGCTTGACTCTCGAGAAGAACATGGCGAGCCCCGGGGCCGTGACAAGCTTCGCAGGTGACGCCCATGGTCGCGCCGTCCGGATCGAACTTGCTGTTCGTGGTTGAAGCGGTGGAGTGACAACCGAAACACTGGTGAATCATGATGGGCGTGGTGAGGCCGCCAGCCGCAGTTTCCAGAGTCTTCGGCTCCATGTGTCCCGTAGTGGTGCCCAGACCATTGAGGCGAGTATAAAAACTGAGTTGACTTTCGTAGTATCGAGCCTGTTCGCGGTACACAAAGGTCTGACCAAAACGCCCGTCTCCGATCGCCCATTCCAGATTCTTGCTGGTGCGCTCTTCGCCGTTACTCACCGACAGAACCGCTGAGCCTTTTTCAGTCAGAAGTTTGTAGTTGTAGGGGCCAAGTTGAAGAGTCAGGTCCGGGTGCGCGTTTAACTGATCAGAGTCGGCGGCTCGGGTGGCAGCGCGCCCCATAGAGGTCGCACTTTGCGAGACCACCTTTTGGGCGTGGCACTTCGCACAGGCCTTGCTTCCGACATATTCGTCTCGATTGGTGTAACCCGTTGTCGGCCACCAGGGAACAGACTCGATGCGAATCTCCGTGGGCACGGAGCCAGTAGATGTGGGATGGGGCGATGATCTTTGCGGTTCGACGCAATCACTGCCCGGAGGAAATGCCAGAATCAGCAGAATGAAGGCAAGCCAGACGGGGTGACAGCCGCGATGCTGGGGAGCTTCGTTCTGAGGCGAGAGTAAAGCCACCTTTCCGTGAAGAATCATTTCAACAGCACCGCATTATCGCCAATTGTACTCCGGGAGATATACGCGAAACCCCGCGCGCGACAAGGGTGGACGGCGGAAACAAGCTGCCGGCACTGTCTGCCGAACGTTTTCACTTACTTCGAATTTTGCTTGTGGATTTCGTCGAGGCGCCTCTTCAGATACTCCTGGTACTCCTGTTTCAACTTGGGATCGCTTGGGGAACCATAGATCTCGCTCGACTTGTACTTGCCTTCGTCGAACTTTTTCTTGGTCCACTCATCGTGAACGTGGATTTCGTCGGCGCGGTCGAGGACTTCTTTGACGAATTGCGGCGGGATGAAATAAACGCCTTCGCGGTCACCGACAGCGAGGTCCCCGGGCATCACGGTCACTCCGCCAATTCGTACCGGGATGTTGATGCCGGTCAGCATGACATTATCAATCGGAGTTGGGTCGGCCGCCCGGAAGTACCCCGGCATGTCGATTTCCGAAAGACCGTCAAGGTCGCGGATGCTGCCGTCAACGACGAGTCCACCGCCGTGGGTTGCTTTCATTACGTAGTAGAAAAGATTGTCGCCGACAATCGTTCCGCCCACTTTCTTCCCGAAGAGATCCACGACCAGAACGTCGCCGGGCTGCAGCATATCGATCGCGGTCTGATTGGTCAGGCGCTCGAGACCGTGCTGCTTGGCTTTCGCCTTTGCTATCTCTTCAACGTCGCCGCGCAATGGCATGAACTGGACGGTGAAGACACGTCCCACCATGGTTTTGCCAGGGTGAAGGACTATGAACCCGTCGGCATACTGGTTATTGAACTCCTTCTGCTGGAGCACGGCCCAGACTTCCTCCGACGACAGCCCGCGGGCCCTTTCGATCAGGTTGTCGGGCACCTTGGGACGTCCGTCGGGAAACCGGTCGAATGGGTTCTGCGCCGTGTAGTCGACCAGATCCGGCTTTGGAAAGTTGAACAGTTGCGCATGAAGGCAATTCGGCAGAAAAAGAGCAAGGATACAAACCACCAAAGACGTGAGCACATTGCTCACACCGATCCCCAGCGTTCTGGTCATTGGATTCTCCTCTCAGAAGGTTCCGAAACTCTCAAATCAGCGCTCGTTTGTCAAACGTGGATCTAACATTTCCAGGTTGTGCGATGTGCAATGGATTTCTTAGAACATTCAATGTACGCTTGCGTCGAGAATTTTGAAGCTGGTCGCGGAAGCGAAAAAGAAAATTCTGGGCATTTATAAATATCGCAGCGCAGTCGGGGCGGCGACGCGCAGTTCGATCACATAGAGGAAAAGGCCATGAGTGAGAAGAGTTCAATGCAGTTCGGCCGTCGGGACATTTTAAAAACCTCCGCGATGGCGTTGGGCGGCGCCTTGCTGGTCGGCGACCCGGGAGAAGCCTATCCAAAAGGAGTTAACACCAACTCCAGCCCGTCGACCTTGAAGATAACCGATATGCGCGTTGCCACAGTGGTGAAGCCGGGGCCGAGTCCGTGCCCCATCATTCGGATCGATACGAACCAGGGCGTTTACGGCCTGGGAGAAGTGCGCGACGGTGCGAGCGCGACCTATGCCCTTTTTCTGAAGAGCCGCATCGTAGGCGAGAACCCGCTGCAACTCGACAAGATTTTTCGCAAGATCAAGCAATTCGGGGGACACGCAAGACAAGGCGGCGGAGTTTGCGCCATCGAAATGGCGCTCTGGGATATCGCAGGCAAAGTCTACAACGCTCCCGTGTACGCGATGGTCGGCGGAGGCAAATTCCGTGACAAGATCCGCATCTATGCCGACACGACCGAGTCCGACGATCCCAAGATCTATGCGCAACGAATGAAAGAGCGCAAGGAAGTCATGGGCCTGACGTGGCTGAAAATGGACCTGGGCGTGGAGATGGTGTCAAAAACTCCGGGCACGGTCACCAATGCGACAGACCTTGACCAATGGCAGGCTAATCAATTGCCGCATCCTTTGCTGGGGATGGAGGTCACGGACAAGGGTATCGCGATGCTGGAGCAATATGTGGCTGCGGTGCGCGACGCCGTTGGCATGGAGATTCCGCTTTCCATGGATCATCTGGGACATCTCGGCGTGAAATCGATCATCCGATTGGGCAAGGCTTATGAGAAGTACAACCTCTCATGGATGGAAGACGTGATTCCCTGGATGTACACAGACTTGCTCAAGCAAATCTCCGATGAGAGCCCGACGCCCCTTCTCACCGGCGAAGATATTTATCTGAAGGAACCGTTCCAGGTCTTGTGCGAGAAACATGCAGTCAGCAAAATTCAGCCGGATCTCGCCACGTCGGGCGGCATCCTCGAGACTCACAAGATTGGCGACATGGCAGAAGAGTACGGTGTACCGATGGCGATGCATTTTGCCGGGACGCCCGTGTCCTGCATGGCGAACGTGCACTGTGCCGCCGCCACGCTGAATTTCCTGGCGCTCGAGAACCATTCGCTCGACGTCCCCTGGTGGTCATCGATGGTCCAGGAAGGAACCAAGACACCGATCGTCAATCACGGATGGATCGAGGTGCCCGACCGGCCCGGTCTCGGCGTGACCCTCAATGACGACGTGGTTCGGCAGCACCTGGCTCCGGGCACGGGTTATTTTGAGCCCACGCCACAGTGGGACCAGGAACGCTCGTGGGACCGTTTGTGGAGTTAGTGCTGGATCGAAAAGATGGAGCGGGAGACCGGGATCGAACCGGCGACTACCGCATCTTTGTGCTAAATCCACGAAAATCAACCAACTTTGTGGATGTATTTTTGGACGTTCCCGTTTGAGTTTTCTTTGATCTACAGTTCCCCAAAGTATCGGCGGCAGGCTTCGCCTTCCCGCTTGTTTTGCGTTCGCATTTCCTGTTGGACGGCGCGAGAAAGGCAATGGCCCCGGCCCTAGCCTCGTCCGTGATGCGTCCATGCCGCGCCGGTATGGGTTTTGAGTGAGATTAGGAGTTTTTCATTAAAAGTCCGCCGTGGTCTCGTAAAATGGGCAACGCTAACGGGACCCAGAAGAAGAAACTCATGTTTGGAGGACGAGGCAAGAGACTAATTCCGGTGTTAGTTCTTACGTGGTTAACGTGGGCCCATGCGCAATACGAACTGCCCGACGAAATCTTTGCGCGGACTCTCCTGATTCGTGCCGGTAACGAGATGGCGACGGCATTCAAGTTCGATCATGGTGGCCGGATTTACTTGGTCACAACCAGACATCTCGGAGAGACACTGCCGCTGAGGAACGCTGTTGTTCAAGAATGGCATGGCAGTTGGATCGACCTTCAAACCGATCAATTTTCGCGGACTCTCCTGATTCGTGCCGGTAACGAGATGGCGACGGCATTCAAGTTCGATCATGGTGGCCGGATTTACTTGGTCACAACCAGACATCTCGGAGAGACACTGCCGCTGAGGAACGCTGTTGTTCAAGAATGGCATGGCAGTTGGATCGACCTTCAAACCGATCAGGTTCTTCTTCCAGCTTCCAAAGATGTAGACCTCGCCATCCTTAAGATTGACCAGAGAATTGGGAGGCCCTACAAAGTTGTGCAGAGTTCGGAAGTGTTAACGACGGGCCAGAAGGTTTGGTATATGGGATGGTTCGCTCCGATCCCGCGACCCAGCTTGTCGACATCCATGTCCAAGACATCGCGTACAGTGTTCCCAGAAGTTCCGATGGTCAAGATTGGCACGATCACAGCGATCGATCCAAGTCGGCCGGATTCCTTCGAGATCCATGTTGATGGAGCATATAACCTTCGCATTGCTTCGGGTCCGATTGTCTACTGGAGCCCGGTCCATCGAGAGTTCGAGGTTTGGGCGTTATCGAGAGGAACGAGCGTGATGCTACAAGCGCCCCGATCAAAACAGACCCTCCTGAGAAAATCGTGAAGTCTGGCGTCCTAAAGGGCTATAGCTTCGACATTGTGGTAGACACAATCACTGACGAACTGCATCGGTGAACGGGCAATTAAGTGTTGCCCGGAATTGCAAAGGGTCTCAATGCTTCTTAATCGACGGGTGTCTACTCTCAAAACACCCGGCGGGAGTGTCCTTCGTAGAGACTTCGACGCCATCCTCCCGGTCCGTGCAGAGCCGCACGACAAAACTCCGCAGAATCCGCGAACGTCGTAACAGAAGATTAAAAACTGTTGGAAAGGTGGAGCGGGAGACCGGGATCGAACCGGCGACATCCAGCTTGGGAAGCTGGCGTTCTACCGCTGAACTACTCCCGCCCTGCGGAAAGACTTGAGTACGAAGCCCAGCTTACCATTCTGGCGCGGCGGTCACAACCGTTGCGGGTGGTCCTGCGGAGGCAGTTGAAAAGAAACCAGGGGCGACAAGCATCCAGCAAGCGTCTTGCCTTTGAATTCGTAGAGCAGATCATTGGGATGAACACCGTCCGGGAGATGAGCGAGATCGTTCAACCCGGCATCGCGGATCGCTTTGTCCTCGTCGCACACAGTCGCGCCTTGCTCGGCGGCAACGTCGCGCATGATTTGCGCATACTGCGCAAGCCGCGCTGAGTCCACGAGACGGCTAAGGCGTCCGCCGTCAACCACGGGATTGGGCGTATCCATGACCACAGTTTTGCCCGCTCTCTTCGCCTCCTGGATCAGGGAGACAAGCGTCTGGCGATATTTATCAGGCGGTGTGTTGAGGACGTCGTTGATCGCATGGTTGATGACTACGATGGTGGCAGGGCTCGAGGCCATGGTAGAGGGCCATGCCTGGTGGGCGCCGTCATTCCCAGCAAGAAGCTGAACGCTGGTGGTTCCGATCACAGCCTCGTTCTTAACCCGGGCCACGGTATTGATGTTGTCGCGGAGCAGCTGCTGGGCCACGGCAGGCGGGTTTGTTTTGCTCTGCTCATAAGAATCGTCAGAAAGCACTAAGACCATGCCATACATGGTTGAGTCGCCGTAAGCTTCGACGACTGGCGGTCGTGCAGGCTGGAGGCTGACAAAAGGAGCAGACGGGCGACCTCCGCAGCCATTTCCGGAGGCAGCGAGAGTCAGAGCAATGGCAAGGACGATCCGACGGTTCAGGACTCGCTCGAAAAACGTCAAACAAATCGAGTTGGATGCGCACGCCGGAATGGTTTGTCCTTCCGAACGATCCATCGGCAGCGGTGCGGTTTCTCTTCAATCGTTTGAACGCTAGTTTCACGGGATCAATTCTCGGATCGGTTGCCTGGTGAAACCTTCCCGTTACCGCGCAGACATCCAGATAGCAGATTCATGTTTAAATAATCGACCAGCAATCCAACCCTCATTCGAATCGTTGGGAGACTATGAATTCATCGAAGGCCGGCTCCTCGCGCCGCAAGTTTCTGCAGAAGGCTCTGGTTACCAGCGCGGCGGCCGTGACTTATCCGGCACTTGGCGCAGGCCGGGCTACTACACCTGCTGCGAAGGCCGCGGCTGCAGAGATCAAGCCGTTTGAATTGGAAGAGATCACGATTCCGGAATTGCAGGAGGGAATGAAATCCGGCAGGTTCTCGGCCCGCTCTCTCGTCGAAAAGTACACAGCGCGCATTGAGGAGATCGACAAGCGCGGACCAGCAGTGAATGCCATTATCGAACTCAACCCGGACGCGCTTTCCGTTGCCGACGCACTTGATCAGGAACGCAAAGCAAAAGGTCCGCGCGGCCCCCTGCATAGCGTTCCAATGTTGATCAAAGACAACATCGACACGGCGGATCGCATGATGACTACAGCGGGATCACTGGCGCTGGTGGGATCGAAGCCGCCCAAGGATTCGTTCGTAGTGCAGAGGCTGCGGGCGGCGGGCGCGGTCATTCTCGGCAAGACCAACCTTAGCGAGTGGGCGAATACCCGCTCCAGTCATTCCACGAGCGGCTGGAGCGGGCGCGGCGGACTTACCAGGAATCCTTACGCGCTCGATCGCAATCCCTGCGGATCGAGTTCCGGCACCGGCGCCGGCACTGCGGCAAATTTTGCGGCGGCCGGAATTGGCACCGAAACTGATGGCTCAATCGTGTGTCCATCGTCGTCCAACGGGCTCGCCGGGATCAAGCCCACCGTGGGGCTGGTCAGCCGGGCAGGAATCATCCCGATCTCGCACAGCCAGGACGGGGCCGGACCGATGTGCCGAACAGTGCGCGATGCGGCGATCGTTCTAAGCGCTCTGACCGGAGTCGATCCAGACGACGCGGCCACCGCTGCCAGCGCGGGAAAAACGCAAATGGATTACGCGCAATTCTGCGATGCCGACGGCCTTAAGGGAGCGCGCATCGGCGTGGCTCGCAAATACTTCGGCTTCAATGATGCTGTCGATGCGCTCATGGAACAGGCCTTGGATGTCATGAAGAAGCAGGGGGCGACCCTTGTCGATCCGGCTGACGTTGAGACACTGGGAAAATTCGACGACAGCGAAGCCCAGATCATGATGTACGAACTAAAAGCCGACCTCAATGCCTATCTGGCACGACTCGGGCCCGGGGCGCCAGTACGCACTCTTAAGGACATCATTGATTTCAACGAGCGCAACCATCACCAGGAGATGCCTTACTTCGGTCAGGATTTATTTCTGAAGGCGGAGGCTAAGGGGCCACTTACTGAGAAGGAGTACCTGGATGCCGTGGCCAAGAATCATCAGCTCGCCCGCGTGGAAGGTATCGATGCGGTCATGGACAAGCACCACCTCGATGCCTTGGTAGGTCCGACAGGCGGCCCGGCCTGGCTCACGGACCTGGTAACCGGGGATCACTTTAGCGGGGGCAGTTCCAACGCGGCCGCGGTTGCGGGTTATCCGAATATTAATGTGACTGCAGGTTTCCTCTCGGGCCTTCCGGTGGGCGTCTCGTTCTTCGGCCGCGCCTGGAGCGAACCTACACTTATTAAGCTGGCTTATTCATTCGAGCAAGCGACTAAGGCGCGAAAAGCCCCGCGTTTCTTGCCTAGCATCGAAGTTATAGGATGAGTGAAGGTCGAGGACCGTAAGACGGGTAATGTCAACTTCTCTGGTCTATCCACTAAACGATTATCAAAAATTAGTTTTTTTCGCGGAATGACTCTGTGTTGGAACGACTCCTTCATGTTAGCCTTGACCGATGAAGGGGGTAATGAATGACCAACCTGAACAAGGTAGTCAGTTCCCTGCGAAATGAGTACTCCCGTCTTGAAAAAGAAATGGGAAAAGTAGGGAAAGCGCTGGACGCGCTAGGCCATGCCAGCGGGACGAAGCTCAAGAGAACCGGACGTACCTTGAGTAAAGAAGCCCGCCGGCGTATCGCCGATGCGCAACGGCTACGCTGGGCAAAAGTGCGGAAACAAGCTGCCAAGCTAGTCAAATCATAACCGCAGTTATTTCGCAAGCACCGCAGACGGCCTCGTACGTAACTTCCCCCAAGATTTACGGCGAGGCCCAAGCGGAGATTCTGCTCGAAACGATAACCCTTCGAAGGCGTGGTCTAAGTCCAGCGAAACCACTTCAGCGCCAGCACAAACGAAATCCCTCCCCACAGGACCATGACCAGCAAGCGCGGCCATTGATGCAGGATAGGCGTGCCTTCCAGAATACTCGCGCGCAATGCGTCGTTGAGCGCGGTCAGAGGAAGTGCCTTGATCAGGGGATGGATCACAGCCGGGAAACGTTCGTAGGAAAAGAATACGCCGGAGAAGATCCACATGGGCATCATGACGAGGTTGATGAGGCCGCTGACGCTCTCGATTTTCTGCGCGCGGCTCGCCGTCAGCAGGCCGACACCGCCAAAGGTGAGCGATCCGATTGCTGCGATCAGCGCAATTGCGCCGATCGATCCCATCACGCGCAGGTGAAAGAAAAGCGCGCCAAACGCCAGCAGCAGGCCGACTTCAATAATCATGAGAATCAGGCGGCTGGAGGCAAGAGCGAGAAGGAAATCCCCGCGGCGCATGGGCGTACCCACGAAACGCTTGAGTAGTTTGCGCTGGCGCATGTCGACAAGCGCAAAACCGATGCCCCACATTCCGGAGTTCATCAGGTTCATGCCGAGCAAGCCGGGAATCAGAAAATCGATGTACCGGGAGCCGGGCTCCGACGATGTGACGGCGGTCGTAGCGACCGCGTCTTTGCGACCAGCGGCGGCCTGGACGGCTTCGTTCACCTCGGCCCGGGCCAGCACGCTCTCGGGCCGCGCAGGATCGTAGCGGTAGGCAAATCCTCCGTCGGCGCCGGGTTCGATGACGACATCAAACTTACCCAGGCGGAATCCCTGCCGCGCCTCACTCGCATCCACTACCTTAACCTTGAAAAGATCGTGCTGCGGGGAGCGCGCCAGCAGACTCTGGGCAGCCTGCGACGGTCCGGTCACGATCGCAACGGACACGGCGTCTCCTGGTTTGTTACGGAAAGCGATTCCCAGGCCGAGAGCAAGCAACAGCGGGAAGATGAATACCCAGAACACAACTTCCGGCTCGCGCTTCAGTTCAAGCATGCGGGCCATCAGCAGATGGCTGTAGCCAGACCAGCGGCCATTGCGCCGCGGAGGCTCGGGCGTGTTTTTTTCAGCCTTCGCTGGGATCTCTTGTGCAACGCTCATAAATATTTAAACCCGGTCAAGAAAGCTGTGCCGTCCTTACCGCGCCGTTGGCTTCCATTTATTGAGGAACTCCGCCAAGACTTCGGGGGTAAGGCCGCGCGCGTCTTCAAACTCGCCGTTCTTCTGGCTGACTACCAGCTTTCCGTCACTCTCGGCGATGGCGAGTGCCGGCACACCTTTGTTCAGCGGGATTTCGTATTGCTGCACCAGGTCGGCGTTCTTGTGTTCATCTGGACCGAGGTCAATGTGGACTACCTCATAGTTCGCCGCGACGATTGGCGACAGGTCGGGACCGTGAAACGCGAGGTCCAGCACGTGGCAGTCGAAGCACCAGTTCGCGCCGAAGACGAGGAGGAGACGTTTATGCCCTGCCGCGGCCTTGGCCTCGGCTTCTTTAATTTCAGCATGGGCATCTGCATTCGCCGGATAGATATCCTTGACCATGTCAGACGGCTGTTTCAGGCGCGGAGTATCGGTTCTTTCCACGGCCACAAGTCGCCACTGGTTGTCTTGCTTCTGCCAGGACTGGTCTTCGGTTAAGCGGACGGTTTGCCCGTTCGGCATGCCGGAGACAACGTCAGCCCGGAAGATGATGCTCGCCCGGGGCGGGCGGATGATGAGCCGGACGATTTCGACATTCATGCTGTGCGGCTTTAAAGCGAGCCAAAAACTCGTATCGGCGTCGGCGTCATGCATGACGGACTTCACCCTAACTTTTGCAGCAGGCTCGGTGCTGTACAGCGACTTGAGCCCCGCGGCATCGGAGGCAAGCACGGCCGCCTTCCATTGTTCAAACGGCGCAAAGGCCGCGTCCGGCGCCGGCGCCTTCTGAGCCCACCCGGCGCAGGCGATTGCCGCAAAAACCGCCGTGCAGATTGCCCATCTGCAAATTGCCCATCTTCGTGAAGCGTGATTCATCTCGAACTCCTTCGTCTGGGCGGCATCACTCTTCCCGCAGGTGACGTCCCGTCAATCTTACGAACACGTCTTCCAAACTTGCCTGTCTTGTAGTCAGATGCTGTAACTGACCGCCTTCCTTATCGATGGCATCGAGTAATGCCGGAATCGTCAGATGCGGCTCCTTCACGTTCAACGCGACCATGCCATCATCCTCCCGAACGGATTCGACGCTGGGCAAAGAGCGCCAGGCCGCGGAGGACGTACCGTTGACGTCGCTAACGGAAAACTCGACTACGTGATGTCCCCCGAGCCGGTTAATCAAATCCGCGGGCGATCCTTCGGCGATCACCTGCCCGTGATCCACAATCGCCAGCCGGTCGCAGAGGCGCTCAGCTTCATCCATGTAGTGCGTCGTGAGCAGAACTGTCCCGCCATTGCGCTGGAAGGTGCGAATGATGTCCCAGAGTTGACGACGGCTCTGCGGATCAAGACCTGTAGTGGGCTCGTCAAGGAACAGTATCTTCGGGTTACACACCAGCGCCGTGGCGACCGCCAATCGCTGGCGCTGTCCTCCGGAAAGCTTGCCAACCCAGGAATCTGCTTTCTCGGTGAGTTGCAATTGCTCAAGGACTTCAGCACTCGACCTCGGCTCGCGATAGAAGCTGGCGAACAATTCGACTGTCTCGCGCACGGTGAGCTTTTCCGACAGGCGCGTCTCCTGCAGAGAAATACCCAGCCACTCGCGCATCTCGCGCTCATTTTCGCGCCACGAATGCCCCAGGATCGACACTTCTCCGGAGGTCGGCTCCAGCAAGCCTTCGAGGATTTCGATGGTGGTTGTCTTCCCTGCCCCGTTCGGCCCGAGAAGACCGAAACATTCCCCAACCTGGATTTCGAGACTGAGCCCGCGCACGGCTTCGACCTTCCCATCGTAGGTCTTGCGGAGGTCCCGGCATTGAATGGCGGCGGGCATTCAGGCATTCTAACTTAGCCCTCGAACACGATGTTGATGTCCGTGGCCCGTTTCCACAATGCTGGAGGAGTAAAATAGCGCATCGTTTTTCTTCCTTCTAGTATCTATCGTCCTATGCGTATCCCGCGGCGCGGCTTCACGTGACGGCGTTCCCACTAAGACGCCCGTGTGTCGTTTCCACCAAGGTTTCACTAGCCGTGAAAGGATGCCGCCCTTGCTGCGCAAGCTCTCTGCTTTGTTCCCTCTGCTTGTCCTGACCGCCTCACTCCTCGCCCAGGAATCACGGCATTTCACTTTCCACTACGGCTTCACGGTGAAGAACGTACCCCCGGGTAAGAAGGTGCGGGTCTGGATTCCTGCGGCTCAGCCGGATGCCTATCAGGAAGTAAAGATCGTTTCCGCGAAAGGCGACCTGCCTCTGAAGAAAACCCGCGAGTCAAAATATGGCAATGAAACCTACTTCGCGGAAACTGGCAACGCCGCGCAGCCAGAACTCCACTTCGACATCGAATACGACGTCGTGCGACATGAACGCATCGCGCTGAGTCCACAGGCACACGTGGTCACTGCATCGCTTACCAGCAAAGAGCGAAAAGAAGATCTACAGCCGGACGCCCTGGTACCGGTTACCGGCTTGCCCGCTGACCTTGCCGCTAAAGTGACTGAAGGCAAAACGCAGCCGCTCGACAAGGCCCGCGCCATCTACGACTACGTCTTCACGACCATGCGCTACGACAAGACGGGCACCGGGTGGGGACACGGCGACGTGCTGTATGCCTGCGACGCGAAGAAGGGCAACTGCACGGACTTTCATTCCCTGTTCATCGCGATGGCGAGGTCCCAGGCTATTCCGGCGCGCTTCGAAATTGGATTCCCGCTTCCATCCGACAAACATTCCGGAGAGATCGCGGGCTATCATTGCTGGTCCGATTTCTACATCGACGGAAAGGGATGGATTCCGGTCGACATTTCCGAAGCCTGGAAGCATCAGGAACGGCGCGACTACTTCTTTGGATCGCACGATGTGAACCGCGTGCAGTTCAGCATGGGACGCGACCTGCGCCTGAATCCAGCGCAGGACGGCAAGCCGCTTAACTACCTTGTCTATCCTTATGTGGAAGTCGACGGTCAGGAGTATTCGAACGTCTCGCTGGCATTCTCGTTCGCAGACGTAGCTCCGAACGTGGCTGCGAAATGAGATCGGGCGTATAAAAGTTCACCCGACGCAGGTTACCGTCCGCGGTCGACAAGTTCACCCGGGCCGGAACCTCCGGGTGGCTGCGGCATATCGGGCGGGGCCGCCGGCGGAATTGGGGAAATTTTATCCGCAGGTTGCGGGGCGTCTTCGGAATCTTCTCCCGGACGGCGCAGACTGGGAGCATTGGCAGGGCGCTCTTCCTGCTCGCGTTTGGCCTCAGTATCTTTGTCCGGCTTTTCGAGGATCACTTCTTTTTCAGTGCGCACGATCTTCTGGCCGCCGATCTTCATGGTCTCGATGCGCACCACTTCGTCACCTACGATACGGACGAAGTCCACATCCTGCGGTGCCTCGCCGTAGATCCATTCCTCGTAGTCGGTTTCGCCGTCTTTTTCGCGTACTTTTCTGGGCGCCTTGCCTCGGGAGTGCACCACCATTTCAGTATTCATTCCGACTAGAACCTGGTGTGCCTTGATTGCCTCCTTTACTTTGGGAGGCACCGTGTCGAGATACGCTTCCTCTTTGCTCTTGGCATTGAAATCCAGAACTGGCAGCAGCAACGCGCGCAACTGGGCCGCGGTCATCTCCGGAACATACTTGTCGAAATAAATGTCGAGATAGCTGCCGTGGGGATTCTGCGCCGACTCATCCCGGGAAATGGGCACCGATGCACCGTTCGCACCGGCGACCTGGATGTGCTGATACCACTTCCTGCGATGCACCGGGCCGCCATTGAGATCGAAATGAATGTGGTTATCCTTGATATGGACGTAGGAGATGTGCGCCGGATCGCCCGGCTTGATGGCTGGTCCCCACAAGGCGAGAGCCTGTTGCAACTCCTGACCGCTCGGGGTGACCCTCCCGTCTTTCAGTGCCAGGCCCTTGGAGCCCATCGGGAAGACGGTCCGCGAATAAACGATCTGCGTTTCGAAATCACGAATGATTTCGAAGCGGGTCTGCCGCGACATTTGCGGGGCGTCGGGTGCAATCGGTGGCACAGGGGCTTGAGCTTGGGCCGCGGAGGCGGCGGGCGCGGACGCTGCCGGCAGGTTCTGGGTTGGTGCGGTGTTCTGCGCGGACACAGGGATCATCAGGCTCAAAAATAGGGAAAAACCCAGAAAGGACGTACCGCGAAGAGGTACCATAAAACACCCCAGGACCGACCTGGCTGTCATTATAGCGCCGCCACCAGACGGGCAACCACCCATATGGCGGCAAATCGTAAATGCCCCTCTGGGTGTAAGCTCGTGGCTTTTCTGTTGACAGCAATAATCGCTTAGGACAAACTTTCCCGAATCAGTGTTTTCGCCACTTTCGTTCGTGTCTCTTTGTCACTGGCCATTTTTCAAGCATGCGAGCCGTGCTATGGCCCATTTACCACTAACGACAGTGTCAGGAAACGGATCATCCAGCCCGAACGATTCGCCTGCTTCCCAGGCTCGGAGTTCATTGGAATCAAGCGAGAGGCCCTCAGATGACCTCGATGTACTCACAGCCCTGCGCCAGGCACTGGTCGAGGGCACGCGGCCGCCAGCTTCGATCATTCATGCAACCGCGGAATTTGCGCGAATCCTGACAGGCGCAAGCGGCGTGGCGCTGGCTTTACGAGTAAACGGAACCATCGTCTGCCGAGCGCGGAGCGGAGACATCGCCCCGGAAGTGGGTTCGCCGCTGAGCGAAGACTCTGGAATTTCGGGCCAGTGTTTGCGCACAGCTACCACCTTGATCTGTAACGACGCGGCCACCGACACCCGGGTCGATCCCGATGTTTGTCATGCCTTGGGGCTGCGCTCGATCGCTGCGATTCCTTTGTGCAGTCGAATGGGAGTCTCCGGGATCCTGGAAGCGTTTTCAAACCGCCCATACGCGTTCGATGACGAGGCGGTCCGATCGTTACGAGGATTGGCCGAGATCGCTGTAGCCGCGCACGAACGCGAAATAGGTCCGCCGCAAACGAGCCACTTGGCCCAGGAGACGAGCCACCTGGCCCTGGTCCCTCCGCTGCCCATTGCTCCGGAACCGTTCGCTGCGCCGCCCCCTGTCAGGACCAAGGCTCGCGTTTACGAGATCAAGAGTCGTGTGCAGCAAGTTTTTCAGGAATCGTTGCCCGTCATGCGGCGCTACTGGATCGCGGGGGCCGCAGTGGCCGTCCTGCTCCTAATATTGGTGGTGGCACGGTTCAGTTGGCGCACTCCGACCCGAGGATTGGCGGCCAGCAGACCGCCTACACCGGTGCTCAATGCAGCCGGAACCAGCTCGATCACTCCCCTCAACCCGGCACCTTCGAAGCCACCGTCGGGAATCGCTGTTGTGCGCTCGGACAAATCGCGGACAACCGGGGTGATGCAAAATGCAGCGCAGATCGAGACGGCAGAGCCGCCTGCAACGGATTCCCCTGCAAACAGTTCTTCACCATCGCAGCCTGTACAAGGAACTACGCAATCGACGACGCAGAGTGCTGTGAACGAACCGCCACCCGCCGTGGAAGTTGCGGCAGCGGCTCCTCCTACCAATCTGCCCGGTTTCACTTCGGGGTCGGTCACTCTGCCAACTCTTGAAGCAAGAGTCTCAGATGTTACTCAAGCAGTACTGATACGCAAAGTGGATCCGGTTTATCCTCCGCAAGCACGGTCGCAGCGACTCGCTGGTTCCGTGGTCATGGATACCACGATTGCCGAGAACGGCACGGTTCGCGAAATCAAAGTTGTCAGCGGCACCCCGCTATTGGCCGACGCCGCCACTCGGGCTGTCCGGCAATGGCGCTATAGCCCGCTACTGCTCAACGGCACGCCCGTGGCGGTTCAAAAGCGAATCACGGTGGTGTTCACACTTCCATAGACGTACAGGGCTCGGGGTGAGCGCAAAGGTGGCACCGCCTCGGACTTCCAGTCGTACTTAAGGTCCCCGCGGTACTTATGTCAGGTTGAGCGCCTTTTTGATAGTCCCGCGCTCTTTTTGAATTTTTTCCTGAAGCAGTGTGATGGCGTAGATGAGTTGCTCTGGACGCGGCGGACAGCCGGGAACGTAGATGTCGACAGGTATGACCTGGTTGACGCTCTGAACCAAAGCGTAGTTCTGGAACACCCCACCCGAAGTCGCGCAGGCGCCCATCGAGATCACCCACTTCGGCTCAGGCATCTGCTCCCACAACTGGCGAATCACCGGTGCCATCTTGTTCGACACCCGGCCGGCGATAATCATGAGATCGCTTTGCCGCGGAGAGGGGCGAAATACCTCGGCGCCAAAGCGGGCTATATCGAAGCGCGCAGCGCCCATCGACATCATTTCGATCGCGCAGCAGGCCAGGCCGAACGTCATGGGCCAGATCGAACTCTTGCGCA
Organism: uncultured Acidobacteriota bacterium; assembly: GCA_963745715.1. GTDB lineage: Bacteria > Acidobacteriota > Terriglobia > Terriglobales > Acidobacteriaceae > Sulfotelmatobacter. Next base: position 141,803 of record CAVUYN010000009.1, on the reverse strand, counting down.
TCCAGTTGACGGCGGAATCAAGCGTAGTCAGCACGACGCCTTCGGGCGTGGGATTGCCGAAGGTTAGATCCTTGACGGTTTTCTTGCCGTTCTCGACGTCAACGTAAGGGCCGAAATTCAGTTCGCGGGACATAGATTAATTATATTTCTATCTTAAATCATTCATCGGAGTTGCACACGGCCACGTCCATCGCATGGTAGATCGAGCCCTATTTGAAACTTGGGGTTGGATTAGCTACGTCCGACCATTGGACGCTCGCCGGAGTGCCTTCTCCGCAGCTTGAGGAAGTTGCACCGAAATGAAGTAGTCTTCAGGGTAAAGGTAGTCTTCGCCGGACTCATCAATTACACGAATCTGGTGGATTTTGGCGGCCCCGTCGTCAGAAATAACCTGGTAGAGTTTGCGTAATTCGAGCGACGCAGCGTACCCAGCGTTCTTAACGCAAACAACAAATCGCAGTTCCGGTCTCTTCATTGAATTTCCAGGATCCGTTTCACCTTGAACTCTCTCGACCCTATGCCATGCGCCTCGTACCAGTGTAGTTCCGCTTGACATATCGTACCATTCGCAAATTCGACGATTGCGACTCCCTTCAGTTTCTTCCAGCGGCGACCACCGTAAACCTTCTTTAAGCGCTTTCTCTCTCGAATGCCTTTCCCGGAAGCGATTGTTTCGGCATTCGAAATGCGGCCGATGATTTTAAAAAACACAGTGTTTGTACTCCCGCAAGAACCAACTAATGGACCTGAGAGAAAACTGTTCGGCGTTACGGGTTCACCACGATCTTGCCGAACATCTGACTCTTTTCCAAGTACTCATGGGCAGCGCGAAGATCGCTCAGGGGGAACGTGCGGTCGAGCACCGGCTTCAGGCGACCGGCGAAGACATGGCCCAGAACCTCGTGCAGTTCTCCCATGGTTCCCATGTAGGATCCGAGCAGCTTCAACTGGCGCGCGAAAAGATGGCGGAGGTCGATTCCCACGTTAGGCCCAGTGGTCGCCCCGCAGGTCACAAGCGTGCCTGCGGTCTTGAGCGACCTCAGGCTCTCGTCCCAGGTGGCGGCGCCCACATGCTCGACTACGATGTCCACGCCTTCTTTGTTGGTGATTCTGCGGATTTCTTCGGAAATCTTCTGCTTGTAGTGATTGATCCCATGGTCGGCACCCAAGGCTCGCGCTTTTTCCAGCTTCGTCTCATCCCCGGCAGTGGTAATGACCCGGCAATGAAAGAGCTTTGCGATCTGGATGGCGGCGATACCCACGCCTGAGCTTGCGCCCAACACCAGCACGGTCTGACCGGGACGCACGGCTGCGAGTCCAACCAGCATATGCCACGCTGTCACGAATACAAGGGGAACGCTGGCAGCCTGGTTAAAATCCAACGCATCGGGAATCGGGATTACATTCGCTGCCGGCACCGCGATCAGCTCACAGTTCCCTCCATCCACGCTGTTGCCGAGTACGGTGAACTCGCGACATTGGTTTTGTAGTCCCGAAATACATTTCACGCAGTATCCGCAGAAATGCATGGGTGCGACGAGCACACGCTGTCCGACTTTGAACCCGCTGACGTACTCCCCGATCTCGGCGACTTCACCGGCAATGTCGCTGCCCAGGATGTGCGGCAGCTTCACGCCCGGCAGACCCTTTCGCACCCATACGTCGAGATGATTCAGCGAGCAGGCCTTCACCCGAACCAGCACCTGGTCTTTCCGCGGCACCGGGTCGGGCACATCTTCGTACTTCAAAACTTCGGGGCCACCGAACTGATGGATGCGAACGGCTTTCATAAAAGCGATCCTCCTGACGAGGAAATGAAGGACACTCAACCTACCACAATGTCTCGGTTGATCTCACGCCGTGAAAACGTCTACCGAACGCTGGATGTAAAATCGCGAGCGGGTAAAGGATGGCTATCATGCAGCTCTTCTTATTTGGACCGTACCGGCTCCCCGGCTTCTTCCGTTTATTGCGGTTTCTTCCACTTCTTTGCGTTGTACTAGCGCTGGCTGCGACACCCGCAGTCTCCGACGACGAAGGCCACGGTCCGCCCACGTTAGCGGTTGGATCTGCGGCTCCAGATTTCTGTCTAACCGGGGTCGACAGCCAAACGCACTGCCTGAAGGACTACGCATCTGCCAAGCTTCTGATGATTGCGTTTATCTGCAATCACTGCCCGACGTCTCAGCTTTACGAAACCCGCCTCAAGCAAATCGCGGATGATTACAAGGATCGCGGCGTTGCGGTCGTGGCCATCGAACCGAATAATCCCAGCGCGGTCCGCCTCGATGAGATGGGTTACACCGACGTCGGCGATTCTTTCGAAGAGATGCAGATTCGCGCTCAATACCGGCACTTCAGTTTTCCCTACCTTTACGACGGCGAAACGCAGAAGATCTCGAACCTTTACGGCCCGACGGCGACGCCTCACGTCTTCATTTTTGACGCCGACCGTAAGCTGCGCTACGAAGGACGCATCGACAACAATCCGCGGGAACCCCTGGTTACGAAGAAAGACGCTCGCCTGGCGCTTGACGCGCTGCTGGCCGGCAAGGCAGTTCCCGTCGCGAAAACTCCGTCGGTGGGCTGCTCCACGAAGTGGCTCTACAAAGAAGAAGGACGGCGCGAGGAGATGGCGGAAATCGAAAAACAGCCGGTCACCATGAAACCGGTTTCGGTGGACGATCTCAAGGCGCTGCGAAAGAACTCCACCGGAAAGCTCCTGCTGGTTGATTTTTGGGCGACCTGGTGTGGTCCTTGTCGCAAGGAGTTGCCGGCATTTGAAACCATGTACCGGATGTACGGCCATCGCGCTTTCGATTTGGTCACTGTCAGCATCAACTATCCCGACGAAAAACCTGGAGTTGAAAAGGTGCTGAAGGCGGAACACGCGACGAGCACAAATCTGATCCTCGGCTCGACCGACCTCTACCCGCAACTGGCCGCATTCGATCCCGACTGGAACGCGGCGGTGCCCTACACGTTGCTCATTCGGCCGGATGGCACCATCGCATATAAGGTCCAGAGCACAAACGTCGATGCCCTCCAACTGAAGCGCCTGATCATCGCCAACCTCGCGGACGATGACTACATCGGCCACCAGGCCTATTGGAAGACGACGGTAGACGATAAGAAATGACCGGCCCGCAACCGGCATAAATTGACTCACCGTTTGAGAGCATCGATAATCGGGAGAGAGAGGCCGCAGCCCGTAGGATGGACATTTACGAACAAATCGTCGAACTGCGACGCCAGGGACGCCGAGGCGCGGTGGCCACGATTGTGAATGTGCGTGGCTCGATCCCGTCGTTCGAAACCGCCAAAATGCTGGTTCGCGACGACGGCTCGATCGTGGGCACAATCGGCGGCGGCTGCGTTGAGGCCGACGTCTGGCAGGCGGCGCGGGAAGTGATGGAATCAGAGAAGCCCCGAACCTTAAAGTTTGACTTGAACCAGGATCCGAAGTATGACACCGGCCTGGTTTGTGGGGGAACACTCGAAATCTTCGTGGAACCCGTGTTACCTCCAGCATTACTTTATATTTTCGGTGCAGGTCACGTCGCTTTCAATCTTTGCCGCACCGTCGCGACGGCTGGATTTGACGTGATCGTCACCGACGATCGCTCCTCGTATGCGACCAAGGAACGGTTCCCCGCTGCCCGTGAAGTGCACGCCCTGGATTTCGATGAAGCCACGCAGAAGCTCGACCCCAACGAATCTTCCTACATTGTGATCGTGACGCGCGGGCATCGGGATGACATGCGCCTGTTGCGCTGGGCGGTGCAAACGCGAGCGCGCTATGTGGGAATGATCGGCTCGAAGCGGAAAGTGATCGGGATTTTCAAAACGCTTCAGGCCGAGGGCTTGCCCGCCCACCTTTTCGAGCGTGTTCACGCGCCCGTCGGACTGGATATCGGGGCAATCACTCCCGAGGAAATCGCCGTCGCCATCACGGCGGAGTTGATCGCCATTCGCCGGCACGCGACTTCGGCCTTGCCGCACATGAGCTGGTTCCAAAACAAGCAAGAAGCGGCCGGCTCGGGAGCCGGGGCTGAACTGGAAAAAGCCATCGACGACGACTGCTCCCGCTGACTGTTTCCACGCACTGACTTTCTGACCGCTTTCTGCTATCTTCCGCACCATGTCCCGTGCCCCCAGCTTCGCAGGAGTCATTCTGGCCGCGGGCGAGTCTTCGCGCATGGGCAGGGACAAAGCCCTGCTCCCATGGCCTCCGCCGGCCGAAGGACAGTTGCCTTCGAAGGAGACTTTCCTTTCTGCAATAATCGGCTCATTGGCCCTTTCGACAGACTTCGTGGTGATCGTCGCTGGAAAAAATGAAGCGAGTCTGGCACCCATTGCCTACGCGAATGGAGCCTCAATCATCACCAATCCTGACCCCAGCCGCGGACAATTCAGTTCCCTGCAGGTCGGACTGCACGAAGTCCTGAACCGCGGGCGCGACGCTGCGATCGTCACGTTAGTCGACAGGCCGCCTGTAGGCACCGCGACGGTGCAAACCCTGCGCGAGGCCTTCGAAGCCGCACCGCAGAACATCTGGGCGGTGGTGCCCGAGTTCTCCGGGACACACGGGCATCCGTACCTGGTGGGGCGGGAGATGATCGAGAGCTTCTTACAGGCACCGGCAACGGGCAGCGCACGCGACGTTGAACACCGCCATCAAGAGCACATCCAGTACGTGCCCGTCGGCGATCCCTTCGTGACCGTGAACATCAATACTCCCGAGGACTACGCCGCTCTGTTCGCGAAGACCCGGTAGCCCAAAGTTAAAAGGTGAGGACCGAACTCGGCGCCAGCGTTGGGCGCACGCCTGATTGCGTGGTTGTGGGCTGACACGTTATTGTCGAAGGGCATGGATACAATCAGCGCACATACCATCCATCCTGCGGGCCAGGAATTTCTGGAATCTGTTCTCCGTTTGAAACCGCGCGTTGCGGCCTTCGACTGCGATGGAACTCTTTGGTCGGGCGATGCCGGGGAGACCTTCTTTGACTGGGAGCTCAAGCGGGCCGTCGTGAGCTCCGAGGTCAGCAAAGCCATTCGCGCCCGCTACCTCGAGTACAAAGCTGGCAAGGTCAGTGAAGAGGACATGTGCGGCGAGATGGTTACGATGCACAAAGGTTTGACTGACGCCGCGATGATGGAAACCGCCTCCGAATTCATGGCTGGCTCGTTTCCTGGACGCATCTTTCCCGACATGCAGCTGTTGGTTCGCCGCTTGCACGAGGAGGGTTGTGAGATCTGGGCTGTGTCGTCGTCGAACGAATGGTTGATCCGCGCTGGCATGCGGCAATTCGGAATTCCTGACGATCGGATTCTGGCGGCGAAAGTGGAACTCGAAGACGGCATTGTGACAGACCGTCTCGTGCGCGTTCCGTCCGGTCCCGGCAAGCCCAAGGCACTGCGTGAGGTAGTGAAGAAAGACATCGACGCGGCGTTCGGGAATTCGCGCTGGGACGCCGACATGCTGACTATTGCCAGACATGCTTTCGCCGTAAATCCCAATGCTGATCTCGAGGCAGCCGCCCGCCAGCGCGGGTGGACCGTTTATTTCCCCGACGGAATGCGGCCCTCCGCGTAATTTTGCATCACGCAATTCCCAGCACTTCGTTGAAGAATCCGACCAGGTATTTCCACACCAGGTAATACGCGATCAGGGCGATCGTAAAAATAAACGCGAGCACGGTATACGGAATCACCACTTGGTGAAACCACAGCAACCCGGCCGAGGTTGCCGCCAGGAAGTCCGAGTGGGTAGCCAATAGGAATCCCGTCGGGGCAAGAATAAAGGGCAAGATCGCACCATGGAATCCGATCGGCAGATGCCGGCGCGGGCGCAGCCATAGATAGAACATATTCCATGCGCCAAAAAGGTTGGGGACCAGGGCCATCGGAAACACAATGGCGCGCTCGATTGGAATCGGGATATGGAAGCTGTAGCGCGCGATCAGGAAACCGCTGAGCACCACCAGCAGCATCATCGTGGGCACGGCAGTGCCGGCCATGTAGGCGCGCAGATAAGGATGGGTATTCATGATGTCCTCCAATTAAAAGTGATAGAGCCAGATCGGAATCGACCCGGGAAAAATGCACACTCCAACCACAAGGACCGCCAGCAGTGCCCAGTCGAACCATGGCACGGCGGACAACTTAACGGGCGAAAGCAAAACGGCAAACCATTTCCTGGTGTCGGAGCGCTCGTCCAGACGACGCCGCATCTGAGGCCACAGGTCGCGGCGCAATTCACGGCTCACGGGCATTAACGACCGCTTCATTAATCCTTCCAGCTTCTTCTGTTCCTGTTCATTCATGGGTTGTATCCAGGTTTCCTAATTTTCTTCGCAATAAAAGGGTGGCACGAAACAGCCGCGATTTGACCGCTGCCGTCGAAATGTTCAGCGCCTCAGCAATTTCCCCGTGCGGGCATTCTTCAATCAATGCCAGCGTTGCCACGACTCGCAGCTTCGCCGGCAACTGGTCAAAAGCCAGTTGAGTGCGCTCGCGCACTTCCCGCTGGATGGCAGGATCTTGCGAGCTCGGATCTGCCGCAGCCGGCAAATTTTCAACCGGCTCACTACTTCGCACTTGCGGCTTTTTCAGATAGTCCACGGCTAAATTCGTTGCGATCCTCCGAGCCCAGGCTCCGAATTTGCGATTCGGGTCATAGCGAGCATGGGCCCGGTAGATCTTCCAGAAGGTTTCGATCGTCAGGTCTTCCGCCGCCGAAGGATCGCGAACGATCCTTACGATCCAACTGAAAACCTCTGCCTGAAACTGGCGGAACAACACTTCGAAGGCTTCGATTTCTCCCGCAGCAAACTGCTCGAAGACCGCCGGATCTTGCTCAGTCAATTCCATTTCCTTCTCTATATACGCTTACTGGAAGAACTCGCTGAAGGTTTCGTGTTTTTTCCAAGAACCTCGTTCAAAAAGAGACTTTTCGTTGAGCGGATAACGTCCGTTTACAATCGGAACTACATGTACTCGGCTCAACTCCTGGATCACTTTCAGAACCCGCGCAATGTGGGCGATGTCTCGGGCGCGGACGCAAGTGTGGAAATTGAAAATCCCGCGTGCGGAGACGTGATGCGACTTAGCCTGAAAATGGAAGAAGGGCACATCGTTGAAATCCGCTTCAAGGCCAAAGGATGCGTTCCGGCAATGGCCTGCGGCTCTGCGGTGACGGAGTTAGTCCGTGGAAGAAGCCCTGCGGAAGCCCGCAGCCTGCGTCGGGAGGACCTCATTGCTGCCGTTGGAGGCTTGCCGCAGGCTTCCTCTCATGCCGCTCAATTAGCGCTTGACGTCTTAGCGGCCGCACTCAATCAAGTTGCATAAGATCGAATTCATGTCCTTGGGCCATACAGCGCGCCGTATTGCATGCCTGCAACCGAGCGCCACCGTCATTCTTGAAGCCGTTGGTGAACTTGGCCGCGTAGTGGCCTGCACGCGTTATTGCGCCGACGTGGTGCCCGAGGTTCGTGACGGATCTCGTACCATCCTTGCTGACTCATGGACGGCTGACACCGCGCAGATCGTCGCTGCCCGGCCCGACCTCGTGATTGCCGCGGTTCCCTATCAGGAAAAAGCAGTCGCGGAGATCCTCAAGGCGGGCGCTCGCTTCCTCGGACTGGCTCCGAAAACTCTGGCGGACATCTACACCGATATCGCGACCATTGCCGGGGCGGTCGGAGCAAGCGATCGCGGGGAGGCCCTGATCGAGGCAATGCAGCGGCGAATCGAGCAGATTCGGGATCGAGTGGGAAAAGCTGCGCGGCCGAGAGTCTTCTGCGAAGAATGGGGCAAACCGGTCATCGCCTCGCAGCCGTGGGTGGCAGAACTCGTGGACGCTGCCGGCGGCACGTTCGTGGGCGATCCCGGTCGCGCGACGACGGCGGAAGAACTCGTGCGGCTTGACCCGCAGATCGTTGTGGCTGCCTGGTGCGGAGCCGGCGACCGTGTGCCGCTTGAGAAAATTGTCGCGGACCGTGGCTGGCAGGGGATCTCGGCCGCACAGTCGGGCCGAGTCTTTTGCATTCGCGACGAATTCCTTAACACTCCCGCGCCGACGCTCGTTCAGGGTCTCGACGCGCTGGCATTCGCCATCCATCCAGAACTGTTCCCTCGCACGAAAGGAATTCGGCAGATTACTGCGGTTCCAGCTTCCACAGGTGAGAAACTCGCGCTCTGAGTTAAGATTCTGCCATGGCTCTAGCCACCCGAATCGAAGAAGTGCGCAACGAGATCACTCAACTGGCTGAGGCTGCGCCCACCGCACAAGAGCTGATGCATAAGGTGACGAAAGTTCTGCACGAGCGGATGCTGAAATACAATTGGGTCGGCTTCTACATGCTTGAGCCCGGCGCCCAGCCACCAGTCCTCGTGCTCGGCGCCTTCGAAGGCGCGATGACGCCGCACACCCGTATCCCGCTGAATCAAGGAATCTGCGGAGCCGCCGCCTCCAGCGGGCAAACCGTCGTTGTCGACGACGTCAGCAAAGATTCCCGTTATCTCGCCTGTTCTCTCGAGACCAAGTCTGAGATCGTGGTTCCAGTATTTGCTCACGGAAAAATAGTAGGCGAATTGGATATCGACAGCCATTTCGCGTCGGCCTTCACTGCAGAACATCAAGCTCTCGTCCAACACTGCGCCCTGCTCGTCGGAAAGAAGCTGGAAACGTCTTCCACATGAGAGTCGAGAAAGGCAAGGTGCGCGCTCCCGAGATCGGACGAGTGTGGTTGAATTCGACTCCCTTGAGTTTCCGCCAATTACGCGGTCGAGCTGTGCTCGTCGATTTCTGGGATTACACCTGTCTCAACTGCATTCGTACTCTGCCCTATGTCCAGGCATGGCATGAGCGCTACCACGACAAAGGGTTGACGGTCATCGGGGTTCACACGCCGGAATTTACCTTTGCGCAGTACGAGTCTAACGTGGAGCGCGGCATCCGCGAGTTCGGTCTGACCTATCCGATTGTCATCGACAGCGACCGCGAAATCTGGAAGGCCTTTGCGAATCGGTACTGGCCGACCAAGTACCTGCTCGATCAAGACGGATACCTGCGTTATGGGCACTTCGGTGAAGGCGGATACGGAGAATGCGAGCAGGTCATCCAGGAATTGCTGCGCGAGATTAATCCGGCCGTGAACCTTCCCGCACTGATGGAACCGTTGCGGGAAGAAGATCATGTGGGCGCGGTCTGCTACCGCGCAACCGGGGAGCTTTACCTGGGCCATCGTCGCGGACGCATCGGCAATGAAGGTGGCTTCAAGGAAGATCAAATTGCCGACTACAGTTTCTCCGGGCAACTGGAAGAAAATTTATTTTACGCCGCTGGGCGCTGGGCCTCGACCGCGGAATACTTTGAAGCGGTCGAATCTGGGGTCCACAGTCTGCGATTGAAATATGACGCTGCCGCCGTAAACCTGGTCATGGCGAGCCCGCATTCCCCCTCCGCTGAGGTTGTGATCCTTCAAGATGGCAAGCCGCTGACCCGGAAGCAAGCGGGGCAAGATACGCGCTTTCGGCCCGTCGCCAACAGCATCCAGGAAGAAAGCTATGTCGTGGTGGATTCGGCGCGCATGTATTTTCTTGTGGACAACCACGAATTTGGACCGCACGAACTGGAGTTGCGCTGCTCCCTCGGAGTCGCCGCTTTTGCCTTCACCTTCACCAGTTGCGTCGATCCCGTGACAAGCGCGTTGCAGGCGTCGAGCGTGCCCCAGGTATGAAGCGCGTCGTGGCAGCGTTGATCGTGAAAGACGGGAAAATGCTCGTGTGTCAGCGCACGCGCCATCAGACCATGCCGCTCAAGTGGGAATTTCCCGGCGGAAAGATTGAAGAAGGAGAGCAGCCGCGCGACGCTCTCCGCCGGGAACTGGAAGAGGAACTCGGGATTCTGGCAACCATTGGCGACGAAGTCTCGCGCATCCAACACGAATATCCGAACGGCGGCATGGTCGAACTTCGTTTCTACGTAGTGCGGAAATACGAGCGAGAGATCGAGAACCGCATCTTCAAAGATGTGCAGTGGGCCGAGCCAAAAGATCTTCCAAAGTTTGACTTCCTGGAAGCTGATTTGACTCTGGTTCGCGACCTCGCTGCGGGCAAGCTGCTCTAACCGGATCGAAGAGTCCAGAACCAGGCCACGCTCAGACCGATCATCACCACGGTCGTGACCCATGCCACCGCGTTGAACAGGCGTGTGTTCACATATTCGCCCATCAGTTCCTTCTTGTTGATCAGCAATAGCATGAAGATCAGCACGAACGGCAGCACGACTCCATTCACCACCTGGGAGAGCACAGCGATCTTTACTAACGGCAGGCCGGGGATGAGAACGACCGCGCCTCCCGCGACGATCAGGAAAGTGTAGAGCCAGTAGAATGCCGGGGCCTCGCCGAAGGTTCTCCCCACTCCGGATTCGAATCCCAAACCCTCGCATACGGTGTATGCCGTTGACAAAGGCAAGATTGATGCCGCGAACAACGACGCATTGAATAGACCCACGGCGAAAAGAATATAGGCGTAATCTCCGGCGAGCGGCTTCAACGCTTGTGCCGCGTCGGCGGCGTACTTGATGTCCCGATACCCGTGGACATAGAGAGTGGCCGCACAGGCCACAATGATGAACCACGCCACGATGTCGGTGAACACACATCCGGTGATCACATCGAGACGGGAAGCCTTGAAGCCGCGCCGGGTCACGCCCTTTTCGACGATCGAGGATTGCAGGTAGAACTGCATCCAGGGTGCGATCGTAGTGCCCACCACGCCAATGACCATGTACAGGTACGCCTGATTGCGAAATGCATGCATATCAGGCGGTTTTATCGTTGCGATCGCGGCATCCTTCCAGAGCGGATGTGCCAGCACGCCGGCAAAAATGTAAGTCACGTAGAAAAACGAAGCGGCCAGAAAGACCTTTTCCACGGTCTTATATTGGCCCTTTACGACGATAAACCAGACGATTACGCCGCATACCGGAACCGTATAAATGCGTGGCAAGCCAAACAACTCCAAGCTGGTCGCGATGCCGATGAATTCCGTCACGACGTTGCCGAAATTGGTGATCAGGATACCGAGCATCATCAGGAACGTGATCCGAAGACCAAATTCCTCGCGAATCAGGTCACTAAGCCCTTTGCCGGTGACCGCGCCCATGCGAGCGCACATTTCCTGGACCACGATCAAAGCCAGGGTGATCGGAATCATGGTCCACAGCAGAAGATGTCCGAATTGCGCCCCGGCGGACGAGTAGGTAAGGATGCCGCCGGCATCATTATCGACGTTCGCGGTAATGAACCCAGGCCCGACTACGGCGAAGAAGAGCAGGATCCGGGTCTTCCAATTTCTCAAAAACTTCATGCGCACTTTTCGCAGACATATGGCTGGAGCAGGTTGCAGCTACAAAGAACGCCACAGGATAAATGCAGGCGGTGAATCTAACCAAACTAAAAGTGCTGACCGAAGAGAATTTGGGATGTCGGGGCTGGTGCGGGCAGAGTTCTTTGGTCTTGGATATTCGTGGGCATCATTGAAACGAAGGCCTGACGCCTAATACCCAAGACCCTTTTTCCTATAGTTTCGCCCGAAGCATGCTGATCACGTCGTCGGAGGTGATCACTCCCGTTAACTTGTTCTGCTCGTCTACGACAGGCAAAGTTTGCAAATTGTATTTATCGAACAACTCCGCCACTTTGTTTTCCTCGACGCCCTCATGGGCCTGCACAAGCGGCTCCTGGGTCAGGGAAAGCATGGGAGAGGAAGTTGGCGCGAGCACGATTCTCGCAAGGGGGACGGCTCCGACCAAGGTCCCGTGAGAGTCCACCAGGTAGATCGTGCTGACGGCCTCCACACCGCCCTCAAACTCGCGTAAGGAATCGATCGCATTCTGTACCGTCGCCGCCACCGGAAGAGCCAGGAACTCCGTGGTCATGCGGCCCGCAGCGGTTTCTTCGCGATGCTCCAGCAGTTCGACCACGTCCTGCTGGGCTTCAGGCTCCATCTGGGTCAGAATCTGTTCAGTGCGGTCTTCAGGCAGATCTCCGAGGAGGTCGGCAGCCGCGTCGGGATCCATTTCCCCAACGATGTCAGCCGCCGTCTCTGAATCGAGCGACTCCACAATCGCCTTCTGGACGCGAGGTTCGACTTCCTCGAGAGCCTCGGCGGCAGTTTCCTGATCGAGAGTCTGGAATACGGCCTGGCGCTCGTCGGGGGCCAACTCTTCCACGATGTCGGCGATATCGGCAGGGTGAAGCTTGGCCAGGCCTTCGTGCGAAATCTTCAGCTTCACGCGCCGGGCCGGATCGGTTTCGATGACATCGACAAAATTCCAGGGAATACTTCGGGGCGGAATCTTGTCCAATAACGCGTGTAACGCGAGCTTGGGCGCTAGTCCGCGCAATAAGCGCCGGATCGCTCCCCTTGCGCCAACATCGACCGAGTGGACGCGCAATACCGTATAGACGCGTTCGGTGCCTTTATCTTTCTGGGCATCGAATTCGAGGTCGACATCATTGACCCGAACGACTTTCCTTCCGTTGACGTCAATAACCTGTTGGTCGAGCAGATCGCGCTCCAATAGAAACAATCCTTCGGTTCCATTGGCAGCCGTCCACTCTCCGGCGACGGTCGTAGCCCGAATGCCACCATTAATCGTCGACACCGCCGTAAACGGCAGCACGCGATTACCAGACTTGGTCTTTACGATGAGGGACGAGATGCGCGAACGGTCCTCTTGCGGCGCGAGCGTCACTTCCCGCACACGCCCGCTGGCCGCGCCAGACGGGTCATACACCGTGGCGCCCAGCAGTTCGCTCAGAGCAAGAGTCGTCATCCCGCTAGAGAATAACCAACTCCCGCGCGATACGAAATGAATTTCTTGTGGATCGGAGAGATTTCGCCTCGTGTCGGACCAGTTGGATCACCAAGTCGGACCGCGCCCAGAAAGCCATTGGGTGTCCAACCATTCAGGGCTTCGTCCGTCCAAATCAGGGGGCGACATCCCTGCCCTGCACCGTTCCGGACCGCATCCGCGAGAGGAACTGTCGGGTCTTCCCCGTATAATTGAATCAGTAGCGTGCGCCTTATCTTCGATATCTTCGGGCAGACCCTGCGAACCCTCTGGGCGCACAAATTGCGCTCGTTTCTTACCATGTTCGGGATTGCCTGGGGGGTTGGTTCCCTGCTCTTGCTGGTCGGGCTAGGAGAAGGGTTCCGCGCGGGAAACCGGAAGCAGTTCGATTCCCTGGGCGAAAACGTCATGTTTATCTGGTCGGGCCGTGCCCCCGTCATGCAGGGGAGTTTTACCGCCCTCCGCCAGTACTACCTGACGTATCGCGATTATCAGGACATTCTTACGGATTGCCCCAGCGTGGCGGCCGCGGCACCGGCCATTTCCCGCGGCGACATCCGGGCGGTGAGCGACTTCTACCAGGCCAGCGGCCAAATCGTGGGTGTCCCGGCCAACTTCGACAAGATTCGTTACCTGCCGATCAATGAAGGGCGATGGATTAACGAGATGGACGACTCGCAGAAGCGAGCCGTGATCGTGATCGGGGACGAAGTCCGGCGCACGCTGTTTCCCGGCCGCCCAGCCGTGGGATCCACGATCCTGCTCAATGGAGTTCGCTTTACCATCATTGGGACGTTGCAAAAGGTAGGCCACGGCGACAACATGAACCTGAACCTGCGCAGCTTTGTTCCCTTCCATGCCATGCAGGACTACTTCCGCCCGTTGAATGCGGGCATCGCCACCGACGTGATTTCGTTTATAAACTATCAGCCCAGATCACGGGCCCAGCACGCGTCGGCGCAGCAGGAAGTGCACAAAGTCATCGCCCGCAACCACGGCTTTGACCCGAAGAATCCAGATTCCTTCGATGAGTGGGACACGATCAAGACGGTCGATCAGATCGGCAAGATTTTCGACGCGATGAACATGTTTCTGGGCAGCGTGGGATTGGTCACGCTGGCGCTCGGTGCGATCGGGATCATCAATATTATGCTGGTGGCGGTGGCTGACCGGACCCGCGAAATCGGCTTGCGCAAAGCGGTTGGCGCCACGAACAGCAGCATCATGTTTCAGTTTTTCGTTGAGGGCGCATTTTTGACCCTATTGAGCGGCGGAATCGGTATTGCCGGCGCCGCCGGATTGATGGGCCTGCTCTCCAACGTCAGCCTCGGAGATGGTTTTGATCCGCCGAAGCTGGTCGCGTCTACGGCCGCGCTGGCGGTAATTTCACTCGGAGTCGCCGGGATAGCGGCCGGCCTATATCCTGCCCGCCGCGCGGCGTTGCTCGAACCGGTGGAGGCCCTCCGCAAGGAATAACTATGCACGGTGACCTATTAAAGCAGGCCTACTCCGCGATGCGTCATGACCTTCGCCGCACTCTGCTTACCATGGCAGGGATGGCCTGGGGCATCGCTACGGTGGTTTTGCTTCTTTCCTACGGAAACGGCTTCGGCAAGGCAATTGAGACCATCTTCCAAAGCTTCGGGGCCACCGCGGTCGGAGTCTTTCCCGGGCGCACGTCTCAGCAAGCCGGAGGCAACAAGGCCGGCGTGCAGGTTCGATTCACCAACGACGATATCGAATTGATGCGCAACAATCTTCCTCTCTGCCGGCACGTCGTACGCATGCTGCAGAAGGACTCGACCGTCCAGAACAATAACCGGTCTTTTACTTTTCCGGTGATGGGCCTTGACCCCTCGATTCAGGACATCTGGAATCTGGATATCGCTGAGGGACGCTTCCTCAACGACGCCGACAATATGCAGCACGGGCTTTATGCCGTGATTGCCTCGGAAGCGCGCGACAAACTCTTCTCCGGCATGCCCGCGATCGGCGAGTCCATTCGCATCGACGGGGTTACGTTCGAGGTGATCGGCGTCGGAGCACCACGCATGCAGGAGGGCGACAACGACAACAACCGCGTTGTCTATATCCCCTACACCTCGATGGATGTCCTTAAAGACAATCACTATCTGGACGGAATCTGGATGGACTCCGCAGGCCTGGATCACGACAAGATGGACAAGGTGATCCGTGAAACGCTTGCAACGGCGCACAATTTCAAACCCGACGACCATCGAGCCGTCTTCATCTTTGACGCCCAGAAACAACTTTCGCAGTTCGGAATTATCACGATGGCGTTGAAGGTTCTGCTGGCCTTTATCGGATCGGTCACCTTGGGCATCGGCGGCGTTGGCCTCATGAATATTATGCTGGTCTCGGTGACGCAGCGGACTCGCGAGATCGGCGTCGAAAAGGCTCTCGGTGCGCGGCGCCACGACATTCTCTTCCAGTTCCTCGCCGAGGCCATGGTCATCACTGCGCTGGGCGGAATTCTTGGGATTATGCTCTCGTACGCTGTGTCAATCCTGGCGGGTCGCATCACGTTTTACAGCGCCCTGGCCAAGCACGCCGAGGCTGCCGACATTCGTCTGATCGTCTCGCCGATGATCCTCCTCGTAGCTACAACGATCCTGGCTGTGGTGGGAGTAATTAGCGGGATGGTTCCGGCCCTGCGCGCCGCCAATCTCGACCCCATCGAAGCACTGCGCTACGAGTAGACTGCTTCCCCGTACAGGTAGAATGATTGCGGCATGTCTGACGACATCCTCACGCTCGCGCCGCCCCCCGCCGACAGGCGGCTTGCGTACGGATCGGACCCCAACCAGTTTCTCGATTTACGTCAGCCCGCAAGTCAAGGGAAGAGCCGTGGGCCCTACCCGCTTGTCATCAACATTCACGGCGGCTTCTGGCGCGCTAAATACAACCTGGATCACGCGGGTCATCTCTGCGCCGCACTCACAGCAAAGGGACTGGCGACCGCCAACCTTGAGTACCGTCGCGTCGGCAACGAAGGTGGAGCATGGCCCGGAACTTTCGCCGACATCCGCTCGGCTTATCAGTTCCTGGTGCAAAATGCGGCGGCGCACAAGTTCGATCCGCAAAAAATCGTAGTCATGGGGCACTCGGCCGGAGGCCAGCTGGCACTCTGTCTCGCCGCCCACGAACCCCGCGTGACTCGTGTAATTTCGCTCGCCGGCGTCGTGGATCTTCAGCGCGCATATCAACTTCACCTCAGTAACGACGCTGTGGTCGAGTTTCTTCGCGGCACTCCCAGCGAGGTGCCAGACCACTATCGGGAAGCCGATCCCATGAAGCTCTCACTCGCCCATGCCCGCCAATGGCTGATTTATGGCACTGCAGACGACGATGTTCCCCCCGACTTCAGCCGCAACTATGTCGCTGCTAAGAAGAAGGGCGCCCGTAACGGTGAAGACGCGCACCTTCTGGAAATTGCAGGGTCGGGGCACCTCGATCTGATCAATCCGCGCAGTGCTGCATGGAAGCAGGTGGAAGAAACCGTGCTGCGACTCGCCGCGTAAGCTACCGTCGCGGACGCAGACGGCACCTTCGTCAGTTGCTCTACCCAATAATCTTTCGTACAATCGGTCAACTTTCGGCAGGTGTCGCGACTCTCGGGCGTTGCGAAAGCCTGACATCCGCAAGACCCAATCTTATGACCGGCAAAATTTCAGAAGCACCTGCACATCTTCCCAACGCCGAAACCCTGTACGGAATGCTGTTTCAGAACAGCCTAGACGGCCTGATGCTGACCGCCCCCGATGGCTCGATTCTCGACGCCAACCCGGCAGCGTGCAGAATTCTCGAACGCACTCGAGAAGAGATTGTGCGCGAAGGACGGCAGGGACTGATTGACTCGGCCGATCCGCGGCTCGCAGTTCTGATCGCGGAGCGCCAGCGCACTGGCAAGGCTCATGGGGAACTTACCGCTCGACGCAAGGACGGGACACCGTTCCCCGTCGAAATCTCGTCCGTGGTTTTTGCAAGCCAAGATGGCAGTCCGAGGACGTGCATCATCATTCGGGATATTACCGAGCGCAAAGCTGCGGAAGCCGAGCGCGAACGCTTGATTCAGGAGCTCCAGGAAACCCTTGGCCGGGTTAAGACTCTCAGCGGATTGCTGCCCATGTGCGCATCCTGTCGAAAAATCCGCGACAAACAGGGGCTTTGGCATTCGCTGGAACTCTATATTCGGAAGCATACCGAAGCCGACTTCAGTCACGGCATCTGTCCCGATTGCCGGCGCCAACTCTATCCGGAAACACTTCATCCCTGAACCGCCGGTCATTGACACCTCCTTCCGCGCCTCATTACGATTGCCCGTCTACCTGGGGACCCATCATGAACCGCATGAAGTTGCATCGCGTTTTTCTCGTCGGCGTCATCGTCGCGCTTCTGGTCGGCGCCTCGTCCCCCGTACCACGCGCCGACGCAGTACGTTACCTGGAAGATGTGAAGACCCTGGCTTCGCCCGACATGGAAGGTCGTGGAGCGGGCACCAAAGGCATTACGCGGGCCGAGCATTTTATCGAAAAGCGATACCAGGAGCTTCATCTCGACCCCGCCGGAGTGGGCGGCTACCTCCAGCCGTTTACGGTCATCACCGGCGCGCGTTTGAAGTCGGACAATCACTGCTCCTTTGACGACGGAATCAAGAAGAAGAATCTGAAAGCCGAGCAGGACTTCGTCCCCTTCAGCTTTTCTGCCTCCGGACAGGTGGATGCTTCTGTCGTCTTCGCCGGATACGGTACGACCGCGGAAGAGTTTCAATACGACGACTATGCCGGAATGGACGTCAAAGACAAGATTGTTGTGGTGATCCGCTACGAGCCGTTAGGGTTTGGGGAACGAAGTGGGCATCACGGTTTCACCGAGCATGCGCAACTGGTCACCAAGGCCATTAACGCCCGCAATCATGGGGCGAAAGCGGTCGTCGTGATCAACGGCAAACTGGACGATGGCGAGGACGATTGGCTGACCCGCTTCGGCAGCGTGAGCGGGCCAGAGAATATCGGCATTGTTTTTGCGCAGGTGAAGAATGCGGTCGCTGACTCCTGGTTTCAATTGGCTGGGAAATCCCTCAAGAGCGTTCAGGATCAGATCAATTCGGCTTCCAAACCCGCGTCGTTCGCTTTTCCCGACACACTTCACATTTCCCTGCACATCGACATCGAAACCACTCACGCCACCGTGAACAACGTTCTGGCTTGGCTGCCCGGCGAGACCGATGAATACGTCATTATCGGTGCGCATTACGATCATCTGGGGCGCGGCAATTTCGATTCGCTGTCGCCGTCGCAAGTGGGTCGAATTCATCCCGGCGCCGATGACAATGCCAGCGGCACCGCGGGCGTTCTCGAACTGGCACGCCTTCTCGCGCCGCAGCGCGGACAACTGAAGCGCAGCATCCTCTTTATGAATTTTGCCGGAGAAGAACTCGGCCTTCTCGGCTCGGCGGCCTGGGTGAAAGATCCCACGCGGCCCCTGGCCAAAGCTGTCGCCATGCTGAACATGGACATGATCGGCCGCATTCAGGACGACAAGGTTTACATCGGCGGGGTGGGCACGGGATCCACGTTCAGGGCCGTTCTGGACAAGGCACAGGGTCATTCGCCCTTCAAGGTTGAATATTCGGCGGGAGGCTATTCGTCGAGCGATCACACTTCGTTTGTTCCCAAAAGGATTCCGGTATTGTTTTTCTTCTCCGGACTCCATTCCGATTATCACAAGCCGTCGGACACCTGGGACAAGATCAACGCCACATCCGCGGTGCACCTGCTTGACCTGGTGGGCAATGTCGCTGTGCAACTGGCGGAAACGGACGAGACCCCTTCGTATCAAGTTGTAGCTGAAGACAGGCCTATTTCCGGCGGAGGCGGGGGCGGTTACGGTCCTTACTTCGGATCCATCCCCGACTTCGGACAAACCGAAAATGGCGTTAAGTTTTCCGATGTAAAACCCAATTCCCCTGCATTCAAAGCAGGACTGAAAGCCGGAGATGTCCTCGTCCAGTTCGGCGACAAGCCGATCAACAATCTCTATGACTTCACCGACGCCTTGCGGCGCAGCAAAGTCGGCGATGTAGTCGAAGTCAAGGTATTGCGGGAAGGGGAACCCATGAAAGCCAGCGTGAAGTTGGAGCAGAGGAAATAGATGTTGCGACCCTGAGCGCCTCGTTCAATCCCTTATAATCGTCGGTCACGCAGAGAGGAACCCTTGCCCTTCGACGACCTCCGCCAGTGGATCGCCGCACTCGACCGCGCCGGCCAACTGAAACGCGTTTCCACCGAAGCTGATCCCATCCTTGAAATTGCGGAAATCACCGATCGCGTCTCCAAGAGCCGTGATGCCAGTGGAGCCACAGGGGGCCCGGCGCTTCTCTTTCAGAATCTGAAAGGTCACCCAGGCGCTCAGCTTCTCATCAATCAGTTCGGATCCGACGCGCGCATGAAGCTCGCGGTGGGCGTGAATTCGTTCGATGAGATTGCGGCCCGTATCCGCATGTTCATGGATATGAAGTCGCCGCAGGGATTTCTCGACAAGCTGAAAATGTTGCCGCTGCTGACCGAAGCGGGAAAGTTTTTCCCGCGTACCGTACCGACTGGTCCGTGCAAAGAGGTGATCAAGCGCGACAATTTCTCCCTGCTCGACTTTCCCGTGCTGCAATGCTGGCCGAAAGATGCAGGACGCTTCATCACGCTGCCTTGCGTCACCACGCGCGATCCGAAGTCGGGCAAGCGCAATCTCGGTATGTACCGCATGCAGGTCTACGACGAACGCACGACCGGAATGCATTGGCAGCGTCAGAAGGTTGCCGCCGAACACGCCCGCGAGCGCATGCGGGCCGCAGTCGATGGCAAATCAGCCGCCGTGGACATCATGGCGCGCAGTTCCGGAGGAAGCGTCCTTGCCGAAGGCGACCGCCCATCGGGAAAGATGGACGTTGCCGTTGCCATCGGAACCGATCCGGCCGTAACTTTTTCTGCCATCGTTCCAGCGCCGCCTGAAATTGAGGAGTATCTGATTGCAGGCTTTCTGCGCGGCGCGCCCGTCGATCTGGTCAAGTGCGAGACGGTGGATCTGGATGTCCCGGCCTCCAGCGAAATTGTCCTCGAAGGCTACGTGAATCTCGATGAACTACGCAGCGAGGGACCCTTCGGCGACCACACCGGGTTCTATTCGCTCGAAGATCTGTACCCAGTTTTCCATCTGACCTGCATCACGCACCGCAAGGATCCTATTTACGCAACAACCATTGTCGGCAAACCTCCGCAAGAGGACGCCTACATGGGCAAGGCGGTCGAGCGCATCTTCCTGCCACTGATGAAGCTGACCATACCTGAACTTGTGGACATCAACTTGCCGGTGGAAGGCATCTTCCACAACCTGATGATCGTCTCGATCAAGAAGTCCTATCCGGGACAGGCTCGCAAGGTGATGAACGCGGTCTGGTCCCTGGGCCAGGCCATGTTCACCAAATGCATCGTGGTGGTCGATCAGGATGTCGACGTTCAGGACCTGGCCGACGTCGCGCTGAAGGTTTTCAACCACATCGATCCTGAGCGTGACATTCAGTTCACTCTCGGACCGATCGATTCGCTCGATCACGCGAGCCGATTGCCGAACTTCGGATCGAAGATGGGTATTGACGCAACGAGAAAGTGGGCGAGCGAAGGCTTCGCCCGGCCCTGGCCCGACGAAATTGTCATGGACGCCAAAACCAAAGCTTTGGTTGAAGGCAAGTGGAAAGCGCTGGCGAAAGAACTGGGCCTGGCATGATTCAGGGTTAGTTCTCCGTCTTGATCTTCGCCAGCGTCTTGACCGCGACAAGATCCTTAGATTCCCGCACTTCAACTCTCACCGCTGTCCCTTCGGCATAGCGTTTGGCTTTGGCGATAATCTCGAGCACGTGGGTTGGAAGCTTGCTTCTCTTCGCCGCCGTAACTGCCTTGTCTCCCAGTGCAAACGAAGCAAGGAAGCAGCCCTCTCCCGGAGAAAGGTAAACGATATTGCGTTTCTTTCTTTGCAAGCGCAGCGACCAGCCTGCCTTGACCGAGTAGCTGTTCCATTCTTCCCCGTCGAGGTCGAGTTCTCTCTTCAGATCAGCTACAAGTTCCTGCCACATACCGTGCGTCTTCACCAGGACAGAAGCCAATTCGGCCTCGACGGGCCTGGTCCGCTTGCCGATGAAGGCATTTTGCATTGCTATCTTCCCGTAAGGCGATTCAGTGCCCGTGCCACCCAAATAATGTTCGCAGGCCCCATGCCGCGGCCAAGCCAAACACCGCCATGAAAGCCACGCCGATCATGCGATCCGAAGGTGCGCTTTTGCTCCAAGCCTGGAGCACAGCTACTGTTCAAACGACAAACAACAGGATCGCGCCGGTACCTAGAATCTTCCTCAGCATGGCATCCCTCCTACGTCCAGGTCAGTTCGATTCACAATCGCGATATTGCCGCAGACTCATCGGTCGGCGCAGTGAGCCCGATCACCTTGCAAGCATTTTGCTGATGCATAGCGGCTAGCGTGGTGCGTCTTGGCCGTCGTCAGCTGTCGATTGGTATCCCGGGCATTGCAGCACAGGCAGGCGCGGATATTTGGGAAAGTTTGGATCGGTGACTGAGAGTTGGCACAAGTAGAAGGTCGACCCGCGGTCGGACTCCATCCGCCGCATGAAGCGGCAGTCGGCACAAAGACCGACTCGCTTCCGCAGTGTCCCTTGTTCTTCCTGACTCACCATCAACAGGATAGCTCGTCGACCCCGCTTGGCCCGCGGGGACGGTTTCGCCTCTCTTTCGGTATACTGAATAAGCATGCCGGTTCTGAAAAATATAGCTGCCATCGCCAAAGGCATGAGCATCACCTTCATGGAGATGTTCCAGCCGACGACGGTGGAGAACTATCCCGACGGCAAAGATCCGTTGCGGGGCGCGCGCATCGAAGCCCGCTTCCGCGGCGCGCATGTGCTGCAGCGCGACGAAAACGGCCTGGAAAAGTGCGTAGCCTGCTTCCTGTGCGCGGCGGCCTGCCCGTCGAATTGCATCTACATCGAGGCTGCTGAGAATACGGCGGAGAACCGGGTCAGCGGCGCGGAACGCTACGCCAAGGTTTACAACATCGATTACAACCGCTGCATTTTCTGCGGATATTGTGTCGAGGCGTGTCCGACGGATGCGATCACGCACGGCCACGGATTTGAACTGGCAACATTCAACGCTTCCAATCTGATTTACCGCAAGGAGCAAATGCTGGCCCCCCGGCCAGCACACATGGGAGCCAACAGCGTATTCAATCAGGCCGACGTGAACGGGGGCGCTCCGGCGGAGATGGTCCACGGGAGTTAACTTTCGAACTTAGTTTCGAGTTCAACGACACGCCGGTCTTAGAGACCGGCGTTCGTGCATGGGTTGCGCTTCGTGGAAGCGTGGATTCTATCTGAGGGCCAATGGCTGACTTCTTCGAGACCGTGAAAGAACGCGTCGTCGTTTATGACGGCGCGATGGGCACCAATATCCAAAAGCGAAATCCTACTCTGGATGATTTCTGGGGCAAGGAAAACTGTAGCGAAGTGCTGGTGCTAAGCCGTCCCGACATCATTCGCGACATTCACGCGGACTTTTTCCGCGTGGGCTGCGACATTGTGGAGACCAACACCTTCGGCGGCAGCGCAATCGTGCTGGGAGAATTCGACCTGCGCGACCGGATGCACGAGATTAATGTCAAAGCTGCGCAACTGGCGAAAGAGGTCGCGCAACAATTCTCCACCAAAGAGAAACCGCGGTTCGTCGCCGGATCTCTCGGCCCAACAACGAAGCTGCCGTCGCTGGGGCATATCGGTTTCGACGCGATGGTCGAAGCCTACGAGGAGCAGGCGGCCGCGCTGATTGAGGGCGGAGTGGATGTGCTGCTCATCGAAACCGCGCAAGACCTGCTGCAAGCCAAGATCGCGACGATTGGTGTACTGGAGGCCATGCGAAAAGCTGGCAAGCGGCTGCCCGTAACCGTACAGGTCACGCTGCAGGAGTCGGGCACGATGCTTCTGGGCACCGAGATCGGTGCCGCCTTGACCGCGCTCGAACCTTTTGATGTCGACGCGATCGGTTTGAATTGCGCAACAGGACCGAAGGAGATGAACGACGCGGTCCGCTATCTTGCGCTGAACTCGACCAAGGAAGTTTCCGTTCTGCCCAATGCTGGTCTGCCCCAGAACGTTGGCGGCCATGCCGTGTACAAACTGTCGCCGCAGGAACTGGCGGACTATCACCAGCACTTCGTGAAGGACTACGGCGTCCGCATTGTCGGCGGATGTTGCGGTACGACTCCAGAGCATCTGAAGGCCGTGGTCGACGCGGTTTCCGGCGTGGAACCTGCCAAGCGCGATGTGAAGCGGGCAGGAGCGGCGTCGAGCGCTTATACGACTGTCCCTCTCGATCTCGAACCCAAGCCGTTAATCGTCGCCGAGGAAATGAATACGACCACCCGCGTCGAACATTTCCGCAAGCTGGTACAGGGCAAGAAATACGACGAGATCCTCGGGTTGGCCAAGCGCCTGGTGAACGACGGATCGCACATGCTGGATTTGTGCTGCGCCATCGTGGGTGAGGACGAAAAGGGATACATCACGTCGATCCTCGAAAAGATCGCCACGCGAGTTCCGGCGCCGATTCTGGTCGACTCGACCGAGGCCGACGTGGTGGAAGAGGCTCTGAAACGCATCCCCGGGCGAGCCATCATCAACTCGATCAATCTGGAGGATGGTGAGAAACGCACATCGAAAGTATTGCCCATGGCGAAGCGCTACGGCGCGGCCGTAATCGCGCTGACGATCGACGAAGACGGCATGGCGCTGACCGCCGACAAGAAAGTCGCGATCGCCCATCGCATCTACGATCTGGCAACCAAAAAATATGGGCTCGACGGTACTGATCTGATCTTCGACGCGCTCACCTTGCCCATTTCTACGGGGCAGGAAGAGTACCGCACCGCGGGAATGGAGACGCTCAGAGCGGTCGAGCGCATCAAGAAAGAATTGCCCCTGGTGAAGACGATCCTGGGCGTCAGCAACATTTCGTTCGGCCTCGACGCCTACCCGCGCCGGGTGTTGAACTCAGTCTTCATGCACGAGGCCGTGGACCACGGTCTCGACATGGCCATCGTCAACTACACCAAGATCTATCCGCTATACAAGATTCCCCAGGAAGAAGTGGAACTGGCGCGGAAACTGATTCACCGCGACGCCAACTCCGATGGCGATCCGCTGCAGCTTTACATGGCGCATTTCGCCGGCATGAAAGGCAAGACCGCGACCTCGACCACCGCGCATGTCGACACGCTGTCGGTCGAAGACAAGCTGAAATTCGCGATCATCAACGGCGAAAAGTCGGTGGGCGTTGGAGCCAACAAGAAATCCCTGGAGACTCTGCTGGAAGACGCCTTAGCAGACTACTCGCCGCTGGAACTCATCAACACCGTCTTGCTGGATGGCATGAAAACGGTTGGCGACCTATTTGGCGCACGCAAGATGCAACTGCCCTCGGTGCTCGATTCCGCTGGAGTGATGAAGGCGGCGGTGGCCTATCTTGAACCGAAGATGGAGAAGAAAGCCGGGTCGCAGAAGGGCACCATCGTTCTCGCCACGGTGAAGGGCGACGTGCACGATATCGGGAAGAATCTGGTCGACATCATTTTGTCGAACAATGGATTCAAGGTCATCAATCTCGGAATCAAGCAGCCCGGCGACAGCATCATCCGCGCGGCGCAGGAGCATCAGGCCGACGCGATTGGCCTCAGCGGCCTGCTGGTGAAATCGACGCTGGAAATGAAATACGTCATCCAGGATCTCGAGCGGCAGAAACTCGAGTTCCCTGTGATCTGCGGCGGCGCGGCTCTCACCCGTAAGTATGTCGAGGATGACCTGCGCCGCGAGTACGCCAATGCGGTTTTCTACGCTGATGATGCGTTCGCCGGATTGCACATCATGGAAGACCTGGCGACTGAGGATGGCGCGAAGCAAACCCGGCTGAGCGAAGGTCGTACCGTGAAAGAGTACGCGAAGGCCACCGCCGTCGATGAAGAGACGGGTCCGGTGTTTGCCGAGCGCAGTCCAGTTGTGACCGATGCGCCGAATATTCCCGCGCCTCCGTTTTGGGGAGTGCGCGTGCGCAAGGACTACGATCTGCGCGAGGTGTTCCGCTATATCAACGAGACTGCCCTGTTCAAGAACCAGTGGCAGCTCAAGACCGCATCGCAATCCGACTATGTGCGGTTGGTCGACGAGAAGTTCCGTCCAATCCTGAAGAAACTGGAAGACGAGGTCGCCGCATCGGGCCTATTCGAACCCAAGGTTGTGTATGGGTACTTCCCTGCTCAGGGAGATGGGAATGATGTAGTTGTGTATGTCGCGCCTGAGCAGCCTAGCGCGGCGATTTCCACGCGTGAGTTGCTGCGGTTTACTTTTCCGCGCCAGAGGGAAGGACGACGTCTGTCGATTTCTGATTTCTTTGCTCCCAAGGCTTCCGGAAAGATGGACGTCATCGGGCTGTCGCTGGTCACGATTGGCGCGAAGGCCAGCCTCGAGACGCAGCGATTGTTTGAAGGTGGAGAGTACACCAAATATCTATATCTGCATGGCCTCAGCGTGGAAACCGCAGAGGCTCTGGCGGAACTTCATCATAAAAAGATGCGCGAGGAATTGGGAATCGCCGGCGAGGATTCCGCGGAGATCCGCGACCTCTTCCATCAGAAGTATCGCGGCTCAAGGTATTCCTTTGGCTACCCGGCCTGCCCCAATCTGGAAGATCAGACAAAACTATTCGCATTACTCAAGCCGGAAGAGAATGTTGGCGTAAGACTGACCTCGGGATTCTTGCTTGAACCGGAACAGTCCACGTCAGCGATCGTAGTGCATCACCCGGGAGCGAAATATTTCGTCGTCTGAAGAGATTTAACCACAGAGGGCACTGTACACGGAGAAGATCTATCGAGGGAAACTCCGATCCTTCGTGCGGAAAAACCACGCTCAGAACGTTGTTTGCAACTTCAGTGAATAGCTTCGGGGCGGCCCGATCGCGTTTCCGGAGAACAGCCCACCGAAGTCCATCACGTTAAGCCGGTTGTTCAGATTCTCAGCATCCGCCTGCAGGCGCGTAGAGAACCTGTCGCTCTTGTACAACTCAGCGCCCGCCGAGACATTGATGGCAAACGACGGCCGGACTCGGCCGCGAGTAAAGTCGATGCGGTCGATCACGGCCGGCCCGTACTCGGCAAGGGCTTGCTGATAAGTGCCGGCAAAAGCAAATGGCAATCCGCTGCCGTATTCCGCCCCGCCAGCCAGCCACAGCCGCGACGCTACCTGGTATCGCAGACGCGCGCGCACAGTATTGCGCTGATCCTGAGAGTCGGGAAAATGGCCGGCGAGTTGAGTTGCGGCATTGAGCGCATCATCGCCGAGAAACAGCCCCCCAGTTACGGGAAACCAGGCGTTCCCTACGATGTACGAATAGCTGACAAACCCGGAGAAGCGCCCCCACTTGGGCATCTCGATCTTGCCTTCCGCCCCGTAGATAATGGATTTTCGGAAAGAGATGGGGAAGCTGACCGCAGTACTCAGGAGTTGATCGTCATCCGCGAAATGATCGGCGTAGCGCCGGAAATAGTTGGCATCCAACCGCAATTGACCGAAGAAGCTTTTGGTCGCTCCTATTTCGAAGTAGTTGCCGTGCGAGGGTTCCACCGGCAAGCGCAGCACGTTCGGATTCAGCGAGATCACCTGCGAAGAACTGGACAATAGAATGTTGTCCGCGGATGGCGTCTGGAATACGCGATCATAAGAAACGTGGACAACGAATCCCGCTGACGGGAAAAAGCGCGCGGCCGCGAGTCGCGGGCTGAGAGCGTTCTGGTTGACCAGCAGTTGATAGTGGTCCCAGCGCAGTCCAGCGCTGAAGGTCCAATTCCCGTAGCGAATAAGATCTTGGCCGTACGCGGCCTGTTCCAGGTCAGGACGCTTGCCCTCCGACGGGCGATTGCCCGGAAAGACAAACTGCAACGGCGTGCCCGGATCGAAACGGCTCGGATCCGTAATGATGTCGCTGAAATCCTCCTGCAAAAACAGGTTGTCCGATTCAATGCCCGCTTTGAACTCATGCCGCCCTCGGTGCACCGAGAGCGAACCGTTGAAGTATCCCTCCCGGAAGTGGTTGTGGAGGAAAGCAATCACCGGCGTTGCGTGGAGATTCGAAGTCAGGTCGTCGGAGCTATCGCGGACCATCCCCCGGACGGTTCCCAGCACATTGGCTGAAAACACATGCTGGTAGGAGGCGATGCCCATCGTCTCAGCGTTGTTGCCATCCTGGCGCTGGCCAGCCGCCTGCTGCACCTGTTCGTTGGGAATCTGAAAGCGAGAAAAAGAGTGCCGCGCAATCACGCCAAGCCGGTCGTTGCTTGTGACGTCCCCTTCGTAATGGACGGAAAAGTCTCCCGTGGTCCCGTTGTTGGTGTAGTTTTCAGGAACCACGGGATTCAGGTAGTGGCTCGTCCTGCTGCCTGCGGCGCTTCCCCCGAGAGAGTTTCCTTTCCACGCGTACTGGGCCTGGGCGAAGGCACCGGCCGTGTCGAAGCTGCCTCCCGAAAGAACGAGCTGGCCGTGTAGCCCGGGCTTGGCGTCTTTGAGCGTGTTGACTTCGACCACGCCGCCCATCTTCCGTCCAAACTCGGCCGGAATTCCGGCAGTGTAAATGCTCAGGGAATCGACATCGTCGGCCTCAATCTCGGGACCGAAGCTGGGCGAGCGATTGTCGGTCAGCGGGATTCCGTCGACCACGAACTGAGTCTGGTACTCGGCGCCGCGCGGGTGCAGCACCGCATTGCCTTCATAGAGCCAGCCCGGTTGCGAGTTCACCAGGTCTTGCAAGGATCGCCCGGGTAGGGACGTCGTCCGCGTCTCAATGGTCTCCGTGCCAATTTCATTGACCGAACTGGCACGGTACGGATCGATGAGGGTGTCGTCGTTCTGGACTGTGACCGAAGTGGTGACCGAAGCCAGAGTCAGTTGAATGGAGTATTCGACGGGAATTGCGGAACGGATCTCGACTGGAACCGACACCCCCGCGAAACCGCCCTGTTCAATCTGCACACGGTACAAGCCGAACGGCAGCCGCCTCACAACCAGCAATCCTGCTTCATCGGTGACCAAAGATTCGTGGATCTGATTCGACTGGCTAACCAGTTCGACCGCGCTCCTCACCCGAAGGCCGTGCGGATCGGTCACTTTGAGATGCAACTCTCCCGTATTGCTTTGCGCCATGAGAGGGAGAGCAAACCAGAGAACTCCGAGATTCAGCAGCCAACGCACGGTCTTGGCGGGGAGAAGGATCATGATAGCAGCGAGAGCGGGAACCACCCGGAGTAACAAGGAGGATCCCGGCCGGCAAAGCCATCCATTTTTTACAAAATGCAGACATCGCAATGACAAATGGAGTGGGCTCCCTGAGGCAATCTCTTGACTAGATCCTTTGGTAGCGCGAACTACAGTCCGCTCTATCAGGATCACAGACTTCACGCCTTCCGTTACTGGTAAGGCATGAGGAAAAACTGGCGCTCGTACCGCAGGGGGTGCGAGCGCCGTTTTGTATTCTGGGCACGTTCATTCATCGCAGGTGCTTGCTTGGGCACTGGTCTCGTTCCCTCTTCCCATTGCCAGTCCGTTTCAACTGTTACAATTTCGGTTATCTCTTAGCAGCGCGGGTTGTTTCAGCTCCGCCGCTTCGCGGCGCGTCGGTGTCGATTTTAAGAGACTGCGAAGCGAACGCGTGATTGAGTTGTGCTGATGAAGTACTGATGCGCCATGAAATGTCCTTTTTGCGGATTTGCCAATGACAAGGTAGTGGACTCGCGGGAGAGCAAAGAAGCCGAATCGATCCGGCGGCGGCGCGAGTGCCTGAAGTGCGGCAAGCGCTTCACTACCTACGAGCGGATCGATGAAATTCCTTACATGGTCGTCAAGAAAGATGGCCGGCGCGAAAAATTCGACCGCCAGAAAGTACTGAACGGACTGCTGCGGGCCTGCGAAAAACGTCCGGTCCCGATCAGCAAGTTGGAGCAGATCGTGAACGAGGCGGAATCGTTCGTGATCGAATCCCCGGAACGCGAACGCAAAACCAGCGAACTAGGCGAACTCATCATGAACCGCCTGCGCCGCTATGACAAAGTCGCCTACGTCCGATTTGCTTCTGTGTATCTCGATTTCAAAGACGTGAAAGAGTTCATGAACGAGTTGAAGGATTTGGTGAAAGCCAAGAGCGTTTAAAGGCAGGGACTGGGGATCAGGGTTTAGGGGTCAGTTAAAGCCTAAGATTCGCGTGTCGGGTGAAGTTTCACTGGTTTCTTCTGTCACTGAACCTAGCCTCTAGTCCCCTAATCCCTGTTCAATAATTTATGAGTCATAAAGTAACTCTTATCCCAGGTGACGGCATCGGCCCGGAAGTAACGAAGGCAACCGTGCGCATCCTGGAGGCCACCGGGGTCAAGTTCGAGTGGGAAACTTTCGCCGTGGGCGCCGAAGCCTATGAAAAATCGGGCGAGTACATTCCCAAAGACCTCATTGAATCGCTGGAGCGCACCCACGTTGGGCTAAAGGGTCCCGTCACCACGCCGGTGGGAGGCGGCTTTCCCAGCATCAACGTCGCGCTGCGGAAAAGGTTTGAGCTTTATGCCAACTTCCGGCCGATCCGCAATTTGCCGCACATTCCCACCCGCTATCCTGACGTCGATCTGATCATCGTGCGCGAGAACACCGAAGGTCTTTACTCCGGACTGGAGCACGAAGTGGTACCGGGCGTGGTCGAGAGCCTGAAGATCATGACCGAAAAGGCGTGCACGCGCATTTCCAAGTTTGCCTTCGAATACGCGCGCAAGAACCAGCGTAAAAAGATTCACGCCATTCACAAGGCGAACATCATGAAGCTGTCTGATGGCTTGTTTCTGCGCTGCGCTCGGGCTGTCGCTAAGAATTATCCGGAGATCACCTACGGCGAGCACATTGTCGACAACACCTGCATGCAGCTTGTCATGAATCCCTACCAGTACGACATGCTGGTCATGGAAAATCTTTACGGCGACATTCTCTCGGATTTGTGCGCAGCGTTTGTGGGCGGCCTGGGATTCGTGCCCAGCGCGAACCTGGGCGACGACTGCGCGGTATTTGAAGCGGTTCACGGATCCGCTCCAGACATTGCCGGAAAGAATCTGGCCAATCCAACCGCACTCCTTCGGTCCGCGCTCCTCATGGTGAGGCATCTGGGCGAGCACGAAGCCTCAACGCAGATTCGCAATGCGCTGGAACGCGTCTACCGGCACCGGGAAAAGCTGACTCGCGACATCGGCGGGCAGGCGGGAACCTCGGAATTCGCGGATGCCGTAATTCAAGAGATGCAATCCCCCCAGTCCTAAACCCGTACGAACCAAGAACATCACTCCTATCCAGTGGTCGGTACACTTTCGTGCAGTGATTCCAAACCCATTCGACCCTATGATTTCAGGGTAAGGAGACAACAATGAAATCGTGGACCGGATTACTGGCTGGAATCGCCTGCATGTTATTGCTGGCCGGCTCAGCTTTGGCGCAGGGCGGTGAGTTCGTGGGAGCGAAGTGGGGAGTTCCGGGGCGGCAGGTCGACGTAACGTCTCGAGTTCGCACTTTCGTCCACGATGGTGTGCTGCAACTGGAGGTCACCCGCTTCAACCTGGGAATCGACCCCGCTCCGCACGAGAATAAAGTTCTGGTGATCCGCCTGCGCGAGTGGGATGGAGACATTAAGGAATACAGTTATCCTGAGCGTAGCACGGCGCGTTTAGAACTGGATCCCGACGAGTGGCACGCACGCCGCGAAAATGAGGAGCGGCATGAAGCCTATGAACGCCGCGACGACCACCCGCGGCGCGACCACGATGAGCGTCGCGAAGAAGGATACGACCGGCACGAGCGGGGCCTGCGGATCCTGCGCGCATACTACGGAGCCGAGGGGCAGTTTATGAACGTGACTGATTCCCTGCAGAGCCGAGTGGATGACGGCAGACTCTACCTGCGCGTCGACAACTACAGTATGGGCGGCGATCCACTGCCCGGTGGCCACAAGCGGCTGCGCATCCTCTACACGCTGGATGGCGAGCGGCGAAATATTGTTGTGGAAGAAAAAACCGAATTGCGGTTGCCGTAAGCAGCTTACTTCCTCCCGATGTGCCCGCCAGCGAGCAATCCGCTGGCGGGCATTTTTTTGAGTTGCTCAGCGCCGCTTCAGCGCTTCTAACTCGTCCAGCGTGCGCGGCCAGTCCGAGCCTAATAAACGGGACAGACTCCGATCCGCAAGAACCTTGCCGCCGGTCTGGCAGCGAGCGCAATAGTTGGTTTCTTTATCCGCATAGCGAATCCGCAAAACCTTATCTCCACACCTCGGACACGGCAAGCCATAGCGTCCATGGACCGCCATGTCTTTGCGAAAGGCGGTGACCTTTTCCGGAAAAGCTGACTCCGCCTCGGCGCCGAGTCGGCTGATCCAGAGTTGCAGCGTTTGCCGCGTCGCCGCGAACAGCCGCTCCCACTCGCTCGGAGTGACTTTGTTTGTGAGAGTGATGGGCGAGAGCTGCGCCGCGTGCAGGATCTCGTCGGAATAGGCGTTCCCGATTCCGCTCAGCAACCGCGGGTCGGTCAAAGCCCTTTTCAACGTATGGTTCTCCGCCGTCAGCACCGAACGAAACGATTCCAGGTCCGCGGCAAAGACATCGATCCCACCGGCATCGAGGGAAGCCAGATTCGCCTCGCCGCTGATCAGGTGCAGCGATGCGCGGCGCTTGCTGCCAGCCTCAGTTAGAACCAGGCAGCCGTTTGGGAAATCGAAGGCCGCCAGATTTTGTCGTCCGCCCAGTTTTGCGCCAACCGGTCGCCAGTGCAACCTCCCGGCAATCATCAGGTGCAACACCAGCCAGAGATCGCCCTCCAGGCCAATGACAATGCGCTTGCCGATTCGTCGCACTTCCTTCACGACGCGTCCGTCGACACTCGCGAGTGGCGGCTGAACACTTCGCAGCAGGAAAGGACTGCCCAATCGCACTCGCTCAAGGCGCTGGCCGACAACGCGTGGTTCAAGCGCGGTGATATACGCTGTGATATCCGGCAACTCCGGCATAGCTATCAGCTTGCATGGCAATGCAGAATTTTTCAAATTTCCCTATTCACGCGAACTGTCAAGCCCGGTGTGCCCATTCCGGCATTGACTCGCGCGCTTGATTCAAGGTAAAGTGCCTTCCGTTCTGGGGATTCTGGGGAAAATGACGCGCACATCACGGCGTGTGGGGATAGTTCTCTTTCAGCTCGGTGGACCCGACACGCTGGAAGCGATCGAACCTTTTCTTTACAACCTCTTCTGCGACCCCGACATTATCGATTTCCCCTTTGCCCGCATTGGCAGAAAACCCCTCGCCAAGCTGATTTCAACCACGCGTGCCCGCAAGGTACAGCACCACTACGCGACCATTGGCGGAGGCTCGCCCATCCGGCCTAACACCGAGCGGCAGGCGCGAGCGCTGGAACGCGAATTGCGAAGCCAGGGGATGGATGCGCAGTGCTTTGTCGCCATGCGCTACTGGCATCCTTTCACCAGCGAAGCGATCGAACAGCTGCGGGCGGCGCATTGCGATGAAGTTGTCCTGCTCCCACTCTATCCGCAGTATTCCTCGACGACGACGGGCTCGAGTTTGAACGAGTGGCGGCGATTATTTTCCGACAATGTTCCCGTGCATTCGGTTGAGACTTTTTATCGCAATCCGCTGTATCTCGATGCCTTAGTGGAGAGGGTGAATGAGGCCCTCTCGCGCTTTTCCGTGCCGGCACGCCCGGAGATTGTGTTCAGCGCGCACAGCATTCCAATGTCGGTGATCGAGAAGGGCGACCCTTATCAGCAGCAGATTGAGGAAACCGTTCATCTGCTCAGGGCACGTGGCGGCTGGAGCAATCCGCATCGGCTGTGCTATCAAAGCAAGGTGGGAGCCAGCCGGTGGCTGCAGCCCTCGCTGCGTCAGACGATAAACGTGTTGGCAGCCGAGCAGGTGCGCGAAGTCTGCGTCGTGCCGGTGGCTTTTGTTTCCGATCACGTGGAGACGCTGGGCGAAATCGATCATGAGGCGCGGCACCAGGCCCATCGTTTGGGATTCACGCAATTTGAGATGAGCGCCGGGCTGAACGATTCTCCGAAGTTCATTCAGGCACTCGGGCAACTGGTTCAAGATGCGTTGGAGCAAGAAGTTCCATCGCTGGTTCCGATTCGCAGTATCGGGAGGAAGTTAGCCGCGCCGGAGTATGCGGCGGCTGCCGGATTAGATTAAGGTCAAGTCATCAGCTTCACAGTGAAGGCAAAGGAGGGGACTCATGGCGGAGTTGGAAGCCGGCAAGGTCAATCCGAATCCGGAGGTGGCCAAGCCCGCGGCGGATGCCACGAAATATGTTGGCACTCCGGCGGTGGGGACTTCCAAAGCGGCTGCGGCTGGAGGCATTCCCGGCACCGCGCCATCAACCGAGATTGACCGCCACCGTCGCCGTTTCGTCTGGACCATGGTGACCGGCTTTCTGATGGCGTGGTTTCTCGCCTTCTTTCGTTTCTTCCTGCCCCGCACTCTGTTCGAGCCCAACTCCCTGTTCAAGATCGGCTATCCGTCGGAATTCGCCCTGGGCGTCGACACCAAATTTCAGCAGAAGTTCCGCATCTGGGTGGACCGCACGCCCGACCGACTGTTTCGTAATTTACGCGCGCTGCACGCACCTGGGTTGCACGCCCGACTGGAAGCCGAGCGAGAACAAGTTCAAGTGCCCATGCCACGGCAGTGGATACGACAGTGAGGGGATCAACTTCGAGGGTCCGGCGCCGCGACCGATGGACCGCGCTCACATCGAACTCGCACCCGACGGTCAGATCCTCGTAGACACATCGAAACTTTATTCTTGGCCGAAAGGACAGCCGAGCAAGTTTAACGATCCGGGAGCATTTCTAACCGGAGTTTAGTGTGGCGCGGGCGACCTCGCCCGCGAATCGGAACTCATTATGGCTGACGAAAACAATCAGAACGGCAAGAACGGGAAAGTGGGACTGGTGGAGCGGGTGACCACCGGCGTCAAAGAGGACATTCAGGCCCTCAAGACGGATATTCCCACCAAGGCCAAGGAACAGATCGAAGGGCTGAAGGATCCGACAAAGACGCAAGTCTACACCTCGATCTTCCGGCACAAGCACGACGACACGCCGCGAAACCGCGCGCTGGGCGTGCTTTCGAACGTGTTCCTCCATCTGCATCCGGCGAAGATCAATCGTGACGCAGTGCGCTACAGCTACACCTGGGGTATGGGCGGGATCACGTTTTATCTGTTCATCATCCTCACCTACACCGGCGTGCTGCTGATGTTCTATTACCACCCGAGCAAGGTGCAGGCGTTTCGCGACGTGCTTTACCTGGAGCACGATGTTCCCTTCGGAAAGATCCTGCGCAACATGCATCGCTGGGCCGCTCACCTGATGGTGATCGGCGTGTGGCTGCACATGTTCCGCGTGTTCCTGACCGGGTCTTACAAGAAGCCGCGGGAATTTAACTGGAACATTGGCGTTCTGCTGCTGGTGTTCACATTGCTGCTGTCGTTCACGGGATACCTGCTCCCCGACGATCAACTCGGATTCTGGGCCGTGACGGTAGGCACGAACATGGCGCGCGCAACTCCGCTGCTTGGTCACGAAGGCCCGTTCGGCTCGATGCTCGGCATGACGCCGTACAACGACGTGCGCTTCGGGTTGCTGGGCGGGTCGATTGTCGACGCGAACGCCTTGTTGCGATCGTACATCTGGCATTGCATCGGCATTCCAATCGTCGCGTCGGTCTTGATGATCGTGCATTTCTGGCGCGTGCGGAAAGACGGCGGGATTTCGGGACCGGCTCCGGTAATGCTCGAGGCAGAAGCTGACAAGCCGCGCAGAGGACCGAAGGCAGCCGGAGAGTAAGCAAGGTTTATGTGGGGACAGCCGCCCTCGGCTGTCCGGTCGAGCGCAACTCGACAGATTTTTCTGGCGGCAAGGCACCGCCGGGCTTGGCGCGGCACGACAGCCGAGGGCGGCTGTCGCCACATGGGTGTTGGAGAAATTATGGACTGGCGACAACTCTGGGAGATTTGTTCGGCGCCCGATAACGTGCCGATCGTGGGCTTGATTCCGCTGCTCGCCTTCTACATTTATCTGGCATGGAAGCAGGCGCACGCCAACGATGTATTGATCGAGCAACTCGAGGCCGATCCCGCGATGGCGAAGACCCACCATCGCAAGACCTGGCCTTTCAAGCCCGGCTGGCAAAAAGAAGTTCACGTTTGGCCGTTCTTGCTGCGCATTGAGTTTCTGGCTGCCATCATCGTCACGATCATTCTCATGGTCTGGTCGATCACCCTGAATGCGCCGCTGGAAGAACCCGCGAACCCGAACCTCACCATGAATCCCGCGAAAGCGCCGTGGTACTTCCTCGGCCTGCAGGAGATGCTGGTGTATTTCGATCCGTGGATCGCCGGCGTGGTCATGCCGACGATGATCATCATTGGCCTGATGGTGATTCCCTACATCGATACGAATCCGCTGGGCAGTGGCTACTACACGTGGAAGCAGCGTAAGTTTTCGATTTCGACCTTTCTTTTCGGCTTCATCATTCTGTGGGTCGCGATGATCATCATTGGGACGTTCATTCGCGGGCCCGGCTGGCAGTGGTTTTGGCCAGGGCAGACGTGGGACCACAACCGGCTCATCTATGAAGTCAACCGCGACTTGCCCGATATTTTCGGCATCGCGTCGAACATGGGCAAAGCCGTGTTCGGCGCCATCGTGGTCATCGGGTATTACCTCATTGGCGGCGGGTTGGTCTATTCCCTGTTTCGACGCCGCATGGGGAAAGACTTTGGCCGCATGAGCCTGTTGCAGTTTTCCATTATGCAGTTCTTGCTGCTGACCATGGTCGCGCTGCCCCTGAAGATGGCTTTGCGTCTCTTGTGGCACATCAAGTACGTGTGGATTACGCCGTGGTTCAACATATGACTTGTCATGCTGAGCGGAGCCGGAAGCTTGCGAAGCGAGGTTCCGGCGGAGTCGATGCATCCCTGGCCCCTGGCAATGGTGACGGCAGAGATTCCCCGCATCGTTTGCACGACACGTAGGAGTTAGTTCCGGAGGAACTGGTGCCTGATAAACCCATCCCCGAGCAGGATCCGATAACCGGCAAGTCGTATGCCGCGCATTACTTGATTGCGACGGTCATACTGATCGCCACGCTGTTCTGGGCCTTGTGGGACGAGGCCTGGGGACAGCGTCCGTGGAAGGCCTTCCAGGAGCAGTTCAAGACTCGTTACAGCGCTCTCCTGAATACTTCCCGATCGAAGTCCGCGACCTCAGAAAAAGATGTCGAACAGAATTCGGAATACGCGGCCCTGAAGCAAGACTACGAAAAGGCTTATCAGGACTCGAAGGCACAGGCGGAAGAAGCCCGCAAAAAATTGGACGACGCCAGTGCGCGATTGCTGGCGGTGCAGAGCGTTTTCACCGACCGGCGCGCGTACGTGAACGCCCTGACCTACGAACTGGAAACCAGCAGCAGCGCCTCCTCCAAGGCGAGTAAGCAAAAAGAGATTGATGCTTACAAGGCGGAACAGGCCACTGTCGAGTTCCCCGACGGCAGCAAGAAAAAATTCACCTTTCCACAACTGGAAGAAACCTACAACGAAATCCGCGACGAGCGTACCAAGCTGAGCCTCGAACTCGGCGATGCGCTGAAGCCGGTTACGGCGGCCAAGGCGAAGATGGACGACTACGTCACCGATCACATGGTCGACCTGACGCCCGCGCAGATCGATGGCCTCAAGAAGAAGACGGCCGACCTGGATCCGGCGATCGTGCAGATCAACGTCGCCGAGGCAAACATCGTCGACCGCTGCGAGTCGTGCCACATCGGAGCGCGCGAACCGATCAAGATTACGGCTGCGGCCATGACTCTCAAGGGCGAGAAGAAGCCCGACGAATATGCGCAGGCGTTCGTCAGTCACACGGAACCGGAACTGCTGCGGATTCATGATCCCGACAAGTTTGGTTGCTCTCCCTGTCACCAGGGCAACGGCCGCGCTACCACCAGCGTCGAGAAGGCGCATGGAAACTACGAGCACTGGCTGTGGCCGCTTTATCCCAAAGAAAATTCCGAAGCCGGCTGCCAGAGTTGCCATGCGGCCGACATGGTGCTCGCCAGCGGCGACGTTCAGTGGCAGACCATCAACAACGGAAAAGATCTGTTCCGCCAGCGCGGCTGCATGGGATGCCATCGCTACGAGGGCTACGACAAGGAACCCGAAGATCTGAACTCCATCGGCCAGCAGATCAAGCAAATCGAAACCCAGAAAAGGGACAACGTAAAACAGACCGCCTACCTGATGAAGCAGGCGGATGCGGCCGAGTCGAACGACGAAGCCAATCAACTGAACGACAAGGCTGTCGCACTGAGGGTCGCCAACAGCAAGC
The DNA here is from genome assembly GCA_963745715.1 of uncultured Acidobacteriota bacterium. GTDB lineage: Bacteria > Acidobacteriota > Terriglobia > Terriglobales > Acidobacteriaceae > Sulfotelmatobacter. The sequence goes on along the minus strand of CAVUYN010000009.1, from coordinate 104,338 downwards.
TGGACGGGCGTTTGCAGCAGCTCGATTTCCAGTCGCACAGCCTGATGCAGGATCAGAAAAAGGTCGGGCCAAATCTGAAGGACGTTCGCCTCAAGCTCAACAAGAACTGGATTCCGGTATGGCTGAAAAAGCCTTCCGATTTCCGGCCGACGACGAAGATGCCGAACTTCCGCCTGACCGATCACCAGATTCAGGCGATCTCGGCCTATATCTGGCAGTCAGGCTTTACCGACCAACTTCCCAAGCACAAACCCGGCAACGCCGCCCACGGACAAGAATTGTTTGAGAGCCGCGGATGCCTCGCCTGCCACTCCATCGGCGAAGGCGACCAGATGCAGGGTGGAACTTTCGCCGCAAATCTGACGCGCGTCGGCGAGAAGGCGAATTACGACTACCTGGTCCGCTGGATCCACAATGCCCGCGAGCGCACGCGGCCCTATTGTCCGTACGAGAAAAAAGATATCGGTCCCGAGGACTACGCCAAGAAAGGCATCCCTTACCAGTTCGACCTCGATCACAGCAAGTGTCCGAACGACGGCCACGAACTGCAAGTGCAGAACATGACCGTGATGCCGAGCCTGCGCCTGAGTCCCGAAGACGCCGAAGACATCGCAACTTATCTGCTGGCCCAGAAGAAGCAGGAGCCGTCCTCTTACGCGGACGCTGCGTTCATGGATGACCCAGCTCTGAAGGAAGAAGGCAAGAAGTGGGTTCGCCACTACGGCTGTGCCGGATGCCACGAGATCGCCGGCTTCGAAGATGAAGGCCGAATCGGCACCGAACTGACGTTCGAAGGCAGCAAGCCGATCGAACGCCTCGACTTCGCGCTCTTCACTGAAGTTTCCCAGCGCGGCGGCAAAGACGCCGAGCCGATCAAAGATAAAGACGATCTGGCGCGCCTGCCTGATGGCCCGGCGACGACACCCTGGTACGACCACAAGGGATTCTTCGAGCACAAACTCGCCGAACCGAACATCTACGACCAGGGCAAAGTGAAGAGCGAGACCGAAGCCCTTCGCATGCCCAACGTGCATTTGACGAAAGATCAGGTGCTCGACCTCACGACCTTCCTGCTCGGCAGCCAGGAGACTTCCCTGCCCCAGAGCTACCAGTACAAGCCGGGTGATGCGCGGCACGACATTCAGGAAGGCTGGTGGGTCGTTAAGAAATACAACTGCATGGGATGTCACCAGTTCATCCCGGGCCAGCGAACCATCTTAATGGGCCTGAAGCAATATCAGGACGTACAGGAACAGTTGCCGCCGAAGCTGTTGACCGAGGGCGCGCGCGTCGATCCCGAATGGCTGCGGAAATTCCTTTCGAATCCTGCGCTAAGCACGACCGACACGAATCGAAACGGAGTGCGTCCGTATCTTAAAGTTCGGATGCCAACCTTCTCGTTCTCCGACAATGAACTTCGAAAGCTTGTGCGCTTCTTCGAGGCACTGTCGCAACAGCCGCTGCCGTACATTCCAGAGCAGGTGGTGCCGCTCACCGCGAAGGAAAGCGATATGGCGCGCAGCCTCTTCTCCAGCACGGCAGCGCCCTGCCTGAAATGCCATGCCACGGGCGATCCGGCGCACGACAAGATCGCAACCGCGCCGAACTTCCTGCTGGCGAAAGAGCGTCTGAAGCCCGACTGGGTCGAGCGATGGATCACCGATCCGCAAGCAGTCAGCCCGGGCACTTCCATGCCCTCTGGTTTGTTCAAGCAGGAAAATAACCAGTGGGTCTTCGCCGGACCAACACCTCCGACGTTCAACGGCTATGCGGGAGATCACCGGAAACTCTTGACGGACTATATCTTCCAGTTGACGCCCGAGGAACAACGGCGGGTCGCGTCATCCATGCCCCGCGCCCAGGCTGCAATTCGACCTTCAACCAATCGCAAACAGGCAGCCGCGGAACCGCATCATACAGCCAGTGGTGGTTCGCGGTAGAATGGCCAGTTTGATCAATCGACCTGCATTCAGTAGTGATCGATAGCGCGGGCGGAGACGCCCGCACGACTTGCCGGCCAACCCGCCGGCGCTACTTCTAAAGAACATCAAGAAAGGGCGACATCATGAATAAGACAGCTTGGACAAAAATCACGCTCAGCACGCTCGCAGTTTGTACGCTGCTGACGTTAGCAGCCTGCAACAAGAAGGAAAATACCGAGCAGTCCAGCAATGCCCCGGCGGAGTCGGCAGCCCCGGCACAGCCGGCAACTCCGATTGATCCCGCGACTGTAGCCACGATCAAAGGTACGGTAAAGTTTGACGGCACCGCTCCCAAGGCTTCCAAGATCGACATGAGCCAGGACCCAGGTTGCAAGGGCGCGAACGAAGCCGAGAATGTAGTTGTGACTGGCGGCGATCTCGCCAACGTTTTCGTGTACGTGAAAGATGGCCTCGGCAATCGCAGCTTCGACGTTCCCAAAGACCCCGTCGTGCTGGAACAGCAAGGCTGCCGATATCACCCGCACGTGCTCGGCGTAATGACCGGCCAGACGGTGCAGATCAAGAACGCCGATCCCACGACCCACAACATCCATCCCACGCCGAAGGACAACCGGGAGTGGAACGAGTCGCAGCCGCCCTCGGCTCCCGCGATCGAAAAGAATTTCGCGCGCGAAGAAATCATGCTGCCGGTGAAGTGCAATCAGCACCCGTGGATGAAGATGTACGTCAACGTGGTGAAGAATCCGTTCTACGCCGTCACCGCAAAAGATGGGACGTACGAGATCAAGGGCCTTCCGCCGGGCGACTACACGATCGGGTTCGTCCACGAGAAACTGGGTGAGCAGGACCAGAAGGTCACCGTCGCACCCAAAGACACCAAGACCGTCGATCAGAGCTTTAAGGCAAGCGGCGAGTAGCGATCATTTTGGTAAAATAACGGGTTGGATGGAGCAGGTTGCAACAGTGCAGCCTGCTCTGCCCACTCAAAGCAGAGACTGCATATAGTCTCTGTAAAGCTTCCCGATCCAAGGGGCATTGTTCTGAAAGCCATCGCGACATCCTACAATCGCGGGCATCACAGGTTCGCAGTCGTTCTTGCCTGCTGGACTTTCCTGTTAATCATCGCCGGAGCTCTGGTCACGAGCAATGATGCCGGGCTGTCGGTACCGGACTGGCCGACTTCGTTCGGATCCTGGTACAAGATCCCAAAACTCGTTGGCGGAGTGAAGTTCGAGCACACCCACCGTATGATCGCGCAGGGCGCGGGACTGCTCACCATCATCCTCGCCATCTGGACCTGGCGCTCGGAAAAGCGGCGCTGGTTGAAGATTCTCAGCTTTGCTGCCCTGGGAACGGTGATTGCTCAGGGGATCCTAGGCGGTATCACGGTTCTGTTCTACCTCCCTCCCGCAGTTTCCTCGGCGCATGCGGCACTGGCGCAGACGTTCTTCTGCATCGCGATGGCGATGGCGCTCTTCACTGGGCAAAAATGGGTAGAAGAACAACCGCGGGTGGAATTCGACCAGCGCCGTCCCAGCCTCTTCACTTTGGCACTGCTTTCCATCTTCGTGCTCTATGTGCAGTTGATCCTGGGAGCGATGTTCCGCCACCACGGCCTCAGTTGGTGGCCGCACGTCGTGCACGCCGTGGTCGTTTCCTTCGTCCTGGCCTGGACCGCAATTCGCGCCCTCACGGTGTATTCGCACATCGAGGCGGTTCGCCGTCCGGCAATTCTGATGCTCTCACTCGTCATCGCCCAGTTATGTTTAGGCTTTACCGCGTTTCTGACCCGCGTGGCATGGGGACGCGACGCCGTCCAGCCGGAACTCCCGATGGTCGTTTCAACCGTCGCGCATGTCGCCGTCGGCGCCCTATTGTTGGCGACAACCGTAATTCTTGCCATTCAGGTCTGGAGGCATGTTCCTGTCGCATTCGAAGAAAGATTGCCGCAGGCGCAACAGGATCCTTTTGCCGCATAAGTAGGGCGATGCAAACTTGGATTACCTCGCCGCATTCCTCCGCTGACTTTCCGCGGGATGTCGTAAACTGGTTATAGTTCCTGGGGATTTGCTTTGGTCTCGAAAGTTGCTGCCCTCGCTGATGCCGCTCCGGAGGTGGACCACTCGTCCGCCGAGCCCGTCATTTCCGTACAAAATCTGGTTCACCGCTATGAAAATCGCACGGCCCTGAACGGCATTTCGTTCGACGTGCGGCCGGCGGAATTGTTCGGCCTGCTCGGTCCCAACGGCAGCGGAAAAACTACGCTCTTCCGGATCCTCTCAACTCTGATGATCCCGACCGGCGGCCGCGCCCTGGTCATGGGCTGCGATGCAGCGCAAGACGCGCCCAGCCTCCGGCGCCAGATTGGCGTAGTCTTCCAAGCCCAGAGTGTCGACCCCAAGCTCACGGCTTACGAGAACCTCTGGCATCAGGGACACCTGTACGGTCTGCGCGGCGCCGCCCTGAAACTGCGAGTGGGCGAAATCCTGACGCGAGTCGGCCTGGCCGACCGAGCGAAAGAACGCGTCGAAACATTTTCTGGCGGCATGCAACGCCGCATCGAACTGGCCAAGGGATTACTGCACCATCCCGGCGTTCTGCTGCTGGACGAACCCACGACCGGACTCGACCCCGGGGCCCGTCGCGATTTGTGGCAATACCTGCAAATCCTGCGAGATGAAGAACACGTCTCCGTCCTCGTGACCACGCACCTGATGGAAGAAGCCGAACGCTGTGACCGCCTGGCCATCTTGAATGAAGGGAATCTGGTTGCTCTTGGAACTCCAACGGAACTCAAAAGCGAAATTGGTGGCGACGTAATCCTGCTCGACGCCGCGCGGGATGCTGCCGTGCTGGCCGAGCACATTCGCGCACGCTTCCAAGTTGAGACCGCGGTGCTCGGAAATCAGGTGCGCATCGAACGCGAGGGCGGTCATCGCTTTGTCCCTGACGTCGTCGAGGCATTTCCCGGCGAGATTCAGGCGATCTCCGTGAGCAAGCCCGCGCTGGAGGATGTGTTTATCCACCGCACTGGTCACAAGTTCTGGAGTGAGAGCAGCGAAACCGATTCCCCCGTCGTCGAGAAAAAGAAAAAGAGGAGATAGCTTGCGTCCCATGATTCTGGTGCTTTCTCTTGTGCTCGGTGTACTTCCGCTGGCCGGCGTAGTTTGGATTTTCGCGAGTGGAATGATCACACTCGCTCCGCCGTCCGCTACCGTCGACGGTCTTTTCATGACCCTCATCCTCCTGACCCTCTCGGGGTGCTTTCTGCTGAATGCATACTGGGAGATGCGCGATCGTGGATTGATCGGCAAAAAGAAAACGCCGCCGGCGAAGACGCCAGCAGCGAAGGCGAGTTAACCGATGGCTACCCAGGCAGCAACTTTGGCGCGACCCATGCCGTCCGCATCGGCTGGCGTGATTCTGCCCGCCTTTACACTCTGGTGGCGCGAAATCGTGCGCTTCTATCGCCAGACGACCCGGGTTGTCGGTGTTCTGGCTTCGCCGCTGGTCTTCTGGTTGGTGATTGGCTCCGGGTTCGGCACATCATTTCGATCGGGCGGCGGTCCGGGACAGCAACACTATTTGGATTATTTCTATCCCGGCGCGCTCATCATGATCGTGCTCTTCACCTCGATCTTCGCGATGATGTCCTTGATTGAAGACCGCAAGGAGGGCTTTCTGCTCTCCGTACTCGTCGCCCCGGTTCCGCGCAGCGCGATCGTCCTCGGCAAAGTGCTGGGAGGCACGACCCTCGCCGCCGTGCAGGGCATGATCTTTCTGATTTTTGCTCCGTTCGCGGGAGTGCATCTGGATCTCATACAAGTTGTTCTAGTCGCTGTCGTCGTATTTCTGGTTTCTTTTTCGCTGACAGCGCTGGGGTTCGCAATTGCCTGGCCTATGGATTCGTCGCAGGCTTTCCATGGCATCGTAAATCTTTTTCTGATTCCGCTATGGCTCTTGTCGGGTGCCCTGTTCCCGCTCGCCGGCGCCTCCGGCTGGATTCGGGTGGTCATGCGCCTGAATCCGCTAACCTATGGAGTCGAGGCGCTGCGTGGGCTTCTTTATCCGGGCGCCGAAACCAGTTTCCCGCTCGCTTCCGCCATGGCGACGCTCCTGCTGTTTTCCTTGGTGATGTTCGGCCTGGCATTATTCATGGCCAACCGGCGCACGACGAGGCCGGCGGCGTGATCCCTGAGCAGTACGCCTTCTTCCCTGCCCTCAACGCGACGCTGAATGGAACCAGCGCCGCGCTGTTGCTCACGGGTCGCATCCTGATAGCAAAAGGTCGCATCGCAGCCCATCGCACTTGCATGATTGGGGCAGTCGTAGCATCTGCACTTTTCCTGTGCTGCTATTTATTTTTTCATTACAAAGTAGGGAACATTCTTTTCCTCGGCATGGGATGGTCGCGGCCAGTTTATTTTTCGATCTTGATCTCGCACGTCACCCTGGCGATCGTGATCGTGCCTCTGGCAATCATCACCTTGAATCGAGGCTTGCGAGGACGCTACGATCGCCATCGCGCCATCGCCCGTTGGACCTGGCCGCTGTGGATGTACGTTTCCGTAACCGGCGTCATCGTGTACTTCATGCTGTACCGGTGGTTCCCGCACAGCTAGTTCCTTTACGGACGGAGTCACGAAGACGAATCGACCTAAGGACAAGATTTTTCTCCGTGCTTCTGTGTCTCCGTGGTGAATGATGAATATGTCTGTTCTGAAACTCAAAATTGACGTATCCGGTACCGTCGGCGACGCGGCCTGGCGCGAGATCAACCAGTACGATCAGATCCAGAGCGCCGACTTCGGCCCCCAATTTGGCAGCGGCGGGCGCTGCAATCATCCGCCAGACGCTCCCCACGCCAAGGGCGAGTGGATTGGCGCTGAGATCCGGCTCCAGACGCCGCTTCTGGCGCAATACGCCATGTCACACTATCTGGAACAGGAGCGCGTGCTGGACGCCGATGTCGAGTAACGCGCTTCTGCTATAGTTCGATCCCGAGATTCCATGTCGATTCCCTCTAAGGCTCCTGCATCCTCCGATTCACAACTCAGCTCCGCGGGCGATCCCGTGCCGCCGTCCAAGCCCAAACGTTCCATGTCGCGCACCCAGAAACTCCTGTTTTTCGCGACGGGCTGGCTGATCGTTCTCATGCCATTTCTGTTCTGGTGGAATACGTGGTTCGGCCGGCACCTTTCGGACCAGCAACTCACTGAATATTTGCACGACGACAAAAAGCCGCGCCACATTCAGCACGCACTCGTACAGCTCGGGGATCGCATGTCCCACGGCGACGCTATCGCAAAACAGTGGTATCCGGATCTGGTGCGGCTGGCTGGAAATCCGGTGGAAGAAGTGCGCAACACCGACGCCTGGGTCATGGGACAGGACACATCCGGTTCAGGATTTCACGAGACGCTGCTGAAGATGCTGCAGGACTCTTCGCCCATGGTCCGCGGCAATGCTGCGCTATCGCTGGTGCGATTTGGGGACGCGACCGGGCGTCCGCAGATTGTAGCCTTGCTCCAGCCGGCCCAGATCACGGCACCGGCAGCCGGCCGCATTGTTGATGCCGATCGCCCCGGTACTGCGATTCATCAGGGAGGGCTGATCGCGAAGCTGGCCACCACAGGCTCTGCCCAGACCGCGGAAATCCGCTCGCCCATTCCAGGACGCATCCGATCGGTTTCGCAAACCGGCGCCAACGTGTCTGCGGGGTCGGAAATCGCCGTGATCGATCCGGCAACCGAGCAGGTGTGGGAAGCATTGCGCGCGCTGTACCTGGTGGGACAGATCGGTGATCTGAGCGCGGTACAACCGTACGAGCGCGACGTCCCCGATATTTCCAACGACGTGCGCCAGCAGGCCGTCGAAACGGAAAAGGCGATTCGGCAACGGCAATAAATGGGATGCAACTGAAAGCCGAGGGCTGAGCGCTGACCGCTAAATGGCCATCGGGCCAACTTCTTTTTCCACTTCCGTCGTCTCGACCATGACGATCGCATCCCAGGGACAGCCGTCGAGAAAGCAACCGTCCGGCCCCTTGCTCAGGCATTTCTTGCAGCCGATGCACAGGATGGGGTCAATCGCGATCCGTCCGAACGGCGGATGATCCTCGTCGGGCACCCAGAACATGCAGTCTTCGACCGGGCAATACTCCACGCAGGCAGGCGAACCCGCGCATCCCGTGCAACACTCGGTGATCACCGCAAGTTCTTTGGGTTTCTTTTTGCGAGGGGTGGCAAGGCCCTTGGATTTGGGTTCAAACTTGAGCTCGTCGGGAACCATTCCGACGGCCCTGGTCGCTCCGGGTGGCGCTGGCATGAAGGGGATTATAGCTCAAAACCAGCGAATTTATTAGCCTTCCGCTGCATGCTCCTGACGGCTCTCGGGGTTCCGCTGCGCGGGCATCTCGCGGCGCGAATTGCAAAATTCCCTCCGATAAATCAGTGTTAGAAACAAAAATGGCGGAGGTTAAAACCTCCGCCACCGAATCGTTTCTATTTCCGAACTCGTTACTGCCGGTGCTCGTGCTCTTCATGCTCCTGATGCTCGTGGCGCCACTTCCAGTACTCCCGTTGCTGCTTTTTCTTAAGCCGGCTGTACTCCACGTAGGCCTCGTGCCGCCCATCCAGCCAATGGCGATATACCTCGTCTTCACGCTGGTCCCAGTTGTGGTAGTCGCGTTGGTACGGGTCATAGATCCGATGCTCTTCCCGTTCATGCCTTTCATGATCCCTGTCATCCTGCGGCACCGGAACAGCGAACGCTCCCAACGGCGCCATCAAAGCGGCCGACAGGAAAAATGAGGCAACAAGCTTCTTTTCACGACGCATGATTCCCTCCGTGTTGGCTAAGTAGGATGCCGTCCGTCACCCGGCGGTTGGGATGAAAAATAGTCCACCCCACCGTGAAAAAGAAAGAAAACCACGTTGGCAATTCTCGGCGAAGCATCACCGACGCTGCCTCATGCCACGACTAAATGAATTGCAGCAGCCGGGCGATTCCTTCTGCAAACTCTCCTTGAGCCGAGATCAAGCTCAGCACCAGATAACCGTCTCGCGGAAAATCATAAAAATGTCCCGGGTGCACCATCACCGACTTTTGCTTTACCAGTTCAATCGCCAGCTCTTCATCAGACCGCGTCACCGGAACCCGCAACACCGCGTACCATCCGCCTTCCACGCTGAGCCGCTGGCAAGCCTTTTGACCCGCAAGCTGCCGATCCAGTTCCGCAAGATTTCCGCGCACTCGGTCCAGTAACTGTTTCTGAATACTCTTTCGCTGGCCCATGAGCGCCGGGATCGCCCACTGCATCGGTGCATTCATCGAAAGGTAGGTATCGGCGATAACTTCGAGCCGTCCCATCGACTCCGCAACCTCTGCCTGGGGCCCGCTCGTTACAACCCATGCCACTTTCATCTGCGGGAGCGCCGAGATCTTCGACAGACCGCTCAGCGTAAACGTGAGCGCCTCCTGATTCCCTGCAAAGCTCGCTTGCTTATCCTGATTGAGCGGGTAATCGAGAAACACTTCATCCGCAATCACCGCCAGCTCATGCGTCCGGCAAAATGAATTCAGCATCACGATCTCCGCCGGGCGCACAAAGGATCCTGTCGGATTGTTCGGATGCACTACGACGACGCCTCGGGTACGGGACGTCACGACATTCTCCAGCGACGGGAAATCCATCTCCCATCCATGGTCGTAGATCAGCGGATAAGGCACCAACTTCACGTCCTGCAGGTCGGCCAGGAACTCAAACAGCGGATAACTCGGCTTGGGCACCAGCAACTCATCGCCCGCATTGCAAAGTAGCCGAAACACGAACGAGTACCCCTCGCTCGTGCTCGTCGTCAGAACAATTCGCTCCGCGCCCAACGATGGAATCCCGTGCTCGGCACGGTAGTATTCCGCCACGACCTCTCGAGCCTCAAGCACGCCTTTCGCCTGCGGGTCGTAATCCATGGACCGAGACGATCCCAGGGCCCCCAGAATTGCCGGCTCGTCATACGCCAATCCGACCCGCGTAGGATTGGAGGCGGTCAGGTCAAGAATCTTCGCGCCCTCGGCGCGCGCCCGTGTCACCGCTTGGGTAAAGCGGTTCTCCGCCAGCTTCCAATTCGTGCGATCAGAAAACATGGATGGATTCTATAGGAAGGAAAACTCTGAACGACTCACGTACGAAGGCAGGTCGCTTGCAGACGATGGAAACGATCAGCGCGAGGTCGCTTGGAGATGTCCCGGCGTCTCAATGCCGGGGTCTGTATCAGATGAGAAGATGAACAGCATCCCCGAGGGACGCTTCAATGACCTTACGTTTGCGGCCGACGCATCCCATTCAACGGCTCGGGCACCGCTTCACGGGTCACATTTTCGTGTACGCCGAGCGTCTGCACACTGGGCCAGTCCCGGATTCCCACCGCCGGACAAATCAGCCCCGTGCCAGCAGGCTGCAGCAATTGCCGTAGAGTCTGAACGCCGTAAAACAATCCCTGACCAGAATTGGCGGCCACGATCAGGTGCGACGCGTCAGAAAACAGCAGATAGCCACTCTCGCCCACCGCCTCGTCAGCCTTCAGTCCATTCCTCGCGAGGAACCGGCGCACGCGCTCATCGTCAAGCCGCGCCAGGACAATGGCCCCATCTTCCGCCTTGCCCGCCGCCTTCATGCCCCGAATGTCGAGCTTTAAGCCAGACTGGTCCGCAACCTCTTCGGCCAGCGTCTCGGCGGCAATGCGATCTTCGGACTGGTGCCCCAGTTGCACCAAGATCTTGGTGCGAGGACCGACCTGAAACCCGCCATCCCGCAACTGCACTTCTTTCGGTGCAGGTTCCAGCTTCAACGCCGGACGCACAGACGAGTCCAGCGCCGCCAGCGCTGATGCGCCTAACAGCAAGCACCCAACGAATCCCACCAATCGCATCTTCATCGAAATCCTTATACCCAACAGCACGAGGCTATATTGTACCTGCGACTCCGACTCCCAAGGCGAAAAACGAGAGTCCCCTATTATCTTTAACCCTGTATGTTGCGGAATTACTCTCTTTTTTTCGCAAGGGGAAAAGAAAAGGAACTACCTCGCAAATGCTTCTTTATTCACGACATACGGCATCCTAGTTACGTCCCCATCGTAATTCCCTTCCAGGACGTCGATCAGACCCTGGGCGCATCGCCCGGCCATGCCCTTCTCCGGATCAGTCGATAGCCGGGTCATGCGCGCGGCGCTGGCAAAATGCGGCATCAACCGGCATCGGTCCGCGATCGCCGGATCGCGCAGTGGAGAATCCTCCGGCAGCGGCTCTTCTTCATAAACGTCAAGCGCGGCGCCTGCAATCCAGTTCTCCCGCAGTGCGCGCGCCAGGGCAGCCTCATCCACGACCGGACCACGCGATGTATTCACCAGGTAAGCGGTCGGCTTCATCAGTCGCAAATTGTGCTCATTGAACAGATGGTAAGTCGGCGTCGCGCTTTCCTCAGCCCGAATCAGCGGTACATGGACGCTCACAAAATCGGCCCCGCGCAACGCTTCCTCAAACGGCACGTACTTGATCCACGCCTTTCTCTTGGTGAGCCCGCGGGCATGCCGCAAATCGTGGATCTCCTGGACCGTCTTCACGAACGCCTGATTCTCATACGCGGGGTCATAACACAAAATGTCCATGTCGAATCCCACGGATTTCTTGATGAATGCCAGCCCAATGCGTCCCGTCCCAATCACCGCCACGGTTTTGCCGGTGACTTCGTCACCTAGAAACGGCAGGTACGGATGCCAGTATCCCCAACGGTTCTCTCGCGTGAGATGCTCCGCTGTCCAGAGCTTCCGGGCGAGCGCACCCAACAGGAAGAAGGCAAACTCTGCCGTTGCCTCCGTCAGCACGTCAGCGGTATGGGTAAAAGGAATTTTGTATCGATTCGCATCTGCGCGATTGATGTTGTCGAAGCCCACGGCAATCTGCGCCACGACTTTCAGCGTGCCCTTGCCAGCCTCGAACACCTCGGCATCAATCGGGTCGCGAAGAGTCGTGATCAGCCCATCGATTCCCGACTTCACCCTTTCGAGAATCAGTTTCTTAGGAGGCGCTTCCGGTTGCGGATAGACCTCGACCTCGTATCCCCGTTTACGGAGCAGTTCGATGGCTTCTCCTATGTCGCAGGTAGCAAATACACGAAATTTCTTGTTCATGTGTCTAGGAAGGATTCCTCGCGAGCCTAACGAATGAGTGACGAATTCGATCCGCGCCCACAACGCGGAGCGAAGAAGTTATCATACGCGACGATCAGGAGGCGGGGACGCTCGGGTACTTCGCTTGGAACCTAGACGAGAAACCGAAAAGCGAAATGGCCCCAGATCCGAACGTGAACAATCCAGTCACTGGCTTGGGCTAAGTCATTGGGATCATCTACTTACGCCAAATTCAAGATCTAATCCTAGAGTGTTTATACCCAGGGGCAGGAATGAGAAACCAACCCTTTCCCTACTTCGCGGCCGCGTGATGATCGTAGCTGATCACCCGCGTGATCTTCCAGGCTCCGTCCTTGTACTGCCACAGGTGAATGAACTGGCCTTCACCGACCCCTTCGGTGTCTTCGTGGCCGGGATGGTGGAAGCGGTGGACGCCAACTTCCAGCGCGCCATATCCCTTCATGTAATAGATTTTCAGCGTCCCCGGAACCAGTTCGCGTGTCGTCTTGCCGCAGATATTTTTCTTGACGCTCTCGGTCAACGCTTCCTTGCCCAGCGTAACACCGCCCTGATCGTGGTAGAACTCCACGTTGTCGACAAAGAAGGATTCGAACTTGGCGAGATCACAGCGATTGTAGGAGTCGAAGAGGGCGGCATCGAGGGCGGTGACGGCCTTGTCGAGTTCTTCCTGGTTCTGGATTTTGTCGAGTGGGGGAACGGTTTGCGCGCTAGCGCCGCCCACAAATAATACGAGGAGAGACACGACAGTTGAGAGAAAAGTGCGTTTCATGGAGGGCTCACTTTCGTGGGGGATGGGTGCAGTGAGTAATACGGGAAGGAAGGGAGGAATGTTCCCGGGTGGAGGGCGTGGAGCAGTTTCGTTCGCCCCTCCGGGGCTTGGTCAATCGCCTCTTAGGCACCCACGGCTTGTGCCGAGGCTGCATTCTTCTGCCGCCTCACGGACGTTCCCATTCGCGGTTTTGACGTGACGGTTTATAGGGGGAGATCGAGCAGCGTCAACGGCTACTATCCGCCCGAGGATGATCTGAATTCCCTCTCGTAATTGGAGAGTGGGGTGTATAACGGGGCCGCCGGCAAAGCAATGGGGAAAATCCCGGCTACGAATGTTAAAGGAGAGTGAAATGAAGAAAACACTGATTGTGTCGAGTGTGGGAGCTTTGATCATTGCTGTTGCGGCGGGTGTCGTACAGGCTCAGAAATCCTCAACCAGCGACATGAAGAAGGTTATCTATTCAGCTGCGAATAGTGCAGAGTTCAAACCATCCCCCTCAAAAGGCGTCTACGAGGCGGAAATTTGGGGTGACATGATGAAGGGGGCTCATGCAACCTTCACGAAATTCGATCCCGGATACGACGCAGGCATGCACACTCACACAAGCGATGTCAGCATTGTCGTGATCAAAGGCGCTTACCTATACAAGGATGACGCGGGCGAAAAGCGCGTGGGTCCCGGAGATTACCTGCGGGTGCCTGGCGGCCACAAGCATTGGAGCGGCGGTGACAAGACCGAAGGCGCGGTCTTTTATGAGGAGGGTTCAGGAAAGTTCGATATGATACCCGCGAAATAGTAGTTGCCTCGGAATCAATTGTCGGCAAGAGAAATCTAGAGCGTGCCCCGTCCAAGCTCCGCTTGGGCGGGGTTTCTCATTAACCTTCCGATTATGTGGTACAAACGTGTTACTTCCCTGCCGCCAGAAACTTCCCAATCTGATCGTTCAGGAACTTCTCGTCCGCGGGACTTCCTCCGGCTCCGGCCGTATGTCCCCAAAGCGATGGGATCGGGACCAGAGAAACGGTGGGCATGAACGATGCTTCGTAGCGGGCATCTCCGACGGGAAAGTAAAGATCCGTCTCCGAGGGCATGTAGAGAAATGGGACTTTGATGGAGCGCAGGGCGCGCTCGGTGTCTCCATTGAAGCCCGGCGTTGTGCCCACGTCGTGATGCTCCCAAGTCCGGCATTGCAGGATTAAATCGTTGGCGTCGGCCCCGGGAATGAAATTGGTGCGGAACTCGTGCAATGTGCTTTCGAACGTGGTACCCGGCTTCGCGCCTTCCCTCCACAACTCTTTGCGCCACCACTCTTGCGAGAACAGCCATGCAGTCCAGACGGTGGCGAAGGCTTCCATGCCTTTGGTGGGCTGAGCTGTGTAATCTCCGTCTTTGAAAGCCGCGTCGGCGGTAAGGGCGGCGATCTGGCCTTCAAGGCGGACGACGCCGTGTCCGTAGGTCTTGGCGGTGCCAGCGGTGGCGACAATGCGGTCGGCGAACGTGGGATAGCTGACTGCCCACTGAAACGCCTGCTGCGCGCCCATGGAGAATCCGATGATGGCGCGGAGGTGGGTGATCTTGAGTTCTTCGGTGAGCAAGCGGTGGACGGCCTCGACGTTATCGCGGATGGTCATCTGCGGAAAGCGCGGGCCGTGAAAGGGCTCGGGCGTATTGCTTGGAGACGAAGAGTGTCCGTTGCCGAACATCTCGCTGGTGATCAGAAACAGCTGCGTGGTGTCGAGCGCATGCCTGGGCCCGCTCAGCCATTCGTATCCGTGATAGTCGGCCATGTAGTGCGAGGGGAGAAGAATCGCATTGTCTTTGGCGGCGTTGAGGTGGCCGTAGGTTCCGTAGCTGATGCGGGCCGTCGGGAGAACTGCGCCGCCTTCGGTTTGGAAGTTCGTGATTACGAATTCGTGGTGGTCGCCGGTGTCGGCTTTGGGCGTATCGGTCTTCGAGGCGTCCTGGGTCCACGCAAATGAACACAGCAGCAGTAGGAGAAATAGTCTGTTCATAGAGCAGCGCTTCCTGTGGATGGAATGGTGTTCGAAAGATCCCGAACAAGTATAGGGCTGTAGGAAGGAAGCTGAATAAGCACGACGATCCCGATCAGGTGTATCCGCCGGCTACGAGAGTCGCTTGAGAATCGCGTCTATATGCAACGCCGCACAATCGACATGTGGGAAATCGGTATTGGTTTCATGAAACAGGAGCGTCAGATCGGTTCCGGCCAGGATGATCGCGTCAACTCCGTCGCGGCGGACTAGTGTTTTCGCCAGAGCGGTCAACTTCTCGTGCTTCTCAGGCGAGGCCTTTCCGGTGGCCGCGAGTTCGACGTACGTGTTGTGAATTGTGGCGATCTCATCCGGTTGGGGCGCGACTATGTCTACGCCCCTCAAAGCCCCAAACAACTCTGATTCGATCACAAAGCGCGTGCCAAAGATGGCAACGCGCCGGGCTCCGCGCCGCGCAAGTTCCTGGATCAGAGGCTCAAAGATTGATACCAAGGGGATCGGGGAGATTCCCGAGAGTTCCTTCAAGCAGAAATGCGGAGTGACTGCGGGTATCGTAGCGATCTTGGCTCCAGCCGCATTCATGCGCTGGATAAAGCCGTCTAGATACTCGGCCAATCCCGTGCGATCGTTGGCCTCGACATACTCAAATACGCGCGGTGTTTGGGCATTTGTGATGACGATGTCGAGTGCGAGCCCGAGACTTTCGCAGCCCTTCGCTAACTTTTCATAGTAATGAACAGTTGCTCCCACGCCCAAACCACCGATCAAGCCCAAGCATCGAGATTTCTCCATGGCACTAATGATTACACTGAAACATGACGGCTGGTTGCCGGCACGGAGGATTTCGACCGACGGTTCATTGGTTTATTCCTTCACACCCTTTGCCGGGTCCCAGGATCCCTGCTCTTTGCGAACGTAGATGATCTGCCCGACGTGGTATGCATTGTGAGCGCCGACATGCTCGATGGTCGAGTACCACGACTTTAGCTTCTCCTCGTCGGCTGTTTCGACAACTTTCTCCCAATCGGTCATTACCTGGTCGAGTTGCTTGACGGTTTCGGCCCATCTCTTGGCATCGAAGTTGGTGAAGGTTTCGTCGTTGTTGTTGAACTTTTCCTGGGGCTCTCCCTTAAACCGCGCCAGGTTGCGGCGGTTCCAGTAAATCAGGTGAGCGGCCAACTGGCCGACGGAATGATTGCCTTTGCCGTCGGTCCAACTGGCCTGTTCGGGGGTCAATCCTTCGACAGCGACGTTGGCGGGAACGAACCATTCCTCGCTGTTATGTGTGGAGCGGAGTTGCTCGAGCAGGATGCCCCTGAGCGTGGGGGCTGGCTTCTCTTTCTGCTGTTGTGCGAAGACGGGGAGCGACAGGGCGAGCACGAGCAACAACGATTGAACACGCATAGCGCGAGTTTCTCCTGGAATGAAAGTAGAACCGAGATTGTAAACGACGAGGAACCTCTTGGAGAGACGAGGGTTTGAGGAGAACGTGAGCAGGTGCACGGAGTTCCGTCTCAGCTCGATAAAAAACCCCGCCCAAGCTGAGCTTGGACGGGGCACCTTGCGTCTTCTTTGCGCCGAAGGCGCGTCTGCCTGGACGGCGAGTCCTAGTACATGTCGCCCATGCCGCCGCCGTGGCCGCCGCCCGGAGCAGGAGCTTCCTTCTTTTCAGGAATCTCCGCAACCAGGGCTTCGGTCGTCAGCATCAGGCTGGCGATGGAGCCGGCGTTCTGCAGGGCGGTGCGCACGACCTTAGTGGGATCGAGCACGCCAGCCTTGACCAGATCCTCGTACTCGTTGGAGAAGGCGTTAAATCCGTAGTTCGATTCCTTGGACTCGAGCACCTTACCCAGGATCACTGCACCTTCTTCGCCAGCGTTCTCGACGATCTGGCGCAGGGGCTCGGTGATGGCGCGCTTCACGATGTTGATGCCGATCTGCTCATCGCCTTCGGCCTTCACCTTGTCGAGCGCTGCGGCGCAACGCGCCAGTGCGACTCCGCCGCCGGGGACAATACCTTCTTCCACAGCTGCGCGGGTAGCATGCATCGCGTCTTCCACACGGGCTTTCTTTTCCTTCATTTCGGTCTCGGTTGCGGCGCCGACTTTGATGACGGCTACGCCCCCAACCAGCTTCGCTAACCGCTCCTGCAACTTCTCGCGGTCGTAGTCGCTGGTGGTCTTCTCGACCTGGCTGCGAATTTCTTTCACGCGGCCTTCGATCTCAGCGTGCTTGCCCTTGCCTTCGACCACCGTGGTGTTGTCCTTATCGATGGTGATCTTCTTGGCCTGGCCGAGGTCGGAGATCTGAACGTTCTCGAGCTTGATGCCGAGATCTTCAGTGATGGCCTTGCCGCCGGTCAGGATAGCGATATCCTGCAGCATCGCCTTGCGGCGATCGCCGAAGCCGGGAGCTTTGACCGCTGCTACTTGCAGCGTGCCACGTAGTTTGTTGACGACCAGCGTAGCGAGCGCTTCACCTTCGACGTCTTCTGCGATGATCAACAGCGGCTTGCCGGACTTCGCGATCTGCTCGAGCAGCGGAAGCAGGTCCTTCATCGAGCTGATCTTCTTTTCGTTGATCAGGATGTAGGCGTTCTCGAGTGCCACTTCCATGCGCTCGGGATCGGTCACAAAGTAGGGCGAGAGGTAGCCGCGGTCGAACTGCATGCCTTCGACGACTTCGAGCTGGGTCTCCAGCGTCTTTGACTCTTCGACGGTGATGACGCCGTCTTTGCCGACCTTCTTCATGGCCTCGGCAATGATCTTGCCGATGGTCTCGTCATTGTTGGCGGAGATCGTGCCAACCTGGGCAATCATTTCGCCGGTGACGGGCTTCGACAGCTTGTCGAGTTCGCCATTGACGCGGTTGCCTTCCTTGTCGAGCTTGCCGGCGATGATGGTGACGGCCTTCTCGATGCCGCGCTTCAGGGCCATGGGATTGGCGCCGGCGGCAACGGTCTTGACGCCTTCGCGGTAGATGGCCTGGGCGAGAACGGTAGCGGTAGTGGTGCCGTCTCCGGCGACGTCGGACGTCTTGGAGGCGACTTCGCGAACCATCTGCGCGCCCATATTCTCAAGACCATCTCGAAGTTCGATTTCCTTGGCAACGGTGACGCCGTCTTTGGTGATGGTCGGCGAACCGAATTTCTTTTCGATGACTACGTTGCGGCCCTTGGGTCCGAGGGTAACCTTCACGGCATCGGCCAGAAGGTTGACGCCGCGGAGGATCGCCTGACGGGATTCTTCTCCGTGAACAATTTGTTTTGCCATTTCGTTTGTCTCCTAAAAAGTTTCAATTGCAGGACTGGCCTGCGGGATTTCGTGCAAGAACTAGTTCTCTGTTCTCAGAAAACCAAATGTTGAGGCTGAGTTCGCCTCCCGAGACGTAGCAAGCCACGTCTCAACGACGGCTTACTTCTTGGAGCCGGCGAGTTCTTTCTTGGACGGGGTGGCAGCGCCGGTGAGGATGCCGAGGACTTCGTCTTCTTTCATGATGATGAACTCTTCGCCATCAATCTTGATTTCGGTGCCGGAATACTTGCCGAACAGGATGCGGTCGCCTTCCTTGACGGCCAGGGGGAAGGTCTTGCCTTCGTCGTTGGTGCGGCCCTTGCCGGTCGAGATGACTTCGCCCTCTTGTGGTTTGTCCTTCGCCGAATCAGGGATGATGATACCGCCGCGCGTAGTCGATGCTTCTTCTACACGACGCACCAAAATACGGTCATGGAGTGGTGAGAATTTCGCCATGGATTGTGACTCCTTTCGAGTGATTAGAAGGCAATGGCCTTCGGTTGATCTGCGTAACTCTATGATATGGCTGGGTTAGGCGCTGCTGTTAGCAGTTGCACCTATCGAGTGCTAATTATAGGGTCTGGGGTGGGTCTTTGTCAAGGCGAGGCGGGCGGGTTTCGGGCTCAGTGCAGGCTTTCGCGGGCTGGGCCACGTTGATTATTCCACCCTTTCAAACGAGATCGAGCTCTAACGCGGATTCACGGGAAACGGGAGTTCAGAGGCGAATCTGCCTTCTTACTTGCGGATTAACAAGAATTCGGCCGACAGTATGGATACTTTGTCGGCCCAACCGGCAACGAAAAAGAAAGGATCCCGTGCAAGCCATCCTCTGTCTGCGATGCAGGCGCGAAATTGAAACCGGAGGGAAATCGGTCGCGGTTTATATGTTTGCGCAGACCGTAGGGGTCAAGCCGCGGCAAAAATCTGCCGCCCAGCGTATTTGCTTTTGCCCGCAGTGTGCGGTGTCGCTGGCAATGGGACTGCCGCCAGAAGGTGCCCTGAACCTGGCGGCGTGGGATATGATCCGCGACCTGGTCAGCTCCGAACCATCGTTGAATCAGGCCGCATGGGAGGGACTGCGCGGGATCGTCGGACTGCTCGGGTCGGGCAAAGAGGACCTTCCAGCAACGGCCAACAGTTGGGCCAAATATCGCCGAGCAGGATAGACTGGGGCCGTCATGAGTCCAACACTCGGCAATGGGAAGATTTGCTACATCGAGATTCCTGCGCTGGATATTGCCCGTTCCGCAGACTTTTATCAGCATGTATTCGGGTGGAAGATTCGGCGGCGCGGCGACGGGAATATAGCCTTCGACGACGGTGTCGGCCAGGTTAGCGGCACGTGGGTTCTGGGCCGGCGTCCTGCATCGCAGCCGGGCTTGATGGTTTACGTCATGGTCGATAGTGTGGCCGCCGCAGTCGAGTTTGTTCTGGCCAATGGTGGAGAAATTGTTCAGCCGATCGGGGCTGACGCGCCCGAGATTACAGCCAGGTTCCGCGACCCCGGGGGAAACGTGCTGGGTTTGTATCAGGAACCGCGGAAAATCTCCTAAAGTCAAAATCCCCACCCTCGCGTCGCCAAATGCGCGGCGCTAGGATGGGGCACCCTTTTGATTCGGCGAGCTGATTATTGAGTTTTCTGGTCGGCGTCTTTCTTGGCCAGCGAACGGACATAGTTCACGAGGTCCCAATTTTCTTCGGTCTTGACCCGCGGGCCCTCGGCGGGCATGTCGTTGTGACCGTTTTTGATAATGTAGTAAATCTCGCCGTCGGTGCGGTCCTTCAATGTTTTCGGATCGGTGAAGTCCGCGACCGTCAGCTTCATGTCTTTCGCGGTCTCGCCTTTGCCATCGCCACCTTTTCCGTGACACATTTCGCAATCGAGCGTCCACCATTTTTTGGCGCGGGCAATCGACTCCGGCGTCGACTTCACCGGATTTGGTTCCTTGGCTGCCTGCACCGGGATGGCCGCGTACGACGGTGTCTTCTGCGGAGCTGGAGTGGGGGGTTGCTGGGCTGAAACGGCGGACAGGAAGAGAAAAAGTGCTGGAAGAACCAGTGCTCGATACACAGAAGCCCCCTCAGCGGAGAGTGACTACGGGCTGATTGTAGCACTGGGCTTTAACTGTTCTGTGATTGAAGTCACACTAGTGCCGGAACCGAACAGACTGCTTGCCTTCCTGGCTAAAGGGGGCCCGCCAGTGATGAGTGTGAGCTTTGAGGTTTGCATCGATCCAGCAGGAACGAGGGCGGCTGAAAATCGGGGCTGCCGCCCTCACTCAAGCTTTCCACGCGCAGCCATTACACGGACGCGTCCTGAAGATTAGGTGAAATCAGAGAAAAATCGAGTGGTTTCGCTAATTTTCTTTGACTTGCCCTCGAATTTTTCCTATGCTCCCATGCAATGGAACGTCCCCCTTCGCCACTTGGGAGGCGCTATGGCTAGTCCTGTATCCTGTCAAATCTGCCAACAGCCCGTGATGCTGGAAACCGCAAGGATCAATGAACACGGCAAGGCCGTGCACGAAGAGTGCTACGTCAATGCGCTCAAGAACGCGAAGCCATCTGCTCCGGAAAATTCCGGTGAACCGAACGCCGTAGCCTAGGCCGTTTAGCGCTTGGTGGGATCCGCCGCTCTACGGGCCGATCGAGCGGGTAGTTTCGGCGAGCGCAGCCTCAATTCCGTCAGGGGTGAGGACGCCGCCTTGCGCGAGATCTTTGCTGCCGCCACCGCGACCTCCCAGTTTGCTCAGAGTCTCTTTCATACGGGCGCCCATGTCGAAGGGTTGGCCTGGGGATTGAGCGAACACCAAGGATGGCTGCGGCGATTTAGTCGCGAGAAGGGCGACCACATTGGGGGCAAGGCGAGTTAGTTTCTGTGCCAGCAATTTCAGGAAATTCAATTCACAATCAGAAATTGTTCGCACTACGACTTTGCGTCCGTTGCTTTCAGGGGTCTCGGCCAGAAGAGCCACTGCCTGCGCCGCGGCAAGTTCTTCCTGCGATAGCTCCAGGTGCTTGCGAAGATTCCTGATCTCCTCGAGCGCTTTGCGCGATTGCTGCGGGACATCGTAGATATGCGCCGAAAAAAGTCCTGCCGTTTCGGTAAGCGTAATGAAATCCCGCCGAGCAGTCGCGACGGCGCGCTGCCCTGCCACGAATTCCACGCGCCATCCCTGCCGGACTCTTTCAGTTTTTCGCAGGAGGATGCAGCCGATCTGCCCGGTCTGGGTCACATGCGTCCCGCCGCAGGCCGAGAGGTCGAAGTCACGCACTTCGATCAGCCGCAGTTCGTCGCGTTCGGCTGGGGGAAGTTTCCGTAGCCCCAAACTCGCCGCCTCTTCGCGCGTGACGGAGCGGACATCGACGCCGCGATTTTCCAGGATGATCTCGTTGGCCAAGCGCTCGGCGGCTTCCACTTGATCTTTGGTCAGGGACGGCGTGTCGAGATCAATGGAGCAGTAGTCGTCGGCCATGTGAAATGAAACTGTCGGTAAATTGAAGAAACGGACGAATGCAGCAGAAAGCACATGCTGTCCCGGAATGCTGCTGCATGTGGTCGCGGCGGCGCTGCGCATCGACCTGACCGCGCACGCGGGTTCCTGGCTTCAGATCTTTCAGCGGAGCTTCCAGGTAGTGCACTACGCGGCCATCTTCCGAGTCGACGACCTCGGTGACACGGAACCTGGGACTGTCATCCCCGGCACCGACGGGAGTAATCCATCCGGTGTCGAACACTTGCCCACCGCTGGTTGGATAGAACGCGGTGCGGTCGAGAATCAATGCCGGACGGGGACTGTCAGCGACTTCGCACACTTCCCCTTCGAAGTCGTAGAGGAAGGAATCGCGATAGTAGAGACGATCCGTCATGGCCACCGTTATTTTAACCACAGAGAACACAGAGGAACACTGAGAGAACGACCTCAATAGGGCCCGATGATTCCGGCAATGTGGCGCGAGGTCGGCTTCGCGACCACACGGGCGGGATCGAGAACATCCAGATACTTCAGGCCGGTGCCGGTGTTAAACAGGACTACCGTGTCTTCGGGTTTGAAGAACCCGTTGGCGCGGAGTTTGCGGTAGGCGACCAGCGAGGCGGCCCCTTCAGGGGCGGCGAAGATGCCCTCGACCTTGGACCAGTGTCGCGTGGCGTCGAGAATTTCTTCATCGGACGCGCTGATGGCGGTGCCGTTGCTCTTCATTAATATGTCGAGGATCAGGTAGTCGCCATAAGGTTTGGGAACCCGCAGGCCAGAGGCCAGCGTCTCCGCATTCTTCCACTCCTCAGCAGTGGGCCGGCGTTCATCCCATGCTTTCACGATCGGTGCGCAACCCGAGGCCTGCACGGTGATCATTTTCGGACGCTCGGAACCGATCCAGCCCAGTTGTTCCATCTCATCGAATGCCTTCCACATGCCGAGCAAGCCAACTCCGCCGCCGGTGGGATAAATGATGCCTTGCGGCATTCTCCAACCGAGTTGTTCGGCGACCTCATAGCCCATGGTCTTCTTGCCTTCAACCCGATACGGTTCTTTCGTCGTGGAAACGTCGAACCATCCTTCTTTGTCCCACGTGCTTTCCTTTTTGAGGTCGGCAACTTTGCGAGCGCAATCGCTGATGAGCCCGTCGACCAGAGTCACGTGTGCTCCGTAGTAATCGCACTCGATGCGGTTGGCCATGGGAACATCTTTCGGCATGAAGATGTGGGCTTCGAGTCCTGCGGCGGCGGCGTACGCAGCCAGTGCGCCGGCAGCGTTCCCGGCCGAGGGGATGGCAAGTTTCTTCAGTCCGAAATGACGAGCCATGGTCACACATGCCGAGAGACCGCGGGCCTTAAAGGAGCCGGTTGGATTGAGCCCTTCATCCTTGATGTAGACGTTCGGATATTCGCGGCTGGCCAGCATGGGCGTAAAACCTTCTCCGAGCGAGACGGGATTCGCGTCGGGAAGAACCGCGTCGTAACGCCACATGGTAGGCGCTCTCCCGGACAAACGGGCGGACGAAAAAGCGCGCTTAATATTGGTGAGATCGTAGCGCGCATAGAGAATGCCAGCGTCTTTGGGACAGACCGATTGCGGGCGGTCTGCTGGATAATGTTCGCCACAGCGAGTGCATTCGAGGTGGGTCAGCATGCCGATGCTGAGTTTAGCATCGAGAACAGTTCTCAGTTCCCGGGCGCCTGGCCTTGGGTGTTCGGGCTACTTCTTATTTAGCTGATCAGAGTTTCGGGGAGACGGGCTTTCGTCGTCCTTTGCGGCCATTGCGGATTTGAATCCTCGAATACTTTCGCCCAAGCCCTTTCCGAGTTCGGGGAGCTTTTTCGGACCGAATACCAAGAGGGAAATACCGGCGATGATTAAAAGGTGCATGGGTTGAAACAGGCCTTCGAACATTGAGTTCTCCTTGGAATACCTGCGTGCGCGTGAATTTGGTTGTCGGAGGCGGCGACGGGCATCCAACGCGCCCGCGCCGTGCTCCTCTCTTAGTCGAACGGTGGCGACCCTGCAACCTCCGGGCCGCCACCTTTTACATCAACCGTTCGCAATCGTTTATTCGTTGATCATTGTTCGCTGATCACTGTGCGGCAATCACTGACCGCCGCGCACTGCAGCATCGGCATCCGCGGCCAAATCCTGCAGCAACTGCATGAATGCCGCTGATTGGCCGATGAAGAGACCGTCACCCGTGAGCGCCTTCACCGCGCCCATTGCAGCTCCTACGGTCTCGGTGGGTCGAATGATAGACACTCTGGGGAATTGACGGCTAAGGAATGCGGTGGGCTCGGGCATGATCAGGTTCGTCTGGAAATTTTCACCGCCCAACGGGGGAGAATTCAGGTCGGGGAACGTAACCGAGACGCCGGTGACCGGATCGATCACGTTGGCCATCGGTTTCACGTTGCCAGCCTTGTCATGCCAGGTTTGGAAGTGGCAGATTTCCGTTCCGCCGATGCTCAGCAGGATGCGGAGAACTTCCACATTGGTGGCCCGCTGCGCGAGTTCGGGATACAAGCTGGTCCCACCCTGCTCGATCCAGGGAAAGTGGAAGCCCGCCGTAAAGGCCACCGCCTGAAGAAACGGGGCGTGATTGACATCCGCGTCGGTTCTGGGAATCGCGGTGTGCTGACCAACCGCGAGCGTTGGAATAGCGTGGCGGAACTTGTCGCCCAAGTCCGGGTTGCCGTTCCGGCTTCGATAACGGGTCCACCAATCGGTGTGCACGGTGAGCTGCGTCAGGTTGGTAAGACGACCGAACGATTTGTTCGAGCCTGTAGCCTGGCTGGAAGGCAGAGTCCGGAAAGCATCGAGGTCAACAGTATCGGCGCCCTTGGAGGCGAGATAAGCGTTGAGGAAGACTTCGTGGCTCAGCTCGTCTTCGGTATTGTCGGAAATGTATTGGTCCATGTCCCCATCAAGCTGCTTGACGTCACGGGTGTAATGCGTGTTTCCACCGGTGGCTTTAGAGGGATAACCGGGGATCAGCTTGCTGGCTAATTTCGAAACTTCGCCATCCTGAACCCCAGCGAGTTCGTTGTACTGCAGCCAGATGTCGCTCTCGATAATTTCTGCGGCGGCGACGAAGCGGAGAATAGCAGCATCCCCGCTGGTGAGCGAGCCGCTAGCGTCATCGGCTTGGGCGCTGACCCGCAACAATGGAGCTGCGGACAGAGCGGCACCCGCGACGCCCAAACCCTTCAGGAAAGAACGGCGCTGGATCGCGCGTGGCGCTTCAGGATTCGGCTCGTCGATGGGCGAATCGTTGGAAATGGTTTCTTGGTGTTTCATGATGCTACGCTCCATATTTTGTCGGAATGACGTTGGAGCTCGAGGCAGGGACTTCGGGTCAACGTGAGGGCAGAATAGGAGGAATGTGGAGTGCGAGTGTCATCGAAGTGTTTGCGTGTTGTAAAAGGATGGTCTCGTGCCGGTGCATCATGGGAGTGGTCCGATTGGCGGTGGGGATTGGGGCGAAGCAACAAGACAGTCCGGTAGCGTTGGCGCGAGAAGTTTCATGTTGAGGGAGTCTGGGTTACTATCAACGTCCCCGTAAATAGGAGGAGAAGCGAGCATGGGCAAATTCGTCTTTGGGTTGATCGTGGGATTGATTGTGATTCCTTTGAGTGTCTATCTATATTTCTCGACCGGCATTGCGCCGGTGGCCACGTCGGCGCCGCCAATGCCGTTTGAGAAGAGGTTGGCGCAGATGGCGCTGCATGCGCGACAGGAAAAAGAGATGCCGAAGACGGTGCCGATCGCGGCAGACGAAACCGCCTACGCGGTCGGGGCGCAGGTTTACAAGGAACACTGCGCGGTCTGTCATGGATTGCCGGGAGTTCCGCAAACTGCGATCGCAAAGGGAATGTTTCCGAAGCCGCCGAAGCTCATGGAAGGAACAGGCGTGACGGATGATCCGCCCGGCGAAACGTATTGGAAAGTTGCAGGGGGAATCCGGATGACGGGCATGCCAGGGTTTGACAAAGATCTCTCGACGACCCAGATCTGGCAGGTCAGTTTGTTGCTGGCGAATGCGGATAAGGTGCCGGCATCGGTGAAAGACAGTCTGGCCGTCCCACCGGGCGGCTCGGTGACGACTCCGGCGGTAAGAAAGTAAGCGGATTCCCGCCTCAGGTCGCATTCAAAAGATGGCATCTGAAGGGCATCTCCGTCTGCGTGCTATAGTGCGATTTCGAGATGGGATCATTTCTCCTTTTTGCTTTTTCGTGGTGGTCAATCCTGCTGCGCGTGGTGGCGATCGTCCACTTCATTCGGCGTCGTCCTAATTTTTTCTGGATCTGGGTCATTCTGTTTCATTGGGTGGGCGCGCTGGTTTACATCCTGGTCGAGGTGATTCCGGACGCGGGGTTGCTGCGCAGCTCGTTCCAGGTTTTTCCGCGGCGGCGACGCATTCACGAACTCGAGCGCACGATCCTCGACAATCCTTCGGCAGGCAACTACGAAGAACTCGGACTGCTGTATCTCGATGACGGTGATTTTGCCCGGGCGCGGGCGAGTTACGACAAAGCGATCTCTTCGCGGACGGATCACCCCGATCCGTTTTACCGGCGCGGCGTCGCCGAGGTTGAATTAGGGGACTTCGCCGCGGCGGTTCCTGACCTGGAGCGCGCGGTAAGTGCCGATCCTGATTATGATTTTCACCGGGCCAAGGGGCTGTTGGCATGGGCGTACGCCCAGACCGGACAGACTGAGAAGGCAAATGCAATGTTCCGCGAGGCTACGCGGATTTCGACCATATCGGAGACTTACTATTACTACGCGCTGTTTCTAGAATCGCAGGGACGCATGGTGGAAGCGCGGGAGTGGGCCAAGAAGATTCTCGACAAAAAGCCAACCATGCCGGTATATCTGCGGCGACGGGAGCGGCCATGGTTTCGAAAGGCCAGCACTCTGCTTGGGCGAGTTCGGGCGTAAGAATCCACAGCACTTAGGCTGGGACGCACAAATAGTGGCTGCGGCGGATGTTAGAATTGGGAGTGGTTAAGCCTTTCAAGTCCCCCATCCGGCTCCTGGCGACTGATATCGACGGGACGCTGCTCAACCCCCAATTTCAGGTTTCTGACGGCGATCTGGATGCCCTGCGCCGGGCCCATGCCGCGGGGATCGAAATTGCGCTGGTTACCGGACGACGGCACTCGTTTGCCCTCCCGATCGCCCAGAAGTTGGGGTTTGATTTGTGGTTGATCAGCTCGAACGGAGCGGTGACCCGCTCATTGAGCGGCGAGACGTTTCATCGCGACATGATGCCGGCGGAGACTTGCCGGCGGTTGTGCACGACGATGCAAGATTTCCGTGGTCACACCGTTCTGACGTTTGACCAGGAAACGAAGGGCGCGATTGTGCTGGAGCGCCTGGACGAACTCGAGTCCAACATTCAGCGCTGGCTTGAGAAGAATATGAGGTACATCGAGTTCGTTGTGCCGATTGAGAATGCGCTCGTGAAAGATCCGGTCCAAGCCATGTTCTGTGGGACGATGGCGCGGATGAATCAGGCTCTGGACGTGCTCAAGAACGCGGGGATGGACGGGCAAGTCACCATATTGCGGACGGAGTATCCGGAGCGCGATTTGTCGATGATTGACGTGCTGAACGCGGGTTGTTCCAAAGGGCATGCGCTGGAGCGGTGGGCCCAGCACCGGGGTTACCGGCGCGACGAGGTCATGGCCGTCGGTGACAATCACAACGACGTGGAAATGCTTGAATTTGCTGGGTATCCGGTTATCATGGGGAATGCCTGTGAGGAGCTGCGCAGCCGCGGCTGGAAGGTAACGCTGGGAAACGACGCGTGCGGCCTGGCAGCGGCGGTAGATCTCGCTTTGGGTGAGGCCACCGCTGTCGTGGGATCTTAGGTTCGGATCGTTTGCTAATGAGGATGAGACTTTCATTGTGGGTCCGGATCATCGTCGCTTTCGCGGCGGCGCTTCCCTGCTTCGCGGGCGAAGTAGCCATCCTGAAAAACGGGTTTTCGATTGCGCACGAGCGACGCGAAATAGTCGGCGATCTTACGCGACTGTACATCAGTTCCGACGGGGCGAGTTTCGTGGATGTCCCGACGGCCGACATCGAGCATTTTGAGGAAGCGCCTGAGTTGCCTCCGTCCATCGCGTCGCCTTTCGCGAAAAACGCAAAAGCTCCGGCTGGCTCCTATCTGCCTTCCGCCGATTTGAATGAGGTGATCAACGAAGCCAGCGGGCGGTACCGATTGGATCCCGACCTGGTGAACAGCGTGATCAAAGCCGAGAGTGGGTTCAACACTCATGCGGTATCGCCGAAGGGCGCTCAGGGACTGATGCAGTTGATGCCGGGTACGGCTTCGCAGCTGGGTGTGCCGAACGCTTTTGATCCGCAGTCGAATGTGGAGGGTGGAACCCGGTATCTGCGGGAACTGCTGGAACGTTATAACTTCGATGTGGTCAAGGCGCTCGCGGCCTACAATGCGGGGCCGCAAAGGGTCGAGCGCTTTGGCGGAGTGCCTCCGTATCGCGAAACGCGTGCTTATGTCGCGCGAATCGTGAAAGATTTCAACAAGAAAAAGATTGCGCAAGAAAAGGCGGCGGCTGCGCGCAAGAGCGCTGCTGCCAAGGACTCCAGCGCGAAGACTCACGTCGCCGCGAAGCGCAAACCGAACGGAGTCGTCCAGGCAAAGGCCGGAGCGGCTGCTGCCAGCGAATAGCCTCCAGCATTCCTTTTGGTCACATGAAAAAATGCAGGACGGCCTCTGCGTTTCTAATATTTGCACTCGTTGTATTAACCGTCCGTTGCGGGACTAAGGACCAGACCTTTCCTCTCGTCCAATTAAGCGATGCAAATGGAGTCCAGACCTACGGAATTATCCCGCTTAGCTATCAGCCTGACGTGCCGTCGCGATGGGTTTTATTCAATCATGGCCGGGGGCAAAGTGGACGCGACATCTCCACCAATCCCTACGACAGCCGCTTGGTAAACGCTCTGGTGAAGGCGGGCTATGTGGTGATTGCGTCGGACTATAAAAACCAAAGTTGTTGGGGCAATGCGCAATGCGTTACGGACATTGCTGCGGTTCAGAAGCTCTGGAAGGCGTATCTCAACCTCCTGCCCGCCCCTTACGTTATTTCCGAGAGCATGGGCGGGATCGTGACCTGGAACGCGATTGCCCATGGTGCGTTGTCTCCCATCGCGGTGGTGGGAATCTACCCCGCCTGCAACCTCTCCAATATGTATGCCAGAGGGACTGGACCGTTCTATTCGGACATCCAGAGCGATTACGATTTTTCGAGTCCCAATGGTTATGCGGCTGCAACAGCTGGGTACGATCCCATGTTGGTTCCGGCATCGCAGTTCACTGCGTTTCCCATCCTCATGTGGGCGTCTTATTCGGATACTACGGTGCAGCGCACGAACAACGAAGATCCGTTCGCAGCGCAGGTCAATGCCGCCGGAGGCCATGCGATCATCAATACCTCTACCGGCAATCACGCAGACGCAAGCAACTTCGCTCCACCGGCAGTCTTAGAATTCTTTGCTGCGCATTAAGGGAGGCTTCCCCTTGTTATCCGAAAGGGACCGCCACAGTCTGGGTTCACGTGGAGGTCGGTCATCATCGACCTGCTAGAAGTTTGACCCCTGTCGCCGCGTCGTTTACCTTGGGTGGTACCGCTTCTCGCTTCGTGTGCCCGGTCATGGTGCGAAGCATTGGCCCTTCATGGATAAAAAGCGCATTCTGGCCAGCGTTATCGTATTCCTAATACTGGCCGTCCTTGTTTACCTGCAATACCGGCACTGGCGAAGCTTCGACTGGGGTACGTTTCTAAGGCAAACACACCGCATCAACAAAATGCATGTATTGCATGGAATTGCGCTGGTCTATGCGGCGTATGTTTTGCGTGCGTTGCGATGGAAAATTTTCCTCAGGCCCGTACGACCGAAAGTGACAACCCTCCAACTCGTGCCGCCGATGATGATCGGTTTTACCGGGTTGGCGCTGCTGGGCCGCGCGGGCGAATTTATCCGTCCGTATCTGGTCGCGCGGCGGACAAATTTATCCTTCTCCTCACAATTGGCCGTATGGGCGGTCGAGCGGGTTTTCGATGTGGGCGCATTTGCGTTTTTGATCGTGCTGGCTATTTTCCTGCCCAGCGCGCTGCAATCGATTCCGCATCCGGAATATTACCGGCAGTTTCGCAATGCGGGATTTGTCTTGGTCTTGGGAGTGACGGTAGCGGCGGCCGGCGCCGTCCTGATCAGCCGGAGTGGCGAAACAATCGCGCTCTGGATCGAGAAAAGATTTTCGCATTTGGCTTCGGGATTGGGACACCGGTTAGCCCAGAAAGTACGTGAGTTCGGCGCGGGGCTAAACACGATTCACGGGCCCGTGTCTCTGTTGTCCCTGGCGCTGCTATCGCTCGTAGTCTGGTACATAACGGCACTGGCGTACAAAGAAATAACGCACTCCTACGGCGTCGACGCCCTTGAGATCCCGGTCTCGCAGTTGCTGATTCTGATGGGGGCGAGCATGGCGGGATCGATGCTGCAGTTGCCGGCGGTGGGCGGCGGATCGCAAATGGCAACGATCGCCACGTTATCGAGTGTGTTCGACGTGCCGCCGGAGATGGCGGCAAGCTGTGGCATCTTGCTGTGGCTGGTAACGTTTGCGGCGGTTGTGCCGGTAGGACTCTTTCTAGCGCACCGGGAAAGACTATCCCTCCGGAAATTGTCGGCGGAGAGCCACCGGCCAGAAGCAGCTCAGATCGAGCCCCCGCCTGCATGAGCTATGTGGAAAAGCGCTAAGCTTACGGTCGCAGGGAGTTCCCCATCATCAGAGCGAATAGCAGAGGCAGATAAATGACTGTCGCTTGGAGAACGTGACGCGCTCGCATTTTTGATTGCGCACTGACCAGCGGCAGGTTCAGGAAGGCCAGACGGATTCCGAAATATAACAACGCGAATCCCAGGGCCACGGCTCCCACAAGATAGATCCTTCCCGCCATGCCCATGAAGCTGGGCAGCAGGCTAACCGGAATCAAGACACAAGAATAAATAAGAATGCGACGAGCCGTAGAACGACCATCCTCTTCGACCACAGGCAACATCTTAATTCCACCCTTGGCGTAATCCTCGCGATACAACCATGCGATCGAGAAGAAGTGGGGAAACTGCCAGACGAAGAGTATGGCGAACAAGACCAGCGTGCCCCATTCCAGTTGACCGCGAGCCGCAGTCCAGCCCAAGACTCCGGGCATAGCTCCAGGAAATGCTCCTACGAACGTGCAAATGGGTGAAATCCGCTTGAGCGGCGTGTAGGCGGCGAGGTAGACGACAGAGGTCAGGAAGGTGAGCAGTCCGGTCAGTGGGTTGGTGAAAATCGCCAGATAAATCGAGCCGCCCACCGATGCAAGGAGGCCAATCGCAGCAGCGTGGAATAGGCTCATCCTGCCTGCCGGGAGCGGGCGCAGGGCGGTGCGACGCATGTAGGCGTCCACGTCGTGCTCCATGACTTCATTCAGCGCAGCGGTGCCACTGGAAACGAGCCCGATTCCAAGCAACGCATGCAATAGCCCAAAGCTAAGCCATGGAACTCCGGCTTTATGGGCGCCGAAAAAATAGCCGCACCACGCGGTCATCACAATCAGGGTGGTGACTCGCAACTTGGTGAGTTCGGCATAATCGCGAAGAAGAGATGTGGCCCGAGTGCGGAAACCTGAGAGTGGCAGT
Organism: uncultured Acidobacteriota bacterium; assembly: GCA_963745715.1. GTDB lineage: Bacteria > Acidobacteriota > Terriglobia > Terriglobales > Acidobacteriaceae > Sulfotelmatobacter. Next base: position 72,902 of record CAVUYN010000009.1, on the reverse strand, counting down.
GTCATCGTGCTCATGATTTGGCAGTACTAGCGTCCCGAAAAACTGTTAGCTGGCTTGTTGATCGAGCGCGCGCGGACCCACTCCGCGACGGGCTCAAGGACTGCATAGGTACTCTGATAGCTTTCCAAAGTCAAGCGAAAACAAAAATCGCGCCGCTGAACTCAGGCTAACACATCTGCTCTCATGGACTCGCCAAGTGCTACTTGCTTCCTGAAGGCGCCGGCGAATCAAACGTTTCCGGCGGATCGAAAAAGCATTTGTGCCAGAGGGCCGAGTCGGAGAGCGTCCCTGCCTTCCACTGCTGGAGTGTGGCCATGGTTGCGGCGATCATACCACCATCAACGGAATCAAAAATTACCACCACGCCCTGAAGCTCCGGGGATTTCTGTGCGATTTCCTGATAGCTCTTTTCCAGCAAAAATTTCGCGTACTCAAGACGTTGCTTGGGGCCGGCGTTGTCTGCACTCCCGTCGACCTGTTGCACGGAGATGATCTTCACGTTTTTGCGGCGCAAGGGCTCCCAGTCACCCGGAAATTGAGCTGTCTCCTCGCGGATGACACGGTATAGATCTGCAGCCGGCGCCAGCCCTGACTTACCGGGTACATCCGTGTCGCCAATCCCATCGGGCATCTCGACGCTGTTACGCCAGATCCATCCGCGTGAGAGTCCGGAGATGCGGACGTGGACCCAGTCGGCGTTGAAGTCAAGCAACTCAAACTCGTCGTGCAAGCTGGCGAGAAACTGAGGCTTGGCGTTCAAGCTGGGATTGGCGACCACGGGCGTGCCTGATTTCTTGACCGCGACCAGATTCCTGGGATGGGCGGTGTTCTTCAGAACTTCTTCCAGTTCGTTGGCCTGTGCCTGCAAAGACTTGCTCGACTTGTCAGCAGGCGCACGATCGGAAGTTTTTGCGTCGGGGTTCACGGAGGACGCGATGCCGTCACTCAGCGAGGAGGAAAAAGTGCGATCCGTGCTCGGAAAACTGGGAGCAGGTGCGGAGATCGCTGGTTCCGCACTGGACTTGGATTGGGTTGAACCAGTGGGAGACGGGCCAGAGTCAGAACTGGGTTTGGTGTCACTGGCGGTCGAATTCCTGGCAAGCTGCTCGGCGAGTTGATCAAGCAGATCCGCTTCGAGGCGACCGTTCGAGACCAACAGCTGGTATCCGGATCGAGCGGCGACCGGGTCCGCATACCAGGCCGTCACCTTCGTCTTGATGCGGACGACTGAACCGCCGGAGGGGTCTGGAGTGACCTCGACCGTCGATTGGTAGTACCCGCGCTGGTAGCGGTCCAGCGGATGTTCTCCCGGCTGGGCAAACCCATCCAATACCGGCAATCGTCCTGAGGTGCTCGCCTGGATGGTCTTGAGGGCTTTCTCAATCGCAGCTTTGGATTGTGGGAAGACCCTTTCGTAGGGCTTGGTTTGGGCCTGCACTGTTATCCCAATGAAAAGCGCAAGAATGCCAAGCGCCGTTTTACCCAATCCACGGTTGGGGACATCGAGGCGAAATCTCACGGCAACTGCTCCAATTCGTCTCGCAGGATCCAGCCGTGTTGTCCGGCGTGAGTCTCCACACCAAGCCAGTAAGGAGTCGAGATGACGACGAGAACCTCTGTGCCGGTGGAGAGGGATTGCAGGGTGCTGGCGGTGTGAAATGGCGCGGACTTGAGAGCGGCTCCGGGGGCTTTCACGAGCCTTTGAACCTGACGACGAAGATCATGGACATGCTGTTCCAAGGTCTGCGGAGGAGCAGACGCCTCGGTGGTCGATGCGGGTGGAGGCGCATCGGCAACGGGTGGGATCGTGGCAACCGGTTTGGGTAGTGACGATGAGGTCTCGTCCACCAGCGGGGAGCTCTGGGGCTGGGTCGAATGGGCCAACTTCGTTTTTTCGGCCTCGGCAGTCTGAGCCTTCATCAACGCAATGGAGTCAAGCTGGTCGTGGATGGCTTTGTACTCTGCTCCCTCGACCGAACCATTGGAGGGGTGGGATACGTGTCGAAAATCCTCTACAAAACGCGCGTCAATGCGGAGCACCGTATGGCTTTCATCCTGGCCGGTCACAATATAACGCACGGCGATGGTCCCGACATCGTTCGAATTTTTGAAATTTTGCGGGTCCACCGCCTCCAGGCGGAGTTTGTAGAACACCTTGCCGCCTTCGGACGATTCCGGGAAGACGCGGGTGGAACTGGCGGTCGTCGCCCCGGTAATGTATTCGTCTTTGCTGTACTCCCTGGTGCCGCGGATGATCCCGTTTTTGGCAATCTCCTCAACGACTTGCGTGACCACGCTTTCGGGTAACGGCACGTTTACGATAAGGCCCGTTCCGTACTGGGTCGCGTCCTTTTCGCGGGCGGGAAGCGAAAAAGCACCATGGACGAGGAAAAGAATAAAGCTCACCGCGGCCGAGATTCGACGCAGACTTCGGGTCGAAATCAGATTGCCGTGAACCAGAATTATCGGAAAACGAGCGCCCGGCTTTCCCACCCACACACTCCCTCGCACAGAGTCTCAACTCTGTTTACAACTGTCAACCTGAGAACTCGCGAGAATTTTTGCTGCCAGAGCAAGGTACAAATGAAGTTGACGATGTAAAAAAATTGTAAAACTATTTCCTTGCATGTTGTCGAAGCTCCATAGTAGGATTCGGCCCCGGTACGGTGGTAGGACCGTGCGGAAAATCGATTTAGGCGGGCGCGGCGGAAGGGGTTCCGTCGCTTAACCTGCTTCGCAACTGACTCGTCCTTCGTCATCTGTGGGAATTTCTTGGTGAAAAATAGAACCGCTTGAGGAGTTCGGCATGCATATGGGGATGCAGTCTCGCCAGCAGGGAAAATTGCCTTGGGGAAGGACCTTCCTCATGGGGACTCTTGCGCTGATTCTCTTGGTCTTAAGTGCAAGTCAAAATGCGAGTGCTCTTCCGGCATTCGCCCGAAAGTACGGACTTCGTTGTTCGGCCTGTCATGAATCGTGGCCAATGCTGAATTATTTCGGTCAGAAATTCAAAGACAACGGCTACCAGTTGATGAATGATCGGGACGCCCCGATCTGGCAGAACGCGTCTTACTGGCCGATCACCCTCCGCATGACTCCGTTCTGGAGCCGGGAAAGCACCAACAAAGTGCAAGTCGACACCGCCGGCGGGGGTACCGGTGAGACCAGGATGACCACCACTGGCTTCAACCTGAGCGGCCTGGACATTCTGACCGGCGGAACACTCGAAAAGAACTTCTCTTTCCTGCTGGTTCCCTCTTCCGACGAAACCGGGGCCTTCCATTTCGAATCAGTCAACGTACGGTTCGACAACCTGTTTCACAGTCCGTGGTTGAACGTGAAGGTCGGAAAGTTCGAGCTCGACAGCTTCATCTCCGAGAAACGTACTTTGACGCTGTCGGGAAGCGGGGGCGAATACCAGTTGTTTCACTTCATCCCGGTGGGGGACGGCAACATCTTCGGCCAGTTGGGCGATAACCAGCTGGGGGCGGAGTGGATGGGACACTCGATGAACGATCGCACGCGTTTGTCGGCGGCAGTGTTCAGTTCGACCGACGGCAACGTGGACCTGCCGTATGGGCAGAATTCCTACACTGCGTTTTTTGCCGGAAGCCAGGCCTTCAACGCGGGCAGACTGGGAATGCAGCGCGTCGGCGGCTACGCCATGATCGGCGTGGCTCCGACGACGTATCTGACGCAAGGAGGAGTTCCCCTGCCCGGCTCGGGCATCGGGAACAAGAGCTTCAGCCGGGTGGGATTCGAGGGGCTCTTCTACCTCGGCAGCAAGCTGGACTTTCAGGTCTTCACGCAGCACGGCTCCGATGATGCCTGGTTCGGCGCGTGCTATGGAGACATCATCAGCGGAACCTGCGACCCGGCCAACAACAACACGACCGGCGTCTTGCCCGCCGGCACTCGCAATCCCAGCTGGAACGGGGCCTTTGTCGAAACCCACCTGGTGTGGAATCCGCAGTTCACCATCATTCAGCGCTCGGAATGGATTCGCATGTCGCAGCAGGCGATTCCAGGGACCCCATCCAACCTGGGCGACATCGATAACTACGTTTTCGGCTATCGCTACAACCCGTTCATGACCAGCCGCGCGGGCTTCGCGTTTCACAACGAGTATTCGTGGTTGCGGCAGCGGGGCACTTCGCCAGTAACCGGAACCGACCTGACCAGCAACAGCTTGCTGCTGGGATTTGACTTTGCTTTCTGAGAACCAGCAGGTCGGCAGGACATCCTGCCGACCATGCTTGAGGATACCTTCGATGAAAAAGTTAATGCATTGTGGCATGGGGATTCTGTTTCTGGCTCTGGCAACACTGTTCTCATCCCGCCTCGTGGCGCAGGACGCACCGGATGTGGGGCCGCATCCACCGCAACCGTTGAAGGCGATGGAAAGCCACGTGGGCAACGCTACGGGTCACTCCAAAGACGGCAAGATGAATTACCGGAGATACTGCGCCGGTTGTCATGGCGACCAGGGCGACGGCAACGGGGAAAACGCGCAATGGCTCGATCCCAAACCCCGCGACTTCACCATCGCGACGTTCAAGTGTCGGTCTACTCTGACTGGCACGTTGCCCACGGATCAGGACTTGGCCAACACGATCAGCCGCGGTGTGACGAATTCCAACATGCCGGTCTGGAACACATTCAATGACCAGCAGCGAGCGGACCTGATCGCCTACATCAAAACGTTCTCGCCGCGGTGGGAGAAAGAGAAAGCAGGTGAGCCGATCAAGATTCCGGCCGAACCTCCTGTGACAATAGAAAGCATCTCCCACGGCAAAGCACTGTTCACCAAGCTGGAGTGCTGGAAGTGCCACGGGCCGGAAGGCAAGGGAGATGGCCCGTCGGCCGCCACTCTCACGGACAGCAAAGACCAGCCGATTCGACCATACAACTTTGCCGGAGGCGGGAACGATTCGCGGTTCAAGTGCGGCGACACCAACCAGGACATTTACAAAATCTTCATGACCGGAGTTGACGGAACTCCTATGCCCTCGTTTGCGGAGACGATCCAGCCGAACGATGCCTGGGATCTGGTGCACTTCCTTCGCACTCTGCAAGTGCATCGTCACAGCAAGGAAAACGACGTCTTGAAGGCGGCTGGCGGAAAGATTCCTCCTTATGCTGAAAAGTCGGCGGGCGGCGCGGCTGGAGGCGGAAACTAAAACTCGATTTTTATCAATGACCCATGCGACCCAGGAGGCAAAAAATGCGTGCAAGTAAGTATTGCGTTGCAATCCTTATTGCGACTCTCACTCCCGCCCTGCTGTTCGGCGGCACAATCAGCGGTAAGGTGACGTTTACGGGAACTCCTGTCAAACAGAAGCCGATTGACATGTCGAAGGAGCCGAGTTGTGCCAAGCAGCACAATCCTCCGCTGACCACCGAAACCATCGTCACCGGCCCCAACAATACCCTTCAGAACGTCGTCGTTTACATTTCAGCCGGTGCGGATGACGCGAACGCGCCGGCGCAGGCGGTAACTTTCACCCAAAAGGGTTGCCAGTACACTCCGCACGTCATCGCGCTGCACACGGGACAGCAACTGCAGGTCGTAAATGGCGACCAGACATCGCACAACATCCATCCTTTGGCCAAAGTGAACCGTGAGTGGAACAAGTCGCAGCCGCCGGGAGCGCCGCCCATTCAGGACAAGTTCGACCAGCCCGAGTTCATTTCGGTTAAGTGCAATATCCATCCGTGGATGCATGGTTGGTTTGCAGTTCTGAAAACGAATCACGTCTCAATCACGGGGGACGGTGGTGGCTTCTCGCTTCCCGATTTACCGGCGGGAAAGTATACAGTCACGGCCTGGCACGAGGATTACGGAACTCAGACGCAAGAAGTGACTGTCACCGGCAACGAAACGAAGTCGATCGACTTCAGCTTCAAGGCAAAGGCGTACTAGTGATCTCTAGGGGCCTCCGCTCGAGCGGAGGCCCCCATTCGGCAAGCGCTGCGGCATTCGGGTATTGCGAGGGAACATGGGCGGCAAGCTATTCGCAGTAATTGTGATTCTGATTGCACTGGCTTCGGCGGTTCCCATCATTAGCCACACTTTCATGGGCGCCACCGTCGCTCCTCCGGAAGATATTTCGACTCACGGCGCCGAGATCGACAAACAACTCGACGAGACCATGATCGAAGCGGGCTTGTCATTTCTAGCCGCTCAAATCGTGCTGGGTTTCTTCGTGTGGCAGTTTGGCGGACGCAAGGAAGGTCCGCTAAAGAATTTCCCCGGTGGGGCCAAGTATTTGGTCGTTGCCGCTGTTCTACTGGTGGGAGCTGAGGCCATCGCCTTAGGAGCAATCGGAACCAAGGCTTGGGCCAAGGTGTATTTCCAGCAGGCTTCGGCAGACGCGTTGCCCATTCAGGTGCAGGCCGGGCAATTCGCGTTTTATTTTCGCTATGCCGGACCGGATGGAAAGTTCGGCGCCCTACACCCCGACAAGATCGACGAGGGCAACTCGAACTTCTTCGGTCTGGACCCGGAGAACGACATTCCCGCGCGCGACGACATTCAGTCTGGTGAGATGGTTGTTCCTGTCAACAAGGAAATCCACCTGATGATGCATGCCAAGGACGTAGGGCACTCGTTCTACGTTCGAGAACTACGCATCCAGCAGGATTTCGTGCCCGGACTCGACCTCTCGCTTCATTTCACGGCAACCAAGGTGGGCAAGTACGAGATTGTCTGCACCCAGTTGTGCGGTCTCGGGCACTACAACATGAAGGGGTATCTGAACGTGATGTCGCAGGAAGATTTCGATAAGTGGCTGAAGTCGCAATCCAACACGTGATCGGTCTGTGCCTTTTTTGGGGAAACGTCCCGACGGTGAGTATCAACCCTAGCGAGAGAGGAATGGCAATGTCTGAGGCATCCGCACCGGTAGTGCATCACGGCCCGCCGACAAGCTTCATCCGCAAGCATGTCTTCAGTCTCGACCACAAGGTGATTGGCAAGCAGTATTACGCGCTTGCCTTGGTCGCAGTCGTCACAGGGATGGTGCTGTCGTGGATCATGCGAATCCACCTGGTGTGGCCGAACGCTCCCATTCCATTGCTAGGCGCTCTGTCAAAGGCCGGCGCGCCAGGCGGCGTGGTGACTCCTGAGTACTACCTCTCGTTGATGACCATGCACGGGACGCTGATGGTGTTCTTTGTACTGACGAACGCGCCATTCGCGGCCTTCGGCAACTACTTTCTGCCGATCCAGATCGGCGCGGAAGACATGGCCTTCCCGCGCTTCAACATGATGTCGTTCTGGACGACCTTCGTGGCGTTCTGCATTCTGATCGCTGCTTTCTTTGTACCGGACGGTCCGCCGCTCGCAGGGTGGACCGCCTATGCCCCGCTGAGCGCCGTTGGCAAGGATTCGGGGCCGGGTGAAGGGCTGGGGCAAACCTTGTGGGGATTGTCGATCTTCGTGTTCTGTATCGCGTCGTTGCTTGGCTCGTTGAACTTTATTGCAACCACGCTGGATTTGCGGACCAAGGGCATGACCTTGGCGCGCATGCCGATCGTCAGTTGGGCCTGGTTCATCACTTCATGCATCGCACTGCTTGCGTTTGCGGTCCTCTTGCCGGCATGTCTACTTCTAATCCTCGACCGGGTGGCGGGAACGAGTTTCTTCATTCCATCCGGCCTGAACATCAGCGACCACCTGCAACCGCACCAGGGTGGGTCTCCGCTATTGTGGCAACACCTCTTCTGGTTCTTCGGCCATCCCGAGGTCTACATCGCGATTCTGCCGGCGATCGGGATCGTCAGCCACATTTTGATCAACAGCATGCGCAAGCCGATGCTGAGCCACAAGACAATTATCTATTGCATGATGGGGATCGGATTCCTCAGCTACATGGTTTGGGGACACCACATGTTCCTGAGCGGCATGAATCCCTTCTCGGCGCTGGTGTTCTCATTCCCGACGCTGATGATTACCATTCCGGCCACGATCATGACGCTGATCTGGCTGGGAAGCCTGTACGGGTCAAATCTGAGGATCAACTCGGCTTCCCTGTTCTGCCTGGGATTCATCTCGATGTTTGTGAGCGGCGGAGTCAGTGGATTTTTCCTGGCGCAGCCTTCGATTGATATCTACCTGCACGCGACATATTTCGTGGTCGGTCACTTCCACATGGTGATGGGCGTGGCCGCCATCTTTGGCGTATTTGCAGGAACCTATTTCTGGTACCCGAAGATGACCGGCCGCATGATGAACGAAACCCTGGGCCGGCTGCATTTCTGGTTCACGTTCATTGGCACGTACTGCATCTTCATGCCGTTCCACTATCTGGGACTGGCGGGTAATGTGCGGCGCTATTCAGCCTTCACGGATGACTTTCTCGTACCGCTGATGCCTGTGCACAAATTCATCACCTACGCCGCGCTGTTCACAGGCGCGGTGCAGTTGATCTTCATCTTTAATTTGATCTACAGCCACTTTAAGGGAGCCGTGGCGCCCCCCAATCCTTGGGAGGCTACGTCTTTGGAATGGTCCACGCCCTCGTCGCCTCCACCATTCGACAACTTCGGCGGACAGCATTTGGTCGTCTATCACGATCCTTATCAGTACGGGGTGAAGAGTTCCACGGGAGACTACTTGATGCAAGCCTCACCGGAGAGAGCGGGAGAGACACCGTAGGGGCTTGGGGAGTTCGCATTCAAACAGTTGGTTCGCGAGCAATCTGGAGAAATGGAGTAGTTATGGCGACGATTCTGCAGCCACCGCAACCCGATGTCGAGCAAGAACCGCGTCCGCAACACGGAAACGGCTCCGGTGGCGGATTTCGCGATCTCGTGCCGGACAGCGGCGACCTGCGCGCGGTCAAGGATCCCGCGGGCGAACCGACTCGCACCGGCATCTGGGTAGCACTGTCGGCAATTGCGATGATGTTTGCCGCCCTGACAAGCGCTTTGTACGTTCGCGAAGGGTCCGCTACTGACTGGCATCATATTGTTCTCCCCTCCATCATTTGGTTCAATACACTCGCGCTGATTGCAAGCAGCATCTCGCTGGAAGTTGCGCGACGCCGCGTAGGTGCTTTCATGCGCGGGCAGGCGAACAGTCGTTCCGGCCCCACGTTCTGGCTTAATGTCACCATGTTTCTGGGTTTGGTGTTTGTCGTAGGCCAGTACTTTGCCTGGCTCAAATTGAGGTCGCAAGGTTTGTATCTTCCGACCAACCCGAACAGCTCTTTCTTTTACGTCTTCACCGGAGTGCACGTCGTGCATGTGCTAGGCGGCTTGGGCGGCCTGACAAGAGTCATGGTGAGATTTCGGAGCACAGCGCGTCCCCTGCGCCGGAGCACGCTCGACGCCACTTCTTATTACTGGCATTTTATGGGGATGTTGTGGGTGTACCTTCTGTTCGTGTTGTGGGTGAAGCTGTAGGACCTTCAACGGAGGCACTGTGAGCGAGGCCGATCTGACGATAGGGCACGGCGCGGGGGTCATGGAAGCACCGCCGTTTGCCATTCCTTCCAAGAAACTGGTGATGTGGCTGTTCATTATTTCCGACGCATGCACGTTCGGAGCGATGCTGTTTGCCTACGGCTACATCAAGAACGCCGCCGCGGATTGGCCGCGTCCCTTCGAAACATCGAGCATCATGAATGCCTTGTTCATGACCTTTATTCTGGTCACGAGCAGTCTCACCATTCTGATTGCGGTTCGCGCCGCCAAGTCCGGCAACAAGTCCAAGGCGATTCAATGGACCTTTATCACGGTTGTTCTGGGCCTGGCATTTGCGGGGCTTCATCTCAAAGAGTGGTTCGGCTTGATCGGCGCTGGCGTTCGGCTGTTTCAGAATCCGTGGGGCGCACCGCTGTTTGGAGCATCTTTCTTCGCAATCACAGGCTTGCACTTAGCTCACGTGGTGAGCGGGGCTATCGCCCTCGTAGTCGTGGTTCTGGGCTACAAGCGGGGACGCTATAACTCGGACGACCTTGAGATCTGGTCGCTATACTGGCACTTTGTCGATCTTGTCTGGATGTTCGTGGTTCCCATGGTGTACCTGATGAACGTAAGAGTCGGCTGACAGGAGACTAGGATGGACTCGAATCAAGGCAGCTTGAAAACCGATCTGATCGTGTACGCTGCAATTTTGATCCTCGCGTGCGTGCAAGTGTTTATGTTGCGGGGACACCTGATTGCTATGCTTCTGGTGGCGGCGATTCAAGCTTTTCTCGCGGTCAGCTTCTTCATGCACCTGGGATCGGAGAAACCAACGTTGCGCTTGGCGTTGATTCCTGGAACCCTGTTCGTTCTGGTAATGATGAACATGATCTGGGCCGACAGTTTCCGGCTGATCAGCATGAAGCCATTTTCGAAATAGCGGAGGGCGCTTGAAGTACTTGTTGGAATTGCGGCATGTGCGCCGAGCCAGGATGGCGCTCGCCGGCTTGATCATTTTGGCCGCGAACGCCACGTGTTACGCCCAGAGCTGCGCCTTGTGCTATACGCAAGCGGCGGGCGCGGGGCATCGGTTCATTCAAGGATTGCGTACGGGCATCCTGGTGCTCATCGTGCCTCCAATGTTCATGTCGGTGGGGATCACGATCCTCGCCTACAGGAAACGCAACCGATGCAATGATATTAAGGAGTCGGAGAAGTCGGATAACGATTGGTAAGAGATGTTGACGCCCGCCATGGGCCTGGAACGTGGCAACCACGAAGCAGCACGCAGGTCGATTTCCTAGCAAATATCATCTGGTGTCAGCAAGCCAGGCAGGCTCACGGCCGGCAACCTGGGGCTTTCCGTCTAATGAAGTGGGGCCCCGGGCAGAGTCGCACTGCCGGCCAACGGTTTAGGAAATTGGGCTTTCCACTCCATCCGAAATGGATCAATCACTCGCGAGTCGGATGCAACACGCAGAAACGGGAGAAATCACGACAAACGGATGTTATCTGGCAACAAAAGATGCCCCATGGAGATGTTTCGCCAATTGGCAGGATGACGTCGGTTCTTGAAGGCGAGGGTAAAACTTGAATCCTTTTGTTAAGCCGTTCTCCTGATAGGCAGACTCCGTCTCCATAGATCAGTTTGTTGCTTTGCTGCGTTTAGCAGCAGTTGCTTTTCGTGGCAGCTAGTATGAACGGGCAGGCCATGTTCATCGGTCATCCGGTGGTCAAGTAGAATGCTCGTCCCACAGATCAAACAGACCTTCACATCTCGCTTAGACGGCAGCTTGGATTTAGTCGAGAGCATGGCTGGGTGCCTCGCTGTTCAGAGATTACTTTCGGGATGGTTAATGATCACTTAGAGAATGGTCCATATCAAGCGGAAAATGGGCCAATGTAGCACTCGGCTTCGGAGCCTCTGCAGTGTGTCCAGATGGCTGCAAGATCATGTCCTCATTCCAGAACCCGGGCGGTCAAATGAGTGTTATAGAGATGTTACGTCAGTTGGCTTCACGCCATCTGTTCTGACGTGTAATTTCGATGTCAGTTCTGTGCTTTTGGCGGAACGATCGCCTCTTTCTGCTCACCCTGTGCCGGTTTGTAATCGAACCAAAATAAGACCGACACTTTGTCCTTCTCATATGCGGTAGGTAGCGGACCAAACGTAGAAACTCCCTTCACTGCACTTAAAGCCGATTGGTCAAGCGAGGGCACACCACTCGATTGTGCAATCCGCACGTTGCTTGGTTGCCCACTGCGATCAATATCGAAATTAAGACAAAGTCTCGCCGATTGGATATGCGGATCCTGCACTGGCTTGAGCCAGTGGTCAGCGACCTTATTCTGAATCACCCGCACGTACAAGGGAAATCGAGCAGCAAAGCTTCCCCGCTCATGTGCTTGACTACACAGGTCCACTACGCCCGGGCCCGCAGACTTTGTGTTAGCAGTTGCCTTCTCGTCACTGGTTGGTAACTGCGCCTGACCGTAGGTGGGGAAGCTGCACACTACGAGCAGAACACCTATTGAAAAAGGTATATACACGCCCGGAGTTTAGCATGCTGTCAGTCATCGGCGATCAACTGTTATAACCAGGCCACTCATCGAGAATTGTCCATCTGGGATCAATGAGTGTAATAGAGACAACTATGGCAGTTCCCAATTGTTTGGCTACGACAACCGGCGTATTCTGTCCGTTGAAGCTGGAGGACTCAGATGCGTTTGCCATTCTGTCTGAATGCAATCTCCACGTTAGTCCTTCTCGCCGCAGCTACAACTGCTTCGGCCCAAGACATCTTCGTCACGCCCATCCCCGGCGTGCCCTTCAGCGGAATAGTCAATGTGGAACGTTCGCTGACTCAGCCCGATGGGTCCATTGTCAACCTCAAGACAATGCGCGACATTGGCCGGGACAGTCGGGGCCGTATCCGCAACGAGGTGCGGGAACTCGTTCCGGTTTCGGATACCAAGACACCGCAAATCGTGGGCATCCATCTGTACGACCCGCAAAGCCGCATCTCCACCATGCTCAATCCCCAAGTGCGAACCTTCAGGACACAGATTGTGAATCATCCCCCTGCAACGGCGCCGCCCGCTCTTCTCGATGCTTCGCCAACGGGCGACACCCTCCCTCAGAATGAGTTCACCAAGAAGGAAGACCTGGGCATGCGCGATATTGAGGGGTTACGCGCGCACGGAGTTCGCGAGACTCAGACTATCCCAGCCGAGAGTAGCGGAAGAGACAAGGAGATCCTTGTTACGGATGAATACTGGTACTCAGATGATCTCCGCATTAATCTGATGATCAAACACAGCGACCCACGCAAGGGAACAGTAACGATGACAGTTGCTCAAATCACGCGCTCAGAGCCAGATCCAGCCCTATTTGAGATCCCAGGCGGCTATCGCAGAGTCGGAACGGGCCAGTAAGTGTCGTTATAAGGCGATTACACACCAAAACCCCATCGCAGGCGTCAATGAAAGTGATGGTTCAACAGCAATCATCTCGTTCCGCTACAATCCACTTGAATGGAGAGCGTCTTTATTGCCGTGTCCATTGCACTGGGGGCTGCGGCTGTCACAACCTTCATCGCGATAGTGCGCGATGTGTCGCAGCATCCTTCTGCCGAAAACCGTCATCCCCTTAGACACCACTTCGACAATTCAACTTTGCGGCAACTACGCGCCGGAGATAAGGCAATTGGGGAAGCGTGGAACACTCACATTAAGCTATTCCCGCAAAGCCGCAAACGGCTTTTGTTCGGGGCTCTCGCAATATCCACAGCGTCCTCAGTAATGTGTTATCCGCTCTGGCTGACTTTGCGCTAGCGAGATAACTGTCGAAAGCAATGCATTACTCAAATTTCGATTTCTTTCGACTAAGTTCACATCTGAGCATTTGTCGCTTGAGGGATGACCGATGCGAGGAGAAACTGCAACAAGCCTTGCCGGAAACCTTATCTGGCAACGAAGTGGCAACAGAGGCAATGAACGCCACGGAATCCCCTGCCGTTAGCTGACGCGTTTGCTTTGAGATGAGGTGGGGGCCCCGGGCAGAGTCGAACTGCCGACCAACGGTTTAGGAAACCGCTGCTCTATCCATCTGAGCTACGGGGCCATCTAGATGTGAATGAGGGGCTTTAACTCAACTTCGTGGGGGACCAAAACTCCACAAAGCTTCCCACATCGCTGAATCAAGCTAACACCCTTCATCACCATTCTAGCAACTCTGGTGTTCCCATCTCACTTTGCGTCCTTCAAAGCGCTACCGTAAATCTTCATCGTGGTGGAAACTTGAGCGTGACGCATTAGCTTCTGCTGAACACCGACCCGAGCACCAGTCGCGTCGAGAAACGACCGGCCGGTGTGTGTGAACGTGTGCCATCCAACATCAGCCTGGTTTGACTTGCAGAGGAAGCGCAAATTGATGCTTTCCTGCCAAAGCGTTTAGGTTTCCGGGACTTCGCAAGATAGTTCCAGATTTGAGTTGCGTCAGGCGGTGCTTTACAATGCTGCCCGTTCTGCCGATTGCCAAGCCATTAATGGGTGGAGAGGCCGATGCCGTCACAGTTGGTCAATCTCGTTCGAAAACTTACGTGGGCGAACTTCCAGGGTCGGGTACCGCCGAATACTGAGAATGAGTTCTCTTCGTTCACGGGGTGGATGAACTTTCGCCAGACTTGCCCTCTTCGTGGGCCTTGGAAAGCTCCTCGAGTCTTTCACTAGAGCAGCCAGCACACGCAGCAAGAAGATCACGCCCGCGAAACACAAAATCGACATTGTCAGCTTCATGGCATTCTCGCCGCCCATACCTGCAAGGGTCTGAACATGATTAGAAGACCTCTCGCGTAAAAGAGGGATCAAGAGTTCATAAAGAATTCGTAAGGAGTCGCGGCGTTACTCAGGTGAGAATCGCCCAGTCAGGGAATATTGACCCGATTCAGCAGCCCCACTCGGCTTCTCCTGGCGCGGCGTAGTACTTGCGGCGTGGCGTGGGCTCGGCCGGAGTGGTGGCTAATTCGAGCAGAGCCAGACGAGCGGCCGCAACCATAAGATCGCGCTCGTTCTGCGGAGCTCGGTCCCAGGAAGAAAACTTCTTCGCGTCGTTTGGAGGTTCGCAGTCGTGCGACAGGGCTTCGTGATAGTTGTGAAGAAGCTTGGCTAATTGTTCTGCGGAGACATCTTGAATCGTAGACATTTTGCTTTTACGCCTCTCTGCGGACGGGCTCATTGAACCTTCGCCGTCAACTCATTGGATTCTTCAAGGCGTAAAGATTGAATAAAGAGTTCCTAGAATGTTCGTAAGGAGATCTGCGAACAGGACAGGTTGCGCACGACGAAGCGCAACAGGTCGATGGGCATTACTCGCCGGGCTCTAAGCGATATCCCACCCAGGGCTCAGTAACGATGTAGCGGGGAGAAGAGGCATCGGGCTCCAGCTTCTTGCGAAGCTGGCCGACGAAGACGCGGAGATATTCCACTTGTTCGGTGCTTTGACCACCCCAGATCGCCCCTAAGAGCGTTCGATGGTTCACGACTTTGCCGGGGCGGCGCGCCAGATAGACCAGGAGGTCGAACTCTTTCGGCGTGAGGCGCACCTCGCGGTTGCGCACGGTGACTTTTCGCGCTTCGGTATCTACGCGAAAATCTCCGACTTCGATCACAGACTCTGCTTCATTTCCCGTGGGCACGCGGCGAAGGTTGGCCCGCACTCTCGCCAGCAGCTCACTCATTCCGAAAGGCTTGGTGACGTAGTCATCTGCACCGGCGTCCAAAGCCTCAACTTTTTGATGCTCCTTGTCGCGGACGGATAGAACAATGATCGGAACCTGGGAGACGGCGCGAACCGCGCGGCACAGCTGCACGCCATCGATCGATGGCATCGAAAGATCGGTAATGATCAGACTAGGCGACCAGTCTTTCATAATCTCCAGCGCCATCTCGCCGCTGTTGGCGACGCGGATGTCATACCCTTGCGCGGAGAGGCCGGTGCGCAGCACACGAGTGATCTGGGATTCATCGTCCACGACGAGGATGTGAGGGGGATCGGCCATCAACGGGCCTCCTGCGTGACGATATGGACATCGACGGATGGGGAATCCCGCAGAAAGCGCTGAATCGCCGACAGGTAAAGATATCGCTGCCAGCCTGTCCGGGCGGAGCGACCGAAAATCACCTGCGTGATGTGGTGCTCGCGGACCAACTGGGCGAGGCCATCGGCGATGCTACCGCCGGAGCTGCGAACCACTCGCGCGCCGAGATTCTCAGCGAAACGAATATTTTCTGCGAGGGACTTTTGATCCTCGGGACGGGTGTCGCGTCCAACATCGATATAGAATACGCAAAACTCGCCTCCCATGGCTTGCGCCATGCGAGAGCCGCGGGCAATCAGATACTGCGCAGCCGGATTCGAGCTGACGCAAACGGCAATGCGTTCGCGCACCGTGTGCGCCGGCTGCTTGCTGTCTTTTTCCAGAAATGCGTCGAGACTTCGGTCCACGACGCCCGTGACTTGACGCAGCGCCAATTCCCGCAAAGCAATCAAGTTACCGGGCCGGAAAAAGTGCGAGAGCGCGCGTTGAGCGCGGTCGACAGGATAGATATCGCCGCGTTCCATCCGCTTTTGCAGCGCTTGCGGAGTAAGGTCGGCGAGAACAATCTCATCTACGCGCTGCATCACCCAATCGGGGACCGTTTCGCGAACCTGCACTCCGGTAATCTGCTGAACCGTGGGGCCAACGCTCTCGACGTGCTGCACATTCATCGTGGAGAGTACATCGATCTTGGCTTCCAGCAACTCGATGACATCTTCATAGCGCTTGGGATGCTTGCTGCCCTCGATATTGGTGTGGGCCAACTCGTCGACCACCACAACCGCCGGTTTGCGGGCAAGGATCGCGTCTACGTCCATCTCTTCAAATACCGTTCCCTTGTATTCCAGCTTGCGAGGGGGAATTCTGTCGAGCTTGGCGGCAAGTTCGGCGGTAGCTTTTCGGCCGTGGCTCTCGACGACCCCTACGACGACATCTTCACCGCGGCTGGCGCGGCGAATCGCCTCGCTCAGCATGCTGTAGGTCTTGCCTACGCCGGGAGCGTAGCCCAGAAAGAGCTTGAAAATGCCGCGCGGCTTTTCCGGAGAAACTTCCTGGAGCCACTGCTCGGGCGTCTTGGTCATTGCAGGCTATTGTGCTTGTGCGGTGGGGGAAATGTCACGCTCATCGTACAATGCGGGAGTGATAACCCGGGCTCGGACGCAAGCGGTACGCTACGCATTGGTGGTCGCGGCAATCGGCGTGGTCACCACCGCCGCCTTCCGGCTGCACGTTAATCAGACTACTGTCGCTTTGATGTTTCTGGTGCTGGTGCTGCTCAGCTCCGCGTACTGGGGACTGCGATACGCATTGGTGATGGCGGTGGGGGCGGCAGCTGCGTTCAACTTTTTCTTTCTTCCCCCGGTCGGAACCTTCACGATTTCTGATCCCCATAACTGGATCGCCTTGTTTGCCTTTCTGGTTACGGCAGTCGTGGCTAGCAACCTCGAGGAACGGGCTCGGCGGGAAGCAGAAGGAGCCAAGCAACGCCGTCGGGAAGTCGAGCGGTTGTACGACCTCAGCCAGCGACTGCTGGCTTCGGAGAATGTCCTCGAACTGCTAAACGCCTTGCCCAAGTATGTGCAAGAGACGTTCTCGGTGAGCAGCGTCGTAGCCATGGCGGCAGACCACCCCACGGTGTATCGATCTTCGCTCGATGCAGCCTTCGAAGAGAGTGTGCTGCGCTCGACTTTGCTGCGCGGCGAACCGGTCACCCAGGGAGGCGTGTCGTACGTACCACTGCGGCTGGGAATGCGTACAGTAGGGGCGCTGGGCGTGACGGGAGACGAGCTATCGCGCGAGACTCGGGATGCTTTGGGGAGCCTGGCAGGACTTGCAATCGAGCGCGCTCGAGCTCTGGAAGCGCTCAGCAAGAACCGCGCGGAGCAGGAACACGAACGGCTCCGAACTGCTTTGCTTGATTCGGTCACTCACGAGTTTCGGACACCTTTGACTTCCATCAAGGCCAGCGTGACGACCTTGCTCTCGGGCGCGACGATCGATGAATCGGGCAGGCGGGAATTACTCACCGTCATCGAAGAGGAGACGGATCGTCTCAACCGGCTTGTGGGTGAAGCCGCGGAGATGGCGCAACTTGATTCTGGAATGTTCAAGCTTGACCTGCAGCCGCATTCCATTGACGACGCCCTCCGACCTGCATTGGAAGATGCGAAGGCGTCGCTGGAAACTCATCCGGTAGAGATCACTGTTCCGCGTGATTTGCCGAACGTACGAATCGACGTGCAGCGGGTGCGCGAAGTACTGATGCACCTGTTGGAGAATGCCGGGAAGTACTCGGCGTCGGGCGCTCCGATCAAAGTCACTAGCGAAGTGAAGGGCGATCAATTGGTGACCAGCATCGCTGATCGTGGACCGGGCATCGATTCGTTCGAGCAGTCGCTCATCTTCGAGAAGTTTTACCGTGGTCAGAACCAGCGCTATACCGCACCGGGAACGGGCATGGGTCTGGCGATTGCGAAGGTGATCGTAGAGGCCCACGGAGGGACTATCGGCGTGGTGAGCCAGCTAGGTAGCGGCTCGGTGTTTTCCTTCAGCCTGCCTATCGAGAAAATGGTTCGGCCTTAGCGTCGGCTTTCGGGCGACTGGCCCTGGAGATCAAGGCTACTTGATATAGTAGGCCGCTTCCTCGGGGCGCACGACTCGGGGAATCCACAATGGCCGTCGGAGGCCACCCGGGCCGGGTGCAGGGCGCGCCAGCGCTTTCCATCGCTCGTAAACCGCGAAGGATAGATTCGTGTCGACGAAAATGTCCCCGTAGCGGTCATTCGGCGCAGCTTTCTCCACGCGGACCATTTGATGCCAACAGTGCATGCCGCTGACCGGGTCGGGATGAACCGGGAAAGTGATGTCCTGATGCACGCCCGCGTCGCTCCACCAGACCCGCTTGGTCTCCGGATCCGGACTCTCGTAAGGTGAAACGCCTTCGAGTTGGCGCATCTTCCATTGGCCCTTGCCGACTTCCTTGAGGTCGACCCATGCGCTCGACATGCGTTCGATCTGATCGTCCTTATTAACGCGCCAGCGGCCCAGATGGTGAGAGCATGCCACCACACCGGGAGTCAGTCCTTCGGTGATCCATGCGTGCAACACGAAGTAGCCAATCTCGGTGTGAACTTTCATCAGGTCGCCGGTGCGCACGCCTCCCAACTTTTTCGCGTCCACCGGATTCACCCACAGGGGATTCTTGTGGGAGATCTCGTACAAAAACTTCGCGTTACCCGAGCGCGTGTGGATGAGGTTGGGGAGCCGGAAGATTGGCAGCAGCGTGTAGACCTCGCCGCGCGCGTCCTTCGGCCACTCTACGACGGGCATGTATTTGGGGTCGAAACCCTCTGCCGCTGTTCCCAGAGATGCAGCATGTGCCGACTGGTGAATGTGGCTGCGATAATACTCGGGCAGAGTGAACTCGGGCCACTTCCAGTCCGCCATTGTTTTCGAGAACAGCTCGAGCTTTCGGGAAGGCGTGTTGTAGCCAATGACGGGCTTTCTCGTCGATCATCACGCCGACAGGCTTGCCTTCCCTGGTGACCACGCCGTTCGCTTCGATTTTGGAACCGGCTAGATTTCCAGCGGGCACAGGCTTTTCATTCTGCTTATAGACGTCTCGGGTTACTTCGAAGGCGCCGTACTTTCGCATGTACTCGAGCGGAGTGAGCCCTTCCTTCTTCGCCGCGTCGGGCAGACCCGGGACCGAGTTATCGAAAATCCAACCGTAATATTCATCGACCGTGAGCTTTTTCCCGACTTGGTAGGGTGATTCGAAATATTGCCTGATGCCTATGGAGCCGTCGGGATCAATGGCCCATGAGAGGTCAATCCAGAACTCGTCTTCTTCCCACACCTCGCCCGGATTTGCCTGGTACGTATACTCGAACTTTTCTCCAGCCCTTTCGCGGAGGACGCGATTGACAGGCTGGCGGAAACCAATCCACTTGCCTGCGTAAGATTCCTGGCTCATCAGATCGTGGCGCTCAGAACTGAATCCCATAGGCAGCACGTAGTCCGCAAACCACGCTGTCTCACTCCAGGTGGGAGTAAGCGCGGCGTGCAGGCCGACCTTCTCCTCATCGCGCAGCATTTCGATCCACGAAAAGCCGTCCGGAAACGTCCACACCGGATTGAAGACGCGCGTGAAATAGGCCTCGATGCGGCCCCGCCCCTCTTTCAGAAAATGCGGCAAGAGGAACGACATCTCGTGCGTACACAGCGGCCATTCCTGCGGATAAAGCAATTCGTTCCAGCGCTTCTGCGGTGGAGGCGCTTTGAATGTTTTCGGAACAAATTTGTTCCATGCATTCAGGTTGTGGCCGCCTTCCGTTCCGACTGAACCGGTCAGCACATGTAACAGCATCAAGGCACGGGCGGGCTGCCATCCGCCGAGGTTTCCCGAGGCGCTGCCGCGCCACAGGTGCGACGCGAATCGACTGCCCGCGGTTGCGATCTCGCGAGCAATCTTTACGATCACCTCCGCCTTGACTCCACTTTCCTTTTCAGCGAACTGCGGCGTGAACTGCGCATAATGTTTCTTGAGCGCTTCGATCGTCGCTTCAAAAGTCTGGCCTTTTGCCTGGAAACCGTCGACTTCCAACTCTTCCCAATTGGTCCATCTCTTAACGAAAGGCGCGTCAAAGCGGTTTTCGTCGAGGATCACCTTTGCCATCGCGAGAAGCACGGCGGCTTCGGTCCCGGGATACGTCGGCATCCAGTAGTCGGCCATGCTGGCCGTGTTGGAGAGGCGAGGGTCCATCACCGCCAGCTTTGCGCCCGCCATTTTGCCGTCGATGATGCGCTGCGCGTGCGGGTTGAAATAATGCCCGGACTCAAGATGCGCCGAGAGCAGAAGAATGAAGCGGGCATTGGCGTGATCGGGCGAGGGCCGATCAGCGTAGTGCCAGAGCATGTAGCCGAGGCGCGCGGACGAGGAGCAGACGTTGGTGTGAGAGTTGTGGCCGTCAATGCCCCAGGCCTGCAACATCCGCTCCATGATGAAGTCATGTCCGGGGCGGCCGACGTGGTACATGACTTCTTCGCCGCGCCCTTCCTGGATAGCTTTTCGAATGCGCGCACCGAAAGTTTCGACGACTTCAGCCCATGAAGTCCGGGTCCACTTCCCTGCACCGCGCGGTCCGCTGCGCTTCATCGGATACAGGATGCGGTCGGGATCGTGAATCTGGTTGATGGTGGCTGGCCCCTTGGCACACAGGCGGCCGCGGCTTGCCGGGTGCATGGGATTGCCTTCAAATTTGGCAATCTTCCCGGTTGCTTTATCGACGTAAGCTAAGAGTCCGCAGGCTGATTCGCAGTTAAAGCAGACGGTTGGCACAAGCTGGTAATGCTTTTCGACGCGGCGTGGCCAAGCCTCGGGATCGAGTTCGACCCAATCGTCCCACTTCTCAACCGGGGGACAATAGGCCAGATGGCTGCCATCACGCTTGAAGTCGGTCATCGAACAATTCTCCGCAGTTCTCTTTCCAGCATTTAGCTATTGGGCACGCTCTGCCCGGCCATGACGAAACACCACTCGAAGATCAGCAAGCCCGCCAGAGCCATCACGCCGGCAACTGCAACGTTTGAGAAAGTGGGTGACGCCAGCCAAAGCAAAGCTAAGGGCAAAACGCCGCCGAGCACGACAGCTCCGCCCCAAAACCAGGCTTTGAACGGACCGTGCGTGATCAGGCGGGCCGCGTAAGCGGAATTATCGGTCGAGTGCGGCATCAGGAATTCTGCCGCGACAATGAGCAGGTGAACAATGATGCTGAATGCGAGGCCGACTTTGGCAACGGCGAGCGTCTGTTGCGAGCCTCCCGCGGAGGATGGCAACAAGGCCAGCACAGCTGCGCCGCACATCAGCGCCTGCACGATCAGGTGAAGCGGTAACAGCGGAGTCTGCCAGAGATCGCGCCCTTCGCATTGTCCAAACAAAAATGCGGTGTAGGCAGCGGCGAGAAAGCCCAGAAGCACTGTGGGCCACAAGAGCCAAGTCGTGATCGCGGTGAGTTGCGCTATAGCAGCCAACCAGAACACGCCGGTGAGGCCGCTGTAGGCGATCAGGATGAACGCCCCACGGGCCAGCCATGACTTGGTCTGCGGCGTGAAGATTACGCGCAGAAAGCGAGACTTGTGTTCGAGATCCCAGACCAGCAGCACGGTGGTCAATGCGGTGAAAAGGAGCGCGATCGTCGAGACGTAGATATCCCTTGCCCGGTCGGCTCCCAGGCGGCCCAGCAGCGTGGCGATCGCGGGAATCGCGAGTACGCCGGAGCCGATCGATTTCGTCCAGCAGTAGGCGGGAACCTGCCATCCCCAGGGACGCGCGTGCGAGACGTCATACGCGGCCAGAGCATTCTTTTGAAGTAGCGGGCTATCTGGAGGATAGAGGGCACCCCCGCCGTGAATGCTCTCGTTACGCTGCGACCACATATAAATCGATTCGTGGCGGGCCGCGGTAGGTACGATTGCGCTTTCATCTGAGTCGATGTAGTAGAGCTTGGGCCTTGTGCCTTGCTCGGGTTTGCGCACGCGCACGGGCTCGCGCGCCAGCAACTGCGATATCTCTCCATCACAGGCGTCGAGATCCCCTGCAATGATGGCGTGCTCGGGACAGACCACGACACATGAAGGCTCCAGGCCAACCTCAGTTCGATGCGCGCAGAAGTGGCACTTCGCCGCAGTGCCTTCGTCGGGATCGATATAAATGGAATCGTATGGACAGGCCTGCATGCAGGCCTTGCAGCCGATGCAGCGTTCGGAACTGAAGTCGACGATGCCGTCTTTGCGCTGGTACATCGCGGTGACCGGGCAGATCGTCACGCACGGCGGATTTTCACAGTGATTGCATCGGGTGACCTGAAAGACGCGTCGAGTGTTGGGATAAGTTCCCTTCTCGACGTACTTCACCCAGGTGCGATTTACCGTGAGGGGGACATGGTTCTCGGTTTTGCAAGCCACGGTGCAGGCATGGCAGCCAATGCACTTGCGGTTATCGATGATGAACCCGTATCGCATCCAGACGTCAGTCTAAGGCACGCATCGAACCCGCCGAGCGGCTTATGTATTGTATCTGACGGGAGTGGCGGTTTAATGCGCTGGACAATCGACACCGTGCGAATTCGGATCCACGCAGCAATATTGCGGAGCGTAACGGCTCCACTAAGCTACAATTCGAGGTGCGTTTTTGGAAGCACTCCGATGAAGTCAGTGTCCGCGCGATTGACGCGGACGACGACCCATCCGCATAAAAACTTCGAGTACACACAAACCTATGACAGCTGAGATCGCAACCGGCCCTGACTCGGTTCTCGATGATAAGAAGATTTTTTATAACCGCTTTCTGCTGATCGTCTCCGGCTTGGGCGGCCTGCTTTATGGCGTGGACGTGGGGATTATCGCCGGAGCCCTGCCTTATCTCGAAGCGACTTCAGGCCTCAACTCCGGCCAACTTTCTCTCGTCGTGGCCGCCGTGCTGCTGGGCAGTGTAATTTCCACGCTTTTCGCGGGTTTGCTGGCGGACTGGATGGGTCGCAAGCCCCTGATGGCACTGAGCGGCGTCATGTTCGTCATCAGCATTCCAATGATTGCCCTCGCGCATGGTTACGGACCTCTGGTCTTTGGCCGACTGCTGCAGGGGGTCAGTGCGGGACTGATCGGCGTTGTAGTTCCACTGTACCTTGCCGAGTGTCTGACGGCGTCGAGCCGCGGCAAAGGGACCGGAATTTTTCAATGGTTACTGACCGCGGGTATCGTGATCGCGGCGCTCGTGGGCGCTTACTTCAGTTTCCGAGTGGACCAGGTGGCAAAACTCGGCGACGCGGCACGGCTTCTCGCCTTTAAGGACACCGCATGGCGCGGAATTTTTTGGGTATCGTTGCCGCCGGGCATTTTGTTTGTGATCGGCAGCTTGATGGTGGCAGAGTCTCCCCGCTGGCTATTGCGTCGCGGCAAGAAGGAGGCGGCCCGAACCGCGCTTCTCCGGTCCCGCACAACTGACCAGGCAGAGCTTGAATTGAGGGAAATGGAAGAAGTGGTCGCATCCGAAAAAGCTAAGGCCTCAGGCAACGCCAAGGTTCATGATTCATTGCTGAGGCGTAAATACGTGATTCCTTTTGTGCTCGCATGCATCATCCTCGCGTGTAATCAGACGACCGGTATTAATTCCATCATCGCCTATAACACCAACATTCTCTTGCAAAGTGGGCTATCGGATTTCGCCGCACACTGGGGCTACGTTGTATTCACGATCATCAACTTCGCGGTGACCTTCGGTGGGGTAATGCTGGTGGATCGCAAGGGGCGCAAGTTTCTCTTAGGTGTGGGCACTGCAGGGATCATCGTATCGATGATTTGCACCGGCGTTCTTTTCTTAGGGACAGAGAGGTTGCGTGTGGATTCCAAGAGCCAGGTCCAGTCCCAGGTCTCGCCAGACCAGAGGCTCACGTTGCTGTACGACGAAGAGACCGCGCACAAACTGCTGAATGCGGCTGCGATGGGCACAGACGCCGGTCGCCCAACTTCTATGGTGGTTATTTATTCCTACGGAGATTTTCGGGCGGCGAGTCAGGTTGTGCGTTCCGATGATCCGGCTGCGAAACCCATCAACATCACACGCGATGGCTGCGTGCCCGCGAATAAAGTGGTAGCGTTCTTCTCGAACCCGTTTGGAAACCTCGATGCTTCCCGCACAGCGCCGCTGCGAATTGAGAACGCGCTCATCACCCCCGTCCCGTCGGCGCGTAATGGCTGGCTCGTCGCGATCACGCTGTTCGTGTTCATGGCCTTTTTCGCTATCGGTCCAGGAGTTTGCGTTTGGCTGGCGCTGTCTGAGTTGATGCCGACCCGCATTCGCTCCAACGGCATGAGCATCGCGCTAGTGCTCAACCAGGCGGTGTCGACGACCATCGCGGCGATTTTCCTGCCCACGGTCGGCAAGTATGGATACTCGACCATGTTCTTCGGGTTTGCAGCATGCACCGTGATTTACTTCGTCACGGCAACATGGTTCTTGCCGGAAACCAAAGGGAAAACGCTGGAAGAAATTGAAGCGCATTTCGAGGGGGCGGCTGGTTAACTCCACCGGCATCCGCGGGTTTCACCCTCAAGAGTAGTGGTTTGCCCGTTAGACGGAGAATGATTTACCCTCAGCCCCAGCTATCATGACACCTACGAAATCAAAGAAGAACGCCACCAACCAAGAGCATTCTCATGCCATGCTGCGTGAAATCTATGAGCAGCCTGCCGCAATTGCGAAGACCGTAGAAAAGCATCTCAAAGACGACATCATCTTTCCTGGGGAGTTGCACCCCATCGAAAGCGCACTGCTGACTTTCGAGAAGCTCATCATCGCCGCCAGCGGATCGAGTCGCCACGCCGGCCTGGCCGGCGAAATCATGATCGAAGATCTTTCGGGCGTGGCGGTCGATGTGGAGTATGCCAGCGAATATTGCTACCGCTCAACCCATGCGGCCGTGGATCCGATCGTGATGGTGATTACGCAGTCAGGAGAGACGGCTGACACGATTGCCGCGCAGCGCGAGGCTCTGACGCGAGGGGTCAAGACCATCGCCATCTCGAACGTGCCCGATACGACGATTGTGCGCGAGGCGGGCGCGGCATTGATCTCAGGGGCTGGTCCGGAGTTATCCATCCCGGCGACCAAGAGCTTCACCACTCAGCTTACTATTCTTTACCTGATGGCGCTGTTCCTCGCCCGCAAGCGAGGGCGAATGACCTCGGAGGTCACGCGCTCGTATTTGCAGCGCCTGCAGTGCCTACCCAAGGCGATCGACGAAAACCTTGCGACCTGGGACGGCCTGGCCGAAGAGTATGGGGCTGTGCACTTCAAGGCGGAAAAATTCCTCTATCTCGGCCGCGGCGTGCATTACGCGATTGCACGGGAGGGAGCGCTTAAGCTCAAAGAAATTTCCTACGCCCATGCAGAAGGCTATCCGGCGGGAGAATTGAAGCATGGTCCCAATGCGCTCGTGGATGACAAACTTCCAGTCGTCGTGCTTGCCACCTGTGACCGGCGAGACCCGGATTCGGTCCTGCGATACCACCGAACGATGGAGGTTATGAAAGAAGTGAGATCGCGCCGCGGTCCCCTGGTAACAGTCGCTACAGAGGGCGATAAGGACGTCGCCGCGATCGCGGATCATGTGTTTTATGTGCCGGCGGCGCCGGAATTGCTGCTCCCCATTGTTGAGGTGATTCCTCTGCAGTTGTTCGCCTACCACGTCGCGGTGAATAAAGGATATGACGTGGACCATCCGCGGAACTTGGTGAAGGCGGTGGTCACTGAGTGATGCCCCGGGGATCGCTGCCGTTCGCGTTTAGCAGGACTGTGTATGTGTGCCGGAGAGTCTACCGGCTATGCCGAGGTAATTCGGAATTCAGCGCTTCGTCTCGCGTCGGACGCCGCCTTGTGGTGTGATTCGTCCCGATAAGTCGGCAAGGTATCCGCAATCTCAAGATGTCATTCGCCACAACTGATTGGCGACGCGATGGGCCTCTATCGTTATCGATACCGCCAAGCTCCCCATACCCGACTTTTCTGGACAGTGAATCATCTCTGGCTTGCCCGCCACTCGGGCGCAATCGGCCTAGACTCGACTTCCCTTCCCACAAGAAAACCAGGGGGAACAGATAGGTGAGGAAATCGGGTTCGCTGAGACACAAGGAGTGGAGATTGCCATTGAAGAAGGGGACCTTCTAAAACTTAACGACGCTGAAGAACTCGTAGAGCAAGTCCTTATGAACCATCGAATTGGGCGTTTGTGCTAAGGATGCCGGACGATCGGTCAAGCCCATGACACGTGGTATGCAGCATAGTAGAACTGGATCGCGAGGAGTGCGAATCCAAAGCAAGCGCGTGAAAGGAAGCTACCAGAATGAATACGAGTGTGAAAGAAACACAGACGAGCAGTGACTCTACGCAACCCAAAAACGGTGGCCGCGCAGGTCGTCGTGCTGAATCACTGGCTGATCGCATCGAGCAAGGCGCCGCCACACTGGCGGCCTTTGCTGAAGGACTCTCGGAAGCGGAATGGCACGCACCAGTGCCGGAAAGTGGCAAGGACGGCCGTTCGGTCGGTGTAATCGTGCACCATGTTGCCAGCGTCTACCCTATCGAGATTGATCTCGCGCGAACCGTCGCCAGCGGCAAGGCCGTTACCGATGTCACGTGGAAGGTTGTTGCCGAGTTGAATGCCAAACATGGCAACGAACAGGCAGGGGTAACGAAGGCCGCCGCGCTCGAACTCTTGCGCCGGAACAGTCGCGAGGCGGCCGCCGCGGTACGCACGTTCACCGATGACGAGTTGGATCGGGCGGCACCTTTCTCGCTGAGCTTCGGGGCTCCGGTCACCGCGCAGTTCGTCATTGAGGACCACGCCCTACGGCACAGCTGGCACCACCTGGCGCGCATCCGCACGGCCCTGGGCCGGTGACCTTTGCAGCCCGGCGCTAACCGCGAATCTGGCACATGCGTAGGGCCTGAAACTGATGCTGCAATGCTCCGCGAAGAGCTGGAAGTCATTGTGGTCCGCATACAATCGCGGAGGGGATGAACTGACTGTGGTTTCGTCGGAGTATCTTGAGGTAACGCAGTCCGAGCCTGAGGTCTGGTTTCTTTCGTGAATCTTTGAGGCGGCAACATTGAAGGATTTCTCCGAAAATCCGGAGATGCTTGCCGCCTTGGTGGCGCCGTCTATCAAAAGCGGGCAGTCCGCGGATCGCTGTAAATCGCCTGCACAAGTACCATTGCCTTTTCAGGCAGTCCCGCGTATATCAGGACGCTGCCCATGACACCGTGGGATCAGCGGCGCTGAGCGGGCACATCACTGGCTATCTCCCTCGAATCGTTATTGCCATCGCGCCTCGCAAGCCACGTTCATCCCGGGTCAATCGTCGCCTTAGCTACAGAAAAGAATGTATTTACGAAGCACTACCCTCTCCAAAAAAATGAAAGAGCTCCACGTGTTTTGGGAAAGGGGCGCCGGTGCGTCGATGCAAGCATCGATTCATACGAAAGGACATTGCCGGATCTCGACCTCATGCTAGAAGAAAAATCAGTACCAACGCTAATTCGCTGCGGTTTGGGATGTTCTGGTCTGGACGATGTTCTAGGCGGAGGGCTCCCTGTTGGACACCTTTATCTCGTCGAGGGAGAACCGGGCACGGGCAAAACAACCTTAGCGCTGCAATTCATGGCAGAGGGAATAAAAAGAGGCGAAAAGGTTCTCTACATCACACTTTCCGAGTCTGCCGACGAGCTCCTAACTGTCGCGCGTGTTCACGGGCTCGGGGTGGATGGCGTCACGATTCTTGAGGTTAGGCCGAGCGAGCAGGATCTCAAGCCCGAGGGGCAATACACCGTTTTCCACCCTGCCGAAGTCGAATTGAACGATCGCGTGCAAACCATCATTGCGGAAGTGGATCGCCAAAGGCCCACTCGCCTCGTCATTGATGCGCTTTCAGAAGTGCGGATGCTCGCCAAAGATCCTCTGCGTTATCGGCGTCAGGTTCTTTCTTTGAAAGAGTATGCACCCGAGGACTGTACAGTGCTTTTGCTGGACGACCGCAGCAGCCGCTATGCGGACCTCGAACTGCACAGCATCGTGCACGGCGTCATCAGCATGAGCCGAGTCTCACGCGAGTATGGAAAGACCATGCGCCGGATCGAAGTCACGAAGCTGCGCGGTTGCGCTTTTCGCGAGGGATATCACGACTACATCATTCGCAACGGCGGCGTCGTTGTTTTTCCCCGCCTCGTAGCTGCGGAATACAGCAGCAATCACAAAGACACGACCGAAGCTGCGAGTGGCATCCCGGAACTCGACGCTTTAGCTGGCGGAGGGTTGGGGCGCGGTACCAGCACCTTGTTGATCGGGCCTGCAGGATGCGGCAAAACAACGATTGCCTTGCGTTGGCTGACGACCGCCGCCGAACGCGGCGAACCCGCATCAGCCTTTATCTTTGAAGAAACCATAAACACCCTGCTTGGACGGGCATCCGGCCTGGGCATGGACATCGATCCGCTGCTGCGCTCCGGCCGCATGAAGATCGAACATCTCGACCCCGCTGAAGTCTCACCCGGCGAGTTCGTTGACATGGTCCGGCGCTCCGTGGAAAAGGATAGAGTTCGAGCTGTCCTCATCGATAGCCTTAACGGCTTTCTGCAGGCGATGCCGGGCGAACAGTTTCTCGCTCTCCATCTCCACGAACTGCTGACCTATTTGAACAATCGCGGAGTGCTGACGCTGCTCGTGCTGGCGCAGATGGGCTTGGTTGGCAGCGCCATGCACACCCCAATCGATGTCAGTTACCTGGCAGATAACATCCTGGTTCTGCGCTATTTCGAGGCGAAGGGACAAGTTCGCCAGGCCATCTCGATGATGAAAAAGCGCAGCGGGGGCCATGAACGCTCGATTCGTGAACTCCGCCTGGGGCCAGACACCATCAAGGTTGGAGCGCCACTGTCCGACTTTCAGGGAATTTTGTCGGGCAGCCCCACTTCACTCGCTCCATTGATCGGGAAAGGTCCCCTCAATGAGTGAGATTTACGCGAGCGACCTGCCTGTCCTGGTCTATGCTCCCTTTGGGAAAGACGCGGCCCTCATCGAGCGCGTATTGCTCCAGTCCTCCGTCAAGATCTGTACGCTGCCGACTCTGCGGGAATTTGGAGAAGCAATTTGCGAGCATGCCGGGGCGGCTATCATTACAGAGGAGGTGCTCCAGAACGGAGCGATCGCGGCGTTAGCGCAAATCCTCTCGACCCAGCCGCGATGGTCCGATTTCCCGATTATCGTCCTCACGGGAAGCGGATTGAGCACGGCCTCCACAGAGTCGGCGGTACGGTCTCGAGCTCCGCTGGGCAACGTGACCTTACTGGAGCGTCCGTTACGGCCGGTTACGCTGATCAGCGCGGTTCGGAGCGCGCTCCTGGCGCGTCGCCGGCAGTACGAAGTTCGCGACCATTTGCGGCAGCGGGAAGCCGCCGAAGATGCGCTCCGCCGTGCTCATAACGCCTTGGAGTCCCTCGTCGAGCAGCGTACCGCCGCGTTGCGCCGCCTTTCCGTGAAATTGCTTCGCGTACAGGATGAAGAGCGGCGTCGCATCGCCCGTGAACTTCATGACAGTCTCGGCCAGGATTTGACCGCGGCCAAAATCAGCCTCGACATGCTCGCCCAAGAGTCCTCGAACAGCTCCCCGCATCTCAAAGACGCGCAACTCCTGGTAGACCGCTCTATTTCGGATACTCGCACTCTTTCTCACCTGTTGCACCCTCCGTTGCTGGATGAGGCTGGTTTTTCGTCAGCCGCAAAGTGGTACGTGGAGGGGTTTGGCCGGCGGAGCGGAATTGCCACCCAACTTTATCTTCCCGAACACGCGCACCGCTTGCCCCGGCGTACCGAGACAGCGCTTTTCCGCATCTTGCAGGAAGCTCTCACCAACGTCCACCGCCACTCCGGCAGCCGCGCCGTTGAGGTACGCGTTACCGCCGACGAGTCCCGGGTCGTCCTTACCGTTAAAGATTTCGGGATGGGAGTTCCGAGAGAAGTGCTCGATCGATTCTGGAAGACAGGAAATGTCGGCGTCGGCCTCGCCGGAGTCCGCGAGAGACTGAAGGAACTTGGCGGTTTTCTCGAAATCGAATCCAGTCTCGACGGCACGTTGTTGAAAGCGACAATTCCGGTTACAACTCCCGACGACTTTGAAGCTGACGGTGCTGAGGGACTTTTATCCTCCGGCTATTCTCCTGCCGTATCGGGCGACTAATTCTTCGGAGCGCGACAACCTTTTTCTACGCAACGACTCTCCCGCGACCCATCGCATACAATAAGTGAGAGCGCGCCGTTCGCGCCGTATTCCAATGACTGACCCCTTATACCTGAGCCTCTGGTTCCCCGACTTCACGGGCCCAGCAATGCTGCCGCACATGTTCGCCGTCTTGCAGCAGTTCCCTTTCTCGGAGCAGCGCCCCGGAGTTACGTATGCCGCGGTGCAACCCGTGTCCTGGAATGAAGCCAGCGTCCTCGAGCGTCGTTTCTCCCCCGGCATCGCGCCGGAGGAAGCGGTCGTAGTCGCCGCCGATCTCATTCACGACGACTATGCTTATGTCTTCGACGCATTCTGGGATCTTTGGACCCCCAACGAGACCGGCCGTCAGTGGCATCTCATCCCGAGCCTGGTGAAGTTTATTGTGCAGGGCGAGGAATTCGACGACGGAGCCGTCCAGGAGACCGGTCACATCCAGATCGATTTCGGTCTCGATTCGCTGTTTGTTCAGGAAAATGTCGAACTCACGGACGAAACTCAAGCCAAGATTCGCGACAATGTCGCCAAACTTGTGGAGTTCACGAAAAAGGCCGAGATGAACACCCGCGCGACGTCACGCCGCCTGTGGTCAGAATCGGAAGAGAGTCTTCCTCAGAAGCTGATCGCCCGCCTCCAGAAAGTGCAGTAAATCAAACCACAACCGCAGAGGACGGAGAGGACTGGAAGTGATTGAAGAGTCTTTGAACGCCGTCTGTGAGATGCTCAACTCTCTAACAAACCCGGGCCCAAAGCCGTATGCACTTTCATGGCTGCATCGACAATGGACCCGGAAATTTCGTTGATCTCCACAAAAGAGCCTACGTTGCCTCCGGGTCCTCCGTGTCCTCTGTGGTTTTCATTTCGTCCGTCCGCCCTCGACCTTCAGCGTCTCCGCCGCCGCAGCCTGAGCAGCCGCTAGCCGAGCGGTCAGCACCCGGAACGGTGAGCACGAAACGTAGTTGAGCCCGGTTCGATAGCAAAATTCCACCGACGATGGCTCTCCGCCATGTTCACCGCAGATGCCGACCTTCAAGTTCGAACGCGTCTTGCGTCCGCGCTCGGTCGCCATCTTCACCAGTTGTCCGACCCCTTCCTGGTCCAGCGCCGCGAACGGATCCTGCTTCAATATGCCTTCCGCCAAGTAGGTCGGAAGCACCTTGTTGACGTCATCGCGCGAAAAGCCGAACGTAGTCTGCGTCAGATCGTTGGTGCCGAACGAGAAGAACTCCGCCTCTTTGGCGATCTCGTCTGCGACTAGTGCCGCGCGAGGCAACTCGATCATCGTACCGACCATGTAATCGATCTTCGTACCTTTTTCTTTAAAGACTTCTTCGGCCACACGCCGCACGATCGCTCCCTGGTTCGCCATCTCTTTCAACGTGGCGACCAGAGGAATCATGACCTCCGGTAGAACCTTGATTCCCTTCTTCGTGCAGTCGACAGCCGCTTCGAAAATGGCGCGAGCCTGCATCTCGGTGATCTCGGGATACGTGATGCCGAGCCGGCATCCGCGATGTCCGAGCATGGGGTTAAATTCGTGCAACTGCTCCACGCGAGCGAGCAGCGTCGACAACAGTTTCTTCAGATCGCCGACGCCCTTCACACCATAGTCGGAGTACCGCTTCACCAGTTCCTTCTTCTGTTTCGCATCCGCGTAGGGAAGCGTGGCAATTTCTACCATTAAGTCCTCGCGTCGCGGCAGGAACTCGTGGAGCGGTGGATCGAGCGTCCGAATCGTGACCGGCAGCCCGTCCATGGCTTCAAAGACTCCCGCGAAGTCCTTTCGCTGCAGTGGCAACAACTCCTTGAGCGCAGCAAGACGAGCAAGTTTCTGCGCGCGCTCTTTGACTTCGGATTCAGCTGACGGCTCGAGTTCGTTCAACGAGAGCCGGGTCCCCTTCTCCTTGTTGTATTTTGAGAGTGCCGCCGGAATGTACTTCTCCTCGCGAGCCAGAATCATGTCGCGCATGTGCTTGATCTTCTTTTCCCCGAAGAACATATGCTCGGTCCGGCAAAGACCGATTCCCTCCGCTCCAAAGGCACGAGCTTGAACAGCATCCCGCGGAACGTCTGCATTGGCGCGAACTTTCATCTTGCGGAACGGCTCGGACCAACTCATGAACTGTAGCAGTTCCGGATCGTCCGCCTTTGGAGGAATCGTGTTCAGTTTTCCCTTAATCACGCGCCCGGTTGTACCATCGAGCGAGATCCAGTCCCCTTCCCTAAAGGTCTGCCCCGCCACACGCATCTCGCGTGCTTTTTCGTCGACCGTGATTTTCTCGGCACCCGCAACGCAGCATTTACCCATTCCGCGCGTGACCACGGCAGCGTGACTGGTCATGCCGCCGCGAGACGTGAGAATGCCCTTCGCAACCTCCATGCCGTGAATGTCTTCCGGCGTGGTTTCAGCGCGCACCAGAATCACCGGCTTTTTCGTCGTCTCGTGCCCTGCCATTTTGACCGCTTCATCCGCGGTGAAAACGATCTGACCCACCGCAGCTCCCGGAGATGCAGGTAGACCAGTCGCCAGCACTTCGACCTTTGTGCTCTTCTCATCGAGACGAGGAACGAGGAAGTCATACAACTGGTTCGGTTCGACGCGGAAGATCGCTTCTTCCTTCGTGATCAGCCCTTCTTCTACCATCTGAATCGCGATCCGCACCGCGGCCAAGCCTGTGCGCTTGCCATTGCGCGTCTGCAGCATGTAGAGCTTGCCTTCCTGAACGGTGAACTCAAAATCCTGTACGTCCTTGTAGTGCTTCTCCAGCCGCGTGGTGATTTCGCGAAGCTGGTTGTAAGCCTCAGGAAGAATCTTCTGCAGTTCGAGAATCGGCACTGGGGTGCGGACGCCGGATACCACGTCCTCGCCCTGCGCATTCATGAGGAATTCGCCGTAGAACTCTTTCGTGCCGATCGCCGGGTTTCGCGTGAAGCCCACGCCCGATCCACTGGTGTCGCCAAGATTTCCGAACACCATTGCCTGCACATTGACGGCTGTGCCCAGCATGTCGTCAATGTTATTCATCCGGCGATAGTGTTTCGCCCGGTCGTTTTGCCAAGAGCGGAACACTGCGTCACGAGCCAGGACCAGTTGTTCGTGGGGGTCCTGCGGAAAATCGCGCTTGGCGTGCTTCTTCACCACCTTCTTGTATTCGACGATCACTTCCTGCAGATCTTTGGCTGTCAGGTCGGTGTCGAGCTTGGTCTTGCGCTGCTTCTTCTTTGCGTCGAACACTTCGTCAAACACGTGCTTCTCGATGTCGAGCACAACGTTGCCGAACATCTGGATCAACCGCCGGTACGAATCGGCCGCAAACCGCGGATTGTTGCTCCGCTTGGCCAAGGCTTCCACACTCTTGTCGTTCAGCCCAAGATTCAGGATCGTATCCATCATCCCCGGCATCGAAAATTTCGCGCCCGACCGCACGCTCACCAGCAGCGGATTCTCGCCCGTCCCCAGCTTCTGTCCCTGCAGCGCCTCAAGCTTCGCCAGAGCCTCATCCATTTGCTTGTCGATATCAGGAGACAAGCCGCCCCGCATGTACTCGCGACAAGCCTCGGTCTGAATCGTGAATCCCGGAGGCACCGGCAGTCCGGCATTGGTCATCTCCGCCAGTCCGGCGCCTTTGCCGCCCAGCACGTCCTTCATTTTGCCGTTGCCATCGGCCTTGCCCGCCGCCAAACGAGTAGACATACTTGGTTGTGGATGATTTGTTCGTGCTCTTCTTGTCCTGTACTTCAGCTTCGGGGAGAGTAATCGTCGCCATATATGAGTCCTTTGTCTAGCTTCAGAATGTCGATCAAATTCGTGAAATCTTCTTCGTTACGCCCGGCTCGCAATGTCCGCTGCAAAACACGAACCTGTAACGTGGGAACGACGGAAACGCTCTACCTTCCCTTCAATCACGATCTCTGAAAAATCCGCAATCGTGGAAAATTCCTTCAACAAAGTCTGCAGCAGCGCCAACCGGTTCGCTCGCAGCGCTGATCCTCGACCATCACCATGACCTTGTCGAAGAACTTGTCCACCGGCTCTCGCGCGGTCGAGAGCAGCCGTAGAGCGTCCAGATATTCTTTCCGCCTCGGTGTTCTTCCACCCTGGCGCCCTCCTGCCGCAAATACGCAATCAGATCCTTTTCTTCGTCCGCGGAATCGGGCAACGACTCGACACTGCCGGCCGCGGCAATGCCCTGCTCCGCGGCCTGCCTCAGAATATTTCGCATCCGCTTGCAAGCTGCGCCAATTGCCTGGAACTCAGGCAAATGCAAGACCTGCTTCACCGCCTCAGCGCGCTGCACCGCATCGACAACATCATCCGCGTCGGCTGCCAGCACCGCCTTTACGACGTCGAATGAATAGCCGCAAACATCCCGCAAGTAAAATTCCACGCGCTCGCGAAAGAATATCGTCATTGAAGCGGAATACTTCCTATCGTCGACGAACTTCTTCTCCGCCTCGGATCGCTGATAACCCGTGCGTGCATCCTGCATCAGTTCGTTCAACCGGAGCGGTAACTTCTTTTCTGCAATCACCTTGACGATTGCATTCGCCTGCCGCCGCAACGCAAACGGATCCTTCGATCCGCTTGGTACCAGTCCTAGCGCAAACATTCCGGCGATCGTGTCCGCCTTGTCGCCGATCGACAGCACCGCGCCCTCGATCGACCGTGGAATCTCGTCGTCGGTCGACTCCGGCTTGTAGTGGTCGTAAATCGTGTCGGCAATCGCCAACCGCGTCGCCTCAGACAGTGTCGGGTCCAGTTGCTGCACTCGCGCGTACAGCCCACCCACGATCCCCTGCAACTCCGTGAACTCTTTCACCAGTTCGGTGGTCAGATCGCCCTTCGCCAGGCATGCCGCCTTGTGAATCACACCCGGACGCACCGGCACCCCATGCTGCTTGAGAATCTCGCTCAGCCAGCTGCACAACCGTTGCACGCGTTGCGTCTTCTCATAGTAGCTGCCAAGATCCTTCTGGAAGGTAACGTTGCGCAGCAATTCCAGCCGCTCCAGCAGCGACTTCTTCTGATCGGTCTGCCAGAAGAATCGCGCATCGTTGAAGCGCGCTCGCAGCACGCGTTCGTTGCCGTGCCGGATCAGCCCCTGCGGATCGCTATCGGTATTGAGCACTGCAAGGAAATGCGGCAACAGTTTGCCTGAGCCGTCTTCCAACGCAAAATACTTCTGGTGATCGCGCATCACCGTCACCAGCACCTCTTCCGGCAGCGCAAGAAACTGCGGGTCGAACCCGCCCAGAATCACCGACGGGTACTCAGTCAGATTCACGACGGCATCGAGCAGGCCTTTGTCTTCACGCCACCGCGCGCTCGGAATCGTGCGAGTCGCCGCATCCAGCGCCTTCCGAATCTGATGCTCCCGCTCAGCCCGGCCCAACACCTTTGCCGCTCGCAGAGAATCGACATAGGCAGATCCAGCCCGCGAAATTGAAACTGCTCCCTCCGTCAGAATCCTATGGCCCCGCGAACTGTTCCCTGCCCGTACCCCGTCAAATTCCAGCGGGATCGTCTTCCCGTCGAGCATTGCCACCAGCCATCGCACCGGACGCACGAAGCGCTCGTTCTGCTTGCGCCAGTACATGTTCTTCGGCCAATAGATTGTGGCGAGTTCTTTCGGGAGTGCTTCAGTCAGAATCTCCGCCGCGCTGCGGCCCTTCTTGGTGACCTTGGCGGCGAGGTATTCTCCCTTGGGTGTTGTGATCTTTTCTAACTCGGAAACGTCTACACCTGCCTTCTTCGCGAAGGCATGGGCGGCTGGAGTGGGCTGACCATCTTTATATGCGACGTTGACCGAAGGTCCGCTGATCTGCTCGGTGATGTCGGCTTGCGCGGCAGCAATTCCCGACGCCATCACCGCCAGACGACGCGGTGTCTCAAAACCTGTGATCTCGGCTCCAGACAACCGCTCGCGGCTCAGCAAGGCCGCAACCCGTTCGCGCAATTCTTGCGACGCAGCGTCAATCATCCGCGCCGGAATCTCTTCGCACCCGATCTCTAGTAGAAAATCTGGCATGCCTTCAAACCATTCAGTGTTGCAAAAAGAGGTGCACTCCGAATGTGATGGAAATCACATCCGACTTTCCGAAACCCCAAAGCGGGAAAAGGCGACCGTCAGCCCACCGGCGACAGCGTTTCTTTCTTGACCTTCGGCTTTTTCTCGCGGACAGGCTCGGGCTCGTCCGGGTTCTCAGATGGCGCCGCAGTTTCCGCCTTCTGCTGATCCACCCAGGCCTTCGCAATTCCAACGGCCAGCGCCCGCACCCGCGCAATCACGCCCACGCGCTCGGTCACCGAAATCGCTCCACGCGCGTCGAGAATATTAAAAAGATGCGAGCACTTTAAGCAAAGATCGTAAGCCCCCAGCAACGGAAAACGCGCCTTCTCCGGGTGCCCCGTCCTTGTCTCTCCGTTGTTTGCTGAAACACGACGGGGGGCTTGATCTCCTGCCAGTTCCGCATACCGCGAAATCAAACTCTTGCACTCCGCCTCGTACAGGTCGAAATGCTTCCAGGCCTTCTCTACGTCCGCAGCCTCGAAGTTGTAAACCGAGAACTGCAATTCATCCGCAAGCCGAACGTCACCATACTTCACCGCCTGCCCGGTCTCCGGATCGCGCGCCCACACGATGTCATAGATCGAGTCCACATCCTGCAGAAACGCCGCGATACGTTCGAGTCCGTACGTCAACTCGGCCGAAATCGGAAACAAATCTACTCCCCCGCATTGCTGGAAGTAGGTGAACTGCGTGATCTCCAGGCCGTCGAGCATCACTTGCCAGCCCACGCCCCAGGCGCTCAGTGTCGGAGCCTCCCAGTTATCTTCCTCAAACTTGATGTCGTGCTGGCGCAGGTCAATGCCGATTGCGCCCAACGACTCCAAATACAACTCCTGCACGTTCTCCGGCGGAGGCTTCAGGATCACCTGCAACTGCATGTGCTTGAACAGCCGGTTGGGATTCTCACCATAGCGTCCGTCCGCCGGACGCCGCGACGGCTGCACATAGGCAACTTTGTACGGCTTGGGACCCAGCACCCGCAGAAACGTTTCCGGAGCCATGGTTCCCGCGCCAACTTCCACGTCGTAGGGTTGTTGCAGCACGCATCCGCGCTCCGCCCAAAAGGCCTGCAGTCGGAGAATAAGCTCCTGGAAAGTCGCCGGGTTGGGCTTGGCTGGGTTCACAGCTTGTTTGGAGTCCAAGGGTTAATTGTTGATTGTAACGGAAGGAGCGGCGAGCCGTCAGCTAGCGGATTTCCGCAGGCTGAGCCAGGCTGCTGCGAAGATCAAGAATGCAACTACAAGAAACACAGTGGGCGCGGCGAAAAAATAACGCAGCGAAACCGCGACCATTGCCCCCAGCCAGAGGGCATTGACCAGCGCTACGTTCTTCAACAATTTGGCACGTTCGCGCAAGACAACTATATCGAGATATCCCATCCCAAAGGTGCCCAGCATGAATGCAATGCTGAATCCACGCAGGAGGTTATCCATACTTCGCAAAGACCCCATCATAGGGAACTTGTAGTCCCTCATCAGCTCAAGAAGCTGCTTTTCGGTGTCGTTCGCGGGAGTGGGTCTTCCCAGCAAAGAAAGCGAATGCACCGCTCCAATCAGCAAAAGTACCAGTGCCCCCGTACGGAAAAGTCGCCTTCCCCATTTATCGTCCATGCTCGTTCCTTTCGAAAACCACTCGCGTTGTGCCGGTTTAGGCGTTTATTTTCTCCAACATTCCCGCCGTAATCAGCTTCTTCTCAATATGTCTCTGCAGGATCTGGATCAGAAACTTCCGCAGATCGGCGCCCTGGGACTTCGCCCACGGCACTGCCGCGAAACTCTCCACTGGAGCCCGAAACATTTGCGCGGCAAGGCCCCGCGATTCGCTGGAAATCTCCGACGACGCCAAGCCGCTTATCGTCGACGCACATCAGGCCGTCGGCTAGCGCATGAAAATAGGCGCGACTGCCATTCAGGTTGCGGCCACAGACAGTGCACTCCGTTAGTTCCGGAAGAAAGCCGACCAGGCGCGTCAGCCAGAGCTCGAAATAGGTTACCGGCATCCATACATCCGGCCCCGTCAAGACGTGCAGCACGGAAAGGGTCAAGCGGAAGATGGCGTCATTCGATTCGTGATCCGGCAGCAACTCGTCGAGCAACTCGGCAATGTGGCCCAGGGCCACCGCCCGCGGATAGCTCACCTCCGAGGCCAGAGGAGACTCCAGCACCTCGCACGCGTCGAGCCGTGCCAGTTCCTGCCGCTCGCGCACATCGTAGAACGCCCGCACATAGGTCAGCGGCTCCAGGGCGCCCCCGAAACGCCGCTTCGACTTCTTGGCCGATCGGGCCACGCCGCGCACCTTGCCCTCCGCGCGCGTGAACAGTGTGACCAGCAAATCGGCTTCGCGCAACGGATACGTACGCAGCACGATCGCTTCCGTCTCTCTCAGTGCCATGGGTCTTCAAACGATAGAAGGCTTGATTCTAGTGGATGCAGCTTTCGGCCGTCAGCTATCCGCTATTCGCGAATCCTGGACACACCCACAAGCGCTAACTTCCTATACAGGCGTTTATCAGTACGATCGAGCGGCGAAACGTTTATCGTCGCTGGCTCCAAGCACGAGCGATTCAGTTGACAGCCGGCAAGTTCGGACAGATTTGGCGATAAGGTTGTTTTGGAAACCAACGCTTCCATTCATCGTGAGAAAAGTTGCCAGTGAGGCGGGCACAGGCTTGATCTCGCAGATCGGACGAACGCCAGAGCCAAAGTGCGGCGGCGCGCTCGTTGTATCCGGTGAGCAGATAGCGGCCGTCGGGACTGAAAGCGGCGGCGTGAAGATAGCCCCGATCGGGAAGCTGCGCCAAGCGCGCGCCGGTCAAGGCGTCCCATACAGTCAGATGTCCATGGGTGAGCGTGGCGAAGGAGTCAGAAGAAGGATTGGGAACAATTAGGTCAATGTCGCCACTTACCGTGAGCGAGAAACGCCGCTTGCCGGACGGTATATCCCACGCCTGCAGATTTTCGCCTTGCGCAGTAAAGAGC
This sequence comes from uncultured Acidobacteriota bacterium, assembly GCA_963745715.1. Lineage (GTDB taxonomy): Bacteria > Acidobacteriota > Terriglobia > Terriglobales > Acidobacteriaceae > Sulfotelmatobacter. The sequence continues at coordinate 33,514 of CAVUYN010000009.1, read as the reverse complement.
ATCGTGGCCGAAGAGTTGAAGGCGCCGCGAGTCAGTTCAGAGGGTAAGAGGATATGGCTGACGCGAGTTTTGCTGGCGACGTTCCAGATATCTAGAAAGAACTGGTCTGGCGGTTGGTTTGCCTCGAACGCCAACAGCCTGCCTTCGGGCCCCACGGCAGCCAGCCGAGCGGAAGCGGTGCCATCCAGAGATGCTATCAGCTGGAGGCTAGGAAAGGTGTACAGCCGGCTGACGCCGTCCCGTTGGACAGCAAGCACCTTACCCGATGGGTGGATCCGAAATCCTGATGGAGCGTCAGGTAAAGGAGTTACCGAAGACCGGTCAATGGCAATGAGAAATACCTTGTTGCTCCACAGGGCAATCACCTCGTTCGGATCGAGGAAAAATACTTTGTCGATCCGGGGAGCGCCGTGGAATGCGATGTCGCGGATAACTTTGCCGGATATGTCGGCGATTCTCACGAGGGGTGAAGCGTGCGAGGTCGTGCCAATGGCAAAGGACTGGCCATCCGGGCTAAAGGCAACGCTACTCACGTCGGCGGGCAAGTTGAAAAAGGCGGGACGGTCGCCGCGGCGCGTCTCCGAGACCGCAACCGAGCCACCCAGACCACCAGCAGCAAAGCGGCTGCCATCCGGGCTAAAGTTAACAACTTCGGCGCCGCCGGCAACTGCTGCGCGCTCCATTTCGCTCCCCGAAGGTAGCTCCCAGACGCGCGCAGTGCCGTCGTAGGAGCCCGTGCCAAGCTTTGTTCCATCCGCATTGAAGGAAACGGCCGCAACCGCGGAATCGTGTTTGAGTTCCAGGATCGGCCGGCCAGTATCTACGTTCCAAACATGAGCCGAGCTGTCGCCACGCGCCGCATAAGCGAGGAGCTTGCCATCAGGCGTGATGGCAGCACTGCAGATCCATTGCTGCGGGTTGAGCGTTTCGGATCCCGCAGCATGAGTGGCCTTCAGAAGTTGCTGGCCGGTGGTGGTATCCCAGACAAAGGCAAAATCGCCGCTCGCCGTGGCCAAGCGCTGGCCACTACTGCTGAATGCCAGGTTGAATCCGGCTTCACCGCCGACCAGGGTACGAAGAAGCTTTCGATGCACTGCATCAAAAAGCGAGACGACACCTTCTGAAGAGAGGACCGCGAGGAGGTCGCCCCCGGGGCTGAAGGATGTGGAAGCCGCCTTGCCCGGATACTTGAAATCGGCCACGATTGCCGCGCGAGTGACATCGAAAATACGCACGTGTCCGTCCTCACTAGCGATGGCAAGCTGGTCGGCCTTAGGATGAAATGCTAATTGGGAAACAGGTGCACGGTGGACGATACGCAACAATTCGCGGCCGCCGGGCAAGGCCCAAACATGGGCAACGCCATCGCGGGCGCCCGACGCTAGCAGTGTGTTCGAGGAATTGAAGGCCACTGAGACAGCAGAATTGTTGTCCAGGGAAGCACTTTCCGTGTCGGTGGGGAGTTCGATCTGGGCGTCGGGCTGTTCGTCTGCCGTGAAAAATCCGATCGGTTTATGGTTCGCGAGATCAATGAGTTGGGTGGAACCATTGTCGCGCGCCACGGCGAGGATGGCGCCGTTGGGTGAGAAGGCGATGTCGCGAATGCGCTCGTCCGGGTTGGAGTCTTCTGGCGGATACGATTGCAGGCCGAGAGGTAAAAGAGCAACCGCAGCCCGCAACGCCTGATTTCCTTCGAAGGACGGATTGAGGCGGTTTGATTCAATCGCGAGCAGAGCAGCTTCGCGCGCTCGATCCGGACTATCAGCGAGGACTTTGGCGGACATCGCGGCCAGGCTGGCCGCCAGATTATGGACCGATTCTTCGCGGCTCAGGCGAGTCTGACGCAGAGCGAAGAGTGTAGTCAAAAGAATCGCGATAAGTGCTGAGGTAGCGAGCCAGCGGGCCTGGCGCTGCAGGCGAATGTCCGCGCCGTCAAGTTCGTCCTTGGGCCGATTGTGCAGCGTGGCAGCGAGTTGAAGGACGGCTTCGTGAAAACGCGGCTCCCGCATGCGGAGGCGGGCGGTGCCGTCCCGAACCCACCGCAGATCGAGGAAAAGAGGCTCCTCCGGAAACAAACTAAGCAGGCTTGGCGGCAGACAGTCGGTGTGCTCGGGTGTGAAACGGGCGGCGGCCCGATCCCAATTCAAAGTGCCGCCAGTCACGACGATCAGGACGTGCGACGGCCCATTCTTGCCGATCCAGTACTCGGCCTCCTTCGCGACCCAGGGCGATGCGGCCGCCTCGGGCGAGGCAAACAGAATCAAGAACGACGATTGATCGAGGGCCTCGCGAATACTGGACCAAAGCGCGGGATTCACCGCGAGGTTGGTTTGATCTCTGAAGATGTGTAGAGCGCGTACCTTGTACCAGGGTTTGGCAAAAGAATCCAAGGCCGATTGCAGGGCAGCTGCAACGGTGCCATCGGCAGTATGACTGTAAGAGATGAAGGCGTTGTAAGCCATCAGCTACATCAAGGTACACCAAGCAGACGCGATAACTGGACGGCGAACCCCGTCGCCAACCGCCTTGATTGTAAACGCTGATTGTCCTTCAAGAGAGCTTCGTTTAGGCGAAATGCCGCCTGTCGGCAAAACAGAAGTTGCCCGGAAAAGGGGTTCGGAGATGATAAGAGTATTCGCGACTCGTAGACGGCTCAGCCGCTGCTTGTCGCGTTAGTTCGCCGCCGTGGTGCTGATGGTCGCCGGGTCGAGCTGCAAATCAACCCAATAGTCCGGACGCGGCGGCGCTGGGAAGGGCGTCTCCTTTTTGATGTGTGATTCGTATATTTGCCGCATGATGCACTGGGCCGTCGCGGTGAACTGCCGTGGCCATGCGTCTTCGGCTCCGCCATCCTTCCCGATCTTCACGACCAGCTCAAACTTTGCCTGATCGCTATTCGGATCCTGCGCGCACTGGCGCATCAATGGCACGAGGGCCTGCTCCATATTCTTCTGATACTGCGCGCCTCCGGGACTCTGCAGGTTGGTTGCCGCTTCTTGCAGAATTCCTCGCGAGCGGGCCTCGGCGGGCGCCATTTGCGCGGCCCAGGTTTTGTTCTGAGTGAAGTACTCCTCGGTCCTCCAGGTGTCCTTGTCCCAGTTGTCGCCGATGCGTTTGAAAGCGTTATCCGCCACTACCGAGTCGACTGATTTCGTGGCCATCAAAGCCAGCCAGTTCAGATTGAGGAGCGCCACGCCATGTTGCTTCTCCAGCAACGCATATCCCTTCTGGAGCCGCGGCCAAGACAACCGGCCAAACTCGGGATCGTCACAGGCGCAGACAATCTTCGTGCCGATCTGAAAATAGAGAATGTCGCCTGCGTCTCCGCCCACGCGATTCGCACTCTCTTCGGCGAATTTGGCGGCATCCCCGTTCTCGCCATTCCACTGCGGCATCAGGTAGTACGCCATATACCGATAGTAGTAGTAATAATCTGGCTCGGAAGCTAAGGCATGTTTCAATAAATCGTCAGCTTTTGCCCGGTCCCATCCCTGCCCCAACGCGACCACCTGCATGGAAAAGTACCATTCTGGATCCTTGCCAGGCAGGTTCGCGGCTTCATCCAGGATCGATTTGGCTTTGTCCAGGCGCTCCGCAAACAACCTCCATCCGCTGTCCGTCACTGTGTCGCCCATCCCATTCCCGCGAGCGTACCAGGCATAGTCGATGTTCGCCCGCGCCAGCGCCACCTGCGCCGTGATCGAGCTGGGTGTTGCTGCCACCCATTTCTCAAGCAGTTTCAAATGATCGTTCCAATCCTCCTGAGTCGAATGTCCCTGCATTTCGTTCACGGCCACGTAAAACTCGTGGATCTTCCACATGCCTCCGGGGAGCCTTCCCTTGCTCGAACGCGCCGAGTCGGCAATGCAGTTCAACTCTTTAAAATTCTCCTTCTGGAGGAGCTGCCTCAGCCCGGCTCCGTAGACCTTCAGAGACTGCATGTCGTTGCTGCCAGAATCAAGTTCAGGAGTGGAACACAGGTTCGGGCGCTCTTTTTCCTGGCCCTCGATGGCGGTACCGCGGGCGTCAACGTGCATCGCCGCCATTAGCAACACCACGCTGCCGAGCCAAATTGCGGCGCTACGAATTCTAGACTTTTGAGACGGGATCACCAGGACATGAATCGGACAGGCCATCGTGAGCTCCCCTGACGGAAGTTGAGCAACGCCCGATGCTAAAAGCCCTCGATATTACTGTCGAGATTACGTAGGTATTGTGCTATGTGCGCCGAAGAATCTGGCTCTCGCGCGTTGTGAACGTGCTTCAGAGGGCGACGGAACGGGGACGTCCAGACGCCGCGCTACATCCAGCAGTCGGAGACGGTCCCGATGCTCCAGCTTCTTGATCCAAAAAAGAAGGCGCGTCCCGCAGGAGGACGCGCGCTGCTTCGGATAGAAACGAGCCTGACAGAAACGAGCCAAGAGCCGACTGCCGAAAGCGAAAAAGAGCTCTACCGCCCGAAGTATTTCGCGTTGCGCTCGGTGAATGCGTTCCACTTCTCCGGCAGATCGTCGAGTGCAAAAATTGCCGAAACCGGGCAGACCGGAACGCACGCCCCGCAGTCGATGCATTCTACTGGATCGATGTACAGCAACTCTTCGGTCGCGTAGGCGGGCTCATCTTTCTTGGGATGAATGCAATCCACCGGGCACGCATCCACACATGCGGTGTCTTTGGTGCCGATGCACGGCTCAGCAATTACGTAGGCCATAAGGGTGTCAATCTCCTGAGAGTTCTCCGTTTAATTTTACTACCGCGGCGGTTGAGCGACCCGACATTCTAGCAAGAATGATGGGGCGGGTACAGTACGGTACAAGCCGGTTCCGCGACCGGGCAAAAGGAAAACGGCCGGCAGCGCTTGGCTGCCAGCCGTTTTGACGCTCTCAAAGCGGACGGTTATCGGCGTCCGCCGCCGCGCGAACCTCCACCGTGGGAACCTCCTCCATGGGAACCTCCACCCTGGAAGCCGCCGCCGTGCGACTGTCCTCCACCGTGGAAGCCGCCTCCACCATGCACTCCCCCTCCGCCATGGAACTCACGACCGCCGCGCTCGCCACGGAATCCGCCGCCGGCGTACGCGCGCTCATATCCGCCCCTGACGTAGCCGCGTCCGTAGCCCTCGCGTCCATAGCCCCAGCCGGAACTGCGATACCCCCGTCCCCAGTCGCCGCGACCCCAGTAGCCGGCATGACCCCAGCCCCGGTACGAGTGATACCACGGCCCAGCGCCGATAAATACGCCATTTACGAACCAACTCGGGCCGTAAAAGCCGTAAGGCGCACAGGCGTAAGGATAGTAATTGTAATAGCCATACTCACAAACTGGCGCCCCCCCCACATACCCGGGTCCCACCGCAACGCCCACCGAAACCTGAGCCTGCGAATAAGCCACCGGAACCATCAACACTGCCAACAGCGCAAAATATTTAAGGTAACGCATATATAACCCCCTTTGGGCCGATCCGACTGTTTCCGAAACTCTCAACCTCTTCCGACTGCGGACCGTTTTTGCTCCTACCCGGCCCGCTGGTCTCTATGTATTGGAACGCTCTGCGAGGAGAAAAGTTGCTGAAACTGGAATGGCTCATTTCAGCCATCCTGCCCAAATTCAACCACTTACAGGAATTCCTGGAGGTTGGAAGACAACCTTGAAGCTTTGCAGAATGTGGTCTTTACGAGGGGGCAATCCTGCTACTCAGCGGTTGCCCAATCGCTCCACGAAACCGACAGCTAGACCAATCTGGAGGCCTTACGCCCCAACCGGCTGCTTCATTTCGCTGGGCTCGTATTCCACGATATACCCGGCCACCGCGCTGGCCGCGACCGTCAGGGGAGAAGCCAGGTACATCTGTCCGGGGCCGCTGCGCCCCGGGAAATTTCGATTCTGAGCGCTGATCACGACCTGGTCGGGGCGAGTCGATACTCCCGGTCCCGCGTTGATGCACGCACCGCAACTGGGCTCGATAACCTGGGCCCCGGCCTTCTGGAAAGTCTCCAAGATAGCCCCTGCGAATGCAGTAGTCGCGCGTCTCCTGCGATCCAAACTGGATGTAAAACTTCACCGATTCCGCCACCCTCTTGCCGTGCCTGAGTGCATCGGCCAGCACGAGCGCGTACATATCCATATCTTCGTTCTTGCCCGCCGTGCACGTGCCGCCGTAGGCGATTTCGACCGGAACCGGCGTATTCAGCTCCCTCACATACTTGCCATTCCCCGGATCCCCCGGAGTGGCAACCATGGGCGTAATCTCGGCGGCGTCCAGTTCGATCACGTGCGCATACCGTCGCCTCGGGATCGCTATACAGTCCTTCAATCATCGCCTCCGCCTTCTTGCGATCCATGCCGCGCCGCTCCACCAGAAAATCGACGGCCTTCTCATCTGGCGCGACGATCCCGGTGAATCCCCCGATCTCGGCCGCCATATTCGTCATGGTGGCGCGTTCGTCGACGCTGAGTTCTTCGATAGCCTCGCCCGCGTATTCCATGACCTTGGCCAAAGCTTTTCCGCTGCGCACGTACTCCAGGCTCAGGATCTTCAGGATGAAATCTTTCGCCGTCACATTCGGATGCTTCTTCCCACGAATCACGATCCTCACCGACTCCGGCACCTTCACCCGCACATCTTTCGTGATCCACGAATTGAACACGTCGGTCGTGCCGATGCCGAACGCCACGCAGCCAATCGCGCCCACGTGCGGCGTGTGCGAGTCCGACCCAATATTCAACTGCCCCGGCAACGCGTAGCTTTCAAGGACGATCGAATGGCAAATGCCCTCCGATCCCTTGCGGTCGGTCAATTCGCCATGCAGCCGAATTCCCTGCTTCTTGGCGAAGTCCTGCTGCTTGAGCTTGAGTTGCGTCGCCAGATCCAGCAGGCCAAGCTTCTTCTTTTCTTCGGAGATCACCTCATCGAGAAACGTCAAGTGGTCGCGAAAAAACAGAATGCTCGAGGGATCGTTGACCTTGGCGTCCTTGCCGACGTAGCGTTCGAAGAAAATCGAGGCCATCGGCGTCACATACTCGTGGCTGAAACGCAGATCGGCCCGCGCGAATCCCGTATCGCCCGGCTTTACCGACGGTACGCCGACTTCGCCCTTGTCGTTCAGCATGTGCCGGGCGAAAATCTTCTCGGCCAAGCGTCATTGGCACGGGTGATACGTACGCGTCTGTCCGACCATCTCGAGTTCGACTTCTGCTCGATCGGCGGCAAGAAAACTTTCCCCTGCATCCGCGCCACATTGAACGGAAACAGACCGCCATACTCGATCACCTGCCGCGTAATCTCATCCTCACCCGCGGTAAATTCGCTCAGCGCGATCTCTTCCCCGCCGCGGATCCGATCAATGAGAGAAAAGTTCGTCGACGTCAGCAGTCCCAGGTTCTGGCAATTCTGCTTGTAGATGCGCTCGATGTTCTCGGCAATCACCACGCGAATCCCGGCACACATCTCGGCATAAGGAGACTGCTCACGGCTCGATCCTTTGCCCCGCCGCTTGCCGCTCACGGCGCACACGAATCCGCCACGCTTCACGTCGCTGCGCCCGATTGGCGTCACGCTTCCGCACTTCAGCCCCAGGTACGGAATCTCGCCCAGCGTCTCGTCAAAATAAAAGCAATAGTGAGCAGGAGTGATCTCGTCGGTCGAGATATCGTCGCGCAGTTTGGGATTGTTGGCAGGATTCTTAGTGTCCCAGGGCAGGTCTTCGCCCGCGAGCTGCCGCTTGATGAGTTCCGGGTCTTCGGTGAGAAAAAGAATGCGTCCCTGCAGGCGGACTTTGTCCGGCCGCTTTTCGATCTTGCGTTCCAGAAGTGAGTTAATCACGGTTAACCTGAGATTTATCGATTTTCAGCGCCTGGGCGGACAGGCGTTCCCTTAGACTTATTGTACCGCCGCATCCTTGGGTTCGCGCGGAGCTCAGCGCTCGTACAGGCGCGCATCTGGCAGAGGATCGAGCCCGCGTCCCTGCGAAGATCTCCTGGAACTCCCGCACCAGCGCGTCATGCACCAGCCCATTCGACGCCAACGTTTCGCGGCTGTCGAGCTCAAACGGGGAGCCGTCGAAGCGGCTTACCTTGCCTCCCGGCTTCCTCCACGATGAGCACACCCGCAGCCGTGTCCCAGGGATTGAGATTGAATTCCCAGAAGCCATCGAACCGCCCGCAGGCCACGTTGCACAAGTCCAGCGCAGCCGAACCGGCCCGCCGCACCCCGTGCGTGCGCAGCGTGATCTGGTGATAAAAGTGAATATTGGGATTCTTGTGCCGCTTGTGGCTGGGGAAGCCGGTTGCCACCAGGCACTCTTTCAGTTGCGTCGCCTTCGAAACATGAATCGGCTTCCCGTCGAGATGCGCGCCTCTTCCCTCCTCCGCCGTGAACAACTCATCACGCGTCGGATCATAGACGACTCCGGCAATCCGTTTTGCCCCTGTTGCTGAGCGATGCTCCAGAGCCATCGACACGCAAAAGACGGGATACCCGTGAGCAAAATTGGTAGTGCCATCGAGTGGATCCACATACCACCGGTAGTCGCCGCCGCGATCGTTCAGTCCCTGCTCTTCCCCCAATACATCATGCGACGGAAACTGCTTGCTGATACGTTCGCGAATCAGCGTCTCCGAAGCGCGATCGGCCGCGGTCACCAGATCGGCGTCGCCTTTGTATTCGATTTTGAGTCCCTGGTGGAAATAAGGAAGCAGTAGCGCGCCAGCCTCGCGGGCAATGGCCGACATGGCGGGAAGAAAGCTTTCGTGTACGGGACTGGCCACGTTTAGGTCTTGAGTCTCAAGAATTAGGTATTCGGTATTACTTCGTTGGTTTTAGGAGCTCGAATCCGCAAATGACGTCAGCCGGCATAACCCGAATACCTGAGACCTGCTCCCCGGCCGAAGACCTGCGCCTACTTTTTTCTTCCGCCGTCCTCGGCGATGTACATGATCTCGTGCTTGTAGATAAACAGGTTAGGCGCGCCTTCGCGAGTCAGCCGCACCATGTTCTTGTCGTAATACTCGATCCAGCCGCGGACCACCTGCCCGTCCATCAGCTTGACCGAAACTGGCTTCTGCTTCTCACCGAGCGCCTTGAGAAAAGATGCTTCCTCGAAAGTATCCTCCGGCGGAGGGGTTCGGCTGCGTTTTGCGTTGGGATTCCCTTGCGGAGCACGAAACGACATGCAGGCATTGTACACAAAGCGCGCCGGAAGGGGCTTACGAAGCGGGATGCTGCAACGTGCTTCCGGAGTACAATACTGCAATTCTTTCTTCCGGTAGGAGGTACGCCGTGAGAAATCCAGTTCACCTTCTGATCGTCCTCGCGCTTTGCAGTGTACCGTTGACTTCCCAGAGAGGATTAGACCAACTTCCTGCGAAGCAGGAAATTGCCAATCACCCTTTGATTCTCGAGCCACCGATTGGTCCGCAACCTGCCAAGGTGGATCTTGCCAAGCTGCATCAAGATGCCCTCGATTTGGCTCAGCTTGCGCAATCCGTCCCGACGGAGGTCAACCAAGCTACGCAAGGAAAGCTTCCTAAAGATCTCGCCGAGAAGCTCAAGCGAATCGAAAAGCTCTCCAGACAATTGCGCGCGGAATTAGTTCCCTAAGGCAGGGCCCGCTCGCCCCTTGAAGAAGCTCTTCACGGCTTGACCGGGTTGGTGAAGCGCTCTGCTTCAGCTTGCTCATGGCGAGCCTTCTCTTCCTGGCCTAACTCGGTGTAAACGTTGGCCAGGAACTTGTGCCCATCCGGCGATTGTGGCTCAAGACTAACCGCCTTTTGCAGAAATGGAAGCGCCTCCGCGGGCTTATTCTGCATGCCAAGCAAACGTCCCAAATAGAGATTCGCGCGGTAGTGATTAGCGTTGATCTGAAGAGCTTGTCGAAAATTCTCCTCCGCCTGCGGAACGCGGCCAACCTTGTCGTAGGCCATGGCCAGATAGAAATGAAGATCGTCAGAATCGGGAGCGTGCGCCACCGCAATTTCTAACTGAGACGCGGACCCAGCCCAATCACCCGTCTCCCCCAGAGCCACACCCAGTTCGTAGTGTGACCTTCCCGATTCTGGATTCAGCGCTACCGCTTTCGTCAGAAACGGCAAGGCCCTTGAGTAATCTCCTGACCCATTGAGAGCCCTACCCAATTCCAGGTTGGCCAGAGCGAGGTCAGGTTCTTCTTTCACGACTTGCTCTAATTGCGGAACCGCCTCCTGATATCGCTCACTATCTACTGCGAGTAGTGCATGGTGCAGCAGGTTTGCGATCCCGATTTTCCCTTTCGGGTCGGGACCCCTTTCTTTCTCCTGCCCCCCGGACTTTCCAGTTCCTGAAACCATGTAGCCGAGCGCATGGAGTTTCTCCGCTTGGTCCGCAGTGATGTTCGCCGGGCTGGGCCCTCCGCTCGCAGTCATGCGGCGAAATGCTTCGATTTGAGCCTGCAGGGTATCAGCCACCGCTGGAAGCGCGTCAGCGAGGTTATGCAAAGCTTTGGGGTCGGCGGACTGATCGTAAAGTTCGCGCTGGGGCGCATCGACATACAAATATTTTCCCGCCCGCAAAGCGCGCAGCCAACTCCAGCCAAAAGCTCGCTGCGGATAGTCCGTCTCTGAATATGCAGCACGCTCGGTGCTTCCACCCGCGACGGAATCGCCTTTCTTGCCGCCCGACGGGAGAAGTGACACCCCCTGCATTGCAGTTGGGACGTCAACCCCGGCTGCCCGCAACAGAGTTGGGGCCACGTCCACCAGTCCCACCCGCGCGCTGACGTGGGCGATGGCGGCCCGACTTGCGGGCAGTTTGATCAGGAGCGGGACATGAACAGTCTCGTCATATAGGAAGAACCCATGACTCTCTTCGCCGTGCTCCCCGAAGGCCTCGCCGTGATCGGCAACAACCGCGATGACCGACGAATCATAAAAACCCGCGGTTTTTAGCCCGGCAAAGAGTCTGCCTAGCGCAGAGTCTACGTACGCAATTTCCCCGTCATAAGGCGTGGCAGAATACTTTGTTTTGAAGGGCTCGGGTGGATCGTACGGATCGTGTGGATCGTAAAGGTGCACCCACAAGAAAAACGGCTTGCGCGGCGGATGCTTTAGCCAAGCCAAAGCATGATCGACCACTGTGCCGGCTCGCCTCTCCTCACTTTGGTAGCGATCTTCCCCCTCCCGACGGCTATGGAAGCCGGCATCGTAGGTATCGAACCCCCGGTCGAAGCCCGGAGCTGCCGCGCTCTTCGGATCGAGCACCTGCGACCCCACGAAAGCCGCCGTGTGATACCCGTGCTCGTGCAGCACATCAGGGAGGTAGGGCAGTTCCTTTGCCAGGGCAGTGCCCAGATCACCCAATTGATTGAACTGTGGATAAGTGCCAGTGAGAATCGTGGCATGGGATGGCGTTGTTAACGGGACGTGAGCATAGGCCCGAGAAAATATGAGGCTTTGCCGAGCGACCAAATCTAAGTTGGGAGTAATTCCCAAGTGGGCAGCCAAGAAATCCCATGCGGTCAGCGCGGGTCGTATCCAGCGTGATGAGGATTACGTTGGGGGAAGCGGCATTGTTTGGTCCCGCCAGGCATGTCGAGGAAAAAAATGCCAGTAGAAGAACGCACAGGAACCGCCGGACCGTCAGCATAAGACGTCCCAGTCTAGCACCACGCAAAAATCTCTCCAGACGGCCGCCCACGTACGATGTGCTTAAAAAAAACCACCGGCCTCGTGGGGCCGGTGGCGGTTGAGGTTCTCTTCGACTAGAAGGTTAACTTGAGACCGAACTCGACCTGACGCGAAGCGCCAACCGCAAAGACGCCCGAGCCAGTACCGGTTCGCACTGAGTTAAGATCGCCCACGCCCGTGTGCGTATTTGCAGTGCCGGTGACGCTGCCGCCAGCCGCTCCGTTGTCGGCTGAGTTAAGGAATCCAGTCAGGCGCTGAAAGTTGGCAAAATTGAACACATTGTAAGCCGCGATCGAAGGCTCAATTGTGAAACGTTCCTTGAACTTGATCGGCCAACTGAGAACCGTGCTGACTTCCTTGTAAATACTGTTGCCTGCTGCATTTCCCGGAGGAGTAGCGAGAATCTGCTTGACCCCACCCAAGCCTTGCAGGTCTGTGAGAGTCATGTAACCGCCGTCGATCAATGCCTGTCCAGCTGGTGTAGGCTGACCGGCTTGGTGGGTGTTCCAATTGCTGATCGATGCTCCCAGACCCGAGACAGACACCGAACGCGCGAATTCACCCGGCTGTCCGGCAACCCCTCCATGCGCCGGGAAAAGATCTCCCACTGTCCCATCCCCAGTCAGGTCACTGCGGAAGATTTCACCCGTCCCTTGCGGGCCGCCCGGAGAAGCAACGGTCAAAGTCGTCGGCGGTGCCGAGGCAAAATTTCCGATGACGCTGAAGCGGGGACCGCGATGCGCCACATCGAAGGTAACGCCGAATTTGAATTGATGTGTGCGATCAAGGGCGGTCGGACCATTGAAGCCTGTTGGATTCCTAAAATCAAAAGCCAACGGACTAAAGTTCTGGTCACTTCCGCCGGTGCCCTTGAATCGCGACAATGTGTAGGAGATGGTCAAATCCATGCCGGTAACGCCCCGGAATGGATTGTTGACCTGCTGTTTATACGAACTCTGGAGTCCGTTGTATACCGAACGGCCGATGGGCAAGTTGAATTCACCCACGCCCAAGTTACCGTTGAGACCGTCGAAGGCTGCGAAGTTATCCGGACTCAAGCCAAACACTGATGCTGGGCTGCCTGTCGCACCGAAAGAACTCGATAGAGCGAACCCCGAGTCCAAACCGTTGCCGGCAAAGTCGTCGATCGTCGCCGGCCGTGGCACCCAATTTCCTTGGTCGTTCGTGCCGTTCGATGGGTCGGTTGCGCAATTGCCCGAATAGGATAGCGCAATGGTAGCTGCGCCACAGTTCGCCAGCGTGGTAGCGATGGCGTTCGCCGCCGCCTTCGGATTCAGATATCGCGAATCTCCGACGTGATTCAAGTCAACGCCCTCCTGGAAGTGCAGGCTAACGTTGCGAATGTAGTCCACAGTCAACACGCCCTTCGCGATTTGCCGCTGCACGCCGATGTTCATCTGGTAAGAGCGCGCTGTACGGAAGTTCGGATCGAATGCCGGTCCTACGACCCGGGTATTGAGCGTTAAGTCATTGCCCACGAAGTTCGCGTTCGATTGCGGCCCAAGCGCCTTTGTTGCGGCCTGGTATTCCTGCTGCAGATCAGCAACGAGCGGACCAGCTACGGACAGGGGCTGCAGGCAGACTCCGGTTGCTAAATCCACACCATTCACTGACGTGACGGTATCGGTTGGACTTACAGCGAATGAAACGGAGCCTGTCCCACCGGGGTTGGTGCAGTTCAGTTGACCAAGGCCGAAGAACAATCCTTGCGACAACTTATTCGGCCGGTCAAACAATGTGTTGTTGAAAATGTAGTTCTCGTAATACAGACCCGCTCCGCCGCGAATAACGGTCTTTCCCGTCTTGCTCGGATCCCACGCGAATCCGAACTGAGGACCGTAGTTGTTGTTCGGATTCTTGACTCGATTGCCCAGACCGGCGCCCCACATATCCAGCAGGTTGCCAGAGCAACCGGGGAAGCCCGCCGCCAGAAGATCCGGGTTCAGCGCGGAGCACGGCGTTGGAGCCAAGTCACTGTCGCTGCGGCCGGTGTCCCGGTTATAGCGCAAGCCATAAGACAGGGTGAAATTCGGCTTGATCTTCCAGGAATCGCCGAAGTACGCCTGGAATCGGGTATCGGCCTGTCCACCACCGGGATATCCGAATGCTGGCTTTTCTGTAAAGAACCCTTGCCCGTTACCCAGAAGCGCCAACAGAAAAGGATTGTCCTGCAGTGGGGTATTCGGGTCTGAATTCGAGAGCGTGTAGTCCAATGGGGCCAATCCAAAGAAGCTGGCAAAACCTCCACCCAGAATTCGGTTCACGCCAGTCCCGAACCGGAAGATGTGCGAACGCCACACTTTGCTTCCGTCATATTTGGCCTGCCGGTTGGTCTGAAGCGTGCCTTGCGGAGCCAAAAGGTTAGGACCGGAGATAACTTCGCCCGTATCTAGCGCTGCAATTTCACCGCTCGGTACCGGATTGTAGGTAGTCGTAGCTCCCGCTATCTGGTTGTGGAACTTTAGGTAACCGAAGCGGAAGCTGTGAGACCAGCTCCCTTTGTTCCAGTCCAGACCCGCAGCGTGGGACGGAGCATTGTCCTTGTTGGAATAAACCGAGTAGTCGTATCCAAAGTTGCTCTCGGAGATGTTCCAGTTGTACGTAAAGCGGTAGAAGACATGGATATCCTTAGTAGCATTCCAGTCCATCTTGCCTGTCAACGCGGTGTCACGGAAGGGTGAATTGAATCCCCCGTTAAGACCCGCGAATGATGCCACTGCTACCGGAACAATTCCGTCCTGCTTTTGCCGCTCGCCATCGATAAAGAAGAACAACTTGTCCTTCACGATGGGGCCACCGAGACGACCACCAAAATTGTTCCGCTGGTAATAACCTGAAACGTCCTCGGCGAAATTGGCCGTCAAAGCATTCCGGTCCCGGAAGTTATAGAACCCCATGCCGTGCAACGCATTGGACCCGGAACGGGTGGCCACGTTCACCGCACCCGCCGAGGTAAGCTCTGTCGAAAGATCGAGATTCGAGCGGCTGATGTTGAATTCCTGGATCGAACTTAGGGAGACGTTTTGGGTGGTAGTTCCAACGTTCTCATCGCTGATGTCAAGGCCGTCGACCTCAATTCGCGGGGTACGTCCATACACGCCGTTGATCGAGATCGAGGAATACCCCGCCTTCGTCGGATCAAAGGTCTGTCCATCCTGAATCTGCACACCCGGTTCGAGCTGGGCGAGATCAAGGAAGTTGCGGCCATCCACCGGCAGCTTGTCGATCTGGTCTGCCGTGAGCACCCCCTGCACTGTCGCCTGCTCTGTGTTCACCGTTACAGCATTGCCCTGAACCTCAATCACCTGGCTTTCCTGACCGACCTCTAGTTTCACGTTGCCGGTGGCGGTCACCGCCACTTGGACCGTGACGGGGAGTTCCGAGCTCTTGAAACCCTTCGCTTCCACGTGCACCACGTATTCGCCCGGGATCAACCCACCGGAGCTGTACGTGCCGGAAGACGAAGCTTCACTAGAAAAGACCTGACCTGTAGCCTTGTTCGTAATCTTGATCTTGGCTCCCGACACCACGGCGCCGCTCGGATCTGTGATCGTTCCCTGAATACTTCCTTGGGAGATCGTGGTCTGCGCAACAACCACCGAGGAGACCAGCAGCAATACGGCGATCAACGCCAACAGGCTAAATCGTGTGCTCAGACGGGGGAATTTGCAGTTCAGCATAGCCATCTTCCTTTCGGACTTCTTGTCGTTGTCTCGATGTTTCCCAGAATCGTTACCCGCGAGATGATGGGGACAGAGCCCACCTAAGCAGAGCCAATAACATCTGCTGGATCAAGAGCTCCAATGAACGTTCCCAACAGCGGAATCCCCATTAACAAAACACCACAGTTGATTGCCAGATTGCAATTTGTCAGCCAGTGTTTATAACACACTGCTGAAACATGCGCGATGTTTCTATTTCAATAACTTACGCTGTCAACTGGTGATGTTGTATACCCAGGACCAGAGATCCTTGGCGCTTGCGAACTTCCTAATACTGTAGGCGGAATCTCGAAAAGTGGAGGGACAGACGGTTCCCCGCTGTTTACATATAGTTACATAACAATGTTTCGACTCATTGTTATCCAGATTTGTCTCGTTTTTGGTTGGCAGATGAGAGACTGCAATCCGGCCTTGCACTACTCTGATTTCACCGAGTAGTATCCCGCCCTGTGGCGTACGCCATAGGCAGCGGCCTCGGGGACCCCGGTGACTTTGACGTCAAGGCGTCGGAACTCAGACAACGACAGACGTTGCGATGGATAATAGGCCAGCAGATACTGGGTGCGCAGTTCGTCGCTGATTTTGCGGAAGGCTTCGTCGAGTTTCGGCCCCGAGGTCGCGTAATAGTATTTTCCCCCCGTGTCTTCCGATAGCTGGATCAGGGCATGCTCGCCCCCGGTTTCGCGTCCGGCGCTGCTTTCAATGGGGACGATGATGATCGAATACACCAGGGCCTCTGCTTCCTCGGCGGCGCGTACCGCCTCCTTGTAGTCAACCTTGCTGATAGTGTCGCCACCATCTGTGATCAGCACGATGACCTTGCGTCCCTTGCGCTTGTCGAGCGCTCGGGAGGTCAGATAAATCGCATCGAACAGAGCCGTGGCCGCGCCCACCCGGATGTGTTCGATCGCCTCGTCGATTCGCTTGACGTCAGGCGTGTATCCCCGCGTGGCCTCGTGCACGCTCTCGCTGAATCCGTAGACTGACATGGCATCGATCGGGCGCAGAATCGCATGCGCGAAACGCTTGGCCGAAGCCTGTTCCAGCGGCAAGTCATGCCGTGTGCTGAGACTGGTATCAATGGCCAGCGCGATCGAAATAGGTAGCGCCGACTCCTTATCGAAAACAGCGATCTTTTGTTCGTGCCCGTCTTCTCGAAGAATGAAATTCTCTTTGGTCAATCCGCCAACGGGCGCGCCTTGGGCATCGGTCACAGTGACAAAAACATTGACCAGATTGACATTAACCTTGAGGGTAGCTTCCGGTTCGGACTGCCGGGGAGCGGGCGGCGGGCTTGACGACTGTTGCGCCCGCAAGCTGCAAGTCGAGGCGCATAGGCTTACGAGAAGCAGGCACGTGGCGGGTTTTGTCATCGAGAGATCGAATTATACTTTGCGAGTTCAGAGGCCCTCGCCGCACAGGCAACGACCGAGCGCCGTTCTCTTAGATGCCGGGCAAGTGGCAGGGCTGCCTCGGCCTACGAATTCGCCCGCGGAATCTCCTCCGGGAACGGTTCGCCATCCGCCCATACGGCGCCATCCTCGAAGTATTCTTTCTTCCAGATCGGCACCGTGCGCTTCAGCGTATCAATCAGCCAGCGGCAGGCCTCGAACGCTGCCGCGCGGTGCGCCGAGGCCACAGCAATCAGGACACTGGTCTCTCCGATCTCCAACCTTCCGAGTCGGTGAACGATGGCCACATCCCGAATCTGAAACTTCTGCACCGCCTCCGCGGCCAGCGACTCCATCTGCCGTAGTGCCATCTCCTCGTAGGCTTCGTAATCGAGATAAAGCGTCTTGCGGCCTCGCGTCTGATTCCGCACGACTCCCTCAAACACCAGGGCGGCTCCATCTTCCCCACGCTTCAGACTGGTAAGCGTTTGGGCCGTGTCGATGGTCTCGCGGACGATCTTTGCATAGCGCCGACTTCCAGCCGATCTCGACCTTCCTCCACTCACTGGCGGCAGCAGAGCAATCTCGTCGTTCGGACCCAACTTCGTGTCGGGTCCTGCGTATTGCTGATTGACGGCCACAGCTAGCGCAGAGAGCGACTTGCTGAATTGCGGAATTCGCGCCTCGTACTGTGCCAGGACATCCCGAACGGACGCGCCCTCCCGCAGCTCAATCTCGTCCGCCGACTTGCCCACCAGATCTTTCAACATCCCGAAAAAAAGCACGCGCACTCGCATCAGCGTTCAGTGTACAGCCAGGCACAGTCTCCGACAGGGCGGCGAACTCCGGAGTTCGTGGCGAAATAAGAGACCTCGAAAACGAAGTCCCTCCAAACAAAAGGCCAGCCTCGAAAGGCTGGCCTCGCTAAACCCTCAAGCTGCGTCAGGCTTGGGTCAGAACCTTGTCATGCACCGGCTCGGGTTCCTTGACCGGCTCCGTCGGATTGTAATCCTGCTTTGGATCCTTCGGCGGAGTCGTGAGAATCTTTGCCGCCGGCCCTCCCGCTACCGCCGGCAACGACACGCACAAGGCTTCATCGATCGTCTTCACATAGTGCACCTTGAGGTTCTCCAGTTGTTCGGGCGAGAGATCCTCCTCGACGTTCATTTTGTTTTCCGCCGGCAGAATCACATCGCGCACGCCGGCCCTTTTGGCCGCGAGCACCTTTTCTTTGATTCCGCCAACCGGAAGCACGTTTCCGCTGAGCGTGATTTCCCCTGTCATTGCGATGCAGCGGAGTAATGCGGCGCTTGGTCAACAGCGAAACCAGAGCGGTCGCCATCGTCACGCCTGCCGATGGACCATCTTTCGGAATCGCGCCCGCCGGCACGTGAATGTGAATGTCATGGTTGGCAAAGAAATCCTCTGCCACGCCCAGGCGATCCGCATTGGAGCGCACCCAGGTCAGCGCGGCCTGCATGGATTCCTGCATGACCTGCCCGATCTGGCCGGTCATGGTGAATCCGCCTTTGCCCTTCATGGCATTCGCTTCGACGAACAGCACGTCGCCGCCCGACGGAGTCCACGCCAGTCCCACGGCAACGCCCGGGCGCTCCGTCCGCTCGGCAATTTCGCCTTCGCTGCGAATCTTGATGCCTCCCAGGAATTCCTGCACGACCTCTTTCGTCACAATCAGCTTTTCCGTCTTGCCTTCGGCCAACCGCCGCGCCTGCTTGCGGCAGATCGTGCCGACCGTGCGCTCGAGGCTGCGCACACCCGCTTCTCGCGTGTAGTGCCGGATGACGTAACGCACGGCCTCTTCCGGAAACTCGATTTGCTCCCCGGTGATCCCGTTCTCATCAATTTGTCGCGGGATCAGGTACTTGAAGGCGATGTGGACTTTCTCCTCTTCCGTGTAGCCCTGCAGTTCAATGATCTCCATGCGATCGCGCAACGGCTCGGCAATCGGATCGAGCATATTTGCCGTCGTGATGAAGAGCACCTTCGACAAATCAAACGTCACATCAAGATAATTGTCGCGGAAGCTCGAGTTCTGCTCCGGATCGAGTGCTTCCAGTAACGCAGAAGCCGGATCCCCGCGGAAGTCGCGTCCGACCTTGTCGATCTCATCCAGCATGAATACCGGATCCTTGGTCTCGGCCCGGCGAATCCCCTGGATGATCTGTCCCGGTAGAGCTCCGATGTAGGTGCGTCGGTGCCCGCGAATTTCGGCCTCATCGTGCACACCACCAAGCGAGAGTCGTACAAACTTGCGACCCAGCGCCCGCGCGATCGATTTCCCAAGCGACGTCTTGCCTACGCCCGGAGGTCCGACAAAGCACAGAATCGGGCCTTTCATGTTGGGCTTCAACCGCCGCACAGAAAGGTAATCGAGAATGCGGTCTTTCACTTTCTCGAGGTCATAGTGGTCGGCATCGAGGATCTCTTTCGCCTTGGGAATCTCGATCTCCTGCCCAGATGTTTTCGCCCAGGGCAGCACCGCCAGCCACTCGATGTAGTTGCGCGTGAGTGAATAATCGGCGGCCATCGGCGACATGCGCGACAACCGGCCCAACTCCTTGAGCGCTTCTTTCTTGACCTCGTCGGGCATGCCGGCTTCTTCGATCTTCTTCTTCAGATCTTCGACGTCGCGTTGCCCCTCATCCTGTTCGCCCAGTTCTTTCTGGATCGCCTTCATCTGCTCGCGCAGGTAGTACTCCCGTTGCGTCTGTTGCACGCGGTCCTGCACTTCGCTCTGGATCTTGTTGCGCAGTTGCTGGACTTCAAGTTCCTTGGCCAGATGCTGATTGATTTTTTCCAGACGGACATGAATGTCGAGCGTCTCCAGCGTGTCCTGCTTGTCGGGTGTCGACAGCGACGGCAGCGACGAAGCGATGAAGTCCACGAGGCGGCCGGGTTCGTCGATGTTCATGGCCACGGTCGACAATTCATCGGAAAGGGTCGGAGAGCCGGCAACAATCTGCTGAAACAAGGTCAGCACATTGCGCTGTAGCGCTTCGATCTCGGAAGTCGCAAGGGGCGCCGTCCCCTCGGGCAGCGCAGAATAGTACGCGTTCATGAAGGGCGTTAATTGTGTGAACTCGCCCAACTTCACTCGCTCCAGGCCTTCCGCGAAGACAAAGAGGCTCTGGTTGGGCATCTTGACGACTTTATGGACAACTGCGGAAGTTCCGACCGTATACAGATCGCTGGGCTGCGGAGCGTCCACTCGCGCTTCCCGCTGCGCCACCACGATGATCGTCTTATCTTCCCCGAGGGAATTGATCAACTGAACCGAGCTTTCCCTCCCTACGGTCAGGGGCAAAACCGCGTGGGGAAACAAGACCGTGTCCCTCACCGGCAGCACGGGAAGAGCCTTTTGCTCGTTTGTTTCCTTGATCTTAGGAGTGCGCTCGGGCGTCTGCTGGCTCATATTTCTCCTTGAGTGTAACTCGCTCAAGTTTAGATGATACTCTTCCCGGAAAGGTTTCAGAACACCCGGAACGATTCCTGCAAGAGGTTGAATTCTATTCCGTTATCGTGCTTATGGAATGTGTCTAAGGTGCAGAGGCTAACGCGGAGGATGCAACGTGGCAAGCTCTAAATTGGAGTCGGGACCACCTATCCTCTGGACGGAATGACCGAATGCGTCTTTAACTGCACTCCGCCGAGGCCTCGGTTTGACTGATCCCGGCGGTTGTCAGACTAGATGTGCCGCGCGGGGCGGGAATTCAGCCCACCCCAGAGCGGGACAGTCGTAGCCGATCCAATTTCGTAAATCTGCTCCTAGAAAACGTGTTTCGAAGTGTCGCCCCGGAACACTAATTCTTGCAGTACCCGGCCGTTGCCAGCGGTCAACTCATAAATGACCTGATCTCTTTCCGCCTTCTTTGCCAGCGGAACAAGCGTGCATTTCGCTTTTACCGTGTCCTTTCCGTGGACTAACTGGAACACCATGACGTGGTCCTGTCCTTCCATGGTGTGCCGCACTACATACTCTCCTGCAGGTAGGACAGCCGTTCCTACTCGCACCGGCGCGGAGAATGTGACGTGGCTTACTTCCCGGATCCCCATGCTGTTCTTGGGGCCGGCGATTACCATTGAACTGAGTGCCAGGATGCAAAGCACAATACTCAGAATCTTCACGAGACGCATGAACCCTCCTTAGAATGAATGCGTGCTCGCAGCACACTGCTGCGGCACCCTACAGTTTAGGAGTGTGCCCTACCCCTAGATGTGTGTCCGGTCACAAGGGGATGTGATGCCTTACGGGTTCAATTTGGGAGTGAATTGGGCCAGTTCATAGATTCCGAGCTTCTTTTCAAGCTCCGCCACCTTGTCGACGACCTTGAAGAAGCCGTCCTCGCCGAAGAGTTCATCTTCTTTCTTCTCAAAATCATCGCCCAACGCGTCGTACTCATGAGCCGAGACGACCGATCGGAAGGCAGGAAACAGCACCGTATCCTCGCGCGCTTCGTGGGGACGGTACATATGTAGAAAAGAACGCAAAGCGTCGGTCAGCTTATCGCTGTCTGACGATACATATTTAAGCGTAGCGGTGCCTGCCAACTCTCTGATCTTTGCCGTTAAATCGCGGCCCGCTTTGTGTTGCGCCTGCAGCGTGTCGACCAGGTTGACCAATTTCCCCGCCTTACGAAAACGAGGAAACAGGAAGTCCTCTTCGAGCTTCTCGTGATACTCCTCGACAAAATGCCGAACGATTTCTGCGGCGCTCACCAGCACCGATCCGTCAAACGTGCGCTTGGCTGCCAGCATCCGCAAGTGCTCGTCATAAATGAGCAGGATCCGGTTGAGTACTCCGTGCTCTCGCATCAGGTCTTCCGCCGGGGAAATCTCCTCATCTCCTTTCGGCTTTTCTTTCTGGGCGGGCGCTTTCTGTTGAGCGACGGCAGCAACGGGCAGCAGCAAACCAGCTCCTGCGATTGAAGTCTGACGAAGAAAGCTGCGACGGGTGGATGGACCTTCTGGCATTACGTCCCTCCTGATCAATAATCCTAAAGTTGGACGTCAACGGTGGAGAAAAGGTTCGCTAAATCAAGCCGCGCGATAGATTCCCAGCACTTTTACAAACTCCGCCACCTCGCCGAGATGTCGCAACGCATTCCGTGCCGGCTCGTCATCGCCGCGCAGAAAATCCACGTAAAAGACGTACTCCCACGGCCGTCCCCGCATGGGCCGCGATTCGATTTTGCTCAGGCTGATGTCGCGCAGTGCAAACACGCTCAAAGACTTGAACAACGCTCCCGGAACGTTGCGGACCTTGAATGCAATCGAAGTCTTGTTCGCCCCGCGTGGAATCATCCGGTGATAGTCAGCATTTCCCTTTTTTTTCCCGGAGCCGCGCCAACTACCTGTCCCAGTCTGCGAATCAGAAAAAAGCGCGTGAAGTTGCGCTTGTCGTCTTCGATACTCGCTTGCAAGATTTTTCCCGAATATTCGCCGGCGGCTTGCCTTCCTGCAATGCCGGCCGCGTCCGTCAGCTTGTTCTCGATCACGTGCTTCACGCTGCCCGCCGTGTCGTAGAACGGAACCGCCTCAATCTGCGGATGTCGGCGAAAAAAATCGCGGCACTGATCGAGCGCCACCGGATGCGACAATGCGCGGCGCAGCGACTTCAACTGCACGCCGGGCGCAGCAATCACGTTGTGCACGATCCGCAGCCGATACTCGGCCTGAATGAACACATGCTTCGCCACCAGCAGATCTGCATGTTCCGCCACCGTTCCAGCCAGCGTGTTCTCAATGGGGATAACCGCCGCCGCGGCTAATCCGCGCTCGACCCGATCGAACACCTCCGCCGATCGGGCGCAGGGCACCACCGTGCACCGCGGCAGCATCTTCTCCGCCGCCTCATGACTGAACGACCCGCGCTCCCCCTGGATTGCAACTTTCATGTCGTGTTTTCCGAATACGGCAAGGTATCGGAGAAAGACGCCAAGCGCAAATTCCCGCCGGCTCTAAGTCAGCTCTTTCTTTAGTACCAGCGCATCCACCCCGTTGGAATAGTAGCGGGGCCACGTGCGAATCACGCTGTAGCCGTGGCGCTTGTAAAAAGAAAGCGCCGCGACATTGTCCACCGCCGTTTCCAGCCCCACAGCGCGCGATCCAGCAGCTCGCAGGCGCTCTTCTGCAGCCCGCAACAGCAATGATCCCAAGCCTGATCGCCGGGCTGGTTCCAGAACGTCAATGGTAACGACGTGTCCGGTAGGCCCATTGTGCACAACGATGAAACCCTGCACTTTGCCTTCTTGGGAGTCCGAGGCAATCAGGTGAACGACCCCCGGTGCCGGATGTACGCCTTAAGCTCCTGTCTCGAATAGGAAATCCCCGGCGGGAAGCACTCCTGGTCGATGCGCCAAAGCGTCTCAAGGTCCTCGGGCTTCAAATCGCGGATGACAAAGGCCACGGCGACATTGTAGCGGCCCGGTCGAGCCGGGCGGTTTGCTATCGAAAAGCATTGGGCGGCGGCGGTAGACAACACGACGTCCCTTAGGGGACGGATATAAACCGATTTTCCACAGTCCGGGCGGCAAGGGAAGCCCGCCAAAAAAATTCGCTTGTCAGGCCTTGCCCCGCCCGCAACCTCGGACGTACCATCAGCATCAGAGGATTGGGTCGAAGACGTGGTGGGACGCCTTCTAGTCATTGACGTTGTCTGCGCGATCGTCGCCTTGACCGGGTGGTACATCCTGTTCGCCGCCTACAATCGTCGCCGAGGTGCGGAGGCTCTCCGCTGGGTCCAATCCGCCTGTGCCGGTAAAGGACGCATCATCGATTCGCGCTGGCTCAACAGTTCCCGCCTCTACGCCCGCCTCCAGTTTCCTTCCCGTAATTTTGAAAACGCCCGCGTGACCATGAAGTTCCGCCCGCGTCCGCTGCCCGTTCACTGGCTCCTGAGCCGGCTGCACAAGCATAAAGAGACTCTGACCTTTGAAGCCGACCTCGGCGGCTCGCCCAGCTTCCAACTCGAGGTCGTGCGTCATCGCTGGTGCGCCCACAGCCGCGGCGTCACCGCCCGCAAGCGCGACCAGCGCGAGTGGGATGTCTACGAGCCCGGCCCCATCGTCCTCACGACGCGCACACACTGGAAGCAGGATTCCACTCCCGAACTCAACACGCTGATGACCGTTCGCCAGCAGGACGTGCTGCAAGTCCGCTTCCGACCCGAATCGCCGCAGTTCTCCGCCACCATCGCGCTCGACGCCCTCGATGATCCACGCACCGCCGCCGGCTTCCTCACCACCCTCCGCGAATTGGCCGCTGGCGCCTCCGCCCACCGGCAATAGCTCCGCACCCTTTCGCGATCATTTAGGCATGGACCCATGCAATACGGCGGCACGACTTATTTAGTAGACTGCGCTCATGCCAACCGCTCGGCAAGGCTCGATTCACCTGTTTCGTTTCAGCGGAATCGACGTGTTCCTCCATTGGTCGTGGTTTCTGGTGGCAGTCTTCGAAATCCAGAGCCGAGCGGGCAGCTACACATCGATTACATGGAACATCCTCGAATATCTGGCGCTGTTCCTGATCGTGATGCTGCATGAGTTCGGGCACGCCCTGGCTTGCCGCCAAGTCGGAGGGACGTGCGGACCGGATCGTGCTCTGGCCCCTCGGCGGAGTCGCATACGTGGACCCTCCGCCACGGCCCGGGGCTACACTATGGAGCATCGCGGCCGGACCGCTCGTCAACGTCGCCCTCATCCCTGTGCTTTGGGTAGGCACCGCCGCCATGAGCCGATCGGCGGGAATGGCTCCGACTGCCCCTGACCTCTACCGACTGCTGCAAGCGGTGGCGTGGATTAACACGCGGTTGCTGGTTTTCAACATCCTTCCCGTTTACCCTTTGGACGGCGGCCAGATTTTTCGCTCGCTGCTCTGGTTCTGTGATTGGCCGCGCCCGCAGCCTGATGGTGGCCACGGTTCTCGGCCTGATCGCCGTGGCGGGTTTCATTGTCTTCGCGATCTGGGCGCAATCTGTCTGGCTGGGCGCGATCGCTGTCTTCATGCTGATGAATTGCTGGGGAGGATTGCAGCACGCTCGGGCGCTCTTAAGTTTCTCCAAGGTGCCCCGCCGCGATGGATTTCAGTGCCCCAGTTGCAAAGCGGCTCCGCCGATCGGAAATTACTGGAAGTGCGGACATTGCGGGCAAGCCTTCGACACCTTCCAATCGCAGGCAGTATGTCCCACTTGCGCGACCCGTTACGACGAGACCCGGTGTTTGGAGTGCGGAAACCTGCATCCCATGCACGATTGGATGGTCGCGGCACTCGCGCCTTCAAAACTGTAATTCTTGTGATTCCGCGCACCATGTCTTGCGCGGTAGCTGTGCTCAAATCTCCTTCCCGAATAAATCCCTTTTATGCCGCGCATCAGCTTTTTCGATTGGCTGGAGCAAGATTCTCGCGCTATTCTTCCGTGTTCCAAGTCATGCGTTGAAACCAGCCATTTCAACTTCCTTGCGTCCGTGATGTGGTTTTGCCCAAATCATAGTTCCTACATCGAAGGAGACTGAACGACATCCATGTCCAACGAACTGCGCAATTTCCTGGCACTGTCCTACGACGAACTGGAAGAACTTAACCTGAAGGCAAAGGAGCAGCGCAGGAACCGGACCGCCTCGCACAAAGATCCAGGAAGAGCGCCTCAAGTACCTGACCGACGAGAAGCGCATCAAGGCCGTCACCGTGCTCTTCAGCGACCTCGAAGGCCGCCTGCACATGCTCGACTACGACAAGAAGTTCCTGCTCAAGAGCTGGGACAACCTCACCTTCGACGGTTCCTCCATTCGCGGCTTCACCGCGCAGCGCGAGAGCGATCTGCGCCTCGGCATCGACTGGGGCGCGTTCTACTGGGCGCCGGCCGACGTCTTCGGCTCCGGCAAAGTTCTGGTCTTCGGCGAAGTCATCGACAAGGGCGGCACCTCATATTCCGGCGACATTCGCGGCGTGCTCAAGAGCTACGCCGACGAGCTTCACAAAAAGAAGGGCTACACCCTCAACGCCGCCAACGAAATTGAAGGCTTCCTCTTCAAAGGCCCCGACGCCGAGCGCCACTACCACGAAACCGGCAAGTTCGAATACGTCAACACCGGCGGCTACTATCACTCCCTGCCCGGCGATCCGCTGCGCACCTTCATCGACACCACTGCCGAAGTGCAGCGCGCCATGGGCTTCCAGAACGAGAAGGACCATCCCGAAGTCGCGCCCTCGCAGTTTGAAATCAACTACGGATACGGCGAAGTCGTCGCCGCCGCCGACCAGATCCAGCTCTACAAGCTGATCTGCCGCCAGGTCGCCACCAACATGGGCTTGACCGCATCCTTCCTGCCCAAGCCGGTCGTCGGCGTCAACGGCAGCGGCATGCACACCAACGTCTCGATCAGCGAGAATGGCAAGAATCTCTTCTGGGACGCGAAGGGCGAAGAGAAGCTCAGCAAGATGGGATGGGCCTTCGTCGACCGCATCCTGACCCACGGCAACGACATCTGCCTGCTGCTGAATCCCAGCGTGAATGCCTATCGCCGTCTCGATCCGCACTTCGAAGCGCCGAACCAGATCAAGGCGTCGGCCGTCGATCGCGGCTCCATGATCCGCATTCCGATCGGCAACGAGAAGAGCATGCGCGTCGAAGTTCGCTCCGTCGCGCCCGATGCCAATCCGTACCTGGTGATGTACTCCATCTTCAAGACCGGCCTCGACGGCGAGACGTCGAAGATCAAGAACCTGCGCCAGGCCGAGCGCTACTTGCCCGACAACATCTACGACGCGCTCGCGAACTTCCGCAAAGCCGAGTGGACCACAACTCTGCTCGGCGAAGACGTCAAGGGCCGCTACGCCGACCTGAAGCAGGCCTCCGCCGACCGCTGCCCCCGCGCTCTGGGAACCTTCGTCAAGGCCCAGGAAGTCCAGTTCCACCACGAGGTCTACAACCAGTTCCTGTGGAACCTGTTCTAGGGTCAATAAGACCTTTTATTTCCTTCACTTTGTGATTTCGGTCACTGACATTGTGCTTTTTTTGGGTTACGGTATGTCCCATGAGCACAACTCCGATAATCACAATTTTTGTTAGGCACGCGGCGGATTGCAAGTACGACGGGGACGAGTTCTGCAAACGGTGCAATTGCCGTAAGCATCTGCGCTGGACATTCGCAGGGAAACAGCACAGGAAAAAAGCAGGCACGCGGTCGTGGAGCGAAGCGGAGGACGTGAAGCGGCGGTTAGAGGCGCAGCTACGCGGTGACCCGCCCCCGGCGGATTCCACGGTGATGGATATCCGGTCGGCCCTGGACAAATTCATAAGAAGCAAAGAGGGCCAGGGCATCTCGCCGGACGTTGTTGAGAGAAACCGCCGCGAGTTGACGCGCTTTGCTGGATTCGCAGAACGCTACGGAATATTTACAATCCCCGGCGTCACGCTCGATTTGCTGACTGAGTATAGGGCAACGTGGGTGGACACCTATCCGTCATCCCTCACACGCGCACTAGTTCAAAAGCGGCTGCGCGGCTTCCTTCGGTTTTGCGTCGATTCCGGCTGGCTCATTCAGGTTCCCAAGCTGACGCCCATCAAAACGGATGAGCCGCCCACCATGCCCCTCACGGATGCGGAATACGCAAGCCTGTTAACCGCTGTGCCGCTGGAATTTCCGAACGGACTCGGCAAGAGAATCCGCGCCGTGATACAGCTCATGCGCTGGAGCGGCCTGTCTGTGCGGGACGCCGTCACGCTACGCAGGAATCAATTACTTCTTGACGCGGCCAAGAGCATGTACCGCATTGTTACGGCCCGGCAGAAAACGGGAACGCACGTTAGCGTCCCCATTCCCCCCGATGTCGCGCAAGAAGTCCTAGCCGCGTGTGACCATCCCGTGTACTTGCTGTGGCAGAACACAAAAGAAGGCACCGCTAGACAAGCGGGGCATTCTACAAGCATCGCAATCACGAAGGTGTTTGAACGTGCGGGCATTCGGACGGTTGGATTCATGAAGAGTCACCGGCTACGCGATACGTTCGCGGTGGATCTTCTGGAAAAGGGCGTGCCCCTGGAGGAAGTCTCCAAGCTACTCGGGCATGAAAGCATCAAGACCACGGAGCGGACTTATTCAAAGTGGGTGCAAGGGCGGCAGGACCGGCTAGACAGTCTCGTTACGGCTTCTTGGGAGAAGTGACCGCCCGCAAGCCGCGGTTAATGGTCTGAGCGATATCAACCGCAATCAATCGGCGAGCTTGGTGTGGTTCGAAGCGCGGAAGGCCGATGCTAAGCTCACACTTCTCACCGGGGGCAGCGGCGCAAGTCGGACAGTGAACAGCCATTATTTGTTTCGGGCTCAGTGCTTGTCGCATCGAAAAAGATTGTACCGGACCTAAAGTCTAAAGCTGTTCAATTCGGACCACTTTTCACAATTTTGGGGTTTACGTCTTGGCGTCGGAAGTCGTCGTCGGGGCCTTTACTTCCGGCTTATGTGCTTGACGGACGTGCTCCGCGAATGCCCGGCTGAGAGACGGTTTGGCATCTTCAGGAAAGAGCAACCCGCACTCCGAGCAGCGTTTTTCCTTCTTATGTTCTACCAAATGCGGCGGAAGCTTGCTTCGTCTCATGGGGTCAATACTACATCCCAAAAGCAGAAAGGCCGGAGGATTTCTCCCTCGGCCTTGGTATGAAAACGGATTGGAATTATCGGTGTTTCTTGGTGGGCGTAACCCGGTAGCTTTTCAGCGCATCACCCGCGACCATGCCGAGCAGGCAGCCGGAGTATAGGCCGCTCCGGCACACCGTACAGGGAGCCATGCCCCGTTCAACACGGCGCTGGACTCTTTTTAATTCGCGTTGCAAGTCGATCTTGACTGTCATAAATTCCTCCCTTGGGTTGGACACTAGCAGGCAGAGGCCCTATTTGTCAATAAGTATCTTAGAATGAACAGTTTAGCGACACACTTAAGAAATCCCGTTTAGGTTGCAAGCTGAAAGTGCCCAAAAGCGCCTACCCGATGGGCCACCCCCGGCCCAAACATCGCTCAAAACGGCTCTAATGAGCGGCATTGAGCCCACTGTCCTGATACGTTAACTATAAACTATTGATTACAAGAATACTATATGACTTGACGCTACGTTGTTAATGCGGCATACTTGTTTCCATGGTTAGCGAATTCAATAAACGAGACAGGGGCCGCCCGGAATGGGAGGGTAAGTTTATGGCCACTCTGGCGGCGAGTGCTCGCCCGCTCAAGAAAGACGCAGCCGAGGCCGCCGAAGCGCGGCTAGCCGTCCAAACCCTCAAGAAAGAATCCGCCCGCCCGTTTCCCTGGTCGCTGCTCTTTCTGGTTTGCCGCGATGGCAACACTGTGAGAGCTGAACTCCCGGAAGATGAAGCTATAGCGAGAGTGAACCAGTGCGGCGGTGCTGTTGGTGTAGCCGGGTTCCTTTTCCTTCGCGAAAAGTTCACGTCATTCGTGAGGCCCTTTGTTTCCGTCCACGCCATGCCTGACGTAGAGGACCGATTGCGTGAAATAGTTCAGCGCCGATGGCAAGAGATGCAGCAAGTCATCGTGACAACGAAGCAGGACAACAGCCCGGCGATCTGCCAAGGTGTATCTCGGATGGTGTGAATGCATCAATTTTCTACTCCTGGCAACCACCACTGCCATCGCCGCAAGGTTGGATGAGTTAGCCGGTGTGATCGTACTGACACCGCTCGTCGGGGAACAGTCGGGGTGGCGAGCAAAGGCACGGTTTGAGGTGAAATGGGAGCAAGTGATGACGCAAGCAATTCCCCATTTCGAGGCTCAGGTTAGGGATCTGATTTCGCAGTTAAAAGCGGACGGGCTTAGTCTTGAAGGACCTACCCGCCGTCGTTGCGATGGCGAGACAGCCGAAAGTAATGAAGCAAATCAGGATTAGCCTGATGCCGGAGAGCAAAGAGAAGTAGGACGCAAGACGAAGGCCCCGGAGGGTTGCAGCCCACCGAGGCCGGGTGCCAAAAACGAGGACAGACGCGAATCTAGTCACACGCTCGGCCCTTTCATTTTAGACCACCGGGCCGGGCAACGGAGAACGATATATGCCCGAGCTTGTCAATCTGCTGGTTTCCTACTACCGCTTGTCCCCTGAGGGCGCACAGGAAGTGCTTGCCGAGCTGAGGGACCTCACGAGTTTGCAAAGCCTCGCGGGTGGTTATCGCGTGGCGCGGGCGGTGCAGTCCTCCACCGCCCATGATTTTCACGGGTGATATGGCGCGTTAAACCCTCCGCTGGTCGGGCATACGACGCGCAAACAAAACGAGTTTCTGGACTAGTGTCTATTGCTTCCGCTGCAGCGGGGCAAAAGATGCCGAGTGCGGTAGGCCCATCCCTGGTGGTGTGATAAGGCCGCAAAATCAGAATGAGGTTTTTGAAATGTACACAGACGTAGGAATTTACGCAGAAGGACGAAAGGTAAATTACAACACGGCGAAGGCACTCCGAGCCGAGCACCACGACGCCGCCGACAAGCTGACGAAAGCGGCGGTGGAGCGCGGCAAGGACTTGACGGGCGCAGAGCTGGAGCAGTTTAACGCGCACATCAAGGAAATCGAAGCCCTCGATAAACAGATCGCGAAACACGATCAGGATAAGGCAAGGGCAACCGCAAGCCTGCCGGGCCGCACGGCAGAGGCGAACGAGTCCGGCTGGATTGACCCGCGAACGAACCAGCCCATTGCTGTCCTTAAACCATCACAGAAGATGTCCGACCTCGTAACCCCCGAGGCATACGGCGACGAGCCACTGAGCATGGGCCGCTACTTGAAAGGCATCGTCACGGGCAAATGGAACGGCGCAGAACGCGAGATGCGGGCCATGACCGAGGGAAGTTTGGGCGGTGGTGGTTATCTGCTGCCTGCTCCCTTGTCTCCGATTCTCATTGACCGCGTGCGAAACGCCGCAGTGATGATTAAGGCGGGTTGTCTAACAGTGCCCATGGAAAGCAGCACTCTGGGTATGGCGCGAGTTGCGGCAAGCGGCGGCGATGTCACTCCGGCATGGCACACGGAAGCGGCGGCGATCACGGCCAGTGACATGGCTTTTGAGAAGGTCACTTTTACCGCTCAAACCTTGGTTGCCTTGGCCACTCTTTCGGTCGAGCTTTTCGAAGACACGAACGTGGATGTCGTGGTGACTAATGCCATCGCAAAAGTCCTGGCCCTTGAGCTTGATAGGGCCTGCTTGGTCGGAACGGGCACCGCGCCACAGCCAAAGGGCATCGTCAATCAAACCGGCGTGACCATTGACACCACCAGCTTCACAACCAATGGCAGCGTCATTTCCGCCTCTGCACCTACGGGCGCGGTTGCGTGGGATTGGATCAGCAAGCAGGTGAGTGCATTGTGGGGTGTCAACGAAAACCCGAATGCGGTCATCTATTCGGCCCGCACTGCGGGCGAGTTGGACTTGCTCCGTGCTTCGACGGGCGCAGTCTTGCCACCTCCGGGCAGCGTTGCCGACCTGCAACGGCTGTACACCAATTCAATCCCGAACAATTTGACTCAGGGCACAAGCAACGATTGCTCCGAGGCATTCGTGGGGGATTTCAGTCAGGCCATGATTGGATTGCGTCACGGAATTGTCCTGGAAGTTTCGAGATATGCAAACGCGGGCGCGACAAGTCTGTTCTCAACCCTACAAGTGGGTATCCGTTGCTATTTGCGTGCGGACTTCCAGCTTGCAAGGCCCGGCGCATTCCGAGTCGTTCAGGGTATTCGATAACCGTTTTCTCCGGTAGGGCCGAGGGCCGGAGCTATGCGACAGGTGCAGGCGTGCTCGGATAGGTTTGCAATTTGCCACTGCGAACCTTCATTACCGCGCTTGCAGACTAGCAAAACGGGGCTGCTGACATGTCACAGCGGCCCCGCTTTTTAAGAGGCTCACATGAGTAAGCCAAAAGTGCTTGTTTGCATTTTGACGGGGATCGAAAGACAGAACTGGATTTGCGCGGACCTGTCCATAAACCTGGTTCAGATGGCGCGGGACTCGCGGTTCACGGTGAATTATTTCCCTGTGCGCGATGCGCGACCGTGGGATACGGCGCGAAACATAACCGTTCGCATGGCAAGAGAACTAAATGTGGATTGGATACTGTCCTTTGATAACGACAATTTCATGCAGTGCAATCCCCTGGACATTATTGCGGCGGCTGGCAAGGACAAGCACGTTATTGGCGTGGACTACGGCGGCGGCTCCTGCGCTGGAATAATCACCCAGAACGATGGGCGGCACGGTTACGCCATGTTTTCCCATATGTCTCCGCCCGTCCCTAATGGCGCGATTGACGGACCCTTCAAGGAAGTGAATCACGTACCGGGCGGCGTGCTAATGATACGCAACACCGTCTGGCAACAAATTCCGGGGCCTTGGTTCGTGTGGGTACGCGGAGACGGTGAACTTCTTTTGGACAACTCCTGCCACGAAGACATTTATTTTTGCAATCTCGTGCGGCAGCACGGATTCAAAGTCTGGAAATACCAGCAGCCCGCCGGACACTATCGGACCACGGACATAACGGGAATGGTTTGCACGCTCGCTCAGTTAACCGAGCAGGCGAAAGGCGCACAACGTACCTAATTTTCTAAAGCGGAGGGTTTGGAAATGCCACGCAATCTTTCGGCGGCGGTAATCGCTCAACTAACCTCGGGGCATTGCCAGCCGTGCTTCCTGGTATCGCTCCAGTTTGTGACCACCACAGAATACGTCTGGACCGGCATTGGCAATGTTACTTGGAACGGGCAGACGTGGCAGGGCCTTGGCAACTTCGGCAGCGTGTCCGCCATTACGGAAACGGCGGAGGTAAACGCACTCAATATCAAACCTGTCCCTATCCGGCATTCCTAACGACTTGCTCGGCTACGCGATGAGCGAATGCCGCATTAACAACCCGGTCACGATCTGGCTTGGCTTCCTTGGCGCGGACGGTGTCATCGTGGCAGATCCGGCGAAGTGCTGGCATGGCTGTATGGACGTGCCCACGCTGGAGGAAGGCGGCGACACTTCCACGATACACATTACCGGCGAGAGCGACCTGGTAGACATGGGCCGCTGTCCTAACCGGCGATTTACCGACGCGGACCAAAAGCGCGACTACCCAAACGATGACGGCTTTATGTATGTGCCCGGTTGTGTCGCGTGGGACGGCTGTTGGGGCAGTCCAGGGCCGGGCGCATCAGCAGGCGGCCCTAGCACTGGCATTCCGCCAGGTTCAGGCAACACCGGCAGCGGCGGCAGCGGCGGTGGACGCGGCGGACGCGGAGGGAATCAGCCGTTATGAGCCGCATTGCGGACGAAAGGAGTTAGACCGAGAGTGCGCCCGCTCTATAAACGGGCAGAAAGGTTGTTCTCATGTATCTCAAATTACGTTGGGCGCGATTCTTCACGTTGGCCGGTTGGAATTGGAAGCTGTCCTCCACACCGGGCTTTGACTTCTTGGTGGACTGGCCGGGCATTGATAGCGACGATGACAGCCCGCACACTCTTCTAATCCGCATCTGCGAGAAAACGCACGATGCTTTGGCAATCAAGCACAGTGAGTTGTGGGATGCTCATTTTGCGTACCGCAACCCACACCCCGCGCTATTCGGGGACGGTCCAGCAAATACCTTCTGGACGATGGCGTGGGGCGAGGGCGGCGGTGACTACTGCTTGGCCAATTATGGGCACCGCATGACTGAGTTGTGGGAG
>CAVUYN010000008.1:0-272963 GCA_963745715.1 uncultured Acidobacteriota bacterium | reverse complement strand
AAGATTTTAGGATTCAGGCTCGCCCCAAAGGTAACCTCCGGGGCCGATCTCTCTCGAAGACTTGAGCCAAACTCAAGGTACTATCAGAATGCCCAGAAACGATGTCCATGGCAGAGAAACCACCTGTCGTACTCACCATCGCCGGATTTGACCCATCTTCCGGAGCTGGAGTAACGGCTGACATCAAGACGATTGCCGCGCATGCCTGCTACGGCGTAGCGTGCATCACCGCCTTGACGGTGCAGTCCACGTCTGGGGTAAAGCGGGTCGAGGCCGTCGACCCGGCGTTGGTTTCCGATATCCTCGAGGAACTGGTAGCTGATCTCGATATCGCCGCGGTCCATATTGGTATGCTTGGCTCCGGAAAGGTGGTCAAGGCCGTTGCGGATTTCTTCGACTGCCCAATCGCCGAACCGACGGTCAGGCAGTATCCAGCCGAGCGCAGGAAAGGCGTACCTTCCGAACATCGTGTTGGACCCGATCCTGAAGTCCTCCTCCGGCGCCAATCTACTGGATGCTGTGGGAACCCGTCTCCTGATCGAGCGTCTCCTCCCCTTGGCTGACGTCATCACACCCAACGTGGACGAGGCCGCTGCAATCACTGGTATCAAAGCTCGCGACGTGGACGAAATGAAAGCCGCCTGCGCTAAGCTTCACGAGATGGGAGCCTCCGCGGTTGTGGTCACCGGGGGCCATCTGGAGAAGGCAATTGATCTGTTGAGTTTTTCCACCAAGCGCGGAATCGAACAGGAAATTTTCAAGGCCGACCGCCAGCAATCCAACTCGACCCACGGCACCGGATGCGCCTTTGCGACTGCTATGGCGTGTCACCTGGCCCTCGATCGCGGACTAGCCGAGGCCACACTTCTAGCCAAGACCTACGTGACTGCAGCTATCTCCAATGCACAGATGTTGGGTAAAGGAACAGGGCCGGTACACCATCTTTATCGAATGAGTCAGCAACGGCGTGCGGTGGGAACGGGCAGCGAATCGTAAGACGGCTAGTCGCGTTCTCGATTGGGTGGTTTTTTCAGCAGAATCCCCGCGACAAACGAAGCAGTGGACGCCAGCAACCACTCTGCCCGGTAAAACTGGATGGCTTGCCAGTCCACCAGAGTCTTCGCGGTCAAAAGTCCCACCAGCAACGCCCCTGCGATACACGCTAATCCCATCACGAAGGCGATCAGAGATCCGGTCGAAAGTCCCGTCCGGTTCTTGATCTCGTGAAAGTGCAGATAGCGCATCCAGGAAGGGAACGTGAGTTTGCTGAGCGAGAATTGGGTGACGACGGAGTGCACTCCCTCGACGGTCTCCACCCAGAAACTAGCCATCGCTGCAGCATCGGCGCGTGCCGCGGGGTCAATCGCCGCCGGACGCCGCCCTCCACAACTGTGGCAGAAATGCGAGCCCAGCAAGAATTCGGAGCCACAACGCGGGCATGCTTCCGCCATACTCGGCACCGACTCTCGGACCATCACTTCATCCCCGAGCCGGTGGGACGGTGGGCGCCAGAACTCTTCCTGCGTTCCTTGAACTGCCTCTGCCATAGATGGACCTACGGTTAACCCTTAACGGTCAGTTGGCATTCCAACCACCAAATCAGCAATACCCCTAAACGACTGACACATCGATACTTGCAATCCCCTGTGCAAAGTGCAGATCTTAAACTCGGGCAATTATTACGTGCAGGTGCGAGTAAAGATGCGCCGGTTACGGAAGCCCATGCACTGAAAGCCGGAAGCAAAATCGCCACGCACAAAAAAAGTATAGGTCGCTAGAGCTGAATTAACAGGTGGCATGCGCGGCACGTAGATGACTCACTTGATTCTGGCCCGAAAGTGCTAAAGCTGGGATCGTGCGCAGCTTTTTGAGCCTTCGTTTAGACTGATGCAACCGGCTCGTGAATATCAAGCGAAGAGTCCCCCGATGAAATTTCAGCAAAGCCCCAGACTCCTGCCGATTTTCTTCTCGCTCCTGATCGCTTTGTGCATTCTTGCGGCGGGTCAGTCGCAGCCGGCTGCGAAAGTTGTTCATTCCGCACCCCACGATCCCCAGACCGAGATGGCATTCGATCACTTCTACAACATGGACTACGATCGAGCCACGCAAGAGTTCGAAAAAATCGTTGAGAAACGTCCGAACGACGCCTTCGCCGTCAACCATCTGCTGACTTCGGTTCTCATGCATGACCTCTACGACACCGGGGCCATGAATACAGGGGACTATGCCAACGACAGCTTCATCGGGAGGACGCCACGTCCGACTGACCCTAAGATTAAAGAACGCATCAAGGAATTGGTCCGGCGAGCCCAGAGCCTGGAAGAGCAGCAACTCAAAGCCAACCCCAACGACATCGAAGCGATCTACTGTCGCGGCGTCACCCGCGCCCAATTCTCCGTCTACACCGGGTTGGTCGAGCGCGCATGGTTTTCTGCCCTGCGCAACGCAGTCGGCGCTCGGCATGATCACGAGCGCGTTCTCGAAATCGATCCGAACTACATCGACGCCATGCTGGTCGTGGGCACTCACAACTTCGTGGTCGGCACTCTTCCCTGGAGCGTGAAAGTGGCCGCGGCCATCGCCGGGTTGAGCGGATCGAAGGAAAAGGGTCTATCGTACCTGCGCGATGTCGCCAACAGTGACGGCGAAAATGCAGTGGACGCCAAGGTTGTCCTGACCTTGTTCCTGCGTCGCGAACACCAATACGATGAAGCCCTCAAATACATGCAGGAACTCACCGCGAAGTATCCGCGCAATCACCTTTTTCCCACCGAGGTAGCGAACCTCGAGCGCTCGGCGGGCCGGTTACCCGAGGCCGAGGCTGTCTATCGCAAAGTCTGGCAGAACGGCCGCGAAGGGAAGTACGGCACCCTGCATTACGAGATGGCCGCATGGGGCCTGGGAGACCTGTTGCGCGGAAAAAAGGATCTCGCCGCCGCCGCTGCGGCCTACGAACTGGTGAACCAGGCGCCGAACCCGGATCCCGACATTCTCCAAAAGGCCAACCTGGCCGCCGGAGAAATGTACGATCTGCTCCAGCAACGTGAAATGGCCATGAAGAAATACCAGACGGTCCTGGCCGGAAACGCGAACACTGGCCCGGCAGACCAGGCGCGGCGCTACATTCGCGAGGCCTATCGCGAATGATGCGAACTTTTTCGCCGGTAAATCCGTATTGTTAGGTGAGGGCAGAACTATGTACTGCAACTACTGCGGGAAAGTGATTCAGGACGATGCCGCCGTTTGCGCCTATTGCGGTATCCGCATCGGAGCTTCATTGGCGCGCAGGAAGCTGATTCGTCCCCGTTTGGGCCGCAAGATCGCCGGCGTTTGTCTCGGTTTCTCCGAATACTTCGACGTCGACGTAACTCTGGTCCGGATCGTATGGCTGATCGTGGCATTCATGACCGGCATCGGTTTTGTGTCGTACCCAATCGCGTGGATTATCATGCCCGAAGAGCCGATTTTGCTCCCGGCCCCGATGGGTGCGCAGCCGATCACGAACTCATAGCCCTTTCTTCCTGCCGCAGCTTCTATCGGGCAGTGCATATCCCGACCTGGCACGACGCTCGGCCCGTACTGTGTTTTAATCGCTTGCATGCAACTGAGCGACTCCCGTCAAGTCCAGAGCGCTGACGCTGCTATCCATTACTGGATAACCGGTGACGGGAATCCCGTTGTGCTTCTGCATCCGTTTCCGGCAAATCATGAATTCTGGCTGCCGGTCGCAGAAACGTTGGCCGCGCGTTATCGCGTGATCCTGCCCGACCTCCGGGCACACGGCGATTCCGACGTAGGGGAAGGGCCCGCCACGATGGAGAAGCACGCCACTGACATCGTGCGCGTCATGGACGACGCCGACATTGGTCGCGCACCTTTGATCGGCGTTTCCATTGGAGGCTACCTGATATTCGAGTTCTGGCGGCGGTTTCGCGGCCGTGCCGCCGCCCTCGCCCTCTGCAACACCAAGGCGCAAGCCGACGCGGCCGATGCGCGCGCCGGACGCCTGCAGGCTGCCAACGATGTCCTGCAGCGCGGTACCGAGCCTTTCCTGGAGACGATGATTCCTCGCGTCTTGGGCAGAACCACGCGCGAGACGCGCCCCGATCTCGTGGACGGTGCGCTCCGCATAATGCGCAAAATGTCTCCCGAGGACATAGCCCAGGTCCAGCGCGGCATGGCCGAGCGCCCGGACTCGGTCGAAACATTGACGACCATCAATGTTCCCACGCTCCTTCTGACCGGAGACGAGGACCCCATGACGGGAGTCAACGAAGCCGAATTCATGCGGCAGCGCATATCCGGAAGCACATTGCGCGTCATTCCCAAGGCCGGCCATTACGCGGCATGGGAGCAGCCCGAAGCGGCCGCCCGCATCCTCCGCCAGTTCCTGGACGCCCTCTAGGCTGGACGTACTCTTCGCCCCCGCACGCCGCTTGGGCTAGAATCTAACGCCATGAAGACTTTCGCTCTTGCCTTCGCTCTTGTTGCGCTCCAGATATCTTCGTTTGCGCAGACTCCCGACGATCGCCCCCGCATCCTCGGCATCGATCACGTTTGCTTTTATACGACGGACGCTACTGGCGTGAAGAAGCTGTACGGCGATCTGCTGGGGATGCCATCTGAACCGCCGATCGAGCCCGGCGAAA
This sequence comes from uncultured Acidobacteriota bacterium, assembly GCA_963745715.1. Lineage (GTDB taxonomy): Bacteria > Acidobacteriota > Terriglobia > Terriglobales > Acidobacteriaceae > Sulfotelmatobacter. Next base: position 268,314 of record CAVUYN010000008.1, on the reverse strand, counting down.
CTATGCGCTTTATGGCCGGCACACAGTGGGTCGGCTATAGCGCCGCGCCTGATGCCAAGGCCACCGACCGCATGGACCACGTGGCCTTCACCACCGACAAGCTTGTGAAGCTTCGTCGGTACCTGGATGAAAAGGGATTGAAGCCCTCACAGATTCAACCGCAAATCGACCACGGCCTGAGTTTCACAGTCAATGATCCTGAGGGTCATCACATTGAGTTCGTCCAGCGTCCCCGGGGAGATCGCGCGCGGCCCATTGCGGCCTCTGCCGTGTCGCATCGCATGATCCACACCGGCTTTTTGGTTTACAACCGCGAGGCTGAAGATCATTTCTACCGCGACGTTCTGGGATTTCGGCCCTATTGGCACGGCGGCATGAAGGACACCGATACCGATTGGGTCTCCTTGCAGGTGCCCGACGGCACCGACTGGCTCGAGTACATGCTGAACCAGCCCGCGCATCCCGACCTGCAATTAACCGGGGTGATGAATCACATTTCTTTCGGTGTTCCCGATATGAAGAAAGCCCAAGCCATCATGGAGTCGCACGGATGGAAACCTCATGGTGACGAAAAGGCTGAAATTGGCAAAGACGGCAAATGGCAACTCGACGTGTTCGATCCGGATCTGTCCCGGGTGGAGTTGATGGAATTCAAGAACGTTCAAAAGCCCTGCTGCTCCGAATTCACCGGCCCGCATCCGTCGGAGTGAGGCCGATCAACAGCGTACGGCCGCCTTCAAATTTTGATGAAGATTCGTTTTCGCCACAGGAGCCACAGGAGCATCCAACAGCCCACTACCGCGGCGATGGAATACACCAGTGATGCATTGGCCGCGCCCAGCCCCAGCGACATGAGTTTGGCTTGTCCGGCTTCATGCCAATTCATCGTAGCGCCATTCGCGCCTTTCACCGTGAAGGTATATCCCGGACCCCAGACCATCGCATCGACCACGAAGCTGACAATCGCATTCATTCCGAAAACCAGAAACGGCATTGTCCAAACTCCGCGCCAGTTCCTGATTTCGATCGCCCAATAAAGCAAGCCGAGAACGATCAGTGCGAAGCCACCAGTCAGCACCACGAACGAACTCGTCCAGAGATTCTTGTTAATGGGAAACCACCGATCCCACGCCATGCCGGCCGCCATCCCAAGAATTCCAAACGCGGCCATGCGTGCCGCTTTCGTGCGCGGCGATGCGCCAGAGCGTAACCATTGTCCCGTGAGCACCCCCATCAGAGCGGTTCCAATGGCTGGAATCGTGCTGATTAATCCTTCGGGATCGCGCACTTGATTGTAAAGATGCCCCATCATCAGCTTCCGATCGAGCCACGCCACCAGATTCCGTTCCGGATCCATAAACGGTATGTCATGCCCCGGAACTCCAAAACCCGGCACGGGCACAAAACGAAGGATGGCCCAATAGCCAACCAGGCAGGCCAATAACGCGATCAATTGTCCTCGCCAGTTCGACCACAACACAAGAATCGCTGCGGCCAGGTAACAGAGAGCAATGCGTTGTGTAACGCCGTAGAACCGATAAGCGTGCCAGTCAACTCCAAGGATCGGAGACGCATTCACCAGGAACCCGACCGCGATCAGAATCAATGTGCGCCACAACACATGCAGAAAGATCTGCTGGCGTGACTCGCCTCGGCGCAAGCGGGCCCCTAGCGAAAACACCATCGAGACGCCGACGAGAAACACAAACGACGGAAAGATGAGGTCCGCCGGTGTCCAACCGTTCCACACCGTATGCTTGATCGGCCAGTAGGCGAGATCGTCGCTCCCGGGATTGTCGACCAGGATCATGCCCGCAACCGCAAGTCCACGGTAAACATCCACAGAAGTCAGTCGTTGTGAGGTCGGCTTCGATTCAGTCGTGACAGGAACAGTTCGATTGAGGGTTTGAGTGGCTGCCATACGTTAAGCAAACGTTTGTTCGCGACAAATATAGACCAGCCGACAGCCGCTGTCATTTTGATCGCTTTTGCCCCGGTTTCAGGCGCCACAGAAGTCCAGACTGGCCTTTTGCTACAATCTCTCCGCAATGACAATGAGTGAAACTACTCTGGTTCCTCCTCAGACCCAAGTCACGAGCAAAGGCGACGGCGCCGTAGTTGACGTGAGCGGCGCCGCTAATCGAGTCTTTCTTGTGACTCTCGCCATCACGAAAATCATCGAGCAGGAGTCGCTCGATGTCAGCTTCTTCGGCTCAGCCGACGGCGCTGCGTGGGGTGCGAAGTCGATCGCCGCGTTTCCCCAGAAGTTTTATTGCAGCGAGTCCCCGCTTCTGCTCGACCTCATCGCGCATCCCGACGTGAAATTCGTTCGCGCGCATTGGGAAGTCGCCCGTTGGGGACGCGGCACCGAGACGCCCATGTTCGAGTTTGGCGTCACGATGAAGGAAGTTCCCGCGGAAATTCTAAAAGAGGTAGCTGCGCAAAAGGCGTAGCCTCGCAGCCCGGGACCGTCTCCTGAATTGTTCAAGCTCGAAAGTGCTTCACGAAATGAATGGGCCAGCGCTCATGCCAACAATACTAAAACTAGGTTCGCGCGGAGCTGAGGTTAAGACTCTGCAAAACACCCTGAACAGCAACTTGACTCCCAGCCCGCGTCTGGCTCTGGACGGTGAGTTCGGCGCCCAAACTCGCGCAGCCGTCCTTCGTTTTCAGAAGGACAACTGGCTGGTAGAAGACGGCGAAGTCGGTCCGTGCACCTGGAACGCGCTCCTGGATACCGAGGACTATCGCCCGATCTTGCATTCCCTCGCTTTTATCCCACAGCGCACCAGTAGCAGTTGCTGGGCGGCCTCAACCGCCATGGTCACGCGCACCACCATTGCTGCGGTGGTCGAGCGCACTCCAGATGATCTGATCTTGCCCGACGGCAGTCTGATGAACTTCTCCGAAAGCAACGACCCCGTTACCGGATCCACCCGCTTTGCGAAAGCGAACTTCATGGTTGTCGTCCCGCCTACTTCATGGATGCCTTCTGCCCTCAGATCCATGTTGTCCAAGGGGCCCCTGGTCTTCGATATGCTGTGGGACGCGAAGGCCTACGTTCATGGAACCGCCAGCTCCGGCCACATGATCGCGGTGGTTGGCATTCGCGGAGACAATGATCAGTCCGGCAAAGGCACCACCCTCCGCATCTACGACCCGTGGCCCCCGAACAAGGGAGATCGGTACTCGGTCGGATACTACAAATGGATTCAGGAAGTGCCCACCCGCACCTATCACATCTACCACAAGGTTTGACGACACATGCATCGGCCGCGTCGCGGATGCCCGTGCCTGGCGGAACGCCGGTCGGTGGTCGTATTCCGTTATATTGAATTCTGATGAAAGCCAATACCAATGTCGTGGTGCGCCCGGCGCACAACGTCCGCGGCAGTGTGCGATTGCCCGGTGACAAGTCCATTTCTCACCGCTACGCCATGCTGGCCGGAATCGCTGAGGGCCCGTCTGTCATCGAGAATTATTCCACCGGCGCCGATTGCGCCAGCACCTTGGGTTGCATGCGCTCGCTCGGTGTGACTTGGGCAAGAAAGAGTGAAGGCGAGAACGGAATCGAAGTTCAGGGTCGCGGGATGTCGCTCTCCGCCCCGTCCGGTCCCCTCGACTGCGGAAACTCTGGTTCCACCATGCGCATGTTGAGCGGCATCGTCGCGGGACAGAAATTCGCCAGTGAAATGATCGGCGACGAATCACTCTCCCGCCGGCCGATGGAGCGAGTCATCAAGCCCCTCTCCGCCATGGGCGCGCAGATCGTCTCGCAGCAAGGGAAGCCGCCGTTGCGCATCACCGGCGCGCCGCTGAGAGCGATCGATTACAAGATGCCCGTGGCCAGCGCCCAGGTAAAGTCATGCCTCCTGTTTGCAGGACTCTTTGCCGACGGCGAAAGCAGGATCGAAGAGCCTCTGCGCACCCGCGATCACGGTGAAGTAGCGCTGCGAGCATTCGGAGCCCAAGTGGAGCGGAAGAATGCCGGCCCGGGAAGTGAAGTCCGCATTCGCGGCGGTCAACGCTTGCGAGGCTTCGAAGCCCGCATTCCCGGCGATCTTTCGAGCGCCGCATTCTTCCTGTGCGCGGCTGCGCTATTCCCCGGATCGCAACTGACCCTTCCCCATATCCTGATGAACCCCACTCGCGCTCGCTTGCTCGACATCCTCATGCAGATCGGGCTGCGCATTTCCGTGACCCAACTCGAGGAGACCCACGGCGAGATGGTGGGCTCGTTGCAAGCGGAAGGTGCCGGTCTGAAAGGGATCACTATCGCCGGCGGCGATTCCGCCGTTCTCATTGATGAAATCCCCGTGCTCGCCGCAATCGCTCCATTTACTCAGCAGGGAATCGAAGTGCGCGACGCAAGGGAATTGCGCGTGAAAGAATCGGACCGCATCACCGCGGTCGCCACGAACCTGCGCCTGATGGGGGCGCAGGTCGAAGAACGCGAGGACGGCCTGAAGATTCCCGGTGGCCAAAGTCTCCGCGGCGCAGAACTCGATTCCTTCGGCGATCACCGCATTGCCATGGCCTTCGCGGTTGCCGCCCTTCGAGCCGAGGGCGAAACCCTGGTTCGCGGCGCCGAAGCGGCTGCCATCTCTTACCCCGCCTTCTTCCAAACGCTGGAAGACCTCGCGCAGCGATAGCCTCGCGGTCCCGCATCTGCATTTCGACGTAACCCCAGGGCTATGACCGGGGTGACCTTTCCCCTCAGTGTGAGGCATAGAAAAATATCCTCACGCCCAATTGTGTTTTGGGGTTAGCCGTGGGGTTCGTCTACATGGGGGACTACAAACATGCGTTCCAAACTAATGTTGTGTGCGATTGTGGGCTTGGTTTCTCTAGCTTATGCCAAAGATCCTAAGCCCTATCAGACCGGAAAGCTTTTGCAGATGGATTCCGTTCCGTGCGGCACCGCTGAAAAAGATGGCAAGAGCTTTGCAGGCGAAATGTTGGGCACCGACTCCGGCAGTAAGAAGACGCAAGAGCTTCTCTGTCAGGAATATGTTCTGCAATCCGAACGAGTGATCTTCCGCATTCGTCCACGCGACGAGAGGCATCCCGTGCTTCTGCCGGTTGGCGAGCAGGCCCAATTTCGCCTGCAGAAGGACAAGATGCTACTCCGCATGGAGGATCTTGACAGTAAAGAGCGCGAGTACACCGTGGTCTCCATGACCCCGCGTTCCGAAGGCAGCACCGCCGACGCGGCTACTCCGCGAGTCAATCATCTGCAATAACCTAGCGGAGCGACTCAAAGAGGTTCGAGAAGGCGGCGCGGATAACTATCCGGGCCGCAGCCACTTACCGCGCCCAGAGCCTGAACTGGAGTACAGACTGCCGTTTCCCTCCAACCCGCACTCCGCTGGCCGCATCCATATAGGTAACCTGCCGCCGGGTTTTCCGCTATTCCTTGGCCGTGCCGGGGTAAGAGTGTGTGCGGACCAAAACTATTCAGGAGTCAAACATGAAACGTTGTCTAGGTCTTTTAGTAGCATCGCTGTTTTTTGCGGTCCCTATGCTCGTCGCTCAAGAGAGTGACCACATGGACCATGTGGAGATCGGTGCATTCGCCAACTACTATCGTCTCAGCGATCCAGGACCGACGCGAAACTTCCTTGGCCTCGGAGGCCGGGCGGCATTCGGAATCCGCCCCAGCATCCAGTTAGAAGCAGAAATGGCCTACGACTTTAAGCGCAACTATACGAACACGTTCACTGACGGCGTCAACAGCTTGACGGTGAATACAAAGTTTCGAACTCTGCATGGCTTCTTTGGCCCGAAATTCCAGACGGGCTCGGGCCCCTTCCGGTTCTTCGTTACCGGTAAAGTCGGGTTCGACAACTTCAGCATCGATAACCAAAATGCGCCCGCCGGTTTCGTCAACACGGTTGGCTTGACCAACGGCGCTACGTACTTCGCGCTTTACCCGGCCGCCGGCGTCGAAGCTTTTGCCGGACCGATCGGTCTTCGCCTTGAAGCCGGTGATGATGTCTACTTCCACAGCGGAGCTCACAACAATCTGCGAGTCACGATTGGTCCGCAGTTCCGCTTCTAAAGTATCGAAAAAGTAAAGAGCGGCAGATAAACCGACTGGCGGCCCTTTCACGGGCCGCCAGTCTTTCTTTCCCCTTCTGGTTTGCTCGCAGTCCTATGTGATCTGCATCACAGTACGCCCCGGTTTCCCTATCTAACATTAAACCTTTGCAGCGGAACTCCGCTGTTTTCGCGTGGATGCCTTTCCCCAACGCGCCATAAACCCATGGGTTGTCACGTTCTCAGTGATGCTGGCGACCTTCATGGAAGTGCTCGACACCACTGTCGTTAATGTCTCCATTCCTCACATCGCCGGCAATCTCGCGGCCACCAATGAAGAGGGCACGTGGGTGGTCACCTCTTACCTGGTGTCCAACGCGATCGTATTGCCGATTTCCGGTTGGCTTGCCAACCGCCTGGGTCGCAAGCGCCTCCTGCTGATTTGTGTTGCCGGATTCACCCTGACGTCCCTCTGTTGTGGCCTCGCTACCTCGCTGGCGCAGTTGATCATCTTTCGCGTGCTTCAGGGACTCACGGGCGGTGGCCTCCAACCGCTGGCCCAGGCGATCTTGCTCGAAACTTTCCCCAAGGAGAGGCACGGTCACGCCATGGCCGCGTTTGGCATCGGCATCCTGCTGGCGCCGATCCTCGGACCCACGCTCGGTGGATGGATCACCGACAATTACAGCTGGCGCTGGATCTTTTACCTCAACCTGCCGGTAGGCGCGCTCTCGTTATTCCTGATGAACCGCTTCGTCTTCGATCCCCACTACGTCAAGCGCAGCCCGGGCAGAGTAGATCTTTGGGGAATCGGTTTTCTGGCCCTCGGTATCGGCTCATTGCAAATTCTGCTCGATACCGGGCAACGCAAAGACTGGTTTTCGTCTCAAGATATCCGCATCTTCGCGGCTCTATGCGTGTTCGGACTGGTCGCCCTGATCATTCGCGAGCTGATGACCGACCATCCCGTCGTCGATTTGCGCGTACTCAAGAATCGCTCGTTCAGCTCCGGAGTCTTCCTCATCAGCATGCTGGGCTTCGTCCTTTATGCCAGCCTGGTCCTGCTGCCTCTCTATCTGCAAACTTTGATGGGCTATCCCGCCTACAACTCGGGTCTCGCGTTATCCCCCCGCGGCATCGGAGCTTTGTTGTTCACTCCGCTGGCCGGCCACCTGACCACCAAAACCGATCCCCGGCGCTTGCTCCTGGTTGGCATCGTGCTGGGCTCGATCACCATGTTCCAGCTCTCCGGCCTCAATCTCTACGCCGGGTTTTGGGACATTTTCTGGGCCCAGGTGCTGCAGGGCGTCGCGCTGAGTTTTCTCTTCATTCCGCTGATGTCTCTGGCCATGTCGCGCATTCAGCCCGAGAAGATGGGAAACGCCACCAGCATCTTCAACCTTATGCGCAATATCGGCGGAAGCGTCGGCATCGCCATCATGACTACATTCCTCGCCCGGCGCGCTCAGGTGCATCAGAACCATCTGGTCGCCAATGTCACCGCCGGAAGCGCCCAGACCGCCAGGCTTCTGCAAGGAATGCGCGCGAACTTCATTGCCCATGGCATCGACGCGGTCACGGCCTCACGCACATCCTTGGCCGCCCTTTATGGCATGGTCCAGCAGCACGCTGCCATGCTGGCCTTCGTCGAAGCATTCTGGCTGATGGGAGTTGTCTTCCTGCTGATGCTGCCTTTGCTGCCTCTGCTGCAATACGTCAAGCACGCGCGCCCATCGCCAACTCTCCCTGAACCTGCGGAACCTCTCAGGGTCTCAAGCCTCCATGAAATCTGGCCGGATTCGGCGGAACCAACTGCACAAGAACTGGAAGAAGAGCACCATCTCGTCCACCACTGAAATCGATCGAAACGCCCTCGGATCATGGCCCTGCGCCTGTGATACAGTATTGCCCACCGCAGTAGGCCGGCCCGTGGGACCGGTCAATTCCCCAGTTTTCCATTTGCCCAAGGAGCAAGCCATGCATACCCTCCGCGAGCTCGTGAAAGATCGCAAGCTTTATTCCATCGAAGCCACACGCACCGTTCTCGAAGCCGCGCGCTACATGATGGAACACAACGTGGGCGCCCTGCCCGTCCTGCGCAATGGAGACCTCGCCGGTATCCTCTCCGAACGCGACATCATGAACCGCGTAGTGGCCGTGGGCCGGACGCCCGGAACCACCGCCGTGTCGGAAGTTATGACCGCCAATCCCCGCGCCGTCCCGGCCGACGAGACCATCGAGGAATGCCTCTTCATCATGCGCGAGTTCGGATTTCGTCATCTCCCCATCGTCGACGGAAAGCAGTTGACCGGACTCGTCTCGCTCCGCGACGTCCTCATGCACCAGACCGCGGAAATGGAGCGCCAGGCAAGGCGCGCCGCGTCGTAAGGAATGTAGCTTCGGCAATAGGTTTCGAACCACAACCTAAGACGCAGACCTGTGACCTGACACCCAAAACCTAACTTGGGAGCGTACACCGCATCTGTTAGCGGCAGTTGGTACGCAGCCGCTTGGCAACGGTCAGTGCGAAATCCATCCCGCTTTGACAAGCAGTTCCTGCGCAACATCCGTCAGTGGGCGATTCTCGTTTGTGATGGTGAAATTCTCTAATTGCGCACGGTCAAGGATGGTGTTCAGTTCCACGACGCGAGCAACGTAGTCCCGCTGTGAAACCCCTGACTCTCGCAGCCTGACGCGCTGCTTCATCGCTTCGATGCTGGCGGTAAGGCGGCAGACAACAGTATTTGAGGCTGAAACAATGCCACTACAGAGTTCTAATTCGGCGCTGTTTTCGATTGCACGCGCCAGCAAGAGCCGCCTAACGCCAAGGGAGGAGTAGTTCGCGCAGACAGATTGAAGATTACGGTACATCGCGCCATCGCTGCTTGCCGCAGACGGAAGAAGGGCAAGACCGAGCGAGTCCAAATCGATCGCCGCATGGGTAATACCCTTTAGGGCAAGGATGTCCGACGCTTCACCCAGAGCGCTCGACTTTCCTGCCCCCATCGTACCCGTAATGATGAGCAATGAATCCATGGCACCCATAATAATCAAGTCGGGTCCGCTGGTTGGCGAAACATCCCACTTACGTAAACTATCCTGGATTCTTGTCGGCAGCCTGATCGGCGCACACATGGGATTCAAACTCTCTGTCGCGCTGCAACTCGAAGTTGCGCATCATTTCATCGAAAGATTTGCCTTCCGGAGAGCCGGAAGGTTTGAACCGCCATCCACATTCGGAGCAGCCAAAACCGCGAAAACGCTTCAGCTCAATCCATACCAGCTTCCTGCTCATGGCTGCCTCTGTCGCTGCGCCAACGAGTACTAGCGTGCTGTCATGGGGATAAAGACCGCAGCAGTCTACATGTGCCAATTTTGATGGTCTGTCGGGCATCCTACATACCTAAATTTTGTTCCGGCGCACGCCCGAGTTGCCCCCTGCGGTGCGCATTAATGGCTGCTCTACCACGTTGATCGCGTTGTGCGCCACGTGTCTCTTCCTCGAATGTGCCTTATTGCTCAGACTCGATTTTCAAATCCGAGGTAACTTCGTGAGCGGTGAGAAAGGAGTCCCGCTATGGCCCCGCACCTCGAAGAGGGAAATTGGAGACCCATTGCAGAGCAGGCTAGTCAAGAAATGGACACGCAGAAGCTGATGATCCTAATTGAGAAGCTTTGCTGCGCGTTAGAAGGGGAGCGCAGAGAAAAGTCTCGGGGGGATGCCCCAGGGTCCTTTCTCGGCAATTAGGCGAACACGATTACCCAAAAGGATGATTTATGGAGGACAAACCCAGCCGAGTCGTGCAGTCTGGCGAGCGGACGAATACCGAAGGGAAACCAGTCAGCAGCCTCATACTCCTATCGATTTCCGATAGCGACTACAGCTCACTGCGTCCCCATCTCGAATACGTCAGCTTGCCCAACCATCTGGTCCTTCATGAGGCGGGTGGAAATCTAGAATTTGCGTACTTCCCGAATCGAGGTTTGATCTCTCTTGTCGTCGTAATGAAAGATGGAAGAACGGCCGAAGCTGGCATAGTTGGAAATGAAGGCTTTACAGGAACGCTGGCGGCTGTTGGCCTGAGCAGGAGTCCGCTTCATGCGGTGGTGCAAATCACGGGGGATGGGTTTCGGGTCGAGGTCGGTGCTTTGCAGAACACGTTGGAATCCGCTCCACACCTGCAACATATGTTAAGCCGCTATGCCGCAATTCGGAGTATGCAGGTTGCACAAACAGCGGCGTGTAATCGGCTGCACGATATTGGGCAGCGCCTTGCACGGTGGTTGCTAATGACTCAGGATAGAGTGGATTCAGGGGCGCTGCCCATCACTCATGATTTTCTCGCAACGATGTTAGGGACAGATCGACCTAGCGTGAGCGAGGCAGCTGGTGTTTTGCAGAAGAAGAAGATAATCGAGTATACCCGTGGCGCAGTGAAGATCGTGAATCGTAAGAAACTTGAAAACTCCGCCTGCGAATGCTATGGGGTTATCCAACGGTACGATAGCGAGCTTGGCCTGAAATAAAACCGCAAGTGAAGACCAGCCTGTGTTTAAATTGGCGACGCCAAAACATTTTTGTCGTAATATCGCGCGATCTCACTCAGCAGCCCAGAATCGACGAAGATTGAGCGATGAAAGGCGCCGGGACGAACTTGGATCCTACCGGGGTCCAATCACCGCCCGAAAGACGGTCAACCGGGTGCGAAACGAAAACCAGCTGAGCCAATCAACGAGATGGGTTATTGGCAGCTGCTTCCTGGTTTTTACGTTTGAGCCCCCAGTTCGAACGGCTTCCGCCGATCGCTAGACCCACAGCCCCTGACTTACTCCCGCCGCCGCAAGATCGCCTCGCCTGGCTTCGGCGGCAGCTTGAACGGAAACTCGAACACCTTCCTATCCACCGGCACGCGTAGGATGAATTCTTCCTGCTTCTTCCATCCGCTGATCCATTTGCTCTCGGTGCTGAACAGCACCCATCCGCTCGTCTCCGAACTGCCCGCACCGAGCCGCGTAGGCCGCAAACTGTTCTTGCCGACAAACTCCAGCAGTTCCGTCGAATCTTTCAAGAACGCCCGCACAAAAGCTTCCTTCTGCTCTTTCTGTTCCGGATGCTTCTCCACCTCGCGCGCCGTCTCGTGGTCCAGTTCGTCCGCATCGCTCTGCACTTTGTCAGCGAACTCATCCGGATCGAGCGCAGTCTGCACTACTCGGAAGTGTTTTACGAACTCGAGGGAAATATTCTGGACTCCGAAATCCAGCGATCCTGGCCCGCGGTAGCGGACGTTCAGCAACACTGCGAAGAAAGGCTCGTGCCGCCGATGAACTTTTTCCAGCTCCTGGGAATCCACCGCCACCGTGATCCCGACGTCTCCCGACCACATACCATAGCGAAACTTGCCGTCATCGCCGCGCGAAAACGTGCAACCGGGATGCTCCTCATCCCAGCGAACCGCGGGAATTTTGCTTTTATCGTTGCGGGGAGCGGCAGTGACCGGACTAGCCAGCAGAAGGGAAGTCACCGCGATCGACAGCGCCAGCCTCGGAAGCGTGCCATGCCGTGGCCTGCGCATGGCTCACTGCGCTGGCGGCGCGGTCACCGTCAGGCTGACGGTCGGACCCGCACTGGTCGTGGTTCCCGTATTACTCGACACCACGCCTGCGGAATCCACGCCGACGATGGTGAACGTATAGCTGTTAGCGGGCGTGACTCCGTTCGGAGTACTCGTCGATGTACTGTTGCTGTTGCTGCACGCCGGAACCAGCAGCAGTGATCCGCTCAAAACGAACAGGGCCAGCAATCCCCACGCTTTTCGCGATCGCTTCCCACCCGCGGCAGCGCCCACGCCTGCCAACGCCAGCATGGGCAAAGGCAGCCACAAGGCGTAAAAGTTTCGCGGATGCACCACGGCCCCGGTTGGCGTCGGACCGAACGTGCTGATCGTCAGCGTCGAAGTCGCAGGCGTTCCGTTCACCGGCAATCCTGTTTGTCCCGTCGGATAAGAAAACGAACATACCGGAGCAATCGTCACCAGCGGAGTAATCGAACTGCAAAACAGAGTGACGCCACCCGCCGGGCTGACATAACCGTTGATCGGATTCACGCTGACCACGCCCTCGGCGCCGCTCCCCGCCACCACGCTGGTCGGCGCGACCGTGGTCTGCACCGTGATGGTGAACTGTGCCGTTACCGCTAGCACGGTCAAGTCTTGCGCAGGCGTGGTGAAGGTCGTCGTCGGACCGGTACCTGTGATCGTGATGCTGTAGGCCACCGGGGTCGTCAGTCCCGAGCTTGTAATCGTCGCCGTGGCGCTCGCCGAAGGGGTAACCGACGCCGGACTCACCAGGCATCCCGGAGTCCCCGCGGGATTCGTGACCTGCGACGACGTTACCTGACAAGTCAGATTGACCGTGCCCGCAAAGCCGTTCACCGATCCGACCGTGATGGTCGAAGCCGCCGTGCCGCCCGGCGCTATGGCGTCCGGCGAAAAAGCCGAAGCGTCCAAAGTGAACTCGCTCGTGCCTTGGCCAAAAGCCGAGGATTGGAACATCAAGAGCAGGCCGAATACGCACAAAACCGGAATGCCGGAGAGCCCGGCCCAGAGTTTCAGCTTGAATGCAGACAACTCAGATTTCACCATGAAAAGGTTTCGGTTCAACTAGCTTCGATTCCTGGGACCACGAAAAAGCTGCCCGCGCCCCCAGAACCGTGCCGCCCCTGGCAGAAATATTCCACCGGACGCGGCGGCTGCTGCAGGATTCTGCGCCTCATTTTATCGTAAGACGTTCGCTCGGTCGCCACGCGCGACACAAGTTCCCCAGAATCATTCCTGCGGAATTTCAATACTACCATCCCAGCCAGACCCCGCCGGCGTGTGAGCCGCAAACACAACGGCCGCCTTCCTTGCGGAAGACGGCCGCCGGGTTGAAGTGCTGTTAGTTAACCGTGAGGGTAAACGGAACCGAGTGAGTTGATCCTCCCCCTGAACCTCCGACCGTGATGTTATACGTTCCGGGAGCCGTATTGCTTCCACCGCCTCCGCCTCCACCTCCGCCTCCGCCACCACTGCTGCCACCACACGCCGGCAGGATGAGGAGCCCAGTCAGAATCAGGCCGAGCGCGATGAACCCGAAGAGTTTCTTCTTCTGAGAACCCATGCCCGCACCCAGCAGCGCGACTCCGCCGATCGGTAAGAGCATTGCATAGAAGGCCTGCATGCGACGGTTGATGCTGGGCGCTACCATGCTGGCGCTGGAAGCCCCGTTGGTTGCGATGGTTAAGTTCGATGTCACCGGGCTGCCCGCTGGAGTCACCGAAGGAGCGCTGAAGTGGCACACAGCTTTGGCAGGAAGGCTTCCGCACGAGAGGGTTACAGCCTGCCCGAAGCTTGAGTTTACGGATGACACAGTGACGGTGATCGTCGAGGTCGTCTGTCCACTCGTGGTTGAAGCTGTCGTCGGAGAAACCGCAACCGAGAAGTCAGCCGGAGCGGCCCCTACCTTGGCTACGAACGCATCGGCCAGACCGCCGGAATTATGATCGCAACAGGGTGTGAGTGGGAACGGCCCTGGAAAGCCTGTCGTGCTGTTGGTATCACCAGCCAGATAGGCGTTGCTGGCGGAGTCAACCGCAACCGACCCTCGTACGCCGAGCGTCGAAAGAATCGGGATACTGTTTTCGTTGCCTGTTCCACCCAGAAAGCTGGAATACACGACAAAACCGGTGTTGCTGAACTCGGTAACGAAAGCGTCCGTAGTACCGCTTAAAGACCCCTGAAATGGAGAACCGGAGACAGGATACGTCGACGAGGACGTTCCTCCCGTAACATAAGCGTCGGCAAAGGAATCCAGCGCTATGGACGTTCCAGTTTCATCCAGCGCGCCACCGTAATATGTCGAGAACAATAACCCCGTTCCGTTCGCGTTCAGCTTGGTAACGAATACATCATTGGCTCCGGCGTTGCTCGCCTGCACAGGATTCAATGTGGGAAAATCAGTGGAGGTCGTGTTGCCGGTTACGTACGCCTCGCCCGCAGCGTCCACCGCGATTCCTTGGGCGTCATCCGTTCCAGTACCACCCAAGTAAGTCGAATACACCCAGTTCGACCCGTCGGCTTTGATCTCCGTGACGAATGCATCGTCAGGGCTTTTCGCAGCGGTCATAAACGCTCCCGTCGTGGTGGGGAAGTCTGGGGAGTCGGTAATACCTGTTACGTAGACGTTGTTGGAACCATCGAGTGCGATTCCCGTCGCAAGATCGGGTTGTGAGCCGCCCAGGTAGGTCGAAAAGACCAGGGCAGATCCCGCGGGGTTCAACTTGGCCACGAAGGCATCATCGGCGCTGCCAGGGGTGCCCTGTATAGGCGAAACCGGCGGGAAATCGTTCGAGGTTGTTTCTCCCGCAATGTAGGCATTGCCTACGCTATCTACTGCAATTCCATTCCCCGATTCCGTTCCAGATCCACCGATTCGGGTGATGTACTGTGCGGCCCCAGTGCTATTGAGCTTTACTACGAAAACATCTTGTCCACCTGTAGGTCCAAGGTTTACCGTCGACGAAAACGTCGCGTCGTTTGTATTTCCCACCACGTAAACTCCGGTACTGTTCACCGCGACGCCCAATGCGGATTCGATACTAGTACCACTACCGCCGATCAGAGTTGTGAAGTCTAGAGTGGGACCTGATGCTCCCAGCCTAGTCACAAACGCATCGAAGCTCCCGGACGTGGAAACCGTTCCCGTGTGGGCTGGGAAATTTATCGAAGCCGTCTGTCCCGCCACGTAGGCGTTACCCGCTGCGTCAAGAGCTATCGCAAAAGCCTCATCTTCAAGGCCACCTCCCAAGTAAACCGAGTAGCTCAAACTCGGATCGACAACCAACTCCCGGCTGTGATCATACGAACCGAGCGCCAAAGTGACTTTCTCTTTGCTTTGCACCTGAAACGCGCATCCACTGGTTCACGCTTTCCCTTCTTTTCCTGATAGGCGACCGGCTTGTGCAGCAGCACGTCTCCGGCAGCAGAAGACAGCACCAGATTTCCCGATTCATCAGTCGAGATCTTTGCTCGCGCCGCGAACGCCCATGCCGATCTCCGCCGCGTTCGCCCCGGGGGCCACGATGAAATCGAACTCCAACTGCTTCTGTTCGCCGTGGAAAGCCATGTTCACGCCGGGGTACACATCGCGGTACGAAACCGCCGCATACTGCGGAACGCCCTGATGCCACTTGCTCCGGTCATTGCCAATAAAGTAGTTCGTCTTGCCCGGCAACTCGCGGCTCGCCGTGATCTCAGCCCGCGGATTTCCGCCTACGATCTTCATCGAGATCGCAGCCGTAATTTCTTTCTCCGCTGAGCGGTGGTTCATTCGAGATATAGCGTTCAGTTTTCCGGCGGTGCGCGAAGCCGAGGCCGGCGCCGCCGAATGCAGCGCAAACACGGTTTCGTTCTCCGTCAGAAACACGGTGTACCCGTTGCCCCGCGCCATGTACTTCACCTGCGGATCGGTCTGGCCCTGGTTCGCTTCAAAGCCCAAGGGAAGAGCGTCCATGTTCGCACGCAGCCGGTTGCGCTGTTCCGCACTCAGTGCCGGCGCTTGCGCCGGCGCGCCCTGCTTCACGCTTACGCTGTTCTGCGTCCGCAACAGGCTCGCGCCTCCAACTGCCATGACCGCCAGCACCGCGATCGCGATGATCCAAACCGCTGGCATTAACGTTCTTCGGGTAAATGACTTAGACACGAATTTCCTCCTGTGATGATCCCCTTAACACCATTTCCTGAAAATGCACTCGGCCCCAGGGCGCAGCGGGCCCTGGGCCAATGGGCCCCAATTGCTATGCAGGCAAGGTCGCAAAATTACGCAGCTTATGCGCGAGTATGGAATGGTCACTAGGGGTTGTCAATGAATCGAAGTGGCAACTTGGGTACCAAAGAGTGAGGAAAAAGGTGACTGATAGGCCACAAAACCCCTCCCAGAATCCCGTCGAATCGATCAGTAGGTATAGCTCAGGGCACGGTCACAATCACACCCGTGCACGGCTTCGACCCGCGTCGCCGGTAGCTGTGCTGCACTGCCGAGTCGAAATAAATCGCATCTTCGGCGTCCAGATGGAAGTCCTCGCCGCCGATTTTGACCGTCAGCGACCCTTTCAATACATAGAGGAATTCCACTCCAACGTGCTGATGCGGCTTCAGTTTCTCCGGCGCCACGTCCTGGAAATCTGCTAGAAACGCGCTCAACTTGCGCTCCGTCGCCCGGTAGTCGAGGCACTCGAAGTAATACTGGACATCCTGCAACCCCGGCCGCTCCGGGAACCGAACTCGCTCTTCCTTTTTCACCACCCCTACCACGCGGCGCTTGCGTTCGTCCGTAAAGAAGAAATCCAGCCCCACCCCGAACACCATTCCTATGCGCAAGAGTGTGGGCAGAGTAGGAAACAACTTTCCTCTTTCCAGCTTCGAGATCAGCCCCGCCGAGAGCCCCGTGTGCTTCCCCAACTCCACCAGTCCCATGCTCTTTCGCAGACGCAGCGTCCGCAGTTTTTCGCCAATCGCATACCGCCCTAAACCATCAGAAATCGTGTCAGGAATACCGGCCATAGTTTCTCAATATTAAAATATATTTTCGCACAAGTAAATCCACCGGGCAGAACACACCCCGCCCATTCGAAGCCTGTCCTGCGGAAGCCTGTCGTGTAGAAGAGGTCTATTTTGGCGGCTGCTTCTTCTTGAACAGCCCCATCACGTTGTTGATGGGATTCTGCTGGTTCGTATTGCCCTGTTGCCCCGAAAGTACGTTCTGCAACATCCCGGTGGCAATCCCCTTTACGTCCGGAACGAATTTCGGGTCTGACGTCGTGCCCTTGATTCCGAATGGAATGCCCATTCCGCCGACAGCGGCCTTCATCACGAACGCCAGTTCGTTCGACGGACTCACCGTTCCTGCACCCGTCAGCACTCCAATCGAAGGCACCGTGAGATTGATGTTGTTGGCTTGCGTACCGTTGGGCGCAACTCGCACATCGGAGCTGAAATTTTGAATGGTCGTATCGTTGCCCGTGTTCTTGCCGGAGAGGGCCGAGATGGCGGCCATCTTCGATCCGAGATTGAAGTTGGCCATCGTCGAATTTTCCAGCCGCACCGTGCCCACCGTAACCAGTTTGTCAACCGGACCGGCAATCGCCATTGTCGTATTCAGAGTTCCGCCCTTCAGCGTTGCCTTCGGAGGCAATACCACGCCGAGAGCCGGCAGCATGGCTTCCAGATCATCGACCGGCATGCCTTGCCCGTTCAGCTTCAAATTGACGGAGGTCACTTTGCCGTGAGCGTCGTACGTTCCATTCAGATGTGCGACCGCCTTGCCCATGGAAATTTCACACTTCGAGATAGTGCCCGTCTCTTTAACCAGATCGTGCGCGATGGCAAACGCCACTTCCACCACCCGCCCGGCCGGCGAACCCTTCTGCACCACCTGCAAATTGGTGGCTTTCAGCGTGCCGTCCGTCTTGGCTTCGTGTCCGTCCGACGCAATTTTCCCGTCCAGGTCGGCGATACCCGCAATCCCCGCCGCCGGATCGATAAATCCCGACGCCGCCAGGTTCATCTTCTTTACCGAGATCGTGGCGTCGAGTGGCGTCAGCGCCGCGTTGTTGTTGTCGATGGGCCCGGCCTTGCCGTCGAGTTTCAGGCTCCCGCCAGACGGGAGTATCCGCCGTCATCTTGAACGGAAAAGACGACGTAAACGAGAAGCTTGTTACTTGAATATTGACCTTATCGTACACATGAGGCTTCTCCGTCGAGCCCGCCCGCGACACGGTCAGGCGTCCGTTATTGACGTTCAACTTGGCCACCGACAAACTCGGATTGCCGCCAGACGAAGTGGGAGCCGGATTTGCCGCCGGCGAACTCGCAGTGCCGCTCGAGGCCGCTGGGGCCGGCTTCGCCGCCGACGTGTTGTTGCCCCCGATGCTGGAGAAATTCCACTTCTCGCCATTCTCCGATTTCACCAGGCTGATCTCGGGCTGGTTCAACGTCAATTCGGTCACGTTGAGCGTCTTCGAAAAAATCAGCGGAATCATCTCTACGCCGACCTTGAGCGACTTCGCCTGGATGAATGCGGACTTGCTGAACTGCGGATCGTCCGCAATGGAAATATCGTCCGCCGAAACGCCGCCCGAGAGCAGCGACAGCGATAGATTTCCCACTTTTACCTGGCGCCCCAGCGTCGCCGTCAGATCCGACTCGATCTTCGGCCGGAAGGTGTTGGCATCGATCACGAAGGGAAGTGCGATCAGGATAATAATCAGGATACCCACCACGATGGCCACAAT
Source organism: uncultured Acidobacteriota bacterium (assembly GCA_963745715.1). Lineage (GTDB taxonomy): Bacteria > Acidobacteriota > Terriglobia > Terriglobales > Acidobacteriaceae > Sulfotelmatobacter. Next base: position 249,947 of record CAVUYN010000008.1, on the reverse strand, counting down.
TTTCAGAATGCGTTTCATGATTTTTTACCTCCTGCCAGAGCGGCAAACCGCGGTCTTACTTGAAGGAGATCTTGCGGTGCCGCAAGTGTATCACCGGGGATCCTGCAACAACTCGGGGGAGGGTACCATCCCGCCCTCCGCCGCCGTCTCGCTCTTGCTGCCGCGTTCGCTGGTGATGCGCGCCGCCGCGTCTAACTCTTTCTTCGCTTCTACTTTCCGCCCCAGGCGCAGCAGCACTTGTCCGCGCACGTAGTGTGTATCGGGGCGCTCGGGATCCAGCTTGACGGCGGCATCGGCCTCCGCCAGCGCTGCACCATATTTTTGTTCCAGCTGATCAATCTTCGCCAATCCCATACGGGAATTCACCAGCCGCGAGTCGCGCCGCAGCGCCTCACGGTAGCTTTTCTCCGCATTCGCATCGTCCTGCATCAGCCAGTACACATCCCCGAGTTCCTCGTAGTTGAGGGCCAGGTCGGGCTCGACCGAGGAATCCTTCAAAAATTCGTCGCGCGCCTGCTCATACTCATGCTTCTTGATATGCGTCAGGCCCAGGTTGAAGTGCACGAACGCAAGCCTCGGATCCGACTCGGCCGCCGCTTGAAACTCCGCCAATGCCAAATCGTACTGCCCGAGATTCAGATGATATTTTCCGACAAAGAGATGGTACTCAGGCGAACCATTCCCCAGCTTGATCAGTTGCTCCGTGGCCCGGTCATCGAGTTCTTTGCGCCCAGCCCGGTGCGCGGCGTTTGACAGAACATACAAATACGGGAATCGCCCCGATTCCTGTGCCCAGAGCGGTTCCAGCGTGGCTGCCGCTTCGGTCCAGCGTTCGGCGAAAAAGTAACAGAGTCCCAGCAGATAACGTGGCTGCGTCGCGTCCGGTTGGTCGCGCACCACCGATTCAAACGGCGGGATAGCTTTAAGAAACTCATTCTGCCGGTAATACGCCAGCCCAACGTTCAAACGAATTCCCGCCACCTGGGGAAGCAATTGCTCCGCCCTTTCCAGCGATTGCAACGCTTTGGTCCATTGCTTGCGTCGCATGTACACCACGCCCAGATTTGCGAATGCTCCCCCGGACTGCGGATCCAGTCGCAGAACTTGCTGAAAATCGCGCTCTGCCTCATCCAGGCGGCCTTGCGAGAGAGCAGCTTCCCCGTGCTGAAAAATTCGTGACGGATCGCCCGTCTGCGCATCCGCGGAGATCGCCCCACCCCCTCCGCCAACCGCCGGTTCTCGCACTGTGGACGTTGCCTGCCCTGCTGAACGGGCCATCGCCATTCCCGCCAGCAGAAGCAAAACGCAACATCTCGATGTGATTCCTGCGCTTGACACCGCTATGACTCTCTGCTGTAGTGTCCGCCAGCGCTCCCTCGAATTCAAGCGGGCGGCGCCCACGGCTAAAACTCATCTTGGATTCTCTTTCAATTGCTGCGGCTCTCGGTGCGAGGCTCCGGTCATGGTGACCATTCGCGACGTGGCGAAGGAAAGTGGATTCTCCTCGACCACCGTGTCGATCGTCCTGAACAACGCGCCCCTGGCCCGCTACATTCCCGCTGTCACCAAGAAGCGCATCGAGCGAGCTGCCCAGAAACTGGGATACCGTCCCAACCAGTTCGCCCGCTCCCTTCGCAGCAAGCGCAGCCACACCGTCGGCGTCATGGTCACCGACATGACTGACCCGTTCTGCACCTTGATCCTTCGCGGCATCGAAAGCACGCTCTACCAGTCTTCATTTCTTCCCATCCTCACTGACGTGCACAACGAGCGCAGTCGCTTCGAACGTTATCTGGAGATGCTGCTCGACCGCCGCATCGAGGCCCTGATCGTTCTCGCCAACTGGCTCTTCCTCGACATCAATCTGCTCGGGGATCTGGAAAAGAGCAGCGTCCCTACGACCATGATTGGCTGCGAACTGAAGACCGACTCGATCAGTTCGGTCATCGTCGACAACGAAGTCGGAGGCCACCTCGCCCTCGAGCACCTTTACTCTCTCGGACATCGCAAGATTGCGCTGATGCGCGGCCCCAAGGCTCTCACCGACAGTTCGCCCCGCTGGCGCGGCATTCGCAACTGCGCCAAACAATGCGGCCTCGAACTCGATCCCCGCCTGATCATGGACTTGCCCGAATCGCGCGACCCGATCTCCAGCTTCGAATCGGGCTACAAGCTCACCGAAGACCTTGTCCGCCAGAAGCGTCCCTTCACCGCATTGCTGGCCTTCGATGACATGAGCGCCTTCGGCGCGATCCGCGCCCTCAACAAAGCCGGCATCCGCGTGCCCGACCAATGTTCAGTCATCGGTTTCGACGACGTTTCCACCTCCGCCATTTACAGCCCCTCGCTCACCACCGTTCGCCAGCCCATGGAAGCTATGGGTGCGTCCGCCGTCGGAATTGTGGTCGACGGTATTAATGCCGTCCTGGAAAAACGCGAGATGGGCGCCACCCACCGCAAAGTTACCCCCGAACTAGTCGTGCGCGAATCCACCCGCAATTTGTCATAGCAAGGCGCGCGCAGTTTGTATCCCCTTCAATTCAAAGCGCCAATTTCTTACCGCTCGACACCATTCATTCAAGAGCTTCCGCTGTTATTTTTCTTGACAGAAGGTGTCCACAAAAAGCACTATTCATACGATTTAATAACGTTAACTGGCGGTTCCGGTATTAAGCCCTACCGTTACACGACTGGTTCGACTCTTGAAGATCGACAGCTGAGGAGAGATGTCATGAACTCACGGGATTTCGTTGGCGGAAGCGCGCGCTCGTGCTTCTGTGCGTGCTTGGTTATCTTGCTCGCGGCAGTCTCTGCGTTCGCCCAGGCCGGAAGAGGCAGCGTCAGCGGCACCGTAACCGATCCAAACGGTGCTGTAGTACCTGCAGCCCAGGTAACGCTACTGAACCACGCCACCGGAGTTTCACAGCACACCGTTACCAGCGCGGCGGGATTGTATACCTTCATTTCCCTCAATCCCGGCGTCTATCAGGTTACGGTCAGCCAGACAGGATTTTCCAGCGTCGCTCAGGATAAGGTCACCGTCGATGTCGATCAGGTCACGCAGGTCAACGTCACGTTGCGCGTGGGCGCTACCACGGAAACAGTCACCGTCACCGGATCAGCCGACCTGGTCGAACCCAGCAACTCTACCGTCGGTTCGCTTATCGGAGCCGAGACAATCGACCGCGTTCCGTTGCTGTATCGCAATGTTTTCGATCTCATCCAGTTGAGCGCGGGTGTGACTCCGCCGAACGGTTCGCCCAACTCGAGCGATTCGGTGCAGTCGATTCAGAACATCTCGGTCGGGCGCCCCGGCGTCGACGTCTCCTCCGCCACTATCAACGGCGCCATCGTGGGATCGGTCTACTACATGCTCGACGGCGCCCCCATTGGCATCGCGGAAAACAATTCCGCCGCCATCATTCCGGCGATGAATATTCCTGAAGATGGCGTCCAGGAGGTTCGGGTCGAGACCCAAAATACGCCCGCCTCTTACCAGAGCGGAGCCGCGGGCGTCATCAGCCTCGTGAGTAAGTCCGGCGCCAACAAGTTTCATGGCGATGCGTTCGGTGTCTTTCGCCCTGATATCTTGTCGGCCAACGAATACTTCAACAAGCAAACCCAGCTGAGCAGCGGCCAGCCCAACAAGCCGCCTTCCTTCCACCGCTATCAGGAAGGTGGCGCCATTGGCGGACCCATTAAAAAAGACAAGCTCTTCTTCTTTGCGGATTACGAGGACACCCAGCAGCAGCAGTTCGAGGGCATAGCTTACTTTAGCGTTCCCACCAGCGCCGAGAGAACTGGCGACTTTTCGGCCATGGGCTTCACGATTTACGACCCGACCAAGCCCGACGTCGGCGGCGTGCGGCAAGCGTTTCCCGGGAACAAAATCCCCAATCCGAATCCCATCGGCTTGCTGTTTCTGTCCAACATGCCGAAGTGCAACCTTCCCAGCCCCACAACGTGCGATTCGGCTACGACCGACGTCGTCAATAATTTCGGTCTGCCCGGTCTGGACCCGTTAAAAGCTCACAGGTTCGACGTCCGTGTAGATTGGAACAAGAGCGACCGGCAGCGCATCTTCACCCGGTTTTCCTATGACCACTTGTTCTTTGCCCAAGCCAACGTCTTCCCTAGCCCCGGCTGGGACATCAACTATGCGCAAAACCTGACCAATGGGCGCAATGTTCTCGTGGCCGATGACCTGACCCTCAATTCCTCCACCGTGCTGAATTTGCGGTATTCCTTTACGCGCCACTATGAGCAACAGGGAGGCTCGCCGTCGTACTTGAGTACCGACATTACGAAGCTTGGCTTTCCGGCATCCCTGGCCGCGCAGCAGGTCTTTAAGCAATTACCCTTCATGGTCTTTGCCGATGTCGGCCAGGGAGTCGGCGGCACCGCGAACTACAATTCGTTCGTCTATGCCAGCATGAACAATGATGTAAACGCCACCATCACCAAGGTCCACGGCAAGCACGAGATATCAGTGGGCTTCGAGTGGATGAAGCGCTACCTCAATGTCGGTCAGCCGCCGGCGCCGGCAGGCGCGTATGCCTTCGACACCACCGCTACCAACCAGTCGCTGGCCAGTGGCCTGGGCGGAAGCGATTACGCCTCCCTCCTCGTCGGTATGGCAAGCGACCCGAATGGTGCAAACCCCCAACCAAATTTTTACCCCAATTTCACCAGAGACGTCTTCGTCGCCGAGTCCAACCCCTACTATGCGGCCTTTGTTGAGGATACTTATCATCCTTCAAAGACTTTGACCATTACCGCCGGGCTGCGCTGGGACATCTTCGGAGGTCGTAACGAACGCTTTAATCGGCAGGAATACTTCAATCCGAATGTGAGCAATACCCTGAACGGTGTTACTTATACCGGAGCCGAAGTCTACGTCAACAGTGGCAATCGCTCGCCATTTACGACCAATTTCCATGATTTCGGACCGCGTCTGGGATTCGCCTGGCAACCGATTCAGCATTTCGTCGTTCGCGGTGGCGCCGGCTTTTACTATGGCCCCACCACCCACAATGTTGGCAGTGCCGGCCTCAACACTGACGGCTTCTCCTCGCAGACAACATGGGACGGTACCTGCGTTACACCCAACGGCAACACAACTTTTAACGGTTCCTCGCTCTGTTCTGGCGCGGCGCCCGGAAGCCCGGCACCCAGCTTCACCGGCCCGTTTTCGTTGAGCGACCCCTTTCCGAACGGAACAACCCCGATCTTCACCAGCGCTCCTCCGGGACTCGCCAACAACCTGGGAATCACCTTGAACACTGTGTTGCGCACGCAGCGCACACCCACGATCTACAACTTCAACTTTGCTCTGGAGTATGAGTTACCCCATCAGGTAGTAGTGACGGTGGGCTATGTTGGCAGCCGAGGTCTGTTCCTGCCCTTCAGCAATGTCGATCTGAACCAACTCGATCTGGGCACGATCGCAAAAAATGGCACTGCGCTCTGCATCAACAGTGACCCGGCCTGTTCGACAACGTCCAACCCCTGGGGACCCATCAGCCCCAATTTTTCCGGAGCCACCGCGCCCCTATGGTTCACGCTCCAGCCCTTCCCGCAGTTTGGAAATGGCAACTACGGAAGCGGCAACGGTGTGATCGTCAATGGTTATCCTGCCGGCGACTCCGAGTACAGTTCCTTGCAAACCAAGGTGCAAAAAAGACTGACAAGCCATTTCACCACGCTCGCGACTTTTACCTGGGGAAAGATAATGACCGATGATGGAAACCCGCCGCTGGGTTTCGTGGGTTATCACCATGGCGGAGTTCAGGACTGGAGAAATCTACGCTATGAGCACTCGATCAGTCCGCAGGACGTCAAGTATCAGTTCACCGGTTCGGCATCTTACGATCTTCCGGTGGGCAAAGGACAGGCGGTCAATCTGAAGGGTGTTAGCAACGCTGTTCTTGGTGGCTGGACTGTGAATGCGATTCTCTATCTCAGCACGGGCGTTCCCATCGCGCCGCCCACGTCGGGCGTATCCGAGCAATATTTCAATCAGCGCGCGGACCTGATCTGCAACCCGGCGAGTGGCGCACCGCACACGGCGACGACATGGTTCAATCCCTCCTGTTTCGCGGTTCCCTCCAGTCCACTCATTCCCGGGACTGCCCCTGCCTATCTTGATAGTGTTCGCACCGCGGGAGCGCGCGACCTGGATCTTTCGATCTACAAGACGTTTACGATAAAAGAAGGAATGGATCTCCGTTTCGACATCTCTTCCTATAACGTCGCCAACAAAGCGCAATTTGGATATCCAAACGTGCCTGACATAACCGCAGTGAACACGCAGCCAGGAGTTGCAGCCTCGTTCGGTCAGATCACGAACACGATCAACACCCCGCGCCAATTCCAGTTTGGAGCGCGGTTTACTTTCTGACGGGCGAGCGAAAGCGGGCCGCTTAAAGCTCGCTTCGCGGTGTCTCCACCGGGTAGGGGACGTGTCTTGTCAGACTGAGGGAAGAAGTGCTCCGCAAACGCGGAGCACTTTTGCAGTTCGGCACAAAGCACAAAGCACAAAGCACAAAGCACAAAGCTACTACTTTCCGACTGTCATCCGCGCCGTCGCGCCCACAACTTCCAGCGCCCGCTCCAGATCCGCGATCAGATCCTCGGCGCTTTCAATTCCTACCGACAGCCGCACCATCTGTTCGGTCACGCCCATCTTTTCGCGCTGCTCGGCCGAGATCATCGCGTGCGACGTCAGCACCGGGATCGACACCAACGACTCCACTCCGCCCAGGCTCGTCGCCAGCGTGAACAGCCGCATCGCCTCGCTCACCCGCCGCGCGTCGTCACCCGTGCCATCGACTTCGAATGTCACCATTCCGCCGCCGCCATTCATCTGCTGGCGCGCGATCGCGTACTGCGAATGGCTCTTCAAAAACGGATAGTGTACCCGCCGCACCTTGGCATGCTGCTCGAGGAATTCGGCTACCTTCAGCGCATTCTCGTTCTGCCGCGCCACACGTACGGCAAGCGTTTTCAGCCCGCGGATCAGCAGCCACGCCGCGTGCGGGTCCATGCAATTGCCCAGCGTCTTGCGAGTCTCATCGATCTGCTCGATCAGTTCGCGCCGCCCCGCTACCACGCCGCAGGTCAGATCGGCGTGACCGCTCAAATACTTCGTGCCCGAGTGCATCACCAGGTCGATGCCGTACTCCGCGGGATGCTGGTTAATAGGCGTGCCGAACGTGCTGTCGATCAGGCTGATGAGTCCATGCTGCTTGGCTAGCGCAGACACCTTTTTCATGTCGACGACGCGCAAAGCCGGATTCGTGGGCGATTCCAGATACAGCAACTTGGTAGTTGGACGAATTGCCCCAGCGTGCTGTTCGTAATCCGTCGTATCCACGAACGTGGTCTCGATTCCCACCCTTGGCAGCCACTGCGAGAAGAACTTTGTCACTCCGCCATAGACGTCACGTTGCGCGACGATATGGTCTCCAGCTTTCAGCAGCGCCAGAATCGTGGTCGTGATCGCGCCCATGCCGGACGCAAAGGTTCGCGCCGCTTCCACGCCCTCGATCGCGGCCACAGTCTGCTCGGCCACCGTGTTCGTCGGATTTCCCCACCGCGTGTAGTAGCGGTCGGTATCGGTCACCCGAATCTGCTCGTCGTTGTCGGTCACCTCGAACGTCGACGTCTGGAAGATCGGCGTCGCGACCGGACCGTTCTTCTTTTCAAGATCCGAAGCGCCGTGCACGGCAGCGGTCTCAGGGCGGCGATTGCGCGGTTTCATGGCTTCCTCACCTTCCAAGACTAACCGCGGCATTCGGCTCCGGCAAGCGAAAGCCGCTCTGCATTTGCGTTGGTCTTCCTTCGTCCAAATTAGTGTCGTTCATGGTTTCTTTCTGTCCTCGCTACGCCACCGCCGCCGGTCACCGTTTATAATCTCTGCCTCATGGACATGGGATTGAAAAGCCGCGTAGCCCTGGTGGCCGCGTCCAGTCAGGGACTCGGACTCGCCACCGCCGAAGCCTTTGCCGCCGAAGGCTGCCATGTGGCCATGTGCGCTCGCAACCATCCAGACGCTTGTGGCCGGCGCAGAAAAAATTCGAAAGCAACACCACGTGGAAGTCTTCGCCGAGGCCTTCGACGTGACCGACCCCAGCGCTGTAAGCCGCTTCGTGGCAGCGGTTGCCGCCAAATTCGGCGGCGTCGATGTCTGCGTGACGAATGCCGGCGGACCGCCTGCCAAGGGATTCCTGGCTGCGACCCTGGAAGACTGGCAGCACGCGATCGATGCCAACTTTCTCAGCACGGTGTATTTCGCGCGCGAGGTCATTCCTCACATGCAGCGCAAGCGCTGGGGACGGATCATTACCATTACCTCGATCACCACCAAGCAACCGGTGACCGATCTCGTGCTTTCCAATGCAGTTCGTGCGGCAGTGGTTGGCCTGGTGAAGAGTCTGGCCAACGAGTTCGGCAAAGACGGAATTCTCGTCAACAATGTCGGACCCGGCTTCACCGCGACTGATCGCCTGAAGGAACTGGCCAAGGCCCGCTCTGCCGCCACGGGTAAAAGGGAGCAGGAGATTTTCGATGCCTGGGCGGCCGACGCTCCGCTCAAGCGCCTCGGCGATCCGAAGGAGTTAGCCGAAACCATCGTCTGGCTGGCCTCCGAGCGTGCATCGTACATCACCGGCCAGACCGTGCTCGTCGACGGTGGCATGTATAAAGGATTGTGAGAAGAAGTTTTGAGCGTTGAGCCGTGAGCGACCGAAACTGTCGCTACGATTCCTCAAAAGTTCAAAGCTCAAGCTGTTCCACCCAACGGAGATTCATGCGATCGATTGCCTCAAGAATGTCAGTAATGAGCGGCGAAGGCGCTCTGTCAGTGTTCGCGCGCGCCAAGGAACTCGAAGCCCAGGGCCGCTCCATCATCCACCTTGAACTGGGTGAACCCGACTTTCATCCTGGGCAGTCCGTAATCGACTCAGCGGCCAAAGCCCTTGCCGAGGGCAAGGACCGTTACTGCAACATTGCCGGCGTTCCCGCGTTGCGCCAGGAGATCGCCGCGTACCTCGACCGCACCCGAAGTATCCAGGTGTCGGCCGACAACATTGTGATCGCTCCCGGCTGCAAGATCGCGCTCTTTCAGGCGATGATGGCCCTACTCGAGCCCGGCGACGAAGTCCTCTATCCCGATCCCGGTTTTCCCGGATACCCTTCGATCACGCGCGGCTTGGGCGCCGTGCCCGTGCCGTTCATGCTTTCGGCGCGCAATCAATTTCAGCCCGATCCGTCCGAGGTTGCATCGAAGATCACGCCGCGCACGCGAATGCTGCTCACGAATTCGCCCGGCAATCCCACCGGAACCGTCTACACCGATGCCGTGCAACGCGCCCTCGCCGAACTCGCCGTCAAGCATGACTTGTGGGTGCTCTCCGACGAAATCTACGCCCGCATTCTCTACAGCGGCGAATACCTCTCCATGCTGCGCTATCCCGGAATGTTGGAGCGAACGTTAATCATTGACGGATTCTCCAAGAGTTTTGCCATGACAGGATGGCGTCTGGGATACGTGGTTGCCCCGGCCGAAGTCGTTCCTGCGCTCACGATGATGGTGGTCAACACCTATACCTGCGTTGCCGAGTTCCTGCAGTACGCGGCGATTGACGCGTTGCGCGATCGCGAAGGCAACACAGAACAAATGGTTGGAGAATTCTCGCGCCGCCGCGAGCAGTTCGCCCGCGACCTGAATCGCGTGCCCGGATTCCGCTGCCTGCCGCCCGATGGCGCCTTCTACGCATGGGTCGACATCACCGGAACCGGCATGTCGGCCGAAGACCTATGCCGCATTTTGCTCGAGGACGCCGGCGTGGCTGTCATTCCAGGTGCAGCCTTTGGCGAGGCCGGCAAGAATTTCATCCGCTTCTCGTTCGCCTCATCGATGGAGACTCTGCGCGACGCGGTGGATCGCATTGCCAAAGCATCCACCGCGTGGCAGGGAACGGTCGCCGTTCGCTGAGTGGAAAGATCAGTTGCTTCAATGGGCTTTGCCGGAAAAACTCTGTTAGCCTTTGTGATTTAAGGCGAAAACGAGCGATGGACTCTTTTCGCTCCAGCGGCGATGCGGCGGAAGTCGTGGGTAAAGCGCCATGTAGAGGAATGAGTCCCGGAGGGACGGCGGAAACATTCAAAGGAAAATTCATGAAACGATCGTCTTGTACCGCATGCTTGTTCTGCTTCGTCGGATTGCTGCCCGTTGCGGCCATCGCCCAGGCTCGTCCTTTCCCGGGCCCCGACGTTCAACAGATCTACCAACGCCTGCTGCCGCAGATCGAGAAAATTCCCGCCTTCGATCACCACGCGCATCCCGGATACGCCGACGATCCCGACGTTGACGCCATGGCTGCTCCGCCCAACGCCAGCGAAGCATTGCGCACGCGCGATGACAATCCAGAACTAGCCGCTGCCGCCAAGGCTCTGTTCGGCTATCCCTACGATGACCTTTCTCCCCAGCACGCGAAGTGGTTGCTCGATAAAAAGACCGAACTCAAGAAGCAACTGAAGGGCACCGCCTACTTCGACTCGATTCTCGACAAAATCAACATCGAGAGTTCTGTGGCCAATCGCGCCATGATGCCCGATTACCTCAATGCGAAGCGTTTTCCCTGGGTCTTTTTCGCCGACTCATTCATGTGGCCTTTTAACAATGAGCGGGAGACGGCGCGCAATCCCGATCAAGGCGTATTCATCCCGTTGCAGGAAAAAATGCTCCACCGGTGGATGCAACAGGAAAACGTCAGCAAGCTCCCCGCCAGCCTTGCGGACTACCTGAAGTTCATCAGCCAGGTGCTTGAAGACAACTCGAAGCGTGGCGGCATTGCCATGAAGTTTGAAGTGGCCTATTTCCGTCCCACAACCTTCGGCGACCCCACGCGCGCTGAGGCCGACGAACTCTATCAGCATTACATTGCCGGTGCGGTGCCAAGCGAAAAAGACTACCGCACTTTCCAGGACTTCATTTTTCGCTACCTCGTTCAGGAAGGTGGACGCCTGCATCTGCCCGTCCACATTCACACCGCGATCGGCATCGGAGACTACTTCAACCTGTCGCAGAGCAACATCATGAACCTGGAGACCGTGCTGCGCGACCCGCGTTATTCCTCCACCACCTTCGTCATGATTCACGGTGGATATCCGCTGGAGCGCGAGGCCATCTGGCTCGCCGCCATGAAGAATGTTTACCTCGATTCTTCCTTCGGCGAACTCGCGCAATATCCCTCCGCCTTCAAAGAAACGCTGAAGATGTGGCTCGAAACTTTTCCCGACAAGATCACCTTCGGTACCGACTGTTTCCCTTACAATCAGGTACTGGGGGCGGAAGAGAGTTACTGGCTGGGCGTGCAGTCGTCCCGCACCGCGCTGTCTGCGGCGTTGGCCGAGATGATCTCCGAAGGAGAGATCACCGAGCCGCGAGCGCTGGAATTAGCCCACGCCTATTTGCACGATACAGCCGTAAAACTGTACGACGGCAGGGTGCATTGAGTATCAGTCCCAGCCGCAAAGCGGCGCAAGAATGCAGCCCACAGCCTGCCCTGAGCCTGCCGAAGGGGCGGAAGCCGTGGGTGTAGACAAATAAATCCACCAAACCCCGTGGGGGCGAAAGAATAAACGTCAGGCATCCATACATGGCGAAAAAGAAACTGAAATCCAAATCGAAAGCTTCGATCCGCACTAAGGCAAAACGCGTAGCTTCTCACTCCCGGGCGAAACGAGCTCTCACCAAGCACGCGGCGAGTCCCGCCCCACTGCAATATATTCCGTGGCACACCATTCCGCTCGAGGACCTCAACCCGCTGCTGCAACGTCAGTTTGTCGTGGGCCAGGAGATTATGCTGGCACGCGTCCTGCTTAAGAAGGGATGCATCGTCCCCCATCACAGCCATCACAACGAGCAACTGACGTACATCGTCGAGGGAGCGCTCAAGTTCTGGATCGATGGCAAAGAGATCGTGGTCCGGGCTGGCGAGGTGCTTTGTATTCCGTCGAACATGCCGCACAAGGCCGAGGCGCTCGAAGACACCGTGGATCTCGACATCTTCGCGCCGCCGCGCGCCGATTGGATCAACAAGACTGACCAGTACCTGCGAGAAGAATAGATTGCGGCCATGTCCTCACTTTCCACTTCCGAGCCGGGCGTGCGTCAATCGGACTTCCGCTTTCGCTGCATCGCCTGTGGCGATCTGAGCGACTCGGCCAGCCAAAATTTCCGCTGCACCCAGTGCGGAGATTTGCTTGAGATCACCTATCCTCGCTGGAAAGAAGCCAGGCCTGAGGCCTCCCACCTGACATCGATGTGGCGTGATCGCCGGCTCTCCTCGAGCCCGATCGACCTAAGCGGCGTGTGGCGCTTCCGCGATCTGCTCCCCGCGATCGGACCCGAACAGCAGGCCATCACCCTGCGCGAGGGTAATACACCGCTTTACGAACTTCCCCAATGCGCGCGCATCACCGGCGTGCCTCGCCTCCTGGCCAAACATCAAGGGATGAATCCCACCGGCTCGTTTAAAGACGGCGGCATGACAGTCGCCGCCACCTTCGCACGTCGCGCTGGATTTCGCTGGGTCGCCTGTGCTTCGACGGGGAATACCTCCGCATCGATGGCTGCCTACGCCTCCCGCGGAGGTATGCGCAGCCTGGTGCTCGTGCCCGAAGGGAAGATTTCCTGGAGCAAGCTTTCGCAAGCCCTCGACTACGGCGCCGTTACTTGCCAGTTGCGTGCTGACTTCGATGGCTGTCTACGCCTGCTGCAGGAACTTGTAATGCGCGCCCCGGTCTACCAGTTGAACTCGATCAATCCTTTCCGGCTCGAAGGACAAAAAACCCTCGCCCTCGAACTGCTCGAGCAACTCGACTGGCAGACGCCGGATCACATCATCGTTCCAGGTGGGAACCTGGGCAACAGCTCAGCCATCGGGAAGGCATTGCTCGAAATGCACGAGTTGGGCCTGATTTCGCGATTGCCCAAACTCTCCGTCATCCAAGCGGAAGGCGCCAACGCGCTGGTGCGGACGTTACGGGAAGCTGGCGGCAAGCGACTGGTCAGCGTTTCGGCCGAAACCCGAGCGACTGCCATCCGCATCGGCAATCCGGCGTCGTGGAAAAAAGCGGCTCACGTGCTCGAAGCCACTGGCGGCGCCTGCGAGCAGGTCAGTGAAGTTGAGATCGCGCGGGCGAAAGCTGAAATCGGCGCCGAAGGCATTGGCTGCGAGCCTGCATCGGCTGTTACTCTCGCCGGACTCAAGAAATTGGTGAAACAAGGTTTTGTGAAGGCAGACGAGAGCGTTGTGCTGGTTCTGACGGGAAATGTGTTGAAAGATCCGGATTTCACCATGGAATTCCATCGCGGCGACATGTTCAAAGATGCTGGCCCGAGTGACAGTGCTGAACTGAACAAGCTGCGCCGTCCCCCGATCGTTCTCGATGCCACGATCGACGCCGTAATGCGAACGCTGGAGCAAGCCGAGAAGCCTTAACCGTCTACGCGAAATGCCAAGAAAATCGAAACGCCCTCCACTCCGTCTCGCTCTTCCCGCTACTTCTGCCAACCTCGGTCCGGCGTTCGACGCCGCTGCGCTCGCCATGGATTTCTACATCAAGATCAATGCCCGCGCGGCGGAAGAGTTCTCCATCGACGCCACGGGTCGCGATCAGGAAATCTGCGGGAAGCTCGAGAATCACCTGATCCTGCAGACCTACCGCGAAGTGCTCGCAGCCGCGGGTCGCGACCTGACGCCCCTCGCGCTGCGCATCGCCAACGACATCCCGATCGGCAAAGGTTGTGGATCCTCCGCTGCCGCCCGTCTTGCCGGCATCGCCCTCGCCGTCCACTTCGGGCGGCTTCGCTGGACCGACGCGCAAATTATTGGCGAAGCTTCCCGGCGTGAGCATCATCCCGACAATGCCTCTGCCTGCTGGCTGGGCGGCCTGACGGTCGCACGCATGTCGAGTTCAATCGAGAATGCGGCAGCGGCGCAGGTCATAAGCGTCCGTCCGAAAGGGAAGTGGCCCCTGCTGCTCGCGGTTCCGGAACAGAGCCTCTCTACCGAAGAAGCGCGTCGCGTGCTACCCGCACAATATTCCCGAACCGACGCAGTCATCAACGTGCAGAACTCGATGATGCTGCTCGCAGCCTTCTCGCTCGGACGCCACGATTTGCTCGCTGCCGCTCTTGAAGATCGCCTTCACCAACCGTACCGCGCCCCGCTGTGCCCACTGCTCCCATGTCTTGAGGAATTAAAAGGGAATTATGGTGTTCTCGGCGCAGCTCTGAGCGGGGCGGGTCCCTCTGTTCTTATCTTTCTCGATCCGGGCTCGTCGCCGGAAAAAACGCGCAAACTCGTGTCGGCACACATCTCCCGCAACGGTTTGGCTGCCGAACTTCTGGCCACCCGGATCACACTCCGTGGGGCACGGTTCTAGTTTGGGCCCGCTTAGGCCTTTTCTTCCCTCTGCTTCTGCTGCGCGAGCGCTTTCATTTGTTGAGTGATTTCCTCGTGTCTTTGCTGACGGAGCCGATGAGCTTCCGGGTCGGATTGGTCGGAAAACCCTTCATTCTCGTCGTCAAGCTTCTTCAGCATGGAGAGTTCCTGAAGGAGTTCCATCATCTGATCGGACGCTTCGCTTCCCATGTCGATCCTCCGGGCTATCGATTAGAGGAGATGCGAGCTCATAGGGTTGCGGACGGATGTGTTTACTGAAGCATGACTCCGGTTAGCCGGATGACAAGTGTCGATCGATGTGATCAGCTAGTCTGAGTCGGAGGAGCAATGGACGAGCACGGATTGTTGCGGGCAGCGATTGAAGAGGCGAGAGCAGGATTGCAGGAAGGCGGACTGCCGATCGGCTCAGTGTTGACGGACCGGCAAGGGCGGATCATCGCGCGAGGGCACAATCTTCGCGTACAGAGTGGAGACCCTACTGCGCACGCAGAAGTGGCGTGCATCCGCAACGCAGGACGGCGGCGGGACTGGGCGGGGTTGACGTTGGTGAGCACGCTGAGCCCCTGCATCATGTGCACGGGAACGGCGTTGCTGTATCGCATCGCGCGAGTCGTGATCGGAGAGAACCGCAACTTTATGGGCGCGGAAGACTTGTTCCGGCAGCGCGGAGTGAGCGTGGTGGTTCTCGACGACACCGAGTGCGTTCAAATGATGGGCGAGTTCATTCGAGCGCATCCGGACTTGTGGAACGAAGATATTGGGAAGTGAATCTGTGCCTCGAGCGGCACCCTTCGGCGCGGCGGAATCAACGGGTCGCAGCAGACTGACGTTCGGGCGCGGTCGAGGCCATCGCTTCGCTAGCGGGCAGAGTATTTTTCAAGTCCCATTTGCAGAGCGGGCAGCGAGTGGCCACGGAGTAAACAATGCGGCCGAAGGATACGCATTTGGTGTTGACGCAAGACCTCATTTTCGACCTCCTCATTTCAGCGCGACAATCCAACAAATTGCCACGCTAGCATGAGTTCCATATTTTTCTTGCGCTTCTTTTCCGTTGCAGCCGATTCAATTTTCTTCTAGCTCCCGCAGTGGAGTGCGCGGTCGCAGCGACTGGATGGGCGTGTTGTACAACCCAGCCCTATCGCAATACGTTGAGGAAGGAACCGACTAGCGATGGAGTCGCCACTTCCGTTTGCCCGACCCTGAGCGACCTCGGGATCACCAACGACGATTGGCATCCCGCGGCGGATTCAGATGTCGCTCAAGCTGATTTTCTAGTCGGGCCTGGCGCGGCTAAGAGAGACCGAGGTTCGCGGCGGCGGTGTCAACGATCGCTCTGCCGATGGCCAGCGAAGCCGTCGCCGCGGGCGAAGGAACGTTCAGGACATGCAGCATCCTGTTTGACGGCACGAACTGGAAGTCGTCGACCAGAGCGCCGTTGGGCTTGAGGGCCTGCGCGCGCACCCCAGATCCGCCGGGGCTCATATCGTTCTCATTCACTTCCGGCAGCAACCGCTGCAGGGCGCGGACGAAGGCCGGCTTCGATAGCGAGCGGTGCCATTCCCCGAGAGCATTGCGCCAGTGTTGCCCGGCCATCCGCCAGAATCCGGGAAACCCGAGTGACGACGCCAAGTCGCGAAGGTTGACGTCCGTATGTCGGTAGCCTTCGCGCGCGAGAGCGAAAATGGCGTTGGGCCCGGCATCCACCTTACCGGTGATGCGGCGCGTGAAGTGAACACCGAGAAATGGGAAGCGCGGATCGGGCACAGGATAGATGAGCGCGCGCACCAGCGAGGCACGCTCCGGCACGAGGTCGTAGTACTCCCCGCGGAAGGGGACGATCATCACGCCCGGGTCGTCTCCAGCCATGCGGCTGATGCGATCGCTGTAGAGGCCAGCACAGTTGATCAGCGCACTCGTGGAGAACGCGCCTTTCAAAGTTTCAACAATAATTTCACTGGCCGAGCGCTTGATGGTGGTGGCCGCTGCGGATGTCAGAACTGTCCCCCCGCCGGCGACGATCAGTTCGGCATACTTTTCACAGACCAAAGCGTAGTCCGTGACCCCGGTTGAGGGCACCACCAATGCTTGCAGGCCGGTGGCGTGAGGCTCGATCTCGCGCAGTTTTTCCGGGCCGATCAAGCGGAGGCCGGTCAGGCCGTTCGCCTCTCCACGTTTTCGCAGTTCCTCCAGGCGCGGGAGTTCATCGGCGCGCGTTGCCACAATCACCTTGCCGCAGACGTTGTGGGGAATGCCGTGCTCGCGGCAGAACTCGACCATGGCCGCGGCTCCGGCGACACAGAGACGGGCTTTCAGCGAGCCCGGCTTGTAGTAGATGCCGGAGTGAATGACTCCGCTATTGTGTCCGCTCTGGTGGCGGGCAACCCGGTCTTCTTTCTCGAGAACCAGAAGGTGCTGACGGGGAAAGCGGCGCGTAATTTCAAGCGCGACTCCGAGGCCAACTGCGCCACCGCCGACGATGACTACGTGGAAGCGAGAGTCGATCATACGCAGATTTCGAGCAGAGGTCCGCAGGCCGGGTTGAACCGACAGCGTGCGACCTCCTAGTCTACGACGAGAGTGACGACCACGCTGTGGCGCGGATCGTCCGCGGTACCCGGAGACGTACCGGTCACCGTCACCTGGTAAGTCACCGGATTTCCCCCGGAACCACCTCCGCCTCCACCTCCGCCCCCGCCATTGCTGGCGCCTGCGCATGAAACCGCGCACAAGATCAGGGGAAGCAGAAGGGCCGTGATGGTGCATTGTTGCAGCTTGCCCTTTCGGAGTCGCGTGGATCCCGCGCCGCAACCAATCATGATTCCCGACAGCAGCCACATCGCGTAGAAAATTGAACGGCGCCGAGATGGAGCGGCCAATGCAGCCTTCCTCGCCTTGGTGGAAATGCTCATGACGACATCCACGGCCGAGTTTCCGGGTGTCACCGACGTCGAAGGACTGAAGAGGCATTGGGCCTGAGCTGGCAAGCCTGAAGGGCAGGAGAGAGTTACCGCTCCGGTAAAAGAAGATCCCACGGGCTTGATGGTCAGGTTGTAAGCTCCGGTTGTCTGGCCGGCATTGATCGTCTGGCTGGGCGTTGATGAGGTCAACAAGAAATCCTGCAACACGGTTAACGAGACGGTCGTGGAATGGCTGGGAGCACCGCCAGTGTCCTGCGTGTCGATATTGATGGGGTAGACACCGGGAGTTGCGTCGTTGGGAATGTTGATGGTCGCGCTGAGGTTCGCGGTGCCTGCGGCAGCGAGCGCGATCGGATTGCCGGGAGAAAGCGCGCACATTGCGCCGGGCAATGCGCTCGCATCACACGTGCTGTTGATCTTTCCGCTGTAAGAAAAAGCAGAGGCCAACCTGAGGCTGGCGGGGGCCTGACTGCCTGGGCTCGCGGAGAGACTCTGAGTTTCAGAGATGGAGTAGTCACCAACATTGAACGGAACATTAAAAGAATGCACAACAGAGCCGGACGCCCCGGTGATCGCGAGCGAATAGGCCCCAGCCGTAAATTTCGTTCCATTGATGGTCAGAGTGGCGGTGGCCGGGAAGGAGTTCACAGACGTGGGACTGATGCTGCAGCTTCCCGCGCCAAATGTGTTGGAGCAACTCAGGCTGACGCTCCCGCTGAAGTTGTCTTGCGACACAATCGAGATTGGCCCACTGACGGCGCTGCTGCCCGCTTTGAGTTCTGGGAAGGGGACAGGCTCGGTCAGAATGAAATCGGGGTTCGCGGTGACGTTCAGAGTAAACGACCTGCTCAGCGTCGTGGGCGCGCCGGCGGTCGTGGCCAGTAGGGTCACGGGATAGCTGCCCGCGGCGGTGCTCGCAGGAACATTCACGCTGGCAGTCATGTTCACCGGCGTGGTCGAAGTGGGGTTGACCGAGGCACTGGGCGTTAGATTGCAGTTTGCGTTGGCGATTGTGGTGGTGCAGGAAACGGTGACACTCTGACTGAACGATCCCGCGGCTGTGACCTGGAAGCCAACCGGTGAAGACGCGGTGCCTCGTGGCACTGTCACCGTGGTGGGTGACGGAGCGGTCATTCCAAAGCTAACCAGGTGGAGCACCAAGGGAACTCTGTGCGTGATGTGATTGATGTCGGCTCCGACCCCTTGCACATTGAAGTTGTAATCGCCAGCCGTTCCTCCAACAGTGAGGTTGAATGGCGTCTTGCTGGCTGGAGTAAGAGAGGATGGCGCGGGCGTACAGGTACTGGGCGGAGCGGTTGATCCGGCAATGCAACTCAGGGTTACGGAGTTCGTATATCCGTTCGTCGCACTCGCAGTGCCGTTGAACGTTGCAGTCTGTCCGGCAAACACGGTCAGTGGCGAGTTGGAGACGGACAATTTGTAATCCGGTGTGAGAACGAGATTGAACTGCCAGATGCCGCGACCGTAGGTGGATGCTCGCAAGAGTTGCTGGCCACCGGAGGCAAAAACGGCGAGCGCGGTCACGGCGACGTTGGGTAGAAATCCGGGCTGATTCGTGTTGGGGTTCGGCCCGAGTTCCGTCCAACTTGCAGCCGAGGTCGGACTGGCAAAGACTCCGACATCGGTGCCGACGAAGACCTGCGAGAGATAGACAACCACGGCGTTGACAGGCGAGTCGGGAAGATTTCCGGTGAAGTCGGACCAAGTCGTGCCGGAGTCGGCCGTCTTCCAGACGTGGCCTGAGCCTCCGGTAAAACCCATCACGGTTACGTAGGCTGTTTTGCCGGTGCCGTCGGCCGGGTCGGTGGCAACGCCCGAAACAGGAAATTGATTCGGGTTGATGCTGCCCTGAGGGCCATGACTGGTAACGTCCGCGAAGGCCGGGACTCCAGCTGTCGCGTCTTTCGTGACCCAGACGTGACCGCCGGAGGGAGTCGATAGAGGTCCGTCGATCGGACCCAGACCGCTCGTGGTGGCGTAAACGACGCCGGACCCATTGCTGTCGGTCTGGCCTGCCGTGGCCAAAGCGCGCACCTGGTTGACCTCGTCGCCAGAGCAGGTGCCGCTGCCGAGAGTATCGAAGTTCGGACTCAACGCGGTGAAGGCCCCGCCGGTACGGGCTCCGCGCCAGACACGGCAAGTACCGACGAGCATGGCGGTCGAAGAATGCGGATCGAGAATATAAGGAAAGTAGAATGCCCCATCATCGCCGCCGAGGGTGCTGCTGGTGACCACGAAGTTGAAGCCGCTATTCGTGCATTGACTGCCGCTGGAACACAGTTGAACACCGAGTCCTTCCGGAGGAAGGTCAGGGTTGGAGGCGTACCAGTTCGATGTAGCCGTGGGATCGATAGCGTTGTATCCGCCGTCTCCGCCCAGAATATTTCCCCAACTGGGATTCGTCGTGGCCTGATTCGTCGCTGGAGAACCGTTGTCCTGTGTGCCGCCGAACAGGGTGTCGGGGTCGGTAGGGTGTTGCGAGAAACTCACGAATTGCGTCATCGATCCGAGATTCTGATTGAGATCGTCGAATTGATTCGTAGCGGAGCAATCGCCGCTGTTGAGACCCGAAAATCCGTCGAGTGCGCGATAGATGCCTCCGTCATTGGCAAAGTAGATAAGCGCATTTCCAGAATCGCTGCCGGACGTAGGAATCATCGCAGCAAGCGCGTGCTGGTCGGGATGCACATGGGCAGGCGCCGCGGTCGGGACGCATCCGTACACATGCGTGAGATTCATGAATGGCGACGAGGAGCAACCGGGATTCAGGGAACTGATCGAGCACTTGTAGAGATTAACGGCTCCAGCATAAAGATCCGTCACCGAGCCGTTCGCAACCGCAAGCAGTTCCAGATTGTAAGCTCCCTGCTCCACGCCGCATCCTGCGATGTCGCCGCAATTCGTAATGTCATCGTCGGCGATGGGTGTCCAGGTGGTCCCGCCGTTGAGGCTCTGCCAGATGCCGCCATCAACGATGCTTCCGTCGGAGGAGAAGGAGATATACCACACATACATTTCGTTGCGACCGGGGACCACCGAAATCTCGCCGCGATAGATCGGGCAAGCGCGATTGTTGGACGTGGATTGTGGTGGGCACGCCGTCGTGCTGACGGCGCCCCCGCCGGGTTGAGCGGCAAGGCGAGTCCAGGTCACGGCATCACGCGAGGAATAGAAACCGTGATAACGGATCGCCGCGAAAAACTGCGCGGAGGCGGCGTTATAGACGACGGAGGTCGCCGAAGTGGCGTCGGTCGCACCGCCAGGATCGACCAGCGCGTTATATCTCCAGGTCTGTCCAGCATCGAGCGAACTGTAGAGTCCGCGCGTTGTATCCGCAGTGACCGCGCCAGCGACCAATCCCTCCGATGTGGTAGCCATCGCTGCGACAACCGTGTTCGTCTGATTGACGGCGCTGCTAAATGCCATGCGGGTTCCCCCCAGGCCGCTGAAGGAAAGGGCGCCGTTGTTTGCTGTGGACACCAGACTCCAGGTGTTGCCGGCGTTGGTGGATCGCAGAATTCCCAGCCCGAAATAAGAATCGCCGGAGCTGTCGGCCTCGCCGGTAGCAGCGAGAACGACGGACTTGTCTGGATCGGTATTCCCGGGCTGAATGGCGATCGCGCCGATCGAGAGCGTCGCTTGCCCATCGGTCACTGGAGTCCAAGTGACGTTATTGGCGGTCGGGCTGGCAGCGTTCGTGGACTTCCAGACTCCGCTCTGCGCTCCGCCGACATACACCGTGTTGCCAGTTGGATCGGCGGGATCGATGGCTACCGCAGTGGCGCGCCCAGCTACTTGGCGATAATCCTGCGTTCCGTTGCCGCTAGCGTCGGATGCCAGCGGCACCGGGCCCAGTGGAGTCCACGAGCCTGACGACAGCGAAATCTGACCATTGGGGTAAGCTGCGAGAGCCGCGGCGCGCTGAGCGCGCAGCCTTAGCTTGGCCTGATAAGCGCCACGGCGTAATTCCGCCGACGGCTTCCCCCGCACCACACGGCCACGGTAAAACCATTCATTGCGCTCTTTGACATGATCGCCGTCGGAATCTGGGATGGCCCGCTCAGGCATGGTTTGGCGCGCTCCCTGGGCCTGCAGCGTGGAGACGATCGGAAACCACGTCAGGAGGAGCGTCACAACCGACAACCAGAGACTCAACGGACGGCTTGACGCGCTGGCCTGGCTCACGTGTCAGTATCGAGAGGGGAAGCAGCCGAATCAATGCAAAAGGGCCATCGTCACGTCGGCATGGACCACTTTGGGAAAAGTGCTTGGGCGGGAGATCTTCGTTCGTTCACTAACTATTGATTCAAGCCGGATGCAGAATTGGCAGCAAAGGGGGCTTTTAGTTGTGGCAGGGGTTGCTTTGCTCAGAGCTGGTTGTGGCAACTTGGGCGAGCGCCATCAAACTTACGCAGTGCTCGTCAAATGTAATTTCTGGATTGGTCGCGAAGCAGGTGGGATAAGAATCCAATGCCTGCAAGAAGGTGTACATCTCCACACGAACCTGTTCGTTTCCTGCCACGTGTTTCTCACTCCTTCGGTGAGCCCTTCTGGCTTTCATGTCCGCACGCCCCTGAGTATCTGAACAACATCCGACCGAAATCGGCAGTGACGTTGAATCTGTCCGCAGATAAGAACACAACCAAGCCAATTTAGTTGTGTACAGGGATATACCTAACCTAAGGCGAAACGAGCAGGATAGTAAATGGCACCTTCAGGCCAGTTCGGAGACGGCGGGACGGCTGCCCAACTATGCACTCCGGGTTAGGTTGGTGTTAAAATTTCCAAACCGTGCCGCAATTCGTCATAGAACGTGAGATCCCCGGTGCCGGAGCCTTGTCAGAGTCCCAGGTCCGAGAGATAGCTCTGCATTCCATGCAGGTGTTGAAGGATATGGGACCGCAGATTCAGTGGCTTCATAGCTACGTGACCGAAGATAAGGTGTACTGCGTGTACCTGGCGCCTGATGAGGACAGCGTTCGCGAGCACGCGCGCAGGGCTGGCGTTCCGGCGGATCGCGTTTCTGCGGTGCGCCGTCTGATTGATCCCGCTAAACTGACGTAGCAGCCCCGGGCTCCAGCGAATGTTGGATCGCTTTTTCTACGCTCATCGTAGATCCTTCTCCCCAAGCGTCCTTGCCCTCCCACTCACTGAGCGATTTCCAGGCGTTGAGCATGGTCTCATCGAGTTTGCACTGTTCCGCCTGAGGCAGCGGAGCGCCGATCACCCGGCGTAAATGCGCTGCTGCGGCCGCGAGTTTCAGGGCGCGAGCAGCATCTCCTCGAGCCAGAGCCAGACAGGCGAATCCTTCCAATGCCCGCGCGGTTCCGCGCCTGTGCCCCAACCCGGCAAAAAGTTGCAGCGCCTCCGAGTACGCGGCGTGTGCCCCCGAATAATTTCCCTGCTCACAATCGATGCTGCCCACATCGGTCAGGGAGCGTGCCGAACCCCATTGATCTCCGGTTTCCCGGAAGGCAAGGAGCGCACGTTGATATAAAACCCACGCGGAGGCTACATCTCCTCGTTCACGTGCGATGTCCCCCTGCTGGTTGATGGACCACGCAGCTCCGCTCCGATCACCAACTTCTTCGAAAATGCTGTGCCGCCTCGCGCAGCGCCAGACGCGCACGTTGATAGTCGCCCTGGGCTTTGACTACATTGGCCAGGTTGTGGAGGCAACGCGCGACCGCCAGCCGGTCCGACAACTTGCGCCATAACGTAAGGCTCCGATCGAAGTTACTCAGCGCTGAAGCATAGTCGCCCCGATCGCGCGCCGATACGGCTAACGCATTCAACGACGCGGCAATACCTGACTGATCTCCCAGTTCCTCATAGAGCGATAGGCTATGTTCCAGAAAATGCTGAGCAGCTTGATAGTCCCCCTGCGCGGTGGTCAATGCGCCAAGAAAATGCGATACCCTGGCCCGATCTTTTGGACGTTCGTTGCCGGCGAGGTGCAGCACGGTCTCCAGCCGCGAACGGCCCTCGGTCAGATGTTCCCGCATATCCCAGAATCGAAACAGGGCCACGCAGAGACGCAAGCTCCAATCCAAATCCCGCGTTTCAAACAACCAGTCGAGAGCGAAACGGAAGTTATCGATCTCAAGATCGCATTGCGCCAGCCAGCGACTCCGCTCAGGGGGGCTGAGCTCTGGGTTGCCTTCCTCAGCCAAAACTAGGCAGTAGGCTGCATGCGCCCGCCGTGTAGCCGGCAACTCGCCACCATCCGTGAGCAGTTCCGAGGCATACTCGCGAATGGTTTCCAACATCGCAAAACGCGCCTCTGTTTCGGCTCGGTCCACACGCTGAACCAGATTCTTGTCGACCAGAGATGACAACCCTTCAAAGAGATCCATCCCGAGATCGAGACTTGTATTGCAGACCGCTTCCGCCGCCTCCAACGTGCATCCGCCAACAAACACGGAAAGCCGCCGAAAGAGCTTGCGCTCGGCCTCATTCAACAGGTCGTGGCTCCAATCGATGGTCTTGCGCAGCGTTTGTTGGCGCTCGGGCAGATCGAGCGCCCCGCCAGTCAGCAATTGCAGGCGGCACTCGAGCCGGTCCAGGATGGCAGCGGGTGGCAAAACCTTGGTCCGTGCGGCTGCAAGTTCAATCGCCAACGGCAATCCATCCAGCCGCGAACAGATTTCCTGAACCGCAGTCGCATTTTCCGAAGTAATGGCGAAATCAGGCCACACGGCTGCCGCGCGCTGCGCAAACAGCTCGATGGCTGAATTCTGCGCCAACGGCGCTACCGGAAATTCCTGTTCTCCGTAAACACGCAGGCAAGACCGGCTAGTCACCAGAATCTTGAGAGACGGGCATGCTTCCAGCGTCTCGGCCACCACCGTCGCTGCCGGCAGTACCTGTTCGAAATTGTCCAGCACCAGCAGGAATGGCCCCGAGTCCTGCAGTTGGTCGCCGATCAATTGAGGGATCGTGCGGCCCGCGACCCGCTCGAGTTCGAGCGAATCCGCAATGGCGGTGGCCACCAGATCAGGTTGCGTGATTGATGCCAACCCTACAAACTGAACTCCTCCCGGGAATCGGTGCGCCAGTGCCGCGGCTATGGCCATCGCCAGCCGCGTTTTTCCGGCACCTCCTGGACCAGTCAGGCTTAACAACCGAACGCCTGGTCTGAGCAGCAACTCGCTGGCTTCCGACATCTGCTGCTCCCGGCCGACGAGCGAAGTCCGCGGAATCGGCAGATCGCGCCTCTTCCTGACAATCTTCACCGTAGAGCGTTCGCGATCATCAACTGGCTCAAAGGGAACAATTACCGGAGGACGATCTGATTCGCTCGGGCGTTGCCTCACATCGGCCGTGAACAGATACCCGCGCCGGGGCACCGTCTTGAGCAACTGCTGACTTCGATCGTCCAGGGCCTTTCGCAATTCGAGGGTACATTGCACCAGCGAATCGTCGGTGACAAATGCGTCCGGCCACAGCGCCTGCATTAACTCCTGCTTGCCGATCAGCCGTCCGGGGTTTTCCACCAGGTACTTAAGAGCTTCATACACCTTGGGACGAAGCTTGATCTCTTCGCCCGCTCTGAGGACACACCCTCGTGTCACGTCCAGCGTGAACTCACCGAATTGATAGTTTAAAGGGCTCGCTTCCAATGATGTTTCCGTTTCCCCGAGGCAAACCGGCCTAAGCGCTTATTTTTGGCTTTTCTTTGGCGTTGTTTCGTTACTTGCCCTTCGCCAAGCTCGTAAATTTGCAAAATCAGGCGAGGTTCAGCAGTCCGAAGCAAGCGTTCCTCGACAGCAACCCCCCGGCGCGAAGACGCCAAAGCGGATTCTAGCAAAGCTGCCGCCGCCAAAGAAGCAGCCAGCAATGGTGATCAAACTAGAGCCAGAAAAGGAGAACAATCCGATGATTACAGACCAGACTTCCACTCTAAACATGAAATTCAAGCAATTCGCCACGCAATTCCAGTGTTCGATGATCGCGCTCGTTCTCATGAGCGTTTGCCCTATGCGTGCCCTGGGGCAGGAGAGCCACTCCCACGCCGCCCAAAATCAGGAACTGACAACCGACCAGCAGGTTAGCCAGAACACCCTTGTCAAGTTGGTCCGGCAAGCGACCGCGCGATTCCAGAATGTGCAGGATGCCGAAAATGCCGGGTATCGTCTTGAATTCGGTTGCGTGAGCGGAGATGACTTTGGCGCCATGGGTCTCCACTACGTCAATGACACCCTGGTGGGCAACGGTATCGTGGACGCAAACCATCCTCAGATCATCCTCTACGAAGCCCAGCCAGACGGAACCCAGAAACTAACCGGAGCCGATTATCTGGTCCTCGCTGAAGCCTGGGATGCGAAGCATCCCGGCACACCGCCCCAACTCATGGGGCAGATCTTCCATTACTTCGCGGCTCCCAATCGCTTCGGGCTCCCCGCCTTCTACACCCTGCATGTTTGGGCGTGGAAGGACAACCCGATGGGAGCATTTGTGAACTGGCACCCCAACGTTTCGTGCCAGTCGTTCGTCGGGCACACCACGCACTAGTCGCGTCGACCGTCGCCCGAACCCACGGCAGCCCCTTCTATCTTCTGGCCGGAGTGAAGGGGCTGCGCCGTAGCAACAGAGGCCTGACTCAGTTGAGAAAAGGAGACTAATCGGATGAGTGCAACACAGGTTCCCGCAATTGATATGAACAAACTGAATGCCTTTATCGGTCAATTCGTGACCGATCTCGGCGCCGCAGTTCATACCGGCATGGTCGTCATTGGCGAGAAGTTGGGACTTTACAAAACCCTGGCCGAAGGCGGCCCCATGAATTCTGCACAGCTCGCCGCTAAGACGAATACCGATGAGCGCTACTTGCGCGAGTGGCTGGCCTCTCAGGCTGCAGGCGGCTACATCACTTACGATGAAAAAACCAGCAAGTTCAGCCTGACTGAAGAGCAAGCCTTCGCATTAGCAAACGAGGACAGTCCTGCGTATCTTCCCGGAGCATTTGAACTGGCGTTAGGCTCCCTGGCTGCCGTACCTCGTATCGCGGAATCTTTTCGCACGGGCAATGGGATGGGCTGGCACGAGCACGTGGACGGCGTGTTCCATGGTTGCGAGAAATTCTTTCGCCCGGGCTATGCCGCCAATCTTGTTAGCTCTTGGATTCCCTCGCTGCACGAGGTCAGAGAGAAGTTGCAAGCCGGGGCGCGAGTGGCCGACGTCGGTTGCGGCAAGGGCGCGTCCACATTATTAATGGCAAAAGCATTCCCGAAGTCTCGATTCTTCGGTTTCGACTACCACGACAAATCGATAGAAGCGGCCCGCGAGTCCGCTCGCCGTGCCGGTCTCTCCGATCGCGTTACCTTCACGGTCTCGAAGGCGAAAGAGTTTCCCGGCAGAGATTACGATTTTGTCGCCGTTTTCGATTGTTTGCACGACATGGGAGATCCGGTCGGAGCGGCCGCACACGTCCGCCAGTCATTGGCAAAAGACGGCACGTGGATGATCGTTGAGCCTTTTGCCAATGATCAGTTGAAGGACAATCTGAATCCCGTTGGTCGCGTCTACTACTCTTTTTCGACTCTGCTCTGCACGCCGTGTTCGCGTTCGCAGGAAGTCGGACTGTGCCTGGGTGCGCAGGCCGGCGAGAGCCGCATTCGAGAAGTGGTGACTTCAGCCGGATTCAACCGCTTCCGCCGGGCGACCGAAACTCCGTTCAACATCGTTTACGAAGCCCGGCCCTGATGTGGTGCCGAATTACTTTGCTGGGGCGGTAGATGCGCGGGCGGTGGATTCGACAGTCAATGTCGGGCCCCGCTCGCGCAGGTCATTTACAAGTGCGGCGCGATTTTACACACCGATGACAGCGAGGTGACGAAGCTTTTACGAGCAGAAACGCTCACCGTCATCCAATACGAATATCGAATAGGAATACCGAATCATGAATATAGCGTTTGGGGTGTGTCCTTCGAACTGAGATTCGCGAGCCGTCCAATCCCGCGCTCGTTCTAACGGGAATAAACATAATGTCGAACTCCCATAAATCGACGCGATATTCGTCTCTGTCATTGAAAGACATCGTCTTTCTCTGCGCCGGGCCTTGTGACGACGAAGCTTGGGAGGAATTCGTTTTCCGGGTGGGCAAGCCCCTCACCCTCGTCATTACCCGCACCGCATCCCTGTGGGGAAATGCGTCGCGATCGCTGGTGGAGGACCTGGTCCAGGTTACTTACCTCAAGCTGTGGGAAGGTGGCCGAGCCCTCTTGCGGGATTTTGCGGTCCAGCGTCCCGAAGCGATTTTGGGATATTTAAAGAAAACAGCCGCCAACGCGACTCACGACTTTTTCAAGCATGGTTCGAGTCAGTCAACGGGCGGTGATAAAGCCCACGTTTCCACCACCGATGTTGATCCGGAAGCCGGAATGGAGGTTCACGGCAGCCAGGAAAAAATCGCGTTCAGCATATTTCTGAATGAGATTGATGATCACCTGAAGCGATGTCTGACTGGGCCTGACCAGGAGCGCGATCGCATGATCTTCTGGC
The DNA here is from genome assembly GCA_963745715.1 of uncultured Acidobacteriota bacterium. Classification (GTDB taxonomy): domain Bacteria; phylum Acidobacteriota; class Terriglobia; order Terriglobales; family Acidobacteriaceae; genus Sulfotelmatobacter. Next base: position 222,028 of record CAVUYN010000008.1, on the reverse strand, counting down.
TCTACTTCCGCCAGGGAATGAGTACTAAGGAGATTGCATCCCTGCCGACCGTCGGGCTCAGTGCCAAGGGCGTTGGAAGTGTAATTGAGCGGATGAAGAGTTCCATTCGGGAGCAAATTCTTGGGATCTCTCAGGATTTGCCGATGGCGACAGGTAGAGCTGAAAAGCAAATTCCCTCCGGAACTCGTATTGGTTGTTAAGGGAGTGTTCGATTTTGGGCCGTCCATTCGAAAAACATATTGACGACAACGAGCTTAGCGTCCTCGTGCCTTGGCCCTCGGAGACTGGCCGAGGGATTGGGCTTTCCGGGGATACGCTGCTTGCCGCCAAGAGCCACGTAAGTTCCTGCATCGATTGCGCCGGGAAGGTGCTCGAGTACCGGCGGATCGTCAGCCAATTCTCGAACCTGGCATTCTCGGAATCCGCACCAGAGGGAACCGACTGCCCCACGGTCAATGATGTTGGCTGGCGTGAGGTCGCGGCCGGATCGTGGCCGGAGTGGAAGGCGAGACAGTTGATCGTGCATGCATCTCTCTGCGACCACTGCGGACCTCTGCTTCGCGCTGCTGCTTCCAATCACCAGTCCGTTGCCGGCCACGGCACTGCGCTATCGAGGCTGAAGGCAGAATCGCGGTCCGATCCCATAGCTTCGCCTATATCTACGCCTTCTTCATCCTCCTGGCAGGTCATGAAGTGGTTGGTTCCGGTGGCAGCGCTCGTGGTGATTATCGGAATATTCGCAATGATCCCCTCGTCATCCCCGACTTCACTCTCGGGGCCGAAGTTTGCCGAATTCGCGGTCAGGGCTCACAGAGAGCACTTGCAAGGCAAGCTCGCACTCGATGTTCATTCCGACTCGCAAGAGGCGCTCAACGAATGGTTTAAAGCGAAGGCGCAGTTTGCTGTGAGTCTGCCGGCATCTCCTGCAACGACCGGCGAAGATCGCCCCTACCGCCTGGAGGGCGCGCGCTTGCTCCCAATCAGCGATAAGACTGCAGCCTTCATTTCTTATCGCATGCCGACGGTCTCGATGACCGATTCGCCTGTAAGCCTGGTAGTCACTCCCGATTCCATCGCCATCGCCTCCGGAGGAATCGAGGTCGATTTCAAGAAGGTGAGTTTCCACTACGCCACTGTGCAAGGCTACAAGGTTGTTACGTGGTCCGTGCACGGACTGACTTACGCCCTGGTTTCGCAGGAAGGCAATCGCACCCAGCGATCCTGCATGGTTTGCCATTCCGCTTTGAGGGATCGCGATCTGAGTCAAACTCCGACACCTTTGCCCCAGAGGGAAGTCATTGAGCCCATCTCGCAATAACCGGTCCTCCGCGAAGAACGCTCGCGTCTCGCGAGAGTTAACCCATGCTCGAACTTTAATTCAGGTCCGTGTTGACCCATTCTGCGCGATCGCCAAGGGCTTCGCTTTCGCGCAATTGCAAAACCAGTTTCCACAAAAAGCAAACTCGCTCCAGATGTCGTCATGTCTAGTGAGGCAGATGACGCCTCTCAAGCAACCGTTCAGAAAAGTAGATGCCACAGCTCGTTCACGGCAAGACCGCTTCGACCCAAGTGCAGTACGGGGCGGGACAGTTATCGAGCACTTATAGGCTTTACGAAATCAACCGGTCTTGAGACTCAGACATAACAAAAAAATCTGAACAGAAAAACAAAGGAGAAGTTTTATGAAGAAGACAATATTGACCATCGCCATGGCAGCTGCCATCGGCTTCTCAAGCATGGTACCTCAGGCCTCTGCGGCTGCCGGTGACAGCAATCGGTTCAACTTAGTGCCCTCCGCAGGAGCGGCCGCCTGCCTGTCACCCAACGCTCACGGCGTGGTCACCATCAGCGATCTCGGACCGGTTCAAAACATGCACGTGGAAGTTTTCAATCTGCCGCCCAACACGGAGTTCACGACGTTTCTGCTGCAGGTTCCTCACAGCCCGTTCGGGCTGGTCTGGTATCAGGGCGACGTCATTACCAACAAGCAAGGACACGGTGTTGGGGATTTCACCGGTATTTTCAGCCAGGAGACCTTCATCAACGCACCCAATGTAGCGCCGGCTCCTAAAGTGTTTGCCGACAATGCAACCAGTAATCCGGCCACGCCTCCTATTCAGCTTTATCACATGGGGCTGTGGTTCGCCGACGCAAACGACGCCCAGAATGCGAACTGTCCGAACACGCCAACACCTTTCGACGGTGATCACCAGGCTGGCATTCAAGTTCTGAACACCACCAACTTCGCCGACGATCGCGGGCCCTTGCGCAATCTGCGCTAAGGCACAGTGGGCCAGCTTGAACAGCTCGATCATGGATCGGAAGCTGGCCCAGCTTCTCTTAACGCTGCCAAAACGTAGTCAGCGAAATTGACTTGTTGTAGATGCATTGCAAGAGACCGAGCCCCTGCCGAAAGGACGATTAAACAAGATGGCAACGTGGCTAGATAAGCAAATTGAGGAACTAGAGATCATCGTTGTGAAGTGCATGAAGCTCGGCAAGGAGAACCAGGATGGGCTCCGCCGAACTGCACCGGCCGAGCACAAAAAGATAGAGAACAGAGACTTCCCGATTGCAACTTCTAGAATCTCCAAGCCGGGAGGATCTTGAACAGGAGCTTCACCATGTCAACTATGAATTCTGCGCTCGACAGTGCTCCGCCGGAACAGACAGCGGCCCCGGAGCCATCACCTACCAACTTCATCGATGAGGATCTGGCTCTTGTTCATGCCAGCAAGTCTGGCGATATGGCAGCGTTTGAACAACTGGTCAAGCGATACGACCGAAAGTTGTTGCGGATTGCGCAAAATGTCACCCACGATCTGAGCGATGCCCAGGACGTTGTTCAGGAATCCTTCTTGAAAGCTTTTCGGAAGCTGGATCAATTCCGGGAGACGTCGCGCTTTTCGACATGGCTCATCCGAATCGCATTGAACGAATCGTTCATGAAAGTGCGGCAGATAAAGACCACCAGCAAGTTCTTCGTCGAAGACGTGCCGCTCGAAATCGAAAACTTGCCCGCGGACCTGAGTCAGTGGGTTCCCAACCCGGAGGAACTTTGCTCCAGGTCGGAACTCCGCGAGATCTTGCGGAAAAGCCTGGAGGAGTTGAATCCCCGTCTAAAGAGCGTCTTTGTCTTGCGCGATATCGAAGAACTTTCCATCAGCGAAACGGCCGAGATCCTTAGCCTGACGCCGACCGCGGTCAAGGCGCGCCTTTTTCGAGCCCGCCTTCAGTTGCGAGAGATCTTGAGCAAATACTTTCGCGTGCCCCACAACAATTCGGAACCAGCCCAAGGTGGTGTAAGAGTGTTCACGAATCAAGAATCGGCTACGCCGTTATGCGGATGAGGCTGTGCCTTTCGTGGAGCGCTGACGCGGGAGTCCTTGCTCCGCGCAGTTCCACCGGGCGGCCAAGGTTTTATTCCCCGCGCGCAGGGTTCCTCGGTTGTTCGGATCCAACGTGATCGCTACTAGACCGACTCTTCCTGCGTCGCGATCGCGATCAGGCCAGGAATATTCTCCGCAAGGATCGCGCTTCGTTCGGGCTGGATGATTCCTCGCGCTGCCCAATCGCACAGCAGTCGACTGACCGTGAACATCGTGGTCCCGGCCATCTGAGCCAATTCCTCGCACGAAAATGAGACGTGAGAGCAACGTTGATTACGCCCGGCTTGCACAATCAGGCGCAGGAGTACTCGTGCCAGACGCTGCGGGACGCGTTCGGTGGCCAACTCGTGAAATCGCCCTTCCACCAGTCGCAAACGCCGGACCAGAAGTCGGATCGAGTTGCGCAGCAGGGCGGGGAAGCGGTCCGTGAGAGATTCGAATAGATTGATATCCCAGCTCAGCACCTGGCATTGTCCGAGCGCTCGGGCGGTAACCGAATGCGTACCTCCTAACGAGAAGCCGAGTCCGTCTAGAACATCGCCCGGGCCGGCTACCTGGAGAATCACAAGTTTTCCAACCGCGCTGTGGCGAATGGTCTTCGCGGTCCCTGCGGCAACGATGTAGACCGAGTGCAAAGGATCATCCTCGACAAAGATGGTCGCGTCGCGCGAAAAGGTCCGTTCCCGCGCCACTCCTATTATTTCTTTACACTGCGAAGCGGAGAGTCCTCTGAACAGGGGTGCCCCTCCTAGACGAACAAGGGGGTGTTCGATTGGAGCCACCGAGAGTCTCGTAGCCACTCGAGGCACCGACAAAGCGGGTGTTCCCGAGCCCCAGCCTCGATTCCTCGAATTGTTCTGCCCGATGGAGCGTGCTGGACTACCTTGCTGGCGAACGGATGGAACAATTCCAAAGTCTTTATGAATGCTCCGTGGTTGGTAGTTTTCAATAGTCTCTCTGTCTGGCATAGGCTCCCCAACTTGTCGAGTTGAATAATCAGGCGGATCCCAAGAAAAGCGTTGCTGCGAATAAGAATTAGAGATGGGAGACGAACCTTTAGCAACGGAGGGGAGGGGAGGCGTGCAAGAGGGAAAGCTCGTCGGGGGATACGAAGTCAGGCTTGGCAGTTCCGATGCAGGCGGTCGGAACTCCAATGCATAAGGGGGTGATCACGGCGGAAATATTCGCTGATCGTTGACTTGCTCGCGTAGCGAACGCCCCCTCGTCGACGAAACTCGGACTCGAAACCACGACCGGAATATCGGGGTTCCCATCGCCATCGTCATCGACTGAACCCGCTTGTGGCCCGACCACGAACAACGTGAGAGCTACCAGCCCGACAAAAAGAAGCGAGCGCAGAAGCAACCGAATCGGGTTGTGAAAATTCCTGAGCGTCAAGCGTTGCTCTCGCACAAGTCCGCGCACACGTGCTCTGACCGAGGTTATCCCGCGGCGGATGCAGGAAATTCCCGACTTGCAACAACGGGGCCTAAATCGGGGGAGACCGACTACCGAAACTATCGCTTCGCGGGTCAGGGGTACCCGCAAAGCAGATGTGCGTGAGACGAAGCGGTGTCCTTAACCGCTCCGCGATTCCTCAACTGTTTCGCCCGTCACGAAAGTGACCATGCGGGCTTCTCACATCTGGAATCGATCTTGCCATCCGGCGGGACTGCCATCCATGTTGCCAATCACAGACGTGTGTGACCCGCGTCACGTCTTGTTCCGGCGCAAAGACCTCCGATTTCCTTCCACTGTATTCGATTAGAGAGTTGCAAAAAAGCAATTGGACGTTTCCGTTCCATGGGTTCCCCCGCCCAACCGAGAACCGCGATGAATTCCGGCCTAATTGTCAGAAAGAAAGCGAAACGAGGAGATTCTATGTACCGATCATCTCTCACGATATTTGCCCGACTGTTGCTGCTAATCACTCTAGCGACTTTATACATCCCGTTTGCGGCCGCACAGTCAAAAACCCACACCCACGCCCAGGCAAAGCCAGGCACGAAAGTTTCCATGCGACAGATGGGGATGGGCAAGATGAACAACAAAGAGCGCTGGGCCGCGGCCACTCGTCACGCCGACAAACGTGCAGCCGCAATCCGAAAACATCACAAGGGGGTGAAGTAACATGAGGAACCTCCTTCGTTTCTCCTTCTTGATCCTGATGTTCAGTGGGCTGCTCGCCGCGCAGGCGAAGAAAGTGCCAACCTGCAACGGCTTCGATGCGTCCGGTACGCCGATCGACACGGTTACGGGCTCGACTAGTTGCACGGACTACTTCGGCGTCGGGAACTGGGCCAACAGCCCATTACCAGCCGGCACTATCACTGGCTTCACCCTGATCAATGGCGGGAGCGGCTATGTCAACCCTGTGGTCGTGATCACCGATCCCACCGGCACCGGTGCAACAGCGACGGCTACTGCTGACTCCTCTGGCGCCATCACGGGCATCATCGGAACCGGAACCAACTACACGATGCCCGTCGTGAGCATCGTGGATGTCGGCGCGGGCGGCGCGCTTGGCGCACCCACTTGCGGCGGCGCCACCCAACCCGCCTGCGGCAGCGGCGCCATGGCCACGGCGATCATCGGCCCCCCATTTACTGGAGGCATGCTGAAGTTCCAGGACGCGCTGCCTGACCTGAAGGGCGCCATCGCCACGCCCGACACCACAACCTTCCCTGGCTCCGACTTCTACGTCATCGGGCTGACTCAATACACAACCCAGATGCACACGAGCCTGCCCCCGACCACGCTGCGCGGCTACTGCCAGCTCCCCAGTGCCACCAGCACGACGTGCAGCACTCAGTCATATCTCGGACCGGTTATACTTGCCACGAAAAACCAGCCAGTGCGGGTTCTGTTCAAGAACATGCTTCCCGCTGGAACCGGCGGCGATCTGTTCATCCCCGTCGACGACACCTTCATGGGAGCGAACCTTCCCCAGAATCGCGCTACGCTGCACTTGCACGGTGGCGCGACTCCATGGATCAGTGATGGCACTCCCCATCAGTGGACCACTCCCATCGGCGACACTCCGATGACCGGGCCCAGCACTCAGCCCGTGCCTGACATGTTCTTCGACTCAACCGGCAACATCGTTCCTCTCTGTAGCGCAACCGTCACGTCGAACTGCTATCCGAACGGTACCTTCACCGGTGCTCTCCCAACCGGGGCGACGAACACCCCGCCAGCCGGCGAGATGACCTTCTACTGGACCAACCAGCAGGGCGGCCGCTTGATGTTCTACCACGATCACGCTTACGGCATTACCCGCCTGAACGTCTATGCGGGCGAGGCCGCAGGCTACCTGCTCGTCGATCCAGCGGAAGAAAGCGCGCTGGCCGCCGCGAGCGCCCCTGGAACCCTTGCCGGGCCTGCGCCCGACCTGACGCATCTGATCCCGCTTGTCATTCAGGACAAGACCTTCGTGCCAAGTCAGCCGCAGCTAGCGGCCCAGGATCCGACATGGATTGGAAACTTCGGAGCGACGCCGCTGAACACCACGGGCAGCAATGGCGATCTCTGGTTCACGCACGTCTACATGCCCAACCAGAACCCCGCTGACCCAATTGGCGGCGGCAACCCGTTCGGCCGGTGGGACTACGGTCCGTGGTTCTTTCCTCCGATGACAACGCTCACGGCCGCGAACCCGCCCAGCGCGGTCACGATTCCCTGCACATCCGCAGCCTTCCCGGGGCAGGTGCTGCAGCCTCTTCCCGCCAACAACAACCAGGAGGGTTGCCCCATTATCCCCAACGTTTCCGGCACTCCGGAATCGTTCATGGACACCCCGGTGGTCAATGGCAAGGCTTATCCCGTCCTCCACGTGGCACCGGCGGCCTACCGATTCCAGCTTCTGGCCGCCGGCAACGATCGCTCTTGGAACCTGTCGTGGTTCCTTGCCGATCCAACGCAGAACACAGAAGTCGCGATGCTTCCTGCTGTTCCCCCCGGGACAGGAACTGCGCTGCCACTGTGCTCCACGATCAATCCTGTTGCTGTGCCCGGCCTGGTACTTGGCCTCGCTACCGCAAAACTGGACGGAACCGGAAATCCACTCAACGGAACCGGACTTCAGGCAGGCTGCTGGCCAAACTACGGTCCGCAACCTGGCATCCCCGCTCCACAAACCATGTGGGCGGCAGACGGCAGGGCAGGTGGCGCGCCGGATCCAAGGAACGCCGGGCCCGCATGGATCGAGATCGGTACCGAGGGCGGCCTGTTGCCAGCCCCCGTGGTGATCCCGCCGACGCCTATCAACTTCGAGCAGAACACGAGAAGCATCACGATCGGCAGTGTCGCGGTTCACGGCCTGTGGCTCGGGCCGGCGGAACGCGCCGATGTCATCGTGGACTTCTCCCAATTCGCCGGCAAGACGCTCATTCTCTACAATGATGCGCCGACTCCGGCACCAGCGATCGACTCTCGTCTCGACTACTTCACCGGCGATGGCGACCAGACACCAATTGGCGGCGCGCCCAACACGCCTCCGGGCTACGGTCCCAATACCCGCACTATCATGCAAGTCGTGGTGGACGGAAATGCACCGAACGCCGTTCCCTTCAGCTTGTCTGCATTGAAGGCGGCGTTCGCCACGACCGCAACCGGTCCGGGGCTGTTCGCATCGACCCAGCCGACCACGATCGTGCCCGAGCCCGCTTACAACTCTGCATACAATTCGTCTTTTCCGGTCACGTATGCGCCCATCTCGGCCAACACGCTGACGTTCAAACCAATCGTTCCGTTGACCTTTGAATCGCTTCTGGCCGCGGAACCCTCAGCATGCGGAACGACCACACCGCCAGTGCAGTGTGCGTCGTTGAACCACAAGGCCATTCAGGAACTCTTTACCCTGGACTATGGCCGGATGAATGCCACGCTCGGCACCGAATTGCCGAACGTCAACTTCACGAACCAGACTACGATCCCTCTGGGCTACGTCGATCCCGCGACGGAGATCGTCCGGCAGGGCGACACCCAACTCTGGAAGATCACCCACAACGGCGTCGACAGCCACTTCATCCACTTCCACCTGTTTAACGTGCAGGTCATCAACCGCGTGGGATGGGATGGATCGCTGCGTCCGCCAGACGCGAACGAGATGGGATGGAAAGATACCGTCCGCATGAACCCGCTGGAGGATATCGTCGTGGCGCTGCAGCCCATCACGCCGCAAGTGCCATGGCCTCTTCCGAACAGCGTGCGCCAGAACGACGTGATGAACATGAACATGTTCACCAATCTGAACCCGTTCAGCAATGGCGGCGCGAACACCATTGACGGTCCTACCAACTTCGGCTGGGAGTACGTGTGGCACTGCCACATTCTCGGGCACGAAGAGAACGACATGATGCGGCCGCTGGTGTGGCAGGTCCCGCCCTCGGCCCCATCGAACCTGGCCGCCATCAGCAATTCCACTGGTGGAGTCAACGTAACGTGGAACGACAACTCGGCGAGCGAGACGGGCTTCATCCTGCAAAGGGATCTCGATCCCACCTTTGCGACGAATCCGCCAACGCTCATTACCATTCCGACGCCGAATGTAAACAAGAATCCGGCGGCTGAAGGATTGGATTGGGGAGTCCAGATCAACTACACGGACACCGACTCCGCCCTGATTGCCGGGATGACGTACTACTACAGAGTGCAAGCCGTGGACGATGGCTTCAAGGCGCCATACGAGCAGAGCTACAACGTGACTGGGCCGCTCTACTCGTTATGGTCGAACAGCGCAAGCATCGCGACTACTCCGTTCGGCAACATCGCCCCAACGTCGCTTGCCTTCGGCAACGTGACGGTTGGTTCGGTGGCGACAACGCTCTCCAACGGGCAACCCGCCCAGGTGATAATCACCAACACCGGCAATGCGCCCTTGATCCTGGGAGTTCCCACGCAGACCGGATCCGGCGATTTCACTTCGACGGCTAGCGTTTGCGCCACTGTCAATGCTGGAGCGAACTGCACATTCACGGTTACCTACGGACCCACTTCGGTTGGCCCGGCAATCGGGACGATCGCGTTCACCACGAACGACACGCTGCATCCGACCCTCGCAGTTTCGATGACTGGAGCCGGAGTTGTGAGCACTGTCATCTCGATCAATGCACCGTCGGTCGTCTACAACGCGGATGGAACCGTGACTGTCAGCGTCACTTCGAATCCGACCGGATTCAATCCGACCGGCAACGTCACTCTGGCCGTCGATGGAGGCACCCCAAGCAGTCAAGCTCTCGTCAACGGCTCGGCGACCTTTACCATCACCGCGCCCAACGCCGGAACCCACACCCTGCTTGCCCAATACGCGACTCAGGCCGGCTTCCAGGCCAGCAGCGCGTCTGGCACGCTGACCGTTACACCCGCAGGTTTGGCCATCTCGCCGACCCCCAATCCGGCGACCATGACCTACGGCGGAACACTCCCGACTCTGACGCCGAGCTACAACGCGTTCGTGACCGGACAGGGTCCGGGCAACTTGACCGGAACCGCAGTCTGCACGACGAATGCGACCAGTACTAGTCCAGTGGTTGGCACGTATTCCAGTTCGTGCTCGGGTGCAACCAGCACGAATTATGCGATCACCTATCCGACTGGCGTTGTCACCATCAACAAGGCGACGTCGGCCACAACCATCACCGGCAACGTGCCGAACCTGGCCATCATTGGCCAAGTCGTCACGATCAGCTTCGGCGTGACGCCGCAGTTCACCGGAGTGCCGACGGGAGCCGTCACGGTTACCGCCGCCACGGGCGAGACCTGCACCGGCACCTTGAGTGCCGGCGTGGGACGCTGCACGCTGAGCTTCGCCACTGGAGGTACAAGGACGTTGACCGCCGTCTATAACGGCGACACTAACTTCCTTGCCAGCCCTGCATCCGCACCGGTAACGCAGAAAGTTTCCGGAGTCAGCCTGAGTACGTTCTCGCTGCTCTTCGGCAACCAACTCGTGAACACCATCAGCGCGCCTCAGACTGTGACGCTCGCCAACGTGGGTACCACCACGATCACGGGCATCGGCTTCGTGTGGAGCGGAGCCTTCTCCGACAGCACGAATTGCGCCGCGACCCTCGCACCCGGCAGGAGTTGCCGTATCAACGTCAGGTTCCGGCCTACCACGACCGGCGTGCTGACGGGAACGCTGACGATCACGAACTCGGATCCAACGAGTCCGCAGATCGTCTCGCTCACTGGTACGGGAATAAATCCCGCCGTCAGCGTGACACCGACGGCTCTGACATTCAGCAGCGCGCTCAACGTCACGACTGCGGCTCAGACGGTGACTGTCGCAAACACGGGGACGGCATCGTTTACCATCAACAGCATCGGTGGACTCGGTACTCAGTTTGCCCAGACCAACACGTGCGGTGCCTTTCCGGCCGTCGTGGCGGTAGGTGGAAACTGCACCATCAGCGTAACCTTCACTCCGACCAGTGCAGGCACAAAGAACGCAACCATGACCATTGGGTTGGCGGCTCCGTTGACCTCACAGACGGTAACGCTCACCGGGACAGTCATTGTTCCGACCTTCACTCTGGCACCGGGTCCGTTGGCGTTCGGAGGCATCACGAGAAATACCACCAGTGCTCCTCAGGCGATAACTGTCACCAACACTGGCTCTGTGACGCTGACGTTCACCAGTATCCGGCTGGCCGGGAATAATCCGAACCAGTTCACTCAGAACAACAATTGCGGCACCAGCCTTGCGGCAGGCGCGTTCTGCACGGTCAACGTGACGTTCGCTCCGACTTCGAGGGGCCTCAAGAACGCAACTTTGCAGGTGAATGTTGCGGCTCCTGCGGTTTCGCAATCAGCACCGCTGTCAGGTACCGGCCTGTAAATAGTAACTACTGCCAGGCTAAAAGGGGCCACCCGAAAAGGTGGCCTCTTTTTATTGCCTCGATAAACTCGCCCTGCCCCAGGTGCAAGCGCAATGAAAATGTCGGGACGAAGTGAAGAGTCCAGCGTCTGATGCCCGGTTTCAGGGTGGCGAATCGCCAGAAAGGTGAGTGCCGTCACAGACAACTCTGAGGATGGCTGCTACAAGGTCATCTGTGCGGAAGGGATTCCCATCATGAGGATGATCCATAAAGAGTATTTTGAGGGAACACTGGAGGAGTGCTTTGACAAGCACCCATCGTGCAAGGGTAAGGAATTTACATTGGCGCCAAAAGACAGCGAAGGCCCGCGCAAGGCTAAGTCTAAGGACGGAAGTATAGAAGTTGAAGAGAACGACGAGCTATTCGAAAGTGCGCACTGCCTCGTCAAAACCTTCGCGGCGTAGAGGGCTCCCAGTCGAGGTTTTGTCTGGTTCCAGAATTCTGTAAGTATTCTGGTGCGAAAGGGGGGACTCGAACCCCCACGGTTTTACCCGCCAGATCCTAAGTCTGGTGCGTCTGCCAATTCCGCCACTTTCGCACGATCCGGATCATTAGTTTACTGCGTTTGATGGCACCAGGGAAGATTCCGCTACGGAAGCGCACCCCACGAATGCCGCATCAGGAGCCACCAAGAGCCCGCATCGTTTTAGTGCTCAACCTTAGTGGGTCAGCCCTGCGATCTGCACGTGGTAAGGCTCCAGCAACTCTCCGGTCGCGTGATCCAGCCCTGCGATAGCCCGCTGATATCCAACTTCCGCTTGCAGCAAACTCTGCTCTGCCCCCGCCACTTCGGTCTGCGCCTCGAGCACCAGGAAGTTCGTGCTGTCGCCTAATTCATATTTGCGCTGTTCCGCAGCCATTGTTTTTTTCGCCAGATCGAGTGCCTCCTGGCCCGCCACGATTGTCAGTTTTGCCTGTTCCAGTTGATGCACGGCATTGCTCACATCGAGCGTGACTTGCTCGCGAAGCTGTCTCTCGTTGTAGAGATCGTTGCGCCGCGAAACCAGTGCCGTTCCCATCTCCGCCTTGGCCGCGTTATTTCTTAGTGGCAGGCTCAACGACAACTGCGCCACATAGGTAGGATAGCCAAAGCCGAACAATTGGCTTACCGAAGAACTGGTGACTCTTTGTCCCGCTGCGGTGAATTGGGTGCCTCCCAACCCATTGCTGGCATAATTCCCCTGCAAATCGAGCTCCGGCAACAGGTGATTGTGCGCCAGCCGAATCCGGGTCTGATCGATGGCCAGCGCGGCGCGGTACGCGTCAAATTCCGGACGCTTGGTCAGCGCTTGCTGCAACGCCGTAGCAGCATCGATCGTGCGCAGTTCGCCTTCCGGTGCGGCCTTCTCCGTTAGTTCAAGATCGATTGCCTGAAAATAAGGATCCTGATCCGCTCCAATCGTTAAGCGTAACTGGTCCTGCGCCTGCTTCAGTGCGTACTCGCTTTGAATCACTTGCACGCGCCGCGACGCCACCTGTGACTCCGTCCGATAAATGTTGAGCGGGGGTAGCGCACCCAGCTCAAGTGCTCGCTTGTCGTGCTTGTACGTGGCGTCGGCCGCATCCATCGACGCTTGCGCCACTTCCAGATTTCCGCGGGCTTCCACCACCGACCAGTATTGCTCCACCGCCTGGAGAATGTTGTTGCTGATCTCAGCCGCAAAACTGGCATTTGATTCCTGCAAATTGCGGCGCGCAATAACTAGTTGCGCTCGATTGGCGAATCGCCAGCCATTGCGCAGCAAAGGCTGCGTAACCTGAAAATTAAGCTGCGAGCTGATGTACGGATTAAATACATTGAATGAGTTGTTGGTGAAATTGTTAGTGCTGCTGAATGCCGCCTGTACGTTTGTGCCGGTATCCAGCGTCTGTGAAATGTTAAATTGGGCAACTTGCGATGTGTTTTGGACGGTCGTTGTACCGCCTGTTCCCTGCAGAGTCGTGAATGGCGGAGACTTCAGGCTGGTTACGTTGTACGAACTTGTCAGAATCGGGTCAAAAGGCGCGTGTGCCGCCAGCACACCAACCTTGGCGAACTCCACCTGCGTTTCCTGGATCCTCACTGAACTGTTGTTCTCGAGTGTGAGCACGACTGCATCGCGCAAGCTGAGTCTCAACTTTCCATCGACGACGTAGCTCCGCAGGTGCTCCGGCGCTCCCAATTTGTCGGAACGGACCTGCTGCGTCACCAGGTCGCCGTATCCCTCGCCCTTTTGCGCCCACCCCGGAAGAATCCATACCATCAGCAGACAAACGAAAACATACGGGCGAGAGTAGCTCATCCTCGTTCCTCCAGATTATTTTTGGCCGTGCCGGTGATGGTGCTCGCGGCGCCTATTCGTAACGGATCGCTTCCACTGGGTCCAGGCGCGCCGCTTTGACTGCAGGATAAATCCCAAAAACCATTCCAACCGTAATCGAGACGACGAACGCCAGCAGGATCGAAGTTAGCGTGACAATGGTTGACCACCCTGCCAGCCACGCAATCAGCCGCGACATCACAAATCCAAAGACGATGCCGAAGCTGCCACCCACAAAGGAAATCATCACCGCCTCAACCACGAATTGGCGGATGATGTCCGACTGGCGCGCGCCCACGGCACGCCGTACTCCAATTTCCCGCGTCCGCTCCAGAATGCTGGCCAGCATGATGTTCATGATTCCGATCCCGCCCACCAGCAGGGAAATGGAGGCGATCGCCACCATCACGGCATTAAACAGTCGCTCTGTCCGCTTCTGTTCGGCAAGCAATTCCGCGGGAACAATCACGCTGAAGTCTCCGGCGGAGTGATGCGACGAATCCAGAATCGCGCGCACCAGTTGGGCCACGGAACCCATATCGGCGCCATCCCGAATGTTCAGGTAGATGCCGTCGATCTCATCACGCCGCTCGCTGTAAGAATCTTCCAGCCGCAGGATCGCGGCATTCAGCGGAACATAGAGAATATTGTTGAGGTCCTGCATCGGCACGCCGGCCACTTCCGTTTGCGAACTGAGTTGCGGCGAAGCCACACCGATCACACGGAACCACTGTTCATTGGTCTTCACATACTGTCCGATCGGATCGGCCGCGCCGAAAAGACTCGACCGCGCTGCCGCGCCCATCACAGCAACCGGCGCACCATCGCGCTCCTCTGCCTCATTGAAGAATCTGCCCTCCGTCACACTCAGGCCTGCGATTTGCAAGTAATTCCGATTGATTCCATACACGGTCGGAGGATCCTGCTGCGATTTCGGAATCGTCTTCGACGCTGTCAGCCGCTTTCGAGGAGTCGAGGCTACGATGTCGCCCACGTCATCTTGAATGACGCGGTAATCCTGGAACGTAAGCCCGGGAGAGATCTTGCGCAGCTTTCGGAAGGCTTGCCAGTCGGTAGTCTCTTTCGCTTCCACAATCAGATTGTGAACGCCCATCTGCTCGATCAGGGCCATCACCTTCTGCCGCGCTCCCGCTCCGATCGACAGCATCGAGACCACTGCCGCCACTCCGAAAATCATGCCCAGCATCGTGAGCAGCGAGCGCAGGCGGTGCAACAGCAGATTTTGCAGACCCAGTCGCAAATCCGGCAGCCACTGCTGATAGCCGTGTAAAACCCGCGGGGAAGTGAAGGACGCAAACGTCGACATTACGGCCCACCTCCTCCACCCGGAACTGAGGCGCTCGGATTCGCGACCTTCCTCGGCGCTGTGGGATCGACGAGAGCAACCTCCGTTCCCACGTTTAGGCCATCGATTGCCGCCCGGCTCTCGTTCTCCGCTTGAATGTTCACTTCGCGGCGATCGAAACTGTTTCCGTTTCGCACGAACACGATGCGCTTGCCGTCTTTCATGAACAGTGCCTGCCGGGGCACGTACGACACAGCCTTGCGTGGATCGCCCTGAATCACAACCCGCGCGGTAAGCCCCGGCCGCAGCCGCTCGTCCTTGCTGGTAAGAGCGATCGTCATCTCAAATGTTGCCCCGCTGTCTGCTTCCCAGAAATGCCGACTGCTCATTCCGCCTGCTGTCTTGACCGTGCCATGAAAAATGGTGCCGGGCACCGGATCGAGCTCGATGTCAACCGGCTGGCCCTCCTTGATATTGTTACGTTCCAGTTCACCCACTTTCGCGGAGAGTTCCATTTCTTTGGGATCAAGTACCTGCGCTACCGTCCTGCCGGCTTCCACCTGATCTCCCTCTCGATATTCGGGCAGCGCTTGGCCCCAACCGAATTCACCCGCCACCGCCGTGTTTTTCTCCAACGCAACCAGCCCGTCCATGGGAGCGGTAATTCGCATCTTTTCGATGTTCTGCTGCGCCTGATCCATTGCCAGCTTGGCTTTGTTCCTCTTCTCCTCGGCCAGAAGGATGGTCGCTTTCCCCGATGCGCTGCGTGATTTCACGTCTTGTTCCAGCTGCGCCAACACCCGTTTAGCCTGCTCCAGTGCCAGATCATTCTTTCGAGCATCAATCGTGCTAGCCAGTTCGTTCTTCTGCACGTCGAGCTCTGCCCGCCTGACGTTGTAACGCGCTTTGAGCAGTGCCACCTTATCTTCCGCCGTCACCACCTCGGCGTCTGCTTTTGCCTTCGTGATTTCCTCATCCGCCTGCAATAACTCGGAGCGATTCTGCTCCACTTTGTAGCGCTGCTCGGCGGGATCAAACTCCATCACCAAATCGCCTTTCTTCACGACCGCGCCCGTGCGCAGCAGGTGCGTGAGTTGCAGCGCACCTCCGCCGATAGGGGGGGCTGCCAGCATCTCTGTATGACTCGGCCTCAACTCACCGGTGGCGTACACCTTGATCTCCAGATCGCCTCGCTTTACGCGGCTGGTTGGAATGTTGTCCTGCGTGGTCACTGGCGCGCTGCGCCGAGCTGCCGCCACCACGCCCACCACGGCGCAGAAGACCACCGCCACGATTGCCCACGTGATTGCACGCCGACTCCTCACCTTATTGCGCTACTCCTTCGTCGTAGGATCTCTCAGTGCTACCTGCTCTCCGGCGCGCAGGCCGTTCGCGATCAGGACCTGGTCGCCGCTCCTTCGTCCCACCTCGACCGCACGTTCCTCAAACTGGCTTCCTTTCCAGACGTATGCCACGTTCTGTCCCGACTTTTGAAACAAGGCTTGCGCGGGAAGACTGATCGCATCCGGCAACCGTTCCACCACGACGGTTACCTGCCCGGTGATGCCCGGCTTAAACCGCGGATCCGTCTGGTCAAGAAGAACCTCAAGGATGAAGTTTCGAGTAATTGGCCAGCCACCGGAAAAGTCCATGCTGGCGATGGCGCTGATCCGTTCGATGTGACCGGTGAATTGCCGGTCGGGCAAGGCATTCAACTGCACCGTCACCGGTTGCTTGAGGGCCAGGCGGCCGCGCTCGGTTTCATCCACCCGCGCCGTGATTCGCAAAGTGGTTGCATCCGGTAATTCCGCGATGGGCGCTCCCGGCCAGGCGCGATCACCGGCCCGGAAGGGAGCCTCTCCCGAGCCCATCCAGTGGGTCAAAATAGTGATGGTCCCCGGCGAGGGCGCGTGCACGCTCATCTGCGCCAGCCCCCTCTCTGCACGGGCCACGTCGAATTTCGCCTTGGCGCTGGCCTGCTCTGCGCTCTCGATGTTCGCTTTGTTGAGCGTCTCATCCGACTTTTGTTTGGTTCCCGCCTCGCGCAGCGCTTGTTCCGCATCGGCCAGCTTCAGCTTGGCCTCTTCTCCTTCAATGTGGGAAACGATTTCCTGCTTGCTGGCCTCCAGCTTCGCCGCTTCCACGTCGTATCTCGCTTTCAGTACTGCAGTCGTGTCTTCTTCCTCCAAAAGGCGCGCCTGGGCGCGGGCCTGTTGAATGGCGGCATCCGCCGACCGCAGGCTTGAGCGGAACTGAGCCAGGTCCTGCTCGGTTTTGCTCTTGTCGAAATCCACCACGGAATCGCCGGTTTTCACTGCGGTGCCATCGGAAACGAGCTTTACAACCTGCAGATCACCCGCTTCCGCCGGAGCGCTGATCGTCACTGATTTCAGCGCCTTCACCTCGCCACGAAATTGCAGCGTGTCCAGGAACTCTCCGCGCTTCACCTCGAATGTCGGAACTGTTGGCGTTCGCTTGCTGATCCGCACCGCGCCGAGCACGACGCCGCTCCCCGCCAGCAGCACCACGGCAATCACCGTGATTTTGCGATGCAGCCAGAGTTTCCGGAAGCGCTCCCTCATTGCGATCCGCCCTTCGCGACCGACGCCTGACTCGCTCCCGCGCTCTGACCTGCGACGTCGACATCGACGGCCGCGGAAAGATCCGGCATTAGTTTGGGATCGTTGCCCTCGATCGAAACCACAACTGCGAATACGCGAACCTTCTCCGAAAAGCTGCCGTGCTCGCCAATCGGCGCCAGTTGTTCGATCTTGGCTGGAAAGACGAGATCCGGATATGCGTCCATTCGCACAGTCGCTTTCCGTCCCACCTGCAGGCGAGGGAAGTCCTGCTGATTTGCCAGCACACGTACCTGCATCGCGGAAGGATCGACCACCTGCATAAACGGAACGCCCGGATGCACTTGATCTCCTTCTTGCACCTCGCCGATCTGCCCCTCCTTCCAGATCATATTGAGCACCACGACGCCATCGAGAGGCGAGCGGATCTGCATCAAGTCGGCATTGGCCTGCGCGTGTTCCATGGTTTGCTTGGTGCGATCGCGCTGAATTTCCAGAATCCGAATCGCCGCCTGCGCCGCCTTCCGCTTCAATTCGAAAGTCTCCCGCAACTGGTCGAAGGTGGCCTTGGCCTCGTCCAGGGTTTCTTGATTCTTTTCCGCGTCAATACGCGAAGCAATCTCCGACTTTTGCATTTCCAGTTCCGCCTTACGCAGGCTGTCCTCCGCCGTCTTCAAGCCGGTCTCGTCCTTGGCGCGCGCCGCGTTCTCTTTCGCCTGTTCCTGCGCCACCTGGTCGACCAACTTCTCATACTCGGCTCGCTTGTCCACGAAGTCCCGCATTTGTGCCTGCCGGTCGAACTCCACCAGCAGGTCGCCCTTTTTCACTCGCGTTCCTCCCGGCGCCAGCCGAATGATTGTGAGTGTGGGAACCTGCTGTCCCTCCAGCATCGGCGCCAGGACCGCGCGCGACTGCACCGCTTCGGTTGTGCCTTTCAGACGGAGCACTTGCCCGGGATGGTCAGAAATGGATGACGAAAGCTTTGCTGCCGACGGAGTTCGGCTGCGGATCGCGACCAGTCCAATGATCGTGAGGACCATGGCGATCGCGGCCACAATCATCCAGGCGCGCCAGCGCTTCGGATGCGCCTCGTGTTCTATCGCTGGTTCCGGTTGTGTTCCCGGGCGATCTGGGGAGGACTCAGATTCGGGAGTCACTTCCGCAGGAGCTGTGTTCATTGCAAGGATACTCCCGCCGTAGGAATCTGGTTGTGCTGCAAAAGTTGCCCAGAGCGTACTGCGCTTACCAACTTCTTCGACCAACTGCTTGTCTTACGAAGTGCTATTAGATCGCGAAGGGCGCATCCACTTGCGCTTTCATTTCCATTTTTCGGTTCGATTGAACAACTGGAACAATGTGGGAACAACAAAGCACCGCTCGGCGATCCCCCAAAATGGGCACGAATCGCGCGGCTGGAGCGAAGACGCTGAGGTACTCGCGAAAGCAGAACTCCGCGCTGCGATCTTAACGCACGGTCGCTACTGCACGGCAATGCCCGGGGATGCCGGCCAAGGCACTCTCCGCCCACGACGCTATTGCACTTCGTTCAGTTTCTGATAGATCAACATCGCCACCAACACCAGCAGAAATATTCCAGACCCGATGCTGAACACGCGCACGGGAAGCGTCAACCGGTTTACCTTGGTCAGCAGTTCCGTCTGCTCTTCCTGCATGTGGGAATTGTTGTCGTCCAGAAAAAGCTGATCATCCTCGTGCATGGTGAGTGTGCTCTTGTAGATCAGCAGGACGATCAGGCCAACGGCGAATACTCCAAATACGACTGCCACGACAGTCAGCGTCATAAGCCACCTCGGCAGGGTCCAACCCAAGTGCTATGGCTTTCGCCTTGTAGGGCGAGGCGCGCAGAACCTCGCAACCAGTCCTCGGGGAAGGCCCTAACGCCACGATTATAGCTCCGTTGGCAAGCCCCCGCGACGAATAAATCCCTTTGTCCGGAAGCCGTTACAGAACCCGTTTCCGAACCACGATCCTTGCGACTTCCACCCCTGTTCCGCATCCAATCAGGTAGCGTGATTCCTCATCGTCGGAGCGCAATCTGTCCGGCGCGCCATATGACTTCTGCTATAATCGAACAGCTTTAAAGCCAAGGAGATACGAATGGCCACCACAACCGTCCCGGAAGTTACCAAGAAAGCCGCACCCATTACCCTGACCGCGAGTGCCGTCGCCAAGGTAAAGGAAATCATGGCCCAGCAGAACCCTGTTCCCGCCGGTTTGCGCGTCGGAGTTGTCGGCGGAGGATGCTCTGGTTTCTCTTATTCCATGCAATTCGAGAATGGTGCCGGAATGATGGACAAGACCTTCGAAATGGACGGACTCAAGGTATTCGTCGACGCTACTTCGGTCATGTATCTCAACGGATGCATCGTCGACTATGTCGAGACGCTCGAAGGCGCCGGCTTCAAGTTTGAAAACCCGAACGTGAAGAGCACCTGCGGCTGCGGATCATCGTTCAGCGTCTAATCACATCTCTAGTTTTTAACTGGAAGGGCGAACGGCCTCATCTCAGATGAGGCCGTTTTTGCTTGTATGGTCGCGATTCCTAGTGCGAATCAGCTGAATGTTCTGGGAGTAACTGAGATCGTCACTGCTGTTGTGGCGGAGTGTCCGGCGGCGTGGCAGGCGGGTTCGGATTTCCGAAACTATTGGGCGTCACTACCGGACTGATTGGCGCGCCCGGCGCCGACGTTCCCAAGCCCTTCTCAGGGCCGGTTGTTCCGGTCTGCTGGTTCACGGTCTGACTTCCCTGACCAAAGATCTGGAGCTGTGGCTGATAGGGTGTCGTGATCAGTCCGCCGCGATCCAGCGTTGGATCGTACACGAACTGCCACTCGCTGTATTTTCTCTTGTGGTTATATTCGCGAATGGTTTCTTTCTTGCTGCTGCTGGCCACTCCCACGATCGGAGCCCCGCCGAAAGTTTGTGCAGGCGCGGCATCACCCGACTTGTCAGAATTTCCGGAACCCCCGGGATTGCTTGAGTCGCTCGCATTATCGGTTCCAGGTGGATTCGTTCCCGCTTGTCCAGTGTCAGAACCAGTTGCGTTCGCGGCTTGCGGATTTTGTCCGGTGCCGTTTGGAGTTCCAGCGCTGGTCAACTGCCCGTTGCTCCCCAGCGTGCTGGCTCCGGGAATCGTGCCGCCTCCGAATCCGCCGCTGAGCGCCAACTTGACTTCCCCGAAATGCAACAGCCGAAAATCCTGGCCCGTCAGCGGATCTTTATACCGCTTGCGCAGAAACCTCATCTTGTTGGCGCTCTCCAGGTCCTCCAGCGTCATCGGATAGCGCCCCAATTTTTTGTAGTACGCCCGGATTGCCCGCGAATATTGCACCCCGCGATGGATCATTTCCTCTTCGCGGTCTCGCTTGATGTCGAACGTAATCGAAGTGACCAGCGTCGCCGCAAAAATCGTCATCAACGCAACCACCAGAAGCAGCGTGAGCAAAACATGCCCTTGCTCACCACGCCGGGAAGATCCAGGTCGAGTTTGAAAGCGAACACGCATAGAAAGTATTGAGTAATTGCGGAATTGAGTAAGTTCTTAGCTTGGCGAAAGCGGAATATTCTGCGGCGGCCCGCTGCCCACCACATCCTGAATCTCCACCGAATTCGCCGAGATGCGGATCACTTTGTACCGCCGGTCCACAATCTCGCCTTCTCCTGCCACGAATACGTCTTCGCCCAGTTTCAGGAATATCTTTTTCGGCTCGCCCGGCGAACTCGCGAAGCCATAGAACTTGAGCGGAATTGGAGGCGGAGGCGGGGGCGTCGGCGTCTGATACCCTGCTTCTTTGGTCGGGTCAACCGTCACAGGGGCGATTGGCTGCGGTATTTCCTCTGGCTGCGATATAAAAATGTTCCTGCCCTTGCCCTCGTATTCCGTCTTCTCGACTGTGGCGAGCAAGTCCAGCCGCAGGGTCGGATCCAGACTCTCCACTCGCGGTTTTTTCCCGGGCTTTGAACTGGTTCGCGACGGCACCCGAGAAAACGGGGTGGGACTCGCTGCTTGCGCGCTGGAAGCCGGAGCCGAACTCTCCGAGAAAAACGGAATGAACTCGTACGCCAGCGCCAGCAACGCCACTATCCCGAGCGCAGCCGCCCACGTCGCCTTCTTCTTGTTTTCGAATCCGAGTTGCACTACGTTCCCGCCTTCACATACGTTTCGACTTTTACGCTCAACTTCACCGGTCCCTGCGCGTCGGCGCCCAGCGTCACGCTGTCGATGATGAAAAACATATCGTCTCGCTCCAGCGCGTTGATGAACTTCGCCAGAGAAGTATAGGGGCCGGCGAGATCGGCTTCCATCTCGATTGGCTGCAACCCGCCCAGTTGATCGTCTTTCCGCTTGGATCGCCATTGCTCGATTTTTACACCATTCGCCGAAGCCAACTTGTCGAACTCCGAAGGAATCTGTGAGTTCCGTGTGGCAAACCTCTTCCCGTAGAAGTCCGTTATTTCCTGGTTGGCGATCACGACTTTGTGGGGCAGGTCTCGCAGGGGAGCGACCTCGCGCGTCTTAATTGTGAGTTCGGCCTGCATCCGGTTCAACTCCATTCGCCGTGACTCCGCGGAACCAATCACTGGCGAGAAATACAACATCGCCGCCAGTAAATCCACTCCCGCCATCACCACCAGCGCGGTCTTCAGATTCTTACGGGTTCGCCGCAGATCGGGCATTAGTGTTTGCCCCCCCTAGTCACCGGTGCCTTGGCTTTTGCGGGCTTGACGGGCGCGTCCACTTTTCCGGGTGTATTGCTTGTGCTCGGCGCCGGTGTCGCGCCAGTGGCATCCGCCGGAAGCTCAGGAATGTAAACCGCGGCGATATCCACCTGTTCGGTGTCGCCGGTCTGCGAGTCGGTGTGATTTTCGCGGAGGATGTCGGTTTGCGCAAACCGCCGTGACTCTTCCATCCGCCGCGCCAGCTCAATCGCACGATCGCGCGAATTACCCGCTACCGTCATCTTCAACGCCAGCTGGTTCTCATCGTCCAGTTGCGGACTGATCGAGACTACGTGCACCCCGGGGGGCATCACCTTCTCCAGATTTTCCAGCACCCGGGTCCAGGAAAACGCCTTGCGCTCGATCAGTTCATTAAGCACCTGCGACTCGTCGCGGGTCGTACGATTTTCCGCGCGGTTCAGGAACTGCTCGGCGTTAGTCCGAATATGATCGCGGTCAGCGATCAGCGCGCGTTTCTGCGCAATCGCACTCCGGTCCCGGCGCGCATTCACCCACCCTGTGATACACAACGTCAGCAGCACCAGGGTCACCAGTCCGACCGCGCCTACGGCTGTGCCCCAGCGCATCCAGAATTGCCGCGCATCTTCATACGGTTGGCTCGCGAGATTAATATCTAAACGCATAAAATCTTTAATCGATGGTCAGTGTCAAGTTGCCAGTTAGTTCTTGCTGGCCCGTTTCTACGAAATCAAAGCGCCTACCACTCCTGCCATCCTCCACCGTGGTACCGGGCCGCTGGCCGTCTCGCCCAGTTGTGACGGCGAGACCAGTTCCTGTACTTCCGCTCCGGTCTGCGCCCGCAGCGCGGGGGCTGCGCCGCCCGACTCCGGCAATCCCGCCACGTAAATTTGCTCGATGTTCAGCCGGTACGTGTCCTGGAAAAATACCACCGACGGATAGACTTCCTCCGCCAGTTGCTCGCCGGTAATTGTCACTCCACGCGTATTTTCCAGCGTGCGGAACAGCTGCAACTGATCTTCATTCAAAATCGCAATGCTAGTCGTGTGCGCGTCGACCTTAATCACCAGCGTCGGCTTCTTGGCATCGGCCGCGCCCAGTGCCGCTAACGTTGATGGCAGAACCACGCCGGGATCGTACCCCGCATCCCGAAACGCGGCCTCGTACTCTTCGAGCACGCTGGCCATCGCCACCGCTGCAACCACCCGCACCTCATCGTTAACTTTCTGCGCGTGATAGGAAACCTTCGCCTTGTCCACATCGAAGGGTAGAGACTTCTTCAACCGGAAACGCACCACGCCAAGCGCCTCCTCGTAATCGGAGGGCAGGGTATCGAACTCCACCAGCATGACGCGTACGGCCGCGTCGGGCACGATCGCGATCACATCCTTCGAACGTCCCGCGACGCCTTCCAGCGCGTCTTCAATCCCGGTGCACACGGCCTCGCGCTGCCGAAGATTGACCTCGACCAAGTCGGGAACGACGCTGCCCGGCGCGAGTTGGCGTGCCGCGCTGGCTTCGAGCACGTTGCCCTTGTCGGTCAATCGTCCCGCCAACACGCGGTCCGCCGAAATCTCACATGCCAGCTTAGGCTTTGGTGTGTTTGAAGTTGGACTCATTCCCGAGTACGCCTTTGAGAAACCTCTATAAATCAGAATCTTTATCGTCCAAAAATGCAATAGCAGCTAGGGCACTTGTTCGGTACGAGCAACGCCGCACGGATTGTCATCCTGGGGCTGGCGTTTTTTGCCAGCCGAAGGACCTGTGCACTCCCGCTCTCGCGAAAGCAAGTGTGCACGAGCGCAATCCTTAGCGCATCGCCTCAATGAACGTGACCTTGTTGATTTCCTTCAGCGTGGTCATGCCCAACCGCACCTTATCCAGTGCCGACTCGCGCAGGAATCGCATGCCTTCGTCGCGCGCCGCCCGCCGGATTTCCGACGTCGGCTTCTTGGCCAGAATCATTTCGCGTACGCGGTCGCTCAAATCCAGCAACTCGTGAATCGCAGTTCGCCCGCGGAATCCCGTGCCCGCGCACTCAATGCATCCCGGCCCTTCATATAACGGAACTTTGCCCCACTGCGCCGGATCCAGTCCGCTGGCTTCCAGAACGTCGGGCGCATAGTGCACTTCAGTGCGGCACGACTCGCAAATCAACCGAACCAACCGTTGTGCCAGGATGCAGTTCAAAGCCGAAACAAAGTTGTAAGGCTCGACTCCCATGTTCAGGAATCGTCCAATCACGTCGACCACGTTGTTGGCGTGCACGGTGGTGAACACCAGGTGTCCGGTCAGCGCCGACTGAATTGCGATCTGCGCCGTCTCCGTGTCTCGGATTTCGCCGACCATGATCTTGTCGGGATCGTGCCGCAAGATCGACCTCAATCCACGGGCAAACGTCAGCCCCTTCTTCTCGTTGACCGGAATCTGCGTAATCCCGCGCAACTGGTATTCGACGGGATCTTCGATCGTTATGATCTTGTCTTCGTCGGTCTTGATCTCGTTCACCGCGGCGTAGAGCGTGGTCGTCTTGCCGCTGCCGGTTGGTCCCGTGACCAGCACCATGCCGTACGGCTCTTTGATGTAGCGCCGGAACTTCCGCAAATCCTCTTCGTCAAACCCGACCACGTCGAGAGTCAGGGTGCGGAACTTCTCGCTCATCGACTCTTTGTCGAGCACGCGGAGCACGGCATCTTCGCCGTGAATCGAAGGCATGATCGACACGCGGAAGTCGATGGCGCGGCCGTTGTACTTCACCCGGAAGCGACCGTCCTGCGGCACGCGCCGCTCGGAAATGTCGAGCTCGCTCATGACCTTGATACGCGAAATTACGGTGGAGTGATGCTCTTTGCCGATGGGCGGCATCGCCTGGGTCAGCACACCGTCAATGCGGAACTTGATTACCACCGAGTCGTCGCGGGTCTCGATATGAATGTCGGAAGCGCGCCTTTGCAGCGCCGTAAAAATCGTGGTATCGACCAGCCGGATGATCGGGCTGGTATCGCCCGTCGCGGTCAGCTTGTCGATGCTCAGCGTTTCTTCGGCGCCGGTATTCTCGTCCTCGCGGATAATCTGGAAGCCTTCGCTGGCCTCTTCGAGGACGCGCTGCGACTGCTCGGTCTTCTTGAGGATGTCGGAGATCTGCTTGAGCGTTGAAACCTTGGTGACGATGCGCTGCTTTAATAGCAGGCTGATCTCGTCGATCATCATCAGCTGGCTGGGATCGGCGATCGCGATCGCGAGCCTACCGTCCACCGTTTCTTCCAGCGGCACGAAGTTGTAGCGGAACATCAGCTCAACCGGGATCTTCTTGAACAGCTCGTGATGCAGCTCAAAGTCGGTCAGGTCGATGAATTCGCAGCGATAGCGCCGCGCCACATCCTGCGCGCGCTCGAGATCGGTGACGGGATTTCCGGTCGGGCTGATAGGCCCGCCGTTGCCGCCGCCTACGAAAATTGATTTTTTGTCCGCCGTTGCCATTCGTTTACCTACGTCCGTGTTCCCGCCATTCCGACCAAGAATCGTGTTATTCCAACCAAAATCGTGTCATTCGGCAAAATACTTGTTATTCCGACCTCTGTCTCAATGCACGCCCAAGGTAAAAATCGGGCAAGATACAGGGAGATCAGCACCCCGCCCACGAAAATCGCCATAACAATAAGGATGAGTGGCTCAATCAGAGCCATGGCCGCGCCCAGCGCGGTCTGCACATCCTCTTCATAAAACTCTGCCACCGAGTTCAACATCGACGGCAGCGCGCCCGTCGATTCGCCTACTTCGATCATTTCCACCGCGAGTTCGGGGAAAATTTCCTGTTCTTCCAGGCTGGGGGCCAGGCCCTGTCCTTCGCGTACCCGGATCCCGGCCCGCATCACACCTTTTAAGATGCGCCGGCTGCTCATGGAGGAACCTGCGGTCTCCATGGCCGGAACCAGCGGCAACCCGCCTTGCAGCAGGGTCGATAGCATTCGCGAAAAACTCGCCACCTGATGCTTGAGCCGAATATCACCCAATAGCGGCAAACTCAAAACCATGCGATCAATGCGGTCTGCGCCGCGATCCGTATCCTTCCACCGCCAGAACAGAAATCCGCCAACCACCGCGCCAATCAGCGCAAACGGGGCATACTTCTGCGCGTTCTGTCCGACCTCGAGCATGAACACCGTGATCGCGGGAAGCTTCGCATCCAGACTGTTGAACAGGTCCGCAAACTTGGGCACAACATAGGTGAATAGGAACGTCACCATGATCATCACCACAGTGACCAGCAGGGTCGGATAAATCAGCGACACGAAAAGCTTCTTGCGGAAGGTCATCGCCAACCGTTGAAAATTGATGTAGCGTGTCAGCACCTCATCAATGTTTCCGCTCTTCTCGCCCGCCATCAACGTGGTCGTATAAATCTTGGGAACCATGCCTTGTGCCGCGAAGGCATCCGACAGCAACTCGCCGCCCTTGACGCGATCGCGCACGTTCTCCAGAATCTGGCGCAGTTGCTGGTCTTTCTGCCGCTTGATCAGCAGTTCGAGCGAATTCAAGATCGGAAGTCCGGCGCGGATCAGCGTCAAAAACTGTTGGTTGAACACCAGGAACGTGCCCTGCTTAAGCTTTCGCCGACGCCGCATCGAGACGCCACCAGCCATCACTCCCTGTGGCTTGACCCAATAGACGAGATAGCCTTGCTGCGAGAACCGGTCGCGCACCTCGGCTTCGGAATATCCCTGCTCGATGTGCTGCTGCACCCGGCCGCGCTCGTCTGCGATTTTTATGACAAATTCCGCCATTTTCCGCTATTTTTCCGGAGGGAAGCCTCCGCTCAGTCTAACATTCCAACTTCGATTCTAAGCCTTCGATCCGTCCTGAACCCCTACCACAAAGTACGGAAGTAACCCCTAAATATAGTCACGATCCGGAGCGGCTTTTTCCTTTTGCGATCCTGTCATTTTCCTCGATTTGTCATTCCAACCGAAGGGACCCGACGTACCCACGTCCCCTAAGGCTCCAACCCGCCCTCTACCACCTCAGTTCCCGCCGGAGGCCTAAATCCGAACTTCCCGTCCGCGATCGACACATCCTCTTTCTGATCCGAAAACCGGTACTCCGTGGCGGCACCGTCCACGCCCTGAATCACAATCCGGACAATCTGATTCTCGGGAGAGACTTCCAACACAATCTCCCCAACCCGATCCGCTAGGGCTGTAGGAACGCCGCGTAACACCACATCGCCCGCCTGCAAGGGTTCTATATCCGGAGCTAGAGATAATCCTTGCAACTCTTTCTCCAGCCGCGTCTTACCCAGCAAAAATGCTAGCGGCGACCGCACATCTTCCAACTTCTTGGCGGCCGTCTTCCGAGCCTGCCGGTCTTCCGGGACGTAAAACCAGGCATCCTTGCCGTCGCTGACAAACACCTTCTCCTTGGGAGAACGGTACTCCCAGCGCATCTTGCCAGGTTTTTTCAGCCACAAAGTCCCGGACTCGGTTCGCTCCATTCCCGACCCGCGGTACAACTCGGTGAACTCGGCCTCGAGCGATCGCAGATGGTTGTAGTGCGCATCCACGGCCGCCGCCAAGGTCTTGACGTCCGCCGTCCGTCCGGCGCCGGCCAATCCCGCCACTAGCAGAGACACCACGATCGCCAAGCGAAGCCCACGAATTTGCATTCGGATGATGTTCACCATGGACTCGCCCGCTCATGTGAACCAAATGTCACCTCACGCAAAATCGGGAGGGAACACGGGGGCAAGTTCCTTCGGGGGGACTTCCACACATTGTAAGCCGCCCGCCCAAACTTGTCATCGGAATCCAACAAGATTAAGAAGTGAAATTTCCGCACTTATTCCTTTTGAAGCATCCATTAGGGGAAGAAACTGGTCCGGATCTGCTCGCGAATTTCAGTGCACTTTTTTCTTGATCTGGCACGGGTGTGGGCAGTTGGATGAACATCGGAACGCTATGGGAATCTACCGTCGGGGAGTCACTCCGGCAGGCCGACCTTTCTTACCAGTGCAGCGAATTGGGGATCAGAATGCCAAGGATCGAACCGAAAATCGGTCTTCAGGCCTTCCGCCCGCCATTCGCGCTCCTCGATGGCGGTGTTGAGCCAGCGGAGGGCTTGCTCTTTCTCTCCTAGTCCGGCGTAAAGATCGGCTAGGTCGTAGGCTGAGGCATAACCAGCTTTGCGCTGCGTCAGTCGGACGTCGATGCCCCTGGTGAGAGCGCCCTTCCATCCACCGGAATGAAAACCTTGTTCCATGGCCGAGGCAAAGTCGGAATCGTTCTTGTCGGCAGCGAGTCGGCCATAGGCCGCCCATTCCTCGACCACTTGTGGGTACATGCCCTTCGCCCAATAGACCTGGGCCAAACAGTAGTGCGCCCGGCCAAAGTTTGGATTCTCGCTCGCTACTTTCTGACAGGTAGCTAGCGCATCGTCGTACTTGCGTGTCAAGATCTGAACCAGCCCAACGGTCTGCGAGATGATCGGCGACAAGGGATCAAGCTGGTGAGCGCGATTGATTTCCGCGAGGGCTTCCTCAGCCCTGTCCCCGTGTGAGCCAATGTCCTGGGCATACCACTGGTGCGCGGTCGCATCGCCGGGATCAAGCTCGAGGGCCTTCTTGTACTCAGCTTCTCCTCCCGCATAGTCCCTTTCGTACTCCATATAGTTGCCGCCGAGAACGGAGTGGGGATGAGCTAAAGTGGGATCCAACTCCAACGCCTTGCGCGCGGCGGCATTCGATTTGGGAATAACATCGGTCGGTCTGCCGCCATAGACTGGTAAAACGGTGTAGACGTCGGCCAGACCTGAGTATGCCAAAGCGTAGGCGGGATCTTTCGCGATGGCGCGGTTGAAGTAGGAAATTGCGGTCTCGAGGTCCGCCGCCGTTCGCTTAGCCCAGGCGTAGCGGCCCTTGGTGTACAACTCATAGGCCTCTGGATTTTGTGTTCCCTGACGGGTCACCTGCTGCTTCTCGGAACTGGTCATACCGGAACGAAGTTTCGCCGCGAGGTCGCCGGCAATCTGTTGCTGCAACGAGATGATCTCAGAGCTCTTGCCGCTGTAATGCTGTCCCCAAAGCTCAGTGCTGTCGCGAACATCGGTGAGTTCGGCGCTGACTTCCACGTTGTCCCCGTGCGGCGTCACCCGTCCGCTGACCAGAGCCGAGACGCCGAGGTCGTTGCCGGCCTTCTGCACGTCTACATCTTTGCCTTTGTAACGGAATACCGAGTTCCGCGATTTCACTTTCAGGTCGGGAACATGGGTGAGGCCGGCAATCAAAGATTCGGTGATGCCGTCACTAAGGTAGTCGGTGTTGGCGTCGCCGCCGACATTGGTGAAGGGAAGGACGGCTACCGAATCAATCTGCGATGGCCTGCTGGTCCGAAGGTACCAAGCGGCGAGTCCCGCCACTGCGAGAGCAACGACGCAGGCGGCGGCAATCCAGAGAATGCGATTCTTAGACGACTTGTTCGGTGATTTCTGCGCGGGAAATCCGCCGGTGGACTCGGTGTCACGCTTGAGTCGCTGCAGATCAGTCCGCATGTCCGCTGCGGTTTGGTAGCGCAGGGTACGGTCTTTTTCGAGCGCCTTGTTGACGATCCGGTCTAGTTCCGCCGGCAGGTCGGGATTCAATCGCAACGCTGGCGTGGGCGCTCCGTCGAGAATGGCTTTCAAGGTGACGGCAGAGCTCTCTCCGCGAAATGCCAGGAATCCGGTTGCCATTTCGTAGAGGACAGCGCCGAAGGAGAACAAGTCTGTGCGCGCATCCAAATCTTTGCCGCGAGCCTGCTCGGGCGACATGTAGGCGACGGTGCCGATGGTTGAGCCCGGACTGGTCAGTTGCTGTTCGTCAATCGTCTCGGCGGAAGTTGCGGGCGTGGCGAATTTTCCCGACATAGCGCCGGTGGGCCCGACCTTGGCCAGTCCAAAATCCAAGATCTTGGCGTGCCCGCGCTTGGTGACCAGAATATTTGCGGGCTTGATATCGCGGTGCACAATGCCGGCGGCGTGAGCGGCATCGAGGGCATCGGCCATTTCGATCGCCAGACCGAGCAGGACCCCAGTCTCGAGGGGCTTCCCGCCGATCTGGTGTTTCAAAGTAGTGCCATCGAGAAACTCCATGGCGATGAAGGACTCGTCACCATGTTTTCCAATTTCGTAGATCGTGCAGATGTTGGGATGGTTGAGAGCAGAGGCGGCACGAGCTTCGCGGCGGAAACGCTCCAATGCCTGCGGATCTTGCGCGACCTCGTCGGGCAGGAATTTGAGGGCGACAAAGCGGCCAAGGTCAGTATCCTCAGCCTTGTAAACGACGCCCATTCCACCGCCGCCGAGTTTCTCCACGATGCGGTAATGCGAAATGGTCTGGTCGATCACCGTGGGCGAATCTTACGTGGGTGAAAAGGGCTAGTCAATGAATGCTGAGAGGGGAGGTTGAAGGAAAACGATGAGCTCGGATTTCGAATTTCAGCCGTCCCTACTTAGTTTGTGTCGTTGCCTATCTTTCTCCGCTTCGGGGCTTGTTCAAATTCCACTTGTCACCCACGGCTTGCGCCGTGGGCTGCATTCTTTTGCCGCCCTTCGACTTCGCTCAGGGCAGGCTTTCGCGGCTGGGAATAGGTTGATTATTCCACTCTTTCGGATGAGAGAGTTGCTTGCGTTGGCGTGGAAGCCGTCCGTAACATCGCCGGACGGAGGTTGTCGCCTTGAGAAAAGCACGAAGCCTGATGTTTCTGATTGGTGGTGTTCTGTTGTTCTGTCGCTGCGTGGTCGCGTCGACAGGAGACGAATCGAAGCTCAAGGTGTCGCGTTTCCCGAGCGCGTCAACGGTGGAGATTTCCGAGGGTGGCAAGTTATCCCTGTTAAGCATCGGCGACCGGCTGGGTCCGTGGACGCTGATGGAAGTGACCCGCGATGCGGCGGGAATATCGGAGGCCGCGATTCTGGAGGACTTCAGCACTCAGACGGGGCATCAGTTGTTTGTCGACAGGCGAGGAGTACGACTGGACCTGCCCAAATCTTTGGAGCCAACTTCGCAGGATCCGGCAAAGCTCTACCTCGGACACAGCCGCGAGTCAATCATCGACAGCGCTTCCGATGTGCTCGGTGATCAGATTTTGTCGAAAGGCGATGACCCGGATTACGACGAAGTGGCTTCGGTGTTTCCACCTATCCGCAAAATGACCACCTACAGTTTTGTGGGCACCAACCAGACCATGGATAAGGTGGGATTCGCTTACGGAGGACGAAGCCCGGACTTCGATCCTGCGACCTATTATCCCGCGATCAACAAGATTCGCGAGGAGGGAAAGGTGTGGGATGGTTTGGTCGGTGGATATTTGCCGGTCCTGCGCTTCGTGTATCCGGAGTCTCCGGAGAAATGGACGGAGATGATTGCGTTCGCGCCCTTGCGAATCTCGAACGGCAATGATCGCATTCAACCGGTCTGGTACCGGATCGTTCACATTGAAAACGGTTCAGTGAAGTGGGCGCATTACATCGACTCTTACCATCCGTTCCCGCCGCGAACTCACTACGATGCCAAGTCTTTCTATCGCGACCTGGTGAGCCTGAAAGAGGGCTGGGATAAATTGCTGGCGCCGGGGATGAAGATTGACGTTCCCGATGAGCGGGTCGAGAACATGGCGCGGTTGGGCCTGGTCCGCGAAATGATGACGCGCGTTGGAGATTTTCCGAAATACGGCGCGGTGGATAAGGATTACGCGGGGAGTGAGCACGATGGTTTCCCGGACACCTTCACCGTGGACACAGCGGCGATGCTCGACTGGGGCCTGGTCGAGGTTGCGGGCCGCTACATCGACAATTATTTCGGTGCGTTCGTTCGCAATGACGGGTCGATCCTTTATCGCGGGCCGGAGACCGGACAATACGGGCGGATGCTGACTGTGCTAGCGCAGTTCGTAAATTACGGTGGCAATCCGCAGATTTTGTTGAAGCGCAGAAGTCGCATTGACGGCGTCACCAAGCTGCTGCTCGCCCTTCGACAAAAAGCGAAGCAGTTGCCGGCGGACAATCCGGCCTACGGGATGATTGCAGGATGGAGCGAGGCGGATGCTTGTCTCGATCCGGATCCTCCGCGGTACATGCAGCCATATTTTTCGAACAGCACAGAGGCGGCGCGCGGATTCCGGGACCTTGGTCAGGTCTGGGTGAAGATCGGGAAGCAGATGAATCGCAGCGACTTGGTTTCGTGGGGAGAGCAACTCATTCACGAATCGGAGGAACTGCGAGCGGATCTCGAGAAAGCAATCTCGAGGTCGTTGCTTCATGAGAATGAAGAAACCATATTGCCGTCGATCGCGGGCGTAAAAGAACCGTTCCACGTGGTGGTGCCGCGGGATAACACCGATCCGCAGTATCGCTCGTATCGCGCGTATATGGAGATGATGTATTCCGGAATTCTGACGAAGGAACAGGTGGAGTGGATCGTAGCGTACCGGGCGAAACATCATGACACCATTCTGGGAGTGCCGACGGCTTACGGATTCAAGACGGGAGACCTGGCGGGATTTCTGTCTTATGGTCACGGGTATGGACTGATCCAACACGACAAGACGCGCGAGGCGCTGTTGCTGATGTATTCGGTGATGGCACATCAGTACACGCGTGGGACGTGGACCGCGCCGGAGACGCGTCCGGTGTTCCTCGATGACCCGGCAGCGCCGTATTGCACGCCCGCGCAATTGGTCGTGGCGTTGATGACCAAGTGGATCCTGGTGTTTGAAGATCCGATGTCGGAAACGTTGTGGCTGGGAAAAGCCGTTCCGAGAAAATGGCTGGAAAATGGCAAGGCGACTTCGATCTCAGCGGCACCTACCCGTTGGGGACGGGTCGGCTTCTCGATGGTGTCGCATCTGAGTCAAGGGCAAATTGTGGCCACGGTGGACCTTCCTGTGAAGTTTGGAGCCGTTGCGAAACTCCGGCTACGTGCGCCGGGGAAGCGGCAATTGAAGTCGGTATCGGTGAACGGGAAAGAGTGGAAGGGTTTCGATGCAGGGGAGGAGACGGTCACGATTCCGCCGGGGTTGTCAGGGAAGGTGAGGATTGTGGGGAGTTATTGATTCAGGTGCGCGGCGATCGGCGTTGGGTTGAGATGTCAGCGGTCCGCAGCTTATTTTTCGCCCTTTCAGAGCTTGCGCAAAAATTCCGCTTTTCACCCACGGCTTGCGCCGTGGGCTGCAGTCTTTCGCCACTTCGCTGCTGAGAATACATTGATCGTTCCACTATTTCGGAAGAGATCGAGCTACGACACCGGCTGCTATGGGATGATTCGCATCGTTTCTGCTAATCCTGCGCTGGAGCGCTGGGTTATTGGCGGCACAGGCAAGCGGTTTCCGAAGGGGTATTCATGAATCGATTCCCGCAGAGGGCATTCATGGCGCAAGAACGCTTTTGCAACCCGCGAGCCCGATCTAGGGCTATTGCTGGCCTTGGTTCGGCGAAGGGGAAAAATGCGTCGTCCCTTTGCTTTCAATGACTTAACCCCGTATAATGATCCCAACGACCGCTAAACCTCAATTTTGTACCGTTCATTGGGATATGGATGCGCCATTTCCAAGCGGGCCAATAAGATAGGTGGAGACTAATACCCAGGGAAGAGTGTACCGAGTGTGAGGTCGTAATCCTTGGACTCCCCCCGGGGAAGCCACAGTTTTTGGGTGAGATTTCTCAGGTTCATCCGAAGCGAAGGCCAACAATCGATCTAGTCCACGGGATAGTTCAAGCCGCGAAAGCTGGCTGGCTATCTTGATGAAAAGAAGCTAAAAGCTCAGAGGCCAAACTCGGAGCGAATGAAGCAAGGAGCCAGAAGCCAACATGCGCAAGCCGATTAAGTACGTAGAGAAAGCAGCCGTTGCCGCCGCCAAGGGTGCCTGGGTTGTATTCGACGCGTTGAACCGCATCAAGCCCAACCCGTCGCCCACGCCGAAGTGGTCTGAAAAGCCGCTGCTCAAGTCCTACGAAAAGTCCAAGCCGCCTCTTGGCTGGCCGCGCACCACGGACTCGCTCTGCCCGAAGTGTGTTCCGGAAATTCGCCAGCAGATTCTCGATGGCCACTTGCCTCACGAAGTTTTGATGAACGAGAAGGTGGGCGAGATCAAGGCGCAGATCGTTGAGCGCGATGGCAAGATTTTGATGGTCAAGGATTGCCCGACACACGGCCACTTCGAAGATGTGATGTCGATTGACACCGAATTCTCGAAGCATCTCGAAGACGTTTTCCCCGGTCGCGACATCGTTGCGCATAACGATGAGAAGCTGCATCACCACGGGTCGTCGACGGTGAAGTATGGCCGCGGCTCCGTGCTGACGATTGACCTGACCAACCGCTGCAACATGATGTGCGATCCCTGCTTCATGGACGCGAACCAGGTTGGCTTCGTCCACGAATTGACCTGGGAAGAAATCAAGACGATGCTCGACAACGCCATCACCGTCAAGCCGCGCCGGCAGATGAGCGTGCAGTTTTCCGGTGGCGAGCCGACGCTGTCGCCCTATTTCCTTGACGCCGTACGGTATGCGCGCAAAGTCGGATACAACTCGGTGCAGGCCGCGACCAACGGAATCGAATTCGCGAAAAGCTTCGAGTTCTGCCAGCAGGCAGTTGAAGCCGGCATGCGCTATGCCTATCTCCAGTTCGATGGAATCGGCAACGCCGCCAATGCGCACCGCATGGTCGGCAACCTGTTTGACGTGAAGTTGAAGGCCATTGAGAACCTGCACAACGCCGGAGTGGAAATCGTTCCGGTGGTTACCATTGTCAACGGCATCAACAACGAGCAAGTGGGAAGGATCATCAAGTTTGCGCTCGACAATCCGAAGACGATCAGCTTTCTGAGCTTCCAGCCAGTCAGCTTCACTGGCCGTGACGAAGCCGTGACCGACGACCGCCGCCAGGCGCAGCGCTACACGCTGAGCCATCTGGCGCACGACGTAAAGAATCAGACCGGCCTCGGCGAGCCGAGCCGCGACTGGTTCCCGATTTCCTTCATGGGAACATTCAGCGACTGGGCCGACCTGATGCACGTGAACGACGCCAAGAACGACTGGGGCCAATTGAGTTGCGGTTGCCACCCGAACTGCGGAACGGGAATGGCGGTCATGATTGACAAGGAAACGAAGGAAGCTGTGCCCGTGACTGCGTTCTTGCATGGCGATCAGCTGGCGAAGGATATTGCCAAGGTGAATGACGCGGCGCGCGGGAAATTTCTGACGGTTGTGGGCATGGCACTGTGCTTGATGAAGAACTACGACCCGTTCCAGGCGCCGACGCACTTCAAGCTGATGGACTTGTTGAAAAAGTTCGACAAGAACTTCAACGCTACCGGAAGGAACTATGGGAAGGTGGGTCCGGACCGGACCGTGGAAGACGTGATGAAGCGGCGTCAGGATCGTTGGAACTTCCTGTTCATCGCGGGAATGTGGTTCCAGGATCTGTTTAATTACGATTTCCGGCGGACGGAGCAGTGCATCATTCCGTACGCGACGCAGGAGGGCGAGATTTCGTTCTGCGCTTACAACACGGGTGTGGGATGGCGGAACATCATCGAGAAGATGCACATGACCGCGACGCTCACCAAGTGGTACGAAGAGCATGGACGACACGAGATTTTTGCGGGTGGAAAGAAAGTGAAGATGGAAAACGAGACCCACACGCTGCTATTGCGGGACGATCTCGTGACCAACGAACTGCAGCATGATCTCGACAAGCTTGGTATCGCGAAGAACGCGCGTGAGGAAAAAGTGCGAGCTCGGGATGCGAAGCAGAAGCTTGATGCAGGTGCGAAGGCCGAAGCGCGCGGACCGGAGAAGAATGATGAAGCTTACAACGCCCGCATGGCTTCGCTGTACCGGGAAGTGGTCCTGAAAGAAAAGCCGGTCGTGGCCGAGAACGGATTCATTCCGCTAGGTGCGTTGTCGAAGCCGAAGAATGGGAACGGAAATGGACACGAAGTGAATGCCGCGAATCCGGAGATTGCGGAGCCGGTGGCGGGAGACTAGTATCGTTCCGCTGTCAGCTTTCTCAGCTGTTAGAAAATCAGACGGGCCGCCTGCGGGCGGCCCGATTCTATTTTGGCAGCCTTGTTGTTGTGCAATCGCCTGACGAGTGCGAAGAGCCCCACTGCTCCTGCACAGAACACGCGAGAAATGGGCCGCCCGCGTTCGTTTGACCCGGTGAAACGAAGTTCGGGTTCGTCGCACTATCCTGCAGCTTGGGGTAAGGAGATCTGTATGTCAGCTTTGGCGGAGCGGGTGTTAACCGTTGGTCGACCGGTCGGGTCGCTGTCGTATTGCGTTTGGATACCGTTGATGGGAGCTCTGTGGGTGGCGGTGAACGTGATTCTGTTGGGACTGGGGACACGGATTCCTCATCCCATGATCTGTTCGTTTCTGGCTGGGATTCTCAATGGAACGATTCTGTCAGTCATCGCCGTGGCGAAGGCGAGTGATCGATTCCAGGCGGGGACAACCGGATTGCTGGGAGGGCTCAGCTTAAGCGGCCTGCGGAGCGATGGCAGCATGATCTGGAAGGCCATGCAGGGGCTCCACGGATTTGTAGATGGTGCTTTGCGCAGCATCGGCATTGCCGACGAGGAACTGCACCGGCAGATTGGACAGGAGTCGTTGTACATGGTGTGGACTGTGGTTTTTGTGGTGATGGCATCGCTGGTAGCCGAGTGGGTGCGGACCACGCGGTCGGAAGGGTGACAGGGAGGGATTCGAGCTGTGCTCGAACGGACAGCCGAGGGCGGCTGTCCCCACACAATCAAACGGCGCTTTCCGTTGCGTAGGTTATTTCCTTCCGAAGACTTCTTTTAGCAGGGCGGTGGTTTGGGCGGCGGGGTTTTTGCGGATCTTCTTTTCTTCCTCTCCTAATTCGTAGAACAGGCCGTCGAGGGTTTTGACGACGACGTATTTGTCGAGATCGAATTCGTTGGCCAGCGCCTTTCCGGCGGGGGCGGTTTCGATGAGGTGATCGTACTTCTGTACGACGCCGACATGCTGCATGGAGTTGTGCACCGAGGGAGCGAATGTGGCCGTGAGATCGGCGGAACTGGTGCGCTTGAAGTATTCGGTGGCGGCGGTATCGTCGCCGGTAAGGATGTGACGGGCATCGTCGAAGGTCATCTTTCGCAGGGCGGCGAGGAAGATCTGTTTGGCCTGAGGGGTGGCCTGCTCGGCGGCGCGGTTCATGCCAACTTCGAGGTCGTCCACAGCAGCACCCATCCCGAACATGCGCATGCCTTTGCCAACCGCCTCAAGCTTGGGCGGCAAAGGAATCCGGATATTTTCGTTCCTGAGAAATCCATCGGGACGTCCGACGAGGGTCACAGCTTTGCTGGTGCTCACCTGGAGCGCTTGTTTGAGACCGGCGACGATTTTGGTGTCGCTGAGAGCGGAAGTATCCCGCTGTTCGAGGGACTTGTCGGCTTGTTTCAGAATTTCGTCGAGTTGAGCCGCGGCGGGAATGCAAGCGCTAAGCGCGAGAATGAGAGTAAGCAGGGGAGTGCGCATGAAGGTCCTCACAGGGTGATGAGGGATGATCTTATCAGGACGCGGAATGGTTCAGTTGGCTTGCTTCGGCGCCGGTGGGCCTGCTTTGTTGTGAATAAGTCAAAATCATTGTCGCGTCGGCTGCGCCGAAAGTTTTGTCTCATTAAGAACGAGAGACAAGAGAAGCGCACCCAGGTACATCTGAAGAGCAATGTACAAAACCGACAGAAATGTACAAATTGATGACACGGCGGTGACAATGTGGGGCTGGCATGGGACCTAGCATTGCTGGGCTGGTCAGAGAGCTTTGATTGGTGTGCTGGGGCTGCACCGACATTCCCCTGACCCCTCACAAAGGAGAACTTTCCATGCAGCGTCGGATGATGACTCTAACAGTTGCTCTGGGACTTGCGCTGATGTTCGTATCGAGCGCGGCGGTAGCACAATACAAACTCGTGAATTTGTCTTCGAACCAAGTGAAACAAGCCCGTCACGACGATCCGTTGCTGGTGAATGGGTGGGGGCTGGTCCACGGGCCGGGCTCGCCCTGGTGGGTCGCCGACAACGGGTCAGGATGGTCGACGATCTACGACGGACAGGGAAATCTGAATCAGGGCCTGAAGGTGCTGATCCCGACGGCGGGGGAAAACGGCCCAGGGTCGCCGACCGGGATTGTGTTCAATGGATCTCCGGATTTTCAGGTGGGTGGATGGCCGGCATTCTTCCTGTTTGCGGCGCTGGACGGATCCATTACTGGCTGGGCTCCACAAACAAACTTTAACCAGGCCGTCGTGGCACCCTTGGTGGGTGCGCCCAAGGGTGCGATGTACACCGGTTTAGCGATCAGCAGCAAAGCTTCGAACAACCACCTGTATGCGGCCGACATGGCGAACAATACGGTGGACGTGTACGACGGAACGTTCAACCTGGTGATGCAGCTGACGGCCTCCGCAGTACCGGCGGGCTTTGCGCCCTTCGGCATCCAGGACATCAACGGTCTGGTCTACGTGCTGTATGCCAGCGTTTCCGGGGGCAAGGGTGGCTTCGTGGTGGTATTCAATGAAGATGGCACGCCGGTGAATCAAGGTACGCCATTGATCCAAGGGGCACCGCTGAACCAGCCTTGGGGAATTGCGCTGGCGCCCAAGAATTTTGGGCCGCTGAGCAACACCCTCCTGATTTCGAACAACACCAATGCGGGTACGATCAACGCCTTCAACCTCCAGGGACAATTTGTGGGAGCGGTGAAGGATAGTACTACTGGTAAAGCGATTGTGATCGACCAACTTTGGGGAATCGGGTTCGGTGACGGCTTGGGGAAAAACGGACCAGCCAATCAACTGTTCTTTGCCGCCGGGCCCAGCAACAATCTGGCAGGGACATTCGGAAAGATCTTCTTCGTGCCGTAGTGGAAAAAGCTGAGTCGACGCGGCGCCACCCGGGACCTGTGAGAATCCGGAGTCCGCTGCATGAACGACAATGGCCGCCTGCAAAGGCGGCCATTGCTTTAGGCTGAGTTTTGGCGCGCGAATTTCCTGTTAACACTTTATGTAGCGACAGCGTCTATGATTCAGTGGGGATTCTGTGCGCATGGCCTCGAGGCCAGAAGACTGCGTTGAATTGTTTACCTCGGGTCTGGGGGTCAGGCCGGTGAGGGAAGAGCGCTCGTCCGCCGCGGCGGAGGACGCGAGGTTAGTGGGTGCAGCACGCGACGGAGACAGAACGGCATTTGGGCGCCTTTACGATCGATACGCTCGGATGGTCCACGGAGTTCTGCTGGCGAAGGTCCCAACCGGAGAAGTGGATGACCTGGTTCAGGATGTTTTCGTGCTGGCCCTGCGACGACTCTCGAGCCTGCGAGAAACGGGGAGTTTTGGAGCGTGGCTGGCCGCGATCGCTCGCAACCGGGCGCATGATTATCACCGACGTTCGGTGCCAGAAGAACAATTTGAGGACGACCCGCCGGACGATGTAGACGGTGGAAGTGCGAGCGGAGATCCTGCCGACCAAGCCAGGCCAGATCATGCCAGGGTAGATCAGGCCGGCGCAATTCTCGACGCGGTCAAGAAGCTTCCCGAGGCCTACCGGGAGACATTGATCCTGCGGCTGGTAGAGGGTATGACCGGCCCGGAGATAGCCGCCCGCACGGGACTGACTCACGGCTCGGTGCGGGTCAACTTGCATCGCGGTATGCAGCAGCTCCGCGCAACCTTAGGAACGAACGCCACTGCAAGTGACGGGGAAGAGGAGAAGCAGTAATCGTGGACACGGACGAGGGAGCGAAAAACGAATCGAAGGCGAGCGACTACTTGTGGGATGGGTCCGGCGAGCCCGATCCGGAAATCCAGAAGCTGGAAGCAGTGCTGGGGAAATTTCGGCATGACGGTCGGGCCCTTGTGTATCCGGAGATCGCGGAGCATCGACGATGGAGGTTCTTTCCGCGGCGCGGTTGGATGTTTCCCGCGCTTGAGACGGCAGTCACGGCCGTAGCTGTTGCTGCGATGATCTTTCTGTCATTCGGCAGGAAGCCGGTTCCAATTCCAGTCAC
The DNA here is from genome assembly GCA_963745715.1 of uncultured Acidobacteriota bacterium. Lineage (GTDB taxonomy): Bacteria > Acidobacteriota > Terriglobia > Terriglobales > Acidobacteriaceae > Sulfotelmatobacter. The sequence continues at coordinate 181,794 of CAVUYN010000008.1, read as the reverse complement.
GGTTGCAGGTTGGGATGTGTCTGGACTGGCGGGAACGCCCCGAATCGGACGGAATACAATCAGCACGAAAGAAACGAACCGACTCGGTGTTGGCCAGGTTCTTGAAACAGACCAGCAGTCGCGGGCGCGGCTTCGCGCTGAAGATACCGGCCAGATCGAGATGGAACAGAGCAGTCGCCTGCGACTGATGAGCATGGGTGAAGGTGTGAACCGGATCGCGCTCGATCGGGGAACGATCCAGGTCTATATCTGGGCGCCCCCCGGCCAGTTTGTGGTTGATACGCCGTCGGCTACGACGGTGGACCTGGGGTGCGCTTACAAGTTGCAGGTCGACGATTCCGGCGCAGGGATGGTGCGGACGTCGCTGGGCTGGGTGGGATTCAAGCTCAACGGACATGAGTCTTTTATTCCGGCGGGAGCTGCATGCGCGACCCGGCCGAAGGTTGGCCCGGGCACCCCTTACTTCGAGGATGCGTCGCCGTCGTTTCGTGCGGCTCTAGAAAGAGTTCGACTTTGAGGACAGCACGCCGCAGCAGCGTACTGTCGACGTCGCAATTGTGCTCGAGGCTGCGCGCAAACGCGACGCGCTCACGGTATGGCATCTGCTGGCGCGCGTCGATGACGGACAGCGAACGGTCGTCTACGAACGGCTGCGAGAACTCGCGCCTCCTCCAGCCGGGGTCACGAAGCAGGGAATCCTGCGCCTCGATCAGCCCATGCTCGATCTGTGGTGGAATGAACTGGGCTTCGATGATATTTCGGTTTGGCGCCATTGGGAGCGTTCCTGGTCCGGCGGGTCCAAGTCCGCGCGTGAACCATAGATGAAGCGAGTGCACGCATAACCTTCTTCCTTCGTCCTCTAAACAAGTTTCACTCTCTTGTTAACACTGCGAACTCCGACAGCGTCTCTTTGTACGTGGGTAAAACAAATAGACATCAGGAGACTGGGTATGAATTCACGCGTATTTTCAATGCGAGCGATCAGCATTGTGGCCATTCTGGTTGGATTTTCGAGCTATGCATTGGCGGGACCACCTCTTATTTGTCACCGCATCGAGATTGGGCAAGCCAAGTCGCTTCCGCTGATTGATTGGAATCAGAAAGGCAGTGGCGGCTACGACTTGAAGAATCTCACGCATGACACACTTGCCATCCTCGATTCGAAAGCTTCGGTGTTGGTGCGGATGGAAACGCTTCGGCGAGCGACGATCTTTGCTAGAAAGGATCCGCAGGTCGCGAAAGAATTGCTGACGCGGCTTCGTGCCCGTGCCGCCAGTCCTGAAGCTACGGGCCCCGGCGAGGCACTGGCGTGGTTTGACGTCGGCTATCTGGCTGAGGCTTACAAGCAATGGATGGGCCAGGGCGAGCCGAACCCGGCGAGTGGACTTGACGGATACGCCTGGGTAAAGAAGGCCATCAGTTTGCGTGGGCCGGATGCAGAGATGGAATTCGCGGCCGCTTTGATCACATTGAAGGGGCCCGAAAGCGATCATCGTGAACACGTGCGAAAAGCGATGGCGGGTGCGGGCAACGATCCTCTGCTGGCTCAGAATCTGGCCGCCGATTTCCACGATCAGACAATTTCCAAGATGCTGACCAGTTCGTCAGCCGGAGTGTTCTAGTCATGAATATGCGCATGGATAAGTTTCTCTCGGCACGGGGAAAGCGGTCATGGCGTCGCCTGCCAGCGCTTGCACTATTGGCTGTGGGTTGCGCGAGTTTGCTGGTCGCGGACGACCAGCAGACATCTCCTGACCTGGTCGTTCACGAGTGGGGGACGTTTACGGCGGTAGCCGGCAAAGACGGCAAGGCAGCGACATGGTCTCCGCTGAATGGGTCGACCGACCTGCCTCGATTTGTCGAGCATTTCGCTGATGTCAACTACAAGCGGGGATTGGTTGGAACGATTCGCATGGAGACACCGGTTCTGTACTTTTATTCGGCGCGGGATGCGACGGTATCCGTGAATGTATCGTTCTCCAAGGGAGTGATCACCGAGTGGTATCCGGATGCAGACCGCGTGCAGCCGAGCGAGATTCTACCCGATAACGATTTGAGCCGGTTGCGGACCGATGGAACTATCACGTGGAGAGCGGTTGGGGTTTCGCCAAATCTTAGTGGCGAGTTTCCACGGGTAGGAGCACCGAGTCGTTATTACGCGGCGCGCGAGACCTCGTCCGCACCTCTGCGTGTCAACACAACTGCGGGCGAGCAGCGGGAGAAGTTCCTCTTCTATCGAGGAGTTTCTGCTGCGTCATTGCCCCTGTCTGCGAAGGTGAACGCCGACCGCGAGCTACTGGTTCGCAGTCTCGACGAAAGCGAAATTCCAGCCATCCTGCTCTTCGAGCGGCGGGGAGACCGGATTGGCTATCGACTGGTGCGATCGCCGGCGAATGACACGATTCTAAAGCCGCCGGTACTGACGGGCGATCTAGATTCTCTCGGCGCCGAGTTGGAATCGATTCTTGTTGATCAGGGCCTCTATACGGAGGAAGCGCGCGCGATGGTGGCGACGTGGCGAGATTCATGGTTCGAAGAGGGCAGTCGCTTGATCTACATTGTGCCGCGCACGTTCGTCGACAAGATTTTGCCGCTGACAATCAATCCCGCACCGGCGGAAGTCGTACGCGTCTTTGTCGGCCGACTTGAAATCATCACACCGGAAACAGTCAAGGCGGTAAAGGACGCGTTGGCTTCCCACGACGAAGCGACCCTGAACAAGTATCAGCGGTTCCTGGAGCCGATTCTGCAAATTGTCAATCCTTGAACCGAAGATCGTTGGCGGGTCGGTTGATATTTGCCCTGCATCTGGTTCGAGACCACCCGCGATGGGGATGTGGTGATCATCAGCCCGTCGAACGTTTCCGATTGATCGTCGTGGCTGCTGGACTGAGGCGCCGCGCAGCCCTTACAATCTAAAGATAGCAATTGCATGGTCGCGTCGTTCAAGCTGGGATGCGATCGTTTCCCAACGTTCCCATGCCGCTGGAAGGGAACTGCAAGTGCTCGGTTGAAAGGTGAGGGCGCGTAGCTCAGTTGGTAGAGCAATGCCCTTTTAAGGCATGGGTCGCAGGTTCGAATCCTGCCGCGCTCACCAGATTTTATGCGGGTTCCAGCGATTCTCGCCGCGAGTCAACGTGCAGTTATGGAGGCGGGGTGTCATGCGCCCACCGCCTGTATCTTTTTGAGCAGCCATTCCCGCGCGGCCTGGTGCGCGTATTCGTACCCTTCCCCGAAGGTCTGCCACAGCGGCGTCCGCATGGCTCTGGACAGTTTGTAATAGCAGTTCCCGCAGAAGCCGTTTTTTTCGCGCTTGGGCCCGCCGCAAACGCAGCACTCCGTGGCCGTGAATTCTCTCCACGCGCGAGTGCGAATTTCGGATTGGGATGGGTGTGTTGGTCGCTCATGCCACGGTCACTTTGGGTGGAAGCGCTGAGTCCGCTTCCCATATCTGTGGCGACGATGTGGGCGCTGCCCGTGCTCACCGCCCGAACATTTCCGCCGGCGTCGACGGTGGCCACGGCCGGCGCGTCGCTGTGGTATTGGATCGGGCCCTTGGGTCGCAGTTGATTGCCCGCTGCGTCCCATTGTTGAAAGCCCACTCCGGGCGGAACCAAACGGCGATGGGCTCACGGTCGCGGTGTCGCCGATGGCCAGCGCGATCGCGTTGGAGTAGATCATCCATAGATCGCTGTCGGGGTCATCAAGCTCCGGCTGCGTCACCCACACGAATCTCGCTAATCCCCAATCGGTGTCCCAACTGTTCTGACAGAGAATCGCGGGCGGCGCAAGTTGAAGATCGTCCGCACAGAGCACGTGGTGGACGAAACCCTTTACTATTGCTCACTCTTGCTACATTTATAATCAATCGTAGAGCGCTCTTTCTTAAGGCACATGCCGCAGTTTTGAGTCCCGCTGCGCTCACTAAATTTTGCAGTTGTTTGAACCAACCTAACTCGCCGTTTCTAGAACTAACAGGCATCACGGAAAGCAATCTCTTGCGGTGATTTTGATATCGTGCCGAAACACGCCAAGTCCAGCGAAGTTCCGGAAAGTCAACCTCAAGCGTTGAACGGCTGGCAGAAGATCGCAGCTTTTTTGGGTGAGCCTGTTTCAGTGGTCCAACGCTGGGCTTCGGAAGGGATGCCGGTGCGTCGCGAGGGGCGATTTGTGACTACCACGCCGGACGAACTCAACAACTGGCTGGGAAAAGAAACGGGAAAACCCATCCATGTGGTGACGGAAGGCGCCGATCTGACCGCGGAACTAAAGAGAGGCCTCTCGTTTGTGCGCGCCGAGAAACCGACTCGAACTGAGACGAAGAAGGGTGGACCGAAGAAGGCGCAGAGCAAATGAAAAAGCCAACGTTGCGCGTGCTGAAATGGCTTGGAGACATTCCTGTCGAGGCTACATGTACTGCGTGCCCGGCCGCGGTCTTCCGAGCAAGGGGGACGAGCCATCGTCCCAACCGCGAGGAGTATCAGAGATCGTTGCAGGCGCAATTCGACGAACATTTCAGGGTGGCTCATCCAGCCGAGAGTACCAAATAGCTGACCTCGAGTCGCGACTCCTACTGACGGTTCCGAACCACGGATGATCGGGCAAGAATTCGTATGATCCGCTCAATCCGAGCCATTGGCTTGCGGTATATTCTGAGGCGTGCATAAAACAATTCTGCGGTGGCTCGTGCTCATCTTATTGGCGTGCATGACCGTTCTGGCGCATGCCGAATCATACAAATATTTTCGCCTGGGAAATAAAGAGGATGCCCAGAGCAAGCCCGAGGCGGGTATTGCGATGATGGGCGGTGGCAGCGATTTGGATGAGGCGTTTCGCTGGCTGTGCAAGAAAGGCAATGGCGGCGATTTTCTCATCCTGCGGGCGCGCGGCGACGATGACTACAACCCATATGTGAATGGGCTATGCAAGGCGAATTCCGTAGCCACGCTGATTCTTCCGGACCGAGCGGCAGCGGAGGAGCCGGCGGTGGCGGAGATTATCCGTAAGGCCGAAGTTGTTTTCATCGCGGGAGGAGACCAGGCGAATTACATTCGCGGATGGAAGGGAACTCCGGTCGAGAAGGCGATCAATGACGACATCGCGGCAGGGAAGCCGATTGGCGGCACCAGTGCGGGACTCGCGGTACAGGGCGAATTTGTTTACGGCGCTCTGGGCGACAAGCCGGATGACAAGGACTTGGCGTCGACGGATGTGCTGCCGAACCCGTTTTTTGAACGGGTCACGTTAGAGAAAGACTTCCTAAGAATTCCTCATCTCGAGAATCTGATTACGGATTCGCATTTCGCCAAGCGCGACCGGATGGGACGGACGCTGGGATTTCTGGCGCGGATTATGAAGGATGGATGGAGTACGGCTCCGAGGGAAGTCGCGATCGATGAGAGGTCGGCGGTCCTGGTTGAGGCCGACGGAAGCGCGAAGGTGGTGGGTTCGGGCAAAGGAGCATATTTTCTGCGGCCGACGCAGGGGCCAGAAGTTTGCGAGAAAGGTGTGCCGCTCACGTTTCGAAAGGTGAGTGTGTACCGGGTTCCGGTTGGCGGGCATTTTGATTTGACTTTATGGACAGGCCAGGGTGGGACGGCATATTCACTTTCGGTGGAGCAAGGGAAGATTGTGAGCACGCAGGCGGGGAAGGGGATTTACTGAGGTTTGTTTTTGCGAAGGGTGGTGGGCTTAACACATCTGCCGTGAGGTTTCTGCGAGACCTTTGTCTTAATTTATTGGCTGAAACTCGGTAGGTGCCCCCGGCTCGAATAGAGAATCATGAGGAAGAACGTGGTGGGGCTTGGCGAAGTGCTCTGGGATCTATTTCCGGAGCGGGCGTGTCTCGGCGGGGCTCCGACGAACTTCGCCTACATCACGACGCTGCTGGGCGATCGCGGGATCGTGGCGAGTCGTGTCGGGGAGGATTCGCGAGGGCAAGAAGCGCTGCAGCGCATGAGGGAACTTGGACTCGACATCGATCATGTGCAGAGGGACCGGGAACATACTACGGGAACAGTCAAGGTGGAGCTCAACAGCAAGGGGCTGGCGCGTTATGAGATCGCGCATCCGGTAGCGTGGGACTTTTTGACATGGACGACGGATTGGGAGCACTTGGCAAAAACCGCAGATGCGGTCTGTTTTGGATCGCTGGCGCAGAGATCGGATGAGAGCCGCGCAACGATTCGACGGTTTGTGGGTGCAACGGCGGCCAGAGCGGTGAGAATATTCGACGTCAATCTGCGACAGGCATATTACTCGCAGGAAACATTGGCGGAGTCGATGCGATTGGCGGACATCGTGAAGCTGAATGATGAAGAGCTGCCGAAGATCATGAGCCTGAGCAAGATTGCCCAGTCGGATGAGTTGTCATCGGCTCGCGGGCTAATGGCGGCTCATGACTTAAAGATGGTCTGTGTGACGCGGGGATCGCGGGGAAGCCTGTTAGTACGCGGAGAGGAATCACACGATCATGCGGGATTTCAAATCCGCGTGGCGGATACGGTGGGATCGGGAGATGCTTTTACGGCGGGACTGGTGCACCAATATTTGCGCGGCGCTTCTCTCCAGGCAATGAATGAAATGGCGAATATCGTGGGAGCCTGGGTGGCCAGCGAAGTGGGGGGTATGCCGACGCCGAAAAGCGGAGTGCTCGAGCAATCGTTAGCTGAGATTCGGTAAGGGCAGAAACTCTCCGGCTGTTGTATAGTTGCGAAAGGTTTTGTTTTCTTTCGCTTTGCAAATTAGCTCGGGAGAGGAAACCATGAAGCGCATCGGAACGAAGATCAGCCTTCCTCAGTTGTTCTCCTTTATTTCTGGAATCGTGGTTGTCGGAATTGCGTTAGCGATGCTGAGCTGCTCGAAGCCTGCCGTCCCTTCGCAACCGACTGCGTTGCAGCCTTCCGATATCAAGGTGGAAGTACGTGAGGGCGGGCCGATCGTGCTCACGACGAGTGCCGCGGAATTCCAGATTCTGCCTTCCGGTTTAGTGCAGGCGACTCTCTTGAAAGACGGCAAGCGCTTGACGCTCGATGACCCGAGCACGGGATCGGCCGGGGGCGGTGATTCGATCTCGAACGAAGGGAAACAGTTGGAGTTCGTTTCAGATTTCAAGCAGGCCAAGGTTGTGGAAGCCAGCGGCAAGCTGGGCCGCGGGAAGCGAGTGGAGATTCCGGCGCATCTGGTCTCGCCGGCAATGGATCGCACGCTGGTGGTGGAGGCGTATGACGACTTTCCGAATGTTGCGCTGGTCAGTGTTGCATACAAGAATTCAGGTCCAGCGGACTTTCGTATTGATCAGGTCGAGATGCAGCAGCACCGGTTTGATTCACACGAAGCCAAGGGGCATCCCTACGACATGTGGTCGTTTCAGGGATCGAGTTACGACTGGGGCAAGGATGACGTGCAGAAGCTGACGCGGACTTCGGGGCAGCCGAATGCGATGGGCGAGATGGTGAAAGGCGGCTATGGAGGCGGGATTCCGGTGGTCGCGTTCTGGACGGCATCGGTGGGCGAGGCAATCGGACACGTGGAGACGCTGCCGTGGACGCTGTCGATTCCGGTAAAAGTAGAAACGGACGGACGGGTGAAGGCGGAAATAACGATTCCCGTGAATACGCTACTCAAGCCGGGTGAAAGTTATTCAGGACCACGCAGTTTTGTCGCGGTCTACAGCGGGGATTTCTTCGAGCCGTTACGGATGTGGTCGAGCGTGCTGCAGAAAGAAGGGTGGGAAATTCCGAAGCCTTCGAACGAAGCCTATAACGTGAGCTGGTGCGGGTGGGGATATGAGTTCAACGTTACTCCGGCGCAAATGTTGGGGACTGTGCCGAAGCTGAAGGAACTCGGGATCAAGTGGGCGACGCTGGATGATCGCTGGTTCTCCAATTATGGAGACTGGGATCCGCGGACCGATACATTTCCCGGCGATTCGATCAAGAAAATGGTCGATGACTTTCACAAGCAGGGAATCCTGGTGCAGTTGTGGTGGCTGCCGCTGGGAGTGGAGGACGGACAGGGAAAATATGAGTCGCACAAGTACGGGATATCGAAGATCGCACAGGAACACCCGGATTGGCTGATCCTCGACAAGAATGGCAAACACGCGCGGATGGTGCGGGACTTGGCGACACTATGTCCGGCGGTGCCGGAGGTGCAGGCGTACTACAAGCAGTTGACGGAGAAATTCATTCGCGATTGGGGATTCGATGGGTCAAAGCTCGACAACATTTATAGTGTGCCGGTCTGCTACAACCCGGCGCATCATCACAAGTCGCCGCAGGATTCGGTGAATGCGATGGGGGATGTGTACAAGTCGATTTTCCAGACGACGCGCGCGATTAAACCGGAGAGCGTGACGCAGGCGTGTCCGTGCGGAACTCCGCCTTCGTTGGCATGGCTGCCGTTCATTGATCAAGCGGTGACGGCTGATCCAGTGGGCGCGTTGCAGGTGCGACGCCGCATCAAGATGTATAAGGCACTCATGGGGCCGCAGGCAGCGGTGTACGGAGACCACGTCGAACTGTCGGAGATGACACGGGTCGGGCAGAACTGGAGCGAGCATGGAAGCGATTTTGCTTCGACGATTGGGACGGGCGGCGTTCCGGGAACAAAGTTTGTGTGGCCGGATCCCGGGCCGAAGTTCAAGCCGGTGGCGCTGACCGCTGAGAAAGACGCGCATTGGAAGAAATGGATTGGGCTTTACAACGAGAAGATGTTGTCGAAGGGAAACTTTTTGGATCTCTATGTGTATGGGTACGACTCGCCGGAAGGTTACGCGATCGAGAAGGACGGGAGGATGTATTACGCGTTCTTTGCGCCGACCGATAAGGGCTCCTTCTCGGGAGAAGTTGAGTTGCGCGGGTTGAAAGTGGGCTCGTATCATGTGCGCGACTACGCCGACGGGAAGGATTTGGGCACGGTGCAGGCCGAGAATGGGAAGGCTCCTAGATTGAAGGCCGAGTTCAAGGGGAATTTGCTATTAGAAGTCAGCGCGCAGTGACCCGCTCGAGGATCGATTTACAGAGTGCGATGTTGGAAGAGAGACGTCGCAAGCAACGTCTCTACGGTAAGAATTTACTTCGGTGAGCAGGATCGCGGAAGGCTTCGGTGCCTCCGGGGCGGGTGGTGGAGAGAGCTCCGGCAGCGTTTCCGCTTGCCAGGCATGTCGGCAAGTCTGCGCCGCGAGTGTACTGGTGGAGAAATCCAGCATCAAAGCTGTCGCCGGCGCCAATCGTATCGACCACTACGATTTCTTTTGATGGACTTGTGATGCGCTCACTTCCCCGCTGGGCCAGAGCACCTTTACGTCCGAGTTTCACGACGACGAGCGGCACGAGTTCAGAAAGGTTGTGGATAGCGGCTTCCAGGTCTTCTGTTCCGGCAGCCTTGCAGGCTTCGCGCTCGTTGGGCAGGAAGACGTCGACGTGGCGCAGGAGTTCGTGCAACCCTCCTTCCCAGCGGTCGTCGGGATCGTCGTTAGTATCGAGAGAGATGGTGAGACCTTTCGATTTCATCCGCTGAAATAGTTCCTTGACTCGTGGACGCAGGCCTCGTTGCAAATAGTAAGACGAGAAATGAAAGTGGCGAGAGTCGGCGAGATAGTCGAGATCGAGATCTTCCCAACTTAACTCAGCAATTGTTCCCGAATAAGTGAGGATATTGCGCCATGACTCGTGGTGCAGGATCACGGTGAGACCGGTGGTGGTGGCGCCGGCGATACGGCGCACCTTTGATACATCGACACCGCCCTGCTGCAGGCGCTCGAGAGAAATCTGGCCGAGCGGATCGTCGCCAATGCGGGATTGAAAGCCGACTTTGCTGCCAAGAGCGGCCAGGTTGTGAGCGACGATCGCAGAGGACGAGCCAAGAGTAAGCATCATGCGGTCGGCCAGCAGTTCGCGCTCCGGGAGAAGTTGCTCGGGCAAGCCGTACAGGATGAGATCGAGATTCAATTCGCCGGCGATGGTGACGTCGAAACGGGGCATGGGCTCAGTTTTCGTCACACCAGCGTGACTTCGATTCCCGCCTGCTTCAAGGCGCGCAAATCAGATTTCGGCGCAGCCCGATCGGTGATGATCTCGTGCAAAGCGGATGTGGGCGCAATCAAGGAAAGGCTACGACGTCCGAACTTGCTGGAATCACAGACGGCCACGGTTTTTTTAGCGACCTCGACCATCACGCGATTGACTTTCGCCTCCAGCAAGTTGGGCGTGCTCAAACCGAAATGAACGTCGAATCCGTCGACGCCGAGGAATAAGATGTCAGCGCTCAATCGGCGCAAGGTTTCGTCGGCAATGGGGCCAACCAGGGAGAAGGAATTTTTTCGCAACGTGCCGCCCGTGAGGATTACTTCCACCGCGGTGCCGGCCAGTTCGGCCGCAATGTTCACGGCGTTGGTAATGATTGTCAGGTTCTGGAAGTTGCGCAATGCGCGCGCAATCGCCGTGGTTGTCGTTCCGGAGTCGAGAATCAGCACCTGACCTTCCTTGACTTTCTCGACAGCGCATTCGGCGATGCGCAATTTTTCCTGGTGATGAAGCTTTTCCTTTTCGCGCAGCGTGGGATCCTCGAGCGCGCCCTCACGGGACGGCAGCGCACCTCCATGGGTACGGTGAACGAGCCCGTGAGCGTGCAGGATTTCGAGGTCCTTGCGAATCGTAACCTGCGAGGTTTCGAACTGACGGGAGAGTTCGGTAACTAAAACCCGTCCGTTGTGATTCAGCAGATCGAGAATGGCGCGGCGGCGTTCTTCGTTGAGCACGGGAGATAGTCTGGCGCAGATTTGTCGCACCGGCGACGGTTGGTCGCGCCGTATTTCTTTTTATAGCGTTTCATTTCGTTTGTCCACTGGAAAGGATTTTTTTGCGGGTCCGGCCGCCGCGGATTTTCTCAAAGAGAGAGCAGGTCTTGGAACTCCGCGCGAACCTTCGATAGTCAAGCTGTAACCCCCGATTTTGTGCGCAGTTGGGAACCATTTGCGGTGATAACCAAGTCAGTACCTTCCCCCAAACTCCCATTGCTTGGAGGGGGCCTGCTTGCCGTAATCTCAGATTGGGACGAAAGCCATTCGGGTTTCGAAACTTACCTCTATTACGAAATCCGAAATGAGGAGCAGCATGGCAAACCCAATCATGGAAGAAAAGCTGGTTCGCTCTCAATCGGTGGTAGCGCGCGTGGTTTCGGGAGAAACGCTGATCGTTCCCGTACGTGCAAGGGTGGGCGATCTGGCTTCGATTTACAGCTTCAACGGCACGGCCAGCGTGATCTGGAAACTGTTGGAGTCGCCACGAACCGTGGCGGATCTGGTGGCGACGGTGGCGCAGGAATATGAAGTGAATCCGGCGCAAGCCGAGCACGATGTAACAGAATTTATTTGTGAGATGAAGATGGTTGGTCTGGTCGAGGTTCCGGCGCCTGTGGCGATGGCTGGAGACTGAAGGACCAGTGGGGCGGGAGCACGGGTAAGTGGCGGGCGCGTTAGCCGCGTCCGCCACCTTACAAAGTGGAGGGGGATTGGAGCAGTTAACTTACGGGGCTTTCAGCGCGGATCTGCACCAGCGCCAGGCTGGGGACCGTGTACCACTGCAGGTTTCGATTGAAGTGACACGGCGATGTCCGCTGGAGTGTCTGCATTGCTACAACAACCTGCCGATGGGAGACATGGAGGCCAAGCGGCGGGAGTTGACGAAAGAAGAACACTTCCGAGTGCTGGACGAACTGGTGGAGATGGGCTGCTTCTGGATTCTCTACACCGGCGGCGAAATTTTCGCGCGCAAAGATTTTCTCGAGATTTACACCTACGCCAAGAAAAAAGGATTCCTCATCACGCTGTTTACCAACGGCACAATCATCAACGAACAGATCGCGGATTACCTGGCGGAGTGGCCTCCGTTCGCGATAGAGATCACGCTCTACGGGCGCACGCGAGAAACCTATGAGGCGCTGACAGCGATTCCAGGTTCGTATGACCGATGCCTGCGCGGGATCCGGCTGTTGAAGGAGCGCGGGCTGCCTTTAAAGCTAAAGACGGTGGCCACCAGCGTAAACAAGCACGAAGTGCTGGCGATGCGGCAATTCGCGGTGGAAGAGATTGGCGTGGAGTTCAAGATGGACGGCCAGATCAATCCGCGGATTGACTGTTCGCAGAGTCCGCTGGGGGTGCGGCTCACGCCGGAAGAGTTGGTGGCGCTGGACATGAATGCGCCGAAAGGAGTGAGCGAATATCGCAGGCTGGCGAAGCGAGATTTGGAGAGTCCACCGAACCTTTCCCAAGTCGATAGCGTGTACTTCTGCGGCGGCGGAATGAACGGATTTGCGATCAATGCATATGGCGAGATCGGAATCTGCGTCATCTCGCAACAGGAGACGTTTGGTGATTCGAGAAATTGGCGTTGCGGCAGGTCTGGGAAGGTTCACTGGCTGAATTGAGGAATCGCAAGCGTACGCGGGTGACAAAGTGCATCGAATGTCGCATTCAGTCGTTGTGCGGGATGTGTCCGGCGAATGGCGAGATGGAGAATGGTGATCGCGAAAGCCCGGTTTCATTTCTTGTGTCATGTGGCTCACCTGCGGGCGGCGGCGATCGGAGTTGAAGTTCCTGCGCACGGCGATTGTGAATTCTGTTCGGGCGGCAGCGAGTACGAGGGAGTCATGGAGTCGGCGCGCCGGATTACGAGCAAAGAAGTCGATGTCGAAAGCTGGACTGCTCCGACACAGTTGTTGCCGATCCTCAACAATGCAACTGCGACTGCAGGCGGCTGCGGAAGTTGCGAAAATCACTGATAGCACGAAGAACGCTGGAGGCTGGATGAATCTGGAATTCGAGCAAGCCGACGGCAAGAAGAGTTATGAGCCACCGCGGCTGAAGGTTATCAGCCTTCGTCCGGAGGAGGCTGTTCTAGGCCACTGCAAGATCGCAGGCGGAGCCGGCCCCTCGAATTCGGCGGGCCCATGCAGCATTCTGTTAGCCGGTTGTAGCAGCATCGGATCCTAGCGAAACGGTTCTCTCATCCGAATGCAGGCAAGGATTCACGCGTGCCCTACTCGAGAAGCAGTTTCCAAATTGGAGGAGTTGTGGTGCAGGTTTTGGGCGACACCTGCGGGGACGTTACTTTAGTTCCATCGCTCGAACCATTTCGAGTCGAGACGGAGGAATCCGAGGTTACGATTCAAGTCGAGTGGGTCTCGAGCCTCACTCGGAAAGCCGGGAATCAGATTTTTGATTCTGGTGCGACCTGGCGTTTGTACCGGGACGAATCCCAGTTACGCTTCGATTTCAGTTCGCGCATCTTCGGCGACCAGCCCTATAAGCGGTTGTTTGTGGACGAAGAGTTCAGGCGGGCCACGCTACAGCTGAATGCAAAGTCCTTCTCGGGCTTTCCCGGCGCCATCGCCGCGCTGGACTATCCCCTGGATGAGTTGCTGATCATGCATCGGCTCACGCAGGAGAAGGCGATTGAACTGCATAGCTGCGGCATTGTCAGACCGGATGGGACGGGAAACTTGTTTGTCGGGCATTCGGGGGCGGGGAAGAGCACGACGACGCGGCTGTGGACTGCGAGCGAGGACGTGGATGTTCTGAGCGATGACAGGATCATCGTGCGGCGCGATCCGTCGGACAAGGTTGGATGCATGCGAATGTATGGGACCCCATGGCATGGAGAGGCAGCCTATGCGTCGCCGGGGAGTGCCCCGCTGACGAGGATTTTTCTGCTGGAGCATGGTTACGGGAATGTCCTTACGCGGCTTTCCGCAAGCCAGGCGGTAGCGGAGTTATTTGCGCGAAGTTTTGTGCCCTTTCATCGGCATGAGTATCTCGAGTCTGCGCTGGATTTTTTGCAAGATGTCGCCAGTGCGGTTCCCTGTTACCGCTATGCCTTTGAGCCCAACCAGGCTGCGGTAGAGAGGATTCGGGAATTCCGTGACTGAGATTTCCCCCGAACTTCGTCCGCGAAACGATTGTGCCCATTCAAAGGTGTTCGAAGCTTTCAGCTGCGAACTGCTGAGGGCAGGGAATGGGATCAGGTTCCAGGCGCGGGGCGCCAGCATGTCTCCGGCGATACGCGACGGCGAGATCGTGCAGATCCAACCGGTGCAGTCGGCGGAATTGCGCAGGGGGGACATTGTTCTGCTGAAGGGCGAGATGGGATTTCGTTTGCACAGGTTAGTGGTGGCTGACGCCGAGCGGAATGTGTACATCACGCGAGGCGATTGTGCGCAGCAAAACGATCCGGCAGTGAGCGGGGAAGAAGTAGTAGGCATCGCGACGGGCAAAGAAGTGCGGGTAGGACTTGCGACGGTGGACGCGAAGTTCAAAGGCATTGTCGGGCGCGCTTTGCGGGGCGCCGCACGAGTTCAGCGTGTTTTTGCAAGGGCCCTGGCTCGGGCCAAAGTCGCGAAGCCGGCGTGGGGAAGAGCCCGCGCTGTTGTCTACCTGATAGGTTCTTTGGGGTTGATCGCGGCGACGCAGCAGTTGAGCGCTCAGGTGGCGGTGGACGCGACGACGAGTTCTTCGGCGACTCTAACCGGCGCGGGAAATCCGAATTTCAACTTCAATCACACAACCGGTGGCGCAAATCGTTTGCTCCTCGTCGGCGTTTCCGTCAATATCACGAATGCGAGCACCGCCGGCGTGGTGGGAGTGACCTACGGCGGAACGGCGCTGAGCTTCGTGGGAGCGCACAACGACACTGCGGGTACCCGCCGCGTGGAAATGTGGTCCCTGCTGGCGCCCGCGACTGGCACAGCCAGTGTGGTGGTTACAGTCAACGTTCCTGCCGCAGTGAGCGTCGGAGTCGTTGCAGGCGCGACGTCGTTTACCGGCGTGGATCAGACTGTGCCTCTGGGAACATTCGTCTCAGCCGATGGCGCGGCCGGGACTTGCACGGGAATCGCAACAGGTTGCAGTGCCCTGGATGTACCGAGCGTTGTCAACGGAATGATTCTGGATACGTTGGCTATCGCCGGCAACCAAACGATCACCGTGTCAGGTCCGCAGGTTAGCCAGTGGAATGCTCGCAGTGCGGCAAATGCGAATCCTGGAGTAAGAGCCAGTGGCAGCAGCCGGACGGGCGCGCCCAGCGTGCCGATCTCGGAGACTTTCAGTGCGACGTCCACATGGTCGCTGGGAGCGATCTCGATCAATCCGAGCACCGCCGATATTGGAGTCTCGACCAGCGTCAGCGCGGTGGCGCTTGGGCAGAATTCCACCTATAACGTCACGATCACGAACAGCGGTCTCTCCGCGGCAAACGCTGTCACTCTGACCGATACATATGCAGCAGCAGGATTGTCGGTGCTGTCCGTGACACCTAGTGCCGGAACGACGTGTACGACAGCAGCGACGATCACCTGCACGTTGCCGACTCCTTTTGCCAGCGGCGCGACGGCAACCGTCGCGATCGTTGTATCGACTACAACTGCCGGTTTTTATCCAAACACGGCGACGGTGACGGATTCCGGTACTCCTCCTGACCCGAACACGGGCAACAATACCTATGTGGCACTGGCTCCGGTGGTGAGCGTCGTTTGTTCCGGGGCGATACTGACCGCCGGGGGCCCGCTGAGTGGCACTCTGAATACGTACTATCCAGGAACGGCGAGCGTGTTGAAGGGGGCGACGTCCATTCCTGTGGGCACGGCGACCGGCGCGGGCGGCACCATCGTAAACGGCAGTCTGCTGCTCGTGATCCAGATGCAGGATGCCAGTATCACGACCACCAACAGCGTGGCTTACGGAAACGGAAGTACCGGCACTGGCTTCACGACGATCAACAATGCCGGCAACTACGAGTTCGTCACGGCGACGGGACCGGTGAGCGGCGGGTCAGTGCCCATCAAGGGCGCAGGGTCCGGTACCGGCTTGGTATTTGGATACACGGCATCAGCGGCCTCAACGACCAAGGGCGTTAGCACGTACCAAGTGGTACTAGTACCGCAATATCTCTCGGCAACTCTGGGTGCCGTGACGGCGACTCCGTGGAACGGTTCCACCGGCGGCGTTCTGGCGTTGGATATCGCCGGACAACTGAACCTCGGTAGTGGAACCGTGGTATCTGTGGATGGGCAAGGGTTTCGAGCTGGCGCCGGCATGCAACTGGTTGGTGGCATCGCAGGCGCCGTGAATACGGACTACCGGGAAAGGGCGCCGGCAGCCTATACGGGAGCGGCTGGGGGGGCAACGGGCATCGATGCTGCGAAAGGAGAAGGCGTAGCGGGCACGCCAGCATGGGTAGAGTCGGGATTGACCTTCCTGCAAACGAACACGAGTTATCCCAGCGGCTCAGCAACCGATGGCAGCATGGCGCGCGGAGCGCCGGGCAATGCGGGCGGCGGAGGAACGGATGGGGACGCAGCCGGCAACACTGAGAATGCCGGCGGCGGTGGAGGAGGTAACGGAGGATCAGGAGGATTTGGCGGCAACTCCTGGAACGTGAATCTGAGTTCCGGCGGCGAAGGCGGATCTCCTTTTCCGGCGACGATTGACCGCATTGCGATGGGCGGTGGCGGTGGCGCCGGCTCAAGAAATAACTCCGACAGCGACAATCAAGCGAGCGCTGGTGCGGCCGGCGGCGGAATCATCTTCATTCGAGCGAACAGTTTGACCGGAACGGCGACTCTGACGGCGAATGGCGCAAACGCCTACAACGGGACCTCGAATGACGCGGGTGGAGGCGGGGGTGCGGGTGGAAGCATCGTTGTATTGACCGCTAACGGCGGAGAGAGCGGACTCACCCTGCGAGCGAATGGCGGCCGTGGCGGAGATGCATGGGACTCTCAACCTTACAGCCTGGCGGACCGTCATGGGCCCGGCGGCGGAGGCGGAGGCGGAGTGATTTTCGTTTCCGGCGCGCCCGCCGGCGCGAGCGTGACTGGCGGAGTGAATGGAACGACGCTGACTCCTGGCGTGGCCTACGGGGCGACTAGCGGCGCGTCGGGGTCGACCGCGACCAGTGCCAACTTGTCGCAGGTGACAGGCATCCAGTCTTCGGCGTTGTGCTCTCCCGACTTGACTCTCACCAAGAGTCACGTGGGGAACTTCACGCGTGGAGGAAGCGCCAGCTACACCATTCCGGTTTCGAATGTCAGCCTGCTGGGCGCAACCAACGGTGTCGTCACCATGAACGACACGCTGCCGCTCGGGGTCACTCCAACGAGCGCCAGCGGAACGGGATGGGCGTGCTCGGTGTCTGGACAGACAGTGAGTTGCGTACGGCCCGATTCGTTGCCTACCGGCGGCACTTATCCGTCGATTACAGTGAATGTAAACGTGTCGCAGGCAGCCCCGGCAACGGTGACAAATACGGCGGTGATCGGCGGAGGTGGAGACGCGAACCTGCTCAACGATATGGCCACCGACGTGGCCAATGTGGTATCGAGCGCGAACCTTGCGGTAACGGATTCCGCAACGCCGAATCCGGTCGCTGCCGGCGCGAACATTACTTACACGCAGGTCGTTACTAACAACGGTCCGAGTGCAGCCGACAATGCCACGGTGGTGACTGCAGTCCCGGCAAATACAACTTTTGTGTCGCTCGTGGCGCCCGCGGGATGGAGTTGCCTGACTCCGGGTGTCGGGGCTACGGGGAGCGTTGTCTGCAGCAACGTCAACATGGCCGCCTTGACCTCCGGCACGTTCACGGTGGTAGTGAAGGTCAACAGCGGAACCGCAAACGGGACAGTGATCACAGATTCAGTTTCGGTCGGATCCTCCGCGATTGACCCAGTTTCCTCGAATAATATTGCGACCGCCACGACGGTCGTAGGAACAGCGGGTCCAAACCTGTCGGTGACAAACGTTGCCTCGCCAAATCCAGTGCTGGCGGGTAGCAACATCACCTATACGCAGGTGGTGACGAATACCGGTTCCTCGGCGGCAACGAATGGTACGTTTACGGAATCGACGCCGGCGAATACGACCTTTGTCTCAATTACTCCACCCGCTGGATGGACCTGCACACTGTTTCCGGTAAGCCCCTGCACGAATCCGAGTGTGGCCGCGGGATTGTCCGGAACCTTCACGGTGATCTACAAGGTCAACGCGCTTGTAGCGGCGGGCACTGTAATCACCGACACGGTGACCGTGAATGCGACAAACCAATCCTTCGGCGCGAACTCCGCGACTGCTCAGGATGTGGTTGCGTCGGCAGCACAAGCGGACCTCGCGCTCAAGACAGCGGCTGCTCCGCCAATCGTGTTGGCAGGGAACGACATCACCTACACGCAGGCCATTACGAACAACGGTCCAGCGGTTGCCACGTCTGTGTCTTTCACGCAGGCAACACCGCCGAACACGACGTACCAATCGGTTGCGGCTCCTGCGGGCTGGACGTGCACAACGCCGGCCGTCGGCACTGCTGGAAACGTTGTTTGCACCAATCCGAGCCTGGCGGTAGGCGCCGAGGCCGACATCGTAGTGGCGGTGAACGTGCCGCCTAGCGTGGTTGCAGCCTCGATTACTGCGTCTTCTTCGGTGGGTGCGACGACCTCGGATCCTAGCGCGGCAAACAACAGCACTAGCGTGACCACGAATGTCAGCGTCGCCTGTGATCTGACGGTGACCAATAGCGGAGCTCCAAGTCCGGTGACAGCTGGCGCCAACATCATTTACACGCAGACAATTTTCAATCACGGACCCAGCAATTGCAGCGCATCAACTCTGACGGAACCGACGCCTGCAAACACTACGTTCGTGTCGGTAGGAGCAGTGACGACGGGTGGTGGAACATGGACTTGCTTGGTGACCGGACCGGTCTCCTGCAGTAACCCGAGCGTGCCACCGGGGTCGACAGGCACGATCACGGCTACCTATACCGTCACCGCGGGAACACCCGTCGGAACGATCATCAGCGACACTGTAACTGGAGCCACCACAGGACGCGATACAAATACGACGGACAATTCCGCGACGGTGAATATCGCAGTAGCGTCGGGCGTGCAGGCTGATTTGAGCGTTACGAATTCGGGAAGCCCGAATCCGGTCACGGCTGGAAGCAACATTACTTATACGCAGAGCGTGAGCAATGGTGGGCCGGCTACCGCGAACGCCCCGATTTTCAGCGAAACTCTCCCTGCGAATACTACGGCGGTTTCGTTAGTTGGTCCCGCGGGATGGACGTGCGTCCTTATTCCCAGCCCCAGCTGTACAGACACGGCGCCGATGGCAGCGAATACCACGGCGAATTTCACCTTCGTTGTGACGGTGAATTCGAATGTCGCTTCGGGAACGACGATCACGCAGACAGATTCAGTTACCTCGACGACTGGGGATCCGACGGCCGGCAACAACAGCGCGACGGTCGGTGTTCAAGTGGGCAATTCGGCGGATCTGTCAGTTACGAATACACCGAGTCCGGTTCCGGTTATAGCCAACAACAACATCACTTATACCCAAGTCGTGAATAATGCTGGACCGAGCGCGGCGAGCAGCGTCACCCTTACGGAGACGTTGCCAGCGAATACGACCGGTGTCTCTTTGACCGGGCCATTGGGCTGGACCTGCACATTGGCGACGCTGACATGTACGGATGTCAGTTTAGCGCCGAGTTCGCCAGCGACGATCACTTACATTGTGAATGTGACTGCGGGTACCGCGGCGGGAACGGCGATTAACGAAACCGCGAGCGTGAGCTCCGCAGTCACGGATCCAAACTCGGCGAACAACAGCGCCGTTGCGGCTGACGTTGTAGCTTTGGCCACGCAAGCAGATCTGGTCGTAACCAACTCCGCTTCTCCAAATCCGGTGGCGGCGGGAAGCAATATCACTTACACGCAAAGCGTCATTAATAACGGTCCGGCTGCGGCGACGGGAGCGAGCTTCACACAAACTACGCCACCGAATACGAATTTTCAGTCGATTGCGATTCCTGCAGGATGGACTTGTCCGACCTTGCCGGCAGTCGGCGGCACCGGAACAATTACCTGCAATGACGGCAGCAGCCTGGGAGTGGGTGGGGGGAGCGCGGCAAACTTCTCCGTGGTCTTGCAGGTCAATGCCGGCACATCGTCCGGGACCAACATCACCGACACCGCGACCGCGAGCGCGACGAATATCGTACCGAGCATTACCACGAATACGGCGAGTGCCACAGTAGTTGTCGGCAGCGCCAATATCGCGGATGTAGCGATCGTGAAGACGGCGAGTCCAAACCCGGTGACAGAGGGGACTCTGCTGACATACACGCTGAGCGTGACCAACAATGGTCCAGCATCGGCAACGAATGTAATGGTGACAGATACGTTGCCTTCCGTGGTGACCTATCTCTCATCGACGACGACCCAGGGATCGTGCTCCGAAGCGGGTGGCACCGTGATCTGCCTGCTGGGGACAATGGCGAACGCGGGGACCGCAACGATTGCTATTGTGACGATGCCAGGGCAGCCGGGAATTGTCTTAAACACTGCAACGGTTGTCGCCGACCAGACGGACTCGAACTCGGCGAACAATTCGTCGACGCAAAGCGAGGTCATCACAGCTCCAACACGGATTACCTTGCGTTCTTTCTCGGCGCATTCCGGCACGGATAAGAATGGTGCCAGTCGCGTGGTGTTGACGTGGAAGACCGGAGGCGAGACCCACAATCTGGGGTTCAACGTATACCGCGAACAAAACGGGAACCGGGTGCGCATGAATCCTTCGCTGATTGCGGGCTCGGCGCTGATGATGAGCGGAGCATTGTCGAAGCATGCGGGCAAGAGTTACGCCTGGATCGATCCCTCGGCGGGAGTTCCAGGAACTTCCTACTGGCTCGAAGATGTTGATGTGAATGGCACGCGCACGTTTCACGGCCCGATATTCGTGGCCGCAGGGGCGCCAACGGCCAACGAGGTATCTGAAACGCGGATGCTGAGCCAGGTAAATCAGGCTCAGCCGCCAGTTCCGGGCAGCGAGCAAAGTCATGTATTGGAACCAGTCGCTGTCACGTCCGCACCAACGGCTGGGCAGGTTCAGAAACAGTTTGAGTTGGCGGCTCATCCGGCGGTCAAGATTTATGTGCGCCACGAGGGCTGGTATCGAGTGGGGCAGCCGGAGCTGGTCAAGGCTGGGCTCGATCCCAATGTTGACCCGGCGCGGCTCCATTTGTATGCCGAGGCGACTGAGCAGGCATTGCAAATCACGGGAGCGACGGCGGGCCCGGGAGGATTTGGGTCGCAGGCGGCTCTCAACTTCTATGGGACTGGCATTGACACGGTGTTCTCGGGGACACGTGTGTATTGGCTGGTGGCCGAAGAGGGACGCGGGGCGAGGGTTCCGACAATGCAACCTTCGTCAGGATCGAACCAGCCGCCATCGAACTATTCGGCAACGGTTGAGTTGCAGCAGCACACGATTTACTTCTCCGCGTTGTTGACATCGAACGGGCAAAATTTCTTCGGGGCGCTGGTGTCACCCACGCCTGTTGAGCAGGTGCTGGAGGTGCCGCATTTCGATGCGAACTCCACCCAGGCCGCGCGACTTCAACTCTCGTTGCAAGGCGTGATCACCGGCTTCCCGCACGATGTAAAGATATCGTTGAACGGAACGACAATCGGCGACGTGACTTTCACCGGCCAGGCCAAGGGAACTCTAAATACAACGATTCCCCCCGGCGTGCTGCAGAACTGGACCAACACAGTCACGCTGACATCGCAAAACGGAGAATACGATACCAGCCTGGTCGAGTACATCCGCATTACGTATCCGCGCAAGTATTGTGCGGATTCTAATCAATTGAAGTTCACTGGACGGCCAGGAGACGAACTGACTGCGAGCGGATTCTCCAGCGCTCCAGTGGTGCTCGACATTACAGACCCCACGCGACCGGTACAGTTGATGCCGCAAGTGAGTGCCAACAGCGGCAAGTATCAGATCGCGGTGCAGGTGCCGTTCACGACGACAAATCTGGCGGCGCCGGCGCGCCATACGTTGCTGGCGGTGGCGGACGACAGGGTGGCGTCGGTGGCGGGAGTCCAGGCGAGTCATCCGTCGAGCTGGCACAGTGCGCAGCCGGGCGCGGATATCGCGATGGTCACGCACGGGGATTTTGCCGGGGCGCTGGTTCCCTTGGTGAGAGCTCACCGGGCTGAGGGAAAGAGCTCTGTCGTAATTCCGATTAACGACTTGTATGACGAATTCAACTTCGGAGAACGCAGCCCGCTTGCGGTCAAGCAATTCCTCCGGACAGCGACCCAGAACTGGAAGAAAGCGCCTACCTACTTGCTGTTGAATGGGAGGGCCTCGCTTGATCCGAGGAACTATTTGGGATTCGGAAACCTGGACCTGGTTCCGACGAGTATTGAGCGCACGGCCAGCCTCATGACGGCGTCGGATGACTGGTTCTCAGATTTCAGCAATACGGGCATTCCGACGATTGCTACGGGTCGTTTGCCCGTCAGCACGCTAGACGAAGCCAGGACGGTAGTAGGCAAGATTGTGCGATACGAAGGACACTCGACCGACGGTCCGTGGACGGCGAATGCCTTGATGGTCGCAGATCGCGATGACACCGAGAGCTTCACGCAGGACAGCCAGACCGTACAAGCCGATTTGCCCTCCACAATGCAAGTGACAAGCGTGTTCGCCGGTGTGGAAGGATCTGCCGCCGCGACCGGGGACATCATCAACGCCATCAATTTGAAGGGACAAGGTCTGGTGAACTACCTCGGCCACGGTTCGGAAGAGCAATGGTCCGGATCAAATATCTTTGACACCACTACCGTGAACTCCCTGACAAACCAGTCGCAGTTGCCTGTGTTCCTGATCATGGACTGTCTGAATGGATTCTTCCAAGACGTGTACGCCCAACCGCTAGGCGTGACTCTATTGCTGGCCCCGAATGGGGGAGCCGTTGCCGTGCTGGCATCGAGCGGCTTGAACCAACCCTTGCCGCAAACCACGCTCGACGGCCTGGTCGTGCACAATGCGCTGAGCGTGAAGGGCGCGACACTGGGCCAGGCAATAGTCGAGGCCAAGTCGCATATCAGCGACGCGGACGTACGTAGAACGTACGTGCTGTTTGGAGATCCGGCGATGCAAATAAAGCAGGCTCCAGAGAACCCGAGCAAGCAGTGAGTCTCGGTTCTTCCGCGGCATCGCCACGTTCCCTGGAATGTCCCCACACTAAGAGCGGGCAGGCACCGCCTGCTGGTAGGCTAGCAGTCCGCCGCAGTGGTTCTGCCAGTGCCCGCATCACCTTGCCGAATCCTGCAAAATCAAGGGACTGCGGACCATCTGACAAGGCACGCTCCGGACACGGATGCACCTCGATGATGAGGCCGTCGGCTCCAACCGCGACCGCTGCTCGAGAGACTGCGGCAATCAGGCTTTGTTTACCCGTGCCGTGTGAGGGATCAGCGATCACCGGCAAGTGAGAAAGATCGCGCGCCAGTGCGACGGCGGCCAGGTCGATAGTATTCCGCATCTCGGTTTCGAAAGTCTTGATACCTCGCTCGCAGAGCACGACCTGATGGTTGCCGCCGGAGAGTAGATACTCAGCAGCAAGCAGCCACTCCTTGACGGTGGCGGAAGGGCCACGCTTCAGGAGGATGGGCTTTTGAATCGTGGCCAGACGGCGCAGCAGTGCAAAGTTCTGCATATTGCGCGCGCCTACCTGCAGCATGTCCACGTGCTCGCAAATGACGTCGACATCCTCGGTGCTCATCACCTCAGTGACCACCGGAAGCCCGGTCTCCTCCTTGGCTTGGCGCAGGATCTTAAGAGCTTCGAGACCGAGTCCCTGAAAGTCATACGGGGAAGTGCGCGGCTTGTAGGCGCCCCCGCGCAGCATGGACGCTCCGGCGCGTTTGATGGCGTGGGCGGTATCGAGGAGTTGCTCGCGGGATTCTACTGAGCAGGGGCCGGCAATGACCACGACTTCAGGACCGCCGATCGCCACGCCGTTGATTTTCACGACAGTACGCTCCGGCTTCACCTGGCGGCTGACCAACTTGAAGGGCTGCGCAATCGCGACCACGTTGTCGACACCGGGTGCGACCTGAAGAGCCTCGATCTCGTGGCGGCGCCCAGCACCTACCGCGGCGACGATGGTGCGTTCGGTGCCGCGCGTCACGTGAGGCTGGTATCCCGCCTCGCGAATACGTTCGATGATGTGATTGATTTCCTGTTCGGTGGCTTTCTCGGACATATTGACGATCATCGGGCTGGTTCTCCTTGTATGGGTTGCTTGCAAGAAAATAAAAGCCGCGATCCCTGGATCGCGGCTTGCGGTTAAAGCTTGTTAAGTTTAGGTGGCCTTCAGTGGCTCATCCTCACTCCAAGCTGCCCCGCAGCCGCTACCCAAGTAAATCGGTAGCCAAAAGCAAATGCGAAGCCTGGAGTAAATCGTGTCATAGGAATCTCTGATCGGAAGCAACTCGACGACAACATCTTTCGAACCGTGTTACTGAAGCGAACTGGCGACACTCGAGAACGCATTATTGGCATTCGAGCCAATCAAGCGAACCGTCCCCACTACTAGAACCAGAATGACCGCCAACATCACCGCATATTCGGCGATGTCTTGCCCCTCATCTTCTGACCACAGCTTGCGAATCAGTTTTGTCATTTGCTCTCCTCCAGGCACGTCAGTTCGTTAGAGAGAAGAACTGAACTGGGAACTAGGTGGACACATAATGCACGCGAGTTGCAGTGGTTGTCAAATGCATCCTCTTTTATTCATCTCACGAGAACTCATTGCTGCGGAAGGGCCGCTGGAGGCGGGATTTCAGCAGTGTTCGAAGGACCATTCGGACTCTGCGGAAGCAAATCCTGGGCCGAGTGTTGCGTGATCTGCAGGACACGATTTGGAAGGAGGCCGAGGTAGAGCGTCGCCCAGAGGCAGATTGCGAGTGCGATTGCCAAGCCGAATGGAATGGGGGTGACGGGAACTTCTTTGCGGGACTCCCGCATGTACATCATCACGATGACGCGCAGGTAGTAATACGCACCGATGGCGCTATTGACCACGCCGATGATCGTGAGCCAAATCAGGTCGGCTTTTACGGCGGCGCTGAAAACGTAAAACTTGGCGAAGAAGCCGCCCGTCATTGGAATGCCGATCAGCGACAGAAGAAAAATGGTAAGGGTCGCGGCCAGCAGCGGCGAAGTACGGCCAAGACCTTCATAGTCCTCGAGAGTGACGTAACGCTCGCCGGCATTGGCGAAGTGGCTGACGACAGCGAAGGCGCCGACATTCATGGCGGCGTATGCGGCGGTGTAAAACATGGCCGCGGAAATCCCGATTGCCGAATTCTCCGAACTCGTCATCGTGAACGCCACCAGCAGATAGCCAGCGTGAGCGATCGAGGAATAGGCGAGGAGGCGTTTGACGTTGGTTTGGACGAGAGCGCCGACGTTGCCCAAGGTCATGGAGAGGGCGGCGGTGGCCCAAAGGAACCAGAATCGCCCAGGTGCGTTGATGGAGAAAACGACTCGCAGTAGGACGGCAAAGGCGGCAGCTTTAGGAGCAGTCGACATGAAACCGACGACCGGAGAGGGAGCACCTTCGTAAACGTCGGGCGTCCAGACATGGAAAGGGGCGGCAGCGACTTTGAACCCGAGGCCCACGAACATCAGAGCCATGGCAACGAAGACCAGAAGCGGCACTGGACCGACCAGCAACTTCTGGCTGATGACGTCGATGTTGGTCGATCCGGTGGCACCGAATATCAGCGCAACGCCGTACAGGAAGAATGCGGTTGCGAAGGAACCAAGCAGGAAATACTTAAGCGAGGATTCGGCGCTGGATGCCTCGTTTCGGCGGAATCCCGCAAGAATATAGGTGGAGATGGAAGAGATTTCGAGCGCGATGAAGATCAGCACCAATTCGATGGCGGACGACATCAGTGCCATGCCAACCACGCTGAACAGGATGAGCGCGTAATATTCTCCGGCACGAATCCGCTGGACCGCCATGTATTCGAACGAACTCAGAATCACGACGGCCGCGATGGCGATGACCAGGAAATGGAAGAAGACGCTGAAACTGTCGACTCGGACCATGTTCGAGAAGGCAAGTCCAGGGGACCGCGCCATGTACCATGTCGAGGCCAGCGCGACGAGCGTTCCAACAAATGCGAGCAAGCCGAGAGACTTCTGGCTCTTTTCTTCATCGACGAGTGGATCAAGGACCATCACTACGATTCCGAAGATGGAGAGGATCAGTTCGGGCAGAATTCGGACATAGTCCACGCCTTGCGGGATCGCTTGCAACAGCAGGGGTGAAAGAGTCGTCATTGCCCCACCACCTTGCTGAGGACTTGCGGGACCGCAGTCAGGGTGGCTTGCACAGCAGGATCAATCGCTGCGAGCCAAAGAATTGGGGCTACGCCCATCGCCAGGGCGGCTGCGGCGCAGGGCCAGATGGCAGCTTTCTCGAAACCGGAAAGGTCGGGCAGAGAATTGTTCACCGAATGCGTCACTTTGCCGTAAAAGACTCGCTGGAACATCCACAAGAGATAGATCGCGCTCCAGATCACCCCGGTGGCTGCAAGAATTCCGTAAATCGGTTTGGCCTGGAAGGCGCCATTGAGCACGAGGAATTCGCCGACGAAGCCGTTCAGCAAGGGCAGCCCGACCGAGGCGAGCACAATAAAGAGATACGAGGCCGCGTAAACCGGCATGGGAGCGGCGAGACCGCCGAACTCGCTGATCTCGTACGTATGGCGACGCTCGTGCAAAAGTCCTGCCAGCATGAAGAGTCCGCCGGTAGAAATGCCGTGAGCCAACATGACGAACATCGCGCCGTTCAAGCCGGATTGAGTGAAGCTAAAGATGCCGAGCACCACGAACCCAAGATGGCTGACCGACGAATAGGCAATCAACTTCTTCATGTTCGGTTGCACCATGGCCACCAGCGCGCCGTAAACAATGCCGATCAGCGCCAAGACCATGATCCACGGAGCATTGTGGCGGGCCTGCTCGGGGAACAGCCCGAGATTGAAACGCAGCATGCCGTAGGTTCCCATCTTTAGCAGAACGCCCGCCAGCAGGACCGATCCAGCGGTGGGGGCCTCGACGTGCGCGTCGGGCAGCCACGTGTGGAACGGGAATAACGGAACCTTTACCGCGAATGCCAGGAAGAAGCCGAGGAAAAGCCACTGTGCTGCAGCCGGGAAATTCGGCACGGCGCCGCGGGCGATCTGGTCACGAATTACGACGAAATCGAAGCTGTGAATTTGGGCATAGAGCCACAAGATCGCCGCCAGCATGAACACGGAGGCGATCATGGTGTACATAAAGAATTTCACCGCGGCGTAAACTTTGCGCTCGTGTCCGAAGATGCCGATCAGCAGGGCCATCGGGATAAGCGTGGCTTCCCAGAAGAAATAGAAGAGGAAGAGATCGAGCGAGGTGAAGACGCCGATCAAGGCTGTCTCCATGATCAGCAGGAGGATGAAGAATTCCTTCACCCGGTCGTGAACCGACTTCCAGGAGATCAGCACGCAGAGCGGCGTGAGGAACGTGGTCAGGACCACCAACCACATCGAGATGCCGTCGATGGCCATGTGGTAGTGGATGTTGGGAGTGGAGATCCAATGATCGTCGACTTCGAATTGGAAGCCTGGCTGTCCGCGATGAAAGTGCACGGGGAGATGCAGTGAAAGCGCGAAAGTCAGCAGGGAAACGACGAGAGAGAAGATTCGGATGTCGCGATCGCGGCGCGGGAGCAACATCAGCAGAAGAGCTCCCGCCAGCGGCGTAAATGTCACTAGAGTCAGAATGTATGGGCTGAGATGGTCGATGTTCATCGTCCAACTCCCAGCCAGATCATGTAGGCAATGACTACAGCTGCGCCGGCGGCAATCCATCCCGCATAGGAGCGCAAGTTGCCCGACTGCATGTGGCGGACTTCGTCGGAAACGCGGCGCGCGCCATCGGCGGCGTTGTTGACCGTATCGTCGATGATTTTGCGGTCGACCCCTTGCCAGAGAATGGTCGTCGAACCGTCTACCAGTGGTTTGACAAAGAGTTTTGCGTAGAGTTCGTCGACGTAGTATTTGTTCAAGACTGCTTCGTAGAAACTGCCAAGCGAGGTAGCGATCTTCTGAGGAAGATAAGGCCTGCTGATATACAGCGTGTAGGCTACGATGAAACCCAAAACGGCGACCGCGACCGAAATGCCCATGAGCAGGAGTTCGGTGCTGCGACTCGCCGCCTCGCCCACGGCTTCTGCTGCCTGACCGGAGCCGAATACGGGTTCGAGGAAATGCTCGAATCGGTTGCCGATGCCGACCAAACCACCGACCACCGAGAGTAATGCGAGGATCATGAGGGGAACGAGCATTACCGTCGGACTTTCATGCGGTTCCCCGTGCCCATGATCCTCTTGACTGTGGACAGCATGGCTGTGTCCGTGGGCATCCACCTGAGCGCCGCGGTAGTCGCCGAAGAAGGTCATGAAGAGCAAGCGAAACATGTAAAACGACGTGATGAAAGCCGTGATGAGACCGATCAGCCAGAATACCCAGCTGCCGTGCTCACTGGAGTAGGCCTTCCATAAGATTTCGTCTTTGCTCCAAAAGCCCGCCAGTGGCGGAATCCCGGCGATCGCCAACGTCCCGATGCCCATGGTCAGGAATGTCCAAGGAATATAGGAGCGCAGGCCGCCCATCTTGCGCATGTCCTGCTCGCCGCCGACCGCGTGAATCACCGAGCCTGCGGCGAGGAAGAGCAGGCCTTTGAAGAAGGCATGCGTCATCAGGTGGAAGATTCCGGCGGAGAACGCTCCCACCCCGCACGCCATGAACATGTAGCCCAGTTGGGAGACGGTCGAGTAGGCCAGAACCTTCTTAATGTCAGTCTGCGTGATACCGATGGTGGCCGCGAACAACGCGGTCAGTGTGCCGATGACCGCCACAACCAGCAGGGCGCTCGGAGCGCGCTCGAAGATCACGTGCGAGCGGGACACCATGTAGACCCCGGCGGTGACCATGGTCGCGGCGTGAATCAGGGCCGAGACTGGCGTCGGTCCTTCCATGGCGTCGGGCAGCCAGATGTAGAGCGGGATCTGGGCCGACTTGCCGCAGGCCCCGATCATCAGCAGGATGCCGATGGCTGTCAGTAACCCTGTGCCAGAGGTCTCTGGCGCCAGCGGGCGGACTTGATCGAATACTTGGGTGAAATTCAGAGAGCCAAAGTGCTGGATGAGCAGAAAGATTCCGATGAGAAATCCGAAGTCGCCGATGCGGTTCACGATGAAGGCCTTCTTCCCCGCGGAAGCGGCGGAATCTTTCGTGAACCAAAATCCGATCAGCAGATACGACGCGAGGCCGACGCCTTCCCAGCCGATGAACATCATCAGGTAGTTGTTGGCCAGCACCAGCATCAGCATGAAAAACATGAACAGGTTCAGATACGAGAAGAAGCGGTAGTAGCTCGGATCGTCCCACATGTAGCCGACGGAGTAGATGTGAATGAGGAATCCGACTCCAGTGACGACCAGCAGCATGACCAATGAAAGTTGATCGAGATAGAAGGTGAAATCGACCGAGAAATTGCCGGAACGGATCCAGTGAGCGAGATATTCCTGATACGGCAAATCAACGGATGAAAAGCGCAGGGCGACCACCAGAGCCCATGCGAATGCGGCACCGGAAAAGAAGAGGCCCACGGTGCTGACCGCGGTTCGCGAAGACTTCTTCCCGAGGAATCCGTTGATCGCGGCCCCTGCCAGGGGCAGGGCCGGGATGAGCCAGAGATTGAGATTCGACGTCATAGTTTGAGCAGATTCACCTGGTCGACATTCAGCGTTTCACGCGTGCGGAAGACAGCGATGATGATGGCTAGGCCGACCGCTGCTTCGGCTGCCGCCACGACCATGACGAAGAAGACGAAGACTTGTCCGGCGAGCACGTGCCAATGCGCGGCAAAGGCGACGAAGGAAAGATTCACGCCGTTGAGCATCAACTCGATCGACATGAAGATCGTGATGATGTTGCGCTTGATGAGGAATCCGGTAACGCCGCAGGCAAACAGGATTCCGCTGAGCACGAGGTAATAGGAGAGGGGGACCATTAGTCTTCCACCTTGGGGGGCGAGGTAGGAGGCTTGCTGGCCAACACCACCGCACCCATAATCGCGATCAGAATCAGAATTGAAGTTATTTCAAAGGGCAGCAGAAATTCGTGGAAGAGCAGCTGTCCGATGACTCTGGGATCGCCGGGCAGTGCGCCGGCAGCCACTGCTTCGGTTCCCGAGTGCCGCAGCACGACCCAGGCAACGAGCAAACTGCCTAACAACATGCCGGGGATTCCGAACAATGCGGCAACTTTGCTTCCTTTGGTGCGTTCTTCTACTCCAGCGTTTAAGAGCATGATGGTGAAGACGAACAGCACCATGATGGCTCCGGCATAGACGATCACCTGTACCGCGGCCACGAACTCCGCGCCCAAAAGGAGATATTCACCCGCCAGCGCGGCCATCACCGCGATCAGTGAGAGCGCGCTGTTGATGGGATGCGTCTGTGCCAGCAGGTTGACCGCACCTGCGAGGGCAATGGCTCCGAAGGCCAGAAATAAGATTAAGTGCACGCTAAGCATGAAATAAGTTCTCAAACATCAGCGGCCAGAGGCTAGGGATCAGGAGTCAGTGGCTCGTTTTGCAACCTGTTCCCAGAACTCGGGTCTCTGCAACCTCACCACGCTACTGCGATTGCGGTGCCAATCAAATTCACCAGGGCGAGCGGCAGCAGGAACTTCCAGCCGAACGCCATCAGTTGGTCATAGCGGAAACGCGGCAACGTGCCGCGCACCCAGATATAGAGAAAGAGGAACGCGAAAACCTTGGCGGCAAACCAGAACACAGGAAGGATCGCCTGCAAGAGCGGTGGCCCGAAGAGCGGTCCGTGCCATCCTCCCAAAAACATGAGCGTGGCGAGACAGGCTACCGTGATCATGTTGGCGTACTCGGCCATGAAGAACATGGCAAACTTCATGGCGCTGTATTCGGTGTGATAGCCCGCCACCAGTTCAGTTTCAGCTTCAGGAAGATCGAAGGGGATGCGATTGGTCTCCGCATAGGCGGCCATCAGGTAGCAGAAAAACCCGATGAACTGGGGAAAGATATTCCAGCGGGGAATGAATCCCAGAAAATGTCCGCCCTGGGCATTCACGATGTCGCGCAGGCTGAAGCTTCCGGCCATGATGAGCACGCCAACCAGCGAGAGCCCGAGGGAAATCTCGTAACTCACCATTTGCGCGCTGGCGCGCAGCCCGCCGAGAAGGGAATACTTGTTGTTCGACGACCACCCGGCAAGAGCGACGCCGTAGACGCCAATCGACGTGACACCGAGAATGAGCAACAATCCGGTATTCACATCGGTGATCTGTAACGGGAGGCATAGCGCGCCGATGGTGATCGAGTTGCCGAAAGGAATTAGCGCGATCGACGTCAACGCGAAGATGACGGCGATCAACGGTGCCGCGATATAGAGCGGCTTGTACACATGCGGCGGAGTCAGATCTTCTTTAAAGAGAAACTTGATGCCGTCGGCCGCAGGCTGCAGCAGGCCAAACGGGCCGACCCGCGTGGGTCCCCAGCGATTCTGCATATGGCCCACGACCTTGCGCTCGAGCCACACGGTGTAGGCCACCGCGGTGAGCAGCACCAGCAGAATGATCGCGGATTTAATGATTGATGCAACGATAAAAAGCCAAATTGGCAATGCCTTGCTTCCTCTCTTACCCGAACCGCTGCTCTGAACAACGAATGCGTACTTCTGAAACGAATATCAGTCTGCCGCGACTTCAGCGGGCTTTACTTCGTGACTCTCCATCACCGATTTCAAGGCGCGTGAATAGCGTCCCAGTGTGCCTGACGTGAAAAGACTGTCGTTGGCCGGGGAAACCGAGTCCGGCGTGTGGGCTGTGCTTGCACCGCTCTTGGCCAGTGATGTCGGCTCGCTGTTGCCTGCCAGAAGATTCGCGCGGGATACGTCGTAACCCGGGACGAGGCGCTGAATCTCATCGAGAATCGCCATCGGATCGAACGGGCTCAACTTGGGCTCGAGGCCTTGCATCTCAAGCCAGACGGCATGGCGGTCAGCTTCTCCGGACTGGGCTCCGCGGGACTGTCCCATGTCCGCGTGGGTGCCACCACCGAAAGGCACGAGCTTTCGGACGTCAAAGCCCATTGCGTCGGCGATGCGGACGATCATTTCGAAATCGGATTTCGTGCCCGAGACGTCGCCTGCCTTCTTCGCCAGTTGCACATCGCCGCAGGTGTTTGTGACGGTGCCCGCTTTTTCATACAGGTTAGCGGCGGGCAGCACCACATCCGCCATGACAGCCGTCTCGGTCAGGAACATGTCTTGCACGATAACGAAACTCTTGGAGCACGCGAACGGATCGATGCCCAGGCGCGCGACGGGATTTGATCCCACGACATACAGCGCTTTCAGCTTGCCAGCCTTTGCCGACTCGATCATGCCGGGCAGATCGAGGCCGGCAGTCTTCGGGACGTCAACCCACTCTTTGTGGAACTCGCTGTTTCCCGACACCGGATGATAGCCGGGCAGCAGATCGGGATAGAGGCCCATGTCGGCCGCGCCGCGGGAGTTGGCATAGTCGGCGAGGAAGACGAACTTGGCGCCCGAAATTCCCGAACCGAAGGCAACGAGGTTGGCGATGTCCTGGCCTCGGATCTCGGAGCCGGAAACGATGACGAGGTTTTGCTCGGCGCGCAGTTTGTCGCGGAGATCCTTCCACGACTGCGCGGGTGAGTCGCCCGCGCCTACACCCGCGGTTATCCCGTCCAGGGCGGCGTCATTTCCGGCGAGAAATGCAGCGACCTTGCCTTCTGCGCCAGCGGGAATTTGGGTGAAGGACGTGGCTTGACGACGCAGCTTGATTGATTCTGAATTGACTACGTATAGCTTGGCGCGGTGCAGGCGAACGTTGTTGCGAATCTGCCAAGCGAGCAATGGATGCTGCTCGGTAGGATCGTTACCGATCAACAGAATTGCCGGGGCCGTGAACACATCGGCCATGGTGGCAGTTGCGTCAGGCTTGCCGCGAAGTGCCGCGGCCAGGGCAGGGAAGTCGGCGGTTCGGTGATGATCGACGTTATTGGTCTTGAGTACCGAACGTGCGAACTTGGACAGGAGGTAGGCTTCTTCGTTCGTGGTGCGTGTCGAGCCGACGACGCCAATCGCCTGGCCGCCCTCGGTGTCACGAATTCCTGCCAGCGTCTTTCCCACGAGGGTAAACGCTTCTTCCCATGTGCACGGAGTCAGCTTGCCGTTCTGACGGATGAGTGGCTGCGTCAGCCGTTCTTCGTGATTGGCGAAATCGAAGGCATAGCGTCCCTTGATGCAGAGGAAGTCGCCGTTGGTGCCGCTCTTGTCGCGATTGTCGCCGCGGACGATTTCCATGCCGGTATCAGAGCGACGCACACCCAGGGTGGTCTTGCACCCGTCGCCGCAGTGCGTGCATACGGTGCCGACATGCTTCATCTCCCACGGGCGAGTCTTGTAGCGGTAGGCTCCGGAGGTAAGCGCTCCCACGGGGCAAATGTCGATGCACATGCCGCATTCTTCGCATTCCAGATGATCTTCTTTATTAGGTGCAATCACGGAACTGACGCCGCGGTTTTGCACGCCAAGCGCCCAGACGTCCATGCCTTCGCCGCAGACACGCACGCAGCGGTAGCACAAAATGCAGCGCGGACGATCGAAGAAGACCACGGGAGACCACTGCTGTTCGTCTTTGTGGTTCTTCGCCTCCATGAACTTCGATTCGGCGGCACCGTACGAGAATGTCATGTCCTGCAATTCGCACTCGCCGCCGGCGTCGCAGACCGGGCAATCCAGCGGGTGGTTGCCGAGGAGCATCTCGAGCATAGACTTGCGGGCCTGCTTGATCTCTTCACTCTCGGTGGTGACGATCATGCCCTCGCTGATGACCGTGGTGCAGGCAGTCTGCAGCTTGGGCATCTTCTCGACCTTCACCAGGCACATGCGGCAAGCGCCCTGCAGGGAAAGATTGGGGTAATAGCAGAATGAGGGTACTTCGATGCCCACGCTCTTGCAGGCTTCGATCAGGAGCGTGCCCGCGGGAGCCGTGAGCTTCTTGCCGTCGACAGTGAGATTTACATCAGCCATTTGAAATTTCGTAACCGGATCGCTTTAGTGCGCGAACGCTGGCAGTTGTTCCGCCGCGCCCTCTTTTTCGAACGGGCAAGGTCTGCCTTCCAGGTGATCCTCGAATTCTCTCCGGAACTTTTTCACGAAACCAATGGTGGGCATCGCCGCCGCGTCACCTAGCGGACAGAACGTCCGCCCCAGCATGTTCTCTGCCAGGTACTGGATGTTGTCGATGTCCTTCTTCATACCACCGCCGGCGTGAAAACGCATTAGCGTCTTCTTAATCCAGTCGGTACCCTCGCGGCACGGAATGCACCATCCGCAACTCTCGTGTTGGTAGAACTTCATAGTACGCAGAGCGAATTTCACGATGCATTGCTGGTCGTCGATGACGACGACTCCACCGGAACCCAGCATCGACCCGGCTTTTTGCACCGAATCGAAATCCATGGCGACGTCGATCTCATCCGCTGTAAGGCAAGGGCAGGATGCTCCGCCAGGGACCACGGCTTTCAGGCTGCGCCCGTTGGGGATTCCTCCTCCAACGTCGTAGAGCATCTTCTTTAAGTTGTATCCCATCGGTAGTTCATAGACGCCGGGCTTGGCGATATTGCCGCTCAGGCAAAACAGGCGGGTGCCGCCATTTTTCGGCGTGCCCAGTTTGGCGTACCAGTCGGCACCGCCGAGAATGATGTGCGGAACATTCGCCAAGGTTTCGGCGTTGTTGATGACCGTGGGCCCGCCCCACAGACCGACGACCGCTGGAAAGGGAGGCCGGATACGGGGAATGCCACGCTTGCCTTCGAGCGACTCCATCAGCGCTGACTCTTCGCCAACCTCGTAGGCTCCGGCGCCGCCGTGCCAGTAAATGTCCAAGTCGCGCCCGCTGCCAAAAATGTTCTTGCCGATGAATCCCCTGGCGTAGGCGTCCGCGATCGCCTTCTGCATGATGTTCAGAAGATACCGGTACTCGCCGCGAATATAGATGTATCCGCTCTTGGCTCCCACAGCCAGCGCACCGATCATCACGCCTTCGATCACCGAGTGAGGATCGTGCTCGAAGATCAGGCGGTCTTTGCAGGTACCGGGCTCGCTCTCGTCACCATTACAGAGAACGTATTTCGGTTTGGCCGACTGCTTGGGCACGAACGACCACTTCATTCCGGTGGAGAATCCGGCGCCACCGCGGCCGCGAAGACCGGAATTCTTGACCTCATTAATGATGGCATCGGGCTCC
This sequence comes from uncultured Acidobacteriota bacterium, assembly GCA_963745715.1. Lineage (GTDB taxonomy): Bacteria > Acidobacteriota > Terriglobia > Terriglobales > Acidobacteriaceae > Sulfotelmatobacter. The sequence goes on along the minus strand of CAVUYN010000008.1, from coordinate 146,499 downwards.
ATGGCTAGCGCCTTCTGCACGGCCTTGTAGCCGTCCAGTTCGAGATAGCGGTCGAGATTGGCCGCACCCTGGCCGAAGCGCCGGGAGACGACCTTTACCTCGTCGGGATGGGAAACCAAGTCAGCCATAGGGATTGAGTAATTGTGTAATTTGGTAATTGTAAAATTGAAAACCCTGTTCGAAGCGAATGCGAGGAGTCTGGTCTTCAATTACCAAATTACTAAATTACACAATCTACCAAATTTTCTTACTGCGTTCCTTTCCTCTTATAATCGTCGAGAATCTGGTCCATTTTCTCTGGTGTCAGGTTCTCGTGAAAATCGTAATTAACCTGTGCGGCCGGAGCCCAGCTGCAGGCTCCGATGCATTCCACTTCTTCCAGCGTGAACAGGCCGTCGGGTGTAGTTTGCTTGTGGCCAACACCCAATCTCTTCGCGCAGTGATGCAAGATGTCTTCTGCACCGCGCACGAGGCAACTGATATTGGTGCAGACCTGCACATTGAACTTGCCGCGCGGCTTAGTAGTAAGCATCGAGTAATAACTAATTACGTTGCGCACTTCGAGTTCAGTCAAGTCGAGGCGGGTCGCGATTTCTGCAATCACCTCATCGGAGAGGTAGCCGACTTCGTCCTGTGCGTACAGAAGAGTCGGGACAAGCGCCGAGCGCTTGGTCGGATAGTGCGGGACCATCTCGGTAAACCGTGCTTCGAATTCTTCCGAAAATCTCATGAGTTCAATTTAGTAGCCGGGATTGAAAACCGCCGCTGACCGCTGTGCCTTCAATTGCTCAAACTAGAAAATTCCCAATGATTCAATTCCCCTACCGGTCAATTTCTCCCAGAACGATGTCGATGCTCCCGATCGCTGCTACCACGTCTGCCAGCAGCCGGCCTTCGCACATTTTTGGCAGCGTTTGCAGATTGGCTAAGCAGGCGGCTCGCATATGGACTCGGTATGGTTTGGCGGTTCCGTCGCTCACGATGTAGTAGCCCATCTCGCCGCGGGGGGATTCGACCGCCTGGTAAACCTCGCCCGCGGGAACAGCGAATCCTTCCGTGATGATCTTAAAGTGATAGATGAGCGACTCCATCTGCGTCTTCATTTTTTCGCGGTCGGGGAGCACCACACCGGGAGCATCGGCCTTGATGGGACCTTCCGGCATGCCGTCGAGCGCCTGTCTTACGATCGCGGTGGATTCCCGCAATTCCTGGACGCGGCACATATACCTGGCAAAAACATCGCCTTCCTGCGACACAGGCACCTTGAATTCAAATTTCTCGTAGCTCGAGTACGGCATGTCGCGGCGGAGATCGATGTCGACGCCGCTGCCACGCAGGGTTGGTCCGCTGGCGCCCAGGGCGATGGCGTCTTCGGCCGTCATTCTCGCCACACCTTTCGTGCGCATCATCCAGATCGGATTGCCGGTGAGCAAGTTCTCGTATTCGTCCACCTTCTCCGGGAAATATCCGGCGAAGTCGCGGACACGGTCAAAGAAACCAAGCGGCGGTTCGAGCGCAAGTCCGCCCACGCGGAAGTAAGACGTCATCATGCGCTGTCCGCTGACCATCTCGAAAATTTTCAGGATCTCTTCGCGCTCGCGGAAGCAATATAAGAAGACCGTGAGTGCGCCGATGTCCATGGCATGGGTGCCCAGCCAGACCAGGTGCGAGTTAATCCTAGTTAACTCGTTCAGCAGCACCCGCATCCACTGCGCCTTCGGGGGGATTTCTAACCCCAGGAGTTTCTCCACCGCCAGCACGTAGCAGAGGTTGTTGGTCATGGGGCAGAGGTAGTCGATGCGGTCGGTCAGGGGCACAACCTGCTGGTAGAACTTGGCCTCGCAGGTTTTCTCGATTCCGGTGTGCAGGAAGCCGATATCCGGCATGAGGCGAACGATCGTTTCGCCGTCGATCTCAAGTAGAACGCGCAGCACTCCGTGGGTCGACGGGTGTTGCGGGCCCATATTCAGGATCATGGTGCGATCCTGGCCGGGCTCCAGTACGGGAGTGGGATTCAGGTGGGCCATCTTCGCTTAGCGGTAGCCCTCCACGGGATAGTCTTTGCGGAGAGGATGGCCTTCCCAGTCTTCCGGCATCAGAATGCGGCGTAAGTAAGGATGGCCTGTAAAGCGAACGCCGAACAAATCGAAAACTTCGCGCTCGAAGTAATTGGCACCCGGCCAGATCGAAGTTAGCGACTCCACCGCGGGGCTGGCGCTATTCAGTCGAACCTTCAGTCGGACACGCTCCTTCTTGGGAATCGAGAGCAGGTGGTAGACGACCTCAAACCGAGGCTCGGCCGGGTACCAGTCCACGCAGGTGACATCCGACAGAAAATTGAAGGGGCAGGCCGGATCGTCTTTGAGCAAGGCGCACGCCTCGCGGATATTGGCGCGGTCGACGTAAATCGTCATCTCGTCGCGATCGAATTTCACACCCTGCACTGCGTCGGTGTTCCAACCAACGAGGCGGGCGATTGCCGGATGGCCCTTCAGTTGTTCCAGATCAGTAATGGGGGGAGGCAGGGGCATTCAGCTTCTCTCCCGCCCGGTGGCGGTCTCGCCCCAGTCCAGAACGCCCTTTTTCCAGACGTAAAAGAAGCCGACCAGGAAGATGCCGATGTACACGAGCATTTCCCACAGGCCAAAGCGTTTCAAGTCGCGAAGGATGATGGCCCACGGATAGATGAAAACGGCCTCAACATCGAAGAGAATGAACAGCATAGCGACCAAATAGAACTTGACCGAGAAGCGCTGGCGGGAGTCGCCAACCGGGGTCATGCCACATTCGTAAGGGGAAAGTTTGGCGCGCGTGGGCTTACGCTGCCCGATAAGCCAGGAAAGCAGGACAATCGCAGTCGCAATCCCGCCCGCCATAAGAATATGGATAAGAAACGGGAGGTAGCGAGCGAAGTAATTGTCGGGCATAGGACGAGGTATATATAATTCGCGCCAAGTGGTACTGAAACATTCTAGGTTATGGGCTTACACTCGACAGTGTCAAGCGAGCGAGGAAGATTTCGTGATTGTGGAATTGAGTAATTGTGTAACTGAAACCGTGCGCTCGAAATATTGGGCGTTGGTCTTCAACATTACCGAACTACCCAATTGCGAAATTGCAAAATTCCTATGATTTTTGGCTTTAATACCGACGTGAAGCACAGCGACACGATTTACCACGTGCAGAGCGAGGCGCGCGAGGGAGAACTTGTGCTGCAGACACAGGTCTTCGTGCGCGGTCGCTGCGTTGGCAAAAGAGCCACTTCGTATGCCGCGAAGGTTGCTGGAGGGCAATTCGGCGATGCCCAGAAAGAGCAGCAGCTCCGCGACCAGCATCGGTTGGTGCTGGATTCGATCCGGGAAGGGAAGTTGGACAGCGTTCTCGACCATCCTGAGCCGGAGGTGCTGGCTACCGTGAAGGAGTTGGACGTCCATTGGCTCAATTCCGAATCGGTTCATGCACAGCGCAACCTGACCATGCAGTTGCGCGTTACCGAGGGAGGCGCGGCCGCGTCAGGTGCCCGCCTGACATTCCGCTTTGCCCGTCCCGGCGCGGCGCCTTTCTACACCCAGGCCGTGGCGGATTCCGGAGGCGCCGCAGAGATCAAGATCGCGGTCGAGGAGGCGGAACTTCCGGACTCTTCTTTGCTGGTACAGGCCAACTTCGAAGGGCGGACCACTACGCGGAAGTTCGTGCTGCGCAAAGCAGAGTAGAATCTGCCGCATCGTTCCGATTACACCGTCATTCCACATGAAGCTTCAAATCAACGGCGAAGAGCGTGATTTCAGCGTTTCGGCTGTTCCGTTCACACTTTCGGCTCTGGTCGAGATGCTCGGCATGAAGGCCGACCGCGTTGCCGTCGAACTGAACCGCGAGATCGTGCCACGGGATCGCTGGGCGGAAACCGTGCTGAACGAAGGGGATCGGCTTGAAGTCGTCCATTTCGTGGGCGGCGGTTCTCCGACTCCCACGCAGGAACTCTCTTAGTCACCCCTCCCTGCTATTTCCCTGATTGATCCACAGGGCAGCACGCCTAAAATGTTCGAAACATTTTGCAGCAAAATTGTTTCGAACCTGATTTGAGGCGGGGCATGCCAGACCGATTTACATCCCGGGAAGTGATTGCGCTCACCGGGATCACGGCTCGCCAGTTGCAGTGGTGGGATGAACGGGGCGTGGTCAAGCCGGAACGAGAAGGGCATCGCCGGCTGTATTCGATGAATCACCTGACCGAATTGGCCGTTATCTGCGAACTGCGACGCAAGGGATTCTCTCTCCAGGGTGTGCGCAAGGTGATGCGCTTTTTGGAGCGTGAATTCAGAAAGGGACTCGCAGAAACTGTCAGCCGCAACTCCGAAGTCCACTTGCTGACCGACGGAACTCATATTTACCTGGAAACCTCGGCGCAGCAGATTGTCGACATCCTGAAGAACTCAGATCAGCCGATATTGGGGGTATGCCTAAGCGACGCGGTGAGGCATGTGCGGGCCGGCGTCGTCTCCGGAAAGGCGAATACTTCGGTAACTTCGCTCGATTACCGCAGGCGTGCTAGAAAAGCTTCGTAGGGAGAAGTTGAGTTTCGCAGCACAAACGAACACGGACACGGAGGAACACATGGTCGGTGAACTGGACGTCCTCAATGAGTGGATTCCGGAACAGATGCAGCCGGGTACCGTCTTTGTGCTGGAGAACGCCGGGGAGATCGGCGAAAAGGAAGACCCTTATTGGGCGGTTCTGTCGTGCCCATCCTGCGGAATGCTTGGCCTGATTACACGCAAACAGATGAATGGCTTGCTGCCGGTTATCTGCGGATCGGAGCAATGTTCGGCGCAGTTTTTCATCCGTGACGCAGAAGTCGTGGTGCGAAAACCGTTCTAGCGGTAGCGGCGAGTTCCTGATTGCCGCTTGTGTCTTATCGGCTCATGAGTTGCGAGAACACAGAAAGATCAATGTTCCCGCCGCTGACGACGCAGACAATCTTTCCTGACCCACATTTTCCGCTGAGTCCCGCCGCGACCGCGCACGCCCCTGCTCCCTCCGCGATAACGTGATTTCGTTCCGCAACGATCTTCATAGCCTGTCGAATCTCTTCGAGAGTGGAGACGACGGACCCGGCAAGCAGGTGATGTGCGAGATCCCACATGCGGGGAAAGACTGACTTGCCTCCGCAACCGTCTACAAAGCTTGCTTTCCAGTCAGGAAACTTCTGCGCCGATCCTGCGGCCAGGGAGTGTGCCAGAGGCGCGGCGGTTTCTGGTTCCGCCGCAAACACCTTCACGTTGCGGCCGCGCTGCTTGATGGCCGACGCTATCCCACAAGACAAACCGCCACCGCCGAAGGCCGCGACGACGGCCTCAACATCGGGCAGGTCCTCCAGAATCTCCAGACCCGCCGAGGCATTGCCCGCAATGAATTCGTCGTCTTCAAAGGGATGTACGAAGGCTCCGCTCATGGCGGGATGCGCGCGTTCTGCCAGCGCGGCCCAGCACTGATCGTACGTTGCTTGCACGATCTCTCCGCCCAACCGGCGCACCGCGTCGAGCTTAGCTGCGGGAGCGGTATCCATAACGAGCACCTTGCAGGGAACCCCCGCCCGGCGCGCCGCCAGCGCTACACCCTGAGCGGCGTTGCCCGCACTGACTGTCCAGACCCCTCGCCTTCGCTCTTCCTCGGGAAGTAACCGAACGGCATTGTAGGCGCCGCGAATCTTGAAGGATCCGATCGGTTGCAGACATTCGAGCTTCAGATAGATTTCGGCGGGTCCGTCGTAGTTCAGGCGAACCAGCGGTGTGCGGATGGCAGCTTCATAGACGTGTTGGCGAGCGTCGTCGATCAGTCCCGCGGGAATTTCCCGGCGGTGTTCCGTTCTATCGACGGGGAGAAGAGGAGTTGTCATTCGTGTCGGAAAAAACAGGCGATTCGGAGATCGACATCGCTTGAAGTCAGATCTTCCGGATCCTGATCCCGCTCAATTCCACCGGCACCTGCTCGATGATTTCAATTCCGAATCCCTCGAGCGCGGCTACTTTCTTTGGACGATTCGTCAGGAGCCGGATGCGGCGCAGGTTGAGATCCGACAGAATTTGCGCGCCAATACCGATCTCACGCTGAACCTTTTCGTTGTCATATAAAGAGGGAAGCGTGCGTCCGCCGTGAAAACTGAGCGCGGTCCGGTCGGCGAGTTTTTCAATCGAGAATCCCTGGGAAGTCTGATGCAGGTAAATCAGCGCGCCGCCCTCCTGCGCGATCCGCCGGAGACTGCCTTCGAGAGTGGCGTGGCATTCGCAGCCGGTCGCTCCGAAGACATCGCCCATCAGGCAATGCGCGTGCATGCGCACCAGCACCGGCGACTGGCTATGCTCGACGTCGCCGCGGATCAAGGCCACATGCGACTCGCCGCCATCCACTTCGCTCTCATAGGCGATCATGCGGAATTCCCCGAAGCGCGTGTCGACCAGAGCCTCGCCCACGCGATGCACGTAGCGCTCGTGCTCCATGCGGTAGCGGATCAGTTCAGCGACGGTGAGCATCTTCATCTTGTGCTCACGGCAGAACCCGATCAGGTCAGGGACGCGGGCCATGCTGCCGTCGTCTTTCATGATTTCGCAGATGATCCCGGATGGGACCATTCCGGCGAGCCGGGCGAGGTCGACGGAAGCTTCGGTCTGTCCGGCGCGCACCAGGACACCGCCCTTGCGTGCGCGCAGAGGGAACACGTGCCCCGGGCGTGCCAGGTCGGCGGGCTTGGTAGCGGGATCAATCGCGACCTGGATGGTGCGCGCGCGATCGTAAGCAGAAATGCCGGTCGTGACGCCGGTGCGAGCGTCGATCGCTTCGCAGAAGGCGGTGCCGTACTGCGAGGTATTTTCCGCCGTCATAGGACCAATATTCAGGTGCTCGAGGCGCTCCTCGGTCATGGCGAGGCAGACCAGGCCGCGGCCGTACTTCGCCATAAAGTTGATAGCCTCGGGCGTGACTTTTTCGGCGGCGAGAGTCAGATCGCCTTCGTTCTCGCGGTCCTCATCATCGACGATGATGATCATCCGGCCGGCGCGGATTTCTTCAATGGCGTCGGGGACATCGGTGAATGGGGGCTGGGGGCTCATACTGAGGCGATTGTAGCAAAGGGAGTCCGCGAATGTTATTCCGCCCGGAGGCGGCGCCTTCGGCCCTCAGCATCGTAAAAATGCTCTGATGGGAGCGAGTTCGGTAACATCTGGGTATGGCGATGACGCTCGATAACATACGGCGGTTTGCGGTCGTTCGCAGCCTATTCCAGCCGACTACTCTCAAACGCGCTCTCGAGAAGATGGGATTTGTGCAGGCGGACCCGATTCGGGCGCCGGCTCGGGCTCAGGACCTGATGCTGCGTCATCGCGTGAAGGACTACCGGGCTGGTGATCTCGAGCGGCGGTACGCGAAGCTGGATATTGAAGAAGACTTCTTCATCAACTATGGCTTCGTGACCAGATCGGTGCAGAGGCTGATGCATCCACGATCCGACGGTCGCGTTCCGGCCGACGGTTGTCAGCCATGGCCCGCGGCGCGGCGGAAGCGAGCGGAGCTGTTGCTGGAGTTTGTCCGCGAACGGGGATCCGTACACCCGCGCGAAGTGGATGACTATTTCTCGCACGGAAAGGTGACGAACTATTGGGGAGGGTCGTCGAACGCGACCACCCATCTGCTGGACGCGATGCATTACCAAGGCCTGTTGCGAGTCGAGCGGCGCGAGGGCGGCATCCGGATCTATGCCGCGCATCAACATGAACCCGGGCCCAACGACGAAGCTACACGTCGGGCGCGGATTGATAGGTTGGTTGATGTGGCTGTCGGCATTTACGCGCCGATGCCTGCTCGAAGCCTCAGATTGCTGGTGCGACGTCTGCGTTTTGCCACGCCGCAGTGGCAGGGTGAATTGACCGGCGCGTTTGATCGGGCCAGACAGCGACTTGCACATACGCGGGTCGATGGCGTCGATTGGTACTGGCCCGCTGACGAGAGCATGGGGCGGAGTGCTCCGCCAGACACGGTGCGGTTGCTGGCACCTTTTGATCCGTTGGTGTGGGATCGGTCACGCTTAGAGATGCTATGGGGATGGGTGTACCGCTTCGAAGCATATACGCCGGCGTCAAAACGCATTCGCGGCTATTACGCCCTGCCACTGCTTTGGCGCGACCGGGTGGTGGGATGGGCCAATCTCGCAGTGAAGAAGCGCGAATTGCAGGGGGAATTTGGATATGTAAATTCGTCCCCGCCGCGGGGGCGAGAGTTTAAGCGCGAACTCGAAGAGGAGATGGAACGGGTGCGGGCGTTCTTGGGTATCAGCGAACGCGCGTGAGCAGCTCTAAGGCCCCGTTGATTCGATGCTCTTAACGCGGCCCTGAAGGCGGCAGGGCTTTCGTGCACGCATCTGATTCCGTTCGCATCCCTAATGCTTTCGTCCGAAACCGTTCAGTCGGAGAGGTTGGCTCCAACTCTCATGCTCGAGCTTGATTCCTGAGAAGGGGATCAGCGGGCGAGTTCATGCTCGGCGCCAAGGAACAGGGCGCGCATGGCGCGGATGACCAACCGTACGAGCACAAAGATAATGATCACGAACACGAGGGCGAATGAGCCGGCTATGTACGGATGCCTCGTCGCCAGCCATGTGAGGCCGATGGCGATGACGTCTTCGCCGAGGCTGAGTGTGATATTCGACAGCGGTTCCGGTGACGGGGTCACAGCCGCGCGAACAGCGGTCTTGCCGCCATGTGCTGCCAGGGCGACGGCTGCGCCGAGCAATGTTGCTAAGAGTTGATGCTCCGGAGAAAGCTGGCTGGTAGCGCGGTAGGCCAGCAGTCCGGCTACCGGTACCCGGATGAAAGTGTGCAGAGCGTTCCATATCAGGTCGAAGGCAGGAACCTTGTCGGCAAAGAACTCGACCGCAAAAAGGCCGGAGCTGGCCCCGATTACCGGCCAGCCTGCGAGGAGTTGCAATCCCGGAGGAAGCGGAAGATGTCCGAAACGCGCCAACAGACCCAGGGCAGCCACCGTGGCGTACAGGTTCAAGCCAGCGGCGAAGCCAATCGCGGTCAGGAGCGCGAACAGTTCACTAGGCGGGATTTGAAGAACGTTGAGCATGCCTGCATCTGATCGCCACGATTGATCAAATTTTGAAGGTTCAAAAGAGAAAAGGGGCCGCTCAAAGAGCGACCCCTCAAATGCTCGTTGGTCACCGGTTACAGAGTGGACTCAATCTCGAAGCCCCAAGCTTCCAGAAGAGGCTCCGGGATGTACTTTGAGTTCTTGTTGCGGCGTGCCCACTCCCGCAAACGCGTAGACCTCAAATATTGATCTGGGGAGAGTTTGTACTCTCGCACAACCTGTTCGAATTCAGTAATCGTAGGGGTGATCGGTCCGATCGGCTCGGGCTTGCCCCAGTTTGGATTTCCGCGTCGCTTGGCCATGAAAAATGCCTTTCCACACAGAGGGAATGAAAATCGGGTTCTGCTAACTATATGATTCTCCACATCGGCTTCGGGATTCAGCGATCGGCGCACCCTGTTCTGTGGACAAACTAAGGACGTAAGAAATCCTCAGGAGCACCTCTGAAGCTAATCGGAGACTCAACATCCTACAGTCATTTTGGCTTAAAAGTCAACGGAAAATTCCTTTGCGTGTTATCGATGGTTTCGCTTTCAAGTTGCTGTAAAAATTAGGTTTACGGTTCTTTCGACACGCGTCTGCCCCCGAAGGCGTCGATTTGAAATGAGTCTCCCGATTTCTGGCCACACAGGGGCCTTGCTGGGTTTGAGGATATCGACGGGCTGGCTTTTTAATTTCGGATTACCAGCGTAACTCGTTCAAGACAGGATGCATTGATCCAGTCGGCAGATCGACATAGAGTTCAGAGAGGGAGTTCCACGTTTCCGGAGGATAGGACTGTGTGCTGAAGAAACGGGGCTCCCGACGTACCTGGTTTAAATAGGCTTCGGCTATGAGTCTGAAATCTCTTATTTTGTGTTCGGACGAAAAGATTGTCCGCGTCTTACGCCGCGTGCTCGGCGATCTTGATATTGCAGTCGACTATTGCTCCAGCGCGGACGCGGCTCTACGCAAACTAACCCGGCAAAGGTTCGAAGCCATCGTTGTCGATTGTGCCGACGATGGTGCTTCCGATGTACTGCGCAGTTCGCGCAACGCCCCGTGTAATAAGCAAGCTGTCGCAGTGGCAATCGTCGAGCCCATCATCGGCCTGAAAGCAGTATTCGCCATTGGGGCCCACTTCGTTCTGTACAAACCAGTTACGAGTGAACGCGCAAAGTCCAGTTTCCGGGCTGCACGCGCATTAATGAAGAGCGAACGACGCCGCAATACGCGGATCGCCGTGCAAATCCCGGTTGTGGTGCGCAGCGCGGGCGTTGGGGGCAACATGAAAGTGACCACCATCGACCTCAGCGAAGGAGGCATGGCTGTCAGTATGCCCGGCGGGAGGCGTCCAACGAACCCATTGCAGATTGGTTTCACCTTGCCCGGGACATCCAACCCACTAGAGATTCCTGCCGAATTCGCGTGGGAAGGATCCAAAAAGCAAGCGGGTTTGCGCTTCCTTCAGACTTCTCCGGAAGCGACGCGCCAACTGCAGGAATGGCTGAAAAAAAATTCTCCGGATGCCGAACAGGACGATCCGCCGATTCGTTGCCAACTTACCGATTTGAGCCTGGGCGGCTGTTACCTGGAGATAGCGTCGCCCTTTCCTTCGTCGACTCGCGTGACCCTGTCAATGCGTGCTGGCGGCGTAGAGGTTCGCGCACAAGGTGTTGTGCGGGTCATGCATCCCGACAAAGGGATGGGAGTGGAGTTCACGCAGGGTACGGCCGAGCACCGCGCTGCCGTGGAAAAATTCCTGGGCGTGCTAACGGGAAATCGCTCATTGCTTCCCGAGTTGCTGGTGCAGCCTGACGGCCTGGAAAACGAATCCGTTCGAGTCAAGCCTCAATCGGCTGACGCCGAAGATCCCTTACTGCAATTGTTTTCCGGAGAGCCGCTTACCGAAGAAGATTTTCATGAGGCACTCAGGAAACAGCGCGCTGTTCCCGCCGACGTTGCAAATGCCCCGGACGCCACCGCGGCTCACGCGTAGCAATCACAATCTTCAAACTCCCGTAAAGAATCGCCGTGCGGCATCGCTGGCTAGAATAGTCGCGAGTCGGAATTGGCGAGATTGGCAGACGCAGCGGAATTATGAGGCCTAAGTCCTTGGCGAATCTGGCGATGCAGAATTTCACAAATTTCGGGGCGAACTCGATGTGGAAGACGGTCTAAGCCTCGGCGAGAAGATTGCCACGAAGGGCAAAGCGCTCGGCCTGACGCTCGGGGCCGCGGGGCGCTTTTAGTACAGGGTCTACTTCGATTCCTTAATGATTGCGTATGCAGCGTTGCCGGCCACGATCCAGCTTGCCGACCCGGCCACGACGGCTTCATCCTCAAACCACAGGAATCCGAAGTCGTCGATGCACTCCGGAAAATCTGGCTTGATGATGATGTATCCCGGAATCACGGCACCCGGGATATAAGCATTGTCGGCGCGATTGTTGCTGTACGTCATCGTCTTCGAGACCGTACCAACTCCAGCTACGTACGAAGTGCTGGATACCGGGTGCGTGCCGAGAATGTAATTGACGGCGCGAAGCGTGTATTCCGGGCTCACGAGTTCCGGAAACGCCTTGTGCAGGAAATACATTCGGATGGCCATGTCTACCACGGCGCCCGATCCGCCCCATGTGCCAAGGCTCGGGGGCACGCCGAACGGGGTGGCGTCCAACTGCTTGTCCAAGCCCGCCATGTATGTCTTCACTGCTTCGCGCATTTGATCTTTCGCGCTCGCGTCCAGATAAGGTAATGCCCGGACGGCTGTCCAGCCATGGAGGTCGATCTGCTCCGCAGTGATCATCTGAGGGAACAATTCCTTCAGACGTGACTTGTAGGGCTCGGCACCACTGGTCGCGATCATCAATTCCAGAGTCGCAGTCCATTCCAGTCCGACGCCAAATCGGCCACGGCCGAAGCCGGCCGGTGGAGTTGCTGCTGCGGTGGTGGCGCCAGAGTTCGTTGGAGCGCCCGAGTTGCCCGGTGGCGTACGAGTGCCTTGAGCACCAGAGACTACACCCTGAGACGCAGCCAGCACACCACCTCCAGGGGCGCCAGCCGGAGCCGCTCCACCCAAGCCACCGCCCTCCGGATTCTGCGTTGGGTGAGCCTTCTCGTCGTTCCATGCTTTAACCGCGGTCTCGAGGCAGTCTTTCGCTAACGCGTCGTCCCAGCCTTTCAGCGTATCCGCCGCTGCAGCCAGGGCCGCAATAGCGTTCCACTGGAAATACGGGTTGTTCGTAGTGAAGATCCAGCGATCGTCCGGCTTGCCCGAGTAGTCGCCCTTCGTTTCGTTCGGGCCGAGCTTCGGGTCGTAAATGCGGCCGTCCGTTTTCGACGCTCCGTCGCCCAGGTGTGTGTACTGGCGCAGATCTGGCTCGTGAGTGCCGCGGATGGCGTGGCCGATGCTGTGGAACTGCGCCAGGATGAGTAGTGCGCCGTGCTTGACTTGTTGCACCGTATCCGGCACGCCATCGGGACGGTGCATCTCAACTTCACGCGCGACTTCATCCACGGTAAGCTCGTCGTACTTGAGATTAAATTCGCGATACGCCAGAGCCAGACTCTGAATCACACTCAGTTGCGCAGGCTCCTCGAGGTCGAAGTCGCCGGCATCATACCAGCCGCCGACGTTCATCCCAGGGATGTGATCGCCGCCTTCGTACTTCCCGTCCCTTGCCGATGCCTGATTCCAGCCGTCGAATTGCTCCCCAACGATGGGCGCCATACGGCCATCATCCAGGTGCGAAGCACCGTGCCACACACGGTAGCCTTCGCGAACAGAAACATGATCCATCTGCTCCGCAAGGTGATGATCCAGGCTGTCCTGCCAGATGTTAGCGTAAGCTTCGTTTGAGATGGGAAAGGGCGCCGTACGCTGGTCTCCATACTCGACGACATAGAGGCCGGGGTCCTCCACCGGGGTGAAGTCGAATTTCGAGTAGACGTAGCGCAGCCAGGGTGTTGAAGGCGTGATCGGACCCTCGAACACCTGCTTGTAAGATCCGTCTTCCATCAGGCGCAGGACTCTGGCCATCTTCGGGGCGTTGTACTTCGGGTCGAGTTCGAGCACCGCCACCTTTGAGAAGCCCGGCGCATAACCGACCTGGCTATGCGCGATCATCGGTGGTCGCGTCCAGTTCGGAATGACGTCCGGCCTGATGTGCCAGACGATAGCGCCGGTGGTCTTGCCCGACGGGATTAGCGAACGCAACACGAACCAGCCGTTCTGCGCGCGGTCGCGCCCATCGAACAGCATGAGGTTGGCCGTATCCGATACTACATTCACCCGGGCCAGCGCGTCGTCGATCCCCAGAATGATGCTCTTGCCCTCGGCGAACGGAAGCGGCTGAGTGTATCCCTTGGCCTTATCCCAGTCCTCCAGGTAGTACGCCTTTTTCGGTTCATCAGGCAGGGGCAAAACCTTCGTCATCGGATCGTTAGGCGTACGCGGGAAGATGCCGGCTTTGGTTCCGTCCACCAGGTAAGCCTTGCCCATGTAGATCGAGGGCAGGAACTCCATGTTGAAGCCAGCCCGCCCCGCCAGTTTCTGCGGTAGCGGCTTGTCGAGACTGATGCTGACCTTGACGCCGCCTGGTTCTGCTGCCACTTCCAAGGTGTAACTGAAGTCGAACGTCGGGAAAGCGAGGTCGGCGGTGAGCCTGCTGTTCGCCTTGTCGGCATGGCGACCTTTGAGGGTTGCCACCAGGTCCCACTGCTCCGGCGTTGGCATCAGGCGCACGTCGCCGTTGGTGGCGATGCGCCGGCCGTGGAGAATCATCTCCATGGCCGTGTTCTTTTGGTCCACAAAAACGGGATGGTACATGCTGTCGTAGAGAAAAACGCTGAAACCTTGAGTATCGAGGTAATTCTTGTCGGTCACCTTCATGGCAAAATCGGCGCCGGACAAGCCTGGGGCCGAGATCAGGGCCAGGAGGAGACAAACTCTGATTCGCGTGAACATAGATCGGGATTGATACTGCTCCTTTGCCCCAACATCATATGACATGCACACCGTCTGGGCGCCGTTTATTCCCCAGGCGCGGGGATTTCTGAGCGCGGTATGCGCGTTGCGCGGTTGTAAACGAGATCGTCAATTTGTTCGCCGCGCCTTTTGCAGTGATGAAGGGATTTGCCCCCAAAAGTTCGACTACTCGCCTTATTTTCACAATCTGTAATAATCGAAAATCGCGAGATTCGCTATTTGCACGAGTTTCGAGAATAGACAGAGAATGCATTGGCGGACGATGAAAGGCAGCTCTTTGTGCCGCTCGGATCAGTTCAGCCAAAAACGCCGAAAAGGGCGCATCCTGGCAACGTTTTTCCTTTGCGGGCTAACCAGTCGAAAACCTTTCAAGCGGCACATTACTTGCACACTTTCACGATTCGCGAGTTTTGAGGATTTGTTAACAACAAGATAATTAAATACGCAGCGGACTTAAGAGTCGGATCTGTCCTATCATAGGGACGAAGTCAGACAGCCACGCGGGCGTGGCGGAATGGCAGACGCAGCGGACTTGAGAAAAACTTGAGTGCTCGCATGGGAAACCGGCGATGCAGAACTGCCCAAATTCGGGGAAACCTCCTCATCAGTGGCGATCCCGAGCCAAGCCTGGCGATGAGACAACCAGGAAGGTGTAGAGACTAGACGGGCAGCACCTAAGCCCCGGATAATCCAGGAGAGGGTGAAGGGATAGTCCAGACCGCAAACCGGGTACGGAAGCTTCGTACAATCCGGGCGGCGAAAGCCGTAGTCGGTAAGAAAATCCGCAGGGCTCAAAAGGCCTGTGAGGGTTCGACTCCCTCCGCCCGCACCAACTGCTCCTCGGGCAGCGACTTCCTTTTGTCCCGACTGTCAGGTAATGGAGCGTAGACAAGCAACCCCGACGATGATGAGATCTTGTATTCCGTGTTCTTGCGTACTTGCTTCTTTGCAGCACTTAACCTTGTGTTTGTCCGTCAGCTGGGGCCATCATCTCGAGGTGTGGCGACGCCACCGCGCATGGAATCCACTCGCAAAGTGGTTCGCCGCCTCACCCTTGTGGACTGCCAAAGAAAGCGCTAGCGGTGCTTTCCCATTCGTAGCAGCGATCGAATGTGTGCTCCTCGCTTAATGCTAGTCTGCTTGGGCCGATCACGATGTTGCCGGTTCCCAGATCTTCTACGGTCGCGGGGGCGGTTAGAACCACCAGGCACTCCAGGGTCAACGAGTGTGATCGCAATATTTCGCCAGTTGAGTCAGATGACGGTATCGGACTTCGGGCTGGCACTGACCGCATTTGTAGGGATTCAGGCCATCACCGTTTACGGTGGTCGGCGCTATTCAAACCTTCGTTGCTCTCACTCAGAGGATCGTCGGGCGCCTGACGGAATGGCTGTTCTCAAGCCCGTTTTAATGCGTAAAGTTGACCTTTCGCGTCGCAGGGTCAATGAGTGCTATCGCGATTTTCCGCCAACCTAATCGCGTAAAAGGAAACGGGTTGGTTGGTAATCCGGCGCCGACAACTTAAGATCCGCAGGTCCGAAAGGACTGTGGGGGTTCGATCCCCCTCACGGCACCAGCTTTCGTTTGTGTGTAGAAAAATCTCTGACAGCGCTCAGTTGTCTCTCAGGGAGCCTCTTCGATTGAAAAGTGTTCCCCTAATTAAGACGGTAGTCGATCCGAAACGCGGAATCCCAAGGTCTTGTCAAGACTTCCTCAAGTTTTGATTCGTTGACCCCATTGCGCCAGCAACGGTTGTGAGTCTCCATTCTGGGAAAGCCGTTCAATGAGCGAATCGGGATTTTTCGACAGTTAAACAACGGTGATGAAGATCACTGACAGCAAAGGTGGGAATATCTGTAATAGCGGCAGGAGGAATCAAAACTGAATACCTCTGAATTGGGCCCGACTCCACCAGGTGCGAGGCATTGCACCAATTTGGCCACCTCTCGGCGGCGAAGGAGTCGGGCTTCTATCCCTCAAGGGAGTTCGTCCAAGGGAGTTCGTCTGAAATCTAACAAACGCATCTGTTTTGCGCCGTGAGTTTTATTCCTGAGCAGCAATTTGCTTAAGTGAGCAAGGATCGAGAAGAACGCACCGGCGGAAGCGCCCTGGTTAAGAGCCTGTGGCCGTTCGAGTTACGGAAATATCGGCAGGAATCCGAATATGTCAAAATCCACAAGACGGCAATTCATCCTTCGCAGTGCGACTCAGGCGGCGGGCCTGGGGCTTGTCCTCAATGGGAGGCTGGTCACTTTTCCTCCATCCCTTCTACCGCAACCCGCAGGCCCGAATGACCGTGTGAATCTTGGGTTCATCGGTTTCGGAATTCGCGGCAATATATTGCTCGAGGCGGCCAAAGAAACCCAGCAGGCGAACCTGGTGGAAGTTTGCGATTGCTACCAGGGACACCTTGAGCGCGCGAAGGAGCGCACCGAAGGAAAGATCGCGACGAATTTTGCGCAATACCAGAGACTGCTGGAGCGGAAGGATATTGACGCGGTGGTCGTGGCGACGCCCGATCACTGGCATCAGCGCATCGTGGTCGACGCGCTGAGTGCGGGCAAGGACGTGTATATCGAAAAGCCAATGACCCGCAGAATTGAAGATGGAGCGGCAATGATCCAGGCGGCGCGGAAGAACAAGCGCATGGTTCAGGTGGGCAGCCAGTGGGTATCGTCCGAGCAGCACAAGAAGGCGCGGGAAATCGTGACGTCCGGGAAACTCGGGAAAATTACCAAGGTGACCGCATCCTACAATCGCAACAGCTCCACGGGCGCGTGGAACTATCCCATTCCTCTGGACCTGCAGAAGGGCGTCAACTTCAATTGGGAGGAATGGCTGGGTCCCGCGCCAAAGGTCGGTTACAGTCCCGAGCGCGTGTTTCGTTATCGCAAGTATTGGGACTATTCCGGCGGGATCGCGACCGACCTCTTCGTTCACCTGATTACTTCCATCCACTTCATCATGGGCGCGGAAATGCCGAAAAGCGTAGTCGCCAACGGGGGGATCCTGTACCGGAACGACGGGCGCGAAGTACCCGATACGCTCGACGCCCTGTTCGACTACGGCAGCTTCTGTGTCAACATGGCCGGCACATTTAACAGCGCGAGCACTGCCGGTCAGGGAATCCAATTCCTGGGGACAGAAGGATCGCTCTCCGTTCTGCTGGGCGCGAGCATGGTCGAGCAATCAGAGTACAAAAGCGAAAACTACGAGTACTCGATCGACGGCTGGCCCAAGGCGATGCAGGAGACATTCCTGAATCAAGAGAACCACCGAGCGGAATCACAGGGAACAGGCAGCAAACCGACGCCCGAGAATCTGCAGTTTGCCGATAAGCCGGACGCGACGGTTTTGCATCTCGCGAACTTCATCGATGCGGTTCGCACTCGGCAGCCGAGCTATGAAACGGCGGAGGTCGGACACCGCGCGGCCGCAGCGGGGCACATGGTGAACCTCTCGTATCGCAGTGGCAAAACAATGCTATGGGACAACACCAAGGGCAGTGCTGCGGAGGTATAGCTTAACCTCTTTTACATTTCATTCTCTTGCGACTCCCGCCACGGACCAGTAGCGTTCCGAAATAAAAACTGTCATGCGCGGTCCCTTGTTAGCGGACCTGCGCGGCGGGTCAGGTAGTGCGTGTAGCGGGCGACAGCAGCAAAATCCGACCGGCCTCCCAGTTTGCGCTCCAGTTCAAAAACGCGTTCGTACTCAGCGCTGAGCGAAACCCGCGACGATAAGTAATCTGACATGACCCGTACGCCACGCTCCGCAATCACTGCTAACGACGCCGCTTTCAACATGGTTTGCGTCGTCTCTGGCGTAAATAGCCGCACCTTCCCCCCGTACAGAGTCTCGTTGCCCCAGTGAACGGTGAGGTTGTGCTCGGCTGCAGCCAAGTCGCCAGCCAAGATTGCGGCTTTCAAGATCTCACCTGCCTGGTTGCGCACAAGAATGGACAATATCGCTGACGAATTTCGCAACGCGCGTTCCGCACCTCGTAAAACAGCTTCCGGGTCGTCGACAAACTCCAGGAGGTTGTGACAAAGGATCACATCGAATGTTCCTTCGGGGAAAAAGTTCGCCAACTGGTCGGCGTCGCCGTGTTGGGCTTCGATCTTTTCAGTAATCCCTGCTTCGCGCGCGGCCCGTTTCGCGATTTCTAGCATCGCTGGAGAGGAATCCATCAGGGTGACCTGAAAGCCCAGTTGCGCGAGGCGTAACCCGTTCGCTCCCGTGCCGCACCCGAGATCCAGAGCGCGGAGAGACACCTTGCCCTGCGGCAACGGCAGAAATTCCTGCAGGTTGGCAAATGGCAAATCGAGACGTAACCGGCCTTCGGGAGTCTCTAGGTAGGCGACATACTTGTCCGCGTCTTTCTGGAAGCGTTCGCTATCGGCGTTGGTGGTCATGTTCCTGCGACCCTCGTGTCGTTCCCCATCCGTTCGCGGTCCGAATCCTGGCGGCAGACCGAAGGTCAAATGATCAGTGAAGCTCAGGGCGACAAATCAGCCGAGATCAAGAATGACGATCCGGGCAAGAACCAGAGCGTATATCGAAGGGATTAGGAACGACAATCCGTTTCTGAGATCGCTACCTGCTCTCGCGACCCATGAATCTGTAGCCGACGCCGGAAACCGTGATAATAAGCTCTGGCTTCTTAGGATTTTCCTCTAACTTCTGGCGCAGACTCTTTACGTGCGTGTCGACGGTTCGAGTGAGCGTGTCGGCTTCGTATCCCCAGATCGAGCGTAGCAATTCGTCACGCGGGACGGTCGTACCCGCGCGTTCGACGAAGTAGCGAAGAAGCTGAAATTCACGCGCTGTGAGGTAAACCGGTTTTCCATCGCGTGTAACTTGTCCTTGCCCGATGTCGAACCGGATTACACCGAATTGATGCACGCCCTGGCCGGAGTTGATCGGAACCCGTCGCAATAAAACTTCAATGCGAGCCAACAGTTCCACAGCCTCGAAGGGTTTGGTCACGTAGTCGTCGGCGCCGAGTTTGAGTCCCACCACTTTATCCACCGTCTCATTCCGGACTGTCAGGATCAGGATAGGAGTTGCAAATCCGGCGGCTCGCAAATCGCGACAGACATCGAGGCCGCTGCGGCGGGGAAGCATGAGATCCAGGATGATCAGATCGAAGGGTTGGTCAGAGGCTTTCTCGAACCCTTCGTGTCCGTCTGCCGCAGTTTCGACGACATATCCTTCGTTGCGCAGACGGTCACTGAGCGCGGTCCGTAAGGCTTTCTCATCTTCGACCAAGAGAATACTTTCATTCATTCCGCATCACCTCGTCCGTTCGTGAACTCAAGGGTGAGAGTTCACTCTCGTTCGTTTGGACTGCGAGTAAGTGCAAGGTAAAAGTACTTCCTACTCCCAACTCGCTGACGACTGAGAGGCTGCCCCCCATAGCCTCTGCCAGGTGCCTTGCCAGGGAAAGTCCCAAGCCGGTTCCCTGGATCTGGGCAGCCGTGGCTTCGGGACTGCGATAAAACGGCTCGAATATTCGTTTCAGTTCGGAGCTCTTGATCCCCATGCCGCGATCCTCCACGCTGATCGCGACCTGCTTGCTGTTATCTCCCATCGTATGCTGGTTGGCGGAGATGCGGATACGGCGATCAATCGGGCTGTACTTAATCGCGTTTGTAATGAGATTTTCCACACAACTGCAGACCGCAAACAGATCGCCTACGACATACGGCAGATTAGAATCCACGGACTCTTCGACAACAAACGACTCCTCGATTATCAAAGCAGCCATAGTCCTACGAACCCGCTGCAGGATTTCTGAGACCTCAAGCGGACGCAAATTGTATCGTTCTTTGCCGCTTCGTATGGACGCGAAAAGCAAGATGCGATCGACGTAGTCCATGAGGCGACGAGCCTGAGACATGACCATCGAGCCATAATCCGTCAGGCTCGATTTGTCGCCAACGATGCCGTCCTTGATGTTTTCCGCGACGCAGAAAATGCTGGTCAACGGTGTACGCAATTCGTGAGAAACGGAAGCCACGAAATCCAATTGCAGTTTCGCGAAGTTCTGCGCTCGAAATCCCGCAATTGCGAGAATGCCGAAGTTTGCGGCCAGTAACAGGAGTACAAAAGCACTGATGGCGAGATTTTTCTGCCTCACTCGGTTGATCACAGCTTGGAGCGGGCCAGCGCGACGTTCGAGCACGAGCACCCAGGAACTCGGCCGCGATTCATACTCGATGACCGGAAACCAAGCCGTGCCATAGAAACTGTGCCACTCCGTGCTTCGCAAAAGCCGACTATTTTTTCCCTTTCGTTGGAATTCATCTCGTCCACTGCTGGGTGGGGGACCGAAAATATTCAATGTGGAATCAGCGGCGCCGATGTTCTGGATGACAAATCCAGGATCGGAAGAATAGATCGCGCGTGGCCTGGCTCCGGTCGCGACAACAGCCACCTTATAGTCGAGACCTTCCAAACCGCCGAAATATCGGGTCGAAAGTTCAGGCAGAATTCGTTGCTGGAGGACACTCAAATCCAGAACAATGACCATCCAGTCAACTGGACTCTGGCTGCTCAGCGCCCTACCATCGCGCTGAAAGATGGGGTGAACGATCGCTGGAACAGTTTCGTCGAATTGCCAGCCCGTATTGGTGCTGCTTGCCGGCGAATTTGTGCCCAAAGAAGAGTCGTATTGATCGTGCGCCCCCGGCTGGCCTCGTAATTGCCACACTCGCAGAGAATTGGAAAGACTTGTGGAGTTCGCTCGCAGGCGATTCAGTAGAGTCTGCAGATCCTGAGGCAGGGCGGCGGTTTCGATTTTTTTCGTACCCGCATTCAGGCGAAACAACTGGGGCTTCGTTTGCAGGTTTGTGTCCCAGATGTAGATATCCTGGACCAAGTCCGGATTCCTGTAGACGTCCGGTAAGGCTTCGTGTGGCGGCGCATTCTTCCACTCCACATATCGCTCCAGATAATCGTTCCAGGTATCTCGCGCGCCAGAGTCCGGACCTACCTGCATAGCAATACATACGGCGGAGAGCTCGCCGTAGAGGTCGGCGTGCCACTTCAGCATGAGCGACTCAAGTTCCGCCCCCATGCGCAGTTCGGCGGCGATGGTCGCTTCATTGGTCCAACGGTATTGCAGCACCGCGACCGTGGCCAGCAAAGCCACCATTCCTAATAAAACCAACGGCCAAAAACCGAAAAATTTCATGAACTGACGTCGAGGAGAGATCTTGGGTTCGGATGGGTTCGTTGTTAACGGTGGCACACGCACTCCCCCTGCCTCCAAGCCGCAGATTCTGGCGTCACCGGCACCTGGGAGCCACCATGGTTGCCTGCGGATGTCATGAAAATTGGGGAGCTGTTGTCCACTTTCAGACAACAATCAATTTCCGCCAACTGGCCGTATTCTCGTATGGCCTATCGTAGCTGTCAAGAAGGCTGGACGGATGGGAATCTTACTCGTTGTGGTCTCCAATGAGGCTCCTGTTGCGGGAATCAATTGCTTCCGGAGGAGGCCGTTTCGAAATGTGCGAGCGCGGCGAGATCAGACCACGGTCCACGATACTGATCTGATTCTGGCGGTCGTTTGCGAGCGAATTGAGCCGACGCTGCGACGCGTCCCTGATGGGCATGGATCTTCTATTCTGGAGTCGTGACTTTGAGCCAATCCTCGACGCTTTTCTGTTCGGGCGCCGGCTCTATTCTTCGCACGGCGAGGGGGTCGTATTTTTTCTTTTGCTCTTCATTGAGCACAGCCCGGATTCGCTCCACAGTATTGTCCTGGAGAGCGCGAAACTGATCGATCCGGGCGCTTCCCGAGATTGAAGTGTTCTGCCGGATGCGCAGGGTCTCCTGCTGCCGTTGCTCCAGAATCTTCGTTACCGCAGCCTGCTGGGGCTCGCTCAGGTCCAAGCTCTTGGCTATCGCCTTGACCCGACCCGCAAGCGTCGGCCGTCTATGCGCGTGATGCGGTTGTTGTGTTGGACGGGGAGTGTCTACTACTTGGGCAACAGAGCACAAAGCCACGAAAATAATTGGTAGCAGCAACGCAAGATGCAAGAACGCTGTGCTGGAACGAGTCTCCAACTGTGTGGCAGTTTTCTTATTGCAATTTGGCAAAGCGAGAATCCTCCACCCGCGGATTGACCGCTACCTGTTCCACTTCGATTTTCTCTGCCTGCTTGACTCCCTGCACCTTCGTCTCCGTGACATAGGGCACCATCACGCCACTCACCAGTCTGTAGTCGTGATAATAAATCTCCACCGGGTGGACTTTGCCGTCGAGGCGACGAGGCGTACCTTCGATCTTGGTTTCAAGAAAGGTTTTCGCGTCGACCCACACGCGCTGGACGTGTCCGTCCTTGAAGGTGAGCCTGAGTCTGTACGTGTCGTTGCCGTCGACCTTTTCGCTTCCTTCTAAGTCGACTTTGGTCCCTTTCGCGACGTAGTCCACCAGCGGACCGTCCAAATCCGACTGCGTCGCTGCAGTCTTGATCTCATCCGGCGTGAATGGTTCTACTTCGCGCCGGTTCAGAAACGGACGTAGTTTCCAGCCATTGCTACCGTCGAAGACTTGGACCGCGGTGTCGCCACGAAAGTCGATCTCCAGGCGTGACTTGCGCGAGCGCTTCATTTCGAGCCGAAAGGGCAACTGCATCTGTTCCGTGGGACGCTTGGGTAGTTGCGCACCGCGGCTCCTTACTCCTTGCACCGCAAGGGTCGGCCGTTCATTTCCGCCAGCCTCCATTTTGCCGGTCATCGAGAGAGTCTGTATTGCCCGCCATGCCTGTAACCCGCCCCGCGCCGCAACATTTTTTTCTATGACCTGTTCTGTCGTCAGATTGGAGGGCGCCTGCACATCCGCGCCAACCACGAGAGAAACAGCCAAGGTCAGGAAGATTCCAACTAACACCACTGTTCTTTGAGACATGATGATCGCTCCTATTTTGTCGCGTGTGATCGTAGGGGAGTGGCAAAAACTTACTGGACAACGAGTCCGCTGGCTCGAAACTGTCCGATTTCTACATTGACCCGGTGCCCAGGTTTCACATATCCGCCCTTGTTGGAGAAGGCCATCCAGTAGACCTTGCCCGCTTGGGGAGTGCTGCTTTGACGTAATTTACCGACCTTTTCCAGCGCCGGCACAACCAGCTTCACGCCGGCTCGCGGGTCGATCAGGGACGGCTCATTCTTCTTGTCATTGAGCGTCTTGGCCTTCTCCGGGTCGACCACGCGGTATGTAAACCGAATCATCTCGCCCGATTCCACCGACTTCACGGCGAGAGAGTCAATGCCCCAGATGAGCGCGTAGTACTGGCGTGCTTTCGTGGCTACCCGATTCTGACGATAGCGTTGTGGAAGCGCGTTTTCTGGAGTCGTAACATCGGGAATCACAGGCGCAGTCGGAGCTTGGGCTGATGGCGACGAGGGGCTGGCTTTGCGATCGGTTGAAGAAGAAGATGCGGCGTTCTGTGCAAACAAAACGCCGCAAAGCAGAATGTTCACAACAACAATTTTCTGAATCATCAGACTTCCAATGTTGTAGAGGCCCATAATAAAGTTCAGTGCGGACCGGACATCCAGCAGATTTTCTGGATGTCCGGTCCGTTTTGGTTTAGTTCGCGGTGAAATTGTTGCCCTGGAGCGGATTGGTACTTGCTCCGCTATTCTGCAGGGTAACGTGCCCCGTCGATGTCACCGAACCCGTCGCCGGCGGTGCGTAGTGAACGAGGACCGTGCAACTACCTCCCGGGCTCACGATCAATCCGGAGACGCAGGTGCCACCAGTAACCGTGAAGGTCCCCAAACCTGTGGCTCGGGTCACCGTTGGCGCGGCGGTTAGGGTCAGCGGTCCAGCATTTGCCCCTGTGGCAGTGTTGGTGACCGTGACAGTTCCGTCTTTCGGGTTCCGGTTCGATGGGTTAGTCGTTAAGCCCGTCGCGGTAGTTGTGACAGTTGCTCCTGTGACCCTGAACGCATTGTTCAGAGTGGTAGTTCCGCCCGGAGTGGTCACACTTACGTTCCTCAACCCGGTTGCAGCTCCACTCAGGATCGTGAAGGTCGCCGAGATCGAGGTGTCAGTTACTGTGCCGATTGTGACATTGACGTTAGTACCGCTGACCGTCACCGCAGATGTCCCTGTCAGGTTGGTACCCGTAATGGTCACAGGAACGACGGTGCCGCGCACGCCTGAATTGGGAGCGGCCCCACTCAGGGTGGGAGCATTGACGTTGGATGCGAACTCGACCGCACCTATATCAACCGCACCGTTCGTCTTCCGCAGACTGCCGAAGAAGTCCTCCAACGGTGCTGCTGAATAGGTCGTGCTCGAATTAGACGCGTTGATGTAGTTGATGGCCGTCGACCCCGCTGCCAGCGAGTAGTCGCCGAGCATTGTGCCGTCGGACGGTTTGATCAGTGACAACGGACCCCAACTGATGTTGATCCAGTTGTTGCCTTCGTCGACAGTCGCGCCCGCGGTCAGGTTGAAAACAGGCACGGGCACATTGCCCTCGAAAGTTCCCGGGGGGACTTGGTACCAAGAACCAGCACCGGCCTCCGGCGGTATCTTCGAGCCGTTGCAGTACTCGCGAACAACGCCTGGGCTGAAGGAAGATGTATTGGCTTTGAAGCCGGACCCACCTCCCGGATAGCTGGTGATGTCGGTCAGTACCGATGACTGCGGCGTGAACGTGAAGCCGGATGCGTGATTGTTCACTCCGTGGTCGCCGCGCAGGCCGATATCCCAGTATGTCGTCCCGGATGGGGGAGCAGCACAGGCGCCCGTGGTGGCTTGATTCAACTCAGGCACCAACGTCACAGTCGACTGTTGAGCTCCCGATCCTGAGACTGGCTCTACCACGACGATGTTGAAGGCACGATTCTGCCAGAGGACATCGTTGTAGAGAACCGGGAACGAAACGGTTCTGCAAGCGCCGTTGGTACGGCCATTGGGAGCCGATCCGCCAACCCCATGTCCTACGGGGCAGAGAATGGGCGAGGTGAGAGATGCGATGAATTCCGCAGTATGCCGGGCACTTGAAATTCCGGCGGGTTGTGGGTCGGACAGAGGCACACACCGGATGGAAGCACCCTGAGCATCAGTTGGGCACGGGGTTGGCGACCCTGCTTCAGGAGCAAAGAAGGCTCCGAAGAGGGCTCCCGACGACGCCGTGGAGTCGTTAGAGACGATCGTGTTGTTGATCAGGTCCACCGTTAAGGAGTCCTGCAACGACACGCCGCCGCCGTCCCATCCAGCAACGTTGTTGGTGATGATGTTGTTGGTCACGCTGACGGAATACCACCGCGCCGGATTCGTGGGGAAGCTGGAAACTTCCGACCCGTTGACACCCTGGAACCGGATACCGCCACCACTTCCAGCTTCGGCAGCATTACCCATGATCAGGTTAGCGTTGACTACAAGGTTGCGTCCGATGCCGTCACCCACGGTGCCGTAAGCATGACTGCAATCCGCATCAGGCTCTCCGGGACATGTGGGATCCGTATCCGGAGCGCTCATGATGAGCAAGCCGCCTCCGTTGCTGGGCGTGGTTGGATTGGTTGCCTGGTTGAACAGGATCGTGTTGTGCTGGATGCTGGCGTCCCATACAAATCCCAGATGGGAAACTCCGGCGCCATCACCAGTGCTCAGGTTGCCGCAAACCCAGTTGTAATTGAACTGGTAGTTGTCGGCACCGGTACAGAATGCGACGCCGCCCGCACCCGACGGAGTGGCGGAGAACAATTCGTCGCCTTCCGAGGAGTTCTGCGTGACCGCGTTGTGGTGGACGTTCACAAAGCGATCAAAACAGTACGGCAGCTGTGTATTGGTGGGAACACTTCCCTCCGCGACGCAGGAACCAGGAGCGGGAATCGTACCGCTACCCGCGACGTAGCCGTCCGGATGTTCGCCTTGGCCCACCGAGATACCGCCAGCCAGTGTTCCCTGGTTGTTGTTCACGCGATTGTTGGAGATTTCCAGGTTGTGGGCCCATCCATGTACGAAGATGCCGCCGCCGCCCTGAGAACTGTTGATCACAGATAAGCCGTCAATACGCGACGGGTTGCATTGGAAGTTGCTGGGGAACGGATTGCGATTGTTTCCAGTTCCGCTGCCGCTGCCGCAATCCTGGGGCCTGTTCTGAAGAAGCGTAGTGTTGTCGGGGAACGTATCGGTCCCGAACGGATTTGATCCGTTGGGGAAACGCACGCCCTTCGACACCACCGTGATTCCGGCTCCTTCATAGGCTCCCAGCAGAGTAGGTTCCTGAAGTTGTTCCGCGAGATTGCCGTTCAGCGTGGCGTCCCAGCCGACAGTCGCCTCCAACGGCAACCGATCCACCTGCGGATTGGAGGTCGTCGGGGTGAAGAAATGCCAGCCCGTCCCGCAGGCTGCGTTGTATCCGTCCGGCACGCCGCTAGGCGCGAGTCCGAACAGACACACGACCCGCAGGCGCCAGTCATTGAGAATGCCGGCGGGATGTGCATTGGCGTCAATGATGGTGGAGGCAGCGCCGACACCTTGCAGCCGGACCGGCTTCCACATCACCAACAATTCATGATAAGTGCCGGAAGGCACCATGATCAGGTCGCCCGGTGCTGCGGCATCGATCGCCGACTGAATCGTCTGTCCAGCTACAAGCAGCGTCGGAGCCTTGCCGCCGACCGTCACGGTCACGGTGTCGACCGACTTCTTGCCGTTGTCCGCGGTGATGACCAGTTCGCCACATCTTGCACCATTCCCTGTGCCCGTGGGGCCTCCGAACTGCTGTTGTTGCTGCACGGAGCAGAGCGGTACCTGCTGGGTCGTATCGTTTGGCAAAGTAACAACGATCGTGCTGTCCGTCCAACTGCTGACGATCGCCGTGATCCCACCGATCTTGACGCTGCCGGTTCCCTGGGACGCACCGAAACCATAGTGGCGTGTAATGGTCTTTTGGTTCCATGGGGCCGTCGTCGCTGACGGACCAGAATACCCGTAATTGTTTACGACCTGGTCGCCCAACGCATGGATCGTGATGGCGTGAGTGGAACCTGGCGCAGAGATCCAGGGTCCAACTCCGTCACCATCAACTTCACTGACAGCCGGAGTTGCATCCGGGTAGGAGCAGTCAGGATGGTTGAATTCCGGCGCGAACGCGGCCGTGGGGATAACCGGAGTGTCGAAATATCCGGTTTGCCCAGGCATAAACGGCAGCTCATAGCAGAACTGGCTGTAGGTTGCCTGGTAGAGAGGATCCGGAGTTATACCCGTACCACGGTCGTTCATACACATGACCATCATGGTGGGTATATATCCGCTCGGATCTGGCGGGTTCACGGAGAACGTCGAGTAATTCAGACCGTTGTAAATGCCGTAGTGGTCGGAATAGACACGGGAGATTTCGTTACCGGCCCAATCCTTGACCGATACCGGAAGATTGGCGGGGGAGAACTTCTCGCCGAAGTGCGGCGAGAACGGATCGAATTCCGAGGTGAAATCGTCCGTGATCGTGCCCGTGAAGTGGCCGGCAACGTGGGTGGAAGTGAAGACATAGAACTTCGCCAGTACTGACATCTGGTCTTCCAAGGTCACTTCTTTGCGGTCGCAGAGATTACGCGTGGCTCCAGCAAAAGGAGCATTCTGCTGTGCTTGCGGGAACAAGCTGTTGTAGTCGGGAACGACGCGGGCCGTTCCAACGCAGGGCCAGAAGGTCTCAACGCTTCCGGTGTCGCCTTCATGGCGTGGGGTTACGCCCAGATCCGTTGTTGGATTCAGGGGATTGTTGGCGTTGTAGGAAGCGGCGACTGAAGCCTGGTCCGGCATAATAAAGATGTTGCCGAATCCGGCGAACTGCGTCGTGACCGGCGCTTCGTAAGTGTCACCGAGCAAGATGTTCTTGTCTTCTTCCTTCACCAGTTCGTAACCTGGGGGAACGATCATTTCGACTACGTACTTGCCGGCGGGCAGCATGGGAGTGCCGTCCACCGGATTGGCAACGCAAACCGTGCAGTTCGAACCAGGGCGAGTTCCGACTGTGCCATTCGTCGAACCGCTGCCGTCAGGCACGCCAGTAGTCGGATTTCTTCCAATGATGCTGGGGAACTGGTACATACCGTCGTAAGGGGCCGGCTGCAACTGGTTCCAGTTGTGCATGCCGTCATAGCATTTGTACTGCGCTTTGTTCGGCAGAGCAGTCGGTGCGGACCCGCCGTGCTGCGAGTTGTACCAATCCAAGTAGCTGGGCTGGTTCAAGAGCGAGAAAAAGAATGGGTCGGCATCTGACTGGCCCGGGCAGTTCATGTAGGGCTTGTTAGTGCCGGGATAGAATCCCTGCGCCCAATCGTCCCAACTGCTGGTCTCGGTCGTATCGACCATGGTGAGGGTTGGGGTTACTCCGTCCGACGCGAACCCCTCCTTATAAAGGTTGATCGTCACGTGGGGAACCATTGGTTCCCAGGTGAGTTGGAGGAGCAGCGCCGGGTCATCAAACGGACGAGTCGAGGCGTACACGACATGGCCGCGGATGCCGCCGTTCTCACCAGCCTGGAAGGGCGCCTTGCCGAACTCGAGATATTGGTTCTGCCCGGCAAAACTCTGCCAACCGTAGCTCGTGACCCAAGGCGGATCGACTCGGCCGGTGGAGCCACCAGCGTTGTCGCCCGTTGGACAGTCTGCGTTGCCGCAATACCTGGCACCCGGAACTCTCAACTCTGTGGGTAGAGGGAAATCCTCTTTGGTGCGGGCCATGTTCGCCAGTAGTGTGGAGCTTCCGCACGCGGGATAACCAGCAATGCCGCACGCCGGAGAATTGTCAGCAGGACCGCCCGCGTCGTTGACCACGTGCGTTCCGGTGTTCTTGTAGCGGTTGGAATCGGTTTCCAGCACGTACCAGTTGAACAGGGGGAAGACCTCGTTAAAGCCTGCGAATCCGTCGAGGTCGGTGCTATTGAGGTTGGAGATGCTGCCATCGCGGAACCGGATGTTGGTCGGTACCAGCGCGAGCCCCTGCTCGATATCGTTCCCATAGTTGGCATTGCATCCGGTCGGCGTATTAGGACCGATGCAAGGCACACCGGTTAAATCATGATCCGCGACACCGTTGCCATTCACGTCGAAGAACGTGCGGGTATAGAGATTGTTCTTCCACGCGTGAACCGCTATTTCTCCCATGTCACAGATCGATCCAGACGTATTCGGTCCATGGCACAGCGTGGCATTCGAGCCGCTGCCAACGCGTACGGCGGTCGAGATTCCGTCTACGATCTGATCGTTCCACTGATCGAAGATGGTCAGTCTCCAATCGCCAGCTGGGATGCTCGGCAACGTGAACGTTCCATCGTCAGCGCACTTTGCAAATGCGATGTCAGCGCCATCCGGGCTTCCAAGGCTGGCGAAGCACTGGGTATAGCCAAACGTATCGCGCGTACCAGTGCCGTACAATCTCTCATCTGACGGGCGACTCATGTGTACGCCAGTGACCATACCAGTCACAGTCTGACTACACGTGGGGGCGCCAGTACCGCCGCAGAGAGCGGTTCCGATGTCGTTGATCCACTTTGGATTGGCAAAGCCAATGGAAACGTGATATCCGGCTGGACCGAACTCCTGGAAGTAGCTCGGCTCGTTAATCCGGAGGAACGACTCGAGGTCCTTTCCGCCATCGAGAGTGTTGGTCTGCAGCCACTCCTCGCCGCGCGAAATTCGATCGGCCGCGGGTGTAGCGACAATGCCATACCTTCCAGGAGGCAGGTTCACAACCAGCGCCTGGCCGGCGAGCGGGGACAGTATCGGGTTGCCCGCAGCATCATTGCCCGCTTCATATTTCGGGCAGACAGGAATCACGCCCGTGATGCCAGTGGGGCTTTGAAGATTGTCAAATCCGGTATTTGGATTTGCAGTGATGGGACACGCGTCGAACTTGGTAACCGGATCTTTCGTTCCCGCCAAGGCGTTCGAAAGAGGCTGGCCGAACTCGTCATATGTCAACTGGCCGGCCGAATCACCGGTTCCACCTACGAGATCAAAAATGGTGATGTTGAACCCGCCCAAGCCAGGCTCGTTGGGCGCCAAGACGTCGACTCCGCCGCTGGCATCATGCTCACCGTTGAGCGGATGATCATCTTCGAACACAAATACCGAGAGTTTGGCCGGAGTCTGCTGCTGAGGCTCGACAAGGACCGTTACTGACGACTGCCCCGGAGCGATCTGCGCGCCGCCCATGGCATGTCCGGGGTCCATCGCATCGCCCGGCAGAATTGAGATGTAGTAATGCTTGGTCGGATCCAGAACGACCTGGCTCGGATCTACCGGCGTTTTCGTGGCTCCGGCATGGCAAATGCCATTGCCGATGTCGCAGACCGCACCAACGTGCGCGCCGTTATTCAGGAATTTCTGACCATCCTCGCAGGAAACCGTCCCCACGCAGCCCTGTGCCACGATCGGCATGTAGCTGGTGTGGAAGTTGGTCCCAAAATTCGCTGGAGCCCCTTGGCTGGTAGCTGCTGGGCAGCCCGCGGGCAAGGGATTCGTTTGACAATTGGGATCGACAAAGAAAGTGCGGTCTTCTTCAATGATCCAGCGGTAGTCGCTGATCGCGGTTGAATGATCGACGCCGTCCACCACGGACACACGGAGATTGCTCGGTGAGGGAAAGACAAGAGTGGCGGTCGCGGGGTTCCCGTTGGTGCCCTGCGAATTCTGAGGTGTGAAAGTGAAATTGTACGTTCCCGGTGCAGCGTTAGCGGTGAAGCCGCCGTCCGGACCGATGAGTAGCGTGAATCCCGTGGGCGTTGCGCTGGCAATCTTAAGCGGATAGCCTGCCGCGTCTTTACAGAACGCCAGGACGCCGGGGGGCTTGATGCTCAACGTCGTCGCAACATTGGATGTGTACGTTGGTGTGGGGACGCTGCATGTAATCGCCGAAGCACTCTCAATCACCGCCACGCCGAGAGTCACAGACGCGCATGCTGCTCCGGTTGTCGCGCCGTTACCGCAGTAAGTGAAGCTAGTTGGAGTCCCAGCTGTATAAGTAAACGTGCCATCCAGGTTGAGAGTCAATCCGGCGGGTGCGGTACCCACGACCTTAACGCCATATACATTCACGTCGTTGGCGATTACGCCCTTGCCTGGATCCGACACGACCAGTGTCTTGCCGGAAACGATCGCATTGTAGACATCCGCATGAGCTACCGCGGCTGTCAATCCTGAGGCATTGGGGGCTTGCGCGCCATTGATGCCGATGTAAGCCAGCATTCCAGCGTCGCGCGTGGTAGCGTTTCCGGACAAACTCAACTGACGATCGAAGATGGGGAGAGCTGGACCCGCAGCGGGCACATTGATCATCACGTCATAGGTTTTGCCCGGAGCCATGAACACTTCGTTTTGCACCCGGGTTACACCGGGAAGTGGATTACCGTCTTCAGCGATGAGTCCGAAGCCGGAAGCTGCTGTGCCAGTTTGCGCACCCACAATCGACGGGATGTGCATACGCAGTCCGGCATTCACGAGGCGCACCAAGACATGGCCGGTGCCTACGGTTAGGCCCGTTGCCGGTGCGGAGGGGAACAGTGAGGTGGAAGCATGGGTCCTATCGAAAGCGACTCCATTGATCAGGTAATAAAGTGGCTTGTAGTTCACGGCTGGCGGGTAGCAGGTGTTGTAAACACCTGCGCCGGAAGAAGGGTTTCCGCAACCATCGGGCTGTCCGGACCACACTTTGGTTTCGCTGAATCCGTCGGTCCGGACTGCAGTATCCACCGATCCATTCTGGACTGGATCGATTTCACTGAAGAGCATTTGAACGTCGGCGTTGTAGGTGACTGTTGTCAGCACACTCGGGCCCGGATACGCGACTCCTGGGGTCGCTCCTGCCGGTGCCTTCGTTACTACCACCATTCCGTATAGACCCATCGGTCCTTGAATCGAGGGATGCGTACCCGACTCAAGTAGGTAGGTGCCGGGTTGCGGCGTTTGCCAGGTCAGACTTGTCGTAGCTCCGGCCGCAACTTCCGTCGCGAAAGACTGGACGCGTGGCCCTTGGGGAGGAGGAGTATTCGCGCCGTCAGCGGGACTACTGCTGGAGGCGGGCCAGGTGAGGGTCTGGGTGGTGTGCTCTGGACTGGCCGTCGACGTTGCACCTGTACCGAGACCACCGCCCAATTGGCCGACGATAGTCAGCGACGTCGGCAGGTTTGTGGGCGCTCCCGCGGTCGCAAACGTCAATCTGTTGGTCAGATTGATTTGCAGACTCTCGCCAGTGGGAACGGTGATCACCACCGGCGACCAACCAGCCGCTGTCGGGTTCAACTTGGCGCAGGTCGCCGTCGAACTAGCAACGGCCGTGCCGCAGGTGTAGCCCCACATCGGAACCGATGAGCCATCGGGTAAGTTGATGCTGGTCGGCCCCGCAGTCAAGTTGACCTGCTGCTGCGCGACGGCCCAACTTGCTCCAAGGAGGAGAACACATACCGCCAGTATCGTCGTTTTCATAGTCAGTTTGGGATGATTGAATCGCATCGCTTTCTCCTCAGTATCCTTGGATTACTTGGACTCGTTGATGACAAACTCCCGGGAATCCACCAGCATCATCATCAGCATTCCGCCCGGGAAAATATTGTTGGTCGTGATTTCGCGCTCGTTGTGCGAGTGCCACATGAAGGCAAATCCAGCTTCGCCGCCTGGCGAGTTTGCGACAGTACCTGACGGAGGAGTGGTGCCGGTGGACCCGACGGCGCGAGCGGTCGCGTCCGGTCCGAGGTAGGGACTTCCGCCGAACCACGCGCCATTCGCGAAGATGTTGGGATCCGGCAAAGTCACAGGACCGCCGCCGGCGACATCGCCGACCGGAGTCGATTGCAGTGGCTTGTTGTGATCCTGACACCACTCGAAGTAGTTAATCGACTGATAGGCCAGGCCGCCGGTGTTGTAGCCGTTAGCGTCCGGGTTACACGGCAAGGTCGATCCGGAGGCCGCGTTGTGACCATACGGATCCCAGTTCAGTCCCTTACCTGTCCAGTAATAGATCCCGTCCATGGCGAGCCCGGGAGTGGTTGTAGTCGTGAACAGCAGCGGACCGGCGAGACTATTTGGATCGGCTGCGCTAAGAATCAAATTCCCATCACGCGCGAGGATGCGCACGTGATTGCCGTGCTCGTGGAAAGGATGCTGCCATCGTCCTTGACCGATGACGCGCAGCAATACCAACTCGCCCGGATGCATGTGCGGATTGCCGTTGTAAGGCTGGTGCGGATATTCCGGAGCATAGTTAGGATCCATCAGGTCTGGCATCGAGCGGCCGTTCACCATGAAGTAAGCGGGGACATAAGGCTCAGTGGCCACGGTCATGCAACCGTTACATGCCCTCGTGGACTGCTGCTCGGCTTCCCGGTGAATCCGGGGATCCATTTCGGAAAACTGGAATAGGTACTCCCGGTCGTAGCAGGTACCGGGGTGGTTGTATGCGGCTGCTGCAAGGCGATAGTCCTGTTCGCCGTGAATCCCTTGCGCCAGCCGGTTTGAATTGTGCACATCTGAAGTGCAGGCAGCAGGAATGATTGAAGGCACGACAATGATTGCCCCGTAGAGGCCCATTTCGACCTGCAGGTCGCCCTGCGTTCCGCTGTAATAGGCGCGTGTGCCCGGCGTTGACGCCACAAAACTGTAGGTCACAGAACTGCCGGCCGCGGCCTCTCCTGTCAGAAGTCCTTGAACCCCGGGGCCCGACCACGTCACGTTGAAGCCGGGGAAAAGAATCGAAGTATTGCCGGCCGCGGCAGGAAGGTTATTCCGGAGAGTGACCGAAACTGTCTGTCCCTGGGTAACAATCAGCGTCGGGCCGGGTATCTGCATGGTGTTACAGAAGGTGCCGGAGACCGCGGAAGGCTTGTAGCCGGCCGGGGCGATGCGGCAGCCGTATCCCCACGAATAAACGAACGACCCGTCAGGCTGGCTGACGTAGGAGGCCTGCGCTGTCAAGTCGAAGTTCGGGCCGGTGATACCAGGAGCAGCGGCGAAAGCCGCCGGCGTGAGCAACAGAGCTACGGTTGCTATCGTCGTGAGAAGCAGTTGTGTTTTCGAGATCGTTTTTTTCATGTTCTTCACTCTCATTGCTGCGCTCCTAATTGATCCGAACTTCAGTCATGAGCCCGCCGAAATTCTCAGCGTCGTTCGACAAGTGATCGAGGTTGGGGGTGTAGAGGTAATACACGTCACCGGAGTGGTATTTCGTCGTATCGCTGGCATCCAGAATCACGTCGAGTGATTCGCCGCCTGCGAGTGTGATCGAGTTGGTCTTGTAGTAGAGGTTGCGGCCCGCCTGATCCCGGAGCAGTTTCGCGTTGAGTCCGACAACAGTCATTGGAATGCCCAATGAGGCCAGCGTCTGATACTCGGTTACGTCCAGGTCGGCAATTCGCAACAGCGCTCTGCCGCCGGCGGGAATGTTAACGATCGCAGGCAGCGGCTGGGAGAAGTGCATTAAGCCATCGGTGGTCTGCGTCGCCAGCGGACCGGGTGTGACGGTGTCGGGATAGCTGCGTCCGTTCAGAAGGAAGTACTTGTCCTTCATTTCGGTGAAGCCTTCCGGGTTGAAGGTCATGCCGACGAAGTGAAAATTCGGATCGAAACCATGAATCTGAAGTGGGTACTCAGCGTCATAGCAGGTAGAGCCATCGCCGTCGTTGTATGCGTACTTAGGAACTGCGTCGGCCTTGAGGGCTGAGCTTCCGCTGCAGAGAGTACCGGTTGTTCCACGGGTCACCGAATTCGTCGGCGGCACGGGATTGCTGCAGAGGATGTCGGTTGAATCGCATTTCGTGCGTGGATCACCCTGCTGTGCAACCAGCGCATCGTGTAAGGAACTGCCACTGGTAACGCGATTTTGCCGAGGCCGCACATAGATCTGTCCGACCATGCCCATCTGCAAGTGTTCCGGAGGAGTGATGTGGCAGTGCCAGAAGTAGGTTCCCGCTTCCGGCGCGAGATAGTAATAGGTAAAGCTGCCGCCGATGTTGATGGCCACGGAAGCATCAGGAACACCGTCGTAGAAAGCTGAGGCATTCGGATAGCCATGGAAGTGAACCGTGTGCTGTTCGAACAAGTCCGGTCGCATGACCTGGCCAACGTTGGTGAGGGTCAGGAAAAACTCGTCGTCTTCATCAATAGCCATCAACGGCGCCGGGATATTGCCGTTCATTACTCCGACGTCCATGATTTGACGCGTATCGACGTGACCATCGAGACACGGGGCGGTGCAAAATCCTGAACGAATTGCTTCGCTGTCGGGAGTGAGCCCGACGGCACCGTTATAAGAGAACGCACTGGTGTTCAACGGGAAACCCGAGAAGCTCGGCCAACTGTTCGCTGTAACGCCATCCGTCGTAGCTGGGTCTCCGGGCATGATCGGGCCCGGAGCGACCGTATTGAAATCATTCGGGAATTGCGTGCCGGGCTTGCCGTCCGCCATGTCCTTCAAACCGGACAGAGGACCAAATGCAAACAGATAGGTCTGCGAGCCATCGCCCATGGTCGCGAAGCCGTCCCCGCCAGAGATCTGCTGACATTTGATTGCGCCGTTAACATTCGAACTCGGCTCCAGATACCCTTTAGCGCCGAGATTGAACGCCGTCGGACCGTTGTAGCCCGGTTCCGAGTTGTTATTGGCAGCCACTGGATGCGTAATGGTGCTGCTTGGACACTGGACCTGGAACGACTGGGCGCTTGCAGCAACAGTCGCAATCACGACAACGACAAGGGAGAGATAAAGTGGTGCCAGCTTCCTCATGACCGTATGGCCTCCTTACTTCCTCGCCGGCGCGAGCAGCGCTCGGCATGGTGACGGTATTCATGCAAGAGTCCGCGGAAGTCGCGCGGTGCAGCATTCGCGCACACTTCAGCATCGACACTCGCTCGCTCTTTTTTTGGGGGAGATGCAGCGAAGTCTTTTTGGTGATCAGGTCCTGCCCTGGCTCAGACGGCGAAACCTTCTCACTTACCGCTCATACATATTTTGTTTTCGTTAATGCCCACTACCGTGACGATCGACTGAGACCCGGAGGAGATCGACTAAATCACACTCGCACTCGTCACGTCCCACTGCTTGCTCACGACTCGACAATTTCTGTCGTGAAGTGAGGTGAGCTTAGGGGCTCCGCAGGTTTCCGATTTTGTTATTTAGCAAACAAACACCGCGGAACGCCTTGATTTTGCTGATATTTCACGAAGTTCACAATTTCTTCGTTCATCGAAATTTTGTGAAGTTTGCAAAGTTCTTGATCAAACCGTCGAAAGCTTTCTCTGCGCGTTAGGAAACTTTTCATTAGTTCGTCACGGCACGGGTCGGCCACCACGAGTCCCAGCTCAATTTCCAGTGTGGCGTAAACCTAGCTCGTTGTGGACGCCGCAAATGCGCGAGCCTGCTGCTTCTGATACGTGACCAGCCTGGCGGTATGACTGATCCCCAATAACCCAGGCTTCATAAAGCACCGGCGGCCAATAGCCGAATGACATTGAGGACACTCGACCAACAGCTCAGGGTGCCCCGTACGAAAGCCTTTGCGTGCTTGACCGGAAGTAATTCGATTTTGCGTCTGATTTCCAAACATTTGCTCTGTCTCCTCGTTAGTTCGCCCGGGCTTACAAATTAGCGTTCCGTTTCAACCAGACTTTTTCTGGTGGAAAGTGTCGAGAGACTAAAATCTTCCGCAAAGCACCTGCTTGTTTATCAGCAAACACTTCGTTGAACTTGCAATGAATTCACAAACTTCACATTTGTGCGTATTCACGCATTTCCGTGTTAATTGTTGTGTGCGAATTGTTTATGTCGGTATTTAGAACTTCTTCCTGCTGCTTTCGTGTCCGAAGTCCACGAGTGTTCAGATCACGACTGCCGACTGCAACAGTACCGCAGAGCTGTGCCAGCGAAACGCTCGTCCAACGCGCGACGTAATTTAATGATTTCGATTGGAAACGAGCGCTGGCTCTGCGTCCTTTCCAACTTCGACTCAGTGATTGCCGTCACTGCAGGCCTGTTCATTTTCTGGCCCAATTAAGCCGTTCTCATCGCCGCAGCGCGCGCCGGCGCCAGCGAACCGCGTGGTGTTTTTCCGTGGCTCCAATGGATGCCCGGACCATCTGCAGTAGCGAAGGGTGGCTATGAAACCGCAGACCCTCAACGACATCTTCTTTGCCATTGTCGAACGTCGGCAGCAGCGTGTGATGCTGGTCCGGGGGGCCTCTGAATGGACTCCGATCAATTCGCAAGAACTTTATCGAAACGTAGCTGGAATGGCAGGCGCCCTTCGGGGGTGGGGCGTCACCAAGGGAGACCGTGTGGCGATCCTGAGTGAGAATCGACATGAGTGGGCCGTCTCAGATTTTGCGTCTCTCCTGCTGGGAGCGGTGGTTGTGCCGATCTACTCGACTCTGACAACCGATCAGACGAAATATATTCTCGGCGATTCTGGGGCAAAGGTTGTAGTAGTTTCCACGGAGAAGCAATTGGAAAAGGTGCTCTCCATAAAGAATAAGACGGCCCTGGAACGCGTGATAGTTATGGATATGGTGGAAACCGCGAATGCGGTTTCCATGCAGAGGTTGATGTTGGAAGGACCGACGGAGCGCGATCTGGATCTGGAGGCCTGTGCGCGTACGATCGTCGCTGATGACCTGGCATCCATCGTCTACACATCGGGAACGACGGGTACCTCAAAGGGCGTCCAACTGAGTCATGGAAATCTGACTTCGAATGTCCTGTGGTCGTTAGAAGAGTTTGATATTCGCCCTGGGCAGATTACGCTTTCCTTTCTGCCGTTGTCCCATGTGACAGCGCGCCATGCCGACCTTGCATTGCTTTATCGCGGTGTGACGATTGCCTATTGCTCATTCATCGACCAGATGCCTCAAGCCCTATCAGAGGTGAAGCCTAGCCTGTTCGTTGCTGTGCCTCGCGTCTATGAAAAGATCCATAACCAGGCGGAGCAAACTGCGAGGAGATTTCCGAAACGAGCGATCTACCAATGGGCTCTTTCGGTGGGACGCGCGCACATACCCAAGATCATGGCCGGCGAGATGCCAACTTCGTTGCGCTGGAAGCTGGCCGATAAACTGGTGTATTCGAAAGTGCGAACTCGAATGGGCGGGCGGGTTGAAGTATTCGTTTCGGGGGGAGCTCCTCTTGGTAAGGATCTGGCCGCATGGTATGCGAGCATTGGGATTCGTATCCACGAAGGCTATGGTCTCACTGAAACCTCGCCGGTGATCGCGATTAACACACCGCGCGCTTACAAGATTGGCACCGTGGGCCGTCCCTTGGCCAATGTGGAAGTCCAGATTGCGGAAGACGGAGAAATTCTGGTCCGTGGTCCGTCGATTTTCGGCAGCTATTGGAACCGGCCCGACGAGTCACGAAGCTCATTTGTGAATGGCTGGTTCAAAACTGGAGATATCGGCCGGTTGGATGAAAACGGCTTTCTGACGGTTACCGATCGCAAGAAGGATCTACTGAAGACCTCGGGCGGCAAGTTCATCGCGCCGCAGCCGATCGAGAATTCCATCAAGCTCAATTCTCTGATAGGAACGGCGGTGGTACTCGGGGACCGCAGGAAATTCGCTCTGGTGATTATTTCGCCACATTTTCCAGCGCTCGAAGACTGGGCCCGAGACAATCACGTACCTTTTTCCTCCCGGAACGACTTGGTGGCTAATCCGAAAGTCAAGGCTCTCTATGAAGGCATCGTTAGCCAAGTGAACCAAGGCCTGGCTCGTTACGAAACACTTAAGAAAGTTCTGCTGGTTCCAGATGAATTCAGCGCAGACGACGGGAGCCTAACTCCCACCTTAAAACTTCGCCGCAAAGCGATTGAGGAGCGCTACCGCAGACAGATTGATGAACTGTACGGTGAAGAAGAAGTTGCCAGCGTGTCGTAACAGGTGTGACTCGATCGCATTCGGCGAAGTGGGTTGATATGTCGCGAACCCCAACGGCAATACGGTTATTGCCTAAAACTCTCGAAGCGTTTGAAAAATACGCCCGCGGGGCTGAAGAAGCCATGGAATGGACCTGCCATGCAACCGGCCCGTTCCTGTGGACGGATCGGGATCTACAAAGAAGTCATCATGTCCGGGAAGGACAGGTTGTGGCGGAATTCTGGATCGGGAAGGGGCCGGTCTCAGTGCCCGGTGGCTTGGTCCATGATTGGGTCGGCGCCGCCTTTATTGCGGGTACCACGATCGAAGCCACGCTGGCCTTAATTCAGGACTATGACAATCACAAGAACATCTACAGCCTCGAGGTGATTGCTTCAAGACTAGTCAGCCGTCACGAGGATGAATTTCAGGTCTATCTCCGCCTACTTAAAAAGAAGATCATCACGGTGGTGCTTGATACCTACCACGATGTGCGCTATTGCTCCCTGGGCCGATCACGTTGGATTTGTCGCTCCTATACAACGCGCATCGAGGAAATACAAGACGCGGGAGGCCCGAAAGAGACCGTACTGCCACCCGACACTGGGCACGGATTCTTATGGCGCCTCTACTCCTACTGGCGATTCGAGGAACGTGACGGTGGAGTCTATGTTGAGTGTCGAGCGATTTCCCTGACACGCGATGTGCCATTCGGACTCGGATGGGTCATTGAACCGATCATCCGGAATCTCCCCGTGGAGTCACTCACGAACACTCTGGAGTCGACGCGCAAAGCGCTCCAGTCCATGAAAAAGTAGCCAGCGCTGGCTACGCATCAGGGAACTCACTACCGGGGGTGGATGATTGCCTCCGCCTTTCGAATTGCCTTCTCGTGCAGTTCCCATGAGCGGATGGCCTTTTGGCACCCTTCGCGCGCGAGACGGGTGCTCAGTTGTTTCTCTGCTTCATCGAAGGTGTTTTCTGCCTCCACCCTAGCGCGATCTGCTTCGTCGTCTGCCTCCTTAATCCTGCTTACGATAGCCCTCATTTCGGCATCAATTGCTGGCGGCGGTTGCTTCGCGAGGGGCCGATCTTGGCTCGCGGTAGTGATCAATGATTGATAAGCCACCCGGACTTTGTCACTCCATTGGTTCTTGACGGCTTCGTTCATTTGATCCAGGGCTGCATTCGCTTGGTCGGCGGTCTTTCGCACGTGTTTCTTTTCGCGCAGCCATTTCATCACTGACCAAGTCGTAGCCTCGTGCATCAGTGCTTTGGCATTCTCGACTTCAGGGATCTGGTCCATTTTCACACTCTCAAAGATATCGATCGTCAACGCATTTCCTGTGTAGAGAATCGAAATGGAAGAGTCCCAACTATTAGAAAACCGAAGATCGGTGGACGCGAGTGACAGCAATCACAGAGGGTGTTGACGCAGCGCACAAATGGTCGCCTAACTCTTGACTGTGCCCACGACGAATACTATATTTCAGGCAATGCTGCACTGCAGCAATTGGAGGTGGTTATGGCAACCCATGTAAAGCGACACGATGAGCGCTCTCCGTTGGATATTCTGACCGAACTAGCGGTGGAGGGCACATCGAGCCTTATCGAAGCACAACGGACCCTTCTTCACCTGGCGGAGCAAGAAAACGACATCATTCTGAACGGAATCAAAGGACACCTTGGTGGTTTCGCACCAGGAGTAGCAATGACTGACCTCGTGCGACGGAGCCTGGACACTCTCTTAACAATGCAGCAGGAACTGCTGACAACCACCAGTAGGCAAACGCTGCAATGGCTGGAGTCGGAAAAGGCAGGGAAGGACGTGAGGGCTAAGCAACTCGTCGAGTTTGCTCGCGAAGGAGTGGAGGCATTTGCTCGGGCGCAAAAGAAATTCGTTGATGTCGTCGCGCAAGAGACCCTCAAGGCGACGAACGGAAAGCCCGTGCACGAAGAGAAAGCCGTGAAGAGGGCTGATCTGGCGCACTTAGCACGCGAAGCAGGGAATGCATTCATTGAGGCCCAAAAAAGGTTACTCGATGTGATGGGCCAGCAGATGAATGTGAACCTGGACGCGACGACTCAAGCCATGGGACTCATGTCGCCGGCGCAGATGCTGCCAATGGCGAATCTTACCGGAGAAGGCGTAAAGGGCTTTGTCGATGCCCAGAAAGCGCTGTTCGGGTCGCTCGTCACGCCGCACAAGAAGGCCGTCGGCCGAGCCAAGCAGGGTCGTCGCGGGACAGTTCGCAATAAAGTCGCAGTCGGTTAG
Source organism: uncultured Acidobacteriota bacterium (assembly GCA_963745715.1). Taxonomy (GTDB): domain Bacteria; phylum Acidobacteriota; class Terriglobia; order Terriglobales; family Acidobacteriaceae; genus Sulfotelmatobacter. Next base: position 105,237 of record CAVUYN010000008.1, on the reverse strand, counting down.
GCTGATTGTTTGGTCTGTGAGACGCTGCCAATCCACCTACCTGTGGTGATTGCGGACGGTGCTGTGGCGTTGGGTACCAACCAGCGGTCCAGCATCGTCTGCTCCCACTTCAACCACAAGCGGCTGGTGTAGAGCAACGCGCTGCACTGCAGGGTGAGCCAGTCACTGGTTGTGAGCGGAGAGCGAAACGCGGAGCGATGGGTAAGCCAGTGCTGTGCGACGTTACGTGCGATGGTGAAACCCATACCGGTGTCGGATCCAACGATGTCAGCCAGTATTCCTTCCAGTGTAAACATCACCTTGGACAACATGATTAGAGAGGCTGGGAACTTGATGCCTCTCATCGCGACGCGCTCGAGAAGTCGCATGGCGTCAGCGCCGCTCGGCAGCCGCCTTGTCGGTATCTCATCGAGGAATCCGGCCACCAACTCGCGAACCAATCGGCTGCGTGGCGAATTCACCCGAATGCGACGCTGGCTCAGCGCCCCGATCTCATTGGTTACGCCCACCGGATCGCGCAACGTGACCATCAGGAATAAGAGTGCGAGATGCCGTCGTTGGTCGCGGCCCAGCCGTTCACGCAGGGCCCAGTCGATGATCGTCAACTGGCCAGTTCGGTTGTCGTAAAGCAGATTGCCGGCATGGGGATCGCCGTGGAAGATCGATTCTGGTTCGGCTGCCAACAGAGGTACAGCGACGAGGGCTTCCACCAATTGCTCGGCCATCCTGCGACGACGCGAAGCCGGCAATCCGACAGCGGCGTTGGTCACCTTAATTCCGCGCTCTTCGGTGAGTGCAGTGATGGTTGGGGTGCACAAAACCTTAATTACGAGCGGGACGCGAACGCCCGGAAAAGGTCCGTAAAGGCTAGACGCTTCGAGCAATGTCTTTTGTTCGCGTCTAAAGTTAACTTCATGGCGGAGCAGGCGCCGAACCTTTCGAAATGTGTCGGGTATCAAGTGCTGGGGGAACCCATAAGCATGATGGTGGTCTCCAAAGTATTGAGCCAGTCCTTGCAGATAGTCCATGTCTTCGACGAAATATTCAGGGATATGCGGCTTCAGAACTTTGAACACACCGCGCTCGCGGCGTCCGGTGCGGGGATTTCGCCAAGTGAAGCGCACCACTGCGCTGACGCTTGCCTCCTTCATAATTTCGGTTGCGATTTCTACTGCGTATGTCTTGACTCGATCTCCAAGACTATTTTGGATAATGGCGCGAATGTCTTCCGGATTGACGTCGCGAATTCCGTTTTCCAGCCGGGCGAGTGCATGGCGAAGAGCAGGGCGGAGATGCTGGTTTCGCGCGATAACCTGACCTAATTTCTGCAGCCCGGGCACCTTGGCAATAAGTCGCAGAAGTCGCTCTTCCGCTGAGGTTTTGGGCGGGAGCTCAAATTGTTCCAGAAGCTTGGGTGCGAGTCGTGCTGGAGAAAGATGCGCCACCACGTACATCATGGCGTCGCGTACGGGAGGGCGCCATTTGATATAGGCTTCCGGAACCAACGCATCGACCGGGACAATCTCATCGACGATCCAGCGCGCCAGGGTATCGCGCAGGGAGTGACCGAGGGGACTACGCAATGCGGCCTCAAGGGCGCCGACTTTTTCGTCGCTCGACGCGCCTTGGGGCAGGAAGGTCCCGAGGGCGTTACGCAACTGATCGGGTGCGAGCTGGCGAAATCCCGCTGCGACGGCGGACGCGTCCAGCATGAAAGTGAATTCCCGCTCAAACTATCGGTCGTTACCCGTGGCTGCGCAGTGACTACGGTCACCGGAGAGTCGAAAAGTCTATGAGATAGTTTTTGTGTTTCGGAAAAAGGGAAATCATGGCGACTCTAAACGAAGTGTTTACGTCCTTGGCCGTCCGGCGCCGTTATGAGGTCTGGTTTGTGCGTTTGGGGCTGGCGGACGGCAGCGGCGCCTGGTGGTTCCGCTACTTACTGACGAATCCTGGGCGAGGGGGTTGCCCAGGGAACGCACGTGGGATGCCGGTTCAGATATGGGCGACGTGGTTTCCGGCAGAAGGGAAGCCACTAAGCTTTATCCAGGGATTTCCTTTGGACAAACTGGAAATCAGTGGCAGAGGAAAGACTCCGTTTTACTTTCAGATTGGCGAGAACGGCATCGATGAGAATTCCTGCCGCGGTGCTTTGCAGGTAGACGGGCACACGATCGCATGGAACCTGCGCTACCGCTCGACATTCCGGGTAACACTGAGCGCTAAAGGTTGGATCGGCTTCTCGCGAACGCCGCATTCGGATGCGCTTTTCTCGGGGAACATCACGCTCGACGAGCGCAATTTTGTTGGGGATGCACTCGGTATCGGTGTACAGGGACACAATTGCGGATATCGGCATCGTAACTTCTGGACCTGGACGCATGCATACTTTTCACGGGACGGCAATCCTGCCAGCACACTCGAAGCATTGATCTACGAAATGCCATTTGGACTCGTATTTCGCAAGGCCGTGCTCTGGCACAACGGGCAGCAACACGTCTTCCGGAATTTCAAAGAATTGGATAGGAATCACGAAAGCATGCGGTGGAACTTCCGCTGTGCCGAAAAAAATGGATTTCGCCTGGAAGCTGCGATCGACGGACGCACGTCGAATATCCATCGTCTTCCTTATGTAAAGACCGATTGCTCCGGCAGTTTTGAGGTAACGAACAATAGCCTGGCCTCGGCGTCACTTCTTGTGGAGGATGCGAGCGGAGCGGCTGTGCGGTTGGAGACCAACACAGGCGCCGTGCTTGAAATGGTTGGGTGACCTACTCGGAGGTTTGAGCCTTCGCCAGACGCTGGGCTACGACGGTATATGCGGCCGGATTAAATGCCATTCCGATGTGAGTGCCCGGAACTTCCACGTCAATCTCGGGATTCATGGTTCGGCAGTAGCGCCAGTCCACAATGCCGTCATGGCGCGTATAAATCGCGGTCTCAAGCATTGAGTCCGGCACCCTGCGATGTAAGGAGTCCAGAAAATTGCATGTACAGCGCCCGGTATAGCAGTCTGGCAGAACTCCGCGGCCGTGCTCCTCGAGAATCCGCAGACGGACCGCTTCCGCGGCGTGGAGGACGGCGCGATTCGCAACTGTTCCACGGATGGGAGCAGCGAGCGTGATCACGGAAGCTACTTCTTTCGGCCGAGCTCCCGCCACAGATCGAGCGATTACCCCACCCAGGCTGTGACCGATCAAATGAATCTTTCTTCCGGTATCAGCCAAAGCGGTTTCAATGGTCTGGTTCAGTCGCCGCTGGATCAGCAGGTTTGGGCATTCCGCGTTGATACCGATGCCGGAAAAATAAGGCCTGTATCCGATTCGCGTAAGCCAAGCGTGAAGTTCCATGAGATACAGATCGGTGCCGAGAAAGCCGGGAATCAGGACCACGGCAGAGCCATCGCCGCGCGGAACGCCAAAACCGTAGTACACGGGCGTCGCGTGCAGGATGAGGACTTCAGCCCCGAAAAGCGCTTCGGTCCACAGGGAGGTCTGGGCCTCGGGATGAGGCCGTGGACTTTGTTTGCGCCGCTTCGTCGTGGAAGGACGCGCTGTTGCTTTCTTCTTTATGCGCCGCAAATTGGTCCCGGGTCCTCCCATCCGCGCGTCGAGGCGCAGATGAGAATTGCTGCAACGCAATATTATACTGCCGTCGTGGCAGCGTCTAGATACTTCGTGCCATGAAGTTAACGGACGATCCGACGTGTTGGATTATTCAACGTTTTTTGCGACGTCTTCCGCGCCTTGGTTCCTGTAATCGAGCCTCGAGTTCCGCGACTCGCTTCCTCAAGGACTCAACTTCCGGCTCCGCATTGCCTGGCGGCGCCGGGGATGTGGCCGTACTCAGGAATCGTTTCATCATATCTACGGGGGAGAGAATGGCGGACTGGACTTCGCTCAGGCGGTTCTGCACCGTATCTTGCAGCTTCGCGTAAGTATCGAAGGCTGATTTCAGGTACCACATCAGGAACTCCTGACGTACTTCGTCAGAAGCCATGATCAGTTGCCGTAGCAGTTCGAGTGGTAGACCTGTGGGCTTATCCTTGGCATCTTCTGTAATGATTTGAGTCAATGTGACTCGGGTCAGGTCACGGCCGCTTTTGGCGTCGACCACGCGGACTTCTTTGCCGGCACGAACCAACGCTGCCAGATCTTCCAGATTCACGTACCGACTGCCGGCCGTGTCGTACAGCCGACGATTTCCGTATTTCTTGATGACGACCACAGAAGGCTTCATGGATTCCAGCTCATGTTGCTCTGCACAAGGTGCAAAGAATATCTTGACACAACCCCGCTAGGCTCGTACAGTTTAGCTGATGCTGCAATGCAGCAATTGGAGGTATTGATATGGCAGCGGCAGTCAGGCATGAATCTCCCCGTAGTCACCCGAAAGAGCCTTCGGTAGTTGGTCTGTTAGCAGGCTGGGCGCAGCAGGGCGCGCAAACATTGTTTGCCACGCAGCGAATCCTTATCGATTTGGCGATGCGACAAAATGCCAGTGTCATGCAGGCTATTCGGGAACAACTATCAGATCCACAACACTCTCCCACCGCTATCCTCAGCGAGGTTACAGGGGAGGGTATGGCGAACTTCCTTGAGGCCCAGAAGGTTCTTCTCAACCTGGGCAAGCAACAAAACGAAATTTTAATGAACGGCGTAAAGGAACGTGTTGGAACTGGGCCGGTTGCGCACGCCATGACCGATCTGTTGCGGCGGAGCGTGGAGACTTTCATTCAGATGCAGGAAGAATATCTGAAGATTGCCAGCACACATACGCATACCTGGATGACGGCGGCCAAGGCCGGCAAACCATATCAGCCTGATCAGGTGGTGGACCTGGCTCGCGAGGGCATGGAGAACTTCGTCAAAGCGCAAAAGCGATTCCTGGATGTGATCGCGGAAGAGACCGCCAAAGCAACGAGCGGAAAATCTGTCAACGGTGCCGGGAAGAAGAAACAGGGCGAGCTGGCTCATCTAAGCCGGCAAGCGACGGAGTCGTTCCTGGAAGCGCAAAAGCGGTTGGTGGAAGTTGCCGGACGGCAGATGACTGCCAATGTGAAAACCGCCGGCAAGGCAGTGGACCTGCTGCGGCCCTTTCCGTTTCTCCCCGTCAGCGAGTTAACCCGGGAGGCTGTGAAGAGCTACGTCGATGCCCAGAAGGCGTTGATGGATGTTGTGGTCAATCCGCCGAATACAGCGAAGCCGGAGCGGCATGTCAGGAAACCGGCGAAGAAGGCTAGGACCGCGGCGGCGACGGCCTGACGAACTTGGAATAGCCCCGAGGACACAAGCGGTTCTACGGGCAAGTTGCCATTCTTGCGAATGCGTCTTCGAGTAATAAACCCTTTCGCTCGAAGACGCGGTTCGCTTTGTATCCGGTGGCCTCGCCCATCGAGTCTGCGCCCGCTGGAGTGGGTGAGATGCGAACTATGGATCGAGTATGAGCGTTTCACGCTGAATCTAAACTGCGTCAAAACGTCCTCGTGGGAGGGACAATATGGCTACGCTTACCGCAGTACCCTCTAACAAGATCCCTGGTGGCGGCTTCCTGATCGAGGAACGAACGCCAGACGAAGTATTCACCCCAGAAGATTTCACGGAGCAGCATACGCTCATCGCGCAAACCGCGGAAGAATTTGCCAACAAAGAAATCGTGCCTAATATCGAGAAAATGGAGCACAAGGATTTTGCCGTCACTCGCGAACTGGTAGCGAAGGCGGGTGAACTGGGACTGAGCGGCGTCGATGTTCCCGAACAATACGGTGGCATGGAGTTGGATAAGGTCACTTCTGCCATCATCGCCGATCGGATCGCGAAGTACGGCGGGTTTAGCACGACTTGGGGAGCTCACACCTGCATCGGTACTCTACCGATCGTCTATTTCGGAACGGAAGAACAAAAGAAGAAATACTTGCGCGGCCTGGCTAGCGGCCAGACAGTGGGCGCTTATGCCCTGTCGGAATCTTCATCAGGATCGGACGCGCTGAACTGCCGAACGCAGGCCAAGCTGTCCGGAGATGGCAGGCACTACCTGCTGAACGGCGAAAAGATGTGGATCACGAACGCGGGCTTCGCCGATCTCTTCATCGTATTTGCAAAAGTGAATGGCGAGAAGTTCACGGCATTCATCGTCGAGCGCGGGTTCCCGGGCTTCTCGGTGGGTGCGGAAGAGCACAAGATGGGAATCCGGGGATCCTCGACTTGTCCGCTGATCCTCAATGATTGTCATGTTCCGGTGGAGAATGTCCTTGGTGAGATCGGGAAGGGACATCAGATTGCCTTCACAGTACTGAATGTTGGCCGTTTCAAGTTGGGCGCGGGATGCGTGGGCTCAGCACGCAACTGCATCGAAAGCGCTATCGCCTACGCCAAACAGCGCAAGGCATTCGGGAAGGTGATCGCCGATTTCGGATTGATTCGCGAGAAGCTGGCCAACATGGCCGCGGGAATTTTCACCGGCGAAGCCATGGCCTATCGAACCGTCGGAATGATGGACTCGGCCATTGCCCTACTCGGCGCGGAACACGCAAACATGGTCCAGGTCCGCAAGGCAATCGACGAGTATGCCGTCGAATGTTCGATCCTCAAGGTGTGGGGATCAGAATTCATTGATTACGTAGTCGACGAGACCGTGCAGATCTATGGCGGATACGGATTTGTGGAAGAGTATCCGGCCGAGCGGAACTACCGCGATGTCCGCGTGAATCGGATCTTTGAGGGCACGAACGAAATCAACCGGTTGGTCATTACGGGGTTCTTGTTGAAACGCGCAATGTCGGGACAACTCCCATTGATGGCTGCGATCAAGAAGCTTATGGACGAGGTGCTATCCGGACCCAGCGAAGATGGAATGGACGGACCTCTTGCGCAAGAACGAAAGCTGGTCGCGACGGCGAAGAAGATTGGCCTGTTCGCCGCCGGTGTTGCCACCCAGAAATACATGCAAGCGATCCAGGACCAGCAGGAGATTATGGGCGCAATCGCAGACATGACGATTGAGACGTATGCCATGGAGTCCGCCGTGCTGCGCGCGCAGAAACTGGCCGCGCGGCACGGCGAGGCGGGTTCAGGGCTGGCATGCGCCATGACCCGCGTCTACATGTCAGGGGCAATGGAAAGGATTGAAAGCGCGGCGAGAAAGGTCGTGGTCGCATGCGCCGATGGGGACATGCTGCGCTCGCAACTGGCAATCCTGCGCCGGCTGGGCAAGTACGACCCATTCAACACGGTGGCTCTGCGGCAGACGATAGCACAGAGAGTCATTGAAAGCGGAAAGTATCTGGTCGCATAACTTTGAGTGTTCAGGGCCGGAGCGCTGTATGGCACCGCGCAGCCAACAATTCGATTTCGATTTCATCGTCATCGGATCCGGCTTTGGCGGCAGTGTGTCCGCCCTTCGGTTGGTAGAGAAGGGGTATCGGGTTGGGGTGATGGAAATGGGGCGCCGGTGGGCGCCCCAGTCTTTTCCGCGCACGAGTTGGTCCATTCATCGCTGGTTCTGGCGGCCGAAACTCGGCCTGCGCGGATTCTTCAACATGCGTTTTTTTCGCCACGCAACGATCTACCACGGTTGTGCCGTCGGCGGCGGATCGATTACCTACGCCAGCACATTGTTAGCCCCACAAGAAAAGGTCTGGGATGCAGGGTCGTGGACCGGTTTGGCTGACTGGAAGGCGGAGATGCCCCGCCACTACCAAACTGCGTCGCGCATGCTGGGCGTGAGGCAAAACAATATCCTCGGACCCGGTGATCTGCTCCTGAAAAGAGCCGCTGAAGGTACTGGCTGTGGATCGACGTTCTACCGCACCAGGGTGGGAATTTTCCAGCCGGGGGACGGGGAACTTGGGAACACAACCTTCCCCGACCCGTTCTTTGGAGGACAGGGTCCAGCGCGCACCACTTGCACCAGCTGCGGCGGCTGCATGATGGGCTGCCGGTACGGAGCGAAAAATACACTCGATCTCAACTATCTGTACTTGGCGGAGAAGTATGGGGCACAGGTCTTCGCAGAAACCAAGGTTGTTGATGTTAAACCGTTGGCCGGCGCGATCGATGGTAGTTGCGGATACGAAGTCAGCACGTTGCGGTCTACGGCGTGGATTCGCCGTCAGCCTAAGCGATTCACTTGTCGCGGCGTTGTATTCTCCGCCTCTTCGCTTGGCACCATGGAATTGCTGTTCCGGCTCAAAAACAACGGCTCGTTGCCCGCCATCAGCAACTGTCTTGGCAAGCACGTACGTACCAATTCAGAATCACTTATCGGAGCTCGGATACCGCGTAGTACCGAGGATTTATCCAAAGGCATTGCCATCGGATCAGGTATCTATATCGACGAACATACACACATTGAAGCTGTGCGGTATCCGAGCGGCTCTGACACCATGGGGCTTCTCACCACCTTTCTGACGGATGGTCGTCCCGGACCGCAGCGAATCGGACTGTGGCTTAGGAATGCAGTGGGCGCATTGCTATGCCATCCGATCAGTACCCTGCGCGTGATCCGGCCATGGGGCTGGGCGCGAGAGGCCGTAATTCTACTCTGTATGCAAGCGCTCGAGGGACACATCGAGATGCGGTGGGAACGACCGTGGTTCTGGCCGTTCCGCAAGATGCTGGTCAGTCGCGGTAATAAAGTACCGACCTATATCCCGAAGGCCAATGAGTTTGCCCGCAGGTTCGCTCAAATCGCTGGAGGCACGGCGATGAGCACGCTTCCGGAGATTCTCTTCGATGTTCCCGGCACGGCGCATTGCATTGGAGGCTGCGTCATCGCAGGTTCCCCTGATCGCGGCGTGGTGAATGATCGCCACCGCGTCTTTGGTTACTGCAACCTGTACATTTGCGACGGGTCAGTTCTGGGGGCTAATCTCGGGGTCAATCCCAGCCTTACAATCACCGCGTTGGCCGAGCGGGCCATGAGTTATATTCCTCCAGCGGCCGAAACGTCCTGGAATGAAGCCTCTGTCGTTGTTTCTGCCCCACATCATCCAGCCGTGTAAGAAATCGCTAGCTCCGCGTGCCCTTGTGGAAAACAGTGTGACGTCCGTCACACTGCCAAGTGACAGAGGTTGCTGACTGGAGTCACACTTGGGGTTCTACTTTGGGAATTGAGGTTGAGCTCAAGTGCCCGCCGGAACCCATCCAGTCAACACCTTCGAAGTTTTTCTCACCCGCTTACACGAATCGCACGAAGTTTCAGTCTACGAAGCCATCGAACGACTTCTGCAGGCAGGAGAGGCCGCGGGGTTCGACGCTAGCGCACTCATCCGATTGCTCGATCGAGGTATGACCTTCGAGGAGTTGTTCGAACTCATCGAAGCGAAATTGGAATGTTCGCGGAAGGAAGCATAATCGCTGATCGAACATCGCGATTCACTGCATTGTGAGGCTGCAAAATGAACGTCAAGGAATGGTCCCAGTCCAGTGTGGACTACGGTCGCAAACTCGTAGACTCCGCCGTCGAAGGTGCGGTCGCCGGGGAAGAGCACTTTCTCAAAGAACAACCTCTGACACCATTTCTGGGCGAGTCCGCCCGAAAGGCCCTTATACCAGCCCTCGTTGGAACGTTTCTTGGAGTATTAGTAGGAGGATGCCTCACGAATGGACGCCGATCACCCGCCAGAACGCTAGCCTTCGGTTTGCTTGGGGGAGCGATCGGTTTTGGAGCAGGCATGATTTGGGAAAGCCGCGACTTTACCACGAGCGTGGTTGCTGGCGCGTGGAAGAACGTCAGCAAAACCCGCGATGAACACTGGTTTGAAAAGAATCCGATTGACTACGCATAGAAACGCCTGGCAGTAGCGGAGGCGACATGATTGCGAACGCAGTGAAGGAGCGGGTCGAAATCCCGTTGCCAGCAGAAGGTCTCAGTACAGAGCGAATTGCTTACCTCGAAAAGCTAGCCACTCAGGCGAGGATCGCCGCAGCTGTCTTTACCCAATTTACTCAGGAAGATGTCGACCGGATTGTCAAAGCGATGGTGCTGACCGGACTGGAACAGGCTCAGCATCTTGCGCGCCTCGCCGTCGAGGAAACCAGGCTTGGCGTGATGGAAGATAAGGTCATCAAGAATATGGTGGCCAGCGAGTTTGTCTACAACTACGTCAAGGACAAACGCACGGTTGGCGTTATTCGCGAGATTCCTGAGCGGAATCTCGTGGAGATGGCCGAGCCGATCGGCGTTCTTTTCTCTCTGACGCCGATCACGAATCCTACTTCCACGGTCTTATTCAAGTGCATCATGGCCGTCAAGACACGCAACGCAGTTATTTTTAGTCCTCACCCCAAGGCCTGGCATTGTTGCTCCGAGGCGGTGAGAGTCATGTACGAGACTGCGGTCAAGCATGGTGCGCCTGAAGGAGTTTTCAGTTGCCTGGAATCTCCCACCCTCCCGGACAACGCTTACTTGATGAAGCACAAAGATGTCGGGTTGATTGATGCCACGGGCGGACCGGGCATGGTGAAAGCCGCTTACAGTTCGGGCAAGCCGGCATTGGGCGTAGGCCCCGGCAACACGCCAGTCTATCTGGAGAAAACGGCGGACCTAAACACCGCCGTGGTTGACATCATCGTGTCGAAGACCTTCGACAACGGCACGATTTGCGCTTCCGAGCAGACGGTCGTGATCGACGAAGAGATTTATGACACCGTCCTGAAGAAATTCGCGGACCTCGGTGCGCATATCTGCAACGAGAAAGAGACCAAACTGTTGGAGCGGACAGTAATTGATCCCGAGACTGGATTCATGCAGCCCGTGGCTGTCGGTCAGAAGGCTACCGATATCGCCCGCTTCATTGGCCTCTCGGTGAAGCCCGATACGAAACTTCTCATTGCGCCGATACAAGGTGTGGGCCGCGAGTACCCGTTGTCTGTTGAAAAGCTGTTCCCGGTGCTTGCCGTGTATCGAGCGAAATCCGTAAATGAGGCGCTTAGGGTGTGCGTGGAAGTGAACCATGCGGGCGGCCTTGGACATACCGCAGTCGTGTTCTCCCGCAATGAAGAGATTATCCGCAAGTTTGGTGAGGTGATCAACGCAGGTCGGATCATCGTAAATTCACCCGGTTCAGTCGGAGCGCTGGGCGGCGTCTACAACGACCTGGTACCCACCTTTTCTTTCGGATGCGGCACCGGTGGCGGCAACAGTACCACCGACAACGTGAATATTTACCACTACCTCAATATCAAGCGCCTGGCTCGGAGGACGCAAGCCCATATGTGGTTTCGGGTTCCGAATCAAATCTTCTTCAATATGAATGCGGTGGAGAACCTGCGCCAGTTCCCATCGCTGTCGACCATCATCGTCACTAATCCAGCGCTGGAGCACATCGGTCACGTCGACATTGTCCGCCGCCAGATCTGCCCCAAGACTCACGTTCACCTCTTGGTTATTCCGGATGCGGAGCCTGAAGTCAAAGTCATTATGCAAGGCGTGGAGGCGCTCAATTTCTACAAAGCGGACCAGATCATTGCGCTGGGTGGCGGCTCGGTCATCGACGCGGCGAAGATCATGAAGCTCAAGTACGAATCGCCCGAGTCGGATTTGGAATATCTGGCCGCGCCTTTCCTGGATCTGCGAAAACGAGTGGTGCAGTATCCGACAGAAAAAATTAATCGCGCGCGACTCGTGGCTATCTCGACAACCAGTGGAACAGGAAGCGAGATAACTCCATTTGCCGTCTTGATCGACAAGGAGCGTGGACGCAAAGTGACGCTCGCCGATTATTCCCTCAGTCCGGATGTGGCCATCGTCGACCCTCAGTTCGTTATGTCTATGCCGAAGGGGCTCACTGCGGATACCGGTATCGATTGCCTGACCCACGCGCTGGAAGCAGGCGTTTCGAATTACGCCTCGCCCTACACCGACTCTAATGCGATGCAGGCCATTCGGATGGTGTTCAAGTACTTGCCGATTGCCTACGAGAATCCCCACGATGAGGAAGCACGCTGCATGATGCACAACGCCGCCTGCATCGCGGCAATGGCATTCTCTAATGCGTCGGTGGGCGTGAATCACGCGTTGGCACACGCCTTTGGCGCACGCTTTGGTGTGGCGCACGGGCGGGCCAATGCTCTGATGCTTCCCCATGTCATGGCCTACAACGCGGCTGTGCCCACCAAGTTCATGCCGTCCCCGTATACGCGAGGCTACGTGGCACACAAGAAGTACGCCACGGTCGCAGATCTGCTGGGCTTGGGTGGACATACGGTGGAAGAAAAGGTCAACAATCTGATCCGGGCGACGGAGCAATTGCTCGATCAACTGGAATTTCCGCGCTCGATCGCTGCGCTGGGCATTTCGAAAGAGGACTTTGAAAGAGCCGTGCCGGAATTGGTGAAGATTGCATTTGACGATCCGTCCTGGCGCTCGAATCCTCGCATGCCGCTCATGAGCGAAATGGTCGCACTCTTTTGGAAAGCATATGAGGGACGAGGGCTGGCGACAGTAGCGGATATACCCCACCAAGTATTCGTGTAGCGGAGAGCGTATGGCAATGATTGCCGTGTTTCTGAATATCGATGAGAAAGACATGGTTGCCACCCTTCAAGAGGCCGGCGAAAAGCTGGATGGCGCTGAAGGTGAGCCGATTTTGGACTTCTCCTCGATCCGTCGCATCGATGTGAGCGGGCTGCGAGCGATTGAAGAGCTTGCTCGCCTCGCCGAACAGAAGGGCGTCAGGTTCACGCTACACGGAGTCAACGTCGATATCTACAAGGCGCTGAAACTGGCGAAGCTGACGGGGCGATTTTCTTTTGCGAACTGAGTTGCGTAATTTGCAGGACGGTGTGAACCGGAGTTTGGACATGCAGAACCATCAACAGAGCGACCGGCTTTCCTGGGGCGACACGGTCTTCCTTCATCTCGAGCGGGAAGGCATGCCGCTCAACGTGGCGAGTGTCTGCGTGTTCGACGGTGAGATTTCGTTTGAGGACTGCGTGAAGTTCGTCGAGTCGAAACTCCCGCTTCTGCCCCGATATCTCAAGCGAGTGGTGCCCGCACCGTTCGGGCTCGGACTTCCCAGTTGGGAGTACGATCCGGAATTCGATCTTCTTCGCCATGTCCACGAAGTGACGCTCAAGCACGGTACCGACACCGAACTGAAAGCGCTGGCTGGAAAGCTCTTCAGCAAAGTAATGGATCGCCAGCATCCGCTGTGGGACATAACCTTAATTAAGGGGCTGAAACGGAGTCGCACCGGACTGATTCTCCGTTTACATCACTGTCTCGCCGATGGCATTGCGGGCGTGGGCATCTTGAGTATGCTCCTGGATGCGAACCCGGAAGCGCCGCGCCTGCCGCGCAAAGAGTTCAAGTACCGTGTTCCATCGCCACGTGATCCGTTGTCTTCTCTGACGGCCGGGTTCGTGGATTCTTACTCTGACATGGTGAAAAAGATTCTATCGGCCCTCACGGATTTGCTGAGCATGGCGGAGCGTGCTGCGAACGGCGGGAGCAGTGTGGCGGCGGCGGAATTCGCGAATCTATTCCCCGAAATCACTGCGTTCACCGAACGGCTTCGCTTCAACGTTGTTTACCGCGGGCCGCAAAGATTCGCATGTGCCGAGATGCCGCTGGCGGACATCAAAGCCATTCGACACAAGAGTGGAACCAGCATTAACGACGTCATTCTCGCACTCGTGACTGCAACCATCCGACGCTACTGCGAACTGCACGGCGACCCGGTCAAGAAAAAGCTGCTGCGGATTATGGTGCCCGTTAATCTGCGGGGCAACGGCAGCGCAACGGAGTTGGGGAACCGCATTTCCTTGGTTCCGGTCACCATTCCACTGAGTATTTGCCAGCCCCGAAAGTTGTTGGCTGCTGTCCACAAGCGAACTGAGTTCTTAAAACACGTACATGCCGCCGAACTAGTCAGCCTGGCAGGGGGATTGATCGGGATGTTTCCGACCTCCATGCAGGGGATCGTCGGACCGCTTGTGAGCCAGTTGCCCATCACACCGTTCAACATGGTCTGCACGAATGTGCCTGGACCGCAATGCCCACTTTTCCTGAATGGTCACAAGCTGCTGCGTTGCTATCCGTACGTTCCGGTCGGAGGCGAGATGGCGGTCAATTGCGCGATCCTCAGCTACAACGGTTCCGTGTACTTCGGATTCAGTGGGGATGCTCAGGCAGCGCCGGATCTGAAGCAACTGGAGAAATTGCTGAAGACCAGCTTTGAGGAACTCCGCGCCGCCGTCGGAATTCGACCACCAGACAGAAAGCGAGCGCTGAGTAAACGGCCCTTCGCAGCGAATGCGGCTAGGCCAGCGAAAACGGATTCTGTGCTCTCAGATGTTCCATCTACGAGCGAGTTTTCTTCACTCGAACCGAAGACAGCGCCACAACCTGCGCCTGCAACTGAGCAGCAGAAAGTCCTGACTCAGTTCATCGTCGCTTAGACAAGAAAGACAGTTGGGGAGTAGACCGTGGTAGGTACCTATTCGCCCGCGCAAATCACCGAGTGGTTGGTTCCTGGACGCAATCTGTTTCTGACCATCCACGTCCTCGGCGTCGCATGTTTTGCGTACATCGTCGCAAGGAGACTGGTGCCGCTCCTGCGGGCCGAAAGCGATTGTCGGTTTGACCGGCCGCTGGCACGCCTGAGAAATGTGTTCAAGTTCTGGCTGGGACAGTGGAAGCATCCGCGTTACAAGTTTGCAGGAATTCTTCATATCCTTATTTTTGCGGGGTTCATTCTCCTCGCGACGCGCGCTTTCTCTCTTCTAATTGTCGGAGTATCTGAGAACTTTGTGATGCCCGGCTTCTCAGGAGAGGCCGGGCATCTCTACAACCTAGTTACGGACTACGCCGCGACCGTCGTCTTCCTCTGCATGATGGTCGCCGCGATCCGGCGCTTGGTTTTCAGGCCCGCCCGGTATGCTGTGCCTGCGAGATTCGGGAAAAGCCATACCGCCGACGCTGTTTTTCTGCTTGGGTTGATCGCGGTGCTGATGGCGGCTGACAGCCTTTTTGCCGCCAGCGAGGCCGCCGCTCATGTGCAGCGTGGGCAGAGTGGTGAAGCTCTGGCGTTCCTGTCTCTGCCTTGGATCCTTGAGACCGTGATCGGCCCGATGTCACTCGCGACACTCTGGGTTCTGAACGTCTCTGCTTATCTAGTGCACGCCGTTACCTTCTACTTCTTGCTCTGCTACCGGCCTTTTGGAATTCAGTTCCACGTGGAAACATCGCTGTTCAGTATCTATTTCGCGAAGCTGGAACGGGGGACTCTGAAGCCCGTGCGATGGGGCATTTCCGACGAGCATCTCGATCAGGTGAAATCTTTCGGGGTGAAGAAATTCGAAGACTTCACCTGGAAGCACGTGCTCGATTTTTACTCTTGCGCCGACTGTGGACGCTGCGCCGACAATTGCCCCGCCCATGCTGCGGGGCGTCCGCTGGCGCCGCGGTTTCTCACTACCAAGGCGAGGGACTACGTGTTCCAGCACTACCCGGTGCTCGGCCGGACTAAGGAAGGCGCGCCATTGATCGGCGGCATTTACTCCGAGGATGAGATTTGGTCTTGCACTACGTGTGGCGCGTGTGAAGAGGAGTGCCCTCTGTTAGTTGAGTACATCGACAAGATTGTTGATTTGCGACGCGGCATGATCGATGACGGGAAGGTTCCGCAGTCGCTGCAAAAGCCGTTGAAAGCGCTGGAAAGTCGAGGCAATCCTTACGGAAAGATGGAGAAGAAGAGGCCCGACTGGACGAAGGCAGCAGATTTCCAGCAAACCTGCCGAGTCAAGATACTGGATGGCAAAAACGACGCCGATACACTTTATTTCGTCGACAGCATTACTTCCTACGACGATCGGATGCAATCGATCGGGCGCGCCACCGCCCGAATCCTCGATCACATTGGAGAGAACTACGGAATTCTAGGCGCAGCCGAGAAAGACAGCGGCCACGAAGTTCGGCGGTTCGGCGAAGAGATGCTGTTCACTGCCTTGCGGGAGCACAATACCGATGCCATCAAAGCATCGGGGGTCGAGCGCATCGTCACTGCGGATCCGCATGCCTACAATGCGCTGAAGCACGACTATAAAGATGTTCCTCCGGTTGAGCACGTCAGCCAGGTCATTGCCCGCGAAGTCAGGGCGGGCCATATCCAATTTAATCGGGTCGAGAACGAAGACAAGGTTTACACCTACCACGATCCCTGCTATCTGGGCCGCCACAACCAGGTTTACAACGATCCACGCGAGGTACTCGATGCAATTCCGGGGTTGAAGCGTGTGGAAATGAAGCGTTCTCGAGACCGTTCCTTCTGCTGCGGCGGTGGCGGACTCATGCTGTTTTACGAGCCCAAGGAAGAACAGAGGATGGGTGTGCTTAGAGTTCGAATGGCTGCAGACGAAGGGGCGAATGTGATCGTGACCGCGTGCCCGTTCTGCATGGTGAATATCGAAGACGCGATCAAAGTCGCGGGCCTGGAAGGCAAGATGTCGGTGATTGACCTGGCCGAACTGGTGGACCAGAACATTGTGCGGGCGAGCCGCGCAGAAGAATGCGAAACCGCAACTTGTGGAGGGTGACGTGGAAATTCTAGTTTGCGTGCGACGAGTTCCGGATACGTCGGAGAACGAAATTACCCTGAACGCCGCCGGGAACGATATCGAGCGAGACGAACTCGTGTATTCGGTGAATGAGGCGGACAACTACGCAGTGGAAGAGGCCCTGCAAATTCGCGATCGGGTCGGAGGAAACGTCACGGTAGTGACGATGGGCAGCGAAGACGACGATGAAATCCTCCGCCGCGAACTGGCCATGGGTGCGAACCAGGCCGTATTGATTTCTGACGAGGCTTTCAGCGGATCCGATGGCAAGGGGATTGCCACGATTCTCAAGGCTTTCGTGCAGAAAGGTCATTACGACCTGATTCTCACGGGTGTTCAGGCGGATGACGGTGCCGCGCAGGTGGGCGGTATGCTGGCTGCGATGCTTGACTATCCGTTCGCCTCTCTGGTGAATTCCATCGCGGTGGAAGGCGGAAAGGTAAAAGTCAGCCGCGAAATCGAAGGCGGGAATCGGGAAATCAACGAGATCGATCTTCCATGCGTGCTCTCCATTCAGACCGGCATTAATGAGCCACGCTACGTCGGGATGCGAGGCATCCGACAAGTAGCTTCAGTCCCAATTCCCACTTTGGCGGCTTTGGACCTCGGTGTCAACAAAACCGCAGTTGGTGAATCAGCCGCGAAGGTGAAGCGGGTGAATTACTTCATTCCTGTGCTGAGCAAGGGAGCAGAAATCCTGAGCGGGAGCAGGGAAGAGAATGCCACGAAAGTTCTGGAGTTAGTAGCAGCGAAGGGAGGGCTCAAATAATGGCTCGCATTTTTGCCTATATCGTGCACCGAGGTGGCGTCGTCGATGATTCTGCGGCCGAACTCGTAGAGGCAGCCAAGAAAATTGATCCCAGTGCGTCTCCCATCGCGATTCTTGCTGGATGGGGATCGGATCTCGATACTGCATGCAGTTCGCTTCGTTTGACTTACGGCGAGATTTGGAAAATCGCGAATGAAGCCCTTGCTTATCCCAATGCTGAAGTCGTACGGCAGGCTTTGATACGCGTTCTGCCTCAGGAGAGCATTCTGCTGGTCCCGCATGATCATTTCGGAATTGATTTGTCCCCTGGGCTTTCCATCAAGCTAAATTCGGCTTTCGTATCGGACGTCCTGGCAATTGACGGGGCGGACGGCGGTTTCCTCAAACTGGTCCGGCAGGAATTTGGTGGTCAGGTGCACACGAACGTTCGATGCGACATCTCCTCCGGTGCCGTGATCAATGTTCGTCCGGGAGCTTTCAGGGCGGAGACGGGTGTTCGAACTACCGGAGCGATTGTGGACAAGTCATCCCAGGTTGGCTCTTTGACGGCGCGGCGCCGCTATGTCGAGACCATCGTCGCCGAAGCGGGCGATGTGGATATCACGAAGCACAGCGTGCTGGTCTCGGTGGGGCGAGGCATTCAGGAGAAAGACAACATCGGTCTTGCGGAAGAGCTAGCTGAGGCGTTGGGCGCGGCGGTGAGCTGCTCGCGTCCGGTCGTAGACGCGAAGTGGTTGGAAAAGTCCCGTCAGGTCGGTTCGTCCGGAAAAACCGTGAAGCCCAAGGTCTACCTGGCGTGCGGTATCAGCGGCGCTTTCCAGCATTTGGCTGGAATCAAGGGAAATCCATTCCTCATCGCCATTAACAAGAATCCCAAGGCTCCGATTTTTCAGGTCGCCGATATCGGAATTGTGGACGACGTGCTCGAATTCTTGCCGGAGCTGACGAACCGAGTTCGTGAAATGCGCGGCGTTGCCGCCAAGTGAGGTTAAGCAAAAATGCTTGCACAAAAGACGCTGAAACTGAGTGTGAAATCGTTGAAAGAGTTTGCCAAGAAGCGCCTGCCCGACGAAACCCTGATCGAACTGGACGAGCGCGATGAATGTCCGATCGAAATTGTTCGCGACATGTGCAGCCCAGACAAGCTGGGCATTCAGCTCCTATTCATTCCGGAGGAATACGGCGGAATGGGAGGAGGCACCTTCGACGTCTACTGCATTTGCGAGGAGATGGCGCGAATTGATCTCGGAATTGCGACATCGGTTCTAGCCACGTTCCTTGGAAGCGATCCAATCACAGTCGGTGCCACACCAGAGCAAAAGAAGATTTGGTTGAGCCGCATTGCAGACGAAGGATTGCTGTTCGCTTATGGTGCCACTGAGCCGGAAGCAGGTAGCGACCTCGGCGCCCTCCGCACAACGGCCGACCCCGTTCTCAAAGATGGCCAAGTCGTCGGCTACAAGATCAACGGCAACAAGCAGTGGATCAGCAATGGCGGGATCGCGGGAGCGTACACGGTGTTAGCCAACACACCGAGTGGTCCAAGTTGGTTCATCGTTGAGAAGGATACGAAGGGCTTCACACACGACGAACCGGAGGATAAACACGGCATCCGTCTCAGCAACACGGCGGCGCTGGCTTTCAACGACGTGTATGTCGATATCGACCGGCTTATCGGTGGGGTCCCGGGCCAAGGGCTGAACCAAGCGCAGGCTGTGTTCGGATACACGCGGCTGATGGTGGCGGCATTCGGCCTGGGAGCGGGGTGGGCAGCGCTCGACCGCGCCATTCCTTATTCCACGAAGCGTATTCAGGCCGGAGCGCCGCTCTCGGAGAAGCAAGGTTACACGCACAAGCTGATTGTGCCGCATGTGGTGCGGTTGGAAGCCGCCCGTGCCTACATCGAACAGACGGCTGAGCGGATCGACGCCGGCGAAGGCAGCCTCAATACCGAAGGAGCGATCGCGAAATATATGGCGACCGAGGCCGGGAATGCAGCGGCTGATGCCAGCATCCAGGCACTCGGAGGCTACGGTTACACGCACGAATACATGGTGGAAAAGATCAGCCGCGACGTTCGCATCACCACGATCTACGAAGGTACCTCCGAAATCATGGAGATGACTATTAGCCGCGATCGTTGGCAGCTTCATCTGAAAACTCGCGGCCAGCACTACCACGAGAAGGCACGCGAGTTCGAAGCGCTGCACGCACGCCAGCCCAACGTGGGCGCGAATGCTGCTGCTCTTGCGCACCATGCTCTTGCCGAGCTGATGGAAAAGGCTCGAGTGGCGCGCCTCACCCGTTTTCAGCACATTCTTCTGCGTATCGGGGAATGGATTGCGTATGCGGAGAGCGCAGGCAGTTTGGCGCGTCGCGCAGCGTTGGCAGCGGAAGGAAAGTTGAACGAAAAAGCCAACCGTCGTTTTGACGCCACGGCCTTGGCAGCCTTGAGCCGCATTTTCGCACGCGATGCCGCCCTGAAGGTTGCTGAAGAAGGCTTGCGCTGGATCGGCGGAGCCGGCGGCGTCAGTGATGCCGAGATGCCCGCGCTTGAATCGAGTTTGCAGTTGTCCGCCGTGCACCGTGCACAAGCGGGTTTGATTTCTGACATGGATTTCATAGCCGACGTCCTCTACGCCCGTGCAGCCAAGCCTGCACTCGCCGCTTAAGCAATCACGACGCCTGACTATCCATCCGCAACCTGCAAGCGGGTTGTACAGGAGCGTCCACATGGAAGACACAGCATACAGAGCCATTGCGATTGTAGGAGCGGGAGCCGTTTTGCCCGATGCCGCGAACGTTGCAAGTTTTTGGGACAACGTGAAGAGCGCCCGCTACAGCATCAGTGAAGTCACGTCGGACCGTTGGGATCCAGCGTTCTATTACGATCCCGACCCTGCCGCTCCCGACAAAACCTATTCGAAGATCGGTGGCTGGGTGCGGGAGAAAG
This sequence comes from uncultured Acidobacteriota bacterium, assembly GCA_963745715.1. Classification (GTDB taxonomy): domain Bacteria; phylum Acidobacteriota; class Terriglobia; order Terriglobales; family Acidobacteriaceae; genus Sulfotelmatobacter. Next base: position 84,956 of record CAVUYN010000008.1, on the reverse strand, counting down.
TATGGGATCCGATGAAGTGGCACCTGCCGATCCCGCCGCGAGTCACCGATGCCATGGACCTGGCGCAGAAGTGGGCAATCGCGGCCACACGTGAGGCTTTGGAAGATTACGGTTATCCCAAGCGTCCTCTGGATGCGGATCGAGTCGCAGTGATCCTGGGCAACGCGATGGCGGGCGAGAAACACTACATGACCGCACTCCGTGTGTTCTTTCCGGAATACGCCCACGACCTCGCGGACAGCCCGAGTTTCGCTGCTCTGCCGGAAGCGGTTCGGAGCGAGATTACGCGCGAATTGCACGACAGGATTGGCATGCACCTTCCCGAAATTACAGAGGACAGCATGCCCGGCGAGTTGGCCAACTGCATTGCTGGCCGCATTGCGAACATCTACAACTTCCACGGCCCGAACTTCGTGTGTGACGCGGCGTGCGCATCCGCGATGGCCGCGATGACCGCTGCCGCCGAAGGTTTAGTCGCCAACGACTTTGACGCGGTTATCACCGGTGGTATCGATCGCAACATGGGAGCCTCGACCTTCGTTAAGTTCTGCAAGATCGGCGCACTGTCGGCAACTGGCACGCGTCCTTATGCCGAGGGTGCCGATGGCTTCGTCATGGGCGAAGGGTCCGCGATCTTCCTGATGAAACGCCTGGCGGATGCCGAGCGCGATGGCGACAAGATTTATGCCGTGCTACGCGGAATTGGCGCGTCGAGCGATGGAAAGGGAAAAGGGATCACAGCACCTAACCCGGTCGGCCAGAAGTTTTGCCTCGAGCGCGCCTGGCAGAATGCCGGGGTCTCCCCGGCCACCGCGACTTTGATTGAAGGCCATGGGACCTCGACGCGTGTGGGGGATGTGGTCGAAGCGCAGTGCGTGACGGATCTGCTGAGGAGCCACCATCTTCCCACTCATTCGGTAGCCCTGGGCTCGGTGAAGTCCAATATCGGTCATCTCAAAGGAGCGGCCGGAGCAGCTGGACTGCTGAAAACTGCCCTTGCGCTACGGGATAAGGTTCTGCCTCCCAGTGTGCATTGCGAGCGCCCGAGTCCGGATATCGACTTTGCCCATTCCCCACTCTATGTGAACACGGAACTAAAGCCCTGGACGGTTCCAACAGATATGCCGCGACGTGCGGGCGTCAGTGCATTCGGTTTCGGAGGCACGAACTTCCACCTGGTGCTCGAAGAGCATATTCCGCACAGGCTGACCGGAAATGGGAAGCGCTCGGTGGCCGTCGGCGCAATCCCGCAAGCTTCGATCAATGAGGCAATCATGAACGCAAAAGAGACTTCCGCTACTCCAGTGTCGTCCGTTTCTCCGTCCACATTCAAAGCGCCACTCCGCGGCGCACTCTTGATCGGGGCCGCGTTAATTGCCGACCTGACTGAACGCGTAGGAGTGGTCATGAAGGATGCTCAAGCCGGTCGCGCCCCTGCTCCGGTCGCGCCGACCGAAGCCGACCTGCGCGCACCAGAGCGTCTGGCGATTGATTATGTCGATGCCGCTGATCTCGCAGACAAGACAGCCAAAGCCCTCAAGGGGCTGGCGTCGAACCAGGTCGTTGTGTGGAAGGCTCTGCGTGCGCAAGGTATCTTCCGCGGTCAGGGTCCCGCACCGAAGATCGCGTTTCTCTATACGGGCCAGGGCTCGCAATACGTGAACATGCTGCGCCCGCTGTATACCGCGGAGCCGATTGTCGCCGAGACGTTTGCGGAAGCCAATCGCGTAATGACTCCTTTGCTGGGAAAGCCTCTAACCGAATTTGTTTTCGTGGATCAAGCCGATCCTGTAGCGGTAGCCAAGGCCGATGAGGATTTGCGGCAGACTGCGATCACTCAACCAGCCGTACTCGCAATCGACCTCGCTCTCACGCGGTTGCTGGCTGCCTACGGAATCCAGCCGGATATGACGATGGGACACAGCCTGGGCGAATACGGAGCGCTCGTCGCCGCCGGTGCCCTTCCTTTTGAAGACGCGCTCGAAGCGGTCAGCGCTCGCGGTCGCGGGATGACCCGTGTAGCCGTGGCTGACAAGGGAAAGATGGCGGCCGTATTCGCGCCACTCAGCGAAATCGAACGGATTCTCACAACGGTCACCGGTTACGTGGTGATCGCCAACATTAATAGCGAACACCAGGCGGTGATTGGCGGCGCGACTGATGCGGTTACAGAAGCCATGGAAGTTCTCCAGAAAGCCGGCTACGACGCATCAGAGCTACCGGTCAGTCATGCTTTTCACACCTCAATCGTGGCACCTGCGAGCGAACCGTTGCGGAAGGAACTGGAGCGCCTGCATCTGGAATCGCCTCGCCTGCCGATTGTTGCGAATGTCAATGGTGAGTTCTATCCCACAGGTCCCAACGTTGTGCCCCAGATGTTGGACCTGCTCGCCCAACAAGTTGCCTCTCCCGTGCAATTTGTCAAAGGCTTGCGGAGGCTTTATGAAGCTGGAGCCCGGGTCTTTGTCGAAGTTGGACCCAAAAAGGCTCTTCAAGGATTCGCAGAAGATGTCCTCGGCGACCGCGGCGATGTGGTGGCGCTCTTCACCAACCATCCAAAGTTCGGCGACATTGCCTCGTTCAATCAGGCGCTGTGCGGTCTCTATGCGGCTGGAGTTGGTCGCGGAACGGCTGCAGTTTCTCCGGAGAGACCGGCAATTTCGGTTCCGGTTGCGTCGTCGGCAGCTAAGATCCCGCATACTCCAGCAGCGGCTTCATCAGGTGCCGTCGGCACTCGCCTGGCGACGCCAGCCAACGGTGACCATTTTGCCGAACTCGGCCACTTCTTCGCCGATGTTCTCGAGCGCGGCTGGCAGATGTATCGCGGGGAGGAGCGTACGACAACACTGCTTCCGGTTGTCATCACCGGAGCGGCATTGGGTCTGCCCGGAACGGAACACATCTTTGATGATGCCAATGTCGCGCGTATTCTGCGCGGCGATCAATTCATCGATCTCATTCCGACGCGCCTGCGCAAGGCGATGCTCGATAAGCACATTACTCGCCTGGTCAAAAGCGACAACGGCGGGCCGACATTCGAGACCATTAATAACGTAGCCGATGTCATTAAGCTGGCGGGGCGCGGCGGCGCGTTCGATTTGGAAAGTGAATTCGGCATTTCGACGGACCGAAAAGCAGCCTTGGATAGAGCTACCCAACTGGCGATTGCGGTGGGTATTGACGCACTGCGCGACGCCGGCATTCCGCTGATCATGCGTTACAAGACCACCAGCAAAGGAACGCAGTTGCCCGAGCGCTGGGCACTGCCTGACGCGCTGCGCGATGACACCGGCGTCATCTTTGCCTCAGCCTTTCCAGGCTGTGACTCATTCGCCGATGAAATGGGCTGCTATTACACGGATCATGCGCGCCGCGAGCAGTTAGGCCTGTTGGAAGGATTGCTGGCACGGGCAGAGAAAGGGAATGCTGATTCCGTTCTCGAGCGTGAGATCGAACGGCGCCTGGAAGATCTGAGAGACATGATCGAAAAGGAGCCCTACGTCTTCAACCGCCGTTTCCTGCTGAGAACCTTGGCAATGGGACATTCACAGTTCGCCGAATTCATCGGTGCGCGTGGACCCAACACGCAAATCAACTCTGCCTGCGCCAGCACAACTCAAGCCGTGTCGCTGGCGCAGGATTGGATCGGCGCCGGGCGATGCCGTCGAGTCATTGTGATCTCCGCCGACGACGTCACCTCCGACCACTCGATCGAGTGGTTTGGCTCCGGTTTCCTCGCTAGTGGTGCGGCTGCTACCGACGAAGTAGTGGAAGAAGCCGCTACCCCCTTTGATCGTCGCCGACACGGATTGATCGTCGGGATGGGTGCCGCGGGACTGGTGGTCGAGAGCGCTGAAGCCGCGCGAGAGCGGGGAATTCAACCCATCTGCGAAGTGTTGAGTACGGTTACCGCGAACAGCGCATTCCACGGAACGCGTCTCGATATTCAACACATTGGGCAGATCATGGAGAAGCTGGTGTCGCAAGCCGAGGCAGGTAGTGGAATTTCGCGGCAACAGATTGCTCCGCACACAGTGTTCGTTTCTCACGAGACCTACACGCCAGCACGCGGTGGCAGTGCCTCAGCGGAGATTAACGCGTTGCGCCGCGTATTCGGCGAGGCAGCCGATCAGGTTGTGATTGCCAATACGAAGGGCATGACCGGCCATGCGATGGGAACGGGAATCGAGGATGTCCTCGCGGTGAAGGCGTTAGAGACGGGTCTTGTTCCCCCCGTGGCCAATTTCAAAGAAGTCGACCCCGAACTTGGCACACTTAACTTGTCCAAAGGCGGCGCATATCCCGTCGAGTATGCCCTCCGTCTGGGTGCGGGATTTGGTTCGCAGATCAGCATGACCTTGTTGCGTTGGGTTGCCACAAGTGACGGCGTGCACAGGCGTCCCAGTGCCCTGGGCTATGCCTATCGCATCGTGAATGAGACCTTGTGGAAGACATGGCTAAGTCAGATTGCCGGTTATCCCACCGCGGATTTGGAAGTCGTGCACCGCACATTGCGGGTACGCGACCAAGCTGCATCGGCCCGGTCAGTTGAAGCGACCGGGAAGGCACAACCGGTGGCTGTGACCAAGCCGGTTGCTGAGACGGTTCCAGTGGCAGTGGTTCCACCCCCGCCCGTGGTGAGCGTGATCGTCGAATCCAAAGCGGAAGACAAGACATCTCCTCGCGACTCTGCAACGCCAGCGAAATTCGCCGTGGAAGTCGATCCGGTGAAGGATCGAGTATTGGCTCTGGTGGCCGAGAAGACAGGCTACCCAGTTGACATGCTCGATCTGGATCTCGATCTCGAGGCTGACCTGGGCGTTGATACTGTGAAACAAGCGGAAGTGATGGCTACAGTGCGCGAAGCATATGGGATTGCTCGCGACGACAAGATCAAGCTGCGGGACTTCCCGACACTTGCCCACGTGATCCGCTTCGTGCACGAGCGGAGTCCAGAGGCTCAGGTCGTGCGACCTTCGCCCATCCCAATTGCGGAGACGGCGCCGGTGGTCAGGCAAGAACAGAAGATTCAAGAGCAAAAACCAAGCGAAGAGCCTAAAACAAAGGCCGCAGCGCTGGCATCCGCACCGATGTCGTGCAGCAATAGTGATCCGGTAAGAGAACGCATACTTGCCCTGATGGTCGAAAAAACCGGGTACCCGCAAGACATGTTGGACTTAGACCTCGATCTGGAAGCGGACTTGGGGGTCGATACCGTCAAGCAAGCAGAAATGTTTGCGGCTATCCGCGAAATCTACAATATTCCGCGTGATGAGAACCGCAAGCTCCGCGACTATCCGACTCTGGCGCACGTGATTCGGTTCGTTTACGAAAAGCGGCCCGATCTGGGCGCCACAAGACCCCTAGCGTCAGATGTGCCGATCGATGTGCCAGTCAACGAGGAGATTGCGCTCACAGCCGTTCCACAAGTGCCGGAGGCAATCCCGTCGCGCAAAGGCGATTCGGTGAAGGAACGTATTCTCGCCCTAATGGTCGAGAAGACCGGATACCCGCAAGACATGCTGGATTTGGACCTCGATCTGGAGGCGGATCTAGGCGTCGACACTGTCAAACAAGCTGAAATGTTCGCGGCTATTCGCGAGATCTACAGTATTCCGCGCGATGAGAACCGTAAGCTTCGCGATTATCCGACGCTGGCGCACGTGATCCGGTTCGTGTACGAAAAGCGGCCCGACTTGGCGGTCGCTGCTCCGGATCCGTCGGCCGAAGCCGCTTCACCCTCGCCAACGAAGAGTGAGCCGCTCACTCCTTCCTCCACCCCAATTGTGGAACCGGCGAACGCTGATGACGACATAAAGAATAAAGTGCTGCAGATCGTGGCCGAAAAGACCGGCTATCCGGAAGACATGTTGGACTTGGATCTTGATCTGGAAGCGGACCTTGGCGTAGATACCGTGAAGCAAGCGGAGATGTTCGCAGCAGTGCGAGCAGCTTACAACATTCCGCGGGACGAGAATCTCAAGTTGCGCGATTTCCCGACGTTGGCCCATGTGATCAAGTTTGCGCACGACAGGGCAGGGCGCGTGGCATCCGTGAAGGGACCAACTGAGTCGAACCATGAGAAGCCGGCTTCCTCGGGCCAACCTGCGGCCCGATCACTTGCCAGTTTCGATGCGGCAAATCGCATTCCACGGCGCGTACCGGTACCCACGTTGCGTCCTCCTCTCAGCTTGTGCAAAACAACTGGCGTGAAACTCGACCATCACAGCCGCGTCGTGCTTATGTTAGACAAAGGCGGTGTGGGAGAGGAGCTCACGAAACTCCTCCGTGGAATGGGGACGGAGGTACTCCGTATTGACGACACAGCAGAGGCGGATGCTCTCGCGTCTCTTCTCAAGACGTGGATTGCTGCTGGTCCGATTCAAGGAGTCTTCTGGCTCCGAGCGCTCGACCACGAGGGAAGCCTGAACGAACTTAGTTTGGCAGCGTGGCACGAGGAAGTGCGTCTTCGAGTGAAGTCGTTGTACGCCACGATGCAAGCCTTGTACGAACAGGTAGCGTGTCGAGGCACGTTCCTTGTTTCGGCGACTCGGCTTGGAGGTCAGCACGGCTACGACGAGGCGGGAGCAGTCGCTCCGCTCGGGGGCGCCGTCGTCGGCTTTGTCAAAACCTACAAACGCGAACGTACGGAGTGTCTTGTGAAAGCACTCGACTTCGAACTTAAGCGCCAGCCGGACGAGGTCGCCGCTCTCCTCATTGAAGAGACGCTGCACGATCCGGGTGTGGTCGAGATTGGATACAGGGGAGACCAGCGTTGGAGCGTCGGCCTGGACGAACAAGCCGCCGCCGATGGAAAGCCAGGTATGGTGCTGGACAAGAGCACCGTCTTCTTGGTCACCGGAGCGGCTGGAAGTATCGTGTCAGCCATTACAGGAGACTTGGCTGCGGCATCTGGAGGCACTTTCTATTTGCTTGACTTGGTGCCGAAGCCTGATCCTGACAATCCAGATCTCAAGCGTTTTGTGAGTGACAAAGAAAACCTCAAACGCGACCTCTTCGCCCGCATCCAGAGCCGCGGAGAGCGCGCGACTCCGGCACTCGTCGAAAGAGAACTTGCAAGTTTGGAGCGAGCACAGGCCGCCCAAGCCGCCATCGACGCCGTCCGCACTGCTGGCGGCACTCCGTATTACTTCAGCGTGAATCTCGCCGATGCGGAGGCGGTGGCTAAAGTAGTCGGCCAGGTGCGCCAGACTAGCGGGCGCATCGATGTTCTGTTGCACGCCGCCGGTGTGGAGCGAAGCCACACCCTGCCAGACAAAGATCAGCGCGAGTTCGACCTTGTATTCGACGTGAAGAGCGACGGCTTCTTCAATCTGCTGCATGCGATCGGCGACATGCCGCTGGGTACGACAGTGGCCTTTAGTTCGATTGCTGGCCGCTTCGGCAACGTCGGTCAGACCGACTATAGCGCTGCCAATGATCTGCTATGCAAGATCACGTCGAGCTTCCGGACGACTCGTCCTGCGACACGCGGCATCGTGATCGATTGGACCGCATGGGGCGGAATCGGTATGGCCACTCGCGGTTCCATCCCAAAAATGATGGAGATGGCTGGGATCGAAATGCTGCCCCCGGAAGCGGGGGTTCCACTGATCCGGCGCGAATTGACGGTCGGTGCAACACGAGGCGAAATTGTAGTCGGTCAGAGCCTCGGCGTGTTGCTCAACGAATTTGACGCCACCGGAGGCCTTGACGCTACAGCGGCAGAGTCGGCGTGGAAGTTGTCACCGCCAATCGGACCGATGATCGGGCCCGTTGCTTCCGTGAGTCTTTATAACGGTTACGCGTTCGAGACTACACTTGAGCCGCAGGTGCAACCGTTCCTGCACGATCATCAAATCGATGGTACCCCGGTTTTGCCAGGTGTCATGGGCATCGAGGCGTTTGCAGAAGCCGCGCTCTGCCTGCTTCCTGGATGGCACGTCGAGACAATCGAAGACATTACCTTCTTGGCCCCGTTTAAGTTCTATCGAAGCGAACCGCGTACGGTCCGAATCGAGGTGCGAATTCATCCGCACGGCGACCGGTTGGTAGCAGATTGCCGATTGATCGGACGCCGTTCACTACCCAATCAGACAGAACCACAATTGACAACCCATTTCACGGCGCGGGTGCGGCTTGCGAAGCAACTCGTGGAGACTCTGGCTCCGCGAGTTCTGGTCAAACCGACGGGAAGCATCGTCGATGCTGCCGACATCTACCGCCTCTACTTCCACGGGCCCGCATACCAGGTGATTGAAAAGGCGTGGTGGGATGGAAAGCAGGTCATTGGCTTGTTCGCGCAGGGCCTGCCTTCTAATCACCATCCAATGGAACTTGCCACTGTGATGGCACCACGTCTAATCGAACTCTGTTTCCAGACGGCCGGGATATGGGAAATGGGCCTGCAGGGCCGGATGGGCCTGCCACAGCACGTCCGTGAAGTCGCGTTGCTGCGTGCTCCCGACCAGGCGGACGGCCGCTTCTATGCGGTCGTCAGACCCGACGCCGATGAGAAGAGTTTCAACGCCGAAGTTCTGGACACGAACGGAAATTGCTACCTGCGTCTCAAGGGTTACCAGACGGTTGCACTTGCTGGCGGAATCAACGCAGACAGTCTGAAAAACCTGCAAGCCACGATGTCAGCGGAAGCTGTCCTGGTGGCTTAACGATTGCCCACGCTCACCAACAAGCGTGTTACTGAGGCCCCTATGGAAAACGAATTCCGACGCGTTGCCATCGTCAATCGCGGCGAAGCAGCCATGCGTTTCATTCATGCGGCGCGTGAATTTCGTCAAGAGCATGATGTCCAGCTACAAACGATCGCTTTCTTCACCGAGCCCGACCGCCACGCCATGTTTGTCCGTGAAGCCGATGAGGCGTTCTGTCTCGGGGCTGCTCATTTCAAGGATCCAACCAACTATCGCTCCAAGAGCAGCTACCTCGACTATGTGCGGCTACAACAGGCTCTTGACGTCACGCGCGCAGACGCCGCTTGGGTCGGATGGGGTTTCGTTGCCGAACACGCGGCATTCGCAGATCTTTGCCACGAGATGGGCATTGTTTTCATTGGGCCCAGCGGCGATGTGATGCGCCGTCTAGGCGACAAGATCGCCGCGAAGCGTCTCGCGGAACTGTCCCTGATACCGGTTGCTCCATGGAGCGGCGGACCAGTCGAGACAGTCGACGATGCCTGCGCTCAGGCTGAACGACTCGGCTTTCCGCTCCTGATCAAAGCTTCAGCCGGAGGTGGCGGGCGTGGAATCCGTCTCGTACATTCCGCAAGCCAACTGCCGCAAGCGTTTGACAGTGCCCGGGCCGAAGCCTTTAAAGCTTTCGGAGACCCAACGGTTTTCCTGGAGCGACTCGTGTGTGGCGCGCATCATGTCGAGGTGCAAATCATGGCCGATCGTTACGGCGCGACCTGGGCCGTAGGAGTGCGTGATTGCACAATCCAGCGGCGGCATCAGAAAGTCCTCGAAGAAGCGCCATCCCCGGCGTTATCTGCAAGGGAGGATCAGGAACTTCGCGAGTCCGCAATTCGCCTTAGCAAGGCTGCTGGATACTGCAATGCCGGGACAGTCGAGTTTCTCTACGAACCGAATAGCCATCGGTTCTCGTTCATGGAAGTGAATACCCGTTTGCAGGTGGAACATCCGGTTACGGAATGTACAACCGGGCTCGACCTCGTAAAGCTTCAAATTCATGTTGCTCGGGGCGGTCGCCTCCTAGGAGAGCCCCCGCGCAGTACCGGGCATGCGATTGAGATACGGCTGAATGCCGAGGATCCCGACAACGACTTTGCCGCGGCGCCTGGACTGATTGAACGCTTCCGCATCGCGACTGGTCCGGGAGTGCGCGTCGAAACTGGTGTCACCGAAGGCGACAACGTTCCCGCGGAGTTCGACTCCATGGTTGCCAAGATAATTGGCTATGGTCAAACCCGAAAAGAAGCCCTGGCCCGACTCCGACGCGCGCTGCAGGATAGCGTCATCGTGATCAAGGGTGGGGCAAGCAACAAAGCGTTCCTGCTGGACCTGGTAAATCGCAGTGAGGTGCAAGACGGGCAATTTGATATCGGATGGCTCGACCGCCTTGCGGCTGCCGGCGATCATATCTCCAGGCGCAACGCGGACGTTGCATTGGTTCAGGCGGCGATCGAAGGCTACGATGCAGAGTTAGAGATTGAGCAGGTCCAGTTCTACGCGTCAGCTGCGCGTGGCCGTCCCCGGGTGCGGAGTGAGATCGGTCGCACTTTGGCACTGCGCTATCGCGGGCAACTTTACTCCGTGCAGATCGGGCGTACCGGTCCACAGGATTACAGAATTGAGGTCGACGGAAAGCGAATCGACGCCCATGTCGAGCGTCGCGGCAAGTACGAGTGTTGGCTAACTGCGTTCGGGAGACGTTCTCACGTTGTCTCGATTGTTCAAGGGGTGAAATCAAGAATCGAAGTCGACGGTGTGGCGCACCAGGTGGACCGAGATGACGGAGGTGTGATACACGCTCCGGCTCCGGCCGTGGTGGTTTCAATTGCGGTGAAGCCCGGGGACAAGGTAGCGATTGGAGACCGTCTGGCAGTGCTCGAGGCCATGAAAATGGAGACCCAGGTGGTCGCACCATTTGCCGGCAGAGTTCGCAACGTAATGACGATGGCGAATGTGCAAGTGGATACCGGCGCCCCGCTAGTCCAAATCGAACCTGCTGGTGATGAGGAAGCACTCGCGCCTCAGGATCGGGTGATATTCGGTGCTTCGCCGGCCTCGCAAGAAAACGCCGAGGCCGGACAAGCCCGATGCCGAGAGAACCTCCGAGAACTTCGCCAACTCATGTTGGGTTTTGATCTCGACCCGGTGCACAACACCCGCGAACTGGCCGCATGGAGCCAGAACTGTCCGGCGCACAGCGATGAGATTCGGAACTCGGAGAACGAGATACTTAAGATTTTCGTGGACATCTGTTCTCTCTTCCAGCGCGAGCCGGAAGGGGATCATCATGCTGCAGGGGAAGAACCCAGTGCCGAGGCTCACCTCTTCTCCTACTTGCGCATGGTCGAAACGAACGGGGAGGGACTCCCGGCGGCGTTCGTAACTGCGCTGCGGAGCGCATTGGCCCACTACGGCGTGCCTAGCCTGGAAGCGTCACCTATACAGAAAGAGAGTTTGCTTTGGATTTACAAATCACACCAGAGGATGGACCAGCAAATAAAAGCCGTTGTGGACATCCTTGAGAAGCGATTGCACCTGGCAAATGCATCGGAACCACATCCCAATGGAGCTTTTCGAGCACTCCTTGATCGCATGATTTCGATTACTCGTGATTTGTATCCTTCCGTGAGTGATCTTGCCCGTGAAGTGCGATATCGGTATTTCGATCAGCCATCGTTTGAGCGCGTTCGAAATCAGGTCTACGAAGAAGCAGAAAATCATCTCGCCTACCTAGCCGAGCACCCGGACGCGGCAGACCGCCGCTCCAGGATCCATGCACTGATTGAGTGTCCACAACTGTTGGCGAGCCTTTTCGGCGCCTGGTTTCCTTCTGCCGACAGATCGTTGCGTCACGCGATGCTGGAGGTGCTCATTCGGCGGTATTACAAAATGCGTACTTTGCAGAACCTGCAGGTTTCCGCTGCAGATGGACATGTTTACGTGTCGGCTGAGTACGACCATGAGGGCAAGCGCATTCATCTTTTTGCCACCTACGCGGAATATCGAGGGCTCGCTGCTGCGGTTCGGGAGATGATTCCGGCTATCTCCGAGATACCACCTGATCATGACGTCGTCATGGATTTTCACGTCTGCGCTTTGGAAAAGCTGGGTGACCCGGAGACTACACAGTTGCAGCTGCAGTTGATGCTGAACGAAGTTTGTTTTCCTCGTTCGATTCGTCGCATCGTGGTTGCCATCGCAGGTCCGGGCCAGGGCCATCGCGCGAGCGGCATGCAACATTTCACTTATCGTCCGGTGGACCACGGCTATGAAGAGGAAAAGTTCTATCGCGGCTTGCATCCCATGATGGGGAAGCGTTTGCATCTTTGGCGCCTCAGCAACTTCAAGATCGAGCGGCTGCCGTCGGTCGAAGACGTCTACCTGCTCCATGCCGTTGCCAACGACAATCCGAAGGATGAGCGACTGTTCGCTGCTGCAGAAGTGCGAGATGTAACTCCGGTGCGTGATGAAGCCGGGCGTATCGTGCAACTGCCGCATCTGGAGCACATGTTGATGGAAGCGCTTGCGGCCATCCGGTTGTTCCAGTCGCGCCGGCGTCCCCAGGAACGCCTGTATTGGAACCGGGTATTCCTGTACATGTGGCCTCCGCTCAATCTAACGCCAGATGAGTTGCAGGATGTTGTCCGCCGACTCGCGCCAGTGACGGAAGGCTTGGGACTGGAACAAGTCGTGGTACGAGCGCGCATTCCAAATCCAGCCACTGGTGAACTTCGCGACATGGTTGTGCGCATCTCAAGTCCTATTGGCAGTGGGCTGCTCATTACTTTCCGCCCTGCGGACAAGTTATTCCCGCTCAAGTCGCTGACGGCATACGACCAAAAAGTCATCCGCGTTCGCCAGCGGGGAATGCTGTATCCGTACGAGATCATCAAAATGATCACGCCGGCTCCGGACGATACACGAGCTGATTTTCCTCCTGGCGATTTTGTGGAGCATGATCTTGACTCCGCCGGACGGTTGGCTCCGGTCCTTCGTCCCTACGGGCAAAACAAGGCGAATATTATTGTTGGAACGATCCGCAATTTCACGCCCCGGTACCCCGAAGGTATGACGCGCGTTCTTCTGCTAGGAGACCCCAGCCGTGATTTGGGAGCGCTGGCCGAGATGGAATGTCGGATCATCATGGGTGCTCTCGACTTAGCCGAAGAGAAAGGTGTGCCCGTTGAGTGGTTTCCGATCTCTGCGGGCGCGAAGATCTCGATGGAAAGCGGTGTGGAGAACATGGACTGGATCGCCCAAGTCTTGCGCCGCTTAGTGCAGTTCACCCAGGCCGGGGGAGAAGTGAATCTCCTGATCAACGGGATCAATGTAGGTGCGCAACCCTACTGGAATGCTGAAGCTACCATGCTGATGCATACCCGTGGAATTCTGGTAATGACTCCGAAAGCGTCGATGGTGCTTACCGGAAAGCGCGCCCTGGACTACTCCGGCGGTATTTCAGCTGAGGACAATCAAGGCATTGGCGGGTATGACCGAATCATGGGAGTTAACGGACAGGCGCAATATTGGGCGAGAGATATTAATGAAGCCTGCCATATTCTGTTTCGCCATTACGAGCACACTTATGTCCTGCCAGGTGAGCGGTTCCCGCGACGCGCCGAGACAAATGATCCCATCGAGCGCGATGTGCAGAGCTATCCCCACAACGAGAACGGCTCGGAGGGCTTCGCGCTGGTTGGGGAGATCATGTCGGACGAGACCAATCCCGGTCGGAAAAAGCCCTTCGATATCCGCCGAGTCATGATGGCCGCGATAGATCAGGACCACTCTCCGCTGGAGCGTTGGGCGGGCATGCGAGCAGCTGAGACAGCGGTTGTTTGGGATGCCCACCTCGGCGGGTACCCGGTGTGCCTTATCGGAATAGAATCTCGCTCCGTCGCTCGCATGGGATTTGTGCCCGCAGATGGACCTGATCAATGGTCTGCAGGGACACTATTTCCGCAATCCTCCAAGAAAGTGGCGCGTGCCATCAATGCAACAAGTAACAATCGGCCGGTGGTGGTTCTGGCGAATCTGTCCGGGTTCGATGGTTCACCGGAATCGATGAGACGGTTGCAGCTTGAGTATGGCGCAGAGATTGGCAGGGCCGTAGTGAACTTCAAGGGCCCCATCGTGTTCTGCGTGATCTCGCGGTATCACGGAGGTGCTTATGTGGTTTTCTCGCGAGCACTCAACGCCCAACTTGAGGTGGCGGCACTCGAGGGAACATACGCGTCGGTTATTGGTGGTGCTCCCGCCGCCGCTGTAGTTTTTGCGAGTGAAGTGGAGGCCCGAACCCGAAAGGACGAACGTTTGCAAGCTTTGAATCAAGCGATTCTTCAGGCCGAAGGCACGGAGAAAGTGCGGCTGCGCGCCCAGTCGGCCGAACTCTTTAAAGTTGTCTATTCCGAAAAGTTAGGCGAGATGGCCGGGGAATTTGATCGTGTACACAGCGTGCACCGCGCACTGAGCGTCGGGGCCTTGAACCACATCATTCCACCAGGGAATCTTCGTTCGTACCTTATTGATGCGGTGGAACGTGGAATCGAAAAAGAGGAAAGTCGAAGAGGGAAAACAGAACTCGAGATTGTGGAAGCGGCGTAGCTGTCGCAGCCACCCCCTCTGACTTGAACGGCATGAAAGTCTGGTGGACTGAACAGATCGAAGCTGACGTACCAGCCACGAATCAATGGCTGAGCCAGCGAGAGATGATCCGACTCGGCAAGCTTCGCTTTGCCAAACGGCGAACGGACTGGCGGCTGGGTCGCTGGACTGCGAAGAACGCAGTTGCGTCCTTCCTAAACCGACCCAAGGATCTTCAGGCGCTTGCGAACATAGAGATACTTGCCGCGGCGTCCGGAGCACCAGAGGTTTTCGTCGACCAGAAAGACTCGGTGACTATTTCCCTCAGCCACAGTTGCGGTGTCGCCGTATGCGCTGTCGCAGCCCCGAAGATCGACCTCGGTTGTGACCTGGAGAGGATCGAATCGCGGAGCGAAGCCTTCATTTCTGATTACCTGACAATCGAGGAGCAAGCGGTGGTTGAGCGAACCTCGAACGAGGAAAGGCCGCTACTCGTGACTCTGCTCTGGAGTGCGAAAGAGAGCGCTCTCAAAGCGCTGCATGTAGGACTTCGATTTGCCGCCAACTCCATGGACGCTAGCTCCATCGGTTCGTTGTCGCGTCGGACGCAGAAGCTAGTGCCGAATTCGTTATTCCTGTTGACTCCTGCTTGCGCCGAATGGCTTCCGCTACGGGCTCGCTCTTCCTCAGGCCAGGATTTTCACGGATGGTGGAGACATGCCGATCAGATGGTGTACACCGTCGTCTCTTCTCATCCGTTGTCATCGCCGGTTGACGCATGCTTGCCCCTTGATTGTTGCTAACGACTCAGGCAATGAAACAGGGTGTTGCTCTGCAGCTAAGATACGGCCTTCGCCAATCTCTACTCGGTCCCACCCTTCCGGCAGTTTCTCGCCAAAGCCGGTCTGACGCCGGTAAACTAAACGGCAACAAAAACTGGGTGAGGCTTCAGGGCGGGGATGATCTTGGGGTGAACCCGCCATCGCAAAGGATACCCCCTCCGTCACCGGCGTCCTAAACTCGTTCTGGACTCGAGTGGGCTTAGTGGGGAGCCAAGGTGGCCGAAGCTCACCTGCCTATTTACTTGCATCAACAATCTCCTTAGAATCAGGCTCTTGACCGTTTCGGAAGCTCCCCCCGAGGGCATACCCGCACGGGTGCCGAGAGTCAACCTTGGTAAACCAGCCCACAAAGATCGGAAAATACGACATCGTCCGCGTGATTGGCCGCGGCGGCATGGGGATGGTTTACCAAGCTATCGATCCCACCATCGGAAGGATGGTTGCGATCAAGAAAGTAACTGCGGTTCTTTCCGACGATCCTGACCTTCTGAAGCGTTTCTACCGTGAAGCACAATCCACCGGAAAGCTTCAACATCCAAATATCGTTACCCTCCACGACCTCGGCGATCAGGACGGAGTGCCTTACCTGGTCATGGAGTATCTGGAGGGCGACAGCCTCGAAAAGATCATTCGAGAGCGCCGCCCTTTTCCGCTTGCCGAGAAACTGAACATTATTATTCAGGCGTGTGAAGGCCTGGCTTATGCTCATCATCGCCAGATCATCCATCGTGACGTGAAGCCTGGGAACATCGTTGTTCTGAATGACGGTGGGGTGAAGATCGTCGACTTCGGGATTGCTCAGTTCGGCAATGAGCGCTACACACGGACCGGGCAAGTAATCGGCAGTCTCTATTACATGTCTCCCGAGCAGATTCAGGATGCTGATATCGATTCGCGCTCCGATATCTACTCCACGGGCGTTGTGCTGTTTGAGTTCCTCGCCGGTTCCCTACCATTTCAGGGAAAAGATCCGACATCTACTCTGGCTAGAATTCTGCACGAACCTCCCCCGCCACTGACCAACTTCTTGGCGGTTTATCCCGCGGAGCTGGATGAGATCATCCGGCGCGCGCTCGCCAAGGACCGTAACACCCGCTATACGTCGATGGAAGACTTCGCCTTCGACCTGCGGTCGGTGCAGGAGACGCTGAGCCGGGAACTGATCGCGGGCTTTTTGCGGGCCGCCGAAAACTCCATCGAAGGCAGAGACTGGGACAAAGCGCGTGAACAGCTGCGGCAGATTCTGAATCTGGACAAGCAACACCGGCGCGCCAATGAATTGCTGCGCGAAGTTCAGGTCCAGATTCACCGGCAGCAACTTACCGAACAAGTACGCCAGCTCCGCATTCGCGCCGACGAAGCGCTCAGCATTCGCAACTGGGACGAGGCGCTGGCGCTTCTCGATCAGGCCGTCAAGATTGATGGCAGCAATACCGAATTGGTCGAGTACCGCAATTCGGTGCGCCGTTCGAGCGCATTGTTGACAGAAGCCTTGCGGCGCGCGGAGGCCGCACACGACGCAGGTGATCTCGAAGCTGCCAAGAGAGCCGTCGAAGAAGCTCTCAGTGTGGATCCCTCCAATACCAGCGCCAAGGCTTTGAATGCCATCCTCGCCAAGGAGATCAGTGAGCGCTCCAAGAGAAAGAAGGTTGACGACCTAGTAGTGGGCGCACGCAAAGAGATCGCGCTACGGCACTTCACATCCGCCCTCGAGCTGTTGCGCAGCGCTGAATCAGTCGATCCATCGGTGGCAGAGGTTCAGCAATTGATCCGCAGTGCAACCGCAGGGCGGGAACACGAGCGACGGCGTCAAGCTCTGGAGAAGGCATGCGGTGAAATCGAGGAGTTGTTGAATCGCGACGAATATTCAGCAGCGTGTGACAGAGCGGATGAGGCGCTGAGAAGTTTTCCGCAGGATCTGGGTCTGCTCAAGCTGAAGGGCTTCGCTGAAAAGCAACGCGAGGCATGGAGTCGCCACCAGTTTATTGAATCGCAGATTGCGGCCGCCCGCGAGCTTGCGGAGTCCGGGCAACTCGTGCGGGCACAAGCGATTTTGAATGAGGTCCTTGACCGATACCCGGATGATTCGGGCGTGATCTCCTTGCTCGGAACTGTCACAGACGGCATTGCACGCCAGGAAGCACAACGGCGAGAGGCCGAGCGCCAGGCCGGCGAGAAGCGCCATTACATCCGAGTGCAACTCGAGACGGCGGGGGAGTTGCTGCGAACGGGTCAAACGACGCAGGCTCTGAAAAAAATCCGCGAGGCGATCAGCCGCTATCCCGACAGCGAGGAACTGAGAAGCCAATTCACCGCGCTGGAAGGCGCGTTGGCGCGAGAAGAGGTGGCGCGGGAGCGAGCCGAACAAGAGGCTCGGCAGAGGAAGTCCGAAATCGAGAAGATGATCGCCGATTCCTGGCAGCTGCTGTCCAACAAGCAGACCGGGCAAGCGGTAGTGATGTTGGATCAGGCCTTGCGGCGGCATCCCAACAGCGAGGATCTCAAATCTCAACTGGAATTCGCTCAGCGCCGCCTCGCCGTCGAACAGGCCGAGCGCGAGAGAGCCGAGCAAGAGGTTCGGCGCCGGCGGACCGAGATCCTCAAGGAAGTTGCCTCCGCGCAGCAATTGCTTGATTCCCGACAAGCAGGTCTGGCGGTCGCTGCGTTGGAACGCGCCCTTGGCCGCTATTCCGATAGCGACGAATTGAGGTCATTGCTCCAGTTCGCTCAGCGGCGTCTGGCCGCGGAACAGGCAGACCAGGAACACGCTGAACAGGAGGCCCGGCAGAAGCAAGCAGAGATCCAGCAAGAGATCGTTTCGGCACGGGAACTGCTCGATGCCAAGTGGACCGGCGAGTCTGTGGCTCGACTGGAACAGGCGCAACGTCGCTATCCCGGCAGTGAAGAGGTCAGAGCTGCACTGTACCATGCGCGTCAGCAACTTGCTGCGGAAGAGGAGGCACGAGAAAAAACGGAAGAGGAGGAGCGCAGGAGGCGCGCCTGGATCGATGCTGAGATTACCCTCACGCGGCAATGGATGGACGGCAAGCAGGTTGACCGTGCGGTGACTTCGCTCCAGCAAGCCGTGAACCAGTATCCGGAGAGTGAAGAACTGAAGGCACAACTGGAATCAGCGGTGCGCCGGTTGGCATTGGAGCAGGTGGAGCGCGAGCAAGCCGAGCGCGAGGCACAACGCAGGCGGGCCGAGATTGATGGGGAAATTTCGACCGGCCGGGAGTTAATGGAGTCCAAGAAAACCGACCAGGCAGTCATCAGCTTGGAAAAGGCCGTTCTCAAGTTTCCCGACAGCGAAGAACTGCGGTCCCAGTTCGAACTGGCGAAACGTCGTTTTGTTCAGGAGGAAGGTGAAAAGCAGAGGATTGCCGAGGAGCAACGACTCAAACGGACCGAGATCGAGAAAGAGACTCTCTCAGCCCGGCAACTGCTCGAGTCTCGCCAAGCAGGCCGCGCCGTGGCCGCGCTCGAACTTGTGTTGCGCAAGTACCCCGATAGCACGGAACTGAAATCGCAACTGGATCTTGCACGGCAGCGCCTGGCGGCCGAAGAAGCAGAGAGAAAAAAAGCCGCGCAAGAGGCCCGCCGGAAACAGAATGAAGTCGAGAAAGAGATCGCGATAGCCCGGAGCTTGCTGGATGCCGGGAACGCAAGTCAGGCGGTGGCAAGCCTGGAAGAGTCACTTCGACGGATTCCAGACAGCGCAGACCTGAAGTCGCAACTGGAGAGCGCGAAAAAGCGCGTTGCAGCAGAGGAAGCCGAAAGGAAAAGGTCCGAGCAAGAGAAACGTCGCAAGCACGAAGAAATCGCTGTGGCCTTGGCTGCCGCTAAGCAGTCGTTGGATTCGAACCAGACTGGCCGCGCAATGGCGACTCTGGAGCAGGCGGTCCGCAGCCATCCCGACAGCGAGGAACTCAAAGGGCAACTAGCAGTCGCGCGAAAGCGTTTTGCTGCGGAGCAGACGGAGCGAGAGCGCGCCGAGCATGAAGCGCGACGTAGACAGGCAGAAGTTGATCGAGAGATTGCTGCCGCGCGGCAACTTCTGGACTCGAATCAGACCGGCAAAGCGGTGAGTGCTCTCGAGGGAGCTACCAAAACCTTTCCCGAGAGCAAGGATCTCAAGACGCTGTTGGAGTCTGCTCGGCAACACGTAGTCCGCGAGGAAGCGGAAAAGCGGCGCGCCGAAGAAGAGGCCAAAAAGAGGCAGGCGGAGATTGAAGGCCAGATTGCGGCGGCACGCCAGTGGCTGGATTCCAACCAGACCATGAAAGCTGAAGAAGCTCTCCAATTGGCAGTTCGAAAGTATCCCGAGAGCGAAGGAGTGCGCGTCCTGCTTGTAGCGGCCCAGGAACGGCTGAAACACGAGCGGGCCGAGCAAGAGAAAGCGGAGCGAGCGGCGCAAGCCCGCAGACAAGGCGTGTCAGCGGAGGTCGAGAAAGCGAACCGCCTGTTGAAAGCAAAACAGACCGCGCAGGCCGTCGCGGCGTTGGAGGAGGCTACCCGAGGCTATCCAGAAAGCGATGAATTGCGCTCACTGCTTTCGGCCAGCAAACAGCAGTTGGTGCGCGAGGCCGAGGAGAGGGAGCACGCCGAGAAACGACAAGCGCAACTACAAACGGAAAGCGCGAAGGCGCGCTCGCTGATGAATAACGGGCAGCCCGAGCAAGCACTCCAGACGGTCGACGCGGCATTGCGCACGTTCGGCAAAGATCCACAACTGCAACAGTTGCAGGAGAGTGCGAAGGCTGCCGTCAAGGTCAAGAAGGCCGAGGAAAAGAAGCGGGAGGCTGAGAGCAAACAGGCGGAAGCTCAAAGGCGACAACGGGACTCTGATCTCGGGGACTTGCGGGCGATCGCGGAGTCCGCGTCTGCCAAACCGGCGGCGCTGGACAAGATGCTGCGACGAGCAGGTGAGATTGCCGCGAGATATCCCAACGACGCAGAGATTCAGCAGAGCCTAGTACTAAGCAAGCGCGCGCTGGAATCCCTGCGCGCGAAGCGAAAAGCAATTGGTGTGCAGTCTTCTCCGGCTACTAAGCTGCCGACCCCACAGACAGCAGCTCAGGCCGAGGTTGCCGCCGTGCCGGCTCGAGCCCCGCGGATTCCGAAGTCTGAAACAGCAGGGCTGGTTCCGAGATTGCTGAACAAATGGACCGCCCTCGCAGTTCTAAGTCTGGTGGCCGCGGGCGTAGCGGTAAAGTATTTCGGTTCTTCCACGAAACCCGTTCCTGTGACATATATCGTGACCATCGAAACTCAACCAGCCGGAGCGCGTGTTCGAGTCGGGGACCAAGCATGCGTTACGCCGGGCTGTCGGCTGTCGCTGCCGGCAGGGAATTATGTGATCAACGCTGAGTTGCAGGGGTACAAAACGCTGTCACAGTCACTGAATGTCAGTGCGCAAGAGCCCGGGTCGCCAGTGACTCTAGCTCTTGTGCCGACATTGCCTCCATCGACCGCTGGCTACCTAGTGGTGAGGGCGGGAATTGAAGGCGCCGACGTGCTGATCAACGGCAATCAGTCTTCTCAGACTGCCGCTGGAGGCATTGTTCGCCTGCCGCTGGTTCCTGGTCAGTACACCGTCGAAGTTCGAAAGAAAGGATATGTATCGTCGAAGCCCGTTAACGTTGCGGTAAGCAAGGGCAAGGATATCGCGGCCGAGTTTAACCTCCGCCCTTTGCCGACAGCGGCAAGACTCCTCATTGCTGGCGCCGCCCCGAATTTGCAAGTCTTTGCGGACGGACACTATCTCGGCCTAACGGGCTCCGATGGATCATTTTCGCAATCGGTTGATTCAGGCGACCATGATGTTGCCCTGGAAAAAGATGGTGCGAGATCCAACACGATCCGCAAGACCTTCGTGGCCGGTCAGCCATTGAACCTTGATGCGAAGCAGTTCGTTATCGCGGCAGTTCGGCCGTCGATGGCCTCTATCGTTGTGAAGAGCCTCCCTCCTGGGGCGACCATACGAGTGGAAGGGACAATCTATCGCGCGGATGCGTCAGGGGCCGCGCGCTTTGAGGTTCCGCCCGGTACCCATACGTTGGAGTTCACGGCCGATGGCTACAAGCCGAAACAGGTTCAAAGATCTTTCGCCAGCGGCGAGTCGCCGATCGAGGCTTCCCTGGAGCGCATCGACACCGAAGGACCGGAATGGGCGAAGCTGAGTTCCACGAATGACATGGCGGCCTTGCAGGGATTCTTAAACAAGTATCCGAGCGGCAACTATGCTGCGCCGGCCCGATCGAGGCTGGATAAACTGATTGCCGACAATCAGTCGGAGCCGGAACTGAGAGCGTTTTACGAAAAGTTTCCGAAGACTCCCGCAGGCGAAGCCGCGGGAAAGAAAGTGGACTTGTTTCGAGTCGAGGCGGGCAAGAAAGAGCAGGAGCGCCAAGACCGCCAAGCTATTCAGAATATGTTAGAGCAATACCGCGGTGCTTATGACCAACGAGATTTCAACACGCTGGCCAGACTCTACCCGAACTGGTCTTTGGCTGCGCAAAAGGCAACCCAATCAAAATTTAAAAATGCCGCTTTAGTGAAGGTAACTTTGAACGCGGACACGCCAAACATCAATGGCGAACAGGCCTCAATAAAAGTGACGCAAACGGTGAATTGGACTCAAAAGGATGGCTCGCAAAGCTCCGAAGTGACGCCGCCGCTTACCTGGCAACTGGTGAAGAAAGATGGGCACTGGCTGATTCAGAAAGGGCCGTGAATCGTTGTCAGCGCCGCTCCAACCCAGAAATATCCCCAACCCTTCAGAACTGTAGCTTCGCTGAAAATTCGAACTGACGTTGGAACGCTCCCGAAGCCGAGGACGAGATCGTGCCTGCCTGCGTGGAATCAACTATCGGATAGGGCTGGCCGAGGTTTACTTTGTTGAACGCGTTGAAAGCATCTGCCCGCAACCGCAGCGCGACATGCTCGGTGATCGAAAATTCCTTCATGATGGCGAGGTCGCTCTGGAAGAATTGGGGTCCTCGTAGCGAATTGCGGCCAGCATTCCCGATCTGGCCGCATCCAGGTCTTTGCCACGGACCGATGGGGGCGCCCGGTGCAGGTTGTGGGTTGCCCGAAGAATCCAAGACAAATCCGCAGCCGCCGGGTCCGAACACTGGTAGGGCGGTTCCACCTGTCGTTGTGTAGTAGTTGTTACGATTTCCGCTGGTTGATACGGAACCGACCCGGTTGGGGCGACAAGGTGGAATATTCACGCCCTGATCGTTAAAGTCGGCGGGGCAGTTCGAGTACTGCGGCGTGAAAGGTAGTCCGCTATACCAGGAGGTGAGTGCTTGAATCGACCAACCGCCGATAACCGCATCGGCGGCACGACCGATGTCGCGGAGCAGAGGACGTCCACGGCCGATCGGCAGGTTCCAAACGTTGGCCATGGTGAAATTGTGGCGCCGATCAAAGCTACCCGGTCCGTATCCAATCCCAGGATCGATCGCGAAGTAATTGCTGTCGTAGTCGAGGACCTTGGAATACACGTAACTTGCCAAAACACTGTATCCAGTATTGAACCGCTTGTTAAACTTAACTTGCAGTGAATTGTAGTTATTCGAAGCGTTGTTTCCGAAATAGTTGACGGGCTGATTCCATGGTGCGAGCGGTGTCCGCACAAACTCCTTCTCCAGACAGTAACTGCTCAGAGGGCCAGCATTGGGGGCGATTTGCCTGCACGGTAATCCTGCATCAGTTACGAAACCAACACCAGTTCCAGGATTACTTCCATGGAGGATAGCCGGTATCGTGGGCTGATTAAGGTTGTAAAACGACGCGGCAGCCAGGCTTATCGGGCCTCCCACAGCCGAAGGGGACGGGTCTGTCAGAACGTGCGTTCCCTTGTTGCCGACATAGGCAACTTCGAAATACATGTTCGGCGACAGCTGATGTTGAACGGTGAAATTCCACGCGTCCACCGTGGGAACTCTCAGCGTCGACGGTAGGGCGTTCAGGGCGGTGGCGAAAGTTGGGCCACTCCCGGCAGTTGCCAAGTCACAGTTCGGCGCATTCCCTGCGTTGTTGATGTTGGCCGGGATATTTGCACAAAGGTCATGAACAGTGAATGAACCGGTCGGTGTCGAAAAAGGGGAGGGCAAAGAATAGAAATTCAGGCACGGTTGACTTCCAGGCGTCCCACTTGTGCCCACGAAACATCCGTTGCGATTGATTATGAGAGCTGAAACGGGAGGATTCTGGGTGGCAGCGATTCCGAACAATGATCCGCTGTATCCCACATCGAAGCTGCGCCCGTAGCCGCCCCGGATCACGGTTCTAGCTCCAGCCAGGTACGCAAAGCCGATTCGAGGACCAAAGTTCTTGAAAGTGTTTTGCACGTTGCCTTGCAGATTCACGCCCGGCGTTCCAGCTACGTTAATCGTTGCCGACGTGATCGGAGGCAAGACATTGTTCTGAACCAGAAGGAAACCACCCGCTCCAGCCTGATTCACGTACTGAGGGAAGTAGACCTCCCACCTCAAACCGTAGGTGAGAGTCAGGCGGGAACTGACCCGCCACGTATCTTCACCATAGAAAAAAGCTCGTTTTTGGCGTTCCGCAGCATTCAGTGCGATGGGATTGCCGGGATTGGTATAAGTGCGATTGAAGAAGCTGAGTTGTCCTGTGATGAAATTATACAAACTACTGTTAACAGGCTCATCCCCGTTTCCCGACACACCGAATTCCAGGTTTCCAGAGCGGCTATTGGCGCTATCGAAGCGGTAGTTTTGGATGTAGCGGAAATCGCCGCCCCACCGAATGGAGTGGTGTCCGGCCAAGCGAGTCCAGTTGTTCACCCACTGGAACTGCTGTTCGCGCTCGCGCAGCGGGCAATTGCAGTTGTTCACAGCCGAGGAGTAACCGTATCGTAGCAGCCAGTTGCCACCACTGCTCTGATCGCTCGTCGTAGGAGGTGCTGCCGGACTTAGCACGGAGGCCATCGACGGTATGAAAAAATTGTCGAGTTGGATGTCGGGCAGACTGGAGGCGTAAAGCGAGTCGTTCAGGCCGGCCAGATTGGGGATGCTCGAGACTGGGAAAGTGCCAAAATCGGGGGCATTCAAGTCGAGATGATAGCGAAGATATCCAAAACGAAAATCGGTCAGTAGGTTTGGACCGAAGGAGTATGCGAAACCCGCTGAACCGCTTTGGTTATAAGTCCGTCCATGTCCAGCAAAATTATCTGGGTTGGTTCCTGGTCCGCCCGCGTTCAGAAATGCAGGAGACCCGTCTTGGCGGAAAGAGTCATAACTGTAGCGGGCAAAGAGTTTCAGGCGTTTCGATGAATCATAATCCAAGCGCAGGTCTGAGTCGTCGCTATTCAACGGTTCGAGGCCCCTTGCTCGATAGTTGTTCGTGAGCAGGGAGTTGTTCGTGAGGCTGCCGACGTTTGGCTCGGGCAGCAGGCCCAGGAGAAAGGCTGTTGCTTGCGTTGGAATCGCTGGAGTAGAGGTCCCGTTAAAGTATTCGCTTAAGTTACATGTGGAACTCAAACTAATATCACAATTGTCGTGCACCGCCTTTGTAGGCACGGTCAGGAGAAGAGTCGCACCGGAGGCGTCGCGCGTTCCGCGGTAGTCACCAAAAAAGAAGAGTCGGTCTTTGACGATCGGGCCGCCGATCGATCCCCCGAACTGGTTTCGCCGCAGTGTGACGTGGCTTGTCAGCGGCGAAACAATAACACCAGGCGCGGGCGTCGTCACAAGATCGGGACTTGAGGCTTCGCCAACAGCGGACTGACTGTAACCAAACAGGCTGCCGTGTAATCCATTAGAACCGGACTTAGTCTGCACCGTCACGACGCCGGCGGTGGCTTCGCCGAATTCGGCCCCATAGTTCGACGTTGTGATCTTCATTTCCCCGACAGACTCTTGGTTTGGATTGACGACCACGATGCCTTCTAATGCATCGCGATTGTCCGTGCCATCCAGTTGATAAGCCGTGCCGCTGAAAATCTGACCGTTGATGTTGATGTAGGTGCCTTGTTGCGGGTTCTGAGCACGTGAGAGAACCGGAGTCACCGGGATCGCGCCTGGAGCCAACTTGATCAAATTGGATACATTTTGCTCCGGTAAAGGCAGATCGGTGATTTGGCTGCGAGAAAGAATCGTCGCAACATCCGTTCGGTCAATCTTCAAGATGCTGACGTCCGCTGCGCTTCCGGTGACAACTTCAGCAGCGCTGCCGGGCACGAGTTTGGAGTTGACCTGGGACGTATTATCGGCATAAACGGTCACCAGTGGATTCTGCAGGGTCTTAAAGCCGCCCGCTTCGATCTTCAAACTGTAGTCATCCGGAGGAACATCATTCACGGTGTAGAAGCCGGAAGCGTCCGATACCGTGCCAAACTTCGTCCCTTTTCCAACGGACGTGATCGTTACTGTTGCGCTGCCGATGGGCTTACCGGAAACATCGGTGAGCGTTCCTTTAACGCTTCCATAGACGGATTGCGCCGTGACGAATTGACTCGTGCTGCAAAGGATAAGACCAGCGAGGGCAGTACCTAGCAGGAGAGGGACCTTCATAAACACTCTCTTTTCTTGCAAGCAAAATTTTCGAAGCCCCATTTTTTGAGGGGAAAGTGAGCACGGGTCGCGTGCCCGTCGGGGGTTAAACATTAACCCGAGCAATCAATGCCAGTCAAGCCCCGCAATCGAACACATCGAAAAAAATCCCGCTACGCCTCATAACCTGCGTTTTCACACGACGACCCGACGAGGAACCACGCACGCACCGTGATGAGTCGAACACGCAAGGATGTATGATCGTGAGTAGTTTTGGTTGGACGAAGTATTTTGAGCCCTTAAAGCGAACGGTCATTAAACTGAATCACACGTCGTTGCTGCTGCGGTTCGGCGTTTCCCTCAGATTTGGATTGGAGGTGTGATTGCACACTCGAAGAACGTTTCTTGGAATGCTTTCCGCGCTCTCACTTCCACAACTGCTCGGCTCGCGAGGGCTGAGTAGCTCGCTGGTAGAGTCACTCGACACTCCGAAGGCGGCCAGGGAAGATGTGACGCGATTTGTAAACATCGCGATTGGAACCGGCGGACACGGACATACGTACCCCGGTGCGACGATGCCGTTCGGCATGGTTCAGTTGAGTCCCGATACGTACAACGATGGCTGGGATTGGTGTTCCGGATATCACTATTCGGACAGTTCCATCATGGGTTTCAGCCACACGCACCTGAGCGGCACCGGGGCCAGCGATATGCTCGACGTGCTCTTGATGCCGGGAACCGGTCCGGCGAAAACGATTCCCGGGGCGCGAGAGAACCCGGGCGAAGGCTATCGTTCGCGCTTCAGCCACAGTGATGAGGTGGCGACGCCGGGATATTATTCCGTACTGCTGCGCGACTACGGTGTGCGAGCAGAGTTGAGCGCGACCGAGCGGGCGGGCATTCACAAATACACTTTTCCCAAAAGTGCTACCAGCCACTTCATTCTTGATCTGACTCACCTGTACGGACTTGCCCCGGGAGGGGTTGAGTGGTCCGAGCTGAAAATCGTAAACGGTGACACGATTGTTGGTGGACGTGCGGTGAATCGCTGGGCGCCGGGGCGCGAGATTTATTTCGCTATGAAATTTTCCAAGCCCTTCAACTCTTCAGAAATTGTCTCGGAAGACAAGAAAGTTGATGCCAGTGCTCGCGAAGCGAAAAGCAATTCTTTAAAGGCTATCGTTCACTATCAGACTTCTGAGGGTGAAGTAATCTACGTCAAGACTGGCATCTCGGGGGTAAGTGTCGACGGCGCAATAAAGAATCTCGAAGCGGAGATTCCGGACTGGAACTTCGACCGAGTCCGGCAAGCAGCCCATGAAGCCTGGCGGAAGGAGCTTTCGCGAATCACGATCGAGACCTCGAATCAAAGACACCGAGAGATTTTTTACACGAGCCTTTACCACATGATGGTGGCGCCCACTCTATTCGACGACGTCGATGGCCAGTATCGCGGGATGGACGGAAAAGTTCACCGGTTGCCGACCGGGCTGCACAACTACAGCACGTTTTCTTTGTGGGACACATACCGTGCCGCGCACCCTTTCTACACGATCGCTCTTGCGGAGCGCGTCCCCGATTTTGTTAACTGCCTGATCCGTATGGCGCAGGAAAGCCCGGCAGGAATGCCCATTTGGCCGCTGCAGGGGAAAGAAACGTTCTGCATGACCGGCTACCATTCGAGTTCAGTAATCGCGGAAGCTTCGGCGAAAGGATTTAAGGGAATCGATTTCAGCCAGGCATATCCGATGATGCGCAAGCGGGCGATGGACGATGACTACCGAGGTCTGGCCTATTACAGAAAGCTCGGCTACATCCCTTGCGACAAAGAAGAAGAATCCTGCAGCAAGACCATGGAATACGTCTACGACGATTGGGCTGTTGCCCATATTGCAGGCGCGGTGGGCGCCATCGGCGATCAAAAACTCTTGCTGGAGCGGTCCCGCAACTATCGCAATTTGTTCGATTCAAAGGTGGGCTTTATCCGTCCGCGTTTGGAGAATGGGGAGTGGACCGATCCCTTCGACCCCGTCGAGATGGGTCATTCCAAGCGGTGGAGGGACTACACGGAATCGAATCCCTGGGAGACGACGTTTGCCATCCAGCACGACCCGAAGGGATACATGGAGTTGTTTGGAGGGCCAAAGGCGTTTGTTGAAAAACTCGATAGTCTCTTCAGCCAGAGTACCCAACTTCCCCCGGATGCCCCGCCAGACATTGCGGGAATGGTCGGCCAATACGCGCACGGTAACGAACCCTGCCACCACATCGCCTATCTTTACGCCTACGCTGGGGTGCCTCACAAAACACAGGCGCGGGTTCGCAGCTTGCTCGAAATGGAATACGATAACCAACCCAACGGCCTCGCAGGAAATGAAGACTGCGGGCAGATGTCAGCCTGGTACGTGATGAGTGCGATGGGCTTCTACGCCGTCGATCCCGTTAGCGGAAACTACGTGTTCGGCACGCCGCTGTTCGACCGCGTAGTCGTTGATTTGGGAAGGGGTTCGAAATTGGTAGTTGAAGCCAAGCGTTCTTCTCCCAGCGATCAATACATCCAGTCCATTACTTTCAATGGCAAGGCCCACGACAAAATATGGTTTCGCCATTCGGACATTGCGAATGGAGCGACGATCGTATTCCAACTGGGTGGTGAGCCCAACCTGCAATTCGGTGCGGGAGAGAATGCTGTTCCGCCATCGTTGAGTTCGTGAAAGCGGTTCTGTGTCGAGATCCTGCTAAGCGCCCGATTGCCAGACAGTATCTAAGATTGTTCCATCGACCCACTTAACGACGGCAACCGGGCGGTCACCGCGTGGCGGGCGTTGTGGTTTCCCTCCACAGATGCGCTCGACTTCCTGTTTGATGTCTTCCAAAGGTCGAATCGGGAGTTTGGATCCTTTTACCGAGTCGATCAAATCCTGGCGGAGTGGATTGATGGCAATGCCTCGCTCGGTTACAACGACGTCGATCAATTCGCCCGGCCCGCAGAGGGTAGTTACCTCGTCAACAATGACCGGAATGCGGTCGCGGAAGGAAGGCACAGCGAGAATTGTGCATCGGGACGCAAGGCAGTTCTGCCAACCGCCAATACCGTGAAGCAGTCGTCCATCGGAATGTGTAACGACATTGGCGTTGAAGTTCTTGTCGACTTCTGTCGCGCCCAGCACAACCGCATCGATCATCGACGCAAAGTTGCCTTTGCCGTGATAGTTGTATGAAGTGAACGGTGAAGTCGCGACGTGGCGTGGATTGTCCGCCAGCGAGCGCACCCCATCCAGATCAAAGGTTTGCCCGTCGAGAATGTAATCGGTGAGGCCTTCCTCAAGGAGTTCAACAAGGTATTTTGTCGAACCTCCGCGCACAAAACGCGCCTTCACGTCCGCTTGCCGCATCATCTGCTTGAGATAGTTGACGAATGCGAGTGCAATTCCGCCGGAGCCAGCCTGAAAGGAGAATCCGTTGCGCATGATTCCCGCATCCCGCAGAAAACGGGCAACCAACTCAGCTATACGAAGGCGGTCGGGCGAGCGTGTAATCTGCGTTGTGCCCGACACGATTCGGCTAGGGTCTCCGATGGAATCGACTTCGACGACATAATCTACGTTGTTGCCCTGGATCTGCCAGGGAACGCATGGAAACGAGACCAGGTTGTCGGTCACGACGATGACGTGATCGGCATATAACGAATCCGCCAGCGCGAAGCCGAGCGAGCCACAAGCGGACTTTCCGTGCGAGCCATCGCAATTGCCAAACGCATCCGCTGTGGGTGCTGCAATTACCGCGATGTCGATATGAACTTCGCCATCTTGAATCGCTTGCCAGCGTCCGCCATGCGAACGCAACACGCCCATGCCTCGCATCTTGCCTTGCGTGCAGTAGTCGCCCAGAGGACCGTTCATGCTGCCTTCAATGTGGTCGATCACCCCCGCGTTCATCAGGTCGATAGCACCCTTCTGAGAAGGGAATGACGCACTGGGGAACCACGTCAGGTTCTTGACGCCAATCCTCGCGGCCGCGTCGAGCGCCAGCATTGCAACGCGATCGCCGTCGCGCAAATGGTGATGCGACGAGAGCACCATCCCGTCACGTAAGCCGCACTTCCGCAGCGCTGTTTCCAGGTCACGAACGCGTTTGTCACCGCTGGCGGGATAATCCGCTGCACTGCGGATCGGAGGGGAAGCCTTGCCCCCAAGGGGGCGATATTTCCCGACGCCCATGTAGGAAACCTGCCGCCGACCGTTGACCGTTTCCGGGACCGTGCGTCCCGCGGCGTTGGTAGCCAATTCAGTCTTGTCCAGGATTTGCATATAGATTTCCAAATGATCTACGTAACTAGCCCGATCGCCTGTGCCCGCGCCATGAGTTTCAGCGCGCGCTGCACAACCGGAGGATCGATCATCTTAGAGCCCAGACTTACGACTCCGAGACCTTTCTGCTGCGCTTCGTTGTAGGCGATGACAATCTTCCGCGCCCGCTCGATTTCAGCCGGCGTAGGAGCGAATGCCTCGTGTATCACCGGAATCTGCACCGGGTGCACACATCCCATCCCTTCAAAGCCGAGAGCGCGGGAATTGAGTGCCCAGCAGCGTAAGGCCTCGGTATCAGCAACGTCACCAAAGACCGAATCGATGGCCTGCACGCCCGCGGCATGAGCGGCATTCACCACGCGCTGGCGCGCGTAGAGAGACTCGGCGCCGGTCGCTGTCTTCACCACGCCCAGGTCGGCTGTGTAATCTTCGAGGCCGATCGTCAAAGCGACAATCTGCTCGCTTGCCTTCGCGATCGCGAAAGCATTCTCGATTCCCAGGGATGACTCGAGAATCGGCATGAGCCAGATGGGACGGGTGATGCCGTAGTCAGCTTTCGTCTCGACGATACGGCGGTGGGCGTCCACGACTTGATCCGGGGTCTCAACTTTGGGAATCAGGATCAGGTCCGGGGATTCGGGCACGATCTCGTCGAGGTCCTGGAGTCCGAGCGGAAGTTGATTGATGCGCACCATTCGTTCGCACTGCAGAAAGTCAACGGCGCGCAGCGCGTTACGCACCAGGAGCCGCGCTGCATCCTTCTCGCTGGGGTGGACCGAGTCCTCAAGGTCGAGGATTACACCGTCTGCCCCGTGCAGGCCGGCATTGATGAAGTATTTGGGTTCGCTCCCGGGAACGTACAGGCGGGAGCGCCGGATGCGATCGCGCCCAGAAGCTGGAGGAAGCGCCATCCTGTCGGGCAGAACGCGCGTGCCCTCGCCGAGACCGGCTCGCCGGACCGCGGCTTCGAGCCGTGCAGCAATCACAAAAGGCAGCGCGCCCTCGTCGTGAATCTGAACCTGAGCGTGGCGCACGCCCAGCGCCTCAAGCACCTCTTCCGCCTGCCGGCGAATCGAGTCGCCATAGTAAGGCTTGACTCGCGACTCGAGTTCAATGTTGATGCCATCGCGCTCTCGGGGTTCGATGCGCACGTGAAGATCCGACCGGATCTCCGGGCCTGCGTGACCCGCTTCGCCCACCCGAGCTTCCATTGCGACTGTCATAAAAGATCCCCGTTATTTGTGACTTCCGACCTCAGCAAGTTCCCGGTCCGACAAACCCTGCGCCGAGGCAGGCCGGCGACGCAGCTCCGCTAGAACCGCGTCGGTCATTTGTTTTGTGCTTGCCGCGCCTTGACTGATCGCTTTGGCGCCCCCTGCGATGCGCATCACGTCGTACGTTCGAACATTACCCGCTTTCACGACGGCAGCTATGGCCGCCCGGATGCGGTTGGCTTTCTCCACTTCACCAATATGCTCGAGCAGCATGACGGCGGACAGAAACATCGCAATCGGGTTCACGATAGGCGGATCAAGTTCCGCATATTTGGGCGCGGATCCATGGGTTGGTTCGAAGACGGCGACCTCGTCTCCGATGTTGCCCGAAGCTGCGAAACCCAGGCCGCCAATCAACCCGGCGAAAGCGTCAGAGATCACGTCGCCGAACAAGTTGGACGCTACGACCACGCCGTATTCTTCGGGATTCTTCGTCAACCACATGGTCTGCGCGTCAATGTTGGTTGACCAGAGAGAAATGCCGGGATAGTCCTTGGCCACAGCCTTGGCTTCGTCCTCCATCATCCCGGAAGTTTCGCGCAGCACATTGGGCTTCTCGCAGATGGTCACGGATTTGTATCCGTACTTGTGCGCCCACTCGAAGGCAGCTCTGCAGATTTTGTGTGCGGCGTTGCGAGTAATAATGCGCACCGAGATTGCAAGATCCGGTCCGGCGACAGTCGTAAATGGTCTTGAACTTGGCATGCGTCGAGAGCGCGGCGCGAACCTGCTCGGGCGGATTAGTCCATTCCACGCCTGCGTAGAGACCCTCGGTGTTCTGGCGGAACACGACTACGTTGACCAAAGGTTCTTCGAAACCGCCGTCGCGCTTGCGAATGAAGTTCAGCGGATTGCCTGGGAAAGAAATGCAGGGACGAATGCAGGTATCGAGGTGAAAGCGCTGCCGCATGGTTACGATGGGGCTGAAGTAAGAGTAGCCTTTCCCTCGAAGTTCCGGCACGAGTTCTGCTTCCGCCTGTTTCTTTGGCTTGGACGTGATCGCACCAAAAAGTCCCAGCTTGTGTTTCGCAAGCAGATCGACGGTGCGCTGGGGCAGGGCATTGCCCTCGCGGCACCAGCAGTCCCACCCAATATCAGCGTGGATGTATTCCGCGTCGAACTCGACCGCTTTCAGCACGCGCAAGGCTTCGGGGAGAACCTGATTTCCGATTCCATCTCCCGGCATGGTGACGACGGTATGTTTTGCCATGATTGCTTAGTCTCCTGAAAGAACAGCAGGCTTGTGAATCTGTTGATTTCGGTGAAGCCCCAGCTTGCGTGCGACCACGTTTTCCGCGCCACCAGCAATGACCAGCGACTGCGGAACCCTGCCGAGCGGTGGATAGGCGAAAGATTCCCCACGCCAGGTGAGAGTGCTGGAGGTGAAATCGATATCGATTTCCTCCGCCGGGATGATGGTTGTCTCTTGGTTGGCGATCTCGCTGGAGAACTGCTCTCGCAATCGTTTCACGAAGGCAGGAACCTCGATGCAAAGGAAGCCGTTGTTATAGGCATTCCGCAGATAGGTTTGCGAAAAGCTGCCCGCGATAACCAAAGGGATACCTTTGGCCTTCAGACAAGTGACGGCCTGTTCGCGGCTCGAACCCGTCCCGAAGTTCAGTCCTCCGACGATGACATCCCCAGCCCGCGTTCGATTTGAGAATTGCGGGTCATAGTTCCCCATGACGACTCGGGCCATCATCTCCGGGGTCATGTCGTCACGATAGGTATAGTCCTTACCGTAGATTGCGTCGGTGTTGAGGTTGTCGCGCGGAATGAATACGAGGCGGCCTCGCAGGCTCTTTGGGAATCCAGACAAGATTTCCACTCGCTCGAACCGGTGTCCGCTGGCAGGGAACTCGAGGTACTCGCGAACCGGGGGGTGCTCCGTAAAACGCTTCGGCCCTGTGATATATCCCGCAATCGCGGACGCTGCGACTACCGCGGGGCTGCCGAGGTAGCACTGGGCATCGCGCGATCCCATCCGCCCCTTGAAATTGCGGTTTGTCGCAGAGATGCCAACCTCGCCTTTTTCCAGCAGTCCGGTTCCGAGACCGATGCAGGGGCCGCAACTAGGGGGAAGCGGAATCGCTCCTGCGTCGAGCAACGCCTGCCAGACGCCTCGCTTCTGAGCTTCTTGCTGCACCCACAAACTCGCCGCACCGACATAGAGCTTTACTCCGGCAGCGACTTTCTTTCCGCACAAGATCCAGGCCGCGGACTCAAGATCGTCGATTCGCGAATTCACGCAGGAGAGAAGGTACGCTTTCTGGATCGCGACTCTCTTCTTCTCAATCTCAGCTACAGATTGCATCGTCTGTACTGTGTCGGGACCGGATACGTGCGGCGTGAGCTCATTGAGATCGAGAACGATCCGCGATGCGTAAACTGCATCGGGGTCGGGTACCGGCGGAGCGTTTTGCCATCGCTCGAGATCCTCATCGGTGAAACGTGCGATCCCTTGCTCCATTAATCGCCGTTGAGTCGTGCGCAGATACCGCATCGTAACGTCGTCCACCGGGAACCAGCCGACAATCGGCCCCCACTCTGTGCTCATGTTCGAAATCGAGAAGCGGGCATCCATCGACAGGCTAGCGAGACCCGGCCCGGAAAACTCCACGGCAGCATTGAGCGCCTCATCATGGTTGTAGAGGCCGCAAAGCGTAACGATGACGTCTTTGCCGCTGACGCCCTCCCGGAGTTTGCCTTCGAGAACGACCTGAATGGTGCGCGGAATCTGCCACCAGAATTCGCCTATGGCCCAGACCGCCGCAGCGTCGGTACGGACGATGGGCGTGCCAATAGCGCCGAGCGCGCCATACATGTTGGAGTGTGAGTCTGAGGCGACGACGAATGACCCGGGGACGACGTATCCTCGCTCGATCATGATCTGATGACCGATCCCGGAACCGGCCGGATAAAAATCGATGCCATGCACGTTGGCGAAGGCTTCGATCGACCGATACTTCTTCAGATTCGCCTCATCGTGATTTTGGATGTCATGGTCCAGCGCGAAGACCAGTTGTTTCGGGTTGTAGATCTTCGTCGCGCCGATCGCTTTGAACTTGCTCATGACTGCCGAGCTGTTGTCGTGCGTCATCACATGAGATGGCCGAATCGAGACGAAATCACCCGCACGCAGTGGACGCTTCGGGCCATCGGCCATGTGACCTTGTGCGATCTTTTCGACAATTGTTTGTGGCATGCGAACTCCATTACCTCGGCGGCTTGTCTCTGCGGCGTCGAGCCTGTTAAGCGAGTACGCTCTTGCGGTTCTTCTGGTTTCTACCTCGCTGACGCGTCTTGCCTTTGGTTGTTGCGGACTTGGCCTGTCGCCGGTCGGCCTCCATCAGGGCCATCAGTTCGCTCACGGAACCGACGCGCTCCAGATTCCAAATCGCGTCTTTTACTCGTTCCTGGGCTGCTTCCGAAAGCACTCCGTCGGCCAAAGCCGCGAACTTCTCCTCCAATTCCTGATCCGTCAGTGGATTGCGCGGATCGCCCTTGGGGAAATCAAGTTGTTTGTTGAAAGAGCGTCCATCTTTAGTAGTGATATGCACGATTACCCTCTGTAGTGTTGGAAATACCTTCTCAATTTCAGGATCCGCAACGACCTCGACCTTCTGCAGTTGTTCGCGAATCTTTGGATCCATGATCCTCTGCATCGTGAACTGCGCAGGCGTAACCTGGCGGTCGACGAGCGCGGCGGCGATGACATAAGGAAGCGAATGATCCGCTGTCTCCCGGGTCTGCGGGTCGTACTTGCTGGGGTCGGAAAGGATATCGGCGGCACGGGCCAGCGAACGAATCTGAATCGTTTCCACCTCGTCCGGATGCAAGTCGTTGCCCTTGACTAGATCAAGCACAGCCGAAATCGGCGTATGAGTGAGTGCTTCGGTGGGAAAAGCTTTCATCCCGCACTGTGTGATCCGCCAGGAGTCTCCGAGACCGTCGGTCAGCAAGTTGAGCTTCCATTCGGGACTGAAGACCTGCGTCAATCCTTCTTTGCCATCCAGCACGTGCTCTGGGCCGGAGTAACCTTTCTGCGCCAAAAGGGCCGCGAACACGCCGCTCTGTGTGGCCATTGGGTCGACGGTGTTCTTCATCATCGTGAGTTTTCCGGCGGTGACTGCGCCGAGCGTGCAGTGGTGGCTGGCAGAGATTCCGATTGCGTGCTGGATTTGCTCCCAAGGCAGGTGCAGGGCGCGCCCGGCTACGATTGGGGAAACGAACGCGGTAAGAGTCGCGTGATGCCATCCCCGCTCGCGGATGCCGGGGAACGCCGCCTCGCAAAGCCGCATCTCGAACTCGTGGCCGAGTACCAGACCAACGATGAGTTCTTTGCCATTGCTGCGGGCGCGTTCGCAACCGGCGATCGCTGCGGGAAAAATGTCAGAAGGATGGGAAGGATCCTGTTTCCAATAAATGTCGTTGTAATCCATGCACCGGATCATGAGGGCATTGGCAAGACTTGCGGAGACAGGATCGATGCGGCGCCCGGTACCGATCACCGTGGCGGGGCCGAGCGCGGCGATTTCGTCGAGAACTTCCAGGGCAATCTTTACGTCATGCTGCTGGTAACCGCCCAGGGCGCAGCCGAAGGAATCCAGCAGAAAGCGCTTAGCCTGATAGATCGCGTCCGGAGAAAGATCTTTAAATTGCAGATTCGCCGCCCAACGGGACATTCTGGCGGTGATGGTTTCTTTCGCGGGCAGGGTCGAGTTCGTGGCAGGCAAGGAATGGCTCCTATTCCGGTTTCAGCTTGATGTTTTTCGGATTCTTGAATGGCAGGAACGCCATGAAGTCGGCGTGATGCACGATAAACGCTTCCGTACTTCGCTTGACGAGGTCGCCTTCGGCCGCATGGGCGGCGATGATGTGGCACACAGCATCGGGGACACCGCATTCCAGCGCGAGCGCTACTCCAGTAAAAGGATGGCGCAGGGCCTCGCCGCGTTCACTCTGTCGGCTTGTCCCGTCCGAACTGAGTTCGTATTCGAGCAACTTGCCCACGTCGGCAAGGATCGCTCCCGCGATTACCGTGTCCGCATCGATGGGCAACGCGCGGCCCATGAACGCCTCCATAGCTCGGGCGCTGTCACGGGCTATGTGCACCACGCAGCGTTTGTGCTCCATGAACGTAATGGGGCAGTTGGGAACCAGGAGCGTGAAAGGAATTCGGTTGAGATCGTCTGGCTTAAGAGGACTGCGCTCCAGAGCTTTGATCCAGGTCGCGGTAACTTGTTCACGCAGTTGAGGATTTTGAATCCAGTCGATCTCGGGCCATAGCTGCTTGATGGTCTCTCGCATGCAATTTCCGCTAAGGACTCATTAGAGGCTAGCTTGCGAAAGCGGAGGGCACGACGATTGAAATCACAGTGGCCTGTGATCGGAGTACAAAACAACAACCGGGATTTCGCCTTAAGAGCGATAAGTCATTGAATTTGAGTGAGTTGGCGAGATGCTCACTGGGCTTTCAAGAGTTCCGAGATCTCCTTGTCAAAAACGGAAACACTGGTTGCGCCGACATGCTTCGTATAAATGCGCCCGTCGCGGTCGATCAGGAAAGCGATCGGCAGGCCCAGAATGCCTCCGTACAACTCACCGATTTTGGCGTTCCCCATGACTACCGGATACTTGATGTGGAATTGCTGATAGAAGGCGCGAACGGGTTCGGGGCCGTCGTCCATCGAGACACCGACAATCTGAAACCCACGGTCGCTGTACTTTTTCTGCAGTTCTACGAAATGAGGGGTTTCCTCGCGGCAGGGATCGCACCACGTGGCCCAGAAATCGAGCAAGACGACCTTACCCCGATAGGAGGAGAGACGTAGCGGCTGTCCATCGAGCTGTGGAAGCGTGAAGTCGGGAGCGAGAAGATGCGGTTTGCCAGCCGTTTTTTGGGAGTGTGAGTTCCGGCTATTTCTCAGCAGGTGGGGAATTCCGACGACTGCGACCGCGGCCACGAATGCGACCATCGCCCACTTTGCTTCCGCGCGCAGCTCTATTCTCCCTTCGCCACGGGATAACCTTTGTCCACCCAGTTGGCCCCGAAGTTCTCGGCGATGTACAGAACCTTGACGCTAGTAAATCCCATCGCACGCAAAGCATCATCAGCGGGCTTGACGTTGGGACAATGGCTCCAAGGACAACACCCGCAATACAGAACGATGAACCTGGTTCGCGGCAAAGACTCGACGCGCTTGCGCAGTCGGCGCAAAGCCATGTCGTCTGTGGCCGGGCCGATGTATTCAGAGCCCGGGATATGCGCTTGTGCGTACAGAACGTGAGAGCCGACCTGGATCACGAGCGGCTTTTCTTTTCCGAAGGCAAGTAGTTTCACCAAGTCTTCGGGTTTGATCTGTCGGGAGATTGGAATGGAGGTTGCCTGTCCGGCTGCCTGAATGATCGAGAAAAAGACAACCGCGATGGAGAGTAGGGCATGTTTAATGGATCCGGGTGCACTTTTCATAGGAAGTCTCACCTAGAATTTCACGTTATCGAACTAACAGAAAAGAATACACCGCTCCCGTTAGGTCGGCGGGATTCTACTTTACCGATTCAACCGCAAGTTGGCGCAGGCGTTCGGCTGCGATCTCGGCGGTGATGTCCCGCTGCGGGGTTCCGAGCATCTCGAATCCGACCATGAATTTGCGAATGGTTGCCGAGCGCAGAAGAGGCGGATAGAAATGTGCGTGGAAATGCCACTCGGGATAACTCGCTCCGTCTGTCGGCGACTGGTGGAATCCCATCGAATAGGGGAAGGGAACCCCGAAGACCTTGTCGTACGTTGACGTGATCTGGTGCAGAATCTGACTTAGAAAACGCGCGTCTTCCGTCTGAAAATCACGCATGCTTCCAATATGGCGGCGGCTGCACAACAGGATCTCAAACGGCCAGACCGCCCAGAACGGCACCAGCGCAATGAAACCATCGTTCTCGCAGACTACACGCACCTGCTGTCGTTGCTCGAGGGCCACATAGTCGCAGAGAAGACATCGGTTGTGAGACTTCCAATACGCGCGTTGGCTCAGTAGTTCCTTTGCTGGGGCCTCAGGGATGGAGGATGAAGCCCAAATCTGACAATGCGGATGCGGATTGCTGGCGCCCATCATGGCGCCGCGGTTCTCGAAGATCTGAACGTGGTTGATGGCGTCGAGCCCGCCCAGTTCCCGAAACTGTCCCGCCCAAGTATCAACGACAAGTTCTATCTCCTGCGTTCGCATGGTAGCGAGTGTGAGATCGTGGCGGGGAGAAAAGCAGATTACGCGGCAAACTCCGGGCTCACCCTCGGCGATGAGCAGACCCATGCTCTCGACATCCAGATGTTCGCGCCGGGTTTCGATTTTCAGGGCAGCGAAGTCATTTTCAAATACGAACGTGCTCGAATAGGCCGCATTTCGAATGCCTCCCGCACGAGTGTTTCCGGGGCAAAGATAGCAGGTGGGGTCGTAAGTTAACTCGGGAGTGGTTTGTTTTCCTGCTATTTCTCCCTGCCAAGGGCGCGTCGCGCGATGGGGCGAAACCAGAACCCATTCGTTCGTCAGCGCATTTAGCCTGCGGTGAGGATCTTCGTTAAGTTTCAAATTTCAGCCTCGAAGCATTTTACGACGAGCGGACTTCGTCCGATCACCTCCGGAAACTTAGAGCTGATTTAGTCTGCAGCATGGCATAATCTTCCGAAATACCTCAGGTGCCCTCAATGCGTCAAGTCCTGATTGCCGTTCTCTGCCTGTGTGTTTTGCCTGTGGTTACGCCGTGTCCAGGTGGTGCGTCGACTAACGCCAAGCCTTTGCAGATTTACTTTATCGATGTGGAAGGCGGCCAGGCGACGCTCATCGTGAGCCCGTCTGGACAGTCCCTGCTGATTGACGCGGGCTGGCCCGGATATGAAGGCCGCGATGCCGACCGCATCGTCGCCGTCGCTCACCAAGCCGGGCTCAAGCAACTGGACTACGTTCTCATCACGCACTACCATCGCGACCATGTCGGAGGCATACCCCAACTGGCGGACGGGATCAAGATTGGAACCTTTGTCGATCACGGCCCAAATCTAGAGAACTCCGAGGTTACGCGCGTCGATTACGGTGCTTACGAGAAGACTATTGCCGGGCACGCCCACGTTGTCGTCAAGCCGGGATGGGGACTTCCGATGAAGGGAATCGAAGTTCGTGTGATGAGCGCCGCCGGAGAGCATATTATGAGCCCATTACCCGGAGCCGGAGAAGCCAATTCTTATTGTGGATCTGAGCCAGCCGCGACCAGCGACGATACCGAGAATGCCCGTTCCGTTGGCATTCTGCTGACCTACGGACATTTCCGCTTTTTAGACCTAGGCGACCTGACCAAAAAGAAAGAATTAGGGTTGGCTTGCCCGAATAATTTGCTGGGTACCGTAGACCTGTTTCTGGTCACGCACCATGGGGCGGATCTTTCAAACCCTA
Source organism: uncultured Acidobacteriota bacterium (assembly GCA_963745715.1). Lineage (GTDB taxonomy): Bacteria > Acidobacteriota > Terriglobia > Terriglobales > Acidobacteriaceae > Sulfotelmatobacter. The sequence continues at coordinate 45,269 of CAVUYN010000008.1, read as the reverse complement.
AATCGTTGGTGTGGGCCTTGCACCCGCGGGTGGCAGTGATCGACAACGGACCGCGAAAGGGATCGAGTCCAGCCGCGTGGCAGATCGTTCACGACTCTCCAGGTCTCGAAGACCTGTGGCAGCTCCACTATGCCGCCGAATCGGACAAAGATCACAACGTCGCCGATGCACGCATCGCGAACGTGAAGGAAAACTGCGAAGGGAAGTACATCAAGGTTTCCGCGGAGAATGACGGCACATTCACCGTCACCAACGCACGGACCGGCGAGCAGAAGACGTATGCCAAGAAGTGATCAGACGATAAAACAGCAATGATCGTGATTGTCATGGGAGTCGTCGGGGCCGGAAAGACGACGGTTGGCCGACTCTTGGCTACGCAACTGGAATGGGAATTTGCCGACGCGGATGACTTCCATCCGCCTTCGAACGTCGAGAAGATTCGTCGTGGTATCCCGCTTGGAGACGAAGATCGGGGTCCCTGGCTGGAGCAATTGCGCCTGGCGATCCTCCGATGGAGCGCTTCGAGTAGCAATGTGGTATTGGCGTGCTCAGCCCTGAAACGGGCCTACCGCTCGAAACTCGCGGTCACGCCTGAGGTATGCTTTGTGTACCTGAAGGGAACCACTGAACTAATCGCTCATCGCCTGCGTGCCCGGCACGGTCATTTCGCGGACGAACAGATTTTGGCTAGCCAAATCGCTGATCTCGAAGAGCCAGAGAACGCGTTGACCATTGAAATCGCCGCGACACCGGAACAGATTGTCGCCGAGATTCGGAAGACTCTCGGGTTAGAGTAGAATCCTCGCACCCAGAACGGGCCGCGCACGTTCTGAGGATACTTCACCCGGAACTTGCTCTTGGAAACCGCCCCCGAGCGTCTCGAATCCGCCGTAATTTCCCGACTGATGTGGCGGCTGATGCCGTTTCTCTTCCTGCTTTATATTGTCGCTTACCTCGACCGGATAAACGTAGGCTTCGCCGTGCTGCAGATGCGGAGCCAGCTCGGCCTGAGCGATCGTGTTTATGGCCGAGCTGCCGGAATGTTCTTCGCCGGATATTTCTTCTTTCAGCTTCCCAGCAATCTGGTACTGGAGAAGTTCGGAGTTCGGCGGTGGATCTCAGGCTTGATGATCGTTTGGGGTGTGATCTCTTGTCTGATGATTTTCATCCGTGGGCCGCTCAGTTTCTATGGCATGCGCTTCTTGCTCGGTGCCGCCGAAGCCGGCTTTTTCCCGGGGATGATCCTTTATATGAAACGTTGGTTCCCGATGAACGCGCGGGCCCGTGCCGTAGCTTGGTTTATGACCGCAAATCCCCTGGCTGGCGTCGTCGGCAGTCCGATTTCCGGGGCTTTGCTTGGCCTGCATGGCGCAGGACTTGAGGGATGGCAGTGGATGTTCCTGATGGAGGGTCTTCCGGCGATTCTGCTGGGCGCAACCGTGTTCCTGGTCTTGGCGGATAATCCGAAGGAAGCCCGCTGGCTCAAGGGCGATGAGCGGGCATGGTTGCTCGACAGATTGGCAAGCGAGAAACAGGCAGAGGCAATCGTACCGCGCACTGGTTTTTGGCCAGTTCTCTTGAGCCCGAGAATATGGGGGTTGTCCCTCGTGTATTTCGGAGTCTCGACGACCATGTATGGCGTCACCTTATGGCTGCCAACCGTGATCCGCGCTTTCTCGGGCCTGAGCTACTTCTGGACGGGTATGCTTGCCATCCTGCCATTCCTGTTTACGGTGGTCGCTATGGTTCTGGTCGGAATGCGTTCCGATAGAACCGGGGAAAGACGCTGGCATACGGCGATACCTGCTTTTGCTGCGGCTGCGGCATTGGTGGTTGCCGCATACGGCAATTCCACGGCGGTGGCGGTCGCCGGTATCGGTTTAGGCCTGGCTTGTGCCGAATCGATGGTTGGTCCTTTCTGGGCGATGGCGACCTCGCGGATGGCAGGTCTTTCGGCAGCCGCCGGAATCGCGGTCATCAACTCGCTCGCCAATCTCGGAGGTTACTTCGGCCCGGACATTATTGGATTGTTTCGAACGGCAAATGGCGGATTTCGGGGTGGTCTTCTGGCGATCGGAGCTACCGTTGCCATAAGCGGAGGCACGGCATTGATCGTCGGACGTGTCTCGCCAGGTAGCAAAGAGACCCAATCCGCGTAGGATCACAGAAGGGTACTTTCGGCAAGAAAGTTCTCCGCTTCGCTCCATCCGCTCAATTGTTTACAATAGAAGTTTCTCTAACTACTTATAAGGAAGCCCGTAAGGGCGCGAATAGCAATCTTGGAACAGTCGAATCACAATTCCAATTCGGCCCCAACCGTCTACTGGAGGGTCGAAGGGAGCCTGCTCGACTTGACCGTCGTCAGGCCGGTGGCGTTCTTCACCTGGAACGCCCAGACCTTCGCCGAACGTATTCGGCGACGCGGGCTGATCTTCGTGATGGCGCTGCTCCGTCCGTTTCTCTATTCCACAAATCGGAAGTTCGCCACCCGAGTCGTACACACTGTCCTCCGGGATGTAACGCGCGACCGGCTTGATCTGCTTGGGGAGGAGTTCTTTCAGTACAAGCTAAAACCGCATTTGAAAGAGACCGGCGTTCAACAGGTGCAGGAGTTGGTGCAATCCGGAGCCGAGGTGGTTCTGGTGAGCCAGGCTCTCGAGCAAGTGATGAGACCGCTGGCGCAGCATCTGGGTGTCAAGCACATCGTCTCGAACCGCCTCGAGTTTCGCGATGGCATGGCAACCGGCAGGTTGCTTTCCCCGGTGATTCGGCCTCGCGGGGCCCTTGCCCTGTTCCGTGAAAACATGCCCGACGGCCGTCGTGCTCCCAAAACGCTGGCCCGTCATCTCGACATTTCTCTCGAAGAGTTGCGGGGAGCGGTGATCCCTGCCCAGCGTCAGCCTACTGCACCAACGCGGCCCATCGTGCACTTTGAAGGACTGAAGCAGTCTCAGGGATTCTCCGTGCGCCGGGCATTTGCACGAAAACACGTCATGCTCATCGGCGTAACCGGTTTCATTGGCAAGGTCTGGCTGGCGAATACGCTGCTTGAACTGTCCGACGTAGAGCGGATCTACCTGCTGATCCGCAGGCAAAAATCGAATCCGGCAGAGCGGCGCTTCGAGAAAATGGTCGAAGAGTCCCCGGTTTTCGATCCGCTATTCGAACGGCACGGCGACAGACTTCCCGATTTCTTGCGGGAGAAGATCCAGGTTGTTGAAGGCGATGTCACGCAGCCGGGTCTTGGATTGAACCCAGAGACCGCGCGCTCTTTGCTGAAGAACCTGGACCTGATCATCAATAGTTCGGGATTGACGGACTTTAATCCCGACCTGCGCGATGCTCTCGCGACCAATACCGATGCCGCCGTCAACATCCTTGAATTCGTGCGCGAGGCGGATCATGCCGGCCTCCTGCACCTCTCCACGTGCTACGTAGCCGGCGAACAAGACGGACGAGTTGGTGAAAAAATTACGCCGAACTATAACCCGCGCGCCCTGCCCGGCTTCGATGCCGAACAGGAATGGCGGTCCCTGCAGGAATTAGTCAAGCAGGCGGAGGAGCGCGCCGAAAGTGAAGAAGTGACGTCCGGACTCCGGATGCAAGCCCAGTCCAAAGAGCACGCGGCGAAAAATCTGCATGGTGCGGCTTTGGAGAACCAGATCCGCAAGAATCGTGTCCGTTGGTTGAAGACCTATCTGACCGAAGCTGGTACGCGTCGTGCTAAGGAGTTGGGCTGGCCCAACACATATACCCTCACCAAGAGCCTGGCCGAGTCGCTGATTGCGAAGCACGGCGCTGGATTGCCGGTCGCCGTCGTACGTCCTGCCATCGTCGAAACTTCCATTGCCAAGCCTTTTCTCGGTTGGAATGAAGGGATCAACACCTCTGCATCGCTCTCCTACCTGTTAGGCACATACTTCCGCCAACTACCCTCAAACGAGAGCAAGCGGTTGGATATTATCCCGGTCGACGCGGTATGTAGCGGGATGACTTTGATTGCAGCCGCGGTCATGGAGCGTCGGCACGAGCCCTTGTACCAGTTAGCGACCTCGGTGACGAATCCTTGCGACATGGGACGCTCGATCGAGTTAACCTCTCTCGCCCATCGCAAGCATTACCGCGCCCAGGAGGGACTTGAGTCGTGGCTCCGCCTGCGGTTTGACGCAATTCCGGTATCCAAGACCCGCTACAACCGCATGTCGGCGCCCGCACAGAAGGCGATTGTGAAATCGATTCAGCGAGTAATGTCCCCTCTGCCGCTGAAGAAGGCGCCCTTGGTGAAGACGGAGCGGAATCTGGAGCGCCTCGAAAAGTTGATTGAATTATTCGAGCCATTTATTTTACTGAACGAGCACGATTTCATTGCCGAAAATATCGAGCGGCTTTCCTATGCTCTGGTGCCGGAAGAGCAGGATGTCTTCGGATACGACACGCGCTCGCTTGATTGGTGGGAGTATTGGATCAACATTCACATCCCCGCTCTGCGGCGCTGGACATATCCCTTGATTGAAGGGCGACCGCTGGAGGCCCGTCCCGCCCGAAGCCTTCAGCTTGCCGCCGCGAACGGGGATACTTTGAAGACTGGGACTAACGGAGCAACGTGGCGATATTCCTGACCGGCTCGACCGGATACATCGGCGCGCATGTTGCCGCCAATCTCCTCGAAGGGCATAGCGCCTCGCTGAACCTGCTCGTGCGAGCACGCGATCCTCAGGAAGCGCAGTTGCGCTTGTGGCGCGCACTGCAACTCCACCTGAGCTTTCCGCGCTTCTACGAACATTTACAGACGAGGGTGCGAATCTTTTGTGGAGACCTTACTGATTCCGGCTTCGGTTTAAGCCGAGACGAGTACGATCGTTTGGTTCACACGACTGACTCTGTCATCCACTGCGCGGCCTCGCTCAATCGCAAATCGGAAAAGAGTTGCCTGAACGTGAATCTGCGAGGCACCCTTGAGGTTCTTACTCTGGCGCGGCACGCCGAACACTATCACGGTCTACGGCGGTTCAGTGAGGTCAGCACGGTCGCCGTCGCGGGCAAGCGTAACAACGAGGTTGTTACGGAGGATCGCTCCATCGAGTGGGATCGTTCTGACTATGATCCTTACGCGCGAACCAAGAAGTTTTGTGAGCACATGACGCGTGTTCTCCTGCCGGACACGCCCAAGACGGTTTTCCGTCCGAGCATTGTGCTCGGAGATAGCCGCCACGCGGAAACGACTCAGTTCGACATGGTGAAAGCCTTTGTCTTCTTAGCTGGATTACCGGTGCTGCCGTTTCGCTCGACCGACAAGATCGACATCGTCAACGTGGACTTCGTTGCTGATGCCATTGCCACCTTGCACCAGAAAGAGCAGCCCAAGTACGAAACCTATCATCTGTCGTCAGGCACCTCGTCCCAAACGTTTCGTGAGTTGACCACGGCGTTGGCCACCGCCCAACAAAAACGCCAGCCGGTCTTTCTTCCGTTTGCCGAGAAGCCGTTCTCCGGTTCCGTAAAGTTCCTCTCCAACCGCAAAGGACCGTTGGGCCACGGTGCCGCGCTGTTGAAGGTTTTCATGCCCTATCTCGTGTGGAACACGGTTTTTGACAACACGCGCGTGACCTCCGAGCTGGGGCGTAGGCCGGTTCCATTTTCCGAGTACAGCTTCCCATTGTTGAAGTTCAGTCGCGAAAACAATTTCGAATACAGCTACGAGCCCTGGCCCGCCGCTCGCGGAGGGACCGCCGCATGATGGACTTTATTCTGGAAGCTTGGGTCAGTGGCAACATCGAGCGCGCGAAAGCACACTGGATGTTGGGCGGAAACAAACCCTGGCAGCCCGGCGAAAAACTCAAGCTGCTCTTTGCCGGATACAACGGCACACGCAACATGGGCTCGGACGTGCGCGTTGACGAGATGCTGCGCCAGATCCGACACATTCTGGGCGCGGAGCGTGTTGAGTTCAGCGTGATGAGTCAGAATTTCGAGTTCTCCAAGGGATATTTTGAAGGCACGCGACAGGTACACCTGCCCGATATCTTTCCTCCGTTTTTGTCGCAAGAAGTACCCAAGCACCATGGTGTCGTGGCCTGCGAAGGCTCCATGTTCAAGAGCAAGTTTGCAAATGCTCTGACCACGATGATGATCGGTTCGCTCGGTCTCGCGGCCGTCGAAAACAAACTTTCTGTCGGATATGGCGCTGAAGCCGGTCACATGGATCCTCTCGTGGCGAAAATGTGCGGCCGCTATTGCAAGAATTCGCTGGTGATCACTCGCAATGAAGAGTCCCGCACCATCCTGCGCGAGCTCGGGGTGCCCACAGAACTGGGAACGGACACGGCGTGGACGTTCGAGCCGCGGCCTGCCGAGTACGGACAGAGTGTTTTGCGGCAGGTTGGCTGGGATGGTCGTACCCCCGTGCTTGTGGTCTGTCCCATCAATCCTTTCGAATGGCCGGTTAAGGCCTCGGTGGCCAAGTACGCTCTCCGCAATGTAACGGGAGCCTACAAGGACAGCCATTACCGAACTGTCTATTTTCATAATTCCGGCCCGGCTGCCGACCGCGCCTACCAGCATTATTGGACGTCGATTGCGAACGCCGTGGATGCGTTCCGCAAACAACGGAGCGTATTTGTCATTCTCGTCGCAACGGAACGCCTGGATGCGCGTCCGGCGCAGCGGATCTCGGAGAAACTCGGAGGGGTGCCGGTTCTTACCTCCGACCAATACAACATGTACGAACTGGTCAGCATTCTGAGGTGCTGTCACATGATGGCGTCATCGCGCTATCACGGCATTGTGACTTCGATGCCGGGCCTCATACCTTCCGCGGGAATTACGATGGATGAACGCATTCGCAACCTGATGCGCGAGCGCGGACATCAGGAATTGTTGATGAATGTCGACGATCCGGAACTTGAACAGAAATTGCTCTTGGCGTTGGAGACGTTAGCGACGCAAGGCGAGCGGATCGCCGACGGGATCGCCCGCACCGTTGTAAAAAATCTAAGAGTGATGGCGCGTATGGGCGTTTTCTTCGAGGAGGAGGTCCAGCGGAGGTATCCCGAATTCCCCACGCGGACAGGCGAGTGGAGTTGGGAAGACTATTTGCCGCCAATGAACTCTTCGCTGCGACAGTTAGTTGCTTCGTATAGTTAGCCGGCACAGTTCCAAATAGAAAACCATGCCTTTCGTCGGGGAAATCTTTTCGCAGCTCAAAGCTGCTTCGAGCACTACTGTGCTGCAGGAGATTCGCGACGGCCGGGTCTCGGGGACGACTGGCTCGGAGTTTCTCGAGTTGATTCGTAAGGCGCGTACATTTCTTGCGTCGAAAGGTCTGAAGAAGGGCGACCGCTGCGGACTTCTGGCGGCCAATAGCATTCGCTGGATGGCGATGGACCTGGCAGCGATGGCCGAGGGATTAATCGTTGTCCCGCTTTATTTTCGTCAGGCTCCTGTGGAACTGGTTGCGATGATGAAAGACAGCGCACCCGCGCTCATCTGTTGCGGTGATGCAACCCTTCGCGACGGAATCCTGCAGAACTGGCCCGAAGCACCGCCGCATGTTCTCTTTGACGAAATCTTTGTTGGAGCCGACAACGTTGTGCTCGATCGTCCCCAGGTGCGCGACCAAGATGCCGTGACAATCATCTACACATCAGGAACTTCCGGCGAAGCCAAGGGCGTGGTCTTGACCGCGGCCAATGTGGGGTTCATGCTTGGCTGCACCTCCGCGCGTTTGGACCTGCTGATGGGCGGTCGATCGGGGCAGGATCGAGTTTTTCACTACTTACCGCTGAGCTTCTGCGCCTCGTGGATTGCCGTTCTCACTTTTATTTTGCGGGGCAGCCTCGTGACGTTGAACACTGACTTGACCAAGATTCCAAGCGACATGCCGGCCGTGGCGCCGCACTATTTTCTCAATGTGCCGCAATTACTGGAACGCATGCGCCGCGGAGTCGACGATCAGATCGGGCAGAAAGGCGGAATCGGACTCGCGATCCACTCGCGCGCAAAATCCGCTTGGATCCGGCAGGGAAGTCAACCGCACGTCGGGGATTGGATGTGGCTGTGGCTCGCAAACGCTCTTGTCTTTCCCGCGATCCGCAAGAAGATGCTGGGCGAGAATCTCAAGGCACTAATCTGCGGCTCCGCTCCATTGACTCCCGAAACTCAGGACTATTTCCGTATGCTCGGCATCCCGGTGTTGCAGGTCTACGGCCTGACCGAAACGACCGGAATCTGTACCATGGACGATCCTCGCCAGTTCGCTCCCGGGCGCGTCGGGCCCGCGATTTCCGGTATTGAGATGAAGCTGGATGACAACGATGAGATCATTGTCCGTGGACCGAACGTCTTCCCCGCCTACTGGAACCGGCCGCAGCAAACCGATGAAGTGCTGCGTGGGGGCTGGTTTCATACCGGTGATCAGGGTGAGATGGACGCTTCGGGAAACTGGCGTATCGTCGGGCGCCTCAAGAATCTGATCGTGCTGGGCTCCGGCCACAAGATCGCCCCAGAAACGATCGAAGCGGAAGTTGCGCACCACTTGCCGGAGGCGCAGCAGGTAGTGATTGTAGGGAATGGTCGCGGCTATCTTTCTGCGATTGTTACCGGCAATATTAGCGGTGAGCGCGTGCAGGCCGCGCTCGATGCGGTGAATCCACAACTTCCGCACTACAAGCAAGTGCGGGCGTTTTGCCTGCAACCAGAGCCATTCTCAATCGAGAACGGAATGCTAACCGCGAATGGCAAGTTGAAGCGCGACCTGATTTCTGCGCGGATGAAGACTGAAATCGAGGACATGTACAAAGTAAAGCAAGCCGTATAGTGGTTTGTGTTGGAGAAGCCGCCTCATTCAATGGGACCGGGGAGCAGGCGTTACGCATGAAACAATTTCAAGGGCAAACGCTGTCCTGGACTTTGCAGGACGGAATCATCGAGCTGGCGCTCCATCGCGAGCCCTTGAATGAGATTGGTTCGCTTACCACTGAGGAACTGGAGCGGTTGGTGGCTGCGCTCGACGGATTGAGCCGTGAGGCGCATGCCCTGATCATCTACAGCACGCTGAAAGCCGGATTTTCCGCTGGTGCTGATTTGCGGGAACTCTATCACCGGATACAGAAGTTGGGTCAGGCAGAAGTCGCGAAAGAGGCGCGTGGTTATCTTGAACGCATCCACCACGTCATGAACACGATTGATGCGTTCGTCCTATGACTACCATTGCCGCGATCCACGGGGTCACGTTTGGTGGTGGATTCGAACTGGCCCTCACATGTGATCTGATGATTGCCGACAAGACCGCGCGCTTTTGTTTCCCGGAACTGCGCCTGGGGCTTATTCCAGGCTACGGCGGAATCCCACGCTTGAAGCGGGATTTAGGCAATGCGATAGTTCGTGACCTGTTGCTGACCGGTCGTAGTTTTAACGCCACCAAGGCGCAGCAGATCGGGTTGGTGAGCCAAGTTGTTGCGGAGGGTGAAGCGCTGCGCGCTGCGCGTGCGACGGCAGTGCAAATCGGAAAGTTCGATCGCCAGACCTCAGAGGCGGCAAAGCGATTTATAAAACCAATTCCACATGATGAACTCGCGAAGGAAATCGATATCTTTTGCGAGCTCTTCTCGCGTCCGGCCGTGCAAGCCGGCTTGAAGAAATTCGTGGAAAGCACCGACGCCCAACCTTATTTACCATAGTTAAGGATATAAGCCCCTATGCAAACTGCCGATCATACCCTCGACGAAATTCTTACGCTGGCAGCGGCGCACTTCAAGGTGCCGCGCGAGAAACTCTCTCCCGACGACGACTTCTTTAAGGCGCTGGGGATCGACAGCCTGCAGACGCTCGATTTGCTCACGCGCCTTGAGAATCATTTTCACGTCGAACTGCCGGATTATGAGTTGCAGGGCGTGACCGACTTTCGTACGTTAGCCGGCAAAATTCAGGCGCGACTTTAGGTGAGGTGCTTCCATCGTTGATTGCTGATTTTTGATTGTTGATTGCGAAGGAACGTGGAGTCAGGCACCGCGTTGGTTGCTCGATCAACCATCTACAATCAAACTTCGGCAATTCTTTATGCTCGATCTCAGCCAATACACTTGTCTCGGCGCCGCTTTGAGCGATGCGCTGGACCGCTTCTCCTCACAGGTATGCCTGATCGAGGCAGAGCGCGACCGCGAGAAGGTGCGCCTGACCTACTCCGATTTCAAAGAAATTGCGCTCCCACTAGCCCGCGCTCTCGAAGACGCCGACTTTGATCCCGGTGACCGCGCCGCGATTATCATGACGAATCAGTCGAAGTGGCTATTGTCGGCGTACGCCATCTTTTACTGCGGCGGCGTTCTAGTGCCGCTGGATTACAAACTGACACCGGATGAGCATCTGCAACTGCTCGCCCATTCCAAGGCCACGGTCCTCATCGTCGAGTATCACTTGTGGCGAGCGATCATGCAGTCTCCTGAATTCCACAATATTGCGACCAAGATCGTCCTTGTAACGGAGGCTCCGCTGGGGGTGGAGTTGGCGGGTGCATTTCGCTGGGAGGATTTCAAGCGCAAGGGCGCGCCCGACTTTGTGATGCGTCAGAAAGATGACGTTGCTTGCATTGTTTATTCCTCTGGAACGGGTGGGCGGCCCAAGGGTTGCGTGCTCACGCACGAAAACTATCTGGAGCAGTGCCGGGCGCTCACGGCTTGGTATCCATTTTGGCCTGGCGTGCGGTATCTGAGCATTTTGCCCACGAATCATGCGATTGATTTCATGGTGGGTTTCATCGGACCGTTTGTGTGCGGCGCGTGTGTGGTGCATCTGCGAACATTGCGTCCAGAGTTCGTCCGCGACGCTTTTGTCCGCTACCGCATCACTTATGTTTCCCTGGTCCCGATGATCGTCAAGAATCTGGAGCGTGGCCTGCGGGCCAAGTTCGATGAACTTCCATCGTGGAAGCGAGCGCTGCTGAACTCCATGATTGCGACGAACCGCCTCCTGACGCGCCGCCGGCCAAATGTGAAGCTCAGCCGCATATTGCTCTCGAACATACACCGAGGCTTCGGAGGGGAATTACTGGCACTGATCACTGGTGGCGCATTCATTGAGCCCTCAACGATGCAATTCTTCTACGATCTTGGCATTCCCGTAGTCAACGGTTATGGATTGACTGAGGCGGGTACCGCGCTCACGCTCAACGATCTGAAGCCATTCCGTGCCGATACGGTCGGCAAGCCGCTTCCGGGAGTCGAACTCCGCATCTTGAGCCCCGACTCCGAAGGTGTGGGAGAAGTAGCCGTTCGCAGCAAAACGGTGATGTCGCACTACCTCGACGATACTGAACTGACGCTGGAGACGATTGTCGATGGCTGGCTGCTGACCGGCGACCTCGGACGGTTTGAGCGCCACGGCCATCTGCAACTGTTTGGGCGCAAGAAGAACATGATCGTCACTGCCGGCGGCAAGAACATCTACCCGGAAGATATCGAAACGGTTTTCGACGGACTAGGAGTCAAAGAGTACGCCGTATTTGCAGCGAACTATATTTGGCCAAAAAAGGAATTGGGCGGGGAGGAATTGGTTCTCGTACTGCGGCTTGAGCAGAACCAGAAATTCGATAGCCAGTTGCATGAAGATGTCACCGCACGCAACCGCCGGTTGCTCGATTTCAAACGCGTCGGTGGTTACTTGATCTGGGACAAAGACTTTCCCCGTACCGCATCGATGAAGATCAAGCGGCAGGCGCTGGCTGAGGACATCGGAAAATCCGTTGAGCGAAAAGCAATGGTTGGATTGTGACCGTCCGCTAATTGTCATTCTTCACCTGAAACAGGTAAATATTGCTTTTAAATGGACCTCAAACCTTGGGACAAACCTATCTCGCGATCGTGAATCCAGCAGCAGGCGGCGGACGAAGTCGCAAACTTCTGGACCCAGCCCTCGAGCGTCTACGAGCCGGCGGCATCGAGATCGAGTTGTCGCCGACCAGTTCCGCTGGGCAGGCAACCGAGATTGCTCGCGAGGCCTACCAACGCGGGGTCCGCAACTTCATTGCGGTGGGTGGCGACGGTACATCTTATGAAATCGTGAATGGTCTTTACCCAGCGGCTCTCGGCGGTGAGTCCCCGACGCTGGGGTTCCTGCCGCTCGGCACTGGAAATTCGTTTCTGCGCGACTTCAGCGACCGCGGGGTTGAGTATGCGATTGAGTCGATTCTCGCTCGACGAAGTCGCCCCTGTGACGTGATGCGAATGCGACATCGCACCGGCGTGATCTACTACATCAATTTGCTGAGCATGGGATTCTCGGCGGATGTGGCGACGCTTCGAGCCCGCAGCTTTAGTAGATGGGGAGAGTTCGGATACCTCACTTCAATCTTCCTAACGCTGGCTCGATTTAATCGCCGCCCCTTCCCGGTGCGAGCCAAAGGCGCAGAACAGTTCGATGATCGTCGCTGCCTGTTCGTTACCTTCAACAATAGCAAGTTCACCGGCGGAACGATGATGATTGCTCCGCAAGCAGCAATCGATGACGGCCTTGTGGAATACGTGCGTTGGGGCCCGATTGGCCGATTGGGATTGATCCGAAACCTGCCTGGTCTTTACGACGGTACTCATATCGAGCATCCGCTGGCCGAGCGAAAAGCCGTTCCACGCATTGAGTTCAACTTGAACGATCCCGTCGATGTCATGGTTGATGGCGAAGTTTTGACCTTGCATTGCGAGGAACTGGACGTGTTGCCCGGAGCACTGAACGTGATGGCCTGAATCGCCGTGGTATAAGGATTGTCATGTCTGATGAACGACGAAAACGCCAAGAGCAACGGAGTGGCACTTCTGCTGGACAGAAAAAGAAAGCATTGGTGTATGGCGGCATCGCGATTCTCTTTGTTGCAGCCCTCGTTGCTGGCCACTACTACAAGAACCATAAGTACGATTCTTTTGCGCAATGCCTGGCCGCCCGGCAAGCCAAGATGTACGGACTGTACTGGTGCCCGCACTGCATCGAGCAGAAAGAGATGTTCGGCGACGCCTTTCATTACGTGCCTTACGTGGAGTGCGCGATCAAGAATTCGTCCGAAATGGCGCCGGAGTGCAAGATCGCCGGAGTCAAATTGTTTCCCAGTTGGCAATTTGGCATGGATCCTCCCAAGGAGGGCGTCTTGTCGCTGCATGCCCTGAGCGATAAAACCGGGTGCACCCTGCCATGACCGAAGCGATGACTCGAAACCGGCTGCTGTTTGCGGTAATCGCTGTTCTGTCGTTGGCGGGAATGGTCGTATCGTCGGTATCACTTCAGCGACACTACGCGAAGTCAGCAACAGAATTCTGCGACTTCAGCCAGAAATTTAGTTGCGACATTGTGAACCGCAGCGAATATTCAACACTTATGGGAATTCCGGTGGCCGGTATCGGCGTGGTTGGATATGCGGCCCTGTTTCTCCTCTCGACACTCTGGAAGTCGCGGGCGGAGACGCCCAATCGTCTTCTAGGCGCCGCAATTGCCGGCCTGGCATTTGCTTTGTACCTGACTTACATCGAGGCCTACGAACTTATGACCTGGTGCATATTGTGCCTCGCCTCGTTGCTGCTCATCTTTTTGATCAGCGTCTCAGCCGTGTTCGTAAAGCTGCGAACTTCGGGATCGTGAAACAGTGTCGGGCGTTGTATTCTGATAGTGCAGTTCTCCTGATGGAAGAAATCCAGCAAACTGAAAACCAGGGTTCCGGAATCCCTTCCGGTGTTATCCGCGTGGAAGCCGCGACCGGGGACTTGCGCCTGCATGAGTTTCGCAGCCGCATCTTCCGTAACACGCGCTTCCTGCGTGTCTGGCTGCCGCCGGGATACGACGATCAAGCGAATAGTGGCCGGCGCTATCCCGTGCTGTACCTGAACGACGGTCAAAATTTGTTCGAGCCGTCGACTTCTTTTACCGGTGTGGAGTGGCAGGTCGACGAGACCGGAGACCGGTTGATTCGCGAAGGCGTCATCCCCCCCATGATTATTGTGGGTATTGATAATGCCGGAAAAGATCGTCTCCGCGAATACATGCCGCACCGCTCGATGCAACCGATGATTCTGCGGGTGCAGGGTAGCCGCTTCCCCAATTTTCTGACGAAGGAGGTAATGCCATTCGTTGCTCGAAACTACCGCGTTGCGGCGGGCCCGGAAAACACTGGATTGGGTGGCTCGTCCCTTGGTGCGCTTATTTCCCTTTATGCCGCGGAGATTCTTCCGGGCGTGATCGGCCGTCTGCTCTTAGAGAGTCCGGCACTTTGGGCCTCCAACCGGCAAGTAATCAAAGACAGCCGCGCCATACGACGCTGGCCGGAACGAGTTTTTCTTGCAACCGGAACCGCGGAAGCTGGGCGCAAGGAACGGGATCAGAGCCAGGTCGACGACGTGCGGGAACTGGCGGCGATTCTGCGCCGCGCCGGGCTTGATGACAAGCGTCTAACGTTGGTGATCGATGATGGCGCCACGCATCACGAATCGGCATGGGCCCGGCGGTTTCCAGAAGCGTTGACCTTTCTGTTCGGCAATGCCCGCTAGGTCCTATCCGTCGTCCCCAATCTTCTGCGACATACCGCCGACACCGACTAGCGCGGCATTGCCTTGCCGAATGAGGTGCCAGATCAGGAACGTCGAGGCGGCCATCGCAATCACAGAAAGCTGGATATGCGTCCATCGTGTGAATGGTCCCAAGAGCGGTAGCACGTAAACCAGGTAGAGAAGAATCCCTAGCCGGCGAGTCGCAGGCTCAGGTTGCGCTGCCACCAGCCAGTCTGCCAGAAGCAGAAATGCCGGGGCGAGAATGACAAGGTCGTAAACGGTCAGGTGCGGAGCCACCAGCACAGTCGCCAAGAGCAGCGCCGAATAATTCAAAGAGAGTGGTGCCCTTTTTCCCCGACGCCACGCCGCAATGGTTAGACCGAGCACGACGATTGCGCTGATCCCATATAACACGACTGACGCGCCCTCCCACGGTACCAGCATGGACCAGAACGTTCGCAGGCAGTGTGTCTGATAAGGCCTCGGTTCGAGGAAGGGAAGTACGCCGTGAATACTTAGCAGTGTTCCCAGCCACAAACGCAAAGGCTCCTTTCCGTAATAAAGAACGCCTGCCAGGATCTGCGCCGCCGCTGAAAACACGGCTCCAGCCACAATTCTCCATGCTCCAATCGCTACGAAGACAATTGCAGCCCCCAGCCCTAGCTGTGGCTTGAAAATCAGGCATCCGAGGACAATGCCCGCGAGGACATCTCTGCGATCGCGCAGCAAAAAGAATGTCAATGTGAAGCACGCCAGAGCCGTCGCTGAAGTTTGTCCCCATGCGATCAGGTGGAAGAAGCCGGGAAATGCGACCGCAAGGATCGCAACGGTTCCTCCATGATGGCGCAAATTCGGACAGGCTCGCCAAATGCTGTAACAACAGACGCTATAAACGCCTGCACTGCACGCCCACCACAGAGTCAACGCCCATGCGTACGAAAAATGCGCCAGCGGAGCAAATAAGATCGACACTTGCGGAGGATATAGAGGCAAATATCGGATGCCGGCAGCTTGTGGCACGCGTTGCGCCGCAACCGCGGCCTGGGCGTTCATGTCGTACAAATCGGTTCCACGATGGGTCGCCGCCAGATAGCCCAGAGTGTAGAAGTGAAGAAAATCCGTTCCTTTGAGATTACCGTTTCGGTCGCGCAACCCCGGGGTCGCCAGTGTCCAGATGTAAAGCGACCACAGCGTCAAGGCAAGAAGTAGCCCATGCGCGCGCAGGCGTTTAACGGTTAACCAGCGGGGAGGATTCGTTGTCATCAGGCCGCCCCATAATATCGGAGCAGCAGAGGATTTCCACGACAACCGCAAATCGCGGGTGGATTATTGAGGTTGTTCTTGCCGGACAAACATCAGCCACGCCACCACAAACGGAAAAGCCAGCACAGGTGCGGTGGGCAGCAACGGTAAGCTGCTTAGAGAATCCAGCCGCGGCGGATGTGCTAGAAGTATCAGGGATGCTATCGAGGGCCAAGCCACCAGTGCCGCAAATCCATTGCGGCCCAGTCGCGGCAGGCTGTTCCAGTCGCGAATCAGAATCATGACAGGCAGCAACAACATCGCCTGGTTGAACGGGGTCAGCAGAGGTAGGACCAATGCTGTGGCAAGGAAAAAAAAGGCCAGCACCTGAACGAACTCCTGCGAATCTGCCTCCGCCTTCCTCCGGCGCCAAGAGAACGCCAGCAAGGCTGCCACGACGGCGACCGACACGATGCCTCCCACCCAATCTCCCAGAATCAGCCTCAGCGGCGACGTGGTCGGAAAGTATTTTCTGTACGCTTCGAGTCCTGCCAAAAAGTAACGCGGCCAACCGGGAAGAAGCAGTTCACCGGACCCGGCTAAGATTCCCATGGCGATGGCGAATCCGGCAACGAGCGACCATCTTCTTCGCAAATCTCCGGTGCTCCAGAGTAGAAACCACAACAAACAGAGAACAATTACTTGCGGTTTTATCGTGGCCAGGGCAAGCACAACGCCGGCAATGAAGTAGCGATGGCGGGTGACACACCAACTGGCAACCGCAAGCAAGAATGCCACGAGGAGTCCGGCCTGCCGCAGTCGCAATCCTTGATCGATTTGGGGACTACTCAACACCAACAGGGTCAGGCCAGCTGCCATAAGCGGCGGAGGGCGCCACCGCATTACCCCGAGGTATACCCAGACGCTGATAGCCGTCAGCGCCGCGAGCAACACCGCAGCCCACACTTGCAGTTGCGCGAAATCTGCGTGAATCGTGGGCGCCAGCAACAGCACGACGTACACGGGATACACGAAGCGCTGCTCGTCCAGGATTTTAGAATTCGGCCTATCGTAGGACTGCTCGACCGGATGGCCATAAAAGCCCATCTGAATCTGGTGGCTGACCTCGGTTCCGTAGGGATTGCGGCCGTTGATGAGCAGTTCCCGCGTACCTACCCACCGTGGGTACAGGTCGCCCATTTGCGCTTTCAGTGGGCCGTGTTGGACGTTGACATACTCTTCCCACGGCAGCAGGATGCGATGAATGTAGGACCAACTGACGACGCTCGCCGTAGCACCGAGTAGTAACCAGAGCCAAGTTCTCATGGCGCGATTCGTCCGGTCCCGTTCTTTGTGCGAACCTCAAAAACAACAAAAGGCCTCCGCCCGCTCGAACCGGGGGAGGCCTTCCAGCGATGCGTTACTTGGTGGCAGCTTCCTTTTCGCCGATCTCTTCGAAAAGGCCGTCAACGATCTGGATCATCTCGTTGTCGACAACGCGATTCTTGGAGATCGCCTCTTGTAGTGGAATCGAGACAATTTTGTTCGAACGGAGCGCTGCCATGCAGCCAAACTCGCCGCGATGAACCATGTCGATGGCGCCCAGACCGTAACGGGTCGCAAGAACGCGATCGAAAGCGCTCGGCGAACCTCCGCGCTGGATGTGTCCCAGGACCACCGCGCGCGTTTCGAAGCCAGTGCGCTTCTCAATTTCGCGAGCGAGAATGTTTGCAATCCCGCCCAGTTTGGCATGGCCAAACTCGTCCTTACCCATGTCCTGTACGACTGGGGCCCCTGAACCGCTGGTCGGCGCAAACTTGGCGCCTTCGGCGACTACGACGATCGAGAAGTAACGCCCGCGCTCATGTCGCTGGCGGATCGACTCGGCCACCTTGTCGATGTCAAACGGCCGCTCAGGAATCAGAATCACATCTGCACCGCCAGCAATGCCACTGTACAGGGCGATCCAGCCCGCATCCCGCCCCATCACCTCAACTACCATCACGCGATTGTGGGCCTCAGCTGTGGTATGGACGCGATCGATCGCTTCGCAGACGATATTGCAGGCAGTGTCGAATCCGAAGGTGTAATCTGTTCCGCCCAAATCGTTATCGATGGTTTTCGGTACACCGACAACCTTGAGACCCTTTTCGAATAACTTCTGCGCGACCGAAAGGGTGTCGTCGCCGCCAATTGCAACCAGCGCATCAATCTTGTGCGCCTGAATGGTGGCCATGCATCGCTCCACTCCGTCCGGACGTTTTGAGGGATTGGTGCGCGATGTACGCAAAATCGTTCCGCCGCGGGGCAGAATGCCCCCCACAGCGTCCAGATCAAGCGCCATGCTCTGGTTTTCAATCAGGCCGCGCCAGCCTTCCAGAAAACCCACGAATTCGTCGTGATAATGGAAGACGCCTTTTCGCACTACCGCGCGGATTACAGCATTCAGGCCGGGACAGTCGCCCCCTCCGGTCAACATACCAATTCGCATCGTATGCTCCTCGTTATGAGTTCAGGATGAATCCTCGGAATGCACCCCGACTGCAGGGGCGTTGACGAATTGGCCCAAACGCAAGAGTAACACTGCAAGGGTAACACTCGTTCGGAACAACTAGGTTAACACCAAACGAATAGAAGCGAAATCAGGATCGGTGCGATGGGAGCTCCACCTAGCGCCGGAACGCCGAGTCTGTGTGCGTGGCAGCGTAGTTCGCCTCGCTGACTTCCTTTTTAACTGAGAGAATTTGGATCTGGTTCTTTTTCGTATCGACGTAACATTTCGCCTTGACCAGACGGCCCTCGAGTCCTTTTAGAATGTCGGAATTGTTTACCGTGCACTCTGAGTCGATGTCAGTCCATAGTGTCCTGCCGTCTTTACTGACTCTGCCTGAAACCATCAGGGGCTTCACCGTGGACACGGGCGTAACGTCTTGTGTCGAGGGCGCTGCCTTGTCCTGGGCAAGGACTGTACCAGTCATCAGCACGCTGCGAGAACAGAGAACAGAGAACAGCGTAGGTCTCATCGGCCCTCCTCGTCGGTCGAAAACACTCCTTGTGAAGAGCAATCTTACGGCGAGAACAGCAGCCCGCCGAAATTCGAAATTCTATGGAACCCATTCAGAATGCGAGGGTGACGAGGCAATTATTCTGGTGCCATCTTGCAGGGATTGCGCTTGCGGCTGAGATTCGACACAATGCTCGACGGACATGAAGAAGATCCTCTCAACTCTCTTTTGGGTCAGTGCTGCCGTGCTGGGTGCCGCGGCTGTTGCCGTGGTTGCTCTTCGCCGCGGCGAGCCGATCAACGCGCTCTGGCTCGTAGTCGCGGCTACGTGCTGCTATGGCCTTGGATATCGGTTCTACAGCCGCTTCGTGGCGGCGAAGATTCTTGCCCTCGATGCCCTGCGTGCGACACCCGCCGAGCGCTTGGAAAATGGGCGAGACTTCCTGGTTACCAATAAGTGGGTTGTCTTTGGACATCACTTTGCCGCCATTGCCGGGCCCGGGCCGTTGGTTGGACCCGTGCTGGCAGCGCAATTTGGCTACCTTCCCGGTACGCTTTGGGTGTTGGCTGGCGCCGTTTTTGCCGGCTGCGTGCAAGACTTCGTGATTCTGCTGTTTTCGGTCCGCCGGGACGGGAAATCGCTTACGGAGATGGCGAAAGAGGAGATCGGGCGCGTGGGCGGCTTCGTGGCGTATGCCGCGGTGATTGCCATCCTCGTCATCCTTCTTGCCGTTGCGGCACTGATCGTGGTCAACGCGCTGAAAGACAGCCCTTGGGGTACGTTCACGATTGCCATGACGATCCCCATCGCATTGCTCATGGGTCTATATCTTCGCCGTATTCGTCCCGGCAAAGTGCTTGAAGTGTCGGCTCTCGGCTTCGTCCTGGTGCTGATGGCAATTTGGGGCGGGCAATGGGCCTCGCAGAATCCAACCATGGCCCAGGTCTTTACTTTGCGGGCGCCCACCCTTGCGATTCTTATCGTTGTTTACGGATTTGCTGCCTCAGCGCTGCCCGTGTGGTTGCTTCTCGCGCCTCGCGACTACCTGAGCACTTTCGTGAAGCTAGGGACGATCGGTCTCCTCGGCATCGGTATTGTGGTCTTGCACCCGACCCTGCACATGCCCGCACTGACGCGCTTTGTCGATGGATCCGGCCCCGTGTTTGCCGGGAAGATCTTTCCATTCGCGTTCATCACTATCGCGTGCGGCGCGATCAGCGGCTTCCATTCGCTGATCTCGAGCGGAACGACTCCGAAGCTCATTGCCCGCGAAACTGAGACGCGCATGGTCGGCTACGGTGCCATGATGGCCGAGTCAGCCGTTGCAGTGATGGCGATTATTGCGGCCTGTGTGCTGCAGCCCGGAGTTTACTTCGCGATTAACAGCCCGGCGGGCATCGTAGGACAAACTGCAACTGCGGCTACCGCCACTATCTCCGCCTGGGGATTTCCCGTCACCGCCGCCGACATGCAGGCCCTCGCTGCTGCCGTAGGTGAGCAGACGCTCTTGAACCGCACGGGAGGGGCGCCCGCTTTCGCCGTCGGAATGGCGCATATCTTTTCGCAGAGCCTCGGAGGCGCGACCGTGATGGCGCTCTGGTATCACTTTGCCGTCATGTTCGAAGCGCTCTTCATTCTGACCATCCTCGATGCCGGAACCCGCGTGGCTCGCTTCATGATTCAAGACGCGCTGGGTCATATCTACAAGCCGCTGGGCCGGACCAGTTGGTATCCCTCGATTCTCGCCACCAGCGCCTTGATCGTCGCCGCCTGGGGATTCTTCTTGTGGCAGGGAGTCAAGGATCCATTGGGCGGCATCAACTCGCTATGGCCGTTGTTCGGCATTGCCAATCAGTTGCTCGCTACCGTGGCCCTGTGTGTGGCCACAACCATCATCATCAAGATGCATCGCGCCAAATATGCCGCAGTTACCCTCCTGCCGCTCGCGTGGCTCGTCGCAGTCACTTTCACCGCCTCGTGGCACAAGATACTCGACCCCAATCCGCGGGTTGGCTTCCTGGCGCAGGCGCGTGCTCTGGCGGCGGCCCCGGCAACGAGCGCGACAGCTCGGTTGATCTTCAACAATCGTCTCGACGCTGCCGTTACCGCTGTCTTGGTAGTGATGGTCGCTTTAGTGCTGATCGAGTCAGTGCGCCAGTGGGTCGGCGTTCTGAGCGGAAGGGAAGATGCGCGCGTGAAAGAATCGCCGTTCGTTATGACACGTTTCGCGGAGGAGAGAATATGACCCGCCTTGTAAACGCCGCTCGTATCCTTTTTGCGACGCTACGCGAGATCTTCGACGAATCTGCCTATGCACGGTTCCTGTGCCGGACCCAAGTGGCCTCGTCGCCTGCCGCCTATGCAGCCTTCTGCCGCGAACGGGAATCTACTCAATCACGGCGCCCAAGGTGCTGCTAGTGTGAACCTTCGGAGTAAGTTTCTGCATTGGGCTCGGCCATGTTCCGCGGTACACTGCAGTCACATGATGCGAGTTCTCGGCATCGATTGCGGCGGCGAATATACAGGTTATGGCGTGGTCGAGATGCGCTCCAGCGGCCAGTTGTGCTGCTTGACCTGCGGGGCGATCAAGCTTTCGCCTCGAGATCCGCTGCCCCGACGCCTGTCGCAGATATTCACCCAGCTCGGCAAAATTATTGTCGAGCATCATCCCGAAGAGGTTGCCATCGAGGATGTCTTTTATGCGCTCAACGTGAAGTCTGCTCTCAAGCTCGGCCAGGTCCGTGGGGTGGCGATGCTGGCGGCGGCCGCAGCGGGGCTCGAGGTCGCCGAATACTCGCCACTGACGATCAAGTCTTCCGTGGTCGGCTATGGGCGCGCGGAAAAGCAACAGGTCCAACACATGGTCACGCGTCTTCTTGAACTGGCTGAGCCGCCTGAGCCCATGGACGCCTCCGACGCGTTGGCCATTGCCATCTGTCACCTGCATACTGCCGGAACCCTCATTCGGCAGCGCGCGGTGGCACGTTAGCCTCCACGGGCGTCTCATCTTTGGCATAATTCAATACCGGATGAGGGTGGCCCGCAAGCAAGTGAAACCGAACCCTGGGAAAATTGACGTGATTCCAAACCAACGATGTCGAAATAGACTTCACGACCGCGGCCTCGTACCTCGGCTCGTTTCAATCGCAACCTTCATTGTGATCGCAGCCCTTTCCCTTCACGCCGCTGAGCCCGCCACAATCACCTTCTCCCTCGATTTCCC
This sequence comes from uncultured Acidobacteriota bacterium, assembly GCA_963745715.1. Classification (GTDB taxonomy): domain Bacteria; phylum Acidobacteriota; class Terriglobia; order Terriglobales; family Acidobacteriaceae; genus Sulfotelmatobacter. The sequence continues at coordinate 23,280 of CAVUYN010000008.1, read as the reverse complement.
AAACTCCAGTCCCGAACACTATTCCATCTCGGTGGCGTCCGATGGGCACGCACGCTACGAGTCGTCGGGAAAAATCTCGGCCGACTCCGACGACCGTGAAAGTTATCAGACCGACTTCAGTTTTTCCGACACCACGCGCGCCCGTATCTTCGAGCTCGCCGCCCAAGCCCATTACTTTTCCGGCAAAATCGATTCTGGCAATAAGAAGCTCGCCTTCACGGGCGCCAAGAAGCTTGTCTATAAAGACGACCAACGAAGCGCGACGGCGGACTACAACTTTTCCCAAGTGCCGGCCGTGCAGCAGCTGACCTCCCTGTTTCAAAGCATGGGGGCTACCCTGGAATTCGGCCGGCGTCTCTCCTACTTCCACCGTTACCAGAAGCTGGCCCTGGACGACGAAACGAAGCGAATGGAAGACGAGGCCCGCCGCGGTGAAATCGTCGAACTGCAAGCGGTAAAGCCTGTTCTACAAGAGATTTACGACGATCAGAGTGTCATCAACATAGTGCGGTCAAGAGCTCGCCGGATCATCGAGATGAACCCCGCTCCGGCCGGCGGAAAATAGACTTCCGTGATCTGGACCCTTCTGACGAGCTGAGGTTAAGCCTCCCGGTAAAAGGGGCTAACTTTTACAACTTCCCGTCTAAAACCGTGTTCTAATAAGGTCACACCAGATCTCGGAGGGTTGCCATGTACAAGCCTACTCCGTCCACTTTTCGTTTGATTCTTGTGGCCGCTGCCTGCGTTCTTCTCGCGCTGCCCGCTTTGGCCGACTCGCAAGCCCGCATCGTTCGCCTTAGCGATGTTCAAGGGTCAGTTCAAATCGACAAAAACACCGGCTTGGGGTTCGAGAATGCGTTCGTCAACCTTCCAATCACCCAAGGAACTAAGTTGCGGACGGGCGATCGCGGCCGCGCAGAAATCGAATTCGAAGATGGCAGCTCTCTGCGCCTGATTCCCAACACTACGGTCGAGTTCAGCAAGCTCGGGCTGAGCGACGCCGGCAAGCGTATCTCTCAGATCAATCTGGTTGAGGGCATGGCTTATGTGAACTGGCTCGGCAAGAGCGGAGACGAATTCAGCTTGGATTTCTCCCGCCAGAAAATTTCGCTGGACCGTGCGGCCCATTTCCGCGTCGATACTTCAACGAAAGTTGCCAATCTGGCCGTGTTCAAGGGTGATGTGGACGTTGAAGGTCCCGCCGGTAAGATGACGGTGCAGAAGAAGAATACTGCGACCTTCAATGGCGAAGATAGCGACAAGTCGACCCTCGCCAAAAATGTCGCCGACGCCCCGCTCGACGCATGGGATAAAGAAGCGGTCTCGTATCACGATCAATACGCCAAGAATAATTCCTCTCCGTACGGATACGGCGTTAGCGATTTGAATTACTACGGCGCGTACTCCAATGTTCCCGGCTACGGGATGATGTGGCAGCCTTACTTTACAGGCGTCGGCTGGGATCCCTTCATGGATGGCGCATGGGGCTTTTATCCCGGCTACGGTTACATGTTCGCGTCAGCCTATCCGTGGGGATGGATGCCCTACCGCTACGGAAACTGGATGTTCGTTCCGGGGATGGGTTGGATGTGGCAGCCCGGCGGATGGAATTCAGTGCTTAGTGTGCCGCGCTATACCGCTACGAATTTGGTCCATGTCACTCCGCTTGTCGCGCCCAGCGCCGGTGGCGGAAGAACCGTTGTGGTTGGCAGGGCCGGTACCATGCCCTCCGTGGCGACATCCCGGCTTGTCGTGAGGTCGGGATCGGCAGGTATGGGAATACCGCGGGGATCCTTGTCAAATCTTGGCCACCTCAATCACGAAGTGGTGAAGACTGGCGTTGCACAAGTGCGGCCTGCGCCGCAGTTCTCAGCCAGTTCTCCCAACAGGACTTCCGGCGCTAGTGGTGCCTCGCACCAGAGTTCGATGTCGGCCCCTTCGGCCGCACATAGCTCGCCCGTCGGACACGTTTCGAGCGGGGGAACGCATCGCTAACGCGTCGCGGCATCTTTGCCGGATGTAGCGATCGATCAAGACCTATGCAGGAAATGCATGGGTCTTTTCTTTTTGGGCCGCGACGACAAACATCTTTCGCGGTTTCGATCGTCCGCTAAACCACCGCGATTCCCGCATATCCCACGACCATATCCCGGTCGCCAGACACGTCGCCTGAGGTCGCATACTTGACGAGTTCGGCGGACTTCGCGCCCAGTTGTCGCGCGGCCGTCAGCATCGCTACCGCCGGCCCGAAACCACACATGCTGATGTCCTGTTGCGTGACCACATCGAAAAGTCCTCGCGCGTCCAAGGTTAGAATTCGCTCGATTGCACGGTGATCCTTGACACGGGTTACCGCGTCCGGCTCATAGTGATTCATGTCACTTGACGCGACGATCAGCGTGGGGTCTGCCTGCTTTGCGATTACGTCGGCCAAAGCCTTACCGAGTTCTTCGAGCACGTCGAAGTGTCCCGTCCCCAGAGCGATGGGGATGAACCTGAGCTTCTCCTGCCGCAGTTGCAGGAAGGGAAGTTCCACCTCGGCGGCATGTTCACTTCGGTGCGCGGTCGAATCTTCCTGCAGCAAGGCGAACCTCTGCTTCAGAGCTTGAGCGAAGTCGGCATCAATTGGCAATTGCCCGAGAGGAGTCTTCCATGCTCCTTCGCTCATAATCGCCAAAGCGCGCCCCACGCCAGTATGGTTGGGGCAAAGAACAACGCAACGTTGCGGAATCTCGATACGCGAAAATACGGCGCCCGCCACGTGGCCGGAATACAAATATCCGGCGTGCGGAGCTATACATCCTATGGCGCGAATCGGCGGTTGGTTCGTTGAATTCGACTGAGAGAGGTAAGCCTGCGCCTCCACTCGAAGGTCATCAGGCTCATTGGGATAAAAGCGTCCCGCGACAGCGGGCTGCTCGTAAGATTTTGCTAGCCATGGCCCCTCCTCGACCCAACAGTGGGACCAACAAGTAATGCTAAGACCCGGCCTGCTCTTTACGCAAGGCGCGAAAAACTGCCGCACTTTCCTCCAGGCTCAGTGTTTCCGCCCGCGCTGTCGGCTTAACCTTGGCGTCAGCCAGCGCGCGCTTCAAAACGGCTTCCGGATAGGTTGCCTTCAGGTTGTTCCAAAGCGTCTTGCGTTTCTGGCCAAACGAACGCCGCAGAAACTCAATGAAGTCATCGCCCGCTACGTTCAACTTCTCCTGCTGCGGGTCGATCGTTAACCGAAGAACTGTGGAATGGACCTTTGGCGGAGGCTCAAATGCGCTTGGTGGCAGGGTGAACAGATTCTCGACGCGTGCGTACAGTTGCGCTGTAGCCGATAGCATGCCGTACTCGCGGGTCCCAGGCTCCGCCGCAATGCGGTCGGCCACTTCCCGCTGCACCATGATCACGATGCTCTCGAAGTATTTCGCGAATTCAAACAGCCGCAGCAAAATGTCGGAGGTAATGTAATAAGGAAGATTGCCCACGACCTTCACGGGTTCAGGCTTCAGATCGATGCCCGGGCGGCCAAGACCGGGCTTTGGTCCGAAGAGGGAATCTAAATCGATGGCCAAAATGTCGCCCTCGATAATCTCCACGTTCCTCGACATGCCGAATTTGAGCCGGAGCTGAGCTGCCAACACCCGGTCGAGCTCTACCGCGATCAAGCGCCGCGCGCGCTTGGCCAGCAGGGAAGTCAGCATGCCGCGTCCCGGCCCAATTTCCAGCACGGTCCACTGCGACACGTCTCCTAAGGCGTCCACGATGCGCACCACTGCATCTTCGCTAGCCAGGAAATGCTGCCCCAATTTAGGTTTGCTTTGCGGACGTCGCGACGAAACGACCTTCGGCACGTTGACCCTCACTCACTCGAGAAGTAGACTTGCAAGTCGGTCCGCGCATCTTAGCGTAGGACCCCCGGTCCCCGGTTCCATTCATAATAGCGTGCGCCACGAAAAACGTGCGCGCCGTGGAGGTTCTGCCCTCATGAACATCGCTTTTGTCGCGTCCGAAGGTGTTCCATTCTCCAAGACTGGCGGGCTCGCCGACGTCGTCGGCGCGCTGCCTCGCGCGCTTGCGGCATTGGGGCACCAGGTTACGGTGTATTTGCCACGCTATCGCCAGACCAAGATCACTGACCCCACCACCGTGGTGCGCAGCGTCACCGTCCCCTTCGATGATCAGTACCGGTTCGCTTCCGTTGTCTCGGGAGGCACCCAGGGGGGCGTGGGCTTTTATTTTGTCGAGTATCCACAATACTTTGACCGCGAGGCGCTTTACGGCACGCCAGCGGGCGATTATCCCGACAATGCCGAACGCTTTGCCCTGTTCTCCCGCACGGTACTTGAAGCCTCGAAGATTTTGGGTGTCCCGCAGATTTTTCATTGTCACGATTGGCAGTCGGCGCTGGTTCCCGTGCTCCTGCGTACGATCTACTCGGAGGACCCCGCATTCCGGGACGTCGGAACGGTCTTCACAATTCACAACATGGGTTACCAGGGACTCTTTCCTCCCGATACTCTGCCTTTGCTGATGTTGCCGTGGGATCTGTTCACGATGTCGAAGATGGAGTTTTTCGGCCAGGTGAACTTTCTCAAGGGCGCGCTGACTTACTCCGACTTCGTTACTACGGTCAGCCGGAAGTATAGCCAGGAAATCCAGACGGCCGAATACGGATTCGGCCTTGAAGGCGTCCTTCGCGATCGCGCGTCAACCGTGACTGGGATTGTGAACGGTGTCGACTACGACGAGTGGAGCCCGCAGGCGGACAAGTTCATCGCTGCGAAGTTTTCGCCGCAGGATCTCATCGGGAAAGCCAAGTGCAAGCAGGATCTGCTGGCGGCCTTCGGAGTCCAGAACGCCGACGCGAAACTTCCTGTGATCGGAATCGTCTCGCGCTTCGCCGCCCAGAAAGGCTTCGATCTGATCGCACAGGTGGCCGACCGGATCGCCCGCGAAGACCTGATCGTGGTCGCACTCGGCGCCGGCGACAAGGCCTACGAAGAGATGTTCCTACGTCTTAACAAGCAGTTTCCCAACAAAATCGCCGTCAAGGTGGCCTATGACAATTCCATCGCGCACAAGATCGAGGCTGGCGCCGACATGTTTCTCATGCCCTCGCGTTACGAGCCTTGCGGCCTGAATCAGATCTACAGCCTGAAGTACGGTACTGTGCCCATCGTTCGAGCCACGGGAGGCCTCGACGACACCATCGAACCTTGGGACGCCCGCACGGGCAAAGGCACGGGCTTCAAGTTCACCGAATACAACGGCGAATCGCTGCTGCTCACCATCAAGCAGGCATTAACGGCCTATCGCGATCAAACCTCGTGGCAAGCGCTCATGCGCAACGGCATGAATAAAGACTTTTCCTGGAATGCATCCGCCCGCGAGTACGGCAAAATATACGAGCGAGTGCGACAAATGCCCGGAACGTCGGCGACGTCAGACAAGATACTGGTTTGACCCAGCGATCTAATCGCAACCCGGCGACAAGAAAAATGCCTGCCACCCCGCGCCGTTCCCTTACAGTCTGCTGCCCCAGTGCAGATTACTGTTCGCTACGTTAGCGTTCATGATGCAGGCATCTCCTTTGGGGCGCAATATACGGATTTGTACAATCCTCCGAAAGGGAACAAGAAAAATAATTCACAACACCGATTGTCACTCAGTCACAGTCTTCGGACTGCCAAATTTTCCTCTCAGGATCTCGGCACCGGCGGGCTGCTACAATCCGCTGAGGCATGGCCGCAGTTCACCAAATCCCCGCATTTCCCCGCACCATTTTCCACGTCGATATGGACGCATTCTTTGTCTCCGTAGAAGAGCTCTACGATCCGTCGCTGAAAGGGAAGGCGGTGGTGGTCGGCGGGCAGCGCGACGAGCGCGGAGTCGTTTCCGCTGCTTCTTACGAAGCCCGCAAGTTCGGAGTGCATTCCGCCATGCCCCTGCGTACAGCGGCCAAACATTGCCCGCACGCCATTTTCGTGGACGGGCATCCTGACCGCTACCGCGAGTGCTCCGAGAAAGTTTACAAAGTGCTGGGCGGATTTACGCCGCAGGTTGAAATGGCCTCCATCGACGAAGCCTACCTCGACATGAGCGGTACCGAACGTCTCCACGGTCCTCCGCTCAAGGCCGCTCACAACCTGCATCAGCGGATGAAGATCGATACCGGTCTAAACTGCTCGGTCGGAATTGGAAGCTCACGCCTGATTGCCAAAGTGTCCTCGGCGCAAGCCAAGCCGAACGGTGTCCTCTGGATCGTTCCCGGCGAAGAGGCCAAGTTCCTCGCCCCACTCGAGGTCCGCGAGATTCCCGGCGTCGGAAAGGTGATGGAGAGCCACCTGCATGCTCTCGGTATCAAGAAAGTCGGGGACCTGGCTCGCCTCGAAGAGTCCGAACTGAGCAACCGCTTCGGGAAGTGGGGACTCGCCCTCGCCGGCAAAGCCCGCGGCGAAGATGCTGGCGGATGGTTCGATGCCGAGGTCGGCGCCGACCTCGAAGCTAAGTCCATCAGCCACGAACACACGTATAACGAAGACACGGCCGATGCCAACCAGTTGGAATCCACCCTGATGCGCTTGTCAGAAATGGTGGGTCGGCGCCTCCGCGAATCAAACTTCTACGCTCGCACCGTTCAACTCAAGCTGCGCTACAAGGATTTCACCACCATCACCCGCGCGCACACGCTGCCCGAGTCGACTCAACTCGATACCGAAATCTTCGAGCAAATCCGCACCTTATTCCGAAAGAATTGGAAGAAGGGAATCGAAGTACGGCTGTTGGGCGTGCAGACTTCCGGCTTTACCACGCAGGCTCCGCAGATCGATCTTCTCGACGGCAATCGCCAACAACGCTGGAAAAATGCCCTGGCCGCCGCCGACCGTTTGCGCGACAAGTTTGGAGAATCCAGCGTCGGTCTGGCTGCAGGAATGCGCGGAGGCTTCCGCGAGCGTACCCACGAGAACCCGGCCAGCCTGCCGGGCAAGAGCAAAAGAAAAAATGAAGGCAATATTCCCTAAAGCCGCGATCCTGTGGCTGGCGCCTCGCTCGCGATCAGCCTTCCGTTTCTGACCTCCTTGACCTCGCCCTCCCTGCAAACTTAAGATTCCCCTTCTCTCTCGCACCTATCCCTGGAGCCTATACATGCACAGACGGTTCTCTGTCGCAGTACTCGTAGTTCTCATCTCGCCATTTCTTCACGCTGCACAACCTGATCCTCCACTGCTGCTGCGGTTCCCAACCGTGAGCAAGACCCAGATCGTTTTCAACTATGCCGGCGATCTCTGGATCGTCGCCCGCGACGGCGGGGATGCGCACCGCCTTACCTCCGGAGTCGGAATCGAGGCCCTTCCATACTTCTCTCCTGATGGATCAATGATAGCGTTCACCGGAGAATACGACGGGAATCGCGATGTCTATGTAGTTCCCGCAGTCGGTGGAGTGCCGCGCCGTCTTACCTATCATCCCGCTGAAGAGTACGTCGCCGGTTGGACTCCCGACGGCAAAAAGATCCTGTTCAACTCGTGGGGCAACAGCTTTATGCACTTCGAGGATCAGCTCTACACGGTTCCGGTCGAGGGCGGCCTTCCCACCGAGGTGCCGCTCCCGATTGCTGAAGACGCGTCCTTCTCGCCCGACGCAACTCACCTCGCCTACGTCCCGCATCCCAAGTGGCAGCAAGCCTGGAAGCGCTACCACGGAGGCCAGACCACGCCGATCTGGATCGCCGATCTCAAAGATTCCAGTGTCGCGAAGATCCCTCGCGAAAACTCTAACGATCACCACCCCATGTGGGTTGGCGACACCATTTACTTCCTATCGGACCGCAACGGCCCCGTCAGCCTCTTCGCATACGACACCAAGAGCCAACAGGTGACGGAAGCCCTGCACAGCGATGGATTCGACTTCAAGACCGCTTCGGCTGGTCCCGACGCCATCGTGATCGAGCAGTTTGGCGCGATCAAGATCTATGACCTGAGCACTCATCAGGCGAAGAACGTCACGATCCGCGTTGTCGGCGACATTGATGCCGTTCGCCCGCACTTTGCCAAGGTCGAACCCAAGCGAATTCAGAACTTCGGCATCTCTCCCACTGGGGCTCGCGCCGTGTTCGAAGCCTGGGGCGAGATTTTCACCGTTCCCACCGACAAAGGCGACATTCGAAACCTCACTCACAGCCCTGCCGTGGCTGACCGCGATCCCGCCTGGTCGCCCGATGGCAAGTCCATCGCATACTTCAGCGATGAGACCGGCGAATATGAACTGTGCATTCGCGATCAGAATGGTCTTGGGCAAGTGCGCCATATAAATCTCGGCAATCCCCCGTCGTTCTTTTACGCGCCGACATGGTCTCCGGACAGCAAGAAGATCGCCTACAGCGACAAGCGCCTGCAGTTATGGTTCGTCAATCTTGACAACCCCGCACCTAAACTTGTCGATGCCGATTACTTCGGGGGCTTCGGTCCCACGCAGATGGGCCAAACCTGGTCCCCTGACAACAAGTGGATCGCCTACGTGAAGCAGCTTCCCAGCGGGCAGCACGCGGTATTCGTCTACTCCCTGGACCAGGCCAAGTCGTTCCAGGTCACTGACGGCATGAGCGACGCGATCAACCCGGCCTTCGACAAGAATGGAAAATATCTTTATTTCACCGCCTCCACCAACGTTGCTCTTTCTGCGGCTGGCCTCGACATGTCGAGCGACGAACACCGAGTGACTCGCAATGTGTACATCGCCGTCCTCAGCAAGGATGAGAAGTCGCCGCTGTCTCCCGAGAGCGACGAGGAAAAATCGAAGGAAGAAAAGAAGGCCGACCAAGACAAGGACAAGGCGAAAGATCAGGCCAAAGACAAAGATAAAGACAAGGACAAGAAGGGCGAAGAGTAAATCACCTTCTGACAAGGGCAAAGCTAAAGACAGCGACGCCAAAGAAAGCAAGAAAGACGAGCCCGTCGTCGTCAAGATCGATATCGAAGGCATCGGCCAGCGCATTCTCTCTCTGCCGATTCCAGCCAAGAACTACCTCGGCATGCTTCCGGGTAAGTCCGGTTTTCTGTTTCTCGCGGAAGGCCCCTTGGTCGTCACCGAAGACGATTTTCCCAACGTCAGTCAGACCATCCAGAAGTTCGATCTCAGCAAGAGAAAAGTCGACAAGGTCGTCGAAGATGTTAACGACTTCACCATTTCCCTGGACGGTGAAAAGATCCTCTACCGAAAAGGCGAATCGTGGACAACCGTGTCAGTCGACGACACCGCTGGTGGTACCTCTGGCAGCAGTGGTCCCCCCAAGCCCGGCTTCGGCCCACTCAAACTGGATGCATGGGAGGTCTACGTCGAGCCCCGGGCCATCTGGAAGCAGATCTATAACGAGACATGGCGCATCGAACGCGATTTTTTTTACGACCCGCACTACCACGGTCTTGATCTCGAGAAGGTTCAAAAGAAATACGCGCCCTATCTCGATGGCATCGCGTCTCGCGATGAATTGACGTATTTGTTTCAGGAGTGTCTCGGCGAGATGACAGTCGGCCACATGTTTGTTGGCGGCGGCGAAGCGCCGGAGCCGAAGAAGGTTAAGGGTGGTCTCCTCGGCGCCGACTACAGCCTCGAAAATGGACGCTACCGCATCGCCAAGGTTTACGACGGAGAGAATTGGAATCCCGGCATGGAAGCCCCCTTGACCCAGCCCGGGGTTAACGTGAAGGTGGGAGACTACATACTCGCCGTAAACGGACGCGATCTGCGCGATACCGACAATATCTATAGCTTCTTCGAGGAGACCGCAGGCAAGCAGGTTGTTCTCAAAGTTGGCGCGTCTCCTGACGGGAAGGACTCCCGCGACGTCACCGTAGTTCCGGTAGAGAGCGAAGAAAACCTTCGCCATCTGGCCTGGATCGAAAGCAATCGTCGCCGCGTTGATCAAGCCACGGGAGGCCGGATTGCCTACGTGCACGTGCCCAATACGGCCGGCGGGGGTTACACGAGTTTCAATCGCTACTTCTTCTCACAGGTGGGCAAGGATGGCGCCATCATCGACGAGCGCTTCAACGAAGGTGGCCAGCTTGCGGACTACATCATTGACTACCTCCGTCGCCCATTAATGAGCAAAGTTGTGACCCGCGAAGGCCACGATTGGTCTAGCCCCTCGGAGGCGATATACGGTCCCAAGGTCCTGCTCATCAATGAAATGTCCGGTTCTGGAGGAGATGCACTGCCATGGTACTTCCGCAAAGCCGCCATCGGCCCGCTGATCGGCAAGAAGACTTGGGGCGGATTGGTCGGCATCGGGGGTTATCCTGAACTGATCGACGGAGGCCACGTTACCGCGCCGCGAGCCGCTATCTATGGCCTCAACGGCGACTGGGAAGTCGAAAACCGTGGAATTTCGCCGGACATCGAAGTTGATCTTGATCCTGCCGCTTGGCGCTCCGGGCACGATGCACAGCTTGAAAAGGCGATTGAAATCGTGATGCAGCAGTTGAAAGAGCATCCGCTGCCGGAGGTCAAGCGTCCGGCCTATCCCAACTACCACGAGCACGATGATTTGGGAGCAAAGTAACGAAAGCTGCGTGTCTCTTAGGGTAGACTCTGTTGATCGGCGGACTACGAAAGGGTGCCATGCTACGTCCCTATATCATGATTTTTCCCATGCTTGTTGCGTGTGCGGTGTTCTCACCCTTACGTTTCTCAGGCGCGAGCAGCAACTCGCATGGTCTCTTGCTGGTCGCCAACAAGGGCGACCAGACACTCGGGATCATCGATCCCGAGCTCGGCAAGCAAGTCGCCACGGTCCCTGAAGGTGGTGTTACTGGCCACGAAGTCATCGCGTCTCCCGACGGTCGCCTTGCATACGTGCCCATCTACGGCGACTCTGGTGTTGGGAAACCGGGTAGCGACGGCAGTAACCTGGTTGTCATTGACATTGCATCTCGCAAGGTTGTCGGCAATGTGGATTTCGGCCACGGCGTTCGCCCTCACTGCCCACTGTTCGGGCCTAAAGACGGCTTGCTTTACGTCACCACGGAAATCGACAATTCGATTACCGTTATCGATCCTCACACGCTCAAGACTGTCGGCTTGATTTCCACCAGCCGACCCGAGTCGCACATGCTCGCCATCTCTCACGACGGCCGGCATGGATACACAACCAACGTCGGTTCCGGCACCGTCTCCGTGCTCGACATGGCGAGTCGCAAGACCGTCGATGTAATCCCGGTCGCGTCCGTGGTACAGCGCATCACTCTTTCTGTCGACGACCACTTCGCCTTCACCTCCGATCAATTGAAACCCCAACTTGCCGTGATCGATACCTCCACGCGAAAAGTCAAATCGTGGGTGCCATTGCGGACCCCCGGCTACGGGACAGCCGCGACCCCAGACGGACGCTGGCTCTTGATCGCGATGCAGAAAGCTAAGCAAGTCGCGGTGCTCAACCTTGCGACGATGAAAATCGAACACACGATCGATGTCCCCGCCGCGCCGCAGGAAGTACTCGTACGGCCGGACGGGGAAGTAGCGTACGTTTCTTGCGACGCCAGTCACAAAGTCGCAGAAATCCATACCTCCGATTGGACGGTTGCGAGACTGATTGACGCGGGTCCGGGCGCCGACGGCTTGGCTTGGGCCGCGCAGAAGTAGCTGGGTTTCGTCATAGAGGCCGACACGTCGATCATCAGCCTCCGCGGCTACCAGCGTCGCACCCGGCTCGTGGTAGCCTGAATTCATCTCAAAGTCCGGGGAGTTCATGCAAGACGCAAACCCTTCGCATCTCGATCTGCAGGCTACCGCAAAAGAAATCATGGTGAATCACGGCTTCGAGCCGGACTTTCCGCCGCAAGTTGCGCAGCAATTGGCGGATCTGAAGGCTCATCCACCGGAAGTCGCTGCCAAGGGCGACGTACGCGACCTCCGCAATCTTCTGTGGTCCTCTATCGACAACGATACTTCCCGCGATCTGGATCAGATTGAATTCGCCGAACGGGCCTCCAATGGCGACGTCAAGGTTCTGATCGGAATCGCCGACGTGGATGCCTTTGTCGCCAAGCAGACTCCGATTGATGGGCACGCCGCGCGCGAGACAACTACCGTATACACAGGAATCCGCAACTTCCCGATGCTGCCCGAGGAGCTTTCGACCGGGATCACCTCGCTGCTCGAAAATCAGGATCGGGCCAGCGTGGTAATCGAATTCGTGGTTGATTCTGGAGGGAATCTCAAATCCTCCGACGTTTATCGCGCGATCGTGCGCAACAAAGCTCAACTGCAATACAACTCCGTCGGCGCCTGGCTCGAAGGCACGGCCGCCGCTCCTCCTAAGGTGGCCTCTTCCAGCGACTTGCAGGCCCAACTGAAGATGCAGGATGAAGTCGCGCAAAAGCTCAAAGGGCAGCGTCAGCAGCACGGCGCATTAAATCTTCAAACCGATGAGGTTCACCCGCTGGTCCTCAATGATCAGGTCATCGATGTTGTGAAGCAGCAGAAGAACCGCGCCACCGAGTTAATCGAAGACTTCATGGTGGCGGCCAACGGAGTGGTGGCTCGACTGTTGGAGAATGTTTCATCCTTGCGGCGCATTGTGCGCACTCCTGAGCGCTGGGATCGCATCGTGCAATTAGCTGCTTCGAAGGGCGAGAATTTGCCCGCCCAGCCGGACTCCAAGGCGTTGAACGATTTGCTCCAGCGACGCAAAGCCGCCGATCCCGATCACTTCGCCGATCTATCCCTCACGGTGATAAAACTCATCGGACCGGGGGAGTACGTTCTGGAGCGTGCCGGGGACCCTGCTCCGGGGCATTTTGGACTTGCGGTGCAGGACTACACTCACTCCACCGCACCGAACCGTCGCTTCGCCGACGTCGTCACCCAGCGCCTGATCAAGGGGATGTTGGCGGGTCAAAAAAATCCATACTCCGACGATGAACTGAGCTCTATCGCCTCCAATTGCACGACGAAAGAAAACGCAGCTCGAAAAGTCGAACGCGAGATGTCAAAGCGGCTGGCCGCTGTGGCCATGCAGAAAAGGGTCGGCGAGGTTTTTGATGCCATCGTCACCGGCGTCACCGATCACGGAACTTTCGTTCGCGTCATGCAGCCACATGTCGAAGGACTGCTTAGTCAGGGAGCGCAGGGACTCGACGTCGGCGACAAACTGCGCGCCAAACTCATCCGCACCGATGTGCAACGGGGATACATCGACTTCGCCCGCGCGTAAAACGTCTCCGCAATCGCCGATCATCAGGGGCCCTCCCGCGCCTGGCACCATTCAAGCCAATAGTCCGCCCTGAACCCGTCCGCTACCCTTGATAGAGGCGTAAAGTGCGGACAATTGTGGAGCTTGGCCATTTCCATTGGCGCCATCTCGTGTGCATCCTGCTGGCCCTGATACTACCCTTATCAGCGGTGGCTCAGGATAGCGCGTCCGCGATGTTGCGCAGTAATGGTATCGGCGTTCTGGTAAATCAAAATTCCGCTCCCGCTTCCATGGTGCTGTTTCGCGACGATCTTATCGAAACCCAAAAGAAAGCGGTTGCCCGGATCGAAATCTCCGGCTCCACTGCGGATCTCAGCCCCGAGACGATGGTCCAGTTTGAAGGCGACGAACTCGTTCTCGATCATGGCAGCCTGTCGGTCAACACGAATCGTGGATTGAGGGTGCGGGTCGGCTGTGTGACCGTGACTCCGGTGAAAGACGCGGATTGGACTCAATACGAAGTTACTGACTTAAACGGAAAAGTTACCGCTTCGGCTCTCAAGAGCGATGTGTACATCGACTCCCGGTCCAACAAAACGCGGCAAGCGAAACAATCCACCCAGTCAAACCGGGAGATCGTGCGCGAGACCGAGCAAAAATCGCGGGAAGAGAAATGCGGAGCCGCCTATGTCAGGGCATCCGTAAGCACTCCTGGGGTTGGCGCCATTCTGAATTCGGCATTGGCTAGGGGCGTTGGACTCGCAGCGGCAGGCGTCTTAACCTGTCTGGGGACTTTTTGTCATGACGATGAGCCCCTGAGTTCATATGTCCCATAGCGCCAGTACAGATTTCACGGCTGACCGCGTCCGAACATCGGATAGCCTCGGTGCAAGAACTAATGCGCCACGCAGTTTCGCAGTCACCCTGAATACGTATTACCTAATCGCTGACTGATAAGAAAAGGAACGCGCATTGTGGTGTCATTGGGCGTGGTACGAGCGCAATACCCACGGGCAGGCTGTATAATGCAAATCTGTTGAATGAATGAAAGTGTCCCCGTCGTCTAGCCTGGCCTAGGACATCGCCCTTTCACGGCGGTAACACGGGTTCAAATCCCGTCGGGGACGCCAAATCTTATCAACGCTTTACACGGAAACCCCATCTGCATCGCGATACACAGAAAATACACGCTCTTTCGGCCGGATCATCCCTACAACTTTGCTTTGCGCGGCCCGCTTGTCGGGCCCGAGAGCTTGGGTGTAGGTGTCCAGCGTCATCCTTGACGTTGAATGTCGCAACAACTCCTGCACTACTTTCACATCCTCACCATTGCCCTTGAGAATCGAGGAAAACGTGTGTCGAAAGGTGTGCCACGACATCTTCTTCTGGATGCCCAACTCTCGGGCCATCGGCTGGATGTAGTCGCGCATCACCGTGCTTAGCCAGACGGGTTGCTTCCCGCGCTTGGCTCCAGCACGGTTGGCATCGGTGGCCCATACATAGTCGGACGGCTTCTTGTACGGTGTCACCGCGTGCCAGGCCAACAGTTCACGAGCCACGAACTCGTCGATCGGCATCAGCTTTCTTGAGGTTTCAGTTTTAACCGGGCCCACGTGCTGGTCAACCAGTGATCGGGTGACACTCACATGGAGCTTCTTGAAATCGAAGTCTTCCCACTTCAGCCCAGCCAGTTCGCCTCGGCGAAGCCCGGATGGCATGTCGAGAAACAGCATGGCCCTTTCCCGGATACCAAGAGCTGCCAGAAGCAATTGCATCTCCTGGATTTCGAGAATGTCAGGTGTACGTTCTCGTTTTGCGGAGACGCGCACTCCTGAACGCTTTGTCGGTCCAGTGATGGGGTTCCGGTCGGTCAATTCCCACCGGATCGCATGGTTGAAGATGCTACTCATTGCGTCGCGAATCTTCTCTCTCGTTCCGCCGGCAAGAGGTTTCGGCTTGCCGAACTTCGTTGTGACAAGCGTCTTGAGCCACTGCTCGACCGCGACGGTCTTGATGGCCCGCAACTCCAGCTTTCCCCAGTGGGGAACAACCCACTTGCTCAGAAGCTGCGTCTTCCTAGAGCGGGTAGAGTAGGCTTTGCCTTCCGCACCACAGTCCGCAAGTTCGTGGACCGTGTAATGATCCACTGCCTTCGCCATGGTGATCGAAGTCAACTCCGTTGGCCCATCAGTGTTAATGTTTACTCGCAATCTGGTCACTGCCTCGTGCAGTTTCTTGCTTTTCGTCGGATATTCTTCAACGGTTCCGATGACCTTGTTTCGCTCCCGCAACGTTCCGTCACTGCAACGCTCGCGCCAGCGAAAGAGCCATCTTTCCACTCCATCCTTTCTCCTAATTGTCGTGAGACAGCCATTTCGGAAACGTGCCAGCATTCATATCCTCCTTGAATTCTGGCACCGGTCGCAGCTCGAATTTAACTGACCCGGCGCCCAGGAGTCTACCCCGACTCGGAACACAGTGATTCCCCCGCTGTTAGGAGTTACAAGACGAATCGTGACGGACTTCTACTGCCGCACCAGACTGGCCTTGATGACTTGGGAACGAAGCCATTCGTCCAGCTCCGACAGATAGAAGTGCCATCGCTTCCTATCCCTCCCAACTGGATGAGCTGGCAGTGTGCCCTCGCGAGCCTTGCGGAGGACGGTTTTGGGATGCATCCTCAGGAGGCGAGCAGCTTCTCGTGAACTGACGGGTATTTCCCTCACCGAGTTCGGTGAATCAATGCGCGTTGAAATAAGCTGCGTGGTGGGACCTGGCTGGGTCGACATAGAATCCTCGTTAGCGGCAGGTATTCTCGATGCGAGATGGCGGCCCAGTTGGTCAAAACCCTACGGGACCGGCGATGTTAACCAATTTGATTCATTCCTGCCGCCGTGTCCAATAACTTTTCGGATCGAGTTCATTCCTGCAGGTTATTAAAGACAGCTCAGCTCGATTTCTCACATCCAATTCCCGCTGACAAAGCCACCGCGTGGATAGAGAACTTATTGAACAAGCGGGGCTTGCATAAGGAAGGTCATTCGCCAAGAACGCCCGAGATTCGTTGAGGCAGGGATAGGATCAGCCATCTCACAGTGCTATTCAGGACAATCGCCACAGGTCGCCAGGAAATATTTGTGCGCTCGCGGACGACACAAGCGACAACGGATATGTCCTTGAATTGCAACGTTGATGGAGCTTTTCTCATACCGATCCCGACAATAGTTTTCCCGGCCGATCCCTCTAGCTTTCGAGATTCATAACCCCCAGGAATGAACTCGATCCGAAACGTTATTGGACACCGTGATTCAGTGCGGTTAGGTTTGCGCTAAAAGCAGCCGCTTTAAACCCTGCCGGAGGTGCATATGCCACGTTGGTCCCAGATTTATTTCATCCGTCACATCCAGCCGCTTCTTCGGTCGAAATGCGCACGTCCAACCGCCGTTATTCTTGCGCTGCTTTTCCTCGCGCCTATGGTTGCGATGGCACAGGGTTCACCGTTCGACACCGGCTTTAACGCGATCCAAGGCCTCTTCACCGGCACTATCGCGAAGGTTGCAAGTCTGGTCGCAATCGTGATCGGTGGCTACGGCTTCGCGCACGGGGAACCCGGTGCGAAAAAGGCGCTGGCTGGCGTTGCCGCCGGAACGGGCATTGCCGTTATGGCGGTGAATGTCCTGAGTTGGCTCTGGGGAGTGTAGCGGCTGTTTGTCGCTCTGCCCTCGATCCCGTTGCGCGCCACGCTTTAAACGAGAACGATATGCCCGACAAAGCACACCAGAATCGCCGCACAAATCGAGTCTTCAAGAGCCTGCACAAGCCTCTCACCTACTTGGGAGTCGAACGGACGCTGTTCTACTTCGTCTGCGTCGGCGCGGTGGGGGCCTTCAACCTCTTCAATTCCATCCTCGCCGGTATCGCCGTCTTCATTGGCGGCTTTGCCTTCGGCCATTGGGTGACGAACAGCGATCCGGCCTTCCTCCGCATCCTCGCAAAGTCCGAACGGTACAAGCTGCGCTATGACGCCGCGAAGCAGCAAGTTCCACGCGTGGAGGTGGTGTGATGCTGCGTATCGATAAGGTGATCAAGCCGTGGAAAGAGAGTGCGGCCCTGAACGACCACATCAACCTCTATGGCTTCTGGAACGAGACGGCATTCCTTACCAAGAGCGGTGATCTAGGCATGGTTCTCAGCGTTCCCGGTGTCGATTACGAAAGCCTCGACCGTTCGCAACAGGAGTATGCAGTGAAGCGGTTGGAGGCGGCCCTGAAAGCCTTTGGCCCAGGCTTCCATGTTTACCAATACCTCTTCAAAACGAACCGCCCCGACATACCGTTCGCAAAATATGACGACCCGATTGTGGAAGCAGCGATCGAACAACGGCGGAAGTTCTTTGAAGCAAGGCGGGACCGTCTTTATCAGGTTGAGATTTTCTACTGCATCCTGCTCGAAGGCGCCCGGTCGAAGACCGGCGTCGGTACGGCGCTAGCTCGCCTGTTACGCGATCCAGAGGGCGCGATTGCCGAACTCAAATCGCAGTTCACCAACGACAACATGAAGAAGTTGTTGCGGACGCATATCGAGCGCGATCTTCAACGGCTCGACCAGCACGTCCAGGCCTTCGCTCGGCAGCTTGCAGATTTCATGCAAATCGAGGTCTTGAATCGCCAAGGCCAGTTCAGGTTCTTCCGCCGCTTGCTGAATTATGACGACTGGCGTGTTGCCGGAAAGCCGCAGTCCACACAGTTTCTCGACTATCAAGTGGCCAACTCCGACATCGAAGCCGAACGCGATCATCTGCGGGTAGGCGATCACATCGTCCGTGTCCTGACGATGAAAGAGGCCATCACAGAGACGCGTCCCCTGGTACTCGACGCACTGCTGAAGATCCCAGCCAACTTCTACGTCGTCACAGAGTGGACGCAGCTCCCCGCGGACAAGGCCCGCAAAGAAGTGAACAAGCGCCGCCGCCACTTCAATATGTCGAAGACGGGATTCGTCTCGCAGATGGGCAACGACACCACGAAGACGAACCCGCGCGACGTGCTGGTGGACGAGTCCAAGCAGGCCGACATTGAAAATCTTGGCGATTGCCTTCGCGCCCTGGGTGAAGGTCAATCGCTTGGCGATTTCTCGCTCACGATTGTGCTGTATGGCCGGTCACGAACGGAACTCGATCAGCTCGTTGCGGAATTTACTGGCGTCTTCACCAACGCGGACGGCAATCTGTTTGCGGAAACCTACAACCAGCTGAACGCATATTTCGCTACTGTGCCGGGCAACTATGCGTTCAACCTCCGCCAACTGTACATGCTGAACACGAACTACGCCGACCTTGTCTTTTCTGTTTACGATCCTTCCCGGCGAGAAGACGAACGCGCATCTCGGCACGGAGTGCCTGGCAGTCGTCGAAACCGACAACAGCACGCCCTACTTCCTCAACCTGCATACTGGCGACGTTGCCCATACCCTGATTCTCGGGATGAGCGGGAGTGGGAAGTCCTATCTTTGCGTTTTTCTGTTGCAGAACGCACAGAAGTACAAGCCCCTGACTTTCATCTTTGATATCGGCGGCAGTTTTCAGTCGCTTACGACGATATTCGAGGGCTCGTATCTCAATGTGGGTCAGGACGCGCGGGACTTCACCATCAACCCCTTCTCGCTGCCTCAGACTAAGGAGAATCTGCAGTTTCTCTTCAGCTTTTTCCGTGTACTCGTTGAGGGCACCGAGCAGCGTTACCGTCTGGACTTCAAAGAGGAACGCCGGCTATGGGACGCGATCGAGCGGATTTACGTGCTGGAGCCCAACCAGCGCACGATCTCGAATTTTGGGAACATCATCGGCGAGTTGAAAGAACGCCTCCACCGCTGGACCCGCGGCGGCCAGTACGGCTTCCTCTTTGACAACGCCGAGGACACGCTTTCGTTCAAAAGCTTTCAGACGTTCAATTTCCGCGGTTGGAATGACGCGCCGGAGGTTTTGGAACCACTGCTGTTTTATGTTTTGCACCGGGCATCGAATGAAATCACCGACCCGAAGAACCTCGGCACACCCAAGTTCTTCCTGCTCGACGAGGCGTGGCTCTTCATCAAGAACGAGACCATTCGCAATTATGTGGTGCAGGCGCAGAAGACCTGGCGCAAGCACATGGCGGCGATGATCCTTGCCACGCAATCCATTAAAGAACTTGAGGAATCGGGGATGCTGGCGACAGTGGCGGAGAGTTGCCCGACAAAGATCTTCCTTGCCAACCCGGACATGAACCGGGAAGTTTATCGCGAGGCGTTTCATCTGAACGACACCGAACTGGACCTTATCGACGGCCTTGTTCCACCGGGCCAAATGCTGATTCGCAAGGCGCAGACCTCCAAGAAAGTGCATTTGAACGTCGATTCGGTCACGCACTGGATGGCAACAAACAACGCCCGGGACAACCTAAAGAAAAGGGAATATTTCGACCGCCACGGTTTCGCGGATGGGCTTCGCCATCTAGCGGAGGAATGGCCATTCCAGCCGCGTGGGCTGGCCGTATCAACCACCAACACCAACCCGTAAGGAGAGAAGTATGCGACACCTAGGATTCATCGTTGATTGTGTTTTGGTGGTTTTCTCCATCGGTGCTCTGGCCCAAGACTCTGCACGCACTGTGCAGTATCACTCGCAGGACATCGTTCCCATCCGCGCCAAGGTGAAATATACGACCCTTATCGAACTACCCACGACCGAGAAGATCATGGAAGCCGCCACGGGTGACAAGGAGTTCTGGATTGTGGACGTGGTCGGTAACTTCTGCTTTGTGCATCCGGCGAAACAAGGCATCAGCTCCAACTTGAATCTCATTACGGACAAGGGGAACATCTACAGTTTCACTCTCCAGGATATTTCTGCCACGTCGACCACCCCTGATTTGAAAGTGATCGTGGAACCCGCCGATCGCTCTGCCATCGTTGCCGCCAGCGGCCCCCCGCAGTTCGTACCCGCCGCCCAACTCGAACAATCGAGGCAGCAGCTTGCCGCTCTGCAGTCGCACGTCGAGCAGGCGGTGGATGAGTACAAAAGCGCCTATCCGACGCGGCTCAAGTTCGACTATGCCTACAAGGCAAACGAAGCTCCCTTCAACATCCAATCGATCTATCACGACGACAGGTTCACATACATCAAGACGAATGCGCCTGAGAAGTTCAGTGTCTATGAGATGAAAGACGGCAAACCCAACCTCGTCACCTACGACCTCCGGGAAGGGACGTACATCATTCCGAAGATCATGGACAGCGGATACGTGGAGCTGGGCAAAAAGAAGATGGAATTCACGCGCAAGGGATCGCCGTCATGACCGAGAACGTCTTCACTCTCACACACGGAGCCGCAGGCGCGAACCAACGTTGCGTCGCAACCTGGAACTACCAAAAGGTGTCTTGCAGAAGAACCTCAAGACCTTCGTTTATCTGGGTGCGGCATTGCTGGTGATTGTCGCGGCCCTCTTCAGCTCGTCTGGAAAAAAGATGCCTGGACAACAGGCGAGCCTCAAAGGGCAACCCCCGCAACCAGCCTTGCAGGACAACACCGACAGCAATGTACAGGAGTTGAAGAACCAGCTTCAGGCCGAACGTCAGAAAGAACAGCAGGCGACAATGGCCGCCGCTGCATTGGGAGATCCCGCGCTTGCGTCTGCGACGCCCCAGCAGCGGTCTGCAGCCGCGGCCTATGGGCCGACCGGCCTTGCCGTGCCCTGCATTCCGGGCCAGCCCTGCCCGCAAGGTCAGCAGAGCAACATGCAGATGCAACTCACGCCCGTGCAACAGCAGGCACAGTTGATCGCAGCGAAAGAACGCGAACGCGCTGACGACTCCCGTTTCGCTTCCAATCTGGTGTACTCCCGCTCTGCCGATCCGCCGCAACAACAACAGCAAGGCCAGACGATGCCCGCCCAATATGGCCCTGCCGAACGGCAGACAAACAGCAGTCTCGTCTCCCCACCAGCCGAAGGAAAACAAGAGGACACGCCCGGAGGCTATAAACGCCCACTGGAGGCCAATATCGATTCGGCCGTCGGTCAGCCCTATCTCGTCTACGAGGGTTCGGTTCTCGACACTGTTCTCATGAATCGTCTGGATGGCGACGCCGTTGGGCCGGTGAAAGTCCTTGTCTCAAATCCGCTTTATTCGCACGATCATCAACACGTGATCATTCCCGAGGGAACGGTTGTTTTGGGCGAGGCGAAGAAGATTGGAGCGGCGGGCTTCGGCCAACAGCGCCGGATGGCCGTCGTTTTTCACCGCCTGATTATGCCAGACGGTTACTCCGTCGATCTCGATCAGTTCCAAGGCCTCGACCAGATCGGAGAGGAAGGGCTGAAAGATAAGGTCAACAACCACTACCTCCAAATCTTCGGCACCTCGATAGCTTTGGGTGTCGTTGCTGGAGCAAGCCAGATCACGCAGGGCGGCGGGACCATCACCACGAGCGGTTCCCAGGCATTCACCAACGGGGCTGCGGGCAGTGTTTCGCAGTCTGCGACCACGATCCTTGACCGCTTCATACAGATACCGCCCACCATCACGATTCGGGAGGGCCACCGCGTAAAAGTGTATTTCACGCAGGACTTGCTTCTTCCTGCGTACTCGAACCACACTATTCCACAGACGTTTTGAGGAGGCTTTCCATGCGAATCGTTACCCTCTCCCTCTTAGTTCTGTGGACTCTCACCCTTGCCGGCTGTCAGAGCAAAGCCGCAAAAGTGAAGCAGTTACAGGATCAGTACAACGCCGAATACCCGGCCTATGCCAAGGAATGCGTCGATCCAGAGACTGCCGGGGCCGCAAGAATGCTCACAGGAGAGAAGCTGACCAAGGAACAAATGGCGGATCTGGAAACCAAGAAAAAGGAACGCGACGCACGGTGCAAGCCGCAGGCCGAACGTCTTGCGGAGCTCCAGAAAGAGATTCTCGCTACACAGCAGTAAAGCCGTACCGCTGTAAAGCATCACGAAACCAACGGCGACGAAGGGATGAGACAAATGAAGAACCTAACCCTTACCGTGCTCGCTGTTGCATTTGCGGCATTGCAACCGCTCGCGAACGCACAATTTGGTTCCGGCATCGTGTTCGATCCTACACAAGCGGGCCACGCCGTCACGCAGATCGAGAACGAACAGAGATCCATCGCCAACGAAGTCCGGCAGATTGAGCAGGGACAACAAATCTTCACCAACACCGTGAAGATTGCGACGACAGCGCTACAAGCCTACAACGTCGCAAAACAGCAATACGAACTCACGCACCAGATGATTCTCGCGCCCAGGATGCTCTATGCGCGGTTTCTGTCTCCAACCTCTGACCTGCTACTCCTGCAGCAAATCTCGAATACCTATGGCAATTCGATGGGCTGGCTCAATTCGGCAAATACCGGGAAGGGGGCCGCATCCGCGTACCAACAAGTTAGCGTTCCGAACACCACCAAGCATGATTCCCGGCTACGGCACCGCGAGTATGGCCGGGCAGCTGCAAATTGCCGCGCAGGGCGCCACGGTTGACATCAGCGATTCAGTAATGACCAATAACCTGCAAACCCTCGGGACCATCCGCGCCAACCAGACGGCAAGGCAAACGGACATTGCGAATCTTGAGGCCGCAACCCAAACCCAGGACCCGTCGCAGCAAACCATCATGGCTGAACTTCAGCGCATCAACCAAGCCCTGCTCTTGCAACTCCGCACTTTGCAAGACGCAAACCAGATCAATGCCAATCTTGCCCTGCAGCAGATCGTTGCCCAAAAGCAGCAGCAGGACGCCATGAAATCGGCATTTCGTGACTCGGCAGGATACGAAAGCTACTACAACGCCAACATAACAACAACCAGCGGTGGAGCAGCGAATCTTCTCACGCAAGCGTACTGAGTAGCCCAGCAAAAGCAACGGAGGGCATGGAACATGGGCACAGGTCTCTTCGACTTCATCGCTCAGGGGTGCCAGTCGCTTGCAGCGACGGCGGCGCCCTCCATTACAGCGATGGGGATTCACATCGTCCTAGCGCTAGCCACCATCATGTCGTTTGGTTCGGCGTGCAAGAGGCGCTGGCATCGGCGCACGGTGGGCCA
>CAVUYN010000007.1:0-497199 GCA_963745715.1 uncultured Acidobacteriota bacterium | reverse complement strand
TTGCGAAGCCTGCTGCCGCAAAGCGTTCCGGAGCGGGATGTGCTATACAAACTAAGACAGATCCAAATGCTGTCAAAAACGCGTTAGGAGCGCACCGACACTGGACTGAAACAGAGGCAACTCCTGCGTTCAGTTCCCGATTTCGCCACGCAATGCCTTGCTGAGCTTCTCGATTCGCTTCAGTTTCTCGTTCATGTCCTTGGGCAAAGTCCCAGTGTTCACCTGATTAATTGCGTCGGGAATCGTTTGTGCGAGAACTGACAACTCCCGGGCCTGCGCCTGTAATAACGCTGGATCCAGGCGCCGAACCGCACGCTCGGTTTGCGGCGGGATGTCGGCTGGGCCTGGCTGCTTGTCCGCTGCGCGAATACCTGGGGGGATGGGCTTGGTTCCCTGGTGAGGGAACGCATGCGCGATCAACAGAGCCACAACCACCATTAGAGCTAGCAGACTTTTCACGAAACACCTCCTGCTCCGCTCCTCGCGAGTATTTCACTAATTGATCCTCGCGGAAAAGATAAAGGCCGATAGCAATCGCTTGCCACCGGCCTCGAGTGAAGGGGTTTGAGTTAGAAGGTAATCTTCAACGCGAACTCGAGTTCCCGCGGCGCTCCGAGCGAGAAAGTGCCCGAACCAGGACCTATTCTCGTCCCCCGGTTGGCGCTGGTCAGATTGCTGATCGAACCACCTGCGCCGTTGAGAATCCCGCTAGGAAGATTTGCGGGACTATCAAAATTGGCAAAGTTAAACGCGTTGTAGAAGGTAACGGCCGGCTGAATCGAAATCCGGTCTTTGATCCTATAGGCGTAAGCAAATCTCAGGTCCACCGACTTCATCCAGCCCAATCCGATGTTTCCTGAGGGAGGAGTATTGATGCAAGGCAAGCCGTTCGCGAGATTCCCCGTCACGCCTGTCGGGCAAGCGCCTGGGGTCACTCCTCCTAGAGCCGTCAACTGCTGCTGGGTAAACAGGTTGGCGCTCACCAAATCCTGTCCGGCAGGAGTAAGCTGACCGCCAGACTTAGTCAGGTAGCCACTGATGAAGTTACCAAGACCGCTCGGAGACAGGCTTCGTCCGAAGGAGCCCACATTCGACCCCGGTACAACATCTCCGGTAGTTCCATCACCCGTTACATCGCTGATGAAGATGTCGCCTGCTCCCACGCGAGGCAGGAACAACGTACGGGGCAACGGAGAATCAATATGACCGATGGCGCTGAACTGGAATCCCTTGGCCAAATCGAAGATCGGTCCGAAGGACAACTGGTGCGTGCGATCCTGCCCGGCTGGCCCAAAGAATTGCAGCGGATTTCTGTAATCACGAGCCCCGGCCAGAAAGTCCTGATCACCCGCAATGCTGCTGCCACCGATCGGCACAGCACTCTCAAATTTCGACAAAGCGTAAGACACTTGATAGCTCAAGTGCTTCAGCCCCGCGAAGGGATGGTCAACGCTCGAATGTAGCGACATCTGCAGTCCGCTGTAGACCGATCGTCCCACGGGGAAGAACATAACGTTCTGACCAACGTTGGGATTGATTCCTCCAAAAGCTGCGTTAGGAAGGCCAAAGAGGAAACACGGGAAACCTCCGCAGAAAGCATTCGCGGAATCGAGACCATTCCCGGCGTAGCTCTGGATCGTAGCTCCTGCAGCTATGGCACAATCGATTCCGGCAGAAAGGCTTAGAGCGCCACAACCAGCGAACTGGCCGTTGGTTGTTTGAATCGCTGCAGCTGCAGCCGAGGGGTCAAAGTAACGCGTATCGCCAATGCGGTTGGTGTCCACGCCCAGAAGGAAGTGAGTACCTACGTTGCGGATGTAGTCGACCGACAGCACCGTACCCCGCTTGATTTCACGCGAGATTCCGATGTTCATCTGCACCGACCGCGGAGTTCGATAGGCGGGGGCAATCGCGCTGCCGAACGTGTTGAGATTGTTTCCCACAAAAAAGCCATTGGAGCTGGGGCCGGCGGCGGTCACCGCTGCCTCGTAATTCTGCTGCAGGTCTGCCACGGCATTGCCGACCACAACGCCGTTGATGGTCGCTCCAATTGCTTGTCCACAGATTTGTGTTGCTATGTCCAGGCCGTCTATCGAACTAACGGTGCTCCCGTTCGGGAAGAGAATATCTCCCGAAGGACACAAGGTTGTGCTACCGAACACAAGAGATTTTGGCAGTTTGATGGTCCGGTCGAACAGCACATTGTTGAAAACGTTGTTCTCGTAGTAAAGACCGGCGCCAAGGCGAATCACAGTTTTGCCATTGCTGCTCGGATCCCAAGCGATCCCGACCTGTGGGCCAAAATTCGAATTGGGTTGGTTAACGCGATTTCCCAGTCCAGCGTAGCCAAACTGATCAAGCAGGTTACCGCTGCAGGTGATCAACGTGGTGGCCGAGCACGGGATCGGAGCCAAGTCACTGTCGGCACGACCGGTGTCCCGCACATAGTGCAGGCCGTAACTCACTACAAGATTGGGCTTAATCTTCCACGAATCCCCGGCATAAAACTCAACTCGATTGTCCTTGAGGCCGCCGCCGGGATAACCGAACGCCGGTTTTTCACTAAAAAATCCCTGGCCGTTCGCGATTGTAATAGCCGTGGTCAACGCAAAAGGTTCGATTACGTAATTCAGCGGATTGCTTACCCCTCCCGGCAAGGTTCCGAAGTTCGGGTTGGTCGTATCTCCCGGATTTGCGTCCACTGTGGGTGCAACTGCGTTAAACGCGGCAAACCCACCGCCGGCAATCTGGTTGAAAGCAAACCCGAAGCGGAAAATGTGGTTCTTCCAAGGTTTGGAACCATCATACTTGATCTGCTTGTTGGTTTGGATCGTCACTTGGGGAGCCAGAAGATTAGGCCCAGTCGAGAGTGACCCGATGACGATATTGACCCGCGGTAGCGGATCATAAATGCCGCCGCCCGTTGGCGGTGTGATGCCGTTCCAGAATTTGCTATAGCCGGCTCGAATGCTGTGCGTGAATGTGCCTGTATTAAAATCCAGACCACCGGCAAAACCTCGGGTATTGTCACGGTTCAGGAACGGAGAATAGTCATTGGATGGCCGAAGAATACTGTTGTCGTTATATGTATATCGGCCAAATATATGGGCATTCTTGGGCAGAACATAATCCAGTTTCCCAAGATACTCGGTATCGCGGAAAGGTGCCCCGTAGTTGCCATTGAGCGACTGAAAATTCGCTTCCTGGAAGATCACAGCATTCTGGAAGTCCTGCTTGGTGTGCTCAACATCGGCAAAGAAGAACAGCTTGTCTTTGATGATCGGACCGCCGACGTTGCCGCCAGGCTGATTTCTCTGGTATGGAATTGCCTGGCCGCCCGGGAAATTTGCAAATCCTGCCCTCTGATCGCGGAAGAAGTAATTTCCTTGCCCGTGCAGGCTGTTCGTGCCAGTCCTCGTGGTCACATTTACCGTACCGGACGAGGTCAGCGAAGAAGAAAGATCCAGCGTGGATTGACCGATCTGGAACTCCTGAATCGCAGTGGCTGAAATGTTCTGGGTAGTCGTACCGACGTTTTCGTCGCTGATGTCGATACCGTCCACCTCAATGCGGGCGGTGCGACCGGCGCGGCCGCCAATCGAAATCGAAGAGAAGCCATTCTTCGTGGGATCGAACCCGGCGCCATCCTGGATTTGAACACCGGGCTCCAGTCCGGCAAGATCCAAGAAGTTGCGGCCATTGATGGGCAGATTCTCTATCTGCTCTGTAGTGACTACACCTTGAACTGTGGCCTGTTCGGTATTCACAGCCACGGCGGTGCCTTGTACCTCAACAACCTGACTCTCTTGCCCCAGTTCCAACTTGATGTTGCCGGGAGTAATCGCGCCAA
Organism: uncultured Acidobacteriota bacterium; assembly: GCA_963745715.1. Lineage (GTDB taxonomy): Bacteria > Acidobacteriota > Terriglobia > Terriglobales > Acidobacteriaceae > Sulfotelmatobacter. The sequence continues at coordinate 493,349 of CAVUYN010000007.1, read as the reverse complement.
CTTGGACCTTCAGTGGCAGCTCAGACGTGCGGAAGCCCTTGGCCTCAACGCGAACCTTATAATCGCCGGGTACGACTGAACCCGAGTTGTATAGCCCGGCGGACGTCGTAGTCAGGGTGACTGCCTGGTTTGTTCCTATATTCGTGATGGTGATCTTGGCGTCGGGCACAACCGCGCCCTGAGGGTCCGTCACCGTACCGACGATGCCGCCGGTAGAGACGCTGGTCTGGGCGAACGCTGCGACCGTTAGAAACAGCACGCACACCTGAACCAGTATCAGCAGCGCAAATTGCCAATGTGCAGCACGAGGGGCATGGAAGTTCAGCATTGTCTACCTACCTTTCAGAATCATCAGAGAATTCGCATTCGTTTCACCGAGGAAGTTGCTTCCCCGACGGACCCCAGACTGCGGAAACCTAATTTGGACATAACAGAACTAGTACAAACTCATAGTTATTTGGCAGATGTCATTGCAATTCTCTAACCAGCGCGAAATACACAGCGTCTATTCACACGTAGCATATTCGCGTTTCAATAACTTACGCTGTTTATGTGGTGTTTATTGAGGCGCACAACAAACGAGCCCAAGGCCCCGCAACTTCCTAATACTGTAGGCGGAATCTCGAAAAGTGGAGGGACAGACGGTTCCCCGCTGTTTACATATAGTTACATAACAATGTTTCGACTCATTGTTATCCAGATTTGTCTCGTTTTTGGTTGGCAGATGAGAGACTGCAATCGGGCCTTGCGCTACTCTGATTTCACCGAGTAGTATCCCGCCCTGTGGCGTACGCCATAGGCAGCGGCCTCGGGGACCCCGGTGACTTTGACGTCAAGGCGTCGGAACTCAGACAACGACAGACGTTGCGATGGATAATAGGCCAGCAGATACTGGGTGCGCAGTTCGTCGCTGATTTTGCGGAACGCTTCGTCGAGTTTCGGTCCCGAGGTCGCGTAATAGTATTTTCCCCCCGTGTCTTCCGATAGCTGGATCAGGGCATGCTCGCCCCCGGTTTCGCGTCCGGCGCTGCTTTCAATGGGGACGATGATGATCGAATACACCAGGGCCTCTGCTTCCTCGGCGGCGCGTACCGCCTCCTTGTAGTCAACCTTGCTGATAGTGTCGCCACCATCTGTGATCAGCACGATGACCTTGCGTCCCTTGCGCTTGTCGAGCGCTCGGGAGGTCAGATAAATCGCATCGAAGAGAGCCGTGGCCGCGCCCACCCGGATGTGTTCGATCGCCTCGTCGATTCGCTTGACGTCAGGCGTGTATCCCCGCGTGGCCTCGTGCACGCTCTCGCTGAATCCGTAGACTGACATGGCATCGATCGGGCGCAGAATCGCATGCGCGAAACGCTTGGCCGAAGCCTGTTCCAGCGGCAAGTCATGCCGTGTGCTGAGACTGGTATCAATGGCCAGCGCGATCGAAATAGGTAGCGCCGACTCCTTATCGAAAACAGCGATCTTTTGTTCGTGCCCGTCTTCTCGAAGAATGAAATTCTCTTTGGTCAATCCGCCAACGGGCGCGCCTTGGGCATCGGTCACAGTGACAAAAACATTTACCAGATTGACATTAACCTTGAGGGTAGCTTCCGGTTCGGACTGCCGGGGAGCGGGCGGCGGGCTTGACGACTGTTGCGCCCGCAAGCTGCAAGTCGAGGCGCACAGGCTTACAAGAAGCAGGCACGTAGCGGGTTTTGTCATCGAGAGATCGAATTATACTTTGCGAGTTCAGAGGCCCTCGCCGCACAGGCAACGACCGAGCGCCGTTCTCTTAGATGCCGGGCAAGTGGCAGGGACTGCCTCGGCCTACGAATTCGCCCGCGGAATCTCCTCCGGGAACGGTTCGCCATCCGCCCATACGGCGCCATCCTCGAAGTATTCTTTCTTCCAGATCGGCACCGTGCGCTTCAGCGTATCAATCAGCCAGCGGCAGGCCTCGAACGCTGCCGCGCGGTGCGCCGAGGCCACAGCAATCAGGACACTGGTCTCTCCGATCTCCAACCTTCCGAGTCGGTGAACGACGGCCACATCCCGAATCTGAAACTTCTGCACCGCCTCCGCGGCCAGCGCCTCCATCTGCTGCCATGCCATCTCCTCGTAGGCTTCGTAATCGAGATAAAGCGTCTTGCGGCCTCGCGTCTGATTCCGCACCACTCCCTCAAACACCAGGGCGGCTCCATCTTCCCCACGCTTCAGACTGGTAAGCGTTTGGGCCGTGTCGATGGTCTCGCGGACGATCTTTGCATAGCGCCGACTTCCAGCCGATCCCGACCTTCCGCCACTCACTGGCGGCAGCAGAGCAATCTCGTCGTTCGGACCCAACTTCGTGTCGGGTCCTGCGTATTGCTGATTGACGGCCACAGCTAGCGCAGAGAGCGACTTGCTGAATTGCGGAATTCGCGCCTCGTACTGTGCCAGAACATCCCGAACGGACGCGCCCTCCCGCAGCTCAATCTCGTCCGCCGACTTGCCCACCAGATCTTTCAACATCCCGAAAAAAAGCACGCGCACTCGCATCAGCGTTCAGTGTACAGCCAGGCAGAGTCTCCACAGGGCTGCGAAATTGGAGTTCGTCGCGAATTAAGAGACCTGCGAAAACGAAGTCCCCGCAAACAAAAGGCCAGCCTCGAAAGGCTGGCCTCGCTAAACCCTCAAGCTGCGTCAGGCTTGGGTCAGAACCTTGTCATGCACCGGCTCGGGTTCCTTGACCGGCTCCGTCGGATTGTAATCCTGCTTTGGATCCTTCGGCGGAGTCGTGAGAATCTTTGCCGCCGGCCCTCCCGCTACCGCCGGCAACGACACGCACAAGGCTTCATCGATCGTCTTCACATAGTGCACCTTGAGGTTCTCCAGTTGTTCGGGCGAGAGATCCTCCTCGACGTTCATTTTGTTTTCCGCCGGCAGAATCACATCGCGCACGCCGGCCCTTTTGGCCGCGAGCACCTTTTCTTTGATTCCGCCAACCGGAAGCACGTTTCCGCTGAGCGTGATTTCCCCTGTCATCGCGAGCAGCGGAGTAATGCGGCGCTTGGTCAACAGCGAAACCAGAGCGGTCGCCATCGTCACGCCTGCCGATGGACCATCTTTCGGAATCGCGCCCGCCGGCACGTGAATGTGAATGTCATGGTTGGCAAAAAAATCCTCTGCCACGCCCAGGCGATCCGCATTGGAGCGCACCCAGGTCAGCGCGGCCTGCATGGATTCCTGCATGACCTGCCCGATCTGGCCGGTCATGGTGAATCCGCCTTTGCCCTTCATGGCATTCGCTTCGACGAACAGCACGTCGCCGCCCGACGGAGTCCACGCCAGCCCCACGGCAACGCCCGGGCGCTCCGTCCGCTCGGCAATTTCACCTTCGCTGCGAATCTTGATGCCTCCCAGGAATTCCTGCACGACCTCTTTCGTCACAATCAGCTTTTCCGTCTTGCCTTCGGCCAACCGCCGCGCCTGCTTGCGGCAGATCGTGCCGACCGTGCGCTCGAGGCTGCGCACACCCGCTTCTCGGGTGTAGTGCCGGATGACGTAACGCACGGCCTCTTCCGGAAACTCGATTTGCTCCCCGGTGATCCCGTTCTCATCAATTTGTCGCGGGATCAGGTACTTGAAGGCGATGTGGACTTTCTCCTCTTCCGTGTAGCCCTGCAGTTCAATGATCTCCATGCGATCGCGCAACGGCTCGGCAATCGGATCGAGCATATTTGCCGTCGTGATGAAGAGCACCTTCGACAAATCAAACGTCACATCAAGATAATTGTCGCGGAAGCTCGAGTTCTGCTCCGGATCGAGTGCTTCCAGTAACGCAGAAGCCGGATCCCCGCGGAAGTCGCGTCCGACCTTGTCGATCTCATCCAGCATGAATACCGGATCCTTGGTCTCGGCTCGGCGAATCCCCTGGATGATCTGTCCCGGTAGAGCTCCAATGTAGGTGCGTCGGTGCCCGCGAATTTCGGCCTCATCGTGCACACCACCAAGCGAGAGTCGTACAAACTTGCGACCCAGCGCCCGCGCGATCGATTTCCCAAGCGACGTCTTGCCTACGCCCGGAGGTCCGACAAAGCACAGAATCGGGCCTTTCATGTTGGGCTTCAACCGCCGCACAGAAAGGTAATCGAGAATGCGGTCTTTCACTTTCTCGAGGTCATAGTGGTCGGCATCGAGGATCTCTTTCGCCTTGGGAATCTCGATCTCCTGCCCAGATGTTTTCGCCCAGGGCAGCACCGCCAGCCACTCGATGTAGTTGCGCGTGAGTGAATAATCGGCGGCCATCGGCGACATGCGCGACAACCGGCCCAACTCTTTGAGCGCTTCTTTCTTGACCTCGTCGGGCATGCCGGCTTCTTCGATCTTCTTCTTCAGATCTTCGACGTCGCGTTGCCCCTCATCCTGTTCGCCCAGTTCTTTCTGGATCGCCTTCATCTGCTCGCGCAGGTAGTACTCCCGTTGCGTCTGTTGCACGCGGTCCTGGACTTCGCTCTGGATCTTGTTGCGCAGTTGCTGGACTTCAAGTTCCTTGGCCAGATGCTGATTGATTTTTTCCAGACGGACATGAATGTCGAGCGTCTCCAGCGTGTCCTGCTTGTCGGGTGTCGACAGCGACGGCAGCGACGAAGCGATGAAGTCCACGAGGCGGCCGGGTTCGTCGATGTTCATGGCCACGGTCGACAATTCATCGGAAAGGGTCGGAGAGCCGGCAACAATCTGCTGAAACAAGGTCAGCACATTGCGCTGTAGCGCTTCGACCTCGGAAGTCGCAAGGGGCGCCGTCCCCTCGGGCAGCGCAGAATAGTACGCGTTCATGAAGGGCGTTAATTGTGTGAACTCGCCCAACTTCACTCGCTCCAGGCCTTCCGCGAAGACAAAGAGGCTCTGGTTGGGCATCTTGACGACTTTATGGACAACTGCGGAAGTTCCGACCGTATACAGATCGCTGGGCTGCGGAGCGTCCACTCTCGCTTCCCGCTGCGCCACCACGATGATCGTCTTATCTTCCCCGAGGGAATTGATCAACTGAACCGAGCTTTCCCTCCCTACGGTCAGGGGCAAAACCGCGTGGGGAAACAAGACCGTGTCCCTCACTGGCAGCACGGGAAGAGCCTTTTGCTCGTTTGTTTCCTTGATCTTAGGAGTGCGCTCGGGCGTCTGCTGGCTCATATTTCTCCTTGAGTGTAACTCGCTCAAGTTTAGATGATACTCTTCCCGGAAAGGTTTCAGAACACCCGGAACGATTCCTGCAAGAGGTTGAATTCTATTCCGTTATCGTGCTTATGGAATGTGTCTAAGGTGCAGAGGCTAACGCGGAGGATGCAACGTGGCAAGCTCTAAATTGGAGTCGGGACCACCTATCCTCTGGACGGAATGACCGAATGCGTCTTTAACTGCACTCCGCCGAGGCCTCGGTTTGACTGATCCCGGCGGTTGTCAGACTAGATGTGCCGCGCGGGGCGGGAATTCAGCCCACCCCAGAGCGGGACAGTCGTAGCCGATCCAATTTCGTAAATCTGCTCCTAGAAAACGTGTTTCGAAGTGTCGCCCCGGAACACTAATTCTTGCAGTACCCTGCCGTTGCCAGCGGTCAACTCATAAATGACCTGATCTCTTTCCGCCTTCTTTGGCAGCGGAACAAGCGTGCATTTCGCTTTTACCGTATCCTTTCCGTGGACTAACTGGAACACCATGACGTGGTCCTGTCCTTCCATGGTGTGCCGCATTACATACTCTCCTGCAGGTAGGACAGCCGTTCCTACTCGCACCGGCGCGGAGAATGTTACGTGGCTTACTTCCCGGATCCCCATGCTGTTCTTGGGGCCGGCGACTACCATTGAACTGAGTGCCAGGATGCAAAGCATAATACTCAGAATCTTCACGAGACGCATGAACCCTCCTTAGAATGAATGCGTGCTCGCAGCACACTGCTGCGGCACCCTACAGTTTAGGAGTGTGCCCTACCCCTAGATGTGTGTCCGGTCACAAGGGGATGTGATGCCTTACGGGTTCAATTTGGGAGTGAATTGGGCCAGTTCATAGATTCCGAGCTTCTTTTCAAGCTCCGCCACCTTGTCGACGACCTTGAAGAAGCCGTCCTCGCCGAAGAGTTCATCTTCTTTCTTCTCAAAATCATCGCCCAAGGCGTCGTACTCATGAGCCGAGACGACCGATCGGAAGGCAGGAAACAGCACCGTATCCTCGCGCGCTTCGTGGGGACGGTACATATGTAGAAAAGAACGCAAAGCGTCGGTCAGCTTATCGCTGTCTGACGATACATATTTAAGCGTAGCGGTGCCTGCCAACTCTCTGATCTTTGCCGTTAAATCGCGGCCCGCTTTGTGTTGCGCCTGCAGCGTGTCGACCAGGTTGACCAATTTCCCCGCCTTACGAAAACGAGGAAACAGGAAGTCCTCTTCGAGCTTCTCGTGATACTCCTCGACAAAATGCCGAATGATTTCTGCGGCGCTCACCAGCACCGATCCGTCAAACGTGCGCTTGGCTGCCAGCATCCGCAAGTGCTCGTCATAAATGAGCAGGATCCGGTTGAGTACTCCGTGCTCTCGCATCAGGTCTTCCGCCGGGGAAATCTCCTCATCTCCTTTCGGCTTTTCTTTCTGGGCGGGCGCTTTCTGTTGAGCGACGGCAGCAACGGGCAGCAGCAAACCAGTTCCTGCGATTGAGGTTTGACGAAGAAAGCTGCGACGGGTGGATGGACCTTCTGGCATACGTCCCTCCTGATCAATAATCCTAAAGTTGGACGTCAACGGTGGAGAAAAGGTTCGCTAAATCAAGCCGCGCGATAGACTCCTAGCACTTTTACAAACTCCGCCACCTCGCCGAGGTGTCGCAACGCATTCTGTGCCGGCTCGTCATCGCCCCGGAGAAAATCCACATAAAAAACGTACTCCCACGGCCGTCCCCGCATGGGCCGCGATTCGATTTTGCTCAGGCTGATGTCGCGCAGTGCAAACACGCTCAAAGACTTGAACAACGCTCCCGGAACGTTGCGGACCTTGAATGCAATCGAAGTCTTGTTCGCCCCGCGTGGGATCATCCGGTGATAGTCAGCATTTCCCTTTTTTTTCCCGGAGCCGCCGCCAACTACCTGTCCCAGTCTGCGAATCAGAAAAAAGCGCGTGAAGTTGCGCTTGTCGTCTTCGATACTCGCTTGCAAGATTTTTCCCGAATATTCGCCGGCGGCTTGCCTTCCTGCAATGCCGGCCGCGTCCGTCAGCTTGTTCTCGATCACGTGCTTCACGCTGCCTGCCGTGTCGTAGAACGGAACCGCCTCAATCTGAGGATGGCGGCGAAAAAAGTCACGGCACTGATCAAGCGCCACTGGATGCGACAATGCGCGGCGCAGCGACTTCAACTGCACGCCGGGCGGGGCAATCACGTTGTGCACGATCCGCAGCCGATACTCGGCCTGAATGAACACCTGCTTCGCCACCAGCAGATCTGCATGTTCTGCCACCGTTCCAGCCAGCGTGTTCTCAATGGGGATCACGGCCGCCGCAGCCAACCCTCGCTCCACCCGTTCAAACACCTCAGCCGATCTGGCGCAGGGCACGACCGTGCACCGCGGCAGCATCTTCTCTGCCGCCTCATGACTGAACGACCCGCGCTCCCCCTGGATTGCAACTTTCATGTCGTGTTTTCCGAATACGGCAAGGTATCGGAGAAAGACGCCAAGCGCAAATTCCCGCCGGCTCTAAGTCAGCTCTTTCTTCAGTACCAACGCATCGACCCCGTTCGAATAGTAGCGGGGCCACGTGCGAATCACGCTGTAGCCGTGGCGCTTGTAAAAAGAAAGCGCCGCGACATTGTCCACCGCCGTTTCCAGCCCCACAGCGCGCGATCCAGCAGCTCGCAGGCGCTCTTCTGCAGCCCGCAACAGCAATGATCCCAAGCCTGATCGCCGGGCTGGTTCCAGAACGTCAATGGTAACGACGTGTCCGGTAGGCCCATTGTGCACAACGATGAAACCCTGCACTTTGCCTTCTTGGGAGTCCGAGGCAATCAGGGTGAACGCCCCCCGGTGCCGGATGTACGCCTTAAGCTCCTGTCTCGAATAGGAAATCCCCGGCGGGAAGCACTCCTGGTCGATGCGCCAAAGCGTCTCAAGGTCCCCGGGCTTCAAATCGCGGATGACAAAGGCCACGGCGACATTGTAGCGGCCCGGTCGAGCCGGGCGGTTTGCTATCGAAAAGCATTGGGCGGCGGCGGCAGATAACACGACGTCCCTTGGGGGACGGATATAAACCGATTTTCCACAGTCCGGGCGGCAAGGGAAGCCCGCCAAAAAAATTCGCTTGTCAGGCCTTGCCCCGCCCGCAACCTCGGACGTACCATCAGCATCAGAGGATTGGGTCGAAGACGTGGTGGGACGCCTTCTAGTCATTGACGTTGTCTGCGCGATCGTGGCCTTGACCGGGTGGTACATCCTGTTCGCCGCCTACAATCGTCGCCGAGGTGCGGAGGCACTCCGCTGGGTCCAATCCGCCTGTGCCGGTAAAGGACGCATCATCGATTCGCGCTGGCTCAACAGTTCCCGCCTCTACGCCCGCCTCCAGTTTCCTTCCCGTAATTTTGAAAACGCGCGCGTGACTATGAAGTTCCGCCCGCGTCCGCTGCCCGTTCATTGGCTCCTGAGCCGGCTGCACAAGCATAAAGAGACTCTGACCTTTGAAGCCGACCTCGGCGGCTCGCCCAGCTTCCAACTCGAGGTCGTGCGCCATCGCTGGTGTGCCCACAGCCGCGGCGTCACCGCCCGCAAGCGCGACCAGCGCGAGTGGGATGTCTACGAGCCCGGCCCCATCGTCCTCACCACGCGCACACACTGGAAACAGGATTCCACTCCCGAACTCAACACGCTGATGACCGTTCGCCAGCAGGACGTGCTGCAAGTCCGCTTCCGACCCGAGTCCCCGCAGTTCTCCGCTACCATCGCGCTCGACGCCCTCGATGATCCCCGCACCGCCGCCGGTTTCCTGACCACTCTCCGCGAGTTGGCCGCTGGCGCCTCCGCCCACCGGCAATAGCTCCGCACCCTTTCGCGATCATTTAGGCATGGACCCATGCAATACGGCGGCACGACTTATTTAGTAGACTGCGCACATGCCAACCGCTCGGCAAGGCTCGATCCACCTGTTTCGTTTCAGCGGAATCGACGTGTTTCTCCATTGGTCGTGGTTTTTGGTGGCAGTCTACGAAATCCAGAGCCGAGCGGGACGCTACACGTCGATTACATGGAACGTCCTGGAATATTTGTCGCTGTTCCTGATCGTGATGTTCCACGAGTTTGGACACGCCCTTGCCTGCAGGCAGGTGGGAGGAAAGGCGAACCAGATCGTCTTATGGCCACTCGGCGGGGTGGCTTATGTTGACCCGCCACAACGTCCCGGAGCGACCCTGTGGAGCATCGCCGCCGGACCGCTAGTCAATGTCGCTTTCATTCCCGTATTTTTCGTGTTCCTCTCTGTAAGCCGATCTCTTGGGTGGGCCGAGAACTCGCCAGACCTCTATCGGTTGGTGAGCACGGTTTCCTGGATCAACGTCGGCCTTCTCGTTTTCAACATCCTCCCGGTCTATCCTTTGGATGGCGGCCAGATCTTTCGCTCCCTCCTTTGGTTTGTGCTTGGACGTGCTCGCAGCTTGATGGTCGCCACCATCTTTGGGCTGTTCGGCGTGGCTGCTTTCATCGGGTTGGCCCTCTGGAAAAAGGATCTCTGGCTGGGCGCGATCGCTGTCTTCATGCTGATGAATTGCTGGGGAGGATTGCAGCACGCTCGGGCGCTCTTAAGTTTCTCCAAGGTGCCCCGCCGCGATGGATTTCAGTGCCCCAGTTGCAAAGCGGCTCCGCCGATCGGAAATTACTGGAAGTGCGGACATTGCGGGCAAGCCTTCGACACCTTCCAATCGCAGGCAGTATGTCCCACTTGCGCGACCCGTTACGACGAGACCCGGTGTTTGGAGTGCGGAAACCTGCATCCCATGCACGATTGGATGGTCGCGGCACTCGCGCCTTCAAAACTGTAATTCTTGTGATTCTGCGCACCATGTCTTGCGCGGTAGCTGTGCTCAAATCTCCTTCCCGAATAAATCCCTTTTATGCCGCGCATCAGCTTTTTCGATTGGCTGGAGCAAGATTCTCGCGCTATTCTTCCGTGTTCCAAGTCAATGCGTTGAAACCAGCCATTTCAACTTCCTTGCGTCCGTGATGTGGTTTTGCCCAAATCATAGTTCCTACTTCGAAGGAGACTGAACGACATCCATGCCTAACGAACTGCGCAATTTCCTGGCACTGTCCTACGACGAACTGGAAGAACTTAACCTTAAGGCAAAGGAGCAGCGCAGGAACCGGACCGCCTCGCACAAAGTCCAGGAGGATCGCCTCAAGTACCTGACCGACGAGAAGCGGATCAAGGCCGTCACCGTGCTCTTCAGCGACCTCGAAGGCCGGTTGCACATGCTCGACTATGACAAGAAGTTCCTGCTCAAGAGCTGGGACAACCTCACCTTCGACGGTTCCTCCATTCGAGGATTCACCGCCCAGCGCGAGAGCGATCTCCGCCTCGGCATCGACTGGGGCGCGTTCTACTGGGCGCCGGCCGACGTCTTTGGTTCCGGCAAAGTCCTGGTTTTCGGCGAAGTCATCGACAAGGGCGGCACCTCATATTCAGGCGATATTCGCGGCGTGCTCAAGGGATACGCCGACGAGCTTCACAAAAAGAAAGGCTACACCCTCAACGCCGCCAACGAAATTGAGGGATTCCTGTTCAAAGGCCCCGACGCCGAGCGCCACTACCACGAAACCAGCAAGTTCGAATACGTTAATACCGGCGGCTACTATCACTCCCTGCCCGGAGATCCTCTTCGGAGCTTCATCGACACAACTGCCGAAGTGCAGCGCGCCATGGGCTTCCAGAACGAAAAGGATCATCCCGAAGTCGCGCCCTCGCAGTTTGAAATCAACTACGGATACGGCGAAGTTGTCGCTGCCGCCGACCAGATCCAGCTCTACAAGCTGATCTGCCGCCAGGTCGCGACCAACATGGGCTTAACCGCGTCCTTCTTGCCCAAGCCGGTCATCGGCGTCAACGGCAGCGGCATGCACACTAACGTATCGATCAGCGAGAATGGCAAGAATTTATTCTGGGACGCGAAGGGCGAAGAAAAGCTCAGCAAGATGGGATGGGGCTTCGTCGACCGCATCCTGACCCACGGCAACGATATTTGCTTGCTGCTGAATCCCAGCGTCAATGCCTATCGCCGGCTGGATCCCCACTTCGAGGCGCCAAACCAGATCAAGGCCTCCGCGGTCGATCGCGGTTCCATGATTCGCATTCCTATCGGCAACGAGAAGAGCATGCGCGTCGAAGTTCGCTCCGTCGCGCCCGATGCCAATCCTTACATGGTGATGCACTCCATCTTCAAAACCGGCCTCGACGGTGACACGTCGAAGATCAAGAACCTGCGCCAGGCCGAGCGCTACTTGCCCGACAACATCTACGACGCCCTTGCCAACTTCCGCAAAGCCGAGTGGACCACAACTCTCCTCGGTGAAGACGTCAAGGGCCGTTACGCCGATCTGAAGCAGGCCTCCGCTGACCGCTGTCCCCGCGCTCTCGGAACCTTCATCAAGGCCCAGGAAGTCCAGTTCCACCACGAGGTCTACAACCAGTTCCTGTGGAATCTGTTCTAGACCGCTCGCAGCCTGTGCCAGACGAACGCCTCGGTCGCAGACCGAGGCGTTTTTTTTGTGATGCAAGACGGCACACCCGGATAACTTGAAATCAACAATCGGCGGCCCTAAAAGCGACCGTGTCAAACAAGTTGTCGTGACGAAGAGTGCCGGCATAGAAGACGGGCCCTTCAGAGCCTGGCCTGAGCGAAGTCCCCGAGGTTCGCTCTCTCCAACGACCGATCATGCTTGCAATCCCATCGATGGGAGAGAACCTGGCCTTATTGCGAGTCACCGACTCGTTGAAAATGCCACGGCTTTTTCGGAGGAGGAGTGCCCGTCGAGCTTTCCCCGATCACTCTTCCCTCGCCTTCATTCTTACCAGTCAGGCTAAACTCCAGCGGGATCGCATCCGAACTGCTGCTGCCATCCCCAATTTTCAGGGTCAGTTTTTGTCCGGAAGCGTGAGCTTCCAAAACCCTGTCTGTCGTGTTCGCTTCGCCATCAGGGATCAATTCCCCGTCAACCAATGTGACCCGCTCTGTGTGAATACAGCTTCCCGTCAGCGCGCCATCCTTTACCTCCAGCTTCAGTGTGAAGAATGTCTTGCCGTTGTATTTTGCTTCCCATGTTCCTGCAAACTTCTGCAGCTCTGCTGGCGTGCTCCCTGACGCGACATTCAGGGAAAACGCCGAAATACCCAGCGACACTGCTCCCACGAAACACGCCGTAGTCAATCGAATAGCGCGTGCCCACTTCTTGCTTGCCTTCGATGCATTGAGAATGTTCATAATGCGTTCCTCCAAAGTGTTCGTGTCAAATAAGCTCAGAGCGTACGTGGACTCCGATCGAATGTTGGCAAACATAGACTGCGCGATATGCAGCAAGGAACGTGCGTAGTGCGCCTCTGAGGGGAGCATCGGCGCAGCTAATTCGTCGCACGCCAGCTCTCGCGCTTGTGCAATCCTTGCCCGGATCAGCGCAACACCCGGGTGAAACCAGACCGGTGCACACCCAAATTCGAACAATAAGTTGAAGAAGAAATCACGCCGGCGGATGTGCGCCATTTCATGCAAGAACGCCGAGAAAACGTCTTCGTCCGAGAGGCCGCCCGTGAAGAAAGCCTCCGGCAAAATGAGCACCGGCCGAAGGAAGCCAACGGTTGCGGGTCCAGTGCATTCGGGTGAACAAAGTACGGGAATCGGCGGAAGTGAGAAAACCCGCATGGACCGTTCTGCAATCTCGCAGAGGGTCGGGGACATCGGGCGAGGGTAGGAGCATTTTCGGAATTGAGACGTCCGATAGAACGCCCATGCCAGCCGTGCAATTTGGAAGAGCAACAGCGCCGCGTAAGTCCACAACAGCCCGCGCATGACCACCGGAGAGACCGAGAGTGAACGGCTGAGAGCGTGGAAGGATACGGACAAGCCTGCCTTGGTTTGCGGCGCTCGCTCTGTGGCCGCAGAATCCGTCTTGCTCGCCGCATCGACCGCACGAATTCCTGGCGCAACGCTCGCTTGGATGACCACGGTCGTCACCGGAACCAACCAACAGCCAGCCAGGGCCAACACCCACATCGCGTATACGTAACGCGACGGCATCCGGCGCAGCAATCTCGCACACAGAATGGCCAGTGCCGCGATCGCAGTAATCTGCCAAAGAGCATTCAGAAGAAGCGTCGTCAGTAACCGGCTAATCTCGCCCATTTTGTTGCTCCTCGCTGGCTTGTTCGTGCTGATCGATCAGTTGCTGCAACTTCGCCAGTTTCTTGGCGTCCAACTGGCGGTTCTTCACCAGGCTCATCAGCAACGCCTCCACCGATCCGCCGAAAACGCGATCCAGCATGTCGCCTACTGCGTCCCCCAGTGCTCTATCGCGACTGAGAACGGGACGATACTCAAACGCTTTCCCCAGAAGCTTCCGTTTTACCTTCCCCTTCCGTTGGAGAATGTTGAGCATCGTCTGCACGGTCGTATAGGCCAAGGGTTCATCCAGTTTCTCCTGCACCGCTTGTACCGTGCTGGGGCCGGCTTTCCACAGGACCTTCATGATTTGAAGTTCGAGTCGCGTGAGTTGTGGTTGGGTCTTCCCCTTTGGCATACTTAGATCTCCTAAATGATTAGGAGACAATATTACCCGACTGGCGCTTTGTCAACTAAAATCTTAGGAGATGCATCCAGGTTTAGTGCGGGGTGGGGAAGGGTACGACTCATTCCCCTCTCTGCAGGCAGAGACGACCGTTTGACTCTCCTCTCGCCCATCCCTAAGATGTCACTCCAGATTTCGAAATCGGTTCTGAGGTTCAATGTCTCCCAAGACTCCCGAACAAATCCCTCGCAATCTGTTCCGCGCTATCGCTACGGACGTCCATTTCTGGATCCCGTTGTCCGTTCTTGTTGGCGGATTCTTGCTGCTGAATAAGCTGACCTGATGCCCGTGGAGAGAACGCAAGTCGGCCCTCGGCCCGTAGCTTCGGCCCCGATGCAAGCCACGCGTCTGCGCAGTTTGCAGGCCTTGGGCATCTTCTGCGGTTTCGCGGCCGGAGCATGGCTCGGTGGCGCCGAAGCGCCCATCAAGCTGGTCAATCCAGACATCTCTCCGATCACGGTTTCCCTCATCATGGTGTTCGGGGTCTTTCTCGCCCGCTGGAGCGTTCCCGCCTTAATTCGCGGCACCTCGCATGTTCGCAATGACGTCCGCCAGGCTCCGCATCTGGTCGTCTGGGCCGTGCTCGCCGGATGCATGTGGGCGGTCGCCAACACGCTGACCATCTATGCGATTCGCAACGTTGGCCTCAGCATCGCGTTTCCGCTGTGGAACACCAACAGCCTGCTCGGCATCTTCTGGGGCTTCCTGCTTTTTAATGAGTTGCACTTCGCCGGATGGAAACGCTGGCTCGGCGTTTTAGGCGGCGCCGTCTGCATGTTCGGAGGAGCTACGCTGCTCGCCATCGCATCCTCGCAGCAGGCTGCACCGGGCAAAGCCGCGCTCGGCGTCTTCGCCGCTTTAGGAGCAGGAGTTCTGTGGGGAACGATGTACATTCCCTACCGCAAAGCCTACCTCACCGGCATGAATCCGCTTTCGTTCATCACTTTCTTCACGGTCGGAGAACTCGTGACGATGGTCGTGGTCGCCATCAGCTACCGCGGCGCAACTCCGCTGTGGCATGAGCTTGTAGGCGCACGCGAGGTTCTGTTCTGGCTGATGCTCGGAGGCTTCGTCTGGGTCCTCGGCGATCTGTTTCAGCAATACGCCACGAAATATGTTGGCATCAGCCGGGGCATTCCGCTTTCGAACACCAATCAACTTTGGGGACTGCTGTGGGGCATCCTCGTCTTTCATGAATTGCGCGGCGCAAGCCAGACGATCTACGCGCAAGTGGCAGGAGGATCGATCCTCATGGCATTGGGCGCAGTGGCGATTGCGATGTCATCAGCAACCGAGCGCGAACATTCCTCCTGGCAGGACGCCGCTAACCGCGAAGGCCATCGCTACGGCGTCGAAAACGAATACGTTCGCGCCGGCATTGAGGGACGAGCAATGACCGGAACAGGCTCAGGCCCTTTACCGCGAACCGCGCTCGATTGGCTGCTCATTCTGGGCACGACTGGCCTCTTCGTGGTTCTGGCTGGGATGGCGCGTCTGCCACACGTTGAAATCGCCTTTGGCTGGGCGATTACCCTTACCCTCGCGATGGTCGCCCTGCTTGTAACTTGTGGAATCGTGCTCTGGCGCACGACTCGCTTCCGGTGAGTTGACGTTTCGTCAGCCCACCAGGGCGTTCGGTCGCGAGAAGTTGATTTCGTTCTAGACAGAATTCCCCGCTTCACTAATTCTGTTGAGGCACAAAGGAGATCTCATGAAACGAATTCTCACGGCTTTCTGTCTGTTTGTTCTCACGGTTGGCCTAGTTCGAGCCGCGGCCCAGGTGAACCCCTACAAAGACGGCACTCCGGGCGTCACCGGCTATCGCTCGGAAATACTGGCCGAAGTTACGATCCAGGAAGACAAGTTCACGCGCCTCGCGGAAGCGATCCCCGCCGACAAGTTCGCGTGGCGACCATCGGCTGACGTGCGCTCCTTTGCCGAAGTCTTCCTGCATGTCAGCGCCGCGAATTACAACCTCTACAAGCTCGTGGGCACGCCGCCCCCAGCCGCGCTCGACATCAAGAACCTGGAAAAATCTACGACCGACAAGGCCAAGGTCGTCGCTACTCTGAAAGATTCCTTTGTCCACGCAAAGACCGCCATCAAGGCCATGTCCGACGCTGACCTCGAGAAGAGTTTGGACTGGTTCGGCGGCAAGAACACCCAGCGCGGAATCTTGCTGTTCATCGTTCGCCACGCCGCGGAGCATCTCGGTCAATCGATCGCCTACGCGCGCTTCGCCGGCATCACTCCGCCGTGGACGGAAGATATGCAGAAGAAACAGCCCGAAAAGAAGGACGCTCCCCCCAATGATAAGAAGCAGTGACAAGAAGTAGCGGGGCGCAATGGCGGTGGGTGTGCTAGATTCGAAAGTTTAATGGACGTCGCACCCACCATCTCCACTCAATCCCTGACCCGCCGCTTCGGAGAACTCCTTGCCGTCGATAGCGTCGATCTCCGGGTTGCGCCCGGACAATTCTTCGGATTCCTTGGCCCCAATGGCGCCGGCAAATCCACCACCATCAAGATGCTCACCGGCCTGCTCGCACCCAGTTCCGGACGGATCGAAATTCTGGGACTCGATTTCGACTCCCATCCCGTCGAAGTGAAACGTCAGATCGGAGTCGTGCCCGAAGGCATGGCGCTGTTCGGCCGGCTCACCGGCGCCGAGTTCCTCAGCTTTGCCGGGCGCATGTACGGCCTCGACCGCCACACCGCTGCTAAGCGCGCCGCTGAACTGCTCGACTTCATGCAGCTTGCCGACCAGCCCAGGAAACTGGTCACCGACTACTCGCACGGCATGCAGAAGAAGCTGGCCATGGCCGCAGCCGTTATTCACGGACCGAAAGTGTTATTTCTCGACGAGCCTTTCGAGGGCGTGGACGCCATCGCAGCGGGCACGCTGAAATCGATGCTGCAGAGAATGATCGCACGCGGCGCCACCATCTTTCTTACGTCGCATGTCCTGGAAATCGTGGAGCGTCTCTGCACTCACGTCGCCATCATCCATCAGGGACGGCTGGTCGCCCACGGGTCGCTGGAAGAACTGCGCGCCGGAGTCGAAGCACAGGCACCCGCCGAGTCCGGCGACGGTCGTGCGCGTTGGCGAGAAGCTCACGCTGGAGCAGATTTTTCTGCGCGTGGTCGGCGGGTCGAGCCCCAGCGAACAGGAGCTCTCATGGCTGGGATAGTTTCGCCTTCAGAGGAACTCCAGGTCATGCGTGGCTGTGTTTCCGCAACAACTTCCTTCGCAAGTGCAAGGCGTGCAGGCGTCGCCAGGCCGGGAACAGCTTCCGGCGTGGCGTGATCGACATGGTGCGCAGCGAATAGTCAAAGGTTGCGCCGCAATCACAGCACACTCGGTAACTGCGTCCTTCCAGGGTGAACACGCGGCTCAGCTTCGTGTGGTGGCAACCGAAAGCAAACTCCAACGCGTTCGCCAAAGGATGCGTTACGCTGTCCCATAGCGGTACTCCCTCCGACGCACTCATAACCATTGCCTCCAAAAAGCTAACTGTTCAGTCTTGCACCGGATTCGCGTACCCCCTGTGAGCGACCGCATGGTTGATTGTGATGCAAGTCACGTTCGAGCAATTCATTTGTGAGAGTCGTCCTCAAGTCGCTAACTGAAATCGCGAAAACCACGCGGAGTCAATACGATCCGACGAAGATGCGCATTTGAAGGCACTTATGCAAGAATTCCCAAAATGACTTACGCGGTCGCAGTTCCCAACCAACTTTTGGCCATAGCCCTGTTGCGCTGGCGCATGTTCGTCAACGGCCTGCGCAGCAAGCGCGGGAAGATGGAACTGGCCTCGCGCATTATCGTGACCTCAGCCTTTGCCTTTGGCGGCTTCGGCGGCTTTGCCACCGCCGTCGGATTTTCCTGGTATTTCGTCTCGCAGGGGCAAGCCGAGTTTCTTCCGATCCTGTTGTGGCCGATCTTTTTTTTCTGGCAAGTCTTTCCGGTGATGGCAACTGCATTCACCAACAATCCCGATTCCTCGGAACTGCTGCGTTTCCCGCTGAATTATCGTTCTTATTTCTTGATCCGCCTGGTCTATGGCTTTTTCGATCCCGCCAGCGCTCTAGGGAGCGTTTTTGTATTCGGCGTTCTTCTCGGCGTCAGCATTGCGCGTCCCATGCTGTTTGCCTGGGCGTTCCTGGTTTTGCTGACATTCGCGCTCTTCAACCTCGTGCTGATGCAAATGGTGTTCGCCTGGCTCGAGCGCTGGCTGGCACAGCGCCGCACGCGCGAGATCCTGGGCGTTCTTTTCATTCTCACCATGCTGAGTTTCCAGTTGATCGGCCCGGCGATGCAGCACATGGGCAGAGGCCCGCACCCAGACTTAGCCCGCGCCCTTGAACTCGCAGCCGAAGCTCAGGCTCTGCTCCCGCCTGGTGTCGCTTCCGACGCCATTGCGCAGACCTCACACGGTCGCCTATTGGTCGGATTCACCTCCCTTCTCCTGCTGGCAACGATGACCATGGCGGTGGGATTTTTGCTGCACCTGCGAATTCGCGCGCAGTTCCACGGCGAGAATCTCAGCGAGACGGCCGCACGTCCCACGGTGAAGCAAGCGCAAAGCCTGCAAGTCGGCTGGAATCTCCCCGGATTCCCGTCGGCGGTGGCGGCGGTATTCGAGAAGGAAATGCGCTATCTCGCGCGCAGCGGTCCGATGCTTTTGACGCTGATCATGCCGATCTTCATGTTGATCATCTTTCGTTTGGGACCGCTTAATGCGATGCGGCACTCGCGCGCAATGACTCGCACACCCGACATGGCTTTCCCGGGCGCGGCCGCCTACGCACTCCTGGTCCTGACGAACCTGGTCTTTAACAGCTTCGGAGGGGACGGCGGCGGTATCCAGTTCTTCTACGCGTCGCCGGTTCGTTTCCGCCAGATTATGTTAGGCAAGAATCTCACCCACGCTGGCATTCTCGCGGTGAACGCCGCATTTGCCTGGATCGCGGTCACCTATCTTTACGGAGCGCCCCACATCGCGGTCACCATCGCTACGCTGGCCGGACTTATGTTTGCCGCGCCCCTAAACTTCACGGCCGGAAACCTGCTGTCGATATATACGCCCAAGAAGCGTGATTTCTCGACCTTTGGCCGGCAAACAGTCGCGCAGACCACCGTTCTGGCAAGCTTTGGAACCCAGATTGTGATCGTGGGCCTTGGGGCGGTGGTCTTCATTGTCGCCCGTCTCTACAAGAACCTCTGGATTGCCGTGCTGCTGTTTCTGATTTTGGCGGCGATCTCAATTCCGATTTACGTGGTGGTCTTGCGTCGTCTCGATGGCATCGCCCTGAAGCGCCAGGAAACACTGGTGGCGGAGTTATGCCGCGCATAACTTGCGAACATGAATCCACTGATTGAACTTTTGCAGAGATCCGAAGGAACGGTGTTCGTGAATGAAGACGGCATTCACAGTGAGTTCAAGCTGCTGCCGCCGCTGTCTGACCAGGAACTGGCGACTCTGTCATCCAATGTTCCTTGTCCCATTCCGGCAGACATACTGGGCGTGCTGAAGTTCGCCAGAGGATTTGACGGTACGTGGCTTGGGGAAGTGAGCTTTGCTGGCCAGCCAGAAGCGTTTGGACTCGATTGGATCTTCCCCCACTTGCTCGAACTTGCCCGCGACGGGCTTGGAAATTCCTGGGTCATGGATCTGACTGAAGACTCCGTGTCCTGGGGACCGATTTTTTTTGCCTGCCACGACGCTCCCGTGATTGTCTTTCAGACTGACAACCTTCTCCATTTCGTTCAGGAAGTGATTCGAGATGGCAACAAGCCTTGGCAGAGCGAAATCAACGATGTCTGGGACTCGCTGAGCGATGTGATCTGGGCGGAGAACCCGGGTGTCCTGTCGTTCGCGCATTGCGTCCAGAGTTCCGATCCAGAGATTCGAACCTTCGCCGAATCACTCGACGAAACATGGCAAATCATCGATCTTCGCAACCCAGTTCTGGGAGATGGGTTCTCGTGGGGGCGATACGGCCCGAAAACGGTGGTCAAACGCTTCGGGAGCAGGCGAATCTTCGCTTATCAGAAGAGGAGCCTGGTGCGGCGCGTGCTCGACGCAATTCAATGAGAGCTGTTTTTATTCGGACCCACTATGTTCCGGTTTCGCGAGGAATCTATACCCTACGCCGCGCACCGTCAGCAAGTGCCGGGGATTTCCCGGATCGTCCTCAATGTACCGTCGCAGCCGGACCACAAAATTGTCGATGGCGCGGGTGTCGGTGTCCTCTTTCAGCCCCCACACTTCCTCGAGAATCTGCTTGCGCGACACGATACGTCCATCGTTGCGCACGAGATGTCGCATTAACTCTGACTCCATCAGCGTCAAGTGAATCGTGTTAGCCCCGGAACGAAGTTCGAGAGCGCCGAAGTCGATGGTTTTTCCGCCAAACGAAAACTGTCCGAAGTCTCCA
This sequence comes from uncultured Acidobacteriota bacterium, assembly GCA_963745715.1. GTDB lineage: Bacteria > Acidobacteriota > Terriglobia > Terriglobales > Acidobacteriaceae > Sulfotelmatobacter. Next base: position 473,086 of record CAVUYN010000007.1, on the reverse strand, counting down.
GTGCTGGCGCCGATGTTGGGCGACTCAGGAGTGCGGCTTGCCTGGCCTCCGCGAACCCATTCGGTGCGGCGCAACAGGCCCTGCAGGCGCGCCAGCAGGATCGAAAGATCGAAGGGCTTCGCCAAATAGTCATCCGCGCCCGATGCAAACCCCTTCAACACGTCCTCCGGACGTCCTCGCGCGGTTAGCATCAGCACCGGCACGTAGTTCCGCGCAGCCCGCAACTCGGACACAACGCTGAATCCATCCTTCCCCGGAAGCATGATGTCGAGGACTATGGCGTCGAAATTCTCTTTCTTATCCAGCAGTCGCTCGGTCGCGGCTTCGCCGTCCCCTACAACCTCCGCCACATAGCCTTCGGCTTCGAGATTGAAGCGTAGACCCTGCGCCAGATGCGCCTCATCTTCGACCACCAGAACCCGGCTCATGCGTCCGTCCCCGGCAAGCGCGATGACGAATCGATTCTCGGCAACTCGATCACGACTGTCGTCCCCTGGCCTTCGCCCTCGCTTTCGGCGAAAGCCTTACCGCCGTGCTTCTTCGCGATCGCCTTGACAATAAACAACCCGAGCCCGGTTCCCTTGACGTTGGCCAACGACCGGTGAGTCACGCGATGGAAGCGCCGGAAAATCCTTTTCAGATCGTCAGGAGAAATGCCCACTCCGTGATCCTGCACACGGAGCACAATGCGCTTCTTGTCCGGAGTCTCCAGGCGAACCCGGACGTCGATGTTTTCGCCGGAATACTTGACGGCATTATCCAAAACATTCGAGACCGCGGTTCGTAGATCCTCAGCGCTGCCACGAACCCGCAAGCCATCTCCGTTTTTGGCCGTATCCTCGTAGCGCAGGGTTTCCGGTTGCAGGTGATGACGGGCTCGAGTGGACTCCATGCAGTCGCGAACCAGTTGGCCGAAGTCGACTTCGACCTTGTCGCGCCCGGCTTTTTTGTCGCCCGCCCGGCCCGCCCGAAGCACCTGCTCGACGGTGTCGGTTAGCCGGTCGGCATCGCTGAGCATGAGCTGGTAAAACTCCTGCTTCTGGGATTCCGGCAAGGACCGCCGTTGAAGCGTCTCCAAATGCAGGCGGATCGACGCCACAGGGGTCTTCAGTTCGTGGGTTACGGCATTGATGAAGCTGTCGTGCGCCTCGCTTCGCCGCAGCTCGCGCACCAGAAAAATCGTGTTCACGACCATGCCGGCAATGATCAACGCGAAAAAGATGATGCCAAAAAACAGCAGCACCCCTTCGCGCCAGTTAAGGATGATCCAGCCAACATTGAGAGCGACCGCGAGTGCAACCAGGCCAATGCCCAGGCATAGGAAGAACACAATGGTTCCGCGGCGGCTCGTGATACGCATGGCGTCTCCGCTGATTTTACAACCTCGGAGTACCTATATCCGTGGAAGGGTGCAAACGCCGGCGGCAAATTTCTAATCAACAAAAAAGCCCTGGCCAGATTGGCCAAGGCTTTTTATTTTGAGAAAAGGATAAAGAGTGCCTAGTCTCCAGCAACCCAGGACTCGGCAACCGGTGGTGTAATCAGCCCTCCGTTGGGCGATGCCACCAGACCCTGCTTAATTTCTCCCAGTTTGACTCGCTTGATGTCCCACGCCAGCCCCAGAGTCTTCAGGGCCCAAATGCCGTACCAGTTCATGTCAATTTCGTACCAGGTGAAGCCGTGCTGAGCTGCGGTCGGATGCGCGTGGTGATTGTTGTGCCAGCCTTCGCCAAACGTCAGAACAGCGACCCACCAGCTATTAGTCGACAGGTCACGCGTCGCGAATCGCCGCGTTCCCCATGAATGGGTGGCAGAGTTAACCAGCCAGGTCGCGTGCAATCCAACTACAGTGCGCAGGAATGTTCCCCACAACAGCCACGGCAAACCACCGATGGCAAACAACAGAGCACCAAGAACTACCTGCGGAACGTAATGATATTTGGTGAGCCAGACGTGAAACTTGTCTTTTGCGAGGTCAGGAACGTAGCGGGCCAGCGTGGTTGTGTCATGATGCATCGACTTGCCCATGAGAATCCATCCCATGTGCGCCCACCACTTGCCTTCGATCGGCGAATGCGGATCGCCTTCCTGATCGGAAAATTGATGATGAATGCGGTGTGTTGCCACCCAGAAGATCGGACCACCTTCGAGAGCCAGCGTGGCGCAGATGGTCAGGAAATATTCCACCCACTTCGGAGTTTTGAAACCCCGGTGCGTGAGCAAGCGGTGATAACTCATCCCGATGCCGAGGCTGCCGGAGACCCACCAGAGAAACATCGCGACGAACAATGCCTTCCAGGTAAAGAAGAAGAGCGCGGCCACGGCTCCGATATGAAACGCCGCCATAAAACCTGCCGTAATCCAGTTCACTTCATCTTTTGCAGCTTGTGGTCGTTCCAGATCCCGAAGTTCCATATCCAAGGAAGGTCCCCATTTCGTGGTCGTAGGAGTTCAATCAGCCCCATAGCTAGGCTACCAAGAGGAGTGAGGGGCTACTGTAATACTTGTGTAATAGCGGAGTTACGGACGGACTTGTACTCTTAGCAGTGTTTAGAGCCAGTAATTTTGCTTGGTATTTTTGAAGCCCCGGTCTCGTCAGGAACCAAGGCAACCAACAGTGTTCGGCCAGCGCAGAGAAATCTATGCAGCCTTTCCTTTCACCTGCACCCCTGCCCATTTTTCGAGAAGAGTCAACGTGGCGGCGTAGTCCAAATCTTTATGGCCATCTTCGGTCGCCATCTCGTAGATTTCCTCGACAGTTTCAAGAGCCGGCAGTTTTACACGTGCTTCCTTTGCGGCTTCCAGTGTTAGGCGGATGTCTTTGTGCATGAGTCGCAGGGGAAAATTCGGCGTAAAGTCGCGCTGCAGAATGAATGGACCCTTGTAGTCGACGACCCCGGACCGCACCATCGTGGCATCAATCAGCGAGAGCAGTTGCTGCGTGTCGACCCCTAGTTTGGCTGCCAGGGTGAGGGCCTCGGCGAATCCTTCGAAGATCAGGGCGATTTGCAGGTTCATTGCGAGTTTCGTCGCTTGCCCCTTGCCGGTATCACCCATGCGAAAGATTTTCTTTCCCATGGCCGCGAAAAGCGGGTTCAACCGCTGGACTTGATCTTCCGCTCCGCCGACGATGAAAACCAGGGTCCCGTCCCGCGCGCCGATCTTCGATCCCGTCATGGGTGCGTCTACCCATGCAACGCCCTTCGTAGCGACGCGCTCCGCGAATTTCACGGTCGCGGAGGGAGAAATCGTGCTCGAGTCCGCGATAATCATTCCCGGGGTTAGCACCGACTCCGCGCCTTCCTTTCCGAAGATCACGTCCTGCACCGCGTCGGTGTCGGAAACACACAGCCACACCACTTCTGCGCCTTGGGCCGCAGCTGCCGGAGTGGGAGCGATGCCTGCGCCTTCGACCAGTTTCCCCGGAGTACGGTTCCAAACCGTCACTTCGTGGCCCGCCTTCACCAGATTCGAAGCCATTGCCTGGCCCATGATTCCCAGCCCCAGAAATGCAACTCGCATGCAACTTTCTCCTTACGATCTTCAAAATGACCCGCCAGACAACGTTTTCGGATTAGATATGACCCACCTTATCAAGGTCAAGCAAACACATGGAATTTCGGTGCGATCACCGGTACGAACTGCATTACCGCCGTTACTATGCGGAAAACTAAAAGGCAGCTTAGTAGCCCAGCGGTTCATCTAAAATTACCGGAATAAAGCATTTCGGCTCGCTTTTGTTCGTCTGCCTCTTTGGCGATCGAGGACTAGTATGATGGGATTGAGGCCAGTTCGGCTCAAGTCCCCAGCTTTGTAGCAGGATGATTAAGCAAACGCTTCGCAATCCGGCCCTTCGCAAACGCGCCACCCAATTCGGACGCCTGGTGCGGCACTCTGCGGTAACTCCACGCTGCGGCCAGACCCACAAGCCGAGTCTGGTCACCAACGGGGAACTCGGCGTGACCTTCATTGGGCATGCCAGCTTTTTTGTGCAGATCGGTGGCAAGAGCGTTCTTATCGATCCCAATTTCGCACGCTGGCTGTTTGTGCTGAAGCGTCTGCGTCGCCCTGGCTTGCGCATCGCCGATCTTCCGGCGATCGATCTCGTCCTGGTAACGCACGCCCACTTTGACCATCTGCATCGCCCGTCGTTGCGTGCCCTGGTGCAAAACAATCTCCGGACGCGCGGAGTTGCGCCGGCCATCATCATTCCGACCCACGTTTCCGATCTGGTCTCAGATCTCGGCTTCTCCGAGATCATTGAGCTCGATTGGTGGAAGAGTTCGCGTCACGGCAATTTGTTAGTGACGCACGTGCCGTCGCGACATTGGGGCGCGCGGATCCTGAAAGACTCGCATCGCGGCTACGGCGGCTTCGTGCTCAAAACTGGCAAGCATTCGGTCTATCACGCCGGTGATACCGCTTACTTTGCCGGCTTCAGCGAAATCGGGCGCCGCCTCGCACCTGAACTCGCTCTGCTCCCTATTGGCGCTTACAATCCGCCCCAGTTCCGCAATGTTCACACCAATCCGGCGGATGCGACCCAGGCTTTTCTGGACCTTAAGTCTCGCTGGATGGTCCCCATGCACTACGGGACCTTCCGCCTGTCGCATGAACCGGTGGAAGAACCCCTGCAGTTGCTCGACCGGGAGGCCCGTGCGGCCGGAATCAAAGATCGTGTTGTGGTGATGGAAGAAGGCGTAACGCGATTCTTCTGACCACTTTCTGCTAAGTCGTACTCCCCGAACTTCTCGAATTCTCTGTAACGCACCCGTGACAATCCTGCTGCGGAATTTGGTATAAACTGCTGGAAAATTTCCATCCAGGAGGCCTAATGCCCGTAAAACCCGTTCCCGACGGCTATCACACCCTTACACCATTTCTCACAGTCCGTGACGCAGCCCGCGCCATTGAGTTCTACAAGAAGGCTTTCGGCGCCGAAGAAAGAGGCGCCGCCAAAAGTCCGGACGGCAAGATCATGCACGCCGAGTTAAAGATTGGCGATTCGATCATTATGCTCAGTGATGAGTTTCCCGAGTTCGGCGCCCTATCCCCGCAATCCAGCGGTGGAGCGGGCATGGGACTGCACATCTACCTCGATGGCGTCGATGCGGCATTCGACCGCGCCGTAAAGGCTGGAGCGCAAGTCGAAATGCCGGTGTCAGACCAGTTCTGGGGCGACCGCTACGGAAAACTGAAGGATCCTTTCGGCCACAAATGGTCGATCGCCACGCACATCAAAGATATGTCCGCGGATGAAATGAAGAAGAGTATGGACGAAGCCATGAGCAAGATGCCGAAGACCGCATAATCCCGCTCGTGTTGGACGGCCTCTTTAGCTTGCGGAGCGAAGCTAAAGGGCTGTCCCACATGGGCGAAGCCGCGCTTAGCAATCGGCTTCAGTACGCCAGCAGAATTCTCAGGTCGCGCAAGTTGTTTCCTGTCGGACCTGTCTCGATTGCATCTCCCAGCCCGCTGAACAGCGGATAGGCGTCAAACTTCGCTAGTGCTGCGCGTACATCTAAGGTTCGCTGTCGTGCACGTTCCACCGTGCTGCCATCGACGACGGCTCCGGCAGCGGTGCTGTTGCCGTCCACTCCATCGGTGCCCGTACTCAGTACGGTGATGTTTTCTCCCGCGATCTCATCTGCACATGCCAGCGCGAATTGCTGGTTCCGTCCGCCCACTCCGCCATTCGTCACCTTCACCGTCACTTCCCCGCCAGAAATCAGGCATACAGGCGAACAGTGCTTTCGCAACTCGCGTAGTTTTTGGAGTAAGTACTCGGCGGCGCGTGCATAGTCCCAGTCGTCGCACGAGTTGTCGACGTGTACAACAAAGCCGGCGCGCTCCGCCGCGACACTTGCCTCTTCGATCGCAGTCTGGTTCGAGAGCACAGGCCACCATCGCGCTCGGTGAAATACCGGATCGTCCGACTTAGGTGTTTCCTCCAAGGCATGTCGTTCAAAAAGTTCCCGCGTCGACTGGGGGAATTGGGCCAGCAGATCGTATTTCTCCGCAACGCGGTAACAATCTTCGACCGTCGTGGAATCGGGCATCGTAGGCCCGGAGGCTAATGCGTCCGGCGTAGCGTCGGGTACGTCGGAGACCAGAAGCGAGACCTGCTGCGCGGGAAAAGCCGCCACGCTCAAGCGTCCGCCTTTCACCGCGGACAGGTGCTTGCGCGCAGTGTTGATCTCAGCGATCGGCGCTCCGGAATGAACCAGCGCATGGTAGGTTGCGACGAGGTCATCGAGCGAAATTTCATCGTCAATTGGCTTCTCGACGATGGAAGATCCTCCGCCACTCAGCAAGAAAATTACCAGGGAAGAAGCCGGTTGACCTTCAAGCGCTCGCAGTATCGCGCTGGCCGCCTGAATGGATTCGGCGTTCGGCGTCGGATGGCCGCCGCGGAAATATCTGAATCCACGAACCTGGGTCGAGGGCTCAACAGAACTGGCGACAATGCCTTCCAGAGAACTGCCAACCTGATTGGCCAGGGCCTCGACCATGGTGTGTCCGGCTTTGCCGAGCGATACAACCAGCACTCGCGAATAGGATTGCAGGTCGTAAAGATCTTCGCAGACACGCAACACTCCGCGCTCGCAATGCACGTTGCGCGCAAAGCCGTTGGCTATCGAAGCTTTAGCCAGCGCATAGAGGAAAATATCGCGCGCGATCTCACGCATTTGCCGGAACTGTGATTCGCTGGCGGAATCGAGCATGCCGAGGATTATAGATAGAGCTCAATGCTATGAGCGATGAGCAGAACAGAGTACATCAGCAGCGAGGTCCAAGTGCGAGTCTACGGCTCAGACCTGATAACTTTATTCACCCACGCTTCGATTGCTTCTCGTAGTTCGCGCAGTCGTCCCTCGAAAAAATGATCTGCTCCCTCGATAACGACCAGCGTCTTCGGTTCCGGGACCGACGCAACCAATGATTCCAGCTTGGCTCGCGGACCGAATTGATCACGCGCGCCGCTGATAAACAATTTTGGCTTGGTGCAATCTCGAAGGAAATCAAACTTGTACACACGTGGCTCTTCCGTATCGTCAGCGACCGGAGCCACCGGCGTTCCGACGCCGATCGCAGCCCGAACCCGGGGATCGGAGCAAGCTGGTCGCAAACCGACTGCGGCACCAAACGAGAATCCCGCAAAAATAAGCGGCAAATGGAACTCGGTGTCGAGCCAATCGAATGCGGTTTGAACGTCTTCGACTTCTCCTTCGCCTTGGTGGTGCTCGCCCTCGCTCAATCCAGTTCCGCGAAAGTTGAATCGCAGAACCGGGAAGCCAAAGCTGTTCAGCGCCTTCATCGTGTGGAACACAACTTTGTTGTGCAGCGTCCCGCCAAACAGTGGATGCGGATGACAGACCACAGCAGCGTGGGTTGCATTCCCGGTACCAGCGTTGAGCAAGGCCTCCAGGCGTCCTGCGGGGCCGTCGAGAAAGAGCGAGCGGATGGATGGAGTCGATGAAATCACGTCTCCAGATTACACAATGCGGCCGGCACGATGAAGCCTGGTAGTTTGTTTCGGGGCGGGGTTAAGGCTAACGTGGAAGTCTCTTTCCCTTCTGCTATTCTTTCGCCATGGACGCAGTCACGCTCACGCGCCAACTGGTGGACATCGAGTCGATTACGGGCAACGAAGCCGAGGTTGGAAATTATCTCTACGGGGAACTGTGCCGACTGGGCTACCAGACCAGGAAATTGCGGGTCGAGGGCGATCGTTTCAATCTCTACGCGACTTCGCCGCAACATCCAAATCCTGAAATCGTCTTCTCCACACATTTGGACACCGTCCCACCCTTCATTCCCTCGTCGGAGGATGCGGGACGCATCTACGGGCGCGGATCATGCGACGCCAAAGGCATTATCGCGGCACAGGTCGCTGCGTCGGAGCATTTGCGGCGCCAGGGCCTCCACGTTGGAATGTTGTTTGTCGTGGGCGAAGAGCGTGACAGTCTGGGCGCGAAGGTTGCCAATGAATACGCGGCGGCCGGGCACGCTCCGGCATGCCGATTTCTGATCAATGGAGAGCCCACCGAGAATCGGATCGCGCTCGCATCGAAAGGAACGCTACGAGTTGAGGTAACTGCCAGGGGACGCATGGCGCACTCGGCATATCCGGAACTGGGCGAGTCGGCCATCGACAAGTTGCTGCCAGTACTCGCCAAGCTCCGCGCGATGGAATTGCCGTCTGACCCGGAGGTTGGTCCGTGCACGCTGAACATTGGCCTGATCGAAGGCGGACGCGCGCCCAACGTGATTCCTGACTATGCGCACGCCGATTTGCTCTACCGTCTTGTCGGGCCATCGCACCAATTGCGCCAACAAATTCTCGCGACCGCGGGCGATCAGGTGGAAATAACGTTTCCCTTAGAGCTTCCCTTCCTGCGCTTCCGCACGGTGAACGCTTTGCCGACGATGATCGCTGCGTTCACGACCGACATTCCAAAGCTCACCAAATGGGGGGAGCCGTTGCTCATCGGTCCTGGGTCGATCCATGTTGCGCATACCGAAGGGGAGTACATTGAGAAGCAACAACTAGCAACGGCGATCGATATGTACTGTGAGATCGCGACACAACTCTGTGGAGCCCAAGCAACAAAGACCTCCTGATGAATGTCACCGGACTCGCGCTTCCCCCCAATGTACCGGGAACACTCGTAGAACGCCCGTGATACACCACCCCTCACCCTTTTAAAAAAACTGGCCCCGTGATGAAACGTTTGGCCGTTTCAACGCACTACAAGACAAATGCGGAGGCTAGGTCCATCGCACCGCGGACCCTGGCCTATAGGCGAGGTGCCCATGTTTGTTCGCAAAGTTGCTGCATTACTCAAGCCTGACTCTCTTCGAGAATTTACGCAGCTCATGGAGTGCGAAATCCTTCCCTGGCTGCGAAAACAAGAGGGCTTCCTGGATTTAGTCATTCTCGCTGTTCCAGATTCCAGAGAGGTCGCGACCATCAGTTTCTGGCGCGATCTGTCCCATGCCGAGGCCTACAGCGCAGGCGCTTATCCAGAGGTACTGGAAATGCTTGCAAAACTGCTGGACGGAGTTCCTTACGTGAAGACGTTTGACGTTATCAGTTCCACACTCCCAACATCGGACCGGTCGCGGCAATCTGAGACGGAAGAGATACGGCGAGCCGCTTCAGCCCCAGACAGTTATGACCTAACCGAGAATAGAATTTAAGAAATCTCCCGCTGATGAATGCCGCAGATGGGCTTTGCGAAAACCAGTTCGCACACCGTTAGAAGCGCCCCTCCTGCGTTAGGAGCAGTTACACTTAACGGATGACCACGTCGACCCTCAACTCCCTTGCGCGTGCCTCATCGGCTTACCTGCGTTCCGCCATGCATCAGCCAATTCAGTGGCATGAATGGGGCGAAGAGGCTTTTGCGGCAGCTGCCAGCGCGAACAAGCCAATGCTGCTCGACATCGGGGCGGTGTGGTGCCATTGGTGTCACGTGATGGATCGCGAGTCGTACGACGATCCGGCGATTGCGGCGATCGTCAATGAACACTTCATCGCGGTGAAAGTGGATCGCGATGAGCGCCCGGATATTGACAGCCGATATCAAGTGGCCGTGCAGGCGGTGAGTGGTCAGGGCGGGTGGCCGCTGACGGCGTTTCTCACGCCGGACGGAAAGCCGTTTTATGGCGGAACCTACTTTCCTCCGAGCGATGGGTACGGGCGCCCGAGCTTCCGGCGCGTGCTGTTGAGTATTGCGAATGCGTACAAGGAAAAGCATGGAGACGTGATCGAACAGGCGAAGATGGTGGAGAGCGCGATCGTGCAGTCGGAGTCCTTTGCCGGGCGGAGCGGGCGAATCTCGGCGGGCTTGATTACCACGATTCAAGAGTCCGCATTCAAGATGTTCGATCCAAAACACGGGGGATTTGGCCAGGCGCCGAAGTTTCCACATCCCTCGGCGCTGGATCTGCTTATTGAGCGGTATGCCCGCGGGAGACACCGTCTCGAAGGACGAATGCACTTGCGCACTCTGATTCTTACCACTCTAGAGCACATGGCGAATGGCGGCGTTTACGACCAACTGGCGGGGGATTTCATCGCTATTCGGTGGACGAGCGCTGGGTGGTGCCACACTTCGAGAAGATGTGCTACGACAACTCCGAACTGCTGAAGAACTACGTGCATGCCTACCAGGCAACCGGAGAGGAATTCTTTGCCGATGTGGCGCGGGACATTATCCGATGGATGGATGAGTGGCTCAGTGACCGAGAGCGGGGCGGATTCTATGCTTCGCAGGATGCCGACATTTCGATGGAAGACGACGGCGATTACTTCACCTGGACGCTCGACGAGGCCCGGGCAGTCTTGACCGAAGAAGAGGCGCAAGTCGCGGCGCTGCATTACGACATCAACGAAGTCGGGGAGATGCATCACAATCCGGCAAAGAATGTTCTTTACGTGCGAGCGCCGGTTGAGGAAATCGCCCAACGGATGAAGCTAGATTCGGATCGGGTGAAGGATTTGCTGCAATCGGCGAAGAAGAAGATGTACGCTGCGCGACTGCAACGTCCGACGCCCTTTGTCGACAAGACGGTCTATGTTGGGTGGAACAGCCTTTGCGTTTCGGCGTATCTGGAGGCTGCTAAGGTGCTGAATCTGCCAGAAGCACGGCGGTTTGCGCTACGGACGCTGGACCGGGTTCTGGGGGAAGTTTGGCGGCGACCGTCGGGCCGAATTGCGGGCGAGGACGCAACTGGCTCGCGCGGGTTACTCCTGCACGTCGTTTCTTACTCCGATCCGAAGGCGGAGCACCGCGAAGTTCCGGGGATGCTCGACGACTATGCCTTCACCGCACTGGCATGCCTGGACGCGTACGAGGCGACTGCCGATCTCAGTTATTTCAAGTTTGCGCATGCGATCACAGATGCGATGGTGGAGCGATTCTTCGATGCGACTTCTGGAGGTTTCTTTGACAGCGAACCTGTGGCCGAAAACAAAAGCCTGGGCGTTCTGGCAACTCGGCGAAAGCCCTTGCAGGACTCTCCAACGCCCGCGGGAAATCCGATGGCCGCGATCGCATTAGCGCGACTGCATCACTACACGGGCGACGCCAACTATCGCGACAAGGCGGAGCAGACACTGGAGACTTTTGCCGGCATCGCCGAACAGTTTGGAATTTTCGCGGCGACCTACGGAATTGCGGTGCTCCACTGGCTGGAAAGCCCGGTACAGGTTGTAGTGATTGCAGAAGAAGAAAGTGCCAAGGCGACCGACGAACTTTATGCGGCGGCCATCGCACCGTTTGCCTTCAATAAAGCCACGCTCCGTTTGGCGGCGAATCAGGTCGTTGTTGAAAACCTTCCCCCCGCGCTGGCGGCCACTCTTCCGAATCTCCCGCAACTGCCGAAGGGGAAATCGTTTGCAGTGCTTTGCTCGGGGTCGGCGTGCCAACCGCCGGTATTCGATGCGGGCGCATTGCAGGCGGCCCTGAAAACGGCGCTGGTATTGGCTGAGTAATCCGGCAGGCAAAAAATTAGGGCCGACGGGTTAATAAAGGCCCGTCAGCCCGAAGATTGCTATGCCTGTGGTTTTGGCCCAAGGTACAGTTACGACAGGTTACTTTGGTGACCTTGCAGTTACCGCCTACCTACGCTTTACTGCGGAGGCAGGGTTGATTGACAGTGTGCTTGATGTGGTGGGCACAGAAGTAGCGGGCCGCCGTCCGCGGCGGGAACCTGTTGGACGGCAGCTGCGATAAATGTGCCCACTAGTCCTACCATCAGGATGGCAATCCTGATTGAGCGTTTCATGGGTTCGTCTCCTATTTTCACGTAGACCGTTTCTCCTGAGTAGAACTTCTACGCGGGCGGAATTATAGGGTACGTGTCAAGTTTTGTGTGCAATTTATTTCATTCTGGTTGCACACTCCTACGCTGGCGCCCTCTCCCGGGATTTGGTCGTTCCGTAACATCCTCCAGGTCATAAATTTATAAACAATTGGTGAACTTAAACTTTATTTCTGAAATGGGAATGCGCTCCGGTTCTTTTGATGGGTTCGCCTTTACAATTTCCGGACGAACACCCTTCCGTTGGAGAAATTGTAAAAAAATCAACTTTGACAATTCGGATGGACGATCTGCGAGTGAGTGTCTAGGATTTGGACGCAGCGCGCACGATGGCAGCGAATCCGCCAGTTGCAGTGGCGGCGCGTGCCCCAGAATCTGTGACACGACCCGCCTCGGCAGGGTGCGGCTCCTGCTGGGTGCGGGAGAGGGCGCGGTCCACCATACCTTCAAACATCGGGATCAGTGAATCCGCGGGCAACGGGTGATGAATATCGGAGAGGCTCTGCTCCCAGCGCTGAGGTTGCAGGAGTGAGACAGAAGCATCCCGAACAGGCCGCTTCACCGCAACATAACCAAGCCACAAAATCAGGCTGCCGTTGTAGGCAGCCATGTTGAGGACGCTGACCACCGGGCCACCCAAATGGTTACCGACCCAGGAGCAGATCAGAATCAGCTCTATAACGGCAAATGAGCCGAAGCCCAGAGCGATGCCGAAGCTATGCTGGCGGCGACTGACACCCACATAGTGTGCGAAGAAGAGCAGAAACAAGACCATCCCGACCTGGATGATGCGCACACAGCGCTGCGAGGTCACAATGGCTTGCATCCACGGCGCCATCTCCGATGAGTTCGTAGACACCGATACCACGCCCGCCACCAGCAGCATCACCAGACCGGCCCATTTAAAGAGCACTGTACCCAGATCGCGCAACGTGTGGAACAAACGAAAGACGTCGACGAAAACTTCGTGGATCACCAGGAAACCGAAAGCAACGCTGATCGCGTTGCAGACCCAGGAAAGGTAGAAAGCGGCAGAGTAATTATGCCAGTAATACGCGCCAAAAACGGCGACAAACGTGAGCATTTGGGCAAGAATGTAGCCGAAGAAGAATTTAAAATTGCGCAATAATCCACGACGAAGCATGAACACTGCGATTCCCGTCAGCAGGACGGGATGCAGGAACCAGAGCGCGTAATAGAGGAGCCTCATTCTTTCGCTCATCCTTCTCGTTCACCGGGCGGCGACTCCGCACTCATGGACAGACGGCACGGCGTCGACACTTTGGTCGCAACTTTACGGAAGGTGCTTCTTCTGCCTGGTAAAGCAAAGTTAGCTCTTCTGAATCCGATGTTCAATGGACTGAGGTAATCCCTCGTAACGTTACCTGCCGGGGTATTTTTGGGCAAGGTTACCTTCGTGCCAGATGACGTTCAGGAGGTTTTCGACCTAGGTTGAAACAGGGGCGGGGCTGCCCAAGCTTAAGGTTGTCTAGCAGATAGAAGGACTGACCGCGCTAACGTGCGAGTTGCCAGGGGAACGGGGCCAAATCTAGGCGTCCGGCGTGGAGTGGATGTAAGCGCGCATCATCCGAACCTCGTAGTCCTTTTCGTTCAAATCGTGCAGCAAAATGTCCCGCAGCGAGACCATGCCAATCAGTTGACCTTCGTGGCAGACGGGAAGATGGCGGAAGCCGTGGCGGCGCATGAGAGCCATGCAATTTTCGAGCTCTTCCGTCGTGCTCACGGATAAAGGATCGTCGGTCATGACCTCGGCCATGCAGGTGCCTCGCGGATCCCGGCCTTCGGCCACAACCCGCCGCATGAGGTCGCGTTCGGAAAAAATTCCCACCAATTTGCCGTTGTGAAGAACCGGGACGGCACCAATATTCCGCTCAACCATGGCACGAACAGTTTCGATCACGGTGTCGCCCAACTCCACCTTGTACGTTTCTTGATCCTTGATAAGGTCGCAGATCCGCATTTGATACCTCCAGGGCAACGAGTGCCGAACTATCCAAAAGCATCTATCGGGGCGCGAGTATATGCCCAAAAGGAGACGTCAGGAAAGAGAAAAAGATTTGCGGCGTACAAAGTTTCGTACGTATCGGGAGATCCCCGAATCAGGGATCGGGAACTCTCCGTGTCACACTTCAGATTGGAACGCTCTAAGAGTTCGACACTGCCCGAATTTATGTTCTCCGGACTAACTACCGGTGTTCTCTTGCGAGGGCGCGTCTGCGGCGAAGACAAAATATGAGGAGTTCCACAGGGCGGTGGGCACGCTGCCCCGTGCGCGGGCGGTAATGACGATGTTGTACTCGTCGGAAATGCCCATACTCAATTCGCGCAACGGTTCTCCACCCAGAAATTCGTTCTCAAGAGCGCGATTTGCCTGCCGAGTGCCACGCGGCTCGATCACGGCCAGCCAGGCGAGAAAGTCGTGAATATCGCGGGTACGAGGGCGTCCCGGAATCAGGAACGACAGTTCCACTTCCTGCGTTGAAAAGTGCCAGGCCAGCGAGGCCGTCAGATCGACCGCTTTTTCATAGGCGAGTTCAGAGATAAGCCCCATCTCGGGATTGTCGAACGCAATGCAGATCCTCCGCTCATCTTCGCGCGCGAACTCGCGGACTTTCAGCGAGCCGGATTTGGCCGTCGCTTTCCAGTCGACATGGCGGGCCGAGTCCTCAGGCATGTACTCCCGAATGCGGTAAAGATCGGAGCCGCGTCCGCGGACAAAGCTCTCCCACTCGCCACGAATGAGCGGCAGAACCTCGAAGACTTCAGCGCTGGGTTCGATGCGCGGATAAACCAGCACTTCTCTCGGCAGCGAGACGTGCCGGGTCTTGGTGAGAAAAGCGAAGGGGAAGCGCGTGGCCAGTCCAAAAGTACTTTCCTTGTAGCAGCCGCGACGATCGAACTTTAGTTCCAAGTCCGCTCGGGCCTCGGCTTGCGGCGGCAGGAATGCGAAATAGGCCATCCCCTGAAAAATTCCCGGCGGCGGTGGCACTACCGTCACGCGGCGCAGGCGCCGATCGGGCAAACGCACCCACTGCTGCTCCGAGGGTCGATTGAAGGGGAAAGCGAAGGTCGTCGCTTCCCACTGCCACTGCTTCGCCGGCTTCTTTCTCCTTTTGCGAGTCGACACGACGCGCACCGAAAAAGAGGGAAGGAACCGGCGAGGATTGTGCACCACGATCCGGCCGAGCACCGCGCGTCCGGCAAAGACATGCTCCGGCAGGCGGACATCGAGTTCCAGATAACGCAGCACCCATGCCGAGACATAACCAGAAACGAGGATCGCTCCAAGCATCGCGGCGACCACGATATAGAGAAGATTGTTGCCCGTGTTAAGCGCAGCAATGCCGATTACCAGTGTCACGACGACATAAACGATACCGGCGCGGGTAACGTCGTAGTCAAAAGATTCGCGCAGCCGCTCGACCGCGACGCGGCGCGCCAGATATGGCACTGTAACGAGCCCTACCAGGGTGGCAAGCACGAGGGAGGTCGACGCCAAGACCACTGTGGCCCAGACATTTCCGGCGTCGCGGGATACGGTCGAAAAGAGTGCGGAAGCGAAGGCCATTCCCAGGCCGAGTAGCGACAACAGAAATTTGACCCAAACCTCGGCGGTCGCGGACTGGAGCCACTGTGCCGCGCGGCTTGGTACCGCGCGTAATTTCAACGGATTGGCGACCGTAGAACCCACTTCTTCGCAGCCTAGCATTCTCTTGGGGAACGGACAATCGAGATCGGCTTGCGGGAAAAGCGTTCGTAACCCAAGGGACGCAAGACTTCCGGTGTCATTTCGCACGTACTTAGAGACAGTTCGGATGGGTCTTTGCCGGGTCCGGCCGGTCTGTGAATCGTTATTTCTCCTTTTCCCGCCGTGTGCTACCCTGCTGGTCGCATCAGTTCCCAGTTCCCAGTTCCCGGTCCCGCAACATCTCATGCTGAGCACAACTGAAGAATGAGGAGGATCCCGTGCCCATCGGTAAACGCGCAGCAGCGGAATTCTTTGGCACGTTTTGGTTGGTCTTCGGTGGTTGCGGCGCGGCGGTCATGGCCGCCGGCATTCCTAATGTTGGCATCGGATACGCTGGGGTGGCGCTGGCCTTCGGTCTGACCGTGTTGACCATGGCTTTTGCTATTGGACACATCTCGGGGTGCCATTTGAATCCTGCCGTGAGTCTCGGGCTGGTCGTTGGGAAGCGCTTCCCTGCTTCCGAGTTGCTGCCGTATGTGGTCGCGCAGGTCGTGGGAGCGATCACAGCAGCGGGCGTGCTCTACGTCGTAGCCAGCGGACCGGCGAGCTTCGATGTACATTCCGGATTCGCGACCAATGGTTACGGGGCAAATTCTCCGGGCGGCTATTCGCTGCTGTCGGGCTTTGTCGCTGAAGTCGTTTTGACAGCCTTTTTCCTCATCGTGATCATGGGCGCTACTGACGGGCGCGCACCGAAGGGATTTGCGCCGATCGCAATCGGACTCTGCTTAACCCTAATTCACCTCGTTGGCATCCCGGTGACGAATACTTCCGTGAACCCGGCACGCAGCACCGGCCCGGCAATCTTTGCCGGCGGTGCAGCGCTGCAGCAGTTGTGGATGTTCTGGGTGGCGCCTCTCATTGGCGGGGCTCTCGGCGGCGGGCTTTACCGGACATTGTTCAGCGAATAACGTTCAGCAAATAACAACGATTGGCCGTTCGACAAATCAAGATCAACAATGCCGAGGATTTCATGCTGGTTCTTAAATTGGCGTGGATCCTCGGCCCAGATTCAACGTCATCATTTGGTGGCCTCCGCCAGATGCCGCGATTTTAGTGCTCTCCCAAGGTGATCCTGCTCACAGACACATTTGAGCGTTCCTTGTAATCTGCCCTGTTAGACCCGTTTTTCCTTCCCCCGTTTAAATTCATGAACATGCGTATTTCCGACCAAGTTCAGGAGTCGATCCATTCGCTGACTCGCACCGGTACGCCTCCGGTGATTGCTATGGGAGGTGGGGTTACTCTCGCAGCAGTTCTCCGGCTCCTGCATCGAGCCGGGATTCCGGCATACTCGATTTGCTCCGCCGGAGATTTTGTTCACCACTCACGCTGGCACCGACCACTGCCGGGGGTCTGGCCTGACCTCACGCCCCGAGCGCTGCCACAACTCCTGGAATGCACCTTCCTTGAGAGCGCGGTCCTTCTTCCCTGTTCGGATGACTGGCTAAGCGCCGTCGCCGCACTGCCAAACCAACTCGCCGGGAGATTCCCTTCCAGCGTCGCGCCACTTCAAGTCGTGGAAACGATGGTAGACAAGTGGCGTTTCGCGCAGTTATTGCGCCGCCACGGTATACCTCGTCCGCGGACTTCCCTTCTCACCTCACGCGACCAAATGGAATCTCTCCCTCACGGAGATTTCGCAGGCGCGATCCTCAAGCCTCTCTCTTCTGTGGCATTCGCTGGAACCTACGGTGTAAAGGGATTCCTGGTGAAAGATCGGGATGAGGCTCTGCGCGCAATGGAGAGCGTCGAGTTCCCCATTCTGCTGCAAGAATTTATCCCCGGACCGCCAACCGCTGGATATTTCGTGGAAGGCTTTATTAACCGCGATGGACGTGAGTGCGCCATGTTTGCGCGCCGCCGCCTGCGCATGTACCCGCCTCAGCTCGGCAACAGCACTTTCATGGTCAGTGTGCCCTTGGAAGAAGTTTCGGGGGCTGCCGCTCCCCTCAAATACTTACTGCATGCAATTGCGTATCGAGGCGCCTTCAGCGCTGAGTATAAGTATGATCAGCGCGACGGAACCTTTAAGCTGCTGGAGATCAATGCTCGTCCCTGGTGGTATATAGACGCGCCGGCGCGCGCCGGGATCGATATATGCAGCATGGCCTACTTTGATGCGCTGAATCAGCCTGTAAAGCCGCTGACCCACTACGTTAGCGGTCAGTATCTGGGATTCCTGCCCAATGATTTTCGCGCCTGGAGGGAACAACGAAACGCCGGTGGGCCGAATCTCTGGCAATGGCTGAGTTCCTGGCGGCGGGTACACTCGACTCCGTTTTACTGGAGCGATCCTATGCCGGCGCTCGCCTTCGCCCGGAAACAATTGTCAGACTTCTTATTTCACGAGAAAAGACGACAAGCCAAAGTGCTCCCCCGAAGCGCGGTCCTACGGCCGGCCGAGGGAATCAACGCCGACACCCGCGAACTCGTGTCTCGCAGTTAGCCAGATGCTAATTCCCTGAGCGGCAGCAAAGTGATCGAATCGACGGACACACCAAACGGCCGGCAGGTCGGGCAGGCGACTCTATTCTTCCATCAAAGTCCGACCTGAGACCGTCCGATAAACGTCTGGGGCGAAGACTGTGCCGCAAAGAATTCTCCTGCACTCCTCGGCGACAGGTGTGACGACACAGGGAACGGCAGGACTACTCCAGCATTGCGCGAGAGAAGGGAGCGCCGCCTGTGGGCTTCAGCCGACAGTCTTCCCAATTCACGCAGGGTGAAACCCACCGCCGCACATAAAACTACTACAGCACCGATACTCAAGCACAGGAACCATGTCCTCAGAGTGGACGCCGCGGCTCGGGGATCTTGTTTGTTTGTCTGATGAGTTACGGACTGACGAGAAGCTGTCGCGGTCGTTGTGGGGATTTGCGCAGTTGACACCTGGATGTCGGGTTGCGGCTCGGTTGAGCCAGACGGGGGGAAGGCCTCGAGATAGGCGTGGACATCTGCCGCCTCGGTTTCGTGCAGATAGAAGAAAACCGGCATGCGCCCGCGGACAGGATCCGGAGTCGTACCGATCATGACCGGTGCGCCCACAGTGATCTTACGGATCAAACCAGCGCGACTGACGCGAGCGGTCAGCGTGGCGAGGGGCGGGATCGCTCCCCCAGCAAGATCCGCTGAACTTGGATTTGAGCCCGTAGCCGCGTGGCAGGTGTGGCAAGTGGACTTGACGATCAACTCACCAACCCTTGCGTGTGACTCACGAACAGCTAGCTGCTGCGATGCGGCGTTAGGTACATCGGCTAACAGGTTCAGATAGGCCAGCAACGCACGCACTTCCGAATCACTCAAGTAGGAAAAGGATGGCATGTCTTGCCCGCCATTGTGGAGGCGTTGCAGTAAGGCATTCTTCGATTGTCCGGCAAGTTCTGCGGCTTGCTTACGAGTGACGTCGGCGCCCATGGATTTCATCCGCTGCAGGACGAGCGCTACGGAACTTGAGCGCACCGGATTGATGATGGAAGCGATCTCCGGTGGAGTGCCGAGACCAGATTCTCCATGGCACCCCTGGCAGTTCAGACGATAAAGATCAGCGCCATGAAGAACGACCGTTTCATTCGAGGGACGGAGTGGAGCTGAGGATGCGGAATCCTGGTTCTCGTCCGACACAGGGACAGCCGGGCCCAGGCGCCAAGTCTTGCCCATCGCGGTCTCTCCGAACGAGCGGTGGAGATGACTCAGCCAGCTGTCACCCTCAACCGGTGTTACAGAAGCATCTTGCGCAAGGAGACTCTGCGAGCACAGAGCAGCCGCCATCCCGAAAACCATGACGAAGCGTCGAAGAGTTTTTCTCTTCCACCCACAACGCGTCGCCGGGGAACGCTTTGTGTCGATATTTGTGCGCCAGCGAAGCATGAGATGACGGTAAACAGATCGCCGCGCACGGTTGTCACCGCGCCGTCAATTTGTCGTCGCTTTAGTGTTAGATGGATCTGGGGCAGACCATTTGCGGCAGCACAATGTAGATGTAAATTCGGTGTTAAAACGCAGGGACGATCAAAATGCGCGGGCGCTTTGCCCCGCCGCAAACTGGCTAGCATGCCGAGGCGGCCGCTCTCAGTATTGCGCCAGCTCTTTCATCGCCAGGAAGAGATCATTAGGCTGTGGAAGGATGGCATCTTCCAGAATTGGCTGGTAGGCAACGAAGGTGTCTTTAGCTGCAACCCGCCGCACCGGAGCGTCGAGTTGGTCGAATAGCCGGTCCGCGATACGGGCCGCGATCTCTGCTCCATAGCCCCAGCTGAGCGTGTCTTCGTAAGCGACCAGGGCGCGATTGGTTTTGGCGACCGAGGCCGCAATCGTCTCCCAGTCGAACGGGTTGAGGGATCGCAGGTCGATCAGTTCGACCTTCACGCCCTGTTCGCGTTCAAGTTTCTGCGCGGCTTGCAGGGCACGGGGAACGACCGCTCCGTAGGTGATGACGGTGAGGTCGGTGCCGGGATGCACGATCTTCGCCTTGCCGAAGGGAATCATGTAATCGGGGCCAGGATACGGAGCGCGGCCATAGGACTCCCGGTAGAGGCGCTTGTGTTCGAGAAATAAAACTGGATCATCGCAGCGGATCGCTGTGCGCAACAAGCCAGCGGCGTCTTGCGAGTTGGATGGGAACACAACCCGCAGGCCCGGGATGTGCGTGAACATGCTCTCGCCGCACTGCGAGTGGTAGATGGCTCCGCCGGTCAGGTATCCACCGATGGCGACGCGGATCACGACCGGGCAGGAGAAGCCATTGTTCGAGCGCCAGCGGATCACACTAAGCTCGTCGCGAATCTGCATCATCGCCGGCCAGATGTAGTCGAAGAACTGAATTTCGACTACCGGCTTCAGACCGCGCGTTGCCATTCCCGTCGCGCGGCCCACAATGGCCGCCTCGGCGAGCGGGGAATTAAATACGCGGTCGTTGCCAAACTCGCATTGCAAACCGAAGGTGAGCTTGAAGACGCCGCCCTTCCCTTTCACCAGCTTGTGTTTCAAATACTCTTCACGGCTGCAGTCGGCAACATCTTCGCCGAAGATCACGATGCGCTCGTCGCGCTTCATTTCATCGCGAAGCGTAGCTGTGATCAAGTCCGCCATTGTCTTGCCAGCAGCCTTCTTGCCGTCCGCGGGGGGTTCCGGAATTGACGGATCTGTCTCGAACACCGACGACGTCACATCGAGGTCGGGCGAGTAGATGAAGTTCATCACCGACTCCGGCGCCGGCGGCAATGCTTCCAGGGCACGGTCGACGGCAACCTGCAGCTCCGCTTCGACTTCCTTCTCGAGCTGGTTGATCCCCTTATCGTCGAGAATGCCCTCGCGCAGTAGAAACATCTGGGTTCGCGTAACCGGATCGCGTTGCGCGTCGCGCTCGCGCTCGGCATCCGGACGGTAGAGCCGCTCATCATCCGACAAGGAGTGCGAATACGGACGGATCACATGCGCGTGCACAAACGCCGGACCATGTCCCTCGCGGCAATACTTCGTTGCACGCACGAACGCCGCGTAACTGGCGAGAGGATCAGTGCCGTCGACCTCTTCAAAATGAAAATTGGGAAATCCGGAGACCAGCCGCGAAATGCTTCCGCCCGCGGTCTGAACCTCAACCGGAACCGAAATAGCGTAGCCGTTGTCTTCTACACAGAAAATGACGGGAAGCTTGCCCAGGGCGGCAGCGTTCATCGCCTCCCAGAACTCACCTTCGCTTGACGTGCCGTCGCCCAGAGAAACGTAGGTGATCTCGTCGCTCTCGCAGCTCACGTCCTTAAACTCGTCGATAATCTTTTGTATCCGACCCCGGAACTTCGGCAGCTTTAGGATGCTGGCCAAGATAGCGTCCGCCTTCGGCGCATCCGACGGCCTGCAGAATCTGCGAACCGGTGGGGGACGACTGGGTCACAATGTGGAGCTTTGGATGACTCCAATGCGAGGGCATCTGACGCCCGCCGGAACTGGGATCGTCGGCCGCGCCTACCCCCTGCAGGAACATATCGTACGGCTCGACACCCAGCGCGAGGCACAGCGCGCGATCCCGATAATAGGGGTAGAACCAGTCATGCCCCGGCTTCAAGGCTAGCCCGGCCGCTACGCCGATGGCTTCGTGCCCTGCACCCGACATCTGGAAGTAGATTTTTTGTTGCCGTTTTAGCAGGATTTCCCGGTCATCGATGCGCCGGGAGGTGTACATGAAGCGATAGGCCCGGATGAGCTGTTCGCGGCTAAGTCCTTCGTAAAACTTGGCTTTCTTTACGCCATTGGCCGCAAGGGCCAGCTTGGGGTCAGTTTTTGTCGTGGCCATCCGGTTCTGGTCCCTGATCCTTTAGATTCGTGTCAGCCCTACCGAGATTCCATCCAACGCGTCGAACCTGTTGGATTGTAAATGGTATCCGGGGGTTGGAAAGCAAGGAAGTTTTCCGGCTGGCCACCCATTCGCGGTCCGACCACGTGACCACGATTCCGCCAGTCACAAACTTAGCCTAACGCCTTTGCCCGGCGCCACAGGCCCCGTGGCCCGAGTCGCTGGAGGCCTTAAAGTGTGTGGAGTCTTGGCTAACTTTTCAGGACAGAGCGGTGATCGTCTGCCCAAAGTACCGACGCTGGAAGTAGAGGGCAACGTTCACTAACCCGATAAGTGCCGGAACCTCGACCAATGGCCCGATGACCGCGGCAAACGCGGCGCCAGAATTGATTCCGAAGACGGCCACGGCGACCGCAATGGCGAGTTCAAAGTTATTGCTCGCGGCCGTAAACGACAGCGTCGCCGTTTTCGAATAATCGGCGCCCAGTTTGCGTCCCATGTAGAACGAAACCAGAAACATCACCACAAAGTAGATGAGTAGCGGGACGGCGATACGAACAACGTCGAGGGGCAGGCGCACGATGTAGCCGCCCTTGAGCGAGAACATCACCACAATCGTGAACAGGAGCGCGATGAGCGTAATGGGACTGATTCGTGGGACAAAGGCTTTCTCATACCACAGCTTTCCCCGTGCTCGCACCAGCACGAAGCGCGTGATCATCCCGGCAAGAAACGGTATCCCCAGGTAAATGAAGACGCTTCTGGCAATCTCGCGAATCGAGACATTGACCACCGAACTGTGTAATCCAAGCAATGCCGGCAGCTTGGTGACAAACACCCAGGCATAGACCGAATAGAAAAGTACCTGGAAGACGGAGTTGAAAGCCACCAGCCCTGCAGCGTATTCAGTATCGCCGTGCGCTAGCTCATTCCACACGATCACCATGGCAATGCAGCGCGCCAGCCCAATCATAATGAGTCCCGCCATATACTCTGGGTAACCGCGCAAAAATGTAATCGCCAGAACAAACATAAGCACTGGGCCAATCACCCAGTTCTGCACCAGCGACAGCATGAGGATCTTCTTGTTGCGGAAGACTTCGCCCAGTTCCTCGTAACGGACTTTGGCCAGCGGTGGGTACATCATCAGGATGAGGCCGACGGCGATGGGAATGGACGTTGTGCCCACGCTGAAGCGATTCAGGAAAGGTACGATGCCAGGCATCGACCATCCGGCCGCTACACCAATCAGCATCGCAGTGAAGATCCATACCGTAAGATACCGATCCAGAAAACTGAGACGAGACGAAACATGTGTATTCATGAGCTTCGAGCCTCAGATGCAGCGCGAACGGTTTCTGCGAGCGGGCCGATTGCGGATCATTGCTTTCCGATCGAGTCAACTTCCTTTTTCAGAGAGAAGCGATCGAGGGTAGAAAGTGGAAGACTCAGGAAAAGGCCGATCCTTCGGTCCAGCAGAAAGAAAGCGTCGCGGAAAGCTCGCTCGACTTGCTCTCTCGTCCCCTGGACGGAGGCAGGATCCGGTACACCCCAATGAGCGGTCATCGGTTGGCCCGGCCACACCGGGCAGACTTCGTTGGCAGCGTTGTCGCAGACGGTAAACACGAAGTCGAGCCGCGGCGCGTTCGGCCCGGCAAACTCGTCCCACTTCTTACTGCGAAGGCCGAGCGTCGGCAGGTGAGCAGTTTCCAGTTGCCGCAGCGCCTCCGGGCGAACCGCTCCGGAAGGATGGCTACCCGCACTATAAGCGGTAAAGTGGGGGCGTCCCTTTTGATTCAGGATGGCTTCGGCCATGATGGAACGCGCCGAGTTCCCGGTGCAAAGAAACAGAACGTTGTAGTGTCCCTGCATTCGTTCGCCCCTAATAATCGCTCTCAGTTGCAGCACGTTGGACCACAGCAAGCTTCCTTGGTGCGGCTTGGTTTCACGCCGCGGATGAAAGCACTCAGGAACTTTCCATCGACCTGCGGCGCAAGCGCGTCCACATCGATTCCCTGACCCGCCAGGAATTCACGAGCATCTTCTGCACGGTAGATACGCGTGGGCTCGACCTCGATCTGCTCGAATCCGGCATGTGCGAGTTTGTCGCGATATTCCGTCTCCTGCAACGCTCCGGCAATACAACCGACCCATGCCAGAACACTCTGGCGAATCTCGGGCAGAATCTCGCCGCGGGTGACGACGTCGGAAACAGCGAAACGTCCTCCCGGTTTCAGCACGCGGAAGGCTTCCCGCAGAACTTTGTCTTTATCGGCCGAGAGATTGATCACGCAGTTGGAGATGATCACGTCGACGGAGTTGTCAGGCAGCGGGATGCTTTCGATTTCGCCCTTTAAGAATTCGACATTCTCGATGCCCGACTTACGCTTGTTCTCATTGGCGAGGGCGAGCATTTCGTTGGTCATGTCGAGACCGTAGGCCTTGCCGGTGGGGCCAACGCGACGAGCGGATAGCAGAACGTCAATACCGCCCCCCGAGCCCAGGTCGAGCACAGTCTCTCCCGGCTTTAACTGCGCCAGTGCCGTCGGATTGCCGCAGCCGAGCGAGGCTAGCAGGGCTTCTTCGGGAATCTGTCCTGCCTGCGTGGCGTCATAGAGGTTAGCGGTGATGGGATCGCAGCAGTTCGTGGCGGCAGTGGCGCCGCAGCAGGAACTGCCTCCTGTCTTCACTCGCAGGGCAGCTTCCCCATATTTTTCTTTTACGATTTCTTTGATGGCTGCTTCAGACGTACTCATTGCATGGCTCCTATTTGCAGATTTGCACGATGTCTTGCGGCTTGAGGGCTTTGTTTCGCGTGCAGCACTCGGAGTAAAGAAACTGCAGCAACTCCTGCAGCGCGACGGTGTTCGCCGTATATCGAAGAAAGGTGCCCTCCCTCTGAACTTCGACCAACCCCTCAGTCTTCAGCTTTTCCAAATGGTGAGATAGCGTCGAGTTGGGGATATCAAGCTCTTCCTGAATCTCGTTAACGACCAGTCCCTCGGGATGCGCCGATAGCAGCAACTGCATGATGCGAAGACGGGCCTCAGTGCCCATGGCGGAGAACATGTCGGCGTACGCGGCAACACGTTCGCTGGCTTTGCTGGATGCAGTGGGTTTGGTGAGCGACGTCGTCATATTTCGATATTACTAGAAATATCGTTCATTGTCAAATTCGTGCGATCGACGCGCAATGAAATCTTGCGAGGGGCAAAAGAAATTTCCCACGTAAAATCGACCTCGTGATCAACGAAGATCTCCGCCACGAATTGATTGCCATGTGCGAAGAGGATCTGCGGGGGCGCGCCCACCTCGAGGACCGCATCACTTTGCACGAAGGACGTCCTCAACGTTTCGGCTCGCAGTGGATGGATGATCCCCGAGACGGTCGTACCCGTCCGTGGCTGCTCTCCGATCCGGAGCACGTTGACGAACTACGAGCCTCGGTCGGCCTCCGACGTCTCCCCCCAATTCCTGAGCCAGGTGCCGTTCTTCCCGAAGAACAGCAAAACCAGATCCGCGAGAATGCGCGCTGGTGGCAGGAGTGGCTCGTAAGCAAAGGCTGGCAACGCAAATAGAAGCCGCGGCCGAGGACTCCATAG
Source organism: uncultured Acidobacteriota bacterium (assembly GCA_963745715.1). Taxonomy (GTDB): domain Bacteria; phylum Acidobacteriota; class Terriglobia; order Terriglobales; family Acidobacteriaceae; genus Sulfotelmatobacter. Next base: position 447,591 of record CAVUYN010000007.1, on the reverse strand, counting down.
CCGCGATCGTTTATCCTGAAGGTGCATGATCCAGACTCGCCGTTCCTTCGACCCACACAACATCAAATTAGTAATCTTCGATCTGGATGGCACGCTGATTGATTCGCGTCTGGACCTGGTGCACTCGGTCAACGCTGCGCTGCGCCATATCAAACGTCCAGAACTTCCAGATGACGTAATTGCCAGCTATGTCGGGGATGGCGCTCCTATCCTGATTCAGCGGGCGCTCGCCGGAGAAGCCGTTGATGAGTCGCTGGTCCGCAAGGGGCTGGAATTTTTCCTTTCTTATTACCGCGAGCACAAGCTGGACCATACGACGGTCTACCCGGGAGTCCCAGACGCTCTGACCGCGATTCAGAATTCGGCCAACGGAATGCCGCGCAAAATGGCCGTGCTCTCGAACAAGCCGGTCAATCCGTCGCGTGCGATCGTGGAGGCGCTCGGGCTGGGGTGCTTCTTTTCGCAGATTTATGGTGGTAACAGCTTCGCCACCAAGAAGCCAGATCCAGAGGGAGCGCGCAAGCTTCTTGAAGAGAGCGGCGTAACCCCGGAGCAGGCTGCGATCATCGGGGACTCGCATGTAGACGTTCGCACTGGCCGCAACGCCGGAATGTGGACGATCGGCGTCAGCTACGGCTTTGCGACGCACACGCTGGAGAACGAACCTCCCGATGTGCTCGTGGATTCGCCTCATGAGATAGCCACACTTTTTCGGGCGCAGTGAACGTCTGATTCTTCGGATCGAGGTCGCCAGGATCGCCACAATCTCGAGCGCCTGACTCAGTCTTGACGGCAGGTACGTTACACTTCTGCACGACGAGAAGCCGAACGACACCAATGATCGCTGACAAATCTGGTTTTACCCCCGCCGAACTGCGCAAGTTGCGTAGCATGAAGAACCCCTACGGCATCCAAAAGTTCCTCGACGACATGCCATATCACCTGGAGGACACTGCCTGGTCACCTCGAAAGGTGCTGGCGGAAGAATCGTCGCACTGCCTGGAGGGAGCGATCTTTGCGGCTGCTGCGTTGCGGGCCAATGGATATCCCCCGCTGCTGCTCGATTTTGAAGCTGACCACGACACCGACCACGTGATCGCCATCTACCGGCAAGCTGGTTGTTGGGGCGCGGTAGCCAAATCGAATTACACCGGATGCCGCTGGCGCGAGCCAGTCTACCGCACGCTGCGTGAGCTGGCGCTGAGTTATTTCAATATTTACTTTAACCTGCGCCGCGAACGCACGCTGCGCCGTTATTCGGTGCCAGTTAACCTGAAGCGCTTCGACTCCCAGAATTGGATGACCACCGATCAGCCGGTATGGTTCATCGTGTATCACCTGTTCGATATCAAGCACTATCCGCTCATGACGAAGGCGCAGGAGAAGCGGCTGCATCGCGTCGATGAACGGTTGTTCCAGGCGGAGTGTTTGGGCAAGGCACACAAAACGCGTGATTAGGGTGTCTCTAAAGTTCGGATGACCGGCTGCCGATACCTGTGACGGGCCTCTTTAAGCTTGCTATTGTTACGGTCTTGGTCGCACTCTGATGTAAGGTGTGCCGGCTCTTCAGCTTCCCTCAGCGAGGCCCGGGCATCAAATTGGAACTTGGCACTCAACCAGCACTTGATCGGGCTCATGAATTCATGGAAGCTCGTCGGCATCCTCGCTATAAGCTCGAACTAGAGGTTCGCATCTACCCGCGCAACTCCACGGTCGTTCGCGGACACACGGTAGACATCAGCGAATCGGGAATCTCCGCCATCCTGCGAGTTGAGGTACCCATCGGAGAAGTGGTTCGTCTGGAGTTCTCTCTTCCCCTCGGGGATGTGGAGATTCATGCCCTGGTTCGCCAGCGAAATGCGTTCCGCTATGGCTTTCAATTTGTGGAGGAAAGCTCAGCGCACGACGTGATCGGCCGGACTTGCCGCCAGTTCGCCGTGGAATCCTCTGTGGGCAATGCGCAGCAGACCTGAGAGGGGCGCCAGAATCTCCCCTCAGATATTTATTTTCAATCGTCTGTAATTTTCTTCCAATAAATGCGTCGCTATTTCTAGCAGGCATCTTGGCAGAATATAGTCTGTTCTAAGAATCTAACATTGCATGATGATTCGTGGTCTAACTCTCTCTCTGGTGCTGCTGATTCCTTTGTCTGGATCGGGGCAACAGGAACAGCCCGCCCCCCAGGGCGCCCAGAATCCCGCTGCGTCGCCGGCAGAGGCAGACATTAAGCATCCCGAAAGCACGGCGGAACCGACTCCCTCAGGAACGAGCACACCCATTCCTGATCTGACGCCCGGGCCCGACGGCAAGCTTTCACAGGAACAGATGCAGCAGTTGTTTCGTGTGGTCGCGGATAAGGACATCGAGAACCAGAAACAGGAGCGCGACTACACCTATGTTGATCGCGAAGTCCAAAAGAATCTCGACGGCAAGGGACAAGTCAAATCGACCGAAGTGAAGACCTACGAGATTCTGGAGATCTATGGTGAGCAGGTACGGCGACTGATCGAAAAAGATGACAAGCCGCTCGACGCCAAAGAAGCGGCCAAGGAAGAGGAAAAGATCGAGAAGATCATCAACAAGCGCAAAGATGAATCGGATCAGGAACGCAAGAAGCGCGAAGAGAAAGAAGTAAAGGAGCGCGAAGATGGCCGCAAGTTCGTGCATGACGTTTCCGATGCCTACGACTTCAAACTGGTAGGAACCGAGCAGGTGGGTGGACGCGAGGCCTGGGTCATTGATGGGAAGCCGCGTCCCGGCTTCGAGCCACACATGAAAGAGTCCAAGTTCTTGTCGAAATTTCAGGGGCGGGTATGGATCGACAAGGGCGACCTTCAACTCGCCAAGATGGATATCGAGGCCATCGATACGGTCTCCGTCGGATGGGTGCTGGCCCGCATCCACAAAGGCTCACGCTTCATGCTGGAACAGGCCCGAGTGAACGACGAAGTCTGGCTGCCCAGGTACCTGACCTTCCTGTTCGACGCGCGAATCGCCCTGCTCAAGGGATTCAAGGTCGACGGTGAACAGAGCTATCGCGACTACAAGAAATTCCGCACTTCGTCCAAGATCGTGGGAATGGGCGAAGTGCGCGATCAGAAATAAGAACCCTCCGCCTTAAGCCGCTCCAGCGTCGTTGTCTCGCCATCGATTCGAAACTCCTCGGGCCGCTCACAACTTTGCAGAGCGCGGAGTCTATAATGCGAAGTTCCGCGAATGCAAAGCTCCGCAGGGCCATGCTTTCGGCTTGTTGCTGAATCCGCACCGGCCAATTTCACGGGATGTTATTTGAAACTCATACGTGAGGCCAAAGAGAATGTCATCTCTTACCCGTCGTGATCTGCTTCGTTCCGGACTTGCCCTCTCCGCTTCAACATTGATCCCTGTTTCGGTCAATCGCGCTCATGCGTTGCTGGCACGTTATCCACACGCAGCTTCGGCCGAAGCTATAGCGGCCGTCGCGCCGCGGGAGCGTCTGTTGTTCGATTTTGGCTGGAAGTTCTTTCAGGGACATGGCTCCGATCCCAGCCGCGATCTGGGGTTTGGGATGGGACAGGGCGATTTTGCCAAGAGCGGCGAGTTCGCCTTCGCCACAGAGAAATTCGATGACTCGAAATGGCGCTCCTTGAACCTTCCTCACGACTGGGCGGTGGAGCTACCTTTCGTCCGCGATGAGGAATTGAATTCGCACGGATTTAAACCCTTGGGGCGCCGTTATCCCGAAACAAGCGTCAGCTGGTACCGCCGCACTTTCGGTGTTCCCAAGGAAGATGCCACGCGACGCACCGTCGTCGAGTTCGATGGCGCTTTTCGCAGCGCGCTCGTATTTCTGAACGGCTATTTCATTGGACGCAACGACAACGGTTACGCGCCTTTCCGCTTCGACATCACAGACTTCCTGAACTACGGCGGCAAGAATTTCCTCATGGTGCGCATGGATGCGAGCTTCGGGGATGGATGGTTTTATGAAGGTGCAGGCATCTACCGGCATGTTTGGCTGACGAAAACAGATCCTCTGCACCTTGGCAAATGGGAGAGCTACGTCCGGCCGGCGGTCAAGGGAAATGGCGCCGCCCTGAGCCTGGGTACGATTGTGCAGAACGAGGGCCCGCAGGCGGAGACCTGCCGCGTTCGTTGGCAAATCTTTGACGCTGCGGGAAAGTCGGTGGCGACCGCGGAGGCCGCGCCACAGTCGATCGCGGCTGACGGATCGGCCACCTTCACTGGGAGCACGAACGTGACGAATCCCGCTCTCTGGTCGCCGGAAAGTCCGAATCTCTATTCCGCCGTGGTCACGGTTGAATCCAATGGAAAAGCTCGCGACGCCGAGCGGGTCAGTTTCGGAGTTCGCTCGGCAGTATTTGACGCAGATAAGGGATTCTTCCTCAATGGCAAGTCCGTAAAGATTAAAGGCACGTGCAATCACCATGATCATGCAGGAGTGGGCGCCGCACTTCCCGATCGCCTCCAGTGGTACCGCGTCGCCGTTTTGAAGGACATGGCCGGAAATGCTGTCCGCACATCGCACAACATGCCCACGCCGGAATGGGTGGAAGCTTGCGATCGCCTAGGCATGATGATGATGTGCGAGACGCGTTTGATGACTTCGACCCCCGAAGGTATGGCTCAGCTCGAGGTGATGGTCAAACGCTACCGCAACTCGCCCTCGATCATTTTGTGGTCGATGGGCAACGAGGAGTGGACGATGATGCCCCAACCGCAAGGCGTACGCGTCATCGACGACATGATAGCCAGAACGCACGAGCTTGATCCGACTCGGCTCTGCTCCGCCGCGGTGAATGCCGCTTTCGAAACACATTTTCCGGAGCAGTTGGATGTCATGGGCTTCAACTACAATCTCGCCGCACACGATCCCTGGCACAAGGCACATCCCAAAAGGCCCTGCGTTGGTTCGGAAACGGCCAGCACCGTCTCCACTCGCGGTATCTATTCCACCGACAAGCTGCGCAACTGGGTGAGCGCATATGACCTGAACCATACCTCCTGGTCGCAACTGGCCGAGGAGTGGTGGAAATTTTATGCGGCGCGGGAGTGGCTCGCCGGAGGCTTCGCCTGGACTGGTTTTGACTACCGTGGCGAGCCCACTCCGTACGGTTGGCCTTCGATTAACTCGCAGTTCGGCATCGTCGATATGTGCGGCTTTCCCAAGGACAACTTCTACTATTACAAAGCATGGTGGGGCTCCGAACCCGTGCTGCACCTGCTTCCCCACTGGAACTGGGAGCAGCGTGAAGGAGAACCGATCTCGGTGTGGGTACATTCGAATCTCGATTCGGTCGAATTGTTCCTCAATGGCAAGAGCCAGGGTTCGAAAAAGGTTGAACCGCTGACGCATCTCGAATGGGGCGTGAAATACGAGCCCGGCGTGCTCGAAGCGCGTGGGACGAAAGACGGCAAAATCGTGCTCGCCGAAAAAAGGGAAACCACGGGCAAGCCCGAATCGATTCGGTTGACGGCCGATCGCCCTGAAATCAATGCCGATGGTGAAGACGTTGCCGTACTTCGCGTGGAAGTGCTCGACAAAGAGGGTCGACCGATTCCTACAGCCGACAACATGATCAGCTTCAAGATCACTGGCGAAGGCCACCTGATCGGCGTGGGCAACGGAGACCCCAACTGCCAGGAATCGGATAAGGAACCGAAACGCAGCCTGTTTAATGGTCTGGCCCAAGTGATCGTCCAAGCCAGTCGCACTCCTGGGACGATTACAGTCGAGGCATACACCGAAAACTGGCCGCCGCCGAAACTTCCTGCTACTCATATCACGGTCACCACGAAGAAGGTGGACCTCCGGGCCAGCGTCGAATAATCGCGCGCGGTTCATCGCGGGCAACGAGACCGTTCCAACGACATAGGGGAGAACCATGTCCAAATCGCGAAGAGATTTTCTGACCATCACGTCGCTGGGAGTCCTCGGCGCCGCGGCGGCTTCAAGGTTGCACGCGCAAAATCCAGCAGACTTGCCTCCGGGAGCACCGCCGGCATTCGGCGCAGGACCGGCCGTCGGGCCGGAGATTTCGGTGTCCACATTTGCCGAGGCGGAGAAATTGGCGCAGTTTCCTCTGACCGAGCCGGAACGCGCAATGGCCGCGTCAACCTGGCGAAGGACGCTCGCGTCTGTTTATGAGCGGCGAACCGGTCCCCGAAAACTGGCGCTGGAAGCCAGCATAGCGCCAGCCACTCGCTGGGATCCCATGATTACGGGCGTGAAGGCCGGCGCGCAGCGCGACCGCTTCGTCAGGAGCACCGCCCAAGCTACTTCCCTGCCAGCAAAGGATGAGGACATTGCCTTTGCCCCTGTGGCGCAGCTCTCCCGCTGGGTTGAGAAACGACAGCTCACTTCGGAGCGGCTCACGCGCATCTACCTGGAACGCCTCGACAGATTCAATCCAAAGCTGCGTTGTGCGATCACGATCACGCGTGATCTGGCGCTGCAGCAGGCGAAACAAGCTGACGAGCAGATCGCAGGCGGAAAATATCGAGGTCCCCTGCATGGAATCCCCTGGGGAGGAAAAGATCTGCTCGACACCGCGGGGATTCCAACGACCTACGGCGCGGAACCATACCGCGACCGGGTGCCCAACGAAGATGCCGAGGTCGTAAAGCGGCTGCATGCTGCTGGCGCGGTATTAGTTGCGAAACTAAGCCTCGGAGCCCTCGCCCTCAACGACATCTGGTTCGGTGGGCAAACCATGAATCCATGGCTACCGGAAGAGGGATCCTCAGGATCGAGTGCAGGCCCGGGCGCCGCGACAGCCGCAGGTCTCGTGGGATTTTCCATTGGCAGTGAAACCGGCGGCAGCATTGTGAGCCCTTCGATGCGCTGCGGTGTCACCGGCCTGCGACCCACGTATGGCAGAGTTCCGCGCACTGGCGCAATGACGCTCTGCTGGTCGCTCGACAAGTTGGGTCCGATGACGCGCGGGGTGGAAGACACGCTCCTGGTGCTTCACGCAATCTCCGGGCCCGACGGCCGCGACACGGCCAGCGTGCCTAGTCATCTCGACTTTGACGCCAACGCAAGTGTGAAGGGACTGCGCGTCGGTTACTTCCCTGCTTGGATGAAAGAACGCCCGGCGACCGAGGTGGACCGCGCTGCTCTCGAAACCGTCAAAAAGATCGGCATGGTGCCGGTGGAAGTGTCGATCCCTGACTGGCCCTACGATTCCTTGAACCTGATTTTGTTTGCCGAAGGTGCAGCCGCGTTCGAAGAACTCACGCTGAGCGGCGGCCTGAGCCAACTCAAAGCGCAGGTCCCGGACGCATGGCCGAATTTATTCCGCCAATCCCGCTTTCTTTCGGCGGTGGACTTCGTGCAGGCCGACCGGCTGCGCCGTAAAGTCGCCAACGAAATGGCACGCGTGTTCTCCGACGTAGATCTGCTATTGGTTCCGTCATTGCGCGACGAAATGCTGGTGATCACAAACTTCACCGGGCATCCTTCGCTGACCCTGCGTGCGGGATTTGTCGAAGTGCAGAAGGCCCGCAGCGATTGGGCTCCCGACCCCGAGCATCCTCTGCCGACGTTCGCGACGCCGAGGCGCGTGCCCCATGGCATCACGCTGATCGGCCGCTTGTTTGACGAAGGGACGTTGGGCGCTGCCGGCATCGCGCTCGAACGTGCGCTGGGAGTGGGGAGTGAAAGGCCTCCGGGCTTTTGAAATTGGGCCGGCCCGTGGCATGGTGGCGGATGATTTTGCTGCAACGGGACGGATCATCGCTGGTTTTTGCGTCACGTGTTTCTGTTTGACTTTGGGCCATCGCGGTTATATCTGTAAGGGCGCCCATATGTGTCGTCGAATTCTATGGCTGACTTTGTTGTTCGCTGGCTTGCCCGCTCCGGCGCTCGCCAAGGTTGAGAACTGGATCCAGGTCACCAGCCCGCACTTTGTAGTGGTAACGAATGCCGGCGAGAAACAAGGACGACGTGTTGCTGACCAGTTCGAGCGCATGCGGTCCGTGTTCCACGCCCTCTTTCCCAAAGCGCAGGTTGATCCCGGCTCACCGATCATTGTGCTGGCAATCAAGGATGAGAAAGATTTCCGGGCGCTGGAACCGGATGCCTACCTTGCCAAGGGTTCACTCAAGCTGGGCGGCTTATTCCTTCGTGCTGCCGATAAAAACTATGTGCTAATGCGCTTGGATGCGCAGGAAGAGCATCCCTACTCTGTCGTCTATCACGAATACACACACCTGATACTGAGCAAGATCGAAGACATGCCTCTGTGGTTGAACGAAGGACTGGCCGAGTTTTATCAGAACACCGACATCTATGAGAAAGAGGTCGACCTGGGCCAGACCCAGCGCCGACGACATTTTATGGCTGCGGCAGAACCCGCTGTTGCCGCTGCCCGTCCTGTTCGCGGTGGATCATCAGTCGCCTTACTACCATGAAGAAAAAAAGGGATCGATCTTCTATGCTGAATCGTGGGCGCTGACGCATTATCTTGAGCTCGGAGACTTCCAGCAGAAAACCCACCGTATTTCTGACTACTTGACGTTGGTTGCGAAGCAGGTCGACCCCGTCCAGGCAGCTTCGCAAGCTTTTGGCGACTTGAAACACCTGCAGGTCGAACTGGACGGCTATGTCCGTTACAGCGGGGGCTTCCAAGTATTTCAAGATGCCCACCACAACCGAGGTCAATGACTCGGCCTTCAAAATACAAGTTCTGACCGCACCGCAATCCGAAGCAGTGCGCGCCGACTTTTTAGCCTACAACCAACGCGCCGGTGATGCGCAAACCCTTCTAGACCAGGTGCTCCACGAAGATCCGAACAACGTGTCGGCGTATGAAACCAAAGGATTTCTGGAATTCCAGCAGAGACATTTTGAAGAAGCCCGGAAGTGGTACGCGAAGGCCGTTCATCTTGACTCGCAGAGCTATCTGGCTCATTACTATTTTGCCCTGATCGCACTGAGCGGCTCCCAGGATTCCGAACAGGAGCAGGTGGAAAGCAGTTTGCGGACCGCTATCAGACTGAACCCTCAGTTCGCTCCGGCATTTGACCGGCTCGCGGTTTCGCTGGCGATGCGACACAAGAATCTTGACGAAGCCCACATGATGGGCTTGACGGCGGTCTCACTGGAGCCGTCGAACGTCGGCTACCGCATCAACGTGGCTAACGTTCTGATGAGGATGGAACAGGGGCAAAATGCGGTTACCGTTCTGAAGTCCGCGGCGAAGCTGGCGAAGACGCCCGAGGAGATTCAAGAGGTGAATAATTCCCTTGCGAATGCGCAAGCTTATATGGAAGCGCAATCGAAGGTCGCGGAAACCAACCAACACATGAGCGAGGAAGAAAAAGGGGCGGGGCCTGGGCAACCAACACCCGACGTGCCACTGCCACATCTAAAACAGCGGCCGGAGTTCGTTGCGAAAGGGCCGCACCGTTTTCTCGTGGGCGTACTCCAGAGCGTCCATTGCGATAGTCCGGCACTGGATTTGACGGTCAACGCAAGCGGAAAGCTGGTGCCACTTCATATCGACAATTATTACAAGATTCCATTCAGCGCGATGGGGTTCACGCCCAGCTCGGAACTGAATCCCTGTAAAGATCTCGAGAATAAGCCCGCCAAGGTCGAATACGTCGAGTCGGCGAGCCCTTCCCACAGCGCACAGCTGATCTCGGTCGAACTGCACAAGTAAGGCCGCGGGAGCAACTCCGCTTCCTGCTCTCCCCGTTATAATAGAAAGATTATCCCTCGCCAACAGCGCGCTCTGTGGGTGTAGGTCAAGGACATCGAGGGCTAGATCTGTCCTCAGAAAAAGCTAACCTCCTTTCATGGATTTCAAACTCGTTTCCAGCTACAAACCGCAGGGGGACCAGGCTGCCGCCATCCAGGCGCTAACGCGCGGCCTCTTTGACCGCGAGCAACACCAGGTGCTTTTGGGCGTGACCGGGTCGGGCAAGACGTTCACCATGGCCAAGGTGATTGAGGCACTGAACCGTCCAGCGCTCGTCATGGCTCATAACAAAACCCTGGCCGCGCAGCTTTACCACGAGTTCAAAAGCTTCTTTCCCCACAACGCGGTGGAGTATTTCGTCTCCTATTACGACTACTACCAGCCGGAAGCCTATGTACCCGCCGCCGATCTATACATCGAAAAAGAGGCCACGATCAATGACGAACTCGACAAGCTGCGGCTTTCGGCGACCCGCTCGTTGTTCGAAAGGCGCGATGCGCTGATCGTTGCCTCGGTCAGCTGCATCTACGGCCTGGGATCGCCGGAAGCCTATTACGGCATGATGCTGTTTCTCGAAAAAGGTCAAAAAATCAAGCGCGAGGACATTACGCGCAAGCTTGTCGATGTCCTTTACGAGCGCACCAACAGCGACTTTCGCCGTGGAACATTCCGGGTCCGAGGCGACGTGATCGAGGTCTTCCCTACCTATGACGACATGGCTTATCGCATCGAATTATGGGGCGATCAGATCGAGGCGCTCTCGCAGATCGATCCGCTGTTCGGCACGGTGAAGCAAAAATACATGCGGCTCCCGATCTACCCCAAGACGCACTACGTGATGAAGGAAGAGACGCGTGCATCGGCGGTGGATTCAATCAAAAAGGAGCTGGCATGGTGGGAGTCCGAACTGGAGAATCAGGGCCGGCTGGTCGAGTCGCAACGCATTCACCAGCGGACCATGTTTGATCTGGAAATGATCAAGGCTATGGGCTACTGCCATGGCATCGAGAATTATTCGCGGCATTTTACCGGACGCCTGCCGGGTGAGCCTCCACCTACGCTGCTCGATTATTTCCCTCGCGACTTTCTGATGTTCATCGACGAATCCCATCAGACGGTCCCGCAGTTGCGCGGCATGTACGCCGGCGATCGATCACGAAAAGAGGTGCTGGTCGAATATGGATTCCGCATGCCCTCGGCCCTCGACAACCGGCCCTTGACGTTCGAGGAATTCGAACACCGAACTAACCAACTGGTTTATGTCTCGGCGACGCCGGGGCCGTATGAATTGACCAAATCCGCGGGAGTCGTGGTCGAACAGATTATCCGTCCCACCGGCCTGATCGATCCCGAGGTCGAGATCCGTCCTGTAAAAGGGCAGATCGACGACCTGCTGCATGAGATTCGAGCGCGCGTGGAACTCGGCCAGCGCGTCCTGGTTACGACCTTGACCAAGCGCATGGCGGAAGATCTCGCGGAATACTACGCCGAGGTCGGCGTGAAGTGCCGCTACATGCACTCCGAGATTGAGACCCTCGAGCGCGTCAAGATTCTGCGTGATCTTCGTAAGGGAGAGTTCGATGTGTTAATTGGCATTAACCTCCTGCGCGAAGGATTGGACCTGCCCGAAGTGTCGCTGGTGGCGATCCTCGATGCCGACAAGGAAGGCTTCCTACGCTCGACAGGATCGCTGATCCAGACCATCGGACGGTGTGCGCGGCATCTCAATGGACGGGCCATTCTCTACGCCGACCGCATGACCGATTCGATGAAGCGCGCAACCGATGAGACCTTGCGCCGACGCGCCATTCAGACGGCCTACAACGAGGAGCATGGCATCACGCCGGAGTCGATCATTCGCCCGCTGGATATGACGCTGGCCAAGATCGTTGCGGCAGATTATGCCGACCTGACCGGCGGCGAGTCCGAGGGCATCCCCGAGTTCAAATCGCAGGAGGAAGTCGACATCTATATTGGCAAGCTCGAGAGCGACATGCGCGAGGCGGCCAAGCGCTTCGAATTCGAGAAGGCGGCCAAACTCCGCGATACGATCAAGGAACTACGGACGAAGGAATTCTTGTTCGCGTGAAGATCGTTTGTGTTCCTTCGATGGACGATTTGGATAAGCCTTTTTATCGCCCGTAAGCTGCACTAGCCGCCAGTGGCTTGCGATGGAAGGTATATCCGTCATAGGTCTCGGAGCGGAAATTAAGATTGGGGGCGGAAAGTTTTTCCGTTTGGCTGAGAAAAAGGTATCCGCCGGGCTCGAGATAAAGATGCAGTCGCTCCATGAGCGCATTCCGCTGAGCCCTTGACAGATGCGGCAGTACGTCCATGCAGAAGATGCAGTCGAAGCGGCCAATATAGACCGGCTTGGTCAGGTTCATGGTGTTGAAGGTGACCAAGCTTCGCAGGCGAGGTTTGACCAGCAGGTGCGCACCGCCGTTCGAACCATTGCCATTTCCTGAGCTATTCGCCGCGCCGCTTTGCCCTTCCTGAACGCCGTTCGAACCACCAATTTTTGAAAAGCAGGCCCGAATCGCGCTGGGTGGTAATCCCGCCAGTGCGGATTGCGGATAGAGCCCACGTTCCGCGACTTCAATCGAAGAAGGCAACAAATCGCTGCCTACGATGTGGATTGACCAGTCTCTCGTGACCTGGCGTGCGGACGCCGGCGTGGAGTTCTCAGCGATCCCACCAGTCCTGCCCACCGCATTCTTGTCCTTGCCGCCATTCCCGTTGCTCGCGCCGCTGCCGTTTCCATAAGGAAGCGTTTCGCAAAGCGCCATCGCAATCGAATACGCCTCTTCACCGGTGGAGCATCCCGCGCTCCAGATGCGCAGAGTGGAGGCGCCATCATCCGACTTGCGGGCATAAAGTTGCGGGATCACGTGGCACGCCAGCGCGTTCATCGCACCAGGGTGGCGGAAGAAGCCAGTGTTGACGTTGAGGACTCCATCCAGAAACGTTGCGATTGCGCACGGATCAAGGTCAGCGGAACGAAAACGGTTCAGCAACGACGAAGGAGACTCCAGTTCATGGCTCTCCAGATACTCGGCCACATGCGCCGCCAGGGCGCTGTTAGGACAGTCGAGCAAAATTCCGCTCTGACGCTCGACTAGCAGGCGCAGTTCCGAAAGTTCGTGTTCGAGAATGGTGACGCCCGCTATCAGTTTATGCATAAGTTCTTCCCCCGCAGGGTGCGTAAAGGTGCAGCGCCGAACCGCCGTCGATCGGCGTCAAACATGGGGGAGGGACATTTCTCATTCTTCTAGCCGCCAGCGGCCGTAGCCGCGTACGATCTGCCTGCATCTTGCTCTGCCTGCTGCGCCACCACGTTCATTTCTTTTTCCAGCGAAGAGAACCGCTGCATAACCTCGTGGATGCGAAGCGACATGTTGCGAATGGTTTCAATCTGGGCACGGGTGTGGGCGGAGAAACTGCCAGGCTCCAGCAAGAGCAAGTCCGAGTTTCCCAGCACCGAGGTAAGCGCGTTGTTCAAGGTATGTCGCATTTCGACCATGTAGCGTCCGAGTGTTGCCTGGCGTTCCAGGGTCGAGCAGGCCAGCTCAGCTTCGCGGGCCCGGCACTCAGCCCGAGAGCGGTGCACAGCCTCGCCAGCGGCCAAAACTAGAGTCTCCAGCCAATGCTCGCTGGGGCGCAGAATGGTGATCCGCGGCCAGCGCTCCCGCACCAGTTGCGTAGTAGCGGCATCCTGGCCTACGCAAAAAACCGGTTGACCGGTGGAATGCAGAGGTTCCAACACAACCGAAAGCAGCTCGCGGCGCAATTGTCCGACGATCGCCACGTCGAAGACGTCGGCGGCGAAGCGCGGCCACAACTCTCCGCTCAGCAGCGTAAACGTCGGAACGTTGCGCTCCATCTGCCAGCGCGCTGTGATGCGCCGCGAAAAATCAACTTCATCGGAAATGATCAGCACCGTCGACGATTCCACTTGCGATCTATCCTTTTCAGTTCCAGCTCGCCGGCCGTTGATTCGAGATTGCGGCCGGTGTGCGAGTCATCAATCTTTCTTCTGCTGAGATGCGGAGTCCGGATCCCAATCGGGCGAGCCGGAAACTTCAAACTCGGGAGCATCGGAGCTGTGAGCTGCGGGTTTCACGGCAGCGGGATTGGCTGGCGTCTTAGCCCCGGCTGAACCCGTGGCGGTAGCTGCCGCTTTCGCCGCAAGCGGGGCTGGCTTTGCCGGAGCGGTCGCTTTCGCCGCGGGTGTCGCAGTGGCCGCGGGCTGCGCAGCTGGCTTGGCTTTGGTGCCGGGTTCCGGCGCCTTATCGCGTCCCAGGGCATGCTCGACCGATGCCTTTAGATCCACCAGCATGCGCAGTGGGGAACCGGAAGAATACTCGGCCTGGAACATGACCTTCCATGATTGGCAAATCATTCGCAAGCGGATGATCGGCTCCTGCGCGGAAAACTGGGCGCGGCGGCAATCGATCGTCTGAATGCCCTTATCCTCCAGTTCGGTCAGGCCATCAAGAATTGTGTTGAGATCGCCGAGCATGAGCCGGAAAAATGTCCGCCGCATGAGATATCCGAAGCGGGTAAAGGCCACGAGGGCAACCGGCAGATAAAACAGCTCACCCGCCTGACCCTTGGCTTTGCGACCCTGGTCCAGAATGCCGCCGTGGAGCAATTCATCGAGCGATTTGCAACGCCGCGCCGATTCGAGCACACGGTCGAGCGCGTTCAACCACACCGGGGGCTTGAGTTCCACCTGCCCGACCACTGGCTCCAGCGATTGCGCGACATAAGCGAGATCGACCTCGGCATCGTTGACCCCGGTCGGCGCCATCTGGCTGAAATACTGGACCAGCAGAAAATCAATCTTGTCGCGGATGATGTCCGTTTTGGTGGACTTCCCCAGGAAATGCCGGAGCAGGTTTACCAGGCCGTCCTGGGTTACCAGAGAACTGGTTTGCAGGAACTGCCGGAGCTGGTGCACCTGGACGAGCCCGTCCATCTGCTCGAGCCACTGGTTGGCTTGTTCGACTGCCTCTTTGCCGGGCGTCTCCACTCCGGCCTCAAGGTCAGCGCAGGGCTTGACGTCGATGGCGAACTCGCGCGCCAGTTCAAAGTAAATGGGGTAGAGCCGGCGCGCGGAATTCCATTGCGTTGCCAGGTCTTGCACGGGTGTCGAAGGAGTCATGATTTCACGATCCAGTTGGGCACGTCGCCCAGAAAGCGTGCGGCCACAAGCGTCTTGCCAGGGTGATATTGCAAGGCAGCGACTGAAACTTCGGTATCGAACGAACCGTCAGAGTTGCGCAAGCGAAGGAAATCGCCGAACTCCAGCGGAGTCTTACACGCGAACAGGACCTCGCGAGAGGTGCCAAATTCGATCACCGTACTCTCGCTGAAATTTGGAGTCTCGCCGTGCTCCACAATGCGGGCGAGTTGAACGGGATAGCGCACAGGCGTGGCGTCCGGAAAGAAACGGGCCAAACTCGCCACCGAAGTGGCATCCTGTGTTGCCCGTTTCGTTGCTGTGGCTTGCTGCGCCAAACTGAGAATCTCCTAATCCCGACTCGCTTGCCCGTTGAAATGCGGTCGGGCTCCCACTCGCCCCCGTTAGAAAGAGCTCTGGGCAGCGGGATATCCCGCGGTTCGCGAGATAACGGAGCAACGTGGCAACCATCTGTGAGAACGGAAGGATTAGTACTTACGTGGATGTGTTTTGAGCGGGTTAGGAGTCGAAGCGAACGCGCGGCTCGAGGTTCACGAGACCTCATGTCTCAGCCTGAGACACGTGTCTCACGTGGACGGAAGAGACTACGTCATTGCAGCGTATGGCTCGACGATCCCGATCCTGACGAGCCGATACCGATATTGTATCGCTTTAGCTTTCGGTAGAGCGTCGCACGGCTGATACCCAGCATTCTTCCGGCGAGCGCCTTGTCGCCTTTCACTTGCTCGAAGACCCGTTGGATCGTAGCTCGCTCGATATCTTCCAGGTCAGTCGTCCCGGGATCCCTTGGCGCCGATATCGGCTGCGCTGCGGCCAGATCCGGGTCCAGTATGGTGGGCCGCTCGCCACTCGGCACCGCCGGACTGCCTGCGGTCACGCCGGAGGCTATGGCAGGTGGAAGGTCACCCAGATCGATGACCTGGCCGTTACCCAGAGCGACCGCGCGTTCCACGCAGTTTTCCAGTTCGCGAACATTCCCCGGCCACTCATATTGCATCAACGCCTTCATGGCGGCGCTGGTCACGTGCAACTCCGACCCAGGGGCATAACGCTCCAGGAACCAGTGCACGAGCATCGGAATATCGCTGCGTCGCTCCCGCAACGACGGGACGTACAGGGTTACGACATTCAACCGAAAATACAGATCTTTGCGGAAGGTTCCGTTCTTATACGCGGCCTCCAGATCACGGTTGGTGGCTGCTATGACGCGGACATCGACTTTCACCCTCTGGTTGCTGCCCACGGGTCGAACTTCTTTTTCCTGCAACACCCTAAGCAACTTGGCCTGCAGCTCCAGTGGCAGTTCCCCGACTTCATCGAGGAAAATCGTGCCGCCATCGGCGGCCTGAAACAACCCTTGCTTCGATTTCAACGCCCCGGTGAAGGCTCCTTTTTCGTAGCCAAACAGTTCGCTCTCGATGAGCGTAGGGACGAGCGATCCGCAGTCCACCGCGACAAACGCTCGGTTGGCAAATGCCCCTCGAAAATGCATGGCGCGTGCTACCAGTTCTTTTCCGGTGCCGCTCTCCCCGTAGATAAGGACAGGAGTCCGCGTATCTTTCAACCTCGCTACCATGCGCAGCACTTCCTGGATGCGGGTGGAAGAGCCGACAATGCCGTGCACCGCGGTCTCTGAGTCCATGCGCTGTCGCAGGAATTCATTTTCCTCGACCAGCCGAACCTTTTCCGCCATCCGCCGCAAAAACAGCCGCAGTTCTTCCAGTGGCGAAAACGGCTTGGTGATGTAGTCATACGCACCCAGCTTCATCGCCTGCACGGCTGTTTCGATCGAGCCATGACCCGTCATCAGTGCCACTTCGGTTCGCGGGAGGAGCTTTTTCACCTTCTCCAGGAATTCGAGTCCCGACATGCGTGGCATGACCATGTCGCTCAAAATCATGTGTACGGATTGCTCTTCGAGGAGCGCCAGGGCCGACTCACCGCTTTCCGCTTCGAGGCAAACAAATCCAAGAGCCTCGCCGACGGTTGAACACAGCTTGCGAATGCTCTGCTCGTCGTCGACGATCAGCAGGCGGATGCGAAGATCATCTTTATTGGCTGGTCCGCTCACTCGGCCTTCCCAAAGGTCTTCGAGACCACGTCAATAAATTGTTGAACGCGGAAGGGCTTTTCCACGCACGGAGCCCCGGTTTCCCGCAAGGTGGCAACGGTCTCCTCGTTGGCGATGTCCCCCGTGATGAAGATAATGCGCGAAGCCAGATCGGGACGGTGCGTGGCTACCCAGGCATGGACATGACCACCGTCCACTCCTCCAGGCGTGCGCATGTCTGACACCACCCCCAGAAAGGCTCCCCTCTCCAACAGGCGAAGAGCTTCTACGCCCGACTCGCAGCACACTACGGGATATCCGCTGCGCTCGAGGGCAGCTTGAACATATGCCATGACCGCAGGCTCGTCTTCGATCAGGAGCACGGGCAAGGTCTGAGGTTTCAAAGCAGGTAGGCTCATGGTTGGGGTACTCCTGCCGCCACACCGAGCGATGCGATGTGGGGCGCCGCGGGCAGCCGGACAACAAATGTCGCCCCTTGCCCCGCGATGTTGTTATGACAATGAATCTCGCCCCCGTGTTCCTTCACAATGCCGTAGCAGATGCTGAGGCCCAGACCGGTGCCCTTTCCCACCTCTTTGGTGGTAAAGAACGGGTCGAAAATTTTATCCGGGTGCGAGATTCCGTTGCCGTTATCGGAAAACGAGACTTCGACAGAATCCTCGACTTTAGTCGACGTGATTTCAATGCGCGCGGCTCGGCCCACCTCGTGGACCGCATCGTAAGCGTTGTTCAGGATGTTGAGGAAGACCTGCTGCAATTGGTGCGCGTCGCCCACGACGTCGGGTAGTCCCTCCTCGAGATGTTCCACGACGTCAACCCCATGGCTAGTGAAATCATAGGAGCGCAACTGGATGGTACGCCGCAGGATGGTATTCAATTGCAATGGATTGCGTTGCGGCGGCATCTGGCGGGCGAAACTCAGCAGATTCTGCACAATCTGTTTGGTGCGCTGCGCCTCCTGCAAAATTACACGGAGATCTTTGCGAGCGGTCTCGGGCAGATCCGGATTCTCCAGCAGCAGGTCGGCGAAACCCAAAATTGCGGTCAGCGGATTGTTGACCTCGTGAGCCACGCCGGAAACCAACTGCCCCACTGCAGCCATTTTTTCGGCGTGCACCAACTTGTCACGCAGCACGGCGGAGTCGGTGATATCGGTGAGCACAACGACAATGCTGGTAACAGTTCCCTGCTCGTCGCGCATCGGGCTCAGATTCGCCGAGAACTTTCCAACGGCACCGGTCCGCCGGACAATCTCTAATTCAAGATTATCCACCTGTTGCCCGTCGAGGGTCCTCTGCACGGCCTCAGCCAGGGAGTGGACAAAACCGGAGGCGGCCATCTCCAGCAAGGGCCGCCCCAAGAGTTCGCGCTGCTCAAATCCGGCGTCGAACCAGCGCCGGTTGGCATAGCTGACCAGACCTGCGGTGTCGGCAACCAGAATCAGGCTCTGTGTGTTCCCCAGAATCTTGCCGGAGAAGTCACGCTCGCGATGGAGTTCTGACTGATAGGTGCGTAAGCCGGTCACATCGAGCATGAGCCCGCGGATCTGGAGCAGGCGGCCCTCGTTGTCGTGCATCCCAAAAGCATTGATCAGAACGTGAATCGGAGAGCCGTCTTTGCGCCGCAAGGTCGCTTCGAAATTGCGCAGATGGCCGTGATCCTCCAGGGCTTGGGCTTGTTGTTCGCGCTGCTCGTCTGAGAAATAAAGCTCCGACGGAATATCGATCTGCAGCAGTTGGTCGCGGCTGCCATAACCCAGCATCCGTACCATGGCGTCGTTGACTTCAATAAAGCGTCCAGCCGGGGTGCTGAAGAACAAGCCTTCCTGAATGTTGTCAAAGAGTTCGCGGTAACGGCGCTCCGCCTCGCGGCGGTCGGTAATGTCTTTCAGAACGTGAATGGTTTGCAGTCCTTCGCCGGAGACCCCAGGCACGCGCGAGGTGGAGACCAGATACGTGCGATCGAAAACCGGGTGCGCGTACTCGTCGGAGTCCTCGGCCATGGAGCGGCAGAACGGACAAGCGTACGACGTCACCTCGCTGGTGAGCGCCATGAGCGCCCGCATGTTTATCCCGACTAATTCCGCCGGCGGCACGCCAATCATCGCGGCCAGAGAGCGGTTCACCCGCAACACATTGTCGGCTTGGTCGTGCACAACGATGAAATCCGTGATGGCATCGAAGATCTCCATCCAGTGCCGGTTTGCCTGTTCAACCCGGGTGAATAGCCGCGCATTCTCGAGCGCCATCGCGGCATGCCCCGCCATCGTCTCGAGGAAGCCGCGATCTTCTTCATTCATCGCGCCGGCTCGCCCCGACAGACAGAGCAGTCCGGACATAGTCCCGTTCGTTCCCGGCAGTCGGACCAGCGTGCAATTACTCCACCGCAGCCGGGTGGCGGCCTCGGTACCGAGCATTTGCTCCGCGGTACCGGAAATGACGTTTTGCGCGTGATCAGGTCCGAAGTGATCGACAGCGGCACCGAGCGCATGATCGATAATTCGATCGAGCAGCACATCAGGATGCCCGCCCGCTACAGACGTCTCACGCGATCGATTCTCCCGATCCTGAGAGCTTTGGCTCTGCTGCTCCGAAGAAGCAGTGCCGGCGGGCGCCAGTTCAAGCATCCCGCTCGGCTGATGAAGAGCGGCCACTTGCCAATGCCCGTCGTGTGGCACAGCCAGCAAGCCGGCACGGAAACCCGTGAGTTCGGCCGTGCGCACTACAAAACGGCGGGCGAACTCTGGCAGCCGCAAGGCACCGTCGATCTCACGAGCCAGTTCGATCAGTGCTTCGGCGCGCCGTCGATGTTGCTCGGAGAGATGCAGATTGCTGGCCACTTCCAGCATGACCGCCGCGTGATTTGAGAGTGCGCGCGCGCGCCGAATATCCTCCGGCGAAATTCCCGTCCCATCCAGTCGATCGAGCACACCGAACATTCCCAAAACTTGGCCGCTGGAGCCCAGCAGCGGAACCGCCAGAAACTGGTGAACTTGATATTTGTTCACGGCATCGATGTTCACACCGGGGATTCGGCTGGCCTCATCGGTCCAGAAGACTTCCTGCGCACGCAAAGCCTGGGTGGCCACTCCCTCAGGAAACGATACGTCCACGCGCCGAGATTGCCCTCTCTCGACTCCATAACGTACCCGGAACTGGTCATTCTCCAGCAGGGCGATAAAGCATCGTCCAAAGCCAAGAAAGTCAGACGCTCGCATGACAAACGCCTGCAGAAAGTGCTCGAGATCGCGGCTCGAGCCCAATTCTGAGGAGATTTCCAGGAGTTGATGCAGTTCATGCGCCTGGGCATGCGAAGTGGCGTGCAATTCCGCGTGCGCCACTGCAACCGCGCCGAAACCCGCAATCGCCGACACCAGCGCTCTTTCTTCGGCGGTGAAAACCCCGTCCGGTCGCGGGTAGATAAGGATCGCGCCCTGCGTCCGCGTAGTGCGAAACGGGGCGGCGACGAGCATCCCGGGAGAAACCAGATTCCCCAGCGAGTGCACATCGGCGCCGATCGATAGCGTGATCGGTTCTCCCGCGGCAATTGCACGGTGCGCCAGGTCGGCGGCAAAACGCAGCGTCTGCCGGTCATGGCGAGCTCGCGCCGACGTTGCGAGCTGCGGGGTTTCTGCCGAAACGGCCTTTAGTTCGAATGGCCCCTCGCGGCGCAGCAATACGCAAACCAACCGGGTCCGCAGGAGCAACCGCAGACGGTCGGCCAGCGCCTCGATCACTGCCGAAACATCGGGATTCCCGTGCAGCGCGTGAGCTACGTCCGCCAGAATCTCAGCGCGACGATGTTCTTCCCGCGACGCTTCCCCCAGCCGCACTGCCTCGAGGAGGCTTCCCAGTTGCCCGGCCAGGATTGTCGCCTTGGCCGCCAGATCTTCATTGAAGAAGTCTTCGTCAGTATCGTGCAGGAGCGTGACCGCCCCGATGACTTCATTCAAGACCATTAAGGGAGCTGCCAGCAACGAGCGGGCTTCGAACTGTTGGGCCGCGGGAAACACCGACGAGGTCACATGATTGGCAAAGACGGTTCGCCTCTGTCGAACTGCTTCGGCCGTGACCGCGCTTTGGTCCGGGCGCAACCGGATGCCCAGGAAGCGCTCGGCCAACTTTCCGTCCGCCTGCTCCGCGATCAATTCGTCCCCCGCATAGCAACGCCAAAAATAAACACCCGACACCTGAAAGAAGTGGCGGGTGGCGCGGCAAAAAAATTGGATCAGTGCATTGGAATCGGATCTCTTACCCGCCTCGTCGGCAATACGCAGCAGCAGCTTCTGGAAGGCCTCGTCGGACCCAGGAGAAATACTGTTTTCCGGGAGAACGGGCGGCACGCTGCCAGAAACACCGATTGCTGCACCGATAGCGGAAGAGTAGTTTTCGCGATTCACAAGTGCTTGAATCTATTGGGAAATTACCTGTCATCTCAATTTGAGTCAAGCAAAATGGAGACAAAGGTGCCTTTCTGTGAAATCCCGAGTTTCATTTGTGAGATTTTGTCTCAGCCTGAGAAGCCTTTCCGCCTTTACGGCCGAGTGAGACGACACAGCTTTATGACATTGTCATTCTCGGCCCTCCGGCATGTCCTAAGTGTCTTTTTACCAATCGTTTAGAAGTTATTACTTTGGTTTTTTCAAGAAGGTTGGGGTGGCCACGTCGTTGCACGCTTGGGCTTGCTAGCTTCTCGTGTCTGAGGAGGAATTGTGTCTCGAAGAATTGCTGCGGCCGCATTGGTCGTGCTGACTTTGGCAGTGGCTGTAGGTCCTGGTTCTGCGGTTGGGCAAAGCTCGCCCAGTGACGAAATCGTGCGCCGGGCTAAGAACAAGGTGCAACCGGCGTATCCCGAACTGGCGCGCAAGATGAGCATCACCGGGACCGTGAAGATCGAAGTGACCGTTGCTGCCAATGGCACGGTCAAAGAAGCCCGCATTGTGGGCGGGCACCCTGTCCTGGCCAATGCCGCACTCGATGCTGCCAAGAAGTGGCGCTTTGAGCCGGCTTCGGCGGAAACCTCGGGGATCATCGACTTCAAGTTTGAGCCGCGGTAGTGGCCTGGCCGCGGAGGAGACGGGCATGACAATCGGCAAGAAGTTGTATGTGAATTTCGGCATCATCCTCATCATGGTCGTGGTGCTGTTCCTGGTGAACTGGTCGGCGGTTCAGCGCGAGCACGCGGCCAAGGCTGCGGCGGCTGCGTCGCTTGAGTTGACGGATGCCACCAACGCCGTCCGCTCCCAGATGATGCAAAACCGTCTTTACCTGGGCAATTACTTGCTGAGCGGGGACACTCGCGAAGTCGACCACATGAACGAGGGCCTGCGCACCCTCAACGAGAAGGTCGAACAAGGCAAGACGCTGGCGGGGTCAGAACAGGTCAAGACCTCAATGGCCAAGGTTCAGCAGCTAGAGCTGGCCTGGGGCAAAGAATTCGCGCAACCGTTGATCGAGAAGCGGAAGGATGTGGACTCTGGCAACGCCACCGTGGCCGAACTTCAGATCTACTACTTACAGAAGGATGCTTCTGCCTGGGTAAAGAACTCAACCGACGCGCTCGACGTCGCCGACGCCGAGAACCGCAAGCTGGTTGAAGAGCGCCGCAAGTCCGATGAAACCGCCGCCCTGGCAACCATTATCGTTTCTGCCATCAGCACCGTGCTGGCTCTCGCCCTTGGGATTGTAATCGCCTACCGGACTGCCAAAGCGATCACCGAGCCGCTGACCAACCTGATGAACGTCGCCCGCGCCATCGGCAATACCGGCGATCTGGAACACAATATCGACCTCAACCGCGACGATGAGATCGGCGAACTGGCTCGAACCTTCCACAAGATGGTCACTTATCTCAAGGAGATGGCGGGGGTTTCCGAAGCCATCGCTGGAGGCGACCTCACCTTGGAAGTGAAGCCCCGTTCGGCACACGATACGCTGGGCAACGCTTTTGCCCGAATGGTCGAAGGCCTGGCTGGACTGGTACGCAGCGTTCGCGATGCTTCTTCCCAGGTCGCCAGCGCCTCGAACCAGGTAGCCGGCGCCAGCGACGACTCCGCCAAGATCGGGTTGCAGGCGTCCTCCGCCATCGACGAGGTCACCAGCACCATGCACGAAATGAGTGTCAACGTGCAGAACATGGTGAAGAGCACCCAGGTACAAGCCTCGAGCGTCAGCGAAACTTCCGCCTCCATCGATCAGATGGTGGCCTCGATCCAGCGTGTGGCCGATACCGCTAAAGTGCTGCTCGACATCTCCAACCGCTCCCGCGAAGAAGTTCATAACGGGATCGGCACCATGGAAAAGGCGACGGACGGCCTGAACCGCATCAACACCACCATCAACTCCTCGGGCGAAATCATTGGGGCCCTAGGACAGCGCGCCGATGACATTGGCAAGATCATCGAAGTCATCGACGACCTGGCCGAGCAGACGAACCTGCTGGCTCTGAACGCCGCCATCGAAGCGGCTCGCGCCGGAGAGCATGGCCTGGGTTTTGCCGTGGTAGCCGACGAAGTGCGCAAGCTGGCCGAAAAGTCAGCGCAGTCCACCAAGGAAATTTCTGAACTGATCCAAAGCATTCAGAAGGAAGCTCGCAAGGCGGTCGAGAATATGGATCGCTCGACCACCATCGTGAACGAGGGCCTGGAACTGGGAGGAGAACTGAACGCCGCCCTGCGCAAGATTTCCAACGTGGTCACCGAAGTCTATAAGTTCGCACAGGAAATCGGCGCGGCCACCAACGAACAATCCCACGGCTCGTCGCAAATCGCCCGAGCCACCACGCGGCTCAACGAAATCACTCACGAAATCAACTCGGCGGTCGAGGAGCAGGCTTCCGGAGCGCAAGCCGTGGTTAAAGCCATGGAGCGCATGCGCGAACTGGTGCAACAGTCCACCTCCAGCTCGACCGAACTGGCAGCCTCGTCGGAGCAGATGTCGAAAATGTCCCGCAGCCTGCTGGAATTCATCGACCGTTTTGCCCTGGCGGAGGCAGCCCGTGCCCAGGCCGGTTCGGAACCGTCCAGCCGCAACGCCCGCCGGGCCGCGGCCGGAGCGCAGTTCTGAAGGGCAGCCGGAGGAGCCTGAGACATGAGTCGTGAACTCCATATCGTGGGTTTTAAGGTGGGACGCGAAACTTACGGCGTTCCCATCAAGTCCCTGCACGAGATCGTGCGGGTGCCCGAGATTACCGCGGTGCCCGATGCCCCCGACTACCTGGAAGGTGTGATCAACCTGCGCGGCAAGATCGTTTCCGTGATGGACTTGCGCAAGCGTTTCGGAGAAAAGCAGGCCACGCTGAACAAGCAGAATCGCATCCTGGTGGTGGAACACGCGGGCAGGCTTGCCGGGCTTATCGTGGATTCGGCGTCTGAGGTTTTGAAGATCCCCGTCGACGCTGTGGACGCTCCACCAGCCGTATTCCAGGAAGGTGGCTTGAACTGCGTCACGGGGCTGGGAAAAGTTGGGGGACGTTTAGTCGTTCTCCTCGACATGAGCAAGCTGCTGGCGCCCGGAAGCCTGCAGGCGAAAACCGAGAGCGGGGAAAACAAGTCAGCACCGAAGGCTGAGGCGCGGGGCGCCGGAGCGCGGTAAAGCAGGTTGCAGAAGGTTCCAAGGTTTCAAAGTTTCAAGGTTGCAAAGTGGAAAGGTCATGACGAGTCCGAGCCTTGGGCTCTTCGAGACTCCGAAAGCTTGAAACTTTGAAACCTCAGATTGCAGTGCCGAACTCAACGAGAAACGTACATGAGCACATCCGGAGCCGCACCAGCTCCCATACTGACGGACGCGGAATTGAAGCTGTTGCAGGCGCTGGTTTACCAGGAGTGCGGCATGCACTTCGACGAGCGCCGCACCCACTTCCTCCAGGACCGGTTGTTGCGCCGGCTGAAAGAGTGCCGTGTCGATTCCTTCTATTCCTACTACCGCCTGTTGATCAGCAACCAGGGCAAGGACGAACTGGCCAAGCTGCTCGAAAACCTCACGGTCAACGAGACCAGCTTCTTCCGGCACAAAGCCCAACTCGATTTGTTCCAGAAGACCGTGCTGGAGGAATTGTTCAAGTACAAAAGCTCGCGGCGCGAATATTCGATCCGCATCTGGAGCGCCGGCTGTTCGACCGGGCAAGAAGCCTACACGCTGGCGATGCTCGTCACCGACGCGCTTGCGTACTACTACCTGCGAAATCCTCTCCCGGTGGATCTGCCCCTCCCCAAGCCCCTGGTTCCGCCACCGTGGCGTGTCGAGATCCTCGCCAGCGACATCAGCTATTCCGTACTCCGCGCAGGCCAGGACGGCACTTACAGCGAAAACCAGATGTCGATGGTCGACTATGGCTATCGCCTGCGTTATTTCGACAAGGTTGCCGAGCGCTACGCGATCAAGAAGGCGTTGAAGGAGATGGTGCACTTCGACTTTCACAATTTGAAAACCGAATACCTGCCCCAACGCAATGATGTGATCTTCTGCCGCAACGTCATGATGTATTTCGATGAGGCCGAGCAGAAACGACTGATTGAAAAGTTCTACCGCTGCTTGAATGCCAACGGCTTTCTGTTTGTGGGCCACGCGGAAAGCCTGTTGGGCCTGACCAAGAAATTCCAGATGGTGCACAAGGACAGTGGCACGGCGTATCAGCGTCTTGAGGTGCGAGAGTGATAAATCCCCCCGACGAGCGCGGCGCGGAACTGCGGGAGCTCTTCTTTGAGACCTCCCAGGAGCTGCTGCAGGCGCTCAACGAAGAAGCCCTGAAGCTCGAGAAGAACCCGGGCGATGAGGAGATCGTGCGCAGCATTCGCCGCACGGTCCACACCTTGAAAGGCGACTCCGCAGCTTGCGGCTTGCGCGAGTTGAGCGAACTTGCGCACCAGTTCGAAGACGCGCTTTCGCTGGAAGGCCTGGCGTCACAGGCGGCGGTGGCTGAGATTGCCTTTGCTGCGGCCGACACCTTTACCGAGATGATTGGGGCGTACCACCGGAACACCAAGTTGCCTTCCACCAGGGCCTTGAGCCGGAAGATTCAGGAGCTTACGTCGGCGCCGAAGGCGGGAAAAACGCGACGTACAAAAAAGGCAACGAGCAAGGCTTCGGCGACGGAGACCTCAGGAGCCAGGACCTCGAAGTCCGTAGCACCTTGGACCGAATACGAAAAATTGGCCATGGCTAAAGCGCAGTCCGAAGGGCAGGACGTGCTGCATGTCGTGGTCAAGATCGATCCACATTGCGCGATGCCGATCGCGGGACGCCAACTGGTGCAGAACGCCATCAGCACGATGGGCCCGTTGATCGCCATGCGGCCCGACGCCAAGTCTCCGGCGGCATCGAAGTATGTCGAGTTCGTACTGGGCAGCGTGCAGACGGCCGACCAGATCACCGCCAAATGCAAGATTCCCACCATCGTGGAAGAAGTCACCGTCGAGCTTCTGGCGGCGGCCAAGGCGGCGATGTCTACGCCCGTCGCCGAGGTCGATCCAAATACATCCGACGGACAGCCGACAGAAAGCACGGATGCCGCCGAAGCGGCAGCTCCAGAAGTCCCAGTTTCTGCCGTGGAATCCGGCGTTGTGCCGCCGGTATTGGAAAACTTGCTGCGCGTCGAAGCCGGCCGCATCGATAATGTACTCAATCTTGTGGGCGAGCTGATCATCGGAAAGTCGATGCTGCAGCAGGCATTGAACGAGTTCGCGAAGCGCTATCCCAAAGAATTGCTGCGCGGCAAGTTCGCCGATGCCATGGCCTTCCAGGCGCGGGTGCTCAACGATCTTCAGCGCTCGGTCATGAAAATCCGCATGGTGCCTGTCGAACAGCTATTCCGGCGCTTCCCGCGCATGGTGCGGGACGTGGCCCGGCAGTGCGGGCGCGATGTAGAGCTCGCCGTGAGCGGGCACGACACCGACCTCGACAAAGGAATTCTGGACGCGATCGCCGAGCCCCTGACGCACCTGGTGCGCAACGCCGTCAGCCATGGCATCGAGTCCCCCGAAGAGCGACGTGTCGCGGGCAAGGCACCGCAAGGCGTCGTCCGGCTGAACGCCTATCACCAGGGAAACCAGGTGGTCGTTGAAATCAGTGACGATGGCCGCGGTATCGACTCGCAAAAAATTCGCGCCAAAGCTGTCGAACTCGGGCTGACGACACCGGAAGAAGCAGCGCGCATGAGCGAAGCCGAAGCGCTCGACTACATTTTCCGGCCGGGCTTCAGCACGGCCGAGCATGTCACCGAGGTTTCCGGCCGGGGCGTCGGGATGGACGTCGTGCAGAGTGTTCTGCACCGGTTGAAGGCTTCGGTCAGCGTGGAAACGCGGCATGGGCAGGGTACGACTTTCCGGTTAAAGCTGCCGTTGACCTTGGCGATTATCAAGGCCCTGCTGTTCTGGGTTGAGGGCCGGCTCTATGCCATCCCGCTGAACGCGGTGCTCGAAATTGCCCGGACTTTCGAAGCAGAAGTTCATCAAGTCGACAACTACGAGGTTCTGCAGTTGCGCAATCAAGTGCTGCCCCTGCTGCGCCTGGGCCGGCCCGCGCCTGAGGGAGACCGCAAGGCGAAACTCTTTGTGCTCGTCATTACCGTTGGAGAGAGGAAGTACGGGTTGATAGTTGACGCGCTGGAAGGCGAAGAGGAATTGGTGATTAAAGCATTGGACGACCAGACATTTTCTACGGATCTGGTCTCTGGCGCCTCCATCCTGGGAGATGGACGGGTGGTGCTGATTCTCAACCTGCCTGCGGTGGTCGAACACGTTGTCCGCGGGCGGCCGCAAGAAATGGGACAGGCCAATTCCGGCCTCTTGCTGACGCAGACCGATCGCTTGCGACTGGCACTGAGCCCGGCTGTAGGAGGCCAGGCATGAAGAAGATGGTGCGAGTCCTGGTGGTTGACGATTCGGCGCTGATGCGGAAGCTGATCCCTCAGATGCTGGCCAACGATGAGTCCCTCGAAGTGGTTGGAACGGCGATGGACGGCTCGTTCTGTCTCAAGAAGATTGAAGAGTTGAAGCCCAACGTGGTCACGCTGGACCTGGAAATGCCGGGGATGAACGGCATCGACACGTTGAAAGAGATCATGCGGCGCCAGCCGGTTCCGGTGATCGTGTTCAGCTCGCACAGCACGGAAGGCGCAACAGTGACGATGAAGGCATTGGGGCTCGGCGCCTTCGACTTTGTCACCAAGCCGAAAGATGCCACCGCGCACATGGCAGAAACCGCGCGGGAATTGATTGCCAAGGTGAAAGCCGCCGCGGACTGCAAGCTGAAGCCGCGCATTTTGTCGGGAATCCCGCCGAAGCCGGAGAAGGTTCCGGCATTGACGGGAAGTCCAAATAAGATTGTCGCCATCGGTGTATCCACCGGGGGCCCGCAGGCGCTGGAGTATGTGCTCTCTCACCTGCCCGGAGATTTTCCCGGAACCATCGTGGTCGTCCAGCACATGCCGGACGGATTTACCGACATGTTTGCGCGGAGGCTGGATGAAGTTTGTCCCTTGCGCGTGAAGGAAGCGCAGTCCGGCGACGTGTTGCAGCCCGGACGCGTGCTGATCTGTCCCGGAAGCCGGCACATAAAAGTAAAGCGCTTGCCGCTGGGCGACATCGCGGTGCTGAGCGAGGAACCCCGGGTGAACGGGCATCGCCCCAGCGCGGATGTGCTCTTGCGCAGCGTGGCCGAGGAATTCAAGACGCATGCCATCGGAGTGCTGATGACGGGCATGGGCGACGACGGCGCAGAAGGCCTGGGAGCCGTAAAAAAAGAAGGCGGCATGACGATCGCGCAGAGCGAAGAATCCTGCGTGGTGTACGGCATGCCGAAGGCCGCGATCGAACGCGGGTACGCGATACGCGTAGTCGGTTTGGACATGATAGGAACGACGTTGCAAGCCCTTTGCGGGCGGAACCATGGCGACGTCGCTTCCTCCGGGCGCGCAGTGCGCGCCGGAAACTAATTTCGGCACGGCAAGCCCGTGACCAGCGTGATCTGGTTGGGGACGACCGAGCATGATATGCAGTTGAAAGGGGAGGTCTGTATGGAGCAGTTTGCACCAGTAAAACGCAGCAAGGACGGTCAGCCGGTCCGCTACTTGATCGTGGACGACTCCGTATTTGCCCGCAAGAATCTCGCCCGCATGATCGAAACGTTCGGCGGGCAGGTGGCGGCTGAGGCCGGCGACGGCTTGACTGCCATCAGCGAGTTTGACCGCACGCATCCTGACATTGTGCTCATGGACATCACCATGCCGCAGATGGAAGGCATCGAGGCGGCCGAACGGATTGTGCAACAGCATCCGGAAGCGCGCATCGTGATGGTTTCCTCGGTGGGCTACCAGGAAAACATCGTGGCGGCGTTGCAACGGGGCGCGCGTCATTTCGTGCAGAAGCCGGTGAAGCCGGAAGTGCTCTATGAAGTCATCAAGTACGTGCTGGGCGAAGACGGCGCCGTTGCCAACGCGGCCGGAGCGGGAGTGTAAGTCGATGAAGATGGAATTGATCCAGCCTTTCATCAACGCGGCTGATGCCGTGTTGTCGCAAGGACTGCAAGGCACGACCAAGGTGGGAAACCTCACCATGGAAGAGGAAGCCTATCGCCGCAAAGGCGTGGCCGGCATGATCGCGCTGACCGGCGATATTGAAGGCCGGATCATTCTCGATCTGGAGCCGCAGACTGCCGTAAAGGTGGCAAGCCACTACGCGGGCGCTGCACTCCCCGAGTCGGACGGGCTGATCAAGGAAACCATCTTCGAACTTGCGAACCAGGTCGTGGGCAATGCTATCTCGGCGTTGAACGACCAGGGCTTTCATTTCCGCGTACACCCCCCGCTCCTGCTCACCGCCCAAGAGGGCGACAAGACCAGCGAAGACACCGAAGCACTGATGATCTGCTTTGAGACCTCCCTCGGTAATGTCTTCATGAATGTCGCTCTGCGCTACAACAAACGCCGACTGGCCGATCATGCGGCGGTCGGGGCATAATATCGGCGCTTCCGAAACTTGAAGCGCACGCGTGCCTGTCTGTGATTAGTGTGTGGTCCGCCGCGGTGATTTCCAGTTGCTCCGGAATAGTGAGGTGTGACCTTTGATGATGGTCGGCGAAACATCGCCGTTTCAGTCATTGAGCCCTGACAGAGCGTTTGAATGCAAAAGTCTGATGGGGTCAACAGTTAGATGTCGTGCGCGTCTTGCCCGGAACTCATCAGCCCAATGGAGATCGCCAGATCTCGGGCTCTTGCCAACTCGCCCTTGGGAGAATTCTGCCGAACTGCTTGGTTGTATCCCAGGATCGCGTAAAAGATGGCGCGATCAAAAAACTGATTGAGCAGCAGTTGTAACTCCAGCTCACCATGGAGTGCCACGATGTTGTCGGACAACGCCTGCTGGCGAAGGAACAACCACAGGTGATCGCGTGTGAGCATTAATGCCCACGCCAGTTGATGCAAGCTGATGCCCTCGGCCGCTCGTCGTGCCGCGATCGCCTTGAAGCGGCTCTCGATATCACTCTCGGTTTTTTGCAGCAGCCATTCCCCCAAGTTGCGATAAACCTCGGTCGCTGCCAGCCGCAAGTCCTTCGCGGGGATCTTGTGGAAGTCAGAAGTGCGCTCTGACTTACGAATTTGTTCCGTCAACCTTTGAGACAATGCTTCGGAATGACCTTCGATCAGATGCACTAGTTTGATCCCCAACATCTATCCCTCCTTCGCTCCCTAAAAGAAGCTTCCCTGATAGAGCAGCCGCGCCCTACATGAATCTGGGACGCTCTACCTGAGGCGATTATATATATATCGTAACACGATATGTATGACAAGACATTACAAAGGGACTGGCGGCAGCCCAGGAGAAGTGTGGTGCACTGCGACCTGAAGCCCGAATCCACCGAATTGAAGCGACAGGTGGGTGCGAATAAGACGGAAACCGCGATCAGGGGGTGAGCCACCCGCCAGAGCCCCACCACTCGCGCACAAGACGCGCGAGAAATGGGGCACCCCAGAGGTGTGGTAACCTTCCGCAGTTCCGATGAAATCCCATTGACTCAGGCCGCATTCGGGCTGCTCAATCACAGTCGGTTCGAGGTCCGCATATGAAGAAATTTGCTTTACGTACGCTGGTGTTCTGCTTCGCATTCATGGGAGCTTGCGTCGCACGGTCTGGCGCTGCTCCCCTACTGCAGAGGCCCACGCTCTCGAAGACTTCGATTGCTTTTTCGTTTGCCGGAGATCTCTGGATCGTGCCTCGGCAAGGTGGTGAAGCCAGGCTGTTGACGAGCGGTGCCGGCGACAAGACGGACCCTAGATTCTCTCCGGATGGCAGCATGATCGCGTTTACCGGCGACTTTGATGGCAACGTGGACGTGTATGTGATGCCGGCAGAGGGTGGTGTTCCCAAGCGGCTGACCTACCACCCTGGGATCGATGAGGTCGTTGGCTGGGTACCGGACGGAAAGTCGGTGCTGTTCCGCTCTGGGCGGAACAGCTATTCGCGTTTCAATCGTCTCTTCAGCGTGTCAATTGAGGGCGGCTTGCCGCATGAGTTGTCTCTTCCCATGGCTGAAGCCGGTTCGTTTTCGGCGGACGGAAAGCGCATCGCGTATGTTCCTCGAAGCAACTTCCGACGCCTGTCGGGCATTGCCTGGCGACGGTATCGCGGAGGCCTGGCACCGCAGGTGTGGATCGCGGATCTTTCGGATTCGAGCATTGTCGAGGTGCCGCACGAGACCTCACAGGACTGGAATCCGATGTGGGTGGGCGAGAAGATTTACTTCATCTCCGATCGCAACGGTCCTGCGACGCTTTACGAATATGATCTGGACTCGAAGAAGGTGAAAGAGGTCCTGAAGAGTAACGGAAAGGATATTAAGTCGGCGTCGGCAGGGCCCGATGGCATCGTCTACGAGCAGTTCGGTTCTCTGCACCTGTTCGACACGGCAAAGGGTATTGAGAAGGAAGTCGACATCCGCATCCCCGCCGATCTCCCCGGTATTCGTCCCCATTTCGTCAACATTGCCGACGAAATTGAAAATTTCAAACTTTCCCCCAGCGGAGCGCGGGCTGTGTTCGAGGCTCACGGCGAGATTCTCACCGTGCCTGCGGAGAAGGGCGACGTTCGCAATCTGACCAATACGCCCGGGGCTGCGGAGCGGGACCCCTCGTGGTCGCCGAATGGAAAATGGGTGGCATATTTTTCCGACCAGTCAGGGGAATATGAACTGCACGTGCGCACTCCGGACGGCATGGGCGAGGTAAAGAAGATCGCGCTCAGCAACGCGCCCTCCTTTTTCTATTCCCCTGTTTGGTCCCCCGACAGCACCAAAATCGCCTATCACGATAAGCGCCTGGCGCTTTGGTACGTGGATGTTTCCAAAGGCACACCCGTCAAGGTGGATACAGATACCTATGACGCGCCCGAACGAACGTTGGATCCGGCGTGGTCCCCGGACTCGAAGTGGATTACGTACACCAAACGACTTTCCAGTCACATGCACGCAGTGTTTGTCTGGTCGTTAGAGAAAGGAGCATCGTTCCAGGTAACGGATGGACTGAGCGATGCGCGTTTTCCAATTTTCG
This sequence comes from uncultured Acidobacteriota bacterium, assembly GCA_963745715.1. GTDB lineage: Bacteria > Acidobacteriota > Terriglobia > Terriglobales > Acidobacteriaceae > Sulfotelmatobacter. The sequence goes on along the minus strand of CAVUYN010000007.1, from coordinate 415,067 downwards.
ATCGAGATGGGAAATATCTCTACTTCACGGCGTCGACCGATTCGGGGCCTACAACCGGCTGGCTTGATCTCTCCAGTTTCGATCGTCCAGTGACGCGAAGCGTCTACATCACGGTGCTGAAGAAGGATGCGGCATCGCCGCTGGCGCCGGAGAGCGACGAGGAAAAACCGGCTGAAGAGAACAAGCCTGATGTCGATAAGGCAGAAGCGACTCCTTCTGAAGAAACTGAGCAGAAGGAACCTGCGGCTGCCGAGGCTGTCGCGAAAAAGAAAGACGCCAGCGTTGCGAAAGCTGAGGCGAAAAAACCGCCGGTGGTGGTCCAGATCGACGCGGAGAACATAGGTCAGCGGATTTTAGCGCTTCCCATTCCCGCGCGGAACTATGTCGGCATGTGGTTCGGGAAAACAGGGACCCTCATGCTGGCGGAACAGTCGCCGATCTTCTCGAGGCGGAACGGGCCGGAGCCAGAATCGATCTACCGCTTCGAACTGGGCACACGCAAGACTGACAAACTGCTGGACGGCATTGTTCAATTCACAGTCTCGTTCGACGGCAAGAAGATGCTCTACAGCAAAGGGGAGCATGAGCAGAAGTGGTTCACCGCGAGTGTCCCCGCGCAAAAACCCGAGGGAACCCCCGGAGCAAGCTCAGGAGCGAGCGCAAACCCCGAGGCCAAGCCACTCAACCTGGATGCCGCAGTGGTGTATGTGGAACCCCGGGCGGAGTGGGCCCAGATGTACAACGAGGTGTGGCGCATTGAGCGTGACTATTTCTACGATCCCAAATTGCATGGGCTTGATCTTGCGGCGGCTCGCGCCCAGTATCGTCCTTACTTAGAAACCCTCGGCAGCCGCCAGGACCTGAACTATCTATTCGGCGAGATGCTGGGCGATATCACGGTGGGTCATTTGTATATCCGAACTCCGCCCAACCCCGATCCACATCGGGTTCATGGCGGTCTGTTGGGGGCGGATTACACCGTGGAAAATGGTTATTACCGATTTGCAAAAGTGTATTCCGGCGAGAATTGGAATCCAGAACTGCGTGCGCCGCTCACCCAGCCGGGCGTGAATGTTGAAGCTGGTGAGTACCTGCTCGCGGTGAACGGCCGGGAATTGAAGGGATCGGACGAGATCTTCCGCCTCTTTGACGGAACTGCCGGAAAGGCAGTGGTATTGAAAGTAGGTAAGGATCCAACGGGCAAGGGCGCACGTGAAGTCACAACTGTCCCGATTGAAAGCGAACTCAACCTGCGCAATCGTGCCTGGATCGACGGGAATCGTCGGAAGGTGGATGAACTCAGCGGGGGGAAACTCGCCTACGTTTACCTGCCGAATACCGGCGCTGACGGATACCTTAACTTCAATCGCTACTACTTCGCGCAAATCGGCAAGCAGGGCGCGGTCATCGATGAGCGTTTCAACGGAGGCGGGGCAGCAGCAGACTATGTGATCGACTACCTGCGCCGGCCGCTGTTGAACTACTGGACGACTCGCGAAGGCCAAGATTTCACGACGCCGCTGGGCTCGATTTTTGGCCCGAAGGCAATGATCATCAACCAGTACGCAGGTTCGGGCGGCGATGCACTGCCCTGGTACTTTCGGCGCGCTCAGATTGGGCCGTTGGTGGGCAAGCGCACCTGGGGAGGATTGGTCGGGATCTACGATTATCCGCGACTTATTGACGGCGGCTCGGTCACTGCTCCGCGGGTTGCGTTCTATAGTCCGGCTGGTGATTGGGACGTGGAGAACCACGGCGTCGCTCCCGACGTTGAAGTCGAGTTCACCCCGAAAGCATGGCGAGAAGGCCACGATCCCCAGCTCGAAAAAGCCGTGGAAGTAGTGCTCGAACAGTTACAGAAAAATCCACTGCCGGTTGTGAAGCGGCCAGCGTTTCCGGACTATCACGGCGCCGGGTCGGGGCAGACGGGTGGTGCGGGGGGAAAGGACTAGCAGCGTCCCTTCTGGGTTGCCGGCCAAACCGAGAATTACTTCATTCAGCCTGAGTGCGTCAGAACCAAGTGGGCTGCGAAAATATCCTCGACCGCGAGACCCACAGACTTGAACACGGTGATTTCACGATCATTTTGCCGGGCGGGAAGTTCTCCGAGTTCGGCGGCGATATGCTCCGCTGTCCAGCGTCCTTCGGCGATTCCCATGACCACGTCGCCGGCTTCTTTTAGCGCCGCTGCCCGCGAGTCGACCACCAGCCGGGCACGCTCGACCAGCGCCGGGTCAAGTTCTCGCCGCGATGGTTGGCAAGACCCGACTGCGATGACGTGGGCACCGTCACTGACCCATTCGTTCTGAACTACCGGCGTTGGCGATGCCGTCACTGCTACCACAACATCGGCGTTGCGCACGACCTCTTCTGCGCTCTTCATTGCGAGCGCTCCGGTCTCGGTGGCGAATTGGCGCAGCCGGTCTGGGTTCGGGCTCCATGCCCGGACTTCGCGAAATTTCCGCACCAGTCCGAGAGCTTGAAAATGGCTGCGAGCTTGCACTCCTGAGCCCAGAATTCCCAACACGTGCGCGTCATTCCGCGCCAGGAGCCGCGTCGAGACCGCTGAGACCGCGGCCGTCCGCACCTCGGTGATGTAACGTCCGTCGAGAATTGCATCGGCTATGCCTGTTTCCGGATCGAGCATCACGATGATTGCCTGATGCGTGCCGAGACCGCGCCCAGCGTTGCCCTCGCAGACGGTCACCAACTTGGCGCCGAGTGCCGGAAGAGATGGCACATGCGATGGCATCGAGCCGAAGAGCGAGCGCTCCGCGCCGAATTGGATCACCGTGCGCACGGGCTGTTGAACCCGTCCAGCCGAGAATTCAACCAATGCCTGCTGCATGGCCTCGATAAGATTGGGCATCGTCAGCCGCGCGCGTACATCGTCTTCGGTGAAAAAACGGGGAGTCTTCAAGGTTGGGGTTTCCATGTTATTGGGGTTGTGTGCTTGTAAGTTCACGGCGTTCGCTTAGGATGCCATCTGGAATCACCACGGCTACCCAGGGTGTGGCCGGCGAGAGGACGTGGGCATGCCAGACGGTTTCGTGGACGGTTCCAGACGTCAGATCGATCTCCTGTTTTGCCGGTTCGGTTAGTGTGAGATTGTCGACGCGAAGGGTAAAGGTGTGATGGCCTGCGCCTTCGGCCGACACTTTCAGATCGACTTCGTTGGCTCCGGCGTTCTGAAACGTAGTTTTGAAATCGAGGACGTGGTCCGGACGTAGATCGACCCGGTAGAGTCCTCCGGGGAGAACGGTAATCGTTGTGTGAGCAGTTCCCTGCCGGACTTCGTAATGACCTTCGGGCAAATGAATGTTGAATTCGCCGTCGAGCGGACTGAGCGCAGCGGTGGTCACCTGTCCACTTTTCTGCTCGATGAGTTTCACGGGCTCACGACTCGTTGAATCGGCGGTCCCTCTGACGGTGGCGGGCACGCTGATATCCTCCATCAGCCAGATCCATTGTCCGACCGGTTGGGTCCATACCTCTTTATAGGTCCAACAAATTTGTGTGGGCCAATACGGAGCATCGTTGTAGCCCTTGGTTTGTATGCCCACGGGGAGGGCGCCGACCATGGGACCGGAACGCACGCTGTAGAGTGGCGTCCAATCGTAACCCTCGCCATACATCAGGCTGGAACCGAAGGGATTGCGACCGACCAGCCATTGAGCTTGTTTCTGGGCGAGGTCTTCGCTCTGCAGATCGCCTCGCAACTGCGCGGCTGCCGATAATGCTTTGGCCTGCGAGAGCAGAACGCTGGAGTTGCCGCGGAAGTCGAACCAGACGGGAAATCTGCGAAGATAGTACTCGCCACCCAGCGGAATTCCACGCTTCACTTGCTCGACGTAGGAGTCGCGGTCCGCAGCGCGAAGCGGGGTCCAATTCTTGGCTTCAGGAAGAAGACGTTTTTCACTCTCGCGATAGACAGCAGCGGGCAAAACATCATAAGGCGCATCCACAACTGCGGCTGATTTGAGATAGTACTGCGAGTAGAGAACAACGGCCGAGTACCACTTCATCCATTTCTCGTGGTCCGGAAAACGTTCGCAAAGGCGAACCAGAGCGACAATCGGTTCCTGCTCCTGGCCAAGGTGAAAACGGTGAAACAGATTTTCCCGCTTCGGACTGGTATAGAAGTAGCCGGTTAGCGGAATCTTCCAAGGTTGCAAACTGCGCTCTTGCGAAGCCAGCACCATGTCGCCCAAGGCTATGGCCTCATCCGCGAAACGTTCCTCTCCGGTGGCCTGATAGAGCTCAGCCGACGCGACTACTCCGAATGAGATCCGTTCGAGTTCGTCTTGTGCGCCGTAGACTTCCGCAAGGGGAGGAGCCGTTTTCAGACCTTCGACCGCGAACTTCCAATCTTCCTCGGCGATCGCGAGGCTCCGGTTGGCCAGTTCCGGATCACTGTCTTTCAATACGCGGGCCGCCAGCGCCTCGACAGCACTCACGCGGAAATTCCATTCCGGATTGTTTACCGCCTGTCCGAAGCGGTCATCGGCTGTGCCCATGATCCCGTCGGTCCAGTAACTGACCAATTGACCGGTGCTACGGAATCCGTCGCCGAAGCGCGTTTTGAGCACCCAGTTCAAGCCCCAACGAGACTCTTCGAGGATCCGGTCGCGGAGAACCGGATCCGCATCCTGGCGCTTTATACTTTCGGCGAGCGACAGAAGCGCGTACGCCATGCCGGGGGTGTTTCCCGTGGCCGAAAGATCGCCGGCATCGTGGTATCCGCCGTTGACAATGATTCGCTTGTCGTCGTGGGTGGTATAGATGTCCTGATGACATCGGCCATGAATGCCGGGGATCTCCGTTCCGCAGCGCTCGCTGTACATGAAATTGATGGCCTTCCAGATGCTGCTGCGCCAGGCGTCCTGTCCAATTTCGAATGAGCGGGTCAGCGTGTCTCCCGCTTTGATCACATAGGTGCCGGGATGGCGTAGCTCGGAAAAATCCAGCACCTGATATTTGCCGAGAGGCGCGGTGACTTGCTCCACTGGTTTGGTGAGAACCGCCTCTCCAGTCTGTTGATCGATCAAAGAGAACTCGCGGGCTGCGAGATCGCTGGCGATGGCGGACTTCGAGGAACCGATCGTGTAGCCGCTTTGGCTGAAAACAATTTTTCCTGGTGCCACGTCCCAGCCTTCAGTGTGGTCGGCGACTACGCTCTGCAATTCGAGTTGGTCGATGTCGAGGATCGTCTGATCGCCCGGATCCGGAAACTTCTTAGGGAGGCTGTAGGCAACGTCGAGCGCGGTCACGCGATCGCGGTCGAGCGGAGCAATCTCCCAGACAACGTGATTCCAGGTGCGGTTCTTGAGCATGATCGATTCGTGGCGGCCCTCGTTGTAATGATCTGGAAGCTTGTGAACGCCATCATTGTGGAGAGTCAGGGAGCAAGAGATCGCGGGGGATCCGATAATGTCGGGATATACCCAAATCGAAATTCGGTTGTAGCGACCCCAGTCTTCGCCGGCAAATTTTCTGGTAGCGACGAGATCTTGCCACTCGGCGTCTCCGCCCGCCTGGGCGATGTTGGAAGAGGAATGGAGCCGCAAGGAATGCTTTCCATCTTTCGCGCGTTCGTCGGTAAGCGTCATATCTCCCGAGCCCGCAAATGACCAGTTGGAAAGATCTTCCATGCTGTCCAGGAGATGAGAGTCGAGGACTTTTTTGTTCAGCCAACGGAATTCGGCGCCATCTTCGTACTTAGCCTGCATGGGCATGGTGGGAACAGATTGTTGCGCGCTTAGAAGTGCGGCAATAAGGAAAATACCCAGACCCATGGCGCTGAACGGCCACGTTATGATGACCCCGTTGCTGCGTCTTGATTTGCTTTCCATGATCGATTATTCCCGGGAATGAATTTGATCGCTTGCGCGGTCGGTGCCATGATACAAGGCCCTCGACCCACGGTATCCGCTCGAGCGGATAGGGGTGAGCGGCTGGCGCTTGAATGCAGAGGTGTTCGCGGACCAGAGCGGTCCTAGATCCTGAAATCGTTGTGATCGTCCCGCTTCGATTCCGCAGACCCGGGGGTGGCAGTCCGTAAGTTAGTCCGAGATATGGCGTGAAAAGTTAGAGTGCTTCACCAGGTGCATGGCCAACAAACTGCCGAAGGTCACATCAAATGCCAAGCAGAAGCCCGGCCACCAATGTGGTACCCCAGGATTTTCGATGGTGAAGTGATGGACGAAGTCAAAAATTCCGTGCCCAATCAGGGCCGCGACCACGAACCAAAGACTCTTCCTGAAGCCGACTACCGCGGCTAGCAAGAAACCGCTGGCAACGATGATTTCAATTACGAGTGTCCGCCCGGAAGCTCCCATGACGGCAAATAGCACGTAATACGAGGCGATGACGATAAGGACGGTTGGATAAAACGCACGCTGGCGGTCAAATCCGACAAGGTTAGCCAGACCGGCAACTGCCAAAGAAAGTAACAGCCCAATCAGATATTCCATCTGGGTATGCCCTCGCCGCTTCTGTCAAACATCGACAGTCAGTCAACGCTAGTCTTTTTGCAGTATTGCCGCAATCACCAACGCGCAAGTAAGTTGGCACGCAATCAGGAACCCTGTGGGAGTGTTGGCGCGCCGAATTTCGAGGCACCTGTGCCGCCCGATATGCGCGATACGCTTGAGTTTCAGAATCAGGAACCGGACGAGAACATGCCAATACCGACTGAACCGATTGGTAGCATCCCGCGAACAGCTGAGCTGCTAGGGGCAATGCGCGCTCACGCCGCAGGGACAATTTCCGCTGAACAGTTGAAGAGCGCTGAAGAGAATGCTCTCCGCGAGACAATCGCGGGACTGGAAGCGACTGGCTCGCCGATCATCACCGACGGCGAGCAGACCAAGCCCAGCTTCGCCACCTACCCGCTCACCGGACTCTCCAATCTGGCACCTGATGGAGTGGTGATTCCTTTTGCCGACGGGCACACGAGACAACTGCCGAAGCTGACGGCAGGCCCGTTTCGCTATGGCGTGCACGCTGTGACCTACCTGAAAGCCGCTCAGCGTCACACGACTCGGCCGTTGAAACAGGCTGTGATCTCGGCATCGGCGTTGAGCCTGCTTTATCCACAAAGCGGTTTGGGTGGATATTCGCGGGAAGCGTTTTTGAAAGATCTTATTGACGAGGCAGAACGGGACATTCGCCAATGCCTGGAGCAAGGCGCCGCCTGCGTACAAATCGACTTCACAGAAGGGCGATTAGCGCTCAAGCTCGATCCCTCGGGCGGAGTGTTGAATTCATTCATCGATTTAAACAATCGTGTTCTGGATCACTTTACCAACGCAGAACGGGAGCGGATCGGAGTACACACCTGTCCGGGCGGCGACCATGATTCCACCCATAGTGCCGATGTGGATTACTCGGGCCTGCTGCCGTTTCTATTCCGCCTGAATGCGGGCCGTTTCTATATTCAGTTAGCGAGCGAGCCAGACCGTGGGCGCGTCCTCAACATGATCCGAGGACTCCTGAAACCAGGTCAGCTGCTTTTCGTTGGCGTGACGGACCCGATCAACCGCAGAGTGGAGAGTCCAGAGGAGGTGCGCGACCGGGTGCTTGACGCCGTTAAGGTAATCCCGATCGAGTCCATGGGAACGACAGATGATTGCGGATTCTCGCCGTTTGCCGACGACACTTCGACTTCGCGCGAAACTGCCTTCGCTAAGGTGAAGAATCGCGTCGAGGGAACCGCGATGGCAGCTAAGGTTCTTGGAGTGTAGTTCGGTTTAAACGGCCTGTTCGTCCATCTTCCAATTCAGTGTGGATTGCCTCATGATTCATTTCATTACTCGCGTTGCAGAATCGCTCGCCTCTGGGCGGAAACCGTGAGCATGGCCCCAGATTCCCTCGCCGGAGACGCCACGGAAAGTGCTGAACCGGTACCCAGCCTGAGTGAATTCGATCTCCATTATTACGGCTGGCGCGTGGTGCTGGCGGCCTGCCTCGGCGTGATGGCGGGGTTTGGGTCGCTGTTCGTTTACACTTTCGCAGTTTTTGTGAAACCGCTGGGCGCGGAATTCGGCTGGAGCCGCGAAGGCGTCTCGCGCGGCTTCGCCATCGCCGCCATAACGTTGGGCCTGTCCTCCCCGCTGCTGGGCCGATGGATCGATCGCTTTGGCCCTCGTCGCATCATCCTTCCCTGCATGACAGTGTTTGGTTGCGCCATTGCATCGCTGGCGCTATTGCGAACCGGATTGTGGCAGCTCTACGTCACCTGCTTCGTGCTAGGCCTGGTTGGGAATGGAGCAGCTCATCTCGCGTATTCGCGATCGATTTCTACGTGGTTTCAGCGCCGTTTGGGGATGGCGCTGTCTTTTGTGATGGTGGGAGCGGGTTTGGGCGCAATGATCCTGCCGGTGGTTGCGCAAACCATCGTCAGCCGGTCTGGCTGGAGGGCGGCCTACCTGGCGCTGGGCTGTATTGCCTTGCTGCTGGGGATACCGCTCAGTTGGCTCTATGTCCGCGAACGGCGGCAGGTTCGGCACGGCATGGTTCGCCACGGCATGGTTCGTCACGAATCGGGTCCAGTTGAACATTCTGGCATGACGTGGCCGGAAGGCCTGCGCTCTTTTCCCTTCTGGATTATCGTAGCGGTGCTTTGCGTAAGTTCCATCAGCATGAATGGTGCGATTACGCAGATGTCGGCGTTGCTTACGGATCGAGGAATCACGGCCAGAAATGCGGCGCTCTGCGCGTCGATGCTTGGCGGTTCGAGCCTGCTCGGCAGAGTCGGCGTGGGCTGGCTGCTGGACCGGTTTTTCGGCGCCCGCGTGGCCTTGGCGGTGAGCCTGACGACTGCGGCGGGCATTTTTCTGCTCGCCCGGGCGAATAGTTTTCCCGCTGGATGTCTCGCTGCCGCGCTGATTGGTGTCGGGGCCGGTGGCGAAGCGGCCATCACACCTTACTTGCTCACTCGTTATTTCGGGCTGCGCGCTTTCTCCACGCTTTACGGTGTCACTTGGACGTTTTATGCCGCCGCAGCAGCCATCGGTCCGGTGATTCTGGGTCGCGCCTTTGATTCGACTGGTTCCTATGAGTCTTTGCTGGTAATTCTCGCAACGGCACTTGCCTTGGCGGCAGCGATGAACCTTTTGCTGCCAAATTATTCAAAGTCATCGGCGATCGACTTGCTTTGATGCAATTGCTGTAGATCCCACCCTTTTGGCAACGACGCGAAACCCTTACTCACCTTGTGTTGGCGGTCGCGTTTGCGGAAGTGAGGTTTGATCGGCATTTTTGCGCTGATACAATTCGAGGAAGCTCAATTCCTGTGGTTCAGCGCGTCGCATATAATATTGGAAATAGAAGTCTGGCCGTACAGCCCAAGACAGTGAGGTTCCCCTTGTCGTTGCGCAGATATTTGATTCTTCTTTCCGTATTGTTCTTCTTGGTCACCGTTGCATCCGCGCAGAACCAAAACGCAGCCAAACCTAAGCCACGCGTCATTGTGATCGGGGTCAACGGAATGGAGATGGATGTGATCCGTCCTCTCATCCTCAAGGGCGACATGCCGAATCTGGCTGGGGTGATCAAGAACGGGGTGCATGGAAAGCTGCGAACCGTGGACGCGCCCAATTGTCCTCGGGTTTACTCGACGATGTTTACAAGCACAGAGCCTGCCGAGCACGGCGTAACGGGATTTGTGGTCGGTGGAATCACCGCCAACACCAACATGTTGAAACAGGAACCGTTGTGGTCCCTGCTTTCCAAGCAAGGCATCACTGTCGGGATGGCGAATGTTCCCGCGACCTTTCCTGTTCTGCCGGTGAATGGATACATGATCAGCGGAATGCTGACTCGCGGTAAGAATTGCGAAGACGGCATCCTCTGCGCTCCGAAGCTTTCGGAAGTTGAAGGCGGGGATGCGGTATATCCAAGCGCCATGAAGGCAGAGCTGATCAAGAATGTGGGCGATTTCTATATCGACTGCGAACGAATGCCGTCGGCGGCTGACTTGAACGGCCACGAGAGCGAAGTCATTGACTCCTGGCTGAAGAAAGTTCAAGTGATTCGCGATCAGCAGACGCAACTTTTCGACTATTTATTGACCAACCATCCGACGAATTTCACCTGGCTGGTGCAATCCTGTGAAGACCGCACAGGGCACTGGCTCTATCCAATTGCACCCTACAATGTCGGCTATAACCCTAAGGTAAATAGCGTTCGCACCGACGCTTTTCCGAACCAGTACATTGCTTTCGACAAGGTGCTCGGCACGATACTGAAGCACGCGGACGAGAACACGTACGTGTTCATTGTCTCCGACCACGGCATCAAGCCGCTCCGGGAATTCGAAGAAACCGATCCGCACGCCCACATGGATCACGAGAAAACGACCCCGGTGATCGCAAAACACGATTTCGCTGACGGCGATGATGTACCGGGATCATTTTTTGCGATGGGACCTGGGATCAAGCATGGGTTGCGCCTGATGGGCTTCGAGGCTTCCGTCTACGACATTGCGCCGACTGTTCTACACCTTTACGGCGTGGAGCAACCAAAACAGATGCGTGGGCACGTGTTGAGCGAGATCTTTGACGGGTCAGAGTCTAAAGTCGCGCAGAAATAGATGTACGGGGCTCGCAAGGAATCTCACGGTTGTGTACCTCGCCGCATAGTTCTCGCTCGCTGTTCAGCTTGTTCCGCTTTTGCCTTTTCTCCCAAAGCAGCGTAGCTTTGCGCGAGCAGCTCGAATATCTCGGCGTTGCTCGATTTTTGTCTCGCCATTGGCTCCAATTGCTTTGTGGCTTCGAGGAACCTGCCAGACGCAAGTTGAACTTTTGCCTTCCCGAGCTGAGCTTCTCTGTTTTCCGGTTGAAGCAATAACGCTGCTTCGAACTCGTCTTCGGCAGCCTTCAGATGTTTCAGCTTGAGATCAACGTCTCCCAGTAGCAAACGCGCGGCAAGATTCGTGGGATCGAGCTTCAAGCATGCTTCCAGCGCCTCTTTCGCGCTTGGGAAATCGCCGGCGGATTCTCTGGCCCGCCCGTCATCGAACGCAACCGTCGAGTCCTCTGGGCGGAGCTGGCGTGCCAGACTTAAATGGAGAGATGCTCGGGGAAAATCTCCCGCCTTTAGTTCCAGTTCTCCCAATTGACCAAGGGCGGTGGCGGAATGCGGATCGAGATCCACGACTTTCTCGAGCGCCGTACGAGCCTCACTCGATCGTCCATCTTCGGACGCGATCATCGCCTGATGGAGAAGGTTCTGCTCCTCGATCTTGTCCTTCGGATCAGGCAACAGCGACGGTTCCGTCAAGTTGGAGGAGGTTGCAGCGTCAGCGCGCGTCAAGTATCCCAGGGCTTTCAGTTCGTCTAGGGTGCTTTGAGGAATCGATGCAGCCGCGCCTGAAGGGGCAGCCTTGCTACGTCGATCCGCCAACACAGCGCGAAACTTCTGTACATTCGCATTCCACGGTTCGTAGTCATTGGTTTGTTCTTGCGGGTCGCGGTTCAGATCATAAAGCTCGGGGCGGGGCGCATCAATAAATTTGAAGCCGTCCGCACGAACGGAGCGAAGCGGCGCCCAGCCAAAACGCAAAGGATAATCGGTCTCACCCAAAACGATTCGGTCCTTCTCTTCCGGGTTGGAAAAGTATGGTCGCAGCGATTCGCCGTCAAGGCGTTCCGGCGCGGGAATGTGGAGCATCTCCAGTATGGTCGGAAAGATATCCAGTGTCCGCACTTGTGACTTGACTACTTTCCCCGAATCAGTCTCAGCCGGCAGTTTGACAATCAGGGGCACGTGGGTCGTCGAGTCATATAGAAAGATTCCATGGGTCTGCTCGTGATGTTCTCCCAAGCCTTCGCCGTGATCTCCGACGACCACGATGATCGAGTGATCGTACCAGCTGCGCTTTTTGAGAGACGCAACAAAACCAGCCAGGGCTGAATCCGCATAGGCGATCTCTCCGTCGTACAAGCGCTCTTTGTAGAGTTGCGAATAAGGAGGCGGGGGTTCGTAAGGATCATGAGGATCGTACAGATGTATCCAGACGAAATGCGGCGACGCGGGATGCGCGTTCAACCACGCATTGGCGTGTTGAACCACAGTTTCTGCGCGCCGTTCCAGACGCCCCCATCGCGATCCAGTCCTGGCCGGATGCGGGAAATTGTCATAAAAATCAAATCCTCGCTCTAAGCCGGGAGCGAACTCCTTGCTGTCTAGAATTACAGAACCGATAAAAGCGGCTGTACTGTAGCCTCGGCTCTTGAGCGCTTCCGCCAGAGTTTGATTGTTCGTGGCCAGCGGCACGGCAAAATCGGTCACCCCATGAGTGCTCGGCAACAGTCCTGTCAGTATTGACGTGTGCGACGTATTAGTGATCGGACTGGGGGTGAAGGCTTGCGCGAACAGGATGCCGTCTTTGGCCAGCGCGTCGAGAGTGGGCGTTTTGATGCGCTCGTATCCATAGCAGTGAACATGATCGGCGCGCAGCGTATCAATCGTTACAAGGAAAATGTCGGGGGAGCTCGTGGATTTCTTCTGGGACTGTCCTGCAGCACTAGCCGCGAGGATAGCCCACAATAGCGGTAGGAATTTACGAGCCCGCATGATCATCCAGCGTAACAGAATGCGACAGGGGTAAATCCGATCGATGCCCGATGCAACTGCATCCTTAATTCTTAAGCCTAGACACTTATCACCCCATGCTCGTCAACGTGTCAAACACAGATGACGGTCGCGACGCGATCGGGGTAATCATTGAGATCGAGGAAACAGGTCCGCAAACGTCCACCGAGCAGCCATCTATTTCGCTATGGTCACTAGGCTGCGTTGTCGGCTGGAACCGCTAGAGTGCGCGTTCATTGCAGACACGGTGCGGTTGGACGGCCATGATCCACCGATCCAAATGGAGATAACATGCGGCCCACTGACGGTAGAAGACTCGTAGATGTGTTGGCGTCTGCCAATGGCGGATTTTCGAACAACTCGCTTGCGAGAACCCTTGTGTGCGTTCTTCGCGCTGCGGCTATCGTTTGTATTTTCATTTCTGCCGTTTTGCTAATTTCAGCGACTCCACCTGCGGCTCGAGATGCCAGCGAGGGCGGCTTGGACCGTTCCATCAAACCCGGTGATGACTTTTACCGGTACGCCAATGGAGGCTGGCTTGAAACGGTAGCGATACCGGCCGGCCAATCGGGCTACGATACGCGCGCAATGTTGATGGAGAGTACCAGCCAGCGGGTGCGCGATCTCATTCGAGACGCCGCTGCTTCACACCCCGGCAAGGGCAGCGTTGCACAAAAGGTCGGCGACTACTACGCGAGCTTGATGGACGAAGACAACATCGAGGCGAAGAAGTGGGCCCCACTGGCCGACGAGATGGCCTCGATTTCAGCGATCGCAGACAAGGCGTCGTTGTCAGCTTATCTCGGCACTACGCTGGACGGCGAGGTGGATGGACTCACGTCGAATGCGGACCATGTTTTCGGCATGTGGGTTAACCAGGGCTTTGAAGACTCGCAACACAATGTTCTTCATCTGTGGCAGGGCGGACTAGGAATGCCCGAGCGTGATGACTACCTCGACCCGTCGCCCAAAATGGCCGAGCTACGCGCCCACTACCGGGCGCATATTGCAGCGGTCCTGAAATTGGCGGGTATTGCTGAAGCGGAGACAAAGGCGGCTGGCATTTTGTCGCTGGAGATCAGGATGGCGCAGGCCTTCGCGCCGGATGCGGATGCTGCAGACGTCTTCAAGCAGAATAATCCGTGGAAGCGGGCTGACTTTGGCGTCAAAGCACCGGGCATGGACTGGGACTCTTATTTCAAGTCGGCCGGACTCTCGGGGCAGTCCGATTTCATCGTTTGGCAGCCTTCGGCAGTAACTGGAGTATCCGCACTCGTGGGCAGTGAAAGGCTTGATCTGTGGAAAGACTATCTGCGGTTTCACCTGGTTGAACATTATGCGAATGTCCTGCCGAGGGCCATTGGGGCCGAACAGTACGCTTTTTACGGCACCGTCCTGACAGGTGCGCAGCAGGCGCTAGCACGCGAGCAGATTGCCATTGCCGCTACAAACGGTGCGGTGGGTCAAGCAGTCGGCGAACTCTATACGCAACGCTACTTTCCTCCCGAAGCCAAGAAGAAGGTGCAGGTCATGGTTCGCGACCTGATCACTGCATATGGCGGTCGCATTTCGAAACTCACGTGGATGTCGGCTCCGACGAAGGAAAAGGCGTTGGCCAAACTGGCCGCGCTCGAAGTATGCGTCGGCTACCCCGATACATGGATCGACTACTCAACTCTAGATATCGTGCGTGGCGACGCCTTCGGAAATATGCGCCGAGCGGAAGCGTTCCTTCGCATGCGCAATCTGGCGAAGCTTCAACAGTCCGTTGATCCGATCGAATGGCCGATCAATCCGCAAATTCCAGGTGCGGTGATCATGTTCAGCCCGAACGCGGAGTTTTTCTCGGCGGGCATTCTGCAGCCACCATATTTTGACTGGCAGGGCGATACGGCCTCGAACTACGGCTCCGCAGGCGCTGGCATGGCTCACGAGATCAGCCACAGCTTCGATGAACTGGGAAATATTTACGACGCCCAGGGCCGCCTCGGGAGTTGGTGGACGGCGGAAGACCTGGCTCAATATCACGCTGCGGCTGCGAAGTTGGTGGCGCAGTTTGACGGCTACTGTCCGCTGTCCGACCTTTGCGTCAATGGTAAGCAGGTGTTGAATGAAAATATCTCGGACCTGGCGGGGTTGCTGGTGGCGCATGACGCTTACATTCTGTCATTGAAAGGCAAGACCGATGGCGTGATCGGCGGACTAAGCGGGGAGCAGCGGTTTTTCCTGGCGTTCGCTCAGAGATGGCGAAAGCTCCAGGGAGAAGCCGCATTGCGCAAGCAGATCAAAACTGACAGCCATTCGCCAGGCGAATATCGGAGCGATACGGTGCGCAATGTCGGCGCTTGGTACGAGGCCTTCAAAGTGGTACCGGGCGACAAGCTGTATGTAAAACCCGAAGAGCGGGTCGGGATCTGGTGAAGGATGATACGGATTTGTGGAAATCCGGGCAGGCACGGTGGTCCGTGGTTCCCCCCTAGCCACAAAAATACGCGGCTAGGATGGGGCACCTGCGATGAGTGTAGATCAGGCTAAGAGGGGGAGTTGAGGACCGGTGTCTTCGTTGAAGTCTTCCAAGGGATCGGCGAATCTTCGTAACTCAGGATATTTCTGAACCAGCGTAGGCGGCGCGGGCACGCGCTTTCCGGTCACCATCGCTTTCAATTCAAGCGCATTAACTCCCGCTTTGCTTTCGAAGTGGTTGTTTGTGATTACGTAGGTTGTTTGTGCTCTCTCGGCTACGCTTTGGATCCGGTCCTTCCAGCCGGCCAGTTCCCGCTCGTTGTAGAGATAGTTGTAGCGATCGTCTCGGTTGTCGGAATCGAACCACTGGTCGTAGTTGCGACCATGGAGGCGGATATAGGCGATGGGTGCGGTGACGTACTCGGTCGGGGCGAGAGAGCGGCCGAGCACCGGTTGATCGATATTGCAGAAGGCAACATTCTTTCGGGTGAACGACGCCAGTGTGTCGGCGTTGTCCCAGGTTGAATCGCGCACCTCGACGACGCATGGGTACTCGATGAACTGTCGCAATAGACGGTCGAGGTACTCGCGGTTCAGCGATGTGTTCTTGAAGGAAACCGGAAACTGAATGAGCAGCGCGCCCAGGCGTCCTTCGTTGGCGAGGGCGTCGAGGCCTTCGCGGGTGCGGGCTTCGTCTTCATCGGTGGGACGGATACTGGCAGCCGACGTGGGTTCCATAATCGACAGCGGCGAGTGAGTGAAAGCGCGGTAGAGTTTGGCGGTGAAGAGAAAATCCGGATTGACCCCGGCGACCTTGCGGCACCAGAGCTTGGCCAGCTCCGCGCGCAGGGGGCCGTAGAACGATGTGTTGATTTCGGTGGTATCGAAAAAGCGCGCCAAGTATTCAAGAGGATGCAGTTTGGTGCTGCGCATCCCTAGCGGATAGAAGATGCCTTCCCAATCTTTATAAGACCAGCCGGCGGTGCCGATGCGGACCTTTTGCGGAGAAACCTGGGGACGAATTTGTGCCGTGGATTCCATGGACGGGAACCGCAGACGGAGGGCAGGCAAAGAGTAGCACAGCAGAAGTGCGTCCCGCTTGCCACGGCGATCTTATCGAAAGAATCTACTCCAGCGAGAGCACAACCCAATATGCACCCGAGGGGTAGGTGTCGGTTCGGCTATAGCATGCGCCAATGGAAAAGGTATGCACTGTGTGGCTAATGATGGCGTGCGCGGCGGTCGTGGGCAGTGTTTCGGGGTGCAGGCTAGTGTAAGTAAGAACGGTGAATCGTTCCGCGAGTTTGCGAACCGGGGAGGTTCCAAGCTTGTCGGCCTGCGCCATGGAGCAGGCAGCCTCATCGGCGACCAGCAGGTCGCGGCGCTGCAGTTCGGCCTGGCTGGCTTGCCGGCGCTGGCGGTTCACGGCCACCGCGATGCGATCTTTCACATCGACAGCCGTATAACTGGGGAGGGCGTGGCCGAAGTCCTGAACGATGTACAAGTGTGCCCCGTTACGAACCACACCCAACCCGACTACGTTGTATGTCGGGTTGAGCAGGTTCGCGCGATGCGGGGGTGAAAGCATGAGATGTTGGTGGCCGTGCTCAGCGTCATAATCGAGTGCGACGTTTTCTCCCTCTTGATCGAGCAATAGTTCGGTGGTCGATGCCAGACGCTGTGGCAAGGACTTTTCCCCTCGGAATTGATGCGAAAGCTGGTGCTCCTCGAGCATCTCCTGCGCGTGCAGGCGCGCTGCCTTTGAAAGCCCGGAATCCAGGATCAGCGGAGGGGCGCCGGCTTCCCGCACGAGACTGGTTTGCGAGAGCCAAAAGGCGTTGCTCAGTTTCAAACTCCTCGTTGTTAAAAGGGATGTCGGCAGAGGGCGCGGCTACGGACTTGAGCGTGGCCTTTTGAGATTGCCCAGAACCTCGGGGCGCTGCGGGAAACGCCATTAAACGGGACGCGGGCTGCACGGTCGCGGTGCCTGTGCTCAGCAGAAACGCCAACAATAGTCTGGGGCCTCGGAACAGGAGGATGCGCCTACAGGGCCAGAGATCTGCAAAAATCGGTTTCAATCACGCCGTTTCCGGCTTGAGTCCTCTCGGGCTCAAACCTCGGTTGCTGATGTTAGGCTAGGGGTTAGGATTGGGTGCGAGAAGTTACCTGTGTCTATGGAACTAGGGATCAGTGGGGTCATTGGCCTGTTGTTTGGAGGAGTTCTTGCATGGCTGGCACTGCGATCGCGTGCGGCCACGCTGCAGGCTCGTTTGTCCTTGACCGAGAAGGAATTAGCGGCGGTAAAGGCCGAACTGGCGCGGCTTTTGGAGGATCAGCGCGAGCTGGTAACGAGCCGGGCAAGGCTGGAATCCGCCCTTGAAGCGGAACGAAAGACCAGCAACGAAAAGGTTGACCTACTCACTAAGGCAGGGGATCGCGCCAGCGAACAGCTGCAAAACGCCTTCAAAGCCCTCGCTGCGGATGCCCTGAAAAGCAACAATTCTTCGTTCCTGCAGATTGCCCAGGAAACGCTCAAACGGTTTCAGAGTGAAGCCAAGGGCGATCTGGACGCTCGACAAAAAGCGGTTTCCGACCTGGTGGCGCCGGTCCGGGAATCGCTGAGCAAGGTAGATGCTCAGATTCAGCAGATGGAGGTTGCGCGCGGCGAGGCCTATGGGGATCTGAAGGCGCAGGTTCAGTCCCTGATTACGACGCAGAAGGAACTTCAGTCGGAAACCGGCAACCTGGTGCGGGCGTTGCGCACGCCGAATGTTCGGGGACGCTGGGGGGAAATCCAGTTGCGACGGGTGGTTGAGATCGCGGGCATGCTGCCCTATTGCGATTTCGCTGAACAGGAGACCATCACGGGTGAAAGCGGACGTTTTCGCCCTGACCTGGTCGTAAAGTTGCCCGGCGGCAAAAGCGTGGTGGTCGATGCCAAGACGCCTCTGCAGGCGTTTCTTGACGCGTTTGAAACGACGGACGAAGAGGCGCGGCGGGCGTGTCTGGCGAGTCACGCTCGTCAGGTCCGCGACCACATGAAGACATTGAGCGGAAAGAACTACTGGGAGCAGTTCGAAGCCACGCCTGAGTTTGTGGTGATGTTTCTGCCCGGGGAGACTTTCTTCAGCGCGGCGCTCGAACAGGATCCCGGCTTGATCGAGCACGGTGTGCTCCAGCGGGTGATCCCGGCATCTCCAACAACTTTGATTGCTCTCCTGAAAGCAGTCGCCTACGGGTGGAATCAGGAGAAACTGGCGCGGAACGCTCACGAGATTAGCGCTTTAGGGAAGGAACTCCACGAGCGACTGCGCAAGCTTGCCGGGCACATTACCGGAGTTGGCACGAACCTCGACCGGGCGGTCGAAGCCTACAACCAAGCCGTTGGTTCGTTAGAAAACCGAGTTTTGGTCTCGGCGCGGAAGTTTGCGGAATTGGGAGCGTCGGTGGCCGAGGACATTCCTGAACTGGAGCCGATCGAGACAACTGCACGCGCTCTGTCCTTCGAATGGGACGACGAACCCGCCGAAACGCCCCCAAACGAACGCAAGGCCGGGTAAAACCGGTTGGTGCGCTGGTAAATCGGTCTTTCGAACCAATACCTTCCACCGGAATACGTTGCTTTTACTTGAAGAGCCGTTTTTTCAAATTTTGTAGCACATGTGCGGATCGCCATATTTTCCAGCTGACAGCGAAATGCATCCTAAGAACTAGTCGCTAAGCCGTACAAATGTAAGGGCAATGCGATACAGAATCCCACAGAAACCTCCAAAAAGACATAGTTAGCGTTCGAAAATGCATCTATAATTTCGGAAGTCGTTTGATCTGCTCGACTTAGCATGTGGGAAATGACGAATCGGGTGGCAGCGAAGTTGCTCATTGAGGGTGGGTGGGAAGTACCCTCTGCGCCTCCTTCGCCTAAAAAGCGTCCGGGGCCAGTGCCGAAGGTCATGAATCGGGAAAGCCAAGGTCGCTCTGTCGCGGTTCTGCTGTTTCTGCTGACCGTGGCTGCCGTTGTGTTTGCGGGCTTCAATCTCCAGAAAGAAAGCGAGTCAGCTGGCCCCGACGATGGCGTTTGGTGGATCGAGCATAGTGGCCGGTTGGTAGCGGACCGAGTTGACCCAAACGGACCCGGCGCAAAGGCAGGCATCAAGCCAGGCGACCAGCTGGTTTCGGTCAATGACCAGGAAATCAAGAGCACCCCGGGACTGGTGCGCCAACTTTACCGTACGGGCGTCTGGTCGAAGGCTTCGTACTCTCTGATCCGTGAATCAGTCACTCTCGATTCGAGCGTCATTCTTGTTCCTGCGGATCGTTCGCTAAACAATTCGCTCCGCCTCATCGCGCTCATCTATCTGGGGATTGGGATCTACGTTCTGTTGCGCCGCTGGACGGCACCAGGGTCCACTCATTTCTACATCTTCTGCTTGGTTTCGTTCATCGCGTACTCGTTCAAGTACACGGGCAAGCTCAACGAGTTTGATTGGACGATCTACTGGAGCAACATCATCGCCTGGATGTTGCAGCCGGCATTGTTCCTGCACTTTGTCCTCACGTTTCCGGAGAAGAGGAACTTTGTCCGGCAGCGTCCGTGGCTGCTGACTTTGCCATACGTCCCCGGACTGCTGCTTCTCGGACGCCACATTATTGCCCTGCGACTCGCGCAAGCGAGCGGCTACCTCCGCTGGGACATGGACCGCCAGGAAATGGCCTGCGGCGCTCTGCTGTTCATCGTGGCAGCGGTCTTGCTCTGGTATAGCTACCGGCGCGCCAGCACAACCATCCTGCGGCAGCAATTGAAGTGGGTGACGCGCGGCACGATTCTCGCCATCGTTCCTTACACCTTGTTCTACGTCATCCCCTACCTGATGGGATCGCTGCCCGGCACGTGGTCGAAGCTGTCGGTGCTTTTCCTGGGCTTGTTGCCACTGACGTTCGGTTACGCCATCTTCCGCTACCGCCTGATGGACGTCGACCTGATCTCGAAGCGCGTCGTGGTTTATACCCTGGCTGTCACCGCAGTGGTTGGGATGTATTTCGCATTGGTGGCGGGCGTAGCCACACTGGTCCAGATGCGTCAGCCCGGTACGGGACGAGTCGGCCTGATCCTGGCTGTGGTCGTGACCGCGCTTTTGTTTGATCCGGTACGGAAGTGGATTCAGGACCGCATCGACCATCTGTTCTACCGCACGGTGTATGACTACCGGCGGACACTGATCGAATTCGGCCGCGAACTGGGCTCGGAAACGGATTTGAACGCGCTGCTCACGTCCGTGGTTGACCGCCTGTCGCGAACGCTGTCTGTCGATCGGATCGCCATCTTCCTAAGAGCGGACGAGGAGGTCGATCAGTTCGTACTTTCCAAATCGGTCGGCATAAATCCGATGGCGAAACTTGATTTGGCCTTCCTCAGCGCTGCTCGACCAGAACCGGCACGCCACATGTTCTTTGAGAACACGCACCAGGTGCCGCGCGAAACCGCCGGATCGCAGGAAACAATTGCCCGCCTGGATCTGAACTACTACATCCCCTGCCGTGCGCAGCAGAAGACGGTCGCGGTTCTTGGCTTGGGAAAAACGACGAAGGGAGACTATCTCTCTAGCGAAGACGTTGAACTGCTCGAGACGCTGGGCGGATATCTCGGAATCGCGATTCAGAATGGCCAGCTGTACACATCATTGCAGCAGAAAGTTGCGGAGTACGAGCGCCTGAAGGACTTCAACGAGAACATTGTCGAATCGATCAATGTGGGCATTATCGCTCTCGACATGGAAGACCGCATCGAAAGCTGGAACGCGCAGATGGAAGTGATGTATGCGCTGCCCCGATGGCAGGCGCTGACCCAGCCCGTGCCGAGTATTTTCCCGCAGGAATTCGTCGAGGAATTTTACCGGGTCCGGCAGAACGGCGGCATCAATAACCTGTATAAGTTTCGGCTGCAGACTCCGGCAGGAGAGACGCGGACTGTGAACGTGGCAATTGCGCCGCTGGTGACACGCAACTTCCAGGTGATCGGACGCCTCGTCATCATGGACGACATCACCGAGCGAGTCGACCTTGAAAGCCAGCTTTCGCAAGCGGATAAACTTTCGTCGATTGGCTTGCTGGCAGCCGGAGTGGCGCATGAAGTGAATACGCCCCTAGCCGTGATTTCTTCCTACACGCAGATGCTAGCCAAGCAATTGCAAGGCGACCCACAGAAGTCGGGATTGCTGGAAAAGATCACGCGGCAAACTTTCCGCGCGTCCGAGATCGTTAATAACCTGCTGAATTTCTCCCGCACCAGCGGCACCGAGTTTGCCGATGTGGATATCAATAAAGTGATCACCGACACGCTCGCACTGCTGGAACACCAGTTCAAGACCGCAAAGATCCAGGTAAATTCAGAACTGACCGGGGGAATCTCTGCGATTCAGGGAAATCCGGGGCGACTGCAGCAGGTATTCCTCAACCTGTTTCTCAACGCGAAAGACGCCATGCCGGGTGGTGGCAAGCTAAGCGTGGCGACCTGCAACGGCGACATGGTGAGCGTGCGAGTTTCCGACACCGGCTCGGGCATCGCACCGGAACACATCCAACGTATCTACGATCCGTTCTTCACGACGAAGACGGCACCCAAGGAAGGCCAGAACCGCGGGACCGGGCTCGGGCTTTCCGTCACGTACGGCATTATTCAGGAACACGCCGGCAAAATTCGCGTGGAAAGCAATCCGGGCTCGGGCACGACGTTTGCCCTGGACTTTCCACTGAGCAGGAAGGCAGTGCATGTCTGAAGCAGCAGTAATCACGCGCGGCACGGTAAACGGAAATCCGTCGCCAGCAGGCTCGGTGCTCATTGTGGATGATGAGGCTGAGATTCGGGAATCCCTTCAGACTCTGCTCGAGATGGAAGGCTTCGAAGTCGAGACCGCGATTAGCGGCGAAGACGGGATCTCGCAAATGGCGGACCGTCCCTTCGATCTCGTGCTGCTCGATCTGACCTTGCCGGGTCGCAACGGCATGGAGATTCTTTCGGAGATTCGGTCGCACGACCCGCGGTTGCCGGTGATCATGATTACCGCCTATGGCACGGTGGAGAATGCCGTGCGCGCCATGCAGTCGGGAGCGGCCAACTTCGTTCAGAAGCCGTGGGACAACGAGAAACTTCTCGCCGATGTCCGCGCGGCGGTGGGCTGGCGGCGGGCTGAAGAAGAAAACGTTCAACTCAAGCGGGCCCTCAAGCAGCGCTACAACTTTGAGAACATCGTGGGCAAGAGCGAGCCCATGCTGAAAATCTTCGACCTGGTCGCCCAGGTCGCGAACAGCCGATCTACCGTCCTCTTGCAGGGCGAGAGCGGAACTGGCAAAGAAGTGATTGCGAAAGCGGTGCACTTGAATTCACCGCGCCGCGACAAGCCATTTGTTCCCGTCAACACCGGCTCGATGCCGACCGACCTGCTCGAGTCCACGCTCTTTGGCCACGTGAAGGGAGCCTTTACCAGCGCGATTGCTTCGAAGAAGGGCTTGTTTGAAGTCGCGGATAAGGGCACACTTTTCCTCGATGAAATCGCCACGATGGGCCTGGAAACGCAGGCCAAGATTCTACGCGTCCTGCAGGATCGCAGATTCATGCATCTGGGCGGCATTCAGGAAATTCAGGTGGACGTACGCATTATCGCCGCGACGAATATCGATCTCCGCCAGATGGTGCGCGACGGGCGCTTCCGCGAAGATCTTTTCTACAGGCTGAACGTCATCACGGTAGAACTGCCTCCGCTGCGACAGCGCAAGGAAGATATTCCTTTGCTGGTGGAATTCTTCCTCAAGAAATATGCCGAAGAAAACGGACGGCCCACGCCGAGAATCACTCCAGAGGCCCTGCGCCCGCTGATGGCTTACTCGTGGCCGGGCAATGTGCGTGAACTGGAAAACGTCATTGAACGCGCCGTGGTGCTCTCTTCCGGACCGGAAATCAGCATGGATCTGCTGCCTGACTCGATGATGGGACGCGGTTCCTCGCTCACCTTGCACGATCCTCCGTCTGACGCATCGCTGTTCGAAATCGTCGAAGATGTAGAACGCCGCGTCATCACCGATATGCTCGAGCGCTGCAACTGGAATCAGACCGAAGCCGCCGAGCGCTTCCATGTGCCACTCTCTACCCTGAATCAGAAAATTCGACGGCTGAATATTGAGATCAGGAAGAAGGGCCGGGGATAGGAGCAGTTCTCGGTTCATCCCAGACTTTGGCGCCCGACGTCATCAATTCCCTTCTGTTGCAGTATTCGGGTCTGGCTGACAGTTGAAAGCTGATCGCCGAGGGCCCTGTCTGTTATATTTCGGTCAGCCCTCGTTCCTCGCCTGACGGGCGGCGCGGGACTTTCGAATCGCATGGCACTGACCTCACCGACAGAGTTCGCCAAGCAAAAGGTGCTTGCGGTTCAGGAATACACCCTGATGGCCGCGGAATCTGTGGCCAATCTCGTTCGCAAGCCTCTCTACTTCGCGGATATGGTGCAGCAGGCGGACTTGATCGGAGTGGGCTCACTGCCGATCGTCGTGCTAACCGGCTTCTTTACTGGCGGCGTTCTGGCACTGCAAACCGCCAATACTCTTCAGCGATTCGGCTCGATCACTCTGATTGGCCAGCTCGTCTCCACCTCCATGGTGCGCGAACTCGGGCCTGTGCTCACCGGTTTGATGGTGGCAGGCCGGAATTCTTCAGGGATGGCAAGTGAGTTGGGATCGATGGTAGTGACCGAGCAGATCGATGCCATGCGTGCGCTGGGCACTGATCCGATGAAGAAATTGGTAACGCCGCGCGTTACCGCGACGGTGTTCATGCTGTTCTTTCTGAGCATCATTTCTGATTTGGTCGGGCTCGCTGGCGGGCTCATGGTGGCGAAGCTTTTTCTGAGTCTTGACGCGCGTCAGTACTGGGCCAATGCCTGGCAAGTGCTGGTATTTCAGGATGTCTTCATGGGATTGCTGAAGCCCACCCTGTTCGGCTTCATCATCGCGACCGTGGGCTGCTACTACGGAATGACCGCGCGGGGTGGCACCCAGGGGGTGGGCCGGGCAACGACGCAAGCTGTGGTGGCGGCATCGGTGTTAATCCTCGTCACTGATTTCTTTGTCACCAAGCTTTTGATCTCGGTGATGTCTTACAGGTAGCTCTATGTCGACGCCCACGCTGCCCATCGATCGCCCGGACCCGGCTGTCCAGCCTAGAACTGGCTCGGCCATTGTTTTCGACGATGTGTATCTTTCGTTTGAAGATAATCATGTTTTGCGTGGGGTTTCATTCAGTTTGCCGTATGGAGAAACCAAGGCATTGTTCGGAGTGGCGGGATCCGGCAAAAGCACGATTTTAAAACTCTCCCTCGGCTTGCTGCCACCCGACTCTGGACGGATTACCGTGTTGGGCAACGAGGTCACACAACTTCCTGAGAATGAGCTCTTCCCCATGCGCGCCCATTTGGGGATGGTTTTTCAGGAGAGCGCGCTGTTTGACTCTCTGACGGTGCGCGAAAATGTCGCTTACCGACTCACCGAGGAGCACGGCATCTATGACGATGAGATTGACCGCCGAGTACGCGAGTCGCTACGTTTCGTGGAACTCGAGCATACGCTCGATTTGTTCCCTGCGGAACTTTCAGGAGGCATGCGTCGCCGCGTCGCCATCGCCCGTGCCATCATCACGCAACCGGAATTGTTGCTTTACGACTCCCCTACTGGCGGTCTGGATCCAATAACATCTAATACGATCGTTGAATTGATCATGAAACAACGGGATGTGTACCGCACCAGTTCCCTGCTGGTCACGCACCGCCTGCAAGATGCCTTCACGATGGCTACGCACCAATTTGACAAGGACACGAATCAGGTTCGTCTCTTGCCACGCGGACAGTACTGTGACGTCCCCATGAGCTTTCTAATTCTGCGCGACGGGAAAGTGACTTTCGACGGGGACGTCCGCCAGTTGGTGAAAAGTAAGGACGAATATATTCGGGAATATATTTCGTGATTATTGAATAATTGCGGCCTCTCCTAGTTCCCCGCCATCGCCTTCTCCACGTCTTCGGCTTTCGACGGAAGGGCCGCGCTGAGCTTGATCAGCTTACCGTCAGCATCGACTGCGTAATCATCTTCGATACGCACCCCGATGTTTTCTTCGGGAATGTAGATGCCGGGCTCAATCGTGAAAGTCATCCCGGGACCAAGCGGAACCTTGTAGTCGTTGGGGTCGTGGACGCCCAACCCGATGTAGTGTCCCAGGCCATGAATGAAGTATTGATCGAGCGGTTGGCCATGCAAGTCTTTTCCATGGGTCTTGATGTAGTCTTTCGCCACTTTGTTCAACGACGCTTCGGAGTCACCCGAGAGCATCGATTTGCCCGACTGGAACGCCGCCATGGCAGCCTCCTGGGCTCCCAGCACGATGTCGTAAATTTCTTTTTGCCGCGCCGTAAAGTGACCATTCACCGGCATTGTGCGGGTGATGTCGGCGGCGTACATGGAGTACTCCGCGGCCGCGTCGATCACTACCACGTCGCCGGCCTTCATCGTGTTGGTGTCCTCGGAATAATGCAGAACGGTTGAATTGTGTCCGGAGCCTACGATGGACGAGTAAGCGGAGCGCTCACAGCCGCGCCTCCCCCATTCGTACTGCATCAGCGCGGAGATCTCATACTCCTTGATGTTCGGCTTTACGGCTTTCATTGCGGCGGCGTGTGCGGCTACCGAGGCATCGACAGCTTTACGGATCAGACCAACTTCCCCCGCATCTTTGACGGTTCGCATCGAAACCAGCATGGGCTTCACGTCTTGAAAAAACACCATGGCGTTACTGTGTCGGAGAAATCCCAATAGATCTTCGCTGGCGATGGAGTTCCCCGGGGCAGGAATCTCCGTGTAGACCACGGGGCGTTGATTGGCCAGCGATTTCGCAACCTCCTCCGGCAACTTACTCATCTCTTCGACGCGATCGAATCCAGTCAGCTTCGGGGCAGCGGGATCGTCGGCGCCAAGCTGTGGTCCGGTGAACTTTTCGAGACGGAGGTTGCGTGGTGGCAGAAACAGAATCTCAGTATAGGCGCGGGCGGGAGAGTCGCCCTGAGCTTCCGTAGCAGGCACGATCAGCAGACCTGCTCCCGGCGTCGTCACGCCGGAGAGATAATAAAAATTGTCTTCCTGGCGAAACTCGTAGACTGCATCCTGGCCTTCGAGCGGGGCCAGAAGCGCGACAACTCCGCCGACCTTTCTGGCGAGAGCCTCCCGGCGTGCGTGATAGTCGGAGTTCGGCTGACGGTCCAGGGCGTATGCCAGCGAGCCTACACACAGCAGGCTGAGAAAAGAAAGCAACAGCTTCCGCATCAGGTTCGATCCTTTTGAGTTTAGTTTTTGAACTCTACTTCGGCGCCGCCAGATTCTTTCCCGCCTGAACAAAAGATTCCACGTTGCTCTTGTCGATCAGATCCGAGCCCGTATCCACAAAGCTTGGGATCGGCGCAAAACTGTCTTTCGACCAGTCCCTGTCCAACGAAGGCGGCTTGTGGTGGTAAAGATTGTCGAGCATC
The DNA here is from genome assembly GCA_963745715.1 of uncultured Acidobacteriota bacterium. Classification (GTDB taxonomy): domain Bacteria; phylum Acidobacteriota; class Terriglobia; order Terriglobales; family Acidobacteriaceae; genus Sulfotelmatobacter. The sequence continues at coordinate 388,449 of CAVUYN010000007.1, read as the reverse complement.
TGCATACCGACGAAGGCCATGGTGTAGGGCTTTTGCCCAATCGTGGCGACGATCACACCTTTTTGGATCCAGTCGAGAGTCTCCTGATCTGTGTCCATGGCGATCACGACTTTTCCGGTCACGTGATAGCTGCTTAAGACTCCCGCCACCTCTTTGCCCGATTGCGCTTCCAGACAGACGAAGGCATCGACCTTGTCACGCTCTTTCCCGACGATCTGGGTAGTCGTATCGAATGCGATGCGGGGGTCGCCTTGAATATCGACCACGCGCGTGATCTTGATCGCCGGAGTGCGGGCCAAAGCGTCCTTATATCCCTGCAGGCGCTCTTGCAGGTTCGACTGGTCAGGCATGGAGAAGACGACGACGTTGCCTTTTCCGTTGAGTTCCTTCGCCAGGCGCTGACCTCCGGTGAATCCCGCCTGATAGTTGTTAGTTCCAATAAAGAAGAGGCGCTTACTCGAGGGCGCATCGGAGTCCACGGTGATGACGGGGATTCCGGCCGACACGGCCTTATCGATACCGTCTTTGAGCAGAGCCGGATCGGTCACGGCCAACAGGATGCCGGTCGCTTTCTTTTGCACGGCCTGATCTAGTGCATCGCGCTCGGCTTTGGGATCGTAGTTCTGTGGACCGCTGAAATCAGAGCGCACCTTGAATTGAGAGGCCGCGTTCGAAAATCCTGCTCCGGCCGTCTTCCAGTATTGAACTTGTAAATTCGCCGAAACGAAAACGAAGTACTCGTCGGAGTCATGCGCGGCACCGCAACTAAGGATTGTTATCGAGAGCGCGGCTGCGGAAACCAGGTGGAGAATTCTATGCGAGCGGAGCATCGCATCCTCCTGTCGAAATTCTCTTTGCGAACCGAATCATCGGGAGTAGAGAACTGTCAGCGAGTGGATTGTAAACGAGTGGTCAAGCGAAGACCAGAAGTCAGCCGAGGTCTTTGTCCGCAACATTTCAAACCACTGCGAGGTCAATCTCACTGGAATCGTTGCAGAGTGCGACTCTGGAGCGCTGAGCACAACAATGTGAGGGATGATTACACGCCGACTGGGAAGGGCTTGGTATGCGTGGTCGCGGTCGTGGAACCACCACCGAAGCGGCCCTGAAGCAGCGACATTAGACCTGTGCACCAGTATCCGAGAACGAACAGCAACAGAAACGGAACGGTGATGTAGTTTTCGTTTTCCACGGCGTAGTACACGGTGAGCGCAAAATATGTGCCGATGACGAGTTCTACCCACGGCACCCATCCCAGACGCTTGCGATATTTTGTAGCGCCAACTTTGTCCTGCCTGGAGACGACACTATACTTGGGCGTTCGCGCGAATGCGCTCTCCTTACCGAGAAGCGCCTCGATCACGGCTTTCGTGTTGGTGATGGTCAGGCCAATTCCTAGCGCCATCAGGAAGGGCAGATACAGCAGGGCGCGCGGCCAGCTGCGGGGGAATAGTTCGCGCTGCGAGACCAGATAGAAGCTCGAAATCGAGAATGTTGAGGCCATGAACAAGGGCAGGTCGATGTAGAGCATCTGGAACCAGCCCTGATAGAAGCGAATGATCATGGCCGGCAACAAAAGCACAGAGAGCATAATCATCAGCGGGTAGCTGATGTTTGCTGTGAGGTGGTACCACGCTTCAATCTTGGTGTGCAGAGGCGCGTCACTGCGTAATACCTTCGGCAGGATCTTCTTTCCGGTCTGGATCAGGCCCTTCGCCCAGCGTGCCTGCTGCGTCTTGAAGGCAGTCATTTCGACCGGCAGTTCCGCGGGACACTCCACGTCTTGCAGGTAGATGAACTTCCAGCCTTTCAGCTGGGCGCGGTAGGAGAGATCGGTATCCTCGGTCAACGTATCGTGCTGCCAGCCCCCGGCCTCTTCGATGGCCGAGCGGCGCCACATGCCTGCAGTACCGTTGAAGTTAAAGAAAAGGCCTGTGCGGGCGCGACCGGAGTGCTCCAGCACGAAATGGCCATCGAGCAGGATGGCTTCGACTTCGGTCAAAAAGGAATAGTGGCGGTTGAGGTGGGTCCAGCGGGTTTGCACCATCCCAATTTTGGGATCGCTGAAGTGATGGACAGTGAGCAGCAGGAAATCTTCTGGCGGCGTGAAATCAGCGTCGAAGATGGCGATAAATTCGCCCTTCGCGGACTGCATGCCTTCGGCTAACGCGCCAGCTTTGAAACCGTGGCGACTGGTGCGGTGATGATAGGTGATGGGATTGCCCAGCGCGGCATAGCGTTCGACCAGGCCACGTGCCACCTCGACTGTTTCGTCGGTGGAATCGTCGAGCAACTGGATGTCGAGCTTTTCGCGCGGATAATTCAGCTTGCATACGGCTTCCAGCAGCCGCTCGACGACGTACTGCTCGTTGAAGATCGGCAATTGCACCGTGATCCTGGGCAATTCTTCGAAACGCGCTGCCGGTTCGGTCGTGCGGTTCTTGCGGTGCTTGTAATAGAGATACACCAAGACGTAACGGTGCATCCCGTAACCCGCCAACAGGATCAGGACGATGAAATACGGAACCAGCAACGCCACATCGAAGGCATTGGCATGGTAAAGACCGCGAAACGTGGTATCGAGGAAATGCTGGCGGATGTAGTGCCCGATGCCCTTTGGGGCAAAGAGCGCCGCGAGGCTCGTGGTCAAGGTGAGATCAGCAGTCAAATAACAAGTCCGGTCAAAGAAATCATTTTACCGGATTCGGGTAAATCACATCGTGGGAGCGCGGAGCAGGCCAATTCCGAGGGTTACGACAGCCGCGGCCAGGAGCACCGCGCCAACGTAGATCAGAGAAACAAAGCTGTTGGGCTGAGTCGCCTGCGGCGAGGGCATTGAAAAAAAGAAGCCGGCCGGAATCAGAATCGCGGCTGCGGGTACGCCGAGTCGTGCCAGCCACAGCCAGGGCGTTGACAACGTGGCAGTGTCGGCAAATATCTGGCAAACCAGCGACAGAATGACAAAGACGCCGGCATGGGCATGACCGGCACGAAAGAAGTTTTGCCGGAGGGCATTCTCCATATAGTGGCTCGTTCGATCTTGTAAAGAAGTGAGCAGAAAATATCCGCCGTACTGAATGGTTGGCACCGTAATCAGGATGATGCCGGCCATGGTTCGCGCTTCCCGGGTCATGGATTCCTCCTCCTGGTAATTCTGACTTTCGACAATAATCTACGACTCAGCGGCTCTGGGCCATTTCCCCGCCCACCGGAACAATGAATGCATCTACCCGCAGTCCGTCCGGCAAGCGCGAGCCTGCATCAAGTTCCACCAGCGTTTCCAGAATCTTGGTGTCGACCTTTTCTGTTGGCTCGTCGGTTCGCACATTCTTAGGACCCAACTGTTGGCCCACGCGCACCACGTGTCCCCAGAACTTCTGGCCTCCGAAAGCGTCGGCGGTGACGTATGCTCTCTGTCCTACACTTACTTTGCTCACGTCAGTTTCATCAACGTCCACGCGCACCCGCAAGGTCTTGCGGTCGCCAATCGTCAAGATCGGATCAGGGACGGTGGAGGAGTTCGAGACACTTTCTCCACTGCGATGATGCTTGCGCAGCACGCTTCCATCAATCGGCGAGCGAATGAAGGTCTTCTCGTAGCGCGCCTGCGCCTCTTCCAACTGACCCTGCGCGAGCTTGACATCGGCTTCGGCGAGGGAGCGGTCCTCTTCGCGAGCATGGTCGTCAACCAGAGCGTGCTGTTGGACCGAATTATCGTACTTGGCCTGGGCCACGTCGGCTTCGCGAGCGTAGCGATCGAGTTCTTCGCGCGAAACTACGCCCGCAGAGAACAATTCCTTCCGCCGGTGTAGCTCCAACTTTGAATTCTCCAGCACTGCTTTTGCTTCGGTCACGGAAGACCAGGCGGCATCGCGCTCCTGATGCCGGGCACCGTTGATGACTTTGCGCAACACCGCTTCTTTGGCCACGACGTTGGCTCGTGCCGATTCGACTTGCGCACGATAGTCCGCATTCTCCAATTCGGCCAGGACTTGCCCGCGATGGATGGCGTCGCCTTCCTCCACGTTCACACTCTTGAGACGGCCGCTGAGTTCAGAGCCGATCTTGATGTCTTCGGAGGAGGGCTCGACGCGCCCCGGCCCCGCGATCGAGCAGTGGCGCGCGGCCTTCTAACGCGGCCTTGGAGGCCACTGCCGATTCATGGGCGCGACGGGATGCAACCACGATCGACGCGCTGAGCAAAACGATACCGAGCCCGACAACTAAACTGGTCCGGCTCTTTAATGATTGAGTTGAAAATATTTTGTTCATAGACTTCTCCACTTCCCCACTTGGGTGGAACTGCGTAATGAAAATAGATTTGTTTCTAAACCAGACCCACAGCGGCCTGAGGCAGATTGTGCGCCAGCAGCGCAGGCGGCACCGGGTCGGATTCGGCAGCGGAGGCGATGGCTCCGTCTTCGATTCTTACGATGCGGTCGGCGAAACCTAATACTCGCGAATCATGCGTAACGATCACTACGGCACGCTCGCGTTTGTGCGCCAGGTCGCTCATCATTTCCATTACAGTGCGCCCGGTGTGTGAATCGAGGGCCGCTGTAGGCTCGTCCGCCAAGATGATTCCCGGATCACCCGCCAGCGCTCGCGCAATGGCTACGCGCTGCTTTTGCCCTCCGCTTAGATCAGCGGGAAAGCTGCCGTACTTTGCTGCCAGTCCAACCTGTTCCAGTAATTCCTCGGCGCGCTTGCGGGATTTAGCGGCCGAAATTCCCTTCAGATCGAGCATCAGCTCAACGTTTTCTCCGGCGGTCAGCGTGGGAAACAGATTGAATCCCTGAAACACGAATCCGATGTTCTGCAGACGCAGGGCCGGTAGTTGCTTCTCGTTGAGACCGACCACTTCGCGGCCAGCTACCTGTACGCTGCCTGACGTCGCTGTCAGGATGCATCCCATGATCGAGAGCAACGTGGTCTTCCCGCTGCCGGATGGACCGACGAGCATCAGTAATTCTCCTGCGTGAACGTCGAGGTCGATGCCGCGCAGGGCAAGCGTTCCCGCCGCCCCTTCGTCATAGGTCTTCGTGAGCTGTCGAACTGAAATCGCGGACTGCATGTTCTCTTTCCCCTGCGCCTAAAGGCGCTTGTCTCTGGCCTTCATTTTCGGCACGCCTGAAGGCGTGCCCTGATACGAACCCTTCATCTCGATACGAACCCTTTATCGCCGATACGAATTCTTCATCCCTCGAGTCGTTTGCCCTTCACCATTTCGTCCATAACGAATTCGCCGGTTACCGATTTCGACCTTTCATCCTTTGAACACCATCGCGGGATCGATGCGCGTTACTTTGTTGATCGAAACCAGGGCGGCGCCCACACACATCGTCAGAGTCAGAAAGAACATTCCTACAGCCATCGGGGCCGGCATCAGGATCGCGGCGCCGCCCTTTTGGCTGCCCTGCACCACGAACACGCTGACAATCATTCCGAGGACGTAGCCGATCACCGCGCTGATGGCTGCCTGCTTCATGATCACCTTGTAGACGTAACTGTTCGGCGCTCCCATGGCTTTGAGGGTGCCGAACTCGCGGATGTGGTCCATGGTCGTTGCATAGATGGTCTGCGCTACCACTACAAATCCCACGACCAAGCCGAGCGCCGCCGCGATCAGCACGGCTACGCCAGCCCCGGTGGTAAACATCCAGTAAAAAGTCGTCATGCGGCTGAACTGTGAAGTCGTGAAGACATCAACGTCTTTTACGTGATCGAGCAGATCACGCCGCACCTGCTGCACATCCGCTCCAGGTGCGGCTTTTACCAGGATGAACATCGTTTGGTCTTCGCGGAGCCCGGTGATAGTTTTGGGCGTTCTTGAACGTCGTGAATACATAGGGCGAGGTCGTGAACGATCGAATCCCGCGGGTGAATCCCACGACCCGAGCGCGATGCCCTCCGATCTCGAACACTTCTCCGACGCGAGTAACGCCAAGCTTCTGCTTGTACAGTTCATCGAGAATCACCGCGTCGGGAGATTTCAAATCATCGATGCGGCCTTCCACCAGATTCCACGGCCGCTCCATGGAGCCATCCACGTTGATGCCAACAATTTGCACCGAGTCCTGGCCGCCGTCGTGACGCTTCCACTGCGTCCAGCGGGCAATGATCTTTTTGCGCGTCGGCAATGCCCGGCACGGCACGCACCTGATTCAACTTGCGCTCGCTGAACGCCACTCCCTGCTCGACGTAGGGCACATTCTTCGACGTAACCCAGAGGTCTGCGCCGGAGTGATCGATCAAATTCGAAGTTGCCGTCGTGAAGCCCAGAAACAATCCCAACTGAACTACGATCAGCACTACTGAGAACACGATTCCCGTGAGCGTGACCGCCAGCCGAACTTTGTCGTGAAACAGATTTCGTTGCGCTAGAGGAGGCATGTTTTATTTCTCCTCTCGGTTCTGTGTCGGGCGCAGCAAGCCCCGTAGCGTAACGTCCAGCATCATCTCCGCGCGATCACGCAGGGGACGCCACTCCACCCACGGGTCCTGGCACTTGGCGATATTCAGCGAAATCACTCCGTGCACCGAGGCCCAAAGAGTTTGCGAAACCAGTTCCGCATCCTGCACGTCCTGGCGGAAGCATCCTGCATTGATGGCGTCTTGTACCGCCCATTTCAATAATGCATAGGCATCCACCTCGGGATTGCCCATAATCTCGCGGTCTTCCTCATCGGGCTCGTGCGGCGGATGGGGCGTCATGAACATGAATACGTAATGATTGGGGAAGCGCTCGCCGAACTGGATGTAGTTGCGCCCGATTTGCCGAAGCCGCTCGATGGGATCCTTGGGCATCTCCGCAGTCGCCATGACTTCCTGCAGGCGCGCGAAATCCTGCCGGCAAAGTTCGTGAAACAACTCATTCTTGTCGGCAAAGTGAACGTAGATGGCGGTCGGGGAGTACTCGATCTTTTCGGCGACCTTGCGCATGGAAACGCCTTCGTACCCTTCTGCGACGAACAGGTCGCGAGCCGCGTCAAGAATCTTGTCGCGGGTTTCCGACTTCTCGCGTTCGCGTCTTTCTTTGACTCCCATAACGTTGGTCCCTTAGTTAACCATGTTAAGTTAACATTGTTAACTTACTGCTCGTCGTTCACTCGCGTCAAGGGCAAAATGGATGGAGATTGTGAATATCCCCGTAAGCTACTGCAAACAAGGACGATATTTCTTTCCTGGAACCGGATCTCAAGAAGAGCGCATCGGGATGGCCAAGGCTCCAATTCCCTACCTAATTGCTCCAACCCTTTCCCTCAGTTACAAATAGAGCCACTCATGGAATCAAGATCAGGGGCGGACAGACCGCAGAGTGCCGGGGCATTCTTCCCCGCCTGGGCGCGCGTGCGATCCTCCTTTTTCTGGATCGTCGCGGTCGCGTTGCTTCTCCGCGTGGCTTGGATCGTCATCGGGCACACTTACCGCTTTAAGAGCGCGGATGACAATTTCGGCTTCGGTTGGGAAATGGGACGGCTGGGTGCGTCTCTGGCTTCCGGACACGGGTTTAGCAATCCGTTCGGCCCATCGACGGGACCGACGGCATGGGAACCGCCTCTTTACCCGTACCTGACCGCCGGGGTCTTTCTGGTCTTTGGCATTTACTCGAAAGCATCGGCGTTCGTTCTGCTCAGCCTCAACAGCATTTTCTCGGCACTAACGTGCATTCCGATATTTCTGATCGCGCGCCGTGTCTTCTCGGAAAAAGTGGCGGTGGGATCGGCTTGGGCCTGGGCGCTGCTGCCCAACGTGATGTTCTGGAGCACGCGCTGGGTGTGGGAAACAAGTTTGTCCGCTCTGCTGCTGGCTACAGCTTTCTGGTTGGCCCTGACCCTGGAGGATCGCGAGGGATGGCTGCCGTGGCTTGAGTTCGGAATACTGTGGGGAGTTGCCGCGTTGAACAGCACCTCCCTGCTGTCGTTCCTTCCTGCGGCGGGATTGTGGGCGTGGTACCGGCGTGCGCAACGCGGCAAGCGGTCGCTGGCGGGCGTGGTGCTGGCGTCTGTAGTTTTCTTGGCGTGCATCACGCCGTGGTTGGTCCGCAACTATCAGACGTTTGGCAAGTTCATTTTCATTCGCGACAATTTTGGGGCCGAGCTTCGCATGGGCAACGGCAATGGGGCGGATGGCACATGGATGGAATACCTTCACCCTACTCAGGATGTGTACGCAATGCGGCAATATCAGTCGATGGGCGAACTGGCCTATGTCGCGATGCGGAGGCAGGAGGCCTTGGATTACATCAAGGCCGACTATGCCCGATTCGCCGAGCTCTGCTTTAAGCGGTTCGTCTATTACTGGGCCGGGTCACCGAAGGCCACGCAGCCGCCGTGGATGAATGGCGCCAAGAATTCCCTGTTCCTGGCGTCGTCGGTGCTGATGTTTTGGGGATTGGCGCGGGCACTCCGATTCCACAAACCGGGCGTCTGGCTGCTGTTCTGGCTGATGCTGCTTTATCCCGCAATCTACTACGTCGTCTTCCCGAGTCCGCGCTACCGCGTGCCCATCGAACCGGAGATGACAATTCTCTGCGTCTTCGTGCTGACCGAAGCGGGAAAGAGAACTATGGCTTCTCGTCCAGATCGATCTTCAGAACGTGGATCAGGTTGAGCTTGGTGTCGAGAGTTCCTGTGATTTTTACTTTTTGTCCCTCGAAACCGTGCACCAAGTCGGAGCGGTCGAGTCGGAAGACATCCTTCCCAGCGGATAGAACCATGTATCCGCCCATGTGTTCGATGCAATACACGGCGCAGGTGTTAGCAGTGCCGCCCATCGACTTCGACTTGAGCATTTCCTGGTGAGACCGGGTGAGGGAGTGCACGTTTAGGGCGCACTGGCTGTCGGAAATTTCTCCACGAAAAACTTTCTGACTTTGCGCAAAGGCCGCACTTGCCATCGCTACGATCCCTGCCACGCACCAAACGATGGTTCGGTTCATACTCACTCCTGTTGCGACACCCTCAAGGCAGCACCGTGAACTTCATGTGCATGCCTTCATGGTCTTCGCTGCAAATTACGGTACAAACTACTTCGTAGGTGCCCGGCTCAGTCGGAGCGGTCAGGGTGAACTCCTGCTTACCGGGCTTGAATAGCAAGTCCCATCCATCCACTTTGGTCCGATCCTTGGCTCGCAACAGGGTAAAGCCATGGATGGAACCATCACGATTCCACGATTTAGCTCGGTTCGCGGTTACGCGCAGCAGCAACGGTTCGCCCGCCTTAACCGTGATTTCCGGTGTGCGTTGTCCAGCGATCTTGTAGCGGCTGTCGCTGTCCGCAGTGAACTCGATCACGCGGGGTTGCTCTCCGGCGTGAGACGATCCGGCGAGCAAAGCGAAACCGAACACGATCCCACTCACGATACGACGAAATTCGAACGAGTATGTCATCGGCGGCACGGGTAACCTCTGTGATTACTGGGTCATATAGGACAGGATCGTGCGCATGTCCTCGTCGGTGATAGTGGCTCGCACCCGCATGTGGCGGAGCACGGTGCGCATCATGCGGGGAGGAAACTTCTCCGGCGCCGCGTGACAACGCCCGCAGTTGGCGCGGAAGCGCTGCTCGCCTTGAACCCGCATCGTGTCGGCATCGCTGGCGTGAACGACGGGAGTGGCGACGCTTGCCTTCCCAGAGTCCTTCTTCAGCGCCTCCCCGGCCAGAACAAGCGAGGCCAGAGCGAGAGTGCAGAGCGCGAGTGCAGCAGTTGTCCGAATGTGGCGAATCATTTTCATGGCGCTCCCACCCGGCCCAAAGGGATCAGGAAGCGGTAGGCGACACCGAATGTCCACTGATTGAAGTTTCCGACCGAACTGAACTGGCGACCGTAGCTGGCAACGCCCTTGAGACCGTCGCGCAGGAAGTAGTTCACTCCGAAATCAGCCTCTCGGGTGTTCGCACTCGGCAAGCCTAGGGCTGCGGCGCCGTCGGAACCGATCTCTCCGTTGAAAAATTGTTGGGCACGACCCACGACCTCGGTCCGACGCATAGCCTTTTGCCAGAAATGGGCTTGACTGAGGCGATAGGCGCCCTCGATCCAATAGCCGCTCCCCACAAACGAGCGAGCGTACTCTGCGCGGAGGTTGAGGGGAGCCTTGGGCGGCTGCCAGCCCATGTGAAAGCCGAAGGCGTTTTTGCGATCATCCTGCAACGTTTTCTGCCACGACCCACCCACTTCAAGGCGAGGTCGCGGGAAGAAAAATCCCATTCGTCCGCCGACATGCCGCTCGGAATCCACGCTGTCGATGCCGATGCTCGCGACCGACGCATAGACCGCGTAGTTCATGTTCGCTTCGGCATTGATCGGGAAGCCTCCGCGCAACATCGCGCCGTCGCTCGGAGCAGTATTGATGGGGAGGATCAATGGATCGGGTTGCAAGGCGCGAATCCAGACGGGATAAAGGCGCTCGTTGAAAATTCCAAAAGGCGTGAGAAACCGACCTGCCGTGACCGTCAGGTAGGGATTCGCGATGTAGTCGACCTGCGCGTAGTCAACGTGCTTGTCGACTGGGCCACCGTAAGGGCCGCCGCCGGGTGGACGCTGAAACTGCCCTTCGAACTCCGCGCGGGACTCGATCAGCCAGCGATCCCCCAGTGGCACCAGGAGAACGGGATTGATCTGCGTGTCGATCAGATTTTGGCCGGCAGTCACGAAACTGAAGGCGCCAGCGCTGCCGCTGAGGATTGGAACTGGTTTCTCAGTATCTGGAGTCTGCGCACCAGCGCAGGTTGACACCAGGTAAAAGGCAAGAAATGCTATGGCAGGCAGAGAAATTTCTAGCCAGCGCCGAAACGCGGTTTGTTGGTACGAATACGGCACAACAAAAACCCCACTTAAACTGTTGCAATGATTGTCGTTCAGGGACCTGGCAAGGGGAACATCACCGAGGTAACATTCCTATCAATGGGGCGGGAGACGTTCCGTTATGTTTCCCCTTTTGTCTCACCAATTCAGGGGAACAGCGTCTAACGCGGTAGGAAACGGAGAAAACATATGAACCGTCATCGCCGATCGGCCACCTGGTTGGGAGCACTATTGGGGTCCGTTTGCGCTCTGTTCCTTCTCGCCCTGGGAGCGCACGCCTCCGATCATCGCGGTACGCTGACCGAAGAATTTCATCAGACCTACGCTCTGACCGCCGATGGACGGGTTGAACTCGACAATATTAATGGCGCCGTGCACATCTCCAGCTGGGACCGGAATGAGGTCAAAGTGGACGCGGTCAAATATGCCGACACTAAACAACGGCTGGAGGAAGCGAAAATTGAAGTCGATTCCGGCAAAGAATATCTGTCGATTCGAACCAAGTACCCGAATCATAATCATGACTGGAACTGGGGTTCGCACAATAATCCGGCCGAGGTGGAGTACACCCTGACGGTGCCACGAACGGCGCGGTTAGACGAAATCAAGTTGATCAACGGATCGCTCGATGTCGCCGGCGTAACTGGGGAGGTACGGGCCTCGTGCATCAACGGGCGGTTGGAGGCGAAGGATCTCGCCGGGCGCGCCCAGCTTTCGACCGTTAACGGGAGCCTGGATGCAAAATTTGATCAACTCGCGGGCAAGGAAGTCGAATTGAACTCTGTGAACGGCTCAGTCGACTTGACGATCCCTTCCGATTCCAATGCCGTCGTCGAGGCTTCAACCATTTCTGGAGGCATCAACAATGATTTCGGCATGCATGTAGATCATCATCGCTTCGTCGGTCACGAACTGCGCGGAGAACTAGGGACCGGGGGAACGCACATCAAGTTGGCAAATGTAAACGGCAGGGTGGCGATTCATCATGCGCAGGATGGCCGAGCCTTAAGCCCGGCAAAAGACCAGAGCCACAATGACCGCGACAAGGACGATGACGACAGCGAGATCTAGAGTCCCGGGGTCGTAGCGGCTGCCGTGTCCACCTTCCACATTCGTCGAGCGCCTCCGCTACGATTGTCCTAGTAGATGGTATAGCCGGGGGCAGGAGTACGCAGATCCGGCTTCGAGGCCATCAATAGCAGAGCGCCTTCCCGCTTGAACGCCCGCAGATCGTCCAGGCTGTTGAACGACTTCGTTTTGTAATCGTCCGGTGTCGGGGTGTCGTCGGGAATTCGGCGCGCCTCTACGTTTTCGAAGGCGTGCTTCTTCAGGAGCTCCACATACTCAGCCGCGGACCGGACGTGGACTGGGACTTTCAGCTTGTCCACCCACTGCAGGGAGTAGACATTGTCCTTGTAAAGATTGATGAGGATGAACAGCCTGCCGCGCGGCGCCATTACGCGGAATAACTCCATCAAGGCGCGATCCTGATCGGGATAATAGTAGAAAGACTCAACGGACAATACCTTGTCGAAGAAGTTCTCTTCCCAGGGAATCTGCTGCGCCGATCCCCAGACGTAGAGAATGTTTTCGAAGTCCTTGGAGGCCTCGCGCGCCTGGCGGACCATTTCGTCGGAGACGTCGAGGCCAACGACCTGGCCAAATCCCTCCGGGCCTTCGCCCACCAGGCGCGCCAGGAGCCGGGTGGCCCATCCCGATCCACAACCAAGATCGAGGACACGCTCGCCGGGGCGAAGATTCATCAGACGAATCGTCTTCTCGGTGATATCGAGGTGATGGTGCTGCATCTTTTCGCCCTCGCCGGCTGCGGCCCAGCGGTTGAATTCCTGTTGCAGCTTTTCGTCGGGAGTGGGGAGTTTGTCAGGCATGACGATTTCCTCGAGCAGAGTCTTGCAGGGTGACGGGCCTTTTGGGCGCCTCATCGACCAGCAATTGAAAGATGTCGGGCCGCGCGTAGTGGCCGACAACATCAAGGTCAAATTTTCCCCGAACGATCTGGGCGCGATCAATTTCGGCAGTCAAAATAACTTCATCTTCCGTGTTGGGGCCAGCCAGAAAATTTCCGAAAGGATCGACAATGCAGCTGCCGCCGCGGGTCACAACCGCGTCGGGATCATTTCCAAAGGCGGTGTCATAGTCGCTCGGAAAATCTCGCCTGCGGTTGAACTGATTACAGGAGAGCACGAAACAGCGTCCTTCGACCGCAATGTGGCGCATGGAAGCAACCCAGGAGTCGCGTGGATCCGCGGTCGGCGCACAATACAGCTCGATTCCCTTGGCGTACATGGCTGCCCGCATCAGGGGAAGGTAATTCTCCCAGCAGATCACCGCGCCGATCTTGCCGAGAGGAGTATCGAATACGGGCATGGTAGAGCCGTCGCCGAAGCCCCATACCAGGCGCTCAGACGCGGTTGGCATAACCTTGCGGTGCTTGCCCAGGTAGCGGCCATCCGGAGAAAAGAACAAAACGGTGCAATAGAGCGTGCCGCGCTCGCGTTCGATGACGCCGATTACCAGATAAATGCCAGAGCTTTTTGCCGTTTGGCCGAGTTGTTCCACGGCTGGGCCGGGGACGTCTACGCTGCTTTCCCAATAGCGCCGAAACTGTTCTCGACCCTCATCGGAACGCGCGCCAACCACGGCGCCGAAATCCATACCGCGGGGATAAGCCGAGACGAATGCTTCCGGAAACACGACGAGGCGGGCGCCTTGGCCAGCAGCTTCCCTGGCAAGCACGTGGACCTTCTTGAGCGTCCGTTCGCGATCGAACGCCACCGGAGCTGCTTGCACCACGGCCACTTTGAAGCGCTGCTTGCTGACTGTCTCTTGCTTTGCTTTCGGCTTTGCGGTCTTCATGCTTTGATTGGTTCTATCCGACGCTTCTTACTATAAATCCCGCCGATGGAATTGCTTCTGGTCAGCGACGGCAACGTCGCCTCTATGCTACAGTTTTCCTCTTCATGGCGACACGCCCTCAGAATCCAACGCCGGGCCCTGATCCTGGGCCGTTGTATTGCCCTAACTGCGCAGAAGAGGTCACCGACCCGCTGACCTGCGGAGACTGCTCAGCGGTGATCTGCCGGCGTTGCGGCACGGCGCTGGAATCCCCCGACGAACTCGGAATCGGATAATGGAGCCCACCCCGGTCGTGCCGGATGTTGATTCGCGACCTCTCGAAACAACGCCAAGTGATGGCAAGCCAACGCTCGTCCGCGGACTGGGGTTACTCGATTCGGTACTGCTGCTGGTCAGCGGCATCATCGGGTCTTCGATTTTTCTGACGGCGAAAGACATCGCCGGACCGCTTCCTCAGCCCGTGTTGTTTCTGCTGGTGTGGGTTCTGGGGGCGCTGATCTCGCTCTGTGCCTGCTTCGCCTTTGCCGAGTTGGGCTCGATGTTCCCGGATTCCGGCGGCCAATATATCTATCTACGTGAAGCCTATGGCGATCTGATCGCGTTTTTGTACGGGTGGATGCTGTTCTGGGTGGCCAATGGGGGAAGTATTGCCGCACTCTCGGTGGCCGCGGCGGCGTACGTGGGACAGGTCGTTCCGCTGGTCTCAGCGGCGCACGTAGTGTTCTCTATTGCCGGCATGCCGGTAACGCGCGCTCATCTGCTCGGCCTGGTGTTGATTGCCGTTCTCACTTACGTGAACGTTGTGGGGTTGCGCTGGGGCGCGCTATTGCAGAATGTTTCCACCTGGACGAAATTCACGGCGATGGCGGCGTTCGTGGTCCTGGGCTTTGCGCTGGGCAAGGGAAACTGGTCGAACTTCCATTCGGGCGTCTCCCTCACCGCGGGGCTCGGCCCGGCACAACTGATCTCCGCTCTCGGCGTGGGATTGATCGCGGTGTTCTTTGCATACGACGGATGGGTGTACATCACGTGGGTGGCGGGGGAGGTAAAAGAGCCGCGGCGGAACGTGCCGCTCGCGATGGTGCTGGGTGTGCTTGCGGTGGGTGTGATTTACGTCGCGATGAATGTCACCTACATGTACGCGCTCCCTCTGAAGGAGATTGCGGCCCATGAGACCATTGCACACGCGACGGCTGCGGTGCTGTTCTCGCCGCGGGCAGCGGTGTGGTTGTCGCTGATGATCGCGATCTCTTGCTTCAGCGCGGCGGCAACCTGCACACTGTCGGGGGCGCGAGTTTATCTGGCCATGGCTCAGGATGGCGTGTTCTTTAAACGCATGGCCGAGATTCATCCGAAGTGGAGGACTCCCGCTTTCAGCCTGATTGGGCAGGGCGTATGGGCAGGCGCGTTGACCCTCAGCGGTCGCTATGACCAGCTATACACTTATGTGATTTACGGGATGGTGCTCTCGTACACGCTGACCGTGATCGCGATGTTCTGGTTGCGCTGGAAGCGACCAGAGATTCCACGGCCTTATCGCTGCACGGGATATCCGTGGCTGCCGGCGATTTATGTCTTGATCGGCACAGCGTGGACGCTAAACACGATCTTCACGCGGCCCACGGAGGCGTTCTGGGGAACGGCAATTGTGCTGGTCGGCGTCCCGGGATATTTGTATTGGAAGCGAAGCAACCGGAAGGCTGCAGGCGTGGAGTAGAGGATGTTTGAGCGGTGTACGAGGATTTGATCTGCGTCATGGAAGACAACTTCGGCTTGCCCTGGCTTCCGTCGGTGTTATTCCTCTTCTTCCCGCTCACCTTAGTTTGACCCCGAGACACGCCATTGGCTGAATCCAATCTGAAACGGCAAGCGGACAAAATCGGTTTTCTCTCACCCGGAGTTTCGATTGCTGAAGCGGAGAATCCCAATCGCCCGCGGCAGGTGATGGGGTTCCGCGACCTCGTCCTGTTTTATGTCATTACGGGGATAAGTTTGCGCTGGATCGCGACCGCGGCCGCCGCGGGTCCAAGTTCAATCGTCATCTGGGTGGGAGCCTGGTTTTGTTTCTACACTCCGCTCGCGCTCTCGGTGCTGGAGCTTTCGTCGCGCTATCCGAATGAGGGCGGGCTTTACGTCTGGAGCAAGCGCGCCTTTGGCGATTTCTCCGGCTTCATGTCGGCCTGGACTTACTGGACCAGCAACTTGCCCTACTTCCCTGCCGTGCTCTATTTTGCGGCGAGCAACGTGCTTTTCATGCGCGAGGCAGCGTGGCAGCACCTTTCCGGCAATGCAACTTTCTACATTGTTTTTTCCCTTCTAACGCTGAGCGCGGCCACCATTCTGAACATCGTTGGCCTGGATGTGGGCAAGTGGCTGCACAATGTCGGGGCGCTCGCGATGTGGGTTCCAGTAGGCATTGTGATCGTGCTGGGATTCGTGGCATGGCACCGATACGGATCGGCAACATCATTCACCGTGCATTCGATGATTCCGAGCACTCATCTCAATGACCTGATTTTCTGGTCAGTGTTGACCTTCGCCTTCGGCGGCTGCGAGACTGCGTCGTTTATGGGGGAGGAGATTAAGAATGCGCGGCGCACGATTCCTCTTGCATTGCTCTCCGGCGGGGTCACGGTCACGATCTGCTACATCCTCGGAACAGTTTGCGTTCTGCTCGCTCTGCCTTCATCGGAAGTAAATAGCTTGCAGGGGCTGGTGCAGGCCGTGTCGAAAACCGCGTCCCGCGTGGGATTCCCCGGAGTGTTGCCACTGGCCGCGTTCTTGATCGCGCTGAGTAACATTGGCGCAGCCGGCGCTTATCTTGCGGCGGTGGCGAGGCTCCCTTTTGTTGCGGGGCTAGATCGATTTTTACCACCAGCCTTTGGAGCGCTGCATCCACGGTGGAAGACGCCGTGGGTGGCGTTGCTGACGCAGTTTGTGCTCGGCGCGGTATTCATCTTTCTCGGGCAAGCCGGTACCAGCGTCAAGGGCGCCTACGATGTCTTGGTCAGCATGGGCGTAATTACCTATTTCATTCCGTACCTGTATCTATTTGCGGCGATGATCAAATTGCAGCGCGAGCCCGCTGGTCCGGACGTAATTCGCGTCCCGGGAGGCAGTGGGGTAGCCAAACTGGTTGCCACCGTGGGATTCCTGACCACGACGATGACGATTGCGTTGTCGCTGATTCCACAACCAGATGAGCCGAACAAGCCGCTGGCGATATTTAAGGTGGTGGGCGGATGCGGGGCGCTGGTTCTGATCGGAGTATGGATTTACATCGCGGGTAGGCGGCGGGCAACTCGAACGATGCAGGCAGAGACGTAGCGAGCTATCTCTTCGATTTTCCCCGCTACACTGGCGTCGCCGTCTTACGTGGCGGATTGAAGAATGGCAGGGTGGTCACTTTCACATTCGACTTGAGGCGGATCGCCTCGATCGTGATTTCCATCTGCAGCGCTGTTCCCGGCTTCGACTGGTCCGTGTCGATGCTGGCCAATGCAATCATCTTCTTGAGCGTCGGCGACCAACTAGTTGTCGTCGCTTTGCCTACCTGCTTGTCTCCCGAATACACGGGCACTGCCACTCGTGACGCCTGCGAGGGAGCCGCCGGCGTGAGACCGTAACGCTCGTACAGCTGCTCGACGTCGGTCCAATCAACTTCAAGGCCAACAAGCTGCCGCGGGACGCCACTCTTCGCATCGTATTCAAGGGCGCGTTTGCCGATGAAGTTCTCTTTCTGGAGATGAACCATCTTGGCGAAGCCGAGCTCGTAAGGTGAGAACTTCTGCGAAGGAATCAGGGCCTTCTTCGAACTCGTGTAATCGACCTCGATGAGCAGCAACCCGGCTTCCACCCGAGCAACGTCGAGGGCCAGCATGCCGGCCGCGTGCAGATCGAATTGCTTGCCTTTGTCCGCCAATGCATCCCACACCTTAACGGCGTCATTCCATGGCATCCAGATCTCGTATCCCAGATCGCCGGTGTAGCCAGTGCGGGAAATGTCGACGGGAACCCCAGCAATTTTGCCGCGAGTCACGCGGAAGTACTTGAGATTCGCGATGTCGGCTTCGGCAACCTCTTTCAACAGCTTCGCGGAGGTCGGGCCTTGCAATGCGAGCGCGGCGACTTTCTCGGAAATATCCTCGATGTGAACGTCCATGTTGAGGCCATTCTGCCGGAACCAGCGCAGGCTGGGATCGGCGGCGGTCCAGCGGTAGACATTCTCTTCAAGGCGAGAAATCGTGCCATCGTCGATGACCTTGCCTTCTTCATCGCACCAGCAGCAATAAATTACCTGGCCAACTTTTACTTTGTTGATGTCGCGCGTGATAACGCGGTTCACCAGGCGGGTCGCGTCTTTGCCGGTGATCAGATACTTGTACAAGGGCGAAATGTCGATGAGTGCGGCAGCATTGCGAATGGCGTTGTACTCGTGCTCGTGGTGCACTTCATACACGCTGACGGTGTAGTAGCCGGACCACTCGCGGTAGCTGAGACTCTGGCAGAGGGGGAACGTTCTCTCGTGGAATGCGGTTCCAATTGGCAAGATGAATTCCTCGACTTCGACTTCGAATTCGCCGAATCCGGATTATATTCACCCGTGAGCATGAGCGGCAACCAATTAAGCTGCTGACTTCGAGTCACGAGCCCGCGCAAATATGCAGACAAAATGCGCTCTTCCCGATAGAATACCGGTTCGACTCACGGTCAATCATGCGCGCTATCCTGCCATCGTTGTGGAGTATTCTCAGAAGCTGGACCGTTCTTCCCAGCGGGCTCTAATCCACTGATCCCGAACTGCGTTTGGTGTATTCTCGTTCGTCATCCTGAAAAGAAAGCGGACCGCTAGAGGCTAAGGGCTCATGGCTAATTCATACGATGTCATCGTCATCGGGGGCGGCCACAACGGACTGGTCAACGCCGCCTACCTGGCGCGCGCCGGCAAGAAAGTGCTGGTACTCGAGCGCCGCCATGTGTTGGGCGGTGCCGCATGCACTGAAGAAATCGTGCCGGGCTTCAAGTTCTCGGTCTGCTCTTATGTCGTCTCGCTGTTGCGGCCGGAGATTATTCGCGACCTTGATCTTCCACGCCACGGCCTCGAGATTCTTCCACTCGATGGCACGTTCACTCCAATGCCGAGTGGTGACTATTTGTGGCGGGTAAATGATCATGGCAAGACGCACCGCGAGATCGCACGCCACTCTCGAGTAGACGCCGAAGCCTATGACGAGTTCGGCAAGGCGATGCAGGCGATGTGCCGCTTCGTGAAGCCGATTCTTAGCATGGTGCCGCCCGATCCCACCACTTTGAATCCACGCGAACTGATGAAGTTGCTGTTCATCGGTCGCCGATTTCAGGGTATGTCGAGCTACGACAAGTACAACCAGGTGCAGCTCATGACTATGAGCGCCATTGATTTTCTCGATCAATGGTTTGAGACCGATGTTCTCAAGGCGACTATGTCAGCATCGGGCATCATTGGGACCTTTCTCGGCGTACGCTCCCCCGGGACTGCCTATGTACTGCTGCACCATTACATGGGGGAGATTGACGGAGCATTCCGCGCTTGGGGATTTGCCCGCGGCGGCACGGGGGCGATTTCGAATGCTATCGCCGACGCCGCTCGCGAGGCTGGCGTGGAGATCCGGACGCAATCCGGGATTTCACAGATCATCGTTAAAGATGGTAAGGCGAAGGGCGTGGTCCTGCCCAACGGCGACGAGATCTACGCGGACGTTATTTCTTCCAGCGTCGATCCGCGGCTCACGTTCACCAAGTTTATGGGGCCCGAGCATCTACCTGGCGAGTTTCTTGAGGAAATTAATCGCTACAAGTTTCGCGGCTCGTCCGGCAAAGTCAACATGGCGCTGGATGGACTGCCGAACTTCAAGTGCATGCCCGGACCCGGGGCCCATCTCCGCGGCGCGATTTCGATTTCGCCGTCGGTCGAGTACATGGAACGGGCCTACGACGATGCGAAGTATGGCAACTTCTCAAAGCGTCCGTACATTGACATGGTGATTCCGTCGCTGACCGATCCTTCTGTCGCGCCTCCGGGCAAACATGTGATGTCGTGCTTCGTGCAGTATGCACCGTACAAGCTGCGGCCTGGGCTGACCTGGGACGATCAAAAGCAAGCCTTCGGCGACACTGTGGTCAACACCATCTCCGAATACGCGCCAAATTTGAAAGACATCATCATCGAGAAGCAAGTGGTGACTCCGCTTGATCTAGAGCGCGAGTGGGGGCTCAGTGAGGGCAATATCTTCCAGGGCGAGCTTTCGCTGGAGCAACTCTTCTTCCTGCGCCCGGTGCCAGGATGGGCGCAATACCGCACTCCGATCAAGAACCTCTACATGTGCGGATCGGCAACGCACCCCGGTGGCGGCATCATGGGCGCGAACGGCCGGTTGGCCGCGCTGGAAATTCTGAAAGACGTCAAGGGAGTGGCCTAGTCATGCCAGGACGGACTCAGGCAGGGCAAACGGGAGTGAACCGGCGGGACGTGGTCATCATCGGCGGAGGCCACAACGGATTGGTCACCGCTTTCTATCTCGCCAAGGCCGGATTCAAGCCGCTCGTACTCGAACGCAGCGTGCAGGTCGGAGGCGCAGCGATCACCGACGAGTTTCATCCTGGATTTCGCTGTTCCACCCTGGCGCACACGGCGGGACCGCTTCGGCCGGAGATCGTTCGCGACATGCAACTGGAGAGGCACGGGCTGAAGTTCATCACACCGGAAATTTGCGTGACCGCACTTTCGCCTGAAGGGCGCGCTCTGTCGCTCTATCAAGATGCCGGCAGGTCGGCTCAGGAAATTTCGACGTTTTCACAGAAGGATGCGGCGAAGTATCCAGAGTTCGAGCAGTCGCTGGAAAAGATCGCCAAGGTCATCCAGGATGCGCTCGCAACCACGCCTCCCAACATCGACGATCCCAGCCGCGGTGATTTGTGGAGCATGTTGAAGACTGGGCGTGCAATTCGCAAGCTCGGCCGGAAAGATATGTTCCGGCTTCTGCGCTGGGGGCCGATGGCGGTGGCCGATCTGGCGTCGGAATACTTTGAAACCGAGTTGCTGCGCGCAGTGATCGCGGCGCGAGGCGTCTTTGGAACATTCCTGGGGCCGTGGTCGGCTGGAAGCGCGTTGGTTTTGCTGATTCGTGCGGCCGCAGACCCGCATCCCGCGGGTGGCGCGGCGTTCGCCGTCGGTGGAATGGGTGCGTCTGACGCAGGCGATGGCCTCTGCCGCAAAGGCCGCCGGTGCAGAGATTCGCACGGGCGCGGAAGTGATCGAGATTCGAGTGCAAAATGGCGCGGCCAGCGGAGTGCTGCTCTCCACCGGCGAAGAGGTTTCGGCAAAAGCGATCATATCAAACGCTGACCCGAAACGGACGCTGCTGAAGCTGACGGACCCCGTTCATCTCTCACCCGACTTCGTGCAGAAGTTGCAGCACTATCGCGGCAACGGCACAGTGGCGAAGGTGAATCTCGCGCTTTCAGGTCTGCCAAAGTTCACGGCCTTGAAAGACGGTGACGGGGCGGCGCTGCGAGGGCGGATTCACATCGGCGACGAGATCGACTACTTGGAGCGGGCTTTCGATGAATCCAAGTACGGAAACTTCTCCCGGCAGCCGTTTCTGGAAGCGACGATTCCGTCATTGACTGACCCGACGCTTGCTCCAGAGGGCAAGCACGTAATGTCGATTTACATGCAGTATGCGCCGTATAAGCTGAAGGGCGATTGGGAGCAGCAACGGAAGGCTCTGGGGCAGACGGTGGTGCAGAAGCTGGCGCAGTACGCCCCGAATCTGCCGGAATTGATTCTCACCCACCAGATCATCACGCCGCGAGATCTGGAAGAGGTTTATGGGCTGACGGGCGGACAGATTTTCCATGGTGATCTGGCTCTTGACCAGTTCTTCACCATGCGTCCGCTGCTCGATTGGGCACGCTATCGGACGCCGATCGAGAATCTTTATCTTTGCGGCAGCGGCACGCATCCGGGTGCGGGTTTGACCGGGGGCTCGGGTGCGAACGCGGCGCGTGAAATTCTTAAAGAGCTGAAGAAATAGTTGTGCTCCACGCAGAGACGTAGCGAGCTACGTCTCTACAACGGGGTATGCCGTAGAGACGCTGCTTTGCAACGTCTTTTTCCAACGAGCAACGGCCGACGAAGCCATGAAGAATTCCGCCATCCTGCTCATTTCGTGTCCCGACCGCAAGGGCGAAGTCGCGACCATCGCAGACTTCATCTACCGGCACAATGGCAACATCCTGCATGCCGACGAGCATGGCGATGAGGAGTCGGGACTTTTCCTGATGCGGGTAGAGTTTGATCCGAAAGATTTCGACATCGATTTGGCTGATTTCGGAAGGCATTTCTCGCCCATAGCCGAAGGGTTCGCCATGAAGTGGCGGCTGGCGCAATCGTCACAGCGCCAACGCATGATGATTCTGGTTTCGAAGTACGACCATTGCCTGGTGGATTTGCTGTATCGCCACAAGAGCGGCGAACTGGCATGCGAGATCCCACTCATTGTCTCCAATCACTCCGACAACCAGGCCATTGCAGACTTCTACCACATTCCCTACGCCGTCGTTCCCGTTGCGAAGGACAATAAGCGCGCGGCTGAGGCAACTATCCATGGCCTGATTGAGAAACACAGGCCGGACTTCATCGTGTTAGCGCGGTACATGCAGATACTTTCGAATGACTTCGTGAATCGATATCCCCAGCGCATTATCAACATCCACCACTCGTTCCTGCCGGCTTTTGTGGGTGCTCGCCCCTATCATCAGGCATTTGAGCGTGGTGTAAAAATCATCGGTGCCACCAGCCACTACGTAACTGAAGTCCTCGATGACGGGCCCATTATCGAACAGGACGTGGTTCGGGTCTCGCATCGCGACACGGTCGAAGACCTGATTCGCAAAGGCCGCGACCTCGAAAAGGTTGTGCTCTCGCGCGCCGTGCGATGGCACGTAGAAAACCGCGTCCTGCTGTATGGCAACAAGACCGTCGTATTCTGAATCGCCCCCGTCTTTCCCTCCTGCGCAGAAGGCCATGTCTGCTGGTAACGCCCCTTTTCATCGCTTGAGGATCCCTCCGGTAGTAACTTGCACCGAAAGTAACTTTTCGTTTTTACTTGAACATTAGTAAAGTTTTACACGGAACTTTTGCTCTCGGGGGCACTGTTGGCCGAAGATCTTCGGTTTGAATTAGCCATTCTGGCGACCGTCCAGGGCTTCTACCAGAAGCTCATGCGGGATGCGCTCGGCGGGGATGTCCCCATTCCGAGAGATCTCGACGAGGACGCGCTTCGCCATTCCGAGCGCGAGTTACCGAACACTTTGACGCGGATGTACCGCTGGCTTCATCTGCTCGACATGGCGATCACACCCGCTATGTTGCGCCAGGCACTTACTCCGGATACGGATTCAGAAGTGGCCGAGGCTCTGCTGCGCTATTTCGTTCGGCGCCGCGAGCCCAGCGACGTCAACCGCGACAAGACAGATCTGATTGCAACGTTCCTGTACCGGCATCCTCGGGTGCCCGGGCAGTGGGAACAAAGCGGCTATGGACTCGATGGTGCCCTGCCGCTGTCTCCGTTCGAGATCGCGTTGATCGAAATTTTGGCCGATACCGACGTTCCGTCGCTGCCCGAGGAACATGTTCAACTCCTGCGGCGTTTCGATCCGTTTCTTGAAGAGGTCGCCCGCTTCCGGGATTTCAACGCGCTGATCGATTCCAGCATGATCGGGCGAGTGCGAGAACTGAAGCAATGGCTGGATTCGTCGTTTTACCATCCCGGAGTCCTGGCCACAGTGGCGGCCTACAACACCGCGTTCGGAAAGAAATTCGACGAACTGTTCATCAAAGCTCTCTCTGAGATCAAGACGTTCGGCCAGGCCCTCGAAGAGATGGGTGGAACCATTCTCACTACCGTGGACGGTGTTGAAGTCACGGTCGAGCACGTCGCCGCAATCGAAGAGCAGCAACTATTGCAGGCCGACTACAGCAGCACGTTCGAGAAATTCCGCAGAGTTTCAAAGCTGAAGAAGGAATTGGACCGGCGTCCGCCAATCCGACGATCGCTGTTGACGCCCGTGGGTCAGAACTCGAGGGCAGCAGGCAGTGCGGCAACCGCGGCGAAGGCAGCAAAAGCCGCGAAAGCCACTGCAGCAAAAGTGCCCGCCGAGATACCGGTGTTTCAGCCGCCCGCGATTACGGCTCAGCAACTCTCCGCCGAGGAGAGCAAGCTGCGGCGTGTTGAGGAATCCATCCGCGTGTTCGTCCGCGTTGCCGATCCAAAATACCGCCAGGTTGTACCGATGCGCTTCTTCAACTTGACGTTGACTACGCCCGAAGCAGACGCCTACAACGCGGGGTTCCTTGAGGAAAAGAGCCTTCGTGCCGACGTGGCCCGCACTCTGATCCGAATGGTCTCGATCTCCGCCCGCATCAGCACCGAGCTCGAAGAATTGAAGCGCAGCCAGAAAATGTCATCTCTCTGGAAGCTGCATGCCGACTCTGTCGTCGTTCTGCTCGATATGGCCAGCAGCTCGACCGAGGATGCTGGGAGTGTTGCAAGAACGGCCGAACAGAGCGGCGCAGGCACGGCTGCCAGAACGATTCACGAGTCGGTGCAGAAGCTCCGCAACCAGGCGGATCTTGCGGTAAAGACCCTCGCCAACGTCAGCTAAAGCGCAGCTCGCTTATACGACAAAAAAGGACAGGCGAAGTCGCCTGTCCTTTTATTTGTTCAAACCCGTATCAGTTGATGTCGAACTGCTGCTGGTGAATGGCCGGATCGCTCTTCACGATGATGGTGCGCTTGGTCATTTCTTCCATCTCGTTGAGAAGCCGCCCGTTGTTCGATTTCAATTCCTTGGCCACATCCGGATGCACGCGCAGCATGACGTCTTCATGTTCCAGATGTTTCGCGATCTTGCGCATCTCCACATAAATTTCATTGCAGACCGTGGTCACCGACTTCACATATCCGGTGGACTCGCAATAGGGGCACGGCGCTCCAATGGTGCGCTCGAGTGATTGCTTGACCCTCTTGCGAGTAATCGCGACGAGTCCAAAATCATTGAACTGCAGAGTCTTGGACGGCGCCCGATCGTGGCGAAGCTCCTCTTCAAGGGCCTGCATCACCCGTTGGCGGTTGCGGCGCTCATCCATATCGATGAAGTCGATAATGATGATGCCACCCAGGTCGCGCAGCCGGATCTGGCGCACGATCTCTTTGATCGCGTCCACGTTAGTCTTGACGATCGTGTCTTCAAGGCGCGCCGTCTTGCCCACGTATTTGCCGGTGTTGATATCGATTGCAACCAGCGCCTCGGTCTGATTGATCACGATGTAGCCACCGCTCTTCAGCCAGACTTTCGACTTGAGCGCCTTGTTCATCTCTTCGGCGAGGCCGAATTGTTCGAACAAGGGCGTCTCCTTGGTGTAGAGCTTGACCCGTTTGACCATGGCGGGCTGAAAGCGATTGAAGAAGCGCAGAATGCGCTCATATTCCGGTTCAGTGTCGACCCAGATCACGTTGAAATCGGAAGTGACCTGGTCGCGCAGGACACGCTCCACGACGTTGAGATCATGGTAAATCAGTGCCGGCGGCTTCGAGCTTTCCGCGCGGTTCTTAATGTCCTGCCATAGGCCCTTGAGGAAGCGGATATCGGCACGGAGTTCTTCTTCACTGGCACTCTGCGCGGCGGTGCGGACGATGAAGCCTCCGTGACCGTTCTCGCGCTCGCTCAGAATGATTCGCTTCAGCCGCTGGCGCTCTTCCTCGGAGGATATCTTCCGCGAGACGCCGGTGTGGTTGACCGTCGGCATGTAGACCAGGAAGCGTCCAGGCAGCGCGATGTGGCTGGTGATGCGCGCACCTTTCTTGCCGATAGGTTCTTTGGCAATCTGGACCAGGATTTCCTGCCCTTCTTTGAGCAAGTCGCTGATCAGCGGAACTGGGGCAGACTCCCGGCGACGGAAACGGCGTCCGCCTCCGCCACGGCGTCCGCGATCACCACCACCGCGTCGCTCATAACCTGGGCGATCGGGACGGGGCCGCGGTGCCCGCTGGGTATATCCGGCTGTCGGCGAAGGAGCACGAACCTCCACACGGGCGTCGACCGTGCCGTTGCCGCGAGCTTCCGCGTCAAGAATGGCTTCCGCCTGGGCCTGGGCTTCTTCGAGTTCCAGTTCTTCGCTGTCTTCCTCCGGTTCGGCGGGCGCTTCCTCGGCAGGATGGACTTCGCCTGATTCGGCAATGGATGCCATGTGGATCTCGGTGACCGCTTCCCGGGCATCACCATTCAGGTGGGCGGGCTGGTCCGCAGCACGCGTCTCTTCTTCGAACTCATCGTAGCCGTCGTCGGAAGAAGCCTGGTAATGAACTGTGTCCGCCTCCTCTTCGTCGATGGTTTCTTCCTCCATCGTGCCAGGAGCAGCAAAGACAGGGATCTCGTCCTCGCGGGAAGACGGCAACAGGCTGTTCGCCGGGATGAGGGGTATCGTCGACCGCAGCTGCAAACTCTTCGCTCGATTCCCGATTCTCCTCGCTGACGGCTTCCTGTTCGCCCGCAGCAACGTCGCTCGTGGATGCGAAACCGAGTGAGTTGTCCTGCTCGGAATGCCGGAATTCGCGGTTCCAAGCGGTCGAGGTTGACGCCGATTCCATGGGCTCCTCCGGCGCCGGCCGGATATCCTCATGCTGCTCGTGCAGCGGTTCCGCAAGCTTCTCTCCCGATGCAAAAAACGGCTCGTCGTCGGGGAAGGTTGCAGCCAGAGGAGCCATTGAGTCAGCGGGGAGTTCCGACGAAACCTCGGTTCTCTGTTCCCGGGTTTGTGGCTCTTGCGCAGGCGCGGGCTGCGAATAGCGCGAATATTTTGAGATTGATTCACCAGGCAACAGGATCGGCTGGTATCCCGCGGGTGGACCCGAGGGAACGCGAGAAGGCGTAGTCTCGGGGCGCGTAAAACGCGCCTCGGAAGCTCGGTCGTTTCCCCGCTCCGGACTCCGATCGCCGCCACGTTCGGGACCGCGATCCCGTCCTTCGCGACCATCCCGACGGCCACCCCGCCGACGGCGCCGTCCACGCCAGCTTCCGCGGTCACGGCTCTGGGAATCGCCACCTTCGGTGGGCTCAGGCGCCGCAACTACGGATGCCGCCGGCTGAGCCGGGTCTTCCATCTCAGATTCTACAAATCCTTCCCCTGCTTCAGATTGCACGTCGAATTCCGAAACATCAGCTGCATCCGAAACCTCCAGGGGCGTGGCTTCCAGACGCGCAGGTTGCGGGCGCAAGTCCTGCACTCCGCGATTGGCGGGAACGACGTCGGTCAAATCGTCGTCATGCTCCTCCAGTTCCATAAAGTCCGAAACGTAGAGGAAAGCATCGCGTTCCAGGCCAATGTCGACGAAAGCCGACTGCATGCCGGGCAGCACGCGCGTTACTTTTCCTTTGTAGATGGATCCAGCGAGGGTGTACTCATTCTCGCGTTCCATGTAGATTTCCGCGAGCAGATCATCTTCCACCAGGCCCACCTTGGTTTCGTGGGGCGTGGAAGAGACAAATAGTTCCTTATTCATGCGACACTCCGGTCCCGCCGACTAATCAAGGAATCGGGCGGGCTTCACCGGGGTGGAGTCAGGGAAGGTGGGGGAGGATTGGGAGTCGCGATGCTGCCCCGGATAGGGGACGGCTTGGGCCAGAGAGTTGTTCTCTCAGCCGCATCCGCTGCGCAAGCTTGGGAATCTTTTGCACTTATCGCTTTAACTTCTGCCGGGGTTTGTGACCGCACTCTCAGACCCGTATTGGGTCGGGGGGCCGTTCCCTGCCCGGCTGACTTCCTTTAGCTTCAATCCTGCCCGGCCTTCTGCTGCTCGACTGACCGGTGAAATGCCCCCTTTACGCGAGGGCGATCGATATTTTTGGGGCTGCGCCTCCAAGCGCAGCAGACTGCTTCCTGCCGTCTTCCCCGTTCCTGAACCCGTTCTCGCCCAGCTGGCTCGTCTGTTTCGTTGAACCCCAGCTAGTTCACGAAGCGGCGCATACGAACATTCATAACCATCCCCAGCGCCAGGAACATGAACAACACGGAAGACCCACCATAGCTCATCAACGGCAGAGGTATTCCAGTGACCGGCATAAAGCCAACCACCATGCCGACATTGACCAGGATATGGAAGCTAAGCACAGCTACCACACCCATCACCACGAACGTCCCAGCGCGGTCGGGCGCTGTTTGTGCGTTCTGGGTCAAACGCATCAGCACAATGAAGTATAGCAGCAGAACCCCAAGAGCGCCTACGAAACCATGTTCTTCCGAAAAGGCCGCAAAGATGAAGTCCGTTTGCGGCACCGGGAGGAAAGCTCCGTGTGTTTGCGAGCCTTTTCCGCCCCAAAGGCCCCCGGAACCAACCGCGATCTTGGATTGCTCAACTTGGTACCCCGAGCCTTGAGGATCGAGTTCGGGGTCGATAAAACTCGTCAACCGCTGTTTCTGGTACGACTTCAGGACGTGCACCCTGGGAATCAAAAAGACAGCGCTGATGCCGACAACGGCCAACAGACCAACAGCCAGACCCTGCTTCCACTGCAATCCACCTAGGAACACACCCATCACAGCAATCGGAACGTAGGTTAGGGCCGTCCCCAGGTCCGGCTGGGCAAGGACCATCAGCATGGGGATGCCTACGATCGCTCCGGCCTTCATGAAATCGGACCAGGAGAGCTCCCGCTGCCGCATGTCGGCAAAATACTTGGCGACCGCGAGAATCAGGATCAGCTTGACCCACTCCGAGGGCTGGAAGTGGTTGCCACCGGGCATTTTAATCCAACGGCGCGCACCCAGATATTTCTGCCCGAAAACCAGCACCGCCATCAAGGATCCGACCGCCGCGATGTAGAACCAGTGGATTTGCTCGAGCAGCGCCTGGTAGTTGACGAGACTGATGACGAACATGGCACCGACGCCCGCGACCACCCAATAGACCTGTCGGACATGGGCTCCGGCGAACTTGGTGTGCTCGGTGGCGCTGTGGATTTCCATCACACCCATGCCACAAAGGATGAGCACGAAGACCAGCAGCACCCAGTCGAAATCGCGGTAGGAAACGTAGCGACTCATGCGTAGCGGGTACCCAGTACCCAGTACCGAGCAACGGACCCCCTGGATGTAATTCTCGACCTCAAATTTCCCTACCCTTCGTCTCTCAAGCTACACGGTACTCGTCACTCGATACTCAGTTCATTCCCGGCGCGGCCGTGGCCAGCGTAGCCGGCTTCCCCGTCACGTCCAGGAAAAAATGCCCGGACTTCAATTTTTCTTTGTCTCCGTCGGTGGGAGGCTCCGTCCACACCGCGCCGATCTCCACTTTGCCGTCCGGCTTGGGCTTATCGGCCATCTTCGGCGGAGGTTGTCGTCGCTGCTTTTCCACGAAGGCCTTGATCACCTGCGCTACTACACGCGCCGTCTTGTCGCCATGCTCGCCTTCCTCATAGAGACCGCACACCACGATTTCGGGATTGCGCCGCGGCTCAACGCCTACAAACCAGCCGTTATCCTTGTGCAGCGCTTTCTCGCTGGCGCTCATCTTGGCTTTCAGCATGTTGCTGATCGTCTGCGCGCTGCCGGTCTTTCCGGCCATGTCAATTCCTTTGATCTGCGAAAGTGCCGCCGTGCCCACGGGACTGACTACCTGCGCCATGGCGTCGGTGACAATCTCCCAGTTTTTGGGATCGATTGGAATCGTGACCGAATCTTGAACACTCGAAGCCTGCACAACGCCTGGCGGCAAATCGGACGGATTGGTCACATGCGGCCGGACCATCTTGCCGCCGCTGGCGATGGCGGCAAACGCGCGCGCCATTTGAATCGGGGTCACGGCTACGGCACCCTGTCCAATGCCAACAGAGATCGTTTCTCCCGCAAACCACTTCTGCTTGAAGTTGCGTATCTTCCACTCTTCCGAAGGCATCACCCCGCTTACTTCCTGGGGAAGATCGATCCCTGTTTTCTGCCCCAGTCCCAGCATGGTCGCGTACTTCGCGATGCGATCGATACCCAGCTTCTCGGCCAGTGTGTAGAAGAAAACGTCGCACGACTGGTAGACGCCTTTGTAGATATCGACAAAACCGTGTGTCTGGTGGCGCGCCGAAATCCAGCACTTGAAGTAGCGGCCATAAAATTCTCCGCCGCCATTGCAGGTCACATGCATGTCCTGCGCAATGTTCTCCTGCAATCCCGCGGTCGCCATGATGATCTTGAACGTAGAACCGGGCGCAAGCTGCGCCTGAATCGCTTTGTTCAGCAGCGGCTTGTCGGGATCACTGACCAGCTTGTTCCATTCATCGCGCGAAACGTGCACGGCAAAATCGTTGGGATCGAACGTCGGGCGGCTCACCATGGCCAGAATCTCGCCAGTGCGTGGATCCATGGCTACGATCGCTCCATTCTTTCCTTCCAGAGCTTCTTCGGCAGCCACCTGCAAGTCGATATCAACTGTCAACTTGAGTGGACTGCCGGGCACGGCAGCGGTTTCGCCCAGACGCTCCACTTCGCGGCCGTGGCTGTCGACCAGGGACTGCCGCGAGCCGTTCTTGCCCATCAGTAAGATTGTTGTACTGGCGCTCGACCCCGGAGATGCCGACCACGTCGCCCGCGCTGTACAGTTCGAATTGCGGCTGGTTCAGCATGTCTTCGCTGACTTCGCCGACGTAGCCGATCAGATGGGCCATGAACCCGTTGCGCGGGTACAAGCGCCGATGGACCATGATTGTGTCCAGTTCCGGCAACTCGTTGCGATGCGCTTCGATGAACTGCAATTCGTCGGGAGTGATGTCTTCCTTCAGGAAGATCGGCTGGTACTGAGGCATGGAGGCAAAGCGGCGGATGCGGGCGCGCACGTCGTTCGCATCCAGATCCAAACCCTTGGCGATCAGGTCGGCGTCTGCGATTCAGGTCGCGCGAGGAATCGCGCAGCAGCAGTGCAGAAAACGACGGATAGTTGTCGACGATCGTGCGCCCGTTGCGGTCGAGAATCCTGCCGCGAGGCGCAAGCACGGGCACGTTGCGGACGCGGTTCTTTTCCGCGGCGAGCGAGTAGTAATCGCTCTGCATCACCTGCAAGCGCCATAGACCGTACGCCAGCACCAGGAAAATGCCGAGGATGATGTACTGCGCCGCCGTCAGGCGGATCGAAGATACTTTTTCGTCGCGGCCGAACATCAGATTTCAGTTCTCAGTTTCAGGTTCTCAAGTTCGCAGCTTTCGCGGACTGTGGCCATACTCCTCCACATTCCGGTCGCCAAAAGCTTGAGAATTGTGTGTACTTCAATTCTATCGCTGACGGCCTTGGAAGTGTGCGACGGGTGGTAACTGAAGTCACAACTTGCCCTTTACGTGTTGGAACGCAACCGAAACTGGCCTCAAGTTCTCTGCTTGAACTTGTCCAGAAGGAAGTACAGGATCACGCCCAGGAACGCGTTTACCAGGCCAGCCAAGATTCCGTGGAGCCAACTCCAGTTCTGCGTCATGTTGACCAGTCCGCGGGCGACGGTGAAGTAGACCGCGGAGTGAACCAGATAAAAGCCCGAGCGTCACCAGAAAGCGCGCGCCGGCGTTTTCCACGTCGAGCTTCACCCCCAATGACGATGCTCCGTAGCCGACGACGGTCTTGGCAATCCCGTAGATTCCGATGGGATTGTGGCCCAGCATGTCCTGCGCCAGTCCAATGATCGCCCCGGTGAACAAGCCGGCGACCGGGCTGCGTCGCGCCATGGCGAAGAAAATGGTCACCAGCAGCGGCAGGTCCACGTACACGGCAAAGCTGGGGAAACGTAACGGCACGAACGCCTGCACAAAGAGCGCCAGGAACGGGACGCCAATCGTTACCGGAATACTGAACCGGTAGACCTCAACCTGTTCCCCGGATGTGTAGGTAATGGGCACGCTAGTTGGGGCTCGTCTCGACGCTGGCGGCTTGCGAATCTGGGGGCGGAGGAGAGGTCTCGTTGGCTGAGTCTCGGTAATGGCAGGCTTCGTTGCGGCGAGCCTCGGGTTTTGGCTTAGTCTGGGCGGCGGACGTCGCAGCCTTCTGCAATGGTCGAAGGTTGGTCGGTTGGCGCTTCCGGTTGGAGCGGGGTTGCGCGGGGCGAACTTTAACTGCAGTCGGCGCATTCTTAACCGGTCGGCACTGCTGACGGCGCTGTCGCACCTGCCGGCTTGGAGCGGTGCTGGCAGTTGCTGGTTTCGCCGAACCGGCCGGGGTCGATCCAACAGCGTTGGCATCGGCGGCCGGCTTGTCCGGCACCGAGGGCAGGCGCTGGGCCAGAATATCGGCTGCGCGCACGCGACTCTTGTCCTCTGCCGTCGACTGCCTGTCCTGCTTCTCGACCAGCACCAGCACTTCTTCCAGCTTGCTCAGATCGGCGCCGGCTTGATCTTGATATTCAGAAACAGATCCTTGCCGCTTCCAACCTTGGTCACCGTACCGACAGGCAAGCCCTTGGGGAAAATCTGATCGCCGCCGCTGGTCAGCACGGTTTCGCCGACCGGCACCTGCTCGTCGCTCATCACGCGCTCCAGCACGACTTCGCCATTCGCGCGTTCCGCGCAGCACACCCTGCAGGCGCGTCTTCTCGAGAATCGCGCCCACGCCGCTGCTCTGATCGCTGATCAGCAGCACCTGCGACACGGAGGGGTACACGAGCAACACCTTGCCGACGATGCCATCGGCCGTAATGACCGCCATGTCGCGCTGATGCCCGCGTTCTCGCCCTTATCGATGTAGACGATGCGCGACAGATCGCTGCCGCTGGATCCGATCACCTGCGCGGCCACCGTCTTGGAGATGAACTGTTCCTTGAAGGACAGCAGTGTCTGCAGACGACGCGCCTGGGCGGCATCTTCGCTGAGGCGGACCTGCTCCAGCCGCATCTGCTCGATCTGCTCTTTGAGTTGGCGGTTTTCCGCGCGCACCCCGCGCAGATAGAAATAGTTGTGCCAGAGATGGCCGGTGCAGCTCTGCACCCAGACCAGCGCCCGTTCGAACGGAGTGATCGCGCCCACGGCCCACATGCGGATCAGGCGCGTGTCCTGCATCTCCTCGTTCCCGCGCTTGACCTGTACCGCAAGCCCAAGCACCTGCAGAAACAACACGCCCACCAGGATGATCAGATTGCGATAGCGGCCGAGGAAGGATTCCATAACACCAGTTTCAAGTTTCGAGTTTCAAGTTTCGAGGAGAACGATCAATCGATCCGGCGTTCGTCAACAGCGTGCCCGTCACTCGACCACTCGAAACTTGAAACCTGAAACTGGAAACTGTTACTCGATCGATATTTTCCTCAGCAGCTTGAAGTCGCTGAGCATCTTGCCGGTGCCGAGCACCACGCTGCACAGCGGATCGTCGGCGATCGAAACCGGCAGCCCGGTTTCTTCGCGGATGCGTTTGTCGAGATTCTTCAGCAACGCGCCGCCACCGGTCAGCACGATGCCGCGGTCGCTGATGTCGGCCGAAAGCTCGGGAGGCGTCCGCTCCAGAGCGACGCGGATCGCGTTCATGATCGTCGAAACGCACTCGCTGAGCGCCTCGCGGATTTCGCCGTCATCGACCGTGATGGTCTTGGGCACGCCCTCGATCAGGTTGCGGCCTTTGATTTCCATGGTCATCGGCTTGTCGAGCTGGTGCGCCGATCCGATTTCCATCTTGATCTGTTCCGCGGTGCGCTCGCCGATCAGCAGGTTGTATTTCCGCTTCAGATAGTTCATGACGGCTTCATCCATCTGGTTGCCGGCCATGCGCACGGAACGCGAATAAACGATGCCGCTCAAAGAGATCACTGCGATGTCAGTGGTGCCGCCGCCGATGTCGACGACCATGTTGCCGCTGGGCTCGGTGATCGGCAGGCCGGCGCCGATCGCCGCCACCATCGCCTGCTCGACCAGATGCACTTCGCTCGCCTTCGCGCGATAGGCCGAGTCCATGACCGCGCGCTTTTCCACCTGCGTAATCTCCGACGGCACGCCGATCAC
The DNA here is from genome assembly GCA_963745715.1 of uncultured Acidobacteriota bacterium. GTDB lineage: Bacteria > Acidobacteriota > Terriglobia > Terriglobales > Acidobacteriaceae > Sulfotelmatobacter. Next base: position 354,712 of record CAVUYN010000007.1, on the reverse strand, counting down.
GATCCGCGGATGCACCAGCATCTTGCGGTTGTGCGCCTTCTGGATGAAGTAGTTCAACATCTTCTCGGTGACCTTGAAGTCGGCGATCACGCCGTCTTTCATCGGCTTGATGGCGACGATGTTGCCGGGCGTGCGGCCCAGCATCTCTTTCGCCTCTTTGCCGACGGCTTCGACTTCGCCCGTGTTCTTGTTGATGGCGACGATCGAGGGCTCGTTGACCACGATGCCCTTGCCGCGCGCATACACGAGCGTGTTGGCGGTGCCGAGATCGATGGCCAGATCGCTGGAGAAAATGCTGAACAGCGACCGAAGGTTGTGGGTGCGCGTGGACCGTGATGGAATCCGTTAGTTGACATGACGAAATATTCCGTCTTTCTCCAATGATGCTCGCCCGGGAATCTCCCGGTAGCGTTTCATTTTGTTCGGGGTGGCTGTCCTTATTCTACGGGATGCCCGCCAACCCTGCTCAAACCGAAGTTTCTTAACCATGCGAACACTGCGCTTCCTGGGCGCACGATTGACCTGTGCTTACTGAATCACGATCTTCTTCTGCTGCGTATTCACTCCGCCCTGTGCCGTCTGCGCCGTCACCGTAATCACGGCTTCTCCCGGCGGCAGCGGCGGCGTGAAAGTAATGGAACTCGCCATCCGCAGTCACCAGCGGAACTTCGCTGCCGTTCACCATCACGCGCGCGCCGTTCTGTGTCTTGCCCGTCACCTCGATCACGTGCCCATGCTGAATAAACGGGTCCAGTTCAAGATCGATCGCCTCGGTCTGCCTTACCCTTGGAAATGATGGTGAAGCGGTTCTTCTCGCTCTCCATCGACTCTTTCCCGGCGGCGTCGTAGGACTGCACCATCCAGTAGTAGGCGCCCTCGCCGAGATTGGTGACGGTCACCGCTGCCGTATTCACCTTTTTGTCAACCAGTGTAGAAGAAAAATAAGGATTGCGGGAGATCCGAAGGCGGTAACCAACTGCATTCGCCATCGGCGTCCAGGAAAACTCGACGTCCTTGGTCGGCTCGCCCGCGGAAAACAGCGGCGCCATGTTGGCCGGGCGCAATCGGCGTTGGTGGTCCGATCTCCTTGGCCTTCTCCAGGTGCGATTGTTGTCCCTGGAAGCTCACCTTTTCCCAGTTGGCCAGTTTCACGGTCTCGCCGTTGCGCGTGACCTCGCCCGTACCTTTTTTCATCAGGATTTCGTGCTGGTCGGCCTTGGGATCGTTATGCACCTGCGCCGCCGACTCCGGAGCCAGTGATGCCGTCGCGCCCGCCACGATCACCTGCGACTTCGATCCCTGGCTGTAGGTCGCGGTCGAAAGATCCACCGTTCCGGTGCTGACCGCCACGGCCACGTTGGTCTGCTGCTGATCGTTGGCCGAGTTCTCTTCAATCACGATCAGCGAATCCTGCTTCACGGTGTAACTGGTGCCGTCGTTGAAGACGACCTTGGCCATGCCCTCCGAGCCGGTCTGCACGACGTCGCCTTTTTCGAGAGGAATGTTGTAGTCCGGCGGGAATCCAGCTATTGCCGTTGCCCTTCTTCACGCGCACCGTGCCATCGAGCGCGGTGAAGTGCGCCTGCTGCGCGGTCAAGACTCCCGAACCTGGCGCCGGAGCCATGCCGGCACGCGTTCCAGCAATTTGCTGGCGACGTCGTTCGCCTTCTTGACGCTGTTCTGGGTGAACTGCGGGAAAGTCACCCGCATCGCAATGAAAAATATCGCAGCCACTGCCAGAATCAGCAGCGCCACACTGCGGTATGTGACCGTCGTCCACGCGACGTGGATTCCCGGTTTGCGATTGGCGGAAGACACTTTGCCTGAAAAACCTCAGTGAATATGCGGTAAAAGAAAACGGTAGCACAGGAAAAACCGTGGAAAAAACAGGGAATCAGTTTGAGAGGTTACCGAAGTGCTCCAACCTGTCTGGGATGCCGGCTCAAATCATCCAAAATTCTAAGCATTTTCTAAACATTTACGCTTCGTACTCTGACACGTTCCCGTTCGCTCGGCTATTCTTGATACCGAAATGGCCAGCGCTCCTTCGCGCAGTCCCCTTCCCAACGCGAGCGACAATCGTTTGTCGCTTCGGGCATGGCCATCGTCTGGGCCATCGCCCTCGCCAAACTCGTCTTTCACATCTACTTCAACAACCGCTACGGCTACTTCCGCGACGAGTTCGACTACATGTCGTGCGGCGACCACCTGCAGTGGGGATATGTCGACCAGCCTCCGCTGATTCCATTCCTGATCCACCTCTGCCGCGCCGTGCTGGGAGACTCGCTGCGCAGCATTCGCTTCATTCCGGCGCTGGCGTCATCACTGCTGGTCGTGCAGACCGCGGTGCTGGCCCGCGAACTCGGCGGACGCCGCTACGCCATGCTGCTCAGCGCCATCTGCGCCGTCATCGCGCCGCAGTATCTCTCCAATGGCAGCCTGCTCGGCACCAACTGTCTTGAACCCAACCTGTGGATGGGCTGCGCCTACTTCGTCATCCTCGCCATCAAGCGAAACGATCCGCGCTACTGGCTCTGGTTCGGCGTTGTCGCCGGCCTCGGCATGGAGAAGAAATACTCCATCGCCGTCTTCGGTTTGGGAATCGTCGTGGGCCTGCTGCTCACCGAACAGCGCCGCATCTTTCTGAACAAGTGGATCTGGCTGGGTGGACTCGCCGCGTTCCTGATCTTTCTGCCGAACCTGCTGTGGAACATTCACTACGACTGGCCGTTCGTGCAGCTGATGCGCGCCATCAAGGCGGAAGGCCGCGACGTGGTCTTCGGGCCGGTGCATTTCTTTTTCCAGCAGACGCTGCTGGTGAATCCGCTCACTGCGCCGATCTGGCTTGCCGGGTTATTGTTGCTGCTTTTCTCGGCACGCCTGCAGCCCTATCGCGTGCTCGGCTGGTGCTACCTTGTCTGCTACATCGATCTTTCTTCGTGCTTCACGGAAAGAACTACTACCTCGCGCCCATCTATCCGATGCTGCTCGCAGCCGGTGCGGTGGTGCTCGAGTCAGCACTTGACCGCCCGGAAAGCGGGAAGCCCCGCCTGCCAGTGGCTGAAGCCGGCGATGATCATTATCCTGCTGGCCAGCGGTGCATCCATATCCTGCCGATCGTCGTTCCCGTTCTTTCCCCTGAACGATTCCTCGCCTACAAGAAATACTCTTCCTTTCAAGCTTCCAGTGATGGAACACGCACATGCGCGAGCCGCCTGCCGCAGTGGTACTGCCGACCAGTTCGGATGGAAGGAAATCGCCGACGAAACCGCCGTAGCCTGGAACCGCCTTGCTGCTGAACAACGCGCAGCGACTGCGGCATCTTCGCCCAGGATTACGGACAAGCCGGCGCCATCGATTTCTTCGGACGCCGCCAAGGCCTGCCCGGGGCAATGAGCGGCGACCGGACCTATTTTCTCTGGGGACCACACAGTTATTCCGGCAACTGCATGATCGTCCTCGACGACCGCCAGGAAGTCCTGGAGCGCCTTTGGGATCAGGTGGAATTCATTGGCAGGTCGGCGCCGAATCCGTACGCGCTGGAGCAGCAGATTGCCGTCTTCCTTTGTAAGGGAAAGAAATTCGATTCCTGGTCAAATGTCTGGCCGCACCTGAAACGATGGCGCTAGTCCGCTTGGCCGGCGTTTTTGCAGGGGATTGGCGACTGGTCCCGATGCAGCCCTTCCATATTTATGCCGCGTGTGCCTTTCTGCTGCAGAATTCCGGCTCGCCAAATGCAGTCCCGCGCGTCTCTTACGAATAATGGTTGGGAATAAAGTCTCTCCCCGAGGAAAAAGCCCATGTCTTTGTTTCGGATTGGTTTGACTGTTCTGTGCACTCAATTTGCGCTCCTTGCCTTCTCAACAGGGCAGCCTGTTTCTGTTTCTCAGCCCACGCTTTGGGCCAGCAAGCCGGATGTGGCAGCCTTCGAGAAAGCCGTGAACGACCGACTGTCCGCTGCTCAACGATCGATCGATTCCCTGGTGGCGGCAAAGGGGGCACGCACGGTCGACAATACTCTCGTCCCTTTCGACGCCGCCGTTCGGGAGATCAACTCGGGAGCCTACTTCGCTTCGCTCATGCAACACGTTCATCCCGACGCCACCTTCCGCGACCGTGCCACCGCCTTGTTCACTAAGGCTACGGCAGCCCAGACTGCACTCTCTCTCAACCGGGATGTCTATAAGGCGCTATCCGCTCTCGATCTCTCCAAAGCGGACGCGGCCACCCGCTACTACGTGCAGCGACAACTTCTCGAATTCCGCCTCGCCGGAGTAGACAAAGACGATGCCACTCGGGCCCGGATAAAGGAACTGAACGATCAGGCCACCGAGGAAGTATCCATGTTCGACCGGAATATCTCCGACGACCAGAAGGTGGTCGAGGCCGATCCCACCGAACTCGATGGGCTTCCGCAGGACTACATCGATGCCCACAAGCCCGGCCCGGACGGCAAGGTGCACATCACTACCAATTATCCAGATGCCTTCCCCGTGCTGAACTTCGCCAAGAGCGATGCGCTGCGACGTCGCGTTTCGCTCGCCTTCAGTACCCGCGCTTATCCCAAGAACAAAGAAGTCCTAATGAATCTGCTGAAGACCCGCTACGAGCTCGCCACCTTGCTCGGCTACTCCTCGTGGGCGGACTACAACGCCGCAGACAAAATGATCACGAAGGGTCAGCACATCGCTGATTTCATCAAGCAAGTCAATGATGCGGCCCGTCCACTTTCGCAACGCGAATTCGAAATGCTGCTGACTGAAAAGCGGAAGACTTCGCCCGGGGCGAAGGAGATGTTCGACTACGAGGCACGCTATTTTTCTGAGCTGACGCGACGTGCCCGCTATGACTTCGACTCCCAATCGGTGCGCCCATACTTCCCGTTCGCACAGGTCCGGCAAGGGATTCTGGACGCGGCCGCAGACCTATTTCATGTCAGCTTCCAACAAGAGCCGAACGTTCCGGCGTGGGATCCCTCGGTCGAGACCTGGCTTGTAATCGACAACCACAAACCCGTCGGCCGGTTTTACCTTGATATGCACCCACGCCCGGGTAAGTTCAGCCATGCCGAGATGGTTGCGGTGCTCGATGGTATTCGCGGTAAGCAGCTACCCGAAGCGACCCTGGTTTGTAACTTTCCCCAACCCACGGCGACTGACCCCGGACTGATGGACTACGACGACGTCGAAGTGTATTTCCACGAGTTCGGCCATCTTATGCATCACATTCTCGGTGGCCAGCAGCAATGGGCCGGTGTGAGCGGCATCTCGATGGAATCGGACTTCGGCGAAGCTCCCTCCGAGATGCTCGAGGAATGGCTGCGCAGCCCGCAAGTGCTTGCCAAGTTCGCGCGCCACTACAAAACCGGCGAACCGATTCCGGCCGATCTGGTCCTACGCATGAACCGTGCGGCGGCGTTTGGTCGTGGCTCCCTCGTAGCTCGCCAGAATGAATTCACGGCGATCTCCTACGACATTTACAAGGGCAAGCCCGGAGATGTCGATCTGGATGCGGTAACCTTCGAGGCGGCACGCAATTACACCCCATTCGCCCCGCTGCCTGAGACTCACATGTGGGCATCATTTGGCCATCTAGGGAGCTACTCTTCGGCTTACTACACCTATCTCTGGGATAAGGTAATTGCTGAGGATTTCTTCCTGCAGTTCGACCACAAGAACTTGCTTGCCGGGGACGCTCCCATGCGATATCGAAGGGTCGTACTCGAGCCAGGCGGTTCCATGTCAGCCAATGATCTGGTCAAGAATTTTCTCGGCCGTCCTCAAAATATAACCGCCCTGCAACACTGGATGGGCGAGGAGTTTGAGGGAGACGCGGGATCTGCAAAGGCTTCCGGAAAGTGATGACGTGAGAGGCGCCTCACTCGAGCGACGCCCGTACCGTCTCATGAACCTTCGACCAGGGTTTTGGGCCGATATGCATCATAAAGAACCTTTCGACCGAAAGGTGTTCGCGTTCCACGGCGCTCTCTAGTTCGTAGACAGTCTGGGGATAAAAGAATTTACCATCCAGTTCTTGAAATGGGTCGCTGCCGTACAACAACTTGTGCTCGGGAAAGTACACCATCATTTGCCGTTCGCTGGTCTCGCCGTGGATGGGATAAACCTCAAGTCGGTTGGCCCCTGTCCCGATCACAGTTTTGGCCGAGACCGGCCGCAGATCCGAAGAGCGAGGCGCTTTTGCCAGCGCGTCGGAATATTTTGTCCGTGGGGATCGTAAGAAACGCTCGATGAGCGGAACGGTTCGGTCCAGCACGTAAACGGGGATGCCGCGCGCCACATATTCACGCAGGCCGCCGATGTGCGGCCAGGAGTCGGACGTCGTAATGACCGCCTTGATGGACACACCGGGAAACTTACTCTGCGCAAGCTCGATTACTTTGACCGAATAACCCGAGGACATCGGCGCTTCAAGAACTACCAGACCGTCATCCTGTCGAATCAGGGTGGTGTTCCAAGGTCCAGGAATAAACACAATGCCGGGGGCAAGATCGGTTATGTCCTTTCCTGGAACGCGATCGTCGATGGTCTTGTTCGCTCTCGCCGTGAAAGCCGCGCGGATCTCAGGAGAGATGGCGAACTCCTCGGCTGGCAATGTTGGATTGAAATCCAGCTTGGTAATGGTTACGGTCTGATCCGGCATGCCGTTGCGAAAGACGTCGGCCTGCAGGGGATAATGAAAGCCGTTTTGCAGCCACCAGGCGGAGTAATAAACGCGCGTCGTCACATCCCCCCAAATACTCCAGAAAATTCCAAAGGGATATGCCGTTTCCCATTCGACTGCTGTAGGCAGATGGGTGTCGCCATTGAGATAAATGCGAACCGGCGATTTCTGCCAGGTGAATTGGACAGCGTGATGGGCGACACCCTGCAGCGTGAGATCGGGGAGGCTGTGCAGATCGGGGCTGTTAAGGGCGGTCAGGAGAACGCGCTCCGGGCTGAGAGCAAGCGCCTCTTCCGCTTGCTGTATCTGCTCGCCGGAAGCGGGACCGGGCTGCCCATCGAAACTGCGCGACGCCGCGCCATTGGAAACCACCGCGATGGTCACAAATTCAGGTTGCATGGGGCCATGTATCTTTACCGTGCTCTTCCAGTTGCTGTGCGCCAGATCGCGCCACTCCTCAACCTGGTCATTCTCGAGGATATAGGGACCTTCAGGGCGCTCCGATTCCTCCAACTCATTGCGTATTGCCCAAGCCGCGAAGTGGAAAGCCGTAAGCTGGCGAACCTTTTCTTCGCCACCCATAGCGGACAACGCCGCGCGCATGAGATCGGCGGGCGATTGAACCGTCTGCGCCTGAGCGCCTATGGAAATCGAAAGAAGAACTCCCGCAAACCAACGCACGGCTATCATATTGACCTCCGAAACAACCTTAGACGGACTGTCCTCTGCCAGGTAAGCGTCGCGCCTTTCAAGCCATGACTTGATACCAGGCCTAACCCTTGGTCAGCGCTTGCCGCACCTTACGTGCGGGTTGTAGCATCAATAGTTTGGGCATTCATAAGGAGAAATCATGGCAACCGACACTTTGGCTACCCCGGCCGCTCTTAGCGCAAGCCAGACGAGAGTTTTCAAAAATTTCATTGATGGCGAATGGGTCGACTCCTCTACCGGAGAGACTTTCGAGAATCGCAATCCCGCCGACACGCGCGACTTGGTCGGCATCTTTCAGAAATCGGCGAAAGCTGACGTAAATGCAGCCGTCCAAGCCGCCAAGCTCGCCTTCGCTAAATGGCGTCTCGTACCGGCGCCCCGGCGCGCTGAGATCGTTTTTCGCGCTGCCGAGATTCTGATCGAGCGTAAGGAAGAGTATGCGCGTGACATGACACGCGAAATGGGCAAGGTCCTGGCTGAGACTCGCGGCGATGTGCAGGAGGCTATCGACGCTGCCTACTATAACGCCGGCGAAGGTCGCCGTCTTTTCGGTCCAACAGTGCCTTCAGAAATGCCCAACAAGTTCGCCATGGCCGTACGGCAGCCCATCGGCGTATGCGGGATGATCACGCCCTGGAACTTTCCGATGGCAATTTCATCGTGGAAGCTGCTGCCGGCGGTGGTGTGCGGCAATGCCTGCGTTATTAAACCCGCGCAGGACACGCCGCTTTCTACCTTCAATCTGGTTCGCGCTCTTTACGATGCCGGGCTTCCCAAGGGCGTCATTAACATTGTTACGGGATTTGGCGCGGAAGTCGGCACTCCCTTGGCCGAGCATCCGGATGTGCGTGCCATCTCGCTTACCGGTTCGTCCGCGGTGGGGCGCATTGTGGGCGGTATTGCCGCTCAGAGTTTCAAACATTGCTCGCTCGAACTGGGTGGCAAAAATCCTATGATCGTTCTCGACGACGCCAATCTCGATCTCGCGATCGAAGGCGGACTCTGGGGTGGCTTTGGCACCACCGGACAGCGCTGCACCGCGACCAGCCGCATCATCGTGCAAAAGGGTGTGTATCGTGAATTCGTGGAACGTTACGTCGATCGTGCAAAAAAACTGAAAGTCGGCAACGGACTCGATGAGACAGTGCAGATGGGGCCTGCGGTCAACGAGAAGCAACTGCAGACCGACTTGAGCTACGTTGAAATCGGCAAAAATGAGGGCGCCAAGCTGGTCTGCGGCGGCAACCGCCTTAACCAGGGCGATTATCAATATGGCTGGTTCATGGAGCCGACCATATTCACCGATGTCGATCCCAAGATGCGGATCGCGCAGGAGGAAATCTTTGGCCCGGTGGTCTCGATCATCCCTTGCGAGGACCTGGAAGACGCCATCGAAATCGCCAATGGGATCGAGTACGGCCTGTCGTCTGCGCTCTATACCAAGGATGTCAACAAGGCATTCGCGGGTATTCGTGATCTGTACGCCGGCATAACCTACATCAACGCGCCGACGATCGGAGCTGAGGTTCACTTGCCCTTCGGTGGGACCAAGGCAACGGGCAACGGACATCGCGAGGGCGGGATTGGCGCTATCGACTTCTACACCGAATGGAAGTCGGTCTACGTAGATTACTCCGATAAGCTGCAGAAGGCGCAGATCGATAGAGAAGACTAAGACCGTCATTAACAAAGGACGCGGGGACTCGAGCTATGCGATTTCTCTGCGTCCTTTGCGTCCTCTGCGGTTAGAATTTCTCCATGCCGGTCACTCAGACCCACGAGATTTCCGCCGCCTCCCGGCTCGAGAACGTCCGCTACGCTATTCGCGACCTGGCCTGTGTCGCGGATGAGGTAGTGAAGCAGGGACACAAAGTTCTGCCGCTGAACGTAGGCGATCCGCTGAATTTCGATTTTCAGACCCCGCCTCACATCATCGAGGCCGTCTACAGGGCGATGCGTGACGGCAAGAATGGATACGCTCCGTCCCCCGGCATCCCAGAGGCAATCGAAGCCATTCGCCGCGAGGCCGAGCGCAAGGGCCTTACTACGGTGCGGGATATTTTCGTAACGGCCGGGGTCAGCGAAACGGTCGATCTCTGCTTGTCCGCTCTAGTGAATCCCGGCGAGAACGTTCTGACTCCCAGCCCGGACTACCCGCTATACTCTGCGGTACTATGCAAGCTGGGCATTGGGCTCAACGCTTACGATTTGAACGAAGACGACGCTTGGCAGCCAGAACTGGCTGACATCGAGCGAAAGATCACTCCGCGCACGCGCGGAATTGTACTGATCAATCCGAATAATCCAACGGGGGCTCTGTGCACGCGGCAGATGTTGGAGCAGGTGGCTGAACTGGCGCGGCGCCACAACCTGATCGTTTTTTCCGACGAGATTTACGACAAACTGATTCTCGACGGCACCCCGCACCTGGCATTTGCTTCGGTCGCTACCGATGTGCCTTGCGTAACCTTCGGGGGCATGTCGAAAAACTATCTTGTTCCCGGATGGCGGATCGGCTGGGGCATCGTCTCCGGTGATCCAGCAACGGTCAATGCCTACACGGAAGGCGTGCACCGGTTGCTGAGGGCTCGACTTTGCGCCAACCATCCCGAGCAGTACGCAATCAAGCCTGCGCTCGAAGGTCCGCAGGATCACTTGGTGGAAGTACAGCGCAAGCTTCGGTCCCGGCGCGACCTCACTCAGAAATGGTGCGAAGCTACTCCGCGCGTGAGTTGCGTCGCTCCCCGCGGCGCCTTTTACGCCTATCCGCGTATTGACATTCCGGAGAACGACGAGGTCTTCGTCAAGGAACTCATTCGGCAGAAACACGTCATGGTGGTGCATGGCTCCGGCTTCGGCCAAAAGCCGGGCACCCAGCACTTCCGCATTGTGTTCCTGCCTGACGAGCCGACGCTCACGAAGGCCTATGCGGGAATTGCGGACTTCATAGGGGAACGTTACGGGTCCAAATGAAGCGCAGTGCGCCCCGGAGTGAATGCTCCCGAGCACCAGCGTGCCTCCAGGGTCCTCGGTCGCGAGATTTTCGTTTTATCCTCGAATCTGGTTAAATCGAAACAACTGTGGTTGACATTCATTCGCATATTCTCCCGGAAGTGGACGATGGGCCCAAGTCATGGGACGTCTCGGTGGCCATGTGCCGCACAGCTGCAGCCGACGGAATCACCCACATGGTGGCCACGCCGCATGCCAACGATCGTTACCACTACGAACGCGAATATCTCAAGGGACTCGTCACACACTTGCAACAACTTATCGGGGATTCTCCAAAATTAGGATTGGGCTGCGACTTCCACCTTTCATTCGATAACGTGCAGGACGCGCTGGCAAATCCCTCGCGTTACGTAATCAACGACACTCGCTATCTGCTGGTGGAGTTCAGTAACTACAGCATCCCGCAGCAGATCACGGACTCTTTTCTCAAACTCGGGGACGTGGGAATTACCGTAATTATCACTCACCCTGAACGCAATCCGATTCTCCGCGAGAACCTTCAGCGCGTCGCGGAGTGGGCCGAGCAAGGCTGCGTAGTTCAAGTCACCGGCTCCGCGCTCACCGGCTTTTGGGGCGAACGTGCTCTCCGCGCGGCTCACTGGCTGCTGGAACACCAGGCGGTTCACGTGCTTTCCACCGACGCTCACGATACGCAAAAGCGTGTTCCGATTCTTTCCACTTCTCGCGCCGCTGCCGTTGAGATTTGCGGAGAAGAGATCGCCGAAGCCCTCGTGGAATCGAATCCCCGGGCGATCATCAACAACCAGCCGTTACCGTACTTTCCCCGTCCATTGATGACGAGCTACCGCAAGACCAGCAATTAGCAATCGGTTTGTGACGTTTCGTCGCACGCCGACCTCAGCTTCCCCGGGCCGGGCCGCGACAAATGCCAAATTGCCAGATATTAATCGCTAGATAGCTATTGCGGATCCGGAGATTCGTTCCGCGAAGGAACCGAAGAGGGTGGCGCTGGATCCGCGCTTGGCGGTCCGCTATGAGACGAGGTCGACATAGGCTCCGCGCGAGGGGCGTCGGGAACCGTGGTCATGGCGCTTTCTGGATTGAGCAAATGATCTTTACTAGGCCCCAGGCCCAGCTTGATCAGCGCTCGTGAGTCGGGCACGGTCTTGCTCTGCCAGCCATGATCCGCCTGGTAGCGGCGCATGGCCTCTTCGCTTGCCTGGTTCCAGGTGCCGGTGGCTTCCCCGCTGAGATAGTGTTCGCGAATCAGGGCTTCCTGTATGGCTTGAGCACGTTCGGAATCAATCTTCTGCTGTCCCTTCGAACGCGCCGATTTCTTTCGGGAAGAACGTTTTCCCGAAGCCGTGTGAGTTTTGCTTGGGGGCTTTGTTGCGCTCGACGAAGGCTTGTGATGGGAAGTGGTTTTCCCGGCGGGCTGTTTTCTTAGTAGTTGGGGTTGGGGCGGCAGTTCCGGTCGAGGCCTGGCGTGCGTATGCCGCAGGAAGCAGGACGCAGATCAATACAAGCGCACACACGCTACAGTGTCGTGCCCTTCGAATTTGAATCCGACCTCTGATCATTGGCGACGACCGCGAGTCCTTCAAGCCCCAGAAGCACGTTGTAAAAAGAAAACGCCCCACTGGAACTGGCTCTGTGATCATCTTCGATCTCGGATCACAATGCCAGTTCCTCATGGGGCGGATCAGGTTACGGAAGTGTACCGGCCAGGAAAATCGTGCCGTCCTGCCGGTTCGAGCCGCGCTGCCGGACCAGGAACACCACGTCCTGACCGCTTTTGAGGCCTGACTCAACTTTAGCGAAATCTTCCTCGCTGTTCACCGGCTGCTTATTCACTTCCAGGATGATATCGCCGCGTCCCAGATTGACGTCTTCGGCGAAAGATCCCGGCTTCACGTCCTGCACAATTACTCCCTTGCCGGACTGCATATCGAGACGGTCGGCCATCTCCGGCGTGACTTTGCGGACAGTCACACCGAACTTGCTCTGCTTGGGAGCGTTTTCGTCATCATTCTGCTGATCATCGCCGAGCCGTGCGGCAAACAACTTGGCGCGATCGGCAATGGTCACCGACGCGTCCTGCGTCTTGCCATTTCGCAGAAAGCCCAAATTCACCTTCGTTCCGGGCTTGCGCGACGCGATATCGGCCACCAGTTCCGAGCCCTTACTCACCTTCTTGCCGTCAACCGTAGTGATGGTGTCTCCGACTTTTAGTCCGGACTGATCGGCGGGACTGCCGGCCACAACGCTGGATACGGTTACGCCTGAGCCCGATCCGTATACGCGGGCGATCGCTGGATTCTCCACGGCATCGAACATGATGCCGATGGATCCGCGGGAAACCTTGTGTTCAGGCCCCGTCAGCTGGTTGTACACGTCGACCACCGTCTTCGACGGCAAGGCAAAACCGATCCCTGCATAGGCATTCGTTTCGCTGAGGATCGCCGTGTTAATCCCAATGACTTCGCCGTTCATATTAACCAGCGGTCCGCCAGAGTTACCGGGATTGATAGCGGCATCGGTCTGGATAAACGTCTGAAACTGCCGTCCGGGAACGATATCGCGTCCCTTCGCGGAGACGATTCCGGCAGTCACCGTTCCCGCCTGCCCGAACGGGCTTCCAATGGCCAGAACCCAGTCTCCAACCTGCATGCCGTCCGAATTGCCCATCTTCGCAGCTGGCAGGGGATGCTCCACATCCACCTTGATCACGGCCAAATCGGTCTCCTGATCGGTCCCAATGACCTTGGCGTCGTGCTGCACACCTGGAGGATCGTCTTCAAAGCGCACCCGAATGCGGTCGGCTTTCTCGACCACATGCCGGTTCGTCAGAATGTAACCTTTGGTATCAACGATCACTCCGGAACCCAACGACCGCTCGCGGATGGCTCCCTCTCCCGGCCCGGCTCCCTGTCCACCGGGACCACCGAAGAAGTGGTTGAAGAAGTCATCCATACCGCCGCCACCATCTTCGTCATCCTGACCCTGCCCTGGCGCCTGACCACCCCGGCGCCGGTGCACGTTCTTAATGGTCGATTCGGTGTTGATGTTGACGACGCTCGGTTCGAGCTGTTTCGCGATCTGCGAAAACGCGTTCGACATCTGTTGCGGCGACGGCAAGGTAAGCGGCGTCGCGTCGCTCTTCTGCCCTTCTTTCCCTTTCACGCCTTGAGAAATCACCGTCCCGATCAAAATGCCCAGCGTGAGTGTGACCAAGATACTGAGCGTGTAGGCCCAGCGGTGAGCCTTCATGCGCATCCACATTGCGCCCGAATCCATATGTCTACTTCCCTCCGGAACTCAATAACCCCTTATAGTATACCCATTTACGAATTCCACTCGAAACAGCATCTAGGATTGAAACAGAGCGACATTCACTGTTCGTCCCTTGGTTAGACGCACGCGACGGCGAAATCGTTTCACGGGACGCGAATTTCGTTTGAAGCCCGAGTGGTCTGTATCTTCCGATAAAGAGAGGCGGTTAGCGATTCACTTCGCTTGGTACACGGTCTTGCCGCCCACCACAGTCCGCAGCACTTTTGTCCCTAGCAACTTTTCAGGCGATGACGAAGTCGGATCTCGGTCGAGAACGACGAAGTCCGCCAGCATCCCGGCCACGATCTTGCCTTTTTCTTTCTCCTCGAACTCGGCGAATGCCGAACCGCTGGTATAGGCAGCAATCGCCTGATCCATGGTCAATCGCTGCTCGGGGAAATACTCCTGCTTGCCGTTCTCGCTCTTTCGCGTCACGGCCGCGTAAAGCCCGCGAAACGGCGTCACGGGTTCCACCGGATAATCCGTTCCATAAGCCAGCGACACGCCCTTGTTGAGAAACGCCAGCCAGGCGTAAGACGTTGCCGCCCGCTTCGGCCCCAGCCGATCTTGCGCCCAACGCATATCCGTCAATACATGACTGGGTTGCATGGAAGCAATCACTTTCAGCTCTTTAAAACGTGCGATCTGCGCCGGGGTCGTGACCTGCGCGTGTTCAATCCGTAGGCGAAATCGTCGCCACCGTTCGCCGCTTTTACGTGCGCCTCGCGTGCGGCCTTCTCAGCTTCAGCAAATGCATCGAGCGCCATCTGCACGCCTTTGTCCCCGATAGCATGGAAGCCGATCTGGAAGCCGGCGAGCACGCGCTCCTTGGTCATATCGTTGAGCTTTGCCGCGTCGTAGCGCGGGATGCCGGAATTCTTGGGATCGTCCGCATATGGCTCCAGCATGGCAGCGGTGTGCGATCCCAAGGAGCCGTCCATGAATCCCTTGAGCATTCCAGTGTGCAACATCAGGTCCGACTGAGGATGCGATGCGCGCTTCCGGCTCAGCTCTTCGACCGGATCGTCAAAGGACAGCCACTCTGTAATCCGCGCCGTGAGCTTGCCGTCTTTCTCAAGTTCTTCGTAGATCTGGAAATTCTCCCACTCCGGAGAATAATCCTGCGCGGAAGTCACCCCGTGCTCGGCCAGGTCCGCGAGAGCCAATTCGATTCCTTCGCGTCGCTGCTGATGGCTGGGCTTGGGTATGACTCCTCGCACCGCACCCTGCGCCGTTTCCCGGAGGATGCCGGTGGGCTCCCCGGCTTCATTGCGGTCGATGTGCCCGCCCTGCGGATCGCGGCTCGCCAGGGTGACGCTTCCCAACTGCAGCGCCCGTGTGTTGGCCACCGCGATATGCCCGTCGATTCGTTCCAGAAAGACGGGATGTCCGGACGAGACTTCGTCAAGATCCCAACGGGTCGGCGTCACCTTTACCGGCCACAGGGTCTCATCCCATCCTGCTCCGAGAATCCATTCACCAGCTTTTGCACTCTCGACCTTTTTCAGCACTCGTTCGCGGAGTTCATCGAGCGACTTAACTCCGGTTAAATCGACACTGAGCTTCGTAGCGCCCGCATCGTCCAAATGCAGGTGGGCGTCGTTGAATCCAGGCATCACGAAATGTCCACCCAAGTCGATTACCTGGGTCTGAGGGCCTTTCAACTTCTCGAGATCAGCACTCTTGCCCACGGCCTGGATACGGTCTCCGCGGACTGCGATCGCTTCTTCGCGGAGAATGGAGCTGAACGGAGTGTTGGCGGGCACGCCGGTGTACACGTTGGCGTGGACAAAAATCACGTCGGCCTTGGGTCCCACAGCCCCACTCAGGGGTGCAGCACTTTGTCCGATCGCTCCCATGGCAAAAAAAAGCACTGCCCCGCCCAGACTCGCTCTTCCCATCAGACTCATTCCCCAACCCCCGCCAACGCTAGCATTGTGAGCAAAATTCGCTTTAGCCCCATTTCACGTCCGTTGGAATCGAACCACTCCTGCAGTGTGTGCGCTCCGCCACCGGATCCGCCACCGCCAACCGCGATCGCTTCCTGCCCGAGCGAGAGCGGAATATTCGCGTCGGTGGAGGCGCGTTGCACTTGCGCCGCATTGGCAAGCTGGGCATCGACCGCGCGCACCACTTGCAAGATCCGGGCTCCCAGTGGGCAACTCGCCGGCTGGCCGATTTCCAATCACGACAACTTCGCAACTGACTCCCGTCGGGCGCTTCTGCGACGGAGACCGCATCTCGGCCACCAGAGTTTCATCCTCCACGGCCCGATTCAGTGATGAGCGTAGCGACTGCTCCAGCCGTTCCATTTCAGACATCGACGTAGAACGGATATCGACCTTCATGCTGGCCGACTCAGGAATGGAATTGACGGAGGTGCCCCCGCGAATCACGCCGATATTAAATGTCGTCTTCGGCGCGGCCGGGACCGTGGTCGACGTAAAAGCATCAATCGCCTTGGCTAAAATCACGATGGGATTGGGCGCTCCAAAATCACTCCACGAATGCCCGCCGGGTCCGCGCACAATCACTTCAAACCGCCTGCTGCCTAAGGCTTCGGCCACGATGGTATCCGCACCGGCGCCATCGAGCACCAGGCTGTAGGCAATCGAATCCTTCCAGCGGGGCGTAGAAAAAATGTGGCGCATGCCCCGCAAGTCACCTTCGCCCTCTTCGCCAACGTTGCCGATAAAGACAAATGGCAGGGCATGACGGATCCGCACCGCCCGTAAAAGAGCCGCAACTGCCAGCATCGCCGTCACGCCCGCGCCGTTGTCGGAAACTCCCGGCCCGAATATGCGACTTCCCTGCTGGCGGATATTAAGCGGCGTGTTCGCAGGAAAGACAGTGTCGATATGAGCGCTGAGGGCTACATAGCGGCGTCCAAACCCCGGGTGCGTGCCAAACACGTTGCCGACGTCATCGATGCGTACGTCGTCGAGGCCGACTTCGCGAAATCGTTCCGCCAGCCACGCTCCACGCGCCGATTCGCCGAATGGAGGAGCCGGGATCCGCGCCATTTCCATCTGCCACTGCAGCAGTTGAGGCTCCTGCATGCGAAACCAGTTGAACGCCGACCGCACTTCCGGAGATGCGGCCAGACGAGCGACTTCCTGCTGCACCGAAGGCGCAAGGTCCGGCAGATTCGCGGGCGGGAGATTCGGGCTCATGACCGAGTATCCGTTAGTTTACAACTCGTTGGAAGAGATGGGCATTGACCAACGGGAGAACCGGAGTTACGGAAGACTGCAGCTGCAAGCCGAGGATTTCATTCCGGTTACCCATTGCGAAATGCTACACGAGAGAGCCGGAGGAGCCGACACGACGTTCCACGTCGAGCACCAACTTTTTTGTAGCCGGAACCTCAATCCCGTGCTTCTGAGCTCCCCGCAGGATCGGTCCGGCGATCGCGTCGAGTTCAGGAGCGTTCCCTTGTTCGACATCCTTCTGCATCGAACTGCGCATATTGGCCGGTACCTTGGTCATCGCAGAGATGACAGAGCCCGCGTCAACCGTGGCGCGCTCCGCCGTGGCGACCGCGCAGGCTTCCCTTACACAAGACTCCAGCTGCGGTCTCCAATTGGGATCGGCGACGACTCCTCCTGTCGGCAGGTCGGAAGCGCTGGTGGTCAACGCGAATGGCGCCAGGAAAACGATCTTGCTCCACATCAGAGTTTGCTCGTCATCGATGAATCGACACTCGAATCCCATTTTCTGAAATTCGTCGAGAGTGGCGCCGAGCAGGGTTCGTCCCGAAGAAGAAACGTTTAAACGGGCAAACGGTGAGCGATGAACGATGTGTCCTGGCGCCACGCGCTCGGACTCAACGGCGATCGTGGCCGGAATGACCTTTTCGCTACCGTAACTGGCCCGCAACACCGCAAGATGATCAATGCCGTTCAACAGAGGAACAATTGCTCGGACTGGGCCCGGGTCCACCAGCGCCGTCAGGCCAGAAGCAAGCTGGGTAGCCTTCACCGTAATCCAGAGCACGTCGCAGGCGGGAACTTCGACGCTCCGCTCTACCGGCACGCTGAAATTTCCAAATGGGCTTTCCAGTTTAAGCTGGTCGGGATATTTGGCCAACGCGGTGGCCCTGACGACCATTGTGACCGAGGCGCCATTTCTAGCCAGGCAGGCGCCGACCAGGCCCCCCACCCCGCCAGCCCCGAGAATCGCATGTCGCAAGGGTCGAGCCATTCGCTATTTCTTCTGGGAAGACGCGGCGGGCACGCACTCTAAAATTTCCGCCTCGCTCAGTGTGTGGTCGCTCTTCTTGGCGCGCTGGTAGATGCGGTCTACTACTTCGTCGTTCGGCGCAATGCCGCGCCGCTCCAGCCACCAGAGAACATTCGACTTCCCGCTCATGGGCCCGATGTCGATCACCTGGTCCAGCCCGAACACGTGCGAAGGTACGCCCGAGTACACCGTGTTCGCCAGCACAACATCATTCTTGTGATATGCCTTGATGATCGCCGCAGCGTGCACGCCCGTGGCGGTGCGGAAAGCATCGTCGCCTACCACGGGATAATTCGCCGGAATCGGCACACCCGTTGCCCTCGAGACCGCCTGGCAATACTGCTTCAGTTTCGTAAGATCCTGCTGATCCCAGGGCGCAATCCCCATCAACTTGAGATTAACCAGCATCTGATCGATCTGCGTGTTGCCAACGCGCTCGCCCAGGCCGATGGCACACGCGTGGATGCAGTTCGCGCCCGCGATGATGGCCGCCATCGAGTTCGCGATCGCGAGACCGCGGTCGCTATGCCCGTGCCAATCCACGCGGACTTTCTCGCCCGAAGGCTTCACCACTTGCTCGATCACGAAGCGGACCAGCGCCAGCGCGCCCATGGGAGTGGCGTGACCGGCTGTATCGCAGATGCAAATTGCCCGCGCGCCGCAGTTGATCGCAGTTGCGTACAGCCGCTTCACGGTCTCTGGGTCGCAGCGGCTCGTGTCTTCGGTGACGTACATGACTTCGAGCCCCAGCGAAACGGCATACTTGACCGCCTTCTCGGTGGTCTGCAACAAAAAATCGTCGGTCCATCCTTCGGTGAATCGCCGGATGGGGCTGGACCCGATAAATGTCGCGGACTCAATCGGCAGACCCGTCTTCTGCACAATTTCGGCGATCGGACGAATATCGTTCTCGTGCGTTCGGGCCGCGCAATTGGCGCGGATCTTCATCTTGTGCGCGACGATCTCGCGGGCTAGCGCAGTGACAGCCTCCACAGCGCGGGTCCCAGCCCCCGGCAGGCCGAGATCGAGCGCATCAATTCCCAGCGCTTCCATGAGATGAAGAATTTCAATCTTTTCGGGAATCGATGGATCCCGGACCGAAGGCGACTGCAATCCATCGCGCAGGCTCTCATCGTTCAGCAGCACCGGGCCCGGAGGTTTAAGTCCCGGAGGATGATTCTTGTTCCAGTCGTAGATGAGATCAGAAGTGTTCATGAAAGGAAGCTTCTAGCAAAACCGCTGGTGGACCGCGGCACTCGGTTGCCGCGTGAATTCAGAAACTACAGGAGCAACCCCACGACCCCGCTTATCTGGTAGCTAGATAGCTATTTTTCCTTCGGCGGCAGCGTCAACCCGAACACCGAGATCATGCCCTGGCCTGCCACATTCACTTTCGCTTCTCCGGGGTTGGGCAAGTACAAGGTCTTGCAATGTTCACAGCGATAGACTTCGGCATCAGGTCCCCAAGCCTTCTCCGCGTCTCCGCAAGCCTGCTCGAGAACGTCGGTGGTGTAGAACCAGCGTTTTAAGTGTCCCCCACAGAACTTCCCCTTCTCATTCTTTTCGTTGCACGCTCGTTGTCCAACCTTCTTGATCTTGACCTTGTGGTGGGCAAGCTGCGGAATATTCTCGGAGCCGGAAGTGGTCACTTCGCCAGTCGCCAAAGGACGTACCTCTCGTTGGAGCGGCCTGAACGCCGCCAGATTCAGCCTTACGCGGCCATTGTAACCGAAACATCATAGTGGAAACATTCGTCGCGCACGCCACTGCTAATCTCCAGGATCGTTTAATCTCTAGGATCGTTCTATTTTTTCGGTCTGTTCGAACGAGCGTACTCACTGGAGAGCTTATGATCACGATCGTCTCGGGATTGCCTCGCTCCGGCACTTCTCTGATGATGCAGATGCTGGTCGCTGGCGGAATGTCTCCTCTCTCCGACGGCCAACGACAAGCGGACGCTGACAATCCTCGCGGATATCTCGAGTGGGAGCGGATCAAACAGCTTCCGCAAGACCCAGAGTGCATCGCGGAGGCTGAAGGCAAAGTTGTCAAAGTCATCTCGCGTCTTCTGCTATCGCTCCCCGCCGGCCACGAATACCGGATCATTTTCATGCAGCGCCCACTGCCGGAAGTGCTCGCCTCCCAGGATGAGATGCTGCGCCGCCGGGGAACCTATCAAAAGGGCACGGACCCAGTGGCCATCGCGAACGCCTTCGAAAAACACTTGCGAGAGGTCAACGCCTGGATCGACGGTAAGCCGTACGTCAAGGCTCTCGGCGTGCCGTATCACGAAGCCTTGAGCAAGCCGACCGAGGTGAGTCATAGACTGGCTGAGTTTCTGGAGTTCCCCCTGGCGGTAGAAAAAATGTCGCAGCAGGTGGACGCGTCCCTGTATCGCAACCGCGTGAAGTAAAACTGGGACAAGATTACACTGGACCTACGAGGCTTCAACAATGGCGAGGAATGCAAAATCTGATGGCCCCAAATCCGGGCCCAGAGTATCCGGTCCAGTCCGGCCGAGCGCCGTTAGCCGTGACAATGCCGAGCATTATCGTTGGGGACATGAATGTGATGGCTGGCATCTCGTTAAAGACCAGAATCTGAGCGTGATCGAGGAATTCATGCCGCCGGGCTCTGCCGAGATCCGCCATTATCACGAGCGTGCCCAGCAGTTCTTCTACGTTGTCACGGGCGAAGTCCTGATGGAGATCAATGGCGAAAACATGCTCATTCCTGCCGGAAGCGGGGTGCGAATCCTTCCCGGAACGCGCCACCAGGTCCGCAATCCATCTTCCGTGGCGGTACGATTTCTGGTCATCTCCCAGCCGCCAAGCCACGGTGACCGGATCGACGATTAGCGAGTAGAGGGCCGGCTACAATTGCTTCCGCCACAACACTCCCGCTGCGCGGAGGGCGCCGCGCACCCGAGTCCCAAGATTCCGCGAGAACTGCATATCCAGAAATCCTTCCATCTGCCGCCGGAAGTCTTCGCCGTATCCGTGCCACCAGACTTTTTTCATTCCCGGCATCCGATCCATGTCCAGGTATTTCACTCGCACCATCTCATCGAGCCCGAAGCGCCCATGAGTGCGGCCCACACCGCTCGCCTTCACTCCTCCATGCGGGGCCTCACTGATGCCAAAGCAGGAAATCACATCGTTCACCATGACAGTGCCTGCATGAATTCTCCGCGCTAGCCGCTCGCCGCGCTTCGTATCGCGCGTCCAGACGCTTGCCGCCAGTCCGTATTCAGAGTCATTGGCGAGCCGGACTGCCTCGTCTTCATCGGCGCACTCCATGATCGGCAGTACCGGTCCAAAAGTTTCCTCTCGCATGATGCGCATGTCGTGGGTGACATCGGCCAACACCGTGGGAGCATAAAAATTCGCGCCCAACTCCGGCAAGCGTGTACCTCCCGCCAACACCCGGGCTCCCCGCGCCTTCGCATCTTCTATGTGCGACTCGACAATTCGCACTTGCTGCTCCCGGATCATCGGCCCTACATCCGTGTGCGCATCCATGCCGTTCCCGACTCTCAGTTTCTTTGTTTTCTCCGCGCACATCCGGGCGAAAGCTTCGTACAGACTGCGATGTACATAGCATCGCTCGACGGAAAGACATGCCTGTCCCGCGTTCACAAACGCCCCCCACACCGCGGCGCTCGAGGCCACGTCCACGTCAGCGTCGTCGAGTATAAGCATGGGATCTTTGCCACCTAGTTCGAGCACTACGGGGAGAAGGCGCTCCGCCGCGCCGGCAGCAATCCGCTTCCCGGTTGTAACGCTTCCGGTGAATACGAGTTTATCGATCGGCGAACGCAGCAAGGCGGCTCCCGCCGGGCCCTCGCCGACCACTATCTGGAACACGTCTTTGGGAACCCCAGCCGCATGCAGCAGAGAAGCCAGTTCCAATGCCACGAGGGGCGTCAACTCCGAAGGCTTCAGCACCACGGCATTGCCCGCAACCAGCGCAGCCAGCGTCTCGGTGGCCGGAATCGAAAACGCATAATTCCAGGGCGAGATAATCCCAACCACGCCGTGCGGTTCCCGCACCAACCATCCACTTTTGAGCTTGGTCACCAGATTGCCGTGCGGAACAGGCTCATCGCGTAGTAGTCCCCAGGCGTTGTCGACGAGGAATCGTGCTGCGTCCAAGACCACTAACACTTCGGTCACTAGTGCCTCGGCCAATGGTTTGCCAACTTCGCGGGTGATGGCGGCCGCGATCTCAGACTTTCTCTCGTACAGCTTTCCTTGAAAGTCGCGCAGAACCGCAATCCGCCGTCGCAGCCCAACCTCTGCCCAGGGCCCTTGCGCCGCGCGTGCGCGGGCCACCGCGGCCTGTACCTCCAGATCACCAGCGCAATCGATCTCGCGCAGCACTTCGCCTGTCGCCGGATTCACCGATGCAAGCTTGCGCGCCGCAATTTGTAGATCCGTAGCCATGATGGAATCTTAGTCCGTAAAAAGACCTTGCGCTATCTCCGTTCCTTCCGACCCACGATTGCCCTGAGACTCACTTCATCCCCGGATACTTCCCCAGGTAGATCAGCACAAAATCCGCCGTATCTGTGAATGCATGCGCAATCAGAGGTACGGCCAGATTGCGTCCACACGCGAGATATAGAGCCCCAAGGAGCAGCCCATTCCAAATATTCTCAACCATGCCGGTTGCCCCTTGGTCGAGGTGCGCGCACCCGAAAACAATACTGACCGCAATCAAACTCAGGATCCAAGCTGTCTTCGTCTCGCGAAACAGGCCCGCGACGCGGTTCATGAGATACCCGCGATAAACGATCTCCTCGCCTAAAGCTCCCAGTGTCCAGACCAGCGCGACGTAGATTAGGAACAATTTCAGATTGCCGACCATGTCCGCGAAGTCAGACAAGTCCGGCATTTTTCCCAGCCATCGAGCCAGAAGCGGTTGACTGATAAAAAGCTCAAACACTTCCATACAGGCTCCAGCCACCACTCCCCAGAGGACAGCCTTTCCCCAACTGCGCGGACGCGCAAAGCCGACGTCCTTCCAACGCAATCCGCGAAGCCGCAGCGACGCCCACCCCAGCAGGAAAAGATATGGCGTCTTGCTGACATAGATGTGATGGCGTATGTCGGCCACGAAGAGCCCGGCAACGACGCCGAATTCGACAACCGCCAGCCAGATGCTGCCGCGCACACGCTGCTGGACAGAAGGTAAATCCGTCATGATGCCTCGCACCTACCTAATCGGTGTTAATACTCCACGTTCACCAGATACAATCCGCTGGCCGGCGCCGTCGCCCCGGCCGCCGACCTATCACGTGCCTCGAGGATGCGCGTCACGTCCTGCTCCTGCAAAGTTCCCCGGCCTACGAGAATAAATGTACCCACAAGATTGCGGACCATGTGGTGCAGAAACCCGGAGCCGCGAACCGTGTAGATCAACTCCGCGCCGGAACGCTCCCATGCCGAGGAAAATATGGAGCGTACATTGGAGACAGCCTCTCCGTCGCGTCCCCGCTCCGGGTCCACCGCAGCGAACGATGTAAAGTCTTTCTGCCCCACCACCAACGCCGCGGCGCGAGCCATCGACTCCTCATCGATCTGGTACGGATAGTGCCACACGTACCGCGCAAGGAAAGGCGGGCATATCGGCTCGCGGTAGATTCGATATCGGTAGGTTTTCGCCTGAGCGGAATGTCGCGCGTGGAATTCCGCAGGCATTTCTACAACCTCCATCACCCGCACCGAAGCCGGCAAAATATCGTTCAACGCCTTCACAAAATTCTCGGTCGGTACCGACGATTGGGTGACAAACGTCATAACCTGGGCCAAGGCATGTACCCCTGCGTCGGTTCGGCCCGAACCCTGCGGCAATACCTTTTCGCCCGGTGATGCGTCCAATGGCAGAGGCCACTGCTCCCTGCACCGTAGAGGCGTCGGGCTGGACTTGCCAGCCGGAAAATTCCGCCCCGTCATACGACAGGATCACTTTGAGATTGCGCATGGAGCGATCTTTCGAGTCCTCAGTCGTGTTCGAATCATCGAAGCGATTTCAGGCTTTGCCAGCAATCTATCAGTTCAGCAGTCGACGCGGTAAAGCCACGTGCCATTTCGGTCGGATATACTAGACGGTTTCTGCAGCCTGCCAGCCTCGAGAAGGAAGTTCCCGTCGGGGTTGCGTACAGAAACCTGCGTCTACAAGACCGGACGGGAACGCGGCAATCTGGGAGGCTCCCAGGGTCTCAAGGTTTGAGGAACCTTCCGCCGCTCCTTTGCGTACCATTGCCTGAGCAGGACTTTGCTTTTGGACCTGTTGTTCAGGCGAAACCCAGGCGTTTCATTAAAGCCTTAATCGATATGGTTTTTAACGATCGGAGATGAGTAGATGCCATTTGCACGTTTAGCCTCAATCATCCGGCTCGCCGCCGCTGCCAGCCTGTTTTCCACGTTGACCTTCGCGTGTTGGGCCCAGGAACCGCCTGCGGCTCCCGCCCCGCAGAATACGCCAGAAGTGCACACGTTGCCGGTGATGAACTACGCCAAACCGGTGTCGCACTTTCCCAACCCGATTGGCCCGTACAGCGCGCGACATGTGGCCGAGCCCAGTCTGGCAAATACCGCGCGCATCGATCAATTGATGCACGACGGCAAACTTTATCTTTCGCTCAATGACGCGATTGCGCTTGCCCTCGAAAACAATCTCGACATTGCGATCGCCCGTTACAACCTCAACATCGCCGACACCGACGTGCTGCGTGCCAAAGCGGGCGCTGCAACGCTCGGTGTAAATACCGGCATCGTGCAAAACACTCCTGGCGGTGGCGTTGGCGGACTCGGCGCCCAGGTCGGCTCCGGTACCGGCGGCACCAGCCTGGGTGCCGGCGGAGCAGGCGCAGGCGCGGGCGGTTTGGTTGGATCCACGCTTGGTTTCGGTCCGGTCATTACGAGCTTCGATCCCATCCTCACCGGCACCTTGCAAGAAGATCATTTCAGCCAGCAGGCCACCAGCATATTTCAAGGTGTATTACCAGGAACTTCCCTCGCTCAAAACACCGGCACGGTAGACTTTGCCTATACCCAAGGATTCAATTGGGGTACAAACCTCTCCGTAGGCTTCAATAACACGCGCTCCACCACGAACAGCTTTTTCAACGCTTCTAATCCAGCCCTGAACTCCGGCTTCAAGGCTACGGTAACGCAGCATCTTCTCCAGGGTTTTGGATTCGCGCCCAATACCCGCTTTATCCGCATCGCCAAAAACAATCGCGAACTTTCTGACGTAGCCTTCCGCCTGCAAATCATCACCACCGTGGATCAGATCGAGAATATGTACTGGGATCTGGTCTACGCTTACGAAAACCTGAGAGTGAAAGAGGAATCGCTCACGTTTTCGCAGAAGACTCTTTCCGACACGAAGAAACAAGTCGAAATCGGCAGCCTCGCACCCATCGAATCCGTACGAGCGCAAAGTACGGTATCCGCGGACCAACAGGCTCTGACTGTCGCCAAGACCAATCTTCAGTTGCAGCAGCTGTTGATGAAGAACGCGCTGAGCCGGACGTTGCACGATCCCACCCTCGCGGGAGCTGAAGTGATTCCGACATCCACCATGGAAGTTCCGGAGGGCGAGCAGGTACAACCCACGGAAGATTTGGTGAACGAGGCGCTCCATCACCGAGCCGAACTGGTGGAAGGGCGCATCCAGCTGAATAGTCAGGAACTCAGCAATAAGGCTGTGCGCAGCTCTCTGCTTCCTACACTCGACCTTTTTGCTTATTACGGCGGCACGGGCGTTGGAGGACAGCAGAATGCTGCCAACCTGTGCACCGATCCCAGAAACCCGGGCTTTGGTTGCGCTGGCACCGGAGCGGGACAAAACCCGATCTTTCCGACCACCAGTTTTGGGTCCACGCTAAACCAACTGGTCAACTCCACCGCGCCGGATAAAGGAGTGGGACTCCAACTCAACATCCCGCTGCGCAACCGCGCCGCACAGGCGGTGCAGATCCGTTCAGAATTGGAGTACCGCCAATCCCAGATGGCGCTTCAACAAACGGAGAACAGAATCAGCATCGAGGTCCGCAACGCTCAATTTGCCGTCGAGCAGAATCAGGCCAGCGTCGCCTCTGCGAAAGCAGCGGTGGACTATGCGCAACAATCCCTCGACGCGGAACAGAAAAAGTATCAGTTCGGCACCTCGACCACGACGGCCGTACTGCAGACTCGGAGTGCCCTCGCGACATCAGAATCCACGTTGATGTCGGCCATGGCTGCCTACGAGAAATCGCGGGTGGAACTCGATCGTGCGGTCGGCACCCTTCTCGACCACAACGGCATCAGCATCGACGACGCCGCGAGGGGTCAGGTCTCGCACCTTCCCAACGTCCCTTATGTGGCGCCGCGCAAAGACCTGCCATCGTCCACCACACCATCAATTCAACCCCAGCAATAAATCACTGGATCGTTCGGCGCCGCTGTCCTTATGGACAGCGGCTTTCTCTTTCCACACAATTCTTTACAATCCCACCTTCATCCCGTGAAACTTCTCCCGCTAAGATGAGGTGACCTATTTTTGTGTCTTGCATCCAACATTGGAATTATTTGCATTCTGATGGGCGAATGTTCTGTGCCCGCTTTTCTGCAAGGAGAAAAAGCTCATGTTCCTACCGCGTTCGATTGTCCGGCTGCTGTCATTCCATCTGGTATCTGTCCTCCTCCTAGGAACGATGTCCCCGGTTTTTGCCCAGGAGGCCGCTCCCGCGTCGTCTTCCCAGATGCCTCCTTCTGCACCGCAGCCCGCGCAACCGCAGCAGGTCCACTTGAAGGACTACTCCGTTCCGCGCTCGTCCTTTCCTCAACTTCTTCAGCCGTATATGCCACAACAACTGGCACAGCCGAACCTGGGGAACTCTCCGCGGATTGACTCGCTCTTGCGCGATGGCAAGATCTATCTTTCGATCGACGATGCCGTAGCCCTTGCCCTTGAAAACAATCTTGACCTTGAGCTCGCTCGCTACAACCTGAACATCGCCGATGCTGACTTGCTCCGCGCCAAGTCCGGAGCGAGCATTTTGGGTGTGAATACCGGCATCGTGCAAAACACACCCGGCGGCGGCGTCGGTGGGCTCGGCAACACGGTCGGCTCCGGCACCGGTGGTACCACCGTGGCCGCTGGCGGCGCCGGCACTGGCACGAACGGTTTAGTAAGTTCGACGCTGGGCGTCGGCTCACCTATCACCAGTTTCGACCCTCAGATCACTGGAACGCTGCAGCTCGACAAGAACGACACAGAATCGACGAGTGCGCTGAGTCCAGTTCCGGTTCTTGCCCAAAATACTTACACGGCTGATCTTGGCTATACACAAGGCTTCCAGTGGGGAACCACCTTGACTGCGGGCTTCAACAACACACACCTCACCACCAATAATCCGACCAGCCTTTTGAGCCCTTCTCTGGCCTCCAACTTTCAATTCCGCGTAACCCAAAACTTGTTGCAGGGCTTCGGGACGTTGCCCAATACGCGCTTCATCCGGATCGCCAAAAATAATCGCGAAATCTCCGATGTTGCCTTTCGCCTGCAAATCATTACCACCGTCGACCAAATCGAAAATATGTATTGGGACTTGGTCTACGCCTACGAAAACGTACGCGTGCAGCAGGAATCTCTCACATACACCCAGAAGGCACTCGAGGACGCCAAACGGCAGGCGCAAGTCGGCACCGTGCCTCCCATTCAAGTCGTAAGCGCAGAAAGCACGGTGTCTACCGGACAGCAGAATCTGATCGTGGCTCAAAACAATTTGCAACTGCAGCAACTGCTGATCAAGAACGCGATCAGCCGTAGCATTGAAGATCCGGTGCTTGCCGAAGCCGACGTGATTCCGACTTCGACCATGCTGGTGCCGCAACAGGATCCGGTCACACCGATTCAGGACCTGATCAACGACGCGCTACAGCACCGGGCGGAACTGGTCGAAACGCGCATCGACCTCAACTCGCGCGACATCAATAACAAGGCGGTGCGGAATGCGATGCTTCCCACCCTCGACGCCTTCGCCTACTACGGTGGATCAGGTGTCGGTGGAACCCTTGCCATTCCCGCGTGTTCAACCGTTATCACCAACACCTGCTACCGCACGACTCCGCCTCCTTTCGCCAATTCAACGACAGTCGGCTATGGCGGCACACTCAATCAGCTCGTGAATTCGACGGCACCCGACAAGGGAATTGGCCTGACCCTCACGATCCCGCTTCGCAACCGGCTGGCGCAATCCAACCAGGTGCGCGCCGAGCTCGAATACCGGCAGGCCCAGGTACGCCAGCATCAGCTTGAAAATCAGGTTCGGATCGAGGTTCGCAACGCGCAGTTCGATGTGAAGCAGAATCGCGCCGCGGTGCAGGCGGCACAATCCGCCGTCGACTTGGCGCGCCAGACTTTCGATGCCGACCAGCAAAAACTAAAAGTCGGACTCACCACCCAGACCGCGATCCTGCAGGATGCCGCGACGCTCACGACCGGAGAGTCAAATCTGGTCTCAGCCAAGGCGGCGTATGAAAAGTCGCGAATTGAGCTCGATCGAGCGACGGGATTATTGCTCGATCACGCCGGAATCGATATCCCCGACGCCACCCGCGGACAGGTCACGCACTTGCCCACAGTGCCGTATGTGGCGCCGCGCCAGGATCCCGCACCCGGGGCGCAGCCGCAGATCACCCCGGTTCCGCCCGCCCAACCGGCGCAGCCTCCACAGACAGGAGGTCAACTGTAAAAGTCGCTATATCGGCCTGTTAAACTACGCGCGATGGTGAGACCGACCCGGCCAACACTCCCGAGATTTTTTCTCTGGCTCTTACCTCTGTCGTTTTTTCTGCAGGTCGCGACCATCGGCATTTTTCATCAGTATCGAACACGGCCGGGCAACGACAACTTTGAATTCGGATGGGAGATGGGCCGGGTTGGGCGCTCCATAGCGCTGGGTCACGGTTTCAGCAGCCCTTATAACGGCAACACCGGCCCAACAGCATGGGAACCGCCGATTTATCCGTACTTGATTGGTGGCGTATTCAAGTTGTTCGGCGTTTATACGCGCACATCAGCGTGGACGTTACTCACCATCAACAGTTTGTTCGCGACCCTTACCTGCATTCCTATTTTCCTGATCGCTCGCAAAACGCTCGACGAACCTGTCGCCGTCTGGTCAGCGTGGACGTGGGGTCTGTTTCCGTACATCTGGTACTGGTCGGTCCACTGGATTTGGGACACGACGCTGACGCCGCTGATTCTGGCCGGCGTATTCCTGCTTGCGTTGGAGTTGCAGGACTGGCCGGGCCAGCGCGGATGGCTGCTGTTCGGAGCGCTTTACGGAATAGGTGCTCTCGCCAATCCAACTATGCTCGCGTTTCTTCCCTTCTGTGGGCTGTGGATTTGGCGGCAGCGATCTCGCCGCGGCCTGCCTTCCTTGGCTGGCGTGGTGTTGGCGTCTGCTACTTTCTTCGCAGTGCTGTCGCCGTGGCTGGTGCGGAACTACGAAGTCTTCGGTCGCTTCGTCTTTCTCCGCGATGATTTTGGATTGCAGGTTCGCCTGGGCAACGGTCCGTACGCGGATGGCATGCTGATGGCTTATTTGCAACCCAATCTCAACCAACCCGAACTCGAAAAGTTTCAGAGTATGGGTGAACTGGCTTATGCCGACTCCTGCAAGCGCCAGGCGTTTGATTGGATCCGCACGCATCCCGGGCGCTTTGCCATCATCAGCCTGAAACGCTTCTTCTACTACTGGAACGGCGTGCCCAGAGCAACCGACAGCCGTGCCCCCGTCGACTTCCGGACCTCCGCCTTCCTGGCGACCTCGGTGCTGGCGCTTTGGGGGCTCGGTCGCGCGCTACGTCAGAAACGGCCAGCAGCGTGGCTCTTTGCGGGATTGGTGCTTGACCTACCCGACGATCTATTACTTCGTCTTTCCCCACGCCCGCTACCGGCACCCGATCGAGCCAGAATTGCTGATCCTGATCGTGTTCCTGCTCTCGGAAATCAGAAAACCGGTAGCCTATTCGCCTTCTGGATACGACTCCGAGCGACAGAATCCGGTGTGAGACAATTTCGAGTTTGCTGTAGCAATCTGAACCATCCATGCTCCTTTCAGTCGTCATCATCACCTTTAACGAAGAGGCCAACATCGGCCGCACGCTGGAAAGCGTGAAGCCCCTGGTGGCGGATGGTAAAGGAGAAATCATTGTCGTCGACTCGGGCTCAACGGACCGCACAGTAGAGATTGCGAAATCGTTTGGCGCGAAAGTATTCGTCGAAGAATGGAAGGGCTACGCCGCCCAGAAAAATTCGGCGATCGACAAGGCCCAATGGGACTTGGATCCTAAGTCTTGACGCGGACGAGGAACTCGATGCGAGATATGAGACGTGACGCATCCAAGACACTCTGGACCCGATTTGTACGCGTCGTGCAATGCAGAAAGAGGCTCGATCTTTCTGCGAAAGCGAGACGCCCTGAAACAGTTGACCTTGTGATGGCAGCTTCAGAAGCCCTGGAGAACCTTTCGCGAAATGGGCTGAAGAATGATTCCGGCTTTCGCTGGCTATTTGGTTCCGCGAAAGAATTACTTCCTCGGACGCTGGATCAAGCACGGTGGGTTCTGGCCCGATTCGAAGTTGCGTTTTTTCCGCCGAGGCAGTGGGCAATTCGAGGATCGTGTGGTCCACGAAGATACTTCAGGTAAACGGAAACATCGCAAAGTTCAAGCACGGCGCTATTGCTCCACCACTCCTACCCCAGCCTCTCCGACTACATCGAGCACATGAACCGCTACTCCTCGCTGGGCGCCGAGATGGTCGTGGCTAAGGGCAGGGTCCGGTTCAGCGTAATCAACATCGTCCTGCGCCCGCTGGCCACATTCATCTACAACTATTTCTTCCGCCTTGGCTTTCTCGACGGCCGAGAAGGCTTGCTGCTGCACCTCTATCACGCAGTTTATGTTTCCTGGAAATACTCCAAGGCGTGGGAACTGT
Source organism: uncultured Acidobacteriota bacterium (assembly GCA_963745715.1). GTDB lineage: Bacteria > Acidobacteriota > Terriglobia > Terriglobales > Acidobacteriaceae > Sulfotelmatobacter. The sequence continues at coordinate 323,770 of CAVUYN010000007.1, read as the reverse complement.
CCCGCAAGAGCACAATCGACCGAAACAACTGAGATTCCTCCCTGCATTCCTCCGTGTTCTCCGTGTGCTCTGCGGTGAAGAATTTTCCTTCCAACCGACCGGTCGTTCCGACCGCATCCGTCCACCCTTGCCCCCGTGCCCCCACTTCCCTATCATCGATACAGATCACTGGGGTTCGCATGGAAAAGAAGTCCAAGCCGCAAGTTGCCGAGAGTCCCGTCGCCGACGTTTTTGAGAATCGCCATCCGTCCGCGGCTGAAAAGAACTGGGCGGAGAAAACGCTCGCGCCCACCCTCGACAAAGCTCCCGAGCGACCAATTGGCGCCCACACGGGCGTCAATCTTGACGAGCACGGCCGCGCGCGTTTCACCACGATCTCCGGGGTCCCCATTCGCCGCCTCTACACCCAGGCTGACCTTCCCGCGGATTGGAGCGAAGAGCAGTATCTCGGCTATCCTGGCCAACCGCCCTTTACGCGCGGCATTCACGCCACTGGATATCGGGGCAAGCTCTACACGATGCGCCAGTTCTCCGGATTCGCCTCCCCGGAGGAGACCAACCAGCGCTACAAATATCTTCTCGAACACGGCGGCAGCGGGCTTTCCGTCGCATTCGATCTGCCCACGCTGATGGGCTACGACTCCGACCATCCTGCCAGCGAAGGAGAAGTTGGCAAGTGCGGCGTCGCCATCGACTCGCTCGAGGACATGGAAATTCTTTTCAACGGCATCGACCTGGAAAAGACCACCGTCTCCATGACGATTAATTCTCCGGCGTCTGTGTTGTGGGCGATGTACCTGGTCGTCGCTGAAAAGCAGGGAGCGGACTGGAAGAAGATCTCGGGCACCATTCAAAACGACATTCTCAAGGAATACATCGCGCAGAAGGAATACATCTATCCTCCGGCGCCGTCGATGCGCCTCGTCATCGACACCTTCGAATTCGGGTCGAAATTCACTCCGCGATTCAACACGATTTCGATCAGCGGATATCACATCCGCGAGGCAGGCTCGACCGCTCTTCAGGAATTGGCGTTCACCTTGTACGACGGCGTCGAGTACGTCGAGTGGGCTCGGCGGCGCGGGCTCGACGTAGACGAATTCGGTCCGAGGCTCAGCTTCTTCTTCAATGCGCACAATGATTTCTTCGAAGAGATTGCAAAGTACCGCGCGGCGCGCAAGATCTGGCACAAGGTGGTGCAAGACCGCTTCGGCGCCAAGAACCAGCGCACGTGGCTCCTGCGCTTTCACACCCAGACCGCTGGAGTCTCTCTCCCGGCGCAGCAGCCCATGAATAACATCGCTCGGGTTGCTTTGCAGGCCTTGGCCGCAGTGCTCGGCGGCACGCAATCGCTGCACACCGACTCTTACGACGAGGCCCTCGCCCTTCCCACCGAAGAGGCGGCGCGTATCGCCCTGCGCACGCAGCAGATCATTGCGTACGAATCGGGCGTGACGCAGACGGTCGATCCGCTTGGCGGCTCGTATTTCCTCGAGAACCTGACATTGCAAATGGAAAATGGCGCCTTCGACTATTTCGGCAAGCTCGACGCCATGGGCGGAATGGTCAAGGCCATCGAGCGCGGCTACCCGCAGAAAGAAATTGCTGAAGCCTCGTACCAGTACCAGCGCGCCGTCGAAGCTCGCGAAAAAGTAGTCGTCGGCGCCAACGAGTTTGTGATCGAAGAGGAATCGCCGAACATTCTGTATATCGACGAGTCTGTAGCCCGCCAACAGTCAGCGAAATTAAAGATATTGCGGGCGCGGCGCTCGAACGACCAGGTACGCCGGGCCCTCGAAGCGCTGAAGAAAGCTGCAGCGCAGGAACCGCATGCCGGATCAGGCGGGAACGTCTCCTCCGCCAACACGATGCCCTTTATTGTGGAGGCAGTGCGCGCCTACGCGACGGTGGGCGAAATTTGCGAAGCATTGCGCCAGGTCTACGGCACGTACACAGAAGTCAGCATTACCTAGAGTTCATTCCGGCAAATACGCCAGGTTGTCGAACCGAAGTCCTTCGCCATTTTTTAATTCGAAAGCCACTGCACTGCTTGGATCGCGCCATCCGGTGTGCAGCCGTTGGAGTTGTCCCGGTTTGATGGTGAACGACATCTCCCGAATCTCGGGAGATCGAATCGTAACCGTCGCGTCCGACGCCCCACCGTTGTAGACATCCACGCCAACAAAGATGCGAGGCCAGTAGAAGCGGAATTCCGCGGTCTTTGCCGCGGCGTCCGTCAAAGTCAGGTTGAAGGTGCCAAACCGCCCCTCGGGCACATTGATTCGCCATTGCTCCGGACCCCAGTCAATCACCCCGGCGGGATACTGCCCGTCCAACACCGTCCCTGCTGCCAAATGAGGATCATCGAAAGTGATGTATTGCGGAGGCATGCTCCCGCCTTTGCCCTGAATGTCGATGTCTCGAGCTTCATCGTGCCGGATGCGAAGCACATGGGTTGCGTCATCGAACACGAAACCCGCCTGATCGAGATCCTTGCGCCCGCTCAGAGGCTTCCCATTGGCCGTGACGAATTCGGGGACGAAGTCCAGGCGGAGTACATCCACCGATTGCGGATCAAAAGTGGAATAGGTGACGGAGCCTTTGCCATATGCGATCTTCGTGACCACCGAACTTGAGCCGAGCAGATGAGATTCATCTGCCGGAGCCCATTCCGGCACGGCCCAGAAAGCGTCCATCAGTCGTCTTGGGCCGTCGGAATATTCATCGGTGAACCACCATTGCGTTGAGAACGGCGAATGCGCGCCGAAGGATAGTCCCTGAAAATAGGTGACCCAGTTGTAAGAACGGAAGGCTGCATCACGATAGGCGGCGTCACCAGTTTTGGCGAAGTAGAGCGCCTCGACCGCGGCAAGCCTTGAGGTATGACTGTCACAGCATTGGTTGGGTTCGTTGCAGCAGAAGTTGATGCCGTTGCCTTGCTCGGTCGTGACTGTTGCGCCATGCACAATGTACTTTGGCCACTTGGGAGTGGTCTTGACCCATTCGATCAGATGACGCGCGTGCTCACGCCACTGCGGATCTTTGTCAGGATGAAGCAAAACGTAGCGGGCAAATTCCAGCGGGATCACCTGGTTCATGTTGCCCATGCTGGGCACTGTGTCCTCGAAATATCCCACCCACACATCGTTGGCCAGCGGATATTTCTGAAACCACTCCCAAGCTCCCGCGCGTACTCGAGTGTAACCGGCAACATCCCCCTGTCCCAGGCGCATGAGTTCATCGAAGAGCATGATGGGCTCAACGACGTTCGCGGAGTACGGTCCCATTGGCCCGCCTTCAGCCTTCCCATCGCGTGCGTACGAACGCACCGGCCATGGAGAATTGTTCTCATCTCCCGTCTTGTAGTTCTTGACGAGCGCATCGGCGCAGTGAATCGCCGCTCGCAGGTATTTTGTATTGCCGGTCATCTCGTACAGACGAAGATATCCGTAGCCGTCTTCGCCGACGACGTGCGGTTCAATGTAGTCCTCGCCCAGCTGGCTCCAACCGGTGTAACGTGTCGCTCCCGGATTCGCGGAGGCATAAGGCACTTGCGACCAGGCATAACCTTCCGGCGTCGTTCCATTTTCCAACTCGTAGTCAACGAAGCTCTGCAAAAAGGTGAGAGTTCGCGGATCCCCGGTGTAGGGATAGAGTCGCTCCATAAATCCCTGCATCATGGCGCGCAGGTAGCCCGTTGAATTGACCCAGTGCGGGTCCGGCTGAAGCTCGAAGGTCGTCCGATCAAAATCGAAACAGCAATAAAAGTAGTGCAGCCGCTGGCGGTTGTGCTGGTCCCACAGAATGGTCCACTGCGTAAGAAAGTGTGATGAATAGGAAAAGCCGATGTCGGTCGGCATGGGCCACGGCAACAGTTTCCCTTGCGCATCCAGCTGCACGGGATGTCCCGCGATCGTGGGCGCATCAACTACGGAAGTCACAGGGAAGGGCTTCTGCTGCTGACCGAGGACTATCGTTCCGCAGAGAAGCAAAGTCCAGGCAACGTGTGCCATCTTGATAGGTTTTGTCATATTAGGTGTCGCTAAGCTTCACTCGCCCTATACCGCAGATCGCCATGCGGTTGCAAGCTGGACCAGAGCCACGCCAGGCAGATTGAAAACTTTCAGTTTGTGGGCGTTGGGCAATTGGAGGAGTTTCCGATGAGCGATTCACAACTTAGCGCAGATCAACTCTAGTTCACTTTGTTCTTCTTACTTTTCTTCTTTCCCGCAACACCTTCCAGGCCCCACATCCGCAGATGGCATTTGCGACACATATCATTCGTCTCGATGTTCTGGTTCAGTGCATCCTCTGGAATTTCAGACGCCATTTTCAGATGATGCAGCTTCATTCCCCCATGGGGCAGATGGCAACTTAAGCATGACATCTCCCCTCCACGGACCTGGTCGCTGCTTCCGCTCACGGGGTGGCGCTGATACGGATGTCCCAGCCGATTGTCTGCGTCCAGCACGATTGTCGGCAGGTAGCCTGACGGCACAGTGTTGGGCGTTCGCAAATGACAACTCAGGCAAAGCTCGTTTACCTTCGCCCGCAGAAGGCGAGGATTCGCGGAAACGTGGGGATCGTGGCAGCGCGTGCACATACCCGAGGAGTACAACAGGTGCGGATAAAGGACCTTGGCGGGTTCATGACAATCAAAGCAAAGGACCGAATTGGTGGGTCTCAGAACCACGTAACTCGCGTCCGCGCGATTCTCAATATTGTGGCAGGAAGTACACCCCTGCTGGACGGCAGCATGAACATAAGCGCCGGTCGCGTGGTCGGCATGGCATTCCAGGCAGTTTGTACGTTCGTCGACGCGAGTGGGATGAGGAACCACCGCGCGGCACAGGCATGGGGCAAGCAGAGAAATCAGCAGTAAATTGCGAAGAAGGAACCGCACAGCAAACTTCATGAGGAGTCCTCCGTCAGCGGTCCTGGCTTGAATCCTGTGCGCTCCCGGTCACCGTTCCGGCAGCTTTAAGCCGAACCAGGTAGGGCGAGAAGGGAGTGACTTCCAACGCCAGCTTGTCTTTAGCCGAATAGATCCGCGGCGGACGCGCTTTCACGAATTTCAGTTGGCCCGCCCAAGGATCAAGCTTCACTCGGCTACCGAGCGGTAGCGCCACAATCTGCTGCGGGTTGTCGGGTTCCAGGTCCGGTGCCCCATTTGCGATGGCGCTCATAAATGACACCCGGTTGTCAGCCACCAAGCTCTCTCCCAGGTTCGCCTTGACCAAATTCGGCAATTTCCGGCCATGCTTCGCCAGTGCTTTCAGGAACAGTCCGGCTTCTGCGAGATTGTCTTTGTATGGCGAACTGGCAAGTATTTTTTGCCCGAGTGCGTCGGCTTCCAGTTCTTGCGCGGCACTGTGTTTGAAATCAAAAAGCGGCAACTGCTTGAGGCTGGGGACAACCATCCGATCGTTAAAGGCGAAGCTGCTGTCGAGATCATGGCCCAACACCGCATGCGCCAAGGCGTGCGCCAGCACGGTCGCCAGAGCGGCTTCATTCGGGAGGGCATCCAAAAGCCCACGGCTGATCAGGATCGTATGGCCGATTGTCGCCACTTCGATGGGTGTCGTCGGTATAATCCGGCACCGCACTTCTGGATCGAGAACAATCTTGTTGGTCACTTCCAGATTTGTAATTACAGTTTGCAGAACTTTGTCGACCTCGCCCTCGGGAACGACCAGTCCCAGTTCCTGCAGCTTGATGATGACGTTGTCTTCGGCCCGCCGCTGCCAGGAACGCTGGATCTCCAGGGGGCTTTGGTCGGGATTCTCCGATGAATCTTTGGCCGCTTCCGGATCGACCACGATTTCGGCAAATTCTGATTCCGGGCGGGGTCCAAGGTTGTAGCCCCAGATTCGGGTCTGGGCCTTCAACCGCGGATTCTGCGTTTGTGGTTTGTTCGAGTCAAACTCCTCGGAATAGACCACCGCTGGCAGCCACACCCCGGCACTCAGGTTCATTCGCCAGCTGTCGATGTGAAAGGTGCCGTAGCTGCCGTTGAAACGCACGATGTGATAGCCGTCATCTTCGACCCAGATGGCGCCTTTGAAGCGGTTCTGGTTTTCTTTGCGCGGGCTCACCTCAAAAACGAGGCAGCGTACTTCTCCCAGAAATTCGCGCTGCAGGAAGCGGAACTGGTAGTTCTTGCGGTCAAAACCAACGCGATCGACAAAGATCATGCTGGAAAAGCCCACCGGGCTCAGCGAATAGAGCTTCGAGAACGCTCCCGCCATCCGTTCCACCAGCCGCTTGTCCAAATAGAATTCTTCCTTGGTTTGTTGAAATTGAACGCGACCCAGGAAGTAGCGATCCTCGGTGGGCACATACCCCAACGTAGCGTCAGGTTGCATGTGCTGCAGATAGGTTTCCACCATCGGGCTGTAGCTGTGAAGCGTGGTCGACAAGCCGCGTTCATTGGCGATGATTCGGTCAACCGCCTCGTCGGAGTTGAATTTCGAGTTGCCTGCCCAGAGCGAACCACAGGCAAGCATGGAAAAAATCGCGAGAAGGACGCGACGCGTCATGGATCCGCCTCCTATTGCTCGACTTCCAGGAGCGCCATCGAAATGGTGGCTTCGGAACCGGGCGGGAGCATCAGAGCGGGCAAGGTCACTCCGGGAAACGAGTCTGGCATAGGAGACCCCTGAGATCCCATTTCTGGCCAGCGCGTTGGGGAGTAACCACTGAGGCTTTGCACGAAGCCTCGTTTCTCGGAAGAGTGGGGGATGGCGAATTGCCAGTTCCGAGCGATCGGCGATACATCTCTGTGTTTAGCAGCACACCGAAGGGTGGGCAGTGACTTCAATTACGGGGGGGCGTGATTAGCGTCATCTTGAGGTCAGCTGCACAAAATGGCGAGGCAACGGCACATCGGCCATCGGCCTGTTCGTGAAACGTCTTTTGACCTGCGAAGAAACACGCGACTCGCCTGCGAAAACTCCCAGCTGCGGCCCCGCTATACTCGTAAACCTTTGAAAAAACAGAGTTAAAATACACCGGTAAGTGGCAACTAGCGTGCCTCAACCATCAAAGACATTTATGCCAAACGAAGCCGAAGTACCTCAAGTTTGGAAATCGTCCCACGTCTACGGAATGGCGATCCTCTGCCTGTTGATCGGAGTGACGTTGGGCTATCTGTTCCGCGGATCGGCCTCTCGCCCTCCCCAAGCCACACCGGACGCTCAGTCATCCGCTTCGGAGGGTCCTGCCTCCGGCACTCACCCGCAAATGCCGAGCCTCGAGGACATGAAGCGCATGGCCGACAAGCAAGCGGCGCCGCTGCTGGCCAAACTGAAGACTGATCCCCGAAACTCAGATTTGCTCAACCAGATTGGAATGCTCTACAAATCCGCGCACCAGTTTAACGAAGCGACGGCTTATTACCAGAAAGCGATCGACGCCAATCCCAGGAACGTCGCCGCTCGCACCGACCTGGCTTCATGCCTCTTCTACCAGGGTGACGCCGACGCTGCCCTCAACCAGCTGCAGCAATCCCTCAAGTACGATCCCAAAGACGCCAATTCTCTCTTCAATCTGGGAATAATCCGGTTACAGGCGAAGAAAGATCCAGCCGGAGCAGTCAGTGCCTGGCAGCAATTGCTGAAGTTGAATCCCACGCTGGCCGATGAAAAGAAGGCGGCAGTCGAAAAGTTGATTGCCCAAGCCCGAAATCCCAAGCCGACCGAATAACAAGTCACCCGCAAAATTACTTCAACAAATTCTGCGCCGTGGAATGTTCCCGTGCGCGGAGCACTCGCCCGAAACACTTCTAGCTAAACCCGCTCCCCGCCGCGTTGGAAGGCTCTAAGAAATTTCGGTTGGTCGGCAACAGGCAATTGTGAACCCACATCCAAGGCAACTCGTGGGCGGGAAATGACGAGCGTAACCGGGACCGCCCTAAAGTTTCACACGAAAGGCCGATGTGTTTGTCATGGCCATACTTTTGACTTCACGACGTGCCTGGACGCTTCTTTCAATATTTGTCCTCAGCGCCGCAGTCTCGCCGATGGTCGCCGGAGACCGGCCCGCCCTTACCTATCGCTCCAACCCCACCGAGGTGCGGCTGATCTTTTCTGCCTCGGACCGAGAAAATCACGGCGTCACCACGCTGCAAGCCAGTGACTTCGCGGTCGTTGACAAAGATGTAATCGTCCGCAATTTTCAAAGCTTTACTCGCTCGGAGCATACCAGGCTAAAAATCGCAATTCTCCTGGACGCGAGTCAATCGGTCGCGCCACAATTCCGCCAGCAGATCGATGACATTCTGGAACTCTTGTCCCACGCTGCTGCAGTCCCAGACGAAAATGTAGCCGTCTTTTCGTTTCAAGGACTTCAGCCCGCTCTCGTTTGCGCTCGCGACTGCCGAACTGCCCATGCCGTCGATCGTCTCCCGGCCCTCCGGCCGGGCGGCCTTACTCCCCTGTTCGACACTGTGGTCTTCGCCTCTGATTACCTTTCGCAGCACGGCGACGCGCAGTCTGAGAATGTTCTCATCATCTTCTCCGACGGTGAGGACACGATCAGCCGAGACTCTTTTGACTCAGCCCGCACCGCCGCGATGAAGTCCGAGGTTCAGATCTTTTGCATTGACCTGAACCAGCCCGCTGTTTCTGCGCAAGGCTCTTCCGTGCTCTACCACTTGGCCAAAGCCACCGGAGGACGATATTTCCCGGAGCACGACATCACCACTGCATTGAAAGTAATACTTGAAGATTTTGAATCAACTTATGTCGTAAGCTATCGGCTTCCCAGTCATGCTTCTGGGTTTCACACGGTTCAGATTCTTCCTACCCACAACCGAAACCTGCAGTTCCGCAGCCGAAGCGGATACTACTATCCAGACAACGTTCGTTAATGGGGGATTATGAAACGCATTCTCTGTTGCTTTGTTCTCCTGGCCTTTCCTGTGTTCCTGTCAGCCCAAACCCGCGGTTCTCAGCAAGGCACGATCGTGCGCATGCGCATGACCGATTGCCTTGGTCCGCAGCATGGCTTCATGGCAGCCATGTCGGGTGGCGGCAAAGTGGAGACCGGCGAACTCTGCCCCGAATACGTGCTGGTGACTAACAAAGTCGTTTACGTCATTAGCGGCAAGAGCTCCGAGCAACTCATCCCGCTGGCGGAAGAAACGCGCTTTCGATTGCAGAAGAACGAGATGTTGATTCGTATTGACGATGCCGACAAGGAATCCCGTTTCCGCATCAAGGCCATGGTCCTGCGGCCGGAGTGGGACCGCAATCAGATGCTTGAGGAAGCTGAGGCTAACGCCATGATCAGCCATCACTTGGATCCCGCAACCATGAGAGAGCCGCAACCGCACTAACCCAAGTTTCTGGAAAACGGCGCAGCGTGAACGCAAGACTGCCTGCAGATTTATTTGCGAGGCTTGCCGACACGCTGCGCCGTCGCGAACATCTTCGCGACCGTGTCGAGATCTTTGGGTTGCACTTTTCCCGCCGGTATACGCAAGTGCGTGAGATCTTCGAGTTTCAGCAGAAGATCGACCAACGCCATGGAATCGATCATTCCCGATGAAACCAGCGGCGTGTTCTCGTCAAGACTTACACCCGGTTTTCGGACCAACTGCCGAATGTGGTCGATCATTTGTTGTGCCTGCTCGGTCATGCGATCGGTCTCCTAAGTCTCGGCGTTCAGTTCCGGATGTTCCTTGAGTAGCTTTTCGCGAGTGGCGGACCGTGCGGCTTTTCCGGCCGTGCTCTTCACGATCCACTTGGGCGGCTTCAGGAAGATCGTTCGGATCGCGACCCCCAGGCCCGCCACCACCCGGCTGCGGATCTCCCGTTCGATCTCCTCGGCGTTGCCGAGAAGCGCTTCACGTTCCACTTCCGCAACGGCCACGATGTCTTCCGTTCCAAGGTCAGGATTGTAGACGCCCATGGCGATCACTCTGCCGTCATGCACTGCGGCGTGCCCGGCGACCAGTTCTTCAATGTCTTGCGGATAGATGTTCTCACCACCAATGATGAGCAAGTCTTTCTTCCGGCCCACTACGTAAAGCTCGCCTCCGAGGCGAAAGCCCAAGTCTCCCGTGCGATACCAGCCGTCATCCATCACCTGCCGGGTGAGGTCCGGGCGGTTGTAGTACCCCTCGAACAGGCAGTCGCTCTTCACCAGGATCTCGCCGACGTACCCGTCCTCACGAAGCGCGCCGGAATCGGCGGTGATGCGAACTTCATGCCGAGGCAACAACCGCCCCGAGGAAGTGAACGTCACCGCCCCTGCCGTGCCTTCCGCTACGGGAACGACCCGGTGACCGCCGCGAAATTGCTCGCCGTCCGCCCAGATACAGGCGGGGCCGAAACTTCCCTCGATATCCGACTGCGTCACCGCGAAAACATTCTCCGCCATCGCATAGCACGACTGCAGAACGCCACTCTTGATCGAGAACGCCTTCTGAAATTCAAGCATGCTGGCGGAGCGGACCGGCTCCGAGCAATTGATGAGAGCGCGCATCGACGAAAGATCGTACCGGGCCCACCGCTCCCGAGGCGTCCTCCGCGGCACGAATTGAAAGGCAAAGTTCGGCATCCACGCCAGCGTGCACTGGTGTTCGCGGATGATCTGCAACATGCTGTCCGGATGCATCACCCAATCTACTGGCGACTGCATTACCAGCGGAACGTGGCAGACCATGGGCAACATGAAGCAGGCGATCAGTCCCATGTCGTGATAAAGAGGTAGCCAGCTGTAAATTCGGTCGGCGCTGCCGTCAATCTTGAGCGCAGCTGCCAGGTGCTCGAGCTGTCGCAGCACGGCGGCGTGCGACAGGGCCACTCCCTTCTGCAACCCGGTTGTGCCCGCCGAGTGTTGGATAAACGCAAGACTTCCGGTGTCAATCGTTGGGAAAGAAGCTTCATTTTCGCCAGCCGTGCCCGTGTCGGCCCCCGCGCGAATGAGCTTTGTCTCCTTCGTCAACGACACGTGTTCGAGCATCTCGTCAGGGAACTCTTCGTCAATGATTACAGCCTTGGCGCCAAGGTTCGCGGTGACCCCAGCCAGTCCGGAGCGGTATTTCGCAGGCTCGACTTTGAAATTGGGATAGGCCAGAAACGCCGGAACGGCACCCAGTATCATGGCTCCGACAAAGGCGGTCATCGCCAGGATGCCCTGCGGCATGATGATGACCACCCGATCTCCGGCGGATAGTCCGTGAGCGCCGAGTAGAGAAGCCTGCCCCCGCGCCCGTTGGCGAAATTCGCCAAACGTCACCGTCTCCTGCTCGTCCTCGTCGATCCACGAAGTGATAAACGGACGGCTGGACGGCGCCGCATCGAGACCTTCAATGAGATTGGAGAATCGCAGCAAGCCTCATTGTATTCGATGAGACCGGGTCTTCTTGTAACTGGGAGATCGGCCCTTTATTCTTGTTCGCTGTCCGCGTTCAGGTCTTGCTGCCGTCCCGCGATCTGCAAGATTTCGGCAAGTCCGACACATACGTCACTCATTGAACCAAGGGAGGGATGTGTTCCAAGGCATCCTGTACTGTCTGCTGTTTCTGCTGTGTGCGCTGGTCTGCCTGAAGGTGCGCTCGCCAAGAGTGCGGCAGGCTGTTCTCTTGGTTTCCAGCTACGCACTCTACCTCACGTGGGGAACGTGGTTCGTAGCGGTGCTTCTCTCCTCGACGGTCATCAATTTTCTGATCGGAGAATGGCTTCGGCGAAAGCCTTCCGGAGTCGCGCTATTCGCCGGCATCGCACTGAACTTGGCGCTGTTGGCCAGTTTCAAGTATCTGCCGGATGCTGCAGTGCGTCTTCCCTTCTCTTCCCTGCAACGCTTCTCGCACCTCGCGCTGCCTTTAGGGATTTCTTTCTGGACCTTCCAGGCGATGAGTTACCTGTTTGATCTTTACCGTGGCGAGGAACTTGACCCGACACTCTTTGAGTTCGCGCTATACATGGCGTTCTTTCCCGTTACGATCTCCGGCCCCATCTCCCGCATGCCGGACATGCTGCCCCAATTCCGCTCCGAAGAACCTACGCATTGGGATGACGTCGGTGAGGGCTTCAAACGAATCGCGATCGGTATTTTTATGGTGCAATTGGCCAAACTGCTGGGACAAGGAATTCTGGGTGGCGACGGCATCGATTCTGGATTCAATCGACTCACTCAATGGAATGGCCCGGATGTCTGGTGCCTGGCCTTGGGCTACGGTTTGCAGCTCTTTTTCGATTTCGCCGGATACTCCCACATTGCCATCGGTGCAGCGAAGGCGATGGGGTTCACCGTCCCGGAAAACTTCGCCCGCCCATTTCAGTCCACCAGCCCTTCGATCTTTTGGACACGCTGGCACATGTCGCTCTCCTTCTGGATCCGCGACTATGTTTTCCTTCCGCTGGCAACCATGCGTCGGGAAATCTGGTGGCGAAATCTCGCATTGGTGATCTCGATGGTCCTATTCGGGCTGTGGCACCGGGCGAGTCTCCTCTTTCTTTTGTGGGGTTGCTATCACGGGGTGTTGCTTGTCTTGCATCGCCAGGTACAGCAGTTCGAGCGGAGATTCGACCGCCCACCGGGAACGCTCTGGACGCCCATCTCGTGGGTCGTGACGATGGCTTTCATCAATCTGGGATGGATCTTCTTCCGCGCCAACTCCATTTCCCAAGCTCGTCAGATGTGGTCGGCAATACTTTCACCGGCAAGTTACACTTCGCATTTTGTAAGCGGAAGTCTTTATGTGCTAGTTGCCGCTCTGGCGGCGGGATACGCGACTACACTCGTCGTGATCGAAGCATTCGATAACACCCCAGTCACGACAGAACATGCGGAGACCGCGCGACAAGGAATCGTCGCGCTCATGGCTCGCTGGCGCTGGTTCTGGATTCCGCCTCTTTACGCGCTGGCATTGGTTTTCCTGTTGATCGTGACCCTCACGCGCGGAGCCAGCACTGCGCAGTTCATGTACAACAAATTCTAGTCGCAGAGTGCTTGGTCTATTTAGCTTGGCTCGCCTTTCCGGCTCCCGAAGCTGATGCGCCTGCTTTTTGCGCGGCTACCCACTGATGCACGCGCGAGGACAGAACATCCAATGGAAGCGCGCCCGCTCCCAGGATTTCATCGTGAAAATCCCTGAGGTTGAATTTGTTGCCTAGCTGATCTTGGCAGTACTGGCGCAACTTGAGTATCTCGAGCTGACCGATCTTGTAGCCCAGTGCCTGGGCGGGCCATGCCATGTAGCGGTCGGTTTCGCTCTGGACGTCGGCTTCGTCGATGGCGGAGTGATCGTGGAAGAAATCGACGACTTGCTGGCGTGTCCAGTGTTTGTAGTGAAACCCAGTGTCGACGACAAGGCGAATGGCGCGAAGCATATCGTCCTGCAGATGGCCGTAGTAGCTGTACGGATCCTGAAAAAATCCAACTTCCTTTCCCAGGCGCTCAGAGTACAAGGCCCAACCTTCGGTATACGCCGTGTAGTACTCATTCTGGCGAAAGGGCGGCAGCTGCGGCAGTTCCTGGGCAATGGCGATCTGCAGGTGATGGCCCGGTACTCCTTCGTGATAGGCGGTGGTCTCAAAGTCCACCGTTGTGGCCTTTTCAAAATTACCGGTATTTACCATGATGTGACCGGGGCGCGATCCATCTTGCGAGCCTTGAACGTACGAGGTGGATGCCTCTTTTTCTCGGAATTCTTCGATCGGCAAGACTTGCAACCTCCCTTTCGGCAGGCGTCCAAACAACGAAGGCAGCTTCACGTACATCTGGTCGATATATTTCTGATAAAGGTCGAGAATCTCCTGCCGGGAATGAACATGAACCTTGGGGTTGGTCTGAAGCGAGGCGCTGAAGCTTTTGAGATCCTTGTAGCCAAGCTGATTCGCGACCTGCACCATTCGGGCTTCGATTTCCTTCACCTGCTTCAGGCCGATCTGGTGAATCTCTTCCGGGGACAGATTGGTCGTCGTGCTTTCCTTCACTCGGAAAGCGTAGCGTTCCGGTCCGTCCGGAAGCGACCACACGCCGGGCTCGTTGCGACCTTGAGGCGCATACTCCTCCCGCACAAATTTAGTGAACTTGACATAGGCGGGCAGGACCGATTCGCGGATTGCGGTCAATCCGTCCTCACGCAATCGCTTCTGGTCCGCGGAAGAGATCGACGCAGGAATCTTGGCAAAGGGTTGCGCGAACGGCGTGTCTTCAGCGGTCTTGGAGGCGAGGTTATTCGATTGCTCGACCACTTTTTCCAGCAGGATTCGCGGAGGCATCAGCTTCTCGGCCATTCCCTTGCGCATCTGTATAACGTTCTCGTCGAAGAGCCGGGGAATCTGCTTCAGTCGCGAGATGTAATCTTCATAGTCCTTCACACTTTGGAATGAGAGAACGGACACGAGCTGGGGAAGATCGATGTGGATGCCACCGAATTGGGACACTGGCATTTCCCACGACTTGAACCGGGCACCCTCGACTGCAAAGCGCAGGTCCCGCACCATCAGAGTTTTGTTTAAAGCTTCCTGCTCGGGAAAACCGTCTGTGTCGATGGCTTCAAAGCGCTCGAGAAATTTCCTGCTCTGCTCCAGATCGTTGTCAATGGCCTGCTGCGAAAAGTCGTCGAGCTTATCGTTCCATCGCTTGTCGCCGAGGATAGAAGCGTATACCGGACTGGTCCGAAGTGTGTATTCCCAGCGCTCCGCGAGTAGATCGTTCAGCGCTTTTCTACGGCTCTCGATGTCCTGCGTTGCCGCCAAAACATTGGCGACCACCAAAGATATAAGGAACCAAGCCAACATTACTGAGCGCATGGATACTCCTGCGAAGTGAAGCAGAATTCTATCCCGTGGGAGCGTTGATTTTACACCTGGGGAAAACATCTGCCGGACAAGGCAGCACATAACACTCTCGCCGTGTATCGGCTTATCAAGTCAGCGCTAAGCTGTCTGAGCGTGCGAGCGGCTACTCTACTGCCGTGCCGTCTGGAGCAAACACTGGGAAGCCGTCCCATGGCTGGGACATGCGTAACTGCCCAAGGGCGGCGGCACGATTGAGCCCAAAAAGAAAGAGGCCGTAGTTGTAATGCAAGACCCGATCGTCCGGCTTCTGGCGAATCGCCCACTCGTATTGAGCCGCCGTTTCATCGGGGCTTTCACTCGCTTCCCCTGCCTTGAGCATCAATCGCAGCACCTGATCGGAGTGGTTCACTTGATTTGTGAATGGCGGCTTCTGCAGGCGCTGCAACATTTCGCCCGCAATCCGGGAACGATCGTGGCCCGTGAATGCCAGCTGTTGCTCGCACTCCATCTCGGAAGGAACGTCGCCTGCCTGCGGCGGATGTCCAGCCGCCACAGGCAGTTGGCTCGCGATCTGCAAAAACATGGCGCGAGCCAGCACGTAGTTGCCCAGAGGAGTCATGTGCACATGCTCGTAGACCAGCTCGCTGCCGATGATCCCGTTCGGACTTTCTTTGGCAAAAGATTGAATCCGCATCAACCAATTCCGCTCCGGGAGATGATGATGCAACCGAACGATTGATGTCGTTGATCTTGCTGTCGGCGCGGAAGCGCAGAGTGTCGAGATCGCGGGCGCGAAGAAA
This sequence comes from uncultured Acidobacteriota bacterium, assembly GCA_963745715.1. Lineage (GTDB taxonomy): Bacteria > Acidobacteriota > Terriglobia > Terriglobales > Acidobacteriaceae > Sulfotelmatobacter. Next base: position 308,214 of record CAVUYN010000007.1, on the reverse strand, counting down.
ATGCGCCTTGGCGTTTCCGCAGAATCGCCCTGCATCCAGAGGCTGCGCGCAATCCGGAATTCGAGTTCTGCGTACTGGTCGTCAATCTTCGTCGCCGCCTGGTACGCCTGCAATGCCTCAGGATAAGACCGAGCGCTTTCCAGCTCCGCTCCTTTTTGCACCAACGCTGTCCAGGAACGCAGGTCATCCGGCGCCAAATTCTCGCGATGCTGAGATCCGAATGGGCCGCAGTCTTTCAGGTTTGTGGCAACCGTACTAACAATTACCCTGGCGCCAGAACGATGAGCAACCGCAATCGTGTCGCGGAGGTTCTTCTCGAAGTTGTCGTAGGAATACTTCATGAGCGGCGACGTGGCCTGCACTTGCTTGTCGAGAAACATCTCCATGCCGCCCCATTCCCGCTTTTGCGTTCCTACCTTCGTCAAGAGCTGGCCTATGCGGGTCGAGCGCACAAAGATGCTGGAGCGAATGACCGGCATACTCATGCCAGAGGAAGTCAGCGCGGTCCCGGGCCCATACGGCCCGACGACTTCATTGTTGCCCGAGTAGATAATGAACAAATCCGGACGCTGTTTCGCTAACCCTTCGGCGATCGGCAACAGCACGTGCGAGTTGATGGCAACACTGCCTGTATTCACGACTTCGAACTTCATTGACGGGTAGCGGTCCCGCAGCATGACCTCGAGGTACCGGCTGAAAGCGTACGCCGGGTCGGGATCACCCATGGCTGCCGATTCCCCGAGCACAAAGATGCGGAAGGTTCCTGGAGGCTTTTCTGCCGGAATCGCGTACGCCTGCGGCGTCTTGATCATCCCAGGAGGAAAGAAAGGGGCGGGGAAAAAAAGGTTGTAGCACGAGGCAGCGTGTCCGTGTACGGTGCACGGTACGGTCAGCTCAGTCGGAAACCCGACGCCGAACAGTCGCAATGCTCCTTCAAGCACCGCCATCAACACCACAGGAACCAGGATCGCCGTGACCACCTGCGGCATCCAGGAGCGCTTGCCCGGTGCCGGGCGCCCCGTGCTCGTCGTTGAGTCTGCAAGTACCGCCATCGGATCGACCTCGATCATCTCTACGAGTGACCGCCATACAATCAGGGCTGGACCGATCTGATTCCGTGGGCCTAACCACGGCGTCAGACTTCCAAAATCCAGCCCTGACCCATCTCCCCACCTGCGTTTGGCTCGCTTCGAACACGAACCGCCAGCGCTGGGGAAAGCGAAGTGCAGGCGCAATCATGCGTCGCAACCAGAGGTAAATGCACCATACTGGCCAAAGTAGCGCGCTGTTCGAGGTCGGAATCCATCTTAATTTCAGTCGCTTATCGCCGTTTACCCGAAGAGCGAAGCTGGCGCGGACCTCGCACCGGGCATTTCCCCTCAGCTGACGAGAGTTTTGCCCCTGCGTTTGAGTGAACCGCAAATTACTTGAGCTTGCCCTTGGGCTTCGCCAAGCCCAGCGCGGAAACCGTTCCATCGGCGTTGTGCACGGCATTGTGGCACGTCAGCGTGCACGATTTCGTACCGCCATTGTAGGCAAGCGGTGCACTGCCGTTCTGGCCCACGACATTAGCGTCAAAATTAACCATCCGCTCGCCGGTGATATTCGGCGAGGTCGCACCCATACCGTGCGCCGAGTGGCACACTGAACAACTAAAGCCCTGCTGCGCCACGTGAAAGTTGTGTTGCGCAAAGCTCGTGTTCGCTAGAATTTGGTTGGCAAGGTCGTGACACTTGGCACACATCGCATACGGTCCGGCCGGGCTCAGATCCGGATTGGGGAAGACATTCGTCACCGCCCCTCCAGGCACCGCGGCCTGGCTGAACTGATAATTCCGTTCGAGAATGTGCGAATTAACCGAACCATGTGGACCATTCGGTCCCGTGCCGCCGAACTCGCGGTTGTCATCGCTGTTGTGGCAATCGGTGCAAAAGATCTGGGTACCCACCAATCGCGCTGACGCCAGCCCCGATTGATTCAACATATTTACCAGCAGGCTGGGCTGTGGCAGCGGACTTTGTCGCGCATGAGTGACGGGATGGCTCGATGCAGCCGACGACGACAGTTCCGCCATCACGTTCAGCGGATCGGCCGCGGCCACGACTCGAATCGGCGAATAGCCATAGATCAACAATCGCTGCTTCCCGATGCTGGTACCGTGACAGCGCAAGCACGTTTCGTACTGATTGACGGCAGGATTGACCGTGGTGATGCCATCGAGCGCACTCACGCCCGTCGCTCCCTGTTGCGGAGGACGAATCGCCGGCGGCGCCGAAAATTGCAATTCCGGATTCGAAGCGTGCGCGCTGTGGCAGTCCACGCAGGTCGCATGCCGGTTGCTGTTCAGCAGCGGAACCTCGGCCGCGTCATGAAAATTATTTCCCGAGGGCAGCGGATGGCTGACCTTCGCAACTTCCGCCATGATGTTGGGGGCTGGCGGCGAAACGTATGTTCCGCCCGCGTGACAAGTCATGCAGTTCTGCGTGACCGGATCATACGAAGGGGCAGCAGGCGTTGCCGGCCGCAATAGGCGCGCCGGAGCCACCGAGTCATGCGACATATGGCATGACGTGCATGCATTCACGCCGACGGTCGGATAGGAGCCCACATGCGCATCGGGTGAAATCTGATTCGTGGCTGTCTGATGAATGCTGTTCGTGAAACCCGCCAGCGGATTGATCTGCCCTTGCACCACCCGGTTGGGATCGTGACAGGCCAGGCACATCTGCGCGCTGGAACTGTCGCGCACCAGAAAATTCTGCGCAATCTTGTCGATGTTCTGAACGTGCGGGTCGTGGCAACTCGTACACTCGATGTTGCCGTTGACGAGCTTGACGGCATTGGTTGGATCGGCCGTCTTCGCGGCAGCAGCCAGCGACGCCACGAGATTGGTCGCATCCTTTAACGGCACGACCAGGCTGAAGGGATGCGAACCGGTCAGCGTCGTTCCGAATGAATCGACGCTATTCATGGTTCCGACCGTGGGCAATACACCGTAGGCCGCGGACTGTCCCACACCCACGGTCCCGTCATGACAACTCAGACACAGGCTGCTGGTGACGCCCAGTGTCGGCTGGGTATTGCCTTGGTTGGGATCGGTTGTGCTGGTGTACGGCACATAAGATTTCTGCGACAGCTTCTGGTTCCAGAGTGGAGTGTTCCCGCCCAGCCCGCTGTGGGGAGCGTGGCAGAAGGTGCAGCCCAGGCTTCCCTGCGAATAGACTGACGCGCCACTCCCCAGGCTGAGATTATGCATTCCGAGCACGTCGGCCGTGGGCGGCGTCTGCGCATCGCTCGGAGCAATGAAACTCAATGTAACGATTAGCACACAGGCGAATGACAGCAGGATCTTCATGGCTGCTTCCTTCCGTCCGCGCCCGGAGTGACGCCGTAGTAATGAAATACCTGCACCCGCCGGTTGAACGAATCCACCACGTAGATGCGATCGTGATTGTCGATCTGCAATCCAGTCGGCAATTGAAATTGTTCGGCCCCTGTTCCCTTTCCCCCGAAGTAATAAAGCAGTTGCCCCTGCTCGTTGAACACCTGCACTACGCCCCACTCTCCGTCGACCACGTACAGATGCGATTCCGAATCAAACCCGATTCCCTTCGGCCGGAACATCCATCCCGCGCCGTCGCCGATTTTTCCGATCGCGTAGCGGAACGTGCCTGACCGGTCAAACACCTGCACGCGGAAATTCATGGCGTCGACAACCGCCAAATCCTGCCCATTCAACCGCAGTTCCGTGGGATAGTTGAACTCCCCATCGCCCGTGCCTGTCTTCCCGATCATCTGCAGTACGCTGCCCTGCATATCCATTACAAAAATCTTGTTGCGCAAAGTGTCGGTTACGTAAATGCGCTGCGCCGCGGAATCCACCGCGATCCCGGTGGGACGCTTGAAAAATCCTTCGCCGCCTTTCAGGCTCCCAATCGCCCGCCGATATTTGCCGTTCGCATCAAACACGAAAATCTTTCCGACCTGCGAATCGGTAACATAAATATTGTCCTGCGCATCGACGGCCACGCACTGCGGCGTGAGCATGGGATCTTTCCCGGCATCGCGGCGCGACAGGAACTTATATTTCTGCTGCCCGAAATCGAAGATGTGAACGCCCGCTGCCGCCACGTCAGTCACAAGGATGCGTCCGCGTGAATCGGTAACGATACTGTACGGACTCACCAGGTAGTGGAAGTCGGGCTGGCCGGCAATCGTATCGACCACGCGAGTCCAGAAACTGCGCTTGGGTTTGACCTCGCGCTCCAGGCTGAATGCGCGTTCGAATGTGAGCTTGCGCCCGCCGTCCATCTCCAGATCAGGCGCCGATAACTTCGCCGTCTCCTTCGGACGCTTCGCAGCACCCGCCGGAAGCGTCGTCCACAGAGCGAAAAGGAGGGGCAGCGCCAGCAGGATGATGGTCCGCCTGCCGCCGAATCCTGATCTTCTTGTCGCGTCTAGAAGAAGTCGAACCATCTGGATATTCCCACGAAATACGATGTGGTATTGGCCGGCGCCCCCACGGCGCTGATGCCCTGCGTGAAGCGCGTGTACCCCGCCTGCAGTCCGATCTTTCGTAGATGGTACTGCATCTGGGCGTTGAAGATTTCCGTATTGTTATGCGAGATAATCTGGCCGACGGTGTTGCTGATAGCGCGGTTGAAGCTGCCGGCAAAAACCAGGCGCCGTACTGGCGTAACCGATATTCCTCCACCGTAGCTGGAGCCACCAAACGTGATGAACTCGTTCAACCCCGGGGTTCCGGAGACCGGCACCAGTCCGCCCGCACCCAGTAATGAAAGTCCCGTCGACTTGCTGTAATTGCCGTTGAGAGTGACCCGCCGCGAGCCGAATGATGTGGAATAACCTTCACCGTGGCTGCTACTACCTTGGTAGTTCGTCAACCCGCTGTGCGTCCCATTGAAGGCGCCCGTCCATTGCAGTCCGGCCTTCAAACGCCGATGCACATTGCCGCTGTAGCTGTAGTAGGACGTTGTGTAGGTCACCAGCAACGATTGCACGTTTTGCGCGTAACTGAACACGCCTGACGTCTGCCAGCCCTTAATTCTGTGGAAGAAATTCACATTGCCCACGAATCCCAGCGCGTTCGTGCCCTGACCGTTGCTGCTGTCGATTACCGAAGCGGAGAAGGTGAACATGTCCAGCAAGCGCTTCCCATAATTCAGAGTGCCGCTTACATAAGTGCCAGTGTAGTTTTTTCCGAAGTAATACTGGTCGTAATAAGTCGCCTGCGATGACCCCGAAAGATAATTCGTAAACTGGTAGGCGACCCCTCCCCCGAAGGTGGAGGAATGTGCACCAGACCCCAGGCTTAAACCCTGCACCGGCGCTCCGCCGTTGCTCAGGCTTTCCGATAGATACCCGTTCAGGTTGCTGGTGTAATTCTCGCTTACATTCAGCGAGAGCTTCGACGTGGGGTGAAAGCTGGCGCCGCTGCTGACAATATCATCGGTGTAACTGGACGTAATTGAACTCTGCCCCGCGTCCGAGAAGTACCGGCTATCGGCAGACGCGCGGTTGTAGTTTGTATAGAACTGGCCGTTCAAGGGCAGGCTATGCTGCGCACCGAATCCCACGTCATCTCCCGTAGAGTCCTGCACCGATTCTTGCGATCCAGACAGGAATTGCGGAAACTTGGAATTTATGCTGTTGCGATCGAAGAAGGCGTTCAGACGAAATCCCGCAATTTCGTATGACGAGCGCACATTGAGAAGCCGCGTGCTTGAATTGGTTTCCTCGCTTGTGCCGTAGACTGTACCGCTCCCCTCACCTTGCGAATATCCCACAGAGAGCGTAGGCATTTTCGGAAGCAGAGCACTCCAGTTAATTCCGAACCCCTGAGTATTGCCCACGGTCGTGAAATTGGGCTGTCCCACCAGGCCAAAGGTCCCGCTGCTGTTGCGGTCATAGTGATAATTCACCGAACCCGGGAAGTGGCTGCCTGTAAAAAAATTCGCCGTAGTGTCGATGCCGCTCGCGTTAGTCAGAGATTGATAACTGGAGTTGGCCCGTGACTGGTTGTAGTAAGGAGTCGCGGTGAAGGAAAGAAAATTAGGATTGTAATAATAGCCGGAAAGCTTTCCGTCGAGTCCCCAGGTGAGCCCGTGGGTGGATGGAATCGCGTTACCATAGTCTCCGGTGTATCCAAAAGTGAACAGCCCCCCCGCGCTCAGCTTCGTGTTTTCCCCGATAGAAAGCTCGGGGGACTTATTTTGGGACTGGTTTTGAGCCAAGACAAGTTGCGCGATCACCAGCACCGCTAGTCCGATGATGCGATTCGCAATTTTCATTCGTCTTTCTTGCCCTTCTGGCCAGAGGCTCAGAAATCACTTGTCGTACCCTTGGTAAAGGCACAACGGATGCCAAAGGAACGCGCGGTGGAGAATTTCTATCTGATTGAAAATAAGGCAGTTGTCAAGACCGGGCGCACAGATCCCTCAAGGTGGTTTTCCAGTGGTGCGGGATATCACCCGCCTCGCGAGTTGAAATACACAACAGGGATCGAAGAGCGAAGATGTAAGTCAAGCTATCCGTCGGGGATCGTTGTTCCTATCCCAGGCGGGTTCGTATCCTGGCAGATCTGTATGCCCAGTTCCGTATCCCGGCAGATCCGTGTCACAACGGACTCGCCGCGCCGATTCGTATCAGGGCATCGCTTCAGCGATGCCGCAAAAAGCGCAGACTCGGGACGGCTTTAGCCGCTGGGTGTTGCGGCATGCCTTAAGACATGCCCTGATACGAACCTTTCTCTTTCAAACTGCACACGTCTCGAAAGATGCAACGCCCAGAATCGGATACGAGAAAGCCCGCCGTTTGCCGGCGGGCTTGCGACTGGGGGAAGGACAAAATCTACACCACTTCAATCTTTGCTTTTGCTCGCAATTGCTTGGCAAGATTCGATCGCAACTTCTCGTACTTGCTCTTCTGCAATTCGGTCTTCAGATCGCTCTTCACTTCCGCTAGTGGTTTCTTCCGTGCTGGTGTGTGCGCATTCAGCCGGATGATGGTGAACGCAGTCTCGATCTGGATCAATCCAGTGATCTGTCCCGACTGCATCGATTGCAATGTCTTGACCACCTGCGGTGGCAATTTGTCGGCTGGAACCATTTTGTGGTCGCCCATATTCACGCGGAAATCGTCCTCGGAGAGTTTCTCCGCCAGCAGCCCAAAATCCTGGTAACTCTTCGCCGCTTTGGCCTGACGCAACGCCTCTTCCGCCTTCTTTCTGGCCGTCTTCTCCTGCTCCGGCGTGGCCTTGAGCGGAGGAACGATCGAGATGCTCTGAATGCTGAACGATTCGGGTTGCGAATATTTTGCAGAATTCTTCACGTAGTACGCCTGAATCTCGGCCGGAGTGATTGTCGATCTCAGCTCGACGTCGGTCTTTAGAACCTGCTCGATCAGCAACGACCGCCGCATTTGCTGGCGCAGTTGCTGCTCGGAACCGTGCATCTCGGTTTGCAGGTATTGCTGGTATTGATCCGGACTGTTGAACTGCTTCCGGAAATCGGCTTGGGAGCGATTGAGTTTCTCCGCAGGGATCACGAGTTTGCGGCGCTGCGCTTCCTGGTATACCAATTCTTCGAAAATGATCATCTCCAAAGCGCCTTGCCGGATCGCTGCTTCCTGCCCTTGGGGGAACCCGTTGTGCTGCTGCGCATAGGGGAAGATGGCATACATTTCGCGCAAAAGGTCGCGATCGGTCAGCACCGCCCCGTTCACCTTGGCCACAGGCTTGTCGCTCACCTGCACCGGAGAGATCTTGGCGGAGGCTGGGTTCGCAACCGCCGTTGGCGTGTGCGAAGCGACTTGGGCCGATGCCATTGATAGTGCCGTGGCGAGCAGTGCACAGATGGGGAGTTGGTATTTCATAATTCCTCGCTTTGCTAACTCCGAAAAAAAGGGGAGAGCATTTCTCTCCCCCCTTTTGTTGGATCACGCCAGCTCTCTACTGGAATTGGGTCGTGATGCCCATGGTATTGTTGGCTTCGTTCGCCTCGCCAAAGTGGCACTGGCGGCAGAACTGCGTGGTCGAAGGTGCAGTCAAGCCCTTGCTGGCCACGGTGTTGACGTTCGGGTTGTAGGGGCCGTTCACGAAGAAGAACGTGTTGTAGTACTTGCCGCCGCCGTCACCCGCGATTGGGCTGCTGGCGCTCGACGTGTAAACCGTCATCACGTGCTGGTTGTGGCAGGTCGTGCAAAGCACATACGGTACACCCGCAGTGTTCACGCCGTAGGGGTTGGACCACTTTCCAGGCGCCAATGCCGGCCATCCGTAGTTTCGCACAAAATTGCCATAGGGAGTTCCGCTGGCTACCGTGAATGCCCCGGCAGCGTAGGTAATGCCGTTGCCCGCACCTTGCATCACAGCTCCGTATTTGTTCACCAAAGTGGCATTCGTGCCCACCGGGTGATCGTTCGTGTAATTGTTCGTGCCCGTGCCTTCATTACCGAGCAAGGTTGGGATCGGCTGTGCGCCGTACGCCGTGTTGGTCAGGAGGCCGATTTTCTGCTCGTACGACTGGTTGGCCATCATATTGTTCGGGGTGAAGTTGCCATCGTGGCAGCTGAGGCAAAGCAGAATGCCGCCGACTTCTTGACTATCAACCAAACCACTGGGCAGAACTTCTGTGTAGCTGCCGCCGTCGCCGAAGGCGATGGTTTTGCCATACAGCGGGCTGGCATCCTGGCCCCACAATGCGTAGCTGCCGCTATCCGCAGCGCCCTTTTGGCCGGATCCAAATGAGCCGCTGTGCGGCTGGTGGCAGCCTGCGCAACCACGGCCGCCGTTGTTGTGCGCGCCGAGGACGTCAACCGGTGATACTGCGTTTTGCGCCATCACCAATCCCCCGACCGCCAGAACGAACATCACAAGTAACAGTGCTTTCTTCATAAAATGTTTACGACCTCCATGATGTATTGCAATGCTCACAAAACCCTCAGAGGCTTAGGCCGTGGGCCGCATCTTGCGCCTGGGCGCCCGGTGCAACCGCCCCTCGTCCGTAATTAGTGCAAGTCGCCACCCGAAACCGGCGAGCTTTCCCGTTTAGGAAGATTTTTTTGTAAGTCATTGGATCCAGACTGCTTGGCGGCGGCATGGTCTGCTCACCAATTTGGGAAGCTGGCCGCGAGATGGGGGAAAACAACCACTTACAAGCGTCGGTTGGTTAAATCCCCCACTTGCAACGAAGCACATCGGGAGTGTTGCAAAAGGCAACGGCGAGCGCTCTCGTCATCCTGAGCGAAGCGAAGGACCTATGCACCCGCTTCCGAGTACTGGGTCGTTCGCGGAACATCCGATCCGACTGACAGGGTTTTTTGGTGACAGCCTTTGCGCCTACTTACTTTGTGGGCTCTTGGCCTCGGTTGCAGGCGCTGGTGTGGGAACCGACTCTTTGTCGCTCGCTCCCGCCTTCTTCACGCGCTGCTCTTCCCGATCCTTGCGCAACTGCTCGGCCTCGGCGTCGGTGACGTAGCGGAACTGCTGCACCCGGCCCGGATACATTTCCGATGTGAAGATCCGATTGTTCTTGTCAGCGGTGATGCTGACCAACCCTTGGAATTGTCCCGGCAGAATGCCGTGCCCACCGAAGGTGATGAGCAACTGATTTTCTTTGTTAAAGACCTGCACCCGGTCTTGCTGGCCGTCCGCCACCCAGATGTGGCCATCGGAGTCAATCGCCATGCCCTTGGGTCGCGCGAAGTATCCAGGTCCGTCGCCTGCCTTGCCGAAGGTGCTGATAAATTTCCCGTCAGCATCGAAGATCTCAATCCGATTATTCAACGTATCGCACACGTAAAGATTGCCGTCCGCGTCCACCGCTAATCCCGTGGGTCTCGCGAAATCTCCCGGTGTGGTCAGTTCATGCTTGTGTCCGGCGGTGCCCAGCTTGCGCAAGAGCTTAAACGAGTCCGCGTCATAAACCAGCACCTGGTCCAAATCCACATCGGCGACATAGAGAAGCCGATTTTCCCTATCAAGCGCCAACCCACCAGGTTCGCTGAGACCTTCGGAAATCATATCTTCGGCCTTGTGAGTCTTATCGAACACGAGGATATGGTGCAGTCCGGGATCGGAGACGAAGAGCCGGTCGTTGTCGTCCATGGCCAGGCCAATGATGCGCACGAAATGGCCGTGAGTCTTGTTCTTGATCAGCTCCACTTCGCGCGTTTCCGTGTTGAAGATGAAGATGGCGCCGACCTTCTGATCGGCCACGTACAAATTGTTCTTGGAGTCGACCGCCATGCCATAGGGCTCGGCCAGTTGGAAGAGAACTTTGCCGCTCTCGCTAGTCGCCTGCGTGCCCGCCAGGCGGTCCATCCACTTGGCTTTCTTGGTCGGGGCGGTATCCACCTGCGAAAGCTTCTGCGCCGAATAAAATGCCTGGTAGCGGATGCGAGCGATCGCCGGAGGATTCGGCCAGACGATGTTGGAGTAGTCAATGACCGGGACTTTTTTAGGCTCGGCGTCCTTCTTCTTTTTCTTATCGCCGAAGGCGGCCAGCGGCAGGAGCAGCGTCAGGCTCAGCAGCACCACCAACGCGAGCAGGCGCTTGCGGTTCCAAATCAGGTTCAGAGTGGGTTTCAGCGTCATATTCATCTCCGCGTGGCTCTACCTCTTCGTCAGATCTTTGTGGCACGTGGCACAGAATGCCGCATTGTTCGCCTGGTCCTTTACCAGCAGATTTGGCTGGGCTGAGGAATGCGGCTGGTGGCACGACAGGCAATTGATCTGCGCCACCGTCTTGGTGACGTCCGTCGGATCCACGACATCCTTAATGGGATGGCCCTCGATCGGATGCCCTCGCCCAAACTTCACCGGCAGCACCACGACTTTGTTCTTGGCGAAGTAATCTTCGGGCAGCTTCACGCTGCCGTTAAAGATCGTATACAGGTGCTCGGCCTCGAGCTTCTTCGGCTGTGAGTCGGGGCCATGGCATTCCAGGCAGACTGCATCGGTGGTCTTGGCGCGCAACAGGTGATCGTTCTCGCTGCCGTGCGGCTCATGGCAGGTGGCGCATCCCTGCTTGAACGCGGGCTGGTGGAGAACATGTTTCTTGGCTTGCTCAGCCTGGTCGGTGTGGCAGCCCAAGCAAATGTCGACCGCATTGGTCTTGGGCAGTCCCGGCTGGCGACTGGCATGCGGATTGTGGCAATCCGTGCAGTCGCCTGCCGCCCCGGGATGCTGCACTTTGGCTTTCTCGATTTTTTCCGCTTGCTCGCTGTGGCAGGTTACGCAGAGCGACTTCACATCTGTCTGGGTGAGCACAACCTTGCCATCTTTGGCGGGAGCGTGGCAGAGATCGCAAGTCTTGTCTGCAAAGGGCGGATGCAGGAACTGCCGCATCAATTTCGGCGCGGCCGACTGGTGCGGATCGTGGCAACTCGTGCAGTCCGCGGTGGCGAACGGCTGGTCGTGATGCGCCTTCTGCAGGTTGGCGTCCTTGACGTCGTGACAGTCAATGCATAACGCCGGAGCGCTCTTCGTCAGATGAAAGTCGAATTCGGCTTTGCCCGGTTGTCCGGTCTTGTGCGTGGTGTGGCAGGTTTCGCAGCCCATGTCGAGCGCGGCATGACGGCTGCCTTTCTCTGGAACATTCAATCCCTGCTTGTGGCAATCGAGGCAGAGATTCTGCCCCTTTTCGCCTGAGGTCGCTTTCAGTAACTGATTCTTGTTGTTGCTGGTGTGCGGATCGTGACATTTAATGCAATCGCGCACAGCGGGAGGATGCACCGTGCCCTTGAGAGTGGCTGAATCTTTATCGGCATGGCAACTCAGGCAGAGTGCTTGCGGAGTCGCGGTGATCAGCTTGATCCGCGTGATGTCTTTGTTCACTCGAACTTCATGACAGCTTAAGCATCCCGTCGCAATTGCAGAGTGGACGGCCTTACCCTTCGACTTCTCCTCGTGGCACTCCAGGCATTTGGCGGAATCGACATTCTTGTCGAGCGGAACCGGATGCTCTTTCGCAAATGCCGGCATCACCGAAATCGCCAGAAAGAACAGTAGGCGGGGGAGGGCCTGACCAAGGCTGGCTTTCTTGATCGAAACAAAACGATTTGAAGTCATGGGAACCATTACCAACCGTTGCAAGTGCACGAACCTCGCCCTTCGTGATGTGCAAGAAGTGCATCGATCCCAGTCAAGCTGTAAATTATTGCAACAACTCAGCTTCTAATCCACTTTCCGACTATAAGAATTTTTACCGCCGAGAACTTCTGCCCTCCTCGGATGGGCTTTCTCCCACACTAAGTCCGTGAAATCACGCACGCTGATCGAGACCTCACCAGGGAATGCATTCCACTCGGATTTACCTTGATTTGTGATTGAAATCACACACTTGCGGCCGTGGGTGAATTCCCGGCCAGCGCCCTTAAGAGATGAGTGTTATGGCTCAAGGGCAGGAATCCGCTGAGCCCCTCGATCCGCTCCAACCCACTCGCCATCTATAACTTGCGCGAGAAAGGAATTGTTGGCGTAGAACGTGCATCGCAGGGATGCGAGGAAGAGAGATATGGCCTTGTCACTTCGCTCTGCAAGCCGGAAGACCTGGCAGACCCTGAGCTCCATCAAGACCGGCGTCGTTCTGATTATTTTGGTTGTCATCTTTTCTGCGGCCGGCACGGTCATTTTGCAGCGCCCGATGACCGATCCCGACGACATGCAGCGCGCCTATTCTCCCGCGATGCTGCAGTTTCTCGACGCCACGGGCCTGACCGATGTCTTCCATGCGCGCTGGTTCGTCGCACTGATGGTCCTGGTCAGTTTCAGCATCATCGCCGCATCCGTCCAGCGCTTCCCCAATGCGTGGCGTTACTTCGCGCGTCCTTACAAAAGTCCCGACGAAGGCTTCCGCCGGGCTCTCCCGACCCAAGCGCAGATTCAGATCCCGGACGAAGAATATGGGCTCGACGCCGCCGAACGCGCTCTCAAACATTCAGGTCTGAAGGCCGAGCGTATCGTTCGCACCGACAGCTTCTCGTTGTTCTCAGAGCGCAGCCGCATCTCAGAGATGGCGGTCTATATCGTTCACGCCAGCCTGCTGCTGATCTTTCTCGGCGGCATTGTTGACGCCCTCTACGGCTGGCGAGGGTTTCTCACGCTCAGCCCCGGCACCACCAGCAACCAGATAGAACTCAAGAACGGCGCGACGCGAGATCTGCCTTTCTCGATCCGATGCGATGGCACTGGGGAAGAAACCTATACCGACGGCACGCCAAAACGCTGGTGGTCGAAGCTGGCGGTTGTCGATGCCGGCCGAGAGGTTTCGAGCAAAGAGATTGTCGTTAACGACCCTCTGGTCTACGAGGGTGTGCGCTTTTACCAGGCAAGCTACGGCCGAACTGGAAAACTCGACCGACTGATTCTCAACGCTACTCCTGCAAACGGCTCCGGTAAGCCTCAGGAAATCTCCCTCGCGATGAACCAGACAGTCGCGCTCGATGCCAACACCAGCGTGCAACTGGTTGAGTTCATCCCTGACTATGTAGTTCAAGACGGCCACGTGTATGCCCGCAGCAAAGACGTATCCAATCCCGCCGTCCATTTGATTGTTACGTCGAACAAAGCAAACAGCAGCGTGAACTATTGGCTTCCTGAAATTCCGGGCGTCGCCGAAAACGCGTCTTCCCCTTACACACTCGATCCGAAAGACCTGAAGACTGGCCTTTACACCGGGCTGCAGGTCTCGCACGAGCCCGGCCAGTGGGCGGTATGGGCTGGAGTAGTGCTGATGGCCATCGGCCTGACCTTTGTCTTCTACGTGATTCACATGCGCTTCTGGGTCGTACCTGTGCGCGACGCTCAGGGCGGCCTCGCTCTGTGGATCGGCGGCTCGGCGAACCGGAATCGCGATGCGTTCGAACATAAGTTCAAGAACATAGTTCAACAGATTGAGAAGGAACTGAAACCGGTTTCTGTGGCCTCTGCGGAAAAGGCCGCTACATCGATCGCCGGAAGGTGAGTCCGGCTACGGAGGAAGCACGTATGGCACGCGCAAAAGTGGAACAGCAACCCGCGACCGGAACAGCCCTCGTCGTTATGGTGGGCCTCGGAATCGCTTTCCTGCTGTTCATCGCTTTTCTGAATGTAGTCAAAAGCGGAAATATTCTCAGCGAAGCTAACCTGCTGTATGCCGCGCTGGTGTTTTATGCGGGTGCGGGCGCGCTGTATCTCGGCTTCGGCGTGACCGGGACCGAGGCCTACATCAAGTTCGCTTCATTCGCGACATGGGCCGGCCTCCTCGCCAATACCGGCGCGGTAGCACACCGCTGGTATGAGGCCGGCCATCCCCCATTTGCCAGCATCTACGAAATGTTGCTGAGCTTCGTGTGGACCCTGGCTGCCCTCACCTTGATCGCCGAAAAACGCTATGCCGTAAAAGTCATCGGCACGGTCACCATGCCGGTCGCCATTGTCGGCGTCATCTTGATGCAACTTCTGCCCAGCGAAGTCCGGCCCCTAGTTCCGGCGCTGCAATCCACCTGGCTGCACGTACACGTCACTCTCGCCATGCTCGCGTACGCGGCCTGTGCTCTCAGCTTTGCCCTGGCCATGATGTTCCTGATCCAGGACAAGATGAAGACGGAAACGTTCCTGGCCGCAACCAGCGTGTTCACCGTTGGAGTCTATGCCGCTATTCTGATGCGCTTTGAAAAATGGGGCGGACTCAGCGTGGTGGCGTGGGACCCGGAGAATAAGGCGGAGGTTTTTATCTCGCGCGGGGTTCGACTGTTCGTCACGATTCCTGACCTCGGCTGGCTGATGCTTCTGGTCTTCGCCGCTGTAGCTGCCCCGCTAGTGCTCTACATCCTGGCGCGGGTAAAGAAGAACGAAGGTTTTCTGACGATTGCCGACCGCGCCGTTTTCATCAGCATCTTGTTGCAGTCGCTGGCGCTGATCTTCTTCGTGTTGCGCGCTCGTGACGGCCGCTATCCCTCGCTCGACGCCGATGGCCTCTATGCCACCAGCCTGGCAGCGAGCCCGTTCCTTCTCTCCGCGCTGGTTGGCGGAATCTTCGCCAATTTGCTTTACTTGCTGCTGCTCTGGCGCCGCGCTGACCTGGAGCGTCTGCTGCCCGACGCCGACGCCCTCGACCGCATCACCTACAAAACGATTTGTATTGCCTTCCCCCTGCTCACCCTGATGATCGCCGCCGGCGCCTACTGGGCGAACCGCGCCTGGGGTTCCTACTGGAACTGGGACCCCAAAGAGACGTGGGCGGCGATTACCTGGCTCGTCTATGCCGGCTATTTGCACATGCGCATTACCCGAGGTTGGCGTGGACGCCGCGCTGCTTACTTCGCCATCCTCGGTTTCGCCGTTGTGATGTTTACCTTCTTCGGTGTGACCTATTTGCTGCCTGGATTGCATGCTTATGCTTGAGACTGCGATGGAGCCGAAAAACAACAACGACGCAACCACCAGGGAGACTGCGGTGTCTTCTGCGCCGTCGCGGAGCGGTTTCTTCAGCACCGAGTACTCCGGTGCGACGCTCCCCGAATCAATTTCAACCAGCCCTCTCGCGGACCAAGCGTCCTCCTCTGTCGAGGATCCCGAGTTGCCCTGGTTCCGCATTAACTGGGAGATCAAGGCGCTGGTTCCAATCGCCTGCGTGCTGCTGGGCGGAATGTTGCTGTTTCTTCTCGCTACTCTCTCGTGGCGCGATCCCGAGCGCCATATCGTCCTACTCGTCGCGGGCGCCGGCGCGGTCGCAATTTGCGGCGCACTGCTGGTTGTTCTCACCTATACCGTGCAGCGACCCATGGTCGAACTGCAGCAGAAGATCGCCCAGCTCGGCGGCGGGGACCTGAGCGTTTCCGTGAGCTTCTCACACCGTAACGATGAAATCGGAGACCTTGGCCGCAACTTCAACCAAATGGTGCAGCAACTGCGCGAGAGCCGGGTCGAGATCGAACGTCTGCATCGAACGCAGATGTCGCGTGCCGAGCATCTTGCCACGCTCGGAGAAATGGCCACCGGCCTCGCCCATGAAATCCGTAATCCGCTGGCGGGAATCGCCGGCGTGATTGAAATTATTGGTCGAGACCTACCTACTACCAGCCCCGCTCGCGCCGTAGTGAAGGACGTCCGCCAGGAGATCGCTCGCATCAACCACATCGTTACCGACCTTCTGCAGACGGCCCGGCCACATCCCCCGAAAGTACGCAAAAGCGACCTGAATACTACAGTCGAACATGCTGTCATGCTGGGTCGCCAACAGGCGCTGGCTAAGTCGGTCGAGATTGCGTTGCACAAGGAACCGGCTCTCCCAGAAGTGGAGCATGATAGCGACCAGATCCACCAGGTGCTGCTGAATCTCTTGCTTAACGCTCTGCAAGCCATCGATCTCAATGGAGCAATTACGGTGACCGTGAGGCACCAGGGCACGAAGGCGGTGGTTGAAGTTGCCGACAACGGACGCGGCATCGCCCCCGATCACCTACCCAACATCTTCCGCCCGTTCTACACCACCAAGGGCGAGGGTACTGGCCTCGGCCTGTCATTGGCCCGCCGCATCGTGGAAGACCATCATGGCCGCATTGACGTCACCAGCGCCATCGGCCATGGCACCACCTTCGCCGTCGTTCTGCCTCTGTTGCGCCCAGCTGCCCAGCAAGCAGCGAGTTAAGAGCGACTTCCCACAACCACAACCCAACGGTGTACACCTAGGTCTGATCAGTTACGACCAAGGGCGGGTCTCCGTTTATCCTGATCGCGGCCCGCGCTGCTCGCCAGGGCTCGCGCATACCTTGGAGTTTTGCTCGGAATTCGTTGAGGCGGTGGGAACCGACTCCGACCCATCCCATAATATCCGTCGTCCGTAGTAAGCTAAACTCTGCATGCCTGCTGAGAAGATCCTTGTGGTCGACGACGAGCGCCTGGTGCGCTGGTCGCTGCGCCAGAAGTGCGAAGAGTGGGGATATCAGGTTGTCGAGGCCGCTGCCGGAGATCCCGGCCTGCGACTCGCTCATCACGAGTCTCCTGACCTGGTTCTGCTCGATGTCCGCCTGCCCGATCTCAATGGCATTCAGGTCCTGGAACAACTCAAGAAAAGCCCCGACGCCCCGCCCGTCATTATGATCACCGCCGACCCGCAGCTGGATGACGTCAAGAACGCCCTCAAGCTTGGCGCCTATGATTTCGTCGGCAAGCCCCTCGACTTCGAAGAATTGCGCGTCACCATCAAGAACGCGCTGGAGGCTACGCACCTGCGCACCGAGGTCCAATCTCTGCGCAGCGAAGTTCGCCGTCACACCGGCTATCACGACGTCGTCGCGGTAGCTCCGAAAAGCACGGAACTGATGAGCTTCGTGCAGAAAGTCGCCGCCAGCGAAGCCACTACGATTCTGATTCAAGGAGAAAGTGGAACCGGGAAAGATCTTGTCGCCAAGACGATCCACTACGAGAGTACCCGCCAGAACGGTCCTTTCGTCGCCATCAACTGCTCGGCTATTCCCGAGACCCTGATGGAGGCCGAACTCTTCGGCCACGAAAGAGGCGCGTTCACTGACGCCAAGCAGATGAAGAAGGGCCTGTTTGAAACCGCCAACGGCGGCACGCTGTTTCTCGACGAAATTGGCGAACTCTCACCCCTGCTGCAGGCCAAACTGCTCCGCGTGCTCGAGGATCAGGTCATTCGCCGGGTGGGAGGCGTGCGCGACATGCAGGTGGATGTCCGCGTAATCGCGGCTTCCAATCGCGATCTGGAAAAAGCCGTGCGCGAAGGGCACTTCCGCCAGGATCTCTACTACCGCCTGGCAATTATCGCCATCTTTATCCCTCCCCTTCGCGAGCGCACGGAAGACATTCTCCCGCTGGTGGACTTCTTCATTGATTGGTACAACCGCAAGTTCAAGAAATCCATTCGTGGCATCAGCCCCGAAACGCGCCGGCTGCTGTTGGCGCATAACTGGCCCGGGAACGTACGCGAGCTCAAGAATTCCATCGAGCGCGCCATGATCCTCGAGGACGAATTTATTCTGCGACCGGCCTATATGCCCTTCGCCGTCGGAGAGGCCGCGCGCAGCGGATTGACTGCCTTCGAGCACAGCAGCGCTACCGGGGACGGCGGCGGTAAGCCGCTCGCCAACGGCCGCGTGCTACCGAGGCTTTACATTCCAGAGGAAGGCACGTCGCTCGAAGAGGTTGAACGGGCAATGGTCGAACTGGCCATGCGCCAGGCCAACGGCAATCAGACGCACGCTGCCCGCCTGCTCGATATCAGCCGCGACGCGCTTCGCTACAAGCTGAAGAAATTTGAACTGGTCCCCGCGGGCGATGACGAGGCCCCCGCCGACTCGATGCCTTCGTGAGGTATTCTGACCAGCGCGGTCAGTGCATCAACGGGTGTCTTGATTCAATCCCAGATGTGAATGTCCGTCAGTTCCTGTCATTGCAACCAAGAAAAAAGGGGCTTCTTTGCAGAAGCCCCTGTGGGCGCCGATATGAAAAGTTATGAAGGGCGCCAAATTCTCTGGAATGACTAGCCGCGCGAGGCGTGCTCTTTCGCCTTCGCAATGTACTGCTCGACCTGCTGCTTCTGCGGATAGTCCGGATTCGCTTTAAGCAACTGCTGCCACGCCTCAATCGCGCCCTTGGGATCAGCCTTCCCCTGCCAGCGCACCCATCCCAGGTTGAACAGCGTCTGCGGATGCCCCGGTCGATATTTCAGGGACGCTTCCATCGCCGCCAATGCCTTTTCGGCATTTCCCGTGTACCAGTACGCCGTACCCATATCAGTCCGGACATCGGGATCTTCTGGATGGATCGCCAGCGCGCGCTCGTAGTATTGAATTGCGCTGGCGAACTGCTGCCCGTCGTAGAAGATGTTTCCTAGCTTGACCAGCGAGTCGTAGTCGTTCGGGTTCTTGTTCACCGCGTCGAGCAACGGTGCCGCGGCTTGCGCTAACGCCGCCTGCGCATCGGCGCTTGGCTGCTGCTTTTGAGATTCGGTCCCTTGCTGTTGACCGGCGGTAAGGGTAGCCGCAGCGGTCGAAGCGGATCCGCGAAATAGATATCCCAGCGCCACGCCCAGCACAAGGCAAAACACGGCCAGAATGTAAGCCTGTGTCCCTGTCCATCCGGCCGCGGTTCGGCCCGAGTTAGTGAGTGATTGCGATTGCTCCGTGTTTGTTTCGCTCATCTGCCTTCTCCAATCTAGCCTTTTCCAATCTGGTGCCGGCAAGCGCCTCGTCTGGCGATCCCAGGTGAAACAGGCGCGTGACCGCGGCGGTCATCTGCTCCTGGTCCTCCTTCTCTGGAAGTTCCTTCAGTTCGCGAGCCAGGGAGCTGGCAATCTTTCGTATGACCTGTGATGTGATTGCGTGAAGCGATTGGTCCTGCTCCCGGGTAAACGGCCCGCGCTCTTCGATAAAGGACTCCAATTCTTGCCGGCAAATTTGTTCCAGGCGTTGGCGCAGCGCCACAATGGTCGGCACCACGCTCTCCGCCTGCAGCCTGCTGCGGAATGCTTGCGCCTCCGTAGTCACAATCCTCTCTGCCTCCGCGATTGCTGCCATTCGCTCAACGGCGTTGCCCTTCGCGGCCCGCTCCAGCCCTTCCAGATCGAAGAGCAGGATTCCATCGACCCTTCGCACATCCGGATCGACGTCTCGCGGCATACCAATGTCCATAATCACAAGCGCTACACGGTTTCTCTCAACCGCGATTCGCTCTGCCTCTTCCAGCGTCAAAACCACGTGTGGGCATCCGGTTGCGCTGATAACGATGTCAGCCACCAGCATGCATTTCCATCGGTCCGCCAGCGTGGCTGAGGTCCCTCCGAGTTTCTCTGCCAATTCCTGCGCCCGCGCCGGCGATTGGTCGATCACAACCACCGATCCGGCTCCCCGCTCTACCATCTGCTGCGCCGCCAGTTCACTCATCTTTCCGGTTCCCAGCAGCAAGATTCTTCTGTTATCCAGAGATCCGAAGATCTGCCGAGCCAACTCCAGTGCCGCCGTAGGAATCGATACCGCCAACCGGCCAATGGGCGTTTCTCTCCGCACCTGTTTGGAAACGTTCAGCGCTTTCTCGAGCGTTGCGTTGAGAAAGTGACCGGCCGCCCCTACCATGCGCGCCTGCTCCCAAGCCGCCTTCACTTGTGCCACAATCTGGGGCTCCCCTAGCACGAGAGAATCAAGTCCCGAGACAACGCGAAATATCTGGGCCAGCGCTGACTCATCCAGCAGCCGGTAGAAATGCTCCCATTCGGTTAACTTCAATCCATGCTCCGAGCCCAGAAATTGCAGCAGTGAATTCGAAGCCAGAGTGGGCTCGCTAGCCCACAACAGGAATTCTGTTCGGCAGCACGTCGACAGGACAACAACTTCCTCGACCCCTTCGGCACTCTTCAGTTGCCGCAGCACTTCATAGCGATGGTTTTCGCTGATCCAGAAGCGCTCTCTCATGGCCAGCGGCGCGGTGCGATGGTTCAGTCCGATCACCATGAGTGTGGGTTCCACGACGAATACCTCGAGCGCAAGTTGCATTCATAGAAACGCAAGCCCGGTGCCAAACCATCGCGGCTCCGCCGTTGCCGGAATCATTTGTTTTCAAGAATTTGCGCGGTGAATAAAAGCACAACAGCTGTTCAAAACCACCACTCCTGCGGCATATGGCGCGGATCGCGAGTCATTTGACGCGATCTGCATCGCTTTCATTGACTTAGCAGGGGACGACAATCACGACCACACGTGACCGCAATCACTGACCACTTCGCCTGCTTCCGTAGAAACTGCATGACGATTCAGTTTTCATCCAGTCTTGAACGCTCGTCCGCGTGATTCCTGCTTCCGCGCAGGCCGGGCAGCAAGACACAAAGTCTGAAAAGGAAAAAGCAATCATGAAGATGACGAAGCTCGTAATCCTGATAGTGATGATCGCGGTGGCACTATTCCTGGTTCTCCCCAACCTGTCGTGGGCGGCCGATGACGGCGCTGCCCTCTACAAGACGAAGTGCGCGGCCTGCCATGGTGTGGATCTCGCTGGTAAACCGGCTGCGAAATCCCCTAGCCTCCTGTCAGATAGTGCCAAGAAGGCATCGGATGCCGATTTGACTGACATGATCGCCAATGGCGGCAAGGACAAAAAAGCGATGCATGCGTTCGGCAACAAAGGGGTAAATCCTGACCAGGTCAAGATGGTCGTCTCTTACATTCGCGAAGCTCAAAAGAAGTAGTACGGCAATTCGAAGTTAGGATCGCTGTTCCTGGATGGCGAATCCGCGCAGCCCAACCAAGCTGGCGCGACACACGCGAGGGTGAGTGATCCGCTCACCGGTAGGGATCTGGCCGCAAGCCGGAACGACCGGATGTCCCCTCTCCCTTCGCCATCGCGAGGAACAGCCAGCCCGGGTCAGGGTGCTCACCCCCCGACCCGGGCCTTTCTTTGCCAGTTCCGAATTCCTGATCGTGCTCGCTTCGCAGGAATCCACCACCCCGCTTTCACCACCCGCGTTAATGAGTGACCGGCGTCACTGACATTGCTTGAACCAGGCGGAACCTAAAGAAGGTTGTCGCCAATGCGGATTGATTTCGCATCTTCGAACCCAGTCCCCCGTTCCTCCTGGGTTGGCGTGGTGAGCCTTTTCTTTCTTCTGGCCTCCGCCCCCGCCTACTCTCAGCAGTATCCGCGATGGGAAGCGTTCACTGGCTTCTCCTATGCGCGCGTCAATTTCGGCCCGCAAACCGCAACTTTCCAACCCACGGGACAAAATTATTACGGGATGCACGTCAACGCGAGCTTCAATCCGCGCAGCTATCTTCGGATTATTTTGTGCGACTTCGGGGTTCAAATGGGCAAGACCGCGACGAACCTCTCCCCAGAACACGCCGACCTTCGCACCAGCCAGGCGTTGTTCGGTCCTGAGTTCGTCCGCCGTTCTGGCACGTCAACGGCCTTTGCACACGCGCTGATCGGGGTAACCAATACGCGCCTCGTTTCGAGCATTGGCGGATCGGACATTATCCCCGACGTTGCGCGTCGCACCAACCTGGCTTTTGGGGTTGGTGGCGGCGTGGACTTTTACTGGACTCACTTACTTACGGTTCGCGCCGTCCAGGCCGACTACATCCCCGCGCGCCTGTCAGGAACATGGGAGAACAATTTCCGCCTAAGCAGCGGGCTCGTCTTCACGTTCCGCTACAAAGGGGAGAAGTGATTGGCTGTGCCGACCCGCAATCGTATGTTGTTTGGTCGTACCCGCCAGAGATTCCCCTTGTTCCGCCAAAAAAAGCCCTTCGGGACCCCTAAATCCAGCCTTTTTTGCGAAATCCGTCACTACCCCCTGTGATTCTAATCACAGCCTTTTTTCGGTCCCAAAACTACTCTGAGTTTGCTTGTGGGTGTTCTTTCAGGGCGTTCGCCGAAGGGGGAAATCATGGTAGTCGCTGGCACTACTCCGAACATGAGCCGCATGGCTCATGACTTTTCCAAAAATCCAATGCTGGTTTACTGGGAGATGACCCAAGCCTGCGGTCTGGCTTGCAAGCACTGCCGCGCTGAGGCAATGCCTTCCCCTCATCCGCTCGAACTAAGCACCGAAGAGAGCAAGCGTTTCCTGAATCAACTCGTCGACTTTGGCAATCCTCTCCCTCACCTGATCCTTACCGGCGGCGATCCCCTCAGCCGCAAAGACATTTTTCCGCTGATCGACTATGCCAACGGTCTCGGCCTGGAGGTCTCGATCACGCCCAGCGCTACCCCGGAACTGACGAATGAAGCCATCACCAAGTTGCAGGCGCATGGAATCCAAAGCCTCGGACTCAGCCTCGACGGCTCCTGCGCCGAGAAGCATGACACGATTCGCGCCGTCCCCGGAACATTCGAGCGCACCATGGAGGCAGCACGCCATTGCGGACGCCTCGGTCTGCCCATCCAGGTCAACACACTCGTCGCGGAGGAAACCGCTGACGACCTGCCGGCAATTTACGAATTGCTACGCACCAGCTTTCCTGTCATGCGCTGGAGCCTGTTCTTCCTGATCTCGGTTGGACGAGGCAAAGCCCTCAATGAAGTCTCGCCCGAGGAAGGCGAAGGCATCATGCGCTGGGTGTTTGACCTTTCCAGCCACTCGCCATTTGCGGTGAAGACCACAGAGGCCCCGTCGTACCGGCGCATCGCCATCGACAAGATGCGCTCCTCCGGAATGGCGACGCCCGATATGAAGGCCACGTCGGTGTACAAGGGATTCCAGATTCGCGACGGTCACGGAATCGTCTTCGTATCAAATCTCGGAGATATCTACCCGTCAGGCTTCCTGCCACTGCGTTGTGGAAACGTCCGCGCGGGTTCGCTGGTCGATGTCTATCGCAACTCAGATACGTTCCGGGCGCTGCACTCCCCCGATCAATTTCACGGAAAGTGCGGTGCATGCGAATACAGCCACATCTGTGGAGGATCTCGAGCGCGCGCCTTCGCCTACACCGGCGACGCTCTCGGCACCGATCCCTTCTGCCCATATGAACCGGGGAAACCGCAGACGGCCATCGCTTGATTGGGCGGCGGGCCGATGCTGACTGCTCCTCAAGCTCAAACTGATCGATCGAGGCTCGAACCTTCGTCCGACTGGCGAGAGGGTCTCCATCGTGACGATTCAGTACCTCGACCCGCGATTGTCCGGAAGAAGACTGATTCGGCGTGCTCCGCCCGAGCATTCTCAACTTCTCCGCCGCGGCTTTCAGATTGCTTTCCTGGTGCTCAACGCCTGGCTCGGGGGCGAATTCTATCTCTGGGTTCGCCATTTTGAAGCAGGAACTCACAATCTCACATTGATGCGACCCGCTGGAGTCGAGGGCTGGCTCCCGATTGCGGGCCTCATGAACCTGAAATATTGGATTGCCACCGGCCACCTGCCGACGACGCATCCTGCGGCGCTGTTCTTGTTGGTCACGTTCCTGGCGATCGCTTTTCTGTTTCGCAAGGCTTTTTGCAGCTGGCTTTGCCCTGTGGGAACTTTTTCCGAGTATCTTTGGCGTGGCGGCCGTCGAGTCTTGGGCCGCAACTTTCTGTTGCCCGCGTGGCTCGACTTTCCTTTGCGCAGTTTGAAGTATCTGCTGCTGGGTTTTTTCGTTTGGGCGATAGCGAAGATGTCGGGAGACGCGATTCAGCAGTTCATGCACAGCCCATACGGCGCGATCGCCGACGTGCGTATGTTGAATTTCTTTCGCTATCTGGGAGAGACGGCTGCCATCGTCCTCGGAATCCTCACCCTGGCCTCAGTTCTGATCCAGAATTTCTGGTGCCGCTATCTTTGCCCCTACGGCGCGCTGCTTGGCCTTACTTCCCTGCTGAGCCCGCTGCGCATCCGCCGTTCCGCAGAAGCCTGCATCGATTGCGCGAAATGCGCCAAGGCCTGTCCTTCCGTGTTGCCCGTCGACAAACTGGTCACGATCAAATCCGCAGAATGCACGGGATGTCTGGAGTGTGTCGCCGTGTGCCCATCCGAGGGCGCCCTGCAAATGTCCCTGCCCATCTGGAACCGCTCCTCCAATCAAAGCCGGATTCCGGCTTGGCGCATCGCCGTCGGTATCGCTGTTTTATTCTTTGGAATAATTGGATACGCAAAAGCTGCGGGATACTGGAACGGAGATGTCCCCGACTTGATTTATCGGCAACTCGTCCCACACGCCAACGAAGTAGAGCACCCCGCAGAGTAAGGTTCAAACCGAGTTATTTCAGGAATACAGCTTGATGGGCTGAACCACGCGCGTAATGGTTCCGCTGGGGCTGGGTTGGTCTGGCTTCAATCCGCATCGCATCGATGCGAACAATCCGATGAGTTGCCCAAACATCACGTCCAGAACCGGACGATACTGGTCAGGCAGGTCCGCCGGACCTGCCAGTGGCAAACAGTAGTCCACCAGTTGCGATACATCGCGGCCGTCGCCAGCCGTGACCGCTGCACGGACCCTGCCTAGTTTTTTGCGATCAATCTCGCGGAGCAGATCCAGTTCGTAACCCCGCCGCCGCGCTTCGTTTGACAAGAACGCCACAAATACAGTTTGCCCATCGACGCTCGACATTGGACCGTGGCGCAACCCGAGCGGAGTTTCCGCCAATGTAGTCACCTTGCCGGCGCTGAGTTCAACCACTTTCAGTGAACATTCGCGGGCCACCGCGTGTAATGCCCCAGAGCCAACAAAGCACGCGCGGGTACAACCCAAGGCAGTGATATCCGCCGCGATGTCGGCAGCAACGGGAAGAAACTGTCTGCCCGTTTCCGCCAGTTGGGCCACGACACCGCCGAACTCGGGGACATCATCCAACTGGGCTATACACTGGCCGGCCAGCACCATGTTGGTGAATGAACTTGTCATGGCAAGGCCGCGGTCGTTGACCGCATCGTCGAGCACAACGGCCAGAGCCCGATCGCCATGACGGCCGCATAGTTGTGCCATCGATCCCTGCTGGTTGCAGGTGATCACCAAATGATGAATTTCGCGGTAGCGGCCCAGTGCCCGCTCCAAAAGCGCCACGCCCTCGGGGCTCTCCCCAGACCGGGAGAAAGAAATCCAGAGATACTCTCGTCCCTGACGGTGAAATTCTTCGAATTCCGTAAGCAGGGTCGTGCTCGGAATCGGCCAGACATCACAACCCCAGCGCCGGCGAAGCAGTGGGGCCAGAGCCCCGCCCGTGTAATCCGATGTGCCGGCGCCGACCAAATAAACGGTGGGTGATGAAGTGCTTCCGCGCCCGATTCCGGCTTGCCGCAAGACATCATTGATCTCTGCTTTACGACCCGCACAGACTTTATAAGTCGTGCCCCAGGTGTCTGGCTGCTGCCAGATCTCGCGCGGCGTATGCTCCAACCCGCGCTCGGCTTTCTCCTGCTCGGGCAAGTCCAGCAGCGTGCGCAACGGATTTCCCAACGTGTAATCTCCTCCGGTGGAAGACACAGTAGTCTAGTACAACGCGGGTCGGTTGAAAAGATTTCGAAACTAAAAGAAATCCAGTTCGCAAGGAAACGTTAGGTCAATCTGGCGCGATTTCGACTTGTAAATATTTGCAAAATGGGCTGAGTTTTGGCCGCTCGCTATCAATTTTCCCAAACCGCCCTCATCTTGCCAGCAACTAAGAATATTGATAGGTGTTTATAGCTGTGAAGGAGAACAACATGAGCCGTGGTTCCTTAAGTTCGCTGCTGCTGGCGGCGGCGCTGGCTTCCTCGATGGCCGGGATCGCCTGCGAACATCACTACTATCGCGTTTATGATCCTTATTACACCGACTACCACCAGTGGAACGACGACGAGGGTGTCTACTATCGCCGATGGTCGGACGAGACCCACCGTGATTCCCATCGCGATTTCCGCAAGCTTCGCCCCGAAGAGCAGAAAGAGTACTGGACCTGGCGGCACAACCACGGAGATCATGATCGGGACCACGATCGCGACCATCACTAGCGCCAAAGCCAGGCTCTCATTGGCCCAGCGCCTTGAGAGCCTGGCCGGTCGTCGTTAGTCTGGCCCCAAGCCGCACCAATTCGACAATAGTTTTCTGGCCGTCTTCCTGTTTCAAAGTCTCAATCGCGTCCTGGACTACGGCTACTCTGCGTCCGCGTTCGAGCAATCCCTTGGCGGCAAAACTCACGCAATATTCCGTCACGACGCCGAAGACGACATACTCCGCCTGAGTGCCGAGCTTCTTGACGAGGGCATCGGCGTGGCGGCTTTCAAAAATATTCAGGGTCTGTTTTTCCAGAAGGATCTGTTGGTATTGCGACAAATCCTCGGGAAGATTTGCGGCCGCGTCGTTGGCGACGCGCGCAACTTTATCCGTTACGGCTTCCGGCACCAATTCCGCACCGGCTGTTCCCTTCACGCAATGCGGCGGAAAAATCTTGAATTCCGGATCGTTCGGCGTATGGAAACATCCGTGCGAAACTAGAAATACTCGGCCCTGCCGGGCTGCGTCCGTCAATCGCCGGATGTTGGGGAGCAACTTCTCAGCGCCGGGCACATAAAGATGCCCTCCCGGCAACATAAAATCGGCTTGCACATCCACTTCCCAGAATATGAATTCGCTTGAAACCATGGTTCTCCTTCGAAAGCCGAGGCTAACATCGTTGTTTCAGTCCTGACAACAGCACCGTCCGCGAAAACATAACCACGAAGGACACGAAGTTACACCAAGGAACACCTGCGGGGACTCGATTGCTGTACCGCTTCACCGGAGTAGAAGTGTCGCGTATGATTTGCAGGTTCACATTCGCGAGAAACAAGTAGATGAGCAACGACGCCCAGAAACCTACCCCCAACAAACTGGTGATTCGCAACATCGGACTCCTGCTCAGCGGAGACCTCGACCAACCCCAGCTCGACGCCGACACGGTTGTCGCCATCGACGGCGTCATTCACGCGGTCGGTAAAGAGAAAGACATCGACACCACTGGCGCCGCGACAACCATCGATGCCAAAGGCACGGCGCTTGCTCCCGGATTGATCGACAGCCACGTGCACCCCGTGTGCGGCGACTGGACACCGCGCCAAAACCAACTCGGCTGGATCGATAGCTGCCTGCACGGCGGCGTCACCACGATGGTCTCCGCTGGAGAGGTTCACACTCCGGGTCGTCCCAAAGACATTGTCGGCCTGAAGGCGATGGCAATCTTCGCGCAACGAGCCTTCCACGCGTTTCGTCCCGGAGGCGTCAAGGTCTATGCTGGCGCGCCAGTGCTCGAGCAAGGCATGGTCGAAGATGACTTCAAAGAGCTTGCTGCAGCGGGAGTGAAGTTTCTCGGCGAAGTCGGCCTGGGCAGCGTGAAAGACGGGACGACCGGCCGCCGCATGGTCGCATGGGCCCGCAAATACGGGATTCAGAGCACGATTCACACAGGCGGCCCTTCCATTCCCGGCTCCAGCCTCATCGACAAGGATATGGTTCTCGAAACCGATGCCGACGTGATCGGCCACGTCAATGGCGGCCACACCGCCCTGCCCGATGAGCAGATCGTCGCGCTGTGTGAACGTTCGCCGCGCGCCCTGGAAATTGTTCACAATGGAAATGAACGCGCCGGATTGCTCGCGCTCAGAACGGCGATGGAACTGAAGCAACTCCATCGTGTAATCCTGGGCACCGATTCGCCCGCGGGCTCCGGCGTTCAGCCGCTCGGTATCCTTCGAATGATTTCCATGCTGTCGTCGCTCGGCGAGATCCCCGCAGAAGTTGCGATCTGCCTGGCCACCGGCAACACGGCGAAAATGCGCGCCCTCAACTGCGGCATGGTGGCCGCCGGACGCGAAGCAAGCTTCGTCTTCCTCGATATCGCGCAGCAGTCCGCGGGCAAGAACCTGCTCGACAGCATTCAAAAGGGAGATTTAGCCGGAGTGGGAATGGTCATCACCGACGGCGCAGTCAGCATCCAGCGCAGCCGTAACACTCCGCCCGCCAGCCGAGTGCCGGAGGTCGTTCGTGCTTAAATGCGCGCTCTGTCTCGCGATCAGCATCATGGTCTCATCACCCTGGCTTTTAGCACAGACGCCCGTTCCTGAATGGTGCCGCACTCTCCCGCGTCCGGAGTACAAAACTCTCAAACACATTCCAATCAGCGATTCCTGGTTCGAAGTCTACGAACCCGCACGTGATGTCTTCGCCATCTACGAACCGCATCAGTCAGAAGAAACCATTGGCTACCTCATCGTCGGCGAAAAACGAGCGGTCCTTTTCGACACGGGCATGGGAATCAGCGACATCAAGAAGGTAACCGGGGAACTTACGAAACTACCAATCATGGTTCTGAACTCCCACACGCACGACGATCATGTCGGTGGGAACTGGCAGTTTGACACGATTTACGGAATGGACACAGACTTCACCCGTACGAATGCGAAAGGCTCGCGTGAAGATGCACAAGCGGAAATCACGCCCGATCAAATCTGCGGCTCTCTGCCGCAGAAATTCGATCCGAGGATCTATGTCACCCGTCCTTGGAAGATCACGGCCTACATACATGATGGAGAGCGATTCGACCTGGGCGGCCGGACCATCGAAGTCATCGCCACCCCGGGCCATACGCCGGACGCGATCTCGCTGCTCGACCGTTCCAACGGTCTGCTGTTCACTGGAGACACCTACTATCCGGCGCCGATCTGGCTGTTCCGGCCGGAAACCGACCTCGACGCGTACGCCGCGTCCATTCGCCGCCTGGCCGCGCTCGCCCCACAAGTAAAGTTGGTTTTGGGCGCGCACAATATTCCGGTCGCGCCTCCAACCGTACTTTCCCGACTGGTCAATGCGTTCGACGCAGTGAGGGCAGGAAAGATTACTCCAGTGCCAGATTCTCCCGAGAAGGTTTTATATAAGGTAGGTGATATCAGTTTCCTGATGCGCGCGCCGGCATCTCACTGATGGACAGTTATCGCAGTCCGTCTTCCCCTTTGATCTGATCTTTGGTGAGGCCGCCAACGCGAGCCAGCGGACGCCCGCTGTCGGTCACGGCGACCGCAACCATAATTTCATTCGCCCGCGGCGCGTCATTCAACCGCACTTCCATGCCATCGAAGTGGCTGCGGACAAACGCCGCATCCTTGTGCCCCAGCGGAATATCGAGCACCACGCCCAACCCTCCGCGCTTTTTCGACGAGGGAATCAGCGCCGCCCCTTTGCCCAGTACCCGGCGCACGGGTGTCCCTAATTTCGGATGCAGGATCGCAGCCGCGTGTTCGAGTTCGCCGTTCTCGCCGACGGCCGCCGCCTTGCCATAACTCTCCACCGATGTCCCGGCAATCCCCAGCGCGGCCACGGCCCGCGCCGTAAGCAGTTCGCCCAGTTCCTCCCCGATCGCCATCAACTCCGAAAGATCTTCAAGGTATCTTCCCGCGCAAGGATTCTCAATCACCGCCACTGCGGCGGCCTTCCGCGTCGGGCGGGCAATCTCACGCTCCATCTCCCGCTGGGTCTCTTCGACAAACGTTGCAATTTTGCGGATCTTCGTCTTCATCGCAGCCCGTCTTCTCCTTTGATCTCCGACGCCTTAAGCCCCCCTACGCGAGCATGCACGCGGGCTCCGGTCGTCATCACCAGAGCCAGCAGAAGTTCGTCGGCGCGCGGTGCATCGTTGATGCCAACTTCCATCGCATCAAAATGACTGCGCACGTACGAGGCGTTGATGTGCGTAATGGGAACATCGAGACGGGTGCCCGGGCCACCGACTTTCTTCGTTGAGGCCACAATCGCCTTCGCCCCGCCCAGCACTTCACGCATCGCATATCCGCCCGGCACGTGCCACAAGGCTCCGTGCTCGAGTTCGCCCCCCGATCCTACAATCGCGCCCTTGCCATAGCCCTCAACAATCTTTGCATCGCCCCCAAGCGCCTTTACCAGACTTCGTGCCATCTCCAAGCCCAAAGGCTTCAGGTCATCCATGAATGGTTCGATATTCGCGACATATGCACCGGCAAAGGGATTTCGAATGACCGCCAATGCCGCCGCCCGGCGGAGCGAATTCGTCGCTACCGGCCCACCCTCGTGAAAAATTTCCTCGACGCACAGCAGCTTCTTTCGGACGACGACACTAGGCATGCACCAGGCCCCTTTCGTGCGCCGTAATCAACCTCGACTCAGTCAGAACTCCAAGCAAGCGGGTCCCTCCCTGTAGATTCACTGCCGCTGACCGGATCAGCCCCAATTTGAGGAGCAACTGAGCCGTCTTTGCTCCGGTCGACAAAGCCTGATCGATTTCCTGACGATCGAGTTCGCCAACTCCCTGGGTCACCAGCCGATCTCCGAGATCGCTGTCAGGCGCGAGTTCGCTCGCCGGAACTCGAACGATCGCAGGATGTCCCGGCAGATCGACGGCGTTCGCAATGATGGTTGCGGCTGCATCAGCTGCAGCCGCGCGATCGGCAAGCACAGTGACCGCGTCCGCGATCCCCAGAGAAAAGCTGCGTCCGCGCCAACCACTCGTAGCAACGCCGCGCACTGGATCCTCGGCCTTCAGATTCATCGTTCCGAATAGCGATGGTCGATCCGGCCGTTCCGCCATTCCAATCACAAAGGCTTCCTCATCGCGGAGGTGAAGCGCAATATCTCCGCCATCGTTCACATAAGCGCGAGACAACTCTGCCGAAGCGACCATGGCCGCTAACACCTCTTCAGCTACCGCACCAGCCACCGCCGCCATGGGCGTAATAAAGTATTGCGCAGCGTACGGCATGACGGCCGCGACCATGCGTCGCGCCACCGAACCCTGCGGCCACGGCGCGTCCAGAGAACAAGCGCTCCGCAGGAACGTAAGTTCACCGCATAGTTCATCAAGCACAGACTCAAAGCGCGAACACGCAGCTCGATAGGCTGTCTCGATCTGCTGTGGACGGCCAAACGCCTCCACGATCAGGTCGATCGGCCCATCGTGCATATGCAACCGCCGACCGTCCGGGAGCATTCGTATTTGTGCGCGGCTGTTCATCGTTCCCTTTTTGTTGCGCCCGATTCCAGCGGCCACGGATTGTCGGAACGGGCGCTCACCCGGCGCTGCCCTTCCTCCGCGGAAATAATCGAACTCAGAGGCCGAACATTCTCCACATACCCGCCCAGCTTTGCATAGTCCGCCAGCTTTAAAGTGAACTCAATGGGCGCCACCAATGCGGGAGTCGGAACGTATCCAAAAGCGTTGCGCGGCATGCGCGAAACATCGGCCATAAATGTGATGCCACCGCCCGGCCACACGTAAACGGGTGCGCCTCCGCAGGTCACTCGCGTGAGCGCATCCCGAACCGAGTGTGTCAGCTTCACGGGATTCTCGGTCACGCCCGCCCGTAACGATCCGCCTGCTCCGCCCATGAAAAGCACCGTGCACAGCGCGGGCTCGCAGTTTTCCTTGATTCGCGCCACCGATTCCCGCAGATTCTGTCCGGTAATTCTTTTTCCTTTGGCCGAAGATCTTCGCCTAAGTTCGAAATACGAATAGATGCTCACCGGTCGTGCTGACCATCAGCAATCGCAGGCCAGGCCATGCGATTTTTGCATTGAACTTGCCCAAGATCGACAGTGGATCGTCGACATTCGTTCCTCCCCACGACGTTCCGGGCTCCGCAACCTGAAAGTATCGTCCCGGCGTGGATCGCCGCCCTTTCAGCTTGATTCCGGTCTCTGGAATGCCCAGCAACTTTCCCGCCTGATGTTCCGACAACACGCCGGTAATATGATCATCCACGACCACAACATCATCGACTTTGCCGAACCACTGCTTGGCAAACATTCCGATGGTCGCCGAGCCGCAGCCCACGCGCATCCGCTCTTCCCGCGCGCCGTCGACCACTGGAGCCTTGCCCGCCTCCACCATGACTTTCGCTCCGCCATCGATTTGCAGTTCCACCGCATTGCCGTTGCACAGGCTGAGCAGCGCATCGCAGGTGGCCGTGCCTTCCTGGCGCGTACCTCCAGTCAAATGCCGCACACCACCGAGCGATAGCATTTGCGATCCGTATTCGCTCGTGGTGACGTGTCCAATGGCCTCGCCTCGCGACCGCACCGTACCGCATTCCGCGCCCAGGTGCCGGTCGGTGTCGATCTTCACCTTCACACCGCAATAGCTGAAAATTCCTTCGGTCACAACAGTGACCATGTCAACGCCCTGCACCTGCGAAGAAATAATGAAGGGCGCCGGCTTGTAGTCGGGATACGTCGTCCCTGCGCCAATTGCGGTTACAAACGTCTCGCCGTGGCTGCCCAGCGTGCCGTCCCAATCGCCGCCATGTTCGAGAAACGGGACAACCGATTCCCCGCGCTCCACAGCGCGATCGAGCACCACGTGCGGATCAAGCCTCACCAGTTTGCCTTCCTGATTGCCGTAGCGGTCGCACGATCCCGTCCGCCCCGGCTTGATGTAGCACAGCACGGGACAAGCATCGCAGCGGATCGCGTCGTCAGCCACGGGTGTCTCCGTTGGCGTTGGGAGAAGCGCCCTTTGCGAGAATCGCCGTGCGCACCCGGTCGGGCGTCGCCGGAACTTTATGAATACGCACGCCGACAGCGTCGTAAATCGCATTTAGAATCGCGGGCGCGGTCGGAATCACTGCCTGTTCACCGATGCCTTTTGCTCCGAAGGGTCCAATCGAAGACGGATCCTCAATCAGAATCGACTCCACAGGCGGAATGTCACCCGCCGACGGAATCAGGTAGTCATGCAGATTCTCGCCCTTCCCGGGAAAAAACTCTTCCATCAACGCCATTCCCAGGCCTTGCGCGATGCCACCCTCGATCTGCCCTTCGATAAGCGTCGGATTGATGGCGCGCCCCACGTCATGCGCCGCAGTTACCTTCAATACGCGCACCGTTCCCAATTCCATGTCCACTTCGATCTCCGCCATGTGGGCTCCAAACCCGTAGACCGCGTATGGAGTTCCCTGCCCATTTTCATCGAGCGGAGTGATTGGAGGATCGAACGTCGCTTCGCACGTGATGACGTATCCATGGGCATCCAGCGCTAGTTCATGCAAAGCAAGCTCTTTGCTTTTGCCCTTCTCAACCACAGTCACGCTGCCATCGCCGAATTCAATTTCGCCGCACTTGCAAGAGCCTGCCAGCTTCAGGATCTGGTCGCGCAACTGACTTCCCGCCATGTGCGCCGCTTTGCCAGTCACAAACGTCTGCCGCGAAGCGGAAGTCTTCCCGCAATCCGGTGTAATCGCGGTGTCGCCCGAAACCAGATCAAAACGTGCGATTGGCGCCCTGAGGGCATCTGCACAGATCTGCGTCACAATCGTATTCGAACCCTGTCCGATATCGATAGCGCCCTGATGCAAGGCGATGCGTCCGTCACGCTTTAATCCGATTCGCACAGTCGAAGGATTCGGCAACGATGTGTTCCCACACCCGTACCACATTCCCGCAACGCCAACACCACGACGCAAAGGACTGCTCGCGCCAGCATTGAACTCGCTCACCTCTTTGCGGGCCGCCTTCCATCGAGGCCGCAGCGCCTCCAGGCATGCTCGAATGCCCACGCCTTCGCCTAGAACCTGTCCCGTGACCGTCGCCGTCTGATTGTCCAGCGCGTTGAGGATGCGAAATTCCAGGCGGTCCATTCCCACTCTCTCCGCCAGTTCGTCGTAAAGTTGCTCCTGCGCAATTGCGGCCTGGGGCACGCCGAATCCACGAAACGCCCCCGCCGGAACAATATTGGTGTGCACCGCA
This sequence comes from uncultured Acidobacteriota bacterium, assembly GCA_963745715.1. Taxonomy (GTDB): domain Bacteria; phylum Acidobacteriota; class Terriglobia; order Terriglobales; family Acidobacteriaceae; genus Sulfotelmatobacter. The sequence continues at coordinate 274,056 of CAVUYN010000007.1, read as the reverse complement.
CGAGTCAGCGCCCGGTAGTTTGGAACTCGATACGGCCCTGACGCGTGCACCGGCACACGGCCCGCGACCGTTGGTCCCCACGAAGAGTAGGCCCCCGTGTTGAAGTCTGCGGAAAAATCGAGGGCGGTCAACTTGCCTTCTCGCGTCGCCCCGGCCCGCAATCGCATGCGCGCGGGATGCCGCTTGGTGGTCGACACGATCGATTCAGTCCGCGAATACACCATGCGCACTGGCCTGCCCAACTTCCACGCCGCAAGCGCCACGAACGGTTGCACTGAGAGATCCAGCTTCGATCCGAATCCTCCACCCACGGCCGTGGGAATGACTCTCACTTTCTCCGGTGAAATCCCCAGAATCTTAGCGATGTCAGCCCGGTCCATATAAGGAGACTGCGTGCACGCCTGGACCTCCACCGTATCGCCGACACGCCGTGCAAAGCCAGCTTCGGGCTCAATGTAGGCGTGCTCCACAAATCCCGTCTCGTACTCACCCTCGACCACAACGTCTGAGTCGGCCAGCGCGCGCTCAACGTCACCGCAAACCACGCGCCCGCGCACCAGAATATTCCCCTCGCGTCGCCCATGAATCTGCGGCGCATCGTCTTCGAGAGCGTCATCGATGGTCTTGAGCGCCGGTAACTCCTCCCACCGCACCGGAAACTCGCCCAGATCAAGCGCCTCCAGCGCGGCCGCATCTCCCACGATGGCAGCTACCGCCTCCCCCCGATAGCGAGCTTCCTTGTGGGCGAAGACCGGCTGATCCGCAAACCACGGAATGACGCCGTAGCAATCAACACCGGGCACATCCTTCGCCGTCAGAACCAGCCTCACTCCAGGATGAGTCGCCGCGAACCGCTCTAGATCGCCGAAGTGAAACCGCGCCCGGTGATACGGACAGCGCACCACGCGACACCCAAGCGCTCCCGCCGGAGTTTCGTCCGCCCCAAAGATCTCGCTGCCATCAACCTTCTTTTTCCCATCGAGGCGCACCAAGCGCGCACCCACCGCCTTACCTGCTATCGGCGAGGTCGAACTAACCTCCGCGGAACTCGCTTCGACAATCGCGCTGATAATCTTCCGATACCCGGTGCAACGGCAAAGCACGCCGCCGATCGCGTCCATCACCTCACTCTCGCTAGGGGACGGATTTTTTTCGAGCAGTGCGGTGGCCGCCACCAGCATCCCCGGCGTGCATGCTCCACACTGCGCGGCCCCGTGCGAGAGGAATGATTCTTGCAACCGGCCGTTTAGTGGTGGACGCGCCCCCAGGCCTTCCACCGTCGTGATCTCACATCCGACAACTTGCCCGGCGGGCACCAGGCAAGCGCACACTGGGTCGCCATTCAGCAGGACGGTGCAGGCACCGCAGTCGCCGGCATCGCATCCCACCTTCGTCCCAGTCAATCCGAGATCGTCGCGCAGCACTCGGGAGAGCCGTCGCGCGCCCGTAACTTCCAGTTGCACGCTGCTTCCGTTCACTGAAAAGGAAATTGATTCCGTGTCGGCGGGGGTTGGCAATCTTTGCGTGATGGCCATGTCAGCGGCTCTCCACGCAGGCTTCCAATGCACGCCGGACGAGGGTCAGCGATGCATCACGCCGATACACACCTGTCGCGCGCACATCATCAATCGGAGAAAGAGGCGAAAGATGTTCCGCCTTTACCGCAGCGCCGATTCCTGGCCCTGCCGGTTGACCCACCAGGTCTTGTTCCAAATCGCTCAACCGTCGCGCCGTTGCCGAACACGATCCCACCGCGATCCGAGCCTCGGTCACGCGTCTCGCTTGGTCAGACTGCACGACGGCCGCGACCATTGAAATTGAGATGACCAGGTATCGACGCGCTCCGAGCTTCACAAATGCCGACGCCGCATCTTCTATCTTTCGGGGAACCAGCACCGCCGCCAAAATCTCATCCGGCCTGCGCGTCGTCTTGCGGTTACCCGCAATGAACTGCGCCAGCGGCATGCGCCGCTTTCCCGCCGACGAAGCCAGTTCAACCTCGGCATCCAGCGCGAGCAGCGGGGGCACGCCGTCCGCCGCCGGCGAAGCGTTGCACAAGTTCCCCGCCACTGTGCCGCGATTCTGAATCTGCACCGACCCGACTTCCCTCGCTGCCGCCTTCAGCGCATCAAAGCAGCGTGGCAGCGGCGTGCGAATCACCTCGCTCCACGTGGTCAGGCCGCCGATGCGGATATGCTCGGCCTCGATCGCGATGCCACGAATTTCCCCGAGCGCGGTAATGTCGACCACATCGCCTTGTGGCAACCTCTCGCCCAGCGCCGGATAAAAATCCGTCCCGCCGGCCAGAATCTGCCCGCCCGTAGAAGCCAGCGCAGAGACTGCCTCGTTCAAAGTTTTCGGCTTGAGGTACAAAGGCCTGGGTCCCCCGCGGAACAACCCCCGACGCTTCCGCTTTCAGAGTTTGTATACGAAGGCTGGGTGTTTGTACAGCGTGGCTTCAGGCGGGAACAAGTGCATGCTCTCCGCGCTGAAAGCGAGGATGCGGCGGCACGGCTGTCGGCACCCGAGATTCTCCAGGGCCCTTTCGAGTCATTGACAATTGCCCCAGACTCTGTCAAAACATAACGGCAATCATGGCGAACTGGAACATCAAGGCGTCGACTTTGTTCATCCTCAGCAGTTTGGTATTCCTTATGCTGCTGATCGTCGTGTTGCCCGACGTCGACCTGCCGGACACCGCGTTTCATCGAGGAACGGCTCCGATTGTTGTGCACACGCAGGGTACGTCTGCGCCTGCCGCGGTTACGGTCGCCTACGTTTTTCAGTTTCCCGATCCCGCTGAAGCCTCCGATATCCCGCTCGAATCGGAAAAGTTCAGCGGTTCCCTCGACCCCAATTTTCGTCCCATCCTGCTTCGTTCTATTCGCTGTTAATCCGTCCCTTCCCAGGCTTGCTTTCCTAATACAAACGGCAAGGCAAGCAGTGGGATAACGGTTCCGGGTTGCCGGAAGGATCTCCGGCATTGGTCAAGCTTGCATCAACCCAACTGCGAAGAAATCGAGGAGCATGTTATGAATTTCGACTACGAACAGATGTCCGCACCTTCTGTCGCGGACCTCCTGCAAGAAGCCGCCGCCCGTACCGGCTTCTCCGCAGCTGAGATGGAAGCAGTGCTCGAGTCTGATCTCACGATTGATGAGTTGCTCAACTACATTACGGCCGTAGTCTCCAGACGCATGAACTGACTCCAGCCTGCCGGGAGTCGTCCGCACCCGCGGGCGATTCCCGGCACTTTCTTCTGCACTCGGAAAATCCGCCCGTTCTATGTTCTAATCTCCGCGTCGTATTTCTCGTACCCATCCATCGTCCGGAGAGGTTCATGCTTAGGATCGACACGAAATCCGCGGCCGTCATTGTTCTTGTTGTGGCTCTCGTGACTACTTCTTGGGCGCAGGCGCCAGCCTCCAATGCGCCCCCTGCCGATCTGGATGCCTATGTCGCCGCGTCCATGAAGACCTTCGACGTGCCGGGGATGGCCGTCGCCATCGTGAAGGACGGCAAGATTCTGGTCGCGAAAGGCTATGGAGTCCGCAAACTCGGTGATCCCACTCCGGTCGACGAGTTCACCATGTTCGGCATCGGCTCCAACACCAAGGCTTTCACTACCGCGGCACTGGCCACACTCGTCGACGAAGGCAAGCTCTCCTGGGACGATCCCGTCTATCAGCGCCTTCCCGGCTTCGTGATGTACGATCCCTACGTTTCGCACGAGATGACGATCCGCGATCTGCTCACCCACCGCAGCGGAATGGGCCTTGGCGAAGGCGATCTCCTCTTCTGGCCGCACTCTACCTACACCCGCGAAGACGTCATTTACAAGCTGCGCTTCATGAAGCCTCACTCCAGTTTCCGCAGCCAATACGCCTACGACAATCTTCTGTATATGACGGCGGGCCAGATCATTCCCGCCGTAACTGGGACTTCATGGGATGACTACATTCGCGAGCGAATCTTCACGCCGCTGGGCATGAACCATTCCAACGTCAGCAACGCCCTGTTTAAACCCGTCGACGACTATGCTTACCCGCATTCCGCAGTTGACGGGAAACTGCAAGTCATTCCTTTCGGACTGCTCGACAATGCGGGCCCGGCCGGGTCCATCAACTCCTGTGCAGCCGACATGGCGAAGTGGGTGCAACTGCAACTGAACCGGGGAAAGTTCGCCGACCGGGACGGGCGTCTGTTCACGGAAGAGCGTTCCAAGGAAATGTGGTCACCACAAACGATCCTGCCCACGAATGATCCTCCGCCGCCGTTGTCTGCGATCAAGGCCAATTTCGCCGACTACGCACTGGGCTGGGGACTCCGTGACTACCACGGCAGAAAACTCATCGGCCACACCGGCGGCGTCGGGGGTTTCGTGTCCCGCGTGATGCTCGTCCCGGAAGAGAATCTTGGAGTCGTCGTGCTCACTAACGCGGAAGAAGACGGGGCTTTCGACTCCATTCTCTATCACGTGCTCGATCACTACTTCCATCTGCCGTCGACGGACTGGATCGCGAACTTCAAGACACTGAAAGACAACGAGGAGAGAGATGCCGCCGAGACCATGAAGAAGGCCGAGGGATCGCGCGCCACCAACTCCAAACCATCTCTTCCCTTAGAAAAATATGCGGGAGTTTACAACGACGCATGGTACGGCCCCATCAGCATCCGCGCGGAAAGCGGTGGGCTCATCATCACCTTCGACCACACGCCCGGCATGGTCGGCGACCTCCAACACTGGCAATACGACACCTTCAAGGCTCACTGGCGTGTGCGCACGATCGAGGATGCCTTTGTCACCTTCTCGCTGAATCCGGATGGGACCATCGACAGCGCCAAAATGGCAGCCGTATCTCCGTTGGCCGACTTCAGCTTCGATTATCAGGATTTATTGCTGAAGCCCGCAGTGTCGGCACAGGAAAAAAAGTAAAGGGAGTGCGCGTCTTAGTCCCTGCACGCTCGTGACAGGGATAGGGCGGAGATTCTGACGTTGGGCCTACACTTGACCGCCGCCCCCAATCCGTCCCTGAAAGCAGCCGAGGCCGAAGTCCAGGCACACAGCGCTTTGTTGCGCAGAGAACTGGGGATCGGTGACCTGATTCTCGCGCAAATTCTCATTGTGATCGTGCCTGAGTTCTTCGGCACGGCTGTGAAGGCGGGATCGTCGCACGTCATTCTCTGGCTTCTGGCGATCGTCACGTTTTTCATTCCGCACGCGTTGGTGGTCGCGCACCTGAATCGCCTAATGCCCCTGGAGGGCGGCCTCTATGAATGGTCCCGACTCGCCTTTGGCGACCGTATTGGATTTCTCACGGCCTGGAATATGTGGCTCAACACGACTGCGCAAGTCTCACAAGTTGCACTGGTGACAGTTACGTACATCTCCTACGCGTTCCCTGGTGTGGCGTCGATGGCCTCAACCCCCGCCTCGCTGATCACCGCATCCGTCCTTCTGATCGCGGCCATGATGCTGGTCGCTCGCCTGGGGCTCAGCGTTGGAAAATGGGTGAGCAATGCGGGAGGCGTGGTCACGGTTCTCATTCTCGGAGTTGTGATCGTTTTGCCCTACTTCCACCTGTGGCGTGGCCACCTGCCGGCCTATCACCCTCTTCCCCTAGTCCTGCCTGCGATGACTTTGTTCAGCCTCAGCGTCTTCAGCAAAATGACCTTCGGAGCTCTTTCTGGATTCGAGTATGTCGCAGTCTTCGCTGGAGAATCGCGCAACCCGGGCCGCAACCTTGCTCGCTCCATCCTTTTCACCGCGCCCATCATCGCTCTGTTGTACATCCTGGGAACCAGCGGAATTCTTGCCTTCGTCTCGCCCGAGTCCGTCGATCTAATCGGTCCTATTCCTCAAGCGCTGAGTCGCGGATTTGCCATATTCGGCATGGCCGGGCCTATCGTTTCCATCGCGATCCTCCTGCTCCTGATGAACTACCTCTGCTGTTACACGCTCTATTTCTCGGCGAATACCAGGCTGCCGCTTGTCGCCGGCTGGGATCACTTGCTGCCGCCTTGGTTTACGCGACTGCATACCAGGTACCGCACTCCCGTCAACTCAACGCTTTTTATGGGTGGTGTGGCGCTCGCTGCCAGCCTGGCAGTGCTTATCGGCGCCGGGAGTCAGGAGTCGTTCGTTCTGCTGCAGATCTGGGCCTGGACCTTCTATGGCCTGGCTTATTTAGCAAAATTCGCGATTCCACTGTTCTCCGCAAAAGAGAAGGGACTGCGACCGGGCCTCGCCCTGCGAATCGGCGCCGCTTCGGGATCTCTGGTGACGTTGCTGTTTGTCGCACTCGCGGTCTTGCCTGTGATACCGGTCGCCAGCAAGGTGGGATATTTCCTGAAAGTGTCGCTTGTCGTCGTCGGGGGAAACTTCCTAGGTTGGATGATCTACCGAGCAGGACATCAGAAGCCGCAGCCATCGAAGCCGCACGTGGGCGGAGAGACTTCTTAGAAAATGAGTTTCTCAGAATGTGGGGACAGCCGCCCTCGGCTGTCCCCCGAGCGAAGCTCGGGTGCCTTCCCTTACCGCAAAAACACTTTGGCCGCGTCGTCCACCCGCACGCTCGACTTCCGCCGTGCACCACTTCCCAATATGTAAGAGACGAGAACATGATTCTCAACGATCAGCACTTCCTTCTCGCTGATCCATCCCACGAGCGTGGCATGTGGAACAAACGCAATCCGCCGCGGTGAATCCTCAATGCTCTTCACTTCCACGGCCGGAAGGTCCGCCACTCCTTTGCGAATTCGCAGCGACTCTTCCGGATTCGCTTGCCCATCTTCTGACAATTGAATCCCTTTGTTGGGCTGAGCGGTCGTGGCAATGGTCATCGCGACATAACCCAGGTCCGGCGACAGCAGCGCATTTGAAGTGAAAAAGCTGACATCGTAATCCGGATTCTTATACGTCGCCTGCTCATCAAACACCGTCCGCGTTTTGCCGTTCGCCAGCACCAGGGTCTGATCGTTGCTTTCATTCGACCAGCCACAGCAACTCGTATCCGGGATGGCCTCCACAACCACGTTCCCTCCCGACGCCGCGTCCAGCACGCGCTGCAACGGTTCGGTGAGAGCACTGGAATTCCACTTGCCGCCCTCTTGCTGATAAAGCGTGCTGGTCTTGTAGTCAGTTTTCGTCTGTCCGGCGACAAACTGCGTCACCAGAAAAAACGTTCCCATCCCTTGCTGCGGAACCCAAACTGCACCCGAAGGACACGTCTCTTCGCAGCTACCTGTTTTACAACGGCAATCTGGAAGCTTCACTGAGGCGATCTCTTGTCGACCCGCTCCGCTGAGATCGGTCTGCCAGGCTTGCCAGGTCGTCGCTGTCGAAAGGTCGATATTTTCCCGCTGCAAGCGTCGCATCTGGTTGGCAAACCAGAATAGATGGCTCCCATCCGCGGCAAGATAAGCTACGGGCGCCGACTCCGTGATCGCCTCATTGGACCCTGTCGACTCGGCCTTGTGCTGCACGCCCTGATCCAGCGTGGCTGCGCTCTGCCCGTTCCAAAACCAAAACTTGTGCCCCGCGGCGGCATCCTCATCCGAAAGCGGTAGAGACACGGCCGTCTGGAACAGAATCTGCCCCGTCCGATTTACCGCAACATTCCCAGGAGAATTTACCGCCTCCGGTGGCACCTTGACCGTCTGCTTCGCCGCAAAGGTTGTCAGGTCGTACTCGACCATTTCTCCCGGCGCGCGCAGGACCCAAAGACGCTTCGCTTGCCCCAGCAAAGACGCCGTCAACCACAGCACGACGGTCAATAATCGCATTACGATTCGCACTTCGCGACTTAACCTCGATCGAAGCTTAGAAAATCCCTGCTTTACTGCGCCTCGACAACCGGCAATTCAATGAAACTTGCCTGATCAGCCGAATGAAAAATCCGCTGCACCGCTCTCTTATAATCTCCCGGCTTGGCCCAGAAGATATTCGGGACAAACGTCTGCGGATTTCGGTCGTACAGCGGAAACCAACTCGACTGCACCTGCACCATGATCCGGTGTCCGGGCAGAAACACATGGTTCGCCGTCGGCAGCATGAATTTGTAGAGCAGCGGCTTATCCGCCGCGATCGCTTTCGGCGTTTCCAGGCTCTCGCGATAGCGGCCACGGAAAATATCCGCCGACACCATCAACTGATATCCACCCATCTTGGAGTCCCCCGCCACCTCATCGGGATAAACATCAATCACCTTCACCACCCAGTCCGAGTCCGTTCCGCTGGTGGAGGCAATCAAGTTTGCGACGGGCTGTCCGCTGATTTTCAGCGGCTCCTTCATCGCCTCAGATGCAAAAGCCACGACGTCCGATCGTCCCGAAGCCTCCCGCTGATCATCCACCAACCACTGGGACCAAGTAAATTCCCCGCCGTACCCCACGGGTTGAATGGGCCGCGCGCGAAATGGAACGGGCTTGGCCGGATCCGACACATACTCATCGAACTCCGCCCCGCCACCCTTTGGAGCATCAAACCCAGCCTTCAAACCTGCTTGCAGATAAAGCGGCTTGGGATGAATTGCGCATCCGCTGGCGCAACCCGCTGGCCATCCCGCTAAACGCCGCCACGTATTCGTCCCCGTTTCAAACGCCGTTACGGGAGCCACGTCCGCTTTGGGCGCACCATCCTTTAGATACTGATCAAGAAACGGTCGCAGAATGTTCTCGCGGAAATAAAATCCGGTATCGCTCGTGAACTTCAACGCCCCGAGCATGCTGCCATCGCCAATCTCCTGTCCGTGATGCCACGGTCCCATCACCAGGAACACTTTGTCATTTCCGGTGTCCTTCGGCTTGATCGCCTTATAAACCGCAGTCGCTCCGTAAATGTCTTCCTGATCCCAAAGGCTATCGACCAGCATGACCGGAATTTTCAACGGCTGAGCCGCGAGGATCTTGTCCATCGCCTGCTGCTGCCACCACGCGTCATAGCTCGGATGCTCCAACAGTTTCCGCCAGAAGCCAACCTGCTCCAGACCATGCCGTTTGCCTAGCTCACCCGCCGATCCGGCCTCCATGTAGACGTCATAGTCGTCAAAATGATTGGTCCACCACTGCTCCGTGTTCGCCCGGCTCGCCTCCTGCTCGTAGATGTAAGGCATGTTCTGCTCGCGAAACGCGCCGTTGTGAAACCAGTCATCTCCCCTCCACCCGTCCACCATCGGATTCATGGGCACTGAAACCTTCAGCGCGGGATGCGGATTCACCAGCGCCATCAGAGGCAGGAAACCGTCATACGAAATTCCGATGATCCCAACCTTCCCGTTGCTCTCCGGAATATTCTTTACCAGCCAATCGATTGTGTCGTAAGTATCGGTCGAATGGTCGACCGGAGACGGGTTCAGCGGCCCGTGGAGCGGGCGCGTCATCACGTAATCGCCCTCCGATCCATATTTGCCGCGAACGTCTTGCACCACCCGGATGTAGCCGCCTTCCATAATGACCTCAAGCGCGTTGTCATAGCCATCCAGAATTGGACCGAGGTGCGAACTTTGCGCATGACTTAACTGCGAACTGGCGTTGTAAGGGGTTCGGGTCAGCAGGATGGGCGCGTTCTTCGCACCCTTCGGAATCACGATTACGGTGTGCAGTTTCACTCCGTCGCGCATCGGGATCATCACATCCCGCTTGGCGTAGTCGAAGCTGTCCGTTGCTGGTTCGAGTTTCTCGGGCGTCTCGCTCGGCAGCGACGCGGCGCCTGCCGCGTTTGTCTGTGCAATCGAATGTTTCGGAAACAGGGAGGCCGCCAGGAACAGGGCGAGCAAACACACGAATCGTGCAATCAATCTCATGAATGGTCCTCGGAAGTGGACGAATGGTAACTCTTCGCACCGCAGGTTGCCAAATCGAGCACGCCGCCCCACCACTGCGGCTGGTAACCATTCCGACGATTACCGCAGTGGACTCTTCCATCTGGCGCATGCCGCACTTCCCCTTAGTAACGCATACACCATCCGCCAACCAGAACTAGACTTCGTCGCAGGGGTTCTCTCTCACATGACCAGCAAATTCACGCAGTCCCTCCTCGTCGTGGCAGTGGGTGGTCTGATGTTCGTCGGATCCTCCGCTGCTCAAACCCAAAACAGCAACACCTCCGGCGCAGGCGCGGGACAAGTTGATCCCGGCCACCCGCGCGTCAATCAAGTAAATCGGCGCGAGACCAACCAGCAACGGCGCATCGCCAACGGCGTCAAAAACGGCCAACTCTCGCCCAAGCAGACCGCGCATCTTGAACGCGGCGAACAGCGTCTTCAGAACAACGAAAAGAAAGACATGGCCAAAGATAACGGCCACCTCACCAAGCAAGACCAGCGCCAGCTCAATCGCGAAGCCAATCACATGAGCGCGCGCATCGCCAAGGACAAACACCCAGCCCAGTAGACTGGCCTAACTCTCCTCGTTCGCACAACCCGGTAGAAAGAGCCGCAGCTTTTGCGGCTTTTTTCTTTTTTCCGAACAACACTAAAAGCCGATGTCCAAATCACGGGCGAAAGTGGTAGGCTACACAATCCTCGCTGGCCCGACGGCGGGGAGGCGTTGGTCCGGCGCGCAACCATCGGGCTATATTAGTGAATGGGGTCTCAATCCGCCGATCGCGTCGGTTGCATCACGGTTCATCGCGCATTGAGGTAAGCCAAGCTCCGCTTCTCGACTATGCTGGTTGACTGCAGAAATCCAAAGCCCGGAATCGAAGCGGCAAGCCTGACCGACGTAGGCCTCCACCGCGACAATAATGAAGACTCCTTTCTCTATTGGGAGCCCGACTCCGATACCGACTTCCAACGCAAAGGTCGGCTCGCCATCATTGCCGACGGCATGGGTGGCTATGAAGGCGGACAGGAAGCCAGCCGCCTGGCTGTTGAGACCGTTCGCCACATTTACGACCGCGACTTCAACGGCAATCCGCAAAATGGGCTGCTGGCCGCCTTCCAGTCCGCGCACGAGACCATTCAGCGCTATGCCTTCGAGCATCCGCAGTTTCACGGCATGGGTACCACCTGTACGGCGCTCTCCATCATCGATCGCCACCTCTGCTTCGCTCACGTAGGCGACAGCCGCCTCTACCTTGTTCGCGCCGGCGCCATCTCCCGACTCACCCGCGATCATTCCTATGTCAGCCGCTTGGTGGAAAGTGGCATCGTGCGCTCCGAAGATGCCGAGTCTCATCCCCAGCGCCACATTCTGACTGCGGCTCTCGGTTCTGGCCGCGACATCGTGCCTCACAGCCCGGAGCAACCCGTTTCCTTGGAAGAAGACGACAAACTGATTCTTTGTACCGATGGACTCTGGGGAGTGATTGGCGACCTGGAACTCGCCCGCATCGTGCATGCCCACGGACCCGCGGAGGCTTGTCAAAAGCTCGTTCGGCTGGCGCTCGATCACGGGGGGCCCGACAACATCACAGTCCTGGTTTTGCGTGTTTCTCCGTAAACCCTTCTTTCCACTGCAAAAACTGCCCTGAAAAAGCCGTTTAGGACTAATTTTCCACACCTCGGAATGTGACCTTCTCTCGCCCAAAGCTGCAATCCTCTGCACACCGCTGCGGATGCAGTATTCGGCTACCCTCCTTAAATCATTGATTTCACAGCTGCTAATGGCGATCGGCTGCCCCGCCAGATTGGAAATCCGTGTGCATTGTCACTTACGTCAATAAAGTCTATTAGTGAAATGGACTTTATGGAATAATTCGACTATGAAAATCTCCCAAAAGGGTCTTTACGCTCTCCAGGCCATGATGATGCTGGGCCGCCACTACCACCAGGGTGCCATCAAGATCCGTGATATTGCCTATGAAGAAGTGCTTCCCGAGAAGTTTCTGGAATTGATCCTTCTTGAACTAAAGAACGCGCGCATCGTGGAAAGCGTGCGCGGAGCAAAAGGCGGCTATCAGTTGCGCCGCGATCCGGCAGAAATCCCTCTGAGCGAAATCATCCGCCTGATCGACGGGCCGCTGGCGCCCTTCGGGGACGCCGACCAACTGCGGGAACTCATCGATCGTGATCTTCCCCACCGCGCCCTATACCAGGTCTTTCTTGACGTCCGCGACGCTGCGGCCCGCATTCTCGACAACACCACGCTGGCAGATTTGATTGCCGAACCTGGTCCGAACGTTGGCAAATTGACCAAACGTTCCAAGAAGTCGAAGGAAGCCGGCAGCGTACTGCCCATGGTGATCGGGGGCAATAAGCGTGACTAAACCCTCTATCCTCGCCTTGCTACTGTTGCTCGCGACTTCGATTTCTGGATGGGCCCAGGGAAACCCCACCACGATTCGCGTGGGCGCGTTTCCGAACATCACCCACGCGCAAGCCATGGTGGGTAAAGCCAATGGCTGGTTCGATAAGGCTATGGGCCCGCAAGTCAAAATTCAGTGGACCAGCTTTAACGCCGGACCCTCGGCCATTGAAGCCCTCTTTGCCGGTGCGATTGATATGACTTACGTCGGACCGAATCCGGCGATCAACGGATATGTCCGCTCCAACGGAGAAGCTCTTCGCGTCGTTGCCGGTGCAGCCAGTGGGGGCGCATCGCTGATTGTCCGTAACGATTCCGGCATCAACAAGCCGGAAGACTTCCACGGAAAGCGGATAGCTTCTCCGCAATTCGGCAATACCCAGGATGTCGCACTCCGCAACTGGCTCAAGAATCACAACATGAAAACCAACGACAAGGGCGGCGATGTGCAAGTCGTCCCCATGGCCAATCCCGACCAGTTGACGCTTTTCTTGAAGAAGGATCTCGACGCGGCCTGGGCGCCCGAACCCTGGGCAACCCGCCTCATTCACGAAGGGAACGGTCGTCTTTTCGTCGATGAGCGCACCCTTTGGCCCAACGGGCAATTCGTCATCGGACTTCTCGTCGTGAACACCAAGTTCCTTAATGCCCATCCCGACCTTGTTAAGAACTGGATCCGGGCCAACGTCGATCTCAGCGATTGGATCAACGCTCACCAGCCTGAGGCTAAGAAGCTTTTGAACGAACAGATTCAACGTGAGACCGGCAAGGCCCTCCCGGCCGCTGTTCTCGAGGAAGCTTTTTCGCGCATGCAGGTGACCTACGACCCGCTGCACGAAGCGTTGACGACCGCCGCAAAGCAGGCCTTCGACGACGGATTTCTGGGTCGGCAAATGCCCGACCTCTCGCGCCTCTACGATCTGTCGCTTCTCAACCAGGTTCTGGCGGAAAAACAAAGAAAGGCGATGCAATGAGCACGAGCGCGCGCAATGTCCAGGCTTCGTTTCCCATTCCCGTCGACCGCTTCCCTGTTCACTCCGGCGGAAGCGGTGGCAAGTTCGGTCCAGTTGCCGTCGGTCGCCCTGTTCGGGTTGCTTCTCCCAAGATTGCCAAGGTTGGCCTTAGTAACATTTGCCTGAGCTATCGCACCCAGAATGGTGAACGCCTTCTTGCTCTCGATGACATCAACCTTCAGGTCCAACCCGGCGAGTTCGTCTGTATTGTCGGCCCTTCCGGATGCGGCAAGTCCACTCTGTTGCATCTGATCGCTGGCCTGCATGCGCAGACTTCCGGACAAGTTCTTGTCGACGGCAAGCCGGTCGACGGCCCGGGCACCGACCGCATCCTGATCTTCCAGGAGCACGGCCTCTTCCCTTGGCTCACGGTTGGCCAGAATGTCGAATTCGGCATGAAGATGAAGGGCGTGCCCAAGGTAGAGCGGGAAGAAAAGACTGAGTACTACCTTCGTCTCGTACATCTCGCCAAATTCAAGGATAGTTTCATACACCAGTTGTCTGGAGGCATGCGCCAGCGCGTGTCCATTGCTCGCGCTCTTGCCACCGAACCTGACGTGCTATTGATGGACGAACCCTTCGCCGCTCTCGACGCGCAGACTCGTGACCTCCTGCATGACGAATTAGAGCGCATCTGGAGCGACACCGGGCGCACTATCATCTTCGTCACCCACAATGTCCGCGAAGCTGTTCGCCTCGGCGATCGTGTTGTTCTGCTCACCTTCCGCCCTGGTCGCATCAAGAGCGAGTTCCCGGTCGTGTTGCCCCGCCCTCGCCATCTTGAAGACCCGGATGTCGCCCGTACCGCCCGCGAAATCCTGGACGAGTTGCGCGACGAGATCAACCGCTCCCTCGAAGCCGAGTACAACGTCGGTACAAAACCGCGTATTGAACCGGGAGTCTCCGCATGAAACGCGCCGCCCGCTATATCATTTTTTACTCTGCGCTGTTCGGATTATGGACGCTGCTCGCGGAATTGAAAATATGGCCGCCTTATCTGTTCCCTACGCCGTGGGGCGTCGGGGAAGCGCTCTACGCAGGCTTCGCCGATCACAGCTACTGGATCGCGATCCGCGTCAGCATGCAACGTGTCCTGATTGGCTACGGCATCTCCGTCGTCCTCGGGATGATTCTCGGGTTGGGCGTTGCCAGCAACAAGTTTCTCGAAGAGACCATGGGAGGTCTGCTGGTCAGCCTGCAGAGCCTGCCCAGCATCTGCTGGTGGCCACTCGCCTTGCTCTGGTTCGGCCTGAATCAGAATGCCATCCTCTTCGTCGTGATTATGGGCTCGCTGCTTTCCGTGACTCTCGCGATGGAAGATGGCCGCAAGCAAATGCCCAAGATCTTCGGCCAGGCAGGACGCAACCTCGGAGCGAAGGGTTTCAAATTGTTCTGGTACGTGTTGCTCCCCGCCAGCTTGCCCTTCATCGTTTCAGGCCTGAAGCAGGGCTGGGCCTTCGCCTGGCGCTCGCTCATCACCGCCGAAATGCTTTACCTTAGCCTCGGACTTGGACAAGTATTGATGATGGGCCGCGATCTGAACGACATGAGCGCGGTCATCGCAGTCATGATCCTGATCATTGGCCTCGGCTACCTGGTGGATGGAATCGTGTTCAAAGGAATGGAACGTCATCTGCAAACGAAATGGGGTCTGACGAGCGCAACCTAGGCGTTCCCAGGCGCGGATTCCCACAACGTTCCCAGGAATTTGATGCTGAGTGCAAAACGCGGGGTGAACTAGCGTCATAATCTCTACTAAGTTTATGTACATTGTTGTAGACTGCTATAGCTGAATGAGAAACAAACTCAAAAGGAGAGGACTCACCTTCCATGAAAGCCAACCGGAACCTGCTTATCACTGCTCTGACGCTATCTGCGCTTACCGCCGGCGTCTGGGCACAAACTGAGACCGCCTCGAATGCGTCTTCAGCAAACGGATCTATGCCGGGAGCGGCACTCCCGCCGGCAGTCACTCCCGCCGACATCCAAGCGTTGAGAGACGCCCTCGCCGCGCAGCAACAGCAGATCCAGGCTTTGCAGGCACAACTGCAAAGCAAGGAACAGTCAGGTCCGTCGACTCCATCCACTCCATCGAATTCCCCCGATCCTGTCGCGACAGGACGGGTTGACGGCGAAGCATCGAAACTGGCGCCCACACTTGCGTCCAACCTCCAACAAACGCCGGCAGACAAGAACAACCAGAATGCGGGCAGT
Organism: uncultured Acidobacteriota bacterium; assembly: GCA_963745715.1. GTDB lineage: Bacteria > Acidobacteriota > Terriglobia > Terriglobales > Acidobacteriaceae > Sulfotelmatobacter. Next base: position 258,583 of record CAVUYN010000007.1, on the reverse strand, counting down.
TCGGATGAACGGATTCGAAATCTTGAAAGACAGATTAAAGGGATTGGGCCCATCTCATTCAGCGGCGACGTGCGTCTGCGCGCTGAACCTTTCTTCGGCGGACCGTCCGATCAATCCCTGGACCGCGCTCGCGCCCGCGTTCGCGCCCGCTTCAACGCAGTCGCCAATCTGGGCGATCAATTCCGCGCCGGCCTCACGCTTGCCAGCGGCGATGTCAACGATCCTACAACGACCAATCAAACTCTCACCGGCTTCTACTCTCGCAAGGCGGTCGCGCTAGACCAGGCTTTCGTGGAGTTCACGCCAAGAGATTTCAAAGCCCTGACGCTTACTGGCGGCAAATTCCGTTATCCCTGGTACAACACCGAACTGACCTGGGACAAAGACTTGAATCCTGAAGGTGCGGCCGAGACCCTGGCGTTTAACCTGAACACGCCCGTGCTGAAGCGAATTGCATTTGTCGGGTTTCAGTTACCCTTCGCTGAGATCGCTGGGACGGCCACGACTGACAAACGAATTACGCAATCCATCACGTACGGCGGGCAACTGCAGACCACGTGGCGGGTCGCGCCACACGTAAACCTGAGCGCCTACACTGGCTACTATGACTTCCGCGGCGCCGACTCCATTGCGCTGGCGCTCGCCAAGGCCAGCAGCAAGAATCCGCAGACTCCTTTTGCGGGCTCGCTTCCTTTGGCTTCCGGCAACCCGGTTCAGGACTCGATTTACACGACCACTGCCAGCAACGTGGTCACCGTGGGCGGAACAGCTTATACGACGGGCGTTTCCTCCGTCACCAATGCGCAGTTCGCGTCCAAGTTCGGATTGTTCGACAGTCTCGCGCGCATCGACATCGACACCGGCCACCCTCGTGTCCCGCTAAGCTTTATCGGGGACTACGTTCAGAACACCGAGGCCTGCGGCAACCTGGGCAATATCGCTGTCGCTTCCGGCGAACACCGCAACGCAGACGTTCAAGCAGACTCTGAACGCTCCGTGCAAATCGAATCAGCGGCGTGGATACTGGGCTGAAGCAACCGTCGGCCGGCTGCAGAAGAAAGGCGACCTGCAGTTTGGATACGCCCGCATCTACATCGAGCGTGAGGCCGTGTTGGGCAATTTCAACTACAGCGACATTCGCCAGGGGACGAACGTCTCGCAGCATCGGTTCACGAGCTTCTATCAATTGGATCCGAGCGTGCAGCTAGGATTCACCGCCCTGGTCGGCCGTCCGCTGGGCACGTCCGAGCCTTGGCTCACACGCTTGCAGATCGACACGGTTTACATCTTCTGAGCATGCTTCAAAAGATGTCCACCAGTTCGAAGGGACGTTCCCTTCGGAGACATCGTCGGCCCGGTTTTGGCTACTCTCCTTTTCCGGGCCGGCGGTGTTGATTGATCCACCGATCCTCAAAACCAGGGAGGGTTCGCCGCCTGAGAAATTATGAACTCGAGACGCACTTTTCTGAAACAGATCTCCGGCGCCGCGCTGGCGGCCAGCGTTATCCCGCAATTCGCCCTGCGGTCCGTGGCCAGTCAAACCGGTACTCTCGATATTCCAGGCGAAGACAGCATGATTGTCCGCTCCTTCCGCTTCGTTGACCTGGAGAGTCCGGTTGAATACTTCAACACCTGGCTCACACCGGTTCCTCATTTCTTCGTGCGCAACCACATGCACGAACCCAGTCAACTCGATGTCAGCGGCTGGCGACTCTCTGTCGGCGGTGAGGTCGAAAAGCCGTTCACGCTGACTCTCACCGAACTTTCCAAGCTGGAAAAGCACTCAGTCGTCAACACGCTGGAGTGCGCCGGCAATGGACGCAGCCTGCACCGTCCGCAAGTTCCCGGGATTCAGTGGGGCAAGGGCGCAGTGAGCACCGCGCGATTCTCTGGCCCGCGGCTGCGTGACATTCTCCAGAAAGCTGGAGTGAAATCCGATGGCAAGCACGTCATGTTCCGCGGCCTCGACGAAGTTCCGGGCAAGGTCCCGCCATTTATTCGCAGCATTCCGATTGAGAAAGCGACGCATTCCGACACGCTCATCGCGACGGAAATGAATGGAGAGCCCCTGACCAGGCACCACGGTTTCCCGGCACGCGCGCTTGTGCCTGGCTGGGTGGGAGCCGCGTCCTGCAAGTGGCTTACTGAGATTAAAGTGCTCGATTCAGAATTCGCAGGCAACTTCATGAGTCCCGGATACAGGTTTCCAAACCAGCCAGTCAAGCCGGGCGACGTCGTGAAGCCTGAGGACACCCACGTGCTCACGGGATTGAACGTGAAATCGGTGATCTCAGGCCCTCTCGATGCTTCCCGGCTAAAGGCGGGAAAACTCACGGTGCACGGCGCCGCCTGGGCTGGCGAGTCGGACGTCGTGAAGGTCGAAGTTTCCACGGACGGCGGTACCACATGGAATCCTGCGGCACTCGGCCATGATCACGCGCAATACGCCTGGCGTCTTTGGAATTACGAATGGAAGGCAACGGGCGGAGACTACACCATTTTGTCCCGCGCGACCGATAGCCAGGGACGCGTCCAGCCTGACACTCCGGTCTGGAATCCGAGCGGATACCTCTATAACGCCGTCGACCAGGTGAAGATCCATGTCACATAAACCGCACGCGATGATTTGCGCGACACAGTGGGAGGCTGCGGGCTCTCACAATCGCCTCGATCTCATTGATAATCGTGCTGCCGTTCGCCGCTCTGGATCAAAAGGCCTCCCCGTCAGAGAACCTTCCTCCGGGGTCGATGGAAGCCAAAGCCACCACGTCGTGCCTGGAGTGCCACGAAGCACGAATCATCCTGCAGCAGCGCCTCAGCAAAGCTGCCTGGACAAAAGAAGTGGACAAGATGGTGAAGTGGGGAGCGGTCGTCGACGCGAATGACCGTGACGCGCTGATTGATTACCTGAGCACAAACTTCAGCCCCGATCAGCCGCCCTATGAACCACAGCGGACGTCATCGGAGAAGAAGTCGAAGTAGCGGCCAGAGCGCCGCCGACCCAGTGTCCTGCAGGGCGTCCCGGACACTACAGCGGCGCCAGCCGTTGCGATGCCTAACCTGACTGCTAAAAGTATAGGAATCACGGTGCACGACTGATAGTGCATTGATAGGTACCGTCGTTTCACTCACGCATGGGCCAAAGCCCGCTTTTTTCGTGGGACATTGCGGCACGGCTGAAGCCGGCTCAAAACCTATCGTTTCTCTTCCGTGTTCTCTAGCCCGTCTGGAGGTGCGGATTTTTCCGGGCGGAGCAGGGGGAACAGGATGACGTCGCGAATGGTGTGCGAGTCGGTCAAGAGCATGCACACGCGGTCGATGCCTACGCCCACGCCGCCGGCGGGCGGCATGCCATAGGAGAGCGCGCGGATGTAATCTTCGTCCATCTGGTGCGCTTCGTCGTCACCGCGTTCGCGTTCCTTCAATTGCGCTTCGAAGCGACGACGCTGGTCCTCGGGATCGTTGAGTTCACTGAAGCCGTTGGAGATTTCCATCTGCCCGGCGAAAATTTCGAAGCGCTCGGTCCAGTCCGGTTCGTCCGGCTTCTGTTTGGACAGCGGTGACACGGCAGTCGGAAATTCGTAAATGATCGTCGGCTGCATCAGGTGCTCTTCGGCCGCCGCCTCAAACAACGCCGCGATCGTCTTTCCTACAGGAGCGTTCGGCTCGTACGCCATGTGCGCGTGTGACGCATTGAATCGCTCCACCAACTTCTTCACCCCGTCCGCAGTGGCAAAGTCGCTCATCTCGGGCTTCGCGCCCGCGGCGGCAGGCCAGTAGTGAATGATGGCCTCGCGCATGGTGAGTCGCTGCCAGTTAGCCCAGTCAATTTCCTCGTCGCCCCATTTGGATTTCGTCGTGCCATTGACGGCCTTCGCCCCTTCGGTGATGAGCTCCTGCGTAACGTTCATAATTCCCTGGTAGTCGGTGTAGGCCTGATACGCCTCGAGCATCGTGAATTCGGGGTTCCAACGCCAACCCAAACCTTCGTTGCGGAAGTTGCGGTTGATCTCATAGACGCGGTCCAGGCCGCCGACCACCAGGCGCTTGAGGTAAAGTTCGGGTGCGATGCGGAGGTAAAGATCCATGTCGAGGGTATTGTGATGGGTGACGAACGGTCGGGCGACGGCTCCGCCCGCGATCGGCTGCATCATCGGCGTTTCGACCTCGATGAAACCGTGCGCATCCAACGTGCGCCGCATCGATTGCACGAGCTTGGTACGTTTCACAAAAACTTCACGCACCTCCGGATTCATCACTAGGTCGACATAACGCTGCCTGTAGCGCAACTCGACGTCGGTCAATCCGTGCCACTTCTCGGGCAGGGGCAAGAGATCTTTGCTGAGGAAAGTGATCTCCTCGACGTGGACCGACAGTTCTCCGGTGCGGGTGCGGAACAGGTATCCGCTGACCCCGACGTGGTCGCCGAGATCGAGAAGCTTGTATAACTCGAATCCCTTTTCGCCGACCGCATCTTTCTTGACGTAAATCTGCAGGCGTTTTCCGTTCTGCTGCAAGTGGGCGAACCCGGCCTTGCCCATCAGGCGGATCGCCATGATGCGACCTGCCACGCGCACATTGACGCGAGTTTGTTCGAGTTCTTCGGCGGTTTTGGCGGAGTACTCCGCGAGAATCTGCTCGGCAGTATGGGTGAATTCGTATTTCGTGCGGTACGTAGCCTGTCCGAGGGCTTCAATCTTTTTCAGTTTCTCGCGGCGCAGTTCGTAGATGTTCTCGTCGAGAGCCAATGGCGTCCTTTTATTCCTTTGTGATGGAAGGGAGATTATAAACAATCCGGCTTGGGCTGAACTTGAGCGACCGGACCGGTGGGCCAGTCCGCTTTCGACGGGGCATGCAAAGTATGGATGCGCAATATTCTATACGCAAAATATTCCGGAATGAATGAGTTAGGGATGCGGTTGGACTGAACGGCTGGGTTGGTGAAAAAGCAAGTGACCCTTCGACCTTCGCCGCTTTGCGGCTTCATTCGGGCGCGGTTTCACGACTTTGGAGTTACCTGGGCCCGGAGTTCTTCGCCCAATCGGGTTCGCAGGATGGCATCGGCGAAATCAAAATCCCCACCCTAAGCACAAAAGGCGCCCTTTGGAGCCTGCAGTGGCCTCTCAGGCGCGGCCCAGGGGTAGGATTTCCACGTGGTAAAATGGAAGTTCCCATATGGCTATGATTTCACGCAGAAAGACCGTTACGGCCGTGGTCGGAGGTGTGCGTGTTGGCTCGGATGCACCGATTGTGGTGCAATCGATGACGAACACCGACACGGCGGACATCCCTTCTACTGTGCAGCAGGTTGCTGCGCTGGCCCGGGCCGGTTCGGAGCTGGTGCGGGTCACGGTGAATAACGATGAGGCGGCCGCGGCTGTGCCCCACATTGTTGAGCAACTCGACAAGCAGGGTGTGCGGGTTCCGATTATCGGGGACTTTCATTACAACGGGCATCTTCTGCTAACAAAGTATCCGGAGTGCGCACGGGATCTGGCGAAGTACCGGATCAATCCGGGGAATGTGGGGATCGGGCGCAAGGACGACTCGAATTTTCGCACCATGATCGAAGTCGCGGTGAAGTATCAGAAGCCAGTGCGGATCGGCGTGAACTGGGGTTCGCTGGACCAGGCGTTGCTGACGCGCATGATGGACGAGAATTCGCGGCTTGCGGAACCGAAAGATGCGCGCGAAGTGACGATGGAAGCGATGGTGGTGAGCGCGCTCAATTCGGCGGAACTCGCAAAGCAGTTCGGCCTGCGGGACGATCAGATTATTCTCAGCGCGAAGGTCAGCGGGGTGCAGGATCTGATTGACGTGTACCGAGCGCTGGCAGCGCGGTGTAACTATCCTTTGCACCTGGGGCTGACCGAAGCGGGGATGGGGGCGAAGGGCGTGGTCGCCTCGAGCGCGGCCATGGGCGTGGTGTTGCAGGAAGGCATCGGCGACACGATTCGCGTTTCGTTGACTCCAGCACCGGGCGGCGATCGCACGGAAGAGGTACGAGTGGGGCAGCAGATTCTGCAGTCAATGGGGATTCGCAGCTTCACTCCGCAAGTGACGGCTTGCCCGGGATGCGGGCGGACGACCAGTACGTTTTTCCAGGAAATGGCGGAGCAGATTCAGTCTTATCTGCGGGAGCAGATGCCTTCGTGGAAGGGGCGCTATGTCGGCGTCGAGGAGATGAAGCTCGCCGTCATGGGCTGCGTGGTCAATGGTCCCGGAGAATCGAAGCATGCCAACATCGGCATTTCCCTGCCCGGAACATTCGAGGAGCCCAAGGCTCCGGTGTATGTGGATGGACGGCTGTTTACGACGCTGAAGGGCGACCGTATCGTCGGGGAGTTTATCGAAATTCTCGATGAGTACGTGGACTCGCACTACGCTCCGCGAGAAGCAGTCAAAGAAGATGTTCCTGCCAAAGTATAACCTCAGTCGAAGGGGAAGCTCAGGCAAGCCTTGCTAGTTAAGGCCGTTCGCATCCTCTCTCTAGGTCTACCCATTTTTGAACTGCTCGGTCCACCTCACGCAACGTCTCCACGCCAGAATCGATTCCTAAGGCATTTCTATCTATTGCCCGGTCAGAAGGAATAGGGGATTCTGCAACGGCGGCTCGTTGTTTGGTCCCGGCGGACCGGCGCTGGAGGGAGTGGGTAGATCGGTAGTCAGTGTATCGGGCATGTTGCCGCCTGTCGCGAGAGAACTGGTCGAGGTGTTGATGATTGCGACCGAGCCGGCATCGCAGATGCTCGCATACACTCGGGTGCTGTCGGCAGCAGCTGTCGCGAACATGCGGAAACGGGCGGTTACCGGCGCGTAGGGGATCACCGGTGCGCAAAACGTAACCGGTGCTACGGCAAAGGGCTGCACTCCGGACGGCGGCGCGGGGTCCACTGGGGGCAAGAGAGGAAAAACAGTGGTCTTCACCGTGAGGCTACCGGCATCAAAGACGGTCACTTGCGGAATGACACATCCGGCCGCGTTTAGATTCGGGTCGGTACAGGCCGAACCCGGCGTCGTCGTGACATAGCTGGTGACATAGAAACGGCTGCCATCGGGCAAGGCTGCGACCGACACGGGCGTCACCGCGGTGTAACAAGGAGCGCTGGTGCACGGCAAGGCCTTGGCCGGAATCGGCGGCTTAGGGATGGTTATGCCGGCGGGATTTCCGAGCGGTGCGGGCGGATCCTGAGTGGCGTCGAAAACGAAGACTGCGGAAGAATTCGGATTGATGACGTATAGCCGATTGCGGCTCTTGTCGTAGAGCACAAAGTTGGCGCCAGGACCCCCGACCGCTTGTGCCGGCGCCGGGTCGAAGGTGTTCGTGTCGGTGTGGATCGTATAGAGCTTTCCATCGCCCTGAGTCACTACGTAGACCCGCTGGTTGTCGAGGCGAGAGACCGCCCAGACCGGCAGCGTGCTGCCAGCCGGGAGAGGGATCGTCGCGAGCGTAGACAGATCCGTCGGAGAGATATCGGTGATGGTGTTGTTCCCCTGATTCATCACGTAGAGATTCTGGCCGTTGGGCGTCTCCACCAGTGAAACGGGATGGGCACCGGCGGGAAGATAGGAGATGTTAGCGATCGCATTCGTTGAGGCGTTGAGAACAGCCACGGAATCGGTGCTGATGGGATTCGGCGTACAACCGGCATCATTTTCCACACCGAAGTTGGCGACATAAACCGAGTTGGTCTGCGTAGTGGCCAAGAAGTCCGGGAGATAGGAGCAAAACCACGCCGGCGCACCGGTGGTAGGGTCAATGGGTCCAACGTTGGGAAAACTGAAGATGCTCGGGGTACCCAGGCCGGTCGCGATGGTGCTATCCGCTGCGGGAGTGAAGGCCGAGACGATATCGGAACCGCCCCTGTAGACGGTTCCATCGGGATTGATAGTGCCGGCGCTAGCTACGAAGATACGTGAATTCCCGGGGAGGATGGCAGCGTGCGTGGGGTTCATGCCGACGTTGGCTACGCCGATGTTGGTGTCCCCGGATACGTCGATCTGCAGGGCGGTGCCGGGATTGGCCGGGGTATTGGCGCTAATTCCGAAAACAGCGTGAAAATTTGCCGGATTGGGCGGAGTCGTGGCGACCGGAATTACCACCGGGCGATAGACCTGACCACAGGAAATTTCAAGTAGTGTTGCCAGCGCGATTGCAGCCAGCCAGCCCACACGTCGAAAACTCATCGGCACCCCGAAGGAGAAGTTGGTTCAAATGATAGAAGCGATATTGTAGCGGTTGCTGGAACTATGCGCTAGAGACGGCGGCAGTTCTTAGTTCTCAGTTAGGGATGCTTCGTGGGTTGGGCGGGATGCCTACGGGAGCAGGAACCGCCAAGGACACGAAGGTACACCAAGGAAATCTTGGAGCCTTCTTGAATCCAGTGGCGGAGGTGAGCATCTTCCCGCGATCCTGCAAACCTTCATCCGCGGCTGCGGCGGGATTTTGCCGGGGCCGCTACCGCTTCCTCCGACTTGATGGTGGCTGCGGGCTTCTTCTTGCCTTCCATCTGGGCAAGGCTCTGCTTCAGGGCGGCCATTAGATCGACAACTGGCGCCAGCTTCTTTGGTTTCTCGACGGCCGCGACTTCGCCGCCTTCGAGCTTGGCTTCAATCAGCTTCTTCAAGTTTTCCTGGAAGCTGTCTTTATATTTTTCCGGGTTCCACTCGTCGGCGAGCGCTTCGATGAGTTGGTGGGCCACCTTCACTTCGGCGTCTTTGAGTTCTACGTCGGGGGCTCCGAAGCCCTCGACTTTGCGAACTTCTTCGGCGTAGTACATGGTGTGCAGCATGAGTCCGCCTTCGTGAGGACGAAGGAATACCGTGTACTCGCGGTTGTGCATGGTGATCTTGGCGATGGCCACGTACTCGCTCTCTTCGAGTGCCTTGGTCAGCAGAGCGTAGGGACGCCGGCCCGCTTCCTCGGGCATCATGTAGTACGACGACTCGAAGTAGACGGGATCAACGTCACCGGCCTTGACGAATTCGAGGATCTCCATGGTCTTGGCGGTCTGAGGCTCGATCTTCTTGATCTCATCAGGCTCGATGACGATGTACTCGTCTTTGCGGAATTCGTAGCCTTTGACCATGTCCGCACGGTCGACTACTACGCCTTCGGCCTGGCAGATGTATTGCTGCTTGAGGCGTGACTTGTCGGTGCGATGCAGCATGTTGAACGAGATGCCGGAACTGCGGGCGCCGGAGAAAAGGCGCACGGGCATGGAGATGAGTCCGAACGTTAAGTGGCCAGACCATGTCGACGACGGCATAGTTCCCCTCGCAGGCATTTCCGAGGGACATGGCGCAGAGGCCGGACCCCGGAGAGTTGCTAAACTCAACGGCAGTGAGAGTTTAGCTTAGAAATCCATTTGATGCACCAAACTGGGGCATGGAGGAATCGAAATTCGAAGCCGGATGGAATGGGGTCGGCGGGGCGGCAGCGCTAGGGGTGGTGGTTAACTGAAGAGATTCAGGTACATTTCAAGCCCACGTTTCGGAGAAGCTTGTCTGAGTTCGTCGTACTTGCAGGTCAACTGTCGCGGAATCACAAAAACTCCGCCATCCCAGCGGCGAGAGCTTTTCATGCACCCTACGGGGAGTTTCTTTCATCAGTGGATTAACATTTCTCTTTTCGGAGACAAGATGAGCGACCTGCGTTATCCCATCGGTAAATTCAGTTACGACCCTTCGATCAACGAACAACAGAAGCGGGTATTCCTGGACGAAATCGCTGAGACGCCGCAGAGGCTGCGAGCAGCGGTGAAGGGATTGTCGGACGCGCAACTCGAAACGCCCTATCGTCCGGACGGATGGACCGTACGGCAGGTAGTTCACCATGTACCGGACAGCCATTTGAACTCCTACGTGCGGTTCAAACTGGCGCTCACTGAAGACGAGCCGACGATCAAAACTTATGCGGAAGATCGGTGGGCAGAGTTGGCGGATACAAAGGCAACTCCGGTGGAAGTATCGTTGACAATGCTGGATTCGCTGCACGACCGCTGGGTGCGCTTGCTCCGGTCCCTGACTCCGGAAGAATGGAAGCGCACGTTCCGGCATCCGGAACTCGGCGCGATGACCCTGGAGAAGACGCTCGCCCTCTATGCATGGCATGGACGCCATCATGTAGCGCACATCACTGAACTTCGTAAACGGATGTCGTGGTAGTTCACACTGTTTGTAATTCAATCTTGCACAGGAGAAGCGCAGCATGATCGCGAGAATCTGGCATGGATACACGAAGCCCGAGCACGCCGATGCCTATGAGGCGATGTTGAAGCCGGAATTGCTGCCGGGCATCAGCAAGGTGAGAGGCTACAAAGGCAGCTACCTTCTGCGCCGGGATATGGGAGCGGAAGTGGAGTTCATCACGATCATGCTCTGGGAATCGATCGATGCACTGCGGGCGGTTGCCGGAGCGGAGTACGAGACAGCGGTTATTCCGCAAGAGCGCCGGCAATATCTTTCACGGTACGATGCCAAGGCCGCGCACTATGAAATGGCGTCTGTACAGGGATTCGGTGAGAAAGTGGCTTGAGTGATACCACGTTGTAGTCAGTGTTTCTCGCGTCCGGGGCGCTGTTGATGACATGGCCGCAGAGGTTTGGGCACGGGCAGTTGATGTGATCCGTGTCACGTTGCTCCATCGTAGTCACTATTCCTGCTGGAACTTTGGTCATTTTTCTCGGCACAGCAACAGCCAGTAACATTATTGCAATGCTCGATTGCTGGCTATTTCGCGCGGTCTCGCGTTCAACTTTGATCCTTTTGCTTGGGACACTGGTTGTAATTGCGACCGCTGCAGCACAGAGCCCTCCCCCGTCCTCTCAATCTCAGAGCGCGCAGACTTCCGGCGAGTCGGAGGCATCCGTCGCAGCAGCAGTGCGGAACTCCAAGACGCAGAAAACCCCGCGCGCCAAGAAAGTCTTCACGGACGAGGACATGGAAGTCACCGCCGGCCCTTTGCCGCGCCTGAAGATGGACGGCGCAGAAAACGCCGACGACGTTGTTACCGCAATTGCTAAATACAAAGAGACGCACTCGGCGCAACAAACCGAGGAAGCGGTTCACATCTGGTATGACCGCTACGATGAGATGCTGGCCGCCGCCATTCGCGCCAATATCGATATGAAGGCCATTCGCGAGGCCAACGTAACCAACGGTTACGAGCTATGCCAGCAAAGCCAGGACTACCAACAATGCGAGAATCGGCGAATGGCTGAAATGCGCGGGGCACGGAGTGATCAGGCTGAGGCCACCAAGAACACCAATCTCGAAGTACGGATTCAGCATGCCTTCATGAAAGTCCGCAATGGGCTGGCCCGAAACAATCTGCGGTACGAGTGGTTCAAGGTTCGTACTACGAACGGCATCGACGTGTTCTGAATTCACGACACTGGCTAAAAACTCAAGTAATTCCAATCTGCCATAGCAAATAGCTGGTGGACTCGCGCAGGATTGCGACCGAGCGCTGGACTAAGCTGTGGGGTCGCGAGTCAGGGCGGGGAGCGATATAAATGGGGCCGAGACCTTCGTGCTCGAGCAGTCTGCGGATGCGGAAGACGTGATAGGCGTCGCTGACGGCTACGCATGTGCGCAGGCCGTTGGCCCGCATGATCACTCCTACGCGGTTGGCGGATTGCGCTGTGTCACGGCCCTGGGTTTCGGCGATGAGGCTGCGCTCGGGAACTCCGTGACGCATGAGGTAATCGCGGCCCACACCGCCCTCGCTGAAATGAGGATCGTCGGCGGCGCCGCCGGTCGTGATGACCACTGGCGCAACTCCGCGGTGAAACAGGTCGAGAGCGTGATCGAGGCGGGCGCGCAGAACAGGAGAGGGATGCCCGGAATACTCGGCCGCGCCGAAGACGACGATCGCGTCGGCGGGATGGATTTCCTGCAAAGAGGCTGTGCGTACAACGCGAATCGAAGTGACCGTCAGGTCCAGTACGATCGCGACTACGAACAAGACCAACAGACGGAGCCACCCGCGCAGATGCCGATGCCGGTTGGCTGATCCGTTCTTCATCCCTGGGCGAAAAACTTGGAGATTTCGTCGGCGGGAATCGCGCCTTCGCGAATGACGCGCCAGCGCACCGATTCGTCGCTCAAATCGATGATGGTGGAAGCCACGTCGCGGGGAGAAGTGCCTCCGTCGACGATAATGCTGATGCGTCCTTGAAGCTGATCGCGCACCTGTTCGGCACTGGTACATTCCGAAGCGCCGCTGAGATTCGCGGAAGTAGCGGTGATCGGAATTGCCGCAGCGGTGACTACGGCGAGGGGAATTTTGGCATTGGGCACGCGCAGGGCAACGTTGCCGGTGTTGGCCGTCACTTTAAGGGGTAAGCGCGAACCCGCCTTCACGATGAGGGTAAGCGGACCGGGCCAGAACTTGCGGGCCAGGGCGTAAAATTCCTCGGGCAACGGCTTAGCCAACTCCTCGGCCTGATCGGTGCTCGCAATGAGCAGCGACAGGGGCTTATGGCGGGAGCGGGTCTTGATGTCGTACACCTTATCGACCGCGCGCAGGTTGAAGGGATCTGCGGCCAGGCCGTAAAAGGTATCAGTGGGCATACCCAGCACTTCACCCGAACGGATCTGATCGGCGGCGTATTTCACCAGGGATGACTCAGGGGTGTCACAATTAATTTTTACGATCTCGGCGCGCACGGCGCTCCCTTCTATAGTTGCCACAGGCTGCGATTTATTTAGACCGCGAAACCTACCATAATACGGCAAAACACAGCAAGGTAAAGGGGCAGAGTATCATGCACTCAATGGCATGGCAGGGTTGAAAGCGACAGCAAATGGCTAGAAGTGCAGAGTCCGTTCCCACCGCGCAGCGGCTTCGCCGGATCGAAGGGCGCCATAACGCCCTGGTGAAAGAACTGCGCCATTCATTCGCGCGCGCCGAGCGGAGCGAAGACGGAAGTTGCGCGATCGAGGGTCCACGAATTGTGGAGGAAGCCATACGCAGCGGGCTGCGCTTCCGTGCGGTTTTCTTCAAGGAATCGGCGCAAAACCTGGCCGAGCGACTGCTTCCGCAGATCGGCGCGAATGTAGAAACGCTGCTGCTTCCCGACAGACTTTTCGATGGGACGGTTCCCAGTGAGACCCCCCAGGGGGTGGCTGCGCTGGTTCGGTTGAAGGAGTTCTCGCTCGCCGATGTTTTGGAGCGGTTGCAGGTCGGGCCGGTCATGGTGCTGGTGGGATTGCAGGATCCAGGGAATCTGGGGACCATTCTGCGGTCGGCGGAAGCTTTTGGCAGCGCAGGCGTGGTGCTGGGGGAAGGGACCGTGAGCCCATTTAATTCGAAGGCGGTGCGAGCCTCGGCGGGATCGACGTTCCGACTGCCGGTCGTGCTGGCGAAGGCGGCGGGAGGAATGGAAGAGATCGCGGGCAAGCTGCGAAAAGAGGAGGTGCGTTTGATCGCGACCTCTTCGCATAAGGGAACGCCGCTCGATCAGGCAAATCTCAAAGAGCGCGTGGCAGTGTTTATTGGGAGCGAAGGTTCTGGCTTGCCTCGCGCGGTGATGGCGCAAGTCGATGAGTTGGTCGCGATTCCGCACACGCCGCAGGTAGAGTCGTTAAATGCAGGCGTAGCGGGCAGCATCGTGCTTTATGAAGCGGCCCGGCAAAGACGCGAACCGTGACTGACGCCAAAGACGTCTGTATAAAGTTGGGCGTCTTCCCTTAATTTCGGTCTCCGAATCCGTGCTTGCCTCGGCATGACTTGCAATAGCGCGCCTCCTCCGTGTTATCCACCCGATGCTGGACCGGCTTGAGCGTCCGCAGATAAGCAAAGATGGCCTTTAAATCATCGTCGCTCAGGTTGCGGAAGAATGCCCAAGGCATGATGTTAGATAGCGGCCGGGCATTGACGACTCCAGTGCGAATGGTTTTGAGGAACATCGTTTCGTCGAAATAGGAAATCCCCGACGGGTCCGGGGTAAGGTTCAGCGACACCACCGTAATCAGCTTTTTCGGGTCTGGGCCCCAGTAGCCAACCAGCGGAGTTCCACCGGCAAAATCCATCCCTGGAATGGGATTAAAGTTCTCGTCAGTCGGTGTATGGCAACCATCGCAGTGTCCTGCTGTAACGAGGTACTTCCCGTAGGCGACTCGGTCCGATCGCTCCGGCTCTGGGACATGCTCCCGGGGAGGAAGCGGCTGAATCATCTTTTTAATGTCGTCCGTCAGCTGCGTTTTCGGCCGTTGAATGTGCACGGGCGCATTGGAGCGAACGTAAACGATCACCGATGCCAAATCCTCGTCCGATAGGTTGCGGAAGTATTGGTAGGGCATCAGCGGGTAGAGCGTACGCCCGTCGTGACCAATGCCCTGCCGTAGTGCCCGGACAAAAACCGCGTCCTTCCACGTGCCCGCACCGTAGTCCGGATCAGAAGAGATGTTCGGCGCCACCACCCGGTTCGGCTCTTTCAACTCCAGAGTGACGTTCGGGAAGATATAGCCGCCGCCCTTTTTCCCAGGCTTGGGCCGCTCGGGCCGCCGGGTGAAATCAACCTCGGAGTGGCAGCCGTAGCATTGCAGCAAGCCCTCCACCAGATACTTGCCGCGCGCCAGCCGCTCCGGGGTGCGCGGTATGGTTTCCATCTCCAGAACCGACACCTGCGTCGTGGCTGCGGAAACACTTGACGCTTTCTGGCAGCCCTGCCCCAAATACAGCACGATCAGCGCAAGAACACTGGTAAGGATCCTCAGGGAAATCCTCCTCTATCCGCGCGCAATCCTTCTGTGAAACTGAACGCGATATTCCATTTTGGCAGTGGATCGAGACCGGATCAGCGGGGGAAGGAACGAACCGACGCTAATGCTCGGGACGCGTTGGGGCTCGATGATCCGGCCGATCATCGAGTCGCGGTATGGTAAGGGGGCGGCGAGGACAAGTCAATCGAACGTTTAGGAGCCGGCGGGGTTTCGTGGGAGTACGCTGCGAGCGGAGACTCTGCTCCGCTCACTAGCGCTGGCTTCCTTAGTTCTAGCTTTTTCCCGATTGGTCTTGGGATTGGAATTGCTCACCCAGATTCTTAAGCACAGCATTGAGGCCGCCTGCCAACTTGAGGCGCCAGCGTTCAATGGAATGGTTCGCCAGTTCGTCCATGGAGTGCTGGAAAGCCTGCAAGGCATTCGTAGCTTCGGCCTTGAGCGAGTCAGCGGCTGAGGCGACGATTCCCTTCTGCACAATCTTCATGTTGCCGGTGACCTCTTCCAACTGAGTTCCCAGCGCCGAGACGCCACGAGTTGTCAACTCCTCGAGAATTTCGTTGGCCACACTCTCGAGTTGGCTGCGGGTATCCCTCACGGCATTGCTGGCCATCTGGCTCAGGCGTTGGTCGAGTCCGGACTCGAGGGCCTGCGCGGAGGCATCCAGTTTCACGATGCGGCCGTCGAGATACTCGACCTGTTCGCTCAGGCGCGAGGATTCCGCCTCAACCGATGCGCGAAGCTGTTCCAGGTCTCCACGACGAGCGTTGTGCTCGTCATTCAAACTATGTTGGAGGAACTCCAGAAGCTCTTCGCTGAGGCGCTTGAGGGAGTTGCCACCATCGAGTAGTTGCTGGTGAAAATCGGCCAGGCCGCGATGCAGATGTTCGCGGGCATTTTCGGAGACATGCGCTGAAAGTTCCTGGGCTCTATGCTCAACGACCTTGAGTTCCTCCGCGACCCGGTGGCGAAAAACTTCGTAGCCTTCCGTGGTCTTCAGGTCAATCGCTGCTTTGGCCGATGCCAGCAAAAGCGCGGCCTGCTGACGGGCCTCGTCCTGAACTTTTGGCCCGATGTCTTTTCGCAGACGCAGTTCCAACTGTTGTTCGAGCTCGGGAGGAATGCTGGAGAGCGATACCTCAAAGCGGCTGGGATTCGCGTCCTTGAGCGCCAGCTTTTCCTTGAGCGCCGAGACCTCGAGCTGGAGAGGTTGAACGGAGTCGGCGATCATTCGTGTCACCTGCGCCTCTAATTGCTTGGCGACACGGTCGAGGACGGCCTGGGAGGGCGGGCCTGGTTGGGTCACCAACTGGGGGCCCATCGTGGGTGTGGACGGAATCGTCTGCGGAATTTTCGATTGCACGACGGCCGGAAGGGCCCAATCTTTAGGACAATCCCGCAAGCCCCAGAAATTCTGCGGCCGATCGAGCTTCGCGCCCAGTCTCCAATTCCGATTGTCGGGGCCGGTGGGTTGGCAAGAGACTACTTGAGCGGTCGCCTCGCGACCATCCTTGCTGTGCAGGTGGAGTGGAACTCCGGTGTCGAGTTTCACGCGCGTCAATATTGCGCAGCCGTGGGCATTGACCACCAGGGTCTCACATACTTCAGAGAATTGTGTCCCTTCTAAACTGGTGACCAGGATGGGTAGAGCGGTCGGAACTCTGGAACTGCGCCTGAGCGTGGTAGGGCTATTTCCGTTATGCATGTCAGCCTGCCTTGTACTGCGAGGAGTAGGTGCCGATCGACCTGGCGCAAGCCGAAGGGCACGTAGGTCCTACCATAACTCCATGTGGGCCTGAAGTGAGTGAATCGGAAGTGTTGTACAGGGGGTGTCCGAGCGTACGGTGCAGGTAACATCCTTGGTAACTGGCGCTGGGAGCGGGTTATGCGAGTCCGCCGCCATCGACAACAAGGGCTGCGCCGGTAATCCAACTGGACATGGGGCTTGCGAGAAACAGAACAGCGTTTGCGATGTCCTCCGGCGTGCCGACTCGGGCGATTGGACGATTCGCGGCTTCGCGCAGGAAAGCTTGCTCGTCTTCACCGAGCTGAGAGCATTCGCTGTGCAGCATGGGCGTATCGACGTCGCCGGGGCAGACGCAGTTGACGCGGATATTGTGTTGGCCGTGATCAATCGCCATGGCGCGCGTCAGATTGACCGTGCCGCCTTTTGCGGCGCAGTAAGATGCGGCGCGCGGGCCTCCCTTAAGGGACCATCCGGAACCGATGTTGATGATGCTGCCGCCGCCGGTGCGGATCATGTGGGGAATGGCCTCGTGGGAAAACAGATAGATTCCCTTGAGCGTCACGTCGAGGGCGCGGTCCCACTCTTCTTCGGTGAGATCGACGACATCTTTGCGAATGGCAATGCCAGCGCAGTTACAGAGGATGTCGATCTTGCTCCATTTCTCGAGAATGACTGTGATGGCGCGACGGCAATCGGCAGCGCTACGAACATCGCACTTCAGGAAATGTGCCTCTCCGCCCTGATCTCAGATTTCCTTCGCGGTCTGGGCGCCTCGTACTTCGTCGATGTCGAGGACGGCGACAGAGGCTCCCATTTCCGCAAGGCGAAGGCGATGCCGCGGCCGATGCCGGAGGCGGCGCCGGTAATCGCGGCGACTTTTCCTTCGAGCGATAAGAGTTGGGCTGCTCGTTCGGCGATCTTTGTCGATTGCGTTGTCATGCGGATGTGCCGAAAGCCGTGTCCAGAGCCTTATTCACGGCGTCGATCGTCAGGTCAACGTCTTGGTCGGTGTGAGCGAGGGTGACAATTGAATGCAGTGCTGCAGACGGCGAGGCGTAAATCCCGAACTGAAACAGCGAGAACACAAATTTCTGAAAGGCAGCGCGATCAACATGCTGGCAGAAATCGCGGTAATCGCGGATTGCAGGCTGATCCGTGAACATCACCTGCAACATCGGACCAACGTTCTGCACGACGGCCTGGCGGTTTCTTTTCTGGAATAGATTCCTCAAGCCTTCGCAAAGCAGGGCAGAAATTCGCCAGGTATGGCGGAAGGACGCATTGTTGTCGCGAGTCAGCACGCGCAGATTGGCGCGCGCGGCGAACATTCCGATGCGGGAGCCGTTGTGTGTGCCGTAGTGCAGAACACCTCCCCATTGCAGAGCGTCCATCACGTCGGCGCGGCCGACCAGCGCGGCAACCGGCAGACCGCATCCGAGGGCTTTGCCGAAGGTCACAAGATCGGGGGAGAGTTTGTAATATTCCTGGCAGCCTCCGGGAGCGATACGGAATCCGGTGACGGTTTCGTCGAGGATGAAAAGAACGCCGCTCGCTCGGGCGAGTTCCTGAAGACCGCGCAAATATCCATCCGCCGGAGGAATCACGCCCATGTTGGCCATGATGCCTTCGGTGATAATCGCCGCAATCTGGCCGGGATTGATTCTCAAGAGCACGCTGCAGAGCGGGCAGATCGTTCCACGGGACGACGATGGTGTCATCCAGAGCGGTTCGATTCAGTCCGGAGCTGTCGGGAACTTTGACTGGATCGGTCCGCAGTCCCAGAGCGGCTGGTGGCAAGACGTTGGAACTCACCAGCAAGTCGTCGTGCCAGCCGTGGTAGTGTCCCTCGAACTTCAGAATCTTTGGGCGACCTGTGACGCCACGGGCGAGCCGGATGGCGGCCATGACCGCTTCGGTTCCAGTGTTGGCGAAGCGCACCCGTTCGGCGTTTGGAACCATCTTCTGAATCATCTCTGCCACTTCGAGTTCGACCGGGGTCGCGGTGGCAAAGTGCGCACCGCTGGTTGCGGCTTCGGTGATGGCTTCGACGACTTCGGGATGGGCGTGGCCCAGGGGAAGTGCGCCGAACGCCATCATCCAGTCGATGTACTCGTTACCGTCGACGTCATAGATACGAGAGCCTCGGCCGCGCTGCATGAAGATGGGGTACTTGCCGAAGGTCACTGGGCCTCGGGAAGAGGAACTGCTGGCCTCGATCAGGACTCCCAGCGTGCGTTCGTAAGCCTGCCTTGATTTTTCGCGTGCTGAATGTCAAACAGGCCTCCGGGCAAGCCGCGCGACTTGCAATGGTACAGCAGGAGCCGCCAGATGGGCGCATGCGCTTTGCCGCTTGTATAGGCAGAGAGAAAGACTCATTGTTATCCGTGGAGGGGCAGAAGACAGGCACTCCCAGCCAGTTACAGAGATCCCTTCGGCTTCGCTCAAGGCAGGCCCTTCGCGGCAAAGTACGCCGGTCAAGATGACACGGTCAGGCAAGCTACCTCTCAACCCGCTTCATTACCCTCGCCTTCCCAAAGTAACCACCCTTGAAATTGGACGCAATTTTTGACCGGTCGAGCATTCTTCCTCTGTGTGGCCCGCCCCCAACACATCCCCCGAAGAAAGAGACGCATCCCCAGAAGAGTTGGACTGAGGGTTGAACTATGAAAACTTCGATTCTCGCTGCGGTTTCGCAACTCAGACAGTTTGTTCTGAGACGGTACGTTCCCTGCCTCGTGGCCGCTCTGGCTTTTTCTGGAGTGGCGGTGCGAGCTCAAGAAAAGCCGGTTGAGCCCTCCCATATCGCGGGGTGGGTTGTCATTCCAGTGGATGAATACCGCGTGCTACGGGCGAAAGCTTACCCGGTCGAGCACGATCCGGAACCGCCTCCGTTGGACGCGACTCTGACGAGGGTTGACTACGATCTTGCGCGTGGCCGGCGATCTGGCAGCGGGGCGCGCCAACCTCACCGTCGACGTGCTGAAAGACGGGTGGGTGCGCGTGCCTGTGCCTGCGGGTCTGCTGGTTCGCGAGGCCCGGCTGGACGGCAAGCAAGTGTCCCTTGTGCCGGGCGACAAGGGAAAGGGGGGAACCCATCTTTCGGCGCTTCTCTCGCACGCCGGACGCTCCGTGCTGCAGCTGGATGTAGACGTACCGGTTACGTCTTCGGCAGGCGACGAGACCATTTCCCTGCCGTCGACGGAATCTGGTGTGACGCGGGCGTCGGTTCATCTGACCCGACAAGGGATCGATCTGAGAGTAGGTGGAGGGCTGCTCTCGGAGAAATCGGAATCCTCCGGAGAGACGAAGTGGCTCGCCTATGCCCGCGGCAACGAAGCTCTGACCTTCACCTGGCGCAAAAAGACCGAGGACCACCACGTCGAAATGCCTCTGCGATTGCGTGGGTCCCTGGTGCAACTGACCAGCCTTGCGGAAGACTCGACTTCTCTTTATGCGGAGGCGAATCTCGACGTGGTGCAGGGTGCGGCGCGCGAGGTACGAATCCAGCTTCCGGAGAAAGTCACGATCAACCAGGTCTCAGGCGCGATGGTGGCCGATTGGGAGATCAAGAACGGCGAACTTGCCGTGACCTTCCTCGAACCGGTCGAGCACAGTGTGCGCTTTGTCATCAACGGGGAGGCCCGGCTGCCACGCGACGGAGTCATCGAGGTTCCGCTGCTTCGACTTCTGAACACGGAGCGGGACACGGGCGGAGTCGCGGTGGAGATTCTGGGCGCGGGAGAGATCAAGGACCAGAAAGCGCAAGGATTGGAGGAAGCCGATGCCACCGATCTCGGCGAAATGGTGGCGAGCCGGCAATCGCCTGCCTTGGTCGCATTTCGGGCGCGCTCGGGTGAAGCGGGCGTGACGCGAACTTTGAGTGTGAATGTCGCACGCTACGACCAGCAAGCGGTCTTGATGGCGAACATCGAAGAAGCCCGTTATCAAGTGCTGATGAGCGCCGACGGAAAAGAACTGGTGCAGGCAAAGTATGCGGTGCGCAACAACCAGCGCAACTTCGTAAAAATTACTTTGCCCGCGGGCGCAACGGTGTGGAGCGCTTCGCTGGCGGGAAGACCGGTTCGGCCGGGACAATCGCCGGATGGGAGCCTGCTTCTGCCTCTCGAGAAGTCGCGGGGCGGCGAGGATGCACCAGCGTTCGCAGTCGAGATCTTGTATCTCACCAAGGCAACGGCATGGCAAGACAAAGGACGGGAGAAAGTGATGCTGCCCGCGCTGGATCTTCCGATCTCGCGCACTGGACTGCTTTTGTACTATCCACCCAAGTTTCGGGTTACGGCAGAGCCCGGGACCTTTCGAACACAGGAGTATGAGAATCCGATCTCCTCTGTGCTTGCCCCGTGGGTTCGGGAAGGAGGAGGCATAGGTGCTACCACGGGCCCTGCAGCCCCCGAAGCTGATAAGCAATTTGATCGACTACAGCAAGTCGGCAAGCTCGCGAGCGATGACGAGAAAGAAAAGAAAGATGCCACACGAGCACTGCTCGACACATTCCGCGCGAAATCATCGGGCGGAAAGGTGACGGGCATCTTGCCGGTGAATGTGGCGTTTCCCGCATTCGGGCCGTCGATCTTTCTTGTTTCCGAACTGACGAGCGAGAACCAGTCTCCAGCGGCAGAGTTCAACTTTCAGCGCGACAAAAAGGGAGGTGTGCGATGAAAAGCAAAGTATTGGTGATGGGGTTGCTTTGCTGCGTGGGCGCGACGGCAATTTGCAATGCGGAAGAAAAGTCATCCACGCTGCCTTTGCCCGATCCGGGAAATGTGACGCTAACACTGGACGAGTACAACCGCCTGGTGGAACTGGCGGCGAAGCCTCCGAAGAAATTCGATCAGGCTCCACTTCCCTACTCGATTAAACATGCCGAGATGAAGCTGCACGTTGAGAACAACGGAGTGCTGGGCACGGTCGAAATGGAGGGAGAGGTTTTCCGCAAAGGCGTAAGCAAGGTTCCGATGACGAGCGGGATGACGATTCTTGATGCTCACCAAGGGGGCAAGGGAGTTCCGTTGATTCAGGAAAACGGCACGCACTCGGCTCTCCTGCCGGGACCGGGCGAATTTTCGGTTGCGCTCGATACCGGCGTGCCCTTGCGCATCGAAGCAGGCCGCGCCTCATTTAGCCTTCCTGTGCCGACTGCGGGCAGCGTCGCAGCTTGCGTTGCTGATTCCTGGGGATCATACGCTCGCCAACATCAGTCCCGGCATGATTACCAGCCGGAAGTCAGAGAACGGGCATACCGCGATTGAAGCCACGTTGGTGCCGGGACAGCCTGCGACCATCTGGTGGGCGACGCGGGAAAATGTCGCTCCGGTCGTGCCTCGGGAAGTCCGTTTCCTGTCGGACGCGAAGACTCTTGTGTCAGTGAGCGAGGCGGAGATGCGGGTTGCCGTGCTGGCCGATATCGCTGTCGTACAGGGCGAGCCCTCCGAATTCCAAGTTGATCTGCCGGCGGGATATGAGGTTACCGGCGTGACCGGCTCCACGCTGGATTCCACGGAAACCCATTCGGGTATTTTGACATTGAGAATAAATGCGGCCAGCCAGCGCTCGCACCAGTTCTTGATTTCGATGGAGCGAGCCATTAACGAGGCAAAAGCTGACGCGCCATTCCTCAGTTTCAAAGGGGCGCAGCGCGAGACCGGCGAAGTGCTGGTCGAAGGAGCGGGCACGATGGAAATTACTGCCAGCGAAAGCGGAGGCCTCAAGCGCATGGATGTGAAGGAAACGAATCCTTATTTGCGGTCCCTGGCGCACTTCCCTGCTCAGGCCGCGTTCCGCTATCACCGGCAGCCGAACGAGACGCCGATGCTGGCATTGAGCTGGGTGCGGTTCCCGGACGGAAGCGTGCTCGCAGCGGTCGCTGAGAGCGCGGTGGTTACGACTCTGGTGACGTCGGAAGGCAAATCGCTTACCGAGGTGAAACTGATCGTCAAGAATCAGGCACAGCCGTTCCTGAAGGTGGCACTTCCAGCGGGCGCGAGCATTCTTTCGGCTGACGTGGCTGGTGAGCGGGTAAAGCCGGTGCAGGGACCGGATGGCAATCGCGTGCCTCTGCTGCGGCCGGGATTTCGTCCGACCGAGTCGTACTCGATTTCGTTCGTATTCATGCACTCTGGGGCTCCGTTTGCGAAGAAAGGCGGCGCGGAACTCAGCCTTCCGAATATGGACATTCCAATCAGCTTGTTGAATTGGGAAGTGTTCCTGCCGGAGCAGTACAAGGTGAAAGACTTTGGTGGAGACGTGATGGCCGCCAACCTTGTACCACCGGCATTTCGCGCCGATTCAGGTGCGTATTTGTATACGCAAGACCAGGCGGCGGAACTCGCCAGCAATGTCAGCATGGGATCTCTGCTTCCCGGGCAACTGGGCGGGGTTCTGTCGGATCCCTCGGGAGCGATTATCGCAAATGGGCGTGTGACCGTCACTCAGGCAGAGACCGGTTTCACCATGTCAACGAACACGGATCAGCAAGGGCGTTGGGTGGTCTCCAATGTGCCTTCCGGCACAGTTCGGATCAAGGCCGAGGTTCGGGGCTTCAAAACGACCGTTCTCAATGCGATCTACGATTCGGGGCGGCCTTCGACTGTCAGCTTCCCGATGAGCCTGGCCTCCGCCGCCGAATCGGTGGAAGTGACCGTCGAAAGCACACCCATGAATGGCCGCGATTATTCCGAAATGGAGAGGCCCAAGAATGCACCTCAGAAATTTGCCTCGGCCAACGTGGTGAATTTGCAAAAGCGGGTTGCCGGAGTTTTACCCGTGGCGATCGACGTTCCTCGAGCCGGCACTTCGTTCAGCTTTGTTCGTCCGCTGGTACTGGATGAAGAAACAAAAGTGACTTTTAGCTATAAGAGCAGGTAATTTGGTCCAATCACCGATGGTCGCGACTACGAAGTACATCGGATATGCCAGCGTTTGGTTGATGGCATAGAATGATGGTTCGCGGTCGTGACCGATGAGTAAACCTGAAACCTGGAAATCGTGGGAAAGCCGTGTGGTCGATGGGAAATTTCCGCTTCGGCAGTGGCTGGGTGGATCGGACCACAGCGCGGTCTTCCTAACGGATCTACCGGGGGGCAGTTCGCAGAAAGCTGCCATCAAGCTAGTGGAGGCCGATGCTTCGGCGGACCAGCAACTTTCGCAACTAAGTGCCACCACCCAGCTCTCGCACCCTCACTTGATTCGAACCTTTGAAGCCGGGCGTTGCCGCATGGATGAAACGCCGGTTCTCTATGTCGTCATGGAGTACGCCGAGGAGGACCTGTCGCAGATCCTTCCGCTGAGAGCGCTGGCGCCCGCCGAAGTATCGGAGTTGCTGCCTCCGGTGATTGATGCGCTTTCTTACCTTCATGGTCGAGGATTCGTGCATGGCGGAATCAAGCCGTCAAATGTATTGGCAGTAGGGGAGCAGTTGAAGCTTTCGACCGACCAGGTTGTTTCCGCGGCAGGGTCGAGTTCGGCGCGAAGACGGCGCGACCCTTATGATGCGCCGGAAACGGCGGCGGGAATTGTCTCGCCTGCAGGGGACGTGTGGTCGGTTGGCGTAACCCTGGTGGCCGCCATGACGCAGAACGTAGCGCTGGTCGAAGTTGCGGGCAATCCCGGACTACCAGACACAATTCCTGAACCTTACCGGGGAA
This sequence comes from uncultured Acidobacteriota bacterium, assembly GCA_963745715.1. GTDB lineage: Bacteria > Acidobacteriota > Terriglobia > Terriglobales > Acidobacteriaceae > Sulfotelmatobacter. The sequence continues at coordinate 234,445 of CAVUYN010000007.1, read as the reverse complement.
TTGCACGCGAGTGCCTCTATCTCGATCCGAAGCGGCGGTGCTCGTTGGCGGAAATTCAGGCGCGGCTGCAGCCTGCAGGGCGATCCGTGCCGGCAGGACCGGAAGTTTCGGAAATTCCGGAAATTTCTTCGCCTCCTGTAAACCGCAGACCCGCCTGGGTCCTGGGGCTCGTACTGGCCGTAGCCGCAGCAATTGGGTTGGCGATCCTTCTTTCTCGTGGAAAGAGTTCTTCGACTCCTGCTCCAGACGCGACACTACGGCCTACCGCTCAAACTGAGCCAGCACCCCCACCCGCAGTGAAGCCAACCGTTCGCGATCCCGAGCCACCGCCTAAGAAAGCGAGCCCATCTGTGGGAGGCTCAGTGGTCCACCAGGTGATTCCGCAGGTTTCGCGGAGCGCGATGAACACGATCAGGGGAACGATCAAAGTCACCGTCCGGGTAGAAGTGGACCCTTCCGGCAAGGTCTCGGACGCCAGGCTTAAGACTTCGGGTCCCAGCAGATATTTCGCCGGTCTGGCTTTGAAAGCAGCGCAGGGCTGGGAATTTTCTCCGGCTGAAATGAATGGGCAGCCGACAACGACCGCATGGCTTTTGCAGTTTCGCTTTCGGCGAACATCGACGCAGGCTTCTTCCGAACGACTAACCCGCTAGGTCTTCTCCGACTGGCGTAGCTTCCACACAATTTGCCGCATCATGCCCAGAAGAAGCTTTGCATCGTAAGCTTCCAGCTTGAGGCGCAGAATCAGGCTCCGCGTTTTTCTCTCGAACATGGCTGCGGTTCCCGGCTTCACATAGCCGCTCGCCTGGAGTGCTTCGAATAAGAGTCCGGTGATTTGCTCGGACCGGCCCGCGGGAGCCGGCTTGATTTCTTCTGAGACTGGTGCCGGGGTGGTACCTCGTGCCAGTTCGTAAAGACACACGGCAACGGCCTGCCCCAGGTTCATCGAGATCTGCTGCCCGCGCGTGGGGATGTTTAACAGCCAGTGACAGTGGCTGAAATCGTCATTGCTAAGACCGGTCTTCTCGGAACCGAAGAGTAAAGCAACCTTAGACGTCTGTAGTTGTGCGCGAATGGATGCACCCGCCGGTTCATCAAGACGGCGCAGGGATTGCTGCAGGTCCCGATCGCGCACGGCGGTGGTCCCGACTACTAGGGCGCAATCGGCTACGGCTTCGGCAACTGTCTTGAATTCCTCTGCGTTCTTGAGAAGGGTCTCTGCACCTACGGCGGATCGTGCCTCGCGAAAAGCGGCGGCATAGGAATTCACCAGGCGAAGGCGGTGGGCGCCGAAGTTGCTCATGGCGCGGGCGGCTGCACCGATGTTGAGGGGATTGCGTGGGCGTACGAGGACAACTACGAGACCATCGAGCTCTGAGAGGACAGGCAAGTGCTCAATTTTACGACAGGAATGGGCGATTGCTGGGGATCCGGAAGCTCAGCCGACCGAGGCCGTAGCGGCCTGTTCTTTGCGCTCAGCAGCGGCCTGCTTCGCTGCTTTGCTCACCTCGAGCGTCACATCGCGATTTCCAAACCGAATTCCGACCTTCTGGAGGAAGGCGGTGGGCGGCGTACCGCCGGCGAAGATCCAAACAAAATCGTTTGGAATCTCCTGCGTGTTACCCGAGACGTCGAGAATTACCGTTTCCGGCTTGAATTCAACCGGATTCGAGTTGAAGAGCACTTTCAATTTTCCGGAGCGCGTGAAATCTTCGATACGCTTGGCGTTGCGTTCTTTGATGCGGCTGAAGCGATCGCTGCGATAGCTGAGGGTAACCTGGTTGCCGGTCTGGCTGGCGAGCCCCATAGCCGCCTCGACGGCGCTGTCGCCGCCACCGATTACGAGGATCTTCTTGTTGATATAGTGGTCGGCTTCTATGAGGCGGTACATCACTTTGGGCAAATCCTCGCCTTTAACGCCCAGCTTGCGGGGTTCGCCGGCTCGTCCCAGCGCCAGGATGACGGCGCGCGAGCGATATTGATTGGTGGCCGTGAAGACAGTAAGGACGCCGTCTTCGCCCTTCTTGATGTCATCCACCTTTTCGCCCGTAGATACATTGAAGTCGGCACGGTTCAGAATCATGTCCCAGAAGGCCAGCAGATTTTCCTTGGAAAGCTGCATCTTCTTGAACTTGCCATACATGGGAAATTCAACCGGGCTGGTCATCACCAGCTTCTGCCGGGGATATTTGGCGACGGTGCCTCCGACCTCATCGCGCTCGATGGTGAGATATCTGAGCTTGTGCTCGATGGCGCGCAAAGAGGCACTGATTCCGGCCGGTCCGGCGCCAATCACAAGCAAGTCGTGAATGTCCGGGCTTGATTGTGTGCCGCTGTCTTTCAGGCGGGCGGCAATCGTATCTACGCAATCGCGTCCTTGATTCACGGCATTCTTGATCAGAGCCAAGCCGCCGAGTTCACCAACGATAAACAAGTTGGCGACGGAAGTTTCAAACTCAGGCGTAAGCTGAGGCATATCCGCAGCCATGCTGGGACTAGCCATCACCATGGTAATGGCTCCGACGGGACATGCATCCGCGCACAAGCCGTGACCTATGCACTTGTGCCCATTGACGATGACGGCTTTGCCGCCAATCATGGCCAGGACGTCTCCCTCAGGACAGACGCTGGTGCAGGTGGCGCAGCCAATGCAGTAATTGTTGTCGATGTGCGGATGCTGGGCTTTCGGCCCATCGGAATACAGCTTGCCCTTCTCAGCCGCCTCGTGGGCGCGACGTTCGCGCTTCTTGAGGTTTTTGAGGTAGATCATCAGAAAAACAAAACAGATGACCCCGCCGATCAAATAGGTGATCAGAGTTTCCATCGTCAGGTGCTCAGAAATATCCTAAAACAAATTGCAGCCCGATGTGGAGTAGAGCCAGCACGGCAAAGGCGTAACTGAAAGGCTTGTGGACGACGTGCCAGAGGTGAAAAACTTTCTGCGAACGCGAGAGGAAGAGTACGCGCTTGGAGAGCGCGGCTTCTTCCGCGGCCGCGTGAATCGCCCGCTCGAGCTCCCGATGCGTAGTGGGAATGAACCCACCCAACGCCGCGAGAGAGCGGCCGAAGCCCAGCGCATTGCGGCGCAGGCGGGCGACTCCGAAGAAACGAATCACGTCGAGGATCATCATGTAGACCAGCGCGATGACAATCGGTAAACGTGATACGCGCTTGGCGTCAGGCATGCGCAGCAGAGCTCGCAAGTCTGCCTCGGGAAGCACTCGTTGCGCCGCCAGTTGCTGCGACAGGGTCTCCTGCAGTTCCTGCAACTCCTTCATGGATAACTCGGCTGTCGTCACCTTGCGAGGAATCTGGGCGTAGAGGTAGCGCCCGACGACACCGCTGGCGGAGACCGCAAACATGATCCAGAAGGCCATTCCGGCGATGCCCTTGAATTTCAGGGTTGAATGGAACGCAATGATAAATGGCGCCGTCAGGCCCATCAGCACGTGGATATCAAGCCAATGCCGGGTTTTGCCGATTTGCCCGAGCCATGGCCAATGCTTGCGAATCGGATAGAGAAAAATCCCGACGAAAAGGGCGACGCCGACGAATCCCAAGTACAGGCCGATCGGGCCGCTTGGACGCAGCATGTGATGTTTGGGCGAAAAAGGCCGATCGACAGACGATAGCTTGTAATAGTCAAAGCCATAGAAGAAGATGGCGAGGTTGCTGACAATGGCGAGGACATACAGGGCGTAGAGGCGCCTTCGGTGGCCTCTATCCGCATCCGGCATCGTCTTAGCGCGGTCGGCAATACGGGCGGTTGCTGTAGCGTTCGCACTCATTTCTGGATGACCTGCTCCTCTGTACTCACTGAGAATTTTTTGTACGCCGTGAATTGGTGCAAGTTGCGCCAGTGCTGGCGTGGAGTTTCAACTTCGACACGGGCCTGGGTTGGAAACCAGTACGCTTGTTTCGAATCGGCAAACTTCAACGGAGCAAAATCGATCTCCGAACTCAGGGCCTTCAGTCCAACATCCTGCAGGGTATCGGCAATTCCAGCTTCCATCTTGGCAATCGCTCCCGTGTCAGGATCGATCCAGGCGGTGCCGGACAATTCCAGCGGATATTCCCGACCGCGCAAGGCCAGTGCCGCCGGCGACTTCATACCGAGGACGTGCTGGAAAGTGACCTTCTCGAGCGTACGGCCAGCCACCACTTCCTCGCCGGCGAGGTTGAACTTGAACGCTTCCGAGTAGAACGGATGAAACACTAGAAATAGCGTAGCAAACCCGTTGCTCAAAAGCATGGAAGTGTTCTTGCGATCTTTTTTCGCTTCACGGACAGGAATGCGGGATTCGGAAAGATTCAGCTCCCCTCCGGTATTGGTGAGGATGACCAGGTAATCGTAGGTGGAGTCTTCCTTGAGTTCGACCTTGTCATCCTTGCCGAGCTTTTCCTGGCGCACTTGCTCGGTGCACTTTACGTCGGAGAATTGATCGAGAAACACTGATGTCTGGGTGCCGGTACGCGCGAGCAAATCATTCAGCCTCTCGGCCTCTGGGGAAGCTGGCGTCGCTCCCGCAAAACTCAAGCCTGCCAGAATAACCAAAGCTGTGGCACAACGTGCACAATGGATGGCGATCTTTGTAGTGCGTGTCATTCGCCCCTCCTCTTGGAATCGAAGCGATAGCCGATCGAGAACATTATCTGGTCGTAGCTCAGGTCGCCTCGGTTCGTGGTGAAATTTCCCTGCAAATAGTAGTGGGGGCCAAGTGTGGTCTCCACGGTGCCGGTCACGAATCGTGCCCGGTTGTTGTTCGTCAACATAGAAGCGAAATTCTGTTGCCCGACCAGGGCTTCCAGGCGCAAGCGCTCGCTCAATTGCCGAGAAAGCGAGATCGACTCGTACGATCCTGTGCCGAACGAACTATGGAACTGGGCATAATGGGCATCCGCGCGCAATTTCAAGAACGGCAACCGTCCGAAGGTCAAGCCAAACATTTCGTTGAGAGAAGCCTTCGAATCGCCGGAGCGACTGGCCATGCCGATATTCGTGGAAACCCAAATCTGCTTTAAGACTTCGACCCTGCCGCCCGCGCTGAAACCCTGAAAGAGGAACTTGTCGAGTAGTCCAGTACCGACCAGCGTCGGATCAAATGTCGGCACATCGCGGAAGTAATTGTAGTTGAAATCAAATTCGACTCGCGGAATAGGGTTGACCCGCAAGGTGAAGAAGTTGCGGCCCAGTCCAGCCCCTGGCGCGGGCGTGGCGGAATTTCCTTTGGGACTATCCAGTTGCGCTGACTCATAAACCGCGATGGTGCGCTTGTAAGAAATCGAATCTTCGAAGAAAACGAACGGCCGGTCCATCGCCCAATTCACCAGGTTAATACCGGCGCCGGCTGTGCTGCTGTAGTGGAAGCCGTCATACTCACCGCCCTCGAAATTGACGAACGATCCACCAATCGCGCGGTTAGCCTGGTAGTCCCACGACGATGGATCCGGCGTGGATCCCCCGAAAACTCCAAGCACCACTCCCTTTGACAGTCTCTTGCCGAAGTAGCCGCCATCGATCGTATCGAGGCTCGGAGCCCACGGAAGGTACAGACGCCCAAATCCTGCGACCAATGTGGAGTTGGGATTGTCGTAGGTCATGTTCAGGTGATAAGTACGGTTGATCAAATTCTGCAGGGTCTGCTGGCTGGCGGCGGACTCCTTGGTCAGCCGTCCGCGCCAGTAACCGCTAAGATTCCAGTAGGTGCCACCGATTCGAGTGATGTCGCCACGGAAAGCTATGCCCACATCTGAACTGCTGACGTTGGTCGCCCCGTGAGTTATGGTCTCCATGGTATCGAAGCCGATGCGTCCCCGTGCCCGGTTCACCGAGGGAAGAGGGGGACGTGGGACCACTTCGCGCACTTCTTCGTCAAGGGTGTCGCCTTCGGTGAACGAGATCACCGCAGGGTATTGTCGCGTCGCGCTTAATGCGCGCTGCTGCACCAGAGCCTCAGCATCACCGCTCGAAAGATAGGCCAAGTCGCCGACTTTCACGGGACGCTTCGGCGTATGAATGTCGGTTACAGCAGAAGTTTCGGCCACAGCGGTGACTTCCAGTTCGGCGATAACTTTCGGATCGGCAGCGTTAGCGCTGTCCCCCTGCTTAGCTGGCAAGTTTGTATCTTCCACCTCAAGCTTCATGCCCTCGGTGAGGCCTTGGGAACGTCCGCCTTCGAGATACGCGACGCCTTCGGCCACGTACTTCACTTTGAAGACAGTGCGCAGGCTGGGATCGTCGCTACGAGCAATCAGCGTGGCGGTTTCAGCCGTCGTGGTGGGTGCCGCGCCGGGCGTTGGAACAGCGGCTATGGCGGGCTCAGGTGCGGCTTCGATAGCAGGCTCGGGAGGTGCGGACGAAACTGATGGGGTAGTCGCCGCGACGGCATCAGGCTTGGCCGCGCTGGCGATCTGATTGTGCTCGGACAAAGTTTGAGCGGCGGCGGGTTCCAGAGAAACACTCTGCGGAGCGGGGGTCGCCAGGGCACTCGCCGGGTTCTTCGTAGTCTCCACTACCTTGCTTGACTCAACTGGAGCGGGAGTAATGGATGGCGTTGGAATCGGCGCGGGCGTACTGGGGACAGCGTCCGGCTTGATGGCGCTGGCGATCTGATTCTGCTCGGAAGAAGTCGGTACCGTGGAACTCTTCGTTGAAACGATCGCGGTCTGGCTTTGCAGGGCAGGTGGGACCGCAGGAGCTGGCGAGGTCGAGGAAATCGCGGGTGGCTTGGACGCCTCAATCTCTGTAGCCGGATTTTTGGACAAGGCAGACGAATTACTGGACACAACCGGAGGCGGCGCCGAAGCCGTCGGTGCGATGGGCTCCGGCTTGACCGCAGTGGCCACCTGATTTTGCTCAGCAGAACTCTGTGTCGCTGACTTGTCCGCAGAGGCGACAGCCGGCTGGCTTCGCGGAAGGATCGTAGGAGGAGGAGCTGGCAACGAGCTGGCAGAAGAATTCTCTGAGTGCGGCTCGAACGCCGGACCCGCCGTGGTTGGTGGCGGAGCAGGAGTTGTCGGTGCCGGGGAATTGTCCACGACCGGAGTAGTCGTGTCCCGGCGACGACGGAAGACTCCGATCAGATTGCCAGAGGTAGCGGCTACCGGAGCACCATGAGAAGCGACATGCGCGCTCTCCGTGGCGCCCACAGTGAGGAATACCTTGTTTCCATCAGCCTTGACGGCGTAGGGGTGGGCCTCATCAAGGTCGAGAACCACCCGAGTGACAAATGGAGAAGTGCTGTGCTGAGCGGTGCGAACGCGGCGAACCCCGTTCACGTCGACCGGAATGTTCTTCGTGCTGTCGTTGCAGACGGTCTCAGGAAAGTCGAGCAGAATCCGGGCTGGATTAACTGCTGTCTCAACCGAAAAGTTGACCGGAGCGCTGAGCGTGATTTCCACGCGCACATCGGTCCCTTCTCGTACGGTGGTCACATTTTGCACCGTCGCGGTTCCGGCGGTGTTCTGTGCCGCGGCACAAGACAACAACAGCATTACGATCGGAAGATGTTTTTGGACTGCCTTCATTTGCTGCTATCACACTTGCTGGCGCTCCACCTGCCGCCTTGGGGGATATGGCGTTTCCGCCTTTAGTTGTTGATATAGCACGTTTCCGGCCAAAAACGGCTACCCTCCGCCACCGCTCTGATGACACTGGTAACAATTGATGCTGTTGTACACGTAGCCCGAAACTTTCTCGTGCTGGAAGTTGGCAGAGTTGTTGCCGCCATGACAACCGGTGCACTGGAACACAGAGTAGTCGTTGGAGTTCAGGTGACAAGTCGAGCACACGTTGCCCGCATTGCCATGGTTGGTCGGGAACCGCGTGTACTGAGTGTGATTAAAGGTTGCCCCGGTCCAGGCCGTTGTGGTGTGGCAGGTCTGGCACGTGGTCGGGAAGAACGTCGGCTGCGCCGAGTGTCCCGGGTTGGTCGTGTTGTTGTAATCCGTCTGATGGCAGCCGACGCAAGTAATCGGCAGCGTGGTGTAGTTGCCGTTCACGTGACAATCCACGCATTGGCGGGGTGGCACGGTGTGCGACCCGGTCAGCGGGAACGTCGTGTTGTTGTGGTTAAAGGTGGAATCGGTCCAGACGATCGTGTCGTGACACAGTTCGCACGTCGTCGGGAAGCCCGCCGTCGCGTGGGCAGGAGCCGTCGTGCCCGCATAGTCTTTCTGGTGGCACGAGTAGCACAGCGTGCTGTTCAACGCGTAGTTGTTATTGACGTGGCAGTCGGTGCACTGCCGCGGTGGCACCAGGTGCGCGTTGGTCAGCGTGAAGCCGGTGGTTGAGTGATCAAACTTGCCATCGGTCCAGAGCACGGTGTCATGGCAACTCTCGCATGTGGTCGGGAAGCCAGCTGCGGCGTGCGCTACCGGCGTGAGTGCATTGTTGTAGTCCGTCTGGTGGCAGGAGACGCATGCCGTGCTGGTCAGATTGTAGTTGTTGTTGACGTGGCAATCGGTGCACTGGCGTGGCGGAACGGTATGAGCGCCTGCCAGCGGGAAGCCCGTGCTGCTGTGATTAAACGTGGCATTCAGCCAGGTTGAGGTGCTGTGGCATTGATCGCACGTCTGCGGGAAATTCGCCGTCACGTGGTTCGGATTCGTGGTGCCTTGGTAGTCCTTCAAGTGGCAACTCACGCAGGCTGCCGTCGTCAGGTTGTAATTGTTGTTGACGTGGCAGTCGGTGCACTGTCGCGGCGGCACGGTGTGCAATCCGGTCAGCGGGAAGCCTGTGGTGTTGTGATTAAACGTGGCGTTCAGCCAGGTCGAGGTGGTGTGGCACTGATCGCAGGTCTGCGGGAAATTCGCCGTTACGTGGTTCGGATTCGTGGTGCCTTGATAGTCCTTCAGGTGGCAACTCACGCAGGCTGCCGTGGTGATGTTGTAGTTGTTGTTCACATGGCAGTCAGTGCAAAGTCGCGGCGGCACGGTGTGCAATCCGGTCAGCGGGAAGCCCGTGGTGCTGTGATCGAACGTTGCATTCAGCCAGCTTGAAGTGCTGTGGCACTGCTGGCACGTCTGCGGGAAATTCGATGACACGTGGTTCGGATTCGTGGTGCCCTGGTAATCCTTCAGGTGGCAACTCACGCAAGCCGTGCTGGTCAGGTTGTAATTGTTGTTGACGTGGCAATCGGTGCACTGTCGCGGCGGCACGGTGTGCAGGCCGGTCAACGGGAAGCCGGTCGTATTGTGATCGAAGGTCGCGCTCAACCAGGTTGACGTGCTATGGCAAGTCTGGCAAGTCTGCGGGAAATTCGCCGTCACGTGGTTCGGATTCGTCGTGCCCTGATAATCCTTCAGGTGGCAACTCACGCAGGTCGCGACAGTGATGTTGTAGTTGTTATTGACGTGGCAATCGGTGCACTGTCGTGGCGGAACGGTGTGCAATCCAGTCAACGGGAAGCCGGTAGTGCTGTGATCGAAGGTCGCATTCAGCCAGCTTGATGTGCTGTGGCACTGCTGGCACGTCTGCGGGAAATTCGACGACACGTGGTTCGGATTCGTGGTGCCTTGATAGTCCTTCAGGTGGCAACTCACGCAGGTTGCCGTGGTCAGGTTGTAGTTGTTGTTCACGTGGCAGTCCGTGCATTGCCGCGGAGGTACCGTGTGCAAACCAGTCAACGGGAAGCCAGTGGTGCTGTGATCGAAGGTCGCGTTCAGCCAGCTTGATGTGCTGTGGCAATTCTGGCAGGTCTGCGGGAAATTCGACGTCACGTGGTTCGGATTCGTGGTGCCCTGATAATCCTTCAAGTGGCAACTCACGCAGGTGGTCACGGTAATGTTGTAGTTGTTGTTGACGTGGCAGTCGATGCACTGTCGCGGCGGCACCGTGTGCATGCCCGTCAGCATGAAACCTGTGGTGGAGTGGTCAAATTTGCCATCGGTCCACTGGATCGTGTCGTGGCATTGCTGGCATGCGGTCGGGAAGCCCGCGTGCGGCACCGGGGTAGTTGCCTTGTTGAAGTCGTTCTGGTGGCAACTAATGCAGGTCGTGACAGTGATGTTGTAGTTGTTGTTGATGTGGCAATCGGCGCACTGCCGGGGCGGAACCGTATGCGACCCGGTCAACGGGAAACCCGACTTCGAGTGATCAAACTGCGCTGGCTGCCAGGCGGCTGTCGTGTGGCAGGTCTGACAAGTTTGCGCGAACCCGCTGGCCGCGTGGTTGGGATTCGTGGTGCCCTGGAAATCCTTCAGGTGACAGGACACGCAGGCGATCGACGTGAGGTTGTAGTTGTTATTGACGTGGCAATCGACGCACTGCCGCGGGGGAACCGTATGCGCTCCGGTCAACGGGAAGTTCACCGTCGAGTGGTCGAAAGTAGCGGGTTGCCAGCCGGAAGTTGTGTGACACGTCTGACAACTCTGTGAAAACTTCCCGGTCACATGGTTCGGATTGGTCGTTCCCTGGAAATCTTTCAAGTGGCACGACACACAGGTGGCGCTGGTCAACTGGTAGTTGTTGTTGACGTGGCAATCGGCGCACTGCCGCGGTGGAACCGTGTGCATGCCGGTTAACGCGAAACCGGTCGTGGAGTGATCGAACTTGCCATCGGTCCAGTTAATCGTGTCGTGACACTGCTGGCACGTCGTCGGGAAGCCGACGTGCGACACCGGGGTCTTCGCATTGTCGAAGTCCTTCTGGTGGCAACTGACGCAGGTGCTTACGGTGATGTTGTAGTTGTTGTTGACGTGGCAATCGACGCACTGTCGCGGAGGAACCGTGTGTGCTCCGGTCAACGGGAAGTTTACCGTCGAATGGTCGAAGCTCGCGGGCTGCCAGGCAGTGGTCGTGTGGCAGGTCTGGCAGGTTTGTGAGAACTTTCCGGTCACGTGGTTCGGATTAGTCGCGGCCTGGAAATCCTTCAAGTGGCAAGACGCGCAGGCATTCGTCGTGATGTTGTAGTTGTTGTTGACGTGGCAGTCGGCGCACTGTCGCGGCGGAACCGTGTGCGCTCCGGTCAACGGGAAGTTCACCGTCGTGTGATCGAAGGTAGCCGGCGACCAGCCGCTCGTCGTATGGCAGGTCGAGCAAGTCTGCGAGAACTTTCCGCTCACGTGGTTGGGATTGGTCGTTCCCTGAAAATCCTTCATATGGCACCCAACGCAGGTGGTGCTGTTCAGGGAGTAGTTGTTATTCGCGTGACAGTCGGCGCACTGACGCGGCGGAACGGTATGCAGTCCCGTCAGAGTAAATCCGGTAGTGGAGTGATCGAACTTGCCATTAGTCCACTGCACCGTGTCGTGGCATTGCTCGCAAGTCGTGGGGAAACCGGCGTGAGCAACGGGCTTGGTCGCGCCAACGAAATCTTTCTGGTGGCACGAGAAGCACGTCGTGGTGGTGAGGTTGTAGTTATTATTGATGTGGCAATCAATGCATTGTCGGGGCGGGACAGCGTGTCCGCCCGTCAAAGGAAATCCCACCGAGGAGTGATCGAACTTTGCGTTGAGCCAGCTATCCGTCGTGTGACAGCCGTCGCAGGTGGTGGAGAACTTGGCGGTGGTGTGATTCGGATTGCTGGTTTTCTGAAAATCGGCAGCGTGGCAGGAAATGCATTCCGTCGACATCGTTTGGAATTTGCTGTTCGCTGCACCCTTATGACAGGAGTCGCAGTCCACAGCAGCGTGCGCTCCGGTCAACGGAAAGCGATTGTTATGCTGCTGGATCTGCTGAATCGAGACCTGCCATCCCCGCACGGTGTGACACTGCTCGCAATTCGCGCCCAGTTGGCGCTTGTGAATATCCGCATGGCAATCCTGGCAGCGTTGGCCGACATTGCTGAACACCGGCTTCACGTGACATTGAACGCAAGTGACGGCCTGGTGCATGCCGCGCAGGGGATATTTAGTTTGATTGTGATCGAATTCAGGAACGGCGCGGATAGGAGTCCAGGCGCTGGGAGTATGGCAGTTCTGACAGGGGACATTCAGATTTCCGTGCGGACTGTGCGTGCCTTGATACGCCGGCGCAGACTGTGCCGACGCGCTTCCCGAAACGCCGGGAAACGCGAGCAGCAGTGCTGCGATCAGCTTGAGTACGCCCCCAGTCCCCAACATGACGGCCCCTTGCTTTCGTCCGTACAGGAGTTTGAAAAAAGAGTTAAGAAGACTTACGTCGGGCGATGCAATTGTTAGTCCACTCACATTATCGAAAAGGTGGTTTATCTGAAAGTTACTCCGGTGCCTGTTCGAGTGTCTTTTCGGCCATGTTCGGATTCCTATCTGCGCCCGCACGCTAAGCCTCAAAATGTAAGTTCTGCGCGATGCCTCGTACTTTTTGCCATGAGGATTCAACGGTAAAAAAAATTGAACAGCCTAAAAAATGAAACCAGCTTTCAGCTATAGGAACCGAGGATAGCTCAGGACTGCTGTTGAAAACCGCATCACAGGTCCTAATGAGAGGTTGTACAACCTCTCATTTCCCACGGAGGGCGGTTGGAGAAAAGGCCGTTGAGATCAGAACCCAGACTGCTTGGTTTTGGGGATGGGATTCGTAGGCCCATGGCAGGCGGCACAATCTTTCGGCGTCGGCTTATAGAAGAGAACGGTCTTGGCAGCCACGACTTTGGTGAGCTTGTGGCACTCCGCGCAGCGCACGTTCTGGTGGGCTCCGCGCAAGGGGAAGGTTGTTCTCTTCTCGTGGTCAAAAAGAGAGGGCTTCCACTTGTTACTGTTGTGGCAATCTGCGCAGGGAGTGGCGTCGGCTTTAGCGAACTGCTTTCCGTGGATGTCTTCGTGACAGTCCTCGCACTGGGTCGGCGCAGCCTTGAAATCAACATTGACCAATTTCGTCTCGAGGTTCGCCGGCTTGTGGCAATCGATGCAAGCCGTGGCACGATGCGCCCCAACCAAAGCGAATTTCGTTTTTGAATGGTCGAAAGCCGAAAGGTCCTTCCATGATTTCGTCGAGTGGCAGGCCTCGCAACCGGCAGGTGAGCCGTTGGTTCTCACCTGCAACATTCGCTCTTTGAACTGACCTTTGTGTGGATCGGCATGGCAACTGGTGCAGTCCAGATTCTTCCAATGATAGATCGCGGTGGGCTTGGGCTGGAACTCGGCAGACTCTTTGTGGCAGTCGGCGCAAGGGACCGCAACGTGACCACCGTTCAGCGCAAAGTGAGTCTCCTTGTGCTTGGCGAGGGTAAACGTGGAAGGCTTGTATCCCTCAAGGGTATGACAACGGTCGCAGGCATTGAAATAGGGCGCGGCCACGAACTGTCCGCCATGCCGATCGGCATGGCAGTCCGTGCAGCGGTCGAACTTCACTTTGAAAACGGTGTCCTTCCCTTTCGGGATGTGACATTGGGCACACTCGAGGCGCGCATGCCCGCCCTGCAGCGGATAGGCGCTGGTGGCGTGTTCCTTCACTGTGAATTTGGATGGCTTCCAGCCTTGCACGGTGTGGCACTCGGCGCACTCTCCATGCTCTGGCCGCTTCACGAATTGACCGCTGTGCGGATCGGGCTTGTGGCAATCCATACATTTTGCAAATACCAGCGGCTTCTTGAAATCTCCGTTCGCATGGCACTGGGCGCAATCGACAGTCGTGTGTTTGCCCTCAAGCGGATACTTGGTCTTGGAATGATCGAAGCGCTCGTTGACTGCCTGCAACGAGATTTTTTTCCAGCCGCTCGTGCTGTGGCAGGATTGGCAGCCTTGCGGAAAGCTTCCGTGGTGCGGATCCTTGTGGCAATCGGAACACAGGTTAAAGGGAATGCCTACATACTGCGGCTTGCCGTCGGCGCCGTTGATATGGCACTTGGCGCACTGCACTTGGGCATGCAGGCCGGTTAAGGGATAGCGAGTCTTGGAGTGATCGAACTTGCCGATGTTGATGGTCTTCCAGTCGACAAAGTTGTGACATGACTGGCAATTCGGTCCCAGGCGCCCTTTGTGCTGATCTTCGTGGCATGGAACGCAACTGGTCGAGAGACCCAGGTAGGTGCGGCTGAGATCCTTAATCTTGATGGATGGGCGTTCCTGGGGAGAGATGCGGGAAGGATTGTGGCACTTGTTACAGTCCAGGCCCTGGTGTTTGCCTTCGAGCAGATACCCAGTCTCTTTGTGATTGAAAGTCTTGATATCCCACTTGACCAGCGGGAAGTCCTCTCCGTTGTGTTCGGAGTGGCAGCGCGCACACTCCTGACTTGAGCCGGGAGGAATGTTGTAGGTTGCGTGAAGACCCTTATGCGCTGAAAGCCGAGTCGCAATTTCGGTGTGACACTCCAAACACTTCAAAGCCGCCTGGCCGCCAAACTTGTGGCAACTGGTGCAGTTCGTGGATCCGTTGAGCGATTGGTGCGGCCGGGAGAGCGGGCCGGGAGAGATCTGAGCTGAGGCCGCTGGGACCCACGCCAGGAATAGTGCCACCAACAGAGCGAACCACAGGGCGGAGCGCAACGAAGTCGGGCCGGACGAGCTGGCTGTGACCTTAACTTGCATCCTACGAAATTGTCTTCTCTCTCTTCAGGTGTTCCGGCCTAACCGCACCCAGCAACGGAGATGGTCGCATAAATCGCTACAAAGAGTAATGCTTTACAGTTTAGTTGTCAGTGATGGTACGCACTAGTCACCAGAGGTGCACTCCCGCTAAAGACTCAAAGGCCGCCTTCCGGACATTTTAGGCTACCTGGCTTAAGGTGGCGCGTTTGGGAGGGATGGGCGGTATGACGGACACATTCAGAAGCCCCAAACTGACCGGTCCTTATGGATAGGTACCGGCCAGAAGGAACCGGCGCCAGTTCGAACCTCCCTTCCCCACAAAGGGATGCTCTTGATCGCGGGACTGGTACATCCGTGAGCAGGCTTAAGTCCTGTGTTTGAGCTGTCTTTTACAAGATCCGGTGGAAATCGGAGGGGCTGGGCGATTGCGCGGAACATTGCGCGAGCGCAAGGTGGCCTTCTCGTTATCACGGATAATGAACCGGATCGAAATCTGTATCTCTTCGGCAATGCCGCCCCCCAGCCGAGAGCCCAAGAAAAACTACAGGGACAAATATGGGCCGAATCCTTTTAGTGGACGACGAACCGAACATGCGCAGAATTCTTGCCTCGAATCTGCGACAAGATCAACACCAGGTCTGGGAGGCAAACGGGATCGAGGAAGCGCGTCGCGATCTTGCTGCGAACGATTTCGACGTCGTCGTCACGGATCAAAAAATGCCTGACGGAGACGGTTTGGCGGTGCTGGCCCTGGCGCACGAGACCGATGCAACGTTGCCGGTGATTCTTCTCACCGCTGTAGCCAGCATTGAACTGGCCGTGGAAAGCATGCGAAAGGGCGCCTTCGATTTTCTGACGAAACCGTTTCAGCCAGATGTCGTTCGCGCCACCGTGCGTCGGGCGTGTGAGCGCACTCGCCTGGTGCGTGAAAATATGCTGCTGAAAGACACGGTGGTCCGCCTGGAAGGAACATCGGACATCTATGGGGATAGCCCCGCGATGCGCGATGTGCGTGAACGCATCTCACGGGTTGCTCCGACTCATGCCACCGTTCTGATCACGGGCGAGACGGGCGCGGGCAAGGAAGTCGTGGCCCGTGCGATTCACCGCAGCAGTTCGCGAGCTTCCAAGCCTTTCGTCGCGGTGAACTGCGCAGCGTTCACGGAATCGTTGCTGGAAAGCGAACTTTTCGGGCACGAAAAGGGAGCGTTTACTGGAGCGGATCGCCAGCGAAAGGGACTCTTCGAAGCCGCGCACGAAGGAACGTTGTTTCTCGACGAAGCTGGAGAAATGTCCTCGGCAGCCCAGGCGAAGCTGCTTCGTATCCTGACGGACGGCCAGCTGATGCGCGTCGGTTCGACGCGGGCCAGGCGGGTGGACGTACGCGTTCTGGTAGCGACGCACCGCAATCTGGAACAGCGCGTCAAAGATGGTCTTTTTCGCGAAGATCTTTTCTACAGGCTGGCGGTCGTACCGATCCATCTTCCTCCGCTACGTGAGAGGCAGGAAGACATCGCCGGCCTGAGCGATATTTTTTGCCACGAAGTGGCCACTGAATTAAAAATGGCGCCCCGCGCGCTCACCACCGAGGCTTTGGAAAGGCTCGAACAATATCGCTTCCCGGGAAATCTGAGGGAATTGAGGAACTTGATTGAGCGCGCCTACATTCTGAGCCGCAATCCGCAAATTGAAGCGCAGGACCTGCCGATTGAGCAAAAGGAAGCGCGCAAGGATGCGGATGGCGGTGCCCGACTAAGGGAGGTCTCGATTCCGCTACCCAATTCGTTTGATTTAACGAATGTGCTCGAAAGAACAGAAAAGGAACTGATTATTAAGACGCTCACCTCGACCAAGGGAGCGCAAGCCGAAGCCGCAAGGCGAATGGGTCTTTCGCGCAGCGCCCTGGCTTACAAGCTGAGCAAGTATGGAATTCGCTCGGCGGATTAGTTTTCTGCCCAGAAAAAGTGCGCCCGAGCATTGCATGGGCGCATGCGCAGCGAAATTCGCAAAAGGTATCGAATCATCTAGCGGGGTAGGCGCTTTCGCAGCATCCCGACCAAGCTCAGCATTCCCGTTCCGAATAATGTGAGCGTCGAGGCTTCCGGAACCGAGGTTACAACAGTTGTATCTCCGCCCGAAATAGTGGTCGACCCGTCAAAAAATCCCTTCCCCGTGTTGATCGTCAGTTGAACGGAGACTCCATTCACGTTCGATCCGCCCATCATTCCAGTCACCACGCCAGCTAGTGTGTAGTTGTGGGTGCCGTTCGCCAGCGTAGCAAGCGTCCAAGTCACTGGACCCGAGAATTGACCTGAGAAGAGCACACCGTTTGCGAGTCCAGCGTTCCCGTTCCCTGTGACGGTGAACATACCGCCTGCGGAGAAGGTCGCGCCTTTCTGAAGCGACCCGTTCTCGAGGGCGCCTGTTGAGAATGCGACGGTTCCGAGGTTTCCGGTGGTCAAGCTGGCGCCGTTGTAGCCGGTGACGCCAATCAGCATAGATCCTGACACAGTCAGGCCCGCATTGGTTCCGGACAGCGTGCCGCCACTGTTGCTAAAGTCGGTGCCGTTGTCGGCCATTGCCAGACTCGGCATCATCGTGCCGCACAACAAAACCAGAACTGCCACCAGATATCTTGCCGCCATCATCCACTTCTCCTTACAAGGTCCCAATAAGATTCACAACGCAGATTAAAGAGTAGGGTGCCCTACAACCCGCGTCTATACCGGGATCTCCCTAACTGAGGGGCGAAGGAATCTGATAGGTCACTGGGTCAAAGCTGTGAAAATCGCTCGAATCGCTCTCGGCTGGGCGTTCAACGCCATGCAAGCGCCGTTCCGTACTCGCTTTTGGGATCAAATGGGATTTGTAAAAAGAATGTCAAAAACGCCGTTCCAGAGGAATTTCGCCGCCAAAGCATTGTAAGCTTTTGAAGTTGAGCCGCTTCCGATGGGGCGTTGTTGAGGGTCACGGAAGCCACCCCTGCACAACTGGACAACTAACATGGGTAATCTAGCTACGCCACTAACAGGTGGCAGAACCGTCAATCCGGCGCCGTCAGCCCGACCGATTGGGCGCATCCTGGTGGTCGAGGACGATCCCGCCGTACAGAAGGCTCTCAGGCGACTTTTTGAGACCGAAGGGTACGCGGTGGAAACGCAGTCTGACGGCAAATCCGCGATAGAAAGCTTTCATTCTTCAGCGCCCGCGGCCATGGTTCTCGACCTACGTCTTCCCCTGGTTTCGGGCCGGGATGTGTGCAAAGAGATCAAGGCACTGGCACCGTCGCTGCCGATCGTCGTGCTCAGCGCAGCCAGCGACGTGTCCGACAAGGTTTTGTTGCTTGAGTTGGGCGCGGACGATTATGTTACCAAGCCCTTTAGTCCCAGGGAACTTCTGGCCCGCGTCCGGGCGGCCCTGCGCCACACCGCGCGACCCGCCGAAGTGCAAGTCATCAGCTTCGACGGGATTTCGGTCGACTTCAAGAAGATGGAGGTTAAGCGCGACGACAAGCCGGTCGTCCTCACCGCACAGGAGTTCAAGACATTCCAATTCCTCGTGCTGAACGCGGACCGAGTCATCAGCCGCGACGAGTTGTTGAACGAAGTGTGGGGCTATCAAAACTATCCTTCGACGCGCACGGTTGACAATCACATTCTCAAACTCCGCCAGAAGCTGGAGAAAGACCCATCGAGCCCGGTACACTTCCGCACGGTACATGGTATGGGATATAAGTTCGTTCGTTGATTCTTGTGAACCCGTCTTCCGAGTCCGTGCGGCGTTCTTCTGCCATCGAATCTGCCGGCGCATTCCTGCCTCGACTGCGACTGCGCACGCGGTTTCTGCTCTCCATGCTGTTGATCACGGCAGGGCTGACAACGATCAGCCTGCTGCTGGTGCGTCGAAGCGTGGAGAAAAACGTCCGCCAAAGCATCGCCGTGAACCTGCGGAATTCGGTCGCGGCTTTTCAGGATTTCCGGCACGAACGGGAGACTATGCTGACCAGTGATGTGGCGCTACTGGCGGACCTTCCCATTACTCGCGCCATCATGACCAGCCCTGATTCGGTCACGATTCAGGACGCGTCACAAGACATTTCAGAGATCGCCAACAGCGATCTCTTTGTGATGCTGGACCGCGGCGGGAAGGTCGTTGCGCTGCACACCAAGACTCCAGGGTTGACCCGGGAAGCGGCTGAGAAATATTTCCAGCAGTCGCTCGATGAGGACCGGGGAGAGTCAAGCCACTGGTGGCTGGGAGATCATCACCTCTATCAGACTTTTTTTCAGCCGATCTATCGCGGCTCCCGGACCAACGGCACTCTGCTCGGGTTCCTGGTGATTGGATATGAGATCAACGATCGACTGGCCGGACAGGTCAGCAAGGTTGCCGGAAGCCGGGTCGCATTCTCGTGCGGCAACGAAGTTGTTGCCACCACCCTACCTGCATCGCAAGTGCGGGGCGAAAATATTCAGGCACTGATTTCGGGATCGGTTCACGAGGAGCCTCACGATATCGAGATCGGCAAGGAACGGTTTCTCGCCACCTCCCTGGAATTGACTGGCTCACGAACGACTCCGGTTCGTCTCAGCGTCCTGGGATCCTACGACCAGGCGACAAGGTTTCTCGACGAGTTGAATCGTTATCTCCTTCTGCTGGGGCTGGCTGCAATCCTGATCGGGAGCGGATTAGTATTTTTCATCTCGCATACGTTTACTCGTCCGCTGGGCAGTCTCGTAGACGGTGTGCGCGCACTGGAAGGTGGAGACTTCCACCATCCGCTGGATCCTCGCGGTGGAGACGAAGTCGCCGAACTGACCCGGGCCTTTGACCGCATGCGCAGAAGCCTGCTGAAGAGCCAGCAGGATCTGCTCGAGTCGGAACAACTGGCTACGATTGGGCGCATGGCAAGTTCGATCTCGCACGATCTGCGTCACTCTCTGGCTGCCATCGTTGCCAACTCGGAATTCTTGTGCGACAGTCACCTGACGCCGGGACAGCGCGAGGAGTTGTACCAGGAAGTGCGAACGGGCGTGAACCTGATGACGGACCTGATCGATTCGCTGCTGGAGTTCGCTCGCACGCGCGAGTCGCTGAACCCGGCATACGGCAACGTCTCGGAGACTATCCTGCGCTCCGTTCAGGCGGCACGCTTGCATCCTCGGCATCATGCCCGGTCCATCGACGTGCTCTGTAGTACCCAGGTTTCGGGATGGTTTGATCAGCGGAAGCTGGAGCGTGCTCTGTACAACCTGCTTCTCAACGCGTGCGAGGCCGCTCCCGCGATTGGAGGCAAGGTCGAAGTAACAGCGAGCGAAATTTCCGGCGCGATCACGATCTCGGTGGCCGATAACGGGCCGGGCATCGCGGAATCCATTCGCGATCGCCTGTTCCACCCGTTTGTGAGCTATGGCAAAGAAAACGGAACCGGGTTGGGCTTGGCGGTCGTACAAAAGATCATTCAGGATCACGGCGGGGAAATTTTCGTGGAGCGAACAACTCAGGGCAGAACACAGTTTCGCATAGTGCTCCCCGGCCGAGTTCCGGAAGATTCGCGCGGCGTCAGCGATCCGGCTTTAGAAGAATCTCTTGTTCCCGCACAGCGGGAGAATACCAGCCATAATTCTATTGCACATCCGGGACCCTAGGCACAAGCCGTCTCTCCCAGTGCCAGATTCCGGATGGTGTAGGAGGACGGTGTGACGAGCCACGTGAGTCTAGCGTTGCGCGGAGCCGCGTTGGCGGCTGCCGCTTTCGTCTTGTTCAGCCTTTACGGCCGGGCGCAGGAAGCGCCTGCAACAGCTGCGCCGACATCGGCCGACGCAGCTAGCGCCGTCCACGACCTGCAGGATCAGGTTCGCCAACTTCGAACGCTTGTCGAAGAGATGCGCGCCGAAAACGTCGAATCCCGCGCCGAGATGCACCAGCTACGGCAGGATCTGCAAGCCACGCGTGCCCTTCTGGAGAAGCCAGCGGTAACTACCAGCGCAGAAGCAGTAGCGGAAGCTGCTGCACCGGTAAGCGGACAGCCCGTTGCATCGGCCGCCAGCACGTCTCAGGGCGCCACTTCTCTGGAAGATCGGGTGCAAAAGCTGGAAGATTCCACGTCTCTGATCGGCTCGAAAATCGACGAGCAATACCAGACAAAAGTCGAGTCTGCTTCGAAGTATCGCGCCAGGTTGCATGGCATCGTCCTGATGAACGCATTCCGCAACCTTGGGGCGTCTGATGATCTGGACTTTCCCAGCTACGCCGAACCGGTACGTCCGGGATGGCCACAGGCCACACTTGGGGCAACGCTTCGACAGTCGGAAATCGGCTTGGAGATTTTTGGACCGAATTTCGCGGGGGCCAAGACATCGGCCGACGTCCAGTTGGATTTTTCAGGGGGCTTTCCTGCGACGGGCAACGGCGATAACTTCGGCATCGTCCGACTGCAGACCGCCAACGTGCGATTCGATTGGGAGCATACTTCGGTCGTCGCTGGCCAGGATTCTTTGTTCATCTCTCCCCTGTCGCCCACTTCGTTCGCGTCTCTGGCAACGCCGGCGTTCGCTTTTGCCGGAAATCTTTGGGGGTGGACGCCACAGCTTAGAATTGAGCACCGCTTCGCGATTTCCGATCAGCAGACCATTACGATGCAGGCGGGAATCTTCGACAACCTCGACTGGGAATATCCCCGCGATCCGTTCTATCGGTCGGCACAGGCTGGCGAACTCTCCGGGCAGCCCGCCTACGCGTTTCGCACATCGTGGTCTCGTCCGGTGAAAGAGCACCCACTCAGCTTTGGCGTCGCCGGCTACTATGGCCGGCAGAACTGGAGATGGAATCGCCTGGTCGACGCTTGGGCTGTTATGGGGGATTGGCAGGTTCCCATTCTCCCGCGCCTGGCGCTGTCGGGTGAGTTTTATCGTGGCCGCGGGATCGGCGGACTCGGCGGAGCGATTGGCACATCGATCGTGTACGGCGCCGATCCGACGCTTCCATTCAGTCCGATCCGAGGGCTGGATGCGGCGGGCGGATGGACTCAACTGAAGTTCCAACTGACACCCAAACTGGAATTAAACGGGGTGGTCTCTGAAGACAACGCATTTGCCGGCGACGTGCGCGGCTTCGCCACAGATCAGAATAATTTCGGACCGATTCTCGGGCGAAATCGTGGAGCCCTGGCAAATCTTGTCTTTCGTCCTCGCTCTGACCTCGTGCTTTCAGCCGAGTTGAGACGATTGCGCACTTTCCCCGTCTATAGCAGTAGCAGCATTGCGAATCAGGTCAATCTCTCTGTGGGGATTTTATTTTGAAGACTTGCTCTCTCCCATGCGCCTGGCGGTTCGGTTTGGTACTGCTGGCGGTTTCGTGCGCGCATGCGCAGCAACCTGTGACCGCCCATGTTGAAGTGACCCGGAACGGTCACCGCCAGAAGGATGCTTCCAAAGCGGTCGTCTGGCTGACTTCCATTGGGGCGACTGTTGGGCCACCAAAACAGAATGCTGGGGAAATCCCTCAACTGGTACAGAGGAACAAGAGCTTCCAGCCGTCTCTCATCGTAATTCCCGTTGGAGGGAAGGTGGAATTTCCCAATCACGATCCGTTCTTCCACAATGTATTTTCGCTATTCGAAGGTAAGCGGTTTGATCTTGGACTCTATGAGAGCGGAACCACACGCTTCGTCCAGTTCGACAAGCCCGGAATCTCGTTCATCTTCTGCAATATTCATGCGCAGATGAGTGCGGTCGTGATCGCGCTGGCGACGCCTTACTACGCGATTTCCGATGCGCGAGGAGAAATCACAATTCCCAATGTTCCACCGGGCCGCTACCAGTTGCAGGTGTTTCACTCTGCAGTGGCGCCCGACGCTCTTCGTACACTCAGTCGTGTGATTACAGTCGGGCCAGAAACGACATCGGTTGGAAGTATTGCGTTGGCCGAGACGGACGTCACCGTCGCTCATCGGAATAAGTATGGAAAGGACTACGACCGCCCCGAGCCCGACAGTCCCGCTTATGCTCGCCCGTGAATGAAAGAAAAAGGGCGCGCCGTTTAGCACGCCCTCTTTCGCCTCTGTCGCTTCACTTCGTTTAACGACAGCTTGCTGCTTGCCTAGAGACGCTGCTTGTCACGTCTCCCGGTATCACCGATGCCCGCCGGAGTGACTGCCTCCGCCGGAATGGCCACCTCCACCACCGCTGGAGTGGCCACTGCCTCCGCCGCCGGAGTGTCCACCACCTCCGCCGCCCCCACCGCTCGGGGCGCGACCTCCGCCACCATAGCTGGGCGCTGGGCGAGATCCACCGCCACCGTAACTCGGCACTCCTCGTGGACCACCATAGCCAGGCACTCCACGGGATCCGCCGTACGCAGGCGCACCGTAGCCCGGTGCTCCACGATAGCTGCCGCGCGAAGATCCGCCGTAGGAAGGACCACGCACGATAGGCTGTCGCATGTCCAGCTGCGGACGGGATGAAGACCCGCGACCATAACTGCCCGATGCGGACGGCGAACCGTAACCACGTTGTCCAGCGGAGCTGGGCGCCGTTCGGTTCCAATATCCGCCACTGCTGCTGCGCGCAGCCGGAGCGTTCGATTCACCACGCGACGCCTGACTGCTTGACGGCGGAGTGAATGGCCGGAAGCCACCACGGTTTTCCGCGGGAGCAGACTGATTGACACCACGCTGGGTATCCGTTCGTGCCGGACCCATGTTGGTTGGCCCAGAGGGGCGCGAGTTGTTGGTTGGCGGCGTGAACGGACGGAAGCCGCCACGATTCGCGGGCTGCGACGCTGTCCCACGCTCGGCACCCATCGTCGAGGTTCCGCCCGGACGATTCGTGCTGTTGGGCGGATTAGAGGTTCGCAACCCTCCACGGCTCTGGTTCGATACGGATGGCGATTGATTACCGGTATTCCGGTTTCCGACGTTGTTCGGCTGGTGATTTGCCGGAATGCCCGCACTCGGCCGTTGCATGTCGGTCCTGCCTCGGGCTGCGAACTGGCCACTGTTACGACCGCCGGCCGGAACCGCGCCGACGTGGTTTTGCTGCATGGTCTGTCGCAGGCTGGCGGTCTGCTGCTGGAACGATGCCGGCCGCGCCAGGTTGTTGTGCGTCGATCCGAAGAAGCGCTGCGAACCGCCATTGCGAATCGTAGAAGGCGCTGCCGCGCGTCCGCTCGCCGACAAACTGGCACGCGATGGAACGACAGGCAGGTTGCCCGCCATCATCCGCGCTCCTCGCAACTGCTGGGGAGTTGCGGCTGTGGCACGCACTCGGCCTGCGCCGAACTGTCCCGCATTCACCGTCGACATGGCACGGAATACGTGATTGTTGTGAATGTTGTTGATGTTGGAGAACCGCGTCCCGCCATGCAGCGGACCAATCCCGCCGAAGCGGTTAATATTCGTGACGTGAATATTGGTGATGTTGACTCCGCCAAAACGTCCGCGGTATCCACCCCACCATGGATGGAACCAATCGCAGGGTCCGATTGGCAGCCAGCCGAAGCCTCCCCACCCACCGAAGCCGACGCCGAAGCCCCAGCCTCCGCCCCAGCCGAAGAATGAAACGTACGCCGGAGACCAGAAGGGGTTATAGCCCGCATAGACCGGTCCCGGCCACCAGGCCCACGAAGCGCCGTAGGGGAACCAGCGGCCGTAGTGATAAGGAGCCCATCCCCATGGCTCGTAACCTACCCACGTCCAACCGTAGTAAGGCTCATAGGTCCAATTGCCATCGCGATACGGAACCCATCCATCGGGCTCGTTCGGAACCCACACGTCGCCGTAATCGGGAACGCTCTGCCAACGACCGTAGGCATCCAGATCCTGCGCTCCGGTGTAGCGGCGATTGGTATGGTGCCAGGAGTTCGCGTTTTGAATCAGGTGATCACGATCGCTGTTCCAACGGTCCCAGTCGTCGCGATCGGTAGCGGACGTGATCTTGTATTGCGCCGAGTTTGCGTCACCACGGACCGTAGCCATTTCGCCGCTGCGAACCTCAGTGCTGCCTTGCGGCGTAGCGATCTGAACTTCGCCCGTGCGAACGATCACGAGGGTATCGCCATCAGGATGAACTTCGACGCGAAACACATCGTCGTGATGCGACGGATGGATCGAGACATTCGGAGTGTCGACCTCTGGTTCCGCTTCGCTGTCTTTCGAGACGGAATAATTCGCGATGCCCTCGGCGAGTTGAATCTGAATATTCTTGTGTGTGAGATTTGCGATATTCGCTTTGGAATTCGGGCCCAGGCGAAGAATGTTGGCGAAATCAAGCTGCATTTCAGCGCGAGCGTTATCGGCGGTCGAAACCTTGTCGCCGGTCATAACCGGCTGGTTCAATGCAGCTGCGGACCAGTCTCCTGAGTCGCCGCGCTGGGTCGACACGTCCCCATGAATCAAGCTGATGCGCGCCACGCCCTGATCGGTCTGCGCGGGAGCTTCGCCGGACGGTCCACCGGGTTGCGCATCGGTAGGCTGCGCATCTGACGGCTGCATGTCCGGTTGCGAATCCATCGGCTGTGCATCCGGACCTTGTCCTTGGCCAACTTCCATCGGCGCGCTGGGCTGCTCGGACGGTCCCGGGCCTTCGTCCGTTGTTTGCGCGATCGCGCCGACCGACAACGTTCCTGCAAGAGCTAAGGCTAAGATTGCCAATTTTTCTATCAGTCTGCTTTTCATGACCCACCTTCTTCCAATCCAACTACTCGTTGCATGCTGCATCGCTCGATCTCTGCATTAGTGGAACGCAACTGCCATGCCAAAGGAGGCCAGACTGGGTCGCTATAACTGGTTTCTTTTCAGTGGAGAAGGAGATGTGCTTGGTGTACAAGATTGGGCGAAGCGGGGAAATCGGCCAACCTCAGCCAAGGCTGGTGGTTTTCGGCCACCCTAGGTAAGCTTCGTGGAGAACTAGCGGTCGTTCATCATATCCGCAAACATGCGGTGAAAAGCGTGCACGCCCTTTTCTTGCTTTACGCTGAAGCGCCCGCGCGAGTAGCTCCGCGAGCGAAGATTTTTTTGTACGGCCTCACAGATCGCGATATCTTCCATCTGGATTTGATCGCTAAACTCCACTGAGGCTTTCGCCGCCGGGGTAGCGTGATCGACCTCCGGGAGATACCACTCGAAGATCGCCAGCGATCGCTCAGCTTCCACTGGAAGGACGATATTCAGCGAGACGTTGTCGGGATAGCAGTTCAGCATCCAGTTGGGAAAAATCCAGAAATAATCCGTCGTTAAGTCCTGGCGGGATTCCTGATAACGTCGCGGCGTAGCGTCCCCAGGTTGGGCACCGCGGATCGGACTGAACTGGCGCACATGCCGCGCATAGGGTTCGACCGTATACGCGTTGTAGTCGAGTTCCCGGTTCAGCGAAGGATGCACACTGGGAAGGTGGTAGCCTTCGAGGTAATTGTCCACATAAGTCTTCCAGTTGCACTTCATGTCGTAAGTGCGGCGCTCGAACAGCTTCAGCTTTGCGAAAGGAAATTTCTCGGCCTGCCCGGGCAACTCTCCCAAGCTCTCGCGCAGGGGCGGGGCTTGCGGATCGAGGTTCACGAATATGAAGTTGAACCACTCCTCGGTTCGCACGGGGACAAGCGCAAAGTCTTCCAGGCGAAATCCTTCTACCTCTTCAATTTCGGTCGCGCTGATCAGTGCGCCATCGAGTCCGTAGGTCCAACCGTGATATGCGCAGCGAAAAAGTTTGCGGGAGCCGCATCCCTCGGCCGGGGGACCGGCGCGGTGACGGCAAACGTTGTAAAACCCCCGCAGTTTTCCGTCGAGGCCGCGCACGAAAACCAAAGGCTCGCCTACGAGTTCGGTAGTGAAATAGTCGCCGGGGTTCGAGGTCTGGCTAACGTGGCCAACCACCTGCCAAGTGCGCGAGAATATTTTCTCCTTTTCTGCGGCGAAGACGTTTGCATCTAAATAAAGGGTAGCGGGCAGGGTCCACGCACGGCCAATGTCCGGCTCGACTTGGTATGCATCTCTGGGAATATTCATTCAGTCCTTGAGAACTGGGCGCCCAGACATTCTACGGTAGTCGGCAATTCTGAAGTCACAGCGGGACTTGCGCTCCGCAATCAATCATTTCGGGGATGTCACGACGTGCAAGCCAAGGCGCGATCCGCGTTCGTAGAAGGATGGACTCGAAGAGACCTAACTGACACGAATTGTCAGGCGCTCGACGGATTTTGCCAGTAGAAGCGCGGATCCAGTCTGGTTCGAACGAGGGCGTGAGTTACCCCCCGCTGAAAACAAAGCATTTCCAGAATTACCCCGAAACGAAGGTAACTAACTGATTTGGCGTAGCAAATGCAATATTCGTCACGACTGGGTCATCCAAGACCAGAAAGTTCAAACAGAGAATACGAGGAGAAAAAAAGAGATGCGGAAGCAAAAGGGTTTTTCACTTATTGAGTTGCTGATCGTGGTGGCGATCATCCTGATCATTGCTGCCATCGCCATTCCGAACTTGCTACGCGCCCGCATGGCGGCCAATGAGTCGTCTTCTGTGGCGTCGGTGCGTACCGTAACGACTGGCGAAGTGACGTATCAGACTGCATATCCGACGACCGGCTATGCTCCTGCCCTGGTCAACCTGGGCGGCGCGTTGGGCGTTGCTTGCGTTCCGAGCGCGGCCACCGGTTGCTTGATCGACGCAGTGCTTGCCAACAACGGCAACCCTGCTAACAGCGGCAAGAGCGGCTATTCGTTCACCACTGGCGTAGGCACCGTCGCAGGCGGCGTCAACGTTGGTTACACGATTAGGGCGATTCCGTTGACCATCAACCAGACTGGTATTCGTGGCTTCTGCGCGGAAGAAGACGCAGTAGTTCGCGTCGATCCGGCAGGCGCTTGCTCCAACACCGAAGCGGGCATCCTGGTTTTCAACCCGCTCAACCAGTAATTGCGACTTGTTTTTGGCGAAGTACCTGGGGGAGGGTACAAGCCACGGAGCAGCGAACGAAAGTTCGCTGCTCTTTGTTTTTTGGCTCACGGTTTCTGGTTCGGGCCATGCCATTTTCTCCCCGTCCCGCCCGAATGACTTCGGATCGAACGAACTGACACAAACTGTCAAGAACGCCCCTTTTTGCGCCTTAGGGCCCGGAAAGGGGTAGAATTGGCTGTGCGGCTGGCTGCGGTTGCTGCAAACAATCACCTTGAGTAGAACCCAATCAGGTCGCAGTTTGGAAGGGCGAGTGCACTCTCAATAGCGATTAAGTTCTTAATAATCAGAAAAATACCAAAATCGTACCGGGTTGGGGGAGAACAAAGAAATGCGGAAGCAAAAAGGTTTCTCATTAATCGAGTTGCTGATTGTGGTGGCGATCATCCTGATCATTGCCGCGATTGCTATTCCGAACTTACTGCGCGCGCGCATGGCGGCGAATGAATCGTCTGCTGTCGCCTCGGTTCGTACCGTTACCACTGGAGAAATAACCTACCAGAGTGCTTATCCAACCACGGGCTATGCTCCTGCTCTGGTCAATTTGGGCGGCGCATTGGGCGTGGCCTGCGTGCCGAGCGCGGCCACTGGTTGCTTGATCGACGCAGTGCTTGCCAACAATGGCAACCCTGCTAACAGCGGCAAGAGCGGATATTCGTTCGTCACTGGCGTGGGTACCGTCGCGGGTGGCGTGAACGTGGGATATGCCATCAGGGCCGTCCCGATGACGGTCAATCAGACGGGCATTCGCGGCTTCTGCGCGGTAGAGGATGCGGTGGTTCGTGTCGATCCGGCTGGCGCTTGCTCGAATACTGAGGCGGGCATCCAGGCGTTCAACCCGCTTAACCAGTAAGGCCGGTTTGTTTTAGCGAGTACCCGGGGAGGGTATAAGCTGGGGAGCAGCGAACAAACGTTCGCTGCTCCCTGTTATTTTTGGCGATTCTATTTCAGACATCCGCGCCCGCAAAGCCCCCATTCCATCGCTCCCCTCTCCGCCCCGTTTCATGCCGCCCCTGCGACGATGTGCCGAGGAAGGGTTACGAAAGTTCTACCTTTCCACGTGGGGAATCGGTTATGAAAATGCTACAGAAATAGTGGTTTCCCAATAGTGCGAGTTGCATTTCCGAGGAAAATGTATGAGTCGGATGAAAGGATTCTCGCTGATCGAGTTGCTGATTGTCGTAGCGATTATCCTCGTCATCGCCGCGATCGCGATCCCCAACCTGCTACAGTCCAGAATTGCGGCCAACGAGTCCTCAGCGGTAGGCTCGCTCAGCGTTATCAAGACGGCCGAGGTTGCCTACTTCACCGCTTATCCCAGCGTGGGATATTCTCCCGACCTCGGATCTCTGGGTGGAGCTGCCCCGTGCACTCCGGCGGCGGCCAACGCTTGCTTGCTCGACAATTTCCTGGCCACCGCCACGCCAGGAAGTGTGGGCAAGGGTGGTTATTTTTTTCTAGCGACCGGGGTCATGTCCGGCGGTGCCACGATCAATGTGGCTTTCGTGGCGGCCGCAGCACCCATCACCGTACATTCCACCGGCAATCACGATTACTGCTGGCTCAGCGACAGCGCTTATCGAGCGCAAATAGCCAACGTTGGGGATCTGCCGGTGAACAACCTACCATCCTGCCTTGCGTTTCCCATGGCTCAGTAAACGGCCGTCTCAAATCAAACTGAGACTTATCCTGCCGAAAAACCCTGGGCCACTTCCAAATTGAGAGGCCAGGCAAATTGAAGTGACCGTCGTAACGCGGGATCGCCGTCCTACTCCCCGCTCTTTGCTTATAATTATTTCCGAGCACTTCTCGGCGCTCGCAACCCAAAATGGCTGCAATTGAAATTCTTGGCCTCGAAAAAACGTACATGGTGGGCTTCTGGCGAAAGCGTCCCAAACGCGCGCTATTGCCGCTTCATTTAACCGTGGAAGAAGGGGAGATATTCGGCTTCCTGGGCCCGAATGGTGCCGGCAAAACCACGACTCTAAAGATGTTGATGGGCCTGGTGTTTCCTACCGCGGGAGCGGCTCGCATCCTGGGGCGCGATTGGACAGATCCCCAAGTCAAAGCGCAGATCGGTTTTCTTCCCGAGCAGCCGTACTTCTACGACTACCTCACCGCTCACGAACTGCTGGACTACTACGGGCAACTTTCGGGAGTACCCGCCAAGAATCGCAAGCGCCTGATTGAAGAGGTCCTTGAACGCGTTGGTCTTACTGACATCCAGGGCGTGCAACTGCGCAAGTTCTCCAAAGGCATGCTGCAGCGTGCCGGCATAGCGCAAGCCATCCTGCACAATCCCAAGCTGGTTTTCTTCGATGAGCCGATGTCGGGGCTCGACCCGCTCGGCCGACGCGAAGTTCGCGATCTGATGGAACGCCTAAAGCAGGAAGGCAAAACGGTCTTTTTTTCAACGCACATCCTTTCCGACGCTGAAGCTCTCTGCGATCGCGTTGCCATCATTCACAAAGGGGAATTGCGGGGCGTGGGAGCAGTGGAAGATTTGACATCCAGCGTGCAGGGCAAGGTGGAGGTGGTCTGGCAAGGGACGCAGATTCCAGCGTCAATGAAGGCTCTCGGCGCCGAATGCCACGTCAGCGGAGAAACCGTCCGCGCCGTTTTGCCAGAGAATCACCAGGATGCCGCCATCGACGCCCTGCGACGGGAACACATTCGCCTGATTGCGATTACCCCGCTGCGCACTTCGCTCGAGGCATACTTTGTCGAGAAACTGCAGCGCTCTCAAACCACCGCGGGGACCACCGTAT
Organism: uncultured Acidobacteriota bacterium; assembly: GCA_963745715.1. Taxonomy (GTDB): domain Bacteria; phylum Acidobacteriota; class Terriglobia; order Terriglobales; family Acidobacteriaceae; genus Sulfotelmatobacter. The sequence continues at coordinate 204,282 of CAVUYN010000007.1, read as the reverse complement.
GAGCGCGCGTATTGTTCACATTGCGTCGAACACGTTCCGCGAGGCGATTCGCGACCGCGTTCTCTATAACCTGATTGCTTTTGCCCTGCTGCTTTCCGGCGCTGCAATCTTTGTTGGACAAATTTCCATCGACATTGAGCGCCTGGTTGTCGTGAACCTCGGGCTCACAGCGGTTTCGCTGTTCGGTATCGTGATCGCCATCTTTATCGGAATCGGCCTGGTTTCGAAAGAAATTGAAAAACGCACCCTCTATACGGTGCTGTCGCGACCGGTCCGGCGCTGGGAGTTTATTGTCGGGAAATTCTTCGGACTGGCGGGCACGCTGGTCGTAAACACGTTCTTCATGGCGGTTGGAGTTTTCGGCGCCCTGCTTTACGTTTCCCATAAATTCAGCCGGCCTGACGCGCTCATCCTGATCGCGCTGTATTTCATCGTCCTCGAATTCCTGATTATTTGCTCCCTGGCGCTGCTGTTCTCGTCCTTTTCGTCTCCGCTGCTTTCTGCGGTGTTCGCGTTCTCGCTGTTTGTAATTGGCAGCTTCGCCGACGACCTTCGCGGATTCGCCAGCCTGACCCATGGCGTTACCCGCTGGTTTGCGACGGGCGCAGCTTACCTGGTTCCGAATTTTTCCGCGCTGAATGTGATCAGCGCAGTCGCTCATCAGCAGGCCGTGAGTTCGCAGCTCATCCTGCAGAATACGCTCTACGCATTGTTCTACACCGCGATGAGCCTAAGTGGGGCCGTGCTGATCTTTGAGCGCAGGAACTTGAAATGAGCCTGCGGATTCCAGTTACGGGTGTGATCGGATGAGGGCGCGAAGCCGCACAACCCTCATCGCCACCGCATGCCTTGTCATCTCGATGACAGCTTCCGCCCTGCTCTTGCGCAACATCGACCGTATGCGTCCGAAGGCTGCGATTGAGGACGTCCTCTACATCGATTCGCCCAAGATCGTAAAGCGCGCCAGCCTCGGCTTCGATGGCTTGCTGGCCTGCATCTACTGGACGCGCACCGTGCAATACTTCGGCCACCGACACTTTGTTCGCAGTCGTTCTTACAACGAACTTGCGCCACTGCTGGAGATCACCACCGCGCTCGATCCACAAATGTTTCCTCCTTACCAGTTCGGGGCGAGCTTTCTGGCTCCGGCTCCACCGAATGGCGCGGGAGAGCCGGCACGCGCGATTCAACTCTTGGAGTACGGCATCGAGCACAATCGCAACAACTGGCAGATTTACTACAATCTCGGTTTCGTTTACTACACGGAACTGAAGGATTACAAGAAGGCTTCCGAGGTCTTTGACCGGGGATCCAAGGTTCCCGGAGCACATCCGTTCTTGAAGATCCTGGCAGCGCAGATGGCAGAACACGCAGAAGACTTTGCCACCGCACGCCTGCTCTGGACCGCCACCTACGAAACGGCGAGCGAAGCCACGATCCGGCAGAACGCCCTAGAACACCTGCGAGCCATTCGCGTCGACGAAGAAGTGACTCGACTGCAGGAAGCGGTGACTCGCTTTAGCTCTCACGTCGGACGTCCTCCGGCGACCTTGTGGGAACTGGCTATCGCGGAACACTTGCCGGGGATCCCGGTTGATCCTGACGGCAATCCTTACGAAGTGACTCCCGATGGCCGCGTGCAGATCGAGAAGCCGGACGATTTTCCGTTCGTCACCAAAGGCCTTCCTCCCGGATATAAACCTTCTGGGCCTCCCAAGTTCCACACCAAGGGCTAGCGCGGTCCCATATTATGTTGGCGGCAACACCACGCCGGCAAAGTTTCTTCATGGATCCCTCCAACCAGGAACCACCCCGAATTCTGCCTGCCGCCCGCAGATATTGGACCGACAGGCTAACTCGCGGGGGGATTTTCGCTGCAACCCGCGACCTGAGCGTTTCGCTGTGGGAGTTTGTTCGCGACTCAACGCCGTCACGCCTCCGCCTGCGTTATGGCGATGCCGATTACGACTGGGATCATCGGGTCAACACAACCAGCGGGGCAGTCAGTTGGCGAGACCGCTTGCTCGGCGTCTTTCATTCGCCCTATCAGCCCAGTGAGCCCACTCTGTTTCGTGAAATGGTGGATGCCCTTCAACAATGCGCGAGTCTGAATCTGGATGAATTTACTTTCGTCGATCTAGGCTCGGGGAAGGGGCGTACTCTGCTGATGGCTTCGGACTATCCGTTCCGGCGAATTATTGGTGTCGAACTGCTCCCGGCGCTCAACCGGATCGCGCAGGAAAATCTAAAGCAGTACAAAAGCGAATCGCAAAAGTGTTTTGATCTTGAATCCATCTGCGCGGACGCCACCATCTTTCCACTCCCCGACGCTCCGCTCGTGATTTATCTGTTCAACCCATTCCCGGAATCCGGCCTGCGCCGGGCGCTCACGAACCTCCGAGAAAGCCTGAAGGAAAAACCGAGGCCGACGTACGTGCTGTATCACAATCCGCAACTTGAGCAGATCCTCATGGACGCCGCGCTTCTCAGGAAGATTGCCGGCACGCACCAGTATTCAATTTTCAGTACCTGACCCGCTTGTCAGGAATCGCGTCTCGTCTTTGCTTTTGATTCCTGACACGAGATCAAAAGGCAAATCCAATCCCCCCGCTAATCAAGTTACTTTTCCAGTTGTAGAGGTTGGTGGGATTGCCGGCATTCTCCACGAATTTGAAATAACGGCTCTCATAAGTGGCCTTGGCGTACCACTTGCCGAAAATGTAGCCGGCACTGCCCCTCATCACGTAGCCGTGGTCGAAGTTCGGATTGGGTAAAGCGATCAGGGATGAAGAAGAACGAAAGCGCGGAGTAAATTCAGGCGCGCCTTCGGCCTGGATGAATGCGCGCTTGGCGGATCCGAAGTTGTATCGGATCACGACCGGAAGTTCGAAGAGTTCAATCTTGTCGCGAACGAAAACCTGGCCGCTCACAGTAGAAGGCGGAAGATAAATCTTGCGAACTTGAGCATTCACGCCGATCGTCAGGTTGCGTATCCGAAATCTCGGACCACCAAACACGGCGTATTCTTTTGCATGATTCGAAGTATCCTCGGGAAGACGGATTTCGCCTCCGACCACAATGCTTGCGCCTCCCTCCTTCTGATTGGCCTGGATCAGAGTCACTTGTCCATCGATACCTAACTCGACCCCCGAAAACTTAGCCAAAGCTCCAAACTTGTCGGATGTTTGACCAACGTCAATGCCGAAAGTCCCTCGTTGACAATAGGCCGGGACCGCAGCCAAAAGAAACAAAAACACTCGGACCAAGTGCGTCTTGCGGCGCTTCATCCCTTAGTTTCCTCCCTTGTGGGAAAAGTGAACACTTCCGCGCATACCGATGGACAAGAGCGGTTGTGGTTCTTTTGAATCTTAATTCTATTTGTGTGATGCCGAAGACGGGGGAATCGTTTTGTGTATCGGACCGGTGAGGATGAGGGGACTCGCAGGAGATCGAAAGGCGCGACGTTCTGGTGCCGGACGCTGGTCGAGGCTTCGAATCGGGTGGGACGGTGGACCCGCCCCATCGTCGATTACGACACCTGGATTACGAGCCTTGCTTCTCGAGTACGACCTCAGCTTTCTTGGCAGCCTGCTTTTCCTTGCGATAGGCGCGGGCTACGTCGCCCAGAGGGGTGGCCTCAGAAACCGGCCCAAACTCCCAGAGCGGACGCTCGCCTTGAGCGTAAGTGTAGGTTTCGGCTCCGCCACCACCGACTAGCGGTTTTTCGCAAGCCATCGCTTGCCGATCGGCGTGCATGGGATGGTCGGGAATCCGGATCACTTGCGGCTCATTCGACAGGGCAGCCGCCTGTCCGAACGCCGCGGCGGAACACAGCACCATCAATATCAGCATTGTGGGTTTCATAGTATTTCCTCGAATCCACTACAGACAATTGCAACCCCGCTGCCAAGATAAGCGCCTTAATATCTATTGTTTACAGACATTCCTTGAGGCTGAGCGCAAGACTTTGCACATTTTGAGGAAGCCGAACTCGCGCCACTGTCTCTCGCCATTCTCAATTGCGCGGCTCTCCGGCGGGGGTGTATGGTTCCGCTGAACAATTTCACGGGGATGCAGCCTATGAGCAAGACCGTCCAATCGGCGAAAAGAGTTCGGGTGAGGGCTGCCCTGGCTGCGTTTTCCATCCTCACATTTGGGCTCTGGCTCGCAGTTGCCCAAGCACAGACGGATTGTGCCGAGGGAAACGGCGTGCTCGATATGACGCCTCCAAAGAACATGTCGCCGCAAGAACTGATCCTGAAATTTACCGCGGAAGAGAGCAAACTGAAGGCGGCACGGTCGCATTACGCGTACACGCAAGACGTGCTGGTTCAGACCCTCAATGGCAAGGCAGTCGACGGACAGTTCCATGAAATCACAAGCGTCTCCTACGACGATAAGGGAAAGCGCTTGGAAAACGTGAGCTTCGCCGAACAATCGACGCTGCGCGGAATCCAGCTATCGGCGGAAGACATGGACGACGTGCGTATTTTCATGCCCTGGATCGTCACGACCGAAGAGGTTCCGCAATACAACGTGACCTATGCCGGGCAACAGCACGTGGACGATCTCGATACTTACGTCTTCCACGTCGAACCCAAGAAGGAAGAAAAGAATAAACGGTATTTTCAGGGTCGCATCTGGATCGATAGCCGCGATCTGCAGGTTGTAAAACTGTGCGGCAAGAGTGTTCCGGATACGCTTCACGTCAAAAAGCACCAACCCCAGGAAATACGGCCCATGTTTGTGAGCTACCGTCAAATAGTGGATGGATACTGGTTTCCGGCCTACGCGCGGGTAGACGACACGCTGCATTTTCAAACTGAATCCGTGCATGTGCGCGAAGTGGTGAAATTCACCGGTTACAAGCGCGTGGGTCCGACCAGCGCAGTATCAAAACAATAAAACAATAATCTCAAGGAAATTGCGACAACACTTGAACTGCGATTTCAAGTGTGCTGTACTTCCCCTATGGCAGAAGAAAAAAACCGCAGCAAAGACATCGTGCTCTGGATTATCACGGTAGCCCTGATTGCTCTGGCAATCTTCTGGTACATGAAGCCTCGGTAATTTCCCGACGACCAATCATTGACGGCCAGCGCGAGAGCAGTTCTGCTCACGCGGATCACGCATCCCGATTTCCACCGCAGAGATATTCCTTTCTCACTTTTTGTAACTCCTTCTCCACAATAGGGGTTTTAGCCTTTCATCGGGTAAGATACTTCGGCTGCAACGAGATGCCGCTAGGGCCTCTCTAGCGGACAGCCGAAAAATCCCTCTACTTTCAAAATGAATCGCGAATATCACAAGGCTTACAGCCAGGAATTGCAGCGCGACATGGAAGCCCTGGTTTTCGGACATGCCGGGGCTCGACTGCTGGTTTTTCCCACTTCGAGGGGAAGGTTCTTCGAGTATGAAGACCGCGGCATGATTGGCGTGCTGGCGCCGAAAATCGAGCGCGGCGAACTTCAGGTATTTTGCACCGACAGTGTCGACACGGAGAGTTGGTACAACAGAGGCGTGCATCCGCGGCTCAGGGTGCTCCGGCACTTGCAGTACGAGCGTTACATCCTGCATGAGTTTCTGCCCTTTATTCGATGGAAAAACGAGGCGCCGCAGCTTGCCGTCACTGGGTGCAGCTTTGGGGGCTATCATGCGGTCAATTTTTCCCTGAAGCATCCTGATGTGGTGACGCATTGCGTGAGCATGAGCGGGGCCTTCGATATTCATCAGTTTCTGGACGGCTTCTATGACAATGACTGCTATTTCAACAATCCGCCAGACTTTGTGCCCAACTTGAGCGACGACTGGTTCCTGAGCCGCTATCGCCAGATGAAGATCGTTCTGGCATCGGCGGACTGGGACATATGCCTGGATCAAAACATCAAGTTTTCGGCGATCCTGAACGGTAAGGCGATCCCGAACTGGCTGGATGTTTGGGGCGACAACTCGAAGCATGACTGGCCGCTTTGGTTGCGGATGGCGGGAAAGTATTTTTGAGATGTTGGCTGGTAGAGACGTAGCTTGCTACGTCTCGGCAATGATGGCTGCGCCAGACGTTGCAAGCAACGTCTCTACGGAGTGAGCGATGAAGAAGATTGGAATTTTGTTTGGAATGGAAAATACGTTTCCGCCAGCACTGGTGGACAAGATCAACTCGATGAAGGTCGATGGCATCGAGGCGGAGTTTGTAAAGATCGGCGGCATCCGGATGGATGAGCCGAAGAAATATGACGTCATCATCGACCGGATTTCGCAGGACATTCAGTTCTACCGGGCTTACTTGAAGAATGCGGTCCTGCACGGGACGATCGTGGTAAACAATCCTTTCTGGTGGACGGCGGACGACAAATTCTTCAACTACGCTTTGGCGCACAAGATGGGCGTGGCGATTCCGCCGACGGTGATTCTGCCCCACAACAAACATCCGGAGGGAACCACGGACCGGTCCATGCGGAATCTGATGTACCCGCTGAACTGGCACGAACTGTTTGATTACGTCGGCTTTCCCGCTTTTCTTAAGCCTTATTCCGGCGGTGGATGGAAGCACGTGTATAAGGTGCATTCGCCGGAAGAATTTTTTCATCACTACAACCAGACAGGCGACCTGTGCATGACGTTGCAGCATGGCGTGGAATTTGACGAGTATTACCGCTGTTACGCAGTAGGGCAGGAGAAAGTCCACATCATGAAGTACGATCCGCGGGCGCCGCATCATGAACGGTATGTCAAGGGGAATCCGGCGCCGTCGACGCCGGAGTTGCGCGATCGCATGGTCAAAGATGCTTTGAGCTTATGTCGCGCCTTGGGTTACGACCTGAACACCGTAGAGTTTGCGGTGGAGGGCGGGGTGCCGTATGCGATTGACTTCCTGAATCCTGCACCCGATGCGGAGATAACCTCAGTCGGCCAGGAAAATTTCAACTGGATCGTAGACGCTGTCGCCGAGATGGCAGTGAAGATGGCGCGGGATGGCGAAAGCCCGGTAAAAGAATTCCGCTGGGCGGGGTTTTTAGCGGGTCCAGAAAAGCCACAGAAAAAAGGCGAGCCTGCATGGGTGGCGGAACGGAAGCGGGGGAAAGGGCCGAAGTAGTTGGAGGCGAACCATCCGCCGACCTAAAGCGGAAGGCGAAGTCGGGACTCCGCACGTTTTCATCTGCGCGTTCTCAAGTCGCGCCGAAGTACGCGCAGTTCGGTTTGAGAGGACACGCTTCACATTTCGGCTTGCTCCGTTTGCAAAGTTCCTGACCGTGGTGTTTCAACAGGAGATATGCGCGAGTAAGCGCGTCTGGTTTCTGGGGTAATTCTGCAGCGATTAGGCGCTGTGCTTCGCGATAGGTAGCCGCGTAGTTTTCGCTCTCTTTCCCGCCGAGGATACGCACAATGACGTACGGGCAATTAGACGGGACAGCGGCGATTGAAGCAATTCCCGCAAACAAAAGGATTCGGTCGGCGCCGGGGTCAGCGATTCCGTGGAACGACTTTAGCGTCCTGCGAGCTTGAGCGAGCGGTCCGACCAGACAAGCTCGCAGATCACCTCGAAACTCATTCTGGACGCGCAAGGCGATTTCTTTCAGGCGCTCAGCACGTAACTCGGGGAACATGCCTCCGGCTTTAAGCGCAGCCGTGAGCTTGGGCGGGCGGGCGCTCAGAAGTTCGTCGGGATCGATTCCGACTTCGCCCGCTAACCGGTTCCAACCTTTAGTGCAGGAGGCATCACTCGCGGGGTAGCCACAATACCACCAAACGAGAAATTCATAGGGATCCACCGGAAAACACGGCTCTTGCGGGCCGTAAAACCTCTGCAGCCGATCCAGCAGAACGGGGACGGTAATGCGGGATTGTGGCACCGAGAGTCAAATGTTACTGTGGGTGCCAACGGAGCGCAAGGCAGCCCGGTCGTCCTGAGACCCCGAAATCGACTTAGATCTCGTCTTAACCTCCGACCAGATCAAGAAGACTACCGTCGTGAAACGCGGCACAGTTCCGAAGACCGTGGACGAGTACCTGGCAAGTGTGCCCGAACCCGCAAGCCGCACGTTAAAACACATTCGCAGGGTGATTCGCTCCGTGGTACCGAAGGAGACTACCGAGGGCATCAGTTACGGGATCCCGATGTTCAAGTACAACGGGATGCTGGTGGGGTACGCGGCATTCAAGAACCATTGCAGTCTGTTCCCGACCGGCTCCGGGGTGCTCGACCAGTTCGAGAAGGAACTGAAGAGCTACCGGACTTCCAAGGGGACGATCCAGTTTCCACCCGACAAGGGTTTTCCAGACGCGCTTTTGAAAAAGATCGTTAAGGCGAGAGTCGCGGAAAACAAGGAATGGGACTGAACGGACCTTCTTTCGAGCGTTGTTATACTGTTAGGACCCTGAAATTGGGGTTCAACTTTCTGTGGAGATTTCGCGGGCGAGGGCGCCCGCGCCACACTTTATGCAGCCGACTTTTACCATCGGGATTGAAGAGGAGTATCAGACCGTCGACCCGGAGACCCGGGATCTGCGGTCGCATATTCATGCCGAAATCCTGGAGAAGGGCAAGATGATTCTTCAGGAGAGGGTGAAGGCGGAGATGCACCAGTCCGTCGTGGAGGTCGGCACTTCAGTCTGCAACAGCATTAAAGATGCCAAGGCCGAGGTTAAGAAGCTCCGACGCAACATGGTGCGTCTGGCCAAAGAAAATGGATTGCGGCTGGCCTCAGCGGCGACGCATCCGTTTGGAGACTGGCGAACGCAAGAGATTCATCCCGACGAGCGCTACAAGAATATCGTCGAGGACTTGCAACTGGTCGCGCGAGCCAACCTGATTTTCGGTCTGCATGTGCACATCGGCATCGAGGATCGCGAAACCGCGATTCACATGATGAATCATGCGCGGTATTTTCTGCCGCACATTCTTGCATTGTCGACCAATTCGCCGTTCTGGCTGGGCATGAACACCGGGCTTGAAATCATATCGCTGCAAGGTTTTCGACAAGTTTCCTCGGACCAACATCCCGGACTATTTCCCCAGTTGGGGCGAGTACGAGAACTTCATCAAGCTGCTGATCAAGACCAACTGCATTGATAACGCGAAGAAAATCTGGTGGGATATCCGGCCGCATCCATTCTTTAACACGCTTGAGTTCCGGGTGTGCGACATTCCGATGCGGGCCGATGAAACGATCGCGCTGGCGGCCCTGATCCAGGCAACCGTGGCGAAGCTGTATAAGCTCTATACCGCGAATCAGGGATTCCGCCTGTACCGGCGAGCCTTGATCATGGAAAACAAGTGGCGGGCGTCGCGGTACGGTCTCGACGGCAAACTGATTGATTTTGGCAAGCAGCGAGAGGTGGCGGCCCGGGACCTGATCCACGAGTATCTGGAATTTGTCGATGACGTCGTGGATGAACTTGATTCGCGTGAGGAACTGAATTACGTCCACCGAATTCTTGAGCACGGTAGCGGTGCGGACCGGCAGTTGCGCGTTTTCCAGGAAACCGGCGATCTGAAAAAAGTGGTCGACTACATTATTGACGAGACGGAAGCGGGGTTGGCGGAGAGCGAAGAGCCAGCGGCCGTAAGAAAAATAGGGTAATGAGCATTTCCTCACGTACCACTCAAAAACAACTGAATAAAGTTGCTTTCGACGCTGAGTTCACTCCCGGGGCATACAACGCGGTGAACGTATGCCTGCGGATACAGCCTCATGAACAAGTCTGCGTGATCACCGATGAAGCCACGGTGGAGATCGCGGCCGCCATTGTGGCCGAGCTCGAGAAGTTGGGCGCACCTTATCACGCCTGGATTCTGGAAGACCTCGCGGAACGCCCGCTGAAGGATCTGCCGCGCGAGATTCTCGATGATCTGGAGACGAGCCAGGTTTCCATTTTCGCCGTACAAGTCCAGACCCACGAACTGCGCTCGCGTATTCAAATGACTGACGTGGTCAACCGGCGCAAGATCCGGCACGCGCATATGGTGAACATCAACCGGCAGATCATGCTGGAAGGAATGCGCGCGGATTTCCAACGGGTGGACCGGCTCAGCCAGAAAGTCGTCGAGATGGTTCGCAAGGCATCGATCATTCGGGCAAAGACCGCGGCCGGAACGGACCTGACGGCAAATTTGAATCCAAACTATAAGTGGCTCAAGACGAGCGGCATTATCTCTCCGGAAAAGTGGGGCAACTTGCCTGGGGGAGAAATCTTCACTACTCCGGGCGAGGTAAATGGGGCCTTCGTGATTGATGGCGTGGTGGGCGATTATTTGTGTGCGAAGTTTGGAAACCTGAAAGAGAACCCGCTGACGATCCGGATGAAGGGTAACCGCCTTACCGAGGCACACTCGAACAATCATGAGTTGGAGAGCGATTTCTGGAAGTACACGCACACCGATGAAAACAGCGACCGTGTGGGCGAATTTGCCATAGGCACCAATATCGATCTCAAGGACGTGATCGGGCACATTCTCCAGGATGAGAAATACCCTGGCGTACATATCGCGTTTGGGAACCCTTACGGGGCGCATACTGGAGCGGATTGGGACTCGACGACGCACATCGACGTGGTGGGGCGGAAGTTCAATATCTGGGTGGACGACGTTCAGATCATGAACGAGGGAAAGTTTCTGGTGGAGGCATAATCAACTCCGCCGACTAAAGTACGGATGACGGTAAGGATCCTTCGACTCTGAAAAGCGCTCACTTTGTGAGCGCTTTTTCTCCGATTACAAATCGACGATTATGATTCCTTCTTTGCGCAAGCAGTTCAACAACGCCTTCACTGCCGACAAATATCAGGCGTTCCTGCACCGAGTGGATCAGGTCTCTGGAACCCATGTGCAGTTTCGGCTATCGGAGACGCCTTGCTTTTTTCCCAAAGAATTGCTTGGTCGGCTGGCGCAGGACGGGAAGGAACTGATCCGACAATTGGTCGAAAGCCCTGCTTATCGCGCGAAATCGGACGAAGCGGTACCAGCGGAGTTCAAGGTTCCCAACGAAGCATCGCATCCGATGTTTGTGCAGGTCGATTTTGGGCTCGTTAGAGATAGGCAGGGAGAGCTACAACCGAAACTGGTCGAGTTACAGGCCTTCCCTTCCCTGTATGCCTATCAGGGGCCATTGGCGGAGGCGTACATCGCTGCTTATGGTCTGGACGCTCGGGGATTTCGTTCAGGGTCTGGCGGGCGCCTTAAGTATCTGTTGAGCGGCCTGGAGGCAGATTCCTATCGCGAACTGCTGCGACGAGCGATTGTGGGCTCGCACGATCCGGAAAACGTGATTCTGATGGAAATCCATCCGCACGAGCAGAAGACGCTTCCGGACTTCCTGCTGACCGAAAAGATGCTAGGCGTGCGCGCGGTCGACATTGTGGACATCACGAAGGAAGGCTCGCGACTTTATTACGGCCGCGATGGAAAACGGGTACCGATCCAGCGAATCTACAACCGGGCGATCATTGATGAACTGGAGCGGAAGAACGTCACGCCCGCATTCGACTGGCGCGACGACCTTGACGTGGAGTGGGCGGGGCATCCCAACTGGTATTTCCGCATCAGCAAGTTTTCCATTCCCTACCTGAAGCATGCTTCCGTTCCGAAAACGTGGTTCCTGGATCAGTTGGAGGAGATTCCGAACGATCTCGAGAACTACGCTCTCAAGCCGCTGTATTCGTTTGCGGGACTGGGCGTCGTGATTGCACCGAAGAAAGAGGATATTGCGGCCATCCCGGCGGAGAAGCGTCAGCACTACATCCTGCAGGAGAGGCTGAACTTTGAGCCCATCATCGAAACTCCGTTTGGTGGTACCAAGGCGGAGGTTCGCGTTATGTACATCTGGCTGGAAGAACTCACGCCGGTCTTGACGATTATCCGCATGGGCCGCGGCCTGATGATGGGCGTGGATCAGAATAAAAACATGGAATGGGTAGGAGCGTCGGCAGGCTTTTATGTGGACGAGGGCTAAGGGCGGCTTGGAAACTGATTGAACCTGCCACTATTCGGCCGATGCTGGCTCCAGATGGCGGGTAAGGAAAATCCCTCCGCCAATCAGCGCTGCCGTCACCGCGAGGAAGAACAGTAACCAGCCCCAATATTGCATGGGATGGCGGAGCACCCGCAGGAAATGTCGCCCGTAATGTCCGGCAACGAAAGCAATGCCGAAGTAACGTGCAGCCCGGCAAATGGCAACGATCGCTAAGAACTTGCCTTGAGGATAATCGGAGGCGCCCGCCGCCGCGAAGAACATGCTGGTTGGCGTCGGTATAGGGATGGCTGTGGATGCTGCCAGGGTTCCTGTACCCCACTTTTTGAATAGCTTCAGAAACTTGGATAGTTTTGTTTTCTTGAACTTATTGTCCAAGTAAGCGGTGCCGGCTTTGCGCGCCAGTCGAAACGTGAAATATGCGCCAATCACGGATCCGGCCGTTGCGCTCGCGGCGTACTCATACCATAAAGGACGATGGCTGGCGGCCAAGACCGCCGTCAGGATATCTGGCCCTCCAAATGTTGGCAGGGGAGAGCTATCAAGAATCGCGAGGAAGAACAATCCCGCGGCACCCAGGTGCCGAAGCGTTGAGGTAAAACTGCGTCCAGCCCCCCGCTTCTGGTTCTGAACGAGCAGGTTCAACATCTTTGCAATATATCAAGTTCGAGGGATGTTGCCGGGCACAGGCCCCAAGTCGAGGCAGGAAATTAGCTGCTTTTCTCAATGATCGTAGTTTCTAGTTCTTTTCCGTTGGGACGTTTTACGAACATTTTGTCTCCGACAAAACGGACGGCAACCGACGCACCTGGTCCCAACTCTCCTGGACGGTATCCATCAGATGTTTGCGGAGCATACTCGCCCACATAGCGCGCACCGTTCACCTTGACCACGATAGCGGCGCGCCGACCTGACATCTCACGCCGAATTTCCTGTTCAGCCTGGGCCCAATTCTCGAGATCGCGGCCTGCGATTCTGCCGTTTCGGATGTATATTTCTTCGGCTCGCCGACGGATGACTTCGTCTACATCTGAAAGGGCGGGCGAAGATGCTTTCGGAGGGGAACCGGGTAAAGAACTGGTTTCGCTCACGACAACCTCCTGGCGGGGACTGCCAAACTGCCGCCAATTTCATACTATTGCATCCAAACCAAAGCCGCGATGGCAGGCATCTTACCCTAGGACGTAGCTAAGACCGTGGCGGGAATCGATGTGTTCCATTCCCAAAAAAATCCGCGAGGCGCCTAGAACGCCGCACACTGACCGCGCCGAACAAGGCAGTTGACCACAATCGGCAGGGGGCCTAACATTACCGCCGGGCAGGGTCGCACGCTCTCATGATCGGCCATCAAGTATCCCATTACCGCATCCTTGGAAAACTTGGAGGCGGTGGTATGGGCGTGGTGTATGAGGGCGAAGATCTGAAGCTAGGACGGCACGTTGCGCTGAAATTTATCCCCGAAAATCTAGCCGGCGATCCTAAGTCACTGGAGCGATTCACTCGCGAAGCCCGTGCGGCCTCGCTGCTTAACCACCCTAATATCTGCACGATCCACAGTATTGAAGATAACAACGGCCATCCCTTCATCGTGATGGAGAAGCTCGAAGGCGAGAGCCTGAAGGCACACATTGCGGGACACCCCATGTCCGTCGAAGAAGTTCTTGATGTCGGGGTGCAAGTGGCCGACGCGCTGGTGGCGTCGCACACCAAGGGAATCGTGCATCGCGACGTGAAACCAGCCAACATCTTTCTGACACCAAGCGGGCAGGTCAAGGTGCTCGACTTCGGGCTGGCCAAACTGGTGCACCATCTGGGAACAGACGACGACGGCGCAGACCAATCGCTGACTGCGGTCGGAGTGATTCCAGGTACCGCCGTTTACATGTCCCCGGAACAGGCGCGGAGCGAAACGGTTGACGCACGCAGCGACCTCTTTTCTTTCGGCGTGGTGCTTTATGAAATGTGCACCGGAAAGAAGCCTTTCACTGGTGCGAACTCCCTGGTCACCCTGAATGCGGTCCTGCATTCGAAGCCGATTCCTCCCAAGGATTTGAATCCGAAGATTCCAATCGAGTTGGAGGGAATCATCGGCAAAGCCATGGAAAAAGACCGCACACACCGCTACCAGAGCGCGGCTGAGATGCGGTCGGACCTGGCATTGCTCAAGAAGGAGGCGGAATCCGGAACCATCAAGACCGGCAGTGCAACCGCGAAGCTGCGAGTGGCGTCGACTAAAACGTTCGGCAGGAATTCGCGTCTGCAAACGTATTTATTGCTGGGAATGGCTGCCTTGCTGGTCACGGTACTGGCTGCGGTGGGCGCGTGGTGGTACAAGCATCGCGAAGTGGCGAACGCCGAGCAACGGAACGCAATTGCCGCGCTGCCTTTGCAAAATCTGAACGGGGATATCAGCGTCGATTACTTACGCTTTGCATTAGCCGACGAATTGACCAGCGTCCTGACCTATTCGCGGACTTTGGAGGTCCGCCCCTCCTCGGCTACGCGCAAGTACGTGGCGCTCGACATAGACTCCAAAAAGGTGGGCGTGGAACTGCGAGTGGGCCGACTACTGCAGGGCTCCTTCCGGAAGGTGGGCGACAATCTGATGGTCACGCTGGAAGCCATCGATGTGCCGACCGATCGACTCCTGTGGCAGACGACCGTGACCGAAAAAGCAGACAACCTGATTGGACTCCAGGAACAGCTAACTACGCAGGTACAGCATGGCTTGCTGCCCATTCTTGGAGGAGCGGCTGGTTCCGTGGACGCCTCTGCATCGCGACCGAAGAACCAGCAAGCTTATGACTTTTATTTGCGAAGCGTCGCGGTCCCGCACGATCCTGCTCCCAACAAAGAAGCCATCAAGATGTTGGAGTGGGCAGTGGGCATCGATCCTACCTACGCGCCGGCATGGGAAGCACTGGGGCAGAGATATTACTTCGACTCGCAATGGGGCGGGGGCGGCGAGGAGACCTTCCAACGGTCGAATGCAGCCTATGAAAGGGCTGTCACACTCGATCCCAATCGCGTGATGGCGGCGAGTTTGCTCATCGTGAACCGGGTGGAGCGGGGTGATATCGGCCGGGCTTACGACGCGGCAACGAATCTAGTACGCCGGCGTCCGCAGAGTGCCGACGCTCATTTCGCATTCAGCTACGTCTTGCGATACGCGGGCATGCTCGAACAGTCCACACGAGAATGCAATACGGCGCGGCAGCTCGATCCAGGAAATTTCAGTTTCCGTTCTTGCGCGTGGGCGTTCGTGGAAATGGGCAAGACCGATCGCGCCACAGATTTCGTCCAACTCGACGCGGGATCGGAATGGGCAGCATGGGTAACACCGTATATTCACCTGGCCGAAGGCAATGTCGCGGAGGCGCGAGCAACGGCGAAGTCCATGGGCAAGGCGTCAACCTATCATCGCGACCTTATGGAGGCATGCACCGCGACACAGCGCCCGGCAGATTTTTCGAAGATCGTGCGCGAGGCCGAATCGTCGGTGATGATGGAGCCTGACGCCGAGGCCTGGTATCACGTGGGGGCTCTGATGGCGGCGTGCGGGCAGAATGAACCGGCGCTGCGCCTGCTCAAAGCCGCGGTGCAGCAAAACTATTGTGCTTACTCGGCTTTGCTCGATGATCCTCTCCTCAAAGATCTGCGAAAAGAGACGGCATTCAATGAAGTCTTGACGGCATCGAGCAATTGCCAAGCCCTCCTCAAAGAAGGCAGGCAGTAGGCCAGTTGTCAGTTTTCAGTAAAAATAATCTTCATTCATCTCTATGCGTGTTACGCGGCGAACGCTGCTGAAGTCTTCGGTTGCGAGTTTGGCGGCGACACAAGTGCCGTCTCTCGAACTCCGGCTGAACGCGCTATCAACGGTTCGCAAAGGGCGCATACGACAGTCGGTCTCGCGCTGGTGTTACTCTCACATTCCCCTCGATCAGCTGGCGGAATATTCCGCGAAGATTGGTTTGCAAGGAATCGACCTGCTCCAACCGGAGGAGTATGAGGTTCCGCGCCATTACGGGCTGCTGTGCACCATGGGATACGCTGGCGCGGGCGAGATTAACAAGGCACTCAACCGCGTGGAAAATCATGCGCTGATCGAGGACGCGTTGCGATCGAACATTCCACGAGCCGCCAAGGCGGGCGTGCCGAACGTCATCACTTTTTCCGGAAACCGTGGTGGGCTGTCGGACGAGGAAGGTGCGCGCAACACGATTGCGGGGCTGAATCGTGTTAAGAAAATCGCCGAAGATCATGGCGTGACGATCTGCCTGGAATTGCTCAATAGCAAGCGCGACCATCACGATTACATGTGCGACCACACAGCGTGGGGCGTAGGCGTGGTGCGGGAGGTCAACTCCCCGAACGTGAAGCTGCTGTATGACATCTACCACATGCAAATCATGGAAGGCGACCTGATCGAGACCATTCGCCAGAACATTCAGTGGATTGGTCATTTCCACACTGGGGGCGTTCCTGGGCGCCATGAACTGGACGGTACCCAGGAAGTGCAGTGGGACGGAGTGATGAGAGCGATAGCGGACAAAGGATTCAAAGGTTATGTGGCGCATGAATTTGTGCCGACTGGCGACCCGTTAGTTTCGCTGCGGAATGCAGCCGAATTGTGCGATGTTTGAAAAGGCAACCCCTCTACTCTGCCGTCTGCGGCGAATTCCGAGGGATTTGCGGCTAACCGTCAACCGGAGTGGGCGTCTAATCAGAGATACAGAGACTGGAAAGAATTTGCGTCGGAGCAGGGGTAGGCCCCATCCTTGTAGCGTGAGACATCCCGGACCCGTTAGCCTGTTGCGGCCGAATCGGCGCCGCACTTCCTCTTTGTTTCAGCGCTCGCATTTCTTCGGCGTGAAAGTGGTTTGCTTCCTTGCAGTGTTTTCGGTCCTTGCGATCCCGCAAGAGGCGAATAAGCCAGCGCCACGACACGCGTCTTCCACTCCAGCTACGGCAAACTCCCCCTCTGATCTGGAAGTGGGAGCGGATCCTCCCGGCTTACTGTATCAAGCCGTTCCCGCAGAAATACCGCAGGATGAAGGCGCTGCAGGATTGCGCTTGGCATTGTTGCGCATGGGAACCACAGCGCGACTGATGCAGGTCGTAGCACATCCGGACGACGAAGACGGTGGCATGCTGACTCTCGAGTCCCGCGGCCGAGGGGTAAGCACACTGTTGATGACGCTGAATCGCGGGGAGGGTGGTCAGAATAAGATTGGCAGCAACCTCTCAGACGTTCTCGGTGTGCTGCGGGCCGAGGAACTGCTGGCTTCCGATCAATACTACGGCGTGCAGGAGCGTTTCTCGCGCGTGGCGGATTTTGGATTCTCCAAGAATGCCGAAGAAACGTTCTCCAAGTGGGGAGGGCACGATGTGGCTCTTGCCGACATGGTGCGCGTGATTCGTACGTTTCGTCCGGATGTTCTGGTGGCACGTTTTTCGGGCACAGAGCGCGATGGGCACGGCAATCATCAGGCCTCGAGCATCCTGGCGAGGGAAGCGTTCCGAGCCGCGGCCGATCCGAAGAGGTTTCCCGAACAGGTTGCACAAGGACTCCTTCCCTGGCAGCCAAAGAAGTTTTACATCGGAAACGTCTGCGGGTTTGGAGCGATGACTTGTCCCGACGCCGACTGGACGCTGAAGTTGAACACCGGCGAGAAGAACACCGACCTCGATATGTCGTACGTGCAATTTGCAATGGAGGGCTTGCGGCATCAACTATCGCAGGGTGCGGCGAACTGGACCGTAGACCCAGGAGATCGGTTTACGTTTTACAGGCTGGTCGATTCTGTCCTGCCATCGACCGTGGGTAAGGACGGGCACGAGAAGAGCTTTTTCGACGGGATTGATACAACTCTGCCGGGATTGGCGGCGCGATTGGGCGCTGAGGAGAAGAAGGTCCCGCAGCTTAGACAACAACTGACAGAGATTTCACAGCGGGATACCGAAGCAGCGAACCTGGCGAAGGGGAACAATCCAGCGGCCACGGCGCGGCCTCTCATGGAGATAGTGGCGGAACTGCAGCGCGTCAGTACCGAGATCAACCGAAGCGGCTTGAGTGCGGCTACGAAACTCGACTTGATGACCCGCCTTGCCGATAAGCAGCAACGGGCGGAGACAGCCTTAAATTTGGCTCTTGGCGTCACTCTCTCCGCAGATGTCTCTTTGGGAGATGGGCGCAACACTAGCGTTCCGAAAGAATCCAACGCTCTCACCGCGGTTTCGCCGGACCAGGAGTTCGTGGTCGCGGTAGCGTTTCACAATGGTTCGAAACTGCCGTTGCTCATCGACCACATTAAACTCGAGGTCCCCTCAGGATGGAACACGATCAACGGAAAGACCAGGCCGGAGACGATCAAGCCGGGGGGAGACCTGCACGCCGACTTCCGGTTGCGCGTGCCGAAGGACACGATCTACACGCGTCCTTACTGGCACCGGGATGATCCAGAGACCGACAGCATCAACCACATCGACAACGAGAAGTACGCGACGCTTCCCTTCCCTCCGCCAGCGCTACGGGCTCGCGTTGAATATTCTGCGGGGTCGCGTGAAACGCGTACGCGAAACGGCGTGACCGCTGCTGTGGTCACTCCTTTCCTCGACGACGCGGGAAAACCGCGAGCGCGTCCGCTGGCCGTCGTGCCCGCATTCTCGGTAATGCTTGAACCCGGAACGCAAGTTATTTCGACGCACAATGGCACGACCTCTTCGGTAGCCGTTGGAGTAACCAGCAATCTCACGCGAGAGGCTCACGGGGTGCTGCGACTCGAACTGCCAGGAGGCTGGCGCTCCGACCCGGTGCAGGTTGCAGTGGATCTAAAGCAGCGCGGAGAGAAACAGGACTTTCAATTCAAAGTTTTCACCGCGGGACTTCAAGAAGGACGGGCGACGGTACGTGCGGTGCTGGAATCCGATGGCGAGAAATTCAGTGAAGGATACACGCTGGTTGCTCGCGAAGATCTGGGCAGCTTCTACTACTACCAGCCGGCGCGTCAGCGCGTGAGCATCGTCGACGTGCAAGTGCCCCATGATTTGAAAGTTGGCTACATCATGGGTGCGGGAGATGACATCCCGACCGTCCTCAAGCAGGTAGGGATGGACGTCACCATGATTCCCGCAGAGAAGCTTGCAGGGGAGGATCTGAGCCAGTACGGAACTATCGTGCTCGGCATTCGCGCCTACGACACGCAGAAAGAAGTTGCGACGAATAACCAGAAGTTGCTCGACTTCGTTTCTGCGGGCGGGACTCTGGTCGTGCAATACAACACGGGCACTGGAGACTTCAATAGCGGTAAATTTACTCCGTATTCAGCCGAGTTGAGCCGCGCGCGCGTTTCGGTCGAGGATGCTCCGGTAGAAATCCTCGCGCCCGACGATTCTGTCTTCCACTATCCCAACACCATTACACAGCGCGATTTCGATGGCTGGGTGCAGGAGCGCGGATTGTACTTCATGGATAAGTGGGACGACCATTTCATCCCATTGTTGTCGTGTCACGATCCGAAAGAAGACGCACAAAAGGGCGGCCTGCTACGCGCGCAGTACGGCAAGGGAACGTACATCTACACGGGCTATGCGTTCTTCCGCCAGTTGCCGGCAGGCGTTCCGGGAGCGGTGCGGCTGTATGTAAACCTGCTGAGCGCGGGACATGAGAAGCAGTAGCCGGTTGCCAGGACCCAGTTGACAATAAAGCGGCCCGCAAGATGCAAGACGTTTGATCCGACCTAAGCATGGGTTCTTCCACGAAACCGGAAGCGAGTTCCCCGACGCTCATCCGCGGGATGGGCCTAGGCAGCGCGACCGCGCTCAACATGATCGACATGATCGGCGTGGGCCCGTTCATCACCATGCCGCTGGTCTTGAGCGCCATGGGCGGCCCTCAGGCCTTGCTGGGATGGATCGCGGGCGCGTCTGCTTGCGGTCTGCGACGGTCTGGTTTCTGCGGAACTGGGCGCGGCGCTCCCTGCTTCCGGCGGGTCGTATCGGTATTTGCGCGAGATTTATGGGCCGAAGAAATGGGGACGACTGATTTCGTTCTTGTTTATCTGGCAGGTCTCATTTTCCGCACCGCTGTCGATTGCGACCGGGTGCATTGGGTTGGCGGGCTACGCGGCATATTATTGGCCGGAACTGGAAACGGTTTACGCGCATCATGAAGCGGCGGTGCACATTCCGTGGGCAGGCCCGCTCCAAATAAGCTGGATCGTGACTCCTGGAACTGCCGTTGCAGTATTGATTTGCTTCTTTACGGTATTGCTGTTGTACCGGCGCATCACGGTGATCGGGCGACTTTCGAAAGTGTTGTGGTTCGGAGTGATGGGAACGATTGGCTGGATTATTTATGCTGGCCTATCGCACTTCAATGCCGCATTAGCTTTTGATTTTCCGCCGGGGGCGTTCACTCTTTCACGCCAATTTTTTGTCGGGCTCGGCGGGGCGATGCTGGTCTCAACCTACGATTATTGGGGATATTACAACGTTTGTTTTCTAGGTGACGAGATCGAGGATCCGGGGAAAAATATTCCTCGGGCGCTGTTGCTTTCCATTCTGCTGGTGGCCTGTCTATATCTAATGATGAACGTCTGCATTCTGGCCGTTGTGCCTTGGCGGGAAATGCTCAAGGCGGGACAGAACAACAGCGGTTTGTATGTTGTGTCGTTATTCATGCAGAGAATCTATGGCGCCTGGGCGGCGCGGCTGGTGACGGGACTGGTAATCGTAACCGCGTTTGCATCGGTTTTCTCCCTGATGCTTGGGTACTCGCGGGTCCCCTACGCGGCGGCCAAGGATGGCAATTACTTCAAGGCGTTTGCCAAAGTGCATCCTGTGCACCGCTTCCCCCACGTTTCGCTGATGGCGCTGGGAGTGGTAGCGGCAGCTTTCTGTTTCCTGCGACTCAAGGATGCGATCGCGGCTCTGGTAGTCATTCGCCTCATCTTGCAGTTTCTGGTCCAAGCGGTGGGCGTTATTGTGCTCAGAATCCGGCAGCCCGAGATGCCGAGGCCGTTCCGGATGTGGCTGTACCCGTTACCAGCGTTACTGGCGTGTGCGGGGTTTCTCTTCATATTGTTCAATCGGGAGAACTGGCAGAAGGAAATGCGGTATGCGGTTCTTATTCTGCTGACTGGCGTAATTATCTATTTGATTCGAGCCTGGAAGGATTCAGAGTGGCCCTTTTCCGAGGGACTGAGAGCAAAATCTTAACGATAGGAGGCAGCGACCGCGAGGTAACGGATGGCCGATCACATCACAGTTCCGTCAGTGGAAGGCGCGAGTATTCGTCGTGCTGATCCGGCTTGGGCGCCACTGGGCGAACCGCTGTTTCGCTCGCTGTGGATTGCCGCCGTAATCTCATACACCGGCACGTGGATGCAGAACGTGGGCGCGGGCTGGCTGATGACCCAACTCACGATTTCTCCTCTAATGGTGAGCCTGGTTCAAGCTGCGGCTGCCGTGCCTGTGTTCCTGGTCGTCCTGCCAGCAGGAGCTCTGGCCGACATGGTCGACCGCCGGCGGATTCTCTTGTTCACCCAGAGCTGGATGGTCGTGGCGGCGGCCGCCCTCGGCGTGCTGACTCTGTTGCACGCCGTGAATCCGTGGATGCTGTTGGTGTTTACTTTTCTCATGGGTCTCGGGGCAGTCATGAACGACCCGGCGTGGCAGGCCATCACGCCCGAGGTGGTTTCGCCGGCGCAGCATGCCTCCGCGGTCGCTTTGAATTCGGCTGGTTTCAACGTGGCACGTGCGGTGGGACCGGCGCTCGGCGGAATCGTAGTAGCAGCCACTGGATCAGGATGGTCGTTTCTTCTGAACGCGGCTTCGTTTTTTGGCGTCATCTACTTCTTGTGCAAGTGGAAGCGGGCTCCGCATGAACCGCTACCCGGGCGGCGAATCGGCGATGCCATCGCTGAAGGGTTTCGCTACGTTCGAGGCGCGCCTCAAGTGAGGTCCGTCTTGATCCGGACAGGCGCCTTCAGTGTGGGTGCCGCGTCCTTGCTTGCACTGTTACCGGTGATCTGCCAGCCTCACGGCGCGCAGGGATACGGCTTCTTGTTAACCTGCTTCGGAGTGGGTGCTCTGACCGGCGCGGCGCTGCTGCCGCGATTGCGGCTGCGATACTCCGTTGACGGCCTGGTCGCCGGAGCAACCGTTGTTTTCGCCGCGATGACTTTTGCTGCCGGACAGGTTCATATCTTTGAGCAGTTGTGTCTGGTATTGTTTACCGCGGGAGCTGCCTGGATCGGTATTCTCGCTTGTTTCAACGTTGTTGCGCAGACCATGTGCCCCTCGTGGATGCGGGGCCGCGCAATCTCCATGTACTTGTTGGTACTCCAGGGCGGAATGGCTCTGGGCAGCGCCATCTGGGGAGAACTGGCAGCGCGGCAGGGAGTGCCCGCGGCATTGGCATGGTCGGCGCTGGCAATGGTGGTGGGCTTGACCAGCATTCGCCGACATCGTTTGACGGCTGCGGAGCTAAAATTAAGTCCAGCTGTCGTGCGGGATTAATAAATTGGGGGGGACTCATGCGTAATAAATTAAGAATTGTTGCGTACGGATATTTACTGTTGACGATTGTGGTGTCGGCGCAGGCGGCCAATCCCAAAGAAGAACGCCGCTCCGCCACCCAATTATTAGATCGTTCCGTCAGCAACACAGAGCGCGAATTCATTCCAGCAGCAGAGGCGATGCCAGAGGACAAATTCGGATTTGCGCCTACAAACGGCGAGTTCAAAGGCGTGCGCACCTTTGCCCAGCAGATCAAGCATGTGGCCGCGGTCAACTACGAACTCGGAGCCGCGATTCTGGAACAAAAACCTCCTACCGACATCAATGACGAATCGGGCCCGACTTCGATTACATCGAAAGCTGACGTTATCAAATATCTCAAGGAATCCTTCGAGTATGTTCATAAAGCGATCG
The DNA here is from genome assembly GCA_963745715.1 of uncultured Acidobacteriota bacterium. GTDB lineage: Bacteria > Acidobacteriota > Terriglobia > Terriglobales > Acidobacteriaceae > Sulfotelmatobacter. The sequence goes on along the minus strand of CAVUYN010000007.1, from coordinate 181,381 downwards.
CGACCATTAACGAAAGCAATCTCACGGAAACGGTGAGGAGTCCTTTCGGAGAAGGTTCCGTTTCGCGTCTGGGCTTAGCCACCGCAGTTTCGGCCCACGCTTTTGACCATTACGGTCAGATGGTGGTGTATCTGCGAATGAATGGAATCGTTCCACCCGCCAGCCGTTGAGCAAGTTACAAACTGCGCGAATATAATCCTGAAACGGGCCGAACCTTCCGGATGCGATTTCGAACCTCATGGCCATCGACTGGCAAACCCTCTGGCTCACGCTGCAACTGGCGCTCATCGTCTCCACAGTATTATTCGTGCTAGGTCTACCGCTCGCCTACTGGATCGCATTTTCCAATTGGCGTTGGAAGTTCCTGGTTGAAGCTCTGGTTGCGTTGCCGATTGTTCTTCCGCCAACTGTGCTTGGGTTCTACGTTCTGGTGGCGCTCGGGCCGCACAGCCCCCTGGGGCGCTGGTGGATCTCCATTACAGGGCACACGCTGGCATTCACATTCAGCGGCTTGGTGATCGGATCGATTCTTTATAGCCTACCCTTCGCTGTCCAACCATTTGCCGCGTCGTTTTCCAGCGTGGATCGCAAGCTGATTGCGGCTTCGGCAACGCTAACAGCCTCCCCGCTGCGTACCTTTTTTCGAATCGTTGTTCCGCTCTCCATCCCGGGATTAGTTACCGGCGCTGCCTTAACCTTTGCCCACACAATGGGGGAGTTCGGTGTTGTACTGATGGTTGGGGGAAATATTCCCGGGATCACGCGGACGGTTTCAATCGATATTTATGATCGGGTCCAGGCTTCCGACTACGCCGGGGCCAATCAGACTGCGCTCCTACTGCTCGTGCTTTGCTTCGTCCTGCTGGCGATCGTCTACGGCTTGAATCGGCGAGCGTGGCTTATAAATCCTCTAAAATATACGCGATGAGCGACGCGCGCATGTCCACTGTCGAAGGTGTGGCTTCCCCTCCTATCGCTGCCATCACCGACACGTTCTTACGTGGCCGTTTCAGCAAAAGTTTCGCTTCGAAGGGGCAGGATTTCACTTTGGACGTAGAGTTCCAGGCCTCTCCCGGCTTCACTATCCTGTTCGGCGCTTCGGGAGCTGGAAAGACTACTTTGCTCGATTGTGTTGCGGGGCTTGCACGGCCGGATTCCGGAAGGATTGCGGTCGCCGAGCGAATACTGTTTGACGCGGCACTGGGTATCGATCTTCCGGTGGCGAAACGTCACGTGGGGTACGTCTTTCAGAGTCTTGCGTTATTCCCGCACATGACGGTGCAGCAGAATGTTGGCTATGGATTGGCGCACCTGCCGCATGCGGAACGCGGCCATCGAACCTCCACGATCCTTGAAGCATTCCGAATCGCTCCGCTTGCGAAGCGCTCCGCGCGGGAGATTTCCGGTGGAGAAAGCCAACGCACCGCCCTGGCGCGAACCCTGGTTACGGATCCTGAGGTCTTGCTTCTGGATGAGCCACTGGCAGGGCTCGATTTTCAGACGAAAGCGAAGATTCTTGACGACCTGCGGAAATGGAACGATACCCATCGCATTCCGATCCTTTACGTCACGCACAGCCGGGAAGAAGTCTTCGCCTTAGGGGAGCGCGTGATCGTCCTCGACGCCGGACGAATCGTGATCCAAGGGACGCCGCATGAAGTCATCAACGCTCCTCTTCAGGAAACGGTGGCACAGTTAGTTGGATTCGAGAATATTTTCGACGCTGTCGTGGAGGCTGTTCGCCCAGAGCGGGGCACAATGACCTGTCGTGTGGCGGGAGAGGGGGGACCGGTTTTGCTGGAAACTCCGCTGGTGCGCGGCGGCGTAGGTTCTTCGATGCGTGTGGGAATCCGCGCGGGCGACATTCTGCTGGCGACGTCGGCACCGGTGGGATTGAGCGCGCGCAATGTGATTCCCGGTCGCATCGTCTCGCTGGCGCAACGCGATGTAATCGTGTCCGCGCGGGTAAAGTGCAGGGTCGAGATGGAGGTCCACCTTACGCTGGCCGCACGCGATTCCCTGCAACTAGAACCGGGGGCCGAAGTATGGCTGGTGATCAAGACGCACTCCTGTCATCTGATGCAGACATAGCAGCCAGCTTTCCCGGGCATCTCGCTGTCGACAAACCGCTTGCGCTCGTGGCCGCGAACCTAACGGCACGCCTCGTTCTGGTATGCGGATTGTGAAATTAGACTGAAGCTGTCGAGGGTTGGAAAACAGGAGTGCACGGTGTTTTTCGCGTTCTGGATCTCTTCCCTCTCCATTTCGATCACCGCGATCCACTGCCCTTTTCGCTCTCGCGCAAATACAACGCGCCCACCTAGGATCTGCGCTGCCGCCGCCGGGGGCAAATCGCGATGGAATCCGAAGAATCGCCGTTTGAGATCAATCCATGCTTTCCATCGATCTCCCATTGGGTTCTCGGGTTCGTACTTGGTCGAGAACTCCAGAGCAACTTCAAAATGCGAGCGAAAATCAGCAGCGGAGAGTACTTGTTCGATAGAGAAATCCTCAACGCGCACAACCTGCAGGGGGCGCGTTGTGTAGCCCAGCCACGGCCGCACTAACTCGTCCGATGCCGGCCATGCAGTAAGCACACGCGCCATGGGATAGCGGGCTTCGAGGAAACGCTCCGCGTCCTGGTGTAGCGCGATGTAATCGCGGTATGCAAGATTGTCCTCAGGCGAAAAACCGTAGGGCGGATTCCAGAACCATGCCAGAACAAAGGCTGCTGCGATGAGACCAACCGCTGCTGGCCAGTAGCGGAGTCGCCTGCGAAGCGTCGAGACCGCCAGGATCACAACGAGCGGCACGGCCGGCAGCATATAGCGAGCGAGCACCGCACCTCCGATCAGCGCCATGGCCACAACGTAGGCTGTAATCACAATCAAAAACCCGAACTGCACCGGAACTGCAATCCGCCGGCGCTCAACGTCTCCGTCTCGCAATGGAGGCAACAGCATTGCTAGGAGCATGGCTCCGGTCAAAAGCCACAAATGGAGGTATCCAAGGACTTGCCACAAACGCAATACCAAAGCCAGCAGAAACCGGAGCGGGTTCAGTGTTGTGGCGACGTTATAACGGAAGAACTCAGGATTGCCAAATATGTAACCTGTGCGCGAATAGTGATAGGCGTACCAAATCGCCAACGGTAGGAGAGGAATCAAAAGAGGAACAATGCGCAGGCTGGATCGAGTCTGCGACATTGCTTCACTCCACAATCCGCGCAGTCGCCCCTTGTCGGGCACGACACAGCCGAGAAACTCCCAGGTTGCCAGCGCGATTGGCGCGAGGATCGCAGTCTCTTTTGCGAGTGCGGCGCACGAGAACCAGATCGCCACATCTACCCGCCGGTCTTCGACATAAGCAAGCAGTCCCCAGAATGTGAGTCCGGCAGCAGCCAGGTCTACCTGCGCCAGCGAGCTTTGGGAGAAGAAGACGGGATACAGCGCCGTACATAAAGTCGAAGCAACGGCGACTTCGGTATTCGCCACGCGTTGCGCGAGACGGAACACTCCCAGCAGGGAGAATGCAGCGATCAACAGCATCGCAGACCGAGTGACCAGGGCGGCATAGCCAAAGCACTTCCACCACAGCGCAATCCACGCCATCACCAATGGCGGATGGGCATTCGAAACGGTCGTGTGCGGGATCAGGCTTCCTGCGAGCAGCAGATCGCGCGCGGCGGGAACATAATATCCGGCTTCGTCCCAGAAATACGGCAACTGCAAGAGAGGAATGTGCAGCAGGAAAATCACGACGAAGATGACTGCGAACACCACAGCGGGGTGCGTGCTGGAGGATCGCATGCGAGAAGCCATTCTTATGTGTAGAGACGTTGCTGGCAACGTCTCTCCCTCGGCTTAGCGTGGAATCGTGCTGAAAAAGCGGAGCAAGTTACATCTCTGTCGACGATCGGGCTCGCATCAGTGGACGGGCCCACCTGGCCCCATGCGCGGATCAAGCTTGATCTCCCCGAACGCGCTCTCGTAGCCGGCCACGTTCTGCTGCAAAAGTCCGAGCAAGGCCTTGGCCTGCTGGGGGCTGAGGTAAATTCCCTGAAAGTTCCGGATCTCGACATGGGTCTCGGTCTGCTGCTGAAGTGTGCCAAAAACGAGGAAAAAGTCCCAAATGTTTACCCGCATCTGCACGCTGTTCGCATAACTCTCACGGTAAGCGGAGTCGTTGATCAATTTCACGTTGGGTTGCGTCGGATTGTTCATGGCTGGAAGTGTAAATGAGTTTGCGGTCAGCGACGAGGGTCTGCCGCTTCCGCTCAGGCAAGCGGCGCCTGAACCCAAGTGCAAATGACAAAAACTGTCACGGAGTTGATATTTTGCGACTGACCGACGCTTGGGTACCAGGTGTATTTGGAACGGTTGTTGACTGATAATAAAGGGCTTAAAAGGCAAAACCCCGTTACTTTGGGAAGTACCTGATGGCGGTTAAAGTGCGATAGAGTTTAAGTGCTCCGGGAGAAATGGAGCCTGTGTGGGATACCCCTATGACCCAAAACGTTGATCACACGATGATGGAAGAGGTTGTTCTTCCTGAGCATCTAATTCCCGTGGGAGCGGTCCTGGGCCCCGGCGTATCCGCCATGGACCTGTGCATGGTCCTCGCCAAGATCTTTCGTGTGCAGTACACCGAAGTGGCTCTGCTGCGCCTGGAGGGTGGCCTGCTGCGTTTTATATTCCCGGATCATCTTCGGACATCAGGCGCGATTCCTTTATCCAGCAAAGCGGTAGCTGCGCATACCGCGCTTAGCAAAAAGGCCGAGATTTTCAATAACTTTGCCCGAGTAAAACACGCGAGTATCTTCGAAACCATCAAGCCCGACGCGAATGAATCCGACGAACCGGCGCCGCCCGCGCCGATTCAGAAACTGATGTCGGTGCCGATCATGGATCAAGCATCGTCGGTGGTGGGCGTTATTCAGATCTCACGCAAAGGGCTCGATTCGAAGTATGCCCAGGACTTCAGCCGCGAAGACCTGCACGACCTTGAATTGGTAGCTGGATTGTTGGCCACAGCCCCAGCCGTGATGAGTAACTAACCTTCGACTTGCAAGCGACGGGGACGATCGGTGTCGGCGTCCCCAGCACTGGATGTAGCCCTCAGCGGGAATCCTTCAAGAACATCCGCAGATCCGTCCCAGTCATTTCCTTTGGTTCGTCCACCTCAAGCATTCCCAGCAGGGTAGGCGAGATGTCGCGGAGGGATCCGTTGGGCTTTAGGGTGAACTGCTTTGCATTTTCTGAGACTACGATAAACGGCACCGGGTTCGTAGTGTGTGCGGTGTGCGGACCCCCGGTCGCGGGATCGATCATCATCTCGGCATTGCCGTGATCGGCGGTGATCAGCATGGCGCCGCCCTTCGCGCGCACTGCGGTCTCGATCCTGCTCAGGCAGGCGTCCACAGTTTCAACCGCCTTGACCGTGGGCTCAATTTTGCCGGAGTGGCCTACCATGTCTGCGTTGGCGAAGTTCACGATCATCACATCGAACGTTCCATCCTCAGTTGCCTTTACTACGGCGTCCGCGACACCTGCGGCGCTCATTTCCGGCTTCAGATCGTAAGTTGCAACCTTGGGAGATTGCACCATTACGCGCTCTTCACCAGGAAACGGTTGCTCAACACCGCCGTTGAAAAAATAGGTGACGTGCGCGTATTTCTCGGTTTCGGCCACGCGCAGGTTGCGCATGTTCAATCCGCCCATTACGTTGGCCAAGATATTTGCCATGGACTCAGGAGGAATGACAACCGGGAGGCTGAAACTCTTGTCGTACCGCGTCATGCAGACGTAGTGGAGATTCTTCGGCACACGATCGCGCGGGATTGTGGCGTCGAGATCTGCCGCGCCGGGGAGGTCGCTTCCGCCCTTCTCGTTGAGCCCGCTGTTGCGGGTAAGAGCTCGGGTAATCTGGCGAACGCGGTCGGCTCGGAAATTAAAGCAGATGCAGGAGTCATCATCGCGGATCGTAGCCAGAGCCTGCCCCCGACTGTCGGTGCAGACAAAAGGAACAACAAATTCATCCGTCACGCCTTTGTTGTAAGAATCTTTCATGCCCTGCACCGGATCGGCTTGCTTTCCGCCTTCCGCATCCGCAGAGACCATAGCGTTGTACGCCTTGGCGATACGTTCCCAGCGCCGATCCCGGTCCATGGCGTAGTAACGCCCGTTCACCGTTGCAATCTTGCCGCAGTTATATTCACGCATTTTCTGCTGCAGTTGCTCGAGATATCCTGCCCCGTTGGTAGGCAGAGTGTCCCGGCCATCCATGAATGCGTGCACAAACACGCGGTCCAGGCCATTCTGCTTCGCCATCTTCAGTAACGCGTAAAGATGTGCCTGCTGCGAGTGCACTCCACCATCCGAAACCAGGCCGAACAAATGCAGACGCCGCTCCCCGGTGCGGGCGTGCTTCATCGCGTCGACCAGCACTGGATGCGAGAACAGGTCGCCATTCTGGATCATCAGATCGATCCGTGTGATGTCCATGTGAACGATGCGCCCAGCACCAATGTTGAGATGGCCAACCTCGCTGTTGCCCATCTGTCCCTCAGGCAGACCGACGAATGGTCCGCTGGTGTGGATGAGTGTGTTGGGATACTCCCGCAGCAGGCGGTCGTACGTGGGTTTGCGCGCGAGCGCGATCGCGTTGGCCTTGGTTTCGGCGCGATAACCCCAGCCGTCAAGAATGATCAGAATAAGCGGTTTGGGACGGGACAAAATTTAGCTCCTAGCGCGTAGCTTTGGTAGAGGGATGCAACAAGAGTCGTAGCCCGCGTTACTTCTGCTTCGAATCGTCTTTTTCGTCAACCTTCTTGGTCGCGGCGTCAATCTGCGCTTGCAGTCTTGGATACACCGCCCTCATCGTCTCTCCGGTAACAGTTGGCATTTCGTGGAGAAACTTTTGTCCGGTCGGCGAAGAATAGAAGGCGGTCAGCGCATCGATGTCCGACTTATTGAAGTGCCGTTGATAGATCGGGACCATATCGTCGAGCATTTCATCCAGCGGGAAATTCTTGATGAGGTCTTCTGATTGGCGGTCCCAGCGCGCCAGTTCCTCTTCAGAAATATCCGGACGCCGCTTCTTGATTTGTTCACGATTCATGGCCCGCATCTGCGCGAAGAGTTGGTCCATCATCTGACGCATTTGTTCCCGGCCGGCCATGACGTCGAAGAGTTTCTTAACATCTTCTTTGGAAGCCGCATCCGGCGCGACGGAAACTGTAACTTGCGCGCCAGACAGTATTGGCAGACCTAGTAGACATACCCACACCACTGACTTCCACTTCATGAAACCCTCCGGCTGGGAAATTACTGTCCCTTTCAACCCCGATAATTCAACGCTTGCAGGCCCAGGAATCGCGCCGTTCCTCCCAGTTCCTCTTCGATGCGCAGCAACTGGTTGTACTTGGCGATGCGGTCGGTTCGTGACGCTGACCCGGTCTTGATTTGTCCGGCCCCAGTTGCTACGGCCAGGTCCGCAATGAATGTGTCTTCCGTCTCGCCCGAGCGATGCGAGATCACCGACGTGTAACCGTTGCGCCGAGCAAGGTCGATTGCATCCAGGGTCTCGCTGACGGTTCCGATCTGGTTGACCTTGATCAGGATCGAGTTGGCCACGCTCTTATCGATTCCTTCTTGCAAGAACTGAATGTTGGTGACGAAGATATCGTCGCCCACCAGTTGAATCTTCCCGCCGAGTTCTTTCGTCAGATTCTGCCAGCCATCCCAATCATTCTCCGCCAGCCCATCTTCGAGGGACACGATGGGGTAGTCGGTCACCCACTTTGCCCAGTACTTCACCATCTCGTCAGAGCTCTTCGCCGACTTGTCGGATTTCTTGAAGACGTATTTCCCGTCCTGAAAGAACTCGCTGGCCGCCGGATCCAGTGCGATGGCGATCTCCTCGCCCGGCTTGTAACCTGCCTTGCTGATCGCTTCCAATACAACTTCGATAGCTTCCACGTTCGACTTCACCGACGGAGCGAACCCGCCCTCATCCCCTACGGCGGTGTTGTAGCCGCGCTTTTTCAGCACGCCCTTCAGCGTATGGAATACTTCGACACCCCAGCGCAGCGCTTCCGAAAACGTCGGAGCGCCCACCGGCATCACCATGAACTCCTGGAAATCGACGTTGTTGTCGGCATGGGCACCACCGTTCAGAATGTTCATCATGGGCGTGGGCAGAGTGTTGGCTCCGGCTCCGCCCAGATAGCGGTAGAGCGGTATGTCGAGACTCTGCGCCGACGCCCGTGCCGCCGCCATGGATACCGCAAGGATAGCGTTTGCGCCCAGACGCCCCTTGTTCTCGGTGCCATCCAGTTCGATCATTTTGCCGTCGAGCCCTCGCTGATCGAATCCATCCCAATTGGCCAGGGCCTCGGCGATTTCACCATTTGCATTCTCAACTGCCTTGAGAACGCCTTTGCCCAGGAACCGGTTCGTGTCGTCGTCGCGCAGTTCGACCGCCTCGTGCTCACCGGTGGATGCTCCGCTCGGAACAATGGCCCGACCCATCGAGCCGTCCGACAGAAAGACCTCCGCTTCTACCGTGGGATTGCCACGCGAATCCAGAACTTCTCGTGCATGAATGCCTGCAATGTTTGACATGAGTGATTTGCTTCCTTTTACTCAGATGAGTGCAATCAACGTAGTTCACACATCGGGGTGAGTTCGTGTTGGCGGTGATCCTCAGTCTCGCGACATCGACCGAACCGACCAGTCTTTCCCGGAATGTGTTGCGAAACCAACGATTATATCGGATTGACATCAACGCTATGTGACTTGAGACACACTCACGCACGACATTTTCCGTCTTCGGGACCGCCCGTTCGGCCACTGCTGCTGCCCCTTACCTCCGCTGGTTCCTCATGTACCGTCCGATGCTTGTCCCTTCCCTCCGCCTGGTCTACATTCAATGAAGCTCAAAAGTGTTTTGGAGGTCCCATGAAGAAATGGACGCTGCTCCCCTGCATACTGCTGGCATCGATGCTCGCAGCCCAGACAAGTTCGCCGGTACCTGCCGGAACTGCCCTGATCGTTCGGCTCGACACCACGCTGGCCACGTTCAGCAATAAACCGGGTGATCCGTTCCGCGGCAGCCTTATCCAGCCAATCATGGTCAACGGACAGACGGCGATTCCGGCTGGAGCAACGATTGAAGGGCGCCTCACCAAAGTGAGCGAACCGCGCCGCATTTCGGGCAAACCGACCATCGGTATCCTTCCCGAGGCCGTGATCCTTCCCACTGGAGAACGCTACTATCTCGACGCGACTCTTACCGACACGAACATTCAGGGCAGCGACGTCAATCAGGAAGGGCAATTCAAGGGATCAGGCCGCGATCGCCGCGACAACATTGAAACCGGCGGCGGAACTGCCGGCGGCATGCTCATTGGCGGATTGATCGGTGGAGGCCCGGGAATTTTGATCGGCGGAGCAGTTGGCGCCACTTCCACAACAGCGCATTGGCTGGCCAAGCATCGCTCGGCGACCCTACCTGCTGGCACTCAGCTCACACTTGAACTGAACCGCCCGTTGACGATGTCGATCGCCGGAGTTACCGCCGGCAGCAAGTAATATCGGTCTCTCGAAGAAGGTCGGACGGTCCACCGTCCGGCCTTTTGCTTTTTACGGAAACACTTACCCCCCAAACAGCAACTCACCTTCGCTCACAACCTGTAACTCGATCCAACCCTCCAGCGGCAGCGAATCCACCGGGAGGCGGTTTTGCCACAAACTGAAGCGCAAACGCAGCCTGCTCGTAGCTGCGACGGCGGTCCCCCCGGGCTTGCGCTCCGCCGTTCGTTCCGGGGACGCGACGTTCGGCGTCGCGAGCAGCCATACCAGCGGCAGTGCGAATTCGAAGTTTCGCAGCAGCGCCAACTTGACGTGCTCATCCTTTTCGTCTGATGACGCTAACAGGCGCTCCGCCGATCCATCCTCGATCTTCCACTCCTTGAGTTTGCGCGCCTTAACCGAAGCGTCGATCCTCAGCATCCGCCGGGGACGCGGCTCGCCAGGAGCCGACGACTCCACATTGACCACGACTTCAAAATCCTCGGACGGGACTAGACCCTTGAAGTCCAGCCGCCCGTATAAGCACGTGGCATCAATGCCGGCATAGACGGAGTCCAGCAAGAACTGTTTGCCGTGCATCGCGCCGGCTCGATGGTCCGCCGTATAGACCGCCGCGCCCATCCACTCGAAATACCGCACCTTGTCTCCTGTAATACGCGGATGGATGTAAGACGTCTGCGGCACAAACGAAGGGCGCACCTCCACTCCGGTGATGGGCTGCGCCAGATAGTCCGGCGGCGCCGCGCCCAGCGCCTGATACACGTTCGAAAGATGCTTGCGGTACAGCTCGTCGAAATCGCGATCGTTGGCGGAGTGATGCTCGGGTCCGTACCACCAGTTCCAATCGCTGCCCTCGGCAATCAGAATTTCATCCAACGCCAGTTTGCGCTGAGCCTCGGTCGCTCGCGCGGCGTTGTGCGCGTAGAACTCGCGCGCGTGGTGCAGGTAGTCCCATGCGCGGTTGTCTTCGGGTGCGCCGATCCACACATTGAAGTTCGCGTTGATCCACGAACCCTGGCACCAGCGACTTGATCTTGCCGAAGTCTTTATGGCGAGCAATCGCTTCGGAAATCGTTACCGCCTCCATACCCGACTCGTGCTGCAACCCGTCATAGAACCGCCGCAAAAACTCACGCCCCGACTTCGGGTAGTATTCCCAGGCATTTTCGCCGTCGAGAATGATCGACACCACGGCGTCGCGACCCTTCGCGAGCACCGGCGCGGCCGCCTCCTTGATATTGCTGAGCAAGTGCCGAGCCGCGTCAGCCGGAGGCATACCCGAATAGACAAATCCGATCAGATCGGAAATTGTGTGATCACGAAACACCAGGTTCATCGCCGTCGAGCCATTCTCATAGCGATGGATGTTGTAGAGCCTCTCGGCCAGATTCGCGGGCAAGCGTCCATTGCTGTCTCGAGCGAAGAATAAACCAGTGCTTCGCCCGAGCACCCCTTCGTCAGTCGCCATCCACTGCACGCCAACGCTGTGAGCGATGGCCAGCACCTCCTCCGATACGCTGCCTTCCGACGGCCATACCCCCTTCGGACGCAGGCCAAATACTTTCTCGTGCAGGTCGAGTCCGCGCGTAAGCTGTTCGCGCGTATCTTCTGGGTGGCGAAATCGGTTTTGCGGGAGCGGCAGCCCGGGCGAGGAGATCGCCCCCGCGCTGGTATCGCAGACCAGCGGCAGGATCGGATGGTAGAAGGGCGTTGCCGAAATCTCAATCGAACCCTTCTTGGCCGCATCGGCGTGTGCTGGCAGAATCTTACCCAGTAACTCTCTTTCCTTCGCAATCACGAACTTCTGATCGTCAAGGGAGAAGTGATGTCCCTTCGCAATCAGCGCCGCGACATTTTTCTCTTCCAGGAAAAATTCGTCGAACCAGGCAATCTGCGACAAGACCTGCAGGTCGGTAAAATCCTGCGCCTGAAAATATCGTTCCGCACGGTCAGGATGGTCGCCATGCTCGCGGAACCGCTCCCACAATTCCCGGTAGCGAGGATAGCGCCCGATCAAGTTCTGGGGATTTGCCTGAAACAGATACTGCAGCGCGAACCGCCGCTCATCCTCAGACAAGTCCTTTGCCGGTTTTGCCGCCACATTCAAGAACGGATCCTGCGCCGTGCCATCCACATAATCCTGGATCTGCACCATCAGCGACGGCACAAGATTAAAGTTCTGATGGACCTTGGGAAACTCGTCCAACAACTTCACCATGCCGTAATAATCCTTCAGCGCATGCAGTCGCACCCAAGGCAGGCGATACTCGCCTGTGACCAGATCCTTGTAAAACGGCTGGTGCTGGTGCCAAAGAAGAATGACACGGAGAGCTGGCATGGCTTTGGAGGAGTCAGTCTAGCATGTGAAGATTTTCAGAGGCGCCGTGCTAACCAGCCCTGTATCCGGTAAACTAGGCCCTCACGCAGCCCGATACCGCGCATGAGTCCTGAACCCATCGTCGACCCTGCCCAGCTTCTCACGGACCGCGACCTCTACCTCTTTAACGAGGGAAGCCATTACCGCTTGTACGACAAGATGGGAGCTCATTCCGTCACCCAGAATGGCGAAGCGGGCGCGATCTTCAGCGTTTGGGCGCCCAATGCGCGCTCGGTTTCTGTTGTCGGCAGTTTTAATGAGTGGGATTCGAAGAAACATCGGCTCAGCCCCCGCGCTTCCTCCGGAATCTGGGAGGGTTTCGTCCCGGGAGTAACTCACGGAGCGCTGTACAAATTCCACATCGAATCGCAGCGCCACGGATATCACGTCGACAAAGCCGATCCGCTCGGCCTGCTGCACGAGAAGCCTCCACGCACTGCATCCGTCATCTGGGATCTCGACTACCAGTGGAGTGACGACGATTGGATGCAGAAGCGCGCGGCCCGCAACTCGCTGCGCGCTCCGCAAGCGGTGTATGAAGTGCACCTCGGCTCCTGGATGCGCGTACCGGAAGAGCACAATCGTCCGCTGACCTACCGCGAGACGGCTCCTCGCCTCGCGCAATACGTAGGACAAATGGGCTTCACGCATGTCGAGTTCCTGCCCGTGATGGAGCATCCTTTTTACGGTTCGTGGGGATATCAAACCACTGGATATTTCGCTCCCACTTCGCGATACGGGACGCCCCAGGACTTCATGTATCTGGTCGACTACCTGCATCAGCACGGTATCGGCGTGATTCTCGATTGGGTCCCGTCGCACTTTCCGTCCGACGCCCACGGGCTCGCGTACTTCGATGGCACGCACCTTTACGAGCACGCCGATTCGCGCCAGGGATTTCATCCGGACTGGAAGACGCATATCTTCAACTACGGCCGGCCCGAAGTTCGCAGCTTCCTGATGTCGAGCGCAATGTTCTGGTTCGACAAGTATCACGTTGACGGCTTGCGCGTGGATGCCGTGGCCTCGATGCTTTATCTCGATTATTCCCGCAAACAGGGCGAATGGATTCCCAACAAGTATGGCGGTCGCGAAAATCTTGACGCGATTGACTTCCTCCGCCGCTTCAATCAGGAAGCCTACAAAGAGCATCCCGAGATTCAGACTACCGCCGAGGAATCCACTTCCTGGCCCATGGTCTCAAAGCCTGTCTATCTAGGCGGCCTGGGTTTTGGCATGAAGTGGGACATGGGCTGGATGCACGACACGCTCCGCTATTTCCAGAACGATCCTATTCATCGCAAGTATCACCACAACGACCTCACGTTCCGCAGCCTCTATGCGTTTCACGAGAATTTCGTGCTGCCGCTTTCGCACGATGAAGTCGTCCATGGCAAAGGATCGCTCATCGGGAAGATGCCAGGCGATGAATGGCAGCGCTTTGCCAACCTGCGTCTGCTTTTTGCATACATGTACGCGCAGCCCGGCAAAAAGCTGATGTTCATGGGGTGTGAGTTCGGCCAGGTTCGCGAATGGGGGCACGATACGAGTCTGGAATGGCACGTTGTGCAATACCAGGTCCACCGCGGGGTACAGGCATGGATGGAGCAGTTGAATCGCTTCTACCGCAGCGAACCCGCCATGCACGTTCTCGATAACAATCCCGCAGGATTCGAATGGGTCGATGCCAACGACAACGCCACCAGTACGATTTCGCTATTGCGCAAGAGCGAGTCGCCGCAGGACACGATCCTCGCGGTGTGTAACTTCACTCCTGTGCCCCGTCTCGGCTATCGCATCGGCGTCCCGCACGGCGGCTACTGGCGCGAAATGTTGAACAGCGACGCGCGTGAGTACGCTGGCAGCGGCATGGGCAATATGGGCGGAGTTCACGCGGAACAAGTCCCGGTGCACGGCCGCCCGTTTTCCCTGAACTTGACCCTGCCCCCGCTCGGCGCGTTGTTCTTTAAAGCAACATAAATGCTGGTGAGAGACGCCGCTTGCTACTTTTTGCGAGCCTTGTAATTTGGCCCTCAGATAGTCAGGATTTTCCGATCGTACGCTCCGTGATTCCCATCACGGCAAACTCCTGCGATTGATGGTTAGCAGTGAGCTTTCCTTTCGCGCGAGAAGTCTGGCCGTTCGGATCCGTCCTCTACCCGAAAGACTGGTACTTCTTCCAGAATTCGGGCCATGGCAATCGCGGACCGCCGCACACGAAGATGTCTGGATGATCCACGCTCTCCTCGTTGCGGACGCCCAGGGAATTCCCGTTGTGCCCTGCCAGACGACACGAGGTAAACATGTTCTCCCTGTATTTGCGCGAGAGCCCGATTACGATCAGTGTCTCCGGTGGCGGCGTTGGATATCCCCGCAGCCATGCCGAGTTAGTCCCGCTGATCGGCGGTGGCAATCGATAGGCCGGTCCCAATATTTCGATCGCTCCTTGCTCACCGTAGTTCCCTACCAGGATTCCCATCTTATCCCGCTGTTCCGGGGGCAGCGAATCCCGAATCCCTGCAACGGTGTTGACCAGTTCATCCCAGCCAATTTCCTCGCGCAGATCGCCGTTGTTCTTCAATGCGAAGTCTTTGAGCGCACCGGTCGAGGCAAGTGGAAGAACGATTAACGACAGGTACACTCCACAAGTGGCAAGTCCAGTGAAGAACGCAGCCTCGATGGCCCTCCGCGGCAGTCGCGACATTGACCCAGTCCAACGCTCGCCGGCGACCGCTCCCATTGCCAGCAGCATGGGATAAGCCCCTCCCAGGTAGTACCCTCGCCCCTTTCCCACTACGAACAGACCAAGCGGGATCAGATACATCCATGCCAGCATGCGGTAACGTGGGTTGCGCAAATAGCTGATCAATCCTGCAATCCACAGCGGAGCCGTAAAGGGATTGGTGCAGACCAGGATCTGATCACGCCAAAAGTTATCTGCGCGCCCTTGGCCCACATCCCGTGCGTGAATGTGCTGCAGGAAGTGCAGCGAGATGAATCCATGCTGCACCTGCCAAATCAGATTCGGCAGAAAAATCACCAGCGACAGCGCCACTCCTCCCCAGAGCCACGGACTTGCCAAATACCGACGCGCACGCGTCAGCACCACACCACCCACAATTCCCGACACGTAAAACGCCATCGTGTACTTGGTCAGGAAACCAACGCCTATAACCGCCCCCATTGCCAGCCACCATCGAGGGTTTTCCGTTTTCAGCAGACGAATCACGAAGTAAGCGATGAGCACCCACCACAGATAGTCGAACGTCGTGTATTGGAACTCTGTCCCTTCGAAAAGAGGCAATCCAGATAGGGCGACCGACAGCGCCGCGGCAACTTGAGCCAGTCGTTCCCCGCCCAACTCCCGCGCCATCAAACCTGTGAAGAAGATCGCGAATGCCTGGGCGATGACTGAAAATATCCGCAGTCCGACCAAGGACAGGCCGAACATGGAAAGGCCTATCCGCTCGACAAACGGCGTGAACGGCGGATACGGCACAAATCCCCACTCCAGATGACGGGCATCACTTAGAACCTGGAGTTCATCGCGATGAAACCCGTAGCGGCCATTCGTCAGCACATGAACGACCGCGACCACCCCCGCAATGGCCAGCAGGGCCCAGGCGTCGCTATGTAAACGGTCTACTTCTTTCGCACTCCCCAGTGCTTGCCCAAAGTTGGTCGATGTCATTTGATCTCGCTCCTTGCGACCAAGCAACTCTTCTTCGATACGCGTCGTCGGGTACCCGAGTTCCAACTGGCAGCGCGCATCCGGCCGGCTCTTGTATACCTTGTCCCGAGTTTGGCAACGGAGTCGCCGGCTGCGCCACTCATGCTATCCTCGCCATAAGCGCGTCTTCCATGCGGATTCTAACCCGCTACATCCTCCGCGAAGTCACGGCGCACGCCCTGATCGGCGCCGCCATCTTCACGTTTGTCCTGTTCACGCGCGATCTGGGACACATCCTCGAGCTGGTGGTCCGCGCCAGCGCTCCTCTGCCCAGCGTGGCCGAGATCTTCTTTTTCACGGTGCCCCTGGCGCTGACCTACACGCTGCCCATGAGCGTGCTCGTCGGAATCCTCATCGGTCTTAGCCGCCTCGCCGCGGACAGCGAAATCACCGCCATGCGCGCCAGTGGCATGGGCGTCTGGAGTTTCCTGCGCGTGCTCTCGATCTTTGTCCTGGCTGCCTGGCTCTTGGCGCTAGGCAATGGCTTGTACGCTGCCCCACGTGCCCAGGCAGCGCTTGGACACCTCGAAGACCGCCTCAAAGGCTCCCAAGTCTCATTCGAGATTCAACCTCGCGTTTTCTATGAGGGGTTCCCCAAAATCGTCCTCTACGTGCAGGACGTCAAAACCGCTCAAGGTGCGGCCGTCTGGAAGGGCGTCTTCATGGCTGACCTCAGTGACGCCTCCACCCCCAAGATCACCCTTGCTCAGCAAGGCATTGTCGTCAGCGAGGGCCGCGACCGCCTCCACCTCCACTTAATCGACGGTTCCGAGCACGAGACCGATCCGAAGGATCCCAGTCACTACCAGATCTCAACCTTTCGGCAGACGGACATTCCCATCGAACTGCCTTCCACTGAAAGCAAAGCCGACGAATCGATTCCCGCGAGCTTGATGAGTACGGATGCTCTGCTGCAGAAGGCCCGCGTCTCCGACCCTGTTTCTGCCCGCTGGTATCTCATCGAATTTCATCGCCGCTTCGCGCTGCCCTCTGCCTGCCTGGTGCTGGCTTTGGTGGGAATCCCGCTCGGACTATCTTCCAAGAGAAGCGGCAAGTCTGGCGGATTCGTGCTCACGATCCTGCTGGTGTTCGCGTATTACGTGGTCTCCCTGGTGGGAGTTTCGCTGGCCCGGCAGGGCAAAGTAACACCGTGGTTCGGAGCATGGTTGGCCGACATCCTCTTTCTCGCCTTCGCCCTCTTCCTGCTTTTGCGCGCAGAAAAGCGCCCGTTCGAACTGGCGTCATTTCGGGCTTCCGGCAAGCGCGGCCACTCTCCGCTTCCGGGCGGACGCAACCGCCGCGAAAACGCTTTCGAGCGTGTTTCCACCCGGCGCCGCGTCTTCAGTTTCAGTTTCCCAACTTTGTTGGACGACTATGTGCTTCGTGACTTCTTTGTCTACTTGGGGATGATCCTCTCCAGCTTCCTGGTGCTCGTCCTGGTCTTCACCCTCTTTGAGCTCTTAGGGGACATCCTGCGCAATAAGGTCCCGGCCACGGTTGTCGCCGAATATTTGCTCAACGTGACGCCTTACCTGCTGTACAACGTGGCGCCCCTCGTCATGCTGCTGGCGGTTCTGGTCACGTTTGGCCTGATGCAGCGCTCCAACGAGGTCACGGCGATCAAGGCCACCGGAACCAGCATCTACCGCATCGTCACGCCCGTCGTGGTAGCAGCCGCGGTGCTTGCTGTGGGACTGTTCTTTGCTGACCAGTTCTACCTGCCCCGCACTAACAGGCGGCAAGAAGCCCTGCACAACCAGATCAAAGGCAAGCCTCCGCAAACGTACTTGCGTCCCGACCGCAAGTGGATTTTTGGTCAGAACAACGACATCTATTACTATCAATTTTTCGATCCCGACCGCGACCAATTCGGCAAAGTCACAGTATTTCAACTGGACCGCTCCACATTCACAATCACCCGCCGCATCCACGCCGAGCGCGCGCATTGGGCCGAAAGTCTAAACCGCTGGATTTACGAGCAGGGCTGGGACCGTTCCCTCAACGTCTCCGCCATTGCCAATTACCGTCCCTTCGAGGTTGCGACGTTCCCAGACTTGCCCGAGACACCTTTGTATTTCAAGAAGGAAGTCAAGCAGTACAGCGAGATGAACTACGAGGAGTTGCGGAGGTACATCCGCGACTTGCAGCAGAGCGGGTTCGACGTGGTGCGACTGCGCGTCGAACTTCACAAAAAGCTTTCGTATCCCCTGATCACGCTCATCATGGCTATATTAGCCATCCCTTTTTCGTTGTCGACTGGGAAAAAAGGAGCGATCACGGGAGTCGCCGTCGCCGTGGGAATCGCTGTATTTTATGTTGTGGTAACGAGATTCTTCGAAGCCATGGGAGATCAGAGTCTGTTGCCCGCCGCCTTGGCGGCCTGGTCGCCGGACCTGATCTTTGTTCTCGTCGGCGGATATCTGATCTTGAAGGTGCCCACGTAAGGGCAGGGGTCAGAGGTTAGGGGTCAGGGCACATCCGGCCCCTGAATTCCAGCCCCTGGCTCCCCTTCACTTCACTGCCACGCCCCAAGGAGAGTTGTCGGTCTGGATGGTGGGCAGCAAACTCAACGCGCCTGTCGCAGGAGTGATCGAGAATTGCGAGACTGTAGCGGCACCGTAGTTCGCTACGAAAAGCCAGTTGTCATCGCCGCGGATCGCCATCGCCTTGGGCTGGCTGCCTGTAGCGACGGTTGCAGGACTCAACGGCGCTAACCCCCCGGAACTGGGACTGATTTTTAGCCCAGCTACCGTGTTCGAAAGCGTTCCAAGAACGTAGACATTGTTGCCGTACGGATCGACGACCAGTGGGCCAGCACCATTGGTCCCGGACAAGCTGAATGGCGAACTCGATACCGGCTCTAAGCTGCCATCCGGAGTGTGGGGGCAGTTCGGCCCCTGAGTCACCATGCCATTACAGATCGTGTATGCGCTGACTTTGTTCGACAGGCTGTCGCTCACGTAAACAAACCGGTCGCACGGATCGACAGCGACCGCGACTGGGATCTGGTCCGCAACAAAAGAAGGCACAGGGGCGTTCGGGACCGGGGTTCCGAGCGCCCCGCTCGTCGTATCCACCGCGAATTCCCACACCAGATTATTCACTGAATCCACCGCATAGAGGTATTCCGATGTTGGCGGACTCGTTCCTGCGGCGGAACAAACTGCATTCTGCACTCCATTGACGCCGATGGCCGGAAAAACCGTGGGAGTGACCGCCAATGCGACCAGGTTATTGGGACTGTTCACGCACGAAGCCGGGACCGTGAATGGAGAACTCTTGGTGGGATCCGCATTTGTGTATTCCTGGAGACCCCCATTGCTGCCGACCGCAAAAACCGAAATGGCTCCTGGGGCCGTGCGATGTGCGCTATCTATCGTCGTCCCATCGGAGACGAAGAGGAACTTCCCCTTTGAGTCCATGGTCAGAGCGACGGGCGTAACGCTGACCGTCTCGGAGACCAATTGGTTCACCTGGTTACTGTCGGTCACACAGACCTGGACCGTTGCCTGTTTTAACGGCGTCGCCTGTCCGGCTGCGCTAACCGTCCCATCGGATTTCACCTTGAAGGAGGCGATGGTCTGATCGATGATTACGTATGCATACGCCCCTGCCGGGTCCATCACCATCGCAAAAGGCTGGCCATTGGTCGGGGCCGGATTGCTCAGCGCGGAGATGTGTCCATTATTTAGACTGAAGCTGAAGGTCTCGATCACACTCGATCCCTGACTACCCACCAGCAGAAGGCCGTTTGAGGATGAGTTGTATTTGGTCCCGCAGGCCATCAGCAGCCCGACCGAAACTAGAACTACCACCCCGAGCAGCCACAATCGTTTCGACATTCTCTCGTTGATCTCCATCTGTATGTGAGGTTTGCGCGAGCACACACCCCGGGTGCCCCGCCGGCCGGGTCGTAACAGTCTGCAAAAAGCGGGAAAACTCAACCCATTTGTGTATCAGGAATGCGCGGGAAGAGCAAACTCCCACAAAGATTGATTGGAACCCTGGGACCTCTCAGGAGTTGCCCGGTCATGTGCTACTTCCCAGTATACGAGAGGTTCTCGCGAGGCGTCGGGGCAATGGGGCTCGCCTCAGGCGATCCACTGGTTGGAGCCTTAGTTCTACCGCCCCGCTGAGACGGGCTCAGGCTGCTTCTCAGCGTGCGCGCTGCTCGAGATCAGCGGTAGCCGAATCTCCACCATCAATCCGTTCCCGGGACGATTGGATGCCGAGACTTTCCCGCCATGAAAGCGCACCGCCCGCTCGGTAATCGCCAGTCCCAAACCGACTCCCCCAGTCAGGCGCCCGCGGGCGTCATCCAGGCGGTAAAACGGCTCAAAGAGCTTGCCCAGCGCGTCCGCTGGCACGCCTGGCCCTGAGTCGCTGACCCGGAGCACCGCCTCCGAAACTTCGCCGTGCACCTCGTTCTTCAGTTCGATCTCGACTGAGGTCCCTTCCTGCGTGTAGCGGATAGCGTTCCGCACCACGTTTTCCACTGCGCTATGCAGGAGTGAATCGTTGCCCCTTACTCCCCACTCGCCCTCAGGGATATTGGTGTGTACGTGACAATGCCGCTCCTGCGCCTCAAACTCCGCATCCTCGGCTACGTTTGCTACCAACTCGCCAAGCGGCACCGGCGTTTGCGGCACGCGCTGTTCTCCGTCTTCGAGACGAGCCAGTGTTAAGATTCGGCCAATCAATTCATTCAGCCGGCTGGCCTCCAGTTCAATCCGATCGAGCATGTCCGCGCTTTCCGTGCCCGTGCGCTGACGCGCCAACCCTAGTGCGACATTCAAACGGGCCAGCGGCGAACGTAGCTCGTGCGAAATATCGTTCAGCAAACGAGACTGCGCCTTCACCAACGTTTCCAGTCGCTCGGCCATCGCATCGAAGTCGCGCATCAGGCTCGTAACCTCATCGCGCCCGCCCCTGCTCGCCGGCACCCCCGTTCGCGCGGTCAGATCGCCCGCGGCCAACTGGCGCGTCGCCGCTCGCAGTCGCACGATCGGCTTTGTCAAGAACCACGAAAGCAGGTAACACACCAGCCCGGAGGTGATTACTCCAATGATCAGGCCGGTGATGGGCACGCCCCGGGGACCAATGAAAACGCGCGGGCCCGGTGGCAGGCCCAGCACAATCGTGTAGCGGTGTTTGCCGTCAAAAGAAGCTCGCGAGTCGCGCTGCACCGGAGGCGCGGGAAAAAGAAATCCATCATGTGGCAGGCGCGGCCCACCCGACGCCACCCGCATCGCCCAATCAGGGGCGCCGCGGCGCGAAACTTCAATTCCCTGCTCATCGAACAGGTACGCGCGCAAGTGCTGCGTCGATTCCACGCCCTCCAAATATTGACGGACTTTCTGCTCGCCACCTTCTTCGTACGCATTGACCGCGTCATTCAGAATCGTGGTGCGCAGCCCTTCCCAAGTGGCGCTGCGAGGCCGGAATGCGATCGTCACCAGGATCGCAAGCACAACAAACAAGGCTTGTGCTATCCAGAACGAAAGAAAGATTCGTAGAAAAAGGCTCTTCATGTTGAACTTTGCGAGGGTCCCCTAAACCCTGGATTTCTCTCGCGGCCGGGCGAAAATATAGCCTACACCGCGCACGGTTTTGATGTGCTCATCATTTTCGGTATCCCCAAGTTTTTTCCGGACCTTGCTCACGTGCATGTCAATGCTGCGGTCGAAGGGCGAGAACTTTCGGCTGAGTACTGCATTCACCAGCCGTTCGCGCGGCACTACCCGCCCCGCTTCCCGCAACAGCACTTCGAGCAAATTGAACTCGACTGAGGTTAGCTCGACCGGTTTTCCCTCCAAACGCACCGTTCTCGTGGCCGGATCCAGTTCCACGTCGCCTACGCTCACCACATCCGGAGCGGCGGGGGAACCGCTGCCATCGGCGCGCGTCCGGCGCAGAACAGCGCGAATCCTCGCCACCAGCTCTCGCGGATTAAATGGTTTTGGAAGATAATCGTCCGCGCCGATTTCCAGACCGACAATGCGGTCGACATCTTCGCCGCGCGCCGTAAGAAGCAGCACCGGCAACCGCGAAGTCGCCCGGATCCGGCGCAGTACTTCAAATCCGTTGATGCCCGGCAACATCACGTCGAGCACCGCCAAAAGGTATTCCCCGGCCGTGGCCTTCTTTAGACCGCTTTCGCCGTCATGGACACATTCGACGGTGAACCCTTCCGCACCCAGATATTCTCCCACCAGGTGGCAGAGTTCCACATCGTCATCAATGACTAGAATTCGTTCCATGCCCTGCATTGTGCACCATGCGGAAAAGGCCCGGAGTAAAGAATTGTCAAAAACGTAATAACAGCGGCATCTGGTCATCCGTTGCGTTTCGCCGCCCTTCACGAAGGTGGAACCGAAATGTCCCCAAATGACAAAACTTTACTCGAGTTGACTGACTTTTTACCGCCTTTTCCCCCTGAGCCGTGTTCCTATCAGTGTACGCAAAACCGCACACCGGAAGAACCAAGGAGTTAACACATGAAATCAATTCGTTTCCGTTTGATGATCGCCGCATTGGCCGTTTTGATGGGCTCGACGATTGCCAGGTCCCAGACCGCTGATGCAGCTCCGGCCCCACCCATGCACGAACACATGGCAGGGATGGGCGGCGGGCACATGATGGGATTCTTCGCCAAGAAGCTGAACCTGACGGATGAGCAGAAGGCCCAGATGAAGGCCGTCATGCAGAAAGAGCATCCGGCCATGAAACCTCTGTTCCAGCAACAGCACCAGATTGATCAGCAGCTTCGCCAGTACGTAGAAGGCCCGTATGACGAGGCCAAGGTGCGAACCCTGGCCACGCAAAAAGCGCAACTTGAGGTCGAACTGACCGTAGCCCAGACTCGCGTTCACAATGAGCTTTACCAACTGCTGACTCCGGACCAGCAGACGCAGTTGAAGCAGATGAAAGCCGATCATGAATCCCGGATGCGGCAGCACATGCATGAGGCGCCGCCTGCTCCTCCCTCGGAATAATACGAGCGTGAAGCGCTCAACCGTGGTAAGCGAGGCCCGGCTTTAGGCCGGGCCCTGCCGGTCGGCAGACCAATGGCGTTTAGCTCCTCTGAGGTTTGACGCCTTGGCTCGACCCTCGAATCGCGCCGCTGGAGAAACGCGCATGACTATCACTGATTCGTTTCTATCAAATGCTGCATGGCTATTCTTCACTACCTGGAGCGTAATTTTAGGCGCCTTCAGTCTGGCCGCGTTCGGCCGTGATCTATTTCCGCCGAAAGTCGGCCTCGACTCGCCACCTCAGGGGCCACAGCCAGATATCGCCCGCGGAACCCGCTCCCGAGCGCACTAAGCGGAGTAGAATCCACCCGATTTGATCAGCTATGATAGTTGTTCGGATCTGATGAAATCCCCATGGCTTTTCCAATCAGAGTTTGCGTCATCTGCTCGGAGGAGTTCGAGTTGAAGCCCGACAAACCGGGTTTCGCCAACCGCTGCCCGGAGTGCAGCGCCGAGGAGGCTGTTGAGGGCGCAACCAAGCGCGGCACCGATGCCATCCAGCGCAAGACTGACACTGAAGTGAACGAGGCCCGTCGGCAAGCGATGCGTGATCTTCTGTACCGAAAAGATAGCTAACCGGCGTCCCGCCCTCCCCGTCTCATCGATACTCGATTCCTGCACCCTGCCTGCTAAAATTTCATCTACTGGACTTGCATGTTTCTGAAGAGCTTGCGCCCATTGCTGCCGTACGTGAAACGCTACCGCTGGGGCTATGCCTTCGGCTCACTCTGCGTCTTCCTCACCAACGGCATCTGGATCCTGTTTCCGCTGGTGCTCGGCAAAGCCGCCGACGATCTGCACGAGGGCGTTACCCGCCAGAAGCTTCTGCGCTACGCGGCCCTTCTCCTTGCCATTGCTATAACCAAGGGAATCTTCCAGTTCCTTACGCGATGGGTCGTCATCGGCGTGTCACGCGACATCGAGTTCGACCTGCGCAATGACTTGTTTGCCCGCCTCGAAGGACTTTCTTACTCCTATTACCAGCGCCACCGCACCGGCGACATCATGGCGCGGGCCACCAATGATCTCAACGCCGTTCGCATGCTGCTTGGTCCGGCCATCATGTACTCGGCGAATACCATGGTCTACACCGCTGGCGCGCTGGCTTTCATGGTCTCGATCAGCCCCTGGCTGACGCTCTATACGTTCCTCCCGCTGCCTGCCGTCAGCATCGTCATTCAGACCTTTGGCCGCCGGATTCATGAGCGCTTTGAAAGAATCCAAGCCATGTTCTCCGACATTTCCGCACGAGCTCAGGAGAACTTCTCGGGAGCCCGACTGATCCGCGCCTACGTTCAGGAAGAAGCCGAGATCAAAGCGTTCGAGAGGGAGAATCAGGAATACATCCGCCGCAGCCTTAAACTCGTACGCCTTATGGGTATGCTCTGGCCGACGCTCGAGCTGATGTTGGGCTGCGCGGTGGTATTAGTCCTGTGGCTTGGCGGCCGCGAAGTGCTCACCGGACAATCGACCGTCAAATTGGTTTCGAGTCTAGGAACATCGAATCCCGGCATTACTACTACCCTCACCCTCTCTGGCTCGATGAGCGTTGGGCAATTCGTTTCCTTCAGCACTTACATGATGCAGCTCACTTGGCCGATCATCGCCCTGGGATGGGTGATCAACATCTTTCAGCGCGGAACAGCTTCACTGATCCGGATCAACGAGATCCTGCACGAAGAGCCCGAGATCAAAGATGTCCCGGGGCACAGGATCACGACATTATGGGTGAGATCGAATTTCGTGGGCTGAATTTCAACTACGACAGCAAGCCGGTTCTCCACGAACTGAACCTGCACATACCAGCGGGCAGCAGTTTGGCGATCGTAGGTCCCACGGGATCCGGCAAGACCACGCTGGTCGATCTGATTCCACGCATCTACGATGCAGATCCCGGCATGGTTCTGATTGACGGCCGCCCGATCCGCGAGTATTCCTTGGCATCTCTACGGCGAAATATCGGATTCGTGCCGCAGGAAACGTTCCTCTTCAGCGATCATATTCGCGAGAACATCGCGCTGGGCGTCGAATCGGCTACTGACGCGGAGATTCACAGCGCCGCCGATGCTGCCAACATTGCTGTCGATATCGAAACCTTCCCCGAAGCCTACGACACGATGGTCGGCGAGCGAGGGATTACGCTTTCGGGAGGACAAAAACAACGCACGGCCATCGCTCGCGCCCTCATCCGCAATCCCAAGATTCTGATTCTTGACGATGCGCTATCGAGCGTCGACACGCACACGGAAGATAAAATCCTCAACCATCTGCGGGATGTCATGCATGGTCGAACGACCATCTTCATTTCCCACCGCGTCTCGACCGTCCGCAACGCTGACCGCATCGCCGTACTCCATGGTGGGCGCATCGTCGAACTCGGTACTCACGACGAACTGCTGGCCTTGAATGGCTACTACAGCGACCTGTATAACAAGCAATTGCTGGAAGAAGAGCTAGCTGAGGTCTAAGGGCGTACCGCTACCTTCGTAGCGATCTAGCTTGCTACGTCTTGCGAGCCCTTGACAGCGTTTTGACACCGCTGGGCAGCGAAGCGTCTACACTGGCAAATAACTGGGGCAAGCCATTCATCTCACCATGCAACGAGTGAACTCGCAGGAAATCCTCGATTCCGAAGTTTGTCCGCCTGCCGAAGTGGAAAGTTCCCTGCGCGATCTGTGCCGAATTAACCGCTGGTTCGGTGGAGTAGCCACCACCCGCAAGATGATTGAACGGGTCTCCTCGGCAACCGGAATCAAGCATTTCTCGGTGCTTGAAGTCGCCGCGGGGTTTGGTGAAGTCCCCAGAACGGCCGGCGAACAACTGGCCCGCGGAGGAATCACTCTGGATATCACCGATCTCGATCGCATGCCGTCGCACCTGGCGCGCGGGCATCGTGCGCTGGTAGCGGATGCCCTTAGTCTTCCCTTCCGCGACGGTGCTTTCGATCTGGTCAGTTGCAGCCTATTCGCACATCACCTGGAGCCCCCGGAACTGGCGCGCTTTGCCAGCGAAGCTTCACGAGTAAGCCGTTGTGCAGTTTTAATCAATGATCTGGTCCGCCACCCCGCACACTTGACGCTGGTATATGCCGGCTTTTTGCTGATGCGAAGCTATGTTTCGCGAGTAGACGGCCTCGCGTCAGTGAAAAGAGCCTATGTTCCGCAGGAAATGCGAGCGATCCTTGCGTCGAGCCTCGGGTCTTCGCAGCGAATTGAGATCGCGCAGCACTTTCTCTTTCGGATGGGAGCGATTGTCTGGAAGGAAGGCAAGTGACGACTGCTGATTGATGATCTTTGACCGCTGACTAAGAATTCAAGAGAACCAGCGATCATAAATCAACCATCAGAAATTAAATCTAACGCACGACCAACACTTCCCTGACGTTGTCGCGGGCGAGAAAAAACTTGATTGAAGCGAAATCGCGGAAGAGGGTTTCGATGTGGCGATTGTTGAAGACTCGCTGCAGGCGGAAGCCATCGCTTATAGCAGTATGAACCGCTCCCGTAGGCCCGCGGCGCGCTTCGCGGCGCAACACGATGCGCTGCATCTCAAGCGTATCCTTCCCGATGATGTGAAAGCGATAACACGGCGAATCCGGCCCAGCGTCTTTCGTGTGGAAGAAGGCGAGCAACATGCCTCCCGGCTTGAGCACTGACCACAGGCGCCCCATTACCGGACGCACTAGACTCTCGTCCAGATAATCCGGCAGATTCCAGCACAGCACCGCGTCGAAGTGTGCCGCGGGATATACCAGGTTGTCGGCCAAAAACCGCCGACTGTCCAGGATCGCATTTCCCTGCTCGTCTTTGGTAAGCAGATGGGGCTCGGTGGAGGCCACAAGAAGGTCTTCGCTATAGATCTTGTGGCTGCGTTCGGTGAAGAACCGTATGTTCGAGGGAGACGTCGACCCGAGATCAAGAACGCACAGCGGGCTCTCGGAATCCCAAAGGCGCGCGAGTTCGCCCAGGCCGCTTGAACGGCGTGTAAGTTTTTGAGCGGACTGCTGCGGCTCCGCCGGCGTTCCGCTCGATGAACCGCGAAAAAGCTTCATGAAGTTCTGCGTGACCGATGCCATCAGACCTGCGTCGCCTTGTCAGAGGCACCTGGTACTCTGGGACTTGAACCGACAACTAAACAAGCACTTTAACTCGCTGCGCGATGCTGCACGAGTTACTTTCCTGCGGCCTTTTCGGCCTTGCCCTGAATATCGACCTTACCCTTAAGGTAGGCGCCTTCCTCGATCGAAATTCGCTGCGTAGAAATATCTCCCGTCACCACTGCCGACTTGCGCAATTCCACCCTGTCGCTGGCCTGCACATTGCCCTCGAGCTTGCCCTGGACGACCACACCCTTGGCCTCCACCGAGGCTTTCACCTGGCCGTGGGGCCCGACGGTTAAACTATTGCCCTTGAGAGAGATAGTTCCCTCGACCTGACCATCAACGTAAAGGTCTTCGCTGCCCGACAACTCGCCCTTGATGACCACGGATTTGCCAATCTGCGCTAAATCTGCCGACAACGGAGCACTCATGGATGTTCTCCTTTTAGGAAGCGGATACTGCACCACCAAGATACTGTGAAGGCAGGTAACGGACGGCCGCGTCGCTGATATCGACTATACCCAAGTCCGCAAGCCAGCGGCAAGCGAGGGTTTTGTCGCGACTCGATACGTCAACCACAAAGCACGGCGCGCACGCAACTCCGCAACCGGTTGCTACACTAGCCTCAGGATGGTTTGTGGGACGAAAAAGGATTCGGGGCCAAAGTCTCTCTGTCTGTGCCTGACCGCCAGTTTGCTGGCCGCAGTGCCGATGCTACAGGCGCAGGCTGCGAAGGCGCCGGAGATTTCTCCCAACAATTTGGTGCGGGAAACGGTAGCGCAGGAAGTCGCAGCAGCGAGCAACACCGCTATCAAGCATATGTTCCGCTCACGCAAGCAGACTCCCAGAGGTTCACAGACCAGGATCTATGTCGAGACCAATGACGCCATGGCCGCCATGCTCGTCGCGCTTAACGATCAACCGATCACTGCGAAACAACAGCAGGCCGAAGCAGATCACCTGGCCTGGCTGATGGATAGTCCCGACCAGCTTCGCAAGAAACACGCGAGAGAGAAGGAAGACGCTGACCGAACTCTACGCATTGTGAAAGCGCTGCCCGACGCATTTCGGTACGAGTACGCTGGTACGGAGGTCGGAGATTCACAACTCGGCAAAGCCGGAGACGAGTTAGTGCGGTTGAAATTCACGCCGAATCCAAGCTATGCGCCACCTTCACGCGTAGAGCAGGTGCTGGAGGGCATGCAGGGATATTTGCTGATCGACGCCAACGCTCGGCGCCTTGCCAGGATCGATGGAACTCTCTATCGCGATGTTTCGTTCGGCTGGGGGATCATCGGCCATCTCGATAAAGGCGGCCATTTCCGCGTCCAGCAGGCCGACGTGGGCGATGGGACCTGGGAGCTTACCCAGATGAGCTTGCAGATAACGGGAAAGATCTTGCTGTTCAAGACTCTCAGTATGGTGTCAGACGAAGTTTTTACCGACTTCCGGCGCGTGCCCGACAATCTGACCTTTGCCCAAGGCGTCGAACTGCTGAAGACAGCGCAGCAGAAATCGGCAGCCGTCGTTCGCGCGCAATAAGGCAGATCCTCTACAGGAAAGAACGTATCGTGAAGGCATCCTTCCCGCACCCGGCCTATTCCCTGCAACCTTCCGACGCAGAACGCGACACTAACCGGACTAATGAATCGCGTCGACCGAACCCGATCAGTTGCGGCTTTTCCGGGAGTGTACGTGCTTGCTGCCTTGCTGGCCGCCACGACCGTGTCGGCACAAGACTCAAAAGAAGCCGCCATGCCGCCGAACGATTTGGTGCGTGCAACTGTGAAGAACGAGGTCCAAGCCGCTAACAATACGGCAGTCAAGTTTTCCTTTCGCTCCCGCAAGCAGAGTCCGGGAGGCGTCGAGAACAAGATCTATATAGAAGCCAACGAAGCGCTGGCCACGATGACCGTCAGCGAAGGCGATCAGCCGCTTAGTCCGGAAAAGGAGCACGCGGAAATTGAGCAGCTTGCTCAGTTGGTAAACCATCCCGACAGGCTGCGAAAGAAGCAGGAACACGAAAAGCTAGAAGTAGAACACACCCTGAACATCGTGAGAGCCCTGCCAGATGCCTTTTGCTATGAGTACGCGGGCACGGAAAAGGGCGCACCAGGACTCGGCAAACCCGGGGATACGTTGGTGAAATTGAAATTCAAGCCAAACCCATCTTTTGTGCCGCCATCGCGCGTAGAGCAGGTTCTTCAGGGCATGGAAGGTTTTTTACTGATCGACGCTAACGAAAAGCGTATCGCCCGCATCGATGGAAGCCTATTCAAAGAAGTAACATTTGGCTGGGGAATTTTCGGGCGCCTCGACCAAGGCGGCCATTTCAAAGTCCAGCAAACTGACGCTGGGGATGGAAATTGGACGGTCTCGGAGATGGATCTGAAATTTACCGGAAAGATTCTGCTGATCAAAAGCTTGAACATCGTCTCGGATGAAATCTTTACCGACTTTCAACGGCTTCCAGAGGACTTGCCATTCGCCCGGGCAGTGGAAATGTTGCAGATCGAACACAACAAGATTGCGCAAGAGTTTCACGCGCCTCAGACTGTGGAAACCAGCCGAAACTCTCACTAGCGGGCTCAAGCCCGCAGCGTTTCCTTCCTCACCGTGAGCTTTTCGATTAGATCCGCCCTCACGCGGTAGCCGGTGCCAGGTTTGTCGCTGATCGGGATCATTCCCTGCGGGGAGACTTCAACTTCGGGTTCAATGATGTCTTCTTTCCAATAGCGCTTTGAGGCGGAAACGTCGCCGGGAAGCCGGAAGTTTTCCAGGGTGGAAAGAGCAATGTTATGGCCGCGTCCGATGCCAGTTTCCAGCATCCCGCCGCACCAGACAGGAATGGTGTGAATACGGCAAACTTCGTGAACGCTCAGCGCTTCGGTAAAACCTCCAACCCTGCCCACCTTGATGTTGATAATTCGGCAAGCGCCGGTTTCAACAGCGAAGGCAGCACTGCGTGCGCTCACGATCGATTCGTCGAGGCAGATCGACGTGCGCAGTTCCTTCTGCAGCCGGGCGTGATAGTAGATCTCATCATTCCACAGCGGTTGTTCAATCATGAGCAGATTGAACTGATCAAATTTGCGCAAGTGTTCAACCTGGTCAAGCGTGTAGGCAGAGTTGGCGTCGCAACTCAGCGTGATGTCGGCCCAGCGCGAACGGATCCGCTCGAGCACATTCACATCCCATCCAGGTTTCACTTTGATCTTGATGCGGCGATAGCCGGCGGCAAGTTCGGTCTGAATTTTGTCGAGGAGTTGATCGACCGAATCCTGGATGCCGATGGAAACGCCGCAAGGAATCTCGCGACGGGTTCCACCCAGTAATTTCCACAGTGGCTGTTGCTTCTGGATGGCCTCGGCATCCCAAAGCGCGTTTTCGAGGCCGCCTTTGGCCATGCGATGGCCGCTCACTTTCGCAATCAACGCGGGACACTCGCGCGCCGAGTCGATCTTCTTTCCCAGAATCGCCGGGATCAGATATTGCGTCAGCGTGGGCCATGCACTCTCGATCCATTCGCTGCTGTAATAGGGATCCTCGCCCACAACGCTCTCGCCCCAACCGTCGATGCCCTCGCTGTGAACTGTAACCAGGAGAATGCGGCGGCTGTACGTGCGGCTAAAACTGGTCTCGAAGAAATGCACGAGAGGCATCTGAATTTCACGCAGCGTAATGGCTTCGATCTTCATGGTTTTGTCTTGCCGAATCTATTCACTGCGGAGAACCGAGACGGAGAGTAGCGAAAGAAAATTACCCAGCGACTCCGCGTCTCAATGCTGAAAATTACTGTTCCGAGGCGTACGACCACTTTTCATCCCATCGGCCCAACAGAAACTTACCGTTCCCTTCCTGGTCCCGTTCGTAGCCCAGGACTACCAAGCCTTTCGCGAAGGCACCCAGGAATTGTTCGCGATTGCGCTCCTGTACCTGCTGCGCTTGGCGGCGAGTCTCCGGGGCAGACTTCCACTCATAGATTTGTGCTGGAACGGCAATCTCTGCGTCGCTCTGAATGGGTGGATTTTTTCCGGTGCCCAGCAGCATTTCGACACGCTTTGATTTCAGCCACCATTCGGCAATGAGTCGATCGCTCGGCAGCCCTCCCTGCAGCGGCGACGACGTAATGCCGTACTGGTTGATGTTATACCGGCGGGCGACGGCGCCGAGTTTTTCGATGTTTAGATAGGCATTCTTGATTTCGAGGGGATCAAAAGTCCATTCGATCAATTCGATCCCCCGCACCAGCGCGTCTTCCCTCTGCATCAGTTTCAGGCGGCGCCCGAGTCCTCCGTTGCGATGATCCTTGCGCACCGCCAGCATGTGGGAATGTAGGTACACGTGGCCCGACCGGGTGCCCGGAACCGATAGCGCGAATCCCACCATAACGTTGCCATCGAACGCGCCCATGACCTGTCCGCCGACCTTGTCGGCGACGACGAACATGCGCAAAGGCACCAGCTCGGCGTCAGTGAAGTTCCAAACTTCCTTTTGCAAGGCCACACAGGAGCGGAAATCCTCGATGCCGTGACAGCGCCGGAGTTGGACCGTCTCGGCGGTCAAGCGCGCTTCTCCGCGATTTCCTTTTCGTGAGTTTTCGCCTGTAGCCAGAGAGACTCGAGTTCTTCCATCGAAGCCTGTTCGGCTGAGCGTCCGGACTCATGCAACCGTTCTTCCATCCACTGAAAGCGACGCTTGAACTTACGGTTAGTTTTGCGCAGAGCGGACTCAGGATCCAGCGACAGGTAGCGGGCGATGTTGACCAGAACGAAAAACAAGTCGCCGACTTCTTCTTCCAGGCGGACTTGCAGTTCTTCAGGCACGATGGTTCGCCCCGATCCAGCCATGCCGCGCCCCTGGGGTCGTGGACCCGGCGACGGAAACTCCTTAAGTTCCTCGCGGAGTTCCTCTGTTTCTTCGTGCAGTTTGTCAAAGAGGCCGTCAATGTTCGGCCAGTCGAAACCAGCTTGTGCAGCCCGTGAACTGAGCTTATAGGCCTCCAGCAGCGAGGGCATCGCGGACGATACGCCGGCGAGGATGGAACGCCTTTCTTCGCTCCTGGACAATTCTTCGCCCTCGTTAGATCCCTCCCCACGGCTCTGCTGCTTCATTCTCTCTTCGACCTTGCGCTCCTCGACTTTGAGAGCTTCCCAATTGCGTTTGACGTCGGCCGATGTCTCGGCTTTCACATCACCAAACACGTGCGGGTGCCGATTGATGAGCTTCGTGGAAAGACGGTCGAGAACATCATCAATCGAGAAAGACGATTGCTCTTGCGCCATCTCCGCGTAAAAGAGCACTTGCAACAGCAGGTCCCCAAGTTCGCCCGCCAGTTCGGGCCAGTCGCGGTTATCGATGGCTTCTAAGACTTCGTAGGTTTCCTCGAGCGTATACGGCTTGATGGAATCGAACGTTTGTTCGCGATCCCAAGGACACCCACCTGGCGCTCGCAAGCGCTCCATGATGGCGACCGCCCGTTCGAAACGCTCTCCTGTTGTGGACATTCCGAACCAATGTAAATGACGGCACAGTCGGGAGGCAATGTACGCCAGCCCGGCTCCTCCCCGCCCGAAGTCCTCGCCAACCGAGGGACCTGGGTCTGCATCCTAACCTCGCCGAAGTACCTCCCGCTCATCTTTTAAACGAAGTCGATTGAATCCAAAAAAACATTCATTCATGGAGGAGAAACGGAAATGACAAACAATGCTCTTCAAGGAAAGAAAGTTGCAATTCTCGTAACGAATGGTTTCGAGCAATCGGAGTTGCTGGAACCCAGAAAAGCCCTCGACCAGGCGGGTGCGACAACCAAAGTCGTTTCTCCGGCGGGCAAGCAGGTCAAGGGCTGGAATCACAAAGAATGGGGAAACGACGTTCCCGTCGATGTCCCGCTCACCTCGGCGAAGGCCGAAGAATTCGATGCACTACTCCTGCCAGGAGGAGTGATGAATCCCGACCAGCTCCGCATGCAGCCAGAAGCGGTTGCATTCGTGAAACACTTTACGGACGCGGGCAAGCCGGTAGCGGCCATTTGTCACGGACCCTGGACTCTGGTCGAAGCCGGCGCGGTTCGCGGACGCACGATGACCTCGTGGCCTTCGCTCAAGACTGATTTGAAGAATGCGGGCGCCAAATGGGTCGACAAGGAAGTCGTGTCCGACGGCAACTTGGTGACCAGCCGTAAGCCCGACGACATTCCTGCGTTCAACCGCGAGATGATTCGTCTGTTCGGTCAAGGCGCGGGCCAGTCAAGAGAGTTACGGAAGACGGCATAGAGCCGGCGTTGAAGTGGGAAGAGCAGGAGCCAGGAATTTAAGGTTTCGGGACGAGGCCTGAGATTGTAGCCAACTGGGCCGCCCCCTGGCCCCGATCCCTGGCTCCTGCCTACAGTTACTTTCGATATCATTTCGGCGGCCCTGGTCGCTACAATCAGTCCCAAAGTCAGCTGGACTAACGTTACCTTCATCTCACTCCGACTAAAGTGCAGAATGAGAGTAATGGGGCGGAGTAGCAGGAGCTCCCAACGTATCGCCCCTGCATTCACACGCCCTTGCATCTAGCGTAAAATCATGAGTTTAGCCGTCAAACCTCGACCGTCCTTAGAAGGGCAGCACTTCCATGTGGCGGTGATCGGCGGAGGCATCAATGGCGTTGCCTTGGCGCGCGAGTGCGCCCGCGCCGGCAAGCGCACCCTGCTCGTGGAGCAAAATGATTTTGCTTCGGGTGTAACTAGCCGATCGACCCGCATCATCCACGGAGGTCTGCGCTACCTGGAGCACGGAGAATTAGCTCAAGTGCGAGAGTCGTTGCACGAGCGCGAGCGGCTGCTGCGTGAACGTCCGCACCTGGTCCAACCAGTGCAATTCCTCTTTCTGTTGAATGAACAAAGCCGGCGCAGCGCCATGAAAGTGCGGGCCGGGCTGTGGCTCTACCAGCGCATCGCCGGACGGAAACCGGGCGGCCTTAGTGAGATGGAGGTGGTCCGGGTGCAGCGCGCCCTGGATGCAGGCCATCAATGGTTGCTGCTCAACTACGAAGACGCGCAATGCGAGT
This sequence comes from uncultured Acidobacteriota bacterium, assembly GCA_963745715.1. Taxonomy (GTDB): domain Bacteria; phylum Acidobacteriota; class Terriglobia; order Terriglobales; family Acidobacteriaceae; genus Sulfotelmatobacter. Next base: position 147,495 of record CAVUYN010000007.1, on the reverse strand, counting down.
TCCCCGAGCGCCTGGTCGCGGAATGGATGACGGAAGCTGCAGAGGCTGGCGCCGTCGTCCGCAATCATTGCGAAGTGCTGGCGATCGATGTAGGCCAAGGACGCGCCCGCGGATTGCTGTTGCGGGACCGCACTACCGGAAAAGACGAACGCGTCAATACCGGGTGGATTATTAACTGTACCGGTCCGTGGGCGGACCGCATCTGCCAGCGCTCCACGGTGCGCACGGGTAAACCCATGCTGGGTGGAGTGCGTGGATCGCACATCGTGCTCCCGAGATTTTCCGGTGCCCCAACCGCCGCGCTGTACACCGAGGCAGCGGATGGCCGTCCGGTCTTCATCGTGCCTTGGAATGAGCAGGTGATGGTGGGAACCACTGAGGTTCCTGACTCTGGCGATCCCGCAAAGACCGCGCCTTCGAATGAAGAAGTCGAATATCTTCTGCGCACGGCCGCACATCTGTTTCCGAAAGCAAAGCTTTCGGCTCACGACATCAAGTATGCGTTCGCCGGCGTGCGCCCCTTGCCCAACGCACCGGGGGATAACCCGTCAGCCGTGACCCGGCGTCATTTCCTGCACGACCATTCCGACGAGGGAGCCTCGAAGCTGATCTCGGTGATTGGCGGCAAACTGACGACTGCGGCTTCGTTGGCACGCGAATGCGCGCGCAAAATCGGCCTCGCGGTCCAGGAACCGAAAGCCGTCACCGTCGGTCCGGGAAGTTCACTCGATCCCATGCTCGACCAGGAAGTTCTCGACATCGCCAAAGCCGGAGCGGTGAGCGAGGAAACGGCTCGCGGCATGATGGAGTGGCACGGCGAACGCGCCATGGACATTGCTCGCATGGCGCTGGTAAGTGCTGAAATGCGCGCGCCCATCTGCCCCCACACCTCGCACATCGTGGCTGAAGTGGTCGAGGCTTACCGAAAAGAGTTTGCCGTAACGTTGGGCGACGCACTACTGCGCCGCGTTCCCGTGGCCCTCGGAGCCTGCTGGTCGGAATCCTGTAGCCGCGAGTCAGCTTTGCGCATTGGCGCTGTCCTCGGCTGGAGTCAGCAAGACGTGGGAGCGGCCCTGGAATCGTTCGAAACCGAGCGCACAGCATTCCTCCACCGGCCATCCCGCAACACGTCGGCTCTCGAAGCCGCCGCCGACTAAATACCCATAGAGTTCCTCCCTTCCTCGCGGCATCTTCCAACGTTTGACTCTGCCTGAAGCGATCCTGTTACTAAAGATTCCGGTCCTTGAGTCATCTGGGAATGGCTTCCTCGCAAAATTAGACTGGCGCTGCGCGTCTGGAATTCTCCGATCGGGAGCGCAGTCCGATGCTGATTCCCATCAAGCACGAGAACATGTCGGCTCGCCGCTGGCCCGTGGCGACCCTTGCCTTGATCGCCATTAACGTGGTGGTTTTCCTCTTCACGATGATGTCGATGGACAATGAGGCCCCGCAACTGCGCGAGGTGAAAAGTCACATTGTGATTCTCGCGGCCCTCCATCCAGAATTGAAGATGCAACCCGAGTCGCAACGCCTGGTCGATGGATTCAAAGAGAACAATCCCAACGAGTGGAAGCAGGTCCAGAGCCCTTATCGCGACGTTATCAACGCCTACGACGCCAAGATCAAATTGATGGACGACCCCTCAAAGCTGCAAGACGAGATGGATTCTCTCAACGTTCAACTGGTGCAGCTGGCCTCGTCCTCGATTGCCGAACAATATGCCTTTGTCCCCTCGCATCCCAACCCAATCAGCTATCTCACTGCCAATTTCCTGCATGGTGGGTGGATGCACCTGATCGGGAATATGTGGTTCCTTTGGCTGGCGGGCTTCGTGTTGGAGGACGTGTGGGGACGCTGGCTGTATTCCGTCTTTTATCTGATCGCAGGCGCAGCGGCACTCCAGTTTTATGCGTGGTCGAATCCGGGAAGCATCACGCCCACCCTGGGTGCGTCCGGCGCGGTGGCGGCCCTGATGGGAGCGTTCCTCGTGCGCTTCCCGAAGATGAAGATTGAGATGGCCTGGATTTGGTACATCAGCCTCATCCGGCTGGCAAGGACTGGGAATCCGTTCCGGATGTATCGTTTTCAAGCCTCGGCGTACTGGTTGCTGCCGTTCTGGCTGCTGACTGAAATCTTCTTCGGCTCCCTGGTTGGCTCCGCGGGCGGCGTGGCGCACTGGGCACACGTAGGTGGCTTTGTATTCGGAGCCCTGGCGGCGCTGGCGATCCAGCACTCTGGACTCGAGCAAAAGGCAAATCAGGCGATCGAGGACAAAATCGCATGGACGAATGATCCCGAACTGGAGCAAGCCGCCAACCTGATGGAGCATGGCCAACTTTCCGAAGCCGTGATCCTGCTGATGAATTACGTAGGGGCGAAACCGAATTCAGTCGACGCCTGGAACCTTCTACGGCAGATCCACTCACGTCAAAGCGACACCGCGGCATACCTCGAAGCAACGGTTAAGAGCTGCGCCCTTCATTTGAAGGCGCACGCCGTCGAAGCCGCGTTTCAGGATTACGCCGAATACATCGACAACGGCGGCAGCAAGATGCCGGCCGGCACCTGGTTGGAATTGTGCAAGGGTGCCGAAGAAATGCAGGAGTTCGATCGCGCTCTCGCCGAGTACCAGCAACTCGCGCAAGCTTATCCGGCGGAACGGCAGGCACTGACCGCGCAACTGAGTGCCGCTCGGCTCTGTCTGAAGCGCCTGAATCGCCCGCAGGATGCGCTGGCCCTGTATCAGGCTGCGTCGGCTTCTCCGATTCCGCATCTCGACTGGGAGCAGCACATCCAGGCCGGCATCAAAGAGGCGACGGCGGCCATGTCCTCAGGAAAGGCCTTCGCAGCCGGCGCGCAGTAAACAAAATTCCAGCTCAAGAACCATCAGGCTCGGCCTGGAGGGCCGGGCCTGATGGTTTTTTGAGCTGGCTACATCCCGGATTCGCGATTTAGTTCGTGTCGTGATCGTGTTCGGGTTCGGCGTGCACGTGCGAACTGAAGAACAGGAAGAAATTCGATGGAGCTTGTAACGCCCGGCCGGCGGCGATTGCGGCTTTAATGGCGGGGAACGACGTCAACCCAGTGTCACCATCTTTGGACGGCCAATCATTCTGGTCCAGCACGAGCACCGGAATTACCTGCCACCAAATTGGCTTGACGTTAATGTCGGGATTGATCAACACGTGGCTGTGGTTGGGCGAGGGCACGAAAATGTTCGAGACTGGCGGTGGCACAAGTTTCAGTGCGACCAGCACCGGACCCAGGTCAAGCCTCGAAGCATGCATGGTGCAAGTTCCCGGAGCCGAACCCGGATCGGGGCACTGCGTGTAAACGGCCGGCTTGGCCTTGAATGCTTCCGGGATCGCACCAAAAAGCGAGATCAGGGTGCTGCCAAGTTTGGCTCCGCACGCCGTACCCGGGACTACGTTCTTGCAGGAGATTGCGTCGCTGGGATTCTGGTCGTGATCGGTCGAGAACATGGGCACCAGCACATAAACGGGCTCGGTCGTGCCCGCGGGATTTCCCATTTGTCCGGGCGGATTAATCGTGGGTTGCGTGCCCACCTGGCAGATGGGAATCTGCATCTCGGAAGGATCGTTTTCGGCGGGAATTCCATTGAAATTCAAGTCCGTCTTAGGTTGGTCGACGCAATCGAAATTCTGTGTATACGTAAAGCTAAGGACCTTGCCTTCTCCGTATCCAAAGGTCGTGTTGGGGGTTGACTGGGCGGGTGCGACTACGGTCATTGAGGCAACTGCGGCCAAAAACATCGCTGTCCGCAATATTGATAGATTCATGCTTCCTCCACGGGCGGTGTTGAGGACCGCTCTGCGTGATGTACGGAGGCCGGCCAGAATCGGATTGGAAGAGAAACTTTGTTGGACGACGCGACGCGTCTAGACCCGCAGCGTCCGGCAAAGGAGTGCGGTATCGTCCGAGATTACACCGTCGACGCCCAGGTCTGCGAAGCGTCGCATGTCCCTCGAGTCATTTACAGTCCACACAAGAACTTTCTTCCGCGCGGCCTTGAGTTCGCCCAGCAGGTCGGGATCCAGCAACTTTCGGTGCGGAATGACGTAATGCACCGGAAGCTGCTCCCATCGAAGAAGTTCGGACCGATTCTCGCAGATCACCCCCAATACAATCGCCGGAGCCTCCGCATGAATGGTTTTCAGAACCTCGGGAAGAAACGAAGAAACCACAAGTTCACTGGCGTCTGGGCGATTTCTCAGCAAAGCGGCGGTAGCCTTTTCCAGGCCGGACACCTTAAGCTCGATGTCGAGAAATGCGCGATCTTGATAGCGCGCCATAACGTCTTCTAGTTTTGGCAATCTGGGCAGTTGATGGGCTGAGGCGTGCGCGATCTCGACGCCCTCGGTTTCGGGATCATGACAGATAACGGCCGTGCCATCTGCCGCGAGCCGTACGTCGAACTCAAATCCATCGCAACCGTCGGCCAACGCCCGGTCGAACGATGCGAAAGTATTTTCTGGAATGGCCTTGAGAGAACGTGCGCCACGATGGCCGAGTAGCAACGGACGATTCAGAGGCGTCATGACTGGATCTTTCCCGAAGATCAATCCAGATCAAAATCTCGAATGGGCTTGCCGGTGTCGGGAGTCTCTTTCGCCTTCTTCAGTGCCTCTTGAAATTTCTTCTCCAGCAAATCGGAAGCGTGCTTTTGAGCCTCCACTGATTGCTGGAAGATAGACTCCCGGCGGCTGTCCTGTTCGCGCATGGACTTGGCTGCTGCCTCCATGTCGCTGAAGGTTCGCGGCTTCACGGCCGCCGTATGGGCGATTACGGCGCGGGTCTCGGCGTCGATTTTGAGAACCGCGCTGCAGCACGGGCAGGTCACTTCGAAGTTGGGAGGCTTCTTTGCCATTTCAGCGAATCATACCGCAAAACCGCCCTCCTGACGAAAGGAACCGCGTTCCCGCTTAAATCGAGCATTGTACGTATGATCTTGTATGTACACGTCCCTGTAGGAACACTGTGGAAAACTTTATTCCGGGAAGGAATCGTTTTTCTTGTCTAAGGCTTACGCGACCTATGCCCCATTAGCGGTGCAACTTGATGGGGAAAATGTGGAAAATATTTAGCATCTCCCATCCCAGCAGGAAGACGGAAAGCAAGACCACCATCACGGCCATCAGTTCGCCGAAGGTCAGGCCGCGACGCGCCGGCTCCATGCGCCGGGCAGTCAGGCTCAGAATATTGAGGGTGGCAAAGCCAAAGACCACTGCCCACAGAATGTTGTAAACATCCTGTCGCGATCCGCGATAAAGCACAGCCAGGGCAACCCCAACGAACGCAGCGAAAGAAGCGCGAGCGACCGGGTAAACGGCGAGCGCAGCCCGCGTGGTACGGGTGACGCCAGAGAGCAATGTCGCTGCAGTCAATAGTGCCATGGATGGAAACCCTCGCCGCAGCACATCTTCAGGCACGGCGCGAGACTTGGAGTTTACATCTTTTCCTGGTCCGTTTTCACGGGTTGAAATAGCACCGGCAACTTTATGGTCAACGGTCGCGCTCCAGTCACAACCGTTCGGTAATATGGATTCATGGCCAAACGCCATTTCATTTTCTTCGACGTGGGCAACACCCTGCTCTTTCCTAACCGCGCCCGGATCCTGGCACCGCTGCCCGGGGACCGGCACCCGTCGCTCGAAGCCTGGCAGGCTCTGGAGCGCCGCACCAAGAAAGAATTCGATCAGAGCCTCACGAGCGGCAAGGTCGATCATGGCTTCTGGTGGACCTTTCACACCTACCTGCTGCAAGACCTGAACGCAAACGACGATGGCGTACGCGATGCGCTGATCGAGAACACACAAAAATCCGCCAATTGGGACCAGATCCTCCCCGGCACGCGTGACGCGCTCGATCGGATTCGACAACAGTACGCGACTGCGGTGATCTCCAACGCCGACGGCAAGATCGACACCGTGCTTGGGCGCTGCGGAATCTCCGATTGTTTCGCAAGTGTCACCGACTCAGGGAACGTAGGGCATGAGAAGCCGCATCCTGCGATCTTTGCGGCGGCGCTGCGCCAGATGAAGGCCGAACCGGCCGACAGCCTTTACGTTGGCGATGTCTATTCGGTCGATTATGTCGGCGCTCACAACGCGGGAATGCAGGCAGTCCTGTTCGACGTTGCCGGAGCCTATCGGGAGAGCGGGGTTCCCCGCGTCGAATCGCTGGCTGAACTGGAAAACTGGTTGCAAAAATAAGCGCGTACGACGCGACACGAGGACAAAACATGTTCGAATCCACGCGGTTTTTTCTCTTTCTGACAGCAGCGGTTCTGCTGGCCGTCGCTCCCGGCCCGGGGATGCTTTACGTTCTCGCGCGAAGCCTGGCAGGCGGAAAACGCGAGGGAGTGCTTTCTGCTTTGGGCACGTTCCTAGGCGGGATGGTGCACGTGTTCGCGGCGGCCCTCGGCGTGTCAGTGATCCTGGCGAAGTCCGCCGTCGCCTTCGCCGCGGTGAAATATGTGGGAGCCGCGTATCTGTGTTTCCTCGGCGTGCGGATGATTCTCGATGCACGTCGCGGCCAGGCCGATGTGGTCCCGCAGGATCTCAGGCCAGCGCGCAACCCACTCTGGCAAGGAGTGGGCACGGAGGTTCTCAATCCCAAGACGGCGTTATTTTTTCTCTCCTTCATTCCGCAGTTCGTAAACCGCGGCAGCGGGCACGTCTTCCTGCAGTTCGTGGCCTTGGGAACGATCTCAGTCGTCATGAATACCACGGCCGACCTGCTCGTGATCGCGCTGGCGGGTCCGCTCGGGGAGCGGATTCGTTCATCGGCAACTTTTCGGCGCCGGCAGCGAACCGCCACCGGAGCGATCATGATTGGCTTGGGGTCCTATCTGGCGATGAGCGACAGCCGATGAGTAGCGGATGCCCGAAATTGCCAGATTTTTGGATCCCGCTCTCTCGTTTTATCCTCTTGTTCGCCTTGATTGCGTCTGCGAGTTCGCAGACTGTAGAACACATTCCGAGGATTGAAGGCGAGAGCCTCGCGGGTCAGAAAGTCGTTCTGCCCGATGCCGCAGCAGGAAAAGTGGCCGTTCTGGTGTTCGGATTTTCCAAAGCCTCAAAAAACCCAACCAGCGGTTGGGCAAAGATGATTGGCGGAGACTTCGGAACACGCGCCGGATTTGAACTCTATCAACTGCCGGTCTTAGAAAATGTGCCGCGGCTCATCCGCGGCATGGTGATCTCCGGAATAAGAAAGGGAGTGCCCGAAAATATGCGAGATCACTTTGTGCCTATTTTGCGGGGCGAGGCGGAGTTGAAGAAAGCCGTCAATTATCGGGAACCCGATGACGCCTACCTCGTGCTCCTTGACCACACAGGCAAGATCGTTCAGCAAGTGCACGGGCTTCCGAATGATGAGAGCTATGCCCTGCTGCGAACCGAAATTGAATCGCTGCTGAAGGGGCCGCAGTGATCAGTTCTAACCCCTAAGTTATAGTTCAACGATCTGGTGATCGTGACAATCTGGCTGGATGGTTTCGTAGAGCTGGTGCAGCAGTTCGGGACCGTAGCGCGCGAGGAAGTAGATTCCACCCACAGCCCTCTCCTGCAGTCCCTTGTCAGGATAGAGCGCATGGCTTAGCTGGTCTGCATGGCGGGTAACCAGTTCACCCTTTTGGGCCTCTGCGCGCGCCGCTTGCGAATAAAGACGTTCAATCTGGTATTGCATTTTCGACCGGGCAGTCTCGGCGGCGTCGACCAGCGTCCGATCGAGCTTCTCCAGTTTCTGTTTCACCGCGGACAGGTTCGAATCCAAAGATTTCTGTGCAGTTTCAAATGCCGCTTTCAGATCATGGGGCAGATTACCGGCAGCGAGTTGCTGGCGCAAAGCTTCCGGACCAGCGAATACGTCGGGCAAGGCTGATCCCGTGGCGCTCAATCAGGCGCTGCATTTTGGGCTCGACGAGGGTGGCCGAGAAGCGCGGCACGATCGGCGTCACGCGACCGAGAAGCGCTTCGTAAACAGCGGCAGCTTGTCCGAAATATGCGGTCTCGGCTGCGCCTCCAGTGTAGGCAAGCGTGGGCAGAAGATAGTCCTCCATGACAGGACGCAACAGCACATTCGGACTAAATTGCTCAGGATTTGAGGCGATTCGAGCGATCAGCTCGGCTTGCGAAATCTTCTGGGCCCCGGTGTCGCCGCCAATCAGGAATTCTGGGGCACCGTCGTCACCGCGACGGTGAATGGGCGTTCGGGCTCCGTCGCGCGTCGTAAAAAGCAGAACCGATGACGAAGTCACCTTGACCTGCTGGTGATATCCGGCTGCCTCGAGTTCTTTGCCTCGTTCAAGGAGCGCAGTGGAAAGTTCGCCCGAACGCTCGACGGCAGCACGGTAGATAGGCTCGGCGATGCGTGCAAGTTCCGCATCGGACGCGTCCAGCAGGATCACACCCCACTCCGCGAAGACGCGAGCATAAAAACGCGCGAACGCCGTGCCCAGCGTCTCGCCCGGACGATACGAGTCGCGCAGAAACTCCGCGGCCTGGCTCTCTCCCAGCAACGCCACCGCCTGGTCTACAAGCGGAATGATCTCGTCAGCGAAACGCACAACACCAACTGGCGCACCTGGGACATCATGGCTCGTGGTGGTGAGAACTTGCAGCGCGCCGTCCGATCCTGGGAGGGAGACATGATTCACTTCGGCGAGATCGTGGTCGTAGGTAGCGAGCCAAAAAACCGGAACTGCATCGACTCCGGCCGCGGTAGCTTCTTCGGCCAACTTGACCGCAGTCAGCGCCTTGTAGATCGCGAACATTGGACCACCGAAGAGGCCGACCTGTTGTCCGGTAACCACGGCGGCGGCGCCTTTGCGCAGGCGGTCAAGATTGGCGAGCGTTTTCGGAGATGCGTCCCAAGACTTGTTTTGCCGTTCCAACACGGCGGTGACGAGTTCTCGGCGGGACGAATCGTAGGAGATCTTTGCCGCTTCTTCTTTCACCCACTCCCCAAACTGCGGCGATCTGGGATAAAAACGTTGAACCGTGGATGAGTATGCCAGGAAATCAGAAAAGAGGTGGGTAGTGTGCGGGATTTGCGAGAATGGAAGACAGTGCGCCTTCACTGACACAGCTCCTGACATCGTCGGTTTGACGCTTGTAGCATGGCCAAGTGTTGGACGTTTGAAATCATTCTTCGTTTCCTGCAAATCAACGAACATAACGATACAACGGCCGTGTAAAGCACGTCGTACTAGAGATGCCTGAAAAAGCTGCAAGATGCAAGATAATGACAGGATTCACCTTCTGCGAAAGGAACGCATGAGCCCGAGTGCAGCCCCGCCAAATACCTCGCTGCCACTGACGCTGGAAGGGTCGGTCGTTCGTCTCGAACCGATTCGCCACGAGCACGCGGAATTGTTCTGGGAAGTTGCCAAAGACGATCGGGACGATATCTTTCGGTGGTTCCCCTACTCGATGAAAACTCGAGAAGATTTTCGCGGAGTGATGGACACCGCATTTGACGAACAGGAGCGCGGAGTCTCGGTCGTATTTGCCACGGTCGAGCGCAAATCCGGGCGCGCGATTGGCAGCACCCGCTTCATGAACATCGACCGCGTCAACCAGCGGGCGGAAATCGGGTCCACCTGGATCGCGCCACAATGGCAGCGTACGGCCGTAAACACAGAGGCGAAGTATTTGATGCTGCGGCATGGTTTTGAAAGCTGGAACTGCATTCGAATGGAACTTAAGACCGACGCGCTGAACCAAAAGTCGCGGAATGCGATCCTGCGGATCGGCGCCAAGGAAGAAGGCACGCTACGCCGGCATCTCGTCACCTGGAGCGGACGGGTGCGCGACACAGTTTACTTCAGCATTCTGGACAGCGAGTGGCTCGAGGTAAAAGCGCGGCTGGAAGCCCGAATGGCTGAAACGAACCTCTAATGCGCCGCGATGCATCTAAATGGAGTAACAACCGGGACAGGGTACGCACGGGGTTTGACTTCGCCTCGAGCACACCCTACTCTGGAAACAGGCTCCCAGAGCCTTAGTTCTTTGAATGGCCAATCCCACTAGTGGGGGCGTCACGGCTTCGACGGAGATGCTTGCGGCCAAGAGGCATGCCGGGGTGCACACACCCGTAATCGTGGGCAAAATGATAATTGCCAATCAACAGATGGCATACGCAGCTTAATTAATTAAGTTGCCGTCCTCCGCGGCTTCGCCCGTGGGCTGCGGTCAGGACGTCACACAGCGGGCTGCTCTTTCCTGCTACGTCTGGGCAGGGAGGCTAAGATCACAGGCTAGCGGGACGCGTTTCTTGTCCGTTCTGAGCGCGGGCCGCGAACGTCCCAGGGTAATGCCTGGGGCATGAACGCGAATAAGCATGTAGTCTCTTGACCAGTAACATTTTCGGACGCGGGTTCGACTCCCGCCGCCTCCACCATTCTTAATCCATCCACTAATCGTCTAGCCCTCACGCGCGGCGAACATCTGATTCAACCTGCTCCTTCGGCCACGGTCTACGGACTGTGATCCGCGTCACGGAATTCTGTCTCAAATTGCTGTCTAATTACACCAGCACTTATCCATTCGGATATTCGTATCTCCGACTGGGACGCTGGCGGGCGTGTCGCGCAGGGATGTCCTGCGCTCGGCGAGTTCGCATCTCTGCCGACTGCATCACCACCAACAGAACAGTCCCCTCGGTCCTACGCGGACTTGGATGCCACGTAGAGCCGAGGGGAATGGTACTTCGAGTCTCGACCTCTCCAAAAGAAACATCCCGCCTTTCGCAATTGTCGTGATCCAGCCGCAACTCCACAGGCTGTCTTCAGCGCATTAGAAGACCGTCCAGCACTGGCGGGGCAGTGACACAAATTGTCGGTTTGCTCGACGGAATTTGCCAAACCGTCACGTCCATGCGATCGAGTCGCTCTTGGAAATTTCTTCTGGGCCAAAATCACGAACGAACTTTCAAAGACTTCCGAGCGGTGATGTGATCTGCGTCACAGAAGCTGCTGTTGCGAATTGCGACACATGCATGCGGTCTTGCAATTGCATGGATTATTGCGACTGGCGTTATTCAGACCAGAAAATTCAAATCTAATAATCTTGGGAGAGCGATAAGGAAATGAAAAAACAAAAAGGTTTCTCGTTGATCGAGTTGTTGATCGTAGTGGCAATCATCCTGATCATTGCTGCCATTGCCATTCCGAACTTGCTGCGCGCCCGCATGGCGGCCAATGAGTCGTCTGCTGTCGCCTCCATACGTACCGTGACGACCGGCGAAGTGACGTATCAGACTGCGTATCCGACCACCGGCTATGCTCCTGCCCTGGTCAACCTGGGCGGCGCGTTGGGCATTGCTTGCGTTCCGAGCGCGGCTACTGGTTGCTTGATCGACGCAGTGCTTGCCAACAACGGCAACCCTGCTAACAGCGGTAAGAGCGGCTATTCGTTCACCACTGGCGTAGGCACCGTCGCAGGCGGCGTCAACGTGGGATACGCAGTGAAGGGCATCCCGTTGACGGTCAACCAGACTGGTATTCGCGGCTTCTGCGCGTACGAAGACGCAGTGGTTCGCGTCGATCCGGCTGGCGCTTGCTCGAACACCGAAGCGGGCGTCCCGGCTTTCAACCCGCTCAACCAATAGTTAACAAGCGTTGGGAGAAGGGATTACAGGAGAGGCAGCGGCTTAGAGCCGCTGCCTCTTGTTGTTTTTGCTTGAGCACCTCCGAGCCCAGCTCTTCCATTTTCAGAAAAGCTACACGCTGCCGTTGTCGAACAGAGTACCGCGGGCAAACGGATATCAGCGCTAAGTGGCCGAATGGAATCCGATTTCAGTGGAGAATTTCCACATGTCACGAAATTTTGAGGTGACTCACTGACTCATTCACTCCCATGCGAGGTTGACGCGCCGCCACGGTTTGCTTTCTCTGGTACACTTTCGCCGATGAGCGCGACTACGCGGAGAAACTTTCTTGGGCAGTGTGCGATCGCGGCAGCTGGGGCATCGCTGCTTCCGCCCTGGATGTATGCCTCCAGTTCCGAACCTTCGTTCAAGTTCCCCACCGCACCACGGGAGCGAGTCGCGGTCGCGGCCTATCCGTTTCGTGAGTTCACGGTCGGCTGGAAGGAGGGGGACGGCAAGAGTCCTACAGTTCCGGCGGCGCAGCAGTTCGAACTCAAGGATTTTGCCGCGCACGTGGCCGAAAAATTCAACGTGCACAAGGTAGAACTCTGGAGTCCCACCTTCCCTTCGACCGATCCAAAATATCTGGATCAGATGCGCGCGGCAGTCGCCAAAGCTCGTTCCGCGGTTGTCGACATCGCGGTCGAAGTCAAAGACAGCCAGTATTCCCCGGACGCGGCCGAGCGCGGCCGGGCGCTGGTTTTCAGCAAACAGTGGATAGACGTGGGGGCAGCTCTCGGTTCGCCCTGCATTCGCACCCATGTCGCGGGCGGCAAGGATGCGAAAACTGACGTGGGACGCGCGGCCGACACCCTATCTCGCGTGGCAGACTATGCGGCCAAGAAAAATGTTGTCGTGCACCTCGAGAACGACAATCCCGTCAGCGAGGATCCGTTCTTTCTCGTACAGGTCATCGAGAAGGTGAAAAGTCCGTGGTTGCGAGCTCTGCCCGATTTTGGCAACTCGGTGGTCGCGCATGATCAGGAGTTCTCGAATCGTGCTATGGACGCAATGTTTGAGCATGCCTATGGCATCTGCCACGCGAAGGATGGCGAAGCCAATGAGCAAGGTAAGATCGTTCACGTAGACCTTCCTGCGACCTTCGCGATCCTAAAAAAGCACGGCTACAAGGGATACTGCTCCATCGAGTACGACGCTCCGGGCGATCCCTATAAGCCGACGGCGGAGTTGGTAGAGAAGACAGTTTCATTTCTTTCGTGAGCGAGATCGGCTTCGCTGCGCTCGGAATGACAATCGACGATAGTTCTGGGGTTTGACGAGCAGACACTATGGCGGGACAAGGCATACAACGGCGAGAGGTTCTGCGCATTCTGGGAACGGCGGCGGCGGTGGCGCAGTTTCCCGGATTCAGCAAGTGGGGATTCGCTTGTGGGCACATCGGTAACGCGGCTTTACAAATCAAGCCAGCGTCGTATACGCCCGCAATTCTTCACCGCGGCCGAATACGCCGCAGTGGAGCGACTGGCGGACATTATCATTCCAAGCGACGCCACGCCCGGCGCGAAAGACGCCGGCGTGGCCGAGTTTATTGATTTCATGGTGGCCCACGATTCCGAGTCGCAATATCCCTTTCGCATGGGACTGGCGTGGCTCAATGCATATTGCGAGAGAAAAGCTGACAAGCCATTCAATGAATTGAAGCCGGAACAGCAGGCTTCCCTGCTGGAACCTCTCGGCTTCAAAGCCAAAGCACGCGAAGGTGAGGAACCTGGACAAAAGTTCTTCGCCCTGGTGCGCGAGTTCACGGTGACCGGTTTTTATACCAGCCAGATCGGATACAAGGAACTGGACAATCCCGCGCTCAAGTTTTATGCCGAGTCGCCGGAGTGTCCGCACAAAGATGACCCTGAGCACCGGCACCTGCCGCAGGCAAATTCCTGAACATTCTTGAGACGAACCAAATCATGGCCAAGAACATCTACGACGTCATCGTGATCGGAACCGGCGCCGGCGGCGGCATGGCGATCAAGACGCTATGCGAGGCCGGGTTGAAGGTATGCGCACTCAATCCGGGGCGCAGGCTGGATCCGGAAAAGGATTTTCGCTTTCACCGCATGCCGTGGGACATGAAGTTTCGCGGCCTTGACGATCCCCAGCGCAAAAACGAATCGTTCGGCTACATGGACAACGAGTACACCAAGGCTGCATGGGACCACGAGATTCCGTTCACGGTCGCTCCGGGAACAAAGTGGATGTGGCCACGTTGCAGCGCCGTGGGCGGCAAAACGAATTTCTGGGGGCGGAGTTCAGCCCGTTTCGCGGATATCGACTTTCGCGCGGCGTCGCTCGACGGCTACGACGTGGATTGGCCAGTCACGTACGAGGAGATCAGCCCGTTTTACACGCGGGTCGAGAAAATGATTGGAGTTGCCAGTTCGGTCCAGAACCGGCCGAGCAATCCCGACGGATCCTATCTGCCGCCGTTCAATTTTCGCTGTTTGGATTTCATTCTGGAGGCTGGCTGCAAGAAAGTGGGTGTGCCCTATCTGCCGGACCGTTGCGCGCAGCTGACGCAGCCGCATGAAGGGCATCCGGCGTGCCATTACTGCGGGGAATGCACCACTGGTTGCGATGTGGGCGCATTCTTTTCCACCCCATATTTCTTACTGCCGAAGGCCGAAGCCACAAAGAATCTAGAATTGCGGACCAATGCGCTGGCCAAGAATGTGTTGGTAGACGAGAACGGGCAAGCGACAGGCGTAGCCTACATGGACCGCAAAACCAGGCAGGAAGTGGAAGTGTACGGGCGGACGGTAGTGGTGGCGGCATCGTGTATCGAATCGTCGCGCATCATGCTGAATTCAAAGTCGCGGCACTGGCCAAACGGAATTGCGAACTCCAGCGAACAGTTGGGGCGCAACCTTTGCGACCATCTCTATGGCGAATGTGTCCGCGGATACTTGCCGCAATTGGTGGGACAACCCGCCTTCCCGGACCATGTGGCCGACAGCACCATCGCGTGGATGCCGCGCTGGCAGAATCTGAAAGATCCGCACGAGGAGAAGTTCATTCGCGGATACGCGGTCTATCCCGATGGCGGCTGCGGCGAGTTTCCCTGGTACGCAACCGATCTCGATGGCTTCGGATCATCGTTCAAGCGCGAGATCAAGCGGCGCTATCCGGCGCCGGTGAGCTTTGGCATTCAAGCGCCGACACTGCGCATGGATTCCAATTACATGGACCTCGATCCGGAGGTCAAAGATCCGTACGGAATTCCTGTCGCGCGCATGCATTTCCAGTGGGACGAGAATGTGCTGAAAATGTGGGAACATTCGAAGGAAGTATGCGCCGAGGTGCTGCGCGCCGCAGGAGGAGTGGTCGAACATTCGGGAGATGCTCCGGAAATTCCCGGCTGGAGCCTGCACGAGGTCGGAACCTGCCGGATGGGGAATGATCCGAAGAAGTTTGTCACCAACCGATTTGGCCAGACCCACGATGTGCCGAACCTGTATGTGTGCGACGCCAGCGTGTTTCTGAATTGCACCGACAAGACCACAACCATCAGCATCCTGGCGTTTACTCTGCGTACGTCCGAACATCTCATTGAGAACTTTCGCCGGGGCGAGCATAAGGCCGCGTGAACGACAAGGCCACCCGGGCCGACGATCCCGGACCTCGCGCCGCGACGAGACTGACTCGTCTGCGCGAGCTTGCGACGCTCTTCCTTAAGCTGGGAGCAATCAGTTTCGGTGGACCGGCGGCGCACATCGCCCTGATCGAGAGTGAAGTTGTCCGCAAACGGGAGTGGGTGACACGCCAGCAATTTCTCGACATGCTGGGCGCGGCCAATCTCATACCGGGCCCCACGTCCACGGAGATGGCCATTAATGTGGGTTTTGTACGCGCAGGTTGGACCGGACTCTGCGTTGCCGGAGCAAGTTTCATCCTGCCAGCGGCGCTGATCACAGCAGCCTTTGCATGGGCTTACGTTCGATTTGGGACGCGGCCGCAGGCCTTGTCGGTGCTTGCCGGAATCAAGCCGGCCGTGGTCGCCATCATTGCCATTGCGATCTGGCGACTTGGAAGGACCGCCGCACGGAGTATAGGACTGGCGGTGCTCGGCGGACTATCTCTTGCCGCATTCTTCCTCGGCGTGAATCCGATTGTCATTCTCTTTGGCGGCGGGTTATTGGGAATGCTCACGTGCCAACTTCGAAATATTTCGGCCGCCGGAGCCCAACTCCTCGTGCCGAGCAATGTTCCATCCTTCGTCAAATTTCGATGGTGGACGCGGGCCGCTTCCCTCCGGTTGCTGGGCGCGGCGGCTGTAACTCCCGTTGTAGCGGCTGGCCTCGTGGACCGACCGTCGGTCGGCAAGATCGCTTTATTCTTCCTCAAAATAGGCGCCGTCCTTTACGGTGGCGGATACGTACTGCTGGCCTTCCTGGAACAGGGACTCGTCCGGCAACATGCATGGCTCACGCAACAGCAGTTACTCGACGCCGTCGCCATCGGGCAGTTCACGCCCGGGCCGGTTCTGTCGACCGCAACATTTATTGGATACATTCTCGGTGGAGTGCCGGGAGCGGCGGTCGCGACTCTAGGGATTTTTCTGCCATCGTTCTTCTATGTGGCCTTGCTGGCACCGGTATTGTTCCGCCTGCGGCAGTCAGTCTGGATCGCTGCATTCCTCGATTCGGTCAATGTCTCCGCGGTAGCCCTGATGGCTGGAGTTACATTCAGGCTAGGGACCGACGCGCTACGAGGATGGTCCTCCTGCGTAATCGCCCTCGCTTCGCTTGCCGTGCTGTTGCGGTGGAAGGTCAGCCCCGCATGGATCGTACTGGGCGGCGGAATCGCCGGGCTGTTGCTGGCGGCTGTTCGCTGAGAGCCAGTATTCGTATTTTGTTCGCCTACACCCTGTTCTTGTGGTAGATGTATAGCTATGCGAAAGGCCGTGAATCACCTCAAGAAGTGCGACCCTGTCCTTCGCGCCATCATTGAGCACGTAGGACCTTGCCGAATGGAATTCGGGCCCGCGGAGTTTTGCAGCCTGGCGGAAGCGATCGTCTACCAGCAATTGAACGGTAGAGCCGCCGCGACCATCTTCAAACGATTTGCCACGCTGGCGGGCGAACCCCTCACGCCCGAAGGAATTCTTAAGCTGAATGATGAGCAATTGCGCAGCGTCGGGCTGTCCAAGCAGAAGTCTGCATATCTGAAAGACCTGGCAGCGAAGACTGCGGCCGGCCTGCTGGACTTCGCTCGGCTGCCCGAACTTTCCGACGAGGAAGTGGTCCGGCATCTGACTCAGGTGAAAGGCATTGGAGTTTGGACCGCGCACATGTTCCTGATCTTTTCTTTGCGCCGTCCGAATGTGCTGCCCACGGGCGACTACGGCGTGCAGATGGCGCTCAAGAAGCACTACAAGAAAAGGAAATTGCCCAAACCGAAGGACATGGAAAAAATTGCGCGGGCATGGGAGCCGTATCGCAGCGTGGCGTGCTGGTACATGTGGCGGAGTCTAGATATCAAAACTGTTTAACCATAGAAGCATGGACGATCCTTGAAAAGAGCCTCGACTGGCGGTGCCTCTGTGATCGCCTGTGTCCTCTGTGGTTAAATGGGTGCGATGGCTGAAACCAAGATCCGCGTGCTGGTGGCCAAACCTGGGCTCGACGGGCATGATCGCGGCGCTAAGGTAATTGCCCGAGCCCTGCGCGATGCCGGTATGGAGGTCATCTACACGGGCCTGCGGCAGACACCCGAGATGATCGTCACGGCAGCGTTGCAGGAAGACGTTCAGGTGATCGGCTTGTCGATTCTTTCCGGTGCACATAACGCGATTGTCCCGCGCGTCATGGACCTGCTCAAGCAGAACAAGATGGACGATGTACTAGTGCTCCTTGGAGGAATCATTCCAGATCAGGACATTGATGCGCTCAAGAAGATTGGCGTGGCGGCGATCTTTCAGCCGGGGACTACCATGGATCATATCGTGCAGTTTATCCGCGAGCACGTGAACGGGCCGGGCGTCCCGGCGGCCGGGTAATGCCAGCGATGGACGCGTCCCGCGTCAAGGAGATCCTCTCGAAAACGATTGGCCCTGCGCCCTGGTATTGGGAAACATTTCCCGCCATACGCGCACAGTCGGGACAACGCTTCGCCTGGACGCACCATGGGGCAGAAGGGCCAGTCGCGCACCTCGTCACTCTCGGGCTGCAGCAGGAGCCAGATAAAGCTCGCCTCGCGCTCAATACCTATTGCCGGCCGTTCCTGGCGCCGTCGAATCTGCTTGGCATCTGGTGCCCCGAAGGACGTAATATCCGCATCGCCTGCTTCGATCCAGATCAACTGAGGGCTTTTGATGTCGCGGAGGTCGCGGGCTGGTTCAAACCATCCGCGGAGCGCATTTACTCGGCAACAGCTCCAATCGCAGACTTCGAAATTTCGTTGACGCTGGCGCCGGGGACCCACAAGATTGACGTACCTCCGGAACTTGCGGCTGTGGACGAGTTGATCATTCCCACCAGTTACAAAGCGATGTCCAATGACGATCCTGCATTTGCGCTCTTCGTTCTCTACTTGCAGGCCGGCCTGGTCGAAGTTCTCCCGCAGAAATGGTTTACCGCCGCGCAGTACCGCGTGGGGCAGCAGTGGATCACGCGCTGTGCCCGCGATCCCGACTCCCACCGCATATTCGGCGAGTGCTTTGGCGTGGGAACATTTCTGCTGGAAGAAGACGGATGTCGGCTGGCGCAGTGGGTTGAGCGACGGCCTTAGAATTTTGTGTTGGGTCTTGGGTGCTAGTCTTGGGATTACCTTTCAGGCGTTCCTGTCTTGGAACTTCTACTCGCGATGGCCCAGACTTTCTTTCAGCTTGATGAACGCCAGAACGCGCGTATCATCCGCCTGCAATCGCACGACGGAACCAATCGTCTCACGCTTAATGTCGTTCTTTCGCTGACTGCAGCGATCCGGGAACTTTCGCGTGAACCGCGGCCGCTCATTCTTGCCGGGAACGACAGATTCTTCTCCGCCGGGGCAGAGTTGGAAGAAATTTCTGCCCTCGACGGTCCGGCCGCCTATGAATTCTCCAAGATAGGTCAGAAGCTCATGCGGGACCTGGAAGAGTTCCCTGCTCCGGTGTACGTCGCGATTTCCGGATACTGCATGGGTGGCGGGCTTGACCTGGCGCTCGCTTGTCATCATCGCATTGCTTCCCCCGACGCCGTTTTCGGACATCGCGGTGCCGCCCTGGGACTCATCACGGGCTGGGGAGGAACTCAGCGCTTGCCGCGACTGATCGGCAAGGGCCGCGCGTTGCAGATGTTCGTAGCCGCTGAACAGATTGGTCCGGAAGAAGCATTGCGCATCCGGCTCGTCGACGCGCTTGCCCTCGACCCAGTGGCTGAGGCTGTTCGTCGGATTGGTGAATGATTTTTCGCGGAGTTTGTTTCGGTACGGATTAAGCTGCATTGCGCCATTCCGCCCGGCTGGTATACCGTAATCAGTCCGTTCCTTCGACCCATGGCTGAGCGCAACGAACCTGTCGCCGTAAACTCCTCTGCACCGGAAAACGTGTTGACCACGAAGATCGATGCCACCTCGGCGC
Source organism: uncultured Acidobacteriota bacterium (assembly GCA_963745715.1). GTDB lineage: Bacteria > Acidobacteriota > Terriglobia > Terriglobales > Acidobacteriaceae > Sulfotelmatobacter. The sequence goes on along the minus strand of CAVUYN010000007.1, from coordinate 128,246 downwards.
GCTTTGAAGCCAACATGCGTTTCCTCGCGGATTTGATGTCGCAGGTGCGGAACGAAGGTGAAAAGATTTGCGAAGGTGGAGGCGCCAAAGGGATCGAGAGCCAGCATGCCAAAGGACGACTAACGGCGCGCGAACGTATCGGCCTGCTGGTTGATCCGGGGACCTTCTTCGAGTTAGGCCTCTTCGCTGCCCACGGCATGTACGAGGAGTGGGGCGGGGCGCCGGCCGCGGGAGTGATTACCGGGATGGCGCGAATCCATACCCGCATGGTGATGATCATCGCCAACGACGCCACGGTGAAGGCGGGCGCGTTCTTCCCGATGACCGCGAAAAAAGTCATCCGCGCACAGAATATCGCCATCGAGAACCGGATTCCCACGATCTATCTGGTCGATTCCGCCGGAGTTTTCTTGCCGCTCCAGGAAGATGTTTTTCCCGACACCGACGATTTCGGGCGCGTATTTCGAAATAATGCCGTGATGTCGGCGATGGGAATTCCGCAGATGGCCGCCATCATGGGGATGTGCGTGGCGGGCGGCGGATATTTGCCGGTGATGTGCGATCACGTATTGATGACGGACGGCAGCGGACTATTTCTCGCGGGGCCCGCTCTGGTGCAGGCGGCAATTGGGCAGAAAGTTTCGGCCGACGATCTGGGGGGCGCTGCCATGCATTCGGCCATCAGCGGCACCGTCGACTTCCGCGAACCGAATGATGAAGCTTGTATCGCACGGATCCGCTCGATCGTTGAGAAGTGGGGATACCGTCGCCTTTCTCCCTGGGATCGCAAGAAGCCGGTTGAGCCGGCGCTCGCCGAGGAAGAAATTTATGGGATCTACGATTCCTCGCCGGCGCGTCCCTATGACATGAAAGAAGTGCTGGCGCGCGTGCTCGACGGCAGCCGCTTCGATGAGTACAAACCCGAATACGGGAAGACGCTGATCTGCGGTTATGGCCGAATTGGTGGCTTTGCCGTGGGTATTGTCGCCAATCAGAAGTTGCACGCGCAGCAGACGGATCATGAAGGCCACAAGCGGATTGAGTTCGGAGGCGTGATTTATACCGAATCCGCGGAGAAAGCTGCGCGCTTCATCATGGACTGTAACCAGAACTTGATTCCCCTGGTCTTCTTCCACGATGTAAACGGATTCATGGTGGGCCGGGACGCCGAATGGAGCGGCATCATCAAGGCCGGCGCGAAGATGGTGAACGCGGTTTCCAACTCTGTGGTGCCCAAGATCACGGTGATCGTCGGGGGCTCATTCGGCGCCGGGCATTATGCCATGTGCGGAAAGGCGTACGATCCGCGCTTTGTGTTTGCCTGGCCGACGGCGCGTTATGCGGTGATGAGCGGTGATTCTGCCGCCGGCACGCTGGTTGAGATCAAGGTAAAACAACTCGAGCGTGGCGGCAAAAAGCTGAGCGAAGAAGAACGAAAAGAGCTCTACGAATCGGTAAAGCGAACCTACGACGAGCAGACGGATCCGCGCTACGGAGCGGCTCGGCTGTGGATCGACAAAATTATCGATCCCATCGAGACCCGGGAGGCGATCACGCAGGCACTAGAGGCCGCTGCCCTGAACCCGGATGTGGCGGAGTTCAAGGTAGGAGTCCTGCAAACATGATTCACCACGGAGACAGGGAGACACCGAGCAAAAGCCCAGCTTCCGACTTACTTGAAGATGACCGGCAGACGAGTGGGATTAATCCTGAATTTCAATGTACCGATCCTGGCGCGAGGCGGGATTGTCAGAAAGGTTCTTTAATCCTCCGTGCCTCGGTGTCTCCGTGGTGAAATGATTGGCTGATCTGGTCAAACTGATTGAGTGTCCGCGCGATGCCTGGCAGGGACTGCCGGGGATGATCCCTGCCGATATCAAGACAGACTACCTGAAGGCTTTAATCGGCGCGGGATTCAAGCACATCGACGCTGTTTCGTTCGTCTCGCCGAAGGCCGTACCGCAGATGGCGGATTCCGAAGAGGTGTTGAAGGAACTTGACCCTCCCGATGACGTCGAGATCATCGCGATCGTTGTCAATGAGAAGGGCGCGCAGCGGGCGATAGCGACTCAAGCCGTTTCGACTTTGGGGTTTCCGTATTCGATTTCGGAAACGTTCCTGCGAAAGAATCAGAATCAGTCGCCGGAGGAGGCGCTCGAAGAACTCGAGAAGGTTCAGAAGAGGGCAGATGAGGCGGGTTTAGATGTCGTCGTGTATATCTCGATGGCGTTCGGAAACCCCTACGGCGATTTGTGGAATGTGGACGAGGTCGTCGAGGCCATCTCGCTCATGGAAGTGGATAACCTGAAGATGATTTCCCTGGCCGATACGGTCGGCATGGCAAGCCCCCAGCAAGTCAGCCAGGTGGTTGGCGCAGTCATGGCGAAATATGGCTACCTGGAAATCGGAGTGCACTTGCACAGTCGCCCCGACCAGGCCGCGGAGAAGATTCTTGCCGCGTACGATGCCGGGTGCCGGCGCTTCGATTCCGCCCTCGGGGGACTGGGCGGCTGTCCTTTTGCGCAGGACGCCTTGGTCGGCAACATTGCGACCGAGAAAGTGATCGATACCCTGCGCGGGCGGGGTGCAGAGTTGCCAACCCTGAAGCCACTCGATACTCTTTTGAAGGTGACGGGGGGAATCGCCGCCAAGTACTCGGAATCGCACGCTGCCGATTAAGTAGCCACGGATGCAAGCGGATCATCACCGATCGATCAACGCGCCCCTTGGTTGATCTGTGCGATCTGTGAGATCTGTGACCAGATTCTGCATGAGTTATAACAACATTCAACTCGCGTACGATGGCGGGATCGCGACGATCACTCTGAACCGTCCAGAAAAACGCAATGCCATCAGCTTCGATTTGATTGATGATCTGCTGCGCGGCCTCGAAGAAGTAGCAAAGTCTGACGCCATTGTGCTGATCCTAACTGGCGCCGGCAAGGCTTTCTGCTCGGGGATGGACCTGGACAACCTGAAGGCCTTGCTCGGACGATCGCCTGAACAGAACCTGCAGGACTCCGAAACCATGGTGCGGCTGTTCCGGTCGCTGTACGAGTTCCCTAAGGTCACGATTGCTGCAGTTAACGGCGCGGCCATTGCTGGAGGTACCGGACTGGCTTTGCTGTGCGATTTCACCCTCGCAGTTCCAGAGGCGAAGTTTGGATACACGGAAGTCCGCATCGGCTTTGTGCCGGCGATTGTGTCGACATTTCTACTGCGCCAGGTCGGCGAAAAACAGGCGCGTGATCTTCTTTTGACCGGAAGAATTTTCGGAGCGGAGGAAGCCGCAAGGATGGGGCTGGTCAGCGAAATCGTTCCGCCGGAAAATCTGCTGGCCCGGGCCCGGGAGTTGGCTGCGCTGTTGATGGAAAACAGCTCAGCCTCGTTGCGAGCCACCAAGCAGTTGCTCACCGACCATGCCCGCGCCGAACTCGACGCCCAGATCGATGCAGCGGTTCGCGAGAATGCGGCCATACGAACCACTGCCGATTTCCGTGAAGGCATTACGTCGTTTCTTGAAAAGCGCAAACCGGTGTGGACCGGCAAATGAACCCCGGCAATCATCATGCTCTGAACGAAACGCGCATCCGCGTGCGCTACGCCGAGACCGATCAGATGGGAGTCGTCTATCACTCGAACCACCTGATCTGGTTCGAGGTGGGGCGCGTGGAACTGATGCGGCAGATGGGATTCTCCTATCGCGACCTGGAACGCGACGAGGGACGCTTTATCGCAGTCGCCGAAGCCACCTGCCGCTACCGTGCCCCTATTTACTACGACGAAGAAGTTCTGGTTCGGACGCGGCTGAAGACGGCGCGCGAATCGGTGGTTGTCTTCGCTTACGAACTGGTGCGAGCTGAGACGGGCGTGTTACTGGCTGAAGGCGAGACCACCCATATTGTCACCGATTCGAAAATGAAAGTGGCGGCTTTGCCAGACAAGTATCTGAGCGTTTTCCGCGCCGCGGTTAACGCGGTTAAGAAGTAGTTCTCTACGCAAGAAAAGACTCCCTTGAACGCACTGCACATTAACGGAAACGATTTGACGCTGGAGGCGGTACGCGAAGTCGCAACCGAACGGCGGGCCGCTCTCCTTTCACCGGATGCCCGCCAGGCCGTCAATCTGGCCCGCGCTGTGGTCGACGAAATTGTCGCCAGCAATAAAGTTGCTTACGCGATTACTACGGGGGTGGGCAAACTCAGTGACGTTCGCATTGCCGGCGAGCAAATCCGCGAACTGCAGGTCAACCTGGTGCGATCGCATGCGGTGGGAGTGGGAACCCCGCTTCCCGTCGCCGAAACGCGGGCGATGATGTTGCTGCGAGCCAATTCGCTCGCCAAGGGTCATTCCGGCGTGCGGGCTATCGTCATCGACACGCTCTGCGAAATGCTGAATCGCGGCGTGACGCCTTTTGTTCCATCGCAAGGCAGCGTTGGGGCTAGCGGCGATCTGGCCCCGCTGGCGCACCTGGCTCTGGCCTTGATCGGAGAGGGCGAATGCTTCGACGACAAGGGAGTGCGCATCCCCAGCGACGAGGCTTTAAAGCGCGCACAAATCAAGCCGCTCATATTGGAGTCGAAAGAAACCATTTCGTTGATCAACGGCACGCAAGCCATGCTGGCGGTGGGCACCCTGGCGCTACTAGCGGCGGAGAGGCTGGTTGATACAGCCGACGTGCTGGGGGGTCTGTGCTGCGATGCTCTCAAAGGCACCGACACCGCCTTTGACGAGCGCATTCACAAGGCGCGTCCGCACAACGGACAGATGAAGACGGCGGCCAACCTGCGACGCATGCTGGAAGGCAGCCAGATTCGCGAATCGCATCGCGACTGCGGCCGGGTACAGGACGCCTATTCGCTGCGCTGCATCCCCCAGGTCCACGGCGCCGTGCGCGATACTTTGGCGCACTGCCGCAGCGTGTTTGAAACGGAAGCCAATTCCGCCGTCGACAACCCCTTGGTCTTCATTACCGACGCGAAGAATAGCGAAGGCGATGTAGTCTCGGGTGGAAATTTCCACGGCGAGCCGCTGGCATTTGCCTTGGATTTCCTGGCAATCGCCTTAAGCGCCCTGGCCGGCATCAGCGAGCGCCGGATCGAAAGGCTGGTGAATCCCGCGCTCAGTGAGGGACTACCCCCATTCCTGGCTCCCGGCGCAGGGCTGAACTCGGGCTTCATGATGCCGCAGGTCACCGCCGCGGCTCTGGTCAGCGAGAACAAGGTACTGGCGCATCCCGCGTCCGTCGACTCGATCACCACCTCGGGCAACAAGGAAGATTACGTTTCCATGGGGATGACGGCCGCGATCAAACTTAAACGCATCGTCGAGAATACGCGCAACGTGCTGGCGATCGAGGCGATGGCCGTCGCGCAGGCCATCGACTTTCTGGCTCCGTTAAAGACCTCGAAGCGCGGGCAGGCGGCGCATGCGGCGATTCGTTCTGTCTGTCCGACGATGGAGAAAGACCGCGTGATGTATACGGATCTCGCACGTATCTCGGAACTGATCTCGGCTGGGAAAATAGCTGAGGCCCTGCGGTAACTTATCCCGACTATAATCAGAAACCTTCAAAATGAAGACTGCTACCGAGTACCTGAAGTTTCATACCAAAACGCATCGCGCGTACGTGCACATCACGCCGCAGGTGGAACAGATCGTCAGCAAGAGCGGCGTGCAGGAAGGCATGGTGCTGGTCTCGGCCATGCACATCACGGCGGGCATTTACGTGAATGACAACGAAAGCGGCCTGATTGAAGATATCGACCAGTGGCTGGAACATCTGGCTCCGTTTCGCAAGAACTACAAACATCATGAGACCGGCGAGGATAATGGCGATTCGCATCTGAAGGCACTGCTGATCCATCACGAGGTCATCGTGCCGATTACCGCGGGCAAGCTCGACCTGGGCACATGGCAGCGAATCTTTTATGCCGAGTTTGACGGGCAACGCGATAAGCGCGTGATCGTGAAAGTCATGGGAGAGTGACGAAATGTCAGAAGAATTGAATGAATTGCAGGAGCACGCCGAGCACGCGAAACACGATCCCAGCCTCGCACCCGTGTCCCTGACGATGGCTGTGCTGGCCGTGCTGGTTGCGGTGGTTACGCTGGTGGGCCATCGCGCCCACACCGAGGAAGTTGTGCTCCAGGCAAAAGCCTCGGACCAATGGTCTTTTTATCAGGCCAAAAATATCCGGCGGCATACTGACGAGCTTTTTACTGATCTCACTTCCGTGGAGGCCACTACCGACGCCGCCGCCTTGGCAAAGTTACGCAGCAAGTATTCCGACGAGGCAACACGCTACAAAGACGAGCAGAAGGAACTCGAAGCCGAGGCACGCAAACTCGAAGCGGAGGTCGCCACCGAGCGACATCGCGCCGATCGATACGATCTGTCCGAGGTCTTTCTCGAGATCGGATTGGTGATCACGTCCATCACCCTGCTCTCCGGCCGCAGAATCTTTTGGGCGTTGGGTATCCTGTTCGGCGTAATAGGGATCGTTGTGGCCGCGACCGGTTTCCTGATTCACTGATGCTGCACCGAGTCAGCTCGCCGGCGGTGTTTCGCCGCGTTTGCTAGCCTTGGTTAACTGCGGTATCGGCCGCGCCATCCCCATTCCCGGCCGGCTTCACCACGACGAATGGACCGATCGCCAGTACGTCCATCCGAGTGCGCTGGAAGCAGTCGATGGCTTCTTCCGGCGTGCAGACGATCGGTTCATTCTCGTTGAAACTCGTATTGAGAATGACCGGAATTCCCGTCTTTCGGTGGAAAGCGGAAATCAGATCGTAGTACATCGGATTCTCTTCCCGCGTCACGCTTTGCAGCCGGCCCGTATCATCCACATGATTCACCGCGCATCAAAGCCGCGCGCTTCTCCGGACGAATCTTGTATACGTGCAGCATGAAGGGCGAAGGATGATCGTGCTCAAAATACTCGTGCTGATGGTCCGCCAAAATGGACGGTGCGAACGGGCGGAACCACTCGCGGTGCTTGATCCGGGCGTTGAGAACGTCTTTCATATTCGGCAAGCCGGGATGCGCGACGATGGAGCGGTTCCCGAGCGCACGCGGCCCCCATTCCATGCGGCCCTGGAACCACCCGATGACACTCCCGGCGGCGATCTGGTCCGCTACCTCATCAAGTAAGGCGCTGCGCTCGAGCTTGCGATAAGGCAGTCCGGCGCTTTGCAGCGCCGACTGAATCCTCGACTCCGAAAACTCCGGGCCAAGGTAAGAGTTCTTCAGTTCGTGGCGACGAGGCTGCTTAAGCACAGAGTGATACGTATGGAGAGCCGCACCGATCGCCAATCCTTCATCGCCCGCAGCGGGCTGGAGATAGGTTCGGCGAAATGCAGTGCGATCGAATATCTTGCCGTTGGCCACGCTGTTGAGTGCGCATCCGCCGGCCATCGCGAGATCCTCGAGAGGTACCCGATCGTGCAACACATTCAGAAGGTGGAAGAATATCTCTTCGAAGCGATGCTGCAGTGCGAAGGCAAGATCCATATCGCGCTGCGCAATCTCTGCATGCGGCTTGCGGGGTTCGCCAAATAACTTCTCCATGCGGTCCGAGAAGTGGCGGGCAAGTCGAACCGTGCCGTCTGGCAGTACTTGCATCCCTTGATTGCTGCCGAGCGGCTTGAAATAGCTCAGATCAAGCTGGAGGCCGCCATTCTTCGGCGATACGATCTGGCTGATCTCTCGGCAATAGGTGTCTTTCCCGTAAGGCGCAAGGCCCATGACCTTGCCTTCATCGCCATATTTCGTGTAGCCGATGAATTCGCAAATCATGGTATAGACGCTGCCCAGTGAGTGCGGAAGGAAGACGCGGTCAAGCACTTCAATCTCGTTGCCTTCGCAGCGCGCCATCATCGTGGAAACAAAATCGCCGGAACCGTCATAGCTGAAGCCCGCGGCCTTCTCCCACGGCGAGCAGTAGTAGGCGCTGGCAATATGGGCGATGTGATGTTCCAGGTGATGTTCCTGAAAACGCAGCCCTGATGCATCGACATCGAGCGCCTTGGCCAGGAGCGACTTTACATCCCGCATGGCCTCTTTGCGCTGTCGTAGCCGTATAAAGTTAAGGATCTTCGCCGGGTTGGCGAGCGCGTATTGAACTTTCTTGATCAGGTTTGCATCGCTGTCCTGGCCGACAGCCACGTGCTCTATATCAGAAATCTTTGCGCCGACCGCATCCAGGCATGCCTTGACCGCCAGCGCCGGGAACCCGCCGAAATGTTTATGGCGGTTGAGTCGCTCCTCCGCAATCGCAAATTTCACTTCCCCATCGATCACGATCGCCGCGGAGGCGTCGGCATGAAACATATTCAGGCCCAGAATAAGCATGAAACTAGCGCTGTCTCCCTTGAACTTTCAGCAGATTTCGGATCATTCGTTCGGGTTGGAATTCAGGTTTGATGGTTGCCGAGCGGCCTCGAGGAATGCGGAGGTGTCTACAGCGAGCCGCCTTCCGGTGGCCAGCGACTCTTCAATGCGCAAGGTTGCAAGGCTGGAACAGACCATGTCCTCGATGGATATCGGCCGTACTTCGCGACTCTGGACCGACTGCGCAAACGCAGCCCATTCCGCGCGATGTCCCTTGTCCTGGCGCCACCGCGAATGGACTGTTTCTTTCCGCCCGTCACGCACAAGATCAAGCCGGCGGAAATCTTCGAGAACCGCCGTGCAACCCCCGCCGAACACTTCGACGCGCTCCTTGGCATACGATCGATCACCGTTCGCGAGATAGCTGATTGTTCCCTCGGAACCGTTCGCAAAACGAAGCGAGACCAAAACGTTGTCACCGCTGTAACGCCCTGCATTGCCGATCGCCCGACCTTCGACTTCAACAATCGGCGAAGCAGCGAGGTACATCAGCAAATCCACGAAATGACAAACCTCGCCAAGTATGCGTCCCCCGCCTTGTTCGCGATCGTTCACCCAATGCTCGGCCGGAAGATATCCGGCGTTCACGCGGTAATGGAGCGCCAGCGGCTCGGCGATGGTGGCAAGAAATGAGTGCATTCGCAGAATCATCGGGGAGAAGCGCCGGTTGAATCCGACCATCAGTGCTGGGCGCTCGGCCGCAGCAATATTGAAATGGGCACGAACAATGGCGCCCAACTCCTTCTCCGACAGGCAAAGCGGCTTCTCGCAGAAAACATGCTTCCCCGCTGTCAGCGCCGCAAGCACCTGTTTTGCGTGCAAATGATGTCGCGTAGCCACGACCACGGTGTTGACCTCCGGGTCGCGAATGAGTTGCGCTTCGTCCGTGGTGCAGTTGCGGAAATTGAATTTGCTCGCGGCATGTTTGGCATGAGATCCGGTGGCCGCGCACACCGCCATTAGGGCTGTGTTCGAAGAGGCCTTCATCGCCGGAATGAGTGTCGATGTTGCAAAGCCTCCCGCGCCTAGTAATCCGACCGCAATGTTAGTTTGGCCGGGCACCGAATGAACCGCAGTTGGCTCAGGTATGAGCGTGAGCGTCGGCGAATCGTCGCAGGTATCGGCATATTGAATCACCACACCCAGGAACGGCTCACGCGATCGGCCGGTTATCAATTCGTACGCGCTCTGGGCACGGTCAATCGGAAATCGGTGCGTAATCAGCGAGCGAATATCCAGTCTTCTTCTCGGCGAGGAGTTGCACAAACGCTTCCATGTTGCGGGTTTCGGTCCAACGTACATACCCGATCGGATAGTCGCGCCCTTTCTGTTCGTAGGCGGCGTCGTAACGTCCCGGGCCGTAGGACCGCGAGACGCGGAAATCGAGTTCCTTCTCGTAATACGCTTTCCGTTCGATGTCGATGCCAACTGTGCCCACCGCGACAACAATCGCGCGGTCGCGCGCGATTGATCCCGCTAAATTGACTGGGGCGCTGCTCGGAGTCTCCGCGGTAATGAGGACCGAATCGACTCCTGCGCTGCCCGAGGCCTCGAGGCAGAGATCACGAAACTCCGGAGCGCCACTGGCGACCCGATCCGCGCCCAGATGCCGGGCCAGGCTCGCACGGGACGGATCAATATCCATGCCCAAAACGCGGCAGCCCGCCGCCTTCAACAGCTGCACGGTAATCTGGCCGAGCAATCCCAGGCCAATCACCGCGACCAGGTCTCCGAGCTTCGCCTCGGCAGTTCGAATTCCATGCAGCGCAACCGCACCCAACGTTGCAAAAGCCGCTTCCTCGGACCGGACCAACTCACCGCCCGCAGAATCGGACGCCGGTATGCGCGCCACCAGCAATCGCGGCACGCATGCAATCTCGGCGTGAACCGCAAATCCGGCGCCGGCGCAAGCCACACGATCCCCCGGTTGCATATCGGTGACGCCCTCGCCAACAGCGACAACAGTTCCGGCAGAGCTGTAGCCCGGACTCTGCGGCTGGTCAAGACGGCTGCGCACCGCCTGGATTGCCGAGAAAACTCCGTCGCGCTGCACCTTGGTGATGACTTCCCGCACGAGATCGGGACGCGACTTCGCTTTCTGGAGCAGGCTCTTGCGCGCAAATTCGGTGGAGGCACGCTCGGTTCCCGCTGAAACCACAGATGCGGCAATGCGCACCAGTACACATCCAGGGAGAAGTTGCGGTGCCGGGACCTCTTCTACCGTGACTTCGCCCGTGCGTGCCTGTTGGAGAACTTGCTTCATGCTGTCGCGACCTGTTGAGGCGCAGGCGATACCTCAAATTTCCGCGCCCCGCCATCGAGAAACGTTTGCAACCATAATTCCAGCGTCAGGAATTGCCAGATCTGCATCGACCAGTCGTGGCGCCCACTCCGATGTTCGCGGACAAAACGATCAACCGAGTCCGACTGAAACAACCCGCGCTTCCGCACTTGAGACGACGAAAGCAGATCGTCCACCATTCCTCTGAGGTCATGGGCCAACCAATAGTCGACGGGCGCGGCGAAGCCGGCTTTGGGCTGTTGCAATACTTCCCGCGGCAGGACGTCGCGCATGGCCTGACGGAAAATATACTTGGTCTGGGGCCGGACAACGCCCTTCAGTTTCAGGTTTGCTGGAACATTCCACGCGACAAACTCCGCCAATTCACGGTCCAGGAAAGGGACGCGCACCTCGACTGAGGACGCCATGCTCATTTTGTCGTTATAGGTAAGGTTAAGGCTCGTCATGAATATCTTGCTGTCGAGATAAAGCATCTGATGCAGAAAGTCCGCGTCACTGACGCGTTCAAAGGCAGCAACGTGCTGGCAAGCTGGATCTGACGTGGAAACCTCCGATGCGAATTCCGAACTGTAGAGCGCTGATTTTTGGTCGCGATCCAGGTAAGTGCAGTTTGTAATGAAACGGTCAATCGGATTGAGCGCAGCGCTACGCGACATTTTCTTCGCGAGGCGCACTCGTCCTTTCAGCGCAGTTCCTCGCATACTCGGTGTGGCCGCCAGCGCAGCCTCCACCATATGTCGCAGAGCCGAGGGCACTCGCCGGTACGCTTGAGCCCAGTAGTGCGCTACGTGCTTGCGGTATCCGGCAAATAATTCGTCGCCACCCACTCCCGACAGCAAAACAGTCGCCTGCTTTCGGGCCTCCCGACAAACGAGGTAAGCAGTGATGATCGCAGGATCGGCGGTCGGCTCATCCATATGCCAAACCAGCCGGGGCAGCAAATCGGTCACGTCCGATTCGACGACGATTCGTTGGTTCTCGCATCCAAGGTGTCGTGCCAGCCTGGCAGCAACTTCAGGATCATCCAGAGCAGTCTCGCCAATTCGATATTTCTCTGGAAACGTGATCGTGTAAGTTCGAACCGGCTGATCAGTTGACCGCCGCATCATGGCAACAATGCTGGAAGAATCGAGCCCCGCGCTGAGGAACGCTCCTATGGGAACGTCGCTGACCATCTGCGCTTCCACCGAGCGACGGAAGCGCTCGCGAACTTCATCTGCAAGATCAGCCTCCGATCTGGTGTAAGTCTGATTCGCCGCCGGAAATGTGAGATCCCAGTACTGCGTGAGTTGGAACTGCCCATTGCGAAATGTAGCGTAGTGACCCGCAGGAAGTTTCAGGATCCGCCGAAACATCGTCTTCGGATCGGGAACCCAAAGGAAGGTTAAATACTGATGAAGCGATTGTGGATCAAGCTCGGCCTCGATTTCGGGCACCTGCAGCAGCGCCTTAACTTCCGAGGCAAACGCAAAGCGCTCCCCATCGTGGAAATAATAAAATGGCTTCACCCCGAAGTGATCACGCGCAACAAACAATGTGGGCGTAGAAGAACGCAGGTCGCAGATCGCAAAGGCGAACATTCCGTTTAAGCGCTTCACGCAATCTTGGCCTTCCTGCTCGTACAGGTGAAGGATCACCTCGGTGTCGGTGTGCGAAGCGAAGCGGTGGCCCTTGCTTTCGAGTTCGCGGCGGAGTTCGACGAAGTTGTAGATCTCCCCGTTGTAGGTAATCCAGACGGTGCGATCTTCGTTGCACATGGGCATGTGCCCGTCAGCCGACAGGTCCACAATGGCAAGCCGCCGACTACCCAAGCCGATGTAGGAGCCGTCGGGAAAGCGTCGATCCCAAAGTCCAGAATCGTCGGGACCGCGATGCGCTTGGACTTGCGTCATCCGCGCCAGCGTTTCCCGGTCACCGCAGTTCACTAGACCACTGATACCGCACATTTGTTGACTGGTTCCCTCTTAGCTCTTCGCCTTCGATAGCCTGCTTCAGTTCGTAGATCTTTGCTTTCGTGTGAAACATCTGTACCGCCTGGAACCCGCAATAGATCAGACCGGGAACACCGTCAATGAATCCGCCACGCAGAATGTAGCGATAGAAGAAAAGCAGAACCGGAGACCCAGGAACAGCATAAAGTTTCTTCTTGAGCCAGCGGCGCCTTTGAGCTTGCGTACCGAAGAAGGCCGGCGGCAATTCCGAGTTGTTCGTCTCGCCCTGAAGCAGGACACGCGCTTCCCAATTAGAGTATTCATCATGTTTCTGTATATAGCGAGAGAGCGACTCAACGTTGTGATGGATCAGCGGGTGCTCGAGATGCGCGCTGGGACCATCAACCACAACATGCTCGTGGACCTCCATGTCCGCCATCGATGAGTCTTGGTCTCGGAAGCGGCACTCGTAACGCCCTTTCCCTCGTCGGAAGAGAGCAAGCTTCCAGAAAGTCGCATCCCCGTGACGCAAAACACGGCCCAGGAAGTGCATCCGGAGCGAAACATAGTACCCGTTCACCTTTTCATTGAGAACAGAGCGACGAATTTCAGCGGCAAGTTGCGGAGTAAGAGCCTCGTCAGCATCCACAAGGAGAATCCAATCAAAAGCGAGCGGAAGGTTTTCCATGGCCCATTGCCGCTTCTTGGGCCACCCGCCCTGGTAATGAAACTGAACAACCTTGGCGCCGAAAGAGCGCGCAATTTCCGGCGTTGCGTCAGTGCTGCCAGAGTCGATGACAAAAACCTCGCCAACCTCGCGTAGCGCCTCCAGGCAACGAGGCAGGTTCTTTTCCTCGTTGCGCGTCGCTACGATCACGCTCACCGGCAGCTTCCCATTCGACGGCAGCGACTGAGACTTGGCGACTTCTTCGACCTTTTCCATACGGAAACGAGTTACAAATGCAGTTCGCACCAGAGTTGCAGTACGTACAGGGACCAGGGACGCGACCAGGAGATCGAGCCATTCAGGAAGTCCGTCCAGACCGACTGCACCTGGCGGCCGTCCAGCAAGTCAGCGAGCGGGCCTTTGCCGATTCGTTTTTCGTCCAGCACAGGCTCAATCTCAGAACGCAATTCCTGGCGCATCCAATGTTCGAAAGGCAGCGTAAAGCCCCGCTTCGGGCGATGGACGACCTCGTCGGGCAACGATCCCGCGAGTGCTTCGACCAAAAGCTTTTTAGGGGTCCGATTGAGCTTCCACCGACCCGGAAGGGCCAGCACAGCCTTGGCCAGTTCGTGATCGATGAGGGGAACTCTCAGTTCCAGGCCCTGGGACATACTCATAAAATCGGAGTCGCGCAACAGTGTATTGAGCATATAACAGCGCGACTCGAGATAGGAAATACGGTTGATTGGATCGAGAGAAACAGCGCGTTGCAGCCGATCGCGTTGGGAAGCACACGCCATTTCGCAAGTCGCGGCATCTGCATCGCGAACCAGTAAATCTTGCAGGCTGGGAGTAAACAGCATGCGGCTCAGAAAGTACGGATGCAAGACCCTCCCGTTGTCGCTGGCCAAAGAGGCTAACTTGCGATTCTGATCGTTCGCTGGAGCGATCGCGCTAAAGACGGACGCAAACACACCACGCAGGACATGAGGCAGATGTTTCCATCGCTGAGCGAAGCGTTCCATTCGCGGGACGATACGAAAAGAGGAATATCCTCCAAACACTTCGTCGCCGCCCAGGCCCGATAAGGCCACCTTCACACCGGCCCGGCGGGTTTCGCGTGAAATGAAGTAGGTATTGACGCCGTCCATGGTCGGCAGATCCATCGCCTGCAAGGCACCGGGAATTGCGGCTAAGACGTCCGTTTGGGAAACATTGATCTCATGATGGTCGGTGTGAAACTTTGCCGCAACGGCTCGCGAGTGTTCCGCTTCGGAGAAAGCTGCCTCGCGGAAAACGATGGAAAACGTACTCGGTGTTATGCCGCCACGGCTCAGAATGCTGACGAGAGCGCTGGAATCGATTCCTCCAGAAAGAAACACGCCCACCGGCACATCGCTGACCAGTTGCAACCGCACAGCCTCCTCCAGCGAGGGTCGCAACTTCGAGGCTACGAACTCTCGATCAGTCAAAGAGGAAGCTTCGGACTGCTCGGGACGCGATGAATCGTCGACAAGATCCCAGTAAGACGACTCGTGCAGAGTCCCGTCTTGCCAAGTCAGAATGTGTCCGGGAGGGAGGGCTCGGATACCCTCAATTAAGGTCAGCGGATCGTACGCGGAGCCAAAAGTTAAGTAGTTGATGAGCCCCGCCCGATCAATGCGAGACGACAAAAGTCCGGTTCCCAGCAACGTGCGAACTTCGGAGGCAAAAATAAAATACGAACCTGCCTGCGCATAGTAGAGCGGCTTGATACCCATCGGATCACGGGCGAGGAACAGATGGTCCTGGCTCGCATCCCAAATGGCGAAGGCAAACATCCCGCGAAATTTCGTGAGGCACTGATCGCCCCATCGTGCATAAGCCCTAAGCACAACTTCCGTGTCAGAGTGGCTGATGAAAGATGTGCCGGCTCGTTCGAGTTCGGTGCGGATCTCGCGGAAGTTGTAGATTTCTCCGTTGTAAACGATCCAGTTGCCGGTTTCGGCATCGTGCATCGGCTGGTGACCGAGGGGTGAGAGATCGAGAATCGCCAAACGGCGGCTGCCCAGGCCAATTTCAACTGGCTGCCGCGCGGAATCGCGCAGCACGATTGTGCCCGAGTCATCGGGCCCGCGATGCGCCAGCGAAAGCGTGCCACGCTCGAGCACGCCGTCCGGGATTCGCGCGTTCTGCGCCGCTATGCCGAAAATTCCACACACTCAGGTGCCACCCTCTGGAGTTTCAATACTAAAGCCAAAACTCGTGAAACACGCTGTTCATTGCACCTTCTCGACTGCAATCCTCACAGCATAGTCGCCGGCGCCCGTCGCACACGCTGTATATGAAGTCGAGTAGGTGATTGCCGTGTTTCCGGCCGACCAGATCGAAACAGTTCCACTGGCGAAATTCGCGACCTGCCCTAGAGACAAAGCATTGCCCCCCGAAATGCCGGCTCCGGAGAGGGGCACGCGGAGCGTCCGCGCGCTGGTTTCGTCCTTCCAAGCGAGGCTAAGCGCGGTCGCGGCGCTACCCGGAGAAGCACAGGCGGTTGTCGAGTCGAGATAGTAGCTGACTCTGTAAAGGCCTGATCCGCAGGCCGACGCTGCACAAAGATTCGTCGCCGCGATGGCTGTCTTCTGCCCCGTGAGTGAGACCGCCAATCTTCCCGCCGTCCCGTTCGACGCGCCGCCTCCACCCGAATCAGTCCCGCACCCAATGCACTTTCCCGTCACGGTGAGATTCCCGTTCACGGTGACAGGAACGTTGAAGGTTTTCCCCGCGGCCGACAACTTTTCCTGCGGCTTGCCATCGGGAAACTTCCCGATATATTCGCGAACCTCACTCTGAGCTCGGCTATACAGCGTATCGATGTCGCCTTCGTAGCCGAGATCCAGGTCGTTTACGTCGGCGGGCGGGCGATGATTCCATGTGGCCCAAGTCTTTCCCCAGTTGCTATCCCCCAGAGTGAGGATGGGTGTGAAGCCACTACCTTGGCCGCGATGGCCGAAATTGAGCCGCCCCTTGTAACCACTGAGGGATTGTTGTGGAAGGTTAACGGCTTTCAGGATTGTGGCACCGGGAAACGCTGCTAATCCATTCGTGTGCAGCGCCTCGACATTCGCTGCGGCAGGGGGAGTAGCTGGCGATCCTGTCACCGTATTGGCCTCCGCCGCCACAGCCCACGCCGGCTGGGTCGTCACAATTCCACCGACACTCAGAACGTCACCTTGCAATGGCAAGGCGGGAACCGAGTAGGTTCCTGAGGACATGTCTCCACCTGGACTCAGGACGATTGCCCCGGGCCAGAAATCCAAACGTGGCATATAAAGATGCGGAGTGAGATTCTCGCCCGCGTTGCTGTAAGCAGATAGCGGTCCGCCGTCGTCGGTGAAGGAGCACGTCAAGTTCGCGCAGGAATTCTGCTGAACCGTCGTGAGCAGATAATTCCCCGTACCCTGAGGATATGGCGGACCGGGGCCGCCTCGCCAATCCATTTTAAGAATCTTATAGCTCGATGCTCCCGCAATCTTGGGAAACGTGCCCGTGATGCCCCCGGAACCGTCGGTCAACGCATGCCCAGCCGGCAACGGGACGCCATCCCCAAACTTGTCATGCACGGGCACCACCCAATACAGCCAATTGTGCGAGCCTTTTTCTTCCCCCCAATTTGGATACACGCCGGCGGGGCTGTTCGCGGTCAACCCACCGACTTTCACTTGAATGCCTTCCGCGATGATCGCAGCGCTGCCCACGTTTCCATAAGGACTGTACTTCTTGCAGCTAGGCGACGACTCGAAGTAGACGTTATCCGTGATCAATCCTGCGTAGCCGCCTCGCTGGTTGCTGACTCGCACTCCAAAAACCGACCACCCCTGAATGACGCTGTCGGAAATCTTCAGGCTGTTGCCGGATATCCACTCAATTCCTTTGCCCGAGCACTGTAGCGACAAATTTAGATTCTTGAGCCAGCCCACGGCGGACCAGCGATTGAAAGGGCCCGGAGCCGAAATCACGGCTCCACAGAACGTCGGATTACAAGTCACGCCACCTCCTCCCAAGCTGGTATCGAGCCCATCGAGCAGGAACGCCTGATCATCATCCACTTGGACAAAGGAGCCAAAGCTGCCGCCGGTCGGAGGCCAACGCGTACTGACATTGAATACGCGGGTCTGATTTGCGTTGACTTCGATAAAGGGCTTCGTGCCGCCGACCATCATGGGCCGCCCGCGAGGGCCCACGATCGTAATGTTTTCAAATAAATTGGCGGACGCATGGTCACCGACAAATACGCAGGCATCATTTGGTGTGTAGCAATTGAGGATAGAGCCTGCGAAGTCCACAGTCTGGTTCGAACCGCGAATGGAGATGGGAGCATATACCTCATACTCTCCCGGAGGAACCACGACTCTGCCGGACTCTGATTTTGTGTTGGGCTTGGCGGTCAGATAGCGGGCCGCGATGGAAGCCTCCTGAATCCCACTCGAAGCGCTGCCGATTTGATAACCCGCGGAATGCGGATTCGTGGTTGTGAACTCCAGCGTTCCGGCGTGACCGTCTGCTTTGCACGTTCCGCCCGTCACTTTAGCGGCCTCGGGAGTGCCCGTACCGGAGATGTAGACGTAGTACCAGGGCTCGCCCGCGATCACGCCCGTTGGACAGGAATCCAGAGTCACCGAATTGTGGCCCGCCGAACTCAGAGACGAGGACGGGCTCTGCCGCCAGTTCAAGTCAGTAGCCGATCGAACGACATTCGAAGCCAAAGGACCCGAATCGGCAGCTGTAGCATAAGGCCCGTGATGAAGCGCAAGGCAAAGGACCAGTGCCAACACCAAGATTCCAGCTGAAGCAGCAACGGCCCGCAGGTGTGATCTCAGAGCGCCATGTAGCTTGCCTGAGAAATGGTGGAAATCAAACATAGGGGCCTCCTCATCTGCCGCGTGGTCGATTGTTTGCGGGAGTTCCCGGTTACTCTATGACGCAGGGCCCGATTTCGCCAAATGGAGCGGCGCAAAATCTCCCTCGGCCGACTGGCACCACTTGAGCAGCAGTTGCTGCGCGCTACATTCTGTTGTATCGTGCGTTTTGCTTCTCGTTAGACGCGCCGCCAGCCGCGCGCGTGCGGCATTCTCCGGTTCCTGGGAGATGTCCGAATACAATGGTTTTCATGCCAATTTCTGCCAATGTTGTCCTGGGCCACGGAGTGAAGATTTTCCAGCCGGACCTCGTCAACCTCTACGGCTGTACCCTTGGAGACGACACCAAGGTCGGCGCCTTCGTCGAAGTTCAGAAAAACGCCGTCATTGGAAACCGGTGCAAGATCTCTTCGCACACTTTCGTCTGCGAGGGGGTTACGATTGAAGACGATGTCTTCGTGGGGCACGGAGTCATGTTCATCAATGACCTGTACCCCCGGGCGACGATTGACGGTCGCCTGCAAACCGAAGACGACTGGCAGGTTGTGCCCACGCGAGTAAAGCGCGGCGCATCGATTGGCAGTGGCGCTGTGATCCTTGCTGGGGTCACCATTGGAGAAGGCGCTCTGATCGGTGCGGGGGCCGTGGTAACTCACGATGTGCCCGATCACCAGATCGCAAAAGGAATCCCAGCGCGCCTGGGACGCGCGGTTCCGCGCCAACAACCATCAGCGTCAGAAAAGACCGGCGATTGACGAGGGAGGAATCTTGATTCGGATTGGCGTGATCGGGTACGGCTACTGGGGTCCCAACCTCGTTCGCAATTGCTTCGAAGCCCCGGGCGCGCAGGTCGCCTGTGTCAGCGATCTGCGGGACGACCGGCTCGCCCTGGTAAGCAAGCGCTATCCCACTGTGACGACGACGCGCAACTTTCGCGAACTGATTGACGATCCCTCGATCGACGCGGTCGCGATCGCTACACCGGTTTCGACACACTATGACCTCGCTCTCATGGCTCTGCAGGAAGGCAAGCACGTGCTGGTCGAGAAGCCCCTGGCTTCCGACACGGACCAGGTGCAGCACCTGATGGACGTGGCGCAAAAACGGAACCGCGTACTCATGGTCGACCACACCTTTGTTTACACCGGCTCGGTTCGCAAGATCCGCGAACTGGTCGACAGTGGCGGACTGGGCGAGATTTATTACTACGATTCAGTGCGTGTGAACCTGGGACTGTTTCAGCACGACGTAAATGTATTGTGGGATCTTGCGGTCCACGACCTATCGATCCTGGATTATGTGCTGCCATTTCGGCCGTGCGCAGTTTCTGCGACTGGCCTTAGCCACGTGCCCGGTGGAACCGAAAACATCGCATACCTGACGCTGTTTTTCGAGGGCAGCCAGATCGCGCACATCCACGCCAACTGGCTGGCGCCCGTGAAACTGCGGCGCACCCTGATCGGTGCCAGCCGCAAAATGATTGTCTACGATGATCTGGATCAAGCCGAAAAGATCAAGGTCTACGACAAAGGCATCACGCTCAACAATCCTCAAAACCCTGAGAAGCTTTACCAGATGATGGTGGGCTATCGCACCGGTGACATGCTGGCGCCGCAGATCGACGGGACCGAAGCTCTCCGCCGCGAAATCGACCATTTCCTGCACTGCATCCAGAATCAGGAGGAACCGGTCACTGGCGGTGCCGCCGGCCTTCGCGTAGTAGAGATTTTGCAGGCCGCATCGCAGTCCATGGCGCAGCGCGGACGGCCTGTAGAACTTCGCCTCACCCCGCTGCAGGCGACGGCGTAGTGAGCCGCGGAATGAGACAATAAGATTTCATAGCATGGCAAACGTCAAAGTACCCTACCTCGACTTAAAGGCGCAGTATCAAAGCATCAAGCCCGAGATTGATGCGGCCATCGCCCGAGTTCTGGACAGCTGTCAGTTCGTGCTCGGAGCCGAAGTGGCTGGGTTTGAGCAGGAGTTCGCAGCCTATTGCGGCTCGGCCGAATGCATCGCCTTGAATTCCGGCACCAGCGCATTGCATCTGGCGCTGCTCGCCGCCGGGGTCGGTCCGGGCGACGAAGTCATCACCGTCCCGTTCACATTCGTAGCCAGCGTCGCCGCCGTGGTTTACACCGGCGCCCGTCCCGTCTTGGTGGATATCGATCCGCGCTCGTTCAACATGGATCCCGCGGCGATTGAGGCCGCGATCACTTCGCGCACCAAGGCGATCCTGCCCGTCCACCTTTACGGCCAGCCGGCCGACATGGATCCCATCATGGAGGTCGCGCGGCGTCATGGCCTGATCGTCATCGAAGACGCCGCCCAGGCGCATGGAGCGAAGTACAAAGGGCGTCCCGTAGGTAGCATCGGAGACATGGCCTGCTTCAGCTTTTATCCTGGCAAAAACTTGGGTGCCTACGGCGAGGGCGGCGCAGTCACAACGAACAATACCGAGTACGCCAGCACCATTCGTATGCTGCGCGATTGGGGACAAGACCGCAAATATCATCACCTGCTGCGCGGATACAACTACCGCATGGAAGGTTTTCAGGGCGCAGTCCTGCGGGTAAAACTGCGCCATCTCGATAAATGGACCGAGGCTCGCCGCGCCATCGTGCGTCAATACAACCACCTATTAACCGGCTCCGGAGTCCAAACGCCTTGGGAGATGCCCGCGGTGCGGCACGTTTATCACGTCTACACGCTCCGATTCGACGATCGCGACGGCTTGCAAGCCGCTCTGGCCGCCGAGGGCATTCAAACCGGCATTCACTACCCGACACCCGTACACCGTCAGCCTGCGTATGCTGATCTGGGCTACGGACCGGGAGCGTTCCCGCACGCAGAAGAAGTCGCGAAGCAGGTTCTGTCGATCCCGCTGTACCCGGAACTTTCGTCCCAGGCGGTCGCCGACGTCGCCGAAGCCGTGCGCAAAGCGGCCGCCCACAAAACGCAGACCGTGCTTTCTCGCTAACAGTGCGTCAAGATTTAGCCATGGCCACTTTCGACTCCATTCCCGACATTCTCGAGGTCACGCTGCGGGATGGATCCTACCTCATCGACTTCCAGTTCACCGCCGAAGATACCTCGACCATTGCTGCCGCGCTCGAGAGCATCGGCTTCCGTTGGATTGAAGTCGGACATGGTTTGGGTCTCAATGCCTCGCATGCCGGAAAAGGAATGGCTGCCGCATCCGACGAAGAGTACCTGGAATCTGCGGCGCAGGCTCTTAAGCACGCGAAATGGGGGATGTTTTTTATACCCGGCATCGGCCGCGAAGAAGACCTTCGCCTCGCCGCCCGGTACGGAATGTCGTTCATCCGCATTGGAACCAACGTCACCGAGGCCGCCCAGTCAGAACCGTACATCTCGCTGGCCAAAGATCTGGGATTCATCGTCTCCTACAATGCGATGAAATCCTACGCAGTCTCGCCCTCGGAATTTGGCAAAGTCGTCGCTCAAGTGCACAACTGGGGCGCCGATATTGCCTGCCTGGTCGATTCTGCCGGCAGCATGGATCCAGATTCCGTCGCCGCCTACCTGCGCGCGGCGAAAGCCGAGAGCGCATCTCCCCTCGGCTATCACGGGCACGATAATCTCTCGCTCGCGATGGCAAACACACTTCGCGCCATCGAAGAGGGCGCCGTTCTGGTGGATTCTTCCCTGCAAGGCATGGGACGCTCCGCGGGCAACACCGTCACCGAGGTGCTGGTCGCGATTCTGCAGCGACGCGGATTGTTATCCCACATCGACCTCAAAGCCGCCATGGACGTGGGTCAGGGACTGATTCAGCCATTGCTCGGAAAACGCGGTGTCGACCCCATGGCGGTCACCGGCGGCCTCGCCAAATTTCATTCCTCCTTCACCGGCAAAGTTCAGGGATACGCGCGCAAGCACGATATCGACGTGCGCGATCTGATTGTTCGCTTGTGCCAGGAAGATCAAGTCTCCGCTCCCGATGAACTGCTGGAGCGCTTAAGCCATGAGTTGGCCGCGCTTAAGATGCCGCGCGTGCTCTCGATTCCCGCTTTTCGCATCGAGTCAGGCAAAGAAAAGACTTCGGTGGAATCCCTGGAATTACTGCTGAGAGAACTCCGCGCCCGCGCGGTGAAAGCGGGAAAATTCTCGGCGGTGAATGTGGTGACAGGAGAGAAGCCGCTGGCAGATTTTGTGGTTTCGGGCAACATCCACTCCACGCAATCTCACGTGGTCGGCTCGGTCGAACTCACAAACGACCAACAACTGCAGACAGTGTTGAACGTGATCGACGGTAGGGTAGACGTCGTTCTGCTGGATGTGGACCGCAAGCCGTTTGGCCCGGTGAATGCTGCGGAGACAGCCCGGTCCACCCTGAAGAAGACGGCGCTACTCACCTACCTCGACAGCCGAGTCTGGGTGGAAGCCGTCGAAGATCAGGTTGTCCGGCTTCTGAACGAGGTGCTCAGCGGTTCTGAGATCGTAATCGCGGGCGACCATCCCCGCAGCCGTTTTCTGGCGCTAAGGTTTGCCGAACGCGGAGCCAGCGTAGTCCTGCTGCATGATCCCGGCAGCTCACCAACAATCGTCCCACAATTGCGATCGCTCTCGCTGGAAGGAGAGGATTTGAAACTCTCCTGGATGAAAGCCGACGCCGCGTGCGCTTTCGACGCACTCGCCCGGGCCAAGGTGGTTGTCGTTTGGCCGGCAGTAGCGCCATGGTTCGGAAAGGAAATCGCGCACCGGCTTTCCCAAAAAACCTATGTCTTGGACGCAGGCATCGGAACGATCCTGCCCGAAGCAGTCGCCGAAGCCCAGCATCGCGGATGCCTTCTGCTCCGGGTCAATATCTGGCCGGCATTGACTGGCAGCCTCTCAGCGGCGCACGAGTCGCTGATCGAAACGACCGACGCTTTAGGCTGGGAGATCCTCGCCGGCGTTCCCGTGGTGGCGGGTGGCGCCATGGGACAATCCGGAGACGTAATCGTCGACAGCGTGCATCATCCGAGCCGGGTCATCGGAGTCTGCGACGGTCACGGAGGTGTGCGTTTCCGTTTCACCGAGATTGATGCCGAACGCGTGCGCCGCGTACAGGCAGAAATCAACCAGCGACTGGTGACACCTCAACTGTCCGAAACCACCGCAGGCTAGACCGTACTCGAAAACAGCAGCTCTGTTCTATGGCGTCCAAGCGAATTCTTATTCTCGGCGGTGGCCGCTACAACGTGCCATCCATTCGCGCTGCGCGGGAAGCAGGTTTCTACACATTGGTCGCAGACAAGAATTCTGAGGCTGCTGGCCTAAGGGCCGCCGATCTCGCGCTTCCCATCGACCTCAATGATTGCGAAGCTTTGATTACAGCGGTCGCAGAGAACGGACAAATCGACGGAGTTGTCAGCATGGCCGAGGTCGGGGTCCGTGCCGCTGCCCACATTTCCGCGCGCCTGGGCTTGCCTTCAATCTCCGAGGAAGCTGCCGCGAATGCGACCAGCAAAGCCGCCATGCGGCGACTCTGGCAACCGCTGGGCAACTACTCTGCAGATTTCGAGGTTGTTTCCACTCCGGATGAAGCTCAGCGGGCCGCGACCCGGCTGGGACGATTCCCTCTCATCCTCAAGCCAGACCGAAGTTTCGGGGGATCGCGCGGCGTCACGCGCGTCGAAAGCGCTGACCAGGTCGCCGGCGCCTTTGCTGCCGCGAAATCGGGCGGCTTGCCAAATTCAGACGTTGTGATGGAACACTGGATCGAGGGCAGCGAACACAGCGCCGAGGTGCTCATCTGGCAGGGCAAGATGTCACTGCTCTGCATCGGGCAAAAGATTAAGTCGTTGCTTCCCTACCGCGTGGACGTCAGTGTCCAATACCCCGCTCAACTCACGCCGGCGCAGGAATCCACTGTCGCCGACATGTGCTATCGCGCAATAAGCGCACTCGGATTGACGCAGGGTGCTGCTCACGTTGAATTCGGTTATACCGCGAGCGGTCCAGTTTTGTTTGAATTAGGCGCGCGCTGCGGCGGCGGTCACACTCCCCAGATTGCGCATCATGTCAGCGGCGTCAACGAATTCGTCGAGGCTTGTCGCATGGCATGTGCCGTGGCTCCGAGCCAGTTCGCTCCCACTTCTCGCCGGGGAGCCGATTACCGCTTCCTGGTTTTTACGCCCGGCGTGGTGCAAAGCGTGACCATCCCCGAAGCATTGGTTCACGACAATCGTGTCCTCGATGTCGGCGTCACTGTGCAAAAAGGAGACACTATTCGCCCACTCCAGAGTACCTCCGAACGTGCCGGATTCCTGGTCACCACCGGGAAGACTCTGGCCGAAGCTGCCAATCGCGCCGACCTGGGTTGCCGCCAAATTTCGATCCAATATGCAGACGGAACCACTCGCCACGCCGCCGCATTGCCGGAGTTTCAGGAGTTGACGCATTCATGATCGTTGACTCGTTAACCCATGTCACACCAGATGGTCGCTGGTTTGGAACTAACCTTGACGCCAGCGAAAGTGCATTGCAGCATCAACTCGATGAATCTAAGACGGATCGAGCAGTTGTCGTCGCACTCGCCGGCCACATCGAAAATCATTTCGTACTTGAAGTTTGTCAGCGCAATCACGAACGCTTGATCCCTTGCGCCTCGTTCAATCCCGCCGCCTACGCGAACGAACTGGAGGCTCGCTCCGCCTTGCGAGGGGAACTGAAAGGAGCTCCATACAAAGCTCTGAAACTTCACCCACGATTGAACCGCTATGATCCTCTTGATCCTCGCTGCCTGGCGGCATTGGCGGAGATCGCTTCCTGGGAACATCCGCTGCCCGTGTGGCTCGACACTCTTTTTTATTTTCGCGGCGGTGCATTGCGAAAGCCACCCGTAGACACGATTCACGAACTCGTGGGGCGCTTCCCTTCTCTTCCGTTCGTCTTGCTGCACGGCGGCGGCAGTTGGATCCTGCAGGTCGCAGAAGCCATCCGCGATTGCCCTAACGCCTTTTTGGACATCTCGTTTACACTGCAACGATATCGAACAAGTTCCATCGCTGCGGATTTGCGGTATCTTGTAAGCACTTTCGACCGGCGGGTGGTATTCGGTTCAGACTTCCCTGAAGTTAGCCTTCGCAGTGCTTTGGAAGGCTTGCGTGAAATCGCAGCTGGAATCTCGCCGGAAAAGTGCGCCAATGTACTCGGCGCGAATTTGGAGAAAATCTTAGGCTTGGAGCAGTCGTGAAAACCGAGGACCGCCTGGATTGCGTTGAGCGCTACGAGAAGCGCTTAGAGGAGTTCGGGTACTCCCCCGCAACTCTCGGATGGGGTATTCACGGTCGTCAAGATGTTCGGTTCTCCGTTCTAGCCGAGTTTGCCTTACACGTGCCGGATTCGTCAGTTCTTGACGTCGGTTGTGGCTTTTGCGATCTCTACGATTTTTTGCGCATGCGCGGATGGCAGGGCCGCTACACGGGAATTGACATTGTGCCCGGACTGCTCAAAGTCGCACGACAAAGAAATCCGCAAATTGACGCGCGCGAACTCGACATCACTGACGACGCTGCAACCTTGGACGAGTACGACTTTGTGATCTCATCCGGAACTTTTAATGCGAGCCTGCCGAGTGGGCGCAATCAAGTACATATCGAAACGGCACTGCGAAAAATGCACGGCCGAAGTCGACGCGCCACCTGCGTGGATTTTCTAAGTAGTTACGTCGATTTCCAGAAGCCGGGCGCTTATCATACGGACCCAAGTTGGGCACTTTCTATAGCCAAGGGCCTAACCCGACGCGTTCTTCTGCGCCACGACTACATGCCGTACGAATTCTCAATTTTTCTTTTTCGTGACGACGCCGTTTCCGATCGCAGGGTCTTTCGCGCATTCGAAGATGAATTGACGGAAGGTAGCTGATGGAGAAGACGCTACAACCGAACTTGACCATCGTCATCCCGGTTTTTAACGAACAGGCCGTGCTCCCGGCCTTGGTCGACCGTTTACGCTCCTTCGTCGATCGCCTCACGCCGTTGGTGACCGAAATCATTCTCGTCGACGATCATTCGGTCGACCGGTCTGCCGAACTGCTGAAGGAAATCTGCCGAAGCGATCCCCGGTTCCGCTATGCCCGGCTCGCCAAGAACAGCGGAAGCCATGTGGCCATCCTGGCTGGGCTGACCCAGGCGCGCGGCGACTGTGCGGTTTTCCTGGCAGCCGACTTGCAGGATCCTCCCGAACTGATTTTGCAAATGCTCGATCTGTGGCGCGCCGGACATCACGTCGTTTGGGCGGTACGCGAAGAGCGCGAAGGCGTTTCCAAATTCGACGTGTTTCTCTCCAATACTTTTTACCGGCTTCTCAATATTTTGGGAGAAGTGAACCTGCCGCCTCGTGGCTCCGATTTTGCCCTTCTCGACCGCAAGGCCGTGGACGCCTTACTCCAGTCCGCGGGAAGCGATCCCAGTATCGGCGGCGAGATTGCCAGACTAGGCTTCTCCGCAACACAAATTACCTACACCAAAGAGAAGCGGGCTGCCGGCGGCACCAAATGGACGCTTAAGCGCAAATTAAAGGCCTTCGCCGATGCCTTCGTGTCCTTCTCGTACGCTCCCTTGCGAGCCATGTCTTACCTGGGAATGTTGTTCAGCCTCTTCGGATTCTTGTACGCGTTGTTCGTGATTGTCATGCGCCTCATGACGCGAACTCCGGTACAGGGCTGGTCTTCACTGATCGTGGTGGTGCTCGTACTGGGCGGAGTACAGATGATGATGCTCGGCATTCTCGGCGAATACTTGTGGAGAACGCTGGAAGCGGCACGCCGGCGCCCCACTTACTTCCTGGAGGAGACCTCCGAGACAGATACCGCCTCCAACGCACAGCCGCAAAAAGTGGGGCGACGCTTTGGGACGTAAGTTTCGCGTCCAGTCCGGTGTGGTGGGAATTCTCATCGGTCTGGGCTGCCTTGCGATCCTCTTGCGGCAAGTTGATCTCAAACAATCCTGGAATGCCCTCGGCCGTCTGAACGGACCGTTCATGCTGGTCCCTCTAGCAGTCTTCTTGGTGAACCTGCCTTTGCGCGCATGGCGCTGGCAATTGATTTTTCCTGCCTCGTCGCGCCCCACGCTGGGCTCGTGCTTGACCGTACTGGGCATCGGCAACATGGCGAATTTCTTGCTCCCCGGACGCGCCGGTGATCTGGCTCGCTGCGTGCTCGGGGGACCCACCGGCTCCCTCAACGACGGCAGCCGCACACTGGCAACTCTGGCCGTCGAAAAAGTTCTCGATGGACTAGCCCTGATCGGCATGGTCCTGTTTTCCGTGTGGGCCTTGCATCCTCCGCAGTGGGTGCTCGAGTTGCTGCGTGCGGCGATCCTCATTTTCGGCGGCGCACTAGCGCTGCTGGTGGTTCTTCGATATCAAACGCGAGCTCTAATCGATTTCGTACGCCACGCTTTCCGTTGGGCTCGTCTCGCATCGATCGAGGAAAAGTTCGACAGCCTGCTGACTTCGTTCGCGGATGGCCTCAGCGCCGTAAGCTCGGCCGCACAGTTGTTAACACTCTTACTGATGACCGCTGCGATCTGGATCACTGAATCCGCATTGATTTGGGGATTAGCCAGGGCTCTCGGCCTGTCCGTAACCCTGGGATCGGCGGTCGTGGCTTCGGCAATTCTTGGCTTGGGCCTGATGATTCCCGCCGCCCCGGGTGGTTTAGGCACCTACGAGCTGTTTGGAACCGAAGCCTTCAAACTCGCCGGAATCGCTGCTAGCAGCGCACTAGCTCTCACGCTGGTCATCCACGCCTGGGTATTCGTAGTTAATATCGTGGTCGGGATGTTTCTACTCGCCGTCAAGGGACTGAGCCTCGCCCAGCTCAGAAACCGGTTGGAAACCGACCCTGCCGTGGGCACGCCGGGCGCAGAATCAACCATTCGGCCATCCATCGGACGAACCGGAGCTTGATAGAATCATCGTTCCAATTCTGGTTTCCTCAGGAGATTGCTCAGTGCAGCGAGTTCTGGTAACAGGCGGCGCCGGTTTTATCGGGTCTGAATTGGTGCGTCAACTGTCGGCCCGGGGCCTAATTGTGCGCGTGGTCGACAACCTGGTCAACGGTCGGCGCGAAAATCTCGACGGTATGCCGGGTGAAAGCGTCGAACTTGTCGTGGGTGATATCCGCGACGCGAAATTGATGACTTCCCTTCTGCGGGAAGTTGATCTCGTTTTCCACCTCGCCTGCCTCGGCGTACGCCATTCCATCCACTTGCCAGTCGAAAATCATGAAGTCAATGCTTCAGCGACTCTGGCTCTTCTAAACGCGGCACGTAGCGCCGGGACGAAACGATTCGTCTACGTTTCGAGTTCCGAAGTCTACGGGACGGCCCGAAACGCGCCCATTTCGGAAGAGCATCCGACCCTGCCGATGACGGTCTACGGCGCCTCCAAGCTGGCTGGAGAAGCCTATACGCGGGCGTTTTGGGAGACATATCGCTTTCCCACCACCGTGGTGCGGCCGTTCAACGCCTATGGGCCACGCTGTCATCACGAAGGCGACAGCGGCGAAGTCATTCCCCAGTTCATGCTGCGCTGCCTGGCAGAAAAGCCGATGGTCATCTTTGGCGACGGCACGCAGGCGCGAGATTTCACTTTCGTCGGCGATACGGCCGGAGGGATTTTCGCGGCCGGGCTTTCCGATGGCTCGGTCGGCCAGACGATCAACCTGGGGAGCGGCAAAGAAATTCAAATTCGAGAACTGGCATCGACGATGACCGAGGTTCTAGGCAAGCCCGCAGCGGAAGTGACGCATGTCGAGTCCCGCCCCGGAGATATATCGCGCCTGGCAAACAGTTCCAAGGCCGCGAAGTTGCTGGGATTCACGCCCACGGTGGCCCTCCGCGACGGCCTTGCTCTTCTGCGCGACTGGTACACCAGCCAGGGAAAATCGCCGCAGGAATTATTGGAACAAGACGTTTTACGGAACTGGCAGCCACAGGAAACCCCCACCCATGCCTAAAGACTTCATCCCGGTGGCACGACCGCTTCTCGGCCCGGAAGAAGTTTCTGCCGCCTCGCGCGCCATTTTGTCCGGATGGGTCACCCAGGGACCCGAAGTCGCAGCCTTCGAAACAGAGTTTGCCGCGTTTGTAGACGCACAGCATGCCTGTGCTGTGTCCAGCGGCACCACCGCCCTGCACCTCGCGCTCTTGGCAGTTGGCGTGCGCCCTGGCGACGAAGTCATCACCGTCAGCCACTCTTACATCGCCACCGCCAACAGTGTTCGCTATTGCGGAGCAAAACCAGTCTTCGTCGATGTCGATCCGGCAACGTTCAATATCGATCCGCGAAAAATCGAACCCGCCATCAACGAGTTGACGAAAGCGATCTTATGCGTTCACCAGATGGGAATG
The DNA here is from genome assembly GCA_963745715.1 of uncultured Acidobacteriota bacterium. Classification (GTDB taxonomy): domain Bacteria; phylum Acidobacteriota; class Terriglobia; order Terriglobales; family Acidobacteriaceae; genus Sulfotelmatobacter. Next base: position 98,693 of record CAVUYN010000007.1, on the reverse strand, counting down.
CCCTGCGATCTGAGCGCGATCATGGAGATCGCGCACAGGCATCACCTTCCCGTGGTTGAAGACGCGGCCTGCGCCGTCGGCAGTGAGATCTTGTGGCAGGGTCATTGGGAGAAAATCGGCAAGCCGCATGCTGATGTGGCTTGCTTTTCCTTTCACCCGCGAAAATTGCTAACCACCGGTGACGGCGGCATGCTGACCACCGCCGATGCGGAATTCGATCGCAAGTTTCGCCTCTGGCGGCAGCACGGCATGAGCGTTCCCGACACCGTGCGCCACTCTTCACCGAAAGTGGTTTTTGAGTCTTATCCGGAACTGGGTTTCAATTACCGCCTGACCGACATCCAGGCAGCCATCGGACGCGAGCAACTGAAGCGCTTGCCCGAAGCGATTTCGCAACGTCGGCAGATCGCCGCCCGTTATCGCGATTTGCTGGCGGAAATTCCTGGATTAGTGCTGCCCGCCGAACCTGACTGGGCGCGAACCAACTGGCAGAGCTACTGCATTCGTCTTCCGGAAAGTGTGGATCAACGCGATGTCATGCAGGAAATGCTCGATGAGGGCATCGCCACTCGCAGGGGCATCATGTGCGCGCATCGCGAACCGGCGTACGCCGACCCCGCAACCTGGCGCTGCGCTCAGGCAAGCTGTAAACCCGGCGCAACTTGTCCGAACCTGGCAGAGAGCGAACGTGCTCAGCGCCAGGGCGTCATTTTGCCGCTTTTCTCGCAAATGACGCCGGAGCAGCAAGACCGCGTCGCTTCCGCGGTTCACCAGGCTTGCAGTCAACCGAAGACTTAGCACGAGAGGGAGTTTGAACAATCATCGATCGCATCTGAAAAGCCTGCTGCTCTTCTTGAGCATGATCGCGATCGTCCTCTGCATCTATTCCTATCCCGCTCTCAGAACCACGGCGCGCACAGGATCCCGCAGCCTGCCTCCCATCTCGGCACCCGACCTCAGCCTGTACCTCAATATCAGCGCCATTGAAACAACGCCTTCCGGCGAGGTCATTGATCCCTATTACGGAGTGCCGATCCCTAAAGCTCGCATGGGATATCTGAAATTCCGGCTCGCCTTTCTCCTCTTCCGACATCTCACCTCTCTCCTGCATGGCGATTTATGGTGGGCCCTGTTCTGGTGGAACTTGTTCTGGTGGGGATTGCTCTGCGCAATCTCTGTATGGCTTTTTCGTCAATTCTTGCCGGATCCATCCCCGCTGGTCGTGCTGGCCGGCCTCGCGTTTCTCATGTTCTTCAACGTTGGGGTCTTGCAGAGCCAACTCGCCGCTTGGATCCATCTGCCATCCCTTCGCGGCTTTGAGAATGTGGAAATGCCCTACATCCGCCCGTTCTTTCCCCAGACGGCGGTACCGTTGCTCGTCTTGTATCTGGGCCTTCAGATCAAAGCGCTGCAGAGACGAAGCGCGTTGATTTGGGCTGCGATGGCCGCGACCCAACTTCTAGCCTTCACCATCTTTCCTTATGCAATGCTGATGATGGCCGGAATCACTGCCTTTGCAATTCTTGGACTGTTCGTCTCCGAGCCCGCACTGGTCCCACGGCTCACGCTTCTGCTTTACGCCTTCGTCTGCGGGCTCGTCGATATCTTTTTTTTCCTTCATGGCGGCCAGGTTGCCCGAACCGGAGCGCCCGGGCAGTATTCCCTGATTCACGTTCAGTTGTCAGTATTGCCCCACCGCATCGGAGGAATGTGGCTGATACTGGCCGCGCTCACCGCATTGATCTCGATCGTTCGAGCACTGGCCCCGGAGGTCCGCTGGCCCCTCGTGGCACTAGGTCTGAGCAATTTGTTTCTCCTGGTGGGGGACGCGTTTTTCTCCGAGACCGCGTTGCAGGTCTCTCATCACGGAGGCTATTTCGTTCATCTGACCGCGGCGATCCTGGTGGTTTTTCTGGTGTCCGCGGGATTCGGGCGATTGCCCAGCACAAAGCCCGCATGGAACGTCGTCTTGGCTGCAGCCATCGCCTTGCTCGTGGTGAATGGAGTACTCGTGGCCCAGGCGACTTACACGTACTCGCTGCCCGTCAACGAAGAACAGGCCGAGTTCACGCGGGTCCTGCAATCCGATCCACCACAGGCTGACGACCTGGTGATTGCGCGTTCCCTCGCCGTCGAAGACGACTGCGCCTGGGTGCCGCTCCTTTCCGGCTCCCATCCGCTGTTTTGCCGCAACGCCCAAGTCCTGTTGAGCCCGGAGCAGAACCAGCAAATTCAGCGCTTCCGCCAGGCTCTCTACCTGTACTTCATCAACCGGGACACCCGTTGGGTCGAGCAGATTCTCGACGATCCGAATGCCGTGACCGAGTTAACCCGTCTGACGTTTCTAGGGCAGGTCACAGCCAATCCCGCGGACAGAAAGCAGGGCATCGACGCGGTGCGCAACGAACTGATTCCCCTGCTTTTGAAAGTGCAAAACAAAGATCCGGAAGTGCGGCTTTTCTTCTCGCCTTACAAGCACGTCTTGGTGGTCGACACAGTTGCGAATCCTTACTTCGCGAACTCAAGGTTGTCCGCCTATCTCAAAATCGAAAAACAGGAAACGATTGGGAACATGCAGGTCTATCACTGCACGTCGCTGCCGTAACGAGTTCCGCGCCCATTCCTGTTTCGGGTCCTTCCCAAAACGGAACGCCTTCCAGAACTTTAAGCCTCCGATCAGCACGAAGTAACCTTTACGCCCGACCCTTCCAACGCTAGCGTGAAATGACACGCATGGGAGTGCTCCACATGATCGACCGCCGTCGCGAAGCTCGCAAAGAGGCAAATCTCGCACTCACAGTCTGGGGGGTCGACACCAGGGGAGAACGGTTTCTGCAAGAGGCTCGCGCCAGCGAGATCAGCCTGAGCGGAGCCCTGCTGTCCGGACTCGAAGCCGAGCTCCGGTCCGGCGACGTAATCGGAATTCTCTACCGTGGCAGGAAGGCTCGGTACCGCGTGGTCTGGGTCCGCTACAGCGACGTTGCTCGTAAGATCCAAGCGGCGGTTCACCGCTTCGCCCCTGACGTCTGCCCTTGGCAGGACCTGTTGTTAGAAGACTCGTCAACCACTCCTGCAGAAGCCAAAAACGCCGACGTTCTTTGAGTGAAGTTGCCGCTCGCGCTTTTTCTGTGGAGAAAGTCTTGCCCGAAGGCTGCCCAATTGACTCCCCAAGAAGAGAACTAAATTCTTCCCCGAATCACATGACCAGCAGTCCTCTGTGTGCTCAGCGCTCTGTGGGGAAAGGTTTGCCTAAGCAATCCAAACCGTCTTAGCGTTCAAGAACTCGCGAATCCCCACCGCGCCCAGCTCGCGTCCGTGGCCGGACTGCTTGACGCCACCAAACGGAATCCGCGGATCCGAGGCCACCATTTTGTTGATGAACACCATGCCCGCCTCAAGCTCATTGATGAACCGCTCGCGTTCTTTTTCATCATTGGTCCAGGCGCTTGCGCCTAGTCCGAAGCGCACGTCGTTAGCAACGCGGATTGCCTCGTCCTGATCCTTCACCCGAAAAATTGACGCCACGGGGCCGAAAAACTCCTCTCCGTACGCCGGCGAACCCTTCGGAACATTGGTCAGAACCGTGGGCGCGTAGTAGTTACCCTGTCCGCTGCAGAGGATATCCACCCGTGAGCAACTTGGCCCCGGCGCTTACGCTTTTCTGCACACCCGCATCGAGGTCCTTCACCGCATCTGGCGTGGCCAGCGGCCCCAGTTCCGTCTTCTCATCAAACGGATCGCCCACCTTGAGGTTCTGCATGCGCGCTACGAACTTCCGCTCGAACTCCTCCGCGATCGACTCCGCCACGATGAATCGCTTGGCCGCGATGCACGATTGCCCGTTATTTTGCACGCGCGCCTGCACCGCCGTCGCCACCGCGGCTTCCAGGTCGGCGCTCGGCATCACGATGAATGGATCGCTTCCGCCCAACTCCAGCACGACTTTCTTGATCCTCTTCGCCGCTCCCACACCCACCTGGATACCTGCCTGCTCGCTGCCAGTCAGCGTCGCCGCCACAATCCGCGGATCATTCAACAATCCGTCTACCTGACCGGAACCGATCAGCAGTGTCTGAAACGCTCCTTCGGGGAATCCTGCCTCGAGAAAAATGCTTTCGATCGCCAGCGCGCACTGTGGAACGTTGGAGGCATGTTTCAGCAGCCCGACATTGCCCGCCATCAACGCCGGCGCCGCGAATCGGATCACCTGCCAGAACGGAAAATTCCAGGGCATCACCGCGAGAATCGGCCCGATCGGCAAATAGCGGACGAAGCTCTTCTTCGCTCCGGTCTCGACGACCTCGTCGGCCATGAAGCGCTCGGTATTCTCCGCGTAATAACGGCAGGCCGTCGTGCACTTGACGGCCTCGGCTACCGCCGCCTTGTACGGCTTTCCCATCTCCAGGGTCATCAAATGCCCAAGCTTGTCCTTGTCGCGCTCAAGAATCTCTGCCGCTTCGAGCATGCGCTGCGCGCGCACCGAAAATGGCGTCTTCCGCTCCGCCTTGAACACACTGACTGCCAGTTGAACCTTCTTCTCAATTTCACCTTCTGACAGAGCATGGAAGGTTTTTAGAACCTCCCCCGTTGCGGGATTAATCGTCGCAATTGCCATGATTTCGTTGATGTCCTTCCGTCGTGGCCTCCGTCCAAAGCATGGACGCAGGCCCAAAATGATTCTGTAGTCTATTGTGCCTCTGAATCCAGCAATCCAGATGTGGTCATACCACTATACCATTGGTATGAGGATACCGCAGTCGAAGACACACGGCTCCGCTTACCTCTCTGTCGGAAACCATGCGTGAGGCGTAGCGGAAACCCGGGAGCGAGAGAGCACTTCCCGAGTTTGCAAGTCGCGCGTTGAGAGGATCAGGCAACTTTGAAGAAATTCGCCATCGGCTTTCTGACCGGGGCCATCGCCTTCACTCTCTGTGCCCTCGGCTACCTTAAGCTCGGTCTTGCCAACGTCGCAGCGGACGCTCCCCCTCCCGCCTGGACTACCCGTTGGATAGAATCCTCTGTCCACGCCTCGATTCGTCGAACGCTTCCTGCGAACTTAAAGAGCCCACCACCCGCGAGCGACGAAAATCTTATCGCCGGCGGCAAGCTCTATTTGAACAATTGCGAGGGTTGTCACGGCGCTCCGGGCAAACCACCCAGCGACTTCGGCGTCACCTTTTATCCGCCTGCTCCTCAATTGGCACGCGACGGCACGAGCTATTCGGAAGCGGAGATTTTCTGGATGGCCAAGCACGGCATCCGCAGGAGTGGAATGTCAGCCCAGGGGTTTGACTACACAGACGACCAGCTTTGGCAGCTCGCGGCGTTCACCAGCCGCATCACGACCCTGCCGCCGCGAGTCCGTGCGGGCCTCGAGGAAGGATCAGGGCACTAAGAGATGAGACCCTTCCTTCTTGGATTCATCGCTGCTCTCGTGATTCTTCCCGCCGTCTTTCTCGGATACTTCAGGCTGGGCCTGGCTGAAACGGCAAGCGACGCCCGTCCTCCCGCCCTGGAGACCCGGCTGATGCACGACACCGTGCACGCCTCGGTCCGCAGAAGCGCCTCAGCGCTTCAGGCTCCTACTCCCGAAAGCCTTGAAGACAGCATAGTGGAGGGAGGCAAGCTCTACTTCCTCGGCTGCATGGGATGTCATGGCGAGCCCGGCAAGGCTGGAGAAGATATCAGTCACTATCCCCGAGTTCCGCAATTGCCCCAGGTCGGCACGCAGTACTCAGAGCCAGAAATCTACTGGATCGTCAAACACGGCATCCGGATGACGGGCATGTCCGCCTACGGCCCGTTTTACTCTGAGAAACAACTGTGGCAGATCGCCAGCTTCGTGCGGCGCATCAACAATCTGCCTCCGGGCGCGCTGGAGAAAATTCAAACAAAGAACGCTTCCACCAAGTAGAAACAACGCGCTGATTCAATCGAGTCTGCCCTGGACAGTATAGGGCCCTGAGTGCCTCAATTCTTACTTGGCGCAAGACTTTCAGACGTGCGCGTTCTTTCGAGGGTGCCAAGATGAGAGCTTGGATTCTGGCGTCACTGATTCTTGTGAGCATCGCTCACGCCGGGGACTCTTCAGATCCGGCCTTGGATCGCCTCGCGAAAGTCGACCTGTTCGCTTTTGGTGGAACGGGCTTTGCCGGAGTGATTTCACGTGGAGAAAGAGACTATCGAGTCATTATGTCTCGCCCATCGGCCGAGGTGGATTTCGAGAAACTGTTCGCCGTCGGCAACGCCCAGGCCAAGCTCTATGCGCTCGTAGGGATCCGGACTCTCGATCGGAGCCGCTTCCAGCGAATCTCTGGTCCTCTACGCAACTCAGCGGAAGAAGTCGTGACGCAACATGGTTGCATCGTTGACCACGAACCCTTCCGAGCCGTTCTCCAACAAATTGAGGCCGGAAACTTCTCCGTGTATAGCGGCGCTAAGGCAACTAGTCCTGAACCCGGAATCGCCCCTTGATTCATTGTGATTCCGACCACCTTCTAATCAGTGGCGTGGTTTACAATAGTTAGTTCCCACGCATTCATCCCATCCGCATATAGGAGGATTCTCATGAAGCTCACCCCCGGGAAACTTGCCGGTCTACGCAAAGTCTCCAACGAACGCGGCGTCATCGCAGCCGCTGCCATGGACCAGCGCGGTTCGCTGCAAAAGTCGCTGGCCAAGGAAAAAGGCGGTGAAGTTACCGACGCCATGATGGAAGAGTTCAAAACACTGGTCAGTGAAGTGCTTACCCCGCATGCCACCGCCATCTTGCTCGATCCCGAGTGGGGACTGCCCGCCTCGAAGCGCCGCGCCAAGAATGCCGGTCTGCTTCTCGCATACGAAAAGACCGGATACGACAAGACCGGCCCCGGCCGTCTGCCCGACCTGCTCGATGTTTGGTCTGCGCGCCGCCTGAAAGAAGCGGGCGCCGACTGCGTCAAGATTCTGCTCTACTACACCCCCGACGATCCCAAGCACGTGAACGAGATCAAGCACGCGTGGGTGGAACGCATTGGCGACGAGTGCCGCGCCAACGATATCCCCTACTTCCTTGAGTTCGTGGGCTACCAGGAAGGCGCCGACGAAAAAGGCCTCGACTACGCCAAGAAGAAACCGCACATCGTGACGGAGAGCATGCGCGAGTTCAGCAAAGACCGCTATGGCGTCGACGTCCTGAAAGTCGAAGTGCCGGTCAACATGAAGTTCGTCGAAGGCACCAAGTCATTCGGAGGACAGAAGGCCTACACCAAGAAGGAAGCGATCGAACTGTTCCACACCGCTGCCAACGTTGCCACTAAGCCGTTCATTTATCTGTCGGCGGGCGTCAGCAACGCGGAGTTCAGCGAGACCCTGGAACTTGCCGGAGAATCCGGAGTGAAGTTCAATGGCGTGCTCTGCGGCCGCGCTACCTGGAAAGACGGCATTCCGATCTACGCCAAACAGGGTGCCGACGCGTTCCGGAAATGGCTCGAGACCGAAGGCGTGAAGAACATTCACAACGTCAACGACAAGCTGAAGGCCGCCACCAGCTGGCACTCCATCTACGGAGTGGAACTGGTTCACGCCTAAACCAAGAAAGTTTGTGTGGGCGCGGGCGACTCGCCCGCGCCTTTTTGCATCCACCATCCGTAGAGACGTAGCTCGCTACGTCTTTCTCACCACGAGGAGGGCGCCCGATGCTTCCAGCCTCTTTGTTGATACTGCTGGCCACGCTCGCGACTGTTCCCACCACCATTCGCCCCACGGTTCCCAACTTCCGCGACCTGACCATCAAGATCCGGGAAACCCGCGGGCTCTCGCACCCCATGGTGCATGCCTACTATTTCAAAGGCCCGCGCGAGCGCACAGAAATCCTTCCCGAGGGAGGAATCGTTACAGGATTCAGCGCCACACTCATGCAGTGCGACCTGAGAGCAGTCGTTCATTTGAACTCGTCCTCGAAGTCCTACATCGTCTCTAACGGACCGGCTGCCGACCGTGGCCCAGTTCGGCCCGAGCGAATCCGGCCGCAACTGCCCGACGGCCCTGACGTCAACGTCACCATGGATTCGGTCGATACTGGCGAGCGCCGTCAGGTGGCAGGTTTCGAAGCCCGCCACCTCAAGAGCACTATTACCATTCAGCCCAGCAAAGACGCCTCCACGCTGCCCGGCAAGGTCCAACTCGATACCTGGTATCTCGACCTGCCCGGGGAAAGCTGCCACGAATCTATTCCGCGCTCCATGGCTTCGATCTTCGGGGGGCTGTACAAAGTTGGACCCACCGGCCACCCTGATCACTTCGTGATTCAGTACACCGGCGTGCAGCCCACCGGGTTGATCATCGAGGAGCGGTCCACTCAGAAGGAAGGTGGAAACACAATCCTGAGCAAGACCGAACTACTGGAGGTTTCTGAAGAGACTCTCGACGAGTCCCTTTTCGAAATACCGCCGGACTATTCGCAACACCAGCGCCCGAGGCCGAAGATGGGAACAGTCCCCGCCCCGCCCGTGGATATCCGCTAGCCGGCTATTTCCTTTGCGGAGACGTTATCAGCCCAGCGTCGTTGCGCCCTCGCGAACACCTTTAGTCTGCGGCGGCAGATTCCTGAAGTTTCCAGAGCGCAATCAATCCCAGCAACATGAGATTGGGAAACAGCAACGGCGCCAGCGGGGGCGCACCGTAAATGAAATTCTTGAAAGGATGCGTGGACGGCCCCCGCAGGTTTCTCTCGGCGTGCAACACAAATCCCCAAACCCCCACCAATGCCTCGGCCAGCATGATCGCGACACAGAGCCATATAAATTTGCGCGATACGCGGACCAGTAGCGGAGTCGCCAAAAATCCCACTGCCACTGCGCTCGCGCCAACCGCCACCCACTCCATGGGATAAAAGAACCCATTCTCCGCATGGTCGGAGAGGCTGAACACAAAGTTTCCGACAAATCCCCCCAGGGCCAGCAACAGAACCCACTCGGCCCACTCGGTGGACTTGGGGTCGACCATCCGGTTCAGCACGATGAGAAATCCCAATCCCGTATAAGCCAGAGGAGCCGCAAACGGCGCCGAATAGGTCAGGCTCTTGATCGTTCGCTCATAGAAAAATGAGCTGTCAAGGTGCAGAATGACGCCTGTCAGCCCTACCAGAATCGCGCCCCACCCTACCAGGTACCCTAGATCCGTCCACACTGCCTTCCATCGCCGCCGCAAGACCAGTCCGATCAACAAAACGATCGGCGCCAGGGCAGAAAAATACAGCGGGATGTATTCGGGCGCCTTCCTGAAATCATTGATGGAATGGGCAAGGTAGATGTCGAAGGTCAGGAATCCAAGATTTACCAGCGCGAAGACCTCGAGTTGCAACCATGCTTCGGTCCACCATGCTTTATTTGGCTCGAGCATGGGCTCTCCTCAAGTCGTCTGCCATGGCTTTGAGTTCGGCGGTCTTGCGCAGCATCGGGTAGTTTCCATGCCACTGCACGAAGTCCGCCCCGCCCATGAAGGCACCGTGTTTCGCCGTGCGCCCGTCGTAGTGCCAGAAATCGAAGTAAACGAAATCAATGGGCTGTGAGAACGGCGGCCCGTTCAAGACTCCATCCTTCCGCAGACCATCGACTAGAGCCTTGGCCGCGGAGACTTTCTCGTTCGTGGCCTGCACCACTTGTTCCGCCCGTTGGTAAACCGGGTCGATGATCGTAGGGGTATGACACTGCGCGCAGATCTGTTTCATCTTGGCCTGCGCCGCGGCGTAGTTCGGACGCTTCTCGCTCACGGCATTCGCCAGATAGTACGAGAGCCTCTCTGACGGATCATGCGTCACACCGAGGCCGTTGATTCCGCTCATGTGACACGTCGCGCAGGTAGGAACGAACATATCGCGCGTAGTCAGACTCTTGGGTGCGACACTCAGGTTGAGCAACTTCTCTTGCGCCTGAAACATTACGCCGTGCTTGGATTCCTCATAGATCTCCATTTGCGAATGATCGGGGCCTAGGTGACATTGCCCGCAGGTGCTGGGTAAGCGCGCAAGCGCAACGGAACTGGTATGCCGCGTATGGCAAGCGGTGCACGTACCGAGAGTACCGTCGGAATTTGGCTTCCCGATGCTGTGGCACTGCTCGCACCCGCTCGCCATGGCCGGAGCCCCTTCCGATAACACGAACGGGTGCGGGGGACGCCGCGTCCCACCCGGCTGGTATGTCTCAGAAAAGTTCACTTGCTCCGGCGTTAATCCCTTCTCGCCGTAAATTGCCGCCCAGGATGGCGCCGCGTGCCGGCTGCGGACAAACTGCTGGTATATCTGCTCGTGGCAGGCTCGGCAGTTCCCTGCTGTCAGCCGCACACTCGCGATCACAAACCCGTGATGATCTTTCTTGTCTTGTCCGGGCGCTGGCTGGTGGCATTCGAGGCAGCTCACACCCTTCTGCGCGTGCTTGCTCATCTCGTATTCATGCACCACCGAATACTGCAGCCGCGAATGGCACTCCGCGCACTTCCCTGAGGCTCGCACGAAATCAGAACCGGGCTGCTCCGTTTCAGCCTTCGGCCGGGCTCGGTTGATCAGAAACGCCGCCAGTACAAGAGCAAACGCAATCACAATCGCAATGAAGACGGAGCGGAAAGACATAGCAAGCCTCCCGTTGTTGGTGAACCGGAAAGATCACCCATACTTTCAAATGAAATGGATTGGCGCAACGTAGTGTAGCGCAAACGTGAACGCGAGGATCAGGACCGTTGTGTGGCTGTCGCGGATCGTAACGATCCTTTGTCTGCTTCGACCGCGTCCGTGGTTCTCATCGCTATTAATCCAAAGGTGTATAAAAGGTTTCATGAGCGCATCGAGCAAGACCGCACTCATCACTGGCGCTTCCGGGGGCATCGGATACGAACTGGCCAAGCTATTCGCTCGCGACCACCACAACCTGGTGCTAGTCGCGCGCAGCGCCGACAAACTCACACAGATCGCCACAGAATTGCAATCCTACGGAATTACCGTTAAGACCATTGCCCTCGATCTCGCCGCCCCGCCCGCTCCGAAGTTCTTGTTCGATCAGTTACACGGCGAACCCATCGACATCCTCATCAACAACGCCGGCTTCGGTACGTTCGCAGAGTTCTCTAAAATGCCGGAGAGCGAAATCCTCGGCCAGATTCAACTGAACATCACCGCCCTCACCCAACTTACGCGACTGTTCCTGCCGCCAATGCTAACCCGCCACAGCGGCCGCATCATGAACGTCGCTTCCACCGCCGGCTTTCAGCCCGGCCCGCTCATGGCGGTCTACTACGCATCGAAGGCGTACGTGATTTCCTTCTCCGAGGCGGTCGCCAACGAACTCCAGGGCTCCGGGGTTACGATGACCTGCTTCTGTCCCGGAGCAACGCACACCGGCTTCGCCCAACGCGCCGGCACAGAGAAATCGCGCCTCTTCAAACAGTTCGGGGCCATGAGCGTCGAAAAGGTCGCCCTCGACGGCTACCGCGCTGTCATGGAAGGCCGCACACTCGCCATCTCGGGCACTCACAACTGGCTGGTCGCCCAGTCCACCCGCTTTGCTCCCCGCAAATGGGTCACCGCTATCTCGCGGTGGATCGCCGAACCAGCCCCATAACGACAAAAGACACGAAGGAAACCTGTGCCCTCCCCGATGGCACAGATTTCCTTCGTGAACTTTCGTGCCCTTTGTGGTTAAAGGTTCTAGTCGATTAAGCCAGCCCGCTAAATCCCGCCCTTGTGACGCTGGTCACTGGATACCTGACCGGGCCTTGGCAATTCCGCTTTTACAAATCCCTACCGTCTTTTTGCAAACCTTTACCACCCGGGGTGATATCTTTTTCGCGCATGCGCGAGTCAAACGGGTGAAAGGCGGGTTCTATCTAGTGAATTCGCTGCGAATCGAAAGCGCCACCTAAAAGCTTTCGAGCGAGGTGCCCCATGACGTGCCGTCGCTCCTCTGGTCCAAGCGTTTCGTCCACCCCCTCTTCTTTCACATCCAGTAACAAAACAACAACGAAATCTGCCGTGTTCTTTGCCATTTTCCTTCTAGCCGTCGCCTGTTTCGCGCAGGATCCACCGCAAGCCAACGACCCGTCTGCTGACCAGGCCCGAGAGATCCAACCAGCCCCGGCAAGCGCCACGGTAACGGTTCCCGCCGGGACCAGGCTTGCCCTCGTGCTCACTCATCCGATTGAGAGCCGGGTAATCCATCGCGGCGATGACATCTACGCTCAAACGTCTTCCCCCGTCGACTCCGGAAACGAAGTCGTGATTCCAGCCGGCACTTTTGTTCGGGGCGTAGTCGACAAGCTGGGCCGGAACGGCGGACGCGGTGAACTGCGGCTGCAATCGATGTCCATCATTTTCCCCGACGGCTACGTCGCCTCCGTTGCCGGACCCATCACGCTGGAGAGCAATGACGGGTACGCGATCAAAGATCCCGGTTCAGGGCGAGCGGTTGCCGCATTGGCGTTGCCGGCAGCCGGTGCCGGCTTGGGCGCGCTCATTGGACACTCCGTCGGGAAGGCGGATTCCACCGTCACCACGACGCTGCCGCCGGGGTGCATCACGCCATCGCCATTTTGCCTCACCTCCAACATGCCCGTCTTCGGTACGAAGGGCAAAGACGCAATCATCGGCGCAGGCATCGGCAGCGCCATTGGAGCAATCGCCTCTATGACCCTGCTCTTCGGCTCCCACCACTTTTTCCTCGACACGTGGTCGCCGGTCGAATTGGTCCTTCAACAACCCGTCACACTAGAGCGCAATGAAGTCAGCGAAGCCGTTCGAGCAATCCGAAGAACATCCCACGCCGCAACCGCCCACTGCGACGCGAGTACAGCCGCCTCCGCCTCCCGACACGCCGGTCGACCACGGCACCTGCTATACCCCCGACACACCCGGCACCCCACCCACGACCATTCCAGGCGCGCCCGGTCCTGACGGCACCCCAGGTTCGCCAACGGTCATTCCCGGCACCCCGTCGATCCCGGGCACACCGTACCCTTGCCCCTAAACAACACGATCAAGCGCCGGGCGGGGAGCCCTCATCAAGCTCCTGTCATCGTGAGCGCAGTGGGTGCTTTGCGAAAGCGAAGCACCCACGCAGTCGAACAATCCCTACACCCTTCTCGGCTCGATGAGCCGCCCTCGAGAGCCCCTGTGCACGTTTTCCACAGATTTATTCGTTCCGATGTGACGAACAACCTTCACTGAGATTTTTACTCCGGTTACTCTGGGTAGCGTAGGTACCGGATGTGGAGCGGCGCAAGTCCTAGGAAACTCGCGGCCCCCGCAACCTCCCCATGCGAGCGAGGGACAGTTGGGACATCCGAACACCAGGGCGCTTCAGATAAGCTACCCCGAATAGCTCGGGGCTGGCGCCTGTTGTGGGAGTGATCACTCCTAACGTTTTTGAACCGCAAGAAGTAAGGGCAGAAACCGAGACCGAGAAGAATCGAGAGAGCGAAGAAGAGAAGAAAAGAAAAGAACAAGAAAGAAGAAACCGCAAGACCAATCGTAGAGACGTTGCTTGCAACGTCTCCGCCGGCGCCCATCCCACGTCGCTGCGTCGAAGTGACTGCCGGCGGCAGTGCCATCGGGGCGGTGTCATCCCCAGCCCAAGCCGACCCATGCCGACAAAGCCCTGAATTGTTGTAGTCTTAAATTGCGCACGATCGAAACCCAAACGCGAAAACCCAAACCATGCCCACGCTCATCCCGCAACCCACCCGCATTCAAGCCGCCGGAAACAAGCCCAAGCTCATCGACGAATACATCGGACGCGTCAACTCGAAAACCTCCACCGCCAGCGTTGCCCAGATGCGCAGTCCGGCCGGATGGCTGGAGCCCGGCCAGACTCCCGAGTTCGACGAGTTCACGATCGTGTTGAAAGGCATGCTGCGCGTGGATCACAAGGGAGGCTCCCTCGATGTCCGGGCCGGTCAGGCGGTCATCGCGCATGCCGGAGAATGGGTGCGCTATTCAACTCCCGAAGAAGGCGGCGCCGAATACATCGCCGTCTGCCTGCCCGCGTTTTCGATGGAAGCCGTACACCGCGATAAGTAAGGTCTTGGATTGTAGATTCTTTCGCCAATGCCGCTTGGAGCTCGTTAATGGGATCGGTATACGAGTGGCGTGGACTCGATCGGCACATCCACCGTCCCGATTCTTCCCGAATTTGTATCACGAACCAGCACGCGAACTCTCGCGGTCGCAGGATGCAACTTCAAGTCCGCCGCCAAGGTGATGCCTTTCTGCACCGCCGCCTTGTACGCATCCGCCGTCAAGTGCAAATCGCTCTTTGAGGTCGTCGTAACCAGGTCTTCTCCCGAAACGCGCCTCTGAATAAACCAGACCTGCAATGCACTCGTCATTTCATCTCCTTGCGGAGCCCATTGCGCTTCCTGCGATGGAATATGAACCGACAGGCGTGGACTTTTCGCGTCGTGGCCCGTATCCATCTCGACGGTGAAACGAATCCCGGAGGAATCCAGAGGTGAGGCCGCAACCGCCGCCAGCATTTGCTGTTGATCCTGCGCACTTGGCTGGGTGGGCGGCGTCGCCAGATATCCGGACCGATACCGCAAGTGAACACCGGCTCGCGAGGTTTTCACCTCGAGTTTGTGGAATCGTCCACGCCAATCGTCATGGTGGGGATAGTAGTCCAGGGCGTATACAACCGCGCGGTCCTCAATTGCCCGCGTAATCGCGCCATCGAGCCGGTTCGTATTGTGATAAAAAACTCCACCGGTATTCCTGGCAACGATCGCGAGAATGTCGCCCCGAACAGTCTCTTGCTCCTCCGTTACCGGCGCCGCGAGGTCGTTCGAATCGTTTTCGGCGCTGGTTCCTGGGTCCAGCACAACGCCCGCGCGTGTCCACCGTATAAACCGCGACGTCCGCGTCGCTGAGCTTGTCAATGGTTGTCTGTACCGCCCACGAATCGCGGGTCACGTTCAACCCACCCGTGAGCCACAGCAGGCTTTTCCGCCCATGAATGCGCGCGAGTTGCTCACCAATCAGATTCAATGCTGCCAGGGTACGAGACGCTCGATCGTTCTCATCCGCATGAAACGCTCGTTCCACCGCCTTCGTAACCATGCGGTCAATGATCGGATTGCCCGACGCGCGAACGGAGATCGGAGGCCCAAAGCCCTCGCCTCGGATTCCAAGCCGTTGGCCAGCCGCGTCGGCAAGCGAGATGGTGCTGGTAGTGAAGTCGCTGACCACCGTGAGATCGTCCCCCAGGATTAGCAGGGCGATGGGCGTTCCCGGAGGCAACCGGTTTAGCGCCTTCACCAATTCTTTCGCCATCAACGGCTGATGTTCCGCTGGTGTGTTCAGCACATCAAAGAGAATCACAGTCGCGGCAACGTTCTCCGGGTGGCTATTAGAAAATGTGGCCGCGTGACTCGGCGCGCTTGTATTGGCAGGATCGGGCGGAGTCGCCGCGGTTGTCCGGTGTTCCCTGCTCCACCGTTACACGAGTGATTTTCTGTACCTTGCCGTTGTCGAGAAGGGTGAAATCCTTCGCCTCGAGGTCCTTGACCGGATTTCCATGCTTGTCTTTGGCGATGACGTCCACTTCGACCAGGCGTACAGTGTTTCGGATTCGCACCGTCCCCGCATCCGTTGGCGTCTGCGCGTGCAGGACGCAAGAGGCCAGCAGAAGGGCTACACAGCCCCAGTCCCGTTTGTGGTATCGAGAGGCACGAAATCCGCCTGGCACCCGCATCCCTTCGAAAAGCTAGGAAGTGATCCCCAATTGACTGTGTCAGGCACCGTCAAAGGAAGTCTCAAGATACTAAGCAATAACTTTCATCGGAACAAGGCTGAAACCCGTAACCGACGAGCCTCCTGTGCAGGGCTGGCGCCCGCCTCTACTCCCACTCGATCGTCCCGGGAGGCTTCGAAGTGACGTCATACACTACACGGTTGACGCCCTTCACTTCGTTCACGATCCGGGTGGAGATGGTCTTCAGGACGTCGTGCGGAAGCGGAACCCAGTCCGCCGTCATGCCATCTTCTGAACTTACGGCGCGGATGGCGCAGGTGTAGGCGTAGGTGCGCATGTCGCCCATGACGCCGACCGACATCACCGGCAGCAGCACCGCGAACGACTGCCAGATCTTGTTGTAAAGGCCAGCGTCTTTGATCTCGCTGACCACGATGTCGTCACACTCGCGCAGCAACGCCAGGCGCTCCGGCGTGACCTCACCCAGAACTCGCACCGCGAGGCCGGGCCCGGGGAACGGCTGCCGTTGCAGGATTTCCTCCGGCATCCCAAGGTCGCGGCCAATCTTGCGGACCTCGTCTTTGAACAGATCTTTCAGAGGCTCGATCAGCTTGAGCTTCATCTTCTCGGGCAGGCCCCCGACATTATGATGAGACTTGATCACCTGCGATGGTCCGCGCACCGACCGCGACTCAATCACGTCGGGATAGAGCGTGCCCTGCACCAGCCATTTCACCTTGCCTTCCGTCTTCTCGATCCGCCGCGCTTCTTTCTCAAAGACCTTGATGAACTCGTTGCCAATAATCTTGCGCTTCTTCTCGGGATCGCTGACGCCCGCAAGTTTGCCAAGGAAACGATCGGTCGCATCGACGGCATCGAGGTGCAGGCCAAGCTTGTCGCGCAAAGTCTTTTGCACCTTTTCAAATTCGTTCTTGCGCAACACGCCATTGTTAACGAAAACGCACGTCAGTCGCGACTTCCCTTTCGCATCGCGCAGGGCACGATCCACGAGCACCGCCGCGACCGACGAATCCACGCCGCCAGAAAGCGCGCAGATGGCGCGTCCGCTGCCAACCTGCTGCCGGATCTGCTCGACCGTGGAATCGATGAATCGCTGCGCCGTCCACGTCGGTTTCGCACCGCAGATCTGAAAAATAAAATTTTTCAGGATCTGCGTGCCTTGCGGCGTGTGATGGACTTCCGGGTGAAACTGCACCGCGTACCATTTCTTGGCCACATTCTGAATACCGGCCACCGCGTAATGCGTCTTCGCCATCAACTCGAAGCCGGGCGGCAGTTCCAATGCCTCGTCTCCATGCGACATCCACACCGCAACCTTCTTGGCCAGGCCTTGAAACAAGAGTGAATCGGAAACGATATCGACCTCAGCCGGTCCGTACTCGCGTTTCTCCGCCGGACGCACCTTGCCGCCGAGTGTATGCACCATGAACTGCAGCCCGTAACAGATGCCAAGCACGGGCAGCCCCATCTCGAAGACGCGAGCGTCTGCCGGCGGCGCGTCTTTGTCATAGACCGACCACGGCGCGCCCGAAAGCACGATACCCACCGGGCTATAGCTTTTCACCTCAGCGAGCGAGGCCGTACAAGGCAGCACGACCGAAAAGACATTCTGTTCGCGGATCCGGCGCGCGATAAGTTGCGTGTACTGCGCGCCGAAATCAAGGATGACGATGGATTCGCTGGCGAGAGACTGAGTATGAGGGGATTTGGTTTCCACGAATGAGTCTCTCAGATTCCGAGAGAACGTGTAAAGCACCAGCCGTAGAGACGTTGCTTGCAACGTCTCTCCCACCATCATTCGAAATGCCGCCGGCAGAGACGTAGCCAGCTACGTCTCTACAGCAAGGTTTGGCACATCGCTCAAGATCACTTCGTCGCGGTCGATCGTGGTCTGAACCCGCGGCACAAGGGGCGATCCACCAGGAGGCATCGACTGCGGTGCAGGCGGTAGCGGGTTTAACAACGCCTCCGGCATCTCGGCGATGCACACATATCCCGCCAGCCGCGCCATGTAGAGCCAGTCCGCGATTGCGAGATAGACCAGAGTGATCGTCATCATCGCGACCACCACCAACCGCCAGGGCACGACCGGCATAAAGCCCAAGGGAATCGCGACGACGGTCGACGCCCCGACGAAAACCACCATGTGCGCGAGTCCCGTCCAACTGCTGACCGCGAACACCGGGCCGGTGCGCTCGAGACAGAAAGCGACTGCCGCGGAAATCGCGCTGATGGCGTCCGCGCCATCGCGAACCGCAAACATTCCCGCCATTGAGAGTAGCCAATTGAGCGCGCCAGAGACCATGCAAACCAGCCCGATCATTGGCGGCAAAAGCAGGAAAACTACCCCCGGCCGCGGGTGCGCACTCGACGAAGCCAACCCGGCGACAATCATCGCGCCCATAAATCCGAGAATCGCGGCCAAGGCGACAACGGCCCGAAGAAAATTGAGCCGCATCACTGCGCTCGTAGAGACGTTGCTTGCAACGTCTCTCTCTCCATCATTCGAAATTCCGCCGGCAGAGACGTAGCCAGCTACGTCTCTACGGAAGTAATCGAGCAGGGCCCGGACCGTGGCGATGCGACCAATTGAAGCGGCCACAATCCACAGCGCGACGAGCATGAGCACGGCGACCAGTGCCGCCATTACCGCGCGGTCGAGACTGCCGCGCAGGATTTGTGCGAGCGCCTGCGCGATCAGAAACGGCTGCCGCGTGCGTAAAAAAAGGCGCTCATTGTCAGTGACCGGCAGAGTATTGAGATATTGGAAGAGACCGAAAAGAAAAAGCGTGGCGGCTGTGGCGCCCACGACCCAGCGCCACATGATTTCCGCAAACGTCAGCGATGGACGCCGGAACGCAGCACGAAATCCTTCCGCCGTTGGCGAGATGGCCATGATGCCAAGAATACCTCATCCCGTTGTCCTGCTGATTCCGGCGTGTTCCCAAATTTCGGCTTGTCATCCTGAGCATAGCGAAGGACCTCTGCAGATGGCCGGGAACTACACGGGTCCTTCACGGCAAAGAACGCCGCTCAGGATGACAAAGTTTGAGGAGAGTGACGCGCCGCCTACTTTATGACGATGTTGACCAGCCGCCCGGGAACGTAAATCTTCTTGACGACGTGCTTGCCGCCGATGGCTGCCCGCACCTTCTCATCGGCAAGCGCGCGTTCGAGAACGACGTCTTCACTAGCGTCGGCGGACACAACCACGCGACTGCGCAGCTTGCCGTTCACCTGCACAGGGACCTCGATCTCTTCTTCCTTGGCCAGAGCGGCGTCGTACCTCGGCCACGGCGCTTTGAGCAAGTTCCCTTTTTCGCCCAGCATCTCCCAAAGTTCGTGCGCGAGATAGGGCGCAAAGGGCGCGAGCAGCAACACCATGTTCCGTTGAACATCGGCCAGAAACGCCGCCGGGACGGCGTTCTGAGCGATCGCCTCTTCCGACGCGTAAAGAACGTTGACCAATTCCATGATCGCCGAGATGCAGGTATTGAAATGCCAGCGTCCCTGGAAGTCGTCGCTCACGCGCTTGATGGTCTGGTGCAACTTTCGCTGAATCGCCCGAGCCTCCGCCTGTAGAGACGTTGCTTGCAACGTCTCTGCCGGCGGTGCTCCGGATGATGGCGAGGAAGACGTTGCCAGCAACGTCTCTACGGAAGCATGCCGTACCACGAAGCGATACACGCGGCCCAAAAAGCGCTGGATGCCTTCAATCCCGGTATCCTGCCAGTCGAGGTCGCGGTCGGGCGGCGCGGCGAACAGGCTATACATTCGCGCCGCATCGGCCCCATAGCGCGCGATCATCTCGTCGGGCGAAACCACGTTGCCCAGGCTCTTCGACATCTTCGCGCCTTCTTTGATGACCATGCCTTGCGTAAACAATCGCTCAACCGGCTCATCGTTGGTGATCATGCCCAGGTCGCGCATGAACTTGGTCCAGAAGCGCGAGTAAATCAGGTGCAAAATCGCGTGTTCGACGCCGCCAATGTACTGATCGATCGGGAACCAGTATTGGGCAATCTTCCCGTCGAAAGGCGCGTGATCGTTGTGCGCGTCGGTGTAGCGGT
The DNA here is from genome assembly GCA_963745715.1 of uncultured Acidobacteriota bacterium. Classification (GTDB taxonomy): domain Bacteria; phylum Acidobacteriota; class Terriglobia; order Terriglobales; family Acidobacteriaceae; genus Sulfotelmatobacter. The sequence goes on along the minus strand of CAVUYN010000007.1, from coordinate 78,889 downwards.
AGAAATACCAGGACGAGTCGACGAACGTATCCATCGTGTCGGTCTCGCGCCGCGCCGGACCGCCGCACTTGGGACACGTGGCATTCACGAACTCCGGCACCCGGCCGAGCGGCGACCCACCCGTGAGAGTGATGTCCACGTTCTCGGGCAAGATCACCGGGAGGTCTTTTTCCGGCACCGGGACGATGCCATCTTTCTCGCAATAGAGCATCGGAATCGGCGTGCCCCAGTAGCGCTGGCGAGAAATTCCCCAGTCTTTCAGTCGGTAGGTGACGGTCGCTTTTCCAAAACCTTTTTCTTCCGCAAGCGCCGACAGCTTTTGAATCGCGTCCGCGCAACTCAGCCCGCTGTAGGGGCCTGAATTAATCAACATCCCTTCATGCGCCACGAACGGCAACTGCGGCTCCGCCATGGTTTCTTCCGGATCGTTCGTGATCGGAAGAATCACCAACCGGATCTCGAGCTTGTACTTCTTAGCGAAGTCGTAGTCACGGTCGTCGTGGGCGGGCACACTCATGATCGCGCCAGTGCCGTAGTCCATCAGGATGTAGTTAGCCACCCAGATCGGAATCTTCTCGCCGCTGAACGGATTGATCGCGAAGTGGTGAGTGTTAACCCCATGCTTCTCGATCTCGCCAATGTCCCCGGCTTCTTTCGCCTTGCGTTGCTCCGCGATCAACTGTTTTACCGAATCGCCCAAAGGCTGGTTGTAGCGAGTGAAGTCAGCCACCAGCGGATGTTCGGGCGCCAACTGCACCGAGGTCGCCCCGAAAATCGTATCGACCCGCGTCGTGAACACACTGATCGTCGATCCCCCGGGGCCGGCAGCGCCGTCGAGCTTGAAATCGACTAACGTGCCTTCGCTGCGGCCGATCCAGTTGCGCTGCATGGTGCGGACTTTCTCGGGCCAGTCTTTCAGCTTGTCGAGATCGCGCAGCAATTCCTCCGCGTACTGGGTGGTACGTACAAACCATTGCTCTAATTCGCGCTGCTCGACCAACGTGTCTTCATGCCGCCAGCAGCAGCCGTCGACAACCTGTTCGTTGGCCAGCACCGTCGCGCACTTCGGGCACCAGTTGACCTTGCTCTTCTTGCGATAGACCAATCCCTGCTCGTAGAGCTTGAGAAAGAACCACTGGTTCCAGCGGTAATAGTCGGGCAAGCAGGTCGTGACTTCGCGCGACCAGTCGTAGGCGAAGCCCAGGCGCTTCATCTGCGCCTTCATGTTGGCAATGTTGCGCAGCGTCCATTCGCGCGGCGGCGTGTTGTTTTGAATGGCCGCGTTCTCCGCGGGCAAGCCGAACGAATCCCAACCCATGGGATGCAGCACGTTATAGCCGTTCATCCACATGTAGCGGGCCAGGGCGTCGCCGATCGAGTAATTCCGCACGTGCCCCATATGCAACGCCCCGGAAGGATAGGGCAGCATCTCTAGCACGTAATATTTTTTCTTGGTTGAGTCCGGTTCGGCGGCGTAGAGCGCGGCGTCCTGCTTCCAGCGTTCGAACCACTTCATCTCGACGCGCTGGGGATCATAGCGCTCGTCGTTGGAGCGCTCGGGTACAGTCCCCGGTGAACCGGATTCAGTTCCGTTGGTCGCCACGTTCGCGGGTTTTTCTCCGATCGCCATAGAAGAGGCCAGCCACTAAATAGTCCTCTATTTTACACGTCGCCGCGCGAAATACGGGACGGCCGCATTCCCCCCGGGAGTTATCCGACTATGTTGAACAGAGTTCCGATCGGCGGAATCGTGATGTGAATTTCGTCGCCTGCCTTCAACGTAAACGAATCCGGTGGCACGATGCCGGTGCCAGTCAGAAGAAAACATCCGTGCGGAAAGCTGTGATTGCGATAAAGATAGTGCACCAGGTCTTCAGGATTCCGTTTCATTTCTTTGAGTGTGGTCGCACCTGAAAACGCAACCGTCGCACCACGTCGAATCTCCAGAGCAATCTCTGTGGCTGCAGGCAGGGGCTCATCCGCAATCAGGAGGCACGGACCGAGCGCACAACTGCGGTCATAAACTTTGGCTTGAGGAAGATAGAGCGGATTCTCCCCTTCGATATCGCGCGAGCTCATGTCGTTGCCAACCGTGTAACCCGCGATGTTTCCGCCAGGCGTGATGAACAGCGCCAACTCCGGTTCGGGCACCGACCACTTGGCATCGTCGCGAATCGCAACCTTGCCGCCCTGTCCGACTACGCTGTGCGGCATCGCCTTGAAGAACAACTCCGGTCGCGTCGCGGAATAGACGCGGTCGTAGAAATCTCCTCCGCCCGCGCTCTTCGACTCTTCCATTCGAGCGTCGCGGCTGCGGTAGTAGGTAACGCCGGCCGCCCATACCTCCTGACTCCCGATCGGTGGAAGCAATTCCTGCGGCGCCGAAGAATTCGCCGGCTCACTGTCACGCAGACGCTGCTCCAAAAACTCACGCAGATCTTCGCGCGTCATCAGATCATCCCAGGAGACTCCGTCCAATAAAAAGAATCGGTCCGCGTGTTGAATGAAGATACCGTTGCGAGAGCGGTAAAGTTTCATGACCAGAGAGTATCGTTCGTAGAGACGTTGCTTGCAACGTCTTTGCCAGCAGCGCCACGAACCCTTGCCTTAGCGTTGGTGCCGGCAGAGACGTAGCAAGCTACGTCTCTACGACAAGCTTCTTGAGTGCTTCGATGTTTCTCCGATCGTCACCCGGTTTGTCAATCGGAGTTTCCGCGATGAATGCGGCATGCGCGAGGCGCAGGTCATTGAGCAGGACTCGAAACGCTCCCTTCCCAATCGTTCCCTTCCCGATGTGCTGGTGACGATCGAGTTTCGAACCGCACGCCGCTTTCGCGTCATTGCAGTGCCAGACCTTTACCTGATTCAAACCGATGGTCGCATCGAGATGCTGCAGCGTCTGGTAAAGGCCTTCGCCGCTGACGATGTCATATCCGGCAACGTGCATGTGGCAGGTATCGATGCAGGCGCCGACCGGAACCACGCCTCGCAGACGCTCTAAAACCTCCGCGACCTGCTCGAAGGTTCCCCCAAGAGAGAACTCGGCTCCGGCCGTGTTTTCGATAAGGATCGTCAGACCGCCTCGAGCGAGGTCGAGTCCCTGCGTCGACGCTGCAATCGCGGCAGCGGTGCGCACGAGGCCTTGCTCCCGGTCGCTGCCGCGAAAGGAACCCGGATGAAGCACCAGGTAGTCCGCACATAAAGACAATGCACGCTCTACTTCGCCGCGAAACGCCGCCATCGACTTCGCGAGAAACAATTCATTCGACCCGGCCAGGTTCACCAGGTAGTTGGTGTGAATCACCAGCGGCCTCAGATCGTAGCGGGCGCGCAAGCGGTTCATCTCGGCACATTGCGGCATTCCCAGTTCGTACGGCGCCCACTGCCGCGGGCTCGAGGAGAAAATCTGCAGCGTATTGCAGCCCAGACGGTGAGCGCGTTCCGCGGCATTCTGCACCCCTCCGGCGGTGGAGGTGTGAATGCCTATGCGGCGGGAAGTCAAGCGGGGCGGCCGCCTCGGTGCCCGGCGCTTTAGAATGTCCTGCTCCTGCGCCATCGAACGAGCCATGAAAAAAGTATAGCTGCCGTAGAGACGTTGCTTGCACGTCTCTCTCGCCATCATCTCGAATGTTGCGGGCAAAGACGTAGCAAGCTACGTCTCTACGGACGAGGCAAGGTGAAACAGATTGTCTTTGTCGGCTTCCCAATTCGCGGGATTGTTGCGGATGTACTCACGGACGGCGCTAATCACCTTGTCGCCACGAAGCAAGTGGTCATGAAATCGGGACTGCCAGATCGACTGCTTCAAACCTAAATCGCGGCACGCCAGAGTCACGCCGGCTTTGTAGGAGCGAATGATCGCCGAAAGAGAGCCCGCCTTAGGCGTTGCGAAACTTGACGAAGTCTTTGGCGATCGCAGCCGCATTGTTGCATCCGGGGAGAAGCAGTGCTGGCCATCGATCATGATGATCGCGTGTACGTGATTCGGCATCACCACGTGAGCGTCGACTTGTACGTTGGAGTAATGTTCGGGAAGTGTCCGCAGGTGAGAATCGGCGATGCGTCCGAGCCGGGACAGTCGCACTTCACAATTCACGACCTCGCCGAAAATCCTGGCGCGCCCGTGTGCGCAGATGGTTACGAAATACCAGCCGCGGGAGCTGTAATCCCAATCGCGGAGGCGGGCGGACTCGATTCGGTATTTTTCCTGATAGAGCCTCATGACACCAAACTCGACGACTTCTTTGTGGCTAATCTCATCCATTGTCCCTTGTTTGCCCGAGTTCAGCGAGACGTTGCAAGCAACGTCTCTACGGTTAGTGTCGTTTTGGCACTTAGGCTCGCAGAATGCTCTATTTGCGGTGCAGCCGTGGAGAACGGTAGACTTGAGTGGCGGCCTCTCCTGCGGCTGCTGCCAAGAAGTTGTGTTTCGCTCGACGGACAGCCGGCGGCTGTCCCCACTTAGTTCGTCCCAGGGTGAATTTATGCTAGTCGTCATGAAGGCGCAGGCCACCGATGAACAGGTGCGCGCCGTTTGCGAAAAAATCGAGAAACTGGGCTATCGCGCCCATCCCATGCCCGGCGCCACCCGCACGGCGATCGGAATCACAGGCAACAAGGGAGAAGTCGAACAAGGCACGCTGGAAGAGATGTCGGGCGTGCAGGAAGTCATCCAGGTCTCGAAGCCCTACAAACTGGTCAGCCGCGACGTCAAGGAAGAAAACACGATCATCCGCTTTCCCGGCACCACCGCCACCATTGGCGGCCCGGCGCTCGCGATCGTCGCTGGACCGTGCGCCATCGAGAGCCGCGAGCAGGCCTTTATTGTGGCCGAGCGCGTGCATCGCGCCGGAGCACAGTTTTTCCGTGGCGGCGCCTACAAGCCGCGCACCTCGCCCTATTCGTTTCAGGGACTCGCCGAAGAAGGCCTGCGCATCATGGCGGAAATCCGCCAGCAGTTCGGGATGAGGATCATGACCGAGGCCATCGACCACGAGTCGCTCGACCTGGTCGAAGAGTATGCCGACGTGATCCAGATCGGCGCCCGCAACATGCAGAATTTTTCTCTGCTGAAACGCGCCGGACGCGCCCGCAAGCCCGTCCTGCTGAAGCGCGGCATGTCGGCCACGCTCGAAGAATTCCTGATGGCGGCCGAATACATCTTGAGCGAGGGTAACTACAACGTCGCGCTCTGCGAACGCGGCGTGCGCACCTTCGCCGATCACACCCGCAACACGCTCGACCTGAGCGTGGTGCCGGCCGTGCAACGCCTGAGTCACCTCCCGATCCTGGTGGATCCCAGCCATGGCACCGGCAAGCGCAACAAAGTCACGCCGCTGTCCCGCGCAGCCGTAGCCGTTGGTGCCGACGGATTGATGGTTGAAGTGCACCATCAACCCGACCAGGCGCTCTCTGACGGCCCGCAGTCGCTGTTCCCCGATCAGTTCGACGAACTGATGAAGCAAGTGCGCCAGATCGCTGCGGTCGTGGGAAGGACTGTACCGGCGATTGAGGTGAAGGAAACGGCAGCAGCCAGTAAGTAGGCATTGCAACAAGATGCGATCCAAGGCCCCATCCGTGTCGCGTCGTTTGCGACAGGATGGGGATTTTGACTTTCAGTGTTCCTATCAAACTTAGGAACTGAACTTCGAACTCCCCGCCCTGTCCCTGTAAAAGGCGCAGGGAGAAGGACGGCGCACCCGCGCACTCCAAGTTCTGCTAATCTTTACTTCTTCTTGAACTGATATCCACCTTGAGAAAGCTCCTCTTCATCGCTGTGCTGGTTCCCATCCTCGGCGGACTTGGCTGGTGGTATTTCCGCGACCTGGGGCTACCCGATTACGGTCCGGCGTATCGCGAGTACGCCTATGTGACAAACGGCAAGAGCAACACGGTCAGCGTGATCGACATGCGCACGTTCGCGCTCGATAAGACCATTCGTGTGGGCAGCGAACCTACCGGCGTCGCAGCCAACGGCAGGAAAAATGAAATCTATGTCGTCAATACCGGCTCGAGTAACGTTAGCGTGATTGATGCAGAAACCAACGCGGTCGTCGCCACCATCGGCGTACACGGACGCCCTTACTTCATCGACGTCTCTGACGACGGCAAGCGCGGATATGTGGCCAACTCGGCGTCGTCCAATGTCAGCGTCATCGATCTTGAAAAACGGACTGTGATCGGCAACGTCCCCGTGGGCACCTCCCCTGGGTTGGCGCGGGTGTCACCCGATGGCTCGACCGTCGTAGTTTCGAATCGCGGCGACAACACCGTGACCTTGATTGACGCCAAGGCACTGCGGGTTCGAGCGACGCTGCCCGTCTGCCAGCAGCCCGAAGATATTGCGATCCTGCCCGATTCGAGCAAGGCATTCGTTTCGTGCTCAGGATCATCGCAGGTTGCGTCGATCCGGTTGCGAACTGCGGCAGCGACCTCGGCGCAGAATGACGATCACGTGCTCGCCCTGCTCGACGTCGGTCGCACCCCGGCCAGCCTTACCCTGAAGCCTGATGGCGGAGAGATGATCGTTTGCAACTTCGAGTCCGACAGCATCTCGATTGTCGAAACCGCCAATGATGAGGTCAGCAGCAGTCCGGAGATCGGACAGCACCCGTCGCATAGCGTGGTCTCGGTCGACAATTCCCGGCTGTACGTTTCGAATTTCGGCTCGAATAGCGTCGCAGTCTACGACATCGATAATGGCCGCCGGATCTTCACGCTGAATGTCGGAAGCCACCCTGACGCCCTGGCGCTCACACCCGATCAAAATTACTTGCTGGTGCTCGACACCGAATCGGGCGATGTCACGGTGATCCAGAAACGCAAGGCACGCAAGCTTGAACCGAGCGAGTACTCGCTTCTGACGCTGATCCCGGTCGGAGTGCAGCCCAATGCAATCGTGGTGAAGGCGTTCCGGCTGGGCACCCCGAAGAAATAAGACGTTGCAAGCAACGTCTCTACGTAGCGACGTGACTTGTCTCTCACCAGCCGCTTACGACTGTACTGGAGCGCTTTTGCCGCAATAACGGTCAAATGCCGCCTTCAGATCGGCGGCGATGGCCGGCGCTTCCCGCGATTCGATATCGCGGCGCTGCATCATGTACACGAGCTGCCCATCGCGCAGGATGGCGATCGAAGGCGAAGATGGAGGATGTCCGGTGAAATAGCCGCGGGCGCGGTCGGTCGCCTCCTTCTCTTGTCCGGCAAAAACCGAAAAGGCTTTGTCAGGCTTGGCTTCATTCTGCATCGCCACCCGCACGGCGGGCCGCATTCTTCCCGCGGCGCAGCCGCAAATCGAGTTCACCACCACCATCGTCGTACCGGGACGATTCTGCAGAGCCTGATCGACTTCCTCAGGCGTACGGAGCTCTTCGATTCCCAGGCGCGTCAACTCCTCGCGCATGGGCACAACCATAATTTCGGGATACATCGGCATCTCTGGATTCCTCTCGTGGTCTGTGTCTCTATTGTAGCGTGAGAACGCGGTTGCGCCGGCAGCGACGTCAAGCACGTCTCAACGCAGAGACGTAACTTGTTACGTCTCCCCTTCCCGCGGCAAGGTCGCCAGCGCCAAAGCCGCTGTATATTGAAGGCGACTCCCATGCAACTCGAGGAAAATGTTTCGCTGGCTCCGCTGACCACCTTCCGGCTCGGGGGCCCTGCTCGATTCTTCGTGGAAGCAAAGTCGACCGCTGACGTGCAGGAGGCAGTCGCATTCGCGCAGTCGCGGAAGCTGCCACTCTTCGTCCTGGGAGGCGGGAGCAACCTGGTCATCTCCGATTCCGGATGGCCCGGGCTTGTGCTCAAGGTGGCGATCGGCGGCATCGAGAGGCATGCAGGCGTTCACGACGGCCAGGTTCTGATCGAAGCCGGCGCGGGAGAATCCTGGGACCGCTTCGTCTCGCACGCGGTCATGGAGCACTGTGCCGGCGTCGAGTGTCTTAGCGGAATCCCGGGAAGCGTAGGCGGCACACCCGTCCAGAACGTCGGAGCGTATGGGCAGGAAGTTTCGGAGACGATCGAATCCGTCGAGGTCTTTGATCTCAAGGATTCTCAAGTGCACGAGTTGTGCGGCGAGGCCTGCGGATTCGCCTATCGCTCGAGCATCTTCAACACCACCGAGCGCGGACGGTTCGTCATTCTGCGCGTGATCTATGCGCTGACTCCGGGAGGCGAGCCTCACTTGGAGTATGCCGACCTGAAGCGTCATTTCGAGGGCCGCGAGACTTCCCCGAACCTTGCCGAGACGCGGGAGGCGGTGCGCCACATTCGCGCCCGCAAAGGCATGCTGATCGTCGAAGGCGATCCCGATTGCCGCAGCGCGGGATCATTCTTCAAGAATCCGGTGCTCTCGGAAGAAGAGCATGTCGAGTTAAAGAGCCGGGCCGCTGCCAAAGGCTTGTCGCTCCCCAGCTATCCGGCGCTGGAAAGCAAGAAGAAAGTCTCGGCGGCATGGCTGGTGGAAAAATCCGGATTCGCTCGTGGATATGGCTTCGGGCACGTCGGCATTTCCAGCAAGCATGCGCTCGCCATCGTCAATCGCGGAGGAGCGACCGCGGCCGACGTGCTGGCGTTGAAAGACCAGATCCAGCAACGCGTCGAGGAAATCTGGGGCGTGCGGCTGGAACCGGAACCGGTGATGGTGGGTTTCTGAAGGCTGCCTGGCAATACCCTCGGCCGCATCTGTCGGCGGCAATGATGCTGAAGAAAAGCAAACACATCGCGGCCGGCTAGGAAGCGGCGCCAACCATTCAGCTTGACCGACAAAGTCTCGCGGGCGAGGGCGCCCGCACCAGACGGATTCGTCCCGGCTTCCAGGCCAAGACGTTGCAAGCAACGTCTCTACGAGCGTTCCAAAGAAAATTCCTGAACAAAACAGTCCCCTGGACAGTCTTCATGATTGAGGGCAGACGAGTGGTGGCCGGAGAGGCGATCCTGAGCAGCGTGGCGACGATTGACGGCAGCGAAGCTGAGCGCAATCGGGACGGCATGCTCGAAGCGCTGGTGCGAGAGCACTCGCGGCTTGTCTACCGCATCGCGTATGCGGTGCTGCGCTGTCATCACGATGCCGAAGACGCCACCCAGGAGACATTCGTCCGCGTGCTGCGTTTCAGCTCGAAGCTCGCCGCAGTCGAGGACCCGAAGACCTGGCTGGCGCGGATCGCGTGGCGAGTGGCCGTCGATCGCAGCCGGCAGCTAGGGCGCAAGCGGGAGATCCCGCTGGAAGATCCGGAGAGGCCGGTCGCCGAAGTTGCCTCCTCGGAGGCGCCCGCGGATGAGACGCGGCAGGGCGACCAGATCAGCGCGATGCTCGAGAAACTGATTGCGGCGCTTCCCGAAAAGCTGCGCGAGCCGCTGATCCTGTCGACGATCGAAGAAATGTCGCCTCGAGAAGTGGCCGCAACGTTGGGGATCAGCGAGGCCGCGGTGCGGTCGCGAGTCTTCCGGGCACGGCAGATTTTGCGCGAGAAGCTGGCTGGCAAGTTGGGCAGGACATAGGTGGATCATGGCAGACCGAGAGCATAAGCAGACGAATTCGGACTGGGATCACGACGAGTTCGACCACACGTTGGATGCGGCGCTCGCCCGGTACGCCGCCGTCGTGCCGCGGGACGGACTCGAAGAGCGAGTCCTGGCAACTCTGGAGGCGGAGCGGGCAAGGGTTCCGGAGCGCTCGTGGTGGCGCTGGAGCGTGGCGACGGCGCTCGCGATCGTGATTATCGTGGCGACCGTTCTTGCACTTCGGTCAGGCAAACCTGCGCCGAATGTCGTTCAGCATCTCCCGTCCAGCCCAGTCGCAGCCGGCCAAACAGGAACAGAAGGTCGCCTCCACCGATAACGACGAAAGAAGTGACTCCGCTCGAGCTCGAGGCCCGTACGAAAAGTCGCGATGCGCCGCAGTGCTTCTGCCATCCTGGCCGCGAGCCATCCCAAGCTTGATCAGTTCCCCTCCCCGCGGCCGTTGAGCGAGCAGGAAAAAATCCTCGCCGACTACACCGCTCATTTTCAGGATCAGGCTGTGTTGATCGCACGGGCCAGAAGCGAGTGGCTGCGGCAGGATCGGGAAAAAGAGATGCGGGAAGACTCGGCCGATGCAAGCGGGACTGACGATCCAGAGGCCAACGACGCAACGAGTCGATAGCGAGCGCACATTTTCGAGCACACCATAGACAGCAAACAAGGAGAGTGTCGATGTTCAACAAAATAGCGGTTTGTTCCGTACTGATCTTAGGACTGATGATTGTTCCCGGCGCTGGCAAAGCACTCGCACAGAATGCGGCACAGGCGAAGGCAGCGGAGGCGCAAGCCAAGAAAGCGGCTGAATCGAAGGCTCCCGCAGAGGCCGAAGCCAAAATGAAGGCGGAAGCCGAGGCTCAGCACTCGGAAAAATCGCTGAGCGCGTACCGTCTCGACTTCTCGCTGAACGAAATGGACGATGGCAAGAAAATCAACACACGGCAGTACTCGCTGAATTCGAGGTCCAACGATTGGAACCAGATCAAGATCGGAACCCGCGTTCCGGTGGAGGCCAAGCAAGGAGAATTTGAGTATCTCGATGTTGGCACGTCCATCCGCTGTCGCCTCGTAGATCAGACGGATATGGCAGCACTGGGCGGTGGCGTCTCGTTGAACGTGCAGGCTGATATCACCAACTTCGCGACGCCGGAGCAGCAAGGCCAGCGAGTGCAGCCCGTCGTCCGTCAACTGCGGATCGAGGCCAGTACAGTGGTGGCTTTGGGTAAGTCTATGGTCGTCGGGATCGTGGATGATCCAAATTCCAAGCGCCAGTTCCAGCTCGAAGTGATTGTCACGAAACTGAAGTAAGTTTGTATGTGGCGCGGGCATCCGTGCCACACGGATCAACGGGCGCCGCCCCGGATCGCGACCCTGCTTTATCGGCTGTGACCCCCATCAGGGGGAGGGTCATCGATCAGGCACAAGCGGCGCCTTAGGTTTCTCCATCGGCAAATCTTGCCGCCTGCTTGAATATTTCCACAAACATTTTCCGCGTCAGCTTGCCCGTCTGGGTGTTCTGGTTCGACGGATGGTAAGAGGCCAGCAAGATCTTGCCGTCGGGCATCGTGTAACTCGCGCCATGCTTGAAGACGTAAGCCTTCTTTCCTGTGAGCAGGCCGCGGCGCTTCTCATAATTGAGGTAGGCATCGAAACCGATCTTGCCCAGCGCTACCACGACCTTAACTTTTTCTAATCCGGCCAGCTCCCGGTCGAGAAAAGAAGAGCAAGCCAGGAGTTCCTGCGGCAAAGGTTTGTTATCGGGAGGAGCGCAGCGGACGGCAGCCGTGATGTACAGATCCTCCAGCTTGAGGCCGTCGTTGCGGTCGGTGGCGGTCGACTGGTTGGCGAAGCCGGTCTCATGCAGGACCGGATACATGAATTTGCCCGATGCATCGCCGGTGAAGGGACGCCCCGTTCGATTCGATCCATGAGCACCCGGCGCCAGCCCCATGATCAGCACGCGCGCATCGGGATCGCCGAAACCGGGGACGGGCTTGCCCCAGTATTCCCAGTCGAGGTAGGCGCGCCGCTTGTCGCGCGCGATCTGCTCGCGATAGGCGACGAGCCGAGGGCAGCGGGTGCACGAGACTACATCGCGGTTGAGAACAGTAAGCCAGCCCACGCCGTAATTACACCACAACGTAGAGACGTAGCTGGCAACGTCTCTGCCGGCAGAGTTTCAGAACCCGAAAGAGGCTTTTCGCAAGCGAAGAGAGGATGAGCATAAGCGCCAACAACTCGCTTGCGATTCGTCAGTGCCTGAGAATCAATCGATGCTGTTGTGGGCGTTTTCGTGCGGAGTCATCGCTGCCAAGAAATCTGATATCTGCATTCCCGAGTCCAGCAATTGAATCAAATCACCGGGAGTGATGCCTTGGCGTTGGGCTATTTCCAATAATTCAACGATAGCGCATTCCACAACCTCCGGCTTGGGTTCCGCGGGCTGTCGAATATTACTCATTGTCAGCTTTCATAGGCGTTATGCATCATAGGCAGTATGCATTATAGGCGTTATGCATTTTTGTGAAGCCCCATGTTACATCCATCCGCCAGATTTCCTGAGATTATCGCCGGATCTTCTGCCGCTGTCTGTTCAAAATTGCACACTTTCACTAATTGCACCGCATCGCTTAAGGACAGCGACGCAAGAACCCTAGGGTGCGTTGCGCGTCTTCCATAAGTCGGCGCTCTTCATGATGTTCGCTGTCGTACTGCAAATCCCGCAGACGACCGTGAATTGCCGCTTCAGTCGCACTCACGCGCTCAATCAATTGCTTCGCATCCAACTCTACAACGGCAGCGGCGTATAGCTGGTACCACGGTTGAGATTTTGCTTCATCCATGTAGTACCTGATTTCTTCGAAACAGCACTACTGATAGGAAACAGAATGCTAGTCGGGTGAAGCAGAGTGGGTCTGTTCAAAATTGCTCAGCAAGGCTCAATCGTGGAGAACGATGTTTAGAAGTGAACTGTGAACCTGCAAATTATTACCAGCGTGATACTCAATGAACCCCAATTTCCTGAACCTGTTCATGAAAAAGCTAACCCGCGACCGCGTTGTGCCTATCATTTCCGCCAGCATCTCCTGACTGATCTTGGGGATTACAGTCTCGGGCTTGCCGTTCTTGCCGAAACGAGCCAGCAATAGCAATATCCGTGCCAGTCTTTTCTCGCTGGAATTGAAAAGCTGGTCAACCAGATCCTCTTCGTATCGGATGTTGCGGCTCAGCAAATACGCCACGAACATGTCGGAAAATGAGTGTTCCCGATGCAACACTTCCACCATGGACTTCTTGTCGATTTTCATCAAGGAGCAATCGGTCATTGCGGTTGCGGAGCATTGGCGGAAAGACTGACCTGCAAGGCAACCTTCGCCAAAGAAATCGCCCTTGTTCAGAATGCCTATTGTGGCTTCTTTCCCGATCTGCGACACAACGGTGAGCTGCACCTTCCCGCTCTGAATATAAAAAACAGAATCGGACGGGTCACCTTGAGCAAAGAGTGTCTGCTTTCCGAAAACGGCTTCGATCTTTCTACCGCCGTTGACGGTCGAAAGGAATGTCTTGGGATCAAACCTGCTGAGTTTCTTGCCCGCTACCACGGGTGTCACGATTGGCCTCCGTTCAAAGAGTTCGAATGCGCAGAACGTTCATTGCGGTATGAAGGAGGGACGAATGAATGCGTATGAAGGCGAGAACAACGTCAATTTTGCGGGCAACGCCGCTCCGCACTCGACACAATAATGATTTCACCGTGGATGTCGAAAGTCAACGGCTCGCACGAAGAATGGGCCGAGGGAGACGCCGCTCCACGAGTAGTGAAAAAACTCTATAATCACGCATTGATCCTGGGCCGGCCCAATTCTCAAAGAGCGCAATCCCCTGATTGTTCGTCCACGGGTGTTTAGTCTAGAATCGTCGCGTGAAATCCAAGAACGAGCGCAAACAAATCATTTTTGGGCAAGGAATTCGGAAGCGCCGCCACAAGCACGGAATGACACTGGCGAAACTGGCGAAGCTAGCGCGCATCCATCCAAGTTATTTAGCCGATGTCGAACGAGGCGAACGTAACCTTTCGCTACTGAATATCCTCAAGTTGGCAAGCGCGCTGCGCGTGCATCCGAGCAAATTGTTTGCAAAGTTCTAACTCGGGAAGCTTATGCATGGCCTCCGTTTGACGGTTGGTGAAACATCGCCCGTCACACTCAATGACCAGGAGGTCAAACACCTCAGAGCGAGCACCCACCCAAGAACCCTCTAGCACTTCGCAGCAAGGGCCTGCTTACTTCGCTTTGCGTTCGTGGTGCACTGTTATGCGGAAGGTGGCAGTCTGCCGCTCGCAAAAAGGCCGGCCCTTTGGGAGCCGGCCCATGAACGGTCTTACGCAAGCACTACTTCGTGCAAGTCTCGCTGACCATTTTCACATCGGTGACGTTCAAATCGCCGAAGGCCTCTTTGGTGGCCGCTTTCTCCATCTGGCCTTCTTTCTTTTCTTCAGCCTTTGTTTCATGCGTGACTGTGCCAGTCGCGGTTACCTGATGGCCAATGTGCTGCTCCAGTTTGACACTGTCACTTCGGAGATCCCAGGTCTTACCGTCTGCTGCCGTGAGAGTAACTTCTCCAGGCTGCTCGCCTTTTGCCAGACAGCCGGTCAGCGTCTTTGCGGGTTTCACTGCCTTCGAATCTTGATTTGCTTGTGCCGGAGCTGTCGCGTTGGGTGCCTGGGCGGCGTCTTGGGCTAGCGAGACGGCGGACGCCAAAAGCGCGAAAGCAAACGAAACGAACATGAACTTCTTCATATTGGGAACTCCTTCGGCCAGATGCGAACGATGAGTTGTCGGTCTGAGGTCCCTGGAACACGCTGCGACGCCAGCGTTTTCCGTTGGTCCTCCATGACGAATAGAGAGGGGCTTTAGCCTGAGCCAGTTCCGAGTCCCGAGTGCTCAGCCCTGGACGAGTTCCACAAACCCGCCCGAAGAGAAGCACGCCACATGCGGAGCCCGGCGCGCGTTGGGAGAACCTGCCACCAGCGTCGCCACCCGCCACCACTAGAACTGACCTACAGCTGACGTTAACCAGCCTAAGCCATCGAAATCCGTGCGTCTGATCACAATTGCTCATTCCTGAGAATGGGCGGCGCGGTTGTGGTCGGCCTCGAGAGCATGGGCCGATTGTCCTGCACTTGAGACAACTACCGACATAGCCCCCATCACGCTCAAAATCCCTGGCCGCCCCGCCCAGTGAACCCCACCTCAATCACCCCCATCTCCCATCAACGCACCTACGCCCCGCAACCACAAAGACAACGCCCCGATCCGGGTGTAATGGGATATTCCACGGTCCAGATCAGACTAGGCCACAAAAGAGGGGTACATCTGCGCACCACACACACATATATCCTTTCGTCGTTTGACGGTGCTCTCCCTAAGTCTTTACACTCAAGATTAACGGCGTGTGAATCGAGTCGGGTCCGGCGCTCGCTGGACCTGTACGTCCAGCCAGGTTGCCAGTCGTTGCTACGGTACGGTGAGAGGTAAACGTGAGTCCCACAGAAACAGTCGACGCAGAGAACAAAGACGGCGTCAAACGCGAGATTTCGGTCGAAATCCCCGCCGAGGAAGTCGCTCGCGAAACTGAAGTCATCGTCCAGAAATATCAAAAGGTGGCGCGCCTGCCCGGATTCCGCTCCGGTCATGTGCCCGCTTCCATCATCAAGCAGCGCTTCAAAGAAGACCTGAAGAGCGATGTGGTTGAAGCTCTGGTGCCCCGCTACTTCCGCAAAGAAGCGGAAAAGCAGGGACTGATTCCGGTCTCCCAGCCGCGGGTCACCGACCTGCACATTCACGAAGGCGAGCCGCTGCGCTTCAAGGCGAGCTTCGAGATCATGCCCGAGATCAACGTCGAAGGCTACAAGGAGCTGCGCGCCGACCATCCGGAAATCGTCGTAAAAGATGAGGAAGTTGAGGAAGCGCTGAACGGGGTGCGCGAGCAGCACGCCACGTTTACCTCCATTGAAGGGCGTCCCCTGGCGGACGGTGATTTCGCCCAGGCCTCCATGGATGGCAAGCCCAAGAATGATGATGGCAGCGCCAAGCCGGTGCACATGGACGAAGTGCTGATCGAGATCGGCGGGAAGAATACCGTCCCGGAGTTCAGCGAAAACCTGCGCGGCGCCAACGCCGGAGACGAACGCGAATTCGAAGTAAGCTACGCCGAAGATACGAACGACAAGCGGCTTGCGGGCAAGACGTTTGTCTACACGGTGAAGATTCAGGCCATCAAGCAGAAGAACCTTCCGGAACTGAATGACGAGTTCGCCAAGGAACTCGGCGAGTTCACGAACCTGGACCAGGTGCGCAAACAGATTCGCGACAACATGGAAGCGGAGCGCAAGCACGATGCCGAACTCGAAGCCAAGAACAAGCTGGTCGCGGAACTGGTGAAGCGCAATGATTTCGAAGTGCCGGAGTCGCTGGTGGACCGGCAAATCGACGTCCGCCTGGAGCGCGGCTTGCGCGCGCTCGCGGCCCAGGGCATGAAGATGGAGGACATGAAGAAGATGGACCTGCCCCGGTTGCGGGTGGGCCAACGAGACCAGGCCGTGCAGGATGTGAAGTCGTCGCTGTTACTGGAACGCATCGCGGAGCTGGAGAAAATTGATGTTGGCGAAGACGAGTTGAATCATGAACTCGAGGCGCTCGCGCATCAGTCGAAACAGACTTCCGAAGCGGTCCGCGCTCGTTTGACACAGGATGGGGGCCTCGATAGAATCCGGAACAGAATCCGCAGCGAAAAGACCCTCGATTTTCTGTATCACCAGTCCGCGTAAGTCCGGAAAAAACGTGGACCTTTCGAACCCACCCCATACGAGATAGGCGTTGCGTCGGGGCGGAGTGTGGCAGGTGAACGTGAAACAAAACGATCCACAAATGATGCTGGTACCGATGGTCATCGAGCAGACCGGGCGGGGCGAGCGCGCCTACGACATCTATTCCCGGCTGCTTCGCGACAACATTATCTTCATCGGCACGCCGATTGACGACAACATCGCCAACCTGGTGATTGCCCAAATGTTGTTTCTGGCTCAGGAAGATCCGGAGAAAGACATCCAGCTTTACATCAACTCTCCGGGCGGCTCGATCACGGCCGGCATGGCAATTTACGACACCATGCAATATGTGAAAAACGATGTCATGACGCTGTGTGTAGGTCAGGCCGCGTCGATGGCGGCATTACTATTGGCATCAGGCGAACCAAAAAAGAGATTGGCGTTGCCGAATTCGCGAATTCTAATACATCAGCCTTCCATGGGAGGTTTGTCGGGACAAGCCACCGACATTGACATCCACGCCCGGGAAATCCTGCGTATGCGCGAGATTACCAACCAGTTACTCTCAAAGCACAGCGGGCAGAAACTGGATAAGGTGGAAAAGGATGTGGAGCGCGATTTCATTATGAACGCGCAGCAGGCTAAGGAATACGGAATCATAGACGATATCATCTACAAGACGGTAAAAGCGGTATGATCTGCCTTCGCGCCTGACCGGATTGAGGCCCGAAACGCAGGGCGGCGGAAAAGTACGCAGGGAGTTGGGGTCCCGGTCGTGCCTTAAGCTGTACCGTCGAAACGGGTGAAGGAGTAGAACCGAGTGAAAAATAAGTCGGGAACGGATGAGATATTGCGCTGTTCGTTCTGCCATAAATCGCAGGACGCGGTCGCCAAACTAATCTCTTCGCCCAGCGATTACCCCCGGGCCTATATTTGCGATGAGTGCGTGGCGGTCTGCAATTCCATTCTGGAAGATGACCGCACGGCGACGCCCCCAACCACCACTCCCAACCAACTGCCCAAGCCCCAGGAAGTAAAAACCTTCCTCGACGAATACGTCATCGGGCAGGAGCAGACGAAGAAGAAGCTGGCGGTTGCCGTCTACAACCACTACAAGCGCATCTTCATGAACCGGCAGAAGGCCGGCGATGGCATCGAGCTCTCCAAGTCGAACATCATGCTGATCGGCCCGACTGGAACCGGCAAGACGCTGCTGGCACAAACCCTGGCCCGCATGCTGGACGTTCCCTTCGCGATCGTCGATGCCACCACGCTCACCGAAGCCGGTTACGTCGGCGAAGACGTAGAAAACATCATCCTGAAGCTGCTGCAAGCCGCCGATGGCGACGTGAGCCGTACCCAGACCGGCATCATCTACATTGACGAAGTCGACAAGATCGGGCGCAAGGACGAGAATCCGTCAATCACCCGCGATGTTTCCGGCGAAGGCGTGCAGCAGGCGCTGCTCAAGATTCTCGAAGGCACGATCGCCAACGTTCCTCCGCAGGGAGGCCGCAAGCATCCTCACCAGGAATTTACTCCGGTCGACACGACCAACATTTTATTTATCTGCGGCGGAGCCTTCGTCGGCCTCGACAAGATCATCTCCCGCAGAATTGGCAAGAAGTCGCTCGGCTTCCGGACCGGCGATGATGCGGAAAAAGAAGATATTGCCACCTCGAAAAAGCGCAGCCAGGAATTGCTGAATGAGATCCAGCCGGAAGACCTGATCAAGTTCGGGCTGATCCCGGAATTTGTCGGCCGCCTGCCAGTGGTCGGCATGCTGGAAGATCTCGACGAGTTCGCGCTGATCGAAATCCTGACCCGTCCCAAGAATGCCATCGTCAAGCAGTACCAGCGTTTGTTTGAGTTCGAGAACGTACGCCTGAAGTTCAGTGATGAGGCTCTGCGGGCCATCGCCCGCCAGGCTATGGCGCGCAAGGTCGGAGCCCGCGGATTGCGGATGATTCTCGAAGAACTCATGCTCGACCTGATGTTTAACCTGCCCAGCCAGAAGAAGTTAAAGGAATTCGAAGTGACCCGGGAAATGGTCGAGAAACGCACCGCATCGTTCACGACAGTAATGGAAAAAGCAGGGTAGGTACTGGTAGGACATCGTAGAGACGTAGCTGGCTACGTCTCTGCCGAGAGACTCTCAGAACCATAGGTTCGAGGAGCTGCCGGCAAAGACGTTGCAAGCAACGTCTCTACGGTGGGTTCTTAAGTACAGTTCCACAGATCGTCAGGGCAGGGTAGAATTAACTGTAGTTTGTCGATTGGTCGTCATCCCAGGGAGACTCAGTGACTACATCCAAGGAAAAGTTCGAATCTAAAAAGCTGCCCATGATGCCCATCCGGGACGTGGTCATCTTCCCGTTCATGATGACCCCGTTTGTCGTGGGGCGCGAGTCGAGTGTGCGCGCCCTGGAAGAGGCTCTGGCGGCGGACAAGAAGATTTTCCTGGCGACCCAGCACGACGCCTCCATCGACGAACCCAAGGCCAACGAAATCTACCAGGTGGGCACCATCGTCAACATCGTGCAGAGCCTGAAACTGCCTGACGGCAACATTAAAGTGCTGGTTGAAGGGATCGAGCGCGGCAAGATTCTGCAGGTGGTTGATACCGAGGGCTTCATGCAGGCCACGGTCCGCGTCGCCCGCTACGCCACCGAGAACAACCCGGCGCTGGAAGCGGCGATGCAACGGGTCACGTCGCTGTTCGAGCAGTACGTGAAGCTGTGCCAGGCATTGAATTACGAGACCATGATTTCCGCCGTGCGGATGGAAGATCCGGCCAAGCTAACCGACGTGATCTCCGCCAACCTGCAGCTTTCCATCGAAGAGAAGCAGGAGCTGCTCGAAATTTTCGATCCGGCCGAGCGCCTGACGCGCATCGCCGACGTGCTCGACATCGAGATTGAGAAACTGAACGTCGACCGCACCATCCAGTCGCGGGTGAAGCGGCAGATGGAAAAGGCGCAGAAAGAGTATTACCTCAACGAAAAGATTAAGGCGATCCAGAAGGAATTGGGCCGCGGCGAGAAGAGCGAATTCGACGAACTGAAGAAGAAGATCGAATCCGCGGGCATGCCCAAGGATGTAAAAGACAAAGCTCTCCAGGAACTGAAAAAGCTGGAGGCCATGCCGCCCATGTCGGCGGAGTCGACGGTTTCGCGCAACTACCTCGACTGGCTTTTGGCGGTACCGTGGAAGAAGCGTTCCAAGGAAATCCGCAACATTGCCCGCGCGGAAAAAGTTCTGAACGAAGATCATTATGGCCTGGAAAAGATCAAGGAACGTATCCTTGAATTCCTCGCCGTCCGCCAACTGGTGAAGAACCCCAAGGGCTCCATTCTTTGTTTCGTCGGACCTCCGGGCGTGGGCAAGACTTCGCTGGGCATGTCGATCGCGAAGGCGACCGGGCGCAAGTTTGTCCGCATGTCGCTGGGCGGAGTGCGCGACGAGGCGGAGATTCGCGGACACCGGCGCACCTACATCGGTGCCCTGCCCGGCCAGATTATCCAGATGATGAAGAAAGCGGGCACCAAGAACCCGGTCTTCATGCTCGATGAAGTGGACAAGATGTCGATGGACTTCCGCGGCGATCCGTCCGCGGCGCTGCTCGAAGTGCTTGATCCCGAGCAGAACTTCATGTTCGTCGACCACTACCTCGACGTGGAATACGACCTGTCGCAGGTGTTCTTCGTGGCTACCGCCAACGTGATGCACACCATCCCGGCGGCGCTGCAAGACCGCATGGAAGTGCTCCGCCTGCACGGCTACACCGAGCAGGAAAAGGTCGAAATCGCCAAGCAGTTCCTGGTCAAGAAGCAGATGCTGGCAGCCGGGCTTACGGATAAGAACATCAAGTTCACCGATGACGCCATCAAGGGCCTGATCCGCTCTTACACGCGGGAAGCCGGCGTGCGCAATCTGGAACGCGAAATTGGCAACGTCTGCCGCAAGGTCGCGCGCAAGGTAGTCAAGGAAGGCGAGAACTACGCGATTACCGTCACGGGCGAGAATGTGAACGACTTCCTGGGCGTAATCAAGTTCCGCGACACTTTGGCTCATGAAAAGTCCGAAGTTGGGCTGGTTACGGGCCTGGCTTGGACAGAGGTTGGAGGATCGATCCTCAGCACGGAAGCTAGCGTCGTCGACGGCAAAGGCAAGCTGACGCTGACCGGCAAGCTTGGCGACGTCATGCAGGAATCGGCTCAGGCCGCCATGTCGTACGTGCGATCGCGCGCAAGCCGGCTCGGACTAAACCGCGACTTCTACCGCAACCTCGACCTGCACGTGCACGTTCCCGAAGGCGCCATTCCGAAAGATGGGCCCTCGGCGGGCATAACCATCGCCACTGCGATTTCCAGCGCTCTGAGCAAGATTCCGGTACGCCGCGATCTCGCGATGACGGGCGAGATCACGTTGCGCGGGAAGGTCCTACCCATTGGCGGCCTGAAGGAAAAGCTGCTCGCCGCTCATCGCGCCGGATTATTCGAAGTGATCCTGCCCAAGGACAACGAAAAAGATCTAGCTGAGGTTCCGGAAAATCTCCGGACTGCGATGAAGCTGCATTTCGTCGATACCATGGACCAGGTGCTGCAGATCGCGCTGGAGTCACCTCTACCGCAGTTGCAGGCAGAGGCGACGCAGCCGATCGCACCGCTGACGCCTGATACCGCCGAACCACCCACCGCGCATCAGTGATCTCCGTAGAGACGTAGCTGGCTACGGCTCCGCCGGCAGCGTTCCGGATGATGGCGAGTCCTCAAATGGCGCGAGTTCCCGCACGATGGTAAGAGAGACGTTGCAAGCAACGTCTTAACGAACGTCGTTAGAGATTCCCGATTAAACCCCAAATCAGGCGCACGCCACGCGCATGCGGTCGCACATCTCCGCGAGCGAGCGCTCGACGCAGTCTGTGAGCCACAGCTCAAGCGCAAGCCTTTGGCGGTCGGGAAGGTGGCGGAAACGCACCCCGCAGGCGTCCGCCGTCGTCCACACAACTGTCCCGGATATGTCGAGCATCTCGACACTCCCCGGGAGGAGGAAGCGCAATCGCACCTCCTCGCCGGCACTCACGGATATACCCACAATGTAGTCCTGGATGCCTGTCTTGAGGCCAACCCCGCCTTCGCTGAGATTCACCACCATGGCTTCGCCAAAGGGCTGATGGCGGGTGCTGACTGAGGCCAGGAGGCTGACCGGTTCGCGGTGCTGTTTGCGGCGTCGTGAGACGGTTGCACAGTAGGCGGCTCGCAGGCAGCGTTCAATCTGTACGGCGGACGCGGGCTTGTGAATTAGCAGTTGAACCCCCGCGGCGAAGGCCTGGCGCAGATCCAGCAGGTCGCGGACGATCGCAACCAGGACACACTCCTGGTTCAATTTCGACCGGCGGACCGCACACAGGAAGTCGGCGAGGTTGTCGATCTCGCGCCAATCCACCACGATCACGTCAAACTCGCGGGTCTGAATCAGGGCCAGGGCCGCAGTGCTACTGTCTACGATACTTGGGGTGACATTCAGATCGTGCAGAACCTTCTTCGTGATGCCCAGAAACGAAATGTCGGCGCACAGCAACAAGGTCTGCATTTGAAGCGATGTTTTGCGGATGGTGTCCATGACTCTCTCCCGACCGCCGGAGTTCTTCAGGCTTCCGGGGTCGCTGGCCCTGCTACAGACTTCAATCGGCGGGGAGAGACCAAAGTTCAGCCGTAAGTCGCACGGCGGGGCATCGTGGTGTTACCTCGGTTTACGTGCGACTGAAGTTTCGAACACGCACGAAGGGACGTGGCGTCGAAGCAGCATCGCTTGGTGGTGACGGGAGAGTTGCATGGGTCTTTCGGCGCCAAGGACGGCGCTCAGGATGACAGGGGGGTCTAGTTGGAATTGACAACCGTGACGCGCTTGCCAAGTTCCCGCCCATCGTTGCACACTTGAGCATGAGGGTTCTATCGCGCTTTCTCGCGGCGGCAACCGATGCCTTGCACTTCCCCGCCCCGAGCCTTCCCGAGATCGCCTTCCTCGGCCGTTCCAACGTGGGTAAGTCGAGTGTGATCAACTCTCTGGTGGGCACCAAGCTGGCGCGCACCAGTTCGACGCCGGGCCGCACCCGCAGTATCAATTTTTTCGAAATCCGCTGGCCGGGGAAACCACGGCCCGAGTTGATCTTCGCCGACCTTCCGGGCTACGGCTATGCCAAGATTTCGCGCGAAATCTCGGCAGAATGGCCCAGGTTTATTGAGCCATACCTCCACCAGCGTCCCACGCTGGCGCTGTGCGTGGCTCTGGTGGACGCCAATGTTCCACCACAAGAGAAGGATCGCCAGCTATTGGACTTCCTCAACGCCTCGGGCCGCCAGTTCATCCTCGTTGCCACGAAAAGCGACCGGCTCTCCAACAACCAGCTGAACGCCGCGCTGCGAACCTTGACTGAGGAGTATCCCGCGGCCAAGCTGCTTCCCTTCTCCTCGAAGACGGGAGCCGGACGCGAGGATCTGTGGCAGGAGATTCGACAAGCGGCCCAGCAAATGACCGAAACCGAGATGCCCTCCGATAGCACTCTTAATTAGGAAACATCCTTAAAGGCTTTTCACCTGGCCGCTTCTGTGCTTCTAAACCCCAGGCGTGAATCTTCCGATATAGACAGCAGAGGTTCCCGGCAAACGCTGTTCCCATGAGCACTGCCGCTGAACTTCAACGCTGAAGCTGTTCGTTCGGATCGGGAACTTATGGCGCAGGAAATGGACGAGGGTGTCGCCTATCTGAGGGCGCTGAAGCAGTCTGCGGGGTCGCATGCCGCCGCGCCGCCGGCTCGGGTACCAAGTCCGCAAGCGGGCGCTCCGGTGGGGGATTCCGCGCAAGGATTCAAAGGCGCGGAAAAGCGCCGCAGCCCCCGCTACCGATGCGAAGGCAGCGCTCAGATTCGTGAGGAAGGTTGCGATGTGCACACCTGGGCCACGTTCAACGACATCAGCCTGCACGGCTGTTACGTCGAAGCCCAAGCCACTTACCCGGTTGGAACCAACCTGCAACTCAAGCTGGAGGCCAATGGCATCCGCGTCGAATCGAAGGGGAACGTTCGGGTGAGCTACCCCTACCTCGGCATGGGAATTGCCTTCGTCGATATGTCGGACGAGAACATGACCTGCTTGAAACAGTTGCTGCGTACGGTGTCGCATCGTTCCGTGATTATGGGGCCAGGAATCGCGTCGACGCTGCCGTCGAGTGGCCCGCTCGAGGCCGTACCTTTGATCTCGAACCCCCAGACAGCGATTCAGGCCATCCTCGAATTCTTCGAAACCCGGCAACTGCTGATGCGGGACGACTTTCTCAAAATCCTTCGCCAAAGCCAGAAGTGAGAGCCCGCCGCCAAGCAGGCGACTCGAAAGTAACTTTCAGGTGTACGGTCGCGCTCCCGCGCCCTGCTTGCGATTCGATATGATGAAGAAGCATGGCACTCTATCTCATCACTGGCATTGGCGGTTTTATCGGATCGTCGCTGGCGCGGGAACTGCTTTCCCGCGGCGAGCAGGTACGCGGCGTAGACAATTTCTCAACCGGAAACCGGGATAACCTGACGGCGATTCTCCATCGCATCGATCTCCGCGAAGCCGACATCGGCGATCTGGATGCGATGCACGAGGCGTGCGCGGGAGTCGACTTCGTTCTCCATCAGGCGGCGATCCCTTCTGTGCCAAAATCCGTGCTGGACCCGCTCGGCAGCAACCGGGCGAACGTCGATGGGACGGTGAATGTTCTGGTCGCCGCACGCGACGCGAAGGTGAAGCGCGTGGTCTATGCCGCGTCGTCTTCCGCCTATGGCGACACTCCCACGTTACCCAAGCACGAAAACATGAAGCCCGACCCGATCTCGCCCTATGCGGTGGCCAAGCTGGCGAGCGAGCAATACATGATTTCGTTTTACCGTTGTTACCAGCTCGAAACAGTGGCCCTGCGGTATTTCAATATCTTCGGCCCTTACCAGGATCCCTCGTCCCCGTATTCGGGCGTGCTGGCCAAGTTCATCACCGTGATGTTGCGGGGCGAGCAGCCCACGATTTTCGGCGACGGTGAACAGAGCCGCGACTTTACGTACATCGACAACGCGGTCGAGGCGAATCTGCTGGCCTGCAAAGCTCCGGCGAACAAGGCGGCGGGACAGGTCTTCAATGTCGCCACCGGGCGCAGAGTCACGCTCAACGAAACTTTCGAGCAACTGCTGAAGCTGACCTCCTATTCGGGAAAGCCCAAGTACGCAGAAGAGCGTGGCGGAGATATCAAACACTCGCTGGCTGACATCTCCAAAGCGGAAGCGGGCCTTGGATACAAACCCAAGGTGGATTTTGAAGAAGGCCTAAGCCGCACCGTGGAGTGGTACCGGAAAACGGTAGCGAATCTTCAAACCACAAAGCGCTAAGCGTATTCGAATCCCAAACACGAGGAAGACGGCGAGAAAAGCTTTCCATGTTCTTCCTCTGTGTCCTCTCCTGTAAGGAATTCCGACCTCGTTACGTTGGTTATCTACGGCGATGTTACGCACGTCGCTAGAGTGAAGGCATGACACTTTCCTCGATGGTGGTTTCGCGCGACTGGCAAGAAGTGAGCGTCTTGGAATGCATTCTCGGCTCCCTTCGCATGAACGTTGAAGTAGAGCGAGAACCGCAGCGCGCTCTGGCCCGACTTTCCAAGTCAAAAATCGATACGATCATCGTGGATTGCGATCTGAACGGAAGCGCGCAGTTGCTGCAAGAACTGCAATCGCAGGAAAAACGATCGAACCCGGTTCCCCTGGTCATCATGGGCGCCCCGCGGGGCGTTGGGAGCCTGGACGAAACCGGAGCGCTATTCGCGTTTGAAAAGCCGATCTCGGTAGAACAAGCCGTCCGCACCCTGTCGGCGGCGCGCAACATGATTCTCGACGGACGACTGCGCTACCATCGCGCCGGGCTGGACGTTCCCGTTCTGCTGCGATGCAGAGGCCAAAAAACCAAGAATGCGAAGCTCGTCAATGTCAGTCAAGGTGGAATGCAGATTCACACCGAACACTCCATCGATACCGAGTCAGCGCTGCAAGTCTCATGCGAACTGCCGGGCGCCAGGACTGGACTGAAAGCACAAGCGGAAATCGTATGGCAAGACAGGCAGGGGAACCTTGGCATCCGCTTCGTGAAAGTGGCTCAGCCGCAGCAGAGGACGCTGCAGCTCTGGCTGGCGCAACAGTTTCTGGCGAACTAGCTGCGAGTCGCTCGGGGCGAGGCTTCGGAGGTCAACGGAAACGCGTCCCCATGGCTTCGCTGTCATCCTCCCGATTCACTTCGGCCAGCCGCGCTAATCTTGCTCCCAGGCTGGCTCCTCCGAACATCTGAAAGAATCCCCAATACATGGCGGCCACCAGGAATGTGGCTCCGCCAATCATGGCCAGCGGCCACCGTGGAGCTCCTCCAGTAACTGCGAGAAACACGAGCGCGAACAGGAGCAGGCCTGCGACCACCGCAAGGGTATTGACCGTCCATGCCAGTCCGCGGCCGGAAAGCGGCTGGGAGAGCCAATCCAATGGGGCGGCAGACTGTGGACTCGAATCAGAAACCTCCAGAACGGATTCGCGCGGGCCGGGCTGCGCCGCGAGTTCGATAACCTTGAGCGGCTTCGCAGAAACAATCAGCCCGTCCTCTTCCTGTGTGACCCTGCTTCTATAGCCCGGAGATTCATCAATCCCCGCGGACTCGAGGGACGGCTTGGCAAACATGGAATCCGGTCGGCCTAAATGCTGGGGAATTCCTTCCAGCAGATTTCCGAAGATCCATTCATTGATCTGGCGGGTCGTTCGTGGCGATACATCAAGGAAGCGGATACCGCACTGCCCAGAGCTCGTGGCCCAGATCACCTCACCACGCGTCTCAATCCGCAGGCGCGGGTAGCGTAATTCGAAGCGCACGCGCAATTGCTGCTGCGGGCGAACTGCGGCAACGACCTGCACTCCCATCCCGTCATGAGTCAGATTGCGAACGATCCCGCCGTTGGCCTGATCGAGCGTGACGTAGGTTAGAGTGCGAAGTTCATGCCGATGCTGACCGCGCACTTGTCGCGCGGGTGATACGCCTGCTTCCATGGATACACCGCCGGAAATGCGCTGGGCCGCCTGGAATTCTGTTGTCGAAAATCTTATCCTTGGGCATGGGGAGGCTCAATAACTGGTATGGTTCGGGACCGCGGAAGCCTTGTAAAAACGCGGTAAAGACGCGGCGTGCCGGGGCAAAGGTGGCATGTGCCGCATGGTGGGGCGAAATAAAAGAGAAGGGGTCACGAAGGTACATGGCCAAAGGGGCATGCCCAAGTAATTGCAAGTCGAGCCAAAGCCCGATAACTTACTCATGAGCTGTGTCTAAATGGCGACTACCACCACGAATCCGGACATGGGCAGGCCTGATCCTTTAGGGAGGATCGGTGTGCCCGCGTGGCCAAAGACGCCGGGCGCAGATTCTGGCGTCGCCGCGGCCCATTCCGGTGGAGAATCTGCTCAAAAGCCGACACAACTGGATGCCTTGCAGGCTCTGCTGGCCTTTTCGGCTCTGCATGAGCAGGTGCGCCGCAGAAGAGCGCTAGCCGCACGAAGTCCGGGATTCGATTCGACCACTGCCGTTGCCGAGTTTGAGCCCGAGGAACAGTTCGTTCTCGATGAGGTGCTGCAGTTGGTCGCCGAACGTGGTGTGGCCATCACCGGCGCGGACGGGCTGGCGATTGCGCTGGCAGAAAATAACGAAATTGTTTTGCGAGCGGCGGCAGGCTCGGTGCGGCCCGACGTTGGGGCACGCATCGAACGCGACTCGGCATTCTCCGGGGCGGCGTTTCGAACCGCTCAAGTGGTCAACTGCGATGACACCGAAACCGACCCGCGGGTGAACCTGCAAGCTTGCCGGAAACTGGGAGCGCGATCAATGGTCGCGGTGCCGCTTTGCGGGCGACGCCGCGTGATCGGACTTCTCGAAGCATTCTCCACCTGGCCATTTGCGTTCAATGACAGCGATGTTCAAAACCTCACCCTGCTGGCCGAACTTGTCCTGGCGGCGCTGAAGCCCGAGGACGAGGACCGCTACGCCGAATCGGCCCAGGTTGCGGTAAAGAAACTGGAGCCGGTTGAGACTCCGGCAGTCGCGACGCCGACGCCGACGGCACCCGCCATGCCGAGTACTCCATCAGTGCCGCGCAAGTTAGTCACGGCTGAGAATTTGTTTGTGGATCCGTCGGCAGCTTTGGCCCCGGTTCCGTCGACAGTTCTGAAAGTAATTCCGGTCACCCCTTCAGAGTCCCCAGTATCACAACTGACGGCGGCGGCTGAAACACTGGTTAAGCCCGAGCTGACCTTTGGACAACTCGAACCGGAACGCCTTCCCTACCCGCATGGCAAGCTGATTTTGCTGGTGGGCATAGTCGTCGCGGTAGCATTCGTGGCAGGAGTGTGGTGGAAGCTCAAGACTTCTCAACTTGGCAGCGAGATTGTTTCGACGCAGCCGAAAGCGGTCCAACAAAGTGGAGCTGAAAAAAGCGCGGCACAGCCTTCCGTCGCCCCGAACGGCATTCCCGCCAGCCTGCCGGGAAATCCCGATACGCTTTCCGACACCGCTGAGGCGAACAATCCGCCGGCTGCTCCGCAGGAGCTTTCGAAATTCCCGCACGTCACCGGAATCCGCCACTGGTCGTCCGCCGACTCCAGCAGCATCGTCCTCGATCTTGAAGATCAGGTGCAATACGAAGCGCATCGCTTGACGTCGCCCGACCGGATTTATTTTGACTTGCACGATACGCAACTCTCTCCTGATCTCGCTGGAAAATCCATCGAGGTGGGGGATGCGCTGGTGAACCGCATCCGCGTCGCGCAGCCGACGGCCGGCATGACGCGCATCGTGCTCGAGACCAAGGCCAGCACAAATTTTTCGGTGAGCCTGGAAACCAATCCTTATCGCCTGATCGTGGAAGTGCGCAAGATCGGGACGACCCCTAAAGGAGCGGTGAATCTGTTCCCCAACGCACCGGAGCCGGGAAAGCTGGCAATCGTGATACCGCCTCCGACGAAGGAGGATTTGCAGCTGCGGGCGCGCGTTCCCAAAATGCGCATCGTGGTCGACGCCGGCCACGGGGGCTGGGATCTCGGCACGGTGGGCAAACTCGGATTGCTGGAAAAAGATCTGGTTCTTGAAATCGCGCAACGGCTCGGCAAGCTGCTCGAAAGCCGCCTGGGAACAGAAGTCATATACACGCGGCAGGACGACAACTACATTCCACTCGACGAGCGCGCCGACATTGCCAATCACTCGCAGGCGGACCTGTTCGTGTCGGTGCATGCCAACTACAGCGACCTGCCTTCGGCCCGGGGCGTGGAGACCTACTATACGAACTTCTTTTCGGCGCCGGGTTCGAAAGACGCCGGAGCCCCGGATGCCGACAAGCGATCAGTGCCCGGCACTCTGAGCAATGGCGTGACGCCATCACTGTCGCCGGGGGAATTGCGCGAACGCATCGACCAGTCGCGCAGGCTGGCAGCCAGCGTCCAACGCTCGCTGTACGGGACGTTGTCGGTACAGAACCCAGGACTGCGTGACCGGGGCATCAAGCAAGCCGGCTTCGTGGTGCTGACGGAAAGCTCGATGCCGGGAATCCTGGCGGAGGTTTCCTTCGTCAGCAGTCCCACCGATGAGCAGAAACTGCGCAGCGACGGCTATCGCGAGCAGATCGCTGAAGCGCTGTACAAGGGCATTGCGCGCTATGCGGCAAACTCCCGCGGAGTCAAGGTAGCCAGCGCTAAGAAGTAGTATCGAGTAGCTAGTCCCGTGTACCGAGTACCGAGAAGAACAAGCCCACCTCAACAAGAAACGATTTCCATCGAAACTGGGGCGACTCCCGGGCCACCTGCAGATCCAACTCTCATCGGGTCGAGAATCCAGGACCGATCCGCTTTGTAGTGCGCATCCCAGAACGAATTAGCGGCGGAGAAGCGCAAAAAAATGTTTCGGAGAGGCGCTCATTCCAAGCGAATGATGGCCACTTTGATGTAAAACTGATATCCATCTGAGCGGTTCTTAATTAATGAAAGGTCAACCCCATGTCATCGGATCAAGAATCGAAAGATATTTCACGACGAAGTTTTATTCAGCGCACCGCGATCGGCGGCGCAGGACTCTTAATAGCAAAGGACATTCTGGCTGCCGACCTTGCGGCTGCTGCCCCAAAGAGCGCGAACTCCACGATGATGGGCGTCCCGTTTGAAGCAAAGGAACGGGTGCGCCTGGGAATTATCGGCGTAGGCGGACGCGGCACCAGCTTGCTGGGGGACTTACTCGCAGTTGAGAACGTTGAGGTCAAGGCGATCTGCGATCTGGTGCCAGAGAAAGTCGCGAAGGCGCAGAAAGCCGTCACCAGCGCCGGCCAGCCAGAGCCTGCCGGGTTCAGCAAGGGCGAGAGGGACTTCGAGAACTTGACCAAGCTCGATCTCGACATCGTCTACATCGCGACCCCGTGGGACTGGCACGTTCCGATGGCGGTCAGCGCCATGAAAAATGGCAAGCACGCAGCGGTGGAAGTTCCTGCCTGCGCGACGCTGAAAGAGTGCTGGGATCTGGTAGACACTTCTGAGGCCACTCGCAAGCATTGCGTGATTCTCGAGAACTGCTGTTACGGCGAGACCGAGATGATGGTGTTGAGCATGGTGCATGACGGCATCTTCGGCGAAATCACCCACGGAGAGGCGGCGTATCTCCACGACTTGCGCGGCATTCTGACTTCGAGTGAAGGCGAGGGCCTTTGGCGCCGCTTTCCGCACATGAAGCGCAATGGCAATCTGTATCCGACCCATGGCCTCGGCCCGGTGGCCCATTACATGGACATCCATCGTGGGGACCGGTTCGACTACATGGTCTCGGTGAGTTCGGCGGAGGCGTCGCTGAGCGCGTATGTGAAAGCGAATTTCCCTGAAGGCGACCCCAAGCGCGCCGAAAAGTACATTTGCGGGGACATGAACACCAGCATTATAAAAACCGAAAAAGGCCGCACGATTCTTCTGCAGCACGACGTGGTCAATCCACGTCCTTACAGCCGGCTGAACGCGATCTCCGGCACCAAGGGCGCGTTCGCCGACTATCCGCCGCGGGTCTTCGTCGATGGCCCCAAGAAGGAAGAGTGGGAGAACATCGATGCGTTTAAGGAGAAGTACGAGCATCCGCTGTGGAAGACAACCGGCGACCTGGCTCGCAAAATGGGCGGCCACGGCGGAATGGACTACATCATGAATTACCGGCTGATGGATTGCCTGAAGAGAGGGCTCGTGCCCGACATCAACGTCTACGATGCCGCCGCATGGAGCGCGCCGACGCCGTTGAGTGAAACATCGGTGGCGCAGAATGGGGCTCCGCAGAAGTTCCCCGATTTCACGCGGGGCAAGTGGAACGGCTCGAACTCGACGGGCTTCGCGGTTCAGACTTAGGGCTGGCATTCGCATTAGCCTCTGTCGGCATAGGAGTTCCTCATGATCGAAAGCGCGCAGGTGGAAAGTCCGGTAGCAGATGCGGCTATCGCGATGCCGGAACGCAAGGCAGACGGCGTCACTCGACTGATTTCGCTGGATGCACTCCGCGGGTTGGTGATGGTGCTGATGCTGAATGAAATGACGCGTCTTCACGAAGTGGCACGCGCCTTTCCTAACAGCACAATCTGGGCTTTGATTGCGTACAACACCGAGCACGTGGACTGGCAAGGATGCTCGCTGCACGACCTGATCCAACCTGCTTTTTCTTTCCTGGTGGGCGCGGCCGTTCCGTTTTCGATCGCGAGCCGGAAAGCGAAGGGGCAAACCTTCGGACCGATGCTGGGCCATGCCATCCGGCGCGCGTTGATCCTGATCTTTCTGGGAATTTTCCTTCGGTCCCTGTGGTCGCATCAGACCTACTTCACATTTGAAGACACGTTGACGCAGATCGGCCTAGGTTACGTTTTCCTTTTTTTGCTGGGATTCACGCGGGTGCGCACACAAGTGGTGACGCTGGTACTGATTTTGGTTTTCTTCTGGCTGGCTTTCGCGCTTTATCCTGCGCCCGGTCCGCAGTTTGACTACGCGAGAGTCGGGGTTCCGCAGGACTGGACGCACAATTACACCGGATTTCTCTCTCACTGGAACAAAAATTCCAACCTTTCGTGGGCCTTCGACGTCTGGTTCTTGAACCTGTTTCCGCGAGAGCATCCCTTTGTCTTCAATGAAGGTGGCTGGTCTACACTGAGTTTTATTCCGACGCTGGGAACGATGATCATGGGGCTGCTGGCCGGAGAATGGCTCAAGGGCAAAGGATCGAAAGAACAAAAATTGCGCGGACTGATCATCGCGGGAGCGGGCCTGGTGTTGCTCGGACTGATATGTCAGTGGGCGGGAATCTGCCCCATCGTCAAGAGAGTCTGGACATCCTCGTACACCTTGTATAGCGGCGGCCTGGTGGTGTTGATCCTGGCCGGTTTCTACGCGCTCATCGAATGGAAAGGATGGCGAGGTTGGGCATTCCCGCTGGTGGTCGTCGGCATGAACTCGATTGCCATCTACGTGATGAGCTGGACGATGTCGTACTTCGTCAGCGGCGCGCTCGATCGGCACCTGGGAGGGGCGATTTCGGCCATCGGAGGGCCAATCTTCACACCCGTGGTTCACGGCTTGGCAATCATGCTGACCTTCTGGTTGATCTTGTATTGGATGTACCGCCGGAAGATTTTCTTGCGAATTTGAACGGGCTGACGGAAGCGAGTGATCACCAAGATCTGGGACCGTCTCTTTCTCGGGAATCTCAAAGATGCGAATCATCTCGCCCGGATGAACCCGCTTCGCATCACTTCAGTGGTTACGCTTTGCGAAGAGCCAATCGTGCGCAAAGCTTCGAAGATCACCTATATCAATGTCCCCATCGCGGACGCGCGTGCGCTCACCGCACAGAAGTTCGAGGACATCATGTTCGCGATCGCAATTGGCGTCCGGCGAGGGAACGTGCTGGTGCATTGTTTCGCAGGCATCAGCCGGTCGCCGATTATGGTTGCCGCGTGGATGCAACGGTGCGGCTACACGGAAATCGAGAAGGCCCTCGCCAAAATCGCGGAGCTACGAACCATTGCGCCATCGTCGGTGCTTTTGCGGAGCGTGAAGGAGCAACTGAGCCAGTGAACCTGCTCATCGCGGGTTTCTCTGTTTCTCCGTGGATTTCAGATTGTTGAGATACCTAGATGGGTCAAACGACCACGTATCCCGCGTCTGATTGATCGCTACGATCTCCTCAGGCGTTCCGTAGCCACGACCATAAGCTGCATTCGAGACCTGGCAGGACTCTACGTCACTCCATGTGCACAGGCTGGCCAAAGTTCCCTTTCGGCAAGAGCAATACAGTACGTATTCCTCCAAAGAGCCTTGCACTGTGGGTATCAGGTACGACCCGTTGCGATAGGGACTGAAGGAGATCAGATATCGAGTCTGGCACTTCGGGCACTGTACGCAATGACGAATCCGCAACATTAGGGCAGGTCTCAATGACAAGGCCACGAGGATCGTTAGCGTTAGGGTGGACTTAAAAGTGGTCGTAAGCAATACCCACTTGACCTGATTCGAACATAGCCATTATGATCCGCCGAAATGAAGAGAGTCGCTTCGGGGCTTCTTCCCATCATCACAGTCGACCGGACCGCGTCGAAGGCCCTGCACCGGCAGATTTATGACGCCTATCGCGCGGCGATCGTCGATGGCCGCCTACGCCCGGGGCAACGAATTCCCTCCACCCGAGTGTTGGCCTCCGAGATTGGAGTTTCGCGGTTCCCTGTTCTCAATGCGTATGCCCAGCTTCTGGCGGAGGGCTACCTGGAGGGCCGTGTGGGCGCGGGGACCGTCGTTTCCGGTTCTCTCCCCGACCAGTTGATGTCGAGCCAGCCGACGGGCACCACACGCACGTCGCCCCGCGCTGGTCCGAGACCGGTCGCGAGGCGCACTCAGCTCCCTCCCGAGACTGGACCTATGCCGTGGTTTGACATCTGGGGAACGTTCCGTGTGGGGCAGGTGGCTTTTCATCAATTTCCACACCAGGTCTGGTCCACCCTGGTCGCGCGCCGATGCCAAGGCATGAACGCCCGTTCCGCTCACTATGGTGACCTGATGGGATCCGAAGCCCTCCGCAATGCAATCGTGAGCTACCTGAAAATCGCGCGATCGGTGCGCTGCGAGGCAGAGCAGGTCATGATTGTTAACGGGTCTCAGCAGGCGCTCGAGATCGCGACTCGAGTTCTGCTCAACCCAGGCAGTCGAGTGTGGGTAGAAGAGCCGTGTTACCGCCTGGCGCGAGATGTGTTCGCGCTGCACGGCTGCGAACCCGTTCCTGTCAAGGTTGATGAAGAAGGCCTGGATGTTGCCGACGGCATCAAGAAATGTCGGAAGGCACGGGCTGCCTTTGTAACGCCCTCTCATCAATTCCCCTTGGGCGTGACCATGAGTGCCTCGCGCCGTCTGCAATTAGTGGACTGGGCGCAAAGCGCGGGATCCTGGATCATCGAGGATGACTATGACAGTGAGTATCGGTACGAAAGCTTGCCGATCGCATCCCTGCAGGGGCTCGACTCCAACGCGCGCGTGATCTACATCGGGACCTTCAGCAAAGTTTTGTTTCCATCGATGCGACTCGGTTATCTAGTCATTCCATCGGACCTCGTCGATCGCTTTCATACGACCCGCCGGGTGATGGATCTTGGTCCGCCAACACTCTGCCAGGAGGCGCTGGCGGACTTCATCGAGGAAGGACATTTTGCGCGCCACATCCGAAGGATGCGGGTCCTCTATGGGCAGTTGCGCAGTGTGTTGTTCGACAGCATCAGACGGGATATGGAATCCATGGTCGAAGTGGTAGGGGACGAGGCCGGGATGCATCTGACTGTAATGCTGAAAAACGGGTGCGACATGGAACTCAGCCAGCGGGGCGCCCGGCAGAACCTTTCTTTGTGGCCGCTCAGTCCTTCTTATCTAGGCCGCGCGCGCCAGGGCTTCATTCTTGGCTTTGGCGGCACGATGATATCGGAGATTCCTGGCGCTGTTCGCAAGCTGCGTAATCTGCTCGCCATAAAGTGAAAAACCATGGGAGTTCCACAGACCGTGCTACTTATCGTTCGGCAGCCAAAAGGGCTGCTTTGCAGGAACAAACTCCACGGGCACGTCTTTGACGA
This sequence comes from uncultured Acidobacteriota bacterium, assembly GCA_963745715.1. Classification (GTDB taxonomy): domain Bacteria; phylum Acidobacteriota; class Terriglobia; order Terriglobales; family Acidobacteriaceae; genus Sulfotelmatobacter. Next base: position 44,319 of record CAVUYN010000007.1, on the reverse strand, counting down.
ATCCTTTCAGCCAACGCGTGCACTCCTCCATGCCGGGCTGTTCGCTCGGGATGTGGCCGATCACGATGAGAGCTTTCTTGCGGTTCTGGCTTACAGCGTCAGCGGCGTACTCGACGGTTTCCCATTCCCGGGTCTCGCCGACGAGCAATACCTGAACATCATCTTGTTCGAGCGCATGGATCTCGGGTTCGGAGCCGGCCGCGCCAGGGCTGAAGCCCACCATCGTGACCTTCATGGCGCGATCTCCGACGACTCGCACCACGGAGGAGTCGAGTTTCTTCGACACCTGTTCGGCTAATTCTTTCAGCGTGGTTTCGGGCATCAGGAATAAATACTGGTTATCGGGACGCTGGAACTTTTCCCATCCCAAAGCATGTACTATGCCGGCCTCGATTCCGTCGGGCTTGCGCATGTGCCAGTGATCGTGGAAACGCCATACGACGAGGCCATGCTTCTCAATGAAGGCGCGTTTTTCCGCCCACACGGGATCACTCTCGGGCACGCCTTCCGGTACATCGAGATGCGCATAGAAGGTGGGCTCATGGGTGATGACGACATTCAATCCCCTGGCGGACGCGCGTTGGAGGACATCCATGGTTGCCATCATGGTCACAGCAACTCCGGTCACCACGGTGTCAGGGTTCCCTGCTTTGAAGGTGTCGACGGTCTCCTTCTGCCAGTCCACACCGACTTGTTTTTGGATCTCGGCTATGAGTTCGCGCGCCGTGATTCTGCTGTGCTGCGCTGCTGCTTCGAAGCTCAGCGAAAGCACGATTGCGATTATGCTCCACAACCGGAATAGTTTTATGTGCACCGTTTTTTCTTCACCTCACGTAGAAAGGATTGTAGCGCGGATGGTTGAGAGCGACGGAGCGATACGCTCCGTCCACCTATGGGGGTAAGGATTCCTGATGAGGGCACAAGCGGTCATCGACGAGTAGCTGCCTATTGGGGATGGCCAGGAGCAATCTTCTGGGTGAGGCAATGCTTTAACGGAACAAAGACAGAATTAATTACCGGGAACAACCACTTACGACTGGTTGATCTCTAACAACTATATAAAGAAATATATCTGGAAGTCGGTGTGTCCAGGAATCTGACGTGCGATTCAGCGAAATTTGGACGAACTGTGTATCGAAATCTGGCTGGCGTAAGTGATCTATGGCGAACCATGCAGAAATCTCGATAAGTGGCACGAGGAGAATGGCGAACTGCGTGCAGAAATCCGGATCAATGGCGAGTGACCCCAATGGCGGCCGTATCGCTTTTGCTGAACCTGCCATCGAGAAAACACGGTGGCCGGATTTGCAGCGAAGTGCTCGTTCCCCAATTTCGAGTCTGAGAGAAATACTCGACGCGTTATCGTGTCTGAGTTTGACGACGCTCAAGCTTGCTGTCCGGCATCCTTCAAACCTAAGGCGATACATTTCCGAATGCCTGAAAAAATACGATGAACTCGCCGGGAACGGATTGCCGCATCGCACCCCGCTGAGCCCCGAGCCAGACATGACAATAACCATACCGGCCCACCATTCGGGCGGGGGGATGAGTTTTGACGAACTGGTGATCCTGGCACGCGTAACCAAAGTCCTGAACCCGCGAACGGTCTTTGAAATGGGAAGTTACAACGGCTTGACCACAGCAGTATTCATTCTCAATTCCATGGCAGACGCGCGAATCATCACCCTGGACCTTCCGACTACCGGCCCGGAACATACGCCGACGTTATCGAGCGATGAGGAGTTAGTGGGCAGCCGACAACTGGTCTCCATTCCGCAGGCGCTCGGGTTGGATCGCTATACGCAGATCCTGTGCGACTCAATGCAGTTCGAACCGTCACCTTACGTCGATTCGGTGGACCTTGGGCTTATCGACGCAGCTCATGATGTAGTGCACGTTGAAAATGACACCAGGAAGATGGTACAGATGATGTCCAAGGACGGCATCGTATTCTGGCATGATTATGGGGGCAAGGGGACGATGCGACCGCTAGCTGCGTATCTGGAGGCACTCGCCAAGCGTTGCCCGCTATACCGCATTCGTGGGACTAGCCTGGCTTGGGGGCCTGCAAAAGAAATCAAAGAAGCTTTGAGATAAGGTCCCAGGGGCTAAAGCCGCCCTTGATCCGATGCGCTGTACGCACCTCGCCGCTCGTCGAGGCCCACCAGTCTTGCACCCCGTCGCTCATCGAGTCTGCAGCTCTTCGACTCTTCGACTCTGCAGGCCACGAAGCGTAGTTTTGGCCGCGGTCAGTTTCCTGCCGGGACGCCTCCGTATTTCTCGAGCCACTTCAGTTCTTCGCGGACTTTGATTTTGCCGTGCCAGGGATTCTTGCCGAGGCCATGACCTTCGCCGGGAAAGACGAGCAGCTTGTTGGGAATTCCTAGCGAATAGAGAGCGTGTTCGAGGAGATAGTCTTCGAGCACAGCAACGCGGATGTCGGCGGCGCCGGCCACCATGTGCGTGGGAGTTTTGACTTTGTCGATCTGGAAGATCGCAGCTTCGTCGTGATAGCGCTGGGCTGCTTCCCACGGCCGTCCTCCGAGGAAGTAGGCATCGTCGAAGGTGGTGTCGTCGTTGCCCCAGTTGCCGATGTGCTCGACAGCACCTGCTCCGGTGACTGCGGCCTTAAAGCGCGTGGTCTGGGTGATCAGCCAGTTGGTCATGTATCCGCCATAGCTGTAGCCGCCGATGGTGAGGTGATCGGCGTCGGCTATGCCATCTTTCACCAGCGCGTCGACGCCTTCGAGAATATCTTTGCCCGGTCGCGAGACGATGACGGGGACAATCTGCATCAGGAACTTATCGCCGTATCCGGTGGAACCGCGGTAGTTAGGCTCGAAGACCAGCCATCCGTTGGTGGCGGCGAGCGCAGCCCACTGGTACCAGTCGGCCTCGAAGTGGTTGCCGTCGGCGTCCGCGGGGCCTCCGTGGATCAGCGTGAACATGGGCAGATGCTTCGCTTCGAATTTGCCCGGAGGATAGATGAGCATGCCTTCGACAGTGGTGCCGTCGTCGGCCTTCCACTGGTAGGGCTTGCCTTGAGGAAGGTCGCTGTCGGCGAGAGGTTTGTTGAAGGACGTGATCGGCCGCGCCTGGTCGAGTTTCGCTGCATCGTCGGCAAGGTAGACTTCGTCGGGCTTTCCCAAAGAGGAATACACGAACGCAATGCGCGGAGAATGAGGCGCGATCGAAAGATTGGCGTAGGTGCCTTGCCATCCGCTGACGCGGTGCAATGATTCTGAGGGCTTGGACACCGAGTACATTTGGACCTCGGTGCCGATGCGGGCGGAGGTCAGCAGCGAGTCTCCGGCAGGGACGTAACGTTCGACCGGCCCGATGAAGTCTTTACTCCATTGCTCGATCGCGCTCGTCTCAGTGTCGATCCAATAGAGATGCGGTTGCAGGTCGCGATAGGGGCCGGAAACGTCTCCGACTTCGACGCTAAAGAAGATGTGGCGGCTGTCGTTGGCCCAGCGAGGCCGGGTTTCAATCGCCTGATTTTTGGTGACGCGGCGGGGTTGCGGCAAAGCAACTTCGTTGCCGCTCGACGCCGGCGCGCGCGTCGCACTCAAATCGAGCACGAAGATTTCGACATCTTCGTATTTTTCCTGACGCTGGTTGACGGCATTGCTTACGAATGCCACCTTGCTGCCGTCGGGCGAGGTGACAATATTCTCGACGCGCAACGGGCTGGTCGCGAGGGCTCGAGTTCCGGGAGTCAGGTCGGGCTCTTTTTCGGGCTCACCCTCTTTTTTTTCTACCTTGGTGGGCCCGGCAGCGTGGCGTTCCAGGGCCGTCGACAAATCGAGCGCGAAGATGGTGTCGCCGCGCTCGGCAGTGCGATATTGCACAACATCTTTCCACTCGCGCTTGTACTCGTCCTTCCGGGTTTTATTCCAAGGCTGGCGTGTCGCAAAGTAAATCGATTGCGAATCGCCCGACCAGGAAAAGGTGTGGACCTCTTCTTCTCCCTGGGTCACGGGGAAGGCTTCGCCACCATGAGGCGAAATCAGGTAAATCTGGCTGACGGATTCATCTTTCGAGTCGGAGTCGGAATCGGAATCTCCGCCCTTCTCTGCCGATGACTTGCGCTCGGAAAGAAAAGCGATCCATTTGCCGTCGGGCGACCACTTCGGTTCAGAATCGTGGCCGGATTGGGTGAGTTGAATCAGGGAACTGTCTTTGCCGCCGTCTTGATAAAGCCAGAGATCGCTGCGGAAAACTTGCTGGTCCCAGTCGGCACGCTCGGTTTCGATGACGACGGCTCTTCCGTCCGGCGACATCTCAATCGCGGGGAAGCTGACGGAGTTGAAGAAGGCGTCAAGCGTGAGCTTCGGTTTGCTTTGCGCCAAACCTGCCAGCGTGCAAGTCATAACCATCGCGACCGCAAGAATAGTTTTCTGGATTCGCATAGGGTTCCCGGTGGGAAGAAGGTTTATACAACGGCAGATTCGCCGGAAGCAAGTTTATGACTCGCAGTTACGAAACGAAACAACACCAACAACAGCGCGATGAAGACGATCACCGACAATTGGACATGGGTCCAGCGCGAGATGGGGCCAAAGAGCGGCAACAAAAACGACAGATATATCAGCAGCCGAAGCGCGGGAGATACCGGATGTTGGTTGTGTGCCAGGGTCCAATCGGTAACGAGCAGCACCACGGGCGCGAGGACCAGTAGGTCGTACACGAAGAGATGCGGATTAACCAAGACCGCAGCCAAAGTCAGTGCTGAGAATCGCAAGGCCATTTCGGGTACAGAGTTCCAGATGACTGATGCGATCCACACTACACAGATAGAACTTAGAACATAGAGAACGAGCGCAACCGTGGGCAGGGGAATCAGGAGCGACCAAAAAGAGCGCAAGGAGTGCATCTGGATGGGCGCGATGTTGGCCTCGGCCGTGGTGATCCAGCGCGAAGTGTGCTGCAGCGTGTCGAAGTAGGCCTGCATTACGGCGGTGCCGAAATAGGCGCGCGCGAATGCCAATTGCACCACGGCAGACATCGCGAGGCCGGCGAATATCTTCCAGGCATGAGCCACCACCAAGATCAACGGGATGGCTATCAGGAACTGTGGCTTGAACGCAAGGAAGCCGAGGACGATTCCCGCCAGCCAACGACGATCTGCGCGCAACGCTAGAAACGCCGCCGTGAAGAACGCTAATACAATTACCGAGTTCTGGCCGCGAACGAAAAAATGAAAGAGCGGGGGAAATGCGACAGCCGCGATTGTGACGATGCGGGAATAGGGGCGGAGGGCTCGGCAGCGTCTCCAAATTGCGTAGATGCAGGCAAAATAAACCAGAAGGCTAAACACGACCCAGATTCGCGCCGCCGCCGGGAACGAGAGACTCGCCAGTGGAACAAACATGAGCCCGACTTGCGGTCCGTACAAATAGGGCAAGTGCACGCCGGTTGGTCGGCGAACGATGGCGAGCAGTTCGTCATTGCCAATCTTCTGGTCATAAAGGTCGCTGGCGCGGTGTTGCGCGATCTGCTGCGCCGAAATGTAGAAAGCAAGAAAATCCTGAAACTTGATATTGCCCACGCGGTCGAACAAGCCAGGCGTGGCAAAGTCGACGGCGCAGACTCCCCAAAGGCAGAGTGCGAGCACGATCGCCTGGGCGCGAATGCGCCGGAGGGGTAGCCATTTCATCAGGAGGGTGGGGACTGACAGTCGCGCGGGGATGGTCACGGGACGGGCTCAGCGTTCTTAAAGGCATCGTCCATCGTCTGGCCGGAATGCGGAGCGCTTTGCACGATACGCCATCCGTCGTCGTACTGGCGAAATCCGACGGTGGACTTGTAGTGCAGATCTCCGGAGTAGAGTGCGGCGCCGACTTCGTTGAGGGGCGTCCACTTCCATGTGAACTCGACGTCTGCCGTGTTGCCCTGCTTGCTGATGCCGGTGACACCGAGAAACTCTCTTCTAGCGACTGGGATGGTGAGGGATAACGTGCCTGCGCCTTCAGAGGGAACAATGGTGCGAATCGCCTCGACACCAGATGGCGTGAGGATAAGGTTCCAGCATGGGGGCGGAACGAGGCCGGGAGAGCAGCGCGCAGCGGTCGCGGAAATCCAGCCGCGGTGTTGGAGCACGAGATATTCGGGGGCGGCGTAGTCCTTGTTGGAGACGAGTCCAGTCTGCAGGAGGAATTGTTGGGGAGCCTTAAATTCGTCTGAGCCAGAGAGCAAGTCTGTGGCGAGACGGCGCGTGAGAAAGTCGCGCGGAGAACAGGATATGAGAAGAAATAGGACGATCAGAGCGGGAGTCAATTTATTCCGCATGGCGTGGACGATTTGAAACTAGCCGGGCTTCGCCACGGCCGGACAGCCGAGCGCGGCTGTCGCCACATCAATCGCTGTCTCTATCCAGATTCAACGACTTGTGATTGTAAATAAACGCGAACGTTTGTGCGGGACGAAAGGGCGGGACGTAATCTGGCCATCGAATTGACCGGACCACCGGCCGGGAATCTGGCAGGCACATTGCGGACAGCGACCTTCCGGAGTTAAGCGGTAGTCTGCGATGAGATATCCGTAACGTCGGATCAAAGTCTCACTGCACTGCGGGCATCGAGTATCTTCCCACGGCCCGACCGTTCCCGGCAGATTGCCGGCATAGATGTAGCGCAGGCCCGATTGCTGGCCGATTTCCGCAGCGCGCAGTAGATCTTCAGTCGATGTGTCACGCTGATCGTCATCTTGCATCTTGTAGTCAGCGTGAAATGCGGTCACGTGCCATGGGATATCGGGGGAGACGCCGGCCACAAATTCCGTCAGTCGACGGATTTCATCGTCCGAATCATTGAACCCGGGAATGAGCAGGGTCACGATTTCAAGCCACAATCCCATCTCGTGAATGCGGCGGATGCTGTCGAGGATGGGACCAATCCGTCCGCCGAGCTCGTGGTAGTGTCGGTCGTCGAAACTCTTGAGGTCAACTTTGTAGAGATCGAGCCAGGGACGCAGGTAATCGAGGACCTGGGGCGTGCCATTGCCGTTGGAAACGAATCCGGTCATCAGGCCCGCGGCTTTGGCTTCTTTGAAGACCGCGACCGCCCACTCGCTGGTGATCAGCGGCTCGTTATAAGTGCTGACGAGAACTCGGGCGCCTTGCTCGAGAGCTTCGCGAACCAGAGTTTCAGGAGAAACTTCCATGGGCGGCGAAACCGCATCGGGATCGCGCAGAGCCTGCGAGGTGACCCAGTTCTGGCAGTAGCCGCAGTGCAGATCGCAGCCAAGCATGCCGAAGCTGTAGGCGAGGGCTCCGGGATGCGCATGGAAGAACGGCTTCTTCTCGATTGGGTCGCATTGCATTCCAGCGGTGTATCCCCAAGGCACGTAGAGCGTGCCGCCGCGGTTGTAGCGAACTTTGCAGACTCCGGGCTGGCCCTCGGGAATCGGACAGCAGTGACCGCAGGAAAAACAGCGCACGCGGTTGTTGGGAAGCTTCTCGTAGAGAGAGCGATCAGCCTCGCGAACCCGCTGGTCGAGGATGTCGCGCAAGGTGGACACAGGGAACCTCTGTCACTATTTTAGCTCCGATGACGGAGCAAGCAGTATTCCTGATCGCGGCTTCCGATCTCGAACTTGCTCGTCGTTCAATGGACGGCAGTTGGTTTGAAGGTCGGACGGTGTTGCTGGAGCCAACGATCGGCATCGAGTTCGATGGAGGTGACCTGGCCACGAGTGAGACGCGCCCTTACGAAGGGTGCAAGCGTCTTGCTGGCGTCATCGCCGCTTAATCGGGCAACCACCATCCAGAAGTAAGCGCGGTTGGAATCCTGAGGGACACCGCGGCCGCTGAAATAGATGGAACCCAACTTGGATTGTGCTGGAACGTAGCCCTGCTCGGCCGCTTTCGTAAACCAGCGCACCGCCTCGGATTCTTTTAGCCTCACACCCTCCCCGGTTGCATAACGGAGACCCAGCGCGTTTTCGGCTGCGGGGTCGCCCTTCTCAGCCATCTGCCGCAACTGCTCGACGGTTGCAGTTTCAAAGACAGGATTGGACGACGCTGCGTTAGATCCGCCATCAGACTTGGGTGGACGAGAGGAAGCGAGCACGGTCTGCAATTGGGTTTGCCCACGAGCATGAAACTTAGCCTGTATCCATGGACCAGCTTCGGCCTGGAGCCATGGTGCAAGATGGTAGCCAAGAGCCAAAAAGATGGTGGCAGCAGCGCATGCCAGGATGATGAGGTGGGAACGAGGCAGGCTGACACTTTCAGCATTCTTCTCGTCTGGCTTGGAGTCTTTATTTTGCTCCGCGTCCGCAGAGGCAAAGAGCACACTTCCTTGAGGCGGCGCAAAGGGCTTCTTTGGCGGCGCGCCCAACGGAGGCAAGTTCTCGGCGCGGGCGGCCCGATTGGCAGCGCCAAGCACAATCTCCGCGAGCCGTTGCAGAACTTTGCCGTCGGATTCGGAGAACCGATTCGGCAGACCGGAGAAGGTCTCGATCAGTCCAAAGGATTTCTCTCCGGCGCGCACCGGAGCGGCGAGAATCGATCGAATGCCCAGGGCTCGGCAGCTTTCTCGATCTACGCGTGGATCGTGCTCGGTATCGTCACAACGCAGTAGCGTTCCGCTCTTCACGCACTCACCCGAGAAGCCTGACCCGACTTGCAAGCGTGCACCGACGGGAGGAGCATCCGCACCCGAACTGGCGCGGCAGACCATGAAGTCAGGTTCCGCCGCGGCGAGCGCAATGGCTGCTCCTGAGGCGCGAACCATCGTTTGCGCGCGCTCCGCTATCAATTGGAGAGCGGACGCAAGATCTGGACCGAGACCTTCCACTTGCCGTTGCACCGCCGTGACCGCTGCCAGCGCGTCGGTATAGTTCGGCCGCGGAGCAACTCGGGGCTTCTCGAGCGCACTAAGATCAACCTCGCTGTTAGCGACCCCGGCCATCACGTTCACGAAAAGCCACTCGCGCAGCTGAGAGAGAGAATCAGAAGAAAGCTCGGAGAATCGAAGTCCCGCGCGCCCCGAGTCGTTCGACCAGACTACCTGTCCCGTGGTGTAAATGTGTTTCGCCGAATCGGCAAGATCCAGGCACAGGCTCACTCGTTTATTCACTTCGAGAGGAGTGTGGCACTGAATCGCGAGTCCTTCTTCGCTGATGTCGACGATCTCGTGCAGATCGAGCATCGCGCTTTTCGACTCTGCAGTGAAGCTCGCGTACGCAGGCGTCTGAATCTTGTGTCGCACGCGCCGGCGACGATTCGGTACGGAATGCGGCAACGTCGAAGTCGTAGCAACCATGGGGTAGGGCCCGGGAGCCGTGTCGGGTACATATTAACGCGGGATTGTGGAAAAGTAAGCAAAGATCAGAATCAGTGGTACGACAAGTGGAACATATTGAGAAAACAGGGGATAGGGGGAGGGGGGAGGGTTATCCAGCTCGCCGCAGGACTTGAGCCTTGTGCAGGCTTGAAATACGCGAGATCGCGGCCACCATCATGCTCGAAAGCAGTTGCATGGTCGCGACGTCGCCCTCGTCAAAAGCGCCAGGGGATGAGGACAGAACCTCGAAAACACCAAGGGTACGCCGGTAGTGGCGCAAGGGCGAAACAAGAATGGAGCGCACCCCAAGGCGGCGGCAACTGGCCAGATCGACACGCGGGTTACGCTCGGCGTCGTGGCACAACATGATTTCCCCGGATCGGACTGCTTCAGCCGAAATACCAGCGTCGGTCTGCAGGCGAACCCCAAGATCAGGGGCGGTGCGGCCGGCACGAGCGCGGCACACGATTTCATCGCCAGCGCGGAGTGCGATCGCTGCCCCGGTGGCTCCGGTTAGATGCTGAGCGCGCTCCGTGATGGCGCTGATGGCGGGTTCAAGATCGAGGTCCGCAGGATGAATCTCGACCTCTTCCCCTACGGATACGGCTTTGAAACCGGACGCTGGATGGGCGGCGTTTGCGACGCGAAGTTGAGTGCGGTGAACGAGCGAAGGCATTCGGGCATGATCGACACCGGTCAGGGCTTCGGGGTTCGGGACGGTTCGCAGCAAGTCGCGGACGAGATTGTTCAACTCGATGTCGGTGATGAGGTGCGCTGTCTGCTGGTGGAGCAGCGATCCCCCGAGCACGCGAGAAAGTCCCAGCAGGGCGTGACTGCCGCACGCCAGACAGTAGGGCTTGCTGTTGGTGCTGATCAGCTCACATTGGACACAGAAGGTGGCGGACTGCAGCGGGACAAAATTAACGTCCTTAAAAGTCGTGCCATATACAGTCTTGCCAAACATGATTGCTGGATCCTCGCTTCTTTCACGGTGCTGTCGAAAGTAAATAGATCGCGAAGGGTGAGAAAGTAACGGAACTGGTTCCCCATGTGGAAAAGCAGGCTCGAACTCAAAGTGCATTGGCGAAGTGGGTCAAGATGTTGGAAAGATAAGGGATTCTCGATACCAAAATTTGTCATCGGTTTGGCGTATCTTAATTTTTCAGGGAGGCATTGCCTTACGCAGGAAAGCTGGTATTCTTATGACAGTTCAAAGCCCACTGGGCTTATGGGGGAATCATGGAATGGACCGCACCCGCTTTTGAAGAAGTTTGCTTGAACTGCGAAATTAACTCCTACGTCAGCGCCAAGCTCTAACCAAGGGCGCTAAGAACCTGCTCCCCTACTTCGCCCAGGCGCGCACAACGATTTGTGCGATGCGCTCGGCGGCATGCCCATCCCACAGGGGAATGTGGGGCTGGCCCCGTTCGCGTACCTCTTTCCGGTTTAAACGGCGAATCAGGATTTCCTCGGCCGCTGCTCGCAACTTACGAAGATCCCGTCCTACCAGTTGATTTGTCCCTTGCGTCACCGTGATTGGCCGTTCCGTATTCTCACGCACCGTAAGGCACGGGGTGCCGAGGAACGTGGTCTCTTCCTGGATCCCTCCTGAGTCGGTGATGACGATTGCGGCACGCTGCTGCAGGGCCAGAAATTCGAGATACGGCAGTGGCTTCACGAGTTGAAGGCGCCCACTATCGGCCACCATGAAGCCGAGACCGTCGAGGCGTTGACGGGTTCGCGGATGCACGGGAAACACAACGCAAACTTTGCCGCTCAAGTCGGCTAGCACTGCCAGTAGTTCGCTGAGCCACGGAAGGTCGTCCACGTTAGAGGGCCGGTGCAAGGTCACAAGAGCATAAGGCGAAGGCAGGTCAGCGCGAAAATATTCCTCGGCTCGCGGAAGCAGGCGCACTAGGGTATCGATCATCACGTTGCCGACTAGATGAATCTTGGAAGAATCGATCCCTTCCCGACGTAGGTTCTCGTCGCCATCGGCCGAGGGGGTAAACAATAGATCAGCAAGCTGGTCCGTTAGCAGACGGTTAATCTCCTCGGGCATGCTGCGATCGCGAGAGCGCAAACCGGCTTCCACGTGACCGATTTTGATGCTGAGTTTGGAACATACCAAAGCCGCGGCAGCGGTTGAGTTCACGTCACCATACACGAGAACGAGGTCAGGCTTTCGATCTAACAGGACCGGCTCGATCGCCATCATCACTCCGGCCGTTTGCTGGGCATGGCTACCGGAACCGACTCCCAGGTTGTAGTCGGGCTGCGGCATTTCCAGTTGCGGAAAAAATACGTCAGACAAAGCGACATCATAGTGCTGGCCAGTGTGTACCAGAGTTTGCTGAACCGCGGAATGCGCCGACAATGCCCGCAAAACCGGCGCCGCTTTCATGAAATTAGGACGCGCACCTACGACGTGAAGGATGTGCATAGGAACTTATCAACGAAGCGAGATTGTATCTAGTTTTCGAAGAAGAGACAGTAAGCTACCCAGCTTGAGCAGTAATCAACGCAGTATCGTGCTCCGGGAGCGCAATGACGTGCGCCGGCTGAGCGAGGGTGCGATCGAGAGCGTCGGCGAGCACAGTGGGAAACCCAGAGGTCAGCAGGTTGACATCAAGTTGTAAATCGCGCGAGGAGTACATCCGATGCATGGTGAGGGTACCGCGTCGCCGGTTTCCGGAACTCAGCAGATCGAGTGCGATCGTCCAGACCGCAGAGTTTCCCAAAGACTTGGTCATGCCCGGCTTAATCCATCGGAAAGTGTTTCCGCGAAGTGCAGGTTCAACCGGCTCGAACGAAACAGGCTCGCCAGGCAAGAGCGCGAGTTTCAGCTCGAAGCTGTCAAAATCGTTGCTGCCAAATGCGGCAATCAGAATCTTTCGGACCTGCTCATAGTCTCGAGCAACTTTGAGTTCTTCGACGGCGCGACGGATAGCCAAGTTGTTGACGAAAATTTGCGGTTGATCGAGCGTACGGTGAGCAACGCGGGCTATCTCTCCGAATTCAAGATAGCCCAGATGCTGCACACCGATCCAGATTCCAACTCCCAATACCGCCAGCACCAATCCCAAGGAACTTCCGGTGGGCCACAGCAGAAAGAGGCTCAGCATGGCGAAAATCGCGGACACGCCGTAAAGCAGAATCACGACCTGGCGGTGGGTCATCCCATGCTGCAAGAGTTTGTGATGAATATGCTCGCGGTCGGCGGTGAAGACCGGGCGCCCAGCGATCAGGCGCCGAGCGACGGAAAGCACGGTCTCCAAAATCGGCAAGCCGAAAGAGACGATGGGAATGGCAACGGCGACAATTGTCGGCGCCTTCTGCGCGCCATTGAGAGCCAGCGCACTGAGCAAAAATCCGATGAACAGGCTCCCGGAATCGCCGAGAAAGATCGTGGCGGGATTAAAGTTGTAGCGCAGAAACCCGAGGATCGCCCCAGCCAGCGCGATCGTCATGAGTTCAACCAGGGGCTGGCTATTCAGAACCGCGACGACGAAGGCCACCATCGTGGAGAACAAGGCCGATCCCGCCGCCAACCCGTCGAGCCCGTCAATCAGGTTGAACGCGTTGGTGATTGCCAATACCCATACCACCGTAAAGAAGAGCCCGATGTACCAAGGCAGGAGACGATCTCCAAAAAGCACCGGGATGTTGACGATGCGCAGACCGCCAGCGTAGAGCATGGTCGCAGCGATCCCCTGCACGGTGAATTTGAAGTAGGGACCCACGCCGCGCAGATCGTCGTAGACGCCCAACAGAAAAACCAGACCCGCAGGCACGAGCATGTTCGTCATCGTGCGCAGGAGGTGAGGAGAGTTCAGGTTCGGATGACGTACGCCCCAAATCGCTGCCACGATCATACAAAAACAAAAGCTAAAGAAGATGGCCGCGCCGCCCAGACGGGGCAAAGGATTCGAGTGCAGATGCCTTTCTTGCGTAGGAACGGCGACCCAACCGCGGGAGGTTGCGAAATCGCGCACGTACCGGGTGAGTACGAAGGCGGACAACAAGGCCGAAAAGAACAACCCCAACAAAATGAAGGTCAACTACACCACCTCAACACACAACGGCAAGCTTTGGTTATCCACTGCACGACCTCTGCCTGCAAGTATCGCAGCGACGTCCTGCGGTTAGTAGTTAGTGAAGCGATTCCCTGTTGACGTTGAAGGTGCACCGAATGTACCAGTCGCAGGACGAGACTACAATTGCCCGCGGTGAAAAAACCTGTGGAAAACTAAGATCGTGCGATGCGATTCGCGGGATGCAACCTCGTTTCGCTGTGCTAGACTGCTGTTCAAATTTCATTCACTAGGTTAGGGGTCTTGTAATGATGTCGGGCAGCTCGGGGTTTACTCGCCGCCGCCGCAATTTTGTACTCGTGTTGATTGGATTTTTGGTTTTTACTGTCTTCGTTACCGCCCAACAAACGACACAGAGCCCCGCACCTGCTGAGAGTGTGGCGACTCCGTCACTTCCCGCGATTCAAGCACTGCCTGAAGCTGCCGTCAGTCCTTCCGGAGCCGCCGCAAACGCTCCCAAGTTGGACGATCCAACAAAAGACAATCCCGACCAGTCGATCATGTTGAAACTGGGAGCCGGGGATCTTCTTGAAGTGACTGTCTACAACGTTCCGGAGTTGGCCACTAAAGCGAGAATCAGCAGCTCCGGGGATATTTATCTTCCGCTCGTCGACTACGTGCACGTGGAAGGGCTCACGCAGGAAGAGGCTCAGAGCCTGATCCAGAAGCGGCTTGAAGATGGCGGGTTCGTCCGCAATCCCCATGTGACCATCTTCGTGGACGAGGCTGCTTCCCAAGGAGTAACGATTATCGGGGAGGTCAGCAAGCCCGGCATCTATCCGGATATCGCGGACCACAAACTTTACGAGGTTATTTCGCAGGCAGGTGGATTCAGTCAAGCGGCTTCGCGGAAAATTGCGATCCTTCGTCGGAATCGGCCAGACCCGATTCGGATTAACCTACCCCGGAACCTGGCCGATGACGTCAGCGGGAACATCGATATCATGCCCGGGGACACGATCACGATTCCGCGAGCACCCATCATTTATGTGGTTGGGGACGTGGGCCATCCTAGCGGGTTGCTCGTCGATAACGGACAGCTCACCGTGCTTCAAGCCTTGGCGCTGGCGGGCGGGACGAACCGCACTGCGAAATTGGGCGCAGCTCGCATCATTCGCAAAACTCCGACGGGCGTGACCGAGACCAAGGTCGCGATCAAAAAGATGCTGGAGGCCAAAGCCCCTGACGTTGCCCTGGAGGCAGATGACATTCTGTTTATTCCTGTCAGCGCGGGCAAGATAGCAGCGAATAGAGGCATCGAAGCGGCATTGTCGATGGCGATGGCGGTCTCGATTTATACCGTTCGTCCCTAGATGGACTGCGCGCCCTTTGATCGGACTTCTAGGGTGCCCCGTCAGCATCGCCAGCACGTGCCTCCTTAACCACGCGCTCGAGTACCTCGATATACTTTTCGGCCGTGTGTGCGCGGGAGTAGTTCTGCAAAATATGTTCCCTTCCCCTTTGCCCCAGTGATCGGCCGAGTTTGCGATCGTCGAATAGCCGCTGGACCGATCCTGCCAATGCTTCCGCATTCTCCGGTTCGATCGCCAGGCCGGCTCCGGCTTGTTCGACAATCTGTCGCGCCTGCCCATCGACGCCGAGAATCACCGGCCGAGCGCAGGACATGAACTCCAGCATCTTTGTCGGTATCACAGTCTTGAAAATGTCGGACCTCTTCAGAAGCACGAGGCAGGCATCCGAAGCCGAAATGAAAGCAGGAATATCTTCGCGCGGTTGCTGATCGAGAAATCGAACGTTCCCCAGGCCGCGGGATTTTGCAACAGCCTTGATCCGTTCTTTTTCAGCGCCTTCCCCTATGAGGAGAAAAAGCACCTCGGGATTCCTGCTCTGCAAGGTAGTCGCGGCATCGAGCAGGGTTTCGAGCCCGTGGGCCATTCCCATAGTTCCAACGTAGCAGACCAGGAACTTGGATGCAGCGCCGAGTTCCCGCCGGAAACCCAAGCTGGTTGCAGCCGGCGCCGGAGAGAAGAGATCGGTCTCGACCCCGTTTTCGACAACAACAATTTTTCTCGCGGCGACGTGCCAGCGCTGAATCAAGTGTTCTTTAAATGCTGGAGTAACAACAACGATGCGATTGGATCTCCGGTATAGAAACTTGGCTATGCCAGCCAGCGTTTGGTGCAACAAGGAATTTTCAGTGCCGACGCCGACTGCGGCGAGTGACTCCGGCCACAAATCGCGCACTTCGAACACGAAGGGCACCTGCCGCGTGAAGGCGAGCCACCAGCCGGACAGTCCCACAAGAAGTTGAGGCGAAGATGCGATGATGACGTCGGGGCGAGGAAGAGTCAGGCCGCGCAAAGCGGCGGATATACAGAACGAAGCGTAGTTGCGCATGCGTTCGTGGGCCTTGCGATTCGGCAGCGGCCAAAGCCACGTGCGAAAGATGTCGACGTTGTTGATCTTTTCGTAGTAGGTTAACCGCCGCAAGCGGCCGCGCCATTCCACTGGGACAACTCCGGTAGGATGATTGGGAAATCCCGTTAGCACAGCAACCTCGTGACCCGCCTGGGCCCAATGTTTGGCGAGTTCGGCGGCGCGGGCAGCAGGTGCACCCATCTCCGGCGGGAAATATTGCGAGACGTAGAGGATTTTCACGCGGATCTAGTAGTAACAGAGTTTGAAGGCACTTTTGTAGCACAGTGCGCGCGTGCGCTTGCTGCGGCTGCGCCCGTAGCTTTCCCAGCGATCCGCAACGTGAGCAAACTTTTCTTCCCCGGTCAGGCGATGCATTATGCGCAACTGCACGATGTGCAACTGGTGATAGAAGGGACTGGCCACCATGGGCAAGCGCGTGCCGGACTGCTCGTAGAGCGACCAGAATCCGAGATCGTACCGATCCAGGTTATGCAGGAGAGTCTTCACGCCTCGCGAAAAAAGCTCCTGGGCTGAGTTGTGTTTTGTTGCGAGGAAATAGTCGTATACGCCCCATAATGCCCAGATGAAACCGTTCAGAATGTGCGTGGGCGGAGAAACGATGTACTCCTCAAACCAGAGATCGCCAGCTTCATCGGTGAACGCCACGCCGCCTTTCTCTACGGGGTACTGAAAAGTTGCGAGCGCCTGCTGCGCCGCATCGAGATAACGCGAATCGCCCGATTCTTTGTGGGCGCGAACCAGCACCGAGATTCCCTGCCCTTGTGCCAGTCCGGAGTACCAGGGAGCTTTGAGTGTGTCACGGTACTCCCAATCGAAGTGATGGTTCCAGACGGCGAGTCCGTGAGAGTTCTGCTCAAGATTGGTGCAGAGCCAGTCGGCCGTCAGAAAGAATTTATCGCGCCTGGCGGAATCGGTACTCCGCCGCCACAGGTTGTAATTTCCCAACCCGAACTGAGCAATCGCAATTGGGTTGTACTGCAGGCCGATTCGTCCGTGATAGTCGAGTTGCGGAACACCGGAGTTGTCATACGCTCCGGCATAGTTGGCTTTTTCTGCAAACAACATGTAGTACTCGCCGAGTTCGCTGGGACTGGCGTGGGGATTCTCGGACGGGGTCTCGTGCCAGAACGTCAGATGGCTCTTGCCCCCAAGGAGATAGGCACTGAAGATGCGCCGATAGTAGGCGAGGCCGGGCACGTGTCCATATTACGGCAGGCTTTACGGGAGAGAGGCATTTAAAGACATTCACCACTAACGACAGTTAAGGTTCATGAAGGAAAACCTTCACTTCCGCTCTTGCGCGTATAGCGAGAGAACCATGTCGTCAGATTTGACTGCAATGGTGGAAAGAGCCAGAACATTCGTCGTGTTGTTGCCATCGGGCAGAAAAGCGTTACCGTATTGAAAAAGTCCCATCGGCCAGCGGTCTTTCGGCCAGGCCATCAGTGGCTGCCAGTTTTTGTCACTGCTCACATCAGCGCCGTAAAGCCGAACGGCACGGTCGCGATTCACGTCGCTGGGTTCCACCATGGTGGAGAAAAAGACACGGTTTCCGACCCGGCATCCGTAGATCGACGAACTGCTGATGGGGGCAAGTCGCGATAAAAATCCTTGACGATCGAGGCGGTAGATGAAATTGGATTCGAGCGGCGTGTCGGACGAAAAATAGAGCGCGTCTTTTGTAGGAATCGCGGCGACTGCGCGCGCTTGCTGCTTGCCTTGCAGCACGACCTCAACCCGGCTGAAATCGCAGGCGGCGCGCAGGATGCGGCATTCGTCGCCGTAGTCGCCAGTCAAGACCCAGAGGCAATCCGCCCAGGGATCATGAATGATGTTGTGGACATGTCGAATTGCGCCCTTGGGAAACGTGTAGGCGACGCTCCACGTCGCACCGTCATCCCTGGATGCGTAGATGTGGACCTCTTCACGCGAGGCGTTGTCGAAATACTCTCCCCAATAAATGATGCCGCTCGGGACTGTGGTGATGTGCAGTGGCCGCGTACCGCGAGTGATCGCGTAAGTCTGGCGGAATTCGGTTTCATTCGGACGGACTGTGACAATGGCTCCCGGCACAGCGGCGACAAGACCGCCGGAGGGTAGGACTGCCAGGGCGTGAAAACCGTCGCGGAAGACGCGAGAGCTCAGCCGATTCGTCGCGGAAAGCTTCCGTTTCCAGTTGGGGCGAAAGATGGCTACGGGCTGCCAATTAAGGCGCTGCGAAGCATTCTGAATTGTGGCGTGCAGGAGCTGGTAGTGGCGCGAGGCAAAGAGACGATCTCCGGACCATGCGAGGGCTCGGAGACCCGGGATCCGGGCTGCGCGCTCCAAGCGGCAATTCCGATCTTGGCTCGCTGACGCGGAGATGGGAGGGGCGGTCATTCGCTTTGAGCGCTGGAGCTTTCAGTACAAGCCTCATGGTTCGCTTTAAGAACCATTACATTTCCTCGAACCGCACGTGTGAGACCATTGCCTCTCTTCTCGACGCTGCCGGGCAGACACGGAACAAGCTACGTCTCTTCGATGGCAAAGTTTACGGCAAGAATGTTTTCATACAGAAGCAACTTCCGCCTGCCTTTTCGAATTCCGAAGTCTCAACGATTAGCGGCGTCAAATTCTCTTGCAGGAGAATCACTTCCAACTGGGACGTCATGTGGGGTGTGATGTAGCGCCCGTTGATGACGATTCCGTTTCCCATGAAGTGGTGCGCCTCTTCCGAACTCAGAAGATGGACTCGGTTCCAGGATTTGTGCAGAGCGGCCAGAGCATCGGCGGAAAACGCCCCGGCAAAAATCAGCGCCGCTTCATTGTTCAGCGGGCACAGGCAAGTATCGAGGTGATAGCAGTACGGATCAATGAGAAGCAAGGGCTCCACCGGAATGGACATTTCAGACATAGCGGCCGCAAACTTTTCTACACCGCCGCGTGTGCTGCGAAAGCCGTATCCTGCGTAAATTCGCGATCCGTCGGGATGCCAAAGAAGATCGCCGTGACCCTCAAGATAGTCTTCGCCGAAATCAATTTCGATGAAGCGGTAGTCTCGCGAGCGGAACCACTCGGAAAAAAAAGGCACCTCGCGCTGGCGCGACGGGTACACCATACGACTGGGCACAACGAATTTTCCGTAACCGTCTTTTGCGCCAGCAAAAACCTGGTTGGCGGCAAAAACCATGTCTTCGAGTCCCTCCACCGCAGGGATAGTTTCGAGATCGCATCCGCACTGTCGCAAAACGCTACAGAGATTTTCCCACTGACTGCGTGCTTTAACTCGGTCCACGGTGTGTTCTTGCGACATATAGGGATTTTTCTGATCAATGACATCGAAATAATTCGGTGGACAGAGCAGCACCTTGGGCATAGGACAGATGGTAGCCGCCGCGGGACAAGGCAGGCAAGCGAACGACGATGCGCCTTCGGCAGTGCTGCCGAGATGTCGGCAAAATCCCGAGATTGTGGCAGCAGGACCCTGCGACAAGTCGGAAGAACTTCTCTGGCAGGTGACGTGCATACAGACCAGAATGCCATGGCTCACCGAAACTGTGTTCGGGAGCAGGAAGTAGTGGACCCTATGCTCAGCCAGTGCGCCAACCGACAATGCTGCAAGCCTTTCCTGAAACTCAGGGAGGGCAAGCTATTCCTGGTCGAAACCGACCGCGTCAGCAAGCCTGGGGAATCGGCGGCACCGCCATTTGTTCGTGCCCGGCAACAGCCGCGACAAGTGGAGCACTATTGGCTCTGCGACGACTGCGCAACGGAGTGGACACTGATTTTCGATCCGAATCTCGGCGTCGCGTTGGCTCCCCTGCGGCGACCTGCC
Organism: uncultured Acidobacteriota bacterium; assembly: GCA_963745715.1. Taxonomy (GTDB): domain Bacteria; phylum Acidobacteriota; class Terriglobia; order Terriglobales; family Acidobacteriaceae; genus Sulfotelmatobacter. Next base: position 24,718 of record CAVUYN010000007.1, on the reverse strand, counting down.
GCGACGGCGACCGCTGCAACCGCTGCTCGCGGAGGCGTGGCGTAGTGGTCGCTACAGATATCCGTGCTTTTTCCATGCCTTCCAATCGTCCCGGACGGTTTGAAGCATCTGTTCAGTAGCCCCGTGTAACCACTTGGCCTTTTGCTTCCGCATGTGAGCGAGGATTGCCTTCCGTGCAGTTCCTGTCCCGAGATGGATATTAGCTGTTTCCCATCCCATGGCGTGAAGCAGTCGCATTTCGGAAGTCTGGGCCCGGAGTGTGACCAGCTCAATGCGCGAGCAATGAGGGCTAAGCCGGCGGACAATCCAGCGTCCCCGCAGTTGCACAAACGGATCGGGACAGCGCACCGCGCGGCTGATGATTGTCTGATATAGGATTTCGGACGGGCCCGATTTGCTTTCCGCCCAGTAGCATGACGAGGAAACTAGCGCTTTGGCCTCTCGGGCGATTCTTCCTCCGTGCCAATCGGCGAGAGCAACATAACGCTCATGTCCCAAGCTACCCAAACCTGCAACACGACGCGCTAGCCGGTAATCAATGTTGTGCGCCGGCATCAGGTGCTCGATTGCATCCAGAGCAGTCGTGGGCACGTCGCCTCTTACGGTGGGCAGGGCATCCATTCTCGCCCAGAAATGGACAGGATCTCGCAGTTCACTTTCGGCAATCACCCGGAGCCATTCATTTTTCTCGCCCAAGACGAATGGCAGGCCCTGCACGCGCAATGCTTCGCTATAGCCGTTCAGAATCGAATCGCAAATGTCCTTTCGATTGAGAGGCAAGTGACCCGCTTCCGATGCCAGATGGGCGCTGACCGCGAGGCGAACCAGATCGTTGGCATATGCCATGGGGTGAGCTTCGTCGAAATCATTGACTCCCCAAATCAGCCGGCCCTCGGCGTCGCGCCAGGTTCCAAAATTTTCAATGTGAAGGTCGCCGACCGCCAGCACGCGCGGCCCCTTCGCAAGGTCAGGACACACCTTCGGCCAGAGTTGTGCCCAGCGGTAGAACGTGGCTCGCAGGAATGGGAACACTCCGATCTTCATGTTGGAGTGTTTGAGCCGAAGATCCTTCTTGACCAGGTCAGTGCGATGGCCCAACCATTCTTCAAAATGGCGAGTCGCTTTGACAATGTTCATGGCGCCCGCAACGATAGCTGGCGAATGATCGGGAAGTCAACGAAAGAGCGGCAACGGAATGCGTAAAACAATCGCCGGGGTCAGAAGGCTGGTTCAACGAGCGTCCGACACCCGGCAATTGTGACGCGAGCGGTTAAGGCGTCGTGTGGGAATCAATGCTTGTAGAAGGCCTCGTTCTTCTCGATGAATTCCTTCTTGTCGTCCGGTACATCATCAAGCGCATGGATCGAGTCGGACGTACAGACCGGTACGCAGGCGCCGCAGTCAATGCAGCCCTCGGGATCGACATACATCTGAGTCGAGGCTTCGAAGCCCGGCTCGTCCTGCTTGGGATGAATGCAATCGGTGGGGCAAACGTCGACACAAAGAGAATCCTTAATGCACGAATCAGTAATTACATAAGCCATGATGAATGGATCTCCGCAATGGAATGAGCATTTTTAGGCTCGCTCAAGAACGAGTGTAAAAAGGTAGCCGCGGGTAGGCGGTGATTTGGGTCACAACCGTTTGTGCGTAGGCGAAGTTGGAGGCGAGGTCGGTTGGCGCAGTTCCACCACCGAACACGGCCGGCGATTCCCGATGACGCAAATCACGCGCAACAGTGATGGCGGTCACAGAAATACCAAGGCGATAGGGCTTAAATAGGCACAATTGAACTAGGCCTTCTAGTCATAGGATCGCCCGGCCCCAACCCACAGAACCCCACAAGCCGTTACCCCAGACGGCGGGGGCCGGGCGCTTGAAGGCTTTGAAAAATTGACCCCCTCCCCCTCCTCCCCTCCCTGCCTTTGGACTATCTCCGACCGCACCTACTTCTTCTGATTGAACTGGATCTGTGTTCGCGGGGACACACCCGTGGCACCAAGGCCACGAAAATATATTCAGCGCCTCCAATCAACCTGTCTGTTTTCAACTAGATAACTTATGGTGCCCGCTCTGCATAGCTAACTGTGGTTGTTACTTCTACAGGGGGCGGACATGCAAGCATCGGCTCGCAGGGGTTCAAATAGGACACAGCCACAGGTACTGGCATTACTCAGCCTCCTCCTTGCGATTCCGGCGATCGCGCAAAACTCCAACCCGGTCGAGGCGACGCCGATCCGACGTGTTGTAGTCAGCATCCCGGACCGGAAGCTTGCCGTGATCGAGGGCGACGCCGTGGTCGCCAAGTTCCCGGTCGCCGTGGGTGCATCTGAGAGCCCCAGCCCCACGGGGGAGTTTCGAATCGTCAGCCGCGTCTCCAATCCCACTTACTACCGGCCGGGCACGGTGATTCCCAGCGGCAAAGACAATCCGGTGGGCACTCGATGGGTCGGATTGAGCCAGAAAGGCTATGGCATCCACGGAACAAATGCACCGAGATCAGTAGGCCGCGCTGCGTCGCATGGCTGCATCCGGCTACGAAATCGGGATATGGAACGACTATTCACCATGGTGCGAATTGGCGATGCGGTCGAGATCCACGGAGAACGGGACGACCAAGTCGCGCAAATTTTCGGTGGCACCACGGACGAAACAGTCGTGGCCGTCGGGGCGATCCCGGCACAGATCGGTGGGCAATAGGCAGGAGATGACATCGGGGTGAACGCGGCAACTAGATTTCACACTCAAAATTTCAAAATCTCAGGAGGATGTTATGCAAATGGCAATCACATTTATGGCAGTGATAGCAGGAATGGTTTTCTCCCTGGCGGTGGCTCTGCTGGCTGAAGAATTCATCTTCGGGCAGGTGTTCCGGCTGTTCTTCTCGCAGCAGGCGATGGCCGCAAAACCCGACCAAAAGCGTTGATGCATGCCGGTCGGGCCTCGCCGCGGCCGGACCGAGTGGTGTCCAAAGAGTACAGGGCGAAGCAGTCGTCATGCGTGGCGAGCGGTTTATAATTGGCTATCCCAAACGTCATCCCGAACTCAATGAAGCGCGACTCCGGCGCCGCGTTCCGCCTCCGCGTGGCAGGGTTACTCTTTTTGCTTTTTCCCGGCGCGCCCATCCCGGCTGGCGCGGCGGATTGGAACGTTCCCGAACAGCAACTCGCCCGAAAAATTGTGGCGGTGACTGGGGCGGGTCCAGTTTCCATTGCGTTTGAAAATCGTTCGTCCCTAACAAGGCGTGAGAGTGAAATTATCCAGAACGGTCTGCGGGGTGCGCTCGAGACCGTGGGCGTTCGCCTCGTCAAGGCGGAACCGGCGGCAGTCACGATTGCGATCTCACTATCCGAAAATTTGACTTCGTACGTCTGGGTGGCTCAGATTCGCCGCAACGGTGGCGATTCCACCGTCGTAATGGTCTCGGTGCCACGTGCCGAGGGAGCGACGGGAAATCGTGAATCAGTACCCCTCAGCCTGCGCAAGATTCCACTATGGACCGAGGTTGAGCAGATTCTCGATGTCGCGGTATTGGAAGAGAGTGCGACGCCCACGCGCATCGCAGTACTTAATCCTGAGAAGGTCTCGCTCTACCGATGGCAATCCGGAAAGTGGATAGAAGAGCAAATGCTGCCAATCACGCACTCCAAGGCGTGGCCGCGGGACTTGCGCGGGAGATTAGTTCCAGCCAGAGATCATTTGCTCGATGCATATCTTCCCGGTGTCATCTGTCACAGCACGGCGGTAATGCCGCTCACGTTGAATTGCAGCGACAGTGACGATCCATGGCCGCTGGTGGCTGGGGCTTGGAGTGGGATGAACGCTTCAGTTTTCCCCAGCGCAGGATCTTCCAACAGCCCTTCCGCCGGGTTTCCTCCGGTCAGAGGCTCCTTCAGTTCATCCCACAATTTCTTCACGGGTACTTTGACTCCGGGTGTGGGGAAGTTCACGAACGTGCCCAAGTTCTATTCCGCGGCGCCGGTGGGGCGGGAAAAGTATGTGCTCTGGCTCTTCGCTGCCCTCGACGGTCGGGTCCACGTGGTGGATGGGATCAGCGACCAGATGACGACACTTGCCTGGGGTAGCGATGTAGCCAGTGTGAGGACTGCCTGCGGCGCTGGCTGGCAGGTGCTGGCAACAAGTTCGGGCGGGCTGGCGCAGGATTCGGTTCGGGCTTATGAAATCCCGGACCGCGATCCGGTCGCAGTTAGTGCAGCTGTGGATTTTCCCGGCATCATCACAGCATTGTGGACCGAAGCCCGGGGGGACACGGCAGTCGCAATCATGAAGAATCAGGAAACAGGGAGTTATGAAGCTTTTCGATTGGCGGTGGCTTGTAGTCAGTAGTCTGCTTGTGGGAGCACTGGCAGCGAGCGCGGAAACGCGGCCGCAATATGGAGGCACGCTGCGGATTGAGATGCGTGCGGCGCCGTCGTCGCTGGACCCGGCCGACAGCACGCAAGCCGACTCGTACGGTAGACGCGCTATCACGGCACTACTTTTCGACAGGCTAGTGACGATCGATGAGGCCGGACGCGTAAAACCCGCTCTGGCCGACACGTGGCAAGCGCGCGGAAATCAGTTTTGGCAGTTTCACCTTCGGCCCGGAGTAAAGTTCCAGGATGGGGTGCCGCTGACTGCCGAGATCGCTGCGGCGTCATTACGCACCGCGAATGCGTCATGGGTTGTGACTGCCGAGAAGGACCTCGTGATTATCGACGGTGGCACTTCTGGAATCGAGCTATTGGCGGAACTAGCATTGTCACGAAACGCGATTGTAAAGAGAGACGGCAACAATCCGAGCGGCACTGGCCCCTTTCACGTCGTGGACTGGCAGCCCGGAAAGAAATTGACTCTGGCGGCGGAGGACAATCATTGGCAAGGGCGTCCATTTATAGACACGATCGAGATCGAAATGGGCCGCGGTTTTCGCGAACAGATGACGGACCTTGAACTTGGCAAGGCAGATCTGGTGGAAGTCGCTCCGGAACAGGTACATCGTATTCCGCAAGGACGATATCGCGTTGCCAGTTCCAGACCTGCTGACTTACTGGCTCTGATGTTTAATCGCGATGTGTCTTCGCCAGAGGACAAATTGCTTCGCGAGGCGCTGGGACTGAGCGTGGAACGCGGATCCATCCGCAGTGTATTGCTTCAGGGAGCGGGACAACCCGCGGCCAGCATTCTTCCTGCGTGGATCAGCGGCTACGGGTTTGTGTTTTCTTCCGACGCAGACTTGCCGCGGGCGCGTCAATTAAGGGATCAAGCGCACAAAATTCCGACCTGGACGATGGGGTATGACGGCAGTGACCCGCTGGCTCGGTTGGTGGCAGAACGCATCGCGCTTAACGCCAAAGATGCAGGATTATCGTTGCAACTGACATCGTTGGCGTCCGATCTGCGCCTTGTACGATTTCCACTGGTGTCGTCTGATCCGTGGGTCGCGCTCGAGGGTATCGAGACGCAAGCCGGCATGCCTGCAGCGAAAAATCAGGACGGCTCCGTCGAGGACCTCTATACGGCTGAGTTGGCTGTGCTAGCCGCTCAGCGAGTGATTCCGCTGTTTCACTTGCCCGCGTCGTATGCTTCTGCAGCGAACTTAAAAAACTGGGCACTGCAAATGGATGGAAGCTGGGACTTGGGCGATGCCTGGCTGGAGGAAACGAAGCCGTGACCTTCCGTCGCAAACTTCTTGGGGTCTTCGCGCTAACAGTTCTGTTGGCGGTGACGGGAGTCGCTTTCGTTGTACAGGCAGTTACTCGAAACGCATTCGAAAAAACCGAAAGCCAGCGAACCGCAGCCCTGGTCGCACAATTTCAGCGGGAGTTTACCCGCCGAGGTGACGAGGTGGGGCTACGGGTGGAAAGCATCGCTGCGTCCGATCCAGTGACTCGCATGGCGACGGCACTCAATGGCACGTCCGCCGACTCTGCCGAATATTTTGATTTAGCCCACTCCATGGCCGAGAGCCATCAACTTGAGTTTCTGGAATTTCTGGACTGGCGGGGAACCATCATTTCGTCGGCGCAGTGGCCGGCAAAGTTTGGGTATCCGGACATCGCGTTTGAGACCTTGTCAGGATCGAGCGACCAGAGTGCATTTCTGAAACTGGAGGAGTTACAGGACTCTACTTCATTGGGACTGTTTGCCGTGCGGGCGGTTCGCGTGGGCGAGCATCCCGTGTACGTGGTCGGCGGCCGGCGTCTGGATAAGAACTTCCTTCAAGCGTTGGACCTGCCTCCCGACATGCGCACCCTGCTCTATGAGAATCGAGGTGATCGATTTTCACCGGATTTCCTTCTCGACCCCGGCGTCGCGGGAAATGCACCGCTTGCGAACCATCCGGCCGACAAGTTTGCGCCGTTGGTTGAAGCGGCACGCCAGTATAAGCAGGAGATGACCGGCATCGTGAACTGGTCTTCAGATCAGGCGGACCAAGAAGTTTTTCATGCAATTCCACTGCGCGGAACGAGCAAGGACCGCCCGTTGTTGGGGATTCTTCTAATTGGGAATTCTCGCCGATCCTATGTCGAATTGAGGCGCCGCATCCGTGATTCAGCATTGCTCGTGGGTGGGGGAGGAATTATTCTGGCAATCCTGCTCAGCAGTTGGGCGGCCGCGCGGGTGACTCGGCCGGTAGAGCAACTGGCACAAGCCGCACAAGATGTTGCAGACGGTCACTGGGATGCCCGCGTGGCGGTGCATGGAAATGACGAGATCGGACAACTCGCGGACTCATTCAATCGCATGACCACCGAGTTGCTGGCTCAAAAAGAACGTTTGGTACAGACGGAGCGCGTTGCAGCCTGGCGCGAGCTGGCGAGGCGCTTGGCGCATGAGCTCAAGAATCCTCTATTCCCTCTTCAACTCACGGTCGAGAATCTGATGCGCGCGCGGACCCAGAGTCCGGAACAGTTCGACGAAGTATTCCAGGAAAGTTCCCGCACGTTGCTGGCAGAGATCGCGAACCTGAAAGGAATCATCGGGCGCTTCAGCGAATTCTCGAAAATGCCGCAGCCACAGTTGCAACTGGTTCAGATGAATGAAATCGTACGGGGTGTGGCACAGCTGTTCCAAGCACAGTTGCAGGCGCCGGGGCGGGGAGCGATTGCATGTAAGCTCGAATTGGACCAAGGCCTTCAGTCGATCGCGGCTGATCGCGAATTGTTGCATCGTGCGATCTCGAATCTCGTGCTCAATGCTATGGATGCAATGCCGAATGGCGGCACACTGACCTTGCGAACACACGGGGAACAGGGGAGAGTCGTGATTGAAGTAGCCGACACCGGCTCAGGCTTGACGACCGAGGAGTGCGAGCGAATTTTCACTCCTTACTACACGAGCAAACAGCATGGAACCGGGTTGGGCCTGGCGATTGTGCAGTCCGTGGTGAGCGATCATGGAGGAAGAATCGTTGTGCAAAGTGAGCCCGGGCGAGGAACGATATTCATCCTCGAACTGCCGGATAATCTTGAGGGGCTGCAGAAAATGGCTGAGAACAAGAATAGAGACGTGCACGTCTCGCCGCTTCCAGACAAAGTTGTTCCCGGTCAAGGTTAAGGAGACAGGTTGCCATCAAAAGCACATCTTTTGATTGTCGATGACGAGGCCAATACGCTGGCCTCGCTGTCGCGAGCTTTTCGCCTGGCAGGGCATGAAGCGACCGTGTGCGACAACGCCGGCCGAGCCCTGGAACTGGCAAAGACGCAGACGTTCGATCTGATTCTGTCCGACGTGGTGATGCCAGGCAAGGACGGACTCACGCTGCTTGAAGAATTGAAAGCGCAGGGCGTGACCACACCGGTGGTCATGATGTCGGGGCAGGCACATATTGAAATGGCGGTACGGGCTACGCGCCTGGGAGCGCTCGACTTTTTGGAAAAGCCGATCTCCACCGACAAGCTAATGCTCACCGTCGACAATGCCCTCAAGCTACAACGTTTGGAAAACGAGAACCGGCAACTCCGCCAGCGTTTGGAGAAACACGAAATTGTGTGGAAGGGGGAGGCGATGCGCCGCGTGATGGCACAACTGGAGCGCGTTGCCGCCAGCGAGTCGCGTATTTGCATTCTTGGCGAGACGGGCACGGGGAAGGAGTTGGTGGCACGGACGATCCACGAACGCAGCGCGCGCGCGGCTGGACCCTTTGTCACTTTGAATTGCGCAGCCGTGCCCGCTGAGCTGATCGAATCGGAACTCTTCGGACATGAGAGAGGTTCATTCACGGGCGCGTCGGGACGTCACATCGGAAAGTTTGAGCAAGCCGACCAGGGGACGATTTTTCTTGACGAGATCGGCGACATGCCTCTCAATATGCAAGCCAAGCTTTTGCGCGTTCTCGAAGAGGGCGAAGTTGAACGGATTGGCGGCGATAAGCCGGTGGCAGTCAATGTCCGCGTAGTCGTGGCCACGCACCGTGACTTGGAAACGCGCGTGCGCGAAGAGAAATTCCGGCAGGATTTATTTCATCGAATTTACGTTTTCCCTTTGGCGCTTCCGCCGTTGCGCGATCGGCGTGATGACATCCCCGCGCTGGTGCAACATTTCTCGGAGCAGGTGTGCGCGCAGAATGGGTGGAAGCCTGTTCCCTTCACCAGTGACGCGCTGGAGGCACTGCAGGCATATTCCTGGCCGGGAAATGTTCGCGAACTGCGCAACATGGTCGAGCGGTTGATGCTGCTCGCGACCGATGGTCAGGTTGATCTGTCAACTGTGAACACCGCGTTGCCGAAAACCTCTATCAGCGGAACGGTGGCCGCGGGTGGGATTGGCTCGGGCCCGCTGGCCGAACGAGTGCAATCGTTTGAGCGTGAAGTCATTCTCGCTGAACTGAAGCGCACGAATCACAATATGAGCGTAGCCGCAAAAGCGCTTGGCCTCGAGCGCAGTCACCTGTATAAAAAGGCGGAGCAACTTGGAATCGATTTGCGCGCCTTGCGGCGGGAGCAGGGCACGTCAGACTGACTCCGGGTCAGCGCTGGCTTTACCTCGGAGACTGGATTGACCAAAGCAACATGGATCGTCTTTGCTGTGCTCACCTCTTCTTTCCTGGTTTTTGCGGTTGAGCCTCCGTCGCCATCCGCTTTCGGAGTCCGCATGGAGCAGGCTTGGATTCCGATGAAGGACGGAGTGCGCCTGGCCGCGACCTTGTACATGCCAGACGGCGCAAAGCCGGGAGAAAAATTCCCTGCTCTGCTCGAATACCTGCCATACCGCAAAGATGATGGCACGGCCGCGGGCGACTATCCCAAGCATACTTATTTCGCGCGCCGGGGTTACGTCAGCGTGCGCGTCGACATTCGAGGATTCGGGGCCAGTGAGGGTGTACCACCAGAGCGCGAGTACTCCGAGCAGGAGCAGTTGGACGGCGAACAGATCATTGCGTGGCTCGCGCATCAATCCTGGTCCAATGGCAATGTGGGAATGTTCGGCATTTCGTGGGGCGGCTTCACTGCCCTGCAGATGGCCATGCGGCATGCTCCGGGCCTCAAAGCAATCGTGGCTGTACACGCGACTGCCGAGTTATTTCATGATGATGTTCATTACGTCGACGGAATGGCCCATGTGGACGAATTCGAATTGAATATGGACATGGCACAAGGGTGGGTGGGCGCGCCCGATTACTCTCTCGATGAAAAAGTATTGGGGCCGCGTTTCGATTCACCGCCATGGTCTCTTCTTTATCTGAAGCACCAGCGCGACGGCGCCTTCTGGCGCGAGCGAGTGCGCCCGCTCAGCGCGATCACGATTCCGAGTTTTCTGATCGGAGGCCTGCAGGACGGTTACCGGGACAACGTAACCGACATGCTGATGCAGTCCAAGGCGCCGATTAAGGCCATCGTCGGACCGTGGAACCATTCTTTCCCGAATGATGCCGACTTCGGACCGCGAGTCGAGTGGCGCGATCAAGCCGTGCGATGGTTCGACTATTGGCTCAAGGGACGAGACACCGGCGTAAAGCAGGATCCGCGACTCGTAATTTACATGCAACATTGGCATGCTCCGGACCCAAATCTGAAGGAAGTGCCCGGAGAATGGCGGCGCGAAGATGTCTGGCCTCCCGCGAGCGCAAAAGACAAGACGCTTTTTCTACAATCGAACCACACGCTGGCCGATTCTGTCGCGGGGCGCGACGTTCATCAATTGAAGTATGTTCCTACGGTCGGAGTGGAAGCCGGGTTCTGGTGGGGAGAATTGCTGAGCGATCCGCGTCCGGTGGATGCATTCAGCCTGGTCTACGATTCCGCACCGCTGGAAAATGAAGTGGCGATCCTTGGGCGTCCACACGCTCTCCTGCAAGCTTCAGCGACGGCGCCGCAGGCCAACTGGTTCGCGCGCCTTTCTGATGTGGCCCCCGACGGCACCGTTACGCAAATCACGGGCGCAGGATTGAATGGCGCACAGCGCGAGTCGTTGAGCGAGCCGCGCGATCTGGAACCGGGCAGGGTTTATCCGCTGGATATCGGGATGCACCTGACGTCGTGGCTGTTCCCAAAGGGCCACCGAATTCGCCTTGCGATCTCGAACGCGTTGTGGCCGATGGTTCTGCCGACGCCCTCTGCAATGACCACGTCGTTGGAACTTGGTGCCAGTAGCGGGTCGCGCCTAATCTTGCCGGTCGTGCCCGTGCACGGCACGCCCGCGCCAGGCTTCTCTCCCCCTCAGCCCTCTGAGCAACGCACTGATATTAAGAATGAGGGATTCCCCTGGCCCGGGGAGTGGACTGTTGAGCGCGACGAAGCTCATCAGAAAACTACCGTTCACTGGAAGGGCAAGGATGGATACGAATATCCGTGGGGAACAGAAAATGATTTTGAGAACTTAACCTATGAAGGCGATGACGCCCACCCGGAAGCCTGCAGTGTGAGAGGAGAAGCCGAAAGCGTCTTCGCATTGAAAGGGCGCACGCTGGTTTGGCGGGGGCATCTTCTGGTGACCACCGACCAGAAGAATTTCTATTACAAGTACACTCGGGAACTATTGAAAGACGGGCAAATGTTCAGGACGAAAACCTGGCAGGAAACGATTCCTCGGGACCATCAATGATCGACATGTGAGACATAGCAAGCTACGTCTCTACGTGTGCACTGGGATTCCCTTCAGATCTGCGGCGAGCAGACGATGGAATAACTGCTCTCCGGCTTCGCGGCGGACGGAGAGGCGTCCGGCGCCGTAGGCTCGCGACTTCAACCCGCGTTGTACGTCTTCGCAGATGCCGAGATCTTCGTCTTGTACGCGGTTGCCGACGTTCACCGACTCGGTGTTATATGCTTGGCGGGCTTCGCTTACGTCGCTGAAGTAGAAATCGAAAATCACAGTACAGTGATCCGCATCTACTGGCACGACGTAATTGGTGTCCATGTATCCCTCGTAGCAGTTGATCATCAGGTTGGGATATTGCCAGAAATACCGCGCTCGGTCGCCCTTGCGGGTTGCTCCAGTCGCAGCGTCTTCGTCGGAAGCAACCATCGGGCTTGACTGCAGGCAGTAACGATCCTCGTTTTCAATGGTGTACTGCTTGTAGTCGAGTACGGAACTCAGACCCTTATGCAAGTGGGGGACGTGATATCCGCCATCGAGATAATTATCGACGTAGACCTTCCAGTTACAACGAATGTCGTAGGTTCTCCGATCGAAATAATGCAGCTTGCTGACGCCGAGGGGAGCGACACGCTGTACGAGTCCGCCCAGAAATTAGTTAGCGGCACAGCTTGCGGATCAAGGTTGACGAACACAAAGCATTCCCAGGTTTCCACGCGGACCGGGACGAGGCCATTCTGGGCACGGTCGAAGTTTTCGACTCCGTCGAATTCAGGCATGCCCTTCAGCGATCCGTCCAAACCATATTTCCATCCGTGATAAGGACACTGCAGCATTGCCGCCTGACCGCACGGTTGGGTCACGACTGCGGCGGCATGGTGGCGGCACACGTTGTAAAAGGCCCGCAGGGTACCGTCACTGCCGCGCACAACGACGATGGGTTCCCCTGCAAGACGGGTAGCAACAAAGTCTCCCGCATTTTGAACTTGACTCGTGCGGGCGACCAGTTGCCAGGTCTTGCTGAACACGTTGAGCCGTTCCAGTTCGGCGATCCGGGGATCCACGTACCAGGGTGCGGGGATGGTCGATGCCTGTGAAAGCGCCGCTCGGTCGTTGTAGGTGGAAAGAATCTGTTCGACGGATGCTTGCATATTCATGCTCTCGAATGAACCCCAGAATCTTGAAGTCAAATCAGGTTGCGGAGAAGCCTACGACGTCTGGCGGCGCTGATTGCGCGGCCGCTGGCGCGATCCCGCCGGTGGCTCAGCGGGCGTTGTCCCAATCGCTCTTTGCAGCACATCGAGAAATTGTTGGATTCTGGCTTCTTTCTTCTCTGCCAACTCGCCCTGGCGACGGAAGAGACCGGGATCGAGTTCCGCAGTTAGCAGAGCATCCTGAAAGCGCTCTACCATCCAGTCGATGATAGAGACAATCATCTCAATGTCCAAGTCAGCGCGGAGTTCTTCGCGCTCCAAACCAAACCGCACAAAGGTCACGGTACCATACGGATCTTCGCTGATCAGAAAGCGATTAATCTCGCGCTTCAAGACTAGATCCGTCCCGTAGTTTCCCAGGAGCGAAATGCGATACGGGATCCAGTCCTCGTGAACAAGGTGCTCGGTGCGAGCGAGCCAGTAGCGCAGGACTTCGAAAAATCCCTGTTGCCGGACGTCTTCAGGAGCGTCGAGATATTTCGCGAAAGAACGTACGGCCCGCTTGTAGACCTCGAAGAACAATCCGTCTTTACTGCCAAAATGCTGGAAGATGGAGCCCTTGGCAATGCCGAGGGCGATGGCAATGTCGCCAACTCGCGCATCATGATAGCCGCGCTCGGCAAAATGTAACGTCGCGGCCTCGACGATCCGGGTACGCTTTGCCTCCGAGCGAGGCCGGGACTTGCTCTGGCGTTGGTAGAGAGGAGGAGTGGCTCGATTACTCGCGATTCCCGGCATAATGACTTTAGGTCACGACAGCATACTGCAGAGAGTTGGTGATTTCAACTTCATTTTCCGGCTTCTTTGCGATAAGGTTACTCAACTCGCGTTGCATCTTTGACCATGAGTCAATCCAACCAAAGCGGACAAGTCGCGGCCTATGACGCCATTGTAATCGGCGCAGGACATAATGGGCTCACTGCGGCCGCCTACCTTGCACGCGCGGGGCTCTCGACTCTCGTCCTCGAGCGCCGCGATATTGTCGGGGGATGCTGCGTAACCGAAGAAATTGCGCCGGGCTGCCGCGTGTCCACTACGTCATACATTGCCAGCATGCTGCGTCCGGAAGTGATTTCCGAGTTACGCCTGGCGGATCACGGCCTGCGGATGATTCCCTGCGATCCAGCGATTCAAGTTCCTTTTCCAGATGGTCACGTGGTGCCGTGGTGGGCGGATCGCGAACGAGCGCGCCAGGAATTTTCGAAGATTTCCGCAAAAGATGCAGCGCACTTTGTGCAAGTCGACGATCAACTCAAAAAGCTGGCACGCTACTTGCAACCGTTTTTTCTGGAGCCGCCGCCCGAACTTGATACCTCGAGTTTGAAGGGCTGGACCGACCTGTTCCGCACAGGCAAACGATTTCGCGGCATCTCCAATGCTGAGATTTCCCAACTTGTATCATTCTTGACCGGCAGCCTTGGCGAGTTCCTCGACCAGCATTACGAGTCCGACAAAATCAAAACCATGTTTCTGGCAAACAATGTTTACGGTAAACATGGCGGACCGTATCAGCCCGGAACGGCCATCGGATTGTTGTTTCACCTGCTCAGCGGAGGAGAGCACGAACTGCAAGGCTTTTACGGACACGTCATGGGAGGCATGGGATCGATCACGCAGGCGCTCGCCGCGGCCGGCAGAAAACTGGGGGTGGAGATTCGCACCGGCGCGTCCGTTGCCCATGTCGACGTGCGCGACGGACGCGCGCGAAGCGTGGTGCTGGAAGACGGAACAGAACTGCGGGCCTGCATGGTGCTCTCCAACGCCGACCCCAAACGAACGTTCTTGAAGTTGCTCGATGCCAAGGATCTCCCGGAAGATTTTCTCTTCGCCGTACGTGGAATCAAAATGCAGGGCCCGTGTGCGAAGGTGAATATGGTTCTCGCCGAAGAGCCGAAGTTTACCGGAACGTCGCCGCGGGCGACCGCGCTCGAGCGCACCTTCTATACGCTCGTCCCGTCGCTCGAATTCGCTGAGCGTTGTTACGACATTGCGAAGTTCGGCGAAATTCCTGAGGAACTCTGGGTAGATTGCGTGGTGTCGTCGAATGCGGACGGTTCGCTCGCGCCAGCGGGCAAGCACATCCTCACTTGTTTCGTGCAGTATGTGCCGTACCACTTGAAAGAAGGAACGTGGGACGACAAGCGCGAACTCTTAGGCGACCGCGTGGTGAAGAAGATCGCTGAGTATGCACCGAACGTTCCTGGATCGATCTTAACGCGGCAGGTATTGACGCCCCTTGATCTCGAGCGCACGTACGGCCTTACGGAAGGCAACATTTTCCATGGCGATTTACGCCTGGAGCAACTCTTCTTTATGAGGCCGGTGCCAGGATGGTCGCAATATCGCACGCCAGTTGACGGACTTTATCTCTGCGGAGCGGGAGCGCATCCCGGAGGCGGCGTAACCGGAGCGCCAGGACGCAATGCGGCGCATCAGGCACTGCGCGATTGGAAGAAAGGACGATTGCGGGAGGCGGCGGCATGACTTCCGCAAACGGCAACTCCAGTTCCCTGCCCAAGACGGCCGATGTTGTCATTCTCGGCGCGGGCGTGATGGGCGCTTCCATTGCTTTTCATCTCGCCAAGCGCGGTGCCGGCAAGATCGTGGTCATCGATAAGGATCACGTCGGTCGCGGTGGAAGCGGTCGTTCGTCCGCGCTGGTGCGCATGCACTACAGCTTCCCGCCTGAAGTAGAACTCGCCCTCGTAAGCTTGCAAATGTTTCAGAACTGGCAGGAAGTCGTGGGGGCGCCCGGAGATTTTCGCAGAACTGGATTCGTGCGGATTGTGCATCCGAATGAAACGGAGCGCTTGAAGTTGAACGTTGAGATGCAACGGAAGTTGGGAGCGACCGTCGAACTAATCGACAAAGATCAACTGCGCGAGCTCGAACCGGACTGGAAAGTGGATGACGTGGACCTTGCGGCCTACGAACCGGAGTCGGGATATGGGGACGGGGCCGGCGTTGCGGGAGACTTCCTGAGCGCCGCTCGCGACCTGGGTGTTGTGTACGTGTCGCGGACCCCGGCGACGGGATTCGTCATTGAAGCCGATCGCGTCCGAGGTGTAATCACCAACGAGGGGACTGTCTCAACTCCGATCGTTATTGCGGCGACGGGGCCGTGGACGCGGCCGCTGGTGCAGCAAGCGGGTTACGACCTGCCAATCGAGTGCGAATATCACCAAGTGGCAATTCTTCGAAATGCGCCTGGGATGAAGGGCGGAGGCTGCGCCTGCATCGATTCCGTTACGGCAACCTATTTTCGCTCGGATGCCCATGACAAGTTTCTGGTGGGCGACTTCTACGGGAAGCGGCCCATTGATCCCGATAACTTTCCCCAACGCCCTACCGATGAGTCCCTCGAAGAGATGATCGAGCGCGCCAGCGGCCGCGTCCCTAAGCTTGAGGGCGCCGAAGTGATGCGTGGCGTCTCTGGCGTCTACGACATGACACCCGACTCCCGGCCGCTGTTGGGCGAGGTTCCAGGAATCGGCGGACTGTACGTCTGTTCCGGATTTTCAGGCATGGGCTTCAAGATTTCGCCGGCGATTGGCCTCGTGATGAGCGAACTGGTGGTCGACGGGGAAGGCAAGACGGTGGATATAAGCGCGTTCCGACCGGATCGGTTCGCGGAGAACCGTCTTATCAAGGCGGAATACGAATATGTGGATGACTAACGACTCCGAGGAGCAGTCATGAAAAAGAAAGGCATTCTGGAACGGTTGAAAGAAGGTCCCGTCCTGGGCGATGGCGGCTATTTGCTCGAGCTCGAAAAGCGCGGATGGGTGCGGGCGGGTCCGTTCACGCCGGAAGTTGCGCTGATTTATCCGAATGCGCTGCGTGAGTTGCATATCGAATTCCGCGAAGCGGGCGCCGAAGTGTTGCAGGCACTCACGTTTTATGCAAGCCGCGACAAACTGGCGACGGTCGGACTGGAAGACAGACTGGAAGAGCTCAACCGCTCGGCAGTTCGTGTAGCGCGAGAGGTCGCGGGCGACCAATGCCTGGTCGCCGGAAATCTTAGCCTCACTTGGATGTACGAGCCGAACAGCCCAACGGCCGCCGACCGCGTGCGCAAGACGTTCGACGAGCAGCTCGCTGTGCAAGTTGACGAAGGAGTGGACTTCATCATTGGAGAAACGTTTTCGTGGCTGGGCGAAGCGCTGATTGCCGTGGAGCGAGGCAAGAAGTCAGGTCTGCCAACCATGGTCACGATCTGCTTTGAAAACAAAGATGAAACTGCCGAGGGCACGAAAGCGGCGGACGCGGCGAAAGCGCTATTCGATGCTGGAGCCGACATTGTCGGCATGAATTGCCTGCGGCCACCGCAACACATCCTGGGCCCGATGGAACAGATGCGCAAGGCAGTTTCCGGCTATCTGGCCTGTCAGCCCGTCGCCTATCGCACACCGAAGGACAAGCCGGATTTCACCAGCCTTCCCGAGTTTCCGTACGCGTTAGATCCTTTGCAACTGACGCGCAAGGAAATGGCGGACTATGCCATTCACGCACGCGACATGGGAATCAACTTCATCGGCGCATGTTGCGGGACGGTGGCTATGCACATCCGGGAAATGGCGCGCGTACTCAACAAGCTGCCGGAAGATTCTCGCATCTGGAAAAAAGGCGGTGAGAAGCCCATGTCAGCGTACGAATACTACGATCACGACAAGTTGAACATCGAAAGCACCAAGTAGTTGGGTTCTGCCAAGGATTTGAATTTGCGGGCCCTGGGGGGCCCGCCTTTTTGTTGGAAGGAGCCCCGGAAAACTTAGCTTGCTTTCCTCATAGCGGGGTCCACCGAATGCACGAGAGGCATGTCGACCAAATGTTCGCTGATAAACCACACCTGCAGTTCGTTTGGCCGCAACACATCGCTGAGGACCATATCGTTGGTGCCACCATCGCCAATTTTGGTGGCGCGCTCAGCCAACTCGCGGCAATGACCAATAATGATCTGATGCGCATCCAGAAGACGCGAGATCTGAACCGGAACCTCTTCCCGGCCGCGCGGCGGACGCTCAATGCGCGTGGTCTCAGCCACATCGGCAGCCATGGCTAAGGAGATTCCGCCAAGCAACTGGATCCTCTCGGCAACCACATCGACGATTTCAGCCTGCTCTTCATAATGCTTGTCGAACAACAAATGCAACTGGTAGAACGTAGGTCCAGCCACCTGCCAATGTGACTTCTTGTAGAGATCGCGTAAGGTCATGGTGTCGGCGAGCAACTGGTTGAGCTGCTCCGTCATCTCCAGACGAACAGGCTCGTCGAGTTCCAGCGGCAGGGCATGCAAAACCGTTCCGTAAGCCTGGATTTCCCCGGCACGCTGATGAATTCGAGGTTGGCCATTGAGCGTCGTTTGACGGCTGGCGACTTCTTTCTTCGGCATATGAAAATCTCCTCGCTTCTCACTAAGCTTGTTTTCCAACTTGAGGTTGCGATCCCGCTAACTTTCAAAGCAGGTTCGAACAGTTCAGGTGACAAGCGTTGGATGCCACATTGGTTAATAAGGTGCCACAGATTTAATGTATGGGAACGAATTAGAGGGCACGGCACAAGAAAACTGTTCTCTCCGCTCCGCGCGAAATCCACGGCGTAGCGCGTGTAAATCGACATGCGAGGCATGTTCGCGTTTGACGCCACCGCATGCGGTTGTTATCATCGAAATGCGGGGTGGAGCAGTCTGGTAGCTCGTTGGGCTCATAACCCAAAGGTTCACACTCCTTAGGATTCCCTAGAGTTCCTTGGAATTCCTGATTGAGCTTTGCAAACTGGGCGTCCGGCGCAGCAATGCACCGGAAGATCACTCGTCAAAGTCGGTGGAACCTACGTCGCGCGAGCGATAAGGCAATACCGAACCAAGCCCCCGGAATAGTGGGGGAAGGCGTAGAGACTGGATGGCGAGCATCCCACGTGGATGAAGGTACAGTCCGACTCTCATCGAAAGGTGAGTCAGATCGCATAACCCAAAGGTCGGCGGTTCAAATCCGCCCCCCGCAACCATGAACGCCACTGCCGAAATGCAGTGGCGTTCGCCTTCTCCAAATCGATTTCTTCCGCCGTTGCAGAACTCCTTCGAACTTCTTTGCGACTGTCTCCCCTTTTATACGACAGTTTGCTGCAGCTTTAGTCGGCGAAGCAACTGAGCGTTCGCGGCAACGATGATGGTGGAGAGACTCATCGCAACTGCGCCAAAGCTCATGGGCAGATCGAATCCCCAGTGGACGAAAACGCCCGCTGCGACCGGGATGGCGACAAGGTTATAGGCGGTCGCCCAAACCAGATTTTGGATCATCTTTCGGTAGGTGGCGCGAGAGAGTTCGATCGCTCCTACAACGTCTCGTGGATCGCTGCGCACGAGCACAATCCCGGCCGACTCAATCGCCACGTCGGTTCCCGCGCCAATCGCGATTCCAACATCTGCTGTCGCCAGCGCCGGTGCGTCGTTCACGCCGTCACCAACCATTGCGACCCTCTTGCCGCCGGCCTGAAAGCCCTTCACCGCCGAAGCCTTGTCAGCGGGGAGAACCTCGGCTGCCACCTGGTCGATACCGATGCGTTTCGCGACCGAATCGGCTACCGTTTTGGAATCTCCGGTGATCATTGCGACCCGGATACCAAGGCGATGCAGTTCCTTAACGGCCTCATTGGATTCGGGCCGAATCTCATCCTCGACGGCGAAAGCGCCGAGCAGCTTCCCTTCGGCGAGAACATAGAGAACCGTCTTGCCATCCGAAGCCCACTGGGTTGTCAACTTTCCAACTTCCAGGGGTACCGTTGCCTTGCCTTCGGTGAGCAAACGCGGTCCGCCGATAATCACGCTCTTGCCGTTCACTTGTGCTTGTGCCCCTCGGCCGGGCAGTGCTTCGAAGTTGGCGGCTTGCAGCGTTGGCAGGTTTCGACGCTTGGCTTCGTTCACGATTGCTTTCGCGAGCGGGTGCTCGGAATTCGCCTCGACAGCAGCGGCATCGGCGACCAAGTCATTCTCGTTGCCGCCAGGCGCGGCCGCGATTCCCGATAATGCGGGCGACCCACGCGTGAGCGTTCCGGTCTTATCGAAAATCACCATGTCCAAATTGCGGGCACGTTCGAGTGCGAGTCTGTCCTTGACGAGAAGACCGTTCTGAGCCCCGATCGAGGTCGAGATCGCAATCACCAGCGGAATGGCCAGTCCGAGAGCATGTGGGCAAGCAATGATGAGAACGGTAGCCGTCCTGATCAAAGCATGTTCTTTGTCCCCGGCAAGCCACCAGTAGGCGAAAGTAGTCGCCCCAGATGCTACCGCCACGTAGAAAAGGATCGCGGCGGCACGGTCGGCGAGATCTTGCGTGTGAGACCCGGAAGCCTGCGCTGCGGCAACGAGTCGCATGATGCCGGATAGAGCGGTCTGCTCCCCAACTGCCGTAATGCGAACTCGAAGGCTTCCGCCAGCGGCGACCGTTCCCGCGATGACCTTGCTGCCCTGCCCCTTCGCGACCGAGCGGGACTCGCCGGTAATCATCGACTCGTCTACATCGGCGGAGCCTTCGACGACCGTGCCATCCGCCGGAACGCGAGTTCCGGGCCGGACAAGGACAACGTCGTTCACTTTCAACTCAGAAATTGGAACCGTCTGAGTCTCGGTTCCGTTTGCACGTTCGGCAGTGTCTGGAAGGAGTGCGGCGAGCGCATTAAGCGCACCACGAGCCTGGGAAATGGCTCGCATTTCGAGCCAATGGCCTAGGACCATGATCGTGATCAACGATGCGAGTTCCCACCAGACTTCAATCTCGAAGAGGCCAAAGGTTGCGGCGAGCGATGTTCCGAAGGCGACTATGATCGCCAGGCTGATGAGGGTCATCATGCCGGGCTTGCGGTCGGCAAGTTCGCCCCATGCGCCACGAAGGAAGACTAGCCCGCCATAAACAAAGACGACCGTTCCAAGGATTGCGGGGATAAATTTCGAACCAGGGAAGGAAGGCGCTGTGTACCCCAACCAATTTTGGACGTCTGTCGACCAGAAGACCACGGGAATCGTGAGAGCGAAGCTCAACCAAAACTTGTCGCGAAACATCGCGACAGAGTGTCCGGCGTGACGGTCGTGGTTGCCGTGGGCGCCGGACATCTTGCTGCCGGCGTGTGGGTCGCCCGCTTGTCCGTGGCCTTCATGTGTCATGTGGTCCATTTAAACTTCCAATCCATAAAACGAACGCCGCCGAATTGCGCGCCAGTATTTGTGAGACGTTGAGGGTACAACCGATTGGCCGGGCGAGAGTGATCAGTGTTGCTCAAGGCTTGTAGTCCCGATGACATGCGGCGGTGATCCCCGTCAGAGCCAATGTTCACGATTGCTCCGCTCCCGATTGTTTTGTCAAAGTGCCATGCCGGAGCGCACGGCGCTTCAGTAAGAAGAAGAAAACCGGCACCAGAATCAAGACGTGAATGGTCGATGTGATCATCCCGCCCACGATGGGCGCGGCAATCGGTTTCATGACATCGGACCCGATGCCCGACTCCCACAAGATCGGCGCAAGACTAAGAATTACGGCGGTCACGGTCATTAACTTGGGACGCAACCGCTGGACCGCGCCTTCGATAGTGGCCTGCTCTACATCCTCGTCGGTTAAAGTCGTACCTGTGGCGAGCCGGTGTTGAAGCGCTTCGTGCAAGTAAACCACCATCACCACCCCGGTTTCGACCGCGATACCAAACAGCGCGATGTATCCCACCCATACCGCGACGCTGAAGTTGTAACCCAGCACCCATTGCAGGATGAGTCCACCAGACATTGCATAGAGGGTCGGGAAGATCAGCACCGCCGCCTCGGCCGCGGACTTGCGGGCGGCCTGGTCGATCGCCGCTTTGGCCGTGCCCGCAGGCCTGGGCCTGCTTCTCGCGCGCTATGCGCCTTCCGCTGGCCGCGCGCGGCGGCTGGCGGCGGAAGATCGCGGAAGGATTCCCCGCCACGCTCGGCGTGGCGTGCGCGTTTCTCTTCATCGCGATCGCCGCGCCGGTCCGAAAGCTCGTCGCGCTCGTGCGAAGGAGGGTCTCGATTCACGTCCCGGTCGTCGTGAGGCTCGAGGCCTACGGGGAACTCGGCGATCTCGTGGAGTCCGTGCTGAGCCGGGCGGGGCTCGGTCTCGCCGGGCCGCCGCGCCGCTCGCGGAAGAAGCGCCCATGCGCCTCCTCCGCTGGATCGGCGACCGCTGTTCCGCAGGCAGCTCCCGGCCCGACTCATCTCGTTTCGGGGCTCGGCACTCACGATCCTCATCAACCCGAACGGAATCGCGATCGAGGGTCCCGAGTTCGTGGTCTTGCGCGTGCGGGGACTCCTCACCGAGGCCTTGACGTTCAGCCTCGCGCTCCAGACCCTGGACCCCGACGCGCAAAAGCTGGAACGGCGGCTCAAGGCGCTCGTGGGCCGCGGGCGCTCGCGGGGCGCGGCGCCCGCCCGCACGGCCGACTCGCTGGGGCGCGTCGCCGAGCGCCTTCTCGCGGCCGACGTCGCCGACGACGACTGGCAAGTCCTACATCGCGAGTTGTTGCAGGCGGCGTGCGCGATGGCGGGGCAGGAGCCCCTGCTGATGGCGAGCGCTGTGGACTCGGCCGCGCAAGGCCGGCTCCTCACGGCGTCTCCCCTGGCGACCGCGAGGAGTTTCAGGGCCGAGGAACCCCGCGGTGAGGCAGCTGCCGGTTCACGGCCGCGAGAAGCGCATCGAGGTTGACGGGCTTCTTGAAGAAGCCGGCGTCGGCTTCGCGGGGCGGGATTTCGCGATCCGAGGCGATGCCGGACACGATGGCGATGGGGATGTCGGGGAAGCGCAGGCAGGTTCTCCAGCGCGCTCAGAAAATCCCAGCCGTTCATGACGGGCATGTCGAGGTCGAGAAGAATCACGCCCGGATGAACACCCGCGCGCAGAAGGAAAAGCGCCTCGGCGCCGCTTTCGGCTCCGACGGCGCTCAGACCTTCGATTCGGAAGAGGTCGATGAGCCCCTCGCGCAGCGTGGCGTCGTCGTCGATCACCAGGATGTCCGGACTTGAGAACCGGTCCCGCGAGTCCTGCACCATCTGCGACATCCCACGCCTCTTCCATGGCCCCGCGGGTGTTCATTCCCCGCCGCGGGGCGCTCTGTTCTCCGCAAGTTGCAGGCCATCGCAGAAAGAACATTCTTCCCGCGGGCGGGAAGGACGGCCTGCCGCGACGGCGGCACGGGGGTTGCGCAGGGAGTCTTCGCGTCCGGCAAGTAGTAAGAATTACTGGAGTGCGGCACGCAGGATTTCACGCGAAAGGAAGCTCTTGGCTCGTTCAAAACGATCCCGAACCGCCACGGTGAAGAGCCCGGCGCGGGGCGAGGCCGCCCGCGCGCGGGCATCCTCGAGCGCGTCTCGAAAACGGCGACCCGCGCGCGGCAGCAGCGGAGCGTTTGCTCTGGCCGTCGCCGTCGTTCTCGTTTGGGCGGCGACCGGCCCCGTCTTCCACTACTCCGACACGTGGCAGCTCGTCATCAACACGGGAACGACCGTGATGACGTTCCTGATGGTGTTTCTCATCCAGCGGAGCCAGAACAAGGACTCCCAAGCCGTTCACCTCAAGCTGAACGAGATCGTCGCCGCCCTCGAAGGAGCCAGCAACCGCCTCATCGACGTCGAGAGCATGTCGGAAGCCGAGCTGCAGACTCTTCACGCCTATTACCAGAGGCTGGTGGTGCTGCACCCGGGAGGAGCTCTCGCTGACCCGGTCGCACTCGATCGAAGAGGCGGAGAAGCGGGCGATCCGGAAGCTCGGCCGCTGCACGGCGTCGCCACGCGTCTTGGAGCCTGTCATTGGTGCCGGAGGAGGGAGTCGAACCCTCACGGCCTTGTGGGCCGGGGGATTTTGAGTCCCCTGCGTCTGCCATTCCGCCACTCCGGCGCGCCCCGGTCAGTTTACCGCCAGTCGAGCCGGATGTTCCGGTGCAGATGCGCGAGGGCGCAGCCCGCGATCGTTCCGAGGACGTTCCAGAACACGTCGTTGACGTCGGCCGCGCGCGTCGGAAGGAAAAGCTGAACGGTCTCGATCCCGATGCTGAACAGCGTGCCCGCGAACAGCGCGTCCATGTGGTTTCGGGCCGCGGAGCGTCCCGGCCCGTCCAGAAACTTCCAGAGGAGAAACGCCCACACCGCGAACATCGCGAGGTTGCCGACGATCCCGACGATCGCGTAGAGGAACGCGTTCGACAGATACCCTCCGTGCCCGGTCCGGGCCGCGAGGCGCTGGACGTCCTCGAACGGGGCGAGATTCGTCCTCACCTTGCCCCCGCCCTGCACGAGAAGCGTCACGCAAAGGAGAACGCACGAGTAGGCGACGAGGAGGGTTCCCTGCAGCCCCTTGCCGACTCGAATCGTGCGCACGGGACGCCCCTCAGTCCGCTCGCTCGCCCGAAGTGAACCGGTCGAGCCTGAAGACGGTCCTCATGTCGCCCACGACGTCGTCGGCACGTTCTTCACGGGGCGCCGCGCGAGACGACGGAGGGCCGCGAGACGCGCGCCCGACGCGAGGCCGAGCTGTCGCAGAACCTCGACGGTCACGGCATCGCGTCCGCGCTCGGCCCCGTCCTCGACCTTCAGCGCGATCCCCACGGAAGCCGTGCCGGCAAGAGAGCGAGAGAGAGATCGCGCCACCCCCACCGCGTAGACCCCTTCGGCGCCCTCCTTCGCGAGAAGGCCTCCGCCGAACGCGCGCATGAGGCTCGTCGTGAACCGGCCCGTTCCGGCCACCATCTCGGGAAAGGACATCATCGCGCCGGCGATCCGGACGCGCGCGCGAAACGCGCGGAGCGGCTCTCCGGGCATGCGCGCGCCCAAGAGCCGCGCATACAGGAGCGCCAGGTTCGCGAGGGGGATGCGGAACGCGGGCACGGAACAACCGTCCACGGCGAGGCCGATCCGGGCGACCGGTACGCCCGCCAGGAGCGAGAGGGTCGTCAGAATCCTCTCCCTGGAGCGGGTGCCCGGGCCTCCAGTAGGTCCCGGCATCCTCGCCGAAGAGCCGGCAGGCGAGGAGCATCGCCGCGTGCTTTCCCGAGCAGTTGTTGTGGAGCGGGCCGGGTTCCTCGCCGCGGAGGGCCAGCGCGCGCGCCGTCCCCGCATGCATGGGCGGGTGCGCGCCGCAGTGGAGGTCCTCGGTCGTGAAGCCTCCCCGCGCGAGCATGGCGGCGGCGGCGCGCGTATGGAAAGGCTCGCCGCCGTGCGACGCGGCCGCGAGAGCGATCTCTGTGGTCGACAGGCTGAAACGTCTCTCGCCTCCGCCCGCAAGAAACGGAACGAGCTGCACGGGCTTTGCGGCAGAGCGCAGGAAGACCGGCCAGCGTGGATCGCCAGCCGCCGCGAGGAGTCGCCCGTCCTCGGAGCGACCGCGATCGAGCTGGCGGTGGACGGATTCGACGCGGCCACCGCGCCTCACCTGAACGAGAGGGACGCTTTCCGGGAACGAACCGCCGCG
>CAVUYN010000006.1:0-533281 GCA_963745715.1 uncultured Acidobacteriota bacterium | reverse complement strand
GACGGAGTTGAACCGCCGACGCCAGCCTTTTCAGGGCTGCGCTCTACCACCTGAGCTACCTGGCCACGTCCGAAACCCGCGATTGGCGGGCTGCGAGGAATGTCGCTTCACGCTAATTGTGGCGGGATTGCGATGACTGTACGAAGCGCTCCAAGACCGCAAGCGCTTGGAACGACCTCGATTATAACAACCGCCCTGATTTCCCTCAACCAGCGAAGCCCTTCACGAACTCGACCAAACTTCGCAAGGCAATGCCGGACGGACCTTTTGCGATCCACGGCTTCTGATCCTCCATCCATGCGGTGCCTGCGATGTCCAGATGGATCCACGGCGTCTCTTCTGCGAATTCCTTCAGGAACATGGCGGCGGTGATCGCGCCGCCCCAGCGCCCGCCGGAGTTCACGATGTCGGCGATGGACGATCGGATTTGCTCTTTATATTCGTCATCGAGAGGTAGGCGCCACATCTTTTCTCCGGCCTTGGCATTCGCGTTGTGAAAACGGTTGTACATATCGTCGTCGTTGGCGAAAATTCCGGCGTTGTTGTAACCAAGGGCGACGACCACCGCGCCGGTCAGAGTTGCGGCATCGACCAGGTTCGTGCAACCGAGTTGTCGCGCATAGTAAAGTCCGTCGGCGAGCACCAGTCTGCCTTCGGCATCGGTATTAATAATCTCAATCGACTTGCCCGACATGGCGATCTGCACATCGCCGGGCTTCTGGGCTTTTCCCGAGGGCATATTTTCAGTCGCACACACAATGCCGATAACTTTGACTTTGGGCTTCAAGAGCGCGATGGCTCGCATCGCTCCGATCATGGTTGCGCCGCCGGCCATGTCGTATTTCATCTTCTCCATGCCATCGGCAGGCTTGATCGAGATGCCGCCGGTGTCAAAGGTAATTCCCTTCCCAACTAAGCCTAGAACGGGCTTCTCGGGCGCCCCGGCCGGCTCGTATTTCATCACAATCAGCGCGGGTGGTTCGTCGGACCCTTGGGCGACACTCCAAAACGCGCCCATCTTCATTTCTTTGATTTTGTCGGCGCCGTAGATCTCGCACTTCAGACCGACCTCCGAACACATTTTCTTCGCGCGCTCGGCCAGGATCGTCGGCGTCATGCGATTCGAAGGTTCGTTTACGAGATCGCGAGTGAAGTTCTGGGATTCACCAATGATCTGCGCCTCGCCGGCCACGCGTTCAAGGGCAGATTTATCTCCGCTTGCGATGGTCGTGATGGAATCAATCTTCTGGTCCTTGCGATCGCTGCGATAGTAATCGGGATCGAAATTGCCCACGTACGCGCCCTCGACGATCGCGCGAACCGCCTCGTCGGAAGGAACAGTTGGCGGCGCGACGAAGGCGAAACTGCGAATTCCACGAGTCTTCAATGATCGAACTGCAGTCCCGGCCACACGACGAAGATCATAACTGGAGAATTTTTTTGCGCTTCCCCCGGAAACCAGCAGCAAGCGTTTGGCTTTCAGCGTAGCGGGTTTGTGCAGGAGGTTGGTCTCAAAAGGCTTGCCGGAGACTTCGCCACTTCCCAAGAGGTCGGCTGCGATCGATTGGACGACCGGATCGTCAGTCGCCACTTTCAGTTCGGGCTTCTTGTCTTTTTCGTTTGATGTGGAGTTCGAGTGGTCCAGGACCACAGCGACTAGGCATTCGGTTTCGAGCTCAGAGGGTCTAGAGAGAGAAATTGTCGTCTTCATAGTGGAAAGTTATTCCAGTATCGTCGGCGGGAAGGCAAAAGCGCAAGCGGCGGACCGAAACCATGCCGCACCTGGAGAAAAGGGAGTGGAAATTAGTTCAGCTTGGCGCCCTCAGCTTGCCGGCACTAGCTCGCCGGCGCTCGGCAATCGGTTGTAACTTCTTTTGGTTTTCCGTCGGCAAAATGCTCCTGAGAGACTGAACAAGTGGGCGGCGTTAGCCGAGCCTTGATTGGCGCAAATGCGTCGGATGACGAGATTTCAATGCCTGGGGTATGATTCAATGCCGCAGGTCATACAGGTGAGGATTCCATGAAGATTCACCGTAGAGCAATTGGTCTCACGGTTGTATTGGGGATAGTACTCGCGGTGGGGTTCGGGCGAAAGACTGTAACAGCCGCTCGCCCGGCAGAAGCGCCAGCCCGACCTTCCGAACCGGCCAGCGCTACAGCAAGCAGCATTTCGATCCCCGATACGACGCTGGCGATTAACTCGCCGACCGCCATGTCGCAGCGTGTTGTGCATTATGAGATCGACGCCAAGTACGACCCTGGCAAACATACCGTCGACGCCACGGAAGTTCTCACCTACCACAACCTGACCGGGCAACCGCTCGACCATTTCCCTTTTCATCTTTATCAGAATGCGTTCCAGCCAAAGTCCACTTTCGTTCGCGAGGTCAAGATTGCGGGAACCCGCGATGTCGGTTACGAGAAGTGGGAAGCCAAGCAGTACGGTTCGGAGGAGATCAAGAGCCTGGAAGTGGTCGGGCAGGGCGATCTGACCAAGGACTTGCAGTTCATCTCGCCGGACGATGGCAATAAAGATGATAAGACGGTCGTGGACGTGCGCGTACCCAAGCCGATCGCTCCTGGCGCATTCGTGCAGTTTAAGATCGCCTTTCACGATCAGATGCCGGAAACTCAGGCACGTTCGGGATGGAAACGCGATTTCCTCTTAGGAGGACAGTGGTTCCCGAAAGTTGGGGTTTGGTGGCACGGAGCTTGGAATTGCCATCAATACCATGCGACGACGGAGTTCTTCGCTGACTTCGGCGTTTACGACGTGAAACTTACAGTACCGCAGTTCGAGGTGATAGGCGCCAGCGGGGTGGAAGTAGGCGAGATAAACAACACCGATGGCACTAAGACTGTTTCTTTTCATGGCGATGACATCCACGACTTCGCCTGGACTGTTAGCCCCCGTTTTAAAGTGAGAGAGGCTACCTATCAAGCGCAGATGGGCCCCATCAAGTTGCGTTTCTTGATGCAGCCCGCGCACTGGAGCCAGGCCGAGCGTCACGAACGCATCGTAAGGAAAACGCTGGATGAATTTGAGCAGCGGTATGGTCCATATCCCTACAAGACCCTGACCGTAGTCGATCCCGAGCCCGATTCTGCAGCGGGGGGAATGGAATATCCAACGTTCATTACCGGAGACGCGAGCTGGTTTGCGCCCAAGGGGCTCCTGCTGGAACCTGAAGAAGTGGTTGAGCACGAATTTGGACACCAATACTGGTACGGCATGGTCGCGACCAACGAGTTTGAAGATGCGTGGATGGACGAAGGGATCAACGAATACACGCAGGTGAAGGTCATGGAGTCGTTGTTTGGGCCAGATACGTCCGTTTTAAACCTGGGAGGCGTGACGCTCGGGGAACACGAATTCCAGAGAGTTTTCTATGCGTTCGTGGCTGATCTTGACCCGATGGCCCAAAAAGCCTACGAATACGTCAGCTTCAATTCGTATGGCGGCATCACCTATGCCAAGACCGCATCCGTGCTGCTCACGCTGGAAGGCATCATCGGCCAAGACACTATGGCGAAGGCGATGCACACGTATTTCATGAAGTATCGCTTCACCCATCCCACCAAGGAAGATTTCCTGAAAACCATTGAAGAGGTCTCGGGAAAGGATCTTCGCTGGTATTTCAACCAGGCCGTGTATGGATCGCAAGTGATGGATTATGAAGTTCTCCAGGTAAATTCATTCCCCGCGAACTGGTATGAAGAGAAGCAGGAGAAAAAGGGTGCCAAGAAGGGCGACATCCTTTATCAGTCTTACGTGACACTGCATCGCAAGGAAGACTTCGTGATGCCGGTCGAGGCCGAGATCAAGTTCGATAACGGGGAGAAGGTCCGCGAACATTGGGACGGGCAAAGTCGGTGGACGCGGTTCAGCTATCAGAAAAAAGCGAAGGTGGTGTCGGCGGAAATCGATCCAGACCACAAGGTTCTGCTCGACCGCAACAATTTCAACAACAGCCACACGTCCGAGCCGAATGGAAAGCCGGCCCACAAGCTGGCCAATTTCTGGCTCTTTATCACTCAGTTCCTAAGCCAGGCCTTGGGATGGTGGGCGGTGTGACCAGCTTCGCGCGTCGTCAGAATAGCACTTGCACTGGGCTTGGATTGAGGGCAATCGTCGATGAGTGACAACAAGAGTCTTTTGCGCAGCGGGCTGAGTATGGTGCTGCGCAACAAACGCTATATCGTCTGGTTTTATGTGCTGAATCTCTTACTCGGCCTTTTCGGCACCATCGCGTTCGTTAACCAGGCGGGAGCGATTCTAGACCACAGCCTGCAGTCTGAGCGCCTCATGCATGGTTTTCCCCTGGGCGTGGTCATCGAGATGGCTGGCCTTCCAGAGTATGGGCCGACTATCGTTTCCAGATTGCCCGCGATGTGCTTCGCGCTGCTCTTCATGGTCGCGACGGCCCTGTTCCTGCCGGGAGTTTTTCAGGGATACGCGTCAACGTACCGGTTGCCACGAGATGATTTCTTCCGCGCCTGCGGCCGAAACTTGTGGCGTTTTATCCGGCTCGTGCTTATCGCCGGCATTGTGATGGGAATCGCCACGGGGTTGTTGTTTTGGATTCACGGCATTCTGGAGCGGAAGGCCACAGAGAGTACGAGTGAGTTGCTGCTACCCGAAGTCCGCTTTGTTGGACTATTCATCATTTTCCTTGTGATGACCGCTTTTCGAATTTGGTTTGACCTGGCCGAAGCCGACACGGTTTTGAACGATCAGCGCGCGGTGCGGAAGTCGATCGGAGCAGGATTCCGGCACACGCTGAGAAGCCTTGGTCGGCTCATCGCATGCTACTTAGCGACGACAATTGTGGCGGCGGTTCTTTTGGTGGCCGGGCTGTGGATCTGGATGAAGTTTGTAACACCGCCGAGTATTGCGGGGGCCTTTTTCGTGAGCCAGTTCACCCTGCTTCTTCTGCTGATTCCCCGCTTCTGGCAACGCGGAGTCGCAGCGTCCTATTGGCAGCAGCGAATGCTGGTTCCGGTCGTTGCCGTGGTGCCGATCGAGCCGGCGCCACCTCCGGTTGTAGTTGTGCCAGAACCCACGCCTGTGGTTTCGAACTCGCCGCCGGAAACGCCGGAGGTTATCGATCGCAACGTCGCGGACCAAAGAATTTCAGAGTAGCACCACCGTGATTCCCTGATTGCGGCGCCCGAGGTCGGGATCGCCTTTGAGCTCCGGTTGAGTCTGCAGCAGACGCCAAGTCACATCGTCCGCCTTCGACCAGTTTTCCCCATAGACGCAGCCCCGGATCTGATGAGCGTCCAACAATTCCCGCAGACGCTTTTGCACGGCGATGCGGATATCGCCTCCAGCGCCGCTCGAACCGTAGCCGTGTATCACCTTCAGGAGAGAGTGTTTCTGCTGGCGAGCAAGAGTTATTTCCCGATCCAAACGCGAGAGCGCCTCAAGGACTGAGGGCATGTCGGATTTGAGATTTACCGTCTTGATAGCAGGTGACGCTACTTTCTATTTCTTCCCCGGGTAACGGCTTCTCGAGCCTCTTTGTCGGCCGTACGACGGCGCTCAGTCTCGCGTTTATCCCAAAGCTGCTTGCCCTTGGCCAAGGCCAGCTCAACCTTTACTTTACCGTTTTTGAAATACATCCGAGTGGGGATGAGAGTCAGCCCCTTCTGTTGGGTCTTGCCGACCAGTTTGCGGATCTCCTCCCGATGCATGAGCAATTTGCGGGTACGGAGCGGCGCATGATTGAAGATGTTGCCGTGTTCGTAAGGGCCGATATGGGCATTCAGGAGCCAGATCTCATTGTCTTTAACCAGCCCGTACGAATCTTTGAGATTCGCCAGACCTCCCCGTACGGATTTGACCTCGGTCCCGGTCAACGCGACCCCCGCCTCAAATTTTTCCAGCAAGAAATAGTTATGTGAAGCGATCCTATTAACGGCGGCGTCTCGCTGGCCGCTGGCCGTGGAGTCGCGGCGTGGCGTTTTCTCCGGATTCGGCTTGGTTTGATGACTTGGCTGGCGGGCCATGGGTTTAAGTTCAGGTCCGGTTTCATCTTAGCAGGAGGACTTGGGAGGCGGTCTCGGTCCCAGATTCTTTGTTCGAAGCCTGTGCGGCGGGCACAGATCGTCGTTTCTGCAGCGCTTGGTGCGGCCGGCGGTCGCTTGGACAGCCTGGGCTGGAATCGAAAATCGTGACCCGATCGAACCAGCCGGCATGCACCCAATGGTCCTACGACCAAAGAGTGTAACTCCCGTGTGCGCAAGCACATGGGGCGGCAGAAAGTGCGATGCTATAATCGCCTCACCGCGAGTTATTTGTGTGTCGAGGTAAATTTTTCCGCGCGAAAATGCCGACGGAAAGATGCGAAATCGTCAGACCCAGTTCCACCGACGATGTCGCAGTCGAAGAGGACCATCTCGTGAGGATCATAGAATGAGACCCCAAATGCGCCCAGCTCTCATGTTGTTGCTGGTCGCGCTTATCGCCCTCCCCGCCGTTGCCGACAAGGCAAAAGATCTATTCACCAAGGGTCAAGACGCTGAAGCTCGGCAGCAGTATGAGGCCGCTTACGATTTTTTCAAGCAAGCCTACGACCTGAAACCGAAGGACCTCCGCTATCGAGCGGCATTTGAACACATCCGCTTCGAGGCGGGCGCGGTGATCGTCCATCGTGGCCAAAAGCTTCGCGAAGACGGGAAACTCGACGAAGCCGTTGCCGAGTTTCAGAAGGCGCTGACCATCGATCCCGCGTCGTTCATTGCCAAGCAGGAACTGAACCGAACGGTGAAGATGATCAACGATCAGCGGAACCCACAACCTCAGGCAGCCGGACCGCCGGCTGGCCTCGAGCGTCGGGTGCATGAGGCCGCCGGACCGGTTGAACTCGCCCCCATCTCCAACGTTCCTATCACCGTCAAGCTCACCGACAAATCCGACACGGTCTATCGAACCATCGGACAATTGGCTGGAATCAATGTACTTTTTGATCCGGATTACACTCCCCGGCCCATCAAAGTTGAGCTGAACGGAGTCACCCTGGAAGAAGCTCTGCAGATCACCGCTCTTGAATCGAAGACGTTTTGGCGGCCGGTGACGTTAAATACGATTTTTGTAGCGACGGACAATCCCGCGAAGCGCAAGGAATTGGAGCAGAGCGTCCTTAAGACTTTTTACCTCACGAATCTTTCCCAGCCCACCGAACTGCAGGACGTGGTGAATGCGATTCGCGCCGTGCTCGATGTGCAGCGCGTGCAGCAGTTGCTCTCACAGAATGCTTTGGTCGTGCGTGGAACTCCTGATCAGATCGCTCTGGCCGAAAAGCTCGTCGAAGACCTGGATAAGGCCCGCCCAGAAGTGATCATCGATATTGCGGTCATGCAGGTTAGCAAAGATCGGTCGCGCACGCTGGGCCTCAGCCCGCCCACGAGCGCTACCGTCACGCTACAAAACAACATCAACACGACCACTACGACGACCGGCACGACGACGAGTGGAGGCGCAGGGACAGTTTCGTCGGGGTCAAACACAGGAATTAATCTCAACACGCTGGGCAATTTGAACGCGACTAACTTCCAGGTCACAATCCCGTCGGCTAATCTC
Source organism: uncultured Acidobacteriota bacterium (assembly GCA_963745715.1). Taxonomy (GTDB): domain Bacteria; phylum Acidobacteriota; class Terriglobia; order Terriglobales; family Acidobacteriaceae; genus Sulfotelmatobacter. Next base: position 525,696 of record CAVUYN010000006.1, on the reverse strand, counting down.
TCGGCCGTGATGAGCAATAGTGACACCAAACTGCTTCAGAATCCCCAGGTTCGCGCGCTAGATGGACAGAAAGCGTCCCTGAAGATCGGCGATCGGGTCCCGGTTGCCACCGGATCATTCCAGCCCGGCATCGGCGGCGTCGGTATCAACCCTCTCGTCAACACTCAGTTTCAGTACCTGGATGTAGGCGTAAATATCGACATCACGCCGCATGTTCACTCCAATGGCGAAGTAACGCTGAAGATCACAATGGACGTCTCGGCGGTCACGGGACAACAGAACATTGGGGGCATCAGCCAGCCCATCATTGGCCAGCGAAAGATTGAGCACGAGATTCGACTGAAGGACGGCGAGGCCAACCTGCTGGGCGGAATCATGGAAGATCAGCAGACGAAATCACTGAGTGGAATTCCCGGCCTCGCGCAGATTCCGATCCTCAAGTATCTGTTCGGCCAGACTACGCAGGATCACTCGGAAAACCAGATCGTTTTCGCGATCGTGCCGCATATCATCCGTTCCACGGACGTGAACGAGGTTAACCAGCGGGCTATCGACATTGGCACCTCGACGACGATCTCGTTGCGCCACGTCAACAAAGTGCAAGCAGGACCCTCTGCCACGGGAGCCCCGGCGGCATCGCCGTCGATCGTGCCGGCGGATCAGCCCCCAGCAAACAAGCCGCCTGCCGGACAGCCACCTGCTCCAAACGCGGCATCAGGCGGAACACCAAGCTTCCTGTTCGATCCGCCAACGATCCAGGCAGTCAAGGGCAACACTTTTGTTGTGAACCTGCTCATCTCCGGCGCACAGAATGTTTATTCCGTGCCCGTGCAGTTAAACTACGATCCGAAGATGCTGCAACTGGTGAATGTCTCCAATGGCGGCTTCCTCTCACAAGACGGGCAGGCAGTGGCGCTGGTTCATCGCGAGGATGAAGCCATGGGGCAGTCGCAGATAACAGCTACTCGGCCGCCGGGCGCTGGAGGGGTCTCCGGACAGGGCGCTGTGGTCACCATGACTTTCGAGGCGAAAGCCAACGGACAAACTCCTCTGACGATCACTCGGGGCGGAGCGCGCGATCCTGGCTTGCAGGCTATTACCGTGAATGGAGCGCAGGCGGCAGTGACGGTCCAGTAACCTAGGCGAAGAAGTTTCGCCATAGAGGAATACAGAACACGAAATGACGGTATCGAGATTTCATTCCGGGCGCAGCACGAAGTGGACGCGAGGTTTCACGCTTCTAGAGTTGATCGTTGCGACGACGATCCTGTCGATCCTAACGATGATGGCCCTGCCCCTGGCGCGCGTTACGATCCAACGGGAGAAGGAGAAACAGCTCCGCAAGGCTTTGTGGGATATGCGCGACGCCATCGACCGGTACAAAGATGCTGCCGACCGGGGTGCGTTCCAGACCAAAGTCGACAGCATGAATTACCCTCCCGATCTTGACGAACTCGTTAAGGGCGTCGAATCACAAGGCGGCAAGAAACTGCGTTTTCTGCGTTCCATCCCTATGGACCCCATGACCAAGAGCAAAGAGTGGGGCTTGCGGTCCATGCAAGACGATCCCGACTCCGATTCCTGGGGCGGACAGAGCGTATTCGATGTCTATACCAAGTCGGAAGGTACTGGGCTCGATGGGACGAAGTACAAGGACTGGTAAATGCTACTGGGCGTGAACAAATCGAAGTACAAGGAACAGGTTGTGCGCCGTCACAATCGGGCATCCCTGTCTAGACTCGCCCACGGTCGAAGCATCCGGCGCCTGCGCGGTTTCACGCTGCTCGAGTTGATGATCGTGATCAGCATCATCATGATTCTGATGGCGGTTGCGGTGCCGGTTTACAACCAAGCCGTCATCCAGGCGCGTGAATCCGTGCTGCGATCCAATCTAAGCACCCTCCGCTCGGTTATCTCTCAATACACGTTAGACAAGCAGAAAGCTCCCCAATCGCTCGACGACCTGAAGTCCGCCGGCTACTTGCGCGAGATCCCGGTCGATCCGATGACCCGGCAAAACAACTGGGAAGTTGTGCAAGAAGATGTGTTGATGGCCGTCGATCAGCAAGAACCAGGCATCACCGATGTGCATTCGGCCTCGAGTGCCACCGGCAGCGACGGAACCGCCTATAGCACCTGGTGACAAAGCTCCAATTCCCAAAGCAATCTTCGGCACATGCGTGCCGTTCTAGAACGATAACCTCGCGCTCAGTTGAATTTCCCTGCCCGGAGTTGTGGCCTCGGTGATGGTGCCGAACTGCGGGGTGTTCACGAAACGGTCCGGTGTGCCCAGATTTGTGTGGTTCAGAGCATTGAAGAACTCACCCCGGAACTGGAATTTTGTGCGCTCCGTCAGGGTGAAGTCGCGGACCAATGCAAGATCGAGAGTCTGCAATCCGGGACCGTATATCGAGTTTCTGCCGGCGTTTCCAAACGTGTAGGCAGGCGGAGCGGCGAACGCAGCCGCGTTGAACCAAGTGGTGGCATTATGCGTGCCGGAAGGAAATAGTGGTTCTCCGGTCAGGTTGGCGCGGATCGGATTCTCTCCCAGTACTGTCCCGGAATTCGCCGTATCTCCGAAAACTGAAACCGTGAAGGGAAATCCCGTCTGCACCTGGTACACGGTTGACACGTGCCAGTCTTTGCTCACCGCCCGCAACAAACTGGAACGATCCCACGCAGGCAGATCATAAACAGCGCTGATAGCAAAGCGATGACGGATGTCGCAGGCTGGCCCACGTTCCGCTTCAAGGTCATTGTTATTCTGGGGGATCGACGACTCGAACATCGGCGAACGGAAATCCGGGGCATCGCTGAGATCCTTCGCCCAGGTATAGTTGGCGAGGAATGTCAGTCCGTGGGAATAGCGCCGGCGAATGTTGACATAGCCCGCGTCATACCAGCTTTGCGCCGTATTCTCGAGCAAGTTGATCGTGCTCACCGGGAAGCACATCTGATTGTTCGTGCAACCAGTCAACGGTGGAGTGTAGGTGACACCTGAAGGAAGCACCGAGCCCGGTACAAAGCTGATTTTGGGAAAAGGACGGCGAGGCCCGATGGCCCCCGGCCCGGGAGGCGCATTGTTGATCAGATGCGCGCGTTGCAGGTGCACACCGTGAGAGCCGAGGTATCCGATCTCGAGCGTGGTCTGATGGCCCAGGCTCTTCTCTACGGAGGTACTCCACTGCTCGATGTATTGCGAAGGGGCATGGGGATCCATCGCCGTGAAACTCACCGTGGTTTGTCCCAACACCGCTGGAGCGAAGTTCAGATGGCTCGTTAAGAGAGGTGCAGCGGGCGTGAAGTTGTCGCTTTGCTGCGTCTCCGGGAAAACGTAAGGCACGTTGTGCCGCTGGTTGCACCAGGTATTCATGTCAACCGGCGTGAAGAAAATGCCGTAGGCGCCATGCAGAACGATGCCATGATCTGGAAAGGCCTTCGAGATGCCGAAGCGCGGAGCAAAGTTATGCGGGTTGGGATATCTCAGTCCCTTCGGGAAGCCGTTTTGCCCTCCAATGAATACGGATGGTTTGCCGTTGTCGAAAGTAAGATTTGAATTGGTGTAACTGATGTCAACGAGCGGCTCCATGAACTCGTAGCGCAGTCCCATCTCGATGGTTGTAGTAGCCGTGACCCGAAAACTGTCCTGAACAAAGCCGTCGGCATACCACTGGCGGAGTTGCATCTGCGGGATGCCAGCCTGACGCTGCTTTACGGCGGGGAGTCCGAGCAGGAAACTCGCAAGCCCAGAGCCGGTTCCATCGTTTGTGCCGTTATCAGTGGTGAAACCGTTAGTGAACTGGTAGTAGCCCCGGTTCTGAAAGAATCCCCACATCGGCCAGATGAAACGTCGATAGCTGCCACCAAACTGGAGTGTATGACGCCCGAGTTGCCAATTAAGGGCGTCGCGACCTTCGGCAATCGTGTCCCATGCCTTCATGGGGGTTGCTGAGTAGTTGTCTCCCATGGGTGAGTAGCCCTGCACGTTGAAGAAGGGAGCGCCGAAGGCTCCGGCGCCACCAAAGCCGACTCCCTGAATGTTGAGTTGAGAGACGATGTCATTGGTGTAAGCATTCTGGTCGTAGCGATGCATTGCCAGCCGCGAAACCGTGATGGCAGCTGTATTCACGACGCGGGGAGTGAGAACGCGGGTCCACGCGATGTTGCCTTGCTGCGCGAAGTTGTCGTTATATGAGCCAAATCCTGGCAGTAGAGTGCCTACCCCTCCGGGAGGCATCTCTCCCGGCATGAAACCGGTCTCTGCGCTCAACGAGTATCGTCCCGTGAGAGTGTCACCACGAGAGAGATGCTGGTCGACGCGGATCGTGCCCTGATTGTTAACTTCGAGTTCATTGCGCGCGTCCATGTAGTTGTTGCAGTCCATTCCTGCGCCCACGACGCCTGGACTGCCCATGGTGGCGGCGCCGCACGGCATCATTCCCATGGTTAGGTTGGGCTGCGGGACATACTTTTGCAGAAAGGCTTGGGCGGCCGGATTGATCTGCGAAGGAGGAATCACGTTCATCATCCCGTTGTACTGGAATTGAGCGCGATTGTTGGTGGGGTCATAGATATTGACACCGCTCATGCTGAAATCGCCGGAGACTTCCTGCGGCGTCGGAACGGTATCGATCATGGTATCGGTCATAGCGTGACGGAAGCCTTCGAAGTTCGCGAAGAAGAATGTCCGGTTCTTGCGAATGGGCCCACCGAACGAAGCACCGTAGTTGTTCTGCACCATGTGGTTATTGCCCATGGCTTCGAAGCTCGTTGCGTCCATCGCTCCGTTGCGCAGGAACTCGTAGACCGTTCCGTGAAACTGGTTCGAACCGGAGCGCGTGACGATGTTGACTTGGCCGCCTCCAGCGCCGCCCATCGCTGCCGAGTAACTTCCAGTTTGCACTTTGAATTCCTGGACCGCGTCGGGCGACGGGCTCAGGTTCAAAGTGTTAAAAGTGGGATCGGTGTCGGTGGTTCCATCGAGGAGGAAGTAGTTCGCATTCGGCCGATTCCCGCCGATACTCACGGCAGAACGCTGTCCAGGCCGCCAATACAGGGGATTCATGTTTCCGGTTTGAGCGCCATGGCTGACGTGCGCCCCCGGCACGGTCAACATCAGATCGATCAGCATCCGTCCATTGAGCGGAAGGTTATGCACGGCGACCGGTTCGATGACTTCCCCGACGGAGGCATCTGTGGGATGAAGGGCCGGCGCGCCCGCTCCGACCTCCACAACGTTCTTCACAGCAGCGACTTTGAGGCCGAGGTTCAACACCATCTGCTGGCCAACCTCAAGGTTCAGATTTTGCGTGAGGGGGGAAAATCCCGGAGCCTCCACTTTGAGTTCATACTCACCGGGGAGCAATCCGGTGATCTCGAAAATTCCCAGTCCATTACTGGGGGCACGGCGCACCGCCTGGGTGGCGGAGGCCGTGAGCTGGATTTCTGCACCGACAAAGGCCTTGCCCTGCGGATCAGTGATGGTCCCGCCCAAGACTGCATAGTTGGTTTGGCAAAGCGCTGAAGTAGTGACCAGACAGAGAACAAACAACAACTTGTGCACGCATCACCCCACAGAAAAGGCTGATACCACCCCAGAGTGTCACCCGCCAGCTTCATTGTCTGGAGCAAGCGGACAGTCGATTAATCCGTTGGATCAGCATTCAATCGCGAGATGAGATGCCAGACAATAATCGAAAAGGACTAATAACCACGGAAAGAATTTGCAAAAGTATCTGTACAAGAGTTGTTGCCTGCGGGTGGGCAATTTGTGCGGAGCACTGCGGTCCAAGTAACATCTATCCATGCCCGTCGAAACAGAAATTCAGGCTCCTGCTTCCATTCGCGCGCCGCGCGGCAACTCGATCACATGCAAGGGATGGCAGCAAGAGGCTGCCATGCGCATGTTGATGAACAATCTCGACGAAGAAGTGGCTGAGCGCCCCAAAGATCTTGTGGTCTACGGTGGAACCGGCCGCGCAGCCAGGAGTTGGGCTGCATACCACGCGATCGTCGAAGCGTTGAAGGGCCTTGAGAACGATGAAACTTTGCTGGTGCAGTCAGGCAAACCTGTGGGCGTATTCAAGACCCACGAACATGCGCCGCGCGTACTGATCGCGAACTCAAATCTCGTCGGGCACTGGTCGAACTGGGAAAAGTTCAACGAACTAGAGCGCGCAGGTCTCATGATGTACGGGCAAATGACTGCCGGTTCGTGGATCTACATCGGATCTCAAGGAATTGTGGAGGGGACGTTCGAAACTTTCTCGGCAGCAGGGGAGAAACATTTCGGCGGGGACCTCGCGGGCAAACTGATTGTGTCGGGCGGAATGGGTGGGATGGGGGGCGCGCAACCCCTTGCGGCGACGATGACGGGAGCGGCATTCCTGGGCATTGATGTCGATCCGGAGCGGATCAAGAAGCGCCTCAGGACCGGGTATTGCGACTTCATGGTCACCACGCTCGATGAGGCGTTGCGCATCCTGAAAAATGCGGTCCGCAAGAAGGAGAACGTTTCCGTAGGGCTGGTGGGCAATTGCGCGGACATAATTCCGGAACTGGCAGAGCGCGGAGTGGTTCCCGACATTTTGACGGATCAGACGTCTGCCCACGATCCCCTGAACGGTTACGTACCGAACGGCATGACGTTCGAAGCTGCGCTGCAATTGCGCAGCCGCGATCCGAAGTCCTATCAGGAGAAATCGCTCGATGCCATGGCACGACACGTCGAGGGCATGTTGCGCCTGCAGAAGATGGGCGCAGTCACGTTTGACTATGGAAACAATATCCGCACGTTTGCCTTCCAGCGCGGCGTCAAGAATGCGTATGACTTTCCGGGGTTCGTGCCGGAGTACATCCGTCCACTGTTTTGCGAAGGACGCGGGCCATTCCGCTGGGTAGCGCTTTCAGGAGAAGCATCGGACATACATGTAACCGATGACTTGGTTCTGGAATTGTTCCCGGAGAATCGCATTCTGCGGCGCTGGATTGAACTGGCGCGGAAGCGCATCAAGTTTCAGGGCTTGCCTGCGCGCATCTGCTGGCTGGGATATGGAGAGCGAGCGCAATTCGGCCTGGCCATAAACGATCTGGTGAAGAACGGAAAGATCAAGGCGCCAATCGTGATTGGCCGCGACCACCTTGACTGCGGTTCGGTCGCCTCTCCGTTTCGCGAGACGGAGAGCATGAAAGATGGTTCCGATGCGGTGGCTGATTGGCCGTTGCTTAACGCGCTGCTGAATACGGCGGCAGGAGCATCCTGGGTTTCTATTCACAACGGCGGCGGAGTCGGCATTGGTTATTCTCTGCATGCAGGTCAGGTTACGGTGGCCGACGGCACCGAGATGATGGCGAAGCGCATTGAACGCGTGCTCACGACGGACCCTGGGATGGGCGTCATCCGGCACGTGGATGCCGGATACGACGAGGCGAAACAATTCGCGAAGAAGACAGGGGTAAAGGTGCCAATGCGCACCTAGTTTTTCGGCGGCGCTTCGGCGTGCGCTGTTAGACTAAGGAACCGGCGTGAGTCCTCCGAAATCAAGGTTCACTCAAGAAAATCCTCTTTTGCTGGTCAATATCGGCCAGCTGCTGACGCTTCGTTCTGCTTCGGCAAGTCGCGGACCCCGTCGTGGTCCTGACCTCAAGGAACTTGGCATCATTCAAGATGGCGCTGTCCTCTGTGTGGGCGGCAAGATCGTTTCCGCGGGCAAAACCAAAGAAGCTCTGCGTGATCCGTGGATCCGGAAAAACCGCCGCAAGATCACGGAGATCGACTGCGCCGGGAAAGTGATGCTTCCCGGCTTTGTCGACTCTCATACTCATCCAGTCTTTGTTGGTCCCCGGCTAGTGGACTTCGAGAAGCGCATCGAAGGCGCTTCGTATGAAGAAATTGCCGCGGCCGGCGGCGGCATCCGTTCGAGTCTCGAGACAGTTCGGAAGGCGACGAAGGCCGTTCTAACCGCGAAGGTCGTGGATGTGTTGCGGGACATGGCGGCAAATGGCACGACCACGGTAGAAGCCAAGTCGGGCTATGGACTAACGGTCGAGTCGGAGCTCAAGTCAATGGAGGCGATCCGCGACGCGTCCTCTGGCTGGCCCGGCACAACCGTCGCCACCCTTCTGGGCGCCCATGTAGTTCCAAAAGAGTTTCACGGTTGCTCACAAAAATACGTTGAGATCGTCTGTAAGGAGATGATCCCGCAAGCAGCAAGGCGGAATCTCGTCGATTTCGTGGATGTCTTCTGTGACAACGGAGCGTTTACGCCGGAAGAAACGAAGCAAGTATTTGAAGCAGCACGGCAGCACGGACTGAACGTACGTGCACACATGGGTCAGCTTTCCGAGACGACACTCGCTCCTTTCTTGAAGTTCGACCCAGCATCGTTCGACCACATGGACCACGTGAATGATGACGACGTTGCGCAATTGGCCAAGCACAACACCATAGCAACCCTAGTGCCAGGGGCGAATTATTTCCTGGGTTTGAGCACGTATCCGGACGCCCGCCGGTTGATCGATTCGGGGGTGCCGGTGGCCCTGGCGACAGACTATAATCCAGGGACATCACCCACTCTCAGCATGCCGATGGCGATGTCGTTAGCGTGCACGCACATGAAGATGTCGCCCGCAGAAGCGTTGGCAGCGGCAACGATCAATGGGGCCTGGGCCCTACGATTAGGGGATCGTAAAGGTAGCATCGAAGCCGGGAAAGATGCCGACCTTGCGCTGTTCGCAGTTCGTGACCACCGCGAGATCGCTTACTGGTTTGGCGTTAATCACTGTTCGCTGACGGTCCTAAATGGGGTAATCGAAGCGCCCGATTGAACTTTCTCCGGGCACGCTCCGTACTTACTTTAAAGCGGAGAGCGCCTCGTTCGTGGCCCGGTACGGTATTTGTGGGAAGTAATCCAATCAATTTCCTGAGGAAAATCAATGAAGCACATCCTGGCAGGCATGACCTTTCTTGCGCTTTCACTCTCGCTGGCGACCGCGCAGCGCTTACCCGAGACGGCGACACCCGAGAACTACAAACTCACCTTCACCCCTAATCTGGAAAGCTCCAAGTTTGAGGGTGATGAGACCATCACGATCCGGATCTCAAAGCCAACCTCGGAGATCACGCTGAACGCTGTCGACATCGACTTCCACGATGTGACGATCACGAGTGGGGGCGCGACGCAAACGGCCAAAGTCACGCCGGTGAAAGAAAAAGAGATGGTCGTCCTGTCCGTCGACAAGCCACTGGCTGCCGGCTCGGCGAGCGTTCACATCACGTATACGGGCATTCTTAATAGCGAAATGCGCGGCCTTTATCTGGGCAAAGACGATCAGGGCCGGAAATATGCCGCTACGCAGTTTGAGGCTACCGATGCACGCCGGGCCTTCCCGTCATTTGACGAGCCCGAATACAAGGCGACGTTTGACATCACCGCTGTTGCCGAAAAGGGACAAGTCGCTATTTCCAATTACAAAGTCGTGTCCGATACGCCCGGGCCGGGCGACAAGCACACCGTTAAATTCGCCACCACTGCCAAGATGTCGTCTTACCTGGCGGCACTCGTCGTGGGCAATTTCGAATATGTAGAGGGATCGGTGGACGGCATTCCGATCAGGGTATACAGCACCCCCGGAAAAAAGGAGATGGGAAGGTTCGCGCTCGAGGCCACGAAATACATTGTCGGGTACTACAACAAGTATTTCGGGATCAAGTATCCCTACGGGAAGTTGGATCTGATCGGTCTGCCGGATTTCTCCGCAGGCGCCATGGAGAACGTGGGCTGCATTACGTTCCGCGAAGTGCTGCTGCTCATTGACGAGAAGCAGGGATCGGTTGGACTGAAGAAAACCATCGCTTCAGTGACCTCCCATGAAATTGCTCACATGTGGTTCGGTGATCTGGTCACGATGAAGTGGTGGGATGATGTTTGGCTAAACGAAGGCTTTGCCACCTGGATGTCGAGCAAGCCCGTCGAGGCGTGGAAGCCAGAATGGAATTTCAAACTCGATGATGTCAGCAACACGGGCGGAACTCTCAATGTGGACTCCCTGGCAAACACGCGCCCGATCCACCAGGCCGCCGACACACCCGATCAAATTCAGGAACTGTTCGACGGAATCGCTTATGGGAAAGCGGCAGCGGTATTGAGCATGCTGGAGGCCTATCTTGGAGAAGAAACCTTCCGTGCGGGTGTGAATGCTTATATCCAGCAACACCAGTACGCCAATGCTACAGCGGAGGATTTTTGGGACACGCAGGCGAAAACCTCAAAGAAGCCTGTCGACAAAATTATGCCCACGTGGGTAAAGCAGGCGGGAGTACCCATCATTAACGTGAAGGCGCAGTGCTCCGGCAGCACAACAAATGTGACGCTGGCACAGCAACGGTACTACGTCGATCGGATAAAGTTCGAAACTCCCAACGATCAACTCTGGCAAATCCCGGTCTGCCTAAGGGGTTCGGCGAGCGGTAAGAGTGCGAAGTGCGAATTGATGACCAAGAAAGAAGAGACTTTCACGTTACCGGGATGCTCGACGTGGGTCTTGAATAACGCCGACGCGAATGGGTATTACCGCAGTGGCTACCAGCCGGATGCCGTGCGCGCATTAGCGAATGATGCCGAGACCAAGCTGACTCCTCCTGAAAGGATTGTGCTGCAGAATGACATCTGGGCATCGATTCGAGTTGGGCGAGAGCCTGTCGGGGACTATCTGGCCTTCGCACAAGGCTTGCAATCGGATCGTAGTCGAGCCGTGATGCAGGATGTGCTCGGACGGTTGAATTACATCGGCCAGTACGTCGTGAACGACAGTGATCGGGACGCGTATCACGCATGGCTGCGGCAATATCTCTCTCCAATGATCAAAGAGGTCGGATGGGACCCGAAGGCGGGAGAGTCTGACGAACAACGGACAATGCGTGCGGCCCTGCTCAATGCGCTGGCGTACGACGCCCGCGATCCAGAGGCTCTGGAACAGGCGCGCAAAATCGCAGACAAAGCCCTGGCGGATCCCTCGTCGGTCGATCATGAACTGGCCGGCGGCGCATTCGCGCTGGCAGCCCTGAACGGGGATCCCACGTTCTACGACAAACTGATGAGCAACTTGAAAAATCCGAAGTCGCCGGAAGAGTACTACATGTACTTCTACGCTTTACCGCAATTCGGCGATCAGAAACTGCTGCAGAAGACTCTGGACTTCGCGGTGTCGCCCGATGTTCGTTCTCAGGATTCGCTGGGATTAATCACGAATGTCCTGGTCAACCCGGCTGGGCAACAACTAGCCTGGGATTTCATCCAGTCGCATTGGGACGCGGTTGCCAAGGCTGGAGGGCCCTTTGCCAGTGCACAGGTTGTGGGGGCAACCAGTTCTTTCTGCGATGCGGAAATGCGCGATCAGGTGACGAAGTTCTTCGCTGCTCACAAGGTGGAAGCGGCGGAACGGACCTACAAACAGTCGATTGAACGCATTAACAACTGCGTCGATTTGAAGGCGCAACAGGAATCGCAACTGGCTTCGTGGCTTGGACAGCATGGCAACGCCGGCGGCAACTGACGACGAACTTAAGGCTACGCGGCCCGGGATATTCCCGGGCCGTTTCTTTTGGCTAAGGCATAACTGGCAGGACAATATGCGAAGGCCGATCCGACGAGCAGTAGATGCGTTGCGTCGCGGCAACAAAATCAGTCGCAGCGGCCTTGTAGATGCTCGGCACAAACTTCTGCGGATTGCGGTCGATCACCGGAAACCAGCTTGACTGAATTTGAACCATGAGGCGATGGCCCTTCAGAAAGACGTGGTCGTGATCACGCAGCGGAATATTCCATTCTGTTGGCTTGTTCTCGGTCAGGGGCTGTGGCTTCTCGTAGCTTGAGAGGTACCGCCCGCGACGAACCTCCATTGCGACGGGGAGTTCGTAGCCGTTCAGGGATTGAGCATACTGCCCAGGGTTGGGTCCCTCCTCAGGATTCCACGCATTTTTCTGCGCGCTCTCCGGGTACACATCGATCAGCTTTACGACAAAATCGCTGTCGGTACCAGAAGTCGAAGCAAAAAGATCCGCCGCCAGTGGTCCCGTGACAATCAGGTCGTGGTCGAGCGGCTCGCTGACAAAGGAGAGAACATCAGGACGATGATCAACAAACCGTTGATCGGCGACTTCCCATGTGCGCCAGTCGCCCGCGGGATAGGTGGGAGAAATCGGACGCTGGCGATAAGGCACAGGATTGGCGGGATCCGAAACGTACTCTCGATAAGCCTTCCCACCCCCACCGGGCGCGGTGAATGAAAGGGTGCCATCGGCGTACAGATACAACTTCGTGCTTTTGGCTTCTTTCGGCGGCCACGCGGGATATGTATGCCAAGTGTTTGATCCACTCTGAAAAGTACTCGCCTGCCAGGCTCGGCTTCTCCCCCTCGCCATGCAGGTAGTGACGAAAAAATGGCGCTTCGATGTTTTCGCGGAACTCGCGGGCTGTCTCATGCCCTCCGAAGGGTATAAGGCCAATGCTTTCGGCTTTCGGGCTTTGCCATTCCCCGTGATACCACGGACCGGCGACCATTAAATTGGTGTGCTGCGGATCGTTCTCTTCGGCATGACGAAAGATCTGCCACGGTCCCCACGGATCTTCCTGATCCCAAAACCCGGCAACATTCAGATTCGGCACAGTCGACGAATGCAGCTGGCTTACCCATGCTTCTTTCTTCCAAAAATCATCGTAATCGGGATGCTCAACGCTGGAATTCCAGTATGGAATCGATCCATGCAGGTATTTCGCATTGATGTTCGCCAGCGGCCCCAGGTCGAGATACCACTGGTACGTGTCGTAGGTCTCGAAATCGAAATGGGTATTCTTGTTCTTGTCGGCCTGCTCCATGACCGCGTACTCAAAGTCGTAGCTTTCGCGCAGGGCCCCGAAACGGTGATCATCGTCGTTCATCCATTGATCTACGGGGGAAGCTTGTTCGCTAATCGCCTTCAGGGCGGGGTGGGGATGAAGCAATGCAAGCGCGGTCGTTAGTCCATCGTACGAGACGCCGTACATTCCTACTTTACCGTTATTATTCGGAATATTTTTCACCAGCCACTCGATCGAGTCGTAGGCGTCGGTCGTTTCGTTGGTGGCCTTGGCGTCGTTCAAATCAACCCATGAGGAGAGATTGAACTCCCCTTCGGATTTGAAACGTCCGCGCAGATTCTGGATCACGAAGATGTAACCGTCTTGTGCGAGTTCCTTCCACGAGGAGGGCATTTGCTCCGGCGGTTTTTCTGGGACCCCATAGGGCGTGCGGCGGAAAAGAATCGGCAGCGGACCCTGCCGGTCGACCGGAGTGAGGATCGCGGTCTGGAGACGAACTCCATCGCGAACAGGAATCATCACTTCCTGCAGTTTGAACAGTGGCTTTGTGGCCGACTGCGGCGCACCTTGTTGGGCGGCAGGAGTTTGCTGGGCACCGAGTGAAATCGCAAAGACCAATGTAAGAAAAAAACAGGGGGCGGATAAACGCACGAGTGTTCCTTTTAGCAGCTATCTGAAATGAACCGAGAGGCGAAGTATATCAGCCACGCGCTAAACTGTAGTGCTGTACCGGTCCTGATATTTTCGGCCTTGAGTTGCGAAACCGATGATGAAAATTATTCATCCAAACACTATTTATTCGACTTTTCTGGAAGGAAGAAGGCAGAACTCATGAGTAAGTGTAAGGGCTACGCCGCATTGACGGCCAAAGCGCCTTTGGCGCCCTATTCGTTCGAACGCCGCGAACCACGAGAGCACGACGTTGTTATCGACATCCAGTACTGCGGGATCTGCCACTCAGACATCCATCAAACGCGCGATGAATGGAGCGATTATCAGGAAGAATCCATTTTCCCTATGGTCCCGGGACACGAAATCGCTGGAGTCGTGGCGGCGGTCGGCAGCAGGGTTACGAAACACAAAGTTGGGGACAAAGTCGGCGTTGGCTGTTTCGTTGACTCATGCCGGACTTGCGCCGAGTGCCAAAGAGGCCTCGAACAATACTGTTCCGTGCAGACTGTTTGGACCTACAATGCCCGCGACAAAGAGGGCGCTCCGACGTATGGCGGTTATTCTGACCGTATCGTCGTAGATGAAAATTACGTGCTTCGCATGCCCGACAACCTGCCGCTCGATGCGTGTGCACCTCTGCTGTGCGCCGGCATCACCTTGTACTCTCCACTGCGGCATTGGCAAGCGGGCCCGGCGAAGAAAGTAGCCATCATCGGCCTTGGCGGGCTCGGCCACATGGGCGTGAAACTAGCCCATGCTCTTGGCGCCGAGGTGACCGTACTTAGCCAGTCTTTGAAGAAACAGGCCGATGGCAAACGACTGGGCGCTGACCGCTTCTACGCAACATCGGACCCGGATACGTTCACGAAACTGGCTGCCTATTTCGACTTGATAATCAACACGGTTTCAGCTCAGATCGACTGGAATCAATACTTGAACTTGTTGAAGGTCGACGGAACCATGGTCGTTGTAGGTCTCCCCGAGAAAGATATTCCCATCGGAGCATTTTCACTCACCGGGCGTCGCCGCAGCCTCGCTGGGTCGCAGATTGGCGGGATCCACGAGACGCAAGAGATGCTGGATTTCTGCAGTAAGCACAATGTGGCTTGCGACATCGAGGTCGTCCCTATTCAGAAGGTGAACGAGGCCTACGAGCGAGTACTGAAGAGTGATGTGCGCTACCGGTTCGTTATCGACATGGCTTCGCTTAAGGGTGAAGCGAAAGTTCCCTCAGAAGACTAAACCGCTAGCTTCGGGTCTAAAACAGTCGTCCAATCGAGAAGTTCACCCGGCTCTGGCCGGTTGGACTAACACTTCCCGCGAGTGCGATCGGACCCACGATCGTATCGGCAATCACTCCCAGATTAAACGTACCACGCACGACTACCGGCCCCGGATCGCTACCTTCCTTGCCGAACGTCGTTCCCGCCTCATACCAGCCACCCCAGTAGATCCTCCTTCCGATGAGCTGAGGCAATCGGTAGAGTTCACGGCGAAACCCGAGCGCCGAATACGCGTAATGGTTTCCCAGGAATTCGTCTCGAAGGTAAGCTCCGAGTTCGAAAGGCCCGCCGAGCGTGAAAACCTGAAACGGACCCGCGGAGCCGCGGAAGGTCGTTCCGCCGGAAGCCGCGAAAAACAGTGACGTCTTGGGCCCAACGGGAATGAATGTGGAAGTCTGCACATTGAGCTGTCCAATAGGATGAGCGAGTCCTGGGCTCTGCAGCACTCGCGAAAGGCTGGCGACGATGCGGGCTCCGGAGCTAGGCACTGAGGGACTATCTTGCCCATCCCAGACGTAACGAGCGCGGAACTCTCCAGTGCTTCCGTGCACGATGGGTAGACCGGCCGCGCCGATCAGCGGTGTCAGCTTGGCGTCGAACAACTCATACCCGAAGCGGGCTTCACTCCGGCGTCCCGGGTTGTAGCCGATATCAAAACCTCCTCCGGCGCGCTCATCACCAAAGACCGCAATACGAGTCAACCCGCTGAATGAGTTCCGTGCGAATTTCGACACGAAGGCGTATGGGGCCACGAAAAATCTCGTCTGCCCCAGAGGCTGGTAAAACTCAGTGGCCGCCAGATCTTTGGAGCCGAATAGAAGATCATTCCGCCACTCGCCGCCGCGGTGGAGGATATCCATGAAAGTCACCCGGGCTCCAGCCGAGAAATCAAACGCGGCGACGCCCGAGCCATCGACATTTACGGCAAGATCGACGAAGGGCGGACCGTAGGTTTTCTCGTGTGCGGTCACGCGCAAGGCGGGAACACCGTTCTGGGTAAAACCCTCGTAGCCCAGATCATCGAACTCACCTTGTCCCGCAATGCGTGTCAGTTGTGTCTCGAGCGCCGGCAGATCGAGTGGTCGGCCAACAGCCTGGCTGAGTCGCTTCTGGATCCTGCGATTTGTGTCCGGATGAGCACCCGTCACTTCTATCGCCTCGACTTTCTGAATCGGCTGGCGCTTCCTCGCAATGCGCTCATCCAGGTATCTCTGCCACTCGGCCGGATCCTGAATCGCATAGCGGAGCAGGGCGGTTGATTCTGTGGCTGCGCTCTTGTACCCAAGTTCAATCAGTTCGTCGACCCGCTGATAGTCAGTGATCCAGAAGCCTTTCATGTCAACGGTAATTTTGGCGTCAGCCAAAGCCAGCGAAAGTCGCTCATTTTGAGTAATCATCACGTCGATCGCACGTGACAGCACACCCGTGAGACTTCCCAGTTGCGAGATATCACCAGGCGGAAGATGTAGCTCGACTGCGATGACAGCGTCGGCATGCATACCTCGCACGGTTTCGACAGGAATGTTCTGCACCATACCGCCGTCGGCGAGAACACGGCCGTTGGATCTCCACCGGAGTAAATACTCCTGGAATGGCCATGGACGCACGCACCGCCTGAGCTAACGGGCCGTCGTGCAGCACAACCGCCTCCCCACTCTGCATGTCGGTCGCCACGCAGCGGAATGGAATAGGAAGATCATCGAAGCTGGCAATCCCCGACTGAGGGAAAGCGATGCGGCCCAACAAGAGATCTACCGCTTGACCGGAATTGAAGCCGTTTGGCCCCCTGAGACCATGCTTTAGGCCCAGAGGCGCATTGACCAGAAAATCGCGCCGATCTTGCTTCCGGCGATAGGAGAGATCGTTGTATACCGGCTCGGGAAGAAGAACTTTGTCCCACTCTGTTTTTTCTGCAAAAGCTCGTATCTCGGCGGGCGACATGCCCGAGGCATACATCGCCCCAATGATGCTGCCCATACTGGTGCCCGCGATGCGGTCTACGGGAATGTGATTTTCTTCCATCCACTGGATGATGCCGATCTCCACCAGTCCGAGCGCACCCCCGCCACTCAGGGCAAGACCGATTCGCGGACGCTGCGCCGAAGTCTGAGGTGGAGTGCTCCGCGCCGCATCCTGAGCGCCACAGAAAAGTGGAACAAGCGTGCCCAACAAAAGCGTGAGAGTTACCCGGACAAATAGAGCCCGATCCGTATGTTCCATCATGTGCTCCTGATGTGCAGAAGGAAAACGTCGTCGAAGCGAGAGCCTCAGATGAGCAAAAAAAGGTTAACAGGTTTGATCAGGCTGAGTCAGAAGGTATCCAGCGAATCAATGATGCGATTGCACGGATATTGGATTATTTTGGCGCGTCTGTTCCACTACACCGCGAACGGCCTCGATGACGATGTCGGGCCTATCGATCTGTATGTAATGCGCGCTGTTCTTCGCGACGATTTGTGTGCCGCGTGTGGAAAGATGCGCCATCTCTTCCTGCATCTTCTCCCAGACTGCGTTGGTGGGCTTGGCAAGATCGGGCGGAAGTTCGCTCGAAGGCTTTTCAGGATCATGGGAAAGCACAACCAGCGGCATGTCGCCGAGGGACCCCGTCGCGGCTGCTTGAGCGGCGCTCATGGGGAAAGCCTTGAGTTCCGCTACTCCTTCGCGTGCGCTGTGCCAATTACACTCCGCCGCCCGCTGTATCGGATCTTCTTCGCACAGACCGAGCAGCCGGGGTAGACCGAAGGGCGTAGTGTATTCCAGGAATTCCGCCTCCCGTTGCCAGCTTCCTTCCATATTCTTAAGCTCGGGAGGAAATCGATTCTCCTGATCAGGATGCGAAGCATCGACCAGCACCATGCCGGCAACCTCGTCGCGATAAAAGCTGGCGTAGAGGCGCACGTTGTACCCGCCCATCGAATGGCCGACAAGAATGTACGGCGGGTTAATTGCTGCGGCTCGCAACAGCTCGTGCAGTTCGGCCGCAATAACAGTACTGGTGCGAAGTCGAGAACTGGAATCGCTGTAGCCAAGCCCCGCGCGGTCATACGAGCACACGCGAGTAAATTTCGCGATGTGCGGCTGGACTTTCCGCCAGGAAGTGTATGTGTCACCCAACCCGGCGTCGAGAATGACCGTGGGCTCTCCCTCGCCGGAGCAATCGATATGCATCTTGTTTCCGCCCACATTGACGAGTCGGCCCGGCATCGGATTGAAGCGGCGGTCGCGGGCTTCAGCGATATTCTCGTAAATCATGCCCACCACCGCAAGCACCGCGGCAATCGTTAGCCCACCTAGTGCTATCCGACGGAACCACAGACTTGACGGCGCTGATCGCATGGAGGTGGAGTGCATGGCAAAACAGCAGTGCCTGCAGAATGCCTGACGCTGGCAGGCATTCTACATGACCGGTGGCACTGTAATGCCCATGATCGCGAGAGCACGGATTAATTCGCGGCGGACAACTGCGGCCGTCGCGAGGAGGAACTCTTTGCGCTTCTCGTCCGGCTCGCTGAGGATCGGATAGCGGTGATAGAACGTGTTGAAAATTTGTGCAAGCTGAAAAACGTGCTTGGCCAGATAGGCTGGTTCCGTCGTGGCAATGCTCTTATCCACCACGTACGAAGTCTTGGATGACGCGAGCCACAACTCCCAGATTTCATTGGCGACAGTGCCGGACAAGTAAGTTGCCAGGTCAGCGGGTGACAGTCTGACTGCGACATCCTGACAGAACGTTTCGGGATCAACACCCGCTTTCCGGAAAATGCTGGTCGCGCGTACAACGGCATATTGAGCGTAGGGTCCGGTTTCCCCCTCGAAGCTAAGCGCTTCCTTGAAATCGAATGCGATCACCGATTGCTTCGTGTACTTCAGCATGAAGTATCGAAGAGCGCCGATGGCGATCTGAGTTGCGATGTCCCGTCGCTCGGCCTCAGTCAACTGCGGATGACGCGAATCAACTTCCTTCTTGGCAGAGGCAATAAGCTGATCGAGCAAGTCATCGGCCTTCACGCCGAAACCCTTCCGTCCGCTGACCTCGATGTACGAGCGCGCTTTGTCCTCCTCACTCAGGGTGTAACCAAGTTCGGCGGCGCAACGCGGGGTAAGCGCAACCATCTCGTACGAAAAATGGGTATAGTGTTCGGCGGCTTCGCCATGACCAAGACCGCGGAGGGCTTCGATGACCGTGTTCTGTGCCTCGGATTGCCGGGCGTCGATGACGTTGTAGATTTCGGCCACGTCGCCAAAATGAGGATGATCTTTTTCGCCTTCCGTCGCCGAAATCCAACAATCATGCCCGTTCGGATAGCGATAGAACTTGCGATAGCCGAAGTCGCGCCCGAGGAGACCGAACTTCCACATGTGATAAGCAATATCCTTGCCCACATAGCCGACGGTACCGTTTGAGCGAACGATAACCTTCTGGTCTTCCTCGGTGATCTTGTCTTCTTCCGCGCCCTCGATGGGCTCGGTGACCGAAGCTGCGTTTCCGGTCCCCGCCCGCCGCATCACCCAGCACCCTTTATTCTTGCCTGCGCTCTCGAAGGTTAATACCCCACTCTCCTTCAATTTGGTGAACGCCGCGTCCCAGAAATGCAAATGCAGAATCTCGCTCTCCCGGGGAAGGAAGTCGTATTCGATATCGAGGCGGTCCATCGTTTCCAGATGGCGGCGGAGTACTGCGACCGAGATTAGCTCTGCTATGGAGGCGGTATCGCTGTCGCCGGCCTCGATGGCATGCAAGGTCTGCAGTCGTACCTGCAGGTTCTGCCTGTCCGCCTCGTACCACTGCGATACCCGCGCATAAAGATCCCAGCAGTAGTAATCGAAGCGTGGATGCCGGGTGAGAGCTTCAATCTCGGCGCGAGACTTCTTCTCGATGTGGGTGAAACCGACGACCACGTCGGCCACTTGCACGCCGGTATTGTCGATGTAGTTCTGGATGTCGACTTCCCTGCCCGCGGAACGCAATAGCCGTACGAATGTGTCTCCGAGGATGGCGTTGCGCAGGTGTCCGATGTGTGCGGCTTTATTCGGATTAATGCTGGAATGCTCGACGAGAATTTTCCCGGGAGAAATCTGCGCCGGTGGCTTCCTGTCGGCGACCAACGCCGTGGCCATCCATGCCCGGTCGATCTTGACATTCAAATAGCCGGGAGGTGCGACCTGCATATCAGCAATGCCTTCGACTGATCCGATCTCCGCCCGAATAGCCTCAGCAATCTTCAGCGGGGCCGAGCGCAACGGTTTGGCGAACGGGAAAATGGGAATCGCGAAGTCCCCGAGTTCCACTTTTGGGGGCTGCTCGACGACCACCGCGGGCAGGGTCGCGCCCGGATGACGCCGCTCGAGACACTCCAGGACGCGCTGGGCAAGACGATGCTCTAGATAGCGATACAAGGAAGCCCTCTAACCTATTGAAGAAACAGTGATTTTAACAGACCGGGCGGCGGGCGCGAGTTTGACGGAGGCCAAAGCGTTCCCTATGATGAAAACTCGGCGAAATCATATCCGCCACGGAGATCCCGAGGCACCGTAAGACAACGCAAGGAATCTGATCTTCCAGGCGCTTTGTCCGTATCCCGACACTTGGGTGGTGAGTTGGTTTTCTTATGCGCATTGCTTACCTCGAATGTTGTTCCGGCATCAGCGGCGACATGTTCCTTGGCGCCCTGGTCGATGCCGGAGTTTCGCCGCGATTGCTTGAAGACACCGTTTCTGCCCTGAACGTCGGTGCCAGGCTGGAAATCTCGCGGGTGATGCGCTGCGGTATCTCGGCCACTAAAGTAGACGTTTGGGTCGACGGCGAGAAGGACTTACCCCGCGAGGAGTATTGGGCAAAGCAGAATCTGGCTCAAGGGGCCTCGCCCACGAAATCTCACGAGCACCAGCATCATGAAGTTCATGAGCATCACCATCACGAGCATGGGCATCACCACGATGGAGATTCGAATGCCGGAGCGTCGCGTCCCGGCGGGCCCATTCCGCACACCCACGAGCATTCCCACCGCGGACTGACAGAGATCCGGAAGATCATTTCGGCAGCTGCCATTTCCGATTCAGCCAAGAAGACTGCCATTGCCATCTTTGAGGCACTAGGAGTTGCCGAGGCCAAGGTACACAACATTCCGGTGGAAGCTGTTCACTTTCATGAGGTCGGCGCCGTCGATGCGATGGTTGACATCATCTGTGGTGTAGTCGGCGCAGAAGCTCTCGGGGTAGAAGAGATCATCTGCTCGCCGCTCAATGTGGGCGGCGGAACGGTGAACTGCGCCCACGGAACGTTTCCGGTACCCGCTCCCGCAACCTTAGAGTTGCTAAAAGATACGCCGGTTTATTCCTCCGGAGTGCAAGCGGAGTTGGTTACTCCCACCGGGGCCGCAATCGTAAAGACGCTCGCTCGGCGTTTTGCCGCATTCCCCGAAATGATCATTGAAAAAGCGGGATACGGGGCCGGATCGCGGGAGTTTGCCGGGATTCCAAACGTCGCGCGTTTGGTCATCGGGGAAGCAGCAACGACGCTAGCCGCAAAGACGAATTCGGAAACGATTACGGTGTTGGAAGCCAATCTGGATGACCTGAACCCTCAGGTCTTTGGCTATGTGATGGACCGTTTGTTTGAAGAAGGCGCGCTTGATGTCTTTGGCATGCCGGTGCAGATGAAAAAGAATCGTCCGGGAATGCTGCTGACTGTCCTGTGCAAGTCCGAGATCTCGAGCAGGCTGGTACAGATCATCTTCGCCGAGACAACAACGCTGGGCGTCCGACGTCGCGAAGAGGCACGCCAGACACTGGCGCGGCGCTGGGAAAATGTGTGCACCCAGTGGGGGGAGGTCCGCATCAAGATTGCCAGCATGAATGGAACGGTCACTAACTACGCCCCGGAATACGAAGATTGCCGTCGCATTGCGGCTGAACATCGCGTGCCGCTTAAAACCGTGATGCAGGAAGCGGCGCGGGCATTCACGAACAGCAGTTCCAAATAACCTTCAGACTCAGATCATGATTCAGACGAAGAGCAGCATTCAGGAATGCTATGACTTGGTCGCCGACGAATATGCTCGGCGTATTTACGGCGAGTTAGAGGGCAAACCGTTAGACCGCCTGCTCCTTGATCGCTTTGCCGAGAGCGTACGGAACGTGGGAGTTGCATGCGATCTCGGCTGCGGACCGGGACATGTTGCGCGGTATCTTCGGGATAAGAAGATCAGAGTCTGCGGAATGGATCTGTCGCAAGGGATGGTTGAGAAAGCCCGGCAACTCAATCCGGGCATCGAATTCAGCCAGGGAGATATGCGGGCTCTCCCGGTTAGAGATTGTTCATGGGCTGGCATTACGGCATTTTACGCAATCGTAAATCTTGCGCCTGACGAAGTAGCACGCGCGCTGCGAGAGATGATACGCGCTCTCTTGCCCGGCGGGTGGCTGTTGCTCAGCTTTCACATAGGAGAAGACTCGTCGCAGGTTGAAGACCTTTGGGACTCTGGAGCCGCCCTGGAATTCCACTTCTTCCGCGTAAACAGCGTGGCGAACTTGATTCGTTCCGCAGGATTCGGAATCGAAGAAATCATCAAGCGCGACCCGTATGCTCCCGAGGTCGAATATCAGAGCCGTCGAGCTTACATTTTTGCGCAGAAACCAATGACAAAGACGATACCGGCATGACCAGAAAGTTCTACATCACGACCCCGATCTACTACGTCAACGCGCGGCCCCACATCGGCCACGCCTATACGACCATCGCCTGCGACACCATTGCGCGGCGTCAACGCCTGCTGGGCGCCGACACGTTCTTTCTAACCGGGACTGACGAGCACGGCCAGAAGATCGAACGCGCTGCCCAGGCTGCGGGTAAGACTCCTCAGCAGTATGCCGATGAGATTTCTGCTGAGTTCCGCAAGCTGTGGCAGCGGATGGGCATTTCCAACGACGACTTCATCCGCACTACCGAGGAGCGCCATAAGAAGCGAGTCCAGGAACTATTTCGGCGCATTCGCGACAATGGTTACATCTACAAGGGAACCTATACAGGACAGTACTGCGTATCCGATGAATTGTACGTTGACGGCGCACAACCCGGTGATCCCTGCCCCACTTGCGGACGCATCACCGAAACCGTTCATGAAGAGAACTATTTCTTCAAACTCTCGGCCTTTCAAGACAAGTTGCTCGAGCTCTATGCCAATCCGGATTTCGTTCGCCCGGAAACGCGGCGCAATGAAGTGATTTCGTTTGTTCGCTCCGGCCTGCGCGACCTGTCCATCAGCCGATCGACATTCTCGTGGGGCATTCCTGTGCCAGACGACCCGAAGCACGTGATCTATGTGTGGCTGGATGCGCTCGCCAACTACATTACGGCCATTGGCTACGGATCGTCGCACGCGGGCGCGCAAGAGGCATTCAAGAAGTACTGGCCCGCCGACGTTCACATGATCGGGAAGGAAATTGTCCGTTTCCATTGTGTGTACTGGCCGGCCTTTCTGCTTGCTGCCGGATTGCCGTTGCCGAAAGCAATCGTGGCCCATGGCTGGCTGCTGTTTGAAGAAAGCAAGATGTCGAAGTCGCGCGGAAACATCGTGCGTACCGAAACAATTCTGGATGTGCTCGGAGCGGATGCATTGCGTTACTTCCTTTTGCGGGAGGTCGTCTTCGGGCAGGATGGATCGTTTTCTTTCGATGCCCTCGTCCAACGCTACAATTCCGACCTCGCGAACGGGCTCGGCAACTTAGCCAGCCGTACGTTAACTATGATTAACCGATACTTCAAGGGCGAGGTACCGTACCCGTCGCACACGGCGTCGAGGACCTCAGCCGACGATGCAATTGCGGAGACGGCGCGCAAGACGATCCGGGAATTCTCTGCTTTCTTCGATCAATTTCACTTTTCGCGCGCACTCGAAACCGCATGGGGCCTGGTCGCGGCGGTCGACAAATATATCGTCGAGAATGAACCATGGACTTTGGGCGAGAAACAAGATGATGGGAGCCGAGCGAGACTGGCGACAGTGCTCTATACATCGGCCGAAGCACTTCGCATCGCTACCGCGCTGGCCCACCCTGTCATACCGGATGCGACCGCAAAGATTTGGGAGCAGATGGGCCTTGGCGACATCAAAAAGCTAGCGCTAAACGACCTGGCCTGGGGACAGCTACCGCTGGGCACGAAACTCGGCGAGGTCCGCCCCGTTTTCCCACGCGCCGATAAAAGCGCAATCGAAAGGATGCAGCAGATGGAAGATCAGCAACGAGGGCCGGCGGCGGAAGAACCACAAGAACCTTCTGGGCAGCCAGCAGCAGCACAGGTCCGGGTCAGCGCGCAGCCAGCGCCAACAGCGACTCCGGCGACTCCGACAGCGAATGACGGGAAGATTACCATCGACGACTTCGCCAAAGTTGAATTGCGGGTTGGAGTAGTAAAGGTGGCAGAGCGCGTTCCCAAAGCCGACAAGTTATTACGCTTAGAAATCGATATCGGAACAGAAGTGCGCCAGGTCCTGGCCGGAATCGCGGAAGCCTATGCGCCGGAAACACTGATTGGTCGCAAGGTGGTCATTGTCGCCAACCTCGCTCCGCGAAAACTGCGCGGATTGGAATCGAATGGAATGATCGTTGCGGCGTCGCTGGAGGGCGGGAAACCAGTGCTGGCAAGCTTCCTGGAGGACGTTCCGATTGGAGCGCGGCTGAAGTAGAAGCTTGTCTCGAAAGCCAGACCCGACCGAGTTGCGCCCCGAAGACACGAGTCGGCTGCCCCACACAAAATGTTCGTTGACTCTCACGCACATCTCGATGGCAAGCAATTCGATTCCGATCGCGAGCAGGTAATCGCACGGGCGAGAGAAGCCGGGGTTCGGACCATCGTCGCGATCGGAAATGGCGATGGACCTCCGACGCTCGATGCTGGAATCCAGTTGGCAGACAAGTATCCGTTTATGTACGCGACGGTCGGGATCCATCCGCACGAAGCGAGGTTAGCCTCGGAACATGCGTATGCCGAGATGGAGCGCCTGGCGCGCCATTCCAAAGTCATCGCGTGGGGAGAGATCGGCCTGGATTACTTCTACGACCATTCTCCGCGAGAGATTCAACAAAGGGCGTTTCTCAGGCAGATGGAGCTCGCATCAGCGGTGAAACTGCCAATTGTCATTCACTGTCGGCCGTCCGACGGCGGCGACGATGCCTGGCAGGATTGCCTGCGACTTATCGAGGAGCGATGGGCTCCAAGAGGAATCGGTGGCATCCTGCATTGCTTCACAGGCACATGGGAACACGCGAAGCGCGCTCTCGACATGGGATTCATGATCTCGTTTGCCGGAAACGTCACCTTCCCGAAGGCGCAACAGATTCGCGACGCGGCGCTCGAGGTGCCACTCGACCGCATGCTGATCGAGACCGATTCGCCCTACCTGGCGCCGGTGCCGCATCGGGGCAAGCGTAACGAGCCGGCCCATGTAAAGAACACGGCCGCCAAACTCGGGGAATTGCGCGGGCTCACCACGGAGGAGATAGGGGAGCAGACATCCCGCAATTTCTACAATTTTTTCAAATTATCTGAAACGGCTGAAACCAAAGTTCCCGCCCCCTAAACCGCCTAGTTCTGATACGCTGAATTGAAGTTCCTTTTGTTTCAGAAAGATTAGAAATGTATGCCCGATAACACTTTCGACGTCGTCAGCAAGGTCGATACCCAAGAGGTGTCGAACGCCATCCAGCAGGCGTTGAAGGAGATCCATACCCGTTTCGATCTGAAAGATTCGAAGTCGAACATCGAACTCGAGAAAGACGCTATCGTGCTGCACTCGGCCGATGAGTACAAGTTGAAGGCTGTGAATGACATTCTTCAGCAGAAACTGGTGAAGCGCGGGGTCTCGCTTAAGGCTTTGACATATGGTGCGGTCGAGCCAGCCGCGGGCGGTACGGCAAAGCGCCGAGTCACCATGCAACAGGGTATTGCCATCGAGAAGGCTCGGGAAATCGTGAAACTCATCAAAGACTCGAAAAAAAAGGCGCAGGCTTCAATCCAGGGAGATCTGGTACGCATTAGCAGCAAAGATCGGGATACGCTGCAAGAGGTCATTGCCCTGTTGAAACAACACGATTTCGGAATCGATTTGCAGTTTACGAATTATCGAACGCAACTAGATCTTTTATTCACTTGAGCGCACCGGCCACTATCAACGGGAAAGAAGTCTTCGATCTCCTGCGGGACGACCTTGTTGCGCTCGAGGATGAATTCGGCCGCGACACGGTCTCGGGTGTAGGCGCGATCACCGAGATTGGCGAATACCTTCGCGCGGGTGGCGGCAAGCGCATACGACCTGCCTTATTGTTGCTATCCGCGAAACTGCTCGACTATCAGGGTAAAGGCGCGGTCCGACTGGGAGCGGTGGTTGAGATCATCCACACCGCGACGCTGGTACACGACGACATCATCGACGACGCGAAGACGCGGCGGGGTCGGCCCGCGGCCAATACGCAGTGGGGAAATTCGAAGTGTGTGCTGGCAGGCGACTGGCTCTACATGCAGGCGTTCAAGATTGCCGTGCAAGAACGCAATTTTCGCATTCTCGACACTCTCATTGAACTCACGCAACAAATGGTCGAAGGCGAACTGCTTCAGATCGAGAAGTTAGGCAAGTTGATCACACTCGACCAGTATTTCGATCTGATTTTCCGCAAGACTGCATGTTTGTTCTCAGTTTGCATGCGCCTGGGCGCAATCCTTGGCGGCGCGACCGCGGAACAAGAAGCCGCTCTCGGCAAATACGGACACGATCTGGGAATGGCATTTCAGATCGTTGATGATGTCCTTGATCTGACCGCCTCCGAAGACGTGCTCGGCAAACCTGTCGCGAGCGATTTGCGAGAGGGCAAGGTAACGATGGCGGTGATCCATGCACTGGATCGCTGCACAACGGCAGAGCGGACAAAAATCGAGACCATCCTGAGGGAT
This sequence comes from uncultured Acidobacteriota bacterium, assembly GCA_963745715.1. Lineage (GTDB taxonomy): Bacteria > Acidobacteriota > Terriglobia > Terriglobales > Acidobacteriaceae > Sulfotelmatobacter. The sequence goes on along the minus strand of CAVUYN010000006.1, from coordinate 498,937 downwards.
CGGGCATTCAACGGTGTAACTCATACGCAGATTCTGGACATCTTGCAGCACTACGGATCCCTGGAAGCAGCAACGACGTGTGCGGCGCTCCATGCGGAATCAGCCCGCAAATCGATTTGTACCTTTCCAGATTCTGAGATCAAGCGGGCGCTGCTCTGGGCACCGGAGTTTGTGGTAGCCAGAGAAAAATAGCGAGTGCTCCGGGTTTCGAGGGCGGTCATTTCGCCGGTTCCCGGGTGTGAGCCGAAACACAGAGAATCCCAAAACGCTCCCTTGATCGTGGTCACTAACATCGGTGACTGGCGCTACATCTTTTCTGCCTGCCTCGTCCCAGAATGCACCCAGTTGATGGGGAGTTTCCGCTAGAGCGGAAGGCTAAAGAGACGCACTGGCATGCGGTGGGGCGCGAGTATGGCGACCTCACTTCTCTCCCCTTGGCACTTGAGAAAGGCAGGTCGCTGAGGGTCCTGTCCACTGCGGACGAACCATCAACACTAAGACAGCGGCTTCAGTCGAAGCTTTAGACGAAAGGCGCCTTGGTTTTTCGACGCGCCGGCCCGGACAGGGTCGGAAGAGACTTCGAGTGCTAGCCGCTGTCTGCTCACCCTGTCGAGGAAGGTCCTCCTGAGAGACTCGCTCCTCGCACAACGAAACCGGGCGTGCTCCATCGGACACGCCCGGTTTTGTTTATACTGAAACCTTTCCTGTTCTTGCGAATCAAAATCGCTTACCTGTAAACGTTATGAATGATCTGCTCTCCATGATGGCGCGCCACGGTTATGCCCTCGTGTTCGTTTTGCTGTTTGCCGAGGCGATTGGGCTTCCCTTCCCCGCTGCGATCGCATTGGTGGCGGCCGGTGCGGCCGTCGCGTCTCACGCTCTTGGGGCTTCCAGCGTCATCCTGGCCGCGATCATTGCGCTCATGATTGGCGATATCGCTCAGTTCTGGCTGGGGCGTTACACGGGCTGGGCCTTGCTTGGGTTCCTTTGTCGCCTCTCAATGAATCCTGAGACTTGCATGCTTCGTTCGGCCGAATCCTTCTACAAACGCGGCAAACAAACATTGCTGATAGCCAAGTTTGTGCCTGGGGTCAACACCATGGCCGCGCCTCTTGCGGGAAGCATGAAGATGCATTTCGCGCAGTTTGTCCGCCTGGACTTCGCGGGATCGCTGCTGTACGTAGTGACGTATCTTCTCGTCGGGTATCTTTCGCGCGACTTTCTGGCCGCCACGCTAAGAAGCTTTCATGCTGCCGGGCTCGCTATGGAGGGCGTGGTAATCGCCGCGCTAGCAGCTTATGCCATCTACCGCATCCTGCAATTCCATAAGTATCGGAAATATGACGTCGTGCCACGGGTTCAAGCCCAGGAACTCGCGGACCGGTTAGCCGAAGAAGGTGCGGGACGGGTACAGATCGTCGATGTTCGCAGCCATGGTTACTACGATGCCGGCTCGGAAAGGATCCTGGGTTCCATCCGCATTGAGCCTAATAATCTCGATGAAGAGACCAAGAACCTTCCCAAAGACAAGGATATCTACCTCTACTGTACTTGAGCGCGCGAAGCGACCAGCGCCCGGGTGGCGCATCTGCTGCGGGAAAGAGGATTCAACACGTTTGTGATCGTCGGAGGATTAACGGCCTGGCGCAAAGCGGGTCAGCCGCTGGAGTCTGTGCCTAAGAACGATCTGGTGAAGTTACCAACATTCAGCTAGGTATTCGCCGGACTTGCCTGGTGTTACGCCCCGAATTGCCGCAAGTGGTGATCGAGATGTTTATACATACCGCGGCTCCACTCTTGTGGATTCAGAGCACCGAAAAACGGATGCGGATGCCGGGTACACTTGGTTTCTCCATCCTGACAAAATTGCCGCACGCATAGTTTGAGCCGTTCTCGTTCGCGTACGAAATCCCTCTGGTCGTTTATCACTAGTTTCTTATCCGTGGGATTGTTCTGGGAGAAGGGCTTCTCATTCGTATAGATCGGTTTGGCAAGGGGTCCGATCAAGCGTCCCAAGAAGATGCGTGGCGGATTGATGCGGCCGGAGGCCATGTCGAGCGCGGCGGAACAGTGCGCCATCATCTGCGCGACGTCCATTTTTCCCCATTGGCGCTGGCTGGAAGGGTCCAGGTTGTCGATGCGCGAAAGCACTTCATCCACGGCTTCAGGCTGGAATAGATTCTTCATGTGCAGCCTCACGTCGAACTGCTTTCTGCGGGCAAAATCATAGCATGGGATCACTCGCCATCATCTCTTAACCATTTGCGCGAGAGTGTACAATTAGGCGCTTTGCTCAAATGAATACTCCCGCCACGCGCGAGGAAAGCCGCTTGCGACCTGATACGTCGCAGCATTCGTCCCCACGCAACAGCGATGCCCGCATGAACGGGGTGCTTTTTCTCCTATCGCTGTCTGTCCTGATCAACTACATCGACCGGAGCAATTTGTCGATCGCCGCGCCTTTAATCAAGGATGAGTTGGGCATCTCCGCGTGGCAACTGGGCAAACTGCTGTCAACATTTTTCTGGACCTATGCGCTGATGCAGATTCCCGCCGGATGGCTGGTGGACCGGTTCGACGTGAAGTGGGTGTTCGCCGCTGGATTCTTCGTATGGTCCGCTGCCACCGCCACGACGGGCGTTCTGCATGGCTTTACTGCATTGTTGATCGTCCGCGTGATTCTCGGCCTCGGGGAATCGGTCGCATTTCCCGCTTACAGCAAAATCCTCGGCGGACACTTTAAAGAAAGCCATCGCGGATTTGCCAACTCGATGATCATGGCGGGCCTTGCTCTTGGACCCGCGCTGGGGATGTGGGTGGGAGGCAGCGTCGTCGGCCGTTTCGGATGGCGGCCGTTTTTTGTGGTGCTGGGTCTGGCGGGTTTGCTCTGGCTCCCGCCGTGGTTTGCGTGGATGCCTCGAAGGGCCGTGAACAAGTCCCCCACCTCCCGGGCTACCGGAGGCGTCCTCGACATTCTGCGGCGGCGGTCGGCATGGGGAACCTGCATTGGGCAATCTTCCATCAACTATTATCTGTACTTTCTGGTGACATGGTTGCCGTTTTACCTGGTGCGCGGGCGAAACCTTTCCCTGAACGACATGGCTAAGGATGGCGGGATGGTTTTCCTGCTGGCGGCGATTTCTGCCGCCGTGAGCGGAAAGCTTTCGGACCGCTGGATCAATGCAGGAGCCACTCCGACCTTGGTGCGCAAAGGCTTCATGGTCGTCGGCCACCTAGGCATCGGCGCTCTTCTGGTTCTGACTGTGGTGGTTCACGGCCGCCTGTTTCCCTTGATGTTAGGGCTCACAGGAATATTTCTAGGGATCAGCATTTGCAACAGCTGGGCGATCCCGCAGACTCTGGCCGGACCGCGCATGGTGGGCCGATGGGTCGGCGTTCAGAATTTTGTGGGAAATCTCGCTGGCGCTGTGGCGCCGGCGCTCACCGGATTCCTATTGGACCGCACCGGTTCTTTCTACTGGCCATTTTGCATCACCGCCGCCATTGCGTGGGTCGGCGCGGCCAGCTGGTGGTTTGTGGTCGGCCCCCTTGAGGAAGTGGACTGGGAGAAGTGCTCACCTGCTGGCGTTGCCCTTCCCATCTGCCCAACTCCGGAATCCTCGCGATCGTAATACACTCTTTTCATGCCACGGGAAATCGAGATCAAGTTTAAGGTTTCCGACCTGCGGACGCTGGCGCGCAAGCTCCGGGCCGCGGAATTTCGTTTAGTTACCCGGCGAACGCGTGAGGTGAACACGCTCTATGACCTGCCAGGCGAGGTGTTGCGCAGCCACAAGGAACTCTTACGGCTGCGCAAATATGGGTCGGAGTGGAAGCTGACGCACAAAAGCGGCGGGAAGACCAAACGCCATAGCAGCCGCGTCGAACTTGAAACAGAGGTCGCTGACGGCAGGACGATGGAAGCTATCCTGAAAGCGCTGGGCTATGCTCCCTCATTCAGGTATGAGAAATATCGCGCCGAATGGACCGATGGCAAGGGGCAGGTGGTCGTCGATCAGACACCGATTGGTGACTTCTGCGAGATCGAAGGCTCCGCTCGCTGGATTGACGCGACGGCGAAGAAGCTAGGTGTCGCACATTCGGATTACATCACGAAGAATTACGCGACGTTGTTCTCGGACTGGAAGAGGGAATCGAATAATCCGGCGATAGAAATGACTTTCCAGGCTATCAAGGGTTGAATACGGAAAGTGACTCGCGTCGTATCTTTGCTTCAACACGTCATCGAGTAGGCTTCATTTGCCTATCGATCCATTGGTACGCTTCCTCCCGAACCCTTGGGGGGAAATGCATCTCTCATGCCCCGTGGCATTTCTTATATTTCTTCCCTGATCCGCAAGGGCAAGGATCGTTTCTTCCGACCTTTTCCTGTCCGCGAACGACTTGCTGCACAGGCTGGGCATCGCCGGCCCCCGCCATGCGAGCCTGCTCCAGTTCGCGGCGCTTGCGGCGCATGAAAGCCTCTTCCAACTCGTCGGCGGAGGTTGAAACCATCTTTGGAGGACGCCGTCCATTGCCGTCCCCGTCCCGGTGCGCCGGAATTTCCAGCGCAGCCTCCGAGCCGCCTTGCCCTTGAGGCGGGCCACCCGGCGCTACGTCGGGAGGGCGCTCGAGGATCTGCATCAGGTAAAGATAACGAACCGTATCTTCCTGGAAGCGCTGCATCATCGCTTCAAACATGTCGAACGATTCTTTCTTGTACTCGACCAGCGGATCATGCTGGCCGTATCCGCGCAGACCGATGCCCTCTTTAAGGTGATCCATGCTGAGCAGATGATCTTTCCACTGCTGGTCAATCACGCTGAGCATAATCATGCGCTCGTGATGCCGCATGGCCTCAGGCCCAATCAGCTTTTCTTTCGCGTCGTAGCGCTCTTTGAGCTTCTCAAAAATGGCGTCGCCGAGTTCCTGCCGGTTCATAGCTTCGGGTTTCACCCCCTCGGCGATAATGTCGACGCCAAAACGCGTAAAGATGGCGTCTTTCAACCCCTTGATGTTCCAGTCGTCGGCATGCGCCTTGGGCGGGCAAAATTGCTCGAGTTGATCACCAAGAATGGCCGAGACGTAATCCTCGAGAATCAAGTCCTTCTGATCGGTTCCCTCGAGTAATCGCCGGCGCAGGCCATACACAGCCTCACGCTGCTTGTTCATCACGTCGTCGTATTCGAGCAGATGTTTGCGCGATTCGAAGTGCTGCCCTTCCACCGCTTTTTGCGCGGTCTCGATGCGGCGTGTGATGAGCTTCGATTCGATGGGGACGCCTTCTTCCATACCGAGTCGCTGTAGCAGATTCGAGACCCATTCCTTCGCGAAGATGCGCATCAGATCGTCTTCCAGCGCAAGGTAAAAACGTGAAGAGCCCGGATCACCCTGGCGGCCGGCGCGTCCACGGAGCTGGTTATCGATTCGGCGGGACTCGTGGCGTTCGGTACCGAGAATGTGCAGGCCGCCAACTGACGTGACTTCGTCGTGTTCCTTGTCGGTCTGTTCCTTGTAGCGATTTAGGGCTTCGGTCCACTTGTCAGTTGGGACCATGTATTCGTTTCCGTTGTAGTAGAAGATGGAGGTCTCTCCATCTTCCTGAGGCCCCTCGATCTTGCCTTGCGCCACGCGCAACTGTTGCGCGATTCCCTTCTTTACCAGTTCCTGCTTCGCCATGAACTCAGGATTGCCGCCGAGCAGAATGTCGGTACCGCGGCCGGCCATGTTGGTTGCGATTGTGACGCGACCCTTGCGTCCAGCCTGCGCGACAATCTCCGCCTCGCGTTCATGAAACTTGGCGTTGAGCACGACGTGGTCTTTGAGTCCCTTCTTCTTCAACAGCTCTGAGAGTCGCTCGGATTTCTCAATGGAAGTCGTGCCGACCAGAACCGGCTGCCCCTTCTGATGGAGCTTCTCAATTTCGTCCGCTGCCGCGAAGTATTTTTCCTTCTCCGTCCGATAAACGACGTCGGGATGCTCCAGGCGCAACATCTGCTTGTTAGTCGGAATCACAACGACTTCAAGTTTGTAGATCTTGTCGAACTCGGTAGCTTCGGTTTCCGCCGTACCGGTCATACCCGCCAACTTCTTGAACATGCGGAAATAATTCTGGAAGGTAATCGTCGCGAGAGTCTGATTCTCGCGCTCGATCTTGACGCCTTCCTTCGCTTCGATCGCCTGATGTAGCCCATCGGACCAGCGTCGACCGGGCATCATGCGGCCGGTAAACTCGTCGACGATGATGACTTCGCCCTCTTTGATGACGTATTCCACATCCTTGCGATACAGCGCATGGGCCTTGATAGCGGTCTCGACGTGATGCTTGAGTGGCCAGTTTTCCGGATCCGCAATATTGCCGATACCGAGCAGGCCTTCGACTTTCTCCCAGCCTTCGTCGGTGACGGTGATGTTGCGGTGCTTCTCGTCCACCACAAAATCACCGGTGTATTGAACCGGCTCACCGGTAGGAACTTCAATCTCCTCCCCTTTTTCCAGCTTGGGAATGATCCGGTTTACTTTGTAGTATTTGTCCGTCGATTCTTCGCTCGCGCCGGAAATAATGAGAGGCGTGCGGGCTTCATCAATCAGAATGGAATCAACTTCGTCGACGATGGCATAGTTGTGCCCGCGCTGTACACAGTCCTTGATGTCGAACTTCATGTTGTCGCGCAGGTAGTCGAACCCGAATTCGTTGTTAGTCCCGTAAGTGACGTCGGCAGCATAGGCCGCGCGACGTTCCTCATCGTCCAGGTCATGGACGATCACGCCGACTGTGAGTCCAAGAAAGCGATAGAGCCTGCCCATCCACTCCGAGTCGCGTTTGGCCAGGTAGTCGTTGACTGTAACTACGTGCACGCCCCGCCCGCTGAGCGCGTTCAGATAGACCGGAAGAGTGGCGACCAGCGTCTTGCCTTCACCGGTCTTCATTTCCGAGATCGTTCCCTGATGTAAAACCATGCCGCCGATCAACTGAACGTCAAAGTGGCGCATGTTGAGGACGCGTCGACCGGCTTCCCGTACAACGGCAAAGGCTTCGACCAGAATCTCGTTCAGCACTTCCTGAATAGCTTCGTATTCCCGCTTTTCGACCTCTTTCTGCAGGTCACGATCGGGTTCGTCGTCGGGAGCCGCCTCGGGTGCCTCTGCTTGAGGGCTCTTGGCGACCCGGCTCAGGCGCTCCTGAATGCGTTGCCGGAACTCGTCAGTCTTGGCGCGCAATTCGGCATCAGTGAGCTTTTGGATCTGCGGCTCGAGCGCATTGATGGCCTGCACGTTCGGCATCAGCGCCTTGATCACGCGCTCGTTCTTCGTCCCGAAAACTTTACCTAGCAGAGTGTTAATCAAACTGAGATTCCTTCAGAGGGCTACGAGCCCAAGGGTCATCATTAGAGCCTAGCATATTAGATGCAAGGGAAGTCCGACACGGACCTTGGCTCACCCTTCAGTATAATGGGGGCGTCCGCTATCGGTGTAAAGGAGGCTTTATGACTGCACGCCTCTCCTCGTTGGTCCTTCTAGTCACCCTGCTGCTCACGCCACTGACAGCCAAGGACAAAAAGAAACCTGCCCTGCCAGAGGACGTTTTAAGAGCCACGACGGTACGCGTAGTCATTCACCCGGATGCGGGAGAGCCGCTCGACCAGCCCCTGGCAAATGCGACGGCTCGCGACAATGTGGAAAAGGCTCTACTGCAATGGGGAAGGCTGCAGCCTGTGCTTGAAGGGCAAGAGTCTGATCTCGTAATTGCAGTAAGAACGGGAAACGGCAGCGCGGTCCGACGAACCATCAAGGGCGGTCCGATCGACAATCGCGCCGGCGTCGCTCAACCCGTCGACGGCGGAATTCGCGTTGGCGCCCAGCGCGGCCAGCCACCACCGCTCGAAGATCCCAGCATGGGCGGCGGGCAAAATGGTCCGCATATAAGCAATGAAGTCGGACCGTCCGAAGATTCCTTCGAGGTCTATCGCGGCGGAATGCAATATCCATTCGACTCACCGCCGGTGTGGCGCTACATAGCCAAGGATTGCTTGCGCGCGCCGACCGTGCCCGCAGTAGAGGAGTTTCGCAAAGTGATGGCCCAGGCGGCAAAGCCGCAGGTACCCAACAAGCCCTGAGCCAACCAACTCAACCGGGGTGGAACTCCACTCCTGGATTCCCAGCGTTGAGCGATCTTGTCTTTGGCGCACGCACTGCGTCGTGATCTGTTTTTCGTGTATATTCGCCACGACCGATGCCGACTTTCTACGACCGCTTTGTCGAGTGTGCGGAGCGCTGGCCAGACCATGTCGCGCTGGAACTGCAACGCCACGATCACATCGAAAGCTGTACCTACGCCGAACTTCGCCGGATGGCCGAATCCATAGGCCGGTGGATCACGGAAAACGGCTTTGCTCACGGATCCCGGCTGGCGATTCTGGCCGACAATCATCCGCGCTGGGTCGCGGCATACCTGGGAACCATCGCTGCGGGATGCGCTGTTGTACCTCTCGATACCGCTCTGCATGCCGACCAAGTCACCAAGCTGCTGAAAGACAGCGGCGCTTCGGCGATCTTTTGCGACGTGAAAGATTTTCCGACGGCTCGGCCAGCGGTAGGGGAACTGCAGCTGGGCACGATCCTCATGGATCCCGATCGCATGACCGGTCAATCCTTTGAAGAGCGTTGGTTGGGCACCTTGCCTGCGATCTTCAAGGCTGGACCGGGTGAGTTTAGGACTGTGGACGCTAAGAACGACGACCTCGCTTCCCTGCTCTACACCTCGGGCACCACGGCTGACCCGAAAGGGGTAATGCTCACGCACGCCAATTTCCTAGGCGAGGTGGAAGCCGTATTCGACTGGGTCGACCTTAGCCCATCCGACGCGCTGCTTGGCGTTTTACCGTTGTTCCATGTGCTCGCACAAATGGCGAACTTGCTGCTACCTCTCGTCAAGGGCTCGCGAGTGGTGTATCTGGAAACACTCAATACCACAGAACTCTTGCGGGCTCTGAGCGAGCGCAACATCACCGCGTTCGCGGTAGTGCCCCAGTTCTTCTACCTGATCCATGAACGGATTTTCCAGGAAATTAAGAAACGAGGTCCACTGACTCGGAAGGTCTTCGGCGCGATGGTGACGGTGAATCGTATCCTGCGAAAAATCGGAATCAACGCCGGCCCAATTTTCTTCGGTAAAATACACGACACTCTCGGCCCAAAAATGCGATACCTCGTCACCGGAGGATCGCGCTTCGACCCTACCATCGCGCGTGCCTTTCACGATCTGGGCATCGACGTGTTGCAGGCGTACGGCCTCACGGAGACAACGGCCGCTGTTTACGCTAATTCCCCACACGACAATGAAATTGGCTCCGTCGGCAAAGCCATGAAGGGCGTGGAAGGCAAGATCGTCGATCCGCAGCCACAGGAAGAGGGTCCGCCCGTGGGCGAAGTGGCGCTGCGCGGGGCGGTTGTTATGCAAGGCTATTGGAATCGTCCCGACGCTACCGCCGCCGTCCTGCGTGATGGATGGTTTCTCACTGGTGACCTTGGATATTTCGATTCGCGTGGCCACCTCTTTCTCACCGGCCGCAAGAAGGAAGTCATTGTTCTTAGTAACGGAAAGAACATCTATCCGGACGAGATTGAGACGCACTATCTGAAGTCGCCGTTCATCAAAGAAATCGCGGTCTTGGGTCTTGAAGGCAACCCCGCCGAAGGAGGCGATCGACTGCATGCGGTCATCGTTCCCAATTTTGATCAACTGCGCCAACACAAAATTGTTAACGCAAAAGAGGTCATTCGATACGACATTGAGGGCCTCTCGTCGCGGATTGCATCCACCAAGCGCATCGGCAGCTTTGAAATCTGGCAGGACGACCTGCCCCGCACCACAACGCGCAAAATCAAGCGCTTTGAGGTCGAGAAGCGAGTACGCGCCAATCAGGGGAAGAAGGTCGACGACGATTCCGAGTTGTCAGGGGAGAAGCCTCTGACAGTGGACGAGGCCGCGTGGCTAGAACAGCCCCACGTGCAGCGCGGCCTGAAGATCGTCCGAGAGGCCGCGCGATCTGCACCGTCGACTCTCCGGCCGACGCTCAACCTGGAACTCGATCTCGGACTCGACTCCATGCAGCGCGTTGAAGTGTTGAGCCGACTGGAAGAAGAACTCGGCGGAGATGTCGAGGAGTCGCAGCTGGCCGAAATTTACACAGTCCGCGACCTGGTCGATGCCGTTTTGCAAAGCGCTGCGACCGGCGCTGGCAGCCAGGGATCACGTGTCACCTTTGCCGGGTGGAAGGCGATTTTGGCGGAAGATCCCGATGACCCTGAGGTCCTCGCTCTGGCGCATCCCAATCGCTTTAACGACGTTTCCTGGTTCTTGGTGTCGCGAATCTTTCAACTCATTGCCTTAGATCGCTTTCATCTGAAAGTGAGTGGCCTCGACAAACTACCTAAGAGCGGGCCTTTCATCCTCTGCTCAAATCATCAGAGCTACATTGATCCACTGGTTCTGGCAGGCTTCTTGCCTGGCGACCTTTTTTGTCGGACGTTCGCGGTGGGCACAAGCGACATCTTTGGTCAAGGATTCATGCGCCGCCTGGCCCGATCGATCAAGGTGGTGGTCGTCGATCCCGATGCAAACCTGATTCCTGCTATGCGCGCTGGAGCGTTCGGGCTGAGACATGGGCTGGCGCTGATTCTTTACCCTGAGGGTGAACGGTCGATCGACGGAACGCCTAAGGTTTTCAAGAAAGGCGCAGCCATCCTGTCGATTCATATGCAGGTACCGATCGTGCCGATGGCGATCAACGGATTTTACGAAGTGTGGCCGCGAAGCCGACCTTTTCAGGGATTCGCCCCGCTAAAAATGGTTATTGGGGACCCGATCCAGCCTCCGCCGGAATCCGAGGCATCCGAGGCGGCCTACGAAAAACTTACGTCGGAGTTAAAGGCACGAGTGGTCGAGATGTGGGAAGGACTTCGAAGTTCGTCGTGATCTGAACGACCTACGCACCCGCTCCCGAGGCCTGTTCGCCAAAAACTCTCGTGAATCCGTCCACGATCATCGAATCGTACCGGCCCTTGGCATGTTTGATCACTTCGTGTCCAGCCTGCGCGGGTGACATCTTCGAGCCTCTCTGCCCGCTGGTCAAAGATTCGTACTCTTCGGCAAGAATAAGAACCTGCACTTCAAAATCGGTATCTTCCGGCTTGGTACCGTTTTGTCGCGCCTTCTTTTCCGCAAGATAGATCGGAATTGCCCGCCGCAACGAACCACCCATCGCGCTCGCTTTCGAGAATGCGTTGCTGCGATTCTGCTTTCGTTCCTGCAAGTCATCTTCTGAAATCTGGGCCGCCTTGCAAAGGACTTCATTCGTAATTCCTAATTCCTTGATGTTGAAGAGCAGCGCAGCTGTTCGTATGTCTTCCATGCTTCCTGCGTCCAGTCCGACAGCCTCGGCAATCTTGGTGGCACACATCGAAATCCGATAGGATTGCGCTTCGCTATATTTTTGACTCGCCAGGAAGTTCTGCAGGATCGCGAGCATGCCGTCGTAACCCTCTTCCATCTCGCGCAGCGTTTTCTGGTTGTGTTCGTACAACGTGCCTGTGGCATAGCCGGCCAGCATGAGGACGCCACCCCAAACGGCCAGATCGAACCATCGCGCGTCGAAGGGCAAAGCAACGCGGCGGGTGAACATCGCTGGATTGGTAAAAATCAACAACACCACCAGAATGATGCTGGCCAGCGCCGTGAGCGTGGCATGCCGTCGGCCAAAGTGATATGCCGAGAACAGGGTTGGCAGGAAATAGAAAACGAGGGCCATCCGCTGCGAAGCGACCAGGAAATTCAACATCGCAGCAATTACTACCAGGAACAGCAATAACCACAACTCAGGATTGATCTTCCGCACGGATGCCTCCCGGAAGCAGAGGAGCCAACCTGAAGCCGACACGAGGAGCCTTCAGGACCTGAGCTTCCCGTTCTTACATTTTCATGGAGCGGTGAGAAGGGGCCCAAATTACCGAGGTAACGGGGGATAGTGCTACTTCGCGCGCGGGTGAGTCTGATCGTAGACCTGCAACACATGCTTCATGGAAAGTTGGGTGTACCGCTGGGTGGTGGCGAGACGTTCATGCCCCAAAAGCTCCTGGATCGCCCGAAGATCGGCTCCCTCTTCCAACATGTGTGTGCCAAATGCATGGCGCAAGGTGTGCGGATGTACATCCGGCGAGAGCCCCTTCGCCACCGCGATCTTTTTGACAATCCGGCCCACGCTGCGCGTTGTCAGCCGGCCGCCTCGCTGGTTGATGAGCAGCGCTGCATTGGTCTTGCGCGTCTCCGCCAGAGTAGATTGCCGCGCGGGAAGATAAACAGCGAGGGCACTCCTCACTGAATCACCGAAGGGAACATAACGCTCCTTCTTTCCCTTGCCGCGAATCAGAATGGCTTCCGCAGTAAGCCGGATATCGTCGAGATTGATCCCTGTCAGCTCCGAGTTACGGATGCCACAGCCGTAGAGCAGCTCGAGCATGAGGCAGTCGCGTTCGGGATAGGCCGCCTCTTGCGGCATTTTCCCGTCGAGAACAGAGTTCATTTCTTCGATGGTAGGCACGCGCGGCAACTTCTTCGGGAGTTTCGGCGTCGCCACGAGCTTGGCAGGATTCTGCTCGACAATACCCTCTCGCGCCAGCCAGCGATACAAAGAGCGCACGGCGGCCAGCGATCGCGCCACAGAGGTCTTGCCCAAACCTTTTTCGTAAAGCTGAGAGAGAAATCCGCGAATCGCGATGTGGTCGATGTTGTTCCATCCGCGTGATCCGGCATAGGCGGAGAAGATGGCCAGATCGCCGCTGTAGGCCTTGATCGTATGCGGCGACGCGTTGCGCTCGCGCAGGTGGCGGAGAAAATCAGCCACTGCTTTGCCGACAACTGTATTCGTCTTATTCATTGTTGATTGATGTTTTTTGATTGTCAATTGCGAATCTTTTCTTTGCACCATGTCGGGTTTTTAATCAGCCAATCAACATCCACAATCATCAATTCTTCGGTTTCATCTTTGCCCTCGGGTGGTGCTTCTGATACACCGTCCGCAATCGGTCGAGCGCAAGATGCGTGTATACCTGGGTCGTGGAAATGTCCGCGTGGCCGAGAATGGTCTGCACGGTGCGCAGGTCCGCGCCATTTTCCACCATGTGAGTGGCACAGGAGTGCCGAAGCATATGCGGGGATGCGTGCCTCCCGGAAGCCGCCGACGCCTCTCCCACCATCTGCCATGCTCGCTGCCGGGTCAGTTTGCGGCCGCCTCGCGCGATGAACAGCAGCGGCGATGTTCTCAGCGAGAGCGCGGTCTCTGCGGTCTTGGCCGTTTTTGCCGCTCGCATACCCGCAAGGATGGGACGCCCGCTCGCTAGATACTCGGAGAGCGCATCCTGCGCCGGCTTTCCCAGCGGGACAATTCTTTCTTTGTCGCCCTTGCCGCGCACCAGCATGTATCCCGCATCCAGTTTGAGGTCTTCCAGTTTGGCAGTTACCAACTCAGAAACCCGCAATGCACCCGCATACAAGAGTTCCAGCATCGCACGATCGCGGGCCGCCAACCCCTCCGCATCCTTGGTTTCACGATGAGTCTTTGACACTCGGGCTGCAGGGGCTGCCAACGTCGATTCCACTTCATCCCGTGCCAACGACTTGGGCAAAACTTTCCACTGTCGGGGCGACTCAATGTTCAGGGTAGGATCATGATCGATTCTCTTGTCGAGCAGCAGGTAGCGATACAAATGACGCAATGCCGAAAGTTTTCGCCCCACGCTGCGGCCGTCGACCTGACAGGAAAAAAGCTGCTGCAGGAATTCGCGAACATCGCCACGACGGGCCGTCAGCAGAAACCTTTTCCGCTTCTCCATGAACTCAGCAAACTGGCTGATATCGGTCGTGTATGCGCTGATGGAAAGCGGCGCCAGCCCTTTTTCAATGCGGAGGTAATCGAGAAATCCCGCGAGCACGCGCGCATTGGCCTGAGACGCCATGATTCAGAGAATGAATAGTATGCGCGTTATCGGACACGCGGAAAAGTGATGAAACGGGTGCGCAAAACTCAGCGTAGCGATGAGCCTGCCCGCGTTCGTTCCTCGCTCACCAGCCGCTAGTCAGTAATCGCTGGGCTGCACGCAACCCACACCTCTGATATTTGTCGTAAGCACTGGCTGCGCGGTCGCGAATCTGCTCGTTGTTTTCCCCGGCGATCCAGCCATCCAGTGCGCTTTTCAGTGTGTAGGCTTCGGGGGCCATCAGTCCAGTAGTCCACAACAACGGGTAAGCACCCGAGGCCTTCACGGGCGCGGCAAAGTATTGTTTGCTGGCGCAGGCCAATACGACGGCTTCACGACGAGTATCGTTTTTCTTCAGAGGCAACCGCGATAGTTGAAAGTCCATCAATCCGTCGTGCCCAATGTAGGCCACGAGGTTCGCGCCGCCGCGAACTGACACCTTGAGATCGCCGTCTGAGCCCGGCACCGTAATCGTCACCACGCCGTCTCCGGCGGCGGAATCAAGGAAGTCGAGAATGGCCTGTCGTATCTCCATTCCACGATAAGCATCGGCAACCAGATACACGTTCGAGATTCGGTGCCTGAACACACAACGCTCTAGAATTTCAGCCTTCGGTCGTTCGCCACAACGAATTCGCACCCACTCTGCGGAACGAGTGAAAAACGTCTTTACTCCGTAGGCCGATCCCCAATACAGGTTATGTTCAGGATCTTCCCCGTTTCCCAGCTTAGCGGCAACCGGAACGATGCCCTGATGCTCATTGTCGGCAAGAGCCACGAAAACATGCACAGTCCGAGGGATTTCTTGAGCATGGGCAGCAATCGCAGGCACGCAGAATGCAATCCAGGCCAAAACGGCAGCACACTTGCTCGCGATCAATTCGCCGCCACCCTACCAAACTCGTGCAGCAACTCCACCGCGTAGAGCGCGCCTTCTGGAGTTTCTTCGTGCTTGAAGTAGGCAAACACGTCGCGTCCACTTGCGACGTGCTGTTTGATACGGTCGATCATCGACTGCCGTTCGTCGCCCGTATAGCTCGGCTTGCGGAAGCGATAGTAGACGAAGCCGGACGTGGCGACGTCAGGCGTATTCATGGTTTCGGTTTCTGCCACACATAAGGCCACGTTGCTAGACTTCAGCAGGTCCCAAGTCTGATCACTGAACCATGACGCATGCCGAAACTCAAACGCCGCCGGCACGCTCCGAGGCACAACCGCCAGGAAGTCCTTCAGCAGTGCCGCGTCTGCCTTCAGATTTGGTGGAAGCTGAAACAGGACAGGACCCAACTTGCCCGCAGCCGCAAGCGGTTCAATAGTGGCCAGAAACCGCGGCAGAAAATCCTCTGTCCCTTTCAGCCGCTTGATGTGGGTAATCACCTGGTGCGCCTTGATCCCGAAGCGAAAATGCGCCGGCGAATCTTGAAGCCAGTTCTGAATGGTCGTTTCCTTGACCAGTTGTCGGAACGTAAAGTTCACTTCAACCGTATTCAGCTTGGTGGTGTAGTGACCCAGAAACTTCTTCTGCGCCAGCTTCGCGGGATAAAAATCAGGCTTCCAACTTGGATAGGCCCATCCTGAAGTTCCAGCAAAGAGTTGCGGCATAAAATTACTGAGGGAATATCGTTCCCCGCGGGCGGAAAACTCGCGCCACGCAAGACCGGGATTATACGCTGCTTCGTTTTTTCGGCGCGGAACTCTTCTTCCGGGACTTTTTTCGAGCTTCCTTATGCGGAGGATAGCTTTCATCCGCCTGGGCCGCGATCTCGATGGGCTGTGGCCCCTTCGGCGCAGCGCTAGCCGCAGCTTTCAGGTTCGGTAATTGCTGCTTTAATTCGAGAACGGGTTCGAACAGATCGCCCCTCTTTTCGAAGCGAGACACTACCTGCGAGGCTTCAAACACAAGCAGGCCAGCGTCCTTCTTCTTGAGGGCACGCTCCACCTCTTCCCAGCCTACCGGAGTAGACACGGTCGGGTGCTCCCTCGCTCGTAATGAATAGACCCCTATGGTCGTTTTATGTTCATCGTTCTGGCTCCAGTCGACGAACACTTTTCCAGTACGAACTGCCTTCTTCATTTCCGAGACCACTTCGCGCGGGTGGTCGTGCTCAAGCAACTGTGCCAGCGCGTGAGAAAACGTTTTGGTTGACTCGAACGACGTCGGCGTGTTGAGGGGAACGTAAATCTGCAATCCCTTTGAACCTGAGGTCTTGGGAAAACTCTGCAACCCGAAATGCTCAAATATTTCGCGCAGCCACATTGCGACCTGGCAGCATTGCACGATATTCGCCGGTGGCCCGGGATCGAGGTCGAACACCATTTCGGTCGGGCACTTAATATCTTTCGCCAGCGCCAGCGACGGATGCAGTTCGAGCGCCGCCAGATTGGCCAGCCATACCAAGGTCGACAAGTCATTCGCCAAAATGTAGTGGACGGTCCGGCGGTTTCCCTCGCTCCAGATCGGAGCAGTCTTAACCCAATCTGGCTTGTGCATGGGCGCGTTTTTCTCGAAGAAAGGCTCCGCGTCCACGCCATCGGGGTAACGCTTGCGCGTAAGTGCTCTCCCCGCCAAATGCGGCAGCATAGCCGGGGCGATGCGCACGTAGTAGTCGATTACGTCCTTCTTGGTAAAACCCGTGGCGGGATAAAGAACCTTTTCCAGATTCGAGAGCTTGAGATTTCTGCCTTGAATTTCGACTGTTGAGTCGGTCACGTGATCTCCGCCCCGCCATTGTGCCTGAAACCCCGTTAGACACAAAATACAGCTTTTCTCCCAAGCTGGAGGCCCAGATGCCTTGGTCGGCCGTTTGACAAGCTCCCTTCCGCCCACGTACTTTCAAACTTCTGCGCTGTTCGTCCGTCCAAATCATGTATTGGATCGAGATACCCGTCCTGCCGTCGGAGGCTAGATGAAAAGCCGCACCTTGAAAATCGCTATATTCTTCGTCGTTCTCTCGGTTTTTGCCGCATGCCAAGACGTCGCATCCTTCGAGAAGCGGGTCACGGTCAAGAAACTTCCCAATGGCTTGACCGTCATAATCTGTGAAAGGAAGGAGGCGCCGGTCTTCTCTTTCTTCACCCTGGTGGATGCCGGTTCCACGCAAGATCCGATGCGCGCCACCGGGCTCGCGCATATGTTCGAGCATATGGCTTTCAAGGGCACCGACAAAATTGGCACGACGAACTATGCGGCTGAAAAACCTGCCCTTGAAAAAGTCGAGCTTGCCTACGCCGCCTACCTGGCTGAACGCGACAAAACCGTGGGACAGGATGAAGCCAAGTTGAAACAGCTCGAAAAGGCCTGGAAAGATGCCATCACCGAGGCCGACAAGTACGTCAAGCCCAACGAATTCGGCAAGATCGTCGAGCAGAACGGCGGCGAAGACATGAACGCCAACACCAGTTACGACGAGACTGCCTATCACTATTCCTTGCCCGAAAATCGGTTGGAGCTATGGGCCTATCTCGAATCCGAGCGCTTCGTGCATCCCGTGTTGCGCGAATTCTACAAGGAGCGCAACGTCGTCATTGAAGAGCGCCGCATGCGCACCGACAGCAGTCCCTTCGGTCGCCTGCTCGAACAGTTTACCGAAGCGGCGTTTACGGCTCATCCCTATCACCGGCCCACCGTGGGATGGATGTCTGACCTCAATACCTTTTCCGCTACCGACGCGCAGAAATTCTTTGAAAAATACTACATCCCTTCGAACATGGTCGTTGCCGTCGCCGGCGACCTGAATGCCGCGCAGGCGATGCCCATCCTTGAAAAGTATTTCGGACGCCTGCCCGCCCATCCGCGCCCCGATGATGCCACTACGACTGAACCGCCCCAGAATTCCGAGCGCAAAGTCGTGCTTTTGGATCGCTCGCAACCTATCTACATCGAGGGCTACCACCGTCCGGACTACCGTAGCAAAGACGATGCCGTTTTCGACGCCATCACCGATCTCATGTCCGAAGGCCGCACGTCGCGCCTCTATCGCGCTCTCGTGCGTGACAAGAAAATTGCCTCCTTTTCCGAGGGCCTGACTGGATACCCAGGCGTTAAATATCCGCACCTTTTCGCGTTTCTGGCTGTCCCTTTGCCCGGACACAAGCCCGAGGAAATGGCCGGCGCCATCCATGCCGAAATCGACCGCCTGAAAAAAGAGGACATCTCCGACGACGAGCTAAAAATGATTAAGACTCGCAGCAAGGCCAATCTGATTCGCGGCTTGGCCGACAATGAAGGTCTCGCCACGCAACTCGCAACCTATCAAACCCGCTACGGCGATTGGCGGGAATTGTTTCGATCGGTCGACCGTATCGACAAGGTCACCAAAGCGGACATCCGGCGGGTTGCCAATGAGGTCTTTACCGAAACGAACCGTACAATCGGCGTGATCGAAAATTCAGGTGGGGGCGGAAGTCCTCAGGGGTCCGACCAGCCTTCCGGTGAAGCCGCTGATCAGGGAGGTGCGCAATGAAGCGGATTCTGATGATGGCGCTGGTCGCCGCCGCGATGTCGATACCACTTCCCCGCGCCTCGGCTCAGGCTGCAAGTTGGAAGCAGATCTCCATTCCGCAACTGCGTGACTTCAAGCCGCAGCAGCCTAAGCGCGTTGAACTTTCAAACGGCATGGTGATCTTCCTGCAGGAAGATCATGAACTGCCCCTGATTGACGGTACCGCCCGCATCCGTGGCGGTTCAGTCAACGAACCCGCCAGCAAAGCAGGGTTGGTCGACATTTACGGCGAAGTCTGGCGTACCGGCGGTACCAAGACGCAAACCGGCGACCAACTCGATGACTTCCTGGAAGTGCGGGCCGCCAAAGTTGAAACGGGTGGCGGCCCCGATTCCACGACGATTAGTTGGTCCTGCCTCAAGGGCGATCTGGACGACGTCTTCAAGGTCTTCGCGGATCTTTTGCAGAATCCGGAATTCCGCGCCGAGAAAATCGAAATCGCCCAAAAGGGAATGTACGACTCCATCTCCCGCCGTAACGACGACGTCGGTCAAATTGCGCACCGGGAGGGAGTGAGGCTCGCTTACGGTCCAGACAATCCGTATGCCCGCGTGCCGGAGTACGCCACCGTCGCCGCCGTCACACGCCAGGACCTGATCGACTGGCATGGCAAGTACATTCATCCGAACAACATCATTCTCGGCATCAGCGGAGACTTCGACTCGGCGGCGATGGAAGCCCGGCTGCGAACCGCGTTCGAATCGTGGCCCAAGGGACCAACGCTTCCCAAGAATGACATCAAATATAATCCCGGCAAGCCTGGCTATTACCTGGTCTCAAAAGACGACGTTAACCAGAGCAACATCCGTATGGTGGCTCTGGGCATCACTCGCGATAATCCTGACTACTACGCGATCAGTGTGTTCAACGAAGCTTTCGGCGGTGGATTTTCTTCGCGACTCTTCAATGATATTCGCACCAAGCGCGGCCTTGCTTATGGTGTCGGGGGCGGCGTCGGTGCGAATTTTGGTCACCCGGGCATTCTGCAAGTCGCGATGGGCACCAAGAGCCAAAGCACCATTGAAGCAATTCAAGCGGTGGCCGACGATATCGACGACCTGGCCAAGCAGCCCATTACCGACGACGAAATCCAGCGTGCCAAGGATGCCATTCTCAACGCCTTCATTTTCCGCCTGGACTCTCCCGACAAGATTCTCGGCGAGCGCATGACCTACGAGTACTACGGATATCCCCCCGACTGGCTCGACAAATTTCAGGCGGAAATCAAGAAAGTGGCCGCCACTGATGTGAACCGGGTCGCGACCAAATATCTGCACAAAGATCAAATGGCTGTTTTGGTCGTCGGCAATACCAAGGAGTTCGACAAGCCGCTCTCGTCACTTGGTCCGGTGAAAGAGCTCGACATTACAATCCCGCCGCAGCCGGGAGCCAAAGAGGAAAACAGCGCCAAACCCGCCGCGTCAAACCCGGAAGGCAAAGCTCTCGCAGCGAAAGTTGCCGCTGCCATGGGAGGGCTGCCCAAACTGCAGTCCATCAAAACCATGCACGTCAATATTTCCGAGAGCGACTCCGGCGGGCCGCCATCCCCAGTCGATGTCTTCCTCGCTTTTCCCGACAGCATGCACGTAGAAATGCAAATACCGCAGGGCAAACTCACGATCGTGACGTCGGCCGACGCTGCCTTTATGTCGATTCCCGGGATGGGGTCGCGCAGCCTGCCTCCGGCGCAAAAGACTGAAATGCTCTCGCAGATGCACCACGATCTCGTTTACGTCGCGCAGCATGCCGACGACCCTGCTTTCACCTTCGCTGCTGCCGGTACAGAGAAGGTCGGCGACGTCGATGCCGCCATCCTCGACATCGGCGGTGCGATTCCGTGGGTACGCTGGTACGTCGATCCGAAAACCGGCTACATCTTGCGGGAGAAATACAAAGGCATGGGACAGTCCGGCCCATTCGATGGCGAGACCAATCTATCCGATTGGCGCGCGGCTGACGGCCTGACTATGCCTTACAAACATCAGAATGCGCAGAACGGGCAGCAGACCAGCACCGCGGAATTCAAGAAGATCGAATTGAATCCACCACTCGATCCCAAGCTCTTCGCCAAGCCAGAGGAGCCTGCGGCAGAAAAACAGTAGACGGAGTTCGTATGAAGTGGCTTTCAGCGTTAGCTCTCGTTGGTGTCAGCCTTGCTCAAGTCACGACATCGCACTACGACAACCAGCGCACAGGGGCTCTTAACCATGCTTTCCCGTCGAGGTTCTTCAACTGTTGTTGACGAGCCATTTCGCTCATTGACCTGATGATGAGCGTAATAGCCGATTTTGCAACAGTTTGTGGCTAGGTGAGGTGTATGCTGTAGAGCCAACGGTTTTAGTGGAAATGATATCTGACCTCGATGTCGGTCGCATTGTCGAGTTCTTAGGCCGCTGGTCAAATTCCGCGACCTCGATCCCTGCCCGCCCGCAACCTCAACGCATTCTTGTTCACTGTTCCTGTGGAGCGGCCATCGCGACGTGCGGGAAGAAGGAGACCTGCAGCTATTGCGGTGCGGCCATTGAGGTTGTTCGGTGTGTTCTGACGCCCCATGGCCCAAAGTACAAGCTTCGGATTAATAAGCACCCGTGGAAGACAGAACCACTCCTATGGCCTCTGGTTTTGCAGCCCGCAGGCACCACGCACCAGAGGTGGCATCTCCTCGGCCCTCGCGATCGGTACGAAGACTACATATTTTGGGGTTTGGAGACGTTGCTCGCAGTACTCGTACTTCTTATCCTTTTGTGTGCGCCGACCCCCATGGAGCAAAATCCGCCGCATCACTACGTGAGATATTACATCCACGTCCCCGACGGGCGGGGTGGGCAGTACAACATCCCTCAATGGAAGCGTGTAGACGATCCCGTCACTGACTGACGTAATCAGGCCATTACACAAGTGAGCCAAAGGAAAACTGTTTTTACTCGTGGTAGATGAGTGAAATGGCGATGTTACGTCAATTGACATTGCGGGCTATCCTAGGCTCATGCGCCGAACAATGCCTGTGCTTCTCTACGTGGCAATTCTTTCTGTCGCCTTTGGACAATCTCCTCGACCAGCAGCGCCCTCTGGAAAGACTGAGGGGATAAGCAATTCCCTGGCTAAAGATGGGTCACTCGTTGTGTCCGTTACGTGGGGCGACCTTGACAATACGCCAGCCGACGACGTGTATGTTGAAGCACACGGTTTCGTAGAAAAGTATCGCGAGGAGAAGTCCTTCATTCTGAAGATGTCACGCGCAGGTCGATATGAAGCCTCACTTCCTCCAGCGGTTTATGACGTATTTGTGAGCGAGGGTACCTCGATACCGCAATGCAAGCGCGTACTGATCAAATCAGGTTCAGCTACAGATTGGACTCTTAAGCTGGAGATCGATTACGTGTATACGGACAAATGAAGTGCAGTGCCTGCAATAAGGTCAATGAGTGTAATCGAGATTTTGCAACAATTGACCGAGCCCTATTTGTCAAAAAAGGATGCCCCGTACTTCTTCATCACGTAGTCACGCGGCGGAGAGCCAATTTCGGTGATGTGCTCTGGCCCAAAAGTGATGTTATCGCCTTCTTGCAAGTGAAGATTCTCCGCAGTGCCGGGATTGCTGTCTAAGACACCGATATAGCCGCCCTCGGTGCGACTCTTAACGATTACCCACATTCGGTCAACCCCGCGATCCACGACTCGTCCCTCTTCTCGCGTTTCAATGTCAAACAGTAGCTTGGCTGCGTCGCCCGGCGCGAGGCTTTCGCGTTTTTCTCGTGCTGGAATTTGGAATGTGTCCGGGCGGATCGCGGTGCGATCCTCGGCTGAAATCAATTCCCACCCGTCGCTGTCCAGTCTGAAATTCATGGCGGCACTATATGCTGAATGGCGAAAACAGGCCATTTCACTCAAAACCCCTTTACGTCCGAACGAGCAGGAACCGTTCTCGAATCTCGCCCTCGAAGTAGGCCAACTTCCCCGGAATGCATGAAAGCACGGTCCCTGTTCCGTACCCCACGATTTGCTTTAGAGCAGTGAGCAATTCCATGTCCTTGCCGTCGTGTTCACCACCGATGACATGACAGGTTTCGGGTGCGCCCATCGCTCGGAGTATGTCCGCAATATTAGGCGGGTTCTGGTATCGCGGTTCAATCGAGCGGATGCATTCAGGAATAAAGTAGTCCCGCCCATGATGGTCAAATTTGCTGGTGAATTTGTAACGGTTCTTGGAACTGGCGAGTAACTCCAACGCTCGTTCCCGTCGTGCTTTCGATATGAAAGACTCGGCAAAAGCCGATTCGTGCGGGTTCATGCCTGCACTGTAACACCGCAGACTGAGGCTGCAACGCAGTTGATTGCTGAAAACAGGCGATTTCACTCACCGACCGGATGCAAAGAACGTATCGGGCACAGCCAGCACCAGAATGAGCAGCACTGTACCCACCATCATCAACCAGTCCCAAGGTTCAATGTCGCGGCGACGCACGATGGCGCACGGAATCGCGATCAGCAGCCACACCGCGAGTGCAAGGGAACACAACGTTCCAGCGACTGCAAAACCGGGGTGGATGTGCCACAGGGCGAAACCCACCATTTGCGGCCCCTGCGACCACGTCAGGATAGTTTTTTCCCAAAGGATTCGTACGGCAAACAAAAATGCCAGTGGTGAGGCCGAAACCCACCAAATTTTGAGAGCGTAGGGGAAAGCTCCGGGAATCCGCATCGCTTGCATTCTAGCGCTAGATCGTCCTAGCTGTTGTAATCAGGCGTTAACACTCAAATTTCGACTCATTTCGATTCGGTCCACATTCTTGCGTTTGTAGCTAGAGGACATCCGAGGCCCCAATCACTTCCGGGTCGTTCCGTACGCTCGCCGCTCATATTTACTCACTCGTTACTAAGCAGGACGGACTTTTTTTCTCCTAATCTCCTATCCCTCAAACGGCTTGACGAGCGCCTTCTGCAGTTCTACTATAGGCGAACAAAAGACGAACACATGGCTCTCCTTCCCTTGCCTCCTCTCTCTGATAAGCCTGCCCTTGTCGGAATCGCTCGACTCGCCTCCGAAGGCGAATCTCTGCGCGAAGGCCACAAGGTCGAATACTTCACGCTTCCGTCTAAATCATTGCTGAACCGTTGTGTTAGCCGCCGCGCCATGCCGTTTACCTGGACGATCAATCCTTATCGAGGCTGCGAGTTCGGCTGCCGTTACTGCTACGCGCGTTACACCCACGAATTTATGGAAATGCGCAACGCCATGGATTTCGAACAGAAGATCTACGTGAAGCAACACGCTGCGGGCCTCTTGCGCCAGGAACTCCGTCGCGTGAAGCCTGATGAGGCCATCGCTCTAGGCACTGCCACCGATCCTTACCAGCCCGCGGAGCGCCGTTACGAAGTTACCCGCGCGATTCTCGAAGAGTTTGCCCGCCATCGTGGATTCGAGCTCGGCATCGTAACCAAGTCGAATCTGGTAGTACGAGATCTTGATCTCCTCAAGAGCGTGGCCAGAAACAACCGACTCTCCATTCATGTGACAATTACGACTCTTGACGTGGAACTTGCCCGGATTCTCGAGCCTCGTGCTCCGCGGCCCGATCTTCGGCTCGAAGCCGTGCATGTCCTCGCTCAGGCTGGCTTGCGGGTTGGCATCAGCTGCTCGCCAGTAGTCCCCGGAATTACCGATGCGCCAAGAGATCTGGAAGTTTTGATCCGCGCTGCCGCCGCAGCCGGAGCTGACTATGTTTTCGCGAATCCACTTTTTCTAAAGCCTTGTTCGGCGGCTGTCTTTCTCCCCTTCCTGGCACAAAACTTCCCCGATCTAGTTGAGAACTATCGCCAGCGCTATCACGACCGCGCATTCCTTCCGCCGGCCTACTCGAAGCGCCTCTCGCAATTGATCGGACGACTTCGCGAGAAGTACAAGCTCACCCATGCCCGACGTCCCGCCTACGCGACGAAGTGGCCGGTGCAAGCCTTCGACGAGCAACTGAACCTCTTCGGGAAGACTGGGTAATTGGCAATTGAAAAATAAACCAATTGCCCAATTCCGAAATCCCCCAATTTCTCGATCCTCTATAATTATTTTGATCCCTCATGGCGACTGCCTCTCCACCCACCGGACAGCCTTCCGTTCAGCCAATCCCGTTTGGGATGCGCATGCAGAACTTCTGGCGCCGCGTCACCGAAGGACTTGAAGTCAGCCAACTGTGGTCGCAGTTCGAATCGGAAGCTCGCGCCAGCTATCGCCTGTATTCCAAGGACGTGGCCGCCAAGACTCCCGAGGGACTTACCACCCGCGGCCACCATCTGCATGTCATCAAGGAGTTCTTCTGGGCTGTCTTTGAGAAGCTTTCACCAGCACGCCGGGTCCTCCTTCTGGTGGCGCTGATTCTCCTCATCGTTCCTCATGGAGCATTTGAATACGCGGGGCAAGGCGGCAAAGTCTATGCGGCTGAATTCGATTCTCACTTCTGGGCAGCCCTGCTATTGCTTCTGCTGCTGATGTTGGAGATCGCTGACCGCGTGGTAATGAAGCGCGATCTACAAATCGCTCGAGAGATCCAAACCTGGCTTCTTCCCGGCGTTCCTCCGCAGATTCCTGGACTTGCTATCTCCTATGCCACCCGTCCGGCCAACACCGTCGCTGGCGACTATTACGACGTATTCCCGCGTCCGGGGAAAACAAATCAAGACAATCGCGTTGTGCTCGCGGTTGCGGACGTTGCCGGCAAGAGCATTCCCGCGGCGATGCTCATGGCCACATTCCAGGCCAGTTTGAAAACGCTATCCACGGCGCAGGTGGCCCTGCCTGAACTTGCCGCCAACATGAACCGCTACGCCTGCAGCAACAGCCAGGGTGGATTGCGTTTCACGACCGCGTTTCTCGCGGAGTACGATCCGATTTATCGCACTCTGAACTACATCAACGCCGGTCACAATAACCCTATCCTGCGACGGGCTGAGGGAAAAATCGAGCGCCTCGATGTGGGCGGCCTGCCCTTTGGAATCATGCCCGAGGCGAAATACGAATCCGCCGCGGTTACAGTGGCACCGGGCGACTGGCTCATCATCTTCACCGACGGATTGGTGGAAGCGGAGAACGCCCGGCAAGATGAGTACGGTGAGGCACGTTTGCTTACAGCGATTGAAGCTGGGAAATCAGTCAAACCCGACGAGATGCTCAAGCGGCTCATGGCCGAACTCGACTTGTTCGTCGGCAGCACACCTCAGCATGACGACGTAACGTGTATGTTGCTGAAGTCGGAATAAAAGCCAGACGCCTCTACGGTTCTTTCTCACTTTCATCCGCAATACCAATCTTCGAGAGACGGTAACGCAGGGCGTTGCGCGAGAGGCCCAGCAGGCGTGCCGCCTGGCTCTTGTTGCCATTGGCGCGACGCAGCGCCTCTTGAACCATTTCATCTTCCCACTGTTCGAGCGTCATGCCGTCAGGGAGGAACCCTGGGGCCCCATTCCCTGCCTTCGTCGGACGCACATCGAGATGGATGTCCGAAGCATCGAGCACGCTTCCTTTGGCTAAAGCGCTTGCTCGCTCAACGATGTTCTGCAGCTCCCGGACATTTCCCGGCCAGTGATAATTCACCAGAATCTGCATAGCCGCAGGCGTGATACCTTCGATGGCCTTGCCAGATTCTCCCGTGAACCGGGAGACAAACAAATTCACGAGATCTGGAATATCTTCCTTGCGATCACGCAGAGGAGCAATGTCGATCGGCACTACGTTGAGTCGGTAATAGAGATCCTCGCGAAACGTGCCCTGTTCGAGCGCCTCACGCAGATCGCGATTCGTCGCGGCGATGAGGCGTACATCGACCTTCACCGTACGGGTACCACCGAGTCGCTCGAACTCGCGTTCTTGCAAGACGCGGAGAAGTTTCACCTGCGTCACCGGCGGCACGTCGCCGATCTCGTCGAGAAAAAGTGTCCCCTTATCGGCCAATTCGAACTTGCCAGGCTTGCTCGCGACCGCCCCGGTGAACGCTCCCCGCTCGAAGCCGAATAACTCACTTTCCAGCAGGTTCTCAGGGATCGCCGTGCTGTTGATCTTGAGGAAGGGGCCTGAGGCGCGACGGGATTTTTCATGGATAGCCCGCGCGATCAGGTCCTTGCCCACTCCGCTCTCCCCACCGAGGAGAACGGTTGCATTGGTCGGAGCGACGCGCTCGACGGTCGCAAGGACCTCCTGCATTTTCGGGCTGCGGGCAACGACGTTCGGATGAGCGTAGCGCTTGCCGAGTGCCTCGCGCAGCGACCGGTTCTCTTCCCGCAGATTGTGGACGTCGAGCTCTTTGTGGATCACCATCCGCATCTCGCTCAGCGAAAACGGTTTCAGCACGTAGTCGCTGGCACCGGCTTTCATGGCCTCCACGGCAGTTTCGACGCTGCCGAAAGCGGTCATCACGACCACGGGAAGCGCTGCGTTCTGACGCTTGATGGCTTGCAGAAACTCCAGACCATTCATGCCGGGAAGTTTTAGGTCAGTCAGGACCAAGTCGATGGGGTTCTCGCGCAAAAGTTTGACGCCGGTTTCGGCGTCCTCGGCTGAAAAGGTCTCGAA
Source organism: uncultured Acidobacteriota bacterium (assembly GCA_963745715.1). Classification (GTDB taxonomy): domain Bacteria; phylum Acidobacteriota; class Terriglobia; order Terriglobales; family Acidobacteriaceae; genus Sulfotelmatobacter. Next base: position 471,841 of record CAVUYN010000006.1, on the reverse strand, counting down.
GCCGTCCTCCCCGAGATTCAACTCGAGCAGTCGACGCATCTTGGCCTCGTCCTCGACGATCAGAATGGCAGGCATGAATGCCGGTTCCTCGATTCGATGTTTCTCACGAAATCACCAGATGGGTCTTGTCGCCTACCGCGTTCGTTTCGTTTACGGCGGGGAAAAATATCACGAAGCATGCCCCATGGCCTTGTGCGCCATTGCTGGCGGGATGGTTCGCGCTTTCGATGCGAATCGAACCATGGTGTCCGTCGATAATTTTAGAAACGATGGACAGCCCAAGGCCCACCCCGGTTTTCTTGGTAGTCACGAACGGATTAAATATCTGTTCCTGCAGGTCAGGAGGAATCCCGGGCCCGGAGTCCGTGATCCGCACTTCGACCCCCTGAATTGGGCCGCCATTGCGCGTAGTTTGTCGGGACCTCTCGGCCTTGACCCTCAACTCGCCACCACTCGCGCTCATCGCATCGTAGGCGTTCTGAATGATGTTCACGAAAGCTTGTTCACAGAGACTTTCATCCATTGGCACCATGGGGAGATTAGCTTGGTACTGTTTCTCCACTCGCACCGGCGCCCCTTTCCAAAACTGAGCGACATCGTTCAACGCGCGATCGAGCACCGAAGGGATCTTTTGCGGAGTGAGATCGGCATGCAGGGGGCGCGCAAAATCGAGGAAACGTGTCACCAATGCGCTGAGTCGGTTCGTCTCGGTCGAGATGTATCCCGCGAGTTCCGTTGCGAGAGGATTCGACTGAGCCAGCTTCTGGGTCAGCATCTCGGCAGAACCTTTGATAACACCCAGTGGATTGCGGATCTCGTGTGCCAAGCCGGCGGAGAGTTGACCCAGGGCAGCCAGCCGTTCAGATCGCCGAGCCTCCGCCTGCGCCTCCTCCAAACGGCGGTTTGTCTCGGTCAGGGTCTCTGCCAAGTCCTGGTAACGCTGCGTCTGTCGCCGACTCTCAACCACAAAACGATTCACTACTGTGGCTGCTAGAAAGATAAACAGCAGGCGGATCGCGAGCAACTCGTACGCTTCCGAGGGGATTTCATCCACCTCGAGCGAGGCAGGGTACAGATACGAACAGTAAGCCGCCGAGGTTAATGCAGTCCACAACAACGTGGCCCATGGGCTGAAATACTCCGCTGCCGTAACCACAGGAAGGAAGTAGATCGGCCAATAGCTGCTGTTAATCGCCAGTTCGCCGGTATGATCGATTAGCAAACTGGCCAGCGCAATTTTTAACAGAACGATGTAGGCTGGGCCTCGCCGTGGCAACTGTCTCACTACCCAGCCCTCGACTAACTGGAGCAAACCGAAACCTAACAGAATTCCTTGTTTGTGAGGCTCCTTCACGGGCGGCAGAAGAGCCAGCGCTGCAAGAAAGAGCAGCCAAAGTGAGTCCATCCAGTTGATCGTGGGACGTTTTACGTCGTTCATGGCTCTACCACGGTCTGCCCTTCAGAAATAACCGCCGGAAAGACAATGCCGGGAGAGGTCCCGCCGCTCCCGGCTCTGTCGTTATCGTTTGTCTGGTCCGCAAGCACATCTCATGCGAACCCTATCACACCCAAAGGCGTCAGCGTCAACGGCCCTTCTTGTTGGGCTTCTCCTGCTTCTGCTCCGCGGGCCGCGACTGCTGTTGTCTCGGCGCGGGCGGAGGCGAACTAGGCCGCTGTTCGTGCCACTGGTTGAACTTCTGCTCCTGCTGCCGCTCTTGTTGCGGCGAACGCTCCTGAACCGGAGGCGTTGGCCGCACTAGCGGATGCGTTTCCTGCGGAGCAGTGTTCTCTTGTTGTTGCGACTGACGGAAGTCGCGGTTGGTTGGCCGCACGCGGCTTTCCGGAAGCTGCGGGTTTCGATTTTCGGGCTGAGGGTTTCGGTTCCCAGCGTCCGAAGTCCCCTGTTGTTCGTATGTCCGCGGCTGCGACTGCGGAATCTGGCGAACCTGGTTGTTGCCACCGTTAGGCGGAGTAAACGGGCGGAAGCCGTCCTGATTCTGCTGCGGCCGTCCGCTCTGATTCATCTGCGCGGGTTGCGAAGGACCGACTGGACGAACCAGTACCTGCTGGTTGAGATGTCCGCCAGCCTGCGCCTGGCGCTGCTCGATCGGGCGGGGCGGAGCGGGCGGAGTCCGGACGGCGACAACCCGGCGGCTAATGACGGCGGTTGGCGGCCGCACATTCACGGGACGCCCTGCGCCTATGACACTACTCCGAATCGGCTCCGCGCCCGCGACGCGGCTGACCGGCGCTGCAGCAAGTTCGCGTTGGTCCACCTTCATCACGTTCTGTGCCACCGGGCGTGCGTTCACGAATGCCTCATGTGAGACGACTGTCACGCCATTATTCACATGCTGATTTACATACGTGATGTTATTGACGGTTGTGCTCTTATTCACAATGACCGTGTTGTAAACATTCGTGACTTTGGTGATATTTACCGATGTGTTGGTGATGTTCACGTTATTCACGTATCTGCGGCTCACGTGGTATCCGGGAACATACACTTCGCCGGGGCCAAGTGGGAACCATCCCACGCCGACACCCGCAGAGAAATGGAAGCCAGGACCGCCACCGACGAAAGCTACCAGCGCAGGGGCCCACACGGGGCGCACTACGACCGGTCCCGGAACCCAAAACCATCCTCCGTTGACCGACGCCCACCGTCCATAGTGAAAGGGAGCAAATCCCCAAGGTTCATCTTCCACCCACGTCCAACCCCATGGGCCAACGTAGACCCAATGTCCGAAGCGATAAGGAGCCCAACCCGTGACAATGGCTCGCGGACGCCAGCAAGGACCGTAGCCGGCCACATAACTCCAGTCGCCGTATTCGTCGAGATCTTCATAGCCGGTCATTTCGCGCGAGACGTAGTTGGCTGAGTCGGCGCGATCCTCGCGGTCGTCGCGATCAAAAGCCCAGCTATCAAAGTCATCCCGATCGCGAATCTGGGCGAGATCGTAATCCACGTGGTCCTCGTTACCGGTAAAAGTCGCTGCCTGATTCGCAACGACGTTGTAAGTGAAGCCTCCGCCGGTAACCCGCCCGCGGCCGTGCCATACCGTGGTGACCGTCTGGCTTCCGTCCTCACTCACGTCGACGCGGTATTCACCCGGTTGCAGCAAAGTGAATGCAATGTTCGGTGTGTCGACCTCGTAGGAATCGTCATCGTCGAGATGGCGCACCCGCAGGATCAATGAACCCTGCGCCAAGCGAATCTGCGTGGTGCGGTCATCGAGGGCGAGGAACGTGATTCCCGTCTTGGAGCCTAAGCGGAGAGCCGCCGAGCCCACATGGACTTCGGCGCGAGAATTTTCATCGGCCCAAAGGTCGTCCCCGGTGACCATCGGTCGGTTGGGAACGGCGGTGACCCAATCGTCTTCTCCCGCCGGCCGAAATGAGACCGAACCTTGCGAAAAGTTCAGCCGTCCGACACGGCCCGGAGGATCCTGATCCTGGCCCTGATCTTGGTTCTGATCTTGGCCCTGATCTTGGTTCTGAACCTGGTTCTTCCTTCCTCTTGGTCGCCTTGTGCCTTCGCAGGAGTTGAAAATTGCGTAACGAATGCAAAGCTTGCTAGCAGCATTACCCAGGCCCACAACTTGCGTGTCTTCATCGCTCCGCCTCGACGGAATAGAGATCTGTATAGCCTGATCTTACCCGCATCTTTGTAAACCCAATAGAGACGCTTTAGTTTCCTTAAGGCGGGAAGCAATTGCTCGCAAAGGACTTGGCGCAAGGTAACCGATTGGTGAAACCTAGAGTTTCCCAGATCTGCTACCTGGCGAGGCGAAGGACCCATGCAACCGCCTGCCAAATGCACGGGTCCTTCATGGTCCAAAAAGCAGTTGGTCCGCCATTTGCTCAGTTCTTGAGCTTCGGCCTCTGGCAGGCATCCACGATCTTTTTAGGATCGATAGCGTCCTTGTCCACCTGCTCTTCCATGATCTTGCCGTCTTTGCCAATCAGGAAGTTCACACGGCGGGGGGCTTGGTATTCGTCTTTGTAGATTCCGTATTCGTGGGTTACTTTGCCGCCCCAATCGCTCAATAGCGGGAAGGTTACTCCAATTTGGTCGGCGAAGGCTTTGTTGGCGAAGGCACTATCCATGCTCACACCCAGGACCTGGGTGTCGGCTGCTTCCAGCGCTTTCAGGTTCTGCTGGAAGTTTTTCATTTGCTGCGTTCAACCACCGGTGAAGGCGAAGATATAGAACGCCAGCACGACGTTCTTCTTTCCCCGGTAGTCGCTTAGTTTGACCTCTTTTAGGTCGTTGCCATCGAAATGCTTCAGGGTGAAATCCGGAGCGACGTCGCCCACCTTGGGCATGCTCGAGCCCTCCTTATTGGCTTGTGCGGATGTTGGGACTGCCGTAGAAAGTGCGCCAACCAGCAACAATGCGGCTACCAACGCACCTATGTGTCTTTTTTGCATTTTGAACTCCTCCCACGGGAGTATTGGCCCAGCATACCTCTGCCTTGAGTCAGCCGCAAATACAGGAAACAACTTCGGTACCTGCCACAGCGGCCTTTCACGTTGATCAATGCACGCACAAAACAGTACAGTGCAGTCGGAGTATCTTTTCGATCGCTGGATCGACTGGAAGCCGAAAAGCGCAATGAGCGTCGCCACCCTGAACGACATTTTCTTCGTCGCCGTCAAACACGACCTTGACCGCCTGATGCTCTACCGTGAGACGGGAAAGTGGCTGCCTATTACGTCCCGGGAATTCGGCCAAAGAGTAGCCCGGACGGCCCGCACTCTGCATTCCTGGGGCATTCGACCAGGTGACCGGGTCGCCATTCTGGGTGAAAATCGACCCGAATGGCCTACGGCTGACATGGCCAGCCTGTTGCTCGGCGCCGTGACAGTGCCGCTCTACACAACCCTGACCGCGGAACAAACTGCATTCGCGTTGAAAGATTCGGGTTGCCGCGCCATTTTCGTTTCGTCTGATCAGCAATTGCAAAAGATACTGTCGGTTCTTTCGCAGACCCAGATCGAGAAAATCGTGGTAATGGATCCGGTCGAATTCACCGGAGACCTCGCGCCCTTCGCCGCCAAGTGTGTGACCATGCCCCAGATCACTCTGCAGGGGCCCGACGACTTGGGCACCGAGATTGAGGCACGGGCGCATTCCGTGGCTCCGAGTGATTTGGCGACCATTGTCTATACCTCCGGAACCACCGGCACTTCCAAGGGCGCGATGCTGACGCACGGCAACATCACGTCGAATATCCTGTGTTCGCTGCTGGGATTCAGCATGCGCCCAGGCCTGGTCAGTATCTCGTTCCTACCTTTGTGCCACATCACCGCACGCCATGTAGATTTCGCCATGCTCTACCACGGCGTCACTTTGGCCTATTGCCCATTCATCGAGCGTCTGCCTGAGGCTCTGCGGGAGGTACAACCTTCGATTTTTGTTGCGGTACCCCGCGTGTACGAGAAGATCTTTGCGCAAGCTCAACAGAAGTCGAAGGGTTTCCCGAAACGCGCGATTTTCAACTGGGCCTTGTCCGTTGGAAAGAGCCACAAGCCTGAGATTCTAGCCGGACAGACTCCCACATCACCCGGTTGGAAGCTCGCCAACAAGATCGTCTTTTCTAAAATTCGCGAGGGCATGGGCGGGCAAGTCGAGACGTTTATTTCTGGCGGCGCGCCTTTGGGTCGAGAGCTTGCCGAGTGGTTCGCGACGGTCGGCATCCGGATCCACGAAGGATACGGACTGACGGAGACCTCCCCGGTCATAGCCGTGAATACACCGGTCAACCACCGCATTGGAACCGTTGGCAAGATTTTGCCAAATCTCGAAGTTCGCATCGCCGAAGACGGAGAAATTCTCGTGCGCGGCCCATCTGTTTTCAAAGGCTATTGGAACCGGCCGGAGGAAACCAAGGCGGCGCTGGTGGACGGGTGGTTCAAGACCGGCGACATCGGCAACATCGATGCCGATGGATATTTGTCCGTCACCGACCGAAAAAAGGATCTGATCAAGACTTCCGGCGGAAAATTCATCGCACCGCAACCGATTGAGAATTCGCTGAAGCTGAATTCTCTGGTCGGAGTCGCTGCAATTCTGGGCGATAAGCGTAAATTCCCGGCGGTGATGATCTCGCCCAATTTTGTCTCGCTCGAAGAATGGGCCCGGGGAAACAATATTCGTTTTTCGTCTCGCACCGAACTGGTGGCCAATCCGAAAGTGCAAAGCCTCTACGACGGAATTGTCGAAAATATCAACCAGAAGCTGGCACGCTTCGAGAAATTAAAACGCGTGCTGCTCGTTCCCGATGAATTCACCGTAGACAACGGGGTTTTGACACCGACGCTCAAGGTCCGCCGACGCGTGATTGAAGAGCGCTATCGCGGTCAGATCGACGAACTCTACGCCGAGGCTGAAACAGCCACCCAATAATGCTTATCTCACTTCGAACGATTCACGACTCCCAAATTCTTTCTTTCCTCTCGCGACTCTTGTCGTTTTCATTACAATAAGTCCATGTCGGACTCATTGATTATTGCCGGACGTTCCTTCCGATCCCGCCTGATCGTGGGCACGGGGAAATACAAATCCTTTCAGGAAACTGCGCGCGCCCTCGAGGCCAGCGGCGCCGAGATGGTCACAGTCGCGGTACGCCGAGTCAATCTTGACCGCAGCAAGGAATCGCTGCTCGACTACATCGATCCCAAAAAATACTTTCTGCTGCCTAACACGGCGGGTTGCTACACTGCGGACGAAGCCGTGCGGGCCGCCCGCCTCGGCCGTGAAGTCGGGCTATCGGATTGGGTAAAGCTTGAGGTTATCGGCGATCAGGCCACCCTTTACCCGGATGTGCAGGCAACCCTCGAAGCCACGCGCGTACTGGTGAAAGATGGCTTTACAGTGCTGCCCTACACTTCCGACGACATCGTTTTTGCCAAGCGCCTGATCGATGCAGGAGCCGCGACCATCATGCCGCTGGGCGCGCCGATTGGCAGCGGCATGGGAATCCAGAATGAAGCGCATATCCGGATTCTGCGAGAAATGATCAGCGGTGTGCCGTTGATTGTCGACGCGGGAGTTGGGACAGCCTCTGACGCGGCGATCGCCATGGAACTGGGAGCCGACGCAGTGCTGATGAACACTGGCATCGCGGGCGCCCAAGACCCTGTGCTCATGGCTGAAGCGATGGGTCACGCGGTGCTCGCCGGAAGGCAGGCGTTTTTGTCAGGCCGAATGCCGAAAAAGTTATACGCGACCGCGAGTTCGCCCTTGGAAGGTGTGGTCCGGTAGGCAAAAGCAAAGGGCGACCCATCGGGCCGCCCTTAAACTCTGCGACAAAAGTCACCTCAGAGCATCTTAACGCTTTCCACTTTCATGGAGTCTTTCGACACCGTGCCGGTGACGGCAACGTGATGCCCTTCATGTCCCTTCAGAGCATCCTGATTCTCAACAGCCAATACCTTCTGGTCGCCATCGGTAACGATGACCATCTTCTCTCCAGCAGCTACGCACTTCTTGGTGCACGCCTCACCGCCGGCATTGGCGCCCTTGACGCCGCATTTGGCATCGGTTATCCACCCGTTTACGGTCGCGCTCTTGCCCATATCGTCGAATGCTAGTGCGGACAAAGCGAACACAAAACATACTGCAAGACAGATCGACAGAACTTTTCTCATGGCCGGTTGTTCTCCTTTTGGAATTCAGATTGCGGCCCCACGCCGCCAAAAGCCACAGTGCGCCGGGAATTACGTCGTCCGAGAGACAAGCACTCCCGACTCGATTGTGAATTGAGACTGACGAACTATACCACAGAGAAACGCGAGGATTGTCAGCCGGGTAGAAAAACGAATACTCGAAAGTTGCATGCTGAGAAAATCAGCAGGTTATTTTTTCGCTGAATGACTGGGCGCCGGGCCCGGTTTCGCCGGCACGGGTGGGACGTACACATACTCTCCTGGCTTGGCATACCCCAACTGCTCGCGAGCCTCTTTTTCGATAGACTTCTGATCACTCTTCAGGCCCTGAATTTGTTGGGTATAGCGATCGTTCTCCTGCTGCACCTCGACAATTCGTTTACGTAAACCGTCGTACTCGGCCCGCTTTTGTTTATAAACGACCATTCCATTCGCGCCGAACATAACATGGATGAACAGCGATCCGGCGAGCACAGCCACAGCAATCGTCGCAATGCGGCGCCGCAAAGTGTAGATACGTACCGCCAAGGGACGGACGCACCCGATCCACGAGGCCGCTAAAGCTTCGGCCTGCGGAGCACGCTCGGCCATCGCACGCAATCCATCTTCCGCGCTCGGGAATCTCTTAATCCTTGGTAAGGGCCTCACACACAACCTTTAATCGAAAATCCAGTTCTTTGCAGCCGTGCTCAACTTCTCTAAACCCCGTTCGCTGCGTGCTTCCGTGTAGGCCCGCACAACAGGTTCCGTGCCAGACAGTCGGTAGCAAACCCACGAACCGTCGTCGAAGACCAGCTTTAACCCGTCGGTACGGACGACCGCGTTTACCGGGCGCCCGCAGAACTCTCGCGGATCAGACCTCAACTTCTCAGTGAACTTGGCCTTGACCTCGGGCGTCAAGCGGAAGTTCTCCCGCCGCGGAAAGAAGGAACCAACTTGGTTACTTATCGTCTTCAACTGTTCGCCTAGCGACTTCCCTCTCTTCGCAACCGCCTCGCAGCAGAGCAAACCCGCGAGAAGGCCATCCTTTTCTGGAACGTGATGCCGAATCGACAAGCCGGCGCTTTCTTCTCCGCCGATCGCAATCTTGTCTTGCATGATCAGTTCGCCGATGTATTTAAAGCCCACCGGAGTCTCGTGCAGTTCCACTTCGTGCTTCTGCGCCAATGCGTTGATGAGATTGGTGGTCGCCACGGACTTGGCCACGCCGTTTTTCCAACCCCGGCTTTCAACGAGGTAGTCAAAAAGCAACGCAATGACGTAATTCGGTTGAAGGAATGTCCCGTCCGCATCCACGACGCCGAAGCGGTCTGCATCCCCATCGGTTGCGATGCCAATCTGAGCCCCGGTTTCGCGCATCTTTTTTCGCAGGTCTTCCAGCAGGTGATCGTCCGGTTCCGGAGCATGTCCGCCAAATAACACATCCCGGTGGTCGTGCACGGTGGCGACCTGCACGCCAGCGCTTCGAAGTAATTCGTCGGAATATCCACGTGCCGCACCCCACATTGGATCAAAGGCAATGCGCAGGCCGGCTGTACGAATCACGTCCAGATCAACGATCTCGGCCAACCGCTTCAGATATGCCGGTTTGGGATCGAGAGTTCCCTTCTCCGCAACTGCGCTTCTGCGAGGCCCGGCTTTCGCGCTATCGCCCGCCACGATCTCCGCTTCGATCTTCTTTGTCACCTCGGGCAGAGCGGGACATCCGTCGGGCGTAGAAAATTTGATGCCGTTGTACTCCGGAGGATTGTGCGAAGCGGTAAAATTGATCACGCCATCGGCTTTGTTTTGGATTACAGCATGGGCAAAAGCAGGGGTCGGAGCAGGCTCGGACACGAGCAGTGGAGTGATTCCCTGGGCCAATAGGATGTCCGCGGCCATCGCGCAAAAAGTCTCGCCTAGAAAGCGCGGATCCCGGCCCACGATCACCCGCGCCCCTTGTGGTTTCTGGGAAGCCACATAGCGCGCAATTCCCCCGACAGCTCGTTGCACATTGGCAAAGGTAAACTCCTCGGCCATCACAGCCCGCCAGCCCGACGTACCAAACTTAATTTGCGTTAGCATGCTCGACCTCACTCCATCGCCACGAAGTGCTAATCTTTTCCACGAGCTGAAACCTGACGGCTGATTTTATATGACCGACAAGCGAATCGTCCTATCCACCGCGGGATCTGAAGCTGAGGCCCGCAAAATTGCCCAGCATCTCATCGAGCACCACCTTGCTGCCTGCGTCAACATCGTTCCACAGATCGAATCCCTCTACCGGTGGCAAGGGAAGATGGAATCGAGCCGGGAATGGTTGCTGCTGATCAAGACGACGGTTGAGAAATATCCGAGCGTGCGGGCTGCGATTGGCGAACTGCACTCTTACGAACTTCCGGAGTGCATCGCAATCGCTATCGACGACGGAAGCACGGCCTACCTGAGGTGGATTGAGCAGTCTGTGAAGAAGGCCTAGTCCGCTCGTCCATGCAGGTTTAGCCGCCAGTAGTCCAACAAAAAAGGCGGATCGTCGGCCGCAGCCTGTTCGGTCAGCAGAGCCATGAACTCAGCGCGATCCTTTTCGCTGGGCAGATTCTCCAGATGTACCCGCAGGATTATGTTGCGCACGAACTCGCTGTACTGGTCTGCCGATTCAAGCACGGTAGGAGCCGCTTCGATCGAGGTTTCAACATCGATAAACCCTGCGCGTCTCAATGCAGTCGCCGCGTCTTCCGCGTTTTGATAGAGCCAGGGCTCGTGGAATCCCTCAAAGAACACTGCAAACTTCGGCATAGCCGCTAGCGCGTTCGCCCGCTCGCGCAATCTCAGAGTATTCGGACCGCCTCCGCATTGCGCTTCCAGCCATCCACCTGGCATCAGGACTGAGTGCAATTCTCGGAAAAGTTCGTCGTGATCAAGCACCCAGTGAAACGCCGCAGTACTCACGATTCCGTCGAAGGATCGCCTAAATGGCAACTGAAGGAAGTGTCCGGCGACTAGCCCCACTCGCCCGCGGAACCGAGGGAGCAGATGCTCCCGTGCCCCTTTCAGCATGTTTTGCGAGAGATCCACGCCGACCACCCGCCCGCGCGGCAGCGCTTCCAGCAAATCGGCCGTCAGCAGACCTGTTCCACATCCAGCATCGAGCACAACCTCATCCCCCCGCAGCCGCAACCGGGACAGGACTTTCTTCCCCCAGCTCACCTGGGGGTGCGAAAGGCGGTGATACACGGTGGAATTCCACTCACGCGAGGCAGATTGTGTTTGATCACTCACCAATGGACCCATGTGAAAACTCGAAGTCCGAGGTTGTATTCGCGGAAATCGGTGTAAGTCTGTGGCCCAGGTTTAGATCGCCTTCAGAGCCTGATCCAGATCGTCGAGAATGTCGTCCACATCCTCAATTCCAACAGAAATTCGAACCATGCCATCGGTGATGCCGATTGCCATTCGGCCTTTCTCCCCAAGCGCGGCGTGGGTCATCGTCGCCGGATGCGAGATAAGCGTTTCCACGCCACCCAGCGACTCCGCAAGAGAACAAACTCGCACTTTCTTCAACATCTTGTTGGCATTGTTAAACGATCCCGTCTCAAAGGTGATCATCGATCCAAATCCGCTCATCTGACGTTTAGCCAGCAAGTGCTGCGCGTGATCCGGCAGGCCCGGATAGAAGACTGTCTTAACCTTTTTATGTTTGGAGAGAAAGTCTGCCACGATCCGGCCACTGCGGTCATGAATCTCCATGCGCGCGGCAAGCGTTTTCACGCCTCGAAGAACTAGCCAACACTCAAAGGGCGAAAGGATTGCGCCAGCAGCCTTTTGCAGAAAAGCCAACTTCTCCGCTTGCTCGGGTTTGGAACAGACAACCACCCCACCCAGGCCGTCGCTGTGGCCGTTCAGGAACTTCGTGGTCGAGTGCACCACGAGATCCGCCCCCAAGGCTAGCGGTTGCTGGAAGTACGGAGACATGAAGGTGTTGTCTACAACTAAGGCGACTTTTTTTCGATGGCAGATTGCGGAAATGGTGGCCAGATCGCTCAGCCTCATCAGAGGGTTCGTTGGTGTCTCGACATACACCATCCGCGTATTTTTGCGGACCGCCCGCTCCACATTTTCCGCGTCGGAAGTATCGACGTATGAAAACGCCAATCCGAAGCCCACCATCACCTGGTTGAACAAACGAGGCGTCCCGCCGTACAAATCGTTGCCACAAACAACGTGGTCGCCAGCCTTCAACATGCTCACGATTGCATGGATGGCAGCCATTCCGCTCCCGAAAACTCGCGCTGCCACTCCGCCTTCGAGCGCGGCCAGGTTCTCCTCAAGCCGCGTGCGCGTCGGATTCGAGACGCGTGAGTATTCGTATCCCTTGTGCTCGCCGATCCCTTGCTGCACATAAGTCGAGGTCGGATAGATCGGCACGGTCACCGCGCCCGTGAGCGGATCCGGTTCCTGACCCGAATGGATGGCCCGCGTGGCAAAGCCCAGCTCTTTAACTTTTTTCATGGGGATAAATCTGGGCGGTCCTAGATGCCGCCCTCAAAAATCTTCTTCGACAAATACCGTTCCGCGGAATCTGGAATGATAGTTACAACGCGCTTTCCCGCTCCCAACTGATTCGCCACCTTCAATGATGCGAATACGGCAGCCCCGCCGCTCGAGCCTGCCAGCACACCCTCTTGGGCAGCCAACGCCTTTACCATGCCGAAGGCATCGTCATCACTCACCATTATCACTTCGTCGCACACCGACCGATCAAATGTCTTCGGAATGAAGCTCGCTCCGATTCCTTCCACCTTGTGTGGTCCCGGCTGCCCGCCGCCCAACACTGAACCCTGCGTTTCAACGGCAAACGCCAGCACGTGAGCGGATTTCTCTTTGAAAAAACGGGCCACCCCGGAAAACGTTCCTGACGTGCCGCAGCCCAGCACGATCGCATCGACCTCTCCATCCATCTGTTCGAAGATTTCAGGCGCCGTCGTTTCGTAGTGATAGTCAGGATTGGCGGGGTTTTCGAACTGCCCGGCCATGAATGCTTTGGGGTCGCCCGCGACCATAGCTTTTGCCTGCCGGATCGCGCCCTGCATGCCCTCAGCGTCAGGAGTTCGGAATACCTCCGCGCCGAGGGCCCGCATGATCTTCACTTTCTCTTCTGAGAATCGCTCCGGCACAAACAGGGCAACTTTATATCCACGATTCACGCCGATCAGCGCGAGTCCGATGCCGGTATTACCCGCGGTCGCCTCGACAATTGTGCCTCCAGCAACGAGTCTTCCTTCCTGTTCAGCGCGGCGAATGATCCCTATAGCCGCACGATCCTTTACGCTGCCGCCGGGGTTCAGATATTCCAGCTTGGCAAAGACCCCCGCCGATCCCGTTGGGACCAGTCGCTTCAATTGCAACATAGGGGTTTCGCCAACGAGTTGAGTGATGTCGTCAGCAACGCGCAGGCGTGACATTGCAGGATTTTTCGAGCGCACCTTACAGGTTACGGATTGAGGAGGTAATCGTCAATTCAGGTAGCGCCGGTCGGGCAGCTTCCGGGTCCGGCTATAATTGCCCTCCACTGACCAACGAAAGGAATTGCATGCGACGCTTCGCCGCCGTGCTGTTGATCATCATCCTTGTTCTTCCATCCATGTCATTTGGTGCTGACGAGGCCGCGCTCGCCGGGTACTCCCCGCGCTCCAGCCAGAGTGAACGCGAATGGGAGGCAAAGTTCCGTGCAATCCCAGACCCTGCCAACCTGCGCGAGTATATGAAGCGCCTTAGCGCCCGCCCGCACCACGTCGGTTCGCCATACGACAAAGAAAACGCCGAATGGATTCTCGCGCGATTCAAAGAATGGGGACTGGACGCCCACATCGAAACCTTCGACGTCCTGTTTCCTACTCCAAAGGTTCGCGTGCTGGAAATGATCGAGCCCACGAAGTTCGTAGCAAAGCTTGAAGAACCGGCACTAGCAATCGACCCGACCTCGAACCAAAAGTCCGAGCAACTTCCAACCTATAACGCGTACTCGATCGACGGGGACGTCACGGCTCCGCTCGTATTCGTAAACTACGGTCTCCCCGAAGACTACGAAAAACTTGATCGCCTCGGGATCTCCGTGAAAGGCGCGATCGTAATCGCGAAGTACTACCATTCCTGGCGTGGCGTGAAACCGAAGGTTGCGGCCGAGCATGGCGCGATCGGGTGCCTCATCTACTCCGAACCGCGCGACGATGGCTATTCCGTCGACAATGTCTTTCCGCAAGGCCCGATGCGCAACCCCGATGGCGTTCAACGAGGGAGCGTTATGGATTTTGCTTCGGCAAGTCCCGGAGACCCCCTGACTCCGGGTGTCGGTGCGACGCCCGACGCCAAACGACTGTCCTTGAAGGAAGCAAAGAGCCTCTCCAAGATTCCGGTGCTGCCGATTTCCTACGGCGATGCACAACCTCTCCTGGCTGCCCTCAAAGGCCCAATGGCTCCCGAGGAATGGCGCGGCAGCCTGCCCATTCCGTATCACGTCGGACCCGGCCCCGCAAAAGTCCATTTGAAGGTTGCTTTCAATTGGGACCTCAAACCCGTGAACGATGTCATCGCGAAGATCCCCGGAAGCATCGCCCCCGACGAGTGGATCATTCGAGGCAATCATCACGATGCGTGGGTCAATGGCGCGGAAGACCCGGTCTCCGGCCAAGCGCCGCTGTTGGAAGAGGCCCGGGCCCTGGGAGTATTGCTGAAGCAGGGCTGGAAGCCGCGCCGCACAATCATTTACGCGGCCTGGGATGGGGAAGAACCGATGCTGCTCGGTTCGACCGAGTGGGTTGAAACCCATGCCGACGAATTGCGCCAGCATGCCGCGGTTTACATCAATACCGACGGCAATGATCGCGGTCTTCTCAACATGGGTGGTTCGCACACCCTGGAGCAGTTCATTAACGGTGTCGCTCGCGATATCGAAGATCCCGAGACGAAAATGACAGCGTGGCAACGGCTGCGATTGTCCAATCTTGCGCAGGCTAAGTCCGCCGACGACAAAAAGGAAATTCGACAGAGAGCAGATTTGCGTATCAACTCACTCGGTTCCGGCACGGACTTCACCGGCTTTCTCGACCATCTGGGAATCGCGACTCTCGACCTTGGGTACGGAGGCGAAGACGAACAAGGCATCTACCACTCCATCTACGATGACTTCTTCTGGTACACGCATTTTTCCGACAGCGATTTTGTATATGGTCGGGCCCTGTCTCAGACAGTAGGAACATCGGTGATGCGACTCGCTGACGCCGAAGTCCTGCCTTTTGACTTCGTGGACTTTTCCGACACGGTTGACAAATTCAGGAAGGACCTGGAAAAGCTGCTGGCGGACAAACAGGAAGAAATCCGCGAGCGCAACCAGGAGTTGGACGAGGGTGTCTTCAAGGCTACGCTGGATCCTCGAAGGCCTACAGTCGCGCCCGGCCGGGAAGAGGTTCCGCCGCACCTCAACTTTGCCCCAATGCAGAACGCCGTGGAATCGCTCGCCCGTAATGCCGAGCGTTACCGCAAAGCGCTATCTCAAAAGCAGGCCACCTTGAGCGAGAGCCAATCCCAGTCTCTGCATTCCTTGAACGCGCGGCTTATCGAGAGCGAGCGAAAACTGACCAGTGACGAGGGCCTCCCTCGCCGTCCTTGGTTCAAGCACCTGCTGTACGCTCCCGGCGTTTACTCCGGTTACGGGGTCAAGACCGTGCCCGGCGTACGTGAAGGCATCGAAGAAAAGAAATATGCCGAGGCAGAGCAGGAAATTACCCGAGTGGCCAAGGCTTTGGAAGAAGAATCGTCGCTGATTGAATCGGCCGCCCAACTGCTGGAGCAACTGGCGCCTTAGCTATTTTGCGCCGCCGGAGGCCCGTTGCGCTCCGGCGTAGTATCCGCTTTTGGTTCGGACCATCATCTTGCCGTGGCCTTTGGCCTTGGCCTCGACCCGAATCTGCCGAAATCCCCCGGCTCCCTTGGGATTGGTGGGCTTGTAGCCAATGGCGTACTGATTCCGGATGTCGCTCGCAATGGTACGGCTGATCGCATCCACTTCATCCAGAGTCTTTGGGAAAAAGGCGATCCCGCCCGTGCGCTGCGCGATGATCTCCAGCGCTTTCTTGGCCCGTTTCGGATGTTCCTCGTCGCCCAGAATCCCAATCGCGTACACCGACGGCCCGTTCTCTTGCTGCAACTGTCTTACCGCCTGCTCCAGGGTCTCGTTGCTCGCGTTATCTTCGCCGTCCGTAACTACGAATATGATCTTCTTCTCCAGTCGAGCGTTTTGCTTCAAGTGGTCAGCGGATGCAACAATCGCGTCATAGAGCGCGGTTCCTCCGCGGGCATCGATCTTTTCTAGCGCCTCTTTGAGCTTCAGCAGATTGTTGGTGAAATCCTGGTCGAGATATTGCTCGTCGTTGAAGTTCACGACGAAGACCTCGTCCTGGGGATTGCTGGAGCGGACCAGATTGAGTGCGGCCTGGTTCACCTTGTTTCGCTTCTCCCGCATGGACCCGGAATTGTCGATGACAATGCCCATGGCTACGGGAATGTCCACATGATGAAACGAAATGATGTTTTGCGGCTTACCATCTTCAAAGACGGTAAACGCATTGCGATCGAGCGTGGTCACAATGTGCTGCTTGTCATCAATGACGGAAGCGTGCAGCATGACTTCGTCGACATCCTTGCGCAGGACGTAGACTCCCTGGTCGTCGCTTTTCGTTCCCTGATCTTGATTGTCTTGAGCTTCGGAGGAAGGAGCATCCGCCGGCGGAGCCGGAGTCGTCGAAGGCTTGGCCGGGTCCTGAGCCGCGGAGGTTTGCGACCTGGCCGGCAGAGGGAGATACACGCCGGACCAGCACAACATTAGAACAAGCAGAACCCTCGGGGCCCTATTCCGCAGGCGCGTAATATCCCGTCCTGGCATACACCCGTAGAGGCGGCAATCCTTTCGGTGGTAGCAGCTTCACTTTTATCTTACGCCATTTGCCGTCGCGCACGACCTTGCTCGGTCGGTAACCCAGGACATACTGATTCCGTAACTCGACGCCGATCTTGGTCGCTACATCACCCAGATCATTGGGATTGTCGATGGTAAACGCACGACCGCCCGTCAGTTCGGTAATCTCGCTCAGCAGTTGCGGACCCAGGCGCTCCTCCATCGCAGAGGCATATCGATCGTAGATGCCGATGGCGTAGATCATCACATCAGCTTCTTTCACCAGCGACTTGATCTCGTTTTCGGTGTAGCGGCTGTGATTGTCGCCCCCATCGGAAATAATGAGCAAGGCCTTCTTCGGGAATTTGGCCTGGCGCATCTTGCTTACGCCCATGTAGATCGCGTCGAGTAGCGCAGTACGGCGCCTTGGGACCGCGAATACGAGCCGGTTCTGAATCTCGTCTACTGAATTGGTGAAATCGGTCACCTCTTCCGGTTCATCAGAAAAGGTGATCATGAAAAACTCATCCTGCGGATTCGCGGTTTTGAAGAATTCAATCACCGCTTCTTTCGCCCGGTCCATCTTGCTGCTCATGCTGCCGCTGGAATCGAAAATTACCCCCAGGGAGACAGGGGCGTCTTCGCTCGAAAACGTTCGAATCTCCTGCGATGAATTGCCTTCGTAGAGTTGGAAGTTTTCCTTTTCTAACCCAGTTACGAGGCGGTTCATCGGATCCGTAATCGTGACGGGAACCAGGACAAGGTCCACGTCCACTTTGAGCGGGCGCACATGGGCGCTCAGTCCAGTGGTCGTTGTTGCCACAACGTTTTCTTTTACAGGCTGCTTCGGCTTTTCAACTTCTCTCGGCTGAACGTGCACGTCGTTCACATCGGTCTGCGCGAACGTGGGAAGTGCCACGAAAGCCAGGCACACCGGGAGCAGAAGAAGCCATCGCCAGATTGGAATACAGTTTGGGTGCCGTGAGATTTTTTGCCGCAGAACTATGGACGGGTCCCCGGGGAGAACCGGACAGCCACATCGCGCTAGAGACTTCGGGCGAGATGACCTACGCCAATTTACCAGGCGGGCCATAAATACCTCTATGGGGCGGATGTTAGCACACCTTCTGCCTCGCGGCGCGGGGATTTTGTCAAAACTAGGAGACAAACCGAAGTGCGCTTGTACTGTCTACCCTATGAAACCGCCCGCCCAGCAGGCTTTCCCGCAGGATGCCGCTAACTTGTTACAATCAAAGGTTTCCTATGGCTGAGATACGTCCCTTCCGTGCTCTTCGATACAACTTGCAGCGGGTTTCCCCCGCGCAGGTCATCACCCAACCTTACGACAAAATCACCCCGGCCATGCAGGAACGTTACTACGCTGCCAGCCCTTACAACCTCGTTCGTATAATCCTCGGCCGCCCCGCAACCGGCGACAATACTGTGGACAACGTATACACAAGGGCCGCCGAATTCGGCCGTGAATGGCGCGCACAGGGAATTCTGCAAAAGGACAGTTCCCCTTCTGTGTACGGCTACTCCCAGTCCTTCACGGCCTCGTCAGGAAACAAGTTTGAGCGCCGGGGATTCATTGCTCTGGGTCGTGTCGAGGATTATTCCGCCAAGGTCGTCTTCCGCCATGAGCAAACCTTAGCTAAGCCGAAGGCCGATCGACTCGACTTGCTCCGAGCCACCCGGGCCCATTACGAGCAGTTGTTCCTGCTGTATGAGGATTCCGGTGAAATTGATTCTTTGCTCACAACGTCGCAGACGCCGACGATCGATGTCGCCGACGAGTACGGGGCGGCACATCGTGTGTGGCAGATTTCCGATCCCGGCGTGATAGCCTCCGTTCAGGACAAGATGCGCGACAAGAAACTTGTAATTGCCGACGGCCATCACCGCTACGAGACCGCACTCAATTTTCGCAATGAGTGTCGCGCCTCCACAAAAGGTGCCAACAGCGAGGCTCCGTATGAGTTCGTCATGATGACGTTTGTCAATATGAACGATCCCGGCCTCTTGGTACTCCCCACCCATCGCGTCGTTCATTCCCTCGATTCCTTTTCTGTCGATGAGTTCCAGCGGGCATCTCGCGCTTTCTTTGAGGTGGAACAGGTCGATGCCGCTCTCGACGCTAAGCGTGCTACTACTCTCCTGCACGATCGGGGAAGTTCCGGTACCGCGCTGCTAGCGGTGACAGCCAACCATGCTTTTCTCCTGCACTCTCCGAAACAGGCTGGATCGAGGTTCCTCGCTGGCCTCTCTTCCCGCCAGCAATCGCTCGATGTTGTCCAGTTGCACAAGTGCCTGCTGGAAGGAGTCTTGATGCTCTCTGAGGAATCGATTCGAAACCAGGAGAACCTCTCTTACTTGCGCGACGCCGGCGAAGCCATTGCCCAGGTTCGCAAGGGCGCCGCCAACATCGCGTTTCTAATGAACCCCTGTCCAGTCCAGAAAGTTAGAGATATAGCTTTCGCCGGGGAAGTCATGCCGCAGAAATCGACCGATTTTTATCCGAAGTTGCTCAGCGGACTGACCGCCTATGCGCTCGACTAGTCGTTCAGGAACCGGGAGACCGCCTAGCGGCCTCGTCCTGCGCGGCACCGGCGCAAGGCTGGCGTCGCGCCCGCGCGGCGCGGGTTTCACGGCATTTGCCCTGGTCCTCTTATCCGCTCTCCTGCTTTCCGGCGCCGCTCCTGAGAAACATCTTTCGATCTACTCGGTCGCGGCAAACTACTCTTTGCCGATCGTGCAGCGTGAGGGCCGCGACTACGTCGGCCTGCTGGAAGTACTCGAGCCTTTGGGCAAGGTAAGCGCCAAATCTGATGGTTCGCGGTGGCGCCTTCGATATAACAATGTGGAAGGCAATTTCCAAAGTGGTAGGAACCATGCCCAGATTCAAGGGCGCGACACCGATCTCGGCTCCAAGTTCCTGCTGGAAAACATGCGCGGGCTAGTTCCTGTCGCCTCGCTCAGTTCCCTGCTGCCTCGTTTCCTCGGCGGACCGGTCACTTTGCACGAGGAGTCAGCTCGCCTTTTCATCGGAAGCGTGGCGACCCATTTCACCGCAGCGCTCTCCGGAGACAATCCTCCGCGGCTCATTCTGCATTTCAGTGCGCCCGTAAACCCCAGTGTCGCCACCGAACCCGGCGCGCTGCGCATGATGTTCTCTCGCGAACCCCTGGTCGCACCGGCCTCGCCGACCCTGACCTTTGGGAGCAAGGCGATTCCGTCCGCCATCTATAGCGAGAGTAACGGGACGGCGGTCCTCACCGTGAACTCAACGATTCCTGTGATTGCTACATTTGGTAACGATGGACGCACGATCACAATCGCTCCCACGGCAACGGCTCAAAACACCGGGACGCCCGCTCTTTCCCCGCCAGCGACTCCAGCGCAGTCGGCCCCAGTCGCCTCAACCGTGGCGCCTGTCGCAATCCCCCCTGCAAGGAGGTATTTTGCGATCGTTGACGCCAGCCACGGTGGCGACGATCACGGAGAAACCCTTAGTACCTCGCTGCTTGAAAAAGATGTGACTGTCTCACTCGCCCGCAGCCTTCGTCAGGAACTTGAGAGCCGTGGCATCACTACCCTCGTGCTCCGCGATTCCGACGCCAATCTTTCTCTCGACCAGCGCGCCATTTTTGCAAATGGAGACCACTCCGCTATTTACGTTGCGCTGCATGCGGCTTCCAGCGGTCGCGGCGTACGAGTTTTCACCGCCATGCTTCCCTTCGGTGTTGACGATCGCGGTCTTTTCCGCTCGTGGAGCACGGCGCAGCACAGTTCACTACCTCTGAGCCAGAGCACCGCGGCCGCCGTCGCCGGCGAATTGCAGAAACGTCAAATTCCAGTTCGTGCCTTGGCTGCCCCGCTCCGCCCGCTGAACAATGTTTCTGGCCCGGCAATCGCGGTCGAAGTCGCTCCCCAGGGATCGGATGTTTCTCAACTCACCGCCCCCGACTATCAACAACTGGTAACCAGTGCGGTTGCAACCGCTATTGCTGCTACACGCGACCAATTGGGAGGAGCGCAATGAGGTTCCACCTGTGATCCCGCGCCATCTTCTCATTGCTTTGTCTGTGCTGGTCGTCGCAGCACTGGGCCTGACGGTGTACGCCTGGCATGTGCGAAAGACGGTCGCCGCCACGCCGGTCGCCACGGTCGACACTCGGCCTCTCGCCCCTCCGGTCTCCGGACCGACAGAACGCGTGGTCTTGTTCGTGGCTCATGATGACGATGGCACACTCCGCGCCGAGTCAGCCCAGATTCCAATGCCCTCAGGACGCCAGCAGCGAGCCGAGGAACTGTTGCGGGCATTGCTTTCCCTTTACCTCGACAAGGCCTCTCCCCACACGCTGGGCACGGGCGCCGACGTCCGTAGCGTTTTCCTCATCGACCCCGGAGTCGCAGTCATCGACCTTAACGCAGCCTTTGCAGACACGCACCGCTCCGGAGTGCTTGTCGAGGAACTAACCGTGGCGTCGTTGATCCACACCATTACCGCGAACACTCCCGAAATCTTGCGGGTGAAGATTCTCATCGACGGCAAACAGCGCGAAACGCTCGCCGGCCATGCCGATCTCTCTTCGTTTTACGACGTATCCGCCGTGAACCAACTCGTCGCCCAGTTACAGCCTCCACAATAAAAAGTCTCGCGCTGCCTGGTCAAAGCAATCCGGCTTCCGCGCCAGCACCTATGCGCCTATATGGACTTTTCCAATGCCTCAATTTCACGCTTGGTGCGCTCGAGAATCTCGCGGATCTTTGCAATCTTTGCCGCATCGTGAGTGCCTCGCGTTGCGGCCTTCAAGGCGGTTTTCATAACATCGGCTGCCGGACGCATGACTTCCGCGCCTTCCACTCCCATCCACGGAGCCCAATCGCCGGCCTGCTCAGCGCGCTGCCATATCTTCTTCACCGAATCTGCTTCACGAGTCAACTCTGCTTTAGCGGCGTCCGTCAATGAGTAGGTGCGCTTTCCCGCCGCCGTGTCCGACGTGACCATGCCTTCGTCTTCCAGTTGCTGCAGTGCCGGATAAATCGCGCCTGCGCTGGCTTTGTAAATTCCACCCGACTTAGTCTCGAGCTCCTTCATCAACTCGTAACCATGCTTCGGCCCACTTTCCAGCATTGATAACAGAGCCAGCCTGATTTCGCCGGGACCAAAAAATCGTCCCCAACGCCCTCCTCGACCCCAAGGAAAACCGCCCCCCATAAAGGGAGTCGCCATTCCGCCTCGCCACCAACTTCCACACCTTCCGTACATATTCAAAAGCCCCTTTCTGTTCCGTCCTAATCGAACCTCTAGCTTCGTTCGATGCTGCGTTAAATATATCTTTAGATATATCTTATGTCAATTATATGATTCCCTTCCCATTCAGTCATTTACAATCCGGTAATGTTCTACCGTTCCGACAATCGGTCACCCGATCAACTACGCTCAGTCGCAATTACGCCCGACTTCATCACCACAGCGGAAGGTTCAGTCTTAATTGAGGTGGGTAACACACGGGTGATCTGCACGGCCTCCATTGAGGAGGCGGTTCCTCAGTTCATGCGCAATTCGGGTAAAGGGTGGATTTCGAGCGAGTACAGCATGCTGCCACGCTCTACCCTCACCCGCACTCCGCGAGAAGTCGGAAAGGGACGGCAGAGCGGACGCACTCACGAAATCCAGCGACTGATTGGCCGATCGTTGCGGGCCGTGACTGATCTCAGTCGCCTGGGTGAACGTACCATCTGGATCGACTGTGATGTAATCCAAGCCGACGGGGGCACCCGGACCGCCTCTATTACGGGCGCGTTCGTGGCACTGGGCCTGGCGCTCGAAAAGTTGGTGGAAGCCGGAACTCTCCCCTCAGCCCCACTCAAGGATTTTGTCGCCGCCGTCAGTGTAGGGATTGTGGACGGAGAAATCCTGCTCGATCTCTGCTATGAAGAAGACTCGCGCGCCGACGTAGACATGAACTTTGTGATGACGGCCGGTAACAAACTGGTCGAACTGCAAGCCACCGCGGAGCACCAAGTCTTCGACGACGCTCAACTCTCCAAGATGATGACATACGCGCGCCAAGGGGTTCAGTCGTTGATCACCAAGCAGCAGGCAGTGCTGGGCCGACTGACACCGAGGCGATAGCAGGAACCGTTCGGAAACTCGTGGGGTTAGCGCTCCTGGGATAGCAGATGCGGCGAACTGAATATGCGCCGGAAATGCTCTAAGCGGTAACTTTCGGACGTACCGAGCCGATCAAACTGGACGACAACTCCAGGACTCGTTCCACATGCGTTTTCCAGGAAAACTGCCGCGATCGTTCCCGCCCCGCAGCAACCATGCGTTGTGCTACGTCGCGCGACAGAACAACTTGCGCTACCGCGTCCGCCAACGCCTCCTCAGAGAAGGTTGCGAAATAGTTGGCCGCGCACCCGCAGATTTCTTGATGTACCGCCAGGTCGGAGGCCACCACGGGCACGCCGCTGTCCATCGCTTCCACTAAGGGATGAGCGAAGGTTTCCGCGTACGCTGGTGTGACATAAACATCAGAACGGGCATAAAGCTGATGCAACCGGGGATATGGGATAGATCCCAGCTCAACAATCATGTCTGACACGCCGAGTTCCCTCACGAGATCTGCGGCCTTTGCCGTGCGATATTCTCCCGGATTCTTTCCGGCTGCCAAATGGCAAGTCAGCAAGAGCTTGACCGAACGGGTGGTCAGCCGATTCCGCAAGATCGGAAGCGCTCGAATCAGCGTTTCGAAATTCCGATAATAGTTGTAGTGACTCACGAAAAGAAGCTTCAAAGATACTTCTGCCGCACTTAGCTTCTCCTCTACTTCCGGAGCCAGAGGTCTCATGTCACGAGTAAAGGCTTCGTGGTCAAAGCCATGGTGGATAGCCACCACTTCCTTGCCGGTCCAGTGACTCAATTCCGCCGCGAACGTCGCGCTGGGCGCGATAGTCACGTTGGCCCATTGAATCGACTTTTTCGCGAAAAAGGCCCTAAGCCGTGTATCCAACCATGTGCCGTACTCATGCCTTGAGCGTAAATCACGGTAAAAGTCTGCGGAGTTGTAAAGCGAATTGCGCGAGAGGAGGATCTGCGGTATCGGAGAATTTCTCAGAGCGAAGTTTCCGGTGGAAAGCAGGACGTCCGCACGGCACCGCTCGAGCAGACCCGGAAGCATCCACTGCTCGTACCAGAATCGACGAGCGAGAGGAACTTCCACTGCAAGAAAGTCGATATTCGAAAAGTTACGAAACTCTTCTCGGAGGCTGGAGTTGAGAGCCACAGTGACCCGTACTTCGGGCCTGGCGGCCATCAGTGGGAGTACGTTGCGGATGTAGGTAAGTCCTCCCCCCGCGCTAGCGGCGAGGGAGTTGATGAACAGATGCATCATGCGCTCGGCGCGATCGCCTCAAATTCTGGCTGACGGGGTTTGCTGCGCCACTGAACGATATATGGGGCGTCGATTGTCAGTGACGGGGTGTAATCCGCGAGAACGAAAGCCATACTCCAAAAAAACACACACAAGTAATAGCCCGGGGCAAAGAGCCAGTCTTCCAATGACGCATGGATCAGGCCGGCTAGCAGTACCATCGCCAGAGGAATCGCAGGATGCAACGGATTCTGGGTGCGGAACATCCACACCACTACCTTGCCGATCTTTACCAATATAAGAAGCAACAGCAGCAAGAAGGGCAGGACACCCGCCATTCCCACCCACGTAGTGATCGCGAGGTAGCTGCTGCCATGCTCGGATGACGAGGCGCTGTTGGTGGAGAACTTTCCAAGGTCTTCGGTTGCGTCTCTGCCATTGTCCGAAGTGCCGAACCCGGTGCCGAACCAGAAATGATCGTGGATCGAATCAAGGGCGTTTTGCCAAGGAGACTGTCGAGATGCCAATAGGCCTTCGTTCGGATCTTTGCCTTTATATACAAAAGTGGAGGTAGCCGAAGAAATCATTCTCGAAAACGCTTCTGGGCGCAGAATAGCCATCGAGGCCACGATTATCGCCAGAATTCCGATGCCCACTCCCAGAAGACGGTACTTGCGCAAGGCCAGGCAGAGCAATCCACAGGAAACCAAGGCCGCAAGCATGCTTGCTCGCGCGTGGCTCGCAAAGGTCAAGTACATGGCGATTGCGTACATCAGCAATCGTCGGCGGTTAGCAAAGGATCCCTGCTGCTGTATAAGGGTTCCCCAAAGCAGAATGGGTGCGGCCGCGACTCCGGCCACGGCACCCAAAGAGTTCGGGTTGCCCATCACCGCCATCCCCAGGATGTAGGTCACCGCCAAACCTGCAACAAAGACCTCACAGCCAGTTAACAAACCAGAGAAGAAACGGTTCTCTCTGCCGGCGACGGCGAGCCGTGCTCCAGTCCCGGCATACAAAAACAGCAAGAAAAGGCTCAGTACTTTCGAGAAAGATACGCTTGTATAACGGGATACCGCCGCTGACACAAGGGCCGCAAGGACAGCAAACAACGCAATTACATGAAACAAGCCGAAAGAAAATCGCCGATCCCTAACAAAAATTGCCAAGCCGACGGTCGCACCCACTCCAAGAACCAGCCAGCGAGCCGACGTCCAGATCGAACCAATCGGGAGATCCATGCCCGCCAGAAGAAAGGTCACGACAATAAGAGGAAAGAATACTCGCCGGTACATCCAGAGAGCTGCCGCCAAAACCTCCAGCAATAGCAGGCCTCCGGTGTATGTCTGGCTGGTGAAATAGCCTGGCCGCGAATAAGCAAAATATACGAGTGCCAGCGCACCCACAACGATACTGGCTAGCACAACGCTTTTGGGAATGCGCTCAGTCACGAAATCCTCTGACAGATTCGACCATGCGAGAGATGCCCAAGGACCAGGCCTCGGGCGAGTAATCTGAGATTCGTTTTCGGCTATTGGCCCCCATTGCCGCACAAAGCGTCGGCTGGCTGGCCAGATTTCGCATCACGCCGGTGAGGGACGAAACGTCCCGTGGTGGAACCATACGTCCGTTCCAGTTTTCGGTTACCAGATCCGTGGCGCACCCTGCTGCCTGGCTTAGAATCACCGGCAACCCGCACGCCATCGCTTCGTTCACGACCAATCCCCATGTATCAGTGTATGTAGGGAGGACAAGCATCTCGGCCAACGCGTAGTAAACCGGCAACTGCTCGCGCTGGGCAAACCCAGGAAAAATAATGACTCCGGGCGAGATGCCAAGCGCCTGCTCTTCTAATTGTCCTCGACAGACTCCGTCGCCCACGAAGACTAAGCCGATTTCCTGCCGCATCGACGCCTCCAGTTTGGCATAAGCAGACAGCAATTCAAACACCCCTTTTTCCCGCACCATGCGTCCCGCAAAAAGAAAATAGCGGCCGGGAAGTCCAAGCGCTGTGCGGTATTGGGCCGCGCTGTGGCGAACAGAGTCGGAGGCCGCGGCGAACAATCCATTGTCGACCGCATTGACAGCTAAAAAAATCGCGCTTTCTTTGACCTTGCGAGACTGCAAATATTCGCGTGCGGCTCTGCCCGGCACGACAAATCCGTTGCACTTGCGCAGAAACTCACTCTTGAGAAGTTCCACGATCGCTCCGCCACCTCGTATGTCGTGCAAATTGCTTTCTGACCATAAAAAGAACGGGATGGTGTGAAACCGAGCCCATAGGAGCGCCTGCCACGATGCCACGTAGTTATAACCACCGCAGAGGATTACGTCAGGACGGGCGGTAGCCAGCGCGTTGTTAATCCCTGCGTTCAGTAGCGTGTTGAAACTCCCTATCCGCCTTCTCCACGATGACAGAACTTCGTAGGAGAACCTGATCTCTTGTTTGTAAACCTGCCACTGGCGCAGGCCCGGATCGGTCTCGGCCAGAAAAATTACATGCAGATCTACGTCCGTATGCTGAGCAAGGGCGTTGAATAGCGGAATTCGATAAGGGGAGATGATCTCCGTAATGATCACCAAACGGCGCGTCATGCCGCCGACTCCCGGTAGATCCGTTTCAGGATTGCCGCTTGATGCGCGAGTGTAAATCGTTCCAGAATCGTGTCTCGTGCCGCGGCGCCGAGATGGCGGCGTAGTGCTTCGTCGCGCAGCAGCATCGTTAGCGCCAGCGCCAATTCTTTTTCATTACCTGCTCCAACCAAGAATCCATTCGAACCGTGGTGGATGATCTCACCGATTCCCTGCCCGCGGCAGCCAACGACTGGTTTACCCACTGACATCGCTTCGAGGTAGACGCACCCTAATCCTTCGTACCGGCTGGGCAGCGCGAACACAGTACAGCCGCGCATGGCCGCAGCAACTTCGCGCCGAGAACGTCTCCCCGCAAATCTCACTCGCTGGTCCAACTGCAGTTCCCGCACCAGGGCCCGCAGGTTGGCTTCCTCCGAGCCTTTCCCAATGATTTCCAGAGTCACCGCGGGAAACTCGGGAGCGAGCGCGGCAATTGCACGCAGCAGAACGTCGTGAGCTTTGATCGGAATCAAGTTGCCAACACTAAGCACAGTTAAGCCACCGGCAGAAGCGTCGTTGCCCGGCGAAAACAATTCCGAATCCACGCTGTTATATACAACCGAAGTGCGGCAGTTGCCGCCCGAGCCTTTTAGGACTTCCTCCCGGACGCGTTCACTTATGCAAATCACCCTCTTCGCGGATTGATAAACACGCTGTGAAATGCGCCTGCACCATTGCCCGGGTCGTCCGCCAACTTGATTTGTCGAGTAAGCATCAAGTCCATGGACGGAAACTACATAGGGCACGCCCAGTTCGGCGCCAAGAAGCATCGCAGCATGCCCGCCCGGCAGCGGACCATGCGCATGAATCACGTCGATGCGATGTGAGCGATGTAACTCCCGAACCCTTGGCACCAGTCTCGCGAATACAAAAGCACCTGCGGTCGGAAGCCCAATTCCGCCGGGCAAGGAGAAGTAGCGAAACCATTCCGCCCGCAAACCAGTCTGCCGCGCGCGAACCCTCCCTCGATAAAACGGCTGCAGGGGAAAGATTGTGTTCACCACTCCTACCTCGGCGAGAGCACTCAGCGGTTCAGCGACGAAGCAACCTGCGGCATCGTCGTTTTCTGTGGGATAGAACGGCGTCAGCGTAAGAACGTGGAGCGGCCGCTCGGTCACGCTCGCGGTTCGCCACTGGGTCTGTCCGAGGACAGGCGGCAATTGTGGATTCTCTGTCATGCTGACACAAGCAATGATCGGGATTTCGTCCGGTCGTGCCGATCCGCACCGATCCTGTAAAACAGCGTAGGAATTATAGGAAGCAAGACGCGACGCCCTGGTTTAGTTCACGTCAGCACCGGCTATTCGGAGATATGCAGTTTGCCATTCCCTTCCGACTACATCCCAATCGAACTTTTCCACGTGCGTTCGCGCCTCTGCTCCCATTCTCTCTCGCAGGGAACGATCGGCAAGCAACTTTCCCAACGCCTGCATCATCTCGTCCATCGTTCCAACCTGGAAGCCGGTCACTCCATCAATGACGGACGGGGTTTCGTAGTCTCGGAACACAATGCAGGGCAACCCGGTCGCAGCCGCTTCCAGAGTGACTTTAGGTATCCCTTCCAGACGCGACGGCAGCAGAAACACATCGCTTTCCCGCATGATCGCTGCCATCTGTGATTGAGTCTTGGGACCATCTACTCGTACGTTCTTCAGCGCCATCCGTTTTATTTTGTCGTTTATAAACACTTCATATCCTTCCCGGCCCGCTCCTACCAGACGGAATATCGCATCGGGAAATTGGGCAGCAGCATCGACCACATATTGCGCGCCTTTTCGCTGCATGATTGTGCCCGCGAACAGAACTACGGGCAATAGATTCGCGCGCTTCACGGGAGGAGTAAACATCCGCGTGTCAACCCCGACCGGGAGAATATGGCTCGCTCTCTTCCCCGCGGTTTTGTAGATATCGCGAGCAACGAATTCCGTGATTCCAGTGTAAGTATCGCAGCGCGGATAAATCCCCTCGACCAGAAATCGGAGCGTGCGCGACGGGGCTACGAGTTGAGCGGATGGCGCTTCGACGTGAAGGACCGCCTTCGTCCGTTTGCGCAGCGTGCGCGGCAGGTGAAGAAACAAGTAACTTGCAGGGCTGAAGTCTATATAAGCAATAATATCGTAGCCAGCCAGCATTTCTTTGAATATGCGCCGACTCTTCCCATGCGGCGGCAGTTTCAACAAACGAATGCTGGATCGATTCTGCAGTCTCGGATCCGGCTCGTGTTCGTACCACACGGCGCTCTGGAAGCGTTCAGGATCAAGTCGCAACACAATCTCTCGGACGTTCAGGCTTTGGGCGTTTGTGTTGCCGGTATCAACTCCGGGCACGAACAGCACACGAACTCTATCCATCTTTCCTGCAATCTCGAGAATTATGGCGATTGGGTGAGACTGAAGCCCTGCCCTTCTCTAAAACAACCTTGGATGTCAGGGTTTGGGCTGTGCACTCTCGCCAATATATTAACCGATGGAGAACTCTGGGTGATGGGACTGGCGCCATGCACCCGCTGTCTTGGACTCGGTGGCGGCAGGCTTTTTTGCAGAAACACATGCAGTCAGATACCATCTCACGCATTGGTAGCGGGCGAGTCAGCGGAAATCCAGAACTAGCATGAACTCGTCACCCCTTCAATGGAATGAAAAAGATCTCTGTGGCG
The DNA here is from genome assembly GCA_963745715.1 of uncultured Acidobacteriota bacterium. Classification (GTDB taxonomy): domain Bacteria; phylum Acidobacteriota; class Terriglobia; order Terriglobales; family Acidobacteriaceae; genus Sulfotelmatobacter. The sequence goes on along the minus strand of CAVUYN010000006.1, from coordinate 442,569 downwards.
GTCCTGCTGTCGGGCAGGGAGCAATTCAGCGTGTACTACGGTGGCGCCCTCGCGCGCTGGACTTATGAGGTTTACAACCACCTTCGCAACCAGGTCGATGTCACTGTGTTCGCGTTTCCAACCGATCGAGAAAGCGCATACCCGCTCAGTCACGAATCTAGCAGATGGTGGCGGGCCTGTGCCGTGATGTCGCAGATTCCTATCGTGCGGCGATACGAGGATTACGTCTGGCTACGGGCCCTGATGCCACGTCTTCGACAGTTCACTGTGGTGCACATCCACAACCGCGCACAATGGGCTAAGTTGCTGCGATCTCTGGGATATCGCGGTGCCATAGTCCTTCATTTGCAAAATGATCACATTGGACATTGGAGTACGCCGATGCTGGATGCATTGGCTTCTGACATCGATGAACTCGTGGTCTGCAGTAGTTTCTTGCGGACAAGGTCGATTGGGAAATCTGAGGCGTTGGCAATCAAGACCACAATTGTGTTCAATGGCGTGAATACCAAACTGTTTTCTCCCCGGGAGGAGTCACGCGAGCCTAAGACGATATTTTTTGTCGGAAGCTTCATTCCTGCGAAGGGTCCGCTCCAGCTCGTCAGGGCTTACGCGCGCGTGCTACGCGACCATCCAGATGCGAAACTGATGATTGGAGGTTCCACGTCTTTCGGCACACATACCGAAACACCATACGTGAAGACCGTCCGGCGATTGGCAAACTCCATCGCGTCTGAGTACGGCGGTTCCATCGAGTTTTCCGGCTATATTCACCACGATCGCGAACTACCGGCCCTCTTTCAGCGAGCGACGCTGTTTACAACGCCTTCGATCTTTGAAGAACCATTTGGTCTCGTGAATGCCGAAGCCATGGCTTGTGCTACACCTGTCGTGGGCTCGAATCGAGGCGGAATTCCAGAAGTACTCGGAGAGACAGGGAGGCTGATCGATCCTGAGAATGTGGCGCAGTACGCCGAAGCAATTTCAGGTCTACTCTCCGATTCTGTTGAACGACACCGACTTGGCCGTGCCGCCCTTGAGCGCTCCCGGACATTCGATTGGGAATTCATCGCAGAAACATGGATGAGTCGTCTTCAAAGATTGGTCGGAGAGCATTGCCTGGCCTCACAATGTGCATAGATCCAGGGTCGGGTATTTCACGGCTTGACGATGAGCAATTTCGCGAATCCAACCGGAAAAGAGGTCGTCTCGTTGGCACTCCTGACAATTGGCGTCGGTCTACAGTGGACAAGCCTGTGATTGACCAAACTTCCCGGACCAAAATCCTTACTCCTTTCCTTCTGGCTGTCTGGTTGTTCAGCGCGCTGTACATGGCGAAGGAACTGAGGCGAGGCTGGTTTCCTCATGACGATGGTGCCTTGGCACAGTCAGCCGAACGTGTGCTGCTCGGCGAAGTCCCACATCGCGATTTCGACGAAATCTACACCGGAGGGCTGAGCTATCTAAACGCCCTCGCATTTCGGATTTTTGGAACCAATCTAGCGAGCATGCGCTACATGATGTACCTGTTTTTCCTGGCGTGGGTTCCATCCCTGTATTACATCGCCTCGCAGTTTGGCGCGCCGTGGGTGGCTGCGTCGTTCACCTTTCTCGCGGTTGCATGGGGGGTGCCCAACTACTCAACTGCGATGCCGTCCTGGTACAACCTGTTCTTTGCGACGTTCGGTCTAGCCGCGTTGTTTCGCTTTATCGAGACAACACAGAAAAAATGGCTCTTCGTTGCCGGCCTGTGCGGCGGGATCTCATTCCTGTTCAAGCTGAGTGGAATGTATTACGTCGCCGGCTCCGTTCTTTTTCTGCTATTCCCCAAAGGGAACGGCAACACGCCTCTTACTCGAACGGAGCGTTGGGCTTGCAATGGGCTAGCCATATTCTGCGTTCTGGCATATGAGGCTTCCGTTCTGTCACTGATGTTGAGGATGTTCCACCCCGGATCGTTCCTCTATTTCTTCTTTCCCACCTTGACGGTCGGTGCGGCGGTAATTTGGCATCGGATTCGTTCCGGAACTCACGACGGCGAATTCATGTCGCTTCTGGGTAATCTTTTTTTGTTCGGAGCAGGTGTTGCCCTTCCAGTGTTCATTTTTCTTATACCCTACGCTGCGAGTTGGAGCTGTTGCTGACTTCATGCAAGGGGTTTTGTTCCTACCGGGGAAGCGCTTGCAGTACACCATAAGGACTCAATCGCTGCCGCGATTTCTGGCGGGCATCGCTGCAGACACAATTTTATTAATCGTGGTATTCGGAGCGCCGAGAAAGTTGAGGGCATTGACTGGGGGTTTCCTAGTGGCTGCGTCGTTGGTCGTCGCCTTCATGGCGAGAAAATATCCTCCCGTCTATGACGCCATTTGGGTTCCGATATGGAATTCTCTCCCCGTGGTCATCTTGGCGGCAATTCTGCTTTTGCTGGCCAAAGCCAGTGATCTCCGACCGGAAAAGCGCCAGAGGATTTTCCTGCTGTTGGCGGTTACGGCCGCCTGCAATCTGATCCAGTTTCCGTATAGCGCTCCGATCTACTTCTGCTATGTCGCGCCATTGCTTGTCCTTTGCGTTCTAGCCGCTGGGACACTGCCGGAAGATCTACCCCGGGGCGCTCTCTCCGGATTGTTTTGCGTTTGCCTGCTGTATGCGCTCTTCGTCGTTACCCCCAGGTTCTTATCCAACAGGGGTGAATTGTTCGTGCCTGTGGGTGGCAACGCTGACTTCGTCCTTCCACGGTCAGGTGGTTTGCTTTTGTACGGTGAAGATGCCCGGGAAAATGCGGCCTTGGTCGACGTCGTAACGCGGCATGCGCGCGGCAAATACATCTATGCCGGTCCGGACTGCCCGCAAGTTTATTTTCTTTCCGGCTTTCGCAATCCTACTCGCACACTGTTTGATTTTCTGGACGACAAGGCGGGGCGAACGGAACGAATTCTCAGTGCCATCCACGACCACGATGTAACCTTGGTCGTAATAAATCTGGCCCCGGGATTCTCAGGTCCTCTGCCGCGAGACCTGCAGCAGGAACTGGTAAGGGAGTTTCCGGAAAAAGTTCTTACTTCCAACTATGAAGTGCGTTGGAAACTGTGACTTTGCTTAACGCGATGGAGCGACCTGGAAAACCATGAAGCGGATTCCCTCCTTGGACGGATTGCGCGCGATCTCCATCGCAGCGGTTGTCGCAGGTCATTTAGCAAAAGCGCTGCATTCCACCGCGGTATGGGGAGCTTACGGGAACACCGGCGTAAGGATTTTCTTTGTAATCTCGGGATATCTGATTACTAAACTCCTGCTCGGCGAGCATGAACGAACCGGAAGCATCAACCTGAGGGAATTCTATATTCGGCGGGCGTTCCGCATATTGCCCGCTGCACTTGTTTTCATCGCTGTCGCGGTGGTCATCGATTGGCACCAAATGACGTGGTATCACGTCAGTGCGGCTGTCTTTTATTTGGCCAATTACGATTATTCCGTGCCTTGGATTTTCGGGCATCTTTGGTCGCTGAGCGTAGAGGAACAGTTCTACCTGCTGTGGCCCGGCCTGATCAGGATGTGGTACAAGCAACGGATTGCCATCTTGCTTTGGGCAATGGCAATCCCGCCTGTGTTGCATCTTCTACTCTACTATTTCAAAGTTCCCCAAGGCGGAGACGGGCTCTTCCCAGTTTTGGCCGATAATCTGGCGATCGGATGTTTGCTCGCGATGGTCGAATCGCGAATTCCCAGAATTCCCGGTTACGTTGCTCTTGCGATGACGCTGGCCATCGTGCTCCTTCCCTTGTACCCGGCGCGAACCATTACCCGCACAGTCTTCAGCACATTCGTTCTGCACCCTGTATTTCTTGCGTCCATCGCCGGTGTTATTTTGCATGTAGTACGCCGTCCGTATTATTTCTTGAATTGTCCTCCGATCGAGTGGCTGGGCCGAATTAGTTACAGCCTGTACCTTTGGCAGGAACCCTTCTGCCCCAATCCGAGATTTCGTCCGGCATATGCAATCGCGCTGGCCATCGCGACTGCCTGTGTTTCGTATTATGCTGTTGAGCGCCCCGCATTGAATTTGCGGGACCGAAAATCAAAAAAACGGATGTCGGAGACTCCGGTCGGCGAACTCAGATCAGCCACCCCGGTGCAATGATTCAACGTATCGTTTTTCTCTTTGAGGAAGTTCAATAGAGATTTAAGCCAATGACCTTGACTGCGAGCCTGCTTGAGAAAACCCTTGTTTACCGGGCATGGCAAGCTCCTTTCGCCGAGAAAAAGTTCGCCCCTGTGCTGGCGCATAACAATCTAAGCCGCGTGCGTCGAGTGCTGGATGTAGCCTGTGGGCCGGGCACGAACACGAGACACTTCGCCCACTCCGACTACTTGGGCATCGACCTGAACGAACGCTACATTCAAGATGCGCGAACGCGCCATAGCCGTAATTTCCTTGTAGCTGACGTTTGCACGTACCGCGTATCGCCGGACGAGCGATTTGATTTCATCCTCGTGAACAGCTTCCTCCACCATCTGCGCGACTCGGATGTCGTGAATATCCTGTGTCACTTGCGGACACTGCTGACCGAAGACGGACATATTCACCTTCTGGAACTGGTGATGCCGGAAAAGCCATCAGTCGCGCGACGCCTGGCTCGTTGGGATCGAGGCAAATACGCGCGTCCGTTAGAAAATTGGAAGATAATCTTCACCGAGTTCTTTGATCCTGTGATTGTGGAACCGTACTCGTTGCGTGGTTTTGGCGCTACACTGTGGAACATGATTTACTTCAAGGGGAAGGCGCGAACATCCTGATCTTCGCCTTTGATATGATGCACACTCGCGCATGGGAAACCCGTTAATGCCATCTGCGGATGCGACCTCCAAGCGGCGTTCGGGCCCCGCGCCGCGGATTTCCCTGGCCATTCCCGTCTACAACGAAGAAGCGGTTATACCAGACTTGCTTCGACGCACAACGGCGGTGCTGGACAATTTCCCCGGCGGGCCGCACGAAATCGTATTCGTAGATGATGGGAGTTCGGATCAAACGGCGGAATTGTTGGAACGTGCCGCACAAGAGGATGGGCGCCTGGTAGTGATCGCGCTCTCGCGCAATTTTGGCCACCAAACCGCGCTGGCGGCAGCGCTCGATCACGTCTCAGGAGATGTCGCAGTCCTCATGGACGGCGACTTACAGGATCCTCCGGAAGCAGTCCCGGTACTCGTCGAGTCCTACCAGCAGGGGTATGACGTGGTTTACGTGCGCCGGATAAACCGCAAAGAGGCGTGGTGGCTTCGTCTTTGTTATTGGCTCTTCTACCGCTTGCTGGCGACGCTTTCTCCCGTGCAATTGCCACTCGACTCCGGGGACTTCGGGCTAATGTCGCGACGCGTGATAGATGAGATCCGCAGGATGCCCGAACACCACCGCTACCTGCGCGGGCTCAGGAGCTGGGTTGGGTTCAAGCAAATCGGAATTCCGATCGAACGCTCTGCCCGCCACGCAGGGCGCACGAAATACAGTCCCTACCGGCTTCTCAAACTGGCCTCGGACGGAATTTTCGCATTCTCGATTGTTCCCTTGCGAGCCGCGTCAATTGCGGGTGGTGTAGCGGTGGTTTTTTCTTTCCTCTTCTCCCTGTACTCTCTTTACGCGAAGTTCTGGTTGCATTCTCCGCAGGGGTTCACCGCTTTGATTCTAGTCATCACGTTTCTGTCTGGAATCAACTTGTTCTTCCTCGGAATCATCGGAGAATACGTGGGCCGAGTCTACGAGGAGACGAAGGCCCGGCCCCACTATGTGGTCGATAGAGTTGTAAGACGCAACGCGGTGAGCGCGACGCAAGACCGAGGTGCCTCTGCCCAGGTTTGGCGGCGTGGCGCAATCTCGATCGGCACCGACTAGTTGGCCGTTGCGCACCCTGAGAAACCGTTGAATCCCGAGTACGGCGAACGCTACCGCGAACTTTATGAGAAGCATTGGTGGTGGCGCGCTCGCACCGAGTTCATTATTCAGACCCTGCGGCGGATAGTGCCCCGCAATGAGCGGCAGTCCATTCTTGACATCGGCTGCGGCGACGCATTGTTTTTCCCTCGCCTGAGGGAATTCGGTGAAGTTGAGGGCGTCGAACCCTTTACCGACCTTCTGAATCCAACGAACCCGGATCGCAGCCATATCTACGCGTGCCCGTTTGATCAGAACTTCAAACCCGGGAAGCAATACTCTCTCATTCTGATGCTAGACGTGCTCGAGCACCTGGCGGAGCCGTTGGGCGCTCTTCGCTGCGTGCGAGACCTTCTACAGCCCAATGGAGCACTCCTGGTTACCGTTCCTGCCTTTATGGCGCTATGGACCAACCACGACATAATCAATCACCACTTCACCCGTTATACAAAGTCTCGCCTTCGCACAATGACTGAGGAAGCGGGACTTCGGGTCACGGACGCGCGTTACTTATATCATTGGACTTTTCCCGCGAAAATCGCACTGGGAATCGCGGAGCGTACACTTCGTCTCCAACCGACACCGGCCCGCGTTCCGGTCTGGTGGATCAACCGAACGTTATTTTGGTTGTCTCGGTTAGAGCAAAAGACAGTAAGCAGGTTACCAATGCCACTCGGCAGCTCACTGATGGCGATCGTGAAGCAAGCTGGAACATCTCTAACAGAACGAGCGACTCCGCATCACTAATCGAATTTGTTCCGACGAAGGAGAGGCGTCACGCCTCCCAGCGCTAGTCTTGTGGATCAGTCCGGCTTCTGCGCCTGCCTAGGTCATCGAGTGGCGGAGATCACGAACTCGCGCCCGCAACGCCAAATTACCGTTTCGAGTGCTACTCGACTTGTGCAGATGTTCACGAGCGACCTGCAAAAGTCGGACGCGTTCGCTTGTGTGAACATCGCGCGGCAAAGGTGAAAGTTCTTCGGGGTCGTTCTTGAGGTCATACAGGTCGTCTGTATTCTGGCCAAAACGAACGACAAGCTTAAATTGACCGTTCCGAATAGCCATTGCGCGCGGCTGCAACAAATCGTCTCGTCGAAGAGGATTATCCCCGCTTCCAACGGACTCTGCTATCGCATGCCCGTCCGGCAGACTCTCCCCGCCTAATATCTGTTTCCAGCAACTTCTTCCCTGGAACGAGGCCGGAATCTCTGCCCCCACTGCATCGAGCAACGTGGGAGCGAGATGAATCAGGCTAAACGGGTCGTCGACCTTACCGACGCCTGCGACTTCCGGAGCCCGCACGAGCAAAGGAACATGAATGAGATGTTCCGACAAACTCATGGGGGAGTGATACCGACCGCCATGTTCGAGAAACTCTTCGCCGTGATCCGCTGTCACGACGAATACCGTCTCATCCCATCGATTCGAACGCTGTAGATAACTTGCAAGGCGAGAAAGCTGCTGATCCACCCAGAACACCCCGGCGTCATAAAGCGACAGGATTTCCGTACGATATTGCTTTAATCTTCCACCTGCGATTTCCCGCCGGTTCCAATAGGAATTTAGAAAGCGCACGCGGCGAGCTGTAACCTGCGATAAGCCCAGAGCCGTCAATGCCGCCTGGGGAGGATAGTGGGGATAGTGCGGATCCATCAAGTGGATCCAGAGGAAGAATTTCTCATCCGTGAAAGTGTTCAACCATGAGCAAGCGCGATCCACCATCACATCCGCTGCGGGATAAGGACGCAGGGTGTCGATCGTTACGTTTTCACGCAACGAGCGCCATTGGCAGTACCAGAAATAAAGCTCGTCGTAGGCGGCTGCAGTCAGCGAAGTTCGGCGCGAGGCGGCCTGGACGTATCGATTCAGACTCGACGCGCTTTTCGTTCCGAGCGCTGTCGGATCGACTGACGTTTTCGAAGATTTGAAATCTAGAAAATCGGTGAACTGGTCGAAGCCCTGATGATAGCCAAAGCGAGGGGCAAGGTACGGGTTGGCGGCCAGAAAAGCGGACGTTTTGTATCCCGAGTCTCGCAAGGCGCTGGCGATGGTGGGTTCTTCGGGACCGATCCCCAGAATGTCGCGCCCCAACGCCAGCGGATAACGCGAGGCAAGGATCGCCGGAAAAGAGAAATAAGTGGGGACGCCCGCGGCGATGGCTTGCGAAAAAACAACGCTGCTGCCTCGAAGCGAGTCTAGAAAAGGAGTTACAGGAAGGTGGTAGTCCTGAAAGCCCACATGGTCGGCCCGCAGGCAGTCCACTGTAACGAGGACCAGGGATCGTTTCTTCATCGCGTCGTGAATTGGATCGGAGCAGGTTCCTGCAATTTGCTTTTCCGGCGAGGATCGGTTCGTTGCAATTGAGGAATATCCTTAGAGGTAGCCAAGATCCCTGAGCCGCTGTTCCACCATCTCTTCTTCCGATCGGTCGAGTTTTGTGCCTTCGTTGTCGGTGATTTCTTGCAACAAGAAGCTGAACAACGCTTCGAGATTGTCGAATCGGCCCGTCATCCACTTCTCCGCTGCCGCGCACAACTCGTCAGGCAACTGAACTGTTCGGTATCCACTCATCCAGCATTCGCTCCAAGATTTCGCATCCCGCCGCTTACTTGCAACCACGCGCTTCGAGCTATCATCCTATCGTCCGGGTCCAGCGCAAGCCCAAGTGCTAAGCCGCAGAATATGAGATATGCCAGCGTCAGCGCCGACAAGATGCCCAACCATGGGTTCACGATTGACGCCGTCCAAAACCGCAACAGCGCCACTGCGGCAGCCGTGCATCCGATGGGAACCAACAACGCGTAATAGCTTCGATTATATGGCGAAATCCGCAATGCCTTTCGCACTTCGGACAAATTCCACAGATTCCCTGCAACGTTCACGCAGGCTGCAGCTAATGCAGCGCCGATAATCCCCAGCCAGGGAATCAGCACGACGTTTGTCAAGACGGACACTCCCGCCATTGCGAATTGCACACGAATTAATCGTCGCTGATTTCCAGACATCAGCAACAGGTAACCTACCGACCCAACCCCGCAGTTCACCAACTGCCCGATCGCTCCAATGACCAAAACCGGCCAGCCGGATTCAAAACCGGGCCCGAAGATACGCATCAAGGGTAGAGCAAACGCAACGACGACAAGGGCGAGGGGAAATGTCAGAGCAAGGACCCACTTGGTGAGGGTCTGGAACAATTTCTGCAAAACATCCTGTCGCCCTCGCGCATGCAAGTCGGCGATCACGGGTGCAAAGATTTGGTTGACTGACTGCAGAATCATCGGAATCAATGCCGACAATGTTGATGCCATGACGTAGACGCCGACGAGACCCGGATTGAGGTAGATCCCCAATAAAATTTTGTCCGCTTGAGACACTAAGAAATCGAGAGCGCTCATTCCGAAGGCTGCGGCCGCAAATGCTTTAATCTCGGAATCGAGCGGAGGCAACGGCGCCCACGAAAAACGAGCGGCGCGCGGAGTCAGTTTCGTAGCAAGTGCCACAAGCAGCGTGACCACGACAACTGAATTGGCGATCTGCGCCGCCAAATAACCCCACATCCCCGTGCCCAAGGCCAGCAGCACGACAGTAAGAGCAATCACCAGCGAGCTACCTATGAAGTTCGTGATTACTGTACGTTTCGCGACATCCTTAAAACCAGCTAGAACCTGACAGTAGAGAACGTTGAGTGATCCTAGTACCGTCAGCGCAGCAAAGAGCGGGATGTATTGACCAAGCTCGGGAGCGTGGTAGAGACTGCGTGCTATCCAGCGCCCGGTCAATAGCATTCCGATGGATAAAATCAGGTTCAGCGAAACTACCATCCCAACACTTCGCGTCAGGAAACCACGCAACATATCGAATCTTGCGGTCGCCGTGTAAACGGCGACATATCGTGCTGCAGTCCCCTGCATTCCAAGGCTTCCGGCCAACTGAGTTAAGCTCACGAGCGTCATGCCCAGTGCATAAAGGCCCAACTGTTCAGCACCGAGTACGCGGGCAACGTAGATTTTGACCATATATCCCGCCACCATGGTGAACAGCGTTCCCGCAAAAAACATGACGGATTGTCGCGAGATTTGGCCAATGTTGTGAGCGAATTCGTGACGCAGAACATCCGACGACGCCTCAGGTGCGCACAATCGGTGGCGAAGACGGTGCCTGGTTAGAAAAAGCATTCATAAATTCTCGTTGACGGTGAGACACTTACCGCATCGACACCGAAGTGGCGGAGTTCGAGGGAGTCGAAGATGGAATCGAGTCTTTTTTTGCGCTGATAAAAAGTATCCTTTTCCGACCTAAGGTAAACCTATATGTGAAACCAGCCTTTTCAATTCCTCTTCGAGATGCTTGGTTCTTTGCGGCGCCGAAAATCCATGGGTGTCTTCCCTGCGATCGTAGATGATCTCCAAGTGCAGCGATCGCCTCGGTAAAGAAGCCATGGCCACGGGCGGACACCGGAGTGAAGCAATCAAAAATCAGCACAGCTTGGTCCGAAGGTACATGCAAGATACGGTCCAGTTCAGCCATTTCAAAACCTTCAGCCTGCCGCACCCAACAAAAATGGACGGGCATTCCCTCGGCAGTGATTAGTGCAAATCCCTGGTCCTGTTCAGACTTGAGCCTCTGGGCCGAACGCACGAAATGCCGTAAAGCCGCAGGGTCCTCGCGATAAATAATACCCGCCGCTCCCAACAGTTCGGAATCGAGTCGACAGAGCGAATTGCTCGATCCCTTAGGCGTTTGGCCTCCCTCGGGCCACTCAAAGAACAAAACATCTTCCAAGGCAAACAACGAACTCCCGACTCGACGAATAGTCCACGCTAGTGCATCCCAGAATCCGGTTCTTTGAAATCGCTCCCTCAACCCGGCAATTCGGGAAATTGTGAGCCGAATCGCTTTCTCAGTCCAAGGCGATGTTCTGGCCACCTCAACCGCGCGGTTGCGTAGCACGGTTCTTAGGTGCGCAAGAAATGACGCGTTCAATGCGCAATAGAGTGTCCGGCGACTGGCTGTTGAAAATCTTTCTTTGTATTCTTCTGCTCCGAGCCCCAGATCGACGACATTGATCTCGGGAGAAACGCAAGCGAGCTCAATGATTTTCGCAAGGAGACAGTATCCGGGGGAAAACTCCGCGTACCTAAAATCCACAGTAGGTTGATACCAAAACCAGGTGCCCGCAAACTTGAATCCATAATTCCATGCGGCAGTGACTTCCCCAACGAGCAGTCGGCTCATGGCGATCCATCCGCTGCTCGACAGTTCCTTGGCCAGTTCACCGAGAAATACACGTCTTTCGTCTCGGATCAGGTTGCTGATCCTACCCGTCTCAAAAAACCGAGCCACATGTGTTCGGCTGAAGGGTTGCAGAAGAGGCGCGATCTGACTCCAGCTCACGTCGTGTTGAATACGAACTACACCGCGTTTCTCCAACTCACGCATATTACGGCGCAGCCTTTTCTTCTTGGCCACCGAATGTTTTACTGCCTCGCGCTCCTCTGCGGAACTCACAATCACGCGCGCGCAAAGATAGGCCTCACGCGAATGCCAATGATAACGATGGATCGAGGCGGCGCGGGAAAGGGCCTTTGTCGAAGACGAATCAGCAGGCAGGTTTGTCAGCGTGACCTTCGCTATGTCCCGAGCCTTGAGCTGAGAAAGGACAGCCTGCACAAGTTCCTCACGACTGTCGGGGGTGCTTAGAAAATCGCAATAGTCGGCAGTGTCTGCTGCAAGGAAGACAACCTCGGCAAGGGCTTCCTTCTTCGTGGCAAGCGCAGCCAAGCCAACCAGTGACTCCTCTTCGTAAGCGAGGAAAAGAAGTGGTTTTATCGAATCCCGATAGGCGTGCTGGACGGCAATGGCCCATTCATACGTGTAGAAAACTTCCGGACGCTCCATTCCCAACGCCAATTTGTTCCATGAGCAGCGGAGTTCCGGATCTTCCGGAATCTGCTCCATCGCTACTATGCGCAAGCTTCACCGTTTTCCGCAGAATTCGATTTTGAGAATACATAGTAATACCAGTCTGTGACGTACTCGTGGCTCGGGTGTGGATAATCATCGCCCAATATCCTCAAGGGTCGAAATCGGTACCGCTCGAGTTGAGCGATGACCCTGCGAGGAACCCAGTAGTGCGTCATCAATCCGCCATGAGCCGAGTCGAACAGATATCCCTCTCCGCGCCGGAAAGCTCGGCTTGGCACTCTGGTAAGAATCCGAGCAATGCTTCGCCATGTCGCCTGGAAAAGCGCTCGTGCTCCAGCCGCCAGAGATAAAACCACAAGAGCCGCTTCCCTTTCAAATCCATCAGTGGGGCCCACCTTTTCCGCGATCTTCCTGGCACGCTCGCGGTTCCAGAAGGGACGGACGAGAATTGATCGCGGATTATGAGAGGAGAAGAGCAAGATTCCTCCAGGCTTCAGAACTCGCCGACATTCTTCCAGGCATCGATCTCGCCGTTCGTCCGGAATCACGTAGTCTAGGCCGTTAAAAGCACAAACGATCGAGTCGAAGGAGTTCGATTCCAAACCGGACAAGTCCGAAGCGTCAGCCACCAGGAATTCCAGGCCGGGATACTTTTGGCGGCAGGCACGGATCATCTCGGACGCGTAGTCGACCCCAACGTATCGCGAACACCTCCCCGCCAGATAGGCGGTAGTACGCCCTCCGCCGACCCCGAGGTCGAGTATGGCGGTTCCCGTTTTGATGTAGAGGTCAAAAAGGTAACGTTCGCACGGAGTAAGGTAGCTGAGCAGCCCATAGTACGCGGCTACATCGGGGCGATTGTAAATCTCAAGATTAGCGCGCCCATCCGTCATCCTATGCTTGGGCCTTTGGCAAGGCTTTTGTCCTTCGGAACCAACTCTGAAGAGAACTGTGAAAACCAGAGATATGCGCCTCATACACGGGCGGGGTCATCTCCGTCGTCACATGGATTCGGGGGAGTGAGAACTTGGAAGACGAGACATCCACGCCTCCTCCGACGTTCACGAAGGCACACTCATACCCTGCCTTCTCGGCCAACTGATATTCGCGGCTTCCGACTGATGCGGGATCCCCAAAAGGATACGCAATGGCCCATACACTCTGCCCTGCACATCGCTGCAGCAGCGCGCGGCAATCGGTAATCTCGGCGCTAGCCAAGTCATCACCTTGTGCACTCAGGCTCGGATGGCTCATTGAATGCGCTCCAATAGTCATTCCTGCATCCGCAAGTTGCCTCAATTCCGCCCCGCGGAGCAACTGAAACCGCTGCCGAAGGAGCTCGTCATCCAGGTACGCCCGCTTCCATTCAGGATCAACTCCCCACATCCGCGGCACTTCACGAAGAAAATCAACTCGTTTATGGGAATTCATGCGCGACAGCGCGGTAATCAGCAGCAACCAACGGGCGAGCCGCTGCCCTCGATCTGTCGATATTGCGGGTATGAGAGTTCCTTGCCAATCAACCGCTTGATGATTTCCCCGTGCTTTCATCAGGACCAAGAACAACTCTACGTACCACAGCATGTCGGGGATGTTCCCCGCAGATCTCCCCGTCACAAAAAAAAGACACCGCAATCCCTTCTCCTGCAAAACCGGAACCATAGTGGTCAGGTTATTGAGCAGCCCGTCATCACAGGTCAGCAAGACGGCGCGTTCCGGCAACTGGTCCTGGCCTCGTATCCACAGCAGAAACTGTTCGGGCGAAATCACATTGTAGTGTTTCTTCAGCAGTTCCAGTTGCCATCGAAATGACGAGACGCTGACCAGGGTATTGTCAAGGAACGGGTCGACACTACGGTACTCCTCCGGAAGAACACCGTGGTAGGTAATAACTCGAACCGAAGAGGTAGCATTCAAGTGGAAGTAACCCACCTTGCCAAGTGCGGGGTACACAACCCGTTGAAGAATGGGACTCAGTGCGCGCATGGGTCTGCTACATGCGCCCGGCGGGTCGTGAACATGATTTCATCCAGCTGTGCTGGGTCCGCTTCCCGCCAGAGCCGCGCCATCGCAGACGCATCGAATCGATAATCCGCGACCATCTCCGGAATACGCACGATCTTTTCCGGCGTATCGAGAACTCGGCCGACGCCGAAGCGTGCAAACTGCTGCAGGTATCCCATGCCTCCGAAGTCGAGCCAGCCGCAAAGGAAAAAGGGAATTCCTTTAAGAGCACCTTCGACCGCGACACTGGAATCAACCGTAACACCGCACCATGCTCGCGACATGACTTCTTCCGCCGACGTCCCTGCCACGATCTCCACTTGGCCAATAACGTCCCTGGGCAGAATCGATGTCACCAGAGCCGTTCGCGCCCTCTTGCTCTCGAAGGGATGAAGCTTGACGATAACCTTTCGTCCGCTCTGGTGCGCGGCTGACCACAGGCGGGGCAGAATTTCGCGATAAATCGAGTCACCGCGACCGCCTTCGACTTCGTAGGGTTGAGAGAAAAACACCAGCGCTCCACCGCTTCGATCCCCTTGATCTCCGAAGGCGTTGGTTCCCGGCGCTCCCAAGAAGACTTTCTCCGGCTCGATAGAGCGCGCCGACTGTAAGTAATCACTTTCCATCTCGCCCTTTACCAAGTAAGAATCCGCAACCGGCATCTTGAAGAGGAAGCCTCCGTCGAGGGCACCATGGCTGCAGTACATAGTATTGAGACCGCTGCGGCGGGCCAGGATCAACGGCAAGCGAGTGTAATAGTTGAGATCATCGCCACACAAAACTCCCGTCACCGGCTCACGGTCCAGCAAAAGTCTCCAGGCTTCGCGCAGGCGTAGCCCATTTTCCAGGTGATGTGGAAAGTAGTCCCAAAGTCCGGCGCTGCTCGCATTTCGGACTTCCTTCATCTCCTGTAGCACCGTGCGCTGGAAAACGTCCCAACTTTGGCGAAGATCTGCCGTCTCTTCCCGCGTTGCAGTGGAGGGCGCGGCATAACCAGCCAAAGACGTTGCGGTCACATTGTCAGGAAGATGGTCTGGCATGGCACTTCGCCGGGTGGTCGCCAGCAAGAAGCGTCGATGTGGCAATTGCCGGGCATACGCAAGCTCAGCTCTCGTTACATTGGAGTAAGTGGACGGCAACAGGACCACGGGATCTTTGAGATTAACGCGGCTCATCTCTTTAAAATGACGCCGCACGCGGTACCCCGGGTCCCATTTGTCAAAAGCGATCTCGACGATCTGGGCGGGCCGCAATTTTTGAGCTGATCGTAGAACACGCAATACGCGTCGCACCGGACCATTGTCGTGTTGGAAGCAACGCACGGGTTGGTCAAGTGCTCGACCGACAATTTTGGCGAACAGATGGGGACGGCTAGCTGCCAATTCAATCTGACCGGCTGGAATTTCAAGTTCCAAAAGCTTGTCGAGCAAGTAGAGCGCGCGGAGTTCCTGGTAGCTCCACACCGCAAGAATTTCCCACCAATCCAGCCCCATCCGATCCAGCAGACGGCCCCGTCCATGCTCAACTATCTTTTCAACCCAGCGGTATCCTTCCATATGGCCGTCCAGTTGGTAGATGCCGCGAACTCGCGTACCCAGGATGCGACTCCACTCCTCATACAAATGAGGACTCGCAAAGCCCAAGTCGACGACCAGATCCCATCGCTCGCGGCTCCAAGGGCCGACTAAAGGTGAGTCGTTGGGATGCAGCAATAAAACTCTCATAACCTTACCCATGCAACACAGGAGATCGGCATTAGGCCCGGTCCATCAGTTCCCACGAAACCGGAGTACCTCGCTCGATGTCGGTTGCAGCATGTCGACCGATCACTTCGCGTAGATGCCTCGGATGCAGCCCATCCGCGGGTCGGATGGAACGAATATTGTCGACCGTAAACATCTCGCCTTTCTTCATATCCCGAACCACGAATAGCGATCGGCGGAACGCGCGTGTAGGAATTTCATGTGGAGTGGGACCATACTGAACCTTGCCCAATGACCTCTCCGCGGACCGTATCGCGTCAACCAACGACTTGAACTCTTGAGGCTCGAGAGAAAATTCACTGTCCGGCCCACCCTCGGCACGTGACAACGTCAAATGCTTTTCGATCAGCGACGCCCCAAGGGCTACCGCTGCCACCGACACGGCTATGCCGGGCGTGTGATCCGACAGACCGACAGGCCGGTGGAAACGCTGCACCATATCCGGTATCGATCGAAGATTCATCTCCTCGGCGGGAGCGGGATAAGAACTTGTGCACCGTAACAATGCAATCTGCGTGGCTCCGGCCTCGCAAGCTGCATCAATCGCTTCATTGATCTCTTCCAAAGTCGCCATTCCAGTCGAAAGAATCAGGGGCTTCCCGGTACGCGCCATCTTCTGGATTAGCGGCAGGTCCACCAGTTCAGGCGATGCTATCTTGTGCGCGGGCACTCCCATCGTCTCCAGAAAATCCACTGCCGACGGATCGAACGCACTGGAAAACAAATCCAGTCCCAAGTCGCCGCACAAATCCTTCAGTCTCGGTTGCCACTCCCAAGGCGTATATGCCTCGCCGTAAAGATCGTAAAGCGTGCGGCCATCCCAAAGAGTTCCGCCTCGTATGCGGAAGCATTCGCGCTCGCAGGAGATCGTGATCGTGTCAGGAGTATAAGTTTGCAGTTTGACCGCGTCGGCCCCTGCTTCTTTTGCGGCGCGCACAATCCGTACCGCTTGATCAAAGCTCTGATTGTGGTTCGCCGAGAGCTCCGCAATGATGTAGACAGGCTGCCCTGCTCCGACCGCTCGCGGGCCCACATGGATTGTCCTTTCGATCATGCCCTTTCCTCTGCCATCCTGGCAGCGACATCGCTCGGAGCCAGCGGACTACCCCTCCCGCTCCGAATGACGCTCATCGAACGATCGCCTTCATTAAAAATCAAGTCGATCACTGACGCAAAGGCCAGGAATGGAGGAAAGCGTTGCTCATATTGTGGATGTATGAAGTTGTGAAAAACAGTCTTCACATTGGCCTCCTCCAGGATCGACATCTCACTGAGAAGATATTCAGCCGAACCGATCGGCGAAACATACTCGGTCGCTCCCAGCCTTCGACAGATGTTTGCCAGTAACTGGGTTCTCTTCCCCTCTTCTCCCAGGGCCGAAGCCAGGACCAAGCGGGTGCGGATGCCGAGAATTCCCATCAGCCACTTGAGTAATCGCAGGTTCAGATCTACAAGTTGTGCTCTGACTTCAATCTCCTGAAGAATCCCCGAAAGTGCTGGAAAGAAAGTCGGAAAAAAACGAGCGCGCCCATAATTGAGTTCGATGGCGCGCAAATGCATGTGCGCAAAATTTACGTCGCGAATCTCAACTTCCCGAATCTGTTGGCAGAGCCTGCCTCGAAAAACAACCGGAACGGTTAACCACTGCAGCCCGGTCGGCGTCTTGATGCGGTTTCTTTGTTGCCATGACTGCTTTTCGAACTGCACAGTGTCGAGAAGTACGAACACGTCGACCTGATCCATCAGATCAAAGTAACCGAGCCAAGGTAGATACGTCGGTTGGGTGATGGCAACTCGCATCAGCCTTGAGCCTCGCAGCGGGCCATTTCACCGCGCCCCGCATGCGATATCAGCCGAGAGACGCAGTCCATGTCGGATTCGGTATAACGCTGATCGACCGGGAGACTCAGAATTCGTGTGGATAAGTCGAGTGCCCCGACGTCGGAGGTTTGGCAAACCCAATGCACTGGACAGTAGATTCTTTTGCTCCGCATTAAGGTTTGGCATTCGTCGCGCTCACGCTCCGATCGAAACAAGATTGGCAACACAAACGGAGTTGCCTGATCGCTCCAACCGCGGAACATGCATTGCGTGAAACCGGTGCCTATAAGGTTATTCAGAAGATGGCGCGCATTTTTCGCTCTCTGCTGTCGCCATGACTTGGGGAACCCGTCCGCAATATATTTCAAGCTGGAAGGAGAAATCGCGGAGATCCGACTCCTTCGCATCAAGTCCTCTCCCCTCAATTGCATCTCGCGGAACTGCACCTTCAGCGCATCCGTGCCGCCGCCAGCCAGGTACTCCGACTTACACGTCATCGCGGCGATCTTGAGGTTGGCTCCGCTCCAGTCGCTATCGACCGGCGCGTTCGGTAAGGTTAATCCTCGTGGAGACCACAATAAAGCCCCGTCTGCGATTGGTAACGTCTTGCGTGCCGAGGCAAAAGCAAAATCAGCCGTCGAGTTCAATGCCCATGGGGAAACCGGATCTTGACTGTGATCTTCTAGCAGAACGCATGGCGTCCGTTCACGCCACCCTCTCCAAACATGGCCATCCCGGACTCCAAAGTAATTCACGACGAGGACGATGTCATGTTCCTTCGGCTGAAGCGATGCCCAATCGGGCTCGCTCCAGATAGGCAAGTCGCGATATTCCCGGATTTGACAATACGGGCGACAGAACTCCTCTACTTCGGGACAGAAATAACTTGGTAACCAGAGTGTGGCATCTTGGGCAGATTTCATTTGCACCAGAGAAGCCACGGCGTGGCGCGCAAGCATATACCAGACTGCGGGTTCCGGCCACCGCAGGAGAGGAGGCGGGGGTAGTCCCAGCCAATGAAATTCACTTCCCATCTCCCAGCGATTCGAGTTTTGTCTCTCAATCATCAAAGTATCAATCTTGGATCCGAATCGATTTCATAGTGTTCACAACGCGCTCAGCACCGCGACCATCCACAAGACGGCTCGCGTTCTCTCGCAGTTCCTCGCGCAATTTCCGGTCGTTGATCACGTTCCACAAAGGAGCGGTCCAGGATGTCGTCTCGAGCGAGTCGAACCATCCTGCGGCAAAAGCCGCGTTGGCGGTACCGTACGCTTCAACCGTCCGTTCGTGATTCTTAGCCATGGTGATGAGAAACATAGGCACCTTCATGAAAGCTAACTCACAGCACGTCCCGCCGCCGGCCGTAATCGCGAGGTCAGCTTGGGACATTAGCTCGGGCATATTGTTCACATTCCGCAATAGCTTGGCGAGGTGGGACGATTTCTCTACCGCAACTTGCAACGAGGCGTAGTGTGGATTGCTCGCACCCACGATTACGGTGACCTCGAGTTGCAAATTCTTAATCCCCTGTAAGGCCTCGACGATCCTAAATGTAACGTTGTGCGGGTCCGCCCCACCAAAAGAGATTAGTACTCGCCGCGCTCTGTCAGGAACCTCGGAATGCTCCCGCCGAAATTCCAAAAATTCTCGACGCAGCAACGCGTACTCCAGACCAAGAAGAAAGCGAGCCTGCCCTGCGCCATGGGCATACATGGCGTCCGACGCTTGAGGGTTGGTATTCAGAACCACATCACACTCGTAGGGAGGTCGGTCTCCCTGATCATCGAGGAGCAGTAAACGAGAGTTCCCGTTTCTCAAATTCTCACGATAACGGCGGGTAAAATGGAATCCGTCCAGCACAACCCAATCAGCACCGTACCTTTGGCCCAGTTCCTTGGTCCAAACAGCATCTTCCTCACTCCCGGGAGCGGCACGCACTTCGACTACTCCAGACCCCTCAGACCCGAGGCGATCTCCGAGTTCCTTCAAGCCGGTAGCCAGTGCGAAAATCGCCCGGCCTCCGGACGCTTGCCAGGCTTGTGCCAGCCCCAAGCAGCGCATGACATGCCCCACGCCGATCTCAGCGCTCGCGTCCGCACGAATCAGGAGGGTTTTAGCTGCCATCACGCCACGAGAGCCAATTGCGGGTTAGACGGTGAAGACGTAATCGTACCTGAATTCTGAATGTATAACGTTCCCACCATCGTCCAACTGCATGTGCCGAAAATAAGTTTTGATCCGTAGCCCACAACTCTCTGCCAGCGTTATCAGCTTTTGCGGACTGGCATAGAAGATTCGGGCAGAGTTAAGAACAATCTGCTCGCGGCCAACCAGGGCCTTCGCCCAACGCCGAATCATGCCAAGAAACGAGCGAATCCCGTTGCGCTTTAGCAGGTGCCACAGAAACTCCAGCATAGAAGTCCCGCAGTACATACCATAGTGACGGAACTCATCTACGTCCGGGATCTCGCCCACCCACACGGTTGCTCCCGGCATTGCAATCCTCGCCATCTCCCGCAGGGCAGCTTGCACATCGTTCTCGGAAGGAAGGTAGAACAGGGTCGCATTGCAAACGACCTTCGACGCAATCGCGGAGGCCAGCGGGAGTTGTTGCGCCGGACTCGCAATGAAACTCACACCCGGAATCGCGGACTCCAACCTTGTTTTCTCTTCGATACTGCCCGTGGTGCCGATACATTGTGAGACGTGCCCACGCACGATCTTCAGCAAAGAACCGTCTCCGCAGCCGATATCCACAAGGACGTCGTTGGGCTCGAGGTTGAGCGCTTTTGATATTTCGCGGCTCACGAAATCGGTGAGTGCCTTCTTGTTCGAGCGTGCTGCCAGATCGTGAATATCTTCCGAACGCGCCCTGAGTCTATAGGCGTCCACGAAGTTGTTAACTCGGAACACCGGCATGCTCTTCTACCCTTCGCGTAGAGATTTCTGGCGCACATTTAAATTCAGATCGGCGAGTTCAGGTTCGCGCTCCATAAGCGCCACTGTGTCGGTCCAACGAAAATCGCGATTGCCGAAACGATCATAAACCGAACGTATCAGTTCCAAGTCCGCGCTTGTGTCCAAGGTCCAGCGATATCTACTGTGATCAACTTGGTTGACGATTGAAACCACTTTGAACAATTGAGGGTTTTCGTACAAATAGGGGGTGACGTGGCTTCGTTGATACTCTTCCCTGGCCGCGCTCCAGGCACGTCGCAGGGCGTCCGCTTTAAATACCTCAACATCCAGGCCCCGCGGATACGTCAAGACCAGGGAATTCGTCGCGTAATCGGCTTGCTGATCGAGAGCAGCGCGAATCGTGGCATCAATGAGTTCCCAGTCGATTAGAGGACAATCCGCCGTGATCCGCACGACGTAGTCGGCCAGGAACTGCTGTGCGGCACGGTAATAGCGATCCAGAACGTCCGCCTCGTCACCACGAAAAACTGGAACCCCCAGGTGTTCGCACTCCTTCACGATCACATCGTCCGCAGAAAGAGTGGAGGTGGCGACGAGCACCTCATTCAGAAGTGTCGCGCGGCGCGTACGATTCACGACGCGGGCCAGAACCGTTTCTCCTGCCAGATCCTTCAGTACTTTTCCCGGAAGCCTTGTGCTACCCATGCGGGCCTGAATGATGGCAACTACGTTCAATCGGCCTCCGATGTCAATTGCGGTAACTTCTCACAACTTTCTTCGTCGCCTCGATCACGTCTTCGACATCCTGGTCCATCATGCCGTGAAACATCGGCAGGCTGAGCAGCCGTGAGTATGCGTCTTCCGCCACGGGGAACTCTCCGCCCTTGTATCCGAAGCGCTGGCGATAATAGGGATGCAAGTGCACCGGAATATAGTGCACGTTGACACCGATATTCTCCGCGCGCAGTGCACGAAAGACCTGCGCTCGATCCACAGTCAACTTGTCCAGGTCCAGCCGGATCGGATACAAGTGCCATGCTGGATTGACGCCCGAGCGAACGGTCGGCGGGGTCACTCCCGAAATCTGGCGGAACGCATCCGTGTACTGCGCCGCGATTTCCCGCCTCCGTGCAAGATTGGATTCGAGCCTCTTCAACTGTTCTATCCCCAGAGCACACACGATATCCGGCAAACGATAGTTGAATCCGAGCAGAACCATCTCGTAGTGCCACTCGCCCGCACTCTGTCGTTGGCGCCCATCGCTCGAAATTCCGTGATTCCGGAAGCGTCGCAGAGTCTCGGCAAACTGCGGATTATTCGTCGTGACCATGCCACCTTCCCCTGTGGTGATGTGCTTCACCGGATGAAAGCTGAACACGCTCATGTCCGCCAAGCCGCCGACTGGCCGTCCGCCGTGTTCCGCCCCCAGAGCGTGGCACGCGTCTTCGATCACAATCAACTTATTCCGCCGCGCCATCTCGAGGATGGGCGACAAGTCCACCGGATGCCCCGCGTAGTCGACCGGAAGAATTGCCCGCGTCTTCGAAGAGATCTTCTTCGTGATCTGCTCGGGATCGAGATTGAGAGTATCCCGGCTGACGTCTGCGAAAACGGGAGTCGCACCCTGATACAACACGCAATTCGCCGTGGCGGCGAATGTCATTGGCGTAGTGATCGCTTCGTCCCCTGGTTTCAGCCCGGCCGCGTACGCGGCCGCGTGCAGTGCCGCGGTACCGGAACTAAAACTCACAGCGTGTGCCGATCCCACGCGCGCCGCAAACGCCTCTTCAAACTCGCCGACTTTCGGCCCA
Organism: uncultured Acidobacteriota bacterium; assembly: GCA_963745715.1. GTDB lineage: Bacteria > Acidobacteriota > Terriglobia > Terriglobales > Acidobacteriaceae > Sulfotelmatobacter. The sequence continues at coordinate 420,397 of CAVUYN010000006.1, read as the reverse complement.
GTGGTCAGCCAATCGGAGCGCAGAACTTCGACCATCGCCTGAACGTCGGATTCGTTGACCGATTGGCGCCCATACGGAAGGAACGTCGCGCGCACGGGCGATCCTCCGTTGATCGCAAGGGCCTGCGGGCTGACCGTAATCGCACTCATGACGATTTCTCTAGGCGGGAACGCGCACGGGGGCGGACTTTTCCTCGGACTCGCCCGGCGAAATCAACTCCCGCAGTTCGCGGTTCGTGAGCCAGCGTTCATTGGTGTCGCTGGCATAACGAAAGCCTTCCGGCAAAGCAATGCCATGCACCCAGTTCTCACGCCGCCACCAGGAGTGTGCTGGCTGAATGATGTAGCGATCTTCCACTTCCAGCGTATTTCGTGCTTCGTCTTCCGAAACCAGAACTTCGTGAAGTTTCTCCCCTGGACGAATCCCGATCGTCTCGATCTCGCAGCCCGGCGCGATCGTTTCCGCCAAATCGACCAGACGCATGCTGGGTATCTTGGGCACGAAGATTTCTCCACCGTGCATCTGCTCGATGCTGCTGACGACGAAACGCACGCCCTGTTCGAGAGTCAGCCAGAAGCGCGTCATTCGCGGGTCGGTGAGGGTAATGCGTCCGCGATTCTTCTGCTCCAGAAAAACAGGAATAACGCTTCCGCGGCTTCCGACCACGTTCCCATAGCGCGCACAGCTGAAGCGCGAGCCTTGCGCTCCCGCGTACGCGTTGGCCTGGACGAACATTTTCTCAGCGCAAAGCTTCGTTGCCCCGTACAGATTGATCGGGTTAACAGCTTTATCGGTGCTCAATGCCACCACGCGGTGCACAGACTGGTTGATGGCAGCATCAATCACGTTGCGTCCGCCGATGATGTTGGTTTGAATGGCCTCGAAGGGGTTGTATTCGCAGGCCGGAACCTGCTTCAGCGCGGCCGCATGAACCACGATGGTAATGCCTGCGAAGGCCCGTTCCAGGCGTCCGGCATCCCGAACGTCACCTATGAAATACCGCAGACTGGGGTGGTCTAACCCCGAGGCCCGCATATCGTGCTGCTTCAGTTCATCCCGGCTGAAGATGACAAGTCGCTTCGGCCGGTACTCCTTCAGCATGATTTCGACGAACTTCTTACCGAAAGACCCGGTCCCGCCTGTCACCAGAACTGCCTGTTCCGACCAATTCATCCCCGTTGCCTCGCTAAAGCTCGTCAAATCAGATCACGTCACCACATGCGGCGAAACCGCTCTCGGAATCCTATGCGCATTGCATGTGCACAGCCGTCCTGAACACGACGGGAAGGGACGGCCACTGGCTGGGTCTCACGTTGCCCGTTAGTATAGCGGACTTCCCCCGGAATCGGGGCTTGATCTCGCTTTTGGGGAAAGTCGTCGACCGAAAATTCGCCGCGATTTCCTGCCCAGCCAATGCTAGAATGTCGGACGAACTCCCAGTTCCCAGTGCGAAACAATTCCCTGCGCGATAGACCAGCCTCTTCGACCCAGGACCTCGCTATATGCGAGGAAGACAGGCCTCTTCCAGGCCTTTTTGGAAGCAGTGACAACTCGTTGAGGAGAAGGCATGGATTTCGGCCCTTTGGTTCAGGCGAATAACCCAACTGTTCGTGAACTACAGCCGACTCAAGGCTTGGACTTGGGAGCCGCGCCCCGCTTTTATCCTCACCTGCCTTCACAGGAATCTCCCCTTGGCGACTCGCTCAGGATTTTGCGCAAACGGAAGTGGATCGTCCTGGCATGTCTGGTCACAATCTTTTCGGTGGTTGCCATTGCCAGTTTGAAGATGACGCCAGTCTATGAGGCCGGCGGCACGATTGAGATCAACAAACCTGACTCCACTTTGAACTTTCAGAACTCCGCCACCTTCAGCCTTGACTACTATGATCCTACCGAACTGGAAACGGAACTGAAGATTCTGCAAAGCGATCTTCTGGCCACGCAGGTCATCCGGGAACTCAACCTGGACCGGCGTCCCGAGTTTGCAGGTCAGGCACCCCCTCCACCTTCATCGTCCCTCGACCTCGCACCGGACCCCTTGCAAGGCGATCCCGCTCGCGCCACGGCCATGGTCGGCGGCTTCAAGTCAGGCCTAAGGGTCGCCCTCAGTCCAAACACCCGCATCATCGAGGTTCACTATCGCAGCGCTGATCCACAGATGGCCGCGAACGTGGTCAACACTCTGATGCAAACCTACGTTGAAAATAACTTCAAGGCCCGTTTCGAATCGACCATGCAGGCTTCGGACTGGCTGACCAAACAACTGGTTGACCTTCAGATGAAGGTTGAGACTTCCCAGGAAAAACTGGTCCGTTATCAAAAGGAACACGAAATCCTCGGAACCGATGAAAAGCAGAACATCATCACGGCGAAGCTGGACGAACTCAACAAGCAACTCACTTCCGCAGAAAGCGAGCGGATGGACAAAGAGGCTCTCTACCGCTTAGTGGAATCCGGAGATCCGGATGCCATCGCTTCGAGCGCGGGTGGGCTGGAAGATGCAGGCTCGGCGCAATCTGCTTCGCAGTTGCTTGAGAGCCTGCGCAGCAAACAGGCTGACATTAAGATCCAGGCTGCCGATCTGAGCACGCAGTTCGGACCCTCGTATCCCAAGCTTACGCAGTTGAACAATCAACTGAAGGAAATCGATGCGCAGATGCAGGGCGAGATGAAGAAAATAGCCAGCAAGATTCGCGGCCAGTACACGACTGCCCTGCGCCGGGAAAACATGCTGCACGATGCCCTGGAAAGACAGAAGCAGGAAGCCAATAAGCTCAATGAAAGCGCGATTACTTATACGTTGCTCAAGCGCGACGTCGACACCAATCGCCAGCTATACGAAGGACTTCTTCAGAAACTCAAAGAGGCGGGTGTGTCGGCCGGCTTGAAATCCAACAATTTTCGCATCGTCGACAGCGCACGAACTCCCACCGGGCCAATCGAGCCGAACATCCCTCGCAACTTGCTGTTTGCCATGGTCCTTGGCCTTGCCTCGGGCATCGGCATGGCTTTCCTGCTCGAAGGCATTGACAACACCGTGCGGACGACGGAACAGGCGCAGATGATTTCTGGTCTGGCCTCCTTGGGCATGATTCCGCTCGGCTCCAAGTCTGCCCGCGACGGACCAAATTCCAAACGTCTAGTGATTGCGACTTCCAAGGAAGCAGTGGAACTCGTCACACAGGTCAGGCCCCAGTCGCAAATGGCAGAGTCGTATCGCGCCTTGCGTACTTCCCTGCTCCTGTCAAACCTGGGCGCACCGCCTCGGGTCGTCATGGTTACAAGCGCATTGCCACAGGAAGGTAAGACAACGACTAGTATCAACTCCGCGGTGGTGTTGGCTCAGAAAGGCGTAAGAGTGTTGTTGATCGATGCTGACCTGCGACGGCCCAGCATTCACAAAACGCTCGGCATGGGGCCACACAGCGGGTTGAGCAACGTCCTGACCGGTAGCGCGACTCTTGAGGATGCCATTACACGTTCGGCAATCCTTCCTAACCTGTTCGTTCTCACAGCGGGAACGCCGCCACCCAATCCCGCGGAACTGCTGGCATCTACCAATATGCGAGATGTGCTCGCTCAATTGCGCGAGCAATATGACCACATCGTCATCGACACGCCTCCCTCGCTCTCCGTAACCGATGCGGTCGTGCTTTCGCCGCGCGCCGATGCCGTTGTGCTCGTGATTCGTTCCGGCCAAACCACCAAGCAGGCTCTTCGCCGCTCGCGCGATATTCTCACTCAGGTGAACGCAAAGGTCGTGGGGGTTCTGCTCAACGCGGTCGATCTCAGCTCGCCAGACTATTACTACTATTACGAGTATCAAGGTAAATACGCCCGTTACTACCGCGACGACGATTCGTCGGGCCACGAGGAAGACGAAGTGGAGGAAAGCTCTCCCTCGTCGAGCAGCGCTTAATAAAAATTAATCCAGCTACGCGACATGCGCATTCCTTTCAACACTCCCGCTCGTAAGCGGCTGCTTGCGGCCGTTGCCGCCGCACTTGCCATTGCGTACCTCGGTTTGGCCACCAGCCGTTTTCTTGCCTCCTGGCTGGGAAGCCGTGTCGAGTTGTCGAGCCTTGCCAAGGCCGCTCGGCTTGATCCGGGCGATGCGGACTATCGCAATCATTTGGGCCGTTACTATGATCTCGTGGCGCGCGATCCAATGTCGGCGGTCACCCACTATCGCGCGGCTGTACAGCTCAATCCTCACTCCGCCCGCTATTGGTTCGACTTGGCTAATGCGTACCAGATTGTTGGAGACACGCTCAACCAGACCGCGGCTCTCGAACAGGCCATCCGCGCCGATTCCATGACACCCGACGTTGCGTGGGAAGCTGGAAATCTTTATCTCGTCCAGGGTGAAAACGAAAAGGCCCTGCGCGAATTCCGAGTGGTAATCGCCAATGACCCGTCTCTTGGGGACACAGCCCTCAACTACTGCTGGCGGATTGAACCCGATGTGGATGCCCTCTTGCGTGACGTTATACCTGCCCGCAGCGACGCGTATGCCGGGTTCCTCGGTCTGCTGGAAACTAAGGAAGAGACTAGCGGCGCCGCGAAAGCGTGGAATGCGTTGATTCAAACCCGTCAGTCGTTCGATGTTCGCCACGCATACGGGTACATGCGCTATCTGATCCAGCACAAGGAGGTCGACCAGGCGGTGCTGGTGTGGCAGCAGACGGCAGATCGCTTCAGTCTGTCCTCTTACTTACCTTCGTCCAGCAACCTGATCGTTAATGGCAGTTTCGCTCTGAGCGTGCTCAACGCCGGATTTGACTGGCAATATCAGAAGCAGTCGGCAGTCGGCTTGACGCTCGACCCCACCGACTTTCATGCGAACCGGCGCTCGCTTCTCGTTTCATTTGATGGCCCCGGAATCTCGGAAGCTGGCATCCTCCAACTTGTCGTTGTGCAGCCCAACACTACTTACGACTTCTCTGCCTATTACAAGAACGGAGAAATGCAGGGAGCCGGTGGTCCACACTTTACGATTCAAGACTTGTACAACCAGAAGGTTTACTACGAGAGCGAAGAATTGAAAGACGCGGCATTCTGGAAGTCCACCGGCGGGGAGTTCACCACCGATCCGGATTGCAAACTCGTTGTACTCCACATTCGGCGGCTTCCGGCGGGAAGCCCCATACGTGGTAAGCTCTGGGTCGACGACTTCCATCTCACGAAAAAACCTTGATTGAAGGGCAGTTCGACAGCACAAAACAGTACCAGTTCTATGAGTGCTAACGGCAAAATGACGGGACTGACACACCAATCGCGGTCGGTGCGGATTGGTGCAATTGTCCTCTATGGCACATTCGGACTGCTATTGTTCGGGCCACTCGCATTCGGTGCCGTTGAGCCTTGGTCGATCTTCCTTCTCGAAACAGGCTCCGTGATCCTCACTCTCCTTTGGCTCGTCAAACAATATCTCGACGAGGAACTCACGATTCTATGGAATCCTCTGTTTGTTCCCATGGGTGTCTTCGGCATCTTGATTCTGGTTCAGATCGTTTTTAGAATTAGCGCCTATCGCCATGACACTATTTCGGGAGCAATGTTGTACGCCGCCTACGCAATGCTCTGTTTTCTGGCAAGTCAATCGCTGGTTCGCAGTTCACAGGCCCGCAAGATTGCTGTGATCCTTGCGGTCTTCGGAGCCGTAGTCGCCGCTTTTGCCCTTGTGCAGGGAGTCGCTCCGAACGGCAAACTGTACTGGCTTCGCCAGCCTCGGATGGGCGGCTGGATTTACGGTCCCTATGTGAACCACAACCACTACGCTGGACTGATGGAACTTCTTGTTCCCATCCCCCTCGTGATTTCGCTGACCCGCTTTGCTCCCGAGAAGGAGCGCATCTCGGCCGGTATCGCAGCCGCCATCATGGTGGGAACAATCTTCCTGTCTGGTTCGCGGGGAGGGATGCTCGCCATTTTCGTGGAACTGGTGATTCTCGCCATTATCCAGCTGAGTCAAAAGAAAACGATCCGCCTGGCGATTGGCGCCATCGCTTTTGCGGCAGTTTTAGTCGGTTTACTCTCTTGGCTGGGGGGCAAGGAATTGACCTCACGACTCTCCAGCATCTCCACTGAGGCTCGCTCCGAAATTTCGGGTGGGATGCGTCTTTCCATCGATCGCGACGCCCTGCAAATGTTCCGTCGCAAACCCATAATCGGATGGGGACTCGGAACATTCCCCGTGGTCTACCCTCAATTTCGAAGTTTCTATACCAACTTCTTCGTGAATGAAGCTCACAACGATTACCTGCAACTGTTAACTGAGGCGGGGTTGCTCGGCTTCGGAACTATGCTGTGGTTCTTGGTCGTTCTCTATCGAAGAGCGGCGAGCAAAATCAAGAATTGGACCTCGGATGTCAGCGGCGCAGTCACATTAGCCTGCATGATGGGGGTCTCCGGTATTCTGGTTCACAGTCTTTTCGACTTCAACCTGCAGGTTCCAGCCAACGCCGCACTCTTCTATGTGTTCTGCACAATCGTGACGGCTCCCCCGCTATTGAAGCGCGCCCGCAAACACAGACCAGTGGCGAGTGAAACCGAAGAGATCTTTCCCGCCTCCGAAGTCGTCTAGCTTTACCTCTGTTTTCTGTGCGTTCGAGTGCACTTCGTATCTCAAGCCCATGCTGTCTCCCAACTCGTATCTGTTCGACAAGCGGGCCCCTCCCTTCTCAAGTTCGGATTGCAATTTCTCCAGCAAATGTCTTTCCTTTGGGTAGCCGTTGAACTGATTGTCGTTATAGATGGGAAGGAAGAGCCACACGTGGCTTTCGTTTCTGGACATGATTCTCCGGGCCTCGATGCTTGCCCATTCGTCATCCTTTTGCACGCCTTCCGTCGGGCCAGGTGCAGGATGGCCGATGATCTCCTCTTGGCCAACGGGTGCCAGAGAACTCGATAGGTCACTACACTTGTCCTTCGGAAAGCGCCCGGTATAAGCAAGCTGCATCGCACGATCGCAGCGATAAGCGAAATCGATCTTCTGCTTCAGTAGATCGGGATGAGTCCAATCTCCGGCATAGTAGGCCCATTGAAGATATTTGCCGAAGACGAAGTACACCGGTGCAACTGGGTCCGTCGATTTCATCTGTACTACCATCTGCCGCGTGGTTTCGCGGGGAGGAAAATGAGCGGCGTATTTGATGGTTCCTATGGCCGTAAGCCCGAATAGGCCTATCGACAACGCGATCACGACGGCCGTTCTGGTCTTTTGCGGGAAGAAATCAGCAACTGTGACTACTCCCGATGCATATATCCAGAACAAAAGTGGCGTCGAGAAGAGTACCAGCCTCGCGGCGATTGGATATTGGCTGAACGCCGCCGCAGAGATCACTGCAACGAAGGGCCCCGTCGCCATGATCACCCTGCTGATGCTTGAGTTCCTGGCAATTCCGTACACTCCGATGGCAAAGATCAAGGCCAGAACGGAGGCCGGAAGATGGTTAAAACTCTGACCTCCCAAGAGGTCGTAAATGGCATTTGACAGCTGGTGGGGAAAGTTCGGGCTCAACGGATGCAAAAAGGACGACAACCAGAACGCACGCATGTAGGCACTGCGAGAGACCGGCCGGTACGAAATCCAGAATAGACCCGTAAAGCCGACCAACCATACCGCCGCAGCGATGACACAATTTATTCTCCATCGTAGGGACGTGCGAAAGCGCCGATCAATCGCGGCTGCGACTCCCACGGCTGCCAATACAAAAACGGATGGTTGAGATACCAGGATGGCTACGGCGCCCCAAAGGATGAGCCTTGTCCACCCGGCATCCTCCGCCGATTCAAGTGTCTTCAGGCCCAGCCAGAGTGTAATGACGGTTACAAAGGCGTCCCACTCGTATTGCTTAAGCTCCGACGAGTAGTAAATGAGTGGCCGGCAAATCGCCATCAGACCGATCCCGATCAACGCAACCTTCCGGCTGAAGAACCGAGAGAACACCAGCCACGTTATCGCAAGCAGAAGACATCCGATGACCAACTGAGGCAATCGAAAGACGTATTCGGAAAAGCCCAGCAAATGGCCCAGAGATTTCAGGCCCAGTAACAGCGGAATTGGCATCGTCTGGTCATAATCGAGGGGATGAAGTAAACCCCAAAAACTCCGGAACCGAAGATTTAGGGCGATGGCTGCCTCGTCGCCCCACAGCGAACGGTTCGAAAAGTATCCTGCCAAACGCAGGCCGACCCCGAAAAGTATAAGGAGAAGTGGTATTGAACGTCTTAAGGGGGGAAGCGTTGAGGACGTCCCCGCGATCGCAATTTTTTGCTCGGTCACTGCGGACTCCACTCTAATCTGAGTCCGATGCACGACGACCTGGTGCAGGTTTCCCAGTTCCGATCAACTAAGAATCAACTATGGCGTTCAAACCGCTGCCGTCAGGCGGCTTGGCCTGATCGCGCTACTGGTGGGTTTGCGTTAGGGGAATCCGACAGATCACCAGGGCGCCGATCCGATGAAAACGTCGGCGACGGGAGCATTTTCCACTGCCCAGGAGGTGCCGTACAAGGGCTAATTTAAGGCATTGTCGGACTGGCAGGCTCGTCGCTCCTGGTCAGCACCCACGCCGTTACACCGCCAATGGCCGCCGCACCGATGCCGATGGCATAAGGAGAACTCAGCATTCCACCACCCGCCGCTGGGACGGCGCCAGCCGCTCGTTTCCGGTTCTTCTTTTTGCCTTCCTTCTCGTTGTCTCCGGACGATTCGTCGCGAGTCGTTTCCTGACCTTGGGCCAGGGTCACCGTCTCCTTGCCATCGCTGATGCTCAAGTCGCCCTTGCGCGCCGCGATTCTGACTGTCCCATCCACATCGGTGACATTGAATTCAGTCCACGCATTGGAAGCCGGAGAAACTGTCACATCTCCTGCGTTGGTTGCAACTCCTTTCGAAGTCGAAACCGTCACTCCCCCATGCTCGATCCGCAGGGAAGTCCCCTCGAACTTCACCAAAGAGTCCGACAAAACCGTGATACTGGAACCGGGCTCATTGATGTTGGCCACAGAATCGGAACGCGTCTGCAAAAGATCACCTGAGAAAATAGCCGAAGAAGGACGAGGAACGTGTGCACCGTTCACCCATGCAGCGCCATTGGTGTAAAGCATCGCCGCATTGGAATCTGCGGCAAACAACGAACCGGGGAACAGAATCAATAGCACGTAACCGACCATACCGCGTAAAGCGGACTTGCCCATTCCCACACTCCGTTAATAACTATGTTGGTGACCTTGCTCGGAATCGTACCCTCCTCACTGTTCTCCGTCAATGTCTTTCGTGCCCGGGAATCTCTTTTCCGGTGGAAAACTTTTTCAGTGGCAATGGCGGCGGTTCCCGCTCTGGGCAAGCGATTTTGCTCAGTGCCATCGCTCCACAGCGGTCCACCAAATCACTCGCAGCCACTCGTCCACGCACGTTTTGGCCCACTGTCGATGAGTCCACCAGCGGGTTCCGAATTGCGTATCGTCATGCGCCCCCGCAACCGAGAAGGACTTTCCATGAACCTCGTGCCGGAAGATACTCAGGGAGCGACGTGTGTGAAAATCGGACGTGACAATTAGGACCTTCGTGCCTTTTTCTCGCGCCAGGCATTGCTCCACATCGTGCGCCTCTTCCCTCGTCGAAAGCCCTTGGATCGGACAAATATCTACCGAGGCTGCCTGGGGAAGGTTGTGGACGTAATTCTCGGCCAACTGCACTTGGGTGAAATCGTAAATTCTGACCGCCGCGGGAACATCGATCACAACACGCCGTCCATACCCCTCATCCAACAGTTGGAGAGCGCGCGCCGGACGACGATCCGTTTCCCCGGCCAGCACTACGATCACATCGGATGGTTGCGGAGCATTCACCACCAGAATGTTCCCGGCATTCGCTGCGAACACAATCAGCCCCGCAGTCACCAAGAATGCAACCGCCCCTGTTTTTTTTCTTCTCATCGGAATCTTCATCGATCAGTCAATCTCCTCGACCCTCCTGAAACTGGAATGTTCACAGATTCTCTGAGCCTCGCGGGTAAAGGCGCCTCACCTCAGCATGCTAAAATTGGTCCCGTATCGTGCGTTTTCATTCATGCTTTTCCGGAACCCTTTATGACGACCTACCCTGCGGCAGATGCGTCCATAGACCAACTTAAGAGCAAGATTCAACAACGCCAGGCCCGCATCGGGATTATTGGACTGGGCTACGTAGGTCTCCCGCTTGCACTGCTGTATAGCGATCAAAGATTCCAGGTCACGGGTTTCGACATCGATGCCCGCAAGGTTGAAACACTGGGCAAAGGCGGCTCGTATATTTACCGCATCGCTCCCGAAGAGATCCAGGCCGCCAAGGCTCAGGGCTTCTCTGCGACTTCCGATTATTCGCAGATCACCGCCATGGATGCTGTCATCATTTGCGTGCCAACCCCACTCAATGAGTATCATGAGCCTGACCTGAGCTTCATTACGGATACAACTCACTCCATTGCTCCTCACTTGCGCGCCGGGCAACTCGTGGTGCTTGAGAGTACGACGTACCCCGGCACAACGGAAGAGGTAATGGTCCCGATTCTAGAGAAAGAAAATAAGGCCGGACTGAAAGCTGCTCGCAACGAAGCTTTCACCGGAAAAGAGTTCTTTGTCGCCTTTTCGCCCGAACGCGAGGATCCGGGTAATACCACGGTCGCGCGCCGCGACATCCCGAAAGTTGTCGGTGGGTTGAATCCGCAAGCTTCGGAACTTGCCCAAGCCCTTTACGGATCCATTTTCAACCGAACGGTTCCGGTTTCTTCCCCCGCTGCCGCGGAGATGACCAAACTGCTGGAGAATATTTACCGCTGCGTCAACATCGCTTTGGTCAACGAGTTGAAGCTTCTGTGCCTACGCATGGGTATCGACATTTGGGAGGTCATCGAGGCCGCTTCCACCAAACCTTTTGGCTTCCATCCGTTCTATCCGGGACCAGGTCTTGGAGGGCATTGCATCCCCGTCGATCCTTTCTACCTTTCCTGGAAGGCCAAAGAGTGGGACTTCCGCACCCGCTTTATTGAGCTAGCCGGAGAGATCAACACCAACATGCCCTACCACGTCCTGTCATCGGTCAGTGGAGCTCTTAATACCCAAAAGAAATCCGTGAACGGTGCTCGCGTGCTCGTTTTAGGTGTGGCCTACAAGAAGGACATCGACGATCTCCGCGAATCTCCCTCGCTTACCATTATCGAACTCTTGCAGAAAGACGGAGCGCAGGTCAGCTACCACGATCCCTACTTTCCATTCATTGGGAAAGGCCGCAAGTACGATTTGCAAATGAAGTGCGCTGATTTGAAAGATGTTGGGAAGTACGACTGCGTGGTCATCGTGACCGACCACTCCGATTATGACTACCCCCACATCGTTCAGGAAGCCCAGCTGGTGGTCGACACCCGCAACGCTACCCGAGGCATCGAGAGCCAAAAAATTGTGCGCTGCTGACTCTGCGCCGAAAAGGAAATCTCTCCGTCGAAAGTGTAGTTTTTTGCATCCTGACGTCAAGGAATTTGAACCGGTTCCCCTCGCCTTTCGTAAGCCATTGATTCGCAGAGAATTTGCGTTGGGTTTGCGACCTTCTGAATGGCCTCTATCGTGCATTCTTCAGAGCAGAATAGTAGACTTTGGTCGAGGCCCTGCCTTCTCAGGTTCCGCTGTCGAAGAGACAGGGAAAGCTTTTTAGACTATAGCTGGTGTTTCGAACACCACCCAGAACCCGACTATGACCTCGCCGTATTCCGACGGATCCGTCTTGTTTTCCTCGCTTCCCAAGTGGCGGGCACCGTGGCATGAGTTCGTTCTCAGCTACGGAGTTCAGGCCGTTATCATTGCGATCTCCGTCTGGATACCCATCCTTCATCCAGAAATTCTAGAGGCGCCGAAGAAGGACTATCACGCCATTGAACTGGTTCCGACTCCAGTTCCGGTAAACCATGAACCACAGCGCCAATTGCCCAAGCCGATCCTCCAGGCAAAACTGGATCCTCCGCCCGCGGCGCTGCGCCTGCCAGCCCCGCAACCGCAGCCTAAGCCGAGGGTTGAAGACGCTCCTGTTCCCGAAGTGAAGGTTGCAACGAAGAAGCTTGATCCCTTGCCGGTTTCCACGGTCATGCCCAAGCAAGCGGTCCGCACCAATGTCTTTTCGACCGGAAGTTCGGCTCCGCAAACCATCGACCGCGCGCCACAAAAGGTTCAGACTGGCGGATTTGGCGATCCCAACGGTGTACCCGCTAAGGCTACGCAAACTCAGGCCGTCAATATCGCCCAGGCGGGCGGGTTCGATATGCCCACCGGGCCAGGTTACGGAAACGGAACAGGGGGCGCTAAAGGCGCTCGCGGCGTGATTGCAAGCACGGGTTTCGGCAACGGCATCGCTACCGGTAACGCACACCCATCTTCTTCCGCCGGCGTAGTTCGTCAGGCGGGATTCGGCGATGCCGACGTTCCTGCACCTCCTACTGTTCAATCGCGCCCTGCAGCTCAAGCCAGTGCAAAAATTGTGCCGGCGGAAATCCTTTCCAAGCCGGTTCCCGTCTATACAGAGGAAGCCCGTGCCAAACGAATTGAGGGCGAGATACTTCTCGAGGTCGTTTTCGAGGCGTCGGGCAAATTGCGGGTATTGAGAATAGTTCGCGGACTCGGACATGGTCTGGACGATGCGGCGGTCCACGCAGCCGAACAGATTCGCTTCAAGCCCGCTCTAAAGGACGGTCAGCCCTCCGACTCGACGGCCGTCGTACATATCATTTTCCAGCTAGCGTGATCGACTCCCAGAAGGTTCTTATGCGCATGGTTCGTTTGGGCTCGGGATTACTTCTTATTCTTTTGGCTTGCGCCGTTGGTGCGGTGTGTCAGGACTCGCAACCTGCGGCCCAACCGCCTTCGGGCAGCAATACAGCGTCGTCCTCCTCACCTGCTCAGAGTTCGCCGTCTCCGAGTATTGAGCCAGCGCCGCCCGCCGCTGCGACACTCAACGACGTTCTCGACCGTGTTGTGCAGCGTGAGCACTTCTTCATTGCACAGATGCGGCACATGCATCCTCTAGTCGAGACCTACCTTCAAGACCTGAAGAATGATGGCAGCGGAAACGCGGTCCCTGTCGGCGATCAGTATTTCCTTGGCCGCCTCGACATGACGGACGGGCCCGAGGATACTTCGTTCGTAGGCCAGCCCGGTTTCGGACACCGCATGCTGAGTAAACTGACCGGTGTGTACTCGCTGCATTTCCTTCCCATGGGCTTCGCCCAGATGGTGGTGCTCGACACGGACTTTCAGAAAAAATACTACAAATTCAACTTCGTTCGCCGCGAATTTCTAGGTGAGATCCGTTGCCTCGTCATCGATGTTCAACCGAGAGAGGGTGACAAAACCGCGCGCTTTCTAGGCAGGATTTGGGTGGATGACCAGGACTATAACATCGTCCGCTTCAACGGCACGTATTACCCACAGCCCAAAATCAATTTCTTTTTCCACTTTGACAGTTGGCGCCTGAACTTGCGCCCCGGAATCTGGCTGCCGGCATATGTTTATACGGAAGAGTCCAATCTAAAAACTGGACTCACGAAAACGTTGCACTTCAAGGCTCAGACGCGCCTCTGGGGTTACGACCTTAAAGGTCTTGGAAAGAACGAAGAGTTCACGCAGATTCTCGTGGATTCTCCGCAGTCCGTGAAAGATCAAAGCGATGCCGCGGCGGACGCAACCCCAGTTGTAGCCCAGCGCATGTGGGAAAAACAGGCGGAAGAAAATGCGGTTGAACGCCTCGTAAAGATTGGTCTGCTGGCTCCCCCAGGCGAGGTCGATAAGATCCTGTCTACGGTCGTCAATAATCTGCTGGTCACCAACAACATTGACCTGCAGAGCGACATCCATTGCCGCATCCTTTTGACTTCCCCGCTTGAATCTTTCACCATCGGGCATACCATCGTCATCAGCCGCGGTCTGCTCGACGTTCTCCCTGACGAGGCCTCCCTCGCGATGGTAATGGCCCACGAACTTAGTCATATCGTTCTGGGACATCCCTTCGATACCAAGCTGGCGTTCAACGATAAGTTGTTCTTCCCCGACGAACAGTCTTTCCAGCGCCTTGACTTTAAGCGCACCCCCGCGGACGAGGAAGCGGCCGACACGAAGGCCTTGGAACTCCTCAAGAACTCTCCTTACAAGGACAAGTTGGGGAACGCCGGATTATTTTTGAAGGCTCTGCAGCAAAAAAGTCCCGACCTGCCTAAATTGATTCGTCCGCATTTGGGCAATAGCTTTTCGGGTGGCAAGAGCCTTCGCATGTCGACCCTGCTGGCCTCGGCCCCGGCGCTCGACGAAAAGCGCCTCGATCAAATTGCGGCGCTCCCTCTGGGTGGGCGCATCAAGGTCGATCCTTGGAGCGATCAGGTCGAGCTCTCGAAGGCTAAACCTGTGGCTCTTACGTCGGCACGCGAGAAGATGGAGTTTGAGATCACTCCGTTCTTCCCATACCTGTCTCGCTTGTCGAGCGGCGCCGAGAAGATGGCGCTGACGACGTCGTCGCCTTCAACAGCCGAGCCTAAGTAAATTTTCTGAGGAGATCTTCGGAGGGCAGGCCGACAGAGTTGGATCTCGCGATTACAGGCGCAAGAATATCCCCCACGGGCGTTTAGCCGTGGGATTCAAATCGCCGCAGCGCGGTTTTACTGTATCGCGCTGCCAACCTGAGAAAACACGTTGTTGGCATTCGACCCGATAAGACGGATGGTACCCACGACAATGACGAGGATCACCGCCAACATCACTGCGTATTCCGCGATGTCCTGACCACGCTCATCGGTCCAGAGTTGCTGTAAAAGTTTTGCCACTGGGCTCCCTTTTCCTACCTCTGCGGACGCGTGCTAAATCGATTAGCCTTACTGAAACAGGGCATGTCTGCTAGTCTTCGGTACATGCCTCCCAGAGTTATTCGTACGAAAACTATAATTGTCCACAGCTACGCCCGCCAATGGCACCGAAGTGCCACTATGCCTAACCTTAACGGCGTCTTGCGGTTACGCGATGCTCTTGAGCGGTAGGGCTTGATTGACCGCGAACAGTGCGAGTTCCAGACGGGTCGAGACGCCTAGCTTGTCAAAGATATTGCTAAGGTGGTGCTTGACCGTATCCTCGCTGATTTTGAAGTATTCCGCTATTTCCTTGTTTGAGTACCCGGCCACCACGGCCGAAACGATTTCGAGCTCCCGTGGAGTAAGGCCGAATTTCCTCTGCCGCGCCTCGTCATGCGAAGACTGCATCAGCGTGCGCAGGTATTGCACCAGGTTCGAGACGCTTTCCCGGCCCACCCAGTATTCGCCTGCCATCACGGTCTGAATGGCCTTCAAGAGCAATTGCGTGGCTGAATCTTTCAGTACCACTCCGCGGGCGCCGAGTTGTAGAGCTTCGACGATCTGGCTCTTTTCCGCCGCAGCCGTTAGCAAAATCACCCGCACTGGCGTGGCATTCGCGGGCACACTCAAATCGCGCAACGCTTCCAGTCCGGGATGCTTGGGCATCGCGAGATCCAGCAACAGGATGTCGGGCTTCAATTGACGCGCCAGTTTCACCGCCTCGGCACCATCTGACGCTTCCCCGAGAACTTTCAGGTCGGCCTCTGCCTCCAGCAATCGCCGCAGACCATCGCGGAAAATTGGATGGTCATCAGCTATCACCAAGCGAACCTGCTGCGGCTTCCTAAAATGCATGTGGCACTTCCCCGTTTCGAGGCACTGTAACCTCCAACCGCGTTCCCTGGCCGGGATTTGATTCTACCGTGAGTTCGCCGGCAATCAAACGCACTCGTTCCTTTATGATCATAGGCCCATTTCCAGCCTCTTCCATTTGATCCTGATTGTATCGGCCCTCAAAGGGGAAGCCTTTCCCATCATCTTCCACGACCAGGCTCCATTTCTCCCCAACGGAAGCGAGCCGCACCAGGGCGTGCTTCGCTCCGCTGTGCTTTCTCACGTTCACCAACCCTTCTTGTACGATCCGCAGGATTTCGCGGCATACCCGTTGCGGCATATCCAATTCATCGATCTCCGTAACGAATCGCGCACTGATTCCTGTTTCTCGCTGAAAGCGTTCGACAGTATCCTTTAGCACGCTCAACAACCGCTGCGCATCAACGTCGATAGCTTTCATCTGCTGCATCAGTTCGCGCAATTTCAACACTTCTTCGCGCAGCAGGCCCTGGATTCGACCTAGTTCTCCGTCGATCGGCCGGTTGGCTTCCGCCTGGCGGCGCAACACGTCGACTTGCATTTCAACCGCGATTAACGACTGCACAGCGCCATCATGCAGTTCTCGCGCAAAGCGCGCGCGCTCGGCCGCCGACGCGCGTCGCCGCAACCTGTGCAGCAGGTATACGTTGTACACTGCCGGTCCCACTTGCCGAACCAGATCCAGAAGAAATCGCAGTTCTTCTTGCTTCTCGCCTCGCCACGACGGGTTGAACAGGAATATCCGACCCCTCCATTCTTTCCCGAACAGGAAGGCAACCGTGACCACCGAGTCGAACGTTTGCGCTTGTCGCAGTTGAGAAAAGGACGCCAGATTCGTGACTGGCATGGGGTGGCCGGTCTGATCCAAGGCCAAGGTGGTCCATTCTTCGCCCTTGAGTGAGGCGTAGCTCACGTCACCGGGAAAATCTTCCAGGTAAGTTTTGACATCCCGCATCGCTGATTCCATCCACTGGAACTCCGGGTGCACACTTTCGTTGGCCTTGAGCTCTCCCAGGAACACACGGCGGCTGTGCACTTCCTGCGAGGCGACCATCACCCGGGAGGCACCGTACATTGACACCAGTTCCAGGAAAATGTGCTCTATGGTGCCGGTCAGGCCCGCTTCCACCCGCACTCTCGACAGAGTGCCGGTCACAACCGCTTTCTCGGCACGCAGATGTTTTTGCTGCTCGGCGAGATAGCCCAAAAGGAGCCCCATCACAATCAGGTAGATCGACAACATGAATAGGCGCTGGGGCTCGAATTCCCTGACATTGATGTGTAACCCGGTGTAAGCACGAAAAGGCGCTGAATTCAAAGGCAACACATGGAGGACAACAAAACTCTCGATCCACAAGAGTGCTGCCTCTGCGGTGGCGGTGCCGAGCGTCTCCCACAGGCCCCATCGGTATGCGGCGGCTGCCAGGACGAAAAAAAAGAAAAGAAAGAATGGTGTTCTCGGGCCTTCCGCAAAAATGGAAATCACCGCCGGCCACACGATGTCGCCGGCGTGCACAAGGAAGCGAAACGCGGCGGTGGACTTCTCCCGACGTCGCAGCAGCATCAGGATCAGGATTCCGTTCGCCATATAAAAGACGAACAGACCGTATGCCGCCCACGAATGACCCAGTTCGGTTGGGTCCATTCGGATTGCCACCAAAGTTGAAACCGCCAGGAACACGCGGGCCGTCGCGAGCCACCGCTCAATGCGGCGGATCTCGCTGGGATCCGGGGGAATCCTTAATCTCCAGGATTGTTTGTAGCGGTCGACAGGGTTCAAGTGCCTCCGTCCCCAAGGCCGGGCGGCTCACGCTGCATATTATTGAATAAAAGCAGTTTAAGGACAAGTGATAGAGCCGGAACCGGGAGCTTCGTTGCCCTTAGCCTTTCGTCTAGGTTACTACAGTAACCACTCTCGAATCTCGATCCAATCTAGAATGGTGCCCGAGGAGTGTCTTTGGTCAAGCGTTCCAATCTCTGGCTGGCCGCCTCGGTCGGCACTCTGGCCGCTTTCATCGCGCTGGCGGTCATTCTGCCTCGATCGTTTGCTCTGATGGCGTTCAGCGATATCGTCCAGTGTCTATTACTGATCTCGGGCGCCACGGCCTTCTGTTCGCTGGCGCTGAGATCGCATGGCCGCGTGCGCCTGTTCTGGTCGCTCGTCACTTTGAGCGTCGCCTTTTGGCTTCTGTACCAGCTTTTTTGGACTTACTACGAGGTCGGCCTGCGTCGCGACGTGCCAGACCTCTGTACGTGGGATGTCGTCCTCTTTCTGCACCTGGTTCCCCTCATGGCGGCTGTGGCTCTCCGCCCTCATGTTCCGCGCGACGAATACGCGGCTCGCGTTGGACGACTGGATTTCGCGCTTCTTCTTGTCTGGTGGCTCTATCTTTATGTTTTGATCGTCATGCCTTGGCATTACGTCATCGCTGACGTCCCCGCCTATAACCGTAATTTGAACGACATTTATAACATCGAGAAGATCGCTCTCCTGGCTGGGCTGGCTGCCTCCTGGATTACGAGCAAGGAACAATGGCGAAGAGTTTACGCCGCCCTATTCGGAATGACCTTCGCCTACTCCGCGAGCTCAACCCTCGCGAACTGGGCGATTGCACGACAGGTTTACTACAGCGGCAGCCTATACGACATCCCTCTGGTCGCAGCCATCGCGAGCCTGACTTGGATTGGACTGCGAACCAAAATCGAAAAAGCGGAATCCGATGCCCCCGAGACTACGACGATCTATGGAGTCTGGATCGCACGTTGCAGCATGATCGCCGTGTTCTCTCTCCCATTGTTCGCTGCCTGGTCTATGTCGGACGCCCAGGTTCCTGCAAGAATCCGCATTTTTCGGCTGGCCCTCACCCTTCTCGCGGCATTCTTCATGGGAGTCATGGTATTCGTACGTCAGCGGATGCTGGACCGCGAACTGATCCGCCTGCTGAACCAATCCCGCGAATCTTTTGACAATCTGAAACGGCTGCAAGCGCAAATTCTTCAGTCTGAGAAACTGGCGTCCATCGGCCAGTTGGTGGGAGGCGCAGCTCACGAACTCAACAATCCAATCACTGCTATGCTCGGGTACTCCGATCTGCTGCTGAACACATCGCTCACTCCGGATCAGCATTCTTTAGCCGCCAAGATCGGCCAATATGTGCGGCGCACAAAATCTCTGGTCGCGAGCCTGATCAGCTTTGCCCGCCAGGGACCAGCATCGAAGACTCCCGTTGATCTCAACACGTTAGCTCGCACCGCCGTCAAACTGTCGCAACCCCAGTGGGAGGCCCTTGAGATTCAGGTTCGTCTCCAATTCGAAAATGCACTCCCTAAAGTTTTGGGGGATTCCAACCAACTGCTACAGGTTTGTTTGCAGCTCATCGCCAGCTGCCTGCACGTGCTGGGAGATCGTGACCGCAGGGTCATAACCGTCAGTACCGAACGGCAGGCAGGTATTTGTGTACTTCAAATTGCGACCGCTTCTGAGCCGGCTTCAAGCCACAGCGGCGACAACACGTGCCGGCTCGAACCCGAAGACGGCCTGGGTCTGAGCGCATGTCAGGGAATTCTGCAGGAACACCACGGTCAGATTACCCGGGTGCGTGGCGAGGGTGGCGCGATGCGGCTTCGTGTGGAACTACCAGCCTCTGGTTCGGTTCCAGTAAGAACCGAGGGCGCTACCGTCCCGGTACTGTGGCAATCTCGACCGTACGCTTGAGTTGTCCGCATGCCGCGTAAATGTCGCGTCCTCTAGGACGCCTCACAAACGCCGGGATACCCGAGTTCCGCAGGGTGTTTTGAAATGTCGTTACCCGATCCGTATCAGGAGTCGTAAACTCAATCCCCGGGCCGGGATTCAAAGCGATCAGATTGACTTTGCAGCGCATCCCCCTCAACAACTCCGCCACTTCTTTTGCGTTCTCCGCTCCGTCATTCACGCCACCCAGCAGCACGTATTCGAATGTGATCCACTCCCGGGTACGTAGAGGATATGCCCGCGCTGCCGCCATCAGCATTTCCAGATTCCATTTCTTATTCAACGGCATTAGCTGGGTACGCAACTCATCGTTCGAAGCATTCAAAGAAATGGCCAGCTTCGGTCGGATCGCCTCTTGGCCGAACTCATGGATGCGAGGCACGATTCCAGCCGTCGACACCGTCATCCGCCGTTCCGCGATGCCCACTTCTTCAACCAGAAGACGCGAAGCCTTCACGAAATTCTCATAGTTCAGGAAAGGTTCCCCCATGCCCATAAAAACCAGGTTGATGCGATCCTCGGGCGGCGAAACCCGCTGGTCTTTGAGCACGGCGCATACTTGGCCCACAATCTCTCCCGCCGTCAGATTGCGTTTGACACCCAGCAACGCAGTCAAACAGAACTGGCAATCCACGGCACATCCCACTTGGCTGGAAATACAGATCGTTGACCGCCCCTGGTTCTGGCCTTGATTCTGTCTATGATTCTTGGTCCTCGATCGCTCCATTTCGGGCTGCTCGCCTGCTGGTAGATCCCCGGCCCCCTTGCCACCGGGAATAGAGCTCTCGGCGAACCGTTCCGCCAATTCACCGGCCTCGCTCCCATCCCCTGCCTCCCCGCCGTCTCCCTCGGGCATCCACACGGTTTCGACACTTTGTCCGTCTGCAAATGCCATCAAGTAGCGCACCGTTCCATCTTGCGACAAGAACCGCTTTTCGATTTTAGGGAGACCGACGGTCACTTCTTTCTCCGACAGCGCCATACGGAGGTGCTGCGATAGAGTTGAAATCTGATCGATCGACCCGACTCGCTGGCGGTAGACTCCTTCCATAACTTGCTGCGCACGGTACGCAGGCTCGTCCAAGCTTTCCATCAGAGAAGCGAGTTCGGCGCGGTCCATTCCAATCAACGTCAGTTCTGACTTATGCAACATAAGAAGTACGTCACCAAGGGCCTCAAACCCTGTTCGTGGGAGAGAGGTTGTCCGCATTTATCACCACGCAACTTATTGATTTTAAAGCACTAAACTATTCTCGCACGCTTGCCTACCCTGTGTCAGAATAATTGAAGTCTTCCGCGACTGACTCACGGGTGATCAAGCTGGTCCTCAACAGAAAGCAAGTATCAATGGCCCAAGAAGTACGCAATATTCGTCGTCAAAAGCTGCCCAACGGGCTGACTGTCATCACCGAGCAGATGCAACACATCCGCTCCGCCTCGATCGGCATCTGGCTCCAAACCGGATCACGCGATGAAGACGCCGAGTCGAACGGCATCTCCCATTTTATCGAGCATATGGTCTTTAAGGGGACCAAACACCGCACAGCCGAAGAAATCGCGCGCGAAGTCGATTCCATTGGCGGCAACATGGACGCCTTTACCGCCAAGGAATGCATCTGCTTCAACGTCAAAGTACTCGACGAGCATGTGCCGACCGCCCTGGATATCCTGAGCGACCTTGTTCTTCATCCTGTGTTTGATGCCGCCGATATTACCCGCGAACGCGGTGTGATTATGGAAGAAATCAAGATGGACGAAGACAATCCCGACTATCTCGTCCATGAAATCTTCACCCAGAACTTCTGGAAAGATCATCCGCTGGGGAAGCCGATCCTGGGCACGAAAGAAACGGTAAAGCGCTTCGAGCGCCAGTCGGTCGTGGATGCGTACGCTCACCGCTTCGCCCCCGGCAACATTATTGTCTCCGCCGCTGGCAATCTTGACCATGACAAGTTCGTCGAGTTGGTGACCAGCCAATTCGAACAAATGAAGCCGATGACCAACGGCTTCCATTCTTCGGCGCCGAAGATCGTATCCCGCATCATCCTGCGCAACAAGAAAGCACTGGAACAGGTGCAACTTTGCATTGGCGTCCCCGCCTACCCGATCGCCCACGAGAAGCGGCATGCCGGTTACATTCTCAATACGTTGCTGGGCGGAGGTATGAGTTCCCGTCTCTTCCAGAACATCCGCGAACGCCAGGGCTTGGCTTACTCGATCTATAGCGATCTCAATCCCTACCGGGACACTGGTTGCCTTGCTGTCTATGCCGGCACTTCCCTGGCCTCGGCATCGAAAGTTGTGCAGTCCGTGGTCAGCGAATTTCGCAAACTGAAGAACGAACCTGTGCCGGAAGAAGAACTGCGGCGTTCCAAAGCCCAACTCATGGGAAGCCTGATGCTCTCGCTCGAGTCGAGCACCGCCCGCATGTCGAACCTGGCGCGTCAGGAAATGTATTTTGACCGCTTCTACGACCTCGACGAACTGATCGAAAAGATCGAAGCTGTTACCGCTGAGGACCTCACTGGTCTGGCCAATGAGTTCTTCAAAACCGAGTCGGTCGCAGTAGCGGCCCTCGGAAATCTTAACGGCCTCAAGCTGACTCGCGATCAACTGGCCTGCTGAAGAGCTGTCTCATTGCGGGCTTTCTTCGTGTACGTTACTGCCCTTAGGAGTTAACGTTTTTTGCGGTCCGCTACGTAACTTCCCGGCGTTTGGCTCATCCCATCTCCGCGCGCAGGTAAATAACCTTTCGCAAAAATCGAAACAAATTCAAGGCGCGGGTGGTTCGGCCCGCGCCAGTCTTTCCATCAGATCCTGAACGTCAAAACTTCTTAGCGCCCGCGATTCAAATTCCCCTCTTCTGCGTCCATATAGGAACCAGCTTCGAACTCCAAAGCGGTCTGTCCGATAGCGGCTGTCTCCACGTACTTCCGCAGGCACCGCACGCAAGGGACGTATCCCTGGCGCATCGCCTCTCTTGCGGTCATCGTATGCTCTTTATCCTTATTGTGAATTGTGTCGCATCCCGCCACGTGAAAGAGCTTGGCATCGTCGGTGACCACCACCTGCATGTCGGGCGGAATATCATGCCCAGGCTGCGCGTGCTCTGATTGCAACGGAAAAGCAACGGTTAGCGAATTCGCTAATCTGAATCCGCCAGCGAATAAGGCCAAGGCGGCCACCGGAATCAACCATGCCGACCACGTCGACCATTCCCTGCTCCGAAACCGCGCGCCTTGCGCCAGTCTCTTTTCCAACCTTCGACTAAATCCCGCCGGTACCTCGATCATGCGTTCGTCGCCATACAGACGCATCACATTCCGCGTTCCTTCCAGCACCGAAACACACCGCTGGCAGGTGCGGAAATGTTCGTCCATCGCCGAGCGCAAGGTGACATCAACATCGCCTTCCACGTAGTTCGAAATCTCTCGCCACACCTGTTCGCAGTTCACTACCATGGCTTGGCCCCCTTTTCGAAAGGCAGCCGGCTAAACCAGCCCTGCTCCCACCCCCCGGCGAGCAGATCGCGCAACATCAGCCGCGCCCGCAGCAGACGCGTCTTCACCGAGGCAACGGAAATTCCCAGCGCTTCCGCCGTTTCTTGAATATTCAACTGCTCCATATCCCGCAACACGAAAACTTCCCGGTATTTTCGGTCCAGAGTCGCCAATGCATCGGCCAGTTTCTGACGCACCTCTTTCCGCTCGAGCGCTTCGGAAGGAATCTCGCGCCAATCAGCGAAATCTCTCGGCGTGTATTCACTTTCTTCGTCACGGCGGTCGTCGATGGGTTCGATCATCCCTTTTCGCTCCCTTCGTCGCCGCATCAGCGCCTGGTTCACCGCGATCTGAATCAGCCACGTACTGAAGCGCGCCTCCGCGCGAAATTGCCGGATGTGAGCCAAGGCCTTCAGCATTGCCTCTTGCGCAACGTCCTCTGCATCGGTCTCATTGCGCAAAATAGCCAAAGCGGCGGCGTAGACTCGGCGTTCATAGGGCCGTACTAACTCATAAAACAGCTCGTTCTGCCCGCGCTGAACCTGCGCGATCAAATCCCGCTCGCGCGTTGTGCCCGCCTGCTCCGGGTTGTTCAAGACCACATTCGCTTCGGCCATCTCCCCCGCCGCGTCAGTACTCTGGATCTTTCTTCCACCCCGTCAGCATAGACATGAAGTTATTCCACCCGTGCAGAGCGACCATGACCAGATGTCCGAGCACAAATCCCAAAATCGCCCACATCACCAGGAAGTGCCACAAACGCGCCCAGTGAAACCCGCCCATCAACCACGCCAGCCACGAGAACTGCACCGGTTTCCACACCGCGATTCCGGTCAGCACCGAGAGGACGCCCAAACCGATGACGGACGTGTAAGCGTGCTTCTGCAGCGGATTGTAGGCCTCACGCACATCTGGCTTCGGGCCGAAAAAGAAATAATGTTTCACCATCGGCCACACGCCCGGAATGTCCCGGTGCGTAAATAACACTTGCCGATAATTTCCACTGAAGATTTGATAGCCGAGATAGATCACTCCCGTCGCCATGTAAATCCACATGAAGGTCAGATGCCATTGCAGAGCCCCGCCCAGCCATCCGCCGATGGCAAACGCTTTCGGCCAGTGCAACAAGTCCTTCTGCGGAATCTTGGCGCCAAAGCTCGGAAACGCGCGAAAGATTTGCAGCCCGCTCCCCACCATCACAAATAGCGAAATCGCATTCACCCAGTGACACCACCGCACGATCAAGGGATGTTCATACGCTGCACGCCCCACCGTCTCGGTCTCGTCGCCCTTGGCACGAATGATTTCCAGCACAGCACCACTCATTCCAAACCTCCACGTCCTCACAACCCATAGAACGACGAATACCCCTGATCTTCCCAATAACCGACCTTCTCCAAAACATTGGTAACTTTCAGATCCGTCAAATACTTGGCCTGCTTGTAACCAACCTTCGTGGGCACATTCAGCCGCAGAGGAGCTCCGTGCTCCCGAGTGAGCGGCCGATCGTACATCTCATCACAAAGGAGAGTCTGCGGATGCAGCGCTGTCGCCATGTCGAGCGATTCGTAATAATCGTCCGCGCAGGCCACGGTAATGAACCGCGCAGATGTGTCGGCGCCAACCATAGCAAGAAAGTCCGACAACCGCGCCCCGCCGAACCGGCCAATCACGTCCCAACCTTCAACGCACACGTGTCGCGTATTTTGCCGGGTTCGCGGCAAGGACTGAATTTGCGCCAGCCGGTACTCACCCGGCTTCTCGACTGCGCCGCTGACGGTTAGGGTCCAGTTCTCAAAGATCACGCCCGGATCGTCCACGTCGTATCCGTTGATCGGAAATTTTTCAAACGGAGTCACTTGGGCATCCTCAAACGTCGGCGCTAAATGTCCCCGCCGAAAAAGGCTTGCTGCGGCCCAGTCGCTGAACCCCAAGCCTTTCTTCAGCAGGACCTCTTGCAGACGTGGAATTGCAAACGCTCCCAGTACCAAGACGGGGGTCACCTTCAGCAACTCCCGCCTCGACATTCGCTCGAACTTGCGTTCATCGAACCCACGGTCGACGATTCTTGGAGCTACTTCAGTCGCAACCGGCTCCGAGGCCGCGCTCTTTGTCTCGTCTACCGTTGGCTTCACTTCGTCCGGCTTCTTTATCTCGCCGCCCGTATCGTCCACTTCGCCCCCACCTGGCTTGAACTTGTCTGGTTCCATACTTCCACACTCCGACAAAGGGTCTCCCACCATGGGATTCAAAGAGTCCCACAAAGTTACGCCAACTTGCCCTGGTCGTCCAAGCACTCTTCCATTTGGGCTATGTGAGTATTTGGGAACTTACTTTTGCTGGTATTTTGGCGCCGGTCGGAGGCATACTTAGGAGAGATTTGTTCAACGGCCCGCACCACAACATGTTCGAGCCAAAGATTTTTGCTCGCAAAGCCGATCACCGTTTTATGCCCCCGCCACAGTCCCGGCCCTTGCCTCCCCCGAAGCAGCAGCGACTCATGGTTGCAGCGTTGACGCTGCTCATCGTCGCCTTGGGTTTCGTTCTCTATCGGGACCGCGATTTCTGGTTCCCCGATTCGCCCGAAGCCGAGGAGCAGCCTCAGCCAACGGCGCCTGTCGACTCAACAATCGTGGCGACACGGGCGACATCCAGCATCAGAGAACAAGAACACAAGAAGACGCGCACTCGGGGTTCACACCCGAGCACCACTCCGATTGCTCCGGACTCGCCGGCTCCGCCACCGGGTTTCTCCACCACTGATAGAACGGTGCTTCCTCCGCTTGAAGTCGAAGTCGTCGCTGGCGACCTCCATCGAACCGTGCGTCCTGGTACCAATGCCCTCGATGTCGAAACCCAACCCGAATCACCTCGACAGAAAGTACCCGATGCCCGGGCGGACGACGGGAAGCAGACGACGGCCAGCGTTACCAGCGCCGCTGCTGAGCGCGTTAACGTATCTGCTGAAACAGCCGACGTCGTGACTCTTTCGGTAAAGCCGAGCTACCCGCTACTCGCTCGTCAAATGAAAGTGCAGGGCTCGGTGGTTCTGCAAGCAATGATTAGTCGGAATGGTCAGATTCAGGATCTTCATGTGGTCACCGGCCCGCCCATTCTTGCCTCGGCTGCGAAGGAAGCAGTGAGACAGTGGCACTTCAAACCACACTACGAAGGCGCCGAAGCAGTCGAAACTCAAACCAGGATTACGGTAAATTTCACCATCTCGACTAATTGATTCCTGCGGAGCGTTTCCCTCTCGCCCGGGAGGCTGCCATTTCAAGTCGCTATTCGCTATCGAACTGAGGGCGAAGGCGCCTTCGAGCGCATCGTCAGAAGTGGTAATGAGTGTTCACATTCCTGTGAAGCTGGCGGGGGACACCTCGCCTGCTATGTGTCAAACAAACAGCCCAAAAATAGCGGGCGCCCTGGAACTCTTTCGAGTCCGGAGCGCCCGGGCAGCCCTCCCAGAACTGCTCAAGGAAAAAATACGTCCGCTCCGTTTTTGTGCCAATGGCACGCCCGGGCCATGGCTGCCCAGTATGTTTAACGCGTCCATCTCACTGAAATATTAAGCTCTTGCTCCAGCGACTCCACCGCTCGGCCGTACCTGTTCCCTCTGAAGTCCTTGTGGATTTTGCCGATGATTCCCATGACCACCGATTTTCGGCGCGGATTCCCATGTCTTCTTTCGACGTCTCCGAGATCTGCCGCAGCATTCTCGAAAGTCTGCCGACCGGCCTATGCGTCGTCGACGTTCAGAAGAAGATTGTTTTCTGGAGTGATGGGGCAGAGCGGATCACCGGCCATCTGCGCCATGAAGTCATTGGCCACTCCTGCATCTCGCAACCTCTTCTCCACTGCGATCAGCCAGGGTGTGAATTTTGCAACGAAGGTTGCCCTGCGGCTCGCGCCATCAAAATTTCTCATCCGGCCGAAGCTTTGGGCTTTCTGCATCACAAAGCCGGACATGAAGTTCCGGTCCGTGTTCGGGCCGTCCCCGTACGCAACGGGCATGGCTCCATCATCGGCGCCGCCGAAACTTTCGAGAATCTGGTGCCCACCGCTGGCTCCCATCTCCATGAACAAAACCGGCACATACCCGGTTTCGCCGACGAAGTGACGGGAGTGGCCAGCCGTGCACTGGTGCAGTCGCACCTGCGCCAAAGTATTTCCAAGTTTGCCGGCGCCCAAACTCCCGTTTGCGTTCTTTGTATCCGGTTGGAGGGCCTGCAGCACTTCCGCGCCAGCCTCGGCCCCGAAGCCGCCTCTTCCTTGCTACGCGTGGTCGCGCGCTCCCTCGAAAGCACTCTTTGGATCACGGACTTCGTGGGTCGATGGAGCGACGATCAGTTTCTTGTCATCTTGAATGGATGCCGCGAGCAGGCGCTTCACTCGGTGCGCGAGCGCGTCCGCCATTTACTGGCCAACAATGGCATTGAATGGTGGGGCGAGCGACGCTCGCTCCTGGTCTCCATCGGCGAGGCCACAGCACAGCGTGGCGACACTCTCGAAACGATTATGGAGCGCGCCCAGAAATCACTCGACGCAGCCTCTGCCTGGCATGCGAGCGCTTCCGCGGCAGGCTCAAATTCACCTGGGAGCTAGCATGTTTGCGATTATCGGCATCCTCGTTGTTTTCGGTTGCGTGGTTGCCGGATACCTCATGGAGCATGGCAATCTTCGCGTCCTCATCCAGCCGGCTGAATTGGTCATCATCGCTGGCGCCGCGCTGGGCACGATCCTGGTGGCCAACCCCCTGCACATCATCAAAAAGATCTTGGGCGGAATTGGCGGCGTCTTCGGCAGTTCCAAGTTCGGCAAGCAGACTTACATTGACACGTTGAAAATGATGTACGACTTGCTCAACAAGGCCCGCAAAGATGGCTTGATGGCGCTGGAGGCCGACGTGGAGGAACCAGAGAAGAGCCCCGTATTCTCCAAGAACCCCGCATTCCTGAAAAATCACCACGTCTGTGATTTTGTGTGCGACTCCCTGCGCATGGCGATCACTGGCGTCGACGCCTTTGATCTCGACCAGATGCTCGATCTCGACTTGGAGGTCCACCACAACGATTCCACTCAGCCCACGGCTGCCCTCAGCACGATGGCCGATTCTCTGCCTGGCCTCGGGATCGTGGCTGCCGTGTTGGGCGTCGTTATTACGATGGGCGCCCTCGGCGGCCCTCCAGAAGAAATCGGACACAAAGTCGCCGCCGCACTCGTGGGCACATTTCTCGGCATCTTGCTGTGTTACGGATTAGTCGGACCAATCGCCGCGAACATGGCTAAAGCTGCCGAGGAAGAGCACGCATTCCTCTATGTGATGCGGGTTTTGATGGTTTCTTTTCTCAAGGGCACCGCCCCGATCATGGCAGTGGAGATGGCACGCCGCGCCGTACCCGGTCATGTCCGTCCCTCTTTTAAAGAACTGGAACAGGCGTGCCGCGGTGGAGCTGCGGCTGCCGCGGCCGCCGCAGCGACTACAGCCTCGTGATGAGTTCGGCGAATCCTATGGACAAAACCCGACCCATCATCATCCTCAAGAAAAAAGGCGGCCACGGCGGACACCATGGCGGTGCGTGGAAGGTCGCCTATGCCGACTTTGTCACCGCGATGATGGCACTGTTTATCGTCCTCTGGCTGCTCAACAGCAGTAAGCAAGTGCAAGTGGCTGTTGGCGGATATTTTAAAGATCCAACCGGCACGGCGAAGAAGGTTGGCTCCAACATGCAGGGCTCGGGAGAAAACTTTACTCTCACCCGAGACAATATGCCCAGGCTCAAAGAGCAACTCCAGCAGGCTATGCGACAGATGACAGACTTCGAAAAACTCAAGAGCCACATCGAAATGACCGTCACTGCAGAAGGCCTCCGCATTGAGCTATCCGAGTCCGAGGGTGGTACGTTTTTTGACAGCGGTAGTGCCAAACTTAACGACGATGGAGCCCAACTCCTCATCACCCTCGCGCAAGAACTCGGCAAACTTCCCAACAAGCTCTCCATGGAAGGGCACACGGACTCGAAGCCTTACGCCGCCTCAGCCACCTACGGCAATTGGGAACTTTCTGCGGATCGCGCTAATGCAGCACGGCGCGTGATGCAAGCCAATGGAGTCCGCGCAGACCAGATCATCCAGGTCCGCGGCTTCGCTGACCAGCGCCTGCGCAAGCCCGACGCCCCGTTGGACCCTTCCAACCGCCGCATTTCCCTTATCGTGCAATACGTGGCCAGAAACGACAATGACGAGGACGAAAAATCCTCCTCTGCAAGCGAAGAAAAACGCGGCGAACCCAAGCCAGACCCGGCCCAGGAACCCTCTCCCAGCAAAGATTAGCTCAAGCCACCTCCGTTTGACCCTCGGATTGGACTGTGCCACACTGCTCACGGATTTTCTATGACTCGCGGTCGTGCCATTCCGGAATCCACCCTCGCGAATCATGTCTGGGTCCTCATCTTCCTCGGCGGCTTGTTCGCTTTACCGGCGCTCGCGCAACGGGCCGGTAACAGCGGATCGCAAAATGTGCAGGGCATGTCAATCTCCAACAACATGCCCGGAACCACGGTAATTATCCTTGACGTATTTGCCAATCGCGGCGGAGCTCATCTCGATCGCCAAGCGCTGTTAAAGCTGGTCAACCTTGCTGATCAGTCAGCTACATGGCGGACCACCGAAGGGACCTCGCGAGTCGTGTTCTCCAATATTCCCTTTGGGAGTTACGACGTCGAAGTCAGCGCCGTAGGTTATCTCACCGCTCATAAGGAATTGCATGTCTTAACTTCTCTTAGCCCATCTGAAATTGAAATCGTCCTCGAGCGTGATCCCTCTGTGATCAATCTCGATGTGGCTAACGCAGTGATGTCCACCAAGGCGCGAAAAGAGGCCAAACGAGCAGTATCGGCATTGAAGTCAGGCAACCTTACTGAAGCTGAAAAGCGGCTCGACATTGCCTACAAGCTCGCCTCTTCTAGTCCGCAAGTAAACTTCCTGTTGGGTTATTTGTTTTTTCAGAAGCAGGATTTCGTGCAAGCCGGAAGCTACTTAGCTTCGGCGGCCGCTGTGAATCCGCATGATGCACAAGTCTTGACCCTGCTGGGTAGGACCTCAATGGCGCGGCAGGACTATGCCGCGGCCCGACCGGCTCTCGAACAGGCGGTGATCGCGGACGCCGAGAACTGGATGCCGCATTACCTGCTCGCCGATACCTATCTTCAACAGAAGGACTACGACAAGGCGCGCGACGAAGCGCAGATCTCAATCACCAGGAGCAAAGGCATCGCCAGTCCCGCGCAAGTCGTCCTCGGGCAGGCACTCGTCCAACTCGGGCACCGACAGGAGGGAATTCAGGCTCTCAACCTCTTCGTGGAGCGATCCCCGCAGGACCCCATGGCCGCCCAAATTCGTTCGCTCATCGCAGAAATTGAAGCACGAGACTCTAGGGTCGCAGTCGCGAAGGACGCTGCGACATCCGAGGCGCCACCTATCGCGGTCAATTCGCTCGCCGCCCTCCCAGCCCCCAGCTTGTCCCTGGAGACTTGGCTGCCCCCCAGCATCGACGACATCCAACCTGCGATCGCGCCTGCGGTCGTTTGTCCTTCTTCGCAGGTGATTGAAGAATCCGGTAAGCGGGTGCAGGAACTCGTACAAGACGTTGAGCGATTCGCTGCCGTCGAAGATTTATTCCATCAATCGCTCGATAGCTATGGAGTTCCGCTTCATACTGAAACTCGCAAGTACAATTATGTCGCCTCGATCTCGGAATCCCCCCCAGGATATCTCGGAGTCAATGAATACCGTGCGGACAAGCTCACCCTTCTCGGTTACCCGGATCAAATTGCGAGCACAGGCTTCGCTGCTCTGGCACTCGTTTTTCATCCTCACATGCGTGACAACTTCGACCTGACCTGTGAAGGCCTCGGCGATTGGCGCGGACAAGCGAGTTGGTTGGTGCACTTCCGTCAGCGCGAGGACCGGCCTAACCGCATGCACGAATTTACAGTCGGAAAACAGAGTCGCTCCGTCGGGTTGAAGGGCAGGGCGTGGATCACAGCTGATAAATTTCAGATCGTGCGTATCGAAGCAGAAATAGTCGGCCCTGTGCCCGAGATCCAGTTGTTGAGCGAGCACCAGGTCGTTGAATATGGACCAGTGCCATTCCCGAGGAAAAACACCACGCTGTGGCTGCCCAAGAGTGCAGAGATTTATTTTAACTTGCGCAAACACCGTTACTATCGCCGCCACAGTTTCGATCACTACATGCTTTATTCGGTCGATACCGAGGAGAAACACAAAGTACCGAAGGCAAAAAACGACACGTAGCGACTTCCCATTGAGAATTCGCGGCGCTTCGCTTTTCGTCGCACAAGTTGTGCTTGAAATAACTTTACAATCCACGCGCCATCACGCCGCACATCCAGTTGTATAATCCCCGATTAATTTCCACTCGGGAGTCTTCATGAACAAGTCAACACTCGTTTGCGCTCTGGCCGTGATTTTGTCGTTTGTCCCCGCAGCCTGGCCTCAGGAAAAAGTTGACCTCGAGACCATCTCTCGCATTCGCTATGAAGGTTTTCACAATTCAAAAGTAATGGACTTTGCCTCTGGCCTGATGGATTCGATTGGCGAACGGTTGACCGGATCTCCCAACATGAAACGCGCCAACGAGTGGACCCGCGACGAGTTCACGGCAATGGGCCTGAGCAATGCGCACCTTGAGCCGTGGGGGCCTTTCGGCCGCGGATGGGCTAATCAGTATGTCAACGCCCGCATGACTACGCCCGATGTCGTTCCTCTCCTCGTCTACGCCAAGGCCTGGACACCCGGCACGAACGGCGTCGTCTCCGGCAAGTGTGTTCGCGCCAATATCGAAGATAAAAAAGATTTCGAGAAGTATCGCGGCAAGCTCGCGGGTATGATCGTGATCTTCGGACCAGACGCCGAAGTCAAAACCATTTCCGAAGCTCCCTACAAGCGCCTCAGCGACGACGACCTTGCCAAGATTGGCGAATATGAAATTCCAGGCGAGCGCCCGCCGTTTCGATTGTCCGAAATAATGCGGCGGCGCCAGTTCATAAAAGATCTGAACCAGTTCTTCGCCGACGAAAAAGTCCTTGCAGTCATCGACCATAGTCGCGGGACCGCAGGCGGCGGTACGGTCTTCGTCCAGTCGGGTGGCTCTTACAAGCCAGGCGAGACTACTACCATCCCCCAACTCACTATGGCATCCGAGCATTGGACACGAATCGCCCGGCTGCTCAATAGAAAAAAGGACGTCACACTCGAACTCAATGTTACCAACACCTTCTACGATGAAGATTCCATGCAGTACGACACCATCGCTGAAATTCCTGGCACCGACCGGAAGGATGAAGTCGTTATGCTCGGCGCCCACCTGGACTCGTGGCACGCCGGTACTGGCGCAACCGACAACGGGGCCGGCAGCATCGTCATGATGGAAGCGGTTCGCATCCTGAAGGCTCTCGACATCAAGCCTCGCCGCACCATTCGCATCGGACTGTGGAGTGGCGAGGAAGAAGGACTCCTTGGCTCGCAGGGATATGTCGAGCAACATTTCGGATCGCGCCCTCCCATGGATGATCCCAACATGAAGGGCATGCCCACGCTTTTGCGTCGTGAGGCTGGACCCGTTACGGTAAAACCGGAGCAGGCAAAGATATCAGCCTACTTCAATGTCGATAACGGCACGGGCAAGATTCGGGGTGTCTATTTGCAGGAGAACGCAGCCGTCGAGCCGATCTTCGAATCCTGGATGAAACCCTTCAAAGACCTCGGCATGAGCACTCTCACCATGCGCAACACCGGCGGCACCGACCATCTTTCGTTTGACGCCGTGGGCATTCCCGGATTTCAATTCATCCAGGATCCCATCGAATACGAAACGCGCACTCACCATTCCAACATGGACGTCTACGACCGTCTCCAGTCCGAAGATCTCAAGCAGATTGCGGTGATCGTCGCCAGTTTCGTTTACGACGCAGCCATGCGCGATCAAATGCTGCCACGCAAGCCGATCGAAAAGCCTCTTCCCAAAGAAACGGAAAAGAAAGAAGATTGAAAAGAATCTGCGCCTATGTTTTCTCCCCAGCCAATTGGATACGTCCGCAGCGCCTACAAAAATACGCAGGAGATCCCGAAAGGCTTGGGCGCGAAGCACGAGGCAGAAGGCGTTCTGGAGATTCTGCCGCAATTCGAAACCGGCCTCGCCGACATCGAAGGCTTTTCGCATCTCATCGTTCTATGGGTCTTTGATCGCGTTGAAGGGTTCGAGTTGACGGCGATGCCGCCCGCCGACAACCGTCCTCACGGTGTCTTCGCCACCCGGTCGCCGCAACGTCCCAACCCGATCGGATTCACGGTCGTCGAACTCCTTCGTCGCGAAGGTCGATCCCTCCACGTGCGCGGTGTTGACATGCTAGACGCCACGCCGATCCTGGATCTCAAGCCCTACCTTTCGAGCGTCCCACCTGAGAAACTTCGGCGTGGATGGCTAGCCGAAGCCGAAGCTCGCCGTGGAAAGTGACGCCCCTTGCCGGGGAGCCGAGCGATCCTAGTAAGTGATTTTGTTTGGTCTTTCCTGCCAGGCCCGAAAAGCGGCTAGGGCTTGCTCCCGCATCATCGGGATCATCGGAATGGATCGGCGGGGCAAACCTTGCGCGATTTCGCGATAGATAAATGAATCGTCAAATCCGATCTTGGAAGCGTCCGATGCGAGGTTGCCGAAATACACTCGAGCCAGGCGTGCCCAATAGATTGCGCCCAGACACATCGGGCACGGTTCGCACGAAGTGTAGATTTCGCAATCACTCAGTTCAAAGACACCCAGCTTTGCGCAAGCGTCACGAATGACTACTATCTCGGCGTGTGCAGTTGGATCGTTCGTGGACGTAACCCGATTGGCTCCCTCTGCGACGATATTGCCATTTTTCACGATCACGGCTCCAAACGGGCCGCCTTGGCCGGATGCAACGTTGTCCAGGGAGAGTTGAATTGCGCGGGCCATGAAAGGACTGTCCATTTGGGGTGGCTCGGTCTTAGGCGAACAAGTCGCGGTTCACTCAGTCGCTCGTATCATCTCTCTTCATCTCGCGGATCGCACACCGTCAGATGTTATTTATTCCCTGCCGCAATGGCGACAGGCACCGCCGTGATGAATATTCATCCCCGAAGCTATCGCTCGGAGGACCCCGGGCTGTCGGAAACGCTATTCATGCTATCCGCATAGTTCGTTCCCTCACTCGTTCACTGAAACCTCAGTCGTGGGCCGGAGCCAGCCCTTCGCGGATTCGCGCATATCCGGGCTTGATCGTTTTATAGATGAGGTCGATGCGCTGGCCATACGGTACAAACGCGCTTTTCATCGCATTAATAGTGATCTTTTCGAAGTCGTCAAGACCGAGCCCGAACGTCTCCGCCGCGGCTTCGAATTCCCTCGTCATCGTTGTATTGCTCATCAGACGGTTGTCTGTGTTGAGCGTAACGCGAAACTTTTCCTGATAAAAAACTTTGAAAGGATGCTGCGCCAAACTCGGAGTCGCCCCTGTGTGCACGTTGCTCAGCAGACAAAGCTCCAGTGGAATTCGCTTGTCGAGAACATATTGCGCAAGGTCCCCCAATTTCACGACCTTTCCATCGGCAATCGCGATGTCGTCAATCAGCCGTGTTCCGTGCCCAATCCGATGTGCCCCGCAATACTGAATCGCCTGCCAGATCGATTCCTTCCCGAAACCCTCGCCCGCATGCACCGTGATATTAAAGTTCTCTCGCTGAATGTAATGGAAGGCATCAACGTGTTTCTTCGGAGGATGCCCTCCTTCCTCGCCGGCAAGGTCAAAGCCCACCACCCCGCGCTCGCGAAAGTCGACTGCCAACTCTGCCATCTCCAGTGACACGTTCATGTTGCGCATGGCGCAAATGATCAGCCCGGACTGTATGCCGAAATCCTGTCGCCCGCGCGCCATCCCTTTAAGCACGGCTGCAACCACCTGCTGATGCGTCAATCCCTTCTGCGTATGAAACAGCGGCGCAAAACGTGTTTCGTAATACACCACTCCGTCCTGACTCAGATCCTCGGCTTCTTCGTATGCGACCCGTTCCAGCGCCTCCTCCGTTTGTGTCACCGCAATCGTGTGCTTGAAACCCTCCAGATACTTAGCAAGGCTGCCTTGGTTTGCCCCCTGATGAAACCACTTCGCCAGTTCCTCTGGATCCTGAGTCGGAAGCTGCTCGTAATGTATTCGGTTCGCCAACTCGATCACGGTTTGCGGGCGCAGCACTCCATCCAGATGCTCGTGCAACAGCACTTTGGGTAGCGTCGCTAAGAAAGAATGATCCAGTTGCATCGAAGGCCCCCAGTAAGCCAATCAGCACGAAGATTCGGGCGTGAGAATAGTATCCCACGCCCAGATCTTTGCATTCCGATCACTTCGGCTTCGTCTCATTCTGTCGATTGATGCAGTGAATACAGTATTGATACGCGGGAGCCTGATCCTCGAAGCTGGAAATTAATCATTGTTGCCGTAAGGAAGGGTGTTTATGACCGCAGCAGACGTGCTCGTCGAATCTTTGCAGGACTGGGGAGTAGAGGTGGTATTTGGTCTCCCTGGTGACGGGATTAACGGCATCATGGAAGCTCTTCGTACTCGGCAAGACAAGATTCGATTTGTCCAGGTTCGTCATGAAGAGACAGCCGCCTTCATGGCGTGCGGCTATGCGAAGTTCACCGGCAAACTCGGTGTATGTCTGGCTACGTCCGGCCCCGGCGGAATCCATTTGCTGAATGGGCTTTACGACGCCAAACTCGACAGCCAACCCGTGTTGGCCATCACTGGCCTGCAGTTTCACGATCTCATTGGAACTTTCACCCAACAGGATGTCGCGCTCGACAAGCTTTTTATCGATGTCACGGTTTTTAACGAGCGCATTATGGGCCCAACGCATGTTGAGAACATCACGGACCTGGCTTGCCGCACCGCGCTCGCCTATCACGGCGTGTCGCACATCACATTTCCTGTCGACTTCCAGGAGCAGGAGGTCAAAGCGCGTCAGCGTTCCAAACGAAATATTCCGCATCACACATCCGACGTGCACGCGCGCAGCGCTCGCCTTCCTAATCCCGCCGATATCGAAAAAGCGGCCGACATTCTAAACCGTGGGAAAAAAGTTGCCATCCTTGCGGGTCGAGGCGCGCTCAATGCCACCGACGAACTCGAACAGACGGCGGAACTGTTGGCGGCTCCGATCGTCAAAGCGCTTCTCGGTAAGGCCGCAGTTCCCGACGATAGTCCTTACACAACCGGCGGCATCGGCCTGCTTGGTACCAAACCATCGCAAGAAGCCTTCGAAGACTGCGATACGCTGCTCATTGTCGGAAGTTCGTTTCCTTATCTTGAATTCCTGCCGAAGCCGGGCCAGGCACAGGCTGTGCAGATTGAACTCGATCCCAAGCGCATTGGCCTGCGCTACCCAGTCGAGGTGGGCCTGGTCGGAGACAGCGGCAGCAGTTTGCGCGAATTAATTCCTCTTCTTCATCGCAAGGAGGACAGAAGCTTCTTGAATGCCGCTCAAGCGGGAATGAAGGACTGGTGGGAACTGATGGAAAAGCGCGCTACCCGTCAGGACAAACCCATGAAGCCCCAAGTCGTTGCCTGGGAACTCGGAAAACTGTTACGCAACGACGCCATCGTCAGCTGCGACAGCGGAACGATCACTACCTGGTGGGCTAGACAAATTGTTGCCAAGCGCGGCCAGATGCATAGCGTCTCCGGCAACCTTGCCACTATGGCTTGCGGACTTCCCTACACCCTCGCGGCTCAGATTGCGTATCCGGACCGCCAGTGTGTCGCCTTCGTCGGTGACGGAGGATTCTCCATGCTGATGGCTGACTTTGTTACCGCCGTGAAATACAAGCTTCCAATCAAAGTCGTCATCATCAAGAACAATACGCTGGGGCAAATCAAGTGGGAGCAGATGGTATTTCTTGGAAACCCCGAGTACGGCGTTGACCTGTATCCGATTGATTTCGCCGAATTCGCACATGCTTGCGGCGGGGCCGGGTTCACCGTAGAAGACCCAGCGGAGTGCAGCCACACGCTAGCCGAGTTTTTGAATGCTCCCGGGCCCGCGGTTTTGCAAGCTGTCGTCGATCCTTTTGAGCCGCCCCTGCCTGCAAAAGTGAAGGTAGAGCAGGCACTTCATTTTGCCGAATCGCTTGCTCGAGGAGAACCAAATCGAAAGAAAATCGCGTTGACCGCACTCTCCGACAAGGTTCGAGAATTGATCTAAAACCCGATTCTCCGACCACTGCGCGGACGCTGCATTTTCATAACTGCTCTGGAAGCGCCCACGCGAACATCACGCCGCCGCTGCTGGTCAGCACATACTGTCGGCCGTCCAGTTCGTAGGTAATCGGAGAACTCTCAATATGCGATCCTGAGCCCGAGTGCCAAAGCGTTCTGCCGTCGCTGGAATCCAGCGCCAGGAAATTACCCATAGCGTCGCCGGTGAAGGTTAGCCCTGAATCTGTCGTCAGCACCCCAGCTCCAGATCCGCGAGGCCCCAATTCGTGCTTCCAACGAATCTTGCCCGTCTGGTAATCGATTGCCTCAATCACTCCTTTGCCCCAGACACCGTAGTCGGCGCCCGCCCAACCGTAGGTTCCATCGGCGGGCTTGGCAAAATAGACACTGTAGCTGGGATGGGCGTTCACGATAAACAATCCGTTCTTGGCGTCGAAGCTGGGAGAGCGATAGTTGGTCAGGCCGCCCTCGTCGGGAGCGATCAAGCGTCCATCCGGGGCTGGTTCCTTCGCCGGGTTCGGAATCGGTCGACCTTCCTTATCGATTCCCAGCGTCCAGTTCACTGGCCCAAAAGGAGCAGTCAACAGATTTTTTCCATTGGTTCGGTCAAGTACAAAGAAGTAGCCGTTGCGTGAAGTCTGCATCAGCATCTTCTTCGGCTCGCCGTGAAAATCTCCATCAACCAGCACCGGAATCTCAACCGCATCCCAATCGTGTGTATCGTGCGGCGACGGCTGGAACGACCACACCAGCTTCCCCGTATCCGGATTCAGTGCGACGATCGCACAGGTGTAGAGATCATCGCCCGGGCGCGTCGAGCCGTTCAGGACCGGAGTCGGATTTCCCGTTCCCCAATAAACAAGGTTCAGATCGGGATCATAAGTTCCAGTCATCCATGTCATGCCTCCCGTCGTTTGATTCGGTGTTCCCGCGGGAGGGGTCGAATCCCATTGCCACTGCGTCGTGCCAGTTTCCGGATCGATCGACCGGATATATCCGGTCAAGTTATCAAAATCTCCTGAAACGCCAACGAGCACATGGTTTCCCACCACGAGAGGCGCCATGCTCGTCCAATATCCCTTCGTCACATCTGCAACTTGCACGTTCCAGCGCACCTTTCCGTCTTTCGCATTCAGGGAAATCAGGTGTGCATCGGGAGCAAGAAAGAAAAGATAGCCTTTGTACATCGCCACTCCCCGATGCCCGATGTGCTCGCCCTGACTTC
The DNA here is from genome assembly GCA_963745715.1 of uncultured Acidobacteriota bacterium. Lineage (GTDB taxonomy): Bacteria > Acidobacteriota > Terriglobia > Terriglobales > Acidobacteriaceae > Sulfotelmatobacter. Next base: position 381,869 of record CAVUYN010000006.1, on the reverse strand, counting down.
GCGGGTGGGTGTAATGCCATATCTGGTGGCCGGATCGCGCATCCACAGCCCAGATGTTTTCCGGAACCGTAAAGTACAAGATGCCATCGACCAACAGCGGCGACGACTTGATTTGCGAGATCTGTTCCGTCTGGAAGGCCCACGCTAAGGAAAGATTCTTAACATTTTGCGGCGTAATCTGCGTGAGCGCGCTGTGTCGCCTTCCCGAGTAGTCCCCGTGATACCCGGGCCACGCGTCCACCGGCGGATGCAGGAGCATTTGCTCATCCACCGCTTGTGCCAGCACCATGCCCGGAAATGCGAGTGCGATGATCGCGGTTACGACGATAAAGAATACATTCTTCAGAAAATTCATAGTCGATAGGGCTCTCGCAGCTTTCTCAATCTGACGATCGAGACAGAACTCGGCATCTAACGCAAAGTTTGCAGGTACGCCATCAGGTTGTGGACGTCTGCGTCCGTGTACTTACTGAACAGCTCAACATGTGCGTCCAGGGCCGGGTCTACCTCGTAGTGCACATCCCGTGTCCGCCAGGAGTGGTACGCGCCAGTGGCATCAATGATTCCAACCGTAAACTCATCCAGGTAGTCCAGGACGCCGCTGATCGTCTGACCGGACGCAAGCGTCACGGTGACTTTGGACTTCGCGTGTTTGGGATACAACATCTGCTCCTCAAGTTCGAGGCCTTTGTAGCGCGACGCCACCCCCGCGAGATCTCCGGTCGGCGAATGGCAAGTGGCACATCCGCCCGCCCCGTCGAAATATTGCTTGCCAGCTTCAACGTTTCCGGTCTGGAGATCTGCCACATCCACCCCTTTTCGCCCGCCCTTCTTCGCGATCGCATTCCGCTGCGCGTGGATGAACGCCACCAGGCTGGCAATCTGTTGATCAGTGCGATTGAAGGGCGGCATGCCTTTGTCCGGCCGTCCATTGCGCACAACAGGAGCGATCTTGTCCCCGCCCACATCAGCGGCGACCAAACGGGACCTTGTGAGATCGGGACCGCTCTCACCTCCGCCAGCATCTCGGCCGTGACAGAAAGAGCAGTCTTGCCGGAACAGCGCACTTCCTCTTTGAGCCAGACCCGTCAAGTCTGCTTTGGACGCAGTCGCGTTTTTCTGCTTAACTGCTGCTCCAGCGGGCGCATGGTGTGTTGGTGTTTGCGCTAGGGAAACTGCGAGGATCACCAGCAACGGGGCTGCTAAGATCACGCTCCATCGGAATGTCGAACGAAGTAAATTCATCTCAGCGCCTCAGCGCTCCTCGTTTGATTTTTGCACTCGCGGATGAGAGCTCGTGCTGCCATCCGTCATGCCTAACACCCATTTGATCGCCTCAAAATACATTGTGCGGATGTCAGGATCAGCCCAAGCCTCTTGCGTGTGGCCCAGGGTCGAATAAAAAACGCGGCCCTTGCCATACATCTTGTCCCAGGCGACCGCGAAATCATGATCCGTTCGGTGGACGCGAGGGTTGTCGTAGTTGAGTTTTGCGGGATCGAGGCTAAGCAGAACGTTAACCTTCTCGCGCGACCACTCTTTCGGCTGGTAGATTTCGTCGTACTTAACGAACGCCTTCGGAAAGTGACGGACCGCCGGAAAGCTCGGATCTTCGTTGATGATGGGCGCGTTGAAAGTAGACCACGGGTGCTGGTCGAACCATCCCCCGATCATCTCGCCGTATTCGGGCCACTTGTAGTTGGTATCGAGCGCAGCGTGAACTCCGACAAAGCCCTTCCCATCATCCTTGATGAACGACATCATGTCTTTCTTCTGGCTGTCGTCGAGGTCAAGTTCGCCCGTTGTGCTTACAAAGACGAGGGCATCGAAGTAGTCGAGCGTCTTCGCATTTCTTCCCAACTCCTTCTTCGTAATAAGCTCGACATCGGTGCGCAGAATGGCTTCCCACAGACCGCTTTCGCGGCCCAGGTTGTAGATCGCAGCCATCGCGTCCGAGACCGAATCGTGCTCGAATCCCTTGGTTTGACCGACCACCAGAATGTGCTTCAGATGAATTTGCTTCTCGTGTGGTGGCGGTGCAACCGATGGATTGACCGGAGGATTCTGGGCAGAAACAAAGGAGACACATAACGGCAAAACTAGAAGGAATGTTACGGCTAGTCGAACTGGGCGCAAGCTACCTCCCGCAACAGAGTTCGTTCGGTTACGTCTGGCATGACGGGGCTCTGACCTTAGTAGTCCTGAGATGCCGTCTAAGTTAACACAAGCCATGACCCTCGGTTTGGCTCAAATCGTCGCGTTCGAATCGGTCGTGCAGGCCTGATCGCTGCCGCTCCCGAGGCTGCGATAGAATGACCGTTCGAATTGGAGGACAAAGAAAAGCGTATGCGCGTTGGAGTTTTTACCCCCCTGCTGTCGCAGATGCCGCTGGCCGAAGTTCTCAAGAAGTTGGCAGCGCTCCATATTGATACCGTCGAACTTGCCACAGGAAACTATGTCGGCGATGCGCATTGCAAATTCTCCATGCTCGAAAATCCTTCGGCCTTGGCCGATTTTAAAAAGCTTCTCAGTGATCATGGCGTCGGCATCAGTGCACTCAGTTGCCACGGCAATGCGCTGCATCCCGATCGGGCTCTTGCCTCGCAACACGCCGAGGTCAGCCGCAAGACGATCCTCCTCGCCGAAAAGCTCGGGGTTCCCGTGATGGTTGACTTCTCCGGATGTCCGGGGGACTCGCCGAATGCGATCGCTCCGAACTGGATCACTTGTCCATGGCCTCCTGACTTCCGCAAGGTTCTCGAGTGGCAGTGGAACGAGATTGTTGCGCCGTATTGGATCAAGCATGCGAAGTTCGCTGCCGATCATGGCGTGAAGATTGCGGTCGAGATGCATCCCGGTTTTGTCGCCTATAACCCCGAGACGATGCTGCGGTTGCGCTCCATCGCAGGAAACAACGTGGGTTGCAACTTTGATCCCAGTCATCTTTTCTGGCAGCAGATTGACCCCATCGCCGCCGTTCGTGTGCTCGCAGATTCCATCTTCCATGTCCACGCAAAAGACACGCAACTCTACCCGGCGAACCTGGTGCGGACCGGCGTCCTCGACACGAAGCCTTACACGGAAGAACGCGATCGTAGCTGGATCTTCCGCACCTGTGGCTACGGCCACGGGGCCGAGTGGTGGAGCGAATTTATTTCTACTCTCCGCATGTTTGGCTACGATTCGGTGATCTCCATCGAACACGAAGATAGCCTGCTCTCCCCGGGCGAGGGTTTGACGAAAGCGGCGAACTTCCTCAACAGCATCGTGATCCGCGAGCAGCCGGCCGCTGCCTGGTGGTCCTAGCGCGAAACGGAAAATAACTCACCATGAAACCGATCAGAACAGCAATTTTCGGCACCGGCTTTATGGGCCGCGTGCATCTCGAAGCGGTGCGGCGCGTGGAATCCGTGGAAGCGGCCGCAATCGCTGGCAGAAACGCAGAGGCAACGCGACGATTAGGTGCCGGGTTCTCCGTTCCTCTTATGACGACCGACTATCGCGAGGTACTCCGCGACCCGACGATCGATGCGGTCCACATCTGTACGCCCAATGCGCAGCATTTCTCCATGGCCAAAGACGCTCTCCTGGCAGGCAAACACGTGCTCTGCGAGAAGCCGCTGACCACCACCGTAGCGGAATCGGAGGAACTGGCCTCCCTCGCTGCCCGGCAGGGATTGCGCAACTGCGTCTGTCACAATCTGCGCTACTACCCCATGGTGCAGCAGATGCGTCGCCTCCGCGAGGCCGGCGAGCTTGGCGAGATTCTTGTTGTGCAGGGCACTTACTCGCAGGATTGGCTTCTCTATGACACGGATTGGAACTGGCGCGTCGACTCCGCCGCGGGCGGTCCTCTCCGCTGCATGGCCGACATTGGCTCGCACTGGTTGGACATGGTAGAGCACGTCAGCGGATTGCGCGTGACCTCCCTCTGCGCCGACCTTCAGACCTTCCATACCACGCGCAAGCAGCCGAAACATTCGGTTGAAACCTTTGCCAACAAGTTGATGGGCCCCGAGGATTACATTGAAACCCCGATCGACACCGACGATTTTGGCGCCGTTCTCCTCCGTCTGGGGGAGCGCACACGCGGTAGCTTCACGGCCAGTCAAGTCTCCGCCGGACGAAAGAATCGGCTGAGCATCGAAATCTATGGGTCGCGATCCTCGGTCGCGTGGGATCAGGAGCGGCCCGATGAACTCTGGGTCGGGCATCGCAACGAGGGCAATCAAGTGTTCGTCAAGGATCCCTCGCTGCTCAAACCCGCGGCGCGGAGCTACGCCGATCTTCCCGGTGGTCACAGCGAAGGTTACGACGATACTTTCAAGCAGGTCTTCCGGCGCTTCTACGCCTCAATTGCCACCGGCGCCGCGCCTGAGTACCCGCAGTTCGCCGATGGTCTACGGCAGCTTACGATTCTCAACGCGGCGATGCAAAGCCATCGCACGCGAGGATGGGTCGATGTTCCAGCAGTCCCGTCTGGCAAGTGACAAGGGAGAAGGCCACGGCAAGAAAGCCGTCCGCCCTCAATCTCACACCAATTTCATTGCGTCGGGATCCCACTTCACGACCGCGCCGCGCTCCATGCTGAGATTGCTGAGGAGAGCAGCTCCGGCTGCGCGGAAGCCGAACACCGCATCTTCCACCACCGGCTGCCGCGACCGAACCGCCGCAAAGAAATTCTTGAAGTGATCATAGCTGTCGCTGTAGCCGCCGGGAGCAACATACTTCTCGTATTCCGTGAAAGGCGGCTCAGACGGATGAGACGCAGGATATTTCTCCCGGTAACTTTCAAGCGTTCGCTTTTGCATCGCTTCCGTGAAGCTACTAATCATGTAGCCGGGTTCCTTGGGACGGGGCGCGCGCTTTATGCTGACCGTCTTGCCGGCAATCTCCATCGTCCCTTCCGAACCAGTGAAGATCAGGCCCTCACTCTCCTCGCCTCCATCCACAAAATTCACGCGCAGGCTGAGATTGAATCCCTCGCGATAGTCAAACAGACCAAGCATCACGTCGGCGGCGTCTCGACCGTCTTTCCAGAAGCGCAGTCCTCCAGTAGCCATGGCGCGTGTTGGACCGTTCGTGCCCGTGATGAAATGCGTCCCGCTGAACAAATGCACGAACAGATCTCCGGCCACGCCGGTTCCGTACGCTTTCCACTTACGCCATTGGAAGAAATGTTCGGCGTTGAACGGAATCATTGGGGCAGTTCCAACGAAACGCGGCCAATCGCAAGTTTCGGTCGAAGCATCTGCAGGGACGGTGTAGTTCCATGCTCCCATCGACGAATTGCGATCCCAGTGTGCAGCGACCATGTTGAGTTGACCGATGGCGCCCGAGGCCAGCAGCTCTTTCGCCTTGGCATAGATGACTGAGCTCACCCGTTGGCTTCCGACTTCGACAATCCGGTTCGTCGCCCTGGCGGTTTCGATCATCTCCGGCCCGTCAGCATACAGATGGATCATCGGTTTTTCGCAATAAACGTCTTTGCCCGCCTTCATCGCATCGACGGAAACCTGTTTGTGCCAATGATCCGGTGTCCCGATAATGACCGCATCGATATCCTTCCGCGCCAGCACTTCTTTGTAGTCGCGCGTCGTAAAGATGTCATCGCCCCAGACTTCCTTGCAGTGCTCGAGCCGGCCATCGTAGCAATCGGCGACGGCAACCAACTTCACGCCGGGTACTTCCAACGCAACCGTCGTGTCTCCCTGGCCCTGACCACCCGCTCCAATCAGTGCGATCTGAATATGATCGTTGGCCGCAACCGGCACGGCAGATTCGCTCTGAACCGACAACGCATGCACCTTTGCGCCGAGGAGGGTCCCCGCCGTTGCACTGCCCGCCACCTTAAGAAAATTTCTTCGATTCAACACGCACTTACCTCCTCGACTTGAGAGTTGATCGCCGAAGGCAACGGAAAATCGATCCGCGGTCTTGGCGTCTGTCCTTCCACCTGCGGTAATAGAGCAAACACAGGGAGACACGCCCGCCGAAGTCGACCAACACGTTTAGGGACAGGAGCATTATGCATCGGATTTAAGTATTAGCAAGCGCGTTATCCAATGGGGAAAATTCAATCCCAGAACGATCGATATCGACCCGCTGAATTTACTTTCACGACTGAGCCGTTCTGCTCCAAAAAAGGAAGCTACCGCGCAGAGATATAATGGCGGCCGGATGACATTACCCGCAGGCACGAAGCTCGGACCCTACGAAATCCAATCCCCACTCGGAGCTGGGGGGATGGGCGAGGTCTATCGCGGCCGCGATACGCGCCTGGGACGCGATGTCGCGCTGAAGGTTTTGTCGGAAACGTTCGCTCGGGATCCGGAGCGCTTGCGGCGTTTCGAACAGGAAGCCCGTGCGGTCGCTGCGCTCAACCATCCCAACATTCTCGGTCTCTACGACATCGGATCGAAGGATGGAAATCCCTATCTCGTTTCTGAACTTCTTGAGGGGCAGAGCCTCCGCGAGGCCTTGGCGGGTGGTCCTCTACCGGCAAGAAAGGCGGGAGACTACGCGGTCCAGATCGCATCGGGCCTGGCTGCCGCACACGAAAAGGGGATCATCCACCGCGATCTCAAACCAGAAAATCTCTTTATCACAAAGGATGGTCGCGCCAAGATTCTCGACTTCGGCCTGGCCAAGCTGGTTCAGTCATCTCCGTCGGACGCGGCCGACTTGCAAGGCCTGACCGTCACCAGTTCGCCGACGCTGGCTGGAGTGGTAATGGGTACCGCTGGCTACATGTCGCCGGAACAGGTGCGGGGCGAACCGGTCGATCATCGCACAGATATCTTCGCCTTCGGCGCGGTACTTTACGAGATGATTTCAGGGCAGCGGGCGTTCCGCCGCGACACCGCGGCCGAGACCATGACCGCCATTCTCAAGGAAGAGCCGCCCGAACTCGCAGACACGGCAAAGCCCGTTTCACCGGCTCTTGATCGCATTGTGCACCGCTGTCTGGAGAAGCGTCCAGAACAGCGCTTCCAGTCCGCACAAGACCTCGCCTTTGCGCTCGGCACGCTTTCGGCGACCGATGCCAGCGGTGCTGTCCGGGCAAAGCCGGAGCCGCGCGCTACACGGCCTTGGATCTGGGCAATCCCCGCATTGGCACTTTTAGTTGTCTCCGCTTTCATCTGGCTTTTCTTCCGAAGCGCCCCTATCGCTCATCGCATGCAGTTTGCCCTGCCGGTTCCGGGAGAGGTAAGCCAGCCTGCGCTCTCTGCCGACGGCCAAATGCTCGCCTTCATATCACCCGACGACAGGACAGATGTACCGATGATCTTCGTCCAGCGGGTTGGCTCACCCACAGCGGTCGAACTTCCAGGAACCGAAGGAGCGATCTTTCCTTTCTGGTCGCCAGACAACAACTACGTCGCTTACTTTGCCAAGGGCAAATTGATGAAGGTCAATGCCTCTGGCGGAACTCCTCAGGCACTAGCCAGCGCCAACTTTGGCCGCGGTGGTTCGTGGGGATCGAAAAATGTCATCGTGTATACTCCCGAGCCTCAGGATGGATTGTGGCGCGTCAATGCAGACGGCACAGGCGCCATGCTCCTTACAACCATGGCAAAAGACGAGCAATCGCACCGCTGGCCCGTTTTTCTTCCTGACGGCGACCATTTTTTGTACTGGGCCGGAAACTTCGTGAATAGCCGGGACGACCGGGTTAGCGGGATCTATGAAGGCTCACTGGGTTCGAAAGAAAAGACGCTGCTGGTGCTGGCACATTCCAACGTCGCCGTGTCTCGCGACCATATCTTTTACGCCAATGACAAACGGCAATTAGTTACGTCCTCTTTTGATATGTCAAAGGCAACCGTCAACGGCGAACCTCGAGTGATTGCAGAGTCCATTGGATTTCAGCCGTCGATCATCAGGGGCGCCTTTTCCTCCTCCACGAATGGAGACCTGATTTATTCCACTGCCACCCAGACCGCCTTGTCGGCGCTTACTTGGATGGACCGGACCGGCAAGGAAGTGGGTCACGTTGGAGAGCCCGGCACACTATCGAATCCCACTCTATCTCCCGACGGTAAGCGCGTGGCCGTGGATGTTGCTGACCTGAAGGAAAATAATGTGGATGTTTGGCTCGAAGGATTGCAAGGCGGCTCTAACACCAGATTCACCTTCAGCGCGAGTGAAGACGTTGTTGGGGTCTGGTCTCGCGACGGAAAGAGCATCGCGTACCGCTCGGTCGGGGAACGCACCAAACTCCTCTTAAAGGCAGTCTCCGGCCTGGAGCAGGAGAAAGAGTTATTCGCGGGAGAGATCGCCACGGATATGTTGCCCAATTCCTGGACTCCCGATAACCACCAGATCTTGTGTACCGAGTATTTCCCCAATCGCATCGGCGACCGCGTCACCGGTCTTGTTCTCATGCCCGCTACCGGTGGGAAGCCCGTTCCGTTCGTGGAAACGAAAGGCTCTGAACGAAACGGCCAGATTTCTCCCGACGGAAAATGGGTGGCGTATGCATCCAATGAGTCCGGCGATTGGGAAGTCTACATCACCACGTTTCCCCGCGCAGCCGGCAAATGGCAGATTTCGCGCGGCGGAGGCGCCGAGCCTCGCTGGCGCGGCGATGGGAACGAGCTCTTCTATATCGCACCTTCTGGAATGATGATGGCGGCCTCTGTGGCCGGGGGTGACACTTTCTCCATCGACACACCGCAACCTCTTTTTCAAGTTCGCGGCCGCGCCCCGGTTTCGTCAACAGATCTGTTCACCTACGACGTCAGCTCCGACGGAAAACGATTCTTGGTCAATCGCTACATTAAAGCCGATCATCCAAGCCCGCTCACGATTGTGCTCAACGCGACTTCCGACGCACCGAGGTAGGCCACGTCCGCAGGCCAATTTCGGATTTCCGCAGGTTCTGTCCTCTACTTCAGGGCGTTCGCAGCCGGCTCCAGCCACGAAAACACCGCGTTATTCAACGACGGGAATTGCGACACCAGGAGACTTAAAAGCGGCAACGCGACGAAGGTCCCCATGCGGAACCAGAACTCTATGCCCAGTTCTCCGGGGTTCGTCTGAGTTACCAGGCTCAGAATTGCGTCCCGATGAATCTGCGCAAAGGCATACCCCACCATTCCCACCACCAGGATCAACAGAAAGATCGCCAGGGAGCGTAAGGCAATTTTGGGCTCAAACGGATAAGAGTTCACCGAGAGCAGAAGAAAAATGTATAGCCCCCCGGCGGTGATCGCCAAGGTCCTCATTCGCAACAGCATTGTCAGGATGAAGTTCAGAAACACCAGTGCCACAAAACGTTCCGCGCGAGCAGTAGACGCCGAGAGCGCGGGATTCTGTCCGTTTACCTTCCCTTCCCCTGTCGAATGTTTCGCCTCGTCGCTGCACGCGACTTCACTTTCGATCAGGCCCTCGTCGCCCCACCATTTCGATTGCAGATAAGTCAGGGCCGTGGCGCATGTATATGCAATGCTCTTCTGCAGTGCCTGGTAGTCATTAATGAGAAGTTCCGAGAGCTGAGGCTCGTTCGCGTCTGGGCTACCAGGCTTCAAGACGGACTCAAAGTGCTGATGGAGTTCATCTTGCCGCTGGGCGGTCTGCTCGATGCTACGAACCAACACCTGGGCGCTGACGTCTCTCTCTTTGATGACCACTCGTTTCAATTGTTCCAGGGTTTCCAATTGACGGGATACCAAACGATACAGGTCCTGCCAGCGGCCACCACCGAATCTCCAAATGGGCTGCCAGGTGAAGTGCAGTTGCGCGAAGGCACGACGCAGCGGAAAACGATCGAGCGTGGTTAGGATTTTGCGGCACTCCAACCAAATGACTAGTAACCGGAAGAGCGTACACAACAATGCCAGCGTCATCGCTCCCAGAGCCAACGCGTATATCCGTTCGAAATGTCTCGTCTCCAGGCTCAATATGGGATGGCCCCAGTCCAATCCAAATAGCGCGAGAAAGAGAAAGCTCCCGGCGGGAAGATAGACCCGCGGATCGAGCCCGCATGGACGCGCAACATTCACCAATTTCCCTACGGACTTCTCGGAAATACCGATCATGTGTGTAACCGCTGCTCCGGTATGCCCGGAAGCTGCGGCAGCAGGAAGGTCTTCATCGTTCGGGAGCTGGGGACGTCGCTTATCGATCAAGGCGAGACCGGAAAGCGAGAACCATACCCACCACAATGCTCCGGCCAAAAGGCAAAGAAACGGAAGCAGCGGAGACACTCCGGAAGTAAGGTGAACGTAACGATAGAGAAACGGATGTTGCGAATGTCCACTGATCAAGCACATGATCACGAAGCAAACCAGCAAAACGACGGAGCCCGCGGTGAATATCCGCGCAGCCCGCGGGTCTTCCCTTTGGATCAGTAACCTTACGCAAACTCCACAAACGGCAGCCGCGGCCACGACGGTAACTGCGATGCGCACGACCGATCGCCAGTTCGTCCATGTAATCCCGGGCCAAGCCAATAAGAGCAGCCCCACAAGAAGCAGGCATCCGCTAGCGGCGATCAGGACCGAACGACAAGGATCCTTCACTGGCGCAAGCAAAGTCATAGCCGATGACGAAGCAACAATTGAGGCTCGCGCCAAAAGAAGCCCATACGCGATTACAAGAAGAAGGATGAAGCCGCAGAGAATCTTCCAAAGCAGCGGCCAGGGAAACGAAAACTGTGGCTGCCTCGCGGCGCCGGAAGCAGGCTTGGCGGAGGCTCGTATCTCTCCCGTGTGATTAGTGCCATCGTCGAGGATCGCGAGTGGCCAAAATCCAGTGCGGCCCAACACCGTCAGCCACACGACTGGCGTCAAAGGTTTGCTTGAATCGTGGGACCCGCCGATCGAAGGCCATCCATATTCCGCGTAACTCGCTTCGGGCAGGAAAGCCGACGGATGATCAGGTTCGCAACCGGGTCGATTGGCTCCGTTGAGGCAAGTGACCTGGGAGACGGTGGCGTTGTAAGTACCCGCCGCATAGGCACTGGGAAAAACATGGTTCGCCCGCGCGGATTCCTTGAGATTACTGGAAACGGCAACCTGTTCGTCAATATCGGGCAATAGAGAGTATGTAGTTAACGTCATGACCCCATGGAAGAGCGCGACATCATCGACGTCTCGGCTTAGCAAGAGGTCTGCCGGCATGGCCACGACCCGCGCCTCGGAGTAGCTTCTCTTGAGGAACGCGCTCAAGAACAGCGTGTCCATGGGATTGGTTGCTTGCACAACAACGAAGTGAACATGGCGCACGCGAATCGCAGCGATGATTCCCAGAAGTATCGACTCCTGCGATAAAGGGCTTTCCGAATGAGCGAATTGCGCTACGGTGTCGTCGTCGCTGCCTGTATCCTGCAAGTTCAGCGGCAAAGTCGAGCGGATCTGATAAGCGTCGCTCGACGCTGATGATTTTTGCTGCAATCCCTCCTGGTATGCGCTCCGCAACTGAGAGATGTTGCGTGGGAAATAAAGATGAAGCACGCTCGTTTCGTCCGCGTCCACGTCGTTCGTGTCGCCGGGGGCGTGAGACTTCTCGGTGCCGTTTCCCGCTTCACAGCGAGCTGTCTGATGAGGATCTGCACAAGATTGAAACTCCTGGTTTCCGTACGCTGTTTCATCCTCGGCAAGAACGGCAATTTTCCCCGGCTCGTAGCCTCGTTTCCTTTCAAATTCAACAAAGTTACGCAGCATGAACCGATCGCTTTGCTGAAAGGTGGCAAAGTCGTAGTTCTTCTGTTGCAGAAACCACTTCGTCGTGTCCCAACTGCTGACCGTGCCACTGCGAATCACAACCTTCTCGAATTCTTGCTGGTGTTGCAGCAACCGGTTCAATGAATAGAGCGAACCAGAGAACGTCGGCCCGATGATGCGCAGCGGGGTCCGGGGTTTGGTAGCGCCTTTGATCAGCTTGATTGCCGTCTTGAATTCCTTTTTGTTGATGCCTCCGGTCGGAGTTTCTCCAACCAAAAAAATGAAAAGCGAGGTATCGAGATCCTGTGGCTTCGGCGATGCTGGGCGAAAGATCAAAAGCCCGGGCCACGCTTCCTTGTCGTCTTGATAGTGTTCCTGGTGGAGGCGAATGCGAAAATCAGTAGATTCGGGGTGCTCGCGGCTGTCCCAGGGAAGGCTGGCACGGTCGAAGATCCAGTTTGACCGTTGCGCGCCCTGTTCAATCGCATCGATCGTTCGATCAAAGAAAACGCTGAGATGTGTATGTTTAGGGTCAGGAACAATGGCGAGGACAAAACTATTTTCACCAGTCCCCAATTGTTTGAATTCCCTGGACAACGAACTGTCAGCCGGCGACGGCTCGTCTTCCGAGGACGATGCAATGGTGTCGAGTAGGTCCTGTTCCCCGCACGTAGCCTTGCCGCAAGCTGTCGCGGAAGATTCCTCTCGCTCAGGTCCTTCTTGTACCAACCGTTGCTTTGCTACACCCTCTGATGTAGACGTTGAGGGCCCGCCCGGGGCCGGATTGCGCAGCATCCCCAGCCCAAGCCCCAGCAAAAGCAAAGTTCCGACGCCACCTAGGCCCTTCTGCATCGCGATTTCTCCCTCGCGAGATGTGCATCAATCCAAACGACGGCAAGATCCACCGAACAGCAATCGTTTCAATTTAGAATGTTAGGTACCCTCGAGTCCGCCCAAGCAAATATCAGTGAGACAATCGAGCAAATGCCTCGCCCATACGCCGCGGAGTATCCCCTAAAGGAATAGTGCAGCTCCCATCAACAACGTTTCGGATTCGGGCCAGGCGAAAATCTGGAAGCCATGGAAACTCCGGCCGTCCTCTTATTGATGGGTCGAACGAACCCTCACTTGGGATAAACGCTGACATGGCACGCCGTTAAATGAGGCGTGACCCATCGGTTGGATTCTCGAAGTTCCTAGGCGTTCGAGACAAACTCTGGCCTGCGGGGAAGGATTGGAACTTAAGTCAACCGCTTCCCCTATCTCGTGTCAAAAGCGTTCTTGTTCCAGAAATAGAACATCATCAAACTGATCGACAAGGCGATGTTCGCAGAAAGGCCTTTTCGTCGCTTGTTTTCCAGGCGTTGTTGCGCGTTCCGCGAATCAAACTCGAAGGCGTTACTCCGGCACTTCAAAATGGAATTAAGTTACAAATGCCGAACAAGCAGCTTCGCAAGAGGTCCGTGACGCTCTTCGTGAATTGAATAAAGGTGATAAGCGTAGGCCGAAAGACTCAATAAGTCCCCCTGCTTCTCCCGGCTTTCGTCGTGTTGTTGATGACGTGCGACACCGTGCCAAGCAAGACGCTCCTCAATTTGCCGCATGGTTACGGCAGTGTTCATAAAGGGACTTGGTTCAGCTCCGGAATCACCCTACTCCGCATCCTGAACGCACCGGAAACCGAGCCCTCCCGAGCGATCCATGCTGGGCGAAGTCATCAGAAGTTTTCCGTGCTCGTTGAGTTTGTACGCCTGGGGAAAATACCAGATGGATCCCTGCGGCTGGTAATAACTCCCTCCGCGCAGGATTCCTCCGACTGTGTGCTCGTCCTCAAATTCCTCCGTCCATTGCCACACGTTTCCGACCAGATCCATAACGCCGAACGGGCTGGCACCCTGGGGCTGCGCATCCACCGCATCCGGACCACGCATGGTGCGGCCCATGTCAGGCACGGGAACGGCATCGGCATTCCACGTCTCGCCCCACGGGTAGAGACGGCCGTCGGTCCCCTGAGCGGCGTACTGCCACTCCCACTCGTGCGGCAAGCGCTTCCCTGCCCAGGAGGCATAGGCGCGCGCGTCTTCGAGAGAAACCCAAGTGACCGGCTTGTTGTCCCAGCCGGCCGGATAGGTGCCATTGTTCCAGTCCCGCAGGAAATTCAGGTCGTCTTGCGGATGGTAGTGGGCCGCCTCGATAAATTTCTTGAATTGCGCGTTCGTGACCGGATATTTGTCGATCCAGAAAGACTTCACGTGCATGGGATGATCATGAAAGCGTCGCGGCGAATCCTCCCAGGGATATTGCACGTCCACGCCGATATCGTCGAACCCTTCAATTTCGATTCCCTCCACACGAAAGCGGAAATCCGCCTCGGGAATTTTTACCATGTCCGCAGGGGAGCCCGAGGGCGGTTTCGTCGCGGCTATGGGCACGATGTGTTGCGGCAGGGCTTTCCACTCGTGCGAGTAACTGGCCAGCGGAGTGGCGCTCAGCTCTTTCATCTTCGACATCAGTTTCTGAATGCCGGGATCAGGAGCGGTCCGGGAAGCCATCAATGCGCCGTATCCGTGTGCTTCGATCGGAAACGACAATAGCGCCCGGCCCGCTTGGTTTTTCACCGGGGTGAGTTCGACGCCGTGATATAGGTCGAAGTAGCGCATGCCGCCCTCTGCAGCCAGTTCGACCTGAGGACCGTCCACGTTGTAGTCGTTGCGGTTCACAATGGTCCAGACGGTTTGCTGCTCCAGTGGCCAACGGCTGGCATAGACTCCGTAGCGCACCGTCGGGGCGAGTGGTTCCCAGTCAGCGCTCACAAGAAATGGGGCAAGAGCGCGTTCCATTGTGGCCACGCGCCGAGTGGCTTCGGCATCGCGCGGAGTTATCCCATTCCATATGCCCCAGATGTTCTCCCAGCTTTCCCAGCCCACGCCGTTGAAGAACGCAAACTGCAGGTCGTCAGTCTTGTCGCGCTTCCAGCGATCCGAAATGTTTACCATGTGCCGGGGTTCCAGCCATTTGTACTTGTCGACCATCGGCACAAAGGGATACTGATACTGCCCCCAGGTCATCACGTTCCAGGCAAGCGCTTCGTCAGCGGGACCACCTTCCGGCTCGAACGCCAGCGGGTGTCCGACTATTGTCGGCAGCCGTTGAGAAGGCGAGTGGCACTCCATCCTGGGTATCGCCATTGATGCCATCAGCTCCAATCTCCGCCATCAGCTTGGCAATGGCATCAGGCCAATCCATTCCCGGGTCTCTAGTCCCCTGGTCCCACATCATCATCGGAAATAGCACGCGAACACCGCGGCGGTGGAAATCTGCGATCATTGCGCGCACTCCCGCAACGCCGCCGGGCATGGACCGGATCAAGTCATGCTGATTGCGATTGTCGATTCCCATGTTGGAGTATGTCGGCCAGATGAGCACCGCGTCGATGCCGCCGTATCTCTTCTCCAGGTCATCGAGGTACCGGTCTACCGTATAGCGATGAGCAGCCGGATCATAGAAATACCGATCCTCCACCATCATCTGAGGCTGGAAGAAACTTGATTGGGTCCACTTGAGGGCAGGTAAATCGTATCGCGAGCCGCTGTAGCCGATGCGAATCCGCCGTTCATTCCGCCAATGCCGAATGTCGGCCAGCCAGGCATCATGTTCATTCTGGGTGCAAACTGTCGATCCCCCCTCCCAAGCACCTTTCATGACCAGGCAGCCAGGAGTTGGTATCTGCTGGTCGTCGGGATGAAAACGCGTGTCTTGGGCCGAAAGCATGCCGACGATCGCGAGCAAAATCGCAACAAGAGAAGACACAATGCGGAATTTCATGGGCGCGCTCCTGTAGGACCGCCAAATATAAAACGTTTCAAAGAAATATTCTTGATTGTGATCACGGAAGCGAAACACGCGGAAAGGTCGTTACGTTTGACGTGGACGCGAAGTTGCCGAACGAACCCAACTCAATCTGGAAATAATCCCCAACATCCGGGCTGACTGGATCGCGAACGGATCACGCCCAAAAAAAGAATGGCTCCTCAGGTAGGACTCGAACCTACAACCCTCCGGTTAACAGCCGGATGCTCTGCCATTGAGCTACTGAGGAGTGTGGTGGGACTGATTTATCAGCATCATCATAGCAGTTTGGGGGGCTTCTGAAAACAGTCCGGAGGTTCTGGTACGCTTGGATTTACGCTTTTTGAGGTGAATATGGCGGGAGGAGCGCGTCTGGTGCTGGCCTTTTTCTCTCTTGGTGCGGTGGTTGTGAGTGCGTCGGAGGGCCCTCCGGTGGCCGAGGTTCGTCCGATCGTTGATATTTTTCATGGCACCAAGGTTCGCGACAACTACCGCTGGCTCGAGGATGGAAAATCCGCCGAAACCCAGAAGTGGGTGGAGCAGGAGATGGGCTACACTCGCTCCCTCCTTGATCCCCTCCCGGGCCGCGCAGCGATTCACAAGCGGTTGACCGAACTGCTTTCGATTGGGAGCGTCACTCCGCCGACAATCGCCGGGCGTCACTACTTTTATACGAAGCGCGAGGGGATGCAGAACCAGCCGATCCTTTACGTACGCGACGGCGTGAATGGGCCGGATCGCGTACTGGTCGACGCCAATCAGCTCGCGGCTGATGGAACTATCGCTCTCGATTGGTTCCAGCCCAGCGAAACCGGCAAGTATGTAGCGTACGGAACTTCTCCCAGCGGATCAGAGATGAGCACGCTGCACATCATTGAGACCAAGACCGGCACGGTGCTTCCCGACACCATCGAGCGCACACGCGCGGCATCGATCGCATGGCTGCATGACAATTCCGGCTTCTACTACACACGCTATCCGGACAAAGGTGACGTTCCCGCCGGGCAGGAGATGTACAACCGCCATGTCTTCTTTCACCAACTGGGAACCGATCCCGCGAGCGACGATCTAATTTTCGGCGAAGGGCGCGATGCCGAGGACTGGCCCGGCGTCAGCCTCTCGAATGATGGTCGCTGGCTGCTGATCTCGGTCGAGCAGGGCTGGACCAAGTCTGAACTCTTCCTGAAAGATTTGAAATCCGACAAGCCCGCCAGTCGCATCACCACGGGCAAAGATTTTCTCTACCGCGGCGAAGTTTATGACGGGAAGGTCTACATCACGAGCAATGAGGATGCGCCGCGCTACCGCGTATTCGTCATCGAGGCCGGCTCCTACGAACGCGAAAGCTGGAAAGAGTTGATTCCGCAGACCGACGCGGTCTTGCAAGGCACGGCCGTATTCGGAGGAAAGCTCTACGCGCAGTACGAGCAGAACGCGTCGTCGCAGCTCAAGATTTTCGATCTCGAAGGCAAGAAGCTGAACGACCTCGCGCTTCCCGCCATCGGCACCGTTTTCGGATCAGGCGGACGATGGGATCGCGACGAAATCTTCTACGGCTTCCAGTCCTTCACTTTTGCCGCCCTCCATCTATCGCTACGATCTGAAGGAGGGTTCGACGTCGCTTTGGACCAAGGTTGACGCGCCTTCCATCGATCCTTCCGGGTACGAAGTGAAGCAGGAATGGTTCCAATCGAAAGATGGCACGCGCGTGCCCATGTTTGTCGTGCACAAGAAAGGTGTGGCGAAGACCGGGAAGAATCCCACGCTACTGACCGCGTATGGCGGATTCAACGTGAGCCTCACGCCCAGCTTCAGCCGCACCGCCTATCTCTGGATGGAGCACGGCGGCATCTTCGCCGTGGCCAACCTGAGGGGAGGCGCCGAGTTTGGAGAAGACTGGCACCGAGCCGGCATGCTCGACAAAAAGCAGAACGTCTTCGACGACATGATCGCCGCTGCCGAGCACCTCATCTCCGAAAAATATACAGACAAGAATCATCTCGCGATCCAAGGCGGATCGAACGGCGGCCTGCTGATGGGCGCGATGATGACCCAGCGTCCCGACCTGTTCCGCGCCGTCGTCTGCCAGGTCCCGCTGCTCGACATGCTGCACTATCAGGATTTCCAGATCGCCAAGCTCTGGATCCCGGAATACGGCACCGCCGAAAAGCCCGAGCAGTTCAAGTGGCTCTACGCCTACTCGCCCTATCACCACGTGAAGGCGGGCGCGGAGTATCCCGCAATCCTATTCATGACGGCGGACACCGACACCCGCGTCGATCCCATGCACGCGAAAAAAATGGCCGCCCTGATGCAGGCCGAAGCCAAGAATGGAGCGAGCAAAACGCGTCCCATTCTCCTGCGAATCGAGAGCAAAGCCGGCCACGGCGCGGGCAAGCCGGTCACCAAGCAGATCGAAGAATTTACGGATGTGTATTCGTTCTTGTTTTGGCAGTTGGGGATTAAAGAATAGTACTCAGTACTCAGTACTCAGTACTCAGTACTCAGAACTCAGTACTCAGTACTCAGAACTCAGAACAGACCTCTGCCGCAGCACTCCGTGCAGTACTCAGAACAGCTCTCTCGCCGCAGTGCTCGGCACGTACTGAGTACTGAGTACTGAGTACCGGGTACTGCATCATGCCGCTTTTGTTGAGGCGATCAGGCCGTTTAGGATCCTGCCCAGCTCTGAGGTTTTGAGCAGGAGAGTATCGGCATCTCATGGCGCTAGATGGCCAAGATCGTTGGCCAGCATGATTTGGGTTTCCACCTCCGCGAGAGAACCGCGGGCGTTATTGAGGAAATGGTGGAACTCGCGCCGCGAGTAAGAATCCCTGTCTACCTATCGGTCTTCGTGCTGATCGTCGGTTTTTTTCTGACTTTCTTTTTCGTCGTCGTGGACGATGCGGAGAAAACCGTGCGAAACACGGTTCGCGTCATAATAGTTTCCTATGATCGCTCCCTCGGGGTTGATGCTTACGGAGCCGCTGAAGATCGCGCCCGGAGGATCGAAGGTGGTTAAGGTGCCGTCTCGCGAGCGGAGGAAGCTGTGTGGCACCCGGCTCGCGTCATAATAGCTCCCCGTGATCGCTCCCTTAGGGTTGATGCTTACGGGAGAAATGGAGAACGCACCCGGGACATCGAAGGTTGTAAATGTGCCATCGCGAGAGCGCAGGAAGCCGTGCACCACAAAATTCCCTTCAAAGTAAGTTCCCGTAATCGATCCCGCGGGATTGATGCTCGCGGGGTAGGTCTGTGTGGAACCCTGAGGATCGAAGGTGGTGAAAGTGCCGTCGCGAGAGCGCAGGAAGCCGTGCACCCCAAGGTTTCCGAGCTCGTAATTGCCCGTAATGGCCCCGTCAGGGTTAATACATGCCGGGAAGGTCCCGTACAGGCGCGCGCCCGAAGCATCGAAGGTGGTGAAAGTTCCGTCGCGAGCCCGGAGGAAGCCGTGCGCCATACCACTCGCGTCATAGTAATAGCCGGTGACCGCCCCCGCAGGGTTGATACTTGTGGCAACGGTCTGGGTCGAGCCCGGGGGGTCGAAGGCGGTGAAGGTGTCATCACGAGCCCGGAGGAAGCCGTGAATCAGACTGCTCGCGTCACTGTACCATCCCGTGATCGCCCCTGCCGGGTTGATGCTTACGGGATTGGTGACCTGCGCGCCTGGAAAATCGATCACTGTGAAGGTGCCGTCGCGAGCCCGTAGGAAGGCATGGGGAATATTGTTCGCGGTAGCGTAGGAGCCTGTGATCGCCCCAGCCGGATTGATGCTAGTCAGCCCGCTTCCGGCCGAGCCCGGGGGATCGACAATGATGTAGGTCGCCTTTTGAGCGCTTGCCGAGAGGCTCAGGCCCAGCGTGCAAAGGGACAGCAGGCAGAGAGCCAGAATTCCTTTCTGTCGAGGCTGCGAAGCAATTTGGGCAATGAGTGGATGCGTGATCATAGGCAAGCTCCTTTGCAGAGTCCCCGGAGAATAGAAATCACGCCCGTGAGCGAAACAAAATCCTTCGCCAACGCATAGTTCCAAAGCCCGCGAGCCCTGTACCCAGCAAGAACAGAGAGCCTGGTTCCGGAACGATCGCGAGGTTTCCGGTGCCTTTGAAGTTGAAACTGGCGAATGAGATTATGAATCGGCCGCCACCGATGTCAGTAAGCTCGAAGGTGCCCTTTCCGGTGCCGTGGGAAACCAAACTTGCCATCAGTGGGCCTTGCGTGTAAATACCTTGGCCCAAGGTCAGGTCCTGGTAGGCCAGGAGCTGACTTGTAAAGCTGATGGGAGCCGTGAACGTTCCTTTGGC
Source organism: uncultured Acidobacteriota bacterium (assembly GCA_963745715.1). Lineage (GTDB taxonomy): Bacteria > Acidobacteriota > Terriglobia > Terriglobales > Acidobacteriaceae > Sulfotelmatobacter. The sequence continues at coordinate 362,050 of CAVUYN010000006.1, read as the reverse complement.
AAGCGCCCAAAGCGGAACGGTGAAGGATCCCGTAAAGACGATGCCGGTACCGTTCAGTATGTCAGTGAACTTGCTGCCGATGTTCACGCTCGTAAAGCCTGGTCCCGACCAGGGCTGCACGCCGAAAGAGAGGGTCATCGGCACACCTGCAGTGCCGCTGCCAACTTGATCGATTCCAATGGGAGCGGCTGAGTAGATGGAGACGGGGCCAGCGGTTAGCGACATTCCGTTGGTATCGTTTCCACCATAAGCATTGCCATTCACACTCACACTATTTGCGCAGGCGGGCCTGGAGATACAGGCTAACGAACAAATCACAATCAAAGGGAAGAGAGGACGACGTGGTGAGACTGGCATGGCATACCTCCAAGGGATTGGAGAACGCGGCCCGGAAGGCTTTGTAGGGAGCCTTCAGATCAATGCGGAGCAATTCACACTCCACTGCCGGAATTCTTCACGAGGGGCGATCCTGGCGTGCCTTCACGTCTTGTTGATATCGCTCTTTCAGAAAGTCCCGGCACCGCAGTTGTGCAAACAATTGCGACATTGTGCCAGAATCGCTCGTCGTTGAGTTTGGGTCGAATCAGTTGCCTCAGTTGCCGAAATCAGAGGACGAGAAGGCCGGTCTCCGGACGGGATGGGGACTTGGCAAACCCAGATGACCAGAACCGGCGGTGACAGCCTGGAACCCTTTAAAAAAGGTCAGTAAGTGACATGCAAATTATTGTCAAGGGCACATAGCTGCGTCGCGAGCACTCCCGTTTCTGCCAAAACCGTGCTACAACGTTGGGAATGCGTAGAGCATTGCTGGTACTTTTCGCTTCTATTCTGGGTAAAAAAGACTTCTGCCTCGTGAAGATCCGCCCACATCGATCAATCTGGAATTCCTACGGATTGAAATAGGGATCCTTTGCCATGCGGATGAACGACGCTTCCGATGCAGGAGACGAACTGATGCGCCAATCGGCTTCCTTGTTGATGTCGAACCACACGAGACACTTGATGAGCGGGAAGTGGGTGCGGAGTGTAGGAATGATCTCGTCGATCCACTTGCCTTTGTCTCCGCCAGCTTCGGCGGACGACATCTCTCCAATGATGATGGGCTTTTTCTTCGCGGCAAGCAGAGGGTAGATGTCTTTGAACACCTGTTGGAAGGTCTGCCAGCCTCCATTCTTCGTACCCCAGTTGTATCCATCGACCCCGGTCCAATCGACGTACGAGTCGCCGGGATAGTAGTCCATGGTAGTCGCGTTGCCTCCGTGAGTATCGGTGACGTTCGGACACCACGCCCAAATCACGTTGGTCGCGCCCGAGGCAACGAAGATGTCGTGAATGTGCCGATACGCGGCAACGTACAGCGTGGCGTTGTTGCCGCTCCACGCCTCGTCGCCGTTCATCTCGGCGGCAAAGTCGAGGAAGAACTTCTGACCGAGTGCCTTGGCGCCTTTCGCACGCGCCACGATCGTGGCATCGAGGCTCCCATCGATGATCTTGGCAAAGTCGATCTTGTGGGGTTCCCAATTGACCAGAGGAATGCGTCCGGCCGCCAGGTCGGCCTTGGTGACGCTGCCGTTCCAGTCAGCGTCCCACGCGTAGTACGTCAGATGAACGGGTGGTAACCTCCCAAGCTTCGCGGCGGTCTGGTCGAGGCTGCCAGCGCCGTAGTATTGTCCGAGCAACACACCTGATTCAGGCTCGAGAATAGAAGACAAGTTCGACATCGGCTTGCCCGATGCTTGCGGAGGCCCCGCGTTCGTGCGGCCTGCGAACGACAGGCTAACTAGAAAAATCGCAACCGTGGGCCAAGCGACTTTGCAAAGAATTTTTTTCATGGCTATGGCTCCGAAGTGAATTTCACTTCGTCGACTTCGCGTCGCAACTAGAAGCCTAAACGAACTAGCTTGTCATTGCCTTTGTCAAAACGTCTCGAAGGCGGAGACCGACGATTGAATCCTCCCCGGGTTCCAGCATCCACACTCCGACGACGATCTTATCGGAATCGGTGGGCATCCCGGCACTGCCCTCTGTCGAACCCGTGGCCGGATTAAGTTCGATACTCGGAGTGCCGGCGCGCAATTGTTTCCAGACTTCGTGAGGTGAGATTTTGACGCGTCCCTGGTCGTAGCGAATCACCAAATGCGGAACGTGGTTAGCGATGGGAGGGATAAATATTTCTGACTTTAAGGTTGGAATATCTTTAAGAGCTGCGGTAATCCGATCGATGCGTCTGCGAAACTCAGCTTCCATCTCTTCGTCGGACTGGCTCAGGAACCAATCAATGGCTGCCACCATTCCCACGATTTGCTCCTTGGCGACTTTCATGCCACGACCGACTACGTCATCGTTGGGGCTGTTATTTTTTGTGGCAGCGGCGATGAGATCTTTCCTGCCCAGGAGCAGGCCTGCATTTTGGGGACCTCTTATCCCTTTGCCGCCGGAGAAGGCAACCAGGTCGAATCCCATGTGGGTATAGTTCCAAAGATTCGAAATGGGTGGAACGTCGGCAGCCGCATCATTCAAGCATGGAATTCCATGGGCATGAGCCACCCGAATCCAATCTTCCCGGCTGATGTTCCCTGCATCGGCGGCATTGTAGAAGAAACACATCGCAGTATTTTTGTTTATCGCCGACTCATACTCCTGCAATGTCTCAACATCGACGAAACGAATACCGCAGTTCCGTAGTGCGTGGTCGTAATCGTAGCGGTGAGCTTTTTGAACGACGACCTCCTTCTTGAGGCCCGTCATGTCAGTAGGGATCGCATGGCTGATGGATTCATTACCAAGCGTGAGGCACGCCGCGGTGCCCAGAGTGACCGCAGACGCTGCGCCCGCGGTAACCATCGCCGCTTCGCAGCGTAGTCGTCGAGCGAGGTATTCTCCAGCTGCTCTCTGCAAATCAGCCAGGTGCACTGGGTGTCTTGCGGCCCGTGCTACAGCCGCTTGCACGGAAGGAGGCATCGTGGAAGCCGTTAAATGCGTGTAGGTGCCTGCTGCGTTAATTATTTTGGTCACGCCCAGCTTTTCGTAGTAGTCCTCACCTTCGGCACTTTCGGCCGACCGCTGCGTAGCAATGGCATTTGCTTGCTTTGGCAGAGTATGGCCAATCGTCCATCCTGCCAATGCTCTACTGATCTGTCCAAAAAAAACACGTCTTGTGTCTAGGAAGTGCATTCGAGACCTCTTATCCGCACTCGGAATATATTTCGCGACACGCTGAACGCTCCTGAGCAGCCGGAGTTCTTAGTCCAGCGCAAGTGCAGATTTTTATATCACTGTTCGACCTGGTTTTTTTGGATCAGTTGTAGGGCGTGGAAACGTGGGGACAAAATTCGATTTTCTTCAGATCGAACCAGAGCAAGATGGGACCGTAAAGGGTGCCCCAGTCCTCGCGTTTTTTGCGGGAAGTGGGGATTTGGTTAATTGGGCTAGTCTTTTTCTGCCGTCCCTCCGGGACTCGGATTGTTTTCTCGGCTTACCCCGGACTTTCGTCCGGGGCTGCACTATGCCGCCGCTTCGCGGCTGGTGTCGGTGACCGACCTAGTTCTTCACCGTCATGGCGTCGGAGTTGACCGCCTTCTTGCCGGTTACTCCCTCGAGCGCGGCCAGGATGCCTCGGTATTCGTTTTTGTCGCACTGCATGGCAAGTCCGCCTTTTTTGTCACCGTCCGCCCAGGTCAGGCCGACATAGTGCTTTTTGGATTTGGTCAGGGCCATGAGGGCTCCGATGCCCAGGCTAACGACGGCCAGTCCGATGGCGGCTCCGACTCGACGATGAACGTCTTGGCCATAGCTGATTTCGGTAACGGCCGACGCGGGAATGGTGACAAGTTCAGCTTTGTCTTGCTGGAAAACGATTGTGGTCGGATTGATCACGAGTTTGAGGCCAGAGCCAGCTTTGGTGTCGGAGAGAGACCCACCGTCGTACGTGACTTTGTAGCCGTTGAGCGCGTCCGCCGCAAACAGCACGGAAGGAATGACGAGAGAGAGAAGAAGGGCACACAGACGTTTCATAAGCTAGTCTCGCGTGTGCAGACAGGTTGAAAATGTGATTGTGGTGGCATTCATGGGTGATTAGAGTCACCCTTTCTTCTTTCGCCCCTCCGGTGCTGTGGAATGACATAAAACCCCGTGGCACAAGTGTCACGAATACAATTCATGCCAGACGTTTGGCTTGAGGGACTCTCCTTCGATGGGTTCAGCCTTTCGACTTTCCAGCCTTCAAGTCTCTACGCGCGCCACAACACACGGCCATCCAGGAGGAATTTCTGTGACCGGACTATCTCAAAGAAGTGCCAAGTTCGCCGCCGTTTGCCTAATCTGCGTTCTGGCTGCCTCCGGCAGCGCGCGCTCGGGCCGCCGCACCACAACACCGGAGGGACACGATTGGCACTTGCGCCTGAGCGAGGAACTCCCGTTGCTTGGCCATCGCAACTGGATCGCGGTAGTGGATTCGGCATATCCGCTGCAAACCAGCGCAGGCATCGAGACGATTGAGACCAACGAAGATCAACTGGAGGTCGTGAAGGCGGTTCTCAACGAGCTTTCCAAGGCGAAGCATGTTCGGCCAGTTATCTTCACCGATGCCGAGCTAAAGGTAGTGCCCGAAACCGACGCTGCGGGAGTGACTGCTTATCGCGAAGCGCTGGCCAAAATGGTGGGAAATACCGAGACTCAATCGCTGCCCCATGAGGAAATCATCTCCAAGCTGGATGAAGCCGGGAAAACCTTCCACATTTTGGTGCTGAAAACCAGGCTGACGATTCCCTACACTTCGGTGTTTATCCGGCTGGAATGCGCGTACTGGAAGCCAGACGCCGAGAAGAGGTTGCGCGAGGCGATGGCTTCACACTGATTTTACAAATTTCACATTCTGAACGGTCGTCGCAGGCCGCTGTCGGCAGTTTTGGAGATTGCGCGCCTGCCGCGCGAGCCAACAGGGCGAACAATCTGCACACCAGGGAGTTCGTTTTTTCACCCTTCCCGCCGGCCAGTCCCCTTGATTTCAGCAGTTTACGAGCTTGGCAGTCTTAGTGCTCGTACATCATCAGAGGAATTGGCCATGACAAACAGGGTTGGACGAGCATATCGGTGGTCTTGGATGTTGGTGGCGATTCTGGCGCTATCGCTCACTCCGAAGGTCCACGCGGGAAATGACGTAATGGGCGAAATTCAGTTCGAAGGAAAATCCAATGTCGAGCGGACTTCTGGCGTGTGGGTCGACGGTGAGTACGTTGGGTATTTGAAGGAACTGAAGGGCTCGAAGAAGGTTCTGCTGTTGCCAGGCGAGCATGTGATCACCGTCCGGCAGAATGGATATCAGGATTTTGTGGCGCGAGTCGTCGTGCAGCCCGGGCAAAAGCACCTCGTGCAGGTGACGATGGAAAAGGCTCCTACCGGACTGATGCCTGCAGTGACGTCGACGGTGAAGATATCGGTCAATCCGTCGAGAGCGGCCGTGTTTCTGGACGGACGATTCGTGGGACATGTGGCGGAGTTTGAGGGGATCGGCCGCGGAATGCTCGTCGCGCCCGGCGCCCATAAGATCAGGGTCGCGCTTCCCGGCTACCAGACGTTTGAAACCGATATCAATCCACAGCCGAACCAGAAGGTAGAGGTGAAGACCGACCTGGTGAAGGATGCGACGCCGGTGGATGATCCGCTTCTGAAACCCGGCGCCGGCCAGACGGCAGCACCGCCCGCCCCTGAACCGGCTCAGGCGCCGCCGGCGCCGAATCGGTGAGTCGATGCGGGAATGGAAGCTGAGTGCTAATCTCAGCGCCGGAGGTCGATTTCTCCAGACATTATGTGGGCGTGCAGGCGGAATTTTCCCGCGCCGTTCTGTTCGAACGAGCGAAACAGGCCACCTTTGGAGATATTAAAGGCTGAGGCCTCAATCGCGCCGGTCCAGACCGAGGCGTCGCGGTGGCCGTAATCATCAGGGTTGGGGACTTCGACCTCCATTTGGCCGGCTCGGATTTCCAGATTCTTATCCCCCTCGACCGCCCCTACCGTCAGTTGTCCAGCCGACAGTCGAACCCAGAGGTTGGATTTGCGGGGGACCTCGATGATGGCCCTGAAGTTGTGGTCGGGCGTGTTGCGGATATAGACGTCAGCCGTGGAAGGGCCAGGCTTAATGGCCACATCCACGTGATGGAGTTCCCGCTCGGAGTCGGTACTAAGCTCCACGACAATGTTGGCCGAGTCGGTCGGCCGGATCGTATAGCCTCCGGCCTCAAGGTGCATGCGGATGGTGCCTCCGGAAACGAACTTCTCTTGCCACGAATCCTGCGGGGTTTTCTGGGCAAGCAACGTAGCCGCGGCGAACAGAAGAATAAGGACGAGAATGATCCGTTTCACACACACCTCCACTCACAGGAGGATACGGGCCCGCTGGGGGTAAAGTTCCCTGCGTCCCGGCCCCTTTGAAGCCCCGCGCCGGCCGGGGAAATGCGACCAGGGCACTCGGTGGGCTGGCCCGAGGCTCGGAGAAAGGTTGCAAGATACATATTTCACCGGATGCCATTTGCAACGGCTGGAGACAATAGTCGTGATGGCGTTGTTTCTGACTTGAGGACGTGCCCGGGGGAATGAGAGTGAGACAAATTTTTACATGGTTGTGCATGGTGCGCGTTGACAGGGCGGGGGCTGAATGAGAGACTTCTGCTACTGGCCACGGCACTGTTTCGGTCCGTCCGTCCGCCGACGTCTCCCCAGCAGTCCAGCCTCACACTCGCAGCTTCCCGGGATATGACGATGAATACCCGATCGAGCGTTGATCGCGAATCTTTTCAGAAGCTTTTAGCGAGCGCGTTTGCCGTGCAGGAAAGTGGGATGGACACTCGTGCGCTGAGTGAAGTTCTCAAACTGCAGCGGACCGTCGCTGCGGGTCAGCTTGACCTGGAACGAACCATGCGCGAGGTCGCCGAGCGCGCACGAAGCGTCGCCAACGCGGCCGGGATTGCCATTGCCTTCTTAAAAGGAAATCAACTGGTGTACCGGGCGGGAAGCGGATGCGCCGCCGGCTATGTGGGGCGGCACGTGACCGCAACGCTGAGCGCTTCTCCCGACAAAGAAACCAGAGGCGAGATTCTGCGGGTCGAGAATGCTGAAACCGACACGCGGATTGAAGCTGCCATTTGCCGACAGTTCGACGCACAGTCGCTGTTGATTTTGCCGGTGTTTCGCGAGCGCAAGGTGGCAGGAGTGATGGAGGTCCTGTTTCGTGAGCCGCATGTTTTTCAGGACCGTGAATTGCGGGCGTATCGGCTAATGGCAGGGCTCGTCGAAGAATTATTGCCCAGCGAGGTCAAGCGTGAGCAGAAAGGTGTTCGCGCACCACAAACCGCGAGCGTGGTACCTGCGCCTGCGGTTGCGCCTCAAAGCCAAATGGTCCGCACCGAGCAAAAGCCACCGGCGAGGGTGGAAGGCAAGCAGCAACCAGTTCATTTTTTTGGAACCGCTACGGCTTTGGCTTGGGAATTGTCCGCCCGCCGGGAAGGTAAAGCGGTCACAAAGATCATGCAGCACGTGCGGCGGGTTTCCCTGTCACAGCTGCAGATTCGCGTTCCTCTCGAAAGGCTCCGACTGAGGGTGGCTGTGCCCGCGCTTGTAGCGCTGGTGTTAATCGGGGGTTGCTGGATGGCCTTCGGGCGACGTCCGGCAACGGCTGTACGAACGCCGGCGGTGCGGGAAGCGGATGCCGCACGACGGCCTGCCGCGTTGGCACCGGAAATTTCCCCGCCGGCGAATAGCGCGACCGCGCTACCAACAGTGGCAGGCAGAACCGGAGAGGCGAAGGCTCCTCGTTCCGCATTTCGGCAGGTGCGGGTCGGCCCGAACGAAATCGACTATGTGGCCGACGACGTGACCATCCGCAGTTTCATACCGAAGACATCGCCGGCAACCAAGGGCAGGTATAAGCAAGTCGACATTGGAAAAGACGTGACCGTCCGCTATTTCGGCACGAAACCAGCGGCCGTGGCGCAGAGCGAGCCTGTTTCAAACGCGGTGCAGTCGGCGGAGCGGTCACTACCAGTTTCGAAATAGCCCCACCACGATGGACCGTTGATCAACTTCCCGGTAGCGGGGGTTCAGTGACTGGACACCGTCGCCTGATACATGGCATCCAGTAAATCCTGCGAGTGGCCATCATAGTCGGCGTCAAGCGACCACATGAAGGTCCCGCCCATTCCTCGATCCCAATCGGCATACCAGACCCGAAAATAAGTTGAGAATGCGTCATCGTAGGTTACGAAGCCGTCGCTTCCTCGGGTTCTCAGCATGTAGGGAACGAACGAGACGGGATCGTAGACCGTCTGCCATCCGTCTTTATTGATATGTGGCTTCACCCACGAAGCGTAGCCGACAGTCTCGACTTGATTGTCGCAAGCGCCGTCGGCAGTGAAGAGAGAGTTGGGACACAAGCCAAAACGCTGGTTAATGTTGGTGTAGTAGTAGCCGTAGAAAGGAGTTCCCATGTTGAGTTGGGCGGCCGGGACACGCTTGAGAAAAATGTTGGCAGTATCGTGGACGCTGCCACCGGGCTGACACTCGTAAGGAGCGGGATCATGCCAATTCCAAAAGATTGGGGAATTGAATTGGCCGTAAGCGGTCCACGGACCCGCGCAGTCGTACATCATGATATTGAAATAAGAAAGAGAGAGAGCAAGGTGGGCCAGATCGTATCCGTAGCCAGCCCAAGGGGCGACGTCGATGGAAAGGACGTAGTTGGGATTCTCTTTTCTGAGCAGGTCCATGAACTGCACGAGAATCCGCCGGTCAGCCCGTGTTTCGGGGTACTCCCAGTCGATGTCGAAGCCGTCATAGTGATACTGCTTGGCGAAGGCTGCCGCATTGGCGACGAGCGTCTGGATCGCACCGCTGGTTTCGAGCCCGTAGAAGTCGCCGCCCATCAGAACCATGACTTTGACACCGGCGGCGTGAGCGCGATTGTTGAGTTCGGGCTCGATGTATCCGTCGGGGACTGAAAGAGTGCCGTCGGCAGAGAATGAGATTCCAGCATGGTTGATATGGGTCAACTCGTGAAACGGAATCTGCGCAGCGCTATATACCGGATTCTGGTTCTTACTCCAATAGACATAGTCACCTACGATCCGCTTGGGCAGGTGGTGGGCGTTGGCTTCCTGGGCTTGTAGGCACGGAACAGAGAGAACGGAAAATAATCCGACCAGCGCGGCGAGCCAGCGACGGAAGTCCAACCGGGAACGAGAACTCATAGGGTTTCCAAGAAGATCAGGAGTGGAAGAGGCGACGCGAGCGGCATCCAGCCTGAAATTTGGAGGATTCTATCACGGCAACAGAGAGCCGAAGAGCGATTGCTCGATTGGAGGTCGATGCCCGGCAAGAGTTGTAGTCGGCGACGGCGAGAGATCGACGCTTCTGCCTGTCGACTACCCGGCCAAGTTGAGCTAAATTCATAGGAAAGCAGAACGGAGACGCGGTTGAGTTCGTTAAGGAGAAGACCATGAGCAAAGAATTCTCTCGAAGAACGTTTCTTGAGCGAATCGGTTTGGGAACTGTGGCCGGCGCGAGCTTGTCGCTGATGTCGCGTCTATGGGCGGCGCCACCGGCGAAGGCAGAACCGCTTCCGTCGCGGACTTTGGGACGAACAGGCGCCAAAGTTTCGATTCTGGCATTCGGATGCGGCAGCCGCTTTCTGATGTACGAGGAGGAAGACAAGGCACTAGCGGCACTGAATCGGGCGATTGATCTGGGTATCACTTATCTCGACACGGCCTATGCGTACGGCGATGGCAAGAGCGAGTCGCGAGTGGGGCAGGTGATGGCGGCCCGACGCAAAGAAGTGTGGCTAGCCACAAAAATTCCGGATCGCACGCGGGACGGATATATGCGGCGCCTCGAAGGCAGCCTGAAGCGGTTGCGCGTGGACCAGGTGGACCTGGTCCATATGCACGGCGTGGGACAAGCCGATGACCTTGCCAAGATTGAAGCGCCGGATGGAGCTCTCAAAGGCGCGCTTGAGGCGCGCGACCAGAAGATGACGCGGTTCATCGGCATGACCAGTCACACAAACGGAGAAGTGATGGCCCAAGCCATCCAGCGACACGACCTGGACTGTGTGCAGATGGCCCTGAATGCCTCACGGAACGGGCGTTTTGAAGAGGTGGCCTTACCTGCCGCCAGGCAGAAGAATCTAGGCATCATTGCGATGAAGGTGACGGGGCAGGAGTTTCTGTTGGGAAGCGGATCGGGAAAGAGCGACATCAGTTCCCTTTTGCGCTACTCGATGAGCCTGCCGGTGACAACCGCGGTAGTGGGCATGCCGCGTCTGGAGATGCTCGAACACAACGTGGAGGTGGCTCGCAGTTTTTCGCAGCTGCGCGACGAGGAGATGGAGCATCTTCGAAAAGAACTGACACCATCGCGAGACGGCCTGGAAAAGAAACTTGTGGGACACCTGGATGGACCGACAGCAAATCCGGAAGTGTTTTGCGCTTAGCTTGCAGGACCCGATGGTGAATCTGCTTTTTACACAGCGATAGCCCCCCACCCTAATCTCACCAAAGTGCGGCGAGATTAGGTGGGGCAGCCTTTCTGTACTACCGTTTCTGACGGGCACCTCATAGCGGGTAACCTGTTCACAAACCAGGAAACCACTCCACTTACAGAATTCACCCGATGACATCTCCAGGCGTGGGAGGGAGTAGGCTGGAAAGGTGTTTATCCGGCTGCAAACCAGTGCCTGTGAAGTGCGTGGGATCATTGCGTTAGCGGCCCTGCTCACGGTTGCGACTATGTTTTGGGCGTGCGGTTCTTCGAGCATGCATCAGTCGAGTATGGCTCCACCAGTGCCCCTGGCTCCCGCAATTAAAGCTCCTGAGCCCGTCCTTCTTTATGTGGGAGCGGGCGCGACTGGTTCGGATGTAACGGCGCTCGAAGCGATTCTGAAAAGCCTCAATCTTGGCTATACCGCGGTAAACCAGACTGAGCTCGGCTCGATGACGGAGCCGCAATTGGGTGGATATAAGTTGATGATCGTGCCTGGGGGCGACTCAATTGTGATCGGCCAGAGTGTCGGCCCCACCGCTCCAAGTGCGATCCGCAATGCGGTAAACCAATATGGCATGCACTATCTGGGAATCTGTGCGGGAGCATTTTTTGGCGCATACTCGACCTACAACGGCGTCGACCTGACATCCGGCGTGGGGTTCAACTTTTACAGTGCTGAATTCGAGGGAATTCATGTGGAGCCCGTGCTGATTGCCCTAGCCGATGGCACCACGCTCGATATGTACTGGCAGGACGGACCTCAACTCTCGGGATGGGGCAACGTCGTTGCCAAGTTCCCGGATGGCACGCCGGCGATTACAGAAGGCTCGGTCGGAAATGGATTCGTAGTGTTTACGGGCGTTCATCCGGAGGCTCCGGCAAGCTGGCGGGCAGGATTGAATTTCAGTACGTCGGAAGCGGCGGACGTCGCTTATGCCGGGACGATCATTCAGACCGCGCTGAGCGGAAATTCGTTGCCTCATTTCTAGGAGACTGCAGAACAAGGGGTTCATTTCACGTTACCAGCGTGACGTACTTCGCGTCGGATCGCGGTGAAACGCTGAATGGTGAAGCTGCTGTGTTGGAACTTCGCCTATCGCGGGGGGGGCGAACAGACGGCGCAAACTTGTGCTAACGCCTGTTTACGTCAACCAAGTCAGACGGCAGTGAACTCCCGTGACGGACGATACATCCGAAATTCCTTTATGCGCATCGGACTCATCAGGCTTCCAACACCCACACTTAGGGGCGTGCTATGTTGCGAACTTTGGCCGTGGCATTCGCAATGTTGCTGTCGGGCGCAACTTGTCTGGGACAATCGTCGGAGCGCGTGGCTCTCTACGGAGGAGTATCCTGGCTAAGCCAGGATACGGCGCTAATCAACCTGAACAGCTCAGGTCCGATTGGCTGGGATGCATCAGCCACGTTTCCATTGCGTCAGCGAGTGGGAGTGGTAGCCGATTTTTCGGGATATTATCCAAGTTGCGGTGCCACGTGTCTGAGCGCGAAGATACATTCCTTCCTAGTCGGTCCGCAAATCTCATTCGACCGGGGACGCGTACGACCTTTTGTACGTTTCCTGTTCGGTGATACCTACATCAGTCCCAGTGCTGCCATTACGTTCACATCCAGCAACTCCTTCACCGTCGGCGGAGGCGGCGGCATTGATGTCAGTCTGAACAAGAGATTCGCGCTTCGGGGACAGGTCGACTGGCTGCATAACGGATTCACTCCGTCGGACAATGAGCGTCACCCGGTGCATAACGTGGCCCGGCTTTCCTCAGGCATCGTGATTCGATTCTGAGCCACTGAAGCGACCGGCGGCTAATGAGTTGGTGATTGCGCCGGGTTTTGGCATCGAACCCATGTCAGCGCCGAGTTCTGCCGAGCATTCTCAGAAACTATACGCATTCTGTGACATGGCCGTGCAGTGACGGCGATCACCCGATGACAGTTGGCGAAAAATGCGAACGATGAAAACATCTAGGCAATTGTTGAAAAATTCGCCATCTCTAACAATGTCGGCGATGTCAAGCACGATGTACGTACACAACTCCCTGCACTCGTAGAGGAGCGCCATTTCGCTCTCGTAGTTGGTTTGCGCGTTTCCAACCTGGGCTCGCTTCTAATCGTTAGGGTCAGGAACTCGGTCCGACCCAGCCATCTCTTCGATCACAGACTGCGATCATGATTACTTGTTCGAACTCCCCTGTTTTGGGGAGCGGGATACCCAATCATTACGTCGGTGATTTACTGCACACCATAGGGATTTCCGGGCTCTCCCGCGTGCGAACCGAGCTTTTGCAACTGGCCGTAATCGCAGCCCTGGCGCCACATCCAGTACAGATGCACTGCCAGCTTGCGGGCCATCGCTACCTTGGCGATCTTCCGCCCTCGCCGCATGGCCAGGTGGAAGAACGTACTGCGCCAGTCGGGCTGGCTCCGTACTGTGACCTGCGCCGCTTCCACCAGCAGAAAGCGCAGCAGCACGTTGCCTTGCTTGCTGATGTGTCCCAGTCGACGACGATCGCCACTGGACTCTTCCGATGGAACCAGTCCCACATAGCTGGCAATCTGTTTCCCGCAGTGAAAGCGTTCGGGAGTTCCAATCACTAACTCGAACGCTAAAGCCGTCAGCGGACCCACGCCGGGATGCGTCGCCAACCGCCGCGTCACCGGACGCTTCTCCATTTCCTCTTCCAGCGCCCGCGTCAGTTCTTGGATCTTGGGCGTGAGTTGATCGAGTAAGTGAAGCAAGTCCTGGCGTCGGCGCGTGGCCCAAGGCGCCAAGGCGATCGACTCCAGTTCCTGGCGGCCGGCGGCTCGCCACAACGCCTTCTTGCGCCGCAAGCCTTCGTTGAGCGCTATCACATGCAACTGGTTCATCACCCGCGTGCGCATCTGCACCAGCCGGTGCCGATGCCATAGTAGTTGCCGCAGATCGCGATTCTCCGCATCGGGCACCCAGATGCGCGGGAAGCGGTCTTCGATCATCAGTCGTAACAACAACTGCGCATCCTGGCGATCGGTCTTCTGCTTGCGCACCCGTTTCGTGCGTATCTCGGCTGCGTCCCCGATCCACAACTCAAACTGCAAGTCGGTCAGCAAACGCTCAAACCAGCGCGAGTGCCCGCTGGCTTCCATTCCCACCCGCACCTTCTGCCCCGTCGAGTCTGCGATAAAACTGTTCCGCTTCTTCCCGATGACTCAGCCGCCGTTCGCCCACTCCCCAGTGTCTAGTATCCACCCATGCAATTTGCTGGAAGCCCGGATGATAGTCACAACCTATAATCAGCATGTTCGGCTCCTTTCCTCCGAGCCCTTTGGTTGGTTTGCGCCTCCAAAGTTTACTCGGGCCTGGGAGCCGACATTGTTATGGAATCATTACACTCATTGACCCAGCAAAAGGGTTCAAGGCGCTGCCTGCGTCCTCTGCGTTCTGGCCGCGGGCTGTGTTTCGACAAAGGGATTCGAAGGCTGACAAGTTCAGGCAGTCGCGCTATCTGCGCGCAGGTGCGCCTTCGCCTACTTCCCAGCCTGCAGCACCGTATGATGCTGCGACAGCAGTTCGAAGTCGATGAAGATGCGCTGGGGCGGATGCGCTACAGTTATCTCGGGGTAAAGCCCAGATTTAATCCCTTCGCTTGCGCGCACGGAACGGCGCTCTTCCATTCCTGACGATCCCTGGTGCAAACTTTGCTGCCCCCTAGTTGATTCTTAGTAATGACGGGACGCAGGCAACAAACTAGGATTGCCACACGTTTATGAAACACTGCGGCCCGCAGATCATACGGCTCAGTTACATTCTTCTGCTGCTTGCGGCGACGACAGCGGCGGCAGCCGTCGAACATCCAGGCGCTCTTCCCAAGGATGCCGATTGTTCGTCGTGTCATGCGAAGAAGGTTCGTGGGAGGTCGGTGCATTCGGCGATGGCCACGTCGTGCGCGGTTTGCCATTTGGCAATGACACAGGGCGACATGACCACGATGAGCTTGACCATGCCGAAGGAAAAAATCTGCTTTGCGTGCCATGAGCAGTCGGCAGCTCTGCGCCAGCATGTACCCGCGGTGAAAGGACAGTGCGTGGAGTGTCACGACGCGCACAGCAGTGATCGACGGATGTTGCTGATCGAAGCTGCCGGACGGCCGCCACTTTCGGCCCTGCATCTGAAGTAGTCCGCATCATCTGTCCGAAGGTATTTCCGCAACCTGCTAGCCGTGTTTGGCACAGGCCGCCTTGGTTCGGAGCGATCCTCGGCGAATATTTCTTCGCAGTAGATACCAGTTCGCATGGAAGTACACCGACCGAGCGGTCCCCAGCCGGAACAGGTCACGATTGCAACGAGGGACAGTGCACGGACTCCACCAGAAAGACATGAAAACCGCAGACTCGCGGCGATTGGAGTCCTGGCGGAGCGGACAACCAGAGAGCGGAGTACCGGATCGCAAAAAATCAGATGCCACGACATATACGGCGGTTGGTATGGCCCATGCTTTAGGAAGGGCGCTAAGGTGTTTCGTCGGCAGGCCTACAGTGTTTCTCTGATCGGGCGGACAGACGCGAAGCGCCCAGGGAGCGGCTTCCGTACCGAAACTCGATTTATCAAGTTAACCATTTTGGGCGGTTTGCATCCAAACGGCGTCCATCTGTGTTCGTCGCTAGGGAGCCCATCTTGCTCGATTGCTTAAGAAGTATCCGCAAATTTCTGTTGCCGGTTTTCTTCAGTGCTTGGTTCTGCACCGGCGCTTTTTGCCAAGACTCATCGATCGGCCCGGCGCTACCTGCGGACGCGGCCTCATCCGCGTTCACGTTGCAGCCAAGATTCGATGTGTCGACGATACCGGCGGGAACTTTCGGTGAAGATACGAATGAGTCCGCGGCGACTCAGAGTTCCGAGCATCACGGCTTCGTCTCACGGATGGTGAAGCGAGGACTGGAAGATCAAAAGGGACTCTATCTCGCTCCGCTCAAGCCATCGAATTTCAAATGGGACGGGCTCGTGCTGGGCGGAACCGCCGGATTATTGGTGGCGGACCGGCATATTGAGAACAATCTGCCCGGCGGACACTATCAGTTCTATCAGGATAGCTCGAACATCGCGATCGCGAGCCTTTCCTCGACGCTGGCCGGAGTATGGATTTACGGGCTGAAAAGTGGGAATCCGCACGCCAAGGAATTGGGGAATCTGGAACTGGAAACCCTGATCAATACCTTCCTGATTTACGCACCGATGCAATTCATCGGGGCGCGGCAACGGCCCGGCGAAGGAAACGGCCATGGCGATTTCTTGCGTCATTCCGCGATCAATACTTCGTTTCCTGGCGGACATGCCATGTTCACCTGGGCGATGGCCACCGTGGTGGCCCATGAATATCCGAAGCCGTGGGTACGGGTGCTGTCGTACACGGCAGCATTGACGGTAACGGCGAGCCGCTTCCTGGCGCGCGACCATTGGGCGTCCGACATGTTTGTGGGCTCGGCGCTCGGCATCGGAATCGGTACCCACATCTTCAACTCGCGGTGCGACCCGGACTTGAGCGAATCGTGCAAGCATCACGCGGACAAACTCAAGCTGCGTTCGAAGTCAAAAGTTGAATATCCGGCGTGGCTCAAGGCTGATGAATCCACGAACAGCTACGCGAGCGGACGACCGATTTCCCAGTGATGGCCGAAGGGATCAACGACGCGGCCGACACGCCAGCCGTGCTCGTCGGTGACGGGATAAACTTCTTTTGCTCCGGCGGCAAGAGCGCGTGCGAAGACGGCGTCCGGATCGGCGACCGTCAGGATGATGCGAACTGAACTGCCCTTGAGGGACTCGGGACTGAAGTTGTGATGGGCGGGAGATTCGTCACTGAGCCAAAACTCGGCGCCCTCCACGGATAATCTTGCTACAACGCTGCCGCCATCATCCATACGAAAGAGTTCGGTGGCCGCGAACGCAGCTTTATAGAAATCAACGGCTCTGGCACTGCGGCGCACAGAGAGCCACGGAGCAATCGAAGTGGCAAGCGTCGCGGTCGGCTTGCTTCTCCTCGTAACCTTCTTATTCGTTGGCATAGGCCCTCTTCAGACCGTCGATATCGAGCTTCTTCATTTGCATCATGGCCTTCATGACGCGCTGCGACTTCGCAGGATCTTTGTCCCCCAACAACTCGCCGAGAATTGAGGGAACGATCTGCCAAGTCAGCCCGAATTTATCGGTCAGCCAGCCGCATTGCTGAATCTGGCCGCCCTCGGAAAGCTTCTCCCACAACTCATCGACCTCTTGCTGCGTCTTGCAGTCCACGAAAAACGATATTGCGGGCGAGAATTTGAAATGCGGACCGCCGTTAAGCGCCATGAATTGTTGGCCTTCGAGTTCGAAGGTCGCCGACATAACGGTTCCCTTCGGTCCGGGACCTGCTTCGCCATAGCGTGAGACGTGTCCTTTTTTCGAGTTCTTGAAAATCGAGGTGTAGAAATTCATCGCTTCTTCGGCCGTGCCGTCGAACCACAAGAATGGCGTAATCTTCTGCATGGAACCTGCTCCTTTGAGTTCGTCGAGCGTGATTGATCTTCCAATGATATCAATGCGTGCGGCCTCGTACAGGCCAGGTGGATGTGACAAGGCGCGGTGTGACGTCAACTCGCCGCGGGATTTTGCGCTTGACGCTCGCAACTATCACCGAGTAAAAGCACCTTTGGTCCGCTAATGCAGATTTTCTTATGAGGATTCCGATGAAACTGTTTGGTCTTAGTGTCGGCGCATGTTTTGTGTTTAGTGTCTTGGCGATTAGTTCGGTGGTCGCGCAGAGCGATGGCGCAGGTCTCGCTTACCCAAAGGCGAAGACGGTGGAGCAGGTCGATGACTATCACGGCGTAAAGGTGGCTGATCCGTACCGGTGGCTCGAGGACACTGACTCAGCTGAAACTCACGATTGGGTGGAAGCGGAGAACAAAGTAACGTTCGGCTATCTCGACCAGATTCCTTATCGCGGGGCTATCCGCGAGAGGCTACTGAAGCTCTGGAACTACGAGCGCTTCACCGCACCGGAACAGCAGGGCGGACGCTACTTCTACGAGCACAATAATGGGCTGCAAAACCAGAACGTGCTGCTGGTGGGCGAGGCCCTGAACGGGGAACCGCGGATGCTGCTTGATCCGAACACGCTTTCTTCGGACGGAACGGTCGCTCTCTCAGGCTCGGCGATCACTGACGATGGCAAGCTGATGGCGTATGGAACGGCGACCTCGGGCTCTGACTGGATGGAGTGGCATGTGCGCGACGTGGACTCAGGAAAGGACCTGCCCGACTTGATCAAGTGGGTGAAGTTCTCGGGTGCCTCGTGGACAAAGGATGGCAAGGGATTTTTCTACAGCCGGTATGACGAGCCCAAGCAGGGCAGCAGCCAGTTGCGGGACGCGAACTACTTCCAGAAACTTTATTACCACCGGCTGGGAACCTCTCAGGCAGAAGACAAGCTGATCTACGAGCGGTCTGACAACAAGGAACTAGGATTTGGGGGCGCCGTGACGGATGACGGGCATTATCTCGTCATCAACGTGTCGCAAGGCACTTCTCCCAAGAACCGGCTTTACTACAAGGATCTCACGCAACCGGACGCACAAGTTGTGAAGTTGCTTGACGACTTTGACGCGCAATATCAGTTCATCGATAACGACGGGCCGGTGTTCTGGATTCAGACCGATCTCGAGGCTCCGCGGGGACGACTGATTGCCATTGATACGCGGCATCCGGAGCGGACCAATTGGAAGACGGTGGTTCCCCAGAGCGCGGACAAACTGGAGGGAACAACGGTCGTCGACAATTTGTTTCTGTTGAGTTACCTCAAAGATGCGCGAACCGAGGTGCGCGTGCACGACTTGAAGGGCAAGTTCCTGCGCAATGTAGATCTGCCAGGGATCGGCACTGCAGCCGGTTTCGGAGGTAAGCGGAAGGATAAAGAAACGTTTTACGCATTTACCAGTTTTATCTCGCCGACAACCATCTACCGCTACGACCCGGAGGCAGGAAAGAGTTCCGTATTCAAGCAGCCAAAGGTGGATTTCGACACTACGCAATATGAGACCAAGCAGGTCTTCTACAACAGCAAGGACGGGACGCGCGTGCCCATGTTCCTCACGTACAAAAAAGGGCTGAAGCTCGACGGGCAGAATCCGACGCTGCTGTACGCTTACGGCGGGTTTGATATTTCGCTAACTCCCTACTTCTCTGTTCCCAATGTGGTCTGGTTGGAGATGGGTGGGATCTACGCGCAGCCGAACCTGCGAGGCGGCGGCGAATATGGAGAGGAGTGGCATCTGGCGGGTACGCACGCGAAGAAACAAAACGTGTTTGACGATTTCATCGCGGCGGCGGAATGGCTGATTTCGAACAAGTACACCTCAACCCCCAAGCTGGCGATTCGCGGGGCGAGCAATGGCGGACTGTTGATTGGGGCGTCACTAACCCAGCGTCCAGATCTCTATGGGGCGGCGTTGCCGGAGGTCGGAGTCATGGACATGCTCCGATTCCATAAGTTCACGATTGGATGGGCGTGGACCTCGGATTATGGGTCGTCGGACAATGTGGAGGATTTCAAGGCTATCTACGCATACTCCCCGCTGCACAACCTGAAACCGGGAACGAAGTATCCGCCAACTATGATCTCGACCGCAGATCACGATGATCGAGTGGTGCCGGGACACAGCTTCAAGTTCGCCGCGACGATGCAGGCAGACCAGGCAGGCCCGGCGCCGGTGTTGATCCGTGTGGAGACGAAAGCGGGGCATGGCGCAGGCAAGCCCATCTCGAAAATTATTGACGAGACGGCGGATGAATGGGCGTTTGTAGCGCACAACTTAAAGATGAATGTAACCCTGCCATAGGGCGGCGGAGGGCACTGACCGTGGTAAAAATCGATTCCAAGCCCGATTCGGGATCATGCCCGCCCGGATCTCCGTAATACGTTTGACCGGTGGTATCCGACGTGTTATAAATGCCCGTTTTGCGCTAGGAAGCCGGGACCAGAGAGCTATTCTGTTTGGTCCTTTTGGACGGCGAGGTACAGAGTCAAGATTCAGCGCAAAATCCGACGCGGCCAAGCTCCAACTCCTCAGGTCTTGCGGTGGAAGCGTGTTCGGAATTCCGGAATGAGAGTCTCCAGCTTGAGAGGGCGTGCATGCGGATTCGAGCGCGAAGCCGCGGCTCGCGAGCAGGGACGCAGATTCCGGAAGGCGATACCTAAACACGTTTGTAATTCCTTAAAACCGTCTTAATTTCGGAGGACTCTTTATGCGCACTTTTCTCGCCACAGCTGCGTTCTTCAGCCGCCGCGTGGCCACGAAGGTTTCAGTTGTAATCTCGCTGCTCACCGTTGGCGCCGCAACCGCCTTCGCGCAACCTGCCGGCGAAGGCGGTGAAGCATCGCTGAAACTGCCGGACCTTTCGCAAGTCAGCTTCTTCAATGGTGCTATTGATGGACACAAGCTGCTGCTGATCGGAATTTTGTTTTGCCTGTTCGGGCTGGGATTTGGCATGACGATTTTTATGCGCCTGCGGAACCTGCCGGTTCACCGCGCGATGCGCGAAATCTCGGAACTCATTTACGAAACTTGCAAGACCTACCTCGTGACGCAAGGCAAATTCATTCTGTTGCTGTGGGCTTTCATCGCGGTCATTATCGCGGCTTACTTCGGCTGGCTGTCCCCAGTGCCCGGAAAGTCGGTGGGCCTGACGCTGCCGATTATCCTGGCGTTCAGCCTGGTGGGTATCGCAGGCAGCTATGGGGTGGCATGGTTCGGGATTCGAGTGAACACGTTCGCCAATTCACGGACGGCGTTCGCTTCCCTGCCCGGCAAGCCGTATCCGGTGTACCAGATTCCGCTGGAGGCCGGGATGAGCATCGGAATGATGCTGATCTCGGTCGAATTGTTGATCATGCTCTTTATTTTGCTGTTCATTCCAGGAGACTATGCCGGGCCGTGCTTTATCGGGTTCGCGATCGGTGAGTCTCTGGGCGCGGCAGCGCTACGCATTGCAGGCGGAATCTTCACCAAGATTGCCGATATCGGGTCAGACTTGATGAAGATCGTGTTCAAAATCAAGGAAGATGACGCGCGCAACCCGGGCGTGATTGCCGATTGCACCGGCGACAACGCGGGCGACTCGGTTGGTCCTTCGGCTGACGGATTTGAAACCTACGGCGTCACCGGCGTGGCGCTGATCACATTCATCCTGCTCGGGGTGAAGGAGCCGAACATACAGGTCCAGTTGCTGGTGTGGATCTTCGTGATGCGCGTGATGATGCTGGTCTCGAGCGCGCTTTCGTACTTCCTGAACGGGGCGATTGCAAAGGGTAAATATGCCTCCGCGAATGAAATGAACTTCGAGGCACCTTTGACCTCGCTGGTCTGGATCACGTCGATTGTGTCGATAGGACTGACATACCTGATTTCGTACTTCATCATCCCGCAACTAGGCACCGACGACTCGCAGTGGTGGAAGTTGGCGACGATTATTTCGTGCGGTACGCTGGCTGGCGCGCTGATTCCAGAGTTGGTCAAGGTGTTCACTTCAACTGAATCGCGGCACGTGAAAGAAGTGGTGAGGTCGGCAGAGGAAGGCGGAGCGTCGCTGGGCATCTTGTCGGGATTCGTGGCGGGCAACTTCTCGGGCTACTATCTCGGGCTCGCCATGATGTTCCTGATGGCGATTGGTTACTACATGAGTACGATGGGCCTGGCCGCAGCCGCAGGCATGCTGGCTCCAGCCGTGTTCGCGTTCGGATTGGTGGCGTTTGGATTCCTGGGCATGGGGCCGGTGACGATTGCGGTCGACTCCTACGGTCCAGTTACCGACAATGCACAATCGGTGTATGAACTTTCTCTGATTGAAGCTGTGCCGAACGTGGTGTCGGAGATCAAGAAAGACTTCAACCTTAGCGTCGACTTTGAGCGTGCGAAACACCTGCTTGAGGCCAACGACGGCGCGGGGAACACGTTCAAGGCAACGGCAAAACCGGTGCTGATCGGAACGGCAGTGGTCGGAGCTACCACCATGATCTTCTCGATCATCATGGCGCTGACCAACGGACTGACTGATACCGAGAATGTTGCAAAGCTTTCGCTGCTCTACGCTCCGTTCTTTCTCGGGCTCATCACCGGCGGGGCAATGATCTACTGGTTCACCGGGGCTTCCACCCAGGCCGTAACTACTGGGGCTTACCGCGCGGTCGAGTTCATCAAAGCCAACATTAAACTTGAGGGCGTGGAGAAGGCTTCGGTGAGCGACAGCAAGAAAGTGGTCGCCATCTGCACGCAGTATGCGCAGAAGGGGATGCTGAACATTTTCATTGCGGTGTTCTTCGGAACGCTGGCCTTTGCGTTTGTCGATCCGTTCTTCTTTGTTGGCTATCTCATCTCGATCGCGATCTTCGGGCTCTACCAGGCGATATTCATGGCCAATGCCGGCGCAGCCTGGGACAATGCGAAGAAGATCGTGGAAGTCGAAATGAAGCAGAAAGGCACGCCCCTGCATGATGCGACGGTGATTGGCGATACGGTCGGCGATCCGTTTAAAGATACGTCGTCGGTGGCGCTGAATCCGGTCATCAAATTCACAACGCTGTTCGGATTGCTGGCGGTGGAACTGGCGGTGAAACTGGCCACTGAGCAGGGCACGACCATGACTCGGGTGCTGGCGATGGTGTTCTTCGTCGTGTCATTCACGTTTGTGTACCGGTCGTTCTACGGGATGCGGATCAAGCAAGGCGCGGAGTAGGCGGCATCGGCAAGACAAGAACGCCATCCGGTGAATCGGATGGCGTTTTTCATTGTGCCGACGACTCTGCGTTCGATGCAAAACAGAAACGCGTGACTGGAGTCATTTCCCCCGTTGGGTGGAAGTGCCAGTCACGCGTAACGGCCCCAGTAAGTTCAAGGGCAAACTTCAGCGGCGGTCCCAGTCGCGCTCGCGGCGATCGCGGTTGAGGTCGCGATATTCGCGGCGCAGTTCGCGGCGTTCATGTCGGGCGGCGGCATAGTCGCCTCGATTGAGGTCGCGACGCAACTCGCGGCGGTCGTGAGCAATCTTGGCCCGATCGTGACGCATATCGCGGCGCAGACCGCCGTCGCCGTCATAGGCGAGCGCGGGCGCTACCGCCATTCCCACTAACAGAAGAATCCCAGCAATCGCGCGTTTCATAAGTTTTCCTCCGACCCCGTTCAGCGGGCTCTGGAAAATAGAAACACGCCATGCAGGCAGAAGTTTCGGAGCGGGGAGTGTGCGGAGCTAAGGAGGACAAATCCAACGAACGAAAGGCCTTAGTTTGGACCTTTCATTTTGTCTTTCACGCTGCGAGCGAGCTTTTCGATGGCTTCAGCCTTCTTGATCACATCGAGGGAGAGGACATTTTCGTCCGACTTGTCGACGTAGTTCTTGAGTTCGACGGAGAGTTTCAAAAGTTTGTCGGTGTCATTCCGGAGGGCGGCGACGCGTTCCTTGGCAGCTTTCTTCGCCATATCATTGGCGATGCGGGTGCGAGCTTCGTCCTCGCTCGTGGGCTGGTTGTTGTCATCAGGCAGGGGCGGAGAGGGGCGCGTTTGCGCAAGACATAGCAGGCAGGACAAGGACAGAAAAAATATCCACAGGAAATGTCGGGATCGCACGGAAACCTCGCAGAGAGGCAGGAAGGCCCTCCTTGAAATTATACTTCGGGAGATGCGCTGAGAGAGGGCTTGTGCCTATGGTCCGGAGAGCTTAAACCACGAAGGACACTAAGGGGCACGAAGGAAAGCTTAAAAGGAAAAGCCAGAGCATGGCCCTGGCTTTTCACTTACCGGCAAGCAATTGCCGATCAGAGGGCGCTCATATTGGCCAGGAATTCGCTGTTCCCCCTAGTTTTGCTGAGCTTATCGATCAGCAGTTCCATCGCTTCTACCGGGGAAAGCGGGTTCAAGACTTTGCGCAGTACCCAGATGCGGGATAGATCTTCCTTGGGGATGAGGAGCTCTTCTTTACGGGTGCCGGAGCGCTGAATGTCGATGGCGGGGAAAACGCGCTTGTCGACCAGTTTGCGCTCGAGGATGATTTCCGAATTGCCCGTGCCTTTGAATTCTTCGAAGATCACATCGTCCATGCGGGAGCCGGTATCGATCAGGGCAGTAGCGATGATGGTGAGCGAGCCGCCTTCTTCGATATTGCGGGCGGACCCGAAGAAACGCTTCGGACGCTGCAGGGCGTTGGAATCCACGCCACCGGAGAGGACCTTGCCGGAGGGCGGAACAATGGTGTTGTAGGCGCGTGCCAGACGCGTGATGGAATCGAGCAAGATGACAACGTCGCGCTTGTGTTCGACGAGACGCTTGGCTTTTTCGATTACCATTTCGGCGACCTGGACGTGGCGTGCGGCAGGCTCGTCGAAGGTCGAGGAGATCACTTCCCCCTTGACGGAGCGCTGCATGTCGGTGACTTCTTCGGGCCGCTCGTCGATGAGCAGAACCATCAGCACGACTTCGGGATGGTTTGTGGTGATCGAGTTCGCGACGTTCTGCAAGAGCATGGTCTTGCCGGCGCGAGGCGGAGAGACGATCAGGCCGCGCTGGCCTTTGCCCAGAGGCGTGAGAAGGTCCATGACGCGGGCGCTGGCGTTCTCGCGCGTGGTCTCGAGTTTGATACGCTCTTGCGGGTAGAGAGGCGTCAGGTTATCGAACAGGATTTTGTTGCGAGCTTCGTCCGGAGACTCGAAGTTCACGGCCTCGATCTTGACGAGCGCGAAATACTTTTCGCCTTCGTGCGGAGGACGCACCTGGCCGCTGATGGTGTCGCCGGTCTTGAGGTCAAATTTGCGGATCTGGGAGGGCGAGACGTAGATGTCGTCGGGGCCTGGCAGGTAGTTGTAGTCGGGGGAGCGGAGGAAGCCGTAGCCGTCGGGGAGGATTTCGAGGACGCCTTCGGCGAAGATATGTCCTTCTTTTTCGCTCTGCGCCTGCAGGATCTTGAAGATCAGATCTTGTTTGCGCATGCCGCTCGCACCGGGCAGATCCAAGGTCCTTGCGATCTTGGTCAACTCGGTGATGTTCTTTTCTTTCAGTTCAGCAATGGTCATGATTCACCTGAACCCGTGCACTAGAACGTATTCGGTAGTGTCAGCGGGAGATTTTCAAAAGGAAGGGGACTAGGAATGATGCAAGTACTGCGAGGCAGGAAGGCGGGGCTGGATTAAGCAGCCCGCCGTTGTGCCTCAGCAACGTTCTCTGGTTCCGACAAAATTTCTTGCCGCTCCGAGTCAGCGATCCGGTCCAAAACGCCATTCATGGTTTCCTGGATTCTGGTGCTGGGCCGGTGGAACTTCCGCGTGGCCTTGGAGGCAAGCTGACAGAGCATATAACGATTCCGCAGAGTCTGTAAAGCATCAAACACACGATCAGAGCGCATGTGTTTCAGTTCTCCTTACTTTATGATTGTGGCCTTGCGCCTTCGTCCTTCCGCCACGGGAGGGTGACCAGGAATCCCAGAGGTCGACCTAAGTCACTGATTCCGAGTAGGTTGTCAAAGGAGTTAGCGTAAAAACTCACTCTTGTGAATAGATGCGTGACAGGGCACCGAAGATGCTCGATTTTCTGGGCTTAGCTCCCGGCGCGGATGGTCCAAAAAATCGGCCCGAAGCTTTCGGATGTCCCTTGGAACTGGTTAATGTAGCTGCAAGGGGGCGGGAGGTCAAGTATTTATTTGTAATATGGGGTTCGAGAACTGTTCAGCGTCCCGTTTTGGATGCCCCAAACCTCCAGTAACTATACTTATATCAATGACTTAGCGACATAGCTATTTTCCAGGGAGAATCCGAGCATGAAAGGTGTACGGATCGATGCGTGGTTGTGGGCGGCGCGGTTTTTTAAGACGCGGACGCTGGCAAAGCGGGCGTGCGACCTGGGCAGAATTTTGTCCAACGGACAGGTTGCCAAGGCGGCACGGGAAGTGCGAATAGGGGACATGCTGCGAATCACGAATGACGGCGGCGATTTTGAGGTCGAGGTGCTGCTGCTGAGCGACGTGCGCGGTCCAGCTTCGGTCGCGCAAGCACTGTACCGCGAAACTGAGGCGAGCCGGGAGCTACGGCAGAAAGCAGCGGCGGAGAGAAAAGCAATGCGGGAATTCGAAGTTTTGCCTCAAGGCAGACCGTCGAAGCGGGACCGCAGAAGAATCATCCAGTTTCGCGGGAGAGGATAAGGAAAGCCAGGCGCCGGGACGTGCAGAATGCACTGAACTGATCGACAACTCGAAATGGAACTCGGCACACCTTGTTGTGATTGAAATCACAGACCAAAAAGGAGGGCTGCCGATAGCGTTGAACAGGATCGTTTATTTCTCGTGAGGGCTCATTCATGTCTATCTCTTCCCCGTCCGCAACCCGAGTTTTGAATTCCAACCTAGAAAGAAAGATCATGAGCGCAGAGGAGGCTGCGGGGCTCATCCGGTCGGGCGACCAGATCGGAATGAGTGGATTTACCGGGTCAGGGTACCCCAAGGCAGTGCCGATTCAACTGGCGCACCGCATCGCGGATGCGCACTTTCACGGGCAGAAATTTCAGGTCAGCGTCTTTACCGGGGCCTCGACGGGACCGGAGCTTGATGGGGCCCTGGCAATGGCGGGAGGAATCCACCTCCGGCTGCCATACCAGTCGGACCCGGAAACGCGGAAACGGATCAACGCGGGCGAAATGGACTACATGGATATCCATTTGAGCCATGTGGCGCAGTTTGTCGAGTATGGGTTCCTGGGAAAACTCGACGTGGCTCTGATCGAGGTCACGGCGGTGCTGGAGGATGGGCGGGTTGTTCCGAGTTCATCGATTGGTAATAACAAGACTTGGGTCGATCAGGCGGACCGGATCATTCTGGAAGTGAACTCGTGGCAGCCGTCGGCGCTGGAGGGGATGCACGACATTTATTACGGGCTGGAGGCGCCGCCCAATCGGGGACCCATTCCTCTAGTGCGAACCGGGCAGCGGATTGGGAGCCCTTACCTTGTTGTTCCGGCGGAGAAGGTCGCGGCGATTGTGCTGACGGATTCTCCAGACCGCAATAGCGCGTTCAAGGCTCCGGATGAGGCTTCGAAGCGGATTGCGGGGCACATCCTGGAGTTCTTGAGCTGGGAGGTGAAGAAGGGCCGGATGCCGGCGAATCTTCTGCCGTTGCAGTCGGGAGTCGGCAACATTGCTAACGCGGTTCTGTTTGGGCTGGAGGAAGGGCCGTTTGAGGGGCTCACTTCGTATACGGAAGTGATTCAGGATGGGATGATCCGTCTGTTGAAGTCGGGGAAGGTGACGTCCGCGTCCGCGACGGCGTTCTCGCTGAGTCCGGAGATGCTGAATGAAGTGAATGCCGACATGGCCAACTACCGCGAGCGAATTGTGCTGCGGCCGCAGGAGATCTCAAACCATCCCGAGATTATTCGGCGGCTCGGAGTGATTGCGATGAACGGGATGATCGAGGCCGACATTTATGGCAACGTCAACTCGACCCACGTGATGGGATCGCGGATTCAGAATGGCATCGGCGGATCTGGGGACTTCGCGAGGAATGGATATTTGTCCATCTTCATGGCTCCTTCGTCTGCAAAGAAAGGAACCATCTCGACGATTGTGCCGATGGTTTCGCACGTGGATCACACCGAGCACGATGTTCAGGTCCTGGTGACCGAACAAGGCCTGGCTGACCTTCGCGGACTCTCGCCGCGGCAACGGGCGAAATTGATCATCGAGAAGTGCGCAAGTCCGGAATACAAACCGTTGTTACAAGATTATTTCTCGCGATCGGAGCAGTTGTCGTATGGGAAGCATACTCCTCATTTGCTGACCGAATCGTTGGGCTGGCATAGCCGTTATCTGCGGAGCGGGAATATGCGCCCGCATGAAGAGAACTAGGGCGAAATCGCAACTGGGCCGTGGCTTAGGAGAGCTCCCGATGCCCTCCCAAGACCTGCTTTCCGGCCGGCGACAAAAACAAGTTGTGTCCCGGAGTCACACATCCGTACGCAAACTTCCCTATTGACAGGAATCGAAGTCCGGTTCAGCATTCATGCGTTTTATTGAAACGGTTCAATCGAGGAGGGGTCATGAAGGGACATTCTCAGCCCACTTCTTCGCTCCAGCTGAGGCAACCTTGGCTTGGGGCCCTGGTAATTCTGATTGCAACAACTACCGCTCATGCGGCGAGCGCGTACATTCGCGTCAATCAAGTTGGGTATGCCACCAGCGCTACGAAGCGGGCGTATTTGATGGCCAGCGGTTCGGAGACCGGCGCGACATTCGCGGTGAAAAACTCCGGCGGAAGTACGGTTTACTCCGCTTCGGTGGGATCAAGCTTGGGAACCTGGGGAACATTCACCGTGTATGGGCTGGACTTTGATTCAGTCGCAGCGGTGGGGACGTATACGATCTCGGTGGCCTCGCCGATCGCGGCGACTTCGCCGGCATTCAAAATTGATACGCCAACAAATGTGTTCGGCACTCCGCTGGCGAACTCCCTCTTTTATTACGAGACGTCGCGAGACGGGCCGAACTACATTCCGAACTCGTTGCGCACGGCGCCTGGACACTTGAACGACCAGAGCGCAAAGGTGTATTTCTCACCAACGTTCAATAAGAAGGACAATGCGGGCGCGCTCACGGCCACGGGCGCGGTGATTGATGCGTCTGGAGGGTGGTGGGACGCGGGTGACTATCTGAAATTTGTGGAGACTCACAGCTACACAGTCGCGATGATGCTGGTGGGGGTGCGGGACTTTCCGGGACAGATGGGATCAGGGTCGAGCACGTCGAACTTTACTGCGGAAGCACAGTTCGGACTCGACTGGTTGCAGAAGATGTGGGCGGATAGTTCACAGACGCTGTATTACCAGGTATCGCTGGCTTCGGGCGGGCACGCTTACGTTGGAGATCACGACATCTGGCGACTGCCGCAGGCTGACGATAACTACCAGGGATGCGGTTCTCCCTACCAGTACATCTGCCACAGGCCGGTGCTACAAAACCCGGCGGGCGGTTCCGGTGCCCTGATCAGCCCGAACATCGCGGGCCGTTTGGCAGCAGATTTTGCACTTTGTTACAAGGTGTTCGCCGCCAGCAACTCGGCGTATGCGAACAAGTGTTTGCTTTCGGCGGAACATATTTTCGACCTGGCGAACACGGCGCCGACGGGAAACCTGGTGACGGCCGGACCGTTTGATTTCTATCCCGAAACCGAATGGCGGGATGACATGGAACTGGGGGCAACCGAGCTGTACTTTGCGCTTCAGGGCGCAACTGGGTTGCCGTCGGGATTGCCGCACACAGACCCAACTTTCTATCTACAGAAAGCGGCCACATGGGCCAACGCGTATATCACCGGACCCGGTGACGCCGGGGACACGCTGAATCTTTATGACGTGAGCGGACTCGCGCATTACGAGCTTTACCGTGCCATTGTGCTGGCAGGCAATCCGAGCGGACTGGCCACTTCGGAGGCTGCTTTGTTGGCTGACTTGAAGAAGCAGTTGGACAAGGCTGTCACTCAGGCCGGCAAGGATCCGTTTGGATTCGGATTTCCGTGGGGCACCTACGATACGACTTCACACGGCGGCGGCCTCGTGATCATGGCAAACGAGTACGACAACCTGACTAGTTCGACGACTTACGCCGCGTATGGGAATCGCTGGCAAGGGAACGTGCTTGGGGCCAATGCATGGGGGACATCCTTGATTGTCGGCGATGGGAGCACCTTCCCTCTTTGCATGCAGCATCAGGTCACCAATCTCGTTGCTGTGCCTCCGAACGGACCTCCGTTCCTTCTCGGTGCCGCCGTGGAGGGGCCGAATTCGGCTGCCGCCAAGGGAACGCTGAGCGGGATGGTAGCGTGTCCGCCGAACGGGGTGGACCAGTTCGCGGCCTTCAACGGCAATGGAGCAGTCTTTCAGGACAATGTGCAGTCCTACTCGACGGTAGAACCAGCGATTGATCTGACGGCCTCATCGTTTCTGGCTTTTGCCTGGCAAACGGCCGGAGCGCCTTCGGGCACGCCGTAATCTCTTCTGGAGGGAGCGGATCGATTCTCCGCTCCCTCCACTTCCCTTCTCCAGTGCCGCCAGTGGGTGGCGGCTCGACCCTGCAGTGAAAAACAAAGGAGACACCTATGACGCGAAAGATGCTCGCGCTGTTCTACGTCGGCATGGCGGGCCTGTTCTTATTGGGCTCCGCATGACTCCAATTGCGAATGCACAAACGCAGTTGCAGGTTTATGGATTGTGGCATTGCTCGTCGGATGCGTGTAGTTGGGCTGCGGCGCCCAATATGACCACGTTCGACACTCAGAATCACTGGATCATCGATCGGGGAAATGGATCTCCGTCGGTCAACCTCGTGGTGCTGAGCTTTGTGAATCCGATCAAGCTGATGAACCTCACCACCGACACAACCACAACGAAGGGCATTCCTAACGGCATGACCGCGGCGGTGGTGAATTATTTTGAAAGCAAGGGCGTGCGGGTGATGATTTCCATCGGAGGGATCAGCTATACGAAGAATTGGGACAAGGCCCTCGGAAGCAATCCCACTCAGCTTGGAATTAACGCGGCCAACGCTGCCAAGCAACTCAACGTGGGAGTGGAGATTGATTATGAGAAGAGCAGCAATCCAAACCTCACAGGTTTGCAGAAGTTCGTGACGGCCTTCCGCTCGGTGCTGCCGTACGACGCCACCGGAGCCAACCAAGCGGCGCGTCTGACCGTGGATTTGGGCGACGGCGACACGTACCTGACTGCGCTGGCAAATTATGCGACGACGAATTGGCTGACAACCGCCAATCCGGTGCTCGACTATGCCAACGCGATGGTGAGTTCGCAAAAGACCAGCATCACAACTTCCGAAGGCTACTGGAAGCAGCATATTGACGGACTATCAGGATCGGTGCCGCCGCTGGCTCCGGCGAAGCTTGCTGGAAGCGTTTGGGTCGTGGGTAACAACATCATTCCCAACTGCAACAACTACCCAACGTCAGATCAGGAACTGGCAGCCAACTTCGTTGAGACGATCTCCCCCGCTGGCGCGGGAACAACCTCAGGGATGCTGGGATATATGTTCTGGGGCGGAGGGTGCCAAGGGAACGGGACTGTCTGCACCTTCCCTCCCGATACATGCGAAGCGGGAGTGGGAGCGGGGGCAACCGCACTGAACATACCAATTCCGATGCCGGCATTGCGACAGAATTAGCTTCAGACGTTCGGGTCAGAGTATCTGGCTGCGGCGCCGAAGCGGACCATCGATGCAACACGAGTGCACCGTGACAACTGTGAAGGCTGGCTAGCGCGGCCAGAGCCAGCCGAACGTTCCCGCGGTCAGCAGGGCGTAGACGAGTCCATCGATCACCTCTTTGATCGTGAAACTGAAGGTTTGATTTTTCCAGATGCCATCGCTGAGATGTCCGAGACCGTAGGCGAGAAATGCTGCGGTTCCAACGACGCGAAAAACGCGCAGATAGTACGCTCCCGGCGCGACAGTGTGCGCTGCGAGATAAGCGACAAAGAAGCTGACGAGAAGGCAGTAGCCGAACCATAACCCGAGGAACTTGGGCATAACCGGCGGCCCATTCGGGGCGATGGTCATCATGCCGACCGGGCCCTGATTATATTTTTCGATGGCGGCGGGCGATTTCATCTCTTTATGAGTTGCGAACGGGAAGATATAGAGCCCGCGCTTCAGACCGGCACCGCGGAGCACAGGGAGTACTTTGTCTTCGTCGGGCAGCTTCTGGTAGTCGCTGCGGTGATACGGCAACAGCGTGTGCATGATGGAACTGGCGACGAACACGATCACTGCAGCCAGCAAGGTGGGAAGCCAAAGAGCAGCAAGGATATTCATGCGGAGTCTCCTTTGAGCACGAAGTCGAATGCCGGAGCGTCATCGGGAGGCTACCGTCGATCACTGCGGCGGTCAAGTCCTTCGTGAACCGCCATGAGCCTTGCGATCAAAGTCCCGTTGACCCCCATCAATTGTCGGCGTAGTGACGACTGTGACTCGACTCCTCCGCGTTATCTTTGGGATCCTCGAGCCAGCGTTTAATACCGTGTTCGCTGAGCTTCAGTTCCACGACGGTGGCTTCGGAAGATTCCAGGTTGACGATCATCATGCGCAGTTTACCGCCGGATGGGCTGGCGTAGATGAGAGTCGCCTCGTCGTTATCCTTGGAACGCACGCGAACGAAGGGATACCACTCTGGGCCAAGCGAACGCTCGACGAGGCGGCTAACATCGGCGATCGCCGTGGGACCATTGAAATCTTCGAAGACGGCCAGTTTCAGACTGCTAACGCCCTCAGGGTGGGCGAAAAACAGGGCGACTCCCAGCAGCGGGATGTGGGTATGCCGAACGCCGTACTGGCTTTCGATGGCATGAACCACGACGCGGAATTCGGAGTCGCCGGCAAACGCGAGTGTTGAGGCAAAGATCAAAACAAGGAGCGCGCGGGGTAGGAGTTTCATTTCTGTCCTCCCTTGCGGGCCTTCGCCAGGCTCTTGTGGTCCAGCTTCGGAATGCCGAACTCACCTCCGAGATCAGCTAACTGGTCGACATCAAGCGGACCAACGATGTTGACGAAGGTAAGTTCCCGGGCCTCGGCGCAGATGATGACGATGCCGGCCATTTTGTCGTTTTCCAATCGGAAGAAAATGTCCACGTTTTCGCCATCGCGGTCGCTGCGGACGCCGACCACTCTCGACCAATCCGGAGAACGGTACTGGGAACGCAAAGATTCCACGTCCGCGGCACTGTAAGCTCCGTCCTTGTCGAACTCAAAGCTGCGCACGTAGATGCCTTTCAGATTGGCAACCACTTTGGCGGCTTTTTGCTCTTCTGGGTCCTCGGAAGAGAGAAACTTGCTGGCCCAGCGGAGCATGGGACCTTCCATGGTTACGTCGACGGTCTCCTTCGCGCGAGCCGAGAGTTTTTCGACGTCGAGAGGGATCTTGACGTCCTGAGCCCTCCCTGCGATCGGCATCAGCAACAGAAGCATCCACAGCATCTTCATTCTCTTTCTCATCGTTCGCTTCCTCATGGGCTACTCCTTTTCTTCTCGCTTCTCGGTCTGTCCAGCATTGATTTCGCTGACTCTCGACTTCGCGAGTTGCAGCTTGCTGCCTGCAATCCGAAGGGCCAGCATCAACCGCTGCTTGGCTGCTTCTCCCTCGGCGCGCTCGCGTCTTACGTTGTTCAAATGAACCCCCAGGATCATCGCAGTCGCAAGGGCCGCTGCCGCCGCCCATCGCACCACAGGCTGGGAGAAGAACTTCAGCCAGGACTCGCGCTGGCTTGCGGGCCGGGCTGAACTTTGATTGGCAACGCGGGCGAGAAGTCGGTCGGCAAAACCTTCCGGAACGTCGCCACGACGAAGCGCATTCTTGAGGGCGCCTTCGATGCGTTTCCCGTTTTCATTGCTATCCATGCGGTTCATATCGAGACTTCTCCAATGGCGCGAGTGACCTTCTCCCGGAGGAGCGCCAGCGACCGTTGCAGGTGGCTCTTGACCGTCGCCACAGGCATGGCCAGAGTGTCGGCGATGTCTTCGGCGGTCATGTCTTCCTGATACCGCAGAATCATGATCAAGCGCGGCTTTTCGGGGAGCGAGGCTACGAACTGGCGTAGCCTTCTGGCCAGGAACAGATCAGAAGATTGCGTAGGCGCTGAAGGCTCAGGTGCGTCGTCGAGGCTGACTTGGGGAAGCGTGCGGCGGCGCCGGTAGTCGATGCAGCGGTGAGCGGTCACTTTGCGTAGCCAGAAGGTCACATGGTCCTCCGACTTCAGGGCAGACAGGTTCGCGTGGAGTTGGAGAAAAACGTCCTGGGCCAACTCTTCGGCGGCCGAGCGATCCGCAAGAAAATGTTGGGCAATACTGAAGACCATGGACTGATGGCGGCGCACGATCTCCGCGAAGTCTTTTTCGGCGATATCCGCAAGGAGATATGCGGCGGAGCGCTCTGCCATAGCGAAGTCTCTGACTGCCTCACTTTACATATACGTAAAGCGAGTGGCCAGGGAATGCAGAGTTTTGGCGAATTCGCGCTGGCAGGGACGGAGGACCTCCATGACAGTTCTGGATACCGACTCAGGAGTTCAGCAAGGATGCGCTGAACCCGCGTTCCTTATTATGTGTGAGCACGTCTAACCGGTAGTTCCGAGAAAAGCCCGAGTGCATCTAAGCGAGGACCATGACAGCCGAAGGAAATCCAGCCCGCGTTCAAGTTATTCATTCGGAAGCCCGAACTGACCAGTCGGTGGAGCTCAAGGGGTGGCTCGAGCAACTGGTTTTGCGCAAAGGGAGTGATCTGTTGCTCGTCCCGGAGGCGCCAGCGGCGATCCGGTTGGAGGGAGCCCTATCGGCAATCGGGGACAGTCCTCTGAGCGGCGAAGAGATTGAATCTGCGGTGCTGCCGATCCTGGCCGCCCATGCCCGCGAGGAATATCAGCAATACGGGATTGCGGATTCGTCGTATCGGGTCGAGGGGCTGGGACGTTTCCGGATCAACCTGCACCGGGAGCGTGGACGCGCGGCGGCAACGGTTCGGGCACTGCCCTCGCAGGTGCCTGCTCTTGCGGACCTGCGCCTTCCGCCGGGAGTAGCAGCACTGGCGCGGCTCCAGCGGGGATTGGTAATTATTGGAGGTGCGACTGGGTCTGGGAAGACCACGACCTTGGCCGCTCTGGTAAACACGATCAACCAGCAGGACGCACGTCATATTGTGACCATCGAAGATCCGATCGAATACGAGCATACCCACAGTCGCTCCTTGATCGAGCAGGTGGAAATCGGAATTGACGCGCCGGACTTCCCTACCGCGTTGCGGGCAGCCATGCGGCAGGCGCCAGACGTAATTGTGGTCGGGGAGATGCGCGATCCGGAAACGGCGAGGATTGCACTATCCGCGGCGGAGACGGGACATCTGGTGTTCACAACCTTGCATACCACGGACGCGGCGTCGACCGTTTCACGCATTGCCGACTCGTTTCCCCAAGAACGGCAGCACTCGGTTCGTGCGGAGATGGCGATGGCTCTGGCCGCCATGCTGACCCAGACTCTCATTCCTCGTCGTAACGGAGGGCGTGTGCCGGCTGCGGAATTGCTGATCGTGGGGTATGGCGGTCGGCAGCACATCAGAAAGAACGCGCTGCAGCATCTGCATCAGGAAATCACTATCACGAGGAAACAGGGGTCGTTCACGATGGAAGAATCGCTGGCGCAGCTTGTGTTTCAGAACGAGCTTAGTCGTGAAGATGCCATGACTCGTGCCCTGCATCCCGAGGATCTCGACACGATGTTGAAGGCGAAAGGATTCTGATCCACTGAGGGTCGAAGAAAAGCGTTTTCACTTGCGCACGCCCGGTCCGACACTGAATCCTGCAATGGCAAACAACGCCCCTATCATTGGAAGCGTGGCGAACCATTTGAGGCGACCGCAGAAAACAGCGGCTTCAAGAAGCAGCCTTTCATAGCCCGGTATTGCCACGGGGAGACCCTGTCTTAAAGACGGAAGGAAAATGGCCCACACTGCGGCGGGAAATCCCCAGAGTCCCCCGATCACCAAAACGGACAAAATCGCAGCAGTCCTAAAACGCACAAGCCCTCCAGCAATATCAGCGGATCACTCTTCAGAGCGCAGTTTTCGCACCGCGAAGTGAGGGAAATGCTTTCCTCAAGAATATGGGAGACACCCGGCGCAAAAGTAAGGGAAACCGGGGGTTCAGCTGACGATGGTAATCGCTTCTGGTTTCTCGCCAGGTCATGCCCAATAAGTGCGGTCGAGGCTGCGGTACTGGATCGCCTCGGCGATATGCTTGGGCTCGAGGTTGGCCGTGTCTTCCAGATCAGCGATGGTTCGGGCGACCTTCAGGATGCGGTCGTGGGCGCGGGCGCTCAGCCCCTGTTGGGTCATCGCGCGCTCGAGCAGGCGCTCGCAATCCGCCGAGAGTTCACAGAAAATGCGGATGTGGCGCGAGGACATTTGGGCGTTGCAGTACAGCTTTTCGCGGGATGTCGAGAAACGTTCGATCTGCTTGTGGCGAGTCCGCATGACTCGCTCGCGAATTTTGGAAGAACCTTCTGGCTCGTTGGTGGAACGCATTTCTTTGTAGTTCACGGCCGGAACGTCGATGTGGATGTCGATGCGGTCCATCAGGGGTCCAGAGATCTTCGAGATGTAGCGCTGGATCATGGGTGACGTGCAATGGCACTCCCGCGTACGGTCGTTATGGAATCCGCAGGGGCAGGGATTCATAGCGGCGGCCAGCATAAAACGAGCCGGGAAGGTCAGGGACATGGAGGCGCGGGCGATGCTTACGGTCCCATCCTCGAGCGGTTGGCGCAGGACTTCCAGCACATTGCGAGGGAACTCAGGGAGTTCGTCGAGAAAGAGCAAGCCGTTGTGGGCGAGCGAGACCTCGCCGGGGCGCGGGATCACGCCACCGCCAATCAGGCCAGCATCGGAGATTGTGTGATGCGGGGAGCGGTATGGGCGTGTGCCGACAAGACCCTTTCCTTGGTCGAGGACTCCCGCCACGCTGTGGATCTTGGTTGTTTCCAGAGCTTCTTCGAAGGTAAAGGGCGGCAGGATCGTCGGCATGCGCTTGGCGAGCATGGTCTTGCCCGAGCCGGGCGGGCCAATCATGAGGATGTTGTGGCCTCCAGCACAGGCGATCTCGATGGCGCGCTTGGCGGTCTGCTGCCCACGAACATCTTTAAAGTCGACGAAGAATTGCTGAGAGTCCCGCAGAAGCGAATCGTGGTCCGCCTTAATGGGGGCGATTCCATTACCTGAGTTCACGAAGTGGATCACGTCCAGAAGGGAGCGCACGGGATAGACGTCTACGCCACCGACCATGGCCGCTTCTTTAGCATTGGCTTCGGGAACGACCATGCGGGAAATCTTTCTTCCACGCGCCTCAATCGCAATAGGAAGAGCGCCACGGACACCGCGCACTCCGCCGTCGAGAGAAAGCTCTCCCACGAAAAGACAATCCGAAATTTCTTTCTTGGTCAGTCCGCCGTAGGCTCCCACGATGCCCAGCGCCATCGGAAGATCGAAGCCGGAACCTTCCTTCTTGATGTCGGCCGGGGCCAAATTAATGGTGATCTGGGTCGGCGGGATGTCATAACCGCAGTTCTTAAGGGCTGCGCGTACCCGATCGCGACTCTCGCGGACGGCCGCGTCGGGGAGGCCAACGGTGTGGAAGTGGTCCTGATCGCACTTGATGCCGGAGCAGTCGACCTCAACCTGGATGATGTTGGCATCGATGCCGAAAACGGCGGCGCTGAGAGTCTTGTAGAGCATGAGCGACTGCGGAGAACTCCCTTCCCCTGATTCTTGGCGAGGGCTGTTCTCGCGAAAGGGAGCCAGGCACACGAAGTCCCGGATTTGCCCTGATTCTCGCATCACCACGGTACGGACCGGGGAGTTGCGCTGGCTGTGACGGATGTCACTCCAAGCTGTGGAAAAGCGGAAGAGCCAGTCAGGAGTCCGGGAAAAGACATAACAAGCGAGTCTCTGCGAAGTTACGATTCCCGAACCAGGATGGCCACCCCTCAACTTTGTTGGGTGAGGGCTATAGAATTAGGGTGGCTTCGTCTAGAATCATCGATTCCATCATGACCTTTGATTCCGACCAAACTTCGCGGACGCCTCGCCCACCGGGGAAACTTGAGCGCGAAGAGTCACAGCTATGGCGATGGACCCTGGGATTCCTGATTCTGCTTGCCGTTGCGCTGGCGGGCCTGATGTGGGAGCGGCTGGACGATATCCCATTTCAACTGCGCGCGATTCCGATTGGAGTTCTGGCTCTGTCCATTCTGTTCGCGGCGTACGCCTACGGGCGACGGCGAGAGGTGAGCGAACTCAAAGGGGTGCTGCGCGGATTGCAGGAGCACGTTGGCGCGGCGCCTTCCGAAGAGCAACTGGATCAGCTCAGCCAGGTCATCATGCGCTCCCAGCGCAACTTCAAGGAATTGATCGATTCTTTTGGCGATCCGGCGTGCGCGGTCTCGCTGGATGGCACGATCAGGACGATCAACAAGCGAGTTACCGAATTGACGGGACTGACCTACTCCGGCCTGGTGGGACGCAAGATCTACGAGTTGATCGACGAGCCCACGCAGGAAGAGACCGAGCGCAGCCTGGGACGCTTTCTGGAGAAGAAGCGCTGGACAGGAACGGTACGGCTCCGTTTGAAGAACAGCTCACGCCCGTTGTACTTCGACTGCGTGGTGAATGGCATCATCAAAGGCGATGAGGTCGTGGGGGCAAGCGTACTGGGTCGAGACGTGACCGAGCAGCGCGAGAAGGAATTGCGCTTCACCGAGCTGTTCGAGACTCTCCAGGAAGGGGTTTATTTCAGTACGCCGGAAGGGCAACTGCTGGATGCAAATCCTGCGTTGGTCAGCATGCTGGGATACGGCGAGAAAGGCGAACTGCTCTCGGTCGAACCGTCGGCTTTGAATTTTGATCCTGGGCAACCGGTGCTGGGGCGAGCGGTGGATGATCGCGGAGGCGTGCGGACTCGGGAAATTAAGCTACGGCGGAAGGATGGCAAGGCGGCAATTTTTCTGGATTCATCGCGGGCAGTTTGGGACACCTCGGGCAACGTGATCCGCTACCAGGGGACCCTGGTCGATATCACGGAAAAGCGGAACATGGAGCGGCAACTGGAGCAGCAGGAAGAGTTCCGGAGCCGTTTACTGGAAAGCTTCCCGGACCTGATCTTGGTGGTGGACCTGGAAGAGCGCTACACATTTGTGAGTTCGCGAGCTCACGATCTCTTGGGCTACAACGCGGGCGACATGCTGGGGAAGAAAATTACGGACTTGGACGATCACTCGCCGGAATTGGCGTTGCTCTACCATACGGTGGTATCGGGGCGACAAGCGTTCGGGTCGGCGGAATATGGGGCGCGCCACCGGAATGGAAACTGGCGGACGATGCGTGCCTCCGGCAGCCCACTGGTAGACGCCGAAGGGAAAATCACCGGCGTGATTATCTCGGTCCGCGATATCACAATCGAACGCAAACTGGAGCAGCAAGTCGTGCAGGGTGAGCGCCTGGCGGCGATGGGAGCGATGATTGGGGGCGTGGCGCACGAACTGAACAATCCGCTGACCAGCATTCTGGGAGTGAGCGAACTGCTGCAAGACACTGAGACCAATGAGACCTCG
This sequence comes from uncultured Acidobacteriota bacterium, assembly GCA_963745715.1. GTDB lineage: Bacteria > Acidobacteriota > Terriglobia > Terriglobales > Acidobacteriaceae > Sulfotelmatobacter. Next base: position 323,308 of record CAVUYN010000006.1, on the reverse strand, counting down.
CGCAAGCAACTGGCTATGTTGCAGCAGCAGGCCCGGCGGGCGGCGGAGATCGTACAGAACCTGACGTACTTTGCGAGGCCTCCGGCATCGGGGAAGAGCAGGATCAATCTCGTCGAAGTCGTGGAGCGCACATTAAACCTGCATGCTTATTCGCTGCGCAAGAACAACATCACCGTCGATTTTCTGAAAGAGAGTGGCGTGCCTTACGCGCTGGGGGATCCTCACCAGCTGATGCAGGTGTTCCTGAACCTGATTTTGAATGCAGAGCAGGCGATTCGCGAGGCACGGGAAAAAGGCACTTTGAGGATTCGCCTTGGCAGGGGCGACAATTCGGTATGGGTCAGTTTTCACGACGATGGACCCGGGATTTCAAAAGAAAACTTGCCCAGTATCTTCGATCCGTTCTACACCACGAAGCGGCCGGGGCGCGGCACCGGATTGGGCTTGAGCATCTGCAAGTCGGTGATGAAGGAGCATAACGGAAGCGTCGAGGCGGCCAATGCCCCGGATGGAGGCGCGGTGTTTACGGTGACGCTACCGGTGGCGGGAACGAACTGATTAAAAAGTATAGAATCCTGCTCGCCGCAGTCATGCCGGTGATTCTCTGTTCTTCTTAGCGTTCGACGGCCATCGCGACCGCATTTCCCCCACCTAAACACAGCGCTGCGATTCCGCGTTTCACGTCGCGGCGGATCATCTCATAGATCAGGGTTACCAAGACACGTGCGCCGCTGGCTCCGATGGGGTGGCCGATTGCGACGGCGCCACCATTAACATTGACCTTGTCAGGATTCAGGCCGAGTTCGCGCATAACACCCAGTGCCTGCACGGAGAACGCTTCGTTCAGTTCGTAGAGATCAACGTCTTCGTTCTTCCAACCCGTCTTTTCCCATATCTGGCGCACCGCGCCGACTGGAGCCATCATTACCCATTTCGGTTCGACTCCGCTGGTCGCCTGCGCGACGATGCGGACCATCGGATTGGCGCCGAGTGCTTTTGCGCGCTGCGCACTGGTCACGACCAGGGCGGCGGCGCCATCGTTCACCCCCGGGGCGTTTCCAGCTGTCACGGTCCCATCTTTCTTGAAGGCGGGCTTCAAGGCGCGGAGAACCTCGATGGTGGTGTCTTCTCGGGGGCTCTCATCTTTTTCGAACATCGTGGGAGGAGCACCCTTTTTCTTGGCCGGAATTTCGACCGGAACGATCTGCGACTTGAAGCGGCCCTCTTTGATCGCGGACACTGCTTTGCGGTGGGAGTTCACCGCAAACTCGTCTTGTTCCTGGCGCGTGATCCCGTATTTCTCAGCAACGTTCTCTCCGGTGATGCCCATATGGTAGTCGTTGTAGATATCCCAGAGGCCGTCGTGAACCATGGAGTCGACGATTTGAGCATTACCGAGACGATATCCCTTGCGCGCTTGGGGGAGCAGATAGGGGGCGTTGGTCATTGATTCCATTCCACCGGCTACGACGATCGAACTATTTCCGGTCTGCACCGCTTGCGCAGCGAGAGCGACGGATTTCAATCCAGAGCCGCAGACTTTGTTTATTGTCATGGCACCTGTCGAAGGAGCGAGTCCACCGAAGATTGCGGCTTGGCGCGCAGGATTCTGCCCCAGTCCGGCGGAGAGAACGTTACCCATGATGCACTCATCGACTTGCGCGGGATCAATGCCTGAGCGCCTCACCGCCTCGCGCACGACCAGGGCACCGAGTTGCGGAGCTGTGAAATCGGACAGGCTGCCCTGAAATTTTCCAACCGGCGTGCGGCAGCCGGAGAGGATGACAACATCGTCGAAAGAGGCCATGAATCAAGCTCCCGCGAAGGTTTCGCGCTTTCATTATAGATGCAGAAGAAGAGGAGTGTGTCGCGTCGCCTTCGCACACGACGGAGGAACTTCGGAATCGTGTGCGCGACGATTTTCGTCATGCACGGGTCTGAAATCAGTCGCCATCGTTCCTCGATCGTGAGTACGGCGGGCGAGTGAATTTACTTTTTTAAAAAATCTAGTTGACTTTTGCTATGAAAATTCTTTCGCCGTGACTTTGGTATCGCGACCTTGCGCTGTTTGATCGTCATTTTTTTCTTGACTTCATTTTTCAATAACTCTATACATCAACTAGTTGCAGTAAAAGACCACTGCACATTTTCCATGAAGAATGGAAGGGAGAATAGGAACAATGGCAACCAAGAAAAAGGCAAAGAAGAAAAAGAAGCACTAAGAAAGCTCAGTACGAAGTCAACAGGGGACGCGAATGCGTCCCCTAAGTTTTTTTGTGCGTGGAATTTATGAAGCGTGGAGCGCCGGCAGATGAAGAGATTCTCCGCTTCGCTCAGAATGACCACAAATTCTAGTTTGACCGGATGATGCCCGCTTCCGCGCGATGCGGAATGCGTTTTTCCTTCTCAGGGCACAGACTCCGGTAGGCGCAGAAATTGCAGTGAATGCCCGGCTTCGCCTCGAAAACGCCATCGGCAATACCTTGGGCGGCGTCTTTCACGCGATTGCGCGCTTCGATGAGATTTATTTCCGTCCGCATCGTGGTGACGGGCACGTTCTCTTCCAGATTGTGGAAAATCAGAGCGGTGACCCTGTATCCCCACTTCTCTTGAGCAGCGATGGCGTAAAGGGATAGCTGCAAGCTTTCGTCGGCATCTTCCTGATCACGCGCCTTGCCCGTTTTGTAGTCGACTATGGCTACAGAGCCATCCGGACGGCTGTCGATTCGGTCGATACGGCCCACCACGGTCGTTTCACCGATGCGGATATCAAAAGACTCCTCGGTGTGCAGCACCTGCGGCGGCGGAATCACTCGAGCCGAGGCGAGGAAGTCTCGGAGCTGGGCGATCCCCTGCTTTTCGTAGAGTTCATGCTGGTAGGTTTCCTGGATATTGGCAGCAGCGAGATCCTGGCGGAAGAGGTCGAGGAGCTCATCATCGGTCTTGGGCCGGCCGGCGCGAACCGCATCGAAATAGGTTTTCAGAACGCGGTGAATCGCGGCGCCGTATTGCATGGCCGCAGCGGGCTTCGCCGAGATTCGCCAGTCGCGGTCGAGCTTGAAGCGCAAGCCGCAGCGCTCGTAGGTATCGACGGCCGAGGCGCTCAGGCGGGTGTGGAGACCATCGAGGACTGGCAGTTCGAGCCACAAGTTTGTCTGCGACTCAGCCGGATATGCGGGAGGGGTCGCGGCAAAGATGCTCGTCTGCGCCCCACGCGCGGGGATAGCGGTCAGCCAGCGCGCCAGGGCCTCGGTTCTCGATGAGGTCCCGCATGTAGCCGGAAGGATTCTTGTTAGCCTTGCCCGTTCCCTCGCGGGCGTAGATGTGCAGCGAGTCGCGCGCACGGGTCATCGCCACGTAGAACAGGCGCCGCTCTTCCTGACCGTGCAGGGTTTTGTCGTCGGCCTCGGTGATGGAATCGGCATCGCGCAATTCTCTGGGGAAAGCCACGAGAGTTTCTTTGTAGGAACAAGGGAAAGCGGGAGGATTCGCACGGAGAATGAAGACGTGCGGGAACTCGAGGCCCTTGGCCCCGTGCACGCTCATGAGGCGAACGGCATTCTCGTTTTCGTTGGAGGACAGCGGAATCACGCCTCCGGCCTCGCGGAAATATCCCAAATAGTCGACCAGTTCTTCCAGTTCGGTGGTGCGGTTGACCTTCTTTCTTTCCCAGCCTTCGACAAAATTCAGGGCCGCCTGAAGGTTTGGGGAGGTGGCGTCGAGGGCAAACTGCCGGACGATGATGCCGAGCGCCTCGCGAGCCTTTGCTTCCCGGCGACGGATTTCTTCCCGGGTATTCCGCACGGCTGCGAGAACTTCCTCACCGCCTTCGACCCGATCGAGGGCGGAAGAGAGCGGAACGACCTGGGCTTCCCTATTCTCACGAGAAATGGCGCGCAGAACCTGCCGCAACTGCTCGGGATTCACGTGAAAGCGTGGCAGAGCGGCCACACGAAACAGGCTGACGTCATCGCCCGCGGAAACGACGGCGTTGAGGCAGGCGAACAGGTCGCGAGCCTCAGGAGTGTCGGAGATATCCATGCTCTCGATGACGAAAGGAATATCGGCTTCGGCAAGTTCGTGCACAACCTCGTCGCGCTGGTAATGAGAGCGGTAGAGAATGCCGAAGTCAGACCACCTGCACCTCGACTTCTTTTGCGCATCGCGGATATAGCTGACGAGATCGGGGCCTTCGGCGTCTTTACTCGTAAGAACGACCACGGAAACGGGAGGACTCGGAAGGTGAGTGCCTACCTTGATGGATTCCTCTTCGCGGGCGGACTGCAACGGCGTTCGGGAATAACCGAGCGCGCCGCCTTGGTGATTGGCAAAGACGGGTGGATTTTCGTTGATCAGAGCGAAAGCGCTACGGAGAATGGGAGTAGTTGAACGGCGGTTCTTTTCGAGTACCACCCGCTTTGCGGTCGGGAAGTTACGATGAAACAGGCCGAAGGCGGCGCTGGATGCTCCGCGGAAACGATAGATAGCCTGGTCGGGGTCTCCGACGGCAAACAGGTTCCCAGTCGGGCCGGCGAGGCGAGCGAGAATTTTGATCTGGGCAAAGTTGGCGTCTTGAAATTCGTCCGCGAGGATGAAGCGGGCACGGGCACGAGCCTCAGCCAAGACACTTTCGTCGCCGTGTAGCAGTGCATGGGCACGCGTGATCATGTGGCTAAAGGTGCCCAGGTTTTCTTCCTGGAGCCAACGTTCCATGGTGGTAAAGACGCGGGCGATCTCGCGGCAGCGCCCGAGAACCTCGGCATCGTCGAGCACATTTTTCGATTTGACGACACGCGGGATGGGAACTTCCTTGCGCTCAAGGCGTTCCACGTATTGCGCGTATTTTTCGGGCGTAACCAGTTCGTCGTGGCAGCGGCTGACGAACTCCAGCAGGTCATTGAGAAACTGGGCCACATTGGCGGCGCGGACGTAATGCTCGAGATGCAACTCGCGGATGCGTCGACGCAGGTAGATCCAAAGATCTTTGTCGTCGAGGACTCCGAAGTCTTGGTGCTGGCGCTTGAGGAGGTCGAGGCAGTAATCGTGGAAGGTGGCTGCATGAACGCTCTTACCGCCGAGCAACTTCCTGACGCGATCGCGCATTTCGGTCGCGGCGTTGTTGGTGTACGTCAGGGCGAGTATCTCATCGGAACGCGCATGGCCCTCGCGGACCAGGCGCTCAATACGATGGGTCAGCACCGATGTCTTGCCCGTGCCCGCGCCGGCGATCACGAGCATCGGGCCGTCGACGTGTTCAATGGCTTCGCGCTGGCGATCGTCTGGAACAAAAGGGGCCGGGCGAGCGTTAGACTTCTGAGACGGCATTGGGGCTCAGGATATCACTTGCCGGCGTTGTGGAAAGACACGAGCCAAACCTGATGGCCCGGCTCGCAATCAAATCGGAAATTCTAACGGGCCTTCTCGTCGACTTCAAAAATACCGAACGTATTTCCCTCGGTATCAACGAAGTACCCTTGCCAGCACCTGCCGGGCACCGCGAATTTCGGAAGGGCGACGATTCCACCCAGCTTCAGGATTGTCTTTGCGATTTCATCAAAACTCTCAACCTCGAATGAGCAAACGAATGCGTTTGTGCCAGATTGAGGCGGCGGCGTTTTAGCAGGCCGCTGGAGCAGGCCTCCTCGCGAGCCTCCTGTTTCTATACTCCAATAGGAAACAGGAAGGCCCTTGATCTCGGAAAATTTCCAGTCAAAGGTGCTGGCGCAAAAAATTGATGGCCCGCTTGGGATCGTCAGCTTGTATTTCAAAATAGATATGCCCTTGGTTCATAACTAATTTTCTCTCGGGTCGTCTCCCGAGCAATCACACGTCACAGGCTGAATTTACGATCGCGACAGCAGCGATGGCTGCGGTTTCGGCGCGCAGGATTGTGGGGCCAAGGGAAGCGGAGATCCATCCCGCTTTCTCAAAGAGGCCGAGTTCTTCTTCCGCCCATCCACCTTCGGGCCCGATGGCAAGAAGGATCTCACCGTCGGTCGTCGGCGCAGTGAGGACGTCGCGCAGTGGTGTCTGCTGTTCTGTTTCAGCGAGGAGGATTCGTAATTTGCCGGAACGGCTCACCGCTTCTTTCAGCAGAGATGGGCGCCGCGACCTCTGGCGGAGTCGCCCGTCGCGATTGCTCGGCCGCCTGCAACGCGATTCTGCGCCAGCGCTCGACGCGCTTGACCGATGCGGAAACAAGGTGGGCGTCGGTGCGTCGGGCAATGACCGGGACAATTCGGGTCACGCCCAGTTCTGTGCACTTTTCGATAGCCCATTCCATGCGATCGAACTTGAAGATCGAGAGCAACACGGTGAGATCGGCCGCAACTGCTGATGGGACTTCTTCGCCGAGTTCGAAGTCGATGCGACCTTCCGCGATCTTGGTGACTCGGCCGCGGCGAACGACGGATCCAGTAGCGATGTCGAATTCCTGCCCTACGCGAGCGCGGAGAACGCGGGTCAAATGATCAGCGTGATTGCCGGTGAGGGCGGCGTGGTTCTCGAAGACTTCGTCGGCGATCCATCGGCGGCGGGTCATGGGGACGAGTTGGCGGCCGGAAGAACTATTCCAAAAGAATTATCCAAACATGTCTTTCATCTTGCCGAGAAGCGAGCGCAGCATGGGCTGATTGTCAACCTTGGAGAGGGCGTCGAGTTCCTGCAGTAATTCTTTTTGGCGCTTGTTCAGCTTGGTGGGGACTTGGACTCGCACCTCAACGTACAAATCGCCCTTACCATGGCCGTTCAGCACCGGCACGCCTTTGCCGCGAACGCGGAACGTCGTACTGGGCTGGGTACCGTCGGGAATTTTGAGGGTATGCTCACCATCCATGGTGGGTACGCGAATCTCGGCGCCCATCGCGGCCTGGGCCACGGAGATCGGAACAACACAATGCAGGTCGTTGCCTTCACGGATAAAGAAGGGATGCTCCTTCACATGAAGTACGACATATAGATCACCCGCCGGGCCCCCGAATTGTCCAACTTCTCCGGCTCCGGAGAAGCGGATTCGGGTGCCGTCTTCCACTCCAGCCGGGACTTTTGCATCTACGGTGCGCTGGCGAAGAATGCGGCCATCTCCTTTGCACTTCGGGCAGGGATCGGTAATCACATTGCCGGTGCCCTGGCAGGTAGGACAGGTGCGCGCAATGCTGAAAAACCCCTGCTGGTAGCGAACCTGGCCGCGGCCGTTGCAGGAGCGACAGGTGGTTGGGCCTTTGCCGGGAGCGGAGCCGGAGCCCTGGCATTCCTCGCATGCTTCGTGGCGGCGAACGGTGACGCGGGACTCCGTGCCAAAGAATGCTTCCTCGAACTCCAGGGTCAAGTCTTCGCGCAGGTCGGCGCCGCGTTGAACACGGCTACGACGGCGGCCACCACCTCCTCCTCCGCCGAACATGTCACCGAAACCGAAGAATTCCCCAAAGATGTCGCTGAAATCCTGGAATACGGTTGGATCGAATCCGGCGGATTGCCCGGCGCCACCGAGGCCAGCATGGCCGTAGCGATCGTAAGCGGCGCGCTTATCAGTATCCGCGAGCACAGCATAGGCTTCGCTGACTTCCTTGAATTTCTCCTCCGCGTCTGGATTGTTGGGATTGCGGTCAGGATGAAACTGCAAGGCCAGCTTGCGATACGCGCTCTTGAGTTCAACTTCCGTAACGGTGCGGGTCACGCCCAGCACTTCGTAGTAATCGCGTTTTGCGTTCGTCGTCAAATAAGCCTTTCTTTAGAAACTCGGGGCGAGATGAGCCGAATGCCTGTACCCTCGTTCGGGCGCTATTTTCCAGGATTCTTGGCGACTTTCACCATGGCGGGACGCAGCAATCGATCTTTGAACTTGTAGCCGCGCTGCCATTCCTCGAGCACCTCATGGTCGGCCGCGTCGGGGGTTTCCACCATTTCGATGGCCTCATGCACATGCGGATCAAAAACCTCTCCCTTGGCAGCAATGGGACGCACGCCCAGCTTGGTCAGCACATCCTGCAACTGCTTGTAGATCAGTTCGACACCCGAACGAAAGTCGCCAGGATCGGACTTCGCCTGCAACGCGCGCTCGAAACTGTCGACGACCGGGAGTAGTGACTTGATCGCATCCACGGTGGCGAAATCGCGGAAGTCCTGCTGCTCTTTGGCGGCGCGGCGGCGGGCGTTCTCGAACTCGGCCTGAGCGCGGGCCAGGCGGTCGAGGAGCGAGTCCCGTTCAGCTTTTATCTTTTGCAATTCTCCGTCGCCGCTTTCGCCGGCGGTCTGTGCCGGACGACTAGCAACCGCCTCCGTGGAGCCTTCTTCGCCTTCTCCGGCGGGAAGTTCATGCTCGAGATCGAGGTCCGCAGTTTCGGCTTCTGATTTTCCGTTTGATTTCCTCATAAATACTTATGGATTACTCCGATTCATTCAGGATCTTGTCGAAGAGCCGCGCGATGTACGACACGGCTGTAATGGTGTGCTGATAGTCCATGCGCGTGGGTCCGATCACCGCCAGCGAGCCCATGACCTCGTTGCCGGCGTGCGCGGGAGCTCCAATCAACACGAAATTCTGCATCGAGGGCAGGGCTTGATCGAGCCCGATCACGACTCGGACTGCCTCCTGCTTAACGTCGAGGTAAGCACCGAGTAGCTGGACGACTTTTTCTTTTTCCTCGAGCGTCTTGAGCATTTCCTGGAGGCGCTCCCGGTCTTGCTCGCCGGTGACAAGGTTCGCCGCGCCTTCGACGAATACGACTTGCGATCCTTGCTCGGCAGCCAACGCGCCCTGCTTGTAGAGTTGCTCAATCGAGTGCATCAGGCGGTCGTATTCACTGCGCTCCTGCTCAAGACGCCGGGAGAGCTCAGCGCGCATCGATTCCATGGTCCAACCGCGAAAATTTTCGTTGATGTAACGCGCGGCCAGGTCGAGATCAGACTGCGATAGATCGAGTCGCAACACGCGGTCCCGCACCAGGCCCGAACGGGTTACGAGCACGGCCAGGACTTTTTGATCGCCGAGGCGCGAGAAATAAACGTGCTCCAGGGCGTTCTTCGGACCGCTGGTCGCCACAGTCACTCCCACGTTGCGCGAGATCAGGGAGAGCACGTGCGAAGTGCGCTCCATGAACTCCTGCACATCGGTGATGCCCGCCAGAGAGTCGGAGATCATGGCCTCTTCTTGCGGGGCCAGCCGTGCGGTGCCGGAGATCTGTTCGACGTAATAGCGGTAAGCCTCGGTGGTCGGGACGCGTCCCGAAGACGTGTGCGTCTGTTCGAGGAACCCCGCGTCGGAAAGATCGGCCATCACATTGCGGATGGAGGCCGGGCTCAGGCCCTCGCGATTCGAGCGCGCGAGCGTGCGCGAGCCGACGGGCTCGCCCGTTGAGATGAAAGTCTCCACGATGGCGGTCAGAATTTCGCGTTCGCGATTCCCGATATTAGGATCAGCTGGCATACAGGGTTCTGTCAGTCGTCTCGATCCGAGCGGCGGCGGTCGGGGGGAGAAACTGCATCCAATTCATTCTACCTATCTATTTTAGATGCAGAAGCTTAGGTTTTGGATCAAAGGCGCGATCCTGTTTGGATTCTAGGAACGGGGTGGGGGGCTGTCAAGGGTCGGACCCGGCCTACAAACCTATTAACCACTGAGGACATTACGTTTCACGAAGTAAATCCTTGGCTGGTATTCTCTAGGTCTTTCTATGAAGGCCAAACCTCATGTTGCAGTGGTTGGAGCAGGGTCTTTCGGCGGGTGGACTGCTCTGCATCTGCTGGAACGTCGGGCGCGGGTGACTTTGCTTGACGCGTGGGGCCCGGGAAACTCGCGGGCTTCTTCGGGCGGGGAGACGCGGGTCATGCGCGGGACCTATGGACCCGATCAACCTTACACGGAGATGGCGGCGCGGGCGCTCTCCCTGTGGCGGAAATATGAACGGCGGTGGAAGCGTCAGTTTCTACATCGCACAGGCGTGCTGTGGATGGCTGCAGGGCGCGACGATGCGTTCGAACGCGGGTCGGTAAAGATGCTGCGGGCGGCGAAGATCAAGTATCAGGAATTGTCGGTGGCGCAGATGACCAAGCGCTGGCCGCAGATCAACTTTGATGGCATTCAGTGGGGAATCTTCGAACCGGAGTGCGGATATTTGGACGCACGGGCTAGTTGCCAAACGGTCGTCGAGAAATTCATCGCGGCGGGAGGACGATACCGGCAAGTCGCGGCCTTGACCGACCGGCTAGAAAGTGACGGCGTAGAAAGAAGTTCGCTGGCGAATCTGCGGCTGTCGGACGGGACGCAACTCAGGGCTGACTGCTACGTCTTTGCTTGCGGACCATGGTTGGGGAGGCTATTCCCCCAAGCCGTCGGGGACTTGGTGCGCGCCACCAAGCAGGATGTATTCTTCTTCGGAACTCCACCCGGCGAAGACCGGTTCGCTGACGCGCATATGCCGGTGTGGGCCGACCATCGAGGTCGGTTTCGCTATGGCATCCCGGGTAGCGATCGGCGCGGTTTCAAGATTGCGGACGACACGCGCGGTCTGGATTTTGATCCGAGTGAGGGCGAGCGAGTCATCAGTGCGGAGACGTTGAAGGACATTCGCGAATACGTCGGCTTCCGCTTCCCTGCCCTGCGCGATGCTCCGCTGCTGGAAACTCGCGTTTGCCAGTATGAGCAAACTCCGGATAGCCACTTCATTGTCGACCGGCATCCAGTGATGACGAACGTGTGGTTAGTCGGGGGAGGGTCGGGACACGGATTCAAACATGGCCCGGCGATTGGAGAGATGGTGGCGGGGATGATTCTGAAGGAGCAAGAACCGCACCCGATGTGGCGTCTGGCACGGTTTAACAAGCATTGAATCCGTAGAGACGTAGCTTGCGTCTCTTCCAGCGGCGTTCGGAATGGTGGTGAGAGAGACGTTGCAAGCAACGTCTCTACTGAATCTGAATCACGCTGGCCGGGGCGTTTGCCCGGATCTCTGTCACCCTGGTCACTACGTTGCGGGCGAATTCGTAAATTGACTTGGCGTGTGGGGAGTTCTCGCCCTCAAGCACTACCGGCTTGCCGCCATCGCCAGACTTGCGGACCTCAGGGTCGAGCGCAATGGCGCCCAGGAACGAAACTCCAAACTGCTTTGCCATTGTTTCGGCACCACCTCGAGAGAAGATGTCGACTTCGTGCTGGCAGTGGGGGCAAGTGAAGTAGCTCATGTTCTCAACTACGCCCACGATATCGACCTTCATCTGGCGAAACATTTCAATGGCCTTGCGCGCGTCCTGCAGAGAGACATCCGAAGGAGTCGAGACCACGACCGCGCCCGTCAGCGGGACGGTTTGCACGAGCGAAAGCGCGATATCACCTGTGCCGGGAGGCAGATCGACGACCATGTAGTCGAGGTGTCCCCATTCGACGAGGCCCAGGAACTGGCGCACAATCTGGTGCAACATCGGTCCGCGCCAGATAATGGGCTTGTCGCCGGGATTGAGAAATCCGACGGAAATTACTTTCAGGCCAAAGGCCTCGATCGGCTCAATGCGGTTCTCGCCGACCATGCGCGGCTGTGAGTTCGTACCGAGCATCAACGGCACATTTGGGCCGTACACGTCAGCGTCGAGCAGACCGACTTTGTGTCCCATTTTGGCGAGAGCTACGGCCAGGTTTACCGACAGCGTGGTCTTGCCGACACCACCTTTGCCCGAACCGACGGCAATGATGGCGTCGACGCCCGGCAGTGGTTGCGGGCCCTGCTGCGCGGGCCCATGCTGATGCGGCATATTTGCGTTCAAAGGATCACACTCCAGGTATGAATTGCGGAAATGAGGAAGAACCCCAAGAGTTGATTATACAGGCGGGATGATGCGACGCCGGGCTTGCGAAAGCTGACTTACCCCCTATGGAGTCCGCGGATTAGCTTACGGAACCCACGACAAGGGCTTGATCACAGAGCGTAGAGAACCTGTGCCCAGCGTGATCCGGCCTTACCAGATCCTAACCCGGTCCGCCGGCGCTAGATACAATTTTTCACCATCCTTCACATCGAAAGCTGCGTACCAGGCGTCGATATTGCGAACGGTAAGGGCACGCCACTGGCCAGGGGAGTGTACATCGGTCAGCACCTGCTGGCGGAGGGCGGCGTCGCGATTCTTCTCAGCCCAACTCTGAGCGAAGGCGAGGAAGAATTGCTGGTCGCCAGACAATCCGTCCTGCACCGGAGCAGGCTGACCCCCGAGGGAGGCCTTATAACCGTCGTAGGAAGCGGCAAGTCCGGCTACATCGGCAATATTTTCTCCCAGCGTCTGCTTGCCGTTTAGAGCAAGATCGGGGAAAGGCTTGTAGGCGTCGTACTGCACGGCCAGCTTTGCGATCGCCGCTTGAAAATGCGCCAGGTCTTCGGGTGTCCACCAGTTCCGCACCCGGCCTTTCGAATCAAACGCAGCACCCTCACTGTCAAAGGTGTGGCTGATTTCGTGCCCAATGACTGAGCCGATGGATCCGTAGTTGGCCGCTGCGGGAGCCTGGGGATCGAAGTACGGAGGCTGCAGAATAGCAGCCGGAAAGTTTAACGCGTTTTGCAGCGGTAAATTGACGGCATTCACCGTCTGCGGCGTCATGGACCACTCTTTGCGGTCAATCGGACCGCCCAGGCGCGCAACCTGCCGGCGATAGTCGGAAAGATCTCCGCGCCACATGTTGCCGAAGATGTCGTCCGCTTTCACTTCAAAGCTCGAGTAGTCGTGCCAGCTCTCGCCATATCCCACGCCTACATAGAGCGTGTTGAGCTTGGCTTGAGCTTCAGCCTTGGTAGCGGGACTCATCCAGGTGAGCGCGTCAATTCGCTTGCGGAAGGCCGCGACGATGTTGGCGACCATCGCCTCTGCCTTCGCCTTGGCCTCGGGCGGAAAATAGCGCTGCGCGAAGAGACGTCCGACATCATCTCCCAGATAGAAATTCACCACGCTCACGCCACGCTTCCAGCGCGGGCGCTGCTCGGGCGTCCCCGAAAGGACTTTACCGAAGAAGGCAAAGCGTTCGTCGCTGAATGCTTTTGGCAACCCTGCCGCATAGTGTTCGATCATGTGGTAGGCGAGCCAGTCCTTCCAGGTTTCCACCGCAGTAGAAGCCACGAGAGCTGATTCCGCCGTGAACGCCTCAGGCTGCCAGACGATGAAACTCTTCTGCTGGCTGAGCCCGGCGCCACGGAAGTATTCGGTCCAGTCGAGGCCCGGAGCCTTCGCTGCGAAGTCTGACGCATTCCAAGGGTTGTTCGCCTTGTGGATGTCGTTGTTGTCCGCCAGAGTGCGATGCTTTTCCGCGATCGCATGCTCCAGTTCGATGATGCGAGTTGCACGGGCATCCGCGTCGTCGAAGCCCGCGAGCTTCAACATGGTCGCAATGTGTGCGTGATACTTCGTACGAATGTCGCGCATTTCGGCGCTGTCGGTGACGTAGTACTCTCGGTCCGGAAGGCCCAGTCCTCCTTGCATCAGGTAAGCGGTGTAATGCTCGGAGTCGTTGAAGCTGGGTGCAACCCAGAGTCCGAAGAGGTTTTCGGTGTGGAATTCCGTGTTATTCAGGGCGTCCACGTCCGCTCGAAGACTTTCACCCAAGGCGTGCGCGAGTTCGCGTTTATCGTGGATGGCGGCGATCGCGTCCAGATGCGGCCGCAGAGGGCTGAGCCCCTTGGCCTCGATGCCCGCCTCATCCATGAAAGAATTGAAGAGGTCGGCGATTTTGCGCGACTTGTCGCCGGCCTGGGCTCCCTTCTTCGCAACTTCGGCGATCAGATCCGCGGTTCGTTTGTTGGTTTGCTCGATCAGCGCCGTGTCCAGGGCCACAGAGTTGCGGTCGGGTGGGATCTCAGTACTCTTCAGCCAGGCTCCATTTGCGTACTCGAAAAAGTCGTCGCCCGGCCTCACAGATCGGTCGAGGCTAGCCGGGTTGACGCCATGCACTTCCGGCTGCGGAAGGTTGCGCTTGGCCGGCTCCTCGGCGACGGCGCACAACAACGGAAGTACGATGACAGCGCAGGCAAAAAGCTGCACACGGAAGAGACTACTGCGGGATGTTTTCACGAGAGCTCCGGGAATACCAAAACGTTGAATTAGCTATAGATTAGACGAAATCCGCGAGCGACGGATAGCGGTACAGCCCTGTAAAGCATGTCTGGCCTTCGTCTTGTGGGTTACTCGTTTAGGCAATTCGCACAATACCGAGTGACGCGCACAGCGGGACACGATCGCTATTCAGTCGATCTCAGTACCCTTCGCCCTCCAACCGCACCTTGCCCTTGAACATTCGGAACAGCAGGGTGAAGTATCCGAGGGCGAGGATCATTCCCAGGATCCACCAGGCGAATCCGACGGTCAGGCCGTGATGGCCTGCTGCAGTGTTGTAGATGGTCAGGTTAAGAGCCGGGTCGGTGCTCGCCGGGAGCACAATGGGATAGAGCGCGAACGCCGCTCCCACCAGCATCCCGACGATGTACAGCGCTGAGGCCACGAAGGCCAGTTTTTCCATTGCAAGACTTTGGCCTTTTCGTAGCGCGTAGATCATCACGGCGAGGCTGCCGAATACCAACGCGGGAATCAGGAATCCGATAGCGTGTTGCCTGTAGTTATAGAGCACAGTCGGACGGATGTAGACGGTAGCCACCAACCCGACGATCGTCAGCAGCAGTTGCAACGGCCAAGCCCACTGCGCGACAGTACGGGCGCGGCGGTTCAAATCATTTTCGGTTTTGGTCGCGATGTACAGCGAGCCGTGCGCAGTCAGTGTGACCAGCGCGATCACTCCGGTGAGAACGGTGTACCAGTCAAGGATGCCGTTGTTCGATCCGACGCGGAAGTTGGTCCACAGGGGCTCGAAGAAATATTCGTCCGACCCGAGAGGGACGCCGCGGACAACGTTCCCCAGCGCGGCGCCGAAGAAGATGCAGAGCAGCACGCTGGAAACGCAGAAGATCACGTCAAAGAATCCCACCCACACGGGATTTTCCATATGGGCGCGCAGTTCGATGCCGATGCCCCGCAGCATAAGGAGCCACAGAACCATCATCAGGGGAAGATAGAAGCCGCTAAAGCTGGAGGCGTAGAGCAGGGGGAAGGCGAAGTAGAGCGTGCCTCCGGCGGCGAGTAGCCAGACTTCGTTGCCGTCCCACACGGGCCCGATGGCGCGCATGATTCGACGCCGATCTTCGGCTGTTTTTGCGGCGCCAAGGTAGATGACTCCGGCGCCAAGATCGAATCCGTCAAGCACTACGTAGGCGGCAACCATTACTGCGACAATCATGAACCAAAGCGTTTCCATTTCAATCCTCAACGTCGTTTTCGGAGCTGGACGCTCCCACGAGAGCCACCGGCACGGTGGCGCTCTGCGGCTGATTGGGTAACCCGAGCGGTCCGTGTCCGCCGTCGGCCTCCGGTCCTTGCTCAATTTCACGCCTGACCAGGAACAAGAACAGGATTCCCAAGACCGTATACATTCCCATGAATCCGAGCAGGGTGAACATCCCGTTGCCCGCGGAAACGGTCTTCGAATAGCCGTCGGCAGTCCGCATAAGCGCGTAAACCAGCCAGGGCTGTCGCCCCAACTCCGCCACCATCCAACCAGCTGTGTTGGCGATATACGGGAACGGGATTGCGAGCAGCAGGATCCACAGCATCCAGTGGCTGGTGAACAGCTTATTGCGCCACAGGAGCAGCGCCGCGACCACCATCACCGCGATGAATAACGTCCCCAGCCCGACCATGATGTGGTAGCTGTAGTAGAGAAGATTGATGCTGGTGGGCCACTCATCCTGCGGGAACGCGTCCAGCCCCTTTACTTCGGCCTTCCACGCTCGATAAGTCAGGAAACTCAGCGCCTGGGGAATCACCAGCGGGTTGTCGATCTTATGCTCGTCCACGTTGGGCTGGCCGACTAACACGAGGGGTGCTCCGGGCTGGCTTTCAAACAACGCCTCCATCGCAGCGAGCGTAACCGGTTGGTTGGTGGCGATCATGCGGCCTTGGCCATCGCCCGTGGGAAACAGCTGCAACACGCTGAAAATGAGCCCAGCAATAACTCCGACACGAACGAAGATGCGTCCGAACTCCACGAACTTGCCCCATAGCAGGTAGAACGCGCCCACAGACGCCATGACGAACGCGCCGGTGATGACGGCGCCGCTCATGTTGTGCGCGTATTGCCACCAGGCCCAGGGATTCAGCACCAGGGCCCAGAAACTGCTGAGTTGCACCGAGCCGTCGGCGGCCTTCGAGTAGCCCACGGGATGTTGCATCCACGCGTCCGTGGCCACAATAAAGAAGCCTGAGAGCCACGATCCGGCAAATACGGCGACCGCCGACCACCAGTGAGCGCGCGGGCTGAGGCGTTTTTCTCCATACAGGAACAGTCCCAAGAAGGCAGACTCCAGAAAGAAGGCGAACATACCTTCCATGCCCAGGGTCTGGCCGATCACGCCGCCAGCAAAGCGCGAAAAGTGCGACCAGTTCGTCCCAAACTGAAATTCCATCGGGATCCCGGTTACAACCCCAAGCACGAAGTTAATGCCGAAAATCCGCGCCCAGAAGCGCGCCGCTTTGTGGTAAGTCTCGTCGTTGCGCCGAAGACCAAGGGTCTTGAGCACCACAATGAGCGGAGCAAGCCCCATCGTGAGTTGGGGAAATAGGTAGTGAAAAGTAACAGTGAAGGCAAAATGCAGGCGATGAACTAAAAGGGCACTATCCATGGAAACCTCAACACCTTGATAGGCTACCCGTTTTTCTGAAACGCCTTATGTGACTTGAATCACACAATGCTGTGAAAATCAGCGCGCTTTGCGACGGCGTTCCAATTCGGCACGCCGAATCTCGCGTCGCCTCCCAGCATCGTTGTAGCGGCGTTGCTGCTCTTCCGTTTCCGGGATCACAGGAGCAACCTTCAAATGCTTGCCTGCCCCATCGATGGCCACGAATGTCAGGTAGGCCGAGCCGACGTGCTGGGCAGTATCAGCGATGTAGTTCTCGACGAAGACTTTGACTCCGACTTCCATGGAGGTATGGAAGACGCGATTGACCGACGAGCGAAGGATCACAAGGTCTCCAACCCTTACCGGCACGAGAAAGTCGATGTGATCGACCGAAGCCGTCACGACATAGTTGCGGGAATGGCGGTGAGCGGCCATGGCGCCAGCGAGATCGATCCAGTGCATAAGCCGGCCACCGAGCAGCGCGGCCAGTGGGTTCGCATCATTCGGCAATACGATCTCCGCCATCTCGGATTGCGAGTCTCGAACCGGACGGGGCGTGAGCACGTCACTTGTCATGGGATTCATGCCTTCTTGCACTCTTCGTTCTGGATGCCGTGATAGTCACGCTTTTCTCTTCAAATACGATTCCAGAAAACACTCCGCCATTTTCTGGATACGGAGGTCGTCGTGCATCTGCAGCCAGCTTGCATTCGAGAGGTCGAAGACGAGGTCGCCATGTTGGACGGGGCGGTGGTCCCTTTCGCAAACGTAGCTTAGTCGGAGAACCCGGGACGGGACATCGGCACCGGACGTACGAGGTTCGTCGCGGCGGGTCGCGGCTGGCGCGGAGACCGCGAACCGGATCGCATCCCACGTGCGTTGTGCCGGCGACCAGCCACAACTGCTGGCGTAACCCAGATTGCAGAAGGCTTCCAGAATATCCTGGGTTGGAGCTTTGTTTTCGTGGCCAGGAGCGGTGCAGTGCCCGCTCCATCCGCACCCGAGGGGAAGCCTGGCGGGATGCGGCCAGTTGCCATTTTCCAGTTTTGCCACCGGCATGAAATATGGGCAGGCCACTCCAAGGTTCCTCGGATCTTGAATTCGCTGGGAGTTGCCATTGTAATGAGTCGCGCGAGGTCTTACCAGTTCGATCCGACACCCGCGCTACCGGCTCCGATGAGTTGTAGTAATCTCGTTGGCGGGACCGCCTCGAATTTATGGACCGAATTGCTGCATTGAACGAAGTTCTGACAGAAAATCCGAAGGATGCGTTTGCGCGGTACGGGCTCGCCATGGAGTACTCAAAGCAGGGCGACTTCGATCGGGCGCTGGCGGAATTTTCAATCCTGCTGGAAAATCACCCGGACTATACCGCTGGATATTTCATGGCGGCGCAAACGCTGGTGCGGGCCGAGCGGGCCGACGATGCCAGGAAAATGCTGCAGAATGGCATCGCATCGGCTCGACGTACGGGCAATCTGCACGCCCAGTCCGAGATGGAAGCCATGCTGGGGGAGTTGGGTGCGTAAGAGGCTAGCTTCCTGACTTCGCTATCCCGCCATCCTGCCCATCGCCCATTCCACGACTCCCGGAAACAGCTGATAGATCTTCACCGGCAAATGCATGGTCCAGGGAACGATCACTTCGCGCTTCCGTTTCAGATATCCCCGGAGCGTGGCGCGGGCAACCCGTTCGGCGGTGATGCCGCGGACTGAGCCAGGACGCACTCTCTTCAATTCATTTCCCCGGACCGCGTTCTCACTAAACGCGGTGCGCACGTAACCCGGACACACCGTGAGTACGTGAATCCCATCTTTCTTCAGCTCGACTCCGGCCGCCTTGCCAATGGCGTTCATGGCAAACTTGGTCGCGCTGTAGGCAGCATGGAACGGAATCGGGATGTGTCCGGCAACGCTGGAAATGTTGACGATCGTTCCGCCACCCTGCTGCCGCATGACGGGAATGACCGCCTGCATCGCCGACAACGCGCCGAAGAAGTTGGTTTCGAACATATCGTGGCATGCCTGCATGTCCATTTCGGCGACGGAATCTAGCAGACCGTGACCCGCATTATTGACCCAGACATCGACGCGCTTGAAATGATGCAAGGTGAGGCCGAGGACGCGGTCGATCTCTTCGGAGTTGCGGACATCGCAGGAAAGCGCGACCGTGCGCTCCGGAAAGCCGACCCGCGCGCGGGCGGCCTCAGCGCGAGCGGCATCGCGCGACAGCAGAACCACACTCGCGCCTTCGTCGGCGAACTTCTTTGCGATCGCCTCACCGATGCCCATCGAAGCGCCTGTGACTACGACTACCTGACCCTCGAGTTCCATGCTCGCGTTGTATTCTCCGCGGCACAGCAAGTCAAGGAACGGAGCGATGGGGTGTCGTACAATTAAATAGCGTTTCGCTCGGCAGATTCACTCCGAGTTGGAGATTTCGTGGCCCTTCTCCCCTTGTTCCCGCTTGAGGTTGTCCTGCTTCCTGGAACTCCGCTTCCCCTGCACATTTTCGAACCGCGCTACAAAGAGATGATCGGCGAGTGCCTGGCCAACAACGCGCCTTTCGGCGTGGTGCGCGCGCTCGAAGAAGGCATCGCCGAGGTAGGATGCACCGCAGAAATCATCACGGTCACGAAGGAGTATCCGGACGGGCGGCTCGACCTGATCGCGGAGGGCCGTAAGCGCTTTGAAGTGCTCGAACTCAACCAGGACCGCTCGTTCTTGCGCGCGGAAGTCTTGCTGGTGCCGGATGAACCCGGGAACGCCCCCGATGACGAAAAAGTGCGGGCGGTCCAGCTCCATTTGGAAATTCTGTCGTTAGCGGGTGCTGTACAAGACCTCTCGGCGGCCGATCAGAGCGCGCTGTCCTTTTATCTCGCCGGGTCACTGCCGCTCGATCTCGATTTCAAGCAGAAGCTGCTGGCGATGCGTTCCGAGAGCCAGCGAATCGCCGCAGTCGCCGCGTACCTGGATGGGATCCTTCCGAAACTGCGGCGCGGGGCGCAGGCGCGAGCCAAAGCTGGCGGCAATGGACACGTGCACTGAGAGTCAGTGCCACGGTAGCCAAAGCAGTACCCCGTTCACTTCTCGTTTTTCCTCAACTCGGCTACGAGTTTCTGGAAATCCGGATTTTCCCGTAAGACCTGCAGCCGCTCGTCGGATTCGATCACCCTCGCATCGGTGAGCCCGTGCCGCACCGCCTCCTGCAGATCTTGAACGGCCCGCTTCTTGTTGCCCGCAACCGCATGAGTGTCGGCGAGCAGTAGCAACGGCCAGGGGTCTGGCCGCACTCTACTCATAAGCGTGAAGCAGGCTTCCGCTTTTTCGAAATGGCGGGACGCAAGTTCCTGCTGCCCACTTTCGATGCCCTGTACCCACAATCCGTCGAATGCGCGCTGGGAAACTAGCCTTCCGGTTTCGCTCTTCGAACGCTCTGCTTCGTCATGAAGACGCCGCATCGACTGCAAGATGTCATTACTGAGCATGATGAGGTCGTCGGCAGTGCCGCTCACGTAAGCGCGCATCTTGGTCGAGACCTCGGCTTCCAGAGTAGATTGATCCGCGATCTGGTCTTGCTCGCTCTTCAACGCGGCTTTCAGCTCGGGGGAGTTCTTCAGCGCGGTCAGTTTCTTTTCGAACGAGGTCACATCCTTGAGGCCGGCAAAATCGGAGACGAGCGATCGGTAAGCATCGAGCTCCGGAATTGGGTCGTTCTTTTTCGCAGCATCTTCGACTTCGGCCTGCCTCGCTTGAAACAGCCGATTGACGAACGCCAAATCCGTTGCCCGATCGCCGGCCTTCATCGCTCTCAACAGGAGCCATTCGACAGCGTCTTCCATAATGGAGGCAGGGGCCCACTGGTGCGATCCGGCAAAAACGCGGACGCGATAGGGCAAACCTTTCTCTTCCCTTTGGCGGCGGATCATCGTCACTTCGGGCCAGTTAAAGTCCTGGTTTCCGACCGCGAAAAAGTACAGCAACTTGTCTTTGGCCTCGCTCCAGGTGTTGGGGTATCCGGCTCCGTGCGCGATGACCCCGGCAATCCGACACTGCGGGCAACTCAACGCCATGGACCCCGCAACCCGGGCGCCCCCCGAGAATCCGCTGGTGTAGGTGAGATGCTCGTCCAGAGCGAGGCGCCGATGCGTGTCTTGCCACACCGCGTTCACACTTCTCGACTCGTCTGTCGAAAAATTTCGCGAGTTGTTGGAGCCAGCCATCACGAAGCCGAATTTCTCCGCAATGTCTTTGTATAGTTCCAGCGGACGATGGCCCCGCCCACCGGGATCGAAGAAATAAATGATCGGCCAGCGTCTTGCCATTGTGTAGGTTGAAGGCAAGTAAAGGGCGTAGCTTTGAGCAGGATCGTCGGAGCACGGGACATCTCCGATTTGCCCGGCCGGAGGTAAGGGCTCCTTCTCGGCCTGACATACAACTGGCAGGACCAGGACGCTCATCAGACATACCTGAGCGATGAGTCTCAGAGCCGCCTCGCTCGGCCGAAATGCAATTGTTTTGATGATTGTCCGCCTGCTTTCTGACCTGTCGGTCAAAAGTCAAAGTCACGACTGCGGCGTATAATCGACTCATTGTAGTTCTGTGGGGGGTTCTTTTCATGAGTGTTCCGCGCACGCTGGGTGATCTGCGCCGCAGTCATTTTTCTGAAGAGCGGCTGCGCACGCGCCGGGTCAAAGACGAATTGCGCGACAATCTTGTCGCGAGGCTGCGTGAAAAGGGCGACGCGGGAGTCTTCCCCGGCATCGTGGGCTATGACGACACGGTGGTGCCGCAGATCATCAACGCGATTCTTTCACGGCACAATTTCATTCTGCTGGGGCTGCGCGGACAGGCCAAAAGCCGCATTCTGCGCGCTTTGACGACGCTGCTGGATCCACAAATGCCGTACCTCGCGGGCTGCGAGGTTCATGACAATCCTTATGCGCCCATCTGCCGGCGCTGCCGCGACGAAGTCGCTCGGCTCGGTGACGATGCTCCGATTGCCTATCTTTCACCCGATGATCGCTACGTGGAGAAGTTGGCGACTCCGGATGTGACCATCGCTGACTTGATTGGCGACATTGATCCGATTAAAGCGGCGCGGGGCGGACACGAATTGTCGAGCGAGTTGACGGTGCACTACGGTTTGCTGCCGCGCGCTAATCGCGGAATCTTCGCGATCAACGAGTTGCCTGATCTCGCGGGAAAGATTCAAGTCGGACTGTTCAACATCATGCAGGAAGGCGACGTCCAGATTAAAGGATATCCGATCCGCCTGCCGCTCGACGTGGCACTGGTGTTCAGCGCGAACCCCGAGGATTACACGGCGCGCGGCAAAATCATCACGCCGCTCAAAGACCGCATTGGGTCCGAGATTCGCACGCATTATCCCGCGACTGTCGAGGAAGGCATTGCGATCACGGCGCAGGAAGCCTGGACGCGCCGAAATGGGCACAAGCTCCACCTGCCGAACTATGTGCAGGAAGTAATCGAGCGAGTGGCGTTCGCGGCGCGGGAAGACAAGAAAATCGACAAGCGGTCGGGCGTGAGCCAGCGGCTGCCGATCTCGGCCATGGAAAACGTCATTTCCAACGCGGAGCGGCGGGCGATCCGCAACGACGAGAAAGTCGTGGTGCCGCGCATCAGCGATGTCTACGCGGCCCTGCCGGCCATTACCGGCAAGCTGGAACTGGAATACGAAGGCGAGATGAAAGGCGCGGACCACGTGGGGCGTGAGTTAATTCGCGCGGCCATCGCCAAGACGTACGACGAGTACTACACCGGCGCCAACGTGCAGCAGATTGTGCAATGGTTCGATCTGGGCGGCGAGATCCAGCTTTCGGATTCGATTCCGGCTGCAGAAGCGCTCGACAATCTGAGAAAAATTCAAGGACTGGTCGACAAACTCGGGCCGCTGGGCGTCTCCCAGAAAGAGAGTCCCGAGCAGCAGGTGTCGGCGTCGGAATTCATTCTCGAAGGCCTGCATGCGCACAAGCGCATTGGGCGCAGCGAAGAGCGCGTGTTCAAGGCGGGGGAAAAGAAACCCGAACCGGCAAGAGAAAAAAACTTTGATCCTGAAGAGAGGCCGTACCGCCAGAGAAGGCAATTTAACTAGCGTAGAGACGTTGCTTGCAACGTCTCTCTGGCCAGCAGCAAAGACGTAGCCAGCTACGTCTCTACGACCATGAAACGCATTCGCTATTCCAAATACGTGCCCGATCCGGCGGGCGAGATGAGCATGGAAGACCTGCTTAGCGCTCTCTCCGACTACCTTCTGCAAAGCGGATTCCAGGATTCCATGTGGTACGAACTGCCCGAAGGCGAGCAGACACTCGACGAACTGAAGCGCGCCATCGAGCAGGCGCTGCTCAATGGAGAGAATTTCGACGAAAACCTGCGCGAACAGATTGAGCAGATGATGGCAGATGGGCAACTGGACGAGCTGATCGAGAAGCTCATCGAGCGCATGCAGCAGGAAGATTACATTTCCATCGACGATCCGCACGATCCCGCGCGGCGATCAAGCGTCGGAGGGCAGACTGGAGAAGCGCAGCAAGCCAAGTTCGAGATTACCGACAAGAGTCTCGACTTTCTCGGATTCAAGTCGCTGCGCAACCTGCTGGGTTCGCTTGGCAAGTCGAGTTTTGGACGCCATGACACGCGCGATCTTGCGACCGGCATCGAGACCAGCGGTTCGGCCAAGACATACGAGTTCGGCGACACATTGAATCTCGACATCACAGCGACCCTTTCGAGCGCCATCCAGCGCGAAGGGCTGTCGGTGCCGCTCAATATTGAATATTCCGATTTGCAAGTACACCAGTGTGAATATCAGTCGTCGTGCGCGACCGTGCTGATGCTGGATTGTTCGCACTCCATGATTCTCTACGGTGAAGACCGTTTCACTCCGGCGAAGAAAGTGGCGATGGCGCTCTCGCATTTGATTCGGACACAGTATCCCGGGGATTCCTTGTCGCTGGTGCTGTTTCATGATTCGGCGGAGGAAGTGCCTCTGTCGCAACTGGCGCGGGTCAAAGTTGGCCCTTACTACACCAATACGCGGGAAGGGTTACGGCTGGCGCAGAGAATCCTGCAGCGACAAAGAAAAGACATGAAGCAGATCGTGATGATCACCGACGGCAAGCCTTCGGCGCTCACCCTCGAAGACGGACGCATCTACAAGAACGCGTTCGGCCTTGATCCGCTGGTCGTCAGCCAGACACTGGAAGAAGTCTCGAAGTGCAAAAGGGCGGGCGTCCTTATCAATACATTCATGCTGGCTTCAGACTACGGTTTGGTGCAGTTTGTCCAGAAGGTCACTGAGATGTGCCGTGGCAAGGCGTATTTCACCACCCCCTACACGCTTGGGCAATACCTGCTGATGGACTACATGTCGCGCAAGACCAAAACCATTCACTAGAACTTGAATCCCCCAAGACACGAGATATCACAAAGGAACCTCTTCTTTGATTGCCTCGTGCACCTTTGGGCCTTTCCTGGTTTCCGCCGTCTGCCTTTCCCACAAGCGGGTCGACTGTTGATATTCTCTTATTAACCTATGGCGAATTGTGTCCAATGTGGCCGGCAACTTCCTCCTCTAACGCTGGGAAGGAAGATTTGCCAATGGTGCGTGCAGCACGAGGCTGCCCAGCGAGGAGAGGTCGTGGACGAGGCGCCGCAGCGCGTCATACCCGCGCCTTGGATCCGAGGCGAGTCCACGATCACTCTCACTCGAGTGATTTTCGGCGCCAACATTGCGGTATTTATTGCGATGGTGCTGGCCAGCGGTGGGGCAAAGGACTTCCCGGGGCAAGTCATGCTGCATTTCGGCGCCAACTACGGTCCCCGTACATTGTCCGGTGATTGGTGGCGACTGCTGACGTACATGTTCCTACACGGCGGCATCATGCACATCGCTTTCAACATGTGGTGCCTTTGGGACTTGGGAGCGCTGTGCGAGTCTCTGTACGGGCGGTGGACTTTTGCTGCCATTTACTTGATCACTGGCGTGTCCGCGGGTTTGGCGAGCGTGGCTTGGAACCCCGGAGTCTTGAGCGTCGGCGCATCGGGCGCAATCTTCGGACTGGCCGGAGCGCTGATCGCCTCTTTCTATTTGGGTGAGTTTTCACTCCCAAAGATCGCGATCCGCGGCACGCTGCGGAGTCTGCTGGTCTTCGCTGTCTTCAATCTTGTTTTTGGAGGCTTATTTTCCGGCATCGACAATGCGGCACACATTGGCGGCCTAGTCAGCGGCCTGATCCTCGGCGCATTGATCGCGCGGCTCGCGCCGATTCCCGATCCTGTCCGTCGGGCTACGGTGATCGGCGTCGTCGCGCTGGGCGTGCTCGCAGCCGGCTTAGGCGTGCGACAGTGGCGCGGTGGTCCGATGCGGCTGGCTCGAGCCTTCGAAGCGCTCTCTGGAAACAGCGGGGATTCGATTCAGCGGTTGCAGGCCATCGTCAAGCAGCAGCCAAACCTGGCACAGGCTCACTTCGCGCTCGCCCAGGCCTACTACAACAAGCAGCAGTTCCCGCAGGCAGAAGCCGAGTTCAAACGTGTAGTTGAGTTGCAGCCGCAGAGCTCGGCCGCCCGCTTCGATCTGGGGATGGTTTACTTGAGCGAACATCGTCATGAGGACGCTAAAGCAACCTTCGCGCAAATGCTGGCGCAGGATGCAAAAAGCACCGACGCTCACTACGGCATGGGTCTGGTCTTGGCCGATCAGGACCAGTATCAGGCAGCGATCGATGAATTTAAGGCTGCGGATGCCTCTGGCTCCTCGATCTCAGGTCTCTATTACGAGATGGGTAAGTCCTACGCCAAGCTCAACAAATATGACGACGCCCTTGCCGCCTACCAAAAGGAAAAGGAAAGAGACGGCGACGATCCCGATCTCGAAAACGCCTTGGGGGATCTCTACCAAATGAAGGGCATGACGCAACAAGCCCAGGAAGCGAAGAACCGGGCCGCGCAGTTGAGGTCCGAACATCCCTGATCCGCGGTTGCCAGTCTCAAGAAACCCTTAGCTTTTGGTGATCTCTCCGACTGCCCGGTAGGCCTGGTTGATGGCCTCATCTGTGTAGGCATAAGCGCCGGCGTCGGCATTAGCGATGGCGATCCGGCCGTAGGGCTTGCGGGCGACTTCGCACGGAGTCTCGCCGCCTTCCAGCCAGAATGAATCGAATAGGGAGTTGTATTCGTAGGCGTAGCCGTGCGGCCAGCGATTGACGGTGATCGCAGCAATGTCGCGAGCCGGATCAAAGCTGCCCGGACCGAGGGTCCGGGCCAATTGCTCTCGGATGCTGCGTTCCATGGTCTCGAATGTCGTCGTATAGAGTTCCATGCGACCGAAGACATGCTGTTGGCGCGCCGGCAATCCGGGATGACACGCGGCTTTCATCATGTGCACGATGATGGGCTCTTCCGGCTTGCGGGGGCACTCGTAGCCTCCCATGCTGACCGGCAGATCGAGATTGACGAAGGTGTGGTACATCCCCGGCGCGTAAATGGAATTCGTCCCTGCTTTCTGGAATGAGGTCCAGTTGCGGAGGGCGACGTTGGTGTAGAGGAGCGGAACTTTCTGTGCGGAGGCCAGCGCCTCCTTCTGTTTGTCCGGAAGCTCTTCACAGATGTAAGGAATTACCACGTGCCAGCACGCCAGAATCGAGTTCTTGGCCCGGGTCGTGTAAACCTTGCCGCCACGCGCGTAGCTCACTTCGACTTCTTTCGCACCAGCGGCTTCCCCGATGTGCTTCACGCGGACAGCGGTACTGTTCAAACGAATGCGTACCGGTGAACTCGAGTCATCGAGTTTGGCATAGTTCGCTTTAGCGAGGACGACATCTGCCATGGAAGAACCGGGAATCGCGTCGGGAATCAGTTTGCGCACCAACAGGCGCGCGATCGAGGCATTGCCGTCGGGGAAATGGAAGAAATATTTCTCGGCCTCCTCGTTCGGGATGGCGTCGCGGTTCATTCCCTTGCCCGGCGTCGGGTCCAGCTTCAGACCACCGAAGCCGGGCAGGTCGAATCCCCATGCGTCCTGTGCTGAAACTGCATCGATGCCCACGCCGAAGAGTCCGTGCGGAAGGGCCTGGTACATTTTGATGATGTCCTGGTGAACTCCCGCAACATCTTTCAGAAAGCTGGCGTAGCTCATGCGTGCCAACTTCGCCTTCTTCTCGTCCGAGGTCAGTCCCGGGGAAGTAGTCTTTGGGTTCCTGATAGAGGCGCTGCAAGTCGCGCTTCGCCTGATCGGCAAGTGGGGCATCGGCGAGAAACTGCTTCAGCAATTCCGCCGACTCGGTAACCGCATCTCCACTTTCGCCTCCGCCCCGAGGGCTATGATTGACGACCAACTTGTCGACGCCCCAAGTCTCCTTGTCGAAAAAAATCTTGGGGCGCAGGCCAAGCGAACGATAAAGATTCTTGTCTACATACTTCGAGTACGCGGGCACGTCAATGCCCAACTCCTCGATCACGCCCTTGGCAACGGCGCTATAGGGAGCGGGGCTCTCGATCGAGAAGGTGCCTCCAAAACCCAGGCGGAACGCGCTGTTCACGCGGAATTCGTTGCGCTTGGCATGTCCGCCGAAATCATCGTGATTATCGAGAATAAGGATACGGGCCTTGTCGCCGATCGTCTTGCGATAGAAGTGGGCTGCTGCGAGACCGCTGATACCGCCCCCGACGATGATCAGATCGTAAGTTTCGCCAGTATCTTCGGGCTTGCCCGCTGAGTCCCAGAAAGTGCCGTCGCGAAGGCTATGAGCGGCGTCGAATGACCCCGGATGGCTGCCGCGCATTCCCGTGAGTGCTGGAGGATAGTAGTTGGGGGACTTCTCTGCAGTCTTCTCGCCAGCGAATAGTTCCCACGGCATTATCGCCGCTCCCGCCGTCATCGCCACGCCGTTCATAAAGTCACGGCGCGTGATCTTACGATGCATTCCCAGTTCCCGGTCCCGCGAATCGTGCACGATCTCCTCCGCCAGTTCTGTAAGGTCATTCTTACGAACTAGGAACCGCCTTCAACTTTCTTCACAGCCAGTTCCGCACCCTGGAAGCCGATGCGACTGTGGGTTCCATCGCAGAAAGGCTTGTTCACCGATCCGCCGCAGCGACAGAGAGAAAATGCAGTCTTGCCGGTGAGGTCGAATGGGGTGCCATTGATGTCGACCAACTCGATCGAGCCTTCCGGCGCCTCGACGCGGTACGGTCCATTGGGCCTGACCGTGATCTTTACCTGAGCCATAACTGATCCTCCAACCTTACGGGTTTCTAGTAAGCCTCCAAAAAGATATCACCATTCCGCACTGGATGTCCTGACGTGGAAGGATGGGGGAACCGTCGAATACGTTCGCTTCTAGGCCGCTTCGACCCATGCGGACGTCAGGCTGCGGTATAGCTGCAGCAAGTCGTCAATCATGCGCTTCGTGGTGAAGCGCTCGCGAGCACGCGTGTAGGCAAGTTCGGCATAGGCACGGCGCATGGGACGATCTTCGTTGAGCACGCGGATACTGTCGGCAAGACTGGAGGCGTCATTGGTGCGGAAGTAAAGAGCGGCATCTCCCCAGATCTCGCGGAAGCTGGGAATGTCATTGGCCACGATGGCGCAGCGCGAGAATGCGGCTTCGAGTGCAGCCATACCGAGCGGTTCGTAGCGCGAAGTGGCCGCGTAGATGGCGGCGCGGCTATAGAGCGCCCGCAACTGGGCTTCGGTTTGCGGACCGCGAATCGCGACCGACGTCTGATCGGTGGAAACCTTCACATCGGCTCGGATCGGAATGCGGGGCACCGAGACGGTCTGCTCGGAGCCGACAATGCAAACCGGAAGCGGATGAGCCTCCTGGGTGAGCAGAAAAACCTGCTTGCTCGCGTCAACCAGCCGGCCCACTGCCAGGACGCAGTCGTCTTTGCTGACGTAGGGATTAAAGAAGATCGGATTGCGTCCGGGATAAATGACTTCACTGCGCTGTGGCCGTCCATAACAACTTGAAATGCGGTCAAGCATCCAGGCCGATGGGGCCACGACCGCATCAGCGCCTGCCAAACCACGGAGAATGACGTTGCGGTACCAGCTCAGGTAGCGCGCGGGACGCGGCGGACGGTCGTGTACAGCCTGCGCAAACGTAATCAGATCGCCATGCGCCATCACCACGCGGGGCACGTCCACGGGCAGATCGCCATAGCAATACTGATTGAGGTGCAGAACGTCAGGTCGCAGTTCGCGTACCAGCGCGGCTAGAAACGCAGACGACTCGGGCAGGTCTTCCTCCGCCTCTTGCATCCACTCCAGCCGGAAAGCTGTCGGGCGGTAATCGAGGCCGTGCAGGTGATCCATCCATAAGGTCTGCTCGGGCAGAGGAATTTCGCCGAAACTGACGAGGGTGACACGTACTCCACGCGTAACCAGACCTGTCACGAGTTCGCGGGCATAGGTCCACGAACCAGACAGGGAGTCAGCGGTGACTAGAACGTGCACAGAACCTCCGGGTCAAATGCGGAATGCCGCGTCAGGCAGGTCATTCCGTAAGCGTGACCTCATTCTAGTGCGAATCGGGAAATAGGCGAGAGGAAATTCAGCGGACGCTGTGCAAGAACTTGCACAGTGCAGCCTAATGTAGCCGCCTTGCGGCCTTCGCCAGCCTCGGCAGCGGCCTCACGTAAACGATCGAAGCGCCCAACTCAAAAATTGAATTTCAGCGCCAACTGGATCAACCGAGGCGGCAGAGCCGTAAGAATTTGGTTAAAGGTGGGCGAACTAATGTCGCTATCCGGCAAGCGGAAATTCGTGTGGTTCAGAATATTGAAAAACTCGGCGCGGAACTGAAATTCCTTGCCCTCAGTCACGCGAATACTCTTGAAAGCCGAAAAGTCCCAATCGCCATAGCCCGGACCCTGGGCAATGTTGCGGCCCGCAGTGCCGAATTGCTGCACCGGAGAGTTTGGATCGGGCGTAATGCGCTGGAATGCGCTGGCATTGAGCCATGCGCCGGTGGTATGGGGACCGGAGTTCGGATTCTGTCCCGGAACCAGGTTGGGCCGGTTGGCGGAGAATCCGCTGATTTCCGGCGCTCCGCCCTGCTCGGACACATCGTTCGAATCGAACACCGTAAACGGCGTCCCGCTCATCACAGTCGCGATCCCGTTCAATTGCCATCCGCCCAGAACTTGTTGGTACCAACCATGCGGCTGTCTCCAAAAGGGCAAGCTCCATTGGTAGCTGAGCACCAATCGATGCCGCGCGTCGAACAGCGAGCGTCCGCGCTCCGCGGCAAGATTGAACGGATTCTGCGCCAGGTCATTTTCGCCAGCCACGGGTTTCGACGCCGAACCGGTCAGGTTGAACGAAGATGCATCGTCAATTGACTTTGAGTAGGTATAGGACGCCAGAAAAGAAATTCCGTGGCTGAAACGCTTCTTCAGGCTGGCCTCCAAGGCGTTGTAGGAGGAGTTTGCTATGCCTGCGATCAATCCGGTCGAAGAGTAAACACAACTGGTCGGCGGATCGTTCAGCGTGCAACCGGAATAGAGCCGCCGCTGGTCGGCGTTACTCGAAGTGGATACGGGTTTACCACTGCTGTTAAGCCCTGGCACGTAGATTGCCGGATTCCCTTCGATGAAGCGCGGTAGCTTAGTCCCCTTGGTTCCCACGTATCCAACCTCGAGCAAAAGGTCCGAGCCGAGCGACCGTTGGATATTCAAGTCCCAATCCTGCGAGTAAGGCAGTGGCAGGTTGGGCGAAAGCGTGAGGTTTGTCAGCGGCGTGGCGAACGAGCCCAATGGCGGAGTGTTGCCGTTGTATGGATCAACGAAATTGGGCGGAGGCGCGCTGATCTGCTCAGTCTGCAGATACGGAGGCGCGCTGATCGGCGATTGCAGAGGCCCGCCTTGACCCGTGTAATACGGCTCATAAAAGATCCCGTAGGCCGAAGTCACCAACCACTTTGCGCTTCCCGTTGGATCCCATGCCACGCCGACGCGGGGCGCGAAACCTTTCCGGAATGTTGGAATCAGACCTCCGGGCACGCCGCGATCGCCGGGATAAAGCAATCCAGCGGGTGCGTTGGGCAGGACGGTAGACTGCCGCCCGGGAACAAACAGAGTCTGTCGGTTGTGAATCTCGGTGTATGGCGACGGCATTTCGTAGCGCAATCCGAGATTCAATGTCAGGCGAGATGAGACTTTGTAAGTGTCCTGCACATAAGAGTTGAAGGAGTTCCCGTTGATGCCGCGTGAAAAATCTCCTCGGCCTTGCAGAAAGAACACCGGCTGTCCAAACATGAATGACGCGAATGCATCGGGCACGACCGGGAAGGGCGCAAAGACAAAGAAACCATTCGTGGCGATACCTTGTAGCACGTTAACGTGCAAATGCTCGTATCCGCCCCCAAACTTAACGTCGTGCCGACCGTGGACCCAGCTCAATGAGCCGGAATAGTCATACGCGTTCTCGTAAGTGTTGCGCGGCCCGGTAATGGGATCGCCGATGGTGGTATAGCCATTCACCTGGATGAAGGGAGGTCCGATTGCGAGGTCCAAGCTCGGCTGATATTGAAACCCGAGGCTCTCAGGAGTTGTGTGGTTCGTTCGTTCCCCGTACAGGAACTTGTTCCGCAAGAAGGAAAAACGGAAGATGCCAATCATGGCGGGAGAGAAGGTATGGGTCTCCTGCGCTACGAAATTCTGAGCCCTCTGCTCTTGCCCGACAGGGAACCCTGGCACGCTCGCTCCCGACGTGGGGATCGGATTGAATTGGTTGCCGTCGCTGAACATGTAGCGAAAGTTGAGAACGTCGGAGCTGCCAAGATATTGATCCAGGCGCAGTCCGAATTGATTGGTATCCTGGCGCACAACTTGCGTAGAGGTGAAAACATTCGTTCCGTTGTTGGGGAGCGGAAAGTAACTCAGGAGTCCCAGGGAAAGTGGATTAACGTCCGGCGGGGTTAGAGGCAATTGATTCTTCGGATAAAACTTCGGCACTGGTCCTGACCCAAGGAAGATGTTGGCCAGTTGGTGATTGGGGTTTTTGCAAAATCCGCCGACGAAACCTCCATCTTGAGGTGTGCACAATGCCGAAAAGTCGCCGTTCCGTTCCGCCACCGACGGCACGGTGGATGAGTCCGTTTCTCCCTGGCGATTGCGGAAGCCCTCGTAGTATCCGAAAAAGAATGTCTTGTCTTTGCGTATGGGACCGCCGATGGTCCCGCCGAATTGATTCTGTTTCAGAGGTTCGGTTCTGGTCGCAAAGTAGTTTGTCGCATCGAACGCGTCATTTCGCAGGAATTCCCAAACTCCTCCATGAAAGCTGTTGGTCCCCGACCGCGTGATGATGTTCGTAGTCGAACCCAGGGCGTCTCCAAATTCGGCATTGGCGTTGTGAGTAAGAATCTTGAATTCCGTAATGGCGTCTACGGGTGGCTTGAGAATGAAGCCTCCGTCGACTCCGTTGAAATTGTTAGCGCCATCGATCAGGAAGTTGTTCGATTCGGGCCGCTGGCCATTCACGGCGTAGGCTTGGCCTTCCCGCAGCGAGCCTCCCGCCTGTGCCAAACCGGGTGTAAGAGGGACAACTCCGGGCTGCAGCAGACCGAGTTGGGTAAAGTTGCGGCCATTCAGCGGCAGGTCGAGAACTTCGCGTTCGGAGACGGTTTTGCCCAGGCTCGTGACGGTCCCCTGGATGAGTTGAGCGTCTGCTTCCACCTGGACTCGCTGGGTCTCAACCCCCACCGCGAGACGAACGGGAATGGTAGCCGTCTCATTTACGTCCAGAATGATGCCTTGCTGGACATATGTCTGAAAACCCTTGACCTCAACCTGCAACCGGTAGTGCCCGACGGGCAGTTCCAACAACACATACCCGCCAGAATGATCGGTAAGCGCAGCGCGAGTAAGTCCAGTCTCAGTTTGCTTGGCACTCACTGATGCGCCCTGCACGGTGGCCCCACTGGGGTCCGAAACGGTCCCACGAATACTGCCTGTGATCTGTTGAGCCGCGGCGCTCACGACAACAAACATGCTTAGCAAGGCACACAAGAGGTTTCTGACAGTCTTCATACGTTCCTACTTCCCATATGTGGGATCACCTCTTGCGATCCTCCGCAAGAAGATTCTGTGGCATGGCACACGGGCAAGGCACACCCTCACCCAGTGCGCGAAATGTGTTTTAAGTTTTCTGGAACCCCAAATTGAGAGAACGAATAAGCAGCGAAACGTTAACGGAGGTTGCGAACGCGAACAATAGCGCAAAAATACTACGCTAGCCGAGGCGAAGCGATGGTCGGTTCGTCAGTTCACTCGCAGGCGAAGCCGCAACTCGCGCGCAAGGCCGTCGATGGCGCGAATCTTCTCCGCTGCTGGAACGGGTACATCGGGCACCGACATCGCCAACTCGCACGAAAGTAGCATGGCAGTGAGAGTCTCGCACATCTCGCTGTGCATCTGATCCGCGACGGCCTTCCGCGCGGCACTCTCCTCGCGCTTGCGGCGGTGCAGCGCCGAGCGCACTTCCCGCAACAAGCGCTCCATGCTGGTGATGGCAAAGTTGATATACACGGGAAAGGCAGTTCCGAGATGCTCGATCATCTGATCGCTTTCCTCGGGCTCAGTCTCGAGCAAGAACTGGTCGATGACAGCGGCGGAATAGGTCTGTTCCCGCAGGCGGGTCGCGGCTTCCTGCAGCGTTTGGGCCCAGTGCGCTTCACGACCGGTGGCGGCTTGTAACGAGTCGGCGCATTCAGCGCCCCGAACTGATGGCGTGATAAGTAAAATCATGTCCTTCCCATAGCACGTCTGCCGCCACAACCCTGTTGCTGAAAAGAAGCGATTTAGCAAGCTCGGCAGCAGGCCGCATTCCCGTTGTGGTTCCCGCGGCCTGCAGGCCTGTTCTGAATCGGTCCTTCAGGACTCGAATCCCTGGACCGCATAGTCTTTGAGCTTGCGATAGAGCGTTGTTTTCCCGATGCCCAAAAGGCGCGCGGCTTGCAGTTTGTCGCCGTTGAGTTCCGTGATCGCGTTGAGAATGGTTCGCTTCTCCAACTCAGCGATCGGAATGATTTTCAAGTGGCCATTGCCATCGCCGTTCCCGTTGGACGAATCCTTGACCGGCAGATTCGCGACCTCCGCTGGCAGATCCGTGGTGTGAATGAGGGGACCGCTGGTAAATGCATAGGTCCGCTCCAAGCAATTTTCGAGCTCGCGAACATTCCCCGGCCAATCGTAGGCGAGCATGGCCTTGAGCGCGTCATCGCTCAACATTTTTTCCTGCGCGGAAGTTCGCGTCATCCGTTCCAGGAAGTGCCCGATTAGAAGCGGTATGTCTTGACGGCGTTCGCGCAGCGCGGGAATTCGCAGGCTTAGCACGTTGAGGCGGAAGTAAAGGTCGCGGCGAAATGTGCCCTGCATCACGGCCTGTTCCAGATCCCGGTTGGTAGCCGCGAGAATGCGCACATTGATCGGCACTCGACGCGTACTACCCACAGGACGGATTTCCTTCTCCTGGATCGCCCTTAGCATCTTGGCCTGCAAATCCACTGGAAGCTCGCCGACCTCGTCGAGGAAAATGGTTCCCCCTTCGGCCATCGCCATCAGGCCATCTTTGGATTGGTTGGCGCCGGTGAAAGCACCTTTCACGTAGCCGAAGAGTTCGCTCTCAATCAACGTGGGCACCAGGGAACCGCAGTCGACTGGAATAAATGGCTTGTCGCGGTAGGGCCCGGAGTAGTGAATTGACCGGGCCACCATCTCCTTGCCGGTCCCGCTCTCTCCCAGGATCAATACCGGGTGAACGCTGTTCGCTGCCTTGGCAATGATGCGGTACAGTTTCTCCATCTCCGGCGCGCGGCCGACAATACCACCGAATCCCTGCTTGGATTTCACCTTTTCGCGCAGCATGCGGTTTTCTGATTTCAGTTTCAAATGGCTGGCGACGCGCTCCAGCAACAGCTTAAGTTCGTCGACACTGAAAGGCTTGGTTACGTAATCATAGGCACCATTCTTCATGGCCTGCACGGCCGACTGCACCGTGCCATATCCGGTTACAACGATCACCACCGCCTCGGGACGACGATCCCGGATGCGGCGGAGCGCATCAAGTCCCCCGGCCCCGGGTAGACGCAGATCGAGCAGCACGGCGTCAAACGTATGCGAGTCGAGCATGCGATACGCCTGCTCCGCCGAGTCAGCGATCTCGGCAGAGAAACCCAGGGACTGCGCTACTTCGCGGCACGCCTCGCGGATCGATCGTTCATCGTCGACGATCAGAAGATTCAGGAAATTGGCTGGTTGGATTTGTGGGGCGGTGGTCGTGGGAACCGGACTAAATGCTGCGGACGTCATGAGTTCATTCCTCTTCTTTGGATGAAAATAGTTCTCCGTCTCCGACGGGATGAAAGCTCTTGGCGGTCAGGGCCTCCGGCAGTGCTTCGGGAGCAAGCGGCAGGAGTACCGTGACTCGCGTGCCCTTGGCGGGTTGGCTCGCCACATGAATGAGGCCACCATTCGTGGTGACGATGTCGTGGACCGTGGCCAATCCGAGGCCAGTGCCCTTTCCCGCCTTGGTTGTAAAAAAAGGCTCGAACAGATGCGCGCGCGTGGAGCCGTCCATGCCGCTACCGTTGTCTTCAACGGCGAAAAGCGCGCATGGCAGAGACGCTTTACTGGTTGCACCCGGACCGGTATCGATGAGGGCTTCGATCCGGGAGTTGCTGGTCTCGACCGTGATCCGCCCGCCGCGAGGCACGGCATCGCGAGCGTTGAGCACCAGGTTGAGAAGAATCTGCTGAGCCTGAGTGGGGTCGATCGTAATCAAGCCCAGATTGGGATCGAGGCGGAACTGAAGCTCAATGTTTTCCCCAATCAGGCGGACCAGCAGGTTACGCATGCCGTCGGAGATTTCGTTCAGGGAAAGCGGGCGAGGCACGGAACTCGTTGGACGCGTGACCGCTAACAACTGCCGGACGAGGCCGCTAGCCTGCATGCCCGCCTTCCGGATCTCCTCGGCATATTTGCGGGCTCGGTGATCCTGCTCGAGACTGACCATGAGCAGATCGCAGTACAGCAATACCCCAGTCAAAAGGTTGTTGAAATCATGCGCCACTCCCCCTGCCAGCCGGCCGACAGCTTCCAGTCGTTCAGCATGCTTCAGACGCTGGTCACTGTCTGGGACGGCGGCAACCTCCTGAGCTAACGCCAAGACGCAAGCTGTCCCTCCATCGATCCCATGTGCCCTCCAGGCTGTCCATCGGACCGGACGGGAATTTGCGCCGGGGATACGCGATTCGATCTGAAAGTTTTCCCGTTCTCCCTCAAGCAATTCAGAAATAAGGCGTTCGCCGACGCCACGATCTCGAGAGTCCAGCAGGTCCACAAGTCTGACCGCCGTGCCGGCGTTGACCCCGAACATTTGCTTTAGTACTGGATTCAATGCGGCGATCCTGCCGTGGGATTGACATTGGACCAAAGCAAGCGGGGCGTGCTCGAAAAGAGGACTGAATGCAGCTTTGGGATGTTGCGGCGGGCAAAGGACCTCAGCAGCACTCATAAGCTCCACTTTGCGCGGAAGGAGTTCCGAAAGGAACCGCCTAGCTCGCCTCCCAATACCTTGGTTTTCCCAAAATGGAACTCGGCTGACTCGTCGTCGATGAATCCAACTCCCATTTCGGCCCACTATAGACAGTGGACCCACCTGCTGCTAAGGGCAGATGTCACTAAAACGGGAAATCTTTCTGTGGAAAACTTCGACCAAACGAAGTTGCGGGCAGCTAGTGACTAGCCAGGGCGGTCCCGTTCGGGGAAGAGACTGGCTCTATGAAGCGAAAAGTCAGCCGGCGACCTTTTTCCAAGCGGACCAGTGACGACACTTGGACTGGTGCCTGGCGCGCGAAAAGACTGGCGGTTTGAACCGGTACATCAACCCCTCCAACCCTTACGGATTGGAGCGCCAAGCGGACATAGCCTCGATCAGGTTTTACATTGGAAGTGCGGACGGATTCCACCCGCCCGGTAACGACAGCCCCACGCGGAATCAGCGTGTTGCCCTGGATCACTACGGGTTCATCGACAGTCGCGGCGAACGAGTTCGTACCGGGGTTCTCGGCGGGTATTGGGCTTTTCAATCGAACCGTGAGTAACGTACCAGCGGGAAGGTTTTGGGAATCGTGGAAGGGCAGATTGTTATCTGTCTTAGCGGGGTTATCCCATGATGCAGAGGACAATCCCAAGCCGGAACCGTCAGTTTGGTTACCGTCGTGGAAGGGAACCTGCTGCTGGTCCGTCTGCGTCATGCCCGCATCAGGCGCCACGCTAGCTGGACGCGAGCACGAGACCGTCCCAACCAGGGCCACTGCTAACAGCCAAACCGTCAGGCCGTAACAGCTGCGCGCTCGGCTCATCAAAGTCATCTTCTCGCCGCACTTCCCCAAATGGTAAGTGGCAACCCGAATACCAGACGCGATCTCATCGAATCAACGACTTGGCGAGTGCGCCCTTGTGGAATTCGTGTAGATTTTTTCTTCCCGGGAACTTTGTTCCTCTTTAGATCAGTCTGAAAGTTGATCCCTCACGAAAAAACGCGGAAGGCGAGACCGCCCTCCGCGTCGAATTTGGCTCAGCGATGTCGCTGCCGTTAAGGTTTCTTCACAGGTTTCTTTGCCGCTTTCTTCTTGGGAGCAGATTTTACCGGGGCCTTTTTTGCCTCACCTTCCCGGCCGCCGATCAGACTCAGTGCATCCGCGGCATTGAAGGGGAATTGACGGACAGATGTCCCCTCAGTCTGCCCTGCTATTTTGAGTGTGACGTCCACGCGGCGATTGCTGGCCAATTTGATAACTCCGATTCTGGCCAGCGCTCTGCTCCGCTCCTCCGAGGTAAGTTCGGGATTCTTTTCCACCGAATCCTTCACTTCCTCCAAGGTCAGATTCCGCTCCTTGCCGTATGCCTTCGTTTCAATGGCAGACTCGGGGATACCTTGCTCCACCAGGTAGCTCTTCACGCTACCCACGCGGCGTTCGGTAAGAGCCTGATTGTAGGCGTCAGTGCCGCGAATGTCGGCGTGACCTTCCAGTACCAAATGCGCGTCTGGTTTGGACTCCAGGTATTTCTTGAAGTCGGTTGCCAGGGCCAACAGGATCTTGCTTTGGCTTGGCACCAATCCCGCGCCGGGTTTGCTGGTCGTGGGCTGGGCCGTCGGATAGTAGACGCTGTGCAGAGCCAGCCGGGACTCCAGTATTTCGATGTTCGGATTGGTCGGCGGGTTCTCGATCGTGACCTGAGTAGAGCCTTGTCCGGCGAGACCACGCGAGTCGGTGCACGTCGCGGTCACCGTCACCGGGCCTGGCGGGAGACCGGTCGTGTTCAGCGTTGCCGAGTTTCCACTGCCGGAAACGGCACCACCAGTTGAGGTCCAGTTCGCGACGGAAACCGGCACACCGTCAGGACTCGTGCAAGAGGCCGTCAGGTTGACAGCACCGCCGGGAACAAGGCTCGCCGGATTCGCCGACAACGACATGGTTGGAGGGTTCTTCGGAGGCAGCGGCTTTACCGTATAGGTAGCCGAGCAACTCGCTTCATTGGCTTTCTTGGCCTTCGGATCGGTCACGTGCGCCGTGACGGTGTAGTTGCCCGGAGCTGCACCCGTTGTGTCGATGCTCGCGGTCGTATCCTTGCCAGTCACCTGGCCACCGGTACCACTCCAGCTGTACGTAACGGGATGCTTCGGGTTGAAATTGCTGGAAGTCGCAGTGGCCGTGATCGGTTCGCCCACCATGACCTCAGTGGGTTGCACCGAGCAAGAGGCCGCCGGAGCTACCGGCTCGGCGCCACCCCAACTGATCACGATGCCCGTACGCAGTCTTACGCCTTCAAAAGTGGCACGCCGCAACGAGGGAAATTCCGGAGAAGCGTACGGAGAATAGTTGTGCCGGCCCCAAACATAATCGGCTTCGAAGAGACGGAAAGCTATTTTCTTCGTAATTGGCAGATCCATGCCGCCGCCGAGAATCGCACCAATGCCGTTTTCACCGCTCGTCAGTCCGCTCACGACGACGCGGTTATAGCTGGCAAGGGCATGTACGAAGTAGTTTCCATCATCGGTCCGCCAGATAAAGCGCGGGCCCACCGATCCTGTTGTCTCATAGTTACCGTGATCCCAGTTGTGCCCCAGGTCGAACTCAAGACCCCAGTGGGGATCGAAATTGTAGGTCGCGGCGGTGCCGAATCCCTTCGCCATATCTTGAATCTTGAACAGATTCGGATTATTGGGATCGCCAAAGGGAGCCGGGACCGTGCCACCAGGATGCAAGTACTGATAACCGACAAAAAGGTCCCATTTAGGGTTGGAATCGCTCTGCGCTGATGCGGAACCCGGAATCAACATCATTGCGATAACTGCCGACACGACTGCGATCACCGCCCGGTGTGCGCGTGTGCTCCAACTACTTGTCATAAATTCCTCCGAAGTGTAAATCGCTCGCCAGATGCGTGGGCAGCCAGACGTTCATAGGAAGTGAAAAGATCCGTGGATGCTGAGGAACGAAAATTCTATCTCACTGCAGCTTAAAGCGAAAGCGTACACCCAACATATTGCCAATGTAGGCAACCGTGTATGATTCTGCCGTCTCAAATTGAAATTTCAAGATCTGCCTTTCCGCTGGCGGCGGCTGGACATTCAAGACCTTGCCCGGCAGGAAGCAGGCCGCGTATCGTGGAAATGTGCCCGAGGACGCGAAATGTCGACTAGAGTAAAAGCGAACAGATGAGCCACGAAAAAGTATTGATTGTCGAAGACGAGGAAAATGAGCGCTCGGGCCTGGCCGAGCTGGTGACTTCCTGGGGCTTCCGCGTAGAAACGGCCCGCGACGGCGCCGAGGGACTTGAAAAGGCAATGCAATGGTCCCCGTCTATTGTCATCACCGACCTCAAAATGCCGCGCATGGGCGGTATCGAACTGCTGGGACACCTTGCCGAGCAGGCTCAGACCATAGCCGTCATTCTGGTCACCGCCCAGGGGACCATCGACAGTGCTGTCCAAGCCATGCGGATGGGTGCTTATGACTACATCACGAAACCCATCGACACCAATCGTCTGAGGACCATCCTTGGGAACGCTTCCGCGCTGCTGGGCGCACGCGTAGAACTAGAGGCCACCAGGCGAAGGCTGCGTGACACAGGATCGCTCGGCCGGTTAAGCGGAGCTTCCCGGAAGATGCAGGAAATCTTCCGCCTGATCGAGATGGTCGCCCCTAGCACGGCTTCGGTGCTCATTACTGGAGCGAGCGGAACCGGAAAAGAACTAGTGGCGCGGACGATCCACGACCTCAGTCCGAGGAAGGATCGCCCTTTCGTCGCCATCAACTGCGCGGCCATTCCCGAGACCTTGATGGAAAGCGAAATTTTCGGTCACGAAAAAGGCGCATTCACCGGAGCGATGGAGCGGCGCACTGGCTGCTTCGAACTCGCCGAAGGTGGCACCCTGCTTCTGGACGAAATCGGTGAGATGCCGGTCGGCACCCAGGCCAAGTTGCTGCGAGTTCTGGAAGACCACAAGCTTCGCCGCCTGGGAAGCAAGGTCGAAACTTCGGTTGATGTGCGTGTCCTCGCGGCCACGAACAAAGTTCCGGACGAGGCTGTCTCCCGCGGTGAGTTACGCAGCGATCTCTACTACCGTCTCAATGTCTTCAACATTCACATGCCTCCGCTGCGCGAGCACAAGGAGGACATTGGCCAGTTGGTGCAACTGTTGTTGGCCGAAATGAGCACCAAGCATGCCCGGAAAGTCGGTGCAGTCAGCGAAGCAGTGTTGAACCAGTTCAACAACTATTCGTGGCCTGGGAATATCCGCGAACTGCGGAACACGATCGAGCGGGCCGTGATCGTCTGTGATGGCGGCATAATTGAAACGAAACATCTGCCACCTGGATTTGGACAGGCGCCCCTGCGCACCGCCGCCAACGATCCCGATGCAGTCCGCCTGGGCGTAGGCACGACCGTGGAAGAAGCGGAAAAAATGCTGATCCTGAAAACGCTGGAAGCGACCAGCAATAACAAGACTCGAGCCGCGGAAATTCTTGGCATCAGCCTTAAGACTCTTCACAACAAGCTGAAGGAGTACGGAAGCGCGGCCGCAGAGACAGTTACGGGCAAGGAAGAAGTGCCTAGCGGCTAGGGCTCTGGGACTTCCCCGGCTCACCTTGATCCTTCATCATGTTGCGACGCAAAACCATCATCGTGCTGGTCATCACTCTCATGGTGACGGCGATGGTCTCCGCATTTTCATACCTCTACATTTCCCAAATCTTGCGGTTGCGCATTGAAAATGCCTATGAAACCGCTTCGAGTCTGACTCACCAATTAGCGTATGCCGCCGCCTACGCCGTACCCGATTTCAGCAGCACGTCGATCGATACTAGCAATCCCGCGGCCGTCAGGCGCGCCCTTACGGATTACGTGCAAACCGACGTCGATCTCAATAACTTGCTCCAATCCGATCCAGGCGATTGGAGGTATATATACGATGTCGCGATCGTCGATATCAACGGCAAGGCACTGCTTCACACCAATGCAAATATGGTCGGCAAGGTAGTTCCGGCACGGCGTGATTTCCAGCAAGTGGTCCACCTCCGCTTTCGCGACCAGATGCGCATGGTGTTTAGCCCCGCGGCAGTTTACGACGTAACGTACCCGCTCGAATTGAATGGTGAACCTTTCGGCACAATCCGCATCGGAGTCCAAACCGTTTTCCTCAAGAGCGAAGTACAGGCCCGTCTCATGAGGGCAGCCTACATTTCGGTGGCGTTGATCTTTGTCTCGCTGTTCCTGGCAGCTGGAATCTCAAACCTCGCGCTGGGCCCGCTGAAGGAGATCAGCCGTAATCTTGACAGCGTTAGCGCCGGCGAGGCGGAATCTCTTTATAGCGACGAGTCCGAGCACGACGAGTATGGATTGGTCAGTCTGAAGATCGCGAACCTGGGCCGGCAGATTCGCGACAGCAAAGAAATATTCTCGGCGTTGAAAGACAACGTCGATCAACTAATGGCGAAGCTGCAGGATGGGCTGATGCTCTTCTCTCGCGATTCGCGCGTGGTTCTCGTAAGCGCACCGGTGGAAGCTTTCCTTGGCCGTCCTCGCGGAGAACTTCTCGGGCATACAGTGCAGGAAGTGTTTGACCGTGATTCGCTTCTGGGTACGGCATTGCTCGACGCTTTCGAGCGTCGGCGGCCAATGTCACAACGCGAGTTTGACGCAGCGGGGGGAAAGCGCGTCCAGGTTTCATTGGATTTCGTGCAGGAGAAGACCTCGCAGATCGGCGCTCTCCTCATCATGCGGGATCCTGAGTCGGTCCGCCGCATCGGCGACGAAATCGAGATGTCCCGTCGGCTTTCGGCCAGCGGACGCCTGACCCGCGGTGTTGCCCACGAGGTAAAGAATCCGATTAACGCCATCGTCCTTCATTTACAACTTCTGCGGAACAAGCTGGCCAACCAGGAACCGGATACGCGGCGGCACATGGATATTATCGACAGCGAGATTCGGCGCCTGGATCGCGTTGTGCAGACCCTGGTGGACTTCACACGGCCCCGCGATCTTCACCTCGAGGAAATCGATCTTCGCCGCCTGATGGAAGATGTCGCGCAACTCGCCGCTCCTGACGCGGAACAACACGGCGTCGCCATTGAGCGCCACGTACCGGACCAGCGACTGCCCGTCAAGGTCGACGTCGACCTCATGAAGCAGGCATTCTTGAACGTTGTCATCAATGGAGTGCAGGCGATGCCGCAGGGCGGTGTTCTTACAATCTCGGTTCGTCGCGAACAAAACGTTGTTGTCGCAGAGGTCCATGATCAGGGTGGCGGCATCCCGAAAGATATGCACGACAAAATTTTCGAGTTGTACTTCACAACCAAGAAAGAAGGCAGTGGCATCGGACTGGCGCAGACATATCAAATCCTCCAGTGGCATTATGGTTCGGTGGACTTTGAATCGGCCGAGTCAACTGGAACAATTTTCCGCTTCCAGATCCCATTAGCTGGAACGACGAATGAGTCTGGTCCGGTATTCGCTGCCGACGAGGCAACTTCGCGAGGGGATTAGGATTGCGTTTCACACCGGACCGCCGATGGCCGGTGCCGCGCCGAAAGCGTAAGATGAACTAACGTTAGTACTGAGTACTCGTGACTCGTATGACTCTGGCCGCAATCCTTTTGTTGGGCATTTCTTTCACGGCATCCACGACGCTCGCGCACGATTCGATGCCGCAACAATCTCCACCTCAATCGGGGACGGCACCCACCTCAAGTGTTCCTGAGACGCAAGGTCAACAAGAAACGGCGCCACCACAGACTCCACCGGCAGAGGCCAAGCCCTCAACTCCGGCTGCAAGCCAGGCAAAGGCTCCCACCAAGCGGCGGCGACATAAGAAGAAAATCTCATCTGGTTGCCCTGTTGCTCCGACGCCAGGTCCGGACGCAGGCAAGGCGAGCGCATCACCAGCCGACTCATCTTCGGCGAGCAACGCAGAGGGACAAACGCCGGGAACTGCGGCTGCTCCGAAACCCTGTCCGCCACCAAAAACCATTGTGCGTCACGGTGGCAGTACAGAGCCGAGTGTGCATTTAGGGGGAGAGCCAAATAGCGCTCAGGCAGCCCATCAGCGGGACGTGGCCAATCAATTACTGGGCATCACAGAATCTAATCTCAAGAAAATTGCCGGGCAGCAACTAAGTTCCAGCCAGCAAGACACGGTTACGCAGATCCGGCAATTCGTGGATCAATCCAAAGCCGCGGTAGCAACCGGAGACTTGGAGCGTGCCCGCACCCTGGCGTGGAAGGCTGAACTGCTTTCCGAAGATCTCGTTAAGCCGCAAAAGTGAGGCGCGTTTCACTCGGCCGAACGAATTTATTTTCCTTTGGCGCGCGCGCTATTCACTTTCGTCAGCAAATCCTGCGACATCGCCTGCAGCGGACCGGGAATCTTCACCGCCTCGGTCAGCGCTTCACGCGCCTCAGTTAGCTTGTTTTGTTTGCCGTATGCAAATCCCAGGCCGTATAGCGCTCTCGCATACTGCTGATCGTCCTGCCCTTTGAGTAGAACCGACGCAGTTTTGAGCTCGGGAATCGCACTCGTCGTCTTCTCCTGCTTCAAATATGCCCAACCAATCGTGTTGTGAGCCGCCCCCGCAGAAAGCTTGCGCGATTTGTCGGCGTCGGGAGCATCTGCCTTCGCCACCTCGATCGTCTTCTGCGCGTATGAGATCGCTTTCGCGGAGCTACCGGGCTTGGAGTCTTCGCTGTAGTAACTGGCCAGCAGCAGCAGCGCGGGCAGCGAGTTAGGATTGGCCGCCAGAGTCTTCTCCCCGAATGACACCAGCC
Source organism: uncultured Acidobacteriota bacterium (assembly GCA_963745715.1). GTDB lineage: Bacteria > Acidobacteriota > Terriglobia > Terriglobales > Acidobacteriaceae > Sulfotelmatobacter. Next base: position 279,249 of record CAVUYN010000006.1, on the reverse strand, counting down.
GGGCTTGATCGTTTAATTGCCCCGGCCCGAGGGTGTACATCACATAGTTGGAAACCTGATCTTGAAACTTCGAGTCAGGAAAACCTGCCGTAAATTTCTCGATCTCGGACATGCGGCTCTTCGGATCAGTCTCGGTCGTGATCGCGTTGAAACCGGAGGTCTCGAGGAAATCGCAACTGTTCTCCGTAGCAGACTTCTCTTCGGACACTTTTCGAGCAAAGTCCTCGTCGCTCATTCCTTCGGGCTTGGGTTGCTTGGCGATGGAGTGACACACGTCGCCTCCCTTCGCGGCATAGTCGACCAATTTGACATTGTTCTTGGCCTGCTGTGCCACCCCGGTCTGCGACACCAGGATGTCGAGATTGCGAGGAGAGCCGGCGATCGCTTTATCGCCATAGTCCAAGGCCTTTTGCAGATCACCGGTTGCCTGATACGCCTGAGAAATCTGCCAGTTTCCATACGCGACAGCCTGGGGATTGGACGAGAACTTCTGTACGAATTCTTCGTACATGCTCACCTTTTTTGCCGCGTCCTGTTCGCTGGTAATAGCTTGCAGAGCATGATCCTCGTCGGTGCCCGCAGCAATTACGATTCGGTCGACCTGAGCGCCTGCCTGAGAAATCGAAAACGCGAAGAGAAGAAAAACAGACAGCAGTAGCGATCCGTTGCGTCTCATAGCCCGCCTCCGGGGTAAGCGAGAGATGACCAAACTTTCGAACAGCAGGCGAATCGTAGCGCCGAACGCGGCTCCGCGCAAGGGCCAGCATCACGCCACTCCGAACAAATCCACAACCGAGTCTCAAAGACACCGAGTGGCTATTCTTCAAATCTCTCAACCCTCTTAAAACCGAACGCGCGCGTGTATTTTCCTGCTCGGTTTCTCGGTGGCCCCGTATCTCCGTGGTGAATTCGTTCTTCCTCGGCTAAAGTAGAAAGATGCGTGCCATCCTGGGCCAGCGTCCGTTGCGCTTCGTTTTCGCCGCCAACCTGATTTCGATGGTGGGCAGCGGAATGAATTCGGCCGCGGTCGCCTGGTACATCCTCAAAGCGACGCACTCCGAGATGGCCCTCGGAACCTTTGCGGTTTTGCAGACGATCCCGGCGATGCTCATGCTTCCGTTTACCGGCGTGGTCATTGATCGCGAGGATCGCCGGCGCCTGGTCATGTGGCTCGACGCGATCCGCGCCCTGATTATCGTGGCTGTCGCTATCCTGGCGGCTCAGCATCGGGTGCAAATCTGGGAACTCTACCTGATGAACACCCTGGTCGCCGCCGGCTTCTGGATGTTCTGGCCCACGATCACAGCACTGATTCAGGAACTCACCCCGGAAGGCCAGTTCGTGCAATCGAATACCTTTTTGCTGGCAGGCGTGCAGGGAGGGTTTCTGATTGCCGGAGCCATCGTGGGATTTATGTACGACCACATCGGCCTGGGCGGCGTATTGATGCTCGACGTGTCGACCTATGTGGTGTCGTTCCTCTGCTACTTCGCCGTGCGCAAGGGACGCCACATCGTCCTGCGCCCCGAGGAACTGCGCGCCGACCTGATTGCCGCCGAAACACAATTTGAAAGGTTCTGGCGCGAGATGCGCGAGGGCATGCACTTTCTGCGGGACCACCCCACCGTCGTCATGCTCGGGATCAGTTGGGCACTGTTTCTGGGGGCCATGATTACCGGGGTGGTCGTGACTCCATCGCTCAGCGACCGCGTCTTTCATGGCGGCGCCAAAGGTTATGGCTGGCTCAATGCCGGATGGGGCACGGGAGCCTTTGTCAGTGCCCTCTATGCCCCGCAGGCAATTGCGTGGCTGGGCGGGCGCCGGGCGGTTGCGTTCTCCATGGCCTTGTTGTCGGTTTGCGTCGCCTTTGCTCCAATCTCCGGATTCTTCTTGCTGGCCGTAGCAACCTACTTCGTGATGGGCTCGGCGCGCGGGGTCGGAGGCATCGCCATGAACACCAGCCTGATGGAGATGGTCCCTCAACACTTGATGGGACGCGTGCAGAATTCTTTCTACTTCGCCGGAACCTTCCTGCAACTTGTGCTCGCCATCTGCGTGGGTGCAGTAGCCCAGAAGGTTAGTTTGGTCGTTGCATTCGCAATTCTGGCTTGCGTGTATGGATTGTCGTTCGCAGCCGCATGCTGGCCCGCCGCAAAGGTACGCGTCGGTGAGGAAGTCGCCACGAAGTGAACGCCTTCCGTGCGAAGCGCGCAAAGATCCCAGTATTTCCTCCGCGCCTCTGTGTCTCCGTGGTAAGTCCTCGTTCTGATATTCTTTCCCATTCCTAAGGAGCCGCCATGTCCACAGACTTGCAGGGACGCAACGCTGTCGTCTTCGGGGTCGCCAATAAGCGCTCGATCGCGTGGTCCATTGCCCAAGGGCTGCATGCCGCGGGCATGAAGCTCGCGATTACGTATCAGAACGAGCGCCTGGAGCAGGAAGCGAAAGACCTCATCCTCTCGCTGCCGGGCGCCGAAGGCTACATGTGCGACGTCTCGAAGGATGAAGATATCGAGCGGTTATTCGCGACGCTGAAAGAACGGTACGGGAAACTGCATGCGCTGGTCCATTCGGTGGCTTACGCGCCAGCGGAAGAGCTCAAAGGCGACTTCGTCAACACCACGCGCGAAGGCTTCCGCATCGCGCATGATGTAAGCGTCTACTCGCTGATCGCGGTTTCGCGGGCAGCGGCACCGCTGATGGAAGATGGGGGGTCGATCATCACCATGACGTATTACGGCGCGGAAAAGGTTGTGCCGCACTACAACGTGATGGCCGTGGCCAAGGCGGCGCTGGAGTGCACCGTCCGATACCTATCCGCCGATCTCGGCAAGAAAAAGATTCGAGTGAACGCCATTTCCGCAGGACCGATCAAGACCTTGGCTGCGCGCGGCATCTCCGGGCTTGGAGAGATGCTGAAATCGCACGCCGATCGCGCCCCGTTGGGGCGCAACGTGGAAGTCGCCGAAGTCGGATCCACCGGCGTATTTCTCGCCTCCGACGCCAGCAGCGGCATTACGGGCGAGGTGATCTACGTAGACTGCGGCTACAACATCATGGGCTTTTGAAGGTTCCTGTCAGCCGCCCCCGCCGAGGGGCATGAGACAATAAGTTGATGCCGAAGCGCTTCATCTTCGTCCTCTTTGCAGCCGCCATTCTCTTCTCAATGGTTCGTGAGTGGAGCGCTCCAGTGGCTTGCGTGCGTGCGATCCTTCCATCCATCGCCGTGACCAGCAGTCGCTAACTGCTGATCCTAATCCGCCGCACGCTCTCGTCCTCTCGCTCTAACGCAATCTCAAGATCCCACTCCTTTTTTAGCTGCGGAAACTTCTCGCCCCACTCGATCAACAGGATGCTGTTGTCCGATCGCAAGTCATCCAAGGCAAGAGTTTCGAGTTCGCGCGGAGTATCCACGCGATAGAGATCAATGTGGTAAAGATTGGCACGCGGCCCGCGATATTCGTGCACCAAGGTGAAGGTAGGGCTGGTGACATCTTCCTCGGCCGCGGCTTCGAAAGCGGCCGCAATTCCCTTGACCAGCGTGGTTTTTCCTGCGCCGAGATCACCCCGCAGCAGAACAAATTTTGGAGGGGTAAGCAGTTCAGCCAGCGTGCGGCCGAAGGCAATCGTTTCCTCGGCCGAATGCGTCGTGATCTCTCGCAGCACGGCGGCCGCTCTGATCCGGTTCATACGACCAGTATAGCGACAGCATTCGTTCGGTCATCGGCGACTACCCGCCGCTGGCCGTGCGCAATTACTATTTGGAGAACAGGCTCGACTTGATGCCCAGGGAATTGCGCTCCGTCACGTGGTCGAGCGAGGTGCGCAGGCGTCGATGATCGTCGTCTTCAAGCGCCACAAAGCGGAAAGGTTGTAATACACCGTCGGGCATCCTCCGCATGGGGCTGAGAACTTCGGCCATGCCGTGCACTGGTCCGGCCTGGGTCTGGAAGGCTACCTCGACAAAATCGCCCTGTCCCAGAGACTGAGCCATGCGCAGCAGGCCGCCGGTCACGGAAATGGTTTGGAGTTTCGCTTTGGTACGGCGGCCGTCCTCAAGTCGGATCGCAGCCAGGACGGAGTCTCCTAGTTGTACCCGGGACGCGCGCCGCGAGGGGTGCGGTTGGGGGAAGTGGGTCATAGGCCAATTGCACTATGGCACTACTCGATATTGAGTAATAGATTACCGAAGCCCATCGTCCGGTTTCCGCTCTCAGGGCCGCTGATCAAGTGACGAGACCCAATATTACGAAGCAGTTAGCAATCTGTTTACTGAATGATTAATGTCCTTTGGGACAGCCGGCAATCAGCAAAGACAAAATCCAGCCCTGTGAAAAATGGCCCCATTTACTATGTCTGACTAGCCCTTTCGGAGGAATCCATGGTTCGAACATCCCTGACGCTTATCCTCGCCATCTTTCTCGCCGCGATCTCGCACGGCCAAGCTTCGACTGGGCAATCGGGCCCGCCGCTTCGCGTCGCTATCGTCGGGTTGGTTCACGGACACGTCCATGGGTTCCTGGGCCAGTCCCGTCACAGTCCAGAGATCGACATCGTTGGTGTCGTGGAGCCTGACCGGCAACTCTTGTCCCAGGCTGGGGAAAAATACGGATTCGATCAAGCCCTCCTGTTCACGGATCTGGAAGAAATGATCGCCAAGACCCATCCGCAAGCGGCGCTGGTTTACACCAATACTTACGACCACCGCCGCGTGGTGGAAATCTGCGCGCGTCATGGCGTCCACGTCATGATGGAGAAGCCACTCGCCGTCAGCCTCGACGACGCGCTCACCATCGAGAAGGCTGCCAAAGCCGCCAACATTCACGTGCTGGTCAACTACGAAACGTCCTGGTATCGCAGCAATCACGCAGCCTATGACCTGGTGCACGAAGGAGCGCTGGGCGAGATCCGCAAGGTCGTGGTGCACGATGGCCACAAGGGCCCAAAGGAAATCGGCGTCCAGCCTGAGTTCCTCGCCTGGCTTACCGATCCCAAACTCAATGGCGGAGGCGCGCTTTTTGATTTCGGATGCTACGGCGCCGATCTGATGACCTGGCTTATGGACGGTCAGCGTCCGCAAACTGTCACTGCTGTGACCCAGCAGATCAAACCGCAAATTTACTCTCGCGTCGATGACGAGGCGACGATCGTCCTCACTTATCCGAAAGCGCAGGCCATCATTCAGGCCTCGTGGAATTGGCCGCTCGACCGTAAAGATATGGAAGTTTACGGGCGGACCGGCCAGGTGTTTACGGTAAAGCGCGACGACGTCCGCGTGCGCATCACAGAAGACAAACCGGAAGAACAACGCGCCGCCAAGCCCGTGCCGGCCCCCTATGACAATTCTCTGTCGTACCTGAGGGCCGTGATCGTCGACGGAGCAAAAGAGGACCACCTATCCTCGTTGGAAACGAATGTCACCGTAACAGAAATTCTTGATGCAGCGCGGCGTTCCGCTACGGAAGGAAAGACGATTCGGCTGCCGGCCGCGCGATAAGAGCCACATTTCCGCTTCACCAGGAAACGAGCTGAGCGTAGTCATCGCATCTTCGCGTCCATGCTCCGCGTGTTTCACCACCTACTTCTTGGGCCTGGATTCTGGAGGCACGAGTCCCGCGACCCGGTAGTACACCACGAGCTGGCCATAGTGTTCGCCTGAGTGCTCGATCAGCTCATAGGCCAGGTCGGCAACCGGCAGCGTCTGTCCTGACTCTGAATCCACCACCGCCTGAGTCAGTCCTTGATCACCCTTGGCCTGAATCACCGCCGCGCCCTCGGCAACCGATTTCTTCAAGTAAGCAATGACCGTAGCCTTGGTGGGGTAGTGCGCGCGCGACTCATCATCCACCGGCTTTTGTCCCTTGGCTACCTGGGTAAATAAGTCGTTCGAGCCCGCCACATGTAATAACTGGTCGGCGAAACTACGCTGCGCTGGGACCGGCTTGAAATCGTATTTGTCTTCCGGAAAATCCTCGGCCATCGCAATCAGTTTCCGTCCGATGTCGCTCCACGAGGCCAGCAAGGCCTGCGAAGGAGTGAGCGCGGGCTTTGTGGCGGGATTCTGCGCCATCAGCGGGATGGCCAGAAGTCCAATGAGGGTAATGGGCGCTGTGATCGCAATCAGTCTGGTCATAATTCCTGTTCCTCGGAGGCGTCCGCTCTGCGTGTCAGCAGACTTAGACGGTCAATAACACTTAGCGTAAGCGCAGAGGTCAATCTCCGAGCGGTTAGCCATCCCAGCACACAAACTTTTCCCGCGCCGTTCGCTGAGTTCGTCTAAAGGCATCCGGCAATCCACGCAACAGATCGGTGGCTACCATCGAATGATCCCCGACAACGTCGCGCATGACGTCGCCCGCGAGGCCGTGGAGATGAACCGCGGCGAGAACAGCCAGCAGCGCTTGGCTCGGATGTTGCGCAATCATGGCTGCAACCATGCCGGTGAGAATGTCGCCCGTGCCGCCGGTAGACATCCCCGGATTCCCCGTCGTGTTGACCCAGGCTTCGCCATCGGGTTGAACCACGAGCGTTCTGTGGCCTTTGAGCACAACAATCAAATCATGTTCCCGGGCAAACTTCCGCGCCACGCCCAACCGATCCTTTTGAACGTCGGCCGTCGAACACCCCGCCAGTCGCGCCATTTCCCCTGGATGCGGGGTGATCACTAGCACCCTGTCTTTCCCCGTCAATTTCTCGACACGCCCCTCAAACGCGTTGAGTCCGTCGGCGTCGAGCACAACTGGAATTTCACTTCTGGCGACCAGCGCGCGCACCAGTTCCGCCGTCTCGGGCACGCGAGAGATCCCCGGGCCGACCGCCAGCACGCTCTTCCCTTTTGCCAGCGATTCGACGTGGTCTAAAGCTCTGGAGGAGATCGTCCCCGAATCGGTTTCCGCCAAGGGCTCAGTCATCACTTCCGGATGAAACCCTGCTACGGTCGCAAGCGCTGACTTCGGCGTCGCCACCGTTGCCAGCCCGGCGCCGGCGCGCAACGCGGACGATCCCTGCCATCGCCACCGACCCTGCCTTGCCAACCGATCCACCAACGACCAGAACGTGGCCATAGTTTCCCTTATTTGATTCGGCGGCACGCGGCGCAATGAGCGGTGCGATGTCGTGCGCCGTAATCACATTCAGATGCAACGACGAGACGATCGCCTCGCCGGGCGATCCGATGTTCGCGACGCAAGTCGGTCCATCGGTGAAGAGACTTAACACGTGCGCCGGGCGAGCGGCCGTGAACGTGACAATGGCATTCGCTCGTGCCATGGTTCCCTTCTGCGGCCCCATCGCGTCCGCGTCAGCGCCTGAAGGAATGTCGACGGCAACCACCGGCACATGGCTTGCGTTCATGATCTCGATGGCCTCTGCATAAAGATCACTGACCGGCGGCTTGAATCCGGTGCCGAGGATCGCGTCGAGATACAAATCCGCCGGAAGCGAAAGGCCAATCCGGTCACTCCTCAATTCCTCGACCGAGTGGACGACGACCGCGGTCCCCGGCAGCTTTCCATACATGACCGCCGCATCGCCCCGCAAATCGGCAGGATCGGCGAGCAGGATGACATGAACCGTCTTGCCGTTCTGATGCAGGTGTCGAGCCGCGACAAAACCATCACCGCCGTTGTTGCCCTTGCCGCAGAAGACGACAACACGCTTTGCTGCTGCGTAGTGCGCCAGCACGTGATCGGCGACGGCGGCTCCGGCATTCTCCATCAAGGTCAGGGAAGGTACTCCGAAGCGCTCGCTGGTGGCACGGTCGATGGCGCGCATCTCTGCCGCAGTGACGATTTTCATAGGCCAGTCACGACATTCATGAGGATGCCGAGGAAGCGGTTTGCTCCAGTTGCCGCAATTGCGAAGGCTCGCCCATGGCGATGAGGTAGTCATCCGGCTCAATCCGCTCATCGGGCGCGGGATTGAAGCGCATGCCCTCGCGGCGTTTAATGGCGAGAACAATCACTCCACGTTCCTGCCGGATGCGCGAGCTCTCGATGGTCTTGCCCGCGAACACTGATACAGGCGTGATATGAATTTCGCCGATCTCCAGATCCATACCGAGATGGGTCGTTGCAGTGTCAAGGAAACTGACCACATGCGGTCGTAGGAGTGACTGGGCAATCCGCTGGCCGGCGAAATGAATATGGCGACACAACCGAATCCGCTCCGGCGGTAAGCAGATGTTTTTCTGCAGCATCTTCGCTGGCTCGCGCAATGATTTTCAAATGCGGATTCAGACCGCGTGCAGTGAGCACAATATAGAGATTCGTAGCATCGGTCGTGGTGGCCGCAATGAGCCCGCGGGCACGATCAATCTGTGCCTGTCGCAGAGTCTGTTCCTGGGTCGCATCTGCCGCAATCACCAGCCAGCTCTCATCGGAGAATCGCTGACGCTTAGTCTCTGCGTTTTCGATAATCACGAACGGAACAGGCTTGCGCGCCAGTTCCCGCGCCACGCTCCGCCCCACGCGTCCCATGCCGCAGATAATGTAGTGGCCGTCGAGACGTCCGATTTCGCGCTCCATGCGCCGCCTTCCGAAGAAGCTTTGCAACTCGAATTCTAGCAAAGCCTGGCTAAGCGCCCCGACTCCCAACAACAACAGCGACACGCCCGCCAGAATCACGAATACGTTGAACACCCGCCCCGCATGCGACAGCGGATGCACTTCCTGGTAGCCGATGGTGGTTAGGGTAGTCACCACCATGTAGAAGCCGTCGAACCAAGGCCAGCCTTCGATGTAGTGATAGCCCGCGGTGCCGATGGCCATGACCAGCAACAGGAGTGCGCCGATCGTGCGGAGATTGCGGAGGGCTTTCATGAGCCAGGGATAAGGGCTCAGTGATCAGGCGCAAACTTCTCGTTCTTACCTGATCCCGGGTCCCCGGTCCCTGACCACTGTAAAGCAAAACGGCCCTCCGCGCTGTGCGGAGGGCCTTAAGGGCAAATTCCGGATCAAGCTTCCGGTGACTTTCCAGCAGCGATCGCCTGCACCCTGCTGTGCTTTTGACCGTAGGCGAAGTACACCACTAATCCAATGAACAGCCAGATAAATAGTCGTGCCCAATTCACCCAGCCAAGCTTGTACATCATGTAGCCATTCGAGATCACGCCCAGAATCGGCACGAGTGGGACCCAGGGGGTACGGAATGGGCGCGGCTGGCTCGGATTCGTGCGCCGCAACACCAGCACAGAAATGGACACGATCACAAAGGCCAGCAGCGTCCCAATATTCACCATCCTCCCAATATCCTCGATAGGAGTCAGGCTGCCGACGATCGCTGCCAGCAAGCCGACGAGGATCGTATTTTTCCATGGCGTCCGAAACTTGGGATGGACGTCAGCAAAGAATTTCTTCGGCAGCAACCCGTCGTTGGCCATCGAGTACAGCACGCGGGTCTGGCCGAGCAACATCACCAGCATCACGCTCGTCAGGCCGGCCAGCGCCCCCACGGTTATGATGTGCGATGCCGTGGTTAATCCGCGATCCAGGAAGGCGCGCGCGACCGGCGCTTCGATGTTGATCTGCTGCCAGTGCACCATCCCCGTCAGCACCCCTGCCACAGCGATGTACAAAACCGTACAAATCGCCAGAGAAGCGATCATGCCGATGGGCAAGTCTCGTTGCGGATTCTTGGCTTCCTGCGCCGTCGTCGACACAGCGTCGAAGCCAATGTAGGCAAAAAATATGTACGCCGCGCCGGCCCCAATCCCGGCGAAGCCATGCGGCGCATACGAACTCCAGTCCGTGCCCCAATTGGCGCTATTGATGTAGCGGGCGCCCAGCGCGATAACGAACAGCACAACCGCCACCTTGATCGTCACAATCGTCGCATTGAACCTCGCGCTCTCTTTGATTCCGATGACGAGAACTGCGGTAATTACGAGTGCGATGATGAAGGCCGGCAGGTTGAATCCGATCTCCATTCCAAACAGGTGTGGTGCATTTAATAAATCGTGCGCCCGCTGCAACAACTCCGGCGATTGCGCGTGCACGATCATCATCACCTTATCGAGAAATGCCTGCGAACCCGGAACCAGTGCCGGATCGGAGCTTTGCGCGATCTCTCGGGCAACAATATTTTCCGCTGTCTTCAGCGCGGTCCAATGATCGTAGGCCATCCAGAGCGGAATCTTGATGTGGAAGATATTCAACAGTTCGATAAAGTGGTTCGACCAACCGGAAGAGACCGTGCTGGCACCCATGGCGTATTCAAGCGTCAGATCCCAGCCAATAATCCACGCCAGCAATTCACCCAGCGTGGCGTAGGCATAGGTATAGGCGCTCCCTGCCAGAGGAATCATGGCCGCGAACTCCGCGTAACACAATCCGGCAAACGCGCATCCCAAGCCGGACAATACGAACGAGAGAGTCAGTCCGGGACCGGCATACTGTGCGCCCAGCCCCACCATCACAAAAATACCTGCGCCGATGATGGCGCCCACCCCCAGCGCGGTGAGCTGAAAAACTCCTAAGGTGCGTTTGAGGCTATGTTCGCCCGTCTCTCGGGCCTCTTCCATCAGCAGGTTCAGCGGCTTGGTTGCCAGCAGATTTGCCATCCGTCAGGTTTCTCCTTAGCTGGTTACACCGAAGCATTCTGTCGAGAGCTCCGCGACCACGCGTAATAAACCGGGATTCCCAGAAGCACTACCATCAACCCCGGCCACGTATATTGCGGTTTGTAGCGTAATAGTACGATATCAATGAATAAGGCCATGACAATGTAAATCGCTGGTAATACCGGATACCCCACCGCCCGGTAAGGCCGCGTCGCGTCAGGGTGCGTCTGCCGCAGCACAAACAGGCCGACAATCGTCAGTATGTAAAACACCAGCACCGCAAATATGATGTAGTCGAGAAGCTGTCCATAACTCCCCGAGACACACAGCACACAAGTCCACACCATCTGCACCATGAGCGACACGACGGGAGTCTTATACTTAGGATCCAGTTTGGCGACCTTGCGGAAAAACAGGCCATCCTTGGCCATGGCGTAGTAGACCCGCGCGCCCGACAGGATCAGACCGTTGGCGCAGCCAAAGCCAGAGATCATGATGGCAGCCGCCATCAGCAGGCCCCCAGTCGATCCGAACATCTGCGTCATGACTGCCGTGCCCACTCGATCTTCCGAGGCGTGCGAGATTCCTCGAGCCAGAATCGTTGCTCCGTCTTTCACCCCCTGGAGCGGGAGAGCACTGAGATAGATAAAATTGCATGCGATGTAGAGCGCGATGACCACGCCCGTGCCAAGAGCCAGTGACAACGGCAGGTTACGGCTTGGATTCCTCACTTCTCCGGCGGTAAACGTCACGTTATTCCATGCGTCCGCTGAAAACAGCGACCCGACCTGGGCGACCGCAAGGACCGTCAGCGTGCTGACGAATATTCCGCCTCCGATGTCGTGTTGCGCCCCCAGTCCCGCGTTGTGCCAGAAGTTACCGCTGAAGTTCGCGGCCAGAGCCTGCGGATTCCGTCCAAAGGCAAAACCGAACACCGCCAGCCCGAGCAAGGCTGAAACTTTCGCCGCAGTGAATACGTTCTGAATGGCCGCGCCCGTTTTCACTCCGAAGATGTTGACGATCGACAAAAAGATCACCAGCAGGATCGCCATCAGGTTCTGGGTGTTAATCCCGACATCCATGTTGCCGAGCACCATGGGACCGATGTGAATGGGCGGAACCTTCCACAGATGCAGAATCCAGTTGGTAGAAGAAATCGAGGGGAAGAATACGCCCAGAAACTTGCCGAAGGCCACGCCGACCGCGGCGATCGTTCCCGTCTGGATCACCATGAACAACGTCCAACCGTAGAGGAATCCCCAAAGCGGTCCCAGCGCTTCCCGCAGGTAAACATACTGCCCGCCAGCCCGCGGCATCATGGCGGCCAACTCTCCATAGCTCAGCGCCGCCACAATGGTCATGAATCCGGCTACGGCCCAGGCCCCGATCAGCAGCGCCGGCGACCCCACCTCCCGCCCGATTTCTGCCGACACAATAAAGATGCCGGAGCCAATCATCGACCCCATCACCAACATGGTCGCGCTGGTCAGACCCAGGCCTTTGACCAGTTCCTGATCCTGCTGACTATGAATTTCCCAGTCGCTGCCCTTAGATGGCTGCGTAGTTGTCGGTGTGCTCAGAGGTTCGCTCCTGGTCTGTCGGTTGTTAGTCGGTGGTCGCCTGTCGTTGGTCGTTATTTGCCGGCGTTGTCATCCTGAGCGGCGTCCTTTGCCGCGAAGGACCTATGCAATTAGCTGGAATCGCATCAGTGTTTCGGTGGGCAATCCGCCCATCTCGCTTCAGCCAACTACCACTAACAACACATTTGCAGCACTTTACCCTAATATCCGGAAAAATTCCTCTGCTGATTTGCCCGGGTCCCGTATCAGATCGGATATCACCGCCACCGAATCCGCCCCGGCGTCGATGACCGAAGCCGCATTCGCCCGGGTAATGCCGCCAATGGCAACTAGGGGTTTGCGAGTCAAAGCCCGCACCCGACGCACACCTTCAAGGCCCACCACCGGATCGGGCTTGTCTTTGCTGGAAGTCGTGAACACAGGTCCAATAGCAAGATAGTCAGCGGAGGTAAGGTCGGCCTCGCGCAGTTGCTCCGGGTTGTGGGTGGACAGTCCAAGCCAGCGGTCAGGTCCTATGATTGTGCGCACAGAATCAGGAGACAAGTCTTCCTGGCCGACGTGCACTCCATCAAAATCCGCGGCCAGACATAGATCGGCACGATCATTCATGATCAGCCGCACGGAACTGCCAAGATGCCTCTTCAATGCCCGCGCCTGTTCCAGCACGGTGCGCGCATTCCCGCTCTTATTCCGGTGTTGCAAGAGCGTGCAACCGCCGGCCACCAAAGCTTGGGCAAACGGTAACAAGTCCGATGAGGTCGGAAAGAATGCCGAATCAAGAATGCAATAGAGACGAGGAAGCTGAATCATGGAGCGCCGAAACAGTGTTCTGGGTCTAGGTGCTCGCTTCTGGGTTCTCGGTACTGGCTACTAACTCCCGCCATTTTTTTTCGCCAGGAACCGCTCAATGAATCCCGTATCGATCTTCCCTGCCCGGAAATCCTCATCCGCCAGAATCTTCCGATGCAGGGGAATAGTCGTGTAAATACCCTCCACAATGAACATCTCCAGCGCCCGCGACATGCGCGAAACAGCCTCACTGCGGTCCTTGCCCCGCACAATGAGCTTGGCGATCAGCGAATCGTAATAGGGTGGGATCACGCCCTCAGCGTACGCGGCAGTATCGACTCGCACCCCCGTGCCTCCCGGTGGATGGAAAGCTGTAATCTTCCCCGCAGACGGCGTGAATTTCTCCGGATGCTCGGCATTGATTCGGCACTCGATGGCGTGCCCGCGATGCACGATCGGCCCCTGCAACACGTCCCGCATGTTGGCTCCAGCAGCGATCATGATCTGGCTCTTCACCAGGTCAACGTCCGTTACCATCTCGGTGACCGGATGCTCCACCTGGATGCGGGTATTCATCTCGATGAAGTGCAACCGCCGGTCCTTGTCCATGAGGAACTCAATCGTGCCGGCATTCGTGTACCCGATGGCCGCCAGCGATTTGCACAGCACTGCGCCGATCTGATCGCGCAACTCTGGAGTGACCTGAGTCGACGGCGATTCTTCCAGCAACTTCTGATGGCGGCGCTGGATCGAACACTCGCGTTCGCCCAGGCTCACTACATTCCCATGCTCGTCTGCCAACACCTGAAATTCAATGTGACGGGGATGCTCGACGTACTTCTCCATGTAGAGATCGCCGTTGCCGAACGCACCAGCGGCCTCCGCCTGGGCGGCCTTGAACAGCCCCGGAAGTTCTTCCTCGTTGCGCACGATGCGCATGCCGCGCCCGCCGCCTCCGGCTGAGGCCTTAACAATCACGGGAAAGCCGACCTGCCGCGCCCACTCCACCGCCTCGCCATCGGATGCGATGATTCCATCGGACCCGGGCAAAATCGGCACGCCCGCCTGCTTCATCGCCGTGCGTGCTTTTTCCTTCTCGCCCATCAGGCGCGTGACTTCCGGCCTCGGCCCAATGAACTTGATGCCGCTCATCTCGCACACTTCGGCAAAGTTAGCGTTCTCTGCCAGCAGCCCGTAGCCCGGATGGATCGCCTCAACATTGGCAATCTCCGCGGCGCTGATTACTCCAGGGATATTCAAGTAACTGTGCGCGAGTTGGGGCGGTCCAATGCAAATAGCCTCGTCCGCAAAGCGTACAGGCAGCGAGTTACGATCGGCCTCGCTGTAGATGGCGACCGTGCGAATGCCGAGTTCCTTGCACGCGCAAATTACGCGCAGCGCAATCTCCCCGCGATTGGCAATCAGGATCTTCTTGAACATGAAATCTTAGTCTTAGGCTGTCAAAAAAATTGTTGATCGATGATTGTTGATGCTGAATGAAAACCAAAACTGGAAAGCGAACTTTCATTCAGCAATCAAAAATCAACAATCAACAATGGTGTCGCGCCCGGAGGTCCCACTCTCACTTCTTCGGCCTGATGACAAACAATTCCTGGCCATACTCAATGGGCTGGCCATTGCTCGCCAGCTTCTTGACGATCTCGCCGGCAACGTCGGACTCAATCTCGTTAAGCAGTTTCATCGCCTCGACAATGCACAGGACTTGACCCACCTCAACGGTGTCTCCCGGCTTTGCGAAAGGAGGAGCGCCGGGCGACGGCGCCTCGTAGAATGTCCCCACGATCGGGGACTTCACCGTGTGCAATCCTTCTTCCGGCGCGGGTGCAGCCGCCACAGCGGGCGACGCCGGCGGAGCAGGCGAACCGGCCACCGGCACAGCCCCAATTTCGAGAGCGGGCCCCGGAGCAGGCGGCACGGCAAAGAAGCGCGGTTCGGCATGAGCATGAACCACCGTATGCTCTCCACCCCGCTTGATGCGGACTTTTACATCCCCGCGTTCCAACTCGAACTCGGCAATGTCTTTTTCGATTAAGAACTCAATTAGTTCTTTCAGCTCTTTTTGATTCATTTGTTATTCGGTGGGACCGTTCGCTTATCCCTGCCGCGCACCCGAAGGGTCGCGCGGACAAGCCGGTACGTGGATCCTGTCCGGCCGAAGTTAAGAAGACTAGACTGCCAGAAAGTCCTTGCTGGTCGGCGTCAATACCTCGCAACCGCCCGCTGTCACCGCCACCATGTCCTCGATCCTCACGCCCCATTTGCCGGGGAAGTATACTCCCGGCTCAATCGTGATGACCATGCCAGGCTGCAGAATCTCCCTTTGCCCCTCCGCAACCCGCGGGCTTTCATGAATCTCGAGCCCCACGCCGTGCCCCGTGGAATGCGTAAAATACCGTCCTAGCCCCGCCTTCCGCAATACCTTACGAGCAGCGGAGTCCACGTCGCCAACAGGAATTCCGGGTCGAACGGCGTCGATTGCCGCCTGCTGTGCCTCTCGAACCGCCTCGTAAGCATGACGGGCTTCGCCTGGCACAGCCCCGACCCATACAGTGCGGGTCTGATCTGAACAATAACCTGAAAGTATAACACCGAAGTCGCAGACGACGAATCCGCCCGCCTTGATCGGCTGAACGGACGCACGCCCGTGAGGCAGCGCCGACCTCACTCCCGAAGCAATGATCGTGGGGAACGACATCTGTTCCGCTCCGCCCCTCCGCGCCGCCAACTCCATCTCCGCGGCCACCTCCACTTCTTTCATTCCCGGCCGCAGCACCTCCAGTCCGCGCTCGAAAATCTTTGCCCCTAGCGCAACGGCCGTTCGAATTCGCTTAAGCTCGTCCTCATCCTTGACCATGCGCGCGCGTTCGACAATGGAGGGCGCGTCCTTGAGCGCAACGCCGGAGGGCCTCAGCTTGATCAGGCGCTTCTTTTCGGCGACGGTAAAGTGCTCCGCCTCAGTGCCAATCGTCCATCCCCGCACCCGCTTGCGCCGGCCGTTGAGGAAGTCGCCCAACGCCTGCAGGGACGCCTTACGCCCAATGATGACCTTTGCCCCCTTGACCTCTTCATGCGCCTGAGTGTCGTACCGCACATCGCTGAAGAAAACGCATGCGTCCTGTTCCACGAGCAACAACCCGGCACTACCGGTAAAACCACAGAGGTATCGGATGTTCGGGAGATGGCTGACGAGAAGAGCATCGAAGCGGGTTGTGGCGAGATGCTCCCGGAGCTTGGCTTGGCGCGCGGGGAAGTTCATTGCAGTGAGTTTATCAGGCAGGGTCAGAATTCTGGTCATTCAACGTGTCGGGAGTTTCTCAATTTCCCCGATTCGATGCGATTTTGGCGCTCTGGTTCAGCAAATCATCTAACTGATTACGTTTGTATACTTTCCCCCGCAGGATTACGGCAAGAATCCTTTTGGTGTTCGCAATGTCCAATAAAGGATCGGCATCCAGGAGTACGAGATTCGCGTCCATTCCCGGCGCTATTTCGCCCATGTTGTTAAAACCAAAGAAGTGTGCGGGATTAACCGTCGCAGTCCGCAACGCTTGCAGAGGAGTCAACCCGGCGTCGACCATCAACGCCAACTCGTCGTGCAGACTGAATCCCGGATACGTATAGGGGGCAACTACATCGGTGCCGGCCAACAACTGAACCCCCAGTTGTTGGGCCAGCCTTATCCCCTTGAGAGTCTCTTCATAGTTACGCTTTTGATATGCGATATATGCGGGGGTCCTATATTTTGAAAACACGTCATTCTCAGGTTTCCATGCCTCACGCTCGGCCGCGGTAATGTACCTTGCGCGAGGGTCTCGTTGCTTGCTGATCTCGTCCACAAAAACGCGAGCTCTTTGCACAACCAACGTAGGTGTCAGATAGGTGCCATTCTTGACGAACGTTCTGTAGAGCTCGGCTAATCGCTCGCGGCTCAGGTGGTCGAGAAGCACGTTACCCTTCTTTGCAATCTCCTCTGGAATTAGCGAAAAATTTCCAGTCCGTTGAGCCTCCTCCATCACATCTGGGCCCGAGGCTTCCTGTTTGATCGCCTCGTCCTCGTAGGTTGACCCTCCCGCCAAGTACGCGCCGTGCTCAAGACTGTGCTGGCCTGCATTGGAAGCCTCGACCACACGGACAGATCCAGGAACATGCCCCACAAAAGGCAGACCCACCTCCTTCGATTCCTTTGCGATCGCGAAATAGGCATCCCTCGGTACTCCGTCATACACTTTTACAAAATCCGCGCCCATCGCCTTTAGAGACAAGACAGCCTGCGTACCCTCGGCTGCGTTGCGGACGGGTATCGCATGCTCCGGATGGGCTGGTTCGGGACCGTCGATCAGCGGGCCGGCAGCTGCAATCTGTGGTCCGACGATCTTGCCCGAAGCTGTCTCCTCCCTCCATCGAAATACACCCTTGGCGATCCCCGCCATATTGCGGACACCTAAGACCCCATTTGCAACAAACATCGGGAAATCGCGCTCGGCGCTGTCCGTGTGAACGTGCATGTCCCACAGTCCAGGGATCAGAAACTTGCCAGACCCGTTCACGACCCGTATCCCGCCCGGAGCCTTAATCTTGGCGCTAGGACCAACTTCGACAATTCTGTCCTTTGCAACTAGCACCGTTGTGTCGGCATGGGAGGACCCGTCGGATGGAGAAATGACCGTGACGTGAGTTACGACAAGGGTGGGCGCTTGAGCCCACGTTGGGCTGCAGAGCAACAGAACGAGCGAAAATTGGATTTTGCGCACGTTAGACAAAAGAGGATACCTCTCGCTCAGAAAGTGGCGAAGCGACTCAAGTTGCTCTGTGTAGGCTAGCACTGCGGGTGACAGGCGAGGGGACGTACTCTTTGCTCTCCAACCCCAAACGCGAAACCGCCGTCCTGACAGGTTCTTCAGGACGGCGGCTTCAATCTTCGAACTACGCTGCTATGTCTGACGCTGTTATGTCTGAATGATTCGCGGCGTGATGAAGAAAATCAGCTCCTGGTTCGAGGTATTGACCTGCGTGTGCTTGAACAGGTTGCCAAGAATCGGGATGTTGCCGAGCAACGGTACTTGCGAAATGTTGATCGAGTTCTGGGTCTGGATAACGCCGCCGATCACCACCGTGCCGCCATCGGTTACCAGCACCTGCGTGGTGGCCTGCTGCGTGATCAGTTCGGGGTTGCCCTGTACTTCCTGACCGAAGTTCGGCGTAGTGTTTTCTACGTCGACGTTCAGGAAGATAGTATTTTCCGACGTGATCTGCGGAGTTACCGTCAGCCGCAGGAAAGCGTCGACGTAGGTCACGGTCGGAGGACCGCCCAACTGCGCCTGCGTCACGATCGGAACGCGCACGCCTTGCCGTACCAGTGCTTGAATGTTGTTCTGGGTCACGACCCGCGGACGCGAGAGCACTTTCAGCAGGCCGCGCGATTCCGCCATCGAAAGAACGGCATCAATTCGCACGGTGTTGCTGGCGTTCACGAAGCTCAGACCGCTGGAGGGCGCCGTAACTCCCAGGTTCGAGAACAAGGGAATGGTTGAACCCTGTGTCGATCCGGAACCCGGCAACGTGATGTATCCAGGTGTCAGGCCGTTGACCGTGGTCGGCGATGTTCCTGCTGTAGAGTTTCCGCCGATTGCACTGTGGCCGTCGCCCCAGCCAAAGCCCAGCTGCGTGCCGATGTCACGCGCGAATTGCCGGGTCGCGGCAACCACGCGGGCTTCGATTTCGACTTCCTGCGTCTTGCGGTCCAGCTGCGTCAGCAGGCGGTCGATGGTTGGAATCGTCTTTGGAATGTCGTTGATGATCACGGCGTTGGTGCGGTCGTCAGCCACCACATCACCGCGCTGCGAGAGGAACTTCTTTACCGTGACCATAACATCTTTCGCCTTCGCATAGCTGAGGAAGCGCGTCACCGAAACTTTTTCCACCGCGAGCGCTTCTGACTCGATCTGCGCGCGGCGGCCATCGGCTTCGTGCTTCAGAGTTTCCACGGTGGCGATTCGCAGGACGTTACCTTCCAGTTCCCGCGCCAGTTCGTTGTTCTTGAGAACGATATCCAGTGCCTGATCCCACGGCACGTCATCGAGCACGACCGTCAGCGTTCCGTGCACGTTCGGATCGAGCACGACGTTCAAACCGCTGATTTCGTGAATGAGGCGGAAGAAGTCCTTCAGGTCAACATCCTTCAAGTTGACCGAGATGGGCTCGCCCGTATACTTCGGGCCGACCACGGAGGACTGCTGTCCAGCCTGGGCCTTCTGCTCCGCCGCCAGATTGACCGCCGGCGTGATGGCCGTTGGCTGGTTCTGAGCCTGCGCTGCGTGCGCGCTCACCGGAATCAGTTCCGCGGCAGTCTTGTCGGAAAACCGCGCTGCTGCTTCCTGGGCCCGAACTGTCGGCTCGTCAGTAGCTTCATCGTGCTTCACTTCGTTCTTCGCCTGGTAAGAAGGTTCGACGAATACGTAGTCGGTGGGTGAAGTCTCCTTCGAGGAGGCCTTGCTCGCCGGCGTTGCCGGAACCGAGACGGCTGCCACTGTCTTCGCTTCCGCGGCGGCCTTGGCCACAGCGTTGGCATGCAGCGTCAGCACCAGCTTGCCGGCCGGACCCGGAGTCAACTCGTAGGCACACGCTTGGTCGAGATCAACGACGATGCGCGTGCTCGGATGCGTCTGGCCATCCATGGCGATACGCACGCCCTTAACCCCGGCTGCGCTAACGTCGATGTGGCTCTGCCGGGTGGCCATCACGGTCTCCGGCAAATCCACGATCACGCGGGCGGGCGATTTCAGAGTGCTGAGCTTCGGCGCGAGTGCGCCGGTGGAGCTCATTTCTACTCGGATGGTGTCCGCATCCTTGGTTACGTTGACTCGATCGAGCTGGCTCGGCGTCTGGGCGGCCGCAGCCCCCACCACCAGCAGCAACGATACGAACATGGTCAGATGTTGCTTTCGCATTTCGCCTCTCCCACCCGCGGGCCTGGCCCGCGTGTACTTCCTGCAACTTGATTTCGGCGCTCCGGTTTCCGGATCCGCCGCCCTGCTTAAACCGCCGGAGTGAAGATTCTCTTCACCACTTCCCGTGTGAACGACTTGCCCAGCTTGTCCTGAATCGTTTCCTGGAACACCACTGAATCGCCCGTGATCTTCACCACGTAGCCGTTGAACACCGGATCGTTTTCGCGCAAGAAATAAGCTTTGTTCAGGTTGTTGGTCACCACCGCGATGAAGCCGTTATCCGACTTCACGACGCCTCGCAGATTGATCGCGCCAATCTCCAGGCACTTTTTCCCGGTCGAACAACCCGAGCCATTCTGCTGCACCACCGGACTGAAGAAGGGATCGCGTTTGCCGCTCATCGCCCACTTCTTTTCTTCCGGCTTGGGCGCTTCCGCAGTCTTTGCAGTTTTCGCCGCAACTGCCTCTTTCACCGCCGCAATGGGTGATTGCTTGGCAGCGACTACAGTTTTCGCCTGCTGTTTAGGTTCCGCCTTGGGAGCGGGCACAGTCGCTTTCGGAGCCGTCGCCTTCGCCTCCGTCACTTTGGGTGCAGGAGCTGTCTTCGCCGCCACTTGCGTCTGGGGCGCAGCCGCAGGTTTGGCCGTCGCGGCCTGGGACGGGGCCGCTGTCACGGGTTTCTTCGCGACCGGGGCCGGGGTGTTCTTGGCAGAGGTCGTGGCCTCATCTTGCGTGTGCACGATCAGGATGACCTTGCCCGCCGGTCCCGGCGCCACTTCAAACGCCAGCGCCTTTTCCAGGTCAACCACAACACTGGTGGTTGGCGGTGTCTTGCCATCCATGCCGATGCGAACGCCTTTGACGCCGCCGCTGCCCACAGGAATCTTGTTCTGCGAGCTGGCGACCACCGTCTCCGGCAGTTCCACCACCACGCGCGCCGGAGAACTCAGCTTGCTCACCTTGGGCGTGACCGTCTCGCTGGAACTGATTTCGATCTGTATGTTGTCGGTGCCCGGCACCACATTCACGTGCTGCAGCTGATTATGCTGCCCGGAATCCGGCGCTTTCACCGCGGAGGCTTGAGCCTTCGAAACCGGCTTATCCCCGGGAATCGCCGCCGGCTTCACAGCGGGAGCCGGAGCGCCAGGAGCCGGCTTGGTGGATGCCGGCGCCGCTTTGGTATTGTTGGCCTGCGTCTGCTGCAGCGATTTTGCTACGCTGCGCGCGTTGTCGATGGCGTCCGAATTCTGTGCCCCAGCCTTCGGAGCCCAGACCCCGCCCACCATCATTGCCATTGCCAGAATGCCTGTCGTCAGCTTCATAGCCATCCCTACTTCTTCACCGCCGGCGTCGCGGGTTTTGCCCCGGCGCCAGCAGCGGAAGGTTGCAAATCATGACTGAAATAAGTCGTCGCCGTGAAAGTCGCGACCACGCTCTCGTTGGGGGCGTACTGGTACGTGCGCTTGGTTTTTGCCCCGCTCGGGTTTTTCGCGGTTGAAACCAACAGTCCATTGATGTTGACGATCCGCTCCAGCTTGCTTACCCGGTCGAAGAACTGCAGCGTGTCGTAGTACCGCCCGTCCAGTTCCATGTCAAAGGGCACTTCCGAGTAGTATTGCTGCGACTTGACGTCCTTGGCCGCATAGCGCCGCAAGTACACTCCGGATTTCTGGGCCTCGGCGTCCATCATGGTGATGAACCCGTCGACGTTCTTCTCGTCGGGCACGATGCGCGCCTCGATTTCGAGCTGCTGCTTGAGTTCGGCCAGCTGCTGCTCGATCTGCTTTAGCTTCGGCCGGTACGACTCCAGCTCGTTGTTCTCCCGAATCTTGTCTTCGAGGGCATGCTGTGCAGCCGTGTTCTTCTCGTCCTGACTCTTGAACACGGTGAAGTACAGGGCCGCCGTTACCACAGCTCCCCCGAGGATCACCGCGCCCCACTGCTTGATGCCCGAAAGTTCGCTAAAGTTCGCCATAGGTCAGCCTCTTACGACTTTCCCTTCTCGCAGGTCAGGATGAACTGAAATGCCTGCATGTCCTTGATCTGCTCGTCCTGAAAAGTTTCCTTGATCTCTACGGTCTTGAAATATCCGGTCTTCTGCAGGTTGGCGATCAGGTTGGCCACCGCGTCGGTGCTCAGAGCGGTACCCTCGAGATTCACCTGCGGTCCGGTATCGTCCATCTTGCTGAGCCATACCGCTTCGGTCTTGTTCACCGTCTCGCCCAGCATGGCCAGCAGATTGACTGGGCCAGTCTGGTTCTGCCGCAACCCGTCAATCACATCCACCCGCCGCTTGTAATTGTTGGCCTGGGTCTGGCGCTCGAGGAAACGCGCCTTCACGTCGGCCAGCTCGCGGTTCTTTTGCTCCGCGACTGTCATCTTCTTGCCGATCGCTTTCGACATGGAATCGAGGTGGTACCAATACATCAGGTTCGCAAGACCGACGATCACCACGACGACCAGGACCTTCAGCTTGGGAGACCCCATGTCGCCCATTTCCATCGTGGGCATCGACGGACCGCCGCCACCGCGCTTGCTCTTGCCCTTGGAATTTTCGAGCAGGTTGATTTTGATCATAGGGATTCAAAGCTCCTCAGGGCCAAGCCCACCGCCACTGCCATCTGGCCGGGGTTCTGCTCTACCAGCTCCGCTCCGTGTCCTTCGACCGGCGGCGTCACTCGCTGGAACGGATTCAACAACTCCACCGGCATCGAGAATTCCTGCCGCAACGCTTCCACCAAGCCCGGTACTTTCGACGAACCGCCCGCCAGGTAGATTTTCTCGATGTGCTCTCCGGCCGCGCTGGCCCGGAAGAAATCGAACGTCTTTTGAATTTCGAGCACGATGATTTCTGTGACCTGCTGCAGGATCGGCTGCTTTGCGTCCTCGCTCACCGTGCCCACCTTGTTGCCCAGTTTGAGCGACTCGGCGTCTTCGAAGCTCAAGTCCAGTTCCTTCTGCAGCGAGTCGGTGTACTGATGCCCGCCCACGCTGACGTCGCGCGGGAACAAGGGCGTCGTGCCCTTCACGATGTTGATGTTCATGACGCTGGCGCCCAGGTTCAAAAGCGCCACCACCTGGCCAGGTGCCGGCTGGTAGTTGTACTCGTAGCAGTTTTGCAAAGCCAACGCATCGATATCGACGATAGCCGGGGTTCGCCCCGCCATCGAGAGTACGTTGGTGTAGTTCAGAATCTTGTCCTTCTTGACGGCAACGAGGAGAACGTCCATCTGCGGACTTCCCACTTCGTCGGAGAGAATCTGGTAGTCGAGACTGACATCGGCCAGATCGAAAGGAATATGCTGCGCCGCTTCCTTCTCGATCGTCTCGGCCAGCTCCTGGTCACTCATCGATGGCAGCGAGATCTTCTTCACGATCACCGAGTGCCCGCTCACCGCCGTGGCCACAGCCTTGGTCTTGATCTGGTTGTCGAGGAACAGCTTCGAAATCGCGCTCGACACGGTGCCCGAGTCCACGATCATGGAATCGACCACGATGTCGGAAGACAGCGGTTCCAGACCGAGGTGTGCGACTTCAATTTGCCCACCCTTCTTCTTCAGCTCCACTGCCTTTATGCTTGAGGAGCCCACATCCAGGCCAACAATCGACTTCGATCCGATTCCAAACATGTGCCCACCTTTACTGTGACCCGGCAGCTTTTGCTGCTGCCTTAGGTTTGCGTTTCGCCTGCGGTTCCATCTGGCTCGACTTCTCTTCCATCCACTGGTCCAGCCTCGATTTCTTGAAGCGCCAGCGGTTGCCCAGCTTGAACGCGGGAATCTTTTGTTCGCCCACGTACTTGTAAAGCGTGTCCGGGCTCACACCCAGATACTGCGACGCTTGGCGAATATTCATCACTTCTCGCGAGTCGCCCATAGTTCCTTTGCCTGTTCCATCAGATCCATACCCTTCCCGCTCCGCGGGCGTGGGCTTTGTTTGGGAGACTGCCCTGCCCTCTCTATCGGCACAGAGGGCTTTCGGTGTCCAGAGCATATATCAGCCCCGAAAAACCCCGGCTCGTAGCGGATCTCCGCGTTTCTTGGGGTTTTTTGCCTGTTTCTTGGATTGAGGAATAGCGTGAAGCAGGAGGGTTATCTATATATGGTGGTACGCGGAACGACGAATACTATTAGTAGCTACGCCTATGAATGGGAGGTCCGGTTACTGCGACACCGGTAACTGAAGTACTAGGCACGGTACGGAGGTACTACATCGCTCGCCCAAACCACTGTTTCGATGGACTTTCCCGGCAAGACGTACTTACTGCACGTCGGATACTTTGCCGTTCAAAAACGTCACTTTCACGTCCTTGTAGACGTAAATTTGCTTGGCTCCAACATTGAAAACTTTCTCTGGCTTGCCCAAAGCCCCCTGGACCTGATCGGTAGACATGCCCAATTGAATCGTTTGCGGCTCGGCCTGCGATTGCTCTTGTTGTCCCGACTGCTGCTGTCCGGCCTGTTGTTGTTGTTGTCCGCCGTCTCCCCCGCCCTGGCTCTGCTGATCGTCATTGCTGATCAAGAACACTTTTCCGATCGTGTCTTCGACGTCGCCCACGCCAGCTTTCTCGAGATATCCCTTGGGGAACTGGAACACCACTTCACCTTTCATCGACGTTGGCGGATTCACTCCGTTGCACGAATCGCACGCAACCACAGTGAAAGAGATCTTTGCCTTGTCAATGCTCACGTCAATTTTCGTCGGATAGACCTTGTCGCCTGTCTGGAAATATTTCGATACCGACTTCACCATGGCAGCACAAAATCCGGCTGAAGGATGCAGGCTGTTGTCCTGGAACTTGGCTGGACACAGAGCCATGGCTTTCCATGGGACGCTGAGCACTCCGCCCTTTTGGATTGCGAGCAAAGTCCCCGGTTCCACGACTGCAACCCCGCCGGAATCTGATCCCATCTTGACGAGTTTGTATTGGGCGACCAGTTGTTCCTGTAGAGTCACCGCCTGCGCACCCGCGTACGGAGTCAGAAGGGCTGCTGCGATCGTGACAGCCTTCCACAAAATGTGCTTCCGACGCATTGAAATCCTCCCAAATCTCTCGGCCCATTTGACCCGATTCGCGCGAAGTCCCCAGCAGCCGCACGACACCGGAATCGTCTTACTGTACGTCGATCACCTTGCCATTTAAGAAAGTGACCTTGAGATCTTTGTAGACGTAAATTTGCTTCGCGCCAAGATTTACGATCTTCTCCGGCTTACCCAGCGCACCCAACACCTGATCGGTGCTCTGTCCCTTCTCAATGGTTTGTGGTTCGGCTTGCTGCTGCTCTTGTGCGCCCTGCTGATCCTGTCCGCCTTGGCCTCCTTGGCCTCCTTGGCCGCCTTGGCCTCCCTGGCCGCCCTGCTGCCCGCCCTGATCCTGTTGCTGGGAATCTTCGCTAATGGCAAGAAGCTGCCCGATCGTGTCCTCCACATCTCCGGCACTCGCCTTGGCTAATGCACCCTTGGGAAACTGAAAAACGACTTTTGCCTTGTTGTAAGTCGGCGGGTCCGTCTTGTTACAGGTGTCGCAGGCAACAATGCTCATCGCCACGCTGTCCTTGTTCACGTCCACTTCAATCTTCGAAGGATAGACTTTGTCTCCCGCCTGGAACAGATGCGTGGTTTGCTCCTTCCCGAACTTCTTCATGCCGAAACCGATTCCTTTGGAAAGCATGCTGCTCGGTGTATGCACGGTCCCGCCCTCATACTTGGTCGAGAGGACGCTCGTGTCCGAATACGGAACTGCGAGGATTCCGCCCTTCTTGATCTCGAGCAACGTGCCGGCATCGATCACCGAATATCCGCTCGTGTCCGACCCCATCTTCACGACTTTGTATTGCGCGGCCAGTTGCTCCTGCAACGAAACCGCCTGCGCTCCGGCGCGAGATGCCCCAAATACCGTGACAATAACGATCAGCACGACTCCTGAAATTGTCGCCTTACCTCTTTGCCGCATGGTCACCTTCTCCTGGTCAAATTCTCCTGGTCGAAAACTCCGTAGTCTTGTCTTGATCTTGCTAAGCGTTCCGGACGTGACTCCGCCTTTTTTCAATGGTGAATTACAAGCGAGCGCCGTTGCATGCCAGAACGGCGCTCGATTACTTTAGAGCTAAGTTCAGTCAGATCAGCAAAGACGAAAACTTTACTGCACGCCGCCGCCCGACGAACCAGCTTCCTGCTTTACCTCAGCTTCGGTCTGATCAGCCGCCGCCTGCTGCTCCTTCAGAGCTTTAGCCGCGGAGCTATCCGCAGGAGGTGGAGGAACCTCCCCGTCCACCTTTCCGGTGTCCGGAGCCTTTGGAAGCCCACCCTTGCCTTGCTTTTTCGAGAGTTCATCCATGCCGCCGGTAAGTTGTTCCCGGAAGTGGTTGTGCATCTCCTGCAAGTCGTCGACGGAAACCCCTCCCTGTTTGCCGACCGCGCAATCGGTCTTCTTACTGGCCAGCACCTTCACGTCCACGTTCTTGTCATCATCCGGCTTGTCCGACACCCGACTGATTACATCTCCTGCTGTCAGCGAGCACTCGTCACCATCCACCACGAGTGAAACTTCGTCATTTACGACGAAGGTTCGCCGCTTGGGATCAAGTGCCGGGGGCGGTCCATCATTGGACGCTTTGTCTCCGCCCGTCGCCGCTCCCCCCGACTTCTTTGCTTTCGCCTCAGCCTCGTCGGCCGCGAGCTGCGCCTTGATCTCTTCGGCCAGCAAGTTCTTCACTTCAGGACTCAGTGCCACGTTTGTGTTCTCAGCTGCCGGAATTGGACCCATGCTGGCCACCAGTGGTAGATCCGGACCAAGTGGTTCCAGGTATGCATTGGCCTCAGCCTGCGCTTCATAGGCAGCTCGCAAGCTCGCGGCAACCAGATAGTCCGTTAGCCAAAACGCTGCCGACGGATACACAGGATACGGTGCGAAATACGCGCCGTAATATCCATACCAAGGCGCGCCGCCCCAGCCCCACGCATAAGGCGCTGGCGCCGGCCACGGATTGTAAGCCCATCCGTAGTAGCCCGGGTTGTAGTAATAGGCAGGCGCATAACCGTAATAGCAGCAGTATCCTCCGTAGCCGTACGATCGATACACGCTGGTATAGGACACGTTGTTGACCACATACGTCCGGGATACATACGTGTGGCCGTTGCGCGAAACGTAATTGCGCTGAACATATCCGCCGTGCCGTCCCGTGGTCACGACTCGAGCTCCGTTGTGGTTGCTCACAACCGTTCGCCCACCGTGCATCCCATGTTGAATCTGCATCCCGTTCCGGTTTACGGAGCGGATTTGCCCGTTGGGTCGAATGTGCGCTGAGCCTCCACCTTTCAGGGACACTTGGCGGCCAGGAGGCGTGCGGTTTCCTGCACCGTGTCCTCCTGCCCCTCGATTGTTTGCGTTGACTCCGCCCGGGCGCCCGTTGTTGGCTCCGGGACGCCCGTTGTTCGCTCCGCCTGGGCGGCCGTTGTTGGCTCCAGGACGATTCGCGTTTCCAACTCCATTCTTGCCCGCGTTTCCTCCAGCAGTCTTTCCCATGGTGTTGGTGCCATTACGGCCATTCGTCGTACCGGGCCGCCCCATGGTGTTGTTGCCGGTATGTTGACCATTTGTCGTGTTGCCTGTCCGCCCCATTGTGTTGGTGTGACCGTTGTTTGCTCCACCCATCGAGTGCCCAGGCATGCTCGAATGCTGCGTCGGTGAAGCCGAACGATTCGGTGCGGACGGTCGTGGCGCTGAATTGTGAGCGGGAGCACTCGCATGGGGTGCGGGCGCGCTCGGCCGCGGCGCTGGACTATTCTTATGCTGGGCCCATGCGAAGCCCGGGATCGCTATCATCAGCAGAAGAAGCACTGGTTTGCGTAACACGCTCATCAGCAACGTGCAATTCATCAACTTCATGGGAGACTCCTCAACCCGTAGGTTTCCTAAGATTTACCCTCTCGCGCGATCAATCAGCGAGGACACTTGCGTTTTGTTTAAGGGGCCCCGGGGGAGAAGATAAGCAAGCAGCGAGTGCACGGCATAGCAAAGGCCATACCTCGTCGTCTTGCGGCGGTGCAACGTTATCAAAACCTCTTCGACCGTGCAATCGTTTTCTGCCGATTATTGCTTCTTCACCGGGGAGTGCTGGGGTAATCTATTCCGTCGTTCGGAGGAATGTCTTGCGCTATCTTGATCGCCTGCAACCGATTGCCTTGGTCGTCATGCGCCTGGCCCTGGGCGCCATCATGGTCGCCCACGGATCGCAGAAGGTTTTTGGTGGATTGCACCATCATGCTCAAATGGTCGCCGGTCTGGGCCTTCCCGCCTGGCTGGGCTACGTATCTTCCTTCACCGAGTTTCTCGGCGGCCTGCTGATCCTGGTGGGATTGTTCACTCGCCCGGCCGCATTCGCGGTCTGCATCAACCTCGTTGTCGCCATCTGGAAAGTGCATTGGCACAACGGACTCATGGGTTCCCCAGACCATCCCGGATATGAATTCCCACTCGCCGCGGCTGCCCTCGCGTTTGCCCTGATCTTCTTTGGCGGAGGGCCGATTGCCATCGATCACGTACTGCGTGGCGGAGGCAGTTCGGCCAAGAGATCTTGAACCGCCTGCATGATGCAACTTTCTCGTGCTCGTGGGGTTCACGCCTGAGCCAGCTGCTCGATCCTCAGGCGGACGGAAGCAATTACGCGGTTTCCAGCCCCGCCAATTTGCATCTGCGTCCGGCTGGATTATGATGGGTGAAACAGCCATGCGCTTGCATCCAAATGGTTTGGCAGCCGCATCTTAACCGCCAGAAAAGATAATCACAGGAGGTTCCTCTTGAGAAAGTTCGCCTTCCTCGCGACTGTAATCGCTTTTTTCGCACTGCCGAATCTGGCCTCTGCACAACAAGCCGATGCCATGCTTGGATTTGGAACGGTGATGTCGCCCAGCTCTGATCCGTGCACCGTCTCTACGACCACAGGATTCACCTACTGTCCCGAAAAAGGGGGCCTCTATACCAATATCAGCGCCGATGTTATCTTCCACCGGCGCGTCGGTCTCGGCTTTGACGCCACCTGGAGGGCGAGCCAGCAAGCGTACGGCGGAGCCGGCGGCCAGCCCTTCCGCCCTATCCTTTTTGATATCAACGGTGTTTACCAACCGCGCATCAGCAAGAAGGTAGGTCTCGATTTGATGGGCGGTATCGGATGGCAGAGCACTCGGTTCTACTTGCCCTATTGCACCAATGCTTTTACCTGCAGCAACTACAACAGTTCGAATCACTTCCTGGTCGATCTCGGCGGTGGCCTCCGCTACTACGTTTGGGGCCACGTCTTCGTGCGCCCGGAAGCCCGCTTCTACCACATCATGAACAACACAGCCGACTTCACTTCCGGCAACATCCTCCATGTCGGAGCTTCGATCGGATACACTATCGGTCCTGACTAGACTGCGGCTGAATGGTTTTCGGGCTCTCTGTGCGAACGGTTCGCCGTTCGCTCAGGGGTCTGTTTCTGTCTCACCGAGTTACCCAACACGAACGCCCAATGGATACACATCAGGCTCACAGGGGGCTGGATTGAGAAGGTTGCTTTCGCTGACGTTTACATGCGGATTTTTCGCACTCTCCAGCTTCACGCACGCTCAACAAGTCGACATTGCGGTGGGTGGCAGCACGCTTTGGTCGACAAAACCCAACACAGCTTCCTTAGCCTATCTGCCTCCCGCAGAAAAGGGTGGCGTCTACCCAAGTGCGAGCCTGCAATACATTTTCAAAAACCATCTGGGCTTCAACGCTGAAGGAACGTTCCGGTACAAAGAAGGGTTGTACAACGGATATCAACGCTTTCGACCGGTTCTATATGACGCCAATGCCGTCTACGCGCGCCCCCTCACGGACAACGCCAGCGCTGATCTTATGGCTGGAGTGGGCGCCGAGACCTTGATCTTCTACAGCAACTTCAACAGCTGCAATAATCCCACCGGTTGCAACACCTACGTCAATAGCAACCATTTCCTGGTACACATCGGCGGGGACCTGCGCTACTACGCGTGGCGAAGCTTCTTCGTTCGCCCCGAGGCGCACTATTACTTTGTAAACAACAACTTCCAGTTTCACTCCAACAACGTCATCCGCCTCGGGGTCTCCGTCGGATACACCTTCGGCTCCCATTAGCATTTGGGAGAACCGTCACTCCACTGAGCTGAAAAAATTAGAAAGGCAGCGTCCTGAGACGCTGCCTTTTGTTTTGGACTCGTTCGAACTTGTTACTTCATTTCCATGCAGATTTCAGCTTCGCGAATGGCCTGGTTCAAATGCTCAATGGACTTCACGCGATGGCCGTCAAAGTCGTGCTCGGCACTCTCCAGCTGGTGCTTGGCATTTCTCATCGCCTCGAGAGCCTCGTGAATGTGCGGATGCGGCGCGGGCACGGCTGCCGCAGCTACTGCTGGTGCCGCCGGCACCGGAGGCGCGGGCGCCTTCGGTCCAGCTGCCGCTGCCGGGAACGCGATTGCAAAGAGAAGCGTTGCCATGATGAGCAAAGTCAAGAACCCAATCTTTTTCAAGTGTTCCTCCTCGTCCGAATTCCGGCTCGGACGCAACCGGCGGTAAATCATTCGATGCCACGGATATCCTCAACCCCACATCTGCAGAGACACCCCGCGACACCCGCACAGTATAGCCGCCCCTGCAGAGACATAACCTTTACAATTTGTTACTGAGCTGATACCGGTCAGTTCCGCTCTCGGCTTCGCCACCACCAGAGTCCCGCCACTATCAAGACAAGAACGACAACTATCATGTCGAACCGTTTGATGCCATGCTCCAGACGCATCCAGTGCCGGCCGAACAGATAGCCTGCGCCGGAGATCACGCTGACCCACACTGCCGCACCCAGAAAGTTGAAAATCAGAAACCTGCGCCACGGCATCCGCAGGACTCCCGCCATCGGCCCGGCGATGATCCGCATGCCAAACACAAAGCGCGCAAAGAAAATAGTGACTGCGCCATAGCGGGCAAACAGCCGCTCGCCCCGCGTCAGCGTTGTTTGTTGAATTCGGAAGAGGGCCTGATAGCGCTCGAGCAGCGGCCGACCGCCGTAGTAGCCGAGAGCGAATCCTAGATTATCGCCCAGCGTGGCGGCAATCGTTGCCACCACGATAATCCACGGAAGCTGCAGCTCATGCTCGGAATATGCCAGGAAGCTCGCCAGGAGCAGAATCGTTTCGCCCGGCACGGGCACGCCCGCATTCTCCAGCAACAAGGCCGCGCCAACCGCCCAGTATCCGTAGTGCACCACCGCATTCCGCAACAGGTCGAGAATGGAGTGGGTCATGAGATGGTTCGGACGAACGGAGTCTGGCTCACTCCGTATTCTCGCGGCGGGTCAGAAAGCTGATCAGTGCCTGGTTGAATGCCTCCGGACACTCTTCATATGGCAAGTGCCCGATGCCTGGAAATACGATCGTTTGCACTTGCGCAAAATGTCGCGACAGCGGCTCCATGGACGAAGCGTAGACCGCGGGATCCTCGCTTCCCCACATCAATAGCGTGGGGATATGCGCAATCTTCGGCAGCAACCTCTCCAGTTCGCGCAGATCGGACGTCCAGGTTTGCACGATGCTCAACCCGTGCTCGAACAATCCCGGAACTGACAGCGGTGCCTTATAGCCTTCCAAACTGTCGGGAGGGATATGCTTGGGATCGGCGTACAGACGCCCGTGCGCATAGGGAAACAGAAATGGCATGCGCCCGGTCGCGACCCGAAACAAGGTTGCTCCGATGCGGCTGGCGAAAAATGGCGCCAGCCTTTGCCCATGGGCCGAATACGGATTCACCGGTGCGACCAGAACCAGGCTCCGTACCCGCATGCCTTTCCCATCCAGGCACTCGGCCGCGGCACACATCGCGACCGCGCCGCCCCGAGACGTACCCACCAGATCAAATGACTGAAGCCCGAGATTCTTGGCAAACTTCAATACGCGCAGCGCCGTCCCCCGCATCGAATGGTCGATTCGAGGCCGGTCCGAAAACCCCGCCCCCAGCAGATCCGGCGCATACACCGTGGCATACGCGGCCAGTGCTGGGATCGTATACCGCCAGGAAAAGGAATACGCGAAAAGTCCATGCAGCAAGATCACAGGTGGACCAGTCCCCGCACGCAAGTAGCGCATGCGCGCCCCATCGAAATCCATCCAGCATTCCTCGATGCCTTCCCCGGTAACCAAGGCACCGCGCGACGAAATTTCCTGGGCTTCCTTCATGGGAAAATCGGACATTTACAAATAAAATCTTCCTTTTACTAGGACAACTCTTTCAATAGCGCTAGACTCTATTTAAGTGAAACAAGCCTCTGTCGCTTCACTCTGGGGAGCTTCGGCTCCCCGTTTTTGTTGGTAAACAACCAAGGTCGGCTGGTATACGACCCTGGCCAGATTCGAGGTCCCTCGCTCGCGTTACGCCGCCGCCTTCCGCTTCTTCCCGAGCAACTTCTTTAGCACGCGTATCCCTTTGTCAATGTGCTTCTCTTCCATCAAAAATGGCGGCAGGAAGCGCACCACGGTATCCTGCGTACTGTTGAACAGCACTCCTTCCGCCAGTCCCGCGTCTACAATCGGACGCGCCGGAATATCCAGCTGAATTCCCTGGATGAACCCGCGTCCACGCACGCCCGTTGCGGCGGCGCGCTTTTCCACCAGTTCCTTCAGTTGTTGCTGCAAGTAAGCCCCAACTTTGTTTACGTTCTCGAGCAGTTTTTCTTCTTCGACGATCGCCAAAAACTCCAGCGCGATACGGCATGCCAGGGGACCTCCACCAAAAGTCGTGCCGTGTTGTCCCGGGGAGATGGCGGTGGCGAATTCTTCCTTCGCGATGAATGCACCCAGTGGCAGGCCCGCCGCAATCGGCTTGGCAATCGCGACGATGTCGGGTGTCACGTTAAAGCTCTGAAAGGCAAAGATGGTTCCCGTGCGTCCCAGCCCACATTGAATCTCGTCAAAGATCAGCGCCGCCCGATGACGATCGGCCAGCGCGCGGCACTCGCGCAGAAACTCAACCGAGCATTCGTAGATTCCGCCCTCGCCAAAAATCGGTTCAAGAACGATCGCGCAGGTGTTGTCGTTGACTGCGGCGCGTAATCCCTCAACATCGTTCTGTTTCACGAACGTCACATCTTCAAGCAGCGGTTCAAATCCCTTGCGATGCTTGTCCTGCCCGGTGAGCGATAGTGCTCCAAAGGTGCGCCCATGATAGGAACCCTCGAGCGCTACCAAACGGCTCTTCGCTTCGCCGCCCGCGCGATGTCCCGCCAACCGCGCCAATTTGATCGAACCCTCGATCGCTTCGGTGCCGCTGTTCGAGAAAAATGCCCGATTCAATCCAGAAAGCCCGCACAGTTTTTCCGCCAGCGGCCCCTGGTATTCGTGGTAATAGAGATTCGAAACGTGCACCAGCTTCGCAGCCTGCTCGCGAATCGCCTTCACGATGCGCGGATGCGCATGCCCGAGCGCATTCACGCCCAGCCCGGAAACAAAATCGAGATAACGCTTGCCGTCAATGTCGAACAGAAACACACCTTTACCGCGGCTCAAGACGACCGGATAGCGGTTATAGGTCTGCAGCAAAAACTGCCGCTCTCGTTCGGCGATTTGTTCAAGAGTATTCATAGGAAGATTTGATTTTACCGGAATGTGTGGTTGCAGCGGACCACAGCCGCAAATTACTCACTCCCGCACTCTTACCTGCCATGACTTAAACCCGACCGTGCGAAGAACCCCGTCATGCACTTCCCTTCTGCACCCTTTACCCCGATCATGAATCATCTGTCAGATCAGTCTCCGCAACTCTCTCCACGGAAATGGCCGTTTCAGATCGTCTATGTCGCACGATCTCGTACCGTGGGGACGAAGATAGTGCGGGGTGGAGGCTGGAAGAAATGTTTCAGGAACGTCGGCGTTGCGTCCGCCATAAGGTGCATGGGCCGGTCTTCGCCAGCTTTGATGGCGTGACCGGTGGCATGATCCTCGATCTCAGTGAGCAAGGCCTCTCCATGCAAACCATCACTCCTCTGCCGTCCGACAGTCTTATCGACCGGCGCATTCGTCTCCGCCTCGATCTGCCGGATTCGGACGCTCACCTCGATACCACGGGCTACATCGCATGGGCAGACGCTCTGGGCCGCGCGGGAGTGCGTTTCTCCGATCTTCCCATGGAAGCGCGGAAGCGCCTCGATGACTGGCTCGAACTTAACGACAAAGCGCCCAGCCGCAGGGCACCCAAACTCACTCTCGACCGCGTGCTTGGGCCCAGCCGGGCAGACTCGACTGGGCATGAGCCAGCGAAGACCCGGTCGATCAGCCTCGAGGCGGACCTTGTTGCCGAGTCGTCCAGTAGTCCGGCACCTCTTTCCACCACTATCCAGTACGAATTCCACTCGCTGGGGTCAGATTTGAATAGTGCTCTGCGCGTTATCAGCGAACGTGCACGCACGCTTCTGCGAGGAACCGGTGCCGCCATCGGCCTCATCGATCGAGGTCCCATGATGTGCCGTGCCAGCGTTGGAAAAGGCGCGCCCCCGCTCGGCACCCATGTCGACGTCGACTCCGGTCTTTCCGGAGAGTGCGTTCGTACAGGAAAGCCCCTGCGTTGCGACGATGCCGAGAACGACTCCCGTGTCGAAACCGAAACCTGCCGCCACTTGGGGATCCGCTCGATCGTGGCGGCACCCATCCGCTATCAGCGCGAGGTTGTCGGACTGATGGAAGTTTTTTCACCGCATTCGTTCGCTTTCGACGAAGGCGATCTCGCTGTTCTCGAGCGTCTGGCACAGACTGCGCTGCTGATGCTCAGCCAGTCGCATCTTTTGAAGCGCAGTTAACGGGCAACGAGCGGCCGAACGCCGCTCTAACCGCCACATAGTAATTGCTGCATATCCCAATGCAGGCCGCGGCTCAACCTCTACCCGTCATAAGTCGGGACGCTGATGTATTTTTCACCATTGAATCCGGCCTCGCCTCATGCCCGCGCACATATCCCTTGACGTCGGAGCATTTCGGAAGCACAATGCTTTCCAAATAGCCTCTCGAGATGGCACTCCCCCCTTGAAGTGCAGCCTATCGAAGGCGACATCTGTGTTTCCCCAGGGTCGAACTCAATCGGAACAAAATGTTTGCGCGAATGTGGCCGTTCGGCCCCATTGATGAACTGGAACAACTTGCGGGTCGGGGACAAGACTCTTGCTCCCTGACATGGAGGATCTTTCGCTCTGAATCCTCCGCCCGTATTCCCTTTTTTCTGATTTCAACGGCCCAAGAATGGCAGATTCAAAATTCTAAAGAGGAGATTTGAAATGAAGACCACAAAACTGTTGTTGATTTGCATGTGCTGCCTCATCGCCGTGTCCGCAGCGTGGGGTCAAGCAGCGAATAGTGCCTCTAAGCCCGGTATCCTTGGATACCTCGATCCGCACACCGGAGCGTTCCGAGCTGTCCCTGCAGTGTCAGAGGAAGCGGTCGTCGATGCTCCTGCCGCAACGCTGTTTACAGGCACGATCACGGTCACGATTACCGTGACCCTTAAAACCACCACGCTCACCGTCATTTCCTGCAACGCGGAAAGTTTTGTGCAAGACAATTTGACCGGCGGGGCACCGCGTTCCATTATCGAGTCCAACACGGTGGCCGCCACCGGAACCGGGACAACAAGGACGTGCAAGCTGTCGATCCCGTATTCCTGGAGTCTTCTCACCTCAGCCAACGACAGCATCACTACGAGTTATTCCGTCTCTGGCTCTGTCGGCGCAACCGGGCTACCACAGCGGTCCAGTTCTTTGAGTCCGCTTGACACCCGGAAAGTCCCGGCTAGTGGCACGACCACGGCCCTTACCGCTGCTGTAACTCTGTAAGAAATCAGGCGGGCCTGACACAAGGCCCGCCTTTCCTTCCTACATTGCCATTTTCGCGCGCGCGTAGCAGAATCGTCAGACCGCACAACACAACGCCTGTAGGGCATATAGATTCAAATGGTCAAACCCAGTTCGATACCTACGGCCAGCCACTACAACGACAACTACGGCAACTTCAAAACGGACCTCTACGAGCAGATCCGTAAAGAGGCATTTGGCGAAGATATCGGACAAAACAGCTGGCTCACCGCAGACGAGCAAGACCGATTCTTGCAGTGCCTCGAACTTTCGCAAGGGAAAACTCTGCTCGATGTTGGCTGTGGAGCGGGCGGTCCCGCGCTCCGGATCGCCGCCCTCGCCGGCTGTTCCGTTGTCGGCATAGATATTCACGAACAGGCGGTCAAGACTGCCGCTTCACTTGCGGCCCAGCGCGGCCTGGCCGATCGCGCCGAGTTTCGCGCTACCGATGCTGCGGGGAGCCTGCCCTTTTCCGATGCCAGCTTCGACGCCATCACTTGCATCGACGCAATCAATCATTTCCCCGACCGTCCCCAGCTCATTGCGGAATGGGCGCGCCTTCTCAAGCCAGGCGGACAACTCCTGTTCACTGATCCCATCACCATGACCGGACCGCTGTCGCACGCGGAAATTGCCGTCCGCAGTTCCGCCGGCTTCTACCTCTTCGTTCCGCATGGCTATGACGCGGACGTCATAGCGCAATGCGGTTTGCAGTTGCTCGTATGTGAAGATGTCACCTCCAATATGGCCAAAGTCGCTGAGGCAAGACACGCCGCCCGTGCATCGCGAAGCGCGGCCCTGCGCGAGATCGAAGGCGATTCGGCATTCAATCAACAGCAAGAGTTCCTCGCAGTCGCTGCTCGCCTCGCCCGCGAAAGACGCTTGTCTCGCTTTGTTTATGTCGCGAAGAAATAGATTA
Organism: uncultured Acidobacteriota bacterium; assembly: GCA_963745715.1. GTDB lineage: Bacteria > Acidobacteriota > Terriglobia > Terriglobales > Acidobacteriaceae > Sulfotelmatobacter. Next base: position 242,551 of record CAVUYN010000006.1, on the reverse strand, counting down.
TTGAAAAACTAAAAGCACTGCTCCGACCTTCATGAAATCGCACGCGACCACAATTGCAGCCACGGCCGATCTTGGAGATGTCGGCGCGCGCGCCCGGCATCGCATCGCTTACCGCCTGCTTCCTTTTGTCTTTCTCATCTACCTCGTGAACTACATAGACCGTGTCAACGTTTCCTTCGCCAACCTTAGGATGAGTGCCGATCTCGGTTTTAGCGACCGCGTTTACGGCCTGGGCGTTGGCATGTTTTACCTGACATATGTTCTGTTCGAGATACCCGGAGCCATCATCGTCGAACGCTGGAGCGCCCGGAAATGGATCGCACGGATCATGATCTCCTGGGGTGTCATTACGATTCTCACCGGCTTCGTGCACACCAAGGGACAGTTCTATGCGGCGCGCTTTTTTTTGGGAGCGGCCGAATCCAGTTTTTTCCCCGGCATGATCGTTTACCTGACCCACTGGTTCCGGCAGCACGAGCGCAGCCGTGCCATCGCATGCTTATACGCGGCTAACCCCGCGGCCGCTCTTGTTGGTTCGCCTGTGGCAGGCTGGCTGCTGGGCGTACATTGGTTGTCGCTCGCGGGATGGCGCTGGCTCTTCATCCTCGAAGGCATTCCCGCCATCGCCCTTGGCATCGTCACAGTCTTCTATCTGACCGACTGGCCTGCCCAAGCGGGCTGGCTTCCCCCAGAAGAACGGGACTGGCTCGTCCACGAATTGCAAGTCGAGTTGCAAGCGAAGAAACAAGTTCGCGACTACACGATCCTGCAAGCGTTCGGCGATCTGCGAACCATCCGCTTGATCATCGCCTACTTCCTGGCGCTCACCGGCGCTCTTGGAACCATCTACTGGTTGCCCACATTCGTGAAACGCCTTTCAGGATCTTCAGACCGCGCGGTGACTTCCCTGTTACTGGTTCCAGCTCTCATGGGTATTATCGGAATGCTTGTGAATAGTTGGCACTCCGATAAAACATCCGAGAGACATTGGCACACCGCGATTCCCCTCCTCGCGGCCGGAGTGATGTTCACTCTCTTGATCTTCGCCCACCGCGATGCGCCCCTGGCGATTGCTTGCTTATTGCTGGGCAGCGGATTCTTATATGCCTATTACCCAACCTTCTGGTCGATACCGACCTTGATCCTGAGCGAATCGGCGGCAGCGGCTACCTTTGGACTAATCCAATCGGTCGGGCAACTCGGCGGATTTGCGGGAAATTACGCCATCGGATTTCTGAACCTTCGAACCCACACACTCACAGCCAGCTTTGGATTCATCGCGGTTGTCTACGTTGTGGCAGGACTCTTGGTTCTTACTCTGAGAGTCCGCACTCGACGAGTTGCTATGCAGAGGACCTAACTCGAACAGTGCTTTCCGCGAGATGAGGTGGATTCGCGCACTTCCCATATCTTTGAGCGCTGAATCAACCGCTAGACCTTTTCCAATTGCATCAGTCTCAGTCTGCCACCAGCCCAAGAATGATGCTCACGGCCATAACCCGTGAGGACCGCGCCGATGCTTCGGCCTAGACCTGCTGGCCGTTCGGCTTGTTGCAAGTTAGGAGTGGCCATCGAACCTCCAGTCGCGCGCAGGATCAGAAACAACGCGCAAAAGCTTTCCAGATCGCCGCCGCCTTCCTGGACGGGCTCAATACAGCCCCGGCTGACCCTCGGGCCGGGTCTTCCATCGCCGGTGCACCCACAACCACTGGTCAGGATATTTCCGCACGTACTCTTCAATCACGTTGGTAAACATCTGCGTGTTTGCGACGATGTCGGCTTCCAGTTCACCGGTGCGGATCAACTGTAGCGCGGGATCAAACCGCAGCCGGTATTTTCCCAGGGCCTCGTCCCAAATCGTGAATCCCGGAACGACCGCCGCGTCCGTGCGCAGCGCAATCCTGGCCAGTCCGCTCGCCGTGCACGCTGGAATGCCGAAAAAATCCACGAACACGCCCTGCGGCGGAGTCATATTCGTATCCATCAATATTCCAACCGTCTCCCCAGCCCTCATTGCCGCGAGCAGTCCGCGCACGAAATCATCCTTGGCCACGGTCTTGTTGCCGTACATTGTGCGGTATTGCTGAAGCAGGCGATCGAGGTACTCATTGTCCATCGGCCGCATCACCACATGCAGCCAGTGTCCGTGCAGGGAGTGCGCGAACGCGGAAAGCTCCCATCCGCCAAAGTGTGCTGTCAGAAACAGCACTCCCTTTCCCCGCGCGTACGCCCGCTCATAATTCTCCAGGCCGTCGTAGACCACCACATCGTCCACATTTTCCCGCGTGTATTTCGGAAATTGGCATAGTTCGGCAAGCTGCCGGCCCAACGAGGTAAAGACTCCCCGCAAAATGTGCGCCCGTTCCGCCACGCTTTTCTCCGGAAATACCATTTCAAGATTGCGCATCCCGACTTGGCGTAAACGGAAGTGCAGCAGATAAACAAGTTGCGAGAGAGTGATGGCGAACCCGCGTGCGAGAGGACGCGGCAGAATCCCCAGGGTCTTAATGAACGGCCAGGCTGCCGCGTATTCGAGTTTCCGCCGCATCAGGGAAGCGTGACCGTATCACCTGGAAAAATTGTTTGTCAAACCTTGGGAGTGCGGGCTCCACCGAGCGGAAGGTCGAGGAGGCCGCCGGGCTAAAACACTTTGGAATGCTCGCCTACTGATCGACCAGTTCAGAGTCATGCTTCTCAAACACCGCCCGGAGCGCGACTGGAGAACGATCCGTCATCGCGTGAATATCCTGGACCAGCGAATAAATATTCGCGGTCATCACCAACAGGTATCGCAGGAGTCCGGGACCCGCATTCCAATACGTATGAACTGTGCCGCGTGGCACGAAAACGGCCGACCCGGCCCGCGCATCCACGACATCATTCCCCAAGCGCACGCCCAGCGCGCCCTCCAGCACATACCACGCTTCATCGTCGTTGCGATGAAGATGAAGTGGAGCGATCCACCGGGGCGGCCCAGGGAGACCGCCGGCATCCTTCCACTCGGCGATTACGAAGTTAGCGCCAGCCGAGCCGACCACCGTTCCTGCCAGCGGAGGAGCAATGATCGGCGACGAGGAGCTCATTCGGAATTCAATTCAGGGCTTGGCTGCTTGTCTACTTCGCCGCTTCCTGCGCCCACTTCGCCAAAGTGCTCAGGAAAGGATTTGCTGTGGGCGGGGGCTCAACCTCTCCAGTCAAAGCCGCCTTGAAGGTCACCATGTGGCCGAAGAAGTCCCGGGTGCTGTCCTTGTCCTGTTTGATCACCGCACCGTTCAGGCTCACACCGGCGAAAACCCCGCGCGCTCGCGAATAGGTAAGCACTTGGGCGCGCATCTTCCAATCCGTATTGCCTTCGGCGTGACGCCCCACTGGGCCCGCCGCCACCGAAGCATCGGCTCCTAGCGAAAACTTGCTTGAAAGCAGGTGCTGCATGCCGTCGTTATTCATGATCAGCATGACCAGATCGACCGCCTGTCCGCCGATCTGAAACCCGAAGCTGCCTCCGGCGACTGTAAAGAAGGCCGGCGCACTCCAGCCTTTCGGGGTGCGGCAACTGGCCAGCCCGCGCCCGTACTTGCCGCCCACGATAAATCCGCCCTTCAACATCGACGGAACCACCGCCACGCACTCTGCTCTGCCCAGAATTTCCTGGGGAATGCCCGAATCGGGCGCCGATTCAATCTCGTTCAGCACATCGGCCGCCGCCTGCACGCGATCGGTCGCCTTTGATTCTTTCGCCGGTTCATCGGCTGCAAGGACAATAGGGCAGAGAGACAGGATTAGGGTCAGCAGTATCAGCTTTCTCATGGCTCCTCATCACAACCAAAATTCACTGGGATCTAGTACTTGGATTGTAAATGAAACCACCAGGTTGGATGGGAGACGGAAATCGCAAAGCCAACAGGGTATTCAAACGATGAGAACGGTATTTTGGGGTGAGGATTGAAGCCGAAAGAAGTACGAGACCAAAAAATGCGGGGCTGAAAGCAGTGACCCTAATCGCCACTCTCAACCCCGTCTCCCAGGTTCTGTGGTAGGTGAAGCGAGTATGCTGCACCTGCAAAAATCTGCCAAGATTACGAAGGTAAGTGCTCCGAAGTGACCTTAAGCAATGAGCTGCGAGGTGGGAGCGCTGAGGAATCAGGTTCGGTTGCTCTAAGCTCACAACTCGCAGCTCAAGACTGCTTACTTCGTCGCGACCAGCGAATGCGTAATGGCGTGCACCGACAAAGCAATGCGATTCTGTACCCCAACCTTGCGCATCAGTTTCGCCACATGCGCCTTAACGGTGCGCTCCTCGATCCCGAGCTGAGCGCCAATCTCTTTGTTGGAGCGGCCGGCCACCAGCATCTCCAGCACTTCTTTCTCGCGGTCGGTGAAGGTCACACGGCCCGCCGGGAAAATCCGCCCCGGCGCCGATGACACTCGCTCGATGAACATTGACAGCACGCGCCGCGGAGCCCAGACCGATCCCTGATTCACAATGCGGATCGCCTGCGCAAACTCCGACGGTGTCGCGGCTTCGTCGACATAGCCCTTCGCCCCCGAGGCAATCGCTTTCAGGATGGTTTCCTCGTCAATACCGGACCCGGTCACAATGATTCGCAAATCCGGCCGCGTAGCCTTCAAACTGGCCATCACGTCAAACAGGTTTTGTCCGGAACGGTTGCCGAGCAGGATGAGATCAATGCCTTGCAGCGTGCTGATCTCGGGAAGCGCCGCGGAGACGAGTTCAAACTCGGGCTCTGAGTCGAACAATGCGCGGAACCCGACAAAGCGCAGTGGGTCGCTTTCCACCACCGCGATTCGGATTACTGGTTTTCTGGCAACTGCTGCTTTCATAAGTTTCCCTTGTAGGGTTAGATTCTTCTACTCAGCATAGTAAGAATTCGGCACAATGCAAAGAGAAGGTGACCGAAGGGAAATTACGGGAGTAACATGGAAATGGTCGTCAAAAGTGGCTCAAATCGCTCTTTCGACATCGTCCGTGATGCTAGGCGCGACAAAAACTGTATTGGGCCGACGAAATTTCCCCGGAGAAAAGAATGCATCGTAGCGTTTTCACGATCCTCATCATCTCTCTCATCCTCGCTTCCTTTTTCGCGTTCGCGCAACAAACCGAAGCCGCTCCGCCGCAAACTCCTTCCTCCACCTACACGCCCAAGTTCCACGGCGATCCCGCCCGCTCCGATTCCGAAGCGGCAGCGCTTGCCTACATGCGCGTCGTAATCCGCGCCCAGCGCCAGTTCAACAAGCAATACGGACACTTTGCCACCTCGCTCCCCGAACTCGTGCATTCCGGAACCTTCACCAAGCGCATGGTGAATCCCGACCGCGGCGACTACACCGCTGGGTTTAAAGGAAAGAAAGACAGCTACGTCCTGACCATGACTCCAAAGAATCTCGATGCGCAGCATCGTTCCTTTTACGCGGAAGACGACGGCAAGATCCGCGGCGAAGAATCCAAGACCGCCGATGCCGACTCGCCCATCGTGAAATAGGCCAAGAACGGGCCGACAAACAAAAGGCGCGCTCGCGCGCGCCTGATTTACTAAAATCTGCAAAACTTCAGCGATGTCCCATTCCACCGCCATGGAATCCGCCAAACCCGCCGGCGTGCGCGGGCGGTGCCGCATGGAAGCCGCCCATCGCGTGGCCACCACTAAAACTCCGCACCGAGTGCTGGTGGAACCCATGTCCGATAGCGGTCGGCCGCGATCCATTGAAAACGTGATAGCCGTGTCCCACTACCACCGGCACGCGATAAACCATCACCGGAGAATAAAAGCCCCAACCAAACGGGTTGTAGAAAAAACCGGTCCCCGGAAGAAATGTGAATCCCGCGAACCACGGATCCCAGTACCATCCCGGACCCCACCATCCCGGCCCATATCCTCCGTTCACAAAGTACGTGCGAGCCGCATCGACGTTGGCCTCCGACAGATATTCGGATCGCAAACTGCTCCAGCGATAAAGATCATCGTTCTGCGTCAGCGCCTTTTGATCAAAACCGTTGGCCTTAATCTTGCCTGAATTCAGTGCTACTTCGTGGCCTTTCTTCACGGTGGTATTGCGATCGTCCGCTGACACAATCGCCTTGCCGTCAAAAACCCGAACCTGCTGGTTCGTGGCATCGAAGTCGTACAACCCGGTCTTCACCACTCGCGTATCGGCTCCGGCCTGGCTGATGTGGATGTTGTTCTGGGGATAAATCTGATCCACTTCCAGCATGGCCTCGCCCTGATTCAATGCCACTTGGGTATTTGTCAAATTGCTTGAGACCATTTTCACCGAGCTATTGTTGCCCAGCCTGAGATACACACCGGGCGTAAGCAGAATTTCAGCCTTCCCATTTCCAGTCTCGAGAATCTGTCCATTCTGCAAGTTTGCCGAACCAACGGATTGGGAATCCAGGTTCTGATCTCCCATTGACGCCTGTCCTTCCACATAGTTCAAGGTTCCGGGCATCGCCATGCGTCGGTTGTTATCTGCGTTCGCTCCCCACGCGGGCACAGATAGAACCGCCGCCAGAAAAAAGCTTCCAGCTGCCGCCGTCCATCTTGCCAGCCTCATAGTCATTTCCTCCTCTTTGAAAGCCTCAATATGAAAGCCTCCATATCATTGGATGACTGGCGCAGGAATCCAGATGCACGCATAAACCATTGATACGCATGCATTTATTTGTATTAGTGTCCGGCCTGTAGGAGCTGCAGGAGGGGTGTGTTTTTTGGGGGTTCCCCAAACCGTTCCTAGGGTTTTACGGTTCGTTTTCGGTGTCGGGAATCGCTTCTAATTGCACCGTTTTGCGTTCGCCTTCTTCCAACCGGACAGCGCTTCCCTGCGCCTCGAATCCCTTCAGGAATTCGGGATTGTAATAGGCCTCGCCGTCCACGCTTTCCCATGCGAGCATCGTGTAGTCGCCCGGCCGCACGCCGCGCAGGATAAAGTGTCCGCTCTGATCGCTGACGGTCTTGCCATATCGATCCAAACGCCCACGCATTCGCGTCTCCGGAACGGCGACGACGACCGCGTTCCCGACCGTCTCGCCTTTGTGGTTGAGCACCACGCCATCCACGCTTCCCGCCAGTGGCACTCGCAATGAGATCGAGCGCAACCGCCCCGCCATTCACGCTGACTCCGGAATCGCTGACTTCGCGCCCGCCCGCCGTCACTGATTTCAGAAACCAGCCTTCATTGGCGCTGGTATCACCAACGATCTGGACGTAATAACTTCCCGGAGGAACGTCTTTCCACTCAAAACTCCCGTCGCTGGAGACGTGGGCAAGATTCGAAAACCTTTCTACGGCCACGAGAGCGTTCTGGTCCTCTGCTCCTTCAACTGGCTGCAATGCAAGAAAAATCTGGTTGGGATCAAAGTGGCCTGTACTGCCTTTGGTTACCAGCCGCATCTGGCCGCGAACGTACGCTCCCGGTTGCGGCGTCAGCCGCACCCCATCGACATTGCTCGATCCCACTTGCAACGATTGCCGCGCCATCATCGGCACCGGCGAACCATCGATCGTCGCCAGAATCGTATAGCTGCCCGGAGAGACGTCGCGAATTACGAAGCTTCCATCCTTATGCATCTCGCCGCCCGTCATCACCAGGTTGAAATCGCGCGACTGCAGCATGATCGTGGCCGACGTGCGCGGCGGCAAGTTCACTACCGACCCGCGAATGCTCAGGCTTGGCCCCGGAACCAACGAGAAGTTGACCGGGAAATCATCGCCCGCATGCAACTGCACCGGCGTAGCCTGACTGCGATCCGTTGTGCCCGGATAATAGGTGGTCTGGTATGCGGTGGCAGTCTTTTCCGCGGCATTGGCTGTGTGCGGCTCGGCCCCGCTTGCACCGCCCGCCTGAATCAGGCTTTTGAAATCTGGGGGCGGAGTCACGGAGACATAAAAAATTCCTGCCGGCAGCCCAGCGACCCGATATTCCCCCAGATCATTGGTGCGCTCGGCGCCCACCTGTTCCCAATGATGGTGGCCGGAAACAAAAGTCTGCCGCAGCACCGTCACCTCTGCTCCCGGCAACGGATCGCCATCTTCATCCGTCACCCGTCCACGAACCACCGCCGCGGCTTGTACACGAACACGCAGATCCTTGAGTTCTTGGCCCGCAGCCAGCGTTAAAACCCGGCCGTCGCTACGCCCGCGATGCTTATCGACATCAAGAAATCCGGGACGCTCCGCAAAAAGATGGTAGCGGCCCGGCAGGATGTTCTCGATGCGGAAAACGCCATCCGGCCCGGTCACCGCCGTGTAATCGCCGCCCTCCGCCTGGTTCTCTGCAATGAGTTCGATCAGAGCCTTCTTCACAGGCTCGCTGTCAGGATCTTTCGTGACCAGGCCTTCAATCACTGCCCGCTCTGCCGGTTTCGCTGTGCCCGACGAATTCTGACCCATCGCACCAGCGACGAGCAGAACGACTAGCAAACATGCGGAAACCTGCTTCATAGGTAGGCGTGGGGAGGCTGGCGCACTTCATCCGGCCGCAAGCACTTGGACTGGCCGGGAAATGCCATTTTATCCCGCGCACATTAGACGCCCAAAGCTTTATTATGGGGCGCGACGGTTAATTGAATGACGGAGTGTGCCCGAGTGCGGCCCAGACGCGCCATGGCACCGCAGTAGAAAGATTCCCTAAGTCCTTCGATCAGGCCGCCGCGGGAGCGCACAAACATGAGACCGATCCTGACCTTAGCCATCTTATTATTTTTAGGCACCTTCGCGCCCGCCCAGGATATCTCCGGCGATTGGCAAGGAACCCTCAACGCCGAGGGCGCTCAACTCCGTCTGATCCTGCACATTACAAAGTCTCCGGACAACAGCCTGAAAGCTACGCTCGATAGCATTGACCAACCGGGCGCAAATGGCATCCCGGTAAGTTCCATCTCATTCAAAGACGCCCATCTCTCGCTCGGTGTCGACGCCATCAAGGGCACCTACGAAGCCAAAGTCGCGGCTGACGGAACGGCAATCTCGGGCACCTGGTCGCAGCAAGGCGAGACCTTCCCGCTCGAATTCAAACGCGCCACCGCCCCCATCAAGACCGAGCACAAACCCGCCCAACCTTCCGACATCGACGGCGCGTGGCTGGGGACCCTCGACGCCGGCTCAGCCAAGCTGCGCGTTGTTTTCCACATCGTCAATACAGAAGACGGCCTGAACACCACTATGGACAGCCTGGATCAGAACACGAAAGGGATGCCGACAACCTCTACCGTCCGCAACGGCTCATCTCTCAAGATCGAAGCCAAAGCCATCGGTGGAGTTTTTGAAGGCAAGATCGCTGCCGACCTCTCGTCCATCGACGGCAATTGGTCGCAGAGTGGGCACACGATGCCTCTCGTTTTAAAGCGCGTGAAAGATCAGGCCGACCTGGAGTTGAAACGGCCGCAGAATCCCGTGAAACCCTATCCCTATCGCGAAGAAGAAGTCACGTATGAGAATAAGGCTCAGAACGTCACCCTCGCTGCGACCCTGACGATTCCCCAAGGCAAGGGACCATTTCCCGGCGTTGTGCTGATCACCGGATCCGGTCCGCAGGACCGCGATGAAAGCCTTTTAGGGCACAAGCCGTTCCTCGTGCTATCCGATTACCTCACTCGCCACGGAATTATCGTGCTGCGCACCGATGATCGCGGTATTGGCAAGTCCACCGGAGTCTTCGCAAAAGCTACCACGGCGGATTTCGCCACCGACACTGAGGCCGCCATCGCCTATCTGAAGACCCGCGCCGAGGTTGATTCACACAAAATCGGCTTGATCGGCCACAGCGAGGGCGGCGTCATCGCCCCGATGGTCGCCGCGCGGGATAAAGATGTCGCCTTCATTGTGATGATGGCCGGCACCGGCGTCCCCGGAGATCAAGTTCTGGTCGCGCAAGGGGAGGCGATTCAAGTCGTGAACGGAGGGAAGCCCGAAGACGCCGCCAGGAATGCGGCCACAGAAAAAGCGATGCTTACCCTCATCGAAACCGAGAAAGACGAATCCGTCCTTGAGAAAGAGCTGAGAGAAAAAATGACGGGCGACGTTCCCGAGGCGCAAATCGGCGCCCAAATCAAGCAGATCACCTCGCCATGGTTCCGCTACTTCCTGACCTACGATCCCGCGATCGCGTTGCGCAAAGTCACTTGCCCGGTGCTGGCGATCAACGGCGAGAAGGACAAACAGGTCATCCCCAGCCAGAATCTGCCTCCGATCCGCAAGGCGCTGGAGGAATCCGGCAACAAGCACTTCGAAGTCGATGAACTACCGGGCTTGAATCACCTCTTTCAAACCGCTAAAACCGGCTCCCCTACGGAATACGCCCAGATCGAGGAAACCATGTCGCCCGTGGCACTGGAAAAAGTTACAACCTGGGTCGCGAAGCAGTAGGACTTCGTGAAATCCTCGGACGACAGGAATGAACTCCTCAGACTTTTAGTAGATCCCGGGAAGCAAGCGATAACGCGTCTTGCCACAATATTCCGTATAGCCCGGAAGATTTTTTGATAAATAAATCTCTTCGTCGAGAAGGCGCCAGACGATTGCCAACGCCGTGGCTAAAGCAAGTAACAATCCCCACACCGAACCCAGAGCAAGAGGAATTCCGAACAGGAGGAACAGCGACCCGCCATACATCGGGTGGCGAACTACACGGTAGGGTCCGGTCGTGATCACCTTCTGTTCATCTCCCACCTCGATGATGCCCGACGTATAACTGTTTTCCTTAAACACAAAAAAGATAATCAGAAATCCAAGGGCAACCAGGGCATCCCCTATTAAAACCACATCGGGTGGAAGATGGGACCACGCAAAGCGGTGGTCGACACCCGGAAAAACTATCAAAGCGAGGAAAAGCACGCTGGTGACCGCCTGAATGGTCTTCTGACTCGATTCCTTTTCCGCGCCCGGACCAGCCTGCAACCGTCGTTCGATAAGCGCCGGGTCCCTCTTCAGGAAATAAACTGTGATTCCGATGACGGCAACAGAAAACACAAACCATAAAATCCAGCCCTGCCAATAACGGATAGACCAGGCCGACAAAAATATCAAAGCTCCCAGCACGATCAGAAACTTTGCCACCCCTTCAAACGCACGGCTGGAAAGAGATTCAGGTCGATCCATGCAGTGATCCCAAGTATTTTGATTTGGAGCGGAGAGGGATGCACACTCCGCCACCTGCTTTTTGGATGACTTACCGGGTGGAGAAGTCGCCGTGGTTTAACAAGGCGTGCTTTGCCCAGGAAGGATGAGGGATGTCGAACAATGATTTCTTTAGTTCAGGAAGTACTGCCGGTACAGCGTATCTCTTTGCGCAGGCCGAAACCCTGCATCTCGAATAATCCGCCGCAACTCTTCCTCCGTCGTGCAGTTCGTCACGCCCGCGGCCCGCACCACGTTCTCTTCGAGCATCACCGAGCCCACGTCATTTCCGCCGAAGCGCAATCCCATCTGGCAGACTTTGAGGCCCTGCGTCACCCAGCTCGACTGCACGTTGAGGAAGTTTGAAAGATACAGGCGCGAAATCGCCAGCACTTTCAGGTATTCGACTGCGGTGGCTTCATCCCAATGCCGTCCGCCGAGTGCCGTGTTCTGTGGCTGAAAGCTCCACGGAATAAACGCCGTGAATCCGCCTGTCTCTTCCTGCAGTTCGTACAAGCGCTGGAAATGGTTGATGCGGTTTTCGTAACTCTCGCCCACGCCAAACATCATGGTTGCCGTAGTTCGCATGCCGATCTGGTGCGCCGTGCGATGCACGTTCAGCCAATCCTCGGTCAGGCATTTCAAGCGCGCGATCTTGTAGCGCACTTCGTCATCGAGAATCTCCGCCCCGCCTCCCGGAATCGAGTCGAGCCCGGCATCGCGCAGCCGCAGAATCGTGTCGCGAATGCTCAACCCGCTGTATTCCGCAATCGCAATCACCTCCGACGCCGAATAACAATGCAGGTGCACCTGCGGAAACCGCTCTTTGATCCCGCGCAGCATCTTCTCGTGCCAGTCAATCTTCAAATCCGGATGCAGCCCGCCCTGCATCAGCACGCCCGTGCCGCCCAGTTCCACGGTCTCCCGAATCTTCTCGTAGATCGTATCGAAGTCGAGAATGTACCCTTCCTTCGCCGCGGGCCCTTTCAAGGGCCGGTAAAACGCGCAGAAGGTGCAGTACTCGGTGCAGAAATTGGTGTAGTTGATGTTGCGGTCGATGATGTAGGTGACGGTACCTTCCGGATGCAGTTTCCGCCGCACCGCGTCGGCTTCCATCCCAATGCCAATCAGGTCATCGGATTCAAACATCTCGAGAGCGTGCGCCTTAGTCAAGGACATGAGAGATCACAGAACCTGCTTTGATTTTATCGGACCGGGCGCCATGCCGTCCAAAAGCCCGCCTCACGTCGACGTTTCAACGTTCACGAGGCCCCAATCTTGCAAACCTCGGGTTACCCACGTCACGGCGGGCCGCGAACAGTCGTTGTCAAACTCACCCTGAAGGCTGCAACCTGTAATCAGCCTTCGGAGAAACTCATGTCGCAGCCCGGCGTCCCTTCGTTCAAAGAAAAACTGGTGAACAAGACAGTCATCGTCAAGGTTTCGTTGTTCACCCGCGCCTTTTCGGGAACGATCACGGCCGCCGACGACACCGGTTTCTGCTTCGTGAGCCCTGACATGACCGCAGCGTTGAAGGAAGTCACTGGCGGTGCCATGGCCAATATGGACGCCCCCAGCGTCTATCTCCCCTTCTCGAAACTCGAGTGGCTCATCTCCTCGCAACCCAAAGCTGCTGCGGCCTCAGCCTGAAAAATTCTCACCCCCACGCCACCGTCACTCCTGGCCATTACTGCTCGGTCCAGTACCGATTAAAGCCTTCGTAATCCGACGGCAAGCTGGCCAGGATCGTTCTTCTCAATTCCAGAATGTCTACCGATCCTTGTTTGCGATAGATCACTTTCCCGTCGGGAGCGATCACCACCGTATAAGGCACTGCCGACTCCCACGTTGGATCAAACGCCGCTTGTAGCCCGGCAGTATCCTCGGAGGCGAACAGCAGGTTGCGGCTGGTGGCGTGCATTTTATCCAGAATTCGTTGCACGCTATTTTTTTCGTCCGGCAGGTTGGCAGCTACTGTCACCAGTTCCACGTCGCGCACACCATACATCCGGAACGTATCCTCCATGTCAGGGAACTCGTGGATACACGAACCGCACCAGGTCGCCCAAAAACTTACCAACAACATCTTCTTCGTCGGATTGGTCCGCAACTTCGTTAAATCGGCGGCCGAAGCCATCTCCAGCTGCACTGGCTGGGATTCGATTTTTCGCAACGCATCTAACCGCGCGGCCTGCTTTTCTTTCCACTTGGTCGAGCAGCCAAAAACGCCGGTGTGTTTCACCGCCACTTCTTTGTGCGCCAGGATCGCGTCGATGGCATCGCGGGCCTCGTGCGTCTTTACCGATTCAGCGCGATAGCTGTTGTCCATGCGGCCTTCATAGCGAAGCTTCCGATCGCTGTCGAAGACAAATACGTGCGGCGTAGCCTGCGGCCCATAGGCGCGGGTTACGGATTGAGTTTCGCCGTCATAAAGATACGGATACGTCAGATGCTTGTATTGCACCCGAATCTTCATTTCGTCAAGGCTGTCGCTAATGTCCGACGAATCCAGTTCATCGATCGTGATCGCCTTCGGATCGTTTGGCTGGATCGCGACCACCGCTACCCCGCGGTCCTGATAGTCCGCGGAAAGCTGCGCGATGCGACGCTCATACATCTGTGAAATCGGACAATGATTGCAGGCAAATACGATGACGAGAACCGGGCTTGAAGCATAGTCGGCCAGCTTGTGAGTCTTCCCGTCGACACCCGGAAGTTCAAAATCCGGCGCCGGAGACCCCAGCGCGAGGATCGGGTGCGACTCCTGTGCCCAAACATTCAGGCCAAGAAAAAGCAGAATGAAAATTCTCCACATTCTCTCTTCTTCCTCCCCAACTCAGCTCACAAACAAGGACTCCGACTCCACAGGAATACGGATGCTAACGGGAAACCGGTCGAGCGGTTCTCTCTTCCAACCAATGCTAACAGGGCTAGAAGAGCTAGAAGATTCTCCACACGAAGTGGGCAATCAACAAAAACATCGCAAGCAAGAACAAGCCAATCCAGACTAGGAAGTTGGCGGTTAGTTTCGGCGATTGGATTTCTTTCTTGTTCATAGCCACAGCATACTATCGGGCTCGAAATTCCAAAATTCGCTCAAAGAACGCCCTGCCCCCCTAAGTGCGCCTCATAACTCCTTGCGTGACTGGGAGTTGAACACGTTCAATTTTTGCCTTGACGCCCGTCCCGCGCGGGTTTACAGTCGTTTTGAACATGTTCAACATCGCCAAGGAGGCCATTATGGAGACCGCGAACCAAATCATCGTCGTAACCTACCTGGTTTATCTGCTGATCAGTGTCAGCCTGACCGTATGGGTTGCCCGCACCCTTTACAAGCGGGGAGCCATCTTTCTCATCGACGCTTTTCATGGCAACGCCGAGCTCGCCGACTCGGTCAATCACTTGCTGGTCGTGGGCTTCTACCTGATCAACGTCGGCTTCGTCTCCCTCACGCTGAAGACGGCGGCCATCATCAGCACGTCGCGTGCAGCCATCGAACTGCTGAGCGACAAGATGGGTATGGTCCTGCTGATCCTCGGCGGAATGCATTTCTTCAACCTGTACGTGTTCTCCCGCATCCGCAGAAGTTCACAGGGTCCGCGCCGGCCGGTAGTACCGACTCCGCCTGTCGCGCCGAACGCCGTTCTGAACGTTGCCGTCCCCCGCTAACCGACGGAGGACCGCCACGCGACGAACGTAGCTAAGCGACAAGGAGGATCGCCATGCAAAAACTCTATGTGCTTTACGATCCGAAGTGCGAGCTGTGTTGCCGTCTTAAGAACTGGATCCTTGTCCAACGATCCTGGATCGGTTTGGCCGTGGTGGAAGCAGGTTCAGAAAAAGCGAAGCGCCTATTTCCCGAGCTCGAGCAGATTGCCACCAGCGAAGACCTGGCTGTCATCAGCGACGAAGGCGCGGTTTACCTGAACGACCGCGCCTGGATCATGGTTCTCTACGCCATGGTGGAATACCGCGACTGGGCCGCCCGTCTAACCCATCCCCTGTTGATGCCTCTGGCCCGCCAGGCCTTTGCCGCGTTATCCAAAAATCGTCATACTCTGTCTCGATGGCTGAGTTCAGAAGATCCAGAAGTTATTGCCGGAGAACTGCGCAAGGTTGAACTTCAACCCTGCCCATTGCCGGCCAGCAATTCACCCGTGTCGAGTGTTCGGGACTACCTACAATGACGACTACAACGATGACCACCACCTTAAAGAGCAGGGGCACGCCGCGCGCGGAAGATACTCGCCGCAAGATCTACGAAGCCGCCATGGAGTCGTTCCGCGAGAAGGGTTTCGAACAGACGACGATGCGCGACATCGCGGCCAAAGCCGGCGTGGCCCTCGGCGGAGCCTACTATTACTTCTCCTCGAAAGACGCCATTGTGCTCGCCTTCTACCGCGAGATGCAGGAAAACAGCAACGAGCCTGTCCTCGCGGCCCTTGCCGGCCGCAAAAAGCTCAAAGACCGCCTCCGCTGTGTTCTCGAGAAACGGCTGGACTTCCTCGCGCCCAACCGCAAGTTTTGCGCCGCCCTCTTCCGTCACGCTCCCGATGGCGCTGACCCGCTTTCCCCCTTCAGCGACGAGACGCTTCCCATCCGCGAAGGCGCCATCGAGCACATGCGCATCGCAATCGAAGGCAGTGACGCAAAAATTCCCGCCGACCTGAAGTCGCGTTTGCCCTACCTGCTCTGGCTGTACCAGATGGCATTGATCATGTTCTGGCTCTACGACCGCTCCCCCAACCAGGACCGAACCGAGAAACTCATGGAGAAGAGCCTGACCCTTCTGGTCAATCTTCTCCGCCTTTCCAACCTGCCGCTGATGAAGCCTTTCCGCAAAGCCGTGCTCGATCTGGTGGAGGCCACGTAGACAACGGCTAATGGATCGCTCCATACTTCTTAAGAATTTGAACAGTCTTCGCAATCGGAAGCGCCTCCACAGTATGGCCGTGACCACTCATCGTGGTTGCGCGAAACATGGAGTTATACACCGCCTCCTCGGTCGCCTCGATCGCGGCCTGAAACAACGGCGAGATCGCATCATTGCTGAGCACTTCGATCTGCTGCGTTAGCGCTTTGTCATTCGCGTGGACGCGAACCTGCTGTGCCGTCGAAAACGCGATCACATAATCGCCGCTGCCGTTCGAAGCCGAACTCCCGGTGCGCGCCAATCCGAACCATGCCCTGGCCGCCAACCGTTTCAGGTTGCGCGCGTCGAGCGGCGCATCGGTGGCGACAATCATCATGCACGACCCGTCTCCCCGATCCCGGCCGCTCCCTTGTTTCTGCAGTTCCTGCCGTAGGTAGTACTGACCCAGCTCCTGGCCCACGGGAGCGCCCGCAATCGTCAGCACGCCCCCAAAATTGGTCTGCACCAGGGCGCCAACTGTGTACCCGCCGAGACTCCCCGGCAAACGCCGCGATGCCGTCCCAATGCCTCCCTTCCAACCAAACGCAACCGTTCCCGTGCCCGCGCCAACGGCGCCCTCTTCGACCGGACCACCCTTCGCATTCTTGATAGCGGCGAAAACGTCCTCGGGCGCGATGTGACGCCCGCGAATGTCATTCAGATATCCGTCATTCGTCTCGCCTACCACCGGGTTCACCGACATCACATCCTCGTTCCCCGGAAAATTCAGCATGTAGCTGGTCAGCGCGTCGGCCACCTGCGGAACGCTTTCGGTGTTCGTCAGCAGAATCGGGGATTCAATGTTGCCCATCTCCTCGACCTGTGTCGATCCGGCCAGTTTCCCATACCCATTGCCCACGAAAATCGCACCCGGCACTTTCTCGCGATACAGATTCCCCGCGTGCGGAACAACTGCCGTCACCCCGGTACGCACATCATCTCCGCGGACAATTGTTGTCTGTCCCACCGCTACGCCTGCAACATCTGTGATGGCATCCAATGGACCCGCAGGCAGAATCCCCACCTTCAGTCCCAGTTCCGACGCCCGCGGACGATCATTCCGAGTTGTGCTTTGGCCCAAGGCGACAGGGCCGAAGGAAAGAACCGCACCTAAAATAAAAAGTTGGTGAAGCGCCGCAACGCAGCGAATGCGACCAGGAAATAGCGTCATGATGCCGAAATGCTATCACCCGGAAAGTCGATGTTGTAACCGACAGGAGGAGAACAGGCGGCCTGCCGCGGTGCCTTCAGCAAGCTGAGAACGTTAAGGCTTGGCTCCCCGCGCCTGCAATCGGAACCGATAGTCCTTGTCATCGGGAAGTCGTCCGTCCACGCGCAGAACCTTCACCGAGTTGTCGACCTCAGCAGCGCGAACGTAGCCGATCGCACCCGGCACGTTGAAGACAAACTTGCGCACTTCGGCCGGAGTAGCCATCGTCTTGGGGGCAACCAGAACTGTTCCCGCAAATACTCCTTGAATGAAATGGCTGTTGAGTTCCTTCTCTGTCATGCCGTAGATATCCCGCAGCACGGTCTTGCGTTCGGGCAGAGCCGGGTCGAGCATGACTACCGTGATCCGGCGGCCGTTGGGCCAATGGCTGCGTTCTCCCATGAATATCTTGCGGAGTTCCTCCATCGAGCAGTTCTCCACAGGATTGGATTGGTTCACGACGATTGCCAACGATTGGTCGGAGCTGGCCGCAGCTGGAAGAGCCAGCATCGGCAGCCGCGCCGGACCAGTCGAGACGCCCGGCAATTGGGCTGCAACCATGAACACGAAAAGGAGAATCCTCGTGCGCTGCATTGTTTTATCCCTTAAAAGGTAAACCCGAGTTGTAGCCCCAGTCCATTCGTTGACGGCTGGTGGCGATACGCGGTTCGGTCATATTGCAATTTCAGGGCGACCGATTCGCTGGCATCAAATCGCAGGCCCACGGATGGACCCTGTTGCAGGCCAACCAGCGGGAATACCGGTTCCGAGTCCGACGCATTTACATACTGATATCGAAAATATGGCCGGTAGGGACCGAATGCCTTC
This sequence comes from uncultured Acidobacteriota bacterium, assembly GCA_963745715.1. GTDB lineage: Bacteria > Acidobacteriota > Terriglobia > Terriglobales > Acidobacteriaceae > Sulfotelmatobacter. The sequence goes on along the minus strand of CAVUYN010000006.1, from coordinate 224,469 downwards.
GAAATCTGGGAGTAGAAACCCGGTGTGTCAAAGACATGAGAAAGTCCCTGCGGAGAGTGGCGAATCACCAGGGCCTCATTGAGCCACTCGAAATTGGGCCGCACGACGACCGCGTGGGCGGCGAATATGGTTTGACCGATATTTACCGTTGGTGTGGGATACAGGTGGTCATGATAAACGGAAACGCCGAACTGCAAACCTCGAATGGCTTGCGGGCGGGCGAACAGCGCCACGTTTACCGATTTCCCATTGTTCTCATCTACGATGTTCTGCACTGGTTCGGCGTTCGGCGACGAAGCACGACCGTTGCCCACTTCCGCAATGTAGTGAAGGCCAAGGCGACCTGAGGGGATCAATCCCGATGCCGACACACCCACATTGTGAATCGGGAGGATACCGCCGCCGTCTTCGAACTGGAACAGGAACGGCCGGCCTTCGGCTGTCTGGAGCCAGGTGCTGTGGTGGTAGGCAGTATTGTAGTAGCCGATCGCCGTGTGATAACGGCCCGCGGAGATGTTGAAATAGTCGTTGTGCGAGTACTGCAGAAGAAGGCGCTCAATGTCCACGCCAAAAACGTTGTCCTTGCCAGCCTCGAACACGATTTCACTCAGGAATCTGAACTTCTCCGAGACGTCGGAGGTTACAAACAAATCGAGTTGACCAAGAGTGAACGACGTGGTGTCGCCCCTGTGGTTGTCCCCGTGAAATGTGATGTCACCAAAACCCCGAATGCTCATGAGGGTTTTATTCATATCCATCCTGGTGGGCTCCGAGGGTTGCGGCAGGGCCTCGGCGGTTTCAGGCGACGGGGCGGCTTGCTCCGAGGCGGGCACGGAATTCGAGTTCTCGGCAGGAGCGCGTCCGGATTCGAGCTTGGCCACGCGAGCCTCCAGCTGATCAATGCGCCGCAGAAGAATCTGGATCGTTTCGCGGTCCGATGCCGATGAGCTGGCAGACTCCTGCGCAAGAACAGAGACAGAATTCACGAGAACACTAATGAGGATGAGAGCTAGCGCCCGACGTTTGTGAATTCGGAAGCTTAATTTCTGTGCGACGACAAACAACACTGACCTGGAAGTGGGAACCAGCATCATTGCCTCCTGCGGCGAACTGACCTGTCGGTTTTGGTCAACCTTTTTCCAACCGGAGACGCAGCAACATCCTCGTCCGGCGCCTGCTTTTTCCATAACTATTTATCCTGCGACCTGCGCAGTCGACACCCAAAATGGAAAGATAATGCGGGGCCCTTGTAACTGGAGAGAAAGTACAACTCCCACCCCAAGCGGGAGTCGGGGAAAGATGCAGAGTACGCTAACTTATGTTTTCCGGATGTTCAACAGAAATCGCATTACCGCAGTTGCACTTGGCCCGGCCCTACTACTGCGACGATTCGCGGATCAGGACCACGTCGGAATCAGTATGTCCGCGAAGCACGCCCAAACTCTGGCCGTCTGGTGACCAACGGAAACCCACAATTTGTTCCGCGGTGAAGTGGGTAATCTGGCGTCCGGCTAATCCCGCGAGCGGCTGCAGCCAGACATTGTCAACTCCACTCTCGCGTATCGCGTAGGTCACCGCCTTGCCATCGGGAGTGAAGCTTAACCCGCCATTCGAAATCCTCTCATCCGCGTCGATCAAGCGTGGTGCGGCTGTTCCAGACAAATCGAGGAGTGCGATCTTGTACTGCGGGTAGGGGTCTTCCGGAGTCGGGATCGTCGCCAGAACATACGCCAAGGTCTTGCCGTCAGGAGAGGGACTAAGGCTGGTCTCGACGGGAACCGTTCGCGGCACGGCACTTCCAGCCAACATGCCAGGAGTGCCAGGTCCGCTCAGCGGCGCCCGCCAAAGCTGTTGCGCGTCCTGGTTCCAGTAATAAACCCATTTTTCGTCCGTCGAACACACTGGGCTCCGGTCATTCTTTCCATCGGTCACCTTCGAGGGACTCGAGCCGTCTGTATTCGCGCGCCAGATGTTGGTCGAATTCGTCCCTCCGTGAAACGCCCATGAGAAGACGAGTTGATGGTTGCCGCAGCCAGCCACCTCTACAAACGCAGCGTTAGGATCGCCCACTAGTCGTGTCGGCGCGCTCTGACCGACGCCAGTTCTGAGCAAACGCGTCGAGTCGGTGAAAATCAGGTTCCCATCTGGGGTCCAATCGAATCCAAATACCGCTTGACCTTGAGGAAGCACAGGCGCCGCTTCAGCCGCTGGACCATCTGCACTCCGGACAACGTAAAGATTCTGCGCCATCTTGGTTTGCACGGTGGCCATGGTCTTTCCGTCACCAGAAACCGTCAGGGTGGCGTAACTATTCGTGTCCCGCGTAATCGTGGTCAGGTGGCCGCTCCCTGCCGAAATCAATCCGATCTGCGCCCGCTGAAAATAATCAGGCCCCTTTTGCGAATACAGGGTCAGCAGTTCGTGCCCGTCAGGCAGCCACTTGAAATCACCAGTCATCTTGTCCTCGAATGTCGCCAGCCCGGAACTCTTTCCGTTGGAAACGTTCAAAGACGCGAGGCCTCCCAGGGCGTGATCCACTTTGGCTACTCGGTAGGCAATCTCTTTCCCATCTGGCGACCAGGCCACTGCAGACGGGGTATCGGCGGCCGGTGCCGCCACCATTAACGTCTGTTCGTCGCTGCCGTCAAGATTGTCTGTCATGAGGCTGTACTTCCCCACTTCCGGCGAATTGGCACGTGCAAAAGCGAGCCGGCGGCCGTCGGGGGAAAAGGTTATGTCACTGTCTATGCCCCGGGATACAGTTTGGGGGGTACCGCCCAGAACCGGCGCACGATAAAGATCAAAATTCGTGTTGGTCGCATCCACCGCTTTGATGAAATAGAGATAGTTGCCATCCGGCGAAAATGCCAGGCTCTTGTAAGAAGCTGGAGAAGGCGGGATAACCTGCGTGTCGCTGCCGGTCGGTACATTGCGCAGCCATAGGCTTTGCAGCCCTCTCTCGTTAGTCACGGTCAAAATGTAGCGCGCGTCCGGGGAGATCGCAGTAAGTGCAGCTTTGCCTGAGGTTGTGACCTGCGTGATGTTGAAGCTCTGGAACCGTGCCGGGCCATGCGAAGCCAGAAAAGAATAAGCACCGTATCCGGCGACTCCAATGACCAATACACTAGCGAGTGCGATTCCCGCCATCGCTAACTTGTGATGCTTCAGCGCTTCGATAACCGCCGAACTGTCCTTCTGTTCGAAAGCAGAAGGAGGAGCGGGCACAACCGGATCGCCAGAGAAGGGGGAGGCCGCTCGGCCGCTCTGACTGGAATCGGTTTCCCGCTTGAGCCGTTTGAGATCAGCCCGCATCTCCGCGGCGGTTTGATAGCGCAGGTCTCGGTCTTTCTCCAGTGCCTTTCCGATAATCTCTTCCAATTTCGGTGGCAAATCTGGATTGATGCGCAAGGGCCCGAGCGGCGGCCGATTCAAGATGCCGTCAAAAATTGTTGCTGACGTATCGCCCCGAAACGGAAGTGCGCCTGTGGCCATCTCATAGAGTACGGCTCCGAATGAGAACAGGTCGGTGCGGGCGTCCAGTTCCTTTCCCTTGGCTTGCTCCGGAGACATGTACGCAATTGTCCCGACGGTCGCACCCGGACTCGTCAGGTTTGCCATATTTGCCCCATCCGCATCCTCGACCGTGACACCGGTCACTTCTCCGGCTGAGTTGGTTAATGGCGTCAACTTGGCCAGCCCAAAGTCCAGGATTTTCGCGTGATTCCGTTTGGTGGTAAAAATATTCGCGGGCTTGATGTCGCGGTGAACGATGCCCTCGCTGTGAGCCGCATCGAGTGCGTCCGCGATCTCGATGGCGAGCGATAGAAGCATCTCGGTTTCTAGAGGACGCCCGGCGATGCGATGCTTCAGGGTCAGTCCTTCCAGGTATTCCATCGCGATGAAGGCCTGGCCGTCTTGCTGTCCGATGTCGTAGATCGTGCAGATGTTGGGATGGTTCAGAGCAGAGGCTGCCCGAGCTTCGCGCTGGAAGCGGGCCAAAGCTTGGGAATCCAGGCAAAGTTCAGAAGGAAGAAATTTCAACGCGACCGGTCGTTGCAGCCTAGTGTCGATCGCCTTGTAAACGACACCCATCCCGCCACCGCCGATCTTTTCGACGATTTTGTAGTGCGAAATGGTTTGGTTGATCAACGCATTCGCCTCGCGAAACTATATGCGCGGGGACTGCACCGGGGAATGGTCACCCATCTTAGGAGTCAAGAACGCGGAAGTCAACGGAAAGTCGGGAGAAAGGAAAGAGAGGGTCTCGGAGATACGTAGCGAGATGGTAAACAGTTGAAAGTGGATCAAATGGGCTGAAAATCTTAGTTGTGATGAAGGGAAAGAGATGGTCCAAGAGACACCCCCCTGTATGAAATCGGGTTTGGAATGGGATGCAATCAGGTCAGCTCTGAGCTAACGTAGAATCAGCCCCGCCACCGCTGCAACACCGATTACCAGTGGTTCCGGCGCCTTCCCTTTGAGCAAGACGGCCAGAGAAAAGAATCGCGATCGCTGCCGTAGGCCAGTCGTAAATTGAGCGCCGAGCCAGCCGCCTCCCAACCAGCAGCGGTGAAAACGGTGCGAACGGAGTTCGGGGGTTCGGTGGAATGGGCATCGTAAAGTTAGTGAGTGCAGGAATTGTAGAGTGAAAATGGCGATCTTACCCGTAACAACAGGCCCGCCGGGTTTATGCGGACACTCGGCTTTGTTCGGACCCTAGGGAATGAGTTTGGCGAAGGGCGTATAAGTTGTTCATCGCATCCTGAAGTGCTGTCCGCTGTCTGCTGTTCCGCCCGAAAACTTGAGTCGCTAATTCGACCAAAATCGCTCCTTCCGCTTCCTGGATGCGGATGGCAACCTTGGTCTCATCACGCTCGACGAGAGCCTGCCGATACAGATTTCTCCAGTTAGCCGCTGGCTCATAAACTGGCTCATTGCCAAACAAACGCCACGCCCACCGCCCGACGATCACTATGGCGAACACCCACAATAGGAACCAAGGTGTTTCAAGGAGCCGCCCCGTCATGCTGCCGCCATCTGATACTTCGTGCCCGTCTGGAGTCGTCTGCGCCAATAGGGTGCGACGTGGTCAGGATGGGCGAGGAAAGCAACACCGTTCACTGGGCAAGGCCGCTGGGCATACTTGCTATAGAGGGAGGTGGCGAGGGGATTGACAGGAAGTCGTTTGGCGACGGCGTCGCGATCCCAAAATAGCAGGAAACCGTCGCAGGTTTCGCAAATAAGTTCGGGATATCCGGCGACCTGATCGCGAAGTTGTTGCACAGAAAATTCTTCCTCGTGGGGCATGGCGGGAACAACGTCTCCAGTTGGTTTGATGAGGAAGCTGAGAAAGTCGTGCGGGTCTACCGTCATAGGTACCTCCCTCGTATGTAGAAATATTCCGATACTGTTACTTCCTGCCAGTCTTTCCCAGGTTCACAAAAAATCTTGAACCGATGCGACGCTTCTGGCGGCGGAGCTGCCAGCTAAAGAATGTTGGAGGCGCCGGGCGGAATCGAACCGCCGATTAAGGGTTTTGCAGACCCTAGCCTTCCCACTTGGCGACGGCGCCCTCTGTTAATGAGCTTGCGGTGCGGCGCTCTGACGAACTTCGCTGCTCAGGACGATGGCCTGCACAATGTCTTTCAGCGGACGTTTTTTCTGCTCGCTCTGCCTCTGCAGCGCCTGATAGGCCTCCTGCGCCGAGATTCCGAGATCGCGCTGCAGAATCCCCCTGCCGCGCTCTACCAGTTTGCGGGTCTCGAGTTCCACCACGAGTTCCGAATTGTGCGTCTGTAACTGAAGCATCCGCAGCTCTGCGCCGAGGATATATCCCACGCTGGACAGCAGGCGGAGTTCGCTCGCTTTGTAGAGACGCGGCTCCCGATGTTGTAGAAGGATCGCCCCCAGAAGACAAGAACGCCAAAGAAGAGGCACGGCCACGAACGACACACCCGGATCCTTCGGCCACTCGCGGAACACACGGAAGCCGGAGTGCGGCACATTCGCTACGGGTGTGCAGTGATGCAGAAGGGCAGCGGCGAATCCTTCCTCCACCGTGACGGGGATGCGATTGAGCGAACCGTGCTTTACATGCTTCCACACCCAGGGTACGAGCACATGGCCTTCGCGGACGAAAGTGCAGCACTCCTCAGCGTGGGTCAGGGTAACGGCGAATTCAACCACTGTAGCTAGTTCTTCATCGAGTGTGTCGCCATCGGCGAGATGGCCAGCGATTCTGTAGATCAGCTCGATTTCCTTTGGGTCGTAAGACATATTTCACAATCTCCTGGGAGCGCCTCGTTGTTCCATTAAAGCAGGAATCAATATGTTTGTCTACTATTACAATAGACATAGTAGTACTAATTTGAGAAATGGCTCTTTGCTCGTGTCGGAGCGGCGCGGAGTGGAGATGGAGGGAGTTGGGGACTCGTTGATTGAGCCCTCCGGTCCAGAGTTTAGAAGTGAAATCCAAGCTCAGCAGTGAGCATCCGAGCCGAAAAATGTGTCCCACTGAAAGTGGACAGACAGTTGTAGAGCGCAACCTTGTGTGATCATAGCTGTCTGAGGGATGATCGGAGTCTTATTCCCAACATGATCACAGGGGGGGTGTCTCTTGGACCATCTCTTTCCCTTGATCACAACCAAGATTTTCAGCCCATTTTATCCACTTTCAACTGTTTACCATCTCGCTATGTGACTCCGAGACCCTCTCTTTCCCTTCTCCTATCAACGGAAAGTCCAATATTTCCAGCCACTCCCCGGGTACCCCACCGGTTGCACATTCTCCTCTTAGGGGAGATTCCACCAACCGTTGACCTGCAGCAACTCCATATTCCGCAAATATTTCGCCCCCTAAGTTCCTGCGGCTTAATACTGTGCGCGATGATTGTCGTGTGTAAGCCTCGCAAAGTCCCGGAAATGTTGGATATTGATATCGCATCCCGCGCTCAGTTTGACACCATATCGGCGCTTACCTAGACTGCCTTATAGCGATTTGTGAGGACCCTTCATGGCCTGGTTGCAAAACAAGTTCGAAAAGAACTTTCTGATCTCGACCGTCGACTACGTCTTCAACTGGGCGCGGAAGTCTGCCGTGTGGCCGATGACGTTCGGCCTGGCCTGCTGCGCGATCGAAATGATCGCCTCTTCCACCTCGCGCTTCGACATCGCGCGCTTCGGTTCGGAAGTGTTTCGTCCCAGCCCGCGCCAGAGTGACCTGATGATCGTCGCTGGCACGGTCACGCTCAAGATGGCTCCGGTCGTCAAGCGCATCTACGATCAGATGCCCGACCCGAAGTGGGTGATCTCGATGGGCGCGTGCTCCTCCGTCGGCGGACCATTCAATACTTACGCGGTGCTGCAAGGCGTCGACAAGATCGTCCCGACAGATGTCTACGTCACCGGATGCCCACCGCGGCCCGAGAATCTCTTCTACGCGCTGCTGAAATTGCAGGACAAGATCGACACCATGACCCTGGCCAAGAAGCCCACAGCCGTCCGCCTCGATCCCAACATGGTCGAGAACTTCAAGCGCCAGGTAATGATCGCGCAAACCCTGCAGCCGAAATAGCTGTCAGCTCTCATCCATCAGCGATCAGTAAGACCATGGAATGTGGGGACATCGTCGGCTGTGCGCCGAGCGCAGTGAGGCCGCCTCGAATCTCATGCCAACCTTCATCAAGCTCACTAGCCAATCCGATCTCCCCGCCGTTAACGAAGCCAAAGAATTCTCCTGCGGCGACAAGATGATCTGCGTAGCCAACGTCAACGGAACCTACAGCGCCATGGACAACGTCTGCCTTCACCGCGGCGGTCCTCTGGGTCAGGGGATGATTGAGAAAGGCAAAGTGGTCTGCCCGTGGCACGGCTGGGAATGGGATCCCAAGACCGGCGAAGCCGCTCATAACGCCAACGCGAAGGTCGCCATCTATCCTCTCAAGATCGAAAACGGGGACCTGCTGGTCGAAGGGTAGCGAAGAAATCCCCCAGCCTCCACAATAAAAAGGCCTCGAAATCCGTCTACATCCGCAGACACTCGTACGCTTTGTGGGGAGGTCTTGGTCATGTCTGTTTCGAGACCGGCGAGCCGCTTACTGTGGACCGCGGTGACATTCCTGGTGGTGATCGGCGGGGCTGCAGTAACGCGCCGCACGCTGGTTCTGTTCTGGCCGAATCTGTCTGGGGGAAAGTCGAATCCGGCCGCGGTCCTCGACGCAGGGTTCGCGCGGCACATGGCTTTGACGCTGGTCCATATTCTTCCTGCCGGATTGTTCCTAGTGCTCGCGCCCCTGCAATTCCTGCCGAGTATCCGACAAAAGCACCTGCAGCTTCATCGCTGGATGGGAAGGGCCCTGGTCGTCTGCGGATTGATTGTAGGGATATCAGCGCTGGTCATGAGTTTCAAGATGAACGTAGGCGGGCCTAATGAAACCGCTGCAACTACGCTTTACGCGATTGTGTTTCTGTTTTGCCTGAGCAAGGCATACCTGCATATCCGGCGAAAAGAAGTGGCGCGTCATCGTGAGTGGATGATACGCATGTACGGCGTGGGCCTGGGCGTGGCCACGACGCGGCCGATCGTTGGGATGTTCTTCGCGTTTCGCCGCCTGACGCCGCACGAGTTCTTTGGGATCGCGTTCTGGCTGGGATTCACGATTACGTTTCTCGCCGCTGAGGCGTGGGTGGACTACACGCGGCAACGTCTTGCTGCGAATCGTGCCGTAGACGACAGCATCGCTAGCAGCCTGACGCTGCACAATCGGTCCGCCGTTCAGCCAAGATAGTGCAGGAACTTCGCTGGCTGATTGTCATATCCCGGGAAGACGTTGCCCAGGTTCTTGTTGCCCATGTGGCGAGTGACGGCTTCCCCAATCACCTGGCGGAAGTCCGTAGTGAGCGCCAGATCGCGGCCCTCGTAGAGTTGCGGCTGGTCAAGGCCCGGCCAGCGTCCATAGACTTTGCCACCCTTCACCGGGCCGCCCAGAACGAACATTACGTTGGCGTGGCCGTGGTCTGTGCCACGATTGCCGTTCTCGCGCGCGGTGCGTCCGAATTCCGACATGGTGACGATGACGGTGTCTTCGCCCAGGTCGCCGAGATCAATCCAGAACGCGGCGAGCGATTGCGAGAAATCGCTGAGCACATTGGCCAGCTGTCCTTCCGTCGCGCCTTCGTTCACGTGATGATCCCAACCCCCGATGTCAGCAAAGGCCACCTTCACTCCAAGGTTCGCTTTGATCAACTGGGCAAGCTGCCGCAAGCTGTCGCCGAAGCGACCTTTCGGATAGTGGGCGCCGCTTGCGGGTGAATATTTCGCGGGATCGGCCGCCTTCAGCATCTTCACCGCGTCAAACGTTTCCGCTCCCATGCCGTGCAGCACGCTATCGGACGAGTGATCGTACATGGACTCAAACGCGGTGGCGGCCGACGAACCCTTCGAATTCCTCCCGCCCACCGAAAAGTCATTGATGTTGTTCAAAGCGACAGCAGGCTCAGCGCCGTTTAGTATCCGCGGCAGAGACGGCCCTAGAGCAATCGCCCGAAACGGTGAACTGTGCGGCTCGGCTGAGATCTCGCGCAGCGAACGATTGAGCCATCCGTCCTCGGTGCTCTTTACGCCCGGCGTGCCGCTTTCCATGAAGTCCTGAGCGTCGAAGTGCGAGCGCGTCACGTCCGGCGACCCGGCGGCGTGGACGATGGCGAGGTGACGTTGCTGCCATAGCGGCTGAAATGCCGCCAGCGAGGGATGCAGGCCAAAGAAGCCGTCCAGATCGAGAACCACCTTGCGCGGAATGTTGATGCTGGGCCGCATCGAGTAGTACTGCGACTCAGCGTAGGGGACGACGATGTTCAATCCATCGGCCGCGCCGCGCTGAAAAATCACGACCAGTCTCTTGTCGCGAGCACCCGCCTCGATGGCCCCAAAAGCAGCGCGCGTTAAGAAACTCGGCACGGCCGCCGTTCCGACGACGGCGAGCGCGCTGTTGCGAAGAAAAACGCGACGAGTGATGGGCATGTGACAGCTCCTGACTTCGAGCAAGAAATCTATCTTCTCTGAAACTCTGGCGAGCCTAGTAATAGACCGGCGATCGTACCGACGTCCGGCGGACGGCTTGGATCCGGCGGCTTGGATGGTGTGCTGTGATTCTTCTCCTCCAACGAGCCACTCTTTGCAGGTGCAGACATCTGTGCGACGATCGAATCGTGAGTCTGCTTGGACACATCCGCCGCGAGCAACTTCGCCTCCATGGTGGAGAGCGCTAAAGACGAGTCCGCGGCAGATTGCGATCCTCCTCCCGCCAACTGCGCAGCATCCACCTTTACGCCGCGAACCTTTCCGGCCACAAGCGCAAGTGCAAAGTTCATGCGGTTCAACAGAGCCGACGAACTCACCCAAGTGTCGGCCTTCATCGAATACCCGGTCGGCGGCTGCGCCCCGTAAAGGGGCATGCCCATATTGGCCAATTGCCTCGCCAGCGGGATCGCGTCTTGCACATCGGCTCCAGTTGCGCGAGCGGCCGAAACCACAAACTCGAAGGGCGTTTTCACCTTGGCGCGATAGGTGCCGTCAGCCCAGAACTCGGGTGAGCGGAACATGGTAGTCAGAACTTCGCGGATGTCGCCTTTCTTTTTCTCGAACGTCTTCGCCATGCGGTCGACCAGAGCGGCCGGCGGATCATCGGCCACAAAGCGTTGCGCAAGCTTGAGCGATATAAAGTGCGCCGTTTGCGGACTCGTAGCCAGCAGGTGCAGCACTTCCCTGCCCTCATTTTCTCCTTTGGGCTTGATGTGATGTCCCAGCACGAACTTCGGGCCGGGCTCGTGCATGCGCGGATCGTAGCGGAAGCCCATTCCATCTGCTGGCTTTTCGAGCGTCCAGCCAGTAAATACTTTCGCAACCTCCGTGACGTCACGCTGCGCGTAACCGCCATTCACGCTGAGGGTGTGCAGTTCGAGCAACTCACGACCATAGTTCTCATTGAGGCCGCTATTCTGCTTGCGCTTCGCGTTCGGCTTCGATGCGCCAGCAGGACGTGGACGACCGCGGGGGCCGTAGCGAACAACAGGTCTATCCGGGACGCCGAGCGCCTGCATGGAGTCCGGGCCGACGCTCAGCCAATTGTCCAAATAGAACATCATGGCCGGACTCTTGGCGGTCGCCACCAACAAATCTTCAAACTTGCCGAGAGCGCGAGGGCGAATCACCTCCTGCTCATAGCTGGTAAGCAACAACCTCTCGGGCCCCTTGCCCACGAATACGTTGAAGTGATTGAACCAGAAATCCGTCATTACCTCTTCCAGTTGGCGGTCGCTGTAAATCGCCCGCATCAACTTGGACTGAGCCAGTTCGTCGACCACGACCGCCTGCGGATTGTTCATGGCGAGCAGAGTCTCTTTCTGCTTGGGATTCATGCCCTCAACAAATTCCTGGCCCTTGCCGCCGCGCAGAGAATCGGCGAACGCCAGTTGCTCGTCCGCCGACATCGTCATGACCTTCTTGTAGCGCTGGTCGGGGGGAAGATCGATGAGTCCCTGAATTTTCAAATCTGCGTAGAGACGATCTTCGCGACGGCGAGCTTCGGCTTCTTCTTCCGGCGTCGGTTTCATTTCCACTTTCGAATCTGCGGGCATCCCATTGGCCGTCTCGCCACTTGTCGCGCCTTCGTGATTCGCGGCGCTCATCGCGTTCATTGACTTGCTCTCCGCGGACGTGGCTGGCACAGCGTCAGGACTGGCGGCAGCAGCGGCGGCAAGTTCTTCGGCAGTTTTTGCACCTTCGGTTGCTGAAGCGGAAGCTGCGGCCGGGGCAGGCGTTTCGCGCTTGCGCTCCTTCTTTTCTTGCTTCTCTTGCAAGCGCGCGATCTGCACTTGATAAACAGCTCGTCGAGCAGGATCGGAAGGCATGGACTTTTTCCCTTCGCTCACCTGCTTGATCATCTGGTTGTCTGGAAATTCTTCGGTAATTTCCTTTGAGCTCAAGTGCAGAGTGCGAAAAGGCGCCAGCCGCGATTCGACGGCGTTATCAGGAATCTTTCCCGGATGCAGTTGCAGATCGATCCAGCGATCCACCCCCAAGGCCATTACCTGCTGAACGTCGCCCGGACGCGGACCGAAGGTCAACCGATTCAGCGCATGCACAGCACGCTTCTGTTCGTTCGCGCCGACATCGGCCGCCTTGTCTTTCTTCCGGGCAAGTAGTTGCGGGACCGCGCAGGCCAGGCTCAGACAAAGCAGCAGCAGCGACAGCTTGGTGAATCTGGTATTCATGGAGACTCCCGGGCCGGAAAAGCTTTCCCCATTATGAACCCCATCGGCGGGAAAAGTTGCAGCCAAGATCGATTCTCAAAAGGCCTCGAAGTCCTTGTGGGACAGTGATTTCGGAGGGGTTGCGGTCGGGATGATGGCCGCTGCTCTCGAATCTGGTTATTTATTCCGTGAGGTAGGCTTTGCCGCGAGAAATTTTGTATTGCAAAGTCGCGGCAAGGTGGTCAATGTCGGCGGCGGCAATGTTGACGGACGCGGAGTCCAACAGCGGAGTGCGATTGCTGCCCACGGCGTCGCGACGAACCTGAATCAGCAGGGCCTGGACCACGTCGGGATCAAATTTTTCCGGAGCCAATCGAACCAGGTCGCTGAGAGCGCTACCCACCGAAAGCGGGCCGCGGTAGGGACGCGCGCTGGTCATGGCATCGAAAGAGTCGGCTACGCCGATGATGCGCACCGCCATCGGCAGATCACTGAGACCAAGCTTGTCGGGATAGCCGGAGCCATCGCTGCGCTCGTGATGCCAGCGCACGCTTTCAGGAATTTTCGGCCACGGAAACTGCACGCTGCTGACAATCTGGTAGCCGACCGTCGTGTGGTCTGCCATTGCCTGGAACTCTTCCGGATCAAGCGCTCCCGCTTTTCCGAACAAGCGTCCGTCGACGGCAACTTTTCCAATATCGTGGAGATATCCGGCGCTGCGCAACGCCGCCACCTCGCTCGGTTCCATGCCCAGGGCGTCGCCGATCGCTGAGGCGTAGCGGCCAACGCGCAGCGAATGGCCGTGAATGTTCACATGCTTCACGTCGATCGCCGTGGCAAACGCTTCCAGCGCGTTGTCGTAAAAGCCATGCAGCGAGGCCATGAGCCGCAGATTTTCAGACACGCGCTGCGCGATGGTTTGGGTGAGAGCATGATTCTGAACCGCTAGCGCAATGTAGCTGCACAGAAGTTCGAGAGCATCGAGTTCATTATCTTCGTAGAGCGCGTCACCGGGGCGGCGGCCAAGTGCGACCACTCCAGCGAGTCGCCCTCCCGCTTTCAGCGGAGCGAGGCACTTGAATAGTTCAGGAGCGACGTTTCCATTGGAGCTAAGAAACACCGAATACGTTGAGGAATTCAGAACGATGGGACCACGCGCCGCAGCCAGCGCATGCACGTGTTTGGGAAGGAGAGGAATGAAAGCCGGATCCGGCATCAACGCGAATCCCATCGCGGTCGTGGAAGTCAGCATGGCCGGCTTGTCGTTGAACAGGAAAAGCGCACCTTCGCGCGCGCCTGCTGCTTCCATGATGGCAGACAGCATCAGACGCGAGGTTTCCGAGAACTCGCGCTCGGCCGTCAGCGCGGGCCCGAGTTCGGAAAGTGCCTCGACTGTGTGCAACAGCCGCCGTAGATTGTTAGTCTGAATCGCCACGGACGAAGTGGGAGCCAGATCGCAAGAGCAAATTGAGCGTACCATGCGGGAATTGCTCAGAGCGATACCACTTTGTTGGTTAGTTTGATGCGGTATTAACGAAGATGAAAACACCGTAACGGAATTGGTTCTGGCACGAAAGAGCATGAGCGTTCATGAACAGAAGCCGGTGCTGATCACGGGAGGCCGCGGATTCATTGGGCGTGCTATACAAAAACTTTTACAGCGTTCAGGTTATCGTGTGGTGTCTCTGGACACGTCGACACCGGCCAATTTGACGGGAAGTCAGGAGAGCGCTCGCGAAATTCTTGGTGACATTCGCGACGAACGGCAGTTGCAGAGAGTGTTCGAAGAAGAGCGTTTCGGAGGAATCGTGCATCTGGCCGCGGTTCTGCCAACAGCCGCGCAGCAAGACCCGGTGCGGGCTACACAAGTGAATGTTGAAGGGAGCCTCCACCTGCTGGAGATGGCGCGCCGCTTCGACGCGCGACGTCTGGTATTCGGGAGTTCCCTGAGCATCTATGGCAGTTATCCGGCGGAACGAATCGTGTCGGAAGAGGACCGGGCAGCGCCGGAAGATCTCTATGGCGCGGCAAAACTTTATGTCGAGCAGTTGGGAGGAGCGTATCGCCATTCTCATGGACTGGAGTTCGTCAGCCTGAGGATCGGGCGGGTCGTAGGTCCGGGGGCGCACTCGGTCTCGTCGGCATGGAGAAGTCAGATTTTCGAACTGCTCTCGGCTAAGAATACGCCTGTGATTTCGCTGCCTTATGTTGAGTCAGAGAGAGTTTTGCTAGTGCATGTCGATGACGTGGCCAGAATGCTCGTCGCACTATTGCTCGCGGATCAGCCATGGCATCCCGCTTACAACGCAGTGTGCGAGTCAATGTTGGTCGGGGATTTGAAGCACGAAGTCGAGCGCCTGAATCCGAACATTCGCGTTGAGCTCGGCGCGGGACAGGTGGTTGGAAATCCTCGACGGTTGGATTCAACCCGCTTCCGGCAGGAGTTTCGGTTTCAGGCTGTGCCCATCGTCGAGCGGTTGCAAGAAACAGCCAGACGAACCACGGCATCGTGAGTCTTCTAGAAATGTTCTCGCAGTTCTGCGAAGCGTCCGACGATCAGCAGTTTCTGCTTCGGAGGCGCCGGGTTGATCTCTTCGTGCTCGAGGATCCAGGTATCGCCGTGCGGCACAAAGACAGCGTGCAGACCAGCGGCTAGCGCGGGATTGATATCCGACTTCGGGCTGTTGCCGACCATCCAGGTAGAGTCATGAGCGAGATTGTATTTTCCGACCACGCGCTGGTAAGCTGCCGGATCTTTCTCTGCCACGATCTCGACCGCGGCGAAATATTCGTTCAGGCCTGAACGCTCGACTTTGGACGTTTGTTCGGCGATCGCCCCCTTGGTCACGAGAATGAGGTGGTGCTGTCCCGCCAAGTACTGCAGAGTCTCGGGCACTTCGGGGAGGAGTTCCAGAGGATGACTGGAGATGGTGTGCGCGAACCCGTGGATCTGAGCGTGCAATTCCGGAGTGATCGGCTGGACACTCAATCTCTCGAAGGTATCGACCAGCGCGTGCGCAAAGCTGTGGAGGCCGTAGCCGTGTTTCACGATGCATTCGCGCTCGACGTCGTTGAGCACTTCGCGCACCTGCTCGGGAGAAAATTCGTGGTGGTTCAAAAAGGAGATGAAGCGGGCAATAGCGCGCTCGAAGTAGACATTGTTTTCCCAGAGGGTATCGTCGGCGTCGATAAGAAGTGTTTGGGCGCCGTTCGGAGCGAGGCTGTGTGCAGTTGGAGACATGGAGCTGTGAGTTATGAGCGCTGAGCGATTTGCCAAGGTGGCCGAGTTATCGTTTTCGGTGAAAGCCGCAAGAGTTTTGAGCTCGAGGCGAGAGCAAAATCTCACGGCTCAGGGCTCAACACTCACAGCTCACTACACCCAATCCACGTGCGCTTCCGGACCGATAATCCCGGCCTTGTGGCCCATGTCGAGCAAACGGCGGACAGCTTCGCGGCCGTCGGGTCCGTAGTCTAAGGTACGTTCGTTGACGTACATACCGACAAATTTGTCAGCTGACGCGGTGTCGAGATCGCGGGCAAATTGCATGGCGTACGCAAGCGCTTCCTCGCGGTGTTCGAGCCCGTACTGGATGCTTTCCCGGAGAGCAGCCGTGACCGCGGGCATCAGTTCCGGTCCAAGGGCGCGACGAATCGCGTTGCCTCCCAGCGGTAGCGGCAGACCGGTTACTTTCTGCCACCACTTGCCGAGATCCACCACGCGATGCAGGCCCGACTTGTCATAGGTCAACTGGCCCTCGTGAATGATCAGGCCAGCCTCGTACTTGCCTTCAAGCACCTGCGGGATGATCTGATCGAACGGAACGACCTCAGTTTCGATTCCGGGGGCGAAGAGCTGCAGAGCGAGATAGGCGGTGGTCAGTGTGCCGGGGACGGCAATTTTTCTCGTCTTGATTTCGCTGGCTGTGAATGGACGCGGCGAGACGACCATGGGGCCGTAACCCTCGCCAACGCTGCCGCCGCAGGACATCAGCGCATATTTGTCTTGCACGTAGGGATAGGCGTGAAACGAAATCGCGGTGACGTCATAGACGCCTTCGCGGGCCTTCTGGTTGAGTGTCTCAATGTCGCAAAGTGTGTGGTTGAAGCGGAGGCCCGGCGTGCGAACTTTGTTCGTGGCCAAGCCGTAAAACATGAAGGCGTCGTCGGAATCAGGGCTATGAGCCACCTTGATTTCGCGAACCTGTCCGGAGACGTTGTCGCCCGGCATCTTTGCTGTTTCGGATACTACTGTCATCTTCTCTCCCGAAATCTACTGCTTGACTGCGTTATGGCGCCAGCGAACGGCAATGCCGGCGGCCAACATCACTTTGATCACTTCCGCCGCCAGGAACCAGTACAGGCCCAGGTAAGCTGCTTTCCCCAACGAATGCGTGTAGACGTAAAGCCAGGTCAAGCCTCCGGCGAAGAGCAGGATCTCAGCCAGGAATCCGGCGGTCGTTGCGCGCACGAAATTCTTCGTGCCGCGCTCGAAAATATAACCAGCCAGGAAAGCGACGAAGGGGTAAGCCATCAGAAAGCCGCCTGTGGGGCCAAGGATCTGCGCGATTCCGTGCAAACCCACGGCACTTGTGCTGAACACCGGCAATCCGACCGCGCCTTCCATCAAATAGAGAGCAAGTGCTGCAAAGCCGCGACGGCTGCCCAACATCAACCCGACCAGCAGCACGCCCATGTTCTGTGCTGTGAGCGGAACTGGCGTCAGGGGCATCAATGGAATGGTAATGTGCGCGCACAATGCCACTACCATAGTGGCGCCAACTACAAGAGCGACTTGCCGAGAGGCCTCAATTGCCCGACTTTGAGGAATAGGGAATGTCTGAACCGCGGACTTTGCCATAAGGACCTCCAACTCGTAGAAGTGAGTTTTCGCTAAGAAATTTATTAGTGCTCGATGCGGTCGGCCTGGCTCTGGCGTTCCACTTCAGTCAAGGTTCCGTCGTGAGAGGCGTGTGCTTTCTGCAGGTGGCGCCGCAAGTGTATATAAATAGCGATCGCCACGCACACCACCACCAGTGTGCTAACGCCCAGGATCAGAAACCACCAGATCATCCGCACAGCGAATTAGGATAACAGAACGCGCGTTGGGCGCGATGTGATTCGCGTGAGCCGACGCGCCGGAGGTAAGAAAGTTGACTCGGCCGCCTAGCTCGCTTTGCGCTCCGCCTGCCTTTGGCGCATGGTCTCAATGCGTTTCATCATGAATTGCAATCGATTCCTCCCCCACTTCGTGCGAGTGACGGCCTTTTCAAGGTTGAGGAAAGCTTCGGGATCGTTCAGTTTTTCGCGCAGCTCTTTGACGAATGGGTGAATCTTGGCGTAGATCAGGAACAGTTCGCCGCTGAACCCGGGCTGCAAGAACAATTCTTCGTTCAACACCCCGGTCAGGACGAAGGAAGTAACGATCCCCCAGTAACCGCCCACCTGTCGCAGCCACGCGTTTTCCTGGGTTCCCATCGCCCATGCAACCTTGAGGAAGTCATCAGCGCTCTGCGGAAAAAACTCGCCAGCGAACCACGCGCGGGCTTTGCGCATTTCGGCCTCGCGGCGGAGATCGTAGAGTTGCAGGATCAGCTGAGCATCGGCAGTAGTCGGATTCTTGGCCATGATTTTCTCCGTTACGAAAACGATTCGGGCCGTTTAAACGGCCCGAGAAATTCGAAAATACTTGAATATCAAGAGCTGGCGGTCTGCGCGCTTGTGGCCGGAGGCTCAGGCGTCGGAGGTGCAGCTCGTTCGTAGTCGCATTCCTTGTTGGGACAGGCAATGACCGGGCCAGCCTTGAGATTCTTCTCAACCAGGTACTCACTGCCACAAACCGGGCACTTTTCGGCGATCGGCTTGTGCGCCGAAGTGAACTTGCACTTCGGATAATTTCCACAACCGTAGAATGTGTTGCCCTTGCGCGCGCGCTTTTCCACCAGATCGCCGTCTTTGCAATCCGGACACTTCACGCCAATGTAGTTCTGTTTGACGTACTTGCACTCGGGATATCCGCTGCAAGTGGTGAACTCGCCATAACGCCCGTGGCGGATCATCATGTTGCGCCCGCACTTCGGGCATAACTCGTCGAGCGGAATGTCTGGAACTTTCTTGCCCTGATCCAGGCGACGCGTCGTCTTGCAGTCCGGGTAGCCCGTGCAAGCCATGAACTGGCCGAAGCGCCCGCGTTTGAGCACCATTACTCGACCGCAGTTCTCGCAGTATTCTTCCTGCGTCGTCTCCTGCACATCGGCGGAGTCGAGGTCGGGCAGATTGATCGGATTTTCTTTTGTAAACGTACAGGTGTTTGGATCTTCCTTGTCGTAGGTGCTGCAGGCGTAAAACGATCCGTGCCGGCCCCACTTGATCACCAGCGGCGCGCCACACTTTTCGCATTTCTCGTCTGTGGGCTTCTCCATCCGCTTGATGTTCTCCATATGCTTTTCGGCATATTTGAGATCTTTCTGGAACTTTTTGTAGAAGTCGGCCATGGTGTCTTGCCACTTCTCTTTGCCTTCTTCTATCTCGTCGAGCTCCTCTTCCAGACGGGCGGTGTATTGCAGGTCGAAGATGTCGCGGAAGTTTTCCACGAGCAAGTCCGTGACCACCAAACCGATTTCGGTGGGCGAGAACTTTCCCCCGATTTTCTGCACGTACTGCCGCTCCTGGATGGTAGTAAGAATCGCGGCGTAGGTTGACGGGCGGCCGATGCCCCGCTCTTCCAGCTCCTTCACCAGCGAGGCTTCATTGAAGCGCGGAGGAGGTTCAGTGAAGTGCTGCTCCGGCTTCAGTTCCTTAAGCGTAAGCTTCTGTCCGGCTTCGAGCGCGGGTAATTTGTGTTTCAGTTCCTCGTCTTCCTCGTCCTTGCCTTCTTTCGACTCTTCGTAAACTCGGAGGAAGCCGTCGAACTTGAGTACCGATCCAGTCACGCGGAACCAGAAAACTTCATTGCCATTCTTGGCGTCGATGTCGACGGTAGTCTGATCGAAGACCGCGGGATTGATCTGCGACGCGATAAAGCGCTGCCAGATCAACTTGTATACCTTGAACTCATCTTCTTTTAGGTACTGCTTGATTTGATCGGGATGGCGCATCGCCGCCGTGGGCCGGATCGCCTCGTGAGCTCCCTGCGAATCTTTTTTCTCTTTGAATGTATTCGGAGCTTCGGGCAAATAGGTCGGACCGTATTCTTTGCCGACGTACTCACGCACTTCCTGAATGGCCTCGGGCGCTACTCGAGTGGAATCGGTACGCATGTAGGTGATCAGGCCGACGAGGCCTTCTTCCCCGAGTTCGACGCCTTCATACAGGCGCTGGGCGATCATCATGGTACGCTTCACGCTGAAGCGCAGCTTGCGCGAAGAATCCTGTTGCAGTTTGCTGGTGGTGAAAGGCGGCGCGGCATTGCGGCGACGTTCTTTCTTGTCGACCGAGCGCACAACCCAGTCGGCTTTCTCCAGAGCGACGCGAATCTTTTCGGCGTCCTCGCCGTTGGTGACTTCAACCTTCTCTTCGCCTTTGCCCACAAACCGCGCATCGAAACTCGGAGGCTTGCTGGCGGCCAGGTGCGCGTCGATCGTCCAGTATTCTTTTTTCTCGAACGCCTTGATTTCGCGTTCGCGTTCGACGATCAGTCTGAGCGCAACGGTCTGCACACGACCCGCAGAGAGGCCGCGCCGGACTTTATCCCATAGCAGCGGGGAAACCTGATAGCCGACGAGCCGGTCGAGCACACGGCGAGCCTGCTGCGCATCCACCAGGTTCTGATCGATCGCGCGAGGATGTTCGAACGCCGCCTGTACGGCGCGCTTGGTGATTTCGTTGAAGGTGACACGCTGAATGCGGGGCGGAGCTTCCGGTTCACCCTTCTTCGCTTTCTTGGCTTTCTTCTTCTTCGGGCCGTCCCCATCGAGCTCATCAGCGAGATGGGCGGCGATGGCCTCACCTTCGCGATCCGGGTCAGGCGCCAGGTAGATCGAATCCGCGGAGGCCGCCAGCTTTTTCAGCTTGGCGACAACTTTCTCCTTGCCAGGGATGACGATGTAATCCGTTTCGAATTCGTTGCTGGTATCCACACCCAGAGTGCTCTTGGGCAGATCCTTCACGTGACCGAGCGAAGCCTCGACGGTGAAGCCCTTGCCAAGGTATTTCTGGATGGTCTTCGCCTTGGCCGGCGATTCAACAATGACTAAACCTTTTGACAATGTATCCTCAGTTTCTCTGGACTATGTTTCCGAAGCTAGCACGAATGTCAAGCGGGGAACAAGTTACGGGTCGGAAGCTGCTGGCTTCTAGCTGCTAGCTTCTAGCTAAAACCGGCCCTCGCAAACGCTGGGCCAGGGCGGCAAGCATGCGCTGGATTTCCAGGATTCTACCGTCCAAATCACTCAACTCTTCACCGGTCGCAAATTGAAGATCGCGCGCGAGTAGAAGATGATATCCAACTCGCTTGCGGAGCCCTGGGCGATGAAGCGCCGCAGTTCTGGATCTGATCTGCGACCGCATCCTTCCGCAATGTTTGCGCCAATGGAAGGGATGCACGTCGCATCTGACTCGTCAATCCCTAAAACTTCGTCCCTCGGAAATTTGTTGAGTACGTCGATGAATTTGCAACGTCAACTCGTGAGCTTTGTCCCAAACTTTCAGGTCCTTGAAATCCTCCATTCGGCAAACCGCTTTTCCTTTCCGGTTCGCTAGTAGCTAGTAGCAAGAAGCTAGAAGCTCTTCACAAAATTCTTTCCCGGCATTTGGCGGACTTTGCCGGTTAGCTCCAGTTCGAAGAGGGCGGCGAAGATTTCGGAGGAAGACATTTCTGTCTCCAGCTTCTCGACGAGTTCATCGATGTGCCGGGCTTCGTCGGCTTTCAGCAGGCTCAGAATTCGCTTCTCGTGAGGAGGGAGCCCTTCATCCGGGAATAGAGATGCGGACGAAGAGCTTTGGGATTCAGGCGAGGCAGCGGGGGTCAACGCAAGTCGTACTTCTGTCGGGAGATCTTCCCATACGTCCTCCCATGTCGCGACCAGCTTGGCACCCTGTTTGATGAGCGTGTTCGGTCCCCAGGAATTCTTGTTGGTGACGTTGCCGGGCACGGCGAAGACGTCGCGATTTTGCTCGAGGGCACAGCGTGCCGTGATGCGCGTGCCGGAATACTCGGCGGCTTCCACCACGAGCACGCCGAGGGACATCCCACTGAGGATCCGGTTGCGGATAGGAAAATTCTGCGGGGCGGCAAACGTTCCCATGGCAAACTCCGAGATCAGGGCGCCACCGAGAGCGAGGATTTGTTCCGATAGCCGTGAATTCTCTTTCGGATAAATCACGTCAACACCAGTGCCGAATACCGCGACGGTCTTGCCTTTGGCGGAAATCGCACCACGATGGCTGGCGGTGTCGACGCCCCGCGCCATGCCACTAATAATGACAAGTCCCTGGGCCGCCAGATCGCAAGCCAGACGCTCCGCCATCCCGGAACCGTATGGCGTGGGGTGCCGGGTTCCCACCATGGCAATACCCGGCTTGGTCAGGATTTCAGGATTGCCACGAACATAAAGGATGAGCGGCGGATCATAGATTTCTTTGAGCCGGGACGGATACGAGGGATCGTCCATCGAAACGATGTTCACGCCCACCGCAGCCGCTCGCGCGATCTCTTCCCGGGCAAGTTCGGCCGACTTGCCGGTGGCCAGCGATTGGGCGGAAACGGCTTGGATGCCCACGCTCTCCAGTTCGGTCAGGGGAGCGCGGAAAACGGCCTCGGGAGATCCGAAGTGTTCCACCAGTTTGCGCGACTTCGTGGGACCGAGGCCAGGGGTCAGCGAAAGGGCAAGCCATTCGAGCAGATGCGTGGCGGCGGGTGATACCGCGGCGTTAGACAAAAGGGACTCCGAGGCGGACTGTAATTACCGCCAAAGCGCTGTGTCAAGGTCATCCGTCACAATCGGTTTGTTAATATTGTGGAAAGTGAGACGTTTACGCATTTCCGCCATTTCTTACCTTAATACAGCCCCCCTGATGTGGGATTTCGAACACGGAGATGCCGGAAGGCACTTCGATATCTCGTATACGCTGCCTTCATCCTGTGCCCGCGCGTTAACTGAAGGCACAGCTGACATCGGCATTATTCCGGCGGCAGCCTATGCCCAGATCCCAGGATTGCTGGTCCTGCCTGAGGTTGCAATCGCCTCGCGCCGGGCGGTGCGATCCATCTTGCTGGTCAGCAAGGTGCCGATCGAGCAGGTTCGCACGGTGGCACTGGACACATCGTCAATGACGTCGGTCGCACTGACCAAGATATTGTTTGAGAAATGGCTGGGTGGGGGACGGACATTTGTTTCCATGGCGCCCGATATCGACCAGATGCTGGCCGAGCACGACGCCGGTCTGGTCATCGGGGATCCGGCGCTGCAAGTTGATCGTAAGCGCTACCACACTCTGGATTTGGCCGAGGAATGGATCCGCCATACCGGCAAGCCCTTTGTCTTCGCGTTCTGGGCAGTGCGCGGTGACGCTCTGCGGGAAGCCGATCCGTCTTTGGATCTGGCGGCGGTGTTTCGCGACTCCCGTGATCATGGACTGGAGCTCGCAAGCATCGAGCAGATCGCACGGGAATGGGCTCCGCGGCTGGACATCGGTGCAAGCGGATGTGCGCAGCTATCTGACTCAGAATATTCACTACCAGCTTGACTCGGGCTGCTTGGATGGCTTGCAGTTGTTCTATCAGTACGCAGCAGGGCTTGGGGCACTGCGCCGAAGCGCCGCGACGCTGCAGTTTGCCTAGAGATGGCGAAAGCGCCTGCAAACTGAGAGTATGCCGCTTCAGTGCCAATTTACCGAGAGTGCGTAAACTTCTTCAGTGCCGATGTCGCGAAGCACAAGGACGGAGTCTGTCCGGAGTCACGTTGAGTTTGGGGCCGATATCTAGAGTCGTCGACCAAGCGCACATTCTTAAGCTTAACCAACTCCTCCACGGCATCATCGGCCAACCTGAGGCGAAAGACTGTGGGATCGCTGCCTCCGGTTGAATAATAAAAGTACTTGCCGTCGGGCGACGGCAACCAGTTCACAAATTTGGCCGAACTCGTCAAGATAGCTCGGACCATTTCCGAGTCTTGAAGTTGTAGCGCACGAGCTTCGACTGTTCGTTCGCGACTGCGATCAACGTGTCTTGCGTGGCATACCACGGCCCGAGCGTATCTTTGGAATCCGGGACCGGCGTCACGCTTCCGTTGCGTACATCGATCAGCCGTGAGCTGTAGACTCCCTGCACGGACTCCGACTCGTAGTGGAACTTACGCCAGAAAATCGCCGTCGGGTGACCAGTCAGGAGCGACTCCATAGTCAGTCAGCTTCTGTAGTGCTCCTCCATTGATACTGACAAGGTAAGGAACTCCGTTCGAATCGCTGAAGGCGACTTTGGTTCCGTCGGGAGAGATGCGAGGAAACATAACCACCACGGGGGAATAGGTGAGCTGCAGGCGATCGCTGCCGTCCGAACGACTCCGCCAGAGCGTGTGCTCGGGGTAGGACATGTAAGCCATCCATTTTCCGTCGCGCGAAAAAGTCGGATCGGCAGCGGAAATACCACCCATGTAGGGGAGAAACTCGCGGGTCTTGGGGTCGTAGCGAACCAGTTCGCCGCGGCGCTGGGCGCCCACAGCAAAGATCTGCTTTCCGTCGGGGCTGGCGGCAAACGAACTGTAAGAGATAGGTCCGTTGGTCAACCGGACGGGGGTGGCGGCTGCGGACAGGAAGTGCTTCTCCTCGGAGATTGCCCAAATGTCGGTCCGCCCGTTGGCTGTGCCAAGGAAGAGCAGATACTTTCCATCCTCAGTCCACCTGAGACAGCAGATTTCGGTCGGCAGATCTGGTTCGCCTGACTTCAACACGGAATGAATTCCAGTTCCATCACCTGCTGCCTCTTCGATTGCCGATGAATTGGCATTCGCATCATTGACCAGAAACACGAGTCTCGTCCCATCTGGCGAAATTCGTGGAGACAAGAACTTTGGGGCGAAGGCGTGCTTCGAAACCCCTCCAGCTTGCGTGGGCTTGACCCGTCCTTCCCTGCAACGAATGTTCCTGAGGCCAGCCTGTAAAAAAGCCGACCGTCGGGAAACAGCGTCGCGCCCGAGAAGTCGGTGTCGCCCAAATGGCGAGCTTCACCCGCCGGCAAGGGAACCAACCACATGGTTCGCCGCGTCGCAACAAATGACCCGGTCATGACCAGGAGCTCAGAGCTATCGTCGAGTAAGCCCGACAATTTCCGGGTTGAGAAGGTTCGTCGGAAGCTCCCCTGTCTGCCCTCCGTGGACTGAAACCTGAGCGATGCGGTGGCTGCCTGAGGGGCCTTCACTGAAGTAAATCCGCGTACCATCAGTCTCCATCGAGCCGCTCTTCGATTGTCCATCATTGGTCAATTGGATGACTGACTCGACCACCGGATTGGGACTCGATCGGTTCAGCGATAACCCAACGCCTGCGACGATTGCAACAACAAGTCCCGCGGCGATCATCCAAAGCCATCTTCCTCGAGACGCGGCACCGGCGAAAGTTCCCGTGGGGGCGCTGCCCGAGTCTGACAATGCTTCCAGCGCAAACGCCAGGTCGGATGCCGAATGAAAGCGCTGTTCAGGAGTTTTCTCCAGACAGCGCTGCACTACTTTTTGCAGTGCAGGAGGAATGCCCGGGGCAATCTGCGAAACCGAGGGTGGCTCCTCGTTGAGAACGGCGCTCATGGTCTCAGCCGAAGTTGGCTTGTGGAATGCGCGTTTACCCGTCAGCATTTCATAGAGGATCGCCCCGAAGGCAAAAAGATCGGCCCTGTCATGGGCTTCGTCTCCACGGACCTGTTCGGGTGACATGTAGCCCACCGTGCCCAGTACGACACCCGGCTCCGTCCCTTGGGTCAGCGTGGGCGTGCTGGGCCCTAAAACTTGCGGATTTTGGATAAGTTTGGCCAGGCCAAAATCGAGGATCTTAATTCTCCCGTCTTTGGTGACGAACAGGTTTTCTGGCTTGAGGTCGCGATGAACAATTCCCTTTTCGTGCGCTGCGGCGAGACCGCGTGCAGTCTGGATCCCGTAGTCCACGGCTTTGCGAATCGGGACGGGGACCGCGCAGTAACTGATCGCGGAGCGTACTGCCCTCCAGCAACTCTGAAACCAGGTAGGGAGACCCTTCATGCGTTCCGAACTGGTAGACCGCGAGAATATTCGGATGGTTCAAGGCCGCGGCCGCCCGGGCTTCCTGTTCAAACCGCCGAAGACGGTCGGGGTCACGCGACAAGAATGCGGGAAGAACTTTAATGGCGACCTCGCGTCCCAACTGTGGGTCGCGTGCGCGATAAACTTCGCCCATGCCACCGGCGCCTAGCGGCGCGATGATCTCGTAAGGTCCGAGTTTGGCGCCGGGAGTTAATGCCATTGGTGCCGGTCATTATAGGTCAGGGCGAGTTGGTGCGCTTGAACTTAGGAGCACGACAACCAAGGGAGCGGCGCTTGAGTTAAGCTGAAAACGGCACGTTGGCGTAACAGCTTCCATGAGCCTCTTCCAGCCCATTCCGAACGCAAGCGAAGCCGACAGGGCGCGGCCTCTGGCGGACCGCATGCGTCCCCGGACGCTGGAGGAGTATGTCGGCCAGGAACATCTGATCGGTCCCGGCAAACCGCTGCGCACTCAGGTCGATCGAGACGATACTGGTTCGCTGATCTTCTGGGGCCCGCCCGGGACGGGGAAAACTACGCTCGCGAAGATCATTGCGAGTATGACGAAGGCGGAGTTCATCGAGTTTTCTGCCGTGCTCGCCGGGATCAAGGAAATCAAACAGGTCATGGCCGACGCCGAGCGTGCCCGCCAGTACGGCACGCGGACGATCGTGTTCATCGACGAGATTCATCGCTTTAATAAGGCCCAGCAGGATGCTTTCCTGCCCCACGTCGAGAAGGGGAACATCCGGCTGATCGGCGCGACGACGGAGAATCCGTCGTTTGAGATCAATTCAGCGTTGTTGTCGCGCTGCCGGGTTTACGTCCTGCAGCCGCTGACCGAAGATCAAATTGTTGTATTGCTGCGGCGAGCACTGACGGACCGCGAGCGCGGACTCGGCGAGATGAATCTCGGTGCTTCTGAGGATGTGCTGAAGAAGATCGCCAGTTACACCAGCGGCGACGCCCGAAGTGCCTATAACGTTTTGGAAGTCGCTGCCGGGCTCGCGGAGAAAAATTCGCAGGGCAACCGGGAGATTAGCGATGATATCGTTCGCGACGCTTTGCAGAAGCGCATCTTGCTCTATGACAAGTCGGGTGAAGAACATTACAACCTGATCTCGGCTCTGCACAAGTCGGTGCGCAACAGCGATCCGGATGCTGCCTTGTACTGGCTGGGGCGGATGCTGGAAGCGGGAGAAGATCCACTGTATGTGGCGCGTCGCGTGGTGCGCATGGCCGTCGAAGATATCGGACTGGCCGATCCCAATGCGCTCTCGTTGTGCATGGCGGCCCGCGATGCGGTAGATTTCATTGGCATGCCGGAAGGAAATCTCGCGCTGGCGCAGGCGGTTGTCTATCTTTCGGTCGCGCCGAAGTCGAACGCTCTATACACGGCTTACGGCGACGTTCAACAGGATGTAGAGCGGACGGCCGCGGAGGCGGTTCCATTGCATTTGCGAAACGCCCCGACCGGGCTCATGAAGGGACTCGGCTACGGCCGTGGATATCAGTATGCCCACGACCTCGAAACCAAGGTCGCCAACATGCAATGCCTGCCCGATAATCTTCGTGGACGGGTTTACTATCGCCCCACCAATGAGGGCATTGAAAAGCGCATTCGCGAACGACTGGAAGAGATTAAGCGGCAGCGTTCGCAAGCGGCTGAGGGCCACTCCGGGTCGCCAAAGAAAGAATCGTAACGCACCTGCGAAGCATCTCTTACCCTGTCAGCGAAGTTCTGCTGGGCCAACCCTATGGCTACAATTCCCAATTTTGCCGGCAGCGAGATTTCCACGCTAGTCCTTCCTTCCGAGCTTGTCGACGATCTGCAGCGCGTGCAAAAGGCAGCTCAGAAAATCAATTCGATTCTCGATCTCGACCAACTCATCGAGAGCGTGGTCAATGATGCCGCCCACTCCTTCGGGTGCGTGGAGGCCAGCATCTTCCTGCATGATGAAGAGCGGCATGAAATGGTGCTGGCCGGTGTGCGCGGGTGCACCTTGCACAGCAAGGGACATCGGATGAAAATCGGTCAGGACGGTATCGTTGGGCACGTCGCGTCTACCGGCCAGATGCACTACGCACCGGACGTGCGGCAGGACCCGTACTACATTCCTTGCGAACATTTCACACAATCGGAAGTGGCCATTCCGCTGCGCGTGGGTGAGCGACTGGTCGGGAGTCTTCATGGCGTCGCATCCGGAGTTGGACGCGTTTCCGCGTCCGAAGCTGAGAATTCTGCAGGCCCTATGCGATCACGTCGCGGTTGCGGTGCGCAACGCGCAGCTGCTGAAGGCTGAACGTGCCGAGCGGCTAGCTTTGGACCGCGAAGCTGATGAGGCTCGCGCCATACAGCAGGCATTGCTGCCGAAGAGTTCTCCTTTCATTCCGGGGTTTGTGATTTCTGGTCGGAGCGTTCCCGCGCGCGCGGTGGGAGGAGACTGGTATGACTTCATCCCATTCCCCGACGGACGCTGGGGCCTGGTTCTGGCAGACGTCTCGGGGAAAGGCACGGCTGCCGCTTTGCTCATGTCTGCAACTCGAGGAGTCTTTCGATCATTGGCAGAGGCCTGCTGCACTCCGGGCGAAGTTCTCACCAAGCTCAATCAGTTGCTCGTGGATGATTTCCCGGCGGGAAAATTCGTAACGATGGTTTATGCCGTGCTCGATCCTGCCACGCGCACCGTGGTTTTTGCCAATGCCGGGCACTTGCGACCGCTGTTCATCGACGATCAGGGAGAGCACTTCCTCGATGTGGAGCGCGGCTTGCCGCTGGGCTTGGCATGCGGAGATTATTCGGAGACTGAGATTTCCTTATCGCAGGGATCGCGGCTGATTTTCTACAGTGACGGCATCACCGAGGCGGTCAACGGGAATGAAGAGGAATATGGCCTGTCCCGACTGGCAGAACACGCGATCAAGCCGGAGGCTTCGGCCGTCAGCATCATCGACGAAGTTCGATCTTACGCTAATGGCTCGGGCGTACGAGATGATGCCAGCGTGGTTTTTGTGGGGGTTAACCGCTAATCATCGCATCCGAGCGCGATGTTCCTTCAGGATGCAACGGTCCATTACGACGAAGATCCCCGCTTTACGCGCTTTTTCCGCTGCCTTCTCGTGAATCACGTCTTCCTGCATCCAGATGGCCTGGACTTTCCGCTGGATCGCCTGATCGACGACTTCTTCCACAAACTCAGACCGCCGGAAAATATCAACGATGTCAATCTGCTCTGGCACCTCGAGCAGAGATGCGTAGGCCTTCTCCCCCAGGCATTCCTCAATCTGCGGATTCACCGGAATAATTCGGTAGCCATGGCTCTGCATGTAGGCTGAGACTCCGTGGCTGGGACGCAGGGGATTGCAAGACAGCCCGACGACGGCGATCGTCTTCGAGCGCTTCAGCAATTCGGCGATGGGGTCAGATTGCGGCAAGGAGGCCAGGTTTGCTCTGTTCACTTTTTGGCGGCTGCATCTAATTTCTGCTTATACATTTTCAACGCGAGCTTGCGAATGGTTTCCGAAACCTCTTTGTTGGCGGAAAGATTTTTCAGGTCCGCGATCAAGAGGTTTTTCATCAGGCCCAGGCCAAGATCGAGGGGCGTGCGCGGATTCGCAACCAGATTTCGCACCACAATGTAATTCTTCATGAAACGGCGCTTGAGCGGAATCTGGCGGAGCACGGCCTCCAGTACGTTTTTCTGGCTGGCAAATTTTTCGACTTCGCCGTCGGAAAGCTTGGGAGCTTCCAGCACCGCCAGCGCGACTACCTTGGTGCCGTCGCGAATCAGAAGCGAACGTTCCTCCTTATTCCCCTTCAATGCGAGTTGGATGCGACCCTTCACGTCGAGGTGACTGATCTTTTGCAAAGCATTTTCGCGCCTCGGAGGGCCGGTAGGCTGCTTATTGGCGGCAGCCGGCCTGGTCTCGGCGGGTCGGGAAGCTGGAGGAGCAGCCGCCTCGGCAGTCTCATGAACAGGAAAATAGTCGGCCCCGAGCAGGTCAACAACGCCGCCAATGGCTTGAAATGGTTTTTCGCCTTCCGCAGCGATGTCGTCGGCGTTTTCCTGGAAATAGGCTGACACGGCCTCTTCGTCCTCGGCAGAAGTGGGTTCGGAGTGCTCGGACGTTGGAGTGGCTTCGACGGTTGCTGGCGCTTTCGCATCGGGATGCGCCTCTTGGATGGGAGGAGCAGCACTCGCCTGCACCGGGGTTGCCGCCACCACTGCACCTGACAACTGGCGCAGTTCTTCCCCTTCTGCCTGGGTCAAATAGGGATTTGACCTGAGCGCTTTTATCACGCTGCTGCACGAGCGCGCGCGCGCGCTCTTGAGCAGCACGTCGATCGTGTCGCGCATCGCTGAGACGGCAAGCTTCACGAGCTGTGCCTCGGACACTGAAGGATTCTCGACCAGAGCCGGCACCAAACACGGCCGCAAGTTGTCGGGAGAAACAAAATAACTCAACACTTCGGCCGGAGACTTAGGGTCGGCAGCGGCCGCGAGGGATGACTTCTCGTCCCAGCCAGCCAAAGTCATTCGAGCAAGTTCGCCGAATACCTTGTTGTGCTTGGCGAGATAAACCAGGATCTCAATGTTCTCAGCCGGCGACACCTGGAGAGCGCCACGAGCAGCGAACTGCATCATATTGGAGGGCAACTTGGAAGCGCGGATTTGGTCGATTATGCCTTCCATAACTTCATGCCTCGAGGCCGCGCCGGGAAGTTCGAGTGGTGGCAGCCATATTTTCCCCGGCTAGCGATTCGAGCTCGTTTACTGCGAGTGCGAAGTCCACCGTGACGCGGTTGCGCTTGCGTCGCAGGAATTGATCCCGCAAAGTCCGATAGTACCAAAGAGTACCGTCGCGTCCTCCGTTGAATCTTAACCAAACGGATTCGCCAAGCGCCCGGTAATCGCTGAGGATGGAACGGACATTGTTCAACTTGTCGGCGGCCGAGACGAGGCGTGTGTCCGCGTCCGCCTTTTTCAGATGAGCAAGGTATTTCTCCTTGCGCTTGCGCCACGGCGGCTTGGGGGATGCGTCTGTATCAGTGCAGCCATCCACAATTTTGGCAACGCGCTTGCCGAACTGCCGGCGAACTTCATTCAGCATGGGAGCGCCGCCGCAATCCTCAACCACATCGTGCAACAATGCGGCGATTGCCAGATCTTCGTCGCCTCCGGCCTCAAGGACGAGCGACGCCACCCCAATCAAGTGCGCAATATAGGGGATGGTCGAGGCCTTGCGAGTCTGCCCGGCGTGCATCTCGGCCGCGAACAAGAACGCGCGCAGGAATCGTGGGCCAAGCTTTATCTTTCCTGGTGGCCGGGCCGTTTTCCATTTTTTCTTTGGTTTTGCGGACTTCACTGCTTTTCCCCGCGCCGCGCCAGTAAGTAGGCGCGAATGAATGGCTGCAGATCCCCGTCGAGCACGCGATCCACGTCGCCGACTTCGGTTTTCGTGCGGTGATCTTTAATCATTCGATAAGGCTGCAGCACATAAGAGCGGATCTGCGATCCGAATTCGATGTCGAGTTTCGAGTCTTCGATCTTCTTGGTCGCGGCACGCTTCTTCTCCATCTCGAACTCATAAAGCTTCGACCGCAGCATGCTCATAGCGCGTTCGCGGTTCTTGTGCTGCGAGCGCTCGTTCTGGCAATTGGCGACCAGGCCTGTGGCGATATGGGTGATACGAACCGCAGAATCGGTCGTATTAACGTGCTGCCCGCCCTTTCCGCTGGAGCGGTAAGTATCGGTGCGAATGTCCTCCGGCTTGATGACGATTTCGATGCTCTCGTCGATCTCGGGAGACACATAGACGCTGGCGAACGAAGTATGCCGCCGCTTGGCCTGATCGAAGGGCGAAATGCGTACGAGGCGGTGCACGCCGATCTCGCTCTGTAAAAGTCCGAAGGCGTAGTCGCCATTCACTGCAAAGGTCGCCGACTTCAGGCCCGCTTCTTCTCCGGGCTGGTAGTCATACATCACGGTCTCAAAACCCTGCCGCTCTGCCCACCGTAAGTACATGCGCAGAAGCATGTCGGCCCAATCCTGTGACTCGGTGCCGCCGGCTCCGGGATGGATGGTCACGATCGCGTTGCGCGCGTCGTTTTCGCCGGAGAGCAACGTCTCGGTTTCCAGGCGATCGATCAACTCGCGCAGGGCACCGATTTCGCGCTGCAAGTCGGCGTCGACGTTTTCGCCTTCTTTGGCCAGATCGAAGTAAGCAGCGATGTCATCGCCGCGGCGCGCCAGATCGGCGTCGGTCGTGAGCACATGCTCCAGGCGCTTCTTTTCGCGCATCACCTGCTGCGAGCGCTGGGGATTTGACCACAGGTTCGGGTCGGCGGCCTGCTTATCAATTTCGGCTAACTGCGGACGAACTTTCTCCGCGTCAAAGATACTCCCGAAGTTCGTGGACTTTCTTGCTGATTTTTTCGTATTCGAGGACTAACTCTTGATTCATGGGGACGGATCAGCCTTTTTGCGGTCTCTAGAAAAAAAGCGCGCGACCAGCGCGCCCATAGAAATTATCGCACAGGCGTAGGCGAACCAGTCGCCATGGCTTGTGTAGAAGGTAGTTACCGAAGTGAGCGCATAAGGCGCGACGAGAGTGGTTCTCTCTTTGCGCGGGATGCGTGCTGCGATTCTTCCCCAGGAATCAATTGAAGCGGTCACTCCGGTATCCGTCGCGCTCAGAATCCAGCGATTATTCTCGATGGCGCGCATGCGCGTCTGATTTAGGTGCTGCGCATACGCTCCGCTATCGCCGTACCATCCATCGTTGGAAATGTTTACGAATATCTGGGCGCCTTGATCCGCGAACTGGCGCACTTCGTTGGGGAATATGGACTCGTAGCAGATGAAAACGCCGATTCGCTCGCCACCGGCATCGAGGGGATGGCGTGATGTACCGTGCTGAAACTCGCCGACTTCTTTTGTCAGTCCTCCGGCAAAGGAGAACAAACTTGGAAATGGAAGATATTCTCCGAACGGAACGAGATGAGCCTTGTCGTAGCGAGCAGTCCATTCACCGTTCGGGCTGATGAGGACTGCTGAATTGAACAGCAGACCTTCCTGGTTCGGAAGTTGCTCGGCGGTTCCGATCGCGCCGGCGATGGTCCAAATCTTGGTATCGCGAGCCATCTGGCTGACAGCGTCGCGAAAACGCCCATCGTTGGTCAAGAATGGGGCGGGCGATTCCGGCCAGACGACCAAATCGATTTTCGATTCAGGCTTGGCGGCTGCAGACTTGACGGTAAGTTCGGTCAAGTCGCTCAAGGTCTGCTGAAGATACGCTGGGGTCCAGTCAGCGGAGACTGGAATATTCTGCTGCACCAACAGAGCAGCCCGGTCGGCTGTCGCAGCCGGAGCCTCGACCAATCTGCCCGCTTGCAGCACCGCAGCCGCAGCCAACGCCGCAGCCAGCATCGCTCCCCGCTTGGCTCGGGGGATGAGAAATGCCGTGGCCGCCGCGACATTGACCAGCATTATTTCAAAGGAGATTCCGTAGACGCCGGTCCAGCCTGCGATACGGCAGAGGGCAATGTTATCGACCTGCGCGATGCCTAGCAGGTTCCACGGAAATCCGGTCACGCGCGTGCGCGCGAGTTCGACCGCGACCCACAGAAATGGCGCGATCACGAGGGCGCGGCGGTGGTCGCGTGGTCCGGATAGCAAGCTTGCCAGCAACCCAAACAATCCGTGATACAGCCCGAGGTAGCAGCAGAATAGAAACAGGGCCAGGAGTGCTTCGGCTGCGCTCAGTCCGCCGAAATGGCGCATTGTGTCGTAGATCCAGTAACAGGTGCCGGCGTACCAGAGGATTCCGCAGACATAGCCCAGCAGGAAGCCCTGCCAGGGCGTGGCCGGCTGCAAGCGCACAGCGCCGGCGATCTCGAGTTCGCCTGCGGGACGCGCGCGCAGGATCGCGATGATCAGCGGGGCGAGTGCAAGCCAGGAAAAAATGTAGAGGCCCGGAAGCGGAAAGATGAGCACCTGTAGAACTGCAGACAACAACATCAACAGCCAGGCGCTGGAGTGGATTTGCCGCACCGGCAAGGATAGCAAAACAGTTCTCAGTTCGCCAGTTTCTCGCGTTTGGTATTTGCGTTGTCATCCTGAGCAACGCGAAGGACCTTTGCAAACTCCTGCGTGCAAGCAGCAGGAAATTGCATAGGTCGTTCGGCCCTTAGAAAACGCGGGCTTCAGGATGACAAGGATTGGAAGGATACCCCGCGATTAGCCGCGGTTGCTTGGTGCCGCGCTTATCGCTAGCTTTGCGCGGACATAGTCCACGATTTCCGGCGTCACGTAGTGGGGTGCCTGGATGCGGAATATGGGGCGCTCCACCACGGGCTTCAGGGAAACCGACTGCCATGCAGGGCCGTCGTTGGTTTCGTGCAAGATCACGCCATCGGCGCGGTCCAGAAATTCGCGGGCGGAGGTCTTGAAATCGGCTGTTGCTGGATCGAGCACTGTCAGGTAAAGGTCCGGACGCGAGAAACTTCAGCACGCTGTTGGACTCTACGATTACGTTGCGCGCACCTTCGAGGCGCTTGCGCAATGTGGGCATCGCCTCTGCGAGGCGTCCCTGTTCTGTTCTCGCCCAAAATACTCGCACGGCGCCCGCCGTCAGAAAGCGCGACGTATCGGACTCGCCCGAACGATCGCGCTCTTCGGAAATCGCCCAGGAGTGATCGCCGGTCGCGCAATCGCAGGCGGCGCCATCCGCAGAGCAGATTCCGTGACCGTACTGCGTAATCTTGACCGCGGTCCATTCGAAATCCGGCAATGCGGAGATCAGGCCGGCGACGACGCTGGTTTTGCCGACGCCTCGTGAATGCCCGCCAATAACGACCAGAGCCACGCTTAGTCCTTTTTGGCCAGGCGCGCCAGCGTCGCCAGTTGTTTCAGATACTGGCGCAGGGGTTGCGCCGGAGTTCCCCAGAAAGCTAGACCCTTCCCGCGCAAGACCTTGTTTGGCAGCACGCCACCCTGGCCGCCGAGCATCACGCCTTCTCCAATGCGCGCATGCTCGCCGATGCCCACCTGCCCGCCGAGCACCACGCCGTTCTCGATCACGATGCTTCCCGACAGTCCGGTCTGGGCCGCGATTACGACGTCCTGTCCGATCTGGCAGTTATGACCGATGTGCACGAGGTTGTCGATCTTCGTTCCACGACCGATGCGGGTCTCGTCGAGAGCGCCGCGGTCGATTGTCGCATTGGCTCCGATCTCGACGTCGTCCTCAATGACGAGGCGCCCAACCTGCGGAAATTTCTCGTAGCGTCCGCTCTTGCGGTCCCGCACGTATCCAAAGCCGTCGCTCCCGAGCACTGCACCGGCATGAACGATCACGCGGTCACCCACACTGGTGCCGGGATAGAGTGTCACGTTGGGATGAAGTTCGCAGCCGGAACCAATGATCGCACCGGCGCCAATGGCACAGCCCGGGCCGATCCGAGTATCCGGACCGATCCGTACGTCGTGGCTGATAACTGCCCTTTGCGCCACAACAACGCCGGGGCCGAGCTTGGCCGAAGGATGCACCACCGCGGTTGGGTGCGCTCTTCCCTGCTGCTCACCTTCGGACTGATATCTTTCGTGCAACAACCGTGCGGCGCGGGCGAAGGCGAGTTTGGGATGATCGCTGATCAGCAGCGCGCGGCTGGAATCGGTAGAAGTTGCAAACTCCCCGGCAATGACTGCGCCCGCTCGCGACTGCAGCGCCGCAGCGAGATGTTTCGCGTCATCTACAAATACCAGTTCTTGTTCAGACGCTGATTCTATACTGGCGACGCCGCTCACTTCGGTGCGGCTGTCGCCAATCACCCGGGCTCCCACCGCATCAGCGATCTGCTGTAGCGAGCGCTTCATGGCTCTCACTGTATAGCAGCGGGTCGAGGAGAAGGAAGAGCAGCGGAAGAGGACGAAAGGCGAGGAGTTGTCCGCACCGGAACGTAGCTATGAGACTCGACCTACGGAGCGGTGCAGGTGGCGGTGCCCTGGCACATGAGGAAATCTCCCGACTGGCCCGCGCAACTGGCGTCGCCTTGACCTCCGGTTAAAGTCCAAGTTCCGACCACGACGCCATTGCTCAATGTTCCGGTCGTAGTCGCGGTTGAATTGGAGGTGCCGGTCAGATTTCCGGTCAAGGTGAGCGTGTTGCCGGCCGGAGTCACTGAATTAACCGTGAGTGTCAGGGTGCCAGTCACCGCGTTCGTGGAACTGGTCGTCAGGGTAGCAGAACCGGACTCCGTCGCACCATTCAGGCCGTTTGCAAAGCATTTCCCCGCATTAATAAAGGCGAGGCCTGTGAAGCTTAACGGCCCGCTATTGGTCACGGAAAATGCCGTCACGAAGTTGAGCAGGCTGGCCTGTTCCTTGCCGCCGGTCAACTGAGCTTCCCAATTCCCGCTGGCGGCAGTGCTGGTCGTTGTGGACGGGGTACTACTCCCGCAGCCACACACCGCGAGTTCCAGCGCCAGAGCGATCAATATTGCGAGCTTCTTCATGAACCTTCCTTGAACTGGGATCACTACGAGAATAGAGAGATGCGGGCAGGGCCGTCAATGGATGTAAGGCGAGACCTTGGCATTCATTACCGCCAAGGTCCGCCCAGGCGCCAGGTGGCTGGCACAGAGCATCCTCGAGTTACATCTTATTCATCGTAAAAGTGCCCGATCCGGTGCAGCCGGGTCCGGTCAAAGTCCATGTGCCGGAGATCGTATTTCCGGCGGCTGTACCGTTCAGGGCGAGCGTGTTTCCGGACGGGTTCGACGGCACCGTCATTCCGAACGACCCATGCACCTGTCCGCTGAAGTTGCCGCTCAAGGTGAACGAACCGGTTGCGGTTCCAGCATTCCCAAAGCATGCCATGTTGGAGTTCAAAGACAGGTTGGTGATGGTTACCGACCCGTCGCCATTCACTCGCAGCGATGTGCCAAACGTGAAGCTCGGGTTATTGCCGCTGTCGAGCAGGGTCGCGTTCCAGGTTCCGTTAATGTTGGCCGGATTCGAACTATTCGAACCGCACCCCACCAAGGCCAAGCTCACCAAAATTAGAATCGTGACTGCAAACTGCTTCATTCGATAATCCCTCGCGGTTGAAAGTCCGAAGGGGCGCGCTAGTTTGTATGCCAAATATGCGGCCACTGCGTTGGCAGCCGCATTATGAATCCTGCCAATAAGAACCCGGAAGGGGGAGTAATGTTGTACGAAGGCTGTATCTCATTGAATTCGCAGTATCTCGCTATTCGTGGCGCAGAAATTTTTCGCGGATGCGCCCGGGGATTCAGACGAAATTCTCCTGTCGCGAGCTTTGTTTATCGCGACAAACGCCGCGACGGACGCGCCAATCCGAGGATCATCGTGGCGATTGACACTCCGATGAAAAAGCCTCCGGTCACATCCGCGCAGTGGCCGTGAGTCCAGTGCCAAGCGCTGAGGCCGGCTCCGAACGCTAACAAACTCGTTGCGATACACAAACTACTCCTGCGCCAATTCATGCTGCCTCCTTTGAGGCGCGCGGGCTCAAATGTTTTTGCAAAACGCGAGAGCGGGCACCCACGCCACTAAGCGCCGCGTTTGGTTTTCAAGTCCGCCAGCAATTGCTCGATGCGATCTTCTTTTTCGAGCGCGGCAAGACGGTCGTCAATGTTGTCCCCGGCAATTTCTGACTTGGCCTGACTAACCGCTTCGGAGTGTGCGACCTTGCGCTTCATGCGATCGAATGCCGCAGCCTTCGAGCCGTCACCGGAAATCATGCGGGCGTCGCTGGCCTTCCCGACCGCTCGAGCGCGACGATGCTGCGCAATCAGAACGTCGGCCTTGGCCTGGGCCTCGGTCAGCTTCTGCTCCAGTTGGCGAAGCGCCGACTTCAGATTCTCGACCTGCGCCTTCTGGTCGGAGACCTGCTGCATAAAATTCTCGCTCAGCTCGCGATAACTTTCGACGCGCTGCAGCGAGGCGCGGGCCAAGTCGTCTTCTTTCTTGTCCACAGCCAATTCGGCTCTGCGCATCCACTCAGCAACTTTGTCGGAATTTTCTTTCTGCTTCTTTTCGAGCAAGTGCTGATCGGCGATGGCGATCGCTACCTGCGTTTTGACCTGCAGAAGCTGGTTCTGCATGTCGAGAATGACCTGCTTGATCATCTTTTCCGGTTCCTCGGCCTTGTCGATCAGGTCGTTGAGGTTGGCCCGGACCAATGTGGAAACGCGCTCTAGTAGTGCCATGGTGAACCCCCTTCTTTTCTGGCTGTCAGTTATCAGCTGTCAGCTTTCAGCCAAACCCGGTTTGCGGTCTGACTAATCAATTCCTGTTCGCTGCGATTCGTTGTCGTACCTATCTCCTCAGTTCGTGCGCGCGATGCACGGCCGCGCACTGCGGACAATCCGGTTGGCTGCGCCGGAAGGTGGCGCCAATCGCCACGCCGATTGCGACGCCGACGGCAAGCCACACACCGACGTTCCCGGCAATAACTCCCAAGATCGTTCCCAGCGCGGCTCCCAGCGCAATGCCTAATCCCGCGTGATTTGACTTGTTCTTCATAACCTTTCTCCAACATTGCCGAGTTTCGCTCGGTACTGATCAACAGCAGTACAACCTCTTAGCCATGCGGGAACGAACCCCGGTTCGTTCCCGCACCCCTCGCTTAGTGGCCGTCAACGACCGGCGGCTTCGGTGCCTTGTCGCCGATTTGGCGGACCTTGCCCAACAACTCCGACATCGGCATCCCCGAAAGCGTTTCAAACAGTGCCGGCACTTGCGCCGCCATTTTCGCGATGTCTCCGGTGATCTTGTTCATCCCCGAGGCATCGCCGTTGCCGGTCGACACGATGGTGATCTTGTCGACGTTCGCCAGCGGAGCGGCCAGCGCCTTCACAATCTCCGGCATTCCTGTAAACAGCTTGTCGATCACGGCCGCCTGGTTGTATTCCTGATAAGCCTCGGCTTTCACGTTCATCGCCTTGGCTTCGGCCTCTCCCTTCTTGAAGATGATTTCGGCTTCGGCCTCGCCTTGCGCGCGAATCGAGGAAGCCTGACCCTCAGCCTCGGCGATCAAGCGCTGCTTCTCAGCCGCGGCGAGCGTCTCAATGCGTTGGCGCTCGATCTCGGCTCCCTTCAGCACGGTGGCGATCAGTTCTTTCTCGCGGCGATTGATTTCCGCTTCTTGTACCTTGACCTGCTGCTCTTTCTCGATCTGCTGCACCTTCACCTGCTCAGCGATGACCTGCTGCTGCATGATGTTGGTCTGGATGTCGTAAGCCTTGTCGGCTTGCGCTTGCTGGCGCTTGGTGACTTCGAGGTACTGCGCCTTCTTGATTTCCAGATCGCGCTGCGCTTCGGCTTGCTTGGCCAGCGACAGTGTCTCGGCCAGAACACGTTCCTGATCGGCCTGGGCTTTTGCTACCGCCGATTCCCTCTGGGCCAGCGCTCGCTTGATCGCGGTGTCGCGATCCGCTTCGGCGGCCGCCACGTCTGCATCGCGCTTGATGCGGGCAACGTCGGGACGCCCCATATTGGTGATGTATTCGTTCTTGTCGCGAACTTCCTTGATGGTGAACGAGATGACTTCGAGGCCCATCTTGTTCATGTCATCCGCACAGGTGCCACGCATGCGGTCGGAGACCATCTCGGGCTGTTTCACGATTTCCTCGACCGTGAGCTGTCCGATGATGCCGCGCAGATGGCCTTCCATCACAAGGCGAATCAGTCCCTGGCGCTCATCGTCGGTCTTGGTGAGAAATTGTTCGGCGGCGGTGCGAATCGACTCGTCGTCGGACTTCACCTTGATTTGCGCGACCGCTTCCACGGTCACGGCGACGCCCTGCTTGGTGTAAAGATCCTGTTGCGGAGCCACGTCGAACGACATGAGTTCCAGGGACAGGCCGCGGCAAATCTGCACCATCGGCAATACCATCGTGCCGTGGCCTTTCACGATGCGCGTGCCACCCAGGCCGTACACGATGAGTGCCTCGTGCGGACCGGCTTTGCGATAGAGCCTGGCCATTCCGCTGATCAAGAACAGAATGACCATCACCCCCAGGCCAACGAAAATCAAAATAACTACGATGTGGGACACCCCTTCGAACATAACGCCTCCTGTTACGAATGCAGTTGAAGAACTGTTCGTGCGTCAGAACTACTCGTTGCGGGGGAATTCGAGCCCACCAGCTCGGAGTGGACCGGTTGTTGGATCAAGTTCCGTTCTACGATCCAGTTATTTGCGAACCACAAGATCCCGATAGACAGGTAAAAAACGATCAGCATGGGCCACGCCGAGCTCGGCTTTTGCGCTCCGATGATGTAGGCCGCGATGGTGAATACCAGCAGCATGAAGGTCATGATTCCGAGCCCCAACATCAGTGATCCTTCGCGTGACGTATAACCATTGGGCTGCCAGTAAGCGTCGAAATGAACCGCCATACGCGCGGGCAGTTGATCCCATGCTCGCCAGTACCTGACCGCCGTGGTCGGCAGCGCCAGCCACATCAGCCAAACTGCCGGTTTGTACCATTCGCGATTCATGACAAGCTCCAGAGACGACTACAAGTGCTCTGCTTACTGATCTCCTGACATCTCGCTCCACAACCGGACGTAAGCAATTCCTTTGTCGTAGCGCGTAACCACGACTTCAGTTCCCTTCGCGATGACGTTGCCGTTCTCGCTGCGGGCGCCACAGACTCGGCGCGTGCCGGCCTGCGAATAGATGAGCTCGCCGGTCCCGCCTTCGCGAATCGGCACCGAAAGCTTGCCCAACACACCAACCATCTCGAAGTCAGCGGGATCAAGACACTCTTCGTCCGAGATCAAGACCTTGGCAAGGAACAGAAAAATGATTGCTCCGCCAACCAGGCCACTTCCGACAGACAGCAGCAGCCCCAATCCAACCCACACCGCGGAAAAACGCGTCAGCAAATAACCGGTACCGCCAAACCAGGCCAGGAACGCCGCGATTGACGGAGGATTAAACGGCGAGACGCTGCTGCCGCGCGCCGCGTGGCTCGCTCCCGCCGGGTGCGCCGTTGCCGGACCGTGGGCAACAGGGGCGTGACCGCCCGCTGCTGGAACATGGCCGACCGGACCGTGGGCCACCGGCAAGTGCGCGACACCATGACCGTGAAAGTGCGGCAGATGCAATCGGCCGAAGCGGCTTCCGCCGAACACAAACGAAAAGAAGCTGAAGCAAAAACCGATCGCGAAACAGATCAAGTAAAAATCTGACCAGGTCATCGGATTCGCCTCCCTTCCGCACCTGACGTACGGGGATGGTTAGCAACCGCGGCTTCCGGACGCAATGCTTCCAGCAGACGGTCGGCAAGCCCCGGCGTGTCAAGAATCGCGCCCAACAGCAGAAAACAACGGCGCGTGTCTTTCTCGCGAGCGGCCTTGATCAGCACCTTGCTGACCTCCGGATCGTTCGCAAAACGCTCCGAACCTTGGAGCAGCCAAACATCGAGCTGGCCTTCGGTGGTGCGCAAATCAGAAGTTAGCTCGGCATGGTAGCCGTCAGGGTCATCCACCAGGAAACCGGGATGCACCTTGAAAAACTTCGCCAACAAGGCGCGCGACGACTGCGTCATGTGCGGGCGTGCCCCGTTCTCAATTTGCGAAAGATACGACTGGCTGATGCTGTTGCCTTTGCCAAGTTCTTCTCGAAGCGCCCGCACCAACTCCAGTTGCGTCATGGGACGGTTCAGGCCGCGCAGCGATCCTTCCACTTCGCGCAGATAACGGATTTTTTCGCCCAGCTTCATGATCGTGACCCAAAGCTGTATTCCAAATCGAGATATTTATATTGCAATATGCGATTTATGTCAAGAAATGTATAGCCAGCGTTTTCAATGGCTTGCGTGAGCGATTAGGAGACGAACGAGGCAGCAAAAGAAAAATCCCCCGGTTTCCCGGGGGCGTCCATCACCAATTCTTTCGTCCTGTATTGCCGCGAAGAGCGAGAAAAACCAGCTTACTGATGCCGTCCGTTGTGCTTGTCGCGATAAATCTGACGCGACTGGCGGTTCTGCTGGCGGTTGACTTGTTGTTTCTCTTGCGCCGTGAGTTTGCCACCGTTGGCGGCGCGATCGTTGCGCACTTCCTTGTTGATCTTCGCCTCGTTGTTTTCAAGATGCGACGCCTCGCCGGCGGTCAACTGTCCGCTCTTGATTCCCTGTGCGATGCGGTCCTGCTGGTTTTCCGCGCGCTTGCCGACTTCGCTTTTCGGATTCGTGTTCTGCACCGCGGCGTTGTGCTTGTCCTTATAAATCTGGTTGGAAAGCTGGTTCTGCTGCTGGGTCAGCGTTTTCTTGTCAGCGGTCGTCAGCTTGCCGTTGTCCAGTTTGCGCATATCGCGCTCTTCCTGGTTGAGGTTCGACTCTTTCTTCTCCAGGTTCGAGGTTTCGCCGGCTGTGAGTTCGCCACTCTTTACGCCGTTGGCGATGCGATCCTGCTGGTTTTCTTTTCTGTCCTGAATCGTTCCGCCGGTAACCGGCGGGTTAGTGCTCTGGGCCACAACTGGCAGAGCGAGAATCGCCAGCGCAGTACTGAGAAACGTAATCTTGATCGTGCTTTTCATGAATCTCTCCCGTTGGTTTGAAGTTTGTAAGCTTTGTCGTGTTGTGGCCACGTCGGAAGAAACCCAGAGTGTCAAGAAATGTTGCGGAAGTTTTATGTGCTTAGAACCCAGCGAGTTAGGCATGAAAAGCCCTGTCAGCCGGGCGGTCTGGCTCCGATCGCACAAGGGACGATCGGGCGCGCCGGCTAGAGTCCGGCTTCGATTCGGGAACGCGGGTCGAGGTAGTCGCGGAGAGCGTCGCCGATGAAGTTGAAGCTCAGCACGGCCAGCATCACGGCGAGCGCCGGAAAGAGGACAAGGTGTGGGGCGTCGAACAGGTGGGCTCGTCCGTCGTTGAGCATCGCTCCCCAACTGGCAGTCGGAGGAGGAACACCGAGACCGAGAAAACTCATGGTGGCTTCGGCGAGGATGGCTCCGGCCATGCCGATCGCGGCCTGCACGACGACGGGCTGAATGATGTTGGGCAGAATGTGGCGGACGATGATGCGCAGGTCACTGGCTCCGAGGGCGCGGGCAGCTTCGACGAACTCGCGTTCGCGAGCGGCGAGAACTTGGCCGCGGACGAGACGCGCGTAGCCAACCCATCCGCCGAGAGACAGCGCGAGGACCAGATTGAAGATGCCGGGGCCGCGGAATGCGATGAAGGCGATTGCGAGCAGAATTCCGGGGAAGGAGAGGAAGGCATTCATCAGAACGACATTGACGAAGCGGTCGATGCCTCCGCCGTAGTATCCCGCGATGGAACCGATGATGAGTCCGAGGGTGAGGGAGAGGAGCACGACGCAACCGCCGACGAGCATGGAGATGCGCGCTCCGTAGATGACGCGAGACAGAATGTCACGGCCCAGTTCGTCGGTGCCGAACGTGTGTGCACGCGAGGGAGGGTCAAGGCGCGCCGGCAGATGGATCGAAGCAGGATCTTGCGGAGCAATCCATGGAGCGAACACAGCGAAGATAAAGAAGGTAACGACTAACACCACGCCTATAGCGGCCAACGGATTGTGCCGGGCATTTCCAGCGATTCGTCGGCGAAACGAAATGGCAGAAGCGGACATGAATGAATTGTTAAATTGCAGCGCCAGGCCTTGAGCCAGCCTGCGAACTATGTTCTCATAAGAGGAATGCTGGAACCGCGTCGCGGTTCCCTGCGCGCCAAAACCTCCACCCTCAGCCTACATTCCAAGGAGGAAAAATCATGAGCAAAGTTTCGTATATTCCCAAGGACTACAATTCCGTTACCCCGTACCTGATCGTCAAGGGTGCTGCTCAAGCCATCGAATATTACAAGAAAGTGTTCGGTGCGACGGAAGTCTTTCGCATGAACGGACCGGACGGCAAGGTTGGGCACGCCGAATTGAAGATTGGCAACTCGCACATCATGCTGGCCGACGAAAATCCCCACATGGGTCAGGGGCACGTAAGCGCGGGCACGATCGGTGCAAGCCCGGTGAGCCTCTACGTGTACCTTCCCGACGTCG
Source organism: uncultured Acidobacteriota bacterium (assembly GCA_963745715.1). Classification (GTDB taxonomy): domain Bacteria; phylum Acidobacteriota; class Terriglobia; order Terriglobales; family Acidobacteriaceae; genus Sulfotelmatobacter. The sequence continues at coordinate 180,965 of CAVUYN010000006.1, read as the reverse complement.
ATCGTGTGGTGGAGCGCGCGACCGCCGAGGGGGCCAAGGTCCTGAAGCCAGTGCAGGATCAGTTTTATGGAGATCGCTCCGGCTTCATTCAGGATCCGTTCGGACATCTTTGGGGAGTCGCTACGCACGTGGAAGATGTGGCGCCCAAAGATCTGGAAGAACGGATGAAGAAGGTGATGCAGGCCGCGTAATTTGATTCGATAGGCGGGGCAGCCATGCCCCGCCATTTTGGTTTTCTCAGCTTCTTACGCTTCCGGGTGGATCGTGCTCATTGTCGAATGCGCGGGTTGGCCACCGAATACATCACATCCGTCAAGAAATTCACGGCGACGTACGTCAATCCAATCGCCAAAATACAGCCCTGCACCAGGAAATAATCGCGGGTCGAGATGGCATCGACGGTGAGGCGGCCGATCCCTGGCCAGGAGAAGATTTTCTCCGTGACGATGGCGCCAGCTAGCAATGCGCCAAATTGCAGTCCCAGAACGGTCAGTACAGGGATCATGGCATTGCGCAGGGCGTGGCGATAGACAACGGTATTCTCGGGTAGGCCTTTGGCGCGAGCGGTCCGAATGTAGTCCTGACTAAGCTCTTCCAGCATGGAAGTACGGACCATGCGCGTGAGGATGGCTGCGAGCGCGCTCCCCATGGTGATAGCTGGAAGGACGAGGTTGGCGAACGATCCGGCGCCGGAGACTGGCAGCCATCCGGCTTTGATCGCGAAGAGCAGGATCAGGATTGGGCCCAGCGCAAAGTTGGGGAATGACAGGCCGAAGAGGCTGACGACGGAGAGTAGACGGTCGTCCCAGCGGTTGCGACGGCGAGCGGAGCGGACTCCGGCGGGGATAGACAGAATGATCGCAACGAAGAGAGAGGCCAGCGTAAGCCGCAGTGTGTAGGGATAACGCTGGGCAATCAGGCGGGTTACGTTCTGGTTGTAGCGGATGGAGCGTCCGAGATCGCCGTGCAGTACACCTTTCCAGTACCGGAAGTACTGCTGTCCGAGCGGAGCATCGAGCCCATAGGCGTGGCGCGTCGCGGCGATGTCGGCGGGCGGAGCGCCTTCTCCCAGCATTTGCTGGATCGGGTCTCCGGGGACGAGATGGATCAGCAGGAAGACGAGGCTCACGACCAGCCAGATTACGGGCAGGGTGTAGAGGACGCGTTGGAGGAGGCGGGTTAGCATCAAGATCAGGGGCTAGGGGTCAGATTTCAGTTCTGGGTTCTGAGTCGACAGTTTGAAACTTGATCTCGGTCTGTCGAAACCACCTCATTCGAACAATCGGAAGTTCAGTACCCAACTCCTTTGGCCTCGGCTTCGCCGTCTGTTTTGGCGGTTTTTTCGATTCTCACTCTTGCGATTCTGTGGCCTTCGAGTTCTTCGACGGTGTAGCGGCGTCCTTCGTAGTCGAAGGCTTCGCGGAGACTCGGGATGTGCTGCAACCGGGCAAGAATGAATCCAGCCAGCGTCTCGAATCCCGCGTCGCGTGGCAGGATCAGGCCGTATTCGGTTTCGAGGTCGCGGATGTTGACCGCGCCCTCGAGCACCACGACCGATTCATCCTCGATCGCGGGCTCGCTGGGCGAAACGTCGAATTCGTCTTCGATGTTGCCGACCAGCTGTTCGAGGATGTCCTCGACGGTGATAACGCCGGCGGTTGAACCAAACTCGTCGACCACGACGGCAAGATGGCGGCGCCGCTCTTTGAATTCAGCCAGCAATTCGGCGAGGACCTTAGTCTCCGGCACGACCACGACATCGTGCATGATCTGTCCGATTTGCATGCGGGAGATGCGGGTGGCTGTGGTCTGTCCAAGATTGCTGAGACGCAGGCGCATCCAGCGCATGAGGTCTTTGTAATAGAGCACTCCGACGATGTGTTCGGGGCCGCGCTGCGGATCGTAGATAGGAATGCGCGAGTGTTGGCCTTCAACGACACGGATCAGCGCCTCGTCGAGCATCAGGTCGGAAGGCAACGAGAAAATGTCGGGGCGGGCGACCATCACCTCGCGGACCGTGATGCTGTCCAGTTCGATCGCACTGTGAATCATTTCTTCCTGAAATTCAGGAATCTGGCCAAACTGGCGGCTGGCGGTAACGATGAGTTTGAGCTCGTCGGGGGAGTGCACGGCGCCTCCGCGGCGCGCGGGCTGCGCACCAAAGAGGCGGAGGACCAGGCCGCCGGAACGGCGCATAAAGAAGAGGACGGGCCGCGTGATGGTGAGAAATGCCTCCATGGGCGCAGCAACTGCGAGGGCAATCTGCTCGGAACGCTGCAGCGCCAAGGTCTTTGGGACGAGTTCCCCGAGGATCACGTGCATATACGTAATCAGCGTGAAGGCAATGGCAATCGCGATGCCATGGGCATAAACAGCCAAGTGGGGAAGCTTCTGAACGAAATGCAAGCTTCCGACCAGGCTGGCGACCATGGGCTCGCCGATCCAGCCGAGAGTGAGCGAGACCATGGTGATACCGAGCTGAACTCCGTTGACGACTTCGTCGAGGTGCTGGTGCAGGCGCTGCACAATGCGGGCACCAATGCGTCCGGACTCGATGAGCTGCTGGATGCGGGTGTCGCGCACACTCACCAGGGCGAACTCGGCGGCGGCGAAAAACGCATTGGCTGCCACCAGGAGAAGGATCAGAAAGACCCGGAGCAGCACAAAGGCGATCATGGAGGTGTAATTCTAACATTTGAGGGGAGTTGCCAGGGTCAGCGCCGGGCAGCGAAGACGCGTTCCCATATTCATCGCCGTCCCTCAAAACGGTGCGTTGGATCACAAATTTCGAGCGCTGGACACGCTATCCTTTTAAACGGCGGTTGGTCTAACTGGCAGGCGGCAGATCAGTTAGCACTCATTAGGATTTTTCAAGTTCAGGTCGAATCCTCGGAACAAATGCAAGTCGGGCCCCGTACAAGAGAATGAGGGCGGCAGAATGGCTCCCAATCTCCATTTGGCGATACATACAGGAGGCGTTGTGAACGGTAACGGCAATAATGGCAAAAAAAGACGTCGCAGATTGATGATTTGGGGCGGCGTAGGGTTGGGAATCGTGCTGCTGATCGCGGTGGGCGTCATCGCGGCGAAGAGCGGCGGCACCAAGATTGATCCTTCGAAGCTCGCCAAGGTGGAAAAGGGAGATTTGGCCAAGAGCGTGGTCGCGACTGGCAAGGTCACGCCGATCACCAAGGTTGAAGTGAAGTCCAAAGCCAGCGGCATCGTGAAAAAGTTGCTGGTGGACTACGGCGACCATGTCAAGAAAGGCCAACTGCTGGCCCAACTCGACAAGGTGGAAATCGAAGCGCAGGTCGAGCAATCGCGCGCGGCGCTGGAAGCAGCGCAGGCCAACCTGAAAAGCTCGCAGGCTGACTTCGAGCGAGCCAAGGTCGATGCGGAAGGTCCAGACGTGCCGGTATTGAAGCGGGCCTACGACCGTGCGATCAGCATGGCAAAGGACGGGGTCGTTTCGGCTTCGGCGCTGGATGACGCGCAGAAGAATTACGAGATGGCGCTGAACAAGCAGAACGTCTCGAAGGCCCAGGTTACGGTGCTGAAAGCCAAGATCGCGCAGGCTGGAGCGCAAGTGGCGCAGGATCAGGCGAACCTGAAGCAATTGGAAGAACAGCTCAGCTATACCGATATCGTATCGCCCATCGACGGAATCGTGCTCTCGCGCGATGTCCAGATGGGTGACGCGGTCAGCTCAATCCTCGTATTGGGATCTTCGGCCACGCTCGTGATGAACCTCGGCGATACCAGTGAGGTCTACGTCAAGGGTAAGGTGGACGAGAGCGACATCGGCAAGGTGTATCTGGGACAGCGGGCGCGCATCAAGGTGGAGTCGTTCAAAGACAAGACCTTCGATGGCAAGGTAACCAAGATTTCTCCGATGGGCGTGGAGAAGGATAACGTCACGACCTTCGAAGTGCGCGTATCGATCCAGAATCCCGGCGGCGAACTCAAGGCTGAGATGACCGCGAACGCGGAAATCATCTTGGACGAACACAAGGGCGTGCTGCAAATCCCGGAAGGCGCAATCCTTTACGACAAGGATAAGAAGGCCTCCGTGGAGATTCCCAATCCGAAGGGCAAGGATGGCAAAGATAAAGTTGCCGTCAATATCGGGATCTCGAACGGCGCGAAGACTGAAGTTCTGAGCGGCCTGAAAGAAGGCGATCAGGTCGTCCTGCAGTAACGAACCACAGCGTTGGGTCTTGGGTCTGGGTAATTAGGGATGAGCCTAAGACCTGACACCTAAGACCCAAAACCTTTTAGAAGCAATTCGAGCTTCACCGGACTCGGTGTCCGCCATGACTCTCTCAGAAATCCTGCGACAGGCGCTCGCCACATTCCGAGCCCACAAAATGCGGACGTTCCTCACCATGTTCGGACTGGTGTGGGGGATCGCATCAGTGATACTGCTTGTCGGCCTGGGCCGAGGCTTTGTGGTTGACCAGAAGAAGCATATGGAAACGCTCGGCAAAGATCTGGTGATCACCTGGGGCGGCCGCACAAGTTCGCAGGTCGGTGGCCGAGCCGCGGGGCGCGAGATTCATCTCAATGTTGACGACGCTCAGTTGATCCGGGACGAATGTTACCTGGTCAGGAACGTCAGCCCAGAACTGCGGAGAACAATTCCCGAGGTCAGCCAGTACAACTTGGCGAGTCGCGGAGTCGTTGGGATGTGGCCGTCGTACCAGGAGTTCCGATCCTTGAAGGTTTCCGAGGGACGCCTGATTACCGACGACGACGAACGCGAGGGGCGTCGCGTGTTGGTTCTGGGATCGAAAGCCTACCGTCAGTTGTTTCCGGGACAGCCCGCAATTGGGGCGACAGTGCTGGTCAAGAGCGTTCCCTATTCCGTAGTTGGCATTCTGCAGGAGAAAAAGCAGAATTCAAACTACAGCGGCCCTGACAATGATTACTTGTTTGCCCCTTATTCGGCGGTATCCCGCGACTTCCCCCCACCTGAGAAGCCGGGAGCCGGAATCACCCGAGGCTACTTGGATGACATCGTTTTCGAAGTGGCCAATCCGGAAGAGCACGAAGAGGCAGTAATGCAAGTGAGGCGGACGATTGGACGTGCGCGGCACTTCGACCCTCAGGACAAAGACGCACTCTTCATTTGGGACACCATGGACGGCGCCAAGCAACTGGCAAAAATCTTCGGGGTGGTCACATTGTTCTTCGGCTGCGTCGCGATTGTGACCTTGTGCCTGGGCGGGATCGGCGTAATGAATATTATGCTGGTCTCGGTTACCGAGCGCACGCGAGAGATAGGTACGCGCAAAGCAATGGGCGCGACCAAGCGGGACATCTTGCGGCAGTTCTTTGCTGAATCCGCCATGCTGACGATCGTGAGCGGATTGCTGGGCCTTTCGTTAGGAATGGGAACCTGCCTGGCGCTGGAGGCGCTGCCACTTCCCGATTTCGTTCCGCATCCGATCGTTTCACCGATTTCGATTGTGCTTTCCATTTTTACCTTGTCGTTGATCACCGTGACCGCGGGCATGTATCCGGCCCAGCGGGCCGCGGATATGACACCCGTGGAGTCCTTACGCTATGAATAGAAAAAATCAAGCTCTCTCCCCAGCCATTGTGTCCAGCCGGTTTGTATTGGGATTCTTGACGATCGCGCTGGTCGTGTTGACTTCCACCGCATTGTTTGCCTCAACGCCACAAGGCACGTTTGATCGAACGCTGCAGGTGAGCGGACCTGTCGATCTCGAAGTGCTCACGCACTCGGGTGATGTCACCGTGCGAGCCGGATCTTCCGGTTCGGTTGTGATTCACGCCAAGATTTTTGTCGGCGACCGGTGGCTGCTGGGCGGCCGACGCGAAGAGGATGTGCGCGCTATCCAGCAGAACCCGCCCATCCGGCAGGAGGGCAATCGGATTCACATTGACTATGTGAACTACCGCAATATCTCGGTGGACTACGAGATTACGGTGCCCGCCGAGACAACGGTCCGGACACGGAGCGGTTCGGGCGACCAGATGCTCGAGGGCACGCACGGGAACGTAGACGTGCAGACCGGTTCGGGTGATGTGAAGATCGCGAAATTGAACGGTGCGGTCCTGGCGCAGACGGGATCAGGCAACATCCGGGCGCGGCAGATTTCCGGCACTGTCAAGGGCCAGACTGGCAGCGGCGATGTCGAGATCGAAGAAAGCGGATCAGGCGACGTCGACATGCATACGGGCTCGGGGAACATCAGCGCGCGTGGCGTGCAGGGCGGTTTTCGTGGCGAGACGGGCAGCGGCGATGTCAGTGCCGAAGGCACACAGAGCGGGCCGTGGGAGATTCACACCGGCTCAGGAACCGTGCGGGTACGACTGCCATCGAATGCCGCGTTTGACGCGGATATTTCGTCGAGTTCCGGTTCGGTGGACGTCGGCGCACCCATTGAAATGACTGTGCAGGGACGCGTAGGAGACATGCACAAATCGATTCATGGGAAGGTGCGTGGTGGAGGACCGTTGCTGCGCGTACGGACGGGATCGGGCGACATACATATTGATTAGCAGTTGAACGCGGAGGCACGGAGAAAATGAGCGCGGTCCCACCACTGACGACGGAGAACGCAATGGCATCGAGACGTGAATCCTTCGAATCGCCGTCTCCGATGCCCTTGCGTGTCCCCCGCGTCAGGAAATCGACTTCGTTGCTTTCAGCCATATTTCTGAAAGACCTCATACTGCAAGGCTGGCAGGCGCTGATGCGCGATCGCACGCGTTCGGCGCTGACCATGCTAGGCATCGGATGGGGCCTGGTTTCGGTCGTCCTTCTGTTGGCGTACGGACAGGGTCTGGGCGGGTGCGTTCTGCACGCGTTCCTGAACATGGGGAACAACGTGATTGTTCTCTGGCCGGGGCAGACGAGCATGCAGGCCGGTGGCCAGCGAGCGGGCAAAGCCGTGAAGTACGAACTGGAAGACGTCGAAGCGATTCGCGACGAAGTGCCCATCGTGCGCGCGGTGAGTGGAGAGATCGACCGCGATTTCGGATTCAAGATTGGGACAAGGGTGGTGTCAATCCAGGTGCGCGGCGTGGACATGCCGTACGGTCAAATGCGCAAACTGGATCTGGACGACGGGCGCTATTTTAACGAAACGGACTTCGCCGATCACAAGCGCGTGGTCATTCTCGGATACCAGGCGGCAAAGAAAGTTTTTCAGGGCGCGCCCGGAGTGGGGCAGCACGTCGAAATCGGTGGCCTCGATTTCGAGGTGATTGGCACCATGCGCAACAAGATTCAGGACTCCATGTACCAGGGTCCGGACAACGAAAACGGGTTCATTCCGTTCGCCCTGATGCGCGATCTTAAGAATCTTCGCGACCCGGACGAAATCATCATTCAACCCACGGCGCCGGAACTGAACAAAAAGGCGCTGATGGCGGCGCGCGAGGTGATTGCACGCCGGCATCACTTCGATCCCAAAGATGAGAAGGCAACGCCCGAATGGGACACGATCGAAGACCGCAGCATGATCAACGCGTTCTCGTACGGACTCCAGGCGGTCTTAGGATTGATCGGCGTGGTCACGCTGGCGGTAGGCGGCATCGGCGTGATGAACATTATGCTGGTGTCGGTTACGGAGCGGACGCGGGAAATTGGGCTGCGCAAAGCGATTGGTGCGCGGCCGCGCCACATTCTGGTGCAGTTCCTGCTGGAAGCGCTGGTGCTGACTTTCGTCGGTGGGATGATCGGGATGGCCTTCGCGGAATTTCTGACTTGGGTAATTCCGCCAATGCCGCTGTACGATGAGTTCTACAAAACGACCGACCACGAGGGCGCGATCTTCCTGCACGCCTCGCTGGGCGTCATGATCATTTCGTTCACGATTCTATCCATGGTTGGCATCGTGTCCGGGTTCTTCCCTGCCCTGAAAGCGGCTCGGATGCATCCCATTGAAGCGCTGCGGTACGAGTAAAGAGCGCTTATTACCTACGTGCCTTGACGCACAGCTTCCCTGCAAATTAACTTCGCATTCACCGGGATTATTACGTCTTCTAGCGAGGTAAAGTTGGCGCATCGTCCGATCATCACCCTCACCACCGATTTTGGAACCAACGATCATTTTGTGGGCGCCGTGAAGGGCGTCATTCTCGACATCGTGCCGGAAGCTGCGATTGTTGACATTTCGCACGCCGTGCAGGCATTCGATGTGCTCGATGGCGCGCTGGCGATTTCACAGACCTATTCTTATTTTCCCAACGGGACGATTCACATGGTCGTCGTGGACCCAGGAGTCGGCACGACACGACGACCGATTCTGGCCTCAAGCGACGGATATCATTTCGTCGCACCCGACAATGGTGTGCTCTCCATGGTGTATGCCAAGGAAGAACGGATTCACGTGCGGCACATCACGTCTGAACATTATTTCCGGCAGCCGGTGAGCAATACGTTTCACGCGCGGGATGTGTTCGCTCCCGTGGCCGCGTACCTGGGCAAGCTGGTCGATTCGCATAAGTTTGGAGACGAGATTGAAGACTACGTGCGCTTCGCAGCGCCGCGACCGAAACCCACAGCCGAGAATCGCATGCGCGCCGTTGTCCTGAAAGTCGACCGCTTCGGCAACCTCATCACCAATGTGACCCCGCAAGATGCGCCCGCATTGTTCGCGGCGAAGCCATCCCCATTCAAGATCGTGGTCGGAAGCCGGGAGATCACCGACATCAGAACCGCGTACGCGGAGGGCGAACCGGGAGAGGTTTTCGGAATCATCGGAAGCATGGGCTATCTCGAGATCGTGGCAAACCGCGCGGCCGCGGCGCAGATTACTGGCGCTGGCAAGGGCAGCGAAGTCACCATTTTTCTGGGAGAAGCCGCTGCGGCTGGCAACGGGGCGTAGAAACCTTCCGTCCCCGGGCTATCACCGGAAATAAACTACCCCACAAGCGGTATTGAGAAGGAACGCCAGGGAGAGCGCGATCACCATGCCTAGGGCGTAGCTCGATTCCTTCCTCTGTCTGAAGGCAACGATCCCAGCGAAAGCCAGTCCCGCCGCATTCAGCAGGGGAAAGAGCCAGGTTCGACTCGGGCTGATTGTCATTCCCAGGAAAATCGTAAGGAAGAGACATCCCATGCTGATCAGAACTCCGAAAAGAACACCGAGGATCAGTTGCATCGTCGAGCGGTGAATTCTGTCGGGGGATGTCTCAAACATGCGGCACTTTCAGAGAATCGATCACACCGAATCCAACTAAGAACTCTTGGGCTTGGGGTGGACATAACGTTCCATTTCGCCGGTCCACTTGAGAAAGCGCCACAGGTCGTGGCGCTCGCGCCACATAAACTCCCAGAATTCGAGAAAGCCAATCTGCGTCATCTTGACTCCGGTGTAGGTTTCGATACGCCACAGGAGGTAAGGGCTCCGCCACGGTGCCAGACGATGGCCCCTGGTAGCGTTCCATAAGAAACGGAGCTTGTACCACATGCAGTCATAATACCTGTGTGGTCAATAGCCCTAGCAGCAGGCGGTTGGGAGCATGTTAGAATCCAACCCTGCCTGGAAATTTCACTCATGCCTGACGCAGATGCCCGCCAAAAGGCCGAAGATCACTACTACGCTGCGCTGGATCTGATGGCGGAGGGGCATTTGGAAAACGCCGTTGCCTCCTATCAGGACTCTCTGACCGCGGATCCCACATTCACCGAGGCCATGCACGGACTGGCCCGGGCCCTGCAAGATCTGAATCGCTACGATGAGGCCATTGCGGTGGCGAAGCGGATTGCGGAAATTGATCCGGACGATGTTCTGGCCCACACTAGTCTCTCAGTCTTGTACCAAAAAAAAGGAATGATTCCGGAAGCCGAAGCCGAGGGCGCCAAGGCGAGGATATTGGGATGGAAGCAGCAATTGAAAAAGGGCGGGTAGTTCAGCAAACAGTTCCTAGGTAAGTCTTGTTGCTGCAATGGTTTATTTCACTTTTTGAGCATATCGGTTTTCTCTTGACCCCGTCGTAATCCGCATCGTACGCTCCATTAGCTTCAAAGCGTGCTGAGGGAGGGGTGTCGATCGGCTCGCCTTTGGAGGGATATGGCCGAAAAACAAAGAGGACCCACCAGCGATCGCGCTCGCGCGCCAGTCTTCGTGGTGGGAAGTGCACGCTCTGGAACGACTTTGCTGTACGACATGCTTTTGTCCTCGGGAGGATTCGCCGTATACCTGGGCGAATCGAACATCTTCAATTTGCTAGCGCCGCGATTTGGCAACCTGGGCGTGCGCGAGAATCGCCAAAAAATGCTGGACGTCTGGCTGGGGAGTCGGCTGTTTCGCGTGTCCGGCCTAGAACGTAGGGAAGTCGAAGAGAAGATCCCTGACAACTGCCACAATGCGGGTGATTTTCTCCGCATTGTAATGGACGAACTTGCCCGTCGACAAAATGCATGGCGTTGGGCCGGGAACGCCCCGGAGGAGATTCTTCATCTCCGCCACATCAAAGAGACGATCCCCGACGCCCTCATTGTTCACGTGATTCGCGACGGCCGAGACGTAAGCATCTCCCTGGCGGAGAAGCGTTATATTCGTCCCTTCCCCTGGAAAGAACGCGAGACACCGGAAGGTGCGGCCTTGTACTGGGAGTGGATTGTAAAGAAGGGCAGAGCGGCCGGCGCGAAACTCGGAAATGACTATACGGAAGTACGTTTCGAAGAACTTATCCGCGATCCGCGAAGCGCTCTCGAGCGTCTGAGCGGCTTCCTCGATCACGATCTCGATTACGATCGAATTCGGAAGAATGCAGTCGGTGCGGTTGCACGACCGAACACGTCATTCACAGCCCAGGCGAGAAGTGGGTTCAATCCGGTTGCCCGCTGGAAAAAGCAGTTGACACCCAAACAACTCGCCAAGATCGAAGGGTTAGTCGGAAACACCCTGTCGGAACTGGGATATGAGTTATCGAATCCCGGCGCACCAGCATCTAACGGGGTGGAGCTGGCATGGAATCATTTCTTGTATCGCAGTTTTTTCGAGCTCAAACTTCAATGGAAGAAAAACAGCCTGCTGCGGGCACTTCGACCTCCGCTTACATCGCAGCAAGTGGATGCAGTGGTCGTGGTCGACGACAGTGCAGTGACGCCCAAGTCAGATATTCCGCCGGCGACACAGCCCGGCGCATCGCCCACCCCACAGGCGATGGCAAGCATTCCAGGGGAATAAGACAAACATGAGGCTCCGTCGTTTCGGAATTTTCTCGGCCACAGTACTCTTCTTGATCGCTTCGGGAGCGGCGCAATCCGCACATCGCCCGCAAAAGTATCGGAACTATTCCCCGCCAGCGCATCACAGCTCGGCGCCATCACTCAACAGTAAGAAAGCAAGCCGTTCTAGTGTGCCGGCTGTCGCACCCACAATCGGCAAATCAACCAGCGCGCAAAATTCTCAACTGAGTCAACTGGAACATCAGACCGCCACCACCATTCGAGCAGACAAAAAGACTTCAGCACGGCCTAGCGAGGGGCACTCGCAGATTGCTCATTCACACCCGGCCGAGCATGGATCAAGCATCAACTTCTCGTACCATCCCCCACAGATTCCGCAGAGCGGTCAGAAGAACACTGCCTCGGCCTCGAGCGGTCGTCGCCACTGACGTCGCCGCACCGCCCGAACCCAGGACTGCGAATCGTTCAATGGTTGTGCAGAGCTTCAGTCGAGGGTGGCAGGCTCCCTTATTTGACAGGACTTTTTTCGTGTGACAAAAGCATTCCTTTCAATGGTTTACCGTATAAACACCAAAGGAACTTTTTATCTCCTTGCAAGGCTTGCAACATCGCAAAAACACTGGCATTGTAGATTTAGTTCATGTTTGGAGAACCCGGCCCAGGTATTTTCCGGCAGGGCGGAGAGGTTCACTATCGGTTGGGCCGCGTTGCCATGGGGCTGAGCACAAAGATTGAGTTTTGTGAAATCTGGAATGCGGAGCTCGATGTCGAGCCCTGCGACTTACCTCCAGATGTCGTTCATCTCTGGCAACGAACGCTGCAAACGTCAGCCGCAGCCTTGGAAGCGTGTTACGAATTACTCTCTCTCGAAGAACGCGAAAGAGCATCGCGCTATCGCGTGGAAAGACCGCGTACCGAGTTTGTCCTGACTCGCGGGACGTTGCGCTCTCTGATTTCCGGTTATCTTCGACGGACGCCGCAGAGTGTGTTATTCCGATACACCGAGCATGGCAAACCCTTCCTCGACGGGCCCGGCGACTTGCGCTTCAATGTCTCTCATACCGACGGCCTGGCATTCATGGCCTTCGTGAGAAACCGGGACATAGGGGTTGACGTGGAAAAAATTCACCCGCAGAGGGACCTTAAGCAAGTGGCGGAACGTTTCTTTTCGACCCGAGAACGCCACGATCTGGAGCATCTAAGCGACGATGAGATGCATGCCGCTTTCTTTCGTTGCTGGACCCGCAAAGAGGCCTTCATCAAAGGCAAAGGAGAAGGACTATCTTTGCCGCTCCACGAATTTGACGTCTCTATCGATCCGAATGACTTGCAAGCGTTGTTGGCGACGAGACCGGACCCGCTTGAGGCAGGCCACTGGATCCTGCGCGATGTCCCAGTGTTTCCCGGATATGCGGCAGCCCTGGCAGTACGCGAAGATTAGCAACAAATGTTAGGCACGAAGGCGCTTTTTGAGCACGGAATGAATCCTCAAGTCGTTCAACAAAACGGGACTCTGCCGGTGGAAGAGAAACCGCTCTCCATCACCCAGCAGCGTCTTTGGGTGCTGGACCAATTGCACTCCGCCAAGGCAATCCAAAACATTGGACTGGGTCTGCGCTGGAGAGGCCGCATCGATAAAGACGCGCTGCAGGCCGCGCTGGATGAGGCCATGCAAAGGCATGAAATCCTGCGAACCGAGTTTCGCATCGTCGAAGGAACACCACTTCAGGTCGTGCAGTCGTCGGTACGCCTCGGGATCGACAGTGTAGACCTTCGGCAGTTGCAGGCTTCAGATCGCGAAGCTGTTGCACGGGCCGAGCAGGCCTTGCATAGGCCTTTTGATCTTGCTGACGGTCCGATATTTCGTGCAACTCTCTTCCACTTGAGTGAGGATGAACAGATATTTTTCCTGTCCACCCATCGCATTGTGTGCGATGAGGCATCTCTCAAAATTCTCCTCAGCGAACTCTACGCAGACTACGAAGCGCGGCTAAACGGGAAATCGCGTACGACGTCAGTTGCCGGGACGCAGTACCACGATGTTGCTTCCGTCGACGCCTCTGCGAGCGACATTTCCTATTGGACGAAGTGCCTGGCAGGGGCACCGTCCACAGTAGATCTGCCCGTCGATCACTCTAGACCCCCGGTCCAGACATTTGGAGTAGCGCGCCAGCAAATGCGCCTGACGCCGGCGCTTGCGAATCGACTGCAAACACTCAGCCAGAACCAAGGGGTGACACGCTTTACTGGGTTGTTCGCGGCTTTCAGTGTTCTCCTCTCTCGCTATGCGCGGCAAGAGGACCTGGTTCTCGGGACGCGAGTTTCCGGGCGCGAGCGGCCAGAACTCGAGCATGTGATCGGTCCGCTGGAAAACATGGTTGCCCTGCGCGGAGACTTGTCGGGCGATCCGACTTTTGCCGACTTGCTCAGGCGCCTGCACGAAGTAGTGGAAGGAGCGCTCGGACACCAAGGCGTTCCCTTCGAGACAGTGGTTCGGGAGTTGCGCCTGGAACGGGATATGAGCCGACACCCGGTATTTCAGGTCATGTTGGCCATGAAGGAAACGACCGCGGCCGAGTCCGAACCTGCCGTGAAATTGTTTGAAGTCAATCGAGCGTCGGAGCAATTTGATCTGCTGGTGGAGTTTGCGGAAGAAGAGAACGATCTCGACGCGCGGTTCAGCTTCAACACGGACCTTTTCGACCCTGCAACCATCACGCGCATGATGGAGCATTTCCGGATCCTTCTCGAAGCGGCCGTGGAAAGTCCGGATACCCGCATTTCAGCCATGCCATTGCTCAGCGAGGCTGAGCGTCATCAGTTGCTGGTTGAGTGGAACGATACCAGGGTTGCTTATCCCCGGGACATTCCGCTGCACAAACTGATCGAGGAACAAGTCGAGAAGTCTCCCGATTCAACAGCCCTCGTCTACGAAGCGGAGCGGCTTACATATCGAGAGTTAAACGACCGAGCCAATCAGCTTGCGCACCATCTGCGGAAAAACGGCATCGGGCCCGACGTGTTGGTAGCGGTGTGCGCAGAACGTTCGCTCGAACTGGTTCTTGCTCTGTTGGCCACGATGAAGGCTGGTGGCGCGTACGTCCCTTTCGATCCGGAGTACCCAAAGGATCGGCTGGAGGCGATGCTGCAAGACGCCAGCCCACGCGTGATGTTGACGCAGAGTCATCTGCTCGATCGGCTGCCTGCCGGCGCGGAGCGCATTTTCTGTCTCGACCGGGACTGGACAGCGCTGCAATCGGAAAGTACCGAGAATCTGCCGGCGGTAGTCGGTGGTAAGAATCTGGCCTACGCCATCTACACCTCAGGCTCAACAGGCCGACCAAAGGGTGTGCCCAATGTTCATGAGGGCATCGTGAACCGGCTGCTGTGGATGCAGGACATGTACCAGCTGACGGGCAAGGATCGTGTGCTGCAGAAGACGCCTTTCAGCTTTGATGTTTCCGTGTGGGAGTTCTTTTGGCCACTGCTGACCGGAGCAACGCTGGTGGTGGCCCGTCCGGGTGGACACCGCGATTCTGCTTATCTGGTGAACCTGATTGCCGAGCAGAAGATTACAACTCTGCACTTCGTCCCCTCGATGCTGAGCATCTTTCTGGAGACCGCCGGTCTGGAGCGATGCAGTTCGGTACGACAAGTTTTCGCGAGCGGCGAGGCTCTGCCGTTCGATTTGCAGCAGCGTTTTTTCGAGCGCCTGACAGCCCAGTTGCACAATTTGTACGGTCCAACGGAAGCAGCGGTTGACGTGACCTATTGGCCGTGCCGCCCGAACAACCAGCAATCGATTGTCCCCATCGGCCGGCCTATTGCCAACACGCAAATCTATATCCTCGATCCTCAATTGCAGCCCGTGCCGATCGGAGTACCCGGAGAATTGCATATTGGAGGAATCGGACTGGCCCGCGGATACCTCAATCGGCCCGACCTCACGGCTGAGAAATTTATTCCTGACCCATTCAGCGACATTCCTGGGGCCCGCTTGTACAAGACGGGGGACCTGGCACGATTTCTCGTGGATGGAAACATCGAATATATCGGCCGCACGGATTTTCAGGTCAAGCTGCGCGGATTGCGCATTGAACTTGGCGAGATCGAAGCGGTACTGGGGGAATGCGCCGGCGTGCTGCAGGCTGTCGTCGTGGTTCGCGAAGACAGCCCCGGAGACAAGCGCCTCGTGGCGTATTTGATCGCGGCTCCTGGCCCGGAACTCGACGCGGAAAATCTGCGAAGAGAACTGAAGAATCGCCTTCCCGAATACATGGTGCCCTCACGGTTCGTCCTGGTCGACAAATTTCCGATGACGACCAGCGGCAAGGTCGACCGGAAGGCCTTGCCTGCGCCCCCACAGGAACGGGGCAATAAAACCACAATGGTGGCGCCGCGCAACGAAACCGAGTCTAGACTCGCTTCTCTGTTCGCGGGTGTTCTCAGGCTGCCGTCGGTCGGAGTAACCGACAATTTCTTTGACTTGGGCGGTCATTCGTTGCTGGCGGGACGCCTGCTTGCACAAGTGAACCAATCCATGGGCAAGAAGATCCCTCTGTCTGCCATGTTTCGTGGGGCAACGGTGGAATCTTTGGCTCGATTGATCGAGCAAGAGTCAGAGGTTGACGGTGATTCCGTGGTGATGGAAATCCAGCATGGAGACAGCAACCGCTTGCCTTTTTTTGCAATCGTTCCACCGGGCGAGGAGTCGCTGGGTTACGCCATGCTGGCGCGCCACATGGGAAATCAGCAGACGGTGTACAAGATTCAGGGGCACGCTCCCGTGACACGTGGGAAACGGCCCTATTCCCCAGAAGAGATGCAGGCTCTGACCAGTGAGTACATTGCAGCGATGCGAAGTGTACAGCCTCGTGGGCCGTATTGTGTGGGGGGACTGTGCGACGGGACGCATATCGCGGAACAGATTGTGCTCAAACTGGAAGCGGAGGGCGACGCCGTCGGATTGTTCGCCATCTTCGACACGTGGGTATTACAGAACAGCCAGAATCGCTGGCTCTGGAAGGTCTACTATTACGGTGAACGTCTCCGCGAGATGAAGAAGCTGAGTTTTGCCGAACGACTGGCCTCGTACAAACGGGTAGCGGGCAACAAGGTTCAGAATTTGGTCGGCGCGAAACCAGTGCGCACGGATTGGCAAGAAACTTATTGGCCGGAAAGCTTCACTCCCACGCGCTTCCAGGCACCCGTAATTCTATTCAAGCGACCGAAGCAGCCGTTTTATTACATCAACGATCCGGAAATGGGCTGGGGTGCCAGGAGTAAGGGTGGAGTCGAGATCCACGAAGTTGATTTTCATCACGTGGAGATTCTGCGGGAGCCGCACGTCAGAATTTTCGGCAATGAATTGGGGGAGTGCATGGCGCGGGTAACGGCCTTGTCGGCAGCATCCACGAAAAATCGGCAGGAAACCCTGGTGTCGGCTGCGCCGAGGCAGCACGGCTCATGAAGTTTAACAAGGGCCAAATCCTAAAAAACGTGGGATCCAGCTGGTTTTCGCTGGGCGTGAATGTCGTAGTGGGACTCTTTCTGTCCCCGTTTATTCTCCATCGTCTGGGCGACGAGGCGTTTGGACTTTGGATCCTCATTTTTTCGGTAACGGGATATTACGGCCTATTCGACCTGGGCATCCGGTCGTCGATTGTCCGTTACGTGGCGAAATACTCCGCAACAGAAGAGCAAGACGAACTGAACAAACTTGTAAACACCGCCATGTTCAGTTACGGGGGGATCGGCGTCGTGGCCATGCTGATTACCCTGATCGCGACCTACTACGTCAATTCAATCTTTCGTATTCCTGCTGAGTTCGTA
Organism: uncultured Acidobacteriota bacterium; assembly: GCA_963745715.1. Lineage (GTDB taxonomy): Bacteria > Acidobacteriota > Terriglobia > Terriglobales > Acidobacteriaceae > Sulfotelmatobacter. The sequence goes on along the minus strand of CAVUYN010000006.1, from coordinate 163,960 downwards.
GTAACGGCACGCTGGCTGCTCCTGATGGTGGGAGCCTCGGTTTCCTTGGGATTTCCGCTTGGAGTATTCAGCGGCATCCTGGAAGGACTGCAGCGCTTTTACCTGCTGAATTTTGTAAATATCACTTCGACCATACTACGGGCGGTGCTTATCGTGGTAGCGCTCCGGCGTGGAGGCGGGCTGCTGACCGTCGCCCTCATCACGGTCGCGCTTCCTCTGCTGAACCAGGTTGTAAATTCCATTGCTGTGTTTCGCCATTTGCGTCTCCGGCTGGGGACGCGATACATCAGCCGGGAAAGTTTGCGCCTGATTGCCGGATACAGCGGCACGACGTTTCTGATCATCGTGGCTGGGCGCCTTCGATTCAAAACCGATGCTCTGGTGATTGGCACATTCGTTTCGGCAGCGGCAATTACTTACTTCACGATTGGTTCACGGCTGGTTGACTATGCATCGGAGGTGGTAAGCAGCCTGGCGCAGATCTTCGTGCCGATGTCGAGCCAGTCGCAGGCCAAGGGCGATCTGGACGGCTTGCGGAAGATTTTCGTCGTCGGAAACCGCGCTTGCGCCCTGATTATATTCCCGATCACCGCTGTCCTTACGATCTTGGGCAAGGCTGTCATCGAAGCGTGGGTCGGTCCGAAGTATGTCGCTACCAGTTATCCGGTGCTGCTGGTGTTACTGTATCCGACGACTCTCATGCTGGCGCAATCCGCCTCGGGACGGACATTGTGGGGCATGGCCAAGCATCGGACCTGGGCGTGGGTCGTGCTGGCAGAGGGTATCTCGAATGTGATCCTGAGTGTTTTTCTGGTGCGACGTTACGGCATCATGGGAGATGCTATCGGCACAGCGATTCCCCTTACCTGCTCCATGATTTTTTTCCTTCCTCGTCATCTTTGCCGGTTATTGGGCATCAAACTTCGGACGTATTTGTATCGCGCGTTCGTGTTCCCTCTGGCACTCTGCATCCCGATGGTGGCAGTTCTTTTGCTCCTGCAGCGTTGGTTCGTTCCTCATCACCTCGGTGAGCTCTTGATCCAGATGGCAATCGCAGGAGCCGTCTACGGAGTCGGACTGGCCTGGGCGTTCTGGACTCATCGCGCATGGGACGTCGGGCAGCTAGGCGCCAACCAGGAAGACGAGGTGATGCTCGCTCTGGTGGAGACGTATCAGGAAGAAGCATAGGCTGTTTTGGAGACTTGAAAGTGAACTCCGTTAATCGGCTCGTGGGACACCTGAAAACAGTCGCATCGACAGCAATGGGTAAGATGCCGGCTGGACGAAGCTTGACGGTATTCCCCAACGACGTTTTCCTGGTCAGCTACTTCCGCTCGGGCAGCACCTGGTCTCGGTTTTTGTTCGGCAATCTCATCCACCAGAACGAACCCGTGACCTTCACCAACATGGAGCGGCTGGTTCCCTTGATCTACAACCTGCCGGACCGTGTACTTCGCGGTCTACCGCGCATCCTGAAGAGCCACGAATGTTTTGATCCACGGTATCCCCGCGTGATTTATATCGTGCGCGACCCGCGCGATGTCGCCGTCTCGTTCTATTTCTACAATCTGAAGGTGCGCGTCATACCGGATGGTTATTCCATGGATGAATTCGTAACCCGCTTCGTTTCGGCAAACGTCGTTCCTTATGCCGATCGCGTGGGTTGCTGGGAAGATCATGTCCTGAGTTGGGTTCGCCTGCGGGAAGGTAAGCCCGGGTTCAGACTCGTGCGTTACGAAGATTTGCTGGCCGATGCGGGAAAAGAGCTTACCAGGCTGGCTCCATGGCTGGGAATCGATCCCACTCCTCAGCTTATTGAGCGTGCTGTACGCTTAAGCTCTGCCAGCAACATGCAATCGCTCGAAAAGAAGCAGTCGAAACAATGGGAGGCAACCAAGGGCACGCGCCAAGACATCCCGTTTGTTCGCGAAGCCAAAGCTGGTGGATGGCGGAACAAGCTGTCTGCGTCTGCGGTTCAAACCATTGAGAAGGCCTGGGGACCGACAATGAAGGAATTTGGCTACGACCTGGTGATGGATGCCAGCGCGGACCGCGAAATGGTGAGAGGCTAATCGGCTATGCCAGAGACCCCGGGGGATGTACAGAGACTAATCGGTGCGTTGGCGCAAGCGGGACGGGTGCTAAGCGGGCGGCAGATAGCCAGCCGAGGGGTCACCGCCTTCCCCGACGACGTTTTCCTGGTCTCTTATCCCCGGTCCGGCAATACCTGGACGCGTTTCCTTCTGGGGAATCTGCTCTACCCGGACGATCCGGTTTCATTTTCAAACATTGAGTCCCGAATTCCGGAAATCTATTTCAATCGCGACCGCTTCATGCGGAGCCTTCCGCGGCCGCGCATGCTGAAGAGTCATGAATGTTTTCAGCCGCATTATCCGCGTGTGATCTACGTGGTGCGCGACCCCCGCGACGTGGCCGTTTCGTTTTATCACCACAACGTCAAGGCGCGGAACATTCCAGACGACTATCCCATGGCCAGTTTTGTGCCCCGCTTTATCGCGGGCGAATTCGACCAGAAGTTCGGCACTTGGCGGGACAACGTACTGAGCTGGACGGCAGTTCGCGGCGATGATCCCCGTTTCCTGATGCTGCGCTACGAAGACATGAAGCGCAATACAGCTGGTGCTCTTCGCCGAGTCGCAGCCTTCCTCGAACGCTGCGCTTTTCGCCCAATTGACTCCACTCCCGAGGCATTGAAGCGAGCGATTGAACTGAGTTCCGCGGAGCGGATGCGCGCGCTCGAGAAGGAAGAGGCTGGCAACTGGGTCCTGACCAAAGGAACCCGCAGCGATAAGCCATTTGTTCGCTCGGCAACTTCGGGAGGTTGGAAATCGCAACTCGCCAAGGAATCTGTAGAAGAGATCGAGGGGGCATGGGGAGGTCTGATGCAAAGCCTGGGATATGAATTGGTTTCGCAGCGGGAAACTGCACCCGCCGAAGCGACTTCCCATCGGGGACGAGCGGAATGACCGAGGAAACGCCACGAACGCTGAGCACCATGTCGAAGGACGCTTTGCGGAAATTCATTCCGAACTTTCTGCTGCAGCAGCGCGGCATCATGAATCGGCTTGGACCAAGGGCTGGACGGATCTACGCAGGCCTGCGAATGCGCGACGCACTGGGGGTGCGAACCGCAAATCAGCGTCGGGTGCCACCCGCCGCGCGGTCGTTCGTCTTTGTGTGCTTTGGAAATATCATGCGCAGCGCCATGGCGGAATTCTTGATGCGCAGAGAGCTAAGTGACGCGCCCTCCGAGGAACTGCGGCGAGTCCACATCGTCTCCGCGGGGTTGCACGCGACTCCTGGAAAAGAAGCGCATCCTTGGGCGCAGGAGGCGGCTACCAGCCTGGGAATTTCGCTGGCAACGCATCGCGCTAAGTTGCTGACGCGGGAGATCGTCGAGCAGGCCGACTGCCTGTTTGCGATGGACTTCCAGAATAAAGCTGAGTTGCTCACGCTTTATCCAGAGGCAGAAGACAAAATCTACATGTTGAGCGCATACGCGGAAGGTGCTTGGCAATATCGCGAAATCCCCGATCCGTACCTCGGAGACGTTGAGATTACGCGATTCTGCGGACGGCAGTTGCAAACCTGCATTCGAAACCTGCTCACCGAAACCGTGTTGTCATCAACGACCACCACGGAGCCCGCGCTCCAGCGCTGAACGTCTTGTCAGTTTGCAGCGTCTTTTTTCCACCGAGACTGAAACCAGTTCTGAATTCCGGTCAATCCGGGCCGTGGATCTGACAGCCACAGGTCGTCGTAGCACATCCCCGGGCGCCAGGGCAGCGCCATGGTGAGAAGGCTCGGCCAGAAGTGTGGGTAAGTACCAGGCCAATTGGCTGGAGGGCCGGAGCGGAGATTGCTCAAATGGGTCAACTCCCCAACGACGCGACGGCAAACTTTGTTTCGGTAATGAATGCTTTCTGGCGGCAGCGTTCCCTTCAGGCACCATTCAATTAGAAACCGCGGGTAATCGATGCCACAAGCAACCGGCAGTCCGATCGATCCCCAGGGCCTGCCATTGATCTCCATCAAAATCAGACGACCGTCGGCGGTCTGTTTGTACTCCACCATCGCAATCCCTTCGAAGCCCATCTCCGTGATGAGGCGTACGCTTCGTGAGACTAGCGAGGAGTCTAAGGGAATGGATTTTCTGGCACTGCTGGCGGAGCCGCGCGGGTCAACTTCTCTGATTCTCTGCCACTGGAAAGGCAGAAAGGCTTTTCCGCCAACGACGAAACACGAGAACCCGATGCCAACTCCCGAGACAAACTCCTGGATCAGGACGTCGCCGGCCGCGCGTATCCGATCCGCGATTTTTTGTTCTAATTCCTCACGCGAGTATGCATACGTCACGGAGCCGAATACCGCTTTGCCGTTGGCCCAGCGCACCGAGAAGCGGTCTTTGACAACGACCGGGTACGAAATGCCGTCGTATTGCACGAGATCCTGCGGCGAATGCAAGAGAACGTTTCTGGGCACGCTGATCCCAATCGACTCGGCAAGTTCAACGGTGCGATGCTTGTCGGAACTGAATTCGATTGCGCTCTCCGACGGCATCGCAACACGGCACACTCCGGCGAAGCGCGCCCGTTGGGCCGATAATGGTCCCAACGTCCAGTCCGTAACGGGGATTAGGAGATCGATGCTGTGAGAGTGCACGAACTCGAGAATCGAGTCGACGAAGGCATCCGGTTCACTGGTGGAAACAGGATAGTCGAAGCCGATTCGGCAAAAGCGCGAAAGCTTGGCTGCGGCAAACAGGCCGCGGTTGGCCCCGACTGCTACCCAATGCCCCGCCCGACCAGCAGATCGCGTCACCGACAGCGCCGCCGCGCTGTGCCCATCCAAGACCAGTATTCTTGCCAATCGACGATTGTCCTGTGCTCAGTCTAGTTAAATTGTCCGTCCGGCAAAAGCACTTTCCAGATTCCAGCGGAGGCCGTCCGCGGTTTTGGTGGGATGAATGCGCTTAAGGCAAAGAGGATTGTCTCCCGGACGCGTCAGCCCGCTATTGGTAGTGACTGCGGTTTCATAGCCAGCGGCGCGGCTCTGCTCGAGGGTGCGCTCACTCCAATGCGGCGAGAGCGCAGGACACGGATAGGAGAAGTGCTTGATCGGCGCCTTCAGCTCCGACTCAAGCCGCCGCTTAGATTCCGTCAGTTCGTGGTGAGCTTCGCCCTCTTTGACATACCCCATGTTGGGGTGCGTCATGGTGTGAGAGCCAACGATGTGGCCATGGCCGACGATCCCGCGCACCTGGTCGTAAGTCATCATCAGCGCACCGGATTCGGCTGGGAGGCACGTCTGAAGCTCTTGCTCGATGCGTCTTACGAATTCTTCCTGGGCCTGGCCGCTCAGTTGGCAGCACACGTCGCAAGTCGCAAGGAAGCCCTCCTCCCGATCCGCTGAAGTTGCCAGATTCCAGGTTTTGCCGAACGAGTCAGTCCATGCCGTCAGATCTGTTCTTCGGAAAGCAAAACGCAGGCGGCTGGGCCACGGCAGCCTTCTTTTTTCGACGCAGTCTACCGTCACGTAAAACGTCGCGGGTACGCCAAAGTGACTCAGGATCGGTAGCGCAACTTCGAAGTTGTCGGTATAGCCGTCATCGAAAGTTACGACCACAGACCGCTTTGGTAAGACGTCTTGATCGCCGCGCCGTTTGACTGCCTGATCCAGACTAATCGGATGGTAGTCGCGGGCCAAAAGCTCCATCTGCGACCGAAACTCAGCCTCGGAGTGGATGATGCCGCCCAGCGAGTCAGCGTGTTCGTCGGGATTCGGCATGACCGAGTGATACATGAGAATCGCCGCACTGGAAGGTCGAAGATCGCCGGCCAGCCGCAATGCTTTACTTGCGAAGATTGCCTTTTTTGCCCAATCCCTCATCTAAGAATGGCCCGACACGATACGGTCTGTATGCAGTTTAACTGAGGCGAGTGCAATACCGGTTCGATGCGCTGCCAATTTTGGGGAGTGACGAAAGTAAGCAACCCTTTGCGAGTGCTAAAAATGACAGGAAAAATGCATTCCTCCGCGTGCGCAAGGATTTGCACACGGCACGGCGGTAACCACGAAAGCCTACGAGGTCTCCTTTTATCCTTATCGAGTTACAGTACAATGAAAAGGGGCTGTGCGGCACGGCACTTGCGTACTTAAAGGCAACAATTTCTTTCGTATACAGTGAGATCGATCTTGGTCATGGCTGCAGAATGAATTCGCGGTCTTCGTCATTCTGGCCCCACCGAACACGACGTCTGGAACTCATCCTTTGAATTCTTCTGACACCGAAATTACATGCAATAAATCCAAATCACGGAACCTAGGAGGTTCACGCGCTTGTCTGAGTCGACTAGTCATTTGATTGCTCCGCACGGCGGCGAACTGGTTAATCTGATTGCAGCACCGGAAAAGGCCGCAGAACTGAAAGCCCACTCCCGAGAGTGGCCGTCTTGGGACCTCACAGCCCGGCAAGTTTGCGATCTCGAACTGCTCATGAGCGGAGGCTTTTCTCCGCTGAAGGGCTTTATGACGAAGGCGGACTACGAGGGCGTCTGCCACAACATGCGACTGGCCAGCGGAGTCCTATGGCCGATGCCAATTACGCTGGATGTTACCGAAGAATTTGCTAAGAAGCTCACGCCCGGCAGCAGCAAAGTAGCGCTACGCGACGCTGAGGGTGTGATGCTGGCAGTTCTGAATGTCGAGGAAGTCTGGCAACCCGACCGGGCGGCTGAGGCCAAGGCGGTTTTTAAGACTACAAGCAAGCTACACCCGGGTGCCGACTACGCCATCAACAAGGCAAATCCCTGGTACATAGGCGGGCGGATTGAAGGCCTGCAAGCGCCATCACACTACGATTTCCGCACGTTGCGCTTCACTCCGGCAGAATTGCGCGCCGAGTTCGTCCGCTTGGGATGGCGCCGCGTTGTCGCATTCCAAACTCGGAACCCAATGCACCGGGCTCACGTGGAACTCACCTTTCGCGCGGCCAAGCAAGTCGAAGCCAACCTGTTGATTCATCCGGTGGTCGGGATGACGAAGCCGGGCGACGTGGATTATTACACTCGCGTGCGCTGCTACCAGTTGCTGAGCTCCAAGTATCCCCAGGGCACGCAGAAGCTGTCGCTGCTGCCTCTGGCTATGCGCATGGGCGGCCCGCGCGAAGCGATCTGGCACGCATTGATCCGCAAGAATCATGGTTGCACCCATCTCATTGTGGGTCGCGATCACGCAGGTCCGGGCAAAGACACCGACGGCAAGCCTTTTTACGGGCCTTATGAGGCCCAGGAAGTCTTCAAAAAGAACGAAGCGGATATCGGAGTCACCATGGTGCCTTTCAGCATGATGGTGTATCTGGAAGCGGAAGACCGGTACGTGCCCGACGATGAGGTCAAGAAGACCGACAAGGTCTTGAATATTTCGGGGACAGAACTGCGCAGCCGGCTGAATGAGGGCCGTGATATTCCTGGATGGTTTACGTATCCAGAAGTTGTGCAGGAACTGAGGCGCAGCTTTCCGCCACGCGCCAAGCAAGGTGTGACGATCTTCTTCACCGGACTGTCGGGGTCGGGCAAGTCGACGATCGCCAATGTCCTGATGACGAAATTCCTCGAAGTTGGCGGACGCCCGGTCACACTACTCGACGGCGATCTGGTACGCAAGCATCTCTCGTCGGAACTCGGTTTTTCCAAGGAGCATCGTGATATCAACATCCGCCGCATCGGCTATGTCGCTTCGGAAATCACGAAGAATGGCGGCATCGCTATCTGCGCCCCCATCGCTCCGTACGACGCCACGCGAAAGCACGTGCGTCAGTTGATCGAGCCTTACGGGGGATTCATCCTCGTCCACATTGCCACTTCAGTGGAAGTCTGCGAGCAGCGCGACCGCAAGGGCCTGTATGCCAAGGCACGCGCCGGAATTCTGAAAGAATTCACCGGAATCTCAGACCCCTACGAAGCACCGGCGGATGCCGAGGTCACGATCAACACCGGAGAACTGTCGCCGGAGGAAGCTGCGCAGGAAATTATTCTGCACCTCGAACGCGAAGGCTTCATCGGAGTAAATGGAGCCTCCGCGTAAGTTGGGAACGAATCGACTATGCCCTTGTTAGCTGCCAAAATTCTGGTTGGCTTTGTCGTCGGCATTCTCATCGGCCTGAGTGGAGTGGGGGGCGGCGTGCTGCTGCTCCCCATTCTCATCTTCGGGTTGAAAGTGCCCGCGATCATGGCGGTCGGTTCGGATGCGGTTTTTAACTTCTTCACCAAAATACCCGCGAGCATCATGCACCTGCGGAAAGGCACAGTACGCCGCAAGGTGGTGATCGCGCTTGCGGTCGGCAGCATTCCCGGATCCTATGGCGGCGTCAAGCTGCTCATGCACATTCGCCATCTTTACGGCGACGGCGTCAACAGCTTCATTAAAACAGCTGTTGGCGTGCTGCTGATTATCATTCCAACCTTGTTGCTATTTCAGCGGCGCATCGAAGAACGGGTGGCCAATCGGCCGCCCACAACAAAGAGTTTCGCCGGGATGGCCGTCATCGGCCTGGTTGCCGGCTTTCTCGTCGGCATGACGTCGGTGGGTTCGGGCAGCATCATCATGATGCTGTTGCTGCTGTTTTACAGTTACCCACCCAAGGTGAATGTCGGGACCGACATTTTGCACGCTGTCATCCTCACGGGCGTTACCGGTCTTCTTCACTTCCGTTTGGGCAACGTGGACCCCAAACTGGTCCTGTCGTTGCTGATCGGTTCCATACCGGGTGGGCTTCTCGGTTCGCACCTCGCGACACGCGTCCCCATGCTTTGGCTACGACGTATTCTGTGCACTTTACTGTTAATTACCGGGGCCCGCATGTTGTGGGCGTAACTCTTCCAACAAAATGACTCCAGAAATGACTTCCTCTGCTTACGCCGATATCCTTCAACGCATCGAGGCCGCTCTTGAGGCTGCGCGCGTGGTCTTCGCACGCTTTACTCCAGGTGCCATTGAAACGGAGTATAAGATCGGGCACGACCCGGTCACCGAGGCCGATCGCGCTGTGGACGCGGTGCTGCGCGAGAACCTGCTACGCGACGGCGAAGGCTGGCTCTCAGAAGAGAGTGTGGACGACCCTTCCCGGCTCGGCAAGAGCCGCGTGTGGGTCGTTGACCCGCTGGACGGAACTCGCGAATTCGTCGCCGGAATTCCGGAGTTCTGTGTTTCGATTGGGTTCGTCGAGAACGGCAGGCCTGTGGCGGGAGGCATTTGCAATCCCGCGACGAAGGAGACAATCATCGGGGCAATCGATTCGGGAGTCTCCTACAACGGCAAGCCCGCTCGCCCCAGCCAGAGAACCATGCTAAAAGGATCGTTGATCCTGGCTAGCCGGAGTGAAGTGAAACGCGGCGAGTGGCAGCAGTTTCAGAGTGGCGATTATCAGATTCGTCCCATGGGTTCGGTCGCCTACAAGCTGGGTTTGGTGTCTGCGGGTCTGGCAGATATTACGTTCACCCTGACCCCGAAAAACGAGTGGGACGTCGCAGCGGGAGCAGCCCTGGTCGCCAGCGGTGGAGGATTTGTAGCCACGCTCGATAATGCGCCACTGCAATGCAATCGAAAGAATCCACTGCTTTCAGGTCTGCTGGCTAGCGGCCCGTTCCTGCGCGACGAATTGCTGGCGGCGGTGCAGGGATATTTGCCCGCGTCCGCCCCTGCACCGATCCGCAGTTAGTGCGCCAACGACAGACGCTCGCGCTCCCGAGTGTTATTCCTCGGGCACGACGTAGCGCTGAGTCGCTGTTCTGCGCACAGCCATCAGCGATCCAATTCCGCTGAGCCAGCTTTCGAACTCCATTTGGGATCGGGCAGAAGTGTCTACGAATCTTGGCAACAACAAGGGATTGTCACGACGACCGGCGAGGCCGGCATCGCAGGTGGTGGCCGAAACTACTTCCTCTTTTTCCAGCCAGCCGAAGAAGTCTGTTCGATAGACTCCGCTGGGATAGCAGAAATGGGTCACGGGCTTTCCGATCAGGGCTTGAATTCTCTGGCGATTGTCGGCGATTTCGCGCCGAAAAGACGCTTCATCTTCCGGCGTGCGATGGCGATGTGTATGCAGTTGCACGTCGACGCCATTTTTGGCAATGTCGGCCACCTCCCGCCTGTTCATCAGTTGCAGAATGCGCTTGGCAGTGAGTGCCGCGTAATCGATCCCGAGCCCGCCCGCTAACCGCTTGGCAAGTTCGTTTTTCTCAATGCCGGTTAGTTTCTCCCGCTCGGACAGCTCAATGAGGCTGCGCACCACGCGATGCCTTCCGGCTTCGGTCCGCAGATCCATCGATTGCGAGAGTCCCGCCTCTTGGACCGCAGGCAGTTGTTCGCCACGCCGTTTCCACAGCATATAGGAGCAGATCAGGTTGAAGATCGGCATTTCGTGATCCGAGTAGTAGGTGGTTTGATACACAGTCACGGGGAGATTGCGCTTCTGCAGCAGAGGATAGGCTTGCCGATAGAAGTCATACGTGCCGTCATCAAAAGTGATCGCGACACTCCGCGGCGGCAAATCGCGCGCCTGAAGCCGGGTTAGCGCTTCCTGAAGCGGCAACACGGAGCAACGCATGGCTTCGAGCGTCTCCAGTCGCCTTTCGAGCAACTGCGGCTGCATGTAAAGCGGGGGCCGCCATTGATGCTCGTCTTCGAGAGAAACTCCGTGATAGCAGAGGATCAGCAAGCGCTCGCGGCGCCATTTGCTGCTGGCCACAAGTTGAAAGCTTCCGACGCCCCTGAGAAATCCGAGGGCAGCGATCTTTATTTTTCTTAGCATCCGGATCTGGCGAGAACGGAGAGTAGGGGCATCGCTTATCGCACCGTGGCGCTGACCTGCGGGGTAATCATGGACGAAGCGTCCTCGCCGTCAAGAGCTACCCGCTGCCACAATTCCAGGTTTAACAGGCGCCAGATACGGTTGCCGTGATCACGAAGTCCCCCGCGATGCTCCACGAAGATCCTGCGAATGGCCTCGGGACGGAACAGGCCTCTCGCTTTACTGCGCGGAGTCGATAGCAGGCCTTCGATGTGATCCAACTGCGGGCCAGCAAGCCAATACGCCCAAGGCGTGGGGAATCCCATCTTCTTTCGGTAGACGATGTCGTGCGGCAGCAGGTCGGCAACCGCTTCTTTCAGAATGAACTTGCCGGCCATCCCCTTGATCTGATGAGCCGCCGGAATGCGTGCGGTGAACTCAACCAGCGGGTGATCGAGAAATGGAACGCGGCTTTCAATCGACGCCGCCATGCTCATTTGATCCTGCTTCATCAACAATTCGATCAGGTAACTGTTGATATCGGTATAAAGCAGACGATGGAGCAAATCACCAGAGGAGTTTTCCCATGGTTCCATCGAGCCCGCATAAGCTTCACCCGCGCTCTCGATCGCTGCGGGGGTCAGGAGCTCTGGAAATTCACTCGTGGAGAAGGCCGAATAGAAATTATCGAAGTAAAACGATGGCCAGGATGCTCCGTCACGCAGCAGGAAAGTGTGCTCGAGTTTGCGATGCAAGGATGCGGAGAGGCGGGTTGCACCGATTCCTTTCCGCAACGCCCCACGCAGGAACGTCGGGGTGAGGGAACGGTAGGCTCGATCCATCTTCGAATTGAGGAGCGTCCAGGCATAGCGGGTGTAACCGGCGAGTGTTTCGTCACTGCCTTCGCCCGTAAGAACGACCGTTACCCGCTCTCGTGCCAGCCGTGCCACGTGATAGAGCGAAACGCTCGAGGGCCAGACGATAGGTTCGTCTTCGTGCCAGATCAGCCGGGGCAAGCTATTGAAAAATTCTTCCCGGCTCAAGCGAACTTCATGGTGATCGGAATGAATGTGGGCCGCAACCTGGCGCGCGTAGGGCAGTTCGCTAAATTCCTCTTCTCCGTAGCCGACCGCGAACGTCTGAATCTGATCGCCACGAATTTTCGCTGTCAAGGCCGCGACTGCGCTCGAATCGAGGCCACCACTCAGAAATACGCCCAGGGGCACATCGCTCATCAGGTGCGATCGAACCGCGTCCTCGAGCATTTTCCGGTAAGTCTTTACATAGTATTCGTGCTCGCGCGGCTCCGAATCGACCTTCGTCGTAAGATCCCAGTAGCGCTGAATCGAGGGTTCGCCCCGCTCCGTAAGCTCGAGAGTGTGGCCCGGCATCAGCTTGCGGATGCCCGCGTACATGGTCTCCGGACCCGTGACGTAACCGAAAGCGAGATACTCCGCCAGAGTGCTGCGGTTGAATTCCGCGGTTACATCGGGATACGCGAGAATTGTTTTGATCTCTGAGCCGAAAAGAAAAGCTTTGCCGTCCCACCGGTAGTAAAACGGCTTGATCCCCAGGCGATCGCGGGCCGCGAAAAGCACGCGCTTCCGGCGGTCCCAGATCACGAAAGCGAACATTCCGCGCAAATGCTTCACGCAGTCACGGCCGTACTGCTCGTATAAATGGACGATTGTCTCCGTATCGCTACGGGTGCGGTATTGGTGACCCTTGGCCTCGAGTTGCTCCCTCAGTTCCGCATGATTGTAGATTTCCCCATTGAAAACGATCCAGACATCACGATTTTCGTTGGATAGGGGCTGGTGCCCGCTCTTGACGTCGATGATGCTCAGCCGGCGCATGGCCAAGCCAACGTTTTCTTCCACGAAGAAGCCCTCGTCATCCGGGCCGCGATGCTCAATGCTGCGGTTCATGCGAGCCAACACGTCGCCCTGCACGCGCCAGTCGCGATTTTGAAAGAAGATTCCGCAGATTCCACACATAAATCAGATTCCCTCTTCTCAGGATAACTTACCGGCGAGCTGTGGACTTCCATTAACAATCGATTTCCAAGCTTCGTTGTCTACGACGGCCGACTCTGGGTCGCTGGAAGTCACTTCGAACCGCTCTCCCCCGACGATCTCGCAGCGTAATACGGGCCGCTTGGCGGAGACGATCCTCCGCTCCCCGAAATCGACATACGTGGCATTGCAACAGATCAGGGTATGAACGGGGGCTTCGCCCACGCGTGCCGAATACACGAACTCAGCATCGCTGCTCCACCCGTCCAGTTTCCATGCTTTTCCCTGACCGAAAAACATCGAGTGTTGATCCTTTGCGTATTGGTATCTGTAACCTACTACCGGAGAACTGGGAGCGGAGATGGTTGTCAATTTATGTTCCGATGATTCAGCGCCAGCCAAGGGTAGGAGCAAGATTACGAATTCGGCCGGAAGCTGTGCCCGGGTCGCGAAGTGTAGAACGCTGTGTTTTCCCTTCCTGCCGTAGACCGGAGAGTCGGCCTGTTCGTCGAGGCTGCGTGTCCATCGGTTGCCCTCGACAGTTACAAACCGCAGCCCACGCTTCTCTCCTACATAGAGCTCTTCTTTACTGCGCAATTGACGAAGATCTTGCGCGAGATGCCAAAACAAGTCGAGTTGATACTCTCCGAAGCCTAGAGCCTGGTCTCGGACCAACCAGAAGCCGGATTTCAGTGAAAACACGAAGCGCCGGTGAACCACCGGGTTCGGCAGTCTGGAGTAACCGTCGTGGCTACCGACGAACAAATCAAAGAGCTTCCCCGCGATCCAGCCTTCCGCCTGGACGTTCGGTAAGCTCTCCCAACCGAACGGTCCTCTCGGCTCGCACTGATCGCGACCGGCAATCATCAGGGTGTTGTGAGCGCGTGTCCCGCGAAACCGATTACGCTCGGTGTTGTTTCCAACGTACTCGAAGGTTCCCGAATCGATCAGTAAATCGCCATGCTCGCTGCTCGCGGTAACACTTAAGGCGTCGGCATGTCCGTGGCCAGCCGTATCCGCGCCCTGCGGACCTGCGTCGATCACCAACTGTCGGTTCGGATCATCGCCGGTCATTACGTAAAGCCCGCTTGCTCTCAAAGCAACAGAGTTTTGTAGTGGAAGGGTTGCTGGGATGCGATCGAATTCTTCGAGGCCTGACGCGCCGAGCAGCCAGAGAGTTTCCTCGCGCGGTCCACTCGCCAACGTCTTAAAGTCGCCCCGCCCGAATAAGACCGCGCCCGTTGCCAACGGGTCAAACATATGAGACGCGCGATTTCGTGAAGGATCAAAGAGCCTTCCTCCGTCATCGTCGCCGAGCCGCGGCACGCTGCCGCTTCGCGCCAGCACCGCCAAGGCGTCGAGCATTCGCTGCAAAACCCCATCGAATTCTTCTGGCACGGCAATCTCGTTATCTGAGGCCAGAACAGCGGCATGCAGAAAAAAATCCAACGCATAAACGTGGTAATAGGTCGATTGCTCAAAGTGCAAGCCATCGCTGCGCACTTGGCGTTTTGCCTCCTGCAGCACGATCTTCCAACCACGGTCTTGCCATCGGCGGGCAGTGGGAATTTCCGGGCATAGTGTCCCGATGAAAAACAATGCGACTGCTTCCCCCAGCAAGTGAGTGTTGGGCGAAAAATATGTGGACAGATAGGTGTCAATGTGGCGGCCTGAAACCGCCATGCTCCGTAGCCATTCCGCCCGAAAGCCCGAGGGCATCACCGCCGAATCCGCCAGAAGAAAATAAACCCAGATCCACGAGAGGCTGCGAAAGGCAACTTCGAGACTGCTGGCCCAGTTAATGCCGATCGGATAAGGATTCTCTTCGTGCCAGTCTCTCCACTGGCGAAATAGCTCGGTGGCGAATTTCTCGTCGCCCGTCAACCGGTACGCCTTGGCCAGCGTGACCAGGTGTTGGTGCCGGTTCAGTTCCCACGTGACCTTGCTGTCGCCCACCTCGGCAAAGTCCAGATATTTCACCCGGAACCACGGCCTCCTCGGGGCACATTTTCCGTGGACGCGGTCGCAGTGCCAGTCGATCTGCGGACCGTACTCGACGGCGTCGTATCCCAACAGGTCGAAGCGATGCTCGCAGATTCGAGTGGCCCGCTCGGATGATCTGCTTCGCAGTTTCCGGAAAACGCTGCCGAAGCTCTGAGCATAATCCGGGGACAGAATCGGGAGAGAAAAAGAAGCGCGGTTGTGGGCCGGAAACCGGCTCTATTCGCGGAGCAAAACTCGAGCCAATCTTGTAGCGCAGCCAGTCTGCATGAGCGGTCGTTTGCTGGCGGATGCGGTCGGCAATTTCTGCCCGATTCATGGCCAGCACGCGCCGGTACACGCGCTTCCACCTCGCGGGTGCGCTGCTCATTCCACACCCCGCGATCGCAATAGTTCTGTATAAAGCTGGTCTGTCTTGTCAATCATCCGCTGGAAACTGAATTCCGCAGCCACATACTCTCGTCCATTCTTCCCCAGGCTCGCGGCGAGTACCGGATCACGTAACAACCGCATCAGCGCCACGGAGAGCGCAGCGGAATCATCCGGGGGAACGAAAAGCCCGGTCTTGGTGTCTTGAACAATCTCAGCGTTGCCACCAACCTGGCTGGCGACGGTTGGCAACCCGGCGGCCAGATATTCCAAGATGGCATTAGGCAAGCCCTCGGCCTTCGAGGGCAGCACCGCGATGTCGCAGCATCCGAGGATGCGAGCAACATCGTCTCGGCGCCCGAGGAACAGAAAGTTGCGTTCGAGTCCGCGCCGTGCGACATCTTGCTCGAAGGCTTTCCTCATTTCCCCGTCGCCCACCAGCACAAAGCGCGTTTCGGGAAACTCGCGAGTGATCGCTCCAGCAGCTGCAATCAAAGTGGGATGCCCTTTCACGTCGCTGTGCATGTTTCCCACCAGCACAATCCACTTCTCTTGAGGGGTGCTGGGTGCGAGCCAGGCTCGATCCCGCGAGCCATGGCTGAATCTATCCAGGTCAACGCCATTGCTAATGACGCGAACCTTAGATGCCGCAAAGTGATTCTCGGAAAGCACCGTGTCGCGCACGGCATTGGCATTGGTCAGCACAACGGTTGAAAAATTCTGCAGCCTCCGAAGCCAGATGCGGCGTTTCGTTTTGTAGAAATCCAGATGACCTAAATCGCGCTGGCTGGAAATAATTACCGGGACGCGGGCGATTATTGCCGCGGGGATGGCCAGAAAGTTTGAGTAGAGATCGTGGGCATGCACAATCTTGAAACCGCCCCGTCTCAAGAATGCTGCCAGGCGAAGCATCTGATAGATGCCTTGGATGGAATCGAATCCTCCCTTGGGATAAAACTCGCGCACTGAGACAGAGGATCCCGCCAGTTTTTCCAGAAGCGGGCCGCGCGCTCGGAGACAGCCAAGGGTCACTTCATAACGCCCAGGATCAAGTCTGGTGGCCAGTTCGACCGCCTGAGTCTCGGTGCCGCCCACGTTCAGTGAATCGACCAGGAAAAAGACTTTTCGGCGCCCCAACTTTGGATTTATTTCTGAACCGCGACTACCCTGGAGCGGTTGCGGGGCATCGGATTCGGCGGTTGACGCCTCCGGGCAGGGCTGGCTCGATGAATCCATGCTCCTCAATAGTAGCGGCAATTCGCCGGGATTGCACAGCACCAGAGTTTGGCTCGCAAGCGAGCATCGGCGACGGCAGTTCAGGCGGACGTAAGGCTGGCACTCTCATAACTCATTGGATGTAATAGCTTTATTGGGGAGTGAACGACCTAGCGTCGCGACACCATTACTACCGCGACATTGCCGCAGCCACTGCGCTAGGCTATCTTGGAGGGTTGGCGATTTTGAAAGAATGGGAAAGGTCAAAACCAAGGCATGAGCCAGGCAATCAGCATTTTTGGGTTGGGTTATGTAGGGACGGTGACGGCAGCGTGCCTGGCACACAAAGGAAATCGGGTTACCGGTGTCGACCTCAGTACCGCCAAGGTTGAGGCGCTCGACAGCGGACGCAGTCCGATCGTTGAACCCGCGGTGGCTGACCTGATTGCTGAGTGCCAGAAAGCCTGCCGCCTGCACGCCACCACCGATTCGAAGAAGGCAGTAATGGAGACCGAAGTCTCCTTCCTTTGCGTGGGAACCCCCAGCATGCGCAACGGCAAATTGGACCTCGGACACATCGCGCCGGTGTGTCAGGAAATCGGAGAAGCGCTGCGCAAGAAAGATTCGTTTCACCTGGTCGTGCTGCGCAGTACGGTGCTGCCCGGAACCGCCGAAACGATCGTGGTCCCAACGTTGGAGAAGGCCAGCGGAAAGAAACTCGGACGAGATTTCGGCGTATGTGTGAACCCTGAGTTTATGCGCGAGGGCACCGCAGTCGCCGACTTTCTCGAGCCTTCCATCACGATTATTGGGGCCTCCGACGCGGCGCACAGCCAGAGTCTGCGTCAACTTTATTCGTGGGTGCCGGGCCGGGTTTTTGAAACCTCGTTTCGCTCAGCGGAGATGGTCAAATACGTCTGCAACGCGTGGCACGCGGTGAAGGTCTCATTCGCCAATGAAGTGGGCACCTTGGCGAAAGAGTTGGGAGTTGACGCAGAGGCAGTCGTTGAAATTTTCTGTGCAGATACGAAGCTGAATATCTCTCCCACCTATCTGAAGCCGGGGTTCGCGTTCGGCGGTTCCTGTTTGCCGAAGGATGTTCGCGCCCTGACCTATCGCGCCAAGGAACTCGATCTGGAATTGCCACTTTTCGAATCGATACTTTCGAGCAACGATGCTCACCTTGACCGCGCTGTCGACATCGTACTGGGCTCCGGCAAAAAGAATATTGCCATGCTCGGTCTCAGTTTCAAGGCCGCCACCGACGACCTTCGCGAGAGTCCGCAGGTACAACTGGTGAAGCGGTTGATCGGCGAAGGATGCAAGGTTCAGATTTGGGATGACAATGTTTCCTTGGGCCGCCTGATTGGCTCGAACCGCCAGTACATCGAAGACGTCATCCCGCACATCGGGTCACTGCTTTCGGCCAATATGGAAGACGTGCTCAACAAGGCGGATGTAGTGGTGATCGGTACTCGCGGAATTGACCGGAAAACGCTGGAGTCCCATCTTCGCCCCAACCATTTCGTGGTCGACCTGGTGAATCTGGAAAAGGCCCGACGTCCCGCCGCAAGCAAGTCATACGAAGGGTTGTGCTGGTAGCCCCACTGGCCAATGAAAATACTCTGGGTCAAGGCAGGAAAGCTGTTGCCGGTCGACACCGGCGGCAAGATTCGTTCCTACAACATCCTTCGCCACCTGGCGAGGGAACATGAAGTCACGCTGCTCTCGTATTACGGTGGGGCCCGTGACCCAAGCTACGAAGCTGCTATCGCGCAGCATTTGCCGGGAGCCCAAACCATCTATACCGCCGCACCCGAAAGCACGTGGGCCCAGTCGTTGGACTACCTGCTGCGACTCCCTTCTTCTGCTCCTTATGCGGTGCGGAAGTTTACGCATCCGGAAGTTCGTCGGGAGGTAGCCCGGCGAGTGCAGGATCGCAGTTTGGATGTGGCCGTGTGCGATTTTCTCTCTGCCTCGCTGAATTTTCCGGAGAACGCTTCGGCACCGGTTGTCCTTTTTCAGCACAACGTTGAGACCATGCTCTGGCGCCGGATGGCGAGCACCGAGAAATCTCCGCTCCGAAGGCTCTCCTACAATGTGGAAGCCTGGAAAATGTCGGATTATGAAACGCGCACTCTGCGGAGGTTTCAGCACGTCATTGCAGTTTCTGACCACGATCGTGACGCGATGCTGACTCTGTCTTCCGGCTGCCCAATCACCGTAGTTCCGACTGGCGTCGATACCGAACAATATCAGGCTGTGCCTTCCGCTTCGGGAAATCCGCCGCTGGTCGTTTTCACGGGCTCGATGGATTGGGAACCGAACATTGATGCAATGGAATATTTCTGTCTGGAGATCTGGCCGGAAGTGCTGAATGCTTTTCCGGATGCGCGTTTTCAGATCGTTGGCCGAAGCCCTAATGCGCGCGTACTGCGTCTGGTGTCAGCGTCGGTCGAGGTCACGGGAACTGTGCCATCCGTCGCCGATTACTTGCGGTCGGCCACGGTCGTTATCGTGCCGTTGCGCATCGGTGGTGGAACACGACTTAAGATTTTCGAAGCGATGGCAATGGGCAAGGCACTGGTCTCGACTACGATCGGCGCGGAAGGTCTCGACGTTACCAGTGGTCGTAATGTGCTGATTGCCGACGACGCCCGATCGTTTGCGGCCAGCATTCTGCAACTCCTGCGCGATCCCAAATTGCGAAAAACTTACGAGGACGAAGCGGCCGCATTGGCCGCGCGCTATGACTGGTCGCAGATCGCGCGGCGGTTCGCGGAGGTCCTTCGCGAAGCGGCGCATACTGGCCAGAGACAACCAGGCGCCGCCGCGTTGCCGGTATAAACCATGAGAATTCTGGTACTCGATGGCAACCAGAATCAGGCAGTAGCCTCTGTGCGCTCGTTGGCCAAGGCAGGTCACGAGGTTTTGGTGGGCGAATCGGAGGCGTGGTCCAAGGCAGGATGGTCTCGTTCTTGCGCTGGGACGTTTCGTTATCCCGCTCCCCAGGCCGACGTGTCAAGCTTCGTTAAAACCATTGCCGACGTGGCGCGACAGCGCGCCCGCACATTGGTTCTGCCGATGACCGAAGCGACCACTCTGCCCTTATCGGCCCATCGCGATACGCTCCAGGCCGCTGGCGCCAGTTTCGTGTTCCCATCCCATGCTGACGTCCTCCGTGCCTTCGACAAAGAGGAAACGGTTCGGCTGGCGGCTTCTCTGCAGATCGTGGTTCCGCGGACGACAATGGTTTGCAGCGCCGATCAAGTTCGCGAAGCGGGAAACACGGTGAAATTTCCGGTAGTTCTCAAGCCACGGAGTTCAGTAGAGGCGCAATCGGACGGAGCGGTCCGAATCACAGGACGGCCGCGCTACGCCAAGAATCAAGCAGAATTGCAAACCTTGTATCAGGAAATGAGCCGGAATTGCTCCCAGATTCTGGTTCAGGAGTTTGTCGACGGCGAGGGTACGGGCTATTTCGCTCTGATGCATCACGGGGAACTAAGAGCAGAATTCGCCCACCGCCGCATACGAGACGTTCATCCGACCGGCTCGGGCAGTGCTCTGCGCGTCAGCATCACACCCGACCCGCAAGTTCGGAGCGCATCCCTTGCCATGTTGAAGGCATTACACTGGCACGGAGTCGCCATGGTGGAATTCAGGCAGGCCGCCGGTGGTCCACCGGTATTCATGGAAGTCAACGGACGCTTCTGGAACTCGTTGCCGCTTGCTTGCTACGCGGGAGCAGACTTTCCGAAATTGTTGGCGCAAATGGCCGAATTGGGTGACATCGAATCTCAGAGTTCGTACCAAATCGGAGTTCCGTGCCGCTGGCTATTAGGTGATGTTCGACATCTGATCGAAGTCTGGCGTGGAGCTCCCACAGGCTACCCCAGGGCCTATCCTGATCGTTTGCGAACGTTGCTGGCGGTGATGACGCCGGTGCCCGGCACCTATCACGACAACTTTCAATGGGACGATCCAATGCCGGAACTCGGAGACTGGCTCAGTTTCTTAGAAAAAGCGTTTCACAAGGCAAGATCATAGGCAGTCGAACACAACGCACGCTAACAAGATGGCTGAACCCAGCACAGTTTTTCTGATGTATCACGAACTCGCTCTTCCTGAAAGGCCGTTGTGCCACAGCGAGCCGGGGTACAAGCGTTACGTTGTTTCAGCCTCCGACTTTCGCAGTCAAATCGAACGACTCGCGGGCGAGGGCTTGCGTGGCAAGAATGTGAGCGAAGCGATTCAATCCTTTGGCGAAAAGAGCGTCTGCATCACCTTTGACGATGGCTGCGAGACGGACCTGATCACCGCCGCACCGGTGCTCAAGGAACTCGGTTTCGGCGCTACGTTTTATCTAACTGTGGATTTTTTGGGTAAGCCCGGATACTTGTCGCACGCGCAAGTTCGGGCTCTGAGCGCGTCCGGATTTGAGATCGGATGTCACTCTCAGACCCATCCTTATCTGACCGATATCGACGACTCTCGCCTACAAGACGAGACTGCCGGAGCAAAAAAGCGCCTGGAGCAGATCGCCGGCCTCCCCATTCAGCATTTTTCATGCCCCGGCGGACGCTGGGATCAGCGAACCGTGGAAGCGGTAAAGGCTGCCAAGTTTAAAACCATGGCCACAAGCCGCACCGGGAGCAACTCCGCACGCACCGATCCATTTGCTCTCACGCGGGTCGCTGTCCTGGATGGAACAACTCCCGAAGCCCTCCTGCGCACCTCTCGCGGTCAGGGACTC
The DNA here is from genome assembly GCA_963745715.1 of uncultured Acidobacteriota bacterium. Classification (GTDB taxonomy): domain Bacteria; phylum Acidobacteriota; class Terriglobia; order Terriglobales; family Acidobacteriaceae; genus Sulfotelmatobacter. Next base: position 142,794 of record CAVUYN010000006.1, on the reverse strand, counting down.
CTTCGAACGCAACTCCAAGAAAAGGTTCGCGCAGCTGCCAAGCGGATGCTCGGCAACTCAGCATACGATTCGCTGCGCGGCATGATCCTCGGACAAAAGACATCCGACTCAAATCATGACTGACCCTTTTTCGTGCCCACTCGTAAGTCATTGCCTCCCTCCGCACCCCATGCCCTTCCGTGTGGCCAAAAGGACAGTGCCATCGGTTATCTTTCGCTAATGATTTCTCACCTCTAGATTGGCACGAGGCGAACCGGCATGTTCCGGTGGCCATGATTCGATTTGTGAGGTCCCCCAATGTTCTTGGAATCGTCCCCCGATTGCCAACGAAGCCAGGCGCAAGGCAAATCTTTCAAACAGTTCGTCACTGCGATCATTCTGACGGCCTCGGCCGGTCTTTCCATCAGTTGCGCTGGCATTTCGCCAACAACGCAGGCACCAAACCCATCCAAGAACTTCGAGATTAGCCTCGCCCCCTCGACCGCCGTGCTTTCTTCCGGCGGCCAACAGCAATTCTCCGCGACCCTCACATCGACCAGCAATACCGCGGTCACGTGGAAGGCGAGTGCGGGTTTGATATCCCCCACCGGCCTATACACCGCTCCCGTCGTGACCACTCCGACAAAAACCACGGTGATCGCCAGCAGTGTAGAAGACGGAAGCAGAGTTGCCATTTCCCAAATCACCGTCAATCCGCAATTCAAATTGATGATTGACGTCTCCTCCCTGCCCAAATCGACTGTGGGCGCTCGATACAATGCAAGCTTGGCAGCCACTGGAGGAACTGCCCCCTATGCATGGCAGATCATCAGTGGAGGTTTACCTCGTGGACTTTGGTTGGATAAGGACAGCGGGGTGATTACCGGAAAGCCCGAAAAGAGTGGGACTTTCAACTTCACCACATCCGTAACCGACGCCAATTCCAGAACAGCCACCTTATCCCTCAGCTTGCAGAGCGATCCAGCCATAACAGAGGAAGGAAAATTCGACGGTCCTGCGGAACTACCGCGAGTCTATGTCCAGAGTGACTTGGCCTATACCCCAGCCCCTGGCAGCGTAATTTCAGTTCCCAAAGGCGGAGACTTTCAGCAGGCGTTGGACAAGGCGCAATGTGGCGAAACCATCGAACTGCAAGCGGGAGCCGTGTACACGGGAAGCTTCACCGTTCCCGCACATCCCTGCGATGACGCACATTGGATCATTGTCCGCACCAGCGCACCCGACAGCAGCCTGCCTCCGGAAGGCACTCGAATTTCACCTTGCTATGCCGGTGTCTCTTCCCTGCCGGCACGGCCTGCTTTCAATTGCACTTCCACTAACAATGTACTGGCAAAGGTTCAGTTTCCCGGTAACGGCAGTGGGCCGATTACGTTCGCAGACGGCGCTAACCACTATCGCTTTATTGGTCTCGAAATCACACGGACGCCGGGCAGTCAGATTGTGTATAACCTCGCGTTTAATCATGGGAGCACAGCGGACCACATAATCTTTGACCGCAACTGGCTACACGGGACGCCGCAAGACGAAACCCAACGCGGGATCATGCTCAGCGGTTCGCGCTATGCCGCGGTGGTCGATTCCTACTTCTCAGACTTTCATTGCGTGTCTCGGACGGGCGCCTGTGTCGATGCCCAGGCAATTGCCGGCGGTCTGGGCGATAATCCGTCGGGTCCTTACAAGATTGTCAACAACTTCCTCGAGGCGGCGGCCGAATGCATTCTGGTGGGCGGCGGCAAGGCCACGATGACACCTTCCGATATCGAAATCCGCCGCAATCATATGTTCAAACCGATGATCTGGATGCAGGGCCAGCCCGGATACGTTGGTGGCGTTGACGGCAATCCGTTCATCGTCAAAAACTTGTTTGAGCTCAAAAATGCCAGGCGGGTTCTATTTGAGGCGAACATCCTGGAAAACACGTGGGGAGGATTCTCGCAAGCGGGTTTCGCCATGCTGCTTTCCCCCAAGAACCAGGCCATCGGCACCGGCAACGTATGCCCGCTCTGCCAGGTCACCGACATTACCATTCGCTACATTACGATCAGCCACATTGGCGGCGTAATGCAGATTGCCAACGGTATCTCCTCCAATGGTGGCGTGCCCCTCGACGGTCAGCGTTACAGCATTCATGATGTGACGGCAGATGATGTCGATCCAGTGAAATATGCTGGATATGGCGTCTTTGCGCAGATTTCCATGGGCAAACACGCCCCCGTGCTGCAGCATGTCACTATCTCCCATGTCACAGCCTTCCAGCCGGGTCCCATGTTGAACCTGGGTGACGACATTGCGGTAAATCCGGCGATGAACGACTTCGTTTTCACGAACAACATCATCAATGCGGGATCGGCTCCTACAAAGACAACGGGAGGCGGCCCGTCGAACTGCGGTTATGCAGGTGCCCCCTTGGAATCGCTGGGCCGCTGTTTCCGGCCGTACACCTTCTCGCATAATGCTGTCATCGGTACTCCGGCCACTCAACCTGCCAGCAGATATCCTGCCGGGAATTACTTTCCGGCAACCGCCCCACGAGTCGATTTTGTGAACTACAACAGCGGCAATGGCGGCGACTATCAACTCCAGGCCAGCAGTCCCTACAGGAATGCCGGAACGGATGGCAAAGACCTGGGGGCTGACATCAACGCCATTCAAGCAGCAACCGCTGGCGTCCGCTAGAAGGCGCACCTTTAAGGACGAAACCGGTGGTCAGGCGGATGTCGTGGCTCGAACCTGCTAAACCAAATCGATTCCAGCCATTGAGCACCAATTTTTCCATCCGGGCATTTCCCCAACCGAGTAGTGCCCTGGCGCATGGGCGCGCATTCTCCAGCAAAGATCGTTTGGCAGACACGCGGACGCGAACCTCGTTCTGCTGCCGAGATCGACAAACCAAACCGTTACTTTCATGGAAAATACCTGATTCCTGTGTGATTACAAGAATGCGTCGACTCGGATAACATTTACTATCGGAGAAGGTGTCCGGCGGGTTCTGAATGCTGTGTTCGATGCCTGGGGAAAGGCCTGAATGTTACCGAGACGTGCCGATCAAGGAAAGGGGGGCGGCTTTCGACCCGACATCGAAGGCCTGCGCGGAATTGCCGTGCTGTTGGTTGTCTTCTATCACAGCGGGGTTCCAGCTTTTAGTGGCGGGTTTATTGGCGTAGATGTCTTCTTTGCGCTGTCTGGCTATCTGATCACGGGCCTCATTTTGAACGAGGTTGCGCGAACTGGAAAGCTCAGCTTTCGCAACTTCTATGCACGACGAGCCCGGCGTTTGCTGCCGGCCGCTGGCTTCGTAATCGTATGTACGTTGGTGATCGGCCTCGTGATGTACTCGCCCCTGGAACTTGCAAGGTACGCGAAGTGGGCGGCATACACCTCTGTTTATGCCAGCAATTACATGTTCATGCGGGATGCCTCAAACTACTTCGCCAGCGACGTGGCCGGGAACCCATACTTGCATACCTGGTCTCTCGCAGTGGAGGAACAGTTCTATCTCTTCTGGCCGACATTGATCATGGTGACGCTGCTGATCGTGAAGTCCAGGCGCCGTCTGGCGATCCTCTTGCTTGCTATGTCTGCGGTTTCGTTGGGATTGTGCATATGGACCACGGAGCACCGTCCGCCTTGGGCTTTCTTCAGCCTTCCGACACGGGCATGGGAATTTGGCTTGGGAGGATTGGCCGTCATGCTGCCTGCTCAGGGTCTGGCTACGCTGCGAAGAAAGTGGATCGTAGCTCTTGGTTGGGCCGGGCTAGCCGCGATCGTTGTCGCGGGGTGCTACTACACTTCGCAGACGAGGTTTCCGGGCGTAACGGCCTTGCTGCCGGTCCTGGGAACGATCGCAGCCTTAATCTCGGGGGCGTCCGGGGTCATATCCGCGCTGTCACGGTTACTCGGGAGCGCTGTGCTGCAATATCTGGGCAGGCTGTCGTACTCGTGGTACTTGTGGCATTGGCCGATTCTGCTCGCCGCTACGCTGCGCTTCCCCGAGATTACATGGTATGGCAAGCTTCTAGCCGCCACGGTTGCGCTTCTGTTCGCTCAAGTTTCGTTCACGGTCATTGAGCGACCAATTCGGTTCAATAAGTTTCTGATGCCGCGCCCCGTGCTGTCGTTGGGGCTGGCACCGCTGGTTGCAATCATCGGGGTCTCAACGGGACTCATGGCGGACGCTCACGCGCGAAGGTCGCTGGCATCGAGCCAGCAGGCGACTTATTGGGCGGCCGCGAACGATCCGAGAATCCTGTTTAATGCCCACTGCCTCACGCCCGCCGCGAGCGCACATCTAGCTCAATGTGAATATGGAGATCGCACATCCGACCAGACTGTTGTGCTTTTCGGTGACTCCCATGCGGAGCACTGGTTCCCAGCGCTAGAACGCCTCGCGACGGAAAAACACTGGCGTTTGGTCACGGTATTGAAGTCGTCCTGTCCGGTAGCGAAGGTTGACGTTTACAGCGTTGTCTTGAAACGCCAGGATATCGAATGTTCTTCCTGGCGTGCAGCCGCGCTAAAACTGATAACGCAGTTGCATCCGCGCATCGTCATCCTTTCCGAGGCGGATGAGGTCGTGGCAGACCATACGCGTTCTGCAAAAACGGAAGGGAGGAGACTCGTCCCTCCACAAGAGTGGGAAGAAGGCCTGCGGTCCACAGTCTCATACCTTGACTCCGGAAACGTGAAGACACTCGTCATTTCAGACGTCCCTCGCCCCGGGTTTGATGTACCGACTTGCTTGTCGCGTGCTGCCGCACACACCTGGGCAGCCCAGGATTGCGCGATCGATAGAGTGGCAGCGCTGAATGAAGATGCACGTCAAGCGGAGAGTGCAGCCGTTAGCGGATTCAAGAGCGCGCGGTTGGTAGATTTCGCTGACACATTGTGCACCGGACTTCTTTGCCAGACTGTTGTAGACGGCCAGGTGGTCTTTCGCGACAGCAATCACCTGACCTCAAATTTTGCACGGGGCCTCGCTCCCGCGTTAGAACACCAAATTGAGTATTTGTGGCCTAACTGAAAATCCTGTCCGCAGTTTTAGAAAGCAGACCCGGTCGCACCTCTCGAGCAAACGCGTGCATGTCCCAATTTCCGTAAAGACTCGACTCGTCAGCCCGCCAATCCGCGCTTCCGCAACGGACCGGGGTCGCTTCTGCCGGGGAGTAGGCATCTGATAGATTAAAGAGAGGATGTCTTGTATGCCAGATCTCCCGCGCATTTTTGAAACAGAAAGGATCTCCAGCCATGCGGGCTCCCTGTAAGTCCATGACTGCCTTGGGTTTGAACCCTCTACTGCTGGCAGTCCTGACGCTCGGACTCTCTGCGGGAAATTGCGTCTCCGCTTTCGCTCAGGAATCCGCCACGCCGGCATCGCCGTCCGGTAATTTTGACGGTCCTGCGGAGTTGCCAAGAGTATACGTAGAGAGTTCCTTGCGGGCCACGCCCGCTCCCGGCAAAACCCTGACCGTGAAGGCGGGCGAGAATCCCTCGGAGGCTCTCGCGAAAGCTTCCTGCGGAGACACGGTGCAGTTGCAGGCCGGAGCCACGTTCGGCATCCTTGCGTTGCCCGAGAAGAAGTGCGACGACGCCCATTGGATCATCGTCCGAACCAGCGCTCCTGATTCGAAACTTCCCCCGGAAGGCACTCGTCTGACTCCGTGTTATGCGGGTGTACCTTCGCTTCCAGGACGGCCCGATTTTCACTGTGCATCTTCGGAAAATGTGCTCGCAAAGATTGAGTTCAATGCGAAGGGAGGCTCCGGCCCCGTTCTCCTTGAACCTGGAGCGAACCACTATCGCCTCATCGGTCTGGAGGTCACCCGTGCTTCTTCGAAAGCGGTAATTTACAACTTGGTCGGCCCCAACAAGGGCACCGCAGACCATCTCGTTTTCGATCGCATGTGGATTCACGGAACGCCGCAGGACGAAACGGTACGTGGCGTGATGCTTGGCCATCTGCGCTATGCGGCGGTAGTCGATTCCTACTTCTCCGATTTCCATTGCGTGGCGAAGACGGGCGGCTGCGTTGACTCACAGGCCATTGCTGGAGGCCTCGGCGATGATCCCATGGGTCCTTTCAAGATTGTGAACAACTTCCTGGAAGCCGCTGCCGAATCCATTGAACTCGGCGGCAGCCGGGCCACAGCCACTCCCGCCGACATCGAAATCAGTCATAACCACTTCTTCAAGCCCCTGATTTGGTTGAAGGGCCAGCCTGGATTCGTTGGTGGTGTCGACGGTAGCCCCTTCATCGTCAAGAATCTGTTCGAACTCAAGAATGCACAGCGAGTCTTGTTTGACGGAAATATTCTGGAGAACTCCTGGGGCGGTTTCTCGCAGGCCGGGTTTGCGATTTTGCTGGGGCCAAAGAATCAGGCAATCGGTTCGGAAAACGTCTGCCCCTCGTGCCGGGTCACTGACATCACGATTCGGAACTGCCGCATCAGTCATGTAGCCAGTGGCTTCCAGATCGGCAATGGCCTGTCTTCCAACGGGGGCGCAGCTGCCGATGGCGGCCGCTACAGCATCCACGATGTCATTGTCGACGACATCCAGCCCGAACTCCTCAGCGGGTTCGGGGTGTTCGCTCAGATCTCGATGACACCTGGCGTTTCCGCAGCGCCGCGAGTGCACGACGTTCGGATCGATCACGTCACAGCTTTTCCGCCGCGGGCCCTGTTTATCATCGGAGGCCCGCGCGTCGACCCCAGAATGACTGACGTTTCCATCACCAACAGCATCTTCACGGTTGGCCCACAGCCTATCGCTACAACCGGGGGCGGCCCAGAGAAGAATTGCTCAGCGATGCCACGGCGCAGTACCCCGGAAGGTATCTTTCGCGATTGCTTTACCACCTATACCTTTCACCACAATGTCATAATCGGGGGCGGAGGCTGGCCGAAGGACAACAAAACTCCGGGAAAGGCTGCTGACGTGGGTTTCGTGAACTTTAAGGACGGAAGCGGTGGCGAATATCGGTTGTCGCCATCCAGCAAACTCAAGCACACAGCGGCCGACCAAAAAGACGTTGGCGCGGATCTGGATGCCATCGAAAAAGCGACCCATGGAGTTCAGTAACCGGGCCACGGTGGAACGCCAACCAGACCAAAATCCATGAAGCAACTCCTTCGCAAGGGGCTCAGCACTATAGTCGTCGACGAGGTTCCTGACCCCGTCGTCACGGCTCATCACGTTATCGTGCGCCCGCATTACTCCCTGATCAGCAGCGGCACCGAGACGGCCAGCATCCATCGCGGTGGTGCGCTGGGAGCCGTCGCGGAGAATCCCTCGTACATCGGCAAAATTCTGGACGTCATGAAGAGCGAGGGACCGGTTCGCACAACTCGCGAAGTGCTTGCGAAATTCAGCGAGTATGCGGTCCTGGGATATTCGGGCGCCGGTGTAGTGATTGAGAAGCATAGCACCGTCCCCGATGTCGAAGTGGGCGACAGGGTCGCCTATGGTGGCGAAGGAACGGGACACGCTGAGGCCATCCTCGTCGGTCGAAATCTAGTTGCGAAAATTCCGGATAGTGTCCCCTTCGAACATGCTTGTTTCACCACGCTCGGTAGCATTGCGCTGAATGCAGTCCGAATCGCCAACATCTCTTTGGGAGAGAAAGTCGCGGTGATTGGGCTCGGACTGGTTGGGCAGCTGATTGCTCAACTGGGCCGTTTGCAGGGAGGATTCATCGTTGCGACGGACCTCAAGGCCGACCGCGTCGCACTGGCTCGCCAGTTGGGCGCGGATGCGGCGCTGCTCGGTGGAGCACAGTTCGCCCAGGAAGTAAGTTCTCTCACCGGTGGAATCGGTGTCGACTGCGCCATTATTGCGGCGGCGGCTAAGTCCGATGCCCCTTGCCGGCTGGCCGTCGAAATTTGCCGAGATCGCGGACGCATTGTGGATGTGGGCGCCGTTGAACTCAATTTCCCCTGGTACGAGAGCTATCTCAAAGAGATTCAGGTTTACATGGCTCGTGCGTATGGACCGGGGAGTTATGACGCCAGCTATGAACATCAGGGGCGCGACTACCCTCTGGCGTACGTGCGTTGGACTGAAAAGCGCAACATGGAAGAGTTCCTGCGTCTGGCGCAGGAACGTCTACACATCGAGGGCCTGATCACGCACCGCTTCCCTCTCGACGACGCTCCTAAGGCTTATGACGTGATCATGGACTCCAGCCAGAACAGCCTGGCAGTCCTGCTCAAATATCCGGCGGCTGAGAGTGCAACTGCGCCGGTAAAGTCCCAGCCCGTAGGCCGAATCGAAGTCAACCCCGAAGCCGTCAGTTCAGAGGTCGGCGTCGCATTGGTTGGAGCAGGCAATCTGGCACGCTGGGTTCACCTGCCCAATCTTAAGAAAACTCCAGGTGTGCGGCTGCGGGCAATTCAGTCCGGCAGCGGCTCGCGCGCCAAGAGCTACGCGTTGCGTTTTGGAGCGGAATACTGCACGTCGGATTACCGCGAGATTCTGAACAACCCGGCCGTGCAGGTCGTCGTTATCGTGAGCCGCAACCAGCACCACGCGGCTCAAGCCCTTGAGGCGCTGCGCGCGGGTAAGCACGTTTTTGTCGAGAAGCCGATGGCGCTCACCGAAGAGGAATGCAGTGCCCTCAGCCGGGCCGTTCAGGAATCTGGAAAGCAGTTGACGATCGGCTTCAATCGACGCTATGCCCCAAGCTATATCCGTCTGAAGCAGCAAATTGCGAAACGTACCGCGCCGGCAGTGCTCAATTGCCGTATTAATTCTCCGGGCATCTCAGGCTCTTACTGGATGGCGGATCCGGCCATCGGGGGCGCGATTCTCGGTGAGGCTTGTCATTTTGTTGATCTCATGTACTGGCTCCTCGACTCTGAGCCGGTTGAGGTTTTTGCCTCCTCGCTTCCCACGGGCCTCAAGGACCCGATCGGCGAGAACAACATGGTAGCCAGCTTTTCCTTCGCCGACGGTTCCATCGCGAATCTCACCTACTGCACCGTAGGGAGCAAAACATCCGGCGGAGAGCGCGTGGAGGCTTTCGCATCCGGCGTGGGAGCTTCGGCGGAAAATTTCAGAGAATCTGTGGTTCGCTCCGGAATGGTGCACAAACGCTCAAGCTGGTTCGCGGAAAAAGGCTACGATGACCAGATGCAGGCTTTCTTCTCCGCCCTAAAACAAGGCAAACCGGCGGACATTACAGTCCGCGACGGCGTCCGCGCCACGATCGGGTGCCTGCGCATGCTCCAGTCTGCACGCGAGCACGTTCCCTGTTCTCTCGATCTCGACCGGTTTCTGACCTCATCTGAACAATGAAGGTACTCCTGCTCGGGCCATATCCGCCGCCGCACGGCGGGGTGCAAACCAACCTGGTCGCCATCCGTTCTTTTCTGCTGAAACGCGGTATGCCCTGCGCCGTCATCAATATCACACGCCACCGCAAGCCCGACTCCGATGAGGTGTACTACCCTGACGGCCCTTTTCAACTCATCAAACTTCTCTCGCGCCTGAAATACGATTTGATCCACCTGCACATCGGGGGAATGCTTACAAACCGGCTTCTTTCCCTGGGCCTGGTGTGCGCCGGGTGGCCGGGGGCAAAATCCGTTATGACTTTTCATTCAGGCGGCTTTCCTTCGACGCCCGAAGGGCAGGCACTCCGTCCGGGATCGTTCGCCGGCTTGGTGCTTCGACGGTTCAGTGGCCTGATTGGAGTGAACCTCGAAATTATGAGTTTCTTCCACAGGATGGGCGTGCCTCCTCAGCGTGCCCGCCTCATCTCTCCATACGCCTTTCTGCCGAGCGATCCCTCTGCGTCGGCTCTTCCGACGCCGCTGGCAACTTTCTTCTCGACACACGATCCAGTTCTGATATCGGTTGGCCTGCTTGAGCCAGAGTACGACCTTCCTCTTCAAATTGAGGCATTGCCGCAAGTGCGCGAGCGTTTCCCGGCTGCGGGTCTGCTGCTGATCGGATCCGGAAGTCTTGAAACCACTCTGCGAGCCCAAATTCAAGCAAGTCCCTGCGCCTCGCATATTCTGCTCGCTGGCGACGTACCCCATGCGTCCACCGTGGAGGCAATTTCTCGCTCTCGGATCATGTTGCGCACCACGCTCTACGATGGCGATGCTCTTTCAGTGCGCGAAGCCTTGCAATTGGGAACACCGGTGATTGCCACTGACAACGGGATGCGCCCTGCGGGCGTAACCCTGATGCCCAAGTCTGACGGGCGGGCGCTTCTCCAGACAATCGAACAAGTACTTCAGCAACCGGCTGATCGCAACCCAGTTCGTGCCGGTGACGAAAGCAACCTGCAGGCTGTGCTGGACTTCTATCAGGACATCATCGATGGAAAGACTAAGTGAAGATCATCTGCGCGGGTCTGGCGAAGTGCGAGCTATCGTCCCCGCGCTCAAATCCAGGACAAATCGCGGGTCACGAGCAACTGGCCGAGCGGAGTCTTAGCTTTAAGATAAAGTTTCGCATCGAAAAACTTGCGGTACATCGCACGCATGCGTCGAAGGTCAGCCCGATCCAGCGCATTACGATCTTCCGTCGCCAGCTGGTATCCGTTCTCTTCCAGCGTACCGCCGACCAGTCCTTCAAACATCGCCAGTTCTTCAGCCGTGTACCCGCTTCGCCAGCGCCCCGTGGGATTAAAATCCTTTTTCGATGAGTCACCGAAAGAGCTGTTGGGAGCGCTGACCGACCCGATGCCCACACGCTGGATTTCATCATAGTCGAGCGTCTGTCCGATGAATTCGCCCAATCGCGCCAGCGTTTCGCGAGGCTGGGTGACCAGGTCCTCAAAGTGGACTTCCGTGTAATCTCCGCCCAATTCGCGGCCGTCATGGCGCCCCTTATTTACCATCCATTCCCAGTAAAGTCCGGCGACCATTTTCGGTGGATGTCGATCCCACGGCAGGGGCCGAATATATCCTTGCTTGTCGGTCGAAAGCGCAACGTCGCGCCCATCGCGAATAATGTGAATGACCAGCGCCTCGGGTATTGTTTCTTTGATGCGATGCAGGTGCAGCAAGTGTTCCGGGGTCGTGTCAGCCCAGCGCTGTACTCCTTGTTTCCGCGCCATCTCTGACATGATGATTCGCAGGAAATCGCCACCATTGCGGCATTCGCTCATCACCTTGGCCGCAATCTCTTCTTTGTCGAGGCCCGAAAGAGTGTAAAGGCGGCTGTCATACCACGCTTCCAGCAGCCGCCGCTTGTTCGCGGCAACTGACAGATCGCCGAAGCGCGGCTCCAGGAGGTTGATCACGTTGGACTCGACGCGATACACCGCAAAATTCCCCGCGGACAACAACATGTGATACAGCAGCGTGGTACCCGAGCGACCACAGCCCAACACGAACACGGGGGCCAGGCTGCGTGTACTCGCTGTCTTATCGTTCGACGATGTGGTCATGGTTGACATGGTGTCGTTGTATCCGAAGTCTGAGATCGTCGATCTTCAATCGACGGCAACTCCAGGCTGCGCGTGCGATGTTGCAGCGGCACGCACGGGCAGGTGAACTTCATTGTTGCGAATCTCTGGAACCTGGCGCGGCGCACCCCAACTGGATTGAGCTTCCATGAAATTCCGGTGCCAGAGTTCCAATACCAGCAGGCGCCACAGAATTCCAGACCGATTGCGCCGGCCGCGAACGTGCTCGTCAATCAAAGTTTGCACCGCCGCAGGCTTGAAATAGCCTCGCTGAAGCGTTCGGGGTTCTCTCAGAATCCCCCAAAAACGCTCCTTGTCCTCGCTGCGCATCCACTCGACCAGCGGCAGCTGAAACCCCTGTTTTCTGCGATGGATAACGGCCCATGGAATCCCAACTCTGTCCGCCAGCTTCTTCAGAATCTGTTTCCGGGCCCCTCCACGGTATTTCCACTCGACCGGCAATGATGTGACCCACTCCACGAACTCGTGATCGAGCATTGGCACGCGCACTTCGAGCGAGGTAGCCATACTCATGCGATCCACTTTCGTGAGAATGTCTCCATTGAGGTAGGTCTTGGTGTCGAGATAGAGCAACCGGCTTAGGCGATCGCGTGCCGGCGCTTCGTCATACAGTCGCTGCCATTCCTGACGCGGATCGGGTAGACGCCCCGCACTCTCCAGAAACTCTCTTGTAAAGACCTGCCGTTCGCGGTGCAATGCTGGAAGGAACGAAATCCCATCGAGGTAGCGGTCGCGCTCATTCAGAGATGCGTTCCATGCCAGGTTCTTTCCATAAGTCCCCGCCGGAATGAGGCCGTGAATCCGATCGCGGTAAATTGGTCCCAGCCAGCGCTGGAAAGAATCCATCTTCGGCCGTTGCATCGCCGTCAGGTAGCGGTCATAGCCGGCGAACAGTTCATCGCCACCATCGCCGGAAAGCGCGACCGTCACCCTGCGCCTCGCCATCCGGCATACCCAATACGTCGGAAGCATGGAGGAATCGCCGAACGGTTCCTCCATCATCCCCGAAAGATAGGTCAGCGTTTCCTCAAGATCCGGATCGAGCACCAGTTCGTGATGCTCGGTGCCAAAACGCTCGGCGACCAGGCGCGCATATTCCGATTCGTTGAATTGCTCTTCGCGAAAGCCGATCGAGAAGGTCTGCACGGGCTTACTGCTGGCTCGCGCCATCAGCGCAACCACAATCGAAGAATCGACACCACCGCTCAGCAGCGCCCCTAACGGCACATCGCTGATCAGCCGGATCCGGACCGCTTCCGCCAGCCGACGCTCCAGTTCCTCCAAACACTCTTCTTCACTGATAGGCGGATGAGTACCGTACTCGGGCAGATCCCAGTACTGGCGAATCTTTACTTCGCCATTGTGAAACTCCATCAGGTGGCCGGCAGGCAACTTCCGGATCCCCTCAAACACGGAATAAGGATCAGGTATGTATCCGAAGTAGAAATACTGCAGCAGGCCCTCACGATCCACTTTCGCCAGTTCTGGCCGCAAGGCGAGAATCGTCTTGATCTCGGACCCGAAAAATAACCGCCCCTCGTGCAGCGCGTAATGGAGCGGTTTCTTGCCCAGCCGGTCACGCGCCAATAGCAGTGAGTTTCGCCGCTCGTCATAAAGCGCAAGGGCGAACATGCCGCGAAGTTTCTTAACGCAGTCCGATCCCATCTCTTCATAAAGATGGACAATGACTTCGGTATCGCTGCGCGTGTAGAACTGATGACCCCGTTCTTCTAATTCCCGGCGTAATTCAGGAAAATTGTAGATTTCCCCGTTAAACACGACCTTGACCGTCTGATCTTCGTTGTGGATGGGCTGCTTTCCGCCAGCCAAATCGATGATGGCCAGGCGCTGCATGCCGAGACCGACCGCACCGCGTGCGTAGACACCTCTCTCGTCGGGGCCGCGATGAACAATCGTGTCGCACATGCGATGCACGTCGGCGACATCGATAACCTCTCCGCTTCTTCCGACGAGTCCTGCTATCCCGCACACTGGCTGATCTCCTCCTCGCGGCGCGCACTCTCAGAGCAGCAAACTGACTTCCCTTTATCGATATCAGATCGATCTCTGAGGATCTGATCCTGACAAAAAGATCGGTCAGCGACTCCACGCTGGCGATGGTGCTGCGAATCTGTCGTTGGTCAGCCTGCCCAGATTCTGTTTCTTCTTGCCCCAGCCAAATCCTTCCGGCTGGTTCATGATGCGCACCATGGCACACGTGTATCCCACCATAAAATACGGGTACAGATTGTATTCGGTGGATTCGAAGCATGCTCCCAACAGGTAAGCTGCAAGCGCAGCCCACAGCGCCTGCGTAAAAAGACGGAACTCCACGTCTTCTCGATATGGTTGCGATTTTCGTACCTGTCCGATGTTTTTGAACGCTGACCAGATGGCTAGCAGAAACAAAGTCAACGCCGGCAGGCCTGCCTCCGCGGCGAGTTCGGTATATGTGTTGTGGGTAACCAGCCAGGTCTTATCCAGGATCGGGAAGCAACCGGGACCGACACCAAAAATCGGATGTCTCGCGGCAACCCCAAGGCTCTTGATCAATAGCGTTTTTCTCGCTGAAAGAGAGCCTTTATCGCCCGAACCTTCGATGTTTCCCAGGAAAATGCTCTCCACCCGCGCTCGATAGTGTCCGCTGGAAAGCGCAACGCCCATACCCACGACCAGAGCCGCAACCGCTACACCGACAACATAGCGGCGTTTCCCTTTGATTCCATATTCCCAAACGCAAATCAGGATGCTCAGGATGAATGCCAGCAATCCGCTCCGGGAGTAAGTCAGGACAATGCCGAGACTCATGAAGATCACCGCGAGTCCCCAGAGCGCTTTTTTCAACCCTTTGGCGTGCAGCAGAAACACGACTGCCAGGGGAAAATTAATGGCGATGTTGACCGCCAGGTCGTTAGGGTTCTCGAGAATACTCTTCTGGATGCCTTCCAGGCGGTTGTCCTTGTAATGCCTCAATAGGATCGAAACAGCCGTCACCAATGCGACCGCGCTGACCGAGATCCAGAGCAACCTCCTCAATTCTTTCAGCGTAACTACTGCCATGCTGATCAACATGGCCACGACAACGCCCTTGGAAAACTTCTCAAACGTTGTAGCAAAAGCACCGCCCCGCCAAATGGCAAAGGGAATACACAATGTCATCTGAAGCAGAAGCAGCCAGAGAAATGTGACGGCCCGCGGAATCTTCATCTTGCCGCCAGTCATCATCCCGCCGAGCAGCGCCACGCTTCCAATGATGCCGGCGATCTTCGCCATCGGAATGTATGACAGACCCGGAATGAAATCCTCGGGACGGTAGTAATAGAGCGCCGAAAATGCAACCAAGGCTGCATACACGAATGGGCGACGCGCTTCAGGACGAACCATGGTCTGGCCAGGCTTGGGCAGAGTGGACGAAACGGGCGATGGCTCGCTGCGTCTCGGCCATGTGGTTTGTATCGTCATGAAGTCATCCTCGCCAAATCGTTGCTCCCCAATCCCGTCGAATCGCAATAACAGCGTCGGCTCAACGCCATGCCGCGCGCCTTCCCGCCACAAAATTCATGGAAGCCACCAGCGCCGCGCCATTCAGAAGAACAAAGGTCCCGGCTGCGTCGGCGATGCGTGCCAGGATTCCGCCTCTCAGGATCCGCGCCAGAGACAGTGCGCTCAGACCATAGAATGCCAGTTGCGCGATCAATGCCGAGCGGTAGAACGGACCCTTCACCCAAAACGCAGTCACCGCCAACAACGCCAGCGCAAAGGGCACGACCAGGCGCAGAAGTTTGTGACTGACAAACTCGAAGCGGAGCGGGTTGCTGCTGCTCAGCAACCAAGGAGCCAACTGCACGAGTTGATAATTGCCGCTCAGGGTTCGCACCTTTCGCGAGAACTCCCGTCCCGCTCCAAGGTTGGGGTTATCCCACGCCCTGGCCCTTGCATCAAACACCACCCGTTTCCCCTGCCGCACAACCTGCATCGGCAGATAGACATCATCGAGGATCGTGCCTGGGGGAACATCGGTCAGCAACTCCCGGCGCACCGCATACAGCGCACCCGTCGCCCCCACGACAGAGCCGGAAGATGACTCCAGCTGGCGAACTTGCTTCTCAATCTGCCAATACAAACCAAACCCTTGTCCACTCTCTCCCTTTGCAGGATCGCCCAGCATCAACTCGCCGCTCGCACATCCCACGTCGGGATCGGAAAAATTTTCCGCCAGCAGCCGCAACGCTCCCGATTCAATCTTCTGGCGCGCGTCCGTGAACACTACAATTTCTCCTTGCGCCAAACTGTTCGCATCGTTCAAACCGGACGCCTTGCCTTGCGGGAGCTGGTTCAAAATGACCTGCACGCGCTCGTCGCGGCTATACTCGCGCAATATCTCTTCGGTCCGGTCCGTGGACCCGTCGGAAACTATAACGATCTGACTCTTATCCACCGGATAATCCAATCCCATCAGGTTATCCAGCTTGGAGCGCAGAATCTCTTCTTCGTTTCGCACCACCATGACAATCGACAGAGGGGGTGTAGATGGACCGCGCATAACCGGACGAGAGCGCCACAGCATACGCAGCCGCAACCAGCAGACGTATCCCACGTATGTATAAGCGATCAGAAGAGCGGCCAGCCAAAAGATCCATTTCACTTGGCACCCCGCCCGAGCAGCACGATCTTCACGGTTTGGAAGACGATCCAGAAGTCCAATCCCACGGAAGCGTTCTTGATATAGAACAGATCGTATTGCAGCTTCTCGCGCGCATCTTCCAGCGTGTTGCCGTACTTGTATTGCACCTGGGCCCAGCCCGTAATCCCTGGCCGAACCGTGTGGCGGACGCCGTAATACGGAATCTCCTTGCTCAACCATTCCACAAATTCCGGGCGCTCCGGGCGAGGACCAACGAAATGCATGTCACCCTTCAAGACGCACCACAACTGAGGAATCTCATCCAGACGCGACGACCTCAGGAACTTGCCGACGCGCGTGATCCGCGGATCGTTATCGGTCGCCCAAGTCGCGCCCGTGTCGGCCTCCGCATCTTGCCGCATGGTGCGGAACTTGAAGCAATAAAATGGGACGCTCCCTCGCCCGACGCGTTCTTGCCGATAAAACACAGGCCCGGGAGAACTCAACCGCACAGCCAGCGCGACGAAGGGGAGAAGAGGAAGTGAAATTAGAAGACCAATGAGGGCGGCGCTAAAATTCAGGATCCGCCGCATCAGACGATTGAAAGCGCTAAAACGAAAGCCCTCGACGAAAATTAACCAGCTGGGATACAACTGCTCTACTTCGATCCGTCCGGTGATTTTCTCCAGCCACGACGTCGCCTCTTCCACTTTCACTCCGGCCAGGCGCAAGGCCAGCAACTCTTCGACCGGAAGCGTTCCGCGCCGGTCGGGCATGGCAACGATGACGCGATGAATTCCCTTTTCTCGCGCCAGGCCGACCAGGTGCGAGGCAACAGTGTCGCGCGTGAGTTCGCCTTCAATGTTTCCGGTCCATCCAACGACCTCGACACCCAGCGCCTGCCGGCGCAGACCGTTCAGCAAGCGCTGTGCTCGATCTCCCGTGCCCAGCACATAAACCCGCTCGCGAAAGAAGGGCTGACACACCAGCCAGCCGTAGGCCGACCGCCAGCAGAACAAGGCGATTGTCAGGATGACAACCCCAACCACCGCGGAATTTCTTCCCGGCAGAAAACCAGGAATGAAATACACCACGCCGCCAAGCACCAGCGCTACCAATCCCAAAACAAATAACATCCGGAACGCCTGTTCCAGTTTGGCGCCTACCTGAGCCGAATCGTAGAGATCAAAACCGTGGGAGAGTAGCAGCACGATGCCGGTCAGCCCGAGGATTCGCAAGTAGCCGCCCTCGATGAACAACTCATTGTTGAGACGCAGAGCGCTATCGACATCCCACAAGGTCCCCAGCACAAACGAAAGTCCGACGATCAGTGCTTCTCCGACTAGAAGGACTAGCGTCCGTACGGGGTAGTAAACATTGAAGAGCCTGATCACTTCCCCCCCTAGGACTTGGTCGTGGTTCCCTTCTTTTCGTATGCCTCGTAGTAGTACTGCGCATAGGGCGCCGCGTCATCACTGGTTCCGTTCAAGACAACTCCCACCAGCGACTGGTCGGGGAACTCCTGGCGCGCCTTTCGCGCTATATCCGACGGGGTCGAATTCGAGCGTACGACCATCAACACTCCATCGCACGCCTTCGCCAGGACGCTGGCATCGGAAACCGGGATGGCCGGCGGCGAATCCACAATGATCCAGTCAAAGAGGGGTTCGACCCGCTGCAGCAGCATCTTCAATCTTCCATTGCCCACCAGTTCCGAAGGATCTTCAATCCCAGTGCCACTGGGGACGAAGAACAGATTCTCCAATGGTCCACGCTGCATGATCGAGAACTCATCGTTTCTGCCCTGCAAGTAGTCGGAGAGGCCGGGTCCGGGAGTCGTTCCGAGCATGAGATGGAGTCGCGGTCCGCGGAGATCGGCATCGATCAGGAGCACCCGCCGTCCGTGCTGCCGCACCATGACCTGGGCCAGGTTCGACGCGGTAAATGACTTGCCTTCCTTAGGCAGTGCGCTCGTCACCAACAGCGTCTTCAGAGTCATTTTTTCCCGCATGTGGTAGAGCCGGGAGCGCAGGGTCCGATACTCCTCGGTTCCTCGCGCGCTATCGTCACCATTCATGAACAGCATGGTCCCCATGTCCGGTTTCCACTCCATCTGAGGGCACCGAGCCAGCAAGGCATCGACGCTGAATGGGCTCGCAAATGCTGGCATTGCCTGGGCCCCCGCCCCGTACGCTGTGGCCGCCGGCGCATCAGAAAACGCCGGTGTCGCATCTACTGGTACCGAGGAGTAGCTCGACTGCACGGCGCCTCCCTGGTTCGCAGCGCGCTCCTGTTCGGCCTTTTTTAACGCTTCATGGATTCGGCTCATAGTTTCCTTTCGTCGGGGAGGTCTTTATCTTCCTGGCGCAAGCGGTCGGCCAATGTTGCCAGCGAACGCAGCGCCTCCACTAGATCAAATTTTTCTCCCCCCGGGGCAGGCGGTGGAACCGCCAACGCGCCAGAGGTAGTGTTGTCGCCCAGATCGAAATCTCGTGCCACTCCATCTACCACCGAAGGTGCGATGATCTTCTGTTGATCGACGAATGCGCTGACCAGGCAGTGCTCGCACAGCAAATTGATGACACGGGGAATCCCCGCGGCGTAGCGGTGAATCGCCACCACCGCTTCAGGCTCGAAAATCTGTTGTCCGTTCGAACCTGCGATTCGTAACCGCTGCTGCACGTAGGCCCTGGTCTCATCCAGAGTCAGCGGGTGTGTCTTCGCCCGCAGAGTGAGGCGTTGGCGCAGTTGGCGCAATTGGGGCTGCTTCAGTTTCTGCTCCAGTTCGGGCTGGCCGACCAGAACAATCTGCAACAGCTTTTCGGTGAAGGTCTCGAGATTCGTGAGCATCCGGATTTCTTCCAGCACTTCATCCGAAAGATTCTGGGCCTCATCTACGATGAGCACGGCAGTCTCGCCGGCTCGGTACCGATCGAGCAGCCAGTTATACAGCCGCAGCAGAATCTGGCTCTTCGCCCGCGAATCGCTGGGAATGCCGAAGTCCGCCATCATGTAATCCAGGAACTGTGGCACGTTTAAACGCGAATTGAAAATGAAGGCAGTCGCGACCTGCTGCAGACGAAGCCACTCCAACAACTTGTTGATCAGCGTCGTTTTACCCGTACCCACTTCCCCCGTGAGCAGGACGAAACCCTTCCGGCTCTGGATTCCATAGGTCAAGCACGCCAACGCCTCTTCCGTGTGGCGCGTTAGGAACAGATAACGCGGGTCCGGGTTGACGTTAAACGGATTCGCTCGTAGTCCGTAGAACTCTTTATACATAGTCGTTTCCGCAGTCCAGTCCCGCTAAACCGTAATCGTGTCTTTCTCTGCGTCGGGCTTTTTGCTCTTGTGCCAGAACTTGCCATTCTTGGTCTCGGCCGCGGCCACTCCTACCCAGGGCACAGCCACCAGCAGCGGTAATTGCAGAGCCGCTTCCGCGTCCGCTTCTGTTCGAATGGATTTGTCGCGCATCTCCAGCCACAACGTCAGTCCTAATCCCAAGGCCAGACCCGCGCCGAGTCCGCCCGCCGCAAAGACCAAACGGTTGGGAAAACTTGGCGACTCCGGCAGGTCGGCGGAACGCAATGGGAACATTCGCTCGCCCTGCGATTGGTTGTTCATCTTCACGGTCAGGTCAGCCGAACTCTTCTTGGCCAGAAGGTCCTGATAGGACTTCTGGGCGTTGTCGTAGTCGCGCGTGAGTCCCTTGTACTCTTCCTCAACACTCGGACTCAAAGAGACTTTCCCCTGATACGCACCGATTTCCTGCTGCAGCCTCTTCTGATCCCGGGTAGCCGCGGTGATCAGATCTCCATACTGGTGGATCTGAAGCCGTAACTGGCGGATCTCAGCCGGTTCGGTCGCAGAGGCTTTGTCGTTGGTTGTGTCGGCGGTTTCCGCGGAGGCTTTGTTGATCTCCGCCTGTTTCTTCTTCACTTCCGCAATGTCAGCTTTCGCTTTCATCACGTCGGGATGATCTTCCGTATAACGCGCCTGCAACGAAAGCAGCTGAGACTGGAGATCGGAGAGCTGCTTATCGAGCGCCTGCGGATTGGTGGACGACGCCGAAGACTTCCACGCGGCCAACTGTTGCGCCAGTATCGACTCCGTGTAGGACTTGTCCTGCTGCGCCCGGTTCAGCGATTGAGTATTTGCCTCAAGTTGGGAATTCAGCCCCATCAGGATCTTGAGGTTGTTCTCTTCATCCCCCGGAAGTTGTCCCGTAAATTTCTTTTTGAACTCTGCGAGTTTGGCATCCAGGTCATCCAGATTGCGCTTCGCGTCTTCGAGTCCCTTGGTCAGCACATCGCTCGTGCCCGTGGCCGCCGCCTGAATCGACCGCAGGTTCTCGTCGACTAACAGGGTTGTCAGTTCGTTGCAGATCTGCTGAGCTTCCCGGGCGTTCGGCGCCGTATAGTTCACATAAAAACCAGGCACAGGACTCGTACCCGGCTTTCTGGCTCCCTTGGCTGTGCCAATCGCAGACAAGTCCGTGACGACCGGCTCGACCGCCATGTTCACCCGGATGTTGTCGATGATTTCTCCCACCTCAGCGCTGTTCTTGCCGGGGTACAGCTTTTCCACGATCGGCTGAAGGCGACTCTGGCTCAACACCTGTTGCTGCAGCGTCGCAACACGCGCGGTGAGATCTTCCGACACCACCGGCTGCACCATGGACTCAGGAACTTTCTGTCCTTCGACCAGGATCAACGACTGCGAGGTGTACTTGGCCGTGAAAGCGTATGAGAGCAGAAATCCTACCAGCGGCGCGAGCAGCGCCGGGATCAGGATCACCTTCGCCCGGCGACGTAACATCGCCAGATAGTCGTCCATCGTCAATTCACGATTCTCAATCATCCCTTGTATCCATTCTGGCCACCCAACCGTCCTTCGCTACTTGCGCAGACGGTGAATGTGCGGCCCTGAAATCAGTCCAGCCGGATCGGCCGGGGTGTCCAATCCAGTCCTACGGTAATTGCCTGCCTGCTTGAAATCCGGTTGCACGCGTTGCTTCCTACGCAAAAGGAGCGATCAAACGACAACTCGTTAAACTGGTAGCTGAGAAACCCGTGGAAGTTGTGCCCAAAGGACCGATGCAATCCGCCTCCAACGAATCCATAAACGTAGGTGGTTGCATCGTTGGCCGGACAGGTCGCGGTCAGGCCCTGCGTGATCAACGCCGTGCACTGCGCCACTTCCAGCGGTGTCAGCGGTTGAACTCGACTGTTGTGCGAGTATCCAATGTCGGCAAAGGCACTCCACACGCGGGACAGCGGCCGCTCCGCGTTGAGACGCACGGTGTCACTCTGTGCGCCGGCAAACAAGCCGGATCCGCCAGTCACCATTCGTCGATACTCCAAATCCAACGCCGATCTGGGGAACTTATAGCGCAACCGAGCTTGTGCCGCCACTCCCACTCTGGTGTTCCTGTCCGTGACAACCGTCAGCAGTATTTGGCGTTTGGCACAGAAGGACGGGCACCGTTGGATCGCTGCAAGCCGCAGCCTGCGTGTCGATGAACGTGAATTGCGGTCCCGCACCCAGCAGCAAGTCCATCCGGCCCGAAATGCGGTGTCCATACATGCCTTGGATAATATGGGAATGGAATGCGGTTCCCACGACCGAGAAATCAAATGCCTGATACCCGTATTCCAGGGCGATCTGAGTGTGCGATGTAAGAATGCGGTTGTATCCGCCCTGGGCCGATACTTGCGACGTGCCGATAAAAGTGGTACCCGACACATCGCTCCCATAGAAGTGGGTAAAGGAATATCCTCCAAGCGCCGTGATCGATGACTTTGGCGAAAGGCTTTCGGTTACGTCAGCGATGCTCACGTTTGAGATGCGCGGCACCAATCCAAAGGATCCGAGTGAACTGCCCCCGAAAACCCCGCCGAAAGCGCTGCTTCCCAGCGAAGCAACTCCCTGCGATCCCAACGATCCATAGGATGCTCCGAAATTGCCCTCGGGGAGATAGCTGAAACTGTCGCGCAACGACAATTCCCCGCGCTTCCACTTGATCTTCTGATCGAGGTCCATCTGCTGCAGCAATTTTGCGCCTTGCCCTTTTATGGTGTAGTAGCCCACGCCCCCCACATAATCGAGCGCCAAATCGTAGTTGCTCCACAGACGCCGTAACGCGACGCTTCCCAACGCGCGCGAGATGGACGTGAAATTCGAGTTGCTGCCGAATATATTGGCTGCATTGGAATCCGCCGTCTCGCTCACCGTTGCACCCGGCTGCAGATAGCTAAGCGGCGCGGCGTGGGGCTCGAGCGACGGCAGGTCTAATCCCGACAGCGGCGGGTTATCGCTGACCAGGGGCGGCGCGTTTTCCTGGCCGTACGCCGGCACTGGCTGCTGGCCGCTTGGCGGCGGAGTGTCAGCGGGAGGAGTCGTACTGTCTTGCGCCCACGCTCCGCAAAGCGCACAAGCCAGCATGCTTAGGGTCAAGATTCTTTGTCGTATGCTCATCGCTTCCTTACGGGACCACCAGCGTATCTCCCGGCTTCAGAACGATGTTCTGTTCCGGGCGATTCCCTTTCACTACTTCCTTGTAATTGAATGGCAGTTTTTGTTGCCTGCCGTTTTCGGTCCGCAACAGATAAATCGCCTTAAGATTGGCGAATTGTGTGAAGCCCGCCTGGGACAGCGCCTGCAACATCGTCATATGCGGCAGCAACGGCATCGGGCCGGTGTGTGTCACTTCCCCCGTCACAAATATTCTCCGGCTGTTCATGGCGGTGACGACCACGGTCACGCGCGGGTCGGCGATATACTTCTTCAGTTTTTCTGTGATCGATCCCTGCAGTTGGAGCGGGGTTAACCCGGCTGCCGGAATGTCGTTCAGCAAAGGCATTGAAATCTTTCCATCAGGACGCACTGGAAGCGTCTCGGTAAGATCCGGCTCTTTCCACACCGAGATGTGGAGTGTGTCGTCGGCTCCGATCACGTAATCCGATCCTGTACCTGCATCCTGAACCGCTTGCGCGGGTTTATCGGCCCTGGCAGGTTCAGCCTTCGGCGCAACATTCGGCGTGACATTCGGCGTGACATTTGACTGCGCCAGCATCCCAGCCGCGAACAAAACCGTGCACAGCAGCCCTGCGACTTTTATCACTTTCTTCATACCCTCTCCGCGGAGCTATTACGCTCCGTAACCTTCGTATCCGATTTGCTTCAGCTTGTAGAGCAAGGCCTTGTAGCTGATCTTGAGTTCTTCGGCGGCTCGGCGCCGGTTCCATCGGGTGCGCGTCAACACTTTCAGAATCAATTCTTTTTCTGCCTCGTGCGATGCCGCTCTCGACGCCGCCTTCAAGGAGATGCCGCCTCCGTTACTCCCGCCAGACGGCCGATGCAGAAGAGCCCGCAGCCCTCCCATTGCTAAGTGCTCGTCTCCCACTGCCACCAGGAGCCGCGCCGCATTTTCCAGTTCCCGCAAATTTCCCGGCCACGAATAATCCTGGAAAAGCCGTTCCATCTCAACGCTGAGTTCCGGAATCGGGCGCCGAAATTCCAGCGCGTACTTGCGCAGAAAATGCGCCATCAGCAACGGGATGTCCTCTTTTCGCTGGCGCAGCGGGGGCAGACGCAGACATACACCGCTAATGCGGTAGTACAAATCCTCGCGAAGCCGCCTTGCCTTGACCTCGACTTCCAGATCGCGCGCACTTCCACAGATAAACCGCGCCGAGCAAACGCTGGGAACTCCTCTTCCCGGGGCCTGCAACAGGGCGTCCCTCAAGTACTCCTGAGAGTCGCCGCTCAGATCCGCCAGTTCATCCAAAAAAATCGTACCGACGCTTGACGGTGACTGCACGTCCCGCTCGGTACCGCTCAACTCCTCGGGATTCAGGGTCGAACACTTAAATGAGCGGAAAGGCTGGGCGCTCCGGCGCGACATTTCGTGGATCCGGCGGGCGGTCGCGTGTTTGCCCCCGCCAGCTTCGGCCAGCAGCAAAACCGGCACATCGCTCTGCGAAAGCTCCCGGATGACCGCTTCAACCGGTCGCATGCTGGCGCTCACGGCTTCTACAAACACCAATTCGCCAGCGGTGTATTCCCCCCGACCATTCCCCGTATTCGACAATTGTTTGCCCATATTTGCCCTTCTGGTTATCGGGGCAATGTACCCACAGACCGCCTACACACTGCCATACATGCACGGGGATTGCCGAAGATCACGTTTTCCATCCTACAAATCAGTGCGATCGATAAGATATTTGTCATCAATGAGTTATGAGCATGTAGAGGCAATCATGGCTCCAGCTTTTGAAAAAATCTTCTAGCCCAGTCGCACAAACCTAAGGGGAATTGGGAAATGTTTTTCCTACCGAAGGCTACAGGAAACACCTTAAATGCAAGGTGTCCTTCTGCAATCTGAGTCATTCGTCCCCACAAACCCCGACAGCAATCTCACGATAACTTGGGAAAGAACTTTCCCAATATTACCCAAGTAATCACACCGATGGGGACTAAAGTTCGTCTGAGGGATAGGTTCAGGCGCGGACGGCAGGAATCACGAACGGTACGCAAGTTCGGTCAGACGCAGCTTCACGGCCGGCCACTCTGCTGCCACGATCGAGTACCTTACCGAGTCGCGAGGGATGAAGTCCGCGGCCATCCGATGGGCTCGCAGCACCCCTTCAAGCTGTCCCCCGATACGCTCAAGCGCCGCCCGGGAGCGCTGGTTGCGCGCATCCGTATGAAAACAGACTCGAAGCACTCGCCAGATCTCAAAGGCATGGGTCAGCATGAGCAACTTGGCCTCGGTATTGGCCGGAGTCCGGATCGCCGATTGTGCCAACCATGTGTATCCAATCTCGCACGCGTCGGGGACTCCGCGCCCGTGCAGCGGATGGCCTGGCGGCCAGGCCCACCGTTCCAGATTCCAGAAGCGCGTCGAGCCAAGGACCACACCGTCCTGTTGGCGGACAATTGCAAACGGCACTGCGCTGTCCGCATCATGCCAAGCCAACGCCGTGTCGATGTAGCTGGTTGCCTCCACCGGTCCCTGTGGAACGGGGCTCCACCGGTACAGCGAAGGCCCCGCCGCGGCTGCCGCCACCAATCCGTCGACATGGCGATGCTCGAGCGGCTCCAGACGAATGTGCTTGCCTTGCAGCGTAAGACTCTCGATTGTCATTGACCTCCACTCCGCAGTGCAAACGATCGGGCGCCTCCCCACAAGCGGCTAACTTAGGGCCAGGCTTCGCGCTCGACTTGGGGATCGCTAATAGCGCGCATGTACCGCGAACGTGAAGCAGCTCGGCGGCAATATGCACGTCTCTCGACGATGCCCAAAATACTTACGGTGCCTAATGCCAACGCGTGCCCGGCTTCTTAAGATAATGTCGGAACACGTATCCCCACGGGATAATCGGGATCAAGATCACGCCCATCGCGATCGCTTTGAAATCCTCTGTAAATTGCGGCGTGTGCACGCCCGCTCTCCATTGCGGTAGCCCGTAATCGATGAGCCAGATTGTCTTCCACACCAGCTCGAAGAGAAGTATCGGAAGCATCTGCAGCGGGTAGCGAAGCCCGAAACATGCCAGCACCCACAGTCCGGCGAGCAGGCTCGGGATTACCCCCCGTGCCGTCGGCTCATGGCCAAACAACTGCGGCAGAAATACAATGCCGCCGCCGATGACCAGCAGCAGGTACATCGCGCGCAGTACGTAGACCCGAGCGAGAGATACTTCGCTCTCGATGGGGGCCGCCGCGGATGGTGAAACAGTAGCAGCATTCGAAGTCATTTCAAATCTCCAATCTCATCAAGCGAGGGGCGTTTCCCGGCGAAGGAATCTTTTCGAAATTCGAGGAGGTCGCCCGGTTGGCAAGCAAGCACCTCGCAGATTGCCTCAAGTGTCGAGAAGCGGATAGCCCGCGCCTTGCCAGTCTTCAGGATCGACAGGTTGGCGAGCGTAATGTCGATGCGCTCGGCAAGCTCGGTCAGCGTCATGCGCCGGTCGTGCAGCAGGTCGTCTAGTTTGACCAGAATGGCCATCAGACCGTGCCCTCCAGATCCTCGCGCATTCGCGTCCCTTCCAGAAACACCTGGGCGAGCACGAACAGCAGCAGGGTGGCGAGCCAACCGGTGAGATCCAAATTGCCATTGATGTGCAGTGGCACTTCTTTGGTCGAAACCGCCGAGGCAATCGCTATGACGCAGAGGTGGAACAGTTCGAGGCCGAGGAGCGCCCAAGCGATGGTCCGCAGCCGCCCGGCATTTTCCATCGTGAATGCCTCACCCGTGCGCACCGATTCGACGATCCTCAGCAGCCGGCTGAACACCACGTAAGCGATGGGAGTCCCGACTATGCCGATCACCATGATTGCGCGCATCCCGGCAACCACACCCTCGTGACCGGCGACCCCGCCGACGCCGAGCGCTCGCCAAGTCCATTCCTCAGCCTGGAAGCTGATCGCCAGCAGCGCAAAGATCAGGGCACCGAAAATCCAGTTGAGAACGATCAGGATACGCAGCGTGACCCAGGTCGCCAGTAGCGCCGTCGAATGTTTCACCTTAAGCTTCGGCGTTGTCATTATCGATAAACGATAACATATTTATCGTTTATCGGCAAGTCTTTTCCAAAATCTCCCCTACCCGGAAACAGCCGAACCACACAAGGAAATGCCTAAAGTTAGCGTTCATTGGCGCACCCGGACGCTAGTCTAACTTCTTAATAACAGTCACTTTGCTGTATGCAATGCCAAATCCCAGTCGCTCTACGTTGCGTTGCGAAATTGAGCCGCCTTGAGTAACAACAACTGCATACTCACATCCCGCCTTCGCTGCAGCGGCCATCCGGGTTCGCAGGAGTGCCGTCTGCAGGCCTCGTCCACGAAATCCCGCCAGAGTCCCTGCGCCGCATAGCGCGAAGACCCTGTGTTCCGGTATCAACAGCCCGGCGCCGCACGCGACCGGCTTTCCGTCTACCGTCGCGACGAATGTCAGCGCGCCCTCCATCTGGTAGAGCGGCGCCATCAGTCCGCGAAAACTCTCGGGAGCCCCATCAGGAAAGAAGGCGTTCTCCACGATCGCTCCCGTTGCCACGGCCTCCTCGCTCGGACTGCGCCGGATCTCGCAACCCGCCGGGGTTGCGGGAAACCTCTCCTCCGCCTCGAGCTTCCTGCACAGAACATTGTTCAGTTCCGCAATCCCATACCCGCGCTCCTTGAACATCTCGAACACCCCCGGATCGTGCAATGGACACAAATCCACCTGCGACGGTGCCTTGTGCTGCCGATAAAACTGTTCCACGCGATCGAGATCCTCCGTGGTGAAGGGCCGGTCCAGCCCAGCACCGGTCACCCTCCCGATCGGCGAACCCAGCCCCGCGAACACCATGTGGCCGCCACAGACTTCCTCTTCTGCCGCCCCAATCTCCGGACGCGTCTTCTGGAACGCCCGCGCGTACAGAACCTGCGGAATCTCCTCGACCGATTCCAGCCGGCGCGCGAATGCCTTATCCACGAATTGCATGTGAGAATTCCTTTCTGGGTTGATACCGCACAAGGCAGGAGCGCCGCGCACACTTCACCACGCGTCTCGCCCAACGTCTCAGCTCGCAGGATTAAAGAACGGCAGTCATAGGCAGGACGACAGACTACTGGCCCGACACAAGAATTTCAAGGGAAAGCTTTTGCCGAACTATGCATTTGATGCAGCTAGAAGCCGGGAGCGAGAGACTGGCGCTTGCTCACACTTGCTGCCGCGCCTCGCCCAGCGACACGGTCACATCCAACTTCTTCTTGTTCCGGTAGATGGTGACCTTTACCGTATCTCCAGCGCGGTGGTTGTCCATCACCTGCGACAGATCCTGTTCGTCTTGCACTTTTTGGCCGTCAATAGCAACGATGAGGTCGCCTCCCAGCATGATGGGAGTATTTCCCAGGTAAGCTTTCTCCGTCCCGCCGTGAAGACCTGCCTGATCGGCGGATCCACCCGAGGTCACCTGTACGATCAGCAATCCGTAGTCGACCGGCAATCCCATCTCGTCAGCCAGTTCCGGACCGATCGGAATCGTGCGCACTCCGAGCGCCGGCCGCCGTACCCTGCCCAGAGTCATCAGATCATTGAGCACTGCCTTCGCGGTATTGATGGGAATGGCAAAACCAATGCCCGCATTCTGACCGACGTTCGAGAGAATCATGGTATTGATGCCAATCACCTCGCCATGCCAATTCATCAGCGGACCGCCCGAATTCCCTGGATTAATGGCCGCATCGGTCTGAATAGCTTCGTCGATCATGGCCCCATTCGGTTCGCGCACCGGGCGGATCGAGCTGACGATCCCGCGCGTCATGGTTCCCGCCAGTCCAAACGGATTGCCGATGGCATACACCTTCTGCCCCACCTGCAAGTTGCGTGAATCGCCTAGCACCGCCGGGACCAGATCCGGAGCCTTGATCAGGATCACCGCCAGGTCATGTGGAGGATCGGTTCCGACCACTGTGGCCTTGTACTTTTTCCGGTTGTGCATCGTAACTTCCACCTGCCGCGCGTCGGCAATGACGTGGTAATTCGTGAGTATGTGACCTTCCTTGTCAATGACGAATCCCGAACCCTGCCCTTCCTGCGGGACCAGGCCATAAAAGAAGTCGTAGGTCATCGCCCGCGACGTCACGTTCACGACCGACGGAATATTCTTCTTGTAGACGGAGATGTTGTTCTCCTCTTCTCCGTCCAGCGATCCTCCGGGCGCAGCTTCGGTGATCTCCACTTGATCCGGGCGCGCGAACCAGTTCGAGGTGTGCAACTCCCCCCGCGAATTCGAACGCCAGGTTGTGAAGTAGAAAAATGCACCTGCTATCGCCACCGCGAAGATTAATGGCCGCATGAGCTTCATATTTCGACCGTCCGGTTCAGTCACCTAAGATCAGTACGTTGTACGGGAATAGAAAGGTCCCTGAATTGATTCTAAAACAATGCCAAGGCGTTGAGCACGCGCCCTGACGTTCAGGCGCCCGCGGCGGCTCGACGTTCCATTTCTGATTCCCGCATATAAAGGAACAAGGGCAGGCCTAGGGAAACTCCCACGGTGAGCACAGCCACGACCACAAGCCAGCGTCTTCGAATCCCGAGGCGCACGCTCTCCATGCGGGCGAACACCAGCAGAACTACGGCCGAAACAATAACATCCATGCCAAAGAACCCGCCGATGCGGTTGGCGAACAGTTCGCGGGCGAACAAGCCGAGATTCAGACCATGCTGGCTCACCCATGGAACAAACTGGGAATAGGGAAGGACAAAGCCCGCCAGGCAGAGCACGAGATACATCGTCTTCGGCTTCATGCGGAAATTCTAGCGGATATCGGGAGAACCAGAAATCACTCCCGCACCGAGGCACAGAGTCGCGGAGAAGGCTCCTGCCTTGTTCTCTCCGTAACTCCGTGCCTCCGTGGGGAATTGGGTCTTCAGGATTTCTCTGCTTCGGTGTGCAGCTTTTCCCAAACCTGCTTTACCTGCTCGCGGGTCTTATCCAGAGACCCGGAGTTGTCGATCACAAAGTCGGACGCTTTGATCTTCTCTTCGTCGGGAAGCTGCGCGGCCATGCGGCGTGCAACCTCCCCGCGAGCGGCTTCGAGATCAATTTTCTGCCTGGCGGCAAATCGGCTCGCCCGCTGCTCCGCGCTGCAGGTCACCACAATCAGCCGGTCGAAGTGATCGCCGGCCCCGGCTTCAAGGATCAATGCCGCCTCAACAATCGCAACCGCTTGCGGATCGCGGCGCCCCATTTCTTGCATCCATCCGTTCTGGCTGCGAATGACTGCGGGATGCACGATCCGGTTGAGTTCCTCGATGCGCGACGCGCGCTCGCCTTCGGCGACCCGTGGACGAGCCGAACGCCACCTCGGCCAGCTTCGCCCGGTTGACGGTGCCGTCGGGATCAAGAATCTCACGGCCAAAATGCCGCACCACTTCGTTGTAGACCGCTTCCCCCGGCTGCATCAGCGAGTGCGCAATACGATCGGCCTGGACCAATTGCGCGCCCAGCCCGACGAACATTTCCCCGACCACCGATTTCCCGGCGGCAATCCCCCCGGTCAGTCCAACTTTCAGCATGGAACTCCGACAGAGTTTTCACCACGGAGGCACAGCGGCACGGAGAAACTCGAAAGATGGAAAAAACTTTGTGCGCAGGCGCAACACCGACACCAGTCAGCCATCTTCCGCTTGTTTGTTCTCCGTGACTCCGTGTCGCCGTGGTGGATTTTAGACACGCGACAATTCCGGCACGCGGCTTCCCCGCCGCAGCTTCGCCGCCTTCACCGTGTTGAACATCAACATCGCGATGGTGAGGGGTCCAACGCCGCCGGGCACCGGCGTCAGAGCTCCGGCCACTTCGGCGACCTCAGGATGCACATCGCCGATCAGCGTCGATCCCTTCTTGCGAAAGCTTTCTTCCCGCTTGGCATTGCCGGCAAAGAACTTCTGGAATTCCGCCGCATCCGTGATCGTGTTCATGCCAACGTCAATAACGGCCGCGCCGGGTTTGACGAAATCGCAAGTAATCATTCCCGCTCGTCCGATGGCGGCGACAAGAATATCGGCGCGGCGGCAAACTCCCGCCAGATCGTGCGTCTTGGAGTGGCACACGGTCACGGTAGCGTTGGCGTTGATCAGGAGCATCGCCGCGGGCTTCCCTACGATGTCACTGCGGCCGACCACCACCGCTTCCCGTCCGGCAATCGGAATATTGCTTCGCTTCAAGATTTCGATGACCCCAGCGGGCGTGCACGGCACTAGCCCAGGCCGCTGCGTGGAAAGATATCCAACGTTCATGGGGTGGAATCCGTCCACATCCTTGGCCGGATCGACGGCCAGCAGCACCTTTTTCGAATCCACCTGTGCTGGCAGCGGAAGCTGCACCAGGATCCCGTCAATGTCGTCGCGGCGATTGAGGTCGTCGATGACCCCGAGCAGCTCAGAGGTAGTGGCCGACTCGGCCGGCGTCAGCTTCTCGCTGTAGATTCCGACTTCCTCGCAGGCTTTGACCTTCCCGCGGACGTATATCTCCGATGCTGGGTTGTGTCCCACCAACACCACGGCCAGCCCGGGGCGCACCCCGCTGGCATTCATGCTACGCACCTCCGCCGCCACTTCGCTGCGGATCTGCTGCGCAATCTTGGTTCCGTCGAGGATCGTCGCTGCCATGGTTTAGGTTCGGGGCTGATGAGGTCCCGCCCCTAAAATCTTACACTGCCGGGACGCGGGCATCGAGCGACGGCTAAAGGAGAGACACGCAGGGCGGTTCCGGCGACGGGATTGGATCCTTTCGGGGCCGTTTCCTCGGTGCCTCCGTGGTGATCCTCGCCCCGCCCCCCTGTGCGCCCCGTCACAAGTTCTCGCGCAAACCCTGTCGTACAATGCACAAGTTATGATTGCCAAAGACCTTCTGGAAATTCTGGTTTGTCCGGCCTGCAAACAGGCGCTCGAATACCGTCAAAACCCGGAAACCTTGAAATGCACCGAGTGTCACCGGGTCTATCCAGTCAAGGACGACATTCCCATCATGCTGGTCGATGAAGCGAAGGTCGAGCCTTAACATGCACCAGCAGGTCTGCGGCTGAAGAAGTGTTCAATGTTGATTGTCGATTGATGATTGTTGATGGAAAATCCTGGCCGACAGGTTAGATTCCTGATCAGCAACCAAGAAATCCGCAGTCAACAATCATGAATTCTCCACAAGGAGGTTCAGACGTGGCTGCACAATATTTTTACTGCATTGAATGTCATAAGAAATATCCCACTCACCACAAGCTGTTCGATACGCTGTACAACTTCTCCCAATCGTCTCCGGAAGCCTGCCCGGCCTGCGGAGGTGCTCGAGAACTTCATGTCAATCTCGATTTCCAGCTAGGTGCCGGAGACGGGGATTTCAAGGTCGTATCCGCATTTCTCCCCGCGAAGCTGGAATCCTGGCTTGGCGAAGAGGCAGAAGAGGTCACGTTCTATCCCTTCCTGGTCATGCTGCAAGCTGGCGCCGAAGGCAAGCAGTTCTGCTGGATGCCCTACTGGCACGTCACGGGCAAGGAAGCCCGCTATGGACAACACGCCGTCTGCCTCGATCACATGCAATTTGAGAGTCTCATGGCGCAGGTTCAGGCAAAGACCGAGGAGGAACTCGTACTGGTCTGATCAACAGATTCCATAGCCGATGAGCCCGCCACCTCCGGCAAACGGCTCCCGGCTCGGCAACCTTGTCCACTGTCGCGGCAAAGCCGTCCCGAATAGGCGCGGCTTTGTCGTGGGCTGGTTATCTCAACCTTCTCAAGGGCGAGTCCCCCGACCCTCTGTTATGCTCCTCGGGATCCTCGACCCCGGTGACCCTCACACCGCTTTTGGTTGAGATTCACCATCCGGAAACGACACATTGTGTCACTTTCGGGATTACTCGAAGGTACCAAAGACACTTCAGGGCCTGAAATCCAACGACTTCCCCGCCTGCAACTTCCGATAAATTCATGGGTTAAATGAATCCAGAGGGATTTGGGGAACGTACTGGAAAATGGGTACAGGTACGGCATTTCAATTGCATGCAACTTCCACAGCTGCCGATGAGTCTAATAGGGCAAGTGGAAAGAAGGTCGGAGTCGGAGGTGATGACGGCCATGATGAATGACAAAGACAGGTTCACGATGACCGAATTGGCAGCTCTCAGGAACGATCTGCTGCAGGGTGGCATGATCGACTCCTACGAGGCGGCCGAGTTGCTCCAGGTGTTTTTGATGGGCCGAGGCTATGGAGTTTCGCCCAAAGCAGCTCTGGACGCGGCAGGCCGCGTCGAGATGGCCGGATGTGCATTGCCGGTCCTCCAGCACGAACTGGAGAACCTCGCGATGGTTATGTAATCGTACTTGGCGTTGTGGGACGGTGACCCCGCGGCGCTGGCGGTATTAAGGTTCAGGGGTTGGCGTTTTAGAGACTTAAACATTGCCGGATCGACGGTCGAAACAAGACCGTCGAAACGGTTCCACAACAGGAAAGCCGGGTCAACCAGCCCGGCTTTGTGGTTTTTTGCACTCAATTTCGCAATCCTTGCCAAAGCCGCTCGCTAACCATGTAGGGACAGCCGCCCCGGCTGTCCATCGAGCGAAGCTCGACCCTTCCAAAAACTGCATCCCCAGAAACGGGCCACGACCCTGGGAACACTGCCAGCCCCCGCTCCCGGCAAATCCAAATAACCCGGGCCGCAAATTGTATGTACAATTATGTATGCGATATCTCTGAAGGAACATTGTGGAAATCTTTAATTTTTCGGAGAGACTAGACAGCTATCTTACTCATACCGCAGGCTTTCTACCGGATCCAATTGCGCTGCGCGGGTGGCCGGCACGGTGCCGAAGATGATCCCCACGACCGACGAGACCACGATGGCGATGATCGCCGACAGGCCCGAAATCGGGATGCGATAGTCGGTCAGAAAGCGCACGGAGTAAGGGATCGCCAGGCCCACAATGATGCCGACGATGCCTCCGATGAGCGAAATCAGAATAGCTTCTGCAAGAAATTGATAACGGATCTCGCGGTTGGTGGCCCCGATTGCCTTTCGGATCCCGATCTCGCGGATACGCGAAGTCACCGTGGCCAGCATGATGTTCATGATGCCGATGCCGCTCACCAGCAGCGTAACCATCGCAGTCCCCAGCAGTCCCCAGGTCAAAGCCACGGCGATGCGATCGGCAATGGTGAGGAGTTCTGTCAGGTTGCTCACGTTGTAGACAGACTCGGAACGATGGCGTGACTGCAGCACGCGCTTGATCTGTGCCGTGGCGTTGACCACCATGGTCGAATCTGCCGTCGAAAAATACATCAGCTTCACCGTTGGTGTGTCGGTGAAGTAGCGGCTCACGGAGTACGGGATCAGCATCGTGTTGTCAGTGACCTCCGACTGGCCGAAGGTTTCGACGCGCTCATGGAAGGTCCCGATGATGGTGAACGGCAGTCCCGTGAGATTGATGACCTTGCCGATGGCGCCGTAAGAAGAACCGTAAACTTGCTGGGCCATCTTGTCGGTGATCACCCCGACTTTATTGTGAGCTTGCGAATCCTCCTCATCGAAAAAGCGGCCGCTGGGCACCACCAGGTTGCGCACGCGCCGGTACTCAGGGTAGACGCCCATAATCTGGATGTCTTTTTCCTTACCGCCGCCCACGGATACGCGTTCTTCAAGGTTCACGACCGGCGTGGCGGCCACCACGCTGGGAACATCCAGCTGCACCGCCTTGAGATCTTCGATGGTGAGCGGGTCCGGAGGGGCGTTGCTGACACGCTGCGATCCGCCCTGGTATTCGGCGGAGATTAGATTCGCTCCGATGGCCTGGATCTGGTTGAGGACGTACTGCCGTCCCGTCATGCCGACGGTCACGACGAGGATGATGGACGCCGTCCCAATGACCATGCCCAGAGCAGTCAGCATGAAGCGAACCTTGTTGCCGCAGAACGTGTCATAGGCGAAACTCAAAATTTCGCCAATGGCCACGTGAGGGCGTACGCGCAGCCTTACCGGGGATGGAGCAACGCTCATGTGTATTCGATGCTACTGACCTCGGCGATGACACGCAAGGTTGAAAAGCGCCATTCGCTGGGCGATTGTTCATCGGATGCCCATCCACTGATTTAAAATCGGCCACTTGGCTCCCCCCATGCACTTCGTAAAACTCAAATCGCGGATTCTTTCTACCGGACGAAGCGTCGAGTGAACAAATTCAAGACATTTCTGACCTTGCTCTTGCTCACCGTAGCCGCGCTGTTGGTGCATGGATATCATCCCTACGTCGAAGACGCCGAAATCTATCTGCCGGGCGTCGAGAAGCTTCTGAATCCCCAGTTGTTCCCCGTGGGTCAGGAATTTTTCCAGTCGCACGCCAGCATGACCTTGTTCCCAAATCTGGTGGCGCTGTCGGTACGTGTGAGTCATCTCCCGTTTGAGTTGTGCCTGTTTTTGTGGCACGTGTCTTCGATCTTCTTGCTGTTGCTCGCGTGCTGGGAGTTGAGCGGCCTCCTGTTTTCAACGGCGACAGCTCGCTGGGGAGGAGTGTGTCTGATCGCGGGATTGTTAACGATTCCTGTGTCGGGAACAGCTCTTTACATCATGGATCAATACTTGAACCCGCGAAATCTGGCGGCGGGTGCGGCGGTCTTTGCGGTCGCTCGAGCCTTGGAGAAGAAATATTTCCACGCTGCATTCTGGCTGGTCCTCGCGGCCAGCGTGCACCCGTTGATGTGGGTGTTTCCCTTTTCGTTTTGCGCTCTCTGGTTTGTCCTGGAAAAGTTCGACCACCAGATTCGCAAACTGTTCACGCAGGCAAAGGCCGCGCCATCTGCGTTGGTGTGCCTTTCTGTGGCTTTGATAGGGCTGGCTCCGCAAGCATCTCCCGCGTATCACGAAGCCGCAAGACTTCATGCGAATCACTACATCCAGAACTGGGAGTGGTATGAATGGCTGGGCATCCTGGCCCCGCTGGCCCTGTTTTGGTGGTTTGGACGGATCGCGCGTGCGCGCCAGTCGTCGTTACTGGAGCGGGCCTGCCGTGCATTTTTGATCTATGGCGCGATCTATCTTGTCGTGGCCCTGGTTCTTGACCTTCCGCCACAGTTCGAGAGACTCGCCCGGTTGCAGCCGCTGCGCAGCCTGCATTTGCTCTACATGTTTTTGTTTCTCTGCGTCGGAGGACTGCTGGGCGAATATGTGCTCAAGAAGAGCGCGTGGAGATGGCTCGTGCTGTTCGTGCCGCTGGGCATCGGAATGTTCGCGGCGCAAAGGTCGCTGTTTCCGGCGAGCGCGCACGTGGAATGGCCCGGACGCCCCGCGAAGAATCCATGGGCGCAGGCTTTTGTCTGGGCCCGGCAGAATACGCCGATGGATGCAGTCTTCGCGCTTGATCCCGGATACATGCACATCGACGGAGAGGATGAAATCGGATTCCGCTGCCTGGCTCAGAGAAGCCGGCTGGCCGACGCGATCAAGGATAACGGCGTTGTCAGCATGTTCCCTCCCCTGGCGGACGAGTGGTGGGCACAAGTGCGCGCGCAGAGTCCGTGGAAGAATTTTCAGGCGCCAGACTTTGCGCGGTTGAAAGAAAAGTATGGCGTGACCTGGGCGGTGCTGGAACAGCCGGGCGTTGCAGGAATGGACTGCCCGTATACGAACGCGGTTGTGAAGGTGTGCCGCCTGCCCTGACAACCCCAGCCCCTGGTTACACGGCTTCGGAGCGGCGGATGTAGTAAGTATCTGAGCTGGTCTCGAGTTTGCGTCCTGTGTCACTGAAGCGCGGCAGGTGGGCCAGCCCGATTCGTTGAAGGGCATACTGCAGGGTGGTGGCCAGGACACCGAAACCGTATCTCACGCTGCGGCGGAAATTAATCGACGAGGCCTCTTCGAAATATTTCGTGGGGCAGGAAACCTCTCCGATGCGAAAACCGAAGTGCACGCACTGCGCCAGCATCTGATTGTCGAAAACAAAGTCGTCCGAGTTCTCCAGTAGCGGCACTTCAGTTAGGACTTTGCGGCTGAAGGCGCGGTATCCCGTGTGATACTCGGAGAGTTTCACACCCAGAAACAAGTTTTCGAATGCGGTCAGCAACCGGTTGGAAATGTACTTGTACAAGGGCATTCCCCCGCCCAGCGCCTGCCCTCCAATGATGCGCGATCCTAACACAACGTCATACACATCGTAGGCGACCATGCTCGCCATCGCCGTGATCAGAAGCGGGGTGTACTGGTAGTCGGGGTGAACCATGATGACGACATCGGCACCGGCAGCCAGAGCTTCGCGATAACAGGTCTGCTGGTTGCGCCCGTAGCCGTAGTTGCGGTCGTGCTGAAAAACGTACAAGCCCAGGCGATGAGCAACATCGATGGTCCGGTCAGAACTGTGGTCGTCCACCAGGATGCGGATGTCCACGAGGGCGGGGATTTCTCCCACGGTGACCTCGAGGGTCTTTTCCGCATTGTAGGCGGGCATGACGACCGCGATGCGCTTGCCGTTGATCATGGCGGGACCTATTAATTAGTTTACTTGAAAGGCCGCAGAGCTTGGGTCTTGAGTCTCTTCTCTTCGTTCTTTCAAACCTTAACCACAGAGGCCACAGCGTTAAACCGAGGACAATCCGGGACCTAGACCGAACATCAGGACCGGCTCCTACTTCATTCCCTCCAGGATGGATCCGACGATGCCTCCGACCACGCCGCCCTCCACGGTCTGACGCGACGCTTCGCGGGGAATGTACCTCTCGATCGCGTGGGCAAGCTTGGCGATGGGCAGGGTTTGCAGCCAGATTCTGCCGGGGCCGGTGAGGGCGGCCAGAAAAATTCCATCTCCGCCAAAGATCATGTTCTTAATGCCGGGCACAGTCGTGATCTGGAACGCGACGCTTGCCTGAAACGCGCCCACGTGGCCGGGATGAACGCGCAGGGTTTCTCCCGGCTGCAGATCCCGCACGACCAATTCTCCGGAGAGTTCCAGCCAGGCAGTTCCCTGCCCGCTGACTTTTTGCAGCAGGAAACCGTCTCCTCCAAAGATTCCCGCGCCTAAAGATTGCTGGAAGCCAACACCCACCTGGATCTGTGGTGTCGCGCAGAGGAAGCCCTGGCGATGAATCATGTAATCGTGCCCCGGCGAGACTTCGACTGGGACGATGTGGCCGGGAAGCTTCGTCGCAAACGCCAGTTCCCCGGCCGCGCCAATGGCCCGATATTCGGTCATGAAAATCGACCCGCCGCCCGCGACCCGCTTGAGTACGCCGAAGAGTCCTCCGCCGCCGCCGAATTGAGTATGCGTCGTCATCTGGATGGAACTGCCCATCCACGAGAGCTCTCCGGCTTCAGAAATGATGGACTCGTTGGGTTCGAGGATGAATTCGAGAACAGGCATTGTGGTGCCGTTGATTCGGCTCTGCATGGATATCTCCTGAATTAAGTCGGTAGAAAGATGAGATGTTAGACTTCGTTACTCCGGCGCGCATTCTTTGCCGTGCGCCTGATCTGTTTCGTCGAATCGCGTTCGCAGTCAACTGGAACTTGGCTCTGGCCGGGTAATTATAGCGCTCCGCAACCGCTTGATCTTGGGCGATTTCCTTGACAATAAAGAGCGTTCCGCCTAGCATCGCTGGCCAGACACCGAACTTGGCGACGACGCACAGGTTTGTGTTGGCAAGGAATCGCAACTCACAGCAGGAAACCTCCCTCGTACCAGGTGAAGCGGCATGAAGTTGCTGTCGAGAGTAGTGTGGGCGGAAGGTATGTATCTGGCGCCACAGCATTTTCAGGCGCAGAACCGCTATTTTGAGGAAGCAGTCCAGTTCGCGACCGCCAGCCTTTGGAACGATGCCTATGGACTGGCATCGTGCCAACTCGACGCCGATGCGTTGCGCAATGGCACGGTCAGCCTGCTGCACGCGCGTGGAATGTTTCAAGATGGCCTGCCTTTTGATATTCCCGAGTGCGATCCCCGCCCTGATCCGCGCAACATTGTCGAACAATTCCTTCCCGCAACCGACAGCCTGACGGTGGGACTCGCCATTCCTCGTTGGATTCCCGGGCAGCAGAACTGTGAATTGGATCCCATTCCGTCGGGGAACGCCCGTTACATCAGCACCGTCGAAATGGTCCACGATGAAAACACCGGGCTCGACGCCAAGCCGATCCAGATGGGCCGCAAGAATATCCAGCTGGTTGTGCTGCCCACGGAGGATGCGAATCAGTTGACGCTGCCGATTGCGCGGGTCATGCGGGATCAGTCGGGCCACTTTGTCTACGATCCAACCCACGTGCCACCTTGTTTGCGCATCACCGCCAGTGAGCGGCTGTCGTCAATGCTGCAGCGCCTGATCGAGATTCTGGAAGAGAAGAGCGCGGTGGTTACGCAGGAGCAACAGGAGGCGGGAGGAAAATTTCAGACGGGCATGTCGGCGCGCCAGGTGGCCCAGTTCTGGTTTCTGCACGCGATCAATTCCAGCCTGACTCCATTGCGCCATATCCTGCTGGCGAAGCACCGTCACCCGGAAGAATTGTTTCGCGAAATGTCGCGGCTGGCAGGGGCTTTGTGTACGTTCAGCCTGGATTCCAATCCTCGTTCCCTTCCAAAATACGACCACTACGATCCCGGCCCAGGCTTCACTTACCTCGAGGAACACATTCTGCGTCACCTCGAGATCATCGTTCCGTCGCAGGCAATCGTGATTCCGCTGAAACCAGGGGCGCGCTACTTTTACGACGGCGAAATTCGGGACCAGCGCTGCCTGGGGCGATCGCGGTGGATTCTCGGAATCCGATCGCCAGTGGGTGAAGCAGACCTCATTGGAAGAGTCTTGCAGTTTGTGAAGGTGTGTTCCCAACAATTTGTCGGTGAACTTGTGAAACGAGCCCTGCCCGGCCTGACACTAACTCATATGCAGGTGCCGCCGGCTGCCATTGCAGCGAAGGTCGATAGCCAGTATTTCGTCGTCAGCCGCAGTGGCCCATGTTGGGAGCACATCATGAGGACACGCAATGTCGGCGTGTACGTCCCGGGAGAACTGCCGTCTCCAGAAATAGAATTGATTGTTCTGCTTGAGAGCTGATATGGGATCCGCACAAATTACACCATTAGGAAGTTACCGGGGATCGAGTCCCGCGATGGATCGCCGCGGCTGGAACCTGGCTTTGGGATTTCAAGAAGTGTTCACGGCCGTGGTGCGACTTCGGTACAACCGCCAGGCCGTGATGGACGCGGAAGCGTTTCGGGCACAGATGAAGCAGGGGTTACGCGTGGCCGAGCAGGATGCCCGCAGTCGCGGCTGCAACGCGGAAGACGTCAAGCAGGTGATTTTTGCGGTGGTGGCGTTTCTGGACGAATCGGTCCTGAGTTCCGGAAACCCGGTGTTCGCGAATTGGCCAAGGCTTCCCTTGCAGGCGGAACTGTTTGGCCATCAACTGGCCGGCGAGATCTTTTTCCAGGAACTACAAAAGACATTGATCCGCAGCGATTCGCCAGAGACGGCCGACCTGCTTGAGGTGTACTACCTGTGCCTGCTGCTGGGATTTAAGGGACGTTACGCCGCCGGCGGAGACTTGCGAACTCCCATGGCGGCGATTCAGGAAAAGATTCGTCGGATACGCGGGCCCGCGGGGCCACTGTCTCCGCGCGGAGCCATTCCCGCGGACGCGGTGCGCCTCGTGCAATCTGATCGTTGGAGCCGCAACCTGGGAAGAACGGCGCTGATCGCGGCTACTCTTACTCTGGTTCTCTTTGTGCTTTTCAAATTTCTGCTGATGTCGGGTGCGTCGTCACTCTCTGCCTTAGTGGCTGAAGTCGTGAAATAAGGGGGTTTGGGATGTACTGGGTGACCATCCTAGTACTGCTGATCTATTTAGTGCTGGTTTGGCTTCTCGGCAGGTGGTTGCCGCTGCACGGAACAGACGTGTGGATCTTGCGAGGCGTGCTCGCGTTTCTAGGGCTGGTCGGAGCAGGCGTCGCCTTTTGGTACCAGTACAAGGTAAAGAAAGCCAAGGAGTCTTCCGGGGAAGACGACTCGCAAGCTGGCGCAACTGACGATCTGGATTCGCTGGTTCGGGAGGCTATCCGGCGACTGAAGCACTCGACCTTGGGGCGAGGCGCCGACCTGGGCGGCCTTCCCTTGGTATTTCTGCTCGGAGATCCCGGCTCCACAAAAACGACGGTACTCATTCACTCTGCTCTCGATCCCGAGTTGTTGGCGGGGCAGGTTTACCGGGACAACGAAGTTCTGCCCACCTCTACCGCGAACATCTGGTACACGCGACAGGCAATTTTTGTAGACCCCGCGGGCTCCATCATGGGACAAGCAAGCCGGTGGAAACACCTGGTGAAACTGCTTCAGCCCGCACGTTTCTCGGCGGCTTTCGGGAAGAGAGTGCAGGCGCCCCGGGCGGCAGTCGTCTGCTTCGACTGCGAATCATTCCTGCAGACCGGTGCCAGTGAAACAACCGTCTCAGCGGCGCGACGCCTGTCGGTTCGACTGCAGGAAATTTCTCAGTCGCTGGGAATCAGTTTCCCGGTTTACGTTCTGTTCACGAAGCTGGATAGGATCTCGTTCTTCACGGAATTCGTTCGCGGAATGAGCAAGGATGAGGCCAACGAAGTGCTTGGAACCACGTTGCCTCTGCGCTCCCTGAGCGCTGGCGTCTACGCGGACGAAGAGACGCGGCGACTCACCAAGGCCTTCGACGAAATCTTTTATTCGCTGGCTGAACGACGCATCCTGCTCCTTCCCCGTGAACACGAAGGGGACAAACTGCCGGGCATTTATGAGTTCCCGAGAGAACTGAGGAAACTGCGAACGCTGCTTGTGCAATTTCTGGTGGACCTGGCGCGGCCCAGTCACCTCGGAACCAATCCATTTCTGCGTGGGTTTTACTTCACCGGTGTGCGGCCAGTCGTCGTGGATGATGTTGTGGCGGCGCCTTCGTATGCGATCGAAGAGGCCGATCCAGGTTTCGATGCCGCCGGCGCGACGCAGATCTTTCGCGGCGTCGGATCACAGGTGGCGCAGGCTCCGATGGCCGTGCGCAGCGGAGGATCTCGCCGGGTTCCTCAGTGGGTATTTCTGACCAGCCTGTTCAACGACGTGCTGGTGAAAGATCGCGTTGCGTTGGCGACCAGTGGATCGAGTTCGCGAGTAAACCTGCTTCGAAGGATTGCATTGGGAGCAGCCGTTCTGGCAGCGCTCCTATGCCTGACGGGTTTCGCAATTTCGTTTTTCCGAAACCACGCGCTGCAGACCCGAGTGCAAGATGCGGTAACCGATCTGAAGACGATACAAACCACGCAGCCCGCCTCGCTCACCGATCTGCAAAAACTGGAGCGCCTGCGGCAAGAACTCGTCATCCTCACGGACTACGAAGACAACGGGCCTCCGCTCAGCATGCGTTGGGGTCTGTATTCGGGAGATCAGGTTTACAACGACGCCAAGCCGGTTTACTTCGATCGCTTCCGGCATCTGCTTTTTTCCGAAACTCAAAAACGGGTCGTTGACAGCCTGACAGGCTTGCCCGATAAGCCCGCAGCGAACGCACCGAATGATGCTTATGAGAAGACATACGACGAGCTGAAGGCATATCTCATTACGACTTCCTTCCATGAAAAAAGCACCAAGGAGTTCTTGAGCCCAGTCCTGATGAACCACTGGGTGGCCGCCCGAGACATCGACAAGGATCGGAAGGACCTGGCGGCGCTGCAGTTTGACTTTTACAGCACGGAACTGGCCAAGGAGAATCCGTATTCAAGCGGCAATTCTCCGCTGCTGATTGCGCAGGCACAAGCGTATCTGCGGCAGTTCACGGGCATCGATCGTTTCTATGTCTTACTCTTGGGCAAGGCGTCGCAGACCAATCATGATGCGAGCTTTAATGAGCAATTCCCCGATTCAGTAGGGACGATTGTCAGTGGCCACAAAGTCAAAGGGGCATTCACGCGAAGCGGTTTCCTATTCGTGAAGGACGCCCTCGAGAAGCCTTCGCTCTACATGAGCGGAGAAGAATGGGTCTTGGGGAAGAGCGCTGCTCAAGACATCGACCCAGCCGTCGTGAAGCAAAAGCTGACCGAACGCTACAACCAGGACTTTGTGACCGAGTGGAATTCGGTTTTAAAAACCTCCTCGGTCGCCGGTTATGCCAACTACGCCGACGCGGATAAGAAACTGGAAAAACTTACTGGGCCAACGTCTCCTTTGTTGGAGTTGTTCTATTTTGTGTCACACAACACAGACACCGCCCCTCCAGATGTGAAGGCGCCGTTTGGGCCGGTTCAAGCGGTCGAACCTCCGGGGCCGCCGGACAAGGCACCGGAACGTTACATTCAGAAGTCGAATGCCGAGTACATTCAGGCGTTGGGCAAGCTGCAAACGGATTTTCATGCGATCGCGCAAACGGGAACACCCGATCCGGCGGCGCTCGCTTCGGCGGCAACATCGGCGGGAGCCGCTTCCACGGCCGTGACGGGGATCATTACCTCTGTACCCGTGGACGCTCAGTTTGGAAACCAGGAGCAGGTGCGGCGCTTGCTTGAAGAGCCGATCAAGGCAGCCGATGCCTTGCTTAAGCGCGGCCCAATCGATATCGCGAATGGGGCGGGCAAGGGTTTCTGTTCTCAATTCGCGGCGATTGTGAACAAGTATCCGTTCGATCCAAATTCTTCTCAAGACTTGCCGGTAGATCAGCTGTACCCGATCTTCGGGCCGACGGGCGATGCGTGGAAGAAGCTGAACGACGACGTGAAGCCACTTGTGCTCAAAGTTGGATCCAAGTACGTCGCGAATCCGTCCGCTCCCGTAAAACCTCTGCCGTCATTTTTGGCATTCCTGAATCGCGTCGGTGGATTGAGCGAGACGCTATACCCATCCGGTGCCCAGCCTCCACATCTCTCTTACACTCTCAAGCAGATGCCCAGCAATCTCGAGGGCGTCGAGGTGAAGATTGGCGCCGACACACTGGCAGGAGAAGGCGCGCAAAAAACATTTGTCTGGAGCGGCGCACCGGAGGACATTTCAGTAACGACTAAGGGCGGCGACACGCTGGATTCCTTCAACGGTCCGTGGTCTGTTTTCAAGTTTGTGGCGAGGGCCCACTACCTGGGAGGCGGCAAACTGGAGTGGGTCAACGAAACGAACAGCAGGCCTATTATTTTGCCGAACGGGAAACAGAAG
Organism: uncultured Acidobacteriota bacterium; assembly: GCA_963745715.1. Classification (GTDB taxonomy): domain Bacteria; phylum Acidobacteriota; class Terriglobia; order Terriglobales; family Acidobacteriaceae; genus Sulfotelmatobacter. The sequence continues at coordinate 99,057 of CAVUYN010000006.1, read as the reverse complement.
TCTTATGACTATCAGTTGCAGGTGGCTGGCCCGGCGAATCCATTCTTCGATATGCAGGGCATGAAGTGTGTGAGCCTGGTCGCAGCGGGCCATTAAGGGGCGAGTCGCTAGTAGGGGAAATTTTTCAGCGTAGAGAAATTTTCGGGCGCTTCGAATTTCACACTACGTCGAGCTTTTCTGGATGTCCTGGCCCGAGAGCCGTCCGAAGATGCGATCTTTCCACGAAGGATGCATCGCGCGCAGAAGCAGACAAGTGATGTTGTCGTCGCTGCCCCCGCCTTTTGCCGCTTCAATCAGGTCGGTGCAGGCCTTCTCCAGCGATTCCTGGTTGACGGCTTCCGCGATTTTCTCTTCCTTCACGTAGCGCGACATGCCGTCGCTGCAGAGCAAGAGCACATCGTCGGAATTAAGTTCGTGATCGGCCAGATCGGGCTCGACGCTATCGTCGGTGCCGAGCGCACGCACGATCACGTTCTGCATGTTGGAGTGTTCAGCCTCTTCCATCGTCATCAGCCCGCGTCGGACTTGTTCCATCACCAGGGAGTGATCGTTGGTGAGTTGGACGACATCATTCTTACGAATCAGGTAAATGCGGCTGTCGCCGACATTGGCGATGGAAAAAAGATTGCCCTCGACCGCGACCGCCACGATGGTTGATCCCATGCCAGCCATCCGAACGTCCCGGGCTCCTGATTCGTGGATTGCCTGATTGGCCATCTGAATCGCGCTGGCTAGCGTCACGGCTCGCTGAGAGACGCCCTCGAACTTGGCGCCACCGACTGGGGCTACGTTTTTCCCCTGGCGGAAGTAGTCGAGCACGGTGTCGACCGCGATCTTGCTCGCCATTTCTCCCGCTTGCTGACCGCCCATGCCATCGCAGACTACGAAGATTCCGGCGCGCAAGTCGTATCCGAAATTGTCTTCGTTATTCTTGCGCACGAGACCGATGTCTGTGCTACCGGCGGCTTGGATGGCGAAACTCATAGGCAACTGCAGGCGCTAAATCCTACCCTAGACCTGAGCTTCCGGTAAACAGCGAAGGGAGAGAATTCGAACCATAAATTCTCTTACAAAATAATGGCGACAAAACGGAATCTTCACCAACGGGAAAACAATCAGGCGATCCAAACTTTCAACGCAACAAGGAGAAGCGAGGCGGGGATGTTTATCCCAGTCGCCCAAACACTTTCCCTTTCTCTGCTTTCTTGGTGAGAGCCGCCAGCTCGTTTTTGAGGTCGGTGCTGGCGAACTCGCTGAAGGCTTGTGCGGCTTTGAGAGTTCTAAGTGCCTGCTTCCGATCGCCTGCGTCTGCGGCTGCGCGAGCCTGTTCCATCGCCGAAGACAGTTGACGATCGGCAACGGATTTTCGCCGTGAAGCGAAGAGCGGGACGATTCGATTGAATAGCGCAGATTCAGCGGTGTTCTGCAACGTCTCATCGGCGACTTCAAGCCGGTCGAGCGCGGCGTACGCTTTTCCGACGGCGTGCAGAGCGGCCAATTCACTTTCGTTGGCCGTGCGCACATGCTGCAAGGCACTTTGAACTGCCTCGGACTGCAGCACTGATGGCGCCTGCGATTCCAGGAACTTGACCGCCTCGGCATAGTGTTGCTGACTGCCGAGAACCTGCACTGCCTGTAGGGTAGCCTTGATGTCACGATCATGAGATTGCACATGGCCGCGGGCATCCTCCAGAAGAAACAGCAGGGAGGCCGCATCGGGGTCTTCCTTGATTGGCGTGAGCAATTGCACGACTTCGGAGTAAGATCCGTGCGCCATCAACCCCTGCGCTTGCCGCAGCAGTTCCTGATACCTGGAACTCTTTTCCCGCTGATCGGCTTCCTGGCGCGCGAAATCGATCAACTGGGCTATTTCAGGAGAGAAGATCCCCTCTTTCTGGCAGGATTCGAGAAGGCGTAACGCTTCGCTGTAGCGTCCGCTGCTCAGCGCTTGGTGGGCACGCGTCAGATACTGAGCCCTGACTTGTTCGAGGCTGCGCTCTGACATTTGCTCCACGATGCTGGACTGCAGCGCGAGGAGGCGTTCGTTTCCCGGAGCCTCATGCAGCACCTCACGGACCAGCTTTAGAGCTTCCTCGGGAGATGTTTCCAACAAGTTGCGGCAACGGAGCACGACTTCATCGACGCGCCGCCTGGTCTCGACTTCGCGGAGCTGTCGCGCCAGATAGCCTTTGAACCGAATCAGAGTTGGCTCGCTGGGCATGCGTTCCAAGGCCTGATCGACCATCTGCGTGACGCGCTCGACTTCTTCAAAGGTAGTGGCGAGCGAGACTTCATTTTGAAGCTGCTCCAGAATCCGGCGGCGCTGTTCGTGCTCGCGGCCAGTTCTGGCGGACGCCTGTAAGGTGATCAATTCAGGATTGGATGGATCGACGCGTTCGACTTCGGCGAGCACCTCGATGGCGGCGGTGAAATGGCGAGCGCCGATCTCGCGTCGCGCGTTCTCAAGCAAGGCCCTCGCTTTTTGCTGCCGCGCAGCCTCCTCGATCAGACGTGCCAGGGCGACGTGAGCGGCGCGAACCCGCGAATCCTGCCGGTCCACTTCAAATGCCTTGGCAATGACTGCCCCGGCTCCTTCGAGATCGCCGAGTTCGCGGGCGTGATCGGCCTCACGCAAGTATCCGTCGATCATTTCCTTTCGCCGCTTTTTTTGTTTTACGGAGTCGAGCAGCTCAGCAAGTTCCGCGCTCGACGGATCGATGCCACACGCCTCTTGCAGGCGGCTGATCGCCTCTTCGTATCGCTTGTCGCTCGCCGCTTCTTCAGCCTGGTCCCGCAACTGCCGGACTTGTTCGGCGCGCTGGCGCAGCGTCAGGTTCTGCTGAACCTGAACGATCAATTGCCGCGCCTCTACGTGCTGGCTATCGACCTTCAGCAACTGCAGCAGAACATCTCTGGCGGTCGTGAACTGCTCTTCCTTGACCAGGCGCTCCGCCCGCTGAATCCACTCCGCAACCTGTTCTTTCTTTAACTCATAGGCGACAGACGAAATCTCTGACGCCATCTCGTCGGCCGTGGCATAGCGGTCATTGGGATTTTTGGCGAGCGCACGATCGAGGATGCCGTCGAGAGCGGGAGGATATTGATGCAGGAATTGGCCTAAAGAAGGATGCTTCTCGGAGAGGATTTTCTGCACGATGCTGTAGTCGCCGGTGAACGGAAGCTGTCCGGTCAGCAGTTGAAACAGCATCACACCAACGGAAAAAATATCGGAACGGCCATCGAACGCGGCGTTTCTCAAACGCTCGGGTGCCATGTACTGGATTGTGCCGATGACGTGGCCGGTGCGAGTCAGATGTCCGTCGGTCTTTTCCTGACGGGCGATTCCAAAGTCCAGCAACTTGGCAACGCCGTCCGGTTGCACGATGACGTTGCCGGGTTTGACGTCGCGGTGAATTACATCGTTGCGATGCGCATATCCCAGCGCGTAGCAGACCTGCTCAATAATTTTTAGCTTAAAGGCCAGCGGCTGGGGCTTGCGCGATTCGATCATCCGGTCAAGGGGATCACCCGAAAGGTATTCCATCACGATGTAAGGGAAACCATCCTGCTCGCCCAAATCGTGAACGATGACAATGTTGGGATGTTTCAGCGCGCCAGTTTTAGCTGCCTCGCGATAAAAACGTTGCAGCATTTCCTGATCACCACTGAATCCCTCGGTGACGGTTTTGATCGCGACCTCTCGATTCAGTTGACGGTCAAAGGCGCGATAAACCAGACCCATACCGCCGCGACCGAGGATCTCGATCACTTCGTACTTCCCGATACGTTTGATAGGTGGCGCGGTCACGGGCGCTAAGTTCTGCAATCTACCAGAAGGTGATGGGGGCACCTAACGGACGGCAATCACGGCGAATGCGAAATGCTCTAGAAAGTCTACTCCTGCTACGCGAACCGAACTATCTAAACGGAACTCCCCACCCAATTCATATTGAACTGCTCGCGCAAGAACTTCTTAGCTTCGTCGCGCTCCGGCGTCTGCGCGTCGGGAGTTGAGTTCAGATAAAGGATGTAGGATTCGGCGGTACCATCCGTATCGCCATCCATCTGATGCTTGCGCGCTTGCGCGAGAATCTTGGCAGGAAGCGAGTCGACTTTCTCTTTAACGTCTTTGATCAAGGCAATGCGGGCCGCGATCTCGACGTCGCCAAGGTACTGAGCCTCATCGGGCGGAGAACCGATTTGTTTGACGTTCTTGGTGTCTTCCGACTTGACGTTCTCGAGGACGATGAAGACATTGTGCGCGGTGTTCTTGACTGACGGAGTGGTTGAGATAGTGTTGCCGCCGGCATCCACAATGCGGAACCCCAGCTCAACGACCGCGGTCAAGTCGATCGTTTTCTTCGTGTAGCTGTAAGGTTTGACTACATCAGTCAATATCGTCTTGGGGATCGAGTCGAGCTTGCGATGGCACTCTTCGACTTTTTTCTGCGCGTCTTCGACGGCTGCGGACGCGGTCGTTATGTCCTTCTTCTTGCCGTGCGCCTGGACTCCTTCCAGAAGCTTCTGGGCTTTTTGCAGATCGAGGTTTGCGGCCTCGTAATCGCGATTGGCCTTATTCCAGTCGTCATTCGGCAATTCCCTCTCGGCAGCGCGATATTCGGAGTCGATGGACTCGACTCCAGTCTTCGCGACCGGCCGGTGTTCCAGCACGTCGCCGACAAGTTGAAAATTCGGATCTACGGGAGTCGTATCGGCAGCACGAATGATTCGGACGGGCAGCGATGTCGTCTCCAAACCTGTGGCGATGGCATCGGAAAGCTGATCGGCGAATCCGGCGCTGTCGCGCCGCGATGTCTGGTCGCGGAATACGACCTTGATCGACAGCGTGGAACGAACATTATGGATGGAAGAAAATTTCGTGCGTTCGTCGCGAACGTCGTCGCGGTTCGGCTGGTATTGCTGAGCCTCGTTCAAGTAAAGCCAAGCAACTCCCACACCAGACCCGAGCGGCTTTTCAAGATACTTCTTCGCCTGGGCCACATAGTAGTCGCTGAGTGTTTGGGCCATGAGGTCGAGGCGGAGCTTGAGATTCTGATCGTCGGGTTGCAGTGTGCTGGCACGCTGCAGATATTGGTACGCTTTTTGCACACCGATTTCGTCGGCTCGCCCTTGGATCGGAACGTGGGCCTCTTTCAATTTTTTGGCCTCATCCGAGGCGCTTTTCACGTAGTTGACTTCGAGCGCTTGCATCTGGTCTTTCACCAAAGCGCGCTGGGCATCGGGAAGATTGGCTAACACTTCGTAGGCATCGACGTAATGCTTGTCCTGTTCGAAGTCACTGCTCTGCCGCAGAGCGGCGTCTGCGGCGGCGCGGTTGGTTGAGGACTGGAACTCTGTTTGCGCCTGTTTCAGTGCGACCGTCGCCTCGGAGGTCGGCTTGAGGTCAGACGCTTTCTGATACTCCTGCACGGCGTCGTGCCATTTCTGGCTCGATGCGGCTGCCTTGCCACGCTCGTAGTGAGTTTTGTAAGTGGTGTCGATAATCGCTGCGATGCGCGGCTCCTCGTCGGCGAAGGCGCGAAACTCCGCGACCGCGTTCACTGCCTCGTCGTAGCGTTGCGCGGCCATCATGGATTCGGCACTGTGCAGGGCTGTGTCGACTTTCTTGCTTTCAGCGGCGATCTCACTCTGCAGCGTCAGTCCCTGGTCAAAATGCGGATCAATCTCCAGCGCGTGCTCGGTCAATTGTCGGCTATTGCCCAGGTGGACATATCCGGTTGAATGACCTGCCAGGGCTTGCTTGTAAGCTTGCAGTTCCGCCCGGGCCTTGTCGACAACCAGTACCAATTCAGAGTGAACACTCTCATGAAGCTTAGGAGCCGCTTCATTAGCGGGTGTCAGTTCGTGCACTTGATCAGCCCGTGCGAATGCGGTCCGGAGGTCCGGATATGCGGGAGCGGCCGTAGCGGCGGACTTCCGGTAGGAAGCCAGTCCGTCTTCACCCTCTTTCAGCAGGATGGCGGCAAGGGCCTGCTTGGCAGCATCGGTGTGCGCGGCCTTCGGATACCGTCCGAGGTAGTCTTGCCACTGCGCGACGGAGTGGGCCCGGGTGGCGCGGAGGTACTCGGCGAATTCAACGTCGGGCGCCGCGACAAACACGATCTTCGCAGTCGGCTTAAAAGGAGGCACAACTGTCGTTCCCGCCGGCGAGGAACCCTGGACCTGTCCGCCGAGAACAGCGCGATCCGCCAGTTGGGCGGGAGTCAGTAATTCGTCCTTCTCGAACTTCAAATTGGAGGGAACCACGCACTCCGCGGCCGAGCCGCGCGTCAGTGTCATGACACCCTTGGCGTCCCGTTCGAGCGACGTAACCGAGGCATTCAGTGGAATCTTGGGGAGCTTGCCATAGGAGGACTTGTTGATCTGCGAAGCTCCTTCGCAGGAACGCACTTCTGCCTTGCCGTTCATCAGGAAGTCAGTTACCTGGACGGCGGCAGCACCGTTTGGTCCATCGAAGACAACGATTGCAGAGACGGGGACGTCCTTGGAGTGAGCCGCGAGACCTGCGAATGCAACGAACGCTAACGCAAAGAAAGCTCTCCTCAAGGCAGCCAGCGGACACAATTTCGCACTAGACATCGAACGTTGTGGCATAGAAGCACCGGGGTGACGGCAAACGTCATGCAAGTTCGCCTAAGCAGGTGACCCGTATGATACTCACGGTTTGCGTGAAGTCAAGCCTGCCAAAGTGGCGGATGGCGGCACGATTGTGCCATAAAACAGGCCTGAATGTTGCTTGCGCCCAGATTTTGGCGTAACCTACATCTCCGAGCGAGCGGTCGTCCCCCCTAAAGAACGGTCCCCATGGCGCAGTACGAGCAGAAAATCGACAGCCGGGAATTCCAGCTTTCACAAAGCGGCCAGGACCCGGCGTGGAGTGGAGATCCGCCTCTGGATGCGACCGATATAGCGATTCGGATTTGGGATCCGGGAGCGCTTACGTGGAGAAGCGACAGCATTGTTGTCTACATGATCGCGGACCTGGTGACGGCGAGCGGTGGCCGTGTCGCAGAAGAAACGTCGGCGTTCATGACCGCCCACTTCGACGGATCGTGGCAAGCACTAGTTGCCGCGAAGAGGATTCAGACGGCGATCCTGGAATTCCGGGCCTGTCGGCCCGCCGATGGACTGGGTGCCGCAATAGTGGTTCATCAACCAAGTCCGAAGGAGCCCGCAGGATTCAGTGTCCAGTCGGTCCAACGAGCCCTGAGACAGGCAAGGCCCGGCCAGATTCTTCTCGCAGAAAATGTGTCCCAGCGTTTGCGCGACTTGCCCGGTATCGAGTTTCGAATGGTTCCTGCGCTCGCGAGTGATCCAGACGGGCAATCCGGGTGGATGGAACTCGTGTTTTCTACCCCGGCCCATCTTGGACAGGTTTCGGTCGACACTGTCGCCCCACCACAGAGCGCTGACCTTCCGCCAATGGGCGCTACGATGATGGTCCAATCTCCCTTTCAAAGCGTGCGCCGGGGTTCGACCGAAGAAGTTGGACCGCCGGTTGCCGGCACCGGCGATTTTGTTTTCAAAGACGGAACCGAAGCTCCCGTCCAGACGGGTCAAGACGCGGAGCAGACACGCGGTCCTGTTCAGTCTGACAACCTTCGCTCTGAAAGCCTGCATGTAGAACCCGGAAGCGGTTTCGAGGCGGAATTCGACGAACTCGAGCCGCAGCCCTTCCTTACCCGGACCCGAATCATCCTCGGCGCGGTGGCGCTGGTTCTGGTCGGCGCTGTGATCGCGGTGCTGTATCGTCCGACGCCCGTTTCGAAGGTCAAGATCGCTCCACAGCAAGTAGAAAGCAGCCCGGCCGAGACTGTAGACAAGGCACCCCCGGTTCATTCCGAGCCGCCAGTTCAGACGGTGCCACCTCCGACTGCGCCCGCGGAGGCGCAAGTTCCCAGGATACCGGCGAAGAAGCCGACGGCGGCTGCCGTGATAACGCCGCACGTGCCGGCGCCTCCCAAGACGACGGCGGAAAAGAGCAGCAGGGTTCAAAAGGAAGCCGAGCAGCCGGAGGCACCGGTTGAATCGGGTGGTCTGAGCCAGAGGGACATACCCCGTCTGCTGGAATGGGCCCGGCGAGACGCTGGAAATGGTAAGTACGACAAAGCCCGGCAAGAGTTCAACCAGGTGCTGGCGTTGCAGCCGTCCAATCAGGATGCGAAAGACGGGTTGCGCCGCCTCAATCTGGCCCAAAGCGAGAACCAGTAGCAATCCGCGGCGTGCATGTTGATCCGCGTTCGTTTGTCAGTCTAAGTTTTGCCCTTCCCGGGAGGCGTTATGCCGAAACCCTTCGACTTCGGTGGTGTGAACCTGTCCGTGGGCGGAGATAGTGAGGGCGCCCGTCCATCATCGGAAATTCCCTTCTGCATTGTGGTTCTTGGCGATTTCAGCGGGCGGTCCCACCGCGGGATATCCGATGCCAAGACGATTGGCAAACGCCGCGCCACGCTGGTGGACCGAGACAACTTCGACGAAGTGCTAGCCCGCTTTAGTGCAGAGATACAACTGCCGCTGGGCGAGGGTGAATCAAAGCTGCGGTTTTCTGATCTCGACGATTTTCATCCGGATCAGGTATTCAATCATCTCGGCGCCTTCGGTAAACTTCGGGAGGTGCGGGCCCGCCTGCAGGATCCTTCGACATTTGAGACAACGGCTCGGGAATTGGGGATACGCTCCCAAGACCCGGAACCCGCTGACTCACGACCATCCAGCACTTCCCGCGTGGTCGCTCCCAATGCTGCGAAGTTGGCGTCGGGCAGCCTCCTCGACGAAATGGTGGAGCAGACGGAATCGCGGATTTCCGACAATCAGCCGCATCGGCGAGCCCCCGATGAAGTGCATGAGTTTGCGCACCGAGTGGCCGAGAAATACAAGGTGAACACTCCGGATCCACGCCAGCCGGAAGTTGTTTCCGTCATCGATCGCGCCCTCAGCGGACTGATGCGAGCAGTGCTGCATAGTCAGGATTTCCAGGCGCTCGAGGCTCTGTGGAGAGCGACCTACCTCCTGGTCCGACAACTGGAAACCGGCTCCCAGCTTAAGCTTTACCTGGTTGATCTATCGAAAGAGGAGTTGGTTGAGGACCTGTCTTCGGGTACCGACGTCGATGCTGCCGGCGCGTATCGGCTGCTGGTCGAGAGGAGCGTTGGAACGCCGGGGGCGGAACCGTGGTCGCTGATTGTGGGTGGCTATAGTTTCGGCCCAGGGGAGGCAGACGTTGCAGTGCTCTCAAAGATGGCCCGGATTGCGCACCTTGCTGGCGCCCCATTCCTCGCAGCAGCCAGCCCCCAGGTGCTAGGTTGCTCATCCTTGGCGTCGAGCCCCCACCCTCGCGAGTGGAGTGTCACCAAAGACCAAGCCATCAGGTGGGCGAAACTCCGCAATCTGCCGGAAGCGGGCTCTATCGGACTGGCTCTTCCACGGTTCCTGTTAAGACTCCCCTATGGAAAGAAGACTTCCAGGATTGAATCGTTTGAGTTCGAGGAGTTGGCCGAGGCGCCCGTCCACGACGACTATCTTTGGGGGAACCCCGCGTTCGCGGTTGCCTTGTTGTTAGGGCGGTCTTTCTCTGAGGAAGGCTGGGAGATGCAGGGGGCTTTGGCTGCGGAGATAGACGGGTTGCCGCTTCACGTCCAAAACAAAGATGGCGAATCCGAGTGTAAGCCGTGCGCCGAAGTGCTGCTTACCCAAGATACAGCCGAGCAAATTGTTGAGGAAGGCTTGATTCCTTTGGTTTCGGTCAAGAACCGAGATTCCGTGCGGGTCTTGCGATTTCAATCGATTGGTCGACCGCCGCAAGGGTTAGCGGCACGTTGGGCCCGCTGAAACGAAAGTGGCTTGCGCATCACCATACCAATAACGCGGTGGGAGACGGTTTCGTAACAGCTGATGATTGGGGAGAACAGAGCCATTCGACTGAAAAAGCGCGTTAGTCCTTGACTCCGGTTTTGGCATGTGATAAACGATTGCACCACGATACGTTCGGTCAGACGCAAGACGCCTAGCACCTCCCCACCCGGGCAATAGAGCCTCTGGCTGTAACGTTCCCCGACCGACTACAAAATACCCGGACATCGGGAAATGCCCGATTTCCTCGAAAACTCGAAGAGGTAGAACACACATGGCTAAACCAAGCACACAGCATAAGTTGGACCGGGTGCGCCCTCCCCGGGTTCAGATTACGTACGACGTGGAAACGGGCGGAGCGATTGAGATCAAGGAACTGCCGTTCGTAGTAGGCGTTCTGGGAGATTTCACTGGGCAACCCGAACAGCCGCTGCCCAAACTCAAGGAGCGTCGTTTTGTCGAGGTCACGCCCGACAACTTCGACACCGTTCTAGAGAGCATGAAGCCGCACCTCTCATTCGCCGTTGAGAACAAGTTGAGCGAAGACGCCAATGCCGGCCAGCTCAAGGTGGATCTGAAGTTCAAGAGCCTGGAGGATTTCGAGCCCGAGCAGGTGGCGCGCCAAGTAAAGCCGCTCAAGGAATTGCTGGATCTGCGAACGCGTCTCAACGATCTGAAGGGCACGCTGCAGACCAACGAGAAACTGGACGAGGCCTTGCTCGATGCGGTGAGCAAGAGTGACAAGCTCGCGAAACTGAAGACCGAAGTCGGCGAGAAGGGGGAACCTAATGCCTGATACACAAAAAGTTGCTGGTGGGTCGGCGGTAGTGGAGCAGGCCGCAGAGTCGAGCCTTCTCGACCAGATCGTAGAACAGGGGCGGTTTGGCGACCCGAGCGCGCGGGAGCGCGGGAAAAACCTGGTCAAGGAGTTTGTGGCCCAGGTTCTCGAAGGGTCGATGACGATAGGACGCGACGCCGACCAGATGATTTCGGCGCGCGTAGCGCAGATCGACCATCTGATCTCGTTGCAGTTGAACGAGGTCATGCACCACCCCCAGTTCCAGAAACTGGAAGGGACGTGGCGCGGACTCAAGTATCTGCTGGACCAGTCGGAAACAGGCACCCAGCTGAAGATTCGTATTCTGAATGCCTCGAAGAAGGATTTGCTGCGTGACCTGCAGCGGGCTCCCGAGTTCGATCAGAGCGCGATGTTCAAAAAGGTCTACGAGGAAGAGTACGGACTCTTCGGTGGCGAGCCCTTCGGTGCATTGGTCGGCGACTACGAGTTCAGCAGGCATCCCGAGGATCTGGAATTGCTGGAGAAGGTCTCTCAAGTCGCGGCGGCTTCGCACGCGCCCTTCCTTTCGGCGGCATCGTCAGAGTTGCTGAACATGGAGAGCTTCACGGCCCTGGATCAGCCTCGCGATATCGGCAAGATCTTCGACAGCACCGAGTACGCCAAGTGGAAGGGATTCCGCGAGAGTGAGGACTCCAAGTATGTCGCCCTCACCTGCCCGCGGGTGCTGATGCGTCTGCCCTACGGCAAAGAGACTGCGCCCGTCGAAGGCTTCAATTTCGAAGAGGGCGTGGACGGGACCGACCATTCCAAGTACCTGTGGGGCAACGCCGCGTATGCGCTTGCGTCGAAAATGACGCAGGCATTTGCTACCTACGGCTGGTGCGTGGCCATCCGCGGAGTCGAGGGTGGCGGCCTGGTCGACGGGCTTCCGTCTCACACCTTCCGCAGCGATGAGGGCGACGTGGCATTAAAGTGCCCGACGGAGATCGCCATCACCGATCGGCGCGAAAAAGAACTGGCGGACCAGGGATTGGTGCCGCTGGTTCACTGCAAGGGCACCGACAAAGCCGCATTCTTCAGCATCCAGTCCTGCAACAAGCCGAAGCTTTATGACAGCGATTCCGCCACGGCTAACGCGCGGATTTCGGCGCAACTGCCGTACATGATGGCTACCTGCCGTTTCGCGCACTATCTGAAGTCGATGATGCGCGACAAGATCGGTGGCTTCATGTCTCGCGATGACTGCTGGCGCTTCTTGAATCGCTGGATTGGGCAATATGTTACGCAAGACGACAAGGCCAGCCAGACGACCAAGGCCAAGTTCCCCTTGCGGGAAGCACGAGTGGACGTTGAAGAAGTAAAGGGTAAGCCTGGAGTCTACCGCGCCATCGCTTATCTTCGGCCCCATTTTCAGCTCGACGAACTCAATGTTTCGCTTCGACTGGTGGCGGAGTTGCCGGCTGCCGCAAAGAAATAACCCCGCATGGTTTTGGCGGGCGCTACAAACAGGGATTTGAAGAGATCCTTGAATTCTGACCGAATGAACTGAGGAGGAACCGCAATGGCAAGTGATACCTATCTACTGATTGATGGCGTGAACGGCGAGTCGCAGGCGCCGGATATGCCCAAGTACATCGAATTGGACAGCTTTTCCTTTGGCGCATCCAATCCTGCCGACGTGGGAGGCAAGGGTCTTTCGGCCGGCAAGTGTTCGTTGTCGGATTTCAGCTTCACGTGTGCAATGGATTCCGCCAGCTTCCAGATTCTGCAGAATCTCTATCAAGGAACACACATCGCAACCTGCACGTTTAAGCAGCGAGAGTCCGGCGGTGGAACGTCACCGTACGTTTACCTGATTGTTATTATGACGAACTGCTATATCACCAGCCACAGCACGGGTGGAGGGGCAACAGGTAAACCGTCCCAGAGCGTTAGCATCGCGTACGAAAAGATCGAGTTCCAGTACTGGACTCAGGATACGTCTGCCGGCACCACGTCGAATGCTGGCACGGCGATCTACGACATTGCCCAGTCGGTTGCAAGCAGCTAGGGCTGTCGGCTCTCGAAGTTGATGGAACGTCTGGAGGCATCTCCGTGGCGGGCAAATGCCCGAGGCGAAGGTGCCTCCTTCTCATGCAAATCTGAGGACTTGGTCCCTGTTTCTTTTGAAGCGGGATCTGATCGAACGGAAGTCCCACCAAGGGTGTGAGCGCCATGAATCCTCAAGAACTATACAAAGCAGGACGACTCAACGAAGCCATCAAGGCATTAAGCGCGGAGCTGCGTGATAATCCCGTCGACACTCGTCGACGCACGTTTCTCTTCGAGCTATTGTGCTTTGCCGGGGAGTACGACCGCGCGGACAAGCAACTGGAAGTGTTAGGACAAGCGGGACCCACGAGCGAAATGGGCGTCTTGCTGTATCGCAGCGCGTTGTACGCCGAGCGGCAACGCCAGGACCTGTTTGCGCGGGGCGAGTTCCCGGAGCAAAAAGAAGACGCAGAGGGGGATCGCGGTGGTGTAGTGAACGGCAAGCAGTTCGCCTTCTTCTCCGATAGCGATCCAAGACTTGGCGGCAGGCTCGAACTCTTCGCGGCAGGAAACTATCTACTGCTGCCGATGGAGCACGTAGCCTCGATTCAGATCATGCCGCCGAAACGTTTACGAGACCTCATCTGGACGCCGGCAGCCGTGCGCACGACTCCATCGTTCAAGGGCACTGAACTGGGAGAGGTCCTGCTTCCCGTGCTTGCGCCGTTTTCCTGGCAGCATCCCGACGACGCTGTGCGCCTGGGACGCGCCACGGTGTGGGAGAAGCGCGATGGCTACGAATATCAAGTTCCCTTCGGCCAAAAGATGTGGTTGGTAGATGAAGAGGAGATCCCACTTCTCGAACTGCGTGCGCTCGAGTTCAATCCGGCTTCAGTGGCCGCCTGACCTATCATGCCTGTTCCCGACGATCTCTTAATTCCTATCGAAGGACCGAATCCCAGCGGCGTTAACCTGCGCTACGATCCGCTGTACGACAAGATCAAGGAAGCGCGGCGTGAGGAAGACCAGCCTCCTCCGGGAATGTCCGAGCGCGACCGCAAAGTCGCCGATAACCCACAGGTCATCAAACTCACCACCGAACTTCTCACCAAGAAGACCAAGGATCTCCAACTCGCCGGCTGGCTTACCGAAGCATGGCTGAAACATAAAGGCTTCGCAGGATTGAAAGACGGTCTGGCCTTGTGCGTTGGTCTCGTAGACAAGTTCTGGGACACGGTGTACCCGGAACTGGAGGATGGCGACGCGCAATCCCGCGGAGCGCCGTTGGGATTTGTGGGGACTCGACTTGATATCCCATTGAAACTCGTGCCCGTGGTGGAAAAAGTCCCGTACAGTCTGCTGGACTATCAGCAGTCTCGGGACATGGGCTATGAAGATCAGGTGAAAACCGAGGATGCGAAGAAGAAGCGCGCTCTTCAGGTAAAAGACGGCAAAGTTACACCGGAAGCTTTCGATAGAGCTTTCGAAGAAACTCCCAAGAAGTTTTATGCGCAGGCCGAGCAAGATCTCGACGGGTGCATCCAGACTCTCGGTCTACTGAAGAAGGCATGCGACTCGAAGTTCGTGGAGGAAGGGCCGGCATTTGGCCCATTGCAATCGGCCCTGGAAGCGAGCCGACACCTGGTTCATGGCTTTCTACAAAAAAAGCGAGAAAAGGAGCCTGATCCGGTAGAAGTGGTTGCAGCAGCCGAAAACACACCCGGGGTCGAAGGCGATGGCTCTGGGGGAACGACGGAAGGGGCTCGCACCGGCGTGCTGCTTTCCTTGGAGTCTTCTTCCGAGCCTGCCGACCGGCTCGACGCCATACGAAAAGTGGCGGAAGCGGCGGCCTTTCTGCGCCGGCGCGAACCCACCAGCCCGGCTTCTTATTTAATGTTGCGCGGCCTGCGTTGGGGAGAATTGCGTGCGGCCATCGATCTGGCGGATCCGACCCGGCTGGAGGCGCCGCCCACGGAACTTCGCCGCCACCTAAAACGGCTGTTACTCGACAAGAAATATGAGCAATTGCTGGAAGCAGCGGAGAACGCGATGGCGCTTCCCTGCAGCCGCGCATGGCTTGATCTCCAGCGTTTTGTGGTCGAGGCTTGCGACGCACTGGGGAGCGGTTACGAAGCGATCGCGCGGGCAATTCGTTCCGAACTGAAGGCGTTAATCACAGACATTCCACAACTACTCGATGCCACACTCATGGACGAGACGCCGACCGCCAATGCAGAAACGCGCGCTTGGTTAGTGTCGTTGAGTCAGGCGCCCGCCGAGCAGCCCTCAGCTGCGGAGCCGCCACTGCGTGCCGCGTCGTCCTCGAACGGACTGGGATCGAGATGGCCGGGACAGCCGACGGACGCATATGCTTCGGCGCTGCAGGCATTGCGCGAAGGCAAGGAGCGGAAGGCCTTCGAGATCCTTCAGCAGGATATTGCCAGAAAGCGTTCCGGACGGGAGCGTTTCCGCCGGCGGATGCAACTGGTGGAGATCTGCGCCTCCACCAACAAAGCAAATGTGGCACAGCCCATTCTCGATGACCTGGCTGCGGCGATCGAGAATCACAAGCTTGACGACTGGGAGGATCCGGGAGTAGTGGCAAGCGCCCTGGCCACCATCATGAAGATGAGCACGAAAATCCAGGCGGACAAGGCGGCGCAGCAGAAATTTTTCGAGCGCATCTGTCGGCTCGATCCATCCCAAGCTCTGGGAGACGGGAAATAAGTCATGGCGAAGCGCGACCCCAACGGGCCCGTTACCCTGTCTGTCCTGGAGAGACTGATCGACCGCGAACCGAAGAACCGTTCGGAGATACCTTTCACGCGCGCTCAGTCGCTGCGAGAACTCAAGTTGGCCTTGAAGCGCGACCTGGAGTGGCTGCTCAACACCCGACGAACGATCGAGCCGTCACCGGACTCGGCGCGAGAAACGGTGCGCTCCGTTTATCACTACGGATTTGCCGACATCTCTTCCAAGTCGGTGCTGTCCAGCCGTGACCACGGTGATCTCGTGCGGGAGATGGAATCGGCGATCGCAGTTTTCGAACCTCGATTGAAGCGCGCCAGAGTGCGAATGGAGGCGACCGAGGGCGATCACCGGACGTTGAAGTTCGTCATCGAAGGACTCTTGTGCATGGACCCGGCGCCTGAACCTGTGCGTTTCGACACTGTTCTCGAGTTGGGCAAGGGAGAGTACGAGGTTAAGGGAGCCGGCCTTGCGCAATGAGCTGAGAAACTACTACGAGAGTGAGCTCACGTTCCTGCGCCAAGTGGGGGCCGAGTTCGCCGACAAGTATCCCAAGATCGCCTCGCGACTATTGCTGGAACCCGACCGCTGTGAAGATCCCCACGCCGAGCGAATTCTGGAATCGTTTGCGCTGCTGGCAGCGCGTGTCCACCTTCGCCTCGATGATGATTTTCCGCTGATCACCGAGGCCCTGCTCAACATTCTTTACCCGCACTACCTGCGGCCCGTGCCCTCGATGTCAGTGGCACAGTTTCACACGGACTCCGAGCGCGGCAAGCTGACCAGCAGCCTCAAGATTCCGAAGGGAACGGTTCTGTATTCGCGTCCGGTGGAAGGCGTGCCGTGCAAGTTTCGTACCTCGTATGACGTTACATTGTGGCCCTTCAAAGTTTCACAGGCCCAATGGATGACGCCCGATCGCATCCGCCCGGCGTTGCGCGCGTCCGAGGCTGCGGTGCTCCGAGTTGAACTGGAATGCTTTCCCGATGTCTCGTTTGAAAAACTCGATCTTGAGGCACTCGGGTTTTATCTGAATGGAGAAAGCGCGGTCGTTCACTCACTTTACGAGCTGATGTGCAGAAACTGTGTCCGTATTCTGGTGCGAGATCCTGCGAATCCTAAGGCTCCGGTGCGCGAACTTCCGGTGCGAAATCTTCAGCCCATGGGATTTGGGGAAAACGAAGACGTACTGCCGTATCCCAGACGCTCTTTTGTGGGATACCGGTTGTTGCAGGAATACTTCGCGTTTCCCGAGAAGTTCTTCTTCCTCAGTCTCAAGGGCCTGTCGGAGTTGGCGCGTGCCGGGTTCACGTCCAAAGCCGAATTGCTTTTCCTGATCTCGTCTTTTGAACAAGACGGACGT
The DNA here is from genome assembly GCA_963745715.1 of uncultured Acidobacteriota bacterium. Classification (GTDB taxonomy): domain Bacteria; phylum Acidobacteriota; class Terriglobia; order Terriglobales; family Acidobacteriaceae; genus Sulfotelmatobacter. The sequence goes on along the minus strand of CAVUYN010000006.1, from coordinate 82,246 downwards.
CATCAGCGTTTGGAAGTCGCGGTCAATGAAAAGACCCTGCGCCTGGGATGCACACCAATCATCAATCTGTTTGCGCAGACTGCCGAACCCATTCTGGTCGATCAGACGCGGTATCAATATCCCATCGTGCCCGATGCGCGTCGCCGGCAGACGATGGAGATCTATTCGGTTGACGAAGTGGTTAGCACTGACCCTGAGACGCACGAGACCGTGACTTATCATCCGCTCTACTCCGAGCGGCACGTGGTGCAGGGCGTCACGCCCGCCTACTGGTACATCACGCGCTCGGCGTCGAACCGCAAGGGGGATGAGGGCACTGACGTATTTCTGTCGCTGGTTGATCTGTCAGCTCGTCCCATGGAACTTGAATACGACACCGTAACGGTGCGATGCACCTGCACCAACCGTGACCTGGTCACTCGCCTCCCTTTTGGCAGCGAGAATGGGGACTTCGAAATGACGGGAGGCGCAGCCATCAAGCGGATCGTCGCCCTGCACAAGCCTACGCGCACCATGCGCCCTCCGATGGACGGCAAGACTTTATGGTCCCTGATTTCGCATCTTTCGTTGAACTATCTGTCGATCGTTGACGATGGCAGAGAGGCTCTGCAAAAGATTCTTGAACTCTACGATTTTTCGGACTCGCCGGATTCCAAGAAGCAGATCGGTGGAATCACGGCGGTCAACGCGCGGCGGCACTTTACTCGCGTTGTGTCCGAACATGGCATCGGTTTCGCGCGCGGCACGCGTGTCGAAATTGAATTCGATGAAGAGCAATTCAGCGGGGGCGGAGCTTACCTTTTTGCCAGCGTCCTCGAAAAGTTCTTTGGACTATACGCGTCAATGAACAGTTTCAGTCAATTGGTGGCACGAAGCCGCCAGCGAAAGGAGCCGTTAGAAGAGTGGGCACCGAGATCCGGGCAGTCAATTCTGATCTAGCCGCCTCAGAGGTTGAAGAGAAGCTCCGGCAAGAGCCCTTCTCGTTTGACTTCTTCCAAGCGGTGCGTCTGCTCGAAAGATTGCTGCCGGAGCGAATGGGAGTCGGCCAGTTCGCTCATCCTGATACCGAAGTTGCGCGCTTTGGCGCGCATGCGTCTCTTGCGTTTCCGGCGAGCCAGATCCAGGCAATCGAGTGGCCGGAAAAGGGAGCGGCGCAGCTGACCGTGAATTTCATGGGGTTAACCGGTCCGCTCGGGGTCCTTCCCAATCCGTACACGTCGCTGATCATCGAACGGTTACGCGCCTCGGACTACTCGATGCGCGACTTCCTCGACATTTTCAATCATCGCATCATCTCCTTGTTCTACCGCGCCTGGAGAAAATACCGCTTCGATGTAGCGTGCGAACAGGGCGAGCGTGACCTTTTTTCCCGTCATCTTTTGAGCCTGTTAGGGTTGGGAACCGAGGGATTACAGGACCGGCAAAACGTTTCCGATGATGCGCTGATCTATTACGCAGGTCTGTTGGCGCAACGCCCGCGGTCCTCGCAAGCCTTGCGCCAGATTCTCTCCGACTACTTTGAGGTTCCCGTCGAAATCGAACAGTTTGCGGGAGGATGGTACCGTCTGGACCGCGAGACCCAATGCCAACTGGCACAGGGGAATAGCGCCAGCGAAGAACTTGGCTTTGGCGCTGTCGTCGGCGACGAGGTGTGGAACCAGCAATCACGAGTACGCATCGTGCTAGGTCCGCTGCCCTTGGAGCGCTACGCCGATTTTCTGCCTCATGGCAGTTCATTCGAAACGCTGCGTTCCTGGGTACGGTTCTTTTCGAATGACGAGTGGGATTTTGAAGTGAAGCTGATTCTAGAACGCGAGCAGGTTCCGGCTTGCACCCTGGGTGCAGAAGGGGTGTCGGGACCGCAATTAGGCTGGGTGTCGTGGGTGAAGTCCAAGCCTTTCAGCCGGGATCCGGACGATACCGTGTTGGGGCTTGAAGCAGTGAAAGGGGAACGCCATGAATCTGAAGTCTCTGATCGGCAAGCTTAACGATTCGACCCGCGGTGCGCTGGAGGCAGCAGCTGGGCTTTGCCTGGCGCGCACGCACTATGACATCGAGGTCGAGCACTATCTGACGAAGCTCCTGGATTCGACTGACAATGATCTCGCCGCGATCTTCAAACATTTCGAAGTCGATGCCGTCGAGGTTTTCCGGTGAGTTGGCGCGGGCGCTGGACAAGCTGAAATCCGGCAACGCGCGCACGCCTGCCCTCAGCCCGACGCTCATCAGGATGTTGCTCGAAGCGTGGACAATCGGCTCCATCGACTACGGGGCGGGACAGGTCCGCACCGGCTTCACCATCCTGGCATTGGCTACGAATGACGAATTAGTGCGCCTCATGCGCGACACCAGCCGCGAGTTCCAAAAGATTCAGGCAGACGCGCTGCGCAAGGACTTCACCTCGATTGTCGCGAGTTCGAGCGAGGAGGCTGAAACCGCGGCAGCCGCTACCGCCGCACCGGGCGCTCCCTCCGCTGGGCCACGTCCGGGAGGAAAAAGCCCCAACCTCGACCAGTTCACCATCAACCTCACGGAAAAAGCCAAGACCGGGAAGATCGATCCGGTGTTGGGGCGTGACTTCGAGATTCGACAAGTGATCGATATCCTGATGAGACGCCGTCAGAATAATCCGATTCTCACCGGCGAGGCAGGAGTGGGAAAGACGGCCGTGGTCGAGGGTTTTGCGATCCGAGTAGCCCAAGGCGACGTGCCTCCTCCGCTGCGAAATGTCATCGTGAGAACTCTCGACCTCGCGCTGCTGCAGGCTGGCGCGGGAATTAAAGGTGAGTTTGAGAATCGCCTGAAGGGCTTGATCGAGGAAGTGAAGGCCTCGCCAATTCCGATCATCTTATTCATCGACGAAGCGCACACCATGATTGGGGCTGGCGGACAAGCGGGCCAAGGGGACGCGGCGAACTTGCTCAAGCCGGCATTGGCGCGTGGAGAGTTGCGCACGATCGCCGCCACTACCTGGTCTGAGTACAAGAAATATTTCGAGAAGGATCCCGCGCTGGCTCGCCGTTTCCAGGTCGTGAAGGTAGAAGAGCCGGTAGAGATGCAGTGCATGACTATGTTGCGCGGCATCGTTCCGTCGCTGGAGAAGCACCACAAAGTCCGGATTCTGGATGAAGGCCTGACGGCCGCAGTGCATCTTTCGCACCGCTATCTTGCGGGGCGTCAGTTACCTGACAAAGCGGTCAGCGTTCTCGATACGGCCTGCGCGCGGCTCGCCTTGGGGCAGAGCGCAACTCCTCCTGCGATCGAAGATTGTGTCCGCCAGATCGACGATCTTGCCGTCCAGAAACGCATATTGGAACGGGAATCGGCGGTGGGCGCAGACCACAGAGAACGTCTGCAGGAAATTGCGACGAAGAGCGGAGAAGTCGAATCCCGACTGACTGGCCTGCGCAGTCGCTTTGAGAAGGAGCGCGACCTGGTGACGACGATCCGCGATCTGCGAGCGCAACTCGAGGGAGCGGCGGCATCGAGAAATGGCAATGGTAAGGGTGGAAGTGATGGATCTGAGATTCGTGGAGTAGCAGCCGATACCGCAACTCCTGTTACCGCGTCCGCTCCGGCCGCTGCCACGGCGTCATCCGCCACTGCGGTCGCGGTGGAAGAACCCAAACCATTCGATGTCGATGCCGCGCGCACTCAACTCGCCCAGGCAGAATCCGACTTGGCGGCGCTGCAAGGCGAGACACCCATGATCCGGGTCGCGTTGGATGCCCAAAGTGTCGGGGAGGTAATCTCGGCATGGACTGGAATCCCGGTGGGCAAGATGATGAAGGACGAAATCACCACCGTCCTTTCTCTGCCGTCATTCCTGGGCCAGCGCGTAATCGGACAGATGCACGCGCTAGAAGTCATCAGCCAGCGAATCTCGACCGCCCGCGCCCGCCTCGATGATCCCAACAAGCCTATTGGTGTATTCATGCTCGTTGGCCCGAGCGGCGTCGGCAAAACCGAAACTGCCTTAGCGCTCTCGGATCTGCTGTACGGCGGCGAGCGCAATCTGATTACGATCAACATGTCGGAATTTCAGGAAGCGCATACGGTGTCGACTTTAAAGGGCTCGCCTCCGGGCTACGTCGGCTACGGTGAGGGTGGTGTGCTCACCGAGGCCGTACGGCGCCGCCCGTACTCGGTGGTACTGCTCGATGAAGTTGAGAAAGCCCATCCCGATGTCTTGGAACTTTTCTATCAAGTCTTCGACAAGGGGAACATGGAAGATGGGGAGGGGCGCGAGATCGACTTCAAGAACACCATCATCATCCTCACGACCAACGCCGGCACGGACACCATGGCGAAACTGTGCGCGGACCCCGAGACTATGCCCGGTCCCGAGGGGCTCGTCAAAGCCCTCAAGCCCGAGATGAACAAAATCTTCAAGCCCGCGTTTCTCGGCCGAATGGTCATCATTCCCTATCTGCCTATTCGAGACGAGAACATGAAGCAAATCATCAAGCTGAAGCTGGGCAAGATCCAGCGGCGCATCAATGAGAATCACAAGATCGACCTGACTTACGATGGCGCCCTGGTCGACGAAGTTGCGAAACGCTGTACGGAAGTTGAAAGCGGCGCTCGCAACGTAGATAACATTCTGACGAACACACTGCTGCCCGAGATCTCACGGCAGCTGCTGGGACGCATCGCGGCGAATGAACCTATGCAACGGATTCATGTCGGAATTGGAGCCGATGGGGCATTCGTATATCAGTAGCTGACTAGTCACTGCGAAATGATTCATTTCAGCAGGGCCGCGGTGTGGTGATACAACGCAAGGAAGGACAGCTTCGTGCCAGACGTAAGTTACAGTCAAGATCACCGGCTCATGGCCGTTGATACTCCGCTGGGGAAAGACGTACTCCTGCTTCAGGAACTGTCAGGGTACGAAGGAATTTCGCGTCTATTCAGCTATGACCTGAACCTGATCGCTTACGACAACGATTCCATTTCGTTTGAAGATGTTGTCGGACAGAAGGCGAGCATCACTCTGCAGCTTCCTGACGGCACGCTGCGCTACATCAGCGGCTATATCAGTCGCTTTACGCAGGGCGAAACCGATGAGCGCCTGTTCACCCACTACAACGCGCAGGTGGTGCCGTGGCTATGGTTCCTTACCAGACAAGCCGACTGCCGAATCTTTCAGAACCTCGCCGTACCTGACATTCTTACCCAGGTGTTCAATCTTTTCGATTTCAATGATTTCCGCCTCAGTTTGAAGGGGAGCTATCCTCAGCTTGAATATTGCGTGCAGTATCGCGAGACGTCGTTCAACTTTGTCTCGCGCCTCATGGAAGAATTCGGGATCTTCTACTATTTCGACCATTCCACCCAGGGAAAGCACACGCTGGTCATCTCCGATCAATCGAGCACGCTGCCAGCCTGTCCCAGTTCGCCGGTGAGTTACGAGACGCAAGTCGGAGGTCTCGAAGATCCCGAGATCATCAACAATTGGCACGTCGGGCAAGAAGTTCGCACCGGGAAGTACACGGTGACCGACTACAATTTCACGACTCCATCCACGAGTTTGCTGGCCAACGATCCCACGGTGGTGAGTCTTGCGGCGAGTCAGGGACTGGAACTGTTTGACTATCCTGGATTGCATACGACCAAAGATGAAGGCGACACGGTTGCCAAAGTACGAATGCAGGAAGAGGAAGCCAGTTACATGGTGATATCGGCAGCGGGCAACTGTCGAGGCCTGATGTCGGGCTATTCTTTCGAATTGAAAAATCATTACCGCGGCGACCAGAACACGAACTATGTAGTCACCGAGGTCCGGCACTTTGCCTCGGCAGGACAAAGTTATACGACCGCAGGACCTACGGGCGGCGAAACGTACTCCAACCGTCTTACTTGCATTCCGGCGTCGGTTCCCTATCGTCCGGCACGCATCACGCCGAAGCCCTTCGTGCAAGGTCCGCAGCCCGCATTGGTTGTGGGCAAGGCGGGCGAGGAAATTTGGGTCGACAAGTATGGCCGCGTCATCGTGCAGTTCTATTGGGACCGTCTCGGAAAACAGAACGAGAACAGTTCTTGCTGGATTCGCACCTCTCAGCCGTGGGCTGGCGGGAACTGGGGCGCGATGTGGATCCCGCGCATCGGTCAAGAAGTGCTGGTCAGCTTTCTCGAAGGAGATCCTGATCGGCCGATTATCACCGGGCGCGTGTACAACGCGGATCAGATGCCGCCCTACACCCTGCCCGATTACCAAACGCGAAGCACTTTCATGTCGCGCAGTTCCAAGGGTGGCGGTGCGTCGAACTATAACGAACTTCGCTTTGAAGATCTGAAGGGGAGCGAACAGATCTTCATGAACGCCGAGAAGGATATGGATTTGCGCGTTGAAAACGATTCGCGGGAATTCATCGGCGCAAACCGCCATCTGATCGTGACTACGAACCAGCAGGAGCAGGTTCAAGCCGACAAACATCTGCACGTCCAAGGCAGCCACTTTGAAAAAGTCGACGGCAATATGTCGCTGAACGTCGGCGGCAACCAGATGGAGAGCGTTACCGGCGACAAGTCTCTCTCCGTAACTGGAAATCAGAGCGAAAGCATAACGGGAAATGTTTCGCTGTCGGTGACCGGCGGGAAAAATGAGTCCATCACGATGGGATACGCGATGACTGCCATGAGCATTCATATGACCGCGAATGCGGGCATCGTAATCGAATGTCCCGCAGGAATCACTCTGAAGGCAGCGTCCAATTCCGTGGACATCAGCCCCGCGGGCGTGTTCGTCACGGGCACTCCATTTGTGTTCCTTAACAGCGGCAGCAGTCCCGCGATGACAAGCGACCCGAGCGGAGGCAGTCCGACCTCTCCGACAGACCCGAAGGACCCGGATACGGCGGATGATGGCAGCAAGGGGACGAAGCTGAGTTAATACGGTATTTGTTCCTGAAATTCCGGTAGTGATGCATCGGCGGAAGGTCTGAGCCGCGGATTACGGCACCATCACCGTGAACTCCCCTGGCGTCACGAACGAGATCACGCCCGCCCACATACACATCAGCGTTGAAGTGTTGTCGAGCGTCGGCATGTTGCCGAGGAGCACAGTCGGAGCGCCTGGAACCCAAGGCGCCATGGTCATGGGAATGCACGGCATCGGAGTCAGTACACCCATCGCGGCTGCGGTGGCTGCGGCGACCATCGGATTGGCGGGCGACATGCACATCCCGAACGGCATGATATTCACCAGCGGAATGTTATCCATGATGTTCGCATCCGGAACTTCATCGGTCATCACGCGGTTGATGGGCAAAACGACAAGTGAACTTGGCGCCATGCCCATGGTGCACATCATGCTCGCTCCCATGCAACATTGCATCGCCATAGAAGAACCCCCAGCCGGTTGGCTGCACGGCATTTTAGCAAAGCAGAGGGCGATTGCAACGCGAGGTCGTAGAAACTCAGTAACGAGCGGCATCTCGGTACCGGCATTAACTTTCGAAATACCTTCCTAGTTTGATCTTCGGCTCTGCTAAATCGCTCGGTCCCTTATCTATTTTGACTCCATTCTTGACCTATGAAGTTACTGGTTTCGCCCTAGGGTCCTCTGAACCGACTGCAGACCACAACTCATTGACGTCGATGGACTTAGAGGACCGATCGAAAGCGATCCGAACCCAGCCCGTTAACCCGGACAAACCTTAGTAACCTTGAAGGATGTGACGGCATCTTACACTATTAACGATTAGATACATTTGAGGGCGACAGCCCATTGAAGGAGTAGTAAATGGCGAAGGCGAAGGTGACATCGGGTATGTGGCGAATCGATCCGCAGAAATGGTCGCGGGTGATCGACCGCTGTGGTCAGCCGGTCGCCTCTGTCGATGCCGACGCCGAGGCTAACGCCAGTGCGAGCCTGATCGCAGCCGCGCCGGATATGTACGAAATGTTGGAAGCCCTCGAAAACGACAAGTCGATTCCCGAGGACACCGTGGAAGAAATCAAGCTGGTGCTTCGCCGCGCCCGCGGAGATTTCGGGCCTGCCGTTTTCACGCGGAGCATTCCTCGCGTCTTGCGTGCGAGAACCCAGGAATGGCTGACTTTCATGGAAGGTTTGTGGAAGCCGGGCCACGAAGCACAAGATTAGTCGATATTTCTCTCACCAGTTCCAAGTCTTACCTTCCTTACGTTCATCCTCAGTTTGTTTTCCATGCCTGCTCGTCTGGATTTGCCCTTTGCTTCCTAGCTCAGGAATTGCTATTGTGGGCAGCCGTGTTGAAAGTGGCCTGAGGCGTGCTCTCAGGCCCGCATCGCGGATTGCGCCATGATCCTATGAAGCAGCTCAAGCCAGTTCTTTGGACCAAGGGTACATTTCTTACCCCGCAGCATCTGCAGATTCAGGATCGTTTCCTCGAAGACACTCTCAATTTCCGGCTGCAGGCGCTTAAGTTCTGCCCCTGGGGTTTCAGGGAACTGGCGATCAATGCGGAATTGCTGGCCGACGGTCAATTCGCTCTCACCCGTGCCGCCGGCATTTTTCCCGATGGGCTGCTTTTCGAGATTCCCGAGGCGGATCCACCGCCGCCGTCCAAGTCCCTGGAAGAATTCTTCGAGCCCGGGATGAAGGATCTCGATATGTACCTGGCAATTCCAGACTACCGCCAGCGCGGGCTCAATGTATCGACGGGAAAAGAGGGTGGCACGCGATATCTCGCGGAGGTAGCTGCCTTTCGCGACGAGAATACCGGTGTCGGGGAGAAACCGATTCAAGTCGCGCGCAAGAATATGCGTCTGCTCTCCGACTCGGAGAACCGCGAAGGATCTTCTGTACTTCGTATCGCCAACGTGGAGCGGACTCCGGCAGGAACATTTCAGCTCAACCCCAGATTTATCCCGCCGCTGGTTGAGATCGGAGCCAGCGAATACCTGGTGGGATTACTCCGTGGGATGGTGGAACTGCTCTCGGCCCGGAGCACGCAGCTCTCCGCAGGACGGCGGCAGAAGAATCAGAGCCTGGCCGATTTCACCGCCTCCGATATCGCCAATTTCTGGCTGCTTTACACCGTCAACTCGAATTTTCCGGTTTTTTCCCATCTGTACGAGAGCAAGAAGGGTCACCCGGAAGAGTTGTACGCCGCGATGGTGACGCTGGCGGGATCGCTCACAACATTCTCCCAGAAAATGCGGCCGCGCGATCTGCCGCTCTATGTGCACGATTCGCTCGGGCCGATTTTTTCGGAGCTGGATGAAAAACTGCGCTCGCTGCTCGAAACGGTTGTGCCCACCAACCTGGTTTCCTTGCCGTTGAAACTCGTACAGAACTCGATCTATGCCACGGCAATCGATCAAGACAAGTATCTCCAGAACACCCGCATGTATCTTGCCGTTAGCGCCGAAACCAGCGAAGAAAACATCATTCAAAAAGTGCCGCAGTTGGTAAAGGTCTGTTCGGCGACACACATCGACCATTTGGTGAAGAAGGCCTTGCCGGGAATCCAACTCCGGCACCTCTCGAATCCGCCGAGTGCGATTCCCGTGAAACTGAAGTATCAGTACTTCGCGTTGAACCAGTCCGGGCCCGCGTGGGAAGCAGTCAACCGCGCACGCAATTTCGCGGTCTTTGTTCCCGGCGAGCTTGCCAATCCCACGCTTGAACTTCTCATCCTTCTGCCGCAGTCGAACTGAATTCCACCGAGTTTGGGTCTGGCGTCTTTCTTAGTGCTTGAGTGCGTAGTAAAGCACCAGCAGAACCGCGATAAAGAAAAGTACAGTCAGAGTCAGGATAAGGGGCCACCACGAAACGGGCGGCGGGACCTCAACGGCCGGCAGCTTTGGGGCGGGCGGCGGAGCAAACGCGATTTTAGGCATCGGCGGTGGTGGAGGCATGTGCAGGGGCGGAGGCAATGGCGGCGGCGCCATTGAGGGAAGCGGCGGCATCGCAAAGGCGGGAGGCGCCGAAGCTGCCGGAGACTTCGGTTGAGCGCCGGGGGCGCCTTCCGGAGGATTCTTAGGCCTCACCGAGATGATTTGCGTGTACGCGCTGGGACCGCTGGGAACCGGCGGGGGGCTCGGCGCGGGCTCGGCGCCCGTAGTTGAGAAGGCACGGGTTGCTCCCCCGGAGGACGGGGGCGATACCGGAGCAGGCGGCCGTGGAGCAGGGGGAGGCTGCACCGTCGGGAAAACCGGTGGAGTAGGAGCGACATACACTGGGGGCAGTGGAGCAGGAGGTGGCTCCTGCCGGGGAGGAGGAAGGGTCGCTGGGACGTCAGTTGCTATCGGAGACGGCCCCCCCGATAACGGAGTGCCACTTAACGTACGCGAGGGGTTCTCGAGGGTGTTGAACAAACCAGTGAAACCCGAGGATGGAACATCACTCCTTGGCGCCTCTGATGCAGGTGCCGACCGTTCCTGAGGCGTTGCTGCACCGAACATTGCAGTGAAATCTCCCACCGATTTTCGCGGAGGCTCCATCTCGCGAGAAGATACAGGAGGTATCTCTGACGGTCCGTCCGGCCGAAACGGGCCTTGAAAAAAGCTGGTAAATTCGCCGAGTTTGGGGCCTTCTTTCGGCGCCGGCGGCGCTATTTCGGAAGCAGGTTTCTTTGCCCCAAATTCGGAGCGAAAAGAATCTACTGAGCTCCTGAGATTGTGTTCTTGCCTTTTCGATGGAGGCGAAATCGGCTGATTTGCTTCACTCCAAGCCGGCGCGGCATGAAGTCCAGAAGGATCCCCTGCGACACTGAGATTTGGTAAGGGGAGCGGAGATGGCGGCTCGGCTTCTTTCGGAGGTGCGGCCGTTTTCGCCTTTGTCTGCGATTCGAAGTCCCGAAACACTTGTGTGAATGGAGCGGGACGAGACAGAGGTTCTGGGGAGGCGATTTTGGCTGCTGGAGGCACGCTCTTCTCGACAGGCTTGCTGAAAGGCGACAGGCTCTCCTGGGTATCCCGGGCGTGGTCGTTGTAACGCCGCACCCAATCCTTCAGCGCTCCCTCTTCGGGTAGCTCGGTAACCAGGTATCCGTATAAAGTCCCGCTATACCGGCCAGTTTCCAGCACGAGCCCGACCGGTTCGGGGGCAGCCGCGCGAAACGCATCGAGAACCCATTGCACCGTCGGTTGGTTTGGCTTCTGCGTGGCGCAGTCCAGGATATGCACCAGTACGCGCTCCCCCCTCACCTTGTCATTGGCCATGAAAGTTTCCACGGCGCCGGTGGTGAGCGACTCCAGAAGCTCGTATTTCTCTCCGAATTTCATATTTCTAAGGTGATTCCCTTCAGAATCAAGCTCCATTCCCACTTCTTGGCGCTTTCACCGGCAAATCCCCGATTGGCGGCCTCAAAAACACTTCTCCTAGCGCAGGATTATACGCGCCCTCAACGTCATCGGCCTGCAAAGAATGGCGGATTCACGTGAAAGAGGAGGAAGGATTTGAGATTGGATCGACGTCTCTGCTGACATCTTGATCGGGGACGAAACACCGGCCCAGTATTGCCAAAACCGTGATTTTTCTTGACTTGCCGACTCCCCGGTATCAAAATTGCGGTCGTCTATGCCACGGGCGACGAGTGTCCACGAGGTGAGCTTGCGGCTGTGCTCATTCTAGACCCGTACTTTGCGGATTCTGATCCACTCGGGAAACGAAAAGAGGTGGGCAGCGCAATGAAATTCCCCCGGACCGTGGCTGGCCCGCAACGTTTTGGTTCGTGAAAACACAATACTCAATCTGTGGTCATGAGGAGTTCGCGATGAGGTTTGTCCGTAAGAGCGAAAATATTCTTCTGTACTCGATCGTGACGCTGGCGTTCGCCGTCTCGATCGTTGGTTCGGCCGCGGCTCAACACAAGAACAATCCGCCGGCACCAAAGCCGAGCACGCCACACGCCAGTGCTCCCGCATCGCACCCCTCAACAAGTCGGCCGCCTTCGGGTCGGCCTTCCACATCGGCGCATCCACCGACCAATACGAGGCCGGGAACTACGACAGGAACAAGGCCCGGTACGAGTTACGGAAAATCCGGAACCGGTAACGGTCGGCCCGGAACTGCGGCCACGGGAAAGCCTGTCGGAAGAAACGGAAGCGGAGTCGCTGGCAGGAACCCCGGAACAGCACCCGGCGGTAAGGTGGCGGGAAACGGCGCGGGGAGAGGTGGAAACGGTAGCGTGGGACGAACCGTCAACCGTCAGCCTCCGGGCAGGCAGGTATCGCTCAAGGGCGGTGGGAGCGCAAACCTCCGTCCCAATGGACAGATCCGCTCCATCAATCGGAACGGGATGCACATCAATCACGGCCTCAATGGCAGTCGACGGGTCGAGAGCACTCGAAACGGAGCTCGGATCGTCAATACGGGCAAACATTCAGGCTACGTACAGCGTCCTTACGTTTCGCGCAATGGCCGAACTTATGTGTCTCGCACGACCGTAGTGAATAACGTGACCTACACCAGTGTGTATCGTTCCTATTCCTATGGAGGATACTGCTGCTATTACGGGTATCGTCCCGCTTACTACTACGGACCGGCATATTACGGCTGGGCTTACAATCCCTGGCCTGCCCCGGTCGCCTACGGATGGGGATGGGGCGGATCTCCATGGTACGGGTACTACGGCGGATATTTCGCGCCCTATCCAGCTTATCCGTCGGCCGCGTTCTGGCTTACGGACTATCTCATTTCAGCCAACTTGCAAGCGGCGTATCAGGCTCGAGCAGCTGCTAATGCCGCCGCGGCCAATGACTCGGGAGGAAACAACCAAGCGCCAGATAACAACCAAGCCCCAGATAATGGCGGGGGGGACCAATCCCAAGGGAACGGAAACGCCGATAATCAGGCCGCCAATTCTGGTCCGGTAACGCTCAGTCCGGAGGTGAAAGCAGCGATTGCAGAAGAGGTCAAAGCCCAGCTAGCAGCCGAACAGAATGCTGCTAAGCCGGATTCCGGAGGTAGTGGGCAGCAGGCGTCGCCGACCAGCGAGGAAGTTCCGGCTGCTCTTGATCCCGCGAGACACACGTTCGTCGTGGCATCCGATCTAGCTGTGACAGACAGTGACGGTCAAGAGTGCCAACTTACCGAGGGCGACGTGATCACTCGTACCTCCGATACTCCAGATGAGAACAGGAATGTGACCGCAACCGTCTCAGCCAGCAAGAAAGGGGAATGTGCGAAGGGCAAAGAGGTGGGTGTCGCGGTTGACGATCTGCAAGAGATGCACAACCATTTCGAGGAACAGCTGGACAATGGCATGAAAGAGCTCGCCTCCAAACAAGGCACGAGCGGCTTGCCCAAAGCTCCCGACACCAAAACCGTTCCTGCGGACGTTCCGCCACCGCCACCCGACGCGAGTGCCGCAAAAACTCTGCAAGATCAGCAGGCCAACGCCGATCAGGTCGAGTCGCAAGTTGTTAAGGAGGCGTTCAGTCAGGGGTCGTGACGCTTTCGCGCGGAACTTACAGCTGCAGCGGGAATGTCATAGATTGTTCTTGAATTCGCGAATCCGCTAGTTTGAATCGGCGGGATGATCCATCGCGGTCCGACTGAACTGATTTCTCAGGGCCCTTGGCGATTCTTCAACAATTCTTCCTCAGTTTTTTGTGCGCGGCGAGCGCGATCCAGCAACTCTTGAGCGCCTTTGTTTTTTGGATCAGCCGCCGCTTTGAGGAAGCAATCGATTGCAGCTGCATAGTTCCCGTCATCCAGGAAACTCATTCCTCGGTTGATCAGCGATTCGGAGGACTCCGGTGGCACCGCGGGAATCACTCTGACCCGATTATTCACGCTGGTCACTCCCGGGACTGAAGCTGCCACGGACTGCGCGGCATCGAAGTCCTCCTTGCTTCGCACATTCCCATCGAGAATCACCTCGCGTGCGTCGGACACAGCGACCCGAATGCCAGCAGCACGGAGAGTTGGCGAGGCAGCGTCCCTGAGCTTTTCCGTGACCTCACTCTCGATTTTCAATCTCCGAATCGATTGATACTTCAGGTATCCGGCTCCCGCAACCAGCACGCCGGCAAGCGCCAACACTACGAGAATCAGCAGATGCTTCAGCCCGAAGGTTCGAGGTTGCAGAAACAAATGCTGAGCCGCGCTGTTCACCAGGACCGGGTCTTGCGGTGGCGCGTCAGTTCTTATGCCACTTGCAGCAGACGGCGGAACTGGATCAGGCGTGGGCAAAGTCACGGCAGGCGAGGGGGGTGGAGTTGGCACCTTGGCAACCGGAGAAGGTTCGGTTTTGGCTGCGACCTTTGACACCGGCGCGATTACGGCTTCGGGTGCCGTAATTACGTTGGAAACTGGCGCACTGGCGGGCGGCGCCTGTGCCGTTTGCTCTTTCGAAACTTCCTCCAATGCAGCGACAAATTCGTCCGCTGTCTGAAATCGCTTGGCCCGCTCTTTATCGATCGCTTTCACGATTAATTGAGAGAGAGACTCGGGTATATGCAGTTCCGGCGCGAGTTCGTGCGGAGGACGCACGACCCCTTCCATATGCTGCATCATCAGGGAGTACAGGGTGTCTCCTTCAAAGGGCAATTGAGCGGTCACCATTTGATAAAGCACGACTCCCAGCGAATAAATATCCGTGCGGCCGTCAATCTCCTCTCCAGCCTTCTTCCCCATGAATTGCTCCGGGGACATGTAGAGTGGAGTACCGACCACCATGCCCGTCATGGTCATTCCCTGCTGGGCATTCCCTGCCGCTTCACGAAGTTTGGCGATTCCGAAATCGAGGACCTTTGCGTTTTCAACTCCCATGCTCGTCGGTTGTAAGAATTATGTTGCCGGGCTTGATGTCGCGGTGAACTACTCCCAGCTTGTGTGCCACTCCGAGTGCTTGCGCTACTTGGGTCGCGACGCGAATCGCCCGCGGGACGCGCAACGGGCCTTCTTCCTGCAAGATTTCGCCGATGTTCTTGCCCTCCACCAGTTCCATCACGATGAAAGGACGGCCATCGTCGGTGTAGTCAAAATCGTCGACCCTGACCGCATTCGGGTGGCGGAGCTTGCGGGTGACCACGGCTTCGGTCTGGAAGCGCTGCAGGAATTTCGTATCGCCGGCGATACCGTCATTCACGATCTTGATGGCGCACAGTTCGTTAAAAGTGACGTGCCGGCCCCGGTACACAACACCCATGCCTCCAATACCGATCCGCGCGAGGATTTCGTATTTGTTGCGGATGATCATCCCCGGCTGGAGTTCATGTGCAGTCTGCAAGCCGGTCTGGTCGGCTGGACACACGCTGAAGTCGGTGGGAAACGTCTTGTGGCAAGCAGGGCAGTATTTCATTGCATTCGGTTAGCGCCGCGGAAGGGAGTTTTCCGTGGGTCACCAGATGGCAATGCTCGTGCAGAAACGCTTGTCTGTCAAGGCCTTCCCGTGGCTCATCGACCGCGCAGAATTGACTTCGACGGTGAGCCTACTTAAAATGAGCGGCCAATGCGCTCTCCACTGCTATCGCGCGAGGTAA
Source organism: uncultured Acidobacteriota bacterium (assembly GCA_963745715.1). Taxonomy (GTDB): domain Bacteria; phylum Acidobacteriota; class Terriglobia; order Terriglobales; family Acidobacteriaceae; genus Sulfotelmatobacter. The sequence goes on along the minus strand of CAVUYN010000006.1, from coordinate 66,826 downwards.
TTTCTGGGTCGCGATTCGTCTGGGCGCTCGCACTCTTGGCCGTCCTCGGTGCGTCCGCTTCCGCTCAGACCCTGGATATCGCGGGTACTCAAAAAAAAGCTGAAGCTGGAGATGTGAGAGCTCAATTCGAACTGGCCGCGGCGTATTTCCAAGGCACAGGTGTTGCGAAGGAACCGGTGCAGGGGATCTATTGGTTGCGGAAATCCGCTGCTCAAGGCTATGTCGGAGCCGAGTACGCCCTGGGACGCCTCTATCAGACCGGAACCGAGGCGATGGTTGTTGCGAAAGATCCGAAAGAAGCAGCCGCCTGGTTTCGGAAAGCAGCCAAGCAAAATAATCAGGCGGCGCAGGATCGATTGTCGGAGATGTTGAGCCAGGGATTGATTTCCAAGCAGCAAGCCGATTGGCGCGCACCAGAGCCTGCCAAGGAAGTCAAGGAAGCCAAGAAAGGCAAAACAACCCAGTTCTCGCTTGCCGAAGTCGAGACCGGGCTCTCGGGTGGCATCACCAGCAAGCGTATGACGACACTGGTGAGTACATTCGGCGTTGACTTTAAGCTTAGCGCGGCCGCACGAAAGCGACTGGCGGACAATGGAGCCGACGATAATTTGCTGAACACGATCGCCGTTTCTCAGCGTTCCTTCTAGTCACCCTTTATAATTGCGCCTGCCGGAGTGTTAAGGAAAGCGACTCGGCATTCTCCATGGGTCATCCTCTTCTCGAACTCAAAGATAAAACCGCTGTTGTAATCGGGGGAACGAGCGGCATCGGGCTCGCTCTCACGAAAGGACTCGCGCAGGCGGGAGCGAATGTAGTACCCACCGGCCGTCGCGCTGAACAAGTGCGTGCAGCCGCTTCCGCGGTTGAAGCTCTGGGACGCCGATCGCTGGCGACAACGTGCGATGTCACCGACAATTCCAGCCTTGAGGAATTGCTGAAACTCGTCTGCGCCTCCTTCGGAAGCGTTGAGATTCTCGTGAACTGTGCCGGCCGCACGAAGCGCATGCCCACGCTTGAGTTCCCTGACGCAGACTGGGATGCGATCCTCGAAACCAACCTGAGCGGAACGATGCGTGCCTGTCGCGTATTCGCGCGGCACATGATCGAGCGCCGCTACGGCCGAATCATTAATATTGGCTCTCTTTCATCTTTTGTCGGCCTCTACGAGGTCGCCGCTTACTGCGCGAGCAAGGGGGCGGTCGCCTCCCTGACCAAAGCGCTTGCGGTCGAGTGGGCAAAATTCGGTGTGTGCGTCAACGCTCTCGTGCCGGGCGTTTTGCGTACCGATATGAATGCCGCATTGCTCGATGGAACCGAGCGGGGCCGAGAATTTCTGCTGCGGACTCCCATGAAACGCTTCGGGCAACTTGACGAGCTTGCTGGCGCCACGGTTTTTCTCGCCTCGGATGCCGCCAGCTTCGTTACCGGCCATCTGCTGGTCGTAGACGGCGGTATCATGGCCAGCGGAGTCAATCAGTAAAACAAATCGCTAGCGAGCAGGCTCATGCAACCTGGAAGTTTCGTCAAAGGTATCCTCATCGTCGGGTTATGCGCAGCATGGCCTCGCCCTTCCACCGCAGTAGATGCGCCTTCGGCCGAGGCCTTTCGCGTGTTTGCCCCGCCTGCAACTGAGGGACCCACGATCACGCCCTACCTGAAATATCAGACGGAGGTGGCGTGGGAGCAAGACGATCAGCGCCGCAAAGAGTGGCAGGCGATCCATACCGAACGCGATCTGTTTCAGGTTCAACGATTGCTATCAGAACATCTGCTCGCCATGCTCGGCGGTCTCCCCACCCAACGAACGCCGCTTCATCCCCAGATCACCGGTCAGATCCAGATGGACGGATTTCATATTGAAAAATTGATCTTTGAGAGTTTGCCCGGAGTGTATGTGTCTGCGCTGGTCTATGTACCGGATGACGGTAACAAGAAGCATCCGGCCGTTCTGGTGCCGGTCGGCCACGCGGAGAACGGGAAGGTACATTATCAAGCGCTCTGTCAACGACTCGTGCAACGCGGATATGTGGTCATCTGTTGGGATGCCGTCGGGCAAGGCGAACGCAGCCAGTTCTGGGATGCAAAAGCCAAAAAGAGCCGCTACAACCTGATTTGCGCCGAGCATGCGGTGCTTGGAAACCTGGCTTATCTGGCGGGCACAAATCTTGCGCGCTGGGAAATTTGGGATGGCATGCGGGCGATCGACTACCTGCTGACGCGGCCCGAGGTTGACCCCGAGCGAATCAATATCACGGGAACAAGTGGAGGCGGATTTCAGGCGGCGCATATTGCGGCGCTTGATCGCAGAATCAAAGCGGCGGCGCCCTCCTGCTACATCACTGCGCTTCCTATGCGCGTGTACAACCGCATCTTCAAGGACCCCGATAGCGATCCCGAGCAGGATCTCTACGGAATGATTTCGAATCACGTGGACAACCCGGGACTCTTGCTACTGATGTATCCTCGCCCCGTATTCGTAGCTGCGGCCGTGCTCGACTTTTTCCCCATCGAGGGAGCGCACAAAACCGTCCGCGAGGTAACCGAGCTTTATTCCAAATTCGGTCATGCAGACCGCATTGGCATGACCGAGGGATACCACGGCCATGAATACTCTAGTGAGAATCAGGAAGCGGCCATTGAATTCCTGGATCACTTCAATGGACTGCCCTTGCGGCGAGGGTTCGCACCAGTCAAGGAACTCGATGAGAAGACATTGCAGTGCACACGTACCGGTCAAGTGATGCTGGATTTTCCGGACGCCCGGTCGCTTATGGATGTGATCCGGGAATACTTCGTCGAACATAAGAATCAGCCAACGAAGACTCTCAAACAACTCTACTACTCGGACCTCCGTCCGAAAATCGAATCATGGAACGTTGCGGAGTTCCGCGGGGAAATTCCTGCGGGAGGTGAAATCCGGTGGGAACATCGCGGCGCTTCAACGTCTGGAGATGTCACGATCGAAAAATATTCGCTGCATCACGGCCGTTATCTTGAATTGCCGCTTCTGTACATCCACAAGGCAAGCGGCAGTCGACGCCCGGTCTTGATGTGGCTGGGAAAAGACGGGAAAGCCACGGCGCAAGATTGGCCGGCCCTGGCAAAGTACATCGATGAGGGATATGACATCGTGTCATTCGATCCTCGCGGACTGGGTGAAACGCGAATGGCATACAAAGCCATATCGCCCGACGATCCCGCATTGGCGCAATTGAGTTTTGACCAGGCGTATGTGAGCCCGCTTTCGAGCGTGCTAGCCGACTACGTATATAACTCGTTGCTCACCGGAAGACCGTACTTCTTGCAGATGATTGAAGACGCGGAAATTGCGACTCGCTTCGTAAAAGTGAAAATCGACCCGCAATCGGAAATCGCCGTCAGCGGAGCGAGCGAGGCGTACACGCTGGCTAGTGCGATTTCCGAATCCCTTCCGAATATCAGGCTCGTCCCCCAGGAGAATGCTCAGGCGCTCAAATGGTCTGATCTGGTGAATGCGAAGACCGAGGTGTTGCCCATTCAGTATTTACTTCCAGGCGGAGCCTATATTCACTAGATCAGCGGCTTGTTCTCCCAACGGCAGTCAGGAACTCTCAACGCTCAACTAGACATCATGGGGCCGGCACAACCGGCAGAACAATGGCTGAGGGATGCTCCGCATCGTGATACACCGTGTTTGTGGCTGCCACAATTCTTCGCGCGCTTGCTGCTTCCTCACCCGTATTCAGATTTCTGTCAAAGCGAGGAAAGTTACTGCTGCTGATCTCAAGCCGCAACCGGTGCCCTTTGCGAAACACATTGCTGGTTGACCACAAGTCCACGTTGAACTTGTAAACCTGGCCGGGATTCATGAACTCTGGCTTCTCCTGTGAGTCGCGATACCGCGCACGAATAATTCCTTCCGTCAGATTCTGCGCGAATCCGTCGGGTCCAACGTCAACAAGCTTGGCTGTGAAGTCGGTATCTACAGCAGAGGAACTCGCGAAGAGCTCAGCTCTGATAGGTCCCGTCACTTCCATATCTTGAGTGAACGCGGGGGTTGAGTAGACCAGAACATCGGGCCGTGCCTCGACCGCCCGCTGGTCACGGGGACCGGGCTCCAGGTGTCCAGAATCGCAACAGAGCGGCCCGCCTACCGTTGGCACCGGATTCGCGGGATCGTACACGTAGTGGTCCGAAGACTCCGAGCGCGGGGCCGCTGTGGACAGACCGCCGTCTCCAGTAGAAGAGTTCGCTTTGCCTGCCGAGTGCAGAAAGTATTTCGTCTCGCGTGCACGCGCCAAAGGCCACTCGCCTTCTTCGCGCCACTGATTAGCACCCAGTACGAAGATCTTTACGGGCTTTGCAGAGCTGAATTCGTTGGCAGCATTCTTGAAAACATGGTCATACCAACTCAGGGTAACTTCATCCTCGTCACTGACGGACGATGCGCCAAAGTCCACGTCACCGATTTTGGGGCCCGAGCCGGCATGGCCACCGATGGTCACCAGCAAACGCTGCTCCTTGCGCGCCGCTTCATTTCCATGCTGTTTAATGCCTACATAGTTGCGCAGAGATCCCCCAAGAAAAATGTCATACCAGGCGGCGACCGTCAGCACGGGCACGTTGATATCGGGAAAATGTTCCTCAATCGACCAGCGTTTCCAATAATCGTCGTAATTGGGGTGAGCTAGCCAGTCGAGGAAGTATGGAGCCAGTGAACGCGTTAAGTCTGAGTCTGAGGAAGACTGTGGCGTTTCAAAGAGCGGATACGCACTGAGCGGAAGCTTTCCAACTCCGTTTAGCGCGTTCGTATTCTTCTGCACGGATCGATTGAGCGTGTCCTGGGCGAGACCCGAAGTCCACGATTCATCGAACCACTGCTCGAAGGCTCCGCCCTGGTAGGTCCATCCGTCGTGATAATTGCTCGCGGTCACCACCGGACAGATCCCGGCCAGATGAGGCGGGTGCGCGATCGCCGTCAGCATCTGCGTGGCTCCTACGTAAGAGCCTCCAAACATTCCCACCTTGCCATTGGAATGCGGTAAAGACGCTGCCCACTCCACGGCATCGTAGCCGTCGCTCGATTCATGCATGAATGGATACCACTCACCGTCGGACGAGTAGCGCCCACGAACATCTTGAACGACCACAATGTATCCGCGGGCGGCCGCCTTAAGACCGAAGCTGACCTCGGATCTTTTGTCGTAGGGTGTGCGCTGCAAAAGGACGGGAAAATCTCCGTCAGTTTTTGGCCGGTAAATATCGGCCCGAAGCGTTGTGCCATCGCGCATTTTAGCTTCGACGCCGTGTTCGATGGTTACAGCGTATGGTTCGACGGCCCCCGCAAATTGCGCCGCAACCGTTAGGGTTACAAATGCGACTACCAAAGAACTTCTACGCAGAACAGGCATGGTCAGACTCCGCTCGATCTCAGGCTCAACGATTCTTAATAAACAGTGCGGACCCTGCCCTGTTTTAAAACCGCAGACAGGGCAGGGATCTCGCCCGCGTTAGTGCACCGTCACCGTAACTGTCGCTGTGGTTCTACCAAACTGATTGGTTGAATACAAAGTGTAAGTGGTCGTCGTTGCAGGCGAAACCACTATGCTTGTCCCTCGCACGGGTCCGGCCTGGGGATCAACGATGTTGTAAGTACTGTTGCTGACGCTCCAACTAAGGGTGACCGGGGAGCCCGCGGAAACTGTCGATGGGTTCGCGGTAAAACTGCTAATCGTCGGCGAGGCTCCGGTCGGCACGTTCGAAGGAGTATAGATTGTGCCCATCTGCACGACTTCAAAATTGGCCGCAGTGATGTTTTTCAGCAGGTTCAGATTCGTATTGTTCCAGCGATTATCAGGCACCCCGCTGATGAAGATCGCACTGCCGTTGTCTGCAAGGATCATGCCGTACTTTTTCAACGCTGTCAGAATTACCTGATCATCCGCCGGATATCCGGAAATGTTGAACCCTGCTTTCAGGCGCAGCCGGGTCCCCATGGGCGGTGCATTGGTACTAGTCGTGGTCGAAGCCCAATGAGTAGCGGGCAGCACAAACGCCTTTTGGGAAGTGGGCACCGTGAAGCGCAAGGCGTGATTAATAGCGCCAGCGGCGACTTCGTCATAGCGGGCCAGACCCACGAATACCGGCAAACCTGCCGCATCTGCAGAGGTCCACGTGAACGGCCGTTGTTCGTTAATAGTCATATCCCAGATTGCGGTCGAGTCAGCGCTCCATTTTCCGCTCTTCAGCTTTGCATGGTAGAGCTCGTATAACCAGCAACCGTCTTTTTCAAGGACCAGTACGTGCCGATCCCCGTTGCCAGGCTTCGGATAGCCTTCAATCAGCGCATTAGAAGGAATCGGCTCTGGACCCGGATCGCTCTCGTCCGCGAAGGCTCCTGCTGTCACAGTCACCTTAGCTTGCGTCCCGGCAACGATCTGATATGGAATCCCGATCGTCTGGTTTTGGACCGTTCCAGCACCGAAATCGGGATGAAGCGTAACTGTGGATCCAATGAAATTGATAATATTCGCCGAGTTTGCATCAACTGGAGCGCTGGAAATGTCGGTGTTCCACAAACTGCTTGGCTGGAAGGGGACAAAACCGTTCAGGCTAGCTCCCTGCCCCACACTCATCCCACTGCAGGCACCGGACTGAGAAGACGCAATACCGCAAGACAAAAAGAGAACACCGATTGTGAGAAGTGAGAATATCCTTGGATTTGACTGCATACGAACTCCTATTCAGCACTGCTAGGCAGTAGTTGGGGGTTTACCTTGTGCGTTCCCAACACGGGGGCCGCGACTGATGAGCGACGACGAAATGGCGCTCCTGACAGTCGATCGAGACACGGAAACAAGATCCAATGATTCTTCCCTAGCCCATTTTCAATCCTTGTCCGTCACAAGCTTGAGCAAACCAAACCGTTCTGGAACGTGAAACGATTCGCTCATCGGCGCCTGCCAGGTTATCTCGTGCAGATTCGAAGGCGGGCCCTGGCTACGAAACAGGTTCAGGCGGAGTGTGTTGCCGGGCGCGGGTGGCCGTGAATCGATCGCAGAAAACGGGATCTTCATGGCACCGTACCAGACGTGCTCCTTTTCGTCGATCCTCGCTTTCAGTTCAAACCCTGAGTTCCACTTCCATCCATCCTCGTGATGAGGTTTTTCTAAATCGATGTCCAAGTCCACCCATTCTCCTTGCGGAGAAATCTCAAATTCCTTGTAGCGTTTGATCTGGGCGAAGTCTGACCCGATAAATGCTTCTGCCACATCCCAGTTCCATAACTCATTGGTTTCCTGATCGATTTTTGGCTCGGGCTTAAGATGCAGTTGCTCGTACGGGCAGATGAACAGGAAGTACAGATTGTTTTTCGTCCAGCGGGTCCGAACTTCCGTTCGATAGCCGGGAACGGGCTTTCCGAAGGAATCTTTCTCCATGTAGATGGGGCTTCCGCCGCGCCAAAACCCTGATGTTGGATCCAGACTGAGCGCAACATCCTGGGTAGCCTGCACGCTCTCGAATACCGCGGGGTCCGCAGCCATCGCGGTGACAGAACTCAAAAGCACGATCGCTAACGTCCTAACTAAGCCACTCATCCAAGTGCTCCTTCACGAATGTGTCGTCTGGCAAATGCGGATACGATCGGCACACCCGATCGATTTCCTCAAGCTGTCCCGGGGACAGTTCCTCTCGCGGATCCAGGCACCAGCGTCCTTCGAGAAGGCCCTGACGCCGCAAGATTTCGTGAATGCCGGGAATGCAACCTCGAAATTGATGTGCAGGGTCGAAGATTGCAGCGTTCGCATCCGTGATCTGCTGCGCGAGCGTCAACACCTTCCCCGACACCATTTCGGCGTGACTTTTCGCAAGCGCCAAGTGCGAAACCGCGGTCTTCGTCCAGACGGCCCAGTGCCCTAGCAGGCCGCCGACAATATGAACTTGTTGAGCCCCGAGGTCAAACTGAGTCAAGAGGTCGTTCAAAATGTTGTCGTCGTTTCCGGTGTACAGAGCGACCTCTTGGGCACGACCCGACTCGGCCAGCGCTCGGACGACATCAATCGTCTGATAGCGATTGAATGGCGCGACCTTGATCGCGACCACGTTGTCGATCTCGATGAACTGCCGCCAGAACTCATAAGGCAGGATTCGTCCTCCAACAGCGGGTTGCAAATAAAAGCCCATGAGCGGAGTTATAGAAGCAATCGATCGAGCATGCTCGAGCAGGTCTGGAATCGTCGCATCCTTCAGATCGGCAAGGCTCAAGAGTACAACGTCATATCCCAACTCAGCAGCGAGCTTCGCCTCAGCGATTGCCTGGGTTCGCTTCCCGCAAACGCCGGCGATTTTCACCACCTCGCGCCCACGAGTCTCTTCGGTCGCGAGCTTTAGAACCGGCTCAAGTAATCCGACTTTCGAATCGCGAATGGCGAACTGGGTGGTATGAACTCCTACCGCGATTCCGCCGGCACCGGCTGCCAGATAATAACGGGTCAGGGCGCGCTGCCTGCGCTCGTCCAGCTTGCGTTCGCAGTTAAGCGCGAGAGGATGGGCAGGGATCACGAGACCTGAGCGAAGTTTGTCACGAAGCTGCATCAGAATTTACCATCGCGCGTCTGGAAATGCGTCGGCTTGTTTAACATCACGCCGCCTTCACGTATCCAGTTTGCAATCCACTCGATGAGTTCTCGCGTGCTCGCCGTAGGATCGCCAAAAATGGCGCGAGCCTTACTCGCGTCGCTGAGCAGCGCGGAGGAGCCTTCTACCTGCGAAAGGAAGATGGGCTCGATCCCAAAATAGCGGCCAAACTCCAACGCGAGTTCCCGTACGGAAAGCGTTTCTGGCCCGGTGATGTTCAGAACGAAAGGCGGCGACTGGCAATAAGGGAATGAGCGCAGGCACCACGAGTTGGCGTCCCGTTGCCAGATCACGTTTACAAAAGGCATGCCCAGATCAATGGGACGACGCTCGAAAACGGCCCGGCCAATATCAACCAGAACTCCGTACCGCAACTCGACAGCATAGTTGAGGCGGAGGATCACGACGCGAGTTCCCCACCGCATCGAGGCATTCTCAAACATACGTTCGCGGCCAAGTGCGGATTGCGCATACTCTCCGACAGGTCCGACTGGGGTGGACTCCACTGCGCCGCCCTGCGACACCGACCGCAACGGATAAACATTTCCCGTCGAGAAGGCCACGATGCGGGAGTTCCGATACCGTTGCGCAACCAAACCGGGCAGGTAGGTATTCATTGCCCAGGTCAAATGTTCCGCGCCCGCAGTATCGAATTTCCGCGCTGCCATAAAAATGACATTGGGAATTTCCGGAAGGCCCTCTAACGCTCCCGGTTCGAGCAGATCGGCGGCGATCGTCTCAATTCCTTCCCCAGCCAACTCAGCGGGCAAACTCGCGTTGCTGAAACGTGCAACCGCGACTATGCGCTGCCTGGTTCCAGCCATGTCCGCGGCACGACGCGCCAGGCGAGCCAGGCTCGGGCCCATCTTGCCGCCCACGCCCAGTATCAAGAGGTCACCTTTCAGGTCCCCCATCGCCGCGGCATCGGCATCCAACGGCCGCGAAAGGCGCTCTTCCAATTCTTCTACGTTCTGAATCTTCATCCTTAACCCAACTCAAAACCAGCGATGGCGTAGATCGATTCTTCTCGCCCTCGCAGGTCCTTTCCGCGACTCATTCGCAGTAAATGTCTTCTAGGAGTAAAACCGAGTTCCCCGGCTAACGCGACTGCGCTGGTGTTGCTGGGGAGCAGATCCCACGACCAGCCGGAATCTGCAGCAGGCAGAACAGCCCTGATCAGAGTCCTAGCGGAGTCGGGCGCGTCACACACGCAGGGTCCTATGTATGCCGTCTGGCGACCGGGACGATTGAACAAGTACGAACCTGCGACCGAGGTGGGCGGATTGCGGTCCGCGAGCCTCTTGAGCAATTGAGATCGATCGGCTCCAAATGCAAGGAGATCTATCTCCCGCCATTGATCCGATACCACCGCAACAGGAACAACCTCGGGGTCGTTGGCAGAACCTGGCCGTGACCACCGTTCTACGGCTTGTTCGGGACGGAACCCCAACTTTTCGTAGATCGGCTTTCCCTGGTCGGTGGCGTCGAGTTTCACCGTTTCCATTCCCATGTGATCGGCTTGCTCCAACGCTTGAGTCAGCAACCGTCGCGCCAGCCCTCGTCCCCGATACTTCATCTTGGTCAGCACCATTCCGATCCAGGCAAGCCGATGTCCGTAACACACCAGAGTTGTGGTCGCAGCCAGTTCGCCATCAATCTCCATTGCTAGACAGCCTTCGGGTGCGAGTTCCATCAGCATCTGCCAATCGTCAGCCGTCTGATTCCATCCAGCTTGCTCGGACAACTGCGCAGCTTCGGGGATATCGCTGACCCGCAGCAGACGCGGGATTGCATCGGCGCAATCGATCATTGCGCTCGATTTCCCCGAAACCAGCGCGCGAAGTGCGGTAGCGCAATCTCGGCATCCGCGATCTCAGGATGCCATTTCTTTTCCCACTCGAACGATACGAAGCGATCGTATCCAAGTTGCCCCAGCGCAGCTCGAACCTCGGGCAAAGGAAAATCACCCTCACCCGTAAGAACCAGCTTCCAAGAGTCTCCGGACTTGCGCAGGTCTTTGATATGCATATGGCGAATCATTGCGCCCAGGCGCACAGCACCCTCCTGTGGCCGCTCCCCGCATTCGAGAAAGCAATTCGCCGGATCCCAGACTGCCCCGATCTTCGAAGAACCGGCTTCGGCCAGAATCTCTGCAGTCTCCGGAGCAGTGGCAAAGTCGCCGTGGGTTTCCAGCCAAACTTCCACGCCATCGGGCCCAATTTTTTCCGCCAATGTACGCATAGAATCCGCAATCCATTTGCGGGTCGAGGCCCGGTCGGCGCCGGGTTGGATTGTATCCCCGAAGACCCGGATGCCGGGAGCGCCCAGGGCCGCTGCCAAATCGGCCATCCGCTCGCCTTCGGCAAGCCACTGTAAGCGCTCCCCGGCATCGGGCCAGTGAAATCGGCAACTGGTATCCACGCACGAAACCGCGAGCCCGTGATCGGACAAGGTCCGCTTCGTGGTAGCGAGTTCCCTACCGCTAAAAACCGGCAACTTCCAGAGTGAGTCTTCGTTTTCCACAAACCGCAGTTCGATGCCGTCGTAACCGGCCGCAGACCGCAATGGCAACAATCTGCGGCAGCTTCCAGTCCGGACAGGCGAGCGTCGAGAACGATATCTTCATGCCTACGTCATCCGGTCGAGCATCGCGGTGGTGACTCGGTTCTCCACTCCGTTGCCGTGAAAAAAGCTTTCCAGATCGTTTATCACGACCTGCGCCATCTCGTGCCGCACTCGCCGGTTGCTGCCCGCGATATGGGGCGTGACGATCGCGCCCGGAAGAGTCCGTAACGGATGGCCGATGGGTAGCGGTTCCAACGGGTCGGTAACGTCCAAGGCACATCGAAGCCGCTTGCGCCGCACTTCCCTCGTCAGTGCCGCGAGGTCGACCAGACCTCCGCGCGCGATGTTGATCACGACGGCGCCGTCCGGCAGAAGAGACAGACGTTCGCGGCTGAGAAGTCCGCGCGTTTCATCTGTCAGAGCAGCGGTGAGCACCAGTAGATCCGCACCGCGCAACAGTGTCCGCAAGCTGGCAAAGTGAACTGGATACCTCTCAGTAAGCGATTTCGGCGCGTAGGGATCGTAAACCAGCCATCGCAAATCGAAGCCCCGCATTAAGTCCACCATCGCGCGACCAATTCGCCCGAACCCGATCATGGCAACTTGCCGTCTGATCAGTGATTCGGTTGCGCCATGAAGGTGCAGATCGTTGTAAATCTGATTTGACCGTTTGCGCAGTTCCCCACGGTAGAAATCGACGTTACGGGCACTATAGGCGAGCAATGCAGCGCCCATTTCCGCAGTTGCTCTCGCCATGGGTGTGGGCGCGGCGGTGATCGTTAGTTCGTCGAAGAGAACCCGGGCGAATCGCGATTTCACCTCTCCGCCGCAGTGGGCGATGATGCGAAGTTGCGGAGCCAAACGCGGCAAATCTTCGGAAAAATTGGGGCTGTCCCAAGTCGTGATCAGTGCCTGCGCTGACGTCAGTTTCTTTCGAAACGCGGGGGTTATTGTGCGGGCCCCGTCCCGCCGCCAACGAAACGATCGAGACAGTTGCCGACGCTGTGCGGGCGGAAAAAACGATTCGAATAACTCCGGGCCGGCACAGACTAGAAGATTCGGGGGCGGCATTTCCGGGCTAGTCTATCATTCTCTTACGATTTATTCTTTTCTTTGCTGTCTATTTGCTTCTCTTTTCTTTCGAAACGAAGTATAAGAAGTAGGCCATGGGCATGCAGACCGTGAACGTCACGGACTATGTAGTCATCGGTCTATACGCGATGCTCATGGTGCTGGTGGGACTGTATGTCATGCGCTTCAATCGCACCGCGGCGGAATACTTTCGCGGAGGAAGCCGCATTCCCTGGCTGGTAGCCGGTTTGAGCTGTTTCATGTCGGGCTTCAGTGCCTGGACCTTCACCGGGGCTGCCGGAGTTGCCTACCGCGCCGGAGTTGCGGCGACAGGGCTCTACATCGGCAACGCGTTGAGTTTCCTGCTTGGATACTTTGTCTTCGCCGCACGCTGGCGGCGCACCCGCATTACTACCGTGATGGAATATCTCTCAGGGCGATTCAACCGGACAACCCATCAAACTTTTTCCTGGACCACCATTGTGTTTCAGGTGTTCACCAGCGCCAGCACGCTCTACGGACTCAGCCTATTTGTCTCTTCGGCTTGCGGCTTTCCCGTAACCTGGACCATCGTAGGTGCGGGCGCCATTATCATTTTCTACTGTGTATTGGGCGGGCTCTGGGCAGTGGTGGTCACTGACTTCCTTCAGGCCTCTGTCCTCATGCCGTTCTGCCTGGTTCTGGTCATCGCTTCTCTCGCCCGAGTTGGCGGAGTGACCGGGTTGGTCCATTCGCTCCCCCCAGAGATGAAGACGCTGCACGTTTCAGGGGAATTTGGCTGGTTCTATCTTCTGTCCTGGACCATCATGGTTTCGTTCGGATACAACACCAGCGCGATGGCGCAACGATATTTCAGCGTGGACAACGAACGCTCCGCGCGAAAAGTGGCTCTGTTGTGTTGCGGACTGTTTTTCGCGGGTGCATTCCTGTGGTTCATTCCGCCCATGGCCATGCGCGTGATTTATCCAGATCTGCACGCCATCTGGCCTGCTCTCGCAAATCCCAGCGAAGCTTCATACGCCGTCGCGAGCTTGACATTATTGCCGCACGGCTTGATCGGCGTGATGCTGGCAGCGATGTTCAGCGCCACCATGGCCAATCTTTCCGCCCAGTTCAACCTCAAGTCGGCGATCCTCACCAAGGATGTCTATCAAGCGTTGCTTCGCACGAGCGCACAGGATCGTGAGTTGCTGGTTGTCGGCTGGATCACTACATTTCTGGTCGGCGGAGCGACTACGGTGATGGCAGCCATCATGGCCGCCAGCGGCAAAAGCATCTTCCAGATCATGTTGACGTTTAACACTTTGATCTCGCTGGCTTACGGTCCGCCTGCGCTTCTAGGCCTGGTGGTGCGGCGGTCGCCCCCTTGGTCCGGGTTAGCCTCGTTCACCGTGGGGCTGGTTCTGGGCATGCTGGGAGCATTTGTATATCACTGGTCGCTGATTCAGCAGGTCGCCTATATTATTCCCGCATCATTCGGAATCTTCTTTCTCAGCATGCTATTCGATCACGGTGACACACCCGCCCGCGCGCGATTGTTTAATAACCTGAACACTCCCATCGATGTTCTTCATGAGTTGAAAGACTCTCCGGATTTCACTGCACCAGTATTTCGTTTTCTCAGCCGAACCATATCTTGCATCGGGCTGTTAAGCCTGCTCCTGATCGTGACCGTTCCAGCGAATCAACGAATCACGGTTTTGTGGTTTGCGATTCTCACGCTTTCAGTAGGCGGGTCACTGCATCTGATCCGGGGCCAGCAGCCTCTCGTTGAAAAAGCTGAACAGGCCCAGCACGAGACCGCACTTCAACGTCGGTAGGGATTCGCAATTTCTATGATCCGGCTTGGACTCATTGGCTGCGGCGAGCATTCCGAAATTGGACATGCTATTCCTCTCGCACGCTATCAAGCTGCACATCCCGGCGAGGTTGAACTCGCCGCGGTCTGCGATCTCAAAGCGGAGCGGGCGCAATCCTTCTGCCAAAGGTACGGCTTCGGAATCCCCTACACCGACGCGGATGAAATGCTGGCACAACAAAAGCTGGACGGCTGCGTTGCGGTCGTTCCAGTGGAACAAATTTCGGAACTCGGCATCAAACTTTTGCGCAAGGGCATTCCATGCTCGATCGAGAAACCACTGGGCGCCTCCCTAACAGAGGCGCAGGCATTGGTCGAAGCAGCGAGAGCGACGCGCACGCGGAACATGGTGTCAGTGAACCGGCGCTTTATGCCGTTTCTCAACCGCGCCATCGACTGGACTCGTTCCGTCGGACCGCTGCGCTACGTGCGTTGCAACGTCCTGCGGAACGCCCGGTCTGAGCCGGAGTTTCTATGGGCGACCGCAGTTCATGCCGTCGATGCTCTGCGTCATATTGCCGGCGACGTTGCTCATGGGAAAATCGAATACCTGAAGGGGGCGGCGGGCGCGCCCGCGTGGTATGCGATCGATCTTCTTTTTGAGAACGGTGTCGCCGGACGCATTGACGTACTCCCAACAGCGGGAATGCTTGAAGAATCTTACGAATTAGTTGGCGAAGGGTTTCACGCTGCGGTGACTTGCCCGTTCGGCCATGACCGCGGATGGCGCTTCGTTCGTGACAATCTTGTGGTGCAGAAGGAAACTGCGAGTGAGAACATGGCCGAAGATGTGCTCAACGGGTTCTATGACGAAGCCGCGGAATTCGTCAGGGCTCTAACCATGAAGAATGCCCTACATCCTTCGATTGAGGAAGTGTTTCCTTCCGTGGAGCTTTGCTGGGCAATGGTAAAGAGTGTGGAAGAGACCACGGAAAAACGCGTTCCTGCAAAAATGTGACACTGAGGAAAACATAAATATGCTGATCAAGTGTTTCAAGGACAAAGGCGAAATGGCCAAGGTTGCGGCCGACCATGCCGCTGCGGCCCTTCGCCAAGCCATTAAGGAAAAAGGAAAAGCCCGGATTATCGCCGCCACGGGCGCCGCTCAATTTGAGTTTCTCGAGGCTCTTACCAGTCTCCCGGGAATCGACTGGAAGCGCGTTGAAATGTTCCATCTGGACGAATACATCGGGCTTCCAGAGTCGCATCCTGCCAGTTTCCGCCGCTTCTTGAAGGAGCGGTTAATCCAAAAGACAGGAATGACAAACTACTTTCTGCTCAATGGCGATCAGGATCCGGAAGAAGCCATTCGCTCTACGAACCAGGCCCTGCGCGCCGCACCCGTCGATGTAGCCTTTGTCGGCATCGGCGAGAATGGACACTTGGCGTTCAACGATCCTCCCGCCGACTTTGAGACCGAAGAACCATACCTTGTCGTCACTCTGGACGAGGCCTGCCGGCGCCAGCAACTTGGAGAAGGATGGTTCCCGACTCTGGCCGACGTGCCGCAGCGTGCCATTTCCATGAGCGTGCGCCAGATTCTGAAGGCGAAGAAGATTCTTTGCATTGTGCCTGACGCCCGCAAAGCGCCCGCCGTGAAAGCGTGTTTCGAAGGAGAGATAAGTCCCAGGGCACCGGCTTCGATTTTGCGGACCCACCCAGATACGACTGTCTATCTGGACGAGCATTCTGCGAGCTTGCTGAGTCCTGCAACGTTAGCTTCAGCGTCCTGACAAGGTCGGGCTAAACTCCTTTTCGCCAACCGCGGTCATCGGCACGCTTGAGTTCTATCGTAATGGAGCCGTCGGCATCGACCGGCTGTTCGCATGCCCAAGCCACAGGCCTTTTTACTCCGGGACGAATCTCAAGCTGCGCCGACAATTGAATCTTTCCAACGTATCCTTCGGGCAACAGGAAGGAGGCTTGCCGCAGACAGCCGGCATAGGGATGTCCAGCATCGAGCGCTCCACGCAAGGTCACTTTCTTATCCGGACTTTCCACCTGCAGCCATAAAACGCCCGGAACGCCGGCCACGCCGCGGTTGGAAACACAGACGATCAATTCCATCGTGCCGTATCGTTTTCGCTGCCACACCCAGGACGGACGGAGACGGTAGCCCATGTTCACTCGCAACCGTTCAAATCCACGAGGATATTTCTCGTTGTAACTCCCTAAGTTGTCGGCTTCGGTCCAGAGCGCCCAGTAGTTCGCCTTCACGTCGAGGACGTGCAGCATGTAGTTCTCGAGCTCGTTGATTCCCACGGTATCGACGTTCAGCTTCCGAGTATCGTATTGACGAAAGTAGCCATCTTCCAGGATGGCGGCCAGCCACGGCGGACGGTTGGCAAGTTCTTCGATTTGGATCGGTTCCTCAACGATGATGCTGTCGGATCGCAGCCAGGCGCCGGCACGCACGGCCATGTCGATCACGGTACGATTGCCGACGTTGCTGATATCGGGCTGTGTATTCACGGCCAAGGGAGTTTTTTTCCAAGTCTCAAGCTGGCGCCCGGTCATCGCCACGAAAGTTCGCTCGGCCGTCGGGTAATCACGAAAAGGGCTCGGCAGATCGCCGGTGTGTCCCTCGCCCCAGAACCCATACTGCATCAGGTCCATCCACTCAATCATGGGATTGCCTTCAAAGCGCGCGGCCAGCAGTTCGTTCAGTTCGGCGAACGCTTTCTGGAATTCCGGGTGATCGTATTGGGGTTCTCGATATTCCGCAGTGCTCTTTCCTGGGATTCGCCCAATCGTGACCAGGGGCACACGGTCTCTTAAGAACTCCGGAAGGGCCACTTGCTCCGGCTGGAACGAAGTGTTCGAAAGCTGAACCCGAAAGGCGACGCGAAGACCTTTCCGTCTGGCGGCCTCCAGGGTCAGCTCCCAAACCGGACTTAGATCGAGCCGTCCTGGGCGCGACTGGACATTGCGCCAGTCGCAACGGATGTAGAGTACATCCACAAACGGTAAGCTTGAGATCTTCTCCACATGCTGTTCAAGCGTTTCTCGCCCCGCTCGGGCCGCGAGTGACGGTCCACTTTCTTCCCAGGCATATCCCACAAGACCAAGTCCGGGGTTGCGCAGCGGTCGCTCCGAGGCCGTGGTGAAGAGCACGGTCTGCCAGCCCTGGTCTTGATCAATATCGAAGGGCCCCTGATTCAGACGCTCGCTTGTCGGCGGCCCCGAGCCGAATTCGTAGCAACCCTGCCACAGGTGAGCGGGGACGTCGGCGCCGGCCGCCATAGCAGCGGGCAACACGACTGCAGCCTTCAGCAAATCTCTGCGATGCATGGAAGAAAGACAGTATACAAAGGAAAACGAAAGAATCAACGGATATCGACAAGGTACGCTGCCAAGGCCTTCCAGGAGGTGTCTGGCTGCATCCGAGACTGTCAAAAGGGTTCAAATGGGACAGTTTTCTGGTTTTGTCGCGAGAGTTAAGCGATTTGATTTTCCTCTTATATTTTCGTTTACTTTTTATATATTTCTGTTATTTTTCTTGTGGCAAGGAAGCGAAGCCCGAAAAACGAATGCCTCCCACCTCTCTTGTCGAACCAAATTGGTTGCGCACGGTCAGGGAACGCCAGCCAAAAGCGGATCAATTGCTGGCTCGAAGTCCCGAAGAGCAGCGTCGGCTCGGGTACTTTCATACCCTGCGCGAAATCTGCCAACAACCTACAACGTGGATGCGCACCTGCGAGCTGATGTGCACCCAGGTTGACATGCTGCGATCGATTCTTGCCGGCGTTTCCAGCCTGACTCTGACGGGATCCGGCACGTCGGAATACGCGGGCGATTGCGTGCGCCTCCCTCTGCAAAACGAGTTGGGTATTGTTGTCCAGGCAATTGGCGGCGGAGCGCTGCTGGCACAGGGGCATAAAGTCCTTCCCCCCGGCAGACCGGCGGCCATGGTTTCCCTTGCCCGATCGGGTGATAGCCCGGAGAGTGTCGGCGTAGTCGACCTGATGCTCCGCACGAGCCCTGAAACTCGTCATCTGGTGCTGACTTGCAATGCGGCCGGCAGTCTGGCCAAGACCTACCGGAACAATCCCCGGGTTTCTGTAATCGTTCTCGGCGAAGAGACGAACGATCGAGGGCTGGCCATGACCAGCAGCTTCACGAACTTGGTGTTGGCCGCGCGTTTTCTTGGATTGATCGAGGAACGGCCACGCTATCGAGCGCTCTGTGAAAGTTTGAGCAGAACTGGCTCCGAGCTGATTTATCAAAACCTTGGCACGCTGGCACAGGTCGCGCAAGCGCCCTTCAACCGCGTCGTGTTTCTCGGAACGGGTGCGCGTTTTGGAGCCGCGCGTGAGGCCGCGCTCAAGATGTTGGAGATGACCGCTGGACGCGTGACCACCTTGCCTGAGACTTACCTGGGACTTCGCCACGGTCCAATGAGCTATGTGCATGATGACACTCTCGTCGTGTGCTTCTTGTCTTCCGACGCGACGCTGCGGGCCTACGAAGCCGACCTGCTTCGCGAACTGGATCAGAAGCAACTCGGACTGATGAAAATCATTGTCGGAGAATCGATTCCGGGCGAACTGGTTAGGAAAGAAGACGTCGTTCTTGAATGTAAGGGCTTAGCGCAAGCGGGAGACGAGAACGTTCCCGTGGTCGATGTGATTGCCGGTCAATTACTCGCCTTCTTCCGTTGCATGGAAACAGGATTGCGGCCGGACTCGCCTTCGCAAGACGGTGTGATCAACCGGGTAGTCCAGCCCTTCGCCTTGCACATTCCGGAGGCCTGAATAGGGCTGCCGTCGCAACCGTTTGCTTGCGTTTGATTTCTCATATTTTTTCATTTGCTATTCTTTATTTGCTTTTCGTGTGTAAAGTATGGTAAAAGTCGGCGTTACAAACTCACCGCAAAAAAGGATGTCTTTATGAAGTTGGCGACGCGCTATGCGCTATTTCTAATCCTTCTGACCACTTTCGGAACTCCTCAATTCCTGCGGGCGCAAGGAACCGATTTAGGCACAATTAACGGCTCGGTAACCGATTCCTCGGGTGCCGTCGTCCCCAATGCGAAAGTTGTTATTCTCGACGTCGGTACAAACACGCCGCGCGAGGCCAAAACCAACGCGCAAGGGGAATATAGCGTCTTCGGCTTGGCTGCTGGCGCGTACCAGGTCTCCATCTCGGCGCCTGGAATGAGCACCGCCAAAATCAACGGAATCCAATTGAACGGCAGCGACGCAGTCCAAGCCAACGCCGTACTAAAAGTGGCATCGACATCTGAATCTGTGGTGGTTACAACGGAGGCGCCCGTCGTCGATACGGAAAATCAGACCATCAGCGATACGATTGACAGCCGCGAAGTGATTGATCTCCCCCGCGACAGCCGCGACGTTTATCAGTTCCTGTATCTCAATCCGAATATCACGCAGGGCACTGATGCCGGCGAATTCAAGTTCCTGGGGTTTCAGAGCTATGGCGCCAATTTTTCCCTCGATGGCCAGCGCTCCAATAACGCGATTTTCGGATCCCCCACCAACAGTGAGCCTTCACTTGAAGCTGTGGGCGAAGTGAATGTTCTTTCTAATGATTTCAGCGCTGAGTATGCGGGAATTTCCAATATTCGTATTACTACCAAACGCGGCGGATCGCAGTTTCACGGCTCGGCGTTTTACAACAACAAGAATTCCGCGCTGGCGGCTTGGCAGATACAAGACCTGCAAGGCAAGCAAGATTTTGTTCCCAATCAGTTTGTCACCAAATTTCCAACGCCCTATTTCAACGAAAATGACATTGGAGGATCGCTGGGTGGGCCCATTCCTGGAATCAAGAAGACTTGGTTCTTTGCCGCCTACGAACGAAACTACAACAGATCACCCGTAGACATTTTCAACAGCAAGCTGCCCTACCCATCCTTCTGGACCGGGGATTTCTCGCCGCTCATCAATGCCGCCAACCCCAATCCGAGCTTACTCCCGGATGTGCCCGCGTCAGTGACTCTTACGTCTCAGGAAAAGGCGGCGGACACGTACCAAGGCCTGGGGCAGCAATTCGTTACCATCCCGTCGCGTCTTCTTAATCCAAATGTGCAGCAGTTGATCAATGTCTACTTTCCAAAAAACCTGCAAGGCACGATGCCCGCGATGGCGGTGGACGATACCGGCCTCCCCACCGGCAAGATTGATGGCGGGTATCAGACGTTGCTTCCCGGCGGTTCGACTCGGGATTTAGGGACCCTTCGCGTGGACCACGACTTTACCGACAAAGATCGCGTGTATGTCGTTTACAACGCGCAGGCTTTTGTCGGCACCGGGAACCCTGCGGCGGGCACTAACATTCCGATCACCGGCCTGGGTCTCTTGCAAACTGATCGCCGCAACAACACCCTCTCCGGTTCCTATGTGCGCAATTTCCGCCCCAATCTGATCAATGAAGCGCGCGGGGGATTTAATCGCGAATACAACTTTCTACACTCCAACACAACGCTCGACAGTTTCCTATCCAGCATCGGCCTCGACTCCAGCGCCATCAATGCTTTTGGGGCAGTGGTCGGCCCGTCGGTGCTCACCTCCCACGGATTCCCTTCGATCACTTATGGAAGTTTCCAGGGCATTCCCACGGGCGGAAGAAACACAGAACGTCAGCAGAGCCAGTACCTTCTCACTTTTGGCGATACGCTCACCTGGGTAATAAAAAACCATAACCTGAAGATGGGCGCTGATTTCGTAAGAAATCAGGGACTGGATGGTTTCACACAGGGACGGGGTGCGCCGCGTGGGACAATGACTTACGCCAACCCCACGGCTTGCGCTAACGTCACAGACTGTGCGGGCGCCGCCACCGACCCGTTCGCTGTTTTTCTGCTCGGGTTAGCCCCCAGTAGCGTCGTTTATGTCCCGGCGTCGCGCCCAAACATGGATGCGCACAATTGGGAGCAGGGCTACTTCTTTCAGGACGATTGGAAGGTCAACTCCCGGCTGACACTCAATCTTGGAGTGCGCTATGAGTATCTGTCTCCGTTCGTTGACAAGAACGATCTCCTGATAAACTTTGATCCCACCTACGTTGATCCCACTACCGGCGAGAAGGGGCGAATTGTTGTTCCGTCCAGCAAAACCCTTCCATTCCTGGATGCCCGATTGACTAATTTTGTGCCAGTGGTCACCGCCGGCCAGTCAGGACTTGGCATTGGCCGAGGTTTGGTAAAAGGCGATAAGAACAACGTGGCTCCGCGCGTCGGGGTCGCGCTGCGTTTAGGAGATAAATCCGTGGTGCGGGGCGGATACGGGGTTTACTTCCCCACTTCGGCTGCCCAGGGGATGCGCGATCCGCTTGAAACCAACGGTTTCAATCAGTCGATTAAGAAGACCAACGATCCGACTGCGCCATTGCAACCATGGCCGACTCCTATGACGGGTGGGCTTCCCGCACATGCTGGTGGTCAGCCTTCGATCAACGCCGTACCGTTCGGACTTAACCAACCGCTCATTCAGCAGTACAACGCCACCTATGAACGTGATCTAGGGATGAAAACTTCTGTTCGTTTTTCTTACCTCGGATCGACCGCGCATGGACTGATTGTGGGTAAGGACCTGAATCAGATCCCTCCCAGTAACGTTGGCTGGGGTACTACTGTAGCCGACCCCAACACGGGAATCGGAGATGGAATTACCCCTTGCGACCCTACCGCCGGCAACTGTGGGGCATCGCTTGCAGATTATGCGAAGATTCCCTTTTCTCAGCTCGGCGACTTTTTGATGACTTTTGGGAACTTAGGTCATAGCCAGTCAAATGCCTTCCAGACCCAGGTCGAGCGTCGTTACGGCAATGGGCTGATGTTCAATGCGTCTTACACCTACCAGGACCAGAAATCGACAGGCTTGGATCAGGGCAACTCCAGCCTTGGCGGAGCGACCTACAATCAATTCCAACCTAATGTGGACTACGGCGAGGATGCGTGGCTATCGCGCCATCGCTTCGTTTTTTATGGGCTTTATGATTTGCCCGTAGGACGGGGCAGGAAATTCGGAAGTTCGTTTTCTCGCGTTGCTGACGCGATCATCGGGGGCTGGCAGACTAGCTTTCAGATGTTCGCCAAGAGCGGCACCGGGTTTACGCCCTTTTACACCTGCAACACCGACTGTTTTAACAGTAACAATGCGATATTCCCGGGAAACACTGCTGTAGGGTCTCTTGATGCCGTCGGGGACTTCAGCGGCTCCTGCTGCAGGCCTCTGGTCGTGGGCGACTTCAAGAAGCGCGGTCCAAATCAGGCACCAGACCAAATGTTCAATCCAGACGCATTTGCTCCGCCACCCGTGGGCGCCGATTTCTTTAACAATCCACAGGTGGCGAAGCGCAACATCTTGTGGGGACCCGGCGCCTGGGGCGTGAATTTGGGCCTGCACAAAGACTTCAAACTCGGCGAGCGAGTCACCGCCAATCTGGGCGCCGACGTTAACAATCTCTTCAATCATCCTTTGCGAATGCCGAATTCAGATTTCGGCGGCGGGGGCGGCAGCTTCGCCTGGCTGGGCGACCTCACGGTCCACGTTGATCCAAACAACCCGGTTTCTAACGGCCCAAACTCCGTAGCATATCCGTTGTTGCCGTTTGATCCGGCTGAAACCAAAGCGAACGCGAATCCCGATTTCGGAAGAGCCTTCTCTACCTTCTCCCAAGAGGGTGTCGATAGCCGCCGCACGGTACGCTTGCGGCTCAGGATTACTTTCTAGCACCAGGGCGGCTTCGGGAAGCCGGCTGCACCATCGTGTAACTCAAGTTGACGGTGCAGCCGCTTTCCGAACTAACTCTCATAAGGCCGCGCAGACACGAGGCCGCAGTCGGACAACGCAGGCAGGAGCCGATGAAACTCCAGACCCTCCCCCTTCTTCTCGTCGCAGTGTGCTTGACCACCGCCTTTGCCGATCGTCCCGGCGATTTCCGGGTGATTGGGCCAGGCGGTGGCGGCGCCATGTTCAATCCCACTATCAGTCCGCATGACCCCAACACCGTGTTGATCTCCTGCGACATGACTGGCTCCTACATCACCCATGATGGGGGCAAATCTTGGCGCATGTTCAACCTCCGCGGCGTGGTGAGGTTCTTCGTTTTCGACCCTCTGGATGCCAAGACGATGTATGCCTACGCTACTGGTCTTTGGCGCAGTACGGACGGCGGCGAACAATGGAGCCTCGTCTATCCCAGCCCCTCCGCCGTCAAGGGCGTGAAAATGGATTCCGATCACGCCGACGAGCAGATCCTCGCCGATCCAGATCCGTTGGGCGCGATCGCAACCATGACGGTCGATCCTGCCAACTCGAAGATCCTCTATGTCGCGGCTGGCGCCAAGGAGAGCCCGGCGCTTTATGTCTCGCGAGATTACGGAAAGACTTGGCAAAAGCAAGCCGGCTTGACCGATCTTCCGAGGCGCGTCTGGGTCGATCCACACTCTGCGCCGGATTCGCGAAAAATATTCCTCGCGGGCACGCAGGGGATCTCCGTAGTCAGCGCCAGCGACGTTCATAGCTTCCCTGCCCCCGCCGCTTTCACCGATATATCGCTCGGTTTCGGGGCCGGCCCGCAGCCAACCATTTATGCCACTTCGGAGCAAGGGGCATTCGTTTCCATCGATGGCGGCGCAACCTGGCGAAACAGTGCCTTGCCCGGCAAGGACTCGAAAGTGCGAGCGATCGCGACCAGTTTCCGACATCCGGAAACGGCGTACGTCTCCTACAACGAGTTGGCGCTCGATGGAAAGACCTGGATGGGGGTTGCCAAGACCACGAACTCCGGCGGCGATTGGCAATTGGTGTGGAAAGACTCCGATGTCGGCGCAACCAATGTGCACGATGCCTGGATCACTCCACGCTTCGGTCCAATCTGGGGAGAAAATCCGCTAAACCTCACCGTCTCGGACAAGAGATGCCGACTTGGCCTACGGCACCGACCTTGGACGAACCATGCGAACCAGCGACGGAGGCGCCACGTGGACGGCACTCTATTCGCGCAAAGTTGATGACGCGGGATGGACAAGCTGTCGGTCTCGATGTCACCACGAATTACGGAGTCCACTTCGACCCATTCGATCCCAAGCGCCAGTTCATCACTTACACCGATATCGGTCTCTTCCGAAGCGAAAACGGTGGCGAATCGTGGATGAGTTCGACCGCCGGGGTTCCTGCGGATTGGGTGAATACGACTTACTGGGTAGTGTTTGACCCGAAGGTGCGCGGACGAATGTGGAGCGTGAACAGCTTCACGCACGACCTTCCTCGTCCCAAGATGTGGCGGCGGCACTCGGTGGCGGAGTACAAAGGCGGCGTGTGTCTCAGCGATGATGGCGGCAAGAACTGGACGAAATCGAATACCGGGATGGACGAGACCGCGCCAACCCACATCCTGCTGGACCCCACAAGCCCAGTGGATGCGCGAGTACTGTACGTGACTGGTTTTGGCCGAGGGATTTATAAAAGTTCAGATGGCGGGCACACCTGGAGTTTGAAGAATCAGGGAATAACGCAGACTGAGCCGTTCGCGTGGAGGTTGGCTCGCAGTTCGAAAGGCACGCTCTACGTCGTTGTGGCTCGCCGATCGTCGGACGGCGGTATTGGCAACGCAGGCGACGGTGCCCTCTACCGCTCAACCGACGGTGCTGAACATTGGCAGCCAGTTACACTCCCCGAGGGCACCAACGGACCGAATGGTCTCGCGATCGACCCGGACTCGCCCGATCGTCTCTACCTCGCCGCCTGGGCCCGGGCCGCGGGTACTCACGGAGAGGGCGGAGGAATATTTCTCTCTGAAGATGCTGGCAAGAGTTGGAAGCGGGTACTGGATAAGGATCAACACGTTTATGACGTCACCATTGACCCGACGGATCCCAAGGTTCTCTACGCGGCCGGTTTCGAGTCGTCCGCGTGGCGCTCGGCGGATCGCGGATTGCACTGGACCCGCATCCCCGGGTTCAACTTCAAGTGGGCACACCGCGTGATCCCCGATCCTCAGGACCGTAATAAGATCTACGTCACAACCTTCGGCGGGAGTGTCTGGCACGGCTCGATCAATGGTCAGGACCGGCCAGTGGACATCGCCACACCGGCCCTTCAAGCCGGACACTAGGTCGTCGCAACGCGGAGAAACACTTGATCAATCGTCGTCAGTGGCTGTACGGCATGGGCCTGGTGGCCGGGGCTGGAACTCAAATCGGCAGAGCCGCCACTACCCCGAACGATGAAAAGCCTCACCCGACGCCTTTGGAACTCTCGCAGTACGAGCCCAAAAGCATGCTCCAGGTGCACGAATCGCACATCGAGCGTTCCAAGTTTCCCGTCATCGACTTCCACACGCACATCTCCGGTTCGACAAAATCGGAGAAGGGCGTTGAACTCTCGCCGGATCGCGAATACTTGGGAACGCCTCAAGAGTTGCTCGCGGTCATGCACCGCAAGAACATTCAAGCCATGGTCAACCTAACCGGAGGCTACGATCATGGCCTTGCCGAAGCTGTCGCGAAATACGACCGTGCTTATCCGGGCTCCTTCTATACTTTCGCCGAGCCCTGTTATTCGCGCTTCAAGGAACCGAACTATCCGAAGTTGCAGGCCCAAGCCCTGGAACAGGCTCATCGTGATGGCGCGAGAGGCTTGAAGATTCTAAAAACGCTCGGACTCTATCTGCGGGAGAACATCACTTCCGGCACGCTCGTTAAAATTGACGACCCGCGTTTTGATCCCATGTGGGACACCTGTGGCCAATTGAACCTTCCAGTGGCCATTCACATTTCCGACCCAATAGCGTTTTTCACCCCGACGGACCGTTTCAACGAACGCTACGAAGAGCTGAACAATCATCCGGACTGGTCTTTCTATGGTGGAGACTTCCCCAGCAACGCGGAATTGATTGCCGCCCGCAACCGTATGATGGCCCGCCATCCGAAGACGCAGTTCGTGACCCTGCACTTTGGCAACTTCTCGGAAAATCTGCAAAACGTCGGCGAGAACCTTGACCGCTTCCCCAACATGTTTGTCGACATGGCCGCCCGCATCGGCGAGCTTGGGCGCCAACCCGTAACGGCAAAAAAATTCTTTGATAAGTACCAGGACCGGATTCTGTTCGGCACCGATGCGACGCCGCACGGCGACGAGTTCCCGCAACAGGTCTTCAATGACAAGCTGTATGAAATTTATTACCGCTTCCTGGAAACCGAAGACGAATATTTCGACTACGCTCCCGCGAACATCCCGCCGCAGGGACGCTGGCGCATCTACGGCATTCATTTGCCTGATACCATTCTGCGCAAGGTTTATCACGATAACGCTGCGCGTTTGTTGCGAGTCTAGATTCTTATGCGAATCGCTATGGTTGGACTGATTGCCTTCACTCTGGCAGCGCATGCACAGGTGCGCGTCTGGCAAGACACCCTCACTCTACCGACGTACGAAGAAGGGTTGCCCGACCCCAACCCTCCCTTCGACCAGTTCACCACGAGTCGCTTCGACTATCCCTATACCGTTCGCAATAACCTGACGAGCCGGCGTGTCGACCATGCGTGGCGGGCGATCTACCTCGAGAACGAATATTTGAAGTGCTCGGTGTTGCCCGACATTGGCGGCCACTTGTATACCTGCGTCGACAAGATCTCCGGCAAGTCCATGTTTTATGCCAATCCGTCCATCAAGAAAGCGGCGATCGCGTACCGCGGAGCCTGGGCCGCTTTCGGAATCGAGTTTAATTTTCCGGTTTCCCATAACTGGGTTTCGATGTCGCCAATCAACTTTTCGTACGCGAAGCATGACGACGGCAGCGCTTCGGTCACTGTAGGCAATATCGATCGTGTCTACGGCATGGAATGGATGGTGCAGTTGATCCTCCGTCCCAAATCAACCGTACTCGAGCAACGTGTAACGCTCAGCAACCGCAGCGATGTGAGGCATCGCTTCTACTGGTGGAACAATGCCGGGGTCGAGGCGTGGGACGATACGCAGAATCGAATATCCCATGCGCTTTACCGCGACGCACGGATTCACCGAGATTCATCCGTGGCCTGTAGACAATGATGGGATCGACTACAGCCTTGTCCGCAATCAAGTCAAGGGACCGGTTTCCATGTTCAGCTACGGGAGCCGCGAAGGCTTCATGGGAGTGTGGAATCCCCATACCAACACGGGAACCGTACACTTTGCCGAGTACGAAGACCTGCCCGCAAAGAAGATCTGGTCCTGGGGTGTGGACGCCGATGGCTTGGACTGGCGCAAGGCTCTCTCCGATAACAACAGTGCTTATCTCGAGGTTCAGGCCGGACTGTTTCGCAACCAGGAGACCTACGCCTTTCTTGAGCCCAGACAGGCAATCCATTTCTCGGAATACTGGATGCCGGTACGCGAAATTGGGGGAATCTCGCGAGCGAATCTTGCTGGAGTGGCAAGCTTGAACCGGAGATCAAGCAGCCTCTTGGCGGGATTCAACGCGAACCAACCCATCCCGCACGCATCAGTGTCGATTCTGCTGGGCACGCAGCAATTGGTTCACGAGCAAGTTGATCTGACGCCCGAGCGCATATGGGCCCACGAACTTCCAAATGCGGACTCCCACGCAAAATACACAATCGAGGTTCGGGACTCAAATAACGCCATAGTTCTTCGTCAGACTGAGGGCGAATACGATTGGACACCCGAATCCGAAATCCACGTCGGGCCCCAACCTTCTTATCAAATTCCCGAACCGGACAAGAGAACTTACGACGATTGGATTCAGATTGGCCACGAGGATGAGCTGAATGGACGAAGTCTGAGCGCTCTGGAAAACTACGAGGCAGCACGAGCGAAATTCCCTCAAGGCTTCGAAGCCGGAAAGGCCGCTGGCCGACTAGCTGCGTGCCTGCTCCGCTTCAGTGAGGCCAAAGACCTTCTTGAGCCGCTTCACCAGCGCGATACTACCGACACGGAGATCTCGTATTATCTTGGGATTACTTACGATGGACTGGGCGACTCGCAGCACGCCCGTGCGGCATATGAACAGGCCGAGAGACTACCACTTTTTTATTCCGCAGCTGCCGTGAAATTGGGCGAACTGCTGGCGCGGGAAGGCGATCTGCACGGCGCTGAGCGTCATCTGTCCGGGGCCGTGCATGCTGCTCCCGACGATCTCCGCGCCCAGGAAGAATTGGTCGCCCTCAACAACGCGGCCAGCAACTCCCAGGATGCGCGAACCCGGGCGCAAGAAGCTCTCGGCCGTTTCTCAACCAGTAATTTTCTTCGAGAGGAACTCGGCAATTCTGACCTTCAACACTTGGCCGACGATGCCAACCGCGTGCTGAACATCGCCGCAGAATATATGCGGCTCGGGCTCTACCAGAAAGCTTTGGATGTGCTTTCCAGGAAATATCCGGGAGCCGTTGCCGATCAAAGCGAGCCGGGCTCACTATCCCCGACCAAGCATCCAATGGTCGCCTACTTTCGCGGCTACTGTCGCGAGAAACTCGGGCAGTCCAGCTCCGACGATTACAGCGCGGCGTCAAAGCTTTCGATAGCGTACGTTTTTCCCAGCACTGCAGAAGAGTTATCCGTATTGCGGGCGGCTCTCAAAGCAAATCCATCGGACGCGACCGCCCACTATCTGCTGGGAACGCTTTATTTCTCCCGTGGCTTGACCGACCCTGCGCTGACCGAGTGGTCTGAGGCTCACAAGCTTGGTCCCGAACTTCCCGTCTTGAGTGCGAGCACCGGGCTTGCTTTCCTTCATATGAAAGACGATCCCGAGCGAGCGCTCTCCGCTTTTCGCGATGGATTGAAGAGCGATCCCACCAACATTGCCGTCTACCTGGGGATCGATCAGGCGCTCAGCCTGTTGAACCGGCCGGCGAGCGAGCGCGTGGAAGCTCTGGAGAAATATCCGCAACTGGATGCGGCGCCGCCGGACCTGATCTTCGAATTGATTCTGAATCTGGCGGAGGCCGGAGACTTTGAGCGGGCGACTAAGTTATTCCACAACCGCTTCTTCCCTCGCGAGGAAGGTGGGACCAACGTTCGGCAGGTATGGATTGAAGTTCAACTGCAGCGAGTAATGGCTCTGGCAAAACAAGGACACTGCAGCGAAGCCTTCTCTCTGGGCCAGCATTTAGGCGCGGAGGTTCCCGGCTTAGTGTTCACGCGCGATGGCCTGGAGCCAATTCTCCAGTCGGCCAGAACCAGCTATCTGCTCGGCTCGGCCTACGCAAGCTGCGGAAAATCCGACGAAGCCAAGTCCCAACTTGAGCTTGCAGCGAAAGCATCTGCTCCCGACCAGATCCGATGGGCTTTTTTGGCCGCTCGAAAGTTGCCCGGGTTCAACCAGACGCAATGGCAAGACCGCATGCAATCCGCTCTGGAACAGGCGGCCAATCGCAGCGAGACCAGCGGGTACCCAAGTTGGTGGATGTATACGGCAGGCACGCTTGCCAAAGAACTGG
The DNA here is from genome assembly GCA_963745715.1 of uncultured Acidobacteriota bacterium. Lineage (GTDB taxonomy): Bacteria > Acidobacteriota > Terriglobia > Terriglobales > Acidobacteriaceae > Sulfotelmatobacter. The sequence goes on along the minus strand of CAVUYN010000006.1, from coordinate 37,307 downwards.
GCAAGACGCAAGAAGCTGATACCAGGTTTCAAAAAGCTCTTATGCTGCCCGATCGCATGCTGGCATATCACTTCACACGTCTGGCTAAGTCGGAAACTACGCAATAATCACTTCAACCTTCGATTTTCGCAGGGCTTCCCTGAATTCAGCGGATGCCCGGCTATCCGTGATCAACCGGTGCACGCCCGAAATCGGGCCGATACGGGAGACGCTTCTTCGGCCTAGCTTGCTAAAATCGGCGACCACGTTGACCTCTTTCGAAATACTCATCATCAGGCTATTGAGTTGAGATTCCAGCACGTCGGGAGTGGATGGCCCGGTTTCGAGGTCAAATCCATCCACGGCCAGAAAGAGGCGGTCGGCGTGAAACTCCTTCAGCATGCGTTCCGCCTGCGGTCCCACAAACGAACAAGACACTGGGCGCAGCAACCCGCCAATCATGATCACGTAAATATCCTTGGCATCCATCAACTCGCACGCCACGTTTAGCGCGTGCGTGATGACGGTTACCGACTGCAGCCTGCGCGTTCTTAGATGGCGGGCGATCTCCGCTGTAGTCGTGCCTGAATCCAGGATAATGGTTTCGTTATCTTGAATGAGTTCCGCCGCGGCCCGCCCGATTCTGACCTTCTCCGCGTGGTGAAGGGTCTCCTTCGTGCGCAACGGATAGTCTTGACTGGCTTCCATCCGGCGAACCGCGCCGCCATGGGAACGAACTGCCAACCCTTCCGATGACAGAGCATCCAGATCGGCTCTTGCCGTAACCGCCGAAACCGAGAATTTTTCCGTTAAATCCCGAACTGTGATTTGGCCCCGTTGTTCGATGAGATCGACAATCTTACGGCGCCGCTGTTCCGCGAGCAGGCGAGAATCCCTGGCGCTCTTCATGAACTTGATCCTTGTACGAACGATGTACCACGACACGATTTCGTGTCCTGCTTATTTATACACTTGCGCTAAGCGAAAAGAAGAAAGAAAATAGCGTACAAACGAAAGTTATGCGTTAACTGCCATAAGGCATAGGGTTCTCAGGGCTTTTGCCAAGGGCTGGGGCCGTATCCTAGACCCCACAGGACCTGGGGCGATTTCGTTTAGTTTCTTTTTCTTCCTATCGATTTTGGCATGTAGACTATCGTGGTGATGATCTTGTGGAAGGGGTTTCGTGTGGGAAATCGTCCGACGGGCTGCCATTGAACCGATGAGAAGGCGTGACTTTATCGCGGCCTTGGCCGCTTCCGGATTGGCTGCTGCCTGGCCTGCCAAAGCCCAAGGGCCGGGCCTTCGGCATCCGCGATTGTTGATTGCGGATGCCGACCCGTTCACCGGGTTGGCCTTGCTGAAGTCTCGCTACGCATCTGGTCGCCGCCCGTCGGATGATATGGAGGGGTGGGCACTCTCGTGGCGCCTGACCGGACAAGACTCCTTCGCCGAGCGTGCCTTGGCGGAGATGCGCTCCAAGCACCTGGGTTCTAGTGGAAAACCCTCCCGCGCGTGGGTCGACTATGCTCGCTGGTCGCTGGCATTCGATTGGCTTCTTGGGTATCGCGGCTTCGATCGCGGACTGCAAGATCGAGTCGCAAGCGATTTGAAGAACGGCGCTGCCGCCATGCTTTCCACTCCGGATTTCGCCGATGCCGGTCAATTCTCCTATCACAACTATGCGGTGCGGTATCTCGCTTTAGCGGCCTTCGCATCGTCCGCTATCGCGGACCACGCCGGCTGCAATGAGTGCGGACCTTGGCGCGAGCAGGTTGCGAAGTGCCTGGCCAACATCCTCGACACTACAAACGTCGTTAGCCCGGATGGCAGCTACCACGAGTCGATGGACTACATGCGGATCACGTGGGCACCCCTGGCGCTGTTGGCGGAGTTGCAGCGCACCACCACCGGCGTCGATCCTGCTCACCACTTCCCCGTGTTCCGCAACATGGGCATCACTTATCTCTATAAGCTCCTGCCCGACGGCACGCCGTCTCGGGAGGGCGACAACGAATATCCCGTGCTGGATTCACGAGACACCGCTCTCCTGGGTTACGCGGTAAACCGTTTCAAGGACCCTTACTGCGCATGGCTCCTGCGCAAAAGCGGATTTTTCCAAAAGCAATGGGTGCTGCCCGTACTGGAGTTTCTGTGGGACGACCCGGAGGTCACGCCGCGAGACCCAGCTTTAGCCAGCGAAAACGAGTTGTCACGCCAGCGCTTCTTCGCGGGCGTCGGACATCTTGTGATGCGAGACGGTTGGAATCCGGAATCGACCTGGATCGAATTCGACTGCGGACCGTATTTCGCCAAGCACCAGCACCTCGATCAAAACCAGATTACGATCTACCACCGAGGCTACTTGGCGATCGACAGTGGCGCGGACTACACCGACACGGAGAGCCCGCACTACCTGAACTATTATCGCCGCACCGTGGCCCACAATTCCGTGCTGGTCTACGATCCTGCGGAAAAATTCTTCTGGTCTGACAATCTTCTACCCGCCGCCAACGATGGCGGCCAGCGCATGGATTCGTCACGCTACTGGAACACCATCCGCAGTCCGGAAGATTGGAATCGCACTCGAGATTTGTGGGACCTCGGCTCCATGCGCGTGGTCGACCACGTTCCTGGTCAATATCACTACGCCATGGGCGATGCCAGCAACGCATACTCCCGCGAGAAGCTGCGGCGCTTCACCCGTGAAATCCTCTACATACCGGGGCATAGCGTTCTCTTTGTGTTTGATCGGGTGGTTAGTAAGAATCCGTCTTTTCGAAAAGCCTGGCTGCTCCACGGCGTGAATCAACCCAGCGTTGACCAGGACAGTGGTCAGGAAAAGCCCGGCGCTCAGGATTTTCGCAATGGCAAAACTTTTCTTTTTCGGGAGGGAGCGGGGGAACTGCTGGTGCATTCCCTTCTTCCGAAGGAACGCGTCGTCACCAGGCGAGGAGGTGCGGGCAGCGAATTCTATGCTCCCGGCGACGATCATGGCGGCGCTTGGGGAACTGGGGAAAACTGGCCGCTCGAACCTCCCGAAGGCGCTCCGCTGCCCGAGGATCCGAAACTCCGCCATGCGTGGAAACTTTTTTGGGGTGAGGACTTCAACAAGATTCTCCCCTCGAATCGCAAGAATGTCGTGCCCGGAGCGTGGCGAATTGAAGTCTCACCGGCACTGCCCGCCGAAGAGGATTTCTTCCTGCATGTATTCGAAATTGGGGATCAGGGGAAGACCGGACAGAAACGCACCGAACTTCTGGACGGCGTAAATTTTCAGGGCGCAGCCTTCGAACGAGGACCGATGGTGCTATTCAGCTCCGCGGCTTCGATCGTCACCGAGGGCGAAGTATCGTTACCCGACTTGAGTTGCGATTCCCTGATCATCACCGGCCTGCAGCCGGCAACCGTCTATGAACTCAGTTTCGGAGGGCTCAATGTATCATCCCAACCAGCGGCGGTGCTGCCCGGCGTATCAGCAGGTACAAGTCGCATTCGAACGAACGCGCAAGGAGTTTTACGAATTGAGCAGAAGGGGCTCGGAAATCTGCGTCTGCGGATCGCGCGAGTATGAACCTTCCTCAACTTCGTGAGCGAATTCGTGACTCTATCCGCATCTCATTGTGAAAGATCTCATTCGCAAGTTAACCCGACCAGGTCCCGAACGCAGTTCTGAAGATCGCTGAGGCGACTTATCATCGAACCAGAAATCACGACGATACCCGGGATGCCCGCCCGACGGCCTATCTCGCACCTGCGCTGGTGGATCGGCGGAATTCTCTTCGCTTCCACGGTCATTAATTACGTGGACCGCCAAACGCTGTCGCTTCTTGCGCCTTACCTCAAACTCGAGTACCACTGGACCAACACTGACTATGCCAATCTTGTCATCGTGTTTCGGGTGGCGTACTCGGTGGGCCAGACCCTCTTTGGGCGGTTCATGGACCGCATCGGTACGAGGCGTGGCCTATCTCTCACCGTTCTTTTCTATTCTCTTGTCTCGGTGCTGACCTCGCTGGCCCGAGGCTTCTACAGTTTTGCGACCTTTCGCTTCCTGCTGGGCGCCGGAGAATCGGCGAACTGGCCAGCCGCCGCCAAAGCCGTTTCGGAGTGGTTTCCGAAGCGCGAACGCGGACTCGCCACCGCGCTCTTCGACAGTGGCTCCTCCATTGGAGGAGCGATCGCCTCCTGGCTCATTCTCTGGATTTATTTTCGATGGGGATGGCGCCCGGCATTTGCTGTTCCCGGAGCGCTCGGCTTCCTCTGGCTGATCGTTTGGCGCTCGTTTTATCAACCGCCCGAGTCTCACGCCAGAATCAGTCCGGCGGAGAGAGACATGATTCTTGCCGACCGCGTGGAACCCAACACGCAGATAGGCGGCAGAAAACCACTGAGTTGGCGCGATCTTATGACCTTGCCACAAACCTGGGGTACGATCATCGCCAGGTCCTTCACCGATCCAGTCTGGTTCTTCGTCACCGACTGGTTTCCGATTTATCTCGTGGCCAAAGGGATCGAGTTGAAGACTGGTTTGATCGCCATCTGGATTCCCTTCCTTGCGGCGGATCTCGGAAATTTCTTCGGTGGGGGCGTCTCCGGTTATCTCATTAAGCGGGGATGGTCCTTGGGCCGGGCCCGCAAGGCGCTGGTTATCTTTGGTGGCGTGGGTGTAACCATGCTCATACCCACCATCTTTACGACCAACGTTTATCTGATCGCGTTCCTTTTTGCCCTGGCTACCTTTGCCTACGCATCGTTTTCAACCATCGCCAACGTATTTCCATCGGACCTTTTCTATAGCGAATCGGTAGCCACGGTAAGTGGATTGGGTGGAACGGGCGCCGGCCTGGGCACGATTGTGGCGTTTGAACTGATAGGTCACTTCTCAGATGCCCGCCGCGCCATGGCGGGACATTCCTTCGATCCCATTATTATTGTCGCCGGACTCGTTCCTTTTCTCGGCATGATTCTGGTTCTGCTTCTGGTTCGCAATACTGAGGCCACCAAGCGAGGTTTAGTTCGTCCAGTGTAAATTGCGTGGAACAGCCAATGAACCCGAACCAACAGATGCAACTCTCACAGGATCGATCGCCGGAACCGTCAGCAACTGCAATCGGCGATCTGGAACCGGCGAATCGTCGTGACGCCTGGCAAGCTGCCGCAACATCGTTCGTCGTTTTGTTTTGCATTGTGGGAGTTGCGCTCTGGGGATTGCCGTTCTTCTACGACTTCATGGTGCAGCAATTTGGCTGGACGCGAGCCCAGGTCACTTCGGGAAATGCGTTGAGCAAGTTGTTAGTCGGACCCCTCTTTGGCTTTGGTGCCGGTTGGATCGTCGACCGCTTCGGGCCCCGCCACATCATGATGGCCGGAATCCTGATGGCAGGCATTGCCCTGGTCGGACTGGGCAGCATCTCGGGCCTTGGGATGTTTTATTTTTTCTATCTTTTTAACGCGCTCGGATATGTCTGTGGCGGACCCTTGCCGATCCAGGTGCTCTTGTCTCGGTGGTTCGTGAAGTCACGCGGCAAGGCAATGGGATTTGCGTATCTGGGTATCGGAGTGGGCGGCGCCTTGGTACCGCTGCTTGCGCATGCCCTGGCGCAACATTTCGGGTGGCAGAAAGCGCTGCAAATCCTCGGCTTATTGATCATTCTCCTGGCTTTTCCGCTGGCCTTTCTTACAAAAGAAGCTCCGAATCTGTTCAAGAGTCGCGCCGGAACCAGTTCCCTCGAGGCAAGGAGCGCATTCAAGACCCCGGCATTTTATTTGCTGATGGTGGGCAGCATGTGTTCGGTCGCGGCAATCAGCGGCACTCAACAAAACTTGAAACTATTCTTAAGCCTCGATCGCCACTACGCACAAGGCGAGGCAGCCCGAATCCTCTCGCTCGTATTGGCATTCAGCATAGTCGGACGCCTGCTCATGGGATGGCTGGCCGATCGCTATTCGAAGAAACGCGTCATGCTGTTGATCTACATGCTGGTGGCGGCTGCCATTCCTTTCCTCCTCTTCGGCCATGCGCGGTTGGCGGTGTACGTATTTGCTGCAGTCTTCGGAATCGGCCTCGGTGGCGACTTCATGATCATTCCCCTGATGACTGCGGAAATCTTCGGCGTGCAAATCTTGGGAAGACTCATGGGAGTGATCTTGACCGCAGATGGCATCGCTGAGGCGACGTCCCCCTGGTTGATGGGCCACCTTCGAGACGCAACTGGCAGTTATACCCAGGGCTACTTCGTGCTGGTCGTCGTCGCGTTGGTGGGGGCAGCCACCGTGCTGATGTTACCCACGCGGGGGAAAGCGGCATGAGCCCCGATTCGATCCTGCGCCTGGGAACCGTCAGGGGAGTACAGCGTTTTCAGGAGCATCTCGATTCGCTTCATCTGACGATTCCCTGCGATCACGAGCTCGCCTCCGGGTCTTCATCCCCGTTGCGCTGGCCTCTCATTCGCGGCGAAACGAAAATCGGCAATCGCATTGCCGTACAACCAATGGAAGGCTGGGATGCCTCCGCCGACGGCAATCCGACCGTGAGTACTTTACGACGCTGGCAACGATTCGGTCGCAGCGGGGCCAAGTTGATCTGGGGCGGAGAAGCTGTCGCAGTTTCTCATGAAGGACGCGCCAATCCGAATCAACTTGTTATAGCGCCGCACACCTTGGAAGGAATCGCCCGCTTGCGCTCGGCCCTGATCGAAGAACATCGCGCCACCACCGGATCAGACGACGGGCTTCTGATTGGTTTGCAGTTGACGCATTCCGGCCGCTTCAGCCGTCCCAATGTGCATCACCGCTCTGAGCCGCGCATCCTGTATCACCATCCGTTTCTGGACCGGCGCCTCGGATTACCGCCGGACTACCCGTTGCTCACCGACGGTGAGGTAGCCGCCATTATCGAGGATTTCCATCGTGCCGCCAGCATGGCCTCGAAGCTGGGCTTCGACTTCGTGGATATCAAGCACTGCCACGGCTATCTGGGGCATGAATTTCTGAGCGCCCACACCCGCGAAGGCCTCTACGGCGGTAGCTTCGAGAATCGCACCCGATTCTTGCGAGAAGTTGTGCAAGGAATTCGATCCGCGGCACCAGGCCTCGATATCGGTGTGAGACTATCTGCCTTCGATACGATCCCCTTCTTGCCCGATCCGGACCGCTCGTTCAACGGAAAGCTTGGCCCTGGGATCCCAGAGCAACCCGGAAATCTGCTCCCTTACCGTTGGGGATTCGGAGTGAACCCACTCAATCCCACCGAAGACGACTTGACCGAGCCTGTTCTCTTTTTATCTCTTCTGCAAACACTAAACATTCGACTGGTGAATCTCACCGCCGGTAGTCCCTATTACAATCCGCATATCCAACGGCCGGCCTTGTACCCACCCTCGGATGGCTATCTACCGCCTGAGGATCCACTGCTGGGCGTGGCCCGCCAGATGGAAATCACCCGCCGGCTGAAACAGAATTTTCCAGAATTAATTTTTGTTGGATCGGCCTACAGCTACTTACAGGATTTTCTCCCCAACGTAGCCCAGGCGGCGATCCGTGATGGATGGGTCGACTTCGTGGGGCTGGGGCGAATGGTACTGACCTATCCTGAGCTGCTATGGGATGCGTCGGCAGGCCAACCCATCGACCACAAGCGAATTTGCCGAACCTTCAGCGATTGCACAACCGCACCGCGGAAAGGACTGCCTTCCGGCTGCTACCCCTTGGACAGCTACTACAAAGCTTCTGAATTCGCCGAGCAACTGAAAGCGTTGAAGAGGCCTGATTCGAAAGCCATATCCTCTATGCCACGATCACCCGAGGAATTGGAGCAGTAGTCGAGATGACCAGGCAAAAAATGAGTATTGAAGGGTTGGCGCACAGACGGAAGTTTCATCGGAAGGTCCATGGTATCGCGGCCGCTCTTTTGCCTTTCGAGTTAGACGGCACCATCGCCGTTCAGGCGTTTCAGCAGCATCTGAGGGCAACGCATCGCGCCGGATTAATGAACGCAGTAAATATGGACACCGGATACGTGAACTACCTGTCCGAAAACCAAAAGCAGGACGTGCTGCGATGGACCCGCGAGGCTCTCGGAAAAGACGTCCCATTCGTAGCGGGAGCATATATCGAAGATCTCGAGGGAGACGTCGTCAGCCTCTACCGGCAGCAGATCGACTCTATCGTTAACTTCGGTGGGAATCCGATTGTGTTTCAAACAGCCCGGCTCCGGGCGAAGCCGAGCAAAGAAATAGCAGCAACCTATCAAGCCGCATGCCGAGGATACTCTCAAGTTTTGGCTTTTGAGCTGGGCTCCATGTTCGCACCGAATGGAGAGATCTTTGACCAGGAGACCGTCCGTCGGTTAATGGATATTCCCGAAATAATCGGAATGAAGCATTCTTCGCTTGACCGGCAAATCGAACTTCAACGCCTGGAACTTCGCAACACTCATCGCCCTGATTTTCGGATCTACACCGGCAATGACCTGGGCATCGACATGATCGAGTACGGATCAGACTACTTGCTGGGCCTGGCGACGCTCGCACCGGAAAAGTTCGCCGAGCGAGATCTGCTGTGGCAGAAAGGCAATCCTGACTATTACGCGCTCTCTGACTCGCTCCAGTACCTCGGAAATGTCGCGTTCCGCGAACCCGTTCCAGCCTACAAACATTCAGCTGCGGTGTTCTTGCATCTGGTTGGACGCATACCAAGCAACCTGACCCATCCCAGAAATCCGCAGCGTCCCACATGGGAGTCAGAAATTTTGCGAGATTGCGCGCGCCGGCTTCTTAACAACAGCCCAGGGTCCGATTGAGTTCGAGAAATTTCGTGGCCGCAGAGAACGTCGCAAGGAACCACCAAGACCCGACGGTCGGCGGGTTCTCCCGAAAGTGCTCATTACCGCGTTTTGAATTGCCTCAGCCCTTCATTGTGAGCCATTCGGAAATAGTGGGCGGGTGCTTTCCCAAGGTCGTAGACGTGGCTGTCGCAGAACCGTGCGAAGTCCGGAAACCATCGCTCAGTCAGCATTTTCAAGAAACCATAGCTTCCACCAGCAATCGCAAACGTGGGCTCACCCGCTGCGTACGAATCGACTTCAATCCATGTGCGCTCTTGACGTTGCTCAAACCGGATGGTCCGGTGAGTGGCAAAACCGCCCACAGTACCGTGGGCCAGGTACCTGACGAGCGAACCGGGCTCACACGTCTCTACTAAATAGCGCAAAGGCAGGGGATGTGGATAATGAATGCTCCCGAGGATACAGCTATGGGGTGTCCAAGGAAATCCCGACCATCGTAAATCGTTATATACATCCGAAACCTTCGGCCAGTTTTCAATTTCGGAAAAGAGCTCCCAGACACGTTCGCGCGGAAGGAGCGTGGATACAGAGTACGAGAACTGCCGACACATATAAGGGCTCCAGCATTACAAAACGTGCCTACCACATGGCCGCCGCACTCAATATGACCCATATCATCGTTCTCAAAGCCATGGAATACGCTGTGAGTGGTCACATCGAGGTGTGACGAGAATCACAGACGTGCACTTCTTTGCGATGATCTCGGGGGCATGGACCCCCATTCTGAAGATAAGACTGCGACGCGGATATCGCTCTGGCGCTGGCATCTGAAAAAACCTGATTGCATGATCCGCCACGCAGCATTGTCGGCATTGTTGTGAAACTTTTCCTTCATGACTTTATCGAGCATGTGTTTAGGCAGTTCGTGACCACGATGGTTTCAGCCGGGTTTCGGGGCCGGCGCTTTGTTCGGAGGCTTGAAAGTCTTTCGAGCCCAGAGACTAATCGCCTGTCTTAGGGATGATCTTCCGGAGGCGTGCCAAGTCTCGATCCTCCACTGGCCTGAATTCGTTCCGCTTCCGCAAGCTCTCGGCTCGCGTTTTCTTCGCGTCCCAGCTGGGTATAGGCGTCAGCCAGGAGCCGGTGTGGATCGATCGCGTCGGGTCGCAGTGCGGCGGCTTTCTGCAGTAAAGGAAGGGACTCTGCCGCTTTCTGCTGTTTGATGTACATCCGCCCTAACAAGAGATTCGCTGGAAAACTGTTCGGATCCAGGCGCAGCGCGCCCTTGAACTCGGCTAACGCTTCGTCATCGCGTGACGTTCGTTGATACACGAGTGCCAAGTAGAAATGCATCATGGATGAGCTGTTCATCTGGGAAACGGCAGCTTCAAACTGCGGTGCCGCCTCGCTCCACTGCCCGGTCTTTACCAGGGCGCAGCCCAGTTCGTAGCGTGCAAGAGAATTGTCCGGCGTCGCCTGGACGACTTGCTGCAGTGGCGGGATCGCCTTCTGATATTCCTTGAGAGACACGTAAGCCCGGCCCAGGAGCAAGTAGGCCGTCAGGGCATGCGGTTCCCGCTTCACCACATCCTCGAGGATCGGCACCGCTTCCTGATACCTTGCGTTCTCTGAGTGAACCATTGCTTCGTACAGGAGATTTGCAATTGCTATCTTTTCCTTGGGATCAGGCCCTCCCTCGCTGTTGGGGTCATTGGGAGTCGCTGACATCCGATCCCATGTAGCCCAGCGCATGCAAATTCTCGGACTGTTCCGCAGTCAATTGGGTCTTCTCGCCACTTTCAGAGGCAGTCTTGCGCCGAAAGTCTCTCATCTGCGCGGCCGCGGTGTCCGCAACGGCTTTCGTATCGGCGGCGAGGTTATGCATGGCTCCGGAATCGACGGCCTGGTTATACAGTTCGCGTTCCGGGGCGTCGACGTACAAGTAGTCTCCGTTCCTCCAGGATTTCAGCATGCTCCAACCAAAGGAGAGATGACCGTATCCGCTCTCCGAGTACACGGCATGCTGCGAGTTTGTATCCCGCGGTTGATCCGATCGCGCGGGCTTATCCGCGCTCAGCATCGCGAGCGACTGACCTTGCATGGACTCCGGAATCGGGAGCTTTACAGCCCGAAGAATGGAGGGTGCAACATCTACCAATCCGACCCGCGCGTCCTCCTTGACCGTCTTGTGTTGGTGAGGAAGCTTGAACAGCAACGGAACGTGGATTGTCTCATCGTAGAGAAAAATGCCGTGATGTTTCTCGCCATGTTCACCGAATGCCTCGCCATGATCGGCCATTACCGCAATCAGCGAGCCATCGAAAAGTTCTCGCGCCCGCAATGCGTGCAGAAGCTTTCCCACAACGAAGTCAGTGTAGGCAATTTCCCCGTCGTACGGCTCCGCGTGATAACGCGTTTGATAGGGCTCCGGAGGAGTGTAAGGATCATGGGGATCGTAAAGATGAATCCAAAGAAAGAAAGGCGCGCCGTGATGTTTGTTGAGCCACGCCAAGGCCCGATTCAGTACCTCTTCGCCACGACGCTCCAGGCTGTGATAGTTATCCTCCCCGGGGCGCCGCCGATGGAATCCCGCGTCATATAAGTCAAAGCCCCGTTCAAACCCGGGAGCCAGTTTCGTCGGATCCAGAACGAGTGCGCCTACGAAGGCGGCGGTCTGGTATCCGTTCTGGTGAAAAATCTCCGGTAGAAACGGAAGCCGTTTGCTAAGCGGATCGCCCAGATAGCTGACGTGATTGAACTGGGGATAGGTCCCGGTGAGGATGGCGGCGTGAGAAGGCGTGGTCAGCGGAACTTGAGCATAAGCGCGGGAGAAAATCGTTGCTTGACTCGCCAAAGCGTCCAAATTCGGCGTAAGGCGGCGATCTGAACCCAGAAACCCCATACGGTCCGCGCGGGTCGTATCCATGGTGACCAGCACTACGTTGGGATGGCGCGGGGCCCCGGTCTGGGCAGGCGCCGAAGCGCTAGCGCTCGCATAGACTGACACCACGATTAACAATAACCAACGCAGCAGGACTCGCAAATCAGACCTCAACAGCCTCGGACGTTCCCACAATGGCGCGTTTCTTGTCAACCCACGACCATCCAGCTCACATTGCACCTATCCAAGCGTATACGTTCCTCTTTTCTTCTTGACTCCCATTGCGTCTGCTACGTATGCTGCGTCCGTTCCAGACCTGACTTTGGGGGTCCCCGCCTCACCCTTGCTGCGGGGATAAGGTCGTCAACTGAAAATTTAGAGGCTGACCATGAAAATCAGTCCTTTCGTCTATGCGCTACGCATTGCAGCACTGGCGGTGTGTCTTTCCACGTCTGCGTTCTCGCAATCCACCTTCGGAACCATTCTCGGTACCGTAACCGATCCCTCTGGTGCTGTCCTGTCCAACGCCTTGATCACCGTCACCAACCAGGGCGAAAACATATCGCGCGAGGTGCACAGTGACGCCCAGGGGAATTACCAGGCGGAAAACATGAAGGCCGGGCTTTACACGGTGTCGGCGACGGCCACCGGTTTCAAAGATACAGTTTTGACGGACATCCGCCTTGACGCGAGGCAGACTGTGCGCGCCGATATGAAGCTGACGATGGGCGGCGCGGAGGAAAAGGTTACGGTGGAAGCAAATGCGGAACTCATCAACACCGAGTCGCAAACCATCTCGGCCAGCGTCGGCAGCACCGAGGTGCTGAACCTGCCCGCCAACTACCGCGGAAAGGGTAGCACCAGCCCCTATAGCTTGTTGGCTTATCTCCCAGGCGTCACGGGCGACAAGGATGGCAACATCTCCGTTCAGGGTTCCGGTATCAATCAGGTCGAATACTCGCTTGATGGAATTAGCACCACCGATATCCGTTCGTCCGGACCGCAAAAAGAAATGTTCCCTTCCGCCGAGAGCATCGCAGAAATGAAGGTGCAGGGGTCGGGCAGCGGCGCAGAATACGGCAACCCGGCCGACATTACGACCACCAGCAAGTCGGGCACGAATGTGTTCCACGGGTCCGCATTTGAGTATTTGCAGAACGCGGCCCTGGACGCTAAACAATTTTCCATTTTCACGGTGGGTAAGGCTGCCAAAAGCGCCAACACCTTTGGAGGTGCCATCGGCGGACCTCTTTTTGGGAAGCGCACCTTCTTTTTTGGCGATTACGAAGGAATGCGGTACCGCACTTCAACGCTCCGCACAGGGACCGTACCCACCCAAGATATGCGGAATGGAAACTTTTCGGCTTTCTCTGTTGCTCTTCACGATTTGGACGGAACGCCATTTGCGGGCAACATGATTCCTACGGATCGATTTGATTCAAGAGTGCCCCTGATTCTCCAGTATTATCCGTTGCCAAACCAGGGGGGCGTGGACAATTCCGGACCCAAAAACTGGGCAGAAAACACTCCCAATCCCATCCTTTCCGATCAGTTCGATATTCGCATTGACCACACCATCAACAGTAAGCAGAACGTGTTCGGCCGCTGGACGTACAAGAATGGCAGATCGGTCAACCCTTCTAGCCTGATCCTTCCTGCGGAAACAGATTTCGAACATGACAACCAGATCGTGCTCGCGCACAACTATGTCATCACACCAAACCTGATCAACGAACTGCGCGGAGGGATTAGCCGCAGGCAGAACGGCGGGAACTTTCCGATCGATGGACCGAAATTCATGCAGCAAATGGGCCTGAATCCAACGCAACTCGGACCATTCCCGCCCGGGGGTTTCCCAGACTTTGTTTTCGAACCCAGAAGCAACCTTGACAGCGTTGTTCATACTCGGCCGAATCCAGAGCGATCCCAAAATATCCAGATCAATGAAAACCTCACCTGGACCAAGGGAAAGCACACGCTGAAGTTTGGTTTTGATCTACGCAGGCTCCACCTGATCACAGCCTGGTACTCGGGTTCGTCGGCAGCGGACGACTACGGAGACTTTTTCTTCAATGGCCAATACACCGGTGAATCGGGTGACAAAGCGAGTGGCTTTGCCGACTTCCTGCTGGGTGTTCCCTATTACACGTACGTTACACACACGCCGCCGAGAAACATCGATGGTTCTGCCACTCACTACTACGCGTACGCGGCGGACACCTTCCGAGCCACCCAGAAACTGACGTTGGACGTTGGCCTTCGGATGACCCGGATCCCGCCGTTGTACGACCCCATCAACCTCACCAACTTCGATCCCAGCGTTCCCGGCACAGGACAGGTGATCTTCTCCTCCGACCCCAGGTCCCTGGCCGCCACGCAGCCTCTGTGGGCACAAGCCGTCAATGCCTGCACCGCCCCGAACACAATCCCCGGCTATGCCGGCCCGGACCCGGGTTTTCCCTGCACTCCATTCCTGACCTCGAAACAGGCGGGGTGGCCCAAGCAGTTGCGCAACGTCTACACGCACTTCTCTCCCCGCCTCGGTTTTGCCTATCGGCCCTTTGCGGACAATAAGACGGTGGTTCGCGGCGGCATCGGCATTTACGAAGTTACGACCTTGGGCGCCGTGTTTTTCTCCGTGGCTGGTATCCACGACGGCTTCCAGGGAAATTTCTCGAATGCCGGGGTCGGAGACCCAAACTTCTTCCGGTTCCCCGACGTCCTGAATAGCGCCACCAACGCCGGCGTTGGTTCGCAGTCATTTCTTACGGCGAATCAACGGAACAAAAAAGACCCGTATAGCATCCAGTGGAACCTCTCGGTCGAACGGACATTGCACGGCAACACCGCCCTGCGCGTGTCGTATATAGCGAACCGCGCGGATCAACTCACCTGGAGCCCGAATCTTAACCAGCCGCTTCCCACCACCGCACCCTATGACACTGGCAATCCTAATCCGGCTCCGTTTCCACTCTGGAAGAAGGTCAGGATCCGTGCCGCCGGAGCGGTCAGCAGCTACCAGTCCATGCAGACCGAATTAATCCACAAATATTCCCACGGGCTCACCCTCCAGTCCACCTGGACCTGGGCGAAGAACCTGACCGACGTCGAATCGTGGCCTCGCTCCGATTTTTCCGGGGAAGTTACGGGCGACAAAATGGACCAGTACAACATGCACGGCGATTACGGCAACACCGGCGGCACCCGCAAACACCGCTGGATCACAACCCTTGTGGACGAGCTTCCCATGGGGAAGGGACACCGCTTCCTCGGCAACGCCAATGGAGTGTTGAACGGGATCGTCGGCGGCTGGCGGCTGAGTACTATCTTGCTGGTTCAATCCGGCCCCTACGACACTCCATTCCTTCAATTTGATTCCACCGGCAACTCTAATTTTGGTTTCAACCGGCCTGACTCTATGGGCAATCCCAACAACATCCACCACACTCGCGAACAGTTCTGGAATGTGAACGTATACGCCTGCCCGGGCCGCCCCGCCGGACCAGACCTCAGTGGCCTCACGCTGAATTGCCCGACTACGGCGCCGGACGGAACAACCCCGTTACCGCGGGCTGGCCGCTTTGGCAACGCCGCCGTGGGCTCGCTGGTTGGCCCCGGCACCTTCAATCTCTCTTTGGGGCTCTCCAAAGACGTCCAGATCACAGAGAGAGTTAAGCTGAAGTTTGAAAGCAGCTTTACCAACCTCCCCAACCACATAAACTTCGATGATCCGCGAAACAACCTGAGTGAGGGCACCTTTGGACAGGTTCAGCAAGCGCGAACCGGTGACGCCGGCGGGAACCGTGTCGGTCAGCTTGCACTCAGGATCGAGTTCTGAGGTTGAATTGCGTGTGAACGCAAGAGTCTGATCTTGCTTTAATGGGTTGGACAATGGTGCCAGGAGGGGGAGTTGAGCCCCCAAGACCCGAAGGTCGGCGGATTTTGAGTCCTTCCACGCCAATTCCTGAATCCCGCATTTCTTTGCTCTTACAAAGACCTACCAGGAAGGGGCGTTACGTTCGGTGACATGCTGTTTCATCTACTGGGCGCGGGCGATCCGCTGCCCTACTTGCACTCAGAACTGCTCGGTTATGAGCGTAAAGAGATTTTTCAACAACTGGGGTCCTGTTCTAGCGCAGCGCGTTTAGGAATAGCCGCAGGACATGCCCTGTCATTCACGCCTGGATGAGCCGCGAATCCCGGCGCACGCTTGTACTGGCAGCCGCAATACTGACCCCGTTTATTTTTGCAGTAGGTGCGACCGCACTGTGGCACGCCAATGGGATTGAACGTGCTGCACGACCACCCTTTGTGCTGTCAGGAGTCACGCTTACCGGAGTAGCGCTATGTGCGGCGTATCCGGTTTGGTCGGCCTTTCACCATTCGACGCTCACGTCTAGAACTGGTGGAAACTCCTGACCGTCCTCTTCTCGGCTGACGGTCAAGAGGGGTTCCCAAAGTCAACAGTCCATGAGTGATATGGCGATATTTCGCCAGTTGAACTTTGTTGTGGTGTTGTATCCAGCCGAGCCCCTGTGCAAGATTGACCATTTTTCTTCGGCAGATTGCCGCATCATTTGTAACGGTGAAAGCACGGAAGGAGCGGCACGACAATGTCAACCATGAAAGAAGTGAGAGCAGCCGAGGCGAAGATGAATAGTGTTCTGGATGCCCTCAAAACGTCCAAAGCAGAAGAACCGAACTACCTGGATGCGGACTTAAAGTGTGCGAGTGAGGAGTACACAAGAGCGGTTAGTGAATTGGAATGGACGTAGGCCTGGCCTATGGGAGACTTGCATGAAGAAACCAGAATTGACCGACGCGGGTTGGCTTGGACCACGGGACGAAATGGATCGCGCCAGTCATCGCTTCGGCAGATGCTCGGAGTGCCGTGAGATCATCTGTGTCGAAAAAGCCGTGACTGATACCCCGAATACGCGATCAGAAACCAATGAAATGCTCGAGAATGCGTTTCGCGCACACATCAACCTGAAGCACTCCACTCGCTAAAGCAGGCCGCCAGTCTGGATCGCCAGATTCAGCGCCATCTCCAGTTTCGGGATGGCCGCACCGATTTCTGAATGCTCTCCGAGCTGGCAACACCCCGTAGAGGCTGATCCCGGTCAATGAGTGAGATGGCGATTTTGTAACAATTGAGAGTCAACAATATAGTCGCGCATCGATATTAGCGCGATGCGGCGATCGCCAACTTCCGCTTCGTGTTCAGGTTTTCGAAGGACCTGAGCGTATCCGATAGCTGTTTCGATCCTTGGATCAATTTCCCAGCCTCGACGATCAAAAGGACAGTATTCTTGTTCAGTTCCTCGATCTTGCATTGCAACAACGAAGATTCTTCCTCGATCTTGCGTCGCAACAACGAAGACGGTTCTTCATCGTGCGACCTAAGGGTGCTCTGCATGCTGTTGAGCAGCATAGGGTGCCTCCGATGCGGAAATTACCAGATTGCACAAGAGACCGACGCCCAGAACGGAGCGGTAGAAAAACGGAATCTTGATGCAATTAGGCGGCACAGGGTGCCGCCCCAACTGTGGCTGGACGACTCGTTAGCGCTTGCCTGGATCGTCACCGTGCTTCTCTTGATCGCCATCTGGGTGACTATGGCGCCAATTCCAGTATTGGTCCTGCTGGTCGTTGTTCAACTTGTTGTATTCACGAAACTGCAGCTGATTTTGCCCCGTGTACTGGCGGTAGGAACGATCTTCGTTCTCGTTCCAATCGTGGTAGTCCTTGTGGATGCGATCGTAGACACGGGTTCGGTTTTTGTCGTTGCGTTGGCTGTCTTCCTGTCGTTTCTCTTCTCGACCTTTGTCGTCTTGAGCGGCGGCGCGGGAGGTGATGGCCGCGGGTGCGAGAAGTGCGGCGGTTAGGGCAATAAAACTCAGGCGTCGGAATCCGGCTTTCATCTTGTGTTCTCCCTCAGGATAAGAAATCCAACCCTTAGCCTAGCCGTTGGCTGGAGAGCAATCTGAGCAGGATTGACCACACCAAGAGGGCTGTCTGTCCAACGTGGAGGGGTAGTGAATTCGATGATTGGCGTAGCCAAGCCATTCCACTCAGAACCGCTCGTGGAGGGTGAGGAGAATTATTTTGCGTGATGCAGCTGGTGCCGCAGGGTTTCCACGACCAGACCGACCAGCGCATACGTAACGGCATTTGCGGCGAGAGCCTCAAAAAGACTGATGGGGTAATGGATACCAGCGATCGCAACGGGGCAGGTTAAACACACGACAGTCCACACGTCCCGCATTCGTTCGCTTGTAGCCGGAAATGTGGCGAACGCAAAAAGTGCCCACAAGCCCGCAACCAGAAAGCCTGCAGTTGCCCACGTAGCAATTCGATATTTCATGCTGAGGCTCCTACCCAAATTATTCTACGACTTTCGGCTCCCGAAATCTAACGGTTGAGATCAGGCTTTTGCGCTCAAATTTCGACTCTTTTCGGTTAAGTCTACATTTGAGAGTTTGTTGCTCGAGTGCCGTCGAGGGCCGAATGTACCTTGAAGGTCGTTCGGCATCCCAGGATTTAAAAGAGGTTACCAGCTGGCTCTGGATGTTTCTGGGCACATAGTGCCGACATGGGTGGCGCCGCGACGCGCGGGCCGGAATCCGCTGCTAGAATGCGGCCCATGGACCCCAATATAGCGAAGGACGCGTCGGCAGAATCCAGCCTCCCGCGCGTGCTCGATCTGTGGACCGTCGCTGCCATCGCTGTTTCTGCCACAGTCATTACGGACTTTATCCACGAAGGCCTGGGTCACGGAGGCTTCTGCGTGGCCACGGGTGCGCAAGCACTGGTGCTCTCCACGGTGCACTTCCAGTGCAGCGCGGACACGCGCCTGGTAGCGGCGGGCGGCACACTCGCCAATCTAGTCTTTGGGGCGGTGTTTTGGGCAGCTGCACGTACTGTCAAGCAGGTCGCTAGCTGGCGCTACTTCTTCTGGCTGCTGATGACCTTCAATTTGTTCGACGCAGGAGGGTATTTTCTGTTTTCCGGAATCGGCAACTTCGGTGACTGGGCTGCGGTGGTGGCGGGTTGGCAGCCGCCATGGGCGTGGCGCGTCGGTCTGGTTGCATTAGGAACGGTCACCTATTTCCCCTTGTTTGTTCCTCTGTGCCTGCGTGAGTTGCGTCCGCACATCGGGAACGATGCGGAAATCCGCGTGAGCCGCGCGCGACAGCTCACGGTCGTGCCTTATCTCACTGGCGGCGTCCTCTCCTGCGCAGCAGGCGCGCTCAATCCGGTGGGGCCGCTCTTGATTCTCGTTTCAGCGGCGGCTGCATCCTTTGGTGGGCATTCCGGACTGGCGTGGATGTGGACCTTGCTCCACGGTCCGCGCATCCCCAGCAGCGAATTGCAGATGCCCGAAATTGAACGCAGCCAGGGATGGATGGTCGCCGCAGCGGTTCTGGCGATCGTCTTCATCGCGGGACTGGGACCTGGAGTGAAGTTTAATTCGGTCGTACGGTCGCCAGGGCCCAATCTTACCGATTCAGGATTAACGAGCGCCGGTTAATGTGAGTTCGTTCTGACAGGTGTTGTAACCAGGGTTACACACAGAACCCGCTGCAAGGTCAAATGAGTGAAATAGAGATTTCGCGACAGGTGCGACATCGTTCGTTGTCCGAGGGCTCCGGGAGTTGCCGTTTTGGCTCGCTTCCAGCCAAACGTACATTGCGGACTAGGCCCCGCAGCATCAGAGGTGTTTGGAAACAACAAGTTGCATGTCGAGGGAGAAGGCCACCTAAGTGCACCAGTTAGACTGAGTGAGCATCCTTCTCCTCTTTCAGGTTTCCTGAAACTAAGTCAGCCCATCTGAAGTTCTCTCCCCTTAGCGACTACAACCTTAGGAGGTTGCCTGTATGTTTGCACGCAATGTTTCTTTCCATCTGAAGTCGAATATGCTATCCGATTACACGCGAGCTTTTGAAAAAGACGTTCTGCCTTTGCTGCGCAAGCAAAATGGTTTTAAGGACGAAATCACTTTCGCCGGTCCGGGTGGAGTTGACGTGACCGCGATCAGTCTGTGGGAGAACAAGAAAGACGCCGACAACTACAACACCAATACGTATCCACAAGTGTTGAAGACGCTGGCGAGATTTATAGAGGGAACACCCGAGGTTCATACCTTTGACGTTGTCACTTCGACCCTCAAGCAGCACGAACTCGTGACGGCGTAAACGCTCTGAGTTGGTTGGGCTCGAGAAGGCGGAGATACATCCGCCTTTTCGTGCCACCGACTAGTAACCACTCGATCCGCGACGAGGAGCGCAGCCATGCGCCTGGCACTGCAAAACGCCGAGACTATCAATCGCCTCGTAGAACAGGGCGAATTACTTCTCAAAGCCTTCTATGTTGAGCATGAGAAGGACCCCGCGGGGACGAATACTGAGTTGATGCGTGGCGAACTAATAGGCTGGCGCAGTACGCTACACACCCTGTATCGCGATTGTGCGGAAGACATCGTTACCCGCGTTGTCGAACGGACACACTTGAGCGTTCCCATCAGCAAAGTTCCGAGCGGTGCAACTCATGGCTTGTGAGACCATTCTCAACGAACTTGAGCAACTCCATGACCATCGGCGAGCGTCTCCCGATACGAGTGGAGCAACATCCGTCTGTGTAAGAGCGGCGAAACGCAAGTTTAGGATCGTCAAACGGGAGAACAATATTCCTGTGCTTGGCATATGTGAATATTGCAACGCAGAATTCACGGCGGATCCGGAAACTATCGGCCGGCCTCAGGATGCACACGCCTTCGTCCAAAAGCAGTTTGTCGCGCACGAATGCAAGCGGCGGACGCCAGCCAATGCGGAGCACACCGAAAATCGCAGTGAAACACGTCCCGTTTATGG
Organism: uncultured Acidobacteriota bacterium; assembly: GCA_963745715.1. GTDB lineage: Bacteria > Acidobacteriota > Terriglobia > Terriglobales > Acidobacteriaceae > Sulfotelmatobacter. The sequence continues at coordinate 16,789 of CAVUYN010000006.1, read as the reverse complement.
GACGCGTAAAACACGGGTGATGGGCATACCTATTGGATTCAAGCCGTAGAAAAGAAAATTCTGACCAGACAGAGGTTCTTGGGTTTGGTTGTTGCAAGGGGACCTGCATGCCAACCGAGCCAATCAAGTGTCTGAGCAAGTCCAGAACACATCGAAATACTGATTCGCACGGGCGGGAATGTGAGCGGTATAGAACAGATATCCAGATTCGCAAGGGTTATCGTTATGTAGTTTCACTTGGATGCTCCAGTTTTCCGGCCGGGGCCCCGCACGCGCGAGAATTCGACAGAGAAATCGGAAGCACAATCACACCCAAGCGGAATTTCGGATCGCCGCAAGGCGAGACTTCTCGGAGGATTCCATGAAGAGAGTATTCCTGCTGATCGTTGTACCGGCCCTGCTGGTCGCGATGGGGTTTGCACAGACTCCCGCGGCGAGCGGCAATACTGACCAGATCAACGTCAAAGGTTGCCTGGGTGGAACGGACGCCAACTACACCGTTGCGGAAGACAACACGGGCCAGATTTTCAAGATCACTACCAGCACTGCCGATCTCAAGGCGTATGTGGGCCAGGAAGTAAAACTCGTCGGGCACAAAGCAGGTACTGGTGAGAACAGTTTTGCCGTCTCTGAAGTGAAGATGGTCTCCGAACACTGCACGGTGGCCTCGGCTCCACCGGCTGCGAGTATCAGCGCGCCTGCCGAGACTACAAGCACGCCTCCTGCCGCCGTGACACCGGCAGCAGCCGCACCGGCCGCTGCGCCAGATGCAACCGTCAGCGCACCCGCACAGGCTGCCAGTGCGCCTCCTGCTCCCACGGCCGCACCGGCCGCTGCGCCAGATGCAACCGTCAGCGCACCCGCACAGGCTGCCAGCACGCCTCCTGCTGCCACGGCCGCACCGGCCGCTGTACCAGATGCGACCGTCAGCGCGCCTGCAGAGACTGCCAAGACGCCTCCTGCGGCTGCCGTCGCAGCACCGGCCGCTGTACCAGATGCGACTGTCAACGTTCCTGCCGAGACTGCCGGTGCACGCGCTGGCGCGGTTCACCAAGCTCGGCCATCAGCACGACATCAGAAGCCGGTGGTAACACCGGCTGCCGCGGCTGCAGCACCCGCGAAGCCCGTCAGCACACCTGCCGCGGACGCGGCTGAGACTGCCAAGACTTTTGGCCCTCCTTCTGACACTCCCACTGCCCCTGCTGCCGCTGCTGCCGCTGCTGCACCTGCTCCAGTCGCTCCAAAGGCGTCTATGGGCCGGTCCACGGTGATGCTAGTTTCTATCGTCGTTGTGTTGCTCCTCATAGGCGTAGCGGTTCCTCTATACAACCGGTGGAAGAGACAAAGACTTGCGGAGGAGACGAAAGGCCAGAACCTCTCTTTTACGAAGGAAGCGAAATCTGACCCAGGCAAGCGCGATACGACTGGAGGTCGTAAGGCTGCTTAGGCCGAGTGCGGAGTAACGATCGTCAAACTTCTATCGCCGGCAGCCAATGCTGTCGGCGATGTCTTTTCTGTACAACGACGACGACCCCCCTATCTCGGTTCCGCTTCACGTACAGAGCGGGCAGCGAGTGCAGGCCGTCATGCCACTTCGCTAGAGGCGACAAAGGCGCCTGAAGCCAGATCAGATGGGAATCCCGAAGGATGCGGGTCCGGCGATAAAGTCCATTTCATGCCAAGCACTCTACCCGAAAAGGGCAGGCCTTTCCATCAACCGACGAAAATCAAAGCCATTACACTCAAAACTCCCGGCACAGGGTCAATGAGCGTATTAGAGATTTTCCGCCAACTACATCGGAGGTCAGAACGCGACGGTTCCAACCCACCCGTCTGACCACGGAATCCGACACTTGTTCACTTCACGGAACAGTTTCTTGCGGTTGAAATTATCGTGGCTTCAGTTGTCGTGTTCCTGAGCTCGAACTGCGCCGCCTCGGAGCCCATTTTTCAGAACCCTACCTTTGCGACGCTAACTATTGCGTTGTTTGGTCGTCTTTACGATCTGTGAACTCGATGACATATCGTAGAGCAGCATTCCTGGCGATGTGCCTCCTTACCCCGGCACTGATGCTCGCCGATTCCTCGACCAGCAAGCAGCGCGAAGTAACGAAACTGGCTGAAGGTGTCTATGAAATCCGGCATCCGAACGCTCGCGATCATTTCTCGCAAGGGAATACAGTCGTGATTATCGGAGATACTGGGGTGCTGGTGGTCGATTCGTGCTATCTCCCATCCAGCGCTCGGGAGGACATCGCCCAAATTCGCCAGTGGACGAGCAAGCCGGTCCGTTACTTGCTCAACACGCACTGGCATAACGATCACGTGCAGGGGAATACGGCGTATGCGGACGCCTTTCCGGGCATTGCCGTGATCGCGCAAATCGAAACGGCGAAACTGATGGCACTTCGGGTCGTCCCCTACCTTTCTGAATATCCGCATCGCATGGAAAACTTTCAGAAGGAACTTGACACCGGAAGAAATGAAGACGGCAGAGCGCTCACGGAAGAGGAGAAAGAAGACCTGACGATCGCGGTATCGGGCGGCAAGGCAGCGAGCGAGGCCATATCAGCCGAGTTTCGGAATTTAAACGTTAAGCTTCCCGACATCGTATTCGATCACGAACTCGATCTAGAGCTGGGAGGACGCGAGGTACAGTTGAAATATTTAGGCCGAGGAAACACAGCGGGTGATGCGATTGCGTATTTGCCCAAGGAGAAGATTCTGGTTGCCGGCGATCTGGTGGATTCGCCGGTGCCCTATTTATACGGTGGTTTCCCGATCGAGCAGATCTCCACGCTTAAGCGGATGGAAGATCTTGATTTCGAAACGCTCGTGCCGGGTCACGGCAATGTGCTCGCGGGCAAAACCTTTGTCCAGCAAGAGATCGCTCTGATCGAAGCAGTGGTCGCAGCCATGAACCAGGAAATCGGGCGCAGCAGTTCCGAGCCGCAGAAGAGATTCGAACCGATCAAGAAAGCGGTGGAACAGAAAGTGGATGTGAAAGCGTGGTGTCAAAGGTTCGCCGGGGATGATCCGGCGGAGAGGGAGTTCTTTGAATCATTCTCCTGGCCGGGTTTGTTGGAAGCGGTGCTCGCCGAGATGTGGCCGCGATAGCGGACCTTGGCTATGTCAAGTGCGGCCTTCGGGAGCGGGTTGCTTGGTTCGGCCCTAGCGGGCATTTTCGAATATTTCTGCTTTCTAGACCCATCGAACTCGGCCTCATTCGGCACACCTGACGCCAACGCGTTGTTGCCAAGAGTCCGAATCGCCAAGCACTTTGCGATCAATCTGCGAAGATCGGAAGATCAATTGTTGTTAACCCATTACACTCAAGTGCCAGCGCAAGGCCAGATGAGTGTAATCGAGATTTCACGATAGTTTGCGGAGGACTTTTGGCACGGTCGTCGTCGGACGTAGCCCCCCCGGGTGTGAAATGGGTGGTTGAGGCGCTCTGCGCAGCGTCCGCATGGAAAGCCGGGCTGTGGACATATTCTCTCTTCCTTCCCAGGGAGGCCATGTCAGCGCGGCCTCCTAATGCATTCTTGTGTAAGCCTTAGGCATCAAAGTCGCCATTGAGTGCAGAGTTGCCGACAGTCGGCCAGGTGCGCGCTTCATCCTCAAGGATCACTAGCGCAGCCAGTGCCAATTGCATGTCCCGACGCTCCGCATGATGATCGCTATCGCCTTCCAAGTTCTTCAATCTTTCGGCGACAGCCTCACGTACAGTGACGATTCGCTGTGGCATTTTCTGACCATCAACTTCCAGCGCGGCGCGGAGGTACGCTTCCATCCACGGTCCGTCAATGTTGGGTGACATGATCGCCTTAGTAGAGCAGACTTGGAAAGATTCATCTGTTCGATATTGCTCAGCTGTCGGGAAACAGTCGAGTAGCGAGCAAGAAACATATAATGACGCAATGCTGCGTGAACTGGTTTGCACAGACCAGCCAAAATTCCGTGGTTGGGCCTGCTCGCAATGCTCCTGGATTTTCAAGCCGACTTGGCCCGCCCAGCGGAGACAAGTTCGAAGAAATGAAACAGAACTTCGAGGCGCACGCGGTGGCACCTGATCTGCTCTTTCGATGTGCGACGAACTGGAGCACGGAATCTTCGCAGGGTGGGAGTTGCCGAGGGAATCATTATGAAATCGGCGACTGGCGGACTAGCAGCGTGTTTTGAGCGCTACGCAATCGTGATCCGTTCGGATATGAATGACGCGATTCTGAAGTTGCAAGAATCGGAAGACCAAGTTGAGTGGGAAAGACCGCAAGCCGAAGAGCAACAAGCAAAGATAAGGGCACAAATCGGGCACAATGACGCGATTTCGCCCAAGCCTCCCGCAACCCGAGCGGTGAACTAGCGCCAACTAGAAAATGATTCCAAGGGGTTTAGGCTGGTGCCGGGAGGGGGAGTCGAACCCCCAAGACCCGAAGGTCGGCGGATTTTGAGTCCCGCCCATTCACTTTCTAAGTTGCTGGCCCCTCTTTAGTTACCTGCACTTACATTTTTTTCTCGTGTCAATCGATGCGGTCCGATGCGGACCTGTGATGACCTGTTGGTCAGAGTTCGGACAGAAAAAAGTTTCGCTTGCGCGCGTAGAAATTCACCGTAATCTCAGACAGGCGACGATCAATGCACGCAATCTACAAAGGGAATGCGACGAGGAGTGGCACACGGGTGACTCCACAGGTTCGCCCGCGCAGCAATCGCGCAGAGAAAGTCTGCCGACTCTATCCGAAAGCACGCTTCTGGAATGCGCCCGACGGTGGGCTCGTTTGTGCCTTTTGCCGTCCTCAGCAAACTGAAGGTGACGAGAGTGACCAATGATGACACTCTCCGGCACCAATTCAGCACCAGTAACTCACTTACAACCGGCAGGCGTTGCTGGAACACAAGCAGTTAGCGACCGCAAATGTCCAGAAGCGACCGGCCGCACAAAAAGAATTTCACGCCGCGCGCGCCGTGAAGAGTTGGCCATTGCGAATCTAATGGTCTTTCCAACCATCGACCAGGCTGCGACCGCAACGAAAGTCTCCGAGAAAACATTGCGACGCTGGCTTGCGGAACCGCGATTCGCGAATCGATTTCGCAGTGCGAAGCGCGCTCTGCTCGACAGAGCGACGGACACGCTCTTGCGCGGAGCCGATCAATGCGCGGCGATGCTCGTAAAGTTGGCAAACGATAAAACGATCCCAGCAGGCGCACGCGTTAGGGCATGTACGAAGACGATCGAAATCGTTGTGAAGGCGATCCAGTTTTCGCAGATCGAAGAGCGCCTGACACAACTTGAAGCCGGTCTGAAGCGAATGGAAGCAACTCGGAGGGCTATGTGATGAATGTCGGCAATTTTCTTCGACGCGCGGATCAGTTAGAAACGCGGATCAGTCAGCCTGGGAACGAAGTCGTGCATTTGTTCGTCGATGATGGCGAACCAAGCCCGCCCAAAGAATGGACGTCGTCAACGTGTGCTGTGAGGGATGCGAGGAGAAGAAAGATCGTCATGCACCGGCCAGTCAGGGAGGAAGGATAACCGGATTTTTGTTGATCAGATAGCGATCCATCCATTCGAGGATGAGTTTCCTCATCTCCGGCAGCTCCACGTGGGCTGAATCGAACAATTCAACGTGGCAATCCGGCTCCCTGCCATAATTGCGATAGAGTGGTAGCAGGTGATCGCGAATCTTCTCGACACCAAGCGCGGGAGTCAGGGGATCGAGTCGCCCATTCACACTTAGGTGAGGTCGTGGCACGATCAGTTCGTTGATGTCTGCGGTCTGGAAGTGCTTCAACAGAGATGGCACATAGTAATAAATCCCGTGTTCCCTGAGGGCCTGTGTCCTTATCAGTTCTTCGTAGTCCGTAAGACAGCAAACGTCCAAACATAAACGAACACGTGGATCGAGAGCTGCAAGCCACCACGCTTTGGTTGCGCCCATCGACATTCCGAGGGCACCCAGACGTTTGGAATCGACTTCTGAGCGACTGGCAAGATAGTCAAGGGCGCAGAGTTCGTCATACATCATCATTCCGAAGAGCACCTGCCCCTTCCACAGCATCAACTTGAACGCATCTTCCTCGCCACTTTTTCCATCATCTTCGTGCTTGCGTTCTCCGAAGCACCAGCTATCAATGGCAAGCGTTACCAAACCTTTTTCAACGCACACAGGGGCGTAGGCAGGCTGGGCGTCAACACCCAGCAAAAGTTGTTCCTTGCCGAGTCCATACATCCCGCCGTGCCAATGGATGTAAAGGAGACCCGGGGCAGGTGACTGGCGTTTGGCAGGAATCAACAGCAACGCAGGAACAGGCTCTATACCGTTCGGGTCGAGGACTAGTCGTTCGAGGGTATAGCCGTCGTGTTTCTCAGTTTTTAGCACCTTCGGAGGCGATCCATGGTGAGGCCATGGGAGATCTCCGAGCAAGCTCCAAAGGTCTTTTCGTCGGCGCTCCTGATACAAAGCGAATCCTTCATTGGAGGCCCTGGATTCGTCGCTGCCGAAAGACCTCATTCCTGAAGTGCCCAAAGCCGCAGCGACCGCGCAGCGTTGCACAAACTCTCGTCTGGTTGGCGGTGCCATCGTCCTCTCCCGGACTCTCGATTTACTCCTCGCGGGAGTATACCTGTGTGCGGGGAGGAGTGATTGATTTCACCCGTTTGAACAGACGTTTGCCTGCAACACGATTTCCTTTGCCAGGCCCGGTTTAGCGTGGCAATGCGTCCTTAACAAATTCCGCGGCAGCAGCACTTACCACATTGCAGTGACTGGGAGCACACTGGAGTGCGGGTCATCTGGCTTTGGCGACACTTAATATAAATGGAAAGGCCTTCGCGTGTGAGAACGCGAAGGCTCTGGATGTTCTTGTGCGCTTACTCGGGTTTCTTTTCGGTTGGCGGAGTAGGAGACGGGCCGCCCATGCCGTGGCCGTGCATCATGCCGGGTCCCATCGACTCCATGTTCTTTTGCATTCGGTCCATGTGGGTAACGACCGTTTCCCACATATCCACGTTCGTCTGCCAGCGTGCTTTCTCTGCAGAGTCCTTGATCGCCGTCACATTGGTCTTCATTTGAGCGAGAGATGACTTCATCTTTTCGATGTCCGCTTTCATCGCCTCCATCTCTTGTTTGTGCATCTCCATCATTTTTTGGCGATGCTCGGCGCGCGCCTGGCTCCCAGCGGGGGGAGGTGCTGGTGCGGGTTTTTCCTGCGCCCACATCACGGGCGTCAGGGCGAATACCAGGATGAGTAGTAAGGTCTTCACATTCATTGTGGCTCTCCTTTCGGAAACATCTGACACGATGACTATAGATCCGAGGCATCGAAGCGGCGTCCTCCGGGAATACACCCCGGAGTTTTACATGTCCCACGCCACTTCTTCTTTGCCCGATCGTATCGAGCAGTGCGGTCATGCCCTCACAGCTGTTGAACTCGCCGAGTTGCTTGCGGTGTCTCGTGTCACTGTTTTTAAGTTGGCGAAGCGGGGACGCATCCCGAGTTTTAGGATTGGCACCTGCGTGAGATTCGATCCAAGAGCTGTGGCTGATTGGCTTCGACGCATGTGACAAACCAAGTTTTCGGTACCATCTGTACTCCTCAGATGCGCGCGCGGCTCGATCTTTCCATGCCACAGTCGGGCGGTAGCCCATAGAAGCGGGACGGCTGTCGTACGGTCACGTCTTGGCGAACTGGCAGCGTTTCGTGGTGCCTTGTATTCCGTCAGTTCCGAGCTGCGGGAATCATTTTGGAGCGGATTATGGCGGATTTTCTCGTTACGAAATGGCGAATGGACTGGGCGACTTCTGGAGTAACTTCCGGATAGCTCGTCAACCGTCCGCGATCGGACTCCGGTCCCTTTGTCTTCGGAATTCAGATTTTGTTTCTGGAATCAGGCAAGTAAGCGGCCTTCGCTCGGCGTGGCGAGGTCATCGGCGACAATCTGGGACTCTGCAACGTCGAACAAGCTCACAGCTTTTTATCGGACCTCGATTTGTTGTACCACCTTCATCTTCAGCCTGGTATTGAAGACCTCCAGTTGCAGAGTACCGGCTTCAGTGGGCTGATACTCAAAATCACACGTTTCGCCGGGCAGCGTAGACTGACGTGCTTCCTGCATCAGTACCTGTTCCGGGGGGAGATCTGCGCCATCTCTTGCGATCGCTCGCCACTGAAGTTGTTTCTCCGGAGCTAGGAGAGCGACTCCAATTCCATCGAAGGCAGCGATATTAATAAACCGTAAGCGGTACCGCTGGCCGGTTTGCCAGTGTAAGGTGGGCGGCTTTAACGCGCCGTTGAAGAGCACTGGTCCTTCCGATGGCCCGGGACCGCCGCGGCTGAGCACCACAATATGATCATGTTCGGGGTCAGATTTGGCTCCCCGTTCGACTACGATGAGAGGTCCGTATAACCCGCCGGAAAGCTGTGCCTGGTCGTGTAAATGGGTGTGGTACATGAACGTACCGGCGCGCGGGGGCGTGAAGCGAACGCGAAAGGAAGCGCCGGGATTGATCATGGGCGTGACTTGGTTGCCGTGCGCACCCCAATCAGCCACTCCATCGTAGTAACTCTCCAGTTCCATGCCGTGCCAATGCACTGTGGTTGCTTCGCGCAATTGGTTGAGAACAGTTATTTCGACCCGTTGCCCACGCTCCAAAATGATCGGCGGTCCGGATTGACCCGCATTTTCCGGAATGAGCCGATGGTTCTCCTCCAACTGGTAGCCGAATCCTGCAGGGACATCATCGCGCGCGGGGCGCTCGCGAACCAGCAGCCGGAGTTTGCGAGTGCGGCCGTGAGCGGGCACCGGTTTCCGCTCGCCTGTCACCGTGATGCCTAACACCATTCCTGCCATATGATTCCCATGGTCTTCATGGCCGAATTGATTCGCCAGTGCGTTGGCGACTGTCATGTCTGCCGACATGTGCGGTATGAAATGGCAGTGAAACAGCCAATGACCGGGGGGTGGAATCCAATGTGTGTTCATGGTCCCTCCCCAGCTCAACCGATAAGTGTTAACCATCGGCTGTTTTCCTGAAGGAAATACATGATCGGTCTCGCCATCGCCCGCACTATCGACGCGGAAGTAAGATCCGTGCAGGTGCATCGGATGCGGCGTGTCGCTGGCATTGATCCATCGCCAGCGCACCGGCTCGTCCGCGGCGTAAGTAAGGCGCTCGGTGTACGGCCAGGATTTACCATTGATCACGGCAATCTGATAGGCCGGTGTTTCTCCAAAGTCCGTTCCGCTCCGCCACAAGGTAATCACAAAAACCCGGTCGGCGGCCGCACCGCTTCGCGGGTCCACCATGAATGCCCCAGCGAGCTGACTGTCTTGGCCAAAAGGTCGGCCATGGTCGCTCCGTGCCAAATCGCTGCCTGCGCTCGCATAGTATTCATAGGTGCCGGGTGCGCCCGCGGAAAATTGCCATTCTCGCGTTTCGTTCGGTGCCAATTCGTCAACAGCTTTTAGGTCTCCCGGATGCGGGTGGAGGCCATGCAACACTGCCTTAACGGGCAGCAGGTTGCGGACGGTCAAATGGATCGCGACGCCCTCAGGTACTCGAATCAGTGGGCCGGGAACTTGAAGCGGTCCGCCCTCCTCCGCAAACGCGTAGACCTTCATGCTCGGGCCCGTTTCGGCCTCCGGGTACCAGTCTCCTTGCCGCAGTTCGAGGTGGAGCGTCAGAACTCCGTTCTGTAGTTTTCCAGCTGCTGTTTGGTTGGAGTTGGCCTGGATGCGTGCAGGGGCGGTGCCAGGTGATTGGCCAACCGATGCAATTCCCAACCCAATGACGAGAATGCCAAAGGCTGAAGAACCGAGCAGAACGCGACCAAAGGCCATTCTCAACATTCCCCACCCCTTCGCACGCTCTCCGATTATGCACCGCGGGGTCGCCGCCAGACCACCGGACGACTGGGGCGGAGCTTCCGGCGCGCTTGGGCGCGGTTCATGTTGGCTTCAACCGCAACTCCTTTGGGGACAGATTCCTCCGGAAGAGTAGTCGGCAACTCTTACCTTAAGGATTAGGTCAGGTTTGCCCGTGAACCGTCCGCGTGATCGCAGAGCTTATGATGAGCGACGGTTTTTCGATGGTTAGAGAATGCCCGCGCGTCCGGCCCATCGGGCGATATAGCTCTGAAGGAATGATGTGAAGTCGTCCGCGCCAGGTGGCAGCTTTTTCCCTCGAAGGCTGATTCGAGAGAAGTCCACGTTCACAACCGGATTAGTCAGCTTGCTCATCGCAACTTTGCGATTTCGGCAGGCGGGCAATACGAACGACGGGATGACGGCCATGCCCTCGCCCGCGTCCACCATGGCGATCATGGTATCGAGATAATTGAAGACGGCGCGCCGAGGAGCGAAAACCCCGGCGCGGGTCAAATGCTTATCGATGAACTGCTGGACGACACTGCCCGGCTCCAGCGAGATCAGCGGCTCTCCCTTCAGAGCGGACCAGGTGGTAGAGGTGCGGCGCAATGCCGGATCGTCATCGGGGCGAATCACCATCAAGGAAAAGCGAAACAATGGAGTCCGGCGGATTCCAGGCGCGGGCGCAAAAAACGCACCCACGCTCATATCTAGTTTGCCCTCCACAACCATCTGCGAGAGGGCAAGTCCACCCACATCGAACACTTGGATTCGGAGGTCGCGCCGGTGGGTCCGGAATTCCTTGATGGCTTCCGGCAGTATGTTGGCCGCCACCAATGGTGGCGCGCCAACGGACAAAGTGTGGCAAGCTTCGGCTGCCGATCGCCCGATCCGCGAGATGGTACCATCAACTTTTTCCAGACTCTCCCGTACAACCCCAAGCAATTCATTACCGTAACTTGTCAGCCCGACGTGGCGCGTCGTGCGATCAAACAGGCGGAATCCGAGTTGGGTTTCCAACTCTCGTATCAGAACACTGAGGCCAGACGGCGTGATATAGAGTGCTTCCGCGGCGCGCGAGAAGCTTCGATGTTGCGCAACCAGCAGAAAAGCCCGGAATTGTCTGGACGTAAAATCCATTGATGACTATCACTCAATGATTCTTAAATTATTTGAACTTGTATCATAAGACCGTACGGATTGAAATGGTCCAGCGGCAGGCTTCGGCCTCGGCGACGCCGAGACGATGGGGAAGGGGCTCTTGCAAGATTTGACGGAGAAACAGCGCGTGTCAATTGGCGGCGCCAATGTCCCGGAAGTGGCTTCTTTCTTTGCCCGCCTGACGCCCAGCCAATGGCTCATCTGCGGAGTCGCGGCACTCGGCTTTGCGTTCGACCTCTACGAAACTTTGGTGCTGCCGCTCATTGTTCGTCCCGCACTCACCGCTCTCGGGAACTTCAAGCTCGGCAGTCCGAGCTACAACCTCTGGGTGGGACTGCTCTTTTATCTGCCATTGGCTTCGGGTGGTGTCTTTGGACTGCTGGGAGGCTACCTGACGGACCTTTTGGGGCGCCGGCGCGTCCTGGTGTGGAGCATCTTGTTGTACGCCTTCTCGGCCTGCGCGGCCAGTTTTGCGCTTACGCTGCCGCAGCTATTGTTTTTTCGCTGCACCACCATCATCGGCGTGTGTGTCGAGCATGTGGCAGGGATGGCGTGGGTAGCGGAACTCTTCTCTCATCCCAAGCAGCGTGAATCCGTTCTGGGCTACACGCAGGCTGCTTTCGGCTTTGGGGGCCTTATGGTGACGGGAGCCTATTATGTTGCCGTCACGTACGCTGAAAGATTTCCAGCCATCCACGGCGGCCACGAGGCGTGGCGCTATACGCTGCTGTCCGGACTGACTCCCGCGATTCCACTGATCCTTGTGCGGCCGTTTTTGCCCGAGTCGCCAATCTGGCGGGAAAAGAAATCCAAAGGCACATTGAAGCGGCCGAGCATCGCGGAGCTGTTCCGGCCCGCGCTGCGAAAAACGACGTTGGTCTCTACCTTCTTGGTAGCTTGCAGTTATGCTCTGGCTTCAGGGGTCATTCTGCAGACACCTCGCATGGTTCCTGGCCTTCCGGAGGTGCGCAGCCTCGCGCCTCGCCTGGTAGAGCAAACCGTGAGTGGCGTGCAATTGTTTCAGGAGCTCGGCACGATTGTTGGCCGCTTGCTGTTTGCCTTCCTTGTCGTCCGGATCGCGACGCAGCGATGCCTCCTGCGCGTTTTCCTGGTTCCTGGATTGATTGTCTTTGCTTGCCTCTATTTTTTTGCTGCGACGCACAGTTTGGTGCTCGTCAAGTATGGGATATTTCTCGGGGGTCTTCTGTTAAACGGGCCGTTCAGTCTTTGGGGCAACTATTTGCCGCGGATGTATCCTACGCACTTGCGCGGCACCGGTGAGAGTTTCGCAATCAATATCGGAGCCCGCGTGATCGGCGCATCGGGGGTGTTTTTCACTACGCAACTCGCCAACGTTATGCCCGGTGCTGGCGCGGCTGCTCGTCTTGCCTATTCGGCCGGTACACTCGCGGTCCTCGCCTTTAGCGGGTCGCTAATCGGGAGTTTCTGGCTGCGTGAGCCTGAAGGAAACCAACTGCCCGATTGAAAGCCGCCGAACCTTAACCGGGCTTGTGGGGAAAGGAGGATTCGGAGTGCCAATGAATCCGTCGCCTTCGTCGGTCTCCATCACGGAAGCCTTGCTGAGCTTTGTTTTCATTTTGCTTGTGGCAATTATCGCCGTTAGCTATCTCGTGCCTCCGGCCGTTGTTCCTGCCTCTGCTCCGGTGACGGAGTTTTCTGCAGAACGCGCTATTGAGAACCTGAAAGTCATTGCCCGTGAGCCCCACCCAACTGGCTCGATTGCCAACGCGCGCGTACGCGATTATCTCGTGGAGCAGCTGAAGCGGGAAGGATTCGAACCGCAGATTCAAAGGGCGGGTGTCGCCAGTTTGATGGAGGACTTTTCAGGTCCCTATGGGGCCGGAACCGTAGAGAACATCTTAGCCCGCCTGAAGGGAAGCAACAGCACGGGAGTTGTGCTCTTGATGGCGCACTACGACTCGGTCGCTCCCGCTCCTGGCGCCACCGACGACGGTTCAGGAGTTGTGACGGTGCTCGAAACGCTACGCGCCCTGCGTAACGGTGCCGCGCCGAGGAACGATGTGGTTATTGTGTTCACCGATGGGGAAGAACTCGGAACGGTGGGAGTGCAGGCTTTCGTGGACGAACATCCGTGGGCGAAGGAGATATCCGTAGCTTTAAACCTAGATGCCGGCGGCAGCTGCGGCCTGGCTTCAATCAGCGAAACAAAGCGTCTCCACGAATGGTTGGTCCGCGAGATCGCCAAAGCAGTTCCTCACCCGCTCACGGCTTCCTTTGATCTCTTCCCCAGGTTTGCGGGCCTCGATTCCACGGAACTCGATTCCGCGATCCCGACGCTGGACGGAGGTTATAGCGGTTGCCAAACCGCATATCACACAAGGATGGATAATCTCCAGAATCTCGATCCTCGCAGTATTCAGGACGAAGGGAATTACACGTTGGCTGTCGTACGTGATCTCGGGAACCTGGATCTCAAACGCACTCGTGTGGAGCACCGCCTCGTTTATTTTTCTTTTTTCGGACGACTCATCATCTATCCGATGACATGGGTTCTGCCCTTAATGATTATCACGCTCGCACTTTTTATTGGTGTCTTGCTACTCGCTTTCAGACGCGGGCGCCTGAGTGGACGTGGTCTAGGATTGAGTTTGCTGCTCTGGCCGGCAGCGGCGGCCACAGCAAGCGGCGCGGTTCTTTTTCTTTGGTGGGTGCTCCAGGCGCTTCATCTGGTGAACAGTTCCTTTGAGTCCGCCTACAACGCCCAAACATATGCCTTGGGTTTCCTAGCGCTCACCATCACAGGCACATCGTCGCTTTATGTGACCTTCCGCCGCAAAGCCAGCGCCACAGAACTAACCATAGGCGCTTTTCTCCTGTGCATGGCACTGTTGGTTCTTACCTATTTCTTCGCGCCAGGCACGAGCTTTCTGATCATGTGGCCTCTGCTCTTCGCTTTGCTTGCACTCGGCATGGGATTTGTCTTAGACCGACCTGATTCAAAGTTCTTGAAGATGGCCCAATTGATTTGCGCGGGCATACCGGTTTTTCTGTTCACTCTTCTCCTCGGGTATCTCGTCATCGGTCTGGGGCCAGGGCTAATGGAAACCATGGTCTACCTCACCATTTTCACTGTGGTCTTGCTTGCGCTGTTGGCGGCGCAACTTGAGGTGATGACGGCGCGCCGCACATGGCTCCTTCCAGGAGCCTGCGCAGTACTCGGCCTCAGCTTCATCGCGTTCGGTGCTCTTCACAGTGGCTACGACACCCAGCATCCACGCCCGGATACCATTGCTTACTGGCTGAATGCGGATACCGGCAAAGGTTCATGGATCAGTTTGGATGAAAGGCCCGATGGATGGACTTCTCAGTTTCTGACGGGCCGCATCGAACGCGAAAAGATCGACATTTTCGTTGCGCCTGGAGGAGAGTCGGTCTTGAAAACTGACGCTCCACCGCTGAAATTGCCTGCACCGGAAATCGTGATGTTGGACGACTCCATATCGGGCAACGAGCGTATTTTGCGCCTGCGGCTGACTTCTTTGCGGCATGCTGATGTGCTGTGGGTGGCACTCGAGAAGGTGACTGTTCTTCGCGCGACGATCGGCGGCAAAAAGCTTCCGTCCAAGATGGTTGAGCCGAATGACCGGCTCTGGGGTTTCTACTATGCTGTTCCCCCTCCCGATGGAATTGAACTGGACATTGCCGTGGGCCTCGCCGATGCTCCGCGCCTAACGCTGAGCGATCAGACCAATGGTCTACCTGACACTCCCGGCTTGCACATCAAGCCCCGAACTGAAGACCAAATGCCACTCCATTACTACCCTGCTTTTGATTCGACCATTCTAGTAAGCCATTCGATCTCGGTAGCTCGGTACAAATCTCCTCGATAATTCTGCGGAATGGCCGCAGGTGAGAGATGTTCCTAAATGAAGGGCTTGCGGCCGCTCGTGAGCCTTTCCTGAGCTAGAATCCAACCCGTGCCAGGGGGCGAGTAGCCGGTTCACTGGCGAACGGAGCGGAACTCCTTAGACGTACCAGGAATACCCGCCAAGAGTCGCGTTGTGTTGATTGATCCCAACGGGGGTCCTGCGCCAACTTGTCCGCGTAACCTGCTATCCGCAGAAGTGGACGCGCTCGGCATTTCGATTCGAACTGCAACGCGATCACTCCCGGATAGTCGGCAAACCGTACCTTATCGGATTGGGGAAGAGTTGCCCGTGACTCGTACGCAATACCCGAGGGGGGCCATCGGACATTTTCACCGAGTCCGCTTGTTCTTGGTGATATCCTTCCGCCACGCTGTTTTCCTGGGCCGCGCTGACTTACTTCCAGCGCCCGCCGAAGTATGCAGAGCGAGGTGTCTCAGATGCGCATATTCTTGTTGAGATGTCTGCTTTTGGCTGTGCCGGTGGCCAGCGCACTCGCGCAAACGCCGCCTCTGCAAATGAATGTTGTTTACGTGTGCACGGACGGACAAAGCTTCAAAGTCTTCTCGTGCGACAAAACCACGGGCGCCTGCGATTATCAAAACTACAAGAAGGGGCAGGCGTTCCAACGAGGCGAGGCGCTCCGCGTCCAACTGGTTGCTTTGCTCCCTGCAAAATGCCACGCGCAAACGCCAGCCGAAGCGCAGGCCGACCCTCACGGCGGCGAGATTCCACCTGCGCCTTCTCCGTTTAAGGCGCGCGCGAGCGCCGGCAGCAACGGTTCGGGATCCGCAGTTGCGGTGAATTCGCAGGCGACCGGGCCCGGAGCCGGCGGATTCAAGGTCGGTGACACCGTGCGCGTTTTAAGCGACGGCTGGCAGGAAGCTAAAATTACCCAGGTGCACGGCCGTTCTTACGTGGTTCATCTGCCGAATGGGGTTGACGTTTCAAAACTCTGGCCGATAGAAGTGCGTCGGCTCGGAAAACTCACGGCCGAGGATCACGCGGCGGGGCAATACGATCTCCACGATCGCGTGCAAGTACTGGTCAACGGCAAGTGGATGGACGGTGAGATCCGTGGGCAGAATCTCAACATGTATGACATAAAGGTGCCGGGGGTCGATACCGGCTTCGGCTCTGACATTGTGAACACCACCCCCGAGAATATCCGCATGTCGACCACGCCGGCGTCTCCGCTTCCCGCCCAACGGGTGGCAGGGCAAGCCCCCAAGCCTGGACTCACGAGCTGCGCCGGCAAGTATGAAGGCCGATGGGAGCACGTCTCGGGCATGGGCGGCATGAAGGTCGTTTTCCGTTCCGGCAAGGCAACGATTACCGAAGGATTGGGCGGTGAGATGCCGTTCGATTGCTTCACAGGCGACGGCAAAGTTGTTTTTTACAAGGCCGGATCGTTCACGCCCTTTTCCTACGATTTCGACATCAACAACGACGGAACGCTGCAGACGCCCCTTGGAGCAATCAAGAAGATGGGCAACTGACGGAACCTGTTCCGCGGTCTGATTGCCGGAAACTTAACCTTGGAATGGTGTATCTGCGCCGAATTGGGCGCCACCCGAGATCCTCATTTCGGGCCGCCGCGCAATTACTCCCGAATTGTCGGCAAACCTTCCACAGCCGCGCACCCAGCTCAAGGATTCGGCTCGATGCCGATGCGATCATTGACGGCTGATCGAATCCGCTGCTTGCAGCCAAGGTACCGTTCGGTGGTTTGAACTGAGACGTGTCCCAAAAGGAATTGGATCTGTTCCAACTCGCCTCCTGAAGCATGGCAGAGCCGAGCACAGGTCCGTCGCAGATCGTGGGGCGCCAACTTCGCCACGCCGATGCGCTT
>CAVUYN010000005.1:0-240703 GCA_963745715.1 uncultured Acidobacteriota bacterium | reverse complement strand
ATGTCGGCGGTGTCAAGCGGTTTTCGAGCACACTTCTGTATGCACTCGGAGAAGAGCGCCACTTCGCTCTCGCTGCTGGTTTGCCTTTTCCAACCCAGGCTCGCTTGTAATCTCTCAGGTCAGGACACTCGGTCCGACCCATGCATCTCTTCGGTCGGCAAAAGCCGATCATGATTACTACTTCGAACTCCTCTTCTCAGGAAGAGGAGCGGGACGCCCAATCAATTTCTCGGTGTTCTACTGCACACCATCGCGATGTCCGGGCTGTCCCGCGTGCGAACCGAACTTGAACCACTGCTGGTAGTCCCATTGCTGGCGCATCATCCAGTACAGACCAACGGCTAGTCTCCGCGCCATCGCGACCTTGGCGGTTTTCCGTCCTCGTCGCAGCATCAGGTGAAGATATTGACTGCGCCACTGTGGCAGGCTGCGCACTGTAACCTGCGCCGCTTCCACGAGTAAAAAGCGCAGCATGGAACTGCCTTGCTTGGTAATGTGTCCCAGTCGGCGGCGATTCCCGCTGGAGTCTTCTAGCGGCACCAGTCCGAGATAGCTCGCCACCTGCTTGCCACACGGAAAGCGCTCGGCTTCTCCGATGATCAGCACGAAGGCCAGTGCGGTGAGCGGACCGACACCGGGATGCGTCATCAGCCGTTGTGCTGCGGGATACTTCTCGACTTCCCGCTCGATCGCCTGGCTCAGTTCCGCAATCATGGGATTGAGTCGATCCATCAGTTCCAGCAGATCGCGCCGTCGCCGGCTAGCCCACCGAGCCAGCTGGAAGGATTCCAGTTGCTGGCGGCCGCGTTCCCGCCACAAGCGCTTCTTGCAGCGCAAGCCCTCATTGAGCGCTACGGCTTGCAGTTGGTTCATGATCCGGGTGCGCGCCTGTACCATGCGATGACGATGCCACAGCAGTTGCCGCAGATCCCGATTCTCCCAGCTCGGCACCCAGATCTTCGGAAACCGATCCTCGATCAGCAATCGCAGAATCAGCTGCGCATCCTGACGATCCGTCTTTTGCTTGCGTACCCGCTGGCTGCGGATTTCGGCCGCGTCTCCAATTAACAACTCGATCTGCAGCTCCGCTAGCAGTCGTTCAAACCAGCGGGCGTGCCCGCTGGCTTCCATTCCCACCCGCACCTTCTGGCCCGCCAGTGCACGGTAGAATCCTTCCGCTTCCTCACGATGCGCCAGCCGTTTTTCCTGGAACTCTCCGGTCTCCGTATCCACCGAAGCTATTTGCTGAAACTCGGGATGGAAATCTACTCCTATAATGATCATCGTTCGGCTCCTTTCTCCCGAGCCTGTTGGTTGGTATCAGCACCACCAACTTTACTCGGGCGTCGGAGCCGACATTGTCATGGAATCAATTACACTCATTTGACGGAGGGTTTTGAGTGAAATGGCCTGGTTTCGACAGTTACGAGGTAGCATCGCCCGGGGATAGATTCCGCTCCTGCCGCCGAATACGATGATTCTCTCTGATGCTCCCGGGCGTGGAAGGAGAGCGCACAAATCAACAGCCAGCAGGACGAGTGGATTGGTCAATCAACTAAGGACTAGCTCCTCGATAGCAAATTTTCCTTTTGTCTTGTCGCGCTCCAAGTCGTTAAGGCACTGTTCCGCCTGTTCGCGTGTATCGAAGGGGCCCTGATCTGAAAGCCTTTCTCCTAATTCGACGGCATTCCCCTCGTTGACGATATGGCGTATCACGTATGCCATATGAAACTCCTTCTACTGTGAAAATTGTACGCCGCTCCAATGACAACCATCTGATCAATACGGCTCAACCTCCGGCCCGCACAGTCGATGACGCCGTGATTTTGGTGTTGGTGGTTGGTACGATTCGTCTGGTCGGAAACAATGCGAACAACGCATTTTCGTCCGTAGCGAGTTCGCTTCAGTGACCCTCCTCCAATGAGTGCGGTTTGGAGTGAAATCGCCTTGGTTACGTCACAGCTTCTACCTGCTTGAGAGTGGCACAGGAGGTCGGATAGGTGCTGCTCTGTACGCACGGGCCGGTATGGCCAATACTGATCAGTTTCGCGTGCTGGAATGTGGGACCATCATAGTGGAATCTGCAGAGGTGGATTATGACCCTGACAATCGTGGCGGTGATCTTCGGAATTTTCGCTATTGGTCTGATCGTCCTCCTGATCTACAAGAGCACACTCACGATGCACAGGGATGACCAGTTGTTTCTGGATGATGCGAGTTCGCACATGCAAGAGGAGCAGACGGAACTGTTGGCCAAGGTCAACCGGCTCACCATCCCGATGCGCGTGTTCAGCATTGGGTCTGGGGTATTTCTGATGGTGCTCTCGGCGATGTGGCTCTACCAGAAGCTAAACGCGGTACAATAGCGTCGAAAGCAGGTCTGCCCTAACGCGATGGGCAGAAGGTAAGCGTTGGCTCGAACCTCCCCGTTTGTCACCAGCGCCAGTATTCGCCCGGAACGAAAGGCGAATAGGTCCCGGGCCATGCTCTGTACGGCAGTGATTTTGAGCGTAATCGGCTGATCGGCATCCGTTTGTCCGCTCTCGATGCTACGAATCCACCTTCGTGGTCTGGTCCCAAATGCCAGTCCAACGAACTGCTGGGCGAATAGTAACGGGTTTGACGCCGTCGCCTGACACGACAACGGTAAACCTGTAGACACCCGGAGTCAGGACCAACTTTGCATAACGAAGCGGGATCACCTTGATTGCCAATTGGAAGGCCGGTGAGGTGGGGCGCGTCGACATGATGTCGATGAAGTGGGGGACACCGCGCGGCAGATCGAACGCAGAGAAAGATTGATCGGCTTGTGATGCCCACGCCAGTTGCATGCTTTCGCAGTACTCCGTCGGCTCGAATTTGCCTGACGGTCCTTGCCGCTCGATGTTTACGAGATAAGCTCGGCAGCTCCTTGCGAGCGCCGAACGATTGTTCTCAACTTTCACGCGCACCCACAAGGACTCGTACTTTGTATGGGGGCTGGCTTCCGGTGTTCTTGTGAGGAAGTGCTGGGAGGTACCAAACGTCAGTTTGAGCTTCGGTGCGTACAACCAGCGCCGCAGTGGTTCAGCGAACAACGCCGTGAAAAAGCCACCAGCAAAGCCTACGACCGAAGGTATTAGCGAGTTCATCAGGCCTCTTTAGCTTGAGGCGGACTATCCCGCCTCTACTGAATAACAATCATAGCTCTCGTGCTCGTTGCGGGCTTTTGGCACGTGGGCGGTGCGGCCACTTCGCTCCTCGCGCCGCTATCGACCATGCGGCAGGGGGGTGAGTGTAATCGGCTGACAACAATTCACAAATGAGGTCTCGGCAGCTTTTACTTGAGCGCAAACACTGCGTGACCGGCCATGATCCGGTACGACTGGTTCACGGTAGCCCCTAAGGTAGCCCCAGACGAGATCAAGACATCGAGTTGAACAGCGTAATCGCTAGAAGCCGCGTAAACACTAGCTTAAAGTGGTGCGCCCTGAGAGATTCGAACTCCCGACCTTCTGGTTCGTAGCCAGACGCTCTATCCAACTGAGCTAAGGGCGCTGATATGCGTGGAAGGATGGATCGGTTTCGATTATAGCGAAGAATTCTTTTGCTGAAAACCGAGTGACCCTTCGCCAAGCCATCATCACCGAGCAGTCCGACTGGCTATGCGGCAAAGAAGCAGCGGCTCCGGAGCACGATAGCCCACTATCAAAATGGAAACTGCGGAGAAAAACATCACCCAGCGTTCGTTTTCAACAGCCCTGTTGGCCCGGTTTGTGCTTCAGGCCGGAGTCGAAGTAAATCTTTCCCGGGCAGGGCAATAACTACAGGGACGGAGCTATCTTCTAACTGTGTTTTCAATAGCTTGCGTACGGCATTCGGGTTGCTTTAGTAGAAAACAGACGAAGTGGCGCGCAACGGGGTGCTTCAGAGAATAACTTCGGCCAGAGGTTTTCTGTGAGCACCCCTTGCATTTTCTGACAGCCTTTCGCCATGCCCTCCCCCTCACCCCTGCACTTTCTTTTTTAAACTGAACTCTAGAAAGCGTCCGCCCGGATCGAGCGGACGCAATCTCGCCGCCTTACGCCAGCGCGACTTGCTCGCGCACGTCGATCCCGGCTTGGCGCAATAACTTTGCCACGGCGTCTTGCTTCAGCCGCGAGGCGTCAAACTCCACCCGTACGGTCTTCTCTTTCGCGTTGAATTGCACTCGCCGGATCCCGTACACCTCCCGCATGCTGTCGATCGCGCGCAACTCGTTCTCGCCCGGCAGTGCTCCGTAGTTGAAAACCACATCCAAATAGGTCATTCGTTCAAACCCTTCGGTATGATGAATTTGAAATGTCCGGCAGAAACCGCCGGATGAATCCAATATAGTGCATCGGAATCCAACCACGCAGCCCCATTTTGCGGATTGGATAATATTAAACAACGAAGAACTGGCCGCGAAGCGCTCGACATGACAGCCTCCAATCTCCCCAGCGCCCTCGAACGCGATCCTGTCTGTGGGATGAACGTGAATCCCGCTTCGGCCAAACATGTCTACGAGCACGCGGGAAAGAAATACTTCTTCTGTTGCGCAGGTTGTGTCGAGAAATTCAGAGCGGACCCCGGGAAATATTTGAACAAGCCGCAACCGGGAGCGCTGGTCACGCTCGGAATGCCGTCTTCCACGAAGTTCGCATCGCCCGCGCAGGGTTCGGTTGCGGCCGTCGCAATTCAACCTGCACCGAAACCCGCAACTACCGGACCGGCCTACGTCTGCCCAATGTGTCCCGAAGTCCGCGAGAGCAAGCCCGGCCCCTGTCCCTCGTGCGGTATGGCCCTCGAGCCCGATGTCCCCGCGGCAGCGTCACACACCGAATACACCTGCCCGATGCATCCCCAAATCGTGCGCTCCGAGCCCGGTTCGTGTCCCATCTGCGGAATGGCCCTCGAGCCGCGCACCGTGACGGCAGCCATCGAAGAGAATCCCGAACTCCGTGACATGACCCGCCGCTTCTGGGTCAGTGTGGCGCTCACGGTCCCCCTGCTCACCGTCGCCATGGGAAGTATGTTCGGATTCAACTTGTCGATCGATCTCAACTTCAATGGACTCGGCATCGATCTTACGAGGATCGAATTCCTTCTCGCCACCCCCGTAGTCCTGTGGTGCGGCCTGCCGTTCTTCCAGCGTTTCTGGACATCGCTCGTCAACCGCAGCCCCAACATGTTCACGCTGATTGGACTGGGCACCGGCGTCGCCTACGTCTACAGCGTCGTCGCCACCATCGGGCCGCGAATTTTTCCCGAGTCGTTACGCCGCATGGGTGGATACCCCGACGTCTACTTCGAAGCCGCTGCCGCCATCACCACGCTCGTTCTGCTCGGCCAGGTCATGGAACTGCGCGCCCGCAGCCGCACCAGTGCCGCCATCCGCGCCCTGCTTGACCTCAGCCCGAAGACCGCGCGCCTGCTCGTTGCCGCTGGTGGCGAGGTTAAAGAAAAGGCCGGTGGCGAAGTTATAGAGAAAGCCGGTGGCGAGGTTATAGAGAAAGACATTCCGCTCGAACAGGTGAAGCCCGGCGACCGCCTGCGCGTCCGCCCCGGAGAAAGGATTCCCGTCGATGGCATCGTGCTCGAAGGCCGCAGCGCCGTCGACGAATCCATGATCACCGGCGAATCGATCCCGGTCGAAAAAGAGCCCAACAGCAAAGTCATCGGCGCGACCATTAACGGCACCGGGTCATTCGTCATGCAGGCCGAGCGCGTCGGCGCACAGACGCTGCTCGCCCGGATTGTTCAACTGGTAGGTCAGGCCCAGCGCAGCCGCGCTCCTATTCAGCGCCTCGCTGATCGCGTCGCCGCGTGGTTCGTTCCCGCAGTGGTCGCAGTCGCCGTGGTGACGTTCGTCGCCTGGCTCCTCTTCGGCCCGCAACCGCGACTGGCCCACGCCCTGGTGAATGCTGTCGCGGTGCTCATCATCGCCTGCCCCTGCGCTCTCGGCCTCGCCACTCCCATGGCGATCATGGTCGGCACCGGCCGCGGCGCGCAGGCCGGGGTCCTCATCAAGAACGCCGAAGCCCTGGAGACGCTGGAAAAAGTCGACACGCTCGTCGTCGACAAGACCGGCACCCTGACCGAGGGCAAGCCGCGCGTCGTGGATGTCTCCGATGCTCTCGAAAAGGATCCCGATCTTTTTCGCCTCGCCGCCAGCCTGGAGCGCGCCAGCGAACATCCCTTGGGAAACGCTATCGTGGAGGCGGCCAACAACAGGAATCTCATTCTCTCCCAGCCACAAGAGTTCCAATCCATCACCGGGAAAGGCGTTCTCGGCCTCGTCGATGGACACAGAGTCGCTGTGGGCACCCCTGCTCTGATGGTTCAGGTGGGAGCTCTGCAAGCGCCGGCTATTTCCTCAGTTCCTGTCTTTGACGACGGAAGGCTCTCCGTATCGGTGGACGGGAAATACGTCGGCAACATCCGCGTGGCCGATCAACCCAAGCAGTCGACTCCCGA
This sequence comes from uncultured Acidobacteriota bacterium, assembly GCA_963745715.1. GTDB lineage: Bacteria > Acidobacteriota > Terriglobia > Terriglobales > Acidobacteriaceae > Sulfotelmatobacter. The sequence continues at coordinate 234,226 of CAVUYN010000005.1, read as the reverse complement.
TGCTCTGCGCGATCTCCAGCAAACTGGCATCCGTATCGTTATGCTCACTGGGGACAACAAAGCCGTCGCCTCCTCGCTCGCCCAGAAGTTGAACATCACCGAGTTCGAAGCCGAAGTCCTGCCCGAAGGAAAATCCGAAGTCGTCCGCAAACTGCAAGGGCAGGGAAGAGTCGTGGCCATGGCGGGAGACGGCATCAACGACGCCCCTGCGCTCGCCCAAGCGAATGTCGGCATCGCCATGGGCACTGGCACCGACGTGGCCATGGAAAGCGGCGGCATCACGCTGGTCAAAGGAGATCTCACCGGAATCCTGCGCGCCCGCAAGCTCAGTCAGGCGACCATGCGCAACATCCGCCAGAATCTTTTCTTCGCTTTCATCTACAACGCGGTCGGAGTGCCGATCGCCGCCGGAGTGCTATACCCATTCTTCGGCCTGCTCCTCAGTCCCATTTTCGCCGCCGCCGCCATGAGTTTCAGTTCCGTCTCCGTCATCACCAACGCCCTCCGCCTGCGCCACGCGAAGCTTTAGCGGTCGGGTGTAGTGCGGGCGCGCTCGCCCGGCGAGTTGATTCTCAACGCGAAGGCCGTCGTTCGGTTGCGTTCGCGGGAACGGACGGTGGGGAACGAGGATGGTAGAGCGCCCTTCAGCCTGCCGTGAGCGAGGTCGAAGAGGCCGCGACAAGCACGTTGGATGAATTGGGTCTTTGCCCCTGCAAACTTTTACTAATCGCCCTCAGCGTGTGTTCATTAGCTTCGAGCCGCTGTTGATCACGCTCACGCTCGCCAGCAGAATTCGGAGGGCGCACGCAGCGCCTGAACCCGCGTTGCGGAGTCAATGAGTTCTAAGTATCCGTCTCGCTTGCCAGGTCTCAAGACTCGATTGGCATGGTCCCCATCGGACGATGAAAGCTAAGGTATCGGTGCTGATCATCGTGGCTCATGTAATCCGCTAGCTGCTCGAAATTCCCCCCGGGCATTTTGAGGGTAATGATTCCATGAAACCAAAGTAGGCCAAATTCATATTTCCCCCCGTAACAATGTGGATAGTCAGAATGTTTTTCCCCTCCCGAAGTCGAAGCGTTGCCAGCTTCGCCATAACGTTCCAGTGATGCCACTGCCGCCACGCAATCGGATCGGACGCATCAAAAGTAGAAGTGATCGCTATGGGTTCAGTCGCGCGCTCCCCATTCACGTCGAGCGAAATGGTTCCGCCGCGGTTTGAGGTGTACAACAAATCGGCTGTATACACTCCGGCGTGAGCGACCTCGACCGTAATGTTGAGCCACTCCCCGGGTTCGGTCCATCCTACGTAGAGTTGATTTTCCGAGGGCTGAACCTTGTTATAGGGACTATTGTCGATCTGGTCGTGGAACTTGGTGTACGAGATGTCAACGCCCTCGTCCATGCGAAACTGATTCAAGTAAGTTCCATCCGCCGGATTGAGCCCACCACTGCCGTTATTCTTGGCATCCGCGTCGTGGTATGCAACGCCTTCCCCACCCAGGTCGTAGTAGGCGCATTCCACTCTGCCAGGAATCTCCTGCGCACCGCCTTGATAGCGGCTGTCGTGATAGGGCGTCCCCTTGTATTGTTCGGTGAACTTGCGATTCGATAGAGACAGGGCAGTCGCGATGAGCAGGGAAGTGAAAGCTAGCAGGCTCAAGGAGCGTGACGCAGGTCTTTTCACGGATGCGACTCGCAACCGATTATAGACTCGCGGCACAACCGCCCCGGCCCGTCTACTCACCCTATCTTTGAAAAATCCTTCAGCCCCGAATCGCCAGAACGGGGGCAACATCAAACGATCAGTCGCTTAAAGTGGCCCCGCAACCAATCAATCACGAGTAGAGAACGCATGAAAGAGATAGTTCAGGACCTCACCCAAGGAATCACCCTGCGCCGCGCTTCCATTGAAGATGCCACCACGATCGTCGCCCACCGTCGTGCCATGTTCCGCGATCAGGGTCATCGCGACACCGCCGCACTGGATTCCATGGCCGAAAAGTTTCAGCCGTGGCTCCAGTCCAAAATGAATTCGGGTGAATACCTGGCATGGCTCGCCACCACCGCTGACCAGCGGGGTCGTTGCAGGCGCTGGCTTGTGGCTCATGGACTGGCCAGCACACATGGTCGGCTTCAGTCCCCGGCGGGGTAACATTCTCAACATTTTCACCGAGCCGGAATTCCGTCGCCGCGGCCTGGCCCGTCGCCTGATGGAGACCGTTCTGGCATGGTGCCGAGCCAACCGGATCGACCATATTGTCCTCCATGCCAGCAACGACGGTCGTCCGCTCTACGAATCGATGGGCTTCCAGCCCAGCAACGAAATGCGGATCAAACTGCCACCTGCCTGAACCCGCAAGCGCTGGGGAACTTCTTCGCCAGGGTCGACGTAGTACTCCGCATGGTCGGACAACCACGTCTGCATCTGGGAGCTCCCGAGTGGCTAATTCTGATCGGGGCCACCTCTTTCATCCTTGTGCTCGGCATCTCCGCCTATTGGGAATCCGACATTCGCTGGCTTCACTTCTTCCAGGCCTGGATGTATGTCGCCGCCATCGTGTTGTCAGTTCGCGGGAGTCGTTGGGGCCACCTCATCGGAATCTCCGCCGCGGGCCTGTGGGACTATGCGAATATTTTTGCGACCAGCTTTTTCTTCAACGGCCTGCAACAGCTTTCGCTGTGGATGCATACCGGATCCTTGCGAAGGCCAGACTTGCTCATCGCTGTACCCGCATGGTTTTCGAATCTCCTGGTCGTTCTAGGGTGTATCTGGGCGTATTCGCGTCTGTCGAAAAAGTCTCTCAGCGATGCCGCCAGATTCGCGGCGGCCTTCGCGCTCACAACCGGATTCTTCGCATTGGATATGGCACTATTCCAATCCAGGTACCTCGGCGTCTTTCCCCAATTGCTCCACCCACGCCTGCCGTTTTGAGCTCTCAGATCCCGAGCGCATTTGCGCGAGAAGGTGGGAAGCTTGGCGAATGCTACCGCCGGGCAATCGGCTCACCGAAGCGCAGGCCCGATGATGCCAGCCCCCGGATGATGTCCGAAGAAGTAGCGAGTCTAGCGACGTCCTCAATGTGGGTGCCCCATTTCTCGCGCGCATTTTGCGCGAGAAGCGGGGATTTTGGCGGGCGAGAGAAGTCTGAAACTCTACGAAGCCTGTTTGACCAGATGCAGCCGGGAGCGATGTTTTTCTCTCATCTGTTCGACCGAAACCACTTTGCGCCCGAGAGCTGAGAGTTGGGCAAGCTCTTGCTGGATTTCTTGGAGCCGTTCATGCCTCTGCCCGTGCGCGACTTGGTCCTCGGTCGCATGGCCGCTTCGCAGGCGATACTGCGCATTCAAATCTCGAATCTCGGCAATTTCCGCCCGGAGACTCCCTATTTTGTCCCGAAGAACTTCAAGGTGATCCATCCCATTAGCATAACCCATTTCTGCCGAAATGAGGGCGCCGGAAGCCCACCAACCTGCCACGACTGCAATCGCGATTACAAAAAATTACAGGATGTGTTGCCATCCCCTTGGATGTTTTCCAATGACACGATCCGGGAAGCAGCCGGGTACAATATCGCAACTGGCCCCCCTGCAGAAAGGTATCAATCGACATGGGTGGTACTGATACCGCCACCAAGGCCGTCACCTCCACTGACATTCCCGGCCACGGGAAGCTTTCCATGGCACCCGACGCAAACGCCCCCTTGCTGGTGGTGTTCGGCGGCATCGACGTGGAGAACAAACCGAGCGGCGTCTACATGTGGAACTACATGAGCAGTCTCACGGAACGTTTTCACGTCTTCGTGGCGCTCGACAATCACGTGAACGGCACCAAGGCGTGCGAATCACTAATGAATACCCTCAAGGCGGAGGGCCTCACCCCGTCTCAGCAGATCCTCTATCTCTTCTCGGGCGGCTACGGTCCTGGGATGAACCTGATGACCAGCAAGAGTCCCGACCTGTTTTCGGCGATCTTCCTGGTCGACATCTGGATGGGCATAACCAGGAAATCTGGCTCTATCGTGCCCGATTTCTACAAGCACCTGGTGAATAAGAACGAAGCCAAGGTCACCTACATCTACACCGCCTTCGGCGCCAACAACAACGAGGCCCGAGATTACATCGCGAACAAGCTGGGCCCGCAAAGATCAACCTTGGTCAAAGGTCGCAAAGGCGAAGACGGCATGCAGACCCACATGCGAACCAATGCCGAGGCCGTCAGCAGGCTGCCATAGAAATGATCACCATCCAAAGGCAATGCCTGATCGGCCGCATCCCCGCTTCATTGACTTGCGAAATTCGCCCCCGTAAGATTGGGCGCCAGTCATGATGAAGCGGATGCTACGGATTCATTTCCTGATACTGCCCCTCGCCCTCTGCAATCTTGCCGCCGCGCAGTCCTCGCCCGCCCCACCCAAAAAGCACCTCCTGGTCATTGGCGAAGAGAAGGGATACCGCCACGAGGCGGTTTCCCACGCCATGGCCACGATCGAACATCTAGGGAAACAAACCGGGCTCTGGGACACCACTCTTCGCACCGACACCGAGCCCCTCACCAGGAAGAAACTGGAGTACAACGCCAAAAACTTGAACGACTTCGACGCCGTCCTTTTCTACACCGGCGGCGACCTCGAAATGGACGCCCAGCAGAAAGCCGATTTCCTCTCCTTCATTCACGACGAGGGCAAGGGTTTCATCGGCGTCCATAGCGCCTCCATCACTTTCACCGACTGGCCGGAATACGGGGACATGATCGGCGGTTACTACGACGAGCACCCCTGGTTAACCTTCGACGCACCCATCATCGTCGAAGACCCGGCTTTTCCGGGCATGCAGCAATTCCCGCGCTCCTTCGTGCTCCGCGACGAAATCTATCAGTTGAAAGACTATTCCCGCGACAAAGTTCGCGTCTTGATGCGCCTCGACGTCAGCAAACTCGATATGAAGAACAAGAACGTCCATCGCACCGATGGCGATTTCGCGGTGACCTGGGCGAAGATGTACGGCAAAGGACGCGTCTACTACACCACTCTCGGCCACGTGGAAGGGAACTGGGACAAGCCCGAATTTCAGCAGATGATCACCGAGGCCATCAAATGGGCCACGGGGCTTGAGAACGCGGATGTTACATCCCGCCCGCTCCCGCGCAATTAATCAGCTCCGCGGCAACGGAGCACAGCAAGAGAACCCAATGACCTCGACTTCGATCACCAGAAGAACCTTCGTGAAAACGCTTGCCACCGGTCTGGCCGCATCGGCACTTCCACTGCACGCTTCCACCCGGCTCAATGTCGGCATCGGCACCTACAGCTATCACAACCTCTCCATGGACCAGATGATCGTCCAGTTGAACGCTCTCAAGGTCCAGGAGATCGAAATGTCCCGCGGCGAGTTCATGCTGATGAACCATCCCGCCGACGACCTGTTTCGTTCCGCCCGCGCCATGTTCGACCGCGCCGGAATCCGCTGCGTTTCCTACTACACCGCCACCATCAAAGAAGATGCCGACCTCGAAAACGCCATCCGCTTTGCCAAAATCCTCGGCGCTCGCAACGTCACTGGAGATGCAACCGGCAGCATCCTGAATCGAATCGACCGGCGATTCACCGACGAACACCTCACCTTCGGAATCCACAACCATTACTTTAAGGGCGAAAAGTTCGCCTACGAAAGTCCCGAGGATGTTCTCAACGCCCTCAAGGGACTCTCCAACACCATGGGCGCAACCGCCGATGTCGGACACTTCGCCTCCTGCGGCCACGATCCGGTGGACGCCCTTCGCAAACTAAGCACGCGCCTCAGGCTCGTCCACCTCAAAGACATCCAGGCCCCCGACGGGGAAGTGAATGTTCTGCTCGGACAGGGCATTTCAAAAATTTCCGACGTAATGAAAGAGCTCCACCGCCAGAACTTCGCCGGACTCGTCGCCGTCGAATACGAAAAAGAGGGCGACGTCATCGAAGACATGCGAAAGGACATGGAATTCGCCCGCCAACTGGCGTAACCACAATCAGGCGCACAGGGAAAACAGCATATGAATATTCTAAGGAAGATCGAAAACACGTCTATGGCCCCACCACGCTCGTGAGCTTGTTCGCCGGTCCCATGATCAGGCACACAACTTTGCCCGTGCCCAACGGCGCGCAAGCGGGCGTGCCCACGCCGCTGCCACCGACTTTGGCCCAGCTTGTCCAGCTTGTACCGTTATAAACATCGCTATAGAAGGCAGCGTCCGTAACCGCAATCACGCCGCAGACCAGTGTGTCTGCCGCCTGCGTCGTACAGCTGGCATTGTCAGTCACTGTGCCTCCCAGCCCGCCATACCCAGTCCAGCTGGTTACCGCCCAGGCTCCTCCGTTGAACACGCTGCCATAGATTCCCGAGGTGTAAGCTTTGGCGAAGCACAGCACTTTTCCCGCCGAGTTCAACGAAGTGCAATCCGGCTCGCCTCCGGCAATTCCGCCGATGTTGAGGAACCCTTGCCATGCGGTCCCGTTGAAGCGATTCACCAGCGTGCTCCCCCCGACCGTGAACACCGAGCACACCACGCCGCCGTTATTGTCGGTGGTGCAACTCGGAGCGGAAACCGCTTTGGTCACCAGATTCGCGAATGCCTTCCATGTTGTGCCGTTGAACACCGACCACGCCAGACCTCCGGTGGTGTTGCGCGCCGCGCACAAGACTTGTCCCGCCCTCAGCTCCGCGCAACTCGGGGCAGAGAACAGTGTCGCCGCCACGTTCGTAGGTGCGCTCCACGTCGTGCCGTTAAAAATCGAGACTTCGAGGCCGCCCGTAGTCGCCGTGGCCGCACACACCACCTTGCCCGCGCCATCGCTCGCGCAACTCGGATCCGAACTGATGGTTCCGGCCAGGACCGTCCAGGCTGCCCACGCCGTTCCGTTGAACGCACTCACCGTCATCGCGGCCTTACCGGTGCGCAGCGCACACGCCGCATGCCCGGTCAATGCAAACGCGCACGACGGATTGCCGACGCCCGTAACAGTTCCGGCTGACACGAAGCCACTCCAACTCGCCCAGGCCGATGGAACCATTCCCAGGCACGCAAACAAAAACAGCAGGCACGTCCAGATCCGCTTCATTTTGAGATCCCTTCCTCTTCGAGGCGTGAAAAGCCGGAGAATTATATAACGGCCTCAATTTCTGTCTGTCATGACCGGCCCAACACACCGCTGAGCAGCCCCCGAGTCTGAAGAGGGCGCGTCAGCCACATCCAATCCATCCCCGCTTTTTGCACCTGAGCGAACCCACGCCATTCGCTATACTCTCTTGCAAGAAAATCCACGTCCGCGAATGAGGAGCGACCCATGAAATCTCTGCTCGGGGCTCTATTTCTATTTGCCGTTTTTCCCTCGTGCCTGTCCCAACAATGTGACGCCACGCTTTGGAAGCACGTCTACCACGGGGAGAAATTCCCCACAGCGCAGAACCGCCTCAAGCTGATGAAGAAATGCATCACCGTGACCGGGACCCTCGTCAGCGCGAGCCCTGAAGCCGACGGCGATTACCACATTCGTATCAAAGTCGACCCGCAGTTTAAGAATCTCCTCAACGCAAAGAACAACACCGACCAGAAAGGGTTCCTGGTCGTCGAACCAATGTGTGCCAAGACGCCCACCCAGGCAGACACCGTCGCCGAAGGCGTTTGCAACGGGTTCAAACAGACGCTGTTCAAAGCCGCGATGCGCGACAAGCGCGTTTCGATCACCGGGGACTACGTTGAGGACGAGGAACATGGATGGCGTGAGATCCACCCGGTGACAGCGCTAACGCTTGCCCCGTGACACAAGACGCTCGTCCGCCGTCACTTCGAGGCACGGACTGTTCGCATCCCAGGAATTGATCGGAATTATTTCGCGTGACGGGGATGTCGCCGTAGGCTTTCGATGAGGAGTCCACCCAGCCCATACGTTGCGGCATTCGCGGCCAGAACTTCATAGAGACTCATTGGGTAATGCCTGCCAATGATCGCAACTGGGCAGGTCAAACTCACGAGAGTCCAGACATCATGGATTCGTTCGTTTGTCGATGGGAAGGTGGCCCGGGCGAACAGTGCCCAGAATCCCGCAACGAGAAAGCCGGCGCTCGCCCACATCGCAAGTCGCATGTTCATCGGGCTCTCCTGATGAACCCATTCTACGACTTTTCGCCAGCCCGAAGCGTAACTCCCCGAAGCGTAGGTATTGACTGCCGCGATTGAACTCACCGACTCCGCAACGAGTGTCATCCCGTATCTCCAAAAATCTCTCCGCCCTCACAGATAGCTGAGCCAAACCCAATCCCGATGCCGGCTGCGCAGTTCCATGAACCACCGGCACGGTAGATAGAGAATGCGCCACGGCAAGAATCCACATGGCGTAAACGAAGGGCAATCCGTGTCCATACCCGACTGGGCGATGCGCGCCGTGTGAAATGACCACTCCGTGCCAGGCAGGCTGGTGAAACGCGAATCTAGCCACGATCGCAATGATGTTGAGCAGATAGATATGCAGGACGTAATAAAACAACGGCACCCGGCCAAACACCAGAAGAATCCGGCTCACTCCGCCCACGGCTCTGGCGCCGTCCAGCAGTCCAAGCAGAACAAGCGCCGGCCCCAGCGTTATCAGCAGGTAATCGAGAGAGGGAGGATACTTGAGCACATTGAAGAATGAGATCACCGTCAATGAGAACGTCGGCTGAACACTCCATGGCCCCGCCGAAAGTGGATACCCGAAGTCCAGACCCGCGATCCCGTTTCCGTAAAGATTAAGACCACGCAGCACGAAGAACAGAGCCGTGGCAGAAATCCCGACGGTCAGAATCCATTTGCGGCGGTCCGGCCGCAGCAGCAGATTTCCAAATGCAAATCCCACTGCCATCACCCCGACCCATGGAATCAGGACATACCTCACCGAGAAGGAAAAATGATCGGTGATTGGAATCGACCCCGGCGAATGTAAAAGTATCCACGCCCAATAGAACTTTCCGAACCAAGCGGGATTGATGCGATCGAGCAGGTTGTGAGTGGCGATCGTGAACAATCCCAGAGCCGCGATCCAGCGCACCGGAAGCCGCACGATCAGCGCCATCGCCACCATCGTCCAACCCAAAATCCAGATCACTCCCCCGTGCGCCCAGGGCACAAACCCCCACGCGAAATCGACGACGGTGAGCTCGAGCACGACGAGCCACAACCCGCGCGTCAGGAAAAATCGCGAGACCTGCTGCACGGACCTGCCCCGCCGAGTGGAGAGAAAGGCTCCAGTACCCGCCAGGAAAGCGAATACGGGGGCGCAGAAGTGAGTGATAAAACGGGTAAAGAAGAGTGCCCCGTAAGTGTGTGCCATGTCCTCGGGAGCAAACGTCAGAGACGACATGAAGTCCCGCGCATGATCCAGCGCCATGATCACCATCACGAGTCCCCGCAAGACATCCACGGAAACCAGTCTGGGGGCTTGGGCGGAGAGAAGATGAGGTTTCGTGCTGACGGTAGGCACCGCCGCCGTGGAACTAGCCACACTCACCATGCGCCACCGACCCGGACAAATCTCAATATTTCGTGCATCCGTCGATCGTAGGGGCTGTCACAATCTCGAACGTCTATGCCATGTCTTGAGAATGTCAATAAATTGCAATTAAAGAGTCCGGTGCTGACAGAAGAGTAAGTGCGGGGATGCGAAACAGCGCGTTGCAGTGTCGTGAAAAGCAAGTGGCGGCCCGGAAGAGCGGCCTTAGTTCAGCGTGATTGCTCGGGGTGACCGTCGCCAGTCGCTTGAAAACTAATCCTGACAACAGTCCTCTTGCTGGCGCATAATGCCGCCAATCGGCCGGGGAATATGGCCGTGTCTACCTGTCCAATATTGCTTCCGACTTGCCTGCGAGGTGGCTATGGCTATCAAACCGAAATTCCAAAAGCTTTGCGGCGATTCGCGCCAGCACTTGCCGCGACTGTTCTTCTCACAGCGCTCGCCGCGGCAGACTCAGGGGACAAGCTTCATTGGGCACGTTCGACTGACGGTGTTCGTATTGCCTATGAGGTGCGTGGCAGGGTGCGCCATCCCTGCAAGTCGTTCAGCGGGCCATTAGCGACAATCAGCCCCTATTGATGCGACACATTGGACGAGTAGTGGTTGGCGACCAATCGCCAGTTCCCATGCTCCTTTACCCAAACTCTGGTAAAGCGAGTGTCGTGGGGAACTGCTTTGCCTTTATCTTGCCCATTCATTGTTGAGAGGCCAGTCTCGACCGCCGCATTTCCATAAACGCGAACTCGAACATCATCGGTGGATATGGACTGAAATTTCAAATCACCTGACGTGAAATCTGAAATCACCTGCGGCTTCGTTCGCACTGTCCCACTCGGCCCTACGCCGATGAAATCATCAGCGTAGATCCGTTCCAGTGCCACCGCATCCGCGTGGATCTGTGCTTGTATGCGTTCGCTGTCCAGTTTCCTGATGACCTGCTCAACGATGCTTCTTGGATCTCTGACCGCGCCCTGCTCTTGCCCTGACGCAAGGGCGGCCGCCGAGAAAGCCACAACTGCTATTGCGAATATTTGTCTCATGTTGGCACGCCTCTTTGCGAAGAAACATATTTATTCGGGTGGCAAGTGTCAACAGAGTCGACGGTCTCTGTCGATCATTGGCGAAAAAATCGCTATTACACTCAAGATTCCTACCGGGGGTTTTGAGTGTAATCGCCAGTTAACAACAACTGAGGTGTGGCATACTCGCGTCATGTTTGCCCGAATAGCACGCTTTGCCATAGCGACGGCACTTCTGTTGATTGGACTCAAAGCTGCGGTCGGCCAGGCAACGCGTTGGCTGACTGACGAGCAAGCACGCGCCCATCCGCCTCGTCAATCTCGTAGATCGTGCAGATGTTGGGATGGTTCAAAGAGGATGCAGCCTTGGCCTCCCGCTGGAAGCGGATAAGCGCTTGGCGATCGCGTGCCAGTTGATCGGGAAGGAACTTCACAGCGACCAGCCGACTGAGCTTCACGTCCTCAGCTTTGTAGACCACACCCATACCGCCGCCCCCCCAGTTTCTCGAGGATGCGGTAGTGCGATATGGTTTGGCCGATCACTGGCGCGGAATGTTAAGTCCCGGGAAACAAGCAAGTCAGTGAAGACCCGACAGTTGGCCCGGCCTGAAAGGATGGTTGTTACACAATCGCCCGAATCACCGCGGCCGATGGTTGTGGCAAAAGGTGTAATTGCGCCTACGGCCTCTAATCGCTTGTAGCAACCGAGATGAATTTATGTTTTCTCGGATTGTAGACGTACACCGAACTTGCGCTTTCGTCCTTGAAGAACTCCACGGCTTCCCGCTTCGTTGAGAGGGTTTCCGGTTCGTCCTTCGAGCACTCCCAGTATCCTTTTCCACATGCGGTTTCGTAGTCGCCGGGTTTGACTTTCGCAATCCCCATCACATCAAGGAACGCGAGGTCCATAACCTCAAGTCGATGCCAATCACAACCGGTGGGGGTGGTGAGACAGACAAAGAAACCAAGCTTACGGGTATGCCGGTTGACGAGCAGCAGGGCTTTGTCCGGAAGCCCATCGCCGTTGAAGTCCCCAGTCACCACTAAGAAACGGTTCGAGTCCTTACGGCGGAACTCTTGACGGGTAAGTTTGGGCGCTGGCTTCGACCATCCGCTTGGCATGTCTTGCGCCGCGCAGACGCTTACCGCTGCGATCAGAAGAAGTGCAGCTGTTCGAAGGTTCACGCGAAAAATGTTAAGTGGCAACTCGCATCCCGTCTACGTAACTTCGGTGCGACACCGGGTTGCAGGTCGATTAGGCGGGCATATGGGAAGCCCGGCAGGGAAGTGCCGGGTCAGGCCAACAAGAGGGCCGAGTTCGGTAGGGAACGCCATCCGGAACCGGAGCCGTACGTGGCTGGAAGCCTGCTCTCACGCGTTATACTGACCAATATGTCTGGGGATGCGAACAAGACCTTTTACCTCGAAACCTTCGGCTGCCAGATGAACGTTCACGACTCCGAAAAAGTCGTGGGAACGCTCGTGCAGGAGGGCTACCGGCAAGTCGAAACGGTCGAAGAGGCCGACCTGGTTCTCTACAACACCTGCTCGATCCGCGACAAGGCCGAACAAAAAGTTTTTCACCGCCTCGCTGATTACAAGAAATACAAAGCCCAAGGCAAAACCTTTGGAGTTCTCGGATGTGTCGCCCAGCAGGAAGGCGAAAAAATCTTTGACCGCGCGCCCTATGTCTCACTGGTCTGCGGCTCCGCGTCGTACCGCAATTTGCCGGCGATGCTGGTGCAGATTCAAGCAGGGAAGCAGCGTGTAACTGGACTCGACGATCGCGAGACCGACGAGTGCTTCGAAACTGAATTCACGGCTCGCACCAATCCCCATCGCGGATACATCACCATCATTGAAGGTTGCGACAAGTTCTGCGCCTATTGTGTCGTTCCCTTCACGCGCGGCAAGGAACGCAGCCGTACTTCCGAGTCTGTGCTCGCCGAAGCCCGCCAGATGGCCGATCTCGGCTACAGCGAAATTCAGCTGCTCGGCCAGAACGTCAATTCCTACAAAGATTCCACCAGCGATTTAACCAGGAGAAAAACCTTTGCTGAACTGTTGTCCGCTGTCGGGGAAGTCCCCGGCATCAAGCGCGTGCGCTTTACCACGTCGCATCCCCGCGACTTCGGCCGCGACATCGTTCAAGCGATCGACGCTGTTCCCACCCTCTGTGACCATGTTCACTTACCGGTCCAGAGCGGATCAACCCCGGTGCTCGACGCCATGCAGCGCCTCTACACCCGCGAACAATATCTGGAACGCATCTCTTGGATGAAAACCGCAAAGCGCGAAATCAGCATCACAACCGATGTGATTGTAGGGTTCCCAGGAGAGACCGAGGCCGACTTCGCGCAGACGCTGAGCCTCCTCGAAGAAGTCGAATACGACGCCGTCTTCTCCTTCAAGTATTCGCCGCGCCCCAACACTCCCTCGCTGCTTCTCGAAGATGCCATCCCCGAAGAAGAAAAATCACGGCGGCTCGAAGTATTAATGGCGAAGCAGCGGGAGATCCAAATCCGTCGATACAAGAGATACATCGGGACCCGATGTGAAGTAATGGTTGAAGGTCGCAACGAGCCAAGAAGCCAATGGATCGGCCGCACCTCGCACAATAAGACGCTGAACTTCACAGCGCCCCACGGCTCGTCTCCCACAGTGGGAAAGTACGCGCCCGTGACCGTAACCAGCAGCTTTCCCAACAGCCTCCTCGGCGAAATGGTGATATAACCAGACTTTATTCGGAGGTCACGATGGAAGTCGAAATGACAATCCGCGGTCTCTTAATGGATCCCGTCAGCAATATGCCTATCGTTATATTGAAGGATGTGGGGGGCGAGACGGTTTTGCCGATCTGGGTGGGGGTTTACGAGGCGAATGCGATTGCTCTGGAGATGGAGAAAGTCAGCACGCCGCGGCCGATGACGCACGATCTGATCAAGAATGTGTTGACCGGTTTGGAAACCCAGGTTCACAAGGTCGTGGTTACGGAATTGAAAGAAGACACGTTTTATGCGGTGATCTGGTTGGAGCGCGGCGGTGAAGTGATCAGCATTGATTCGCGTCCATCGGATGCGCTGGCGCTCGCGCTGCGGGTGGATTGCCCGATCTTCGTCGAGGATATTGTGCTGAAGACTTCGAAACTGGCGGCGAATCTGTCGGACCGGGTAACCGCTGACGAACTGCGAAAATGGCTTGAAGGTCTGAACGACGAGGATCTAGGGAAGTACAAGATGTAGAGCGAAGCCCCCAACTGGCTCAATAGTTATTCCATCCTGAGAAACCGACCGCGAAAGCCCCGCCAAGGACGCCTCATCTCTTTCGCTTTACATAATACCTGTTATCGGACATTGAAGCTGGGGTACTTAAGGTGCCTGAAGGGCCGCTCCACGACGCCGCGGATTTAGCGTCTACTGCTGCGGCCTGAGAGCTCCAGGGCCGGCTCCGCGACCAGCACGATCTTGGGGTGGAAGAGGGTGCCGGCAACGCGGGTGGCGATCGCGATCAGTTCCCTTTGGCCGGCAAAGACTTTGACCTGGCGGGCGCGGGAGAGCTCGGGAAGATTCACGGTGCGTCCGCTGCGGATGCGAGCGGCAGTGGCTTCGTCGGCCGTAACGGCGGGAAGGTGCGGCAGCAGTTGGCGGGGATGGATGAAAAAGGTTTCGAACAACTCAGACTTCCTGACCGGACCCGATTCGTTTGAGTTGGGCTGATCCGCGAGCAAAACCGTCGGGGAATTACCGGATATCCCCTCGGCACTCTTGGCCTGGGCTCGCGATCCGCTGCCTTCAGGTCTTGCGGGACTAATGCCGGGCGAGAAGTTCCCTGCCGCGCTAAGTTCATCCAAAGTGTGGGCGTGTTCGAGGGTAAACTCGGCTACGGCGGTCCGGCGGAGGATTTCGAGGTGGGCTCCGCAGCCCATGAGCTGGCCCATCTCATGAGCAACGGCTCGCATGTAGGTGCCGGAGGCGACGCGGGCACGGAAGCGGGCCCGATCGGCTTCGACCGAGAGAATCTCGAATTCCTTGATTTCGACCTGCACCGGTTGCAGCACAACTTCTTGTTGCTTGCGTGCGATCTTGTAAGCGGGAACTCCTTTTATCTTTTTGGCCGAGAACGGGGGCGGGATCTGTTGGATGATGCCGCGGAATTTGGCGGCGAGCGTTTCGACTTCTTCGGGCAGCAGCGTCACGTTCCGAGGCGCGCTGGTGGCATCGCCTTCGGCGTCGTAGGTGTCGGTGGCGAAGCCGAAGCGAATACAGCCTTCGTAGGTTTTTTCCGACATTAAGTAAAACTGCGCCAGGCGGGTAAAGGCGCCAGTGACAAGCGGAAGGACGCCCGTGGCCATGGGATCGAGGGTACCAAGGTGGCCGATGGAGCGTTGGCCTAGAATCCGGCGGGCACGGTTGACGACGTCGTGTGAGGTCAATCCTGCGGGCTTGTCGATAATGAGGACGCCATTCATCGGAGGATTTGGTAATTTGATAGATTGAGTTGTCGAGTATTTTGACGAGCAACGGATCAGGTACTGGATCGCTCTCCTCTACTAACTTACCAAATCTGCCATGTTTCCGATCAAAGACGATCAACCGAGCTACAGCACGCCGTATGTCACCTGGTTCCTGATTGCGCTGAATATCCTCATTTTTGTGTTTCAGTCGATGCTAGACCGACGCAGCGGTGAGTTGTTCGCGCGAGAATTCGGCATGGTGCCGGCGCACCTGGCCGCATTTGTGGCGGGATCGCCGCAGTACCCGCTGGGGGCCATCGTGATTCCCTTCTTCACATCGATGTTCTTGCATGCGAGCTGGATGCATGTGCTCGGCAACATGTGGTTCCTGTACATCTTTGGAGACAACATTGAGGATTACCTTGGGCACTTCAAGTATCTAGTCTTCTATCTGCTCTCCGGCTTGTTCGCGATGGCGACGCAGGTGGCGATTTATTCGCATTCGAATGTCCCGACCGTGGGCGCGAGCGGAGCGATTGCGGGAGTTTTGGGGGCGTACTTTATTTTGTATCCGCGGGCGCGTGTGCTGACGTGGTTCTTCGTATTTATCTTCTACATTCCAGCCTGGGTCATGCTGGGATACTGGTTCGTGTTGCAGTTTTTTGCCGGCGCGGCTACGTTGTCGACAGCTCAAGCGGGACGCGACGTGGGAGGCGTGGCCGTCTGGGCGCACGTGGGTGGATTTGTGGCGGGAATGGTGATGATCAAGTTGTTCCCGGAGCGCGCGCGACGGTCTCCTTATGCTTACCGGTAGAGATGTGCGAGAAATACTTCTTCCATATCGTACGCAGAACTCTGTTTCAGGTTTGTAGGGTTACTGCCATCCCAAAGAAAGCTGGTGGCTGTGAGTGCGAATCCGTTGTCGCGGAGATAGCTGACTCAAGGAAAAGGATGAAGAACCTAACACGCCGTGACTTTCTGGAGACCGCGGCGCAGGCTGCGCTGGCCGGAACCGCGATCATTCGTGCCGATTTTCTTTATGGCCGGGCGCCGGACCAGGCGCGGGATTCTCATCCAGGCGGGGGCGAGTTCGGCCATGCTCGCCTTCCACTCAGCTCACTAATCTTTCCCGAACCAAAAAATATTTCCAGTTCAAGCAGCGATTTCCTTCTGGGTGATCAGGTGCCAATCATGGTGCCGACGAATTCTTCCCAGCAGGACGAACTCCTGGCCAACCTGCTGCAGCATGAGTTGAGCGATCGCTTCAGCGTGTTTCCGAAGACGCGGCGAACCTCGGCGCTGAGCGGAAATCGTCCGATGATTCTGATGGGGTCCATTCGGAATCCGCTGGTACGGCAGTATTGCGGACAAGCCGGTTTACTGGATCGAATCGAGAGTCTCGCGGCGGAAGGATACCTCCTCAGGGCAGACGAAAATCGGGTGTTGGTGGCGGGCAAGGACGATCGCGGCGCATTTTATGGTTTGCAGTCGCTGCGGCAATTGCTAGAAAGCGACGGAAACGAAACCCGGGTCCGAGGCGCTGAAATACGAGACTGGCCCGACAAGCCATTTCGCGGGATCTATCTCTTTCTGCCGGGCCGCAACAACATTCCGTTCTTCAAGCGCTTCGTGGCCAACTTCATGGCCCTGCACAAGTTCAACACCGTAATCGTCGAGATGAACGGATGCATGCGGCTGGACCGTCATCCGGAACTCAACTCCGGCTCGGTGAAGTTTGCGAGGGACGTCAACTATGCAGCCCGCAATTATCCTCTTGGCCCGGTCCACGACATGGAGCAGAACTCCTCTCATCAGGATGTTGCCGATGGCGAGGTCCTGGAAAAAGAGGAGGTCGCTGAACTGGCGGAGTGGGCTCGGCGGCATCATCTCGACTTCGTCCCCGAGGTCCCATCGTTCACGCACAGCTACTTTCTATTAACGGAGCATCGCGATCTCGCGGCAGTTCCTGAAAACAAGTGGCCCGATATTTATTGCCCGACCAATCCGAAGTCTTACGGGCTGGTTTTTGAAGTCTATGACGAGTACATCGACACGTTGAAACCGGCCAGCATCCATATCGGACATGACGAGCTGTTCCTGCCAATCAATGTGTCGCCTCAGTGCGAGGACAAAGACATCAGCGAACTCTACGGTGAAGACGTCAAGAAGATCCACGATCATCTTGCCAGCAGAGGTGTAAAGACGCAGTTGTGGGGCGACATGCTGTTGCAATCGGTGCGGGGGACGGGGCCGCGCAAGCATGTTACTTCCGATGGCTGGACCTACAAGTCGCCAGGCGGGCTGACCCGGGAGCAGGTGGAGCGGCTGATTCCCAAAGACTGTTTGATCTACAACTGGTTCTGGAGTGACGAGCCGGGGAATCCCAACAAGGCGGAATTGAACGAGGGTTTCCTCGAAGAGATGGGGTTCCAGCAGATTTTCGGCAATCTCGACAACAACATTAAAGACTACGAAACACGAAAAAAGCGCCAGACGCTATTGGGCGGCGCGCCATCCGCCTGGGCGGCGACCCACGAAACTGGATTTGGGAAAGATTTGATGGCCGTGTTTCTTGGTTGTAGCCGGATGCTGTGGACCGGCCAGAGCATGCCTGCGAAAGATCTGTCGGGCCGCGTGCAGTCCTTGATTCCGGCGATTCGTTCCCGGCTGAGCGGCGTCACTCCACCCAGCTTGACGGAAGCTTCAAGTTCAATCGTGCCGGTCGATATCAGTAACGCGTTCAATCTGGGTGGCGTGGTTCCGGAATTTGGTGTGGATCTGGAAAAGATCGCATCCGGAACCGTGCATTTCAACAACATCCCATTTGACCTAAAGGCCGGTAGTGCCAATCGCGCGATCGTGGCCGGAACCGTGGGCAAGGACGACCCCGGGCTTCCCCGGGAAGCCAAAAGCATCGGAGTGGGCGAGGCGCCGCTGAGCCTGATTTTTCTCCATGCATCCGCCCGGCCTGCGTTGAATCGTGAGAGCTTCCGTCTTATTTGGGACCAGCAGGACACCGCGGACCTTCTCGGCTTCTACGAAATTGTTTATGAAGACGGGTTTGTCTCGACGATTCCAGTGCGCTATGGCGTCAATATTCTGGAATCAAACTGGGAGCAGCGAACCTCGGCGAACGACTACTGCTACGATGCGGACGCGGTAGCAATCGGGCAACCGGAAAAGGATTCGTTCACGGCGTTCGCGTACGAGTGGATCAATCCCCGGATCGGCAAGATAGTTCGCGAGGTGCGGTTGAAAGGCACAAACGGCTTCCAGGGCGGCTCACTGGAC
Source organism: uncultured Acidobacteriota bacterium (assembly GCA_963745715.1). Taxonomy (GTDB): domain Bacteria; phylum Acidobacteriota; class Terriglobia; order Terriglobales; family Acidobacteriaceae; genus Sulfotelmatobacter. The sequence goes on along the minus strand of CAVUYN010000005.1, from coordinate 215,936 downwards.
TACAACAATGATCTAGGACCTGTGATCGAAAGCAACGCCGTGATTCTGATTGCGGTGAGTTTGGTCAAAGAACGACGCTGACCGCCGCGTGTCTTGAAGGGCAGCCGGTCGTGCAACCCAATCGCTGAGGAGGGCGTGGCAATTACGATGCGCCTGGTTCCAACTTTTCAGGCATCAAAGTAAAGATTCATTGAAATCGAGAAGCAGTTTGTAACGCTCGAGAAGAACAGATACCCGATGATGTCCGAGGCGCATCGCCGGCCGGCGACCCCAAACCTTTCGATCCCGCCAAGCTCAGGATCGTGCGCCTGAAGTTCGACCGCGCGCCCATGTACAAAGCCTGTATTCAGCAGCATCGGCTTCGGCAAACAGTTGAAGTGCCCCATTTCTCGCGCAAAGTACGCGCGAGAAATGGGGCACCCGGGTCGTTTCACTTCCTGCAGGACTTATTTCTTGGGACGTGATTCGGGGGGGACCAAGCCGGAACTGCGGTAGTAGCCGACTAACTGTCCGTAATGTTCGCCACTGTGCTCGATGAAGCCGTAGGCCATATCGCTAATCCTCACCTGCTGGTGGGCGAATGGTTCGACCACTAGATCGGACATTCCCTTGTCACCTTTCGATTGAATGGCGGCGGCGCCGTCTGCGAAGGCCTTCTTGACGAAGGCAACCACATCGGCCTTGGTCTTGTATTGATCGCGCTTGGGATCTTCTTCCGTGGGCGGCTTTTGGCCCATGGTGAGATTGGTGAAGAAGTAGTTGGCGCCGGCAGCGTGCAGCAGTTGCTCGGCGAAGCTGCGCTGGGCGGGCGTCGGTTTGTAATCGTATTTGTCTTCCGGGAAATCTTCGGCCATGGCGATGAGCTTACGGCCAATGTCATTCCATGAGTCGAGCACGACCTTGGATGGACTGTCGGCTGGTTTGACGGGCGCATCTTTCTTGGCGGCGTCTTGAGCGTGAGCGGGGATAGCGAGGGTTGCAGCAGCAAGGATCGCTACCGCAACAAGAGCCTTAATCATTGAGATTTCCTCCAGGGTTGAGTTGGCGGGGCAATTGTACTTGGAGTTGGCTTCCGGTGGGAAGGTTCAAGGCTAACCACGGAGCCGCGCAGGAGCCTGAAGGACCTGCCACAACCAGTTAGAGCGTTCCGGCGGTGGGACGGAGTTCGATGGTTTCGACGGTGGCGTTCGGCGGAAGCAGAATGGCTTGTACGACGGCTTGCGCCACGCTTTCCGGGGACATCATTTTTCGGCGCGGGGCCTGAGGCCAGAGAGTTTTCCAGATATCCGTGTCGGTAGCGCCGGGAAGGACGCCGATCACGCGAATGCCCTTGGAGCGAAGCTCTTCGCGCAGCGTGTTGGTGAGGCCCAGGGCAGCGTGCTTGGAGGCGTTGTAGGCGGCCGATCCCACGAACACACGGTTGGCAGCGACGGAAAGATTGTTCACGATAGTGCCGCCGCGTTTCAGGATGGCGAGGGCGGCTTGAGTGACCAGGAATGTTCCGTCGAGGTTAGTGGCGATAACGTCCTTCCAGACGGGGAATGGAAGGTTCGCGATTGGAAGATTTGCATGGCCGATGCCGGCGTTGTTGATGAGGATGTCGAGGCGTTTGAAACGGGCGCGCGCGGATCGGAATAGCTGATCGACCGAATGCGGATCGCGCACGTCGCAGGGATGGGCAAGCACGTGGAGTTTGGTCGAGGCCAGTTCCCTGCTCAAGCGCGCTAATCTCGATTGGTCGCGGGCTGTGAGAATAAGATCGCAGCCTTCGGCGGCCAGGGCGCGGGAGATGGCGAGACCGATGCCGCGAGTGGCGCCGGTGATGAGTGCGACTTGGCCGCGGAGGCGCAGGGATTTTGAGATTGATCTTGGTGGAGTCATCCTAATGGTGGTTCCGTGAGTTACTCCATCCCGCCCGCATGCTGTGGAGCTTCGCTCCGCCGGACAGCCGAGGGCGGCTGTCCCCACACGGGTACCGCGCAGTCATCTTATCGCACGAGGACTAGTTCTTCTGCCCTTCGGGTGTCAGTCTTTGCGGACAACCTGGTATTCGGATTGGACGAGGCCGCTCGGGTAGTGTTGCGTTCTCAGGTGACGAAGTTGAATGTCGGCCGGAAGGGCGCCGAAGAGAGGGATTCCTTCTCCGATAAGCACCGGAACGTGAGTGATCGTGATGCGGTCCACTAGACCCGCGCGGAGGAAACGTTGAATCGTGATACCTCCGTCGACGTAAAGATGACTGGCGCCGCTGGCCGCTAGTTTTGCGACGATTTCAGCCGGTGTGCCAGACATTTGCTCAACCACTCCACCGCGCACTTCAGAAAAGTCAAGGGGCCGACTGCTGAGCACCACGACGCGTTTGTCCCCATACGGCCAGGTTGGAAAAGCCAGGACGGTGTCGAAGGTGTTGCGGCCGATGACGAGCGCATCGACGGTGGCGATGAATTCGTTATAGCCGTGAGGTTCGCCTCCGCCGGGCGGAAGGAAGTCGAGGGCACCGTTGGGGCGGGCGATGAAGCCGTCGACGCTGGTTCCGACGAAGACCGAGACTTTCATGGCGGGTTCCAATTACTCAATCAAGATCTTCGGCTCGCGCAAAACTAAATTCCATTGGAACGCTGGCGGATTAGCGACAAGAATTCGGAGCGCGTTTCTTCCTCGTTGCGGAAGCAGCCGAGCATCGAAGAGGTCACGGCGGCGGAGTGCTGTTTTTCGACGCCGCGCATCATCATGCAAAGATGTCGCGCTTCAATGACCACGCCGACGCCTTGCGGTTCGATTACCTTCTGGATCGTCTCGGCGATCTGCGTCGTGAGCCGCTCCTGGATTTGCAGCCGACGCGAGAACAACTCGATCAGTCGCGGAATTTTGCTGAGGCCGATCACGCGGCCGTTGGGGATGTAGGCGACATGGACCTTGCCGAAGAACGGCAGCATGTGGTGCTCGCAGAGACTAAACATCTCGATGTCTTTGACGATGACCATTTCGTCGTACGAAACGGTGAAAAGGGCGCCTTTGAGCAGGGACTCGGGATCCTCCTGGTAGCCCTTGGTCAGGAACTTCATAGCCTTGTGAACGCGCTCGGGAGTGGCAGCGAGACCTTCGCGAACTGGGTCCTCACCAAGACGGACAATCATTTCGCGGACGAGGTCTTCGAAAGTGGCGCTGGTCAGCGTAGGCGATTCCTTCTTCGGTTCAATCGAGGCTGGTTTCATAAGATTTGGCTCGTGGATCACTCTTCACCTTGTCTGCACATTCAAGCAACGAACTTCATAGGTCCTTCGGCGCGAAGTGCGCGCCTCAGGATGACACCGCACGAGCTAATGTCTGAGTTCGTTTGTGCCGGCGTATTCAAAAGAGTTCATCATGGTTTCCTCAAGCTTCACTCTTTCCAGATGCGCGTGGGGAAAGCCGCGCTGCAATATTTCGAAGATTTCGACGCACAGATTTTCCGTAGTGGGCACAAGTGTGGCGAATTCTTGCAGCGTATTCAAATTCTCCAGATCATAGCGCGCGACCACTTCCCTTTCGACAAAACCATCGAGATCGACGAGGTTGCAGATCATGCCGGTGCGGTCATCGACGGGTCCGCTGACCGTGACTTCGAGCGTGTAATTGTGACCGTGTCCGAAGGGATTGTTGCACTTGCCATAGGTGTCGCGATTCTGCTCGGCGGACATCTCGGCGCTGTGCAGGCGGTGGGAGGCGGAGAAATGATAGCGGCGGCTGAGATGAGCTTTCATGCGGAAAAGATCATGCCTCCCCATAGAAATCGACGAACAGGTCTGGAGTTTCGTAGACGCGCACACGATGCAGGCGGGCGTTGTGAAGTTTCGTTTCCAGGCGCTGCCAGACGGCGATCGCGAGATTCTCGGTGGTTGGGATACGGGTCAGGAACTCAGGAACCTCCTTGTTGAGGAAACGGTGATCCATGGCGTCGAGGACTTCGCGGTGCATGACCTCTTTGAGTTGCTTGAGGTCGACGACAAAGCCGGAGCGGGGATCGATTTCACCCTTCACGGTGACTTCGAGCGTGTAGTTGTGGCCGTGGCCGTTGGGGTTGTTGCATTTGCCGAAGATGCGGCGATTCTCGTCCGGGGTGAACTCCGGATTGTGGTAGTAGTGCGAGGCGGAAAATTCGGCTTTACGCGTAAGGTAGACCATTCCAGTATGACGATCCTCGGTTCAATTACGGTTCAGGGCTCAACTCAATTGGAGGTTCCACCGCATAAGAGGAAATTGCCTCCCACTTCGGAGAACCGATGGTTTCCTGCTCGGGACAAAATGTTTTGTTGGGCTCGAACACGGTGACTTTATATAGATACCGCTTGTGATGAGAAGGATCATAGGCGAAGGTGAATGCAATTCCCTTTTTCTTATCGATCCAGAAGACAAGCGGGCGCGAGCCCAAAGCGGGGTTGGGGGCCGACAGCAAAGCGTAGGCACGAAGATCTTTGTAGGCGGCAGCGACTTTTTCCGGGCGATCGAAAGTAGTGATGCCTTCCGCCGTCTGAAAGCGACTGGTGGCGGATTCAATCTGAAAGACCTTGTCTTTTTTCAGGCGAATCACCAGGTCGCCGCGGCCGTTAGGGTTGGTCGTGTCGACCCAGTCGAGGCTTGTGCCGCAGGGATCGGTCCACTCCTGGTCTTCATCTTTTTTTGGAAACAACTCCAGGGCGTGTTCGCGGGTGTCGCCAAGCTTGAGCGGACCGATGCGAAGGCCGGGTTCGATGGTCGTGTTTTGAATTCTCGGAGGGGCGCTTGCGTCCGGGCCTTGAGCGGCGCCGATCACCGCGAAAATGTGCATTCCACTCGTTGCGGGCGGAAGAGAGTGGCTGGTGTTGGTTAATACGAGTGCAGATACGATCAGCGTGAGCGGGATCTTCATGAGAGTTTTCTGGCCGTTGTGGCTACGGGGTCCATCAAATCGTGGGCGGAGCGATCACCGGCGCCGTAAGTTCTACCTTTCCAAGCCACTCCGCCTGACTTGTGAGCAAGTTTCGAACGCAACAATAAATAAGAGAAGAGAGGAAGGCCGATTGGAGCAAGAAGGTTCGCGCTCCAGGCAAAATGGGCGCGGGCAATTCGCTTTAAGGTCATGAATGGAGTGATCAGAAAAAGAGGAGCGTAGCCATAGTCTCCAGATCGCAGGGAGAGGAACAGAAGGACCATTGAAGCGACGAGCATGGCAAATTCAATCAGCCGCCAAGCGGCCAGACGCCCGGTCGCGGGGAACAGGATTGCGAGATTCTTGGTCCAGCCTTCGCGAAGCTGGGCGAAGGAGCGATACATGTGGGTGCGGACGGCGTCTCCGCCGAAGCGGAATAATATTTTGCGGCCCGATCGCTTTACCAGGCGGGCCAGTTCAACGTCCTCCAGCAGGCTGTCGCGCACTGCGGCGTGGCCTCCGACAGCGTCGTAGGCTTCCCGGGTTACGAGGATGTACTGACCATTGGCGGCAGCGGCAGGAGAGTTGGGATCGCTTACCTCGGAAGGGCGGTATTTCGCAGCCAGCTCCGCGAAAATGACAGGCATGATGGCCCTCTCGAGGAAGCCGGTGACGATTTGTTCCGGCGAATACGACAACAACGCGGTGCCGTTGGTTTGAGCTTCGTGGAGACTGCGAGCCAACGATCCGGGAAGGTGAACCGTGTCGGCGTCGGTAAACAGGAGCCACTCTCCGGAGGCATCGCGTGCTCCGGTGGCCACGGCGTTGTTCTTGCCGGTCCAGCCAGTGGGGAGCGGTGCGGCCTCGACCACGCGTACCGCGGGGAACGATGTGGCGATTTCGCGGGTGCGGTCTGTGGAATGGTCGTCAACAACTATGATTTCGAAAGGAACACCCGTCTGTGCTACCAGGGACTCGAGGCACGACCTAAGGCACGCTTCCTCGTTGCGTGCAGGAACAATCACCGAGACTTTGGGATGGGCCGAGGGTAATGTCGTCGCCGTCATAGGTCGAATCTATTATTATAGCTACGTGCGACGCATCTCTCATTTCACCCGAGTTCCTGGCGCCATCTTTCTGCTGCTTATTCTGTCTGCTTGTTATACCGGGTCGCGACCGCCGCGGATCGGGTCCAACGCACCGGAATTCACGGTACAGGATTCGCAGAACAAAATTTCCCTCAGCCAATTCCGGGGACAGGTCGTGGTTCTGAATTTCTGGGCTACGTGGTGCGCGCCATGTGTGGAGGAAGTGCCCTCGCTGGTGGAGATGCAGCGACGCATGAAGGCGAAGGGTATCACCGTGGTTGCGGTGAGCGTCGACGTGGATGAGGGCGCGTATCATCAGTTCGTGAAGGATCACAACGTGAATTTGTTGACCGTGCGGGATCCTGCCGGAAAGAGCAATGGCCTCTACGGGACGTTCAAGTTTCCCGAGACTTACATCATCGACCGCAATGGCGTGATGCGACGGAAGTTCATCGGCGCGGTCGATTGGACCGAACCGGAGATCACGGACTTTCTGAGCAAGCTCTGAATTCACTAAGGGGGCACGGAGGCACCGAGGAAATCCGTGGTGACCGATTTCCGGCCGACGCGTCCATCCATCAATCCTGAAGATTCGTCCAGCTAGAAAAGTGTTCTTCTAAAGACCGGGGCACTCGACAGAAAGGACCCCTCCCATGCCGCTTGTGTTCTCGAAAATCAGAATGAGAAGAGCCGCTGTACTTTTGGCCGCTAGTTCCCTGCTCTGTTTGGGTGCGTCTGCAGGCCGCTCGAAGAGTGCGACGCATTCTGCTGCGACCACAACGGATCGCTCAGCGCGATTGCAGAACATTGAAACGATGGCCGTGGAGTTGCCGGGCGCGCAGGGTGCGGCGCCGATGCAGCTGAGCCTGGCTGAGTTGATGAAGGCTTACAACGTGCCGGGACTGAGCATCGCGGTAATCGAGAACTACAAGATCGTGGATGCGAAGGGATATGGCGTGATCTCTTCGGGGTCGAGCGAGCCGGTGACTACGAAAACTCTGTTTCAGGCGGGCTCCATCAGTAAGCCGGTTGCCGCGACAGCTGCGCTCTATCTGGTCGAGCACGGCAAGCTCTCGCTGGACGAGGATGTAAACAACAAGCTCAAGACGTGGAAGCTTCCCGAGAACGAATTCACCAAGACAGAGAAGGTCACGCTGCGGCGGCTCATGTCGCACACTGCCGGACTTACCGTGCATGGCTTTCCGGGCTATGACGTGGACGAACCAGTGCCAACCCTGGTGCAAGTGTTCAATGGAGAGAAGCCGGCGAATACGCCGGCGATCCGCGTGGATACTGTTCCGGGAACGAAGTGGCGATATTCGGGCGGCGGGGTGACGATCGAACAGCAAATGATGATGGATGTCACCGGGAAAGCATTTCCGGCGTTGATGCGCGAGACGGTGCTCGACAAAGTGGGGATGACGAGCAGCAGCTACGAGCAGCCGCTGCCCGCCGAGCGCGCCAAGATGACTGCGGGGGGAACGCATGGAGATGGCAAGGCCGTGCACGGAAAATGGCACGTCTATCCGGAGATGGCAGCCGCAGGCTTGTGGACGACGCCCACGGACCTGGCGCACTTTGCGATTGAGATTGCACTTTCGAAGCAGGGGAAATCCAATCGCGTCCTTTCCGAGAAGATGACGCGGGAAATGCTGACGCCCGTAATGAACGATGTGGGCCTGGGCTTCTTCATGGAGAAGGACAATCCGGGACAGTTTGGTCACGATGGAGCCGACGAGGGATTTCAGGCCCTGTTGACCATGAATGCGGAGACGGGCAACGGGGTGGCCATCATGGCCAACTCCGACAACGGCATTTCGGTGGCGAACATGGTTTTGCGGCGCGTGGCAAAAGAATATGCCTGGAACTACAAAGCTCCGCAGGACGATGGGGGAGATGAACTGCTGCTAATCGCGAAGCTGCGGGGAACTCCGGCGGCATTGCAGCGCTACGATGAATTGAAAAAGACAAAAAATATGGAACCCAAAGCAGCTGAGGGAATGATGAATGGCTTGGGGTACCGACTACTGTATTCGGGAAGCGAGTCCGGCGCGATTGAGGTGTTCCAACGCAACGTCCGCGATTATCCGCAATCCGCGAATGTGTATGACAGCCTGGGTGAGGCATACATGAACACTGGACAGAAAGAGCTGGCGATTCAGAACTATGAAAAGACGCTGCAGATGAACGCGGACAATCCGAACGCGGTCGAGCGGCTGAAGAAACTGAAAGGCAATGCGATGGACCCAAAGGTCGTCGAGCAAGCGGGATTTTCCGTTGTGGGCATTGCGGTTCGGACCAGCAATGCCAAGGAGATGACGGCGGATGGCGTCATTGGCAAGCAATGGGGACGATTCATGCAGGAGGGCGTGATTGGCAAGATCCCGAATAAGGCCGATCAGTCGATTGTGGCCGTGTATACCGACTACGCCAGCGACAAGGATGGGGAATATACGTACCTGCTGGGTGCGCGGGTGACTTCGGATTCGGAGGTACCCGCGGGAATGGTGGCGAAGAAAGTTCCCGGTGGGAGGTTTGCCGTGTTTACGTCGGAGAAAGGCGTGGCACAGAAGGTTGTGCCCGAGACGTGGATGCGGATCAATTCCCTGCCGAAATCGGCGGCGGGTGGGGATCGGTCGTATCGGGCGGATTTTGAAATTTATGATGAGCGGGCGCGGGATCCGCAGAATTTGCAGACGGACGTTTACGTGGGGATTAGGTAGGGAACACAGGGGCAAAAGCCCGAGCAGAGTGTCACTAACCGACCTGACGTGCTGAACTTGAGCGCTATGGCCTGATTTCGCCAATCATGCTGATTGCTGCCCAACCATAATGATTAGTGGGTCCTTGACCGTGTAGGTAATATTGTGGTGCCGTTCGAATCTGGCGCTGTACAGACTGGGCACAAGGGACCGATTTGTATGCGAAACAAGTCTCAGGTTTATGTTGAGCGCTTCCATAACGCATGAATCGACGACAATTTTCAATGCTCATGGCGGGTTCCGCAGCGTCTACGTTGATCCCTGCTTCCCTGCTTGCTGAAGAACCAACAACGAATACCGCCATCTCCTCTGCAGCCAAACAACTTTATGCCCGATCCATTGTTCTCGACTGCAACTGCGCGCCGCCGTTAAACAAGGGCAAGGTACCGTTGCCGCAGTCTGATCTCGATCTCGCGCGCCACTCGGGTGTGAACGTGCTCAAGCTGACGTTGGACGGGAATAATTCGAATTTCCTCTCGACCGTGGATTTGCTTGCCTTTGTGCAGCGTATGTGTGAAGTGCATCCGGACTACTTCATGCAGGTGCGGGTGCCATCTGATTTGGAGCGGGCGAAACACGAGAACAAGCTGGGTATCATCTTCTCATTCGAAAGCACCGACATGCTGGAGGGCGACCTGGACCGGATCGAGATTTTCCGAGATCTTGGCGTTCGCGTGATGCAATTTTCCTATAACAAGAAGTCGCCGTTCGGAGCCGGGGTGATGGCGCCCGAAGCAGGCGGGCTAACGGAGCTTGGTCGGAAGGCGGCCGACACCATGAACAAAGTCGGGATCGCCATTGACCTCAGCCATGCCAATCCCGCTACCACGGCCGATGCAATCGCAGTTTCCACAAGGCCGGTCATCATGACCCATGCTGGCTGTTCCGCGATTCATCCACATCCGCGAAACAAGACCGACGAGCAATTACGCGCGTTGGCCAAAAAGGGCGGTGTGCTAGGCATTTACGACCTGCCCTATCTCGCGCCATCTCCCAGGCAGCCGACTGTGGACGACTATATGGCGCACATGCAGCACGCGCTGAAAGTGATGGGAGAGGATCATGTGGGCGTTGGAAGCGATGCCAGCCTCGAACCCTTCGACACAAGCCCTCAGGGCCTGGTGGAGTTCAATAAATCTGAAGAGCAGAGGCAAAAGTCCGGGCTGGCAGCGCCGGAGGAAGATCGCCCGACTTACGTGGTCGGCCTAAATGTGCCACGGCGGATCGAAGTGATCGCCGAACAACTGCTCAACCGAGGATATTCGGAGCGTGTAGCAGAAAAAGTGATCGGCGGGAATTTTATGAGGGTGTTTGGGGAGATCTGGACGTAGGCGAGGTCGATGGCGAAGCCGGCATAGGCCGCGATCGCTTCGAGGCCGCGGTCAATTGGTGATAGATCCCCGTTACACTCATCTGGCCTTGCGCAGGGCACTTGAGTGTAATGGCCTTCCATGAGAAGGCCGGTCGGAGTCAAGCAGGTTCTTTTGTTTTTTCGTTGGACAAGGTTTTTTCTTTCCCGCCGAGTGGCCACTGTCGCCATGCTTCCATCCGCACTCTCGAGGAGTTTCGTTTCGCTCGGTGCATGTCGGGCGTTCTCGTTACAGCCGTTGCTGCCATCTGATTATCGCCCTGTGGTTTCGCTCTTGCAGAGTAGAACCTGGGCCAGGCCATTCACGCAGTCACCGAACTCGGCTTTAGGATTCGTATTCCTTCTTTCTCAGAATCTTTTTAAGCTGCCATCGGCCTTGGGACTCGACTGCTGTTGTGCAACGGCTCGTACGCTTCTCCACCCACAAAGTGAAGTAGTAGTACCGCCAGCTTTCTGGCGTGGCGATGATGGCTCGCTTTTTGCCACTCTTTCCTCCCCGCTCCGCTAGCTTCAGTCCCCACCGCCGCAGATCACAGTCCACACCGAATGGTCCCAGAATGTGCTGTACTCCTTGCACCAGCAACGGGCGCACTAGTACCACTCTGCGCCATCGCTGGCAGTCATTTCTTTGAATGTGCCGGCCTCGCACAGTAGGGGCAGGGCATGATCCTGGTTTTCAATAATCGGGCTGCTTGAGTTTGTTTCCAATACTCAGCATCCACCATGAAACATCCTCGGGGCGCGAGAGGTGGTTTTCCTGCATTAGGAACCTAATTTTTAGCTCACTTCTGTTCTTCAGATTTCTCCACCAGCGTTGTGCGAATTCTTCGCCAGTAACACGATCGGATTGGCAGTAAGACCCTTCCGTTGACGCAAGAGTTTCTGGGACAGATGCTGGGATGCCGCAGGGCCAGCGTTACCGTGGCAGCGAAAGTTTCGTAGAAAGCAGGGATGATCGCCTATTCCCGGAAACGTAAGCATCCTAAACCGACCGAAGCTCGAGGAAACGGCTTGCAGTTGCTACCGGATCATTGAGCAGCAGAAGAGAAAATGGCCGGCGGAAACCGCTACCATCAAACCTCCCCGGTAACCGCCGAACAACTTGCATCTTAATTCTTTGAGAATGCCCCGCATCGGCAGGCGTGGTCTTAGCCGTCAGGTCGACACGACGAGTTGTTTTTCCGCTATAACGTTGTAGGCTCAAAAAGCCTATGGCGCCAGTCGAACTTCTCCCCGCGACCCCAGAGCAAGAGCCAATCCTTTCCAACTTGCTGCAGTTGTATGCGCACGACTTCAGCGAATTCCACGACATAGAACTGGGGCAAGACGGCAGATTTGAGTATCGGGAACTGCCACTGTACTGGCGCGAGCCTGGGCGCAAACCCTTCCTGGTCAAGGTCGATGGCAAGCCAGCCGGGTTTGTTTTGGTGAAACGCGGGTCGGAAGTCTCCGGGGATAAGGCGGTCTGGGACATGGTGGAATTCTTTGTGGTTCGTGGTTACCGGAGACGTGGTATTGGAACGGAAATGGCACACCAGGTCTGGAGACAAATCCCGGGGCGTTGGGAAGTTCGCGTGATGCATTCGAATCACACGGCTCGCCAGTTTTGGGAACGGGCGATTCGCCGGTTTACACGTGAGGCAGTCCGTTGCGATTCCTTCAACAATCGCGGTGAGGATTGGCACGTCTTCTCGTTCGAATCGAACGGTATAGAGTAATTTTCGGGGTGAATTTCAATCCAATTCCCTTTCTGAAAAGCAGCCGCAAGAACAATACTCCTAATGTACTTCCGTGACCTTCTCATCCCTTCTTGAGTAGCTAGAATCACGATCGCCGCTACGTTCATCACGAAGTCAATACAGAAAGGCCTGTAGACCCTGTGGAGGCCGACCACCGGGTATCCAGTCTTTTAAAGGAGACATCGTGCGCCATAACTTCCCCCAATTCACACGTTCTATACGTTCGATTCGTTCTTTTTTGGTTCCACTGGGGCTGATTAGCATAATTATTACGACCGGATGCGGCTCGTCGAACTGGACTCAATCCCAACCAAAAATAGCACCCACAGTAGCGGATCTGGTTGCGCCGCCGCCGGGTACTCCGACCATTTTGCTGTTCAATGGAACGGGAACATCTGCAAGCGACGTCACCGCCGTCGAAACAATCCTCAATAGTTTGAACCTGACTTACGCGACGGCCAATTCCAGCCAGCTCAATGGGATGAGCGAAACGCAGATCAAGGCGTACAAGCTCTTCCTGGTGCCCGGTGGGAACTCCATCACGATTGGAAAGTACCTCACCAGCAACGCCACGAAAAACGTGCACAATGCGATCGTGAACGACGGGATGCATTACCTGGGCATCTGCGCCGGCGGCTTCTTCGGCGGCTATTCGATCTACAACGGACTTAACCTAACGTCGGGTGTGTGGTTCAACTCCTACGCGGACTACTACAAGGGCATCAACAAAGAAGCGGTTGAGATTGCGCAACCTAATGGCACGAAGCTCGATCAGTACTGGCAGGACGGTCCTCAGCTGAGCGGGTGGGGCAGCATCGTTGGCAAGTATCCTGACGGCACGCCGGCGATTGTCGAAGGCAAGTCCGGAATTGGCTGGGTCATTCTGTCAGGCGTGCATCCAGAGGCGCCACAGAGCTGGAGAAGCGGAATGTCGTTCACGACCTCGGCCACGGTCGATAACAACTATGCCAGGACGCTGGTCACGGCTGCGCTCAACGGCACGTCGTTACCTCATTTCTAAGTAGACACCAAGTTGTGCTAAGGACTGCCCGGAGGGACTCAGGACCTCCGGGCTTTCTTTTGCGAACTCCTCGGTGTCTGGAGGGTCGTTGACGACGGGAGTAAAATTACCGGATTCCAGCGAAGTGAGTGATTCATGATTGAGACCCTTTACAAGACAAAAACACCTAAGGCTACCGTCTGGATGGAGCAGTGTTTCGAGCTGAGCATGGGCGAGGTAACGGTCAACGGCCAGCTGGGATACTTCGTGCGCGAGACGCACTGCTGGTGGGACACCGCCACAAAGCGTGAGGTGCGCGTGCAGTATACGTTGTCCCCGAAGGGTGGTTTCGCAACGATGGAGGAAGCGTACATAAGGTACGAGCTCCAACGGATGAATCGGGCGCAGCGCGGATTTGTCCACTCTTACGCGCCTCGTTACGAAACGGCTCAGCGATGTAAGTACGCGCGGGTCGAGATACCGGTGCTGGAAACTACTAACGACGAGGCCGAAGGCGAGGTCTGAAGGCGAAGAGACTTCCCCATCGCTGCGGTATTGACCGCTGTGTTTATTCGCTTGCGACCAGACCTCGACCCTCTGTGCTGTGAAACTGATTCGCCTCTGCCCTTTACTTGTTGAGATCTGCGGTTTCGGGGCGCTCGATATAAGCTTCGAGCCAGCCCAAGACGCGCTTCCATCCGTCGCCATGGCTGGTCGCCAGTGGCAGGTTGCCAGCGAAACCTTCCTGGCGGACCCGCACCAGGGTTCCGGTACCCGATTTCTTAGGACCACTGGGATGCAGTCCATGGACGGTTTGGGGCTCGAGTTCCCAGCGGACGACGGTCTTCAGCGGACCGCTGTAACTGCCTATCCAGGTGTGGACGAGAAGGCGGGGAGGGTCAACCTCGAGATATTCGCCTTCGACGTAGAAGGAGACGCCATCGGCGCCGACGCCATCGCTGCGCCATTTGCCACCGGGACGGACATCCATGGTGGATTTTGTGACGTGATACAGGCCCGTTTGTCCCCACCACTGCGGCAACTGGGTGGGATCGCTGATGGCCTGGAAGACACGGGCTGGGGGCGCGGCGATGAAAATTTCCGCGATGACGGCGTTTTGATCGGGGGTGATGGTTGCGGTTGCCATGGCATCTCCTAAGATTTGGGAATCCACTGCTAAGGTCGCTGACTTCGCGACGTCAGGATGGGTACGGGTTTTGATCAGTTTTCTGCGAATTTCTTCAACGACTCGAGAACGCCGGGCCACCCGCCGCTGTAGTCCTTGCGGGCGATGGGCAGAGTGCTGAGGCCGCTGTGCGTGACTTTCACTTGCGTGCCGCCGGATTTGGGTGAGAGTTCCCACCGGACTTGGGTGCTTCGCGCCGCATCGTCGTGCCAGTTTGCGATCCAGGTGTAGACCAGCAGGCGAGGAGGATCGTATTCAAGGATCTCGCCGTGACATTCGAACTGGCTGACATCGTTGACGACGACGGAACCCTTTTCGGTGGCGTAACCGTAACGGCCGCCGGGACGAGCGTCCATCTCCCAAACTTTGACGGGACACGATGGATTATTAAACCATCGCTTGAGCTGCGCGGCGTCGGTGAGAGCCTGGAAGACGCGGTCCGGCGGCGCGGAGATGTGCACCTCGCCGACCACCGCATCTTGATCGGGGGTAACGACGGTTGTGCTCATAAAAAGGTTCTCCGTTTATTTCTCCAGGAAAGTCTTGAGTTCGGTCAGCACACCAGGCCATCCGCCCGAGTAGTCCTTGCGGGACTGTGGTTCTGCGGCAAGGCCACTGTGGGTGAGCTTTACGTGTGTGCCTGATTTGGTCGCGGAGAGTTCCCAACGAACGATGGTGCGGCGCTCCGGATCGTCGTGAAAGTTGGCCGTCCAGGTATAAACGAGAAGGCGGGGAGGATCGACTTCCAGAATCTCACCGTCATGACGAATCAAGTCGAAGCCTTTATAGGGCTGTGGCGGGCGCATTTCGAGATACCACTTCCCTCCGACGCGAGGGTCCATTTCGTACGCCGAGAGTTCGGGCGAGCGGCGCCGGATCTCGGCGGCATCGGTGAGCGATTTGAATACTCGCTCGGGGGGAGCAGCGATATCGATTTCGCTGATGATGGCGTCTTGATCTGGCGTGATGATGGTTGAAGCCATGCGTGCTCCTGCGTTTGTAAACTTTTCGTTCGTAAGATCAAAATCAATGGCGGCGGGCGAGGGCGCCCGCCCCCATGATCCTGTCCTTCCCTATCTAGCCCTTGCGGTGAAGGTCGAATACTTCCTTCATCTCTTTGCCATGGTCGATGAATGTCCACTCCTCGGTATGGTGATTTTCATCGAGCACGGTGAGGACCATGCGCTGCATGTGTCCGGCATCAGGGGTCGCCAGGTTGGTGGCGTCGACGAAGGTGAAGGTGAAGATCTTGCCGTCGGGGGAGACGGCAGCCTGCATGCGTGGCTGGTTGCCAGCGCCGCAGTAGTGAGTCAGCAGCAAGCGGTTGGGACCATCGAGGTTGAACATCGAGATCATGTCCTCGGGGCCGGTACCCATGATTTCGCTCATCACAGCAGATCCCCCCGAGACTACTTTGAAGGTGACTTGCAGCGTGCGGCCATCGGGCGCTTTGCTTTCCCAGGTGCCGGGCATGCTCTTGATGGAGTTGAAGGCCTTTTGGGCATCGGTCTGTGCAAGGGCGGCGGCCGCGGCCAGCGCCATGCAGGCGAGTATCAGAGACTGAACGACGCGAGTCGATTTCGACATTGAGCGGGTCATTACGTTTTTCCTTTCTGTGGGCATTGGTTTCATTTCTGTTTGCGGGAAGCGGCTTCCGTCTCCCGCGCGTGCTCGGCTTCCACGAAGGCTTTCAGGTTATTCAAGCTAGCGGCCCAGAAGACTCGGTATTGCTCGATCCAGGAGTCAACGGCGCGCAGCGGCTCTGGATTGAGTTGATAAACGCGGTGGCGACCTTCGCGGTGCTCGCGAACCAGGTGGGCGCGGCGCAGCAAGCGAAGATGTTTTGAGATGGCTGGACGGGAGACCGGAAAGGCGTTGGCAATCTGCCCAGCGGGCTGGCTGCCGCGGCGGAGGAGATCGAGAACGGCGCGCCGGGTGGGATCGGCGAGCGCCTGAAATGTAGCCTCGGCGACCTGGGTCGCGGGATATGTAACCGAACGGTGACGCATAATGCGTAACCATAGCGTTACATGATTCAGTTGTCAAGCAAATATTTGAAGTGGATTCACAACTCAGCTTTCACGCGGTCCGCCAATCGCTTAGGCGCGATCAAGAGGTAACTTCCGATCAGCAGTTCCTTAACTTCGTTCCAATCGATCTTGCCTGAATCGAGCCGTAGAGCGACCCAGCCTCTGGAGGCGACGTATGCGGGAAGATAAAACTTGGCGGGTTGCGAATCAACCAAGGCGTTGTTGTCGCCGGGCAACACTTTGCAGGAAACGCTGACGATGCCGTCCCCGTGATGGTTATCGAGGAAATAGGCAAAGGTCTTTTTTCGAATCAGGAACTGCGCGTGCGATCCGTAGATTTGGCGTGTGGCTTCCGGTAAAGCGAGCGCGATCTCGGTCACACGGGTCAGGCGAGCGGCTTCGGAGCGTTTCGGCATGGCGGCGCCGGAAAATGATCCAGTTCTAGGTCTTCTCTCCGTTTGAAACGAGATCCAGGAATGCCTGGTGGATGCGCGTGTCGGAGGAGAGTTCGGGATGGAAAGTGGCAGCCATGGCTCTTCCCTGCCGAACCGCGACCGGGTCGTTGCCTTCGGTGGCGAGGATGGCAACCCCTTCGCCGACGTGTTCAATTTTTGGAGCGCGAATAAAAACCATTTCCAGCGGAGAACCCGCTGAATTTCCGTTGAGATCGGCGAACAACTTTCCTTCGCGGATGGAACTGTCGATCTGGCGTCCGTAGGCGTTACGGCGGATGCGGATGTCGAGAGCGCCGAGTCCGGTCTGCGCGGGATTCTCGACTTCGGTGGCGAGAAGGATGGCGCCGGCGCAGGTGCCGAAGGTGGGCTTAACCTTGACAAATTGTTTCAGTTTTTCGAAGCCAGCGTCACCGAGAAGTTTGAGGAAAGTGCCAGACTCGCCTCCGGGAATGACCAGACCGTCGATGTGATCCAGTTGCTCGGGCTTTTTGACGAGCACAACCTCAGCTCCCAGCTCTTCGAGCCGGCGGCGGTGTGCGTCGAAATCGCCCTGCAGTGCTAAGACACCGATGATCATGGCAAAACCTGAATCAGAGAGGTCACAGAGGGACACTGAATCAGTATCAGACTTAGATTACCCGTTGATCGACGAGGATTCCAAGCCATAGGGCAAGTCAATGAGGTAACGCCAACTGCCGTCAGGCTGACGGCGAACTACCTCGACGCTGATTCCGGACGTAAACACCGGTTCGCCTGCGTTTGTGACGCGACGAAACTCCCAGTCGCCGATAAGCAGCGCCGTATCACCAGCGCGGATAACGGAGCGGGTTGTGAGCTCGATCTTCGAATCGGTGGCGACATAGTGTGCCAGGGCGGCACGGATCTCACTCTCCCCTCGCGCCGGGACGCCGCGCTCGGCCAGGAGGAATCCCTGTGGATCGTATAGGGCAGCAAGGCTGTCGACGTCGCCGGCATTCAGCGCCTGGGCAAACAGCGGGTGGAGATCTTCTGGGACTTGGGCTCGCTTCACGGGTTGCTCCGTAAAGATCATGTCACATGTCGTCCTTGCCCAGCCACGGGACCAGAGGTACACTCGGCGGGACGCAGATTGTGCGGTGTTCTCCCCTGTATTGTTCATGCCTTGAGGTGGTGTGATGTTGCAACTCCGGCGCGCGTTACTGCTGTGTCTGCTAGGCGGTTGTGCGGCTGCGCAAGGCAAGTTCCCAACGCCACCAAATAACGCGATGACAAACTCGGGCCCCATTGATGCCGTCCAAACCGGCATGATGGACTTGAAAGTGTTCACGATGGATAGTCCGGGCAACAACCTGACTTCTCTGGGAACACCCAACAGCAGTGTGTCCAAACTCGATCTCAAGGCGCCGGGACGGGCGCGGCACGAATACGACAAAGGCTATGAACTGCTGATGCGGAAGGATTTTTCAGGGGCGATTGAGCATTTGGCAAAAGCGACTGCGATCTATCCGAGTTTTGTAGCAGCGCATAGCGCGCTGGGAGCCGCGTATCTGAGGCTCGGAAGAAACGAGGAGGCGCGCGCCGAGTTTGCGCAAGCAGCGGCTCTGGACGACCATCTGCCTAACCTTTACATGAACCTCGGGTGCGCGCAACTGGCACTCAAGCAGTACCCAGAGGCAGAAGAGACGCTGAAAAAAGCGACGTCCATCGCTCCGTTGGACGTGCCAACGCTCGCGGCGCTGGCGTATGCGGAATATCTAAATCAGGATTATCCGGCCGTGATCGCAACCGCCGATCAGGTGCATCACCGGAAGCACCCGGGCAAAGCAGTCGTTCACTACCTTGCTGCCGGGGCCTGGGAGGCAAAAGACAATCTTCCAGAAGCGCAGCGTGAGATGGAAACGGGGCTGCAGGAAGATTCGAAGTCAGGATCCTCCGAGCGTTATCGTCAAATGCTGGAGCGGATAAAGGCTGAACAAGTGAGCCGCACGGAAGCCACGCTGCATCCGACGCAACCGGAACCCTTCACGGTCTCGTACACTGCCCCGTCCGGACCCACGCCGGAAGAGGCATTGCACCGGGCGCAACGAATTCTCCAAGATGTCAAAGAAAAAAATCAGATTGCCGAGGCAGAGGCGGAGCCAGATTCCGTGTGCTTGAAGTGCGGCACGACGGTGAGCGGAGAGCCTGCGAATGCGTCGAACTCAACCTTGCGTTTGAATCAGCGTGCGACCAGCCTTCCCGCAGCAACCTTTCGATCGACAGTCGATGAAGTGGCGATCTTCTTTGCAGCGACCGATCACGGGCAATCGGTAACGAACCTCACCGTCTCGGAAATCGGAGTTCGTGACGACGATAAGCCTCCCGAATCGATCCGTGGGTTCCGAAATGAGTCGCAGCTCCCGTTACGCCTCGGACTGATTATTGACACCAGCAATTCGATCACGGACCGGTTTTCGTTCGAGCAAGCCGCTGCCATTGAGTTTTTGCATAAAGTGGTCACTCACGAAAATGATCTGGCCTTCGTGGTGGGAGTCAACAACTCTGTGCTTTTAGTTCAGGATTTCACCGGCGATCAAACCCTCTCATCGCGGGCAGTCAGCCAACTAGCACCGGGAGGCGGAACGGCTCTGTGGGACGCAGTCACCTTTGGTGCCGACAAGCTTGGCAATCGCCCTGAGGTCGAGCCCGTCGCCAGGATTCTTGTTGTGATCAGTGATGGTCAAGACAACTCAAGCGACATTACCCTCAAACAAGCGATCGATAGTGCCCAACGAGGCGAGGTTGCCATCTACACCGTCAGCACGAGGGAAGAAGTTCAAAAAGAGTCCGCCGACGCGACCGGAGACCGGGCATTGAAAGCCCTGTCGGATCTCACCGGAGGCGCCGCTTTCACTCCAGGTTCAGTCAGTAGGCTCAAGGGAAGCCTGGAAGCCCTTCAACAGGTGATTCGCGGGCGCTACCTGGTTTCCTACAAGCCGGCTTCGTTCCAGCGCAACGGCAGATACCGTTCCATTGATATCAAAGCCGAGAAGGACGGTCGCCGACTGAAGGTTTACTGCGCGTAAGGGCTATTACGCTGCGATTCCGCAGCCCAGCGCAGGGAACCGCTGAGAGCGGTCAGTGCCGAACCTAACAATCTCCCCACTCACTAACAAGCAAGAATGGCGGGGGCCCGCCCACGCAAGTGTTCTTGCCCCCCGACATAGGGCACTCGTCCAAGCCGGCGACAGCCCCTTCGTCGCTCCCTTCACGTCTACGTTCACTTAAAGTAAAGCTTTAGGATCTTGATCGTGGGTTGCAGCCCTCCGCGGGACGGCGATGTCCCCTGCGCTAAGGTATGTTGATACATGGATGGGAGGGTTGGTTGTGCCCAGCGATATTCACGCGATCGAGATTGTCTTTCTGTCGCTGTTGTTCTTTGTCGTGGCCTTCGGAGCGCTGGCGAAGAAGCTGCAGACTCCGTATCCGATCGTGATGGTGATCGGTGGATTGCTGCTGAGCTTTATTCCGGGAATTCCGAAGATCGCGCTGAATCCGGATCTGGTCTTTCTGGTGGTGTTGCCTCCACTGCTTTACAGCGCGGCATGGATCACTTCGTGGCGCGAATTTTCTTACAACCTCATCAGCATTTTGTTTCTTGCGTTCGGACTGGTGACGTTCACGGTGGTGGGAGTGAGCTCGGCAGTTCACTGGTTTCTGCCAGGACTGGATTGGCGCATGGGGCTGGTGTTGGGGGCCATTGTTGCGCCGACGGATGCGATTGCGGCGACGTCAATCGCGTCGCGGATTGGGCTGCCAAAGCGCATCGTGGAGATTCTCGAGGGAGAAAGCCTGCTGAACGACGCCACCGCTTTGCTGGCGCTCGAGTTTGGCATCGCGTTGTTGGTGGATGGCCAGCGGCCAACCTTCGGGATGGGTTTTCTGCGGCTGGCGTATCTGATCGTCGCGGGAATTCTGGCGGGGTTCGTCGTCGGCGAGATTGTTCACCGGATTGAGCATCGCATCGATGATGCTCCGATTGAGATTGCGCTCAGTCTTTTGACCCCGTATGTGGCTTATCTGGGTGCGGAGGCGTTGCATGCGTCCGGTGTGCTGGCAACGGTGGTGTGCGGCTTGTATTTGGCGCGAAAGAGTTCGCACTTCTTCTCGCCAGAGGTGCGGCTGCAGGCGTGGGCGGTTTGGGACTCGATGACGTTCGTGCTGAACGGATTGGTGTTCGTGATGATCGGGTTACAACTGCCGTATGTGCTGAAGACGATTGGCGGCAACAACCTGCGCACGCTGACGATTTATGCCGCGGTGTTTTGTGTGTTCCTGATTGTTCTGCGGCTGATCTGGGTGTTTCCCGGGGCGTATCTCGCCTATTTCATCCGAAGGCACGTGCTGCTCCAGCGGGAGTATGCGCCGACAGCGCGGGAGATTTTCGTGGTGGGCTGGACCGGGATGCGAGGGGTGATTTCGCTGGCGGCGGCGATTTCGGTTCCGCAGATGCTGGCGAATGGCGAACCCTTTGAGCAACGGAATGTGATTATCTTTCTGACTTTCTCAGTGATCCTGGTGACACTGGTCCTGCAAGGGTTGACGCTACCGTACGTGATTCGAGGGCTGGGATTGGCGGGCTTGTCCACGCCAAACGACGAGGAGCATAGCGCTCGAAGGCTGATGGCGGAGGCAGCGCTGGCGCACCTCGAACAGGCTCGATCGAATGCCAATGCGGAGGAGACCGAAGCGTATGACGAATTGGCTCGTCACTACCATCGACGGTTGACTGCCCTGGATCAGGACGGCCGACGCCCGCACGAGACGGGGAGCGCAGATTTCTACAAGAGTTTCGCTACCCTGTCGCGAGAACTGCTGGGCGTGGAGCGCCGGACCGCGGTGGAATTGCGCAATCAGAGGAGAATTGGCGACGAGTTGCTACGGGAACTGGAGCATGAACTGGACTTGGGAGAACTGAAGTTCCAGCGGAGACGAGAGTGATGGTGTCCTTCGACCGAGCAGAAAAATCCCGCTCAAGCTGAGCTTGAACGGGGCATCCGTGGTTTGCGACCAACAGAACGTTCTACCAACCTCGTGTTTGCAGCATGTGGGCCTCGTCCAAACCGCTCACGGCCAGGCCCTTCATCGCTCCCGTCAGGTTTTCGCTGACTTCAAGTAATACTTTAGGGTCCTGATAGTGCGTCGCAGCCTGGACGATGGCGCGGGCGCGCTTGGCGGCCTCTTCAGGATCGGCGAAGGTGGTGTGAGTCCTTCATGAAAATTCCTGAGCCCACGAAGACTGCCTCGGCTCCCAGTTGCATGACGAGCGACGCGTCGGCTGGGGTGGCGATGCCTCCGGCGGAGAAATTTGGGACGGGAAGCTTGCCGGTCTTGGCGACCATCTTGACCAGTTCGTACGGGGCCTGGTGTTCTTTCGCCTTGGCGTAGAGTTCCTCTTCGCCGAGGACGGTGAGGATGCGCATCTCCTGGACAATCTGGCGCATGTGCTTGACGGCGTGGACCACGTCGCCGGTACCGGCTTCGCCCTTGGTACGAATCATGGCGGCGCCCTCAGCGATGCGGCGGAGAGCTTCGCCAAGATTGCGGGCTCCGCAAACGAAGGGGACGGTGAAGGCGTGTTTGTCGACGTGATGGGCTTCGTCGGCGGGAGTCAGGACTTCGGACTCGTCGATGTAGTCGACACCGAGTTCCTGGAGAATTTGGGCTTCGGCGAAATGGCCGATGCGGCACTTGGCCATTACCGGGATGGACACGGCGGCCATGATCTCACGAATTTTTTTGGGCGAGGCCATGCGGGCAACGCCGCCCTCGGCGCGGATCTGCGCGGGGACGCGTTCGAGCGCCATAACCGAGACGGCGCCGGCTTTTTCAGCGATGACGGCCTGCTCGGCGTTGGTGACGTCCATGATGACGCCGCCCTTGAGCATTTCGGCGAGGCCGGTCTTGAGGCGGAGAGAAGTGTTGTTGGAATTACCGTTGTTTTGGGACATGTGTGGCTCCGGGAAACAGCTGTCAGCTCTTGGCTGTCAGCTCAGCTAACCCTAGGGTTTGATGACGCAGCGTGGGGTTTGGCCGCTGATTCATTCTACAGCCGGAAGGGGATTTTGCGGAACCCCGCGCAGCCTAAGAAGGCGTAGCGTCTAGTGCGGGTTGGTAGCGAACCAGATCTTGGCAAATCCGTCGCCTAGTGTCCACGGAGCTACTGCCTCGGACGAAGAATCCGTACCGGAATCCACATTCGACAGAATCGCTATCACGAGGCCGACGTCCGGATAACGTTGCAGGACCGACTGAAATCCTGTGATGCCGCCGCCGTGGTACTGGAGGGTATGACCAAAACGTTCCGCCAGAGAGACCGCGTAACCGTAGTGCATGCCTTGCACCAGAGTTTCCGGATAGACCGCGAACATTCGCTGCGTCGAATCGGCATTCAGGAGTCTCTGGTGCGCGAGTGCTTCACTCCAAACAATCAGGTCGTTCACGGTTGTATAAAATCCGCCCGCGGACCACGCGCTCGTGGTGTCGAGAAAGTCGGCGTTCTGCAACGCCCCTCCTATCAGCGTATAGCCCCGAGCTCTTCGCGGAATGATCTTGTGCTGTTCGTCAAAGCCGGAGTTTTTCATCCCGACGCGGTCGAAGATGTTCTCCTGAACAAAGCGCTCGTACGAACGGCCCGAAACTTTCTCGATCAGCATCCCGAGCAGGATGTAGGCGGTATTGTTGTATTTGAATTGGGCGCCGTGTGCGAAGTCGAGGGGCTTGTCGCGGACTGAATCGATCATTTCCTGGGGTGTGGCGCCGAGTCGGCTCAACCGCTCGATCAGCGGGCTGACGGTGTATGGTGGGATTCCGGAAGTGTGGGTCAGAAGTTGGTGAATCGTAGCGGAACGCCAGGACTCCGGCAGGTCCGGCAAGAACTTGCCGATCGGATCGGTCAGTTCGAACTTTCCGTGTTCACGCAAAAGCAAGACGGCGGAGGCCGTGAACTGCTTTGCGATGGATCCGGTCCTGAAACGAGTATCGACGGTGTTCTTGACACTCCACTCCGCTTCGGCCCAACCGCAGGCATCCGAGAAGACAATCTTGCCATTGACCGCCAGCGCAACGGCGCCCATGAATTTCTGCGAGTCGCAAGCCTGTCGGAATGAAGCCTTCAGTTCCTTTTCTGTATCTGCCGCCAGGGCGATCGAGGACGAAAGCAGAACATAAGCCACAACAATGCGGATCACGTCTTACCTCTCGACGAACTTGCCGAACATTTTTTCGGGATCGATGGCGATGAAAGTTCCGCGGCTGCGGGCCAGAACCTCGTTCTTTTCGTTGAGGATTTCGGCTGTGTTGATGTGCTGGCGGCCGTGAACGCTGAGTTCCCTGCCCTCGACGCGGAGCGGTTTATACAGTGGAACCGGCTTCATATACTCGACCGTCATTTCCTTGGTCAGAGCGATGACGTGGCGGAGTTTGTTGACCTTACCCATGGCGTCGTCGAGGATGGTCGCAATGATGCCGCCGTGGCAATGGCCGGGAGGTCCGGTGTAGCGCTTACCGAGGCGGAACCGGCAGACGAAGGTCTGGCGCTCTTCGTCGAGGGTGAACTTGAGACGCATGCCGTCGGGATTATTCTGGCCGCAGGCAAAGCAGTAGTTCTTCTGCAGCTTCATGTATTGGGTTTCGTGGCCGTGGATCTTGGGCATGCGGGGCATGGGGGGATTTTATCCTGTTGGTGACCACGGGCGGACAGCTTAACCACGACGGACACGAAGTTGCACAAAGGGCGAAGTAACTGCTTTTCACTCCCGGCGGTTTCCTGTATACATATCGGTTTTGAGAATCGGTGCGGTTTGCGGTGTGATGTGAGTCAGGCGCGCCGTTCTTTTCGTCCACCCTTTGGGTGATCGCGGCAATTGCATAGGTCCTTCGTCGGGCAAAGGCGCCCTCCTCAGGATGACAACAGAGGAAAAATCGTTTTCATTGGAGCTCTTCATGAAGTCAATCGTCATTTACGTCCTCGCTCTCGTCGTGTGTTCCTTTAGCGTATTCGCCCAATCTGCGCAGGACCAGAAGCCGCAAGATCAAGATAAGGACGCAGACAGGAAGCAGGCAGTGGCGGCCGCCGCGGCTTCGGGCAAGAAGGATCAGAAGAAAGATCAGAAGAAGGATGAGAAGAAAGAAGAGCCGAAAGAGGAAAAGAAGGCCGGGATGAACGCCGATACTTTCTCCGGTCTGAAGTTCCGATTGATTGGGCCGGCGGTGGCCTCGGGACGCGTCATGTCGATCGCGGTGAATCCGAGGAACAAGTTTGAGTATTACGTGGGCGTGGCTTCGGGCGGAGTGTGGAAGACCGTCAATGACGGAACGACGTGGACTCCCGTGTTCGACGGCGAAGGATCGTATTCGATCGGATGGGTTGAGCTGGATCCGAATGATGCCTCGGTTGTGTGGGTCGGTTCGGGCGAGAGCAATGCGCAGCGCAGCGTGGGATATGGAGATGGGATCTACCGCTCTGACGATGGCGGGAAGAATTGGCAGAACCTGGGACTGAAGAAGTCGGAGCATATCGGGCGGGTAGTGATTGATCCGCGGGATTCGAAGGTTGTGTACGTGGCGGCGGAAGGTCCGTTATGGGGGCCGGGCGGGGATCGTGGCCTCTACAAGTCGACCGACGGCGGCAAGAACTGGAAGGCGGTGCTGACGATCAGCGAGAACACGGGCGTGGCGGACGTGGTGCTCGATCCATCGAATCCCGACATCGTTTATGCGGCGGCGTATCAGCGGCGGCGGCACGTCTTCACGCTCATTGACGGAGGCCCGGAGAGCGCGATTTACAAGTCGACCGATGCCGGAGCGACCTGGAACAAGTTGAAGTCGGGATTACCCACGGTCGATCTGGGACGGATCGGGCTGGCGGTTTCGCCCGCAGATCCGAACGTCGTGTACGCCACGGTGGAGGCGGCTGACGGGAAGGGTGGAATTTTTCGGTCGAGTGATAGGGGCGCGACGTGGGAGCGCCGCAACGAGTTCGATCAGGGTGCGATGTATTACGCACGGGTGGTGCCCGATCCCAAGAATGTGGATCGCATCTTCGTGATGAGCGTTCAATTGCGCGAATCGCTCGACGGGGGCAAGACGCTGCACACGGTCAGCGAAGTGAATCATCACGGGGACAATCACGCGATCTGGATTGATCCGGAAGACACCAAGCATTGGCTGCTGGGGTCGGATGGCGGAATGGCGGAAACCTGGGATGACGCGAAGAGCTGGGAGTTCAAGGCCAATCTGCCGACAGTGCAGTTCTACGACGTCGCCGTGGACAACGCGGCGCCGTTTTACAACGTGTGCGGAGGAACGCAGGACAATTTCTCGTGGTGCGGTCCGGCGCGAACCCGCAATCTGAACGGCATTGTGAATTCGGATTGGTACGTGACCACCGGCGGCGATGGATTCCGTTCCCAGGTCGACCCGCAGGATCCGAACACGGTGTATTCCGAGTCGCAGTATGGCGTGCTGGTTCGTTACGACAAGCCGACAGGGCAAGAGTTGCTGCTGCAGCCGCAAGAGGGCAAGGGCGAGCCTCCACTGCGCTGGAATTGGGATTCGCCGGTGATCATCAGCCCACACTCGCATACGCGCTTATATTTCGCGGCCAACCGACTGTTTCGCAGCGATGACCGGGGCGATACCTGGAAGGCGATCAGCGGCGACTTAACCCGGCAGGTGGACCGCAACAAGCTGCCCGTGATGGGCAAGGTGTGGGGGCCGGACGCGGTCGCCAAGAATCAATCGACTTCGTTCTACGGAAACATTGTGGCGCTGGCGGAGTCTCCGAAGAAAGAAGGGCTGATTTATGTAGGAACGGACGATGGCCTGATTCAGGTGACGAGCGATGGCGGGGGGAGTTGGACGAAGAACGAAAAATTTCCGGGCGTGCCGGAGACGACGTATGTGAGCCGGCTGGCTGGGTCGAACCACGATGCCAACACGGTCTATGCCGCGTTTGAGAATCATAAGAACTCGGACTTCAAACCTTACCTGCTGAAGTCTACGGACGCGGGCAAGAGCTGGACTTCCATCGCGGGCGATCTGCCGGAGAACGGTCCGGTGCTGGCGTTCGCGGAAGACACGGTCAATCCGAATCTTCTGTTTGCCGGAACAGAATTTGGCGCGTACTTCACAATCGATGGCGGGAAGCACTGGGTGCGGCTGAAGGGCGGACTGCCAACGATTGCGGTGCGCGACATGGTGATTCAGGCGCGCGAGGGAGATCTGGTGATCGCTACGTTTGGGCGCGGGTTCTACGTGCTGGATGACATCACGCCACTCCGGCAGATGAAGGCGGAATCGACCGAGCAAGCCGCGGCGATGTTTCCCACAAAAGATGCGCTGCTCTATGTGGAACGGCACCCGCTGGGTGGGCCGAAGAAAGGGTTCCAGGGAGACGCATTTTATGCGGCAGACAATCCGCCCTACGGCGCCGTATTCACGGCGTACTTAAAGGAAAAGGTTAAGACCAAAAAGGAGAAGCGGCAGGACGCGGAGAAGGAAGCGGCGAAGAAGAACCAGACGCTTGCGTATCCGTCGAATGACGAACTGCGAGCCGAGGCCGAGGAGGCGAAGCCGGAGGTTTATTTCGTGGTGTACGACGAGAGTGGGACGGCGATCCGACGGGTGGAAGGAAACACCGATGCGGGATTCCAGCGAGCAGCGTGGGATTTGAGGTATGCGGCACCGAGAGTGCCCAAGAAATCTGAGCCGGGTGAAGAGGATTTCCCGGACGCAGCCGATCAGGGACCGTTGGTGCTCGCCGGCACCTACTCGGTGCGCATGTTTGAAAAAGTTGGTGGCGCCGTCACCGAAGTTGGCTCACCGCAATCATTCAAGGTTGTCACAGAGGGATCGGCGTCGATGACTGCCGCGGATCGAGCGACGCAAGCGGAGTTCTTGCGCAAGGTGACACGGCTTTACCGGGCGGTTTCCGGGGCGCAGCATGTGGCGGAAGACGTGGACTCCCGGCTTAAAGGGATTCGCGATGCCTTGCGTGAGACACCTGCGGCCGAGAAGGAGTTAGGAGCGGTCGCTGATTCGCTTCAGCAGCGGAATCGCGAGATCCTGCGGGCGTTGCGCGGCGACGTGGAAATGGCAAAACGAAATGAGCCGGTGCCAACGTCGATTCATGATCGCGTGAACTCGATTATGGAAGGCGAGCGCTTCTCGCTGGCCAAGCCGACGCAATCAAACATCGATTCGTACAACATCGGGGCGGCGGAGTTCTCCGAGCAACTGGCAAAACTTCACACACTGGTTGAAGTTGATCTCAACAAACTCGAGAAGGATATGGAGGCCGCAGGCGCGCCCTGGACTGCAGGACGCGTGCCGGAGTGGTCGGAGAAATAAGAGCCAAGCTCCAACCACAGAGGACAAACAGGGACACGGAGGATTTCCCACTTGGAGTAGGAATAATTTCGTTTCGAGCATTGCACTCTTGTGTGATTTTTAAACATGTGTTCGTACTGCGATGGATTTTTCTGAACAAGTGGGTTGCTATTTGCGCGTGACCCTGTGGTAAACTCGCCGCCGACTGTTGACTGCGTTGTGGGACGCAGCAACCGCCGTGGGGAAATCCTTTTGTGTCGTCCTTTGGCTTCAGGAGGGCTGGGGAATGGGCCTCGCGTTATTGCTATTGATATGGCTGATCACGCTGGTTAGCACATATTTCTTTGTCGCCAAGACCTGGTGGCTGCCGGTGGGTGCATCCGCCGCAACTGGTTGGATCGATCATCAATTCGCTCTCACCTTCGTGATCATGGGAATTGTGTTCGTCGCGGCACAACTCTCTCTGGGATACATCGTGTGGAGATATCGCGAAACTCCTTCCTCTCCGCCCGTCACTTACTCGCACGGGAATACAACGCTGGAAATCGCATGGACACTGCTCACAACCGTTTTGTTTGTCGGGTTGAACCTGATGGGGAGCAGCGTTTGGGCGAGCCAGCGCTTTGACCCTCCGGAGGCGGGAGCGGTGCAGGTGGAGGTGACGGGAATGCAGTTTGCGTGGTACTTCCGCTATCCCGGAGCCGATGGGAAGTACGGCGCGACGAGTCCGAAGTTAATGGATCCTTCGGCGGGGGGCGAGGCGGCGGTTGGATTGAACACGTCCGACGCTGCCGCGAAGGATGACGTTGTCACAGGCACAATGTATTTGCCGGTGAATCGCGAGGTTGACCTGAGCATGCGGTCGGTGGATGTGATTCACAGCTTCTTCGTGCCGCAGCTGCGTTTCAAACAGGATGCTGTGCCGGGACTAAACATTCACATGCACTTCAAGCCAACAGCGGTTGGCGAATATGAGATTGCGTGCGCCGAGCTTTGCGGGCTTGGTCACTACAAGATGCACGGCATGGTCCACGTCGTCAGCCAGGAAGATTTCGACAAGTGGCTGGCGGCACGGGAGGCGGAGAAACAATAAAATGGCGACCCCGGCTACGGTTCACTCGCACGCTCCTCAGGGTTTCATTCGGAAATACATTTTCAGCCTTGACCACAAAGTTATCGGTATCCAGTATTTCTTTCTGGCGCTCACGGCTGTGTTTGTCGGGATGTTCCTGTCGCTGTTGATGCGCATTCACATGGTCTGGCCCGGGGCGGTATTGCCGCTGGTCGGCGAGATCAAGCCCGAGACGTATCTCAGCTTGCTGACGATGCACGGCACGATCATGGTGTTCTTCGTGCTGACCACGGCGCCGCAGGGCGGGTTCGGAAATTATTTCCTGCCCATTCAGATTGGCGCGCCAGACATGGCGTTTCCGGTCCTGAACATGTTGTCGTTCTGGACGACGTTTGTCGGATTCATCGTGATCCTCGCGGCGTTCTTCGTGACGGGCGGAGCGCCGCTGCACGGGTGGACCGGGTATCCTCCGCTGAGTGCGGTATCGTCCACCGGACCTGGAGAACAACTAGGCGCCGATCTGTGGATCACGAGCATTGCGATTTTCTGCCTGGCTTCGTTGATGGGGGCGCTGAACTTCATCACCACCACGCTTGATTTGCGGGCTAAGGGCATGACGATGATGCGCATGCCGCTCACCTGCTGGTCGTGGTTCATCACGGCGATTCTTGGGCTGTTGGCGTTCGGCGTGCTGCTCTCGGCGGGAATTCTGCTGCTGATGGATCGCAACCTGGGAACAAGCTTTTATGTTCCGCTGATTGTGGTCAACGGGCAGGTCATGGGGCACAAGGGCGGATCGCCGCTGCTGTGGCAGCATCTGTTCTGGTTCTTCGGCCATCCCGAGGTGTACATCGCGATTCTTCCGGGCATGGGCGTGGCTTCGCAGGTGCTGTCGACCTTCTCGCGTAAGCCTATCTTTGGCTATCGGGCGATGGTGTACGCGATGCTGTCGATCGGCTTCTTCGGGTTCATGGTGTGGGGCCACCACATGTTCATGAGCGGAATGAGCCCTTACTCGGCATTCGCATTTTCGATTTTGACGATGTGCATCGGGGTGCCGTCGGCTATTAAGACGTTCAATTGGCTGGGCACGATGTGGAAGGGGCACATTCGTTTTCAAACGCCGATGCTGTATGCCATCGGCTTCGTGTCGCTGTTTGTGTCGGGCGGGCTGAGCGGGCCGTTCCTGGCGCAGCCGGTGCTCGACATTCAATTGCACGACACCTATTTCGTGGTGGGACATTTCCACCTGATCATGGGCGTGGCCGCGATCTTCGGTATCTTCGCGGCGACCTATTACTGGTTCCCCAAAATGTTCGGGCGAATGATGAATGAGCCGCTGGGCAAGTTGCACTTCTTCATTACGCTGGCCGGCACGTATGCCATCTTCATGCCGATGCACTACCTTGGGATGGCGGGACAAACGCGGCGCTATTCGCAGTTCACCGAAGTCGCGTACCAGGCGAAACTGCTGCCGTTGCAGACCTTCATGACCTACGCGGCGATCATCACGATCGCGGCGCAACTTGTTTTCGTGATCAATCTCTTCTGGAGCATGTTCAAAGGGCCAAAGGCCAGTGACAATCCATGGGAGGCGACGACTCTGGAGTGGACGACCGCGACTCCGCCGCCGCACGACAATTTCGGCGGCGTAACTCCCGTGGTGAATCATGGGCCATACGAGTATGGAGTGCCCGGTGCTGCGAAGGATTATGTGATGCAGACGGATCCGGCAACCGTTTCGACACACTGAAACACTAAGTAGTTATGGCGACCTACACTCCAAGCACTACGATCGATGATATTGGGCACAAGCCACCTGCGCCTCCGCGGGCGGGCGGCGGCGATGACGGGCGCGGCGGCGACGTTCCCGACTACGGGGCACGGCTGCGGCGCGCGCGGCTGGGATTGATCTGCGGGATTGCAACCGTCTGCATGGTTTTCATCTCGCTGACCAGCGCGTACATATTTCGTCGCGGACTTCCGACGTTCGATGGCAGCCTGAACCAATATGTTCGGGACTGGGGTAGTGTGGATCTGCCCTGGGTGCTGCTGGCGATCAACACTGCGGTCCTGCTAGTTAGCAGTGTGACGATGGAGTTGGCGCGGCGCAAGGCGGCCCGGCAAGCAGCGCTGGCTCCGGTGACTTCGATCCCAGGAATATCACTGGGGAATGAGAGAGACTTCCCCTGGTTGGGCATCTCGGTGCTGCTGGGGATTGCGTTTCTCGCCGGACAGTGGCTGGCTTGGGGCGAGCTGAATAACCGGGGGTTTTACATCTCGACGAACCCCAGCAGCTCATTTACGTTTTTGCTAACCATCGCTCATGCGATTCACCTGGGCGGAGGGATGATTGCCTTGATCTGGGCCACGAGCGCTTCCCTGCTGCGGAAGCCGGTCGAAGCGCGGCGGATCGTGATCGACATTACGGCGTGGTATTGGCACTTCATGGCGGCGCTTTGGATTTATATTTTCGCGGTGTTGGGGTTGGTGCGGTAAGAGCAAAAGCGGAAAGGGGAACTTGAGGAATGGCTGACGCCACGCTTCAGCATGATGCTGTCCAGCACGGGCTTCACGGTGAGTTCGAGGCGCCGTTGTTTGGAGCGTATTCGAAGAAGGTGGGAATGTGGCTGTTTCTGGCCTCGGACTCGCTAACATTTGGGGCGCTGCTTTTTGCCTTTAGCTACAACCGCATCTACACCGCGTGGCCCACGCCATTTCATGCGGAGAGCATCGCCAATGCGTCGATCATGACCGCGTGCCTGCTTTCGAGTTCCCTGACGATGGTGCTCGGGGTGTTTGCGGCACAGCGCGGCGACCGGGCC
Organism: uncultured Acidobacteriota bacterium; assembly: GCA_963745715.1. Lineage (GTDB taxonomy): Bacteria > Acidobacteriota > Terriglobia > Terriglobales > Acidobacteriaceae > Sulfotelmatobacter. The sequence continues at coordinate 184,173 of CAVUYN010000005.1, read as the reverse complement.
TGGACGCGGAACTGGCTGCTTGCCACGATGGCGTTTGGCACGGCGTTCATCGTGCTGCACGGCATGGAATGGAGCAAGCTGATCGGTGAAGGGCTGACGATTCCGGGATTTCCGAGGCCGGCGAGCGCGGCGACGGGAGAATTGGCCGACGTTTCGAAAAATGTCCCGCAGTTCCCTGCCACTTTTTTCGGGCTGACTGCGATGCACATGCTGCATGTGACGATCGGCGTGATCTATTTGGGCGTGGTGGCGTTGCGCAAATTGTTCCTGCCGATTCTCGGGGCGATCTGGCTGGCGGGCTGGCTGCTGATTCCGTCAGACAACGTATTTCATTACGGAATTCATGCGCTGCTGCTGGGCCTGATCGTGGCCGCGATCATTCTTTTCCTCAAACCAAAAGACTATGACGCGCACGACGTTGAGGTGTCCGGTTTGTACTGGCACTTCGTCGACCTGGTGTGGATGTTCATCTTCCCGTTGGTTTATCTGATGTCGACCAAGATCAGCTAGGTGTGGATACGATTTGAACCTGAGCGAGGACTTTGACCATGCACGATATCGCGAAGCACGACGACAGTAAGGGGCAGTACTTCTGGGTGTGGGGAGCACTGCTGGTACTGACCGGGGTGGAGGTCGTGCTGGGATATAAGCAGGTCTTCGCCCCGGTTCGGATGCTCGAGGTGTTGCTGGTTCTGTCGGTGATCAAGTCGGCGCTGATCATTGGGTATTTCATGCATTTGAAGTATGAGCGGGCGCTGATGCGGTGGATGCTGGTGATCTCAGTGACCGCATGCTTCATCATCATGTACTTTTTCTTTTTCCCGGATGCGGGACGGGTGCTGCCGCCGCCCAACGGGGTGGGGCTGCAGTAGGATTGCTGATTGTTGATTTTTGATTGGTGATTGCAGCCGCAGCAACAGGAATTCACATGAAGGCTTTCTCGAAACTTCGGTTGGTGACGTTGGCACTCAGCCTGGCTTTGTGGACCGCGCCGGCGTTTGCGCAGGGATGCGCCATGTGCAGGGCGAATGCCAAGGCCACTCCGAAGGAGGGTCAGCGCGCGATTAACCGAGCGATCCTGGTGATGCTGGTGCCTCCGTTGGGGATTATGACGCTGGGGTTCGGATTTGCCATTCGCTATGGACGGCGGCGGGATCAAGAGAACCAGGACCAATCCAACAACTTGTAAGATGCGCTGTTAGAAGCGTCTTTCTTCCCACTGTTTGTGATAACGCCAGCATAGACGTAGCAAGCTACGTCTCTACGACTGCTCGTATCCCTTATAATAGAAAGATTCGGTAGGCCTCGCGGAGGCTTCTGGGCGGGTGCTCGTCGCTCGGGGCAGGACCGCGTGGCCATCAGGGCCCTTGATTCGATGTCTTCCACTTTGACCCAGACAGACAGCATTGTCGTGCGCGGTGCCCGCGTCCATAACCTCAAGAACATCGATTTTGAAGTTCCGCACAATACTTTGACGGTGGTGACCGGCGTATCCGGCTCGGGCAAGTCTAGCCTCGCGTTTGACACGATTTATGCCGAGGGGCAGCGCCGGTATGTCGAGTCGCTGTCGGCGTACGCGCGGCAGTTTTTGGAGCGGATCGAGAAGCCGGATGCGGACACCATTGACGGGATCGCTCCGGCGGTCGCGATCCGTCAGAAAAACACGACGCGGAATCCGCGGTCGACGGTGGCGACGGCCACGGAGATTTATGACTACCTGCGTTTGCTGTTCGCGCGGGTGGGGCGGACCTATTGCGCGAACTGCGGTCGCGAGGTGAAGAAGGATACGGTCGATGAAGTCGCCGACACGATTTTGAGTCTCCCTCCCGAAACCCGCCTGCAAGTGTTTTTCCCTCTGCAGAGGCCGACAGTGGGCACCGAAGAGAAGGCGGTTAAGGCCGTCCGTTCTCCGAAAGCCAAAAAGACGGCAGTGGGCCAATTGACCGACGCGCTGAAGACCCGGCTTTTTGATTTGCGGAAGGCTGGATTCATGCGGCTTTATCAGGCAGGAGAAGTATTCGAGTTCTCTACTCCTGAATCTTTGCTGGACATTGATTTCAGTCAACCCGTTTTCGTATTGGTGGATCGTTTGGTGGTGTCGGCGGAATCGCGCACGCGCGTGGTGGATGCGATTGAGACGGCTTACCGCGAATCGGGCGAGGTCATTTTTGAGATTCCGGAGGAGGCAGCGCCCGAAAGCCCCGCGGGCGAGGGCGCCCGCGCCACACGGACTCTGCGGTTCGCGCAGCGGTTTGAGTGCAAGCAGTGCAATCTGCGGTACGAGGAGCCTGAGCCTCGGCTGTTTTCTTTCAACAATCCTTATGGGGCCTGCCCGAAATGTCAGGGGTTCGGGAACACGATCGACTTTGATCTGGATCTAGTCATTCCGGACAAATTAAAGACGTTGGGCGAAGGGGCAATCGAACCCTGGACCAAGCCGAAGTATCGTCCGCTGTTTACCGACCTGAAGCGGTATGCCAAGCAGGCGGGGATTCCGCTCGATGTGCCCTGGGTCGACCTGGAGCAGGAACATCGCGAACTGGTGCTGAACGGCGAAGGCAAGTTCCTGGGCGTGCGCGGATTCTTCGCTCACCTGGAACGAAAGAAATACAAGCTTCACGTGCGGGTGTTTCTCAGCCGGTATCGAGGGTATTCGCTGTGCTCGGCCTGCAATGGGTCACGTTTGCGGTTAGAAGCGCGGCAGGTGAAGGTGAACGGCCGCAATCTGTGCGAAATTTGCAGCCTCACTGTAGAGGAAGCGCTCCGCTTTTTTGAGCAAGTTGAACTAAGTCCGCAGGAAGCCGACATTGCAGACAAACTTCTGGAGGAGATTCGGGAGCGGCTGCGCTTTCTAAATGACGTCGGCTTGGAATATCTGACGCTGGACCGGCTTTCGTCGACGCTATCGGGCGGCGAGGCGCAGCGCATTCAACTGGCAACTTCACTGGGATCCCGGCTGGTAGGCACGCTGTATGTGCTCGACGAGCCTTCGATTGGACTTCATCCGCGCGACACGCACCGGTTAATAAAGATTCTGCACGACCTGCGCGACCTGGGGAACACGATCCTGGTGGTCGAACATGATCCCGACATCATGCGCGCGGCGGACCGCATTCTCGATCTGGGGCCCGGCGCGGGCGAGAATGGCGGGAAGCTGATTGCCGAGGGAACCTATGACCAGATCCTGCATAATCCTGCGTCGCTGACGGGGCGGTATCTTTCCGAAGACTTGCGAATTCTCGCTCCGGTGACGCGGCGCAAGCCGGGGGCGCAGCAGATCAGGATACGCGGCGTGCGGGCGAATAATCTGAAGGGCGTCGACATCAGTATTCCGCTCGGCATGCTGGTCGCTATTACCGGCGTTTCCGGGTCGGGCAAGTCGACCCTGCTGCATCAGGTTTTGTATCGGGCACTGGCGCAGGCCAAACAACAAGCGGGAAATGGAACCAGTGGGACGACATCGGCTGCGACCTGGGAGAGCCTGGTGGGCGAACAGTACATCGACGAAGCGGTATTGGTGGACCAGTCGCCGATCGGTCGCACTCCACGATCAAATCCGGTGACGTATATCAAGGCGTTCGACGCGATGCGGGACCTGTTCGCTTCCCTGCCGGAATCGAAGAAGCGCGGCTTCGGACCGGGTCACTTTTCATTCAACATTCCTGGGGGACGCTGCGAAACGTGTCAGGGCGACGGGACGGTCACCGTCGAGATGCAGTTTCTGGCTGATGTTGAACTGATTTGCGAGGAGTGCAAGGGAACGCGCTACAAGCCGCAGGTGCTCGAGGTCCGGTACCGCGGCAAGAATATTCACGAAGTGCTGAACCTGACGGTGAAGGAAGCACTCAAGTTTTTCGCGGAGGCGCCCAAGATCACGGAAAAGCTCCGGTCTCTCGAGGAAGTAGGGTTGGGGTATCTGCGGTTAGGACAGTCGGCGACAACGCTTTCCGGTGGTGAGGCGCAGCGCATGAAACTGGCCGCGCATCTGCAGCCAGCCTCGCGGGAGGCGAGATCAGGGTCTGGAGGCGAAGGAAGGATCAAGCGGCGCCTACTCTATATTTTCGACGAGCCGACGACGGGGCTGCATTTTGATGACGTCAGCAAACTCCTGGCAGCCTTTCGGCGTCTCATCGATGCAGGGGGATCGATCATCGTCATCGAGCACAATCTGGAAGTGATCAAGACAGCGGATTGGGTGATCGATCTCGGACCGGAGGGGGGAAGCAGGGGCGGCAAAATCGTAGGCGCCGGGCCACCGGAGGCCATCGCCAAGGTGGCGGGCTCGTACACAGGAAAGTATCTTGCGCGTATTCTGAACGGCAATGGAGCATCGCGTTCCAATGGACGCTCGTAGAAGCGCGATCACCGGGCTGCTTGCCGTTGTGGCAGCGGGGGCAATCGTTGTCCCTCTCGATGGCAATGCGGCCTCGTACCCCGGGCCGGCCGACTCACAAGCGCAAACACCCGCTCAAAGCCCTCCCTCTGCTGCGTCAGAACAGCCACAGGCGGCACCCGGTGTCTCGTCATCCAGCCAGAAAGGGCATTCCAAAGCGGGAACGGTCTCAGGGCATCACACGAGAGTAGCCGAGGAGGTCGGGGCGTCGCCGGAACTAACCAAGGCCGAGGAATTCATCCAGAAGCAAAAGTTTGCCGAGGCCGAGCCGCTGCTGCTCGAGGCGGTGAAGAGCGATCCGGGCAATTACGTGGCGTGGTTTGATTTGGGATTCGCCGAAAACGGCCTGGGCAAAAGAGACGATTCGATTGCCGCGTATCGAAAGTCGGTGGCGGCGAAGCCCGACGTCTTTGAATCAAATTTGAATCTGGGGCTGCAACTGGCGAAGACCGGACAGCCCGACGCGGAGCAGTTTCTGCGCGCCGCAACGCAGCTTAAGCCAACCAGCCACGTGGCGGAGGGTCGCGCACGCGCGTGGCTATCCCTCGCTCACGTGCTCGAAGCGTCGAAGCCGGATGATGCTATTTCGGCTTACCGTCAGGCTGCCGTATTGCGGCCGAACGATCCGGAGCCTCATCTGGCAACAGGCCTGCTGTTGGAAAAAGAAAATAAGTTTGCCGATGCGGAAGGCGAATACAAGCAGGCGTTAGCGCTCGATCCGGCGTCGCCCGATGCAGTGACGGGACTGGCGAATATATACATGCACGGACGGCGGTTCCCGGAGGCCGAGTCGGAGTTGCGGAAAGTCGTGGCGTCACACCCGGAAGAGGCCGCAGCCCACATTCAGCTCGGGCGAGTGCTGGCAGCTCAAGGTAAGAACGACGAAGCGGCGGCGGAAATGCAGCAAGGCGCGAAGTTAGCTCCCGCAGATAGTTCTGCGCAGCGCGACCTTGCCGACTTGTACTTCACGACAGGTAAAAACGAAGAGGCGGAAACGGCCTACCGGGCGCTCATTGCGAGCCATCCGAATGACGCCGAACTGCACCGGAGCCTGGGACAGAGCCTGCTGCGCGAGAAGAAATTCGCCGCCGCCCAGCAGGAATTCCTGGCGGCGGTGAAACTCAAACCGGACCTCGGAGACGCCTACGGCGACTTGGCCTTCGCCGCCAGCGAGAACAAGGACTACGCGTTAACGATCAAGGCGCTCGATGCGCGCCTGAAATTTATGCCGGAGATCCCGACAACATACTTTTTGCGGGCTTCGGCCTACGACCATCTGAAAGACGTCAAGAAGGCCTCGGCCAACTATCACCTCTTCCTCAACACTGCCAATGGGAAGTATCCTGATCAGGAGTGGCAGGCGAAGCACCGGCTGATAGCGCTGGAGCCAAAAAAATAGTCGACGTGGGATTTTGGTCATGCTTGGGGTAGCGACATTATCTCTTCGTAAGAACTGGAAAGCGCGAGCGGGGTATCGCCCTCGATTGTTGGTTGCGCTGATCATGATCATCGCAGCCACAGCGAGTGCGATTCCCCGCGATGACCCGAGTGTGGAAGAGTTGAAAGCAAAGCTTTCCTCGACCAGCGTCGGCGACCGGCCCCATCTGTGCCTGCAGATTGCCCAGATCCAGCTCGGGGAAAGCGATAGGCTCTACGCCGCCGCCGACTTGGAGAAGGCTCAAGCCGCGCTGACCGACGTGGTGGCTTACTCGGAACTGGCCCGCGACTACGCGATCCAGTCTCACAAGTATCAAAAGCAAACTGAGATTGCCGCGCGGTCCATGACGCGCAAACTCACCAATATTGTGCATACTCTGGCCCATGACGATCAAGGACCGGTACGCGACGCCATCAATCGACTGGAGCGAGTGCGTGACGACCTGCTCGCGTCCATGTTCAAGAAAGGTGGGAAATGAGAGTCTCTCGTTTGTTTGTTGGTGCTTTGGTGCTACTCGCTACGGCCTCGACGCTGGCCCAACGCCGTCACGATCCGCTGACGCAGCCGGAGATTGACCAGATTCGCGACGCGAGTTGGGAGCCGAAGCAGCGGTTAACTCTGTATTTGCAGTTTGCCCGGGCTCGACTGGTGAAGCTCGAACAGATGCGCACCGATCCGAAGACCAAGAATCGGGCGTTGGAGACGCATGACTTGCTCGACGATTTCCAGTTGTTATACGACGAACTGAACGACAACATCGAAACCTACGTAGACCGCAAAGATGATATCCGCAAACCGCTCAAGCTCGTGGTCGACGCCGATACCGAGTTTCAAGCCAAACTGCGGGCCCTGAAGGACGCCGCGGACGTTCCTTCACAAGAATCGAGTCAGTACGAATTCGTTTTGACCAATGCCCTGGAAACCGTCGACAGCTCGACGGAAGACCATCGCAAACTGCTGGCCGACCAGGAAGATGCAGCGAAGCATAAGAAGCTGAATCCGAATTCCAATGCCAAGAGTGGGGGGAAGCCGGAGTAAGAAAGGTGTCGAGTGTCGTCGTTGGTATCGATCGGGTGCGGGAAGCATGCCCGTAGCGCCGACGAGGGAACTGATGACATCTGGCTCATGCTAATCTACGTTCATCGTGCGCGAAGGGCTGCTCGAAATCTTCCAGGAAAGCTACCATGAGCTTCGTCCGGCTTCGTCCGTTCCCGATCTAAAGATCGAATTCTTCGCTTTTGCCAATATCAATAACACCATCCGGCTGCGGAACGGGCGCCTTCTCGTGCGGCTTTCGGATCTTCTGGAAGGCGCACCCGACACGATTCTCCGGGCCATCGCCCACATCCTGCTCGCCAAGATGTACCGGCAGCCGATTGATCGCGGGCGCGCCGCGCGCTATCGAAAATATGTTGCCAGCCATGACATCGTACGAAAGGCCCACCTGGTGCGGCAGATGCGAGGGCGCAAGCTGCTGCGTCCGGCCCGCGGGCATTTCTACGATCTGGATTCGATCTTTGAGGAACTCAATACGCGGTTCTTTTATGGGCTGATGGCCCGGCCTCGCATGAGTTGGAGCCAAACCAAAACCCGGCGCATCCTTGGTCACTACGACCCGGCGCACAATGCGATCATCATCAGCCGCGTCTTTGACCATCCTGCGGTACCTCGGTATGTGCTGGAATACATCGTTTACCACGAGATGCTGCATCTGAAGCATCCTGTGAAGCTTCGAGGGAGTCGCCGGTGCGTGCACTCGGCCGAGTTTCAGGCGGAGGAAAAGCTGTTCCCTCACATGGCCGAGGCGAATGTTTTTCTGAAGCGGCTGTAGAAGTTGGGAATGACCTTGCAGCCGCAATCCGGGCTTCCTCAGTTTTTTCCCTAAGCTGAAATGGATTCAGCTGTAGATCGATTCTTCCCGAGGAATCCAAGCATCTCACTCAATGCGCAACCGCCGGTGGCGAACCTGCCTCGGCCTTGCGCACGAGATCTTTAACTACCGCCCAGTGAGATGGTTGACCTCGCTGAGATGCCGGCCCCCGCGGTGAGGGCCGGCATTTTATTTCTCTAAGTTGACGATTACCAAGTTAACTTTCAGATACCGGGGTGCCGGCGTCACTGGCCAGTTCAACCGGAATACTGGCCGTCACCCGTGTGCCATCGTTATTCGAGTAAATGTGCAACTCGCCACCGAGTTGCCGCAGTCGCTCGCGCATCCCGCGAAAACCTACGCCGGTCCGGCCCGAGCCTAACTCCAGTTGTTTCTCGGTGGAGATTCCCTTGCCTGCATCCTGGATCACTACGCGAAGGGAATGTTGCTCTTCCTGAATGGAGACTTTCGCCGTTTGGCTTGCAGAGTGACGATGGATGTTGGTGAGACATTCCTGCACAAGGCGGAACAGTGTAATTTCCACCTCGGCGGGAAGACGACGAAATTCACTCGGGATTTCAACGTCAACTTGAATCTTGCTGCGCTCCGAAAAGCCATCGACGTACCAGCGAACCGCCGATGCCAGTCCGGCTATATCGAGGAGTGGCGGGTGCAGCAGATGAGAGATCGTGCGGATTTCCTTGCTGATCTGTTCCACGATGGAGGCGTTGTCAGCGAGAGCCCTTGCGGCCGCCGCATCAAGCTTGTGAGACTGAGCTCCCACGGTTGCAATATTCATGCTCAGGGCAGCCAGCATTTGTCCGACACTATCGTGGAGTTCCCGCGCAATCTGCTTTCGTTCTTCATCCTGCAGTTGTTGCAGGCGCCCGGAGAGTTCACGCAAATTGTCGTTGGCCACTTCGAGCTCGGCAGTCCGATCCTGCACTCGCTGGCTGAGCGCCTCTCTCGCTTCGCTCAAAGCGCGCCGAATCTGACGCTGCTCATCAATGTTGGTGTTGGTTCCGAACCAGCGGGTGACATCGCCTTTTTCGCCCCGAACCGGCCGGACTCGCGTCAGAAACCACCGAAAGACGCCGTCGGCTCCCCGCAAAGGAAACTCCATCTCGAATTGGCTTCCGGTCCGGATTGATTCTTTCCAGCGTTCCATAACTGCCGGCAAGATTTCTGGATCGTGCACCGACTGCCAGCCCCATCCCTCCATTTGCTCGGGAGTCGTACCGGTGTATTCGTACCACCGCTCGTTGTACCAAGTAACATGCCCATCTGCGCGCGCGATCCAGCAGAGTTCCGGAAGTGAATTCGCGAATACCTGGAACTCCCGTTGATTTCGACGCAAAGCCTCTTCGGCTCCGCGCAAAGCGCTCAGATCCTGGCTGACCCCTACCAGTCCGATGGGCGCTCCGGCTGCATCGAAGACCGCAGAAAGCGTGACCAGTGCCGTCAGGTAATTGCCATCCTTGCAGCAAACCTGGAATTCGCCGCTCCAGAATCCTCCCGCTCGTACGGAACGCATGTGCTCGTCGGCCTGCGCTTCGGTTTCTTCACTCACCGTGATTTGCATGATGTTGCGACCAAGGACTTCGGCTGACGACCATCCGTAGAGGGATTCCGCGGCGGGATTCCAAAAGGTGATATTGCCGGAGAGATCCGTCCCGATAATTGCTGCTTTGACTGCGGTCAGGAGTTTGGTTTCAGACGATTCCCCCTTCTGGCGCGGATTTATGGTGGAATCGCTCGAGGAAAGAGGGGGTTCGATAGCCATCGATATAGGATTTTTCACCGTCAGCGGAGGCGGCAAACTGGATATTACTACAGTGGTGCGCTTTTGGATCTGATGCCGCACGGTCCGGAGTCTTCGCTGCAACCAGTAGCATTTCAAGGCCGGAATTGCCCCGTGTGATCCTAATCACGTGCGGTTGTGAGCCCGCGGATTGACGGGTCTGGCGGGGCGGGGATATCCTTGAAGTTGAAATTGAAATTCATTTTCAAAATCATAAGGCACCCTTAAATGTTACAGGCGTTCATTATCACGCTTCGTGAAGGCGTCGAGGCCGCGCTCATTGTGGGCATCACCCTGGCCTACCTGACCAAGATCGGGCGCCAGGAACTGCGCAAGACGGTATATGCCGCGCTGGCTGCCGCTTTCCTCGGCAGCATCGGGGTGGCGATCGTCATCTCCCGTACTCATCTGAACGAAGATGTTTTTGAAGGCTGGATCATGCTGGTGGCCGCCTTCTTCGTCGTCACCATGGTGATCTTCATGATGAAGACGAGCCGCAAGCTGAAGGGCGAGATCGAAGGCAAAGTCGGGCTGCTGGCGGGTAACGATGCGTGGTTTGGCCTGTTCGTATTCATCTTTTTGATGGTGCTGCGCGAGGGCGCAGAGACGGTGCTGATTCTCTCGGCTGTGTCGCTGAACTCGACCGAACTGATGAGTTTTCTCGGAACCTTGCTGGGCGTGCTCGCTGCGGTCGCATTTGGCGTGATGTTCGTCAAGGGCAGCGTGCGCATCAACCTGCAGAAGTTTTTCCGGGTCACCACCGCAATTATGTTCCTGGTGGCGGCGCAGTTGTTGATTTCAGGTTTGCATGAGTTGTCCGAAAGCGGCGTGATCGCCTCTTCGAAGCGCGAGATGGCGATTATTGGCCCGATCGTCAGCAACGACTGGTTCTTCTTCGTGACTATCTTTGCCATGGCAGCGCTGATGGTGCTGTTTGACGCAAAGCGGCGAGCGCCGGTGGTGGTGGAGGGTGAATCTCCGGCCGAGCGACGCAAGGCGGCATGGACTGCCCGTCGCGAGCGTCTGTGGATGGCCTCGGTGTATACCTTTTCGTTCGTGTTCATTGCGCTGGTGACCGCGGAATTCATCTATACCAAGGGCGTGAGCGCGCTTTCTCCCGCAACTGAGGTGACGTTCACAAATCGGCAAGTCAGCATTCCGCTAGCACAGATTTCTGACGGCGACCTGCACCGCTTCCAGGCGCAGGAGAATGGTACGGAGGTCCGCTTCTGGCTCTACCAGAAGCCTGACGGCAAGATCGCTACCGTGTTCGACGCTTGCGACATTTGCGGGTCCGTTGGCTTCTACAAAACGGCGAACGGGGTGGTGTGCAAGAACTGTGCAGCGCCGATCAATCCACAGTCTGTGGGCACGGCCGGAGGGTGCAACCCGGTACCGCTGAAGGCCACGCAGACGGCCGATGCGGTCATCATTGAGGAGGCCGACATCGCGGCCGGTAGCCGCATGTTCGGGCAACAGTAGCCCATGTTCGTGCGGCTGGTTTACGAATCTTTCCGGAGACAGCAGAGGCGGAAATGGCTGGCAGGCGCAGCCATTACCTTGGGCGTGACCGTCGCTACGGCGATGATTGCAGTCGCCACTGATATTGGCGACAAGATCAACCGCGAACTTCGCACCATTGGCGCCAACCTGGTGGTTACGCCCCAGGAAGATTCCCTCGACGTAGAGATCGGCGGCATAAATCTCAAGCCTCCCACGGACGGGGCGTTCCTCAGCGAAGCGGACCTCCCAAAAATCAAAGGGATTTTCTGGCACAACAACATCACCGGCTTTGCTCCCATGTTGCCGGTGAACGTTGCCGTGGAACGCGACGGCAAGCGGCAAGATGTGACGCTGCTGGGCACGTATTTTGCAAAGCAGATTTCCTTCGGCACTGACCAATTCACAACGGGCGTGCGCAGTACGCATCCGTGGTGGAACGTCTCTGGGGAATGGCCGGGGGATGACTCGCGCGACGTTCTTTTGGGGGAACGATTTGCTGCGAGGTTGGGCGAGAAGGCTGGGGATACGATCACGTTCGCGGGCCGCACGCTGCGCGTGAGCGGCGTGTTATCCACTGGCAGCACGGAAGACGACCAGATCGTCGGGCCGCTGGCGCTCGCGCAGGAAATTCTGGGCAAGCCAGGCGCAGTCCGGCGGGTATATGTCAGCGCGTTAACCAAGCCGGAAGATGCCTTTGCCAGGCGCGATCCGAAGAGCTTGTCGGGCGCAATCTACGATCGCTGGTATTGCACGCCGTATCCGCAGGCGATCGCATTGCAGTTGACTGAGGCGATGTCGCACTCGCACGCCGAGCAGATCCGGCAGGTCGCACAGAATGAAGGCGCGGTGCTGACGCGCATCGAAGGATTGATTTTCCTGATCACGCTGGCAGCCCTGTTTGCCTCGGCATTGGCCGTTTCGGCCGCGATGGCGACCGCGATCTTTGAGCGGCGCGCGGAAGTTGGCCTGATGAAAGCTCTGGGAGCGGGAAGGATGGCTGTGGCGTCGGTATTCTTCGCGGAAGCAGCACTACTGGCGCTGATCGGTGGGGTAGTGGGATTTGCCGTGGGAACGGTACTTGCCCACCAGATTGGGCACTCGATCTTCAATTCGGAAATTTCGATTTCTCCCGTGCTGTTGCCGGTAATCCTGGCGATTGCGGTGATCGTGACCTTTGCGGGCAGCGCGGCGGCAATTCGTCGGGCAGTCAGTCTGGATCCGGTGTTTGCGTTGCGAGGAGAACTGTGAACGCTTCACCCCATTCTGCGCAGGACCTCGCGGCTTCGCGCTCTCGCGCTCCTCACACTTCAATGTTTCTGCGGATGCTGGTGCGGGCGGCAATTTTGCGGCGAGGCCGCGCTGCTTCCGCGTTGTTTGCTATGGTCGTGGCGGCTGCGGTCGCGACAGCCATGCTTAATCTCTACGTAGACGTGCAAGCGAAGTTGCGGCGGGAGTTTCGCAACTACGGGGCGAACATAATCGTTGTCGGGAAAGACGGCGCTTCCCTTCCCGCTGACGCGCCCGCGCGTGTGGATATGGTTCTAGCCGGTCGCGGCCTTGCAGCCCCTTTCGGATTGATCGTGGCGCGCACCAGCGACGGGCAACCGATTGTGGTCGCGGGAACGGATTTCGACCGGGTGCGGCAACTGGATCGGTTCTGGTCGGTGAGTATTTGGCCATCCGCACCGCAGCAGGCGCTGATTGGCGTGCGTGCGCTGCCCGTCGTATCGCCAAAGGGTCAACCGTTTGACCTCAGTTTTCAGGGACGCACTCTGCATCTGAGTCCGGCGGGGACAGTTCAGACCGGGGCCGCTGAAGACAGCCGCATTTATATATCGCTGACCGATTTCATGGCCTGGACGCAGGTTCAGCCCTCGACGATTGAAGTGGCCGCTAATGGCCCACCACAAGACGTCGCCGGCGTGATGAATCAGCTTACGCAGGTCATCCCGGCGGCCGATGTGCGTCCGGTGCGGCAGATCATGGAGGGCGAAGCGCGAGTGCTAGGCAAGACGCGTGCGACCTTGTTGGCTGCGGCTGCGCTGATCATTCTGACGTCTGCACTTTGCGTGCTTTCGACGCTCATGGGATGGGTCTTCGACCGGCGTCGTGACTTTGCGATCATGAAGGCTCTGGGGGCTTCCGGCCGTCTGCTCAACGGATTCTTTGCAGCCGAGGCGGCGGCGCTGGGCGCGACGGGAGCGGTGATCGGGTTTCTGTTTGGCATCGGCATCGCGGCATGGATCGGGCGAGTTAACTTTCACGCTTCGGTTACGCCACGTTTCAGTGTCCTGCCGGTAGTGCTGGCTGGTAGCATGGCGGTAACGCTGATCTCGGCGATCCTCCCGATTTCGCTGCTGCGGCGGGTGCAGCCGGCAGTGATTCTGAGGGGCGAGTGAAATGATTCAGATCAAAGACGTCACGAAACTCTACCCTGCCAAGGAGGCGGGCAACTCCGCTAAAGATAACGGGGCGGGCTCGATTCATGCGCTGGACCACATCTCGCTGCACGTCACCAAGGGTGAGTGGCTGTCGATCATGGGGCCGTCAGGTTCGGGTAAGTCGTCGCTGGTGAATCTGATTGGGTGCCTCGACCGGCCTTCTTCGGGCGAGATCTGGTTGGACGGGCAGAATGTCGCCGGTATTTCTGCCGGCGAGCTTAACCGCGTGCGTGCGGAAAAAATTGGCTTTATCTTCCAGCAATTTCACTTGATTCCGTTTCTCACTGCCGTCGAGAACGTCATGCTGGCGCAGTACTTCCACAGCATGACCGACGAGAAAGAAGCAGTCGAAGCCCTGACCCGCGTCGGGCTGGGAGATCGCGCGCATCATCTGCCTTCGCAGCTATCAGGCGGCGAGCAGCAGCGGGTGTGCATCGCGCGGGCGCTGATCAATGATCCACGCATTATTCTGGCGGACGAACCGACCGGGAACCTCGACGCGCAGAACGAGGAGATCGTGTTGCGGCTGCTGCGCGAGTTCCACCAGCAGGGTCGGACGATCGTGATGGTCACACACGATCCGGTCGTGGCGCGGCTCGCTGACCGGCGCATCGAGCTTCACCATGGCAAGATCGCGTCGCAGGAAATCTTCTCTCTGGCCGATGAAGAGCAACTCGACGAAGTCCTGGAAGAGTTATGGGTGCTCGAAGAACATGGCCAGATTGCCGAGGTTGAGCGCATGGAAGTACATGGTGCGTTGCCCGTGAGCCTGGCAATCGAAAAAATGATTGAGATGGGAATGGTCGTCTCGGCGCCGCATCCACCGGAGGCGCACGATCACAAGCCGTTCGTGAATCCCTGCCACGAGGCTCTGAAGCCGGTGGCCGCGTCTTTGGGTGATGGCACACTAATTGTGGAGCTCACTCCGCGGGGGCGCGAGCGCGCGGGAAGCATTATCCGGCGGCACCGGCTCGCTGAGCGCCTCTTCACCGATAGTCTCGCCATGGATAGCGAGTCTGAAATCGAGCAGCAGGCCTGCAAGTTCGAACACATCCTGTCGCCGGAAGCGACTGACAAGATCTGTACCTTTCTGGGGCATCCACGAACCTGCCCGCATGGAGCGCCGATTCCTCCGGGACCGTGCTGCGGGCGCAGCGCTGCGTTCTCCGGCGTCGCAGTTAAGTCGCACCAACAGTCGTAGACGTCAGCCGAATCCGTCTAATCACCGCCTCGCCAATCCCTCGCGCTGATATGATTTGGAGTTCTTCCATCACAATGACCACACGACATCCCACTATTGGCGTATTTGACTCCGGTTTTGGCGGGTTAACTGTACTTAAAGCTTTACTTGAACTTATTCCTGAGGCGGATTACACCTACTTCGGCGATACCGCCCGCCTACCTTACGGATCGAAGTCAGCGGAAACGGTCGCGCGATATGCCGTCGAAGCGGCACATTTCCTCGAATCGCACGGCGCGCAGATGCTGGTGATTGCCTGCAATTCCGCCACTGCCCTGGCGCTCGATCGCATCAACGCGGCGGCTCATGTCCCGGTGGTGGGCGTGGTGGAGCCCGGAGCGGAGGCGGCCGCATCCGCCACGAAGAATCAGAAGATCGTGGTCATTGGAACCGAGGCGACGGTCAGCAGCCACGCCTATCGGAGGGCCCTGGAGGCTCGCGGCCTGCAAGCGAGAGAGAAGGCGTGCCCGCTGCTGGTACCGCTAGTCGAAGAGGGATGGGTAGAGCATTCGGTGACCGAGCAGGTCGCGCGCATCTACCTCGCCGAAGGTTTCGCGGACGGGTTCCACGACGCGGACACTTTGGTTCTAGGGTGCACGCACTATCCCCTGCTCAAGTCATTGTTGCAACGGGTCACGCCGGAACACGTGAACATCGTGGATTCGGCGGAATCGACAGCACGTGCGGTGGCATCGCGTTTTCAGCAACTCGTGCCGCCCGCGGCGGACGACGTACAAGAACGCCGCACCCACGCGCGGTTGAAATTTTTCGCCACCGATTCGACGGAGAAATTTCGACGCCTTGGCGAGCGTTTCCTGGGACACGCTATTGATGAAGTGCAGCACGTGGATCTGAAGGAGTAATCGACTTCGACATTTCCGCAACCTCGCTCCCGCCGCAACCCGGACATTCGACGCTGCTGCCGTTAAGGGAGTCGTGGAATCCACTGCGCTGAGTTCCATCGCAAGAATCGGATAGCGCTCGATATTCTTCAAAATTAAAGTGTCGTCAGAGGCCTCAGCCCGATCCAATTGTATTTGGAGCAATGACCATGCATCCGCTCGACAACGTTATCTGGCAGGCATTGACTACCCGGCAAGCCCGTTTTGCTGAAAGCGGCGATTATGCACGCCGGTTTGTCCAGGAGGTCTCTCCGCTCAGTGCGTTCGAGGAGCCTAGTTCGCAAGGTTATTCATCCTTGTCTCACCTCGTCACTGTTGGGGCAACGACTGCGGTCTTTCTCGACGAACCGTATCAAGCGCGCTCTGGCTGGGATTGGGTTGCGGGAGCGCCGTTGCTGCAAATGGTCTGCGAAAACGGCAAGGGTCTGCCGACGCAAACGCATGCTGGCTTAGAAATCGTCGAACTTACTCCACAAGATTCTGCTGAGATGCTCGAACTTACCTCTTTGACCAAGCCGGGGCCCTTCGGAACTCGGACGCATGAATTGGGCGACTATGTGGGAATCCGCGATGGCGGGAAACTCGTAGCCATGGCCGGTGAGCGACTGAAGGTGAACGGGCACACAGAAGTCAGCGCGGTGTGCACGCATCCCGATCACAGCGGCAAAGGCTACGCCAAGATTCTTATGTTGGAGATCATGCGCCGGATCCGCAATCGCGGCGAGAAACCTTTTCTGCACGTGCGATGCGACAATACGCGTGCAATCGAGATCTACAAGAAACTTGGATTTTCCACCAGGAAAGAAACACATTTCGCGGTTCTGCGGCGCTCCAAACCCAGCGCCTGACGAGGCGATTGAACGGGTCCTCTTAGCGGACGCACTCACGCTGCCCAATAGAAAAAGGCGTTGCAAGCAACGCCTCTACAGGGTCTTTGTTTTCAGTACAGTTCGATTTCAGTACAGGTGAAAGTCGACTTCGACGGCGATCTCGAAGCGCACTGGACGACCGTCTTTCATCGCTGGTTCGAAGCGCCAGGTTTTCACCGCGGCGATTGCTTTTTCATCCAGACCCATACCCAGGCTACTGAGCACGCGGATATTCGTGGGATGGCCGTCTGCGTCGACAATTACGCCTAGCGTGCAAACTCCCTGGTATTTCGCCTTGCGCGCTTCCTCGGAGAATTCAGGCTCCGGCGAATAAATAGCGCGTGGCGGAGAAGCCCCGCTGCCCATCCGGAAAACGCCTCCACCTGTACCGCCGCCTTCGCCCGGGCCAAAGCCAGGACCCTTGCCTGATCCAACGCCGCCGCCACTGCCTGAGCCGATACCGCCTCCGGAACCTGTCCCGTTCGAGGGCAGAACGGCATGCGACATCGGGTCGCCAAAGTTAGGCATGTTGTTCGAAGCTAACTGCACTTGCGGAGGGACGATGATCGTGGGCTCGACCGCCAGCTTGGGATGCTCATTCCGCACCACAACGACTGGCGGAGTGATCTGTTGCATCGAGAGCTTGGGCAATTTGCCCTTAGTCGCTTGTAATACGTCGCGGTCCCCACCGCCACCGCCGCCACCCACTTGCGTTTTGGAGGGCTTCAAGGGCGGGAGGTCGCTGGGATCGACTAGGGCGACAGTAGCCTTGGGAAGCGGAGCGGCCTTAACGACGTGTCGTCCAATTAGTGTTCCTACGACAAGGAGCGCAATGACGACAGCTTCAAAGCCAGTCGCGCCAAGGGCGCCGCTTTTCCAATTGCTGTAGAAGCCCCAAATATCCTTAACGGGTTCGGGCTTCGATTCGAGCTTCAGCGGCGGAAGCTTCTTGGGGAAGAAGAACTCATCCAATTGGCGGAACAGCGATCTCCAAAGGGGTTCATCAAAAGTATTTTTCGCCAGCAGCAGGTGCAGTTCCGGCTCGGCACTGGTCGGATTCGTTTGAGTGGCTTCCATAATTCGCGTCTGGATCTGTCCTCGATGCTTGCTGGGGGAAACCTAACCTAACTTGAGTAAAATGCCCTCTTTACAAAGATGAGCGGTCGGTTCGACAAGTTGCATCGATTTCGCCCTGAATTTGTGGGTAGGTACCGAACTGCCGCCCCAACCACATTCTGGGTCAGTTCGCTCTTCTTTGTGAAATTGTACCTCTACTAAGCCGGTTGCGACAGTCCATTTCGTTGTGCTCGGTAACTCTCGGAAAGACATGTCCTTCCAACCACCCTGCATGGACGTTCCTCGCCTGCCTCCCTATAATGAGGGGATTCAACCATTTGGAGACGCCACTGAGTGCCGTTCGAACTGAAAAAGACCATTAATCTGCCCTCTACTGCCTTCCCCATGAAGGCGAACCTGCCACAGAACGAGCCCAAAATGCTCGAACGCTGGGAGCAGATGGGCATTTATGACCGCATCCGGAATGCCCGCAAGGGTGCGCCGCGATACATCCTGCACGACGGCCCCCCCTATACCAGCGGCCCGATCCACATGGGGACGGCGCTCAACAAGTGCCTCAAGGACTTTATAGTCAAGTCCAAGACGATGGCAGGGTTCGATGCGCCTTATGTGCCTGGGTGGGATTGCCACGGGCTTCCGATCGAAATCAAGGTGGACAAGGAACTGGGCGGCAAAAAGCTGCAGATGCGGCCGACCGACGTGCGGGCGGAATGCCGAAAGTACGCGCAGAAGTTTCTCGATTTGCAGCGAACGCAGTTCAAGCGCATCGGAGTATTCGGCCGCTTTGATCGGCCCTACGCCACAATGACCCCGCAATATGAGTCGGTGGTGCTTTCGACTTTCTTTTCTTTTTACGAGAACGGATTCGTTTACAAGGGACTGCGCGCCGTCTACTGGTGCATGCACGATGAGACTGCGCTGGCCGAAGCCGAGGTTGAGTATGAAAACCACACCAGCAGTACGGTGTGGGTAAAGTACGCACTGCTGGATGATCCGGCGGCGATCGACGCGGCATTGGCGGGGAAAAAAGTTTCAACCATCATCTGGACGACGACCCCGTGGACGCTACCTGCATCGATGGCCGTCGCATTTCATCCGGACGAAGAGTATGTCGCCCTGGAATCGGGCGGCGAGGTCTACATTGTTGCGTCAAAGCTGGCCGAGGATGTTGCTGCGAAATGCCAACTGGCCGATCCCCGCCCATTGGCGCACTTCCCAGGCCGCAAGCTGGAGCGGTTGAACTTTCAGCACCCGTTTCTTGACCGCAAAGTGCTCGGCGTACTGGCGGACTACGTCACCATGGACACCGGAACGGGCGTGGTCCACACTGCGCCCTCGCATGGCGCTGAGGACTTCATCACGGGCATGAAGTATGGGCTCGACGCAACCAGCAACGTCGACGAAAAAGGCATTCTGCGAAACGGTCTGCCGGAGTACACCGGCAAGCGCGTGTGGGATGCGAATCAGCCGATCATCGAGCTAGTCAAGAGCCGGGGTGCTCTCCTGCATGCGGAGAAAACTGAGCACTCCTATCCGCACTGCTGGCGCTGCCACAATCCGGTCATCTTCCGCGCGACCGAGCAGTGGTTCATTTCGATGGAGACGCCGATGCCTGGCGGAGCCGGGAAGAATGACACGCTACGCACGCGCACGCTCGCAGAAATCAAGAAAGTGAAGTGGGATCCGGCGTGGGGCGAAGAGCGGCTGTCGAACATGATTCAGACGCGTCCGGACTGGTGCATTTCACGGCAGCGCGTCTGGGGTGTGCCGATCGCGGTATTTCTGTGCGAGGAGTGTGGCAAGCCACTCAATGACCACGAGGTTAATCGCAAGGTGGTTGAACTTTTTGCCCGCTCGGGCGCCGATTCCTGGTTCACACCGATGTCGGACACGATTGTTCCTGCAGGGACGAAGTGTCCGCATTGCGGCAGTACCAAGTTCGAGAAGGAAACCGACATCTTTGACGTGTGGCTGGAGTCAGGCGCGAGCTATCTCGCTCTGATCGATGACGAACCGGATTATCCGTGGCCTTCTGACCTCTATCTGGAGGGCGGAGATCAGTATCGGGGATGGTTCCAGTCTTCCCTGCTCTGCGCGATGGGCACGCACGCCAGTCCGCCCTACAAAGGTGTGGTCACGCCGGGCTGGACGCTCGATGAAAAGGGCCAGGCAATGTCGAAGTCGCGGGGCAACGACGTGGACCCCGTCGACATTTCAAGCCGGCTCGGTGGAGAGGTCGTGCGGCTGTGGGTCGCGTCGGTGGATTTCCGCGAAGACGTAGTCGGCTCGGAAGCTCTCATGCAGCGTGTGGGCGAGAACTACAAGAAGATTCGCAACACGTTCCGGTACATCCTGGGAAATCTGGGGGATTTTGATTCGCAGGCCGGTGCGGTTCCGTTTGATCAGATGGAAGCGCTCGATCAGTACATGCTGCGTCAGACCTGCACATTCACGGCAGACGTGCGCAGCTCGTACGACGAGTTTGCGTTTCACAAAATCTATCATCGCGTGAATCATTTCTGCATTGTGGACCTGAGCGCGTTTTACTTTGATGTGCTGAAGGACCGGCTCTATATTTCTGCGCCGAAGTCGCAGGCACGGCGCAGCGCACAAACCGTGATCTGGAGGATTGGCGAGGCACTGGCGCGGCTGCTCGCACCCATTATGAGCTTCACGTGCGAAGAGATCTGGCAGTACCTGCCCAAAATGGCATCGCGCAGTGAGAGCGTGCATCTCGCAAGGTTCCCGACCACGGCCGAAACTCTGGGAAGTACTTCCATTGCGGCGACCGATTCCAAGTCCGACGAAGAGTGGGCCAGCCTGCGTTCTGTCCGTGATCAAGTCTTGAAGGTCTTGGAAGAAGCTCGCAACAATAAACTCATCGGCACGGGGCTCGAGGCCCAGGTTGCGATTACTGCTTCGGACCCGATGTACTCGCTCTTGCAACGCTACGCCGAGCAGCTTCGATATCTGTTCATTGTTTCTGCGGTCACGCTGACCCAAGGCTCTGGCAACGGGACTAGCGGGGTCCATGTCGAAGTGAAGAAAGCCGATGGCACCAAGTGTGACCGCTGCTGGAATTACTCAACGCACGTCGGAGAAGACAGGACGTACCCGACAGTTTGCGAGCGCTGCAGCGCCGTCCTGAAAGAGATTGAATCGGGGACATCCGGATGAACGCGTTTGCGACCTCCCGCCCCCGGCAGACAGGCACGGCTTTGCCGGCAATTTTCTGGGGCGGGCTGGCGTGCGGGATTCTGGATATAACGGCAGCGTTCGTTGTTTATGGTCACTATGGAGCGCAGCCGATTCCCCTGCTGCAAGGCATTGCGGCGGGGTTGCTGGGGCCGCGGGCTCGTACGGGTGGCTTGGCAACTGCGGGGTTAGGCTTACTTTGTCAATTCTTCATTTCGTTCGGGGCGGCAGCCACTTATTACGCAGTCAGTCGGGGGATCTCTTTCTTAACGAGACATGCCGTTCTGTCCGGTGCGCTATACGGAGTGGCCGTTTACTTCTTTATGAATCGAATTGTGGTGCCACTCTCAGCCGCCCGGAAGAATCCGTTCTCTTTCAAAATGATGATCATCGGTGTGACCATCCATATCTTCTGCGTCGGGCTGCCGATTGCCCTCGCGGTACGCAAATTTTCCTCGCGATGATGCAGTCTTCCATCGATCCTCATGACGTCGGCTCCATCGGCAACTCAATCAATTCTGACGGTGAAGAACTTGCGATTTCCATGCTCTCAGATTTAGTGGCCCAATGAACAAGAGCGCACGCGCCACTCACTTTTTACTCGCCTTGCTGATCGTGTTCCTCGACCGGTGGACGAAGCGACTCGTTGCCGCCCGCATCGCGATGTACACCCACATCCAGGTCATCCCAGGTTTTTTTCGGTTAACCCACACAGAGAACACGGGCGCGGCGTTCAGCCTGTTTGCCGACTCGCCGTCGCACTGGAAGACGATCCTGTTAATTGGATTTTCGGCCATCGCCATGGTGGTTGTCTCGGTGTTGCTCTGGCGCCAGTCGCGTGCCCTGTCGATAACCGGCATCGCGCTATCGCTGATCCTCGGGGGCGCGGTGGGAAATTTGTGGGACCGCGTAGCCAGCGGCCGGGTTGTGGACTTCCTGCTTTTCTATGTCAAGCAGTACCAGTGGCCAGTGTTCAACCTGGCGGACAGCGCGATCGTCGTGGGGGCGTCGCTGCTGGTCATCGAAATTCTTTTTCACAAGTCACCCACCGAGCGGGAGCCTGCGGCCTAGCTCGACGCACCTGCGCAGATCGCAGCCGGCAACAACAAGCAGGACCGCTTATTTCGAAAGCGCTCGCCTCAAGTACCCCTGACATTTTCCCTTAGTGGAGAACTTCGATGCGCGTGACGGGATGGATTTCGTTCCAATTGTTGTCCCGGTCGGTGACGTACGCACCGGTTATCCGGACCTTGTCGCCGACGTTTGGGATCGTGATTTGGGGATGATAATTCCCGCATGCTGCCTTGTCGTCAGCATCGTCCGGAGTGTGCTCGCAAATTATCTCGACCACGAGTTGGCCGCGGGCGTGCACTACATTGATTAAATTCAAGATCGATTTGTCTTCGGGTTTAAGTCCGATATGCAAATCGCCATCCGAAGCGCGATGCAAGGAGACCACGCGACCCTCGGCGGCTGTGCAGTCCTCAATCACGCGCAGCCTTTCCTTCTCGTGAATATGCGTCCACAAGTCCGGATCACATTTCTCGGGCTGCAACTTTAGAGATGCTTTTCCGGGATACCGATGTCTCGCGATTAAAAACATGGCGAGCAGCCCTATCAGAAGGGCAAGCGTGATTCGTGCAGTCAGGGACATAATGAGCGTCCCACAGAATATACCGCATCGAGATTAACCCTTACGGGGCACCGTAGAGCTGCCGGTACACGCTTGCGTTCCGCATAATCGCCTGCACGTATTCGCGAGTTTCGGTGAACGGAATCGACTCGACGAACTCCGGGGAGTCGCGATATGGGCCCTGCCCCATCCAGTCTTCCACGCGGTCAGAACCGGCGTTGTAAGCAGCAAGCGCGTGCTGGAACGATCCGCCGAATTTGTCGACCATGCCGCGAAAGTAACGCGTGCCGAGCTGAAGATTCACGGTGGGCGTGAATAATTGCGTGGCGTTGTAGCGCTTGAGCGACTCCTGATGGGCGACGAGTTTCCCCGTTTTGGGCAGCAACTGCATGAGGCCGACAGCGTTCGCCCGCGACACCGCCTGCGGATTGAACTCCGATTCCTGCCGGATCAGCGATGCTACCAGGTAGGGGTCGAGCCCGTTGGCCACGGAGAATCGCTTTAAGTCAGACCAGTAGGGCCGCGGAAACAGTGCCTCCCAGTAAGGCCGCGGCAGCGTGGGAATATCGACCGCAAAATAACTTGGCACGGAGCGTTTCATCACTTCGATGGCGCGATCGTAGTGTCCGGTGTCGGTATAGAGCTGCGCGGTCTCGGCGGGGGCCCAGTTGGTGCCTTTGTCGTCGCTGGCGGCAGCCTGTAATTCGCGCACAGCCATATCCACCAGGCCGCCATTGCCCAGCAATTTAGCCTTTTGCAAGTGGAGATCATCGGCTGGCGGTTCGTCCAGGCTGATCTTTTCTGCATGATCGAGGGCCGGAATGCGATCCAGCAATGGAAATTGTCCCGGCGACTCCGCGCTCTCAGGAAGCTTCTTGAGCCTTTCGCGTCCTAGCTCTGCATAGTAATAGTTGCGATAGCGATCGGATAGCTTCTGGTAGAACGCCCGCGCCATGGCGGGCTGGTTATCTTCTTCGGCGAGCCGGGCGCGCCAATACAGCGCGGCAGACGTTTCGTTACCGCCGGGATAGAGCTCAATTTGTTCCTCGAATGCCTTTTTCGCTTCTTCGTTTCGCCCAAACCGCAGGGTCAACCAGGCAGCCTTCCAGTGTGCATACGATCCTTTCGAACCGTTGGGAAAACGCTGATGCAGCTCGCGGAAAAAATCGAGCGCCTTGTCATACTCATGATGTACCAGATGAAGGTTGGCGGCCGACAGGAGAGCGGCCTCCAACCACGGGCTGGTGGGAGCAGATTGCCGCAACTCGTCGACCGTCCGGTAAAACGTCTCGTTCTCGTCGGACGCCCAAGCGACTTCGCCGAGAATATAGAGGCGCTGCGCGTTTTGCTCCGGGGTCGCGCCCGGCAGATTCGTCAACTCGGCCTTGGCTTCCCGATTTCGCCCGCTGCGATGCAGTGCGTCCGCCAGGGCGAGTTCTGCTGCTGGACGACCTTCCGGAGTGGCGTGAGCCGCGAGTTCGCGAAATTCGTCCGCGGCGTCGTTGTAGCGGCGAGCCTTTATCAGTAATTCGGCGCGTGTCTTGCGTTGAGCCAGCGTGGCCTGAG
Source organism: uncultured Acidobacteriota bacterium (assembly GCA_963745715.1). GTDB lineage: Bacteria > Acidobacteriota > Terriglobia > Terriglobales > Acidobacteriaceae > Sulfotelmatobacter. Next base: position 160,245 of record CAVUYN010000005.1, on the reverse strand, counting down.
GAGACGATGGCAGTTTTTTCAATTCCGCGAACGCCGCGTCGGCTTCGGCTGCCGTCGGCATCGTGTAATAGAGATTGGCGAGCGCTTCGGCGGCTTTGGAAGTCTGACCCGAAGTCGCATACGCGCGGCCCAAGGCAAACTCGATATCCGATCGAGCGGGAAGACGATTCTTTTCCAGAAGCTCAGCCGCTTCCGCCGCCCGGTTCTCAGTTAGCAGTGCGTTGGCATAACTGAGGCGGGCATCGCGAATCAACAACGAATCCGGGTACGCGGTCTCGAAGTTGGCCAAAGCGGCAAGACCCTCGGCCTGATGGCCGGTTTGCAGATAGCAAGTGCCCAAGTAATAGGTAACATAATCGCCGAGGTCCCCGGCAAGGGGCTTGGCACGATTGAGCGGATCGATGGCCTTGGCGTAATCGTGATCGAGGAAGTGGGCATACCCAACGACCAGCCACGCGAGTGCTCCAGCATCCTCTTTCGCATGGGCGTGGGCGTAGGCTTCGACTCCCGTGTAACCCGCCGGAGAACGATCTTGAATCAACTGCTGCGCCATCGGTCGTAAGCTGGTCGAGGCTACAAAAGCCTGCCGGATCCGGCGTACCCGGGGAGAGATCGGTCTTCGCCGTTTCTTTGAAGAGGTCTTGTGAGCTTGGGAAGATTTCTTTGCGGTAGGCGAAGATTTACTGCTTTCCGACTTGTGCGCGGAAGACTTTGGCGTCGAAGGCTGATCCTGGGCGCTTTTGCGCGCGGTAGGAGTTTCCTGACTTACAGGAGTTGCAGTGTCTTGAGAAGGCACTCCTGCAACAGACGGGGCACTAAGAAGCCCGCACAATCCAGCCAGGGCGAGCACCAACCACAACTTGAGACCCAATCGAACCACCTTGTTTGTTTTTCGCGTCGAGACGCGAACAGAACCTATGTTGAAAGATGCGACTCTACCGCCGGAAGTTTGCTCCCATGACCGATGTGTCATCCTCGGCCAGACTACGCACCACTTCCTTTTGAAAATAATCGCCGCTGGCAGCCGCCGTTGTGCCGTAACGCTTTTGAAAGGTGGACCGACTCTTTTCGATGTCTTCTTTCAGGCGATCATACAAATCCTTGTTGCGACGCCCTTCCGCGACTTTCGCCTGGTTGTACAACTTGATCTCATCCACCAGCAGGCGGGCAAAGCGCTGCGCCTTGCGGTGCGTGTCTGCATCTTCGGGAGACATTCCGGCAAACGGGTCAGTCGCGGGTGCGGAGGCAGCGGCGCTTGCCGATGCCGCATGGGCAGCAACTTCAACCACCTCGGCGGCTGGTTCCGGCTCGGGCACTGCAACCGGTGCCGTATGTTTCGGAGTATGCGCCGCGAAAGGATCGTTGAAAGCACTGACAGTCTGGACTGGCGCTGCTACGGGAGGCCGTTCCATTGCGGCCGCACTGTCTCCGGCATCTCTTTGCGCCTGCTTGCGCAGCGACGCCACTTCCAACCACGCGCTGGTAGCCATCACCAGCACTTCGAGAGATGAGGCATCCATCAACCCATTCGCGCCGCCATCGGCATAGAGCAGCGCGGCAACCTTTTCTTTGAGCACCAAGGGCAGAACCAGGATCTGCTCGTTCTCCGGGCCGCCAAACTGTTTCACGAACCGGCGATCCATTTCGGCAATGTTGGCCGGCGTGACAATGCGATTCTGATACGCGTGGGCGGCTGGCCCACTTGCCATGTCGAGCGGGAAATCCTTGACGGCATCGTCTTCGCCCAAGCCGCGAGCCTGCCATCCAGTCGCTGCTCCCGCCTTTACCACGAAGAGTGCAACGCGAGCCGCGTAGGCGGTGCCCGCATCCAGTAAGGCGCGCAGAATTTCTTTTTGAGTTGTACCCGCGTGAATGCTGGCTACCGCTTGAACGAGACCACTTGCCGCCGGCGTTGCTGCGCTCGGTCCCGCGCTGGCCTCCGGCGCAGGTAACTCCGCCAATACGCGCTCCACCAGTTCTTCCTGCAGTTTGGGAAGGTGGCGATCGAAAACCTGTGCGACCGCGCGCTCTACGATTTGCTGGAGTTCCTTGCTGTCCGCCATTCTCAGAGAACCATTTCTTTACCGGAGTCGCATGTCTTCACGGCCGCCTCGTAAACCAGAAACGTTACTGCCCTAACTGCTGATTATATGGCACTTGTAAGGTGCCGGCAGGGTACTTCGGTACCTGTTCGTCCGGGTCAATCCGGGACTGTTGGAACTCTAACGCAAAGTTTTGTCGGCGACCATGGCAAAGGCATTGGGCAAAGAAGCAGGTTACCAAGTAGAATAACAGTTCCGATTTCGTACTCAGCGACATAGAGGCCTTCGGAGCGAATCTTTTTGCCGGAAAATACTGCATCGCCTGAACAATGGGAGCCATCCAAAACAAAGTAGTAGGGCCTGTAAGCGAAGAGCTGACGCTGGTACAGGCGGCCAAGCGCGGTGATGATTCCGCGTTCGAAGAACTGGTTCGGCGTTACGATCGCAACGTCTTCCGGATCGCTCAACATATCACTCAGAACCGCGAGGATGCGGAAGATGTGGTGCAGGAAGCGTTCCTGAAGGCGTACGGAAACCTGGCGCAGTTTCAGGAACAGTCAAAGTTTTACACTTGGCTGGTCCGAATCGCAGTCAACGAAGCGTTGATGAAGTTGCGCCGGCGCAAGCCTGAGCGCACGGTATCGCTTGACGAAGACATTAAAACGGAAGATGATTCCCTGCCCCGCGAGATTGCGGACTGGAGTCCGAATCCGGAACAGCAGTACACGCAAGCGGAATTGCGCGAGATTTTGAGCAAGACCATCCAGGGCTTGCCTCCGGGCTTCCGGACGGTGTTTGTACTGAGAGACGTGGAAGGTCTGTCGACCGAGGAGACAGCGGCTGCGCTGGAATTGAGCGTACCCGCGGTGAAATCGCGATTGCTGCGGGCGCGCCTGCAACTTCGCGAGCGGCTCGGACGCTACTTTCAGAGACGTGAAGTGGGAAGTGATAAGGGTGCTAAAAATGCAGATGTTAAAACCGGCGATGTCGCGGGTGGAGATGGCAACCAGTGAAATGCTCTGAATTTCTTACCGAGCTGACCAGTTATCTGGACGGCGTTCTCGACGAAAAAACAAAAGCTGAGTTAGAAAACCATCTTTCCTGGTGCCACAACTGCTACGTTGTTTGCGATACGACCAAGAAAACCATTGAAATTTACCGCGATTCCCAACTGTACGAACTGCCCGAAGATCTCCGCAGCCGCCTCCGCTCGGCCATCATGACCAAGTGCCAGCAGCAAAAGAAGCGCGGCCCCCAGAGTGTTTGAAAATCGCGTGACGGAGCTCACTGCTCGGCAGCGTCTCTGTTTTTATCATTCAACACATGCCTCATAGTGTTTGTCCGTGGTGGGTGGGATACCTCATTGCCAGTCCCTTGCGTCGGTGGATGCACGATCCGATGCAGATTCTCCGCCCCTACGTGCGCGAAGGAATGACCGTCCTTGAACCCGGCCCGGGAATGGGCTTCTTCACAATTCCGCTGGCCCGCCTGGTTGGCCCCTCTGGCCGCGTCGTCGCTATCGATGTGCAACCCAGGATGATCGCGAGCCTGAAACGGCGTGCCGCGAAGGCGAACCTGATTGATCGCATCGATGCGCGCGTCACGTCGGCCGAAACGATGGAGATCGCTGATCTCGCCGGAAATGTAGATTTCACTCTCGCGTTCGCGATGGTCCATGAATTCCCGAATGCAGCTCGATTCTTCGGTGAAGTGACGCAGGCTTCAAAACCGGGCGCCCACTTGTTGCTGTCCGAACCATGGGGCCATGTTAACGAGGCGAAGTTCGACGCCGAACTGAGGGCCGCCGCAGATGTTGATCTCCGCCTTATTGAACGGCCGCTGATACGGCGGATGCATTCCGCATTGTTAACAAAGAAGTAAATTCTTCCCTTTGCTGATATCGTATCGGTTACCGCCCCGCAATAATTTGGAGTAAAACCTTGCCTTACCACGCCTAACTATCTCTAGGTAAAGGCTTTCCAATATTTCACAGCCTCTTTGCTCATCCGCTTGAAAAGCGAAACCATTTGGGCAATCATTGAATCTAAGTAACCGAGTAGCGGCGTTCACGGTTTTTACGTGGAAGGGGGCGCGCACTCTCAGAAAATCCCAGGACTCGGCATACACGCTCAGGTATGGAAGGTGGGGTCATGATTGCAAAATTGGTAGAAGCGGTTTTTGGATGCAGGCACGGTCACTATAGCTTCCCCGTAACTATTCGTCGGGCAAAGCGCCGCCCCCAAGCCGCTGCTCTGACTGGAACTTATGTTGTCTGTCTCGATTGCGGTAAAGAGTTTGCCTACGACTGGCAGGAGATGAAGGTCATCACTTCCCCCGAGCGTCATCGCGAACGCCTGGCTGAACTGGCCAAGCACGCCGCGTAGAGGTGCAATTTGATCGCTAACGTTCCCTGCTCACGGAGCCGCGAGTAAACGCTCGCGGCTTGTTATTTGTAGGTAAGATTCGACGGGTTCCTGCCAAAAGAAAAGCCCCGCGTACAGCGGGGCTTTACTTGCTGCAGGTCTAACGAGAAGGATAGTCGGCCGGAATTGGCACGGGAACCCGTTTATCCAATGGCTGAAATTCCCGCTCCCCGTGTCCAGTGTAGATCTGACGCGGCCGCGCGATCTTCTGCTCGGGATCGGTCATTAACTCCTGCCACTGCGCCAGCCAGCCTGCCGTGCGCGGAATCGCAAACAAGACCGTGAACATCTCCGGCCGGAAGCCCATGGCCTGGTACATGATTCCGGAGTAGAAATCGACGTTGGGATAGAGTTTGCGCTTCACGAAATACTCATCTTCCAGCGCGATGCGCTCCAGTTCCAGTGCGATGTCGAGCTTGGAATTGCGCCCGGTCACCTCGAAGACCTGCTCCGCGCTCCAGCGGATGATCTTCGCCCTCGGGTCGTAGTTCTTGTAGATGCGGTGTCCGAAGCCCATTAGCTTGAACTGGCCTTCTTTCACTCGCTTGATGTAGGCGGGAACTTTGTCTTTGGTGCCGATTTCATCGAGCATCTTGAGCACTTCTTCATTGGCGCCGCCATGCAGGACTCCGGCGAGCGCCGACGCCGCCGAGGCAACCGCGAGATATGGATCGGTCTCGGAGCTGCCCACCGATCGCATCGCGCTGGTGCTGCAGTTCTGCTCGTGATCGGCATGCAGAATGAAAAGAATGTCGAGCGCGCGCGCAATCGCAGGATGCGCCACATACTTCGGCTCAACCATCTTCCAAAGCATGTTCATGAAGTTTTCGGTGTAGCTCAGGTCGTTGTCAGGATAAACATATGGGAAACCCACGTTATGCCGGTACGACATGGCGGCGATCGAAGGCACTTTCCCGATCAGACGCACGATCTGGTGCATGCGATCGACCGGGCTATGCACCAGCTTCGCGTCGGGATACACGCTCGAGAGCGCCGCGATCGTGCTCACGAACATTGACATCGGATGCGCCGAGTAGCGGAAACCTTCCATGAATTTCTTGGTGGTTTCATGCAGCATGGTGTGGTGCGTGATGTCATAGACCCAGCTCTTCAGCTCTTTCTCAGTCGGCAACTCGCCGAACATCAGCAGGTACGCTACTTCCAGGAAGGTGCAGCGCTCGGCGAGAACCTCGATGGGATATCCGCGATAGCGCAGGATTCCCTTGTCGCCATCGATGTAAGTGATGGCGCTCTTGCACGACGCCGTATTCATGTAGGCCGGGTCGTAGGTCATCAGCCCGAAATCATCCGGGCCGGTCTTGATCTGCCGCAAATCCATTGCCCGAATCGTGCCGCTTTCGACCGGGACGGTGTAAGTCTTGTTGGTGCGATTGTCGGTGATGGTAAGTGAGTTGTCTGCCATGGAAAAATCTCCGCCTCTAAACGCGCGCGTTGAACACAAGCATAGCCGAGCCTATGGTCGTAACCCAAGTTGAATCTGTGATCGAAATCACTGCCTCTTGTGACCTCCGGGCTTAGCCGCTATTTTTGGCCAAACAAAACCGGCGGCCGCAGCCGCCGGGTCAAAAAACTCGAAAACGCCTCACGGCCCTGGCTTACCAGCCAAGGAGGCTGCCACACCTAGTTCGAATCATCCCGCCGTTTCAGAGTCGGGCGGTCATCATCGGTCTTGGTATCACCCGATTTGTCGGGAGTATTCGCGGTTCGGCGCAAGCTGGGCTTGCTCGAATCTTTCTCGTCCAGCAGCTTGTGTTTGTTTTCGATTGCCGCCAGCCGCGCCTTGACCTCGTCGAATTCCGACGTGGTCACGACATATTGCTGCTTGGCGGGAAGTATCTTCCGAATCTCATCCTGCGACTTCTCGATCCGGTCGGGAGTCTGCGGGTGCGTATCAAAAGCCTTCGACAGCGTTCCGGGCTTCTTCTTCTCCATGGCCTGGATCTTTTCGAAGAACGACACAAAGGCAGAGGGATCATAACCGGAGCGATACATGTATTCGATACCCAGATAGTCCGCTTCCGCCTCGAATCCGCGTGAGAAATGCAGGAAGGTCAGGGGAATTCCGAGTCCCATGCCTTCGTAGATTCCGTATCCGAGCGCGCCGCCCATAAAGATGGCTGGCAGCGATGCCAACTGAAGCAGATTGGCGCGGGTCATTTCCCGGCCGTAGTGGCAGGCGGCCACGTGAGCGATCTCGTGTGCCATCACGCCCGCCATTTCCGCCTCTTCGTCAGCGGCCAGAATCAGGCCGGAATTCACATAGAAAAACCCGCCCGGCAGCGCCATCGCATTGACCACATCGGAATCAATGACCTTGATGGTGAATGGCACCTGCGCGTCCGAATTACGGACCAGATTCTGCCCTACGCGGTTTACGTATTCGGTGATCACCGGATCATTGACCAGCTTGATCTGCGCCTCGATCTGCTGTGCGTACTGTCTTCCGCGGGCTACCTGGCCTTCCACGGAGTACCAGTTGCCCACGCCGCGCCCGCACCCTACGTTGCGGTTGCCCACGGCATCGACGTCGGTTTTGCCGCCGTTATGCTTGATCTGGCTGTCATCAGCCGTCGGCAATGCCGCAGGCTTCTGTTTCGGAGCATTCTGGATGTCGGCGGCCTTCGGCTGTCCCTGATCGGGATCGGAAGTCGGAGTTTGCGTCGAAGGAGGATTCTGCGTCTGAGGCGCATTTTGCGGTTGCGGTTGAGTCGGACTCTGCGTTTGAGTCGGATCCTGGCCAGGATTCTGTGTCTGAGCCAACGTCCATGGCCCCGCGCTGAACGCCGCCAATCCTATCGCGATTGCCAGCCATCTGAATTTCATAGGGTACTCCTTAAGGGTGATTATAACCCCGGGCGGAAGACACCAAGTTCCCAATCTTGGTCTGAAATATTAGACGCGGCGCACCCCGATTTGGGTTATCCATCGCCGCTACAAATGGTTAAGCAATCGGGTGCTTAGGAGTGGCCGTTCATGCTGGCGCCTGTCCGGAGATGGCCCGGTGCAACCAGGCTCGGGCGGTGATCCAATCGCGCTTGACCGTGGCGGGAGAAACGCCAAGGACTTCGGAGGTATCTTCGATCGTGAGACCGCCGAAGAAGCGCAGGTCGACGATGCGTCCTTGCTGCTCGTCCATGTCGGAAAGCTCGGCCAAAGCCCGGTCCAGCGCGACTACATCCACCCCGCTTGGCATCGCAAGATCAGCGGCCTCATCGAGAGTTACACGGCAGGCGCTGCCGCCACGCTTGGCCGCCCCCCTTCCGCGGGCATACTCGACCAGGATTTGACGCATAAGGTGGGCCGCAATGCCGAAGAAATGCGCACGGTTCTGCCATTGCGGGGGATTCGTCCCTGCTAAACGAAGGTACGCCTCATGGACCAGGGCCGTGCTCTGGAGCGTGTGATCAGTTCGCTCGCGCTGCAGGTAATAGTGGGCCAACCGGCGCAGCTCGGAATAAACCAAGGGCATCCGCGCTTCGAGTGCCTGGCTATCGCCGTCTCGCCAGCGCACCAGCAACTCGGTAACCGGGTTTGAGGAATCGCTCAAAGGATTGGCCCGTCCAAACGCGCCGCCCGGAGCCGCGTCTGGCCGCGAAGCATATCGGCTCTTAAACCAGATGTCAACAAACTGAAAAGACACAACTTACGACTCGCCGAGGGCTCTCGAAATTATTTGACGCCGATTCTTGAGCCAATCTTCCCGCTTTTCTCACATTACTAGATAAGGAAGTGCGGTCGGCCACACCGCGGTTTTGCAAATCGCAACCGATCCGAATGAGTCTTGGGGAGACTTGTCGCCGGACGGGCGGTTATTCAGAGGCGACGGCGGAAACCCCGTTTTTTGGGTTCGTCCTCCGTCGCCTCCGTATTGTCCGCTTCGGCAATATCCGGGCCAACACATCTGCTATAGAGTAATGTGAAGTCAGCTGAGATCTGGTCTTGTTTTAGAGAAGCTCTTGCTCACTCCGCTATATAGTTCTATACTCCGCCGGTTCGATACTTTTGTTGAACTGGAGACGTTTGCCATGTCCAAGATCCCCCCGAAGCGCTCCCGCCAGCTATTTCTGATCAGCATCTTCACACTCCTTGCATCGCTAGCTCCGTCATTTGCCCAGGAAAAAGTTGTAGGAGGATATTTCGAAGAGTGGAGTATCTATTACGCCGGATACAACATTGCGAACCTGCAGCAGAATGGTGTGGCTGGAAAGCTTACTCACCTGATGTATGCGTTTGCCAATGTGACAACCGACCCAGTTCCCGCATGTTCTATCGCCGACTCGTGGGCGGATTATCAGACCCCGTATCTTCCCAGCGTGAGTGGCGTTGCTTACACCGGTCCGCTCTATGGAAACTTCGCTGCGATTCAACAACTCAAGCAACTCCATCCCAAGCTGAAAGTCTTGATGGCGATTGGCGGAGCGTCGGCTGCAAACACTGTGGCGTTCGTAGCTGCGGCTGGCACGCAGGGAGGACGCCAGGCGCTCGTTTCTTCGTGCATTGACCTTTTTGTAAAAGGTAATGTCGCGCCCGGGATCACCGCTCCCGGCCTGTTTGACGGCTTCAATATCGATTGGGAGTATCCGACCGCAGCTGACACACAGAACTTCACCGCGCTGCTGCGCGAGTTCCGTACCCAGCTAAACGCGCTCAGCAAAATTACCGGCAAGAAATATGTGATGTCTTTTGACGGGCCCGCCGGCTCTCAGAACTACGTCAACATCGACCTTCGCAATGCAGCCAGGCAGGTGGACTTCATTACCGCCGAGGGATACAACTATGCCGGATCGTGGGACACACAAACAAACGACGCCTCTCCCCTGTTTGATTCCAAGAAGGATCCCCTGTTCGGCCAAGGTCTCGATATCAATTCGACCGTCGATGCCTATCTGAAAGCTGGCGTCCCACCATCAAAATACACGATGGGATTGCCCCTCTACGGAGCAGGCTGGACTGGCGTTGCCAACGTCAACCATGGTCTGTACCAGAATTCGTCCGGTCCCTCTCCAGTTTTGTTCGCGAATGGAACCGGTCTGTGCCCGGATCTGAGCGGCAACACTCCCGGTTGCGACACGCTGTTAACGCCCGGCGTGGCGACCTACTCAACGCTGTCGACATTAACCGCGAATGGATATAGCAATTACTTCGACCCGCGAAGGATCGCCGTGTCGCTCTATGACCCGATTGCTGGGACTTTCTATACCTATGAAGATCCAGAAACCGTGTTCTTGAAAATGCTGTATGTGGATTTCAAAGTTCCTGGAGGTCTCCGGGGTGCCTACTTCTGGGCGCTCAAGGATGATGATGCCAACGGAACGATGGTAAAAACTATGGCCAAAGGTCTTGGCCGAAGAGGTGACGATTAGCGGCGTCGTCAACGACGTTCGCGGCAGGCTGGATTTCCATTCAGCCTGCCTTTTTGCTTCGCCCTACGAATCCTCACGGGTAGAGCAGTCGCGCCTTTTCTCTGCTAGTTGTTCTCTGCAGGGCACCGTCGTACCATAGCGCCTTCCGTCTCTCTGTTCAGGAGGGCTCCATGCTCGATCGCCGTCGTTTTCTTTCCACCGCTGCCACGGGGCTTGCCGCCTCCGTCGCCTTCCGCGGCAATATGCTAGCCCAGATTGATAAGGCTCCTCCGCTTCCGGACCGTTCCCTGCTGGACAAAAATGAAGACGCTTTCTGGGCCGAGATGCGACGCCAGTTCATCATTCCTGACGACGAAATCTATCTCAACAATGGAACCGTAGGCTCAAGTCCCGCTCCCGTCCTGCGCGCCATCTTCGATGGCTACAACACCACGGAAAAAATGGATCAGCAAGATCCGGAAGACTATCCCATCTGGGGATACGCCGCGTGGAACGAATTCCGTGATCCCGTTGCCGCTTTTGTTGGTTGCAAGCGGGACGAAATCGCACTCTTACGCAATGCGACAGAAGCCAACAGCTACATCGCCAACGGAATCGACATGAAGCCGGGCGAAGAAGTCCTGATGACGGACCAGGAGCATCCCGGAGGCGAGCATCCCTGGGATTTGAAAGCCAAGCGCTACGGCGTGGTAGTGAAAAAGATCACGCTTCCCCGCCCCGTCAAAGATGCGGCGCAGGTCCTCAACCTGTTCAACGACGCCATCACACCCCGCACCCGCGTTCTCTTCTTCAGCCATATCACAACGTTTTCGGGGGTCGTTCTTCCGGCGAAGGAACTGGCCGCCCTGGCGCGTAGCAAAGGAATTCTTTCCGCGGTCGATGGCGCACACGTGCCGGGAATGATGCGGCTCAATATCAGCGAGATCGGCTGCGACATGTATTCCTCCAGCCCGCACAAATGGCTCTTCGCCACCAAGGGTTCAGGATTTCTATATGTGCGCGATGAAATGATTGACCGTCTCTGGAACACGATCGCGACCGAGGGCTGGGACGATATCAAGATTCGCGCCGAACGCTTCCAGCGCATTGGAAGTTCCAACGTGCCTGCCCTTTGGGGCCTACGGGCGTCCATCAAACTGGCGAGCGACATCGGCATGGATCGTATCGAGCGTCGCCACCGCCAGATGGCCGACTACATTCTAGAAGAAATGAAGAAGCGCGGCGCGGAATCGTGGACTTCACCCGATCCGGCCCTGCGTTGTGGAATCGTCAGCGTCAACGTGCCCCCGATTCCACGTCTCGATCTCGAGAACTGGCTGTGGAAGACCCATAAGATCCGCATCCGCGGCGGTGAGCCGAATAAGCTTCGGCTCTCGACTCCCTACTATCTGCAAAAGAAAGATATCGACCGCTTCCTCGAAAAGTTCGACGAGTACAAGAAAAGGGCTTCCTAAAGTCCGTTTCTGAACGATCCGCAGGCGCCGGCACCCATGAACCAACGGCGCATAACAAAAAACGAGGAAGCGCGTCTATCAAAAATGTCTTGGGGCAGACCGCGAAGTGTGTTCGCTCTCCTGTTCGTCGTAATTGTTACAAGCCGCTGCCTGCCGGCGCAGGTGGAGTTCTCCAACGGGTCGAGGAGGTCAGCGGCCGCGACGCGCGCTGCTCAGGCGCCGAAGTTGGATGGAACGCTCGACGATCCGATGTGGCAAACCGCGCCCGTGATCAGCGATTTCCGCCAGCGCGAGCCGGTGGAGACTGCTTCCGCCACGGAGAAAACCGAAGTACGAATCCTTTACGACGGCCGCCACGTTTACATCGGAATTCACTGCTACGACCAGAGTCCGTCGGCAATCGTATCGACGCAATTGCGCCGGGATTTGACCATGGATCTCGACGACAATTTTGCCGTCATGATCGATCCCACCCTGAGCCACAGGAACGGCTACATCTTCGAGGTGAATCCGCTGGGGACGCAACGCGACGGCCAGGTCATCGAAGAGCAGGCGCCTGGAGTGGGAGACTCGATCGTCGATCCCAGCTGGGACGGACTTTGGATCTCTGCGGCGAAAATTACCACTGACGGGTGGACCGCAACCATCGCGATACCGTTCAGCACGCTGAATTTTAAGGGAGGCGCCGAGGTCGACCTGGGGTCTGAATTTCCGTCGCTTCATCCGGCGCAAGAACGAAGAGGACACCTGGTCCGGCTACAGAAGGATCTTCGGTTTCTGGCGCGTCTCACAAGCCGGAGAGCTTCACGGCTTGAAAGAAATAGGAAGCGGGCGACTGCTGGTCATCAAACCCTACGGGCTCGGGGGCGCGCAGGCATTCTCAGGTCAACCTTGGGGAGCTCTGCATCGCGGCGGGGGCGACATCAAGTATGGCCTCGCCAGCAATCTGATTGCAGTGGGTACGATCAATACAGACTTCTCCGACGCGGATGTCGATCAGCAGCAGTTCAATCTGACTCCGAACCCAATCTTCGTCCCAGAAAAGCGGCGGTTCTTTTTGGAAGACTCTGACATCTTCGACTTCCTGCTATGGAACCAGGATTTGCTGTTTTTCACGCGACAGATCGGCATTGACCCCGTCTCGGGCCAAGAGGTGCCAATTGATGCCGGAGGCAAGATCGCCGGGAATGCTCTCGGCTTCGACCTCGGCGTAATGGACGTTCGAACGCGCGCCGAGGGAACGAACCCGTACGGCAACTATGCCGTCGTGCGGGTGAAGCGGCCGCTTACGCCCGGTTCGTACATCGGATTCATGGCGACGGACAAGGAGTCTGGCAACCCGCTCGATCCCTACAACCGTTCCGGCGGAGTCGATGCCAAGTTCGTTTTTTTCCGCAACCTCAATTTGCGCGGTTATTACGCGAAAACCTGGACCACTGGGCTGCGTGGCGACAATACTGCCCTCGGTGGCCGCTTAACTTATGCGAACAACTGGTTCAACATTTATGCCGGCCACGGGGTTACCGAGAAGAATTTCAACTCTGAGATGGGATTTGTGACCCGCATCGACGACCAGCCCACGATTTTTCAATTTAATTTCACGCCGCGCCCCCACGTCTTGGACATTCGCGAGCTTGATTTAGGAGGCTTCGTTGGCCACGATCCGAACACGGCCGGCAAGTTGATTTACAAAGAGGAATCAGCCAATATCCGCATGCAATTCAATAGCAGCGCCGAAATTGACTCCACCCCCTACGATCAGATCTATCAGTTTCTATCGCAGCCGTTGAACCTGTACAAGAATATTTCCATACCTCCCGGTGGCTACCGCTTCACCTCGCATTCCCTCGGATACATTTCTGCCGGAAGTCATCGGGTAACTTTCGCTGGAACGGAGCAATGGGGGACCTACTACACCGGACACCTCAACACTGCGATCGCGACTGCGCAGTACAGGCCGAATGCGCACTTGTCAGTGGCCCTCAACGACACGCTGAACTCGTTTCGCCTGGCCCAGGGAAATTTCGACATCGATCTTGCCGGGGTCGAACTGAGCTACGCCTTCAACCGTTTTTTAAATCTGACAACCTTCGTGCAATCGGATACCGCCCAGACGCAGGCGGTTAGCGCCAACCTGCGGTTGCGCTACACCTTTCGCCCGGACAGCGATCTTTATGTGATCTACAACGTGGGCAACCGCTTTCAGAGCCTGGCAGCCGGCAATCCGATGGAACTACGCGAGACGAAGTTCGCGGTGAAGGTCACGTACTCATGGTCCCGTTGACTTGGCTGCGAGCTAACCACGATGGATTTCGCCGAAAGCAGCGCAGGCCCAGCACCACGACAACACGGATGTCTTCGTCCTCAAACTGAAGTTTTCGAATAGCTTTCACCGCAACCGGACTCAGTCGTAATACTCCAGCCCCAGGTGCGTGATCAGTTCCTCGCCCTTCAAGTGACGCAAAGTGTTCTTCAATTTCATCAACTGAATGAACAAATCATGCTCCGGATACAGGCCTGGGGCCGTCATTGGAGACTTGAAGTAAAAGCTGAGCCACTCTTGAATCCCGAGGCCGCGCAACTCCGAGCAGCGCTTCGCCAAGTCGAGGAACAACACGAGGTCGAGCACGATCGGCGCGGCGAGAATGGAGTCGCGGCAGAGGAAATCGACCTTGATCTGCATCGGATAGCCCAGCCATCCGAAGATGTCGATGTTGTCCCAACCCTCTTTGTTATCCCCCCGCGGCGGGTAATAGTTGATGCGAACCTTGTGGAAGATATTGCCGTAGAGTTCGGGATAAAGTCCCGGCTGCAAAATGTGTTCGAGCACGCCAAGCTTTGATTCTTCCTTCGTCTTGAACGATCCCGGGTCGTCGAGAACCTCGCCGTCGCGGTTGCCCAGGATGTTGGTCGAATACCATCCGCTCAGCCCCAGCAGACGCGCTTTGAACGCGGGCGCCAGCACGGTCTTCATCAGGGTCTGGCCGGTCTTGAAATCCTTGCCGCAAATGGGAGCTTCGTTCTTGCGCGAAAGTTCGAGCATCACCGGCAGGTCGACGGTCAGGTTTGGCGCCCCATTGGCGAAGGGCACGCCTTCCATCAGCGATGCGTAGGCATAGATCATCGAGGGCGCGATCATTTCGTCGTTCTCGCGCAGCGCCTTCTCGAACGCCTTTAGCGATTGGTGCGCCCCGGTGGGTTCGATGTACGATTCGGTCGAACCACACCACATGGTGATCAGCCGGCTCGCCCCGCTGGTTTTCTTGAAGTCGCGGATATCGTCGCGCAACTGATCGGCGAGGTCCATCTTCGTCTTACCCTTTTTCACATTCGGGCCATCAATCTTCTTCACATAGTTGTGATCGAAGACCGCCGCGCGCGGCTTCACCGAGGAAAGGAATGGCTTCAGTTGCTCGAGCAGGCGGTAGTCGAGCACGCCCGCGTTCGACGCAGCTTCGTACATGTTGTCGTCGAAGATGTCCCAACCGGTGAAGACCAAGTCGTCGAGTCCCGCCAGCGGGACAAATTCCTTCACCTTGGGTGAGCGCCCGTCGGTGCGCTTGCCGAGACGCACGGTGCCCATCTGCGTAAGTGAACCAATCGGCTTGGCCAAACCTTTGCGGATTGCCTCGACTCCGGCAACAAAGGTCGTGGCCACGGCGCCCATGCCGGGGATCATTACCCCGAGCTTCCCCTTAGCGGGTTCAATGGTGCCGCTTTGCGTCTCCTTCGATCGGGGTCGCCCGCTGCTGCTCCGGGCCGCCAGCTTCATCTCGCGGCCGGCTCGTTCGGCATGCGCCAGGGCAGTCTCGCGGTGCTCGTGTTCGCGTGCGGCTGGTGCGGTTGAAAATTGCTTGCGATGGCGGCGGCCGTCCGCATCCCACCAATCAGCCATAAAGACCCCGGGGCGTTTTTGATACATTCTCTGCTTCCTTTCGCTGGTGGCGGTGGCCAGCCACCGTCACCACTCGTCGAGAGCCATAGTCTCATAACCACTGCCAGCCTGGCAAACGTATCGCGCGGAGTGCACAAAATGATGAGTGAGCAGCGGATCCGCATCATTAAGCGGAGGGGACGAAGCGAAGATTGACGGCAAACCTAGTCACCGGACCAACGATCGCGACCGTACTCGTGATGGTTTGCATAGATTCTTTGAATTGGACTCGCCGACCCGACTCCAGCACAATGAAGTCACTTCGCACCCAGCTCAGCAGCTGATCCCGCGAAGCTGATGTTTGCATGCAGCCTTGCAGCGGCATTGCAATCTCCTGACCTTGTCGCTCTCCACCGAAAATCTGAGCCCATGCCGCTCCACATTGCGGGGCCGCGTGCTCATCAGACTGGCCTCTTCATCGGGGCAGAACAGGAGATCCATGACTTCCATTCGCAAATTCGCATACGCCACATTGTTGGCGATCAGCACTTTAAGCCTCGCGCCTACCTTGGCGTCAGCTCAGGAAGCGGCACGGGGCAGGTTTAAGCTCAAGCGTGACGTTCGATGGGGCAACGCGAAGGTTCCCGCTGGAGACTATGCTTTCTCCTTCGATCCCATGAATATCTCTTCCATGCTCCTGTTGAACAAAATCAATGGAACGCGTGCTAGCTTCATGGTGCTCGTTCCCGTAACCGACCAGACCAAAGCCACAGACTCGAGCCGGCTTCTGCTTGAGACCACGTCTGACGGTGCATACGTCAGCAGGATGGAGCTACCGGAATTCGGCATGACCCTGCACTTCAACGCGCCGCACTCGGCCGAGAAGCAGACGCCCAAGACTCTAAGCACAGCCTCGGCGTCGCGATAGCTGCTTCGGTAGCACATAACGACCGAGGGAAACGCTCAACCAGGCGTCGCCCCTCGGTTATCTTTTTAATGGGGTCAAGAAGGCATCGCACGCGAACATTACTGCGCGGAAATAAATTGGAGGATTTCCCGCATCACGCGTTCACTTTGGTCGGTTTGAAAAAGAAACTGGGCGTGTGCAGAACCATCAACTATCACAAGCTTTTTGGGTTTGGGAGCCTTCTCATACTGCTGGCGAATGCCGGGGAGACGCGGCCCATCCTCGTTTGCATCTTCGCGAGCCACGATGAACAGGCTGGGCGACTTGAGCTTATCGGCCGGCTCGTTAGGCGCTGCGCCGAGGAATACCAAACGATCAATCTCGCCCGGGTGCGAAGCGATCGATGCGTCGCCGGCGGCACTTCCTCCCATGCTGCCTCCAACGATCGACACGCTCTTCACTCCGTTCTTTCGCAGATAGCGAACAGCCGCCAGGACATCCAAGTGAAGCGGCGCATCCATCAGGCGCGGAATCGCCGGGGCCGCGCGACTTACCGTAGCCGCGCAGATCCAGCGCCAACACACGAAATTTTGCTGCCACCAGCACTTGAGCCTGCTTCGCCCAGCTCTCCTTGTTGAATTGCCCGCCGTGGACCAGCACGACACCGCGGTCCCCTTCCCCGTAAACATCGGCGTAGATCACTCCTCCGTCCTCGGTAGGAAAGGACACGGTCTTTTGCGCCGCGGCATTCGCCGAAAACAGCAATACAGCAATGATGGG
Organism: uncultured Acidobacteriota bacterium; assembly: GCA_963745715.1. Lineage (GTDB taxonomy): Bacteria > Acidobacteriota > Terriglobia > Terriglobales > Acidobacteriaceae > Sulfotelmatobacter. The sequence continues at coordinate 143,381 of CAVUYN010000005.1, read as the reverse complement.
AATCAGGCTTCGCACGCAGCCAATGTACACCACTTTTTACGTTGCCTCCGCAAGACAGACTCTCATCGCCAGATGGAGCGAAGCTTCCAGCTTTCACCCTTCACTGCGACAGCTTTCCCGCTCGCGGAAAAGAATACGATTCGGTTGCTTGGCGAAGAAGGAAAGATAAGATTGGTCATGGCGATCGTACCGTTTTGCGCGTAAGCCTCGATCGACGAGCGATCGATAATCAATTGGACGTCGTAAGGACGAGCCGCAACGAGCGGAGCGGTTGTTTTCGCCGGAAAGTCCGGCGTAACGGCAGCACCTGACTTCGCGCGATCGATATAAAACTCGCCCTTGGACCGATCAAACCCGATTTCGGTCCAATGCTGCTCATCGGTGTAAAGCCGCACTCCGAAAATCATTTCGGAAGGATTGCCAAACCGCAAGTCCAACTCAAACGGTGCAGCTTGAACACTGTTCGATATCGTGCCGTTCTGATCCGGCGAAATATCGGAAGGGTCGGCACGGAGAGCGGCGATGACAGGTTCCTGCTTTAAGGCGAGTCCAGCGCGATCTCTTACGAAGGAGACTCGACGCGGGATGCTCATCTGCCCGCGCCAAGGAGAAGTCGGCAGCTTCTCTGCGTATTGCCAGTTGCTCATCCAGCCGATCAGAACCGGCTCTTCGCCTCGCGCCAGGCCATTAAAACTGATCGCACAATAGTCATCCTTGCCGTAGTTCGTCCACCCGTGGGAGCCGGGCTCGGCTGAGGCGATAAAGCGCTTTCCGTCAAACTCGCCGAGAAAATACTGCTCCCCCGACCCGCCTTGCGGTGCCCCCGGATTGAGGCCAACCTTCAACGCCCACACATTGCCTCTGCCATTTTCGGAAGGTATGCGCAACAGGTCCGGGCACTCCCATACTCCCTCAACATCGCCTGCGGGTCCGAAGTCGCTGAGTTGCGTCCACTCCTTCAAGTTCGTTGAGGAGTAGAAACGAACCTTGTGCTCCGTAGGCAAAGAAACTGCCATCAACCAACGACGTCCCTTCTCATCCCACGACACGCTCGGGTCGCGGAAGTCGGCCATATGCAGGTCGATCACCGGATTTTTTGCGTAGCGACTCCAGGTCCGTCCATCGTCGACACTGTAGGCAAGGTTCTGCGTCTGGCGCGTTTCCTGAGGAGTCTTCACATGGCCCGTATAGATCGCGACCAGGCACTCAGCATGACGAGCGCAGAGACTGCTGCTGTTCTCGTGATCCACAACCACGCTCCCGGTGAAGGCCATTTCGCCGTCCTTCTCCGGGATCGCGACTGGAAGTTCGTTCCAATGCAGCAGGTCCTTACTGACGGCATGACCCCAACTCATGTGGCCCCATCGGTCCCCGAACGGATTGAACTGGTAGAAGAGGTGATACTCGCCGTGAAAGTAGACTAGGCCATTCGGATCGTTCGTCCAATGTTGCCGTGGAGAGAAGTGCACCTGAGGCCGGAACGGCTGGTCGTAACCGTTCATCTGAGCGCCAGCGGACAACGTCAGGATTGCCAAGGCACACGCAAGCGAAGACTTGACCCAACCACGAGGCATTCTCACTGCCTCATCATCTCCCAGAAGACTGCCGCAGTCACTGTGTCTGCGATCGAGAAGAGCGGAGTCGAGCAGTGCCATCAGCCTTTCTTCCAAGTGTCGTGTTGCTGCTGCAGGCTGATCGTGCGGCCCGTAATATGGGAGATGTGAGCGACTTCGTCCTGGGCTTTACCAACCAATTCCTTGATACCCGGGTCAGCAGCCGGGTGTCGCTCAAGCTGCACGAGCAGCCGTCCCAGCGTGTCGAGGCGGTTTTCGATTTCGTGAGCCATGTTGGTTGCCAGTTCGCCACTCGATCCCAAGCGTTCGGCCCGGCGCAAGGCTTCCCCGAGTTCTGCATTGAGCTTCTTGATTTGCTCCTCCGCGTGCTTGCGCTCCGTCATGTCCCGGACAACGCTGATCACGAAGAGACCGTGCGGGGTACGCAACGGGCTAAGGCTGATTTCAACCGGAAACTCAATCCCATTTTTGCGCTTGCCGAAAAGCCCCAGCCCAGCACCCATTGGGCGAACTTGCGGCTCAGTGCGAAATGACGCCCGATGTTTTACGTGCAGGCGCTCGAAGCGCGCCGGAATAAGGATCTCGACAGGTTGCCCTACCAACTCCTGCCGGCTGTAGCCAAACAAGATCTCAGTTTGAGAGTTGACGATGACGATCTGTCCTTCAGCGTCAACGATCACCATGCCGTCGGGCGCTGACTCGAGCAGGTCGGCAACGTCGGGCTGCACCCGCTCTGGGTGCTTGCCAGTAGCGTAGGACGCGAGTCGGCGGTAGAGACCCACGAGTTTCCCTTAGCCAGGGCTTCCTTCCGGGACTCCCAAGCAGTCGGCATTGTATACCCGTAAACGTAGACGGAACACAAGTGGTTGTGCGGGTGAATGTCGACGCTGGCGCGGGAGAAGAAATTGTCGGAAACGTAGAAGGCCTATTCTGGCTATGTCGGCTGGACCTGGGAGTTCCCGCGGACGTCATCGCTCAGCACGATCGCCTCCGCGATTTCCTTCATGGGCCGGCGCTTCTGGCGGCTCTGCCGCTGCAAGGCCAGGTAAGCCTGCTCCTCGTTCAAGCCGAGATCCCGTTGCAGAATGCCTTTGGCACGCTCCACGATCTTTCTGGTTTGCAGCTGCTCGGCGAGAGTGGAGTTAGCCTCTTCGAGGCGCGCGAGCTCAATCTCGGAGCCCACCAGAAATCCCACGGTGGAGATCATTCGAACCTCCCGACGGCGATAGACATGATGCTGTCTGTGCTGCAGATTGATAACCCCCACAACCCGCCCGCGGCACATCACGGGCACAGAGAGGAAAGCCTCGTAGCTGTCTTCCGGCAATTCGTGGAAAAATTGGAAGCGCGGGTCGTGCGCCGCTTTTTCGGAGATGGCCACGGGTTCGCGATGTTCCGCAACCCATCCCGTAATGCCTTGCCCGACACGCAATTTCAGCCGGTCAACCACATCAGGATGAGGGTTCTTCGATGCTCGCAGGACCAACTCGTCCCCTTCCAGTACGTAAATCAGGCAGGAGTCGCACTCCACCAGCCCTGAAACAAAATCCACGACGCGACTCAGCACTTCATGAAACCCGTCCGCCGCATTCAGGCGGACGCCAATCTCGTGCAGCACATCAACGTGTAACTCTTCGACGGAGGTAAACGGGTCCATGCCATACATTATCGATCTCGTAGAGATTATGTCTAATTCCAAATTTCGATGGCGGCGATACAGGAATTTCTTGCAAATTAGTACCAACGTTTAACATCTTTTTGAAAGTTCGGACATCGATGGCACATCGAGCTGGGGAGGAAGGCTGCCGCGCTGTTCGAGGCGGCGGTTCCAGACCCGGGCCTGCCTGTGATACACCATTCGAATGCCTGAAAAGATTGCTTTGATGACCGGATCCTCGAGCGGCTTTGGACTGCTGGCGTCGATCGAACTGGCGAAGGCGGGGTTTCGCGTTGTGGCCACCATGCGCGACCTTGGACGGCGCGAGCCGCTGGTTCAATCTGCGACGGCAGCCGGAGTCACGGATAAGATCGATGTGCGCGCTCTCGATGTCACTCAGTTCGACACGATACCAAGCTTCGTGGACACTCTGATCCGCGACTACGGGCGGCTGGACGTGCTAGTCAACAATGCCGGATTTGCCGTGGCCGGATTCGCCGAGGACATCCGGCTCGAAGAACTCCGTTTTCAGTTCGAGACCAATTTTTTCGGCGCCGTTGCCGTGACGAAAGCTGTTCTGCCGGTCATGCGTAAACAGCGATCCGGGCACATTATTCAGATCTCGTCCATTGGAGGTCTGATCGGTTCGGTCACGGTGAGCAGCTATTCTGCGTCGAAGCACGCGTTGGAGGGCTGGAGCGAGTCGCTGCGCCTGGAAGTGAACTCCCTCGGCATCAAGGTAGTGCTCGTCGAACCGGGTGCTTTCAAGACTGACATCTGGACGCGCGGCGCCGTCATGGGCAAGGAGGCTACGAAAGATACCTCCCCGAATTTTCAGCGGAGTCTGCGCATGCGCTCCGCGATAGAGAAGCTTCCGAAAGCCGATCCGATGGAAGTGGCCCGGGCTATCGCTAAGATTGCGCAGGACCCGAATCCCAAGCTACGCTACCTCGTAGGACGCGACGCAAAAATTCAACTGGCGTTAAAGCGGATTCTGCCCTGGAAGTGGCACGAGAAGATCGTCGCCAATTTTCTGAAAATCGATCAAACCTATTGACCACAGAGGACACAGCAAACACAGAGTAAAACTGCTCTGCCCACTCAGTGATCTCTGCGGTGAAGGTTTTCAGGGCCTAGCATCGAGATCGACGGTCTTAATCGGCAAATCCCAATGTGCCTCGAGGATTTCGAAGCGGCGCTGCTCTTCCCGCTGGAAGGTATCCTGATCGGGATACATCTGCTTCTGCAGAGCGGCCTCGTCAAACGCTTCGTTGGCGACGGTGGCGTTCTTAAAGACGATAGTCACGCGGAAATCCCAACGCCCGTCCTCGGTCGTGTGATACCGGGGCTGGTCCATCCAGACTTTTGTGATCCGGCCCATCTCTGATTCTTTCTTCAGCACCGGATAGTGATTCTTCTTGAATAACTTCAGGAACTCATCCGCGTGTCCCCACTTGGCTTTGTAGTAGTACTCCACCACAAATGGCTTATCCGAACTGGCGAGAGCAGACTGGGCGAGCGCGGCAGTCGGCACAATGATGGTCGCGAACAGAACGGCAGCGAGAAGGCGGCGCATGGTGATCTCCCCAAACAGAAAATGAACAGCCTGTACACTACATGCGTAGCGACGTTGCTGGCAACGTCTCTGCGTCCAGCGTATTCGCTCTACGGTAAGACGGAGGGCCAAGCATCGTCCCCATGGCGTGCAGCCGTTGAAAGACGAACAGCAAATCCTGAAACTCTTCGAAGACGGGGACCGTGCCCTGATGTCCGCTGATGCCGGCGAACTCTCGCGCATCTATGCTGACGATTACATCCAGCACGACGAGGCCGGCAAATCAGTCACGAAGGAAGAGATGATCGAAAATCTTGTGTCGCGTAGAATCCGCTACGTCTCCATGACTTCAAAGGGGCGGCTAGTACGCCTGTTCGGTGACGTTGCGATTGTTCATGGGTCGGAAGAAGATGAAGTGGAGCAGGCAGCCCAGCGGTTTACAGTTCGCTACGTGTATCTGGACGTAGTCGTGAAGCGCGATGGCAGATGGCAGATCGTGGCGTCGCAGCTAGCGAAGGCTTGCTAGATAAAGCTAACCTATTCCGGGCTCCCTTCCTGTCGCCTGATTACTTATCCGATTCTGCCAGTGACTCCATACGAACCACGCTGCGCCCGCCAGCAATAGCAATCCGATCACGGCGTCGAACTTGTGGAAGTACTTGCCCATTTCACGCCAGTTCTCGCCCAGTTTCATTCCCAGCCACGCCAGGCCAAGGCACCAGGGCCAAGATCCGAGGAATGTGTAAAGGTGAAAACGGCCACGCGGCATACGAGCGACACCGGCCGGCAGGGCGATGAAAGTGCGGATCACCGGCAAAAGTCGCCCAATAAATACGGCCAAATATCCCCAGCGCGCAAAGAAACGGTCCGCCCATTCAAGTTCTCGACGCCCCATCAGGATCCATCGCCCGTAGCGCTCCACCAAGCGGCGGCCGCCATACGATCCAATTTCATACGCGACCAGTGACCCAAGGTTGCACCCGATCGCGCCCGCCGTTGCCACCCATAACAGCTTAAAAGTCCCCTGGTACACCAGATATCCGGCGAACGGCATGATCAGTTCGGAAGGAAGTGGGATGCAAGCGGACTCAATCGCCATCAGAATGACGATCCCGGCGTAGCCGGTTACAGCGATGGTTTTGCTGATGAAGAGGAATAGGACGGCGAGGATTTTTTCGGTCATAAGAAGTCGTTCTCAGTTCCCAGAGCTTGGATGTCGGGTGAAGCCATAGGGCTGCGACTGAGAACTGAAAACCTGGAGCTGAGCACGTCTTTCAAGTGTATCGGAAATTTGCGGCAGAACAGTGCCGCCTAGAACGAGCCTTCCTGGGTAAACGCGTAGCCGGGCAGACCCACGCCCTCCGGGCTTTTGGAGACTTTCACGCGTACGGTGGGCGCATCGGGAGCACTAATTCCCGCCGGACGCAGCATGGCGTACTGCGTGAACACCTCGTTGTAGACCTTTGTGACAAGGTAATCCTGGCCGTCGGTTTCGCTGCGCCATACTTGGCCGAGCTGGATGGAGCTGACTGCCACAGTTTCTTCTTCCTAATGAAGCTGGAGTATCTCCAGACTACTTGGGGTCGCCGGGTGCGTCAATGCCCGCGAGGTTACCGAGGGCCAGTGCGCAACCTTGCCAGTGGTCGTGCTCTGCTAAGATGTTGGACCCAAGGAGAAGCGATGCCTCGTGGTGTAGTTCCCCGTCAGCCCGCCCGCACCGGCCGTCAAGACAAAGTGAGTATGGCGCGGGCGCCTTCGGCCGCGAAATCCCGGCCCAAGCAATCTCCGAATAGAAAAGGTGCCAACGGTAAAGAAACCCGTGTGAGGACGGGCGCCCTCGCCCGTCCAAGCCGAGGCGAAGCCTCGGCACTGGCCCCAAAGGGGAGCAAGAAGGCTAGTTCCAAGAAAGCCAAAGGTTACAACCCCATTGCTCCCGAGCGCGTTGCTGAAATTCTGAAGCGCCTGAACCAACTCTATCCCGACGTGACTTGCGCCCTCACTCACGCCAGCGCGTGGGAATTGGTGGTCGCAACGATTCTCTCCGCGCAATCGACCGACGTGAACGTGAACCGCGTCACTCCCGCATTGTTTCGAAAATATCCCACAGTCGAAGCCTTCGCCGCACTGACGCCGGAGCAACTGGAACCGGATGTCCGCTCGACCGGATTTTTCCGGAACAAATCGAAGTCGGTCGTAGGCGCCGCCAAGAGGCTTGTCGCCGAATACGGTGGGCAGGTTCCTGACGACATCGAGAAACTGCTGACGCTGCCAGGTGTCGCGCGCAAGACGGCCAACGTCGTTCTCGGCACGTGGTTCAAAAAAGCGGAAGGCGTGGTGGTCGACACCCACGTGCATCGCATCTCGCGGCGCCTCGAACTCACTAAGCAGGACGATCCGCAGAAGATCGAGCAGGACCTGATGCGCATCCTTCCGCGCGACCGTTGGATTCTGTTCTCCCACCAGATCATCTGGCACGGCCGCAGACTTTGCATGGCTCGCAAGCCTAAATGTGCAGAGTGCGCGCTGGAAAACATCTGTCACGCCGGGGATAAGACCTGGAGCACGGTGGACATGCACAAGGACGCGAAGGCCTAGCGCTAAAACTAGTCGTTTCCCAACTGATCCAGCACCGGCGTGCTGAGCCCGCGAATGCGTCGGCCCGCAGGTTTCTCCTGCGTAAAGAGGACCACTTCGTTACTTCCCTGTTTGAGCCATGGAGCCGGCAGGTACAGCGTTTGCTGTGGCCCCACCTTCCAGAAACGTCCCAAGGCGTGGCCGTTGACCCAGACCGCGCCCTTTCCCCAACCCCGTGTATCGAGAAACGTGTCACCGGTCTTCGTCAGAGTGAATCGACCACGATAAAACGCAGGAGCTGAAAGCTGCCCATTGTCCTTCTTTGAAAAGTGCACTTTCGCGAGATCGTCCATCGGCAGCGGAAAAACCTCCCAGCCAGTCAGTTCGCGGCCCGCCGCCGTTACGCCACCGTCGATCCCCTGACGCTCGGAGCGAAGCGCGGTTGTAAAGTTAATGCGCCCGGTCCCGTCTACGAGAATGTCGAGAGTCGAGTCCGCCGCTGCCTTAATCTTCAGTTGGTCTTGCTTCTTCCTGCGATCGAGCGAGCCCACGAGTTTGCCACTAACGAAGACCTGGGCATAGCCCCGCAATTCGTGGATGACAAGATCGCCGCTGGCCGGATCTTTGAGTTTCGTGCGGTACAAAATGTATCCATACGACTGGCCGAACTTTTCCATGCTCTGAGGCTTCTCTAGACTGCGGGATGGCGGCAAGTTCGCCCACAGGGATGCCGTTTCGTTCAGTTCGAACTCGGGTATCTCGATGACGGGCAATGCCGCAGGTGGCTCTGGAATATTGGCGCCCGGCGAATGCTTGCCGATCACATCCCGGAATGCAAAATATTTCTTGGTCAGCGCTCCAGACTCACTGACCGGAGAGTCGTAGTCATAGCTGGTGACGTCGGGCTCGTAACCTTCCCCGACGTTAGCTCCGTTCATAAAACCGAAAGTCGTTCCGCCGTGGAACATGTAGAGATTGATCGAGTATCCCTGGCTTAGAATCCAATCCAGTTCCCGCAGCCTGCTGGTCTGCGTCAGTCACCTGATGTTTCTCGCCCCAGTGATCGAACCACCCATCCCAATATTCCCCACTCATCACGGGCTGACCCGGTCGAAACTTCTGTAGCTTGGCAAATTCTTGCTGTGCATTCCCCGGCCCGAAGTTCGCCACCGCATGGACGTCCGGCAAAGTTCCGGCCGCGAGTTCGTCGGCGCCGTCCGCCGTATACAGCAAGACTTCCCCAAGTCCTGCTTCTCGGATCGCGGCGAGAATACTCTTCATGTATTCCTTGTCGTTGCCAAACGAGCCGTATTCGTTTTCAACCTGCACCGCCAGGATCGGTCCGCCGCGTGTCACTTGCAGCGGAGCCAGTTCCCTTCCGAGTCGCTGCAGCCAGCGCTTCACCGGGCTCAGGAATTTCTCGTCCGTGCTGCGCAGAACGATGCCCGGATCGGAAAGAAGCCACGCCGGCAAGCCCCCCAGATCCCACTCGGCGCACACATACGGACCCGGGCGAAGGATGACATGCAGTCCCTCCTCCTGGGCGATTCGGATGAAGGCCGCCACATCGAGTGGTCCGCTGAAGTCGTATACGCCGGGTTTGGGTTCGTGCAGATTCCAGAACACGTAAGTCGAGATCGTGTTCAGGCCCATGGCCCGCGCCTTCTTCAGGCGATCTCGCCAGTATTCGGGAGGGATGCGTGCATAGTGAATCTCGCCCGAGATGATCTGCAGACGCTTTCCATCGAGAACAAATTGATCGCCTTCAATGCCAATGTGATGCGCGGGCGGCGCCGCAGCGCGCTGCGCCGAAGACGGCGGGACGGATGTGGCGATACAGCAAATGAGGGCGGCAAGAACACAAAGATCAAAACGTTTCATTGAATGTTTCCGAACGAGCGATGACAGGAGCCTGCGACGGAGAAACTGGCTCTGCTAGACTCTCCTTTCTACCCTACTTTGAGGTTGAGCGCCATGCGCCCAAGCGCGTTGTTTGCTATCGTCATTATCATGAGCACTGTGGTCACCGAAGTTGTTGCCCAGACTTTGCCCGCCCCGCAGGCCATCACCGAGCCCACCAAAGTTTCCTCTAAGCCAAACGCCCAGATCGAGCCGCGCACTCTGACCATCGAGAAGTTGTACATGACGCGGCAAGTTGGTGGCCCGACGTGGTCGCCTGACGGCAAGAGTATTGCATTCATCTCGAACATGAGCGGACGGAACAATCTGTGGCTCGTCCCGGCCGAAGGTGGATGGCCGGTGCAATTGACGGTCAGCGACCAGCGCCAGTCATCCCCAGCGTGGTCGCCCGACGGCAAGTGGATTGCGTATCAGTCCGACTTCGACGGCGACGAGCAGTGGGACATTTTTCTTGTCTCGCCCAAGACCGGGAAAGTCGTGAATCTGACCCAGACCCGAGAGATCGCAGAGCTCAATCCGACCTGGTCCCCGGACGGCCGATATCTGGCCTATGAGGTAAAGGCGAAGACCTCAGCAGCCTACGAGATCGACATCTATGACATGACGATGCGCGAAGTGAAGCATCTCACGACCAACACTCCGCAAGACAAGGGCAACTATGGCCCCATCTGGTCGCATGATGGCAAATTCATCGTCTACACGCAGGAGCAAGCGAAGGGGACGGACTCGAACATCTTCATTGCCGATGTGGGTTCGAAACAGAGCACCCTTCTTACTCCGCATGAAGGAGAGCAGCGATTTTCGGCGAATGATGTTTCACCGGACGGCAAGCAAGTGCTGTTGACGTCCAACGCAGCCAATGGGTACGACAACATCGGACTGCTCGATGTTGCAACGAAGAAAATCAAGTGGCTCACCACAGACAAGTGGGAAATTCGTGGCGGCGAATTTTCACCCGACGGCAAGCACGTCATTTTTCGAGCCGATGTTGACGGCAGCGAAGACATCTATCTCTACGACCTCGGTACCGGAAAAGCGACAGCGCTGCCGATCGCCAAAGGCGTAAACGAACCCGTCGGAGGGAATCGCGCTTTCACACCTGACGGACAGCGTCTGCTTTACTACCACAACGGTCCGACCGCGCCGGGCGATCTCTGGATCTATCATCTCGCCACGGAAAAGTCCCAGCAGATCACGCATTCGTTGATCGCGGGAGTCCAATCGGAAGATATGGTCGAACCGCACCTGGTGCACTATCCCAGCCGTGACGGCAAGTGGACCATCTCCGCGTTCCTCTACGTCCCCTTCAACATGGCGCGCAACGGCCAGAATGCGGCCATCGTATTCATCCACGGCGGCCCCACGTCGCAAACCATGAATTCCTTCAACCGCTTTATTCAGTTCGCGGTCAATCAGGGATACATGGTCCTGGCTCCGAACTATCGCGGGTCAACCGGATACGGCAAGGAATTTCAACAGGCGAACCTCTTCGACATGGGCGGCGGCGATTTGCAGGATGTGCTCGCGGGCGTCGACTGGATCAAGCAGACCGGTCATCTCGATCCGAAAAAAATCGCCGTGATGGGTGGAAGCTACGGCGGTTATCTAAGCATGATGGCGGTAACCAAGGCTCCGGAAGTATGGGCCGCGGGCGTGCCGATTGTGCCCTTCGTGAACTGGTTCACCGAAATCGAGAATGAAGATCCCGTCCTCCAGCAAGGAGATCTCGCCACCATGGGCGATCTGGTGAAGAACAAGGCGCTCTACGAAGAGCGCTCGCCCATCAACTACATCGATCAGATCAAGGCCCCGCTGCTGCTGCTGGCCGGCGGCCACGATCCGCGCTGCCCCAAGTCAGAGACGCAGCAGGTCGTCGACGCGATCAAGAAACGCGGTGGCACCGTCGATTACAAGATTTACGAAAACGAAGGCCACGGCTTTGCCAAGGTAGAAAACCAGATCGACGCGTACAAGCGGGTTGCGGACTTCCTCCTGGCGCACGTGGTCCCGGCCGACTGCGCCTGCACTGTGACTGAGTAGCCTGAAATCATCCGGCGAAATAGCCAAGTGTCCGCTCGCACAGCAAAGCGTGGTGCACGGCCTGTTGCTGTTCCTGCGTCGATCGCGCCGCAGGCCGTACCGACTACTCCCTAGCCCCTGACCTCTGATGCTACGGTTCCCTCTGCCCAGCCGTAAACATCGTCCAAGGCCCCGCCTTCATATCCCGAAGCAAAGGCTTCTGCCAGGAATACTCGGGATGATGCTCCAGAAATTCTGCGGCAGCAAAGTCCGCCCCGCACGGATGCCCCGCTCGCGCCACAAAGCTCATCTTCGCCGCCATGGCGCTATCGGTAGCCTTGCCCTGAACGGCGCCGCCGGGATTGAAGGCGTCCCAACCCCACTCCTTGATGCCGCGCGCAGAAGCATCCACGTGTCCGCACAGGGCCCGCTCGTTCGCCTGCTCTTTCTTCTCGAAGCTGTCGAAGTGATCGGACAGGAATTTCTCCGCCATCGCCACGTCAACCTTTCCTTTCGCCGCTTTCATGACTTCTTCCCACCGGGCATGACGCGCGTTGGGAGACGACGAAGCATCATTCGGATCAAACGTGGTCTCTTCTTTAAGAACCTTGGGATCGCGAGCAAAATTCGAGCTGACGTAATACCCATCTTTCGTGCGCCAGATCGGAGTGTTCTTCAGCCCTAACTCCAGATACGCGATTTCCCCCGTCTTGCGGTCTCCAATCAGCCAGTCGTTGGCGTACCCGCCGTTGTTTCCTTCCTTGATGATGCGCACGTAGTCGTCGATGTTATTGGCGTATTGCAGCGCCTTACGCGAGCGCATGAACTCGGGCTTCCCGTTCGGATCCCAGCCCTCGAACTGGGTGATGGTCGTCTCGGTGATCATCATCCCGGCGGCGTTCACCCCGAAATCGTCATCGCTGGTGATGACGCCCGGAAAGCCGTCCATCAGAATGCGGTTCCCGTGTTCTGGCTGGATATCGAAAATTACGACCCAGCGCTCGCCTGCCAGGTAGCTCGTCCAGTTGTTATGCGCGATCACGATCTGGTGATCCTTGGTCATGCTCCCGGTGGCAATAAACGCGCTGCAATTGCCCGGAGCCGCCAGCTTCGGGTTCTTCGCCGATTTCTGCTGCTTGTTTAACCAAGGCACATAGTAATCAGGCACCTCCTCGAAGGCATTCAGCGCCACGATGTCGTACACGTCGAGGTCAACGCCGTGCGCCTTGACTCCATCTGCGATCCCCTGCAGTTCCTGCTGATATTCGGCGTCGATGTGCGGCCAAAGCATCTGCTTAGCCGTAGTGCGAAAGAACTCCCAATTTCGTTGGGTCGCATGCATGTCGAACAGCTTGATCGCTTCAAACGCATCGGCAATCTCCGGGGCCAGAAGATATCCATGCTGAAAGCCCACGTCTGACGGCGAGCCCTCCAGATGAACGTAAGTCCAGCCACCCTGCTGGAAGCGGTAGGCCTTCTGCAATCTTGAATCTGCCGCCGCGGCCGCCGATCCAAACGCTTGTCCAACACAGCTCATCGCTATCAGAACCGCAGCCGACACTACAAATCTGATCCGCATCCAGTCCTCGTTTCACCGCATCAGTCCAACCGGACAACATTCTAGCGCATGTAAATCCACGCACCTCTCCGCAAGAGTTTCCCAGTGATCGTGTTTGCCCTCCGTGGTTGAGCTTTTCAAATCCCGAAATGCTCCCCTAGATGTTGGTTCGCTGTTCCGGGTGCCGGCTCAAATACCAGCACGGCAACGCGCCGGCATGCGGAAACAGGGCATTCACGCAAGCCTCAGCCCTGGGGCGGATCGAAGATGAATTGAGTTTTCCCGTTCTTTTGCAGAACCGCGTAGTAATGATTGACCGTCACCGAGCCGTAGGCATTCCGGTTCGTGGCAACCCGAATTCGGAAAACAGCAAAATCCATGCTGAACGCCAGAATCGCCGCGGCCAGCAGACAGAGAATCGTGCCGAGAAAAATTCGCCGCAGCCGCTCCCTGAGATTGCGCGCCTTGGTTTGGGTCACGGAGCCAGATTATAAGCCCGCCCCGGCTGTCCTCACGTTCTGCGATAGGACATCGTTGACAACTCGGCCACTCGACAGGCAAACTACCGCATTCGCCGGGAATCGCTTCTGGCGAGCGTCCGAGGACGGGTTTCCGGCATTTAGCCCTTCCAGGTCGTATACTCATCTTTCACTTCGTCCATGGCCATGACCGAGCAACGGGTCTCTTACACGCTGGACTCCTCGTTGGAGACCATCGACAATGCCGAAGAGAAAGCCAACCGTATTGCTACCGAACTTGGATTTGGCGACGACGAAGTCATGCAGATTTCCATGGCGGTGCGTGAAGGCGCGGTCAATGCCGTCCTCCACGGCAACGCCTACGCCGCGGATAAGAAAGTCACGCTGGCGTTTGAGCGCGCCGGGGGAGATCTGATCATCACTATTCGCGACCAGGGTAAAGGGATGGATCTGAGCAAGATTCCTAATCCCTTGGCGCCGGAGAACCTGCTCAAAACTTCCGGCCGTGGAATTTTTCTTATGCGTTCGTTTATGGATGTGGTCGAGATTCGCCCATCCGAAACGGGCACTGAACTCAAACTGATTAAGCACGTCCACGGAACTACCGCGGGCGGCAAGGAGGCTTCCCAGTGAGCATGAAGGTTGGTACTCGGCAGGTGGATGGAGTCACAATCGTGGACTGCAGCGGTCGCATCACCTTGGGCGAAGGCAGCGTCGTTTTGCGGGACACGGTTCGCGACCTGCTTTCCAAGGGCAACAAGAAGATTGTTCTCAATCTGCAGGACGTCAATTACATCGACAGCTCGGGCATCGGTGAGTTGGTCAGCGCTTTCACTACAACCAAGAACCAGGGCGGCGAGCTTAAGCTCCTGAACCTTACGAAAAAGGTCAACGATCTGCTTCAGATCACTAAGCTCTACACCGTGTTTGACGTGAAAGACGACGAAGCGTCCGCCGTCAAATCGTTCAAGTAGCGCGAAATTCCCATTCGTCTGATTTTTCAGGCATGCGCCCCACGTCTCGTGCTCCTCGAGACGTGAGGCCACTGCCAAAGTTTCATTCCGGGACAATCCTTCCTTTTCTATCAACCCAGTCACAGACATGGCGGCCACGTCGTCTTTAGAGTTGCTGTTATGGCCGAATGCTACACCACAAATGTAGGTACAGCCGTCTCCGGCTGCCCGACCCGGAGAACCTCGGCAGCGCTACCACGGTACCGAAGCAGATTCCGTGCTTGCTTCGCACCATTTACCTTCATATTGCTAGCCTCTGCATTCGTCTCGGCCGCTGACTGCATTCCGATCCACGAAGCCGCCCAGCATGTCGGCGAAACTAGGTGCGTCACTGGCAGAGTCGTCCGTGTTAAAGTCGGGCCAAAGGGCGTTCACTTCCTCGACTTCTGCGAGGACGCAATGGCGTGCCCTTTTACTGTCGTCGTTTTTTCCCACGATCTCAAAGATGTAGGGGACGTGCGCCGCCTGGCAGGCCGCACGATAGAGATTAACGGCGCCGTCAAAACCTACGATGGGCGCCCTGAGATCATCCTCAACCGCATTGGGCAGATCAATGGAGGAGCGGCCATGATCCCTCCGCTTCCGAAGAATTACGACGTAGAAAACCGCGGCCACTACAGCGCCGGCCGCCTGCGGCCCACGAAGAAACCAACGAAGACCAAGGCCAAGCCCAACACCACCGCTACCTACGGAAATGACATCGAGGGTGACGATCCGCCGCGGTAGCTTACACCAGCCCTTTTCGCAACTCTTCCAGCGGATATCTCGTCCCCCGCCAGATGACGCCATCGTTCCACAGAGTGTGAAACATCGAGCGCATTAGTGTGTACATGAACAGGCAGGTGCTGACCGGGTGCAGAAGAAAATAATAGGGCCTCACCGCGGACCGCGACGACATCCCACAATAGATCAGGAGGATCGAACCGAGCGCGATGGCATACGGCACGCGCGCCCACCCGTGCGCTAGCAATACTCCCAGAAATGGTCCGAGATTCAGAAAACCCACCGCGATCACCGACCCCAACGTCCGCCACCACTGATAAGAAAGAAGCGCAAAAAAATTCTTGGTGAGATTGTCGACGATGCCGAACGCGCCCTTCGCCCAGCGCAGCGAAATCAGATCCTCGCCAAACACTCCGCGTTGCGCAAATCCGCCGTTCTTGACGATCTTGCCCAATTTCATGTCATCCAATATTTCCATGCGCAAGGCCCGATACGTACCAACGGTGTCATAAACCGAGTGCCGGACCAGGTTGAATGCGCCCACTCCGATGTAATCGCGTGCCTTCGGATCGGCCACTTTCCAGAAACGATGGCCGAAGATGAACAGCGTCTGGAAAAACGCCATCATCATCCTTTCGCCTGCGCGCCGCATGATCATGCGCGGAAACAGGATCACATGATCCGCCCGCACGCTCTCTCCATACGCGATCGCTCGCCGCAGAGTATCGGGCTTGAAGAGCACGTCCGCGTCGGTGAACAGCAGCCATTCCCCGGTCGCCTGTTCGCTCGCCGTCCACATGGCATGGGTCTTGCCCAACCATCCCGCGGGTAAATCAGAGATGTGAACGACTTTTAGGCATCCGTGCGCCTGTGGACTGGTGGCAATCTCGTCCATGCGCGCGCCCGTACGATCCGTAGAACGGTCGTTCACCGCGATGACTTCGTAGTTGGAGTATTCCAGGGCTAGCAAGCGCGTCAGCGTTTCCTGGATGTGTTCTTCCTCGTTGCGAGCCGGCACGATAATGCTGACTCGCGGCTCGCCCTGCGGGGTTGCGGGCGAGCGGTCCCACTCCGGGCGGGCGATGTCCGCCACAGTAGGCATGCCAAGGGCAGCATCGACGATGCGGGAAAACCACGCCAGCGCCAGAATTGTTCCCGCGATCCAATGAAAGTAACCCATCCTGCTACGTCTTCCCTGCCTCTCCGGAAGCGCCGGCGAGGGCAACGGCCGGTGCAAATTTCATCCCGTAGAACAGTATGGCAGAAGAGAGTGCGGTGGCGATCACGGTGCTGATAAATCCGGATTCGAGAGATGACCGGTCCGAAACTTTCCCGATCAGCCAGGGGGAAAGAGCGTCGCCTAGAAAGTGAATGACGAACAAATTTGCCGCAATCGCAGTAGCGCGGATGTGAGCTCCAACGGAATTGATCACAGCGGCGTTCAAGGGCGCCGTATTCAAAAGCAGAAGAAATCCCGCTACCGCGATTGCCGGAACCATCGCCGACCCGTGATTAAACAAGGCTACCGTCATTACTGGAATCCCCAACCCCATGCTGGCGGCTGAGACCAGATAGTAAGCACTCCTAGTCCGCCGCAGCAGACGATCCCCCAACCATCCTCCCGCCAGCGATGCTATGGTTCCATCAATCGCCAGGATCACGCCAAAAAGGTTGTTGGCCTGCAGGAGAGTGTAGCCGCGCATTCGGGACAAAAACGTCGGCATCCAGACCAGCAAACCGCCTTGCGCGAAAGTCATCATCGCCATTCCCAACGTCGCAGTCAGAAATGCCGGGTTCCGGACCAGGCCGCTCACGCTGCGTCGCTCCGGCGTCTCCTGCAAGGAATCGAATTGCCCGCGCGGGGGATCCGGCAGAAGCAAAACCAATGCCCCTAGAACAAATCCCGGAAATCCGGCGAGAAGAAATGGCATTCGCCATCCGAAATGCGTTCCAAAGTAGCCGCCAATGGGATAGCCGAGCGCGAACCCCACCGGAATCGCCAGATAGAAAAAGCCCAAAACTCGTCCACGCATCGACTCTGGGAATAAGTCCGCCACCACAGTAGGCGAGATCGTGACGAAACTTGCTTCTCCGACTCCGACCAGCGTGTGGCGAATCAACAATGCGTCGTAGCTGTGCGTGACTGCAGTGAGGAGCGTCGCTCCGCTCCAGGCAAATGCGCCCAACGCGATGATAAGCCTGCGAGAGTAGCGGTCGGCCAGCGGGCCCATGAAGGGCGCAGCCAGTGTGTAGAAAATTAAAAAGACGGTGGTAAGTCTACCAATCTGCGCATCCGTGACATGAAATTCGTCCTGAATGAGCGGCTGTACCGCGTTCAGCACGGAGCGGTCGATGTAGTTCAGCAGATTCAGCGCGGTTAGAAGAACCAGCGCGGTCCGCGGATAGAGTTTCGTTTGCGACACAGGTCGAGCGAATATAGCACGGCGGAATCTTATCCGCGGCCACCATTGCGCCCGTCTTTCGGTCTCGGCCACTTCGCCACAATCGTGGTCGAAATCCCGCCTCGCGGACGAAACTCTCCCCGCACCTCCGCCCACACCGGCTTCGCCCACTTCACCACGTCATCCAGAACCTGGTTGACGACGTTCTCCTGAAAAATCCCGAGATTTCGGTAGCACTGCAAATACTCCTTCAGCGACTTCAACTCAAGGCAATGCTGATCCGGCATGTAGCGGATATTCAACACGCCAAAATCCGGCAACCCGGTCTTCGGGCACACAGACGTAAACTCCGGATCGTCCACTACGATTTCGTATCCGGGAAACTGGTTGGGCCAGGTCTCGATCTCCGGAAACTTCGCATCGAGACCGGCGGCAGCGTGCTGGGGCGTATATCGTGGCGATTTGGCCATTCCTTATTGTATCGGCTCACCTTCGCAGAGAAGGAACTTGCTAGGTCTGGCCCGGGGCTGCACACGAACTTGGCTCACGAATCGCCGTTCAACCGCGATGCACCCGAAGTCACGCTGGTGGCATCTAAAACAGTACTGGCTCGGGAGCGCTTCGCTGTGCTGTCGCGGCCTCCAGGATGATAAATTACTACTTACAGTAATTCCTGCCGCACCCTGAAAGATAAACTGGTTGGCATCGACAAACAATTCGAACACGCCGTCGCGTCGGCGATGGCTTTGGATCGCGTTCGCTTGCCTCGCCGCTTTGGTGCTTTATTCGTACTTGCATCAGACGCCTCTTAAGGTCCGCGCCACCACGGTCGAGCGAGGGCCTATCCGCAGCCTGGTCTCCACCAACGGTAAAATTGAGCCCGTCCAGAACTTCGAAGCACACGCTCCCATTGCGACGACGGTAAAACGCATCTTGGTCAAAGAGGGCGATCCCGTCCATAAGGGCCAACTTCTTTTGCAGCTCGATGACGCCGACATTCGGTCGCAGGCAGCCCGCGCCCAGGCTCAGATCAAGGCCGCGCAGGCCGACCAGTCTGCGCTCAAGACCGGTGGTACGCAGGAAGAAGTTCTCACCGTGAATTCGCAACTGGTCAAGGCGCGGAGTGCCCGCGATATCGCCAAACGAAACCTCGAGGCTTTCCAGCGGTTGCAGCAGCAGGGCGCCGCTTCACCCGGCGAAGTCCAACAGGCGCAAGATGTATTGCAGCGTGCCCAGGCCGATGTCAGCCTGCTCGAACAGAAACAGAAGGATCGATACTCGCAGCCCGAAGTTGCCCGCATCGAGGCCCAGGCCGCCGAGGCCCAAGCGGCCTATGACAGCGCCGAAGACGCCCTTCACAAATCCAGCGTGCTTGCGCCGTTCGATGGGGTCGTGTACGCGCTTCCCGTCAAGACCGGCGCCTTTGTGCAAGCTGGCGAGCTCCTCCTGCAGGTTGCCGATCTTTCGCACGTGCTGGTGCGTGCATTCGTTGACGAACCCGACGTGGGCCGCTTGCAATCGGGTCAAAAAATTGAAATTACCTGGGACGCACTTCCCGGCCGCATCTGGAACGGGTCAGTGAATACTGTCCCTTCGACTGTTAAGCTGCATGGCTCAAGGAATGTGGGTGAAATGACCTGCCTGATTGACAACCGGGATCTTCGCCTGCTCCCCAACGTGAATGTCGGCGTAACCGTCGTAGTAGCTGAGCACAACAACGTCCTCACGCTGCAACGCGACGCTCTGCGCCTGGATGAAACCAAACCCTACGTCTTCCGCATCATCGGCAATCGCTTGAAGCGCGAGATGGTGGAGTTTTCGTTGCAGAACCTGACCCGCGTCGAGATTACGTCCGGACTCTCCCAAGGCGAGACCGTGGCTCTGCCGGCAGAAGAATCAAAACCGTTGTTCGATGGCGCACTCGTCAAGATAGTCCCGTGATCCCCAGTGGAGATGTAGCTTGCTACGTCTCTCTAGGCAGAGGCACCCAAACAGAACTTGCGAATGAAGTTACGCACCCTTACCTGCCTGGCCGTTCTCTTCCTGCTCGCACAGCAGTCGTTTGCCGCTGCTTCGCCCAAAGAACTCCTCGCCACCGGCCATGCGGACGAAGCCATCCAAATGTTGCAGCAGCAGGTCAGCCGCTCCGCCACCGACGCCGAGTCCTACAACCTGCTATGTCGCGCTTATTTCATGATCGAAGATTGGGACCGCGGAATCGCTGCCTGCGAGCGTGCCCGCAACCTCGACCCAAACAAGAGTATGTATTCCCTGTGGCTGGGACGTGTCTACGGTGAAAAAGCCGACCACGTCGGATTTCTCTCCGCGGCCGGCTTGGCGAAAAAAGTTCGTGTTTCATTTGAGCGCGCGGTGGAACTGGATCCCAAGAGTTGGGAGGCCCGCACCGACCTCGCCGAGTTCTACATGGAAGCGCCCGGAATGGTCGGCGGAGGCAAGGACAAAGCGCGCGAACAAGTCAAAGAAATCATGGCCCTGAATCCGGCTATGGCCCACTGGGTTCTCGCCCGTCTCGCGGAAAGGGAAAAAGATCCTGCTACGGCAGAGCGTGAATATCGCGCCGCGATCTCGGCCAGCCACTCCAGCGTGCGCTCCTGGCTCGACCTCGGCAATTTCTATTTCCACGCCCACCGCTTCGACGACATGGAACAAGCGTTCCGCAACATGGAATCCGGGTCTGCCGACCGTCCCGAATCTTTCATGCATGCAGCTGATATCTTGCTGCGTGCAGACCGTGACCGTGCACTCGCCATCCGGCTGGTTCGCCGCTATCTTTCCAGCGGCACAGTCGAAGAGGGACCAGCTTTCAAGGCGCACCAAGTTTTGGGCCAGTTGCTCGAAAAACAGGGAGACCGCCAGGGCGCGGCCGAAGAATACCGCGCCGCTCTGGCTCTCTCTCATACCTACGCCCGCGCTCAGCAGGACTTGAAGCGGATCGAGCATTGAACGCCAATTTCGTGCGGTCCCCTGTGGTGAACTCCTTCTGCCTCGATCTCATCCGAAAATGCCCTCGCCCTTCCTCTCCGACATTTAAAATCACGCTTGCATCCAATAGCACATGCCATCATTCGCATATCAGTCTGAAAGGGACGCAATGAAAATCTCCTGCCGCGGTGCGCTCAGCGTAAAGTGGATTCTCGTCTTCGTGCTACTTCCGGCATCGTTGTTGGCTGAGCCCGTCCCCCTCCGGCAAATCGTGGAACTCGCCCTGTCTCACGCGACAGGAGCGGCCATCGCGGCTGCCGACGAGCAGCACGCCTCCGCCAGCTATCGCGAACTCCGCAACAACTACGTCCCGCAGATCTCGACGGGCGCGGGCCTCGGTTATTCCTACGGTTTCCCTCTCGCGCTTGAAGGCTCAGCTCCGTCTTTGTTTAACATCAATACGCAATCCGCCCTGCTGAATCCGTCGCTGCGCGACTTCGTGCGCGCGGCCAAAATCGATTCCACCGTCGCTTCTTTAAAGACCAAAGACGAGCGCAACCAGATCATCCAGGATGCGGCCCAGAGCTACGCCGAACTTGCCAAGTGGGAACAGCGCCTCGCAAAGCTGCAGGAAACAGAAGCTGACGCCAACAAGATGCAGACCGCCGTAGCCGATCGCGTCAAAGAAGGCGTGGACAGCGAGCTTGAAGGAACCAAGGCGAAGCTTTCTACGGCCCGCGTCCGCCTGCGTATCGCCGAGGCCCAGGGCGCCGCCGACGTGCTTCGCGAACACCTTTCCAAAATGACGGGGCTTCCCGCCGCCGGCATTCAGACCGATCCCGATTCGATTCCCGCGCCGCCGGCTCCCGCCCCCACGGAGGACGCGACTAAAGACGCGGCCGCCTCAACTCCCTCCGTTCAGGCCGCCGTCGAGCACGCGCGCGCCCAGTATCTGCGCGCCCAGGGCGAGCACCGCGCGCTATGGCCCAGCGTCGATTTCGCCGCGCAATATGCACTGCTCTCGAGATTCAACAACTTTCAGAACTACTACATCCCGTCGAAGCCCTGCAACACGCCACTTGGCGAATTCCTCTGCGTCACCAACAGCTTTCAGCAGAACAACGCCACCGTGGGCGTCAGCATTCGCTTCCCCCTGTTCAACGCCTCGCAGCGTTCCAGAGCCCAGGCTGCCGATGCTGACGCACTGAAGGCCACCAAACAAGCTGAGGCCGCCCGCAATCAGGTGTCGGAAGAAACGCTGCGGCTGCAGCGTTCCGTCTCGCAACTGCAGGCCGCTCGGGATGTCGCTCAGCTGGAATATGAAATCGCGGAAAAGAGTCTGGTCGCCGTTCAAACCCGCATGGATGCCGGCACCGCCAACCTCCACGATCTTGCCGACGCCCGCGCTCAACTGAGCGAACGCTTCATCGCCCTGCAGGATGTGACGTTCGATCTCGAGCGTACCCAGTTCGCTCTCTTGCGTTCCACCGGAGATTTGGAAAAGTGGGCGCTGGGCGCGCACTAATAAAGATCGCGTTAAGGACAATCGCGGAAGACCCGTCACTGCCCACGATCCGGCGTGTCAGTTCCAACGTCTCCAATCTCGGATGGCACGGCGTGGTTTCGAAGTTTCTTAGGCCTGGAGCCAAACCATAGATGAAAATTCGTTCCCGATACCAGGCATTTCGGAAGTGTCTCCTCAAGCGCAATCTTCTTCATAGATCGCAATTCCGTGCGCCTCACCGGTCGGCAAGAAGCTGTAGCATTCGTATTGGGCAGCACTCGGCTTAATCTGGAAACATGAACGGCAATGCTACGTCGGAAGTGAACATGCAACGCTGGCTGTGGCTGCAGAATGGCACAACGACCAGACTGTGATGTGCGTGGAGATGTTCGTTTACGTACATGTGGAAGGCGAGTCCCCGTCCCAGGCGAGTGGGGCCCTGCGCCATCGCTGGGCACGACACGTCAAAAACTCCAAGCGGCAACACATCGGCTTCACCGAGTAAGTAGGTGACCGGGCGAACCACAAGTTGTTGGGCAATCTGCTCATCCGTCTGAATAGACGAGTAACCTGGGCGTGCTTTTAGTCCGTACGGCCAGATGTCGTAGCCGGTGCAGTTCTTCGCATCGGCGAAAGGCACGAAAGCCGTCGACGGATTCGCGGAATTCGACGTTGGGCTTCCCTGCGCGGGAGCTGATATTGAGGCTGGAAATGCACTCGCCGTGGGCCGCAGGTTATCTACATACGCATAAGACGATGGATTCGCGACCAAGTAAGATACCGGTATGCCGAGTTGATCGTGGACCTGGTTCAACATCTCATAACGCATTACCAATTGGCCGCCAGCGGAATGCCCAGCCACCACAATCGTCTTTAAATTGGGAAAGACGTCTTTTCGGGCCACTCGGCGAAGAATCTCGTCCATAAAATCGAAGGAGGTCAGCTGGCTGCCGCCCACTGGTGCACCGCCCGAGCGCCAGGTGTCCGGCCTCAGAGCTTCACAGATCCAATTTGCTTCGTCGGCGGCCATAGTGTCGCGACAATTCCCATTTTCGTTTCCGACTGCGCTGCTATTCGATGCGAAACGCGGCACCACAATTATCGTGTCCGTCAATGCATTAGCCAGAAAGGCTGCGGCAAGGGCGGTGCGGAAATGATTGTCCGCGTCGCGAAGAATGCCATGAACAAATACAAATGCACGCGTGATGTTTTCGTTCTTCGTCTCCAACGGATAAGTTCGGTAGACCAAGACGCGCGACTGTTGTCCTGCGGGTTTTATCCATTCAGTGCATTCTGACTTCGTGGAAGCGCATGGTGCAGGTAGGACGGCGGCTGCGGCAAGCAAAAGTCCGAAGAACATGAGGGAGTAGGCTACCACATGGAAACACTCCGAGACGCACTTCGTTAGATCAGGTTGGCGGGGCCACTCGGAGACAATAGAGCCTTAAGTTAATGCTCATGGCCATTGCCCCGCTTCAACCCGCGTTATCGTCAATCACCTATAACTTCCCGCGCAAGTTCTTCACGACCGCTCGAATGGCCTTCTCATTCCGCCGATACCATCGCCACTGCCCCTGCTTCGTTGCTTCGACCAATCCGGCCTTCGTCAAAATTCCCATATGATGAGAAATCGTCGGCTGCGAAAGATGAATCCGTTCTTCAATCTCTCCACCACAAAGGCACGGCCCAGGGGGCAATTTGTGTCCTACGATCTTCGCCTCTGTTCCGCCTTCTTTAAGGGCTTGCAGAATACGGCGCCGAGTCGGGTCGGCTATCGCGTGAAGTGCGCGGTCGAGCGATGCGTCGGACATGATGGATTAGGAATAGCGCGAGAATCGATGGCTGTCAATGTAAGAAATGGTCTCCTGCAACACCGCTTCGCTTTGATTGACTGCCTCCCGTCCTTTACGTAAGATTCGCGCAATGATCGGCCAGACCATTTCGCACTACCGCATCCTCGAGAAACTTGGCAGCGGAGGCATGGGAGTGGTCTACAAAGCTGAGGACACCAAACTCGGCCGACTCGTCGCCCTTAAATTCCTGCCAGACAATGTCGTTCTCGATGATGCTGCGCTGGAAAGATTCCGCCGCGAGGCTCGGTCCGCCTCATCTTTGAATCACCCCAATATTTGCACGATCTACGAAGTGGACGACGTCGACGGCAAGCCCTTCATCGCCATGGAACTCTTGCAAGGCGTGAGCCTCGCGAATCGCATAGCCGGCCGTCCGCTGCCAGTGGCGGATGTGATCGAACTAGGAACTGAACTGGCGGACGCCCTGGATGCTGCCCATTCCGAGGGCCTATTGCACCGCGATCTGAAGCCCGGCAACATCTTCGTCACTCGCCGTGGCCAGGCGAAATTGCTCGACTTCGGATTGGCCAAAGTGTTGGTGGATCGACCCGGCAGCGACAGCCTTGCAACGCTAACTCGAAGTCAACTCGCACCCGACTCTCTGACCAGCACGGGCGTAGCCATGGGTACCTTCGCCTACATGTCTCCCGAGCAGGCTCGAGGAGAGGAACTGGATGAGCGTTCGGATTTGTTCTCGCTCGGTGTCGTGCTCTACGAAATGGCCACCGGCAGGCAGGCGTTCGCTGGCCCAACTCACGCTCTAGTATTCGATGGCATTCTGCATAAGGTCCCCGAGCCTCCATCGCGTGTGAGTCCCGAAAGCCCGGCGGAACTGGATCGCATCATCAGCAAGGCCCTCGAGAAGAAACGCGAAGACCGTTACGCATCAGCGCGTAACCTTTTGGACGATCTGAAGCGGCTGCAATTGCGCGCTATTTCTGGCAAACAGGTCGCCGTCCCCATTTCGCAGTTGGTGCGGCGGCGCAGCGTAGCCACGACCCTGGTCTGCTTGCTGCTGGCCGGAATTCTCGGAGCTGGATGGTGGCATCGCCACAATTCTCCGAAGCGCTGGGCGATCGAGCAGGCCATCCCCGAGGTCTCCCGGCTCATCGAAAAAGGCCAGTATTTCGCCGCATTCCGCTTGGCCCGACGCGCCGAGCCCTATGCGCCGCAGGACCCGACACTTATTCGTTTGCGGCTCAACTATTCTGTGCCGCACAGCCTCGAAACCACTCCACCAGGTGCTGACGTCTACGTGAAGGAATACGCGGATGTGAATGGGGAGTGGGAGTACCTGGGCAAGTCCCCCATCCACGTCGAACTACCGTTGGCAGGCTATCGCTGGAAAATCGAGAAGCCGGGATTTGAGACAGTTGAGAGTGCTGCAGAGACCTTGGGGAGATTTACCTACATTTTGCAGCCGGCTGGCGCTGCACCCAACATGCTTTTCGTGCCCGCTGGAGCTTCAGAACTGGGACAGGCCGCCGAACTCCAGGTGCCTGCCTTTTTCATCGGAAAGTATGAAGTTACGAATCGCGAGTTCCAGAACTTCGTAAACGCCGGAGGCTATCAGAAGCAACAATATTGGACGGAGAAATTCGGGTCAGACGGGCATGGCCTCTCGTGGCAGGAGGCAATGGCTCGCTTCCGCGACGCGACTGGACGCCCCGGCCCAGCCAATTGGGAAACCGGTGAGTTTCCCAAAGGACAAGGCGATTATCCCGTCAGCGGCGTGAGTTGGTACGAGGCAGCCGCCTACGCGAACTTTGCCGGCCAACGCCTGCCCACAGTCCATGAGTGGCGACTCGCTGCGGGCGCAGGGATATTTTCGGGAATTCTCGATTTAAGTAATTTCGGCACCAAAGGCTCGGCTCCCGTCGGCAGCCACGCAGGCCTCGGTCCGTACGGAACGTTGGACATGGCTGGCAATGTGAAGGAATGGTGCTGGAACGCGATCGGCGCCAAGCGTTACATTCTAGGCGGAGCATGGAGCGAGCCTGTATACACGTTCCTTGATGATGATGCTCATCCCCCTCTGGATCGCTTGCCTACTTATGGATTTCGCCTAGTGCAATCCATGAATGGTGCATCTCTGCCAACAGCGCTCGTTGAGCCGATTCCTGAAACTCGAGTCCGCGATTACGCCACAGAAAAGCCCGTGCCCGACGCGGTGTTCTCCGCTTACAAGAGTCTCTACGAATACGATCGCAAGCCGCTGAACGCCAAGCTCGAACAAACAGAGGAATCGAGCGAGGGATGGCGCAAAGAGACCATTACATTCGACGCCGCCTACGGACAGGAGCGGGTCACCGCATACTTATTCCTCCCGAAAAACGTTCCCGCTCCGTATCAGACCCTTGTGTTCTATCCTCACAGCGGCATGTTCCGTCCCGGTTCCAGCCGCAATCCGGAATTGTATTATCTGGATTTTGTTATCAAGAGCGGACGGGCATTGATGTTCCCGGTGTACAAGGGGACGTTTGAGCGCTTTGTTCCCAGCCCCGATGAAGGGTCAATTGCGGAACGTGACTTGGAAGTGGAGGATTACAAAGATCTGGCCCGCTCTATCGACTACATCGAGACCCGCCCCGACCTCGACCATCAAAAGGTGGGTTATTTGGGGGTAAGCGAAGGAGGCCGGGTCGCCTCGGTAATGCTCGCATTAGAGAACCGCTTTCGTACCGCGGTACTCATTGCCCCTGGCTTCAGCCAATGGAAACAGCTTCCGGAGGTTCGGGAGATTAACTTTGCTCCGCGTGTGAAGCTTCCCGTCCTGATGGTCAACGGCCGTTACGATTTCGTTTTCCCGGTGGAAAATGCGCAAGAACCCATGTTTCGCTGGCTGGGAACACCTGACAAGGACAAACGCCGCGTCGTGTTTGAGAGCGGACACGTCCCACCACGCAATGATGTGATTCGTGAGACCTTGAATTGGCTGGACCAATATCTGGGGCCGGTCCACTGATTACCGGTCTAGCGCTTACTTCTTCAGAATCGGACTGTAGCCATCCCCGACCAGTCGCGCCCGCATCGCCTCTGCATCCTTAACCTCGGGAAACGGACCCAACTGCACGCGAAACAGCTTGTCGCTCGAAGTCGAAGCCGCAACAAATGCCGGATACTCCTTCTTCTTCAGCGCGTCCACCAACGAGTCGGCATCTTCCTGTTTGCTGACCGCGGCCACCTGCACGAAATAGGCGGAACTCGGCAACGTTGTCGCCGGGTCGGCCTCGGCCGGAGGAGTCTGCGCAGGAGTAGCATTCGCCGGCGCGGCATCCGTATTTGTTTTCCCGTCGGTACTGGTTTTCCCGTCGACGGCTGGCGTCAACTCAGGGCTGGCCTGCTTCTGCTCCACCGATTTATAGAACGACATAGGAGTCGTCGCCGTCGATGACCCGCTTGCCTTGCTCGAGTTCGCAGATGTTTGCGGCACGCCCGCCACGGCGGCCGTTGCGACCGCAGGCTCCGACTTGCGCCCCAGCGAGTATCCCAGCGCAAAAAACAGCGCGCAGACTCCGACCAGGCCGAAGAACAGCGCCAGCAACTTCCCTGTCCCTAGTGTGATTTCTGTGTCTTGTGACGAAGCCATAGTTCCACTCCCGACAACTGTCCCCCGCCGCTCGCTCGACTATTTTCCTTCACGCAGTCTTCACCGGCGGTGCTTCTCCGTTGCCACTCCCCAAAAGTTTCTGCAGTCCCGAAAAGAAATCAACGGGTACTGGGAAAATCACCGTCGTATTCTTTTCCACGCCAATCTCGGTCAAAGTCTGCAAATAGCGCAGCTGAACGCTGACGGGTTCGGTAGCCAGCAAATGTGCGGCGTCCACCAGCCGTTGCGCCGCCGAGAACTCGCCTTCCGCATGAATAATCTTCGACCGCTTCTCGCGCTCCGCTTCCGCTTGCTTGGCCATTGCGCGTAGCATCGACTCCGGCATGTCGACCTGCTTCACCTCGACATTGGTGACTTTCACGCCCCATGGCGACGTGTGCGTATCGAGAATGCTCTGCAGTCGCAGATTGATTTTCTCCCGATGCGAAAGCAGTTCGTCCAGTTCCTGTTCGCCCAACACCGACCGCAAGGTAGTCTGCGCAAACTGCGATGTCTGGTAAACATAGTTGGAGACTTCGACCACCGCCTTGTTCGGATCAATCACCCGCAGAAAAATTACGGCGTTCACTTTCAGCGTCACGTTGTCACGCGTAATGATGTCCTGCGGAGGAACTTCGAGCGCTTCCTGCCGCAGCGAAACACGCACAATACGGTCAATCGGCGCAAAAACCAGTGCCACTCCCGGCCCTTTGGCTGTGGCCAGCAGCCGGCCCAGCCGGAAGATCACGCCGCGCTCGTACTCAGCAAGAATCTTGATGGAACTGAGAAGGTAAATAACGACAACAATGAGAACGATCGTGCCAAAACCAAAGCTCAGAGATTCCACAAACGCCTCCACCTCGGAGCGCCAAGAACACTCCTACCGCGGATTGTATAGCAGTGAGAAGAAAGCAGAGCGTAAATTGCAAGCGCCGACGTTACCACGGTTGATGCGTCGAAGGGCGAGAATTACCCCTTGCACTCGGTCTGATCGTGCTGGCCTACCCGCGAGGGAACTTACGAGAGTCTCAACTTCGGTCCGGATCGATTCCCTGATCCAAGTAAATCCATAACACCCGCGCCATCCACGTCAACACCGGCGCCAGCGGCAGAAATAGCACGATGCCACCCACCACACTCTTTAGTAAGGGCCACCGCAATACTCCCCACACCAACGCCACAAGCACCGCAATCGCTCCCAACCCCAGCCCGTACCCGATATACATCGCGCCCAGGAAGTACCCATCCTCGCGCTCAAACTTCAACCCACACGCTGGACAGCGCTCATACATCCCTGGGAACAACCACACCGATTTGCGAAAGATTTTCCCCACGCGGCAGCGCGGACAGAGCTGTTGAAGAATTCCCTGCAGCGCGGATACATCGGCCCTCTGCATGACGGAAGTCTAGCAGGCAGGAAACCAACTCTTGCCAACGGCAGCGTCGTCAACCTTGATGGAAGCCGGGCAGATCGAACGCCCTGCCTACGATCCCGCCTTGGCTACCTGGATCCGGCTCGCATCTACCGGGACCGCTCGCTGAATCTCCATCTCAAGAGATGTGCCCACGTCCAACTTCACATCGGGCCCGTGCTTCAGCAGGGCCCAAGCCACCCCGGCGGCGGCTCCCGCCAAGCCCCCGTAGCGCGCGCCGTTCAACCCGCCCGCCGCCAGGCCGCCGACACTCCCCACCGTACCCCCGACTGCGGCGCCCTTGGCTGCATCTTCAACCCTCTTGCCAGTGTCTTTGTCTGCCTGGATCGTCCCTTCCTTATCTTTCACGCTGTTGCTGTCGGCACCCGGCGTGTTGTCCACCGACCCCGGCAGCATGACCGTGTAGCCGCTCGGATAAATCATTGACGTGAAGTGGATCAACATCTCCGCCCGTTTCTTCGACCGCCCGGGGTGCTCCGTATGCGTGATCTTTCCCTGGATGTATGTCCCCGCCGGAATCAGCATGCGGTCGTTCACCACAAAGGGAAACGCTGTCTCGGCATAGACCGGATCGCCCTCCCGAGCATTCTTGGTCGAGATCGCTTGCTTCAGCACCAGCGGAATCTTCGTCCCCGCCGGAATCACCAGGGCGTTAGGATTCTGCGGCGCCGCGGTTTGCTCCGGCAAAGCGGGTCTACTCGTAGCTGCCGGAGCGGCAGGTACAGCTTGTGCATCGGAAGGCTTGGCCGTATCCGCCGCCTGCCCCCATGCCATGCCTGAAACCAAAATCACGGTGAATAGTCCGCGCACGCCACACCTCCCAAGGTAAAATCTTGCCTTGATAAGCCCGAGATTACCACTTTAGCCGCTAAGATGCGCTCTTCCCGACCCAGAGTTATCCGCCCTATGTTCAGCTTGTCGCCCATCCCGGCCTCGAACCCATGCCGTGATTGCTTGAGTCCGGTGTGAATGCTAGAATCCGCGCCGGAAAGGCTCCTTTCAAATGGCTACCCTTGCAGATCCTCTGGTCAGGCAGTTGTTGGACGCACGCCACATCGCATCGCTCGCAACCGAAAATCCGGATGGCTCCATTCACATCGTTGCCGTGTGGTATTGGTTTGACGCTGGAAAAGTCTTTGTAGCTACGTCCTCGCGCAGTCGCAAAGCCCGCAACCTGCAATCTAATCCGACCGTTTCATTGATGATTGACTCGCGCGATCCTGCGGCCTCATTCGGTGTCAACATCGCGGGAGCTGCACAGATCCTCACCGGCGACTCGTCGCGGAAGTGCAATGCCGGCGTTCATCGTAAATATCTGAGTGAAGCCGCCCTTCAAGACCCTGCAGTCGGGCCGGTGTTTGCGGCTTGGGACGATGTCACGATCCAGATCACACCCGGCCGCGTGACCGTCTGGGATATGCGCCAGGCTGATCGACAGTTCTTCGGCGGCGCGATGGAGCGCAATCCCCAATACCTGTTGCCGATAGAGCGGTGAAGCGGCTCACTCCAAACCGCCGCTTCTCACTTGTAAATCAAGTATTTCTCCCGCACCTTCTGAAACTTCTCCAATCCCTCCCGCCACTCCTGCGCAATCCGTCGTGGGTCTTGACCAGCCATGAGCGCGTCATACACACTCTGATTCACCAGCAAATCCTGCATGCGCTCGATCTTGAAGTCCGTCGCGTACAACTTGTGCAGCGCCGCCGCCAGTTCAATGCCGAGTTCTGGCGCATCAAACCCGTTCCGGTCGGTCACTACAAGATTGATGCCTTCACACTTCTGTCCGCTGTGATTGCTCGATGTCGGAGTGAAGGTCACTGGAACAAACCGCACTCCGGCAATCCCGCGCGTATTCATATAGGCCGCCAACTCTTTGCCTTTGATCCAGGGCGCACCCACCAACTCAAACGGAGTGTCCGTTCCCCGTCCGACAGAAACGTTCGTGCCCTCAATAATCGCCACTCCGGGATACAAAGCCGCTTCCGTCACGCTTCTCAGGTTCGGCGATGGATTCACCCACACTAGCCCCGTCGAATCGAACCAGTCTCCCCGCTCCCATCCTTCCATCGGAACAACCGTCAGCTTCGCATTGATGTTCCGTTCGATATTGAACATCTTCGCGAGTTCGCCCATCGTCATTCCCTGCCGCACCGGGACAGTCCAGTAATTTGTGAAACTTTCCTTGGCCGGGTCCGACACCGGACCTTGCACGAACGAACCTGTAATCGGATCCGGCCGATCCAGCACGATCATCTCAATCCCAGCCTTGGCTGCGGCCTCGAGGAAATATCCCAGCGTCGTCTCGTATGTATAGAACCGCACACCGGCATCCTGCACATCAAACACAATCGCATCGAGATTCTTCAGCACGTCCGCTGGAGGACGCCGCGCCGCATCCGTTCCTCCATACACGCTGTACACCGGCACCCCGGTTGCTGCGTCGGTGGTATTGCCAACATGCGTCGTATCGAGTTCCCCTGTGACCCCGTGCTCCGGACTGAAGATCGCATCCAGAGAAATGCCGGGGTTCTGGATATGAGCCTGCGCCAGCACATCAATGGTCCGCCGTCCCGAAGCATCCAGCCCCGTCTGATTCGTCACCAACCCGATGCGCTTTTTCCCGTCCGCCGCCTTCAGCACATCAAACCCGTGCGCTTCGAGCACATCGATCCCAGTCTTCACAGTTCCATTTCGCGAGTCCATGCGGCGGGCCGCGCTCAGCGCCTCGTTATATCCCGTCACACTCTTCCAGCGCAGCGCTTCTTTCTCGCTCGGCGACAAATTCAGCGCCGCCGCAACTTCCGTGGAAACTTTCGACCGCAGCCCGATCGCATTGCCCTTCCCGCGTGGATGCACGGAATTCGTCAGCAAAATCACGTAAGTCTGCGTGGTTGGATCGATCCAGATCGATGTTCCAGTAAATCCCGTATGCCCGTACGATCCCACGGGAAACAAATCCCCGCGGTTGGACGAAAACGGAGAATCGATATCCCATCCAAACCCTCTCAGTAGCGGAGCCTCCGGAGGCTGCTCCGGCTGCGTCATCTTCGCCACCGTGATCCCAGAAAGAATTCCGTCTCCGCCATTCAGCAAAGTCTGCGCAAACTTCGCCAGGTCGTCTGCCGTCGAAAACAAGCCCGCGTGCCCAGCCACACCACCCATGCGCCGCGCCGTCGGATCATGCACTACACCCCGCAACATGTGTTCTTTCTCGTCATATTGCGTGGGGGCAATCTTCGCCCGCCATAACGGCGGAGGCACAAACCGCGTTCGTGTCATCTTCAGCGGCGCAAACACATGCTGCGCGGTATACGCATCAAGCGTCGTTCCCGAGACTCGCTCGACCAGCGCCCCCAGCACAATGAAATTGATGTCGCTGTAAGTGAACCCCGAGCCCGGCGTCTCCGGCGGCGGCTCCGCAAACGCCATTCGATAAGCGGTGTCCTTCCCTTCCCACGGCTCCTTCAAGTCCAGGTCAGGCGCCAGCCCCGAGTAGTGCGTCATCAGCTGCCGCACCGTGATGTCCTCTTTCCCGTTCTGCGCAAACTCCGGCAGATATTTCGCCACCGGATCATTCATCCGCACCTTGCCCTGCTCGAACAGTTGCATCATCGCAGTCGTGGTCGCAATCACCTTGGTCAGCGACGCCAGATCGAACACCGTGTCCAGCGTCATGGGCTCGCGCTTCGGCTCCAGAGCCCGCTGCCCATAAGCCTTGCGGTAGATGACCTTGCCGTCGTGCCCGACGATCAGCACCGCTCCCGGAATATTCTTGTCAGCGATCGCCTGCCCGATAATCGAGTCGACATTGTCGAGACGAACATCCGCCTTCGGAGCAGTTGACTTAGAAAGCGCCGCCACTGGGTTGGGTCTGGACTCCCCTTGAGCCGTACGCAGCAGGGTGAAGACGGCAATCAGAACAAGCGCCGCCAGAAAACAAGAAGCCTCGGCCCTCGCGGACAGCGCGCAGACCTATTCTTGAACGCGAATTGGAAAATGAAAGAAGGATGTAGAGACTCTACACAACCCGAGCACCAAGACTCAAGAAACGAAAGTAAGAATGTGCCAACCTGCAAACATCCTACGGAACTCCAGAAGCGTCGGGGCGTCAGGACTCCCTCTGTGAGCCACTGTGCCCTCTGTTGATGACAGGTTGTTGCAGCCCCAAAACTTTACCGGCCCAACCAACTCTGCTATAACCCGCAAAGATCATGACTCAAGGCAAGCCAACAACCCCGAGCAGCGCTCTCGTTCCAGCCCATGAGGATCAAGACGAACTTCTTTCCTCCGCCTTCGCGATCGTAAACGAAGCCATCGCCCAACAAGCCTTTCCCGCCGCCTCCATCGCCGTCACGCTCCGGAACAAGCTGGTAGCGCTAAAGTCCTTTGGTCATCTTGTATACGAAAGAGAACCCGAGGGTGGCTCGTCCAAGCTCGGCTTGGGCGCGGACACTAACTCCGAAGTCACCCCCGCCACGCTCTTCGACCTTGCCTCCCTCACCAAGCCGATCGCCACCACCACCATGGCGATGATCCTTTACGAACGAGGCCTCCTCGAACTCGATGCTCCCGTGGCAGGTACCATCCCCCAAATTCTTGCTGACTCCTGCGGCACGGTTGATGCCCGCCGCGGCGACGTCACCTTCCGCATGCTTCTGGCCCATTCCTCCGGTCTCCCCGCATACGAAAAGCTGTTTCTCAAAGCCCACTCGCGCGACGAACTGCTGCGAGACGCCTTCACCACATCCCTCTCCGCTGATCCCGCAACCCGCGCCGAATACAGTGACATCGGATTCATCATCCTCGGTGCAGCCCTGGAACAAATCGCCGGAGAGTCCCTCGATGTCTTCTGCCAGCGCGAAATCTTTGGACCCCTGACGATGGCGAACACCACTTTCAATCCGCCAGCCGATAAACGAAAACAAATTCCACCCACCGCCGACGAACGCGAAGAGCGTGGAGCAGACGCTCCCGCCTGCAAAAAGCCAGACGCAGAATCGCATCCGAGCGCGAGCCAACGCAGCACCTTCCGCAACCGCATCATCCAAGGCGAAGTGCAGGACGAAAACGCCTCCATCCTCGGAGGAGTCGCCGGCCACGCGGGCCTGTTCTCCAATGCCGAAGACGTCGCCCACTTCGCCCATGTGCTGCTCAGTGGAGGCAGTCCCATCCTCCGCCCGGAAACAGTTTCGCTCTTCACTCGCCGTGAATCCTCTCCCACAGGCACTTCTCGCACCCTCGGCTGGGACACACCATCCAATCCCTCGCAATCCGGAAAATATTTCGGCCCCGCCGCTTTCGGACATCTGGGCTATACCGGAACCTCCCTCTGGATCGATCCCGACCGCCAGCTTTCCATCACCCTGTTGACAAACCGCACCTGGCCCGACTCCTCCAATCAAGCCATCAAGCAAGTCCGCCCCAGATTCCACGACGCTGTCGTCGAAGCCCTGGCAACCCGGCTGAAGACGTAAGGACCACCGCTTCCCCGAACCTCAGTGCCCGTCGCCCCGGCCCAAAGAAGTTAAAATGAACTGTCTTTACCCCTGGAACTGTTCCACTTCGAAAGGCGTACGACTTGACCCGACTCCGCTCCGCGAAATCTGATCTTCGCCAACTTTCCACTGAACAGGTCCTCCGCTCCGCATCCGATCTGGATCGCATGTCCTCCCTCGAAATCGTTCGCCTGATGAACGAAGAAGACGCCACTGTCGCCGGCGCCGTGCGCCGCGCCCTGCCGCAAATCGCGCGTGCCATCGACGTCGTCGCCGCCGGAATCCGCCAGGGAGGCCGCTTGATTTACGTCGGCGCCGGAACCAGCGGGCGCCTCGGCGCCCTCGATGCCTCGGAAATTCCGCCCACTTTCAACACCGCGCCCCGCACGGTGCAATTCATTATGGCTGGAGGTCCCAAGGCTCTCGGCGCCTCCACAGAAGCCAGCGAAGATGACACCGCCCTCGCCCTCACCGAAATCAAAAAGCGCAAGCCCGGCAAAAACGACATCGTCTTAGGCATCGCCACCAGCGGACGCACTCCCTTCACCATCGCCGCCGTCGAATACGCCCGCCGTCGCAGGGCCCACACCATCGCCCTCACCTGCAACCGTAACTCTCCTCTCGAACGCGCCGCCGACTTCGCCATCGTCACCGAGGTCGGCCCCGAAGTCCTCGCCGGATCCTCCCGTATGAAAGCCGGGACCGCGCACAAAATGGTCCTCAACATGATTTCCACCGGCGCCATGACCCGTCTCGGTTATGTCTATGGCAACCTCATGGTCAGCGTTTGGACAAAGAACGAAAAGCTAGTCCAGCGCGCCACCACCATCCTCGAGAAGGCGACGGGAGCTACTCACGACGCAGCGAGCCACGCGCTCGAAGCCAGCGGCAATCGCACTCCAGTCGCGCTCGTGATGCTCGCCGCCGGCGTACCCCGCTCCCAAGCCGTCGCCGCCCTGAAGAAGACCAAAGGCCACGCCCGCCAAGCCATCGAATTGGCAAAATCGTAGCACCGCCGTCCCTGCGGTTTCGCGAGGCGTCCCGCAGGCGCAAAACCACGACAGCTCTGCTGTTTTTGTGAGGCGGAGGTTGGACTCTCCAGGTCGAGATTCTCCTCAGTCAACCATCCGCAAGATTCTCCAACCCTCTCTCCGTACGAGAACTACAATTGCCTTCACCATCAACTTGGCGTAGAGTTGCCCCCGCAATCCGTCACGACCTGAGCATTGAAAAGGCACACTGCTTACTTGCGCCATGCACACAAATCCAAAGGAGGAGCCATGCGACACCCATACGTTTTCCTCGTAATTCTCGCAACCCTGAGCCTGCCAGGGGTCCATGCGGCGGCCCAGGATGCTGGGGACAAGCCCATCGTCGCCCCAGCCGCAGCCGCTAAATTCATGGCGATCCCGACCGCTCCCAAATGCTTCACCATCGCGGTGGAGAAAGGCGATCCCAACACGGGGCCGTCCGTCATCCTGGCCCGCTTCGCCCCAGGCTGCGTTGCCCCCTATCATTGGCACACCCCCAGCGAAACCGCCATGATCGTCAGCGGATCTCTGGAAGCACAAATGAAGGATGACAAAGCCTTTGTCGGCCATCACGGAGATTTCGTCTACTTTCCCTCCCGTCACGTGCATCGTGCCACTTGCTTGGGGGCCACGCCCTGTCTGGTTTTTCTTACATCCGACGCGGCCTTTGACATTCACTGGGTCGATGCCCAAGGCAAGGAAATCTCCCTCGACGAGGCCGTAAAAGCCAGCGCACCGGCGCGCAAGAAGAAAACCAACTAGACGCCGAGGACAGAGTTTTCAGCCGGTAGGTCCGGTCTCCTCTGCGCCCTCTGCGGTTCAAGCTTTTGACTTTGGCCGCGAAAAACCCACTCCTGGTCGACTGGATCGGTGTGGGGCGCTTCTCCGAAAGTTCGCACCCTTCCGATTACCCATGACCGGCGCGTTTCCCCGCTAGAATGGGTCTCCAGGACTCATCATGGATAAATTTGTCATCCGCGGCGGAGAGCCGCTTCTCGGCACCATCCGCGTCAGCGGCGCAAAAAACGCCGCGCTTCCCTGCATGGCCGCCGCTCTGCTCACCGACCAACCCGTCATCCTCGAAAACATTCCGCAAGTGCGCGATATCCAAACCACACGCAACCTGCTCGCCGCCATGGGAGCCGAAGTCGAACTCGGCTACGGACGCGCCCAGCACCGCACCACCATTCACTGCGCCAATCTCGCCGCGCCCGAAGCTTCCTACGAATTAGTCAAGACCATGCGCGCCTCGACTCTTGTCCTCGGCCCGCTCGTCGCCCGCTGTGGCCATGCCCGCGTCTCGCTTCCCGGCGGTTGCGCCATCGGTCAAAGGCCCATCGACCTCCATATCAAAGGACTCGAACGTCTGGGCGCCAAAATCAAGCAGGATCACGGCTACGTCGAAGCCACCACGACCCGCCTGAAGGGCGCAGAAATTCTCTTCGACAAGATCACCGTCACCGGCACCGAAGACCTGCTGATGGCCGCCACCCTCGCTGAGGGCGAAACCATCCTGCAAAACTGCGCTCGCGAACCCGAAGTCGCCGACCTCGCAGACCTGCTCAACAAAATGGGAGCAAAGATCGAAGGCGCCGGCACGCCCACCATCCGCGTGAAAGGCGTGAGCAAATTAAAAGGAGCCAAGCACCGCATCATTCCCGACCGCATCGAAGCCGGAACCTTCATCATCGCGGCCGCCATGACCGGAGGCGATCTGAACATCGCCGGATGCGATCCCTCCCACCTCGAAGCAATCCTCAGCAAACTTCACGAGGTCGGCGTCAAGACGAAGATCAGTGCCGACTCAGTCCGCGTCATGGGCGATAATCCTTTCGTTGCCGCCGATCTGAACACGGAAGAGCACCCCGGCTTCCCCACCGACTGCCAGGCGCAATTCATGGCCCTCGCCACCCAGGCCGAAGGCACATCCATCATCACCGAAAATATTTTCGAGAATCGTTTCATGCACGCCCAGGAACTGGTGCGCATGGGCGCCAACATCAAAATCGAGGGACGCCGCGCCATCGTCCGCGGTAAGACGCCGCTCAGTGCCGCCGCCGTCCTGGCCAGCGACCTGCGGGCCTCAGCCTCGCTCGTGCTCGCCGCCCTCGTGGCCGACGGAGAAACCATCATCGACCGCGTCTACCACATCGACCGCGGTTACGAACACATCGAAGAAAAGTTGAAAGCCGTCGGCGCCCAGATCCGCCGTATCGGAGAAATGTTTCCCAAGAAAGCCGCCGCCGTGAAGTGATCAGGCTGCCTATGTGGCGAGACCCTGCCCTGAGCGAGAAGCCCGTGCTTGCCGCCCAAAGTGTGTTATAGAGATGTTTCGCCAACTGAAAATGCAGCCGACCTTTGGGTTCAGCCAAAGCATCCAGAAAAGGGATACGGAGACAGCGCGGGTGGGACCGATTAGCTACGTTGTGACCACTTTGCGATGGCGTCTTTATCGCCAGTTGCTTGCGCAATCGAGCGACCAATCTGTACAACTTCGCCAACAAAGCTGGGCGATACGTTTGGTTTCGTCGCTTCGGCGTACGCCGACTCTACTGTCTTCAGAGCGTCAGCGGTGCGCCCCTCGCGTACATACACAATCGCCAAATATGCGAGGCTTTTGGCTTTCGAACCGCAGAGATTGCCAGCATGTTCAGTGCGAAAAAACTCGCTGTCAGATTTCAATGCCCTGTCAATTTGCGAATCGAAAAGCGACAGAGACTTCTGGAGTGACTCCTCCGCAGCTTGCCATCGTTGCTGTCCCATTTGCGCAGTGGCGATCTGACGCAGGTTAACCGGGTAGGCGGAGTCGTCGGTGCCGGGCCACACCGGCGCGTATTGCAGAATCCTTTGAAAGGAAGCTTCAGCTTCGACGAAGTCTTGCTGCGCCAGATAGCAATTGCCGATGTCCCTGTTGGCCAAAAAAAGAAACTTGTTTTTGGGGACGTTGAAGGCAGCGTTTTCAGCGAGGGGGAGCACCTCGGACCGGTACCGTTCGATGATTGCCGCCGTGCAGGTGCCCTTTCTCTGTTGCTGGGCTATCGACTGGTATGCATCGTTCAGCTTTCCCTCTTCTGCTTCTTCAGGAGAGAGAGTCGCTACGACATCAGCGGAATCATGCCTTGTCGGCTTGGACGAGCCAGGGGGCTTCGTTTGGGACGAGGGGCTCTGTGCCCGAGCAAGCCCCTTACCACCGAGTAGCGATGCAGTAAACGTCAGTGCGAGCACGGTGGATGCAACAGGATTGCGTCCGAGAAGGTGCATATGCGACGAGAATATAACATGCGCTGAATCTCGATACTGTTTGAAATCGTCGACTGTCGCTAACAGGAGATTTATCCCCAAAGATACTACTGCTCCCTCAAGTCCTTTACCACTGAAAACTAGATGTGGCTCCGCTAGTCCCGGCTTGAAGAATCTCCAGTGCTCTCCGTTCTCCGAATCCTGCGGAAACACTTCCAGTTTGTAGCCGTCCTCCAACACGATGGTCAAACTTCCTGCGTCTCCGGCGTTGACCTGCTGGACCACGAATCTGCGCGATTCGTTCTGCAAGAGTTCCTTGGCGATTCTGTCGAACCGATTACCTTTCTGCCAGTCAAAATCGGGAGGAAGTGGCTCGTTGCTCTCTTCAGGTGTACAGAAGATGTCACCACGGCCTATCACGATTTTGCCACCAAGCGTGATCCGCCAAGCGCACTGAACGTGAAGCGCATAATCGCCCACCTCCCTCTCCACATCCTTGAAGCCCTTTACGGTTCGTCGGCTGCCGAATTCAAACCAAACCAAGTCCACTGCACGTCCTACTGCCCAAAATGGCAGGCCGACGAGCACACGCAAGGCTTGTTCGATTTGGTTTGTCATCACAAGCTCCGTCCCCTGACAGGCACCCAGCCACGGAAGCCTCGAGGAAATCCTACCCCCTCGTCAACCGCTCGACGATCTCCCGATGCTCCGGATACTTCGCCACCAATTCCTCTCCGCTTTCCCATCTCGAAATCGGCAAACTCAAATCCCGGAGCCACCGTGCACCCCACCACCGCAAACGATTTCCAATCCTCCACGTGCGAGGCGAACCAGCACCCCGCTCGCACGACCGCCTGAAACACCTCGCCACGATCCGCATTGCGTCCCAGTTGAATTCGAAAATACTTGCCCTCAGGTTCGATCACATGAACCACAAGGGTCGACCCTGCATAGAAGTGCCACACCTCATCCGACCGCAACCGATGAAACGCTGAGAAGTTTTCCCCTTCCAGCAGGAAGTAGATGGCCGTCGACGCTGCCCGATCTCCCGAAAACTCCGTCGGCAAAGCCGCCCTCGGCAGCGTCAATGTTGCCTTGTAACTCTGCCGAAAATATCCACCCTCGGGATGCTCCTCCAGCTTCAATTGCTCAATCCAGTATCTGGCATTCTTGTCCGTCAATCCCTACTTCCTTTCTGCCCAACGCAGAATGATATGTCGAGCGAAGAGAATTTAGCGGCCGTCGCCCTCGCGCTCGGACTCGCTCCACGATATTTCTGTTATCCTCGGACCGCCATCGTTCACCAATCTTCCCCCAGCGCCGTAACACCGGGACACAGCGCTACCAGATTTGATGGGAAGACTTCTTCAAGGAGGACCGCATGACATTATCTCTCCTGGGCTCCGCCGCAATCTGCGGTCTACTCATATCTCTAGTAGTACCTGCTGCCGGCCAGAGCCTGGACGCCCGCCGCGCCGACCTCAATCGTCTCCTCGACGAAGAGTGGCAGTACACCATGCGCACTTCTCCCGAGTTCGCCACCAACGTTGGCGACAACCGCTACAACGATCGCCTCTCCGATTTTTCCGACAAGGCCATCGCCGACGACATAGAGCACAACCGGCAAGCCCTGGCACGCTTTCAGGCGATCGACGTCACCGGATTTCCCGAGCAGGAGCGACTCAATCACGCACTCATGGTGCGCACCCTGAAAGAGGAGATCGAACGCGCCCGCTTCAAAGACTGGGAGATGCCCGTCACTCAATTTACCGGCATCCACCTCTGGTATGCCTCCCTGCCCTACGACTGTCCCTTCCACACGGTGAAGGATTACGACAGATTATCTTTCGCGACTGCATCAGATGCCCCACGCGCTGGAGCAGACAACCGGCCACATGCGCGACGGATTGCGCGATCACCTCATGCCGCCGAAGTACTTGCTCGAGAAAGTCTCGCATCAGGCGCAAGAGATTGCCGACGATCCTCTGGATAAGAGTCCCTTTACCGACCCGCTGCGGAAGTTTCCCGAGTCCATTCCAGAGGCCGACCGCACCCGCCTGCGAGCCGCAATCGAAGATGCCGTTAAAAACGAAGTTGCGCCCGCCTACGCGAAATTCGCGAAGTTTGTGCGCGACGACTACGCTCCCCATGGGCGCCTCGATCCCGGCCTGTGGGCCATTCCCGACGGCGAGGCGCGCTACCGCTTCGACGTTCGTCACCACACCACCACAGAGATCACGGCGGCCCAGATTCACGAGCTTGGCTTAAAGAGCGTCGCCGACATCGAGACCCAGATGCTCACGCTTGCCAAAGCGCAGGGTTTCAACGACCTGAAATCGTTCAACGAGCATATTCGTCAGGATCCGGCTTTGCACGCCAAGTCGGGCCAGCAACTGCTCGACCTCTACACCAAGTATCGCGACCAGATGTATCTCAAGCTTCCGCAATTGGTCGGACGTCTCCCGAAGAACAAACTCGACGTAGTCCCGATGGAATCTTTCCGCAGCGCGGACGGCGTGCCCGCCGACTACTCGCTCGGCGCCGGCGATGGCTCGCGCCCCGGCCGCATCAATGTGAATGAATATGCCCCGGAAAAACGCTTGCTCCTCAATGTCGAGGCGATCGCCTATCACGAGGGCGTCCCCGGCCATCATCTGCAGTTTTCCGTGGCGCAGGAACTGACCGGACTGCCACCGTTCCGCAAGTATGGACTGGACCTCAACGCTTACAGCGAGGGCTGGGCTTTTTATTCGGAGCGCCTGGGAAAAGAAGTGGGCTTCTATCAGGATCCCTACAGCGAATACGGACGCCTGCAGAATGAAATGTGGCGTGCGGTTCGGTGGGTCGTCGACACCGGAGTCCACGCCAAGCACTGGTCACGCCAGCAGATGGTGGACTACTTCCACGAACACACCGCGATGGACGATCAGAATATCGAAACCGAAGTCGATCGCTACATTGCGTGGCCCGGCCAAGCGCTCTCCTACAAGATGGGGCAGATCAAAATTCTCCAACTGCGCGAGCAAGCGCAACGCGAATTAGGCGCAAAGTTCAGCCTGCCCGCGTTTCATGACGCGGTCCTCGATCAGGGCCCGTTACCCTTGGATGTCCTGGAAGAGCAAATCAATCGCTGGATCAAAGCCACGAAGTGAAATCCCGCAGTCGAGTCCAATCGTCCTCGACCGCGAACATCGAAGCGAGCCAGACCGGAAAGCGCCCACAAGCAGCCGCAGGTTGCCAACCACGCAGCGAACAGCCGTCGCAACAATCTAGCTGCCAACCACCCAAGCCGCGAAGCGGCGATAGAATGCAGCCCACGGCGCAAGCCGTGGGTCACAACCACGAGAACGAACCAGCCCCGAAGGGGCGAAAGAACATATCTCCGCGCCCCCCACCACGACCCAAGGCGCTCGCAGCCCGCTGATCGAACCCCGCTACGCGGCTTCACCCACAATCGGGAGAACGACGCTAACTCTCGTTCCCGTAGAATCGGAATCGATTCTTAGATCGCCTTTGAACTGGCGCACTCTCTCCTCCATCCCCCGCAG
The DNA here is from genome assembly GCA_963745715.1 of uncultured Acidobacteriota bacterium. Lineage (GTDB taxonomy): Bacteria > Acidobacteriota > Terriglobia > Terriglobales > Acidobacteriaceae > Sulfotelmatobacter. Next base: position 101,271 of record CAVUYN010000005.1, on the reverse strand, counting down.
CCCCACCCCGACACGCGTGATCGAGGTTTCACGCTGTTTGTCCGGCGAAATACCTCGGCCTTGGTCGCTTATTTCCAGCTCAATCGTCCCCTGTTTACGGCTCAACAGAATCCGCGCGGAAGGACTCCCGGAATGCCGGTGAATGTTGGTCAGGCTCTCCTGCACAACACGAAACACTACTAACTCCAACTCGTCCGGAAGCCTGCCAAGATCTGGAGGCAGTTCCAGGTCCACTTCAATCTTGCTGCGCTCTGAAAATCCATTTACATACCAACGCAACGCCGAGCCCAGTCCGGCCTCATCGAGAAGTGGAGGATGCAACAGATAGGAAAACGTCCGGATTTCTTTCGACAAATCGTCCGAAAGTTGGCGCCCTTCTTCCGCTAATTTCCTTATTTCTGGTAGACCATTCCCCGCGGCATTTTCCAGGGCCGCGAAATTCAGCGTCATCGCTACCAGGGTTTGTCCAGCATGATCATGTAACTCACGCGCCATACGTCGGCGTTCCTCGTCCTGCATGCGCAACAAACGTCCGGTAAGATCTCGCAGGCTTGTCTCCGCGCGCTTGCGGTCCACTATTTCCGCTTCCAGCGCCATGGTGCGCTCCGCGACCTTCTTTTCGAGCTCGTCGTTCGCTTTCCGCAGGGCCTCTTCGGCGGCTCGGAGCGGCGTCAGATCCGTCACAAATGCCGCCACTTCCGGCTCCCCTTTCGGCGAGTCAATGGTTGCAGCCCCTAACAGGATAGGAATCCGCCGGCCATCTTTCGCAACAAAGGCCTTCTCATACACCTCGCAGCGCCCCGATGTTCGAAGTTGCTCCACCGCGTGGGCATCGCGGTCCGCGTACTCCGGCGGCGTCAGGGCGTCCCATCGCACGTCTCCGGATCGAAGTTCCGTTTCCGAATAACCCAAAGACTCCAAAAACATCGGATTCACGTATTGCAACCCGCCGTGCAGATCTCCGATCACTGTGCCAAACGGATTCGCCTCCACCAGTCGCCTGAACCGTTCGGCCGCACGCTCCTTCTCTCGATGATGAATCTCTGTTTCCAACAGGCTTGCAATGCGAACCCCAATAAGTTGCAGAAAAGTCTCGTACCTGCTGTCAAACGGAAGCCGCGGGCTGATGCCGAAGACCAGCACCGCTCGCATCTCCGATCCAGTCAGGGCCAGCGGCAACAAATACACGCGGTTGATCCGCTCCGGCCAGGGCTCGCGGATAACCTCTCCAAGATCTTCGGGCAATCCGTTAACCAGCAGCGGGGTTTGAGCATGCGCCACCTTCTTCAACGGCCAGTGCGCGGGCGTCGCCAAGATACCGGCCAAACTCGTGCTCCCGGCTTCAAGCGTCTTATTTCCAGTCAAGATAAATAGCGCCGCAAACGGCAGATCCGCGGGATCCTCGTCAAGTTTGCCGATAATCGCTTTCGTCGAGGCCAGCAACGGCCGGTACCCGGGAATCTGCTCGTGCTCCAAGGGTTCCGCGGTAATCGCCAGCAAGGTGCGCAGCCGTCGTTCACTCAGCACTTGCTCGGTTGTTTCGGTGCATACGACAAGTGTGCCTTGTACGCTCCCATCTTTGTCCCGCACCGGGCTGTAACTGTAGGTCCAGAAAACTTCTTCCAATTTCCCGTCGCGATTAATCGGGACGAGTTGGTTGATGTTCCAGGTGGACTCGCCGCGCTTCATCACCGATTCAATCTGCGGCCCGATGATCGACCAGATTTCTGGCCAGCATTCAATACCACGCTGGCCCACCGCCCTCGGGTGCTTGTCCCCGCGAATACTGGGCCGGTATCCATCGTTGTAGAACTGGATGAGTTCCGGTCCCCACCATAAGAACATCGGATGGCGCGAGGCCAGCAGCATGTTCACGGTGGTGATGAGCGTGTCGGACCACGTCTCCACCGCGCCCAGGACGGTCCGCTTCCAATCGAATCCCCGAATCAGTTCCGCCATCTCACCCGTACCGACAATCTTGGACGTCGCCTCTTGCGAAGAAGTGGCGCGGCCCTGACGCTTGCTAATTTGAGAAGACGACGGCATGGAGGTCCAAATCGGACAGTGCGCGTGCTTTAGCACGGCCCTGACGTAATAAGAATAATGTCCTTTTTGTGGCGGTCCTAAGGCTAGAAGCGCGAACTGTATCGCTAAAATCATAACAGCACGGTGAACTCCCGCGCACTTCTAACAAGTACCGGCCAAGGAGCGTCGCGCGGTGAAAGTCTGGCCGATCGAAATCGAGGTCGTCGGGGACCTTGACGCCAGTTCGACAAGCACATGGACTACCGGGACGCTCGCATCGCAGAAATTTACGACCTCATTAACCCGTGGGCTCCAGACGCCAGTTTCTATCTCGACCTCGCGGGGCCGCGGCCCTGTAGAGTCCTCGACATGGGCTGCGGTACGGGCACGCTTTGCTGTGCTCTCGCCGAGCGTGGCCACCGGGTGACCGGCGTTGATCCAGCCGCGGCGATGCTGGCTGTGGCCAGGCGCAAACCTAACGCGGAACAGGTTGAGTGGCTTGAGTCGTCGGCGCAAAGCTACACGTCGCACCAGCTCTTCGACCTGATCGTCATGACCGGACATGCTTTTCAAATCCTTCTTACCGACGCCGATGCGCTCGCAACATTTGAGACCATGCGCAGCCATCTCAAGGATCGCGGCAGGGTCGCATTTGAGACTCGCAACCCGCTCGTGGATTGGGCGGGCGAGTGGGCGGCGAGGCCACCTGCACTCCGAACCTTGCTCGGCGGACAGCTTCTCGAGACGCTAAAGGTCACTCGCAACGACGGAGAATTCATCTCCTTCCAGACGTCCTATCGCTTTCAGCACCAGACGCTGACCACTAATAGCACCCTGCGGTTTCCTTCGCGAGAACATGTCGAGGCACTGATTGTCCGTTCGGGATTGGTAGTGCATGACGTTTTCGGAGACTGGGACTCTGGCCCTTTCGACGCTGACCGCTCGAGAGAAATCATCTTTGTCGCGGAACTCGCCGGACGCTAGGCCGGACTTTTCATCCCGACGTTGGCTTGCCACTCCGTGCCGGCTCCGCCGTACACTCTGCGAGAGGCGCCAACTGTGACTGGCATCAGCAAACGGCCAAATCAATGCCAAAAACCAACCGGATGGCTGGGTCGATTCGTTGCTTGGAATATGAATTCGCGGCACTCCAAGGTAACGGACTGGGGCCTGACTCACGTTTCCATCGGAAAACGCGACACCATCCTCGACGTCGGTTGCGGTGGTGGCAGAACCGTCGGTAAGTTAGCTGCCATCGCCAATGAGGGCAAGGTATATGGTCTCGATTACTCCAGCGCGTGTGTCGCTGTAGTTAGCAGAACAAATAAACAACGGATAGACATGCGCCGCGTAGCGATATGCGAAGCGTCTGTGTCTCGGCTGCCGTTTTCCGAAAGCATGTTCGACCTCGTCACGGCAGTCGAAACGCATTTCTGGTGGCCAGATATCCCTGCCGATATGCGCGAAGTGTTGCGAGTTCTGAAGCCCGGTGGCCTGCTCCTCATTATCGCGGAAGTCTATAAAGGTGCGAAGACGATGACCGCAAACCTTGCCGAAAAATACCTCCCGCTATCGGGCATGAAACTCCTAAGTATTGATGAGCATCGGGATCTTTTCGCCAGAGCTGGTTACTCTCATGTCCAGGTGACTGTGGACCCTGGCAAAGGCTGGCTTTGCGGCACAGGCAAGAAACCCTGAGGCTCAAAAAGCGAGTCCTAAGCAAGGAAACCGGACGCGCTGACAAGCCCGGTGCGCTATTTTCCCGCATAGTAAGAAAATCTCTGCTCGACGAATTGGAGGAGTTGTGGTCGCCTGACGATTGCGGAGGCGACAAAGTCACCCTGGTTTCATCGGAGTATTTTGAAGTAGTTGCCGTGACATTCTGAAGCCCCGAGCTTTCTTCGAGCATCTTTGTACAATGATTCGCAAACAATAAGGAGACATCAGCATGGCTCTAATGCGTCCGGATCCGACCTTTTACCCTTCACCCGGGATGGCAATGAAGGCGCCGCCGGAACGACTGGCTTACGTTGCGCTGCTCAATGTTGGCAAGACCGGAAAACGCGATGCGATGGGCATCGTTGACCTTGATCCGAATTCCTCCGGATACGGCCGCCTCGTCAATCAAGTGGATTTTCCCCATGACGACAATGAGTTGCACCACTTCGGCTGGAACGCCTGTAGCGCCTGCCTCTGCCCGCAAAACCCCCATCCGCACATGGAGCGTCGTTACTTGATCGTCCCCGGCATCGGCTCCTCGCGCATCCACATCCTCGATACGAAGCCCGATCCCAGGCAACCGAAGATTGTGAAAGTGATCGAGCCGGAAGAGTTCATCAAGAAGACCGGTTACACGGCGCCCCATACGTTTCATTGCGGACCCGACGGCGTCTACGGAAGCGCACTTGGATCGGCCAGCGGAGACGGCCCCGGCGGCATTTTCTTGATGGACGCGGAAACATTCGAGCTCAAGGGCCCATGGGAACAGAACCGCGGCCCACAGCAATTAGCCTACGATTTCTGGTGGCACCTTGGCCATGACACGATGATCACCTCCGAATGGGGCACGCCGAACATGGTCAAAGACGGCGTGAATCCGGAGTTGCTCCTGGCCGGAAAATATGGGCACAAACTACATGTCTGGGACCTCGACAAGCGCAGTCACCTACAGGAGATTGACCTGGGCGCGGAACAACAAATGGTACTCGAGCTGCGTCCCTCCCACGATCCCAACAAGACCTATGGATTTGCCGGCGTGGTCGTTTCCCTGAAGGACCTTTCATCCTCAATCTGGATGTGGTATCGCGAGGACGGAGGCAAGAAAGCGAAATGGGCTGTCCGCAAGGTGATTGAAATCCCTGCCGAGCCGGCCGATCCGGAAAAGCTGCCGCCACTGCTGAAGGGCTTCAAGGCGGTGCCGCCCCTTATCACAGACATCAACCTCTCTCTCGACGACCGCTTCCTCTATGTTTCGTGCTGGGCGACCGGGGAGTTCATCCAGTACGACGTCTCCGACCCCGCCAATCCGAAGAAGACAGGCTCCATTCATCTCGGTGGCATCGTGCGTCGCGCACCTCATCCCAGCAAGCCCAAGCAGCCACTCAACGGCGGCCCGCAGATGGTTGAGATCAGCCGCGACGGCCGCCGGATTTATTTCACCAACTCGCTCTACTCTCCGTGGGACGAGCAGTTCTATCCTGATGGCGTGAAGAGCTGGATGGCAAAGGTCGACGTCGGTCCGAACGGTGGCATGAAGCTCGATGAAAAGTTCTTCGTCGAGTTCGACGGACTGCGGGCGCACCAGGTGCGCCTGGAAGGTGGCGACGCCTCCTCTGACTCTTACTGTTATTCCGAGGCAAAATGACACACGGCGACATGGGTTCGACGGCATTGTGGTTGATGCTGCTCCTGGGCGCCTACCACGGAATCAACCCCGGAATGGGGTGGCTTTTCGCGGTGGCGCTGGGGATGCAGGAGCGAAAGGGGAGCGCCGTGGCCAAGGCGCTCGTCCCAATCGCCTTAGGCCACGCGCTGTCGATCGGAAGCGTGGTACTGGCCGCCGCATATCTCGGCAGGGCCTTGCCGCGGGAAGCGATCCGCTATTCCGTCGCCGCGCTTCTATTCGGTCTTGGAGTCTTCTCCCTCGTGCGGCACTACCACCCACGCTGGGTGCGCATGCAGGTGGGTTTCCGGGACTTGACGGTCTGGTCGTTTCTGATCGCCACGGCGCACGGCGCGGGCCTGATGGTCCTGCCGGTACTGCTCGGTAGCAGCACGGTCGAAGCGGCGGACCCAATGGCAGCGCACCATCTTGCATCCGCAGCGACCACGCCCCGTACTGCACTGCTCGCTACCGCCGTTCACACGACGGCCTACCTTGCAGTCACAGGGCTCATTGCGTGGGTGGTTTACAGCAAGGTGGGCCTGGCGGTTCTCCGCAAGGCTTGGCTGAATCTCGACGTGGTGTGGGCTGTGGCGCTCGTGGTCAGCGGCGTCGTCACACTCGTGATGTAGCCTTTCAAGCGCCCAGCGAAGTTCGTCTTATTAGCTCTCTCATGTGCTGGTGAGAGACGAAAGTCGATGACGGTGGTCGCCAACAGGTGTGGTGGTAGCCGCGCAGAAAAGCCGCCCAGACATCGGGCGGCTTGGGCATGGGTTCAATGTTTCAGAACTCAAACTTCCTTCTTAATGAGCCGGGTAATCCAGATCAGGATGACTGCACCCAGGATTGCGACCAGGATGCTCCAGATCAAGCCCCCACCGCCAATACCCAGCAATCCGACCAGCCACCCGCCAAGGAAGCCACCGACGATTCCCAGCAAAATATCGGCAATCACTCCGTATCCGCCGCCTTTCATGATTCTTCCAGCTGCCCAACCGGCAAACAGACCAACCACGATCCACCAGATAATCCCATGTGCCATGTGATCCTCCTGGAATCCTTAAGTGAGAAGTGGGCCCCGAACCATGGGTCGAACGCGATGTCCAATGTGGAGAAGGTGGGCATCCGCCAACCGTCCATGATCGTAACGCTGGCAGACTAGGCTCCGAGAATCCTACTGTCAAGCCACGATATCCGCCGAAGCTAGCCCCTCACACCCTTTAAGGCATGTAGCTCATCCCAACAACAAGCTGGGCCCAAAACGACGGGACGGGCATTGCCGCCCGTCCCTTCGAGTTCATTCGCCGCCAAGAGAGGATGCCCATGGATTACGGATTGATCCAGATGCTGTTGGCGGCGCTGTTGTTCGTGAAATCGCGGTCTGGAGTCGTGAGGCGGATGCCGGCGGTGGCTTGAGTCCATCCCGAAACCGTGGGCAGCAGTGTAACGGAAACCGTCTTGCTGGTGCCGGGCGACATTTGGCCAAGTTTGCAAATCAACAGCACGCCATGCGTGCAACCTTTGGTTGCGGAAACAAAGGTCGCCAATTTTGGTAGCACCAGAATAGCGAAGACGTTGCGCGCATCGTCATCTTGGATGTTGGTTACCGTGACGTTGTAAACCAGGGGCTCGCCCACCTTTCCCGGATTTGTGGAATTCATGGTCACACCCATCTCGGTCAATCCGACTTCGGTAATAGTGCTGGTGACAAACGCGCTGACCGGCCCCGCATTGGCGGCGCTCGCGGTCGCGGTCACGTCCTGCGGTGCGGTATCGACCGGGTGCACCGCAACCGTAACGTTCTTCGCAGGATCACCTGCGGCGATGTTTCCCAGCGAGCAGACCACTGTCATATGCGGCGAGCCGGGAGTGAACAGGCAGCCCCCGCTCGGCGATGGCGAGATGGGTAGTTCACCCGAAGGCATGGTGTAGGTCACGGTCACATTGTTGGCAGTTCCACTGCTGTTAGTGACCGACGCAGTGTAGGTTGGCTCGCCATTCGCATCCGTACCGGGCGTGAGTCCGATCGTGAGGGCCGCCTGAGCGTAGGCGCTGGCCGACAACAAAGCGACCGCGAGAACAAGAACAACAAAGACAGCGAAGTGGCGTGCAGTTGTGTAAGACATGTATTCCTCCTGAATCAGATGGTGCACTTGCACGCGGAAACGTTTCGTCGGGAAACCGAAACAATCTTTGGCGCGCCCGGTCAGGAGGTTTTGCCAGTGGGGCTTGAACAAGTTTGCGACTCTACAACGAGCAGTCGGTACGAGTATTGCATCCGCCAATTACGCAACTGGGATGGGCTAGGGATCGAAGTATCGCGCCATCACTCATTAACCCTGAGACGGGGTTTTGAGTGCAACGGCTGATTGCGGCAGGTTGAGCCCGAAGTCCGGCGCGATTAGGGCGCCGGGTTCTGTCAGTTGCCGGGAGCTCCGCCTCACTTCTCCCATGCAAAGCGGCGATTCTCGAAGTCGAACGCAATAATGCGGACTCGAGGACGTCTCATTCCTAAGACTCCATCGAAATCGTCTCCGGCATCTTTTCGGTCTTCCATGATGAACGCGATCTGCGGATCGATTTCCATCTGTCCGATGTACGACTTTGGAATTCTCAATTTCCTTCGCTTCAATCTCCCGCTCACATCATTCACGCTCTCCATCCCAAGTTCCTCAACACCACTGAGCCGAGGCACCCTGCTTTCAAACAACATCAAATCGGGTCCACCGGTATCGACAACCAGCCGTAAGCGCTGGCCTTGCAATTGCATTCCCACTGTAACTACCGGTTCGAGTGTCTCGAACGGCGCTGACGCAGTCAGATTGTCAGGATGACCAAACCGCAACTCCTTGGTTTTATAGTTGATGCTGAAGCTACTCTTGCGCAGGATGTCCATACCAACAATCGCGTCCACGCGGCGTCCGAGGGTCCTCTCAAAAACCGAGAGGTCTTGGGAGAGCGCGCTAAGGAGTTCGACCCGAACCGGTCCCAGTTCGAGGGACGGCAAGGTCACCAGCCCGGCTGGAACTGTCTTCTGGGACAAATTCACTCTTCCCTGCTGCTCCTGCAGGTGGAGAGCGTGCGCAATCTTCTGGTCAACCACGCTTGGGTAAGCGCCCGTATCGATCAGAAAGCTGAGTTTTTGCAGACCTGCGATCGACCCTTCCGCCACGATCAGGTAATCCCAATAGAGCCGAAAGGACAGCTTAACTACCCTATCCGGAGCGGGCTGTCCTTGGGCAGCCACAGGCAGAGTCTGTGACCAACCGCTCGACAAGCTCTGCACCAGAAATACCCAACTGAAAACCAGCAATTTCATGGCGTTACCTCCAATCGCGGGGTAGCGCCAAAGGTGGGGTCAGGCAGGATTACCGTTCAATCGACCGGGGGTAACTTGTTTAACGATTTGTTCTCCACAGCGAACTGCTCGCTGTGCGAGTGATTTTGAGTGGAGTTTCTCTTAAGTCCTCTTCAAAAGTTGACCGTCGGATTAGAATGTCTTCCAAAACGCGCTTGGGGGAGCGTTGCAGTAATGGGATCTGGCGTTCCTGAACCGCTTCCAAGACTCAGTGAGGTACACGCGTTGACACTTGGGGGCCACGTCAGACGAGGAGAGGACGTTTGACGGTGTCTGGCTATCCCCGAAGCTCGTTTGACACCCCTCGATGACGTTCCTATACTGCTCCCCACGCAACCGTTGCCATCCTGGGGAGAACTCTTATGCTGAAACGTTTCTCGCTGATTTTCCTGATTGCCGCCTGTGCAACTTTCAGTTTTGCCGATGAATCTCACAAACCGCATCCACCCAAACTCACTCCCCAAAACAGCGGTACCACGCAACTCTTAATTGCCGTCAGCCCCGTGAACTCTCGTGTAGTTTGGGCAGCCGGAACTGGTGGCACTTACGTGGTCACCACCGACGGTGGAGAAACCTGGAAGGCTGGAGTCGTGCCCGGCGCGGAAAGCCTCCAGTTCCGCGACGTGCAAGGCGTAAGCGATCAAGTCGCGTATCTGATGTCCATCGGAAACAACACCACAGATTTTCGTATCTACAAAACCGTCGACGGCGGCGCCAACTGGACAATCCAGTTTACAAATGAGACCGTGAACGCGTTCTACGATTGCTTTGCGTTCTGGACCCCGAATCGCGGCATCACGCACAGCGATTCGGTGAACGGAGTATTTCCCGATATCCGCACCACCGACGGGATGACGTGGGATTCAATCGCCTCCAACATGCCGCCCGCGTTGCCCGGGGAAGCGTCGTTCTCCTCCAGTGGAACCTGCATCACAACTCAGGGCGGAAGAAATGCCTGGATTACGACCGGCGGCGCAACCATCGCGAGGATCCTGGCCACTCGCGATGGAGGCGACACCTGGAACGCCTACGACACCCCGCTCGTAAGTTCGCCGAGTGCGGGCGGCCTGTCCGTCGCCTTCCGCGATCCCTGGCACGGCATCGTCGGCGGCGGCGACTTGGCCAACAACGATAGCGCCGACGCAGCCACCTCCAGCGATGGCGGCCAGACCTGGACTCTCACCAAAAAGCCTCCCGTGAAGGGAGCCATCTTTTGCCTGGCCTATGTGCGCGGCGTTGGCCATCACGGGGATGATGCAGAGAGTGAAGAAACTGGCCGCGCCGTTGTGATCACTGCCGAGACCGCGCCGAACTTCGATTCAGGATCGGCAGCCTGGACACCCGATGAAGGACGCACTTGGTTTAAATTACCCAAAGTGAGCGGTTACTGGGGCGTCGCTTTTGCGAATCGCAAAGCGGGATGGTTCGTCGGCAATGGAGGTCAGATTCTGAAGATCAGCTTCTAGAAATGGACCTGGCGCAGCACGGCTCGCTGCGCGAGTTCAGAGCAAAAAAGAACACCGAGGAACGGGCCAGTTTGGCCTGAGTCCTCGGTGTTTTGTCTTAATCAAGGAAACGAACTTACTTCACCATGATCTTGCCATTCGCATCTAGGGTGCCCTGCACGCGGACGCGCTTGCCTTCGAACTTCTTCACATCGTCCTGATGGTCGATGTCATAGGTCTTTCCGGAATCGTCTTTTAGCACGTACTTGTCGCCCTGCTTGCTAACCGTTCCCGAAAACGTTTGGCTGTCCGTTCCGGCCGCGGCGCCAGCCGCCGCACCAGGAGTGGCAGAGGGGGTCTTCGAACCAGATTCAGGAGCCGTCGCATCGGGAGTCTGGGCAGGCGGCTGCGAAGAAGGAGCCTGCGCGGACGGCGCCTGCTGCGATGAAGGCGGCATCTCGGGCGAAGGAGTCGGCTGCGTCTGCGGAGTCTGCGACGGAGCGCTCGGCGATTGCGACGGCGTGCTGGGTGAAGTCTGCGGCGTGGGCTGGTCCGTCGGTGTTGACGGGGTCGCCTGCTGATCCGCAGGGGCCGCCGGAGTCGATTGAGCATTCAGAGCGCTGCCCCAGGAGATCATTCCGACGACGACTGCCAGGGTGGCGAGAAACGAGAGAGATTGAATCTTTTTCACAAATCCTCCAGGAGCCAGTCGGCTCTTCACGTCTGTACCTTGCAACCCATCTGCCACGAATCGGCTCTTTCCGCGCGGAGAAGTCGCCCTTATTGAAACGGCAAGGTTTAGCTGTGTTTCTCCGAAGCGGCGGACACCCCCGTCAGGAATGTTTTTCCAACGAATACAGAAGATGCTGTAGCAAATACCCGGCCTCCGCTCTCACCGCGCACAAGGGTCGCGAGCATTTCTTGCTCGCCATACGAAAAGTCTTCCCACAAAGCCTGGAGGAAAAAAAGAGCCGCGACCGAAGTCGCAGCCCTGTTTGTTATCTCTTATCCACTCGTCTCTTCTTAAGAAGCCCTTCTAAGAAGTGATCCGTGTAAATCCGTGAAGATCCGTGGCCAAGGTGTTAGTGTCTTCCTCCACCCCCGCCATGTCCACCACCATGACGTCCACCACCACCACCACCCGGACGTCCGCCGCGACCGCGACCACGTCCTCCACCACCGGGACGTCCTCCGCGGCCACCGCGATCTCCACCACGCGGACGATCTCCGCCGCCCGCGCTCACGTGAGGCGGACCATCGCGATTAAAATTCGGCTCGCCCTCCGGCTCATCCGGAAAATCACCGCCTCCCTCAATCACGAGCGTGCCCGCAGGAGCAGGCTCGCCACCTTCCGCCGCTGGCACGACGGGGGGCAATTCCCCGCCACCCATCTTCGCGCGCTGCTCTTTCAGAATCGCCTTCCGCGAAAGTCGGATCCGGTTGCCTTCCACCGCCAGCACTTTCACCAGGACCTGGTCACCTTCCTTCAATTCGTCGCGCACATCCGCAATGCGATGCTCCGCCACTTCGCTGATGTGCAACAGCCCTTCGGTCCCCGGAATGATTTCGACGAACGCCCCGAAGTCCGCCAGCCGCGTTACTTTCCCGAGATAGGTCTTCCCTACTTCGGCCGTCGCCGTGATGTCGCCGATAATCTGCAACGCCTTCGCCGCCGAAGCCTGATCGCTCGACGCCACTTTGACCAGCCCGGAATCTTCCACATCGATCTTCACCCCGGTCTGCTCCACGATGCTGCGGATCATCTTTCCACCAGGCCCGATCAGGTCGCGAATCTTGTCGACCGGGATCTGCACGGTGTAGAAACGCGGCGCGTAATCGGAAATCTTCTCGCGCCCCGTCGTGATCACTTCTTCCATCTTCCCCAGGATGTGCATCCGTCCGCGCTGTGCCTGCGCCAAAGCCTCGCGCATGATCTGCGCGGTGATGCCCGCAACTTTAATATCCATCTGCAGCGCTGTGATTCCATCTCGCGTTCCGGCAACCTTGAAATCCATGTCGCCATAATGATCTTCCGCGCCCGCGATATCGGTCAGGATGGCGTACTCTTCGCCTTCCTTCACCAATCCCATCGCCACGCCGGCCACCGGAGCCTTCAACGGAACGCCCGCATCCATTAAAGCGATCGAGGCCCCGCAAACCGTAGCCATCGACGACGACCCGTTCGACTCAAGGATGTCAGAAACGACGCGCATCGCATAAGGCCACTTCTCTTCCGCAGGCAGCACCGCCGAAATAGCCCGTTCCGCCAGCGCTCCATGCCCGATTTCCCGTCGCCCCGCTCCCCGCATAAATCCAACCTCTCCAACCGAAAACGGCGGAAAGTTATAGTGTAAGAGGAACCTTTTCTTGGCTTCGCCTTCGAAGCCTTCGAGGCGCTGCATGTCGTCGCTTGTGCCTAGCGTGGTGGTTACCAGGGCTTGGGTTTCGCCGCGGGTGAAAATCGCGCTGCCGTGGGTGCGGGGCAGGAAGCCGGCTTCGATCCAGATTTCGCGGACTTCATCGAATGCGCGTGCATCGGGACGGCGCTTTTGCTTGATGACCTGATCGCGGAAGATGCGCTCGCGCAGCGTCTCGTAATAATGATCGAGTTTTTTCTTGGCGTCGTCATCGTCTTCCGGCAGCTCGGCCGCCAGCTTCTTCTTGATTTCCTTGACCAGCGTGTAGCTTTGCGCTTTGGGATGCTTCTTGGTGTCGAGGGCATCGGCCACTTCGGCGCCAACTCGTTTCTGCAGGGTGTTGTAATACGCGTCGTCGAATTGCGGAGGCTCGACCTTGCGCTTCGGCTTCCCTACTTTGTCGCGGAGTTCGTTGATTGCCTTGCAGATCTTCTTGATCTCGGTGTGGCCGAACTCGATGGCGTCGAGCACGGTGTCTTCTTTTACTTCTTTCGCGCCCGACTCAATCATCACGATGCCTTCGGCGGTGCCGACCACCATGATATTGACCAGGCTCTCGCGCATCTCGTTGTAGGTGGGATTCACCACGAACGCGCCGTTGACCAGGCCCACGCGCACCGCGCCGATCGGGCCGAGGAACGGAATGTCGGAAATCGTCAGCGCGCACGATGCGCCGTTGATGCCGAGCACGTCGGGATCATTATCTGTATCCGCGGACAGCACAAACGCGATGATCTGGGTCTCGCATTTAAATCCTTCGGCGAACATGGGGCGCACGGGCCGGTCAATCTGGCGACTGGTGAGCACTTCGCGCTCGCTCATGCGGCCTTCGCGCTTGATGAATCCGCCGGGGAAACGTCCGCCGGCATAGGTGTACTCGCGGTAGTCCACGGTCAGGGGGAAGAAATCGATGCCTTCGCGCGGTTCGGGATTGGAGGTGGCGGTGGCGAGGACTACGTTTTCGCCGAGACGGACCACGGCTGCGCCATGCGCCTGCTTGGCCAATTTTCCGGTTTCAAATGAAATTTCTTTGCCGCCGGTGAGGTGAACGGTAACGCTAGTTGCTTCTGGTTTCATAATTCAATTTTCCTTTGAGATGGGTGCCCCACGTCGGGTGGGTGCCCCAGCCTTTCGCGGTCTTTCTTGATTGCGCAAGCTTGATTGCGGAAGGATGGGCCAGTGCAGTCGAGAGAACGAGGAAGGACCCGGACACCTCGACGGTGCCGAAGAAATGCGAGGGATCAGCGCTTGAAAAACGCACGTGTGGAGAAGTCCTCGATGCCGACCGTCTCACCAGAGACGGATTCTCTAGAAATAGCCTGGAGGCAGACGGAACGCCGGGTGCCCCGATTCGATCGGGTACCCCATTCTAAAGGCGCGTTTTGTGCGGCTCTAGGGTGGGGATTTTCCAGGTCAAGCCAATTACTTACGGATGCCGAGTTTGGTGATGACGGTCTTATAGCGCTCGGAATCGTATTTCTTGAGGTAGTCGAGCAAGCTACGCCGCTTGCTGACCAGCATGAGAAGGCCGCGGCGCGAGCCGTGGTCTTTCTGGTGCGTCTTGAAGTGCTCCGTCAACTGGCCAATGCGCTCGCTGAGCAGAGCGATCTGGACTTCGGGACTGCCCGTATCGCTGGGATGCGTGCCGTACTGGTCAATGAGGGTTTTCTTTTGCTCTCTGGCTAACACTAAACTGGTGCACTCCTGTCTTTAATCGATTGTCTTTGTGACGTTTAGAGAATATCACGCGGGGTTGGGGAGCGTAAAGGATTAGGGACGAACCGGGCGCCCCACTATGGCGTCGCGCACTTTTCGGCGCTAAGGAAGTCAAAATCTCCAGCGGCTAAGATTTGGGAATGCCCACCCTTTGCAAAAAACGCAAAGGATGGGCCACCCGCAAAGAGGCGTGGTGCGGAAAAAGGCAGGGCTCGATCCCGCCCACCCTTTGCAAAAAACGCAAAGGATGGGACACATCCCATCTCGCTCATCGAAACACGTCACGTTGTTCCAGCAACGAACCCTGCACATAGAAACCAGAGCTGCAGGCAAACCAAGCAAGTTTGTGAATCGGAACGCCGACCATGCGATTGACCGCCAAAACCAGAGGCGGACCCGCAAGGTAAACGATCGGGCCGGTTCACCGTACGACTTTCGAGCACCACAATCAGAACGAAGATGACTACCCACACGTGTAGGATGCTTGGCCCCTCGCTCGTGCTTTGCGCAATCATACTCAAGCAACCGCCCGGCCATACCGAAGCTAGCGCACTGGGCATAGCCAGCAGCAAAATTACCCTCCGCCATAACAGTTTGTACGCCTGCTTTATTAAGGCGGGTGGCCCATCCTTTGCGCCTTTTGCAAAGGGTGGGCATTCGATGCTCAGTCCCCATACTGCCTATATCTATACCACGGTCCGAATCCTCATCACCGCCGCAGGCCACTGATTGATCTTCACCATGCCCGGCTCTCCATACGCGTAAGTGCGATAACTGCTCCACTCCCACAGTTCCGGATCCAGCACCAGCCCGCGCTTCACCGGATTCCGATGCATATACCGCAGCTTCTCTACGCGCATGCGTTCGCCCCAGACATTGAAGTCGTAAAAGCGCCTCTGCCACACCCGCTGCTCTTGCTCGGGCCACAACTCCCCTTGCCCGGCTTTCCCAACCCCGTCCCTCCGCCTTTTCTTTCGCAACCGCCGCCGCGCATACCGCTGCTTCAGAACCTGCATCACTGTCGAAGGCGTGCCCCGCTCGGGCTCGCTGAGCAGCAGATGAATATGATCCGGCATCACCACGTATCCCACCACTACGAAGCGATAGCGCTGCCGGACTTCCTCCAGGATCCGCACAAACATATCGCGTTCCCGCGCGCTGCCGAGCCATGGCTGCCGGTGATAACAACTGCACGTTAGAAAATGCAGATGATCGTCGCCGTAATAGCGCTTCAGGCCCTTGGGCATTGCCTTCACTGTAAGAGCAGGGGCGTGCTTCGGGACGAAAAAAGAAAGTCAAAACCACTAGGGAGCCAGAATTGGGAATGCCCACCCTTTGCAAAAAACGCAAAGGATGGGCCACCCTCATGATCACTGGAGGCTGAGTCACCGGCGACCTGGGGCTATCCGATGATGATTCCGTCGGGCTCGCGCAAGTAGTGCCAGGCTTCGCGGTACTGGTTGTAGGGGTGGGGGCGGCGGTCGCGTTTGCGGCGGAACAGGAGGCTGGTAGTGCCGAGGATGTCGCGCAGGGGGAGGATGAACCATGAGTCCTCGGGGATGATGTAGGCGGCGATGAAATCGATCTCCGTGAGTTTGTAGGGGACGGCGCGTCCGTCGATACGACGGTGAGCATTCACGCGGTAGAGTTCGTCGACGAGTTGGGTGGAGCATTTGATTTGAACGCGCGAGAGCCTGGGCATGACGTCGGGTTCGTGGGAGTCAACGATGAAGTCGTAGCGTTCGCTGTCGCCGTAGGGCTTGGAGACCGCGAATCCGAGAGCGGTGGCCTTGTAGATGAAGGCGAGTTCGGCGAGTTCTCCGCGGCGCTTGGTGGTGAGTTCGTGCTCACGGGCAGATCGAAACTGGGGCGGGATTTTGGCTGCGAGGTTCTGGGCTGGCTGGGGCAGCGTTTTCGGAGATTCTGGCGGGAAGAGCGGAGAAGACGAGCGTTTCCTCCGACGCTGCATGGCGTCGCTCGAAGAACGCTGGTTGCTCATGGCCTGAAGATGTCCCGAAAAAGAGAAGGCGCAAGCCGGAGCTTGCGCCAATTTCTACTCTATATATTCAGAATATCAAATTGGCGGGGGCAAAGTGGACAATTTTACAACTTTATATCTTCATGCTGAGCAACAAGATAGCGGGAACAGGTCAAGTTTAGGGTCTTGACAAGAAATGCGGTCCGAATCGTATCGCCTCGAATAGAACCAGGGCAGGAAATTCCCACCCTTTGGCAAAGGACTCAAAGGATGGGCACCCGCCCGCGGGAACTTTAGGACCAGACTCGAAGCCAGCCGGACTGGAAGCCAGATCTCCTCATAATCCTGGCTAGCATGTTCCGCTGGGACGACTGGGTGTCCCGGATTCCTGAGTCGGAAGGGTCTGCGTGGCGGGTACTACAAACGGTATCGTTCCAGCCAGGTTGTTCTCACATTGCAGGATCGCCTGCGCGTCGCCTTGCAAAGTGGACGGCAAACTCGGAATCGACAGGTCAAGACTCTTGAAATTAAAGGCGCTCGTCAAATCTCCGACTGCGGCCCGGCGCCAGGCGCTCAGGTTGGGCACTTCGGCTCCGAAGCGCGTCTCGAGAAATCGCAACACCGAAGTGTGATCGAACAGGTCCGAGGACACGAATCCGCCGCGACTGAACGGCGAGATGATCAACAAAGGGACGCGAAAGCCTAAACCGATTGGGCCGGAGATCGCTGGATTCCCGACCACGGTCGGATCCGGAACCGCGGGCGCGGTCACATATTCGCCGGGCGTGCCGGGAGGCGCCGTGACCGGTGGAACATGATCAAAGAATCCACCGTTTTCATCGTAGTTCACCAACAAAACCGTCTTAGCCCACAGTAACGGGTTTGCGCTGAGAGCGGTGACGATCAGGGAAAGAACATTCTCCCCAAACAGCGATGGCGCAGGCGGGTGATCCGAAGTCAGGACCGAACCAATCAGCCAGGAAACTTGAGGCAGATTCCCTGACGCCACATCGGACAGGAAGTCGACGGGAAACTGTGGGACAAATGCATTTTGATGCAGCACCGATGCGGGATCCTGGAAATTTTTGAAATAGGAGAGCACATTGTCCGACAGAATCCCACCGAGAATGTTTTCGTCCGGCGACGAGTAAACCTTCCAGGAAATTCCTCGAGCCTGAAGTTGCTCGGGCATGGTCGTATAGGTCAGGCGTCCGTACATTGCCGAGCGATTGGCGACGATCGTCTGCAGAATCGGTCCGCCATTTTTTCCATCTGGATCGAGCGAAGCCGCCATCGTGTAGAGACGATTGGGATCGGTCGGACCCATGACTGAGCAAAAATAGTTGTCGCAGATCGTGAAGCCGTCGGCCAGGGCGTAGTAGTAAGGGAGGTCTGCGCGAGTGTAGTAGCCCATGGTCAGCACCGCGTCATTCGAATTAATCGGCAGACGCGAGCTCACAAAACCGTCCATCTTGCCGTTGTCCCAGCTCTGATGTTGGGGGACCCAGTCGTGGCTGATATCGTGCGTGCACGATGCATTCGCCTTGGTGGTGTCCAGGTGAAACGGCAGGAGTTGTCCCACCGGTGAGATCGCGGTGTTTGCTGGATCGGGTTGCTGGAACGCCGCGCTTTGATCGGAAAATCCACGGACTCCCCGGTAGCTTCCAAAGTAGTGATCGAAGGAGCGGTTTTCCTGAGTCAAGATCACCACATGTTCAATGTCACTTAACTTGGAGCAGCCAGTTGCAACGGACGGAACCAGCTTGGAAACACCGCAACCGTGCAAACTCAAAGACGCCAGCTCTGCAGCAGCCGCCGCAGTCCCAAGTTTAAGCAGCTCCCGGCGAGTGAAATTGCGCATAGGCCCTCAAGCTTTAGATGCGTTCGTCAGAGTTAGGGGCCCCCACTGTTCAGCAATAGAAACGAAAACAGCCGAAGCGACCCGTCCATCGGGACTTGCAGGAATTTACCTCCGAGTAGAAGGATCGTGTTTTCAGAGACTTCCCTGTTGATCCAGAATTGATTCGCCCTGCATTGCGTTCCTGCTTCATTTCAAGCATCTAGGTCATAGAACTAGTCGGCGTCGGCTTGGAATATCGGTTTCTCCTCGTGCGAGCGTTTTTACTTAGGATGCCGAAAGGAACAATGAGGCCCCAAATGTACCGGGATGCACCGCGCCCTGCCAGGTTTTCTCCTCCGCCCCTCACTTCCCCTCGCTCTGCCCCAGCCGACGCGACCACTGTGGAAATCGCGGCGCCCCAGCTCGGAGGGTTGCTCGCGCTGGCGGTAGTCGTTCTCCTCTTTTTATGCTAGGACCAGGGAAACTTTTCGCGCAGCAAACGCCGCCCTCCGATCAGGGGTGGTCGCAGAACGATCAATATAACGGACAATACGCGCCCGATCAGCAATCCGACTATAACCAGCAGCCTGACGCGCAACCTGCTTACCCGGATTCCGGTCGGGCGTATCCGCAGGAGGGTTATGAAGGAGCGCCAGCTCCGGGGCGCGAGCCGCTCAACACGGCGCAGTTGGAACAACTCGTGGCCCCGATCGCACTTTATCCGGACACGCTGGTGGCGCAAGTCTTGGCCGCGTCGACCTATCCCGGTCAGATCGCAGACGCCGACCGCTGGCGGCAGATGCAAGGCGATGCCTCCCCTGATCAGATCGCGGCCGGCGCCGACGCGCAGAACTGGGACCCGAGCGTAAAAGCGTTAGTGGCGTTTCCCCAGGTGTTGGCGCAGCTGGACCGCAATCAGCAATGGACCACCGACCTGGGCAACGCCTACTACAACCAGCCGCAAGACGTGCTCCAGGCAGTCCAAGTGATGCGTCGGCGCGCTCAGGCTGCCGGAACTCTTGAGAGCACGCCGCAGCAAGCGGTGGATTACGACCGGGGCTACATCCAGCTGACGCCGGTAAATCCGCAGGTCGTGTACGTCCCGACGTATAACCCATGGACAGTCTATGGAGAGCAGGTTTCGCCCTACCCCGGTTTTTCGCTGCTCGGTGGAGTGGAATCATTTCTCGGCTCGTCGCCGATAAGTTATGGGCTCGGGATCGCGATGAACGCCTTCAGCCACACCCCCTGGGGCTGGCTGGCGTGGGGCCTGAACTGGTTTGCCCAGTCCGTGCTCTTCAACCAGTCGAACTACTATTCGCAGAGTAACTCAGTGGCCGATTGGGGATTCCGGCATGATGGGCTGCATGCCTACGCCGGAAGGGGAGCGTTTGCCGGACACAGCTATAACCGCACAGGGGATGGTTTTCACCGATTCGGCGGCGGATACGACGGCAACCGCGGACCTGGATTCGGCCGCCAGACGGACAGATATGGTCAGAATTGGCGAGGAAAATCCAACAATGGCTTCCAGAACTTCGGAGCCAGCTACCGCGGGACTCAGCGCCAGGCCCACAACTATATGCGGTCGCCAAACAGCAGGCAGCAGTTCGCCCACAGTGGCTACGGATCCAACTGGAACCGCGGGACGGGAGAAGGCTTCCGCAGCTCTGCGCGCCCATCCTACGCCCGTTCGATGCAGCCCTATCGCGCCTCAGGTTTTCAGCGGGGCGAATTCGGGGGACGGTCTTCGGGAACTTTCGCGAGCAACAACTTTGCGCACTCCGCCGGAAAACCATCGCACTCGGGTGGCCTCCATCTGTTTGGTGGCGGGCACGCGCCCAAGACTGTTAGGAGCCACGGCTCGGGCGGCTTCCACATGGGAGGCGGCGGGCATACGCCGAAGAGCTTCCACAGTAGCGGGAAAAATTTCAGCGGGGGGCACTCGCACGGAGGAGGAGGTCACTCCAGCGGTCACGGCGGCAAGCATCATCGCTGACGCGGCACAGAGCCGCGACTGCCCGTCGCGACGAAGCACCGTTGAAACTCAGACACGAATGCAGCCCACAGCCTGCGCCTAGCGAAAACCAAAGTGCGCTCAAATGTGTTTTCTTCGGTGCAGGGCCGATAGGGCTATGAAATAACAAAAGGCCGACAGCGCCAGCGAGTAGCCGAGCGAATACACCAGATATTTCCACTCCCCGTGCATTACCCGCAGGCTGACGTAGATGTTCGCCGTTTCTTTTCCGAAGGGATGCATGATCGGCGCGGAAAGATATAGGGCATGGAATACGCGTTCCAAGACCCGAAGCCCGGTACTGTGATTGCCGGCGCGGATCGACGATTGGGCCCAGACCAGGCCGCTATAAAACATGTCGGCGTTGAAGATGATCGCCAAAATCGCGGCGATTGCCGGATGCAAGACAGTCGACAGAAGCATCAGGTACGCGGCCAGGCCGATTGAAGCGGAAAACGTATCCGCAGCAACGAAAATCAGACCACTGCGCACCGGGATATGCCAGAACAGTGACAGCAAGGTCATGCCGCCCAAGACCACGGCGTCGAGCAGGAACGCCACCATTACCGCTGCCAGAAAGGCAGAAGCGAGCCAGACCGCCGGAGGACACGGTTTGGTGAAGACCATCTTCAGGCTGCGGCTGCGCAAGTGCGCAGAGATGATGAAGAGTCCCAGGCCGGCCGCGAAGAGCAGCAGAAAGAAGTTGAGCGTGCCCAGGATTTCGCGGAGCATATTGAAGTTCTGCACGCCCGAAGCCACAAAGAGTTGCGGCACCGCCTCTAATGCAGTCAACACCGCGAATAAAATCAGAAACGCCAGTAAAAGGCGGCTTCTGCGATAGAAGGCCAGGTGCGCGACAATATTTGCTCTTAACAGTTCCGCCATTGGGTTTTACTCGGATGGTTCGATTCGTCCGGCCACCGCTGCCTGTTTTTCGCCCTTCACAATGTTGAAAAACTTGTCTTCGAGCGAGGTCTTTTTCAGCGAGCACTCGCGCAAAGGCAGTCCGGAGCTGCGAGTCAGCTCCATGAAATCGTAGAGCTTGTCTTTGGGAATCACGCCTTTGACGACCGCGCCCTGCCGCTCCACTGCGGTCAAGTAATCCGGCAAGAAACCGTTGGCTTCGAAGGTCACGCTGTACAACTCGCGATCCGGAGTCAGCAGGTTGCGTAATTCATCCTGGGCGACCACGCGTCCGGCTTCGATGATGGCGACCCGATTGGCAAGCATTTCAATTTCCGATAGAACGTGCGAGTTCATCACGATGGTGGCGCCACGCTGATGGATTTCACGCAACGTCTCGCGGAACTCTCGCACCGCGATGGGGTCGAGGCCGCGTGTCGGCTCATCCAGAAACAGCAGTTGCGTCTCGTGAATCAGGCACTGGGCGATTCCTACTTTCTGCTTCATGCCTTTCGAGCACTTCGACAACCGCAGCTTCTTGAACTCCGCTAGTCCCAGTCGCTCTAGGGTTTGATGGATTGCTTTGTCAGAGACTTGCCGGCCGTAAAGCGAAGCATAATAGCGCGTCGCCTCCTCCACCGTGAGATACAGGTGGTAATGCGGTTCCTCGGGGAGGTAGGCAATCTGTCGATAAAGCGGACGGCCCAGGTCGGGTGTGCTTCCCATGACTGCAACCCGGCCGGATGTGGGCTTCAGCAAGCCAAGGAAGCAATACATGGCTGTCGACTTCCCTGCTCCGTTCTGGCCCACGAGAGCAAAAAAGTCTCCTTGGCGCACGTCGAGAGTGAGCCCTTGCAGGGCCTGGATCGGGCGACGGAAGAGCCCGCTGCGAAACTTCACGTGGACATCTTCAGCGCGGATCACATATCCCCCGAGCAGAACCGTTTGTTCAGGCTCTTCACGATCGCGTCATCCGGTTGATCTTTGAAATCCTCGCTGACCAGCGCTTTCTTGATGTGGTTCGAGGTGTTGCAGGTGCAGGCCTGGACTTTCTTGTCACAGCCGCACGGACAATCCATGTGCGCCACAATGCGTTTGCCGCGCTCGTCGAACTTGTACGCCTCTTCCTCTGATTTCTTCGTTTGCGGCTGATTGAGCGGGAGAGAGGGGTGGAGCTGCGCCTCACGCCGGTATGCATCCGCCGAAATCCCACGGCCGAGCTTGATCTGATCGAGATTTGCCTGGAGCAGTTTGTCGAAGGCGACATCGGCATTGGCGAGCGAGCCAGTTTCGTAGAACTGCACTTTGCCATCCACGCCGATCACGACGGTCGTGGGAAAAGAGTTGACGCCGTAGTTACGCTGAATCGGTCCTGAATCGATGCCGGCGGGGAAATCCACTTTTAGCTCGTGAAGGAAATCCTGAACGCGGTCCGGCTGCTCTTCTGAGTCGATGCCCAACAACAGGAAAGACTCCGATTTATGGGCGTTGAAGTAGCGATTTAACTCCGGCATTTCTGCGCGGCAGGGCCCGCACCAGGTAGCGAAGAAATTCAAGACGATAATCTTTTTGCCGACGTTCTCCGAGAGCCGAAAAGTTGCGCCATCCAGAGTTTTGGTTTCGAAGTCGGGAGCGATCTGGCCCCGCCACTCGGTGTAGCCGATCATGCTGCGGGCTTGGTTGCTAATCTCGGTGTTCGTGGGCGCAGGCTTTAATTTGTAATGAACGAACCCCAGCAGGAGGCCGGAAGCAATCATCAACGCGTTTAGAACAGGACGGCTCACTTCATCTTACCTTCAGGAGTGCGCGGCGCAAGTTTCGGAATGAGTAACTGAGTGATACTAAAGACAAAGGATCGTCCGTGGCACATTACCGAAGTACCGGCGCACACTCTTGAGCCTTATGCGGGGCCGAACAAATAAAAGATTGTTCCCTTCTGCGATTGGCGGTCACAGAACGAATCAAGATCCGAGGAGATGCACGTTTCGCAGATGTAACCATTCAGATTTGTGGCCTCGTAGACTTGGTTGTTTGTGAGCAGCACCATGTGCGCTACTCCCTTGGCGCGGACATGGTCGATTTCGATGACATAAACCGAGTGGGAGTTCACTGCGGCACGGATCTGGTCCGCGTCGGTAAAGAATCGGGCGCCACCGCTCACGCGGGTGACCAGTGGCAATTCATAACGGTCTTTCGCCAAGTGAACATTGGCGGTTCCGCCGTACATCGAGCAGTCGGCGTCATAGGGCTCGTCATGGGCGGCCCCCGTCGAATACACCGACAGCATCAGATTCACATAGGTCGTGCAATTCATTTTCAGGGGCCCTTCTTCAAATATGGTGTGGTTGGTCTGGACAACATAGTCTTCCTCGCCATCCAGCCCGTAGTAAGCGCGTGTGCCACCGGTCTTCATCGCCGCTTCTTTCTCATAGGCCACGTGGTGCGATCGGAACCAGTCATGCAAACGCATCACCCCGGCGATGCCTTTGCTTCCCGGCAGGGTAATGAGAATACCCGCCTCGTCCAGCAGGTTAACCAAGGTGTCATCGTTGGGGTCCACAAAGCCTGTGCTCTCCAGGCCATGCGTGGTCTGAAAGTTGCGAAGGGCCTTCTCGGTTTGTGTGCCCCATCGGCCATCGTTCGCTCCCTTCGGCAACTGTTTGGCGCCGACAAGCAAGTTTTGGATGATCTTCACGTCGCTATGTACGGCGGCACCGTGCTTGGCTCCAACTCCTACGCGCCCATGGATAACCTTTCTTGTAGCCGACATAGTCTCCTCCTCCCGCGCACCGGCGGAATTCTCGCGGCCGGCTTTTGCGAATGTTTTCAGCGACAGGGCGTGGCCAGCGAACACGCGCCGGCGTGTTGCAAATACACCAGAACAAAATGCAGTTGTGAATTTGAAAAAACGCCCCTAGGTCGGAAGGCAGTTTACACCCGGTTCGTCAACGAAACTAGCGGAACCCCCAAACCGAAACGCGGTCTCGATCCTCCAAGCCGCGTGGAAGCCATCTCGCCCTCCGGTGGCGACCAATGCACATATCGTCTCCAACCGTGACGCCGCCTGTCCACGCTACTTGATGCTCCGATTTAGGTCGAATACATCCGGAGCGGCGTGGTCGAAGCGGTATCCCCAACTCAAGTACCACTGACGGTAATTGGCGGCAGCGCCGTTCACGAAGGTGTAGCCGCTCTGCAGGAATGAGTGCTTGCCCAAGTTCACGTCCATGGAAGTCGCGGCGAACTTCGATTGATTGTTTACAGTGAACGGTGAGACGAGGTTCTGAGTTCCAAGCTGCACATTCCAGAATATGTGATTGTTCATCTGTCGAGACAGCGAGAGCACCCGGTAGTCGCCGCGCCCGAAGTTGCTGTCGAATTTGGAGTAGTGGAAGTCAGCGCGGATGCCGGTATGTGCGATTTCGCTCCAGGTGAGACCGTACATCTGGTTCAGGCTGCGCTGCTGATCTCCGGTCTTCTCGCTGCGGCCGAGCGTGGTGTAAACCGTGACGTGTCGGAGAGGCTCGATGTGAACCCCGGCATTCACGCCTTGAAACAGGAGTTTGTCGACCAGGCCGGTGCCGACAATGCGAGTGGCCGCCGTGGGCACGTCTCGGAAGTAGTTGTGATAGACATCGAAAGAAAGCCTGCGGCTCGGCTGGATGTGAACCGTAAGGTAGCTGTGGCTGATGCCGGGGCCTGGACGGATACCGTCCGTGCTAACGCCGAGGGGATCGTCGGCGATCAAAGAGTGATAGACCGAGACCAGGTTTTTGTAGGAACCCTCGTTCTCGAAGAAGAGGTAGGGGCGGTCTAGCCTCCACTGGATGGTGCTCAGCGCAAGACCACTGGTGCTGCTGAAATGGAAGCGATCGTAACTGCCGCCCGTGAAATTGACGAAGGATCCGGCGATGCGATGATCGGGAGCGTAATCCCAGGAAGTGAGGTCGGGAGTCGAACCGGCAAAGACCCCGGCAGTGACGACAGAGCTGAGCTTGCGGCCGATGTATCCACCGTCAATGGTGTCGAGGCTCACCGCCCACGGAAGATAGAGGCGGCCGAATCCCGCGACCCACGCGGAGTCAGGATTATCGTAGTACAGCTGCATTGTGTACGTCTTGTTGAGCGTGTCTTCGATGGTGGGCTGCTGGAATTGCGAGTGGCGATTGATTCGTCCGCGCCAATAGCCCTCGAGGTTCCAGTGCGTGCCGAGAATGTGAGTCATGTCGCTCTGGAAGGAGAGGCCAAGTTGCGTGCTGGAGCCGGGCGTCGAGCCATCGCTGGTGATTCCGCTGTAGTCCAGGCCGATGCGCGCCTGCATTCGACGTCTATCGGAATTTTCAAAACCATTGTCAGAGGTTCGGTCGGGTTCGCGGGGCATCAAGGCAGTGTGAGGGGCCAATCGAATCGAGGAAAGCGCATCGGTGGTCCGTGCGGTGCGAGCGGCCTCCGCATCATGGGGAGTGAGGACCGCCCAGTCGCCACGCCTGACCCCGCGTTTCGCCTCGTGCACCTCAGCGACGGCGGAGGTGGTCGCGACGGCGACGATGCGAAGTTCGGCGACGAATGCGCCGCGGGCCGGATCGGTATTGGCCGACGACGGAAGAGGTTCGCGGACGATTAACCGCATCCCTTTTTGCAAACCGGAATTGGCGCCACCGTCTAGGTATACCGAATCGGCGGCGATGCCTTTGATTTTGAACCCTTGCCGCAACGGGAGCGCTCCTTGCACTTGAGGCCGGTCCGCCGGCTGCGAAGTCGACATTTGCGGTAATGGAACGACGTCCGGTGACATCTTGGATATGCTGGCGTTCCCACTGGCAGTTCCTGTTTCATGTTCGTTCTTGCCTTGAACCGGGGAATCCTCGGAGGGCGGCAGAATCGTCAGCAGTACTTTGTTACCTGAAATCTCAACGCCATAGGCACGCAAAGAATCGAGGTCTACTACAACACGAGTGATCGGCGGGTTGACACGATTCAGACCGACGCGAACCCTCGCTACGCCGTTTTGTCCGACCGGGATGTGTTGCAGACGCTGCTGGGGAGTTACGTTCGGGAAATCCGCGATCAAACGGTCGGGATTTTTCGCGAAAGTTACAGTCGGTTGAATCGGGACGTTGAGGTTGACTTCAATCGAAACATTGTTCCCATTGGTCGCTACTCGAACGTCATTCATTGAAGCGGATTGACCCAAAGCCACAGATGCAGCCGCGCCGAAGATGCTTATAACTAAACAGAATTCCAGTTTAAGTTTCATTTCTCACTCTGAATGATTTTGGTTGTTACAGCGGAGGATTATTTCCCGATGCTTCCGTTGCCGATAACTGCGCCATACCAACTGTCCATCGACAGGTGGCACTGGCGGCATTCGGTGGGAAATCCCAGGGCCTGATGGTTGGGCGCCGTCGCCTTGCGAAATGCGTCTCGGTGACAGCTGACGCACTCCGTAGAGAGGCCGAAGCGATTGAACTGCCCGACCGTCCCGACTTTGTGGCATGAATAACAATCCACAACGGCATGGGCACCAATCAGCGGAAAGCGATCCTGGTGCTCATTGATGTTGTGGATCGACACCTGCCATCCATTTGTGTTGTGGCAGAGTTCGCACTCTGCGCCGTTCTTGCGGCGGTGAAGATCAGCGTGGCAATCCTGACATTTCTCAGGAACGTTGCTGAAATCGAGGTCGGCGTGGCAATCAAGACATTGCACAACAGTGTGGCGCCCGCGCAGCGGAAACCGGGTTCGAGAATGCCTGAATTCGATTTCAGACCGAATCGGTTTCCAGCCCTGCGCGGCGTGACACTCCTGGCAAGGGACCTTCAGTTTGCTTCCGTGCGGACTGCGAGTGAGCCCGCCGGCTTGGATTTGCTGACAAACTGAAATGCCAATCGAAAAAAAGAGAGTAAACAAAAGAACCCGAAAACCTAGCAAACAATAATTCCTAAGATGAACTTATGATTTTATGAATCAGAATTGCTTTGCGTCCCGCCGTTGCACATGACGCGCCGTTCGCACCCGAGCACCAATTTTCAAACATTTATGACCGAGTTAAGTCAGACGCCCTATGAAATTGCTACCATCGTCGGAAAATTGTTCCGCAGAGAACTGAGGAACAAATCGATATCGAGGGCTGATGATTCACAAGTCTTAAGACGACATATTCTTTCTTAAGATTGTTCGTCGGACCTCCACGGCGATTCATCAACTTCTCCATCGGAACGCAGCGACGAGAACTTTTTTGCGCGTGAGACCGACTACAGCCAGAAATATGGAGGCTTAGTCCTTCCGGTGATTGTTGTCAACACCGCTCCACCAATACACTCGATTCATGAGTGCATTATTTGTTCTCGCAATCGTTCTCGTAACCTTATGGGCTGGTAGCAAGGTATTGAAGACCGACGAATGATCAGTTGGCGGATCAGCACAACTTGCTCGACGCAAAAAATCCAGGTAGCCCAATTCGTCGGACTGCGCTCTTTGTTTTTTTCAAAGGCGGGCATTCCCAACTGCGTCCTGGAGACGTTTCTAATTGGCAGAGGGGCGGGCGTTCAAGTTCGTTGTGCTGCAGCGACGGATCTGAAGCGGCGCGTACTGCAATCCTGCAATCGTCTTCGCTCACAGGATTGCGGTACGACTAACGTTGTTCGGCGTCACACGTATTCCCGTTCAGCGCGGCGGATGGCGCGATAGCGCTCGAACACTTTCTTTTCGCTTTCCAGCCCCAGGGCAGAGCGAATCGAGCTTCCCCGGAAGGTGTGAGCTAACATCTTCCATCCCTGAAACAGGACGAACCTCGGGTCATGCTGAAAGGCCACGGGGATGTGGTGAACCTTCATCCAGCGCTCGGCCTTCCAACGCAGGAATTCGACCTCTTCGGCGGGAAGGTGTTCGGTGCGCACCACAGCGGTTGTGCCATCGTACTCCTCAAGCCGCTCATTCATGATCAAGCCCTGATCGCGGAAGTCCTTCGTCATGGGCGTGCGCGGGTACGGTGTCGGGTGCTGAATGTAAGGCCAGTCAACGTAGCGGCGGGCGAATTCGAGGTTGGCTTCGATCGACTCGCGCGTGTCGCCCGGACTGCCGACGATTAATCCGCCGACGACATACATCTGGTTGCGGTGCAGGTAGTCAATGGCTTTGAGGGTGGCGTTGCCGGTGTTTAGCCCATTGGTGCGCTCGGTGTTCTTGGCGGTCGCGCGCAGGAAGTCGAGGTCGCCTTCGAGAATATTCTCAATGCCGAGAAAGACGTAACGGAATCCGGCACGCCGCATGAGCGGGGCGAGAGTCTCGCCGTGATTTGCGATGGCTGAGGTCATCGCCTGCACGAAGTAATCGAGCTTGTGCAGGCCGGAGGCGATGATCGCTTCGCACAAGGCTTCGAAGCGGCGCACGTTCAGAGTGATGTTGTCGTCGACCAGAAAAATGGTGCGAGCGCCGTGGTCGCGGGCGTCGCGAATGTCGGCCAGCACCCGATCGAAGGAATAGGTGTGGAAGTTGCGTCCGCGCATTTCGATGATCGAACAGAAAGAGCAATCGAAGGTGCAGCCGCGAGAAGTCTCGATAACATCAATCTGCCGGCCGAGCAGCGTGTATCCCTTGAGCACGCGAGCATCGCGGTTGGGCAGACGGATTTCGCTGTCCTCGAGGCGGTGCGGCGGCCGGTCGGGATTGTGTACCCACTTGTTGCCGTCGCGGTGAGAGAGACCGCAGATCTTGTCGGTTCCGGTTCCTTGCTCGAGGGCACGCAACAATTCGCGGAAGGTGACTTCTCCCTCGCTGCGCACGAGATAATCCACATCGATTTCTTCGTAAGCTTCGGGGGCA
Organism: uncultured Acidobacteriota bacterium; assembly: GCA_963745715.1. Classification (GTDB taxonomy): domain Bacteria; phylum Acidobacteriota; class Terriglobia; order Terriglobales; family Acidobacteriaceae; genus Sulfotelmatobacter. The sequence continues at coordinate 72,366 of CAVUYN010000005.1, read as the reverse complement.
AGGCTGGGATCGTAGCCACCCACGACGATCTTCACGCCGGGACGGAGGGAGCGGACCAGGTCGACAATGCGCGCGGCGGTGCGGCGCTGAAACGTCATGATGGAGAGTCCGACGACGTCCGGATTGAGTTCGCGGACGAGTCGGGTGACGGTCTCACGAACCTGGCGGTGCACCAGGATCAGATCAGCCACCGCCACACGGTGGTGCGGATCCACGTTTCCCGCCAGGGAGGTCAGCGCTCCATTAGGCATGCGGATGGCGACGGGTGGCATGTGTTCGAAGGAATCCGGCATAGAAAGCAACAGGACGTTCATAAGAAGCGTGCCCTCTTTCTCGAACGCGATCCCGCAGGGGTGGGTTGACTGACGCAGTGGCGGAACGAAATGTCGTAATTGTATCGCAGCGGAGCGACGGGTGGCACGTGGGGTTCAGCATCACCGCTTCTGGCGGAAGGACGCGGTCGGCAAGTACCCCTAGATCCGATGTCGAAAAAGATTGCAGGCGGTTTTTCAGAGTGCCCGGACATTACCAACGTCACTCATTCCTGTTTCGAGATTGTGATTTAGATCACATCGAATTCTTCGAGGCCCACCTAGGCTGAGACGTACCCGAACTGGGGGAATCTATGCGGGAAAATAAAGCTCACCAAGTAAGGGTCGGAACCCTCGAAGCAGTCGAATCGCTCGCGGAAAGCGAAGATCGATTTCGAAAACTGGTGGAGGCGCTACCGGACGCCGTTCTGGTTCACTGCGCGAACCGAATTGTCTTTGTAAATCCCTTTTGCGTTCGCCTGCATGGAGCGGAGCGAGCAGAGCAACTTCTTGGTCGGGACATCTCTGAATTTATTCAGCCCGAGCATTATCCTGCCATACAAGAACGCATCAAAGAATGCCGTTCGACCGGTGAGGCCTCGGCACCACTGGACAGCGTGCTGATAGCTTGTGACGGCACAATGGTAGACGTCGAGGCGGTAGCAATCCCGACAGTGTGGGATGGAGAGCCCGCGATCGAGGTAGTTCTCCGCGACATCCGGAAACGAAAAAAGAGCGAGCAAGCTGAATTCGAATTTCACAAACATCTGGAGTTGGCCCAAAAGAGTGGCCTTCGAATCGGACTCTGGGATTGGAACCTGAGTGAAAACACGGTTCAATGGTCGGACGAGTCCTACCGCCAGTTCGGTTACGCGCGAAGTGCGTTCTCGGGCCGGGTCGATGAGGCTGTTTCCAGGATTCATCCAGAAGACCGCCAGAAGGTGGCGGACGCCATCGACAAAGTGCTCACTGGCCTGGAGGAGGAGTACGCGGCGCAGTATCGACTGGTACAGCCCGACGGGAACATTCGCTGGATCGACGCGCACGGTGTCGTGGTGCGCAACGGTTCTGCTCACATGATCGGGGTAGGTGTAGACATCACAGAGCTAAAGATAACCGAACAGCAGATTCAAAAGAGCGAAGAGAAATACCGGAATCTGTTTGAGAACTCGGGCTACGGAATGTTCCTATCGAAACCGGATGGAAGCCTTTCGGATGTGAATCCCGCCCTCGTGAAAATGCTGGGTTATAGCTCCAAGGAAGAATTGCTGACGCGTAACCTGGAGCGCGATATCTATGAAGATCCTGCGGTGCGGAAGGCGATCCTATCGAATTTCGAGCGTGGGGATCGAGTGCGCGATGTTGAAACAAATTGGAGACGCAAAGACGGGAAGATCGTGGTCGTAAGCATAAACGGAGCTGCGTTTCGGGAAAAAGACGGGTCCATCAACCATTTCGAAGTCATGGCGGAAGACGTCACCGAGCGGCGCAGCCTGGAGGAACAGTTTCGGCAGTCGCAGAAGATGGAAGCGGTGGGGCTGCTCGCGGGGGGGATTTCGCACGACTTCAACAATCATCTTGGAGTCATTCTGGGAAGCGCCGACCTGTTGATGGAAAAACTTTCCACACCTTCCCAGCAGCGGTATGTGGAGGCGATTACCAAAGCTGGCAAAAAAGCGGCTCAGTTGGTCCGACAACTGTTGGCGTTCAGCCGAAAGCAAGTGCTCTACCCGGCCGCGATGAATATGAATTCGGTCGTGAGTGACATTGGCGGAATCTTGCGCCGACTGATCGGCGAAGACGTACGCGTGGCGACCTATTTGAAGGCTGACCTGGGGTCCATCCGCGCAGACCGGGGTCAAATCGAGCAGATCCTGATGAACCTGGCCACGAACGCACGAGATGCCATGCCGGGTGGGGGCACGTTTAGCATCCGAACGGAAAATGCGCAGTTGGGGGAGAAGGATGCAGCACGATATCCATACGTAAAGACCGGGGCATACGTTCACCTGTCGGCCAGCGATACGGGAACAGGAATGAGCGAAGAGGTGCGCGCCCGGGTTTTCGAGCCTTTCTTTACCACCAAGGGAAAAGGCCGGGGGACGGGACTGGGACTGGCTACCGTCTACGGAATCGTGAAACAGAGCGGTGGATACATCTGGGTCGCAAGCGAACTCGGGCGGGGGACGACAATTGACCTCTATTTCCCTCGGGTGGACGAAGTGGTTCAGCCAGAGGCCCCAATCGTTTCAGGCCAAATCGATTACCCGAGGGGGACGGAAACCATTCTGCTTCTCGAGGACGAGGACTGCCTTCGGAAGGTGACTCGTGAGCTTCTTCTCGAAAGCGGATACAAAGTTCTAAGCGCGGAACGCGGCGACATTGCAATTGACTTGGCTAGCGAATACGAAGAGCCAATCTCGTTGATCATCAGCGACGTCGTGCTCCCCGAAATGAGCGGGCCGCACGCGGTCTCGAAGCTGCAACTGTTGCATCCGGAGATGAAAGTCCTGTACGTTTCCGGATATGCAGAAGTCCCCGTGGCGGAGCAACTGATTTCTGAAGGGGCAACGGTGTTGCAGAAGCCGATCCTGCGAATGGATCTGCTGAAGAACGTGGACTACTTGCTGCATCCTGCAGCTCTGAGAGTCGACTAGCTGATGAGTCCCAGGAAAGCCCTTCTCAGGAGGGCAGTGCCCGACGACGATAAGGTACTGCGGAGGGCCGATCCGAAGAGTTGAGTGGTCAGCGGAAGTTTTCGACCATCATGGTCTGCGGTTGTTCCTGGCCGGGTTGGTCGAAAGCAACGGTGCGTCCGTCGGTCGTGGCTCCCAGCCAGAATGGGACGCGATCGAGCACGGCAAGAATGCTGGAACGCTGGTGGTTCACATCGTAGAAGCTGAGCACCGCCTGGTGACCTAGCGCCGGTCCAACGAAAAGAATTCCCCCTTCGACGACCTGCCAACTCGCCCACGTACCGGGACGCACGAGAGGAAGCGGAGTCTCCGGCCCACCCTGCACGGGAATCTGCCAGATCTCGGGATCGGCCATGGCGTTCTTGGCGTAGTAAAGCGTCTTGCCATCGAGAGACTCGAGCGCGGCGTGTCCGCCTTGATGAGTGACTTGCACAGGCGTGCCGCCGCCGGTCGGAACTTTCCAGACCTGGCGGCTTCCTGCGCCGCGGTCTGACGCGAAGTAGATCCATTTGCCATCGCGTGACCAACTAGGGACCTCGCTCTCAAACTTGTCGGGGGTGAGAAGCAGCGGCGCTCCGCCACGTAGGCCGATGGAGAGGACTTTCGGACCATCGGACGAAGTGGCGTCGAACACGATGGACTGGCTGTCGGGCGACCAGCGGGGGGTGCCTGCCAGGCCCACAGCTGTCAGTTGAAATGGATTGCTTCCGTCGCGGTTGCTGACCCAGATCTCCATAGTGCCGGAATAATCGGACATGTACGCGAGCTTCTTGCCGTCAGGGGAGAACTGCGGAGCCGGGCCTTGATCGGTGTCACTGGTGGCATAGACGAGAATACTGGCGTGTTTCTCCTCACCCGATGCCGATAGATCCATCTGCCAGATGCTGAGGCTGCGGATGAGACGCTCATACGCCATGCGGTATCCTCGGCGCGAAACTGCCGGATCCCATGCGGGCGAGCCGGCCTCTTTAATCTGGACTGAGGAATCGGGCGCGTCGAGCGCAGCTCTCCACAGGGTGGGATGGCCACTGCGATTGGAGGAGTAGATGATCGAGCGTCCGTCGTAAGACCACTGCGGAGAACTAACGACCCGGCCGGGCTCGGAAAGAACGCGAGTCTCGTGGCCGCCAGTGGCTGAGGCAAACCAGATTTCGTCAGGACTGCCGACTTGATGATTGCGAACAAAGAGAAGCTTCTGGCCGTCCGGGGAAAACGCAGGGCCCCAATCCTGGGCCATCGGCGGGGTCTCAGTGAGGCGTTGCAGACCGGAGTTTTCGGTTGAGACCAGGTAGATTCCGGATGCACCCGCGAAGGCGACGGACTTGCCATCGGGAGACCAGTCGAGTTCACCGCGCTGGGGAATGACGTCGCCGGTCTCGAGCTGGCGATCACTCCAGGTGGCGATGTAAGCAGCAGACTTGGGATTCAGGGACTTTTCCGCATTCCGCTTTTGATCGGCGCCGCCATCGGCGGGGATGACGTGAATGCTGAACTGCTTGTTGGAGAAGCGGGAGAAGGCGATGAAGCGTCCGTCGGGCGACCATGTGGGCCAGCAATCGCTTTCGTCGTGGGTCAACTGAATCTTCTGGTCGCTGCCGAGAGGGGAAACGACGATACCGCGCTCGCCGAACTTTCCATCGATGCGGACATAAGCGACGGAATTTCCGTCGGGAGAAAAGGCGGGCTCTACGGCACCGATCAGGGGCAAAGGCCGGGTTCTCTGCGGCGAGAGACGGGTGGCGCGCGCTCCGGAATCCGTAACCATCTTCAAAAGAACGGATCCGCCCACGAGCAGGACTAGAACGGCTGCAAACGCCATTACAAACCCGGGCCACCTACGGACGGGAACAACTTCCTTCTTGGTTTCGTTTTCGAGTTCGGGACGGAGGACAGCCTGGGGTAAAAGTGGGAAGTCTTCCCGAATCTTTTCGGTGGGTACGGCAGGCGCTGCGAAGGGCTCGGGTTTAATCCACTCCACGGTGGCGACGAAGCGATAGCCCCGGCGAGGAAGCGTCTCGACATAGCGGGGTGCGTCGGCGGAGTCGCTCAGGGCCTCGCGGAGTTTATTCACGGCGGCGTTCAAGCCGTGGTTGAAGTCGACGAAGGTGTCCGCCGGCCAAAGGCGCGTGCGAAGCTCTTCGCGGGTCACCAACTCGCCGGGCCGGCTCAACAAGACAGCGAGGATCTCAAACGGCTGCCCTACCAGCTTCAGACGGGTTCCAAACTTCCAGAGCTCATGCGTGTGCAGGTCCACCTCGAAGGGACCGAACCGGGCGCGGTCTGAATCATTTCGGGTCATTTGCGAGGTGTGCGATTCCAAGTCGTACCTCATTCTACGACGGAACGCGACCGCTTGTTCCATATGGACGGGCAAGTAAGTCTTTTGTCATCAGGTTTTTGCTGGATGAGGTGCCCTTTACCTGGGAATGATGCGGCTTGGACCGACGAATGACCCGGGTTGCATTGCCGGAAGTGGAAGCGCAGGGCATTTTGATCCCGTGCTCGGGGAAAAAGTTCAGAGCCCCGAGCCGGGAGGACCGTATGAAAGCGAGCATTCGAGATGCAGTCGTGATGGGAATCGGGTTGATGATGGGGATGGTCGGAAGCGGATGGGGTCAGAATGCAGCGAAGGCTCCGGCAACGGAGCAATGCAGCCTGGCGGTGGTATCGCGGCTGGTGGGAAGCGGGGCGTCGGTTTGCGACGGCGCGATCGTGGAGAGGATGGCCCGGAGCGGCCACTCGTTTGAGCAAAACCAGTTGGGGATCGCTTCGATCCTGGCCATCGGTCCGGATTACAGCGAGAAGGAGGCATTCCACTGGTTCGAGCAGGCGGCGCGGCGGGGATATGCACCGGCGGAAGTCAATCTCGCAGTGATGTACGTCAACGGGTGGGGAACTGCGGTGAACTATGGGGCGGCCTTGGACTGGCTGAAGGAGGCTGGCGAACAGCGGTTTGCACGTGCTTATTTCAACCTCGGAATCTTGTACATGGAAGGAAAGGGCGTGCGGCGGGACAACGACGAAGCTTTCCGCTGGTTCCAGAAAGGTGCAGACGGCGGCGACACCAGCGCACAGACCAACCTGGGATTCATGTACGACCAGGGGTTGGGATGTGCGAAGAACTCGACGACAGCGGTTGCCTGGTATCGCAAGGCTGCCGAGGCCGGAAATCCGCTGGGGGAAAATAATCTTGCGGACATGTATCTGCGGGGCGAGGGCGTGGCACAAGACGACCATGCTGCGTTTCAATGGTTCCAGAAGGCGGCTGCGCAGGGACACACGGGAGCGCGCATCAAGCTGGGATCTCTGTACGCGCAAGGCCGTGGAACGCAGAAAGACCTGGAAGAAGCCTATTCATGGATCGCGGCCGCAACGAATGCAGGAGATCCGCGCGGGAAGGATATGCTTCACGTGGTGGAGAAAAGCCTGAATCCCACTCAGATTGCAAGGGCTCAAGAGAGGGCGGAGCGCTTGCGTGCGCAGGAACCGAAGTTTTCCGCGATGGCGTTTGCGCAATGAGGGGCACAAAGAACTGTTGCCTGGGAGGCCTGCTTCGGTTGAACGCCGCTGGTGGGCCGCCCGGGTAAGTAGCGAGGGATACAGCCACATCACTTAGCAGCTTGCAGTGAACGCCTGATGGCGAGAGGGTCGACGGGAAAACTAGGCTTGTGAGGTTACCACTCTCATAGCGGTCCCGGAGTTTTCGATGACTCGTCTCGCGAACACGCTCTTCGTATTGTCGTTCGGTGTTGCCCTGGCTATATCGCAAGCGGCAGCACAGCAAGTCTCCAACGCGGCGATGCCACCTAAACCACCGGCGGGGATGGGCAAAGCATCCGCCGGCGTGCCGAAGCAATCCGCTGGATTGACAGCAGCTGACGTCGCATTTATGAAAAAGGCGGCGCGTGGCGGAGTGGCGGAAGTAGAGTTTGGACGGCTCGCGACGGCGAAAGCCTCAAACGCGGACGTGAAAAAGTTCGGCCAACGGATGGTGGACGACCACAATAAAGCTAACGATCAGCTCAAGCAGGTTGCGTCGGATAAGCGCGTAGAACTGCCTCAGGCGCTCAGAGCGAAAGATAAGGTTACGAAGGAAAGTCTCGAAAAGCTTTCCGGCGACGAGTTTGACCGGGCCTACATGAGCAGCATGGTGAAGGACCACAAGCAGGACGTGGCCGAGTTCGAACGCGAGAGCAAGGCGGCCCATGATCCAGCGTTGAAAGACTTCGTAACGCAAACGCTGCCGACGCTGCGAGAACACCTGAAAGAAGCGGAAAAATTGGCACCTGCGCAAACCGCTGAGCGGAATTCGGGACAATAGGCCGTCGCTCGCAGTCCGCGTTTTCGACTCACTTTATGCCTGGCTTCGCAAGGTGAAGGTCTGAACAATCGCGGAAACCAGTCCGGGGATAGTAAATTCTTTGGCCGCGATGTTTACCGGCAGCCCTAGATCTCGAAGCGTGGACGAGGTGACCGGGCCGATGGAGGACATCAGGACTCCGTCGAGCGCGCGCGATTTCGTTTTTCGCGAGCCCAACAACTCCACGAAGTTTTTCACTGTCGAGGAACTGGTGAAGGTTACGACGTGCGGACGTTTTCGCGAATTTTTCAGTGCAGCCTTTAACCGGGCGCGAGACCTCGGCGGCACGACGGTTTCGTAAGCCTCGACGACGTCGACGTGAGCTCCCGCATTCCGCAATTGCGTCGGAATGACGTCGCGGGCCACCTTGGCGCGCACCAGCAGGACTCTCTTCCCTTTCACTTTGGATTTCAGGCTGCGCACGACGGATTCGGCCACGTACTCCTTGGGAACGACGTGGACGGGGCCGCCGCTCTGCTCGATCGCTTTTTTCGTGGCGGGGCCGATGGCGGCGATGCGCAAAGTTCCGTCCCCAGTGGCTGAAGACCTGGAGGATTTCGACGGCGCAGTCAGTCGCAGTTTCTTCAGGCGCTTCCACATTGCCTCGACTCCGTTGACGCTGGTGAGGATCAGCCAGTCGTAGGTGTCCAGATTCTTCAAGGCGGAGTCGAGCGGCTTGAACGATTTCGGTTTGCGGATTTCGATGAATGGGATTTCGATCACGTCGGCCCCGAGGCTGCGGAGCTGGGCAGAAAGCGCGCCTGCCTGATGGCGGGCCCGGCCCACGAGGACACGGACTCCCGACAAAGGAGCAACGCGCGATCGGTCAGCGGAGGACTGTCTCATTTTTCTTTTTTGGCTTTCTCTGTCCGCTGCGTTTGATTTCCCAACCCTTGTTCGCACATGAGGCGGGCGGTGCCGGAAATGGTTGTATCAGAGTCGCGACTTAACGACTCGATGATTTGTTGCTGCTCGTCTCGCGTACGGTTCTGGCTCAATTTGAACTTGGCTTCGATCTTCGTAACGGCGATTTCGAAGCCAACGATGTGGCTTAGCATGCGCGAATGGTACGCCTCGCTGAGACTGGCCCACTGGTCGGCATAGGCGGGCTGGAACATCGGAATGAGTTCGTGGAGTACGCCGAGCAGTTCGTCGGGAGCCGAGAACACACGCGCATTGCCGTAGACATGCACCGCGGCGAAGTTCCACGTGGGAACGACTTCGCGCGTTCCGTAATTCACGGTCGAGATGTAGGCGTGGGGACCGTGAAAGATGGTGAGGCAATGCGGTTGTTCCTGGAGGTAGCGCCAGTGCGGGTTGGCCTTGGCGACGTGTCCGCGGATCACGAGTTGGTGTCCGCTTTCGCGAAGGACCACGGGAGCGTGCGTTGCGAATGGTTCGTCGGGCGCGTTCGAGACGAGGATGGCGAACGGGTTCGCGCGCATGAAAGCCATGGCATCGTCATGATCGTGGATGCGAAAGTGTTCGGGGATGTACATGCGTTAGTATCTTTCGCCCCTCGGGGGCTGGACAGCGCGCGTGGTGCGATCCCCACGCCTTACGGCGTGGGCTGTACTCTTTCGCCGCTTCGCGGCTGGGACACTGGACGATCGTTTGAGACAGCCTTATCAGCTTCGCGGCTGGGTGGACCATCGTCCGAGAGAGCCTTATCCGCTAGCCTCGTTTGCAGGGCTCGGTCCGGAAGCGCGTTTGAAATAGGCTGGTCCGGAGCTGAATCTTTCTTGCGTACATGCAAGACCTTTTCTACGGATGCGATTACCGTTCCCAGCTCGTCTTTCACTTCGATCGGAAACACTGGGTTCGTACTTGGGTAGCGTTTTCAGCTTCTCGCGAATGTCATCGAGTTGGGCATCGGTCAGGCGAAATTCGACTCGGACCGTTCCCTTCCCGGGCGTGCGATAGCGAATGCTGGCGGCTTTGTCCCAGACGATGTATTCGCGGCCGAGGTTTGCCATCACCATGAGCATATAGAAAGCGTCGGTTATGGCAAAGAGCGATCCGCCGAAGTGGGTGCCGACATAGTTGGCATTCCACCAGCGCAGCTTCATTTCGACGTCGACAGCTTTCATGTCGGGGGCGATGCGCTTCACGCGAATGCCGGCGCCGAGGAATGGCGGCCAGAGGTTGATCCAGCGGCGGAGGGCGTGGGAGCTTTTCGTGCCGCCGAGGATTTTGAGGAGAACGCTGTGGCTCATCCGGCGTGAGTCCGAGCGCCAGAAGGCGAAGTGCGGAACACCGGAGCCAAAGCCCGCAATTCGATCCGACCCACGAGGCCTTGAAGGCCGCTGTTCCACCGTTGCAGGAGTATTCGTGGGTTCTTGCGCAGACTGTGAATTTCGGCTTGGGGATCACGGTTGGGGCAGGACGGCCAGGCCACGGCCGTAAACGGCTTCGAGGATTTTGTCACCGCCACGGGCGAGCAGCGCGGCGCCGGCGGCGTTGCCGAGTCTTTCGGGATCGTCTCCGTCGCGGGAGTCGCGAAGGAGTTTCGAGCCGTCGGGATCGGCGACGATGGATTCGAGGTGAAGCTTTCCATTGCGCATTTCTGCGAAGGCGCCAATGGGGACCTGGCAGCCTCCGCCGAGACTGTTCAAGAGGGCGCGCTCGCAGGTTGTCGCGGCACGGGCGGCAGGGTCATTGAGGAAAGTCAGGTGGTTGCGCGTGGCGGAATCGCCTTCGCGGATCTCGATGCCGAGAGCTCCCTGTCCCGCGGCGGGGCACATGATATCGGCGGGAATGATTTGTTTGACGAATTCTGTCTTGCCCAGGCGTTTGAGTCCGGCGGAGGCGAGGATGATGGCGTCGTATTCTCCCTGCTCGAGTTTGCGCAGGCGGGTGTCGACGTTGCCGCGCAAGGGATGGATGTCGAGGTCGGGGCGGACGGCCTTGAGTTGGGCCTGACGGCGGAGGCTGGAGGTTCCGACGCGAGCTTTTTGCGGGAGATCTTGAAAGCTGGGGTAGTGGCGCGAGCAGAAGGCATCGCGCGGATCCTGACGCTCGGTGATGGCCGCGATTTCGAATCCGGCGGGAAGTTCGGTGGGCAGATCTTTCAGGGAATGCACGGCGAGATCGACGCGTCCAGCGGCGAGGGCTTCCTCGATTTCCTTGGTGAACATTCCCTTGGTGCCGACCTTGGCCAAGGCGACATCGGTGATTTTGTCGCCGGTGGTGTGGATGATTTCGATCTCGACTTCGTGTCCGCGGGCACGGAGAAGAGCGGAGATGTGGTTGGCCTGCCAGAGGGCGAGTTGGGAGCCGCGGGAACCGATGCGGAGTTTGGGGTGAGCGCCGTGGTTGGAGGATTCGGTCATCGAATGATTTTGACGCAGTTTACATTGAATGCCGTCGTGCCGTCCCTGTGGAGTTTGTGCCGTGTTTATCTTTCGCCCCTTCGGGGCTGGCTCAAATTCCGGCTTATCACCCACGGCTTACGCCGTGGGCTGCATTCTTTCGCCGCTTCGCGGCTTGGTTGCCACAGGGATCCTTCGATTGCGCCTGGGGACTCGCTTTGCTCATCGCCAGCCTCCGCTCAGGATGACACGGGTTTGAGTTATTGCTTAACGTTAAGGTTTGGCGCGCGGCATGCATTACTGGCGCGTCCCTACTTCGTCTTTTTTTGGACCCGGCTGTGCCGATGCGTCTTTTTCTTTATCGCGCAGGTTAAAGAGGCGGCGGACTACGTCGACTACCGTTGTGGCTTCCGATTCCCTGGCGGCGGTCTTCAGCGTGGTGATCGGAGTGTGCATGACCTTGTTGATGATGCCGCGGGTTAGCGCTTCGATGGCGATTTCTTGTTCGGGAGTCAGCTGGCCCATGCGTCCGCGGACACGATCGATTTCCGCCTGGCGGATTGTTTCAAGATGATCTTGCAGGCTCACGATGGTCGGAACCACGTCGAGCGTGTGGAGGCGGGCTTCGAAGCGCTCGACTTCGCCGGTGATGATGGCTTCGGCGCGCTCGGCCTCTTTGCGGCGGTCGGCGACGTGGCTGGAGACGGCCTGCTGCAGGTCGTCGATGTCGTAGGTGAAGATGCCGTCGAGCTTGCCCATCTCCGGAGAAACGTCGCGGGGGACAGCGATGTCGATGAAGAACATCGGACGATTCTTGCGGCGGGCGAGGAACTGTTCCCCGTGCTCGCGGCGGAAGATGGCGTGGGGCGCACCGGTTGAGGTGATGACAATGTCGGCGCGGTCGCAGGTGGAATACAGATCTTCGAACTTGATAGCTTGGCCGTTAAACTTCTGTGCGAGTCCGATGGCACGATCGTAAGTGCGATTCGCCACAAAGATAGAGGCGCAGCCGTGAGCCATGAGGTGGCGGGCGGCAAGCTCGCTCATCTTGCCAGCGCCGACGATGAAGACGTTCTTGCCTTGCAGCGTGCCGAAGATCTTTTTGGCCAGCTCTACCGCGACTGACGCAATTGAAACTGACGATGATCCGACGGCCGTCTCGGTGCGCACGCGCTTGGCAACGGCGAAGGCGCGGTTGAAGAGCTGATCGAGTTGCCCGCGAACGGCGCCTACGGCTCGAGCGGTGGCATAGGCTTCTTTGACCTGGCCGAGAATCTGAGCTTCGCCGACGACCATGGAGTCGAGGCTGGCAGCGACGCGGAAGAGGTGGCGGACGGCGTCTTTCTCGCGAAATTCGTAGAGATGTGCGTCGAGGTCTTCGGGCTTGAGATGAAAGTGGTCGTGCAGGAATCCGCGCAGATCCGCATGGCCGTTGGTGGTGTGCGTGACCAGTTCAACCCGGTTGCAGGTGGAGATCACCATGCCCTCTTCGATTCCGGGATAGGCCGTGAGGTCGCGGCAGGTATCGGGCAGGCGACTTTCCGGGATCGCCAGACGCTCGCGGACTTCGAGCGGTGCGCTCTTGTGATTCACGCCAATGAGCTGGAATCTCATGAGGAGGCAAACCTGTGGATGGCAGAGAAATAGTTAGCGGCCCAGGCGGCGAGTGCGGCCACGAAGGCGAAGGTTGCCAGAACGGCGGCACGGCGTCCACGCCATCCAGAGTTCCAGCGGGTGAAGACCATGATCATGTAGACGGCCCACATCAGGACAGACAACAAAATCTTGGGATCAAGAAAATCCACGTGACCATAGGTGGTGACGGCGACGATGGAGCCGGTGATCAGGCCGAGCGTCATGAAGGGAAATCCCAGCAGCAACGAGCGGTAGCCGATCTGGTCAATCACTTCGAGCGCGGGCAGGAACGAAATCAGGCTGCTGGCCTTCTTGGCCTTCAGGCGACGCTCCTGCAGCAGATAGAGTAGGCTGGCGCCGAAGCTGAGAACTAATGCCGCATAGCCCGTGAAGATCAGGATGATGTGGGCGATGAGCCATCCCTTGTGCGAGACGAACTGGGTCAGCAGGACGGGCTGCTCGTCGACGGCGGCGACAAAGGTCAGGAAGAAGACGACGGGAAATACGACGACACCAGGAGACGTTGTCTGGTAAATCGCATAGATGAGCATGAAGAAAGCCATCGAGAGAAATGCCAGCAACGATTCGCCGTTGTGTACCGAGGCCCAGACAACCTGGCCGGCGAGAAAGAGTTCCGTCAACGAGACGAAATGAAAGACCATGCCAAGGCTGGCCGCATGCAGGGCGATACGGCTGAAAAGGTCGCTCGTCCGGCTGAGCGCCACGAAGGCGTAGACCAGCGAAACGAAATAGCAACCTAAAGCGAAGCGCAGCCAAAGCAGTGACATAGGCCTAGTAAGTTCCGGAATCCCTTGAGTTTACCCCAAATCCAGCTATCGAGCCCCAACCCTGTTGTACACGTACTATTTTCCATAAGGATAGGGGTAAGACCAACAAAGCGGGTCACTTAACGGTGTGATTAGAATCACAGACGACTTTTGAAGGCCCCGGAAGCCATGACCAAGACTTCTACCGGTGCGGGGGATTGGTTGAGTTCCATGATCCGCAAGACGGGATGGCCGTTCAGATTCTCCAGCGGAAAATATATGAGGTGTGTATCGAGGTCAACGCACACGGTGTGGGCGTGGGGCATGGAGAGCGTTCCTTCCGAGACCAGGGTTCGGTTTTCCTTCCGAAAGACGGTCACCGTTCCAGATTCGGCTGAAACGTAGAGGCGCTTGAGGCCGGGATCAAAGGCGAGAACATCGGGGTCTTTTCCAACCGGATACGTAGCGAGCACCCGCATGTCGGTAAGGTCGACAAGAGCGAGCTTATTGTTCCCTTCTCCGGCAACGAAGGCCAGCCTCGCTTCTGGATCAAGGGCGATTCCGTGGGGGCTCTCGATTCCAGGCAAGGGATGGCGGCCGATGATGGTGGCGGTGGCCGGGTCAATTGCGACGATTTCATTCTTTTCGTGGACGGCGACGAGGATGTTCCCGGAGACGGGGTCATAGACGGTGTTGCCGGCGCCACCGCCGAGAGGGATTGTCGTAATCAGAGAGTTGGTGTTGGCGTCGATTACGGCGTCGGCATCTCCGTGCTCGTCGGAGACGAAGACGCGTTCGTCGGCTGGGGCGTAGGCGATGCCATCGGGATACTGGATGGGTCCGGCTTTGGCGATGGTCTTCAGGGTCTCGGAGTCGACAATGACGAGTTGGTGTTCTCCGGTCGCGGAGGCATAGACGCGATTCAATTCGGGGACGGCCCAAACACCGTGAACGTTGGGGAATCCGTCTAGATTGGCGACAACTTCGCGCTTTTTCACGTCAAAGACGACGAGTTGATCGGCGTTCATGTGCGCGATATACAAACGACCATGAGTGCGATCGAGGCTCTGGTAGTCAAAGCGAACGGCGGGGCCGGGCAGAGGGACGTCTGCGACTTTCTTGAGGAGCGGCTCACGTTTCTGAGCAAAAACCGAAACGCAGACCGCGAGCCAGACGACGATCAGCCGGGCACCTGCGACACGGCCATTCGGCGTTCTCATACAACTCCCTTCCGGTTCATTTGAGTGATCAACGTCCAATAACAAAAATCGCTAGTTGCTCGGCGGCTTCGTTCCCTTGGAGTGAGGATTGGCCATGCCGGACGGAACCGAACCGGCGGTGTGGCTGCCGCTCATCGACCCCATGTCTCCGGGGGCAAAGCAGGTCACTCGTCCACTGTTGGCGACGCGCAACTGCGAGGGACAATCGCCGCTGGTGACAGCGGCCCCTGCGGCGGTGCCTTGCGTCTGCACGGTAAAGAGCTTGCCGCTGGCGTTGCCGGCGACGCCCACGATCATGCCGGGCATGTCGTAAGCAACATAGAACGGTTTCTTCCCCTGACTCGCCTGCATGGCACACTCGCTCGCGGCTTTGGACTGGGCCTCGGTAGCGTGGACATCCAGTCGTCCACAGTCGGTGGCAGAGGCACCGGAATATTCCATCAGCTTTTGCTGCACGCCGTCCGGGGACTTTGCCGACGACGAAGCAGATGACGAAGCCGAAGGCCCGGCGGCGCCGGAAGCCGGCGCGGTTGATTTGTTGCACGCGGTAAGCAACGACAATGCGATAACTAAGAGGAGTGGGGGGTTTTTCATAGCACCGGAATTGTAAATCGAACGGCCCTGGAGGCGAAACGGCAGTCGGTCTGTCCGTACTGCTTCTGTGCCGCGCGAACTTCCCAGCGACCTAGCGCTGAAGTTGTGGAAGCAGAACTGACCGGCGGCGTTTCTTAGCCTGCTCGACAGAATAGGCCACGATTCCGGCGAACGCGCTGTAGGGGACCGGTCCGAGCCCGGCCGCGGAAACGATCCGCACGGGAATATAGGTCAACAAGAAGACCCAGACAAAGGTGGCCCGCTCCAGTGCGTATCCGATCACGGCGCCGGCGACCATGTAGCAGGCCAGCATCATGGTCTCGGCCGCGATCGCGGGTGGAAATCCAATGTTCTGAGCAGCTGCAGCCGCCTCGGGTGCCAATTTGAGCGCGCCGAGCAGGGGCAGCACCGCGGCAAGAATGGCTGCGGGCACAAACCGCAGCGCATAGAAGCGATGCACAAAGGGATTCAGATGATTGCGGATTCCGCGCCAGTGCGCTTTGTCGGCCATCACGTAGCTGGTGCCATCGGGTGCTGGCCGGAAAGTCCCTTGGGCCAGCTGGTAGTCGCAGAAGCGGTCGTGCTCGCTGTGGACCTCTCGGAACAAGGAAGCCGAGTCGGCGGGAGGCGCCACCGGACATCCCATGGTCGCGGCGCGGGCATCGTGCTTACTTTTCATCTCCGCAGGTTCTTTGATATAGGGGCATTCCTGCACGACCTGGTACGGCGGACGATCGAGTACCGACTTGAGCTGCATGTTGCGCGTCGTAAGCAGGGTGTCGTTGGTAAACCAGGTGTGGAACGACATTAGAGAACTGCTGCCGACCGGATTCATGGAACCAACTGTCAGCTTCATTTCGACAATCATCACGACGCATCGCGAGGTTTCGGCCGGGTTCACATACGTGCGCATGAGATTGTGGCCATAGTTCGTGATGCGATAGGTGCAGACCGGCCAGTAGTTCATGGCGGCAAGCTTTTGATCGTAGGGCGTGAAGAACTCGGATTGCTTCTCCGATAGAGCCGCAGAAGACACTTCCTCAATCTGATAGTGAATGGGGATGCTGGGCACACTTCGGCGCAGTTGTGGCAGGCTGCCGAAGACGATTTTGCCCGCGGTGTAAACGAATACGGCGAGATCCGCATCGACCGGAAATGGCATGGTCCGCTCTCTTGGGAATATTGGGAAAAGCGTAGCAACGATTCGGCCGGGGAAAGAGTTACGAAAGTGCGAGTGGCTAAACGACTGTGCGTTGCGAAGATCGCCTGCAACTAATGGTTTTTCAGAGAGTGTACGGAGCACACGCACTCGAGGGTCCTGTCGCCATTAATCCAGTCCCAGGCTGGAGAGTGCTTCTTCTAGCAATGCAGCGTCGATGGTAAGGCGGCGGCCATTGGCCTTTACGTCTTCGAGTTCATCGAAGGCGCGGAACAGACGGAGCTTGGCGGCGGCGTATTGCTCGGCATCCTTCAAGGCACGGCCGTGGGCTTGGGTCCAGGCAGCACGGGCACGCTCCGCAAGAAAGACGCTGACGGCGAAGGTGTGTTTGCGATCGGAGGTAACGTCGAAGATGAATTCTGTAGCGGGAGCCTCGGGGTCATCGAGCAGGGCGGCGCGTTCACCGACAAAATAGTACTGGTAGACGTATCCCTGGGCACCGGTGTAGGTCTTCAGGCGGCGAACGGTCATGAGGACATTATGGAACGTCGGGGGGCGGTTTGTCGTTGTCGGGAGTTCCAGAAACGTCCGATGTGACGCGAGAATTCCTTTGCCGATGGAGCCGATCTGAGATGGACGGTGCGAACAGTGCGAGGCATTCCCTTCCGACGACCACTCTCATTATCATCATTCATCTCCGGGGGTTTGAGACTCGTTGAACGGTTCTTCTCGAAGGTCCTTCTTCGCAAAAAACAACTTGGCGTAGCGCCGCCATTACACTCATCATGGCGTTTTGAGTGTAATGGCGAAGTCAACGAGTACCCTTAAAAGCACGCACTATTTCTGTTTTTGTGCTGGAGCTGGTGGCGGCGAAGTCTGCTCGCTGCTGGGCGGCACGATGTTCTTGATCCGCATGTAGGTCACAAGGTTTCCGTAGTGTTCCATGTTGTGCACATTGCTGAAATTCAACACGCCAAGTTTTGGCGTATCGGTTCCGAACAGCTTCACGATTTGACTTCCGGAAGCGTCCGTCATTCCATCGTAAGCTTTGTCGCAGTAGGCGAAGGCGGTCTTGAGAGCCGTGATCAAATCCGCCTTGGAAGTCTTGGTCTGTTCGATCTTCGGCTCAGGATTTTTCTCGTCGAGCACTTTGGAACAAAACAGGTATTGGGCGTCGGCTATGTGCCCAAGGATCTGTCCGTAGTTACGGACCGCCTCGGTGGGCTTGAAGTTGTAATTTTCCTCGGGCATTTTTTCGGCGGAGCGGATCAGGATGTCCTTCTGGAATCCGTAGACGCGCTTCGTGAAAGCGGAGAGCGGATTCTCCTGTGACCAAGCGACGACGGGCGCAAGAAGGCAGATGCAGATCAGAATTTTTCGCATGGATTCTCCTCCGCGACAACGATACACGACTGGGCCAGAAAAGGCGTTCCCGCCAGGATCACCTGTTCCATCTTTTCCGCCATTCCCTCTTACCCATTGGCCGGCTCTAGAGGCACTTAGAACTCGATCGGGCATGGGGCGAGCGAACTGAGGGCGTAGTCATCCCCAGACTCAACCTTTTGCGCGCGCTGCCGATATCTGTGCTCAGGAGAGCACCGCATGCTGCTGCATTGGTTCTGGATTCTTTTGGGCTCGCTGGGCATTGTGGTTCTCTTGCAGCAGTTGAGGATTTATCGGATTCATCGCGAGTCGAAAAGAAAAGAAGAGTTGTTTCAAATCGTCACCGAAAATGCCGCCGACATGATTGCGCTGGTCGACGTGAAGGGACGAAGGCTATACAACAGTCCGGCTTACAAGAGAATACTGGGTTACTCCGCGGCGGAATTGGGGGAGACATCGTCGTTCGAGCAGATCCATCCGGATGATCGCTTCAAAGTGCTGGAGGCGGCGAGAGAGGCGCGCGAAACCGGCGTCGGAAAGCGGCTGGAGTACAGAATCAAGCATAAAGATGGGAACTGGCGAGTACTGGAATCGGAGGCCAGCACGATCCGCGACGCGAAGGGCGATGTCGCCAAGCTGGTGATCGTGAATCGAGATATCACCGAACGCAAGCGGGCGGAAGAACAACTCGAGCACAATTTATTTCACGATCCGCTGACCGGATTGCCCAACCGGCGGTCTTTTCTTGACCGTTTGAAGGATTCCTTTGTGCGAGCGCGGCGAGACCCAGGACGGCCTTACGCCTTGCTGCTGGCGAATGTGGACCACTTCAAGGTCTTCAATGAAAGCATGGGGGCTGGAGTGGGTGATCAAATTCTAGTGGGGATCAGCCGGCGGCTCGGAAGCCATTTGCGGCAGGAAGATATCATCTCGCGCCGCGACAGCACCCTTCCTGCGGACATAGGCCTGTTTCGGCTGGGGGGAGACGAATTCACGATCCTGCTGGATGCGGTCGGCGATCCCAGCGATGCAATGCGGTTGGCCAAGAGACTGCAGGCCGCGGTGGCCGAACCCATTATTGTGGAAGGGCGGGAAGTGCGAGCCTCGGTAAGCGTTGGCATCGCGCTGAGCACCTTGACTCACGAGCGTCCCGAGGACGTTTTGAAAGATGCGAATGTGGCGATGCGTCGGGCCAAGAAGCTGGGCGGATCACGCTGTGAGGTGTTCGATGAGGCGATGCACACGCGGGCGGTGGGGCGGTTAAAGCTGGAGGCGGATTTGCGGGCAGCGCTCTCGGCGCGACAGTTCCGGGTCTACTACCATCCGGTGGTGCAGTTGGACACGCGGCGCATTGTGAGCTTTGAGGCACTGCTGCGCTGGGATCATCCCACGCAGGGAGTGATCTCTCCGTACCGGTTCATCGAGGCGGCGGAGGATACGGGGATCCTCGTCTCGATCGGACACTGGTTGCTGCTTCAGGCCTGCCAGCAATTGCGGGAGTGGGAGGCGACCGATTCCTTCGGGAAATCCATGAGCATAACCGTCAACGTCTCGGCGCGGCAGTTTGCCGATGCGCGGCTTGCGAGCGACATTCAGGACGCGCTGCAGCAGACGGGTATCGATCCTTCGCGATTGCAGCTGGAAATGACGGAGAGCGTTGCGGCAGCGGACCCGAAACTCACAGTCTCGGTGCTCTCACACCTGAAGCATCTCGGAATTGGCGTGGTACTTGACGATTTCGGGAGCGGCTCGGCTTCCCTGCGCGGGCTAAGGCAGTTCCCGGTGGATGCCTTGAAGATTGACCGATCGCTGGTGCGGGAAATGCTGACAGACCGGGCGGCCGGTGACATTGTCGAACTCATCATCGCCCTGGCGCACAAGATGAATCAACGAGTGATTGCCGAGGGAATTGAGACCGTCAGACAGGTTGATCGGTTGCTGGAATTGGGGTGCGAATACGGGCAGGGCTACTTTTTCGCGCAGCCTCTGGAGGCGAAAGCGGCACAGCAAATGATGCGCCAGCAGGTTGCGCCGATGCGATCGAGCGGCGCTAGCGCTCAGTGACGTATTCGCCGGCATAGGAGTCCTAGCGCGTTCCGTTACCTGGCGATACCACTCTTCCATACTCCGTGGCACGGCTGAGGCGATCGAACATTCTCCACGCTGACAACGAAATCTTGCTGATGGCGTCTTCTCCGTCCCGTTCGTTGCGCAGGAAGGACGTCATGACGCAGATCACGTAGGGGCGGCCTTCGACGAAGACGATGCCGGAATCGTTGCGTACGGCTTCAAGAGAACCGGGCTTGTTGGCTGCTTTCAGATCAGCAGGAAGATCGCGGGGAATCCATGAGGCTTTATTGGTGCTCAACATTTTGAAGAAGTCCGCCGTGGATTCCTTGTTCAGGACTTTGCCGTGGTAGATCGCATCGAGCAATTGCATCATCTCGCGAGGGGTGGAAATGTTCTCGCGGCCCTCTTTTGCGGCCTGCAGGTCCATCATTTTGCGGCGCAGGCGAGTGTGAGTGAGGTTAAGCGAATCCAGCATGGCGTTGACGTTCTGCATGCCGACGCGATCGATCAGCACATTGGTGGCGGAGTTGTCGCTGACCGCGACCATCATGGTCGCCAGGTCGCGGAGCGTAATGCGGGTTACGCCGGGCGTCAGACCATTCATGATGTCGCTGTCTGGAACGAGGTCAGAGGATTGCACCGTGTACATGTCGGTGAGCTTCAGTTTGCCTTGCTGTGCCTGCAGGTAAAGGTTGGCGAGGATTGTGATCTTGATTGAACTTGCCTGGGCGAAGACCTCGTCTTCATGGAGGAAATAGTGGTCGCCGGTGGTGAGGTCTTCGATGGCGACGCCCATCACGCCGTCGAGATGCTGGTCAACATCTAGAATGCTGGCTTCCAATTTCTGCCAGAGAACTTTTTGCTTTCCGGCGGATGGGGGTGCGCTTTGGGCAACGCAGGTCGCAAGCAGCAGGACGCAACAGAGCAACGGTTTCATGGGGAGAAGTCTCATGACGGCAGGGATTGTAGCAGGGTGATGTGCAGGTCGGACGAACTGTGCCGTCCCTACGGGACTTGTTTCGGTTTCTCGGAACACACCCGGCACTTCCGTGCCGGGCTTTCCTATACTGCCCCTTCGGGTTTCTGCTTTACCGTTTCAAGGAACTGCACCGTCGAGCAGTGCATGGAATCTCGATGGGGGCTTTAATTCTTCAACCGGATTACCGCTTTACACCTGGACAGCCGAGGGCGGTTGTCCCCACATAGACCTGCCCAAGGGCCAGAGCAATTGTCAGGGCGTTGCTCAAGCAGCGATCCTCATCCTGCGATCTCCGTTCAGCAATCTCTATCCTGAGATCTTGGCGTCGCGCAATTGCTTCACCGCGGTTTCGGAGCTGACGGGCGAATAGTAGACCTCTTTAAAGGTGTACGAACGCGACTTGGAACTGAGGACCGGGAGAATCTCGATGTGCCAGTGGTAGTCCTCATCGATGGTCTTCCAGTAGCCGAGATTCTTGGAAGGGTGCAGGCTGCTCGGCGAAGTGTGCAGCACGAGATGAAAATCCTCGGTGATGGAGCGGATGCGCTGCAACGTGCGACGCACAAGGGCCGCCAGGTTGGTGCGCAGGCCGGGCTTGTTTAATCCAGTGCGCTCGAACGATGCGTCGTGATTGCGGGGCATGATCCAGGTTTCATAGGGAACGCGCGGGGCGTATGGGCAAAGGGCAAGGTAGTCGCCGCGGGCCTCGAGGACACGCTGGGCCTGGCGTTCCTCCTGCGAGATGATGTCACAGAATACGCAGCGCTCTTTGCCCACGAAATATTCGCGGCCGGCGCGTAGTTCGTAGAGCACGCGACGGGGGACGAACATGGTTGCGGTGATCTGGGATGTGGGATGGCTGAATTCCTGGCCGGCATTCTTGCCGTAGTCCTTGAAGAGGCTGACGTACTTGATGCGAGGATCGCGTTTGAGGTCGAGAATGCGCTCGGCCGCCAGGCGCAGGAAGTGGCCGATCTCGGCGTCGTTGGCATTCCACAGGTGCCGGTCATGGTTTGGATTTTCAACAAGCACCTCGTGGGCGCCGACGGAATGCATCCGGTCGTAAATGCCATCGCCACGGCGGTCGGGCTCGCCTTCAATCCGGTAAAGCGGTTTTGGATGAACAACGGAACGCGCGGACCACGGAACTCCGGGCTCGTTCGGGGTAGTGGCGATGACGTGGGGGGATATCGTGGATTCTGCGCAAAAACGGCAGGGAGCGTCGGGGCGCGATCCGGTGTCGCCGGGATCGTCGCCGGTGATGACCCAGGACCGAGTGATGGGATCTTTGCGGAGTTCCATAGAACAGGCAAGGAGAACACCGGGGAGAAGCGGAGTCAACCGCGATTTGCCGTTTTAATTTTCGAACGATGGATGCGAAATGACGCAGGAGAGAGACGCGGCGCTTTGTTATAATCCGCCGAAGCCCGTCCAGATGACCGAGCCGTCCACTCCGCTGATGCGGCAATATGCCGCGGTCAAGAAAGAACATCCCACTGCGCTTTTGTTCTTCCGTTTGGGAGACTTCTACGAACTCTTCTTCGACGACGCGATTGTGGCGTCGAAAGAGCTGCAGATCACGCTGACCTCTCGCAATAAAGAAAAAGGGATTGCCGTTCCGATGTGCGGGGTGCCGTATCACGCGGCGGAAGGATACATCGGGAAATTGATCCGCAAAGGGTTCAAAGTCGCGATTTGCGAGCAGATGGAGGATGCACGGCTCGCGAAGAAGCTTGTGCGCCGGGAAGTGACACGAGTGGTCACGCCGGGGACCGCTGCGGATTCGTCGCTGGGCTCAGAAGAGAATAATTTTCTGGCGGCGCTGGCGCAGGTGGGAGATCGCGTCGGATTCGCGGCGCTGGATTTGTCGACGGGAGAATTTCGGGCGACGGAGTTTGCGGGCGAAGGGGCGATGCGGCGAGTGCAGGAGGAGTTGGAGCAACTGCGGCCGAAGGAATTGTTGTTCGGATCGGCGGCGCCTTTGTTTGAAAGGCCGGAAACGAAACAGCCGAGCCTTGCTCGGCCGGACAGCCGAGGGCGGCTGTCCCCACATGGTTCCTCTTCGTGCACGGAAACTCCTCTCGACGACTGGATTTTTGCTCCTGACCATGCGCTTCCCTTGCTGGAGAACCATTTTGGCGTGCTTTCACTGGAGGGATTCGGGCTGGCTGGCAGGACTGCGGCCGCATCGGCGGCGGGAGCAATTTTGTATTACGTACGATCGACACAGCGCGGGTCGCTGGACCACGTCGATCGGATCGGATGGTACGAGCGGCAGAATTGCCTCGTGCTGGACGCGGTCACGGTGCGCAATCTGGAGTTGATCGAGCCTCTTTTTGCCGGGACCGATTCAGGCGTGACTTTGTTTCGTTCGATCGACGCAGCGGTTACGCCCATGGGCAAGCGGCTGTTGCGCGCGTGGTTGCTGCGGCCATCGCTGGATTTGGAAGAAATTGGCGGACGTCTGGATGCGGTCGAGTCGGGCGTCAAGGATATTGTGGCGCGGGAAGAGTTGCGGCGGGCGCTCGATGGAGTGCTCGATCTGGAGCGGTTGCTGAGCCGGGTCACGCTGGAGACGGCGAATCCGCGGGATGTACTCGCTCTGGCGGCATCGCTGGCAAAACTTCCGGCGGTGAAAGCTGCGGTTGGACGTCTGGGGGCACCACGACTGCGGGCGTTGCATGCTTCGGTCGATGAATTGAGCGATCTACGCGAGCGTATCGAGAAGACCATCGTGCCCGAGCCTCCGTTGAGTTTTGGTGATGGCGGAGTGATCGCCGCGGGAGTCGATCGCGATCTCGATGAACTGCGGGAACTTTCGCGCAACAGCAAGCTGGTGCTGACGCAGATTGAGCAGCGCGAGAGGGGCCGAACGGGCATCTCGTCGCTGAAAGTGAAATTCAATTCCATCTTTGGCTATTACATCGAGGTTTCGAAGTCGAATCTGCACCTCGTGCCGCAGGATTATGACCGGAAGCAAACTCTGGTCGGGGCTGAGCGGTTCACGACTCCTGAGTTGAAGGAGTACGAGAGCAAGATACTTGATGCGCAGGAGAAGATTGTCGAGATTGAGCGGCGGTTGTTCACCGAGTTACGGACTGCGATTGCGGCCGAGGCCAAACGGATCCGGCAGACGGCTCTTGCTTTGGCGGAAGTGGACGTGCTGGCTGCACTGGCGCACATCGCGGCACTCCGCAACTACTGCCGACCGTCATTTGCCGCCGCTGACGCGGGTGAACTGGAGATTATTGGGGGCCGGCATCCCGTGATCGAGCAGCAGGAAATGTCCGGGGGCAATGAGCGGTTTGTCCCGAACGACCTCTACTTGAATGGAACGACGCACAATATCCTGCTGCTGACGGGGCCGAACATGGGCGGCAAGTCGACGTATCTGCGGCAAACGGCTTTGATCGTAATTCTGGCGCAGATGGGGTCGTTTGTTCCGGCGCGGTCTGCAAAACTGAGTGTCGTTGACCGTGTATTCACCAGGATTGGGGCCAGCGATAACCTGGCGCGGGGTCGCTCCACCTTTATGGTTGAGATGACAGAGACGGCGGCGATTCTGCATACGGCAACGGCACGGTCGTTAATCCTGTTGGATGAAGTTGGACGGGGCACCGCCACTTACGATGGATTGGCGATTGCTTGGGCTGCGGTGGAATATCTGCACGCGCGAGTGCGGGCCAAGAGCCTGTTCGCGACGCACTACTTCGAGTTGACGGAACTCGCGGAACAGCTTTCGGGGGTGAAGAACTATCACGTGTCGGTGAAAGAGACTGGCGGGGGGATTGTATTTCTTCGCAAGGTCGAGCCGGGGGCGGCAGACCGCAGTTATGGAATTGAAGTCGCCAAACTGGCGGGGTTGCCGAATGAAGTCGTGGAGCGCGCCCGCGAGGTGTTGGCTGAGCATGAGTTCGCGGAACAGCAGGCGACGGCGCATTTGTCGCCGGGGGCCAGTCCACCTCCGACGCAGTTGACGATTTTTACGCCGCTGTCGCAGCCGGTGCTGGAGAAGCTCCGGGAAGTGGATCTGAACCGGCTGACTCCGCTCGAAGCATTGAATTTGCTGGCGGAGCTAAAGAAAGAGATTTAACCACAGAGGGCACTCAGGGATGCGGAGGAACGTCTGACGCAAGAGCTTGGGCAGTTGTTGATCGTCGGCTTTGATGGCACGGAGATGACGTCGCGGCTGGCTTCCCTGCTGAAGCGGTTGCAGCCGGCCGGGGTCATCCTCTTTGCGCGGAATATCAAGAGTCCCGAGCAGACGTGGCAACTTCTGCGCGAGTGCCAGACTTGTGTCGCCACACCGTTGTTCACTTGCGTTGATCTTGAAGGCGGAAGCGTCGACCGCTTTCGCGATGCGGTGGGGCCGGCGCCGTCGGCCGGTGACGTGTTTGCTAGTGGCGATCGCAAGCTGTTTCGGAAGCACGGGCAAATTATCGGGGAGAACTGCCGTGCTTTGGGATTTAACGTGGACTTCGCTCCAGTGCTGGATTTGGCATTTGAGGCCTCACGAGGAGTTATGGGTTCCCGGGCCGTGTCGGCAAAACCCCGGGAGGCGATCGCGTACACTCGGGAGTTTCTGGCTGGCCTCAAAAGCGCAAAGGTATTTGGCTGTGGCAAGCACTTCCCAGGCCTAGGCGAGGGCAAACTCGACAGCCACCACGAACTTCCGGTGATCGAGAAGCCTCTGAAAAAGCTCTGGGCGGAGGATCTGCTTCCCTACCGGACGCTGCACCGGCAGCTTCCGATGGTCATGATTTCTCACGCGGCTTATCCGCAGGTTACAAAAGAGCAGATCCCGGCCTCGCTGTCGAAGATGTGGATCACCGACATTTTGCGCAAGCGCATTGCTTATCGCAATCTGATCGTCTCGGACGATCTGGAGATGGGTGGAGTTTTGTCGGCGGCGCCGATCGGCCAAGCTGCAGCGGAATTTGTTCGCGCGGGAGGCGATCTGTGCCTGATCTGCCACCGCGAAGACTACATTCTGCAGGCCCATGAAGAGCTGATCCGAAAATTCGAGCGGGACAAGAACTTTGCGCGGCGGGTAATGGAGTCGTCGAAACGAGTGCTAGCGTTCAAAAAGAAATGGAAAAAGGAACTGCGTCCGTCGAAGGCTCCGTCGAGCACAGTGATTGAGAAGCTTTCGCGGCGGTTGTGGGAGTTCGGCGAGCAGGTGCGACTGGAGTGTCTGGACCGCGAAGAAGATCGGCGGCCTCACGCATGAGCAAGGCGATGATCGTTGCCGGGGTGATGAGCGGGACTTCGGCGGACGGGATCAATGTCGCGCTCGTGCGGATATACCACGGGAATAGTACTGGCTCTCGCCATAGGTCTCTTCAGGATTCAGGCTTGCACGGGCGAGTCGCCCGTGCCCACACGATTCAACTGCTGGGGCATGCGGAATATTCCTATCCCTCCAGAGTCCGCGCTGCGGTACTTTCAGCTATGAATGCGCCTCGAGCCAGCGTTGCTGATTTGGCGCGGCTGAACTTTCTTCTGGGCGAGCTTTATGCGGATGCGGTGCTGGCCACGCAGCGCAAGTTTCGAGTGAAAGTGGAACTGGTCGGTTGCCATGGACAGACGCTTTACCATCAGGGTGAGGCGCAGGCATTTCTCGGCCGGAAAATAAGCACGACCTGGCAAACCGGTGAGGGTGCTCTCATCGCGGCGCGAGTCGGCGTGCCCGTTGTGTCGGACTTTCGTCCAGCAGATATGGCGGCCGGGGGCAAAGGGGCCCCTCTCGTTCCCTATCTCGACTACGTGTTGTTCCGCGATTCGTCGGTCGGCCGAATTGTGCAGAATATTGGAGGCATCGCGAACCTCACGGCGATTCCCGCAGGCGCGAGCGCTGGGTAGCGGTGTTCGCATTCGATACCGGACCGGGAAATATGGTGATCGATGCCGTAACGCAGAAGCTTTGTACGGCAGGCCATTCGATCGCGGTGGGAAGATTGCCGCGTCAGGAGAGGTCAACGAAACTGTAGTGGCACGCATACTAAGGCGAGCGTACTTCCGAAAAAAACCTCCGAAGACGGCTGGGCGAGAAGAATTTGGGCGTGAATTTGTGCGCGAGTTTCTGCAGGACTGTCGACGTTCGCGAAAACAAGACGTTGTGGCGACAGCAACGGCTCTCACAGCCCGGTCGATCGCGGAGGCGGTGGAGCGGTTCGTGATTTTGAAATCGAACTCGAAGAGCCGATATGACGAAATGATTCTCTCCGGGGGCGGAACTAAGAATGCAACGCTGGTCGGCATGCTGAAGGAGCGGCTGGCTCCGCTCGAAGTTGGGGTGACGATTGTCCGATGAACTCGGCTTGCCTTCCGAGGCAAAAGAGGCCGCGGCGTTCGCGGTGCTGGCGTATGAAACCTGGAACCGGCGGCCTTCGAATGTTCCTTCAGCTACAGGTGCGAAACGGGCGGCGGTGTTAGGAAAGATCTCGTATGCGTGAAGACCGCTGCCTTGGCGTCTCAGTTGTCATCGTTCTTTGCCTGGTTGCATTCCTTCCTCTTCTGTCTTGCTCCACTAAGCCGGATGCGGACACCCTTGTCATGTTGATTGAGTCGAGCCCGACGAATCTTGACCCGCGCGTGGGAATCGATGCGCAGTCAGAGCGGATTGACAACCTGATCTTTGACGATATGCTTTCGCGCGGCGATGACCTGAACGTGGCTCCCGGCCTGGCGGAAAGCTGGGAGATTCCCAATCGGCTGACCTACGTGTTCCATCTGCATAGGGGCGCCAAGTTTCATGACGGCCGTGCCCTCACATCGCGCGATGTGAAATGGACCTTTGACTCCCTGCTGCAAGGAAAAATTCGCAGCACTAAGGCGGCGGTTTATCGTTTCGTCGACCATATCGATGCGCCAGACGAGGGCACCGTCATCTTTCACATGAAGGAAGCGGACGCGACCCTCCTGTGGAATCTTTCCGACGGTGCGATGGGGATTGTTCCTTATGGCAGCGGGGATGAAATCACGCAGCGTCCGATCGGGTCGGGGCCATTTAAATTCGTGAGTGCGGAAACAGACCGGGAGGTCATCCTCGAACGCAACGACGATTACTGGGGAGAGAAGGCAAAGGTCGCTCGCGTGCGCTTTGCCGTCGTCCCTGACGAAACCACCGAGGCGCTGGAGTTGCGCAAAGGGAGCGGGGACATCGCGATCAACTCGCTTACGCCCGATACCGTAGTCGCGCTGGCTCGTGACTCGAACCTGGCGGTCGAGCGTGGAGGGGGAACCCGGCTGGCTTATCTGGGATTCAATTTGCGCGACCCGATCCTGAAGGATGCACGGGTTCGGCAAGCCATAGCCTACGCGCTCGACCGGAAGCCGATGATTGAATACCTGTGGCGCGGGGAGGCGGAACCGGCGCATAGCGTTTTGCCAACCCAGAGTTGGGCCTACAACGGCGAGGTTCCGCCCTACGAACATGATCCGGCGAAGGCGAATCAATTACTGGACGAGGCGGGTTACCCGGCCGTGAATGGTGTGCGCTTTCACATCACCATGAAGACTTCGACAGATGCGAATACTCGTCTGATGGTGGCCGTGATGCAGCAGCAACTACGCGAAGCGGGGATCGCGCTCGATATCCGCAGCTTCGAGTTTGCTACATTCTTTTCGGACGTGCAGCATGGGGCGTTCCAGATGTACGGGCTGCGGTGGATCGGGGGAAATGAAGATCCTGATATTTTCGAGTATGCCTTCCACTCGTCGAAGTTTCCGCCCAACGGTGCCAACCGCGACTACTATTCAAACCCCAAGGTGGATAGTCTGATCGATCGGGCGCGGCGCGAAATCGATCCCAAGGTGCGCAAGCCTTTATATGCCGAGGTGCAAAGCCTGCTGGCGGAGGATTTGCCTTATATCAACTTGTGGTACCTGGACAATGTCCTCGTGCACACGCGAAGAGTAAGGAACATCAAGTTGAATCCCGCGGGAAATTTCGACTTCCTGCGGACGGCGGAACTTGTTACGCAGGCAAACTAGAGACAGACGTTTCCGCTACGCAACATCCTTGCGAACGAAGCCGCTTTCATCGATCACTCGGTCCTTCTGAGAGCGGCATTGCGCACGTGGTACCATCGACTTTTGTTGTCATTCCTATGCGCATTCTATTTATCGGCGACATTTTCGGACGTCCGGGACGGATGATTGTGAAGGACCGGTTGCCGGGAATTGTGCGCGACCGCGGGATCGATCTGATCATTGCGAACGGCGAAAATTCCGCAGCCGGGTTTGGTATTACACCCGCTCTGGCCGAGGAGCTCTTCGAACTGAATATTGACGTCATCACCACCGGGAACCACGTATGGGACAAGCGAGAAATCGTCGACTATTTCCAGATGGTCGAGGGCAACGGACACGGACCGGCGCGGCGGGTGCTGCGGCCGGCAAACTATCCGGCAGATATGCCGGGTTCGGGACTGTATGAAGGATTCAAGGGCAAAGTACCCTATGCGGTAATCAATCTGCAGGGGCGGGTGTTCATGGCTTCGAATGATGATCCCTTCCGGGTCGCGGACCAACTTCTGAAGAAGGTCCAGGCGAAGGTGATCCTGGTGGATCTCCATGCGGAAGCGACTTCAGAGAAAATCTCGATGGGCTGGTATCTGGATGGGCGCGTCACGGCAGTGGTGGGCACTCATACCCACGTGCCGACGGCGGACGAGCGGGTTCTGCCGAATGGCACGGCCTACATTACCGATGTCGGGATGAGCGGTCCGTATGACGGCGTAATTGGTGTGAAGAAGGAACTGGTTGTCGGCAAATTCCTGAATGGAATGCCGGTACGGTTTGAGCCCGCTACCGGAGACGTTCGGCTGTGCGCTGTGGTGGTCGAGTGCGACGAGCATACTGGCAAGGCGAGCAAGATTGAGCGGTTGATGGTCTCTTAGGCGCTTTCGACTACGGATTCTCTCCCTCTTTACCCCAGGAGACGTAGCAAGCTACGATCTACGCACATTACGCGCAAGATTGGCCGGGTATTTCGTTCTTCCGCTGGCATTCACCGACCCGGCATGGCATTGCAATCGAAGGTACTAGGCCCTACTGGTTTTTTCATGGCGCCGGGGAACGACGTTAGAATTGGAACTGATGCTTCGCTGGACCTTTATCTTCGCGGCGGTTGTTTTGGCGGCTACGCTTACGCTGCCGGCAGTTGCTGCTGGAGATGATCCGTTGCAAACCCCTCCCGTTTCGTGCGCTAACGGTTTGATCGGGGGAATCAACTGCATTGCCACCAAGAAAGATCTCAAAGAGGCCCGCTCCGCTTTCGATAAGGGCGTAAAACTTCACAATCGCCAGCGAGTGGGACGAAGCGTTTGCGCAGTTTGATGAAGCTACGCGACTCGATCCGCAGAATGTGCAGTTCCTTACCGCGCGCGAGGTGCTGAAAGCGAAACTGGTTTTCAGCCATATCGAACGCGGGAACGTGCTCCTGTTAGAAGATGCGCGGGCACGGGCCGCCGCCGAGTTCCGTGCGGCGCTTGATCTTGATGCGGATAACGAGTTCGCGCGAGAGCGTCTACAAGAGGCGACTCGCGAAGTAATGCCAACTTCGACAAGAACCCTAGCGTCGCGCCTGACGGAGTCAACTGAAATCCATCTCGAACCCGCGGACAGCAGGGCCACCTTCCATTTCAGCGGCGACGCTCGAGGATTACTCACGCAACTTGCTTCCGCGTATGGAGTCGAGGTGCAATTTGATGATTCTGTGCCGGCGAAACAGGTCGTGTTCAACGTGGACGACGTGGATTTCTTCACAGCTCTGAAGCTGGCATGCCAAGTGAGTAAGACCATGTGGGCGGCTTTGAACACGCGCCAGTTATTGATCGCCGCCGATACGTCCGAGAATCACAAGCAGTTTGATCGCATGTCGTTGCGGACTTTTATTTTGCCGCCGCATTCCACCCCCCAGGAAGCGACGGACCTGATCAATGCCCTGAAAAACATGTTCGAACTGCGCTTTATCAGCTCTGGACAAACTGGGGGCACCGTCGAGGTACGCGGGCCGCAACCCGTTCTAGAAGCTTGCGGCAAGCTGCTGGAGCAACTCAGCAACCAGCGGCCGCAGGTGATGTTGGATGTTCGCGTGTACCAGATCAGCCACAAGATGACTCGAAACATCGGGGTGCACATCCCGAACACTTTCAACATGTACAACATTCCTGCCGTTGCGCTGGTGGGACTCGGTGGACAAAGTATTCAGCAACTCATCAACCAGTTGATCGCTTCGGGAGGTATCAACCAGGTCGGGAGCACGGCGCTGTCCGGCTTGCTGGCGCAGTTAGGAGGCCAGCAGGGTTCCATCTTCAGCCAACCGCTAGCTACGTTTGGAGGCGGACTCACTTTCTCGGGAGTGAGCCTGGACAATTTTGCTGCGGCGCTTTCCTTGAACGAATCGTGGGTGCGCAGCCTGGAAAATATGTCGGTGCGCGCCGGCCAAGGGACTGACGCCTCGTTTCATCTGGGCGAACGATTTCCGATCCTGAATGCGAGCTACGCGCCGATCTTCAACTCACCGCAGATTTCGCAGGTGCTGGGGAATCAGAGTTACATTCCGCCGTTTCCATCCGTCAGTTATGAAGATCTGGGATTGAACGTAAAGGCCAAGCCGACGGTTCACGCGGATGGCTCGGTCAGCTTGCAACTGGAACTGCAGGTACGCTCGCTCACCGGGCAATCCGACAATGGAGTACCAGTGATCTCGAACCGCGAATACAAGGGGAGCATCAACCTTAAGGATGGTGAGCCCGCTTTCGTGGCCGGAGAGATCTCGCGCACCGATACGCTTTCGATGAGCGGGATTCCGGGCCTTGGCGCTGTGCCGGGGCTCAATATGGCGATGGTAAACAACACCAAGGAAGAAGACACGGATGAACTCATGATTGCGATCACGCCCCACGTCCTCGCAAACTTTGACCACGCAACGCCGGAGATCTGGATCACCGAACGGTAGAGTTGCCGGCCGTGCCCCGTTTCGCCCCTCAGTCATAATTTTTACTTATCACTTATTTGTCCTGTCACTTATCCTTGGCCGCGAACTCGACCAGGCTCTTGTAGACATCGGACAATCGCTGATCGAAGCTTCCGATCTTACGGCCGTTAATGAAGAGCGTCGGGGTGCTGGTTACATCCACAGTTTTGCCGAGGGCCAGCGACTCGTCCACGTGAGCTTTGGTCTCGGGCTTGGCGGCGCAGGCCGCGATATCAGCGCCCTTGACCCCTGCGCCATCGGCAATGGCGGTCAGCTTCTCATCGGCATTCTCGGCGGTGATGTCAGCCTGTGTCTCATAAGTCTTGCTGATGAACTTCCAGAATGCGTCATTGGAAGCGCGGCCCACGCAGTCGGAATAGGCGGCGCCCTTTGCCGCCCAGTTGTGCATCTCCAGCGGGAAATTCTGAAACACGAAGCGGGCGTTGGGCTCGGCCGCTACCAGAGCTTCGATGGTGGGCTGCGCCGCTTTACACGCGGGACATTGCAGGTCGCCAAACTCCACGATTGTGACGGGAGCATCTTTGGGGCCGCGAGCAGGACCGGTAATACCCTTCTCCAGTGCGAGCTTTGCCGGTTCAAACGGCTTGGCGCCGAAGGGAATTACATCGCCAACGAGAGCGTGTTCGCCGTCAGGAGCAACGTAGAAGCGGGTCAACTGCTGGCCTTGAGGGCTGGCGAGAACGACAGAGACCTCCGCTAATCCTGTAATGATCGAAGGCTTGATGCTGGAAATCTTCCAGGTCAAATCGTGCTGATAACCAAACTGCTGGTGCAAGAAGGAGTCGACGGTAGCTTCGGAGGGAAGATTCGTGGAACCGGATGCCGCAGGTTTTTCAGGACGCTTGGTAAGCGTCGGCTTGGGCGGAGTCGTCTGGGCCGCGGCCAGACTGCCGGCCAGCAGGATCGTAAAAATCGAGTTCAAAAAACAGCGCATGGGTTCCTTTCGCATTCCAAATCTTGTTGGAGTTTCAGGAGGAGATAACAGGATACACAATCCACAACTAGGATACTTTACATTGGCGGCTTACGCTTCGGACTTTGCGGCAATAGGAAAACGGCGTCCATAGCCGAAAGCCTTGAGGGAGATCTTGAGCCCCGGCGCAGCCTGTTGACGCTTGTATTCGGCGCGGTCCACCATGCGGATCACACGGCGCACAACAGCGAGATCGAGGCCTCGATCGGCGGCGATCCGTTCCGCCGGATGAGAATCTTCTATGTAATCTTCAAGGACGGCATCGAGGACTTCGTAGGGCGGCAGAGAGTCGCTATCTTTCTGATCTGGCCGCAACTCCGCGGAAGGTGGCTTTTCCAGCGATGCTTTGGGAATTACGGGCTTCCGAGAGTTCACGTAGTGACTGAGACGGTAGACGAGTGTTTTCGGCACATCTGAAATTACCGCCAGACCGCCAACCATGTCTCCGTACAGGGTGCAATAGCCCACGCCGAGTTCGCTTTTGTTCCCGGTGGAGAGCACAATGGCACCAAACTTGTTCGAGAGCGCCATCAGCATGGTGCCGCGAGCTCGCGATTGAATGTTCTCTTCGGTAACATCCTCTTTCTGTCCCGCAAAAACATCTTTTAACGTTTGGCGATAAGCCTCGTAGGCAGGGTTGATGGAAAGCAACTCGAAGCGGATTCCGAGATTGGTCGCCAGCGCCCGAGCGTCATCGATGGAACCCTTTGAGGAATATGGTCCGGGCATGCCGACGCCAATGACGTTTTCAGGACCAACAGCGTCAGATGCAATGACAGCGGTGAGGGCAGAGTCAATGCCACCGCTCAGGCCGATGATTGCCTTTTGAAATCCGCATTTGTGCATGTAATCGCGCGTGCCCAACACCAGAGCGGAGTAGGCACTGGCTTCGTCTCCAGCGATTTGCTCGTGCATCTCGCCGGTCAAATCATGAGAATCGAAAAAGACCAGATCTTCTTCGAAAGAGCGGCCCTGGGCAACGACGTTGCCTTCCCGATTCAATACGAGGCTGGAACCGTCGAATACCAGGCTATCGTTGCCGCCGACCTGATTGACCAGCGCGACGGGAACTTTGTGGTGTCGGGCAATCGTAGCCAGCATGTCGCGACGGAATTCCCGCTTGCCAATCCAAAACGGCGAGGCGGAAATATTGAGGACGAAATTCCCACCCGCCTGTACTAAAGACTCCACCGGATCGACGGTATAGAGGCGCTTATTCCAGAACTGCTTGTCATTCCACGCGTCTTCGCAGATCGTCAGGGCCATTTGATTGCCGCAAAAAGAAAACAGTTCCTGACTTCTTGCGGGAGCGAAGTTGCGCATCTCGTCGAAAACGTCGTAGGTGGGAAGCAGCATCTTGGACTGAACGAAGGCGATCTTGCCGTGCATGAGCAGGGCGGCAGAATTCATGACAGTCTTGCCCGTGTTCGAGTCTGCGGCTGTGACTAGCCCACAGATCACAGCGATTCCTGCGGTCTCGGCGGCAATCCGTTCTGCCGACTCGCGGTTGCGAGCTACAAAAGATGTGCGCTCGACCAGGTCGCGTGGGGGATAGCCGCAAACCGACAGTTCGGGGAACAGAATCAAGCCGGCGCCAGCGGCCTGGGCTCGCCGGGAGAAGTCGATGATCTTGGCGGCGTTGCCGGAGAAGTCTCCTACCGTTGGGTTGATCTGTCCCAGCGCAATCTTCACAAGTTAAGTGTAAAGCCCGCGCGGCAGGATTGCACAGGAGGAGGCCGGACGTTTCCGTTCAGATTCAACTGTTTCCGCACAAAGATGCGGAGACTGCTACAATATCGATTTTGCAGTGAATTGTGGAGGAAGTCATGCCCCTGCGCAAGCACGAGGCCGTATGGTGCTCATTTCTCTTATCTCTCTTTCTTCTCATCCTCAACATTTTTCCTAGCGTCGCGGTTGCGCAATCCGCTGGAAAAACTCATCCGTGGATGAATCCAAGCCTTTCGCCGGACGAGCGTGCGTCGATGGTTGTCAAGCAGATGACGCTCGACGAAAAGATCTCACTGCTGCACGGCACGGGCATGGAAGGACTCAGCCCCATGAGTCCACTCGCCATCCATTCGAATGGCGGTGCGGGATACGTTGTGGGTATTCCGCGGCTGGGTATTCCGGCAATTCAAATGTCGGATGCCGCGTACGGCGTCCGGATGAGCGGCCAGAATGGCCGTTACTCGACCGCGATGCCGTCTGATATTGCGGGGGCTGCGACTTGGGACCTGGAAGGTGCCTACGAATATGGTGCGCTGATCGGGCGTGAACTGCGCGCGCAGGGCTACAACATGTCGCTGGGCGGGGGCGTGAATCTGACGCGCGAACCGCGCAACGGCCGAACCTTCGAGTACATGGGCGAGGATCCGATTCTGGCCGGGAAAATGGTGGCGTCGGCGATCAAGGGACTGCAGGCACAGCATGTAATCGGCGACATCAAGCACTATGCGCTCAACGACCAGGAAAGCGGCCGCAACGCAGTCAACGTGCACATCGACAAGCGCTCCGCGCGGGAGAGCGACTTGCTTGCCTTTGAAATCGGATTGAAGGAGTCCGATGCCGCTGCCGTGATGTGTTCCTACAACCGCTTGAATGGCGACTATGCCTGCGAGAACAAGTATCTGCTCACTGATTTGCTGAAGAAGGATTGGAACTTCAAAGGATTCGTGTTGAGTGATTGGGGAGGGGCTCATAGCGCGGCGAAAGCTTCTGCCGCGGGTCTTGACCACGAAGAACCCGGCTGGATTTTTTTTGGCGAAGAGTTGAAAAAAGATGTGGAGTCGGGAAAGGTGCCCAAGGCCGAGCTAGATGATCACGTACAACGGATTCTGCGGGCGATGTTCGCCACGGGCGTGATTGACGATCCGTCGGAAAAAAGCGTTGTGGACGTAGTGGGTGGGCTTGAAGTGGCACAGAAGATTGAGGAGCAAGCCATTGTTCTTCTCAAGAACGATCAGGGGCAACTTCCGCTGGACGCTTCCAAACTGCACAGCATTGCCGTAATCGGTCCGCACGCTGACGTGGGCATGATTTCCGGGGGCGGTTCGGCCCAAGTCGATCCTCCAGGCGGGAACGCAATCCTGCCGCCGGGAAAAGGGCAGACGCGCTGGCTCGAGCCAGTTTGGTTTCCCACTTCGCCACTGAAGTCGATTCGTGCGAAAGCCGCGGGCGCGAAGGTGGAGTTCGACTCGGGTGCGGATGCTGAGAAAGCAGCAGAGCTGGCGAAGAACTCTGACGTAGCGATCATCTTCGCTTACCAGTGGGAGAGCGAGGGCATGGACCTGGACAGCCTCTCACTTCCCGAGCATCAGGATGACTTGATCGCGAAAGTGGCGGCTGCAAATCCGCATACCGTTGTCGTGATCGAGAGCGGTGGTGCCGTGACTATGCCGTGGGTTGGGCAGGTCAACGGCATTCTGGAAGCCTGGTTCGCTGGAAGCGGCGGATCCGACGCTGTGGCCAACGTTCTCTTCGGAGACGTCAATCCCAGCGCGAAATTGCCAATTACATTTCCGAGAACCGAGGCAGACTTACCGCATCCCACAATCGTCAAGCCGCCAAAGGCCACCGTAGATGCGGACAAGCAAGGGTGGAAGCGGATTGCCGCGGGACTGCCCGCATTTCAGGTGACCTACGATGAAGGCGTGAAGGTTGGCTACAAATGGTACGACGCGGAGAACAAGCCGGTTCTGTTCCCCTTCGGATATGGTCTTTCCTACACGACTTATTCCTATTCGAATCTGAAGGTGACGCCGGGGAAAAATCCGCGCGTGACGTTCACTGTGACCAACACAGGAAATCGCGCGGGAGCGGAGGTCGCGGAGGTCTATGCTTCCCTGCCCGCGGCAGCATCGGAGCCACCAAAGCGCTTGGTGGGATGGAGCAAGGTGAAGCTCAATGCGGGCGAGAGTAAAGAAGTCGCGGTCGACGTGGACCAGAAATATCTTTCGATCTTCAACGTTGAGCAAAACGGGTGGCAACTGATCCCGGGAGACTACAGCTTCATGGTGGGAGGTTCATCGCAGGCCTTGCCATTGAAGGAGTCTGTCAGTCTGAACTAGAAAGACCAACCGATTTCCTTTGCGGCCTCCAACACCTCGGGAACGACACTGTCGACATCGCCATCGGTGGTGCGGTGATTCACAACGCAGGCCCGAAGAGCAAACTTGCCGCGCAGCGAGGCGTTGGAGAGATACACGCGTCCTCGTTGAACCACGCGTTTCAGAAGCACCTGGTTGAAGCGGTTGAGTTCGTCTTCTGGTGGCCTGCCGTTGCCGGTGTGCCGAAAGCACACCGCACTTAGTTCCACAGGCGCGAGCAAATCCAAATGAGGCTCTTTATTAATTGCATCTGCGAGGCGACGAGCATGGGCCAGGTCTCTCGTAATCGATTCGCGGAACGCGGCGAAGCCGTGGTAGCGCAGCGAAAGCCACAGCTTTAACGCCCGGAATCTGCGCGACAGTTCCAAGGATTCTTCGAAAAATGCGAACCCCTCCACTGGATCTGCGCTGAGAGAGCGCGCGTACTCACCGCTGTGTGCAAATGTCTTCTGAGCTGCTTCGGGCGAACGATATAGGAGACAGCCGCAATCGAGGGGCTGGTAAAGCCACTTGTGCGGATCGAGAGAAACGGAGTCGGCGAGTTCCAGTCCATCGAATTTTCGGCGATCAGCGATCGCAGCCAGTGCGCCATAGGCGCCATCGATGTGAAACCAGGCACCGTGATGGTGCGCGATCTCGGAGATTTTTCGAAGCGGATCGACCGCGCCCGTGTTGACAGTTCCGGCGGACGCGACGACCGCCAGAGGTATCTTGCCCGCCGCCTTGTCCTCCAAGATTCGCGCCTCGAGCACTTCGGGAATCATGCGGAAGGACTCGTCCGTGGAAATAAGATGAAGATTATCTCGCCCGATTCCCAGCAGAGCGATGCTCTTGGGAATGGACATGTGGATCTCTTCGGAGGCGTAGATCACTCTACCTGATGACATTCCGTTTTCATTCGCAGGTGACTTACTTTCCCGGGCCATGGCCAGTCCCATCAG
The DNA here is from genome assembly GCA_963745715.1 of uncultured Acidobacteriota bacterium. Taxonomy (GTDB): domain Bacteria; phylum Acidobacteriota; class Terriglobia; order Terriglobales; family Acidobacteriaceae; genus Sulfotelmatobacter. Next base: position 34,856 of record CAVUYN010000005.1, on the reverse strand, counting down.
GTTGGCGGATGAGCCTCCACCCGTGAGATGGCCGCGAAACTCATCGCAGCCAATCGCCTGTGATAGCCATCCCACTACAGTTTGCTCGATGGTCACGGCCGCTGGCCCAGAACGCCACGCGGTTACGTTCTGATTCAGGACGCTGGCCAGCAGATCTGCGACAGCGCCGACCGGCTCTCCTGATCCCAGCACGTAGCCAAAGAAACGAGCGTTCTGCACGCGCGACAGTCTCATGACTTCGGGAAGGATGCCCAGGGCTTCTTCGCCCATCCCCTCTTCTGGAAGCGGCGTACGGAACAGTCGGATGCTCTCGGGGCCATTGGTGGACGGAGCGATCGGGCGAGCGTCGATGTTCTCGAGATAATCGGCGGCGAGTTTTGTGACTTGCTCCGCCAAGCGGCGAAACTGGTCGGAAGAGATTTCAAGTGGGTTCATAAGCCGCTAGTCGTCGTCACCTGCGGGAAAGACGGTATGCCGTGGTGCGGGCATCGGAGCTGAACCCTTCTGGTCTCGCCACAGCACTTTATTAAGTCGGGCTGCGCCGGCGGCATCGGGGCGCGAAAAGTCCATTCGCGATGAGAGTTTCGCGCCTGGCGCCTTATGCCGATTGGTTTCGTAGATCAGACCATTCTTCAGGTTGCGATAGTCGGCAGAGTACGCCGGTTGATCGCCGCGGCCAGAAAAGAGTGGGCCCATCAGTGGCGCGTAGGCGTCGTTCTGGTTCATAGGTGGAAGACCAAGCAGGGTCTCCATGGTGTGAACAATGTTCACCGTTGTATAAAAACGGTGTTCGACATTCGGCTGCTCTGCCGATCCGGGCGAATACTTGCTGATCACGAAAGCGATCGAGCGATGGGCATCGACGTGATCGGCACCGTCCTGGGCATCGTCTTCGAGGACGAAGATCGCGGTGTCGTCCCAGTAGGGGCTGTGCGAGACGGCGTCGACCACCCGGCCCAGGGCGAGGTCGTTATCGGCCACGTTGGCGGCGGGGCGGGCGCGGTCGGGACGCGTACCTCCGGTATGGTCATCTGGCAAGTACAACAGCACAAAAGACGGCAACTCAAACTCTGGGCCTTCGTGCGCTTGGCGGGCGCGAACAAAGGCGTCGAATTCATTCATAAATTCGTCGGCGCGAAGCTGGTCGGGATAGTCAGTGTTGAAATCTGGGTAGAGCGGATCGAAGTGATCACGGAGCACCGCCTTGGTAGGTTTCACCCCACTGAATAACGGCACTGCCCAAGGCCACGGACTCCGCCCGGCGTGCGGATCTCCGACGTTCGGTGGAAGTGGATTGCCCTGCAGAACTTCTGTTCGAGGACACGTCGTTTGCTGCCCTGACGGAGTTCCCTGCTTCGGGCTGGGAGCTTTCGGCTTCTCGTTGCACCATTCGGCATTCACGTACTCTCCGTAATCGCGATAGCTCAGGTGGTTGCGCGCAAGGTTGTCCCATAGAAAGCCCGTGGCGGGATCGTCGACGTCGGACTGGTTGTGCTCCAGAGGATATTCATCGGCCACTTGTCCCTGAAAATCGTAGGTGCGTTCTTTGCCGCGGTAGGCGATTTGCCAGGTCTTCTCGTTGTAATCGGAGGTGATCGCGGCAGTGGACCAGACATGGCCGTCGCCGGAAACTTCCCCGCTGTCGTAGAAGTTGTCGAGCACGCCGAATTGCAGGGCGAGCTTGTGTTCGTTGGGCGTGATGTCGGCACCGTACATGGTGAGCGAGGAATCGCCATTTCCAACCTTCAGGTCGCCGAGAATCTGATCGTAGGTTCGATTTTCCTTCAGGACGTAGATCACGTGCTTGATCGGATTTTGACCGCTGGCGAAGGAGATCTTTCCAGGATCGTTGTTGAGTAAGTTATCGCTTTCAACGGTCTGCGTCAGCTGGGGTAATTTTTCCAGGGTCGACGCAATGTTCAGGCGCGCGATTGAGCCTTTGATCAACGTAGGAATGTAGGGATGGTCGTGGTGCTTGGCTTCGTCTGCCGTCTTGCCCATGTCTTTGTTCGGACGCGATCCCTCGCCTTTGGCAGTGGCGATGAAGACGTCGTCGCCGTGGACGGCGAGGGCGCTCGGGTACCAGTCGGTGGGAATGAAACCCAGTGCCGCCTGCGGAGTCTGAGATTCCGCAATGGCTGCTGATTGCGAAGTGTCGAAGACTGCTACGGCATCCAGCGAGGAATCTGCCGCAAATAGATGCTTGCCATCGGACGACTGAGCCAGTGCAGTCGGGTAGCTGCCGGCGTATTTTTGGGCCGGAGCGGTGGTTGCGAAGAAATGTACTGCCTGGCCTGAGGCGGTGGAGACTGCCGCTACAGCGTCAATATTGGAAAGAGCGACGTACAGCGTCTGCTCATCCGGGCTCAGCAGCATGGCCGTTGGGTGGGACCCTGGGGCGAGGGGATCTTCGGGTTGCTTCAGCTTGATCCAGCGCGTGACTTTGCCGCTAGTCAGATCAAGTTCGGCTACTTGCGACGTGTTCCATAAACTGCACCAGGCGCGGCGCCCATCGCGCGTGGCTACCACGGTGTAAGGGAACGAGGAAGGTACAAGGTCATTGGTGCTCAGATCAAAACTCTGCAGGACCTTCCCGCTGGCAGGATCGAGAAGCACAACGTTGTCTGAGAGATTGTTCGCGACTAGGAGCTTGTCATGACCGCTATCAGCGAGCATAGCTAGTCCGGCGGGGTACGGAATTGCCGTGTGCAGGGGAGCTTTCAATCCAACTGCGATTCTTTTTCCTGCCGCTAGCGGCTGGGGAGCAATTGGAATGAATCGCTCAGGTGCAACTTTACCGCTGGCAAAGTGGTACACCGCGATTCCGTTTCCCGTGTTCCCTGCTTTGGCGCCTACAGGATCGGTCAGCGATCCCACGGAGGCGTATAGGTGCTTGCCATCAGAACTGAAAGCCAGACCCAGGAAGTAACTCTGATGGGCGTCATCGCCAAGGCGCGAGTCAGGAAAGTCCACGATCTGACTCGTTTTAAGGTCGAGAATCGCGATGGACTGATGCGCCAGCATCTCCTGCGTTCCGTAGCCATCGTTCAAAAGCGCGGCATAGACGCCATCGGGGCTGATGACCATCGTTGCTGGAAAACTATTCGTACTGCCTATGCGACCGGGCGAGGGGACGGTGAGCATCTTGGTCGTGGGAAGCATGACCGGAGGGCGGTCGTTGGGAGAAGTCTGCGCAAGAAGAGCTGCGGGCACAGCGCACAGGAAGAGAGAGAGAAGACGAAAGGGGAATCGAGCCACGGAACCTCCGCAAAGGGATCGCTCTAAGAATGAAAGAGGAGTTGAGGGTAATGCACTGAGGCAATGACGGTCAAAGCCGTCGCTCGTAAAATAGTTCGACGATGCCGGGATCTTGGTGCCGTCCCCGGGCTATCCAGCCGGGGTGGAATCCTCAGCATTTCCATTAGGAGATTTTTTTCCCTAATCCAGGGTCCACCCAGCGGACGCGGAGGAACGGCACTATTGGGATTCTTTGGAGAATGAATCTAGGTCGATGAGTGAAATGCGATTTTTCAACAGTTGACCGAATCGAGCGAGGAAGCAAGAAATGTTCGCCGGTCCACATAATGGTAAAAGGCCGCACTCGCACTCCGCAACTTGCTCCCTGACACAATGGCAACCCGCGATCAGATCACCGCAGACCTAGCGAAGGGAAATGCCACTGCACTTCCGGAAATACAGGTAGTCTTATCTCAGATCGAGCAGACTGCGAAGCATTGACGGGTGTGTGCAAGTGGCCCTGCGCGACGCTCCCTGACACGCAGAACTGAAGCTACCGGATTACTGCGCATTGCTTTCGTCATTCGCAATCCGCCATTTGGCGGTTTACGGGTTGCCTGAGTGGGCCATTCCGATTCCTTTTCTGTACTCTTCCCACACGTTCGGCGCGATGCCATAAGGTAAACGGATCTACAAAACGATCAATTGTGACCAGTTTTCCGAAGCCTGAAGTTCGATACTGCGATTTGCAGAGTCCACCAGTTTGGGGAACGTGTGGACAACTTTGGTTTCATAACATTCTTGATGCAGGGAGGTTTCAATGAATCTAAATCTGCTGGATCCGAAGCTGATTGCGCTCTTCGCCGCGGTGATTGTGATCATCGCAGTGCTTGTTTGGCTATACGTCCGGAAGCGCAGGAGTACGACGGAAGACCTTCGGCAGAAGTTTGGTCCCGAGTATGACCGGGCGGTGCTGAAGCATGGGTCAGAAAGAAAAGCACAATCGAAATTGGAGGATCGCGAGAAGAGAGTTGAAAAGCTCAACATTCGCGATCTTGATCCGACGGAACATGAACGCTTTTCGAAACGGTGGGAAGCCGTACAGTCTCGTTTTGTCGATTCCCCGAAAGGAGCGGTCGCAGAAGCCGATGACCTGGTGTCCTCTGTTATGAAAGCGCGCGGCTACCCCGTATCCGATTTCGATCAACGCGCGGCCGACATTTCTGTCGATCATCCCCGAGTCGTGGAGAACTACCGGTCTGCGCATGAGATTGCGCTGCGGGTTGGGAAAGACCAGGCAACAACGGAAGACCTGAGAACGGCGATGATTCACTACCGCTCTCTATTTGAGGAACTGGTGCAGGTACCGACGATCGTGGAACGGAAAGAGGTGGCGTAAATGGCTGAACTGAAGAGAAAAGAGGGGGAGCTACGGCAGCCGAACTGGCGAGCTTCGGCGTCGCGCTCCTTGTCTCGTTCTTGGCGGGTGGAACGCGCCCTGCCCGGAACCTCAATAAAGAGGAACCTCGGTAAGAATCTTCTGCAACTGATCTGGAGTGATCGGCGGAGTGGCGCCCCGCTGGGTTGCAACCCATGATGCAAACCGATTAGCAGATTCACTGATCTGCTGTAATGGATTTCCGCGAACGTAATGATGTGCAAGACATGCCGTGAATGCGTCGCCAGCGCCAACAGCGTCCGCAACCTTGACCTGGAACCCGCCATGCTCAACCGTTTGCTCTCGTGACACCAGCAGGCTGCCCCGATCAGCCCGCGTTATACAGACAAGCTTCAAGTCACAGTTCTGGAGCAATCGTCGGGCAATAACTTCCGGAGTTCCCGCACCCAAATGGAAAAGAAATGAAACCTGAATCAGTTCCTGCTCGTTCAGCTTGACGATGTCGGCATATTGAAACGACTTGCGCAGCACATCTTCGTTGTAGAACGACTGACGGAGGTTCACATCACATATGCGAAGCGTCTTTGCTGAAGCATTGCGCAGAAAACGATCGATCGTGTCCGCGGAGGTCAACGAGCGTTGCGCCAGCGACCCGAAACAGATGACGTCAGCCCTTGCCGACAACTCCTCCCAATCTGCCGTCCATTCCAGAAAATCCCATGCCACGGATTCCTTGATGGTGAAGTTCGGCTGACCCGTTCCGTCAATCGTTACGGTTGCGATGCCTGTTTCGTGAAGATCGTCCCGCTGCAGGTATGACGTGTTCAGGCCCAGTTTTTGCAGGAGGTGGCAAGCTTCACGACCCAATTCGTCATTTCCGACACGACTGGCGACAATCCCCTGATCTCCAAGCACGTTTGTCATGTAAGCGAAGTTTGCGGGAGCGCCACCCAAAGCCCTTCCAGTGGGCAGAATGTCCCAGAGAACTTCGCCTAGCCCAATCATGAGTGCCGGCCTAATCATGAATTCATTCTCTATATCGACTGTACGTGCGCGTCACTGAAACAGTCTGGGCGCAAAATCGGCCAAATACCTGCGCCAGACTGTCCACACATGAGCGCCAGAACTCTCGACCCACACGTGCCTGATCCCCGCTTTTTCCAATGTTGCGTGAGATTCCTTCACGGGTCCAGAGAGAAAATCGTCACTGCCGATTCCGATCCATAACAACCGCAGGTGCTGGTTGAGCCTTGTCGGATTCGCCAAACCCCCGTCGTAGTCTTTCGTGGTATCGGTTATGTCAATCGCAGGACTGAATGCTCCGATGTAGGCAAACTGATCCAAATGATGTAGTCCGATGCGGAGCGCTTGAGCCCCGCCCATGGAAAGGCCGGCAATCGCCCTGTGCTCGCGGTCAGCCACCGTGCGAAAGTTTGTGTCAATAAATGAAATCAAGTCTCCGGAAATGACGCGGTCGAAGGTCTCGTAACGTTCGTTCATGAAGTAGCGCGCCACCTGCCCGACCGGTGGCGGCTCCGAACCAGCTTGTGGAGGGGGAGGCGGCTGAAAACCTGGCCCAGGCTGACCATTCTCATTCACGATGATCATCGGCTTGGCTTTGTGAGCAGCGATCAAATTGTCCAGAATGAAGTTCTCATGGCCCTGGTCCGCCCAACCGGCTTCGTCTTCTCCATACCCGTGCTGAAGATAAAGGACCGGGTAGCGTAAGCCACTCTGATCGTATCCCGGGGGCGTATAAACGAAAATCGGTCGCGTCTCGCCTGTCGTTTTCGAGACATACCATTCTCTACGCACGGTGCCGTGCGGTGCGTCCGTTATGGCAAAGAAATCGGAATCTGCTCCGGGAACTTCCAGCCCGCTGACTTCTCTCCGCGCAGCGAAAAAGACTCTGCTTCCCGGATCGTTCGCGGGAAACCCGTCAACTGAAATCGCGTAGTAGTGGAATCCCGGCAACAGTGGCGTAGTCGTCACGCTCCAATACCCGTCCTCGCTTTTGACCATGTCAAATGTCGACTGGCCAAATTCCATCAGGACCTGCACCTTGTGCGCCTGGTCCGCTTGCACACGGAATGTTGCGCTCAGGTCCCTGTTGATTCGGGGGAATTCAGCATCAGGAATGTTCGTGGTAGGCCGTACCGATCCGCTCTGCCCCAAGCACACACCGCAGAGCAACATGCCAACGAGCGTGATTTGCTTGATTGTCACTCTGCCCTGCCATCTCCACTCATGCGATACAGGCGCCGCCGAGAGCCTATTTCTTGATGCTAGAACTCAACGTGCCCCTCAACATCGTGAGATCGATTGCGTTCGCCATCGCCTTGTAACCCGTGGCACTGGGGTGAAGGTGGTCACCTGAGTGATAGCCTTCGCGAAACTGACTTGGATGGCTTGGATCACGCACAGCCGCGTCGAAATCGAAAACTCCGTCGAAAGCGCCGCCGGTACGAATCCATTGATTCACCGCCAGACGCATCGCTTCGCCATCCTCGCTGTAGTAGTCAGCGCCTTCGTAAGGGGTCAATGTAGCGCCGAACACCTTGATCCCATGTTGATGAGCGCGTTCGATGATTTGTTGTAGACCCGTGATGAGGTCTTCCGCGCTGACCACCTCGTGGGTGAACGGAGTCTCCTTCACTATGGTGCCATTCGGTAGTCGTGGCTTCATGTGCGGCCAGCCGATATCGTTGATTCCTTCGAGGACGATCAGGGTCGAAACGCCGGGTTGCACCAACACATCGCGATCGAGTCTTGTTAGCGCACTCACTCCGGCGCCATCGTGCAAGATTCGGTTGCCACCGATTCCTTCGTTGACAACGGCCAGCGTCGCCGGGTCCTGTCCGGCGGCGAGACGATTCGCCAGTAGATCCGGCCAGTCCGAATACTCGCCTTGCTTCGCCCCAACGCCATCGGTAATCGAGTCGCCGAAGGTAACGGCAGCTGAGGTCTGATTGGGAGCCCACACCTCAACGTCTGCTAACCAGTACCACGAGCTTTTAGTAGTCGGGTTCGGTATGTCTTGTCGCGTTGTGAAATCACCCGCCTCCGAGATATAAGTTTCGTGCTGGGCCCAGAAATGAACACTAGAAGACGCCGTCTTCTCCGGCAGGTAAACACTTACGGCAATCTCGCTCAAAGGAAACACCTTCAACTCAATCGGGTCGCTGAGTATGGGCGCTCCTGGCGGAACGGTGACCGATGCTTTGCCGCCAAAGGTCAAGGCGTGTTCAGACTCGGGCACGATCGCCGACGCTTTCGATGAAAGCGCGACATGCGCGGACCCGATTTTTAGCGAGGTGGTCCCGAACGCATTCGAGAACCTGATGCGCAAGCGTTCTCCACCAATCGTCGGCCTCACAATCATGCGGATCGTCTGGTTCTCGAATACGGGGGAGGGTGGAAGCCCTGGAAACGGCAGTGGGGCGTGTACGGCGGTGCTCCAGGCACTGACCCAATGTCCGCTATTGGAGGAGTCCCCAGCCCAGACCTCAACAAACAGAAGCATTGCCAGGCCGAACACCCCAACGATCCGCAGAATCGTTTTACTCCGCACTATGGCTCCCTCCAATCCAGCATCTCCCTCTACACCGGCATCCAAAACGGATCACCCGACGGGATGAATCCGGTCGGCACTTCAGTGACAAATGTCCTAAGCCAGTGGGCACACTCGTCCATGCCGACCTCTTCACCGCCCTCATGGGGAAGCTGGATCAAAGCCTTCTTCTGGGCCGAGGCAATCGCATCTCGCACGTATTCGGCCGCCTCCCACTCGCGACATTCAAAGACGATAAGGACGTCAACCCGACGTTTTTTGGTATCCGCTCGATCAACTGCTGACTGCTGATCATAGATGTCACCGCGTTCCATCTGCAGCTGCGACCGAGGCGCGTTTCGAATCCACCGCAGCAACCAAATGCCGATCAAAGAACTTAATCATCACGTTGTATGCGTCCTTCGACTCCGGAACATCCGCGTTGTAAAAGAAACCGTGGAATAAACCTTCCCACACGTGGAGTTCGGCCTCGACCCCCATTTTCACCAACTGCTCGTGCGTGTAGAGAGCGGAACTTAGTTCAAAACCGCGAGTGCCCGTGATGATGAGCGTCGGGGGAAACTTCGACAGAATCTCGGGCGAGCTGATAGGCGAAACCAAAGGATCCTTCGGATCCGTGTCAGCGAAATAACTTAGCGGAGGCCTTGCTCCGGGCGTAATTGGCGGTGCCAGTCGAGCCTCGCCGAGGGGCATCGCCGTATAAAGCGCATCACCGCCGAAGACACCTCCTGCGGACGCGCAGAAAATGCCAATCGCTCCGGGCAAAGGCAGTGAGTGCTTTTGAAACCAGGCGATCGACATCGCGGTCTGCATCCCGCCTGCGGAGCAACCGTAGATACCAATGTTCTCTGGTTTGTGGTTTTTCAGGAGCTGTTGGTAAACGCTGGCAACGTCTTCGCTGGCCGCCGGAAACTTATAGTCGGGACCTTCACGGTAGTCGACACTCACTACTTCAATCTGGCCTAAAGCAGATACGGGAATAGATTCCAGTTCAGCGCAACCCGGCCAACAACCGGAGAATCCACCACCGTGAAGATTGATCAATACTCGGTCTTTGTTCTTTGCCGAGACTCCACTTTTTGGCTTGTAGTCGTACACGTGCACGCCGCCAACTCTCTCGTCTTTCAGGTCGACAGCAAACAGTTCGCGGTCACGTGCGATGTACGGCTTCATGAATCGCGGCACACCTGCATCTTGTTTCAGGATTTCCGGGTCCTGCATGTCTTTTAAGTGTTGTGTCAGGTACGCCTTCGCTTCGGGACTCAGAAATGAGGAAACGGGTGCCGTCTGAGGCGGTATCTCGACAGTGCCGTCGGCTTGAACCACAACTTTTTTCTGCTCCGGCGAAGTACTCTCTTGCGCAGAAATTGCGGATTGGAGGAGGGCGAAGCTAGCGATCGGCAACAGCGCAATAAGCAAGGGATATTTCGACATGATGGCGAGCCTCTTAACGTCGAGGATGATCGCGTTCCGTAGAAGGGTAAGCACCGCCCATTGCTGGGCGGTGCCGTTAAACGAGTGCCTAGAAACCAACTCGTAGACCGAATTGAATGGCGCGAGGCGGGTTCACCTGTGAAGTCACAATGCCGAAGTTTGGAGTTCCTACCTGCTCGTTTGGCGCACCGAATCGTACATGATTGAACGCATTGAAGAACTCCGCTGTGAATTGCAGATACACACTCTCTGTTATGTCATTGCGTTTTGAGATCGAGAAATCCCAGTTGTTCATGTGATCCATGCGGACCGCGTCAATGTTTCGAGGCGCGTTGCCGAACCTCACTTCGCTGCCGGTGTCCACAGGCTGGAAGCAGGCCGTGTTAAACCAGCCATTGGCTGCCCTATGTTGACGCGAGCCCGACACTTTTAGATCGCACCCTGCAACAAGATCGGGCCGCATCCATAAGCCTTGAGCTCCGAAGTATCCCTGGCCACCGCCTAGTTGGCTAAGAGCAGACCCGGGGAAGAATTGGTACGAACTTATGGGAACACCACTCCGTATGGCCGTGATGCCGTTGACCCGCCATCCACCAACTACCGCGTTGAGTGCTCCCTTGGCATCCGACAAGAAGTGCTTGTTGCGACCGAAGGGCAAATCAACACCGTACCCGATGGAAAGGTTCTGAGGAATGTCGTAAGAACTCAGTGAATATTCGTGATCGAGATGGTTGTTGTCCTGAGTCGATCCTCCAAAGATGAAGCCTTCGTCCAAAAAGGCGCTTGAGCTGTCCGTGTTGGACATCAGTCGCGACCAGGTATAGGCCACACTCAGGATGCCCTTTGAACCAAATCGTTTCATGAAGGACGTCTGCAGTGACCGATAATTGGATGTGCCTCTGTGCGGATCCAGGAATAGAACGCGCTGGTATTGCGGGAAGGGCAGCAAAAGCTGGCCAGTAGCAACCGTTGGTCCTGATAGGGGTCCCGGAGTCGTAATGATTCCGAAGAACGGATTCGGAACCTGAGCCAACAACGCAGCTGGTCCCATTGAAAAATACTGATCGGGCAACTGATTCTGGTTGAAATTCGAAACGGTCGCCCACCCCTGCAAAAGAAGGTGGGTTCCTCTCGATCCCGCGTACGCCACCGTAAGGGAGGCATCCTTGCCGATCTGCCGTTCGACAGCTGCGTTCCATTGCTGCACATATGGCATTTTGTCGCCAGGAGTGCGCATGGCAAAGATACCCTGTCCGTAGAAGTCACCGGGGGTTGCATTTCGCCGCAGTGGCGTGGGGAGACCGTTAGGAAACGGGTTCGCCACCGTGGCGGTGGGACCACCCGAAGCTGGAGCTAGATTCACAGGCGAGAGGTTCGGTCCGTCTTGGCTGAGGGTGCTGGGAGGATAGGAAATACCATACGCCCCGCGCAATACGGTTTTATCGGTCAGGCGGTAGGCTAACCCAAGACGCGGCGAGAAAAGCTTCCAGTGGAGATAGTCTTCTCTCTGAGAATGCCATGACGGGCTATTGACGAGGGCCACATTCCCCATAAGCTGTTGTGTCTGCCCAGTGACTGGATTCAAGAAGGATCCCAAAGGGCTGGACTGCCTCGGCAGAAACACAGTGTCATTGTTGTTTGCTTCTGAGAAAACACTGGGCTGGTCCCAGCGGAGACCGGCTGTAACGGTGAGCTTTCTGGTCGCCTGGAAGGTATCGTCGACAAAGAAAGCGTAGGACGTGAAGTACGCCCTGGAGCCGCCAATCATTCCCGGCGCTACCTGCGCGCCTTGTGCGCCGATGACGCCAAGCAGTGCCGAGGCGACAGCGGAGCCGCCTGCACCAGACGTGTCCGCGGTAGCTCCTTGGTCGAAGTTCAGCGTGAGTACTCCATTTTCCGGATCCGAAATCCACTGGACATGGCGTAGGAAGCCCCCAACCTTAAGCTGGTGCCGACCGAAGATTTTGGTCAAGCTTCCCGACAATCCATACACATTTTGGTGCCAGAATAGCTCCGAGCCAATCCCGTTGCTCCCGGTGACGCCGGAGTTATCGTTGAAGCTCATTGCCGGAAGGTTCGCGGGAGCCACAAGCTGGCCTGCAAGGCCTGCCCAGCCGGAACCGAATTGAGAGAGGTCAACGCCTTGGCTGTCCGGGAACTCGTGTTGGAAGACACGCAGATAAGAGAGCCGCAGGTCCAGAATCGTCGAAGGATTGAAGGCGTGAGTGTCTCCAAGTATTGCCGAATGAGTGTAGATACCAGTATGGCCCTGACCCGCAGTGTGGGTCCCCCACGCATCGTAGGCGTTGCTGTCTGCCTTCCAATACGCGTACCGGGCAAACAAAGCGTTTTTATCGGAAAAACGATGGTCAACCCGCGCATTGTATTGAGCGTTGATCCCTCCAGTGGCCATCTGAGTGATGTAGTTGTTCGTGATGCCCGACTGCTTAGGGCCCGGATAAGATTTCGCAAACAGTGCCAGAGCCGACGAATCCAGCCTGTTGGGGCAGATTACATTCAATACGCCATTACATTGGAATTGAGGGTCTCCGGGTTGACTGTGATCATAAATAGCGGGGAGTCCGGGTGCCGTAAAGTCACCTGCCAGTTCGGCTGGTGTGGGAACAGTGTTCGTCACTAGGGTTCCCGTCTTCAGCACTTCACGTTCGAATCCGAAGAAGAAGAACGTCTTGTCTTTGACAATGGGTCCACCGAATGTTCCACCAAATTGGTTTTGGATCAGTGGCACTCGAGCAAGCCCAGCCTGATTCGAATAGTAATCGTTCGCGTTCAGAACCTTATTGCGCAAGTACTCGTACGCTGTCCCATGGAATCTGTTGGTTCCCGACTTGGTGGTCAGGTTAATGATTCCTCCCGCGTAGCTACCATACTCGGCGCCCACATTATTGGTGACGACGCGAAACTCTTGCACCATGTCCTGAGTGGGAATAAGCGAATTAAGATTGCCGGCAGGCGCATTGGATGCAACGCCATCGATATAGAACGAACTCTGGTTGCCGAACCCGCCACCGATCGCGTAGTTGCCAAACCCAATGGCATTGGTCCTCGCGCCGCCGGCCTGATTCGACACAGCGTTGCCATAGGTACCCCCCTGAGCAACGACGCCTGGCACCAGAGTCAGCATGTTGTTCACGTTTCTCCCGCTGAGTGGAATGCTCTCCACCTCCGTCTGAGAGATGGTGGTTCCTAGAGAAGCACTGTCGGTTTGCAGAGGAGGCGCCTCAGTCGTTACCAGCACGCTCTCCGTCACATTGCCCACCTGCAGCTTCGCGTCAACACGGGTCGCAACGTCAACTTGAACTTCTACATTATCCTGGATGAACTGTTTGAATCCTTGCGTCTGAACTTCAACGCGATATGTCCCGGCGATGAGATTCGGAAACGAATACGTTCCCGCACTGCTGCTTTGCATCGTACGAGTCTCGTTCGTACCCAGATTAGTCAGCTTTATAGTTGCTCCAGACACAGTGGCTCCGCTCGCGTCCGCGACGCTCCCGACAACACTGCCGAATCTGACTTGAGCTCCTGCATTTGTGCACAGAACGGCGGCAGCACAAAGGGCCAGGAGTATCGGCAATAGCGATGCACCCAGACGCCGACTCAGCGAGTTCCCGTCAACCCGCGGAAATCGTGAATTGTTCTGGCAGGAGCTTCGAGTAACTTGACTCTGGAGCAATGAATGGAGGCTCGCTACAAGGTCGAGCATTTTGTCACCTCTTTCAACGTGGAAAGACGACACAGCGAACTCTGCAAGCAGATCCTCGCTCGAGCATGCGATTGACTGCTCATCATCGCGTCCAGAGCCAACCGCAACATCCGCTAGCCAGCAACGAGAACCTGAAGTGAACTAAACTGGATGAACTTCTATCGCCTGCATTCGCACCCTGTCAAGATATTTTGCAGACAACTATCACAAAGTTGTCTATACCGTCTTTGAAAACTCACTTTTCTCAGAAATCGTATCGCGTGCTTTTCAGAGTGAAATCAATCACTCGACAGCACCGAGGAACGCCGTGGCAGTTCAATCTGAATTGTGCGTGTCAGACGCGGCACAATGGATGGGAGCAATGTTCAGAGTCGCTTGTGACCGTTGCGATTCGCTGGCGGGGCACTACACGATTTGCGCATAACCAACTCGCATCTCAGCAACACGTCGCGCGGCGGCAAATCGGGATAGGCGATTCGGTCCAGCATGACAGCGATAGCCATTCTTCCGATATCCCTGCACGGCTGGTGCAGCGTCGTCAGTGGCACAGGCAACAGGCGCGCGTACTTTACGTCATCGATTCCTACGATTGAGATGTCCCCGGGTATTCGCTTGCCGAGCGATATCAGGGTGTGCATCAGATTTCCAGCCGTCAGATCGTTCGCGCAAACGAAGGCATCTGGACGATCCTTCTTCAATACCGACTTAATAAACTTCGTATCGCTGGCATCTCCGATACTGACCAAGTCGCGTCTGGGCCTCTCGCCTTGGGACATGAGCGCTTCACGATATCCAGCCATGCGTGCATCGACAGTCGGCGCAGAGTTCGGGCGCGCAAAGAAGGCAATGCGGTTTGCTCCCGCTTTTATCAGGTATTCCGTGGCAAGAAATCCGGTGCGGCGGTTATCTATGCCGACCAGGTCGTACTTGCTGCGCTGCGGATACGGTTCCAGATCCCGATCCAACAGCACCACGGGAATGCCCGCGCGATCGAAAGCAGCGACAATCTTGTGATTTGATTGAAACCGATTGACGCTGAATTCTACTGGAGCAAAGAAAACCCCCGAAACCTTCTGAGAAATGTACTGCTCGCAGAGTTGTTCAGCCGCTTGCTCCTTCTCCTGCTCCTGGGACACGGTATTACCCCACAATAGCGAATGATGCATCGCCTCTTGCGCTTCCATCATCCCTTTACAGATAGCTTCAAAGATTTCGGTTTGTCCTAACTCGGGGATCAGTAATCCGAAAACATGAGAGCCCTTATGGGAATTCGAAGAGACATAGGTACCGGATCCAACGCGGCGGGTAACGAGCCCTAGCGACTGCAACTCGTGCATCGCACGGAATACCGTCATCCGCGAGGCACCAAAGCGCCGAACGAGTTCCGCTTCGCTTGGCAAGCGCTTCCCTGGTTTATAACGACCTGAGGAAATCTCACTCTGAAGCTTTTCCAGTATCTGCCGATATTTATGAGTTGCCATGGGATCCAGGTTCTTCCTGCCGGTCGCACACCTCGCGACAATCAGCGAACCAGCATACGCTTTCGCACAAGAGAGTGCCATATACAACTTAAAGATCACTGCAGAGCAATTGTCTTGACACCTCTGTGCTCTGGTTTTAAAAGTGTCTTTCGCTTCGTACCCTGATCCAGGAAGATTTCTATCGTGGTGGGGTGCCGCGAAATACCTCTCGCTTTCATGCCCGGTCAATCATTGAGAAACCAAGTCCAACTCATCACATACGTCGATCGCCTGACCGGCGATCTCAAGCAACTCAAGGAGCTACTGGACCGAGAATGGTCAGGGCTTTTTGGTGGTGTACATCTCCTTCCTTTCTTCACCCCAATCGACGGAGCTGATGCAGGTTTCGATCCCGTCGATCACACTGAGGTTGACAGTCGACTCGGCGACTGGAAAGACATACGCGCCTTAGGCGAGCACCTGGAGGTCGTCGCCGATCTTATTGTCAACCACATATCCAGCGACTCCCCGCAGTTCAAGGATTTCTGTGAGCACGGTGCCGCGTCACCTTTCGCCGGGATGTTTCTGACGTACGGCCGTGTCTTTCCTTCGGGTGCGCGCGAGGAGGAACTTCTGCGCATCTATCGTCCTCGTCCCGGGCTGCCGTTTACCAACGTAACGCTGAAATGCGGCGAAAACCGCCTTTTGTGGACAACATTTACCCCGCAGCAGATCGACATCGATGTGAAGCATGCGGAGGGGCAAGCCTATCTGAAAACGATCCTCAAACGCTTTCAAGCGGCTGGGATAAAGATGATTCGGCTCGATGCGGTCGGCTATGCGATCAAGAAGCCCGGAACAAGTTGTTTCATGATCCCGGAGACTTTTCACTTCATCGCGGAGCTCACTTCGCAAGCACATTCCTTGGGAATGGAAGTACTCGTTGAAATTCACAGTCACTACCGGCAACAACTGGAAATCGCACGTCAGGTGGATTGGGTATACGATTTCGCGCTTCCTCCACTCATCTTTCATACTCTTTTCACGCAGAATGCGCGGGCACTCGGACACTGGCTTTCGACACGACCGCTGAACTGCATCACCGTGCTCGACACACACGACGGCATTGGTGTGATCGATGTAGGCGCTGGCAGTAACGGCGAACCAGGCCTGCTTGCGCCCAGCGACATTGACCACCTTGTCGAGACCATGCACGCCCGAAGCAACGATCAGAGCCGACTGGCAACGGGAGCGGCGGCAAACAATCTTGACCTGTATCAGGTCAACTGCACCTTCTATGACGCACTGGGGCGTCGCGACAACGAATATCTGATTGCCCGCGCGATCCAATTTTTCGCGCCCGGTATCCCGCAGGTGTATTACGTGGGACTGCTGGCAGGTGTTAACGACATGGATTTACTCGCCCGATCCAGAGTGGGCCGCGACATCAACCGGCACTACTACACTCCTGCAGAAATCGGAAGCTCGTTACAAAAGCCGGTTGTGCAGAAACTGTTGGAACTCATTCGGCTGCGTAATACTCATCCAGCTTTCGCTGGACACGCAGACGTTGACACTCAGTCGGACCAAACACTCGTGATCACGTGGAATAACGCTGCACACTGGGCAAGGCTGTTTGTCGATCTTAGTGAACCGAGAGCTTTGCTGACCCATTCCAATCTGGCCGCCGAACAAGGCACAAACACAGGCGCATGGGATTCGCGGCACGAGTCGTTGCTTCGGAGGTAATTGCATGAACAGTGCGCCCAGCGCGCCGCGGAATCTTTCCGTCATCAAGTGGCTGACGTTCTTCATGTTCATGATGTTTGCCATGACTACAGATTCCGTCGGCGTCATCATTCCGGAAGTGATCAAAGAATTTCACCTCAGCATGACAGTGGGGGGCGCCTTCCATTATGCCGCCATGTCCGGAATCGCATTTGCTGGCTTCTTCCTCGGCTACCTTGCAGACAAGATCGGAAGAAAGAAAAGCATCATCCTGGGACTTGTGTTGTTCGCGTTGAACTCATATCTGTTTTCCGTTGGTCGATCGTTTGCGTTCTTTGTAGTTCTCCTTGTGATTTCCGGCGTGGCAATCGGAATTTTTAAGACCGGCGCGCTCGCGTTGATCGGTGATATCACCCAATCGACAGTTGAGCATACTGCGACCATGAATACCGTTGAAGGGTTCTTCGCTGTCGGAGCCATCATTGGGCCTGCGATTGTGGCGCATCTCTTGGCTGGGGGTACTTCGTGGAAGTGGTTGTACGTGATCGCCGGAACTATTTGCGTACTGCTGATCATCACGGCATCGTCCGTGAAATATCCACAGACCGCGGGAAGCTCCGAGTCCGTTGATCTGAAACGTACCCTTCAAATGATGAAGAACCCGTATGCTTTGGGGTTTTCGGGGGCGATATTCCTCTATGTCACTGTCGAAAGCGCAGTTTATGTATGGATGCCGACGCTGCTTGCCGGTTACCACGGACGGCTAATCTGGGTCGCCACCTATGCGATCTCGATCTTCTTTGTCCTCCGCGCAGCGGGCAGATTCATTGGGTCCTGGGTGCTCGCCCGCTTGAATTGGGCGACGGTCGTTACAGTATTCAGCTTGGCCATACTGGTTTGCTTTGGTATATCCATGCTTGGCGGAGTGGGCATCGCTATTTTTCTTTTGCCGCTGTCGGGCCTGTTCATGTCGGTGCTTTATCCCACCCTCAACTCGAAAGGCATCAGCTGTTTTCGAAAGCCGGAACATGGCGCGGTCTCCGGAGTGATTCTGTTTTTCACCTGTGTTGCGGCCGTTCTAGGTCCATTGGCCATGGGTGCGATTAGCGATCGATTTGGTAATCCGAAATATGGATTCGTGCTGGCCACTGTATTTGCAGCCATGCTTTTCGGCGGTCTCTTACTCAACCGCATCTTTGATCCTGCTCGCAATCGTCTTCAACGGCTGGACCATAGCGAATACGACTCAGCTGAGACGCAAACCGTCGGCGCGCAAACGCGAAGCTAGGCGGTTTATGATTTCCACGAGATGAAACTTCGCGGCCTCAGCGGCTCACGCATTTTGCACAAAACGACTAAGGGCTCCTTATCCGTAGCGCGTCGTTCGAACCTTCTGGACGAGAGATCCGGCTTTCAACTGAAGAGTAGTTGGGGTCATGTTTCGGTTCTTGAAGGTGGTGGGCACATCTGCGAGTTGATGCTGAATTCTATCGGCAGCGTCAATCCGATGTGGAAACCGACATGGAAGACGATCGATCCTTCAGACTATAACCCTCTGAAGCACCAGAAAATATACGGTCCACCACCTGAAGGTCGATTGTTGGCTGGAATCGCCGGCCACAGCATCAGCTTTGATTTCTTTGGGCCGCCCTCGGAGGAGGAGATCGCGGCCGGCCACAGTACACACGGCGAGGCTCCGGTTGCTAGGTGGCGCAAACGTTCGCGACCTGACGCACTGCAAACCCTGATTTATAACGCCGACTTGCCTCAGGCCATGATGAGTTTGCAGCGCGTAATTACGCTCGATCGCAAATATCCTGTCGTGTATTGTGAAGAGACTGCTTCAAATCTATCCACCTTCGACCGCCCAATCTCCTGGAATCATCACGTCACATTCGGGCCACCATTCCTGGAAGCCGGTGTCACACTCTTCGACATGCCTGCAACGCACAGTCAGGTTTGTCCCGCAACCTTCAGCAAGGAGATGTGGCTGCAACCCGATTCGATTTTTCAGTGGCCCGAGGCTCCGACGAAACAAGGAGGAACAGTCGACCTGCGCAGAAGCGCAAAGGGTCGATACGGTCACTATACGGCGCACCTGCTAAGTCCGCAGATTCAACACAGCTTCATTGCGGTGAGCAATCCACGCCTCGGATTATTAGTCCTGTACCTTTTTAATCGGAAGGATTATGCATGGGTCGGTAATTGGGAAGAATCGTACAGCCGAGTCCATTCGCCATGGAACGGCCGCGAGTTCTGCCGGGGCTTTGAGTTCAGCACCACGCCATTTCCAATTCCTCGGCGAGAGACCATTGCGAACGGCAAGTTGTTTGCTGAATCCACCTACATCTGGCTGCCGGCGAAGAGCCAGAAGAGAACGCGGTACATGATCCTGATGTTGCAAGTTTTGGAGAGCTTCGAGGGCGTTGCCGCTGTTCAGATCGATCGCAACTCCATCCTTGTCCATGAGAGATCAACACAATCCATTATCAAGACACGCGCAAAACCTTTTCTGTGAGGACGGACGTCAGTCTCCGGTAGGGGGTGACGGTGGAGAGCCTGCCGCGGCAGAGCCCGGAGCAAAACGGCACTGGTTTTGATTTTGACTCAGCATTGATGACCGAGATTATGCAGCTGGCGTCGACCCTGGATCTGCCGCATTCGAGCCGCGTGGACTCCGAAGGCGGTGTCTTATAGGATTGCGCTGCCTTCCAGGCTCGTAAGAGAAAACGTTTTCTAGGCGGCCAGGCAGGGGAGGTTATTTATGGAACTTTCGCGCCTCAGCAACGGATGCGGCAGTTGGGATTGTGAATTTGGAATTGGTCGTCCTTTCGCATGGAATTCGCTGGCTCGCAGACTCGGCTCTGTGGTGTTGGCAGTGTCCTTGGGGGGCGTGACGGTCGCGCAGAGTGCCCCACTTGTGTTGGAGCGGGATGGAAGGGTGATTTCGCTCGAGCCTTATGCTGCCAACGTTTTGCGCGTAACGATGAGCACTGTCAAGGCTGAGGCGACCGGCGCTCCGGGCTATGGTTTAGTGGCAAAGCCGTCGGCCGAGGGATGGACGCACGAGCGCAATGCAGAAGGCGGTGAGGTCTTTCGCTCGAGCAAGATGGTTGTCCGAGTAACGCCAGAAAATCTTCCGGCCGAGAAACTGCCGCAACCGATGCCGCTGGATGCGCTGAATCGTCAACTTCGCGAACCCTACTTTGGCGGAGGCGGCGGGCAAGGTCCATACAACGATGCGCTTCTGGTTACGACGGCGGACGGCAAGATGCTAGTGCACATGCGCAACTGGTCGATGGCACCGGAACGCGCGGACGTTGCTCAGCAGGACATCGGCGCGAAGGGCTACTCGGTAGCGGCTACATTCGACTCGCCCTCGGACGAGCACTACTATGGGCTGGGCCAGCAGCAAAAGGGCTGGATGGACCTGCGGGATCATGAGGTCCGGTGCTGGCATGACTACGGGGCGATTGGGGGCGAGGACGTTTGCGTGCCGTTTATGGTATCGAGTCGCGGCTACGGGTTGGTATGGGATAACCCTTCGAAAACAACCGTGGCGCTGGGCTTCAATCAACGGAACACGTGGTCCTCGGAGGTGGGGGATCGTGTTTCCTACTTCGTGATTGTTGGGGATACGAGTGACCAAGTCTACGAGGGCTATCGCCATCTGACCGGCGTAACGCACATGCTGCCGAAGGCGGCGTACGGATACATCCAGAGCAAGGCGATTTATCCAACGCAGGAACAGATTCTGGATGTGGCGAAGAAGTATCGCGAGAAGAAACTGCCGCTGGATGGAATCGTCGTGGACTTCCTCAACATGACGAAGCAGGGGGAGCTGGATCTCGATCCGGCGCGCTGGCCGGATCCGGCAGGAATGAATCGTGAACTGCATGCAATGGGGGTGAATACGCTGTTGAGCGTGTGGCCGCATTTTTCGCGTGCCAGTCAGTTCTACGACATGCTGCAGAAGAATGGATGGCTGATCCATAAGCCAGACGGAACGCCCGATTCGGGATGGACGAAGGAGACTATCGGGCCGAATCTCGATACCACGAACCCTGAGGCGGCGAAGTGGTGGTGGGAGAAGATTCGCGACCGCTATGTGAAACCTTATGGATTCGACTACCTGTGGCTGGATGAAACCGAGCCGGATATCGATCCAGCGGGCGACATGTTCTCGGTAGGTTCGGGCATACGCTACTACAACGTTTATCCGCTGTTTCACACATCGTCGGTGTACGAAGGGTTCCGCCGGGATTTTGGAGACAGCCGGAGGGTAATGATCCTCGCGCGGGCGGCGTACCTTGGGGCGCAGCGCAACGGCACGGTGTTCTGGTCGAGCGACATTGTTTCGACGTGGGACATGCTGAAGCGCTCAGTTCCGGCGGGGTTGAATTTCGCGGCGACCGGACTGCCGTACTGGGACACGGATATTGCAGGGTTCTTTTCGCCGACAATTCCGGCAGACTACCATGCGGAACACAAGCCGCTGATTGATGGATCGGACGCGCGCGAAACGATTGCGAACTATGAGGACTATCCCGAGCTGTTTGTGCGGTGGTTCGAATGGGGCGCTTTTCAGCCGATCATGCGCGCGCATGGCGAGAGAACTCACAACGAAGTATGGTCATATGGCAAGCAGGCGGAGCCAATTCTGGCGAAGTATCTCAAGCTGCGCTACCAACTTCTGCCCTACACCTATTCCTTAGCCTATCGCAGCTACCAGACCGGCGCTCCGTATATGCGAGCGTTGTTCATGGACTTTCCCGCTGATCCGAAGGTTGCGGACATTCCCGATGAATATATGTATGGACCGGCGTTCCTGGTCGCTCCGGTGACCGAGCAAGGCGCAACGCATCGAACGGTTTATTTGCCGGCCGATTGTGACTGGTACAACTACTGGACGAATGAGCGTCTGCATGGCGGACAGACCATTGTGGTAAACGCTCCGATCGATACGTTGCCGCTGTTCGTGAAAGCGGGAAGCATTGTGCCGCTCGGCTCCGATGTGAATAGTACTCAGGAGACGCAGAGAATTGGATCCCTGCGCGTGTATCCGGGAGCGAATGGCAGCTTTACCCTTTACAACGATGACGGAAAGACTTACGCCTACGAAAACGGTGGCGGCTCAGTCACAAAGTTGACCTGGGACGATGCCGCGCATCGACTGCGCCACGAGGGTGGGTCAGGATCGAGTGAAGTGGACAAAGCAACGGGTGGTCGTGATCGGCAGGTAAGCAAACCGCTTTAGGGTTTACCCGGGATTGTCTGTGCGGGCCGACATTCCCTGAGGAGATACGAATGCGTTCGGAAACTTCGTGCGCAATATGCTGTCTTATGGTTGCGTTCGCTGCGTCTGCGTTCGCCCAACAGAATGATTCATGCAGCGCTTTGATGAACGTCAAGGTTCCAGGCGTCGAGATCACCAAGGCCGCTCATGTCGAGGCGGGAAGCACCGAGCCCATTCCCTGGAACCAAAGTCGTAGCTCCCCTCTTCCTGCCTATTGCCGCATTGAAGGAGTCATCAATCGGCGAACTGGCGTTGACAGCGAGGAGTTTGGGATCACCTTCGTATTGGCCATGCCTGACAAATGGAATGGCGACTTCCTGATGCAAGGTGGAGGCGGCAGCAACGGTATTGTGCTTGCTCCGCTTGGATTAAACGCTGCCGGAGACACACCTGGACTCATGCGTGGATTCGCTGTTGCGAGTACGGATACGGGTCATAAGAGCCACCGTCCAGGGTTTGATTTCGATTTCATGCGAGATCAGCAGGCGTATCTGGATTTTGCTTATCTCGCCAACGCCGAGGTCGCTACGCTCGCCAAACAACTCATCACGCAACACTACGGAAAGCCAGCAGCTTTTTCGTATTTCTCAGGCTGTTCGACCGGAGGCCGAGAAGGAATGATTCTTTCGCAGCGTTATCCCACGGTCTTCAACGGCATCGTCTCCGGCGATCCCGCGATGCGCACCGGGCTCTCCAATCTGACCATAGGCAGATGGATACCCATTGCCTTCAATCAAGTTGCCCCGAAGGATGCGAATGGGAAACCAATTATCGAGCAAGCCATTACTGACAACGACCGAAACCTGATCAAAGATGCCCTCATGAAGAAATGCGATGCCAAAGACGGTCTTGCCGACGGCTTAATCTCCGACCCTCTCGCATGTGATTTCGATCCCGAGACGTTGGCATGCAATGGCGAAAAGAACGACTCCTGTTTGGCTCCCGAAAAAGCTGCCGCCATCAAGAAGGCCCTCAGCGGGCCGAAGTCTTCGACCGGAACCCGGGTCTATGCTGGCTTCCTATACGACACCGGCATCACAAACGGTCCGCCGTTCCGAGGATTGCTCTCACCCGGTCCTGGTATTTTCGGACCTGCGACGACTGACATGACGATGGATGTTGATAAGGAAGCTCTTGCGGCCATTCAGCCCCTAGTGGACTCTATGTCCACCAACTTGACGACATTCTCTGCGAACGGAGGAAAACTGATCTTCTACCACGGCGATAGCGACCCGTGGTTCTCGCCGCTCGATACCTTCGGCTATTACAAGGATGTGGCCGCTGCCAACGGGGGACTCGAAGCCGTGTCCAAATGGAGTCAGTTCTATTTCGTTCCAGGTATGAGCCACTGTGGCGGCGGCCAGGGGCTGGATCAGTTTGATTTGTTGGCCGCGATCGTTAACTGGGTCGAGAAAGGAGCCGTGCCGACATCAGTAATCGCGACTGGCAAGGCGTTCCGTGGCCGCAGCCGGCCGCTGTGTGCTTATCCGAAGCACGCTCACTACAAGGGGCAAGGAGACACGGAAGACGCAGCCAACTTCGAATGCCGTTAAGCAATTACTTCTGCTTCAAAGGACATCTCTTCTTATGCGTTCACTTCTTGTCGGCTTCACGCTGATCGTGATGGCTATCACTGCGTCGATGATGGCTGCCCAGAAAGTTGAATTGTCGATTGATGCATCCAAAACCGGTGCGAAGATCGACCGTAACATTTTTGGGCAGTTCGCAGAGCATCTCGGACACGGCATTTACGAAGGCATTTGGGTCGGGCCCGATTCCAAGATCCCGAACACGCGCGGGATTCGCAACGATGTTGTTGGAGCCCTGAGAGCGATCAAAGTGCCCAACGTTCGTTGGCCGGGTGGCTGCTTCGCCGATGAATATCACTGGCGCAAGAGCATCGGCCCTCAACGATCAGTGACTCTCAACCCCAACTGGGGCGGAGTGACCGAGGCAAACACGTTTGGAACGCATGAGTTCATGGACTTCATCGACCAGATCGGGGCGGAAGCGTATGTCTCCGTCAATGTCGGTTCCGGGACTCCCCAGGAGGCGGCCGAGTGGCTGGAATACATGACGGCCGCAGCACCGACGACGCTGGTAAAAGAACGTGCCGCCAACGGGCATCCAGCTCCATACAAAGTCGCCTTGCTCGGCATTGGTAACGAAAGCTGGGACTGTGGCGGCAACATGACGCCCGACTACTACGTTAGCCAGATGAAGATCTACAGCCGCTTCGTAAGGAACTTCAATCCCGCGCAACAGGACAAGCAGCAGATGCTGAAGATCGCCGTGGGTCCGGGCGGAGACGGCCCGCGATGGACCGATTGGACGGAAATCGTCATGAAGGCCTATCAGCAACACACGTGGAGCTGGGACATCAACGGACTTTCCATGCACAACTACACGGTGGGGCACTGGCCACCTTCCTATGCGTCCGTGGGGTTTGGGGAAACTGAGTACAGTCAAATCCTCAAGTTCACTTTGGAGATGGACGGTCTTATCAGCAAGCATTCGGAAATCATGGACAAGTATGATCCGGACAAGAAGGTAGCGCTCATTGTTGACGAATGGGGAAGCTGGTACGCGCCATTACCGGGCAGCAATCCGGGGTTCCTGGTCCAGCAGAACAGCCTGCGCGACGCCATTCTCGCGGCCCTGAACCTCAATATCTTCGCGCGTCATGCCGATCGCGTACGCGGCGCTAACATCGCACAGATGATCAATGTGCTGCAGGCAATGATTATCACAGACAAAGAGAAGATGGTCCTGACTCCAACCTATTACGTCTTCAAAATGTATGTGCCGTTCCAGGACGCCATGTTCGTACCAGTGACTCTTGACGCCGGTTGGTACACACATGGGACCGTGGCCGTGCCGCGCGTGGACGCGATCGCAGCGAAAGACGCGAACGGCAAGTTGTGGCTGGAGATTACCAATCTCGACCCCAACGAATCCGTCGAAATCGAGGCAGGCTTGAGTGGTATCACAGGCAAATCAGCGACCGGAGAAACTCTGACTGCACCGAAGGTGGACAGTGTCAACACCTTCGACGTAGCAAACACAGTCATTCCGAGGCCGATCTCAGCGAAGGTTCAGGGCAGCAAGCTGACTCTGAAATTGGAGCCTAAGTCTGTAACCGTTGTCTCAGTTGAGCAGTGACGCCAGCTGGTCCGGCGAATTGCAAGTCCGGGTCTAACGGTAGGCTTATTGCTCGCCGGCGCTATGGTTGACATCCGATGGCCACGAAGGAGCAAACACATGCTGCGATTCGCAATACTGATCTTCTTATCATGGAGTTTTTGTTGGGCACAGGAGTCAGGCGGCGGGTTTCAGCCCGCTGCGACGAACGTCTGGGGAGCGGAGTATCCGCGAGTTGACAGCGCCGGGAGAGTTCAGATTCGCGTGAAGGCTCCCGACGCCACGAAGGTCAGATTGAATTTCTGGAGCGGGCCGAAAGTGGACATGGAGAAACAGCAGGACGGATACTGGACCGTCACGACTCCACCGCTCGTTCCCGGCTTTCACTATTACACGCTGATCATCGATGGCATGGAAGTCAGCGACCTCAACACGCATTCGTTCTTTGGTGGAACCAAGGAAGCGAGTGGGGTCGAGGTTCCGGAGCCAGGTTCGACCTATTACACGATTCAGGATGTGCCCCACGGCCAAGTCCGGGAGGTCTGGTACAACTCGAAGGTAACGGGTAGCTGGCGGCACGCGATGGTCTATCTACCGCCGAATTACGATGTGCAGACGAAAGAGCGCTATCCGGTGCTCTATTTGCAACACGGCGCCGGTGAAGATGAGACCGGCTGGATTCGCCAGGGCAATGCCAATTTCATCCTCGACAATCTGATCGCAGCCAAAAGTTGCAAGCCGATGATCGTCGTGATGGCCTACGGCTATGCCAAGCGCGCCGGCCAAAATCTGTCCGATCTGACCGGAAAACCGTTTGGCTCTCCCGAAATGCTGAAGGCGATGCAGGAAATGGCTGCAGCATTCGAAGACGATGTGACACAGGCCCTGATTCCCTACGTTGATTCAACCTTCCGCACACTATCCGATCGCGATCATCGCGCTATGGCTGGCCTCTCCATGGGAGGAATGCAGACGTTCCAGATCACGCTCAATCATCTGGATCTCTTTTCTTACATTGGCGGGTTCAGTGGAGCAGGCGGGATGCTCGTGCTCGGGGATCGGAAACTGGATCCCAAGACAGACTACAACGGAGTCTTCGCTGAGCCGGCGGCATTCGCCAAGAAAGTACACTTGCTCTGGCTTGGCGTCGGAACCAATGAGCCGGAAAGAATGCGCGCAGGACTCCAGAGACTGCACACTTCCCTTCTCGAAGCAAACATTCAACACGTTTTTTACGAATCACCGGGCACCGACCATGAGTGGCAGACCTGGCGTCGCGATCTGAAAGATTTCGCTCCGAGGCTCTTCTAGAAGGCCAAATCTCGGTCTTTTGTTAGGCGATATTGAACACTTATTCGCTCTGAGGTTTTTCCAGAGATGGCCACCTAACTCGATGGCAAAACTATCTGCAGTGGATATCTCCAAAAGGCCGAGTACAACTTGAAGCCGACGTCGAAAATGATTTCGGGGCACCTTCCCCAAGGCAACTTCGTCCAACGTCTGTGGCAACTGCAAGGTGCCTATGCCGAGGCGGGAATGCGGGAGAAGCGAGAAGCCAGAGCAAACTTGTTCGGCTAGTACTCAACAAAGGAAAGGCACTGGCCTAACAGGACCAAATCGGACCATGGGCGAAATTGCCAAATCCTTGCAAGTGCTTGAAAGGAATGGCGGGGACGACGGGACTCGAACCCGCGGCCTCTGCCGTGACAGGGCAACAACGAGATGTAACTGATTGATATCAAACGGTGTCGGCGGACATCGTTTGATACAAAAGAGTACCGGACGGCATCTCTTATCGTCCCCTTATTGTACCCAGATTTCTGATCGTCGAAATAACTACTCGATCCCCGCAAGTGCCTGGCTGACTGTTCGAACCCACAGAGGCGGATTATCTGCCGGGCAGTTGTAATCCGCTCCGCTGACATCTCTATCTCGCTGGCGAAGGGATGCCACAATGGGAACTCCCGGAAGGATCTCTCGGAAATGAGCAGCAAGGTTGCATCGTTCTTCCCATGGCGCTCCGTGCCCGATCAAGACGACGCCTACTGATTCATGCGAGAGATCGAGACTTCGTGCAGCACGTGAACCTAGAGCAGAAATCACGGGATGTCCAAGAGATTGGAGGATCTCGTCACGGATCGAAAGCAAGCTCTCACGAAATTCGACCTGCACTATCGTAGTCATCGTTCTTCGGAATGCGTGTCTTTCGGAACAATCTTGCGTCGAGACTCGGCGCAACCTTGGCTCTTTCAGGTGGGAATACCAAGTTTTGGCAGAAGCCATTGCGTCAAGATTATGTAGCCGACAAGGAATGCCACTCCCCAAAACCAATTAGGCATGTTCACTCTCCCCTTACCTGCCCACTCCGAGTTTACGCAGGAATGTCATCATCGGGCACCAGTTCGTGAATCCAGACTGAAACAGATTCAAGCCAACAAAAGCCGTGAAAAGGTACCAGTACGGGTTTACGTAGTGCCCAAGTGCCAGGGACAACAGAATGAAGCTGCCCGCGACCAAACGAAGTACACGTTCTGCGGTCATAACAGTTCTCCTTCTGAACTACAGGCTGTTCTCCACAATTTCGCATTGCGGAGTTTCGCATTCAGCGACATTTTCCGGCGCATGGGGATGCATCGGTGGAAACGAGTGTCCCCTCTGAGAGAGGTAATAAAGAACCGGCACTGCCATTCGCGATAGAACGGTAGAGGCGACTTCTCCTGCCATCAAGGACAGAGCCAAACCCTGAAAAATCGGATCGAACAGTATCACGCTCGCTCCCACGACCACGGCGGCTGCGGTGAGCAGCATCGGGCGGAAGCGCACCGCGCCCGCATCGACGACGGCGTCCTCCAGCGACATTCCCTGGGAGCGGCGTAGTTCGATGAAATCCACGAGAATGATGGAATTGCGAACGATAATGCCGGCTCCAGCGATGAAGCCAATCATCGATGTGGCAGTAAAGAATGCCCCCATCAAGGCGTGGGCTGGGAGAATGCCAACCAGCGTCAGCGGAATCGGCGCCATGATCACTAGCGGAGTGATGAACGAGCGAAACCAACCCACAACGAGCACGTAGATCAAGACCAAGACAGCCGCAAAGGCGAGTCCCAGATCGCGGAAGACTTCCACCGTGATGTGCCACTCACCATCCCACTTCATGGAGAACTGGTCGGTGCGCTCAGGCATGGTCGTGCCCTTGTATTGCTTTACACCATAGCCGTCGGGCAACTTGATTTTGTCGATGGCTTCGCTCATCTTCATGATGGCGTACACAGGGCTTTCTTCTCCGCCCGCCACATCTCCCGTCACATAGACAACTGGCTGCAGATTCTTGCGATACACGCTGGTATCGATCGTCGTTTGTTGAAGGTTCGTCACTTCCTGCAGAGCGATTTGCCCACCGGAAGGCGTCGGCAGCTCCAGATTGCCAAGGTCTTCGATCCCAGAGCGATCCGAGCGCGCCAGCCTCACTTCGATCGGGATGTCCTCGCGAGAATGGGGATCGTGGAGTAGGCCCGCGTTAGCTCCGCCGAGCCCGACCTGCAGGCTTCGCGTTACGTCGGCGGGTGAGATACCGTGGAGCGCTGCCTTGTCCAGATCCACCTTCATGTCGAACTTGATTTGCGGGTCTTCGACGTACCAGTCCACATCGACAACACCGGGCGTTTGCTGAAAGACCTTCTTGACTTGAGCGGCCAGTTCAATTTGCCCTTTGTAGTCAGGCCCATAAACTTCGGCGACAAGAGTTTGCAAGACGGGCGGACCAGGCGGGACTTCCGCGACCTTGATGCGCGCACCGAAGGGCGCGGCAATCTTGTCCAACTCCGGCCGCAGCCGTCGTGCGATTTCGTGGCTCTGCGCCTTGCGATCATGCCGTGACAGCAGATTCACCTGGATATCAGCCTGATTTGGCTGGCCGCGCAAGAAGTAGTGACGGACGAGCCCGTTGAAGTTGTAAGGGCCAGAGGTCCCCGCATAGATCTGATAATTGATAACCTCAGGCTGCTGGCCAAGGTACTGTCCCAATGCTTGCGCCACGCGAGTCGTCTGTTCCAGCGGCGTGCCATCGGGCATGTCAATGATGACCTGGAACTCACTCTTGTTGTCGAAAGGGAGCATCTTGACGCGTACCCACTTCAACGGGACAAACGCAACCGCGGCGAGCAACAGCAACACGACACCACCAAGAAACATCCAACGACGGCGCGCATTGAGGATCAGCGGGTTCATTATCCGCCGGTACAGTCGGGTGGTCCAGCCTTCGGCGTCGTGTTCGGAATGGTCGCCACCGCCCGCATATTTCCTCAGGAGCCTTAGTGCCGCCCACGGAGAAACCACGAAGGCCACCATCAACGAAAACAGCATGGCCGCCGAAGCTCCAACCGGGATCGGGCGCATGTACGGACCCATCAGGCCGCGCACGAAGGCCATGGGCAGGATCGCCCCGATCACTGCGAAGGTTGCAAGAATGGTAGGATTGCCAACTTCGTCCACCGCCTCAACCGCGACTTCAGACAAGGATCGCCCTCGGCTCTCCGGCAATCGAAAGTGGCGCACTATGTTCTCGACCACGACAATGGCGTCGTCGACCAGGATGCCAATGGAAAAGATCAACGCGAACAAGGTCACCCGGTTCAGCGTGTAGCCATACAGGTAGAACACGGCGAGTGTGAGGGCGAGCGTGACCGGCACTGCCAGCAGTACGACGCCAGATTCACGCCAGCCCAGGGCCAGTGCAATCAGCAAGGTGACCGACAAGGTTGCGATCAGTAGGTGTTTGAGAAGTTCGTCGGATTTGTCCTTCGCGGTCTCACCATAGTTGCGCGTGACCGTGATGGTCAGATCATTGGGAAGCACATAACCGCGGAGCGCATTGACCTTGTCCAGCACACGCTCTGAAATATCCGTGGCATTCGTACCTTTTCGCTTGGAAAGCGTAATGGTTACTGCGGGATATTCTGCCCCGCTTGTCTGTCCTGCGCCGCCCTTGGCATTTGCAAACAGAACGTAGGTGTTTGCTTCGGCGGGACCGTCTTCAAGCTTCTCCGCTACATCGCGCAAGTAAACGGGGCGTCCAGCGTGAACCCCGACCACAACCTGACGCAGGTCTTCGAGACTCGTGAAGAAGGTGCCAGCTTCGACCTGGAACTCGCGATTGTCACGCGCAAAACTACCGGCTTGGCCGCGGCTATTCGCGTTCTGGAGTTGCGCTACGATCGCGCCCGGCGTGAGACCGTAGCCCGCAAGCCGTTGGGTGTCGAGCACTACTCGTATTTGCCTGGGCTGCCCACCGATGATCTTGGTCTCAGAAACGTCGTTGAGCGGCTTCAGTGAGTTTTCCAGCTCACCCGCGATTCGCCGCAGGCGATAAGAGTCATATTCCTTTCCCCATAGCGTCAGGGCCATGATCGGCACGTCGTCAATCGAGCGGACCTTGATGATCGGCTGTGAGACGCCGGGCGGGATGCGGTCAAAGTTGGAGTAGAGCTTGTTGTAGGTCTGTACGATCGCATCTTCTTCTTTGGCACCAACGTAGAAACGCACAACCAGCATGCTCACGCCGGGATGACTGATCGAGTAGATGTACTCAACGCCCGGCACTTCGCGCAGTAACTTCTCCATGGGAAGGCTGACGCGCTGTGCCACCTCGTCAGCCGACGCACCCGGCATCTGAACAAAAACGTCGAGCATTGGCACCACGATCTGGGGCTCTTCTTCCCGCGGAGTCTTGAGAATGCTGAACGCACCCAGAAGCAGCGCAGCGACGATCACCAGCGGTGTCAGTTTCGAATCAATGAAGCTGTGGGCAATGCGACCGGCCAGGCGCAGACCTTTCGGGGGCTGTATCACCGACTTGGATTTGCTATCAGCCATTACTGGACCTCAATGCGCTTGCCGTTCAGGTCGACTGCACCCGGTTTGGCCACAAGCTGCTCGCCATCCTGGAGCCCCGCCAGCACTTCGACTTTGGCCCCGGATGGCTTCCCCAAAGTGATGTAGCGCAAACTCGCAACCTTGTTTTGGTCGAGCACATAAATGCCCTGCAATTGGCCGCGTTCGACGACCGCAGAACGCGGAATCAACAATGCCTGCCGCTCGCCGCGAGAAAACTGGGTACGCCCGAAAAGCCCCGAACGTAGCCGTGTGTCTATTGGGAGCTCGATCTTCACCAGAAACGTGCGACTCGCGGAGTCCGCGGCCGGGACGATCTGCACCACCCAGCCGTTCAGCCCCGCGTTGTCGAGAGCATCGATCGCGACCGAGACCTGCTGTCCGGTTCGCACGTACCGGAGATCGTTCTCGTTGACGGTGGCCTCTAGTCGATACCGGCGCACGTCTTCGACGGTGAAGATCGGCATGCCGGGTGAAGCCAGCGTGCCAGAATCGGCTTTCTTCTCCGTCACCACGCCGTCGAATGGCGCACGAATCCGCGTGTAGTCCAGAGACGTGCGTGCTTGGCTCAATGCTGCCTGCGCCTGGGCCTGCCCTGCCTTTGCCATATCGCGACGCGCGAGGGCTGTTTGTTGACGGGCTTTCACCTCGTCGAACTCCTGCGGGCTCACCGATTTCTTTTCGAAGAGAGTTTGGTAACGCTTCAGCGTTGATTCCGCCAGGGTCAGGTCGGAATCTGCTCCGACCAGTTGCTGTTGGGCAGCAAGATCGGCTGCCATCGAGCGGTCTACCGCGGCTCGCGGTTGGGAGTCGTCGATTACGGCGAGCACTTGACCGCGCTGAACGTGGTCTCCTTCATGAGCCCGGATCTCGACGATGTTCCCCATCATTTGGCTGGCGGCGTCACTGGTTTGGGCGGCACGTACCGTCCCTACCGCTTCCAGCAAATCGGGCACGTTGGCCTGCTGCACGGCGAGCACGGGAATGTTCCGCACGGTTTCCGGCGAAGTAGCTGTGCGGGTTTGCTCGCTAGAGCAGCCGACGAGGCTAAACACTGCCGGCAGCATAAGAAAGAGAAAACTGAGTCGGATATTCATACGATTCATGGCATCACCACGGGAGATTGCGGATTCAAGCTGCCGCTGGCCAACTCCAGGTTGGCGTAGCTGGTCTGGAAGTGATAAATGGCTTCCCAGTAGTCGGTCTGGCTGCGGCGGGCCGCATCTTCAGCGCCCAACAAATCGGTAATCGTGGTCAGGCCGCTGTCGTAGCGGTCCTGGTTGATGCGCAGACTCTCCTGTGCCTGGGCGATTGCCGCTCGGGCCACTTCGATCTGCTGCCGGTTGGCGTCTGTTTCGTAGTAGGCCCGCCTCACTTCAAGGCGGACTGCGTCGCTAGCTACCTGCTTCATCGCCACAGCCTTTTCTTCGAGGGCTCGCTGCCGGGAGAGTTCCGCCCGTTTTGCACCGCCTTGAAAGAGGTCGAATTGCACTTCGATCCCGCCCACCCAGTTGTTGCCGCCGCCACCGGCAAGGAAGGTAGGGTTATCCATTTCCCAGCCTGCAAAGGCGTTCACCCGCGGACCGAATGACGACTTAGCAATCGAAACGCTCTGTCGTTGAGCGGCCTCCTCGGAGGCAATGCGCTTCAAGTCTGGACGATTTGCGAGTGCCTGCTTTTCAAGATCCGGCATGGCCGGGATCGAAAGTGTGCGCTCAGCCAACAGCTTCGGTAGTCTGGAACGGAGAATCGAGCGGCACACCCATCACCGTGTTCAGCTGTGCCCGCGCCACTTCCAGAGTGTTCCTGGAGCGGATCACTTCCTGCTGTCGCGCGGCCATGCGAACCTTCGCTGTCAGCAGATCTGACTCTACAGTCAGCCCGCTGTCGAATCTCGCCTGGCTACGGTCCGTGATCGACTTGGCAGTTTTGGCCGACTGCTCGGCAACCTCCAGTTCCTTGGCTGCCAACAGAACCTCGTAGTAGGAACTGACCACCCGGAAGACTATCTCCTGATCCGTGCGGTCCAACTGGTGTCCCGCAGCCTCGTTCATCTGCTTGGCCTGATTTACCCCATGCCACGTAGCGAACGAATCAAACACGTTCCAGGTTCCCCCAAACCGCGTGCTGAAGTTGCCGAAGGGCAGTGGCGTGTTGAGCTTGTTCAGTGCGAAGTCGGCCTGGGTAAAGCGCTGCTGTCGTAGCTTGCTCCCGAACACGTACACGGGGTCATCACCACGAGTCGCCGTTTCAGAAAAACTCACATGGGGCATAAGGAAGGAACGCGCCGCGAGAACACCCGCAGAGGCCACCTTCGTATCCGCCATCGCCACCTTGCGCAGTGGATTTTTCTCCAGCGCGATATTTACCGCCTGCTGCAGGGTGAGGGACGAAGGCTGCGCCTCTTGTTGAGCTGAGGCTGCCCCCAAAGGCAGCCATGCAACGGCGACGCTCAGAACCACTTTGAACAAGGTTTTCAACCTTGCACTCCCGCGGCCTGAGCCGGCTTCATCCATTCGGTCTTGTCTTCAACGATTTCGTAAGTGGTATGAAAACTCGCGGTCTTCTGCACCATCGCCCCAACCGAGCAGTACTTTTCCTCGGAGAGACGGATAGCCTCCTCCAGTGCCGCCGCGTCAATTTCAAAGCCGGTGACAACATGGTGGATTCGCACTGCCGTGAACACCTGGGGTGGGCGTTCCGCTTGATCGGCTTCCACCCGCACTTCGTAACCGGTGACTTTTTGGTGATACTTCTGGCGGAGGACGGTGACGACATCGAACGCCGTGCACCCGGCCAATCCGGCAGCGACCAGTTCAATCGGCTTTGGGCCGGTACCTCCGGCTGCATCGTCCAACAGCAGGTGATGGCCGCTTCCGGTCTGGGCCACAAATTGGCGCTGCTGCTTAAGTGGTTGAGTCAGTTCGACTTTGGCTGTGATCATGATTGCCTCCTGCTTGGTTCTATCGACTAGGCACACGAATAAATGCAGGAAGTTGGATTTTGTTACAGAGAAAATCGGCCGGGGAATCTGGTTGGCGTAAGGAGGACCACTACTTCGGTCTGACCGCCGCGAGGGCCTGTTCGTAATTCTTCAGCAGTTGCTTGCGGAGCCGGACGGCCTTCTTACTTGAAGGGCACTCCGTCGGGGAGGTTCGGCACTGATCAATCGTCGCTTCGAGACTGGAGAGAAACGCCTTGCATGGTTCGCAACCACCCAGGTGCCGCTCCAGTTCCTCACAAAGCGAATCATCCAACCGCTCGTCGAGATAGTTCGAGAGCTCGGCAAACATGGCCTTGCAGCGGGCAGCTCTGGGCTGTTCCTTGCCGGGTTGTTCTTGGGAAGACGCCCGCGAAGGGACGGCCGCTTTCCCGGAGCGTGGTTTCAACCCTTTCATCAATTCCTTCCGGACAAACAACCTCGCGCGGTGGAGACGAACCCGCACTGTTCCAGAACGTAGTCCTGTGATCTCGGCCACTTCTTCGTCGGTTAGCCCTTCCATATCGCGCAGCACCAAAACAATGCGGTATTGTGGCGGCAGCCGCTGAATGGCGTCTCGCAACCGTCCCGCCTCCTCACTCCGAATGGTCGAATGCTTCGGGGTTGATGCCGCCATCGGCCCCCAGTTGCTCAAGTTCCTTCCGATCCGGCATGAGTTCTTCCAGAGAGAGATCTGGATTGGGAGCAAACTTGCTCCGGCGCCGACTCATCAAGCAGCGGTTCTTTGCGACCTTATAAAGCCACACGACGAGGGCTTTGGGACTGTCGAATTTGGGCAAGTACGGAACCGATTTCAGTAGCACTTCCTGCATCGTGTCTTCCGCGTCCTCGCGCTGCCCGCAGACGCGCATGCTGAAGGAGAACACGGTATTTTGGAGCAGAGCCAGAGCCTGCTCCAAGGCAGCATCGTCACCCCGCTGCAACAGTCCCACGGCTTGTTCTATCTCAGGACGCATTGCCGTAAATGTAG
>CAVUYN010000004.1:0-191471 GCA_963745715.1 uncultured Acidobacteriota bacterium | reverse complement strand
AGAACCAGAGGACAGACGGGACGTTCACCAGGTTTTTCTTCAAAAGGCTCAGCATCCGACACAATCCGTATAGCTGGCGAGAATCCCTTGTCGCGCATTCCCGCGCTGAGTAACATGATGGCGAACGTCGACGATCACCACCTGCGGCAGCCGAGTCATAGGAAGAAAACAACAGGGATGCCCCTGGCCCCGCCCACCGCGATGACTTGGGTTGGCCTCATGATTCCCAGATCGAGAGAAGATAATCGGGGTACGTCCCGTCTGTCCCCATGTTCCCCCCATGTTCCCCATGTTCCTTGTCCCCATGTTCCTAGATTTGTATCAAGCTATGCCTTCTGCCATAGAGTCTAAGCCATACGACGATACCCGCAGAAACCAGCCACTAGCCATGTCGTTCGTATTTGACTGAGCGTCCTCTCTTGATTTTCAATGAGGGTCCTCATGACACCACGTTCCGCAGACACTGCGGAGGCCCCCTCTGCAGCAGGCTTGATCCGTCCGTTTATGCCGGAGCTAGACACTCTGCGAGGCATTGCTGTGTTGAGCGTGGTGCTGCTTCACGGCTTTTACTGGCAATACTCGGGTTTCTCGTTCGGACCATGGGCGAGGGCGTTTCTGCTAGTTACGCAACCCGGTGGCCTGGGCGTCAACTTGTTCTTTGTTCTCTCGGGTTTCCTGATCACAGGTATACTGCTCGACTCAAAGAACCGCCCCCAGTTCTATCGGCGCTTCTACACTCGACGAGCCTTGCGCATTCTGCCGGCGTACTATTCACTGCTTATATTCCTCTTGCTGCTCCGCAGCGCTTCTTTTGCTTTTGTTGGGCTCAGCTTTATCTATCTCGCAAATGTAACCAACTTCTTCGGCGTCGCGTGCGACTATGGCCCGTTGTGGTCATTGGCCGTAGAGGAACATTTCTACATCCTCTGGCCAATGGTGGTTCGTCGAGTAACGATGGCGCGCCTGGCTTGGGTTTCGGCCGCAATCGTTGTGGGCGTCCCCATTCTTCGGGCAATCTCTTTCGCATTGGGATGGAGACTTGGTCTGGCCTGGTATACGTGGTTTGTCGCGGACGGCTTAGCGATGGGTGGCTGGCTCGCCATTCTCCTCCGCACCACGATCACTCGCGGCCAGGTTCAGCGTATATGCGGGTGCCTTCTCGGCTTCGCACTTTTGGTGGGGCTTGCCGGGAAGCCATT
This sequence comes from uncultured Acidobacteriota bacterium, assembly GCA_963745715.1. GTDB lineage: Bacteria > Acidobacteriota > Terriglobia > Terriglobales > Acidobacteriaceae > Sulfotelmatobacter. The sequence goes on along the minus strand of CAVUYN010000004.1, from coordinate 190,272 downwards.
CGGAATTCTCACCCGAGATCGGCTGGTGGGCGCGGCTTTGCAATGGAGCATCATTCACAGCTTTTTCGCCGGCGTGTTGCTGCTTTTTCTTCTGATGGGCAGCGGTTCCGCTAAGCGATACGTGAATGTCTCCATACTTCGGTTCTTGGGATATATCAGCTACGGTCTCTATCTCAATCACTTTCTCGCGTTTCGAATGTATGACAGGCTGTGCCGCCATTATCTGCCGCAACTCATGCCCACGAACGGTCACTTCGCACTAGTATTGCTGAGGTTCATCCTGGCGGGCGGCGGTGCAATTGGAGTCGCTTACCTTTCCCGAAGATTTTTTGAGGAGCGGTTCCTTCGTCTGAAGGATTCTCTTGGACCGCAGGGGCCCGCCCTGACCAACAAGCCTGCACTCGCTTGCCCCTCAAGCGCCGACTCCCAAGTTGCATAGAGGTTTTGCAGGGAGCTCCCCGCGCGAAACTCACCGTATCGAATTGGGTAATCGCGATAGTAGGACAGTTGGGCCAACTTTACGTCGAGTGTGGGGTGGAAAGCAGAATGTTCGCGACCTCTTCGGGACGTTCGACATGACAGTCGTGCCCCGTCTTCAGTTCAACGATCTCCCAGCTATAAGAACGGGCTTTCTTGGCGAATGGCTCGAAGAACGGCCGGGCTGGATATTCTTCAGCAACGCTACTAACAAAGATGCCTGGAATGCCGGCTTTCCGATTGGCGGGAAGAGGAAGCGGCTCTTCGAAACAACGTAAGGTGAAATCGCACAGCCTCGCCCGCACGAAATCGCGGGCCTTGCCCGGCTTTAAACCCCAGAGGTCGAGTTGTCCCTCTCCGCCCGGCAATCGCCAGCCATCGCCATGCTGCTGTGCAATATCGCGAAAATAAGCGCCGGTCTCGGGCGGAAGCAAGTCCAGTACGCATTGCCCATCTTCCGGAAGGAAGGCATCCAGAAATACCAGTCGCTGCACCCGATTTGGATTTGTCTCTGCAACGCCGCTGACGATCATTCCTGCGTAGCTGTGACCCACCAGGATTACTTGGTCCGGAGACTTTGACAATTCCGAAGAAACGTCCTGCACGTGTTGGCGCAGCGTAATGTCGGGAGACAGGCGGTTTTGGTCTGTCCCAAGGCCACTCAAGACCGGTGTAATTACTCGGTGGCCGCGCTTCTCCAGCAAGGGCACGAGCAGATCCCAAGTGCCGGTCGACTGCCATGCTCCGTGGACTAGCAAGAACGTAGACATGTGCGAGAGTTTAACACCGGGTCCTGTCCAAACTGTCGTTATCGGGCAGTATCAGAAGGCCGGCCTCTGGCCGGACGCGTTACGCTTCCAGGGTATCCGTGCGCTCGGGAATCTGGGCGACTGATCGAGCTCGGACGGCATTCTTAAGCGCGGAATCAGCCGCGCACGTATTTGTTGAACCAGTCGATCGTGCGTTGCCAGGCCAGATCGGCCGCGGCTTTGTTATATCGTTCCGGTGTCGCGTCGCAATTGAAGCCATGCACGGCGCCCGGGTAGATATAGCCCTCGTGCGGAACATGCGCCTCGGTCAGCGCCTTTTCGTAAGCCGGCCACGTAGCTGCCAGTCGCGTGTCAAGTTCCCCGTGATGTACCAGGATGGCCGCCTTAATCTTGGGTATATCCTCCGCGGCGGGAGGCCCTCCATAGAACGGCGCCGCTGCCGCCAGGTCCGCTCCCAGCCGCACCGCCAGCATATTCGCGGTCGAACCCCCGTAGCAGAAGCCGGTAGCGCCGATCTTTCCCGTGCAATCTGGGCGCGACTTCAACCACATTGCCGCGGCCACCATATCTTCGGACATCTTTTCCTTGTCGATCTTGTTGAACATCTGGCCGCCCTTGTAGTCGTCCCCAGGATAACCACCCAGAGAGGTGAGCCCGTCCGGTGCGAATGCCATGAAGTTGGCCAGGGCAAACCGTCGCGCGATGTCCTCGATATGCGGATTCAGCCCCCGATTCTCATGGACCACGATTACGCCGGGCAACTTCGTCACCGTCTCGGAACGGGTGTCAGCGCTGATCGGGCGGACGAGATATCCCTTGATGCTTCCGTTGCCTTTCGGGGAGGGCACCGTCTCGTAACTGGCCTTGATCCGGTCATCGGTGCGAGAGACCTGCTGGCCCAGCGCGTAATTCGGCATCAATGCATTGATGACCGTGGCCGCTGCCAAGCCGCCTGCCAGTCGCTGCACGCCTTCCATAAAGGCGCGCCGACTAATCTCACCGTGAATGAAATCGTTGTACAGCTCTATGGCTTCGCGAGGCAATTTGGATTTGGGCGTTTCCATTCGTTGGCTCCGCCGCGATAATACCATCTGTTTCTGGCCGCGAGGTGCGGCATACGAGCGACTGCCAACCGGCCGGCTGTCGATCGCCCAGGTTCTGATCGGCGCGCAACCGTGGCCTGGTATCGTGGTAAGATCGCCGGAGCGCAAAAGGGCGCATCCGGTCCGCGGAAAGGACAGAAGTCCACCTGATGGCAACAATTCGTTTTAACGAACTTACTTTCTGCCCGTAAATGCGGACCTCGGGCCTACGAAAGGAAGTTCGTCATGCCGGTAAAAAGCCTCCCATCGAATCCGGACCTCGATCATCTGAAGTATCAAGCGAGAGACCTGCGAAAGGCGCACGCTGCCCGAAATCTGGAAGTGGCCCAGCGGCTGCGGGAATTTCATCCGCGCTTCAACCGGGCCACCGATGCTGCAATTTTCGAAGCCGAGCTCAGCCTCAGTGACGCACAGCTAGCCATCGCACGCGAGTACGGATTTTCGAGCTGGGCGAGGCTGAAAAAACACATTGAAAAACCAATGCTCTCTGATCGTCTCAGTTTGCCGCACCATGAGCGAATTGAAGACGGCACTTTTCGCCGCGCCGTGGACCTTCTCGATGCGGGCGACGTAGAGGGCTTGCGCGCACACCTGCGCCGCTATCCGAATCTGGTACATCAACACGTCGTTTTCGAAGGCGGGAACTACTTTCGCAATCCAACTCTGCTCGAATTCTCGGCCGAGAATCCGGTTCGCCATGGCACTTTGCCGGACAGCATTCTTGAGGTGACTCAGGTGATTCTCGACGCTGGCGTCGAGCCATCCGCACTCAATGAGACGCTGATGCTCGTCTCCACTGGCCGCGTGCCACGTGAATGTCGCGTGCAACTTAAATTAATCGATCTCCTCTGCGATCGCGGCGCGGATCCCAACAGCGCCATCCATGCGGCGGCTTTGCATGGCGAATTTGCATCGGTGAACGCGCTGATCGGGCGCGGAGCGCGGATCGATTTGCCCGTGGCGGCCGGTCTGGGACGCATTGAGGATGCTCGTCGCTTGCTTACAGGCGCCAATGATGAAGACCGACACCTGGCGCTTTCGTTAGCATCAGCCTTCGGTCATGTGGAGGTGGTTCGATTGCTGCTGGACGCCGGTGAGGATCCGAACCGATATAACCCAATGGGAGGACATTCCCATGCGACGCCATTACACCAGGCGGCCGGAGCTGGACATGAGGATGTGGTCCGTCTCCTCGTCGAACGCGGCGCAAGATTGGATATGAAGGATATCCTCTGGCAGGCTACCCCAGCCGACTGGGCACGGCACGCTGGCAAGACCGCAATCGAAGGTTATCTTCGCGCACAAGATACGGGGAGCGAGAAGCAAAAGTAAGACGATCCATTATGGACTTACACGGGACTCAGCGCTGCTGCTCGGGGCGAGGCAGCTTCCTACCTATTCCGCAGATCCAGCCTCGTTCGTCTTCGAACACTTCAACGTCCGTAAAGCCTGCTGCTGAAAACAATTCCCGGTGTCCATTGACACTAAGGTGCGACGATCGTAACAACCACATCACCGGCCATTTGAGCCTGTCATACTTGCCACCCTTGTACGTCTCGGCAATGACCACCAATCTCGCGTCAGGCTTCAACACTCGCAAAATTTCTCGCATGTCCCCAAGCAGATCAGGCCAATAGTATTGGGTCTCTACCGCGGTAACCAGATCGAACTGGTTGTCTGGGAATGGCAAGTCCGACACTGAAGCTTTTTGGATTGCGACGCGACCTGCCTCTATCAGTCGCCTGTTGTGAGTACGAGAAGCGGCGACACTGCCTTCGGCATAGTCGATTCCGTGGACCATACCATCCGTCGCGATCTCTGCCAGTTTCTCTACCGTCCTGCCGCCGCCGCAGCCCACGTCCAAGATCGTAAAGTCATTCCTGACCGCAACATGCTTAAGTCCCCAGTCAGTCATGCTGGAGTGACCCTGGTTCATTGCTCGGACAAAAAACCTGCCAACCCATCTCGTTGGCTTTCGGGCTTGCAGGAGCACGTATGGCATCAGCGCGGCAGCCACTAAACAACGTAACCAAATATTCATTCTTGATCTGCCTCAGTCAATCTCACCGCATACAAAATATCAGGTAAGACCGTGCCGGGCGATTACACTCAAGGCCCCAAAACTGACGGGCAATAATTTATGTAGAGTCGAGTAATATCAGTCAATGCTGATGGAATGGTCCATCGTCTGTTCAGCAAAACGGATAGCTCGTTGCACAGACAATTTCGGCACTCAAGGAGCGCAATAGATGAGCACCCAACGGATCCTCTCTTCGATGGTGTTGGTCATTCTGACGCTGTTTGAGGGACACGAAGCGTTCGCGCAGGGTAACCTTCGGGCGGGCGCGGCGCGTGTGGACGTAACCCCCGCCTCTGATCCAGCCAATCCTCCATCCGGCAGGTATGCGCACGAAAAACTCTATGTACGCGCGATCGTAGTCGATAACGGCGCGGCCCGTGCCGCTCTGATCGGGGCCGACCAGGGCGGCCTTTCCGAGGAAATCTGGCAGGCCGCCTCGAAGCAGATTGCCGCCGAACTGAGCTGTCCCATCGAGAACATTGTGATGTCTGCCACGCATACCCACAGTGGATGGGGCCCGGGCGGCTTCCCCGGCATGCGGGCGCAAAAACCGGATCCCAATGCACCGCCACCACCGATCGTTGGTCAAATTCTGGAGGCCGTTCGACAAGCCAAGGCCAAGCTGCAACCGGCGAGTGTTGGATTCGGCACCGGGAGTTCCTACTTGAATGTAAACCGCGATGCCATCGATGCTGAAACGCATCTCTGGACTCAGGCGCCAAACCTTGAAGCGCCTTCCGACAAAACCGTCGCGGTGGTTGACTTCCGCTCGCCCAACGGCGAGCCGATTGCCGTGTACATGAACTACGCCATGCATCCGGTGAATGGTTTCCTTAGCGGAATAACCAGTGCGGATTTCGCTGGAGCAACCTCCCGATACGTGGAGCAGGCATTCGATGACAAGACGGTTGCGGTCTTCGTCCAAGGGGCGAGCGGCGACCAGAATCCGCTTTACCTCCGCGCGGGAACGAATGCGATGGCCTCTCGCGGCGGCATACCGATCACGGGATATGTCATGACCCGCGAACCCGTCGAAGCACCGATCCGAGATGGGAAAGTTAAGGCTGGCCCGGTCGATCCAAAAGTACGGGACACACTTGAGCACGTGATGGATAGCGAAGGGGTATTGCTCGGCGAAGAGGTAATCCGCATAGTCACCAACATCAAGAGGATGGAAGCGAGCCCTAGTATTACAGCGGCACAGAAAACGGTAACCTGTCCTGGACGCAAACGCACCGACACCGCCCGCGAAGGAACCCCCGGAAGCTACGAAGATGGAGACCCTGTGAACATCCGTTTGGGCGTCCTGCGCATTAGCACGATTGCACTGACGTCGGTGGATGCTGAAATATACAGCACGATTGCGCAACGACTGAAGCGAGAATCCCCAATGGCGAATACGGTCATGGTGACGCTGGCGAATGGCAGGGCAGAGTCCGGGTATATCCCAAATGACACCGCTTTTGGAGCGCTTACATTTCAAGTGCTTGGGTCAAGATTGAAACCGGGTTGCGCGGAAGCAGCCATCGTAAATGGACTGGTGGATTTGATTGCGGCGACCCAAAAGTAGTCGAGCCTCTTCGCACCCACATATAATGACCCGACTGTATCGATGCGATCCGGAGGGTTCATGATCTCGCGGCGACAATTTCTTGAAGTCGGCACTCTCACGGCGGGAGCGGCGGTAGCTCCGCGTACTCGCGTTACCACACGCGCGGGCCTCGCAGACGACGTTTCCCTGCCACCGTCCCTGGCACAATTGAAATCGCGCAAGAGCGAAGCTTTGCCGATTACTCGCGATGAACTCCACGAACGACAGGAGCGCGCCCGCCAGCGGATGAGGGAGGACTTGATCGACGCCATCGTGCTGATGGAAGGCACTTCTCTACGCTACTTCACCGGCATTCGATGGTGGGGCGGCGAGCGTGCCTTCGCATTGGTGCTCCCGGCGAAGGGCGCGGCTTTCTATGTATGTCCAGCCTTTGAAGAGGGACGTGCGCGCGAGCAGATCGCCAACGCTCCTGAGGGTCGCCAGCCTGATATACGCGTTTGGCAAGAAGACGACAACCCATACACTCTCATCGCAGAGGGACTGAGCGAACGTGGCATCGCCAGCGGCACACTGGGGATCGAAGAGACGGTGCACTTTGTCTTTGCTGAGGGAATCACCCGTGCCGTGCCGCTAGCCACAATTACATCCGCAACTCCGGTGACCGCCGGTTGCCGCATGATCAAAAGCGCGCACGAGATCGAATTGATGCGACTGGCTGCACAGGTCACACTCGCGGCCTACGAGGCGGCCTACCGGGCGGTGAAAGACGGCATGACCCAACCGCAACTGGAGGAGTTGGTGCGCAAGGCCCACGACCAACTCGGCTTCTCCGGCGGAGCCGAGGTCCAGGTTGGAGAGTTTTCCGCGTTTCCTCACGGCTCGGTGACGCCCCAGGTCGTGCACGAGGGCACAATCATTCTGATGGACGGGGGATGCTCGGTTGAGGGATATCAATCCGACATCACGCGAACCTACGTGCTGGGCAAAGCTTCCGACAAGATGAAGACGGTCTTCGACATCGTGCATCGCGCGCAGTCCGCCGCGTTGGCCTCTGCGCGCCCAGGCGTTGAATGTGGAGCGGTGGATGCTGCCGCGCGCAAAGTCATCACCGACGCCGGATACGGTCCCGACTACAAGTACTTCACCCACCGTCTTGGACACGGTATGGGCATGGACGGGCATGAGTGGCCCTACCTTGTGCGCGGCAACGCGACCAAGCTACAAGCCAACATGACGACCAGCGATGAACCCGGCATTTATATCCGCGGAGAATTCGGCATTCGCCTGGAAGATGACATGCATGTCACGGAAAATGGAGCGGAATTGTTCACGCCGCAAAGCCCTTCGCTGGAGGCGCCATTCTCAAAGGCGTCTTCATAAGTTTGAGCGGCTAGTGGGAATCGTGGCAGAGAGACTTTAACCGGCCCTGGTAGATCGCCGCCACTTCGCATGAAGCCAGGACAGAATTCCCAATCCGCAGACCTCTACCGGGCCTGGCGGCATGATCTGCATGCGCCAGAGGCTGGCGTAATCATGGGTCGCTACGTACACCGCCCATATCGTCCCCGCTGCGGCGAGCAAGCTTCCAAACCGTTCCTCGCGGCGAATCTTCACCAGGTCGCGCGCCAGCGAGGCCGTCTTGGAAGCTTTCGGAACCTCAACGACAGGGACGTACTTCGAGGGCGAGTTGACATAACCCTCGCGCCCGGCGTCGAAGTCGATGTAGTCTTTGTGGTCTAATCTCGGCACTCCTTCCAAGGTGCCACAACAAACAGAAAAGGCGCCCATTACGTCGGTACCTGACCGCTCGCGTTCGCCCGCCCCGCAAGACAAACACCCCAAAGAAAATGGGCGCCGCAAAACTGCGGCGCCCGCAGAAAACCGACCTAACTTACCAGCGCAGCTTGCTCAAATACTCGTAGCTGGTTTTGACGCTCTCCAACGGATTGGCTGGATTGTCGTGCTCGACGATGTAGTGCTTGATCCCCGCTTGTTCGGAGTGAGCGAAGATCCTCTTCCAGTCAATTACCCCGCTGCCCACTTCGGTCATATCTTTCAACGAGCTGCCAAAGTCCTGTGAACCGGACTGATCCACCTTTGGGAGTTTTTTGATGTCTTTGACGTGCACCAGCGGAAAGCGTCCGGGATATTTGGCGAAGTACTTCAGGGGATCGGATCCGCCCACGGTAATCCAGCACAGATCGAGTTCCATCTTCACCAGGTCGGCATTGCACTCGGCGAGCAGTTCGTCGTAGGGAAGCTTCCCATTGACGGGAAGAAATTCGAACCAGTGGTTGTGATAGGCGAACTGAATGCCGGCTTTTTTTGCCTGCTCTCCGGCCTTGTTGAACTTCTCCGACGCCTGCTTCCAGATGTCGGGAGACTTGCGCAGATCCTCCGGAATCCAGGGACACACAATGTACTCAAGGCCAATGATCTTGGAGGTTTCGATGACTGAGGGAAACTTGTCGTCAAGTTCATCGTATTGAACGTGGGTCGAGGGCGCCGTGAGACCGTTCTTATCGAGAATGGCTTTTACTTGCTGGCCTGTGCGGCCGAAGTATCCGGCAAATTCCATCTCCTTGTAACCGATCTGTGCGACTTTCGCAATGGTGCCTTCGAAGTCCTCTTTCATCAGATCGCGTACCGTGTAGAGCTGTATCCCGACCTTGTCAATCTTGTGCTCGCCGGCGGCCCAACCAAAGCGGCTAGTTAGTAGGGTGCCGGCCGTGACGGTAGTAGCAACTTCCAAAAACCTGCGACGGTTCATGGCATGAAAACTCATGATGGCGTTCCTCCGATTGTTTCGTTGGGGCGGAAGTCAAACTCGGGAGAATTATACGCGTGACATGGTCCGGCAACGGAGGGGCGATTTTGAGTACTCGGTGGCGGATCAGGTCTCGGTGCACGGTATGAGAAGGGGGACGCTGGAACGTCCCCTTCCAGGAATGCGCTCGCTAGCGTGATTCAGCGATCTGCAGATTGTTGGTTACGGAGAAGATGCCGGGGACGCCGTTGGCCCGGACTCCCGCCAGATTCTTATCCGCTTCATTGTCGACCACACCTTCCAGGGTCACGCGTCCGTTCTTGACAATGATCCGGATTGGCTTCTGTACCCCGAGTTCGTACTTTTGCAGCGACGGGTACTGGTAGATCGCCTGGAAAAGCGCAATACGGAGACGGTCATCCATGGGCGAAGGCGGAAGAACTTCAATCTGGTTATCGATCTTCTCCACACCTTCGATGCGTTTGATCACGTTCTCAGCATCGGACTTGAGGCTAGGCCGCACGACCTGGCCAATCAGGGTCACGGTACTGCCATCTACTTTGTAGGCGATATTGTCGAAAACGCCAAAGTAAGGCAGCATCAGCAATTCGTGACGCACCTCTCGAGTAATGCGATCCTGTGATTTCGGGGAGGGTTGATCACGTTGAGCGTTCTGGGCGACTGCGCTCACAGTGACGAAGGACAGCAAAGCAGTGAAAACAACGAGCAGCGTGGATCTCATATGTGTCTTCTCCTTGCATCGCATATGCGGGCCGATGAATTGATGCGGTTTCCGCGAAGATGGTTGGAAAGAGCCTGTCGCCAGCGGTTGGGAATCGCGAGGAAAGCAACGAAGCTTCTTCGAAACGTTGGAGGGGTTCGGGACGCGGCGTACCGTACAGAGCACCCCACTACTCAGTTGGACAATGTTAGACCCAACGTCAGATCTTTGCCATGATCGAGAACCCGAAGGCCGGAGCAATCGTTCAAAATCCAATCTGCGCCACACTCCCGCAGCTCGACGTGCCGAACGGTGGTGGTAAAGGCAATGACCTTGGCTCCCGCGGCCTTGCCCGCGCGCACTCCGGCGGGAACGTCTTCCAGCACAATACATTCGACGGCCGGAAATCCGAGGAGCGCAGCGCCTTTTAGATAGGGTTCAGGGTGCGGCTTGCCATGAGTGATGTCGTTGGAAGTAATCATTTTTTTCGGCAACGGGAGTCCAGCCGCCTTGATGCGCACTTCGGCTAAAGGACGGGTGCACGAGGTGACGATTGTCCAGCGATCCTCGGGAAGACCCGCCAGCAAATCGAGGGCACCGGGCAAGGGGATAACCCCCTCAATGTCTTCGATTTCGCGGCGCTCGACCTCCCGGTTTTCGGCTTCGTGATCGGCGTTCGGAAGATATTCCCGAACTGTCGTAAGGCTGGGGCGGCCGTGGGCACGAGAGACGACCTGTTCCGGATCAAAGCCGTGTTCGAGTGCCCAGAGCTTCCACACACGCGCCACCGCAGGAGTGGAATTGATGAGGACGCCATCCAGATCAAAGAGAAGCGCAGCACAGCAGATTTCGGTCATAGTTGTGGGGAAGGTCCGTGGACATCGTGTCAGGCTGATTGCAGAAGCCTCGCAATGGTCGCGCCCGGCCCGGAGACGATCGCGGTCTCATAAGCGATTGTAAACCAGCAGAGTTCGCCCCTCGACCAACGGCGTTTTGAAAGCGCGTGGAGGAGTGATGAAGGTCACCGCACAAGGTATCTGCGGTCACCTCACTTTTCGCCGCGCTGAAATACGATTTTGTCATACAGCCTGGAGGGTGGCGATGCTGTCGAAGTGCGCCAATCCCGAGTGCTTTGAGCAATTTCGATATCTCCACCAGGGAAAGATCTTCCTCCTGACCCCCTCTCAGGATCTTCAAGCCACCGAAAGCCAGTCTGAGCTATTGGAAGAGAGGTTCTGGCTTTGTGATCGATGCTGCAAAGAAATGACCATCGTCTGGGATGGAACCAAGGCACGCGTGGTACTTGGCCTTAACAAATCGGGGAAGGCGTTCTCGAAGTCAAGGGCGTCGGAGGAATCGAGATGCAACGAGCAAGACCGTAAGTTTGTTACCGTGCACTGAGGTTTGTTGGAATAACGCGGGCATGGGAGGTGTCTATGGCCGTCGCAGAATTGAAAATTCAAGATACGCCGAAAGAAGTCGCAATCTTCCACCACATTATGGTGGCGACGGACTTTTCCCGATCGTCTCAAGATGCGCTCACGGAGGCTCTGGCGCTGGCGGAGGAAAATAATGCAGAGGTGTCTGTTGTCCATGTCGTGCGAGCCGATTGGCGCTACGAGATGGTCGAAAGTCCACCGGAGATCGACTTGGAGAGGTTCGATGCGCAGCAACGACTCAAGAACCTGATCGCATCTCAGGGATCAAAATGCAAGATCAAGGCTACTTTGATCAAGCACGGACCAATAGCTCCGGCTGTGCTATCCCTCGCGGCAGAAGACGGAACAGACTTGATCGTCATCGGAACGCATGGGCGTGGAGGCCTGTCGAAGTTGGCCCTGGGTTCGGTGGCGGAAGAACTGCTTCGCATTGCTCCGTGCCCGGTGATGACGGTTGGCCCGAAGGCCCATGTGGCCGAGGTGGGGGGCCGATGTGGGTTGCGGACGATTCTCTTCGCAACTGACTTCGGCAAGGGTTCCACCAAGGCCTTGCCTCTCGCGGTAAGACTGGCGAAGGTATACGAGGCGAAGCTGATCCTGCTGCACATGATTTCACCCATGCCGGCGACATCCTCGAGCCTTTCAGCCTATGCGCCGGCGACGGCAGCCGCGGATGAGGTCGAGGAGTGGGAAGGATCATCGCGCAAACGCTCATTGCAAGAGCTTCGGGATTGTCTGCCCCCCGAGACTGGATTGACCCAGGAGCCGGAATTTATCGTTGGAACCGATTTCTTTCCGGAAGGGGTGTTGGCTGCGGCTGAAAAGTTCAAAGCCGACTTGATCGTGATGGGCGCCACTGGGAAGGCTGCGGCTCGCATGGCGGCTCACGTCCCGTGGAGCGCCGTGCACGAAGTACTACGGAAACGCTCCGTGCCCCGTATTAACGATGGCGGGATAAGAACGAGAGTCCGCGAAGACAAGCCACCCCGATCGGCGGACGCAGTGCGTAAAGCGATCGCTCTGGCCGGCCGGACCAAAAGGAAGCCGCCTTCGAATCAGATCAGGACTGCACGATCTTCTCCAGCGCCGGCCGGTTGCGGATCACCAGGGTCGATCCCTTGAGTTGCAAGAACTGTTTTTTCTTGAACTCAGAAAACAACCGGCTGACAGTTTCGCGCGTGGTCCCGATGATTTCCGCAATCTCCTCGTGAGTCAGCGTAAGCTTCACCGGCATCGAACCATCGCTTTGCGGCGTCTTCGTCGACCACGACAGTAAGAGTTTGGCAAACTTCTCCGACGGCGAGGTCGCCAGGCCCAAAGTACGAATCTCCTCATACGCCGTGTAGTAGTTGCGACTCAACTGCTCGGCGACGCGCAATGCGACTTCCCCGTGATCTTTCAAAAACTGCAACAACGAGTCGCGGGGAATGAAGTTGGCCTGGCCAGGCTCCATCATTTCAGCCGTCACTTCGTAGGGACGGTTGGAAACGACCGAGTTGAGACCAAGCACGTCGCCTGCATCGGACAGCTTTGTGATGATGGTCTTGCCTTCGCGAGATGATGTGGAGAGTTTTGCCTTCCCGGCACAGAGCACAAACACTCCGCGGGGTTGCTGCCCTTCGATGAAGAGCATCGCTCCCTTGGGATAGACAGCGGTGGATTTTATATCGTTGAGGCGTTGTCCAGCGTGAACGGAAAGATTGCAAAAAATATGTTCTTCCCTCACCGGACATGTGAGGCAATTATCAAGAATATTTAGGCCGTAAGGGGCGCGCATAATGCAGCACCTCTCTTTCACATAAATTGTAGCACCCGAAATGCGCTTGTGATCAGCGTCACTCGCACCGGTGATCAGGGTCATTTCGTGATCACTGACGGGCACAGCAAACTGTGCCATCATGGGTGGAGTGTGTGGGAACACTTTAGTAATCACGTCGTTTAAATTATGAAAAAATGAACGCAACCGCATTCGCGAGAGGAATTCAGTGAGCGAGGCACCCAGTCTTTCAGCAAAGCCGGCAGCGGAAGCGTCGAATACGACGACATGCATGCGTACCGGACTGGAATCACTATTCCTGCCGCGCTCTGCTGCTGTCATCGGGGCCACCGATCGGCCTGGTACGGTGGGCCGCAGCGTGATCGCGAATCTGCTCGACAGCAAGTTTCCCATCAAGATCTACGCTGTGAATCCCAGTCACGAGGAAGTCCTTGGCATCAAAACTAAGAAACACATCAGAGACATCGAGGGAGGAGTTGATCTGGCGCTGATTGTAACGCCGGCGCAGACTGTGCCTCAGATCGTCGGAGAATGTGTCGATGCCGGTGTGAGATCGGCGGTCGTAATCTCTGCAGGCTTTCGCGAGCAGGGACGTGACGGCGCTCTCCTTGAAGAAGAAATTCAAAAGCATCTGCGCCGCGGATCGTTGCGACTAGTCGGCCCGAACTGCATGGGGTTCATGAATCCCGTAATCGGGTTAAATGCGACTTTTGCGAAGTCGATAGCGCGCAAAGGCAGCGTCGCATTTCTCAGCCAGAGCGGAGCATTGCAGACGGCGATCCTCGACTGGAGCCAGAGAGAGCAGGTGGGATTCAGCGCGATCGTGTCCACCGGCTCAATGCTTGACGTGGGCTGGGGGGATCTCATTTATTACTTCGGGGACGATCCCCACACGAAGAGCATCCTGCTCTATATGGAATCGGTGGGAGACGCGCGCTCGTTTCTTTCAGCGGCCCGCGAGATTGCACTGAGTAAACCCATCATCGTTATAAAAGCCGGACGATCGGAAGCGGCATCGCGGGCCGCCGCATCGCACACCGGCGCCTTGACGGGGAGCGATGATGTTTTGGAAGCCGCCTTCCGTCGCTGCGGCGTGTTGCGAGTGCAGAACATCGCAGACCTCTTCTATATGGCGGAAGTCCTGAGCAAACAGCCCCGGCCGCGCGGTCCACGGCTCAGCATAGTCACCAACGCCGGCGGGCCCGGCGTCCTGGCGACGGACGCGCTGATCTCAACCGGCGGCGAACTTACAGTACTCTCTCCCGATTCCATTCATCAGTTGGATGACTTCCTTTCCGCCCACTGGAGTCACAGCAATCCGGTGGACGTGTTGGCCGATGCCGATGCGGAGCGTTTTGTAAAAGCGGTCGGTATTGTCTCGAAAGATCCTGCCAGCGATGGATTGCTGGCCGTCATCGCTCCGCAGGGACTGGCAGATCCGACACAAGTGGCAACACAAATGGCGCAGTACGCTCACAGCTCGGGCAAACCGCTGCTGGCAAGTTGGATGGGTGGCGATGGCGTCGCCGAAGGAACGGCGATTCTCAACGCAGCCGGTATCCCCACATTTTCTTATCCCGACACTGCCGCGCGCGCTTTCACCTACATGTGGCGCTACACCTACAATCTGCGCGGGCTCTATGAAACGCCGGCATTGGTGGAGAGCGCGGAATCGGTGGCCGCTGGCGGACGAGACAAGGCAAGCGAATTGGTTCAACACATTCGTAGCGCCGGCCGCGCCATGCTCAATGAGTATGAAGCCAAGCAACTTCTTGCCTGCTACGGAATTCCAGTCGTCGAGACGCGCATCGCGGAAAGCGAGGAGGATGCCGTCGTGTGCTCCTCCCAAATCGGCTATCCCATCGTATTGAAGCTTCTCTCGAACACGATCGCGCACAAAACAGATGTAGACGGAGTGCATTTGAGACTGCAAAGCGAGGCCCAGGTGCGCGCCGCATTCCGCTCGATTCAGTCCTCGGTAACTGACAAAGTGGGAGCGCAGCATTTTGTTGGCGTCACCGTGCAACCGATGGTGCGGCGCGATGGATACGAACTCATCCTGGGCAGCACCGTGGATGCACAGTTTGGGCCAGTCATTCTGTTCGGGTCGGGAGGGGTGATGGTCGAGGTTTATCGCGACCATGCGCTGGCGTTGCCTCCGCTCAACACTACACTTGCACAACGGTTGATGGAGCAGACGCGGATCTTCGCGGCGTTGCGTGGAGTGCGCGGGCGCAAGCCAGTCAATCTCCAGGCGCTCGAAGAGTTGCTCGTTCGTTTTAGCCAACTCGTAATGGAGCAGCCATGGATCAAAGAAATTGATATCAACCCATTGCTGGCAACCCCTGAACATCTACTCGCGCTCGATGCGAGAGTGGTGGTGCACGATTCCACGGTGACGGCGGAGCAGTTGCCCCGGCCCGCGATACGGCCCTATCCGGCCCAACATTCCTGGGAGTGGCGGCTCAAAGATGGAACTCCAGTGACGATTCGTCCGATTCGTCCAGAAGATGAGCCTCTCATGGTGCAGTTTCACACTACGCTTTCCGAACGCAGTGTCTACCTGCGCTATTTTTGTTCCCTGAGCCTCAGCACGCGGGTGGAACACGAACGGTTGGTGAGAATCTGTTTTGGCAGCTATGACCGCGGATTTGCGCTGGTCGCCGATCGCAAGAATCCGGAGACCGGGCAACACGAAGTGCTGGGCGTGGGCCGCTTCAGCGCCATCAATCGCACGGAAGCTGAGGCTGCGGTACTCGTGTCCGATCAATGGCAGGGTCGCGGGCTAGGAACAGAATTGCTGGCCGGCGTGGCTCGGGTGGCTCGCGCGGAACATTTCCAAAGATTGTCGGGCGAAATTCTGCGAGACAATTTAGCCACTCAAGCCATCTTCAAAAAGACAGGATTCAAGCTGCGCGGGATGGACGACCCGTCGTCGGTGTCTGCCCTGTTGGAACTTTAGCCTAACTTTGTGTCGTGCCTCAGGCGATGGATGCCGAAGTAGTGACTTCGAGTTGAGGCTCGAAGGTCAAATTAGTTCCCAGAGCCCTCGAAACCAGACACAGCTTCTCGGCCCGCTTGAGCAGTTCCAGCGCGCGATCGCGTTCCTCAGCAGACGCGATCTTTAGATTCGGACGGACCACGATCTGGGTAAATGTATAACCCGATTCAACCTTGCGGATGGTGCCGCTTGCTTCCACCTGCAGATCGGTGAAGTTGAATTGTGCTCCGCCTGCAATGGCGCGCAGGGTCGTGGTGTAGCAACTCGCAACCGCCGCGAGCAGAAGTTCCTCAGGCGTCCATCGCCCTTCCAGGCCGCCAAACTCGGTGGGGGCAGTGAAATGGATCGCATTCGGGGCGGAATCGGACTTGGCCAGGCCCGTGCGCCCGGAAGTCCACCATGCTGCTACTCGGTATGCATGCTCTTCACTCATGATCACATCTCCTTGGGAGAATCTTCAGGCTGGACCGCGACGGGAGGGCGAATCGTCCTCGCGTCATCATTACCATTGCGTTGTAGACGAGGGTTTATGCCACTCCCTCCTTCGGGGAGAGACCGCGCTCGCGCTCGATCCGTTCAATCTGAGCACGAAGCCAGCGGGCGAGAGCTTCTTCCATTTCGACTTGACTGCCAGTCCGATACAAATCGTCGACCGTTTGCCCCTCGCTGGTGAGCGGGATGAAGCGGCAGGGAATGCTCTCTGTGCGCTGGCCTTCGGGAACAAACTGCTCGAGCAGACAACTCTCGCAGGGATGCGGCCGCGCGGGATCGCAGAAGTTCGGACAGATCGGAGAATCTTCAAAAATCGCGGGAGCGCGCCAAGGCGCCTGGGGAGAACGTCCATAACCTCCGTCTTGCAGGAAACTCAGCTCGAAGCGGAGGATGTCGAGAATGTCGCGATTGTCTTGGGCCATAGGTCACCTCAATTGCAAGCAAGAATGCCAGAAGAGGGTGCGGCACTCCGTGTACGAGGTCACTGGAAATAGTGATTCTGGTCACACCCGGGGGATAGCACTTCTTAGGCAGTTCTCAGAATTGGCCCAATTCTCGAAGAATCACGAAACGGCTCATGTGACGGGAGTTACCTAGAGACGTGATTGGAATCACGTCAAGCGGGCTGACTCAGCGGTTGCCGCCGCCCTCGGCAATTTGCAGATCAAGACTGACGCGCTCTCCGTTAATTAGGACGGTTCCCGCATCAAGTAATTGTTGCCCAGTACAGTCGTACCGCTCATAGCAACGCAGCGCGGTGAAGGGGAAAAAGAA
This sequence comes from uncultured Acidobacteriota bacterium, assembly GCA_963745715.1. Classification (GTDB taxonomy): domain Bacteria; phylum Acidobacteriota; class Terriglobia; order Terriglobales; family Acidobacteriaceae; genus Sulfotelmatobacter. Next base: position 173,319 of record CAVUYN010000004.1, on the reverse strand, counting down.
TTCGACTGCTTCTGAGTTGGTGTTGGGGCCAGGCTTCGCCGCCAGATGCAGCGTGCTGCTGAATCCGAGGCCATCGAACTGGGAATCGTCTTTGAAATATCCCAGGGTAGGGCGAATCAAGTGCGCGATGTGATCGTCGAAAGCCAATGCAGCAAGGCGGTAGCGGGAGGCGTTTGCAGACTCCGCGAGAGTGCTGTTGACGGAGAGTTCCAGGTAAACCCCGCTGCGAAAGGCGATAAAGTTCGGCGAGGCGTATGAGACGAAATGCGCCTGCGGGTCGAGCTCTTTGACCATGCCGTCGAGAATCGGCTTCAATGAGGATTGCAACGCCGCCAATGCCTGCGGTGACGTGTCACGCGACGGCTTGGGCGGATCGGCAGGTTTGGCTGGCTTCAGGGCAGGAACGCGGACGGGAGATGCCAGTTTGTCCGCCTCCGACGAACCGTTGCGAATGACCTCGGCCGAGGTCGAATCTGCTCGTTGCGCGGTCGAAGGATCATCCGGCGGCGACTGTTGCGCCAGGTCTGGGCCCTCGGCGCTAAGCCAGATCGTGGCAGGTTTGGCGTTAACAAAAACCTCTCCTTTTAGAATGGCCGCCTGGCGCGCGGAATCGTCCTTGGCGCTTGCCAGTTGAATAGCTGCGGCTTGCGGGACGATCACTACGAGATTTTCCGGGCGCTCCATTCCTACCCCGCCTACCTTTCCCAAAACGTGATGCGAAACCTCGAACGCATAGGCTTCAACGCTCGCATTCTTTTCGAAGTGAGGCACAGCGTCCTGCAGGATCGGAAGAATGATCTGTAAGAAGGTTTGCCGGGCGCGCTGGTCAGCATTCATCTTTTCGGCCGAGTAAGCCGCGTAATAGTTGCCAGTGATCTTCAAGACGACCTTGTCTTTATAACGATCAAACTGGATAGCGCGCTGGTCGGCCCACCGCTGCTTGGATTGTTCGAGATCGAGTTTGCGGCTGAGGAAAAACGGATAGTCCGTGGGCAGTTTGAGAATTTCGGCGCCCAGTTGCTTCAGCTCATCCATGTTGCGCTCTTGCAGGGCGCGCAACTCCGGATCTTTGATTTCGTTGGGCGGTAGGACCTGTGCCTCAACAGCGGGAAGAAGAAGAGCCAGCCACAATAGAAGCCAACTAATTCTTGGCATAGACGGGACCGGCGCTTCGAGATGGGGGATCAGAGATCGCACGAATATAGGATATCAGCGCAACAACGTCGGACTTGCTGAGCGTATTTCCCCATGCCGGCATCAGCGCCGACTTGTTGAGGGCAGGGCCGCCATGGCTAATGATGGCATTTAGGTCGGCATCGCTAATCTTGTTCAGCGTGTCGCCCTCGGTAAAAGGATGCGGCTTAATTTCCAGATTGTCGTAGTTGGAAACACGTTCGACGGTGGATTCGGGATTGTGGCAGCGCTCGCAGTATTGATCATTGAGACGTCGCCCAAGTTCCTGCTGATACCCGAGCGCGATCTCTTCAATCTTCAGACCCACTTTTTTGTGCGACTTGTCGAGCGTGGACGCGTTGAGCTGGTAGCGTCCGTTCATACCTCCGAGCGAAACGTTGGTCGTGACTTGTCCGCTGGAGTCGGTCAGGCCGTTGGGTGGATCAAACTTCACTCCTGGGGCAGCAGTGAATTCGACGAGGGCTCCGGCAACAGCAGTTCCCTGTTCATCATTCACCTGGACAACCACCGGTTGGGGCAGCAAAGCTCCAGTCTGGGCAATCTGCTTGCCCCCGCTGGATTCAACGATCACCGCGCCGAACGCCGTGGGCTTCAGAGGAGGCGCAGATTCGCTCTTGCGCGAGCAGGAGGTTGCCAAGAGAGCGACGCCAAAAAGCAATGCGAGAAAGTAGCGGATCATTTCTTTGCGGTCTCCTGTTTTTCTCCGCCTTTTTGCGAGATCAGGAAGGCGGTGAGGGCGCGAGCATCCTCGTCGCTCATAGCGCGATTGGGTTCGACCGTTCCCGGCCGCAGGGACTGAGGATCTTTCATCCATTGGTACATCCACGCGGCGGTCAGCCGTGAGCCAACATGCGTCAAAGTCGGGCCGATGTAGCCCTTGTCGGTCTTGGTATCGACGATGTGGCAACCCTGGCAGGAATACTTGCCATAGAACAGCTGTTTGCCCAGTTCGATTTGTCCCTGGGAATATCCGCTCAGCGGCATGGAATCGCGATCGACTGCCGGACTTTGATATACGGTCATGATGTAGTCGGTGAGGTCATTGACCTCGCCATCGGTTAAATTGAAGCGTGGCATGCGCCGAATCAGCGCCGGACGCAGCGTTCCCGGGTTCTTGAAAAACTGCACCAGCCACTCGCGCTGCACTGAACTGCCTTCCCATGTAAGGTCGGGTGCCATATCGCCGCCGTGTCCGTTAATGCGGTGGCAGCTGAAGCAGGCGAGATCGGCCATCAGCTTTCCGGCCTTGCCAGCAGGCTTGTAGTCCGACTCCGGCGTCGCCGCTACCGCAAGAGAGGTGGGCAATGTGTAGCTGCGATCATTCAGCGAAAGCAGCGCGGTCGTCAGCGAATCGATTTGCGCCGGGGTAAAGGTGTATTGCGGCATTTTCAGGCCGTTCCCAAACGCCCGCGGTTGCTGGATTTTCCCCGCGATGTAATCCGGCAGAGTGTGTGCCATCCCGGGAAGGAAGACGAGTTGGGTGACGGGCTTACTGCCAATCCGGCTGAGTTCCGGTGCAAAGTTTTCGGGCTTCTTGATTCCCCCAATCTCATGACACGAGGCGCAGCCGTAGTCGGAGACCAGGCGTTTGCCATGAGCAATCTGCTCGGTCGTTGCAGCCTCGAGATGCACCTTGGCGAGTAGATCAGAATCCGCTTTGGCGAGCAGAAATCCGGAGAGCGTTGCGACCTGTCCGTCATTGAAGCGATAGTGCGACATCGCCGTGCCCGGATCATAGGCACGCGGATTGCGCAGCCAGGCCTGCAGCCATTCGGGCTTAACCTTGCTGCCGACGCGAGTCAATTCCGGCCCAACATCGCCACCTACAAGATTTCCAGCCGCGTTCTGCACGGCATGGCAGGAAGCACAGAACGATTCGCCATACAAGCTAGCTCCTTCGGCGGGATCGGACGATGCCTTGGCCGCGAGCGTTGCCGTATCTCCGGGCAGCGAAGTACTGTTCGCGATCAGAAAAGCGGAGACGTCGCGCGCATCGTCGTCGGTCAGCTTAAAGTTCGGCATGGTCGACGTCGCTGCGTATGCTTGCGGATCTTTGAGCCAAGCGAAAATCCACTCGCGCGTGGTCTTGTCGGCGATGTGGGAAAGAGACGGCGGATCGTCGGAGGCCTTCATCGTGCTGCCGTCCGGCAGCTTCACGGTATGGCAGTGGACGCAGCCTTCGCGAGAAAGCAGGTTGCGTCCCTGGTTCAGCTGCGGCGTGCCGAGAAGCGGCCCGCGGTGGCATTGCCCACAAGAAGATTCGATGTACTTCGCCGGGAGGATGGGCTGCTCCCACGCCAGCGTGCTGCTGTGCGCCTCTTCGACAGTGGTCGCTGCGCCCTGACCGCGGTGGCAGATCGTGCACCCGAACTGATCGAGCTTATGGGGGATGACGGGATGCGCGCGGAAAGGCTGGGCAGCGACGTCCGTAAGACTGGCTTCCTTCAATCCAACGTGGCAGCTCGTGCACCGGTCCGTCACACCGAGTTCGGGTAACCATACCTGCTGGATACCGCCTTTGAAGTGCCGTTGCAGCGTGTTCGCGTCGCTGCGGTTCCGAATCATGCTGCGGTAGCCGTTTTGATAGTGCCGCCACTCGCTAAAGAAATTCTTCGCCGGAGCGATCGCCATTGAAGCCAGAAAGATCACACTCACGACGCCGAAGGCGCGCACGCTGTCGCCGAACAATCTATGCCAGAGCGACGTAAAATTTTCTTTCATGACCGCCGCATCCTTATGATCATTTTATGAACCCTGCCACGGCCAGACCCAAGCCCATCCCGGCCCGCGGAAAAATGTGCCAATCGCGGTGAGAACGATCAGTTCGAATAAGAACCACGTCATTACCCAGTAGGAAAGCGGCCTCCCCGCCAGATATCGCCGGAATGCCGAAGGTGACTGAGGGGAACTTTGCGCCGCCAGAAGCATGACGCCCGCCATGATGAGCGTAGGCACGAGCGCTGCGTAAACTTTGAACAGAAGGAGAAAAAGAGATAAGCCACTGGCAACCAGATAAAAAATCCGCAAGCGCTTCTGGCGATCCTTCAGGAACAGTCCTTCCGCTTCAATGTTGACTTTGAAGTACGGAATGACGATCAAAGCCATTACGACCAATCCCGGTACCAGCACGCCGGCAACCACCGGCGGGAAATAGTGCAGCATCTCCTGCAGCCCTAGAAAGTACCAGGGCGCCTTCGCCGGATTCGGCGTGTGTGACGGATCAGCAAGTCCCTCGAGGGGTGCGTTGAAGAACAAAGCGATCCACACCAGAACGATCGCCAGCACTTGAATCGCAACAGCTGCGCGAAACAGGACCTCGGGAAATGTCTGGATCTGGTCTTCGGTGTCCGCCTTCACCTGCGCCGAGGTTCGGCGCGTGATGAATACGATTCGCCGCGGAGATTTTTTAGCGTTGGAGTCGACGCCGGCAATGAAGTCCTTGGAGTCGGCCATGACTATTGCGCCTCCTTCCCGATAGCGCGCTGGGGGGATGTGGAGTTGGCTCGCACCGTCGCCGGTTCGCTCGCGTGCGAATACAGCCCGCCATCTTTGCGGATACGCCAGAAATGAATCGCCACAAAGAACATCGCTGCCAGCGGCAGAATCATGCAGTGCAGCACGTAGAAGCGAAGCAGGGCGTTGGCGTTCACTGCATTTCCACCCAACAACAGGAAGTGAATCTTCTCTCCTACGATCGGAACGGCGGACGCGATATTCGATCCGACAGTGATCGCCCAGTAGGCCAGTTGATCCCATGGAAGCAGGTAACCCGTGTAGCTGAGCAGGAGGGTAATCAGAAGAAGGACTACGCCGATCACCCAGTTGAATTCGCGCGGGGCGCGGTAAGCGCCGCGATAAAACACCTTGAACATGTGCGCGAACACCAAGAAAACCATGGCGTGCGCCGACCAGCGGTGCAGGTTGCGCAGGAACATTCCGGAGGAAACAACGAATTGCAGATCCTTGGTATCGGCGTAAGCCTGCGGGACCGACGGATGGTAGTAAAGCATCAGCGGAATGCCGGTCGCGACCAGGATGAAGAATGTGCCCAGCGTCAATGTGCCCAGGTACCAGGTGGCGCTGAAGCTGAGCATGCGCGTACGCACCTTGGTCGAGAATAAGTGCAGAAAGACATTCTGCTGGATGGCCAACGCGCGCTTGAGCGTGCTCGCGCCGGTCCCACTGCGGAAGATGGAGCGCCACACCCGTGTATCGCGTAAATCGTCGAAATATTGGTCTACGGTTTTCGCCATGTCAGACCCTCACAAAGGAATCGCGGCCCAGTGGCGCGACATCCGTGGAACGATCCACCAGCAGATCGCCGTCGTCGTTCAGCCAGATACGCTTCCACGGCAGGGGCTTGGGCGCGGGGCCTTCAATCTTGTCGCCGGGCTTCAACTTGCCTTGATCCGCGACGGAAAACTTGCTGCCGTGGCAGGGGCACGCGATGATTCCCAACTCCGGCTTCCACGCCGTGAGGCAGCCCAGATGCGTACACACCGCGCTGAGCGAAAAGAAGCCTTCCTGCGAATGAATGACGTAAATGCCCGAGTTCACATCGAGCGTCACCGAATCCAGCGGGTAGCGATCGGGCTTGCCCGCATTTACCACGGGAGACGGCTCGTACAAGACGTTCGGCTCCAGATATTGATACGAGAAGACCGCCGTACCTGCCGCAGCAATGCTTAGGGAGCCCAATCCTAACTTCGCGAAAAACTGCCGGCGGTTGAGATCAGTTGCCGGTTCTGTAGTTTTCTTTTCGTCTTCCATGAATGCCTCTTACTTCTGCAGCCCCGCTCCAATTGCGGCCACCGAGATAAGGCCGGTTGGTTCCGCGGGAATCAAGTTGTACGACTCCATGGTGATTGTGCCTACCGGACAGCGCATGGCGCACAGGCCGCACCGAATGCAGCGCGTTTCGTCCTTCAACATCGCTGCGCCGGTGACGACGCCTAGCTCGTCGGCCGCCACCTCGTCGAGTTCCACTCCGAATAGTTCCTGGTTGTCCCGGATGTGCTGCACCGTTTCCGGCTCAAATCCAATGCGATCGAGCGAAACCAATTCCAGGCATTTCTCCGGACAAACATCCACGCAACCACCGCACAGGATGCACATGCTGCCGTCTTCCGGAGTTCCTTCGAAGATAGTGTTGACCCAGCAGTGCAGACAGCGCTGCGCCTCAGCCATGGCGGCCGGTGCGTCGTATCCGATCTCCACTTCGGTCACGCCGGTGCGCCGCTCCAGGGGAAGCATGGGGACGGGCTGGCGATCGATATCAAGATAGTCAAGCGGCATGCCATGCCGCTTCAGCAGTTCGACCTCGATAATGGGCTCGGGATGTTTCCCGCCCCGCAGAAATTCGTCGATGCCCACGGCCGCGCGCTTGCCATCGCCGACGCTATCAATAATGAGGCGTGGACCAAAGACGCAGTCTCCCCCGGCAAAAATTCCGGCCGCAGAAGTCATCAGAGTCTGCGGATTGACCGCGATCAGGCCGCGTGGAGAGAGTTCAACCTTATCGTCGGCAGTCAGGAAGTCAAGGCGCGGTGCCTGCCCAATCGCCATGATGATGGTGTCGCACTCGATCTGGCTCTCGCTGTTGTCGTAGAACGCAGGATTGAAGCGCTTGTTCTGGTCAAAGACCCACTTCGTCTTCAGGGTTTCGAGCGCGGTGACTTTTCCATCCGTGCCCAAGATTCGCTTGGGGCCGAGGCCGGGATGCATAATGATCCCTTCCTCCTCAGCCTCGACGATCTCTTCGAGGGCGGCGGGCATCTCGTTGCGGCGCTCCAAACAGACGAGATTTACCTCGCGAGCACCCATGCGTAGAGCGGAGAGCGAGATATCCACCATTTCCCGGGCAGCCACCGCAGATACGTTTTCCGCCGACGGCTCGAGATCCTCCACGCCACCTGCGTGCTGCCTGACGACCTCGCGGGCCGCCGAGCGAGCAACGTCCATAGCGACATTTCCGCCGCCGATCACGATAACTTTCTTGCCGATGGTGAACTTGTAACCAAGGTTCACATTGAGCAAGAAATCAATGCCCTTATAAACGCCATCGAGATCGACTCCGGGAATGGTGAGGTCGCGGCTGCGGTGCGCGCCCACTGCGACCAGGACCGCGTTGAAGCCCTGCTGTCGAAGATCCGAGATCGTGAAGTCTCGGCCCGCAGCCTGATTCAGTTTGAGCGTGATATTGCCGGTCTCGAGGATCTCGCGGACTTGCGCCTCGACCACGTCGCGCGGCAGGCGGTATTCGGGAATTCCCAGATACAACATTCCGCCAGCCACCGGCGCGGCTTCGAAGATCGTGACTGCATATCCCATCAGCGCAAGGTCGTGCGCGGCCGACAGGCCTACCGGACCTCCCCCAACGATCGCAACCTTGAAGGGGAGTTGCTTCTGTTCGCGTCCCTGGTTGACGTTGATCGGATGTTTCGATTCCGGTCCATATTGCTCGGTGAGAAATCGTTTAAGCGCGCGGATCGAAATGGGCCGGTCAATTTCGCCACGGCGGCAAGCCGTCTCGCACGGATGCGCGCAGACGCGTCCACAAATGCTGGCCAGCGGATTCGGCTCGCGTGCCAGGCGATACGCTTCCTCAAACCGGCCCTCGGCAATCAGACCAACGTAGCGTCCGGCATTGGTGTGGGCCGGACAGGCCATCATGCAGGGGAAGTTCGTGTGCAGAAAATCTGCGTCGACCTTCTTATTTTTAAAACGCTTCAGCATCCCAGTGATCGTCGCCTTCCGAGTGGCAGATCATCATTTACTTGCAAGCAGGAAGAAGCGCGGGGAGCGAAGTCACCGCCGCTCCCCTAGCGCCACACTCCCTACTTGGTCAGGGTGAAATCCGCTTTGCCCTCGCCCGCAACGGTCACCGGCTTGGACTGATTCTTGGAACCCTCGTGCCAGGCGGTTACGCTATAACTTCCGTCTGGAACGTTGTCTATTTTGTAACTACCGGACTTGTCGGTTACCGCGAAATACGGCGTGGGCGAGACCACGACATATCCGGACATTTCCGGGTGCACATTGCAAAGCAACGGAACCGCGCCCGGGTTATCAAACTTGAAAGGACGCTTCTCGCCTTGCGGCCACGTGCCGAGGTTATGCCCAAGCTTCTTGTTGCCGCCCACGGAAATCCAGAAAACGTTGTGAGCAACTTTGTCGCTGTTGAGGAACTCGACCGTTGTCCCTTGTTGAACGGCCACAATGTGGGGGGAGAACATCAGGCCTTTCTGGTCGATCACCGGCTTATCCGTTGGCGGCGGGAAGGTCTTTCCGGCAACGGCTTCGACGTAGACCACCGACTCGCCCGTCACGCCTGAAACTTTGCCACTGATCGTGCCTGCGCTGGCCATAAGGCTAAACATCACGATCACTGCTGCTGCCACTAGTAATGTGCGTTTCATTTTTCTCTCCTGAGGTCTTTCTGTAAATCATTGGGTTCCTAATTTTGAAAACCTAGTAAACGAACTCGAGCGCACCCGCCGCCGTATTGGTGCGGAAAGGACTGATCACATTTCCGTTCGAATCGTAGGCGAGAGCCTGCTTCGGCCGAATCTGGTATTCGAACGATGCTTTGATATTGGCGTGAATCAGGAACTGCACTCCCGGAGTAACCCGGTTACGCGTACTCCCGATTGGTGAAAAGTAATTGACTCCGTTAGCTTGGTTTAGGAAGTCCGCCGACGATTGGACACGGTCGTATCGCAGGATCGCCATGACCCAAGGCAGCATGAGGTAGTCGGCTTCCAGGAAACCGCCATTGAACTTCGCTGCAGGGCCGCTGGTGAAGCCGGTAGCACCCGAGTTCAATAGCAGATCATCGTCATGCCCGTACATGTAGAGGCCGAACAGATTGAAGGTTCGATAGTTGAAGCTGAAATCTCCCCCGAAACGATAGAACGGTTCACGCGCGGTAAGGATAGCCGCATTATCCGCGGAATCGACACCGTTGAAACGCTGCACGGACCGTCCCTTGAAGAAGAAGGTTCCCAGGCTCAAGTAGGTGTGGTCACGCGGTCCGGCAGAGCCGGCTGCCTGCACTTCGTGACGGCTTGCCGGGTCTTTCTCCAGATTAAAGCGGTAGGAGAAACGCCCGTAGATATCCTTGTAGTTAGCATCGGAGAAGAAGCCCCCCGGCGAAGAGACATTCGGTGGATTTGCCGGGCCGTTCGGATTGGTCTGCTGGTTCACAATGGCCAGCGAATAATGATAACCCGCGTACTGGTGTCCACCGCTGAGTTCGACTCCCTGCACCGCATTCTGCAGGGCGTAGATGTTGTTCACATTCTGGTTTGGGGCCCCCAGGTTGGCTTCGGTGTAAATGTCATAAGGGCTGATATTGATGGACCGGGCTTGCGTAAAAGGTAGATCGGGCTCAAATTGTCCGACGCGCAGGCTCAAAGCATCGGTCGGCAACTTAAGAAAGCGTCCTATATTTACGAACTTTAAGTAGCCGTCCCCGAGTCCGCCATTGCTATTTGCCCCGGAAACGCTCAGATCATCGTCGACCCAAAATGCGATATCACTCCCAAAGTTTCCCGCCATGAAAATGCTGAACAACCCCGGCTCAAAATCCGTGCGCGGAGCGTTTGCCGTGGTGCTTGTTTGGTTGTAGTTATTGGCGCTCGCCGGAGTGTACTGGAAAAACTGATTGAAGCGAAGGCCGATCGGCGGCAGTCCCGGAATGGTTCCCGGATAAATGGTATGCGGCCAAAGCTCCTTTTGGGCCGGAGCACCCAGCATGACGGGAGGAACTTTCAAAAAACTCTCGTCATCCTTGGGAAACTTGAAGCCCGCATCTTTGAAGGCTCTACCGAAATCGTTCAATTTCGGGAAATCTACGTGACACGTAGCGCAGGAAGTACCGTACTGCCGGGAAAATGCGGGAATCGCCACACTACTGGCTGTGAACAGAAAGAGTGTCAGAAGCAAGAGACTTAACACAAACATGGGTCCACGAGAGCGCATCGGATCGCCTCCTAGGTTATGAATTCGAGAGGCTTGTGGCCTCTAGTGTCGGTTCCACAGATGGGCCTGATACTAGCGACGGTCAGGGGGGCTTCGCCGGATGAGAAATCACATCGGGTTGTGATTTCAATCACTAATTTACGAAAGCCGTGAAAAGGTTCTTCCCAAACCGAATATGAGTTGGTCTTTCCCATGGGGTAGTGATCGGGGGAAGGGCCCGAGCGCACCCCCAGAGTTCTAGCGTTGCATTCCGTCTAGCAGTTTCCAGTTCCGGGGCTAGGTGAGAAGAGGGTAAGAAAGCCTTGCGCGTCGTGTCTGGTCAAAATTGATCACCTTTCACTCAGCGGGTTAGCTTGGCAGATGCCTCAGCGGAGGGCTTTTTTCTCATGGCTGATAAGCGCAACACGGCTCTTCGGCAAACAGGTCGCCGGTCATGGCATGGGCTCTGGCGCGTGACCCTCCGCAAAGAGTGCGGGCCGGGCATCGTCCGCATTTGCCCTTCAGCTGGGAACTGTCGCGCAAGGACATGAATAGGGGCGAATTGCAGTACATCTCGGACAGCGGCTGCTTAGTAACATTGCCGCCCGAGAGAGACAGAAACCGGCTGGGAAAAACGTCGCCTCTATGGTTGATAAATACGAAGCCCTGCCCTTCGTTCACTCCCCTGGGTGCGCACGTGATGACGTCAGCCTCGGTCAGGCGGCCACGCGATTCCCGCACTCGTTGCTGGGCAACATAGCGCTGATAGTGCTGGCCTTCGGTGGTTTTGATCTGAAAATGAACACGCCCCGACGCGGCGTAGAGCTTGGCGAAAATCTGTTCGTGCTCTTCAGCGCTGAGCATCTGGTCAGCCTGCTCGCGGCTCGCTGGCACGAAAAAGAAGACATTCCAAAGGGCTACATCCAGGCGCGTTAAGAGCTCAATCATGGGATCAAAGTCGTGAAAGTTCCGTCGTGCGACGACGGTATTGATCTGCACTGGAAGCTGCACCTCGTGGCAAGCCCCGATAATGTCCAGCGTGCGCCGATGCAATCCGGACATTGCCCAGTAAGAGTCATGCAGAGCCGGCGTTGACCCGTTCAGCCACAACCCGACGCGCATTAGCTCGCACGCTTTCAGTTCACGAATCACTCCAGCGTCCAGCCTCGGGGTAGGAAGTAATGTCAGTGACGTTCGAACCGAATGCCTTGACGCAAATTCGATCACCGGGAACAGATCAGGCCGGAGCAGCGGATCGCCGCCTGTAAGCGCCAGCAGAGGCACATGCATGGCCGCAACTTCCTCAATCAGATGAAAGGCCTCCGCCGTGGAGAATTGCTGTCGATCGCGGGGCAAGCGCGCCGAAGGGCGTTGCGGCGATCCCTTCCACTCACAAGCATTCGTCATCTCCCACGTTACTTGCAGGGGGCGTGGCTGGAACCCGGCCGACCTTGTAGTTTGAGTGGGGCCGGTCTCGTCAAACCAAGTCCAACCTGAATCGTCGCCCGTCTCGTCGGTGACGAATTGCGAATTTTCCACCTTTGGCATGTCGCGATCGTAGGTTTGAGGTCCGCGGGACACAGTGCTTCATCGCACGCCAGAACGTGATAAACCTCACAAACGACGCCAGAAAAGCACGTGATCTCCATCACAGGGCCGAGTGACTTCTGCCATAGGTCCAGCCCCGTCGGCGTGCGAACCTACGGCTGCGAGTGAGTTCTCAGGGTACGGGACAATAGCACGATCTGCCCGCAATCCGGATATCCGGAAATGCGCAGTCAAGCAATGGGCAGCCCCTGCTCTGTGATATCGTGCGGAAAATCTTTCTTAGGAGGAAGTACCCGTGAAACATCTCTTCTCTTTTCGAGTGAGCTTGTTTGTACTCGCTTGCGGACTCATCGCAGTCTGCACTTCATCGGCAATGGCTCAGGATGCAGCCGCCACTTACAAGGCGAAGTGCGCCATGTGCCATGGACCTGACGGCAAGGGCTCGGCCGTGGGCACGAAGATGGGCGCCCATGACTTCACCTCGGCCGATGTGCAGAAACAGACGGATGCGCAGCTGACTGAGATCATCACCAAGGGCAAGGGCAAGATGCCGGCCTACGACGGCAAACTGAAAGACACGGAAATCAAGGATCTGGTCGCCTACATTCGCGGCCTGGCGAAGAAGTAGCACGGGTCGCCAATTCTGAAAGATCGGCGGGTGAGAGCATGTCTATGCGAAAAGAACGGAATATTTTTGCGCCTGGAATCGCCCTCACCCTGCTCTTGTTCGCCGGAACCGTCCACGCCGCTGCCAAGCAGCCACAGAAACCGACCGCGGAAGAGTGCCTCGTCTGTCACAGTGACGCCACCCTCACCCACGACGTCGGCGGGAAGCCGGTCAGTCTTCACGTCGATCCCCAAGCCTTCAAAGATTCCATACACGGCGGCATGTTCACTTGCGTGGATTGCCACACCGACGTGAAAAGCGCGGCCCACGAAACTCTTCCCAAAAAGATTACCTGCGCAACCTGCCACGCTGACGAGCAGGCGGCCTATGATCGCAGTTTTCACGGGAAGGCCGTTCAGGGAGGTAATAATAAAGCGGCGACCTGCGTCGATTGCCACGGGAGTCCGCACGAACTGCTGCCCGCCAGCGATCCGAAGTCGCGCGTGCACCATACCAACATCCCCGCGACCTGCGGAGCATGCCACAGCCAGCAATTCGTGATGGAAGATGGTGGCCAAAGCGCCCAGATGGTTGCTTCGTACCGGCAGAGCGTGCACGGACATGCGGTGGCTGCGGGCTCGGAGAAGGCCGCAGTGTGCACCGACTGCCACGGCACACACGAGATTCTCGACGCCAGGGATTCAAAGTCTCCCATCTTCAAGTTCAACGTGCCCATGACGTGTGGCCACTGCCACGATGCGATCTCCAAAGAATTCCAGCAGAGCATCCACGGGCAAGCAGTTACCCGGGGCAACTGGCAGGCGCCGGTTTGCACCGACTGCCACGGCATTCACTCCATCAAGGCCCATACCGATCCGAATTCTCCGGTGTCGGCGCAGAACGTCGGGCAAGTGACCTGCGGGCGTTGCCATGAGGGCGTGCGCCTCTCGCAGGAATTTGGAGTAGAAGGACGTCGCGAAACCACATACCTCGCGAGCTACCACGGCCTCGCCGCGCGCGGCGGCTCCCAGGTAGTGGCCAACTGCGCCAGTTGCCACGGGACGCACAGCATCTTTCCCTCGAGCGATCCCCGGTCGACGATCAACCACGCGAATCTAGCCCGAACCTGCGGCCAGTGCCACCCCGGCGTCACCGAGAAGTTCACAACCGCCAAAGTTCACGTGGATGCGCCACTCTCTGCCGACGTCGGCAGCAGGGCGGTTCGCTGGATTCGCCGCTTTTACCTGAGCATGATCTTCGCGGTCATCGGCGGAATGCTGCTGCACAACTTCATTATCTGGCGAGCCAAAGTTGTGGCCCGGCGCAAGGTGCAACACAATTTTGTCACCCGCATGCCCTTACGCTACCGCTGGCAACATGCCACGTTGCTGACCAGCTTCATCTTGCTCGTGTTGACCGGCTTCGCATTGAAGTTCCCCGACTCCTGGTTCGCCATGATGCTGGCCATGAGCGAACGCCTGCGCGGCATCCTGCACCGCATCTCTGCCGTCGTTCTGATTGGCGTGAGCATTTATCACATCTTCGATATCGCCTTCAGCCGCGAGGGACGAAAGCTCGTCGGCGACCTCTTTCCGACTTTGGATGACGCCCGCGGCGCCTGGCAGAATCTCTGCTACTATCTTGGGCTTACCTCGCGGAAGCCTGAGTTTGCCCGCTTCAATTACGCGGAGAAAGCCGAGTACTGGGCCCTGGTCTGGGGCATGATCGTGATGGCCGCGACGGGCATTATGCTGTGGGCCAAGGTTCTCGTCGGCAATCATCTGCCGCGCTGGTGGCTCGATGTCGCAACCGCCATTCACTTCTATGAAGCGGTGCTGGCAACGCTGGCAATCGTAGTCTGGCACTTCTATCAGGTGTTCTTTGACCCAGACGTTTATCCGATGAACTGGGCCTGGTGGGACGGGAAAATGACGCTTCACCACTACCGCGAAGAGCATGGCCTCGACGACAACCCGCTGATCGAAGTGCCCGGCGGTGTGCGGGAACCAGCGGATTCAGAGGCCGAAGCGGACGAACACTCCGAACCGGCCGAGGTCAAGCATGGACACTGAGAAAACGCCGCAGTCTCCCGTAGAACCGTGGCACCGCTCGCGCATGCTGATGCGCAATCCCATCAGCCTGGCGGGTGTGGCTCTGGCCATCGTCAGCCTGGCTAATATCTTCCTCTTTGTCCTGATCGATCTGGATCGCGACCAAACCCAGTCCTTATATCGGGATTCTGGCATACATGGTGTCGCCCGGGTTCCTGGTTCTAGGGCTGTTGCTGATGATCGTCGGCGTCCTGCTGGAGCGCCGAAAGAAGGTCGTCGCCACGGAGTTCTATCCTCGCATCGACCTGAACGATCGAACCCAGCGCAGCGCCGTCATTTCCTTTATGACGTTTCTGGTGGTGTTCGTCACAGTGAGCGCGGCGGGCAGCTATAAGGCCTACGAATATACCGATTCCGTGCAGTTCTGCGGGCAACTGTGCCACACCGTGATGAACCCGGAGTTCACCGCCTATCAGCTTTCCCCGCACGCGCGCGTCGCATGCGTGGATTGCCACGTCGGTTCCGGAGCAACCTGGTACGTAAAGTCGAAGCTCTCAGGCGCGCGCCAGGTTTATGCCGCAACGTTCAATACGTTCCCGCGTCCCATTCCGACGCCAGTACACAACTTGCGCCCGGCACAGGACACCTGCGAACAATGCCACTGGCCCAAGAAGTTCTACGGCGGCCAGTTGAAGGTATTCACCCACTACGCGAATGACGAAAAGAATACGCAGCGCCAGATCCGCATGCTGATCAAGACTGGCGGCGGTGATCCTGCTACCGGCGCACCCGAAGGCATTCACTGGCACATGAACATCGCCAATAAAATCGATTACGTTTCAGCGGATGAGAAGCACCAGACGATTCCCTACATCCACGTCGAAGATCAGCAGGGTCGAGTGACTGAGTACTACGCCAAGGACTCGACGCTCAGCAAGGATCAGATTGCCAAGGCTCCGCGGCACCACATGGATTGCGTCGATTGCCACAACCGGCCGACCCACATCTACGTTCCACCGGACCAATCGGTCGACCAGTCACTGCTGGCGCATCGTCTTGACAGTTCGCTTCCCTTCATCAAGCAGCAAGCGGTGACAGTGTTGACCGCGACCTACGCCACAACGGACGCGGCGCTGCAGGGCATTGCCACCGGGGTGCAGGGTTTCTACGAGAGCAAGTATCCTGACGTGGCAAAGAATAAACAACTTGAGATTCGCAACGCGGTAATCGAAGTTCAGCAAATCTTCAAACGCACGACCTTCCCCGAAATGAAGCTGAATTGGCAGACCCACCCCAACAACCTCGGACACTACTACTACAGCGGTTGTTTCCGTTGCCACGATGGCCAGCACGTCAGCGCCGATGGCAAAGTTGTCAGCAAAGACTGCAATCAATGCCACACGCTGATGTCGGAAACCGACGGAACCACCAGCGTGGCCGCGACGGCGTTGCCCACCTTCCAGCATCCAGTTGATTTGGGAGACATGACTCAGGTCAATTGCGCCGACTGTCATACTGGCGGAGTCGGCCCGTAGGGTTTAGGTGGGAGGCAAAAGACCTCCGTTCGAAATCAATGAAACCAAAGCCCTTTTCGGGAAATTGTGATTCCAATCACATGCCTCTGTGAACCTGCGTCCCGACATCCACACCCCCCATCCGGCATCCTGAAAGCATGGCAGGGCCACTCCGGTGGTCCCCGTCGAGAATTCGGAACGGGGGAATTTCATGAAGCGCAAATTCAAGACCATGGACGCCAACGAGGCGGTCGCTCACGTCGCCTACCGCGCCAGCGAAGTGATCGCCATCTACCCGATCACTCCTTCCTCACCAATGGGTGAATGGGCGGATCAATGGTCGTCGGAAGGCGTGCCCAACGCCTGGGGCAGCGTGCCTCATGTTGTCGAGATGCAAAGCGAAGGTGGCGCCGCCGGGGCCGTGCATGGCGCCCTGCAGACTGGATCGCTCTCCACCACGTTCACCGCCTCCCAGGGATTGCTTCTCATGATCCCCAACATGAACAAGATTGCTGGAGAGTTGACCCCGACTGCGTTTCACGTGACCGCGCGCACCTTGGCCACGCACGCTCTCTCGATCTTCGGCGATCACTCCGATGTGATGGCTTGCCGCACGACCGGATGGGCGATGCTCTGCTCGAACTCCGTGCAGGAGACCATGGACCTCGCGCTGATCGCCCATGCGGCTTCGCTGGAGACGAGAATTCCCTTCCTGCATTTCTTCGACGGCTTCCGCACCTCGCACGAGGTCAACAAGATCGAGATGCTCAACGAAGACGACATGCGGTCGCTGCTCAACATGGACCGCATCATCGAGCACCGCCAGCGCGCGCTCTCTCCCGATCATCCTGTGCTGCGCGGCACCGCTCAGAATCCGGATGTGTTCTTCCAGATGCGCGAGAGCGCAAACTCTTATTACGACGCCGCGCCCGCCAAGGTGCAGGCTGTGATGAACAAGTTCGCCGAAGTCGTAGGACGCTCGTATCGTCTGTTCGACTACGTCGGCGCGCCCGACGCCGAGCGCATCATCGTGGTGATGGGTTCCGGCGCGGAGGTCGCGCACGAAACCGTCGACTACCTTACCGCCCAAGGCGAAAAAGTCGGACTGCTGAAAGTGCGCCTCTATCGACCCTTCTGCGTGAAGTCGTTCATGGAAGCCCTTCCTCCATCCGTCCGTCAGATCTCGGTCCTGGATCGCACCAAGGAGTCCGGCGCGATTGGCGAGCCTCTTTATCTCGACGTCGTCAACGCGTTGCACGAAGGATTAAAGCTGGGATACGGACGGCTCGAGAATGCTCCCGCTGTGGTCGGCGGCCGCTACGGCCTGTCATCCAAGGAATTCACGCCGGCGATGGTTAAGGCCGTCTATGACAACTTCAAGAAGAGCGAGCCGAAAGATCATTTCACCATCGGTATTAATGACGACGTCAGCCACACCAGCCTGGAGTATGACGCTGCTTTCTCCACTGAGCCCGACAGCGTGATCCGCGCCATGTTCTATGGCCTGGGCGCAGATGGCACGGTCGGCGCGAACAAGAACTCGATCAAGATCATCGGCGAGAACACCGACAATTACGCGCAGGGATATTTCGTCTATGACTCCAAGAAGTCGGGAGCGATGACGGTGTCGCACCTGCGCTTCGGACCGCAGCCGATTCGCTCCAGCTACCTGGTTTCCAAAGCCAACTTCATCGCCTGCCACCAATGGATATTCCTCGAGCGCTACGACATGCTCAGCGCGCTCGTGCCCGGCGGCGTCTTTCTGCTGAACAGCCCGTTTGGCCCAGATGAAGTCTGGGATCATCTCACTCGGGAAGTGCAGACACAACTCATCGCCAAGAAGGCGAAGCTCTATGCGATCGATGCCTACAAGGTGGCGCAAGAAGCCGGGATGGGATCGCGCACGAACACCATCATGCAGGTATGCTTCTTCGCCATCTCGAAAGTCCTTCCCCGCGACGAAGCCATCGAGGCAATTCGCGAATCCATTCGCCACACCTACGGCCGCAAGGGTGAAGACGTGGTGCAGAAGAACATGCGCGCCGTGGATGACACGCTGGCTCACCTGTTTGAAGTGAAGATTCCGGAAAACGCTACGAGCACGAGTGAGATTCCGGCTGCCTTCCCTGGAGCTCCGAAGTTCGAGCGCGATGTGCTTGGTGCTATCTACGCCGGTCGCGGCGACGAACTACCCGTGAGCGCTTTCTCCTGCGATGGCACTTTCCCGACAGGTACAGCGAAGTGGGAGAAGCGCAACCTGGCACTGGAAATTCCCGCCTGGGATTCAAAGATCTGCATCCAGTGCGGCAAATGCGCCATGGTCTGTCCGCACGCCGTGATTCGAATCAAGGTTTACGACAGCAAGGAACTGAATAGTGCTCCGGCCACCTTCAAGTCGTGCGACGCACGTGACAAAGAGTGGTCAGGGATGAAGTACACAATCCAGGTCGCTCCGGAAGACTGCACCGGTTGCGGCGTTTGCGTCGATGTCTGTCCGGTGAAGAACAAGAGTGAAGTGCGGCTGAAGGCCATCAACATGGTGCCGCAGCCTCCGTTGCGGGCTCCCGAGAGCGAGAATTGGGAATTCTTCCTGAAGATTCCGGAACTCGATCGCAGGAAAATCAAAGTTGGTGCGATCCGCCAGCAGCAAGTGCAGGAACCGCTGTTCGAGTTCTCCGGCGCATGCTCAGGTTGCGGTGAAACGCCTTATATCAAGCTGGTTTCACAACTCTTCGGCGATCGCGCCATCGTCGCGAACGCGACCGGCTGCTCGTCAATCTATGGCGGCAACCTACCCACTACTCCCTGGTCCAAGAACGTGGACGGACGCGGGCCGGCATGGTCCAATTCGCTGTTCGAAGACAATGCTGAATTCGGTCTCGGCTTCCGCGTCTCCATCGACAAGCAGACTGAGTTTGCGCACGAACTGCTCCGCCGCGTGGCCGGAACCGTTGGCGAAGAGCTGGTCACCGCAATCCTGAATGCGAAGCAGAAGGACGAAGCCGATATCTACGAGCAACGGCAGCGGGTTGACCTTCTGAAGGAAAAGCTGCGAAGCGTCAACTCGGCGGACGCAAAACAACTTATCTCCGTTGTCGACATGCTGGTGAAGAAGAGTGTGTGGATCATTGGCGGCGACGGTTGGGCCTATGACATCGGCTACGGCGGCCTCGACCACGTGCTGGCCAGCGGACGCAACGTCAACGTGCTTGTGCTTGACACCGAGGTCTACTCCAACACTGGCGGGCAAGCGTCGAAGTCAACGCCGCGCGGCGCTGTCGCAAAGTTTGCTGCTGGCGGCAAACCTGGTCCTAAGAAGGATCTCGGGTTGATGGCCATGACCTACGGCAACGTCTATGTCGCCAGCGTGGCTATGGGCGCAAAGGACGAGCACACGCTCAAGGCGTTCCTCGAAGCCGAGGCCTACGACGGGCCGAGCATCATCATCGCCTACTCGCACTGCATCGCCCACGGCATCGACATGACCACGGCGATGACCGACCAGAAAGTCGCGGTCGAGTCGGGCCAGTGGCTGCTCTACCGCTACAACCCCGAGCGGGCCGCCAATGGAGAGAATCCGCTCGCGCTCGATTCGCGGGCACCGACGCGCAAAGTGCAGGAGTACATGCTGCAACAGACACGCTTCAAGATGCTCACCAAGAGCAAACCGGAAGATGCGGAGCGTCTGTGGAAGCTGGCGCAGCAGGATGTGGAACATCGTTATCGCATGTACGAATACATGGCCAGCCGCAAAGCAGAGCCAGCGACCCCGGCCAAAGACGCCACGGAGAAGCCGGCACCGGCGGTAGAAAAACCAGTGACTACTGGAGCTCAGCGCTAATTCAGCGCGAGGAGAAATCGATGATCGATCTAAGCACCACTTACCTTGGCCTGAACCTGCCCTCGCCCCTCGTGCCTTCAGCCTCACCGTTGTCCCGCGATCTCGATGGAATTCGCCGGCTGGAAGACGCGGGAGCCTCTGCTGTCGTTCTCTATTCGCTGTTTGAGGAGCAACTGCGACTTGAGGAAATGGACCTGGACTATCACCTCGCGGCCGGCACGGAGAGTTTCGCGGAATCCCTCACCTACTTTCCGCAAGCGAGTGAGTTCCACACTGGCCCAGAAGGATATCTGGAGCACATTCGCAAAGCGAAGGCAGCGGTCGGAATACCGGTCATTGCCAGCCTGAACAGCTCAACGCTGGGCGGCTGGACGAAGTTCGCAGGAGAGATCGAGCGCGCCGGCGCGGATGCAATCGAATGCAACATCTATTACATTCCGACCGATCCGAAGCTGACGGCTGAAGACATCGAAAAAACGTACCTCGACATCGTGCGCGCGGTAAAAGGAACGGTCACAATTCCAGTTGCGGTGAAGTTGAGCCCCTTCTTCAGCAACTTCGCAAACATGGCTCATCGTCTGGATGACGCTGGGGCCGACGCCCTGGTGCTCTTCAACCGCTTCTACCAGCCCGACATTGACCTCGAAGAGCTGGAAATTCGACCGAACGTTCTTCTTAAGCACACCGCAGGCGCTGCGCTTGCCGCTGACCTGGATTGGAATCCTGTATGGTCGCATTCGGGCGGGCCTGGCTGGTACCGGCGGAGTTCACAGCGCAGAAGACGTGGTGAAGATGCTCATGGTTGGAGCCAACGTTACCATGCTGTGCTCGTCGCTGATGCGCCATGGTGTGAACCATCTTCGGCATGTGGAGCGCGAACTGCGCGAATGGATGGAAGAGCACGAGTATGAATCGGTGGCACAGATGCAAGGCAGCATGAGCCAGGTTCGGTGCCCGGATCCGGGCGCGTTCGAGCGAGCGCAATATATGCGCGCCGTGAAAGGCATGCAGCACATTCACATGGCAGGATGGCGGTGATGACTCCAAATGAGTGGTGCATCGACGGCATGCGACAGCACGCCGTTGACGAAGCGCAGGAGGCTGCGTTAGAGAAGGCGCGCCGCGAACGCAGGCACGCACTGATCTACCCGCGCGAGCACGGGGCTTGGGGATTGTTACTGGTGCCGATGGTCACCGGCGCGGGAATCGCTTTCCGCGAGAGCAGAAACGTATTCCCTTTCCTCCTGCTTCTGACAGCTGCGTTGGCAATCTTCTGGCTCAGAACTCCCCTTGAAAGCCTGCTCCGTACAAGTGCAATCCGCGTTCAGACTCAAGAGGAGCGGCGAACGGTAACCCTGGTCATCTTGGCCCTTGGCGCCATCGCAGGATTGACTCTGGGCACACTGCTGTGGGGAGGCCGCAACCCCGCGCTGTGGTTGATTGGGGCAGCTGCCGGTGCAACATTCGTCGGGCAAGCTCTGCTCAAGAAGTTGGGACGGCGCTGGCGCATGCTTTCAGAAATCGTCGGAACAATCGGCCTGACTTCGTCTGGCGCAGCTAGCTATTACGTAATCACGGGAAAGTTTGGAGCGACTGCCTGGCTGCTCTGGCTCGTGAACCTTGTGTTCGCGGGCAATCAAATCCATTACGTGCAACTCAGAATTCATACAGCGCGGGTCGAGGGCAGACGGGCGAAGTTCGGTCGCGGGTGGACCTTCGCGGTGGGGCAAGTCGTCATGACAGCCACGCTTGCGCTCATCTGCCAGCGTGGGCTGCTGCCATGGATCGCCCTCATTGCATTCGTGCCGCTTTTGTTTCGAGGATGGGTTTACTTCTTCCAGAAGCCAGCTCCGCTCGTGGTGCGTCGGCTTGGGTGGAACGAACTGACGCAGGCAGCCGTCTTCTGCGTGCTGCTCATCGCGGCGTTTGCCCTGGCGAAATAGCGGCTCTACGTTTCTCAGAAGGTGCGTTGTGAATTTCGGGATTTCCACAATGTTCCTTCAGGAACATTCTATGTACATAAATGTACGTACACAATGCCGTAAAAGCCACGGCCACAATGAGTTGAACATTCCTCGTTTTTCCCTCGACGACCGACTTTATGGCACGATCACGGCGGCGCCGTCCACGGAATCACTCTTGACCGCGATCAACGCTTCATTCGCCTGATCAAGTGGGAACACCGTTACTCTTGGTTGGAGGCCGATTTTTGCTGCCAGAGCGAGGAAGTCGCGGGCATCGGCACGGGTCATATTAGCTACGCTACGCAGTTGACGTTCTCCCCAAAGCAGGCGGTCGTAATCGAACTGTGGGATGCGATCGAGATGGATAGCGTTAATGGCGACCACCCCGCCCTTGCGCAGGCTTGCCAGTGCGGCGATCACGACGTCGCCACTTGGAGCGAAGGTCACGGCGCGATCCAGTTCCACCGGCGGCTTTTCTGTTTCGCTTCCCACCCAAGTCGCTCCCAAAGACTGAGCTAAGGCGCGATGCGACTTTCCGCGCGTTGAAACATAGACTTCACACTTCCACGCCTGCAGCACCGCGATGGCCAGATGCGCGGATGCGCCAAAGCCAAACAACCCGACCCGCTCGCCAGGCTCAACCCCAGCGACGCGAAGGCTGCGGAATCCGATGATGCCAGCACAGAGAAGCGGGGCAGCGTGCAGATCGTCGAGGGGAGCGGGCAGCGGGAAAACAAAATCGGTGCGAGCAAAGCAATATTCCGCGTACCCCCCGGCGATCGTGTAGCCGGTGAATGTAGGCGCGTCGCACAGATTCTCTAAGCCTTTCAGGCAATAAGGACAAGAGCCGTCCGTGCCTCCGAGCCAGGAAACTCCGACGCGTGAACCCAGGGGAAGCTCATCGGTAGCTCCGTCGACAACCTCGCCGACGATTTGATGACCGGGGATAATTCTTAATTGCTTTGGTGGAAGCTCTCCTTCAACAATATGGAGGTCCGTGCGGCATACGCCGCAGGCTCGAACACGGAGAAGGACGTGGCCCGACCTGAGGCGCGGATCTGCAACCTCGACAATCTGGAGAGGGCGCTCGGAAACAGGTGCCGGGGAAGTAAGGATGGCCGCTTTCATTCGGATTCCATTGCAGGAGCAGGTACGATGTCGAAGATGACTTGGCGGGGTGCCGCAATCCCACATCTCACTCCAAAATCGTCCTTGCTTCAGGGTTGTGCTGCACAGTGTAAATTCCAAATAGTCTAGAGAGTCAACCGGTTGGCCTTTTTCTTTTGCCGGTTCCCAGCCGAACCCTGGGATGAGTCCTGCAAGCCCCCGCGCTCTTGAGGCACGTCCAGTCCGTACGGCCAAACCAAGTCTGACGGGGGAAAAGCGGGTGGCGCCGTCGGTCCCCGATGGAGCAAGTGCTGGGGTCCGATTTGACTTGACTTTCGCCATAATCGAAAGTAATAGTGTTGACTCGTAATGAAATGAAAGCCCTTTCGTGGAGGCAGCCATGCGTGTCAGCCGGGGTCATTCCTCACTCCAGAGCATCCTTATCCTGATCCTGCTCACAACGCTGTTCCTAGCGACCTCCGTTTGGGGACAGGCCAGTTACACGGCGCAAGTGCGTGGTGTGGTTAAGGATCAGAGCGGCGCAATGGTGCCGCAGGCCACCATTACGATCACCAACGATGCCACCGGCATCGCGGTCACCGCGCATAGCGACGACCACGGATTTTACATCCTGACCGGTCTTCGGCCAGCGGTATACACCATTCGAGCCGAGGGCGCAGGGTTTCGCGCGACTGAAGAAAAGAACGTCGTGCTGCAGGTCGATCAGCAGACGACAATTGATTTTGACGCTGCACCCGCTCGGAGTAATCACCACCGTCGAGGTAACCGAGGCCGCGCCCCTGCTGGATACAGAGAGCGCCGCCCTTGGCACGGATATCACCAATGAATATGTGCGCGACGTCCCGCTGTACAACCGCAGCATGTTCGGATTGGTTTTTCTCGCAGGCGGAGTGACGGAGACGACGGGTTCCGGCGTTACCGACAACTATCCTTCCGGCACGAACTTCGTCTCCAACGGGCAGCGCAACGCCACGGCGGAAGTGAGTCTCGACGGAAGCCCGATCAGCGCGCCGGAACAAGGAGAAGGCGGCAACTCCAACGTCTACTATCAACCGTCGGTCGAGATCGTGCAGGAGTTCAAAGTTCAGAACAATAGCTTCTCCGCCGAATTCGGAAACAACGGTGGAACCATCGCTCAATATGGTGCTGAAGCAGGGAGGCAATAAGTTTCATGGCAGCGGTTGGTGGTATTTCCAGCGTTCGGCGACCGACGCCACGGATTATCTTCAACAGCTGGTCCGAAGCCGAATCACCTGCGCGATCAGTACGGATTCTCTTTGGGCGGACCGATCACAGAAAAACAAGACGTTTTTCTTTGTGGACTTTGAAAAGAGCCGCCAACAGGATCCGATCAACATCGAAGGCGTTGTGCCGACCGACCTGGAGCGAGCGGGCGACTTCTCGCAGAGCCTCGACAGTACGCCGGGAGGGATTTTCGATCCGTCTACGTGCGTGCTGGCAAACCAGACCGATCAGACCTGCACCCGGCCACAATTTTCCGGCAACAAAATCCCTGCGTCTGAAATCGATCCCGTCGGACAGGCAATTCTGAATCTGTACCCTCACGCCAAACATTCCGGGCGCCACGTTTCCCGATCCCAATTTCCGGACCGTGGTAGTGACGTCAGATCCGGGATGGCAGTTTGACGTGAAGATTGACCATCAGTTCAACAGCAAACATAGAGTGGGCGGACGCTACAGCCGGCATCACGATCTTTTCACGGCGCCGAATGTAATCGGAAACGGCGACTTTGGAGACGGCTCGATTTACACGACGACCGCGCAGAATGGGGGCCTGGAATACAACTGGTCGATCACGCCGACATTGCTGTGGACGAGCCGCCTGAGCGAGGACCGTGTGGTTGCACCGGGACAGACGAACAAGTATCCCACGTTAAGCGATGTGGGACTGCCGTCAATTCTGGCCGCCAATGGACTCACGCGCATCCCGGCATTCGCGTCAACGATAACTGTGATGACGCCGGGTTTCTCTCCATTTACACACAATGCTGCGTAGATACCCATTTCGCCCACACCCTGACGAGCTACTCCTCGATGCTGCAATGGATCAAGGGCCGTCATTCGATCAAGTTCGGGGGCGAGCAGCGGGTTTTCCTGAACAACTTCTGGCAGCCGAACTATCCGACAGGATCGTTTAATTTCTCGCGAGATGTCACCACGCAGCAACCGGGGCAAGGATTGGGAGACACTGACACGCCGCAGGGCAATCCGTTCGCGACGATGCTCACCGGCTTTGCGCACGACGCTCAACTGAACGTCGTTCCCGCAGTGGCGGACAAGTCGAAAGAGACTGCCTTCTACGTGCAAGACGATTGGAAGGTAACGTCCAACCTGACGATCAATGTAGGGTTGCGTTACGAGTGGAGCACCCCATATTCGGAGCGCCAGAACCGGCTGCAGTTCAGCGATTTTACGGCGAATACGGGAATCAGCATTCCGGTTTCACCCTATGCCTGGGTTTCCGGCGATCGGAAATATTATCGGGACCACCGTCTTCCCCACTCCTTCGCATCGCAACTCGGGAGTGGATCGCAACAACTTCGCCCCGCGCCTCGGATTTGCCTATCAATTGGGAACAAACACGGTGTTGAGGGGCGGCGCCGGCGTGTTCTACGGAATGAACGTCGCCACCAACTTCCAGTATGCCGGCCCCGCATTTCAGAAATCGGCGAATATATTATTTCACGAAGGATAATTACCAAAGCCAATTTGCTTGCCTGGGCGTTTATCCCAACACGTCCAATAATCCGAACTGCAACGGCCCATTCCCCAACGGGTTCTCGGGGGCACAGGGAACGAAGTATGGATCGATGGCGCAGTGGGGCTTCAGCAACGCCAGCGATCTGGACACCGGCACGGCGCGCAATGCGGAAATCTACCAGTGGAACATGGGGGTTCAACACTTGTTTCCTGGAAAGATTGTGATTGGCGTAGACTACTCCGCCAACCGCAGCACGCACCTGCCTTGGGCCGGAGCGGGCGGCATTTCGACACGGGACCGCAACTTCCTGTCGACCCAGATGCGGAACCTAGCCGTCTCGCTGGCGCCAGGTGGCGACGTAACCGGCTTTCTCAACACCGAATGTTCCGAACCCATTTCAGTGTTTCTTCACGACTGTGGCGTCACCGGGATCATGGTGCCCGGCCAGTCCGATATTCTCCGCGCCGGACGTAGTCGACTCGCGTTACCTTGATTCCACAATTCCGCTGATCAACCTGTTGCGTCCCTATCCTCAATATGACGGGAATTTCGAGGGACTCCCCAAACTGATCGCCACCTCCTGGTACAACTCGCTGCAAGTCCGTTTTCAGAAGCGAGCCAGCCATTACATCAGCTTCGAAGGCAATTACACGTTCTCCAAAGCCACCGACGATTCCTCAGCAGGACGCAATGCGTGGATCGGAAATCTACAACTGGACAATCCGCAGGTGCTTGACGATCTGAAGGCAGAGCACGGCATCAGCTCTAACGATGCAACTCACCGCCTGACGGCAGGAATTATTGTGGACCTGCCATTCGGGCGCGAGCGCTGGATCGGACGCGGCATGAACCGCTTCTTGGACGGTGTGGTCGGCGGGTGGTCACTGTATAGCATTGTCACCCTGCAATCCGGACAGCCACTCGCCATTTCTGACAGTGCGGGACTTCTGGCGGATGGCAATCAGCGGCCGAACGTGATCTGTTCACAACTCACAACCGGCATCAGTTACAAGGAAGCAGCAAGGACCGGACAGCCTTACCTGAATCAGAACTGCTTTGCCAACCCTGGCGACAACATACCCGGGAATGCTCCCCGTCATTTCTCGAATCTCCGTGGAGATGGGATCCGCAATCTGGATATGTCAATCTCCAAGGACTTCACAATTCGTGAAAACGCCAAAGTACAGATCCGGGCTGAGGCGTTTAACGTGGCGAATCGCCAGCGTTTTGCCTTTCCGGACGTTGGGTCCGGCGACGGCAGCTTCGGTGGAGTCTTTAATACAACAAACAACTTCCGCAGAATGCAGTTCGGAGCGCGGTTCGAGTTCTAGCTTAACCCTCACTTTCAGGCCTGACTTCGTTGCAACGGAGTCAGGCTTTCTTCTCGATTGGCGCCTGTCTGAGAGGCTGAAAATGCAACGAAGGTCTTTTCTGAAGTCCGGCGGATCCCCATCGGAAATTTCGCATTCGAAAGTCTAAGAATCTTTATCCAAGGAATGGAATGACACGCAAAATCTGGTTCGCAATCTCCCTTGCAATGCTATTCGCCATGAGTCTGGGGGCCGCTCCCGATTCCGAGAAACAGGATTGGACGAACTACGTGCGCATTGGAGCTTACGGACTGAAGGGCGGCGATGCGTTGGAGATTGTCCGCAAAGCGCAGGAGAGCGGCGTGGCCGGGATCGAAGTCGACAACGACATTCCAGGACGCTACGAAAGCTTCGTTCATCCGGAAGAAAAATTGAAAGCGATCCGCGAGGTTGCTGAAGCGGCCCACAAAGTCGGGAACCATGCCTTCGTCTACATTGCTGGAACCGAATGCATCACGGCCCATGCGGATCAGACACCGCATACCCTCGCCAAGGAGCATCCTGACTGGCTGCAGCGGAAGATAACGGGGGAGACAGCGATCTTTGGCGGCGGAACGGCATTTTGGATTCGGAAGGGCGATGAAGATGTCTGGGTGAGTCCCTACGCTTCGGAGTGGCGGAAGATCTACATGGAGCGGGTACGTCAGATTGCGGCGACTGGAATTGACGGCATCTATATTGACATTCCTTATTGGATGACGCACTTCGATGGGTGGGAAGACACCTGGGCCAGCTTCGATGACTATACGGTCGCAGCGTTCAAACAGAAGACGGGGCTCGATGCGAAGCACGATGTGAAGGTGGGAGACTTCTCTGATCCCGCATTTCGCAAGTGGGTGGAGTTCAGAATTCAGACTATCACCGACTTCCTGAGCGAGATTGACCACACGGCGAAGGCAGTCAATCCGCAGATCAAAACGATTCCGGAAATATACCCTGGGATCGAAGAAGAGGCGGTGCGGGTGGGCGCGGATGTTTACAGCCTCTATCCGGTGGTCGATGCGATCGCGCATGAGTACGAGTTCGGCAGCGGCGACCACATGGCTTCCGGGCGCAAGCCTATCGACTGGTTTCGCTACCAGGTGGGTATGCATTCGTTCCGCGCTTTCGCGCAAGGCAAGGCCACATGGATCCTGAACTATTCCTGGGACGGCGACAAGAAAGTGGATGCGCGCGAGGCGATGATGAATCTGGCCATGTCGCAAGTCATGGCAGGCGCGAACTTCTGGGATGCTCCGGGTCATTCGATGGCGGGGTCCAACGATCTGCCGACGCGCAAGAAAATCTTTGGGTGGATTCAGGAGCATGAGAAGACGTTCTACTTGCCCCGTGCGCCAATTGACCCGATAGGCGTTTACTTCTCTCCAGAGACCAGAAATTTATATGCCGAGGAATTTCTCGCTTCTTATCGTGGGGTACTGATTCTGCTGATGCAGAAGCATCTCGAATTTCAGATCGTGACTCCGCGGACGCTGGCGGACTTCCGTGGCCAGACACTTGTGCTGCCTGGTGTGCGCGTCCTCAGCGACGACGCGAGAAGAACCAGATGAAGGATTTCGCGGCGCACGGCGGGAGGCTGGTGATAACCGGGGCCGACGGCACCGAGCTTGGAGATTCGCAAAATGTGATTCGGATTTCTGGTGATACGGGGAAATCTTATAACGCGGAACTCGAAAAAGATTTTGAGCATGCTTCGCCGGACTCGCAGCGAGATTTCCTGGACAGTCTGCGCGGCGGAAATTCGGTGCGAATTCAGGCATCCCCGCAGATCGCGACATCCATCGCCCGCACTTCTGATGGTCACATTAATTGCTTCTTCGCCAACTTTGCGGGATTGCGTGGCGGCTCCAATCCGATTCAGACACCCCAATCTGGCGTGGAAGTCAGCGTGAAGTCGAAGTCGGTGGGCAAAGGCTTCTTCCTTCCGTTCCTTGGGCAGGTGCAAGAGGTCAAAGGAACCCGTCACGACGAGTCGATCAGCTTCACGCTTCCCACCATCACCAGGGGTGCAGTCTTCTGGTACGAACCCTAATCAGCGAATTTCGGTCGACGCAGGCTCCCAGGCTTTGGACCGCGAGACCGCTTCGTTCCATCGGTTGCGCAGCGTTCGTGCCTGAGTGGAAGGCATTTGCGGCTCGAAGCGACGGTCTTTTGCTGCGGCCGACGTGTCGATGCCAGAGGGCCAGAAACCGACGGCAAGACCCGCCAGATATGCGGCGCCGAGCGCGGTCGTTTCGGTTACCGCTGGTCGAACCACCGGTACTCCCAGAATGTCGGATTGAAACTGCATGAGGCTGTCGTTCGTGGCTGCCCCGCCATCCACCCGTAGTTCCTGCACGGTATCGCCGGAGTCGAGGCGCATCGCGTCCAGCAGGTCCGCAACCTGGTAGGCAATGCTCTCGAACGCAGCGCGGGCGAGATGGCCTGCAGTCGATCCACGAGTAAGTCCGAAGATTGAGCCGCGCGCGTAGGAATCCCAATGGGGAGCGCCCAAACCAACGAAGGCAGGAACGAAGTAGACTCCGCCATTGTCGGGGACAGATTTCGCAAGCGCTTCAACTTCTTCTGACTTGCGGATCAGGCCTAAACCATCTCGGAGCCATTGCACGACGGCGCCGCCAACAAAGACGCTGCCTTCAAGCGCGTACTCCGTTGTCTCTCCGATTTTCCAGGCAACGGTGGTAACGAGCCGATTCGAGGAGGGTACGGCTCGCTTGCCGGTGTTCTGCAGCATGAAGCACCCGGTGCCATACGTGTTCTTGGTCATGCCCGGCTCGGTACATCGCTGTCCAAAGAGGGCGGCCTGCTGATCTCCGGCGATGCCCGCGATTGGAATTCCTTCAAGTCCCTTCAACCCAGCCACTTCTGCATAAATCTCGCTGCACGAGCGCACTGCAGGCATCATCGAGAGCGGAACTCGAAAAAGATCGAGAAGTTCGCGATCCCAAGCGCCCGAGTGAATATTGAAGAGCATGGTGCGCGAGGCATTGCTAACATCCGTAGCGTGAACGCTTTCCCTGTGTCAGGTTCCAGACAAGCCAGCTATCGACTGTGCCAAAAGCAAGCTTGCCCGCCTCGGCGAGACCGCGCGCGCCAGAAACATTTTCCAAGATCCACGCGATCTTGCTGGCAGAGAAGTACGAATCAATGAGCAACCCGGTGCGCTGCTGAATCAGCGGGCCATGACCTTCACTCCGGAGTCGCTCGCAGAAATGAGCGGTACGGCGATCCTGCCACACGATGGCGTTGCAAACTGGCTCTCCGCTATCGCGATTCCACACGATCGTGGTCTCGCGCTGATTGGTGATGCCGATGGCGGCGACGTCACTAGGCCGGGCCCCAGCCTGGCTCATAGCATTGAGTGCCACCGTGAACTGGGACGAGACGATCTGTTTCGGATTGTGCTCGACCCATCCCGCCTGCGGAAAGATCTGATCAAATTCCTGCTGTGCGAGCGCACAAACCTTCCCCTCGCGATCAAACAGAAGTGCCCGCGAACTGGTTGTTCCCTGGTCCAGCGCTAGAACGTATCGCACAATTTCTCCTCAAATTTCATTTGCCGCGACGGGTGATCAGGAAGGCCGCAGAAAGCGCCGCACCCCGAAGTCATAAATGGCCGCACCGATCAGGCCTCCAAGCAGCGGAGCGGCAACGGGAATCCACCAGACGCGAGTTCCGTCACTAATGCCATTGTTCCGAAACCCAGCGAATACCGTAAACAATCGAGGACCGAAATCTCGCGCTGGATTGATCGCATAACCGTGCATGCCGCCAAAGCTCATGCCAATGGCGACGACCACCAACCCGATCATGGCGGGTGCCAGATTGGCTCCCGGAGGCGCGTTGAATTCGTCGGTTATCGCAAGGACGAGGAGCACCAGCAATCCTGTGCCAATCAACTGGTCCAGAAAACCGGCCTGCGGCACTCCTGGAAACGCGGGGAATGTCGTGAACACTCCAGCAGTGTTCTGGAGCTGTGGGTCGACCTGATGGAAGGCAGGCAAGTAGTTCCAGTAGACCAAGGCGGCGGCGGCGAAGGCTCCGGCAGTTTGTGCGATCGAATAAGGAACGACTTTGTGCCACGGAAATTTGCGGAACACGGCAAGCGCCAGGGTCACGGCAGGATTGAGATGCGCTCCTGAGATCTTGCCGGCGATGTAGATGCCCATCGTGACACCAAGTCCCCAGCCCAGAGTGATGTTGGTGAACCCGCCGTGGATGGTCTCCCCGGGATTCTTTGACGGAAACAATACGACCATGGCGACCACACCGGTACCAAACAGGATCAGGACAAATGTTCCCAAGAACTCCGCTACCAGTTCCGCCATTAGTGTTGGTTTCGAGTTCATTGCATCTCCCAGGTGAAACCGCACGCCACGACCGCGAAGTAGTCTACCAAGGCACGACGGTTCCCGTGCGTTTTTCGGGGGCTTGTTCTTTCGGTGCGGCGACAGGCATTCGGCTTCCAAAAATTAAAGTCGCTGGGGCATTTCCGCTTGACATTTGGGGTGAGGTCCGTAAGATAGGGAAATATTTATTCATAATTGTGAATAAATATGCATTATGAATAAAACATTGCGCCAGCGAGCAGTTCTAGACGTCCTGAAGCACGGATCAATCGCCAGCCAGGAGGACCTGCAAAGGCATTTGCGGCGGCGGGGATTCAAGGTGGGACAAGCCACCCTCTCGCGGGACATCCGCGACTTGAACCTGAGCAAAACCTCGCACGGGTATTCCCTTCCTCTGGGGGAAAACGGGGTGGGCGTCGCTTTGCCGCCAGTGTCGCGATTGGTCCGCGAGTTCGTGCTGGACATCCGCTCGGCCCAGAATCTTCTGGTGATCAAGACCATCGTGGGCAGCGCGCAGCCCGTAGCAGCAGCGCTCGACGAAACCGACTGGAGCGAGGTTGTGGGCACGATTGCAGGTGACGACACCATCCTCATTGTTTGTCCGGACAAGGATGAGGCGCGCACGCTTGCGGGCCGGATCGAGGAGATGCTCAGCTAGATGGCCGCGAAACTAAAAACCGCCGTGATGGGTGCGACCGGCTATTCAGGACTGGAATTGACGCGGATTCTTCTGCGGCATCCCCGGCTCGAAAAGCCGTGCCTCCTTCGGCGCACCGCCGATAACGGCGCCGCAGCCGACCTCGCCGACGTGTTTCCGGTTCTTTCCGGCAACGGCGGATACCCGCTGCACTCGCTTTCGTGGCCTGCCCTGAAGCAGCAGGGAGTGAAGTTGCTGTTCCTGGCTACGCCGCACGAAGCATCGCGCTCTCTGGTGCCGGAGGCATTGGCCCATGGCCTCCGCGTCATCGACTTGAGCGGGGCATGGCGCCTGAAGCAGGAGGTTCATCGGGGAATCTACAACTTTCAGGACTCAGACGCAGTCACTGCCGCGCAACTCACGGAGAAGGCGGTATACGGATTGCCGGAGTTGAATGCCGACCGCATTGCGACGGCTGATCTGTTAGCTAATCCCGGGTGCTACGCGACGTCGGTGATCCTGGCACTCGCGCCCTTGCTCAAGGCTGGGGTCGTCGATCGAAATCGGGGGATCGTTTCCGATTCGAAGTCGGGAGTGTCAGGAGCGGGTAAAGAACCGACATCCAAGACCCATTTTGTGTCGGTCGCCGACAATCTCTCGGCCTATTCGGTGTTCAACCACCGGCACATGGGCGAGATTGTCGAGCAACTCGCGTTGGAATCTCAAGAATTGATCTTCACGCCGCACCTGATGCCGATACCCCGGGGGATTTTGTCGACGATCTACGTGCATCTTAGCCGGCAAATGACTCCGCTGGAAGTGGAGTCATGCTTTCGCAATTTCTATACTGGCAAACACTGGGTGCGGGTTTTCCCAACCCCGAAGCTTCCGCAGGTGCAGTTCTCACTGCATACAAATTACTGCGATCTTGGATTCTGTCTGGCGGAAGACGGACGGCGCCTGGTCTTGATTTCGTGCATCGACAATCTGCTCAAAGGCGCGGCCGGGCAGGCGGTGCAGAACATGAATCTGATGTATGGATGGGCGGAAGAAGAGGGACTGCAGTGACGATAGTGATCAAAATCGGAGGAGCAGCGCTTGAGGACGCTGCCATTTTGCGCAAGTGCGCGCGCGCTATTGCGGAACTGGCGCAGGATGGACATCGCGTGGCCGTGGTGCATGGCGGTGGCAGTGCGTTGACGCGCGTTCTCAAGCAACTCGGGAAGCAGAGCGAATTCATTGGCGGGCTGCGGGTCACCGACGCCGAGACCCGAGATGTAGCGCTCATGGTACTCGGCGGCATGGTGAACAAGAAGATGGTGGCAGCGATTCAGGCCGCGGGCATGCCGGCCGTTGGTTTCTGCGGAGGCGATGGCATGTCGTTCCGCGCTCGCCGCAAACACGTTCTCGGGAACGACGTTGGATTCGTCGGAGAAATCTGCTTTGCGGAGCCCTGCTGGATCGAAGCACTCTGGCAACAGGGGGGCATTCCGGTTCTCGCCTCCCTCGCACTCGGTGCGGATGGCGAGTATTACAACGTCAATGCCGACGAGATGGCTGCAGCTTGCGCCGCGGCGTGCCATGCGAATGCCCTCATCTTCCTCACAGACGTGCCCGGCGTGAAGAACGCCGAAGGAGCGGTGATTCCGTGGCTAAACACCAAGCAGGCACAGGATCTGGCCGCCGGATCGGTCGTAAGCGGCGGCATGCTGCCTAAGCTCGCCGCTTGCACACAGGCATTGAAGCAGGGAGTGGGCCGGGTACGGATATTGCCTGCCGCCGAAGCCGAGGCGTTGCCGCAGTTTTATCTCACGAAGCTGAACTGTGGAACAGAAGTCACCTGTGCATGAACAGGATGGGAAATTTAAGACTGAGGAGTCAAAGTTGAACACTCAATTGCAAGGCAGGACGCCGGCCGCGCCGGAAACTTTCCCCGGCACATTCTGGTGCCCGGACCTGATTTCGACGCGCGACCTGGGGCCGCAGGGTGTAGAAGCCGTGCTGCATCTGGCTGAGCTCATGAAGTCTCGTCCTTCTGTTTTTCAGCGCTCGCTGGCCGGCAAGCAGATGGTGATGTTCTTTGAAAAGCCCTCGCTGAGAACGCGGCTGACCTTCGAGGCCGGAATGTCGAGCCTGGGCGGAGCGACGATGTTCGTCGACCAATCGCAGAGCCGGCTCGATGCCCGCGAGAAGCTGAGCGATATCGCGCACAACCTGGAGCGCTGGGTCGATGTAATTGTGCTGCGCACGTTCGCGCAGGAAACCATCGACGGGATGGCTCGTTACGCCTCCGTGCCGGTGATCAATGCGCTTAGTGATCTTGAGCATCCGTGCCAGGCGCTGGCCGACTACTTCACCTTGCAGGAGCGGTTCGGTGATCTTAGAAAAATCTGCCTCGCCTATGTCGGCGACGGCAACAACGTTGCGCACTCCTTATTACTGACTTGCGCCAGTATTGGGTCTTCGATCCGCGTCGCTACGCCAAAAGCGTACACGTGCAATCCGCAGATCGTTGCCGACGCCCGCAAAATCGCAAAACAGACAGGTGCTCAGATTGAATTGCTGACGGACCCCCATGCCGCGGTCGCCGGCGTGGACGCTGTCTACACCGACGCGTGGGCAAGCATGGGCCAGGAGCGCGAAACCGCACAACGCGCTGCCATATTTCCGCCGTACCAGGTCAATAGCGGACTGATGGCGGAGGCCGCGCCCCACGCGGCGTTCATGCATTGCCTTCCAGCGCATCGCGGTGAGGAAGTCACGGACGAAGTGATGGACTCGGACAACTCAGTGATCTTCGAGCAGGCGGAAAACCGGCTGCACGTCCAAAAATCCATTCTTTATTTGTTGCTGGGCGGCGCGGTGCGCCTGCCCGCAAGGAGCGCTCATGCCTGAGAAAGTCGTTCTTGCATATTCCGGTGGACTCGACACTTCTATCATTATTCCGTGGTTGAAAGAGAATTATTCATATGACGTCATCGCTATGGTGGGCGATGTGGGCCAGGGAGATGACATCGAGGCGGTGGTTGAGAAGGCTTACGCAACTGGCGCCAGTAAAGTGATCGTGGAAGATCTCCGCGAGGAGTTCCTAACTGGATATGTTTTCCCTGCACTGAAGGCCGGGGCGGTTTATGAGCACAAGTATTTGCTCGGAACTTCCCTTGCGCGTCCAGTGATTGCCAAGCATCAGGTCGAAGTGGCCCTGCGAGAAGGGGCGACTGCGGTCGCCCACGGATGCACGGGCAAAGGCAACGACCAGGTTCGCTTTGAGCTGACCTACCAGGCTCTTGCTCCCGAACTGAAGATCATCGCGCCATGGAGGGAGTGGACTTTGAAGTCGCGGGAAGATTGCCTCGACTATGCCGAACAGCACGGGATTCCCGTGGCGGCAAGCCGCGAAAAGATCCACAGCCGCGATCGGAATCTCTGGCACATCAGCCACGAGGGCGGCGAATTGGAAGATGCTGCGAACGCGCCCATGGCGACGACCTGGCAGATTACTCGGTCTCCGCAGGAGGCGCCAGACAAGGACGAGCGGGTCAGCATAGGTTTTGCGCAGGGTATTCCGGTGTCGGTGAACGGGATGGAAATGGATCCTGTGTCGCTGGTCGAACTACTCAATGAAATTGGTGCGCGGAATGCAGTCGGACGCGTCGACCTGGTCGAGAACCGCTTCGTGGGCATCAAGTCGCGAGGATGCTACGAGACTCCGGGTGGAACGCTCCTGATCACGGCACATCGAGAACTGGAGGCCCTCTGCCTCGAGCGCGATGTCACCCACTTCAAGCAGCACATTGGGCTGAAATATGCGGAATTGGTTTATTTCGGACTGTGGTTCACCCCATTGCGCGAGGCTCTGGATGCTTTCGTCGAAAAGACGCAGGCCGCGATGACTGGCAAAGTCACGTTGTCGCTCTACAAGGGAAATGTTTCCGTGGTCAGCCGCGAGTCGGAAAACTCTTTGTATCGCACTGACCTTTCGTCGTTCACCATGGATGACAGCTACGACCAGAAAGACGCCGCTGGATTCATCCGCATTCTCGGGCTGCCCTCGCGGTCGCGTGCGCGAAATCGCGTGGAGGTTGCGCGATGAAGATGTGGTCGGGAAGGTTCCGGCAACCACTGGACCCTGAATTCGAGCGCTGGCAACGGTCGTTCGACTTCGATCGCCGTTTGCTGCGCTACGAAATTTCGGCCAGCGGAGCGCACGCGCGTGCGCTGAAGAATGCCGGTATTCTCTCTGCCGATGAACTGATCAGCATTCTGCAGGGATTGGAGGAGATTGCCAAGCGAGCTGTGGCGTCACCAGCGTTCCTTGAAGACAGCGAAGCCGAAGACGTACATCACTTCGTGGAGAAACAACTCGTCGAGTTGATCGGCGATACCGGATACAAGCTGCATAGCGGCCGCAGCCGCAACGAGCAAATCGCGACCGACCTTCGACTCTACGTGAGGGCCGCGATCGATCAGTTGCGGCACGAACTTTCTGACCTTTGCGGGACGCTGGCGGACCGAGCAGAACAAGCCGCAGATGCCGCTATGCCGGCTTACACCCATCTCCAGAAAGCGGAGCCGGTGCTGATCGGACACTGGCTGATGGCTTATGCGGAAATGTTTCTGAGGGACGCCGATCGACTCTCCGACTGTCGCAAGCGGCTGAATCGTTGCCCTCTGGGTTCGGGGGCGGTCGCCGGAGCCACCTTGTCGCTCGATCGGGCACTCATGGCCGAGAGCCTCGGCTTCGACGGCCCAACGGGCAACAGCATCGACGCCACTAGCGACCGGGATTTTGCGATCGAGTTCGTGAGCGCCCTGTCCCTTCTCGCTATGCACCTAAGCCGTTGGGCGGAAGAGATGATCCTGTTTTCGTCGCGGGAATACGGATTCCTTGGTCTGCCAGAGGCCTACTCCACCGGCAGCAGTGCGATGCCCCAGAAGAAGAATCCAGACCTGCTCGAACTGGTGCGCGGCAAGAGCGGGCGTGTATTGGGGAGTGCGACCTCGCTCCTTGTCGCCGTAAAAGGATTGCCCCTTGCCTACAACAAGGACTTACAGGAAACGCAAGAACCCTTGTTCGAAGCTTCCGACACACTGTTGCAGATGTTACCGCTCGTGACTGGATGGATGAAGTCCGTGGAATTTAACTGCGAACGGATGCAACTGGCGGCCCAGTCTGGATTCATGAATGCGTGGGCGGCCGCCACATATCTGGTGAAGCGCGGTGTTCCTTCACGACTGGCCCATGAGCGGATTGGCAAGGCGGTGCAGATGTGTCTCGAGCGAAATTGTGAGCTGCAGGATCTATCGCTGGAGGATCTTCGCTCTCTGAGCCCGGCTTTCGGTGAAGATTTCTACGAGTCGCTGACTTTGGCTTCCGTGCTCGCAGTGCACGACGTGCCGGGAGGCACGGCGCCTAACCGTGTGCGGCACGCGATTAGCGTTACCAGGAAGGCAATCGAGTCGCTTCGCGAGGAGGTCCATGCGCACGCGTAAAGCAATTCTGCCCGATGCACAGCAGATTCATGAACTAATCGCAGCTTACTCCGGCGACGGCACTCTGTTGCCGCGCACGTTGCCGGAAATCTGCGAGAACGTTCGCGACTTCGTGGTCCTGGAGGACGAAGGTCGGCTCATCGGCTGCGGGGCGCTGCACCTTTACGGCACGCATCTCGCCGAAATCCGCTCAATCACAGTGGCACCGTGGGCTCAAGGTAAAGGCGGCGGCGGACGCTTAGTGAAGGCACTGATGGCGGAGGCGAAGCGCCACCAGGTAGATTGCATCTGCCTTTTCACGCGCAAGCCGGACTTCTTTGCTGGCCAAGGATTCTCTGTCGCTCAACGCGAAGATCTTCCCGACAAGATCTACAAAGATTGTCACGCTTGTCCGAGGTTCCATTGCTGCGATGAAGTTGCGATGGTGCGTGGCAACTTGCCGACTTTCGCGATTCTTCCGGAGCCTGCCAATTGGCTGGTCAAACTTCAGGCGTGGTCGCCAGGTGCCAACGACCAGACGGGGTCCAGTTAGCGGGCAGAGTCTAGTGAAGGTCCAGGTCGAGGTAGTGAGCGAAGTTGGCTAGTGAAATCTGATCCCCGCCCGGCAAGTAGAAGCCAAACCTGCCGGAAGAGAGATTGGTTCCGGGTTGGGTCCATCGATCGAGAACCACCCACGCATCCCCTTGCCTGATCTGATGGACGATCTCGCTCGGGGAGACGCGAATCTGCATTGTGCGAAAGCTTTTCTTTTCGCCTTTCTGCGGAATCTTGGCGTCGTTTGTCTTCTGGCCGTTTCTCACGTCCGTGCGGTAGAAATTGTTTTCATCGATCTGGAACAGATCGTAGTTGTTTGAGTCGGTATAGTTGACTACCCACTGCAGCCTGTGACCTTTCGTCAGCAGTGCGGAAAAAACATACGTGCCAGATGCGGGTGGGCCGTACAGAACGTAGTCACCCCCCTTGCGGGTGAATACTCCCTTATCCTGCTTCCAACCGGCGGGGTCATCCCACTTAGCCATTCCCATTGGAGCTAGCGACAGATCAAAGCTGCGCGATCGGCCTGCGGTAATTTCCAGAATCGAACTCCGGACGAAATTGTCCGCGGTGCGAGCGGTCAGAGTGTACGTACCCGCCGGGAGACTAATCGGGCTACCGTTATTCACCTTGACCGGCGATTCGCCCGCCTTCGTCAAGGTGAGTTGAGCGTCAGACGGAGAATAGGTAATCTTCAGATCCCCTGCAGCAGCTTCCAGCGCTGTGTCAGAACCCGTGAGAACGACAGGGGTCCCCACAGCAAAATGCTTTTTGATCTGTTTCGGCTGGAAGCGATCTTTGCGTAGTTCAATCAGATGATCGCCGGGAGGGATGCTCGACAGTGCAAGCGTCCCATCAGCTTGCACGGTTCCAGCATCCATTTGATCGATCAGCACCGTCGCCCCTGACGGACCGCCCTCGATGTTGAGCGAAGCCATATGCGGGACCGGCAAAAGACCGAACACCAGCCTGCCCTGCTGGCCTTTGCGAATCCGGATTCTCTGCTCCGCAACCTCCTGGTAACCCGCCTTCGCGACGCGCACGACGTATTCCTTCGGCTCAAGATTGGCGATGCGCAATTGTCCGCCCTGCGTCTGTTGGTCGAGCGCTTTTCCGTTGAGAAATACTTTCGATTTATCCTGTCCCGTGACAACCACCAGCGTGCCCACATTCTGACCGGATTCCACGAAGGCATTCAGGGCCGGTGCTGCCGTCACGTCGATCGCGAGCTTGTATTCTTCTCCGCTATGACGAACGGTCAACTCGTGCGCGCCGAGTGCCACGGAGGGAAAGTCCACACCTTCCGCAGGAACATCGACGAACGTTTGTCCATCAAGACTCAGCCGGGCGGCAGAGTCGCTGGAGTACACCTGAAAATGTTGCCCCATGCTGCTTACGATTACAGCGAGGACACCTTTGGCGGTGATCGGCGTTTTGATCACAGGCAAGGCGCCAGCGGCCGATGTTAGGCCGATCTCAAGGCTGCCTGCAGGGCTTTCCAACTTGAAGGTATGATCGCCCGCGTCCATTTTGTCGAGTGCCCACTGCGCATCCTGCAACTCGACCGGAGGCTGGCCGTCAAACGAAACTTTCCCCGTGCCGGTATCGGAGGACAACTTCATCGTCGGCAAAGTCGACGGCTCGGGTTGCGCAACGGGTTGGGTGGGTTCGACTGCGATCACCGGTTGGGCGGGAGGTTGTGCCGGGCGCTTGTGCGGACGAATAAATAATGAGGCGATGAATAACAGAACCAAGGTCGCGGTCCCGCCTATCACGACCTTGGTGTTGCGCGGGATCGGAGACCGGGACGCGGCTGGCTGCATTTTCTTTTGCTGCGAAAGCGAAGCCGCAACCTTCGCAGGTTCAATGCTTGGGACCATCGGAGCCACGGGCAGCACGAACGCGGACGTAGCCGAAGGCGCAAACTCAGGTATGTCCGGCGATTCGGGCAATGACTCAATCTCGGCTGGCGGAGGCGGTGGAACCGACGCTGTTGGACCCGTTGCGGTAGGGCGAAGCTCCGCTTGTTCGCGCGGATCCTGCTGAGAAGTCGGAGGAGCTGCGAACGAAAGGGTCGCAGCGGAGGTTGCGTCCTGACCAGTACTCTTCCCCGCAATACCAGGCAGGTTCAGTTTCTGCAAAAGACCATTGGCGCCGGAAACAACCTCGTAGTCCTCAATATGTTTGTCGGCCAGAGCTCGCGCTCTCGCGCCGAGGGTACGCTTGATGTCGGCGTCGCTGGCAGAATCAGCTTCGCTCTCTAAACGACGCAATTCTTCGAGGTCACGCCGCCGCGTCTGCCGGCGCTGAACTTGAAGGTCGCGTTGCACCGCATCCCGAATTTGGGCAAGCCGCATCTCGCGCGGAAAAGACAGCAGCCCTTCTTCAACACGTGAAAGGGCAGCGGTCAGGTCTCCGGAAGTTTGAAGTTTTCGCGCGTGCGAAACACATTCGCTGACGGCCGACTCGCGCTTCTGGTCGAGAATCAATGTGCGCAGCGTCTTGGCCATCGGGTGCGACGGATTCAGCTCGAAGGCTTCCTTGGCGAACTTCTCTGCCGCATGCCAATCACTCT
Source organism: uncultured Acidobacteriota bacterium (assembly GCA_963745715.1). GTDB lineage: Bacteria > Acidobacteriota > Terriglobia > Terriglobales > Acidobacteriaceae > Sulfotelmatobacter. Next base: position 132,831 of record CAVUYN010000004.1, on the reverse strand, counting down.
CGACAACGATCTGTGCCTGCTCGACCAACGCATTCGCCAGTACGGCCCGGGCTAGTGTATTGTTCTCATCCAGTTCGTAGGCTTGTCGCAAGCGTGCGAGGCCTTCGGCAGGTTTTTGCTGCGCGCACAAATCCTGCCCTTCCGTCATCAGTTGCTGCGCCTGAGTCGAACGCTCAACTCCCTGCCGGGCGTGTTTCTCCAATTCCTGCAATTCTTCATCGTTGGGAAATTCTTTCGCCGCGCCCTGCAGGAGGTCGAATGCGCGTCCGTAATCACTGGAGTTCAGGCATAAGTCAATCTGCTCGATCAAACGCGTTTTCGACGCGACGCGCGTTTGCTGGTCGCGCCTTTTCTGCAGCCGCTCGACCTCAAACTTCAGTCCGGGATACTGGCTATAGATGGTTCGCAGAATTTCCCAATCGTTCAGTGCGTCGCCGAATGCCGCCTGCTCTTCGTGAAGGTGCGCGCGCGCGACGATGGAGTTCACCAAGTCGCGCTTATCTTGTACCAGGCGAAGAGCACGTTCGAAGTGCGACTCCCCGGGATGCTGTTCCAGAGCTTCGCGCAGTATGCTGACGCGCTTGTCGAGATCGGGCTCCGCCTCAACCTGTCGATCTACCTGGGCAATCAGCGCAGACAGTTCCTGCCTCTTCTGCTCCTCGATGTCGTAGCGAAGAGCTTGGAAGATGGCATTCGCGGGATACTTTGCCAGATAGGTCTGGCACGTGGACATTGCTTTCGCGAAATTGTGGTCCGCCAGATGCTTGCGCGCCTCGGCGTATGCTGTGTTCATCGCATCATGTTCGGACCTCACCTCGTTGTAGAAGCTCTGGTAGTGCGCTCCGCTCTCGCGATTGATCGAATCCGGAGCTCTGCGGTCGAGTTCCAGCACGACTCCCAACTTGGCCAGAGCACTGCTGACATCGCCCTTCTGCCAGGCATCAACGGCAGCGCGGTGAATCTGCTCTTTTTCCGTACGCAGCTTCTTGTATTCCTGTTCCTGCCGGTCAACCTCTGCCAGCAATTGCACGGCGCGACCCTCTTTCGGACGCATTTGCAGCACGTTCTGCAGCGCTTCGCGAGCGTGGGGATAGGCGTGGTTGTCGATGTGCTGGCGCGCCAGCCGGTACCAGCTTTCGATCTGCTTTTCGCTGCGCCGGTTCTCGATCTTGCTCTTTAACGCAAGAGCAACCGCGTTGTCGGGCTCGATCTGCAAAGCTTCCTGCAGTTTCTGCAGGGCCAGGGGATCCTCTTCCTCTTCAAAGCGGGCGCGGGCCGCGTCTAGCAGTTGGGCAAGCGTCTTGCGCCGGACGGCGGTGTCGAGCTGGCGCCGAAGCGAGCCGAGTTCGGTATCCATGTGGCCTTCAGCTTCCAACTCGCCAAGGATCTCGCCCGCGAACTGCAGATCTCCATCATTGAGTGCCTTGGTGACGCGCTGCAACCGGGGGCGTGTCCGCTCCGGATCGAAAAACTCGATAGCCTCGTTGCGAAGAGCCTTGCTCAAGGTGTCGGCGAACTCGCGTGCGGTTGTGAAACGGTTCCACGGCTGCTTTGCCATGCCTTTGTGGACGACACGGCTGACGGCCTGCGCGATTGCGGGGTTCACTTCCGAGGCAGGCGGCGGAATCTGGTTCAGAATGGCTTCGACCACCTCATCGGCTCGCGCGCGCTGGAACGGATGTCTGCCGGTCAAGGCTTCGTAGCAAACCACGCTTAAAGAAAAGATGTCCGATGCTGGAGCGAGCGGCTTCAACTGAATCTGCTCTGGGGACATATAGAGCAGCGTTCCCTTTTGCGCCCGCGTCGTGTGCGCGTCGGCCATATGTGCCACGCCGAAGTCGATAATCTTGACCGAGTCGTCCTCCATCACGAAGATGTTGCTCGGTTTCAGATCGCGATGAACCAGTCCCCGCTCATGTGCCGCCTGCAAACCCCGGCACGTCTGGGAGATGATCTCAACTGTGCGCTCGACGGTAAGTCGATGGCTGGATGTGCGTACGAAGTGATCAAGCGTCGTGCCGGGCAAGAGCGGCATGACGAAGTAGGGCTTCTTCTTGCCCTCGTCTTCAAATTCTCCTATGTCAAATATCTCAACGATGTTGGGATGGCTCATCGAGGCGAGCACATCACATTCCTTGTAGAACAATTGCAAAGAGGCGGGGTCGGGAAGGTCGAGAATAGTCTTGACAGCGACTTCACGGCGGACAACGGTGTCGTAGGCACGATAGACAAGGCCCATGCCACCTTGTCCGAGGATCTCCTTCACCTCGTATCGGCCAGCCAGTTTTTTCGGCGATCCCGCGGTATCCATGGCGCGCCCTTGGCAGGGCCTCAGCATTTTATCTGATTTCGGACGAGATGTATCCCATTGTTTTTCGGCGTCGATGGCTCGACTTCTGGCGCCAGACGGGCGTTTTGGCGTAATTATGTCTGGAGGGAGGACCACAAGGTGCCGAGGAAATGTAAGTCCTACTGGCTCAACTCGCCTCTTGAATCAAAGCGGATGCCAGCCACGGGTTCGCCTGACGTCAGAAAGTCGCGGATAAGAGCCCGGTTTGGACCGGCGTGAGCGATGGCCGCAGATAGGCAGGTCACGGCGTCGAGTACCGAAGTGCCCTCCGGGAGGCGGAAAATCCAGGGGATATTCGTGGAGGTGAGAGCGCGGTCGGACGAGATGGCCACGACGGGAACGAACGCCTTCACAGCAATTTGTTCGGCGAGATGGCTGGACTCGCGGTCGAGCGCGATCAGAGCCAGCACTCGCTGCTGATATACGGCCTTCACAAGATCGCTGGATGCTTTGCCCCAGGATGTCTGGGATGGAATCGCGATGAGTGAGAGATGTTTGCCTTGGCTACTGAACGTGCTCAGCAGTCGGAGCACCTCCGGCGAACGCAGCGCCTCATCGGCGTGTGGACCGAATAGCCCGATCGGCAGATTGTTGGCATTCTCGTCTGGCGTGGATGGACCCGCATAGTCAACTCCGTTTTCTCCCACACGGGCATATGGCTTCTCCATCGTGATGCGCCGATAGTCGATTGTTCCGTTGTGGACTCGGGCGAGGAACAGGGGCGCGATGTTTTTGCAATTCGGGTCAAACACCATGTCGCCAGTAACGCCCTTGTAAGTTTCCATTCCGGTTAGGGTGTCGCGAATCCGACCTTTATTGAGGCCCGCACGGCGAATGGCGTCGACCAAGATCTTCATTTGATCGTAGGCAAGGGCGGCAAAATGATCGGGCTTTTCGTGGAAGCGCGCCTCGTAATGCGCATTGAATTCCAGCCAGCGCGGATCAGTGCGGCTGGGATCATAGGGGAACACTGCCTCGAAGCCTTCGGCCGCTGGACCGGCGAGTTTGAGCAACTCGTCCCCGATACTGCGATGACTGCCGAAAACTCTCTGCTTCATGCCGAACTCTTGCATCTGCTGGAGAATCATCGCGGCCGGGCCAATATCAGCCCACAGCACAATGGCATCGACGCGCGAGTCTTCGATCACTTGGAGTTGACGGCGAAAGTCAGTCTCGCCTCGCATGAACTTCTGCTCGATCACCACCGGGTGCCCAAGGCGGCGGGACGCGTCTCGAAACTTGATGACTCCGAATCGACCATAGCGATCGTTCACCCGCAGAAGCGCCACTCGCTTCAGACCTAATTCCGTGTAAATGTGCCGAGCCAGCGTGTATCCCTGCAAGCGATCATCTTGAATGTCGGTAAAGTACCAAGGGATGATCGTCTCTGGAATCGTCGGATCCGTGGAGGCGCTGTTCACTAGCGGAGTTTCGGCTTTCAGCGTGAGGCGCAGGGCGATGTGGGTGGACTCAGAACTGATGGAGCCGAACATAGCCCAGACTTTGTCGTCATAGATCATTCTGACCGCGTCGTTCGAGGCCGCTCCCCAGATCGCCGAATCTTTTGAAACTCCCGCCGCCGCGCTGCTGTTCTGCCAGTTGTCGTAATCGTTGTGGGTGATAAGGCTAAAAGGTTTGCCGCAATATCCGCCGGCAGCGTTGGCCTCATCAATCGCCATCCTCGCGCCATTCAGCATTCGGTTGCCGAGCACTTGATCAGGATGATCATAGAGCGGCGCCAGAAATCCAATCCGGATCTCTTTCAGACTCTTCGGGTCTGGGTCAGGGATATCCCGGGCTGCGCCGTTGTACTCGACCAGATCCTGGTAATACTCGTAATAAGGAGTGGTGAACTTCGAGAATGGACGGAGATCCTCTGGCGCGCCCGTGTAGGGCTTGAGCGAGCGGGGCTTGGGTGGTCCGGCGGAATGCTGGCCGGCCAAACAAGGAGCAGTAGTCGTTTGCGCCCAGGCCGCGAGCGAAAACACTGCAGCGATCAATGCGGTGGACACGAGGCGCATAGCGCTACTCCGAAGGCGTTTCCCGCCGGAACATGGCGATCGCTTCTATCTCAATCAAAAGGTCGGGACGGCAGAGAATTGCCTGGATGCCGGTGGAAGCGGGCAGCGGGTCCAGTCCCTGCTCCTTATAAAAGGCGGTGCGCTCTTCGTTGAAAGCCTGATAGTCACGCTCGATGTCGCGGAGGTAGCAGGTAGTTCGCACGATGTCGTGCCATGTCGCGCCTTCGGACGCAAGCAACTTGGTAATGTTGTCGAACGTGCGCCGCAATTGCGCCCGGAGGTCGCCAACGTGCACGGTGCGCCCGGCATCGTCGATGCTGGCCGTGCCTGAGATCAACAGAATAGTGAGACCATTCAGATCGATGCGCATGCCGCGCGAGAAGGCGCTGCCGTAATCGTAGGCTTCGTTCAAAGCTGAGTGATTGGTAATGGCTCGCTTCACTACCGGTGCCGTGGCCACTTCTGCGAATAACTCTTGGACATTCATTTGGATGACTCCTTATTACTTGTGCTCTGCCTTCTTCGTCTTCACAACTTGTGCTGTTTCGGTCGAATTTTTCTGCCGAATGCCGTGGCTCAATCCTTTGGCCGTCGCGACCCAGACGTCGTCGCCTTGAAAATCGACGCCGAGAATGTAATTGTGCGCCGGGGCGCTTTGGACAACGATCTTCTTCACCACGCCTGCCGCATCGCGGACCAGCATTTCGGGCTTGTGGGTGTCGAGCGCTGGACGATAAACCGCCCAATTTGCGCCGTCGTAATAGGCCAATCCCTTGTCGGTGGAGAACCAGGCGCGATTGGCATCGATGCCCTTGATCTGGCTTAGAAAGTTGCTTGGTAGACCGCTGTCTTTTTGTAGGAAGTTGTGCCAGTAGCGGCCGTCGTAGCGGCTTGCGCCAAAGTACGTCGCGACCCAGAGAATCTTGTCCACGTAGCTGACTGAGGTCGTGATCTCGTGGATCAAACCCTGATCTTTCATAAGGACAAGTTCGGTCTCGCCATCGGGGTCGTTGTAATCTTTCCAGTGCTCGGTTTTCTGGTCGTACTCGAGCACCCCGCCTCCCCAGACTGCGTAGTAGACTTTGTCCTCTGCCGGGCTCACCGCGTAGGTCCAGATCTCGTACATCGGCGTGTTGCGCTCATTGAACAGCGACCACTGTCCAGTGCGGGTGTTCAATCGACTGGCGCCCGCGGCAGTTGCGGTCCAGATATAGTCACCCTGCGCGCCGACTCCGTAGACGATGTCGTTGCTCAAGCCGGAATTTAATTGTGTAAAGGTATCGATGCGTCCCGCGGAGATGCGGCTTAGACCGCCCATGGTGCCTGCCCACAGATCCCCCGTTCGCTTATCAAGCGCCAGAGACAACACGGCCTGATGAGCCAGGCTTTGCTCTTTCTGGTCTGGATCGGGGCGATAGATTTTCCACGCACCATCCTCGTACAGACCTAATCCATTTTCGGTCCCGGCCCAAATTCGCTTTCCGTCGACGAGCACGCAGAATACGTGGTTATCAGGCAGGCCGTTCGCGGTAGTGAAGTTCTCCCATCGAAAGATCGGCATGTCCTGAGCAAAGGCCGGCGAGGCCAGAACGAGGAGCGCAAACGCCACGAACCATTTCGTCTTCATAACGTTTTCAAGTACTCGATGAGATCGTTCAGTTGATCTTTCGTCAGATCGTTGGTCACGCCGTGAGTATCTTTCGGATTGAACACCGTCCAAATTTCTTCCAGAGAGCGTGCAGAGCCGTCGTGCAGATAAGGCGCTGAGTACACCACATTGGAAAGCTGCGGCACATCAATCACGGGCGACCGATCCGTGGGCTTGCCGGAGCCGACATTGATCTGTGTCTGATTGGTGTATTTCGGTCCCGCATGGCAATAGGTGCATTGATTCGACTGCGGGATCGGCGTGCCTCCCTTGGTCTTCGTTCGTTCGAAGATGGCCTTGCCCCGCTCCTGAGCGGCCGTCAGTTCCCCATTTGCTGAGCGGTATCGGTTTGGACGATAAGGAAGCGAGTAGACGAATGTCACCAGGTCGGTGAGTTGTTGCTGATTGAAACTCTGCGAACGAAAGAAAAACTTCTCTGTGCGTGGGCCGCATTCGGTGGGCATGTCGGCATTGCCACCGTTCCACTTGAAAGGCTCCGTCCCGGCGAGATTTTCGAGCGAGCGGTTATCAACAATGTCTTTTCCGAAACCATCCGGCTCCAGATCCCATTGCAGGCCGTCGATCGTGGCATCGAGATGACAGTTCGCGCAACCGAATTGCCCCTGGAATGCAAAGTCCGCAGTGTAGAAAAGGCGCTCCCCGCGTCGCAGAGCGTCCACATTCTTTGGTCCGCCGAGATCAAGCGTGGATACTACTTTGTCTGCGGAGATATCAATGACAGAGATGGTGTCGTCGAGTCGGTTGGCCACATAAAGCCGTTTCCCGTCAGGTGAGAGTACGAGACCACGAGGATTGTGGCCGACGGTAATTCTGGCCTCCACATAGTCTGCCGACGCTGACAGGTCGTTGACGAACGGCTGATGCCTGGTTCGGACCGTCTTCAACATATTGGGAACATCAATAACAGTCACGCTCTGCGATCCGGCCGTCGTGAGAAAAATTTTCGACTTGTCGGGAGCGATTGCCACTCCCCAAGGCAGCGCGTAGTAGCGATCGAGTTCGTCAATGGGGATCTGAACGGTCCCGCCTACGTCTTCGCCAAACAGAGTCAGAGAGTCGCCGAACACCCAGCCGTGCTCGACGTGCGTGAGCGGGATCAGATTCTTTGGTCTGAGCTGCGCGGCTACGCCCAGTCGGCCGTCTGCCGACATCGCGACATGAAACATTCCGGCCACATTGCGCAGCGATTTACGCTCGACCACGGTCTGGCTCGCAGTATCGATGACCGTGATCTCTGAATTCGGTTGAGTGCGGAACCCTCCGGGATTGGGATAGATGTGCGTGCAGTAAATCCGCTTCCCGTCAGGAGACAGCACGAGATAGCTGGCGCCACGTCCGGCAAGAAGGCGTTTTATCTCCTGGCCAGTCTTTAAGTCGATCACGGAAACATCGCTGCTCAGCCGGTTGGCGACGTAGAGGGTCGAGTCATTCGTGTCGGAAACAACTCCGTCCGGTTCGAACCCCGTGGGCAGCGTCTGCGCGACTTCCCGCGTCATCGTGTCGACGACAGAAACCGTGTCAGACGAAGAATTGGTTATATAGAGACGATGGCCATCCGGCGAGAGAGCAATTCCGCGCGGAGAATGGCCGACCGGAATGATGCTGACTATCTTGTGCGATTCCACGTCGACGACTCGCACTTCGTCGCTGTCCTGGCATACTACGTAGAGCGCGCGTCCATCCGGCGAGAAGGCCATTTCGATTGGGGATAGATAGCGTTCTTTTAACAAGCCTCCTGTCTGCTGCGGAGCGGGCTTTGCCGCAATCGCGAGTAGAGCCACGGCAAGAATGGCAGCAATCTTGAACGTAAGCCGAAATGTTCCGTGATTTAGCCCAGCCGTCATCTATGGCTCCTCCACGGTGAGTACCCGGTCGACGGCAAGATTTTCCAGAATCTGTTCGTGCCCGCTGGGCCAGCGGATGGTGAGCTTGTCAGCTCGAGCAGCTGTCCCCAAACCGAAATGAATGCGGCCGTCGTCTTGCGATAGGTAGCCAGAGCCTGCGCTGCGTTCCGCGATTTGTTTGCGACCTGCAGTGAGCAATTCCAGGCGAGCACCAATGCCATCGCGATTGCTCTTTTTTCCTTTCAGTTTCACGGTGAGCCAGTGATTGCCGGCCTGCGTCACGTTGTGCAGCAACGTTGCGGGCGCGCCTAGGTTAACGACGAACGCATCGATCTTCCCGTCGTTGTCGTAGTCGGCGAAGCAGGCGCCGCGGGAAACTGTCTTTACATCGAGTACAGCACCGGCATCCCGCGACACGTCCGCAAACTTGTCATTTCCCAAACCACGAAACAGCGATTGTTCCTGGGGTACGAGGTGGATTAGCCCACCATGGAATACAAGGACGTCGAGCCATCCATCGTTGTCAAAATCGTAAATTCCGCTGCCCCAGCTCACATACTGCGCCGTGGCTTGCGAGATTCCGGAACTCGGTCCAATATCTTCGAACCCGCTCGGTCCCGCATTGCGCATCAAGCGGTTGTACTTGGAGTCGGTCACCCACAGATCGAGGCGTCCGTCGCCGTCAATGTCAGCAAAGATCGGTCCCATCGCGGATGTGCTTTCGCCGTTCTGTCCATAGGCCACGCCCAGGTCCCCGGCGATTTCCTCGAACGTACCGTCATGCTTGTTGTGAAACAGAAAGTTCTCAGTCTTGTCGTTCGCGACATAGATGTCGGGATAGCCGTCTCCATCAAAGTCCGCGGCGGTGACGCCCATCGTTCGGCCCTTGTAAGCGGCGATGCCCGACTTGTCGGTGACGTCGGTGAATGTTCCGTTGCAATTGTTGTGAAACAGTCGGTTGGTATCGCCGGCGTAGTCGAGCGGCCCCGGATAGTTGTCGGCAGCGTAGAAATTCCGATACTTGGGATCGAACTTTACATAACGGCCAACGAATAGATCGATGCAACCGTCGCGATCGTAGTCGAGCCACGCAGAGCTGATCGACCACCCGTCCACATTGAGGCCAGCCTTGGATGTAACGTCAGTGAATGTACCGTCGCCGTTGTTGTGATAGAGAATCGCTTTGCCATAACCCGTGACGAACAGGTCGATAAAGCCATCGTTGTCGAAGTCAGCTGCGATCGCAGCCATGCCGTAAATGTTCGCCGCGACTCCCGCCTGATCCGTGACATCGGTGAAAGTCCCGTCACCGTTGTTTCGATACAGATGATTGTGCGGTGGAGTGGCAGGCGGCTGCCTAAGGGGATAAGGGTGCATCCCATTTTCAAGCGGCTTGCCGCTGGCTACGTAGAGGTCGGGAAATCCATCATTGTTGTAGTCGAACCAGACACAGCCGGAGCCGGTGCTTTCGAGCAACGAGCCGAGTTGCTGCGCACCGAAACTATGAGTGAATTGAATCCCGGATTTCGCCGTTGCGTCTTCGAACTTTATCGCGCCTTGCGCGCTTGCTTGTGGCGCTTGCCCCAGCGCGGAAGAAGACAGTAGCGATAGCACCAGAAGGAGCGTTTTCAAGCTAGTGTCCTCCCGAGGCATTTTGTTGTGCAGTACCGGTCAAATCGGCCGGGGTCGTGGATTTCAGCAAGATCATCGGAACCGCGTTTTCCGGGGCAGTCTCGGGGCCGGCATGGCAGCCGACGCACCCGCGCTGCTCACCTCGGCGCATCCAGAAAAATCCCGATTCGCGCTTGAGGGTCTTACCCGACGCATCCAACAGTTCGATTTGCAATGGCTGCTCGGTAGGCACTTGTACGAAGAATGATCCATCGCCTTCGACAGGTGCGGTTCCCAGCAATTTGGCGCTTCCCTTCCCATCGCGGGTATAGAGGCGCACAGACCGAATCGAGCCCGGCGCAAACTGATATTTTGACGTGTAAGCGTTCAGGCAAAGCAGGTTCGCATTGGGCCAATCATGCAAACCAGAGGGATGACGGTTCGGTACGGTTCGCTGGGTCAACGGCACCGGCTGAACTACATTGACGTCGGACTCGGCCAGTCCCGGTATGAGGTTGCTGGCACCTGGAGTCCACACCATGAGCCGAAATAACGACGTGCCATCGGGACGCCAAGGCACAAGCCAGTCACCCGAAGCCGTCTCGGCAACGTCACCGGCATATTCGCCAGACTGGGCGCCGATGCGAACTTCCTGAGCCCGCGCAGAAGTGAATTTGGCCAAGCCATGGCCCGACGCGAACACGACGTCTCCGGAGCTGTCTTGTCGTCCTGAGTGACGGGCCGGCCCGTGGTCGCAACGGTAAGACTCGATACCGCTTCCGTCGGAATACACCGTGTAAATCTCTGGAGCGGTTTCGGTTCCCAGCGGATATCCGGCCTCGAACAGAATGCGGCCGTCTCGAAGAACATCGGTGGGCAAAGAGTTCGACGGAATATACGTCAAAGCTAACGGCTTACCCCCTTCCAGTTCGGCGGTTTCGACTACGAACCGTCCTTCGATCTTGCGCGCATACACCACGCGATCGTCTGGAAGATAGAGCGGACGAATGCAATCCTCAGAGCCAGATGTGACGCGTCGCGGGCTCCCGCCAGCCGCCGCGACCTCCCAAATCTGCCATGCATCCTCAGCGTGAACTTTCCCTGCAAACAGCACGCGCTCACCATCAAAAGAAACAGCCGGATCCGCCGACGCGGCAAAACTGGGAACGAGCGGATGCCGCCCCTTTTCGTCGTTGATAACAATCTCAGCGCCAGACATGAACCGATCTGCGCCATGCATCCACGCCAGGGGTTCATATTGCTTTGTGGCGGTGTAGAGAAGAGCAGGCAGGTCGGGGGAACCCGCACCTTCCGCCGTGGGTCTTGCGGATCCTATGGCGACTGACAGAAGCGAGAAAATGAGAATGAAGCGCTGCAGCACTAGTTCACTCCTCCTACTTCGAGGAGTTGAGGACGAAACTGCCGGGCTGCTTGCTGCAGATCTAAGTACGGTTGCAGGTCAGCCATCATGCGCCGGAACTCGCCGAAGGTGAGGGACTGGTTCCCGTCGCTCAGAGCTTGCTCCGGCGAAGGATGCACCTCGACAATGAGTCCATCGGCGCCCACAACAACAGCCGCGCGCGAAAGCACCGGCACCAGGCTGCGAACACCGGCAGCGTGGCTGGGATCGACAATGACGGGAAGATGCGACACTGCTTTGAGAACAGGTACCGCTGCGATATCGAGCGTGTTGCGAGTGGCTGTTTCAAATGTGCGAATGCCGCGCTCGCACAAAATGATTTGTGGATTGCCAGCCATGGCTATGACCTGCGCAGACCGAAGCAGTTCCTCGAGCGTTGCCGTCATGCCGCGCTTCAATAGAACTGGAAGGCCACATTGTCCGAGCGCTTCCAGCAGGGCATAGTTTTCCATGCTCCGCGTGCCCACCTGCATGATGTCGGCGTATTCCGCAATGAGCTCGACATCTTCTTCGCTCATCACCTCGGTAACGATCGCGAGCCCGGTCTCTTCCCGCGCCTTACGCAAAATCTTGAGCCCTTCCACTCCCAATCCCTGGAACGCATAAGGCGAAGAGCGAGGCTTATAAGCTCCACCTCGCAAAATACGGGCCCCGGCTTCCGCCACGGCTTCCGCGGTCTGCAGCAACTGAAATTCCGATTCGACGGCGCAAGGCCCCGCCATCACCACGAAGTCGTTGCCTCCGATCTCGAGGTCGCGAACTTGCACCACGCTGCGAGAATGAGCGCCCGTCTTGGCAACGAGGTCGAAGCACGAGAACTGTCCGTTCCACTTAGGATTCATGAGCGCGCCCATTCTAGTAATTCGCAATGGTGCAATCACTAATGAGAATCTGCTAGAACATGCGAAATAGACGCATAAACACAGGCTAAATTCAATATCTGCTGCGTCTAACTCCTTTGTATCGAGAACTAAGGAAGCGGCTTGTGATTTCGATCACGCATCAGCGAGATGGCACGCACAGGTCCGGCGAGGCACCGCTGAATTCGAGCCCTGTCCACGCTCGGGTCCGCTTTCATCCATGGCGTTCACGTCGGATCGAGGCACGTCGACGGACCCGACTGGTCCCGGATCAATACCGTCGTGTTGGATACTCCTACAAACGCTGTCGGGAAATCCTACGTTTGAGAAAGGTAATTCCGCGTAAACCATTGAATTCACATGATGGTCTTCCAGTTGCACTCCTGCAGTTGGCCGAGTTTCTATCGGCGAGGAGGTTATCTCACTATGGCTGGAGACAATTGGACTATGTGGCTCAACATTACAAATTTCTCGTTAGGAATCGTCACTCTGATCGCGCTGCTTGTGGTGTTCTTCGCCGTCGCCTGGGATGTAGTCGTCCGCAAAACAGGCAGGGTGCCCAGCGTTGATCTGAACAACATTGATGAGGAGCTGCAGACACTGTTGCACGGGGGGGCGCACAGCCTTTCCGTTCCAGGGCTTGGACTCACGATGGCAGACGGCGGCGAGCGAATCGATCCGCCACAGTCTGGAAGTCCAGACAAGAAATCGCGGGAGTGAGCCATGTCTTGCCCCTTTCTTCGAGAAGGCCGAGCACGATATTGCCATGCGGCGCCAGTGCGCAAGCTGATCCTGGACGGCCCCGGCGCCACCGACGGCGGCCGCTGCACCTCAGCGCAATACCTGAAATGTGAGTTGGCTGCCAAGGACGAGGTCGGGCACGAACACTGCCCGCACCTGGAAGAAATTCGCGTGCAATATTGCAGCGTCTCGCCAATTCCGAAACTTGTTCCTTTCAGCGATTCGCAGATGTCGAGTTGCACCAGCGACAACTATCGCTATTGCGATTCCTATTTGCATCTCGCGCAACCGCACTCCACAATCCCGCCTCAGAATCTCCTCTACACCTCCAACCACTTCTGGTTGGACGCAGAGGAGTCCGGCTTATGCCACGTCGGCGTCGACGGCTTCCTGGCCGATGTCGCCGGTACCGTGGACGGCATCACGTTCGTCACGCCCCGCGGCACTCACTGTCCGGCTCTAGCGCTCACGATTCATGGCGTGGAGTGGCCGATGAGTTTTCCCAATCCGTTGATGATCCAGAAAGTAAACAGCCGTGTCCGCAGCGATCCCACGAGATTGACTGCTGATCCGTATGGCGTGGGATGGCTGTTCGAAGGCTGGGAGGTCCCTGGTCGAACGCGGAGAGGCCTTATTTCCGGCCCGCAAGCTGCCGCCTGGCAATCTGAAGAACGGGAGCGCCTGACTCGTGAAATTCACGAAACTCATGCCCCGGGCTGCGATGGCGGCTCTCCCGTCCGAGGAGTAGCGCAGTTCTTATCACGGGAACACCTGGTCTGTTTGTTCCAGCACTTCTTCTCCAAGACAGATTGGACGGTGGAGAAATGAGTTTGGCGCGGAGCACTTTCGTCTTCGGACTTGGCGTGGCCGTCGCACTGCTGGCCGGGTGGGTGGGGTTTCCGCACGCGCTTTATGTGCAGAAACATCAGCCTCTCGATTTTCGCCACAAGACTCACGCCGAGAAATCTGGTGTCGGCGAGTGTGGCGAATGCCATGCACTGCGAGAAGACGGCAGCTTTGCCGGTCTTCCTCCCGCAGAAAAATGCGCCGGGTGCCACTCCGAACGCATTGGAGAAAGCAAAGCAGAAGCAATCCTGGTCGACAACTACCTCAAGCCAGGACACGAAACTCCGTGGCTTGTGTATTCGAAGCAGCCGGCCAATGTCTGGTTTTCCCACGCCATTCATGTGAAGCGCGCCGGGCTTACCTGCGCCGAATGCCATTCCACCTATGGCGAGTCTGATGCTGCGCGAGTGTACGAAGTAAATCGCATCAGCGGGTACAGCCGAGACATCTGGGGGCACTCGATTTCGAGGCTCCGGCGTGCGCCTCATGACGGCATGAAGATGAGCGACTGCGAAGACTGCCATCGCCGGCACAACCTCGAGGTCGGCTGTTTAGGTTGCCACAAGTGAAGGGAGAAGCATGAAGGTTACACGACGAGACCTGTTGGTATGGAGCGCGGGAGCAGCAGCGGGCCTCCTGGTCACGCCGGTTCCGTGGAAAATGCTCGACGACGTTTCCATCTGGAGCCAGAACTGGCCGTGGATCCCGCAACCATCCCGGAGTCCAGTCGAAGTGAAGCAATCATTCTGCACTCTGTGCCCGAACGGATGCGGCTTGCGCGTGCGCACCGCGGCAGGCTGGCCGGTCGGTGTGGCGGGCATGACAACTCATCCCATCAGCCGCGGGGCGCTGTGTCCGCTGGGGTTTGGTGCCCATCAACTGAACTGGCATCCGCAGCGATTGCGAACCGTACTCCATCATGCGAACGCTTCCTCGTGGATCGAAGCGCAGACAGCATTTGCCAAAGCATGCGCTGAGGGGCCGGTCGTGATCATCGATGGCTATCCTGGCCGCGCGGCCTCATCCGTCTTAGAAACTTTCGCGCAAAAGCGGAATGGCAATTATAGGGCCGTCGCCGGCTCGGAGATGCACTCTTTGGCGGCCTATGAGGCTTGGAGCAGCGTGCCCGCGTCGGCGCTCGGCTACGACCTTGAAAACGCTCAGACGATTGTGAGCTTCGGCGCCCCTTTGCTGGACGGGTGGGGCATCCCCGGCCGCTTCACTCGACTGTGGGCTGAGCGCGCGGCAAGCATGACGGATCCGCAACTGCGATTGATCCAAGTAGAACCATCGCTTTCACGAACGGCTGCGCGAGCCTGGCAATGGATTCCTATTTGTCCGGACGCAGACGCCGCCCTGGCAGCGGGCTTGGCAAGGGTATTGATCGAAGAACGCTTGGTTCCATCTCGCGGCCCCATGCCGGCCCTCACGCTTTCTGACGCTGCCGCGCAGACCGGCCTTAATGCCGATGCGATCCGGGACCTGGCCAGGACGATCGTCGCGCGGAGTCCAGTGGTGGCAATTCCTAACGGTGATAATCCGGCGATTGCAGCGTTGAACGTCGTCTTGGGTGCCGTTGGCGCCCGCGGTGGAATCGTGCGCCGGTCGAAGACGGCTCGGGCCCCGGCCCCCGCCGATACCATCATCACGAACGCGCGCACGGTACTGATCGATTCCAGCGTGCCTTGGGACTTCGTTCCGCAGACGGATTCGGAGGTCTTCCGCTTCGCGGCGTGGGATGGAGGATCTGGCAAAGCGGACTGGCTGCTTCCGGCGCCGGGCTTCCTGGAAGAACTGACTGATGTCCCGACCGCCCCCACATCCTCGGTCGAGAGCTACGCCGTCGCGGCAGGTCTGGCCAAACCGACATCGGAAACGAAAAGCGCAGCACAGTTCCTCGCAAACTACGATTCGACTCTGATCCCGGTGGACAAGATCGTCCACACTCGTTGCGAAGATCTCTTTCGAAAACGGATCGGAACCTTGCACGGAAAGGAAGTCATCCCGGTGAAGAATCTCGACTCCGTTCAGAAACTCGAAGAGGCGCTTTGGAAAGGTGCTGTGTGGGTTGGCGACCCATCGCCGCAAACAGGTTTCCGCTGCGAACTGAAGGAATGGCCGACTGTCTCCTCATCCCGCATTGAAGATCAGTCAACAATTTGGCCCGCGCCGGTCCTGCCTCCCTTAGCCTCGAAGCTCTACGTAGAGTCGCGATTGCGCGAAGCCAACGACAGGAGAAAAGCATGAGCGCCCGCTACGGCATGGTGATCGACCTGGACCGCTGCACCGGATGTGGCTCCTGCATGGTTGCGTGCGCGTCAGAGAATAATGTTCCAGCGATTCCGCAAGCAACTTCTCGCACCGGCATTACGCCAATGCTAGTCAGGACAGTCTCGAACGGCATGGAAGGCTCCGCCCGCCAGCAGACGTTCATTCCTATCATGTGCATGCACTGCGAGCACGACACGCCCTGCGTGAAAGTGTGCCCGCAGCAGGCCGTCGAAGTGGACAAGGCCACTGGAATCGTGATGCAGATGCCGCAACGCTGCCTGGGATGCCGCTATTGCATGACCGCGTGCCCCTATCACGCGCGCTACTACAACTGGTGGGACCCGAAATGGCCTACGGGAATGGAAAAGAGTCTGAACCCGGGAGTGGCTGTCCGCATGCGCGGTGTCGTGGAGAAGTGCAACTTGTGCCACGCGCGACTGCATTCTGCGAAAGAGAAGGCGGCCGTAGCTGGAAAACGTGAAATCGACCCTGCAGACTACGTTCCCGCCTGCGTAGAGTCTTGCCCGACCAACGCCATCCACTTCGGCAACTTGGCCGACGAGAACGATCCTGTCTCTAAGGAATCTCGCTCCCCCGAAGCATTCCGGCTGCTGGCACGGCTGGGCACGGAGCCGAAGGTTTACTACAAGTCGAAGGAGACATGGGTGAGAGATCTGGCAGAACCTAATTCTGGTAAAGCCTCGGCAGTCAATCCGTCGGAGGTTCAACATGGCTAGCTCAGTTCTTACCGACAGCCGATGGATAGCCCGCGGAAAAGAGCGCACATCGCTTTCGCGGTTTCTGCTCTGGCTTGCTCCGTGGGCTGTGTTGTTGGCAATCGGTGTCTATGCGGCGGGGTTATGCCTGTACTACGGCCTGAACCAGACGAACATGGACAACCGGTTCGCCTTCGGCCTATGGATCTTTCTGGATCTCGGTATCATTGCGCTCGGCGCGGGCGCTTTCTTCACTGGATTTCTTGTCTACATCCTGAAGCGGGCCGAGTTGAAGCCGATCCTGAATACCGCTGTGGTCGTTGGCTTCATCTGCTACAGCGGCGCAGTGGCGATATTAATGATCGATGTCGGGCAGCCGTTGCGGGCTTGGTTCACCTTCTGGCATCCGAACACGCACTCCATGCTCACAGAAGTTACATTCTGTATTTCGTGCTACCTGCTGGTACTGAGCCTGGAATACGTTCCCCTTCTGCTGCGAAACCGGCAACTGCGCAAGCTGCCATCGTTCCTGGTGTTTGAGCATCAACTGCACAAACTCGTCCCTGTGCTGGCGGCAGTTGGCACTCTGCTCTCATTCTTTCATCAGGGCTCACTCGGCGGACTCTACGGCGTGCTGCGCGGCCGTCCCTTCGCGTTCCGCGCTGGATTTTTCATCTGGCCTTCTACATTCTTCTTATTCATCCTTTCGGCGATCGCCTCCGGACCGAGCTTTTTGATCCTGGTGACTGCCATTGTTGAGAAGGTGACTGGTCGCCGGCTTGTTCCGCAAGACGTATTCCGCCGTTTGGCATTCATTTCCGGCATTTTGCTCGCGGTTTATGTCGCTGCGAAATCCATCGATACCATGATCTGGTTGAATGTCACCTCACCGTCCGTCGGCTTTGCCCCGTCGCAGTACTACGTGCACAAGCCCTTCGGACCTCTGACCTTATTTGTGGAGATAGTTCTATTCGGGCTTCTGCCAGCTTTCTTGTTGACCTACCGCGGCACCGCAACGCGCCGCACGTGGCTTCTAACAGGCGCAGCGATGGCATGTGCGGGTGTGTTGCTCAACCGGTTTATCCTTACAGTGCAGACTCTGGCCCTGCCGACCCTGCCTTTCGACGAGTTTCTGCAGTACACGCCGAGTTGGCAGGAAGTCGCCAGCTTCGCGGGAGTGATCGCTTATGGGGTGATTGTCTACTCTCTGTCGTATCGCTACTTGCCGCTATTCGGATCCTCCAAAGGAGATGACACGCATGTTTCCGGGAATTGATGGATTCCACTTTACCTTCGGCCACGTTACATTCCTGCTGCTATTCTTCGGCGTGGCCTTGACGATTGTGGCGACTGTCATCTCTGCTGCGTGGCGCACCGCCAGCGATCTTCGCAGCAATCGTGCCATCGAGTTGTGCTGGAAATCGGACTTCGCGGAATTACCGGAGGCGGACCGCCGTTGCCGCCACGAACTTGCGGGCAGAGTAATTTCGAGAATCTGCGATAACAGCTTCGATTGCAGGCATTGCGCCAAGTACTCGCAGTTCGCCGTCCTGCCTGCCACGGGATTCGCTCACTCGCTCGGCCTCGATTATTCCGACGATCGCTACTACTTTCGCGGACATACATGGGTGAAGCCATGCGACGATGGAACCGTCACGGTTGGCCTCGATGACCTGGCCGAGCACTTGATTGGTGAGCCGGACTCCGTGAGACTGCCCGCGATTGGCGAGGAACTTGAGATCAACCAAACCGCCTGGCGCATGCAAAAGAACAGCAACGAGATTCGCGTTCGTGCGCCTATTGAAGGTACCGTTGTTGCCGTTGGGAACCCAAAGGCTGGCTGGTATCTGAAGATTCGTCCGCGCCTCGATCCAGGCGATCCCGAAACTTTCCGCCATCTGTTGCGAGGCCCGGAAGTTCACGGTTGGGTCGCTCGCGAACTAGAGCGGTTGCAACTTCAACTACGATCTCCAAACAGTCCTCCTGCCCTGGCTGACGGTGGTGTTCTCCTGCCCGGACTGATGGATGCTGTGCCAGAAGCAGACTGGGAGACCGTTCTCGCCGACACATTCCTAGAGGCATGAGGGTCTCAATCCGTGGTTAGTGCGTGATTTCGTAGCGCTTGAGCTTGTCGTAGAGCGTTGAACGATCAATCCCCAACGCAGAGGACGCCTCTTTTACATTGCCGTGTTTGCGTTCGAGAGCAGCGACAATGGCCCGCCGTTCCAATTCTCCTAGCGAAACGTCGGGAATCTCCCAATTCTGTGGCTGGCCGCTTCCGCGCTGCAGCCATGAGAAATCCTGCTCGTCGAGCATACCGTTCCGGCAAGTCACTATGGCGCGTTCAATTACGTTTTCGAGTTCACGGACATTGCCGGGCCAGTCGTATGCGATAAGTAACTTGAGTGCCTCGGCCGAGATGCCGCCAATGTCCTTTCCCAGTTCCGAAGAGATGCGTTGCACGAAATGTTCAGCCAGCAAGGGAATGTCCTCGCGCCGTTCGCGCAGCGGTGGCAGGCGAATCTCAATTACATTGAGGCGATAATACAAATCTTCGCGGAACCTGGCCTGTTGCACTTCCTCCGCAAGATTTTTGTTGGTGGCGGCAATGATCCGCACGTCGACTTCCACCTCCTGAGTACCTCCTACCCGGTAAAAACGCCTCTCCTGGAGCACCCTTAGCAAATCGGCCTGCAGTTTAGGTGAGATATCGCCAATTTCGTCCAGGAAGATCGTCCCACCATTCGCGAGTTCGAACTTCCCTTTCACTTGCGTGGCAGCACCTGTAAATGCGCCCTTCTCGTAACCGAACAATTCACTTTCCAGCAACGTTTCCGTGAGCGCGGCGCAGCTCACCACGATGAATGGCTTCTCCGCGCGGCAGCCCGAAAAGTGAACCGCCCGTGCCACGAGTTCTTTACCAGTCCCGCTTTCTCCCCGAATCAACACCGTGCTGCGGAGGCTAGCGACATCTTGCGTCAAGGCAAGAATCTCTCCCATGCGCGGGTTCTTGGTGATGATGTCGTGATGCCGGTATTTCCGAGTGAGCTTCTTGCGCAGGATAGCGTTTTCGCTCTGCAGTTTTTTCAGCTTCAGAATGCGCGAGACCAGCATTGAGATCTCCTGCGGATTGCAGGGCTTCACGATGTACTCCTGCGCGCCTTCCTTCATGGCTTGAATGGCAGTGTCGACGGTCGCGTACGCGGTAATGATGATGATGGAAGCATCCGGCCGAACTCGATGAATCTCCATCATCGTCTCGATTCCGTCCATCCCGCCGGGCATCTTCAAGTCAACGAAGCAGATGGCATAGTCCGCCGCACGGGCAAGTTCCAGCGCCTTCTGCCCGTTGGACGCGGTATCGACCTGATAGCCATCCTCCCGCAACCAGGCTGCCATTGACTCGCACATGACGTCTTCGTCGTCCACGACCAGAATGGGCCAATGCTTCTTCATAATTCCCCCTCTCGCGAAAACCTCTGCACCAAGTGCCGCCCGCACCGACTACAGAATTGTTCTGCCTTAGCGTCCACCAACTCGATATGGGTGGCCAGGCTCATGGCACACGTAGCATCGGTGCAATGGACCAAGCCGAACGTGTGTCCGAGTTCATGGAGAGATTCCTTAACGATGCGTTCCCGCAACAAATCTTCCTGTGGTGGGAGCCCATAAAACTCCTGATGAAGACGGCAGAGCGAGACCACTGCAATAGGCCCGTCGAACTGTGCCTGTCCAAACAGAAAACTGAGCATCGGAATTGCTAAGTCGACATCCGTAATGCCCAGGACCCGCGAAGCTCCGTGAGGAGCGGACTGAGCCAGCATCCTCATGATTTCCACCGACTGATATTGGCCACGCTTCGCGTCATATGCGTCCTTTGGAATCGAAATAGGAGGCAATCTCCGAATCGGCAGCGGGAACCATTCCGCAGTCGCGTTTTCGATCCACTCCAATGCTTGTGCCGGCACACTTCCAATCGGCACGAGGCAAAGATCGTTCACACCGCCTGCACCTGCACTTCTCTTATTTCTGCGGAGTTGCTGGACTTAAGCGGGAGCGTGACCGTAAATGTGGTGCCCTCATTGCGCCTGCTGGTCACCTCAACCTCTCCGTCATGGGCCTTCACAATGCCATACAGGACCGCCAGGCCCAAGCCGACTCCTTTTCCTTCCGCCTTCGTCGTGAAAAACGGGTCGAAAATCTTCGAGATATTCTCGGGAGCAATGCCTTCGCCGGTATCCTGAACCGAAAGCTCCACACTGCTCTCCTGAGGAACGAGGCGGGTGCGGATCGTCAGCGTGCCGCCACCGCGAGGCTGCATCGCCTGTGCACCATTCAGGATGAGGTTCAGAATCACTTGCTGAATCTGTGATGAATCGCACTCTACCAAGGGAAGATCCTCTTGCAGATCTAAAACCACTTCTGCGCTGATCAATTTGAGTTTGTGATCGGTCAGGCCCATGGTCGTGCGCACTAGCTTGTTCAGGTCGGCAGGGGCACGCTGCGGCTTCGAGCGCCGAGAAAATGCCAACAGGTCTGAAACGATCCGCCCAACACGCGCCGTTTCGGATGAGATCAGGCCAAGATACTTTCGAAATTCGGCCTCGCGGCCAGGCGGATACTCGCCTTTCGCCATCAATCGTTCCAGCAGCATCGACAGGTTCAGCACACCTGAAACGGGATTGTTGATCTCGTGAGCAACACTGGCCGCGAGTTGGCCGAGAGTCGCGAGGCGATCCGATTGGACCAGCTTTCGTTGCGCGACTTGCAATTGCCGGGTGCGTTCATCAACCTTGCTCTCCAATGTCTGCTGCATATCGTTGAGTTCCGCGACCGCCAGCTTCAGGCGCTCGCGCATGCGGTTGAAGGAATCCAACAGTTCATCCAGTTCCTGGCTGCCGCGAGTGATGCCAATGCCAATCGGCCGGTCCAACTCCATGGCGCTCACGGCTTTCGTTCCCGCGATAAGTTCCCGGATCGGCGTGGCAACAAATCGTTTGGTGAACAATATTACGAATGCTGCGCCAATCCCGACCTCAAACAGAGTCCAAAGAGTCGTTTGCAGGGTAATCGCCCGGGTTTGCTTCTGCACCGGATCCAGCCGCAGCGCGACATCCAATACACCCAACACCTTCGTCGATGCGCGGTGAGCGTGGCAGCTGGCGTTGCTACAGGAAGGCTCGTTGTAAATCGGTGCCACCATGTTGATCGTCTTCACGCCGTCCGGCGAAGTGGCATAACGAACTCGCGAGTCTTCCGTCGGCCTGTTCCGGATCGGTCCTTTGCTGTGGCAACTCGCGCAAACATCGCTCGACAGGTTGGGCACGCCCGGCTGCTCTTGAGCGTCCGTCGAGAAAACCAAGCGTCCTTCCCGGTTGAACATCCGGATCCGGTCTACACCCTGTTTGTCGGCAATCACGCGCATGATTTCGTGGGCGGCTTTGCGGTCGTCATCGAGCATGGCATGCCAGATGGCGCCCGTAATGCTGCGTGAAAGCTGGTCCGCACCCAGAATCATGGTGTCTACCAGTTGCTTCTTTTGCGTGCGAAAATTGAGATATCCGCTAACCCCACTGATTGCAACAATCAGGACGGTAAGCGAGAGAATCAATTTGGGGCCGAGTTTTCGAGGCATTCTTGGGCCCTTGACGCGCCGTCCCCTCAGAATCGGGCGGACTGCGGCCGAATCTTCGCGCAGATCTTCTCCTTAACCCTAGTCACGGGCTAGAGCCAGTGCCGTGATTGTCACCGCGCAGACCTGTGATTTCGATCACGGGGGTCCGGAGGACATTCGGTAGATCGGAATGAGGGAAAAGGCTTATCCAAGACCGAGGGCACTATGCGCCGATCTTTACGCGGATTCAGGCGTCTCACGGGCATCGAATCGGTAAATCTACCGATGTGCGGTAGTTTTTCCGAGTATCCCGCGGAATATTCCGCTGCAGATTTCGTCCTCTCTCGTCGGTCGACCATCCAACAGTCGCGATTGTGAACAACACCCGTGGAGGGACCAATGAACAACATCGATTCCGCTTCTCACCATCGGTACAATGCAGACCTCGCATGTCCACATTGCCAGGGCGTCGCCGAGCACGAATCCTGGTGCGCCACGAGAGATCCGAAGGTTTCCTACGCCTTCGCGATCGTTCGGGAATCAGCCAAATTAACTCTCGCTGATTCCTTGATCCTTCATTCCCTCGGCGTGACTTGGGCTGACAGCCGTTCGTAGCGGGAATTCCGCCCGGTTCTAAACTCACATGAGTCCGATCGAGGGAAGGGTCGCCACGGCAGATCACTCACCTAAATTCGTCGTTCGGCGGCGCGTCTACCGGTTCCGCGCTTAGCGTCCCTGTTAGAATCCCGGCGAGGGGGAAATTCAAATGTCCGCGATTGCCAGTGTCGTACAACAGTTAAAAAAAGAACACGAACGCTTGACGAAAGAAATTCGTGGGATCACCGCCGCGCTGGCTGCATTCGGCGCAACCTATGGAAAAGGCACAGGAACCCGCAGACTGTCCGGCGCTGCGCGAGCTCGGATCTCGGCTGCCCAAAAAGCTCGATGGGCCAAGGTTAGGGGAAACAGCGGGTCACAAAAGAAATCGGCCAATCCCACCAAGAAGCGAACTATGTCCGCGTCGGCTCGCCGAAAAATCGCTGCTGCACAGAGAGCGCGCTGGGCTTCTGTAAGAGCAAAGCAGAAGAATGGATAAGGCGTCAATTATGAGTGACTTAAGAGTGGCTCCGCTGCACGACTCGCGGGGCCACTTTCCTTACCGACTTTGCACCCGATTAAGGACGACACTTATTCTGGCTTCGCAGACTCCGGCGGAGAGCTGAGACTCCGGTGAATGGCAAACTCCTTTTCTGCTTCGTCCTTGTGCCCGGATCTCTGTAGCGCCGTAGCCAGCGCGTGGTGGACCTCGGGATTTCCCGGCGTGAGGCGCTCCGCCGTTCGCAAGGGCGGAATCGCCTCTTCATATTTTTTGAGGCCAACGAGAGAAAGCCCCCAGCCTAAATGGGCTTCTGCAAAATTGGGATCGATTTTGGCGGCCTGGGAAAATTGCGAGATCGCCTCATCCCAGTTCTGGTCACGCCGGGCAAGTTCTCCCAAAATATAGTGGGCTCCCGCATTGTTCGGGTCAATCTGGATTTCCTTCAGGAATTCCTGCTTCGCGCGTTCCGACGCTTCCGGTCCCGCATCCGGCCGCGAGAGCAGTAACCTGCCTAGCAAAAAATGAATGCCGCGTGCACCAGGATCCTTTTGGATCATGCCTTCATATTCGTGCTGTGCGAGTTCCCACTTGCCCTGCTCTTCGAGGGCTTCGGCATTCAGTTTATGGGCAGCAAATGATTGTGGGGCCGTGCGGCCAAGATCCTGGGCTGTCCGTGTCGATAGATCGGAATAGGCGTGGACAATGACGAAAAGTACGTCGGGATCTTGGGCAAACTGTTTGGTAAGCAACCGGATAAACTCGGCGGCGGAGTCGCGATCGTCGACTGCCAGGGAACAGCGGACCCCTGCCACGCCGGCTTCCTTTCGGGTTGGCGTCGGAACACCGGCGGCCATCGCATGCTTGAGGCCAGAAATGCTCTCCCGGCAGTGCCCTTGCTCCGCCAAGCTGAGCGCTTTTTCAGGGGTCAGAACAGACCGCGGTGCAGCAGCGACCTTCGCTTGCTGAGCAAGAAGGATCGCTCCTGACCACAAAAGCCCAACTACGAGGACAATGGACGCGGCCTTCCCTGGGTATCTATACATCTTGATTTTGAGCTTCCGAAGGCCCTCTCTGAAAAATCCCGCTAAATAAAAATGATGCAGGCGGTTGGAGCCGCCTGCATCATTATACGTGCCTTCCTCAGTAGTAGAGCTTCAGCGCCAGCTGTATGTTCCTTGGTGGTTGGGCACCTGTAATCTGGCCCATTGTGGCTCCCAGACCCATATTCGGTGCGTTGTACTGGACGTGGTTGAAAGCGTTGATGAAGTCGCTCCGGAACTGCAAGCGGAATCGCTCCGTAATCGGGAAGTCCTTATGCAAACTCAGGTCAACGTCGCTGTAATGAGGCGAACGCAGATCAGAGAGTTGCGGCGAGCAGTTGCCAAAGGTCCCAGTTGCCGGATTGGTGAACTGGCCGGTATTGTTGAACCACTGACGGCCAATTGTCGGTATAAATGTGTTCACAATCGATGGAACGCCATTGCAGTCGGCGCGCGCCCCACGCCCGAACGTACCGGACTCATCTTTGGCTCCGTAAACCGGCATGGGCCAACCTGTGCGGAAGGAGACGATGGGGCTGACTTCCCACCCTCCAATCACTCCATTGACTACCCGATTGGCGTTTTTGCCGAACATCTTGCCGCGGCCAAACGGGAGATCGTAAATTGCATAGGCTGAAATCACGTGGGTAGCATCGTAGTAGCATGGCGCCCACTCCGCTTTTTGATCGTAGACATTCTGCCAGTAAGCTGAGGCGCTCAGAGCATTGTTCCACGCCCCGTAGTAACCAGTGCTATCGGACATGCACTTCGACAACGTATACGCTACCTGATATTGCAGGCCGTGCGTCATCTGCTTCTGCAGTACGACCTGCAGCGAATTGTAGGACATCGTGCCGTTGGACTTGGTGCCCGAAACCGTCGCTCCCTCGTTGATTCCATTATTGTCAGCTGATAGGAGATTTCCATTACTGTCTTTCAGGGCCGGGTTGCCCATCACGCTAAAGAGTGCTGGGTTCTTCGCAAAATAAGGGCTGTCCGATGAGCAGGGCGGAGTCGCGCAAGCCGAGTTCGGCTGCAGCACTCTCTGTGCGTAGTCGAATGGCACCATCAGGTGAGTTCCCTTCTGCCCAACGTATCCAACTTGCAGCGTGGTATTGCCGCCGAATTGATGCTGGACAGTCACGTTCCATTGATCCGCGATGGCTGGCTGTACTTTGGGATCCCATACCCGCAGGAAAGCTTGTGCGTAGCAGGCATAAGCTGGAGGATCGCAAGATGCCGCCGAGGCTGTACCCGCAATTCCATCTGTAGTGGTCGTCAGAGGCAGCGGAGTGCCGTTATAGATCGCGTTGGTTTCTGCCGGAGTAAAAGGTGGATTGAGCGTCAGACGCAGGTTCGTGCCCGTACCTTCCAGATACGACGAAATTGTGAACGCGCCACGGATCACGGTGTGGTCGCCCAGTACCGCGGGAGTCCACGCAAAACCAATGCGCGGCTGGAAGTCTCTACCTCCGTAGAAGCCCTGGTAAAGGCCGCGGCTAGCGCCGTTCTTGCCGGCGAGGTCGATATTGCCGGTGGCGATGTTGTAGTTTGCCTGATCGTTGTTCGCCTCAACCCAAGGCGTATGCGCGTCGTAACGCAGACCAAGATTCAAGGTCAAGCGATCGGTCACGCGCCAGGTATCTTGAGCATAGATACCAATCAGATTGCTGGATTGCTGCCATGTCTTGCCGGTACTCACACCGCGACCATATTGAAACGGCAGCCCGAGCACAAAATCCGCACCACCGTCTCCCGTATTCGCAGCTGCACTGGAAACGGCTGAACTCGTGAACCTGCCGTCGAAGTCCATCAGCCCCAGTTGACCGTTGTTGCCGGCATAGAACGTCTTGATGATCTGACGCCACCACTGCCCACCGAACTTCAAGGTATGTCGGCCGTGATTCCAACTCACGCCGTCCTCGGCCTGCCATACGTGATCGTCGAAGCTCTGGGTGCTCTCCTGAGTACCGATGCTGTTAACGTCTGAATTGCTGAAGTTTAGGGCCAGCAAACCAGGAAGAGTTCCCGGGTTGCCATTCCCGATGCCAAGCGTGTTACCGAACTGTCCGACGCTGGATGCCCAGCTATTCCCGCTATTCAGGGTGACATGGCTCCAACCGAAGCGGGCGTCATTCACAAGATTGTTTCCTATCGTGCGACTCCAGTCACCGACGGTGTTGTAAATCGGCGTCGTCGAATAGGAGTCGGACAACAGCACCTGTGAATTGGAGGATGGATTGTTCTGGTAAGCTCGAGTGAAGCGATACGAGATATTGTCCTTCTGTGTAGCCCTGAAGTCCACCTTCAGATCGCCTTGGACCTCGTTTTGGGCCGAAGTGACGACATTCACTGCATTATCTTGCAGCCCGTTGTTAACCGAAGTTGGGTACAGACTCGACCCAAACAGGGCGGTCGCTACCGGGCTGATCATAGCGGCTGGAATTCGATTACTCGGGAAAGGATTAAGACTGCGATTAGCGGCAGGGGTGGAGGAAGGAGTACAGGGGGCGGTAAAAGATGCGCACGGGTTGTATAACTGAACTCCCGTTCCTCCCGTGCAAGTGCCTAGTGGTCCAGTAAAAGAGCCGCCCTTATCAGTGCAAAGCGCCGAGAAATCGCCCGTGCGCTCCGCAGTCGTAAAAACAGTATTTTGCCCCGCGGAGCTGGGGATATCAAACCGTTGGTCCTGGAAGTCGGCAAAGAAGAAAAGCTTATTCTTCAGAATGGGCCCGCCGACGGTGCCGCCAAACATGTTCCAGCGCAGTTTTGCCTTGGGAAGCGCTGGGTACGCTAAATTATTCGACCAGCTGTTCGCATTCAGCTTGTCATTGCGAAAGAACTCCCAAATGTCGCCGTGGAAGGCGTTGGTTCCCGACTTGATGGTGGCACTGACGATACCGCCCTCGAAGTTGCCGAACTCGGCCGGTGCATTGTTGGTAATCAGGTTGAATTCCTGAATCGCATCCGGGGCCGGCGTGTAGCCCAGCAGGTTGTCGGAAACCTGGTTGTTATCCATGCCGTCGAGCAGGAAATTGTTGGCTTGCTCGCGGTTTCCGTTGATCAAAGGACGTCCGCCGTAACCGCCGGTATTGTTGCCATTGTTGAAGCTGCTGGGATCCGTCGAAACTGCCCCAGGCGCCAACAAAGTGAGCTGTACGTAGTTGCGCGAGGCGAGCGGAAGATTGTCGTTGGTCGCGGCATTGATGATAGTGGCGACCTGAGTGGTTTCGGTTTCCATGACCGGCGCTGCGCCGGTTACTTCCACCGTCTCAGTCGCCTGCCCAACTTTCATCGCAACGTCGATTCGAGCGACTTGATTCAACGTAAGGACAAATGGCGGATGCGACGCCAAAGAGAACCCTGATTTTTCAACCTTGAGGGCATACGTGCCTACGGGGAGTTGTGCGATCCGATAGAGGCCGGAATCATTCGTTTCCGCGTTGTAGGTGAGACCGCGCTCCTGTGATGTTGCCGTAACCGTGGCCCCGGGGACCGCTGCACCGCTTGGATCCGTGATCGTGCCGGTGATGGAAGCTGTGACTTCCTGGCTCCATACAGGGGTCAACACACCCAAAGCCATGATCAGCGACAGAACTACAAGCCCCGCCCGCATCAAGTGTCGCATTACGAACCTCCTGGAACGCTCTAGTATTAACAAACTAGTTGACCCCCTTGCTATATAGCAGGTCATCACCCATCGTCAAGAAAAAAAGTGACTAGTACAACTTTTTTGCAGACTGGCTTGGAACGCCCGCAACCTCATCGATTGACCGGGGTTCCTCACAACCCGAAAAAACAAAGTTGGCAAAGGCGGGATTTGTGCGTCTAATCACTGACTTTTTTCGATTTTCGTGCAGGTGGTCAATTCTCGGCACTTAGAACTGTACTTGCCGGTACCCGAACCGACGATTATTGCTTCCGAGATGCGCTTCATAGCGAGAACGGTTTTTCGCGAACATTAATATAGTTTAGCTCTATAGCAATTCGAGCTATAATGCGCCGCAGTAGAGCAAGGCGAACCACTTTGGGAGTGACAAAGAACTGGCGGCTCGCAACTGAAGCCCCTCCCATGATTCATTGTTTAGCCTGTTGCAGCACGAAACATTCGGTACGTGTCCTAGACTCTCCTTAATACGAGGTCGGAAGCATCCATGGCACAGAATGGCCAGAATCGGACGCCAGCTTATAAGAGGATCCGAAGCGTCATCTGGAAACGCATCAAGACGGGGCAGCTGAAGCCCGGAGATGTAGTGGATTCTGAAAGGGATCTGGCGAGGATCCATCAGG
Organism: uncultured Acidobacteriota bacterium; assembly: GCA_963745715.1. Lineage (GTDB taxonomy): Bacteria > Acidobacteriota > Terriglobia > Terriglobales > Acidobacteriaceae > Sulfotelmatobacter. Next base: position 104,439 of record CAVUYN010000004.1, on the reverse strand, counting down.
TAAGCCTGATGACCGCGCGCCACGCTCTCACGTCGCTGGAACGCGAAGGTATCGTGGAAAGGCGGCGCGGCGCGGGAACGTTTGTGGCACCGCCCAAGATCCACTTCAACAAACTGATGAGCTACACCGAGCAGATGGCCAGTCGCGGCCTCGTGGCCTGCTCTCAACTCCTGAGCGTCAAATGCATCGACCGAGAGCCGGAGATTGCCGCCCGTTTAGGCCTGCCGCCCAACAGTTCCCTGGTTAAGATAGAGCGGCTGCGGCGAGCCGCCGATGAGCCTTTCGCACTGGAGACGTGCTACTTGTCGGGGGAAGAATTCGGTAGCCTGGTTTCCGCCGGCCTGGCGCGCAATTCCCTGTTCTCCACCCTCGAACACGACTTCGACGTCGAATTGGCACACGCCGATGAGGAGGTTGACGCTACCGCTGCTGACTCGAAAATTGCCGAACTTTTCGCAGTGGCACCCGGCACTCCTTTATTACGCATTCGGCAGGTCATCTATTCCACCAAGGGCAAACCTACTATTTATGTCCTTGGCTTCTATCGCTCCGATCGCCACACGCTGCTAATCCGCAGATTCCGTTCCTCCGTATCGTCTGAACTATCCTGAACAGCACATCACCACGGTTTTGTTCGAATTCACTCGAGCGGTCGTGCGGGAATGCCCACTACGGTCTCTCCCGCGGGGACATCATGGGTGACCACGGCGCCGGCTCCAACCTTCGCTCGATCTCCAATGGTCCTATACTGCAGAATCTGTGCGCCTGTTCCCACCAACACACTCTTCCCGACGGACACCCCGCCGGAAATGTTGGCTCCCGGATTGATGACGCTCCCTTCGCCGATTCGAACTTCATGACCCAGAGTACAGCCGAAGTTGCAAAGCGCATAAGCCTCCAAGACGATGTTCACAGTCCCGACGACTCCGGCACAAATCAGAGATCCTTCGCCGATTTGCGCGCTCTCAAAATCCATACATGCCGTTGGGTGCACCAGCGCCGGGAACTCAATCTTCCGAAGCACGCTTCGTATCTCACGGCTGACTTCCAGTCTTAACTCCGGCGTTCCGATTCCCAGAGCAATCGCATCAATTTCGTTAGCATGTTCTCGAAGCCAGCCGTAGTCACCCATCACCTCATTCCGACTGTCGCGCTCAGTCAGCGCATTCAGGTCGCTCACTACGTACCCTACGAAATGCCACTCCGGAGTTCTGCGATTAATCTCGTTGATGAGAGATCTCAGCTCGCGACCCATTCCCCCCGCACCAATAATGACGATCTTTTTCATCCTCGTGGATCCAGACGCCTTTGGTTGGTTCCAAGATATTTCGGCATGGTTGCGTGACCTCCACTGGCGATTCCATCTCTTGTGATTACATGCCACACAGTCTTGGCGAGGATCTGCAGCGTCCAGCGACAAGGACCAGTGCTCAACGTACCAGGTATCCAGAGCGAACTTCTGCTCCCATTTCAACGCATTCCGGCCATGGACCTGCGCCCAACCGGTGATTCCCGGCTTCACCTCGTGTCGCCGAGCCTGCTCCGGAGTGTAGCGATCGAGATATTCCATCAGCAGTGGGCGAGGGCCGACTAGACTCATGTCACCGCGTAGCACGTTCCAGAATTGCGGGATCTCATCGAGGCTCAACTTACGCATCCAGATTCCGAGTGGCGTCAGACGGTCGGCGTCGGGAAGAGGCTGACCTTCGGCGTCGTTCGCATCCCGCATCGTTCGAAATTTCAGCAGCGAAAATGGCTTGGCGAGAACCCCAGGCCTTGTCTGGCGGAACATGATCGGGGTCCCCATCGTCACTCGAATGCGGATCGCCAGGACCGCCATCACCGGCGCTAGTGTCGCGAGGACGATAGCAGAAAGCAGTAGATCAATCGCGCGTTTCACACATTGCTTCGTGGTCATCGCTCGGCCTATCGAATGAGAGAGGACGAATGTTCCGCGTCGCGGAGATTGTATTATCAACGTCGACGGAGGTGCAGAAGTCGTCAAGTATCAGAGGCGCGAGCAATCGTTACTGCGTTGCGCCATTCGCATCGAAGACCAGCCTTCCCCCCACAAATGTTTTCAGCACCCGAACGTCACGGATTTTTTCCTTGGCAATGGAGAATATGTCCTCGTTGAGTAGAACCATGTCGGCCAATTTTCCTGGCGTAATGGAACCTTTTTCATTCTCCTGGAATTCAGCATAGGCCGAACCCATCGTGTAGGCCTCGATCGTTTCAGCGACCGAGAGCTTCTGCTCGCGGGAACCAGCCATTAGGATTCTTCCCATCCAAAGTTGCGCGAGTGACGGCGGCGTAGACGGTCAGCACGGGATCAAGCGGGGCAACCTCCCAATCGGTGCCGAAGGCCAGACGCACGCCATGGTCCAGGAAGGTGCGAAACGCGTAGGTACGGCTGGCTCGATCGTGGCCGATGTGCGATTCGGCAAAGCGGCCGTCATCGATCGCGTGGTAGGGCTGGACCGAGGCGATCACGTGCAGTTGCGCGAATCGCTCGAAATCTTTGGCGGCCATGTGTTGGGCGTGCTCGATGCGGAAGCGACGATCTGCCTCGCCGTGAGCTTTTACGACGTCAGAATAAAGATCAAGGATGGTCGAGATGCCTTCGTCGCCAATGGCATGGGTGCAGATCTGCATGCCGGCGCCATCGGCCGCCAGATAGCGATCGCGCATGAGCGAAATGGGATGCATCTCGTCGGAGAGCAGGCCGCGATTGCTCCCTTGATTCAGGAAGGGTTCGTAGAAGTACGCGGTGCCGGAGCCAAGAGAACCGTCGGCGAAAGCCTTCACGGCGCCGATGCGCAAATACGGTCCTCCAAAAGCGCGGCCGATGCCGATTTTGGCTTGATCCTCCACGTGGGTGATAAGAGGGGCAGCATAGATGCGCGTCGTCAACTCGCCGCGCTGCAGGAGTTCGGTGTAGATCGCAATGTCGGAATAGCTGGCGTCCATGTGCTGAACGCTGGTGACGCCGACGGAAGCGGCATAGGCCAGCGCGCGTTTGGCTGCCTTCATCCGCTGATCGTGGGAGAGTGGCGGGATGACCTTGTAGATGTAATCCGTCGCCGCGTCTTTCAGAGCGCCGGTGGGATTTCCCTGGGCGTCGCGAACAATGGTTCCGCCAGGTAGATCAGGAGTTTTTGCCGTAATGTCTGCGAGCTTCAGGGCAGCTGAATTGGCCAGACCCATATGTCCGTCATAGCGGCTCACGAATACAGGCGTGTCAGGGGTGAGCGCATCGATCAACTCTTTCGTGGGCATATTAGACGGACTCCACTTGGTCTCATCCCAGTTTCCGTCCAGGATCCATTCGCCCTTCGGAGTGACCTTGGCACGCTCGCCGATGCGGCGTGCAAATTCTTGCGCCGACGTGGCATCGTTGAGCTTGATGCTGTCGAGCTGTTTTCCTCCGGAAACGAAATGGACGTGGGCGTCGTTGAAGCCAGGCAGCAGCAACTTGCCTCCAGCGTCAATCACTCGGGTTTGCGGACCGCGCCAGGCATCGACATCCGCATTCATACCGACAGCGACGATGCGGTCTCCAAGCACAGCGACGGCTTGCGCCGAGGGCAGTGACTTATCAACCGTCCAAATCTTCGCGTTGGTAATAATGAGGTCCGCGGCAGGTTTGGCTTGGGCCGCCCCCAGCCGTGGGATTATTAAGGCAGAAAAGAGAGCGATATAGAGAACAGTCCTTGACACGTAGGCTCCTGAGTACCGATTAAGAACAAATTGTTCACCACTGGCTAGAAGCTATACCGCAGGGCGAACTGCATGACTCGCGGCTTCGTCAAAGTGCTGCTGAAGGTGCCAAACACGGACGAGGTAGCATCCAACTGCCCCGTTGTCTGCGGCAACGGAGCTACGTCGAAGCGAACCGAGTTGGTGACATTGAACACTTCCCAGCTGAACTTCAGGCTTTGCGACTCGCTAACGTGCCACGACTTGCTCAGGCCGCTATCGATTCCGAAAAACCCCGGCCCTCGCAGTTCATTGCGCTGTCCTGACTCGCCCGGCAAAGAATAACGGAAGGCTCCCTGAGCGCCAGCCGGATCTTTGAATAAATCGGGATTGCCATTCTGATTGATGAATGCGCCAGTCTTCGGCTTGGGACCATCCAGAATCGCGGTGGACGGCAGGTACCAGTTCGTAGGGAAACTGGTAAACGTCTCAATCGTGGTGGGAAAGCCGCTGGTCCAGCGCGCCAGCCCGGACCACTGCCAACCGCCGATGACGGCATTCAGCCACCGGCCGGAAGATCCGGCGAACCGCTTGCCGCGTCCCAAGGGCAGTTCGAAAACCCAATTGGTATTGAACTGGTGGGTGGTATCGAAGTCTGATACTGCGCGCAACTGGGCCGGTGACCAGGAGTTGATAATTTGATTGGCCTGAAAGTAGGCATCCACCTCGTTGACGCGTTCGGCGTTCGAGCCAATGTCGATGGACTTGGAGTACGTGTAATTGAAGTCCCACTGTAACCCGTGGGTCCTCCCGCGACGGATCGATACCTGCAGCGCATGATAGGAACTGGTGCCGGCGCCACGCCACGTGTACAGCGACGTGAACTGCGGATTGAAATATGCATAGGGACCGAGTTTGGAACAGGCCGGGAAACACGGATTCGGACCAAGTCCGAGCTCTCCGGGGACGTCGGCAAAGATAAGCGGCAAAGTCTCGTTGTGTAGAGCACAAGCGTACGAACTGTACATGGCTTGGGTCGCCGTCGGAGAGAAGTTCCCCGGCAACGTAGTGCTTCCCGGCGTACAGCCACCGAAGTCGGCTCCGTCATATACGCCGGCTGCTCCGGGGTACATATTTTCCCAGTAGGGAATCTTCGACAAACTTTGGATTGGCACGTTAGCTGCCGCGGCCTGCGAAAGCAGGGTTGCTGCGCCAAAGTAATCCATCCCTGATCCCTTGTCGACCAGGTCGAGCGGCATCGCCATGTCTTCTTCCTGCAAGAGTCGGCGTCCCAGCCGCCCGATGTAAGCGACATCCAGCACAAAACTGTTAGGCAGTTCCCGGCTAATGGAGAAATCAAATACGTGCGAGTAGGGCGTTTTCACTTTGTCGTCCACGCCCCAGGAATTGGCCACGCCGTCGGGAAGTCCGCTGGGAGCTAGCTTCGGGAATGACCCGGTCGGCGGCGTCGCAATGAGCGCCGGCGGGATTACGTTGGGGCCGCTGAAACGCGGTGAGTTGTCGATCGTATATTGTCCGATCGGATTCGGAATTGTCGTGGTGAGCCCGAACGAGCCGTTGCGGTCAAAACTGTCGACGATCCCCTGGCCGAAGTGGTCGTAGTAGATGCCATAACCGCCGCGGATCGCAGTCTTTCCGGTTCCTCCAAACAAACGTTCGCGCCAGCCGCTATCCGGTTTCGGAGACCACGCAAAAGCAAATCTGGGCGCAACGTTTCCGTAGTCCCAATTCCAATAAGGCGGCTTGCCGTTCGCTTGACCGGAGAGCACGTAACTGACAGGAGGATTGTAAGGCTGCCCCGCTAGCATGGCGGTGCCACGATTTTGAAGAAAACTCTCCAGGCTGATCGAAGGCGATACTTGCGTTCCGGTGGTCTCGTAGGGTGGCTGCAGCAGTGTGTAACGAATTCCATAGGTGAGCGTCAGTTGCGGAGTGACTCGCCACGAGTCCTGCGCATAGGTCTCGAATTCGTGCGCGCGAAAATGCCGTAGCGCGGGCGTTCCGGTCGGCAGTGCGGTGCCTTCCTTCGTGATGTTGTAATTGGAAAACGATGAATCCAGTAATCCCGTGAGGGCGATTACCGGCCAGTCGTATCCAGTCTGGAAATTCGAGTTGACCGCGGGAAAACCAAATGCGCCTGGATCGAGGCTGCTCTTCGTTCCAGCGATAAACGCGGTCGGGTTCAACCACAAATCGTAGGATCGAGCGTACGAGAAGGAATTCGCGTCGGAGTTGCGGTTGCTGGTTATGATGCGGAGGTTTCCGCCAAAACCAAATGTGTGTTTCCCTTTTACCCAAGCCAGATCATCGGTCAGGTTGTGCACCGGCACATTGGACCTGGTCGTAAACGTATTGGCGTTGAGCGAATCCGGTCCATTACCAAAGAAGGTATAGTCTTGCGTGAGCTGGCCAATGCTCCCGCCTCCCTGCCGGATAAATCCGTAGTGGAAGTTGTTGATCAAGTTCGAACGCAACGTGGCGGTGTAGCCCGTGATCAGCCCTTTGCTGTTATTGATCGTGACCAGGCTCTGCGGTTGACCGGGAAACTGCGGCCCACCTCCCTGGTTGTCGCCGACCAGGCCTCCACGAACAAACACGTGATGGTTCGGGGTGAGGTTGAAGTCAAATTTCGCGATATAGGTATTCAGCGCGCCCGGCGTCGACGCTGGAAAAGTGAATCCCTGAAAGTTCAGCCCGTCTCCAACCGCAGAAGAGTTGGGGTGTGGGTACTGTTGAAAGAGAGCCATGACTGCCGGATTCGCGCCCGGTCCCTGAGGGCAAGTCACTGTGCACTTCGGGTCCATCGTAGCCAAGTCCTGTGGCGTCAAGGTCGCAACGCCTCCGGCAGGACAATTGGGATCGCCGGTGCAGTCGTAACTCATGATTCCCTGGCGCAGGTTGTCGCTGGGCACAACGCGCGTCTCCTGCGTGTTCTCACGGGTGCGTTGGCCTTCGTAGGCCAGGAACACGAAAACCTTGTTTTTGACGATGGGGCCGCCGAAAGTCGCGCCAAAAGTGTTCCGGATTAACTGGCCAGGAACATTCGGGAGTCCGGACTGCAATTGGCTCTGTTTGTTGAACCAGTCATTCGCGTATCCGACATTGGTGCGGTTGTATTCGTAGAGCGAGCCGTGAAAACTGTTCGTTCCACCTTTGGTGACCAGTGAGACTTGCGCTCCCGAAGAGCGGCCTTCGTCAGCATTAGCGCTGCTTGTGGTCACACGGAATTCCTGCAAAGAATCCAACGTCGAACGCAGCGCACCCTGAAACGCATAGCCCTTGACCTGATCGTTGTCGTCGATCCCATCGAGCGTTATGTTCGTCTGGTCACTGCGCGCTCCGTTGACCGATCCGCCGCGGCTGTCCTGGTTCTGGTCGACCTGGGTTCCAACGAACGTGACGCCTGGCTGCAAACTCAGGATCTGCGTCGGATCCCGGCCTTCGAAAGGCAACGATGCGATTTGCTCAGTGCCAAAGGCATTGCCGAGCGTGGCGTCTTGCGTGTTGACCTGCACGGTCGCGCTTTGCACTTCAACGGTGGCAACTTCCGTCTTCAGCCGCATGCTGAAATTTGCGGTCGCCGGAACGTTCACCAGCAACTGGAGATTCTCTTCTTTCAGTGTCGCGAACCCCGCCATGCTCACCGTGAGCGTGTAGGTTCCAGGGGGAACCTGAAGAAATTGGTAGACGCCCGCGTTGTCCGTTTTCGTGGTTTGCGAGAACCCTGTACTCGCGTTGGCAAGCGTCGCCGAAGCCCCGGCCAGCACCGCGCCCTGAGGGTCCGAGACAGTTCCCCGCAACGACGAGGTAGCGGATTGTCCAAGAACCGCCAAACTCGACGTCAGGCAGACCACTACTAAGACGACTAGTCGCCGCATAGATCCCCCTCGTGACGCGGTAACCTGAAGATCGTGCGAAAATAAGCCCCGCGCACAGTCTTTGTCAATCAAACTAAAAGTGCGAACTTCAGCAGCGCTTGGAGAATCTCGATGCGTCGGACTTTCCTCAATAGCTGTGCTGCTTTTCTAGTCTGGTTAATCATGACCGGTCTTACATGCGCTCAGACAAAACCGCGTGCTCGCGATCTGGGCGTTCCTTTTGACGGCACACCCGGGCCTCTGAATGCCATCACCGACGTCAAGGGCGTAGAAGTGGGCCACACGACCCTCATTTCAGGAGACGCCACGTCGAAAACAGGCCCTCCGGTGGTGCGGACCGGAGTGACAGCGGTGCTTCCTCGCGGCAAAGATTCGGACGACCCGGTTTTTGCAGGATGGTTCACCGAGAACGGCAATGGCGAAATGACCGGGACAACCTGGGTAGAGGAATCGGGATTCCTCGAAGGCCCGGTGATGATTACGAATACGCATAGTGTGGGTGTCGTCCGGGATGCCGTGATTGCGTGGCGTCTGCGAAAGCGCGGGCCAGACAAGGATGGCTATTCGTGGTCGTTGCCCGTCGTGGCTGAGACCTGGGACGGCTACTTGAATGACGTCAACGGATTTCATGTGAAGCCAGAGGATGCCTTCCACGCTCTCGACACTGCCCACGCCGGTCCCGTTGAAGAAGGCAACGTTGGCGGAGGCACAGGAATGATCTGTAACGAGTTCAAAGGTGGAATTGGAACGGCGTCACGCGTTCTTGATCCAAAATACGGTGGCTACACGGTGGGTGTGCTGGTGCAATGCAACTATGGACAGCGGGATCAGTTGCGGATTGCCGGCGTACCGGCCGGCCGCGAGATCGGCGGACCGACTGTGTGGGACGACGACGTGGGTTCAATCATCGTCGTGGTCGCAACCGATGCTCCGTTGATTCCGACCCAATTGAAGCGCGTCGCCAAGCGGGTAACGCTGGGTTTGGGACGAGATGGAAGCTACTCGGGAAATGGTTCGGGGGACATCTTCATCGCCTTTTCCACCGCGAATCCTGGAGCATCTTCCTCCAAAGGGATTCGCCCACTTTCTATGCTGCCGAACGATGAGATCAATCCAGTCTTCCTGGCTACGGTGCAGGCTACCGAAGAGGCCGTGGTAAATGCCATGATCGCCGCAGAAACAATGACGGGTATCAAGGGACATAAGGTGATGGCTTTGCCCCACGATCGACTAAAAGAAGTTTTGAAGAAATACAACCGGTTGCGAAGCAACTGAGTTGCGCAGTCGAGTGAAGTCCAAGAAGACAATTTTCTGCGTGCGTCAATTTCTTAACCGAACGTGAACGAGAAAGCCTGAATTCCGGGATCCAGAAATTCGATCTCAAAAGTCCGGTCTTCCACCTGACCCTTTTGCCGGATGAGTTGATAGAGACGCGGCTCTCGAACCTCACCGCTACCGTCAGGGGCCGAATCGACCCCGCAATCGCCGCTGGGCGCGGCACCGTCCAACGTCACCTTAAAGCGAACGGGCTTACCGTCCTTCGCCGGCCCCAGCACCATGTGTACATCACGGCTGTGGAACCGGAACACAATCTTTCCGGGCGCTGCCTCAAGCACAGCACTCTCGACGCCAACTTTCCACCCTCCGCTCAGTCCCCATTGATTTAAAGAAGGCTTCGCCGGTGGGTCATAAGTCTTTCGTGAATCTTGTGCCATTCGCCCGGGCGAGGCAAAGCGCTCGGCGCGGCGATAACCGACATAGGTCTCAGGAGATCGCACCTCTCGGCTCGGTGGCGCCTCGATTCCACTTGCCGATATGCTCACGGTGCTCCCATCCAGGCCGGTAGCTCCGTTTTCCTTTAGAAGTTCCTGGATGACGCGCTCGGATTCGCCATATTGCCCCTCGCCGAAGTGGTGGTAACGGATCCGTCCTTTGGCGTCGATGAAGTAGTCCGCGGGCCAGTATTCGTTATTGAACGCCTGCCAAATCGTGCGGTCGCTATCGATGGGAACCGGGTAGGAGATCTTTAAATCACGCACGGCCTTTTCTACATTCGCACGTTCTTTTTCGAACCCGAACTCAGGCGAATGCACACCGATCACAACCAACCCGGCATCCTTATATTTTTCAGCCCAGCTCTTCATGTAGGGCAACTGTCGCAGGCTGTTGATGCAAGAGTAAGTCCAGATATCGACCAGAACGACCTTTCCCCTTAGCGATTTGCCTTTCAAAGGGGACGAGTTGAGCCAGGCGGCCGCACCACCCAGGTCAGGCAAGGGGCCCTCGTTGGCGAGGGCAGGGTCAGATCCGGCAGCCGTCACCGTGGTCTTCTGCAAGAAGGAAAACTTTCTGAGCAGTTTCGTATCGCCGCGAGTTGCCATGGTGGCGACTCCCACCACCACGGCCACGCCTAGAGCGCGGCGGATCCAAACCTTTAAAGGAGACTTCATGCTGTGAACTCCATGACTCAATGTACTGCCCCGCGGACTTGTATGTCAGTCCGCAGCGCTTAAGCAGCGGGGCCCTAACCAAAGAGCGTCGATGTCATTGACTGCTTTGGCAAAAGCCTTGTGCGCCGCTGACCGATATCTGACCTGAGTCAAAAGCGGAGAGCCTCTCCCAACGAGGCTCTCCGGCTGATTTGAGAACAGTTAACTAGCTTTGGCGAGGGGCACACCCGACTTCGCCATGCCAGACCGCAGTGATCGGAAGCCCGCGCGCACCTCTTCTGAAAGGAGTTTCGGCTGCTCCCAAGCAGCAAAGTGCCCACCTTTGGGGAGCTTGTTGTAGTGGATAAGTTTGGGATACGCCCGCTCTGCCCAACTCCGTGGGGCGGGATAGAGCTCGTCAGGAAAGACGCTCACGGCAACCGGGATGGTGACGTGCTTCGGCGCGAAAAAGGCAAGCTTGTTTTCCCAATACAGACGAGCCGAAGAAACTCCCGTGTTGGTCAACCAGTAGAGAGTGATGTTGTCGAGGATGTCGTCTCGGGTAAGGCCCTCGGACTGACCGGCAAAGACGCGTGCCATGAGCGCCTGACTGGCCCAGTCATGGTCGAGTATCCAGGCTGCCAGGCCAACAGGCGAGTCCGCAATCCCGTAAAGCGTCTGCGGACGGTTCCCCATCTCTATGGCGTAGCCCAAGCCGTGCTTGTAGAAGAAGGCGAGCTGATCGAAAGCGTGTTGCTCTTCCGCTGCGAGACCGGATGGTGCCGGCGCGCCGGTAAAAGCCGGACCGTCAATTTCGGATGGAACCGCGCCAGGCATGTTGGTGTGAATACCCATCAATTCCGGAGCTGCCTGCACGCCCATTAGATCGGTGACAAGCGCGCCCCAATCGCCGCCTTGCGCAACATAGTGCGTGTAACCAAGACGCTTCATCAGTACGGTCCAGGTACGCGCGATGCGCTCGGGGCCCCATCCGGTCGTCGTCGGCTTGCCGGAAAACCCGTAGCCCGGCATCGACGGAATCACCAGATGGAATGCGTCCGATGCGCTCGCGCCATGCGCCGTGGGATTGGTCAGTGGATCAACAATCTTCAGTTGCTCGATGACCGAGCCAGGCCAGCCGTGGGTAACGATGAGCGGCAACGCATCTTCATGTTTCGAACGAACGTGAATGAAATGAATGTCCAACCCATCGATCTCGGTCATGAACTGCGGCAGGGCGTTCAGTCTTGTCTCCACCTTCCGCCAGTCATATTCCGTTCCCCAATAGCGCGCGAGTGCCTGAATCGTCGCAAGCTGCACGCCTTGCGATTGATCCGGTACCGCTTCACGCTCTGGCCACCTGGTTGCATTGATGCGCCTGCGCAATTCGGTAAGCTCTGCGTCCGGAACATTCACATGAAACGGACGAATCGCGTTATTAGTTGTCTGGTTGTTGGTTTGTTGTGGAGCAGTGGTCTGAGTCATGGTTTTCTCCTTCTGAGTAGTTTCGGAATTCTTGGTTTCTGGGTGATTTTCAAACGCGACTACCAACGCCCGGCATGTGCACCGCCATCCACGTGGAGAACCTCTCCGGTTACATCACCTGCGTGGGCAAGGTAAAGAACAGCATCGACAACGTCTTTTACCTCCACCATTCTTCCCATTGGCTGCAAAGTCTTCAGAAAATCTCTGGGACCATCCTTGTGCAGCGGAGTGTCCACGACGCCGGGAGCTACTGCGTTGAAGCGGATACCTTCCCTTGCGTACTCGATTGCGAGACTCCGGATCGCCGAATTCAGGCCTCCCTTCGTCATCATCGCAACCGAGCCATTTATGCCCGCGATCGGCTGATCGGCAAGCGACGCAGAGATATTCACGACGCTCCCCGATCTTTGTTTCTGCATCTGTTTCACAGTGAGCTGGGTGATATAGAGAAATCCCAGCAGGTTGGTTGAGACCAAGGCGTTGAAGTCCTCGGTGGTAAATTCCGTGAAAGGTTTGGTCTTGTAGATTCCCGCGTTATTCACCAGAACATCGACGCTTCCAAAGTGCTTGATCGCCGCATCGACCGTTTGGGCAGCGGTCTCCTGCTTACCGATATCGCCGTCCACGAGAACCAGGCTGGATGAGGCGGTCAAGGATTGACTAACGTGACGAGACGTTGCGACGACGCCGTATCCTTCCTTTAGGAAGGCCTCGACCAGACCCGCACCAATACCCTGCGACGCTCCCGTGATGATTGCTGTTTTCTTGTCTGCCATACATGACCCTTCCTGAAATCTTCCGGTGTTCTCAGAAGGGCCTCAGCCAACCCGGCGGGCCAGGCCGGCTGAACGTGAAGAGCCGACAAACGCCCGGACCAATTCGGCGATCTCATCCGCCGCCGTGTCCAATGCGAAATGCCCCGCGTCGAGTACATGGACCTCCGCTTTCGATACGTCCTTGCGGTAGCGTTCCGGCTCGCCCAGATCGAATGAGAGGTCGTGCTTTCCCCAGATCACGAGCAGGCGCGGCTGCTTCTCGCGCATCCATGCTTGCCACTTCGGGTAGGCGTCCACGTTGGTTCGATAGTCGTAGAAGAGGTCGCTTTGAATCTGCGCCTGCCCTGGCGCGTTCAGAAATGCATACTCGTCGGCCCAAAGATCCGGGTCATACAGCTCAATGTTTGGATCGTCCCCGACATGTCGCGTCTTCGTCGTTGCAAGCGATAGCAGGTTCTTACGCAACGCTTCTTCGTATGCAGGCCGGTCCGCCCAGAATGCGCGCCGTGTTGCCCAGTTCGCTCCCAGACCTTCGTTGTGGGCAACTGCGTCCTGCACGATGAGAGCCTCGATGCGCTCCGGGTGCGCAAGGGCCATACGAAAACCCACGGGGCCGCCGTAATCCTGCATGTAAAGCGTATAGCGCGACAGCCCGAGCGCTTCGGTGAAGTGACCCATAATCTGGGCATAGTGATCGAAGGTATACGCGAACTTTTTCGGCTCCGGCCAGTCGCTGTGTCCGAAGCCCGGATAATCGGGGGCGACCAGGTGATAGCGATCGGAAAGCCGGGTGAACAGCGGCTCGAACATCCGCGAGGAAGACGGCAGACCGTGCAGCAGGAGAATCGTCGGCGCATCTTGGGGCCCGGCCTCCCTGTAAAAGATGGACACCCCGTCGATCTGTGTCGAACGATAAGAAGTCGGGTACTTCATGGAACGTTCCTTTCCCCCGGTTTTGGCCAGCAATTGAAATGATGTCAACACCACAGAAACCGCCAACAGCATCCGTGAGACCTGCGAGCCCCGGGTCCAACATGACGAACTAAAAGGGCGCATCGTAAAGCTCCGCCTATTGCGAGTCCTGCAATTGCGTTTCTCACAACTTCACACCGTCGGAACGACTCGGAATTGCGCGTTGCCATTCATCATTCCGCTAGGCGAGCAGAACGCACCTTGCTCGACCGAACATCACTCGCTGCATTGTTACCCCGCCACTTCGAAAATGATTTCCAGTTCGACCGGCGTGCCGAGCGGAAGGCTTGCGACTCCGTACACCAGGCGGCAGGGGTTCTTGTCTTTTCCGAAGACGTCTTGCAGCAACTCCGACGCGCCATCAGCGACCTTCGGATGATCGCGGAAGTCTCCCGAGGTGGCCACCGATACGCCGAGTCGAACGATGCGCGTCACCTTGTCGAGCGATCCCAAGTGTTCCCGCGCGACAGCGAGGACATTGAGCGCCGCGAGACGAGCCGCCTTGCGCCCTGCTTCCACATCAAGCTCTGCGCCCACGCGCCCAATGAATTTGGCTGCACGGCCTTCTGTGGGAAGCATCCCAGTCAGAAAAAGCAGATTTCCCGTCTGCACTGCTTCCACGTAAGTTCCGAACGGCTGCGGCGGAGCCGGAAGCTTGATGCCAAGCTCTTTCAACCGCTGCTCGGCGCTGGTGAGCCCGGAGTCTTCGCGCGTTATTGTAGGTTCTTTCAAACTTGCACTCATTCATCCTCCTCCTGGATCAACACTGCTCTGACAGCAGTCGGCACCTCATCACATCCAGCGTAATCTCTGCTCGGTTTAGCGCGGACGTTTCGTTGTGAACTTCCAATCGAATCGAGTGCAATTGAGGGCATCACACCAGAATTGTGAAGGCGAAACAATTAGACGATGGTATTGGCACACTTTCGTATCAGTCGATGCGACGGGTAGTTCGATGAACTTTACGTGCGATGACTAACTGGGTCCCAGACCCACAGATTCTATAAGTGGGCCATCTCGACTGCTAGGTCCACGAAGCCCATCCCTGCTCGGCGCAGAGCGATAGAAACGCCGGTTTACGAAGGTCCGAAGCCAACGATAGTATTCTTGGCATGACCGATTGGCGATTCCTTCTCGCCATCATCGTAGTCCTTGCCCGGCCACTGCCGAACCCACAGTCGCCGAGTTCGGCGAGTTCGGCCGCGACGACAATCGAGATTTCCGCCACAGTAGCCGATCAGGACGCGCCCAGTCCAGTTCCGCATGCCACTCGCGAAACCCTCGCAGCCCTGCCTGCACGGCTGAATATGCTCACGGAAAAGGGCTTCTCCGGTGTCGTACTGATTGAACAAAATGGTGGAGCCGTTTTCGATCAGGCCTTCGGCTCCGTCAATGGCAAGCGCGTTCGAACCACGGATCTTTTTTGGATTGCCTCCATCTCGAAGTCGTTTACGGCTGCAGCAGTGTTGAGGTGCCGTGAACATCATTTGATCAAGATTGAAGATTCCATCTCCCGATATTTCTCGGAGGTCCCAACCGACAAGCGTTCCATCACCGTATCGCAACTGCTCGACCACACCTCCGGCCTGCCCCAATCCTATGTTTCCGAAACAATCGAAGATCGCGACCATGCGGTCAAAGCGCTCCTGCAGGAAAAGCTGGTTTCCACGCCGGGAACCAAGTTCGGGTACTCCAATGCCAACTACGAACTCCTGGCCGCCATTGTGGAGATTGCCACCGGCCGAAAGTTCGACGAATACGTTCGCGCAGAAATTCTCGATCCGCTTCAGTTGCGGCACACCGGCTTCTGGTTCGACGGTCAAGCCAAACGGGTTGCCCCCACTCGCGAGCCATTGCCTGCCCGTCTGCATCGTCGCGGATGGGAACTGGGAGCTGGAGGGATGTACTCTTCCGCCCCAGACTTGCTGCGGTGGTCCAATGCGCTTCGCACCGAAAAGATCCTGACCCATCAATCAACGGCCTTGATGTTCAGCGATCACGTCCGAATCTCCGAAGGACACGCTGGGTTCGCCTGGTTTCACGGAAGCACCGACAAGGGAACAGAATTATGGTTTACGCGCGGAAACGACTCTTTTGGTCCCAACGCCCTGATTTACAACTATCCATCCGCGCATGCAACGGTGGTCATCACCAGCCACAGCGGAGACGATCAGGCCAGCGAAACGGGCTGGAGCCGCATCGCCTTGCGCGAACTGCAAGACATACTTCAGTTCTGAACGTTGGCATCATCTAATTCTCCCGCTCAAGATTCTTCCCCATCAGCCGATAGAGCGACTGATGGGTGGTAATGCTGTCATCGGGAGGTTATCGTGGCTTTGGTAGCGTGGGATTCATCCTATAGCGTGAAGGTGTCCAAGTGCGACAAAGATCACCAGCAGCTCTTCTCTCTCTTAAATGATCTTCATGACGCCATGCTGGTGGGCAAGGGCTCTCAAGTCGTTGAAAGAGTAATAAGCGAGCTCGCGGACTACACCAAATTCCATTTCGAAAGAGAAGAAGCCCTGCTCGAGAAAACAAACTATACCGCTTTGGCTGAACATCGCGTCGAGCATCGGACATTCGTTGAGAAAGTTGAACGATTTCAGCAGGATCTCAGAGCCGGCGATATGAGTCAGGCGATTCCAATCGCGATTTTTATAAAGGACTGGCTGGTCAACCACATCAAGCGGACCGATTTCAAATATTCAGCACACCTTAATGCGAAAGGCGTGTCCTAGCAGGTGGTACCGGGACGAACGCCGACCGGTCTTGAGTGACAATGCCATCGTCGATTTGAGTTTGGCCTGCATTTGAGTTCTAGCTTGACGAAGGCGAAATATGGCACGCTCGGGCCATTCCCGTCCAACCCGAACCGGTCTAGTCTCGTAGTTGAGCAGCACTTGGGGGAGGGCTGATCGACATTTGCCCCAGACTCAGAACTGAGTCTGGGGCTTTGTTTTTGTCCGCGGCACTTAGTCGGCGAGATATCTCGACTTCAGTCACCAACCTCATTGTGATCGACGGCAGTTGACCTGCGCGTTCATCGTCTCGGCTTTCTGTTAAAATGCCTGCCGTGAAAAGACGAACATTGCTCCAGGCGCTTCCTGCGGCAACATTGCTTCCGGCATCCCTGTGGGCCGCTTCCCAACAAGATAATGCCAATCCTGCGCCGGCCACGACGGTCGTGTATGAACTCCGCGTCTACCACGCGGCTGCGGGAAAATTGGACGACTTGCTCTCACGCTTTCGCGAACACACCGTAAAACTTTTCGAACGCCACGGAATGAAAAGCGTCGCTTATTGGACACCCCTCGATCAGCCGGAGAAGAGTAACACTCTCATCTACATTCTTCAGCATCCGAGCCGCGAAGCCGCAGCCGCCAACTGGAAATCCTTTCAGGACGACCCGGAGTGGAAGAGTGTCCACGACAAATCCGAGGTGAATGGAAAACTTGTAGATAAAGTTGAATCAACCTTCCTCTCTCTGACCGACTTCTCCCCGCGATTGCGCTAGACAGCGGGCATTTTATAGTCTCCTATCACTGTTGCTGTCGTCTGCCTGTCATCCCCTGGCCATGTCTATCCCAAACCAAAGTCCATCTCACTTCCGCGGTCTCGCACAAAGCAGGAAGCTAAACCCGCCGTTTCAGTAGAATGGGATTTTGCCACTCGGAGCGCGATCACTATGCAGCAAGCATTCGGATTAGATATTCCCCAAACGCTCGACGATGTCTGCAATCCGAGGCGAATGGCCTTGGTCGTGTATGACATGCAGGTTGGCATCGTGAACCAACTCAAGGATGGGCATCAAATCGTGGAGAGGGTTGTCCGCGTACTCAGTGCGGCGCGCGCTGCTGGAGTTCGTATCTTCTTCACCCGTCACATGTCACTCCCGAAGGAACTCATGGGCATCTCACAGTTGCGGATGGCGATGGCTTGGCAGCGAGTGAAATCGGTCAATGAGGTGAAGCCTTGGTTCCTGCGGGACTCATCAGGCTTTCCTCTGATTCCCGAGGTGAGCCCGCTATCGAGTGAAGCCGTATTCGACAAAATCACAATGTCGGCTTTCGAAGGCACACCATTGGACATCGCATTGCGTGATTGCGGTATCCAGGCATTCGCTATCATTGGGATTGCGATGGAAATTGGCATCGAACCAACAGCGCGACATGGCGCTGATCTGGGATACATCCCAGTCATCGTCAAGGATGCCTGTGGCTTCGGCCATGCCGATGCGGCAGCACGTTCAATCGCCAGCCTCGAATTCGCCGGGGATGCCTTGATCACCGGCGTGGACGCGATCTGTGAACAATTTCGCCTGCATACCCGATGAAAGAACGACAGTAATTTGAAACAGTGCAACCTCGAGGAAGATCAGCACATGAAGGCAGTAGCGATTAAAAAAGGCCAGAGTCGCGAGAAGGCAGTGGGCTTCCAGGAGATGGGAACTTTTCGGTGCGACGAATGCGGCGAGGAGTTCTCCATCGTTCACGATCCCGCATTTGCGGATAAGAACAGTGCGGAAAGACAAGCCCTTTGGCTCGATAAGGTCCTTGCCGATGAACACGAGCGCGATAAAAAGCATCTCGACCGCATTGAGCTGCCAGATTGACTCAGTCGTCGGCGTTCTACGTCATCAGGATCAATGAACTGTTGAACTGGCGGGTAGTTCTCAAGATAGTTTCAACTCTCGAATCGCATCTCCAGCGCCGCTTAAGTCGGCGAGTCGCATCTCAGAGTACTTGCGAGATAGGATCATGCCGGGCGCACCCGCGCGGAATGCCGCAAGGACTGCTTCCTTAACGCTTCGCGGTGTACATTTGCTGTGATTGGTCTCGGTCGGGATATCGATATCGATCCCTGGCCAGATCTGAGTATTCGTACCGGCAACCCCCTCCATCGCGCGTTTGGCCTCGCGGTAGACATAATCCGCCGAAAGCCCCGTGTGTGGAATCTGATCGTAGCTGCCCTCCTTGAAACCCATCAGTGCATAGTTCAGTTCGATCAGGCTCTGTTTTGTCAGATCTGCGTATAGGGTCGAGCCAATATTGTCGGCATACAGCGCCATCCGCTCACCGCCGCAGTTGTTGTACATCACAACCTTGATAAAGTCCGAATACTGCGAGAGTTCATGCAGGTCCTGTTCGGCACGGTAGATCGGATTGAAGGAATTGTTGTGCCAGATGTGCCAACCCACCGGCACCGTCTGCTTGGCTGTCTTCACTGTTTTGTATATCGCGGCGTAAGTCTCGCGAAGGCTGTCGGTCCAAAGCATTTCCCAGGCAGCCAGCTCGGGATACCGCAGCAGAAGCCTCCAGAATTGAACGTAGTAGCCGTCGACAGGGCGTTGGCCGCTACGAGCCGAGCGCACGAATTTTTCCAACTCCAGAAATCCCTGGCGGGCACGATCGACAATGATGCCGCGGTCTTTTGCTTTCCTCTGGCAAAACTCGCAGAAGCAGGTCACCTTACCCGGATCGACCGGCGGCATGTCATGCGTGGCGCCCAAGCTGTCGCAAAGCGCTCCTTGCCGTTCGGATCCCCACATGATTCCGTCGATGTCATAGGAACGGGCATAGTCCTCGACCAGCCCGGTCAGGAAATTCCGGTAGTCCGGATTGTTGACGCATAGCGTGTCCGCATTCCGTCCATACAGATCCCGCTCCTGCACTTTTTCGATGTTTGGCAAGTCGGTGCGGAACACGTCCTCGAGCCAGCAGATGACCTTCATGCCACGTTTTTTGGCGGCAGGGAGCACTTCGGCCAGAATATCGAGGTCGCCATGGTCGGGCGCACGAGTGTCCTTGAGAACCGTGTTCTTGTAGTACTGAGCATGAGGCATGGCGAAGTTCCCGCCGTGAAAATTGAGATCGTACTCCTGCTTGCCGTGATCGGGCAGGGGCTGCCCCGGAATCTGCCTTCCTGCGATACCACGACCGTAGGTGAATACAGCAAGAAACAGCGTGTTCACGCATGCACGCTCCTGGAGCACGTCAAGGACTTTCTCAACACCTTCATCCACAAAGGAAACTGCTCCCACCTGGATGCCGATCATTTTGGACGAGACTGCAGAATGTGCTGGAGATGGCATCGCCAAAGCCGCGCCCGCACCCCCGGCAATCTTCAGGAATTCACGGCGACTTACATCCAATCGCATCATCGATTGCTCCTAGTTGTTATTTGTGGCAGGCGATGTCTATGCTTCCGAATTCGACACGCAGCCGTTAAGGTGTGGAATCATCGAAGGCATTGTAGCGCTTTGCTATACAGGAGGAACTCGCACATCGACTCGAAGCGTACGGACATTCCGCGGCACACCCCAATTGGGATGAACCAGTCGATTGAGCCAGTTTGTGACAAGGAGCCAGTTCACTTGATGCCAAGTTCCGCGAGTTTTTCTATCGGCCTCGCCAGCACGGCTTTGTTCCCTCGCACCACAATTGGCCTTTGAATGAGTTCAGGATGTTCGGCCATTATTCGGACCAGTTGCTCGTCGCTCAAAATCTTCCCCGCTACATGTTGCCGATATGCGACCTCGTTCGTCCGCACTGCATCTTGCGGCTTCAATCCGGCCCGGTGCAGCAGTTGCTTCAACTCATTCGCCGAGAGAGGCTCCTCCATATAGTTAATGCTCTCGATACCGATTCCTTTCGCAGTCAAGATACTCTTGACCTCTCGACACTTGGTTCACGTCGGCTTCTCGTAAACAATGACCTTGGTTGTGGACTCCATTCTTCTTGTCCTTTCTCGGCCGAGATATTGCTGCCCTTCGGCGCCTGACAACACTCCAAGGAAGTTAGTGGTGCTAGAGATTCGGGAAGGTGGAATGCCAAGGGCTCAAGGTCGGCTTCTGTTTTTAGCGAATTGGCTTGGAGGCGATTCGCGATCGTAAGACCTCTCCCACGAGAAACATATCCGTGAGCAGCGCGCGGAGGTGGATAGACGCGTTCAGATTATCCACCAACTGCGAACTGATCGAGGGCTGCGCCAGAACCAGTTCAATCGCTGCCAGCGAGTCTCGAGCATCGCGGTCAAGCACGGTAAAGAATGCGTGATATTTTTCCGCTGGCTCAAGGCCTTCTTCCTCCATAGCCAACGTACATGTCTCCACTAGTCCAACTATCGAATTCACCGCCCGCTGTAAAAATTCGCGGATCTGCGTGCCCGAACTGCTGCCGTCTTCACCGGGAGAGCCCTTCGCCGCGTATGCCAGCATGAACTCATAGCACTCCTCAAGGGTGTTGCAGCGCTCCAAAGTTCCAATCTGCATTTCTTCGCCCTGCATTCTCTAGCTCGACGCCTCCCTTACCGTAGACTCTCGTGACGAAGACCCTCCGTCAATGACCCATCGCTGCGGATCATGCTCTTCCAAATAAAACTCGCGGCTCATCCACCCAAAGATCATCGACTTAGTGATCGGACGCTTCTCAGGGCGAATCCCAAAGTAGATGTGCACCATAATGAGCGCGATCAGTCCAACGCCTGCCAGTCCGTGCAGCACATACATCATCCCCCAGGTCATGTCACTGAACAGATACGGATTGCGCGGGAAAAATATCGTGCGGACGCGAAACATCATGAATACGCCAGTGACGATCGCGAATAGACCGGCAGCAATGATCGCTCCATGGTAGAGCTTGTTCTCCAGTGGGTACTTGGCGAATTTCCGCGGTGGGGGTGCCGACCGTCCCATGAACCGCAGCATTCGATATCGTGCGTCGTTTAGGTCGATTCGGTCGGGCCAGATCGACCAGAAGTCGAGCCAGAACGAAGCATGGAAGATGTGAAACAAAATTGACACAGTCAGCACAACGCCAGCAATCCAATGATAGGTAACCCAGGGAAACTGAGCGCCAACTCTTGGGAGAAATGCCGTAAACAGCAGCGTCAACATGGCGGCCGCCATGATCCAGTGGAACAATCGCGCCACCAACGAATGCCTGGGAACACGCGCCGGAATTTCCGATGCGACGGGCCGAACTGCAACTGCGAACTGCCGCGCCTTTGCGAAGTATCGTACGTAGGTGGCGTGGACGATGAAAAACAGGAATCCCGCAATCGCCGAAATCCAGATCAGGAACCACGCGATGTGAATCGGGACACTCTTCCCCCACGGATCCGTAGCCCATTGCAGAAGAGACTCTAAGCCCATGTCGCCCCCTCGACTCCGCCAATCGCCCGCTTTACCAGATTTCGCATGAGCGGGATTTTGTAGGCGTTGAACTGCAATGGAACAGCACCTTGCACCGCCAGTTTTCCGGCAGTCTCTCCGGTGGACGCATTCGCCGGCAGGCCACGAACAGCGTTTTCGACTGCGCTCAGACGCAGCGGGCGCGCGGCCGCGCCATTCACCGCAATGCGGATTCGGTCAATCTTGTCGCCGGACACGACCGTCGCTGATGCGACGTTCAAGAGCGGGAAATCCCAAACGTTCCGGTCGCGCACTTTCTCAAAATAAAATTTTGCGCCCGCCCAGGCGGACGGAATTCGAATCGCAGTCAGCAGGTCTGCAGGCTCCAATATGTGAAGGCGCGTGATGTCGATTTCGGGACCAACAAAATAGTCCTCCGCATCCACAACCCGCTCGCCTTTGCGCGTGCTAATCACGAACTTGGCGTCGAGCGCGATCAAAGCAGGCGCGGTGTCCGAGGGATTCACCGCCACGCAGCGGTCGGCGTGTAGAATCGCATGCTCGCGGTTGCGGCCCTCGGGCGCATCGGCGTAACAGATGTTGCCGCCGGCGCGATAGCAGGGCCAACCCGCGCGGTAGTACCAGCAGCGCGTGTCCTGCGAAACGTTGCCGCCAATCGTGCCCTGGTTTCGGATTTGTGGCGACGCCACTACGGATGCAGCTTCGGCCAGCAGACCATATCTCTCTTTGACGACGGGATGCTGCATGACTTCGGTCAGCGTCGTCATCGCACCGATCTCGATCCCGTCGCTGGTCGCGCGAATTCCCTTAAGTTCCTCGACTCCGCTCAGATCGACCACTGCCTTCGGCTTTTTGATGCGATCTTTGAGCCAGTCAAAGCTGTCCAGGCCACCGGCAAGGACCCAGGCGTCGCGTCCATGCTGTTCGAGAAGGTTTCGCGCCTCTGCCACGGAATTTGGCTGCAGCAGATCAAACGCCGGCATGACGTCTCGAATTACCGCCATATCTTCCTCCTGTCAGCTGCCTGCTCGATATGCGCGACTATTAAGTACGCCATCATATGTGTGCCATCAGTGGATGTTGCATGGGTCGCCCGGCTTCGAGCGAGGTCAGGATGGTGTCAGCGTTGACGGGTGCACGCCGGAAGATTTCGTCCCCCAGCGCATCAGAAAGCGCGTTCAAGACGGAAGCGCATCCGCCACCGACCGGCGGTTCGCCCACGCCGCGGGCACCCACAGGTGTTTCAGGATCCGGAATATCCAGCGCTGCCCATTGCATGTCCACAGGCACGTCGAGAATTGATGGTGGTTTGCTCTGGTAGAAGCGCCTCGAAAGCATCGTGCCGTAGTGAGGATCAAAGACCCACTTCTGACCGAGCGCATGGCCCATCCCTAGTACCGAGCGGCCAAGCATCTGGCCGCCGAGTGCACGAGGATGAATCACGCTGCCCACGTCGCCGTATGCAAGAAAATCTACGATGTAATACTTTCCGGTTTCGACATCGACTTCGACCTCGGCGAAGCTGGCGACATAGGAAAATGTTGAACCGTCGTGAGGATAGTTATCCTTGGCCGCCGCCACCAGACCTTGCCCGGCCAGCGCGGACACCGAGGCCTTGGTCACTTTGTTCAGATCAGGGGCCGAATCGTGCCCATCGTAGATGCCGCCCAACTGAATCGCACGTTTTGCGGCCTGTGCCAAAGTCATGCCCGCGCCTCCGCCCTTGCGAAACACGCGTTCATTGGCGACCTCGTACTGCTCGGGTTTACCGCCGAGAGTCTTGGCTGCGATCTCCTGCAGTTTTTTCCTCGCGTCCATCGCCGCGGCGTACGCGGCTCGCGTCATCGCGTGCGTTGTCTGGCTGCCACCCGACACGCACGTGAAAGGAAGGTTCTTCGACGTATCACCCCACGTTACGTCACATTTCTCCCACGGCACGCCCAGAACTTCCGCACCGGCGCGGTGAACATCGATCACCGACTCCGTTCCCAGATTGCCAATCCCTGACTGAAAACGAACGCGGCCCTGTGGCGTGACGACGAGCAGCCCATCGAAACCCACCGTGCCGCCCACATAAGTACTGAGCGAAACACCCACGCCCCGCACCTTCGTCCCGATGCGTTTCGGAGTCCGCGCCACCCGCTCCTGCCATTTGAATTGTTCTGCACCCCGGTCGAGCGCGTCTTTGAGGAAGGCGCTGGTCGCGTATTGCCGCTTGCCATTCACGGCCGGTCCGAATGGCGCTTTGCCTTCCGGACAGTTGATGCGCCGAATCGCTACCTGATCGACTCCGAGTTTGCGCGCGGCCTTGGCCAGGACAGGTTCCATAATAATGATGCCCTGCAGCCCCCCCGGAGAACTCTGTGCACTCCGTGGAGGAGTATTCGTCAAGATCGTGGCCC
The DNA here is from genome assembly GCA_963745715.1 of uncultured Acidobacteriota bacterium. Lineage (GTDB taxonomy): Bacteria > Acidobacteriota > Terriglobia > Terriglobales > Acidobacteriaceae > Sulfotelmatobacter. Next base: position 80,625 of record CAVUYN010000004.1, on the reverse strand, counting down.
CGCGCCATCGCATAGCCAGTGGCTGATACAAGAGCGAAACGATTCTGCCCGACGAAGGAACATCTCCTACCGCGTCGTAAGGACCGTTATCGCCAATCACAAACATATCGAGGGCCAGGATCCGGCCCTCTTTGGAGAAGCCCACTTTCATCCGGCCCATCAGGCTTGGCCGTGCCCGGCCAATAAAAGTCTCTTCCTCTCGGCTGATGCGCATCATTACCGGCGCGTTGACCTTCTTCGAGAGCAGCGCGGGAATGATCAGCGAAATACCGCCGGTGATCTTGCTCCCGAAGCCGCCACCGGTGTACTCGCTGAACAACACGACATTGCTGCGGTCGATGTTCAACCATCTCGCAATGGCAGGCACAGTTTGCGCGGTGCTTTGTGTGCCCGTGTAGATGTGAACTTTTCCGTTCTGCCAGTAGGCCATCGCGCTGCGCGTTTCAAGCGTGTGGTGGCTCGTGTCCGGCGTCAGAAACGTCTCGTCAAGTACGAGCTCAGCCTTCTTGAAACCGTCCTCGAGATCTCCGTACGACCAGTCGCCAGGCGTCTTGCCCGTCGGCAACTGGCCTTCTTGGGCGTTGGCGAAATCTGCATGCGTCCATTTGAGTTCCCCGACATTCGGCGGAGGAGGACTGGGTGGAGGCGCTCCTGGTGCAGCCGCAGGCGCTGGTTGCTGAACCCAGATGTTCCCCTCGCTTCTTGGATTCGGCCCTCCCGGCCGCAGGGTGTCGAGCGGATCGATTGCGAAAGGCAAGGGCTCAAAGTCAATCTGGATTTTCTCAATCGCTTCCGCAGCCGTGAATTCGTCAACCGCGGCGATGGCTAGGATCGGCTCGCCCTGGTACAGCGGTTCCATCGTCAGCGCGCGTTCAGCTTTCGGATTGGCCTTTATCACGGTGCCGTTGTCGGTGAGGCTGTCGGCGGGCGGTGGAAGTTCGTCCGCCATAAGAATTCCTTTGACGCCGGGCATGGCCAGCGCTGCGCGTGTGTCGATGTGCTTGACGCGCGCATGCGGCAACGGGCTGAGCAGTAGCTTGCACCACAACATTCCGTCCGCGTGATAGTCCTCGGCATACTTCGCCTGCCCGGTCACCTTGGCATACATATCTTGGGTTTCGTAATTCTTGCCGATCAGTCTGTGCCCAACACCGTACACGCGCTCGGACGGCTTGGCGGATTGCGCGTCTTTTTTCTGATCCGGCACAGATGATTTTTTCGATGTAGTTTCCTCAGACATGGCTGGCCTTCCTCATATTGTCTGCGCCCCGCATCAATGCGGTGAGGATCTTGTCGTAGTCCTGGCAGCGGCACAAGTTTCCGGAGACGCCCTGCGCCAACTCAGCTCTCGTAGGATTGGGACTCGTCTTCAGAAATCCGACTGCCGACATGATGAAGCCGGGCATGCAGAACGCACACTGGAACCCTTGCTCATCTACCACACCTTGCTGCACGGGATGCAGCTTTCCGTCGGCGCTCGCCAAACCTTCAATCGTTACCACCTTTCGGCTGCGCACTGTATGGGTAAGCACCGAGCAGGCGTAGTGAGGAACATCATCGATCAGCACGGTGCAGGATCCGCACTCGGCGCGGTCGCATCCCAGCTTGGTTCCAGTCAGGCCGAGCTTATGTCGCAGCGTCCAAGCCAGTGTCTCCTGCTTCATCACGTCCGCGTGCCTCAGTTGGCCATTGACGTTGATCGTGATCAACCGTTCGCCGGCGCCGCCTGATTGACCGAGTAACGTGGAGGCGCGGAACAGATAGCCTGCCGACGATACCGCTACCCCACCGACGATGACTCCTTTAATGAAGTCGCGTCTTGAGATTGCCTCGGGCGTGCTTCCGAGCATTCTTGGATCGACGTTGTCGCTCATCTCAGGGGATACCTCCTATGGAGTTGGGCGATTCGCTCATGCCAGTTTACGCCGATCGCTCAACTTTGAGTCCGAGCTTCGACTACTTCAATTTCAGTCAATAATATTCCCACGTAAAGGACTACGGTTCGTTGCACGGCTATTTCGTTGCCCCCGACTACGACACAACTGCGGCCCTGCAGGCTCAAGAACAGAGGGTAGAGAGAAGCAGTCATGGGTTCTCCTTCAATGGAGCAGAATACCTCGCACGTTTGCGGCGCAAAATCTCTGCGCTCTTTTCCGCTGCTTCCTGCACAAGGAAGCCCATCTTAGGGTGCGTGCATTCTATGTCGACATCGAGGGTACGGCTGCGCAGTTCCTCGGAGGTCAGCGGCCCAATGGATGTAATCACAACGTCCGCCAGGGCCTCGTGCAATGCCGACTGCTTGCCCATATTGTCAGCCACTTGGAACAAATGGCGTATCTGGACGGACGACGCAACCAGCAACACTTGAACCTCTCTCCTGATAATCGACTCGATGGCTTGCTGCAGGGGGCCGAGATCCTCGGGTAGCGCCCACTGGTAGACGTTAACCATAGTTAAGATTGCCCCCCGTTCTTCGAGGCCTTTGGTCAATTGGGGATTGGTCACGCCGTACTCCTGCACCGCTACGCGATGCCCCGCCACTGGGAACGTGCCCTTGTTTTGGTCTAGGACTACCAGAAGATCACGCCATGTATTCGGCTCTGGGACAAGAAGGTTCACTCTCACTCCCATTTCGCGGAGGGCGGCGGTGGGCTTGGGGCCGCGAGCGACGATCACGACTCCATTCAAATGCTGAGACAGTTGTTCTCGGGAACACACGCTTTCCACGGCCGATGCTAGAGCTTTGACTCCCACTCCGGTCGTGAAGATGACCATGTCCACTTGCCCGGCAGCTAGTTTCTGCGCAAATTCCGACGCTTCTTTGTTCGATTCCAGTGGAACTTCTCTCACTGAGGGTGCGACGATTGCCACGCCCCCACGATTTTCGATGAGTTTCGCAATCTCGCGAGCCCGCCGGCTCTCCAATGCCAGAACGCAAAGCCCGCAGAAGCTGCCAGTCGTCATCGCCTAGACTCTCTTCTTTCTCGTATCAAAAATGAAAGTTCGTCTCCAGGTACGCCAGTTGCCCGTTCGCGTCCTTAGGATAAATGGTGGCGATCACGCCCTTCCTCCACCCGTGGCCATAATACAAAGTTGTGCTGAAGGAATGCGTAATCTGATAGTCAGCGCTGAGGTCCCAAACATTGGGCAGCCCCCCGATTGCCGTTGCTGGGGCTGCGTCCCGTGTACCCAAAGGTCTTCGGCTGGAACGCCCCACCGCCTGAGTACCACAGATCGGATGCGCTGGCCAGCCGAAGAATATGCACTTCACTGCGAAGAGCAAGTTTCGACATCGGACGTACGTTCACCGTGCCGTACAAATCCTCGTTGTTCATCATGTTGTAAAACGGAAAGCGCGCGCACGGGCGCGGCGTGGGCAGAAGTTGGAAGAAAGCGCTATGCCGGGAGTTGTTCGGATCACCATCGCCGCTACCGTAAGAATAACCTGCGCTGATCCATGGTGCGAGTACGCTCACCGGCAGTTGCCATCCAGCCTCGCCCACGAGCTGCATTCTCCGCCTGACTCGCCACTGGCAGTGCGGATTCTATGGAGCGAACCAGCAGTTTATGGCTAGCGATGCCGCAGTTCGCTCACTTCAGAATCATAGCGGGCTCAACCAATATTGATTGAGAGAGACAATATTCAGCTTTTCTGATTTTTCTCCAACGTAGAGTCACAGTAGAATTCCTCCGGTGGCAACTTGAAAGAAGGGAAGCGCATGGATCGCCGTACGTTTCTAAATGCCGCAACTGCTGCCGCAATTGCTACTGGACTCCATCCCTTTCCGTCATTCGCCGATCCTGAAAAGCCTAAGCTGAAAACGATGGCGCTGGGTCTTCTCATCAGCCCGTACGGTGCGCCTGAAGCTACGATCAAGCGCGTTCGAGACATGGGGTTCTCGAACTGCTTCCTGTCGCTGGACGGCTACATCAGCAAGTTCACGCCGGATGCGGCAACGCAAATCGGTGAGCTGCTGGCAAAATACGAGCTGTTAGCAACAACAGTTGAAGTTGTGGGCCCTGAGCCACTTGAATGGAACTTCGTTCAAGGCCCTTCCACCATAGGTCTGGTACCAGCGAAAACGCGCAGTGCGCGCATCGATGCCCTAAAGCAGGTCTCGGATTTTGCGAAATTGCTGGGTGTCGGCCAGGTTCAGACGCACTGCGGTTTCATTCCGGAGAATCCTGCGGACGCGCTCTATTCAGGCACGGTCGAAGCAATTCGGACCGTTGCGCGGCACTGCCAAAGCAATGGCCAGTACTTCCTGATGGAGACCGGGCAGGAAACCCCGACTACAATGTCGCGCGTGATTCGAGACGTCAACTTGTCAAACCTTGGAGTCGGCCTCGACACCGCGAATCTCATCCTCTACGGCAAGGCAAATCCGGTAGATGCAGTCGAGATTCTCGGGCCGCATGTTCGCAGCGTGCATGCGAAAGATGGAAAGTGGCCGACAGATCCCAGCAAACTGGGCGAAGAGGTGCTGATCGGGCAGGGACTCGTCGATTTCAAGAAGGTATTCACGAAGCTTCACGAGTTCGGGTATACCGGCGCGATCACAATTGAACGCGAAACTTCAGGCCCGCAGCAAATTGAGGATGTGAAGAACGAAAAGCTGTATCTACAGCGGATTCTGGACGAAGTGCTTTCCTGATCTCAGGGCTTGCGTCCAGAACTGCATTGGAATCTAAGGAACAGCACACGTACTTTTGGAACGCGAGGACACATGAACCGTCGGGAGTTTCTGCAAACAGGGACAGGAGTGCTTTCAGCAATGTTGGTGCTCAATCCCCGCACAGTATTTGGCTATGAAGCAAACTCAGCAGTGCGGATTGGATTGCTCGGGTGCGGCAATCGCGGCTCGTCGGTCGCCGAGTCTTTTGCGCGGAATACGTCAGCACGAATCGTCGCTCTTGCGGATCTGTTTTCCGATAATCTCGCCGCTGGCCAGGATCGCTTCAACAAACTGAACGCGAGCCTTGGACAGTCGCTGATCGACAGCAAGCTCCTCTTTCGTGGTCCGCATTGCTATGAGCAGCTTGCCAACTTGAAGGACGTGGATCTTATCCAGATTTCGACGCCACCGTTTTTCCACGTTCAACACCTTGAAGCGGCTGTCGCCGGTGGGAAGCATGTCTACTGCGAGAAGCCCGTGGGAGTCGACATCGCGCAAGCAAAACGAGCTCTCGAAATCGCCAAACGCGTGAAGCCGACCCAGAGTGTCGATGTCGGTTTCCAATGCCGCAATGCGCCACCGATCGCAGCTCTCGCGGAGAAAATCAAGGCAGGCGCACTGGGCAAGATCGCCACCGGTTGCGGCAATTACAACGCCCCGGTTTCTACTGAGAAGAAGCGCGAAGGCGAAGGACAGGACGAATATCGCCTACGAAACTGGCTGTGGGACCGCGTCCTCTCCGGCGACATCCTTGTCGAGCAGAACATCCACATCATCGACTTGTGCAATTGGATGCTCGGAGCGCATCCGGTGAAGGCTACCGCTACGGGCGGCCGCAACGTACTCACGCATTACGGCGACTGCTGGGATAACTACCAGGTCGACTTTACTTATCCGAACGACGTTCACTTCTCGTTTAGCTCGACGCAGTTTGGCACAGATGGCGTGTTCGACGCCGGGCTGAAGCTGTTCGGCTCCGGCGGATCAGCGACGTGCCCGTACGCTGGACCGATCGCAATCACTGGCTCTAATGCTTGGTCGTGGCAGGATTCGAAATCAACAGCTGCAGGTTCCGGCACCTTCGCCGCCAACGGTGCGTTTCTCGATAACCTCGAGTTCGCGGATCGCGAGAAGGAGCGCACATTCATCGATAGTATTGTTTCCGGCCCGGCTCATAACCAGATCGCCGAAGGGGTCGACACGGCACTGAGCTGCATCCTCGGCCGCATGGCCGGGCATCAGAAGCGCGAAGTGACTTGGGATCAAATGCTGGCTCAGAAGGAGAATTGGCAATTAGGATTCAGCCTGGAACAGTTCGCTTAGATATCTCACGGGTTGTGAATACGATCTTGCAATCGGTTCAGGAAGATAAAGGACGGCAGAGCCCGATTACCGCGGAGCTGGCCTCTCGGGGTCTTAGAACCACTCACGGATTTCGTAAGAATGGCCCGTGATGTTTTCATACCCTACGCCTCGTAGCCAAGGCATCTGTGGAATCCTAGCCCCAATCAACGTCGGCTTCGCTATACTATCCACCGACGGTTTGGATCACTTGCCTTAGCTTGGCACAACCTCAATCTCCCATCCGCGTGGAGGTTACGAAATGCGTGACAACGATCCTCGAAAGACCCAAGTTGGTGACACTCCCAAAGAAAAGGACAATTCTGATCATTCCGGCGTCTCGCGACGCGACTTCCTCAAAATCTCCGGTATCTCCGTAGCTGTTCCGCTGGTGACTCGGCCCAAGATGCTCATGGCCTCGGGGCAAGAAGTTCCCGTGCATGGCCCGGGCAAAGTTCCGATGGAGTTCTCTATTAATGGCAAGAGCTACAAGGCGGAACTGGAGCCCCGGGTCACGCTGCTTGATGCACTGCGTGATCAATTCGAACTGACCGGCGCAAAGCGGGTCTGCGATCGCGCCGAGTGCGGCGCCTGCACAGTGCTGATGGACAATAAACCAGTTTATGCCTGTTCCGTGCTTGCCATTGAGGTGCAGCACAAGCCGATTACTACCGTTGAATCTTTGGTGGCAGATGGGAAATTGCATCCGATCCAGCAGGCGTTTGTTGACAATGATGCGTCCCAATGCGGCTTCTGCACGCCGGGATTCGTCGTCTCCTGCAAAGCGGTGTTGGATGCCCATCCGCATCCCACGCCCGATGAAATTCGTCGCGGACTCAGCGGCAATCTTTGTCGCTGCGGAACGTATGCGGGCATCCGCCAAGCCATCGCGCAGGTTGCGCAGAAGGGAGCCTGACTTATGCCAGATTACGCATGGCCTGATGCTGAACACCGCACCTTAATCGGCAAACGCACGACGCGTGTGGATGCTGCCGTGAAGGTTTCGGGACAGGCGAAGTACACCTACGATGTGCATCGCCCGGGGATGCTTTATGGCAAGGTGCTGCGCTGTCCTTACGCGCACGCCAAGGTCGTGAGCGTTGACACTAGCGCGGCGGAAAAAATGCCCGGCGTCAAAGCCGTGCACGTTGTGCAGGGGCCCGGCACGAATATCCACTGGGCGGGAGATGAGATCGTTGTCGTTGCTGCAGTCGATGAAGGCACTGCGGAAGATGCCGTCCGTGCCATTCAGGTGAAATATCAGCAGCTGCCACATCTGGTTAGTGATGCCGAGCCGCCAGCAGGAAGTGCCCAGGAGCAAGGCCCCCTCAGCATGGACGACATCGGCGACATGCTCGACAACCAGGTGCCGACACGGGAAATGGTCAGCCACATTCAGCGCTATGGCGTTACTGCAACACCTAGCGAAGACGTGCTGAAGGGTCTGAAAGAGGATGGGGCGTCGGACGAAGTATTGGCCGCTTTAAGGAGTGCCACTCCCCATCCTGAAGCTGGAAACAAACCGCCATCGAATTATCAAAAAGCCGCAGCACAAACCATTGGTGATCCGGACAAGGCCTTCTCCGAAGCCGAAGTCGCCTCCGATGGTCTGTACGGCATTCCTGTTATCACACATTGTTGCCTCGAGAGCCACGGTTCGACTTCCGAATGGACCGATCAGGATCATCTTTTCACGCACATCTCGACGCAAAACGTTTCCGGGATAGCAGGACAGATGGCGGAGCCGCTAAAAATGCCCGCCACCAATATTCGGGTTCACCAGGACAATATCGGCGGAGGCTTTGGCAGCAAGTTTTCTCCCGATCGATGGGGAATCTTTACTGCGGAAGTTTCCAAGAAAGCAGACGGCAAACCCGTGCGTTACATGCTGGAGCGCGACGCGGAACTGAAGGTCGCCGGCGCCCGGCCCTCTGCCTATGCCAGGGTGAAAGTGGCCGCGAAGAAAGACGGAACGCTAACGGCGTGGCAGTCCAACTCCTGGGGAACGGGCGGGCCGGGCGGCGGCGGAATGCCGCCGATTCCGTACGTCTTCAGTTTTCCCAATTCGCGCCTCGAGCATACCGCAATTCGCAACAACATTGGTCCAGCGCGGGCCTGGCGCGCTCCAAATCACCCGCAGGCGGCCGTGATCACGATGTGCGCGCTCGATGATCTTGCCGCCAAGCTGAACATGGACCCCGTGGAGTTTTTCGGCAAGAACCTGAATCTCACCAAGGCTCGCGAGAACACATATCGTGAAGAGTTGGCCATCGCTACCGAATTGATGGGGTGGAAAGAGAAGTGGCATCCGCGTCCGCAGAAAGCCGATGGCGTCGTGCGCGGTGTTGGTCTGTCGTTTCACACTTGGGGAGGCCGTGGCCATGCCAGCGATTGCGATCTTACGATCCATCCTGACGGCTCCGTCGAACTGAAGATGGGTACGCAAGATCTGGGCACCGGGACACGCACCTGCATTCTCGCCGTCGCCGCTGATACTCTCGGCATCCCGATGGAAAGCATTCAGCTTTTGATCGGCGATACGAACTATCCGCCGTCAGGAGGATCGGGCGGCTCTACGACGATTGGCGGCGTAAGTTCCTCGACCCGGCGTGCCGCGGTGGATGCACGGGATGTACTGTTTGCGAAAGTTGCATCGGCATTGAACGCTCAGCCCGATCAGTTGGAATGCAAGAACGGACAGGTCAGTGTGAAGGGAGATTCCAGCCGCGCGTTGAACTGGAAAGAAGCTTGTTCCAAACTCGGTGCGATGCCAATCACGGTGCGGGGCAAAAATCCTGACCGCAGCAAGCCACCTGATCTTACGAACAGCGGCGTGGGCGGCGTGCAGATGGCGGAGGCGGAGGTCGACTGCGAGACTGGCATCGTCAAAGTCAAGAAAATGGTTACGGTGCAAGACTGTGGCTTGGTTATTAATCTCAGGACGGCTGAGAGTCAATGCTATGGTGCCATGATCATGGGGATCAGCTATTCGCTTTACGAAGAGAAAGTGATGGATCCGACGACGGGGCGGATGTTGAATCCAGATATGCAGTTCTACCGCCTCGCTGGGCTCAGCGACATTCCTGAACTGATCGTGCACATGATGACCGGGAAAGGATACGACGAACGCGGCGTAATCGGACTGGGTGAGCCCCCAGTAATTTCACCCGGTGCCTGCATTTCCAATGCGGTTGCCAATGCGATTGGGGTGAGAGTGCCATTTCTTCCGCTCACGCCGGACCGGGTTCTCAGTGCGCTTGAGCAGAAAGGACGTGCGTGATGCGGCCTTTTGAATATGTAAGCCCAAACAGTACAACCCAGGCGATCAGCCTGCTGGGTGCAAACTGGGGCAATACAGAGGTCCTCGCGGGTGGAACTGACTTACTAGCGTTGATGAAGGACGACGTCCTCGCACCCAAACGACTGGTCAACATCAAAGATATCGCGGATCTCCGGGGCATTTCCTCAAATGCACAAGGCTTGCGAGTCGGTGCTCTCACCACTTTGGGGGAAATGGCCGACAACGAGGATGTGAAGAAGAGTTATCCAGCATTATCCGAGGCATTGCTCGAAGCTGCCAGCCCGCAGATACGCAATATGGCCACCATTGGCGGGAACCTCTGCCAACGTCCGCGTTGCTGGTATTTCCGTAATGGATTGGGTCTCTTGCCCAAAGACGAGAGCGGGAAAGAATTGGTGGCAACCGGCGAGAACCGCTATCACGCAATTCTAGGCAATCAGGGCCCCGCCAAGTTTGTCAGCCCTTCGACGGTGGTGCCGATCCTGATTGCCTATGGCGCCAAGATTCGCCTGGAAGGACCGAAGGGGAAACGCGAGCTTCCGCTGGAAAGGTTCTTCGTGATCCCCAAGAATGAAAACGAGCGCGAGCACGATCTGCGGCCGAACGAGATCGTGACCGAACTCGTAATCCCTCCCGCGCCGGAATTGAAGGCCGCCCATTACGAAATCCGGCAGAAGGAAGCTTTTGATTGGCCGCTCGCCGTCGCCGCAGTGACGCTCAAACTGCAGGGCTCGAACGTGCAATCCTCCAGGATTGTTCTGGGATATGTCTCCCCCGTGCCGTGGCCCTCTGCAGAAGCGCAGCAGGCAATAGCGGGAAAACCTATAAACAAAGAGACGGCGCAAAAAGCGGCTGATGCTGCTCTTGCGAAAGCCTCTCCATTAAGTCACAACGCTTACAAAGTGAAGCTGGCCAAAGTCGCTGTTGCTCGAGCCATTTTGAAAGCGGCCGGAGGTGCCGCATGATTAAAGAGTCGGAACGCTTCAACACCACTCACCCGAACCTATGCGCGGCGCTGAGATGGAAGGGGCAGTTTATCCTCGCCGAGTCCGATCCGACAGTGCCCGCTTGCAATGATGGCCTGTTTTGGTGCCTGCATACGCAGACCTGCATTGGACCTGATGGGGAACTGGCCGAGCCAGGCAATTGCAGTTCGAAAAGCCGCGCCTGCCACGGCACTGGGAAATGCGGATAGAATTGGGACGTAGCTTCTGCGCGTCCTTTTGTCTGGGGTTTGCATCTGAAATGAATAAGGGGTTCATTATGCGATACGCAAATTTGTTGACGGCTGCCTGTATCGTGGGGTTCTTTTCGATCTCCATGACGGCGCAGGAGATTCGCGGCGATTATCTGGAGACGCGAAGCGCCGATGTTTACACGGGCCAATGTTTTGCCAATGGAGAGGTAAACCTCGTTGGCAATGAGGCCATCCTGGCGTGGCATGTTCAGACGGGAAGCTGGAACGGAGTCCCGCTCGCAGGATTAACAGTCGCGGCCGCCGTTCGGGCGAATGGAACACTAGGGGATCCTTATGAGAGCCCATATCCCGCGAAGGCCGTGCTGCTGGTGGACGATCAAGCCTCTGCACTGCAACAGGCCGCCCTGCTGCATTTTGCCCAGCACATGGGTGGAGAACTCTTGAAGAACGTGGCACAGGTCATTCCCACGCAAATGGAACTGGTGGTAAACGCTGAACACCACGGAGCTGCGATGCTGCGTGCAGGCAAGTTCGCTACGATCCAAACGCGAGGCATTGGCGATAAAGATCATCTTTGTGGGAATGAAGTGACCTTCTATCCGCCGTTGACTGAAACTGCCCATTCCATGCCCGCGGTGGCGTTAACTGATTCTTATTCCGGTCCCGGCCTAGGTGTGTCGTGGGACCTTCACGGCAAGCGCAGCGCATTCGTGGGAACATTCGCTCGATACAACTAGGAAGCAAATTGCAAAATCGTAAAGCGTCGCTGACTACGACTGCTGTGCTGATGACACTTTCCTTGCTGTGCTCGGCGCAGAGCGGCAAAGTGGAGAGCGTCGGCCCATTGACCGAGAGCGCCGTTTCCGAGCAGGTGCGGCAGAGTCTGGAACCAAAAGGTTATCGGCTCACGCTTGATGATCCCAAGCCTTCCTGCGAGCTCTGGCTTCGAAAAAGTGTTCCGGCGCAAGCTAACAAAAGCACTGAGCTGGCTTACCCACAGTTCGCTGAGTCTACGTTGCTGGGGGTAATACACTTCCCCCAGGCGACGGCCGATTTTCGAGGACATCCAATTCCTGCCGGCTTCTACACGATGCGCTACGAACTTCTTCCCGATGACGGCAATCACCTCGGAGTCGCTCCCAATCGCGACTTCGTCTTATTGATTCCCGCGCGGTCGGACACGGATCCCAATGCCAGGTTCAAATATCAAGAGCTGGTGAGCATGAGTGCAAAAACGGCGGGCACAAAACACCCCAGTCCCCTCAGCTTGCCTCCTGCAGACAAGCCCGTGCCCGGAACCGTGAATAAAGATGATCAGGACCACTGGATTTTATCGGCTTCTTTGAAGCTCGCGTTAGGCGAAGAACTCCCCTTCGCGCTCATAGTGAAAGGAACTGCCCAGCAATGACTCGCCGCCGCCCACGAGTTTAGGAGCCGGGGAGGAGGGCTTACGCTTCCCAGCCTCGAAGGTCTGGCTCTCCAACCTCGTGTCACAATTCCTCAAATCGAGAGGATGAATAACGATAAACGCCCTGGTAATGTTGACCTGTGCTTCCGGGTCGATGGTCAGCAAATCTGTCGCGCACACTTTCAGCCAGTTCCCGGTTTGTCGGCACGGAAGTTGGACTACGGCAAGCAGGTAGGGCCATAAGTCGGCTTGTGGGTCGTGTTCCGAATAGCTGAACGTCCGCGAAGTTTCTGAACCGCAACACGAAGCGCTGAAGTCGCTCTGGATCACCTCCGGCTGTGTTGCATTTGGGTGTGAGTGTTCTCCTCCTCTTCTGTCATTCTCGAACCTGTTGCGATGCACAAGCGAACGCATATTCATTGACACAAGTACTTTTAAGGTTCTATAGTTAAGACGAATGCTGCACTGCAGCATTATTGGAGGTATCGTATGTCAGCAACCACACGGACCAAGACCTCCCGGACTCATTCCAGGGAGCCGTCCTTCGTTTCCAGTCTATCGGGTTGGGCGCAACAGGGGGTTCAGAACTTCCTCGGCACGCCAAGGAGCCTCTTGGACCTCGCAATGCGGCAGAATACAAACGTGATGCATTTTCTGCGGCAGCAATTGTCCGACCCTCATCATTCTCCTCGCACCGTCCTCAGCGAGATGGCCGGGGAGAGCATGACGAACTTCATTGCAGCGCAGAAAGTACTTCTTGATCTCAGCAAGCAACAAAATGAAATTCTCATGACCGCTGTGAAAGAGCGCATCGGGGAGGGGCCCGCGGCACATGCCACCGCCGATCTGCTGCGCCGTAGCGTGGATACGTTTATCCACATGCAGGAGGAGTACCTGAAGATCGCCGGCAAGCAGACCCATATTTGGGTGGAAGCCGCTAGGACCGGCAAGCCGTTACCAGGGCGAGCGCCCTTGGTGAGTCTGGCCCGCGAGGGTATGGAGAACTTTGCCAAAGCGCAGAAGCAATTCCTGGATGTCATCGCGGAGGAGACAGCCAAGGTCACCGACGGCAAACACACTGCCATTAAGAAGATCAAGAAGACCGAGTTGTCCAAGCTGGCGCGGCAGGCGGCCGAGTTGTTCATCGACACGCAAGAGAAGATGGTGGAGGTGGCCGGCAAACAGATGAACGTCAATGTGAAAACTACGGGCAAGACCCTGGAACTCCTGCGGCCACTTCCGAAGACCCTGATAGATGCAATGGTCAAGCCGACGGGTGAGCACCGGCGCATGGCCAAGCCAGTTCATCGCGGGAAGAAGCCGGCAGCGCGTGGGAAGAAGAAGGCAGCAGCGGCAGCGGCCGCCGCCTGACAGAGGAAGGAGTAGAGCTGTCATTCTGAGCGAAGTGTGGCTCGTGCGACACGGGCCATACGAGTCGAAGGATCGCTGCCACGATCGATTGCTTAGACCGGGTGAGCCACTGTCTGGGAACGGCCTGCTTCGGGGGTTGTGAAACAGCACCGGGAAGATCCGCCGCTGAGGTACGCGAACACAAGGTCTCTCGACTTCGCGACCACTTCGCTAAGTGAAGTGGTCGCCACGCTCAGGATCACAAGTGAGCCCGAATTGACCGTCTGCGGAACCCTGGCTCGATGGTTCGACTGCGACGTCGACGATCCTGACTGCCGAAGGATCCTGCGTTGGGCGTCTAGATCATTGCGAGGTCGGCCACAAGGGGAAAGCAATGAAAAACGCGCTCGGTTTAGTGATGACTGGCGGGGGTGCTCGCGGCGCTTATCAAGCCGGTATTCTTAAACGCATTGGCGAGATAAAACGAGTTCAAACGCACGGCAATCCTTTTCCTATCATAGGAGGCTCTTCCGCCGGAGCGATTAATGGTTCTGCCCTTGCCGGGGGGAGCGACGATTTTGCGTCGGCGACCAAAGTTCTCGCACGGGTCTGGTCGGGCCTCAGACCTTCCGATATCTTTCACAGCGATGTTTTATCACAGGCCCGCAATTCCCTTACCTGGATATTAGATCTCTCCTTCGGGGGAGTTCTTGGAGGGGGTCACGCCCGCTCTTTATTAGACGCGACTCCCTTGAGGCACTTTCTCAACGATCATCTCCACTGCGAGCGGATCCAGGACAATATCAAGCGTGGGCATCTCTACGCACTCGCTATTTCCGCGACTAACTATGCCTCAGGGAAAAGTTATCTCTTCATTCAAGGATTGAAGGGCCACCCTATGTGGAACAGAAGCCGGCGTGTGACGGTTGCGACAAAGATTACCGTCGACCATGTTTGCGCGTCGGCTGCTATTCCTTTGATCTTTCAGCCTGTGAGACTTAAGACAGCGCAAGGAACGGCCTTTTTCGGCGATGGTTGTGTGCGGCTTCAACAACCTCTTAGTCCGATCATCCGTCTGGGGGCCGAAAGAGTTTTCGCGATCGGTGTCCGCTGCGACAATCTCGAACATCAAGCAGAACCTGTGGATCAAAGAGATCCTTCACTAGCGCAAGTCATGGGAGTTCTCTTTAACGTTATGTTCCTTGACCATCTTGCAACTGACATCGAGCACCTTGAGCGCTTGAATCGGCTGGTCGGCAGTGGCCAGGTGAGCCAGTCTGGTTTTGAAGGATGTGAAAAGATACGGCCTTTAGCATCACTTCTCATAACGCCTTCGATCGATCTGTCACAACTGGCAGAGCAGCACCAGAGAGACATGCCCTATCTTATCCAGTACTTTGTAAACAGTTTGGGACGAGATGCGGCTTCATGTGCCGATCTGATGAGTTATTTACTATTCACATCAGCCTACACGAGTGCTCTCACTGAGATCGGCTACAATGACGCCAACCAGCGAATCGATGAGATCGAGAGTTTTCTCTATTCTTCTGATGATGGGCGCATCGAAAACCCTCGAGTCAGAGCAGTCGGAACAGGTAAACCTGGACAGGCAAGCTCGTTGGCGAAACGGTCCTCGAACTCGGTCAGGTCCCGCGGGTAATCCGTCTGGAGAGATTTCTTCGACAAACATAGAAAGCAATCGTCAGCTTCGCGAATAGTTTACTTCTGGAAGTTCCAGGGGCTTCGGCAAACAGCGATGATTCCGAGTCAGATCGCGGGCGATCCGGAAATAATGCCTCCGGATAGCTTTTTCATTGATTGTCCTGACCTCAACACCAACTCCAGAGCAGTGATCTAAGCCACCCGCTGGGTGCGACTAAAGTGCTGAATAAATCATCTGCACGAAGACGTCGCTGCTGAGCATGTGGCCCCACACGGGGTCCAAATCCGCCAAAGGTTTACTCGCCGCTATTTCCTCGGCCGATTTCCCTGCGGTCTTCAGTTTTTGGACGCGATCGCGGGCCACAACCAGCATGTCCCGACTCTTGGTCAGATCGGCCTTGTTCCCCAGCGGACCATGCCCCGGAACGATCTTGGTGTTGTTGTCGGCTAGCGACAAGATTTCGCCGGCGGCGGCAAGCATCCCGTTGACTTTTCCTCCGGTGCTTGTGTCGATGACCGGGTAAAAGCCGTTAAAAAAAGTATCGCCCATGTGAATCACATTGGCCTGCTGGAAGTGAATGTAGATGTCCGTGTCCGTATGCGCCGGTTGGAGATATTGCAGCATCACGATTTCACCGTTGGCCCGCAGTCTTTGGCCGCTGCTGAATGTCTGCTGCGGCAAAGCATCCGCGGGCGATGCCGGAATGTGCAAACCCAAAAGCGCACTGTCGTGTGGCTCTGCCATGCGCGTCTTGGTATTTTCGTGGGCCAGCACTGTGGCGCCCGCGGCGTGCAAATTGGCGTTATTGTCCGTGTGGTCGAAATGCCAGTGCGTGTCGATCACCGTCTTCACCGGAGCGTTGCCCAGCCCATCGAGCGCTTCTTTCAATTTTGGCCACGCCGGCAGAAGAAACGTGTCGATCACGATTTTGCCATCGGGCCCGTTCAACACCACGACGTTTCCTCCAGGCCCGGAAAGCAACGTGAGATTTTCCGCCAGCGGTTGCGCCTGGATCGGGGCACCACCCATCTGCGCCCGCATGGCCGAGAGACGGTCTGTTGGAGCGGTTGCTGCCTGCTGCTGGAAGCCACGAACTCCGGCGCTCAGAAGACTTGCCGGAAAGAGTTGCGCCAGCAACGTGCTTCCCGCAAACCCGGCGGAATTTCGCAACATTTCGCGCCGTGTGATTTGCTTCTCCGAAAATCTCGCACTCATCTCTGTCCGCCTTTCCAATGTGAATAACGTATATCTGACATGTTAAGAAACGAACGCGTCGTGGATCTTTCTTATCACCGTTTCAAGTAACGAAGGGCAACGCATCCTGATCTTTTGAAAATGTTTGACTCAACAAGTCTTAACCGCAATTTCTCTTGCAGGCTCACACCTTCTAACAGCCGTCGCCCTTCTCCTGCAAAGATTGGGTGAACGACAAAACGATATTCATCAACCAAACCAAGCTCTATAAGTTGTGAAGGGATATCTACGCCGCCGGTCAACATATCCTTGCCTTGTTCTTGTTTCAATTTAAGGACCTCGTCGCGAAGGGTCCCACGAGCTATTCTCGTTTTTCCATCTTCGGCGCTGTCCAATGATCGTGAAAAAACAATTTTATTCTTGGAGTCAAAGGCCTGAGCAAATTCGATATCAGCTTTTGTCTCAGACGGGTTCTTTGCGATGTCAGGCCAATACGGAACCATCAATTGGTAGGTTTTACGGCCATAAACGAATAGGTCAATATCTCGGATGAGCTGAATGGAGTAGTCGAATAGTTCTTCATCGGGGACCATTTTCGTGTGGTCGCAGCAGCCATCGATGGTGATGTTGATTGTGTAGATCAGCTTTCTCATGGATTGTCCTAACCCTCCGTGTTGTCTTTCGTTGTTCTGCCGGGTACTCTAACTAGGTTTCGGCCGTTCTGCTAACGGGAAAGTGGCGACATATGTCGGAAAAGGGTCAACCTCGTAAATCCATGTTTTCAGCCCCGAATATGGAAGAACTACGCCTTCTCTACGACAGCGATACGCCGGTACTGGCATACACCTTCAAGAGGCGGTCGGTCGAGGGCTGGACGCCAGAGCACAGTCACCACCGCGGGCAACTTTTCGCACTGACCCAGGGGTTGCTCATGATGGAAACAGGAAACGAACGATGGATGTTTCCCTCCCACCGTTGCGCATGGACTCCACCAAATTGTAAGCACGCGGCGCGTTCTGTCGGAGGCGCTGCTGGCTTGATGGTTGATTTGTCTCCGGAGATTTGCCGCGGACTACCCAAGACGCCCTGCATGTTCAAGTCATCAGAGCTATTGTTCGCCATAGTTCATCGTATGGTCGGTTGGGACCTTCGCCAACCGCTCAACACGGCGAAGAAGCACTTAATCACAACACTTCGTGATGAGATTCGACAGCCTCACCAGCAGCCCTTGCGTTTGACCATACCAAAAGAAGAAAGACTGGCCAGAGTTGCAGATGCTCTGCTGGATGATGTTGGGGATGACCGCACGTTAGACGCTTGGGCGCATGTTGCCGGAATGTCCCGCCGTACTTTCATGCGTGCGTTTTCGGCTCAGACAGGCATGTCATTTGGCCGTTGGCGGCAGCAGGCGCGATTGTTTGCTGCCCTGGAGATGCTGGCACGAAAGAAATCTGTCACGGAGGTCGCTATCGCAGTCGGTTACGACAGTGTAAGTGCCTTCATTGAAATGTTTCGGACGATGCTGGGAACCACACCACTGACATACTGTCAAGGCAGGCAAGAACCTGAACACGAGTAGAGCCGAAAGTTTCGAGCCGGCGAACCCAAATACGGATCTGTGGGTGTGGACTTAGCACTGCGAGCAGGCAATGCGCATTTTCGTCTTCACCAGGTCCGCTACAATTCCAACTTAGCCGCTCTATGCGCCATTTGATGCCGATCGTTACGCCGCGCCTGATCTTGCGTCCGCCAACGCTTGGCGATTTGGATTCGATCCAGACCGCCAAGGAGGAAGCGTGGTCCGATTTGCAGCGTTGGATGTCTTGGGCCTTCGACAACCAACGGTCGCGGCATGCGATGGAAGATTCTATTCGGCGAGTGATGGATTACCAGAATCAAGCAGGAATCGCATTGGCCGGATTCCATCGGATCAACGGGGATTTCGTCGTTCGAACCGCATTGGATCTTACCGATGAGCAAGACGTCTATGAGGCAGGGTACTGGGTGGCGCCTAAATACGCCCGACAGGGCATGGCGACGGAGGCGGCGAACGCAGCTATTCGGTACGCGTTCGGCCACCTTGGCGCGAAGGCAATCAGCATCGGCTACTTCGACGGAAACGAGCCCAGCCGGCGCATCGTCGAGAAATTGGGATTCCAGAAGGTAGGCGTTGAAAATAAAGCGGCGACACGTTGCCTCGATGGCACGAAACTCGATCGTCATGAATACATCTTGACAAGCCCCGATGCACTACCCGAACTTGACGTTGCGTGGGGTTGAGACCATCCGTCTTATCGCGTCTCAGGCGAGTCCCATTCCGAGACTATGACCTTCCTCCTCTTCGCAGGGCCGTCCCGCGGCCGCCAGAGCTCTACTGAGGAGCCGAGAGCGCGGCATCGACTACCTTCAACTTTTGCGCCACCACACTCGGATCGCCCGCCTCAAAGAAATTCGGGGCCGTGTGATTCGGATGCTGAATGCGATGCCATGTCTTCAGGCTCGACTGAAACCACGACCGCGCCTCCGTGCAGTTCAATTTCCCGCGCTCGGTTTTCACGCCAGCGCTCCACGCTTTCTTCAGGCACACTTCGCCCAGGCCGGAGTAGGCGTCCGCAACCGCATACAGCGCATCCAGATCGGGAGGGTCGGTCGAGATCAGCGGTTCCGCAATCGTCAGCGCCTGGCGAAAATAATCCGCCGCAGTCTGCTCATGCCCGGCCTTCATTGCTGCCTCGCCCAACTTGACGTCACTCCCGGCCACATTGACCACGCTGTTAGCGCCCGCTTTGGCGAGCTTTTCGTAGATCGACCGCGCATGCTCAAGCTCTCGAGCCGCGGCCTCCGGCTGGTTGGCCCTCGTCAGAATCGTACCCCTCCCCACCAGCATCGCCGCGAAGACATATTGCCGGAACGATGTTTCCGGCGCCGATGCCAGCAACGGCCGCATAATTTCCAGACTGCGACTCGAGTATTCCAGACCCCGAGCGATCTTTCCCGCTCTGGCGCACGAGGTGCCGGTATTCATGTACGCGATTGCCAGTCCTTGCTGCAGCAGAGCGTTCTTCGGGTCCTCGCGAACCAGTTCCTGATAAATCTCCAGGTCCTTTGTGTTGTTCTCAACCGCGTGCACTACGTCGCCCGAGTCGTCGTAAACGCTGGCGATGCTCCCATACCCAATCGCCACGCTGCGCCGGTATCGTAAGTCCGGAGAAAGCTGCGTCAGCCTCTGATCGATCGCGAGTCCCCTCTGATAGTTTTTCAGCGCTTCTTCCGGGTCAGTGCCTTCCAACATGTTGCCGATGCCACTCAAGTCCGTGGAGTATCCGTGCAGCGTACCAATATCATCCGGAGTGATCTTCAGCATTGCCTCATCCACCGCCAGGGCCCGCCGGTAGTCCGCAAGAATTTTCTGCTTTGCGGCGGCATCGCCGGGGAAGCCGATCCGTGCGGAGGTCTCGCGATCGAAAGAAACTTCGTATAGAACCTTCCAATTGTTGGGCATCGCGGAATTCAGCCCTTCAGAAATCGCAATGGCGCGTTCGATCATTTCGCGCGCCCCTTTCGGATCCCCATTCGCCCACAGTTGATGAGCCACCAGCCGGTAACCCTGAGCCATGGCCACTCGGTCCTTCCAGTCGCTCGACGCCCCCGTAATCCGTTTCCGCAGTTCTAACGCCTTCTGGTAACTGATCAGCGTACCCTGCGAATCGCCAAGATTGTGTTCCAGGTAGTCGCCCTGCACCGCCCCGACTTTTTCGTACGCGGTCGCCAGTTCTCGCTGCAATTGCACATCGCCTGCCGATTCCTGAGCAAGCACGTTCAGATACTGCAGCGCGCGGTCCACGATAATTTTTCGAGCAGGCGTCGAACCCGGCAGATCTTTGATCGAGTCGTGCACATCGAAAATCAGCGAATTGGCCAGGCTCCGCACATCGTCAAACCGCCGCTTCGCAATCCGCGCCTCCCGCAGCGTGATGACGATTCCCGCGATCAGAACCACGGCGATCACAGCCGCTGCCGTCACCCCTGCCTTGTGCCGCATCAGAAACTTCGATGCCCGGTAGCGAGCCGTATCCTTGCGCGCAATCACTGGAACATTGAGAAGATGTCGTCGAATGTCTTCCGCAAACTGTTCCACCGACGCATACCGCCGTTGGGGTTCTTTGCGCAGCGCCATCAGGACAATGTTGTCCAAATCCCCCCGCAATTGCTTGGCAAGCTTTTCCGGAGAAATAATGAACGAAGGGCTTCGCCCGGCCCGCACCGCTGTGCTGGGTCTCAAGGCTTCGGATTCACAGACCGCGCGTGCCACCTCGTCCGCAGTACTGCTGGTGCGGCTGTAAGGGCCGCGTCCTGTCAGCAGTTCGTACAGAACGACGCCCAGCGAATATACATCGCTGGCCGTCGTAATCGTTTCGCCTTTCACCTGTTCGGGACTGGCATATTGTGGAGTCAATACCCGGAACATGGTGAGCGTCGAATCCATCTGGCCCAACCCGCCGGGCAAATCGAGAATTTTCGCGATGCCGAAATCCAGCAACTTCGGAACCCCATCTCCAGTAACCAGAATATTTCCCGGCTTGATATCGCGGTGGATGATCAATCGCTGGTGCGCATATTGCACCGCCGCGCACACCTGAAGAAACAGTCCCAGCCGATCAGAAATAGAAAGCTTGCGCGCCTCGCAGAACTCGCCAATCGCTTGTCCCTCGATGAGTTCCATCACCAGGTAAGGCAGACCTTCATCGGTAGTGCCGCCATCGAGCAGTCGCGCAATATTCGGGTGTTCGAGGCCAGCCAGTATCTGCCGCTCATTCTTGAAACGCGCAATCACCGACCCGGAGTCCTGCCCTGCCCGAATCAGTTTCAGCGCCACCTGCTTCCGATATTGATCGTCCGCCCGAAAAGCCCGGTACACCTCGCCCATACCCCCAGCGCCGATCTGTTCCTCGATCTCATAGGCGCCCACCCGCCGGCCGATCCATGGATTTTCGTCTGCTGGTAGAAGAGCCACCGCCGTTTCGGCTAGCTCCGTCTGATTCAGGAAGTGCGAGCTGACTTCAGACTCATGATGGAGCAGCCGCTCCACATCTCCGCGAAGCAGGGAATCGCCACCGCAGCTTTGATCCAGATAACTGCCGCGCTCACCGGCAGGCAGTTCCAGCGCCGTCGCCAGCACGTCCTTGATCTTTTCCCAGCGATCCGGATTCATACCCCGGCATCCTCACTCATCGCCTTGTGCAGCCAAAGACGGGCCGTCGTCCACTCCCGCTTTGCAGTGGCCGGAGAAATCTTCACCACCTCAGCCGCTTTTTCAATCGAAAGCCCGCCAAAAAATCGCAACTCCACAATCTGAGACTGTCGGGGATCGAGCGACGCCAGCCGCGTAAGCGCGTCATCCAGCGCCAGCACGTCCAGACTCGGCTGCCGCGAAACGGCCGACATTTCATCCACCACGATGGTGACTGCATTCCCGCCACGCTTCGCAGCCGCCCGCTTCCGCGCATGGTCTACCAGGATGTGCCGCATCATCTGCGCGGCCATGGCAAAGAAATGCATGCGGTCCTGCCACTCGACCGAATCCCGCCCGGCCAAACGCAAATAGGCCTCATGCACCAATGCTGTCGGTTGCAAAGTGTGGCTGCTGCGCTGACCGGCGAGGCATCGCCGCGCGATTTTGCGGAGTTCGTCATAGACGAGCGGAACCAGCGCATCCCGTGCGCTTGCATCTCCCTTGCTCCATCGCGCCAGCAACTCCGTAACCGGTTGCGACCCAGCGGACACGGCCCCCCCAGCGTCCAAAAAGTTGAGGAACAGTATCGCGCCTACTGCCGAAAGTCAATGTCACCGAAGGGGTTGCAGTCGCCCGCCGCGGGCGGGGTCTCCCAGAGATTCCCTTCAACAATCTTTCCCCATCGTGAGCCACTTTCCTTGTCAATTACGTTTTGCCCAATAGGACCGCAGTGCAGCCGGGGGGCGTTGCACAAGTTTCCGGGACGCGTGAGATGAATTGGGAGTGGACCTGGGGATTCACTCTCAGCTACGTGCGCCAACTATCCGCCACGACTGTCCGAACCAAAAGGGGGGCTCGACTCGATCGAGAAAACGAATGGCCAAAATATCAAGAAAATCGAAACGTTTTTCAGTGAGCGTTTTGCTGTCGTTGCTCATTGCTGCGTCACTTTTCGCGCAGGCGCCGCCTAGCGGAGACACTTATGTCTCCAGTACTTTCGCCAAGACCAATTTCGGCTCGGGTATCGCATTGGTCGTCGGTCCAGGCACGACCAGTTATGTGCAGTTCAACCTCTCGGGAATCCCCGACGGCGCCGCCATCAGCAAGGCCTCCATGCGCCTCTATGTTGACGCCATTGGCAGCAAAGGCAGCTTCGACGTCTACCAGCTCAACGCGCCTTGGAGCGAACACGTTCTCACCTACAACACGCCACCTCCCGCGTTGGGAGACTCCGCAACCGGAGGACATCCGATCGCCATCACGGCTTCGAGCCAGAATCAGTTTCTGCTGGTGGACATCACGCCGCTCGTCCAAGGTTGGTTGAATGGAACGATCCCCAACCACGGCGTGGCCCTCGGTCTGACGTCAGCGACCGGCAGCTTCGCCTTCGATTCCAAAGAAAGTCTGCTCACCGCGAACGGCCCTGAGTTGGAAATCGCCCTGACGAATTCCGGACCTCAGGGTCCGCAGGGCATTCCCGGTCCGCAAGGCCCGGCCGGACCGATCGGTCTCACCGGTCTGCAGGGGCTCCCGGGGCCTCCTGGGGTGGACGGCATTCCCGGCCCTCAAGGTCCTCAAGGCCTGCAAGGAGTCGCCGGAAAGGGCTTCACTTGGCGAGGCGCATTTGTTTGCGACGGGACGACGGTTTACTCCGTTGGCGACGTCGTCTCCTACCAGGGATCATCCTGGATCAACAACAGCTTCCCGATCGGCGGCTGCGTTCAGCCTCCATTCGCTCCCTGGGAAACGCTCGCCCAGCAGGGCGCAGCAGGAAGTCAGGGACCTCCCGGACCGCAGGGGATTCAGGGCCTTCAAGGTCCCGCAGGAATTGGTGGTGCGCAAGGTCTGCCCGGCGCGCAAGGTTTGCCAGGCCCACAGGGTCCAATCGGTCCGCAAGGTCCAGTCGGCCCACAGGGCCCCGCAGCAACCTCGCCGCACATGATGTTTACCGGATTTTTCGCCGGCCCGCTGCAAGAGGGGCAGCTAGCGGCCTTCGTAATCCTCGACAAGGACATCATCGTCACGCGGTTCACTTTCAACGCGCTGTCCACCTGTTCACCGCCGGGCACTATCTCCTTGATTCGAACAAACCCGATCGTGCCCTTCTACAGCCTGGACATCGCCCCGCCTGCAAGCTTGGACATCGATGACTCCGGGCCGTTGAACATTCCCATCCCGGCCGGCACCCCTCTGGCAATTCAAGTGTCTACCGGGCCGCAATGTGGCTTGTTTGGTTTAGGACCACAGAACGTGCCGGTTACGGTTCAGTACGTAATGCAATAAGACTTCCTCTACACCGGGCCAAACAGGAAACGACGGGTTCCCACGTTTCGCATCTGCAAAGCGTGGGGGCCCCTCCAAAGAATTCACGCATTAGTTGAAGTTCAAAGTAAGGAGATCGAAATGCCACGCCTCAGAATTCTGCACCCCGCATCTCTTGCCATCTTTGCCATCCTTGTAACCATCCCCTTCGCCATCGCCCAGGATGTGGCAACCGTCCCCAGCATGGTGAAGGTCAGCGGCACTGTGCGCGAGGCCAAGAGCCGTATCCTCGGCGTCACATTCGCGCTCTACAAAGACGAACAGGTCGGATCTCCTTTGTGGATGGAAACACAAAGCGTCTCGCTCGACAGCGCCGGTCACTACAACGTGCAACTGGGAGCCACACTCCCGGCGGGATTGCCCAAGGAACTTTTCGCCTCGGGCGAAGCTCGCTGGCTCGGAGTGCAACCCGAAGGACAAGTCGAACAGCCGCGCGTCCTGTTGCTCAGCGTTCCCTATGCCCTCAAGGCCGCAGACGCAGAAACCGTCGGAGGCTTGCCGCCATCGGCCTTCGTCTTGGCGAGCAAAGCCACCGCTGAAACGGCCAGTGTCAAACCAAAAGCGTCGGTCACCCACCCCAACGGCCCGAGTCCTAACGTGATGGTCAACGTAACAACCAACGGCGGTACCGCCAACACGCTGCCTGTGTTCAGTACCTCGACCGATATTGAGAACTCGATCGTGACCCAGTCCGCCGGCAGCATCGGCATCGGGATTGCCGTTCCCGCCGCAACACTCGACGTCAACGGCACCGCCAACGTCCGCGGCAATCTCACTTCGACTGCGTATGTGAACGCCACCTCCGGCTACGAACTCGGCGGCCGTCTTTTCGGTTTCACTACGGGTGGGAATTTAAACCCGTATTTCGGATTTGCGGGAAACGTTGCGGACACCGGAGTCGAAAATGCTGGAATGGGTAATGGAGCGCTGACTTCGAATACGTCGGGCATTCAAAACACCGCCCTCGGTTGGGCAACCCTGAAACTGAACACCACAGGATCAGCGAATACTGCCCTCGGCCTCAGTGCTCTCTATTCGAATGTCTCCGGAAGCAACAACACTGCGGTCGGAGGCTTGGCGCTCTCCGGCAACACCGCCGACAACAACTCCGCATTGGGTTACGAAGCCCTCCTGAACAACACGAGTGGCAGCGGGAACACGGCGAGCGGCGTGAGTGCGCTGGGCATGAATACGACCGGCGGTGACAACACCGCAATCGGGATCGATTCGCTCTTCTACAACACCACCGGTAGCTTCAACACCGCGCTCGGGTATTTCGCAGCAACCGATCCCAACATCAGCAGTCTCACCAACGCTACTTCGATCGGAGCCTTTTCCGACGTGACCGCGAGCAATTCACTGATACTGGGCGCCACCTCCGGCGTAAACGGCGCGCCCTTCGACACCAATGTCGGTATCGGCCTGACCGCCCCCGTAGCCAAGCTGCACATAGGAAGTCCCTCGGGCGGAGCGGCGACCACCAGCTTGCGCATCGAAGGTCCTTCACGATCCGGAACCGGTGGTTTCGCGGCGTCCCTCGGCGGCTTCGGCGATTTCAACATCGATGCCGTCGGAATCGTCGGTGGACGCTTCACCGTCAAGGAAAATGGCCGCGTCGGAATCGGCACTGCCTCGCCTGTCAACCCGCTCACCGTGAACGGAACCGCCAACTTCGGCCGCGTTAGCATCGCCACTTCATCACCGGTCAATATGCTCACCGTCAATGGAACAGCGGACTTTGGCCGCGTCGGAATCGGCACTACGTCTCCTGACGCCGCGCTTACCGTAAACGGCTCCGCCGACAAACCCGGTGGCGGCGCTTGGGCCGTTTTTTCCGACCGCCGCCTCAAAGACCTGCACGGTACCTTCAACTCCGGTCTCAGCCAGGTCCTCAAGATTAATCCCATCCGCTATCGCTACAAAGATCAAAACGGAATGGACATTCACGACAGCGATGAACATATCGGCCTGGTCGCCCAAGAGGTCCAGAAAGTCATCCCCGAGGCCGTCAGCAAAAACGAGAAGGGATATCTGCTCGTTAACAATGACCCAATCATCTGGACGATGTTGAATGCAATCAAAGAGCAACAACAACAGATCCGGAGTCAACGCGCCCGAACCCGGGCCCAGGACGCCGCCATTCGCACCTTACAGTCGCAGCTCAAAGAAACTCGCGAGACCTTGCGCAAAGTAACCACACAACTCGAAACCAGTCACGCCCCGCTGTTAGCCAGCAAATAACACAAAGACCACCGCTGCCTCAGCCTTCGCGATTTTGCGAAGGCTGGGAACCGCGGGCCTCTGCACAAAGGGCGGTCCGATAAATCGCTCACGACTTCGCAAGGAGAAACCATGAATTTCCAACAGATACGAAGCGCATTGCCAACTTTCCTTCTGTTCTGCGTGACAGCGAGCACTGCCCAGGCACAGAACTACACCATGACTCTGCTGGGATTCGCGCCCTTCAGCAACACCATCAACGGGATGAACGGAATCAACAAAAACGGAGACGTCGTCGGCTTCGACAGCGCCATCAACGGAGCCTACCTCGATCATGCAGGAGTCGTCAGTTCGCTGAACTTTCCCTCCGGAGTCGCGGTGGCGATCAACACAAACGGCTATATCGCCGTCAGGTCTTGGGGCGCTGACCTGCATTCTTATGTTTACAATCCGGGCCGCCTGCTGCCAGGGGTAAGCCGATTCACCGATCTCGGCACCCTCGGCGGTACCGGAGGCCTCAATAACGCTGGCGAGACTGTGGCTCTCGACATGAACGACAGCCGCACCGTCGTCGGGACCAGTACTGTCAACAGTACGGGTTCACAAGTCTGGCACGCATTCTCGTGGTCCGCTGGGCACATGACCGACCTGGGTGGTCCTCCGGGGGCTTTGTTCAACAACGCAAACGCAATTAACAATCTCGGCCAGATCGTCGGTGACGCCTTTCCAGCAAACGGATCTTACGACCGAGCTACTCAGTTGGTAAACGGAGTTATGACCGACATGGATCCAGCGAACCCGTACTATGACAGCTACGCCGCGGCCATCAACAATAACGGCCAGATCGTCGTCGTCACCGACCTCGCTTGGCGGTTAGTCAACTTCGGCTACACGGGTTGGAGATTCGTCGCCTACGCCGGCCCCACTTACTACACGCAGATCTACAGCAACGGAGTCTTCACCACCATTAATCCTGGCGCGACGTCGGGCATGTATGGCTACAGCATCAACAATTCCGGCAACGTCGTCGGATACGCCATTTTTCCCGACGATACCATGCACGCCATCTTGTACTTCGGCGGGGCCTTGCACGATCTCAACGACGACGTAACCAATCTGGGCGGCTGGAAGATAGCCGTTGCCACGCGCATCAACGATGCAGGAGAGATCGTCTGCTGGGCCTACAATGCTTCGCTCCAACAATGGCAAACCGCAATCCTCACCCCAAACTAACGCTGCCCCAGCGTTGAAAAGGCGCGGCTATCAAGCCGCGCCGTTGGGAACTGGACCATAAACGGCCGCGCACCCCAACGTGTGCCGGCATCTGGCGCTTCTTGAGATGCGTAAACTCCTGCCGTCACTTCGTTGGCGTCTCCGCCTCGAGAAGCGGACGCACCCTTTGGGTCTGCAAAATTCCTCCTTCGTCGACCGTAAAACTGATTCCCAATCAGTCGGCCTTAGCCTTAACGGCTCGCACTTGGGCCTTGCAAAACTGCATGTCGCTCACTCCAAAGACGAAAAGAGGCCCTGAGAGTGGGTCTCGGAAATTCTAATAACTCGTTTATTTTTAGTAACATGGCGGAGAGAGTGGGATTCGAATTCAGCTAATAACGAAGTTTCAACAGCATAGAGAACACGGCGGGCACCGTAAAGGCGATGGAAGACAGTGGTATGCAGTGCTAACGGATCACAAACGGATCACGGAGCCAAACGAAGGAGGCGTGGCATTGGATGTTCTGCCGTGTCATTCCCTTGTCGGGGGAAGCCCGATCTATATGGCCCACGTGAGAGTCCTTCCAAGCGATCACTGAGCCCGACTTCCCACTGGCCGACGGGCTCTGGAGTTGATCGCGACAAGCCCGTTTTATCGGGACCGATCTTGCTCTGCTTCGTTGGTTCGGCGTGGTCTCCTGTTCCCAGATGCGAGGCGTTTGGAGCACCCATCTCATTGGAAGAGAACACTTCAATGATGCCCACACCCGCCGCCAAAGTCAGAATTCCTCCACTTCAAATACCTCCGGCATTTAGACATGGCCTCTATTTTGATAACCACGTTTGAGGTATTCACTAGGGTTAGCCCCAACGACTCGCTTGAACGCCTTACTAAACGAAGCGTCGGACTGATAACCGACCGACCGAGCGACGTCTGTGAGCTTTTTGTCACGCTGTTGTAGTAACTGCATCGCCTTCTGCATTCGCCATTCGGTCACATATTCCAGCGGCGTTTGCCCGAGCAGTTCCTTAAACCTTACTGCGAATGCGGAGCGAGACATGCCCGCTGCTTCAGCCAAGGATTCGACCGTCCAAGGTGTATTCACACTATCGTGAATAGCATTCAAGGCAGCGCCTACCTGGTAATCGAAAATAGCACGAAGCCATCCTTTATTACGATCAGGTCGCGACGCAATATGAGCCCGGAGTACTTGGATAAACAGAACCTCTGCCAGCCGATTCGCAACTATTTCAGATCCCGGAATCTGTTCTGCCATTTCCGACGCCAGCGCCTGCACTGTGTTGTTAAGAGCCAGCGTGCGTGCCTGATCGGCCTTCATCAAAATGAAGTTCGGCAATAACTGAGTGATCGGCCTCAAGCTGGCGCGATCGAAACTCAAGGATCCACAGACGATTGTCGTCGGTGCGCCACCGCCGCCACAAAGAGCGACATTGCCGTTGGCCTTGGCCCCGATCTCGCGGAAGCTCCATTTCGGACGTGTTCGCGGGCTGTCGCGCAAAACAATCGAAGTCCCCTTAGCCAGCAAAAAGCAATCACCACCGGTGAGGGGAATCGGCTCCGCAATCCCTTCCACACTCAGCCAGCAGTTGCCGCGCGAAAGCATGGCGAAGTGCGCCAAATCTGTGGGTGACATCTTTTTGTCGGAAGGCGTGACTTTTTCTTCGGTCTGGTTTTCCTGTTTTATACCCCACGGGGCTGTGGCTTCGAGCCTGTGCAGACCGAAAGCGGTTACGTGCATCGTTCTAAAGATGTCTGTTATCGAATCCAACTTAGCCTCTGTCTTTTGGACGAATGGGCAAAATGTTAGGACTCCTGAGCAGTTCTCGTCCACCTCTTGAGAACTCTACTCTACTGTACCGAATGCTACACATCTACCGAAGGGAGAAATTATGGGGAAGCTTGAAGGAAAAGTTGCAGTCATCACGGGTGGATCGAGCGGCATGGCGCTGGCGAGCGCCAAGCTCTTCGTTGAAGAAGGCGCCTACGTTTTCATCACGGGTAGGAGGCAGGAGCAGCTCGATGACGCCGTAAAGCTGATCGGTCGGAACGTGACCGGCGTGCGCGGTGACGCGGCTAGTCTCGACGACCTCGACCGTCTGTTCGATACGGTCAAGCGGGAAAAGGGCAAGATTGACGTCCTGTTCGCGAGCGCTGGCAGGGGCGACGCCTTACCACTGGGCGAGATTACCGAGCAACACTTCGATGCGACCTTCGGCCTGAATACGCGCGGAACTCTGTTTACGGTTCAGAAGGCATTGCCGCTGTTCAACGATGGCGGATCGATCATCATGACCGGATCCGTTGCTTCGGTGAAGGGTTTCCCCGGTTTCGGCGTGTATGCGGCGAGTAAGGCGGCATTGCGCTCCTTTGCACGAACGTGGCTCAACGAACTGAAGGGCAGGAATATCCGGGTGAACGTGCTGGGCCCTGGGCCCATCGCCACACCGATGCAGGAAGAAGTTCTCACCAAGGAGGCGAAGGAGATGTTCGAATCCCTGATCCCGCGGGGAAAGATGGGTCAACCTGAGGAAATCGCGGCGGTCGCACTGTTTCTTGCTTCCGACGATTCGAGCTTCGTGAACGGGGTGGAGTTGAATGTCGACGGCGGCTTCTCGGCCATCTGAAGTCGGCGGTTGGGATCAATATCAACATGGATCGGAGAAACACTATGAGCTATGCGATTGTCGGATTCGGCAAGATAGGCCAGGCCCTCGCCCACGCGTTCGCCCGCAAAAACATCAACGTGACTGTCGCGAGTCGCCGGCCGCCTGAGGCGTTGGCGCCGCAGGCTCGGGCGATTGGACCTACGGTCGTCGCCAAGTCGCTGCAGGATGCACTTGAGGCCGACACCATCATCTTGGCGGTCCCGTTCGGGGAACATCGCGAGGTTGCGAAGGCCCTGCCGAGCTGGAAAGGCAAGACGGTCATCGACGCGACGAACGCGTTTGGAGTTCTCCCTGAAGAGCTGGGCGGCCTCCTGTCCTCCGCCTACGTCGCGAAAGCGTTCACCGGCGCTAAGCTCGTGAAAGGTTTCAATCACCTGGTTGCAGCCATTTTGGCTACCGACCCAGTCGTCGAAGGGGGCTATCGGGTCGTCTTTCTGTCGAGCGATGACGAAGACGCGATCTCTCCCGTGGCGGATTTGGCCAATCAACTCGGGTTCGCACCCGTCAAGCTGGGAAAGCTCAACGAGGGTGGCGCGCTGGTGCACGCACGCGGCCGCGCTTGGGGTCAGCTCATCTTCCAGGATTTGTTCAAGAAGCAGCAGTAATCAATCTATGACCGCGCGATTTGGGCCGAGAAGGATGGTTCCGAAACGTCGGATTAGAACGCACACACTTGATGTAAGGGAAAAGGAGAGATTTCGATGAGCACCGAAAAGAATGTCCAGATTGTGAAGAATTTTCTTGCGGCACTCGGCCGCCGCGACAAGCAAGATCTGCTGGCGTTGTCTGCCGAAGATATTGAGTGGATCATTCCGGGCGAGGACTGGCCGCTGGCCGGTACGCACCGCGGGCACACTGGATTGAACAACCTAGTTCAGAAGGCTAACGAAACGGTGGAAACTTCGTACCCAGAACCGCCCGAGTTCATAGCGCAGGGCGACCGGGTTCTGGTCGTCGGCTTCGCTAGGGGGAGAATCAAAGCCACGACCAGGCCGTTCGAGGACCATTGGGTCTTCGCCATTACCGTTCGAAATGGCAAAGTGACGAACATCCGTGAGTATGTCGACACACAAGCACTGGCGCGGGCCTCCGAGACGGCCGCGAGCCCCCGGCTTTAACCCATCTGAAATTGGCGGAACTCGGTGAGTGCATTTTCGTCAATGCAGTCACTGAGACGCGATAACTACCGAGAAGTCGGCTTGTGTGAATCGATTTCGGGAACTCCTGGGCGAATTGGGGAGCGAACCTGAGCGGCAGAATTTTTCCTTCGCCTCAAAAAACAGAATTCCAATCAATCGTTTTGCCTTAACGGATCGCAACGGCGCCCTGCAAAACTGCATGTCACTCATTACAAAGGCGAAAGAGGTTCCTAAGAGTGGGTCGATTTCCTAGCATAACTTATTTATTTTCAATAACATGGCGGAGAGAGTGGGATTCGAACCCACGTTAGAGTTTCCCCTAAACACGCTTTCCAAGCGTGCGCCTTCAGCCACTCGGCCATCTCTCCGACGTGAATCGACGGGAAGGAACAACTCTCTGGAATCAGCTGCCGCCAAGTCGCAAGAAACTGCGATCTCAGCAGGGCTTTCGTTCTTTTCAATTCTATGGGTGAAGACGTCGAAACCGCAACAGGAAGAAGAGGAGTAGGTCCAGCCCGGCCGGTCTAGGACTGTTTCTGTGGGAAATCTGTGGTCGTGATCTGCGTCGCGGCGCTAGACGAAGGATTGCCAGAAGCTGAGGCTCCAGCTGCAGCTGCATTCGCGGCGTTTCCAGCACTGCCGTTCGTTGCAGTGCCATTCGATGCCGAGACAGGCAGCGCGGGCACCTTGGTATTGTCGACTACGTGATGATTCAAGCAATAGAGCGCCAGTTCCAGACGGTCGGCCACTCCGAGCTTGTCGTACACCTTGCGGAGGTAATTCTTCACGACTTGCTCCGTGGTGCCTACTCGCAAAGCGATCTCTTTGTTCTTCATGCCCTGCGTCACGCAGGAAACAATTAATGTCTCTTTGGGTGTGAGTTGCACCTTTGGTCGCGATCCCGTGGGACGACTGCCCTGGCTGCGGTAAGCTTGCATCACCCAGCGAATGCCTTGACTGTCCAGCCACGTCTCTCCTGCTACCACCTTGCGCAGGCACTCCACCATTAAAGCGGGCTCGACTTCCCGAGACACGATGCCATGCGCGCCGCGCCGAAAAAGGTCCAGCGTCAATTCTTCCTCGGCACCTGGAGTCACAACCACGATTCGCAACTTGGCATTCTGACGAATGAGTTCGGCGACAGAATCCACCGGATTCGGAGACAGCGCCGCTTCAAAAATCAGTACGTCCGCGGAAAACTTCGCGACCGCCGATTGGGTTTGTGCCAGCGTCTCGGCCTGCCCAACGACTCGAATGTCATCCTCAAGCGCGAAAATCTTGCGCAACCCGGCGCGGAAGATGGCCTGCGTATCGGCCACAATGACGCGGACGAACTGGCCGTTACCGCCGTCGTCGCCTGCTCCGAAATTTTCTCCCGCGCTTACCGGAATGGTAGCCATTCAGTCCTTACGCCTATGCTCGTTCGAAATGGTATTCGTCAATCACGACGCCAACCCCGCGCCGGCCCCGATCCTCGAAGCTCCTCACCACACGCCCTCGGCAGTCGACCTGGACATCCTGTCGTGAGCCCAGCACGTCAGCGGGCAGGACGATCGTGAAGTCCACCATGGATCCGACCGGGACATCCTTGTCCATCGCGAAAAGAACTCCGTTGGCTGAGATGTTCTCGGTTTCCGCCGAGTACGCCGAGCCTTCCGATTTCACCGAAGCTGACAGATGCAACGGAAATCGCGGCGCACTCTGTAAGTCTTCAAACTGTTGAATGCTCATCTGCGCCTCGGTCATCGGTGCTGTGCCTTCCGCTGCCACGCTGCGAACCTTCCTTCCGAAAGCTGACTCTCTGCCTTTTCGGAACTTCTTCAACTCAAGGGCAGCGTACACCTACGAATCACGCAAACAAAGTTACCGAAGTCATGGAACAAATGGGGCTAACTGCTTTTCTTTGAACGGATTAGAGGGGCTTTGAAAAGCTTGGGATTGAGCCTAAAGCAGCGTATCGGAACCCGACAATTCCGGGTTGAATCCGGGTCAATTCCGGTAATTGTCTGAGATGGATCTGAGCCAGGAAGATGGTCGAACACTGGCGGCGTCGGGCTCTAAATTGCCGATTACGGAATGCTTCTAAAACTTGGTCACTTCGGTGAAGTTAAAATCCCGGATCTTCATCGCCGGAACCACCATATCGAATGACTCTTCTCCGCAGGACCGCACGGGAACGCTCATCGCCTCGACATTCGACAACATGTGAATCAGGCTTTCATTAAACCTGAAGTTACGCACGCCGCCCAGCACTCGTCCATCTTCTATCAAGAAGGTGCCATCGCGAGTCATTCCGGTAAGCATTTTTTCGAAAGGCTCGACTTCGCGGATGTACCACAGCCGCGTCACCAGCACTCCGCGTTCGGTAGACGCAATCATTTGCTCGAGAGTCTGCGGGTCGCCGACCGGGGCAAATACAATATTCAGCGGCATCTCTCCCATCTCGTTCGGCAGCGAGAAGCCATGTCCGGTGGCCTCGATCGGCCCAACCTTATCCTTGTGCTCGGAACGCTTCATTCGTTCGGCGGTCGCCCGTGCGTAGACCACCCGCTTCACGATTCCGTTTTCAACCAGGCCGACTCTTTGCCGCAACACGCCTTCTCCATCAAAAGGAGACCCTGCCTGCAGAGGATGCCCAACATCGTCCGTGATCGTAATGTTGCCGCCGAACAGTTTTGTGCCGATTCGTCCCGTCAGAAACGAACGCTGGTCGAGAATGGCCATGCCCGAATAGTCCCAGAACATGAATCCCACGATGTCGAGCACCGCCGCAGGCTCCAGAATTACGGTGTACTTCCCTGCTGGTATCTCGCGTGGATGGGCCGAGTTCACAGCTTTCCGCGCCGCGATTTCCGCGAGCTTCAACGGATCCAGGTTTCCTACGTCTGGCGAATTCGCCTTCTGCCATCCCGAGGAATCGGCCGCCAGCATCGTGATTGAAACTTCGGCCGAAGTCTGCGTGTGCCAGCGGCTCAACCCTCGCGAATTAAAAATTCCCTCGAATGATTCACCACTGGAAAAAACTCCGGCGGTCGTGAGCTTGTGTCGGTCCGCCACGCCGACAATTCGCTTCACCCCTTCGGCACGCAACTCGGGAGTGATGCGGGCTGTCCCCTCAAAATGCCGCAACGGGGCGTGCCTTTCCCTGTTGCCGTCTCCCTTGCCCCGCTCCGCCTCGCGCGAATCTGGCATTGGCAGAAGATCCGGATCCGGATGCTGCACCTTCGCCAAGCTCTCCGACGATCGCACCACCTGGCGCAAGCTCTCATCATCGAACTTGTTGGTAAAAGCACGCGCCGTTCGTCCGGCGAACACGGTGCGCACCGAAACCACTTCGTTGTCTTCAGCCACATTCTGGTGAATGGTGTTATTGGCAAACCGCGTGAGCGCAAACCGGCCACCCGAGAAACAGACTTCGACCTCGTCCGCAGCAGAAAGCTTCCGGATGCGGTCAAAAATATTGCCAGCGTGTTCTTGTGTCAGCATTAAGATCTATTTGGAAATCCTCGGTGACTCAGTGACTCCGTGGTGACTCAGCTTCCTTTGAACGCACTCCCTACTCTGATTCCGCGAAACCGCGACGGCGCCGCCCCGTGTCCTGTTCCCATCACCTGCTGCGGCTGGCCCTTCCCGCAGTTCGGCGTGCCCCACAGAGTCCACTCATCGCGCGAGCAAATTGCATCCAGCGAATTCCAGAACTCCGTCGTGATACCCGAGTACGAGGGGTTCTTCAGCATCCGCACGCGCTTTCCGTTCTTGATCTCCCAACCAATCTCGCAGCCGAATTGAAAGTTGTAGCGCTTGTCATCAATAGACCAGGAGCGATTCGTCTGCATCAAGACTCCGCGATCGGTCGCAGCTACGAGTTGTTCCAGGCTCAGCGGTTTCTTCCCCGGCAGCAAGCTGATGTTGGTCATGCGGATCATCGGCAGCCGGTTCCATCCTTCCGCTCGCAGCGTCCCGCCCGAACGGTCTTCGCCGATGGTGTGCGCGGTCTCGCGCGAACTCAAGTAGCCAGTGAACAACCCGTCTGTGATGATCGGCGTACACTGCGCTGCCACGCCTTCATCGTCAAATCCGAAAGTTCCCAGCCCGGGGCCGTGTTCCTGCCGCGCGTCCGCAACCACATTCACCAGGTCGCTTCCATAGCGCAACGTCCGCAGCTTGTCGAGTGTCAGAAATGACGTCCCGGCAAAATTCGCCTCCATGCCTAACACGCGATCGAGTTCAATCGGATGCCCTACCGACTCGTGAATTTGCAGACCGAGTTGCGAGCTATCAAGAATAATGTCGAACGTCCCTTCCGGACACTGATCGGCCTTATGCAGCGCCACAGCTTCTTCCCCAATCCGCCGCGCGTTTTCCAGGAGTTTCAATTCCTCGATCAGTTCATATCCCTTGTTCTGCCACTGCCCGCCGTAAGAATTTGGATACGACCGCTTTTGAATCTCGTTCCCCGCAAATGCATACGCCGCATACCCTGCTCCGGTCGAGAGCTTGGTCTGATGAATGTCCGCCCCTTCTGACGATACGAACCACTGCTCCTCACGGTTGAAGTTCAAATTCGTCTCGGCCAGCGTGACTCCCGCCACAGCCCGCAACTCGGCATCTATCTTCAACAGCAGGTCGATATTTTGTTCGACGGAAACTGTAAATGGATCGATTCGGTAGGGAGTGCTCCATTCCGCGACCGCAGCCGTCTCCGGGGCAAGACGCACATTCTCTCGCTTGACGCGCGCTGACGCCCGCGCAATCTCGACCGCCTCGGCTGCGGTCGCCTCCACGGCGCCGCGTCCGAGCCCCGCTGAAGCAGCAAATCCCCAGGCTCCGTCGGCAATCACGCGCACGCTCATGCCTACCGATTCCGCGTCCGACGCGCTGCCAACCTTCCCATTTTTTGTCGAGAGCGCACGGCTTCGCTGCGCCACGATCCTAGCGTCGGCGTAGCTGGCTCCGCGTCCCGCGGCCGTGTTCAAAGCCCAATTGGCGACATGTTTCATACGAAGAACTTCAATCTAACACACCGTTCCGGCGCCGTGCCCACGCGCCGAATTCTCTGCGGATTCGTCAACCTGCCGTTACTCAGCACACACTGACCTGTGATCCTTATCACAGTTCACAGTATCAACCCGCCGTTCAATGAAACCTGACCGCTATTTCGTCAGCGGATGCCCCGCTGCTACCCGGTCTGAAGGAGTGCCATTACTTATGAGCTTTTATGTTTCGGATGAGCAATCCACCGCTGACAGTGTTGACGTCGATACCGCTACTTCCAATTGCAACTGCGGCCTTGATACTCAAGATAGCAAGAAGGCCGACCTGGCTGGCCCCGGAATCGGCGACTACACAGATCTGGAAAAGATTCTGCCCCAAAACTACAACCCGCTGCTGACTCCCAAAGAAACCCAGAAAGCAATTTTTCACGTTAAACGCTATATCGAAGACAATCTATGCAAGGAACTGGGCCTGATGATGGTCGAAGTTCCGCTCATCGTCGACGCGGAAAGCGGAGTCAACGACATGCTCGATCGCGACGGATCGCGCACTCCGATTCAGTTCCACATCTCGAACGACCGAGACAAGCATCCCATTGACGCCCAGGTCGTGCAAGCCGCTACCAAGTGGAAGCGAGTAGCCCTCAAACAGTTCGACTGCCACCCCGGTGACGGGATCTGCACCGACATGCGCGCGGTCCGGAAAGACTATTTCCTCGACCACGACCATTCCGCCTACGTGGACCAATGGGACTGGGAGCGCGTCATCACGCCGGAGCAACGCAACCTCGAATTTCTCAAATCGATTGTCCGCAAGATTTGGAAAGTCCTGGTCGGCGCCGAGAAATTCGCGCAGGAGATGTTCCCTGAACTGCGCAATCCGCGCTATTCGAGCCTTCCCGAAGAACTGACATTCATTCACGCGGAAGAACTGCTTGCCATGTACCCGGACCTGCCTCGCAAGCGCCGCGAGACCGTCATCCTGCAGAAGTATCCAGCCATCTTCATCATCGGCATCGGCTGGCCCTTGAAAGACGGCTATCCGCACGAGATGCGCGCAGCCGATTACGACGACTGGGTCACCGACACCAGCAAGCAGACTCAGCGCGAAACACACGGACTAAACGGCGATATCCTGGTCTGGAACCACGTAACGCAACGCCGCCACGAACTCAGTTCGATGGGCATCCGTGTGAACGCGGAAACACTTCGCACCCAGTTAGAAATGTCGAAGCTTCTCGACAATCTCAAATTCCCCTATCATCAGGGCATTATCAACAACGAACTGCCGCTCTCCATCGGCGGCGGAATCGGTCAGTCCCGAACCCTGATGCTGCTTCTGCGCAAAGCCCACCTCGGAGAAGTCAGCGTCACGGTATGGCCGAAAGTGTTAAAGGAAATGTGCGCCAAGAAAAACATCTTCGTGCTGGAATAGTTGCGGTTCCGGCGCAAAAACCATGGGGCGGCTCTCGTGCCGCCCCAGCAGTCTGAGTGATTTGGTCTACGGCGTTTGGTGCACTTCCCCTAACGCCCTCCGCACAGCCAGCAACTCTTTCAGCACTCCCCGCAGTTTGGTCGACTCCAGCGCATTGGCTCCATCCGATTTTGCTTCCTTCGGGTTGTCGTGGACTTCCATGAACACGCCATCCACGCCTGCCGCCACCGCTGCTCGCGCCAACAGAGGAATAAACTCTGGCTGCCCACCACTCACGGCCGGACCTTTATCATCCGCCTGAGACGATGGCAACTGCACAG
Source organism: uncultured Acidobacteriota bacterium (assembly GCA_963745715.1). GTDB lineage: Bacteria > Acidobacteriota > Terriglobia > Terriglobales > Acidobacteriaceae > Sulfotelmatobacter. The sequence goes on along the minus strand of CAVUYN010000004.1, from coordinate 42,931 downwards.
AATGCGTCGCGTCGAAAACCACAGGCGCGAATTTCCGCATGATCGCCAATGATCGCATGTCGACCACCAGATTGTTGTAGCCGAAACTTGCTCCCCGCTCGGTCAAGAACACTTGAGTATTGCCGGCGTCACGGCACTTTTCTACCGCATGTCGCATATCCCACGGCGCAACGAATTGCCCCTTCTTGAGATTGACTGCTCGCCCGCTTAACGCCGCCGCCACCACGAGATCCGTTTGACGGCTCAAGAATGCCGGAATCTGCAACACATCAGCCACTTCCGCAACTCTGCCAACATCCGCCGTCTCATGCACGTCGGTCAGTACCGGCACATGGAGTTCATCCTTGATTTTCTTGAGAATCCGCAGCCCTTCCTTGATCCCCGGCCCGCGAAAGCTGCGAATCGATGTGCGGTTTGCCTTGTCATAGCTCGCCTTGAAAATAAATGGAAATTCCAGCGCCCGCGCCACGCCCTTAATAATCTCCGCCATGCGAATCGCATGTCCTTCGCTCTCGATCACGCACGGGCCGGCGATCAGAAACAGATCCCCCGACCCGACGTGAACGTCTCCGACTTGGAAAGACGATGTCATTTCAAAAACAAAAGACACGAGAAACACGAGAAATCCCTTCGTGTAACCTCGTGCCTTCGCGGCTATTCTATCTTTTTCCCACCTTCTCCGGCCGATGGAACATCTCGACGCTCACAGCTTCCTTCTCCGCCCGCCGCTTCAATCCGTACTCATACGCTGCTCCCACAAACGTCTTGAACAGCGGATGCGGCTCCAGCGGCTTCGACTTGAACTCGGGGTGAAACTGGCACCCAATGAAATGCGGATGATCAGGCAGTTCCACCATCTCGACGTAAGTTCCATCCGGCGTCGAACCTGAAATTCGCAGGCCCGCTGCCGTCATCGGTTCCTCGTACTCGCGATTAAATTCGTAGCGATGCCGGTGCCGCTCGCTGATCTCCAGCTTTCCGTAAATCCGGTGGGCCAACGTGTTCGGCTCAATCTTGCACGTCCAAGCCCCCAGTCGCATCGTCCCACCTAATTCTTCCACTCCGCGCAACTCGCGCAGCTTGTAGATCACCCGGTGCGGCGTAGCCGGATCAAATTCGCTCGAGTTCGCCTCCGCCAATCCCACCACGTTCCGCGCAAACTCGATGCAAGCCGTCTGCATGCCTAAACAAATGCCGAAGTACGGGATCTTGTTCTCCCGCGCATACCGGATCGCAATCAACATCCCTTCGATCCCACGCTTGCCGAATCCACCCGGCACTAGGATCCCGTCATAGCCTTCCAGCTGCGCCTCGTAACTCTTGTCGCCGGTCTCGAGCCCCTCGGCCTCAATCCAGTTGATCTGTAACTTCAGATTGTGGGCCAGCGATCCATGCACCAGCGCCTCTTTCAGAGACTTGTACGAATCTTCGTACTCCACATACTTCCCAACAATCCCGATTGTGACCGTATCCTTCGGGTTATATACACGATGGACAATGTCCTCCCACTTCGACAGGTCGCGATCCTTAGCCTCCATGTGTAGATTCTTAAGCACCAAGGTATCCACACCTTCATTCGCGAACACCAGCGGTACTTCATAAACGGATGCAACGTCCTTCGCGGTGATCACGGCCTCATCCGGCACGTTGCAGAACAGCGCAATCTTCGACTTGATGTCTTTCGCCAAGAAGCGGTCGGTGCGGCAAAGCAAAATGTCCGGCTGAATTCCGATGCTGAGCAGTTCCTTCACCGAGTGCTGCGTCGGCTTGGTCTTCAACTCCTGGGCGGCCGCAATAAACGGCACCAGCGTGACATGCACAAACAAGGTATGCTCGCGCCCCAGTTCCTGCCGCATCTGACGGATCGCTTCCATGAACGGCAGCGATTCGATATCACCCACCGTGCCGCCGATCTCAACGATCGCAACGTCCACGTCCTGCGCCACCTTCTTCATCGCGGCTTTAATCTCATTCGTAACATGCGGAATCACCTGCACCGTCTTGCCCAGGTAATCGCCGCGGCGTTCTTTGGCGATGATCTGCTCGTACAGCCGGCCGGTGGTCCAGTTATTGTCGCGAGAAAGTTTGGCGTGCGTGAAGCGCTCGTAGTGCCCTAAGTCCAGATCGGTCTCGGCACCGTCATCGGTCACGAAGACTTCGCCGTGTTGAAACGGCGACATCGTTCCCGGGTCGACGTTCAGATACGGATCGAACTTCATGATGTTGACCTTCATCCCGCGGCTCTCCAGCAGGCACCCGATGGAGGCCGCGGCCAATCCCTTGCCAAGTGAAGACACGACTCCGCCCGTTACAAAGATGTACTTCGCTGGCATCTCTTCCTCGCTTTGAATTGTGTTTGAGAAATTGTGCAGGTGGGGTGCACGAGTAATTATGCCAGAAAACCCCTGTGGAAGAAACGGTAGAATCTCCCCTCCCTGGAGTTTTTCCTGGGTGTCTCATTGTGGCTTCGTCGTTGATGATTTTGGCTCGCGTTGACTATCTCGGCGCAGTCAGCGAGAATACTTGATGTTGTCCGCAACGGACATCTCGTAGTGTCCCCGCAACAGTGGGCCTGTGGCGCAGCTGGGAGCGCGCTTCCATGGCATGGAAGAGGTCGTCGGTTCGATCCCGACCAGGTCCACCAAATCTCCGCTCAGCAGAACCTCACGTTTTTCTCCTCCGTCGCTGCCTCGCAAACCAGAAATACACTGGGATCCCGAGCAGAATCACCGCGACGCCTATCGCCGAATCCCTCAAGTTGCTTACAAACGTGTAGTAAAGCAGAACCGCCGCCGTACCGATGAACAGTGCGGGCACGACCGGATATCCAGCCGTTCGATAAGGCCGGTTAACCTCGGGCTCGCGCCAGCGAAACACGAAAATCGTGCTGGCCGCAACAACATAAAAGAGCCACTCCGCAAAAATGGCCAGGGAAAATAATTCCTGGAACGCTCCACCAATCAGTACCAAAACGATCGCCATCGCCGCCTGAATGACGAGCGCCAAGGCAGGCGTGTGGAATCGCGGGTGCACTTCTCCCAGCGCCTTGAAGAAATAGCCATCCCGCGCGACTGCGAACGGCACGCGTCCTCCACTCATGACCGTGCCATTCAGCCCTGCCAGCATGGAAATGATCATTCCGATCGACACCAGCGTAATTCCCCAGTGTCCCAGTGCCGCCTCACTGGCAGCCGCTGCCGGAACTGCCGCCTGCGCGATTGCCGCTGCTGGAAGAGCTCGCTGGATCCCGGCATTCATTCCCATATATAGGATGGCTACAAGCCCCACCCCAAAGATCAGCGCAATCGGAATCGTTCTCTCCGGCCGCTGAATTTCTTCACTCACCATGTTCAGGTCGTTCCAGCCGTCATAGGCCCACAGCGCCGCCACCAGCGCTACCATAAAGCCCTGCATCCCGCCCTTGGCATCGGCGAAGTTCGTTCGAAAATTGCTCCACGTTCCGGAAGCCGCCGTCAGGGCCACGAACGCAATCCCCAGGATCAACGCGACCTTCAGCACGGTAAACGCAAACTGAAAATTTCCCGCCTTGCGCACGCCAACATAGTTCAGCCCTGTAATGAAGACCGTCGCCCCGATCGCCACTAGATTGCCGTAGGTGATCACTAAGGTTCGGTCCGAAGTTACGTGCCACGAGTAAAAGGCTAACGGCAAGAAACTGAACGCTGAAAAAGTCCCCAGCACGCGCACTAACCCGGCAGTGATGGTTGCAATGGAGGCCGGCTTGGCAATCAGGAACCAGGTCCAGCCATACAGAAATGCCGGCAGCGGACCGTAAGCGTCCCGCACGTACACATATTCCCCGCCGGCGAAAGGTCTGACCGCGCCCAACTCGGCATAGGTCAGGGCCCCAAAAAACGAAAGCAAGCCCCCCACAATCCAGGCCAGATAAACCAATCCCGCGGACCCGACCGCTTTCATCATTTCCGCTGGAACCAGGAAGATTCCGCTGCCAATAATGGTTCCCGCTACGATGGACGTTGCGTGCCAAACGTTCAGCCCTCGCACGAGTTCCGGAGCGCGCGGTTCAGCCGTACGACCCGCGCTGCTCAGTTCGCTCTGCTTAAACGTTTCCAGTGACTTGCCTCCCCCAAAGCTCGCATCTCAGATAAAGAACATCGCTACGGCCGGATTTCAATCGGCGTTCCATTCGATACCGCCAGCCAGATCTCATCAATTTCCTTGTTCGTAACCGCGATGCAGCCATCCGTCCAGTCGTGCGCCCGGTGCGATGCGCCTAGCCAACCGTAACCCTTTGGCAAACCATGCACAAAGACATCACCACCCGGAGACACGCCTTTCTCCGGGCCGCCGCACGATCGCGTGCACTGGGATACGAAATGTGGATCGACTTGTAGAACTGGCTGTGCGCGTTGCGCGAATCCAGAACATAGACTCCTTCCGGCGTCTTGTGATCGCCCTGCCGCGTTTTCGGTCCGATTGGATCTCCTCCCAGTGCGACCTTGTAGGTCTTGATCACTTTCCCCTGGTTCAGAAGTTGCAGAGTGCGTTCTTTCTTCAGAACCACAACCCGATCCGCACGCAAGGGGTTGCCGGTTCCCGGCGCTATCGCTGACCAGCACAAAAAACAAGCTCCCAAACACAGGAGAACCCGATTGCGCATGGCCCGGATTATAGACGGCATGTCGCAAAGTGCTAGGCTGATGAAGTGAAGTTCATAAAATCCATGCGTCGGCCCCAAAACCATTTCCTGGCAGCAGCAATGTTGATCGTCGCGGCCCTCCCAGCCGTCGCGGCCCCCTGGACCGTCCGCGCCCAACCCACGCGCTTGCTGAACGGCGCCCCAGTCTTATTCCAGGTGAAGTCTCCCACGAAGCTTGATTCCCTGACGGGCACCTGGCTCAGCCGCCAACTTACGTTTAGCTATAACGCTTCAACCAAGACATGGTTCACCTTGGCAGGAGTACCCTTCGAGACTCAACCCGGAAAATACACCCTCGAATTGTCTGGCGAACGCGCCACATCCAAAACTCCGCAGTCCTTTGCGAGCACATTCACCGTCGCCCGTGCCAAGTATCCTCAGATTAAAGTGGAACTCAAGGTGGAAAAGAAATTCACCGAGCCCTCGCCGGAGCAGGAGCAGCAAATCGCCGACGGAGTCAAAGTGAAGCAGGACTACCTGAGCCGAGTCACGCCAGAGCGCGAGTGGGACGGTAAGTTCACCGCCCCGGTCGACGCCGCGACATCCGATGTTTTCGGCTCGCAGCGCATCTTTAACGGCAAGGCCCAGCGCCCCCATTTGGGCCTCGACTTCCGTGTCCCCGCAGGAACTCCGGTGGCTGCCATGAACGCGGGCACAGTCTTGCTGGCGCGTTTCTTATACTTCGAAGGCAACTGCGTCGTTATTGACCACGGGCAAGGACTCCTCACTCTCTACTTTCATCTTTCGGAATTCAAAGTGAAGGAAGGAGAAACGGTAAAGCGGGGGGAGCAAATCGGTTTAAGCGGAGGGACCGGCCGCGCCACCGGCCCACATCTTCATGCCGCCGTCCGCTGGCAGGGCACATACCTTGATCCCGCCCGCCTCCTGCAACTCGCCTTGCCCTAAGAACGAGTGAACCAATCTACCCGCTAAGGAAGGGGCGAAAGAAAATGATCCGAACTCACGCCGCTCCCCCAGACAATTTTCCTCGCGGACGCACCAGGCTATGCAGAGCATCCTTTAACCCAAGGTTCCGAATCAGCCGGTGCAGGTAATTCGGATGCACTCCCAGAATTCCCGCTGCCTCGACGTAATTCCCCCCAGTCTGCTCGACCGCATCCAGAATCAACTGCTTCTTCAACTCCTTCACACTCGCATGATACTTGCCATCCTGCATCTCAACGGGAGAAGCCTGCTCCAGCAGCGATTCCGGCAGATCTTCCAGCAGCAGCATGTCCGACGATCCCATTACGAGCGCCCGCTCAATGGCATTCTCCAATTCGCGGATGTTGCCGGGCCACTCGTAATTCACCAAGGCTGCCATCGCTTCTCGTGAGACCGGCTTCGGTTTCACTTTGCATCGCTTGGCATGCTTCTGCACGAAATGCCGCGTCAACATGGGGATGTCTTCCCTCCGATCGCGCAGTGGCGGCATGGTCAGTTTCACCACTGCCAGCCGGTAGTACAGATCCTGCCGGAATTCCTTGTTGCGCACGGCGTCGCTCAGGTCACGATTCGTCGCCGCAATCAGCCGCACATCAATCTTGATGGGGTGCGTCCCGCCCACGCGCTCGAACTCGCGTTCCTGCAAAACCCGCAGCAGTTTGACTTGCAGGGCCGGAGCCAACTCCCCGATCTCATCCAGAAAAACCACGCCGCCGTCGGCGACTTCAAGCCGGCCTTTCTTCTGCGTTGCCGCTCCCGTGAACGCGCCGCGCTCATGTCCGAAAAGGTCGCTTTCCAGCAGAGTTTCTGGAATAGCCGCGCAGTTGATCGCCACAAACGGTTTGTTCCCGCGTGGGCTGTTGCGATGCAGCGCCCGCGCTGCCAACTCTTTACCCGTTCCACTTTCTCCTTCGATCAGCACCGTCGAGTCGGTTGGCGACACCCGAGCCAGAAACTGGAAAATCTCCTTCATCCGCGCGCCTTCGCCAACCAGGTTCTGTTCCTGCCTGACTTCTGTGGTAAGGCGCTGGTTCTCCTGCTCCAGCCACTGCAACCGCCGCGCATTGTCCAGGGCCACAGCGCTGACTCCGGCCACCGCGGCGATCAATTGCAGATGATCTTCGTGGAACCGGTTCGCGGTGTTGGTGCTATCCAGATAAATGCAGCCAATCACCCGTTGGAACACAGTCAGTGGAACGCATAGCAGGGACCGCACGTCCGACGCCAACAGGCTTTCCACATTCTTCAGTTGCCCGCTCCCGGCTATGTCCACTCCTAGGATCGCAACATTCTCTTTCATGACTTGTCGTGCGATCGTACGGCTGACCCGCACCAGTTGAGGTTGCCCCGCGTGCCTGGTCCGCGCATACAGACAGCTGAACTCCTGCCCCGCCCCCTCGGCCAGAAGAATCGCCCCGCGCCCCGCGGGAACCACTTCGAAAATCAAATCCAGTAGTTGAGCCTGCAGTTCTTCCAGATCGCGGATGGCATGAACAACTCGACTGATTTTGAGCAGTGCGTTGAGATTTCGCGCAATCTGCGATGTTGCGGGAAGATCCCGCAGCAACCGGTCCGGCTGCAGGTACACCACTTCTTTAGGGTGGATCAGCTTGGTCTCGGCGGTTGGCTTGCTGTCATCAAACTCGACCCGGCTCGCCGGAACTGCGCGCTCCTCTTCCTCGACCAAGAACAAGAATACGGAGTCGCCGGTCGCGATCTCATCCCCGTGATGCAGCCACTCAGTTTTCACCGGCAAGCCGTTCACCAGTGTTCCATTGCGGCTGTCCAGATCTTTGATCTGAAAACGCCCATCCTCTTCGCGGCGTAGCAGGCAGTGCTTGCGGGAAACCGACGGATCGATGACCGCGATTGCATTTGCCGGATCGCGACCGAGCGTCGCTTCTCCGTCGGATAGCGGAATGGTTGAGTCCTTTGAGGGTCCTGCTATCACCAAGAGTCTAGGCCGCAATCAGGTCTCCCACTCCGTGCAGATCTTCTTATCACAGCACCAGCACAAATGCATTCCCCGGCTCTGACATTTTCCAATATCCGAACGGTTAGTCCGCCTATCCAATCGGATAGCTTTTCGCTATGTTACCCGTCGATTTTAAACTGATGTACTGCGAGCACTCGACAGGTATTAAGTGGCTATATTTCAGTAGTTTGAACGCTCGGCCGCCGCCCACAATGTACCGCATCGACCGAATGGAATCCCGAGTGCACATAGCAATTTTGCGGATGCTCGGCAAAGCGATGGGGGAAGCGCTTTCAAGCAAGACTCGCCGAGATCGCCAAGTCAGAAGCTTGGGGGACCCCCTCATCAAGCTTCTGACTTATTTTTCGCGCACACTTATCCGAAGCGGGCAGCCTGCTGAATCACACAGTCTAGCTGACCGCGGCCTCGATCCCCGCACTTCTCTCACCATGGTCCCCCGCTCCCACCGCGATCCCATCGCGATAACTTACGCTCCTGCCCGATATCGCCGGCACCCGCTCCCCGGGCACCAGAATTCCCACCAGGTTCAGCGGGTCCGCCGCTGACAGCGTCATGGCCTCTCCGCTCAACGGCAAGCCCCGCATCGCCCGCACCGACTCAACCGCCACCGGCAACGCAAACTGCTCGCCCAGGAATCCATCCACAAACCGCCCGCCGCGGATTTCTCCGCGATCCTCGAGTCGCCGGAAACCCATCAGCAACTCACGCCATGGAGGCAGGTTCGACTCCCGTGCCAGCAAGTCGCGGATCACGATTCCGTAGCGCCGCAGCAGCATCCAGCAAGCGGCCTCCACTGCCCGCGGCCTCTCCGCGGCCGCATCCGCATGCAGCAGCGCCCAGCGTCCCGAACTGTGCCGGGGCCGGGTACTGCGACCACTCCCCTGCCCCGCGCGCCGCTTCGGATCAATCAGCGAACGAAGATTATCGAAGCCATCGGCAGTCACCAATCCTGCGGCCACGAGTTCCCACAAATTAGTCTCGATCTCGGCTTTCAGTTTCCCGGTACCGCGCACTATGTCGGCAAAGAAAGACGCCCCCCGCTGCCGCAGAAAATCGAGCACCTGCTGCGCCCCGGGACTCAGCCCCCTCCGCTCAGCCTCGTCCCCAGCGGTATGCCGCGGAATCATCCAATCGGCCGCCTCGCGAACAAAAAACGTAATAGGCGCCACGCTGGTCGGAATCACCCGCCGCTGTCGCGGCGTCGTAGCTCCTGCCTCTCCTGCCGACGCTCCATTTCCATTAACCCCGCCGGAATCCAACGTCGCCGGATGGGGCGACAAACGTCCCCATCCCACAGCCCCCGTCAGGCACAACTGATCCAGCCACTTCGGATCATAGTCCGCAATCCGCCGCGCCAGAACCTGCCGCTCCCAGGCATTCGCCGGAATCTCAAATCCCTGCAACTGCTGCAATACTTCAAGCGTTCCCCGCTCTCCTGTTACCTGCGACCCCGGAGCCAGATGCTGCCATCGCAACAGCCATCGCAGGAAAGCCGCCGCCGTCACTGGCTCGATCTGCTTGCGCAACATTCCGACCGTCAGCCGGTGAATCCGAGCCAGTAACCGCCGCTCGCACCACTCCGTCTCCGGCTGGGGTGTGTTAGCAACTGGTGTGCGGCCAGCCGCCCCAGCCGGAGTCTGTGTGGGGACAGCCGCCCCCGGCTGTCCATTCGAGCGAAGCTCGATTACTTCGTGTGTCCTCCCCGCCCGCGTGCCGCCACTCCCAGTAAAGCGTCCTCGCAAAACAGTCCCGCTCGCCTCCATACGAAGCAAAGCCTTCTCAATATCGGAGGCGCCCAGCCCGAGTTCTTCCCCTAGAGCCGAAGCGGTCATCGGCCCCACATAAGACATCCATCCGGTCACCAGCGTGAGCAAAGCATCGTCCCGTAAAACCTGAGCACTCTCGACGTCAGCCAAACTCTGCTCGAACTTCGCGGAAGGAAACAACGTCGCAAAACTTCGCGCGCGTTCCGCAGCCACCCAGTACCGTCTGCCCTCAGCGATGGCGACCCCAGCCCGCCCCTCCCGCAACAGTCGCTCGAAGTACTCGCTCCATCCCGAATTCGAGCCCGGGTGCCCTATCCTAGTCACGCCGTCTTTTGGCGGGACTAGGGTCGGGGCTTTGATCTCCTCCGGCAGCGCCACCATGGTATGCAACACATCATGTAACTCGTCCGCATCCCGCACATCCGGCCAAGCCTCTTCCCTTACCTGGGCAATCGCTCCCTGATCCAGTCCTCCCACTTCCTCAAGCACCGACTCGGGCAGCACGCGCCGCATCTCGACCGCCCGCGCCCGCCGCTCCTCCAGGGGCGCGTCGTCCAGATAGGCATACGGATTCGCATTCAGAATCTCGTGCGAAAACTGCGAAGGCACCGGAGTATCCACCGCGATGACGCGTATCCCTCCCGAAGCCATCCCTCGCAACAGCGTCTTCAATCCTTCGATATCCATCGCCTCGGTGAGTACATCCTTCATCACCTCGCCCACCAATGGATGATCCGGAATCTTCCTCTCTCCTTCGATGTTTTCGAAGCACGCCGCCGCATCCGGAAACACCGATGCCAGCAAATCATCCGACCGGATGCGCTGAATCTGTGGCGGAACTTTCTTCCCATTCTGAAAGCGCAACAAGGCCAGCGCCCGGTTCGCATCCCAACGCCAACGCGTACTGAAGATCGGAGAATCCAGCGCCGCCTGCTCCAGAATCGGCTGCACCGTATCGGCGTGCAAAAAATGAAACACATCTCCAAGCGGGAAACTATGCTGCTCCGCCAGCGCGATATTCAGCCCGTTATCGGTCGCGGCCGCCTGCAATTCGAAGTTGAATCCAACGCAGAACCGCTTGCGCAGCGACAATCCCCAGGCCTTGTTGATCCGCCCGCCAAACGGAGCATGGATCACCAACTGCATGCCTCCGCCTTCGTCAAAGAAGCGTTCGGCAATCACTGTGGTCTGCGTTGGCACCGCGCCCAGCACAGCCCGCCCCTGCAGGATGTACTCGATCATCTGCTCCGCGCCGGAATCATCGAGCCCGCACTGCTCTTTCAGCCAACTCACAGCCTCGGCGACTTCCGGCTGTGTCGCCGAAAAGCCCACCGGCGACGTGCTCGGCAGCATCTCGCTGATCTTCTGTCGCAGATCTCCCACATGCGCCGACAACTCCTGCGTGCGCGCCGGCGCCTCGCCTCGCCAGAACGGCACGCTCGGTGGCGCTCCATGCGCATCCTGCACCAGCATTCGTCCCGCATTCGTCTCGATGCGGTGAATCATCCACGATGTATTCCCCAGCAACATGATGTCGCCGCGATTACTCTCCACCGCGAAGTCTTCATCCACTGTTCCGACAACCACGCCATCCGGCTCGGCAACCACGGTATAAAGCGAATTGTCGGGAATCGCTCCCCCACTGGTGATAGCCGCCAGACGCGCCCCTCGACGCGCTCGCAACATCCCATTCACCCGGTCGCGATGCACATACGCCCCATACCGGCCGCGCCGCGCTGCAATTCCTTCCGACAACATTTCCAGAATCGAATCAAACGTCTCCCGCTTTAAATCGCGATAGGGATAAGCCCTCCGCGCGAGTGCGAACATTTCGTCCTCGCGCCACTCTTCCGACGCACACGCTGCCACAATCTGCTGCGCCAGCACATCCAGCGGAGCCTCCGGGATGATCAATCTGTCCAAGTCCCCGAGCTTGATCGCCCGCACCAGCGCCGCACATTCCATCAGGTCGTCGCGCGTCGTTGTAAAGAAGCGTCCCTTCGGAACTGCCCCGCGCCAGTGTCCCGAGCGACCCACCCGCTGCAGCGCGACTGCAATCGCTCGCGGAGAATTGATTTGCACTGCCAGGTCGACAGTCCCCACATCAATTCCCAGCTCCAGCGATGCTGTTGCCACCAGCACGCGCACTTGCCCTTCCTTCAGCTTCTTCTCCGCCGCCAGGCGTAACTTCCGCGACAAGCTGCCGTGATGCGCTGCTACGTTCTCTTCCCCGATGCGCTCGCCTAACTCGTGACACAGCCGCTCCGCCATCCTCCGCGTGTTCACAAACACGAGCGTCGACCGATGTTGCGCCACCAGCGCCACCAGCCGGTCGTAAATCGTGTCCCACATTTCATTCGACGCCACCGGGCCCAGCGGCATCGGAGGCACCTCTACTGCCAGGTCCAGAGTGCGCTTGTGTCCGATATTGACGATTACCGGATCCGGCCGCCCGCTTCCCGTCAGAAAATGCGCGACCTCCTCGATTGGCTTCTGCGTCGCCGACAGCCCGATGCGCACCGCAGGTTTGTAAGTCAACGCCTCTAGCCGCTCCAACGACAGCGCCAGATGCGCACCGCGCTTGTCATCGGCCACCGCATGAATCTCGTCAACGATCACCGTCTCCACATCGCGCAAGATCGCCCGGCTCTTGTCGGCAGTGAGCAGAATGTAGAGCGACTCCGGAGTCGTCACCAGAATGTGTGGAGGCCGCTTCAACATTGCCCGCCGCTCTGGCGCCAACGTATCGCCGGTCCGCACCGCCGTGCGAATTTCTGGCATCAACAATCCCCGCTCACCCGCCATCGCGAGGATCTCGCCCAGCGGAATCTCAAGATTTTTTTGGATGTCGTTGCCCAACGCCTTCAGAGGAGAAACGTAAAGCACCTCGGTCCGGTCCGAGAGGTCACCGGCCAGCGCCTTCCGCACCAGACGGTCAATGCACGCCAGGAACGCCGCGAGTGTTTTTCCCGACCCGGTAGGTGCGGAAATGAGAGTCGTCCGGCCAGCAAGAATGTACGGCCATCCTTGCTCCTGAGGTTCCGTCGGCGTACCGAACCTCTGCACAAACCAATCCGCAACAAGAGGATGGGCCCAGGCAAGAGAGTCAGGAAGGGACAGCATCCAAATATTTTAGCCCCAAACCGAAGTTTCGCCAACTGTTCGCCTTTTAAGGATTCAGCAAGAAGGGGGCACGAGACGAAACCGCGACATCGCCGCAACTCTGGGAGACGCGGGTTAGTGGGTCACGCGCTCTGCGATCGCAAAGCTGGTTCCATCTTCAGAGAAGAAAATCTGTTTAACGCCATGTCGCAGACAGGAGGTCGTGCAGGCCTTCATTTCTGGTTCATCAATGACCTTCGTGCCATGCTGCATCCGAACACAAACACCCGCGCACTTGTTTTCGTCACTCGAATGGCACATGCAGAGACAGCACAGCCCACCACGTTCTTCCTTTGGAACCGGTCGCGAGGCGCCCGTCAGCAACGACGAGGCAAGAATAACGACGATGACCGCGAGCTTCCAGGTCCTCGTCATTTTCAGACTATTCGCGTTCATGATTGGTTTTGAAAATCCCACGTATCACAAAAGCATTGGGCGATCCGTGCATCTTGCTACGTTTCTGCAAGACTTGCCAGATGACCGTGGTAATTGACCAAAAACAACCGATCCACGACGACGTCCAAGTCCTAGAAGCGGACCTTGCTGAGTGTACTCTCAGTTCTGACCGCAAACCCACTATCTTGATGTCAACCCGCCACTTTCGGTTGCCGACGCGATTAACTGCCGACCGATTCTACATCCACCTCGTCTGCAGCAGCGTGCTTTTCTGGACTGCAGTTCCCTTGCGTTCCGGTCAAGACTGCTAAAATTCCGCCGATGCCAAAACTCTCAGCCCAAGCCCGCGCCCGCAAGATAAAACTCCTCCTCTTCGATGTGGACGGCGTCCTCACCGATGGCAAGCTTTTTATATTCCCCGCTCCCGCTGGAACTCAGCAGAGCATTCTTGAGAAATCCGCCCAGCACGGCGGCGAGGGTGGATTCGGTTTCCACAGCCAATCCTTGATCGAAGCCAAAGGCTTCCACGCCCACGACGGTACTTCCATTTCGCTCGCCCGCCTGGCCGGCATCAAAACCGGGCTCATCACAAAGCGCGTCTCGGAAACCGTTGCCCTGCGCGCCCGCGACCTGAAACTCGAATACGTTCGTCAGGGAATCCAAGACAAGCGCACCGCGTTCGAGGAGATTGTTAAAGAAGCAGGACTGAAACTGGAAGAAGCCGCCTTCGTCGGCGACGACGTCATCGATCTCCCTGCCATGTGCGCCGGTGGCTTGGCCATCGCCGTAAAGAACGCGCGCGCCGAAGTGAAAAAAGAAGCCCACTACGTGACCCCACATGCCGGAGGCGAAGGAGCCCTGCGCGACGCCGTGGAGTTCATCCTGAAAGCCCAGGGCAAATGGAAGAAGATCGTCGAAGCCTACATCGGTGAGCGCAGCCCCACCGTGCAATGAATCCACCGCCGATGAAAAGAGCTGAGGGCGCGGAACATGCAGGACTTGCTGCTTTCCTGCCTTGTCTACTTTCGGCAAGGATCTGGATGTAGCCAGCCACGCTTGGCTGTCGAGCATCAGAGATTTCGTAATCAACTCAGAGCAGGTCGATCCGCCGGAGGAGCTCCTGAAAACGTTGGTCGGAGTGATAGCGATCAAAGATCGGATCGACGGCGAGGTATCCCATCCATACGGCGCGATCGCTATGCGCGACTTGCAGCCATTTGAATGTGTCTTCGTCGCTTTTCAGCGCTGCGTAGATCTGAGCTAACCCGTAGGGTGAAACGTAACGTTGCCTCGACATTGTCTCCAGTTCGTGTGCGATCCGGAGTGCTTCACGCCTCCGCCCTGACACTGCAAGGGCCACCGCGACCTGCGCCGCGTAAAGTGGACTATTCCCTGACAGACTCGCAGCCGTCTTCAGTTCGCTAACGCCCTCGCTGCGCATGCCTGCCTGAACGTAGCCCTCGCCGAGCAGAAGGTGGGCGGCCGCGAAGTTCGAATCCAGCTCGACAGCGTTTCGAGCTTGTTCGACTGCGTGGGAGTAGTCATGTGCCTGATAGTAGCGCAGTGCCACCCACGTACTGATCATGAGATTCAGTGGATCGAGTTCGAGCGCGCGGCTGGCTTCGGCGAGCGCCTCGTCATGGCGGCTCTTGATGGAAAGAAAGTCTCCGTACCAGTGGTGCGCATTTGCGTATTGAGGATCCAACTCCAGAGCACGCCTGAACTCGGCCTGGGCTCCGGCCCAATCCCAACCATGGCTAAGCACCAGTCCCAAGGAGGCGTGGGCTTCTGCCGATTGTGGATCGATCTCGACCGCTTTCCGAGCGGCCGCGTAAGCCCTCGGGAGCGCTTCGGCTGGGGATTTGAACCCGTGCCACGTAAGCCCGCTGTTGCAGTCGGCGAGCCCGGAATATGCCGCGCCGTAATTTGGATCGCCATCAATGGCCTGCTGAAAATAATGTTCCGCTTTTTGCATGCCCTCGGCGGTTCGCTTGTTCCAGTAGTACCTGCCTTTCAGATAGGCCTCGTATGCCTGAGGCCTTGTTTGCCGCGGAATTGCTAAACGTGTCTTCTGTTCCTCGGTGAGAGCGATGTGTATTTCGCGTGCGATGCTTTGCACCACAGAGTCCTGGACAGCGAGCAGATCTTTGAGTTCGCGGTCGTAACTCTCCGTCCAGAGATCCGTTTGATTTTGTGCCTGGATGAGCTGAACGGTGATGCGTACACGGTCGGACGAGCGTCGAACGCTGCCTTGGACAAGATAGTCCGCGCTCAGTTCTTTACCGATCTCCTTCGCGGCCAGATTGGTCCCCTTGTACTTTGCAACCGAACTGCGGGCTACAACGGTGAGTCGATCCCGATTCAGTTTTCCTACCTGGGCGATCATTTCTTCAGTCAGACCATCACTGAAAAACTCCTGATCGGGATCGCGGCTCAAATTCTCGAACGGCAGGACAGCGAGGACTATCTTGCCCTGGGAACGCGTGGGCAGGCTTGATGCTCGTCGCAAGACCCGAACCACCGGGAATGACAGAAGGCACAGGGCCGAGAGCAAAGCCACTGCTCCAACAAGCCACCGGTAGGCCTTCCGATTGCCCGGTCCATGACTGGTTCCGGCATCCATCGCCTTCCCGGGCGTACGATCCTGATCTGGCTCGACTAACCGCAGCCTTCGGGCTTGCATCCAGCCGTCGAATTCCGAAAGGAAATCCCGGTCGCTAGTGGGGACATGCGGCGCTTCTGGCTCGGAAGCTGCGCTTGTCTCTTTGGGAGCAATGACCAGCGCGATGAAGCGATATCCCTGCCCGGTCACGGTCTGTATGAATCGCGGGCTCTCGGCATCATCCTTCAGGACCTGACGAAGCTTACGGATCGCGCCCCGGATACTGTTGTCGGTATCCAGGAAAACACCCTGGCCCCAAACCCTGGAAACGATCTGATCCCGGGTAACAATCTCGTCCCGGTTTTCAAGCAGAAGGAGAAGGATCTCGAACGGGATGCGCTCCAGCTTCAGCACATCACTGCCACGGCGCAGCCTCCGCGGACGCAGATCAAGCTCGTAGCCTTCGCCGAACCTGATCGGTTGCTCCACTCCTGCTGGCTCGGAAGGCATGGCCCACTCCCCCATGAAGGAGGAACGATCTTACACCACCCCAGCAACGCCGTCTAAGTGCAAACCCCACTTGTATTTAGGGCGACACAAAGGATAACGCCGCGACACACTCTCCGACATGGACAACAGCCTCCGTTGCCGCCAGTATGCCGATTGCCACTGACCGAAAGCCAGTGAAGCATCAGGAGGAAGCACAATGAAAAAGATATTTGGCGACACAAAGAAGCGGGCACTTGGGCTATGCATGTTGATCGCGACTCTATCTGGGTCTATCGCCGCAAAAGCCGACGTCGTATTGGACTGGAACGCGATCGCGGTAAATACCGCGGTTGCGAACAAACAGAACCCATTTGCCCAGGCACGATCCGCGGCAATCGTACAACTCGCGGTATTCGAATCCGTGAACGCGATCACTGGCGAGTATCATCCCTATCTTGGAACGATCGTAGCACCGCCAGGTGCATCTCCTGACGCTGCAGCCGTCCAGGCTGCGTATCGCGTGCTTAGCACCTATTTTCCAGGCTCCTTAACCCTTGATGCAGAGCGCGCGAACTCTCTGGCGTCTATACCGGACGGCCAAGCCAAGACCGACGGGATTGCCACGGGTGAAGCCGCAGCTTTGGCGATGATCGCTCTGCGCGCAAATGATGGATCGTCGCCCCCGCAATTCAAGATACCCGGCCCGCCGGTTCCAGGAGAATGGCAGGCCACACCGAGTTGTCCTATTGTGAATGGAGTCGCGGTCGGAATCGCGTTTCAATGGCAGTACGTAACTCCGTTCGGCGTCCCCCGTGCTAGTGAGTTTCTCCTGGATCCGCCGCCGGCGCTCACCAGTCGAGAATACGCGAAAGCCTACAACGAGGTGATGACGGTGGGAAGCATCGACAGTACAGAGCGACCACAAGATCGCGCTAATGTCGCGCTTTTCTATGCGGCGTCTTCGCCAACTCAGGTATTCAATCAGGCGGTCCAGCAGGTCGCACAGGAACGGTGGCATTCCCTATCCGAAAATGCTCGGGCGCTGGCCGTAATGAACATGGCGGTGAATGACAGCTTGGTCGCGTCCTTCTTCAACAAGTATTACTACAATTTTTGGCGACCCGAAACAGCGATTCATGCTGGGGACACAGACGGTAATCGGAAGACCGATCCTGATCCGAGCTTTGTCCCTTTTGTCACGACTCCCTGTTTCCCGAGCTATCCCTCCAACCACGGCAGCGCAGCGAATGGCGCGGCCGCAATTCTGCGACGCACATACGGTGAAGGTGGACATTTCATTACGTTGTCAAATCCCGCCGTTCCCGACATCGTGTTGCAATACACGACGTTCAAGCAGATTACCGACGACATTTCCGACGCGCGCGTCTACGGCGGGATACATTTTCGAACCGATCAGGACGCAGGCGAGCGCTTGGGAAAGGCTATAGGCAAGGCCGTGGACAAGAACAACTTACGCCGCATGCACGATGACGACTGAGAGTGACTCGCCATTCTTGTCCTGCAGCTCGCTGGTTGAGCGGCTGTAATGCACGAATGGCGAGCCCGTGCGGGGTCTCTCGACCAAGGTTCGCCCGGCCACCGGCCCATATCTTCGGGATTTTGAGCGTATGACGGGCAAACCGAAACGAATTCTCAAGTTAGCGGTTTTGAGTGGACAAAAGAAGCATGAAGGATACAGTCCGCGAGGTTAGACACAAAATGCACGCTCCAGAAAAACTCTCCCGGCGTCCTCTGCGACGTTAATTTGATCTTAAATGGACAGGAAAAAACCCATCGGATGCTTGCTTGGGGCGTGCTCGGGTCAGCATCCGATGGGCTACCGTTTCTCCTTACTCACCCTGTTGTTTTCAGGAGTATGTAGCAGAATTAAACACCCTAACCCTTCGAAGTTCAGTCTATTTTTGTAAAGAGTTGTAAAACATGCGCTCAACGACGTCCGAATCATCGTGAACGACTCTCTCGCTACCGCAGCGCGTACAAATTTCCGTCTGCGCTGCCCACATACACTGCGTTGCCCACCACGACCGGCGAGGAAAGAATCGCGCCCATGCTCATTGTTCGATCCACGCCCGAGACCATATCGTCGTAGAAGTCGGAGCGAAACAGCGCCACGTCGTCTGGTGTTCCGTCGGGTTTTGTATACGCGGGCCCACGCTGCTTCATTCCCTCGGTTTCGAAACTCCAAATGGGCTTCAGTTCCTCAAGGTCCATGGCAAGCAGTTTTCCCTGCGTGGATCCGAAATATAGTATCTTGTCCGCAATCGCCGGTGATGAATACAGATACCAGTGATTGAATGTCGCCGAGTGCAGCACCGCGCCCGTCTTCGCATCCATCGCATACAGCAGGCTCGAATCCGACGTTACAAAATAGACCCGGCCCTCTCTCACCGCCGGCGACGAAACGACCCACGAGCCTTTCGCGTCGAATGCCCACTTTTTCTCGCCACTATTTTCGTCCAAGGCATATAGGTGAGAATCCCGGCATCCGAAATACACCATCCCGTCCGCCACTGCCGCCGAAGATTGAATCCCAACCTGGTTATGGATATCCGGATCTTCCCCCGTCTTGAACTTCCATTTCTCCCGCCCCGACGCCGCATCAATGGCGTAGAAGTAACTGTCCCAACTGCCAATGAAAACTATCCCATCGGCAATCGCGGGAGAAGCATGCACCACATCCCCCGTTTTGAATTTCCAATTCAGAGTCCCCGTCGCCGCGTTGAGCGAATAAATATTCCCATCGCCACTGCCGAAGTAGACGGCGCCCTTCCATACCGCCGGCGACGAAAGATAGCAGTCGAACGGATCCGGCATAGTCTCGTTCACCGGTTGCACGCCATGCAGGTGCTTGCCGGCGAATCGTCTCTCGCCCTCGGTCTTGAATTTCCATTTCAACTTCCCGCTTGACGCATCCACCGCATAGAAATTTCCGTCGTATGCACCGAAGTAGACGCTGCCATCTGCGACCGCGGGCGACGACGGAACCCGGCTCTTGGTTTCAAATTTCCATTGCTGCGCTCCCGATTCCGCATCCACTGCATAAAGATTTCCATCTGTACTTCCGAAATACATCTTCCCCGCTGCCGCCGCTGGAGACCCAATCACCATGCCACCAGTATGAAACTTCCATTTAACGTCGCTGAATTTTGCGACTCCTGCGGCCTCATAGACTCCGGTGTGCTGCGGGTTCCCTCGAAACATCCAAGGATCTTCGCAGGCCGAAGGCAGCACCGAAAAGACAAAGAACAGGGAAAGCACGACGCTTGCGTGCACAGGTTTAATCTTCATAGTTTGATTGGACCCTCCCTCGTTAGACGCGACATCCACAAGGAAGTAAGAAAAGGTGAGTTAAACAGGTACAAGATCGCGGCAAAGCGGGACGATCGGTAGGAAACACCTGGTCATCCGGTCTAGGTGAGTCGCGCGCGAAGCAATCTCAACGCACTCGAAGCATTCCTACTCGGGCAAGGCAGCCGGTTTCATCGCCACCAGTTCCGTAAAGCGCTTGTCCTTCCGCAATGCAGCGAATTCTGCGTCCTTGTACACGTTCTTGAAGTCCTTGTAACCCTCTTCCAGCGCCTTGCGCAGGTACTCCAGTGAGCGGTCCGAGTAGCCCATCTTGGCGTAGAGTCTCGCTACTGTGTAGTCGTAGCGCGCGCGATCTCCGGGGCTGGGCAACTGCGCCTGAACCCCTCCTCGCGAAGTATGCTCAAACACGTCTGGATCGATTTCTACTGCGCGTTGGTATGCAAGCACCGCGGGCTCGAACTCTTTCTTTGCAAATAAAGCCGCCCCCAGGTTGCTGTAGAACGACGCTGAAGTATCGTCAATCGCGATGGCTCGCCGGTACTGCTTTACGGCGGGCCCGTATTTCTTTTCCTCGTAAAGCACGACAGCCAGATTGTTGTATGCATCGGCAAACTTGCGGTCGGCCTTGATTGCCTTGTCAAACGTCTTCTTGGCTTCCCGATAACGCTGCATCATCAATTCGGTAATGCCGACCTTGTTCAGCAATCGAGCGGAGTTCGGTTCCTTCGTCATCGCGGCGCGGTAATAGTCGAGCGCATCCAGGTAGAGTTTGACCACTCGCAGTTGATCCGCGCGCGCCTCCAGGTCCGCCACGGTGGCTTCCGGCGCCGGAGGATCAATCGTCCGGATCAGCGGCGGCTTGATTTGAACTTGTTCGGAGTGCGAGACCTGCGCCCTCGAGGCGGCCGAGAAGGCACATACGCAAACGGCAAGAAGAGAAGCGGAAACCAGTGATGCTTTCGGGTAGAAGGACACAAGCCACCCCCGTTTTCTTGCAGATATTCTGGCACAGATTGGGCCGACCGGCGAGGGTTTTCGTTTCGGTTTTCCGGTCGAAAGACGGAAGACTCACGCCTAAATTCGTTCAGTGCGGCTCGTTCTGCCCATTGTCTGCCGGCTTAGACGGCGGAGGAGAGGCTTTGTCATCCTTGAAAATGCCAGCGATTTTGCCGAAGAAACCCTTCTTTTTCTTGGGTTCCTGAGGATTATTAGGATCTTGCCCGGGCGTAGCCTGGGCCTGCGTCGTCCCCGGAGGAGGCGTCACCGGCGGGTTGCCGCCGCCGAAAATACGGGAAAAGAAACCTTTCATCCCAGCCTGCGTTTCGCACGTGTCGCGAGGCTCTGTCCCCGCCACAAAGGCTGAAACATAGTCATCCGGGCATGTCGGAGTCGCCAGCCGGTTCGTGGCCTTGTCCAACTGCACGTCGACCACGCCTGAAGGCTGCGAGAACGCCCTCATGTTGGAATACTGCGGCAGCGTCGCAGCCTTCTTCATGAACTCCGTCCAGATCGGCGCTGCCGTCTGCGCACCGCTCAGCCGCAGGTCGCTGTAGTCGTCGTACCCTACCCAAACGATGCACAGCAGATTCGACGTATAACCCGCAAACCACCCATCATGGGAGCTACCAGTCTTCCCCGCTGCCGGAAGCGTGAATCCCCGCCCGCGCACCGGCGTTACTCCCAGCCCGCTGTTGATGACTCCCTCCATCATGTTGGTCATCACATAGGCAATCCGCGGATCGAGCACCTGCCGCTGATCCGTGTTGTAATTCGAAATCACATCGCCCTTGCCATTGCGCACCGAGCGCAACAGAATTGGCGACAGGCGCACCCCATTATTCGCAAATACCGTGTAGGCCCCCGACATATCCAGGGGCGAAGCGTCATACGATCCCAAGGCCATGGCCGGCGTCGCCTTCACCGACGCGATCCCCGCGGACCGCGCCAGGTCCGCAACCTTGTCGTAGCCCACTTCCTCAGCCACTTTCACCGTTGCATTGTTCAGCGACATCGCCAACGCATACCGCAACGATACGTCGCCCTTGTATTCCTCTTTGTAGTTCCTCGGCTCGTAGATCTGATCCCCGTAGGCAAAGCTCGATGGTGCATCGGTCACCGTCGATGCAGGAGTGATCACGTTTTGTGATCCGTCCAGCGCTGTATTCATCGCCGCTGCATATACAAACGGCTTGAAGATTGATCCCGTCGGCCGCTTCGACACCGCATGATTCAGCTGGCTCCAGCCATAGTCGCGTCCCCCCACGAGGGCCAGCACTGCGCCCGTGTGCGGATCCAGCACCACCATGGCAACCTGCGCTTGCGGGCCCGGCAATACTTTCGTCTCAAATTTCTTGCCCACCTTCACCCGCTTGGTTCGCATCTTCTTGACCTGATCATCCACCAGCTTGATGCCCACTTCCACCGATTGCGCCGCAGCCTTCTGGAGATCAGGATCCAGGGTCGTATAGATCCGGTAAGACTCGTCATTCAGTTCGTGTTCATTAAACTTGCTGATCAGCGCGTCCCGCACCATGTCCACAAAATACGGTGCGTCGCTGGCCTCCACGTTCGGAGGCGCCAGCTTCAGCGGCGCGGCCTTCGCCTTGTCCGCCTGTTCGCGGGTGATCGCGTGCGTGTCGACCATCGACTCCAGTACCAGGTTCCGCCGTTCCATGGCGCGTTCCGGATGCCGGTACGGCGACAGGTAACTCGGCCGCTGAATCAATCCCGCCAACAGCGCCGCCTCTGGCAGCGTGATGTCTTTCAGATCCTTGTTGAAATATGCTTTCGACGCTTCCGCGAATCCGCTGATCGCGAACGATCCCCTTTGCCCCAGGTCGACCCAGTTCGCATAGAACTCGAAAATCTGCTGCTTACTGAACTTCTGCTCCATTTCCTCAGCAATCAGCATTTCGGTCAGCTTGCGCTTGATCGTCTTTTCGGGAGTAAGAAAAAATCCCCGCGACAGCTGCATGGTCAAGGTCGATCCGCCCTGCTCATGGCGCCCCCGGACCACGTCAATCCACGTAGCCTCAGCCATGCGCAGGAAGTTCACCCCGCTGTGCTCGAAGAAACGCCGGTCTTCGATTGCCAGCACCGCCTGCACCATCATTGGGGGAATGTCGTTGTACTTCACCAGTTCGCGCTTCGATCGCTGCTCCGCGTCGAACAGGGCCGTCACCAGTTGAGGCTCCAGTTCGTAAGCCGACAGTTCGTTGCCCCGGCTGTCGATGCGATCCACCTGCCCATCCGTGATGCTGATGCGTGCTGGCTCCGGACTGTGGAACGATTCCGATCCCGGAGTAATCTCTATCCCGCCTTTCACCAGGTGGAAAGTCCCCATGTTGGACTCTCCCTCTTTGTCCGAGTACCCAGCCCGTCGCAGGTCTGCAGCAATCTCCTTGGCCTGAATCGTCTCTCCGTCCCGAATCATTCGCGGTAACGCATAAATCTTCGCCGCGTTGGCGAAGACCGGAGTCCGGAACCGGTGCTCGATGATCCGGTCGTACTTGATATAGAAATACGAGAACACCACCGTGAACGACACTCCGACGATCAGGAACGCCCCCAGAGCGGCTCGCAGCACGGGGTCCCGGGGCATCCAGCGCACGCGCGTGGTGCTTTCCTCCCCGTTCCCCTTCGGAATTTTGATTTTGATAGCCACAGTCTCGACTCTACGCCCGGATCCTAATCAGACGGTTCGGCAAGCAAAAAGGTTTGATGCAACTTCCCCTTGGCTCGCGATGCGATCGTTGCACTCCTTCCCCTGAAAGCAACCTTCAGCGGAACGAAGTAGCGGGAGCGGCATCCCTATTGTACCGCTCTACCCGCAGACGAAAAGAGACCCGCAGTACATGCGGGTCTCTAAGCCGTCAATAACTCTGATCCCGTCTACGGTACATCTGTGACTGCGTAGCTCAGCGTCGGAACTCCGGCATGAGCCAGCGTGCTGCTTAAGGCGCCTGTGTTACTCACCCCGTACGCGAACTCTCCAGACAGGGACGAATTGGGCACACTCGCAACCGAAAACAGATAGTTTCCGCTCTGGTCAAACCGGCCGATCGTCGCATCCAGTCCGGTAAAGGGTGACGTGGACAGCGCAGCCAGGGCCCCCGTGGAACTGTCGAACGTAAAGCCTTGGATCGGATCCGTGACCGCAACAACCCCCGTCCCGTTTTGATTGAAGGTGTAAACGAATGCTCCGTTCGGACTCACTGCCATATAGGTCGGCGAGTCGCCGGACGCAAACGGCGGAAGCGCGGTAATCGCTCCCGTCGACCCGATCGAGAATACGTAAATATTGTTGTCTGCTGCGCCGCCGGTCAACCCCGTCTCCTCCGTGATTCCCAGCATGTACTTGCCTGACTTCTCGCCCGAAAGCAGAATTACCGGCGAGGTCAGCGGACTCCCAACTTGAGCTAAGACGCCCACGCTGTTGTAAGAGTAGGCGGTAATTGTGGCTCCGTCGACCATGTACAGGAACTTGCCCACACCATCGGTCGATAACTGTACCGGAATCACGCCTCCAGTCGAGAACGGCGATCCCGACACAGTAGCCAGAGAGCCGTCGTTTGCATTTACCGTGAATACCGAGATCCCGGAGGTTCCGCCCACAAACAAGAAATGCCCGGCCGGATCAGCTACCACTGAAGTGCCGCCGAAGCCCGCATACGGACTACCCGGCACGCCAGTCAGTGCGCTGGTCGTCCCGTCGATCGAAAAACCGTACAGACTGCCATTCGCAAAGGGCATGTAGAGGTACTTCTTGCTTGCCCCGTTCACAATTACCATTCCCCCGTTTGGTCCCAGTCGCTGAGGGCCCGTTGCATTGGGGAAAACTGGGGATACAAAGTCGGAGACCGGCGCGAAGGTTTGCGAATTTGCGATGTTCAGGCCTTCCACTGCCATCTGCGCAGCCGAGTCGCTCATGAAATAGACCAGCGCGCTCTGGCCAATATTATTGCCTCCTCCTTGCGACAGCCCGCCTCCCGAAGACGAGCAATTGGCATTGCCAAATGTCGTTCCACAGTTGTAATGGCTGCAGCCAACAAGCGACATCGTGGCCAGCACAACACAAAATAAAATCGCCCCAAGTTTCATCTTCATCAAACTGCCTCCACTTCCGATTCCGTATCGCGAAGCCGCACAAAGTGCGCCGATATTGGCGATGTTAGGGCCGTGAGTAATGCGGTGGCAACGTTACGAATGTCACTGTCTGTGACCAGCGATTCCAGCCTCGCGTCCTTGTCCTACTGTTTCGTGGCGAGCAAAAGCCCCGTCGCTAGCGGCTTTCGCTGCACCATGTGCTGGAACGTGGAGTTGGGTCGGGAAAAAGTGGTGGGACGAACCGCTGCGGCGAAGGGTTAGAAGCCCTTGTTTCCGCTCGAAGGATTGAAGTGCAAAACGAAGGAATATCCCGGCAAAGTCACCGGCACGCTGTAATCAGCGGCGACATATACCGCAGGAGCGCCCGGCGTCCCGATGCGCGTTACCGTCACTTGCTCGGGGGCCAGCGTAATCTGGTGTTCCCCCGCTTTCCGCACGATCGAGTCGATAATCTCCTGGTCGGTCTGGTGCGCATTGGCGCCGCCCACCATCGCGATGTTCCGCAGATCGTCCTGGAACGAATAGTTGCTCAATTCCGGTGGAATGATCTGAAAGCCCGCGTAGATCGCGGCGATGATAGCCAGAAACCCGACGATGGCCTTAACTGTTCCCATGTCCCACAATCCGCTTGCCGGGACTGGGACATCTCATCCCGCCCGGCCAAGCAATTCCCGAAAATGTTCTTCGATCGCGCTGATCGTAACATCGCGTACTTCTCGAGTCGAACGTAAAACGACCTCGACAGTACCTTCGGTAACCTTCTTCCCGACTGTGATTCGAAAAGGGATACCGACCAAATCAGCGTCTTTGAACTTTACCCCGGGCCGCTCATCCCGATCGTCGAGGATCACATCGTATCCCGCCGCTTCCAGTCGTTTCGCAATGTCTTCCGCGGCCGTCTTCACGGCTTCGTCCTTCACGTTGACGGGCGCCACCACGATCTCAAATGGCGCAATCGTCGGCGGCAGCCAGAAGCCGTTCTCGTCATTCCCCTGCTCGATCGCGGCTGTCAAAATTCGCTCGATCCCGATTCCATAGCATCCCATGATCGGCATTACTTCCTTGCCGTTCTGGTCGAGTACCCGCAACCCCATCGACTCCGAATAGCGATACCCCAGCTTGAAGATGTGCCCGATCTCTACCGCCGTATCGATGCGCAACGCTTGCCCGCAATTCGGACACGCTTCCCCCGCCGTCACCGCCCGTAGATCGGCATACGCCGTCGGAAAAAAATCTTTCCCCGGCGTCAGGTTTTTCACGTGATAGTCCTCTTTGTTCGCTCCCCCAATCAGGTTCGCGCGTCCCTCTAGCGCCTTATCGACGAGCAGCACCGGCTTATCAATATCCTTCTTCAAATCTTTCGCCCACTGGATCCCGAGCGGTCCCAGATATCCCGCCGGAGACTTGAACAAAGCCCTGATCTCCGCCTCATCCATAGGCCGACTCGCGGCGGCGACCGTCCCGTTGAGTTTGGCTTCGTTCAGTTGATGATCGCCTCGCATCAACACAACGATCCCGCGTAACTTGGTTTTGCCGGAAGCTTCTTTCTCCTCCGACATGAAAGCCAAGGTCTTGATCTTGTTCTTCGGCGATACTCCCAGGAACTTCGCCACATCCTCAATCGTCTTTTTCCCCGGTGTGTGTACTTCGAGCGGCTTGCCGTCGCCCTCTGGCGCCAGATCTCCCCACGCTTCCAGCTTCGAAGTTGCCTTCTCCAGGTTCGCCGCGTAGTCACACCCGTCGCAGCTCACAATCTGATCTTCACCCGCCGGAGTTCGCACCATAAATTCGTGCGACTCTTTCCCGCCCATCGCTCCCGAATCCGCCTCCACCACCATATATTTCAAACCGCACCGGTCGAAAATCCGGCGGTACGTCTCGTAATGTTTCTTGTAAGAAACATCCAGGCCCGCCGCATCGATGTCAAACGAGTAAGCGTCTTTCATGATGAACTGCCGCACGCGCAATAACCCCGCCTTCGGCCGCGGCTCATCGCGGAACTTCGGAGCAATCTGATACCAGATCTGCGGCAGCTGCTTGTAACTCCGCAGCTCCTTCAGGGCAATTGACGTCATGACTTCTTCTTCCGTCATGCCCAGACACATGTCCGCGCCCTTGCGATCTTTCAATCGAAAGAGGTTCTCCCCCATCAGCCCCCAGCGCCCGCTTGCCTCCCAAACTTCCCGCGGATGCAACGCCGGCAAATAAAACTCCTGCCCGATCCGGTCCATCTCCTCGCGCACAATCGCCATGATCTTGTTGAATGACCGATTTCCTAGAAACAGATAGGAATAGATTCCGGCCCCAAGCTGGCGGATGTACCCCGCCCGCACCAGAAATTTATGCGAAGCCACCTCCGCGTCCGCCGGAGCCTCGCGCAATGTAGGAATAAACACCTGTGACCAACGATGCATAGTTAAGTTCTCGATGGAATGAAGAATCCTAGATTGTAAATGATTGCGGGGGCACGGCCCATGTTGGGACAACCGCCGACGGTCTAAGGCAGGAACCACATCTTGAAGCCGTGAAGAAATATATAGTCTTGCCCGTCGTCGTACACCCCATCAAATCCGCCAGACAACGCCACATTTGCCTCAATCTTGAGCAATTTCTTCCTTTGCGCCGGATCGTGTGGCAACTCAACACCATAGAGTGTTCGCTGTCTCACCAACGCCGGCTACACGAGCCAGATCCACCACCTGCACATGGACCGCTCCCGCGGCATAAAGCTTCTTCACGATCTTGAACGAACGGGACTGGCTCTGCTCTCCAAGTGTTCTTACGTCGCTAGTTTTTGCCTGCTGCATCCACTCCATGGCCTCAACATGAGTTTTCTCTTGGAGCAGCTTGCGACACAGCCGATCTGCGCTTGCTCCGGAACCCGGCTCCGGCGGTGACTGGTGAGTCACGGCGAGATAGAAGAGAACTATGCAAGAAACCACAAAGAGTGCGAAGGTCCATCGCCGCCGCATCTACTTCAGGAGGTCTTTCAAAATCTCTTTCCCCAGTTTCTGTGCCTCGCCAAAGAACTTCTGATACTCCACAAACAGCCGGTTCAACTCCAGCGATTTGTCCGCCGTAAGCTTCTTGCGCAGAATCATGTCTCGCACATGAACCGGGTTCGGCAGAGTCGCATCCTCAGTCAATTCTTCCAGCGCCGTATTGGGATCGTAGTGATACATGCACGCCATTGTAGCGCCATACTGAGAAGCCCCCTTGGGTGCAGTCGCGAAAGCCTGCCCGGAGCGAAGTCGAAGGGCGGCGAAAAAATGCAGCCCACGGCGAAAGCCGTGGGTAAAAGCGGAAAACGGGTCAGCTCCGAATGGGGCGAAAGAAAACTATATGGATTTCCTACACCAATTCCGTCGTCCACAGATCATGCAGATGCACAATCCCTTCCAGCTTTCCGTCCGCACCCACCACCATGAGCGACGTAATCTTCTTTTCTTCCATTAAAGCCAAGGCCGTGGCCGCAAACTCTCCCGCCCCAATGGTCTTCGGAGCCCGTGTCATCGCCTCGCCCGCCGTCAAATCCAGCACGTCTTTCCCGCGCTTCTCCAGCAACCGCCGCAAATCACCATCGCTGATAATTCCGACCAATCTCTCGCGTTCCACCACCGCCGCCACTCCAAGTTTCTTTCGCGACATTTCATAAATCACGTCCGGCATTTTCGTCTGGGGAGTGACTCGCGGCAACGCTTCTCCCGTATGCATCAGCGACTCCACCCGCGCCAATCGCTTGCCCAACTTGCCTCCCGGATGCAGGTTGGCAAAGTCTTCCTCCTTGAACCCGCGCCGCTCACTCAAAGTCACCGCCAGCGCATCTCCAAGCGCCAGCATGGTCGTAGTGGAAGCCGTCGGAGCCAATCCCAGCGCACAAGCTTCCTGCGCAATCGAGCAATCCAAAGCCACATCCGCCGCCGCCGCCAAAGTCGAAATAGCGCGCTCTTCGGGTGCGCCATTTCTCGTGCGCTCCTTGCGCGAGAAGTGGGGCCTTTCGTCAGTACCTGCAATGAACTCGGCAGTGATTGTTCGAGGGGCGGGCTATTCCCAACGTTCGGATCTCCACAAATCTCATCCCCGGTCATCGATATCAGCGGCACTTGCAGTCTCTTGATCGTCGCCAGCAATGCCAATATCTCCTCGGTCTCCCCGCTCGCCGAAAGTGCCACCACCACATCCCCACGCACGACCATCCCCAAATCCCCGTGCAGTGCCTCCACCGGGTGCAAATAAAGCGCCGGGGTCCCCGTCGAACTGAGCGTCGCCGCGATCTTGCGCGCGATCAGCCCGCTCTTCCCCATTCCCGTAACCACCACGCGCCCCGCGCAACAAAATAGCAATTCCACGGCTCGCTGAAACGCCTCGGCCATCGGGCCGGCAATGCGGTCCGCTAGCGCCCGCAGCGCCTCCGCCTCAATGCGCACCACATTCTCGCCGATGTTTTTCGTCATGAGCCCGGTGTTTTCTCCGTGACCTCTGTGTCCTCGGTGGTGAAGCCTTTTCCTCTCACCGAAACACCGACACAAGTTCGCGGAAGAAGGAATGGTAACAAAACCCCACTCGTCCCGCTCCAAAGTAACCTACCTCGGGTTTCCGTCTTCCGCTACGCTTTTGCCAGCCATGAGCCATTCCTACGCTTATCTGTCGCAAGGCCAACTGCACCTCAAACTGGGAGAGGACCCTCTGCGTCCGGTCGACAGCCGTTTTGGCCAGTCGCTCCGCGACCGCGCCGCCCAGATTCAGAATCGCAACTCATGGAAGACCCAGGGTACCGGCGCCAAGTTCATGTCCGGCGGAGTCCTTTGGGGAAAGCAGAACGACGATCCTGCCGAGATGCGCATCGCCATCACCGGAATCTCCTCGGGATGTCAAAGCGGCGAATTGCTTTACAGCCTGGCCACCGACGACATTGGCGGAGTGTTCCTCCTCCGCGACCGCGCCACCGACGAGCGACGCCTGCTCCACACCGCGGATTTCCGTGTTCGCCGGCTGGCCGCCAGCCCCGGGGCTGACCGCGTCGCCTGCGTCCTGCAGCACAAAGCGCAAAATTCCTGCATCGCCGTGATGCGCGAAGACGGAACCGACCTCCGCGAAGTCACGCAAGGCGATACCATCGACGACGCTCCGCACTGGCTGCCCGGCTCCACCCGCGAACTGGTGTTTCAGTCTGCTGCCATCGGACGAAATCGCGCCGGCTTTGCCGTCACCCAGGCGCCCTTCGCCATTCACAAACTGGATTTCGAAGCTGGCACCGTCACCGCCGTCGTTGAGGATCCCAACTTCGACTTGCTCACTCCACAGTTCACCAGCGACGGCTCGCTCTATTACATCCGCCGTCCCTATCGCGACCCCAACCAGCCGCCAAGTCCGTTGCGCTTCGCTCTCGACCTGGTCCTGCTGCCCTTCCGGCTGCTTTACGCGGTCTTTCAGTTCCTCAATTTCTTCACCG
Organism: uncultured Acidobacteriota bacterium; assembly: GCA_963745715.1. GTDB lineage: Bacteria > Acidobacteriota > Terriglobia > Terriglobales > Acidobacteriaceae > Sulfotelmatobacter. The sequence continues at coordinate 13,006 of CAVUYN010000004.1, read as the reverse complement.
CTCGCTACACCGGGAACACCTTGACCACAACGGGCAACGCACGCCAGAAACACGCCGACATTCGCAACATGATGATGTGGGGCAACTTGATCGATGCCCAGAAGTCAGCCGGCCGCGCACAAGACGATGCCCCCGCCCTCGTTCCTAAGTCCTGGGAGTTGATCCGCCGCAGCACCGACATGCAGGAACAAGTCGTCGCCAAGGGCGTCCTCTGCTTCGACTTGTACGCCGACGGTTCGGTGCTCTACTCCAACGGCAGCGGGATTTTCCACACCGACGCACACGGTTCCACCCATCGCCTCGCGAAAGACGCTCTCATCGAACAAGTCATCGCTGTCGAGGAATAAGCCTGCTACTCCGATAAGAGTCTGCAACAAACATCCGCAGTGCCAATCTTAGAAGTGATCCTCTGCAGCGGGCACTTGAACCGACGCCGTCGGCTTTGTCCCGAGTGCCCCCAGCCCACGCGCCTGAATCACCCGATCCCATGGCCCCGCCTGCCAGTTGTCGCGCGTTTTCGTCGCATACCTCCAGGCCGGCGGCGTCAACATCAGATTGCGCCCGGTGGCATGCACGTAGGGTTCGTACATCGACCGGAGTTTCGCCAGTTTCGCCCGACCCACATCATCGCTCTTCAGCCGCAGCCCAGCCATTTCCAGAGTCGAGCGCAACGCCTCAAACTCCTCCTCCGTCAACCTCTCCGGAGCTTCCGGATCGTGTTTCGCATTCACCACCTGGGCCAGATCCACGGCCGCATGACGTGCCATCGCAAACGTCAGTTTGGCCTGTCCCGGATGCACTCCCTCAATTCCCGTCAATACAAGAGAAGTCACATCTAGCATCGTAGTCAGTGCCCCCAGCCACGATTGATTGCTGTGTTGCGAGCGAAAAAATGTCAGCACCGGATACGAAATCTGGCTCTCCAGCAACTCCGCCGCCCATCGCTCCCAGTCGCGCAGCACTTCGTCCAGAACGGACTGATTCATCCCTGGATCTTCCGTCCGCCCCGCCAGCCGCACCAGCAATTCCGCCGCTGATGGAGGCGATCCCGCCCGCGCATCCAGCATCGATATCTGGATCTCTCTTCGCGAAAATGACGCGTACACCACTGGGAATGTACCCGATCACCACGCCCAGAAATGCGAACCCCATCCCCGATTCGAGCACCGAAAGAGCCCGTGCCCCGCCCGAAGTCGGCAAAATATCGCCGTACCCCAGCGTGAAAAACGTCTCGCCGCTGTGATAGACAATCCGCCCGAACGTCAGTGGTTCCTGATTGAGTTGCTCGTGACCGCCGATGCCGTACTGAATCAGGGCAAATCCCAAAATCAGCCCCGCCGCCCAAAATCCCAACAGTAGGATTAACGACAGTGGCCCGAAATACCCCAGAAAATTCTGCTGCCGCGAAGTGGTCTTGATGCGGCGCGCAATTCCTCGCCAGGGGATCCACGTCTGCCGGTAAAACCAGGCGGTCAGTTTGAAGTGCCGCGTCACACGGCGCGGCAAAACTACGGTCTCAAACGCATCCAGCAGCACCACCCAGATGATGGCGATCCCAAACAATGCCGCGACGATGCTGGAATGCGAATTCATGGCACTGTAGATGCGGCAGGAAGATTATCAGATTCCAGTCCGAATCGGTCGAACAGGCCGGCAACAAATCCGGGCGAGTTGACAAGTGTGCCCCATCCGGGTCGCGCCCTCCTGTGGCATGACTAGGCCTGCCCTGAGAGAAGTCGAAGGGTGGAATTTCGATCGTTAAAGTAAGCTTACTGCGGCTTGGTCGGAGGCTGCGCCGGCGGTGTCTGTCCCGGAGCAGTCTGCCCCGTGGCCGGTTTCGTCGTGGAAGGCGTGGCCTTCTTCTTTTTTGCGCCGGTTTCTTCGGAGGCTCGGTATCGTCGACCACGATCTTCTTCGCAGGTGGGGCCGGAATCGCCGCCTCCGCGGTCCTCAATGCGGTCCGTAGCCGCACAATCTCGGCTTCCTTCGACGAAGACAAATTCTCGATGCGCTCCGCCAGTTGCTTCCGCGTCCCCTCGAATCCGCTCAGATCATTCGACAGCGACTGCAAATCGTCCTTCGCCCCAAAGGCCCCCGCGCCCTCAACGACGTTTCCCAGTACGTCATACAATGCGTCCAGGTTGCGGTAGAGCTTAAAGGTAGCCGGCAGATCCTCCGGCGACGAGCGCAGCTGCGCAATAATTTCCGGCAGCGCCCCCTGCAGGTTCCGTTGGATCGAGTCCACATTCCCCAGCGCCTGCTTCTTATAGGAACCATCGGCCTTCCAGCGCTCGATGCGGAGTTTCACGAGGTCCGCCTGTGTATTTTTCGACATTGCCTCCAGCTGTGCCAGCATGCCGTTCAACTGTGTCACTGATGCATAGGAAACCGGCGCGCCCTGGCCCGGGTCCTCAGCGGGAGTTCCCATGGCGGCAATTTGCGCACCCGAGGGCGGCGCCGACGCCGCTGGATTCGATTGGCCTGTAGCGGCCGCGATACATATGAAAAGAAACAGAGTTGAGAACAGAGGAAAAGTACGTTTCATTTTTTCGAGCGGTGGTGTTCGCGAGCAACAGGATACTACAAGCACGGGCTGAGGGTTTATCGGGTAAATCCTATACCCGATCGATTCGTCCCCGGGATTCGACTGCCGGACGCTTCCGGCATGATAATTAGAAGTGATAAGAAGATATCGAAGACCATGTGTAACAGTCTCCCGCGAAGCGTTCTACGGGCCTTCGGCGCACGGGCCTCTCAATCCGCGTTTTTAGCCTTGCTGCTTGCTCTGCCAGCTTTTGCTCCCGCGCAGGTCCTGGCCCGGCGTCTCTACCTCAAAGACGGCTCCTACCAGGAGGTCACGAAATATGAGTTGAAAGGTGACCGTGTTCGCCTGTTCAGCGCAGAGCGCGACGAGTGGGAGGAAATTCCCAACTCACTGGTGGATTGGCCGGCCACCGAGAAATACGAGAAGGATCGCGCGGCCGGCGCCTCCGCCCCTGAAGCCGTCCAACTCGACAAAGAACTTGAGCACGAAAGCGAACTCGCCGAGGCCCGCCTTCCGGAAGTCGCTCACGGTCTTCGCCTGCCCGAAAACACCGGCGTTTTTCTGCTCGAAGATTTCCAAGGCGGACCGCAGATCGTGGAGGTCCAGCAGTCGGCCGGCGATCTCAACCGCAACACCAAAGGCAACATCTTCCGCGGCGCCATTAATCCCATCGCCGGACTCAAGATCACCATCGAACTCGACGGCGCTCACGCCGCGGTACAGTCTCACGTGGACGTTCCGTCACTCTACATCAACGTCGACGCCGGACCCGACCAACCCGCCGCCCCCGCGGCCAAGCCCGACTCCACCCAGCCAGCGGCAAAGGCCCAGCAAACCGGTCAAGCGCAACCAGCCTCGCAGCCGGACCGCTACCGCGTCGTACGACTCGACGTTAAGAATGGAAAGCGCATCGTCGGCGACGTGAAGCGCCAGGTCACCGGCAAGGTCAGCCAGGAACAGCATTTCGTCAAGACCACGATCACCCGCCTCAGCGGAGGATGGTTGAAGCTGACTCCAACGGAAAGCCTCACCACCGGGGAATACGCCCTCGTAGAAATGATGGGGCAAGAAGGTATGAATCTCTACGTCTGGGATTTCGGAGTCAACCCGAAGGCTCCTGCCAACGCCAATCCCTGGAAGCCGGATGCACCCGCTTCCCCGGCCCCCTCAAGTCCTCAGCCCGAGAAGAAACCTGACTGACAACTGAATAAATATTTTGGATGAATAATCGAGTGTAAGAACTACGCTACCGAGGCCAGCCCCTCGCGGGCAGCGTCGGCATGGGCTAATTGCCGGCGCGCATCTACAAAGCACCGGATTCCCTCGTGCCGGAAACTCACTTCGGTGAAACCCGCACGCCGCAGCGCGATCCGCATCCCCGCATCGGTCTGGCAACTCTCCGCGACCTTCCCCAGGGAAATCACGTCGCCCGAAAAATGGAAGACGACTCCGTTCAAAATCACAAAGAGCCGGAATAGGCTTGGTTTGGGCCGGGGAAATGCCTTGCGAAACTCGCTCCAGGTGAATTCGGGAGTGTGCAGCGTGGCTTTCAACCACCCGCCCGGCACCAGCACTCGATTCACTTCCGCCAGCGTTCGCGGAATGTGCATATAAGGCAGGGCCACTTCGCAGATGACTCCATCCACACTCTGGTCAGGCAGCGGAATGTTTTCCCCCTCGGCACACAGGAAGTTCCAGCCGCGGCTCCCATACTTGAGGTTGGCAGCCCGCACTCGCTCCTGCTGAATGTCGATTCCAACGATCTGACGGTCTTCCAACGGCAAGCCGAAGCCTCGCCACGAATCGCCGGTCCCACATCCCAGGTCGAGAATCCGCTCCATACCAACTCCCTGCGCACAGCTACGCGAAGCCGTACCCAGCCTACAATGCTTCTTTCCCTCGATCAACAGGAAGGTTTTTGAAGTCAGAGAGCTGAAAATGAAGGGGAGCTGAAAGTTCAGGGCTAAGAAACGAGGAAGAACAACTACTCCTTCAGCATCCCCCGCTGCGCCACCCCGATATTGTCGCGCGTCGAGTTCTTGACCACGTACATCATCCCGTCGGCCTGCCGGATCACGTCGTGCGCCGTCCGCGCATCATGCGGATAAGTCGCTACGCCAATCGACGCTCTCACATTCAAATTCAGTCCTTCTTCCCGGCAGAAACAACTGGCCCTCAGGGCATCTCGCAAGCGCTTTGCCACGACCAGAGCCTGGTCTTTTACCGTCTGAGGCAACAGCACCACAAATTCATCCCCGCCATAGCGAAAGGCAAAATCAATCAATCGTAGTTGCGCCTTGATCAGGTAGCCGATCTCCGCCAGCAACTTGCTTCCAATCAAATGCCCGTGAGTATCGTTCACGGTCTTGAAGTGATCCAGATCAATAAAAAGAATGCTGAATTCATATCCAAAACGCGACGACCGGTAAACCTCGGTCTCCAGCGTCTTATAGAGATGCCGAGCGTTGTACAGGCCAGTGCAGTCGTCGGTAATCGTCAGTTCCTGAATCTTCTCCACCCAACGAGCGTTCTCGATGGCAATCGCGGCGTAGTCGCACAGCGATTGCAGGAAGAACAACTCCGCTTCCTTGAACCGCTCCATGTCGACGTTTACCAACTGGATCACACCCAGCACGCGTAACTTCGACCGCAGCGGAACGCAGATCACCGATCGCGTCTCCCACTTCGTCGTCTCGTCCACCCGACTGGCAAAGAACGGATCGTTTCGTACATCGGGCACAACCCGCGCCTCTCCGTTTTTCGCAACCCAGCCGGCAATGCCCTCACCCACTTTCAGCCGGACATTCTTCAGCGCTTCCGCCTTGTCCCCCACCGCGATCGCAAAATAAAGCTCATCCCGCCCCTCATCCACCATGAGCAGCGACCACGTATCCGGACGGAAATATTCCGCCATTTTTTCCATGATCGTTTGCAGAATGGAATCCAGGTCCAGCGACGACGTTAGCGCTTTCGCCACATCATGAAAGATCGTCAGTTCCTGGCTATGGCGCGTCAATTGAGTGCCGGCCTCGGGCATGCGATTACCGTTGTTTCCTCGCTGAACGGGTGGTGTTGAAAAATTATAAGCGTCACTTTCGTGCACCGGCAATGATCGTTGGTAACCTGTACCCGTAACGCCAACCATTCCAATCGCTTCCATCGTCCTTGTACGTTCTGCCTTTCATCCCACCACTTTTATCTCCGAACCCCATTGGACTTCTATAATCTTGTGGCATGTACCGCCGCATCCTGTGTCACGCCGCGTCGCTCCTGGTCCTTCTGTCTCTTTGCGCTCTTGCGGTTTCCCAGACTGCCGCCCCGTCGCCTGATCCCAAATCCGTCCCCGTCGTTGACGGCGGCGTCGGCCCCTGCACCGCCGATTTCGTCATCACTGACGCAGACGGCGCTCCTGTCTATGCTGCAAAGATCAAGGTCCACATCGCCTACGGATTCGCCAGCGCCCGCAAGCTCGACCTCGAAGTCGGCACCAATGCCGACGGCAAGGCCCGCTTCACCGGCCTCCCCAACCGCGTGAAACGCGGTCTCTTTTTCGAAGCCTCCGAAGCAGACCGCACCGGCAGTGCCTTCGACGATCCTTCCAACACCTGCCAAGCCCAGTTCACCATCGCCCTGCGGAAGAAACTCACTAGCCCCTAGGCGCTCCGGCTTGCGTGACACGTTTGCGCAGCCAAGCGCCAGGGCAAAGTATCGTCCAGCTACAGCGCCACGGAATACCTGCAAGTCAACGTCGCGTCGCTGCTTACCAGATATGAATGCGCACCCGTTTTCAGCCTGCGGAACTGCTTCCGCGTGATCCCAGTTCAATGGTTACCTACCCCTAGAACTGTTGGCTGTGGCACGCCGGCCCGGCTTGTCCTATGATGTTCCCGACAGCATACGGGGCGAAATCATCAAATTCGCCTCGCAGGGCCCGTGGGCGAATTCGGAGACAAATTTCGTAAGGCGCGCGAGAGCAAGGATCTCACGTTTGATGACGTGTCTAACGTCACCAAGATCAGCGCGCGCATGCTTCAGGCCATCGAAGAAGAACACTTCGACGTGCTTCCCGGCGGCGTCTTCAACAAAGGATTCATTCGCGCCTACGCGAAGCATCTCGGACTCAATGACGAAGAGGCCGTCACCGACTACCTCACCTGCCTTCGTCAGGCCCAGATCGACGCTCAACAAGTGTGGGAGCCGCAACGTCCCGCGCCCACTCGCGTAGCGCCTCCCAACCGGCGTCCCGCCGCCGAACCTGGCAAGCCCGCGGTGAAGGCGCCAGTTGCCGTGAAGCCGCCCGTTGTGGCGAAACCTCCCGTTCCCGTACAGAGCGAAGAACTCCCCGACTTGCAGCTCCCCCGCGCCGAAGACGTCCGGCCGCCGCGCAAGAACTTCGGGCAGAACCCAAGTGTCGAGATTCCGTGGAAACTAATAGGCGCAACTGCGGTCGTCCTGTTCCTGGGAATTCTGCTCTGGACTCGCCACTACCGTACACCTCGCACCGAAACCGCCTCCGCCAGTGCACCTGTAGCTGCGCCCATATCGAACGCCGGAGTCGCGCCAGCAGCAATTACTCCGTCGGCGGCATCCGCCAACCAACCCACGGCCACGCCAGCGAACAATCCGGCGACCCTCAAGCCCGCCACTGCTCCCGCCTCGGATCTGCCTCAACCCACCCAGGCCTCCGCCGCAACTCATTCCTCTTCAACCGCTCCAACTCCAGCGGCTGACACCGGAGAGACTGAAATCAACAAAAGTGATGTCACGATTCGATCGTTCGGAAAGACCAAGGCCAAGCCCGCGGATAAGCCTGTTGCTTCCCTGAAACTGATAATCCGCGCCACTGAAAATTCCTGGATCTCTGTCCTCGCGGATGGACAACTGGTCACCGAAGAAACTCTCATCGCTCCCGCACACACTTCCGTTCACGCCACCCGCGAAATCGTCGTGAAGGTTGGTAACGCCGCTGGAGTAAGCTTCCTTTTCAACGGCGCCGAAACTCCGCTGCAAGGCAACGAAGCCGAGGTTAAGACGCTGGTGTTCGACGCTTCCGGAATGAAGGAAGCGCCGGCTCAGCCATCCCCCACCGCCAACTGATTTCAAATCCACCTCGCAGCTGAAACGCACATTCCGCCCGTCCACCGCCACAATTCCGCTATTCGATTCCCTCTCAGGCGTTTAGGGCCAAAACCATTGCACCCCCGGGGTCCGTCTGTTAGCCTTTTTGGAGGACTTCCTGATCGCAGTTCGCTCCGTCGCGGCCGCGTGGATTTCCGCGGGTCCTGCCCGATTCTGAGCCCCGGGTTTTCTGTACCATCACGTGCATGGCGCGCATAGACGGCGTGCAATGAAAATGCCACGTGACATAAGGAGACATACAACTTGTTAGCAAAGAACCGCTATCTTTTCACTTCTGAATCTGTGACCGAAGGCCATCCCGATAAAATCGCCGACCAGATTTCCGACGCCATCCTCGACGCCTGCCTGACCGATGATCCCGGCAGCCGCGTTGCCTGCGAAACTCTCACGGCCACTGGCCTCGTGATGATCGCCGGCGAAATCACCACCAAGGCCTACGTCGACTTTCAACAGGTCGTCCGCGGCACCGTCCAGTCCATCGGATACGACAACGCGCTCCACGGCTTCGACTGCAACACCTGCGCCGTGCTTTCCAGCATCAACAAGCAATCCGGCGACATCGCCATGGGCGTCGACACCGGCGGCGCCGGCGACCAGGGAATGATGTTTGGCTATGCCGTGAACGAGAATGCGGAGTTGATGCCGACTCCAATTTCTCTTGCACACAAGCTGACCATGCAGCTCTCGCAGGTTCGCAAGAACGGAACTCTTCCCTACCTCCGGCCCGACGGCAAATCCCAAGTCACAGTTGAATACGACGCCAACGGCAAAGTGCTTCGTGTGGACGCTGTCGTCATCTCCACCCAGCATGCGGAAACCGTGAGCAACGACGAACTGCGCTCTGGGATTCTGAAGCATGTCATTCAGGCTGTGATTCCCGCCCACCTGCTCGATGAAGACACCAAGTACCACATCAATCCAACCGGACGTTTCGTGATCGGCGGCCCCATGGGCGATACCGGACTGACCGGACGCAAGATCATCGTCGACACCTACGGCGGCATGGGACGCCACGGCGGCGGAGCATTCAGCGGAAAAGATCCGACCAAGGTGGATCGCTCGGCAGCCTACATGGCGCGGCACATTGCCAAGAACGTCGTCGCCGGCGGACTCGCCGAACGCTGCGAAGTGCAGCTGGCCTATGCCATCGGCGTCGCCGATCCGGTCAGCGTGCGGGTCGATACCTTCGGCACAGAAAAGGTCGATCCCGAGATGATTCCAGACCTGATTCGCTCCCACTTTAAACTGACGCCACGCGGGATCATCGAATCCCTGAACTTGCGCCGGCCGATCTACCGCAAGACCGCTGCCTACGGTCACTTCGGACGCAGCGACGCCGATTTCACCTGGGAAGCAACCGACAAAGCCGCCAAACTGGCCAGCGATGCCGGCCTGAGGGAACCAGTAGGGCAGGGCGTTCGCAAGTAAAGCGAAACCCAGTAACCACGAAGGACGCGAAGTGTCTCGAAGGTTTCCCCTTCGTGAACCTTTGTGACCTTCGTGGTTAATGAATTCCCCAAAGCCGGGTATTCTGCGAAAATAGATGTGAGCTTTCACCGTTTACAGGTATTCAAACTTTAATTTATCTGCCGCTTCACGCGTGCCACTGAGGAGAAGTAATGTCAACAGCAGCAGTCAATGGCGACATCAAGAATTTAGAACTGGCCGACTTGGGGAAAAAGCGCATCGAGTGGGCGAACCAGTCCATGAAAGTGCTGCAGATCATCCGCAAGGAATTCATCAAGAACCAGCCCCTGAAGGGCATTCGCATCTCGGCGTGCCTGCACGTGACCGCCGAGACCGCCAACCTGGGCATCTGCCTGCGCGATGGCGGCGCCGAAGTGATCCTGTGCGCCTCGAACCCGCTGTCCACGCAAGACGACGTGGCCGCCAGCCTGGTTCGCGACCACAACATCCCGGTCTTCGCCATCAAGGGTGAGGACAACGACACCTACTACAACCACATCCTCGCCGCCATCGATCACAAGCCGCACATCACGATGGACGACGGCGCGGACCTGGTCACGATCCTGCACACCAAGCGCACCGACGCGCTCGAGGGCGTGATCGGCGGAACCGAAGAGACGACGACCGGTGTCATCCGCCTGCGCGCGATGGCCAAGGAAGGCGTGCTGAAGTTTCCCATCGTCGCGGTCAACGACGCCGACACCAAGCACCTGTTCGACAATCGCTACGGAACCGGACAGTCGACCATCGACGGCATCATTCGCGCCACCAATTTCCTGCTCGCGGGATCGAAGTTTGTGGTCGCGGGCTATGGTTGGTGCGGCCGCGGGCTCGCCAGCCGCGCGCGCGGCGCCGGAGCCGAAGTCATCGTCACCGAAGTCGATCCGACCAAAGCGCTCGAAGCCGTCATGGATGGCTTCCGCGTCATGTCGATGACCGAAGCCGCCAAGATGGGCGACGTGTTCTGCACCGTCACCGGCAACAAGAGCGTGCTCACCAAGGAACATTTCGACCTGATGAAAGACGGAGCGATCATCTCCAACTCCGGACACTTCAACGTTGAGATCGACATCTCTTCCCTCGAGAAGATGTCCTCTTCAAAGCGCACGACGCGCACCTACGTCGAGGAATACTCACTGAAAGATGGACGCAAGATCAACCTTCTGGGCGAAGGCCGCCTGATCAACCTGGCTGCCGCCGAAGGCCATCCCGCGTCGGTGATGGATATGAGCTTCGCCGACCAGGCTCTCTCCGTCGAGTACATGGTGAGGAATCACAAGAAGCTGGAGAAGACGGTCTACAAAGTTCCCGACGAACTCGACAAACGCGTAGCGAAGCTGAAGCTGGAGTCGATGGGAATCAAGATCGACCGCCTGACGCCAGAACAAGAAGAGTATCTGGCGGGGTGGAGCGAGGGAACGTAGTACTCAGTACCCGGTACTCAGTACCCGGTACTCAGTTTGGCGAAGCGGGGCGGCGAGAGCCGCTCCGTTTGTCGGCTTCCAGTTATCCGAACATCCTCGCGACCAGAGATTCGGCAGTGTCTTTACAGGTCGGTGGGGCTAAAAACTGAGAGGCCATTCACATCACCGAATAGCGCGTCGCTCGTTGCGATGTTAGAAATGCCGTATTCTCGCATCGCCGCCACGATTACTGAGTCGTTGGTGAGCAGCCCAACTTCGACCCGTGCCCTTTGCGCTCCGATAACAATTTTCTCTTCATCGGGTAGAAAAACCAGATTCAGAGCCAAGATTCTCTGCGTGTTCACCCAGTAATCGGTCAAATGCCTCACAACTTCTGGATGCTCAGACAAGTATTTCCATACCTTTGCAGCAACCAAGCCCTTGCTTCTGGCTTCTGCAATCATGAACTCGTGGGTTGCATCGTGGACTACCTCGAACAGAGTTATTCCGTAGATCTGCTCGCGGGAACAGCGAGAAAGAAAGTTCTTGCACTGTGGTGACTGGTTGGACAAGGCATAGATGAAGACATTGGCGTCAATGAGAACGTTGCTACCGTCTGGGACGGCATCCAAAGCCGGCATCTTTAGTCCTCATCATCATCTTCTAGTTCTTCGACTAGCTCTTTCCATTGCTCTCGCGTAAGAACGGTTGGTTGGGGTGCGTCTAATGCATTGAGAGAAGCTGCAACTCTGTTCTCCCGGCCTTCAGACGTAAATTTTTGCCGCTTCAGCATAGCTAGCTTCGAATCGGGATGTGTATTACCAAACTGCTTATTCAGCGTCACCCGAAGCCACAGTTCTTCTTCTTTGGACTCCACCATTATTGCTGGCGCCTGTGTGCGCTGGTTCCCCAGCAGTCCGGAATAGTAGTCAGAGTTGGGCATTGGAACGTCCATGACGACGGTAGGTTGCTGAGCGGACAACTCTCCGAAATGTGAGATTTGTGTCATTGCTGCGTCCTGAAGCCTAGTCGATGGAGCAAACTCTCTTCCTCTTTCCAAAGTATAGATGCTATTTCCTCAAAGCGAGTCGCAGCTTGAAAGGTTCGCGTAATCTTCACGAAGACGCCACCCGGAATGACTGTTGAGCTATCGATGATGAGTGAGTGCTCGGCACAGTAAAACCCAACTCCCATCATCGACGCATCCGCTTGTCCCAAAGCCTTCGCGTTCACGAATTGGCCCAAGACGTCGCCAAAGGGTCTGGGGCCTGGTTTCAGATGAAAACCGAGAACCGTTTGGTGCGACTCAAGTTCTGTATTGCATATCTTTTTTAGGCCATCCACAATTACTTGGAACAATGCGGTCAGAACGGAGGCTTGCGACCAGTCTGCATTATTCGCGATTATTGTCACACCCCCAACTCCGACGCTTACTAGAACAGAAGGCTTCGGCACAGCAAACGTAAACTGGACTTCCTTCATATTCCTAGGGTTTGCATTCCAGGTAATCTTCTCCAAGTCCACGCCCCAAGGTAGCAAAAGCTTGTACACCTCCTTCACGACAATCTGTTTGCCTTCATGCCAGAAGAGCGGTTCCTTGAAGGTGGTTCTATATTCAAAGAATCCAGCTGGAATGTCTGCTAAGGGCAACTGTTCGTCCATTTGAGCATCCTGTTTACGATGCGTGAAACAGTTTATACGCAAACGTCGGAGAAAGGCAGTGTCGTCAGGGAACGCCCTTTTGACGAACTCGGATCGACAGGCCCATTTCCCAAAGTGGGAATCTTGGATAAATCGGGGAAGAGCGCGGCGTTCTGTCACGAGAATGGCGAGAACTTCCCCCCGTCCTCACGTTGTCTTCCCTTGTTTCCCGTTTGAATGAAGTACCGTCTGTAGGAGTGAGGCGGTTTCAGGTGTGAGTTCCCTCATCGTCTGAAGCTGCTGTCCGTTTGTGCAGTCGGGATCGGGAAGGTTCAGTCTGTCTTTGACGGAATTGAAGCGCAGGCGAGCGGCAAGCTGCTGAATATCAGCTTCAATAAGTTCGTGTACGGTGTCTTTTTTTGCGAGAGCATAGAGCGGTGCTTGGTAGGTGTCCTCGCCAATTTTCTTGACTGCGTTTTCCCTGTTTTCGACCCTATCGACCACTAACCTGCCCAAAAGGGTCAACCTACGTTGCTTCAGAGCAACGATCCATAGGACATCGCCGGGCTGCAGCCTCGCAAACTGGACGCTGGCTGCGAAGTTCAAGGGCTTGCCGAATCCAATCGCTGGGCTGTAAGTTCTCCAGTACTGAAGGAAATGGCGCATGGTTTTACGCCTCCCAAGTAGCGCGAATTCTATCGTAAATAGCCGTGGGAAGCGCAGAGTTCGCTTCTAGCTCTTCGTGATCTGCGCCGGCGGAAGCTCTCGCGCGTGCTCTTCAACCCGGGCCGCGGTCTTGGTTTTGCGGTAG
>CAVUYN010000003.1:0-335809 GCA_963745715.1 uncultured Acidobacteriota bacterium | reverse complement strand
ATGTACCTGCTGGCCGTCCTTCTGCGCGCGCATCATGTGTTGGTAAAGCGACCAGAAAATCTGCAGAGCTTCGTACCAGCGGTTCTGCGAAGTGTGCGAAACGCCTACCAGCTCCCACGCACGTTGTTCCGGGCTTTGCCGCCCGATCTCTTGCGGTGTGAATCGTTGTGGAAGGTCTTCGAGTAGGCGTGCGCAGGAGTCGCGCTGGCGCACTAGCCCGGACTAGGTCCGGAAAGGCAGCGTTGAGTTCCGATTCAATATCGTTCGCCATGACGATTGTGGACACCTTAGCACGGAGGCGAAGATTCGTCCTGGGGACGTCGATGGTGACGTGGATCCACTGGAGGCGGGTGGCTAGGGCTATCAGGACTTCATTTGTCGAGGGGGTTTTGAGTGTCATCCCGATTTCTCAACAATTGACGTGTTGATGGGACGCTCTTATCGCTCAGAGAAAGGCTTGTCCGCCTCTTCATCATGGAACACCCGCCCGTCTACGGCGCGGATCAACGCCTCTCTTCCCGCATATTCAGAGCGACTCGGAAAGCTGAGAATCTTGCAACGATAGAAGTGGAAGTCCATTATCGGTATCTGCCCGAAGTCGAAGTAGTCAAGAAATGCTAATGCGATGTCATCCGGGCCAACAACCATATCCTTTTCCTGATCCCAATACGTGGCCTGCCCCGGCTCAGTGGGTCGTTGGATCAAAATCAGAGTCCTTTCTCTTGGAACGATTCTTAGATCGGGTGGGGGAATGTCGTCGCCTTGTGCATCTCCCTCGTAAGAAAGCTCACTCACGACAAGAGAATCAAACAGCAACTCTCGTATTTGTTCAAAAGCATCGAGAGAACCACCGACATTCTCTCTCCTAGAGAAGTACACGTTCCACAGATTGCGGGAACACTCACGATAGGTGTTCATCAGTTCCGTGATGTCTCTCATAAGAGCACCGATTCTAGGCGGATGGACACACCCGCCGCAATCCACAACTGTTGAGAACAGGCCTTAACACTCAAATTCCGTCTCCTTCCGGTTCATTTCCATTGGTCCGTTCGGTTGATGAGTGAAATGGGGATTTTTCAACAACTACCCAATCGGTTCCTCGTAATAGACCTTCGGATCGTCGCTGCTCAGTGCAGAGTTCGACAATTTTAACGAACGACGGCCAGAGTTCCCCTGTCACCCGAACCTTCCAGTTGCACAGAATGTCTTCGTGATCCACCTGCACTACTCGATACTCACGGTTCTGAGCCTGACGGTTGAGGTCGAAGCAAATCGCGTCAAAGTCGCCCGTGTCAGGACGGCCTATCTGCACGTATCCCGCTGGAATCAGCAGCTCAGACAAACTGTTCTTGGGTGCTGACGCTTCCACAATGTATTTGTTTGAGTCAGACTCCCACTCAAATAGCGTGATGCCAAGGACGTCGAACGCTGGGAACGAGTACCTTGAGAGAAAGGACTCGAACGAATGTGGCATCTGTTTCGGGAGTTTTTCCTCAAACACGCGGAGCCGCGATGCATTATCTTCCGCTCGGATCGGCACGCCGCGATCTTTCAGCATCGCCACGAAAGAATCTATTAGCTGGTCGGTAGTGGACATTCACGCAGATTCTACGGGATACGGCACGGTTGGCGAAAACAGGCCATAGCGCTCAGAATGCAGATCAGGCTGCTTCGTCTCTGAGAAGGTGAGCGAAAGAACGAATTGATTTCATCTTCTCTTCCGCAATCCGCGCAGATCTTCTTCGCGAATGCGATTTTCGTACAGAGTCTCCCCAGCACATCTGTAAGTCGTGAACTGCGAGAGTCGTATTTGCGGTCAATCTCTTTACGACGTTGGGCCAGATAATGTTCCAGGTCCCACAGATCCGACGACTGCTGGATCTTGCTGGCCATCTTCTTTGCTTCCTGAATTACCTCGTGAAGCTCTCGCCCCAGGGCAGCGTCGAAGGCTTTGCGGGCGATGGTCTTTTCTGACCTCGACCACAATCGGTTCGCTCTGGTAAGGATAGCGCTCGGGTGTCGCAGACGGGCTGGTCATGTTCCGATCCTCCGTGGGGGCATTCTACCCCTTGCCCAAATGTCTTTTCTACAGGGGCGGAGGATTTCACTGAGGCAGATTGAGCATCGTCTTCATGCGGCTGCCCGTCCTTTCCGAGGTAAAACAGATCCGTTTACCGGATGTCCGAGATTCTGCTTGCAGCCGAGATAGCGTTCCGTCGTCTGCACGGATGCATGCCCCAGCAGGAACTGAATCTGCTCCAGCTCGCCACCGCTCGTGTGGCAGAGCTTGGCACAGGTTCGCCGCAAGTCATGCGGTGCAATATGCTCCAAGCCCGCTCTCTGGCAACAACCCTTGACTACGTACCACACGACATTCTGCGAGATGCCTTTCCCCCACACCTTTCCCGCTCGGGCAACCCGCCGAAAGATCCTTCCCTCCGTGACCCTGGCTGCCACGATCCACTGATCAAGTGCCGCCTTGACCCATTGTGGAATCGGCACGGTGCGGATGTGGCCGCCCTTGCCGATCAGGTCTACGACTGCCCAGTGACCTTGACGCATTCTGCACCTCATCCATTTCCAAGCCCACCAGTTCCGAGCTGCGAAAACCACATCCGAACAGCATGGCCAGCATCGCATAGTCTCGCTTGGCACGCATACTGTTCCCATAAGCGTGTTTCAGCACCTCTGAACTTTGCTCTACGCTCAACCAGTTGCCGGAGCGGAAGCCAAGCTGCTTGACCCCTTTCACTCGGCTGATACCTGCGGCCAGTTCGGGACTCAGCAAGCCTGAGTCGGCGGCCTCGTGTGCAAGACGGCGCACGGCTGCGAGTTGTTGGTTGATGGTATTTGCAGCCAGACCGCGTGATTCCAAGTGCATCCGATAACGAGCGACGACGATGCGATTGAAGGCCAGTCTGGGTTCGGAGCAGTACCAGGAGATGAATTGGTCGATGGCATACTCGTAAACGCGGCGCGAGGCTGGTGAGCCGAGACTGTTGAGCACGGCTCTCTTACAATGATCCAGATCCGGCAGACGAAGCAATCGGCGACGGTAATTCGGCTTAACTTTGTGCTTGCCCATGGCGACGGCCTCCTCATGCCGCAGCATGGAATTACGACAGACTGGCGTCTCAACCGCAACCGAGAAGGCGCGTAGAATCTGAAACGAATATGGCCAAACGACAGCCGAAAGTAAACCCAACGTGGGAAGAAGTTAAGGCCGAACTCGCGAGTTTTGATCGTGCGGCATTGCTGGCTGTGCTCCAAACTCTATACGCAGCGTCTGCGGGCAACCGGTCGTTTCTTCATGCCCGCTTTGGTTTAGGCCAGGATCCGTTGCGGCCGTACAAGAAAATCATTGATCGGTGGTTGTGGCCTGATGTATTCCGAGGTGAAGAAACGTCTGTCTCAAGAGCCAAACGGAGCGATCGCCGACTACAAGAAGGCGAGCGGTGATCCGGAGAAACTGGCGGAGCTGATGGTTTACTACTGCGAGCAGGCAGCTGGATTTTGTCGAGACGTGGACCATCAAGATGCCGCGTACTGTGATGCGCTGGTGCGTATGTTTGAGCAGGCGCTCCGAACCACAATCGGTCTTGCAGCCAACTCCGGAACCATCCGCAACCGTCTTCTCGGCACGCTGGACCATGTGCGAAGTATTGGTCGTCAGATCGGATATGGGGTCGGCGATAACATGGATGTTCTGTTTGCCGAGTTCGTATCATCTCGGCGGAGGAGTGCTTCATGGAGATAGATGAAGAAAAGGTCGACGAGGTGGTACTAGCTCTGCTGTACCTGACTACCTTCAAGGACAAACCAAGATGGAGGGCGTGGAAAGGTCACAGTTGGGCTGTCCTCGAATCGACTTCATCAGAAGGGTTACATTTCGGATCCCGCGACAAAAGCAAAATCTGTTCTGCTGAGTGAGGAAGGTGCGCAACGGTCCCGCGATTTGTTCGAGAAAAACTTCGCGAAGTAGCAACCCGATCTACCCGCCGACCTCGATGCACCGTTCAGAACCTGATTCCGATGGCGCTGGGTTTTGAGTGAAATCGCCTGATTTAAACAGTTGAGAATCCAGCGCAAATATGTTGCATAATGTGCCGCTAGGCTGAGCCTTATGCTGCAATACGAACACCTGACGGAAGACGAACTCTTGCATGTCGCCGATGAGAGAGAGCAACTCACGGACGAGGCGCGATCGGCGCTGGATTCCGAACTCAGACGAAGAAACCTCTCCACATTCGAAATCGACACCTACAAGCAGAAATGTGCCAACGACGGCAAAAGCGACGAGCTTCGCCGCGCCAGACGACAAGTGGTTCACAATGTCGGCCTCGGCAAGAAGTTTTTTGGGAAGACAAACTGCCGTCGCGACCCGAGCGGCCTCTTCGAACTTTGTGAATCGACCCTGTGGTTCGTTGTTCTCTGGTTTCCCGTTTATCCGATTGCCACGTACACTGTACGTCGAGATTTAGGGCGGTGGATGGGCAAAGCCTTCGCGTCCAGTGAAATTGCACTCGAACGCCATCCACGAAACTGGGAGATGATTCTCTTGACGTGGGTAAAAGCTTCTGCATTCTTGTTGGCGCTTCGTCTTTTATCTCTCATCCTGTTGCATCACCCTGAATGGCTGCGACACTCTTAAAGTGAGCGCTCGACCATACTGATATCGACCTTACAGTCGCGCAACTGTTGAAATATCTCGATTTCACTCATTCAGAATTCAGTTCTGGGATAGATTCGTTGACAGGCTTCGTCACCACGAACTGTAAAGCGTGCCCGCACTACTGACGGCATCTGACCCGCTGTGAACGTCGAAATTGTCGCGTGACTTCTCGATCCGCCAAGTGTCATTCCGGCCAGTGAAAGGATCAGTAGGAACCTGCTTCATGTACCCGCTGGATACCAGTTCTGCCAACGACGCTGGTGCTCGTTGATGAGCGAGCGTGAACTGTGAAACCTCGGCACGAAGCAAGACTAGTGACTGCCGAAGCGCATCCTCATCTCCCAACCGCTGTTTGTGGGAGCACCCACTGGTGACAGATGCCAGCGCGAAGATCAAAAGAAAAGGGAAAGTTCTGGTCATGCTTAGACACTCTGGACGATCACTAGAAGGAACGTACTCTATAGCTGTCCTTGCAGCGTTGCCCCATCCTTGACGTAATATCGCCATTTCACTCATCACCTCAAGGGAAAAGAATTTTCCTCCGGCTCACTTGTGTAATCGCCTGGTTTCGTCAACTCAGGTTCAATTGCGCGGTGGAAGATAGGACCACGCTATTTCGGGAATCTAAATTCATTCTCCTCCAACCACTCTTTCCAAACCCACGACAGGCAAAATCGCACTTCCTGTTGAACGGATTCGGCAGCATTCTCCGGCCACTGAAACTGACGTATGAAGCCCACAACGTCACTCAATGAGCGATTTGCAAACGCTTCCCATGTCTCAGAAGGCTGAGTCGTCGTCCAATAGCGATAGGCAACAGGACCAGTGGCCGTGTGTATGTGCGGCTGTACAACGGCATTCGTGACTAGCCAAAGTTCAGCATCAACAATGGCCGCGCCCTTTCCATGCAACCATTCCGCTGCCATCACCGCGTCGTCTCTGTACCAGCCGACCTCACCATGGTAGATAAATCCTCGGTCAAACAGAGGCTTTGGAAACCCATCTGGGAGGCGATGTTTGGCGAGTCGTGCCATTTCGCGGCAAACAGCGTGGGAAAGATTTCGTAGCGCGTTTGGGGTGCCCGGCGCGACATAACTTGCGAGCCCATCTTCTCCAAGAACACAAAACTCCCACAAAGGGCTTCCTGCCAGATGGGTGGGCCAGAGAACGATACCCGATGGTGATGAACCGTGCTCTACATCAATGGTTAGTGTGGCGTTCAGCTCTCGTGATAATCGTTCATTCAACTCCTTCAAACCACTCGTCGCCTCAGGTACATCAAAATCTCGATTGAGCGTTGCAATGACTTCGTGCATCTGACCGTCCCCGCGATAGATGCCCACAGAGGTTACGTCATCGGGGTGAAACTCCCACAGTCGGATTGGTCCTTGGGAGCCGGACACGAATATTCCCTCGGCGCTTATCTTCACTTCGGAGTCGCTAATCATTGGCTGCGCCATTACAGCACCTCACGACAGCATGCTAGCCGACGAGGCACGATAACTGTTGCAAAATCTCTATTACGCTCAAAATCCCCACTTTGCAGCTCAAAGCGTGAAATCGCCTGATTTCAACAGCCACGTTGCTATGGTATGTTGCTCCGCGTGCATACCGCCGATATTTTCCGAAGATTCTGTGGATTGTGCATGTGCATCGTCCTTCTCATCGCCTGCAATAAGCCTCGGTCTGCCGACGCGCACAGCTCTCGTGCCGCTCTCGAAACATTTTCCGTCACGAATGCAGCGCGGTTGACGATGAGTGTGGCCGAAGAGAATGCTAATCCCGCTTTGTGGCTCAGTATCCCCGGCGAGGCCAATGGCCAGAAGGCCGTCTTGATTTTGTTTCCCGAACACTTGACGGTCCGAAGGCACGGCTCAAATGAGGCGGAACACCTCTACCTCTGGCGCTCAGGCAATGCTGGGACACATCCGAACTGGATGCGCACCGCCAACGGCTTGAAATACGAGATGGAGTTTGGACGCGGCATTCACTTTATCGCGCGAGCACTGCTGGAGAGTGATGGCGTGTTTCTCCACTACGAATTCATAAACGCATCGGATACGGATTACGATTCCGTACAGGCCATTACCGACCCGCGCATGCTCACGCCCATCCTCCACGATGTGCGACTGGAACGAACCTATGTCCACGGCCCGAACGGGTTCAGGTTGCTGGCGTCCGACATGCCTGAGCGCCTTACGATGCCGCTCAACCAATGGCTTCCCAACCGTTACCGCGTGTCGTATGCGTGGCCAGTTGACAGCACTCGCGCAGAGAGGCGGGCGGACGGGATTGTGTTCTTTAATGCTTCGCAGAGGGCCGACGAACCATTACTGGCCACCGTTTCTATGGACAAGCACTGGATCATGGCGACTTTTTCGCGATCTCCCGGTAATCTCTGGACTAACCCGGAGCTTACGTGTCAGCATGCTGATCCAGATATACCTGTGTCCCGTCGCAGCACAGGCGTCATCGAGGAGAAACTGTTGCTCTTATCAGGAACCCTTGACGATGTCCTCGTCCGAGTTCGCGAGCAGCGCCTCGCTTTGAAATAGGCTTGGTCAATTGTCGCAAAATCGCCATTTCACTCATCACCCGTTTGGGCGGGGACCTTGAGCTTGCAACGACTGTCGAGAAATCTCCATTGCGCTCAAAATGCCCGGAACAGGGGTTCCGAGTGTAATGCCCCGCTGACGACGCTTAAGAGATTGGTGGTAGATTCTTAGTCGTGCAAACAACAATTCCCAGTCGTGGTGATGCCCCAGCAGCCTTCGTAATGGCCGCACTCTTCTTCACGTTCGGACTGTTTGCCATTCTGCGTCCCGAGAAACTCAGAGCGGTGATGGATAACTTTGCGAACGCTTGGAAGCAGGGGGCATGGCATCCATATCGAATGCCGATACCCATTCTTCGATTGGTTGTCGGAGGCGTGGGAATTGGCGGTGCGGCGCTTTTCCTGTACATCGCTTACGTCGGCCTTAGTCGTTAACTGTTGCAAAATCCCCATTTCACTCATCATCCCGCAAAAAGGCGAAGGGAAAGCGCACACTTGTGAAATCGCCTGGTTTCGTCAGCTAAGATCGAATCGGGGCCGCCTGCGGGGCTGCTGCCAAGGACCGTAAATGCCACCGATCAAGAAGAGCGTAGTCATGTTCGAGGTCTTTAAACTGGGACTGATGGCCCTTCTGCTGAGTGGCATCTTCACCGGGCGAATCAACCCAAGGTTAGGTGGAAAAGTCCTCGGCGTGGCGGGTCTGACCTACGGGGCATACTTCTTCTACCGTGCTGGCTACCAGAAGGAGCATAGCAACCTTCTCCTTCGACTCAGGGGAGATGATAGAAAAATTCCGACTACAAGGCTGCATCGGGCCACGATGGTGATTCTTGCTGCTGGCCTGATCGCCTGTGGGCTTGCGTTGCTGCAGATCGCTCGTTGACGAGCCGTCAAAACGTGTAATCGCCTGCTTACAACAGTTGGCTGAACAACCATATAATTTTCCAGAATGCTAACCGAAACAACTCTCGGATTTTTGTCCACACTGACCTATCGGGCAGATGCCACGCGACAGGTTTGCTGGTTGCCTTTGCGCGGCATCTACTGGGAAGACGAGATGCCTGACATCCATTACCTGAACAAGATTCCCGAGAGCGACCGTAACCAGATTTTCCGCTTGTTCACTACTCGCGTCCGACTCTGGAAAGGGGAGGTCCTATCAGATACGGAGCAGCAGTTGTGGGATTCAACGTATTCGGAGGTGCCACAATGGGCGTTTTTCCAACGTAACCACATTTCAGCCGATGACCAACACGCCCAAGAGGACGCTGAGCAAGGTGGAGCAGACGCGCTTGAGGCATTGCTTGCCGACGCAGATGAAGTCACCATCAGTGAAAACGATGGCGTTCAGAATATATCTGCGACCTTTGATTTGACGAAGGGACAGATTCCTCCACAGAAGAAACAAGCGTGGTGGGAGCGCGTATTCCAGAGAAGGCGAGGCGTAGGGAAGTAAGAAGGTTGACGTAACATCCCCATTACACTCAAAACACCTGCCCGAAAGGGAAGATGAGCGTCTTGAAGAAGGTTATAATCGAGCGAGCCGAATCGTGGAGTGCGATTCGCTCTGACCCTACGTCCCGCAGCTCGGAATCTCTCTTGGCGGAAAGGCGTACTTCCTTGACAGAAGCTGACGTAGGAAGTGCATCATATCCTAGCCACGCCGTTCGCTTTTGGGGACCTCACAAGTTCGAGTTCACTCGACCCGCACTGTGCCCGCCGCGATCTCGGCAAAATTATTGCGCAGGCTGTCGGTGTCGCTCTTCACCACCGTGCGCGAAGCCGTCGGGAAACTCTCGTCCATGCGCGGAGAACTGAGGCGATTTTCGATCTCTACATCCAAAGAATTTCCGTTCCTCATAATGACGCGGGAATTGTCGTCCGCTGCGATGGTGGCATTGGCCTCAAGCTCGGCGCGCATCGGACTATCGTGAGCGATTCCGTGGCGGCTAAGCGCATCGAGCACGCCGGTCCGAATGTGAAACTTTCTAAGGCGATCGTCCATACGTTCCTCCCTGGCTTCCACAACGCCACCAGTGTAGAGCAATCAGGCTCGTGTGGATGGTTATCGAGATACGTATGATGACTTCTATGGCAGAGCCAGAGACATCTTCTCGCGGATCTGCGTCTGCCGATTTTCGCCGGGCGGCGCAAGGGAAAAACCGCACACAAATCGCACACAAAATCTGTCTTTCCTGTCCTTTGTGTCCTTCCTGTCCTTCGCGGAATCAGTAAGTTGCTGAAAACACGCAGCCCAGAATCGTTCAACTCCGTCCCTGGCCACCATGTTTTCAACGAGTTATAAGAAATTCTTAAACCTCCATCGATTGCCAAAAAGCCCTTTATCGTGGGTGGAAACAACGCACTCGGCGAAGGACGCCCGAGCCTCATCTCATTGAGTGTCATCGATTTGCTGCTATGCGACGCGTCCAAAAGCGCAGCCTTTCATCGATTTTGCGGTGTGAGCTCGTAAGCCTTCCGATAAACAATGAGGTAACCAAAGCGGTGAGATACACGAGTTCATCTATTATTTAGCGGATGAAAACCATTGGACTGATTGGGGGCATGAGTTGGGAGTCCTCCGCTCTGTACTATCGGTTGATTAATGAAGAGACGAGGAGGCGCCTGGGCGGGCATCACAACGCTCCGAGCTTGATGGCGACAGTTGACTTCGCAGAGGTGGAGCGCCTGCAACACGAGGGCGATTGGGAGCGACTCGCAACTCTTCTGAGGGGATCGGCCCAAAGCCTAGAGCGCGGAGGGGCAGATTTCATCGTTTTGTGCACAAACACAATGCACAAGCTTGCGGATTCTATTACGCAGGTGGTCCGAATCCCTCTTTTGCACATCGTGGATGTTACAGCCGCAGCAATCAAACTCGCCGGCCAAAAACGAGTTGGTCTCCTGGGTACAAAGTTCACTATGGAACAAGATTTCTACGCGGATCGCATACGAAGTCAATTCGGCATTGAGGTCGTGGTTCCCTCGCCGGCTTCGCGTGAACTCGTGCATGATGTGATCTACCGGGAGTTGTGTCATGGAGTGATTCGGCAGGAGTCACGAGAGCACTACCAGAAGATCATCCGCGAACTCGCCAAAGCGGGCGCGGGGTCCATCATTCTCGGGTGCACAGAGATCGAGCTTCTGATCTCCAAAACGGATTCGGAACTCCCGCTATACGCTTCGACAACTATTCACGCACATGCTGCTGTCGACTTTGCTTTACGAGGCGACACCGAGCCTCGTGTTCCCAATCTTGCGTAGTCTATGCGTCCCCTGAAAGCGTCTTTAGAGCTCGTCTCCTGCGCCAATTGAGCTCGCACCAATTGCGGGACCATGCCGCAGATCATGATCCTTTCGACCGGTAGAAGTGACTGATAGGCGGTACGAAGTCCTTCCAAGACCTCTCTCGCGTGCTCGGTGGTGCAGTGTGGTCCGCGATAGGACACTGAGCCAGTTTCAATTTCGCTACTGACCGTGATGTACATGGTCCGTCCTCCGACTCACGCCGCAACAGGATCATGCGGAATTCAACTTGATAGTCAGCACCCGGTTCGACTGAATGCTGGACGGCCCGCTGCACCTTCTCACTATCCTCGGAGTGAACGAAACGCTCAAAGGCTTCGAAGCTATCTGCAAAGCCCTGAGGAGAAGGTGGATGTACTCAGAGAACGGGTCGCAGCGTACATCAGGGAGACGCCGAGCGGAGTCGCTCCCACTCAACTTGATGCCAGCATTCTCGACGATTTTGCGCACGACACGATGACAAGCGATACAAACGGTACCGCGCTGGAAGCAAACAACTTTGTAATTACGTACCTCGCGCCGACAGCGGATGCGCCGAACCAGTTCGCGATCTCGGTGCAGTGTCAGAGCTACGGATACAAGTGCTTGCGAAGTTATCTGCTCGATTACGATGGCATGATTCGGGTCACCGCGGAGTCGCGGCAGGCGACAGCCAAAGATCCGCCCACTTTGGACTGCGAGATTACGCTTTCGGACTGCAAGGATGTTCGTTGGATCGTCCCCTAAATTCTCGTGCTCGGCTTTCTATGGAGACCCACTGTTGCTCCGGAACGAACAACCGCATGCCCCCACATTTCGGTGTTCGACGGGTTGTATAAGTAACAGCGATCCCTCAGTCGTTGACCAACGATTGTGCTCCAGATGGAATTGCAGTTCCTCGTCCGACCCGTTCCGAAGTTCAGCTGTGATGTAGGCTACCTCGATGGACTGGCGCGAACGACCCTCGATCCGATCAGCTATCTCAGCGGCCGCATGGACTGCTCCCGGACCTCCGAACTGGCGATCTCAATGAGATTCTCAGCCAGCCCTTCGGCGTAGGTTACATCTGTTCATAGGTCTGTGCGAGTTGTCTCTGCCTCCTCCGGATGAGCAATCCTGCTCAGACGAGAGTCCCGTGAGGTGCTAACGTTAAATTGTGCCTTGGTTGAATCGCCGAGGGACCGGAAAGTCGCTTACCGCCTTGCCGGAGCGCCATCGTGAAGCGAATCGCACCAGTATGGGTTATTTCCTCGGTTTTGCTAGTCGCTTGCGCAGCGCTGTGCCAGAGCAAACTTGCTTCAGAAGGTTTGCTTCAGGGAGACGGCTCAAACTCACCCGAAGTGCAGCGCCAGGAGATGCGCACCTGGAAATCGCTTCCTGATGCTCCGTCCACGGTAAAGCCACCAACACAAACAGAGGAGTCTCAAACAGTTGCCTATGAAGCGCGCTTGCCTCTAGCAATGCGCGCGGCCGCCATCACCTCGAAGGTGAGGCGCGGAACAGAACTGAGACACGTCACTCCCGTGCCGCAGCCCAGCTTGATCCCTTCCGATGAATTGCTATTTTCTCAAAAGAAGCCCAGCAACTTTATTGTTAAGTACTTGTGTCCGCCGTTTGTCAAGAGGAGCATGCTTTATCACCCTTCGACCAGCAACACGTTGATAGGCCGGGCAACCTACGCAGCCTCGCATATTTTTGTCACGCGTGACGACTCGGGAAAGAGGAGGCTGAACGCTTCATATTTCCTCGGGGTACTGAGTTTAGTTGCTGTCCACAATGCTCGCCGCCCTTATTGGACGCGCTCCACTTCGGCGCCGTTCAACGATTTTGGTTCGACGATTGGGAACGACGCGGGGATCAACCTTTTCCACGAGTTTGAACCTGGCATCGAACAAATGGTAAAGGGTCACGCGCCGAAGTTCGCGTTTAAAATCGAAGAGCGCACAACCCGTGAACAGAACCTGATTGTCTCCAGCCCGGCTCGATAATGCTCCAAATTGGACGTGAGTGATAGTTCGGCGTAGGCTTAAGTTAGTGAGTGAGCAGTTCCTCTCCTCTTTTCAGGTCCTCTGAACTAAGTCAGTTCATCTGAAGCACTTTCGTTCTTAGTCACAGCAACCAGAGGTGTCTCCTAATGATCGTTTCCAAGGTGCACAAACAATCGAAGCCAAATATTGCTGTCGTCCCGCAACCCTCCCTTAGTACAACGGCCATTACGCCAGGTACTCTTCCATCGCAAGAGACAGCTAGGATAAGGGAGCGCGCCTACGAGCTGTATGAAGTCGGCGGTCGCAAACCAGGCCACGACGAACGGGATTGGCTCCAAGCCGAGCAGGAGATCCTCAATCAGCGGATGTAAAGAAGCACATCCGCACCAGCATGGGCCTGCAGGCAAGGATGAGGCCATGAAGTGCTTAGCTTGGATTTCCAATAGCTTGCCCGTGCGTCGCCGAGAATGCCTTGCTTCACGACGGAACGACACAACGCGATGTACTCCGAGAGCGACCGGCGCGTTCGGGTGGGCTGATAGCGCTCCAGAAACCGCCGGACCCGATCATAGTATGCGTCCGGGGCGTAAATGCGCTTCAATATCGATCGATAGCCATCCAACAAGCACTGTGCAGACATTGTTGGAATGAAACTCAGATTGCAATCGATATTGTTTCCATTTGCGTCGCTGACAAGGCGTCCTTCGCTCTCCAGGCGCCGGTATAGCTGCGTGCCGGGAAGCGCCTGGAGTAGGCCCACCATTGCGATCGGGATGGCGCTCTCCTCGATGAACTCAACCTGCGCGCAACGTTCACTACGCGACCGCTGACGGCAGGCCAGGGGCGCATACCGCAATCCCATCACGCAGGGTGTGGACACCCGAATGAGCCTCTCTTAAGCGGCGCTCTTCTTCTTGGCTCCTTGCTCTGAAGCGGGCGTTGCCAGGTTGTCGCACTGCTCGGCGTGCAGTTTCGCGGCCTCGGCGTCGTGATGAATCGCGTGTTGATTGTGGCCGTGAGCCAGGTATGCGTGGTGCGCAGCCTTTTCGTGCTCCTCGGCCTCGTCGTATTTTGCTGCCTGTTTGTAATGGTAGGCTGCCCGCTCATGGTGACGGGCGGCGTGATGGTAGTGCTCCCAGGTCTTTGACATGTCCTTCTCCTTCGAGAGATCTACGCTGTTGAGTTCGCTACCAGCTTCGCTTCCTTAGGGAAGGAACTGGAAGCCCAGACTGCGCCAAGATGACGTCAAGCAGGACCTGTGACCGTCAGAATAATGGCCATCGACCGGGACACAGCAATCGTGCTGTCTCCTTCAAATCGCAGTTCGTCGTCCGCTCAGTAGGTTGATGACCAGGACCACCAATCCCACAACCAGAAGCAAGTGGATCAGGGCGCCACCAAAATGAAGGGTGAAGCCCAGAAGCCACAGGACCAGCAAAACGATGAAGATGGTCCAAAGCATATTGACCTCCCGTGCTCAATCACGAGCAGCTATGTCTAGATGTCATTCGACGTCCGCGAGAGAAATGGCTTCGTGCGAACGGGAACGAGAATGACGGGACTTGTGCCGCCGCTCGAACATCCTGAGTCGGCTGATTTGCCAGCAGCGGCACCCCTAATTCTGCAAGCACTACTTCTTATCTTTTTTCTTAGCTTCCTCTTTCGCTTCAGCCTTGCCTTCGGCTACCGCTTGGGCTTTTGCTCCGCGAACTTCCGTGAGGAACGGCTCGGCTACGGCTGGGGCCGCCACTTTGCCCAGCAGCAAAGCACGAGTTGTGACATCACGTCCATAAAGCGCCTGCCGGGAATCATTGTCTTGGCGGATCGATGCGCCTTCCAGTGTGAGCCCAGCGAATGCGCCCTTGGCACGGGAGTAGGTCAGGATCTCTGTATCCATCTTCCAATCCGTACCGGCCTCGGCATGCCGTCCAACTGGACCCGCTGCTGCTGAAGCGTCCGCTCCAATCTGGAAATTACTCTCGAGCAGCTTCTGCATCCCTTTTTCATTCTGAATGATCAGTACCACGTCCACGGCTTCTACACCGATCTGCAGCCCCCAGCTTCCACCCGAAATCGTGATGAACGCCGGTGCACTCCAGCCATTCGCGGTGCGGCACGTGGCTACGCCTTTGCCTCCCTTACCTCCGAACACAAAGCCGCCTTTGACCATGTGTGGTACAACGGCGATGCATTTCGCGTGCTCCAACACTTCTTCCGGGATTCCCTTGTCAGGCATTCCCATAATTTCGTGTAACACCTGCTTGGAGTTGTCTAGTCGCTCGGTGGCGTCTTCTCGCCCCGATCCTGCCCAGCACAGCGTGCCGAGGCCCAACATTGCAAGTACGAAAATCACTTTTCTCATGGGACAGCCTCATTTCTGTTGCCAGTGCGCCAGCTTCTGGTTCGTGCTGTGATTACACTCGCACGCAAATCCTCATAGATAGCTGGGCACACAAGGACAATTTCGACCTTAACAAATCAGGCTTGAGGAGTCTGAGCAAATATGCTCACGTGGTCTCCCAGTCGGTTTTGAGCAGCAGTTCATTTCTTGACCGGCTTCTGTGGTGTCTTACGGGCATGTCCCGAACCTTTAGCCGACTTTGTGCCTGCCGGAGGCTTGTCTCGCGTGGTATCGAAGCCCGTCTTCTCGCGAACCTCAGGGCTGACTCCGAGTCTACCGGCCGTCTCTTTATCAAGCTGGCCCGTGACGGGCAGATTCTCAGTCTTCTGATACCCGCGAATGCCGGCTCGGGTTCGCAGGCCCAACACGCCGTCCACCTTCCCGCGGTAATGTCCTTTGTCCCGCAGAGTTTGCTGCATCCTATTCACATGGTTCGGATGCGGGACCGCCGGCATTTCTTTGCTGGGCTCCACTCCTGAAGTGAGCAGTGTCGGGCGTGGTCCCGAAATCCCTGTCGCTAGCAAAAGGAAGACAATCACAGCCCACGCGACTTTGCCCGTTAAAAACATTCCATCCTCGATTTGTTCTCCGGTAATAGATTCGCTCACCGCCTCTAGAAATACTGTGCTGAACGGATCATGTCGTCGGTTTCAGACCGAACCTTGCCCTCCTGGATATAGAACACAGCGTCCGCCGCGCCCCCCTGCGCGAAGATCGTACGAGATTGAGCATGCATTCGACATCAAGGCAACCGGCGGATGCCGCAGGAGAGTGTCGGCAAGCGTGCCGCGAAAGAGCAACAGTGTGAGCAATTTTGGACAGTTTCCCTTAGCCCAAGAATTAAGAATTGGTTCCTGAAGGTGAACCATGCCCCTGTTCCCTATTCCGGAACTCAAAAGAGGAGTAATCCTTTGCATCGACGATAACGAGGAAGTACTGGAATGCGAGAAATCTTTCCTCGAGTGCTTCGGTTATACCGTTCTGACTGCTCGAAGTGGTTGCAAGGGACTTGAACTCGCTTCTAAACACCCGGTTGACATTGTGATCGTTGAATACCTCATGCCTGCGATGAACGGGCAGGAAGTTGCCGTTGAAATGAGGCGACTGAGGCCACTGGCTCCCATCATCCTGCTCACCGGAGCACGGAATATTCCGGCGCACACGTTGCACATGGTTGACGCTCTTATAGCCAAGGATCATTTGGCCAGTCAGTTGTTGCCTGCGATCGCGCACTTGCATGGATGCGGACGGATCCCTTCGTCCTGCTATGACGCATAACGCTGGAGTCGCGATCCGTGGAGAATCCTTGCCATTTGCGGCTAGGCAGGCGCGTCCACGCGAAAAGCAATCTTGTTTTCCGCCCGTGCGCTATCTTCGTTTGATCATCCAGCCGATCAACGCTCCCGCGGTGAAGCCTACGGCAAATGTGGCCGCTACAATTAGCACCGGGTGTCGCTGGATGCGCTGCGTTGTGTCGTTCAGGAATTCTTCAGCAGCATCGCCGCCCTGTTTTGCGGCACGTCTCACTACTCCGACGCCGTCCTCTATTATTGTGTCGGCGACCGCACTGGTTGCGTGGGACGCCTGGCGAGCTGATTCAGCGATGCGTTCAGCCGTTCTCTCCAATACTGTTTGGGACATGGTCCCCTCCTTCGTAGTTTGAAAGCCAAAGTCGAAGCTGCCTGTTCTGAGACCCCGCCGCTACTGCGGCTTCTCATCCCCCTTCGGTTTTTCATCCTGCTGCTGCTTTTTTCTCTTCCGCCTTCATGGGAGCGGGCTGTGGCCGCTGTTGCGGTGCAGACCGCGTTTCCGCAGGAGGAGGAGGAGTGCGTTGAGGCTGCGAGCGGCGGCGTAGCTGTTGTCAGGTCACACCGGGAAGAGCAAGTGTCTCGCGTAAAATGCATACGTTACCCCGGTATGCTCTCGCGTTCTAGCGGTTATCTGCTATCACGGTCTGCCGGCCGAGAATGTCCGCGGCTTCCTCCACTGTTAGGTTATCCGGCACTCGATGGAAGTCGCTGTGGTTCTCGGTCACTTGTACTCCGATTGTCTTGAAGAGCAGAGCTTTGCCTTTCATGTCCACATGCAGGTAAGTCATTTCCCAGTGTCCCGGTATAACTTCCGTCTGTCCAACCTGGAATGTACTTCCCCTGTCCAGATGTCCCAATACCCCATATCCGAATTTGACATCCTCCACGAGATGGCCATTGAGCGCTACCAACCGCTCTTGCTTGGTATCGACCGTCATCTCACCTTCCATGCCGTGGAAAACGCGGTCCTCAAGCGAACGCGACTGGAAATTCGGGTTGGGTGTGAAGTTAAGTGTCACGAGATCGCCTTGGCGACTGGCATAGCGGAACACAAATACATCAGGCAGTATCCTGAACAAACGCGCACCTTGCTCTGCTTTCTTGTTGCTCGCCTGCTGCAATTTCCGCTGCTCATCCGGATGACTGACAAGCATCTGTATGCGCTGGTTCTCTTTCCGCCGCTGATTGGCGTCAAGTGCGTGGCCGTCAATCGAGAGAAGTTGACTGAGAGAACCACTCTTCGTCTCGAGGATTTTCTGAATCTGTTTCCTCCCGAACTCCGCCTTTTCGAGCCGGTACATCCAGTGGCTTTGCTCTTCATTCTGGACTCTCAGTTCGTTGGTGACAACCTTTCGTGCGAGGTCGACGGCCGGCATCTCGACCTTTAGGGAGCCAGATTGGGAGAGTGCATTGGGGGCAAGCAGAAAAAGGGCTGCGAGGCCGCCTGCTATTCTCACAGCCAAGGGCGATGCCACTGTGCGGCACGTTTTGTACCACGTGTGCATCTGTCATTCCTCCCTTGAGGGCACGCTAAGAAAGCCGCAGAGCTTTACAGAGGTCCGCCGCGGTCGGTACCTGCATTTCCATCATGGAACGAAGACACCCAATAAAGATGGTCAAAATCGCGCACTCTGGCTCTGCTGTGTTACCGCCGTCCCGTACTGCCGCTTGCCAAGTAATGTGGACCGCCCTTAAGCGGAGGGGTGGGATAGTGTCGGTCGGGTTGGCGACATTCGATGCTCCCGCCGGTCCCCAGTTCTCAGTCCTTCAGGTGTTCCGTTTCCCTGACCAGTGCGACTGCTTAACCTGGCCGCCGAGTTTGACAACGGTTGCGCAGAGGCCTAACCTTATAGTTGAGCGAGCTACCTCTTCTTACTCTTTCAGGTTCCCTGAACTAAGTCAGCCCATCTGAAGTTTTTCCTCTTAGCTTTCCTCTGAAGGAGGAACTGCGTTATGACTCTATCGACCCGTTGGGATCCTCTCCGTGACTTAGCCACCATGCAAAATCGCCTAAACCGCTTTGTTCGTGAGTCGTATAGCCCCGAAGGCCCGGAAGAAGCGCTAACGACCACCAGCTTCGCACCGCCGGTGGACATCTACGAAGACGAGCACACCATTGCTTTGAAGATGGAAGTCCCGGGCATTGACGAAAAGGACATTGATGTCCGCATCGAGAGCAACACTCTCACCGTCCATGGCGAGCGCAAGATCGAGAAGGAAGAGAAAGAGGAGAACTTCCGTCGCGTCGAGCGGCAGTACGGAAGCTTCACCCGCTCGTTCACGCTGCCCAGTTCCGTGGATACCGGGCAAGTGAGCGCCCACTATGACAAGGGCGTCCTGAAGGTCAGCCTCGCCAAGAAGGCCGAAGCCAAGCCCAAGCAGATTAAGGTGAATGTCGGCACCGAAAAAGCGCTTGAGGCCAAAGTTCACGCCAAGGCCGCGTAAGGCCGCTAGTCATTCAATGAAGTGGGGGGCGGTTTTTGTCGCCTCCCGTTTGTTTCTCAGCCCGAGCGAGCAGGACAAATCATGAAGAATACGAAATTTGTTGTGAAAGTAAACCGCGGTGTTGCTGGCGTTCTTGAATACGTGCAGCGGATTGATCGAACTCCCATCCAGATGACAACCAACCGTAAGCTGGCACTGATGATGGGAAAGCTCACGGCTGAAGACGCTGTAAAATCCATTCAGAATTCCCGGTGCAGCCCTGAATTAGTGCCTGTACAGGTCTAATGCCTATATATATATCCTGGCGAATAAGTGGTTTCTCTTTGCACGAACTTGCGACCTTTCAATAAAGGCCGCTTTGCCGATTTGAGACCGATCAGACTATCGGTCCAATAACACCCCCAACTGATCCTCCTCACCCCGAGCCTTTACGTATTGTGCTTTTCCAATTGTTCCTGCGCCGTTTGGCCCCATCTCGTAGAAAACCTTCGCGTCTAATGGGAACTTCTTCAATTCCTCTATTAGTTGTTTCACTGTCCATTCTTGGGCTGCCATATTTCCTCCGTTACGCGGCTAGATCAGGCGCCGCGGGTCGTCTGGCTTCAGGGGCGGGCCTTCCCCTGGCTTCCTGCAGATTCTCTGCATTGAATTGGGCCCCGATCAAGACCCAGAAGCCGGTCCAGTAGAGCCAAATTCAGAAAAGGAAAAAGGGCAAGAACGAAGTAGTACGCCAGGGCCGCAGCAAAGGCCATGGTGTGATTCTTTTCCATGTGGCGAGCCACGTTGACCGCAGCGCTCTTGAAGTGAAGTAAACGCACGGAAGATCACCGTGCGGGGCTGTCCGCGACAGTCGGCGTCTGAGCCACGGCCTTCAACTGGTCCAACTCGGTGAGCACGGCCTGCCAGCGAACCCCGTTCTTCTTAGTTTCAATCGGCACCGAGAGGTCGGAATAAAACTGCAGGATGTTATCGCGCAGCTCCGGCGACGCCAAATCGAACTTCCGCTCTGACAGCCGTGCAAGCAACTTGGCGTATGCAACGTCGGTCAGCGAGTACTCTGCCGCCCGGGTCGATTGGCCAGTATCAAAATCGCAGTTCGCCAGCACGAGTGTGTCGGTGCGCACCTCTTCGAGAAATGCCCGGTATTGATCGACTGTTGTATTGATGCTCTTGATATACAGGTCCTCTGTTTGCGGGGTCGGGTTGTTGAATGCCAGCCCTTTGAAGGGACCGATTTTCGGCATGTAGCGCAGAAGCGTTGACAAGATCCGCGTGCCCACACCCGGCTTCACGTAGTCTTTCCCCCACTGCCTTTCATAGTCAGAGCGCGAGAGACGGTACAGGAACTTCTGCTTCGAAAAATTAGGTGTCTCGCGCATCAACTCCTTCTTGTGGGTTTGCAGTGCGACTCGGGTCATTTGCGGAATCAGCTCGTTCACAGCGAAACGATACGAACCCACCGCTAAATCCTCGTGGGCAAGCACGTCTTTTAACTCCACTCCGTACACCACGGGGAAGGTCCGCTCCAGCAGAGACTTGGACACCTGGAATCCAATGAAATCGTGATACTGCTGCGAGGCATAACGATTCTTCGCAACCTGCACCGTGTCGAAGCCGAACTCCGTTTTCAAATGTGCGGTCTTGTCCTGCGCGTACCGAACAGACTTGCCAAACTTCGCCCGTAGCTTCGGATATTGAATGGCAACGGACCGGTTCACGGCCGGGTGGCCGGCAATATCCGACGCATAGTGCGACAGGGCTCCCAAGGCGAAAGCGTACTCGTTGACATCCTGGCTCTCGATCAGCAACTCACGAACAAAGTCTCCGCTGCGGACGTAGTGCACCAGGTCACTGAATTCCCTGTTGCCGAACGGGTAGTACCCGAGATCCTGGATGACCGCCCCTCCGTAGGCGTACGCATGGGCTTCCCTGATCTGGTCTTTCGTCAGTCCCGGATATCGCTTGAGCAGGAGGGGTTGGATCTGATCGGTCCAGAGTAGGTCCACGATTTCCTCGTGCGTCAGCACCGAATATGCGGACGAGCTACTGTAGGACATGAGCACGATAAGCAGAACTGTTCCTACACGCAGGACGAAATGGCGCCAACCACCGAGGCTGGCGCCTTTCGACCTGGAGGTGTGCCACATGGCTCAAATGCGTCCGAGAACCAGGAGAACAACGACAACCAGGAGAACTAACCCTACTCCCCCGGTCGGGGCGTAACCCCAGCTTCTGCTATGCGACCAACGTGGGAGCACACCGAGAAGCGCGAGAATCAAAATCACGATCAATATAGTTCCAAGCATGTCTTGCTCCTTTTCCCTGTCTTGAGACCGGGGATTTTCATCTTGGGGTGCATCCTCGTGCGAGGGTGCACCGCGTACACCGCTTACATCGAGATGCTGATCGCAATTCCGACGTTGGGATACCGGCGGTTGTACAAGTAATAGCCGTTGTCGACGTAGGTGACGTAAACGTCGTCGTTGTTATACCAGTCATTTCCCCAGTATTCCGGCCATGGGTCAACAAGACTTATCCAATAGCCCTGATACTGGAAACGCGGGTACCCGCCAACGACTAGGAAGGGCAGGCCGTAGATGCGGAACCCATGGTCGCGACCAAAGTATCCGCGGTAACGGTTATCAGGGATTCGGTAGCCGTTATAGCCACCACGTTGTTGCCAGTTCCGATGGTCAGATTCCCAGCGTTGTGAACGGTGCTCTTGCCACGCGCTCTGCCGGACGCGCTGCTGTTCCTGACTGCGCTGCGGATGCTCGTTGCCCTGCCGTTGAGCGTGCTGCTCGCGACTATTCTGGTCTAGCCGCTGCTGTTGCTGAGCATGCTGTTGCGGCTTGTTCTGATCTTGCCGCTTCTGTTGCTGAGCATGCTGTTGCGGCTTGTTCTGGTCTTGCCGCTGCTGTTGCTGAGCATGCTGTTGCGACTTGTTCTGGTCTTGCCGCTGTTGTTGCTGAGCATGCTGTTGCGGCTTGTTCTGGTCTTGCCGCTGTTGCTGCTGAGCATGTTGTTGCGGCTTGTTCTCGTCTTGCCGCTGCTGCTTCTGAGCATGATCGGGCTTAGCTTGCTCATGTTTGCTCTGTTGCTGCTGGGGATGGTCTTGCTTGTCGCCTTGCTGCTCGTGCTGTGCAAAACCTGGAGCAGCGATTCCTAGAAGCACAGACAGAATCGCTGTGCCCGTAATTCTAATTGCGTTCATATGTGTTACCTCTATTCCTTCCAAGTGCTCTGCGCATGCACTAGCGCAGGCTTCCCGTTGTCGCGTTTACCGGGCTGCCGATGGCTTCCCCAGACACGAGAAGTTCCACCCGCCGGTTCTGCTGCCGACCAGCAGAGTTGTCGTTGGTGCGACTGGCACGCTGTTACCGAAGCCTCTGGCTGAAACTGAATTCGAGGCTACGCCCTGTTGCACCAGATAAGCGCGCACTGGGCCGGCGCGGTTTACGGACGGTGTTTGATTCATTGCATCACCGCCCACATTGTCGGTGTATCCGCTGACTTCAATGTTGAGTCCAGGGTAAGCGAGCAGAACGCCGGCTACTTTGCCAGCTTCTCGCGTGCTCTCGGCTTCAGCGAATACTCCAAACACGACATCAGAGATGCTGACCATCCGGCGGTAAACATGCGAATGAAGAGTGCTGATTCGCTGGATGTGGCCGCTTCGCGTGACCCGAAAAAGCACGACTCGCAACCTGATAACTTGAGAGCTACGAGTCAGCTTCGGCGCTCAGCATGCACCTCAGTGGACAAACAAGGGTGACAGGTATGGGCTGCGGCGTCTGAGCAAGATAGCTCACCAGGCAGAAACAAGAAGTCAGACGTGTGCCGGAGCTAGATCAAATTGCCGAAACCTCGGCACGCATTGCACGTGGCCCCGTAAAGCCTATAGTCGGGAGTACCACTCCGTAGGCAACAAATTCGGCAGGCTCAAGGATGCACCGACTAGAGCGAGACGTGGGATGGATACTCGACATTGAATTGGCGCGGAGACTCACAACTAGAGAGAACATGCCGCGGAAGGAGAAATTGCTATTGGCGGAACGCCGCTCTGTCACGGCACGGCCAAATGGTACGGAAGGGAACGCCAGACCATCGGAGGGAATGGCAGGGAATAAATAGAGACGTAATACGGGGGCGTAGTTCAGCTGGTTAGAACGCCGGTCACTCAGGACGCCGCGGGTTCGAGCCCCTTCGCTCCCGCCATTTTTATTCTCTGCAGCATTCGCATCCGTTCGAGCGAGCCCATAGAGGCCCATCCAGTCGTCCCTGCGAGTGTAGCTTTCGATTCACGCCGCCTTGCGGACTTTCGACACTGTCTTTCGCGCGGAGCGTGTCTTTTTCAAAGATGCTGACTTTTTTCTCGCTTTGGGTGCGGCTTTAACAGAAGAGCGTAATTTCAGCTCCGGCTGTTTCGCAGTGCGATGGTGGCCATGGTTTAGCGGTTGGATGCGAGCGGCTTCTTCTTCCATGCTCTGCCGAGCGTCTTTGCCCTTTTGGCGCTCGTCCTCAAGGTATTCCGGAATCGTCTTCGTTGTCATGGTCAGAGTGTGGCAGAACTACTCCTGTTCAATCTGTCCAATTTTGTCCACTCCTCGACAATTCATCAACCCCCTCAAAGAGATGGAGTTTTGAAAAGAATCTGTCAGCCGAGCGAGCGTGCTCACGCTGCGGGTTGATAGAGCCGCCGGCCTGCTAGCTGTTGCCACTCCTCAACCGTCTCTTTTGCGAAGTCCTCGTATCGGCGGGGCGGATGGCCCAGCAACTTCGTTAGGGTCTCAATGTCCCCGTCCTCCGCCACGAAACCGCGCTCTAGATAGCCTTGGAACATCATGCGGATATCAAACGCCGACCAGGATGGTGCACTCTGACGCATCTGCTCTTCAAACGAGTCCAGGTCTTCTCCGGGGTACCGGACCTCTTTGCCAAGCAGCCCGCTCCAGATGGACGCAATCTTCTTGCCACTCAGAATCTCTGGACCATTCAGGTTGTAAGCGTTGCCCAGGTATCCGTCGCTCGTTAGGGCGATGGCGGCAGCTTCTGCGATATCACGCGTGTCGACGGCAGAAACACCTGGTGTCCCGAGAGGCATGGGATACGTGCTGGCCTTCATCAGCGCGTCCTTCAGCGAAACGTCGTTCTGAAAGAAGTAATTCGGGCGGATGATGGTGAAAGGGAGATCGAACTCTCGCAGGGCGTTCTCGATCGCAAGCTTGGCGGCAAAGTGAGGAACATCTTTGAACTTCTCCACCTTGAAAACTGAGTGATACACGATCTGCTTGAGCTTCAGCTTCTTTGCAAGGTCGAATGCAATTAGCCCCTGCGTCAACTCGTCTGGAACGACAGCATTCAACAAGTAGAGCTTGTCGACCCCATCGAGCGCTTTACGCACTGCGACCGGGTCCAGCAGATCTCCGAAGAATACCTCGACTCCCTCCGGCAACGTTGCCGATGCCTCTTGTTTGCGAACCAGAGCGCGGACGCTCACGCTGCGCTTAGCCAATTGCTTAATTACTTCCGACCCGACCTTGCCGGTACCACCGGTGACTAGAATCTTCATTGCAAAAGCTCCTCAGAGTGTTGTCAGTCAATTGTGAATAGCCTCATAACTCCGTGAATCGACGATATCTAACTTAAGGTTCAACAACTGATCTGAAGAGATCGTCTTGTAAATCAGCACTGAGGCATCTAGCCGAGTGTTTCTTGAGCCACGATTGGTGCATCGTTCAAGCGAATATTCGACCCGCTGTTTTGCCTCAGCAGGGATTTCTGCAATCGTTACGCTGGTGTTTTTGGGGTAAAGCCGAAGTAGACCTCGACTTCTCTGATCTTGTTTCCTTCGATAGTAAAGAATTCCGTATTCCGGGATCGGCCGCCAGTCTTGGTTTTGCTGTCGTAGAGAATGAAGGCTTCGTTGTCCTTTTCAAGCATCCTCGTCTCTCCTAAGGTCAAAAATCACGGTTGTAAACGACAGTGGACCGGCGTCTGATCTTCTTGAGCCACGGTTGGCTGAGTCTCGTGCGACCGTCATCATCCCACTTGACGACCGCGTCCTCCTCGTTCGCTCGCTCAACTGTGCCGAATTCTCCATTCGGCTTTCCGAAGTTGCCCAGACCCTCGACGCGATCTCCGGGAGTCAGCTCGTCACCGGTGGCAGAGGCCTCGGAGAGCGGCGGCCTCTTGGCACGATCTGAGTCAGGGATCGCACCAGCGTGTGCCAAAGGTGGTTGGGGAGAATTGCGCAGTTTGGGTACCGGTTTGTTGGTGCTATGGCTCATAGCTGTCTTTCTTCCGGGAGGCCTGATGAGCGCCCTTCGCGTCGACTCGTTATCTCCACAATAGATACAGCATAGGCCGGGAAAGGATGGCTCGGCCGGTCTAAACTGCACACTTCTGACAATCAGTTGGCGACACGGGCACGCTGCGGCGGGACTGCAGCGAGATCGACCGTCTACACAACGAACATCGCTACACCTGCGGCGAACATCGCCAGTGTGGTGAGCGCCACGACGGTCCATCCCAAGCGTGAACTCGGTTGATCTGCATCAGTTTCCTGTCTGAAGCGACGACCAGAGTTGCAACCAGAGGAAGGGGGCTAACAATCCGTTGATGACCACTGTCGGTAAAGCGCCAAGGATGGGGCAAGCCATAATCCTCGTGTTACGCGCTGGCAAGGGTTTTATATCAAAGTCGTTTCCGTCCAGGCTGGTTACCGGCAAGTCATTGATCTCAGGGGTGATTGTAGTCGACGAATTCACTCTGGCCGGATAACGGGCCGTTTAGTCGACGATGAATCGCCAGTCAACTTTCCAGTCATGTCAGGAAGAGACGCTTCGGGAAAGCATTTGCAGCGAATGCGCGTTGCATCACAGTTCGGGGGTGATTGAGAAATTCCTGAGCGGATTCGAATGCTTCGGCCTGCCAGCCCTCATTTTGAATCAACAATCAACGACTCGCGAACCGAGACTTCGTCGTCAACAATGGAAACGATGGGCGTACCCGTCGAGATTGGTGATGACCCCACTGCATCACCAACAGCGCGCGCTAAGATCATTTCATATCCCACATTCGCGGCAAGCGACTGCGGATCGTCAGTGTACTTAAATGGTTAGCTCGCTCGGAGTGCGGCATTGAGCGCCTCAAGCAGAGCCGTGTCGCTAAACGGCTTGAACAAGCACTCTACCGCACCCTGCTCAAGTAGCCGCGGGCGAACAGTCTTATCTCTGTTCGCGGTGATGAAGATGGTCGGAATCGCTTGTCGCCGACGAATCAATTCCTGTTGAAGTTCAGGCCCGGTCATACCCGGCATCGTAATGTCGAGGATCAGACATCTGGTTTGGACAATGCAGTCGGAGGCGAGAAACTCTTCCGCCGACGAGAAAGTGCGAGTTGCAAAGCCGAACTCACGAAGCAAGTCCGGGAGCGACTCGCGCACTGACTGATCGTCATCAACCACTGATACAAGCGGACGTTCGGTGGTGCTCCCTTCCGCGTGAAACCCCATGGAACCACATTGCTCCTCGCCATGAGAGGCGTCTATTGTACTTAGGTATTGGATGTTGGTACCTGGACAAGAACCGCATCCTGCTGTGCGGGTCGACGGAGCTGTTTAGTTGACGCGAGTTTCCGCGTCACGGCTCTCGCGCCTGGGGCCTCGATAATGGAGCGGCTGATCGATAGCCCGATTCCCATTCCATCGCTTTTCGTTGTAAAAAACGCTTCGAAGAGCTTGTCAGCGGCTTGCGGGTTCGCTCACTTCAATAAGGAAGGCAGACATGCGGACGAAGCGAAGCTCAAAACCTGCTTTCCCTGCCACGAGCCTGTCAGCGGTCGCGACTTTATCTTTACCCGTTATGCCCCTTGATGCTCAGTCCAATACTATCGTCCAATTGTTTCTCTTCCACGAATCTGGTGTGATTGCTGGCGATCGAAAAGGCATCGATATCGGCTTAAGGCGAAACAGTTAGAACTGCTGTTTGCAAGTTAGCCGAAGCATATTGAATGGAGAACCATTATGAGACGCTTTGCATTCTTGTTGGTTGCAGTTGCAACAATAGCCGGCCTTGTCACCCTCATTACCCCTGCCCCAGGCCACGCGGATGGACAACCTCCTGCACCCATCGTTACCGAAATCCCTCAGGGGTACCGCGACTGGAAGTGGATTTCCTCGGCCCATGAAGCAGGCAACCTCAACAGTCTAGGTGCCGTCTTGGGCAACGAAGTAGCGATGAAAGCGTATCGTGAAGGGAAGCTTCCGTTCCCGGATGGCACGATCATTGCTGCGTTGCATTATCGTCATGTCCCGTCGGATGAGAACAACAAAGTCTTTGGGCAGGCTCAATCTTTCGTCCCCGGCCTCCCCACGAACATTCAGTTTATGGTCAAGGACTCAACCAAGTACGCTGCAACCGGCGGCTGGGGGTTCGGGCACTTCGGCACAGATGGCAAACCTGGCGACGCGGCGTTTATGAAAAGCTGCTTCCCCTGCCACGAGAAGGCCAAAGCGACCGACCTTGTCTTTACGCGTTACGCGCCTTGATGCTGAAAACTCGGCCACTGGGGGTTGGCTTCATTCGATAGGGAAGGCAGACCTGCGGACGAGGCGATGCTTGATGCTTTCTTTGCCACGAGCCTGTAAAAAGCTCGCGATTTTTACCTTTACCCGCTACGCACAATAAGGTCAGAACTGAAGGCCTAG
Organism: uncultured Acidobacteriota bacterium; assembly: GCA_963745715.1. Classification (GTDB taxonomy): domain Bacteria; phylum Acidobacteriota; class Terriglobia; order Terriglobales; family Acidobacteriaceae; genus Sulfotelmatobacter. The sequence goes on along the minus strand of CAVUYN010000003.1, from coordinate 308,444 downwards.
GATGATATGGAGACGGAAGAGTCGAAACCCGATCTTAGACAAGGATTCTTCATTCGGGATCTTGCCAACGAAGCAATAGCCCTCGGGCAAGTAGATGGCGAGGGCGCGATCCTGGTGCGCCATGGCGACGAGTTTTTCGCGGTTGGTGCAAACTGCACTCACTCCCACGCAGCGCGGTCGCAAGGGTTCGTTGTTGGGGAGACTGTACGATGTCCGCTGCACTACGCCTGTTTCAGCCTGCGAAGCGGGGAAGTGTTGCGCGCCCCCGCTTTCGATCCGATCCACATTGGCGTGTAGAGACCGTCGGGGACCAGGTGTTCGTGGGAAAAAACTCGCCGACCCAGATCGAAGACATCTGGTCAAACCCACTGTGCTCCGCGAGCAGGTGTTGAACTGGTATCCTCATCCACCCAACGGAGAATTTATGCTCAGGTCTTTGGTTCGCACCTTTGTTTCGTCCGGAATCTCTCTGTTATTCCCCCTTCTCCTCCAGGCACAGTCTTTGTCGTTTTCTGTCGGCAGTGCCACTGCCGCTCCCGGCCAAAAATCAACGGGCTATTTGGAAGTCCCCGCTGGTGTCGACGCCGCAACCAATATTCCCGTCATCATCATCAACGGCGAAAAACGTGGTCCGGTCCTAGCTCTTGTCTCTGGCGCCCATGGTACTGAATACACCTCCATCATCGCGATTGAAAAACTCATCAACCTCCTCGATCCCTCTCAAATCGCCGGCACCGTTATCCTTGTGCCGCTCGTCAACGTTCAATCCTTCGAACAAAAGGTCCCTCATGTGAATCCCATCGATAACAAGAGCATGAACCGCTTTTACCCCGGGAAAGCCGATGGGACGCAAACTGAACGTGTGTCTTCTCTTATCAGCAAACAAGTTGTCGATCGATGTGATTATCTTATCGACTACCATGGCGGCGATCTCGACGAGAGCCTCCGCCCTTACGCGTACTGGGCTCCTACTGGCAAGGAGATCCAAGACCGTATCTCCAAAGACATGGTCCTCGCCTTTGGACTCGACCACATCATTATTTGGCGCGACCGTCCCAGCGACCTCGGTGCCACTCGTTATCTCGATAACACCTCTACTGCTCGCGGCAAACCTTCCATCGTCGTCGAAGCTGGCTATGCCGGCATCGTCGAAGCGGATGACGTCGCCCTCCTCGTCGACGGAACAATCAGCACCATGCGCGCTCTCAAAATGCTTTCAGGCGACCCTCGCCCTATTCAGAATCCCGTCTGGCTGGATAGAGTCGTGGATGTCTTGTCCGATGGCCCTGGCATTTGGTACCCGCTTGTGAAGCGTGGCACCTATGTTCAAGAGGGCATGAAAATCGGCTTTGTCACCGACTATTTCGGCAGAGTCATACTGGAAGCCCGTGCTCCCATCTCCGGTGTCATTTTGCACATCAACGCGGTCCCGTCTCTCAAGAAAGGCGACAACATTGCAGACATCGGCGTCGTTGCCGCCCACGCCCCCTAAATCTAATCTGATTTTGGCTAAAGGCATTCGATGATCCTGCTCTGTGGCTCGTGTGCATCTCACGGCCCTCCCTGCCCCGTTTGCAGGTACGAATCCGGGGAGCGCACCCAACTTTCGTGTTGCCTGTCATCCGTCCGGTGGCCATGGAGGACTTCTCCAGTCCTAGCGGAGCTTCACGCTCTGGCAACGGTCACGTTAGTTGCGGCGGCAAGCATCCACGGGCAGTGTATGTAGTCCACAATGCGTTCGATTTGCTGGCCGACGACGTCAAACCGGATGGCTGAGTGAGGCGTCCATGTGTCGGCGCCACGTTGCAGAACAATCACCACAGGTTCGGCGTCTAGTTCACCCAGGGCCAATTTCCAGGGCCATGGCCAGCGTTCGTAGTTGTAGAAATATGGTGCATCCGCAAACTTCCCCGCAAACCTTTCGGCAACATTAAGCCGGGCGTCGGCACTAGTCAATTCACGCACCCCGTCCCAATCACGCCGATTGAAGCGTTCGACATACAGTTGCATGACGCGTTTCAACTCGGGACTTGCGTTTCCGGCCGACTTCGCTGTAGGAGAAGACTCGGTCAGCTTTGTTCGGGCGCGGTTGAGCGCTGCCTTGACACCCCCAACTGTGGAATCCACGAGTTCTGCAATTTCCTCAAGCGAATAATCAAATACGTCCTTCAGGAGAACGCATGCCCGTTCTTTCGGAGGCAGTGTCAGCACCAAGTGTTCGACAGCCTTTCCGGTTCCTAAAACTGGTTCGGCTGGCTCCTTAGCTTCTGGGACGGCGGCCGCCACCTCCGCTTCGTCCTGCACTCCCCGGTGTCGCAGTAAATCAATGCAGCGATTGTGCGCGATGCGAAACAGCCAGGGTTTTAGCGGGCGGCTCTGGTCAAACTTGTCCAGCTTCCGGTAAGCCTCGAACAAAGCCTCCTGCACAACATCCTCGCCATCCATTACCGAACCTGTCATGCGAGCGCAGTAACGGTGCAAAGCCGGCCGAAGCGTGGAGATGGTCTCAAGAAAGGCCACGTAACGGGCTTCGAACGGGCCCGAGGCCGCGACGAACTGATCCGAATCCATCATCATCGAGATGCCTTTTTCCGACCCTGGCCGGCATGACTGGTGCGATCAAAATACTCATCGCAGGCGACCGTCGTAGTGTGGCGCCGAGCTTCAGTTCAACGCTTGCCGGTTCCCAGGTCGTCCGAACGCCCAGCCTCTATGCGGGACCACTGGGAGATGGGGCGTCCCCCCGGCCACTCCGGTTGCCACGAGGGTGAGCCGCTGCTAGTTCGCGTGTAAGTGCAGTGTTGGGGCCAGCCAGCGGGTGAGTCCTCCCATTTCTCTTGGCGCCCGTAGGCAGTCAAATCGAGCAAGTGATAGTTATTATCCATTACCTCGACACCGCGAGCCGTCGTCCAGTAAGTCTCGAAGACTTTCGATCCCTGTCGCACGTAGCAGACGATATGCATCCTGCCTATTCGGCGGCCAACCAGGAGGGTCTCGAGCGACCCTAAAGCCGAGTACCAAGGCATCTCCCAGCCCATAAAATCGCGGTAGCGGGTGCTTTCTTCGAAGGGCCCCTGGCAGAACACAGCGAAAGTCACGTCGCGAGAATGAAGATAGGACAGCTCGACTACCTGCGTAGTGACCCAAGTACAGCCTTCGCACTGCTCCGGTGCAGGGTGGCCGGTTTGCCACATGAAGTAGTAAGCGATCAGCTGTCGACGGCCTTCGAATGCCTCGAGAAGCGTCACTGGGCCGTGCGGTCCAATCAGGGTGACAGTGGGGTCCACTTGGACCATGGGGAGCCGCCGACGAGCGGCCGCAATGGTGTCCCCTTCGTGCGTGTGAGCCTTCTCGCGAACTCGCAACGCGTCCAACTCCGCCTGAAACTTCGCACGATCGACGATTTGGGGTGTTCCCAATTCACCTCTCATGAAGTCTGTCATCCTTCCCTCCAATTTGGTGTCTTAAGCGGCTGTTTTCAAATGATGTTGGCCGCCCTTCTTTAGCTCGCTTTCGCTTCCTCCTCGCGTCTACGAATTGCGGCTCCTTGAGGGTCGGTTAGGATGTCGACCCACTTCGGGTGAGGCGTGGGCTCAGCGTCGTAGTTGTCGTGCCAGTTCCACCACTTGTACGGCGGCGTCTGGGGATAACCCTCTGGCGAGTCCTCCCAAGTCTCCTGGCGGCCGAGCGGCGTGATGTCGAGATAGCTCCAAGTGCTCCCCATCGCTTCGTCGCCGCGGCTGTTGATGAAGTATGTGCGGAACACCCGCTCGCCGTCGCGGAAGAACACATTGTGGCCGTGCCATTCGTCGACGCCGAAGTCCTTATCAAAGCTGTCGGTCATGGTGTACCAGGGCATCTCCCAGCCCATCCGCGCCTTTACGCGGGCTATGTCTGCCTGTGGTGCGCGTGAGGCCCAGGCAAGGGTGGTGTCGCGAGCGTTCAGATGGGCGAGATGGCTCACCTGATCTGCGCCCAGCGAGCAGCCGCGGCACGCGTGGTCGGGCCAGCCGAACACTCCGGGCTCGAAGAAGGAGCGATAGACGATCAACTGCCTGCGGCCCTCGAACAGGTCCAGCAGGGTAGCCTTGCCCTTCGGCCCTTCGAACCCGTACCTCTTCTCCACCGCCATCCACGGCATCCGTCGGCGCTCGGCGGCCAGCGCATCACGCGAACGGGTGAAAGCCTTCTCCTTCTCGAGCATCTTCTTGCTCGCAGCTTCCCATTCCTGCTGCAACACGATCGGGGGGGTCTTCATCTTGCTCATATTGATTGTCTCCTTCTGTTTCTCAATCTCGCTGGCTGACATCGGAAATGCTCCTTTCATTCGGATCTGCGGTGAACTCGCTGGTATGGTTCTTCTTACGGGAAATCTTCGCGGCCAACGCTGCCAGCCCGCCACTGGACACAGAACCAACAACGATTAACCCTACCGTAGATAAGCAAAATGGGCACATGGTTGACCTCACTTTCCTGTCATCAAGTTTCCCTCATCGAGCGTTCTGCGAGTTCCATTCCTAGTGCGGGATCACGCGGCTCTAGCCACGCTGTCCGGCACGTAAGCGGCAAACTGGCGCTCCAGTGCCTTCGTTGCGCCGGTGCGCCAACCCTCGGCGATCGACTCCGACATGGGATCGGGGAAGATGTCCTCGTCGCTTTTCTCCAGGCTGTCGAGGATGCCGCGCGCGACAGACTCCGGAGAAAACTTCGGTATGTCGAGGTATCGCGTCATGTCGGTGTCCACGGGGCCGGCGAAGACGGCATGAACCTTCACGCCCTGTCCGGCCCAGAGAGCGCGCAGCGATTGTGTCAGTGAGAACGCAGCTGCCTTCGAGATCGAATAGGCCGGAGTGAATGGCACGCTTGCCAAGGCCGCCAATGATAAGACATTGACCATCGCTCCGTGAGAACGAGCCACCAGCGGCAGGAAGGCTTGCGAAACGCCGTACGTACCGAAAAGGTTGACCGCGAGGTGCCGTTCAAGATTGGCGCGATCGCTCAAGTCATTGTGAAGGTCCACTCCCGCGTTGTTGATCAGGATATCGAGTGCTTCCACTTTCTCGACAGCGGCCTCAATCTGCTCGGTGTTGGTCACGTCCAAAATCAGGGGTGTGACACGCCCATCGGAATGGGTAAATGGCCGGCGCGTAGCCGCATACACCCGCTTCGCGCCTCTCTTCAAGGCTTCCTCAACCAATGCGCGTCCGATGCCACGGTTCGCGCCAGTGATCAAAACTACTCTGCATTCGATGTTCATAGCGTCCTCCTGGTTGTTGAATTCTTAAGTGCTGCTGCTATTACGGATGAGCGCGTTCCGGGGATACGTCCGGATTAACCTCCCTCAAGGTGCACGTCAGCGCTCACATTCATGCGATATTTCTTCGCCCAGCGGCACATACCGCCAAGCGGAGCGATGATTGTGCTTCCCAAATGGGTCAAGGAGTACTCGACGACAGCAACAGCATTTGATCTGGTCGCACGTTTCGCGACCAATCCGGTGGCTTCGAGACTGCGCAGAGTTCTGGTCAGCATTCGTTGTGACACCCCTCTGAGACGGCGGCGCAACTCTCCATGTCGATAGGGCTTCTCTCTAAGCGAAAACAAAATCTGCGGAGTCCACCTGCCGATGAAGATCGGCCTCGTCATCTTTGGTTCCGATATCGTCTTCATAGTGTCGTGCCTGATGTGAAAAGGCGCAATTAGGAACATCTCTGTGCCTACCTGATCCTTTACGTTTTGACCTTTCATTTGCTAGTACGGTTGAGGGGGCCGTGAAGATACGTGGAATTTTGGGGGTTCGCGCGGCATTGGTACACTCGGCAATCCGCCACAAGGCTCACCTGCCTCACTCACGGATACGCGATCTGGGTGGACGTCGCGCCGTGTCAGACCCTGCGTCGTCGATGAGGTCGACGCCAATTTTCGATTCTCGCCGGTCGGTCGTCTGCGACTCCTGGAATGTAGTGACCGGTGGCACAGCGAATGGCAAACACCAGAGGTGATTTGCCGTCTCCCAGATCCTGCAGGGTGACAGCCTCGAACTGGGAGAGGGCGGCGGAGAGATGCTTCTCGAGGTGCTGATCGCTTCTTCGTAAGCCTGTGCAGCAAGCACTCACGCTTGGCAAACTTCGGAGACAGATGAATTGTCTGCGAAGATCCTCACCTCTGACTTGGCCCACCAGCTACGGCGTGTGCGTGAGGTCGAACCCACGCTGTTGAAGATCCTCAGTCTGCGAGATTAGACGAAGCGGCCGGGACACCAGAAAGGGCTCAACTCGAAATAATTCGTAATCATTAGTTACAATTAGAAATAGCTATTGACAACCATCCGAAACAGCAGTAGTTTTTGCCCGAGAGGACTTTCATACTCAAAATCCCTTCTCTTATCCCAGCACATCCGCGGAGGAATTATGAAGACGCCCATCATCTTCTGCGCCGTATTACTTCTACTCTCCTGGATATTCCTGCCCCCGGCATACGCGCAGAGCAGCAACGCTTCCATTAGTGGTACGGTGCTCGACGCCACGGGCGCCGCTGTTTCCGGCGCGCAACTCACTCTCACATCCGTCGCCACCGGAACCGTTGCAAAGACCGTGTCGAGCGATCAGGGACTCTACTCCTTCCCCAACCTGTCCACTGGCCCTTACGAATTGAAGGTGACCGCCCCAGGTTTCCGTGACCATATCCGGAAGGGAATCACAGTCACGCTCGACGCATCGGTGCGCGCAGACATCAACTTGGCGATCGGAACCGAGAAGCAAACCGTTGAGGTGGTTGCCAACGCAACGCAGGTGAATTTCGACAACGGCGAGCAGAAACACGGCATCGATCCGAGCACGCTGAACCAACTCCCATTGATCGTCTCCGGAGGTCCACGCTCGGCCGCCAGTTTTGTGACGCTCATGCCGGGCGTGACTACCGGTGCGGGCAAGGATCCCGCCAACGCCCGCATCAATGGCGGCATGTACGACGGCGGTGACGAAGCGGTTCTCGACGGCGTCAGCCTCGCCGAGGGCGCTATGAGTCAAAGCGGAATGATCTCCGCGCACGCCGACTTCCAGCTCTCGCCGGATATGGTGAGTGAAGTCAAGGTCCTTACCTCCAACTACGAGCCTCAATACGGATCGACCACGTCCGGCCAGGTCATCGCGACGACCAAGTCTGGCACTAATCAGTTTCATGGAGCGGCGTATGACTACGTTCGCAACAAGGTCTTGAACGCTACGCAATACGGCGCTGATGCGAAGCCGCAAAACAACCAGAATGATTTCGGAGCCAATCTCGGCGGCCCCATTAAGATCCCGGGCCTGTGGTCCTCCACGGTCAAGACATTCTTCTACGTGAACTATGAGGGCTTCCGCATCCGCGGCGGCGTCTATCGTCCCACGCTTTCGATTCCTTCAATGAAAGAGCGCGCCGGAGACTTCACCGACTGGGTCGACACAGATGGAAACCTGATACCAATCTTCGATCCCAATACGCTTCGAGCGAATTCTACCTTCGATCCCACGCAGCCTGTAGGCCCCACGAACCTGCCCTACCTGCGCGATCAGTTCATGGGCTGCGACGGCAAGAGTCCCAACGTGATCTGTCCCGATCGCATCACGAATTCTCTGGCTCTCTCGTGGTTCAAGTTTCTGCCCACTCCCACCAGTTCCGATCCGCTGAACAACTATCTGGTGCCGACTCCTGTTCCCAACACGCTCTCGTCGGGCCAAAACAACTGGCTCATCAAAATCGATCAGGATCGCGGCAGCAAAGACCACTTTGCCCTTTCCATCTACTATCAGTACCAGCCTCCGCAGCTCTACTCTTCATTGCCCCCACAATTGGCCACCGAAGACATGCAGGATCCTGAGAATTCCTCGGTGGACCGCTTCAATTGGGACCACACGTTCACTCCCAATTTGCTCAATCACGCCGCATTCGGTTATCTGAATCGCCACGAAGCGTACGGCTCAATCACGGCCAAATACGTGAATGATCTTCCGAAAATTCCTGGCGTCGCCGCCGCAACCTACCCACCTGTCATCGCCTTCGGCGACGGATTTTCTCAGTACGGCAATGCACGCGGACTCACCAGCACCAACCTGACCTCACGCCCAGCCTACATAATCAACGACCTGCTTACATGGGTCAAAGGCCGCCACACTTTGAAATTTGGAGGCGAGTACCGCGCCATGGGCGAGAACAATCACGAAGGGCAAAACACCTCCGGGATTTTCTCCTTCAGCCCCGGCGAAACCGGCCTCGAAGGTCTAGTCAGCGGCAACTCGATTGCCAGTTTCCTTCTCGAGCAGGTCGACTACGCCTCAGTGAACTTCCGCGATGCGAGCACGGACTACCCTCGCACCAAAGCCTACATTCTGCATGTCGGCGATACCTGGAAGGCTACGAATCGTCTCACTCTCAGCTACGGCTTGCGCTGGGAGTACTACGCTCCCTCGAAAGAGAAATACGATCGGTTTTCTTTCTTCGATCCCACCGGAGCCAATCCTGCCGCCGACGGACGTCCCGGCCGTCTCGCGTTCGCGGGAACCAAGTGGGGCGACGCCAGCTTCGGCCGCGAATTCCCCGAACAGACCTGGAAGAAAGGGTTTGGCCCGCGCGTCGGGATCGCCTACGCAGTTGACCCCAACACCGTCGTCCGCAGCGGCTACGGCATCTTCTACAGCCAGGCTTTCTATCCCGGATGGCGCGGCGGCATCGGCGTTGACGGCGGTATCACCGGTCAGGCTGGGTTCGCCAACACGGCCACAGCGGGTAGCACCATTAACGGCATGCAGGCTGCCTTCACCCTGAGCAGCGGGTTTCCGAACAACTTCACGCCACCGCCCTTCATCGATTCCGGCTATCTCAACGGACAGGACATTTTCTATCGCCCGCTGAATGCCAACCGTCTGCCCTACTCGCAGCAGTGGAACCTAACCATCGAGCACCAATTTCCCAAGGACTTCTTCCTCAGCGTCGGTTACGTCGGGAACAAGGGCACGCGACTGCTGTCGGCCGTCGCTCCGCTCAACGCCGTCAATCCCAGCTACCTCTCCATGGGACAAGCCCTCAATGACACCTTCAACCCCGGCGACACTGTGGTTGACGGAGTGCCCGCACCCTATGCCGAGTGGGCCGATCAACTCAACAATGCCGGCACCTGCGCCCCCACGGTAGCTCAGGCGCTCTTGCCGTATCCGCAGTATTGCAGCTCACTCTCCGGCCTCAACGAGAATGAGGGCAATTCCTCTTTCCACTCTTTGCAGGTGAAGGCCGAAAAACGCTTCTCTGGCGGAACCTACCTCCTCACCTCTTACACTTTCTCCAAGCTGATCTCCAGCACCGACAGTGTTCAGGAGCCGGTGGGCGCCAATCCCGGCGCTCACGGCGGAATCTCGCCCTTCCAGCAATGGCGTAACAAGGCAATCTCATACTCTGACGTACCTCACACCCTCTCTGTAGCGCTGGTGTATGATTTGCCGTTCGGGCGGGGAAAACGCTTCTTGAACAGTGGTGGCGCGCTCAACGCGGTCCTCGGAGGCTGGTCATTCAGCACCACCTTCCGCGTCACCTCGGGCATGCCACTATGGTTCCGCTCCGGGTTCTGCGATATCCCGGGGCCATTCCTCATGGGATGTTTCCCCGCTATTTTGCCGGGAGCCAATCCCTGGGCTCAGTCGAAGAGCCACTTCGACCCCACCAAGCCGCTCTTCAATGTCGCTGCCTTCGAATCCGTTACCGACTTTAGCTTCTACTCCGGCAGCGGATCGCGGATGACCAACCTGCGAGGCTTTGGTTACAAGAATGAGGACGTCTCTCTCACCAAGGATTTCAAGGTCGGAGAGAGGGTGAAGGTTGAACTCCGCGGCGAGTTCTTCAACGTGTGGAACGGACACACATTCTCGAATCCGGGATCCGGGGGAAGCAGTGGCTTCGTGAACGACATCTCTTCCCCAGATTTCGGCATGTGGGACGGCTCGGTGTCCGATCCCAGAAACGGTCAGGTCGCTTTGCGCATCTCGTTCTAAACCGTCCCCCGTTGTGACAGAAGGATCCGACTCCGAAAACCCTAGCGGAGTCGGATCCTGTTCGGGACCGACGCCACGCGGGGGGAAATACCCCCAACAAGTGTCACGACAAGTTGTATGAAATTTACTATCGTCTCTTGGAAACGGACGACGCGTACTTCGACTATGCCCCAGCGGATGTCCCTCCTCAGGGCCGATGGCGTATCTACGGTGTCAATCTGCCGGAAACGATTCTTCGTAAAGTGTATTTCGAGAACGCAGCCCATCACCTGAACGTTGTTGTGTAGCACAAAATAAAGTCGAACGACAAGGACATGACTCCGATGCAGCGTAGAGATTTCTTAAAGAGCACTGTTGCTGTTGCTGTAGCCGCGGAACTTGGAATGGGCAAGGCGGGGGCGAAGGTTGCCGCCCACAACTGGGGAAGCTATGACTTTGGCTCCGGCCCCACGGTGAATGATCGCCTCAATCAGGGTCCGTTCCCTCAGTATCCACCGGACGCAGTCATTCCAACCGATGACGTGGTGATGACCACGACGCCTACCGAAGAAGTTGTGCCGAACTTTGGAAAAGGGCTGGTGACCTACATCACGGCAGACAGCGGCACCGACGAAATCAAGGCGGATAACATACCCCAGGCGATCGAAGACCTGGTTCGCTTTCCCTTAGGCCAGCAGCTTTACATCCGCCCCACGTGGAGGGAAGTGCAGCCGCGGCCCGGACGGCTGGAGTTGCCTGACTACATAAAGCAAGTCCTTGAATTGGCGAAGAAGAACAACAAGCGGGTCGGATTGCGAATTCAGATGTGCGCTCCAGACTACAAACATGAAGCGGCCCTGCCGGATTTTGTCCTGGAAAAGGTGCCGAAAGTTGATCTGGTGCTGAGCGATCAGGAGAGTGCCGCTTCAGGAAAGAGATTCTTGGAGAACCCGCATTCGCGTTATCAGCCCCGGTTCGACGATCCTTTTTTTCAGGAGGCATTCAAACAGCTGGTTGGCCAGTTGGCGGCGGAATTCGATGGTAACCCACTCATCGAGTTCATTGACACTTTCATGTATGGCTTCTGGGGTGAAGGGCATACCTGGCCATTTGGCAACAATCCTTTTCCTGATTACCGAACCGCAGAGCGGACATGGATGAATATGCTCGAAGTTCAGCTCGAGCACTTTAAGAAGACTCCGCTGCTGACCAACACTCAACCGGACTACAGCCGGGTTGGTAATTCGGAACTGGTAGACCGCACGGTCCGCAGCAACAATTGGATTCGCAGCGACACCATTTTTATCGAAAACGAGCAGATTGAAGCGCTCAGCAACCGTCCCCCCTGGATTGCCGCGTTGCTTGAGCAGGGTCTTCCTGGTAAACCTCCCGATCCCCACATCGGAAATGAAGGCATATCTCCGGCAGAGAACATGATCGCTCATGTGATCGATGTTGGCGCGAACTACTGGTCGCTCTGGAACTTTCACCAGATCAGCGCAAAAAATCTGATGACGTACTACCAGGCGTATCCGGCCGCGTTCGACAACATCAATCGTCGAATTGGTTATCGGGTGAGGCCGTCTTTCATTTGGAGCTATAAGGACAGCAGTTACCTGGGACTGATCATTGGCTTCGCAAATGACGGCATCGCCGGCGTGCCGGGCGTGTTGAGGGTAACCGTGGAGGGCCCGGACGGAAAGGTGTTGAGCAGCGGTTGTCTGGATGCCGGATACCCGTTGCCGTGCAAGATTCGCCAGGCACAGTTCGTCCTTCCGAACGCGACGGATTGGAAGGGATTGAAACTTAGAGCCGAGGTCGAGGTTAAGGGAATGCGCTATCCGGTACGCTGGGCATGTCACCAGAAACTGAACGACGACGGCTCACTCACGTTGCGTCCCAACCTTCGTCAGCAAGTCTAAGCAGCAGTTGTTGATGCCAAGACGTAGGTGGATTCCGGTCATTGCGGGAACCGTTAGGCGGCACCCACGATGCGGCGGAGAGATTTTGTCAAGACTGTCTTGAACACATGTACCTGAACATCGACTGGCTGGAGGGCCGATAGGGACTTGAGTGCCTGATCCTCGGTCGTGGATTGCGACTCAGCTGTCAAACTGAAAACCGGCTAACATGATGCCACCTGCCATCAAAACGAGGAAGGATTAAGAGCGCACGACTTTGTCGCACGAAGTTTCCTTGGGGTTTATAAGAGGATCGAACGGATTCCTGTCATTTCACGGAAATCGGCGAGCGCGGGATAAAGCGGGGATTTGCCTCCAATTACCAACTGCCCGATCACGCGGGCACACTGCGCAAACTCAGTAAGCTAGAGGGCGACGATTCTCCAATCCTCGCACTCGCGCGGCGGCCACTATTGCCCAAAGATAAGGGCCTGATCATTCATTGAAAAGCGTACCGGTCACGTCGATGTGTGCTGTTTGCCACTCACGCGATTGCCGGCAGTAATCTCAAATCAAGGAGCTAAGGTTATGCCAACCGACATATTGGAAAAACCGGCAATGGTCGAGGACGCTGCTCGCGAGGTTTCCAAGATTAGATCTATTGTCACTGATGCGGTGGAAGATGGTGTGCGCTCGCCACGCCAAGCCATCAAGCACGGCCGCCATGCAGCCGAAGACGTAATCGGGGAAGCACAACATGCGGTCAAGCAGAGGCCATTGCAGGCAATGGGCATAGCTTTCGCTGCTGGAGTCTTGGCAGGGGGCTTTCTGGCCTGGAGTGGATTCCGTCGTCGTTGAGTGCAGGCGACTCCTGTGGGCGAGGAGTTCCCAATGATGCCCAAGACTCGTTGCCCATACTGTGTAGAAAACGGCCAATTCCAACATGTGATTGGTCATGCAACGGGGATTGATTCATCTGCGCCCGCTGCGGTTATCTCGCGATGCGCGGCAATCCGCACTTCCCGTGTACTTGCGCCCGTTGTGTCCAGCTTGGGCCACCAACTGCACGGACGACGAACAGAAATCGGCACCCTTAGACTGTTTCCGGTTATGGCAGCTGAAATCAAGGGAGCGTGTTGGTTCATGTGCACGATAGGCTTGTGAAATGATCGGCCGCCGCAGTGAGCAATTGTGAACAGACACCATCCCGAGAAGTTCTTAGATTTGGAATGGATAAATCCCGGTCACCAAGAGTTCCCAACTGGAGCGCGAGCAGCAATGGTCAAGCACAGACCAAAAATCCCCAACGGTTGGCCTGTCCATTGCTGTCGCGTATTCCATGTGCGATCGGCGAATGGGTCCGTTCATTGTGCGCCGAAGTAACGGGCGTGAACTCGCATCCCATTTACCTCTCGTCGTTGCGCCTCGTTGGAGGGTCGGGTGTTCGTCTTTTGACGGGGCATCGCCCCACGGTGGGAGATCGAACCCACTCGGGAGCTGAAAGGAGATTCCCATGTTACTGATTTTGCTCATTATTATCTTGCTACTCGCGTTCGGTGGTGGTGGTGGCTACTACGGATATCGGAGGTGGGGGACAGGCGGAGGCGTCGGGATCTTCGGGCTGGTCCTGATCATTCTGGTACTCGTGTATGTGTTCGGCGGAGTGCGTATGCCCAATTGAGTTCCGAGGAGGTTGGTGCTCAAACGCCCTCCAAGACACCGACGAAGTGGCCATCTGTGTGGGCAAATCCCATGCTTAGTAAAGGAGAAACATGAAAACACTCAAACTGTTTTTAGGTTTGCTCGCCTTAGTCGTGGTGGTGATCCTCGTAGGGTGCTCGGGGACCGCCAAGCAATCACCCGATGTTTCTGACAGTATCCGCAAATCACTCGATCAAGTCGGCCTCAAGGATGTCTCGGTAAGTCAGGATCGCGACAAGGGTGTAGTGACTCTTGGGGGACACGTCACAGCTGATGCCGACAAGTCACAGGCCGAATCGATTGCAAAGTCAATCGCAACTGGGCAGGTTGTCGCAAATCAGATTGCCGTGATGCCTCCGGGTGCCGAAAGCGAGGCAAAGGCGGTGACCTCTGATCTCGACAAGGCTATCGAAAAGAACCTGGACGCTGCGCTCATCCAGAACAAACTCCAGAAGAGTATCAAATATGAGGTCAAGAATGGTGTGGTCACGCTCACTGGAGAGGTAAACTCACAATCCAGGCGCGCGCTAGCCGATAGGGTCGCTTCTGCAGTTCCGAATGTGAAGCAGGTGGTGAATGACGTCCAGATTAAGGAGCAAAAGGCCACCTCGTCGAACTGAGGACGCCGGGGGACTTGACCCACTACCCAACTAAGCGGCTACCGGAGTCGTCGTGTTCTCAATACACGAGGGACCGTCCGCAAACCAAAATCCAAGCTTTGCAAGGACCCATGGAGAAAAGCACCCATGGAGAAAAGGAGAAATATGAAAACCAGCACGAGAGACAAGATGAAGGGCAGCTTCCACGAAGTCGCAGGAACAATCAGGGAGGGGATCGGAAAGGTAACGAACGACCGCAATCTGAAAGCCGAAGGGAAAGCTGAAAAGAAGGAGGGTAAAGTTCAACAGAAGATAGGCCACGCTAAAGAAGCAGTCGCAGATTTGAAAGGCAAGCTGGCAGAGTTAAGAACCCGATAGGCATTCAGGAATGGATTAGGAATGTCTGAAAAGGTGGATTTCTAGAAACACCGTAACGCTGTCAAACCTCATAAATTATTCGTGCTGACACGCTGCAAGGGTTTCGCCATCAAAAGTGAAGACGAAAAGGAGCACCGAAACGATGACTGGATACGTTGGATCGATTGAAAAGGACACTTTGGAGAACACGTATTTTCGGCAGGTGCTATTCACAGCTCAGCACGCCCAACTCGTCGTGATGTGCTTGCGGCCGGCTGAAGAGATTGGTGATGAAGTGCATTCGAATGTCGACCAGTTCTTTCGGATCGAGCAGGGGGAGGCCAAGTTCGTCTTTAACGAGAAGGAGGAACACATAGTGCACGACGGGGATGCGGTCGTGGTTCCAGCGGGGACGTACCACAACGTTGTCAATACGTCGAAGACGGCGATGTTGAAGCTTTATACGATCTACTCTCCGCCCAACCACGCAGACGGAACAGTGCACAAGACCAAAGCCGAAGCCGACGCTGCAGAATTAGTGGAACATCGCTAGAGCACCCGGTCCTCGATGTCCAGCGGGGGAACTCTTGTCCCTGGCCGGCGAGGCCTCGTACGAATCATCCCCAATAGGGCGCTGGTGCGTGGCGCTATTTGTTGACCCGGTCTTGAGGCTGCTGCGGAGCTGGCAACATGAATGCTCTTCTCGTATATCCGAAATGGCCAGACACCTACTGGAGCTTTAAGCATGCTCTGCCGTTTCAGGGGAAGCGTTCTTCATATCCTCCGCTGGGTCTGCTCACAATTGCTGCCCTGCTGCCTACCCACTGGGTGAAGCGTCTCGTCGACACGAACGTCCGCGCCCTGACAGATTCCGACCTGGCGTGGGCCGATGTCGCGCTGGTTAGCGGCATGCTGGTGCAAAAGGAAAATTTACTCGTCATTCTGGCTCGGTGCCGTGCTCGCGGAATACGTACAGTCGTGGGTGGACCCATCGCCAGCGGTTTCGCGGAACTGCATCGTTACGCCGATCATGTCGTGATCGGGGAGGCCGAGGACCTGATCGCGCCACTTGCCGAAGACCTTGAACGGGGTACAGTTAAGCCGCAATACAAGGCTAGCGAGATGCCGTCCCTTGATCGCAGTCCGTTGCCTGATCTCAGCTTGATCAACACCCGCCACTACTGTTCGATGGCCATCCAATATTCACGTGGGTGCCCATTTAACTGCGAGTTCTGCGACATCATTGAAATATATGGTCGCAAGCCCCGGACGAAGTCCGTCGCTCAGGTCATTGCCGAGCTGGAGCAACTGTATCGGCGCAAGTGGAGAGGGGCGGTGTTTCTTGTGGACGATAACTTCATCGGAAACAAGAAGCACGTCAAGCAACTGCTGCCCGCAATGGCCGAATGGAACAATCGACATCGCCGGCCGTTTACATTCTTCACAGAAGCGTCCATGAACTTAGCGGATGACAATGAGCTTCTGGCGCTGATGAAAGCTGCTGGTTTCATCCGTGTGTTCCTGGGGATTGAGACTCCGGTAGAAGCCAGCCTAAAAGAAGCGCACAAGCTGCAGAACACCCAGCGAAGCTTACTCGATAGCGTACGCTGCATTCAGCAACACGGTATCGAGGTTATGGGGGGCTTTATCGTAGGCTTCGATAGTGATCCGGATGACGTGTTCGACAGGCAGGTTGAGTTCATCGAGGAGAGCGCCATCCCGATCGCAATGGTGGGCCTACTCCAGGCGCTTCCCGGCACGCAGCTATACCGGCGCCTGGAGAGCGAAGGACGCCTTGTCAGCGACGCAAATGGAAACAATATCGATTGCAATCTGAGTTTCATTCCAACAATGTCTGCACAGTGCTTGTTGGATGGCTATCGATCGATATTGAAGCGCATTTACGCCCCGGACGCATACTATGATCGGGTCCGGCGGTTTCTGGAGCGCTATCAGCCCACCCGAACGCGCCGGTCGCTCTCGGAGTACATCGCGTTGTGTCGTTCCGTCGTGAAGCAAGGCATTCTCGGCGACGCACGCGCAAGCTATTGGAAGTTGCTCATTGATGCCGCCACCCGCTACCGCCATGCCTTCGGCACTGCAGTGACCTTGGCGATTCTTGGTTATCACTTCCGCGCGGTCACCGAGGCAGTGTGCCAGACGGACTAGACGCTACTTACGTGTGGATATTTCCTGCTTTACAACGCCCTGGCGTCCGGTTACGAGGTTGAGGATTCAGGAAAGCCTCGTCAATATACACCGTCATTCGGGAGCCTCGACGGTCGATATCCGACTGGCACGAAGCTCTGACTCGTCGTCATGGACATACGGGATGACGGCCGTGGGATTGCCCCGGAGGTGTTGAATCGGTGGCGCACATCCCACGCCGAAGGCGGTGTTGGTTTGGCGGGGATCTGGGAGCGCATCAATGACCTGAACGGACAGACGGAGATCGAATCGAGTTCGACTGGTACCACCCTGCGTGTCAAGGTGCCTTTGAGCGGCACGCGCCAGGCAACGAATTCCGCTCGGGCGTAATATATAGCTCGTTGCGCCGCCAAGAGTTGGCAGCCCAACCCTGCCGTTATACCCCTTACAGGAAGTTAGCCGTCGCTCTAGGCGCACATCGGCGCTGGTCACAGAATGGTCACAAAACTGGGGCCCTCTGCAAAGTTAAGTTGTTGAACAATGATGGGGACAACGCTGGTTGTACGCAGCACTGAAAAGGCTGGCGTCGGCACTCCAACTCCTCCCTGGCCACCACGTTTTCCTCATCGTACGTCTACTGCAACACGTAGTCGTCGCTAGCGGCGCTTGCCCAAGGCGCGCCCTTGCGGACCACCGCTGACATCCGGAACTTTTTCGCCGAGTGCAGTAGCTAGATCGATTTGATGGTCCTGCTCCTGCACGAGGATCTGGCGAATCTGCTCCGCCATCGCGAATTCTCCAAGGGTTTCGCATTGCCGGATGCGATCACGGTAATTGCGAATGGTTTCGTTTTCATTCTCGAGATCGAAGCGCAGCATTTCCTTCGAATCTTCCGACGTGCGTACCGGCTTGGGAGTAACCGCCGGCATTTTCCCGAGATAATCGATCTGCCGTGAGAGGATCAGGGCGTGGTCCAGCTCCTGCTTGGCGTGGATCTCGAGCTGCGCCGCGATGTCCATGTATTCTGCGCCGGTGAGGACTTGGGAATAGACTACGTAGCCGATGATTGCTTGGTACTCACGAGCAAGGTCTTCATTCAACAACTCGGCGAGACGATCGCGTGAAATCTCGTCTCCGGCGGATTTGGAGTCAGGCATTTGATTTCTCCCTCGAATTTAGAAAACAGATTAAGCTCTTTCAAGTCTGCAAACGATCGTCGGGGCAGGATACTGCATCTCTTGAATCCTTAGCCATCATGGGCGGCCCCAGGCACCTGGCCATTGGTAAAAATTGTTCGTTGACGATTAGGCCAGAAGCAACCGATTGAGTCCATTGGACGAAGGTATTGGTTATACCAAGGTCCAATGGTGCCCGGCTCTGAACTATTGCATGCTTGTGAGCGTGCAGGGTGCGCGAACAGGAGGCCGGATTATTTGCGCAAGGGGGCTCGATGGCTGAACTGGCTCTCAAACAGAATGAATCCGATGCTCTGGAGGCACCGTTTGAGGCGGGTGAGGTTCAGGCAGGAAATCCACTGCCCATTGGCGGTGCGCATCAATCCGGAGACGGAGTTAATTTCGTTTTATTCAGCCGTCACGCGACCGGTGTTCGCCTGGAGCTCTATCAAAATGCCGGCGATTCCTCTCCAACCAGGATCATTGATTTGGATCCGGCGCGTCATCGCACCGGCGATGTCTGGCATGTGTGGCTGCGAGGCATCCCCGCGGGTCAGCTCTACGCTTATCGCATCGAGGGCCCGTATCTACCGGAAGAAGGCCATCGCTTCAACTCACATAAATTGCTTCTGGATCCGTACGCAAGAGCAATTGCCGGGGTCGAGAATTGGGATTTTCGGGCCGCCCGCGGCTACGATTCGTCTAGTCCCCTTAGCGACCTGAGCATTTCCACCGTCGATGACGCAGGCACCACACCGAAATGCATCTTTACCAGCGACCATTTCGACTGGGAGATGGATGCGCCCCCAAAACATTCCGCCTCCGACACCGTGATCTACGAGACGCATGTACGCGGATTCACAATCCATCCCAGTTCGGGGGTGGCCCATCCAGGAACCTTCATCGGCTTGACCGAAAAAATCCCTTACCTCCAGGACCTGGGAGTGACCGCAATCGAATTAATGCCTGTGCTCGAATTTAACGAAAATGAATCGAACCGGCTGAATCCAATCACGGGAGAGAGACTCAAAAACTACTGGGGATACGATCCGGTCGCCTTCTTTGCTCCGAAGCAATCGTACGGCATTCGAGGACCGCATCGGCGGCAGACCTTGGAATTCCGAGAGATGGTCAAGGCTTTTCACCGCGCAGGCATTGAAGTCATCCTGGATATCGTATTGAACCACACGGCCGAGGGAGATGAACTGGGACCCACGATTTCTCTACGCGGCACTGAGAACTCGATCTTCTATATGTTGCAAGAGAACGGGCGCCGATACTACAAAAACTTTTCCGGTGTCGGCAATACCCTTAACGCGAATCATCCCGTCGTCCGCGAGTTCGTCAGGAATGTGCTTCGTTACTGGGTCATGCACATGCATGTGGATGGTTTTCGGTTCGATCTTGCTTCGGTCCTGGGCCGAGATGAGCATGGGAACATTCTGCGCAACGCTCCGCTTCTCGAGGACATCGCCGAGGATCCCATCCTGCGTGACGTGAAAATCATCGCCGAGGCTTGGGACGCTGGCGGCGCCTATCAAGTGGGGAGTTTTTCCACGCGGCGTTGGACGGAAT
Source organism: uncultured Acidobacteriota bacterium (assembly GCA_963745715.1). Lineage (GTDB taxonomy): Bacteria > Acidobacteriota > Terriglobia > Terriglobales > Acidobacteriaceae > Sulfotelmatobacter. Next base: position 288,990 of record CAVUYN010000003.1, on the reverse strand, counting down.
GGAATGGCCGTTTTCGCGACGATGTGCGCCGCTTCTGGATCGGCGACGCGGACATGATGGGATCGTTCGCCAGTCGCATCTGTGGAAGTTCGGATTTGTATAAGGACTCCGGCAAAGGACCTGCAAGCAGCTTAAACTTCGTAACTTCTCATGACGGATTCACACTCAATGATCTAGTCAGCTACCAGCAAAAGCACAATGACGAAAATGGCGAGTACAACCGCGATGGAACCGATGCTAATTACAGCGACAATTGCGGGGTGGAAGGACCAAGCGATGATCCCGCTGTCGAGGGAATGCGGAACCGCCTGATCAAGAATTTCCTGCTGACTCTGTTTATCTCTCGAGGAATTCCGATGCTGCTTGGTGGAGACGAGTTTCGCCGAACCCAGCGCGGCAACAATAACGCTTACTGTCACGACAACGATCTGAGTTGGTTTGATTGGCGCCTCGTGGAAAAGCATAACGAGATTCACCGCTTCACACGGGGAATGATCGCGTTTCGCCGAGCCCATCCTGTTCTGCGAAGAGAAGTTTTCTACACTGACGCCGACATAAAATGGTTCGCACCAAACGGCGGCATTCCCGGCTGGACAGACGAGCGGCAGAAATCCTTTGCGTGTCTCATTCTAGGGGAAGGAGATCCCGACTTGTTCCTGATGTTTAACCCCGATACCAGGTCGGTGGATTTTTCCATTCCCGTCCTGCCGGCAACGAAGATCTGGCGTTTGGCGGTGGATACTTCCCGATCTGCTCCAGACGATCTCTTCGAGGCTGGCAAAGAGCCCTCCATGCAAGGCCAAATCAGTTATCGAGTTGAACCGCGGTCGAGCGCAATTCTTTTGACCGACAACGGGGAGGTGCCAAGTGAAAATTAGCTCCGCTGCTGGCAAACCGGCTGATCCCTCGATCTTGGTGAATGTTCCCAAGCTCATTGCGTCCTACTACGAACTGCGTCCCGATCCGAGTGACCCCAGACAGCGGGTCGTGTTTGGTACGTCCGGCCATCGCGGATCTGCTACAGACGTGGCGTTCAACGAGTGGCACATCCTGGCGATCACGCAGGCGATTTGTGACTACCGCAGACTCCAGAGCATTGACGGGCCCCTCTTCCTTGGTATGGATACTCATGCGCTATCCGAACCTGCATTCTCCAGTGCGCTGGAAGTTCTTGCGGGAAACAACGTAGAAGTAATGATCTCCGAGGGCACCGCATACACCCCAACCCCGGCCGTTTCCCATTCGATTCTGCGTTACAACCGAGGTAGAGAGTCAGGGCTCGCCGACGGTATCGTAATCACGCCGTCTCACAATCCTCCCGACGACGGTGGATTTAAATACGATCCTCCGGAAGGAGGACCAGCCGATTCGAGCGTGACTTCTTGGATCGAAACCAAAGCCAATGAATTCTTGCGATGGGAGCTGGTGGGTGTGAAGAGAGTTCTCTTCGAGAAAGCGCTCCAGGCCTCCACAACGCATAAGCACGACTTTTTGAGCGCCTATGTGGAAGATCTTGACAGCGTTGTCGATATGACCGCGATCCGCGACGCCAGGATCAAGCTTGGAGTAGACCCGCTCGGAGGGGCAGGCATCGACTATTGGCCACGGATTGCCGAGAAGTACGGTCTCGACCTCACCATCGTGAACAAAGCTGTCGATCCGACGTTTCGCTTCATGACCGTGGATTGGGATGGCAAGATTCGCATGGATCCTTCCTCGCCTTATGCCATGCAGAGCCTTATTGGCCTGAAAGATAAGTTTGACATTGCATTTGCTAGCGATACGGATCACGACCGCCACGGCATCGTCACCAAGGGAAGTGGGTTGCTGCCTCCAAATCACTACCTTTCAGTCTGCGTGCACTACTTATTTTCAAATCGGAAAAAGTGGCGCGAGAACGTGGTCGTTGGGAAGACGGTAGTCAGCAGCAGCATGATTAATCGTGTCAGCGCACGGCTGCAACGGCCGCTCTACGAAGTTCCGGTGGGCTTCAAATGGTTCGTCGAGGGCTTGCTCTCTGGTCGTTTGGGTTTCGGAGGTGAGGAAAGCGCCGGTTCTTCTTTTCTTCGGCGTGACGGTAGCGTCTGGACCACGGACAAGGATGGAATCATTCCTTGTCTGCTCTCGGCAGAAATTACTGCGCGCGTGGGAAAAGATCCGGGTGAGATTTATCGGGAACTCGCTCGAGAACTTGGGGATCCCGTCTACGAACGCATCGAGGCTCCGGCCACGCCCGAACAAAGGGCCGCTCTCGAAAAATTGTCCTCGGCCGATATTCACGCTACCGAAGTCGCCGGTGAGCAGATCGAGCAGATTCTCACCACCGCTCCCGGAGATGGCAACCCAATTGGTGGAATCAAGGTGATTTCCAAGGATGGCTGGTTTGCAGCGCGTCCATCGGGCACGGAAGAAATCTACAAGATTTACGCGGAGAGTTTCCGCGGCCAGGACCATCTACGGCAGATCGAAGAGGAAGCCCAGACCATCGTTTCCGAGACGCTCGCTCGCAGCACTCGAGCGGCCTGAGCCAATAAGCCACAAGAAGGAGTTGCTCATGAGTAGCCCGACATTCGTTGATCATCCGCTCGAAACACCCATTTCGGATGCCCTTACAGAATTGGCTTTGGACCTGAGATGGTCGTTCAATCATGCGGCAGATCGGCTTTGGCAGCAACTCGACCCCGAACTGTGGGACCTGACGCACAACCCGTGGGTTGTTCTGCAAACCGTGTCTCAGGAAAAACTGCAAAGTGTTGCTGCCGACCCGCGCTTTCAAAAACTGTTGACCGATCTCCACCAGGAGAAAGCGCTTGCGGAGGACTCGGACGCGTGGTTTCAAAAAGCGCATCCGCGTTCGGGTGTATCGACGATTGCGTATTTCTCAATGGAATTCATGCTGAGCGAAGCGCTGCCGATTTATTCCGGCGGACTCGGGAACGTTGCCGGCGATCAACTCAAAGCAGCAAGTAACCTTGGCGTCCCTGTGACCGGCATCAGTCTGCTGTACCAACAAGGCTATTTCCGGCAGGAAATTGATGCCCAAGGCCACCAGCAGGCCTTGTACCCATTCAACGATCCCGGCCAGCTCCCGATCAGACCGGTGCGGCAGCCAAATGGCGAATGGCTGCGCCTGGTCCTCCCTTTGCCTGGCTTTAAGTTGTGGATCCGAGTCTGGCAGGTGCAAGTAGGCAGGTTGAAATTGTATTTGCTCGATACCAACGATCCCGCCAACCCTCCGACTTACCGCGGGATTGCAACTGAACTTTACGGTGGTGGTTCGGAGTTACGTTTGAAACAGGAACTGGTCCTTGGTATCGGTGGCTGGCGGCTCCTCCGGGCCCTCGGATTGCAGCCCGAGGTTTGCCACCTCAATGAAGGTCACGCCGCGTTCGCGGTGCTGGAACGGGCGCGTTCCTACATGGAAGATAACGGTCAGCCTTTCGATGTCGCGCTCACCATCACTCGGGCCGGCAACCTCTTTACGACCCATACTCCGGTAGAGGCTGGGTTTGACCGCTTCGCTCCCAGCCTGATCGAGAGCTACCTCAGAAAGTATGCTGAGGAGCACCTTTCGATTTCGTTCGAGGACCTTCTGGCACTGGGTCGGCGCGATCGCCAAGACTCGTCTGAATCTTTCAATATGGCCTACCTGGCCATTCGGGGCAGCGGCGCCATCAATGGCGTCAGCAAATTGCATGGTCAGGTGAGCCGGCGAATCTTCCAGCCCCTATTTCTCAGGTGGCCGGAAACAGAAGTGCCCGTGACCCATGTGACGAACGGCGTGCACATGCCAACGTGGGACTCTGGCGAAGCCGACCGCTTGTGGGAATCTACCTGCGGAAAAGACCGTTGGCGCGGAACGTTGGCAAACATGGTGAAGGATATTAGCGCCGCGAGCGACTCCGCACTTTGGCAACTCCGCGCCGATAGCCGCAAGAACCTCGTTGACTACGTCCGCAGACTTTACGTCTGTCAATTAGCGACTCGGGGAGCATCGTCGAAAGATCTGGCGCAGGCAGCGCTAATTCTTGATGAGAACACTTTGACTCTGGGATTTGCCCGTCGCTTTGCGCCGTACAAGCGCCCGAACCTCCTCCTGCATGATCCGGCCAGGCTCCTTAACATCCTCAATCATCAAGAGCGTCCGGTGCAACTCGTGCTTGCAGGCAAGGCACATCCCCAGGATGCCGAGGGCCAAGACATGATCCGGCAGTGGTTTGAGTTTGCCCGCCGCCCGGAAGCTCGATCCCGGGTGGTTTTCCTCTCCGACTACGACATGCTGATGGCAGAACATCTGGTTCAGGGCGTGGACGTTTGGGTGAACACTCCGCGACGCCCGTGGGAAGCCAGTGGCACCAGTGGCATGAAAGTCCTGGTGAACGGCGGGTTGAATCTTTCGGAACTCGATGGCTGGTGGGCGGAGGCGTATTCTCCGGAAGTCGGCTGGGCGATCGGGGATGGGCGCGAACACGGGAATGACCCTGCTTGGGATGCAACCGACGCTGAGACTGTTTACGCACTTCTCGAGGGAGAGATTACCCCAGAATTTTATGCCCGCGACGAACGTGGAATTCCGCCCCGTTGGATTGCTCGAGTTCGCGAAAGCATGGCTCGTTTGACTCCGACCTTCTCGACAAATCGTGCTGTGCGGCAATATACCGATGAACACTATCTCTCGGCGGCGACAGCTTTTCGTCAGCGCGCCGAGAATCGAGGCTCATTGGGAGCCGAGTTGGTCGCTTGGAAGGCCGAACTGGAAAAGCACTGGGCAGCACTACGCTTCGGTTCCGCGACCGTTCAGCAGCAGGGCGAGCAATATGTTTTCCACGTGCAGGTGCTTCTTGACGCTCTGAACCCCGATGCTGTTAGGGTCGAACTCCACGCGGACGCACAGAAAGATGGGGGCTCGATTGCTCAACCCATGAATCGTGGTGAACGCTTGGTTGGTGCAACAAATGGCTTCACCTACACCGCCGTTGTTCCGACTACTCGCCCGGCTGCTGACTACACACCGCGCCTCATTCCGCAACACGTGGGAGCGTTGGTGCCATTGGAGGCGCCTTTTATTCTTTGGCACGACGCACCCTCTTGGCGATGAATTGAAACTGTTCTCAAAGATCTGAAGACGAAAGAAGAATTGGTTTTGATCATCAAACGTGTGACGAGAGCAGGCCGGAGCAGTCCTGCTCCAGAATCCGAGGAACGAATCCAAATGCCCGATAAACTTAAGTTACCGGATAAGCAACAACCGATGGAGCTCACCACCGATTTTCTAGGTGAGGATCGGCACGAGTTCGTGGCAAAACTGGCTTACAAGCTTTGGGAAGAGAGGGGTCGCCCGTTCGGTTCCCCTGAAGTTGACTGGTTCGCAGCAGAGCGAGCCATGTACTCAGCGTTAGTAGCCTCGGGTCTGGTTGCCCAATCCGCGAATGACCCGCAGCACAATGCAGAAAAGATTTATGGGTAATGTACGATTTTTTGTCGGTCAAGAGTGTTGACCCGAAACTCAAACATCTGAACACGAAGAAGCATCGCTGTGACCGCCGGCAATCTTCGAGCAGGTTGCGGGAAAATGCCGATATCGCGCCGGATTTGCGAAGGGCACGAGTTCCACTCGTGCCGTAAAGCTGTGTTTTATTACGCTGCGATCTTTGCGATTGCGGGCAGCGTCGGATTGTTTTTTATTCCAGGAAAACACCGCCGATCCACCATTGAAGCTTAAAGTCTGGAAGAGGATCCTAAAATGGTCGTCCTCGACGCCAGCCATCTCCCATAAGCAAGTCGCGAGTATCATGTCAGTCAGCTAATGTTATCTCTTTGAGTTGACCAGTGACGCGAGCGAATCCAGCAACCACGCCGTTAGCAAACGACAATAAGCTTTCCGTGGGCGATCCCATTCCGCAGAAGTGTTCGGTAATTGAGATACACGTTGGCGAATTGAAACAGCTGTTCAATTCCATCGACCCTTCTCCGTTTCGCAACAAGGACCTGGACCGCGAGGCTGAGGAGTTCATTGTCGGCTGGGCCAAGGACTTGCCGCGCGATGTGCCCCTTGCTCTGGTCGTCGATCTTGATCGCAACGCTGGTTTGCTGGACGAGGCAGCCGTTCTTCGCGATGCCATCCACGAATTCTTTCGGCAACGTGCAGAAGGTTACCGGCGGCGTTTGCGCGAACTCCTTCGCCGCGGCAGGACAAGCCTCTTGATCGGGCTCACGGTGTTGGCCGCCGCCATTGCTTTGGGTGATTTCCTAGCTACGCTCATGAAAACCAGTCGCATCGGCGAGATCGTGCGCGAGAGCCTCACCATCGGAGGCTGGGTGTCGATGTGGCGGCCGCTTGAGATTTTCTTGTATGACTGGTGGCCCATCCGCCGTGAAGCTCAATTGTCTGACCGGTTGGCAGCCATGCCGGTACGCATCAGATACCTGAACGCGAAATCTCCCGACGCCTGGAAAGGGGATTGGCCAGTAGTGACACCAGTCCAGGAGCGTTCTAAAACCGAACCCCCAGCGGATGCAGCCACGTAGCGCAGCATTACCTTTCTGCCAACTGGCGCTTTGGATCTCAATCCCTGCAATAGCAGACCCTACCCCCCGATGAGCCCGTCAAGACTGTAACGTCCGGGCCCCGAAAAAATCAGCCAGACGAGAATCATCACGTACAGAACCTCCGGGAGGTAAAGGAAATCATCGACCCAGCCGAGTACTCCGGTTGCCTGGATGCTGTGGATTCGGTTGGACGCAACAGCGACGATCATATCGACCACGAGCACTAGCGCACACAGTGGCGTAAACAGGCCGACCACCAGACCAGCGCCGGAAGCGAACTCAACGAGCGACACGAAGATCGCATTGGCGTGCGGAAACGGGATGTGCGACTCAACCAACGTGCGCTCCATCGTGCTGAACTTAGCCGGTACAAGCAGCTTGGTCCCCCCAGAGACACAGAAGAAAACACCGATTAAGACGCGCACGGCAGTTATCGGCATCCATTCCGCCGCGCGGAGCGTTGCGAGTGAGTTCTCGATAGCGTGCCACATTAGAATTGCTCCTCATCATTAAGCGACACTTTTGGTCTTCCGTTTTTCATTGAACAATCTCAGCCGCGAGCTGACGACTTCCGCCACGGAATCTACAACAGGACGCAAAATCTTGTACGGGACGACTTCGTTGGGCTGTGCCGCCAAGCTGCCCTCTAAAGATCGCCTCCATGCGACCCGCAGTTCGGTGCTGACGTGAACAATGTTAATTCCCGCAGCGATTGCTTTCCGAAAGTCGTCATCATTGGTTCCCGATCCGCCGTGCAGCGTCAGAAAAACCCGAGTAGCTTTCTTGATTTGAGCAATTCTCTCAATATCCAAGCGCTTCTTCGTTTTGCCTTCCACCATGCTCTCGAACATGCCGTGCCTGTTGCCGACGGCCGGTGCCAGGACGTCGATTCCAGTCGACTGGACGAACTGTCTCGCTTCTTCCGGGGTGGTTAGTGTTTTGAACTCGCTTTCAGCTTTTTCATGTATCTCGGAGCCGGTTCCTATGTCGCCTATCTCTCCCTCCACGAGGATCGCAGGATTAATTGCCTTGATTGCCTCAAGCGCCTCCTTGGTCTTCAAGGCATTCTGTTCGAACGGCAACGCAGAAAAATCGACGATGATTTCGTCAAAGCCCGCCTTCGCTGCCTCTACTGCTCTTGCGAGCGAATGTGTGTGGTCCGCGTTGAGGAAAATGGGCACATCGAATTCTCCGCGCAGGCTGTTCACCACGACCGCAAGCTGCCGTACGCCAAAGAAATCCCGCTCTCCTTCGGAGGCGCCAACCAGAACCGGGACCCCGCTTTGACCTGCAGCCGCGAGAACCCCTTTCAACATGACGAGGTCTGAGACATTGAAGTGGCCGAGGGCTGCACCTTCTGTTTCCAGACGAGTCAATACATTTCGCAATGCCTCCATAACGTGCTCCTTCTCCGAAAATTGTCGTGAGGCCAAGCGCGCCGACGCAATCGAAGCCTGAGCGGCCCCTGCCGGAAGTGCGATTTGTATCAGGGCATGTATTTATGCATGCCGTACACTTTCGCCACGGGTTGCTAAGCGGCTGCCTTTTCCGCAGCCATGAATTTCAAGAGAGCCTGGGCCGTAGTCGTCGATGATGCGGGATTCTGTCCGGTAATGAGGCGGCCATCCGTGATGGAAAACGGTTGCCAATCCGCCTTCTTCTCAAAGATGGCACCGAGCCGCAGCAGTTCATCTTCCACGAGGAATGGCACCACGTGGGTGAGCTTCATCTCTTCCTCTTCGCCATTCGTGAAGCCCGTTACTTGCTTGCCCTTCACCAGCGGCTCGCCCTTGTACTTGACATGGCGCAGGACGCCAGGAGAGTGGCACACCAATGCAATGGGCTTGCCGGAGTTGTAGAACGATTCGAGCAGAGCGATCGACACCGGATCTTCCGCGAGATCCCACATGGGGCCGTGCCCACCCGGATAGAAGACCGTGTCGAAATCTTCCGATTTCACATCCGCCAGCCGCACGGTGTTGGCGAACGCTTTCTGCGCCGCCTCATCCTTCTTAAAGCGGACCTGGGCGGGCGTCTGGTTTTCCGGCCGATCGCTCTTTGGATCGATCGGAGGCTGTCCGCCTTTGGGTGACGCGAGAGTCAACTGGACACCTGCGTCCCGGAAAACAAAGTAGGGAGCCGCTCCCTCTTCCAGCCAGAAACCGGTTTTAAGGCCTGTATCGCCAAGTTGGTCATGCGACGTGAGCACCATCAAGATTTTCATGTTTCGTCTCCTTATCCTTCCCTGTGGTTCGTCGAGTTGTTCGCATCACACCATAACGATGGGAGCCGGACAATTAGACGATAGTATCGCTAATATTTTCGGATGATTGACCAAAGGTCGTTAGGCCGAAGCGATGCTGCAATCACAGCACCGATACCAAAGTCCAATAGCGCTCGACCTGGCTGTAATGCAACTGTGGTGTTCGATGATGCACGGCTGGTATGGTTGCGCGCCCAACGAACGCACACTCATACCTGGAAGGAACTTACACTGAAGTCCAGCCTGCGATCACTTGAATGCGAACGGCATAGGTCTGCTATTTCGGCAGTTCTCGGGGATTTATCGGAAAACGTAGGGGAGCTGCTTGAATCGACCGCACCTTAGAAAAAGTCATAAGAAAGGGATGACACATGGATCATGACGAGGCCACGCGAAGTTTAGAACGCCTGCTCGAAAGAGAGGCGAATCGAGCACAGGAAACAGTAACCGAACTTGAGGCTTTGGTTTTGCACCTCCCGGAAAAACCTCGACAACTCGCGCAGTCGCAAATAAAGGCAAGTCACAAAATGGCTAAAGAGTTTCGCGAACTCGCGCTGCGAAGCAAGGAGAAGTAGGTCGCCGCGGGGAGCGTCGGGCACGCGAATTGTCGTGGTCGTCCGCGACAACTGTAGCCCAATTGCCCACTGGCGTCGTCGGTCGGCCTCGGTTCATGCAGCCTTAATATTGACCCGATTTGCCAATCGAGCTGCAGCGGCGATCGTGACCGCGCGCCAATTTCGCGCCTCCGATCGAGGCGGGCCGTCCATGAGCTCCGATTCATCGAGCCAGTCTTCTGTCGAGACCCCAGCTTGCTCTGGGCCGTACAATTCCGTCACCGCAGCAAGGAAAGAAGACAGCTCGCGCTCCGCCAGGCGCATCTGCTCCTCGTAAATCGAATCTGAAAACGAATCGCGTTCGTTCATTAGAAGGCCTCAACACTGAATCGAAACCAGCAGCATCAAAGGACTGCGTCGTCTACTTCCTCCGTTCAAGCGGAGGCGTTTCCACATTGGCCTGCTTATTCCATCCGTGAAAACGGGAGAGGTCCCCTGCATTCCATGCCTCGCGGAGCCCAGGAGCGCTCAGATCCCAGTCCGGGCGGATTTCGCTCGTCACGGAGCGCAAGTCGTGCCAAAGATCCACGACCGACGGACGGCCCCAGAACCAGTAACCGTTGTAGATGCTGTAGATGACGAGGCCCGGCTTGAGCACGAGCGTGTGCGGAATCATCGGGTTATGCTCGGGATCGGTGTACTCCTGGATGTCGAGATCCTTCTGAATCGTCCGGTCGGGGTCTGAAAGAAAGGTCCACTGGGCTCCGACCGATGCTCGAAACTCCTGCAGCGTGTGGTGGTCGTCGGTTGTAATCGTGGCGATCTGCGTGTACCCGACGGCGATCTTGGGGTAAAACGCGGCGAGTTCTAAATGCTGTTGGTGTTCTTTTGGGCAGTAGTGGCCCCGCGCGAGCGTGAGGACCAGTGGATCGTCACCCTGTAGCTCGCTGAGCTTGCACAGTTTCCCCGTATGATCGGGTAGTTCGTAGTCGGGGAAAACGCCCCCGGGCACAATGTCACGACGCATGTTCGAACTCCTCCGACAGGATCGCCCGTATCGCTTATTTTGGTAGCTCGGTGCCGCATTGCTCCGCGGTCATAAACTTGGCGTACCAGTCTGGCCAGTTCTTGTCGGACTGCCCAGTCCGCGCTTCATGCTGCCCGTGCGCGGCCTCCGCTCGGCGCAAGGCACTGGCCAGATCATTCGCTGATGCGTAGGTCGTCGTCTTGGCGTCGATTCTTCCGGGCAGCCGTGCTGTGATCTCCTGGAGCAGCCATCCGTTGCCATCCGGGTCACTGAATGTGGCAAAAGAACCGTAGCTTGCGTGATCTGGTGCTGGCCCGGCGACGCGACCGCTGGTGCCGGATTGAAACTGAGCCCCCGGTGTCCCGGCGTGGAATACGTCGCTGACGTCGACACCGCGAGCGGTAAGTTCGTTGCGTGCGGCGTTTATGTCAGACACGATCAGGTAAAGGCCTCGGGCCGAGCCGGGCCCGGCCGAGGTGATCTTTGTGCCGAACTGGATTGAGCATTCTGACCCGGGCGGGGTCAATTGGACGACGCGGAAGCCATTCTCGAAAGGGAAGTCGGCATCGAGCCGCCAACCGAGTTTCGTGTAGAAGGTTTTTGCGCGGTCAACGTCTGAGACAGGGATAACGACTGCCTCGAACTTCATGTCGACGCTCGCGACACTCGTCGCGGTGCTTGCTCTATCGCCCCGAACATCACTCAGAGTTGCCATTTTTCCCCCATAAAGTTCACTGAAATTGAGAGGTTGGATCCGCATCCGCTCCGAGCGTTAACCGTACGTCAGGTCGGTGCTCTGTCCGACCTCGATAATATAGCCGTCAGGGTCGCGGATGTAGCAGCGTATCTCGCCGTACTTGGGAATCGGCTTCGTGATGAACTCGGCTCCTCGGCTTTTCCATAGTTCATAACACGCTTGAATATCCGCAACCCGGATATTCATAAAGCTGTTGATCTTGTCCGGGTCGGGGACGCTCAGCGTTACCGTCGGCTTGTCGGGGGTCGGCCCGCCGCCGACGTTGACAAGCAGCCACGTATTCGCGATCTGAATGTACGCAGGCGCGCCGCTGCTATCGCCTCTGCTCAGAATGCGACCGCCAAAGACCTTTTCGTAGAAGCGAGCCGAACGGTCGATGTCGGCGACGGTCAGAAAATGCGCGATGCTGAACCCCTCCCGCGGCGGCATCTCATAGCTCTTCTGTTCGATTTGTACGCTGTTCATTGACCACTCCAATTCCGACAGTGCTCACTATAAATAAGGTGTCCCATGAGTTCCAGTTTTCGCTGAAGGCGAGGGACTGTGACTGCCGTGCTCATAGTGGCTCCGATCGCTGGTGGCACTGATTAAGCCAGAAGCGCGACGACGCGTCTATTGGACGAACGTATCGATCCATACCAAAGTATGGATTGGACATTTAGCCGCAGAGTGGTGCATCATTACTGAATCGGTTTCAACTGGGGCGCCGCTTAATATCCTGTGGGGATATGCGATGAAGAAAGCGACCGCTCCAATTCCTTTTGCTGGCTCCCAGCTCGACCAAACGCGTCATGTCTGCGCTTTCTTCAACAGCGCTGACGAAGAGTATCGCGTCTTGCTCCCATTCATCCAAGATGGATTCCAATGTGGCCACAAGGCGATTCACGTTGTTAATCCGGATCAGCGTCAGGACCACCTCCAACGCTTGACTGATGTAGGAATCGACCCGGCTGCTGCGCAGCAGACCGGACAACTGGAGCTTCGTACTAACACCGACGTCTATCTTCCGGATGGCCGCTTCGATCCGGATCACATGATCGCGGCGTTCGAGCAGTTGGCTAGCGGCAACTCCATCGCGGGATATCCGCTCAGTCGCATTTGTTGTCGTATGGACTGGTCGGCGAAAGATCAATCGCACATCGACGATGTCATTGAGTTCGAGTCCCGCGTGAATGATGTCTGGCGTCGGCATGAAGACGCAGTCATTTGCACCTACCATCTCGCGCAATTTCGTGGCGACGAAGTGATCGACATCATGCGGACCCATCCGATGGTTATCATCGGCGGCATCCTTCAGCAAAATCCCTTCTATGTTCCGCCGCACGAATTCTTGCAGGAATTTCGTCAACGCCGGTCCCGTCGGAAGACCTCACCCGCGGCAGCCTGACATGGAAAAGCAAGTCCAAGATCCGGCCCGTGAGATCAAGCGTCTTCAGCGCTGCATCAACGATCTTGTCAGTTTGCTCGCTCTGCCTGCTATCTGGAGCGGCAACGAGCCCTCGCAAATTCTTGAAATGTTGCTTGACGCGCTCCTCCGTATGCTCCGCCTCGACTTCATATGCGCCCGGCTCAAAGGTCCAGTCGCCGCGGCCCCCCTTGAGCTTCTCCGTGTTGCCGATTCATGCAAACTGAAAGTGCCAGTGCAAGACATCGGTGTGGTGCTCAACCACTGGCTTATAGGCGATGGGGCAAATTCACTGCCGCCGACGGGAAGCCGATTCGGCGGCCATGACATTGCAATTTTTCCTGTGCCCCTTGGTATACATGGTGAGATAGGCATGATCGTAGTAGGTTCTGAACGCGCGGACTTTCCCAGCCAGACCGAGAGTCTTCTTCTGAGCGTAGCTGCGAATCAGGCCTCAATCGGGATGCGGGAGGCTGCACTCCTGAGGGAACAGAAGCAGATCGCCAATGAACTCGATCGACGCGTTGCCGAGCGAACCGCGGAACTTGCTACCACCAACCAAGAACTGAGGAAAGAGATTGCTGAGCGCAAGCTGGCAGAAGAAAGGCTCAGTCATGAAGAGCTGGAACTGAGGCGCAGTGAATTGCATAAGGCGACAATCCTGGACTCATCGCCCGATTGCGTCGTGGCAATGGACCATGAGGGTTGTATTACGGAATTCAACCCCGCTGCGGAACGAACGTTCGGTCACCGTAGGAAGGACGTGCTGGGCAGGAGTCTCGCTGATGTCATCATCCCTCCTTCGCTCCGCGAGAAACACCGCACGGGGTTTGCCCGCTACCTGGCCACAGGCGAGTCGAGAGTATTGGGCCGGCGGCTTGAAATGACCGCACTCTGTGCCGATGGGAGAGAAATCCCTGTCGAGCTCACAATCACACGCATCCCGCAAGACGGCCCTTTTGCATTCACTGGCCACATTCGCGATATTACGGAGCGCCAACGAAGCGAAGATGCTTTACGCCTGGCTCATGCGCAACTGGTGCGAAGCGAGGAAAGGTGGCGGTCTGTTTTTGAGAGCTCGGCCGTCGGCGTTGCTCTCACCGACTTGAATGGCCGCTTTATTGCCACGAATCCCATCTTCCAGAAGATGCTGGGATACGCCGAGCAGGAATTGCATCAGCTTACCTCCCTTGAGGTTACCCATGAGGAGGATCTCGAACGTAACGAAGCGCTGATCCGTGAGTTGTTAGGGGGAAAGCGTCAGCAATTTCAGATCGAGAAGCGGTACCGGCGCAAGGACGGCAATTCCGTGTGGGCACGAAACAACGTTTCTATCGTGCCCGGCACGGAACGCGTGCCCCGATTTTTGATGGCGCTCTCCGAAGACATTACGCAATGGAAGCTGTCGGAGGAAGCTCTCGCCAAGGCGAGATCCGAGCTCGCAAAGGTAGCAAGCATCACCAGCCTCGGAGTGCTGACCGCATCCATTGCACACGAAGTCAACCAACCGCTCTCGGGCATAGTCACGAATGCCAGCACCTGCTTGCGGATGCTTTCGGCTGATCCTCCGAATGTTGATGGAGCACGGGAAACTGTTCGGCGCACGATTCGCGATGGCAACCGGGCCTCTGACGTGATCACGCGATTGCGCACCCTTTATAGCAAGAAAGAGCCGTCCCCCGAGACGATGGACCTGAATGAAGCGGCTCGAGAAGTGGCAGCTTTATCGTTGATTGAGATCCAGAGAAGCGGCGTGATTCTACGGTATGAGCTTGCGGATAACCTCCCGCCAGTAGTCGGAGACCGCATCCAGCTTCAGCAGGTCATCCTGAACTTGCTTCGAAACGCCACGGACGCAATGCGCACAATTGACGATCGCCCCAGAGAGTTGCTCATCAGAACTGATAGGGATGAGGGGAACCAAATCCGGCTAAGTGTAAAAGATTCGGGACTCGGTTTGACGCCTCAAGCCGCGGACCGGATCTTCGAAGCGTTCTACACCACTAAAGCGGACGGTATGGGAATCGGACTCTCTGTCAGCCGCTCGATCATTGAAGCTCATCAGGGACGTCTCTGGGCAACACCGAATGATGGGCCCGGATCCACATTTTCATTTGCTATCCCTTGTGCACTCGAGGGTTTGGCCGACGCCGAGACCGGTGTCAATCGGGCTGATTCATCGACGGAGGCCGCATAATATGGTCCGTCGCTCACAATTGGGTGAGAAGCAATACCAAAGCACAATGGACGTCCTCTCATGGAATGCTGCATTGTTTGTAATGGAGCCCCCAAAGGACGGGAGCGAGGACAAATGTCAGCTTCTTTCGGTTGTAGTGGACGATGATGAGTCCGTGCGCGAGTCGCTGCCTGACCTGCTGAGAGAATTTGGCTTTGCGGCTCGAGCTTTTTCCTCGGCGAGAGAATTTCTGTCAATCGGGTTGTGTCCATGAGGCTAGCTGCTTGATCCTCGACATCGCGATGCCCGACATGAGTGGACCGGAACTTTACAAGGAGCTAAAGCGTCGCGGACAGAACATTCCGGTCATCTTCATCACCGGTCAAAGAGATGAAACGATTCGTGCTCGAGTAACCAAGCAAGGCGCAGCGGGATTTCGGCTCAAACCATTCAGTGACACAGCTGTGCTCGAGGCCATCAACATTGCACTACACGACGTTTGAGGTTCCGCGGGTCAATCTTTGGGGGAACAATGTCTAGGGGGAACATGAATTCGGCGCGCCCAACGGGGTATGAAATGGGAGCATTTTCAATGTCGACCGCCACACCCATCGTCTTCATTGTTGACGATGATATTTCCGTGCGCGAGTCACTGGAACTGTTGGTAAGGAATGAGAACTGGAAGCCGGAGGCATTCGCGTCCGCACAAGAATTTCTCAACCACCCAAGACAGCTTGTCCCCAGCTGTCTTGTCCTTGACCTTTCACTTCCAGGCTTGAACGGTCTTGAACTCCAAAAGCAGCTTGCCGTCGAACACATCGACATGCCGATCATCTTCATCACCGGTTATGGGGATGTCCCGAAGACGGTGCAAGCCATGAAAGCCGGCGCCGTTGAATTCCTCACCAAGCCTCTGGATTACGAGGTATTGGTGAGCGCCATCCGAAACGCCCTCCAACGAAGCCGTCTCGTCCTCGCTCAAAACACGGAGATGCAGGAACTTCGCGACCGTTACGCCTCCCTTACTCCCCGGGAACAGCAGGTGATGGCGTTGGTTGTCTCTGGGCTGCTGAATAAGCAAGTCGGCGGCGAGCTCGGCATCAGCGAGATTACAGTTAAAGCGCATCGAGGGCAGGTCATGCAGAAGATGAAAGCCAACTCCCTCGCCGATCTGGTGAAGATGGCTGCGAAGCTCGGACCCGCGCCTCCAGCAATTCACGCGGCTTGACGGCAGCTCAGCCCGGCTGAGTCCGCAAGAACCTTTCGGAGCAGTTGCATCTGAACATGATCGACGCCGGCTAGTGCAGCAGCGATTCCCAATTGGCTGGAACTCTTCCTGCCGGTCCGGGTGCTGGCTGATCCTCCGGATGCGAATGCGGCGCAAGCAGCTCCACACCCTTGATCATCCCCTGCTTCTCGTAATCGTAGAACCAATCCTCACCCGGCTCGAAGCTGGCAATGATCGGATGCCCTGTTGCCGCCGCATGCTTCGACGCGTGCTGGCTCGGGGAACTGTCGCAGCAGCCGATGTGCCCACACTCCGCACACCGGCGGAGATGAAACCACCAACCTTTCAATGACGCCAGGCATTCAACACACCCATTGCCACTCGGCTTCGAAGCGGGGTTGATTCCGCGCCGGTCTTTTTTCATTTCCGATTTTCCTT
The DNA here is from genome assembly GCA_963745715.1 of uncultured Acidobacteriota bacterium. GTDB lineage: Bacteria > Acidobacteriota > Terriglobia > Terriglobales > Acidobacteriaceae > Sulfotelmatobacter. The sequence continues at coordinate 272,593 of CAVUYN010000003.1, read as the reverse complement.
TCGTGTCCCCTGTTCCCAAGAATAATTTCAAGCCACCAGCAAGATCTTCCCGACACCACCCTTCTCTGCCGCTGCTTGAGCCTCGGCCGCTTCACTGAGTGGCAGTTTCCGGCTAATCGGAATTACCAGCTTGCCATCTCGCACGGCTTCGGCCATGAACTCGAGCGTTTTCCTGTCGAATTTCGAGACTACGTGCACCACCTTTACAGATGGGTACTTGGCGGCGTTTTGCGGGACGTCGACCACCGATGCATAGACTCCTCCCGGCTTGACCTTGGCGATCAGCTTCTCGGCGGTTCTTCCTCCGACTGCATCCGCCACCGCATCGAGCGGCGGAAGATTCGCAATCGCGGTGTCGTCGTCGGTTGCGACGACCTGATCGGCGCCGACAGTCTTCGCGTCATCGATCTGCCTCTTCAAAACCCCCGCAATCACAGTTGCCCCGCGCGTCTTCGCAGTGAATGCCGCCGAACGCCCGACATTTCCAGCAGCACCTACGACCAGAACCGTCTGCCCTGCTTTGATTCCCGTGGCTAACAGGAGTTGGTTGCCGGTCGTCGTGGCCAGCGGCAACGCCGCCGCCTGGATCAAATCGAGTCCCTTGGGAACTTTCGCTAGAACCGCGGCTTTCACGACACAAAGTTCGGCGTAAGTATTGTCTGCCATAGCGAACACCTGGTCGCCGGCAGTAAAGCCTTCCACTCCCGGCCCAATCTTGACCACTGTCCCCGCCATATCGACTCCTATAAGCCCCGGGAACTTGAGGGGGTAAAAATCTTTCGTCAATCCAGCACGTCGCTTGTAGTCGATCGGATTCACGCTGGTGGCAGCAACCCGCACCAGCACCTCGCCCGGACCCGGAACCGGGTCAGGGTATTCTTCGAACTTCAGTACTTCAGGACCGCCATATTGGTGGACAACAACTGCTTTCATCTTTCATCTCCTTAGCTCGCAGTGTATTCCCTTCCTTATCCACGTCGAAGATAAAGCCTCACACGGACATCCTTTGCGAGGGTACTCGTTCGTGTTTTGAAAGGGCGCGGCTTCCAGCCGCGCCGTAGTCTGAAGCAAGCACTTAATGTCCCGCCCGGTTCAACGCTTCTGGTACGGGTGGAAGATGTAGTCCTTCGCCTTCACGGCCACATGGCACGTCTGTCCGCAGTCTGAGAGACTTTTTGGATCGGGGGTGAACTTGTCCGATGCGGCGTCGTAGTTGAACACCGCGTATCCCCAGCCGCCGGTTTTCGGAAATCTCTTGCTGTCCTTCTCCATCACGAATGCCTGCTTAAAGACGTCGGGCACATCCACTGCGAAAGTCGCTTCCGTGCTCTTCTTCGGCTTCCACTGGAGCTTCACGATCATGGAACCATCGGGAAAAGGCTGGCCGTTTCCCGGAACGCCCGTCTTGTACGCTTGAATCATCCCCGGATTGGCGACGATTACCTTAAGCACTTCTTCGGTGCGGGCCGAAGACACCACAGACCAGTCCTCGTATCCCCTGAAGTCGGAGAACGCGATTCCGCCCGGCGATTTCAGCGAGTACTTGTCGTTGTCTTGGCCTTGCGCGTAAAGGACCACGCCGCCGAGGACGGCAAGCAGCACCGTGGTCACAACCACGGTAAAGGCCGCGATATGTTTTACAGCAGTGCGCGTTTCTATCCTTTGTTGTACTTGCGCCAAAGATTCTGTCATAGGTTCAGTCAAGGTGTTCCTCTCCTTCACAAAAAAGTGTTCCAGCACGCTGCCGAAAAACTCGCACCGGATCAGCGTTTTGAAAGGGCGCGGCTTCAGGCCGCGCGGTAAGTCTAGACCCGATCAACGTGCGTCTCGAACCTTCGCAAGTAAGCCACCGGTGACGGAATAAAACAATTGGACGATAGTATCGCCCACACCTTCCTATCAGCTATGCGTGCCGGGGTTTCTTTCGCTTGGATCGATTTTCAGGTCTAGCGGGCTGCGAAAAAACTGACGATTCGTGTCAGGCTATGCCTTTAGGCATAAGCGTAAGTGCTGATAATCAATCGCGCCTTCAGGCGCCGCGCCGCGAATTCGAGTTTGTCCGCAGCCTGCCAGCAGTGATTCCGGGCCAGAAGTCCCCGATTGCCCATTGTCCGAAAGTAATCGCTAGTTGAGCGTCTTTCAAAAATCGCTGCTGGCGCCTCCGCCCCCCGAAGCGCCTCCACCGAAGCGGAAGTCTGGACCACTTGTTGGCGGGCTTGGTATTGCTGGCTGGGGTATCAGGCCCAATACGGCGGAGCTCGCGTTCATCCACTGTTTGTCTTTTCCCGATAGGCGGGCGGCGGTGAAACCATGGCGAATTCCGCCCGGGCCGCGGGCAAGCCAGCGTCGAATGAAAAATGCAACGCCCGTTAACAATACTCCCAGAAGCATTGGGTCCCAAGTATGCCGCTGCCAACCGAGATAAGGCTTATTGGAGACCAAGGTCAGAATGGCGACAATCGATCCCACTGCAATGACGAAACGGTCCTTCAGGCGAATGCCCCGCACGAGGACAACGGGCGGCAAGCACCAGATCAGCACCCACGTGGTCCAGTAGAACGGCCTCGCGAATTCAGAGGAGGCCCGAGTGCCGCCGCCCCACCACCACCGCCCGGGCATGTCCAACGACGAAAGTTTGAGGTTGATGGCTAGGTAGATGCCGAGCCAGAGGAACGCTTCGATGAGCGAATAAGCATCTTCGAGGTAATCGGAGCGGTGGCGAGACCGTACCGCGGCGACAAATATCAGCCCGATTGAATAACCGACGGCAACGATGACATGCTGCGCCGAGTGAGACGAGGTCCAGTAGCCCGGCAGAAAGAGGGCGAAGATCATTGCGGCGGGGAATGCGTACCAGAGCCCGAAGCGGTGCCAGATCCAGAGTGAAATGACGGCGCCGGCGGCGGGAACCAGGAACTGGGCTCCGTTCGGGAGAGGCGAATATTGGCCGTTAAAAAAAGCGGCCTCCATTCCTCCGCAGAGAAAACCAACCGAGCAGATGAGGAGCGCTTCTTCGATCCCATAGCGATACAAACGAAATTGGGAAACGGCGACTTCCGCGGCCGCGTAGCAGACGGCGGCGCCGATCAGCAAGAAAGCACCAACAGTTTGCTCCGATGGACGCGAAAGAAAAACCACGAAGAACAGCCCGGCGGTGGCGCCCACGATGATCAGGGTGAAGAGAAGCAAGACCAGCCGCAGAAAGATGTTGGTCGTGCGAAGCTCAGAGACCGTTTCCTGCTCCAGACGTTGGTATTGCTCCTGGGTCAGGAAGGCTTCGCCGGCCCACTCCTTCAGGAGTTTGCGGGCGCGCAGAGCCTCTTCGCTGGATGCACTGTAGGCTCTCATTCGGACCTCCCGAAGCGTCGCGCAATCACGATCAGCCCCACGAGCATCGCCACTCCGGTAAACACGAAATAGGTCAGGACTGCGGCTGTGTCATTGACGCTTCGCAGAAGCAATGAGCTGACGCCCACGTACCCGTAGACGGCGGCATAAGCAACGAAGGCAAACTGACGGCGCGCCAATCCCCAGGCAAGAGACGCGCCACAGGCGATAAGCAGAACGAGGATCCAGAGGCCGTAGTCCCGCCGCTCGAACACACCGGAAAGCACCGCCCAGAAAAGAATGTTGGTCACGATGTTCAGATAAGTGCCGAAGAAATGCGGCTTCAGACCGCGGCGCTGAAGAAGCACCCCGCCGGCGCCCACCAGCAGACAGTAGACAAGGGCATACTGGCGATACGCCGCGTCCTGATGCGATGGCCAGTGCGAAATGGTGAGCCCGAACCATCCGGCGAGCGACGACAACGCGAGCGACAGTACGAACCGATTATCGAAACGATAAGCGAGAAAGAAGAAAAGGACGGCGGTCGCCAAAAGATAGAGATCCCATTGTCCGGAGAGCGCGTGGAGGCGGTTCTCCAGGTACGCGAGTTCTACGCACCAGACGAGACTGCCGAGGTAGAGCACGTAATCGAACACAAGATTCGGTGCAGGCGTTTCCGCGGAGGACCACGAGGACGCGCGGGAAAAGCAGTACCAAAAACTTGCGGCGAGGATGATGGACAGCGTGGCCAGAACGACAACGTCACCGAGTTGCTGCGACCAAGTGGTGACCGTCCAGCCAAGTCCGGCAACGAACGCCAGGACACCGGCATAGAGGAGAACGTTCAGCTCAAGAAAAAGGGAGAAGGGTTCTCCACGGGAGAGGCTCGCCAATCGCGCGTGCTGCGCCGGCGAGATCGCGCCTTGCTCCTTCCACTGCTCTAAGCGGGCGAGGATGGTCATGAAGGGTTGGTTGTTTCGGACCTCGGACAGCTCAGTACCTGGCATTGGATCCGGGTATAACCTGTTCGGCCCATGAGTCTACTCATCGTACATGCCAATAGGCTCGCCGCGCTGAAAAGCACGCCACTGGATGTGCGAAATCGAGGCGGGACAGGCGGACGTTCACTAATTTCTCCACGCTTAAAGGCTCTACGCAGGAATCGGCCGGAAGGCCCACTCTACGTCTCCCCCGTCCGTTTCTTGCCTTCCATCATCACTCTTCTCAAGATCCGGTTGATCCGCGTCTGATAACCCGGACCTTTGGACTTGAACCAGTCCACCACTTCGGTATCCACGCGCAACGAGATCCTCCGCTTGCGCGGACGGTTCCAGCGCGACTCCGTGCTCGTCTCCTCTTCCACCAGCGACAACAGGTCGTCCTCAACCGATGCACGCAGTTCGATGACTCTCCTCGGCCGCGTCCTTTCGCCGCTTTGTTTTCTTGGATTTACCTGTCATGACATTATTGTATGCCCTTTACCGTCATGACGTTATGTTCCCGCAGGAACGTTGTGCGCGCGAGAGTGCCAGCCCATCGACACACGCGCCGATCTTCACCTTCCATGCCTCACCATCCTGACGTTCACATAAGGTTAAAACCAATGCGAAGCAGTCTTATTCCTCGCGATCACAAATTCTCGGATCGGGAATAAAAGGCTGTCCGGTTGGTTAACACTCATGAACACCAGAGGCGGTACTGCTTCGGTCGTGAGAGCAGAAAAGACCCAATATCCCCGTCATCGGTGACAACTGAATAAGAAGGAAGAGTAGCTATGGTGAATCCTTTCGATCCGAAAATCGTTTTGCTGGCCAAGCACGCACAACATGTCGTGCTGATCCACTTTCCAATTGCGCTTTTCATTTCTGCAGTTGGTTTCGATTTCATTGGATATTGGACAAAGCGACGCGGCATCGCTGATGCCGCATATTACAACGTGCTAGTGGCAGCGATTTCGACGCTCCCAGTTCTCGCCACGGGCATTCTCGCGTGGCAGTTTCAACTAGAGGGGCAGAAACTGAAGGGCATCCTGCTGCTGCACCTGGTACTCGCCTGCGTCTCGACCGCGATGATCTGGCTCGTCTGGTGGGTGCATTTTCAAGCGCGCCGGCGGGCGGACGCCTTGCCGAGCTATCGACTGGCGATTGAATGTCTTGGCGTGTTGATCGTCGCGCTGACGGGGCATTTGGGCGGGTTTCTTAGCGGCGTGAACGGACTCGGCTAGAACCTGCAACGCTCGGACAGCGCTCGCGTTTACCAGGCACCGAAGTTTCCAGAGTTTTTTTGATTTTAACCGGGAATAAACCCGGCTCGTGCCAGTTACAACCTCAGAACGCTACAAACCATGGAGGGCAAATGACAGACAAGAAGCAGGATTTTATCGATCAACGGTTACAAGATCTGAATAACGATGGCATCGATCGTCGCGGGTTTCTAAAGTGCATGGCCTGGGCTGGGACTGGACTCGTCTGGACGATGAGCGGTGGCATTCCAATGTCTCGGGCCTTCGCCAAAGGCATGGACAAAGACGTTCACAAAGGCGGCGATTTTAGTTTCGTGCAGATCAGCGACAGCCACATGGGATTCAACAAGCCAGCGAATCAGGATGTAATCGCGACGCTCAATGCCGCGGTGGACAAGATCAACGGCTTGCCAAACCAGCCGGAATTCCTGCTGCACACCGGCGACATCAGCCACCTTTCGAAACCGGAACAATTCGATAACGTCGACCAGATTCTGAAGGGTGCGAGCGCAAAGCAGGTCTTCTTTGTGCCCGGCGAACATGATGTGCTGGACGATAACGGTAAATCTTATCTCGAACGATATGGGAAGAACGCCCAAGGTGCTGGATGGTACAGCTTCGACAAGAAAGGTGTGCACTTCATCGGACTGGTCAACGTGATGAACCTCAAGTCCGGTGGACTCGGCTCACTGGGCGGCGAACAGCTCGAATGGATGGAAAAAGACATCAAGCATCTGAAGCACAGTACGCCGATTGTGGTATTTGCCCACATACCCTTGTGGTCTGTGTATCCGGAGTGGGGCTGGGGCACAGAGGACAGCGCGCAGGCGCTGGGCTACTTGAAGAAGTTCGGCTCCGTCACGGTGCTGAACGGCCATATTCACCAGATCATGCAAAAGGTCGAAGGAAACGTGACCTTTCATACGGCGATGTCAACCGCATTTCCCCAACCGCAGCCGGGCAAAGCCGATTCTCCCGGACCGATGAAGGTGCCGGCGGAGCAGTTGCGGACACTGCTGGGGACTACCGACGTGAATTACGTCCGGGGCCAGCACTCGCTCGCGGTTGTCGATTCAACTCTTGCGTAGCTCACTAACACACCACACAAGGAAGATCAGTCGAATCAAATATAGAAAGGAAACAGAACAATGACAAAAACAAGTTTGTGGTTTGCATCTTTGGCGGCACCGGCAATGATTGCCATCATGCTCCTAGCGGGATCACCGAGCGTCACCGCCAGTGACCAGCCCTCCGCGGCAAACGCGGAGGTCAAAATCGATAACTTCAGCTTTGGACCGCAGGAACTCACGGTAGCTGTCGGAACGACAGTCACCTGGACCAACCGGGATGATATTCCGCATACGGTGGTCAGTACAGACGGTGTGTTCAAGTCCAAGGTGCGGGATACGGACGAGAAGTTCGCCTACACATTTACCCAGGCGGGCGTCTACTCCTACTTCTGTTCGGTCCACCCGAAGATGACCGGCAAGGTCGTTGTGCACTAAGGGGGCGCACGGATGGGATGACACCGGGAACGGTTTCTTCCGGTCCTGGCGGCATCAATCGTTTTCACAAAACGCTCTTCACAAACTAGTGGCACCAGATCGTCGTGAACGAAAATTGAATCTTAAGGAGTGTCTATGTTCGAAGGATTGTTTCAGCCGATGCATCTGCTGGTCATTTTTGGAATTGCCCTGTTGGTTTTCGGGCCCAGGAAGCTTCCGGAACTGGGCAAGGGAATCGGCGAAGGCATCCGCGGCTTCAAGTCAGCCATGAAAGCTGAAGAAGAGAGGCCAGCCAGCGCAACAACAATCACCATTGCCAACGACCACACTGGGAGCAAGGACTAACACATGGGAACGGAAATCCTGTTCGTGCTGGCACTTGGACTGCTGGTATTGGGACCCAAACGCCTGCACGCGATGCTAGGGAGCGTTGCGCGAGCAAAAGCTCAATTCGAAGAGGCAAGCCGCCGCTTCCAGTCTCAACTAGGGGCGGAACATGATGAGGTGCAACAAGGGGCTGCCAATCCTGCAACACGCTTGTAATGCCATCGGAAGCTTGGGCAGTGCCAGCATGACGACCCGTCGCCCGGTTGCGGCGCGCCCTCCTAAACGCGTCGTGCATTGAAAGGCAGTGCCTTACGCACTAAAAGTCGTGTGATTCCTATCACCGTCCAATGTGTTTGCAGGGACGGTAAATGCTTGCAGTGAATGGGTAGATTTAGATAAGAGCGAGTGGTTCGCTTGAAGGAGTGTCTATGCCAACACTCTCGCCTGTAATTCTTTCCACCGACGAGCAATTATTTATTGACAGAGTGATCGCCAGTCGTCAAGGGCGTCCTGGAGCCATGCTGGGAATCCTGGAGGCCGCACAAGAAAGAAATCGCCACAAATATCTTCCGTTAGAGACGCTGCGCTATATCGCGGGCAAGACGGAAGTGCCGCTTTCGCGGGTATACAGCGTGGCCACATTTTATGCTCTGTTCAATCTCCAACCTCAGGGAGAGAACAGCATCTGCATCTGTCGCGGCACCGCGTGCCATACGCGTGGCTCGCGCAACTTGTTGCAGGGTGCCCGGCTCGAGCTGGGACTGGGGCTTGAGGATGGTGAAGGCAACGGCCACGAAGCCGACAAACTCCTGCTGACGACGCCTGATCGGCGGTTCACAGTTCGCACGGTAGCGTGCTTTGGACAATGCGCAATGGCGCCAGTGGTCGAAGTAAACCATCGCATCTGCGGACACGCCACCGAGCGTACTTTGCAGCGTGAGATTGCAACCATTCGAGCAGGAGAGTAAGCATGCCTCGAATTCAAGATATTGGAGCGTTCAATGCCGTACGCGAGGCCGGCCTGGCGAAACTCGTACCGCCGGTTCCACGAGTGGCAATCGGAATGGGGACGTGCGGTCGAGGGAACGGTGCCGAGGGGCTCTATCACGCCTTCGCCCAAGCCATAGAGAGAAGCGGCGCTGATGTTGTACTGGCACCGGTGGGCTGCTTTGGTTCGTGCTCCGAAGAGCCGCTGGTCAATGTTCGTCTGCCGGGCCATCCGTTGGTTATTTCAAGAAGAGTGCAAGCCAATGATGCCTCACGCCTGCTGCATGATGTCAGCCTGGGCAATCTCACCCCGGATTTTATCTACTGCAAGATCGAAGAATGGGACCACATTACTGGACACGTCCGCTATGGCCAGGGCTATCCGGAAATACCGTTGTGGAACGACGTAACTTTCTTCAGAGGACAGAAAAAGATCGTTCTGCGGAATTGCGGAATCATCAACCCGGATGACATTGAAGAGTACATCGCCATCGGCGGCTATCAGGCGCTTTACAAGGTATTGATCGACAGTAACCCGGCCGGTGTGATCGAGCAGGTCAAAGCCTCGAAACTGCGCGGCCGTGGCGGGGCCGGATATCTCACCGGTAACAAGTGGGAGTTCCTGGCCAAGGCGAAGGCAGAGCCCAAATACATCATCTGCAATGCCGATGAGGGCGATCCCGGCGCCTATATGAATCGCAATGAAATTGAAAGCGATCCGCACTCGTTGCTGGAAGGAATGATCATCGGCGGGTATGTCATGGGGGCAGCGGAGGGAATCATCTATGTGCGCGCGGAGTACCCGCTGGCGGTTCATCGCTTGAATCGAGCGATCGATCAGGCGCGAGAATACGGCCTGCTCGGTGAGAACATTCTCGGCCGCGGCTTCAAGTTTGATATCGAATTGGTGGAGGGCGCCGGAGCATTTGTCTGTGGGGAAGAAACCGCACTGATCGCGTCTCTCGAAGGGGAAGCCGGAAGGCCCCGACCGCGGCCGCCTTTCCCCGCACAAAAGGGACTGTGGGGGAAGCCCACCAACATCAACAACGTCGAGACCTGGTACAACATTGCGCCGATCGTCATGCGAGGTCCGGCTTGGTTCACGGAAACCGGAAGCCCGAAGAGTTCGGGCACAAAGGTCTTCTCGCTTGTTGGGAAAGTGAAAAACACAGGTCTGGTGGAGATGCCCCTGGGCACGCCGCTCAAGACCTTCATCTACGACATCGGAGAGGGAGCGGTTGGGGGGCGTCAGGTAAAAGCCATTCAGACCGGGGGACCCTCAGGCGGTTGCATCCCGCACGAGATGTTTGACGCCGCAGTGGACTACGAAAACCTGTCTCAGCTCGGGTCGATCATGGGTTCCGGCGGCATGGTCGTGATGGACGAAGATAACTGCATGGTCGATGTCGCCCGCTACTTCATCGAGTTCACGCACTCGGAGTCGTGCGGGAAATGCATACCTTGCAGGGTGGGGTTGAACAAATGCCTTCGCATTCTGAACCGGGTTACCGAGGGCGCAGGAACGACTCATCATCTCGAAGTCCTGGACGAACTGAGCCGCTACATCCGCGACTGTTCGCTGTGCGGGCTCGGACAGACCGCTCCCAATCCAGTGCTTACAACGTTGCGCCATTTCCGCAACGAGTTTGAAGATCACATCCTTGCGCGGCGATGCGCCGCCGGAGTCTGCGAGGAACTGGCGCTTTCTCCTTGCGAAAACAGCTGCCCGCTGCACATGAACATACCGCGCTTCCTGCAGCTTTATAAGGAGAACCGATTGGAAGAAGCCTTTCTCTCGGTGATCTTGGATAATCCGCTACCTTCTTCCACGGGGCGCGTGTGCCAGCATCCGTGCGACAGCCGTTGCCGCCGCCAGACGATCGATCAGGCGGTGAATATGCGGGAAGTGCATCGCTTCATCGCGGATTCGATCTTCTCGTCCGACAAGCACGAAGCGATGGTTCGAGTCATCGTTGCACTCAAGCTGGAGGCCACCGGACGCAAGATCGCGATCGTGGGCGCCGGACCAGCTGGGCTCACGGCAGCTTTTTACCTGGCACTGCTGGGTCATGACGTCACCGTCTACGACAGCAAGTCAGAGGCCGGTGGAATGCTGCGTTTTGCACTACCTGAATATCGTCTGCCGAAATCGATTCTGCGGCGTGAGATCGAACTCATCGAGTCCCTGGGCGTGAACTTCAGCTTCAATACCAGAGTGGGTGTAGACCTTGCGCTAAACGATCTCGACGACCATTTCGACGCGATCTTCCTTTCGATCGGTACGTGGAAGGAATCGTGGGTCTACCAATCGGGTACCGAGTTAAAGGGCGTATATCCGGCCTTGAACTTCCTGGAGGCAGTGGCTGCCGGGCAGGATGTCAGCTTAGGCCGGCGGGTCGCGGTCATCGGTGGGGGGAATGCCGCGATCGATTCCGCGAGAACATCCTTGCGCAGGGGTTGCGAAGTGACGGTTTTCTATCGTCGCGAACACAAAGACATGCCGGCCATAGAAGAGGAAACGCAAGCCGCCAGAGACGAAGGAGCGAAGTTCGTATTCCTGGCAGCTCCTCATCGCGTGATCGGGGACGCGAAGGGAAGCGTCAAAGCAATCGAAATCGTGAAGACCCGGCTGGGCGAGTACGACTCCTCGGGCCGGAGGAAGCCGGTTGCCACTGATGAAATCCAACGCTTCGACTGTGACTCAGTGATCTTCGCTGTCGGGGAGACGGTGGATCGGGATTTCGTCAAAGCCTCGGGTCTCGTAATTAAGGAAAGCGGAACCATCGAGGTGAACCGATTCACACTTGAGACGAGCCGACCGCGTTTCTACGCCGGCGGAGACTTTGTGACCGGCGCTTCGAACGTTTCGAACGCGATGGCTTATGGCAAACAGGCGGCGCGCAGCATCGATCTTCAGTTGATGGAACTAGACCGATGGCAAAGGCTCTATCCCGCATTTGAGTACGACCAGACGCCTGCGGAGGAGCCGAGCGCCAATCCGCGTCATTCGGGCCATCCGCTTGCGGCAACAGCTCGCGTCCACTCGCAAGAGGAGGTAGTAGCTGGCCTGAACCACGAAGAAGCTTTGGATGAAACCTGTCGCTGCCTGCGTTGCGACGTGCGAGCCGCCAACGTGAGCTAGCTGTGATCCGCTGAAAGGAGCGCACCTTGCCACAAAAGAAGTTATCGATCCGAATCGACGGAGAGTTGATCAGCGCGCTGGAGGGCCAGACAGTCCTGCAGGCGGCCAAGGCCAACGGCAAGTACATTCCAACCCTTTGTGACCTGGACGGGATCACCGCAGTGGGCGCATGCCGGGTTTGCCTGGTCGAAGTATCAGGCACGGAACGTTTATTCCCGGCATGCACAACTCCAATTCAGGAAGGGATGTCGGTCACGACCAACTCACCGAAGCTGACGCGGTATCGCCGGATCTCCGTGGAACTTCTGCTTGTCGAACGAAACCACGTTTGTGCGGTGTGCGTGTCGAATGGCCACTGCGAGCTTCAGTCGATGGCCACGGCGCTGGGAATCAGTACCGTGGGGTTCGCTTATAACTTCCCCAAATTGTCGATCGACATGTCGCATCCGCGCTTCGTGCTTGATCACAATCGATGCATTCTGTGCACGAGGTGCGTGCGGGTCTGCGCCGAACTCGAAGGCGCGCACGTTTGGGAGCTCATTTCACGGGGTATCCACGCCCGCATCGTCAGCGAGATGAATGAAAAGTGGGGCCAGGCCGGCACCTGCACAAACTGTGGTAAGTGCGTGCATGCCTGTCCGACCGGAGCGCTCGCAGAAAAAGGATGGGCGGTCGAAGAGATGGTCAAGAAGATCGATGCTGTCACTTCCCTGGTGCATCGGAGAGGAGTGCAGATATGAAGAAGGTGAAAGTAGCGACCGTCTGGCTCGACGGATGCTCCGGCTGCCATATGTCTCTGCTCGATATGGACGCGGCCATCATTTCGCTGGCCCGCAAGATCGACCTTGTGTACAGCCCCCTGGTCGACGCACAGGAATTTCCCGAAAACGTCGACGTCACGTTGGTAGAGGGCGCTGTCAGTTCGCAGGACGATCTCAACAAGATTCAGAAAATCAGACAGCGGACGAATGTATTGATTTCCATGGGAGACTGCGCTGTTACTGGCAACGTTCCTGCCATGCGCAATTCGATTCCGGTGCAGAAATTGCTGCAAAGGATATATGTCGATGGAGCTGATGAAAGAAAGGCGATTCCCACCGATCGAGTGCCGGCTTTGCTCAAGCAGGCACGGCCGCTCCGCGAATTCGTCAAGGTGGATATTTGTCTACCGGGATGTCCTCCTCCATCGAAAGCGATTGTTGGCGTGATCAACGACCTGCTGGAGGGCAGGAAACCCGACACCACCAGCAAGGTCAAATTCGGATAAGGAGCGCGTTATGAAGCGCATCACCCTCGAACCCATAAGCCGTATCGAAGGGCACGCCAAGATTACGATTCAGCTCGACGATCAAGGGCGCGTTGCTGGCACAGACTTTCATGTCACGCAGGTGCGCGGGTTCGAAAAGTTCACCGAAGGGCGCCCATTTTACGAAATGCCGGGCATCACCGCGCGGATCTGTGGGATTTGTCCCGTCAGCCATTTGTTGGCTTCGTCCAAGGCTTGCGACGCGATCATGGCGGTGCGCATTCCTCCGGCCGCAAGAAAGCTCCGCGAACTGGTGCACTTCGCCCAGATCGTGCAATCGCACGCCTTAAGCTTCTTCTACCTGTCTGCGCCCGACTTTCTTCTTGGGATGGACTCCGACCCTGCGACGCGCAACGTGCTGGGAGTCATCGCAGCACACCCGGAACTGGCGCGGGATGGCATCGAGCTTCGCAAGTTTGGCCTGCTTATGGTCGAAGGGCTGGCCCTGGAGCGTGTGCATCCGTCGTGGATCGTTCCCGGCGGAGTGGCGGCCCCGCTTGCCGCTAATATCCGCGACCGCATTCTTTCCGAGTTACCGGCAGCTCAGGCGATTGCAGAACGGACCATTCGATTCTTTAAGGGAGCGCTGGACAACTATAAAGAAGAGATCGAATTTTTCGGTTCGTCTCCGACTATGTATGCCGGCATGGTCGATCGCAAGGGGAACTTGCAGCTTTACGATGGTGATTTGCGCTTTCGTGACGCAACGGGCGAAGTAATCGAAGACCACATTCCCGCTGAAGACTACTCCCAGTGGATCGGCGAAGCCAGCTTGCGCGAATCGTATCTTAAGGCGCCGTTCTTCAAGCCCCAGGGATTTCCCGCCGGTGTCTACCGGGTTGGACCGCTCGCCCGTCTCAATGTAGCTGACCAATGTGGTACGGCTGAGGCCGACGCCGAGCTTAAGGAGTTCCACCAGCGTTTCGGAGTTGTTGCACACAGCGCGTTTCTCTACCACTACGCACGGCTCGTCGAGATCGTCTATGCGTTGGAGCGGATCGAAACTCTGCTGGCCGATCCGCAGATTCTCGAAACACACGTGCGCGCCACTGCCCAAGTCAACGCTCTCGAGGGAGTGGGGATGATCGAAGCTCCGCGCGGAACATTGATCCACCATTACAAAGTGAACGAAGAAGGGGCAATCACCTGGGCGAACCTGATCGTCGCCACGGGCCACAACAATCTTGCAATTGGCCGGAGCGTTCAGCAAGTGAGTGAGCACTTCATTGATGGAACCAAGTTGAACGAAGGTATGCTGAACCGAGTGTCGGCCGTGGTGCGCGCTTATGATCCCTGCCTAAGTTGTTCCACTCACGCGTCTGGCCTTCTGTCTATGCGGATTCGACTGGTCGATTCGCAGGGAACTGTCCTCGACGAATTGGTTACCGACTGACCGAGCCCGAACTTCGTGGAAGACCATTACTGACCGCGAGGCTCAGCGTAAGGATTCTGTGGGAAGGAGCACGCGTCTATCTTCGGCGCTGGAAAGTGAATCTTCGGTGTCTTCTCTCCGTCAGAACCGTACCTCGAGCTGGTTTCCATCGAATACAACGCGCTTCTCCGCTTGCAGAAGCTTCACTTCTACGATCCTTCGGACGGGAGCGAGCATGCGCGAACCCGGTGCAAGACTGAGAGTCAGCGCACGTTGAGCGTCAGCCCATTTCAGGCGCATGCCCATCCATTCCCCCTTGCGGTAGTTAAAGGATCGGCCGTCGTCTTCATAGATCAGCGTCGACCCATCAGCGCCGGGGTATACCGAGACAGAGATAGGCTGGTCGACCTTCTCGCCGGTGTGCTGTTTGACGGGGCCAAGAGGCAAGAGGGCTCCGGCACGAACATAGAGAGGTAGCGTCTCAAGATTAACTGGGCGAACGATCTCACGGCCGCCATCCAGGACCTCGCTCGTCCAGAAGTCATACCAGCGGCCATGCGGAAGATAGACGGCGCGCGAGACGGCCGCCATCTCCACTACTGGAGCGACCAGAATATCTCGTCCCCATAGATACTGATCGTGGCGCGCGACTGCAATCGGATCGTCGGGATAGTGCAACCACAAGGCTCGCATCACGGGCATGCCTGTTGTTGTGCATTCGTGCACAGCGCTGTACAGGTATGGCAGCAGCCGGTAGCGGAGTTCCAGGTATTTCCGGCAGATGGGCTCGACGTCCGCGTTGTGGAGTTGGCTCGCATCTGGAACGCCGGCGCCGTCGTAATTGCGAATCTCAACGGGGCCTGGATCTCCCGTGTTCCAGCCCCAAGGCAGACGAAGCTTCCAGGTGCGGCCATGGGAACGGAACAAGGTGCAGAAGGCTGCGAACTGAAACCAGCGCAGATACAGTTCGGCGGTAAACTCCTTCGTCGGGACGAAGCCGCCGATGTCTGTGCCCCAATATGGAATGCCGCTCAGAGAAGTGTTGATACCGATTGGGACTTGCGTCTTCAGTGTCTCCCAGGTGGAGTAGACATCACCGGACCACAAGAAAGACGCATAACGCTGCATGCCGGCATAGCCGTTGCGATGCAAGGCGTAGGGACGCTCATTCGGCCGATCGATTTGAGGGCCATCCCAGTGCATACGGTTGCGCACGAGTCGCGAAGCGATGTCCAACGGGTCCCCTTCGTCGGGCCACCAGCCGTCCACGCCCTGGGCGAAGTCGCTGCGGTGGGCATCCCAGTAGCAACTAGCCTGTTCCGCGTTGAATCTCGATCGCTCGCACGGGTCGTGAACCGTTCCGCGGAGTTTGTCGGCGAGGATTACGTCGTGAAGCACGACCCGGAAGTTTTCTTTGTGGAGCTGATCGATGATTTCCTTCGGATCGGGAAAAACGTGAGAATTCCACGAGAAGGCTCCGTTCTCGGTGTTCCAGCCCGAGGGGCAGAAGCCTGTGCCCAGATAAATGAGGGCGTCGCAGGGCAGGTGCTTCTGGCGAAACGTTCTTGCTTCGGCCAGTATTTCCTCACGGCTGGCAAGAGTGCGATGTGATTGTTGATAGCCGAAGCTCCACAGCGGCGGCATTTCCGCCCGGCCGGTCAGCAGGGCGTATTCGGCCATAATCGTGGCCGGGTTCGAGGAGGCTACGAAGAAAATGTCGAGTGGACCCTCTGCACTTGAAGGCTGAAACCGACTTTGAGCTCCGGTGAAATCGAACGTCCCGAAGGGCTGGTGGATGAACATGGCCCAGCCGGCAGTGCTGATGATCCACGGAATGGGAACACGTCCGCCGTGGGTCGCGAGATGATAGCCGCCCTGCCCGCTTACCATTGAATCGGTGGAACCGCGACGGTCAAATTGCGGTCCGCCTTCGCCAAGCGCCAGCAGAGGGGAATCGCCGGTGGCAAACGAAACGACTCCGGTATCGCGTTCCACTTTGAATTGTTGGATCACGTCGCCCTTTGGAGTGGTGATGGTGAAGACAATTGGATCGGCAGAAGCGTGAACGGTCAGACCTCCGGCTCGGAATTCACGGGCCGGTGCGTTTCCACGCAGTCGAGCGACTGGGGCGCCCCAGTCCTTGCGGACGAGAGATCCGTCGATGGGGATTTGGCCAACTTGGCCGTCTCGAAGGGGGTGAACGCTAAGCCGAACGGTATGCTCGCTGACGGAGACGATTTGGATCTCGCGCTCTGCCGGCGGGTCCGCGAGTAGGGCATTGGCCGCAGCTATTCCGCGTGGCAAGGCCATGGCTGCGGAAGTTGCAGCCAGATGTTGGAGCACTCTTCGCCGGTTCCACCGGTGGTTCATCCTCTCGCCTCAGTGTCGGTCAATGTGAGTCGCGGGCCACGCGAGCTCCGCTGTGGCCGACTAGAAAATCGAGATCCGCTCCCAGATGCGCCTGCTGCACATGCTCGACGTATAGCCTCTCCCACCCGCGCTCGGGCAGTGGCGGAGGCGCCCATTGAGCGCGACGGGAGGCCAGAGAAACGTCATCGACATCCAGGCGGATGACGCGTTGGGCGACGTCAAGCACGACCATGTCGCCAGACTGCACCAGCGCCAGTGGACCTCCGGCCGCAGCTTCCGGAGAAATGTGCAGAACGACTGTGCCGTAGGCGGTCCCGCTCATGCGAGCATCAGAAATTCGCACGATGTCGGTCACACCCTTGCGCAAGAGTTTTGGAGGCAGCGGCATGTTGCCGACTTCTGCCATGCCGGGATAACCACGGGGCCCGCAGTTCTTGAGAACCATGACGCAGCTTTCGTCAATGTCCAATGCTTCATCGTTGATGCGGGAGTGAAAATCTTCGATCGAGTCGAAAACCACGGCGCGACCTCGATGCTGCAGGAGGTTCGGGCTGGCGGCGGACAGCTTGATCACCGCACCGTCGGGAGCAAGATTGCCCCGTAGAACAGTGATGCCGGCTTCCGGTTTGAAGGGATCGGCAAAGGTGTGAATGACGGTACGATTCCAGCAAGGTGCGTCCGCGACATTCTCCCCGATGGCCCGTCCGTTGACCGTTAACGCGTCGCGATGGAGTACCCCTGCCTCGCATAGTTCGCGCAAAACAGCGGGCAGGCCACCGGCATAAAAGAAATCTTCCATCAGGTACTGGCCCGAAGGCTGAAGGTCCACGAGGCAGGGCAGGGCTGAACCGAGCCGATCGAAATCGTCAAGAGCGAGCGGTACGCCGATGCGACCGGCGATCGCAATGAGATGGATCACCGCGTTGGTAGACCCGCCGATGGCGGCGTTGGCGCGTATAGCGTTTTCGAAAGCGGCTCGCGTCAGAATGCGCGACATGCGCAGGTCGTCCTGGACCATTTGCACGATGCGGCGTCCCGTCATCTGGGCTAATGTGTTGCGGCGAGCGTCGACGGCGGGAATGGCCGCGTTTCCCGGCAAACTCATGCCCAAAGCTTCGACCATGTTGGCCATGGTCGAGGCAGTGCCCATGGTCATGCAGTGACCTTTGGAGCGGTGCATGCAGCTTTCTGCTTCGAAGAACTCGGCGAGTTTCATCTCTCCGGAACTTACGCGCTCACACATCTGCCAGACGCCGGTACCCGACCCGAGATCATGACCGTGAAACTTTCCGGAAAGCATGGGACCGCCGGAAAGACCGATGGTGGGAAGGTCGCACGAGGCAGCGCCCATCAGCAGCGATGGGGTAGTCTTGTCACAACCCATGAGCAGAACGACTCCGTCCATCGGATTACCGCGAATGGATTCTTCCACATCCATGCTCGCGAGATTTCGGAAAAGCATCGCGGTGGGCCGGAGTTGAGTCTCGCCGAGCGACATGACAGGGAACTCCAGAGGGAAGCCGCCCGCTTCCCAAACACCGCGCTTCACAAAATCGGCCAGCTCGCGAAAGTGGCCGTTGCAGGGCGTCAATTCAGACCAAGTGTTGCAGATGCCAATTACGGGGCGGCCCTCGAATAGGTCGTGGGGGCGGCCCTGGTTCTTCATCCAACTGCGGTACAAGAACCCCATCTTGTCTTGCCGCCCAAACCATTCCTGACTGCGGAGTTTCTTCATGGGTGCACGTAAGCGAATCTGTGATCCTTCACTCCCTTCGCGAAACGCTCCGATGATAACGTAAAACTGGTCGGTAAACGTAATCTCAAAATCGATACCGAAGATTAAAGCGCCCGCTCGATGGGTTTCAATCCCGGTACTCAGAAGACCAAGCAGTATTCAGCGGCATGGGTCAGGCGATGACTCAGCGCGATCTGCAGAATCATAAGGGCAGAACCGTGCTAGAGATAAATACTGAGCAAACGATTACTGCGTCACGCGCTATAATTCCGATTCCATACAAAGGACGACCAGGGAATTATGAGTGAGACGAAGAAGATGTCGCGCAGGCAGTTCGTGAGCTCGGTCGCAGCCGTTGCCGCCGTTTCGTCCGTGCCGGCTAAACGGATGTTTGCCGGCGCTACGACAGACGGCAACACGAGCAACGGCCAATCGCAAGCAACGATACCTCTCAGTGACAGTCCGACGTGGAAGGATCAAGGCGTTGAAAACCTGGCCAAGTCTCCACATGCCAAACTGCACGACGTTCCGGTGCACGCGGTAACGATCCAAAATGGATTTTGGGCACGGCGCCGGGAAGTCAACGTGACCAAGAGTATTCCCACCATGCATGAACTGCTCGAAGCCAATGGCCGGATGAACAACTTCCGCCGCCTGGTCGGTAAGAGCGACGCCGCGCAAATTGGTCCTGTATTTTCCGATTCCGATGTCTACAAATGGACCGAAGCAGTGGGATTCGTGTTGCAGTCGGGTGATCGTCCAGAGCTGAAGGCGATGGCGGAAAAGCTGATCGACGAAGTCGTTGCGGTGCAGGAGCCCAGCGGATATCTCAATACTTACTACCAGGACGATCGCAAGTCGCAGCGAATGCTTTCGCAAACCCAGACGACAGGTCACGAACTCTACAACATGGGTCACATGCTCCAAGGGGCAATCGCCTACTATCGGGCAACCGGCGACCGCAAGTTGCTCGATGCCGGCATTCGCTTCGTTAACGATTTCCTGCTGCCCAACTATGGGCCCGCACCCAAGAAACCGATCGTTTCGGGACACCCGGAAATTGAAATGGGCTTGATCGAGTTGTACCGCATCACGGGCGACAAGCGGCATCTTGACCTGGCCGGTTACATCTTGCAGGGGGACAAGCGCATTGAGCTTCCGGAGCGTCGAACCATTTACATGTTCAGCGGCACGCCATTTACTGCGAGGACCAAGCTGGAAGGGCACGCAGTAAGAGCGATGTACGCATGCTGTGGCGCGACTGACTATTACATGGAAACCGGCGACGACTCCTACTGGAAGACTCTGAACACGCTGTGGAACGACATGACCTCGACCAAGATGTATGTTACGGGCGGGGTTGGTTCACGATCTGACGGCGAAGCCTTTGGCGATGCCTATGAACTGCCGAACTTCCGTGCGTATGGGGAAAGCTGCGCGGCGATCGGAAACATGATGTGGAACTGGCGAATGCTGGCCGTCACAGGCGACGCCAAGTTCACAGATGTAATCGAACGGGCGCTCTATAACGGCATCAATTCAGGAATGTCGCTCGATGGAACCATGTATTGTTATCGCAATCCGCTGGCGTTTGATCCTTCGACGGGAGACAAGATTCGCAATGCGTGGTACGACGTGACCTGCTGCCCGCCAAACCTCGAGCGCACGTTCGGCTCTCTTCCAGGATACTTCTACAGCACGAGCAACGATGGCGTATACGCACATCTCTACGACAACTCACAGCTCGACTGGCATCTAGAGGATGGCACAGGGCTCAAAATCACACAGAAGACGAACTATCCGTGGGACGGTGGCGTCGAGATCGCAGTTACGCCGGCGAAGGCCTCGGAGTTTACCTTCTACTTGCGAATCCCGGGATGGTGTGAGCGCGCGCAGGTAACGGTGAACGGCAAGTCTTTGGAAGGAGCCAGACCCGGTGAATATTTGCCCATACGCCGTCGGTGGTCGGCCGGGGACGTCATTCATTTGCAATCGGAAATGACTCCACAAGTCCTTGCAGCAAATCCGCGGGTTGCGGATGACACCGGCCGTGTTGCGGTCCAGCGCGGTCCATTGGTCTATTGCCTGGAGGGACTGGACCAGGCAGGCGGCGTTTCGCTCAGCGATGTAGCGATAAATATAGGGAAGCAGGTGGAGACGGAGTTCCAGAGCGAATTCAAGAGTGACCTGCTCGACGGAGTGGTGGTGCTCCATCACACGGGTGTTACCAATGAAAACGGAGCGTCGCGCAATGCTCTCTACTCGCGCTACATCAGAGAGGCTGCGAAGACCCGGAGAGTTCCACTCACGTTCATTCCGTACTATGCATGGTCGAACCGGATGGCGACTACGATGCAGGTATGGACTCCGTTGCTTGAATCTTGAACGCAGCGGGTTCGATTCACGGAGCGGAATTTGCGAGGAAGCAATATCCGAGGGCGAGACTAATTGTGCGCTGGCGAATCGCTGTCCTGGCAAGCATTGCAATTGCGATCAGTTATCTAGATCGCCAGACACTTCCCGTTGCCGTCAACGCGATCGGCAAGGAAATTCCGCTTTCCAATCAACAGTTTTCGACACTGCAGTCCGCATTCCTCTTCGCTTACGCATTCATGTACGTGGGCGGTGGGAAGTTGAGCGACGTTCTGGGAACGCGTCGGGGTTTCACGCTGATCATGCTGTTTTGGTCCTTGGCCTGCGCCAGTCACGCGCTAGCTGTCAGTTTTTCGATGCTGTTGGTGAGCCGACTTCTGCTGGGCATGGGAGAAGGAGGCGGTTTTCCCGCTGCGACAAGAGTCGTCGCAGAATGGTTTCCGACGAAAGAGCGCGCGACTGCAATGGGCATCATCAACGCCGGCACTTCAGTGGGAGCGATGGTTGCTCCTCCTCTGATTGCCGTGATTCTGATCTACCTGAGTTGGAGATGGATCTTCCTGGTTGCGGGCGGATTAGGTCTACTGTGGACGGTGTGGTGGAGGGTGTCGTATTTTGCGCCGGAGCACGACGTGGAGTTGAAGGACCATGGCGCTACCGAAATGTCTTCGGCGACCTTTTCCAGCGAGCCGGAAGAAAAGGTGCGATGGATTGATTTATTGCGGGTCCGCGAGTCCTGGGGATTGGTGATCGCGAAATTCCTCAGCGATGCGGCGTGGTACTTCTATCTCTTCTGGCTGCCGAAATACTTGTACGATGCTCGCGGTTTCAATATTAAGGGTGTCGGAACGTACGCATGGATCCCGTCTGCGGCGGCCGGAGCTGGTTGCCTGTTGGGAGGATGGTTTTCCAGTTATTTGGTACGGCGCGAATTTACCCTGGGATTCGCGAGAAAACTGGCACTTGGGTTAAGCGCAGCGGTGATGCCTTTCATCATTCTGGTTCCGCATGTTGCGGTGTCGTGGGCCATTGTGCTCTTCAGTGTCGCGTACTTCGGACAGCAATCGTGGTCCACCCTGGTGATGGTATTGCCCACGGATTTGTTCTCACCCAAAGTCGTTGGCTCGGTTGCCGGGTTAGTGGGTTTCGGCGGCGCCATGGGTGGCATTGCATTCGGTCAACTTGCGGGATACTTGTTGGACCGAGGTTCCGGCTACGGCTTCGTGTTTTCACTGGCCGGCACGTTTCACGTGATCGCTCTGCTGGTAATTCTTGTGGCGATTCCTGCGTTCCAACCCAGAGAAATCGGTCGCCGATTCGGTTATCAAGGAACTCGATGAAGATTAAAGAGATTCGGACGCGCGTGTTCCGTTGGCGTGGCAAGACAGCGCCCCTACCGCCACATTTTTGTACGAATCCCATGGATGTTCTGCAACTGACGGAAGCCTCGATGGGCACCTTTACTTTCCACGGGTGGCTGGTGGTCGAGATCTTCACCGATGATGGCCTGGTGGGCATCGGCAACGCTGCCCTTGCTCCCCGACTCGTGAAGCAGACCATCGACGATTATCTGAAGCCTCTATTGATTCAGCAGAATCCCTGGGATATCGAATTTCTGTGGCAGCACATGTATCGCAAGACGATGGCTTTTGGGCGTAAGGGAATCGGGATGGCCGCGATCAGTGCGGTCGACATCGCGCTGTGGGACATTCTGGGCAAATCAGCGGGGCAACCGGTGTATCGATTGCTCGGGGGCCGTACTAAGCCGCTGATCCCGGTATACGCGAGCCGTCTTTACAGTGTCGAACTCGGAGAACTAGCGGCGGAAGCGAAACGCTACAAAGATGAAGGCTACCAGGCGATGAAGCTGCGTTTCGGCTGGGGACCCACGGACGGAGCGGCCGGCATGCAAAATAATCTTGGACTGGTTCGTACGGTACGCGAGGCAGTGGGCGACGGCATCGACGTCATGGCCGACGCCTACATGGGCTGGACGCTCGACTACGCCAAGCGAATGCTTCCTCTGCTGGAACCGTTTCGTCTGCGCTGGCTAGAGGAACCGGTCATTCCTGACGATATCCACGGGTATGCGGAGTTGAAGTCGCGCGGGCAAGTCCCGATCGCAGGGGGCGAGCACGAGTTCACGATTTACGGATTTCTACATCTGCTGCAGGCTCGCGCAGTCGATTACATTCAGTTCGACACCAATCGCGTGGGCGGGATTACGCAGGCACGAAAGATCGCCGCGCTCGCCGAAGCGTATTCCGTTCCTGTAATCCCCCATGCCGGTCAGATGCACAACTACCACATCGTGATGGCCAGCCTAAATTCTCCGATGGCCGAGTATTTCCCCATGGTGGATGTGGAAGTCGGCAACGAACTGTTCTGGTACATCTTTGATGGCGAGCCAAGGGCCAAGAACGGCTTTATTGACCTGGAAGAAGGTGTTCCGGGATTCGGTCTGTCGATCAACCCAAAGGCACTCGAGGATTTCGAAGTCATCGAATAGAAGGAAGGCGGGTAGGCCACACGCATGACGAGGCTTGTTCAAGTAAAGCGGGGCGTTGTCCGTCGGATAGCTCTGGTTGAGGAGCCACATCTGCGGTTGCTTGATGGTTGCGGTTCAGTCTACGAGCTCGCCAATGCTGCGCTCGTCACTGGAGTGAAGCTGAGCGCGGCAGCAAGGCAGCGAGCGACCGCGGAGCGCCTGGATTACAACGTCGTATACGGTGGGCGCTCGGAATGGCAATTGTTGCCGCCCATCGATCACCCGGAACCTGCACGCTGCCTGGTTTCCGGGACCGGCCTGACACATTTAGGGAGTGCCCGCGATCGCCAGTCGATGCATGCAGCTAGCAGCGAAGAACTCACTGATAGCATGAAGATGTTTCGCTGGGGCGTGGAGGGAGGCCGGCCTGCGCCAGGGAAAATCGGGACGGCTCCCGAATGGTTTTACAAAGGCACAGGCACAACGCTGCGCGCTCACGGGGACCCACTCGATATTCCTTCTTATGCCGAGGACGGTGGGGAGGAGGCGGAGATCGCGGGCATCTACCTTATCGCCGCGGACGGAACGCCCCGACGGATGGGGATGGCGAGCGGAAACGAGTTCTCCGACCATCGCTTCGAAAAGAAGAACTATCTCAACCTGGCAGGTTCGAAACTCCGCACCTGCGCACTCGGTCCTGAACTGGTAGTGGATCCAGAGTTTCAGTCCGTATCCGTACAGGTGAACATTGAAAGAAATGGCGGGGTGCTCTGGTCCACGAAGTTCCGCACCGGGGAAGCCGAGATGTGTCACAGTCTGCAGAATATGGAACACCACCATTTCAAATTTGCGGCTCACCGCCGCCCGGGAGACATTCATGTACATTTCTTTGGCACGGAGTGTCTAAGTTTCGGAGCGGGTGTACATCTGGAAAACGGAGATGTAATGCAGGTTGCGTTTGAAGGCTTCGGACGACCACTACGAAATCCAGTGCGCGTCGAAGCCTCATCGGAGAAGCTGATTCAAGTGACTTCTTTAGGGTGAGTACGACGATGGCAAAACCAAGGGTTGCAATTCTGGGGCTGGGGATCATGGGCGGAGGTATGGCGGGACGTTTGCTCTCGGCGGGATTCGCCGTGTCTGTGTACAACCGCAGCCATGCAAAGTCAGAGCCCTTCTCAAAGGCGGGCGCATTGGTCGCCCGGTCTCCGCGCGAGGCTGTAGCTCGTTCCGAGATCGTCATCAGTATGGTGGCCGATGATGTCGCGTCGAGAGACGTGTGGCTCGGCGACGCCGGAGCACTGGCCGGGATTTCGGGCGGTTCAATCTTGATTGAATCCAGCACGCTCAGCGTTAAGTGGGTGAAGGAACTGGCTGCGTTGGCAACTCAGCACGGATGCGAACTGCTGGATGCTCCGGTCACGGGAACGAAGCCTCATGCTGCATCTGGCGAATTGTTCTTCATGGTAGGAGGCTCCGTGGCGGCGCTCGGCAGAGCGCGAGAAGTGCTGTCGGTCCTGGGCCGGGAGGTGCTCTATCTGGGTCCGACCGGAAGCGGCGCTCTAGTGAAGCTGATTAACAACTTCGTTTGCGGAGTACAGGCGGCTTGTTTTGCGGAAGCGTTGGCATTAGTCAATGTGAGCGGAGTTGATCGCGAGAAGTGCATTGCCGTTCTGGCGAATAGTGCATTGGCAAGCCCGTTGATCAAGAGAATGCTGGCGAGCACGGCGGCGAATGACTTCACGCCAAATTTTCCATTGAAGTTGATGGCCAAAGATATCGGATATGCCCTTAATGAAGCGGCGAAGTGCGGGCTTGCGCTCCGGACCGCCGGCCCGGCGTTAGACGTTTTCAAACACGCCGTTGAGCAGGGCCTAGGCGACGAAGACTTCTCAGCAGTCGTGAAGTCGGTGCCAAAGAACTGATGTTGGGCGGGATTCTTACCACGTTAGTCGAACGAGTGAGAGACCTTGCCGAGGCAGCTCAAATTGCAGATGTACCGAGTGGTTCGCGATCTCTATCGGTCGAGGTGAAGTAAGAAGTTGCAACTGTCCAGCCCGCCGCAATTGTTCGACCTGCTTTGGAGAAAGTGATGGCGGAGAGCCTAGTTCTTTCCATTCTGTGAATGCGTTGCTGTGGTTGGAGTCGACACGAAAATGCTCTAGGGTGCCGTGCTCGGCGGGTGCCGGCAGGTTATCGATCTTCAAATCGACGGGAACATTTGTGACGACAAGGTCATCGTCATGATAATTCCAGATTAAGACATCGATCTCGCGATCCTTGCGAGTGGCAATCACGTTGATGTCGGGGCGCTCTCGCACTCCATCGCTCACAACTTTTTCTGTTGGCAGAGCTCCCGAGCTTGTAGCGGTCACGCGCGCGGTTCCCAGCAAGCCAAACATCCGGAAGGCATTCAGAACAGGCTTGTCGATGCCGTTGGTGGCTAGCTCGCGAAAACCTTCGAATGGTGGCTGATCTTCGAATTCAAACGCCCATGTTACTGCGCCCAGGAGATTCACGCGCTGCTTCTCGGCTAAAGCATAACTACGATCGAGTATTTCCGCGGTATACGCTGCATACAACGCCCCATTGCGATACGAGTTCTGAGGATTGTCCTTCGCTGAACAGGCTGCACAACCTTCCGGATCAGATTCTCCGAGGACCACCGGTGTGTTGCGCCATTCTGGAAAAGATTCGACGATTTTGAAGCCGTCTTCGATGGAGGCCAGTTGACGGGCAATGCCCATTCTCACGTGATCGCCCTCCCATTTGGGGGAACCTTTCGGATGGAAAGCAATGAAATCCAGATGCGAGCCAATCTTTCCAGTCACGTAATTCTTCTGGTGAGCGCAGTGCTCCAGGAATAGGCGCAAGAATTCGGCAGCCTTGGGGTAGGACGGACCTGTACTGTCGGGACCGCCAATACGAGCCGTCTGGCAACGCGCGCAAAAGCGCGTCCACAGAAAAATCGTACAGCTTGAAATACTCCTCTGGCGTTCCCTTCCAATACCCAATGTCGGGCTCGTTCCAAATTTCCCACAGCCAGGACTTTACTTCTTCATCACCGTAGCGCTCCCGCAAATGGCGGGCGAATTGAAAAACGACTTCTGACCACTTCTGGTAGTCGTTGGGTGGGTAGGCCCATCCAGTAAAGAGTTCACCGTGTGGAAAATCGTGGCGGTAAGGCTGCGGATGGATCGAGAGCGCCTTAGGCATGAACCCCACCTCCACCAGGGGCTTGACGCCTGCGGCGTGAAAAGTATCGAAAATCCGGTCCAATATGGTCCAACTGTACGTCGGGTGTCCTGAGGTATCTTCTGTGTAGACATTGGTCGAGCCCCACTTCAGAGAAGCGGATCCGTCACCGCTGGTGAGCAGATTGTGCACGCGGACGTAAACTGGCGCGCGACTGAGAGCTGACAGCTCGCGAAGAAGCTGCGTTCCATTCGGAGCGTAAGTGTAGTTCGGCTCGTCATATCCGAAGAAGCGCCAAATGGGCGCGATCGTCCCGTCCGATTCATCAGCACGCACACGAATTTGGACGCTATCCGGCGCTTCTTGCGCCCATGAGAGGCTGCCCACAAGAAGGATGACGAGGACGGGGCGCGCGAAACGGAATGTGAGATGCTTCTGCCGGAAGTGATGGAGAGAAGTTTTAACGAACATTGGATGAAACACCGCTCATGAGAGAACTTTGGCCAGATTACTATGCGATTGAGAATCGCTTGAAGTATAAAGGCGAGAGAAAGAAATTGAGAGCAACGCCCTAAACCTCAAAGATGTCCGTCTCTACTTGGAAGAAAGCTAGTCTGACAGTTGCTTGGTTAGTGTTCCTGCCCGCGATGTTTGCGCAGACAACAGCGGACCGTTTCGGGCCCATTGTCTCTGCATTGCGGGACCGGGAATTCGAGAAAGCATTGCAGCTTCTGGAACCCGCCGTAAAAGAGTCTCCGAAAAACCCACAGCTGCGAGTGTTCCAGGGATTGGCTTATTCAGGCAAGGGAGATCAGAAGGCGGCGCGAGCCTCGTATCAGAAAGCGCTGACAATCGCTCCCGATTATCTTCCGGCTCTCGAAGGCGCGGCGGAACTGGAATACGATGCGGGTCACTTTTCGGCCATTCCGTTGTTGCAACACGTGTTGCGGTTGCGTCCTAACGATCTCACCAGTCATGCCATGCTGGCGGTACTTGCTTACCGGAAGCGAGATTGTGCGACGGCGACGCAGCATTTTGCTCTGAGCGGTTCTCTGGTTGATTCGCAGCCAGGAGCGCTGCAAGAGTATGGGGCTTGTCTCATGGAGCTCAAACAAACGGAGAAGGCAATTTCTGTGTTTCAGCGGATATTGGCCTCGCACCCGGACGATCCGCGTGCCAGGCGCAGCTTGGCCGCGGTTCAGCTTGAGGCTGATCAACCAAAGGAGGCAATCACCACATTACAACCCCTATTGGTTAGTGACAATCCAGAGGTGAGCACCCTGCAACTTGCAGCCGCTGCCTATGAGGCCAATCAAGACACACGTACTGCCGTCAAAACACTCCACGACGCCATCGTCAAAGACCCACGAAATGTCGATCTCTACGTGGATTTTGCGAACATCGCGATGACCCACCAATCGTTTCAAACTGGAATTGAAATGGTCAATGCAGGCCTCAATTTGCAGCCCAAGGCTGCGGAACTCTATCTGGCCCGCGGTGTGCTGTATGTGCAACTTGCCGACTACGAGAGAGCGGAGAGGGACTTTGAAAAGGCGGAGCAGTTGGATGCAGGGCAATCTCTAAGCGCTGCGGCGCTGGGGATGATTGCTGAGGAGAAGAACCAAAATAATCCCGACCAGGCGCTAGCGACTGTGCGTTCAAAGCTCGCCAAGAAGCCAGGCGATCCCTTTCTCTGGTACCTGCAGGCCGCGATCATTGCGCAGAAGGCGCCCACGCCCGGCAGCAGCGAGTTCCAACAAGCAGTGCAGTCTGCCAAGAGGGCGGTGGCCCTGCAGCCTTCTCTGTTTGTCGCGCGGAATGTACTGGCAAAACTCTATCTGCAGGCTGGGGACACTGCACCTGCGATCAAGGAATGCAGGCTGGCTCTGCGGGAGAGTCCGACCGACCAGACCGCTCTGTATCACTTGGTACTTGCTCTCCGTAAAACGACTGATCAAAGCGAAATCCCGGAACTGCTAACCCGCCTCGCGAAAGCGCGGCAGGACGCCGCCAAAGAAGAGGCGGAGCACAACCGTTTCAAGCTGATGGTCGAGCCAAATGCTCAGCCCTAGTAGGGTAGAGGCTTTCCTAATAAATGGGTAAACCTTTACTCACAAGAGCGATTGCCGCGATAATTGACCTGCAGGCAGAGGCCGCCTTTTCATGATTACCCGCCGTTCGTTTGTGTTGCTCTCACTCTTTGCCACTGCGCAGCGGCTGCTGGGGCAGCAACAGGGTATCGCCTCTCGCGACGTGCACGCCCAGGCCAAACCAGCGCCGTCGGGGCGTCCATTTAATGCACACTTCACTGATGTCGCGAAAGCGGCGGGTTTACACGCGCCGGTCATTTATGGTGGCGTCGAATCCAAGAAATACATTATGGAGGCGAACGGCTGCGGTTGTGCATTCATCGATTACGACAACGATGGTTGGATGGACATTTTCTTGCTATCCGGCACGAGACTGGAGGGCGACCCACCTGAAGCGACGAACCGGCTCTATAAGAACAATCGCGACGGAACGTTTACCGATGTGACCGATAAGGCTGGGCTCCGAGCGGTGGGTTGGGCCAACGGTGTGTGTGTAGCGGACTATAACAACGACGGTTTCGACGACATCTTTTGTACTTACTTCGGGCAGAACCGCCTGTACCGCAATAATGGAGACGGCACATTTACGGATGTGACCAAACAAGCCGGGTTGTGGGAGGCGGGCGCGGCACGCTGGGGTTCCGGGTGTGCTTTTCTGGACTACAACCGCGACGGCCATCTCGATCTTTTCGTCTCCAACTATATCCGGTTCTCTTTCGAGCACGCGCCGGTCCCGGGCGCGAACTCAACCTGTAACTGGAAGGGCATCCCAGTCAATTGCGGACCGCGCGGACTTCCACCGGGAAGGCATTCTCTTTACCGCAACAATGGAGATGGAACGTTCACGGATGTTACCAAGCAGGCGGGCATTGCCGGAGCAACCGAGAGCTACGGGATGACAGTGGTCACCGCCGACTTCGATGAAGACGGATGGCCGGACATCTTCGTCGCTTGCGATTCCACGCCCAGCCTGCTTTTCATGAACAACCATGACGGGACTTTTCGCGAAGAGGGCGTTATGCGCGGCGTTGCGCTGAGCGACGATGGCATGGAACAGGCTGGAATGGGTGTCGGGATAGGCGACTATAACCTCGATGGACACCTCGACCTGTTCAAGACTCACTTCATCGGAGACACGAGTGGTTTCTACCGTAATGACGGCAAGGGAGACTTTGATGAAGTTACTCGCCTGGCAAAAGTTGGCGTCGAAACACGGTTCACCAGTTGGGGCGCGGGACTCGTCGACCTGGATAATGACGGTTATCCCGACGTGCTCTTCGTCACGGGCAGCGTGTATCCGGAAGTCGAGCGGAAGTTACCGCAATATCCTTACAAGACGCCGCGAGTTCTGTTTCGCAATCTGGGGAACGGTACGTTCGAAGAGCTTGAGTCGCAAGCTGGTGATGGAATCACCACCCCTCACAGTAGCCGGGGGTGTGCCTTCGGGGACTTTGACAACGACGGCGACATGGACGTGCTGATCGTCAATTTGAATGAGCCGCCCTCTCTTTTGCGGAACGACATGACCGGCAAACAGAACTGGCTCAAGGTGAAATTGGAGGGCGTTAAATCCAACCGTAGCGCAATCGGAGCCCGAGTGCTGGTGCACTACGGCAGCAAAGTGCAAGCGCAGGCTATGCTCAGCCAGTCGAGCTATTATTCGTGTAACGACCCGCGCCTGCATTTTGGTCTCGGTGCATCCACCTGGGCTGACGTCGATGTGTACTGGCCTAGCGGCTTGCACGAGCAGCACAAAAAGATTCCGGCAAATCAACTCATCACCTTGCGCGAAGGAGCCGGAATCGTCAGCAACAAGGGCTGGAACCGCAACTCGTTAGTTCGTCGTTGATTTGGGGCCGTGATCCCATCGCGAAAGCAATTCACGGCCAGCGGGGAATGGATTATTCCAGCTGTGTACTCCAGGATTGACGGACTTACCGGAAAAAAGTTCTTGACAGTGGTTAGGCATAATATTTATACATTACTCCCTCAAGTAAACGTTTTCTCGAGAACTGACTTTTGACGCCTTCAGAGCGCAGCGTAAACGCCTTGATAGGAGGCAGCCATGCCAGGATGCATGCCGTTCCGTCGCTTGCTGTACGCACTCTCCGTCGTCCTATTTGCCAGCACAGCATTCGCACAGTTCACTGCCAGCATCCAGGGAGTGATCCTGGATCAGAGCGGCGCGGGAGTTCCGAAAGCAACTATCCAGATAATAAACCTCGCGACCGGTGCCGCGGCAGTGGCCACGAGTGATGCCTCCGGCAACTACCGTTTCGTCAGTCTGGCCCCCGGGGACTACAAGGTCACGGTGGAGGTGGCGAACTTTTCAAAGTCCGAAGTCAAGGTCACTCTTCTTACTGAGCAGAATCTGAATCTGCCGATATCGCTCAAAGTTGGCTCGGTCTCCGAGGCCATTAGTGTCACGACGGAAGCCCCCACCGTTGACACCGCGGACAGCAGAACCCACCTAACGCTCGAGAATCGGGCGGTAGCGCAACTGCCCATCATCGGGCGCAACCTGGTTACGCTGGTGACGATGGCACCCGGGGTTTCCGGTTTGGGGACGAGCACGTCGGGAAGTCCAGCGTCGGGTGTAGACAACTTTTCGACAGAAGAGCAGGTCGACGCAAGCGCTAACGGCCAGGGGCAGAATAACAATCAATACGTTGTTGACGGCTTGGATGTGACCAGTGGAATTCGCCAAGGCGTGTTGAATCTGACTCCCCAGCCCGAAGCGATTCAGGAAACCAGCATCCAAGTGAACACTTTCTCGAGTGAATATAGCCGCGCTGCCGGGCTGCAAACGATGTTCACAACGAAATCCGGTACAGACCAATTCCATGGTTCTGTCTCGGATTATTTCAATTACCAGGGAATGTTCGCCAATCAGCACTTCGTGAGTTCGGCTCAAGGACCGTACAAGCCATTCCACTCCAACAACATGGATTTTGCGATCGGCGGGCCGGTCATTCCTCACCATAATTTCTTCTTCTTCTTTTCGGTGGAGCCGCTGCGCTCATCGTCTAGCGCGGGTGGATCGGTGAACTTCCCGGCGCCGGAGTTCATTAGCTTTGCCCAAGTCCACAATCCCAGCACAGTCGGAACGGGAATTCTTACCAAGTATCAGCCGACTGGAGTTTCAGGCGTGACCGTATCGCAAACGGCGGCAGATGTGCTTGGTAGTACAGTTTGCGGAACGGCAGTCGTTGAAAACATTCCCTGTTCAACGCCGATGATCGATACGGGCTCATTTGGCGCAACCTCGATTCGAAATGGCACGCAGTATTTCGGCCGGCTGGACAAAGGATTCAAGAATGACCGAATCTACGCCAGCATTTTCCGCACGCTTCTGCTGACCGGCGCTCCGTCGCCTATGCCACAGTTTTCCGCGCTGAACAACACTTGGCAAGTTGCCGGTCAAGCAAGCTGGACGCACACCTTCTCTCCGAACACGCTGAATGATTTCACCGCTGGACAGAGCCGGGTGGAGGGCGTGCTCGGCAGTGGGGCGAAGGATTACACCGTTCCATCCATATCGGTAAACGGCATCAACGTTGATTCGGGACAGGCTTACGGAGTAGGTTTCGCGCAAGGTGATTTCATTCAGCACAATTATCACTGGCGCGACGTGCTCAGCCATGTGAAGGGCGCCCACACTTTAAAATTTGGTTATGAAGGCTGGTATGGCGATGACGTCGAGCCCTTCCAGGGACCCTGGTCGCAGCCGAAATTCTCGTTCAGCAATCTGTTGACTCTGGCGCAGGACGCCCCCACCAATGAAAACGGAATTTATTACAATCCAGCGACAGGTACGCAACAGTTGTGGAGTTGGGATGCCGCTTCCCGGACCTTCGGACTGTTTGTGGAGGATACGTGGAAGGCAAGAAAGAATTTAACCCTGACTCTCGGCCTCCGTTATGACGACAGTGGCAACCCGTGGTCGAAGAGTCCTTCGACGGTCTTTGGGAATTTTTACTTGGGAACCGGCTCAACAGAGCAGGAGCAGGTGGCCAACGGCTACGCGAAGGCCACGCATAATGCTCTACTGCACTCGGTCGACAACCTGTTCAGTCCTCGAATCGGAGTGGCGTGGGATGTCACGGGGAGAGGGGACTGGGTGGTGCGCGGCGGATTCGGTATCTACAATAACTGGCTGACCCAGGCGAATGTGCAGGAAGAGTTCCGCGGCAGCCCGCCGGGAGAAGTTGCGCCAACCTTTGTAGCCGGCGGAACGGCTTCCGCGCAAGCTCCAATCTTTGTCCTTGGGTCAAGCAGTAAGCCTCCCTTTGGATTCACATTCCCGACCTTCGGGCCCGGGACAGGACCGACCCCGCAATCGGGTGGCGGTCTCAATGCGCAAGGTGGCGTAGTTGGTGCTAGCTTTGCGATCGGAGGTATCAACCCGCTGCTGAAGTCCCCGAAATCAGACATCTGGTCTCTAACCTTGGAGAGGAAATTAGGAAACAACTTTGCGGCCAGCGTCGGTTACAACGGATCTCATTCCTACAACATCGTCGGAAACGGCAACTCTATCGGGAATGTCTCCTACGGAGTGGACATCAATGCGTTTCCCGGCGATCTGATCAACCAGATGAACACGAGTGCGACACCGGTCATACCTAGTCCGACCCGTCTCAATCCCAGCTTCGGGGCTATTACCTATGCGGATAACGACCGGCACGGTAACTACCAAGCCTTGATCCTTGATGTTAGAGGACGCTTTTCCCGTGGCTACGTGGATGCTTCCTACACTCATTCCCGTGCCAAGGACGACGCGCTGTATTATCCCAATTCTGCGGCGCTGAATCCTCAGCAGTACTATGGCCCATCCATCTATGACGTGCCCAATCGCTTTTCGCTCAGCTTCAACTATTCGCTGAAAGGGATGAATAATGGAAAAGGGGCTGTGGGGTATCTCACCGGCGGGTGGGGTATCAGTGGCACAAGCATCTTCCAGTCCGGCTATCCGTTGACCCCCGGAAATACGAATGGCTTTTTAGCAGTGTGCCAATCGGGAGCACTCAGTAACGTCACTGGTTGCTCGGCGGCGGACCCAGCTGTTGCGTACCAGGCCGGCAGCGGGAACTACATCGCCGACGGCAATAATATCGCTTACCCGGATGTGGTCAGTTACCATCAGTTAACCTCCAACAGTGCTTGGCTGACTGGGGCAATTCCTAAGAGTGACTTCGCGGTTCCTGCGTTTGGTCAAAACGGAAATGAGAAGGCTATGCAGTTCCGAGGGCCGAACTTCATTGAAACCAATATCAATTTATATAAAGACACGCGCATTACAGAAAGGGTCAATTTCCAGTTTCGTTTTGAAGTCTTTAATCTCTTCAACCGGGCAAATTATGTGGACTTCACTGGGTTTGGAACCCTCGCCACCGGCGGCATTGACATGAACCTGCCGGATGGAAATTTCGGACAAGCAACGGCATCGCATGAACCGCGATTCTGGCAGTTGGGAGGGAAAATTTCCTTCTGAGCCATCTCAAACCGCTCACAGGTCCCGGCCCACTTTATTCGAAGCGGGCCGGTTGTTTCTTCTGGATGCGGATAAACAGAATCACTCCCGCCAAGCGACCAGATCACATTCTGCTTCGCGCAGCCGCCATCGATTACCATGTTTGTTGTTTCGTGCTAAGGCTGACAGTGCTCGTGAGAGTACGTGGTATCTGGCACTGACAGAATTGGTTCCCATGGGCAAGGCGTGCGCCACTATTGTCTCGATCCTCCTCCTTTCCTTGGCGTTCGCTCAGACCGCCGAGGATCGAATTGATCGCATCGCTTCCGCATTGCGGAGCCAGGAGTTCGACAAGGCGCTCAAACTACTCCAGCCGGCGCTACAGGAATTCCCCAGAAACGATACGTTGTGGACGATGCAAGGTGTAGCTTATGCGAGACGGGGACAGAAGAGGGAAGCGCTCGCCTCATTCCGCAGTGCGCTGAAGATTGCGCCGGACAATATCCAGGCGCTACAGGGAGCAGCGCAGATCGAATACGATGCTGGCAGCCGGTCTGGGATCCCGCTTCTGCAACATCTTCTGCGTTTGCGGCCCGCGGACTCAACCAGCCGCGGAATGTTGGCTGTGCTTGAATACCAGCAAGGAAACTGTGCCGCCGCGGTCGTTGATTTCGAAAAGGCTATGGAGCTGTTTGAATCCCAGGTCCAGGCCCTCCACGCATACGCTACATGCCTCGTAAGACTTAAGCAGCTCGACAAAGCAGCCGACATTTTTGAGCGTGCGTTGGCTCTGAATCCGGACGATCGTCGGGAGCGTCAACTGCTGGCGTCCATCCAATTGATGGCTCACAAGCCCCAGGACGCTATTGCCACCCTCGATCCGCTGCTCAAGCCGAAGCCAGAGGTCGATGCCCTGGAACTGGCCTCCACCGCATACGAAGAGGCCCACGACACAACTAAGGCAGTCGATGCGCTGCGCCAAGCCCTCTTGCTCGACCCGCATAACCTCAATCTGTACTTGGATTTCGCAGCGATCTCGTCAACCCACCAGTCTTTTCAGGTTGGCATCGATATCATCAATGACGGGATCAATCTTCAGCCAAAGGCGGCTTCTCTTTATTTTGCGCGCGGCGTTCTTTTCGTCCAGTTGGCGGAATACGAGAAAGCCCAGGCCGACTTTGAAACTGCGTATGACCTGGATCCAAGTCAATCCTTGAGCGCTGCTGCCCAAGGACTCGCGGCTGTCCAGCAAAACAACCTTGACCAAGCCCTCGCTGGAGTTCAGCAGAAACTGGCCCGCAGACCTGCGGACCCTATTTTGCTCTACCTGCAGGCGGATGTTCTCACCCAAAAAGGTGCGGAACCAGGCACCGCAGAATTTCAAGCGGCCATGCGTTCCGCCAAAAAGGCTGTCGCACTACGCCCTATGCTGGGGCCAGCTCGAGGTGTACTGGCTAAGCTGTATCTACAGTCCGGACAATATCCCGAGGCCGTCACACAGTGCAAGAAGGCGCTCGAAATCGATCCGAAGGATCAAGCGGCGTTGTATCACCTGATCCAAGCTTTGAGGAAAAGCGGCAAGACGGCTGAACTCCCCGAATTGCTCAGACGGCTAGCTCAGCTTCGCCAGGACGCAACCAAGGAGGAGCGGGAACAGTACCGTTACAAGCTGGTTGAAGGTGACACGCAGCCCAAGTAAGTATTGCGCCTTGGCACAGTCCGGGTCTTCGGTCCGACGTTCCGATCACGACTTCAGCGGCACATAAGCACTGTAGGTTTCCTTGTCGATATTCATGAAAGGCCGCATCGTTATGTTGCTACCATCGGCCGAACTGGCCAACCAGTCCCCAGTAGCGTTGCCTGTCTGCTTGGCCCGCAGCAGCGCATTCTGATCGAAGGTCGGTTGCGAATCGCCCAATGCAAATAGCACCAGTGGACCCTGTATCAAAGCAACAATGTTCCGGTGGTTTGCATCGACCGGTTCCAGCCGTAACGGCATTGGCAGTTCGAGTTCGACCCGGTCGCCATCTTTCCACGTGCGTCGGATGCTTGCAAAAGTCCCAGGATCTACGGGATCAGAGACTCGGTTGCCATTCACCGCGAGCACGGGGTTGGCCTGAGCCCAAGATGGAATGCGCAGATAGAGTGTGTATTCCTTGGGCTGCGAAGCGGAAACATGGATCTGGATCTTGTTATCGAAGGGATATTTGGTTTCCTGCTTCAGGCCATATTGCCCACTCTCATCTTTCCATTGCACGGTAGAAGGAGTGAATAAATTTACGTACACGCCATCGGCTGAATGCAAATAAGTACTGATGTGGTAATCGGCCGCGAGTTGGGGGAATGTTCCGGAACAGCAAGGCCACTTGTCGCGGTACCAAACCTTCTTGCCAGTCGAAGCATAGTCCGAGTAATAGAACGAGGTTCCGTCGGCCTGAAT
The DNA here is from genome assembly GCA_963745715.1 of uncultured Acidobacteriota bacterium. GTDB lineage: Bacteria > Acidobacteriota > Terriglobia > Terriglobales > Acidobacteriaceae > Sulfotelmatobacter. The sequence goes on along the minus strand of CAVUYN010000003.1, from coordinate 236,224 downwards.
CGGCCACGCACCGAGGATCGTATTGTAGAGCACGCGTTCCATGCTATCGCCGTACCGAGAATCCTTAGTGACACGCAGCAAGTAACGCGTGATTTTGAAGTGACCGTAGGCTCCGCAAGGGGTCTCAAAGCTCGCATGAGTCGTAGTAAGACTGCTGCCCAACTGTCCCGTCCCGGGCTCGCCGAAGGCTTCATTGGGACCCCAGCCCCCAGTCGCAAAGCTTTGCGTCGTCTGCAGCATTTCGAAGCCATTCCTCGCTGCTCGCAGATGCTTCTCGCTTCCGAGCGTGATGTAGGCCTGCATGGCTGAGCTGAACGCATTGACATGGCTATAGGCGTGTTCGAAAGGAAGCACATTGTTGCCCTGCGAAAGCGGATCGAAATATGTGTCATCTTCGAGGAATTGTTTCGCCATGTCGCGGTAGAAAGACTTACCGCTGCGTTGATACGCAAGGAAGAGATTTTCCGGGAGAGTATAAGTCTCATCCCATGTGTACGCGGTATCCTTGTGCGGCCGGGAGCGCTGTTCCGCGCGGGACAAAGCTTTTTCAGGCAGGTACGCCACGATCGCCCGGGTAAGCTTCTCATGAATGTCCATGGCCGCCGGGTCATGAGCGAATTCGTGAGCATCGATCAAGCCGCAAGATAGCTTGTCGTAAGTGTAGGCCGGAAGACGATAGTCGACGAAGAACTTGGCCTTGGAGTCCAGCGTCTCTCCATAGCCTTTCACCAGGCGATTGATCTTAGCCCGTGTCGCTTCCGATCCGGTGACTGCGTATGCCCGGGCAAGACCAGAAAGATACTGCCCGAAAGAATGCCCGGCAATGAAACCGTGGAAGTCGTTTCCTTCCAGGCTGAATCCGGTGAGATCATACCAGCCGCCCATGTCCTCTCCCGGAGCAGGCAAGCCGGCAACCTGCCGGTAGACCTTCAGCATGCGATCGTCGTCGAGATTCTGGAATCGCGCGTGATTTTCCTCGAATTGCCGCTTCATCGGTCCGTCGAGCAGCTCCACGGCCGAATACGAAAATGTCGACAAGGAAGGGGCTATCGCAACGGACCCTTTGTCGGCAGATGCCGCCCAGGTGGGGAATGCCCTGGCAACGTAGGTTGACGCGGTGGTGGCACTGGCAGCCTTTAAGAATGAACGGCGGCTAAGATGAAGCTCCATCCGACCCTCCTCGAAAGAAAACGTTTTCTCGGTCTGGTTTACTCGGCTTAGCTGCGGTTTGTCAATGTCCTTTGTCGCTTCTCTGGATAAATGTATTCGTTGGCTGCGCTTGCCTCTCTTGAAAGCACCCGCACCCTCCCGAGAGTGCACCGCACAGCCGGTCCGAGCATCCAGGCTCATTGTTATTCCTTAAACTCGCGCTCAAGAACGTCTTCGATCTCCTGGATCTCACTAGCCAGCAGGCGGAACTCTGCCGCACCGATTATTCCCGCGACTTGCTGCGGGTTGCGAAAACCAACAATCGCGCCAGTGACCGCCGGATGGTTTAGAGTCCAGGCGATCGCCACCTCTCCGGGGGTTCGGCCATGACGCGCGCCGATTGCGCGCAGGAATTCCACCAACCGCAGATTGCGAGAGAGTGCAGGCTCCTTGAAACCCGCTAGATTGCGGCGCCAGTCTTCGGGCAGGAAATTCGCGACCCGTTCCTTGGTCATCGCTCCGGTAAGCAGCCCGGCGTACATCGGCGAATAAACAATCACGCCTATGTTTTCGGCGGCGCAGTAGGGCAAGATTTCTTTCTCAATCTCACGTCTCGCCACAGCATACGGCGGTTGAAGCGATGTAATCGGAGCGACCGCCTGAGCGCGCTTCATTTGTTTTACATCGAAGTTGGAAACCCCGATGTGGCGCACTTGGCCTTCTTTTTTCAGCTTTGCGACCTTTGCCCATCCTTCTTCGATGTCTTCGTCCGGCTCAGGCCAATGAATCTGATAAAGATCAATCACCTCCGTTTTCAGGCGGCGCAGGCTGGCTTCGCATTCGTGGCGGATGGACTGCGCCTTCAGGGATGCACCGATGCGCCCGTCGCTGTCCCACACGCGCTCACACTTCGTGAAAATGTAGGGACGTTGCGTACGACCATGCAAGGCGCGGGCGATCATCTCCTCGGAATGTCCTAGACCATACAGGGCCGCCGTATCAATCCAGTTGATACCGAAGTCCGGAGCGGCATGGATTGCGCGTTCGGAATCGCTGTCGTTCTGCGGGCCCATGCTCCCGTTCCATCCTGGACCACCGATGGCCCATGCGCCGATGCCGATCGGGGTCAGAGCGAGATCGCTGTTCCCTAGACGTCGGGTCTCCATGATCATCCTCAATTGTGATTCTGGCAGACGTCAGTCCTAGCCTCTACCGGGTCCGGCGAAAAGAATCGGGAAGCGATATGGCGTGTTGAAGAACATACTCAACTCGAAAATGCGATGCTTAATGCCTCCAACGACCGAAAAATTATCGCATCCCTATAAGCAAACGTTTACTATATCAGCGACTTTGCAGTTCTCCAGCGGTTTGTCGCTGCTGAGATAAATATCCCGCTTCCGGAGTGCCGGGAATATGCTGCTACGTGCTTTGTGCCAAGAGGTGGCAAGAACAGGGGTGAAGTGATGGCCATTGTTGCAGGAGTCGATTTCGGTACCTTAAGTGTTCGCGTGTCTTTGGTGGATAGCGACCGCGGTCTGATTGGTTCCGCTCTTTCTGAATATCCTCTACACCGGAAGCGCGAAGATCCGGACTACGCGACGCAATCGCACGACGATCACATGCGGGCGCTGGCATCGGCTACGCGGCAGGCATTAAAGGATGCAGGCATTCCCGGTGATCGTGTGTCGGCTATTGCCCTCGACACCACGGGCTCCAGCGTGATTCCAGTCGCTGCTGATATGTCGCCCCTTGATGACTATTACCTGTGGTGCGATCACCGTGCAAAACAGGAAGCCGCCGAGATCACAGAACTCGCGCACCAGGCGAAGTTGCAGGCCATCGATTGGTGCGGAGGCGTGTACTCCTCCGAGTGGGGGTTCGCGAAGCTGCTGCATTGGCTTCGTCACAACCCCGCCAAGCGGGAGAAGTTCGCTAGCGCTTTCGAGCACTGCGACATGGTTGCGGCCACGCTGTGCGGAATCAAGCAACCTGGCAACGTGAAGCGCAGCATCTGTGCGATGGGCCACAAGTGGATGTGGAACTCGGCCCTTGGCGGGTTACCTTCGGAAAGTTTTTTGTCGCAAGTTGATCCGCTGTTGTCGGGAGTGCGGGGGAAACTCGATGGCGAGTACGCTACGTCAGACAAGATCGCTGGAACGCTGGCGGCTCAGTGGGCGGAGAAGCTTGGTCTTCGGGAGGGCATTCCGATCCCGGTCGGAGCCTTCGATGCACATTGGGATGCCATCGGTGCCGGAGCTAAAGAGGGCGACGTAGTTAACGTGGTCGGCACCTCAACTTGCATTATCGCGTACGCGAAACAGGCGGAGTTGATTCCAGGTGTGTGCGGCGTGGTGAAGGGCAGCGTGCACCCGCAATACACGGGAGTCGAAGCGGGCCTGTCGGCGACCGGAGACATTTTCAGCGCCATCGCGCAGCGAGCGAATACGACCGTCGCCGAACTGAATAAAGGGTTGGAAAGTTACCGCGCTGGGCAAACCGGACTGCTGCGCATGACGTGGGACAACGGGGACCGGACTGTGCTGGTCAATCCGAATCTTGGCGGAATCACCTTGGGATGGAATCTCCAGCACACAGCCCAGGACGAATTGTTTGCGGCCATTGAGGGAACTGCCTTTCACACGCGCGTGATTCTCGACCGCATGAGCGAGTATGGAGCGCCGACACAGCGTGTTATCAACGGCGGCGGCATTCCGCAGAATAATGCCGTGCTGAACCAGGTTTATGCAAATGTTCTCGGAAGGCCAGTGCTCGTGCCCAGCAGCAAAGTGACCGGCATCGGATCCGCGATATTTGCGTTTCTTGCCGCGGGCACGTTCAAAACCATCGATGAGGCACAGGATCGGATCTGCTCGTCGTTTAAGGTTTACGAGCCCGAAAAATCCGCCCAGAGAGTGTATGCGAATCTTTATGAGCAATATCGCCGTCTCTATTTCGCCTTTGGCGAACCGGGAAAACACGAGTTCGGACGAGTGCTACCCACTTTGATTGAGGTTGCGAAAGCGGCCAAAGACCATTGAGCGTTCGAACTTGTACCAGATGCCAATCTGTATTCGTAGTCCCCACACAAGCAAAGAGGAGAGTGCAAAGTGTTTTCCGATACCAGACGAAAATTCCTGCGACAGGCCGCCAGTGCTGGAATTGCCTGCTCTGGGAATCTGCTCGGGCGCCGTTTCGCATCCGGTCAAACGGCGCAGACTGTGCAAACCGCACCCGCCGGCTCAACTGGAGTCGCGCGTATCTATGTCGATTCCCGGCGGACCATTGCTCCGCTGGACCGAAACCTGTTTGGCTCTTTCCTGGAGCACCTGGGCCGGGCGATCTATGAGGGCATTTACGACCCGGGTTCGCCCCTGTCGGACGCGCACGGATTCCGCAAGGATGTGATCGATGCGGTGCGCACTCTGGGTGTTCCGATTATTCGTTATCCTGGCGGCAACTTTGTCTCGGGATACAACTGGCTGGATGGAGTGGGGCCGAAGAAAGAGCGTCCGCGCGTACTCGACAAGGCTTGGAATACGATCGACACCAACCAGTTCGGCACCGACGAATTCATGGCATGGAGCAAGATCGTGGGGGCCCGTCCGCTAATGGGGTTGAACCTGGGCACGGGCACGGCGGAGAGAGCGGCCGCACTAGTTGAATACTGCAACCTCGAGAAGGGAACCAAGTGGAGCGACCTGCGCCGTAGCCACGGCATTGAACAACCATACAACGTGGAGCACTGGTGCCTGGGCAACGAGATGGACGGTCCATGGCAAATTGGGCATATGACGGCCAGCGAATACGGCTTGAAAGCGCAAGATGCCGCCCGCCAGATGCGTGCGGTAGATCCGTCTCTCAAGTTAATCGCTTGCGGATCCAGCGGTCCCGGTATGCCGACTTACCTGGAATGGGACCGCGAAGTCCTGGAGCAATGCTACGAATACGTTGACGGATTGTCTCTCCATCGCTACATCGGGAACACTCCACCAGAAACCGGAGGAGACAGTGCAAAGTTTTTGGCCATGAACCTGAGCATGGAACGCCAGATTGCAGAAACGCTCGCCGTATGTGACTTGGTGCGCGGACACAAGCGGTCGCCGAAAAAATTATGGCTGTCATTTGACGAGTGGAATGTGTGGTATCGCGCTCGCGATGCCGAAGCGATGAATGGACATCAGCACGAGGCGCCACACCTGCTTGAGGAAGTCTACAACCTGGAAGACTCGCTGCTGGTCGGAGGAATCGTCAACAGTCTGATGCGCAACGCCGACCGCATCAAGATCGCGTGTCTGGCGCAATTGGTCAATGTAATCGCCCCGCTGGTTACAAATGCAAAGGGTGTGCTCCGGCAAACGATCTACTATCCCTACAGTTGGGCCTTACAGTGGGCCCGTGGCACAGTACTGAACACGTTGGTGGAGTCACCCACTTACGAAGTCTCGGAAATGGGACAGGTCGCTTATCTGGATGTGGCAGGAACCCTGAACCCCGAGGATGGCAAAGTGTCAGTGTTCATTCTTAATCGAGATCTGACGAAGGCGCACCCGGTCGAAATCATTTGGCAGGATAAGGCGCCTGGAAAGCTGCTGAACTCGACGGTCCTGACAGGAAGCGATCTGAAGGCTTTCAACAGCTTTGAATATCCACAGCGAGTAGCCCCACAGGAATTCGACAAGCCTGTCACATCGGGAGGACGGACCAAGTTCGAGGTGCCGGCGCGCTCATACACGGTCATTCAGTGGGAAGCATGACGCCGCGATAGCCTGCTTACATGGGAACGGGATGCACCGCGCAAACGAACCATCCTATTGCCGGGCCGGCTTTTTCCCTGTAGCGATCTTTGGATTACTGGGGACCAGTCGCGTCGACTCTCGAAGTACGAGGTGGGTCGTCAGGACATACTCAGTTCCAGCGGGGGAGGGAGTCTCCCTCTGTAACTCCGTGAGAAGCGCGTTGAATGCCAAGCGGGCGAGTTCCGCCTGTGACATCTGAACGGTTGTGAGTGCGGGCAAGACAAATTGCGCCAGACGAATATCGTCAAAGCCAATCACCGACAAGTCCAGAGGAATCTGGATTCCCTCTTCGTACGCCTTGCGCATCACGCCCATCGCAGTCATGTCATTGGAGCAGAGTACAGCGGTAGGCCGGGTCTTTCCCGCGAGGAGTTTGCCGAATGATGCAATGCCGCCTTCGATGGTATGGTTACCTTCTACAATCAGGGCTTGGTCAGCCTGCAATCCGATTTCTCCCATCGAACTGAGAAATGCCTGTCTTCGGGCTTGAGCCGATTTCAAATGCAACGGACCGGAAATGAAGGCGATGCGCTGGTGACGAAGCGCGGCCAGATGCTGCACCGCCTGACGAATCCCATGAAGATAGTCAATGCGAATATTGCTGACCCGAGGACGTGCGGGCCCGACGTCTACGAATACCAACGGCACTTTGCGCAGCTTCAAGTCCTCGAGTAAAACCTCTTCCATGCCGAAGGTCATAATGGCCACGCCTTCGACGCGGCGTTCGATCATGCGCCGCACCGCAGCCTCCATGTGAGTGGGATCATTGCCAGTAGAAGTCAGCATGATCTCGTAATGGTGCTGAACCGCAATCCGTTCGAACACTTGTACGATCTCAGGAAAGAACGGATTGGTGATTTCCGAAATGATGAGCCCAAAAATCCGGCTTCGTCCGGAGACGAGGGCACGAGCTTGAGTGTTGGGATAGTACCCAAGTTCTTCGACGACGTTCCATACTCGCTTAGCGAGTTGCGGGTTGACAGTCGGAATCCGGTTAATGGTTCGAGATACCGTCGCGGTGGAAACCCGTGCGCGCTTTGCTATTTCCCGAATATCCATGAGACGAGTGACGCTTGTATCTGCAGACTGCGGGCAAGAAAACCGATGATATCAAACAGAGTCGATGTCTTCGACCATGATAGTCACTATAACATCCTATGCGGCAAACGTTTACCATCGATCGGTCCGCAAGAAACAGGGCTTCCGCATATGCGATGCCGACAAAATTCCTTCGCGCAAGTGTTTGCTAATGCGGCGTGTGTTTACCGCCAGAAACTTCCTCTTCGTTGTGTGGTCTCAGTTTCGAAGGTGTCCCCGGATTTCCCGGTGTTGAGGTTCTGCTCAAATAACCGACGAAAACCATTTCGCCGAGAATCTTTGAGCGGGAAGTGATCTATGAGGGATCTCGGGGGCGGCCTTTTTCGTGCGCCAGGCGAACCCTCAGCGTATAATCTGGCAAACGTTTACTCACTTCATTGTTCGAGATTAGATGCCGATCGCGGAATGCCGAGTGACGCAAGTCGCCAATGGTCAACCGAATCTCGTTAATCACGGCGTGGAAGAGAAGGGCAAATGATCGATCTATCTAACCTGGAAGCTTGGTTCGTTACCGGCAGCCAGCATCTCTACGGTCCGGAAACCCTGAAGAAGGTCGAGCAGCATGCTACGGACATCGCGCGTACGCTGGCTGCGTCGCCAGAAATGCCCGTGAAGATTATCGCGAAGCCGGTAATGACGAACGGCGAATCGATTCAGCGACTGTGTCAGGACGCCAACAACTCCAGGAACTGTGTCGGCTTGATTACCTGGATGCACACCTTTTCGCCGGCCCGCATGTGGATTGCCGGCCTGAGATTGCTCACTAAGCCTTTGATGCATTTGCACACGCAGTTCAATGATGAGTTGCCCTGGTCCACCATTGATATGGACTTCATGAATCTCAACCAGTCAGCCCATGGGGATCGGGAATTTGGATTTATCGGAGCCCGGATGCGCCTGGGGCGCAAGATCATTGTGGGCTACTGGCAGGACGAGGATGTTCACTCGGAGATGGGCTCTTGGCTGCGTGCAGCCTGCGCCTATAGACCGAGGTTGCAGACTTTTTTAAGGAACTTTGGTGGAATGACATGTACTACTATCTAGCCGACGGTTTGTGAGCCACGTTTCAACGAAACCGGATGAACACGATCGCAGAAATTCAGGCTGAGTTGCGGGATCGCCAGATCCCAGCCTGGCTTTATTACGATCACCATCATCGAGATGCAATCATTTCGAGGCGGTCTCAACGGGCAGATCGGATAACAGAATGACGAGCGGTGATTACCGGAGAGTCCGTGTCATTGACTCTCACACTGGGGGCGAGCCGACTCGGTTGGTGGTTGGCGGAGGTCCAGATCTTGGGGCGGGTCCATTGGCGGCCAGACTGGAATGCTTTCGGAGCCGGCACGACGACTTTCGTTCCGCCGTAGTGAACGAGCCCAGGGGTTCCGACGTCATGGTGGGCGCACTGCTGTGCGATCCCGTGGATCCTACATGTGCCGCGGGTGTCATCTTCTTCAACAATGTTGGCTATCTGGGAATGTGTGGTCACGGGACTATCGGGCTGGTTGCTACTCTGGCCCACATGAGGCAGATTGTGCCGGGCCGGCACCGGATCGAGACGCCGGTAGGAACGGTGAGTGCGATTCTGCATGAGACCTGCGAGGTTACGGTCAATAACGTCGCTAGTTATCGCAGTGCCGCAAATGTGGCAGTCGAGGTACCGGGATACAAGAAAGTGTGCGGCGACGTGGCCTGGGGAGGAAACTGGTTTTTCCTGGTCCGCGATCCCGAAATGGAATTGGCGCTTAAGAACATTGACCAGCTCACGGCCTTCACATGGGCGATCCGGCAGGCCTTGCGCGCGAGGGGTATCACCGGGGATGATGGCAAAGAGATCGACCACGTCGAACTATTTGGGCCATCTCAGATCCCCGGGGTGGACAGCAGGAATTTTGTGCTTTGTCCCGGGAAGGCCTACGACCGTTCTCCCTGCGGCACCGGGACAAGCGCCAAGTTGGCCTGCCTGTATGCTGACGGCAAGATCAGCGAAGGTCAGATTTGGCGGCAAGAGAGCATTGTCGGCAGCGTATTTGAAGGCAGCGTGCAGGTGCGGGACGGCAAGCTTTATCCGAGCATCAAGGGATCGGCATTCGTGAACGCGGAGACCGAACTGGTGCTGGACCCGCGGGACCCGCTCTGCATGGGTATTCGCGCTTGAGTCGGGCAGCATGAGCCAAGCGGGCTATGACGTTGCGATAGTCGGCGCCGGCATCGTCGGTGCAGCCTGTGCGGACGAGTTCGCGCGTCGCGGCATGAGCGTCGTCATCGTGGACCGCGATGTTGTCGGAAGCGGCGCCACTGCAGCAGGGATGGGTCATATCGTCGTCATGGACGACTCCGACGCTCAGTTTGCGCTGACCCGCTACTCCCAGCAGCTGTGGCAAACGCTGAGATCGGAATTGCCCGACGATGTCGAATACGAATCTTGCGGGACGATCTGGGTTGCTGCCGACGAAGAAGAGATGACTGAGGTCCGGCGCAAGCACGACTACTACACGAGGCGAGGAGTGCCGGTGGAAGTCATTGACTCCCAGGTTTTAGAGCGCCTTGAGCCTAACCTGCGCCCTGGAATGGCTGGCGGTCTGCTGGTTCCGGAGGATGGTGTCCTGTATCCACCGTGCGCGGCCCGCTTCCTCATGGAACGCGCGCAGAAACGCGGCGCGAAACTCCATTTGGGAGTTTCAGTCTCGCAGATAGGACAGGGACGGGTCCGCTTGTCCGACGGACAGGAACTGGCCGGAGGGATCATCGTGAACGCGGCCGGGGCTTGGGCGCCGGAGGTCACGCCTGGAATCGAGATCAAGAAACGCAAGGGGCATTTAGTGATTACCGATCGCTATCCCGGCTTCTTGCGTCATCAGTTGGTGGAACTTGGCTATTTGAAAAGCGCTCACTCGGTTGCGAACGATTCGGTCGCATTCAATGTTCAGCCTCGACGTACGGGGCAGATTCTGATCGGATCATCTCGACAATATGGAGCAGAGCATAAGGATGTGGACCACGACATTCTTACGCGAATGCTGCAGCGTGCTCAGGAATATATGCCGGCGCTCGGGCGGATGTCGGGCGTGCGAACGTGGACTGGGTTCCGGGCGGCGACACCGGACAAGCTGCCCCTCATCGGTCCGTTGCCCGGGGATAAGTCGGTGTTCATGGCCACCGGACACGAAGGGCTTGGAATTACGACGTCGCTAGGAACCGCGAAAATACTGGTGGATCAGATCACAGGGTCAAATCCAGAAATTTCGATCGAGCCATATTTGCCGTCGCGGGCCAATAAGGAATTTGCGCATGCTTAGCGAGGTGACGGTCACAGTGAACGGTACACAGGTTTCGGTGCCATCGGGTACGACCGTCGCCGTGGCCGTGACGATGGCCGGGCAAGCCTGCCGGCACTCGGTGACTGGTCAACCCCGTGGGCCGTTGTGCGGCATGGGCATCTGTTTTGAGTGTCGCGTCGCAATCGATGGAAGACCACATTGCCGAAGTTGCCAGATTTTGTGCAAGCCGGGCATGCAAGTGAGAACCGATGATTAGGGATGCACAGCGGTTTGACGTTCTGGTGATCGGCGGAGGTCCGGCGGGCATGGCCGCTGCAGTTCGGGCAGCGGATTGCGGTGTTGCCGTGGGAATCGTGGACGACAACCAGACCTTCGGCGGGCAAGTCTGGCGGGGGGTGTCGACTGACGGGCAAAAAGCGGACGCCGTCCGATGGAGTGAACGGCTGCGGACAGCAAAAGTTACGAAGTTCTGCGGAAAAAGAGTTTTTGACCAGCCCGAAAAAGGCACGCTGCTGGCAGAGGGAGACGACGATCTCTGCGAACTTCGCTTTCAGAACCTGATTCTGGCGACTGGAGCGCGAGAGAGGTTTTTGCCCTTTCCAGGTTGGACGCTGCCCAATGTCATGGGCGCCGGCGGTTTGCAGGCCATGGTCAAGTCCGGTCTCCCGATTCGCGGCAAGCGTGTGGTCGTCGCCGGGACGGGGCCTCTGCTGCTGGCGGTTGCTGCGTACCTGCGCCAGCATGGCGCCGAGATTCCCATCGTGTGTGAACAGACGTCATGGAGCACCTTGGCGCGGTTCAGCATGGCGCTGCTGAGCCAACCGGGGAAGATCGTCGAGGGACTGCGACTGAAGCGCGAACTTGCCGGTATTCCGTTCGCCGCCAACACTTGGCCGCTTGCGGCACAAGGCGGGCAGACGCTTGAGAGTGTGACCATTTCGCGGGGCGGGACGCCGGAAACGATCCAGTGCGATTTCCTCGCTTGCGGGTTCCATCTGGTTCCGAACGTAGAGTTGCAACTGCTGCTAGGTTGCGAGATCCATGCCGGTCATGTACGGGTAGACGAATTTCAACGAACGACGGTCGAAGGCGTTTTCTGTGCGGGCGAACCGACCGGCATCGGAGGCGTGGAGTTGGCGCTTGTCGAGGGACAGATTGCCGGTCTTGCTGCCGCCGGTGGTATGGCAAAAGCCCGCGGGCTATTTCGTGGACGGGAGAAAGCACGGCGCTTTGCGCGGCACTTGGATCGGGCATTTCGTGTGCGTCCAGAACTAAGGGCCTTGCCGTCCGCGGATACGATCGTATGCCGTTGCGAGGATGTTCCTTATTCGCGTCTCCAGCGGCACACATCGTGGCGCGAGGCGAAGTTGCACACACGCTGCGGAATGGGTCCGTGTCAGGGGAGAGTGTGCGGACCGGCAACCCAGTTTCTCTTTAAATGGGTCCCGGATTCGGTTCGACCGCCCGTTTTTCCCACGCGCATTGAAAATCTGGCGGCGCTTGCCGGTGGTCCCCCGGAGAACACTACAGGATTAGGAGGCGTTGAATGAACTGGAACGGCGTGATGCCTGCAGTAACGACGTGCTTCAATCATGATCTTGGCGTCGATCATCGTTTTGTCGCCGAACACTGCCGCTGGCTTCTCGACAACGGATGCGTCGGCATTGTAGCGCTGGGTTCTCTGGGTGAAGGTGCAACCCTATCTTTTGACGAGAAGCGGGAAGTCCTGCGAACGTGCGTCAAAGCTATTCAAGGTCGTGGCCCGGTCGTGGCTTCTATCTCGGCGCTTACTACTTCAGAAGCTGTGGCGTTGGCGAAAGCAGCAACGGACCTGGGTTGCGATGGGCTGATGGTTCTGCCTCCTTATGTGTACCAAGGCGACTGGCGCGAAATGAAGGCGCACGTCGCAACAGTGTTTCGTTCCACCCCGCTTTCCTGCATGCTCTACAACAACCCAGTGGCTTACGGAACGGATTTTTTGCCGGAACAGATTCAAGAGTTGGCGCTCGAACACGAGAACTTCGAAGCGGTCAAGGAATCGAGTACAGATGCGCGGCGTGTGTCTGCCATCCGTGCGCTCCTGGATCGTCGGCTCGAAATATCTGTCGGCGTGGATGACGCGGTCCTCGAGGCAATTGGAGTGGGAGCAACAGGGTGGGTCGCTGGTCTCGCCAATGCTCTGCCGCGCGAATCGGTGGAACTTTTCAACTGCGGTATCAACGGGCAGAGTGACAAGGCATTCGAGTTGTACCGCTGGTTCCTTCCTTTGCTCCGAATGGATACGGTTCCAAATTTTGTTCAACTCATCAAATTAGTGCAGGCAGAAGTTGGGATTGGAAATACGCGCGTGCGGGCGCCGCGCCTCGAGTTAGTGGGAAGCGAACTCGAGCACGCGAAGAAAATCATCCGTGATGCATTGCGCTCTCGGCCCCAGTCTGTGGTCAGCTATGCATTACCGAATGGAAAATAAATGCTGGCATCGATGGCAAAACTATCAGGTCGGTCGCTGATCGGATTTCGGGAAGGCGCCGGTGCGGGTCTGGCGATGCATGCCTCGAATCCCACAACGGGCGAACGTCTGCAGCCGGGTTTCATTCCGGCAACTGCGGAAGAAGTGGAACTGGCGGTCCGCCTGGCGGCCGACGCTTTCGACATCTACCGTGTCATTCCTGGCCGAGACCGAGGCGCGCTTCTGCGCAAGATTGCCGCAAAGATCGAGTCGATTGCGGGTGATATTGTCGAACGCGCCGGGCAGGAAACCGCGTTGCCCCAGGCGCGCTTGCAAGGGGAAACGGCGCGCACTTGTGGTCAACTTCGCCTGTTTGCGCAAGTGGCGGAGGAGGGATCATGGGTCAATGCACGTGTCGATCAAGCCGACCCACAGCGCAAGCCTGTCGCCAAACCCGATATTCGTTCCATGCTGCGCCCGCTGGGGCCGGTCGTTGTTTTCGGTGCGAGCAACTTCCCGCTGGCCTTTTCGGTTGCCGGGGGAGACACGGCTTCGGCACTGGCGGCGGGCAATCCTGTAATTGTGAAAGCACACGCGGCGCATCCCGGAACCAGTGAATTGGTGGGCCGGGCAGTGCAAGAAAGCGTGCGCGAGTGCGGTTTGCCCGAGGGCGTATTCTCGCTTCTATTTGGGAGCGGATCGCAGATCGGGACGGCGTTGATGAAACATCCTTTGGTCAAGGCTGGAGGCTTTACTGGATCGCGCGCCGCGGGAAGAACCCTGATGGACGTTGCGGCGTCGCGGCCGGAACCCATTCCGTTTTATGCGGAGATGAGCAGCACGAACCCCGTATTTATCTTGCCGGGCGCCTTGAGCGAGCGGGCCGAAACCATCGCAGCCGGACTCTATGCTTCGTTCACTATGGGAGCTGGACAATTCTGCACCAAGCCGGGCATGGTTTTTCTGCCGCAAGGTGGCGCTGCGGGCACATTTGCGGATAAGTTACAAAAGTTGGTTGGCGACTCGGCTCCGTTCCATCTGCTAACGAAGACGATTCACTCCTCGTATGATTCAGCAATAGCCACGCGCAAGAAAGATACGTCAGTCAAGCTTGTTGCTGAAGGGCCGGAAGCTGCTGCTAGCGCGGCTTTTGCCGTCAGCTGCGCTCTCTTTGAAACGGATGCAGCGTCGTTTCTTGACTCCGACCTGGATTCTGAGATCTTCGGACCCGCCACTCTCCTGGTGAGGCACTCTAGCCGGGATCAAGTTCTGGCCATCGCACGTTCGCTGGAAGGCCACTTAACCGCCACGATTCATGGGACAGAGCAGGATCTGCGCGAATTTGCGGACCTGATCGCGATTCTGGAAAGCAAAGTTGGCCGGCTCGTTTTCAACGGATTCCCAACAGGAGTCGAAGTCACCCACGCGATGGTGCATGGAGGCCCGTATCCATCGACCTCGGATGGACGCTCAACATCGGTAGGAAGCCAGGCAATTTTCAGATTCACGCGCCTGGTCTGCTATCAGGGTTTTCCCGACAGCGCCTTGCCCGCCGAGTTGAAGAATGCAAACCCGCTTGGCATTTGGCGAATGCTCGACGGACAGACGACCCGCGATGCGATTGTGCCTGTGCGTTGAACCGGCCAACGGCGTGAGGCGGTTCCGAGTACCTCCGATAACCAGCAAGAGAGGTTCAAGACCTTGAAGACCTGCCATTCCTCGAGATTGCTCCATGCAGTCCAACTTTGCTGCCTTGCTCTGACTGTGTTAGCGACGTTGCATGAGTGTGCGGCAGCGCAAGAAGAAAAGAAGAAGCAGCCACCAACTCCGGGGCCCATGCTGAGCCAAGGCACCGTTGACTTCGAGACTCCGGAATTCACTCTAACGCTAGTCCGTTCGTCACAAACCGTCGCCGCTCTGAAGCCGAAGGGGGCAGGTGATTTCGATTTCACGCCGGGCGATCTGCTGACGGAGCGTTCCAAGGACGGCTATTTTCATTTGGGAGACGTGACTCTTCGTCTGAGGATTGGAACTTCCGGTGACTGGAAGAATTATTCCACGTCCTTGGCACGCACTCCGGTGAGAGCTTTAGCTCCCTCAAAAGATATTCTGGCGGCCGCCGATCTTACGCCCACCTTGCCGGAAGATTTTCCTTTGCAGATCACGCGGAACTGGGCGCTCGACTCGGGTAAGCTCGTGCTCCGGTTCGAGTTGAAGAACAAGTCATCGAAGGTCGTCCAAATTGGCGCACTCGGCATTCCCATGATCTTCAACAATGTGCTTAACGAACGGTCATTGGAGAACGCCCATGCCAAGTGCTCTTTCTACGATCCCTATATCGGAGAAGATGCGGGATATCTACAGGTAACACGATTGAGCGGTCACGGGCCGGCCTTGCTGGTCGTTCCGGAAGGTAAGACGCCGTTCGAGGCGTACAACCCCATTTTGGATCGCCCCGGGCGCTCAGGCGGCAAGCCCGTTTTTACTGACCCCACTCCGCGAGGAATTACGTTCGAGGGTTTCTATGAGTGGATGGTCCACAGCCAGGCATATGCCGAAAATGAGTGGAAAACGGCTGAACCTTGGAACCCTCCGACTGGGCTCACTCTGGGTCCGGGAGAATCGAAGAGCTACGGACTCAAGTTTGTGCTTTCGGATTCGATCCGCGACATCGAAAAGACGCTAACACAAAATGCTCGGCCAGTTGCTGTTGGCATTCCCGGCTATGTTGTTCCTATGGATATTGCGGCTCGCCTATTTTTGCAATATCCCAGGAACGTTAAATCGGTAGCCGTGGAGCCTGACGGAGCGCTCGATGTCAGCGACGACGGTTCGCTCTCATCGAACTGGCGGGCCTACACCGTGAAGGGCAAGACGTGGGGGCGCTCTCGTCTTACTATCACCTATGACGATAGTTCGGTTCAGACCATTCAGTATTTCGTTATAAAGCCCGAGGCTCAAGCAGTCGCGGACATGGGGCATTTCCTCACTACAAAGCAATGGTATGTAGATCCAAAAGATCCATTCCATCGCAGCCCATCTGTCATGACCTATGATCGCGATGCCAACCAGATTGTCATGCAAGATAGCCGCGCTTGGATTGCTGGTTTGGGGGATGAGGGTGGCGGAGGCGCTTGGGTGGCGGCCGTCATGAAGGAGTTGGTCCAGCCAAGTAAGGATGAACTAGACAAGCTGCAGCAGTTCGTCGATGGCGTTCTCTGGGGCGGATTGCAATACAAAGACGGTCCGCAGCAGTACGGAGTGCGGAAGAGCCTGTTCTATTACCAGCCTGACGAGATGCCGTCTGGCTACTATCGCAGCGACCTTGACTGGACTTCGTGGACAAGTTGGAACAAGAAGGCGTCAGAGCAGGTCGACCGATCCTATGACTATCCGCATGTGGCGGCTGCCTACTGGGTTCTATACGAATTGGCGCGGAATCATGAAGGACTCGTAACGAATCATCCTTGGGATTGGTATCTGAGTCATGCTTACGAAACGTCCGTCGCCATGACTAATTTCGCCGCGGATTTGGGAGTCTTCGGGCAGATGGAAGGTGACATTTTTCTCAAGATCCTGAGCGACCTCAAGCGCGAAGGCTGGAAAGAACAGGCCAACAACCTTGAGGCGAAGATGCGTGCCCGCACCGATCGTTGGAGAAAGGAAGCGTATCCCTTTGGCAGCGAGATGCCCTGGGACTCTACCGGCCAGGAAGAGGTTTATGCCTGGACAAAATATTTCGGGTATCGGGACAAGGCTGAGGTGACCCTGAACGCGATCCTTGGTTATGATCCCGCAATCCCGCACTGGGGCTACAACGGCAGTGCACGCCGTTACTGGGATTTTATCTTCGCGGCCAAAATCCGTCGCCTGGAGCGCCAACTGCATCATTACGGCTCGGGACTCAACGCAATACCCGTGCTTGCCGAGTATCGTGAACATCCCGACGACTTCTACTTGCTTCGCGTCGGTTACGGCGGCACGATGGGTGCTTTGACCGACATCGATCAGGAAGGTTTTGCCTCCGCTGCTTTCCACGGATTCCCGGATCTGCTGAAACCGGATCCATTGTCCGGCGACTATGGTCCGAACTTCTTTGGCCACGCTTGGAACATTGCGACTTATATTGTGGATCATCCCCAATTCGGATGGCTGGCATTTGGCGGAAACATCAAGGTGGAAGGCGACATTGTCAAAGTCACTCCGTTGGATTCCTTCCGGTCGCGGGTTTACATCGCCTCGTTAGGTCTGTGGCTCACGCTGGATGCTGGGAATTTTGAGGATATCGAGGTTCACACCAAGACCGGTGTAGTCCGTGTGAATTTTTCTGCAGCAACACCGTTTACGTCTTCAGCGCGGTTGCACGTTGAGCAGCCAGGCGGAGTGAAGGCTGGGACCTATCGTCCGGTCAAGACGCTGGCGTCCGAGCGAGATGCTTGGATTGTGCCGCTGGCCAAGGAAATCACTTGGATCGAATTGGCGCCGCACCCATAGGGGGCGTCTGAGTTTCAGCGGGAGAAGTAAATCGTGTCTGCAATATCCCCACGTTCGTGGCGAACGATGACGTCTGGAGACAGCCGCGTCCGTCATTTCCCGGCATACAAGAGAGCCATTCTGACGACCTTCCTCGTTACCCTTGTCATTTGGGGCTCGAGTCAATTGGCCCAGACGAAAGTCGGACCCGATACCACCGCGCCGACAGCTACCGATCAGTTTGATCTTTCGCAGATTGGGTATCAGCAGCTCTCTGAAATGACGCGACGTTCTGGGGCGTCGAATCTTTCTGTCGACTTCGTCGATCGCGACCACGTCCTATTTACCTTCAATCAAAAGAAACTCTTTACCCGCCATCCGGACTGTCCTCCGATACATGACGATCGGCTTATACACGCCGCGATCTTGGAAGTCTCAAGCGGAAGGGTCTTAGCGCAAACGGACTGGTACTTGCACGATTCCCGCCGTTACCTCTGGACGCTGGGGTCTGGAAGAATACTCCTCAGGAAGTTGAACAGTCTCTACATCGTCGATTCCGTCTTGCACGAAAACCATATTTGGACTTCGTCTAAGGACCTTTTGTGGGTGTCTGTCACTCCCGATGGAAAGCAGATCATTACCGAAACACCAGATGACGCGGTCTCAGCTTCTCCCAGGGCGAAGCAGCCGTCGAAATCGCGAGTTCAAATTGCATTTCGCGACGCCGATTCGCTCGCCGTTCAACGCGTAATCAGGTCCGCAAAGCCTACTAGTGTGGAAGCCGCAAGTTCGGGTTTTGCCAGCGTGATTCCGGGCGCCACCGGGAGAGTTTGGCTGGTGCGCTTTGGACTGGATGAAAAGCAGCGCGCAAATATTGCTCGCGTGCGGACCAGACGCGCTCCCGATGTACTTTATCTGAGCAGCAACGCGTTGCTAATCGGTCGCGACTCCAGCAGTAGGCCCGGGTACAGTGTCAGCGCCTTTAGCGTGACGGGGAACTTCCTCTGGCGGCAGCATTGGGATGCTCACCGGTACGATCCGGTTCTCGCGCGAAGCGAAGATGGCAGCCGCGTCGCCATCAGCACTCTGAAGCTGGTTGACGCGCCAACGCCGGCATCCACAGACGAGCAAGGTCATGGGCAGCCAGAGGGCCTCGAACAGCGAATTGAGGTGTTCAATACCGCGAGTGGAACCCCGGTTGTCTCGACGACGACCACGCCCGTCGTGTTAAACGGGCAAAACTTCTCACTTTCTCCGGACGGCTCGCGTCTTGCCGTGCTACGCGGGACGCAAATGGAGTTCTATGATCTGCCCGTAATGTCCGTCGAAGAGCGCGCGAAATACTCTGCCGTGAAAGCTGATGTGCCGGGCCTCTTCGTTCCCTCGGCTGATAATGAGGAGTCAGATGTAATCGATCCCGCCTTCACGGCGCCCGACACGGAGGAGGAACGTACTGCAAAAGAGGGACCGGCCCAAGCCGATTCGTCCATCCTTCCCCCAGGCCCGCCTGCTGGAGCGGTCAGCCAGGTGCCGACTGCCCCTTCCCACGTTCTCCCTCACAGTACCTCGCCGTCCGTTGGCCCAATGATGTCCCTGAAGAGCCGCACCCACGTCGTCGCGCTTGATGTCGTGGTCACCGACTCTAAAGGTCACACGGTCAAGGCAGTTCCGCAGCAGGATTTCCAGGTACGCGAGGATGGCAAGCCCCAAACCATAACCTACTTCGATGAAGTAGAAGCTCCCCCGTCTCGACCGGTTGCCCAACGCAACGAAGTTTCTCCCAATGTGTTCACCAATGATTCGCCCACTCCAGAATCGGAGTCGGTGGCGCTGATTTTGATCGACCTTCTGAACACGCCCGCGGATGAGCAACAGCGCGCCAAACTGGAACTGCTGAAGTTTCTCCAAAACAAGCCGAAGGGTTCCAGATTTGCTCTGTGCGCGCTGTCTGACACGCTGCAGATGCTTCAAGGTTTTACGCCCGACGAAGGACTGCTGGTCAAGGCTGCAAAGGGACAAAAAGGATCACTCCGATACACTTCTTTGCGGAGTCAGGAGGCTCAGGACCAGCAGACGGTCGACTGGCTGATGCAAGGTGCGGCGAAGTTGACTTCAAGGGGTGGCGCCAAGTTTGGTCCTGCGGCGCAAAACATGCAGGAAATGGCGGCCAGGCTTGAGCAAGATGAATCTCAGCGTCGCGGTCGTGATCTCGACATACGATCCTGGCTCACGATGGATGCTTTTACTCAACTGGCGCGCTATCTTTCGGCGATTCCAGGGCGGAAGAGCCTGATCTGGCTTTCCGGGTCTTTTCCCCTCGGGATTTTTCCAGGAGTGGACTTAAGAAACTCCGATTCAACCACGAGCAGCTATACCGAGCAGGTCAAACAGTCCGTAAATCTGCTAGCCGAATCTCACATCGCGGTTTACCCGGTGGATGTCCGAGGGCTGACCGCCTACTCCATGCAAACGCCTAGCTTCAGCAACGGAACAGACTCGAACCAGCCCTCGTCGGCATCGCAAACGCCTTTCGCTCCCGGTTCGGATACGAAGCGACTCGACGAACTCGGAAACCTCAGCGTCGCTGGCGACATCGGCTCCAACTTGCCGGGTGGTGATTCGCCCTTCATGCAGGAAATGAATGAGCATGGAATCATGGACCGCATCGCCGCCGATACCGGAGGCAAAGCCTTTTACAACACGAACGGCATCGAGCAAGCCATGGCGGTTGCGATGGAACAGGAGACGAACTACTACGCGCTCTCCTATTCTCCTTCGAACAAGAAATATGACGGCAAGTTTAGAAAAGTCAAAGTGTCGCTGGCGTATGGCGATAAGAAGCTTCACGTGATTCATCGGTCCGGCTATTTCGCCATCGATTCTGAGGATGCAACCGGTTCCGCAAAGAACGTGGCCAAGGGATTTGGCATGGCGGCCATGGAACATGGATCTCCGCAGGCCCACCAGATCTTTTTCGCTGCCAGAGTAGTTCCCGTGGGCAAGGCTCGAAAAGTCGACCCCACTGCCGCCGGAGCCGCCCTCCCAGTATTAAAGAAGAAGCGTCGCGAACAAGACGCTCTTTCCCCCGAACAGATTGAAGTGCAGCATTACGTTGTGGACTATGCCTTGACCGCCAACCAGTTGCGCTTTGATCCTACGCCGCAAGGAACGACCAGCGGGACTATTAACTTCATGATTACTTCATTTGACGAGGACGGGGGGCTGATGGCCAGCGTCGGCAGCCGCGCTACGAGCAACCTAAATCCAGAAAGCTATCAGGAGATCCTGGCGGGAGGGCTGCGACTGCGACAACAAGTGGATGTTCCGGTGCGGGCCACGTCGATGCGCCTCGGTGTGCAGGATGCCCTCACCGGGCATATGGGAACAGTCGAAATTCCTTTGCCGCTGAAAGCGCTGAAGGGAGTTGCGCAAAGTCTGGCTCACTTGATGCCTGAAATCGAGCCAGACTGAAACGCGACTCAAACCGGTCCGTGGTTGCGTTCACCTGGCGATCGTGTGCGCTAACTGCCCTAAAACGCTGCGTCTAGCAACCGTGTACGCTCAGTCTGATTTTGCGTATTCCATCTTGAATCTGATGTGGGTTTGCGCCGCCGTAGCCAAGAATCAGTCCGGCCTTCGCGGGCGTGCTCAGATAGCATGTGGACAAGGGGGTTGCAGAAATACCCTTATGTGCGGCCTTTCTGGAAAGCGCCACATCGTCGGTGCCGGGTGGTAAGAGAGCCACGAGATGCATCCCCGCTTCGGCGCCAACCACCTCGAACATATTCCCCATCTGGACTCGTATCGCTTTGACGAGCGCTTGTCGGCGCTCCATATAGAGCGTACGCATCCGACGGATATGGCGCGCGAAGTGACCGTCGCGGATGAAGTCAGTCATAACCAACTGGTAGAGGGTTGACGAAAAGACGTCGGCGGCGTCTCGCGCAGCCGAGAACGCGGGCACCAGGTCCTGAGGAATAACGACGTAACCCACGCGCAGAGCAGGGAACATAACTTTGCTGAAAGTTCCGATATAAATAACCCTCGCGTTCGTGTCCAATCCCTGAAGCGAAGCAATGGGGCGGCTTCCGAATCTGTACTCGCTGTCGTAGTCATCTTCGATGATCCAGGCGTCGTTACGCACAGCCCAGTTCAGGAGCAGCATACGGCGGGTTGCGCCCATGGTCATTCCCAGGGGGTATTGGTGCGACGGCGTGATATAAACAGCCCGGGCGCTCTGACCGCGACGGATCATCTCCTCGACGTTCAGGCCCTCGTGATCCACCGGAACCGGAATCAGGTGAGCCCCTGCGGTGATGAAAGCCTGGCGAGCGCTAGGGTAGCCTGGTTCTTCTAACCATACCCGGTCTTTGGGGTCTAACAAGACCTGTGCGGAGAGCTGTAAGCCTTGCTGTGACCCCGTTGTGACCATAATCTGAGATGGTTCGCAGCGCACCGATCGCACTGCGCCTAGATATTCTGCGATTGCCTCGCGCAATGGCAGGTATCCCATGGCGTCGCCGTATCCCATAACACCCCTTGGCGGCTTTCGGGAATGTCTCGCCACCAGTTTCGACCAGACGGAAATCGGAAAATGGTCGAGAGCGGGCAGGCTTACACGAAACGCACCCACAATGTTCAGCCATGATTGTGTCGGCAACTGTGTCAGCGCTACTTCTCTACGGGACGTGCGGCGAGATCGTACTTTTGCAGCCTTTCCTCCGAATCCCTTTCCTGCTTTTCCAAATGGCGGAGGCAGTGTGGCATTCGGGATGGACCCGGCTACACAGGTGCCCGCTCCCAGATAGGTTTCGAAGTATCCCTCGGCGAGTAATTGCTCATATGCGTTGAGGACCGGGATGCGCGAAATTTTCAATTCAGCCGCCAGGTTTCGCGTAGAAGGCACTCGTTGTCCGGGCCGCAGTCTGCCATCGGTGATAGCGCTTCGAAACCAGTCATACAACTGGCGATACATTGGAGTTTTCACGTGGGAATTGATCGCGATACCTGGGAGAAAGCTGGCAGAAATCCGTTTCATTCGTAGCTCCGAAAGTGGTTATATCGTATCAGCAGATAGTGGCTATTGTTACAGACCACTATTCGGGTTAATTTCCCTCCATGAACGCTCTTAAACGTCTCCGGACATATCTCCTCGTGGGCGGCGTGGTCGTCGCGAGCTTTCAGCCCGTACTCGGATTCGCGCAGCAGAATTCATCGGCATCAAGCGCCAGCCCGCACCCCGCGTCCGCGGCACGAGATGGACAGCACGATTTCGACTTCGAGATCGGCACCTGGAAGACGCACCTGTCACGCCTTCTCCACCCGTTAACGGGTTCCACCACGTGGGTGGAATATGAAGGTACTACGGTCGTTAGCAAGG
This sequence comes from uncultured Acidobacteriota bacterium, assembly GCA_963745715.1. Taxonomy (GTDB): domain Bacteria; phylum Acidobacteriota; class Terriglobia; order Terriglobales; family Acidobacteriaceae; genus Sulfotelmatobacter. Next base: position 213,595 of record CAVUYN010000003.1, on the reverse strand, counting down.
TTTGGAATGGCCGGGCTAATCTCGTGGAACTCGAGGCCGACGGCGCGGAAGGTCACATTGAAGCTCTGTCCTTGCGTCTATACAATCCACAATCCCACCAGTGGAGCCTCAATTTTGCCAACAGCAACGACGGCATTCTGACCCAACCCACGATCGGCGACTTCAGGAATTCGCGCGGTGAATTCTTTGATCAGGAAACGCTGAACGGCCGGGCCATCTATGTTCGATTTGTTGTCTCCGACATCACTCCGAATTCATGCCGCTTCGAGCAATCCTTTTCGGATGACGGGGGTAAGACCTGGGAAGTGAACTGGATCGCAACGGACACACGGGTTACAGATGAATCAGGCGCAGCGAAAGCAGGGGCTCAACAAGCCCCGGACAATGGGGGACAACACGATTTTGATTTCGAAATCGGCACCTGGAAGATACACCTGTCGCGCCTGAAGGATCGCTTAGCTGGATCCACAACTTGGGTGGATTTTGACGGCACGTCCGTTACCCGGAAGGTTTGGAATGGCCGCGCCAATCTGGAAGAGTTCGAAACGGATAGCCAAACGAGCCATATCGAAGGTCTGACGCTCCGCCTTTACAATCCTCGATCCCACCAGTGGAGCATCTATTGGGTCAATAGCGCGGATGGGGTCCTGGGGCAACCAATGATCGGCGAGTTCAAGAATGGACACGGTGAGTTCTTCGACCAGGAGCCATGGAAGGGCAGAGCGGTCTTCGTCCGGTTCGTCTGGTCGAACACCGCGACGAATTCACCCCATTTTGAACAGTCCTACTCGGACGATGGAGGCAAGAGCTGGGAAGTGAACTGGATTACGAACCAGACACGCACAGGTGCCACCCAATAAGCGGCAGAGTGGAACACCTCCGCGCCTCCACTTCCTTGAAGATCAGTCTAGGGTTGAACGTTGGTTACGCCTTCCTCGTTGGGCTTCGGAAAATGCTTCTCATACCAGGCTATCGATCGATCAGTAGCGTCAATTTGGTGTTTGACCTCGGAAAGGCCATGCCCTTCGCGAGGATAGCGCACGAAGACCGTCTCTACGCCGAGGTCTTTTAGGGCTACGAAAAGTTGCTCGGCTTCGGCAATGGGAACATCGTTGTCGTTCTCGCCGTGAATGATGAGAGTTGGAGTATGCGCGGCCGCGATGTGTTTCATCGCGGAACGTTCCCACGCAACGTCCATCAGGTTGCCCTGATGCAGGAATTGTCCAAATTCCATCTCCTCGTACTGGTTATAGTAGGTCATGTAGTTGTAGCTGATCAGATTCGTGATTCCGGCTGTGGGGATGGCCGCCTTGAATTCGTTGGTCTGAGTGATAAGCCAGTCAGTGAGCTGGCCGCCGTAACTCACGCCCTCGATCCCAAGGCGTTCGCGATCGATCCACAGGTAGCGCCGTACTGCAGCGCTGACTCCGTAGAGAACGTCCTGGCCCTCGTTGCCATCTTGGTCGCCGAAGACCGCATCGGCAAACTTCTGGCCGTAACTTGTGGAGCCGCGATAGTTCACATTCAGCACCGCAAAACCATGTGCGGCGTAGACCTGGTTCTTGAAGTTGAAGGCTGGTCCGTTGGCTCCATGCGGTCCTCCATGAATCTCTACGATCAGGGGATGCCTTGACGTGGCGGTCATGCCAATGGGTTTGGTGAGAAACGCTTCCACCGCGAAACGGTTGTCGTTGCTGATGAACGTGAAGGACTCTACGTCAGCGATTGCCTTACCGATGAGAAGCTCTCGGTTGAGATCCGTGAGCTTGCGTGGGGCGGCTCCGGATTGGTAGTAGAGCTCGGAGGCGTCGCGCGGCGTGGTGAGAGAATAGACGACGGTTCCGTTCTTGCCGACCGACCAGCCGCCGACTACGCCGGGTTCGTTCACGATGTATTCAGGGTGGCCTCCAGCGATTGGCAGTCGCACGAGATGATTGCTGCCGCGTTCCTGCACGGTGAAGTAGACAGCGCTGCCATCGGGAGCCCACTGCGGTGTGCCCTGCCGGTTGTCGATGACGCCGCCGATTTCACGGCGATTGCTTCCGTCAGCGTTCATGACCCAGATGTGCGTGTCTTCCATGGTGGTTTCGCGGTCGGTGAGGCCCCGGCGAGTGGCTCGATAGACGATGGACTTACCATCGGGCGACCACAGCGGGTCATATTCGTTGGATTCGGTTGCGGTCAGTCGGTGAATGCTGTTGTCTGAGAGTTGCAGCGTGAAGAGGTCGTAGTTGAAGAATTCGTCTTGATTGGGCTCGCGGTTGGAGGCGAAGAGGAGTTGCTTTCCATCAGGCGACCAGTCGATGGAGTGCTCGTCGTAATTGCCCTGTGTCAGCTGTCGCATCTGCTTCGTGGTGACGTCCACGAGGAAAATATGCAAGCGCTGATTGTCGTTGAAGCGCGTCATCCCTTCACCCGCGTCTGGCTTGTAGAGATAACGCGTGATGACAACGGGATCGGCACTAGCTTCGGAGGCGCTTTCACCAGGTGTGGAAGAGATGAAGGCGATCTGCTTGCTATCAGGCGACCATGCGACTGCCTTTCCTGTTCCCGGCAGAGGGGAATTAGTGCCTGTCAGCGTGGTGAGGAACGTTGTTTCGCCGCCATCAGGATGCGCGATCAGAAGGCCGTGTTTGTCGCCATCAGAACCGTCGAACGCGATCCACTTGCTGTCGGGGGACCAGATCGGACTACCCGCGGCCTTGTCTCCACCGAGCTGGACGCTTTTGCCCGAACTCACCTCCATCACCCAGAGTTGGCCGTATGGGCGCCCGGGGCGATCACGCATCGTGATGGTATATGCAACGGAGCGCCCGTCGGGCGAGAGCGTCACACTCCCGATCGAACGTAGCCGAGAAAGGTCACTGCTGGTCAATCCCTGAGCGTAAGCCATCGAAGCTAAGAGCGCTGCAGAGAACAAGCAAGCAGAAGAGTGGCGCAGTAGGGCTTTCAGACCGAGACGCATGGAATCCCCTTACTTCGATTGTGTGCTGAATTAGCAACGTCATACTAGGTCGGGGGCCCAGGCACGGTCAATTCATGCCACTACTTGGCTTTCACTTCGGAGTGCGCATATCTCACTGTGCCCTGAAATATCGAGTGCTGTATACCAGTCGTCTCCAAACGCGCTCGGTTAACGACCTCATCACGCCTGTGATATTGAATGTTCCATTTCAAGCGTTTGGAAACTGCCGGCCGGAATTTTCCTCCAGCCCGGCCACCTTTACCCTCTGGTATGCTTGCCGTCCATGAGGACCATTCCAACCATTGACTATTCGGAGGCGAAGCGGGCGGTTGACCTGATCGTGGAGCGTGGGCTCCAGATGCAGAAAGCGATCGTGGTTGCCGTTGCCGACTGTCGCGGAGAGCTAATCGCGTTCGCCCGAATGGATGCCGCTCCGGTGTCATCGGTCGTCATAGCCATGAACAAAGCTTGGACTGCCGCGCGAGCCGGCAAGCCCACACAGGAGATTGGAGAAAAAGTCAGACATCCGGAGAGAGGCCACGACATCTCGTATTACGGCGATCCCAGATTTGTCGGCTGGGGAGGCGGCATTCCGGTCTTCAAAGATGGCGTGATCGCAGGTGCGGTTGCCGTCAGCGGGCTGTCTTCGATTGAAGATGTAACCTTGGCGAAGCTGGGTGTGGACCTTATCACGCAACTTAACACCTGATTCGTCGCCGGCTCGCCCGGCGCTTAGAGTCTGCTGCCGGGCCGCCGAATATCATCAGAAGCAAGTTTGAGGATATTCCTCCTTTGCAGGACGAGGAAATCGGCCTCCGCGCTAAGTCTGGCGCAACGGCTGCTTACCGAGCCACAAGCGCGATGCGCACAATATTCGAGTATGCGGACACGCCATCGGCGTTGGCCGCTCGTACGCGGTACGCTACCCGCTGTCCGCTCTGTAAGCGGGAGTCGGTATAGTCCGATGCCGCGGGGCCGAGTTCCGCGATGCGCTCCCAAGCCCCGCGTCCGTTGCTTGGCTCCGCCCGACGCTCGACCAGGATGTGCGCTGGATCGCCACCGTGCACTTGCCACGAAAGCTTCACGGTATTGCCAGAGGCTGCAACATTGAGCGAACTCGGGGCCTCTGGCAGGACTGGCCAGTCGAAATAGTTGGCATCGGCAATCGCCAGGATGCTGTCGCTGACAGGAAGAGCTTCGAGCGTATCCATCGTGCCTTTCTTCCATTCGAGCGGCCGGATATCTCCGGACACGACGTCAATGAGCACGGGATGCTGAATGCCGGTGTTCTTGAACGAGAGCGTGGCATAGAGGGGCGGAAACGCGTTTCCGGGCAAACTATGAGCCGCTAGCCAGTAGGCAACAATCGCTTTGCCAGATTTCGATCGAAAGCCAAATCCCATGAAAGGGAAGCCGCTCTTGCGGCGCAGGGCAGGGATGTCGGAGCCCGACATCTCAATCGTGGGATCTAGCTTGGTGTCAGAGAATAAAGCATTCGTGTTCTGCAAAGCGTAGAACGCCGGCCGAGCAGTAAAGTCATAGTCGTGGTTGGTCAGGCCGTGAATGAAACCGAAATCGTCATATTCATTGCCGTCCGTCCCGGCGGCCAGGAGCCAGACGAACGTCTTCACGCCTGCGGCATGGTTATAAAGAACTCCCCGCGGCACGTACTTTGCCTGCACGGACTCATCAGATCCCACCCACGAAGGAATGGAATTGAACTCGTCGTCAAAGAAAGGGATGTCCGCCTTGACACCCGGATAGTTCTTCACTAGCTCGCGAAGCGCTCGCGGCGATTCGTTGAGGTAGGCGCCGTAATCCATCGTCTCCGGATTCATGTTCTGTCCGTATCCGGGGTAGGTGTGATACGCGTACACATCGATACCCGAGGCACATTTGCAGGCATCGAAGGCGCGCTGGGTGAACTCCCGCACGGGGTCGGCCTGGCCGCCATAGATCACCTTGGCCTGCGGGTCAGTTTTATGGACCGTTTCCACAAACGACGTGAGCAGATGCCCAAACTGCTCCGGGTCACCCCAAGGATTCCAGTATCCGATGTCTTGCTCGTTCCACAACGCCCAATAATGGATGCGGTCTTTGAAGTGGTCCACCGTCCAGGCAACGTATTTGTTGAAGGCAGCAGTCTGCTCCGGCGTGACCGGGGGCCAGAATACTGAATACATACTGCGGTCGTCGTTGTGAAAAGATCCCGGCTCCGGGACGCTCACGTCGGGAAGTTTGCCACTGTGCGCGGTGTACATCTGGTTGCCGTAGAGCAACTGAACCTGCACATCCATGCCATTGTCCACCAGCGAATCGACAGCATCATCCAGCAGCGGAGTTGAGGCATATACACCTCGCTTCTGCTCAATCCAGTCCCAGCTTGTGTAGTCGGAGCTGTTCTCATACTGGCCGATACGGATCCACTTGAACCCTGCGTCGAACATACGAGTCCACCACCAACGGTTCCAGGGCAGATAGGGGTCCCGAGGCAAATCGGAGTTGATGCCGAATCCGTCCTGAATCTGGGAGGTTCTTTTTGGCGGAACTTTTTCGGGCAGCTTTCGCGTGACTTGGGCGGCTAACGGGCCTTGCAGAAACAGCGCGCTAATAAAGAGAAACAAGAAGACCAACAAAAAGTGGTTACGGCCGTCGCGGGTAGTACGGATCATGGCCTCTCCTCCATACAGAATTTTCACGACAGACTTCCGCAAGCTCGATTCAAGCCGGACTCACTGAGTTCGCCAACGGAGCTACGGTTGAATGAATCCAGGCATCGTCCTCGCCAGATCGGACATCCCGAAAGAGCGCCCACGTCTCGGTGTGGCTTGCGCTCTCACCGGGTTTCAGCCCGACGATTGGTGCAAGAGTCTCCACTTCAAGGAACTCCGGATTGGTGAAGATTTCAAAGTTACAGCCGAAGTCCGGATAGCGAGCGTCGACGACCGGCACGACTCGCTTGATGAACAACGTGCTTCTCGAATAGTAGGCTCCCCATCCGGCCGGGTTGAATACTCCCGACATCTGCTCCGCAAATCGCCCCGCGGGCTTTTCCTTTTGGCGCAACTGAATGAACTCGGTGCCCAAAATCCATCGAGGGTCAGCCAGATCGGTGAATGACCAAAGCGTCAGAGGACCCACAGACTGGAAGTGCTGGGAATCCATGGCAGCGCGCGGGGGCAGTGGCAGGATCGCTCGTCCGCCAGCACACATCATGGTTGGGCACCAGACAGCGAGATCGGTAATTTCTGCACTGAGATTCAGGATCGTATGGTTAATGGTCACACGCGACCCCTCCGCATCAAGCGATACGTCGAACTGCTTTTGCAAGTGAGTTCCCGGCGCGAAGTCTTCGATCGGACTTGTGAAGCTGAGCGTATCACCCGCCTGCTTCACCGAAACGGGACGATTGTCGGGAAAATAGGTTCGAGCCACCTCCGGCCACACCCAGAGGCGATGCCCGCCATAAAGATGAAACTCACCTCCACCTGTCGCGCCGGCTTCACTTGAAACTTCGTGAAGGATGTTCTCTTCTCCGCAAAATCCGTAGCGCAAAATGCGCGGCCCGACATCGGCCAGCACAATCAATTCGACCGTGCCATTCGACAATCGCCACGCGTTCTTCCATCCGCGATACGATATCTTCTCGACCATGTAGTACCGGGCTTAGCGCGCCACGCGTTCTGCAGTGGCTTGCGAGGCATTCGCCGCGATTGTCGCGGCATTTCGCTGAATTTTGCGGATTGCCCCGGCGATTTCGTTCATGTCCTCGTCGTCACCAAGCAAGGCGAACTGCGGAATCCACACTGTTTCCCACGCTGCCCGCTGCGTGATTGGGAAAGCTTGTTGCAGGAAGCCGTGTTTCTCGGTGGCCTGCACTCCGCTCAAACGCTTCCGATATTCTCCGTTGCGGAAACAGTCGAGTTCGTGCAGTGGTGGATAACTCGCCTGGGTTGGAATTCCCTCGGCATTCAAAGCCGCGATGAAGTTCTCAGTCGAGATTCCTGCGAACTCTTTTGCATCGACATGGAAGATGTATGCATACTGCCCGTTGCGCGTGCAGCGAGAATCGCATTTCTGCGGTGTAATTCCGGGGATAGCTCCAAACAACTTATCAAGCACGCGCCCATTTCGATGCCGATGAAGAGTCTGTTCTTCCAGTCGGCCCAGTTGCACGTTGAGGATTGCCCCCTGCCATTCGCTCAGACGATAGTTGGAACCATAGATGAAGTGGCTATAAAACCATTCTCCGGGCATGCGTCCGCAATCATGTACCGAGCGGGCCTGGCGTTCGAAATCGTCATCATTGGAGATGATCATTCCGCCCTCTCCAGCGGTCATGAGCTTGCTAGCCTGGAAACTGAAGGTGGCACCGGTGCCGAACGTTCCAATTTTCCGCCCGCGCCACTCACTTCCGTGAGCATGGGCTGAGTCTTCGATGAGATGTATCCCGTGCCTTTTTGCGATTTCCTGCAGTCGATCCAGATCAGCAGGATGCCCGCCCATGTGCACCGCAATGATGGCCTTGGTCCTGGGAGTAATTGCCGCTTCGGTCAAAGCAGGATCGAGGTTGTAGCTCTCCGGGTCAACCTCTACTAATACTGGCAGCGCATTGGCAAAGAGCACGGCGCTCGCCGTAGCTACGAAGGTGAAGTCGGGAACGATCACCTCGTCGCCCTGACCGATGCCGAGCGCGGCCATCGCCACTTCCAGTGCCGCGGTTCCGTTGGTTACGGCAAGTCCGTGACGGGCGCCGTGATAACTGGCAAACGCCTTTTCAAACTCCAACGTTTTGGTTCCGGGCGTCCGCCACCACACGCGGCTCTCCAGCACTTCCTGTAGCGCCCGCCGCTCGTTGTCGTCGTACTGTGGCCATACCGGAAACGGTTTCTGCTTCGCCTTTCGACCACCGAGTAACGCTAGTTCAGACATAGGTCTCTCCTGTCTTCAGTACTGGACGAATCCGGTGGCGTAGCGAAACGCCTCCACGTAGTGCCCGTCTTTCTTCGGTTGCTCATCTCGCATTTCTTTCTTGGCTTTCTCGAGATCAGCGGGAGCCCAGTCGGGCTGGTATTTGTTCACCGCCGGCTCGAACTGGCTGACCTGTTTGGCTGCGGCCTCGAGCTTTAAATCGGCGACGCTGTCGATGTTGACGAAGTAATTCGCCTCTTGCGGCGATGGGTAGAAGAAGTACATCTCCGGGACTTTGTAAGGCTGGAGTCCCTGCTGCAGTTTCTGATTGGGGAAATAGAGCCAGAATTCAGCAGCGCGAACGGCGTCGATCGTGTTGAATGCGGCCATCCGATGGTCGCTCTTGTGCCACCGCTCATACCACTCTCCCGGATCGACACTCAACAGAATATCGGGACGAATGCGCCTGATGATAGCCGTGGCTTCCTCTGTCAACTTGGGTTGCGCAGCGTATTCGAGCATTCCGTCGTCGTAACCCATCCACAGAATGTTCTCTTTGGGAGTTCCCAGCATTCCCTCGGACACTTCTTCTTCTGCTCGCCGGATGTGGGCGAGCTTCTGAGAGTTCATGTCAGGATCGTACGAACCCTTGTCGTCGTTCGTATAAATGACGATATAAACCTTGTTGTGGTTCCGGTTCAGCAGCGCAATCGTGCCGCCTGCGCCAAACACGTCGTCGTCAGGATGTGGAGTAAATAAGAGGATGGTCTTGTTTTGAACTTGCTCCAGGCGGGTTGTCTGCCCATCGGCAACGATTGCGAGGGACAGCACAGCGAACAGCCAAAGCAGAGCAGCTTTCATTGGCACTCTCCGCTGGAAAGCCTTTCGCCAGCCAAGTAAGGTACCGCAAAAATCGCGCCGAGTCATCTTCCGTTCGCGCCGCGAACGTCGCGAAGCAGCGCCGGTCAGCCTTCCACAATACGAATCGTGTGGATATGATTCCAATCACAAACTGCCGATGAGCCAATAATTCCATCGAGCGCAGTTCGACAGCTATATTGCTTGACAGTGTTGGCGTTCGCAGTATAACCAATAGCATCGATCGGATTCTTGTCATTCAAACCGACTAGCCTGCGGAGGCGCATATGTTGCTTCGCCACGATGTGCCCGCTGTCCTCTCTTCGTTCGTTCTGACTCTAGCCCTCATTGCCTCTGCCACCGCGCAGGTAGATCGTGGAGCCATTGTTGGCACCGTAACCGATCAGGCGGGCGCCCGCATCGCCAATGCAGAGGTCACAGTCACGAATATCGGCGTAAATCAGCCGACGAAGGTGACGACCAACGAAGAGGGGGCCTTCGCCGCCAACCTGCTGCGCATCGGAACCTACTCTGTGGCCGTAGAAAAGAAAGGATTCCAGAAGACGGTTGAACAGAGTGTGGAGGTCGGCGTTAACCAATCCGTGCGCCTGGATCTTGTACTAAAGGTGGGATCCGCGTCGGAGACTGTACAAGTAACGTCGGCTGCGGCCCTGCTGCAGACCGAGGCGTCTTCCCTGGGTACGATTGAAACCGAGAGGCGCATTTCTGAGCTTCCCTTGAACGGGAGAAACTTCATTCAACTCGCCTATCTCGGGCCTGGTGCGAACGGCGGACAGACCGGTACAAACGTGAGTGGAGGTGTATTCGAAAACGAGCGTGCTAACGAAGCCATCTCAGTCAACGGACTCAGGGTTTCGAACAACAACTTCCTGCTCAATGGCGTGGACAATAACGAATTCGGCCTGGGCGGCGTTGTAGTTCTTCCGCCTCCCGACGCCATCCAGGAGTTCAAGACCGAGGAAAACTCAATGAGCGCCGAGTTCGGCCGCGGAGGTGCGGCAGTCAACGTGGTGTTGAAGTCTGGCGCAAACCAGGTACATGGCGGAGCCTACGAATTCATTCGCAATGACACACTCGACGCGGTGAACTACTTCAACCAGGGCCAGATGCCGTTCAAACGTAATCAGTTCGGCGCCTTTCTCGGGGGCCCCATCAGGAAGAACAAGACCTTCCTCTTCGGCGACTACGAAGGCTCTCGTCTTCGCGAAAGCTCGCCTTTTACGTCGACGGTTCCTCTCGCGGCAGAGCGGGCCGGGGATTTTCGGGATCGACTGACTGGAAATACGTTCTCTCCGTGTGCGACGCCCAGTCCCGCGGACACTTTCGACACCGGAACTGTCTTCGACCCCTACAGTACGTCACCTCTACCCCTGCGCCGACAAGAGCGTGGTCTCGCTTCGAAACCCCGTGCAATATAAGGGTCAGCTGAATGTGATGGATCCAGCCAAGATTGACGCGATTGGCTCCAACGTAGCCAACTTCTATCCTCAGGCCACCGATCCCACTTCCTTGGCGGACAACTACCTTGCCAACCAGAATCACGTGAACGACCAGGACTCCTTCGATATTCGGCTGGATCATCGTTTCCGCGACGCCGATCAGATTTTCGTCTCGTACAGCTTCGGCGATGTGAGAAGCCAGCGTCCGGGTCCCTTAGGTCCGCTATGGGGTGGAAATGATTGCTGCCCGAGTTCGAGCAAGTCGCGCTCTCAGCATTTTGGAGTTGGCCAAACCCACACATTCTCGCCGCACCTGCTCAACGACCTGCATGGCGGATACTTCCGCTATGCCGTCAACGCACTTCCGTTCAATTTCGGTAAGGATCTTTCTACTCAGCTCGGCATTCCCAATGCCAACCGTCCCGGTTATCCGAACTCGAGCGGCCTTTCCAATATTGATGTCGCCGGGTTTACTTCTCTGGGAGACTCGCAGTGGCTTCCCGAGCATGTCTTTGAGAACATCGTTCAGGTTGCGGATGCAGCGACCTGGGTGCACGGGAAACACTCGCTGAAATTGGGCATTGACTTTCGCCGCCAGCAGAGAAACTTCTTTCAACTCTCGAGCCCCCGTGGATGGTTCGTCTTTGGCGGATCCTATACGGGCGATCTGACAACCGCCACTGGCGGCAACGGTCTGGCGGATCTGCTCTTCGGGCTTCCGGTATCCACAGAACAGGACTTCCTGCAGGGAATCTATCCGACGCGCTATTGGGATCTCGCTGAGTTTGTGCAGGACGACTACCGCCTGAGCCCAAAATTCACGCTGAACGTCGGCCTGCGTTATGAAATCGCTTCGCCTGCCAACGGACGGGTTGGGAACTTCGATTTCAACAAAGGCACCGTCGTGACTTCCTACGGTTCCAACTCGGTCCCGCATGCCGGTGTACAGTTCGACAAGAGCGACTGGGCGCCGCGCATTGGCTTCGCGTGGTCGTTGCCACGAAATACCGTCGTGCACAGTGCCTTCGGAGTTTTCTACTCAGCGGAAGGCAATATCTTCGACGATTTGGGCCTTAACCCGCCCCAATTGGCGTTCTGGGCTAACACCTACAATCCCGGGGCAATCCCTAATCCGCAACAACTGTCACAGCAACTCATCTCCAATGGATTCCCCACGGCCGTTCCGGTTGGTTCCGCGACTAACATCCTGGGGCCGGTGAAAACTACCGGGCCCAAACGCATCATGCCCCGCATTATGGAATGGAACCTATCGCTCCAACACCAGTTCGCGCAGAACTGGGTGGCGCAGGTAGGCTACGTCGGCACACGCGCCTACCACCTGTGGAATCATGAAGCCAGTGACTTGAACCAGCCCCCCCAACCGTTGGATACGAATTTCTGCGGCCCCGATCCGAGCAATTGCGATTCCACTCAACCCAATTTCGGGAGGCCTTATGCCTCCCAGCAGCCCAACATGACGCAAATTCTGCCACTGGATTACCCCCAGTTGGAGATGCTCTACAACGCGTTTCAGGCCTCACTGAACAAGCGTTTCAGCAGTGGGTTCAACTTTCTGGCTGCATATACCTTTGGAAAGAACCTGGGCAATGCGGATGGCAACGTCGGGGGCTTCATTCAGAACTCCTACCGCGCCGATCTGGAGCATGGACCGGTGAGTCCCGATCTGCGTCATCGCTTCACGTTGAGTTATCTCTATGAACTGCCTGTCGGCCGTGGGCGACCCTTCCTCGGGTCTATGAGTCGATGGGCAGACGCTGCGATCGGCGGATGGCAAATCGCTGGCATTACTACGGTCCAGAGCGGCGAGGCAATCACAGCAGTCATGTCCACTGATTTCAGCAACACGGGAAGTTTCAGCTACCGTCCCGACCAGATTCACAATCCGAATGACTTTTCGTTTAACACAGCTTCCCAAGGGGCCGACTACCTCTGTTCGAATCCTGGTCGCCAGACTCTGGACTGTTGGTTCAACCAGGCGGCATTTGTTACGCCTGGTCTAGCCCCGGGCCAGCAGTCGGCACATGCTTACGGAAATTCGCGCATCGGAAACCTCAGGGGGCCGGACCTGGTGGATTTCGATTTCGTGCTGCAAAAGAATTTCAAGACTTTCGAGTCGCAGCAGTTGCAGTTCCGCGCTGAGTTCTTCAACCTCTTCAACCACCCAAACTTTGGTCTGCCGGGCGGCGGTTCCGGTCAGATCGCCGTCGATTTTCCGGGCGCAGCTGCGATTACCAACACCTCCGTTGACAACCGGCAGTTGGAATTTGCCTTGAAGTACATATTCTGAATTCGGGCCAGATGGAAGCGATTGTCTAGCCTGCGAAACGCCGTGGCTTGCTGCTTTACTCTGTTGTAGTAACTTTCTTGAGGGTCGAACCGGCGATGCGGGCGACTTGGGTCAGCGGTATAGGGTTGCAAGTCCGGACCGTGGTGACAGTTGAAGTCAGCGTGCCGTGCTACCAGCATAGTTTCCATAGCCCACGATCACAGTTGACGCCACTAAGACGAGCAGGCTGAAAGCGACCAGCAGTTTGGTTCTACCACCGGCACCCTTCCACTCGTTGAGGGCAATCCCCCACAAGGTGCTGAAAATGATGATGCTGGCCATGTGCAAGGTCCAACTCGAAAACTTGTAGCGGCCCATCTGGGTTTCTCCCATTGTGTAGAAAAAGAACTGCATGTACCAGGTAGTGCCAGCCAGGGCCGAGAACAGGTAGTTGGCAAGCATGGGAGCTTTAGAGCGCGTCTCTTGCGCGATCGCCAGAGCGACTGCCACCTCCTCCCCGGGCGCGTCGGTAACAGCTTCGAGGATGTGTTCTTCGCTGCGCGCGGGGATTGTGCCACGAACCTCGGAGTCAAAGTATTGGTATCCAGTTCGGTTGCGGGCGTTCAAAATGGCACACCACACGAAGTTCGTTGTGAAACCGCCAGCGAGGACTACCACGAGAACTGGAAGTCCCTGCCAGAGTAAGGGAGTTCCATGCTGCAGCGTAATAGTTTTGATCGGGTCACCCGCAGCAAGCCCGTATGCAAAACAAGCACTCATTACTCCCGAGAAGGTTGCCACAAGTAGTCCCTTCTTTAAGTCGAACTCCTTGATCGATGCGCGCTTTTGCGCCTCTGACATCTCCTTCTCTTTTGAAACGCCCGCTACCCCTGCAAAAGCGATTCCCAGCAGACAGACTGCCACTCCAGCAAGGATGATCAGTCCAGATCGAGTTCCGAGCACTTGGCTGGCGAACTGCCCGCGAAAAATCGGGGGCATCAAAGTACCGAAGGCAGCGGTGTATCCAAGCGCCACGGCCATTCCGAGCGACATTCCGAGATAGCGCATCGTCAGACCAAAAGTGAGACCGCCCACACCCCAGAGAACTCCGAAAACGTATGCCCACAGGACATTGCCGACGGGGGCCTCGTGAAGTACGTGGGTGAGGTCGCGAGTCATGGAGAATGCCAGGATCCAGGGCACAATGATCCAGCTGAAGAATCCGCCAACTAGCCAGTAGGTTTCCCATGCCCAATTCTTCACGCCCCGATAGGGAACGTAGAAGCTCGCGGAAGCGAGACCACCCAACCAATGAAAGAACACACCGAGTGCCGGGTTTGAAACCATTTGTACCTCGAATCCAAATTACAAAATGAAGACGGACGTGTTGCGCACTTTTTCCCTACCGCAGGAAAGCGTCAGACAGGCCGCCGTCGACCGGAATGACATGCCCGGTCGTTTTTGCAGATTGGTCGCTAGCCAGCCACACGATCGCCAATGCGCAATCCTGTGGGAGGATCGGCTGCTTGGTCAGCGTGCGTTGTGCATAAAAGTCGGCAAGCTTGTCGCGCAGTTCCTCTGTGGTTTCTAACTCTGAGATGTCGATGTTGTATTTGTGAAGTGACTGCACCACGCGATCGCGTGGGAACATCGTGGAACCCGCTACCACGGTTGCCGGGGCGATGCCGTTTACCCGCACCAGAGGGCCCAATTTTATGGCAAGTTCTCGGATTAAATGATTGAGAGCCGTCTTGCTTGTGTCGTAGGCTTCACTGCCGCTTTTCGGAACGATAGCGTTCGCAGAGCTTGTCAGCACCATGGCGGCCCGCAAACCCTGATCTTTAAATACCCACTCGGTTTGGCGAGCGAGAAGATAATTCCCGGTCACATTGACCTGAAAAGTCTTGGTCCACTGTTCCTCTGTGAGTTCTGCACCAGAGTGAGGCACTGGATAGATGGCAGCAGTATTAACGACAACGTCGATGCCGCCGAAACGCGAAACGGTGAACCGTGTTGCCTCCGCCAGAGACGAGGCAGAGCCCAGATCGACGATGGTATGCGCAACGAGTTCGGGAGAGGCAATCGCGCCAACTTCTTCCGCCACTTTCCTCGCACCTTGCTGATCAAAATCGGCGACGACGACGTGAGCTCCCTTGCGTCCCAGCAACAACGCCACCTCGCGGCCGATCCCACTGGCCGCTCCGATCACGAGCGCGATCTTTCGGCTGAATTCTGCCTCGGCAGGCATGCGCTGGAGTTTGGCTTCCTCCAAGGCCCAGTATTCGATGCGGAAGGCTTCCGATCTTGGCAGCGCCACATAATTGTGGAATTGGTTAAACTGCTGCGACTGCTCAGGGTGTCTTGCCTGCGGGAAGGGATGAGCGACCTCCCCGTCTTCCAGGGCATTGGCCCCGGCCATGACGTGAATTGCGTTGACGAAGAATTCGGTTGTGATCCGCGCTTCTTTCTTGTTCTTGCCAAAGCCGAACAGGCCTAAGCCCGGTACCACGACGACTGACGGATTGGAGTCACGCAGTTTCGGTGAATCGCCCTTGGCCCACTCGTCGTAGTACTTCTTGTAGGCAGCTCGATATTCGACCACCTCACTCTGGATGCGTTTCTTCAGAGCGCTGACGTCCTCCTTCGCCGGATCCCAGGGAAGGAACAAAGGGCAGACTCGAGTTCTCAGAAAATGATCCGGACAGCTGGTGCCGAGAGCACCTAGCTCCTTGGCCCACCTTGATCCAGTGTAGGTCAGAGCGTCTTCGTCATCTGAATAATGCGCCACTACGCGGCGATTCGAAGACAGCGCGCCTCGGAGTGCGGGGAGAATCTGGGTCGCAACGCTTTTGCGATCCGGAACCGGCGCATGCGCGGATCCTCCGAAAAGCGAGCCTTTCTTCGCTTGATGCTGCCCAATGAACTCCCCCATTTGATCGATGGTGCGAATGCTGTTCAAGTAGCATTCTCGCTGCGTTTTACCCCACGTGAACAGGCCATGCCCGCCGAGAATAAGACCCTCCGCACCAGGATTGGCATTCACCGCACTCTCAATCAGAAGCGCCAACTCGAAGCCGGGACGTTGCCACGGTACCCACACGATCTTCCGATCGAACTCCTTGTTGAACTCCTCGAGCTTCCGCTCGCCGTTTGCGCTGGCAGCCAGGGCAATCGCCCAGTCAGGATGTAGATGGTCGACGTGGTCGAACGGTAGAAACGCATGCAGGGGAGTATCGATTGACGCCGCCACGCGATTCTCTCCGAAGGCCGAGAGTGGATAGTAGCGGACCATCTCATCTTCGTGCTGTTCGCCGCGATACAACTCTTTCAGTTGCTCGAGTCGGTCCAGGTAAAGCAACGCAAAGCCCGACTCGCTGATCGAGCCGAGATCTCCGCCGCTGCCTTTTACGGCAAGCACACGGACCCCCCGGCCAGTAAACGGGTCAGGCAAATCCATCTTGGAGCTGGTGTTTCCACCGCCGAAATTGGTGATGCGCAAATCCGCACCCAGCAGGTTCGAGCGATAACGCAACAACGCCAATGGATCGCCGGCCATGGTCTTGGCCGTCGCATCGCTCCACAAGTCTTTCAGATGAACGGTCTGTTTGATCTCAGGCATAAATGCTCTCGCAGTATTGTTCGAACCTCTCTGAGTGCTGATCCCATTTGTCGGTCTCAAGGGGTTCGAAGATCTCCGTGGGGAACGAGCGATCGATCATGGCGCGCACTTCCTGCAGGGAAGAGGCGGCTCCGGTCGCAAGAATTTGGATAGCCACGTTTCCAAGTGCGGTGGCCTCAGCCGGGCCAGCGAGAACTCTTTTTCCGGTGGCGTCGGCCGTCAATTGGTTCAGCAGATGGTTTTTTGACCCGCCGCCGATAATCCGAATCTGCTCCAGGCGTTTTCCACTGACTTGCTCAAGATTCCGCAGAACCAGTCGGTACTTGAACGCGAGGCTTTCAAGGATCGTACGCACGTATGCGCCCGGCTCTTGCGGGCTCGGTTGGTGAGTTCTGCTGCAAAAATCGTTGATCGCGGAGGGCATGTCTGTTGACCGCAGAAAAGCCTCATCATCCGGGTCAACGAGGTGACGGAACGAAGCCTGCCGTGACGCCAGTTCCATTAACTCCCAATAGTCGTAGGAATTTCCGCGTGTGGTCCAGGATTGTCGACAGCCCTGCAGCATCCAGAGCCCCATCACGTTCTTTAGCAGTCGTGTCGTTCCACTCACGCCACCTTCGTTCGTGAAGTTCAACCGTAGCGCATCGGAAGTGATCACGGGGGAATCCAGTTCGGTGCCTAGCAGCGACCACGTTCCGGAGCTGAGGAAGGCTGTACCGTCGCGAGCCTGTATTGCGGCCACCGCCGAGCCCGTATCGTGGCATGCGGGAGCGATGATGGTTGTCCCGGCCAGAGAGGAACCCGGCGCGATTCCGGGCAGAAGTGCGCCCACGACCGAACCCGGCTCTACAATGGGAGCGGGCAAGTCGGCCGGAAGGCCCAACCTCTGCATCAACCCGCTGGCCCATGTGCGCCTCACTGGATCGACCATTTGAGTGGTGGTCGCATTGGTGAATTCGCACACTGCATTGCCTGTCAGCCAATAATTGAAAAGATCTGGGATTGTCAACAGGTGCCTCGCGGCGCCGACGATCTTCGGGCTGTCGCGATGCTCGGCGAAGAATTGATAGAGCGTGTTGATCGGCATGAACTGGATGCCAGTCGCTCGGTAGATTTCTTCCTTGGGAATTCTGCTGAGGACTTCCTCCATGATGCCTTCGGTTCGCCGGTCACGATAGTGGTAAGGATTCTGTAGCAACTCGCCTCGGGCGCCCAGCAGGGCATAATCGACGCCCCAAGCGTCAACGCCAATTCCAGCCAATTCGATTTTTTCAAGACCGGAGAGAGCCTTTCGCGCTTCCAACCAAAGTCTAGGTACATCCCAGTGAAGCGATCCTCCGTACTCGACGGGCTCGTTCGGAAAGCGGTGGACATCCTCGGTTGTTAGAATTCCCGAGTGCAGATGCGCCAGGACTGCGCGGCCACTCTCGGCACCGAAGTCAAAGGCCAGATAATGATTCGCACGAGCAGGCTTAAGCATAGGAGGAAACGTTTCGTGAGTTTCGGGCCGTCCGCTCCTGTGTAATGCGCTCGAGGTATCCGCTTTGCCGGAATGCCTCCATCGGGTCCTGGGGCAGGCCTTTGGAACCTCGCCACGCCTGTATCATCGGTCGAACGTCGGTGGCGAAGGCGTCCTGTAGCAGGGATTCCGCGCGTACCAGATCACAGTTTGTCTGCGCCCTTGCAAGCTCCGGGCAATCCACAAGAGATGCCTTGGCAAAAAGCTGCTGCGCCATCGAGACGGTCTGAATCATTGCCTCGATTTTTCCCTTCAGGTTGTGACTTTGGTCGACCATGTACGCAATGTCGGCCTGTTTCCCGTTTTCCCACTCGAAGTAGAGAATCTCCAGGAAAATGCGGAAGACCTGGTATGGATCAATTGATCCCATGGTCAGATCGTCATCTGCGTAGCGGCGATCGTTGAAGTGAAACCCACCGAGCATCTCCTCGGAAAGAAGCCAGGAAACAATTTGCTCGATGTTCTGTGCCGCGTAGTGATGGCCTGTGTCGACGAGGACCTTCGCCTGTGGGCCTGCAGCGCGCGCCAGTAGCAAGGCCATTCCCCAGTCGGCGATATCAGTGTGGTAAAAAGCCGGCTCAAAGGGTTTGTACTCAATGAGCATCCTTTGGTTGGGGGATAACGCTTCGTGCGCATCCTTAAGACAGTCCTTGAACCACTGCTTGCGTTGCCGGATGCTTGCGGTGCCCGGATAGTTCGAACCGTCGGCAAACCACATCGAAAGGTCCCTGCACTGCAACTGCTTTGCGATCTCGATACTGTCTTTAGTGTGCTGCAACGCACGCCGGCGCACTGCCTTATCGGGATTGCCGAACGACCCGTACTTGTATTCCTGATCTTGAAAGAGATTGGGATTAATGGATCCTGGCAGAACGCGATATTGATCCGCAAACTTCTTAATCTCACCGATGCTTCGAGTTCCGTCGGGAAAATCCCACAAGACGTGCAAAGCGACGGTTGGGCACACGCCCGTGAGCTGGTGAACCTGCCCGGCGTCACTGAACTTCTCCTCGGTTGTGGTTGCTGCTGCCGGCTGGATGAATTTTCCGAAACGCGTACCAGTATTGGCGAATCCCCAGGACGGGAGCTCGATGCGGAAAGTCTCGAGTGCGCGGAATACTTTTTCACTCTTACCGATGTCCATTTGGGACCTCTTCAAAGTGCATGTAACAATCCTCGTTTATCTCGAGAATGTAGGACACGGAAGCGGCATCGTGAGTTCTCTGGTTGACACTCTCGCGACGAGATGAAACCATCCCCGCCAAAGACATTACTGCTAGATTCAGCGAGAGTTATCGCCGGAGCTAGGACGAGGACCGGATGATTATGGGCATAATTGGAAAACTTAGGCAAGCGGTCGCTCTGCAAACTTGCTACAAGACCGCGACATTTCGCACCGTCATCACCGTAGGGCTGCTAACCGCGAGTGCTTGGGCTGTTCCTGTACACCTTCGCTGTGAGTATCTCGTAAATCCACTCGGAATCGACCAGCCTGCGCCGCGCTTGTCGTGGCAAAGCGACAATTCTGAGCGCAACTGGAAGCAGGCTGCTTATCAGATTCTGGTGGCCAGTAGCCCGAAGCGCCTGAGCAGCGGAAGCCCTGATGTCTGGGATAGCGGTCGAAAAGATTCAAATGAGTCGGTAAACATTGCTTACGCAGGGCCGACCTTAGAATCAGGTCACCGGTACTACTGGAAAATACGCGTTTGGGATACGGCGGGGCAAGCCTTTGAATCGTCGGAATCGGCCTGGTGGGAGATGGGCCTGCTGCACCCCGAGGATTGGAAGGCAAAGTGGATTGCCTGGAAGAATCCCGAAGATCAGGTTGATCGCGAGGGAATCCGGTGGATTTGGTTGAAGGGCCAGGACGGGCTAGCGGCAGTTCCGAAGACGTCTGCGACGTTTCGGGTCAATGTGACTCTCGGCGAGAAGCCAAGAGATGCTGCCCTTTTCCTCGCCGTTCTCGGCGATGTCAGTGCGAAGGTGAATGGCCAAGATGTGGGCAGTAAGAGAGAATGGGGCGCTTTTGACCGAAGAGACGTCACTGATCAGCTGGTTGTTGGAGACAACCTCATTGAGGTTCACCTTACAGCTCCCGATGCCCCAGAGGGTCCAAGCACCGCAGAGAAAACCACCAAAGCAGGACTAGCAGCGTTGCTAAAGATCCGACTTGCCGATGGGTCGTTAAAACGGATTTTCTCAGACACGAAATGGCAGGCGAGCCTCGAAAACGCTAACCACTGGGAGAATGTGAGCGTAGTTGGTAATTTGACAGAAAAGCGCCTCGGCGATCCGGGACCACTGCCTCAACCGGCAGCCTACCTGCGGCGCACTTTGGCCCTGACTAAGAATATTCAAAGTGCAAGACTCTTCGTGACCGCTCTAGGTAGCTACCGCGTCTATCTGAACGGACGTCGCGTGGGAGCCGACGTCCTCACGCCGGAGTTTACCGACTATCGCAAGCGCGTCGTCTATCAGGTCTACGACGTGGGCGAGTGGTTGGTGCAGGGCAAGAATGTCATCAGCGCTCTGCTGGGGGACGGGTGGTATGGCAGCCCTCTTACCTGGGGCGGGTCCCATTTTTTTGCTCCTCCCGATCGTTTGAAAGCGCAACTGGAACTCACCTACTCCGACGGGAGTCACGAGACGGTGGTCAGCGACGAGTCGTGGAGAGGTTCGGCATCGCCTATCATTCAATCCCAGATCTATAGCGGAGAGATATACGACGCGCGTTTGGAGCAGGCAGGATGGGAGACCGCCAACTTTGAAGACTCGGCATGGAGTTCGGCCGTGGTTGCGGATGCTCCTTCCATTACCGTTTCCGGTGAGAGTACCGCCCCTCCCCGCGTTGTTGCCACACTCGCTCCGAAGAATGTGTCCTCTCTCGCAAAGGGAATGCATGTCTTTGACATGGGCCAGAACATGGTCGGATGGGTCACCCTGAAAGTGAAGGGCACGGCTGGTGCCAGAGTTCGGCTGCGTTTTGCCGAAATTCTGAATCCGGACGGGACTATCTACACCGCAAATCTACGGAACGCCGACGCAACCGACGTCTACATTCTACGAGGGGGGGACGAAGAAACCTTCGAGCCTCATTTCACCTTCCACGGCTTCCGTTATGTCGAGGTCACGGGCTATCCAGGAACGCCCACTGTCGCCGCGCTCAAGGGAAATGTCGTCAGCAGCGTAAGCGGTGAACCGACTGCTAAACTCATCACCTCGAGCGACCTCGTCAATCGCATGGGATCGATTGGCATTTGGGGCCAACGTGGAAATTTCTTGAGTATCCCGACCGATTGTCCGCAACGCGATGAACGTCTGGGATGGATGGGAGATGCCGGAGTTTTCTGGCGAACCGGCAGCTACAACTTTGATATCGCCGCCTTCTCGCAGAAGTTCATGCAAGACATCGTCGACGGCCAAACCAGCGAGGGCGCGTTCACGAATGTTTCCCCCAACACGATGCCGTTTGGCGGTGAGGGAACGGAAGGTTCGCCGGCATGGAACGAAGCCATGGTCGGAGCGCCGGGCTGGGGCGATGCCGGAATTATTGTTCCGTGGACCACGTGGATCCAGTACGGAAACACATCCATGGTCGAGAAAAACTGGGATGCCATGCAACGTTGGATGGCGTTCATCCAGAGCCGCAACCCTGACTTCATCCGTAAAAGTGGCCTTGGCGCCAACTATGCAGACTGGCTTGCCCCCGACGAGCACACAGATAAGAGCTTGCTCGCCACCGCCTACTGGGCCCTGATTGCGCGCATGATGTCGCAAATGGCGAATGCCATCGGCAAGGAATCTGACGCCAAACGCTATGACGATGTCGTGCAGAACATTCGAAATGCCTTCCAGAAGGCGTATATCAAAGAGGACGGCGAGGTCGGTACTGGAACTCAAACCTCTTACGTTGTTGCTCTTTACACCAAGATGGCGCCCGAATCTCTCGAGCCTGCGTTGGTCGATAAACTCGTGAAGGATATTGAATCGCGCGACTGGCACCTCTCAACAGGATTCTTGGGCACTCCTTTCCTGCTTTTCACGCTCGCTGACCACGGACGGGCCGACGTCGCGTATCGCCTTCTACTGAACGAAACCTATCCGTCCTGGGGTTACATGCTCTCGAAAGGCGCGACCACTTGGTGGGAGCGATGGAACGGTGATACGGGTGATCCGTCCATGAATTCCTACAACCACTACGCGTTCGGATCGGTCATTGCCTGGGTATATCGCTACGCCGCTGGGATTGACGCCACCCCGGATTCCCCCGGTTTTAAGAAGATCGTCATTCATCCGCATCTCGACAGTCGCATGAGTGCGGCACGTGCGGAATATGACTCCGTATACGGCAAGATCGTCAGCGATTGGAAGGGAACTCCATCCGGCCCCTTTTCGCTGAAGGTTAAGATCCCCGCGAACACCTCCGCTGATGTCTTCCTGCCTGCAATTTCCGGGACACACATCACAGAGAGTGACAATCCCGTGGAGGCGCAGCTAGCGGATGGGGCGTACGTTGTCAGGATTGGAGCAGGCTCGTACAACTTTGATGTGAAATAAATATCCCGGTCTCAGCGAGGAGGAGTTTGCAAGGTTTGTAGCGCTCGTTGTGTGCACTCTCGCACCGCATCCGGAAGTGCGTCCGCATTGTAGAAGCGATCATAGAAATCGATGTCTACACGACCGACCTGGAAGCCGATGATAGTTCGGAATGGAGCAGTGTAGGCGGGAAACCTTCCGTAACGTCTGAATACGTATTCGCAATACTCAATCGTGGCGTCAATTGCCGCGTGGGTTGGAGCCGGTATCTTGGCGGCACAAGAGTTTGCGCCCTGCCATGCGCTCTGTTGCGCACCGCCTCGATAGGCTCCATCCTCCCCGAACTTGATTTGCAGAAAAGCGCGGACCGCATCTTGCATCGACGGGTAATAAGGCGGGCAGAATGGCTTCAGCAATATTTGATCGTCGTGTTCCAGACCGACTGGGTACGTAAGCGAGGGGTCTTTTCTAAGCCACCGCGCGAGCTTCGAAAGAAATCGCGGAGCCCCAGCATAGCGACTGGCCCGCATCGACTGCATACGGAAGCCGGTCGCCTTAAACCAGCTGTACTCGTGGCGAGCGAAGTTCGGAAAGCCGCCTAATCCAAGCGCTTCAGTCATTAGCGCGAGGTTTTGCAGGACCATTCCGTGCTCTGTAGCCATCGATTCGAGGAGCGCCGTTTCCATCATTTGAATCGTTGCCGTTCGCAAGTCACGCTGATCGTCGTGCAGGTGCCCACCCTTGCTGCGTGCGAAGCGGCCGACACCGGCAGGCCGGAACCATGCCCGCTCGTCGCGCAAGAAGACTCCCATATCGGTGCTGAACAATTCGAGAAGAGCGTTGATTGTGAGCGCGGTAGTTTCGATGATCGGGAGAAAATATGTCGTCCCCGGCGCGTAAAGCGACCATCGATTAATCGAAAAATTATGACCAGGATCCAAGGGTGGAGCGCTTCGGCGGTCGGACAATTGTATTCGTCCGCGTCTATAGAGTTCCGTCAAGGCGCCATCTCGCGCGGCGCCGACCAGTTCGAGGAATTCATTGGCTGCAAAGTCTTGGGGGCGCTTCAACAGCCACGTTCCGCGGTCATTGGTTACGAGGACTGCCACGGCATTGACCGCATCCGGGCTCGCAACCGTTCGGCCAAGCCTTCCGACCAACATGCTGCCGCCCTCGCTCGGCCCGTATGAGAGATCTGCGAGCGCGTAGCCCGTGATGCCGCAGGCGGCAAACGCAAGCGCTGCTTCTTCCTGCTCAGAGAGCGGAACAGGCGGATGCGCACTCGTGTAACGGAACGGCCCGGCCGGGATACTCATTCCCAGACACACTCGCCGCGAACGCCGAGTGCGCAGAACTTCGAAGAGCGTCGCTTTGAGCGGATCAGGTGCCATGTTCAGATCGATTGTGCTGCTGGAGCACCTTTCGCGCGTTCTTTTAGGAGCAAGGCTACGTCAGGACGGACGGCGCTCAATGCCTCCGCCGCCTCGTGTTCGATAGCCAACAGTCGTACTCGAGTGCGAGCCCGAATACAATCATCCGAACTCTGCCTGGTCATGTTGCCGAAGTAATCGCCCTGCTTGAGGGAACCCACAAGCACCTCGTGATTGCGGTCGCTCGAGACGACGTCGACTTGGCCTGATTCCACAAAGTAGTGATAACGCCTGGTCTCGCCCGAGGCGACAATGATTTGTCCTGGCTCGTATAGGGCGTGGTAAACCGCTCCGCGTTCGTCAATCCGTGGATTCACGACATCGCGACCCATGATCAACGTTAACCACCAATCGAACATGAGCCGCACCCTTCGGGTCCAACTCGGCACAAACATTGTCAGCACAATGAAGCGCCAGCCGATCCAAGCCAGGTATCCGCACGCGGGGATACCCTTCATATGCGCGATTGCACTGCGGTGTCCAAGCGTGCAGGCCTCCCCAAGTCCATTGAACGAATAGGGTTTGAGCGGTTTGCCTGCAGTTGACCGTAAGATATTTGCGCCAATGTTTGCGCCAGCCTTTTGTGCGTAGTGTGCCAGGGGCGGACACGTGCCTCCGTCGGGATGAGGCACCGCGGCACAATCGCCCCCTGCCCAGACGTTGGTCGAGCCCGGCACACGGCAAAACTGGTCACTAACGAGGCGCCCGCGCCCGTCGCGATCATAAGGAAATTGATCGAGCAATGGAGACGACTTCATTCCGGTGCACGTGATGATGGTGCGCGTCGGTAATTGTTCGCCGGAGTTGAGGACCGCACCTTCCGCAGTTGCTGCGAGCAGACCGGTGTTCAGATGCATCTCCAGACCTAACTTCTGTACCCGTTTTTCTGCGTAGTGAACCAGCGAGGGAAGGCGCTTCCCGAGTTCCGGAAGGATACGGGGCCCAGCCTCCACCAGGACAACTCGGAACTCTTGCAGCTTCAACTCCGGATACCTCGTCCGGGTGAGGAAACGAAAATAGTCAACCAGGTCGCAGGCGACCTCGATTCCAGCATAGTTTCCGCCCGCCACGACAAACGTAAGCAACCGCCGGCGTTCTTCAAGATTTGTTTCAATCGACGCCATCTCAAGGACGCTCAACAGATGGTTCCGGAGACGATAACAATCGGAAAATGTTTTTAGCGGGAAAGTATGGTCCGCGATTCCGGCATAGCGAGAGAAATCCTCAATCGAACCGACGCCTACCACTAGATGGTCATACGGGAGGGTGTATGTCCGGCCGTCGAAGGAGCGCCGGGTCAGGACGCGCTGGTTGTTGATATCCACCGATTCAATTTCAGCGTTGTGAAGATGAGCGGGTGCGATCATTTCGCGGACGGAAGAGATGATCTGCTGTGGTTGTATCTTGCAGGTAAGCATTTCCGCGATCAGCCCATGCACGGTCGAATAATTATCGCGGCTGACCACGGTCAGCTTGACCTCGCCCTTTCGCACTGCTCCACGCAAAGCGCGGGCCAGGTAAATGGCTACCCACCCACCCCCAAGGCACACTACGTGCTTCGGTTCCTTCATTGCGTTCCTCCGTCAATCACGGTGTCGCGAGTGGTTTCGCATTCCGCATCCTTGCTCGTGGGATTGGTGTGATCCGGGCGGATGGCTATTCTTCGGGGAATCACAAACTCACCTGTCCGCCCCTTCAGACCCCTCTCACTCAAAAGATGTCGAAACGCTTTCGGGCCTGCGATCTTTGCCAAAGCCTGCACTCGACTACTGAACAGGCGAGCCGTTTCAACCATCCAGGTAACGGGACGGATCACCGGAACCAAATATCTCCATCGAGTCTCAGGAAATCCAAGAGCGGCGGCCTGCTCATTCCCGATCAGCGTTCGCGAGATCCCATAACATAGGTTGACGCTGCACATCTGGCCGGCCCGAAAATTGCGAATGTAGTCGAAGGAAGTTTGCATCAGGGCATCAACCAGCGCCCGTGAATCGTCGTCCGGTTGCGGCTCGAAGGCGAAGATCATGTCGAGCAGCCGGTGCCCCTCGAATTCGTCTGCGATCAGAAGTTCAGGCTCGACGCCCAGCAAATACCCCACGTACCGCCACAAGTGGATGAGCGCTTCTCGCTCTATTCGTTTAAATCGATAACCGAGGCGTGTAAGCCCATCCAGCACACCAACCGAAAACATAAGATTGGTTCCGGCCATGTGACATTGGTTGATGGGTGCACCCCAAACGTCCGAACGCCATTGGCCCGATGTGAGAAGCAACCTCCTCACCTGAGCATGGATAAGGCGCACGCGTACCGTCATTGCGAAACCCTCGGAGAAGCGGGACAAGCCGTCCGGCTGACAAACGGCAAATACATATCGTGTCGTATCTTTTAGACGTTGGGACGCGCGGTGTACCAGTTGGCCGGACAGAGCAAGCGGCTTGTTTCCTGCAGGCCAGCTGTAGATGATCGGCAACGCAAGCAGTGCCAGAACAGCAAAACCGAGCCGGCAGCGCAAGAAAGTGGCCCCGCCTAGATTGCACCGGTCGCGATCGACCCAGAAGGGAACGCTGTCTACTTGGCGAAACAGTTCTCGCAGTGCCCCTGGTGCTCGCGGCACGGCGTCGATACCCTTAGCTAATGCCAACTCGAGCAGCGCCCGCCATTCGCCTTCCGGCATGCGGGCGAACTCGTCCATCACGTCTTCGGCAAGGGGATCCGAGCGCCAAAGGAACGCGGCATACTTTTCCGCGCGAGCCCCATGCACGACGCCGGCGATGTCGAGGCTGGAATAGCCCGACGGGACGTAGTGCGTTACTTCCGTCATGAATATCCGTCGCTCTTTGGATCGAACCTATCACAGCTGTTTCATCCAACTGGTTTGGCGATTGGGATACGCATTACGACCGTAACGCGTATGGGGAGTATGTAAATTCCACTGCGACGAAAAGGCCGCGTAATTGAAAGTAGGGTCGGGAAAGTCGCCGCAACTAATCCATTATCCCGGGCTGGAAGACTCACACTACCTAAGTACCGAGATGGCGGCGGCAGTTATCGCTAATTGCGAAGCAATCTGCGACCAGTCGCGCAGGGCGCGGGCGGTGGCTCCGGTGTTTAGCTTGTAAGGAACTACGATCTGATCACCGGGGTACAGTCGGAGTTTGTCGAATGTCGCCCCAGTGAAGAACCCATTGACGTTATTGGCGGCGACCACAACTCCGTTCGCGCGCAGGACAAAAGCGTGGTGCAGGTCAGACTGTGGTTTCCCTTTACCGGCCATTTTTAGGTACGTTCCGGCATTGCCTCGGGGTTCAAGAATAAATGACCCGGGGTTGTAAACATTTCCCACAACTGAAACCGTGGAAGGGGTATGAGGAACGGCTAGCCTGTCGCTATCTTCCAGAACCATGTTGGGGAAATCGGTGAGTTTGTTATCTCTAGGATTGAGCGGCAATGCGATACGTCCGCTAGCTCGGACGGTACGGAGTTGGGAAACGATCGCCTCTTGAGCCGCCTGTAGTTGAGCCAACTGCTGCGCGTCTCCGGCTTGCACGGTTGCAGCTACGCCAGCCGCAGTTGACTGCCGAATTTGCATTTCCATCGTCTGAACCAGTTCGTCAAGACTCTTTTGCTGTTCGATCCGTGCCGATTCGCGGGTCAATTGCGAACCGTAAACGTAGGCATTGGGAGTCAGTCCGCCCGCACGCCTCAGAACGGATTGAAGAGTCTCATTGGCTGAGAGCTTATAAACACCGGGACGCATCACCTCGCCCTCCACGATCACGTACTGTGATCGTTCGATCTGGGGCACGCTGATATCGCGCTGGGAAAAGATCGTAACGATATCGCCTGGCTCAAGTTCGAGGTTGCTTTCCTCATCGCGTTCAAGTATTGCCTTTCTAGGGCTGAGCCAGAGCAGTTTGGAGGAAAGGTCTTCAGGATTGACCCGCTGAATAATGGCATAATCCCAATTGATTTCGGGAGCGTAGCGCCGCAAACCCTCAGCAACGTTCTTAACTTTGCTCAGGGTCCCAGCCTTGTCGCGATTTTCTTGCCCAGAACCCTGTTGACCGCCCAATGAGGTCCGATCGCGATTTTCCACGGATCGAGCATCAGAAGACTCTCGAGCATTTTGCCCGCATGGGACATCGGACAAATCCGAAGAATCCATAGCTTGAGGCGAATTATCGGGCGAACTGTCTTTCCCCGTGAGTTCCTGGATGTCAGGCGACGAATTGCCGCCGGTCATTGTATCGATGGTCCTTTGTCCAGTGATACCGGGGCGTCCGTTCGTTGGACGCTCCTTACGTACCGGGTACTCTGTGTCTCGGCCACTTACGATGCTTGCGCGTTCTAGCCAGTAGCAACGAGTAAGCAAGGCTCGCACATTGGGAATCAGGTCGCGGACCCGCATGCCCGATTTCCAAGGGTAACGGCCGGGATTGGAAACGCTGCCCCGCAAGGTTACAGTGTCTTGAAAACTCGGGACGATGGAGAACACGCGAACAATGTCGCCGTCCTTAAGAGGAACAGCGCGCGATTGCTCGTCGTAAGGAAACTCAAGGGTTGTCCGCGACTGGTGATCCACGAGACGGTCAATCGTGATTTTGCTGGTGTCGGCAACAGTGCTCAGGTCGCCGGCAATTTCAATTAAGTCGTTCAGCGAGGAGGTATCTTTTATCTCATAGATGGCCGGTGTATTCACGGAGCCCGTTATGGCGACCTGGGGACCAACGTGCGGAAAATAGATCACATCACCGGGCAGAAGGCGAACATCCTTTGACTTGTCTCCCTTGATTAGCAGATCGTAGAAATCGAAGTCTGTGACGACCTTGCCATCGCGCCGTACCTGGATTTGTCGCAGCGATCCCTGCGGGGCCGGGCCGCCGGATGCGAAAATCGCATTGACCAGCGTACTCAGCGAACCGATAGTATAGGTTCCCGGATAGCGGGCATTGCCCACCACGAGCACTTGGATTGAGCGCAATCGACCAACGTTAGCCGTGAGATTGAAGTTCCTGAATATCTTCGAAACCTCTCGTTTCAGATGTTGTTCGAGATCTCCAAAATGGACACCGGCAACAGATATTTGTCCGACCTGTGGAATGTAGATCTGGCCGGAGCGGTCCACTATTACCCGCAGCCTTGCCCCGACCTGGCCCCAAATCGCGATTTGCAGTTCGTCGCCTGGACCAATGACATAGTCACTCGGCACCTGCAAGGTATCAAGGGGAGCGAACGTGCTTGGGGGCTGAACGAATAACGACTGCCCGAATAGTGGCAACGCCCGGCCTGCCGAGTCCGCGACCATCTGCTCGAACTCAGTTTCCGGCCGTGGGGGAATCTTGCGCCGCAGGATCTCGGACGGATTGAGCGGACGTATCCGGACTCCGCTCTGACTTGGGTTCACATCTAAGGGTGCGTTCAACTGCGGTGTGCGGGTTGGGGCAGACGAATTGTCAGGAAGTTGAGTGTTGCCGGGTATTTGAGACTGTGCGGGGCTGCATTCGGGGATATCCGCCATCAACGGATCGGAGCAATCTATGGTTCGGCTCTGCGGAGTTCTGCTTTGCGACGAAGAATCGTCAATGGATTGCGAATGACATACTCCAATCGAAAGAACGGTCAACAACGCGAGCATTCGTGACTTTTGCATGATTTGTGGAAAATCCTGAGTTCCGAAAATGTTTAATTTTACCAACTGCCAGATTCAAGCGGAAATGCTTAAATGCGACGGTCAATCCCTGTTTTTTCCTCGCGTTGTATTCCCTCTGCTGCTTCGACTAGGCCGCTACTCCGGTTTGACAATAAGAGACTCCCGCACCGGGACAGAACGGAGAATACCACCTTATCTTCGTCCCTGACATCAAAGGAGGATCGCAATCTCTCAGACGTTCTTGCGGCCATTCGTTGTTTTCTGTAGTGTGCCAATGAAGCCATAGACGACGAATCATCGTGACGTAAAGCCCAAACAGTAGGCCCGCCCGAAGGTTGAGGCGCACGAAATCGTCAGCAGGTCAAACGATTGGGCCAACCAGATGCGATCACTGGCAAGCTTCATGATTACAATGAAAGTTATTAGGGCCGGAAGGCGCCGCATGCAGCCCAAAATCTAGGTGTGCGGCGTCGCTGCGATGGGGAACCTCTACCCTGACAATTTCAGATCGAAGAAACGGCTGCGGCAGTAACGTGCGTGAAGACCGAAAAGCAAGATCAAATTCGACGATGTGGCATCGGCGCAGAAGAGCGAGTCGGACTGGTTTCGCGAGAGAGGTGCTTGTCGCGATTGAGGAAAATTAAGAGAATGATTTCTGCTAGGTTGATTGGCACTCTTGCTCCAGACTGCTGGTCGCGCGAGAGCCTGTTCATGGGTGTGCTTTTTCTTGGTGCCGCGAGTTCGGGTGCGATTGCGCAGACCACGGTCGCGCAGCCTCAGGTCCAGATGAATATCGCGCCAGTTGCTTCCCTCCTAACACCTGCTGGCCCCGAGGATCGAAAGCATCTGGTTCAATCGCAGGGTGAGTCCCAGGATGCGCCCGCTTCGGCTAGTGTTCCGGAAACTCCCGAGCCCAACGACTCCCAGAATAAAGTCTTCAGCCTACCAAAGGCGATCCTCCACGACCAGATCGGCATGTGGACGAGCCCTTCCAGGGCACGTCTTTCCGACGCTACGTGGTTGGTTCCGGTGGGAGGACTTACCGCTGCATTGTTCGCGACAGACAGCGACTTTAGCCGCCATCTATCAAACGATCCAAACACGCTCTCACGCAGCAAGCACATATCGGACTATGGAGCTTACTCGATGGCCGGAGGCGCAGCCGGTCTCTATTTTGCAGGACTGCTGACCCATAACGAGCACCAGCGTGAAACGGGCTTTTTGAGTGGAGAGTCAGTCATCGACAGCCTGATCTTTGTGGAATCGCTTAAATTTGCGACTGGGCGCCAGCGTCCTTATCAAGGCAACGGGACTGGACAGTTCTTGAAGGGGGGCACGTCTTTTCCGTCGGAACATTCGGCGGGAGCCTGGGCGATTGCTGGCATCGTGGCTCACGAGTATCCGAGTCCGTTCGTGAAGTTTCTTTCCTATGGGATGGCCAGCGTCGTCAGCTTATCGAGGATCACCGCGAAGCAGCACTTCCCCTCTGACGTCCTTGTGGGTGCCGCTTTGGGATATCTAACCAGCGAATACGTCTTCCGACGCCACCACAATCCTGACCTCCTAGGAGAAACGTGGGAGACTCCCGCCATCCGACCGGACCGCTACGGCAACTGGCAGGTTAAGTACATGGGCTCGCCATACGTTCCACTGGGCAGTTGGATGTATGCGGCTCTCGATCGCCTTACAGCGATGGGCTACATCGGCAGCGGTCTCGCGGGTTTGCGTCCTTGGACACGCATGGAGTGTGCTCGCCTGGTGAACGAAGCGAGAGAGAGGATCGCCGCCGCCGACAGTGAAGCGCCCGAAGCGTCTCGTTTGCGGCATGATCTGGAGGCGGAATTCGCCATCGAACTGAAGTTGCTCGACGGCGGGGATAATTCGGAACTCCGGCTGGAATCCGTGTACACCCGAAGCATGGAAATCTCGGCGAGTCCGCTAACTGACGCCTATCATTTCGGGCAGACAATCACGAACGACTACGGTAGACCCTACGAACAGGGGTTCAACAACATCACTGGCGCGTCAGGATGGGGCACGGCGGGCCCGTTTGTGGGGTACGTTCGTGGAGAGTTTCAGCACGCTCCGTCAGCGACCGCTCTCCCTGATTCAGCACGGCTTGCCATCCAGCAAGTTGACAGATTGCCAAACGAGCCCCCCCCAACGCCAATTGCAAGCACGGATAGCCTGGATGCTGTCGAAGCTTATGTAGGGATGAATTTAGGCAATTGGCAGCTTTCCTTTGGAAAGCAAGCCCAGTGGTGGGGCCCGGATGCATCGGGTCCCATGTTATTTAGCAATAACGCCGAATCGGTGATGATGTTCAAAATTGACCGGGTCTCTCCGTTCAAACTCCCGTGGGTGTTGGGATGGATGGGGCCAACTCGCATCGAATTCTTTATTGGTCAGCTCCAGGGACATCACTTTTTGTCTGGGACGAACGGCTTGATTGGGGACTTTGCGAGCCTGGTAAATCCTCAGCCGATGATCGAGGGAGAGAAATTAAGTTTCAGGCCTACCCCGAACCTTGAGTTTGGAATATCGGCAACCCGGGTTTTTGCAGGCGAAGGGGTCCCGTTGACCTGGCATACGTTTCTCAAAGCAGCTTTCTCTCGTGGTAACGGACCATCGGGAAGTCCATCGGACCCAGGAGATGGCCGCTCTGAATTCGACCTTTCCTATCGCTTACCCTGGTTGCGGAAGTGGGCGACCTTTTACGCTGACGGCTTCTCGGAAGATGAGATTTCTCCTTTGGCCTATTGGGATCGGTCGGCTTGGGTTTCGGGGATTTACATTCCGCAGATCCCCTTGGTCCCAAAACTCGATCTTCGGGTCGAGGGCGGCTACACAGATTTACCGGTCGGCGGGAGAGTCGGACCGGGTGATTTTGGTTATTTTTACAGCAACTTCCGCTATCGCGATGGATACACGAATTGGGGAAATATCATGGGGAACTGGATGGGACGCGGGGGACAGAGTGCTCTTGCCTCGAGTACCTATTGGTTCACACCGCGGAACAACCTCCAGTTCACTTATCGACATCAGAAAGTTAGCCGCCAATTCGTTCCCGACGGCGGAACTTTGACGGACGTCTCCGCTAGCGCCAACTTCTGGGCTCGCTCGACCTTCAGCGTTGCGGTTTCAGTTCAGTACGAGGCGTGGAATTTTCCCGTGATCGCGCCAAGTCAGCAGTCGAACGTAACGACGGCATTGCAGTTGACGTTCTGGCCCAAGGGATTTTCGCGGAAGAAGCCAGACTAATGATTGTTGCGGACCGGGAATCGCAGGACCGATTGCTGTTTTCCTCTAGCATGTTTAGGATCTGCACTCCGGCAGCCATAGCGCTTAAGCTCCTCAGATGGGTAGGTAGATCTGCGTGCCTTGAAGTGTTTCAGGCGGAATTAGGACCGATTCAAAGCCAGCATGAAACCGAACTGTTGACCGCTCGAGGGCAGCCACGCTGGTCTAAAATCAAAGATTGGGCGCGAAAAGCCTGATAGAATCACACTCAAAAGGTGCCATAAATGGCATCTCTCCGACCCGAACGATGATTGAAACTGAGATCCATCCCGAAACGATTGTTGAAAGAAAGCAGCGCGAGTTCGAGGCCGAAACCGAAACCGAGGTTTCACTGCTCGATATACTGATTCTTATTCTTAAGCGCAAGGGTTTCATTCTGCGATTTGTGGCCGGGGCCACGGCGCTTGCTATTGTCGTCTCACTGTTGCTGCCCGTCCGATACGAGGGGAAGATTCTTCTCCTTCCTCCGCAGCAGAACTCCTCCATCGGATCGTCGTTGTTGGGACAACTTGGGAATATTGGGGCGCTGGGATCGCTGGCCTCGCTGGCCGGCGGTTCCGGCCTTAGTCTCAAGAATCCAGCCGACATGTATGTCTCTCTTATGACGAGCCGCACTGTCGAAGACGCGATGATCCAGCGCTTTGACTTGATGAAGGAATACAAGAAGAAACGAATGTCGGAGGCTCGAAAAGAGCTCGAAGATCGCTCGACGGTTGTTGCCGGAACCAAGGACGGGCTTATTCGCCTCACGATTGAGGACGCAGATCCAAAGCGAGTTGCCGAGTTGGCGAATGGCTACGTGGAAGAATTCCGAAAGCTCTCAGCTTCGCTAGCGATAACTGAGGCTGCGCGGCGGCGGTTGTTCTTTCAACGCGAATTACAGCAATCAAAGGAGAACCTAACAGCTGCCGAAGATGCGATGGCGAAGACTGAGAAATCCACCGGCGTCCTGCAGATCGACAGCCAGGCCCGAGCGCTCATTACGGCAGCCGCTGTCCTGCGCGGTCAGGTTGTGGCAAAACAGGTGCAGATTGAAGGCATGAGATCCTTCGCCACCGACGACAATCCCAACGTCATTCTCGCCAAGCAGGAACTGGCCGCGCTCCAAGCGCAACTCGACCGAGTGGCAGGGTCCCAGCAAGACATCGGATCAGATATCAATCTTTCCAAGGGTAGAGTAACGCAATCTGGCATGGAGTACGTCCGTCGGTTTCGCGAGCTCAAGTATCAGGAGACGGTCTACGAGCTGTTGGCGAAGGAATTCGAAGTGGCCAAACTCGATGAGGCGCGAGAGGGCTCAATGATTCAAGTAGTAGACTCGGCCGTTCCCCCCGACAAAAGGTCATCCCCGCACCGCACTCTAATTGTCATAGGAATGATGATTGTGTCCTTCTTTGTCGCAGTGTTTTGGATTGTGGTGAGGCAAGGCCTTGTACGTACTTTTGAACGCCCGGAGAACCGCCTGCGATTGGAGTCCGTCAGGAGGCATTGGAAGCGAAAACAGCAGTCGGCATAGGTTCAGCCCGATCCCAGAGGATACTGGTTTTAATACCGTTGACGTGGCTTCCTCTGAAGTGCTATCCAATAACTCAAGTAAATCCTTCATTTCATTAGAGATTTGGTATACTCCGGTACACGATGCGTGTTCTGTTTCTAAATCCTCCTTTTCATCCGCGCTTTTCCAGAGAGCAGCGTAGTCCCGCCGTCACCAAAAGCGGAACGCTGTATTACCCAAAGTGGCTTGCTCATGCCGCGGGAGTTGCGATCAAGAGCGGACATGAGGTGGACTTGGTCGATGCCCCGGCAGCCGGCTACTCGGTGCAGGCGATCATCGACCGGATTGCGGCCAAGAATATTGAAGCGGTGGTCTGCGATACCTCCACGCCTAGCATTCTCAATGACGTGGGAGTGATCGATTCGCTGCTTGCCGCCAAGCCTTCGCTGCATGTACTGCTGGTCGGGCGTCACGTGTCGTCGCTGCCTAAAGAAACGCTTGGCATGTCCGCCTCTCTCCAGGCTGTAGCCATACGCGAGTACGAATACACGGTGCGGGACTGGCTGGATGCAAAGGCCTGCGGGGCAGATCTTTCCGGGGTCGAGGGCCTGGTATGGCGCTCCCCCAAGACAGACGAAATCATCAGCAATCCTCAGCGCGAATCCATCAAGAATCTCGACGAATTGCCGTTCGTCTCCGAAATTTACCGGCGTTTTCTTCACGCTCCAGATTATTTTTATGGCCACTCGCTGTGGCCCCTGGTTGTCTTCGATACCAGTCGCGGATGCCCCTATCACTGCTCCTTCTGTGTCTATCCACAGGCCTTTAGCGGACACACCATGCGTTACCGCTCGGTTGCGAATGTGGCCGATGAGTTCGACTTCGTCTCCCGGGAAATGCCCGAGATAAAGACCGTCATGCTGGAAGACGATACCTTCATCATTAGCAAGCCACGTACGATGGAACTGGCCAAGGAGTTAATCCGTCGCGGTAACAAGCTGCCGTTTGATGCCAACTGTCGCGCCGACATCGGTGCCGAGGGCGAGTTGCTATCCACGCTACACAGGGCTGGTGCGCGTCTATTCTGCGTCGGCTTCGAGAGCGGTGACGTGGAAGTCATCAATGGCATGAAGAAGAACAACGATGACCGGCGAGACGCGAAGTATCACGAAGAGGCCCATCGCTTCGTTCGTCGCTGCCGGGAGTCGGGGATCATGGTGCACGGCTGCTTCATGGTTGGAAATCTGAACGAAACACCGGCCAGCATGGAGAAGACACTGAATTTCGCCAAGAAGCTCCAGCCGGATACGGCTCAATTCTTTCCAATCATGGTGTACCCGGGTACGACCGC
The DNA here is from genome assembly GCA_963745715.1 of uncultured Acidobacteriota bacterium. Taxonomy (GTDB): domain Bacteria; phylum Acidobacteriota; class Terriglobia; order Terriglobales; family Acidobacteriaceae; genus Sulfotelmatobacter. The sequence continues at coordinate 178,214 of CAVUYN010000003.1, read as the reverse complement.
ATACGAGGAAGCCAAGAAAAGAAACTATATTCAGATCGAAAACTGGGGCGCTTGGTTAACGAAGGACGGCCTCCACAACAGTGTGGTCACGCTTCCCAACATAACGCATGAGCAGTTGGTCAGCTTTTGTGACAGAGCGCGGCGCAGCTTCTACCTCAGTCCCTCGTATCTTCTCTACAAAGCAAAGCAGTCTCTTAAGGATCGCCGAGAATTACAGCGCAACCTGAAGGGCTTCCTCACGCTCTCGAAGTACCTTCTGCGCGGCAGCCAGCATGAGAAGAAAGAAGCGACCAGTCATGCGCCGAGCCGCGATGTCCAGACGCGATTCACGAGTCCCCAAGCCGGTGACTAATCCCGGTCAGAGGTGCGGCCCATCCCGCTCCTATTGACAAACGCTTCTGCTCCATCGGTTTGCTTAGCATGCCATTGCGCAGTCCGGCGGATGCATTCCTCCAGTCCAACAGTCTCGCATAGCCCGAGCACTTCGCGGGCACGATCAATACAGGGAACGTAGCGGAGCGGGATAGTTCCAGGAACAGCTTTTCGGGCAACCCGAATTTCCGTCTGCGGGTTAAGAGTCGTGGCGACCGTCTTGGCTAACTCGAGAATAGTCACGTCATGCGATGACCCCACATTGAAAGGGACGAGCGCAGGCGCCCGAAACAACATAGTCCAGATCCAAGCGGCTAGATCAGCAGCATATAAATAAGATCTTCTCGGTGTTCCGTCGCCTTGAATCTGAATCGCCCTGCCTGCAAGGATGTCACCGATGAAATTGCCGATGGCGAAGTGCTGATCGAGGGGAAGATGCGGACCGCAAAAAGCCCAACAGCGCGCAATCTTGCACTCGAAGCCCGCCTTTGCCTGATATAACGCGCATAGGAGCTCTGCAGTGCGCTTGCTCTCGCCATATACGTTTACCGCGTCGGTCGGGTTGGGCGATCCATTGTAATTTTCCGAAACGTGGGTTATTTCGGGCGGCTGCTTTCCATACACCGCGCCGGAGCTGGTGAGCAGAAACTTAACCGCACCTGACGCAGCTGCGAACTGTAACGTGCGTTCTGTTCCACCAACGATGGTCGAGAATGTATTCAGCGGGTCTTCGGCCACAATTCTGGCGCCTGTGTCGGTGGCAGCATGGATAACATACTCGAATTTGCCTTCCGGGAAAACAAAACTTCGTACGTCGCCGCGATGAAGTTCGACAGCGGAATCTGTAGCGAGGTGAGGACACTTGGTTGCGAATGCCGTGGGGTTGCGGGTTAGCACAACCATGCTGGCCCTGAGGGCGAGAGCTTCATTGATGTGGCAAAAACTCTCCACGAGCCAGCAGCCGAAAAAGCCGGTTCCACCGGTTACGAAAATACGCTGGCCACGTACTTCCTCCCATAGTGGTGCCGTGCGCTCCAGAATCAATTCCAGGTCTTGCCGGGCTAGGCGGTTCGCCGGGTTCATGAGTATTCCTCACGAGAACGATTGTCTCCGAAAGAGCACATCGAGAGGCCTCGCCGCCATGTCTTCCATGGGAAAGCTGATGATGGCCCTTCCGGCCTTTCTCGTCTGTTATTTCGGCGCCTGGTAGCGTCAATTACCCTGTGCGAACGTCGGCAGTGTTTCTTTGCTTTTTGCGGTGGACTGCGCGACGAAGCCAGCTATTGTCTCTGCCACAAAGTCGAGCATCGGCGCCGTCAGTGCGGGATATACACCCAACCAAAACACGTTGTTCATCACAAAGTCGGCGTTGTGCAGCGTTCCCACCACGCGATACTGGTTGCCCTCATATGCGGGTTGGCGAACCAGGTTACCCCCAAACAAGAGTCGGGTGCCAATTTTCCTTGCTTCGAGCGCGCGCGTCAACTCGATACGACTGATAGGGGCGCCCTCGCGGATGCCGATGGGGAAGCCGAACCAGCTCGGGTCCGAGCCTTGGGTCGCTTCGGGAAGAATCAGCAAATCCTGCAGCGATTCGAGATTCCTTCGCAGGTGGGAAAAATTCGCCTTTCGGCGCGCGATAAAGTCGGGTAACTTGGTGAGCTGAGAAGCTCCGAGAGCGGCCTGCATATCCGTGGCTTTCAGGTTGTACCCGATGTGCGAATACGTGTACTTGTGGTCGTATCCGCAGGGCAACGAACCAAACTGCCAGTCAAATCGCTTGCCACAGGTATTGTCCTTACCGGGCTCGCACCAGCAATCCCGACCCCAGTCGCGAAAGGACTCGATCAACGTCTGCAAGGCTGGCTTATCGGTAAGAACGGCTCCGCCTTCTCCAGTTGTGATGTGATGCGCGGGATAAAAGCTCAAGGTGGCGATATCGCCGAAGGTGCCCACGTTCCGTCCCTTATAGGTCGAACCCAGTGCATCGCAGCAGTCTTCGATCAACCAGAGATTATGCTTGCGGGTAAAGGCGGTCACTGCATCGAGGTCAAAAACGTTTCCCAGGGTGTGAGCGAGGAACACGGCCTTTGTCCGTTCGCTCCGCGCAGCCTCGAGCTGATGAACGTCGATCTCGTAGCAGGGAACAGTGACGTCTACAAAGACCGGGACTAGACGATTTTGGAAAATCGGGTTCACCGTCGTCGGAAAGCCTGAGGCGACTGTGATAACCTCATCGCCCGGGTTAAGCCGCCGCTCCCCGAGTTTCGGTGAGGTCAGAGCGCTTAGGGCGACAAGATTGGCTGAAGATCCTGAGTTGACCAGAGACGCCGAACGGACACCCACAAACCGCGCCAGATTCCGTTCGAACGTTTCGGCAAACCGGCCAGTCGTAAACCAACCGTCAAGGGCAGAATCGACAACGGCGCTAACATCGTTGGCGTCGATTACTTTGCCGGATACGGGCACAGGCGACACTCCGGGAATGAAATCTCCCGAAAGCGATAATTCCGCCCAATATCGAGCAGTCAGGTCGAGAATCTGCCTGCGAAGCTGAGCCGCTGTATCCCTCATAGATCGCTGGGGTATCCAAATCATACCATTCAAGTCCAGCTCAGGGAGCTTGACTGACCGAGGAAAAGGTTATGATGAGGATGATTTTGTCGCTTAGTCCGACGCCGCCAGACCGGCATGGAACTCCGATCGGTGGTGTCCGCGCGATTCTAAACGGATATGAAGGCGCCCTGCTCTCTTTTGAGATTCGATTGCGCTGGGGACAGCGGCTGGGAGAACCAATGAAGGCTGTGATTCTTGCAGGCGGCGTTGGCACTCGTCTTAGTGAGGAGACTGCCATCCGCCCTAAACCTATGGTTGAGGTCGGCGGCCGGCCGATCCTTTGGCACATCCTCAAGCTGTATTCACAGCATGGGATCGACGACTTCATCATATGCTGCGGATACAAGGGGTACATGATCAAGGAGTACTTCGCGAACTATTTCCTGCATATGTCCGATGTTACTTTTGACATGCAAAAACGCTCGATGGAGGTCCACCAGAGCGTTGCAGAACCATGGAAAGTGACGGTTGTGGATACTGGCGATCACACGGGCACCGGCGGTCGACTAAAGAGAGTGGCTCGTTATCTCGAAGGCGATGACGCCTTCTGCATGACCTACGGAGATGGATTGAGCGACGTCGACATTTCGGCGAGTATCGTGTTTCACCGGCAGCATGGCGGACGAGTGACAATTACGGCCGTGCAGCCGCCAGCGCGGTTTGGCGCACTGAGCATCGATGGAACGGCCATCACTTCGTTCCAGGAGAAGCCACAGGGTGAGGGCGGGTTGATCAACGGCGGCTTCTTCGTATTGTCACCGAAGGCTCTGGACGAAATCCATGACGATGCGTGGATGTTTGAGCAGGAGCCTATGGACAACCTGACGGCACAACGACAGGTGCATGCATTTCGCCACAATGGATTCTGGCTGGCAATGGATACTCTCCGTGATAAACAACGGCTCGAAGAGTTGTGGGCTAGCGGGAGGGCACCCTGGAAAACGTGGTGAAAAGCTGGCAAGGCCGACGTGTTTTTCTGACTGGTCACACCGGTTTCAAGGGCAGTTGGCTCGCGATCTGGCTGAGCAGGCTGGGCGCGCAGGTTCGAGGGTACGCCCTCGACCCTTGCACCGAACCCAACATGTTTAATCTGGCATCTGTCGGTACCGCCATTGATGACGTTCGAGGCGACGTTCGCGATTATGCGAAACTCGAAGCCTCGTTGAATGAGTTTGCGCCGGAGGCCGTCTTCCATCTGGCGGCACAGCCGATTGTTCGTCGCTCGTATGCGGATCCTGTGGGCACTTATGGCACGAACGTCATGGGTACAGTGCACGTTATGGAAGCCATTCGCAAGACTCCGAGCGTGCGCGCTGTGGTATGTGTCACGACCGACAAGTGTTACCAGAATCAGGAATGGATTTGGCCGTATCGTGAATCGGATCCTCTTGGGGGATATGACCCGTATGCATCGAGTAAGGCCTGCGCAGAAATTGTAAGCGCAGCGTACCGTAGCTCATTCTTTCCTGTCGAGCGAATGCATGAACACCATGTGGCCCTGGCCACAGCGCGCGCAGGGAATGTCATTGGCGGAGGAGATTGGTCTGAAGACAGGCTCATTCCCGATCTGGTTCGCGGATTCAAATCAGGGCAGCCCGTTTTGATCCGCCGCCCAGAAGCAATTCGCCCTTGGCAACACGTGCTCGAACCTCTGCACGGCTACATGATGCTTGCCCAAGAACTCCTTGCGGAACATGCGCAGTTCGCTTCTGCACATAATTTCGGACCAAGTGACGAAGACATTTGGTCGGTAGAACAGATTGCAACAAAACTCGTGAGCATGTGGGGTAACGGGGCATCTTGGACCCGCGATTCGGTTACTAGCGTACATGAGGATCATGTGCTCCGGTTAGACGCCAGCAAGGCCCGTGTAGTCCTGGGATGGAAGCCACGGCTTACGACCGAAGCGGCACTGGAATGGGCAATGGCGTGGTATCGCGCTTGGAATCGAGGTGATGATATGGCGGAGTTCACCGGGAAACAAATTCAAGAGTACGAGAAGCTTGGCGCTTGCTGATGGCTGTAACAAAAGGTTTGCGAACCTTTCGGAAGTCGTACGATCTGTTGAGAAGATTTCCCTTGGATCAGTCGCTTCAGTCGGATGCTCCGACGAAACCGGGGGGCTTTTACGGTAGTATCGTTACGTCGTTGCGGTCTCCATTGCTCGGGTAGAAGGAGCTTGTCTTTCCTTAACGAGCGGGGACTGACGATGCTGACCGCACAGCTCAGTACGGCAATGGACTTACCTAGGAGTAGACATGTTGCACGCGGCCGATCCGTCTTCGGTTTTCTATCGGGCCATTACTGAGCATCTCGCCGTCATCGAATCACTGCGCGAGCAACAACCGCTGCTGGAGCGCATTGCCGGGGAGATGACGCACGCGATTCTTGGTGGGAAAAAGATACTCTGGTGCGGAAATGGGGGCAGCGCCGCCGACTCTCAACATCTTGCGGCCGAGTTGATGGGCCGCTTCCGGTTGGAGCGGTCCGCTCTTCCTTCAATTGCGCTCACGACCGACACGTCGATCCTGACCGCCGTGGGCAATGACTACGGCTACGAAAGAGTGTTCCAGCGTCAAATAGAGGCTCTGTGTACAAAGGGCGACGTGCTCGTTGGCATTTCAACTTCCGGCGAAAGTAAGAACGTCTGTGCTGCCCTCCAAACTGCTCGGCAAATGGGGGCCGTCACGATCGCGTTCACCGGCCAGGGCGGCGGCGCGTTGGCATCTGTCGCTGATGTCACCCTTCGGATCGCCTCGAACGATACCGCACGCATCCAGGAGGGGCATATCCTTTGCGGGCACATGCTCTGTGACTGGATCGAACTCTGTGTTTGTGAACGCGAACGAGACGCCGTGTAAGGTCCCCTGCGCTCGTGACCTTTATTCCGGTTGCTGATGTCCGCTCCTTGCGGAACATTCCGAGGGAAGCGTTTCTGCAGACTGGCCGCCAGAGTGGGGCCCGTCGTCCGAGAACGGTGTCGTGTGATATCTTCTTATCCGTACTTTGGGCCATCTTGATGGTCCGGGCGGCCTCGATTCACGGCAAATTTGGTAAGCCTGCGTAGGCACCGCCTAATTCTGCGCGCAACCCCAGGCGCACTAATCTGAAGGAGTTTTCCATGAGTATGGTCCGGATCGGCGACAAGCTGGTCGGAGACGATCAACCGTGCTTCATCGTTGCGGAAATTGGCATCAACCACAATGGTGACGTCGACCTCGCTAAGCGACTGATCAGCGTGGCTTTGGCCGCCGGTTGCGATGCGATCAAGTTTCAAAAGCGAACCGTCGACGTAGTCTATACGCCAGAAGAATTGGCCAAGCCTCGCGAGAATCCCTTTGGCCTGACCAATGGTGACCTCAAATACGGTCTCGAATTTGGGCAGGAAGAGTACGAAGAGATTGACGCTTTCTGCAAGTCCGTCAAGATGCTCTGGTTTGCGTCTCCCTGGGACGAAGGTTCCGTTGATTTTCTGGAGCATTTCCACATCCCGGTTTACAAGATTGCTTCCGCATCGCTTACAGACGACAATTTACTTCGGCACGTCCGTGCAACCGGAAAGCCGGTTATTCTCTCAACTGGCATGAGCACCTACGCCGAGATCGACCACGCAGTCGACGTTCTCGGCAAAGAAGATCTCGTCCTGATGCATGCCACAAGTACCTACCCGGCGAATTATGACGAGTTGAACCTACGCGCCATTCCGGCCATGGCAAAACGCTACGGCGTGCCCATCGGCTACTCAGGGCATGAGACCGGGATCCCCTCCAGTGTTTGCGCGGCTGCACTCGGTGCCTGCTGTGTGGAGCGCCATATCACCACCGATCGCGCAATGTGGGGTTCCGATCACGCGGCTTCACTTGAGCCAAACGGCATTTCTCGGCTGGTGCGCGATATTCGCCTGTGGGAGAAGGCCAAGGGCGATGGAATCAAGCGCGTCTACGAACGCGAAGTTCCCGTTATTAAGAAACTCCGCCGCGTGGGCGCTACGGTCTAGGGTATGGCGCAGGACGATTGCGCGGCCACCGAGCTCAAGACGATACGTGCTGTGGCCATCGATGTGGATGGTGTGCTCACTGACGGTGGGCTCTGGTGGGGACCCAGGGGGGAAGAGTGGAAGCGCTTTTGCTTCGCCGACATCATGGGTGTTTCACTGGCGCGCCGGGCCGGCCTGATCCTAGCACTGATCTCCGGCGAGAACAGTCCTCTCGTCGACCGCTACGCCGAGAAGATGCAAATCCGGCACGTTGTAAAAGGATGCCGCGATAAGGCCGGTGCCCTCCGCGATTTTGCAACTGCCGCTGGAGTGAAACTCACTGAAGTTTGCTTCATGGGCGATGACGTTAACGATTTGCCGGCGATGGCAATTGCCGGTTTTTCCGCTGCGCCCGCCAACGCGGTACCCGCAGTATTGCAGCGCGCGAACTTCATCGCAAGGGCTCCCGGGGGAAATGGGGCCGTTCGCGAATTGATGGATGCGCTGCTGGCTGCTAAGGGCCTCTCTGCGCAGGAAGTCTTCACAAGGGGTTGACACTTCGAAATTCAATGAGCGTTTCTGAATCCTATTTAAGATTGGACCAATGAAGCTCTCCGACTACGTGGTCCGCTTCGTCGCGGAACAAGGGGTAAAGCACGTCTTCCTGGTCACGGGCGGCGGTGCGATGCATTTGAACGACTCGCTCGGCAGAGAGAGCGCGATCCAGCCCGTCTGTAATTCGCATGAGCAGGCTAGTGCAATCTGCGCCGAGGGCTACGCCAAGGCAACCAATCATCTGGGCGTTTGTATGGTTACAACTGGGCCAGGTGGCACTAATGCCGTCACCGGTGTTGCGGGCGCGTGGTTGGACTCGACACCGACGCTCTTTATCTCCGGCCAAGTGAAACGGCCGGATCGTATGTTCGACAAAGACGGACGGCCACTGGGCATGCGCCAGCTTGGCGTGCAGGAAGTAGACATCGTCTCGATCGTGAAGCCCATTACGAAATACGCCGTCACGGTTCTCGATCCGAGCGACATTCGTTACCATTTGGAGAAGGCTGTGTATCTTGCTTTCCATGGCCGTCCCGGTCCCGTTTGGATTGATATCCCGCTCGATGTCCAGGCTACCCCGATAGGTGAGGCGTCCTCTCTGCGTGGTTTCGACCCATCGGAGTTGAAAGAGCCCCCTGCGGGAGCGGGGCTTAGCACGGACCTCAAACACCTGGTTCAGGAATTGAATCGGGCTGAGCGTCCCCTGCTCTTCGCAGGGAACGGCATAAGACTCGCACGCGCAGAAAAGGAGTTTGAGCAACTCCGGACCCTTCTTGGGATCCCGACGGTGGCTACATGGTGCGCCGCCGATTTGGTTCCAAGCAACGATCCGCTGTATGTCGGACGACCGGGCTCGGTCGCGGCTCGCGGTGCCAACTTCGCCCTGCAGAACTCAGATTTTCTTCTCGCCATTGGTGTACGGCTGGACTTTGCCATCACGGGATACGCACCTCAGAATCTCGCTCGCGGTGCCCACAAGGTAGTCGTAGATATCGATGAGGCGGAACTTAGGAAGCTCCATCCGCACCTGCAGCAGCCAATTCAGTCGGATGCAAAGAGGTTCTTGACCGAACTCTTGCGTCAAAAGGACTCGATTCGGCTCGCGGATCATTCTGCCTGGGACGCCCGCTGCGCCGACTGGAAGACTCGTTATCCCGTGATCACAGAGGAACATCGCAAGCCAGAAGGGCCCGGTCTCGGTATTTCACCTCGCGGACGTGATCGGCACTGAGGTGAAACCGGAAGATCGACTCGTGGTGGGAAGTTCCGGGTCAGCCATTGAGATCTATCTGCTCGCGTTTCCTACGCTCCATTCGCAGCGCCTTTTTCATACCGCCGGGCTCGGCGCGATGGGCTACGCAATTCCGACGGCGATCGGGGTGGCAACGGCCAATCCTGGACGAGAAGTCATTGCGGTAGATGGCGACGGCGGATTTATGTTCAACATTCAGGAATTGGAAACCATCCGACGACTGCAGTTGCCGATTAAGTTCTTCGTATTCAATAACAATGGTTATGCATCAATTCGTGCCTCGCAGAAAGCCTATTTCGGCAAGCCGAATTTGGGCTGCGACCGAAGTAACGGTCTCACTATCCCCAGTCTGACTGAAGTGGGAACGGCATTTGGCTTAAGTTCTACTTCAATCAAGAACCAGGCCAATCTTCGTACCGATGTTAGGCGGATTCTGGCGATGAAGGGTCCCGTGGTCTGCGACGTGACCGTGGTGCCAGATGAAATGCGCGCGCCACGACTCCAGTCTTATCAAAAGCCGGACGGCTCATTCGTTTCAAAGCCTTTGGAGGACTTGTTCCCCTTCCTGCCCCGCGAGGAATTTCTAGCTAACATGATCGTAGATCCGTTGCCCGAATGAGAACCCGGAGTTCTCCAATCGGGACATCGTGAAGCGTGAGAGCCTCTACTCTCCCGATAGCCTAGCTCGGAATGCAGTAGCAGACGCACTCGTATCCGTCCGCATAATAGGTGCGCATCGTAAACCGGGAATTGGGCAGTAACTCATTCAAGCGGAGCGGGATACTCCACAAGTGATCAGGACAGTGGTAGAGGCAGACCGCCATCTTCGGACGATGACGCGTTATCGTTTCCTGACCGCCATCAAGCGTATCGAGTTCGCTTCCCTCAATGTCGAACTTCATACAGGTCGGCGCAATCCCATTGAGTGCCTCGTCAAGCATTACGATTTGAACTTCGCAGGTTCCGTCTGATGAGATCTTTGAACTTGTGCCGCCGACAGTGAAGCGAACGGTTTCGCGCCGCGAACCTGTCGCGAAAGGCTGAAGTGTGATTCGCGGATCGCCATTGATGGCGGTCTTCAATGCCGCAAAATTAACGGGATCGGGCTCGAACGCAATGATCCGCTCAAATTGATCGTTGGTGGCCCGTCGAAATTGGGCAATGGTATCGCCATCATAAGCACCGCAATCAATGAAAACCTCATTCCGTCCAAGCCGGAAGGGTGGAAAATACTGGACTCCGGAATCAATCACTTGGCCGGAGACGTCTCCCAACCGCAGTCGTATCTGGCGATCGAACTCGTCGCGTCCTTCTGCGTCCAGCAATGCCCGTGCGCGGCGGATGTCTTCATCGCGCTCGGAATAATAACTCGGTCTCTCCCAAAATCCATGCGGCAGCAAAAGATCTCCGTACTTGGTGAACAATGCCGAGAACGGAATAACATCGGAAGCGCCCAGAGATCTGAGCTGACTCACGCGGTCCATCATTCCTGCGGTGCGGCTCGGATGCCAAATTGTGATTACGTATGTGGCGCGCGGGTAACGCTCGACTGCCGTTTGCGGTGACTCGACGGGGATACCTTCAATGATGGTGCCCCAGAGCGAAGGATTATTGTCGCAGAACAAGACCGGGTGGATGGCCCGGGCGACGCGGCGGCCAAGATTGCCCGCGCCAAAAATGACAATGGGATCGGAAAGGTTCATTTCGAGTCGAGAAGACTCCAAGTCAGTGCTCGTCTCTTATATTTTTATCACGAAGTGTTCGAATCAACATTCCGATGCTAGGCGCTGCTTTCTAGGCACGGCATTTCTGGGCTCATGGCCCTCCGTGCTTCGAAGTAGCGCTTTAATTCGAGGAAGCATCGTTCGAAGTACTCATAGCTGATTTTTGCTACGACGAAACTGACCGCGATCAACAGCACAACACAAAGCACGCCAAACCAAAGATCACCGACCAACGACGTGAATGCCCCTTTATGAAGTGCGAATACGCACACTCCTAAGATCGGAACGTGGTAGACGTAGATTCCGTAACTGTACTTGCCAAAGTCTGTTAGCAGTCGCTTCCGAAGCAAAGTATGCGGCAGCGTGCCCGTCCCGTCCATGATTGCAGCATATAGCACGACAGAGGAGAAGCCCAGCGCAAGCAAGGAGAACCCGATCGTCTCAACGAAGAGAAGTTCGCCCCCGGCACCATGAACTACACGCAGCCAGAGCCCGCAGATCACAAAGCTGATAAGCGGGATGGATGCAGTCCACGGGAGCCACCTGCGCAGCAGGTTAAGCGCCCGAACGTCGCGAAACAAGATGGCCGCGAGTGCTCCGCACAAAAGGGAGTCCATCCGGGTTACGGTTGCCATCACAATTGCCGGGCTTGGACCGGTGTGCGCAACCCATATGATTCTGACCACGACGGCGGCAATCGATGCCGCGATCGCCAACCTGGTAAGACTCCTGCGGATCAGCAGCCAGACGCAAAGGGGCCACAAAAGATAGAATTGTTCCTCCACAGCCAAAGACCAGAAATGGCCAAGAATATTCCCGGTCCACTGCCCCTTCCAAAGTACGAGCCAATTCACGAGATAAAAGTAGTAGAGTTTTTGGTCAGCGACGAGAGGAATACCGTGTGGTCGCGGGTGCACGAGTGCTGCCGCCACCAAGACCACAGTCAGAACCGAATAGTAAAGAGGAAGGATTCGGAGCATTCTTCTGGCATAGAAAGCCCCAAAGTAGTTGCTCGCTGTCCGAGTGTCTAACAAGATCCCGGTAATGAGGAAGTGGGAAAGCGCGAAAAATAGATCGACGCCCACCCATCCAAAACTGAAGACAAGCTTCACGGCGCTTATGAGCGAATTGGACGCTGGGATGAGCGACTCGAAGTGGTGAAGCATCACGAAGATGATGGCCAATCCCCGAATTCCATCAAGGGCGCGGATATTGTGATGCTGCGAATTCATGATCTCTTTTATAAAGGGCGTCCGTCGAACGCCACCTCGAACGTCCGCACACATCAAACCGAGCCGTGAGATGAGACAATCGTACTTTAGGTAGTTGCAGAATCGTGTAAACTGACGCTTAAATGCGACGCTCCGCTGTTAGACCCCCGATCAACAGCCTAGACGGGACCGCCAGCCCAAGGCCATTCCAAATCGTAGCAAAGATTGCGCCTAGAATCGCTCCCGGTTGCTTAATTTCCCATCCCTTGTATTTCGGTCCGCAGAGTTCGTTTGTGCCAAGTAGCCGGGTCCGGGGAGACTCCTGAATGTCTAACGGCCTTCCTGGGGTAGCTCCGCTCCCCGTGAATCACTCCGCCTTAGTGCGTGCGCGGCACTGGGTGCAGCGCGTTCTTGGCCTCGATCGCGCAGTCGGATTCACAGTGCTGGCCAGATTTTGGGCCAGTTCAGCGGGGCTCATTACGGTGGCCTTGATTGCCAGATTCCTCTCGCCCGCTGAACAGGGATACTACTACACCTTTGGCAGCCTGGTGGCCGTGCAGTTAGTTTTCGAACTGGGTTTTTCGTTCGTGATTCTCCAGTTGGCAAGTCACGAACGAGCTAAGCTCTCGATTTCCACTAATTACGACATCACGGGAGATCCCGTTGCGCATGCCAGGCTTGCGTCCGTGATTCAGAAGTCCGTCCGCTGGTATTCGGTCGCCGCCATGCTGCTGGGGGCTACGCTGATCCCGGTCGGCTTCTATTTTTTCGATACTCATCAGCACGGACAGGCTGTTCTTTGGCGGTTGCCGTGGTGCCTGGACGCGCTGATGGCTGTGCTCAACTTTCAACTCGACCCGCTGTTGTCGTTCCTCGAGGGCTGTGGCTACGTGGCAAATATCGCGCGACTGCGGTTTGCGCAATCCGTCACGGGAAGCCTTCTGGCTTGGATGGCACTCATCAGCCATCACGGCTTGTTTGCGCCGTCGATGGTGCTGTCCGGCTTGGCGTGCTGCTCGCTCGTTTGGCTGTTTACGAAGCGCAAACTTTTGATCGGATTGTTGAAGCACCATCCGGGAACCAACCGAATCCGCTGGAGCCAGGAGGTCTGGCCGTTCCAGTGGAGAATCGCTGGCAGCTGGTTCTGTGGCTATTTCGTCTACTGGCTCTTCAATCCGGTTCTGTTTGCCTATCGCGGGCCGGTGGAAGCCGGGCGGATGGGTATGTCTCTGAGCCTCGCGAACGCGATTCAGAACATCGCAGTGGCATGGGTGAGCACAAAATCAGCGCCTTTCGGCTCTTTGATCGCCCGCAAGGAATACCGTCAGCTGGATCAGACGTTTTTTCGAGCGCTCTGGCAATCTACTGCGGTTTCGGTTGCTGGAGCTCTAACGGCATGGCTAGGGACGATCTTTCTCAATTTGCAGCACATTCGATTCGCTTACCGGCTTCTGGACCCGAATTCGATCGGCATGCTGATGATCTACATGATTGCGAACGTGATGATCTTTGCTGAGGCCTATTATCTGCGGGCACATAAACAGGAGGTGTTGTTCGTGAACTCGGTGGTCGGAGCCGTGGCCGTTACAGTCTTCACCCTATTATTGGCCAAGCCTTACGGTGCGCGGGGAATCGCGGTCACTTGCGGCCTGCTCAATTGGACTGGAGTCCTGTGGACCACCTACAAGTTCCAGAAATACCGGCGACTCTGGCACTCCGCTTAGGTTAAGCTTGGACACCTCAGTGCGCCATTCCTGGTGTGCGATAGAAATAAAAAATTGAATCATCAAAACATTCCGAATAGTGGTGATAAGCCAATCGGCACGCCCGGTTTTCCTTCGCACCTATGATTCTTTCCATTTGCTTTGGAATATCGACGAGGTCTCCTGGCAAGTGGTAGCTGGCGACCGCCACACAACGTGCTGCTCGCAAAATCAAAGACGCGCCCTGCAAAGCTTCCGCTTCTGCGCTCTCCACGTCGAACTTTACGTAATCGAAAGCCTCCGTAGGGGCAAGACGATCAAGGGCATCGGCAGGAACGCTGCCCTTAGCATCCTCGGAAATGGACATCATGCCGTTCGGATTCGTGTGAACATTGAGCCGGCTCGCATGGCTCCAAGCGGCTCCAGCGAAGCACTTATTGCTGAGACCGAGGCGCGACGCCACGTTTTCGATCGAGACAATCAGGCCTGGATTCGGTTCAATGGCAAATGTTCGGGTGAGGGCCGGAAACGCGGTTTTCATTGCGACTAGAGTCTCGCCGTCGTAAGCTCCGACATCGCAGAACGATCTGATCTCCCCCACACCTGACGGCGGCATCCACATTTGTCCGATTGGAAGGCGTGTGTGTGCGATGCGGGCGACATCGAGCGACGCTCGAAACAGGACGAGGTTCAGGAATTCGGTTCGGCAATCGGCATCTATCCGCCGATAAAGTTCGTAGAGCTCACCACCAATTTGTGGCAAGCAGTCGGAGAATAGTCTGGCCTTGCCATACTGATTAAGCAAGTCAAATGCGTAGAGACCTTCGGCCAGGCACCAAGCCGGGCGCCCCAGGTCCCCGAGGATGGAATTCTGGTTCTGACCTGCAGCCACGATTAGTGGTCGGTCGAGCGTAAGCTTGGAGGCGATAGCGAACCCCTCGGAGGCCGCTCGGTCTAAGGCAGACTTGGCGTTGTCGTAGATAAGGCATTTGACTCCGGCATTTCGAAGTTGTCGTGCCAGATCGGCGCCTCTCGTTCCGAATGAATAGACGATGACTTCCTTTGCCCGGCCCAGCTCATGAAGCAAAGCTGTCTTACCTAACAAAACATCAGCAGCAGTGTGTAAAGCGACCGAGAATTCAGATTCTCGCAGCACCGAAGCATTCATCAGCTTCACTCCCCAAATAAGTGGCAATGGTAACCTTCTTGATCCAGAATAACGCAGCCGAAACGCCGTGACTGTATCGTTAGGGAAAAGATACTTTGAACCAAATCGGGTGGCTGTTTTTCCCCCGGTTCAGAAGGCGGGAACGGTCCGGTTATCGCATTCGCGCACCCACCATCGAAGCGCTACTGCAAGTCCCGGCTTAACGATCAGCTCGGCGAATCACTACCTGCTGAGGTTGCAGACCAAGTCTGGAATCGCCCTCTGCATCGCTCCCGGGTAGGGTTTTTCATCGTGGGCTGCTATCATAGATGCTTTAGGCAGATCGTGGGAAGCTACTGCAATTTTTCGGAGTTCTGATACTTGTAGGGAACAGGTACGCTGAAGTAATTTCCAGCCATTTCAATATGCCGGACGAAGAACCCCTTCTCACTATCGCCATTCCGACATTCAATTCCGGGCATTTTCTTCCCGACGCAATCGACTCGATCATGCGCCAAGACCTCGACGACTTCGAGATTCTGATTTTCGACAATGCGTCGGAAGACAATACCGAGGATCTGATACGCAACCTTCAAAATCGGCACATTCGTTACGTTCGGAATCTCACAAACGTCGGAGCTCACGAAAACGGAAACCGCTGCCTATCCAATTCCAAGGGGCGATATATCAAGTTCCTCTGTGCCGACGACGTGTTGCTTGACGGGGTTTTGCGAAAGCAACTAAGCATCCTTGAGAGACAGCCCAAAGTTGCATTGGTTACCTGCGGGTACCTCGTGACAGATCACAATCTGAAGATCCAGGGATCCTGGTCCGCATTTCCGGGGATACATCCCGGACGCCGAGTGATTAATTTCTGTCTCAGCAGAATGACAAACGCGGTGGGCGGTCCATCCAATTTGATGTTTCGGCGGGACGCTGTCATGGGAATTCTCGCGGATCCCACCTACCGTCTTGTGGGCGACCTCAAGTTTAGCCTCCAAGTTCTGGAGCGCGGTGCCTACGCGAATATCGATGAGCCGGGCATTCTATACCGTCGACATGCAAACAGCGATCTTGCAACCAACTGCCCGCCGGAGATCCATGTGCCTGAATATCTGAGACTGATTTGCGAATTCAACTGGTGGAATCCCCTAAACTGTATGGTGGCATTTCTATCTGGGGGTCCCGAGGGAAGGCAATTCGCCAGAGAGCGATGGCTGCAGGCGTGTGCCCCGCGTCCGCTGGCAATGGCCGTTGATGCATCTGTTAGCTGGGCGTACCAACGGTTGCTTCGATTGTTTGGTGAGCGCAAGGGTTACACCTATAGGTCAGAGTCGCAGGGTTTGGCGTTGTAGTTGCTCGGAAAGAGTGGCTTCACCTGCTTTTCATGCCACGTCTTTGATCAGCCGTAGGTGTTCCGTATCCGTTTCCATCGACTCTATGTTTGTATCGATTATCATCCCAACATTCAATGGCGGGTCTCGCATTGGGAACTGCTTGGATGCACTCTTGGAGCAGATTCCCGGACGTGATTCGGAAATTATTGTGGTCAACGATGGTTCAACCGACAACACTGCAGATGTTGTTGCACGCTATGCCGGTGTGCGTTGCATCACGCAGTCGAACGCTGGCCCTGCGACGGCCCGTAATCGAGGCGCCCTGGAGGCTCGGGGGAGAATCATCTTGTTCACAGACGATGACTGCGTCCCGACGTCGGACTGGCTGAACGCGCTGACGGAACCCTTCGAAGACCCGGATGTCGTCGGAGTGAAGGGCGTTTATCGCACTCGGCAGGAGCGTCTGGCGGCGCGTTTCGTGCAAATCGAATATGAAGACAAGTACCGACTAATGGCAGATATGTCTCGAATCGATTTTATCGACACATATTCAGCCGGCTTTCGCCGCGACCGCTTCCTCGAGATGAACGGCTACGACACCAGTTTCCCCGTTGCATGCGCAGAGGACATTGAACTCTCCTACCGCATGTCCGCCCGCGGCTGGACCATGAAGTTCGTCCCCTCAGCGATTGTCTTCCACACGCACCCGGATACGTTGTGGAGGTACCTCAAGAAGAAATATAAGTTCGCTTTTTGGCGCGTACTGGCCGTGCGCAAAAACCGCAGTAAGGTTTTGAAAGATAGTCATACGCCTCAACTTATGAAACTCCAACTTCTTTTCGCTCCTGTGCTGCTGGTGGCCGTAGCTTGCGACTTGTTATTCCGTCCAAAAATACCAGCGTCGGGGTTTGTCCTCACAGCCTTTCTGGTCAGCACCGTTCCGTTCGTACTGCGAGCGATCCGGAAAGATCCCATTGTCGGCTTACTGGCTCCAGTGCTGCTGGCCGCGCGAGCCTGTGCGCAGGTGCTAGGCGTCTTTGCCGGCCTGATCTATGCGGGCCGTAAGCCCGCCGAGGCCACAACCGAGTCCCACGCCTGAACCTTATTTGGTAATAATATCGCGGCGGGGTCGCAATTGACATTCCGGGCTCTGTAGAATCAGCGCTGTGTATTCGATTGGTGAAGCAGGGAAACACGAGCACAGAAAACCTTAAATTCAATGTCTGAAGCGACCAAGGTAAAAGGGTCTACTCGAGGCCGACTCCAACGGCGTGCTTTGAGACTCTGGAAGCAAGACTATCTGCACTATAAGTACCTTTGGCCCAATCTCGAGTGGGCTGCGGGTATGGCGCTGGAGCACGTTGGCAGAGAATGTCCGGTGGTACTCGATATTGGGTGTGGCCATAAACCATACCATGATTTATTTCAAACAGCTCGGCATTGGGGAATGGATCATGGAGTTGTCGATACCTCGCCGGATTTGGTTGGAGATGCATTGCGCCTTCCGATTAGAGATCGCTCTGTGGACATCGTATTCGCAACTCAGGTCATCGAGCACGTGACTAACCCCCTTGTCATGGTACAGGAATGCAAAAGGGTGCTTCGCTCGAATGGGTGCTTGATTTTGAGCGGCCCTTTTTTTTGGCCCCTCCATGAAGAGCCTTACGACTTTTTTCGTTTCACAAAGTACGGATTCGAACAGATGATCAGGGATGCAGGATTCTCGGACTGGCAGATCGTCGAAGATGGAGGGGACTGGGCTCAGTTAATGTTGAGCGTGTGCCTGCGGCTGAATAAATGGTTCTTCCCTTTGAGATGCGCTGTGAATCTCACTGGCGCCTTGCTCGATTCAATAAGCAAGTCGACGAGATTGCCGGCAAACTATACTGTGCTGGCGAAGGTTTGAGACCAGCGACTGCTAGCGGAGAACTACGCACCCTGCTGCATCGAGCGCTGCGGGATGTTGGCGCGCAGTTTCGGGCCTCGATTTGGAGGGCGTTTTGCCAACTCAACAGGAAGGTGCGGTCAATGAAGATCCTGATAATTAGCTCGCTTTATCCGCCCCATGTTATAGGTGGTGCTGAAAAGGCGGCCGCTGAACTGGCGGAGGCCTTGGTTCGTCGCGGCAATGTGGTAGTGGTTGTCAGCTTGTACCCAGGATCCATCCAAGTCGTCGAGGATCGGAATGGCGTGCGCGTGTATCGACTCCCGGTCGACAATTTCTACTGGCCTTTTGGGCGGAAAAAGAAGCCTAACAGCTTATACAGGCTCGCTTGGCATATCCGCGAGGTGTGGAATCGCTCGGCCGCGCGGCGGATCGGGAGGATTCTGGATGCCGAAATGCCGGACGTCGTAAACACCCACAATGTCTGTGGGTTCTCCTTGTCGACCTGGCGTGAGGTTAAGAGCAGGGGAGTGCGCTTGGTGCATACTCTGCACGATTATTATTTGATGTGCCCCCGCTGCACTCTGTTTGACAAGGGCCGGAACTGCGAAAAAAGGTGTTTGAGTTGTAAGGTTCTGACGTTCAATAGACGAGGCCTGGCGCGGCTGCCTGATTCAGTAGTTTCTGTCAGCAAGTACGCTCTAGATGAACACATCAGGCGCCATTATCTTGACGATAAACCAGCAACAGTTATCTATAACATCCAGCGTGCGTACAGTTTGCCACTTCCGCCGGCGCAGAATGCTGGACGGTTGTCTGGCGATCTAATTTTTGGCTTTATCGGCAGGGTTGAGGAAGAAAAGGGTATTGAAACGCTCCTGAGGGCAACGCAAGAGCTACGGCAATCGAATTGGAAGCTGAAAGTCGCAGGGAAGGGCCTCGATGGCTACGTCCGTAAAATGGCGACGAAATTCCCGAACCCGAGAATTGAGTGGCTCGGTTTTACCGATGCCGCAACATTCTATTCTTCTGTTGACGTGGTAGTGATTCCATCGCTGTGGGCTGAGCCGCTGCCCTACGTTTGCCTTGAAAGCCTTCATGCGGGACGAAGCCTTATTTGCGCATCGTCCGGCGGGATTCCAGAGATTGCCCGACTCTCCAACTTAGTTGAGTTTTTCCCCGCAGGAAATGCGACTGCACTAGCCGAGAAGATGAGTATGGCACTAGCCTCGCCGCAACATTGGCGGGAGGGGGGGGCTTCAGACGCATCGAGACTCGGCTGGTTTCGGGAAGAGTATGTCGTGGAAAGGTATCTGCGGGAATATTCTCTTCACGCGCAACAGGCAAGCATCAGCAACGCGCATGCGATTCAAGAGCGATGAGCCTGCAATGTGCCCCTAGTTTCCATCCGATGTACAAATCCCACGACCGAGAACTTGCGTTCAGATCGGCAAAACGAACGGGGGACATGAGCCCGTAGCGTGCCCACACAGCTACTCATGCCGGACAGCGAAGAAGCAATAACTACGCCGCGCGATTCATTATTTTATTGCCACCACAACGAGTCGAGAGCTATTTAATATATTGCCGGACTCGACTTGTCGTATGCGGATCACCGGCTTAATCAGAAGAAATGCCTCCGCGACAGTCGATGCCATTAAGCTACGAAGTCTTCCGTGATTGTTGTTGAACTTGAAACACGTAGAATCCTCAAAGCAATCGATTCCTTGTTCTTCCCGCCCGGAATACAGAAGCTTTCTGGCCTTCTTAGTTGAACGAGAGAACAAGGTCTCGTACATCGACCTTGCTGCAAACCACCACTTATCTACCGGATGACTTATATTAACAACATATGTTCTTACGTCTCTAAATAGTGCGAACAGCCTACGTACATCATCAACCTCATTAAAGTGATTAATGCCGTGTGTCGTTTCATTTGGAAAATTTACTATAGCCTTTCCTCCAACTCGGAGATGCTGGTAAATGTTGTCTACAAAAGATTTTGTGTTTGTCACATGCTCTAGAACATCCGACGAATACACCGTGTCGAACCTATTCCCAAGATCAAGTCCTTCCACGCAAAAATCACAGGTTTGCAGCTGCAGATTCTTGTAATATTGTCCGTAATTGGAAGCGATAAATTCAATCGTTTTTGCCGAAGAGTCAACACCCATCACAAACACGTCTCTGTGCAAAGAGGCGTAGCGAACAACAAAAATGCCGATACCGCAGCCCACTTCCAAGATTGAGGTGACCGTGGCATCCAAGAAGAGGGTCGATAGTTCGTACGAGTAGATCACAGCATTCGGTGATCCGAATGGACGCTTGAAGACAGAAAACATGATGCTCCCTCCTTCTCCGGCAACATGCAGCCGATGTCACACATAAGTGCCGGAACCGTACAAACAGTCTCAACAAATTTGTGAGCAATAACTCGTCCATCCCTGGAGTTCCTGATAAAAGGACGCTCGGAACTGAACGGCGAACGGTGGTCGGTCTGCGATCGCATCTGGGCCGGGGGGGCGGACCCTCACTTCTCCGTCGGGGTGCCGTTAGCCTCGCGGAAACCGAGGAGGAAGTCACTTCGTTCGAATGACCACACGAGCGCAAGAGCAACCCAAAAGATCGGTTCCATGTATGATTGAAGTGCTACGTTAAAGATCGCAATAGCGGCGATACATCGAGCCGCGCCCTTCCTTCCAACGATCGGATACCCGAGGAGGATCATGAAAAGAAGGAAGGCAGGTAATCCTAGCTCAGCCAGCAGAGACACATAGAGAGAGTGAAAGTTCCCGTATTTGTTGTCCCCAAAGAAATCACCGAGGACTTTCGGCGAGCCTGCGAATCCGATGCCTGCCACCACAGTTCGGGTTGAACTGGACCAGGTGCTCAAGCCCCTCTGGATCAACTGAATGTGATCGGCGCCCGAAGTACCCTGTTCGCCTGAAAGTCGGTCAGACACCATATCTGATACCTGCCACAGTTCCAGCAGTCCAGCGATCTCCTTTCGGTATACGAAGCCAACAAGTAAACAGACCGTTGCAAGGGCGGCCGCCCTGAATGCCGTTCTCAGGCTCGTCAGGCGCTTCCAAAATGAACTGGTGGAGACGTAATATGCGAACCAGCAGAGCAATGCGGATCTCGAAATAGTGAGCAAAATGAAGCACACTATCGCAAATCGTAGGATTCGAGTGTAGCGTGTTTTGCCAGTAAATCGATCCATCAATACCAGGTACATTATCAAGATGAAGCCAGCGCGGTTTGCGTCGAGACAGAATCCTGACAACCGAGGCGCCCAGAAAAATGTTGAGGTGGGCGCAAACATAGATTCGATGGACGAGCTGGCCTCTTCCTGCAAACGTAGGGCTCCGTGGCTCCATGCGATGTATCCTCCAATGCAAAAAATCAGCCATACGATCAAGGCGAATGTGACGGAGCGTACGATGAGCTTTTCGGGCGCAGGCTCTGCCAATATTCTCATGGAAATGCAGCATCCCAAAACGGAGACGAGCACCAAACCGGCTAAAGCCACCACCCCTCTTTGTGGGTTCACACCGAAAAAAGTCGAGGTATAAGAAAAGACGAAAAAAAGTGCTAGCATACCAACAAAAGGTAGTTGACGGCGGACAGGCGGGCTCACGCTGAGTTGAAATCGTCCGTGCCATCCCATGATCAGAAGGCGACTAAGAAGAACTAGCGAAGCAAAAAATATAAACGGAGTTAGACGGAATGGACCGAGACCGACCAATAGATCGATGCGGTCCGCGCCAATTAGAGCAATGCTTCCAACAACGCAGATGTATTCTAGCTTTCCTAGCATCAGGCGGTGTGTCTGACGATCGTATCATCGTCAGCACCCTATTATTCTAATGGCGAAAGTCGCGAATCCGAGCTTGCATTCGCTTAGGACACAAGTGTAGGGTCATTATTAGCAGAGAACCCGTCGCAATGGGTTCTGTAATACCCCTTGTCGCGTCCACGATAAATCCTAGCCAATCAGAACGTCCACCTCGTAAGACGCGATTCTGCATAGTCCTAGCTCAGATCGTGCTGAGGTGGGAGAAGTCCTCCAGTGAATCTCATTTCTGCCATGTGATTCCCGGGTAAAGGCTGGGTATGCGGTCGCCGCGATAAGCAAATGCACCCTTAATATTCATTTGCCACACAATCTGGGGACTCACAGATGGAGTCACTTCGGTCACCTGCGATTCAACCGCGCTTCCAAAGGGCTCGCTACTGTTGAATTCGACGTTTCCATTGCTCAGAACATCGATGCTCCCTCCCCAAAAGGAAAAGAAGCCGGGAAGATCCTGCCACTGCACGCTGGCTTGTTTCATGCTCTCGTCAATCTGGAAAATTGTGGCGCGCGTATAGCAGGCTGGCGCTGACGATGTCGACCCGCAAAGTACACCATCGGCACCGACCCGGAAATTTCCGTCGTCGTAGATGGCCATCGTCGTCTGGGAGCCATTAACACTCAAAATGTACGGATAATGTTGCGCGTAGAACCACTGGCTTGAATCGGCACCCAACAGCGTGAAGTCCCCGCCTTGTCCCAGTTTCCAGAGGACATCCCCCGACCCGGTGCCGTTTGCGTAATCGAGTTTCAGAATCCAGCTTTGGGCACGCGACGAGACCAGCAGGTTGCCGTCATTCGTATAAACGAGGGCATTGCTATGGGTCCAGTCGGGCATCCCAAAATAAATATATCGAGTGATGTCCAGAGTACCGAAAGACGACCACGCCCACGCCACGTTCCCATTAGGGTCGATGTCCAGCACAAAATCTCCCAACACGGCTGTGGTTCCTGGATAGCCGGGTAAATCGGTATAGTCCTTTGTTGCCGCTGCCAGCACGATCCAGTGGCCATTGGGAAGAACCACTACGTCGTGATGGAACTGAAGCAGGGGAGGAAAAGAAGAAGGAGGAAAAGAAGAAGCGTTCGTTTGAATTGATTGATTGACTTGCGTGATCGAGACCTCGCGAACCGTGTTACATAGCAAGTCTACCTCATCCAGAACCGTGTTCCGGTTGATCATGAAGTGGCCGTTCGCCATGAGTTTGACGGGGACCACGGTGCCGGGGCAATACCAGATAACATTGCCTTGTAAATCTGTAGCCACGGCTGCGAATGTATTCGCCGGAATGAGGCTGAACAGTTCCACCCCTCCTGATGGCGGGACAGCCCCGGAACCTGGGGCAGGGACAGTGACGCTGAATTGAGGCAGGGGGGCAGACGCAGACGTGGGTATCGCTCCTGTTGTAAAAGTCTGGTCCTGATCGACCCATGAACCCCCTGCCCAGTCTCCATGTGCCCGCATATGGTATGTGGTCTGCGGCTTCATGCCGGCTACTAAAATGTTGAGGGTGCTGTCAGTGGCCGTCACTTCCGATGTCCGTCGGCCATAGGTCGTATCGGTTCCGAACTCAACCCACGCAGTCAATCCCGGATGAAAATGCCGGAGGCTGTACTGCGCCACGAGCGGGCTGGATGTCGAAGCTACCCCCGTCACAGGCACGCTAAAGTTGTTAGTGCCACAGCCAAGACTTGCGAGAGTGAACAAAGTTACAGCCACTGAACAAAGTGCCACAATTGAGGTCTTCATGTATCCCCCCCCGTTCTTACTCGATAGAGACCTTAAGGGTCGACGTCGTTGTCTACCCAAAAGAGCTTACGCTAGAGGTTATCGGGCCCGCGTGTCAAGCGCTTCTTGAACGGTCCGCTATTCACAACATCTTTTTTCTTGATTCCGAAGGCAGGGGAATTGGCTCGGCGAGACTATATCACATCGTGCTCGGGGTCAGCGCGCGACCTCTTGGATCTCCGAACCGCGATGGGCTCCAACACTAGTTGCAGCGCCAAGAAAGACGCGGAGGCGTTGCAGTCTTTCAGCGATCCCCGCGGACAAACGCGATCTTTAGCGTGATAGAGCAGCACTCTCTGTAGTCAATTCGAGCACCCTTGCGGCCGTGGTCGTCCATGAGAATTGAGCGGCCCGGGCCAAGCCCTTTTCTCGCAGACGTCGGCGTAGTGAGGTGTCGCCCACAATTTGTTCCATCGCCATCGCGATTTGCTCTACCGAAGTAGGGTCCACGAGCAGGGCGGCGTCTCCCGCGACCTCCGCCATACCAGTGGCGTTTGCGGTCACTACAGGAGTACCGCAAGCCATCGCTTCCAGTACAGGGAGGCCGAATCCCTCGTAAAGTGACGGAAAAATCAGAGCCTCGGCACTCAGATAGAGAGACGGAAATTGTGCTTCGGGCACCACTCCCACGAAATCGACCCGTGAGCTGAGCTGGTATGTTTCAATTTGACCCTTAAGATCGCCAGAGGGCTTCCCGGTAAATACAAGATGTAGTCGAGGATGCAGACCTGCCTTCGCGAAAGCCTCCACGATCCGGAATTCATTTTTATGCCGTTTTCGGTTGCTTACGCAGAGCAGGTAAGGAAACGGAAGACCGTACGGATCCCCCCCTGGATGATACGTAGAGTCGACCCCGCACCCCACGTTGAAGATCTTTTCCCCCGATACTCCGGACCACTCAACAATCTGGGAGCGCGTAAATTCCGAGACAGTAAGAATTCTGGCGGCGCGACGGCACGCCCGTTTCATGACTGTCGCGTAGTACAGCCTAATCAGCGGACTGCTGTTCTCTGGACAGTAAATATGACTGAGGTCGTGGATCGTGAAGACGAACGGTGCTTCGCAGAATAGGGGCGTGTTGTAGCCCGGTGAAAAGAAAAGGTCGTGGCGGGTTAATTCCCGGATAGAGCGCGCGAGGCGCCAGGCATCCAGCGGCGCGGCTGGATTCGATGCCAGTGAAACTGGACGATAATCAAGATTCCCAAGGACGTGCCGCGCAAAACGCCCGATGCCATGGTTTCCGATCCATCGCTGATCGGCATAGATCATGGCAGGCTAACGACATGCATTCCGCAAGGCATCGTTGTTCTGGCCTACGAGGCAGAAATCTTTGCGAACAGGTCTCCGTTCATTATCTCCGGAAAAGGTACCATCAAAATAGTTGTGGGTGTTAGAAAACCCGGTTTCGTTGAATACCGGCAATTTTGGGATAGAAGCATGAAGATGTCTAGTCCCAACTGTGAAAAAATCGTTTGCGATGCATCTTAATTGCAGAGCTATTCCTGCGAGTGAGATCTAAAACCATGTATGGAATTTCGCTCGTGATAAGGATCACTTAGAGCCGGAAAGCGTGGGCGGTATACAATTCAATATGTTTTTTTACGCAAAATTGAACTCCGTTTGGATTCGAAATTCACTTTCACGGGAGTTGTCTTGAGGACCCTAAAACTGTCGTCCATCCGTATAGCATTTGCGATCCTTGGAATGATCCCGCTATTAAACGCCCAGCAATCGACTGGCGTGGCGCAGGGAACAGTCTCTCCACAGACTGCTGTAGCCCAGAAGGTGTCCGTTTCGAATGCAGTCGGCGAACGCTTCCGCAACGCCACTGATCAGAATGTATTCAATGGTGGGCAAGACCGCCCTGACAACCAGATTGGTACCCTCACCGGAGCAATCAGCGTTGGGGTTTGTGGTGTTTTTCCCCGACCGCTTTGGTGCAACGGATCTGATATAGGAGCGTGGACGAATGCCGCGATTTCTTTAACTAAATGTGGTGACGTCTTCATCCCTCCGGGAACGTACACCCAAACCACGAGCATTGTTAAACCGCGTTGCGTCAAGCTTCATGGGGCTTCGGCTTACAGCACATTCTTGAAGTGGACGCCCACGCATGGCGCCATGATTATCATGGGAGATGGTGTTGCAGACGCCTTCGAAGCGGAAGGCGCACTGGAAGATTTGACCCTCCTCGGCCCCGGATCACAAACCACGACTTGCGCGATCTATCTTGGCGGATCAGACGGTAGAGGAGGATGCTCCCCCCCGACTTCAATCGATCCCAGTACGAATCGCGACGATCACGACAATATCAATCGAGTCAGAATTACAAAGACATCGTCCGCTGGCGCTTTCGGTGTGGGCATTCAGTGGGGCGTCGGCGCTTGGTCCGATACCATCTTTGAGAGTTCCATCGCTTTCAACGGAACCGGAATCTATGTGCCTAACAACCTTTTGGCGACGGGCGAAGACCTCTCAATTATCAGTAGTTCTATCACGAACAATGTGGGCATCGGGCTTAAGATCCAGACGGGAAACAATATCAATTTCGCCATCGTCAATTCTTCGCTGGACTACAACGGATCGTGGGGCGTGCAGAATGGCACAGCCCGGACACAGAATGCGGTGAGTCTGGTCAATTGCTATATCGCGGCGCGGAGTCGCTGGCTGCAAAACTATGGCTACATGAACCTTACCGGGGTTTACGCCAACGACGGCGCCGACTCGGGGCAGCTGGGCTACTTGATCGACAATGAGGCCGCGTTTTTTACTGTCATGGGAGGGCAATTCTTCAACAACGGGACTGGAGCAATCCTGAATCCGCAAGGGATTGTAAGTACATGGATCGCTCCCCTGGCCACCAACCCCGGTCCTAGTGGTCTAACTCCAACCGCGACTTACATCGACCGTCTCGGCGATCTTATTCCCGGTGCCATTTATACCAACCACTTAAACCAAAACACCGCCAACCGACTGGCAGGAACATCAGCTTGCTCATCTGGCACGGAGACGATCAACTTCCCGGGACGGTTCGGCTCCCCGCCTGTAGTTTTATTGTTTGACGAAACGACCAAGGGCGGCGTCAGTTTGACCATGAAAGGAACCTCGGGTTTCACAGCTTCTTGTACGGGAGCCTCAGACGTTTTCGATTGGATTGTGATCGGAAATCCGAACTAAAGAATAAGTATCGAAAACTGTAACCATTAGGAGCGGTTTACGAGGATCGCAAACCTGGTCGGGAGACAGGAGGGTGCAGATCCTCAAGCGTCACTCGGCCTGTGTTGTCCAATCCGGTCACATGATCACTGTCCCAATTTTCGCGGTCGGTTAAAGGAACACTCGGATGGGGACACCTACAGTGGAAATTCGACCGTCGCGGGGCCATCTTATTGGCGAAAAAGTCATTTGTTTTCATTTGTTTAGCTGTCGCCGTTTGCGGCAGGATTGATGCCGGGTCGGTGAGGCAAATCACTGTTAGACTTGGTTGGACTGCAGGTCCCTGATTTCTTATTGACATTGCGGACCTTAGGCGATTACATTCGCCTCGAAACACAAATATAAATCAGCCAAGTGGCAACAGACTCGTAGGTTTCCGCGATGGCACAGCGCTTCCCTCCGAATCATCGCGACACTCCCTGTGGGGGGTGAGTTTTGCGCACGGAGAAGATATTTGTCCCAGGATGTCGTGTGGTAGTTGCATTGAGATCATTGAGTCTCCGGAGTGACAAACAACCACCTCTACTTTCGTCAGGGGTTGCCCAAGAGAAGTTAGATCGAAAGAGTAGTTCAGTGGATTTGTCATGATTCGCAGCCGGCTTAGCTACGTCCGCTTTTACCTGAAAATCTTGACATTGTTGCTCCCCGCCTGTTCGTATTTTATTGCCGTCAAAGTGCGGTTCGGTTTCAATGTCTTAATCTCACGTGGTGCTCCCGCCGGTTTGCCTTCGTATTGGGGCATTGTGCTGCTTACCACTATCGTTTGGGCGATCGCTGCGGACGAATCTGAACTCTGGAATGTGGAGCAGTTGTACGCACCGGGTGGGAAAACTCGGAGGCTCCTGGAGGCTCTGGCATTCACCTATGCGGTTGTGATGATGGCGGGTTTCCTATACCGGCAAGCCAGTTATTCGCGACTCGTTATCGGTCTCAGTGCAGTTGCTCTCTTCGTCCTGGCGACCATCGCACGTGTTATTTTCCGGGTCGTGCTGGAACTTCTGCGGCGGAGCGGAAGAAACGAAGTCAGAATTCTGATGGTGGGCACAGATCGCTTCGCACGTCGAGTTGCGACATCGCTGCTTCATGGGGAAGTGCTTCCCTGCAAAGTGGTAGGTTTCGTTCGTTTACCCGACCAGGATGTAGCAGTTGATGGTCCGGTATACGAAATGAACCAAATTCCGATTTTCTCCAATGGGAATTCGATCAACGATGTTGTCATCGCTCTCCCCGCCGCTCGTCTAAGCGAAGTTCAGCGAGTTGCGCCCGCGTTGGAGAAGTTGTGCGTACCGACGCGGGTGGTAGTTGATCTGGGAGAAGGGGTAGCCATTCGTGATCGGCTGATCGATTTGGGGGGGATTCACATGCTCGATCTTCGACCGACGTTGTCGGAGACAGGTCCCTATCTGTTCCAGAAGCGAGCTTTCGATGTGGCCCTCTCGTTGTTCATCGTGTTGCTTACGTTGCCGATAACCCTTGTGATCGCGCTCGCGATTAAAGCAACCAGTCGCGGCCCTGTGTTTTTCATCCAGGAACGAGTGGGACTCAATGGCAAGGTGTTTCGCATGTTGAAGTTTCGAACCATGCGGGTGGGAACACAGAGTGAAGGCGATACTCGTTGGACATCCACCAACGATCCGCGACGCACGGCGGTCGGGATTTTTCTGCGCAAGACCAATCTTGACGAACTCCCTCAATTTCTTAACGTCTTGGCTGGCGACATGAGCATCGTTGGTCCGCGCCCTGAACGCGCACACTTTGTGGAACGGTTCCTGGATGAGTTCGATCGCTACAATTTTCGTCACACATTCAAAGTTGGGATTACGGGCTGGGCGCAAGTAAATGGCTGGCGGGGAGATACTTCGATCGCCAAGCGCGTTGAGTATGACCTGTACTACCTACGCAACTGGAGCCTCACCTTTGATCTGCAGATAATTACGATGACCCTGCTGCGCATCTTTACCAGCAAGAATGCTTATTGATTAATTTTCCTGCGAACGTCTTAAAAACCCTCTTCCTTCAGCGTCTTCCAAGCAGAAATTCTCGTTTCCAGACGTGCCTTCTGCGGAAAGCGCACTACCTTAGAATTGCGTCCCTGTTTTCATCCCAGAAACCGTGATGTTCGCCGTCGCGGTGAGGGCCGACGCGTCAACGATGGTCGCTGTTAGAGTCTGGCTGCCAGCAGTCATCAAAGTGAAGCGACTAGGAAAAGTATGGGAACCCGCATCGTTCGCGGTAAATTGGTAGTAAGTTGGAAAGAGGGCGGCACCATCGGAAGTGGTGAAGTGAACGACGCTGTTGATAACCCTGTCCCGGTTTCCCCCGACCATTGCGGTTACCGTAACCGTAAACGGTGAGCCTGCGACGACATTGGAGGGTGCACTGATGTAGAGCGTCGCCTGCATGCCGCAACCCAACGTCGCCAGTCCCGCCAGTCCTGCGCTCAATGCGCATAACCGCAACACCGTCGTCCATCGGCAAAGTACAAAACGCGTTGTCCTGGCCGCAGTTGTGTTGAACACTTTATCCAGTACCTTAATCCGTCGAAAACGCTCCGAATTGCCGGTGCATCATCCAGTCTTCAACCCACAATAAGCGGGAGAACTGAGGAAACAATATTATCAAATTCAAAAAATAGATCGATGTTCCCCGGTGCGGCATTCATCTTAGATCGTTGGACGGAGCGTCAGTTCTCGCTTCTGTCGTTACACAGGGAGAAGCGGTACTCTCGATGACTATTAGTCGGGGGCTTGATGCCCATTTCTCTCCGCCGTGGTCACGCGTGTATGCCGGCGAAACTCGAACGGAAGTCGCTGTTTCTATCGGCAAAACCGCGGCTGATGACGACACTATCGATCTATCGCGAGGCATCGCGGTGAGGCTTACCCAAACGGACGTCGATTCCAAACATCGGCCCGTAAACGTTTATGCCATAGTTCGTGAATCTTGGTTCGGAGAGATACCCGTTTGATATATGCATATAGTTCATACCGGCGGAAATTGAATAGCGGGAATCCAGGTTATATCGCACCCCGGCGCCCATGCAGTAGGTGAACGTGAGATTTTGTCCTTGCGCAAACTGGACCCCAAGGGGTTCCTTCGCATCAATGTTGCCGACACCTCCTCGCTGGTCAAAGTAGGGCACGATCTTCCAGTTGGGATGGACGAAATTTCGCCGGATACCAAAGATGAAAACAAGATAGCGCGTTTCAGGCCCCCTGGGAATGAACGTGACGGACCCGCTAAAGGTGAAATCAAAGTTGCCACGCAAAATCCAAGGGCCTCCGATATCGGTCACATGCCATCGCAATGAAGCGATAACGGGGACCAAAGTGTATTTCAGAGGTGTCATGTTGTAACTATCGCCCACCAAGAAGTCGTACACCCATGGGATGTTGATCGGATGCCAACCTGACTCGAAAGAAAATTCGAGTTTATTCCTGTAGTAAATGTCTCGATTGAAATCGGGCTTGTGGCGCGCGGATTGTGAAGTCTTTTCGGTTTCTTCCGGGGGTTGACTCATCGAATCCGGCGCCATGAAATCAGGCCCGTCAGCAAAAGGATTTGAAATCTGAACGGTTTCATCGGAAGGTCGAATCGGTGCATCCTGCGCGATGGATCTCGAAGCTGAAAAGAAGCATGCCAGACTCGCGGTGAACAATATCACCTTTCGTGCTCTCATTTGATTCTGTCCAAACCCTCCTGAAGTTAAGCAATAATCGGCTGAGTCTGCGTCAAAATCAGTATGCTTGAATTGGAAAAGCTGGCGAAGAGTCGAGACCCACTTCCCCCAACTTCGCCACCAGACGCGTCAGCGGGGACCGCATGTCTTTGGATTCACCGGCGGAGAACTCCACGGAAGAAAGTTTAGCATGGCCAGATGGCATGAAACTGGCCCCCACGGGCGCTAGTCGCGTTCAAATATTAGTAAATCTCTGATCGAGCGCTTTTTAGCTTTACATTCCGTTCGGAAAACCAAGGGGAGGTGTCGTTAACATTCGAAGCTGGAGCCTAGGACTGACAGAATCACTTCAGATCGTAGAAAATCTGCCCTAGGGGGCCCCAGAGCAGACTTCCTTTTGCGTTACTGCGGTGCGGTCTTGTCTTCCACCTTCTCGGCACCCTCTCTGGTTTTTTCGGCGGTTTTGTGCGTCGCCTTTTTGGTCGTCTTCTTTACGGCATGGCCAGTTTTCTTGGCAGTCTTCTTGGTTGCATGCGCCTGTGTCCTTGGCCGCGTCTTTGGTAGCGTGGCCCGCGTCTTTCATGTCTTGTTTCGGGCTCTGTGTATCCTGGGCATTTGTCACTGAAAAGGCCGCACTAGCCATCGCAACGCACGACGACAAGCACACATTCAAGGCGATCTTTCGTAAACGCATTCTGACGTACCCTCTTTCTTTCTTCACACAATTGCTTCCTTCACGCAATTGGCGTGATTTCTTATAACCGCTACGTTCGCAACGGTGAGATTTCCGCGGGGAAGCGCACGGGCACTTTTTTAACGCGCTTCCGTACCGGTCGGATAAGTCTCGCCGCGACTTCTTACCTTGTTGCTGATGTCCTGCACTTTGTCACTGATGGAGTTGCGGAGTTCCTGGCCACTTGATGGAGCGAGCAGCATGGCTACGCCAACGCCGACACCAATCCCCGCAGCAAAGCTGAGGGCATTCCGCAGGGTGTGGTCTTCTCTCGGATAGATGGCGCTTCTGGCGTCGTCGGCTAGCTCTGCCGCCCGTTCCGAGGCCCGATCCACTTGCTCGGTTGTCTGATCCATGATGTAGACCGCGGTTTTCAAAATCGAGTTGAGGAGTTTGCTCATTTTCATTTCAGTATTCCTTTCGATCACCATGCTCGAAGTTCAAAATCATTAACCGATGAAGGCAATCGCTCATAGTTTTTGACTGTCCCACTGAGGCTAGGCGTGGATGCTGGACATGTCATTAGGTGAAACCTTGTACTTTGGAGAAAGCCTCGGTGTAGAAATCTTTTGACTCGGTGGTGAGACAACCCCGCCTCTAATAAGAAAATCTAATTTCCTACCCTGCCAATCGGGAGTTTTCCGACGACACACGTGACCCAAACCTCGGCTAAATCCTTTGCTTTTGCAATTTGCATTCTTTTCCTCAGCCTGCAAGCTTTCGCGGTGTTAGGAGAAGACGCTTCTTCGGTGCAGGCCGATCAGGCCCACATCAATGCCGGCCTTCGCGTTACCCAAAAGCCAGCCTATATGCTTCACGAGCTTCGCTCGTCGACAGGGATGGTTGTCCGCGAATTTGCCTCATCGGGAGGGAAAGTGTTTGCGGTCGCATGGCAGGGCCCTTGGCACCCCGACCTGAAGCAGCTTCTAGGCTCGCACTTTGAGGAGTTCCAGCAGGCGGCTGAGGCCCAAAAACGCCGAGGAGTCCACGGGCCGCTATTAATCCAGCAATCCGGTCTGGTCGTCGAATTGGACGGACATATGAGAGGCTTCAGCGGTCGCGCCTATCTTCCCGATCAAGTGCCAGCGGGTGTTCGAGAGGAGGATCTTCGTTGAGAATCCTCTGTGCCCGTGTGTCCGTTTGGAGTGCCTTGCTGGCGTTCGCTGCTTTTTGCACCGGTTGCGGAGGAGGCAGCAGTCATCAGGCCAGCACCACGAATAACGTGTCTACGGCCGGCAGCAATGTGCAGCCGATCGTTGTGAATGCTGGTCCAGCAAACAATTACGCCAACGGCGTTTTCACCAGCGTGACCGTGTGTGTACCCTCGAGTTCGAATTGTCAAACCATCAGCGGCATCCTGGTGGACACAGGCTCGTACGGCCTGCGTCTCTTGTCGTCTTCCGGTGGCGGCGCATTGACCCTTTCCCTCCCCCAGCAGAACGGGACAAACGGCAATCCGGTCGGCGAGTGTGCGCCCTTTGTTAGCGGATTTACCTGGGGTCCGGTGAAGTCTGCGGACGTCGCGATTTCTGGCGAGCAAGCCAGCAGTGTCCCGGTGCAGGTCATTGATCCGACCTTCGCTGCCGTCCCCGACGCCTGCAAGAATGGCGGAGTTCCGGCCGAGAACACGCTACAGACCTTGGGCGCCAACGGCATCCTGGGCGTGGGACCGTATGCCACGGATTGCGGCGGGGCGTGCGAGACGACCGGGTCTGGAAATCCGGGACTGTATTACGCCTGCGCGGCCACCTCGTGCCAGGTGACTACGGAATCTCTCGCCCAACAGGTTCAGAATCCGGTGGCGCTTTTCACGACCGACAACAACGGCGTCATCGTTGAACTGCCTTCGGTTTCCATCCCCGCTCCAAGCGTAACCGGATCGCTGGTATTTGGCATTGGCACTCAGTCGAATAACGGACTCGGCAGCGCTAATGTTTATCCGTTGAACTCGAATGGTGAATTCACCACCAGTTTTAAGGGACAGTCCTATCCGGCTTTTATTGACAGCGGATCGAATGGGCTCTTTTTTCTTAACGCGGCCGCGACCGGACTTACCGTTTGCAGTGATAACTCCGGCTTCTATTGTCCGTCCACGACAATGAACTTTTCTGCAACCACGTCGTCGGGAGCGACGACCTCCTCTGTAAGCTTCAGCGTTGCCGACGCTGACACCCTTTTCTCCAACCAGGCCGACTTCGTCTTCGGCACGCTAGGCGGGCCCAATTCCGGGACGTTTGATTGGGGATTGCCATTTTTCTTCGGGCGCAACGTCGCTACCGCCATCGAGTCTCGCAGCACCCCCGCCGGTCCAGGACCCTTCTGGGCCTACTAGCAGTCGCCAGGACTGCTCTGAAATAGCGCCAGTGAGCACGGAGCTCGATTCGTCAACGACAACCGTCGATCCTTGTTTCACATCCAAGACTTCTCATGGGTGATCCGCTCCATCCCGTGCTCCCCGAAACCTCGTCGGAGGCCGTGCGCCTTCCCGAGGAGCAGCATCTTCTGTTTAGAGAAGTACTTACCCTGTTCGAAGAGAAGAAAGTTCCGTTTGCCGTCGCAGGAGCCTTTGCCTTGCGAGAGCATACCGGCATCTGCCGCGACACCAAAGATCTCGATCTTTTCTTGACCGCCGAAAATGCCGCCGAAGCTCTGGAATTTCTTCGCGAGGAAGGCTTCCATTGCGAGATTTGCGATCCGGTCTGGCTTCTTAAGGCGCATCGGGACGGCTTTTTTGTGGATCTCATTACCGGAATGAGCAACGCTGCTATTGCCGTTGAAGATTCATGGATCGAGCGCGCCAAGTCGGCCGAGATTCATGGGGTGCCAACAAGAGTGCTGGCGGCGGAGGAACTCCTTGCTTCCAAGCTCTTCGTCACGCGACGCGAGCGGTTCGACGGCGCTGACATCGCTCACGTGGTTTACGGAACCCGCGGAAGACTCGATTGGCAGCGCATTCTTCAACTAGCGGGCGAAAACTGGGAGATCTTGTTCTGGGCGCTTGTACTGTTTCGCTATTGCTATCCGGCACAGACCCACTTTGTTCCCGCGGAAGTGTGGCAGCAACTCCTGCAACGCTATGAGGAGGCCATTTCTCATCCTGACCCGACGGCGAAGTTTCGCGGCAGCTTAATCGACGACAAGATGTTCGCCATTGACCTGAACGAATGGGGCCTAGACAATCTGATGCAGGAGTTTCGTGAACGGCGCCTGGAAGGCATTCCCAAGACGTACAGGAATTCATGAGAATCGCCGCCACCGCCGACCTGCACTTTTCCGCATCGCGTCAACACGCGCTGCACGACCAGTTGAGTCGCGTGCGGGACGAGGCCGACATTCTAGTGCTCGCGGGAGACCTGACAAATTATGGACAACCGGAGGAAATGGAGCCGCTGCTGAATGTGGTGGTGCGCTCCCGGATCCCAACCATTGCAGTGTTGGGGAACCACGATTACGAGAGCGGGAAGCAGGCGGAGCTAATGCGCATGATGGCAACTGCCGGAATCAAAGTACTCGATGGCACCGCCTACGAGCGCGACGGAGTCGGCTTCGCCGGAACCAAAGGCTTCGTCGGTGGTTTTGGTCGCGGCATGCTTACCGGTTTCGGTGAGCCGGAGATCAAACAGTTTGTGCAGGCCTCGATCGATGAGGCTTTGAAATTGGAACGCGCGATGGCGCAACTCCGGACACCAAAGCGGGTGGTCGTGGTCCACTATTCACCCATTGCCGCCACCGTTCAGGGTGAGGCCGCCGAAATATTCCCCTTCCTGGGTACATCGCGTTTGGCCGAAGTCGTGGACCGTCACGGTGCCGATCTCGTACTGCACGGTCATGCGCATCACGGTCAACTCGAAGGAAAAACCACTGGCGGAAGTCCCGTCTATAACGTCGCGATCACGTTGCTGCAAGCTCGACAACCATCCTCACCTTACCGCGTTTTCGATATATAAAAGATTCTGCAGGATTGCTCGATGTCACTCATCAAGACTGCTGCCAAAGAGACGCGGGTAGGAGCGAACCGGTCGCCAGACGGCGGTTGGGAATTTCTCCTGTGGGCGCCCAACTCCCGTTCCGTCAGCTTGCACCTGCAAGGCGGAGATGAACTCGTTCCCATGCAGGCGCTCGATCGCGGATACTATCGAGCCGTCCTCAAGGAAGCGGGCGCGGGCACTCGATATTTTTACCGGCTCGACAATGGTCGTGAATTGCCAGATCCCGCCTCCCGATTTCAACCGCAGGGAGTGCACGGTCCTTCGGAGATCGTTGATATCGATGCTTTTCGCTGGACCGACCAGGACTGGGTAGGGAAGTCGCTCGAGAGCAGCATCTTCTACGAAATTCACGTCGGCACCGCTACGCCCGAAGGAACTTTCGATGCTCTAATCGGCCGGTTGCCGGAACTTGTCGATCTCGGCATTACCACTATCGAACTGATGCCCATCGCTCAATTTCCCGGCGCGCGAAACTGGGGCTACGACGGCGCCTACCTCTTCGCTCCGCAGAATACTTACGGAGGCCCAGCGGCTTTGCAGCGCTTGGTGGACGCAGCCCATCGCCACGGCCTCGCCGTTGCGCTCGACGTCGTCTACAACCATCTGGGACCCGAAGGCAACTACCTCAATGCTTTTGGATCTTATTTCACCGACCGATATCAAACTCCTTGGGGTCAGGCCATCAATTTCGACGGTCCGGCCAGCGACGAAGTGAGGAGATTCTTCATCGAAAACGCAGTCTACTGGCTCGAGGATTATCATTTCGACGCTCTTCGCCTCGATGCCGTCCATGGAATTTTCGATTTCAGCGCCCAACATTTCCTGGCAGAGCTCAGGTCTTCCGTTGCTGATCTATCCGCACGATTGGGTCGTCAAATCCATTTGATCGCTGAGAGCGATCTGAACGACTCTCGTCTGCTGCGCGACGTCGCACATGGTGGCTACGCGCTCGACGCCCAATGGAGCGATGACTTTCATCATTCCGTGCACACGTTGCTGACCAGGGAGGACCGCGGATACTACTCTGACTTCGGCGATATCGCCGCACTTGTCGGGACCCTCAAGGAAGGCTGGTTTTACAGCGGCCAGTATTCCTCGTATCGCAACCGCCAGCACGGCAACTCCGCGGAAGGCATCTCGCGAGGCAAGTTTGTAGTATGCAATCAGAATCACGATCAGATCGGGAACCGAGCCCTGGGGGAGCGGCTTGCCCATTTGGTCAACTTCGAGGCCGCCAAGCTTGCGGCTGGCATCACGCTGCTTTCCCCGTTTGTTCCGCTGCTTTTCATGGGCGAGGAATATGCTGAATGCGCGCCATTCCAATATTTCACCAGTCACGGCGATCCCGGATTAGTCGAGGCCGTCCGCCGCGGACGACGTGATGAATTCGCGGCCTTCGGCTGGCAAGACAGCGTGCCTGATCCCCAGGACGAGCAAACCTTC
Organism: uncultured Acidobacteriota bacterium; assembly: GCA_963745715.1. GTDB lineage: Bacteria > Acidobacteriota > Terriglobia > Terriglobales > Acidobacteriaceae > Sulfotelmatobacter. The sequence goes on along the minus strand of CAVUYN010000003.1, from coordinate 141,731 downwards.
TCCCGTTCTCACCTTGATTACTCGCTGAAAGCAAAAGAACCGCACAAGACCATGTTCCGCTTTTACCAGCGACTCATTCGAATTCGACAACAACTCGCACTGGGTGAGCCCGCCGCGCAGACGGTTCGCGAATTGGGGGACTGCGCGCTCTTGTTGGAGCGCGAACGAAATTCTCACCAACTGGCAATGATTTTCAATTTCGCGGAGTTTCCCGTCACCTTGAAGCTGCCCAAACTGGCAGGGAACTGGAGCATACTGGTTCACTCGGCGGACGCGTCCTGGAAAGGGCCGGCGCCCGATCGCACACATGAGATGATTCTGTCGACAAATTGTGAACTACGGCTATTTCCTTATTCGTTTCTAGTGCTACAACGAATCCTGTCGCCCACGGAGGCCGCGTGAAATACGTTTGCATCCACGGACATTTTTACCAGCCTCCGCGCGAGAATCCGTATCTCGAAGCCATCGAATTGCAGGACTCCGCATATCCCTATCATGACTGGAACGAACGGATCACCGCCGAGTGTTATGCCCCCAATGCCTCTTCCCGGATCCTTGACTCGGAAAATCGCATTGTCAAACTGCTGAACAACTACGCCCAGATCAGTTTCAACTTCGGACCAACGCTGCTGTCCTGGCTGAAAGAGCAGGCTCCGCGGGTCTATGCGGCCATTCTCGAAGCGGATAAAGACAGCCGCGGGCGCTTTTCCGGACACGGTTCCGCCATCGCGCAAGGCTACAATCACATGATCCTCCCGCTGGCCAATCGTCGCGACAAGGTTACTCAGGTCAAATGGGGAATCCGGGACTTCGAGAGCCGCTTCGGAAGGCGTCCTGAAGGAATGTGGCTACCGGAAACCGCCGTCGACACCGAGACCCTGGAAGTTCTCGCCGAAAATGGAATCCAGTTCACGATCCTGGCTCCGCGTCAGGCCAAGCGCATTCGATCTCGTCACAGCAACAAATACGAAGATGTAACTGATGCTCGCATTGATCCGGCTCGCGCTTACCTCGCGATTCTCCCGTCGAAAAAGCGCGTCAACTTGTTCTTTTACGATGGGCCGATTTCGCAAGCGGTTGCTTTTGAGGGCCTGTTGAGCGACGGCAAGAGGTTCGCGGATCGCTTGATGACTGGTTTCTCTGACACGCGCGAGGGCCCGCAGCTAATGCACATAGCGACCGACGGAGAGAGCTACGGACATCATCACCACTTCGGCGAGATGGCCCTTACCTATGCTCTTGACGAAATTCAGAAGGAAAATCTTGCCCAGCTTACGAATTACGGCGAATTCCTGGAAAATTATCCTCCCGAACGCGTCGTAGAAATCGTCGAAAACAGCTCGTGGAGTTGCGTGCACGGCGTTGAGCGCTGGCGCAGCGATTGCGGCTGCAACTCCGGCGGGAACCCATGGAAGCAGCACTGGCGTGCCCCGTTGCGGGCTGCACTCGACTGGTTGCGCGACAGGATTGCGCCGATCTTCGAATCGCGGTCGAAGCAATTCCTCCGCGACCCTTGGGCGAGCCGCGACGACTATATTCGTGTGATCCTTGACCGTTCCGACGAGTCTCGCAAAGCATTCTTTGCGGACCACGCAATTCGCCCTCTGGACGCGAATGAGGAGGTTACGGCCCTCAAGCTTCTCGAGATGCAGCGCCATGCTCTGCTCATGTACACGAGTTGCGGGTGGTTCTTCGACGAGCTCTCCGGTCTGGAAACGGTTCAAGTCATTCACTATGCAGGGCGCGCTTTACGCTTGGCCGAGGAATGTTCTGGCGAGTCCATTGAACCCGAGTTCTTGCAGCACCTCGCGAACGCGAAGAGCAATCTTCCAGAATATGGAGACGGCGCCCGCATTTACGAAAAGTGGGTCAGGCCTGCAGTGGTCGATATCAAACGCGTCGCAGGCCACTACGCCATCAGTTCTCTTTTCGAGAGTTATCCCGACAGAACTCGCATTTACTGCTACCAGGCGGATCGCTCCCGCTATTTTGTCGAAGCGGAAGGCAAACTGCGGCTGGCCACCGGATGCGCGAAATTCCAATCCGCCATTACCTGTGAGTCGGCGTCGCTGGACTTCTCCGTTCTCCACCTCGGAGACCACAACCTAACCGCCGGTGTCCAATACTCCAATAATTCCTCGGAGAATGACCAGAAGAAACTTGTCGACGCCTTCGCCCGAGCCGATACCGCTGAAGTGATCCGGTTGCTCGACCAGGTTTACGGGAAAGACACTTTCTCACTCCGGCTGCTCTTCCGCGACGAGCAACGCAAGATCACCAGTCTCATTCTGAACGAATCTCTGAATTCCGCCGCCGCCGTATACCGCACGGTATTCGAGAGTCAGGCGCCACTGATCCGCTTTTTGAACGGACTTGAAATTCCCGTGCCGAATGCTTTGAAGTCCGCTGCCGAGATCGCATTGAATAACCAGTTACAGCAATACCTCGAGCGCCCGGAACTCGATTCAGATAGCATCCAGGGCTTGTTGAGAGAGGCCGCCGCCAGCAAGATTGCCTTGGATGTCACCACGCTCGAATACAAAATGCGGAAGCGCATCGAGAGAGTGGCGGCTGATTTCGCCGCCAACCCAGCTGATCTCGCCATCGCTGAGAGAATGATCAAGCTGTTGGATTTGCTTCCCTCGCTCCCTTTTCCCGTTGTGCTGTGGGAAGCACAGAACGTCTGCTATCGCCCCCTGGTCAATGCCTTCCAGCAAAACGGTTGGCATTCTCCCAAAAAAGAAGAGGATCCGCTTGCCGTCCAGCGTCATGACGATCTCAATCGCCTGGCTGAACAATTGCACATTCTGCTGCCTCAAGGTTAGACATGCCACCCGTAAGAGTGCCATCGGCGACGTATCGCTTACAGCTCAACAAGGATTGCCGTTTCGCAGATGCTCGCAAGATTCTTGACTACCTCCACGAACTCGGCATTTCCGATGTTTACTTGTCACCAATTCTGGCCAGCCGAAAGGGTAGCGATCACGGATATGACGTGGTTGACCCCACCCGCATCAATCCCGACCTCGGCAGCGAGGAGGAGTTCGTGGCGCTTCAGGCCGAACTCCAGAGTCACGGCATGGGCCTGCTGCTCGACACGGTACCCAACCACATGGCTGCCAGCGCCGAGAATCCTTGGTGGATGGATGTACTGGAAAATGGTGCCCACTCGGCTTTTGCTGCGTTCTTCGACATCGAATGGCATCCTCACGCTCGCAGTCTTGATGGCAGAATCCTGCTTCCTGTTCTCGGGCGCCCTTTTGGAGAAGCCCTGGACTCTGGCGAAATCAAGCTCGTCTATCACGAAGGCCGGTTTTTCATTCAATACTTCGAATCGCTCTTCCCGCTTGCGCCGCGCTCCTATCACGCCATCCTGAATCATCACGCTGAGCGTCTCAAGGAATCATTGGGTGAAGACTCTCCCGCCTATCACGAGTATTCCGGGATTCTCGCTTCCGCTCTGGAACTTGCCCGCGCCGATCGCCGCGCCGCCGACACTGCGGCCGAGCGCCGACTGCGATTTGAATCGGCGCGCGACCGGCTTAAAGCCCTCTTGAGTGGAAACGAGGAAGTCGCCCGTTTCTTGGAGGAAAACGTCGCTGAGATTAATGGCAAGGAGGGGGATGCTGGCAGCTTCGGTGAACTTCAGCGATTGCTCGCCGAACAAAATTACAAGCTCGCGTTCTGGCAAAACCTGAACGAAAGCATCAATTACCGCCGGTTTTTTACCATCGCCGATCTCGTTGGCGTTCGCGTTGAAGACCCACTGGTCTTTGAGGCGACTCACGGCTACATCCTGCGTTTGGTATCGAAGAATCCTTTCGCGGGATTGCGAGTCGATCACATCGACGGCCTCCGCGATCCCCTGGCCTACCTGAACAAACTTCAGGAGCGGCTCGCCTCCAATGAAGGCCACACCGGCACACCATCGTACGTACTAGTCGAAAAAATTCTTGCACGCCATGAAGATCTCCCTCAGGACTGGCCTGTCAGTGGCACCACTGGCTATGACTATGTGAACGCAGCGAACGGAATCTTTGTCGAACCTGATGGTGCGCACCGCATCGAGCAAATCTATTCCCAATTCATCGGCCGGCAGCAGGATTTCGCCGAAGTCTTGTATCAGAAAAAGATGCTGGTCATGAATACATTGCTTGGCGTCGAAATGCGCACTCTGGGTCGGCAATTGGCCGAACTCGCTGCCCAGGATCGCTACGCGCGCGAATTGGATCGCGACAGCTTGATCGACGCCCTCATCGAAGTCACTGCTTGCTTTTCGGTTTACCGGACCTACATCCGCAACATGGATGTACCTCCTCAGGCGTCAACCTACATTGAGGAGGCCGTAACAGCGGCTCGGGCTCGGTTCCCCCACTTAAGTCCCGGTTACTTCAATTTCGTGCGTGAAGTGTTGTTGCTGCTGAACCCCCCGCACGTACTCCCCGACCAGCGCGAGGCGCGACTTGTGTTCGTCATGCGATGGCAACAGTTCACCGGGCCGATCGTTGCCAAGGGCTTCGAGGACACAGCCCTCTACGTTTACCACCCGCTGTTGTCGTTGAATGAGGTCGGTGGAAATCCGCGCCCCTCGGAGGCCGCATCGCGCGAGGAGTTCTTTGCCTTCCTCGAAAGCCGCCGCGAGCACTGGCCTGGCACTCTCGACGCAAGTTCAACGCACGACACAAAGAGAAGCGAGGACATTCGCGCTCGCATCAACGTCCTCTCGGAAATGCCGTCCCAATGGCAAGAGCATCTCGAGCATTGGGCTAAGCTGAACGCCAAACACAAAGATCATCCGGGCAGCCAGCCAGCGCCCGATCGTAATGAAGAATATTTTGTATATCAGACGCTCCTTGGCGTTTGGCCCCTCGAAACGGAAAGCTGCGACACGCTGTTGAAGCGAGTCCAGGACCACCTCATCAAGGCCACCCGCGAAGCCATGGTGCACACCCGCTGGACACGTCCCAATCAGCAGCACGAAGACGCTCTTCAGAAATTCGCTGCCCGGATTCTTTCACCGGAAAATGGCGAGTTCCTGGATGATTTCCGCAGGTTCCACAAGCAAATAGCTTATTTCGGGATGGTCAACGGCCTTTCCCAAGCGCTACTGAAAATTGCCGCGCCCGGCGTGGCCGACTTCTATCAGGGTTCGGAGTTGTGGGACTTGCGTCTCGTCGATCCTGACAATCGCAATCGAGTCGATTTTGCCCGAAGAGAAGCTGTGCTGAAGGGAGTCGTGAATGCCGAAGCGGCAAGCCCAGAAGCGGGATTGCGTGATTTGGTCGAGCACTGGCATGACGGACGGATCAAGCTGTTCCTCATCTGGAAAGCTCTCCGCTTCCGTCGTGATCATGCGGATTTATTTCACGACGGAGAATTCCTGCCCTTGCAAGCGGCGGGATGTCATGCGAAGAGCATAGTCGCTTTTCTCCGCAAGACGCCCAACACAACCGTCCTCGTAGCTGTGCCCCGTTGGACATCGCAGATTCCCGCGCAGGCCGGCCGCGATAACCCGACCATCGACTGGTGCGACACTCGCCTGGTTTTGCCGGCTGATTCGCCAGAGGACTGGAACAGTATTCTCAAACACGGCCAGCTCGAATCGATAATCCGAACTGGCGAACGCTGCATAATGGCGAATGAGCTATTTAAAGATTTCCCCGTCGCTTTTCTAAGTGCAAAAACGATATAAGTAAGCTATTGCTGCTTGGCGGTTGCGGCATTGAATTTTGTCAGCATCGCCCCGATCTCCGGATTCGCCATAAAATTCTTCCACACCAGTCCCGTGCGATAGTTCTCCACCATCACGACGATGGGCGCCTGGTTCAAACCCATGTAAATCGGGGAAATCCAGTTCGCCCCCGGATTGTATGCATCGCGCGGTCCATAGATATCCCAGAGCTGCGCGCCAAGGTCACGGTAATAATGTTTGAGCGCGGCCATCGACGCTTCCGGAGTATACGGAAACGAGGCTAACGCCCCGGTCGGCGTTAACGTCCCGCGATCACTTTGCTGATCGGGGGCGTGCGGCACGTATCCTTCCGGTCCATCGCTAGCGGTCAGGCCCCACGCATCCGCGCCATAGCCGGGAAATTGTTTTGGATTCGCAATGCAATAAGCGCGATTGATTAGCGCGATGTTCCGATTGTTCTCAAAATATGAGCTGGTGTAACGATCGTGCAGGCTATGTGGATCAAATCCGAAGAAGGAGTAATGCGTGAAGAAGAGCGGCCCGCCGGTTCCGACACCGACATCAAGTTTGATCCCATAATAAGTGTGGCCATTGCCGTAGTGATCTCCATCCGTGCTCCCAGACCAGCCTTCCCGGTAGCTGATGGCCTGCTTCGACTGTCCGGCCCAGCCGGAGTAGTACATATCTGGGGAAACGGCATGACTTGGGGATGACATCGCCAGCAGATACGTGATCATGACTTCGTTGAATCCGATGAGCGGGTGTTGAATCTGCCATCCCCACTCCGCCGACCAGTGCCAATAGATGAAGTTGCCCGGCTGTGGGCCGCGATACCAATCCCATTCGACCGTCTCCCACAATTGCGAGATTCGCCGGTAGAGATCGCGCTCTGGATCGCTGTTTCCTCGAAAGTACTGCCGTGCTGCCAGCAACCCTTCCATCAGGAACGAAGTTTCCACCAGGTCCCCGCCATTGTCGAACATACCGAAGACCGGCATCGTTTTTCCGGAACTTCCGTCCATGTAGTGCGACCATGCCCCGTGATAGCGCTGCGCATGTTCCAGGAAATTTACGATTTTGGTGAGACGTTCGATCCCCTGTGCGCGCGTAATAAAACCTCGGTCCACGCCTACGATCAGTGTTGCAATCCCCATGCCGCTCGCACCCGTGGCGACAATGCGGTCATCGCCGGGAATGTTCTCCCGCGTCATGCCCGAGCGTGGATCTGCGCCCTCCCAGTAGTAGTGAAAGCAGGCTTCCTGCAACATGCTGAGCAGTTCGTCATCGCTGAATTCGCGGGTTGAAGCGCTCACCGCTTTCGAAGGCGAAGACGTTCGATACTGCCAATCCGCGGCCGCAACTTTGTACTGGGCCGTGACGCCGGGCTTGCCGAGAAAATCGGAATAGCGGTTCGTGCCCGGAATTTGAATGCCGACCGGAGTGAAATCCTTTCCGTCGAGTGACCGATAAATCACGTACCGTCCGAGGACCGGACTATCCACCCCATCCCATCGCACTTCCACGTGGCGGTCGTACCCGATGGCGCGAAGGTTTTCAGGCGAGGGCAGGGAAGAAGTCGCGCTCGCCGGCGGATCATCATCCAAGCGGACTTCATCGATGATCAAAACATGCCGTGCGCCATCTGCGCGTCCCTGATGAAAAACTATGTTTTGCAGATATTCCGGACGAAATTCGTAAATCGATCCCGTATGAAATTCAGAAAGTGGAATTCGTACCTGCGTCCAGCGTCCCGCTGGAATGGCCCCAGCGAATTTTCCCAGCGCCAACGGTTCGGTAAACGATCCCGGAAATTCGGCTACCTGTAATCCTTGGCCCGTGTTCGAGAGAACCATCATCGGAAGATCGTCAGCCGCAATCTCCTTGGGTGCAAAGCACCAAAAAAAGAGATTGTGCCCCTGAAACTCCGGGAAACGGTTGCGATGGCCGTCCAGATGAATCTCCGCTTCCCACCCGCCGCCGGGTTGTGACTCCCATTGCAAACGAAGCGCATTCGGCGGCGTCAGAAATGTCTTGCGTCTCGACCGGAAGGCGTCGGTCTTTCAGTTCAAGGAAACTCGATCCATTGGCCATGCCTTGGCTATAAAAATACGTATCAGTGTTAAGGCTGTTGTCGAAAACCACATGGCGGTAATAGTCTGTGCTGCCCCACGCTGCCGCGGTGAGCGCAACCACTCCAACCAGGTAGCACATCAGGTTCGCCGAGTTCCTAAGTTTGCGCGGGTGATTCTCCATAGGTTTCGGTTCTCCAATCATCGGTGGCAATTGAGGGCGCTCCCTTTTGTTACGGAAGGATTTCAGCCTGCGCCGGTGTCCCACGCGCCGAATCAGGACTGATCCACACGGTGACCTTTGCAGGTTCGGCAACAAACTGGTTATGATCGTTCCAGATCGCAAAAGTATCCGACTTCAGTTCAAACCTTACTTTCTTTGTTTCGCCAGGAGCTATAGTGATCCTCTGAAATCCTTTGAGCATCCGGACCGGCTCCGCCATGCTGGTTCCTTGAAGCCGAATGTACAACTGCACCACTTCATCGCCGGGGCGGGACCCGGTATTGGTTACATCCGCTTCCGCGACCATCGCGCTTGTGGCGTTTTCCCTGTCGTTCACTTTTTTGTTCAGCAATGCCGCGCTGAGTCGCGCCGTGTTGATCGTCGTCGCGCCGTAGGAGAAACTCGTGTACGAGCCACCATAGCCGAACGGATACTGCGGGGTATTCTGTTCATCGATATATCGTGACAAATACCGATCAGCAACTTCGCTGGGCGGACGGGTCAGATCGGCATTCTCGACAGGGCGCCCCGTGCTGAGAGCGTTATAGTAAAGAGGCTCCTGACCCACAGTGCGCGGCCAGCTCACTACCAGTTTCCCGCTCGGATTGACATCGCCAAAAAGGGTTCGCGCCAGTGCAGGCCCGCCCGCCATTCCCGGCAGCCATGCGGCAATCACAGCAGGAACATGTTCAAACGCCCACGGAACCGTCAACGGTCGACCGCTAAACAGAATCAAGACCGTTGGTTTGCCCGTGTGGACAATAGCGTCAAGCAATTGTTCTTGTTTCCCCGGAAGCCCCAAATGCGCTCGCGAGGCAGCCTCGCCGCTCATGTCAGGACTTTCCCCCAACGCCAGAATCACAACATCGGCCTTTTGCGCCCCTGCCACCGCCGCAGCCATCTCCTCATCCGTGCCATCAAGAATTCCTGCTCCCTTAAAACGGGACACATGTTCTTGCCCCAACCGCTCCGCAAGAGCCGCCGTAAGCGAGACTCTTGGACCGGATCCTTCCGGCGGGGGTTCGCCCGGATATGAAGAATCGTCCCCGAGTGGCCCAATCACAGCGATATTCTGTGTTCCCGTCGTTAAAGGAAGCAGCGCACTCCCATTCGGCCCTTTCGCATTCTTGAGCAGCACAAACGACCGTTCTGCGGCCGCCTGCGCAAGCGCGACGCTCTCCGGATGATAGAGGGCCTTCGGCGCCGCTGCTTCGTCGACGAATGGATGTTCGAACAGGCCCAGAGCCACCTTCACGCGCAATACATGCCGCACCGCTTCGTCCAGTTCGGCTGGCGTGGCCTGTCCTGAACTGACGATCTTTTGCAGATTGTCGTGATACAGACTGCTCACCATATCCATATCAACGCCGGCGAGAAACGCCTTGCGGGCCGCCGATGCGCCGTCTGCTGCAATCCCGTGCGGAATAAGTTCCCCCACCGCATTCCAATCGCTGACCACCAGTCCTCGAAATCCCCACTCCTTTCGCAGGACTTGTTTCAAGGTGAATGGATTGGCTGTCGACGGCAGGCCATTCAAGGAGTTGAATGCGCTCATTAAGGATGCGGTGCCCGCCTCGACCGCGGCGTGAAATGGCGGCAAGTAAAACTGTCGCAAGGTATGTTCGGAGATTTCAGTCGTGTTGTAGTCGCGGCCCGCTTCCGCCGCGCCGTATCCCACATAGTGTTTGGCACACGAGGCAATACTGTCTGGCGCATCCAGGCGCAGACCTTGATAACCTCTTACGTAAGCTGCAGCCATTGCCGAGCCAAGAAAAGGATCCTCCCCCGCTCCCTCCGCCATGCGCCCCCAACGCGCATCCCTGGCAATGTCGACCATCGGTGAAAAGGTCCAGCGAATTCCGTCTGCCGCAGCTTCCATCGCCGCCACGTGCGACGCTCTTTCAACAATCGTCGGATCCCAAGTCGACGCCAGTCCCAGAGGAATCGGAAACTCAGTCTTGAACCCGTGTATGACATCGAGTCCAAACAGGATTGGAATATGCAGCCGCGACTTCTCCACTGCGATCTTCTGGTAGGCATTGATCTGATGCGGATCAACCACGTTGAACAACGATCCCACGAGTCCATGGGCAATCATGTCCTCGTAGTCACTCCGCCCAGTTCCCGGTCCCGTGGGTTGCCCGGCGGAGTATTGCACCAATTGTCCAACCTTCTCTTCCAAGGTCATTCCGCGCAGAATCGAATCTACGCGGGCGTCAAGGCGCGGATCGGTGATCCCGCTCGAACCGCGCTGCGACGATCGTGCTGCAGGTGTTTGCGCGGATGAACCCAAACTCAAGATCACGAGAATTACGCAAGTTGCGAAACCCTTCGCCCTTGTGCTCCTCAAACATCTGCGCCTTTTCCGGCCAATGGGAAAAAAGAGTTGGGAGGATGAAAAAGCCATCAGGGGACCCTCCGTCGAGCCCAGATCTACTAAATCGGGTTAGTAGAGCATTATCGCAATGTATGAAAACCGTTTTTCCTCTCAATGTCAACAAGTATCGCGTCCCCCGAGGCAAACATCTCCTTGCTACGACGATTCGCTTTGTGCGAGACTTCGCAACGTGACTGGGAAAAAAACGGGAAGGGGCGCTGTGCGGGCGGTACGTATGGGCCCCAAGCCGGTAAGTCTTAAGGAACTGGCAGAACGCCTCAGCCTTTCGCCTGCAACTGTGTCCCTGGTCATCAACCGCTCGCCGGTTGCGGACTCGATTCCTCAGGACACCAAAGACCGAATTTTAGCTGCCGCCCGGAAATACAAATACCGTCCAAACTTTTTTGCACGATCCCTCCGCTCGCAGCGAAGCTTCACCATCGGCGTCATCGTCCCCGAGGTCAGCGACGGCTACTCAGCCTCGGTCATGAGCGGTGTGGAAGACTATCTTCTCCAAGAAGGATATTTCTATTTCGTCGTAAGCCACCGCCACCGCGCTGATCTGATCGACGAATATCCCAGACTCTTTGTGGAGCGCTCCGTCGACGGTCTCATCGCGGTCGATACTCCCTGGGTTCTTTCACTCTCCGTGCCGGTTGTCACGGTTTCTGGCCACAATCAAGTGAAGGGTGTTACTAACATTGTTCTCGATCATGTGCGCGCTGCGGAAGTCGCGCTCAAGCACCTGGCCCAACTCGGACATCGCGATATCGCCTTTATTAAAGGGCAGGAATTTAGTTCCGACACTGCCGTCCGCTGGGCCAATATCGAAAAAGCTGCCCGCCAGTATGGTCTTGAAATTTCTCCAGCATTGGTTTCGCAGCTCGAAGGAGATTCGCCTTCTCCCGAACTTGGCTACAACGCCACTCGCAAGCTGCTCGCATCTCGCAAACCCTTCACCGCACTCTTTGCTTTTAACGACATTTCGGCGATGGGAGCCATCCGGGCCCTGCGCGAGGCGAAGCTTCAAGTGCCACAAGACGTGTCCGTCGTCGGATTCGACGATATTCAAAGCGCCGCCTACCAGAACCCCGCATTGACCACAGTTCGCCAGCCCCTGCGGGATATGGGAAGAATCGCGGCGGAAACTTTGCTGAGCCGTATCCGCACCAACGGAACCGGTTCTCAAGGCGGCGAGACGATAGTCGAGCCCCAACTCATCATTCGCGAAACCACGTGCCGTCCCAAGAACGGAATCCCCTCCAAGTAGGAGAGCGGTCCACCACTTCAGTTCGCGTGCGCTCGCCAGATTTCGCATTTCTGAACTGTCCGTAGTAGACAACGGGCCCGACTCGCTGTAAGTCGAACCTTTCTCGCCACAATATCGTTAATGCGATGTAGTCCCCTGAGTCGTCTCTTTCTCGGCTCGAAACAATGCGCTTGACTGTCGAAAATCCCATGTGCTATAGGTTCTTGGAATTTTACTAAAACGCTTTTCTAGTGTTTTAGTAATCGGGGGCTCGAAAGTGCAATCGAGTCGAAAGATCGAGAGGGCGTCCATGAGCCGATCCACTTCTTGCGCAGTCCGCGCCGTATCGCTGGTTGTTTCCTTCACACTTTTCTCACTTCTGGCCCACGCACAGTATCGTGGCTCGATCCAAGGCGTGGTCACTGATCAGCAGGGAGCGGTAGTCTCCGATGCGACGGTCAGCCTGAGGAATCTGGAGACCAGTCAAGTTTCGATCGCCAAGACCGATGAAAGAGGAATTTTCAATTTCAACGGCCTGCCCCCCAGCAAATTCTCTGCGACCGTCGAAAAGGCGGGCTTCAAGAAGAAAGTGATCGAAAGCTTCGGAATTACTTCAGAGCAGGCCAATGCCTTGAACGTGCAACTCGAAGTCGGCCAGGCGAACGAGTCGGTCACCGTCAACGGCGATGCCGCGCCACTCCTCGACACAGAGACTTCTAATCTTAGCGGTACGGTTGATGCCCAGCAGATTCAGAAGCTCCCCTCTTTTGGTCGCGACGTCTTTCAACTTCTGCAACTGGCGCCTGGTGCGTTTGGAGACGGCGCGCAAGCCTCCGGAGGCGGAACGGCCAGCCTGCCAGGGTCGTCGATGGGCGGCACAGGTGGCACTGACGGTGTCTTCAAAATTGAGAATGGCGGCCAGATCACTGCGAACGGCGCTCGAACAGGTGACAATAACTATCAAATCGACGGCGTTGGCACTACCAGCGTCACATGGGGCGGCTCATCGGTCGTCACCCCGAACGAGGACTCGGTCAAGGAAGTTAAAATCCTCACGGACAATTACGATGCCGAGAACGGACGCTATCGCGGAGCACAGGTCCAGATCATCTCGCAAAACGGCACTAATCAATTCCATGGCAGTGCGTACTTCAAGGCGCATCGCCCTGGCTTGGATGCCTACACGAAGTACAACGGGTATAACAGCAATGGAACAGGCTGCAAGGCTCCATGTGGTAACACTCGCGATGACAATCGCTTTAACGATTACGGTGGCTCTCTCGGCGGCCCCATCTGGCATAACAAGATTTTCGCTTTCTTCTCCTACGAAACTCTGCTCAACAACGCTCAGCAGACTACCGCTGGTGACTGGTATGAGACATCTCAGTTTCGTGCGTTGGCCGCTTCCGGGACGAACGCTGCAGCATTTTTGAACTTTCCAGGAGTTGCGCCCAACGGCGGCACAATCCAAGACCACACCTGCACCGACATAGGTCTGGTAGAAGGCGTCAACTGTCGGTTCATTGCCGGTCAAGGACTGAATCTCGGTTCCCCTTTGACCACCGGTATAGGCACCACCGATTGCAGTAGCCCCACCTCCACATGCTTAAACGGCGGGGCTTTTAATCCCGGCACCGGCGGGGATGGCCTCGGCGGACCTAACAACCTGACGAATGTTCCTGACATCGCGTTTGTTTCGGGTACTCGTGAACCCAGCAACAGCACCCACAGACAGTACAACGGCCGGCTTGACTTCCAAGTCACCAGCAAAGATCTGGTTGCATTCAGCCTGTACCACGTTCCGAATACCAGCACTGGCATCAACGGAAATGGTGACCGGCTCATGAACCTCTTCAACAGCAACTACCTCAACCACTCTGAGACTGTGCTTTGGGACCACACCTTTGGCGCAAGCATGGTCAATGAGGCCCGCGTGAATGCGGCGGGTTGGATGAACAAAGATCTGGTAAACAATCCTAAGGCCCCTTGGGGACTGCCCCAGGTTAGCTTCAGCGCAATCGGTAGTATTGCCAATCCCTCTCTCAGCGGCTATGGCATCGGCTCTTTCAACGGCTTCGACCAGTGGACCTACGGAGCCAAGGACGTGCTGACCAAGGTTCATGGTGCGCACACGATGAAGATGGGTGGGGAGTTTACCCGCCTGTTGTCCGTCGACGCTCCCTTTTGGTCCGATCGCCCCAGCTATTCGTTTAATAACGTGTGGGATTTCTTGAACGACGCCCCGGCATCGGAAAGCGCACAGTTCGATCCTCAGACTGGTGTCCCATCCGCTCTCCGCAAGGATCTGCGTTCTAACGTCATAGGCCTTTTCTTCCAGGATAACTACAAGCTTAGGCCCAACCTGACAATCACCGCTGGTTTGCGCTGGGAATACTTCGGACCGATTTCTGAGAAGAATGGCAAACTCGCTACCGTGGTCTTCGGCAGCGGAGCCAATCTCTTTACGGACATGCATGTGCGGACGGGCGGGTCGCTATACAACGCACAGAAAGGGAACTTCGGCCCGCAACTGGGTTTTGCCTGGAGTCCCGGTGGATTTCTTGGTCACGATCTGCACAGCCGCCTAGTGCTTCGCGGCGGTTTCGGAATCGCTTACAACGGCCTCGCGCAGTCCAACTCCTTGGACGGTCGATTCAACCCGCCCTTTGTGAGCAACGGCCAATCCTTCTCGGGAAGTCAGATACTCTACATCGGCAGCTTCCCGTCGGACATCCACAACCCCAACGGGTACGCGCCAAATCCTAACGCCATTCAGACTTTTGGCAGCAACAATCTTCCGATCGGTCCTTGTCCTCCGAGTTGTACGGACCTGACCGCATTTCCTGCCACTTGGCCAACAACCTACGACTACCACTATACGTTCGGAGCCGAGTACGACTTGGGTCACCAGTGGGTCGCCTCGGTTGGATATCAAGGCAGTCAAACACGCCACCTCACCGATCACTACAACTTCTATAACCCCGCATCCGTCCAAGGCATCCCATTTAATCCGGTTGTTCACGGCGTAACGTATTACAACGATGACGGCACCGCTCACTTCAATGCTTTGCTGTTGGAGGCAAAGCACTCTTTCAGTCGCTCCTTCCTGATCGATAGTCAGTATCGGTTCAGTAAAGCCTCCGATGCCGGGTCGAACGCCTATGCGGGTCCGTTCTATCAGTGGAACTTGGCGTCTGGTTTCGCCACCGCCGACTACGATGTCCGCCATGCCTTTAAGCTCTATGGCGTATGGAGTCCTACAATTTTCCACGGCAGCCACGCTTGGGTGGAAAGAGTTGCTGGCGGATGGAGCCTTTCGGGAATTCTCAATGTTCACAGCGGCTTCCCTTGGACGCCACAGTATTCCTACAGCGAACTGGATGGTGGATTCGATCCGGTTTACTCGTTGGATCTTGTGAATGCGAACAGTGGCGGCTCCACGGGCAATGCTGGAAACGGCAACATCCTTCCGGCAGCTTATAACGGCGGGTTCAGGCCAGACTTCCACAGCAGCGCAGGTAACGTCAACGGACCCGCTTTCTTCACCGCCCCCACGGTTGTTCCAGGTACTCTTTTCCAGTGTCTCTTCCCCAGCGCGCCGATTGCCGACTGCCCAAGCGGTCAGCAACCACTCGGACCTCTGCCGACGCCTGCCGGAATCAAACGTAACGCATTCACGGGCCCAGGCTACACGGACCTGGACGCAACCCTCAGTAAGTCTTTTGGTTTGCCCCCGATGAAGGTTCTGGGCGAAGGAGCGAGACTCGAGTTCCGCGCAAACTTCTACAACCTGTTCAACACATTGAATCTAACCAACCTCCAGAATCACATCTTGGATCCTCACTTTGGTGAGGCCCAAGGCGCTCTGGGAGCGCGCACGATTGAACTGCAGGCTCGGTTCAGCTTTTAAATTCGCAAGCACCGCATTAACAAGCTGCCGCAAAATGAGCAGGTTCATTTTGCGGCAGCTTGTCGTTTAGACTGATTTTGTGCGGCAACATTTCACGGGCTACCTACTCGGCGTGGCTCCCATCTCTCATATCCGCTCTCTGCGATCCGGCGGGGTATTCCTGTTTGTGCTGTTCAATCTGCTGACATCAGGTTTCCTCGCTGCTCAACGCCCCGCATCCCAGCCTTCTAACGCTGCAGGAAGCTTTGCGTCGCTGTCAGCCAAAGCCGACGCCGCCCGTGACGCCGACCGCCTCGATGAAGCCATCTCGCTATATCGCCGTGCGCTTGCCCTGCGTCCCTCCTGGGCCGAGGGCTGGTGGTCACTCGGCACTCTGGAATACGACAAGGACCAGTTCGCCAAAGCCGCAACCGCTTTTCAAAAAATGATCGCCCTGCAACCGCAGAACGGCACCGCGCAAGCGATGCTGGGACTTTGCGAGTTTGAACTGGGACGGGACCTGCCCGCACTCCAACACATTCAGAAGGGCAAGAGCCTTGGTCTCCAGAAGAATCCCGACCTCTGGCACGTCGTCCTCTTTCACGAAGGAATTCTGCTGCAAAGAAAGACCAGCTTTCAGGCTGCCCAGGACACGCTGGAAGAGTTGTGCCTCCAAGCCGGTCCCAGCGACAAGGTCGCCAACATTCTGGGGATGGCTATGTTGCGCTTACCCGCCAAGGATCCTCCGCCCGCTGGATCGCCCGATGCCGATGTCGTGCTGCGAGTGGGAAGGGCGGAATGCCTGGCTGGACAGAAGAAGTACGATCAGGCTCAGCCGCTTTTTGACGAAGCCATAAAGCTGAATCCGACCTATCCCAACATTCACTACGCTTATGGCCTGTTTCTTTTCGAAATTCGTGACGTGACCAACGGCGTGGAACAACTTAAGCAAGAAATTTCGAACCAACCCAATGACATAGTGGCACGCTTAAGGATTGCCGCCGGGTTGTATAAGGAAAACTCATCGTCGGCGATTCCGTACGCAGAAGAAGCTGTCAAACTCGATCCGAAGCAGCCGTTCGGCCACTACCTTTTAGGCCTGTTGCGCTTGGATGTCGATGACTACGAGAAAGCCATCCCGGAGCTGGAGATCGCCGAAAAAGGCTTGCCCCGGGAGTCCAAGATCTATGCCGCACTCGGCACCGCCTATTCTCGTGCCGGGCGAAGGCAGGAAGCCGCGCAAGCTCGCGCTACGTTTGCTCGACTCACGCAGGAAGAGAAGAAAAAGTCGGCTGCGGAAAATCACGCCAACACCCGAGAGTCGCGCCCCGAACACATCACCGTCGGTGACATGCCTCCAGCCAAGCAATAAGCACTATTGCCGCGGCTCCTCGACCGTCAAGATCCGATCCACCGCGACATCGTGCAATATCTGCTTCACACCGCTCGGCCAGCGGATTTCGATTTCTTTAATATGCTGGTTGTTTCCCAACCCAAAGTGTACCCGGCTATCACTGGCCGATGTGTATCCGACCGCGGTTGTTACCTCATTCCACTGGGACCGCCCATCGTCGGTCGTGATGTGAATCTGCGCTCCGATCCCCATGCGGTTGCTTTTCGCTCCAACTAACTTCAAGAGAATCCAATGCGCGGTAGTATCGGTAATATTGTGAAGAAGCTTCACCGGCCCGCCCAGGACAGAAACCACAGCATCCACGCGGCCATCATTATCAAGATCGCCGAAGGCCACGCCGCGGTGGGGAGCTTCCGTTTGGAAATCAGGACCAGCCGTACGGCTGACCTCCGCAAACTTCCCATCCCCCAGATTCCGGAAAATTGAATTCGGTTCCGGGTACCGCCGATCCGCGATCAGCTCATTAATGTTGTCCATGACATTCGCGCGAGCGACAAACAGATCCTTCCACCCATCATTGTCGAAGTCGAAGATTCCGTTACCCCACCCCGACATTTCCTTGGTCGCTTGCAGCCCGCTCGCCAGCGTCAGGTCTTCGAAATCACCATGCCCGCTGTTGATCAGCAAGGGAAAGCTCTGGTGCTCGACGGCGGTGTACCAGATGTCGGGGCGCCCGTCGTTGTTGACATCCCGAAAATCTGATCCCATGCCGGATAGCGTCGACCCATCCGGCGCGTAGGCCACGCCAACCGTCACGCCCACTTCCTCGAATTTCTTCCCCCCTAGATTGTGAAAAAGAAACGCCGGAGTCGTATCGTTGGCCACAAACGCATCGAGGAATCCGTCGCCGTCGTAATCGGCGAACGAAACGCTCATGCCCTTGCCCAGGTGCGCAGCGATCCCGGTCTGCTCTGAAACATCCGTAAATGTTCCGTCTCCATTGT
Organism: uncultured Acidobacteriota bacterium; assembly: GCA_963745715.1. GTDB lineage: Bacteria > Acidobacteriota > Terriglobia > Terriglobales > Acidobacteriaceae > Sulfotelmatobacter. The sequence continues at coordinate 123,874 of CAVUYN010000003.1, read as the reverse complement.
TTCGGTAAAGAGTGTTGTGCAGAGATTGATAGAGCTTGGGATGGCAGTACGCACGAACCCCGCTTTTGAGCGGACAATAAGGATCCTTATTGACCTCCCACACGCAGTAATTCACCACAAAGAGATCGAGATGCCCGTCATTGTTGTAGTCGAACCACCCCGCCCCCACCGACCACATTTTCTTTCCTCTCATCTTGGCGCCGGCCAGCCCGGCCCTTGCGGTCACGTCGGTAAAAGTGCCGTCGCCATTGTTGCGGAAGAGTTGGTTGCCGGTGACATTGGCGAGAAAGAGGTCAGGGCGCCCGTCGTTGTCATAGTCTCCAACCGCTACGCCCATTCCGTAGCCCGCGCCCGCGACTCCGGCACGCTCGGTTACATCCGTGAACGTGCCGTCGTGATTGTTGTGGTAAAGCCGGTTCCAGTACGCTGGAGAATCTTTTTGCAGCGAAGGTATCGCCGCCCCATTTACCAGGTAGATATCCAGGAATCCATCGCCGTCATAGTCGAGCAGCGCCACCCCGGCGACCATGGTTTCGATTTGATTTTTGTTCGGCGTGGGAGAGTTGCGAGTAACAAAGTTTACGCTGCTTTTACCGGCGATATCCTCGAACCGGATCGTTGCAGGAGTGGGTCCCTTTGCTTGGCCCAGAAGAAACAAGCCGAAAGCTATAACAAAAATCAGGTTACGCATGTTTTGACTGAAAGCCAGCTTTCTCCATCCCCAACTGCGCTTCTTTGTTCTTCATGAATGTTTTCCAGACAAAACCGCTGCGCTGATTTTCAGCCATTAGCATCGTGATCCCCTGATCAATGCCGAGCACATCCGGGTTATACCAGTTGGTGCGGGGATTGAAAGCGTCGACAAATCCGTATCGCCCCCAAGCCTTACCGTATCGCTTACGAATCGTGCGTAAAACCTCTATGCAGTCGGAAAACAGAAATGGCAGCGATCCTCCGGCTGCGCACGGTACGATGCTGCCGTCCAGTTTCCCCAAGCGTGGTGGTCCGCCCCAAGCCTGATAGCCCGACGCCGAGTCTGATGCTGTAATGCCCCACAGGTGGTCGCTATAATCCGGGAACTCATCATGCAGCGAGAGGCAGAAAAGTTTATGCGCCTTCGTCGCCTTGACGGAGTTCTCAAAATAGTCTGCGTAGCCGTCATGCTTTCCGTGGAAATCGAACCACGCCTGCGAATACTGGTGGGTGAACAAAGGATCATGACCCGAAATGTATTCAATGCCTTTGAACTTGACTGTCGGACGCGTCCACGCCTTCCATGTCTCTGACGGAACCGGATGCGTAGGAGATCCCAGGGCCAGCAGGTAGATCATCATGAGTTCGCAATAGTGTTCCCACCGCGAATCTAAAAATCCCGACTCGGGATGCCAACCCATAGAAAGAGTCTTGCCGCCGTTCAACATCCAGGGCCAATCCACCCGCTCGTAAATCTTGTTTGCCAGATCATGGATTTCCCCATCAGCAAAGTGCTGTCTCGCCGTCAGAACTCCGCATAGCAGCAGGGAAGTGTCGATCGACGAGATTTCGCATTTCCACTGTCGTTCCCCGGTGTTCATGTCGATGAAGTGATAGAAGAACCCATGCTCGTGGGGAAGTTTCTGCCACAAGAAACGTAGCGTCGCGCGCACCCGGTCGATGATCTCATTCTTCTTCCCATAACCGCGCGACTCCGCAATACATAAACCAGAAAGCCCAAATCCCGTGGCCGCAATGCTGGCAATCGTGTGGGTATCTTTACCATTCAGCAGTGCTCGATCCTTTACTTGCCCCGTCGCGCCGGCTTCGTTCCAGAAAAAATCAAACGCAGCCCGTTCGATGTCGTCTAGCAACGCATCGTCCGAACTGGGGTGGGGAACTCGCGCAGGCCCCCCGGCCCCGGCCTGGGTTGCATAGGACGTGAGACGCGAAAACGGAAGAGAAACAACTCCCAAAGCCCCTGCCCGCAGAATGTCCCGGCGAGTGAAGCGACCCTGTAAGCTCATGAGAAATGATCACCTGACTCAATCAATAGACACGACGTCTTTCATGAATGATACACACAACTTTAAAGAAGCGACCCACGAACCCAAGTCGGTGATCTTTTGTCGTTAAGATTCTGATTTTTCCCGCCTGCGCCCCACCGCGTACAATATCCTTTCGTCCCAGAAGCTGGTTCCGAAAGAGGCCATCATGACGACCACTCATCATCCGAGCCCCCAAGTCTCAGCGGAGATCCCCGCAGTCCCGCTCACCACCGAAGGCTACAGCGTCCTCCATCAAATGATGCGCCTGCGCTGGCCCGCCTGGCGCGCCCTCCCTGCATCCGAGAAATCCGCCATCGCGAAAGAAGCCTCCGACGCCCTCGCCGCCATGGAGAAAAATTCTGCGGGACAGTCTGCCCTGTACTCGCTCATCGGCCACAAGGGCGATCTCATGCTGATCCACTTCCGCGAGTCCTTTGCCGACCTGAACCAGGCCGAACTGCAACTCGCCAACCTGCGCCTCAGCGATTACCTCGAGCCCACCACCTCGTACCTCTCCATTATTGAGCTCGGCCTCTATGATTCGACCCTCAAGATCTACAAAGAACTCACCGACCAAGGGATTGAACCGCATTCCGACCAGTGGAAATCAGAGATCGAGTGCAAGCTCAACCGGCATCGGGAGGCAATGCGCCCGCGCCTCTACCCGGAGATCCCGCCTCAAAAATACGCCTGCTTCTACCCCATGGACCGCCGCCGCGGCGAAGACAAGAACTGGTACAAGCTTCCCATCGAAGAGCGTGCCCGCCAGATGAACGATCACGGTCTCGTCGGCCGCCGCTACGCCGGAGAGGTCAAGCAGATCATCAGCGGGTCGATCGGCTTCGACGATTGGGAGTGGGGCGTTGACCTCTTCGCCGAAGAACCCCTCGTCTTCAAAAAGTTGATCTACGAAATGCGTTTCGACGAAGTCAGCGCTGTCTACGCGCTGTTCGGTCATTTCTACGTGGGAGTCCGCGTCCCCGCAGCGAAATTGGAGAAGCTGCTCGCCGGCGAACTACCCAATTCGTAGAGACGTAACTTGTTACGTCTCTGAGCCCAAGCCGTCACCGATGCCGCGCCTCCAAGCGCTACGATAAACTTTTCCTGCTTCCCATTTCTATCGATCCTGGAGAAATCATGTCTACCCTCGGCCTCATCGAATACAAAGATGCCAGCCCGGAAGTCCGTGCCGTTTACGACGACATCATGGCCACTCGCAAAACCGACTGGATCAACAATTTCTGGAAGGCCATAGCCCACGATCCCGCGACGCTGAAACGGACGTGGGACGACATCAAGCAAATCATGGCTCCCGGCGCTCTCGATCCGCTCACCAAAGAATTGATCTACGTTGCCGTCAGCGTCACCAACCAGTGCCACTATTGCATCGCTTCGCACACCGCCTCGGCGCAAAAAAAAGGAATGACCGATGCGATGTTCAAGGAACTGATGGCCGTGGTCGGAATGGCCAACGAAACCAACAAAATGGTTACTGGATACCAGGTCGAAATCGACCCGCAATTCAAGAAGTGAAAAGGAAGTTTGAAGAGCGCAAAGATTAGGTTAGAAGGAAAGAATGAAGTGACGATCTGGCCGCAGGAAACTTCTAGATCCCTCTGCGAGGGCGGGTTGCAGCCTTTTTCGAAGCCGGTTTCTTGAACTCGTGAGCGTTCATGTCCACTCGCCGCCCGCGAAAACGCACACCCTCCGACTCCAGCCGCAATCGCTGCTCGATGGCCGAATCCCCGGTGAGCTTGATCTGACCGCCCGCGCCCAGTACACGTTGCCAAGGCAATCCAAAGCCCCGGCGTAACACTCTCGCTACCATCCGGGCCGATCCCGGAAATCCCGCCGCGCGCGCGACTCCACCGTAGGTCGATACTTTGCCGCGAGGAATCGCGCGTATCGCCCGCTCAATTTTCAAGAGCATCGCGCCTGACGAGTCAGAGTTCCGCCTAGATCGTGTCATTCTGAGCGCAGCCGAAGGAATTCCTATCAAAGAAGAGGGTACCCCCACCCGTGTCGCGCCTTTTTGCTACAGGGTGGGGATGTTGACTCTAAGCTGCCTGGCGGAACGCTTCCAGCGCCTCATACTCTGAATTGTGCACTTCAAACACCGTTAGCAGCTTAGTGACCTGCAGCAGATCCCCCACACGCTTTGTAAGGTTCGCGAGCTTGATCGTTCCGCCCGCATTATGCGCCGTCGTATGTAAAGCGACCAAAGTCCCCAGCCCGCCCGAATCGATATAGTTGACTTCGCCGAGGTTGAGCACAATGCGCTTGTTGCCCTCTGCAACGGTCTGTTTCACCTCGTCCCGCAAAAGTCCCGACTCTTCGCCGAACACGATACGCCCGTTACAACCGAACACTACAATTCCATCTACCGTTCGTTTCGAAAGTTTCAACTGCATCAGAAATCTCCTTCGCGGCCGCCCAGAGCCGATTCGCGCAGCCGCATCCGCACTTAATCTGGTCCACAAGCCTATCCTGTGCGACTCACCTTCGCAAGCCCCGAGCTATACTCGACCTTCTCTACGTCCTCCGCGCCCTCCGCTTCGAAAGCCTTATAGGCTCCCCCGCCCGCCCTCCTCATCCCGTATAATCGTCTCTTCGCCCTCATGAGTTACACGGTCCTGGCCCGCAAATACCGTCCCCAGAAGTTCTCCGAGGTCATCGGACAAGAGCACGTCACCCGCACGCTCCAAAACGCCATTGAGCAGGGACGCACCGCCCACGGCTATATCTTCAGTGGCCACCGCGGCATCGGTAAGACCACGGTTGCCCGCATCCTGGCCATGGCCCTCAATTGCCGCTCCAAAGATAGGCCGGTTCCCGAGCCCTGCGGCATCTGCGAATCCTGCACTGAAATCCGCGCCGGAAACGCCGTGGATGTCATCGAGATCGACGCCGCCACCAACCGCGGCATCGACGAAATCCGCGAACTCCGCGAGGCTGCCCGCTATCGCCCGGCCCGCGACCGCTTCAAGATCTACATCCTCGACGAAGCGCACCAGATCACCGATGCCGCATTCAACGCCCTGCTCAAAACGCTCGAAGAGCCTCCCGACCATATTGTCTTCATGCTCGCGACCACGCAGCCTGAGGACATCCCTCAAACGATCCGCTCCCGCTGCCAGCACTTCAGCTTTCGGGCCGTCAAGTTCGATGCCATCGTCGCCCAACTTCGCGACCTGGTTACCCGCGAAAAGATAGAAGCCGACGACGACGCCCTCGCCCTCTTAGCCGAAGCCGGCGACGGTTCCATGCGTGACGCGCTCTCGATCTTGGATCAGGCCATTGCCTCGTCCAACGAACGTCTGACCGCCGACTCCGTCCGCAACCTGGTCGGCGCCGCACCCGCCCACATCCTCGAACAAGTAATGCAGGCGGTCTCCGATAGCAAGAGCGAAGAAATCCTGCGCCAGGTCGACCACCTGATCAGCGAAGGTCACAGTCCCACCCACTTCGCCCGCCAGATGGTGCGGTTCCTGCGCAACGCCACCGTCGCCAAGATCGCCGGCAAAGATTCCCCGCTTTTGCAGATTTCCAGCGAAGAGCGCGAGCGCGTGGCGCGCGTCGCCGAATTGTTCGGAGAAGAAGACCTCACGCGCCACCTGCAGATCATGCTTCGCACCCACGGCGAACTGGGATACAAACAGGAGCAGCGCTTCCATCTCGAACTCGGCTTGCTTAAGATGGCGCACGCGCAAAAGCTGATCCCGATCGAGCAATTGCTTAGCGATGTAGCAGGTAGTCCCGGCCCGAGCACACAAAAGCCGCAACCCAGGCCCTTGATCGTCGGCAGCACTCAAAATCAGGAACCGCGCCGCAGCGACGCAGCCCCCGTCGCCCGCTCGAATTACGTCAGCCCGTTCGCTGCGGATTCCGCCCGCAAGGGAACACCACGCCAGGAAGCCGCATCCAACGCATCGCCGGCCCCCGGTCCGCGTATCGTAGCTGGAGTCGCCGCATCCGAACCGGTAATCATGGGTTCCGCTGCGCCAGCACCTCAGCGCGATCGAATCTCCGATTTCAATCCCGACGAGGCCCCCGATCGTAGAGATGTAGCTAACTACGTCTCCGCCGGAGCCGCCCAACAGCCGATCCCCGACCCGCAACCGCAAGCTGAGGCAAAGCCGGTCGCAACCGCAGCAACGGAGCGCCCACCCCAATTCGACAAGCTCCAAGGGGCTGTCCTGCAAGCCCTCACTGACAATAACCAGCGGATCCTGGTATCCATGCTTTCCGCCGGAGAGTGGAGCGTGCAGGGCAACGAGGTAGTCATCAAGATCGCCGAGTCGCAAACAGTCCTGGACATGTCGCTGGGAGCCGACGCCAAGCGCTTGGCCATTGCCTCCGCCAGCGGAGTTTTGGGCCGACCCGTAAAGCTGAAGGTGATTCCCGGTTCCACCGTGGCCCCGCAGGAAAACAAACGAAACGGGACCCCGCAACTCGAGCCTGGTCCGGGAGGCCGAGGACGCGCCGAACAAGACCCGCTCGTTCGGCGCATGCAAGAAAAGTTCGGAGCTGCAATCCGTACCGTGATCGACTACAAAGAAAAACGCTGAAAGGAAAAATTGCGAGTGATTCGGAAATTGAGTAATTAGCCCTTCTTAGAAGTAAAACGGACCAGGTTTACGCTCCGTTACCAAGACGGCCGCAGATTGCTCAACTACCAAATTACCCAATTACAAAATTCCATGGGTGGATTCAACCTGCAAGACCTGATGTCGAAAGCCAAGTCGCAATACGAAGACCTGCAGAAGAAGATGCAGGAGACCGTGGTCGAAGGCACGTCGGGCGGAGGAACGGTTACTGCGAAAATAGACGGTCGCAAGCAACTCATCAGCCTTCGCATCGATCCCGAAGCGGTGAAGTCCGGCGATGTCGAGATGCTCCAAGATATGATCGTGGCCGCCATCAACGAAGCCTCCCGCAAAGTGGACGCCCAAATGAAGTCCACGGTTGGCGGCATGCTCGGAGGTCTGGGCATTCCTGGTCTCTGACGATTGTGACCGGTGATGCTGCAGCCGCGTGACCGTCGCGTCGCTATCCCGATCCTCCCTGTACCTGCCTTCACACAGACCGAATCCCCCGAATCCGAAAGGCGCCTCTATGACCAATCACGCATCCGGCCCATTCGATGTGAAGGTCATTCCCCAGGACGACAACTCCGCAGACCAACTCCTCGGCCGCCTTACTCTCGACAAGCACTACCACGGTGACCTCGACGGCGCCGGCATAGGCCAGATGCTTACCGCCAGCACCGAAGTCAAAGGCTCCGGCGCGTACGTAGCGATCGAGCGCGTGACCGGCAACCTGAAGGGCCACACCGGCAGCTTCGTGCTCCAACATGCCGGAACGATGATCCAAGGTGTGGGGCAACTCACCATCACCGTCGTTCCCGACTCGGGCACCGGCCAACTGGCTGGAATCAGCGGGAAGATGACGATCAACATCGCCCTCGACGGCAAGCACTCCTACGATTTCGAGTACACACTCAGGGGAAATTGAGTAATTGCCTGATTGTGTAATTGTGCAATTTTGGATGTGTGACGCAGGCAGCAGTTACAATGTCCTCAACTGATTTTCAATTACAAAATTGCGCAATCACTGAATTTCTGACTCCCAATGTCCAAGTTTGCTGAACCCATGTCCCGCCTGATTGATGAGCTGAAAAAGCTCCCCGGCGTCGGCGCCAAAAGCGCCCAGCGCCTGGCCTTTCACATCCTGCGTTCCAGTGATGAAGACGCCGAGGCCCTTGCCCTTGCAGTCCGCGACGTGAAAGCCAACCTCCGCCTGTGCTCGGTATGCAATAACATTACCGACGTCGACCCGTGCGTCTATTGCACCAGCCCCACCCGCAACCAGAGACTGGTCTGCGTAGTCGAAGAACCCACCAACATCGCCGCCATCGAAAAGACCAAGCACTTCAACGGAGTCTTCCACGTCCTGCACGGCGTCATTTCGCCTCTCCATGGAATTGGTCCAGAGCAGTTGCGCATCTCAAACCTCATCACCCGCGTCGACGCCGGCAATGTCGACGAAGTCATCGTAGCGACGAATCCCACAGTAGAAGGCGAGGCCACCGCCACCTACCTATCCCAGCAACTGAAGCGTGCCGGGGTAAAAGTCACCCGCATTGCCATGGGCATTCCCGTCGGCAGCGACATCGAGTACACCGACGAAATCACCATGCTCAAGGCCATGGAAGGCCGCAGAGACATGTGAGAGGAATTCCCTCGTAGAGACGTAGCTTGCTACGTCTCTCCCGCCCATTCCAATTGTTTAATATCCTGTCTGCGACAAGGCCGGCATCGGCCACCACTCCGTCACTTGCGGGTGGCAGCGACATCGTGAAGACCCAACCGCCCTGCTGGAGATGCAAATGCGCGTAAGAACAAATAATCAGTCTCCGAGCCCAAGGCGATGTGCAACAGTTTGCTGAACCCTTTCAAACCGGTCGATCGAGTGCAATCTCTCACCGAAATACAGCTAAATATAAAGCCAATTGAATCAATGATTTGATTTGGTGTTGCGCTGTTTTACTTGAAGTCTACGTGTGGCGCTCCAGTTGCTCTTCTGACCTCGCTCGAGTGAAGGGCGACGAGTCCTCTCGAAGACTTTGACTGGTCGCCGTCCTCCCAGACCAGTCGCGCCGTGCTGCGATGTAACCGCATCCAACTCGACGCAGGAAAAGCCGGGCCAACCAGCCCGGTTTTCTTTTTCGCAGCAAGAGGTGTTCTCTAGTTCTTAGCGACGGCAGCCAGGAATTCGCGGGCATGCACCAGTTCTGCCCGGTTCGAACTTCCTCCATCGCAGGCCTTCTTCAGTTGCTGGTAGTAGCCCACAGCTTGGTCAGGATGCTTTGCCATCTCGGCGGCACGCCCGGCGCCGTACAGGGAATCGAACCGGTTTGGGCTGATCTTCAATTCTGCCTGATATTCTGCAAGAGCCTGGTCCGGATGGTTCATGTCGAGCAGCATATCCGCCAGCATTTCGCGCGCCGGCAAATCACCCTGCGCCCCAAACACGCCACCCGTTTGCTTATCCGCGAGCTTACGCAGTATTGCGATCGCGTCGTCGTGCTTTCCCTCGGCATGGTCGGTCCATGCTTCTGCTTCCTTCCTCTGTCGATCGACCCAATCGGCAAAAGGTAGCTTCTTGGCTACCACCTGCGCATGTAGGGACGCGAGTTGATCCACATTTTGGCGCGCCTGTGCCGCGTGGCCAGTGCGGGCCGCACCGATCGCACGCGCAAGATACGTGATCGCGTCGTCCCCAAATTCCGTGCCCGGAGTCAGCGGCAGAGCAGCAGCCTGCTCCCATTGATGCAATTCGAGCACATAGCTGGCGGAATAGGAGAGCACTGCAAGAACCTGAGGGTCAGAGCTAATGCCATACATGCTCTTCATCTTCGGCAGGGACTTCACTTCTTCGATCAGGTGGTGCGCTTCCGCGTCCCGGCCACTCTGCAAGTAGGCATACATCAGGAATTCCATCGCGTGATACTGATGGCCCTCATCCTCCATGTGAGTGGATGTCGCGTTGCGGCTGGCCGCGACCGATGCCAGATTCGAATTAATGTCCTCGTTCCACAGCCCCAATTGGGCGAAGATATGTGAGGGCATGTGCAGCGCATGAGGTGCGGCGGGAGCTATCTGTGCATAACGCCGCGCCGCCGGAAGCCCCAGTTGGGCCAGGTCGGCTTCGTCGTAGGCGTGGATCAGGTAGTGCGCCACCCCGGGATGATTCGGCTCGGCGGCGAACAGCGGTTCCAGCAGCGCCGCTGCCTGTCGACGCTTGGCATGCGTCGGGTCATCGTCCTTGTCGGCCCCAACCAGAGCGAACGCGTAGAAAGCCGTCGCTTCATGATCGTCCGGGTAATCGCGGTGGATTCGCTCCATGCGAGTGACATATCTGTCCCACCGTTTGTCGTCCTTCTTTTCCGGGGACTTGTAGAGAGTCGCCACTGCTTCCAAATATTCTTTTTCTCTCTTGGTGTGAGCATGTAGAGATTTTGCTTGGCCAACTTCGTCCCATGCCTGCTTCCGTATTGGAGCTTCGGGCGTGTCCCATCGCCACATGCTCCGCGCGATGCCCCAATGTGCCATCGCGCAATGGGGATCTTCCCGCGCCACTTCGCGAAACGTCGCCTCGGCGGTTTCAAATGCGAAGGAATGCAGCAACGCCACGCCGCGCTCGAACGTTTTCTGAACCCGCGCATCGCAGGAGACTGGAAAATGGACTGTCCCGAATTGCTGCTCGTTGGGCTCGTCGTGCTGATGTTGTCCTACCTCGGTGCGCGAAGGCACGACCAGGAGCACAACACTAAACAAGAGAGCAACGAATCGCTTGCAGGCCCAACCGGCTCGAGGATTTAGCATGGCACCTCAGGCTCGAGAAACACATTGCTTTCGTCGTCCGTTCCGGCCAGTCCTTCCGGCAACGTGCCGCGGTTGTATTCCGCCATCCGGTTCTTCCATTTGAGGAAGTCGGTGATGCTCTGTGGCTCAATGCGCACTTCGACGCGCCGCAGGCTTGCGAGCAGCAGGTTCATCTCGTAGCGGAACCCTGTTGCCGTGCGCAGGTTTTTCGCCGATGCATGCTGGATTTCGATGCGGCCGCGTCGAAGTTCCAGCAGTCCCCAACCAGGCGGCAGCTCTTCCGGCTTTATCAACGCTGGGGGAGTCAGATAAAATCGTTCGCTGCCCACGCCTTTTTCCGTCTTCAGCCGAAAGGGCTTGGCGCGGTCTGCCAGAAAATCGGCACGCGTTACCTTGCACTCCACCAGCACGGAATGGCACGCTTGCTTCCATCCGATCGCATCCGGCATCTCGCCGCTGACGCAAGCCTGCTCGGAAAGCACTACGCCGCAGCGATACCCCCGCAGCCATCGCACCGCTCGTTCCACCAATTGCGCGTGAGTCATGGGACCAGTGTACGTTCCACCACGATGTCGAAAAGTGACTGCGGGGCTTCCTCGAGCCTCCGCATCCTGGGAACTCATCGGATCATTGCGCGAACCCGCTGGACCCAGCTGACAGACGCCTCGCCGCGGCCTTGATAGGCCGTACCAAAACCGGCCGGCGGAGCACAGTTTCCAGCAAATATCGCTCTGCAGCGACGGCCCGCGCGGTCGGGGTCCCATCCGCGTACCCTTCGGCGCCCACGATCAGCGCTTCATTCTTTCCCAAGGGCACGGGCTTGCGCAGGAATCCGTTGGTCCGACGCTTACGATCGCTTGCCGAAATCACGGCATTCTCGATCTTCACGCTGCGGACGTGGCCGTCGTGCACGGAGTCTAGCGCATTGGCCAGCCGGAGGACGGCCGACAGCCGAATGATGATCTTCTGCTCGTCCGGCATCAGATCGCGCAGAGCCTTGTGGCTGCGCACGGGCAACGCTCCACAATGGAAGCGCGCCACAATTGCCGCCCGGGCCATGTTTTCAGGCTTCCACCCCAGCGGTGTGCCGTGGATCTTGATCAATTCCTGGGACTCTTTGTGATGTCCTTTGTTGCCCTTCGCTTTTCCGACATCATGCAGCAGGGCAGCCAGGTACAAACTGGCGCGGTTATCTGCTGCGGCTCCATTGTTGGTGTGAGGCAACGAACCCGGCAGCGCGTTCCCCAGCAATCCAGAGGCGACGAGGCCATCATGGAGTTGGAGAGCCAGCCGCGCCACGCGCTCGGAGTGCGCGAAATCTGGATCCAGCGCCTTTGCCCATAGCTTCATGCGGCGGGTTGCAATCTCCTGAATCTGTTTGCCTTGTGGCAATCCCGCACGCCAGACTGTCCACAGCGAATTCGGTCCAGCGGTCCTCGCCTTGTATTCATCGATGCGCTTGCCTCGCTCATCAAGAATGCGTGCGTGCCATGCCTCCCGCGATCCGTCATCGGCGAACACATGGCAGGAGAGGGCCGTCGCCCACAGGACGTCGAGATCGTGAACCTCTCCGAGCAAGTCTTGCAAATGTTTCAGGTCGTTACTCCACGCCTTGTGCTCGGCGGGCAGAAAATTTTCGACAATATAGCGAAAGCGCTTGATGCCAATCCGCAATGTATGGAACGCCACCTGGGACCGGTTTCGCAGCGCCGTTACATGCAACTCGCGCGCGGCCGTCCAGCGCTCGAGCGCCAGATGCCTGAACACCACGCTGCCCGGCCGGATGCGAGATGCGCGCAGGGGCAATGACTTGCTCCATTGCCGCCATTGTTTGCGGTCAAATTCCTCAAGTGCCGCACGAGCCTCGCGTTTCTCTTGGGCTTCGTGGGCCTTAAGAGTCTGGAGTAGCGATTGAGCCGCCAGACCGTGGCCATCTGTAGTAGGTTGTGCTGCCGTCGAGCCCTCCACCGGGCGGGTGGAAATATCCTGAACTTCCGGCGCGGCCGGCACTCGATCTACATTGCCAACCGTCACATCCAGCTTCTCGATCCACTCCATCATGACTTGCACGTCTCGCAAGGCGCCTAGACGCTGGAACAATTGCTTCCCGGCCTTTTTCATTGCCTTCCAGTCGCGGTCCGGATCCATGGCCATCATTCCGTCAGCCATGGAGCGGCAGCGCCGCAGCGACACCCGCAGGTCGTGAACTGGATCGGCGCTGAAGTCGGCGGCGACGTGATCGCACTCTTCCAGCACCCGGTTCATCCAGTAACGCAAACCAGTAATTTTAGCGGGAGTCTTCAAGTGGGTCCGTTTGAACGCTAGTGTTCCGCGAGTATTTTACTGAAGATCGCGATACACCGTACGGCATTGCCGGTACCAGAAGACCCTCGATGACATCGCTAAAGATTCGCCATGGAGAAAAGGTTCAGAGATGAAAACCCCGCCCCCCACCCGCCAGAGCCTTTGAGGGGACTGGGGTGGGGACGGGGTACCCGACTCATTTGTGGCCGCAAACTATTGCGGAGGCGGCGGAGGGGGGCCGGCGTCTTCGATGTTTGTCGGTCAGTCGGGGTTCTTTCAGCTAACGACTTGTCTGCATAGTCTCGGCGCTGCGGGATGTACTTCGCTCCCGTGGCGTCGCCCTCGGGAACCGCCGTATGGTCGATGGGTTTCATGGAAGTGCACGGAGCAGGCCACTCGGGCGGTGGACGTGGTAAGACGTGAGTTTCAGGAGGTTTGTGCCATGCCCGCCAATGACCAAGAGTGGCGTGAGTATGGAATTTCCCCACAAGACGGGAAAATCGTCATTCGGGAACCACCCTAGGGCGTTCCCCTTGCGTCAGGGCCACGTGCGCCTCACTGAGGTCATTGACCTTACGAGCGCGTAAAGGGGGAGGGCAATTACCTCCGTAACGTTTAAGGGCTTACTGTTTCGCTTTACCCTTGAGCTTCACACTTGTGTTTACGAGGAGCCTCTTATCTCCGGCACAAATACATCCCACGCAGCACGTGCGGCCTCGGCGCGAGCCTTCGTCCACAGCCTTAACATTCTGATTAAGTATGCGCGAATGTACGGCTACGAGCACAAGCGCACCGAAGCCCAGTTCGAAACCACGTGGAACGAGTTGCAGACGGCGCTGCCCGCGGGCGGAGATGCCGGATTTCTGCTGGGCGTTTCCGACAACAAGCTGCTTCTCGATGGAATACCTCTGGAATCAGGACAGGCGGAGAAAAGCTTCGCGACCCTATTGACGACAGCGGGTCTGGCCAGCCTGCACTTCTCGAAAGAGGTGACTGAGGAAGATTTCGTGCGCCTCGTCCGGGCTTTCACGGTGGCCGGATCGAAGGCCCAGGATGTCTCGAAGCAGATCAAGGAAGCATTGAGCGGAGGCTCACAGAAGAGCACGATCAAGATTAATGAAGTAAAGTTCGTGGCCGCTGACCCGTTGACCGGCGATGTGAGCATCGCGGCGCAAATTGCGGCACAGACGCTCGGACCCGAATTCCGGCAATGGTTGAATGACCCGCAGAAGTTGTTGCAGTTGATCGCAGCCGCCGAAGGGGCAAACGCCGGTGGAGGACAGAACGCTGCCGGGGTTCCCATGGTGCCCTTGGGAAGCGTGCCGAATCTTCCAGCCGGTGGCGGCGGAGGAGTGGGTTCGGGCCCAGGAACAGGCGTGGGCGGGCCCGCAGGAGCAGGAGGAACCGGAGGAGGGGGCGCTGCAGGCGCGGCTCCGGCGTGGACCGGAGGCATGGTCCCACTGCAGGAACAAGAAGTAATTCAAGCCATTCGGCTGCTGACTCGATTTGGGCAAGTGCAGCAGGATCCCACAGTTAAGGAAGAAGATTTACAGAAAGAACTGACCCAGACTGATCCAAATACGCGTTTGAACCTGCAACAGCTATTGGGGAGTTTGGCGGCCAAGGCAGCGACGAAGCAGGAGGAAGATACGCCGCTCCTGATGAAGGCAGCCGAGCACATGGCTATCCGCTTCGCCCTCGAGCGCTACTCGAAGGGTGAAGTCAAAGTCAATGCCGTTCATCAGATGATGGAGCACATGAGCCGCCAGATGGACTCGTTGCGCCAGATTCTGAAACTGCAGGAAGAAAAGATGAGCAAGGCCGGGATTCTGGTCGAGTCGCACGCCGACATCCTGGACCGCATGTTCTGGGCAGAAGTGCCCGAAGCAGGGAAGAAGAGCGTGCTGCTGTCACATGAGGCGCCCTGCGTTCCGCCGCGAAACTTGCGGCAGTTTGTGGAACTGCTGCTGGAGCGGGACGAGAAGCAGGCTGCGACCGAGATCCTGAACAATTATTCCAGCTGCTTGGCCGCGAAGGAGATGGAACCGCGTCGCAGAACGGCAATCGGACTCAGCCAGCTTGCGGACCTGTATGCGCGCCTGGGCGGACAACCGATGGGGCAAGCAGTTCGCAAGCTGAGCGAACAGCTGATCACCGAAAAAGATGCGGAACTGTTGAGCCTGTTGAGCGCCGCATTCGTGCGGTTGAGCCAGGAAGCCAGCGCGGCGAAGAATTACGCAGCGGTGAACGAGGTCTGCGCTGGCGTGGAGTTGATTAGCGTCGAGCGGCCGGTTCTGATGAGCGACCTGCGGCCGCGTGTGGGTGTCGAGAACCGGTTGCCGGAGTACATTGAGGAAGCTCTCCAGCAGGACCCAGTTCCAGCGGATCTTTTGGGAGTGCTGCGGCGGACCAGCCAAACCGGGGCCGAACATCTCGCCGACCGTTTCTTCCGTTGCATGCGGCGCGACGAATGCGATCGCATGATCGAACTGGTAAAGGAACTGGGATCCCCGGTGCTGGTGCAGCTGCGCGAGATCTTGCGGACGGGGCAGCCTCGGCAGGCTTCGGGCGCCGTTGGCTTGGTGAGCCGGTTCGATGTAAACACGCTGCTCGAGCTGCTGCCGGTACGCTTGCCGGAGTGGAACCGCTTCTATCACGATGTCGTCGTACGCCAGATCGCCTATGGAGCCGCTGCAGACCGCGGGCGCACCCTGCTGGAACTCGCGGAAGTGCTCGATCCGCTGGTGCTGCCCGAGGCTGTCGACGAAATTGGAATGAGCGGCGACCAGACGGCCGCTTCTCCGCTGATCGCGATGGCGAGGCCCGGCGAAGCTGCTTCGCGTTCTCCGTACGTGCAGCTCAAGGCCATTGAATCGCTCGGCCGCCTGAAGGATCCCGAGGCCGTGGCGATACTGCGGGAAATCTTGGAAACCAAGAAAACCTTTGGATGGTCGTTTCATCGGGAACTGCGGATCGCGGCGGCTCAGGCATTATCGAAAACCGATCCGCGCTACAGTTCGCAAGTGTTGTCTGACAGCGGGCTGGAACCTGCGGAATTGGCCATCGCGCCCTTGGATATGGCTCCCGCCTGTCCCTGGGTCCGTCAGCGTCGCTACGAGCGCTTGGTGTTGTCGAAGACCGTCACCGGAACGATTGGCAGTTCGTGGGGTAAATCGAGAATCCAGATTCGCGAATTGAGCCTTGGCGGAGGCATGGGAACGAAGGAAGACAACCTCCGCATCGGCAGCGAAGCCGACTTGGAGATTTCGCTGGGAATGCGATCGAAGATTCGCGCCCACGTGCTCCTCCGGCGCGCGCGGGTCAACGAAGTGGGATTTGAGATTGTGAGCACAGATCTTGAGAGCCGCTACAAGCTGCGGCGCTTGTTGGTCGACGCACTGAACTATGCTCCCCAAAATCGCGCTCAGGAGTGGGGCGGCGATCGCAAAATTTAGAAGGCCAGCGTCACGAAAAAGCCTCTGCCTGCGGGCAGAGGCTTTCTTGCATTAGGCTTATTCCTCTTCCAAACCTACTTCACCTTCAGGAAGATGATGGCCAGCGTGTAGAGGGCCAGCGATTCGATCAGGACCAGGCCCAGAATCAGCGCAAACTGAATACCAGGACGGGCGGCCGGGTTACGGGCGAGGGACTCGGTGGCGGAGGCGACGGCTTTACCTTGGGCGAGGCCGCAGACTGCGGACGCGATTGCCATTGAAAATCCGGCAGTGATAGCGATCCAGTTCGTCCCGCCGGATGTGCCCGTCTGCGCGAAAGCGGGCATCGCAAAGCACAGGGCCGACAGGGTCATGAATATACGACTGAGTTGACGCATTGTGTTTCTCCTCGTATCAAATTGCCGCCAGTGGGTGGTTGACGCCATACCTTGCAGACGCCCTCACGCTGACAGCGGGTAAATTCTTTCCTTGCAAGACTGAGCCGACAACTGTTTTTAGTGCTCTTCGGCGACGGCGCCCGAGACATAGATAATCGACAACAGCATAAACACATAGGCCTGCAGAATCGCTACGACAATGTGCAGGCCGCTGAAAATGATCGGAACCCCGATCGGAATCATCGAAAAGAAAACCAGCGTGATCAGATCGCCGGCAAAAATATTGGCCCACAAACGTACCGTGAGCGAAAGCAGGCGAGCGAAATGGCTGACGAGTTCAATCGGAAGCATCAGCGCCGCTAGCAGAATGCGGGCTATGAGCGGCATGCCTTCCATAGGAGGTCCGAAAAAGTGCAAAAGATACTTCGGTCCGGCATGCTTGAATCCCTGGGCGTGGTAGTAGAGGAATGAGCAGATGGCGCAACCCAGAGGAACGACGGGAACTCCGGTTGGGGATTCGAAGCCCGGGATCAGGCCGATGAGGTTGCACACCAGGATAAAGATAAAGACGATTGCAAAAAATGCGATGTAAGGCTCGCTATGGTGGCCAATGATTTCCCGGCTCTGGTCGTGGACAAACCCTTCGATCCCTTCGAAAGCGTGCTGCAGGCCGCCCGGGGACTCGACCGATAAGCGGGAGCGCACCAGGAGAAAGAGCACGAGCAGGAAGAGAAAGACCAGCAGTTCCATCGCGAACGAATTCGTGATGGGGGCTGCCGTATGCTTTGGTTCAATGTGGATCGCCCGCAGGAATGCGGTCACCGGGCTCGCGAACAGGCGATTCAGGATTTCAGTGAACCAGAGTTGTTCGGGCATGAGCAGCTTTCAGCTACAAGTTCCTAGTTTTCGTAATTCTGCCGGCTTTACCTAAACCCCATGTCTTACCGCTACATACAACTCATATGCTGCTTCACAGGCAATTGCCCCGACGGGCAGAAACAGGCCCGCAAAGAGGCCTCGAAGGCTCGCGGGAAAACTGGTTAATATAACATACGCGGCGGCTCCCAACAACAGATAGCGGAACAGGAATCGGGCAACGATCCCTTTGCCGGACTGAGGTTTACCGGTATTCGTGACGCGGTCGGCGAGTCCCGACACCCCGCTCTTGAGCCATTGGAAATTGAGATAGGCGATGACGCATCCGAGCAGAAATCCCAGAGCCGGCCACCGGCCAAATCTCCACCATGCCGCCGCCGTCAAAGCAGGAGCCAAGCCGAGCATGACGCGTCGAATGCGGTCGAGGGCCCCGGCATAGAACGCATCGGCGGCTGACAACCTGGGCGTCGTCCCTTTGCTGTCATCGGTCATCGCGTTTGCCAACATGGAAGAGCAGCCTTTAGGGCCTGCCCTGAGCGAGTCGAACGTCAGCGTTGAGACGTAAATTCCTCGGGCTGGCCCTCCGTTCCGACTGCTCCCAGTCCACTTGATCCTACTTCGTGTCCCGTAGAACCGTCCGGATCAGTTCGATTAAACCGCCAGCGGTTCCCAGCAGCAGACCGACGACGCTGATCCAGGATGTGTGAAACCAGCGGTCGAGGGCGGAGCCGAGCAGCCATCCCGCAACCGTGCCCGCCGGAAGCAGGAAAGCCAACTGGCTGTAGCGGCCGACCTGGACCCACGGACTCTTCTTCTTATCGGGATCTTGCTCGGGAGTGGGCATAGCGTTCGGCGCTCGTACAGGCTTAGAGAGTTTACGCCAAAGGCTGGACAAAACGGCGGAAACGCGTGACGGACTACCGAATTAGCTTCGCCACGTTCGGACTTTGCGCAATGCCCAGAGCCCAATTCACCAACTCAATGAACCGGTTGGGCATAATCCCGATGTAGAGTGTGGCCAAGCCCGTAACGGTCAGGGCCGCCCGCATGGCCAGGCTCACTGGAAGCCGCTCTTCTCCCTTTTCCGGTTGGCGCATGAACATAGCGTTGGCGATCTTCAGATAGTAGTAAAGCCCGAAGACCGAGTAGAGCACTCCCAGCGCGGCTAGAACGTAGTGCTGCGACGTAATCAGGCTGAGAAAGATAAAGTATTTGCCCCAGAATCCGGCCAGCGGCGGAATTCCCGCCAGCGAGAGCATGAAGACCAGCATCAGCACCGCTTCGACGGGAGCGCGCGAGTAGAGTCCGTTGAGGTCGTCGAGTTCGTCCCCGATCACGTTGCGGTGCCGCAACGAAGTAATCACCGCGAAGGCGCCGAGGTTCATGAAGGTGTAGACGAGCAGGTAGATCAGGATGCCTTTGATGCCGTCCGCGCTGAGTTGCGTCGGGGTTCCCGCGACCAGTCCTAACAGCATGTATCCAACGTGAGCGATTGAAGAATAGGCGAGTAGTCGCTTGGTGTTGGTCTGAGTCAGCGCAGCGAAGTTGGCTCCCGTCATGGTGGCGACGGACACGAAGACCAGCAGGGGTACCCAGATGGGACGCAAAGGCAAGAGTCCCACGACAAGGATGCGCAGAAGCATGGCCCATCCCGCCGCCTTCACCGCGACCGACATGAATCCAGTGATGCTCGTCGGAGCGCCTTCATAGGCGTCAGGTGCCCACTGATGGAAGGGAATCGCGGCAATCTTGAACAGCAATCCGGTGATCGTAGTGATCGAGCGCGATCACAGCCACTGCCTTGTACTGCGGGTCGAGCACGCGTTGCGCCATGGCCTGATGGATGACCGCAAGGTTCGTGCTGCCCGACAAACCGTAGAGCAACGACAAGCCGTAAGCAAAGATTCCCGAAGAGAAGGCGCCGAGCAGAAAATATTTCAGGGCGGCTTCGTTGGAGCGGCGGTCGCGCCGCAGAAATCCCACCAGAACATATGTGGAGATGGCCATCAGTTCCAGCCCGATAAAGATCAGCACGATATCGAAGCCGGCGGCCATGCACATCATGCCCGCTACCGATAGCAGCATCAGGGCGTAATACTCGCCGTGGCTCTCATTTTCGATTTCGAGATAGCGGACGGAGGTGAGGATCGCGATCGCGGTAGCCGCAAGAAAAAGATAGAAGAAGTAAATCGCGAAGCGGTCGACCAGCATGGTGTGCAGCATGCCGGGTGCGCCCCCCGCATTGCCCAGCCAGAGCTGAATTTTGTAGACGCCGGCCGCCGAGAAGCAGACGCCGATAAACGCCGTGACCGCATTCGCCCACTTCGTCTCCTTGGGGAGCATGAAGTCGATCAGCAGGATGCCAAGCGCGAACAGCGTCAGCAGCGTGATCGGCAGGGCGAGAAGATAGTCAGTCCAGACCACTAGCGATTCCCCTTAGGCGCTGGCTTTACCGACTCCGAAACGCTCTTGGGTACAGCCGCCCGGTCATCGATAGGCACCGGCAAGGCTGTGCCATCGGGATTTGCCTCTGCCGCTTTTACGGATGCATTTACGGTCGCGCTCGGCAGTGGGTAGTCCGGACGAACGATCGCAATCGTATGGTTCACCGGTTGCTCGAGGATCTGGAAAAACGGCTTGGGATAGAGCCCGATCCAGAACGCCATAATCAACAGTGGAACGAAGGTGGCGACTTCGCGCGGCGTCAGATCGTGCAGTTTTTCATTCTTCGGATTCGTAACCGTGCCGAAGAAAACGCGCTGGTAGAGCCAAAGCAGATACGCAGCCGCCAAGAACCACACCGGGCACGGCCCATGCGCCCCACTTCCAGTTCTCCATGAACGTGCCTTGCAGAATCGTGAACTCGCCGACAAAGCCGTTGAGCAGAGGCAGTCCCATCGACGAGAGAAACATGATCATCGTGATGGTTGCATAGACGGGCATCACATTCGAGATGCCGCCGTATTCCGCGATCTCGCGCGTGTGGCGCCGTTCGTAGAGAATGCCCACGATCAAGAACAGTGCCCCGGTGGAGATGCCGTGATTGATCTGCTGCAGAACCGATCCGCTCAGTCCCAGCGGCGTCAGCGCGAAGATTCCCAACGTGCAGAAGCCCAGGTGGCTGACCGACGAGTACGCCACCAGCTTCTTCATATCCTTCTGCATCAGAGACACGAGCGCGCCATAGATGATCCCAATAATGGAGAGTCCGATCATCCAGCTCCGGACCTTCGTATGCATCAGCACGTCCGGAAAGAAGGGAAGAGAGAAGCGGATGAAGCCGTAAGTCCCCATCTTCAGCAAAACGCCCGCCAGGATGACTGAGCCTGCCGTGGGCGCTTCCACGTGCGCATCGGGCAGCCACGTATGGAATGGGAACATCGGCACTTTAATGGCGAAGGCAAAAAAGAAGCTCAGGAACAGCAGCGTCGCGATGTGCGGTCCATAGTCGGAATAAATATGTGGCGCGGTTTCGTACAGCCTTTCGAGGCTGAAAGTGTAAATTCCGGTGGCGGTGTGGTGGTGGAAGTACAAGAACAGGATGCCCAGACAGCATCAGCACCGAACCGGCCAGCGTGTACAGGAAAAATTTGATGGCGGCGTAAAGTTTTCGCGGCCCTCCCCAGATGCCGATCAGCAGGTACATCGGCACCAGCATGGCTTCCCAGAATACGAAGAAGAGGAAGAAATCGAGCGCCATGAAGACGCCCAGCATGCCCGTCTGCAGCACCAGAAACCAAATGTAGTATTCCTTGACGCGGTTCTCGATAGCGGTCCAGGAAGACAGGATCGAGATCCAGCCCAGCAGCGTCGTGAGCATGATGAGCAGGAAAGAAATGCCGTCGATCCCGAGAACGTAGCCGGCGCCGATGGAGGGAATCCAGTTGTTGGGCCCGCCCTCGACGAACTTGAAGCCGGCTTCGAAGCGCTTATCCCAGAACCAAGGGACCAGCGGCAAAGAGACCAGCAAGCCTGCCAGCGCGAAGATATTCGCGATCCAGCGGATGGCTTCCTTGTTCTCCTTAGGAACGAACAGAAGCAGGAAAGCGCCCACCAGCGGCGTGAACAGGATGATGGAGAGTATGTGAGATTGCATTTGTTTTAGCTTCTAGCTTCGAGCTCTGAGTTCTGAGCTTGAGCGATCTCGCCAGCCTTCGCTCGAAACTCGCAGCTCATAGCTCAAGGCTCAGTGGTACACGTAATAAAACACGAAACCTACCAGCCCTGCGGTCATCACCAAGGCATACCATTGCACCAGGCCCCATTCGAACAGCCGCGCCGGATAACTCAGCATGCGCGCCAGAATCGCGGGCCCGTTCACTCCAACTCCGTCGATAATCCACTTATCCCACCAACTCGAGATCGTTGCTGTGAGGCGCGTGAGCCATCCGGCGGCGTTGACCGCGCCGTCAACCACATTGCTGTCAAACCACGAACTGGCCTCGCCGAGCCCCATCACTCCCAATCGGACGTCTCCCACCTTCCGGCGGCCCGTGAAGACGTAGTCGTACCCCTCGTCGACGTAGTACTTGTTGAGCAGCGTGTTGTAGACGGGCGGAGCGGCGGCAGCGATCGGTTCGGTATAGCCTTTGTCGGCATTCGCGTAAGAACGCCCGGCCATGAAATACCCGATGCCGGCGGCGGCCACTGAGAGAAACATCAGCACGTACTCAGTGGGACTGGTGTGCTCTTCCTCTTTCTCTCCGGCAGCGACCTGTCCCGCTTTTCCTTCCTCGTTCAGAACCTGCGCTTCGCGCGCAAATACGGGATTGAGGAAGTGGGCGAAGCGATCAGATCCTCCGAGACTGTGCGGCCATCCCAGGAATCCTGCAAACAGAGAGCAGACCGCAAGCACCACGAGCGGCATTGTCATCGATGTGGGCGATTCGTGGATGTGGTGCTCGACGTCGTGACTCATCCGCGGCTTGCTGTAAAACGTCAGATAGATCAGCCGGAACATGTAGAACGCCGTCATCAGCGCGGTGATGTAGCCGATACCCCAGAGCACGCGGTAGGCTCCGCCCTCCGACGTCCAGGTCTGCCAAAGTATTTCGTCCTTCGAGAAGAAGCCAGCAAACGGAGGAATACCGGCGATGGCCAGCGTAGCGATAAACATCGTCCAATAAGTGGTGGGGATGCGATCTCGCAGCGCTCCCATATTGCGCATGTCCTGCTCGCCGCTCATGGCGTGGATCACCGAACCTGCGCCCAGGAAGAGCAGTGCCTTGAAGAAAGCATGCGTGAAGACGTGGAAAACTCCGGCGGAAAAGGCTCCAACGCCAAGAGCGAGAAACATGTACCCAAGCTGCGAAACCGTCGAGTACGCGAGCACGCGCTTGATGTCGTTTTGAACCAGGCCGATCGAAGCCGCGAAAATAGCAGTCAGTGCACCCACGATCGCAACTGTCTTCATCGAGGTAGGCGCCAGCACGAACAGTGCATTTGAGCGCGCAACCATGTAGACGCCAGCCGTAACCATCGTCGCCGCGTGGATCAGCGCCGAGACTGGAGTCGGTCCTTCCATCGCGTCCGGCAGCCAGACATAGAGCGGTAGCTGCGCCGACTTTCCGCACGCCCCTACGAACAAAAGCAACGTAGCCGCGGTGATAATCGGATCACCGATGTGGAAGGTCCCGCTATGGGCCATGCGATTCACGTCAATGTAGCGCAGCGAGCCCATGTACCACGCGATGAAAAACATCCCGAGAAGAAATCCGGCATCCCCAATGCGGTTGACGATGAAAGCCTTGTTAGCGGCGTCGCTCGCGGACTTGCGGTGAAAATAAAATCCAATCAGAAGATACGAGCACAGTCCCACGCCCTCCCAGCCGACGAACATCAGCACATAGTTGTTGGCCAGGATCAGTGTGAGCATCGAGAACATGAAGAGGTTGAGGTATCCGAAAAATCGGTAATACCCGCCTTCATGCGCCATGTAACCGGTCGAATAGATATGGATCAACATCCCGACTCCAGTCACAAACAGGAGCCAGATGCTCGAGAGAGGGTCAAGAAGAAATCCCGCATCCGCCTGGAAGCGAGCCTGCGACCCATCGTGCGTAACGTAGGTCAGATGGCCGGTATCCGTCCCCAGCCAGGTGTAGAGGATTTTCTCGTACGGCTTATGGTCGTTGGCAGAGGCCCACGTGGTGTATTGCAGAACGGCGCCGCACGCCATCAAGAAGGCGAGGACAATGGTCCCGACACAAACCGCGCTCACCGTGGCCTTCTGCAGCTTGCGCCCGAAGAAAAACATCAGCGCCGCGCCAATGGCGGGAAAGAGCGGGATGAGATAGATGTGATCGAGAAATAGCATTCAGTTTCCGTAGTTTCAGGTTTCAAGTTCCCAGTCTCGAGAATTCTGTGCCGCCTCGAAACTTGAAACCTGAAACTCGAAACTGCCTTTTCACCACTTCAGCAAATTCACCTCGTCCACATTGACCGTCTCCTTATTACGGAAGAAGGCGATCAGGATGCCCAGCCCGACCGCGGCCTCAGCCGCCGCATCGGTGATTACAAAGATTGCGAATACCTGGCCGTGCAGCGCCGAAGGCCCGTGAATCCCTTGCCAGTAGCGCGAGAAAGCGACCAGGTTCAAATTCACTGCGTTCAGAATCAGTTCGATCGACATCAGCACAATAACCACGTTGCGGCGGGTAAGCACGCCAATCACGCCCAGCAAAAACAATGCCGCACCGAGAACCAGGTAGTGCAAAGTCGAAATGTGAAGCATCGCGTCCATATTCGTAGAGGCGTAGCTTGCTACGTCTCTTCTTGACAGGTGCCCTGTCTCAAATCCTCTTCTTTGCCATCACGACGGCTCCGATAATCGCGACGAGCAATAGCAGCGAGGCGATTTCGAAGGCAAACATGTAGGTGCCCGATTGCACGTCGAACAGCAGCGACGCAATCGCCTGCGTGTTGGAGTTCTCCACGTAAGACATTCGCCCTTCGGGAAAGAGCACTCTTCCTTTTGTGGTCGCCGTGTAGACCGTAATGAACAGCCCGCCGAGCGCGCCCGCGGCCACGATTCCAATCAGCCACTGCTTGTTGAACTGGCGCTCTTTCAGGTTGCGCTCGATCGAGATCAGCATGATCACGAACAAGAACAGAACCATGATGCCGCCGGCATAAAGGATGATTTGCACGCCAGCGACGAACGGAGCATAAAGCATCAGGTAGAGCGCGGCCTGCGCCAGAAGCGTCGTAATCAGCGCCATCGCCGAGTGCACGGCGTTTTTGCGAGTGATCACCAAAACGCCACCGATGATCATGGTGGCCGCCAGCAGGTAAAAGAAGAATGGCGTCGCAACCGGAGGATTCATGGATGGAACACTCCTTGCAGTTGCGCCCACAGTTCCGTCCGCATCCCGACCATGGCAGTCAGGATCAGGAGCACGAGACCAGTAGGCAGCAGAACTTTCCATCCTACTTTCATGAGTTGGTCAAAGCGGTAACGCGGGAACGTGCCACGATACCAGATATAGAGGTACATGAATGCGGCAACTTTGGCAGAAAACCAGAAAATGTCGCTTGACCCGATCGCGTACCGGCTGCAAGGAACAGAGACCAGACCGATCAACTCCGAGCACCACGCCAAATCCCGCCAGCCCGAGGTCTGAACTTGAAACAGCGGATGCTTCGGCATGCGAGCCGTGTTATAGAAGCACATCAGGGCTAACAGCACGAATGTGATTCCCGGAAAGAGTGAGAAGACCAGAGTTCCCATGTAGATCCGCTCAGCGCGTTCGGGAACGGTCGTAGCCATCCGCCGAGCCACAGCGTGACAGCAATCGACGAAACTGCAATCATCGCCGAGTATTCAGCCAGAAAGAATAAAGACCAGCGGAACCCGCTGTACTCGGTGTGAAACCCCGCGGTCAATTCCGATTCTGCTTCCGGCAGGTCAAAAGGCGCCCGGTTCGTCTCCGCCACCATCGCGATTGCGAAGATGACGAATCCAACCAGCCCCAGCGGGAAAAATTTAAAGATAAACCATTCCTCCTGCTTCAGCTGCGCCTGCACGATGCCGATCATGCTGAGAGTGCCCGTGTTGTTCCACTCCGGTGTGAGGCTGGTCATCAGGATGACCGAAACCACCGCCAGCCCCATCGCCACTTCATACGAGACCATCTGCGCGCTCGAACGCAGCGCCCCGATCAGCGGATAGTGGGAGTTCGAGGCCCATCCGGCGGTGACAATCCCCAGCACACTCAGCGACGAGACGCCGAGCATAAAGAGGATGCCGATATTCATATCGGTGATCGCATGAGTTGGCCCGAAAGGAACGACGACAAACACGGTAAACGCCGCCAGTACCACGATAAACGGCGCGACCCAGAAAACGACTGCGTCGGCTTCAGCGGGGATGATGTCTTCTTTTAGCAGCAGCTTGATCGCGTCGGCGATCGGCTGCAGCAATCCGTGCGGTCCCACGCGCATTGGCCCGAGGCGCACCTGCATGTGAGCGAGAATCTTCCGCTCCAGCCAGTTCATCGCAATGACCGCGACCGACAGGCCCGCAAAGACGAGAAGAATATAGACCGTTGCCCAAAAGATGTTACCTGCAGCGCCGGGTGTTTCTTTGACGCTGGGATCGAGGTAAGACAGGATGTACTGGATAAATTCGTGCATCAGCGGTCTACCTCGCCGAGAACAATGTCGAGCGTGCCAATCACGGCGATCACGTCGGCCACCAGTTGGCCCCGGCACATTACATCGAGCGCCTGCAGGTTCACGAAGCTCGGCGGCCGCACGCGAATCCGGTAGGGTTGCGTCGAGCCGTCGCTCACAATGAAGTATCCCAGCTCTCCTTTGGGCGCTTCGATCGAGTGATAAACCTCGCCCACCGGCGGCTTCATCACTTTCGGGACTTTCGCCATAATGGGTCCCTCGGGAATGGCTTCAACAGCCTGCTCGATGATGCGGAGCGATTGGCGCATCTCGACCATGCGCACCAGGTATCGGTCATAGGTGTCGCCGTGTTCGCCTGTCGGAATGTCGAATTCGAAATTCTTGTAGTTGGCGTAGGGGAGTGCCTTGCGAATGTCCCACTTCACGCCGCTGGCGCGAAGAACCGGGCCGGTCACGCCCAGCGCGATGCAATCCTTGCCGGAGATCACGCCGACGCCTTTGGTGCGCTCCAGCCAGATGCGATTTGTGGTGAGCAGTTCTTCGTACTCGTCAATCTTCGGCTTCACGAAGCTGACGAAGTTCCGGACGTCCTTTTCAAAGCCCTCATAGGACTCGTACTGCAGCCCTCCGATGCGAAAGGCATGCGTCGTGAGCCGCGCCCCGCAGTACTTCTCGAAAATCTTCAGAATCTCTTCCCGGTCACGGAACGTATAGAAGAGCGGCGTGATCGCCCCGATGTCGAGCGCATGCGTTCCCAGCCACAACTGGTGGCTGGCAATGCGGTTCAGCTCCGTCAGGATCACGCGAATGTATTGCGCTCGGGGCGGCGCCTCCACGCTGAGCAGCTTTTCGACCGCTTCGCAATATCCCAGCCCGTTCGAGACCGCAGCAACATAGTCCATGCGGTCGACGTAGGGATTGAACATCGTGTAAGTGCGGTTCTCTGCAATTTTCTCGACGCCGCGGTGCAGATACCCGATAACGCACTCAAGCCCCATCACCTTTTCGCCATCAAGCCGCAGAATGACGCGCAGCACGCCATGCGTCGCCGGATGCTGCGGGCCCATATTGATGACGAGCTCGTTCGCATCAAGGAACGTCTTATCCGGCGTTTCCAGATCGAGCGGCGAGAGTGTGTTCGGATCGGTCATTGACGGTGTTCTTAAAATCACAACCTACTGTGTTCAACTTGCCCAGCCGCGATGCGGCGACAGAATGCAGCCCACGGCGCAAGCCGTGGGTGAACCGCAAAATGTCCAACCAGCCCCGAAGGGGCAAAAGAAAAATGCTTGTTCGCCTGAACGGGACCCATACGATCTGTCCTACATCCCGCCATCACTGCCCGCTCTCGATCCCTAAATTGATTTGTACCCACTCATTGTCCTGCTGCAGGATCCCGTAATCCTTCCGCAACGGATGCCCTTTCCAGCCATCGGGTAACAATATTCGCTTCAGGTCCGGATGCCCGTCGAACTTGATGCCGAACATGTCAAACACTTCACGCTCCAGCCAATTGGCTGTCGCCCAGATAGGAACGGAACTAGGGATGCTTTCGCCCTCGCCGATTTGCGTTTTCACCCGGATTCGTTCATTGCGTGGGAACGAGTAGAGCACCCAGACTATATCGAACTGCTTTTCGCGCTTGGGATAGTGCACTGCCGTGATGTCTACGCAATAGTCGAAATCTTCTTCGTTTCGCAGAACCTGCAGAATCTCGGGGATCAGCGACCGGTCAACGGTCATATAGTTCTGCCCAAGATGCGTCAGAGGCTCGATGCCCGATCCGTATTCACCCTTCAACTTGCCGACCATGGGCGAATCCCAAGGCGTAGGCACCGGAGCGGCAGGCTTCGCAGGTGCAGCTGGTTTGGCCGCCGCAGGAGCACCAGGTGCTGTTGCTGGTGCCGATGGTTTCGCTGGCAGCAGGTCCTGTGGGCGTCGCAGCTGCCGGGGGCGGTGTCGTGGAGGCCGCAGCTTTGTCCGGAGCTGTTTTCGTTTCTGATTGAACCGACCCGGAGGGTGTAGCCTTCACCCCGCCCGGCGTAGCGGGCTGATCCGCCGCCGGCTTCGGCTCACCTTCCGGCGGCGGTGATGAAGGGGATTTGGTTTCGTCCGGCATATCTCGCGTAGGCACAAACGTCCCGCGCAGTGTGCGTTTGGAAGAACGTTAACTTTTATCAGCTTGCAGAAACGGTGTCAACGACGATGGCGTGGATATCGCCACTCCCAGCAACTCTCTGAACTTAAGCCTTGCAATCCTCGGCACGAAAAAAGACGAGCCGCCTGAGCGGCTCGCCCGTTGTTCCTTGCTCAATAATTAACGTTGCGACGCGGTCCGCCTTGTCATTTGCTCGGAAGACCCGGCAGAACAGTGGTGTTTTCCAAAACGACGGCGTTCAGAGCACCAGGATCCAGCCCCAACGATTGAAGGATCGTGGCCGCGACCTGCGAGGTTTCAACCGGGCTCTTGATCACAGCCGCAGCAAGGCTCGGGTTCGAGACGATCAGCCCAACGTTGGTGTCGCCGAAGCTGAAGCCGCCGTGCTCCTCGTTCTTCGCCGTTGACCCTGTGTAGATGGTCCCGTACACGGGCTGAACAATTACGTCAGGCGTCCGGCTGTCCTTCAGCGGATCGTTGAATTTCAGTTGCAGGTCATAGCCTCCCATAACCTCCTCAGCGAACAACGGAACCGCATTGGTATTGATGTAGTCCGTGACTTTCTTCGCCATGCCCTGATCCTTCAGCCAGATCAGCGCGATGTCATCGTCATTCACAAACCCGCAAGAGCCGGTCGCACAGTTGGCGGCATTGACGATGGCGACCGCCGCCGGATTCGTCGCGCCGTCCGGAAGCGCGGAGACCAGGTCAGCGAAGTGCCCGGGCTTGTTTACCTTTACCGGATTGATCGGAGACTGGCCGTGCTTTGAGGTCACAATGAACAACGTCGAGTCATAAAGGTTCTGATCCTTCAAAGCCCTAATCATGCTGCCCAAAGCGGCGTCGGTATGATCCAGGCCATAGGCGAGAACCGCCGTTGGCGTGCCGGATCCGTCTTTGTATCCGCCGGGCTGGCCCACCAGGCTGCCGGTGTCGATCGCGCAGCTGCCGTCGGAGTTATCCGCCGAGAGTTTTTGCCCGACGCTCACCGCCTGAAAGTTCATACCGAAGACTTCAGGAACACCCGAAGCCGTCTTTCCATCGTGACTGAGGCCGCGAATCTCGTTGAGGATGGCCGTCACCTTGAGATGATCGTTCGCAGCGGTGCAGACCACGCTATGCGTATTGTCGAGACCGCCAACGTTGGTGATTTCGGGCGTATACAGGTCATCGACGCCGGTGCCGGAGGGACCGTTCACCAAGTCGTAGGCGGGATGCTTGTCGGCCCACGCGGTGCGTCCACCCGCGGCCTTGACCACTTCGAAAATCGTGTTGGTACGCAGCGCGCTGTGCGGCCACAGACGAACGCAGTTGCCGTGTCCGTCTCGGTAATTCGGCAGTTTGGTCGGATCGATCATGTTCAAGGACAGGTTGTTCGCGTCGTACTTGTCGATACTCTCGTCGAATACCATCATGTTGCCGGGCTTGCCTGTGCAACTCGTGTTCGTAGGATCGAAGATCGTGCGGTCGTAGCTGACGTCGTAGAAGAGTCCTCCGCTGACCGGAGAGCCTCCAGTAACAAGCGCGAGCAATCCCGGGAAGGAATCAGAGTTCCGTGGCGTGCGGGCGTTGGAATAAGTAACTCCATGGCTGGCGAGTTCAGCGAGTGCGGAGTGAGGATGGGTTTGAACGTAACGCTCAACATCGAGCGCATGCAGGCCGTCGACGCTGATCAGCAGGACGTGGCTGATATTCGTGCTGGAAGTATTTTGGGCAACTGCAAGAATAGTGCCCAACAAGCCAAGCGACAAAACAAGAATGAGATTTCGTTTCACGCGAGAACCCCTAAGGGAAGGATTTTTACGGACCCGATGAGTAAACGCCGTGATTGCTAAAGGAAGGTTAAGCGAATATGAATGTTGTGTGAATGCAGCCTTGGGATGAGAGCTTGGGGAGGAGTTCTTTTGCCCAGATCAGAATTCAAGAGGCTATACGGCGGCCTGCGCCTGGTAGGTCTCAATCAGATTGCGGATGCGCTGGGCGTCGGCCTTTCGATGCCCATGGCTGGTGATGGGATCGGTGCCACCGGTCGATTCGATCACGATCTCGGACCAGAACACTCCGGTAGAGATGTGAACCGAAGCGATCTTCGACATGGCGATGCTCTCTTCATTGCTGCCGAAGAGCCGCGATTTGACGCGACTCACGCGCTGCGGGCTGATAACGAGCTTGGTAGGGAAGAAGAAGTTCCCCTGTGTCCAGCGAGAGGCGGAGAAGGTTTCGGCCGGCGAAGAATCCATCGGGTTGGCAGGAAGAGTAGTCATTCAGCGATTTCGTTTCAAGGTCTCGCCAATGCTGGAACCGAACACTCCAGCCCTGGAGGGGCGGTATAAGTTAGCCCACGACGAAAGTCCTGGGTAAGATTCGAAAGACAGCGCGAGTCCCGTAGGGACGGCCCGCAACCCCGCCGAGCTCGCCGCGACTTCCCAAGAACTATACCCATTCCAGCGCGCCTTTTTTCCAGACCCAGATATACCCGACGATCAGGATGGCGAGAAAAATCAGCATCTCCAACAGTCCGAAAAGCCCGAACGCCTTGAAGCGCACCGCCCACGGGAAAAGAAAGATCGTCTCCACATCGAACACCACAAAGAGAATCGCGATGATGTAATACCGCACGGTATACCGCCCCCGTGCGCTGTCGATGGGATCAATGCCACATTCGTATGGCATAAGCTTGGTCTTGCTGGGATTCGACGGTCGCACCAGCTTTGCCAGAAGCAAGGTAATGGGAAGCAAGGTGCCGACGATCGCAATGAAGATAAAGATCGGAACGTAATTTTGCGGCATGTCGATGGCTCCGGAAATCAGCGGAGCAGGTCATATTAGCGCCGATGCCGTTGCCGTTCAAGTGAGACAGACCGCGAGAGTCTATATCTGGTAAGGCGGCGGCTTGATGCCCTTGTCGCGGAGGTAGATTTCGGCCTGTCCGCGATGATGCGCGACGTGCACGTACATGGCCAGCAAAATTTCCCGACCAGGGAGGCGCCCATCTGGAGAGTTGTGATGTCGGCTGAGTTGCTCGTCGTTCAGGTTCGGGATCACCGTGGCACAGTACTCGAACGATCCCGACAACAACTTAACCACGGCGTCTTTGTCAGTCGCTACTGGCAAGGGCGTGGATGGCGCATCGGAATCTTTCAAGCCAGCGCAGAATGCGTAGTTGGTGTTGGCGATATGCAGCATCAATTCGCCGAAGGTCATCGATTCGGGATGCGGCCGGAAAGAATACTGATCCGGCGGCATGGCTTGGGCCACAGCGACTGACAACTTGCTCAGAGCATCGAGGTGCTGGGAATATTCTCCAGCGGGCGCTGGAGCGGCGGCACTCGCTGCCAGAAGACAAAACGTGGACAGAATGGCCAGAACAACGGAACGACGTCTCACAGGAGCCCCCCGAGAGAGCAAGTTCTTAGCCCTTTGGGCATTGCAGGGTTGGACGGGGCCCTCCCAGTTGGGTTAGCGAAGATTCAGCTCTTTACAAACCCGGTGACTGAAGGCAAATCAACTGAAGGAGATTCGTGTCGACAACTGCGCTCTACTGAAAGAGCGGCCCATTTCAGGGCCGCGCGTGGGGCCAGCGTCCCTTTGCTGTCCAATCGAGCGAATTTCGATTCCTTGCACTCACTTTTCCCAGTGTGTGGACGCGAATTTCTGCGGATCGAAAACCGAAGAATCCAACTTCACATTCGCCTGAATGTCGGTGTAATCCTCTGAGAAAACTTTCTTGTCGTCCGAATAAACTTCCACTCGAGCCGCGATCCACGCCCCGGCCAGCGGACGATAGTCGACGAAACGGATGTCATCCAGTTTGCCTGGTTCCCCACGCGCCTGCTCGATCTCGCGGACAAATAACAACGTATCTTTAGCGACCCAGAACTGCTTGGACTTGAGGTCCCCTTTCTCTGCGCCCACTACGTAGGCCGGTTTCCCCTCCCACATGTCTTCGTGAAGCTTGGACAAATCGTAGCCTTCACCCTTCACCACTTTGATCGTCGTCTCAGGATCCTGGCGGTACACGTCGAATCCGAGCACCAGGAGCATGTTGATGTCCGGCCGCGAATTCGCGACTTTGTTGTCTTTAATAACGGTTATGTTGCCGTCGGAGAATACGTACCCGTTGCCTGTGCCGGCCGACCCGATATCAATGCGCAATTTTCCCGGCAGAAGCGCTGCCTCATACCACGTTTCGGCTGTGCTCGAACCGTCGGACTTGAAAGTGGTGCTCTTCTGGGTAAAGGTGACCGTCTGGTACCACGACGCCTGATAGCGGTCGTGCATCGCGCGGAGCAAAGCGTCGCCGTTACGAATTTCTTGAGCCTGGACAAAGCTGCACAGCAACAACGCGGGAAAAAGTACGATTCGTTTCATGGGCGCCTTTCGATGGTGGATTACAGTATCGAACCCGAGCTCAACCGATCCGAGACGGATTCAGGGCATTCATCGCGCATTAGACGCGGCAAAGCAAGAAAAGGCAACGCCGTCCGACCAATCTCTGGGTGAACCCGTCCCTATTCATGTCCGCTAGTGGAATTATCCATTTGTTCCCAGCCGCCAAGTGGCGCAAGAATGCAGCCCACGGCATAATCCGTGGGTGATAAGGAGAATTTGAGCAAGCCCGAAAGGGCAAAAGATAAGCTACGACAGGAATTCCGAAGGGACGACACTCATTCCGTCCGATCCGTCGCAACCTGGCGGCTCCGACTTCACCCGCACTTGTCAGGAAAAACGAACACGCTGCGCGCCAGATCGGATTGCAAGGTCGATTCCCAGTAATATCGCGTCAGGATCCCATCCTTCCAAGTAAGCAAGTCCGCATTTTGGCGTGCGAATTCGTCCCAATCATCAGCACCGACCCGCGCCATCCGCTCCCGGATCAGGAAAAAATAGGCATGCGTCACCGTCTCGTTATAGAGCTGTGTCTTTCCCCGCGCCGCCGCATAACGCTTCAACGCGTTCGCGAATTTCTCCAGCGCTTGCAGTACCGGATACCGCGACAAATAGGCGAATGCAAGCCGCACGTGGTCGGCATGATGGAAGGAACCCGGAAGCGTGTCGGCCTCAAAATGGTGGATGAGCTCTTCGTTGGTCATTCGCAACACTCCGGCTTAATTACCCTTCCCGATCGCGATTGCGAACGCCGCAGCCGCGTAGATAACGAGACTGCCGATGCCGTAAGTCCCGTGCAGCAAGTGAACAAGGATGGCCATTACGAAGACAGCCAGCAACAGCCAGGCGCCTCGAATGGCAGTCTGCGGAATCAGGAGAAGTATGCATCCGGCGATCTCGCCCCATCCCAGAATCAAACGCACGAAACCGGGCATATGGGTCCTCGTGAATTCGTGCGCCGCGCTTGGCAGAACGAACAACACCGCCTCGATGAGAATCACAATACCTAGCGACCACTGCAAGACTGTCAGTCCGATCTTGCTTCGCACGGGACTCATCGCAAATATCCTCCACTCCAATCGCCTCGCGTATGCATCTCTGCGATACTCTGTTTCTGTGGTTCATTCTTTCTTCTTGGTCCGCGCCCGCGGAGACTCAGCCTTGATTTCCTTCAGCCGGTGACTGGCGCTCGAATCAAGATCCAACTCATAAAATTTCTTCAGCTCTCGGATCCGTTCGAGAGAGGCGGGGCTGAACGGAGTCTTCCCATCGAAAGCATGCAGCACGATGCCTTCGAGAACGTCCCCCAGCGTCATGTCGTGATATTCCGCGAAAGCCTTGAGGACTTTGAGGATACGTTTCTCAATGCGTACGCCGGTTTGGACGCGCTCGATTTCAAGCTTAGGATCGTCGGCCATGTGTACCAATGTACCATGGTACCACAATCGAACGTAAGTAATTTGATGCGGGGCGGTTTGTGGGCACGATTAGAGCGAAACGTACAGGCGGGCGGACTTCTTAAGGCCTTCTCCGGCTACAACCCTCTACACCGTCGGAACCGGGCAGGCGGATTCGTACTGAAAAACAGGGGCCGGGAGGGAACGCCGACCCCTGCTCTTCATTTATTGGCAATCGTTGTGCAGCGGGTCTGGGGCGGGTGGTCCTTCGATGCAAGGAATCGCGCTCAGATATTCGTAGATCGCACGCAGATCATGCTTCGTCATGTTCTGATGGATAGGCCACGGCATGACTTGCAGGAGAGCTCCGTCAAACGGGGCTGGAATGCAAGTGCCATCGGGTGGCCCCGTGCAGGTCGGATGGAGGTGATCCATATCCACGCCGGTCCGCATAATTTGAAGGAACTCCACAAAGGTGTGACCTCCTTCAGGCCGTCCCGTTTTGTCAGGCGTCAAATTGCGCGAGATGATGTGTGGAAAGGGACCGGCTGCCGGAAACGGACCAAAATCCCTGCCTCCTCCCAGGTAGGTAGCAGGATTGACCTTGGTCGGTTGGCCAAAATACGGATTGCCACCCGCCGCGAACTCGGTAGCTGGACCTGCGGAGTGGCACCCATTGCAGTCCGCTACTGCGTTGACTAGGTAGCTCCCCAATCCCACTAATTCGCGATTCTTGCCGGCTAACTTCAACGGAACCGGCGCAATCTTGAAACCGCGCTCGATTCTCGAGTCGCGGTCGTCTCCCTCTCCTCCCGCCTGTGCCCGTGGAGTTTTTACTAAAGTTGCGGCAGTAACGATCACGGCAAATCCCGCGATCGTTACAAGTGACGTGACCCGTCGTCTTGACATCATGGTCGTACTCCTTATCGATTTTCTTTTGATTGAGTTTGCGGACTGGGGAAAGGACCGCAGGCGGGATTGTACCCGGAATGAGACTTGTCTGCTTCGGCGTATCCCCTTCGGTTTCGGTGCGAGAGCCCTGGGACGACACTCCCGGCGTGCGGCGTCTGAACCTAACCCTCTAAGCCTTCAGGAGTTATCGTGGAGATTTTGATGCTCAGACCGAGGGTCAGAGACGAAATCCTGGCGAATTTTGGACGGAGGCGCCCGGCAGAAGTTGATTAATGGGCGGCCAGAACCTTACCGACTACCACCGCATACCCCACAATCGCGACGATGCCGTGAATTCGGATCGCCCGGTGCGAGGCCGGCCAGGGAAACATCAGCAGCCCGAAAACGGGCATCAGCTTATCCGGCCACAACAATCCAGACACTCCAAAAATCAAGTTCAATTGCACAAAGAGGTAGAAAACTAAATTTTCCATGGGACGTCTTCCACCGAAAGTCTATTTGAGACGGCTCCGGATCTGGAAGTTACTAAGGTACTTCTGCTTAGTGATTTTTCCGATTTGCGGAATCAGCCTTCACGCCGGGGTAGGTTTTAATTCTTGGTTGGAGTCAGCGTGCACAAGAAAACGTTCCATGGGTAGGTCACCCGCGCCTCGATCACGTCGTCGCCCGCGAAGTGCACGTGTTATGTTCGACGCCCCCTGTAGGTTTAGAACATTGGTCGACAATGCAGAAGCCACCGCCAGATTTCTGTACACACTTCGCCAAACCTGGCTCACCCGTCAGATGTCTATACGCACTTGGCAAGATTTGACTCACTACTCGCTAGAATTCTGGACACAGTTTGCCGCACTCAACCGAATTGCCTATTTTCACCTCACTCCTAAGAATGGCTCTAGGCGTGCAATAACTGGGCAACATAGACCGGAGCTTCTGCCTCGAATACGCTGGACATCCTTAGACGGTTATTCGCTTTCTTAAGTCACGGATGAAGCCAGTTGTTAAGGGTGAGTTAAGCTTTAGTAGTATCTCTCCGGGAAGAAGGCAAGTTTCATGCAGTTGCCGGACAAAGTCTCTCCCGCGATAGCGCCATCGCAGCGACTTGCCCTGGCTCCCCCCATCCCGCAGTCTCAGCTGAAATTACTCTTGACGCTCGCGCTTCTGGAGATTACCTGGCTCTGGATCCTGCCCCTCAGGTCGAGCCTTTGGTTGGACGAACTCATCACGTTTTGGAGCTCCTACAAAGGGTTCGTGCCGGCCCTCAGTCGCAGTCAGTTCTGGCCGGGCCAAAACATGCCCTACGACGTTTTGATTGCCGCCGTGATTCGGACCGCCGGAACGAGCGAGATTGCGTTGCGGTTGCCCTCGTTACTAGCCTCCCTGGTGGCCGCCTGGCTGCTGTTCCGCTTGGCAGAACATTTTCTGGACCGAGAGACCGGAGTTCTTGTCGTCGTAGTATTCGTCTCCCTCCACGAAATCGCGAAGGAGGCGGCCACGAATGCTCGGCCCTACGGAATAGGTCTGATGCTGGTTGTCGCCAGCATCTTGCAGTTGGTTCGTTGGTTGAATCACCGCAAACTTCGGAACAAGGTTGGATTCGTTTTGGCGACTGCCGCCATCCCCTACTTCCATTACTTATTTGCAACGGTCTATCTAGTGTTGCTCGCCTATGCGATTTACACCTGGCAAGTCGACCGACGAATTCGAATCAGAGATCTTGTTGCGGCTGCCGCGCTCATCATGGTTTTATTGTTACCGTTAGCGGTCTATCATCACAGACTCTCGTCTGAGTCATCGTGGTCTGGCACTCCGGATACAAACGAGCTCGTGTCATCTCTTTTTCCTCCAATCCTTACTGGTGGCCTGTTTCTGGGAATACTAATCAGCTGCTTCGCACGTCGCACAATGGCATTCGTTACGGCCAACATGCCCAGATCCGGCAACTTTCTATTCGTTTCGTTGTTAGCTATGCCGGTTATCACTCTGTTTATTGTGGCGCGGCTTAGTCCTTTCAAAGTGTTCGCGCCCCGATACTACCTCCCTAGTTTCCTTGCGTTGGCGTTGATTGTGGGAAGTTGGATAAGGACCTTCGTAGTCCATCGGATGCGCACAACCATCGCTGCCTGCATCGCCCTCGTGTCGATGGTCAGTTATTCCGGTTACCATTGGACCAATTCTCCGCACCGCGAGGACTGGAGGGCGGCCGCTGCGTCGGTTCGCGCCGCCGACATCTCTCCGACCACTCCGGTGCTGTTGCGGGTGGGGCTCGTTGAAACCGCAAAGATCCACTGGGATCTGAACATTGATCGGGACAGCCCACTGCTCTGTCCACTCTCCAAATATCCAATGCCTGGCCGAATTGTTCTCCTCCCGCGCCTTCTCAATCCGGAATCGACTAGCTATTTGCAAGACATTACTTTGCACGTCTTGAAGCCGTCGGAGAAGTTTGTGCTGGTCACGAGGAACGATCACGAAGGGTTCATTGGCTGGATGCGCGGATGGTTTGTCGGGCATGGCTTTCAAGAGTCTCGCCTGGGCAATTCACAAGGAGTCTCAGTGTTTTTGTTTACCCCCACGATTCAAACACCTGTCGAAAGCGCTCCCCAATCGGGCCCGTCCTGATTCTCGGAACCCCGGAACCGCGCGATTATTGAGATTTGATCCCAGAATCTTTCCTGATCCACGCGGCCTTTTCACACTCGGTCAGCGCGACGCAGCGACCGCAGGCTGCCGTCTGTTCATCGCATCGGCCTCGTGCGCATGCGAAGGCGCGAAACGGCGCAAGCCGTGGGTCGACCTAATCCTGCTCGATGGGCGTGGCCTCGCGTCTTAGGCCCAAAGTCGAGTGTCTTGACGCAATCTGGCAATGTCCTTGGTCGGTGCATTCCCGAAGAACCGGCTGTATTCCCGGCTGAACTGGGACGCGCTCAGATAGCCCACGCGCTGACTCGCCGTACCCGCGTCCATCATCGCCGACAACATGAGACGTCGTGCCTCTTGTAGCCGCAGCACCTTTTGGTAGTGCAACGGGCTCATCGAAGTGACCGACTTGAAGTGTTCATGAAAAGAGGACACGCTCATGTTCACCAGTCTGGCTAGGTCTTCCACCTTCATCGGTTGAGAGAAGTTTGTGCGTAGCCACGAAATCGCCTTCGCGATTCGTTCCACGCTCGACTCGGCAAATCCCATTTGGGCCACCCGCACACCAATCGGGCTACGGAGTAATCGGATCAACATCTCGTCGACGATGAGTGGGGCAAGCAGTTCCGCGTCTCCGGGCTTCGCTAGACACTCCATCAACCGAGTGGCGGCGTTGACAATAAGCGCATCCATCGGAGTTACGTAAACGGCGCTCCTCTCTTGCACTGGAGGCAGTCCATGCGGGTACACCTTCAAAACCAGTTCCGCAATCTTGTGCGGCTCGAGGTCGAGCCTTAGAGCCAAGTAAGGCTCGGAGTGGCTGGCCTGCGTGATCTGGGATGCGATTGGCAAGGCGACGGAGAACACGATCATGCGCGACGGGTCGTACTCGTATACATCCTGTCCGACGATGACGGTCTTTGCTCCCTGGGCGGCGAGGCACAGAGAGGGCTGTCTGAGAGTGTGAAAACATTCAGAGTTGACTCGCGCCATGCGGCTGGCATGTAAGCCAGGAATGCATAGCCCAAAGCTGCCGTCGTGAGGTGCGTAGGCAGCGATCAGGCGGGTCAACTTTGCTGTATTCGGCTCGCTTGAGGCCGGGCCGTCGACAAGCCGCAGAGATAGCACATTGCCATTGGTCTTCACGTTTAGAGATTACCTCCTTTGGAACGTACACACGGAAGCCAACTATGATCGAATTCGCGTAGTTAGCGGTTCCCGAAACCCCTCCCAAGTCATCCGATGAAACAATTCATCCATCTCATGTGGTGATTCTTTTGCGCCGCGATCAATCCACCATCGCAGCAGCGCCAGCAAACTCCCGGCCAACGCAAAGGCGCGAATCGTCAATTCACGTGGCCTGAGCCTTGGAAGGCGCTGGGATTCCCTGAGGCGCTGCTCAATCCCACGGGCAAAGTAGCCTTGAGCGAGGTCGAAGAAATCAGGCAGACGGCCAGCGTCGGCCAGCGCGCGATACATCTTGTTCTGTCCGCCGATGTGCGCGAACATTTCTGCCACAGGGACCACTCGGAGGGACGCTTCCTTGCGGACACTGAGGGCCGTGCTCATCGTTTCCAGGAACATCTCGAGTTGGCTGAGGAGCAGGTCATTCTTATCGCGGAAGTGAAGGTAAAAGGTGGATCGCCCGACCGACGCACGATCCAGCACTTCCTGCACAGTGATGTCATCGATTGGCTTTTCGGCGATCAACTGTACCAGGGCGCTGCCGAGCCGCTCGTGGGTACGCCGGGTGCGCTGATCGGGTTTTCGCCGGCGCTTTTCTTGTTTGGCTGGCATGTTCCTGCGCTCTCCACCTCTCATTCATGGACATTAACCGCATCTTTGTTCAACAACTCGAAACTCGATCTCGACTTGGGGAGGTCTGAAGGCTACATTGCAAATCATATGACAAACCGTTCTTACAAAGGAGAAGGTCGATGAATCGCTTCCGTTTAGTTGTAGTCGGGATGACGCTGATGTTTGCTCAAATCTCAGCACAGCAGACCAATGCTGGCACCACCAGTAGCGACAAACAAGAGCAGGGCCAGCCAGCCGGGCAGAGCACCGCCCCCGAAGTCGACCGACACCTGAAAGCGCTGTCTGAGAAGCTTGGCCTCAGCGTCGATCAGCAGGCTAAGATCAAGCCTATTCTCCGGCAAATGTTGGACGCGAGGCAAAAGCTCATGCAGGACGACAGCCTTTCCGACGAAGCGCGAGGGGAGAAAGAGAAAACGCTGCACGATCAGGCGGACAGACAGGCCCGCAAGGTCCTGAACGACGAACAGAAGAGGAAGCTCGATGAACTCGAGCAGGAGAAGCACCCTGAAATGCACGGCAACCCGAATGAGACCGCGTCGCCACAGCAATGATTCGCTGGGAAACTTGAGTCTCCTCGTCGAGTTACCCGCTTACGTCTTTAAGACCGCCTGCACGTAAGCGGGTTTCAGCGGAAGCCGCCGGACGATCTTGCCGGTCGCATCGTGGAGCGCGGCTGCGATGGCGGGCGCCGCCAGCGCATTTGCCGCTTCCGAGCCTCCGCCGTAAGCACCGACTTTCGGATTGTTAATGAGCACGACTTTGATCTCCGGGACGTCAGCCATCGTCAGGACCGGATAACTATTCCAGTCGTCCTGCGTGATTCCACTCTCATCAAACATCACCTCTTCGAGCAGCGCGTGACTTACACCCATCACCGCCCCGCCTTCGACCTGCCGCTTCAATTGCGCCGGGTTCACTACAATCCCCGGATCGACCGCGATCGTGTACTTCTCGACCACGATCTTGCCGGTACTGGGAGTGACGGCGATCTGGCAAACGCACGCCCAGTAAGTTCCACTGCGCAACATCAGCGAAACTCCACGACCCCGCACAGGCGAAGATCCGGTGGATACAGCATCCGGACGGGGTGAAGGGCGCGGGTCCCAAGCGGAAGCATCCCGCACTGCTTTCAGCACACCGATGGCCCGTTCCTCGCTCGCGTGGTCGATTCGGAACTGGATGGCGTCCGCGCCCGCCAGCGCCGCGGCTTCGTTCAAAGCCAGTTCGCGTGGATAGTTCTGCTGGAATTGCCCCGGCGTGCGCATGCTATGGTCGCGCAGACCCACGGCAAGAGGCGAAGCTTTCTGCCCTACCTGGAAAGTACCGTGACCGCTCTCCATCACGTTCGGAACCGGAGCGTAGATCCATGGATCTTCAATGCCGTTGACCGTGGAGGTTACAGAATCGGATTTGACCTGCGGCGCCGGCATGGTGGGCAGGCCTGCGAGTACAGCGCCGATCGGCCTGTCATCCTGCATGGCGGGCATGTAGTGGTCGATTTGATACGCAGCGATTTTGCCTTTTTCGTCGAGTGCAATCTGAACATCAGAGAAAGCTGCCGCGGACTGCGTCGACCACTGCATATCATCTGCGCGCATCCACTGCACGCGCACCGGTTTGCCCACCGCTTGTGACAACAGCACCGCCTCATCTTCAGCGCCGGCGTTTCCTCCGTTCGATCTTCCGTAGTGACCCGGTCCCGGGTACACGTGCACGATTACATGGTCGGCCGTGGTGCGGAGCATCATCGCAATCTCGCCCCGAAGAGCCTGCGGATTCTGGTTGTGCGTATAAATGTGTACCGTTCCGTCAGTTCTGACATCTGCAACGGCCATGGTTGGACCAATCGGCGCGTGTTTCATGTACGAGAACTGATAGCTAGCGGAGTGCTTCTTGTGTGCCGACGCCAGTGCGGGTGCGACATCGCCTTTAGCGGCCTTGCTCTTCTCAACCGGCGCGCTGGTCCAATCAGCCTCGTCCCGAAGGTATTGGTAGAGTTTGGCATTGCCCGGCAGGCCTTTCCACTCGGTCCACTTCGTGCCGCTGCCTACCTGGTCGGCTGCCTGGATTGCTTCCCACTCCGTGGGCGCAACCACGCCCACGAGATTGCCCTTCACGACGACTTGCGAATTCGGAAACTTCGTTTTGTCCACTTGGCCCGCCGACACGAGAGTTGAGCCGAGCGTCTTTGGATGCAACACTCTTCCGTGCAACATGCCAGGCAGTCGCACATCGGTTGCCCACGTTTCCTTCGCCGCCACCTTCGAAGCCGTGATGGAGTTCTTGAAGGACTTCCCGATGACCCTGTACTCGCTGACCGGCTTCATCGGCGGATTGCCCTCGATCGTCAGTCCAAAGATGCTGGTGAGATCTCCCTTCACAGGAATCGTCAGCTTCAGCTGTTGGTCCTTCACGAGGTCGCCGTACGAAATGCTTTTGGCGCCTCCGGAGACGACGCCGTCTTTGACCGAAAGCTTATCTTTCGCAACGCCGAGTCGCTCTGACGCGAGATCCAGCAGGGCTTGGTAGGTATATGCGGCCGCCTTGCGGATATTCGGCGTTCCACCTCCCAGAAAATCGAAGGCGCCGCTGCCGTCCGGCGTGCGGTCCGTATCTCCTGCCACCACCGTAGTGATCGCTTCGAAGGGCACGCTCAACTCGTCGGCCACAATTTGCCGGTATGCAGTAAACGTCGTACCTTGGCCGAAGTCGCTTTTTCCCGTGCGAATCAGGACCGTGTTATCTGGATGAATCTCGATCCACGAACCGGGCAGTGTCGGGTCGAGCGAGTTTTTTAGCGCACCGGACTTGGCGGTATCGGCCTTCAGAAGTTCCGGGCCAACGAAGCTGAAACCCACCACCAGAACGCCACCCGCCTTGATGAATTGACGGCGAGATAACTTGGGTTCGAACACGTTTCCTGGTTTTTCGATTATCGTTGTCATCGCCTACCTCCCCTTCGCCATGATTTCAGCAGCATGCTGAACGGCATCCATGATGGCAACGTAGGTTCCGCAGCGACACAGATTTGGCGACGGACCGGAATTGGTGAAGGCCTCTTTGATCTGCGCCAAAGTCGGATTGGCATTGCTTTCCAGCAGTTCAGTCGCCTTGATCATCATTCCGTTCTGACAGAACCCGCATTGCGGAGTCTGCTCTTCGATCCAGGCTTGCTGCACCGGGTGGAGCGTGGTCTTCGCTTCCGCGGCCGATAGGCCTTTTTGTTTTGCCCACCTCGCGGGCAGGCCTTCGAGCGTCGTGATTTCCTGATTGGCCACG
Source organism: uncultured Acidobacteriota bacterium (assembly GCA_963745715.1). Classification (GTDB taxonomy): domain Bacteria; phylum Acidobacteriota; class Terriglobia; order Terriglobales; family Acidobacteriaceae; genus Sulfotelmatobacter. The sequence goes on along the minus strand of CAVUYN010000003.1, from coordinate 81,230 downwards.
CTTGCGACAGGCGTAACGCAGGAACGCGCCTCCTTGCCGTCGACCAGAACGGCACAGGCTCCGCACTGTGCCAGTCCGCAGCCGAACTGCGGGCCGATAAGTTGAAGATCGTTGCGCAAAACGTAGAGCAACGGAGTGTCGTCAGGTGCCTGCACCTCTCGTTTTACCCCATTCACATTCAGCGTGACCATAAAGAACTCCCTCCCAAGGGACGGTGTCTGTTCTCGGTGAAAACTCCCCGGTGGTTCGGCCCCCAGCATGTCAACGCCAAGTTGCAAGTGTTGCGACGGCCGGCTCGGCCGTCCCCCTACGCGAAGCCCGGCGGAGCGACTACAGAAACCAATACCTTGGCCCTATAGCGGATATCTTAACTCGCCTATACGCTCGCTCTGCGCTCGATTCCAAAGCGGCGATCATGATTCGCCGCAGACCGCACCGCAAGAACCCACCATCACCGCACTTGGGCGACGACCGCAACGTCGAATTTTGAGTAGTACTGCTTCACGTCGCTCGCCCCGTACTTGTCGCGAAACTTCTCGACCAAAGACGATACTTGTTTGGCATCAGTCGTAGGAACCGCTTCAACTTTCCCCTCTGCGCCCCGCGCATCGATCTGGATCGTAGGATTCTTCAGCACGTTCTTGTACCACTGCGTGTCCGATCCTTTCACCGGCAGCAGGTACACCTTGTCGCCATCCCATACGAACCAGACAGGATTTGAAATAGTGCGGCCTGATGTTCTCCCGGTCACACTGATATTAATTTCGCGATACCGGGATAGGCGGTCCTTTAGAGTATCGTTCTGTTTTGCCATGTGCACTCCTCGCCGAACCCTGAGCTTGAAACTCCTGGCTCTTATGCTTTCGAGAGCGCCTCTTTTGCGACGATGATCGCGCTCATCGCATTGGGCCAACCCGAATAGAATGCCAGATGCGTGATGACCTCAATCAATGCTTCCTTCTTCACTCCGTTCTCCACGGCCTTTCCCAGATGGAACCGTAATTGGTCCGGACGATTCATCGCAATCAGCGCCGCCACAGTTGCGAGACTGCGGTCGCGCTTGGAAAGCTCCGGGCGCTCCCACACGTCACCGAAGAGTACGCGATCTGTCAGATCGACCAACTTTGGGGCGAATTCGCCAATCATCTTCTGCGCGGCTGTCGGTTCTTTACTCATTCTGATTCCCCCTTTTTCACCATCATAGGAATTTCCGACCATCGATCTGGCGACGTGGAACGCATTCCCCCGCGTGAAAGAGGCTGACGAATTCGTTACTCACTCTTTGAGAGAAGCCATATCAATCGAGAACCGGTACTTCACATCGGACTTGAGCAATCTCTCGTAGGCTTCGTTGACCTTCTGAATCGGGATGACCTCGACGTCGGCGGCGATGTTGTGCTGTCCACAGAAATCGAGCATTTCCTGCGTTTCGGCGACGCCCCCGATATTCGAGCCTGACAAGTTCCGGTTGCGCGCGATCAGGCTGAAGGTATAAAGCCCGAGAGGCTTCGGTGGGGCGCCAACGACAGTAAGAGTACCTTCGCGACCAAGCAGGTTGAGGTAAGCATTGATGTCGTGATCAGCCGACACAGAGTCCAGAATAAAGTCGAAGCTGCCCGCGTGTTTCTGCATTTCGTTTGCATTGCCCGAGACGACTACTTCATGGGCGCCGAGACGGAGTGCGTCTTCCTTCTTCTTTGGCGAAGTCGTGAAGACAATTACGTGACCTCCGAGCGCGCGGCCGAACTTCACGGCCATGTGACCCAGTCCGCCGAGACCGACCACGCCGACTTTCTTTCCCTTGCCGACCTTCCACCGGCGCATCGGCGAATATGTTGTGATTCCAGCGCAGAGAAGGGGCGCCGTCCCGGCCAGGTTCAGGTTTGGGGGTACGCGCAAGACAAATCTCTGATCCACGACGATATTCTCGGAGTAGCCGCCATAGGTGACGCCTCCAAGATGCTTATCTGGAGAATTAAAAGTCAGGGTCATATTCGGGCAGAACTGCTCAAAGCCAGCCCGGCATTCTGGGCAAGTGCCGTCGGAGTCCACCATGCACCCGACTGCCGCGAGGTCGCCGGGTTTGAACTTGCTGACTGCGGCCCCGACCTTGGCGACACGACCCACGATCTCGTGTCCCGGCACGATCGGGTACACCGTGGGCATGAATTCGCTCCATTCATTACGCACTGAGTGCAGATCGGAGTGGCAGATGCCACAGAACAGAATTTCAATCTGTACGTCGTGTTCGGCTGGATCGCGGCGTGGAATTTTCGTGGAAGCCAGGGGCGAACTCCCACTGCCCGCCGAATAAGCTTTTGCCTTGTACATGAACTTTCCTTTCAGCGTCCCACTAATTTTTGCAGTTCTTCGGGGTACCGGGCGCCTTGCACCGTAATCCTCGAAGCAGCATTCTCGATTTGCCGCAGATCATCAGACGTAAGTTCCACACCAGCAGCTCCAATGTTTTCTTCCAGGCGATGCACCTTCGTTGTACCGGGGATCGGAACGATCCAGGGTTTCTGCGCCAGCAGCCAAGCCAGCGCGATCTGCGCAGGCGTCGCGTTCTTCTGCTGAGCGATCGTGCCGAGCAAGTCGACGACCGCCTGATTCGCCCTCCGATTCTCCGGCGAGAAGCGCGGGACAATGTTGCGAAAGTCACTCTTGTCGAACTTTGTATCTTCGCTGATCTTGCCTGTGAGGAAGCCTTTCCCAAGGGGACTGAAGGGAACAAACCCGATACCCAATTCCTCCAGCGTCGGGATGACCTCCGCCTCCGGCTCTCTCCACCAAAGCGAATATTCGCTCTGCAGCGCGGTCACAGGCTGAACAGCGTGCGCGCGACGGATCGTCTTCACGCCCGCTTCGGAAAGTCCGAAGTGCTTCACCTTGCCTTGTTGGATGAGGTCCTTCACCGCGCCAGCCGTGTCTTCGATCGGCACATTCGGATCGACCCGGTGCTGATACAAGAGATCGATGACGTCAGTCTTCAAGCGCTTGAGTGATGCCTCCGCGACTTCCTTGATATGCTCGGGCCGGCTGTCCAGCCCAGCCTGTTTGCCAGTGTTCGGATCAATGTTGAACCCGAACTTGGTGGCGATCACCACCTTGCTACGGAATGGTGCCAGGGCTTCACCCACCAGTTCTTCGTTGGCGAACGGACCGTAGACTTCAGCAGTGTCAAAGAATGTGACACCACGTTCCACGGCAGCGCGAATCAGCGAAATCCCCTCTTGCTTATCCACCGCTGGGCCGAGCCCAAAGCTCAGTCCCATGCAGCCCAGGCCGATGGCCGATACCTCCAAATTGCTCTTTCCAAGTTTGCGCTTTTGCATGGTTGCTCCCTCGATGTGCCTTCCTGTAGAAGGCCAACTGCCATTTGCACCGGTTAGTAATGCTCCCTAGTAACTGACCAGTGTTCGTCTGGCCGCGCTGATCTGGTAAATCAAGTGGCCGTCCTCGGTGACTTGGTATATCCGCGGCAGCTCCTTGCTCACAAGCAGGTCCCGCGTAACGTGATGGGCCAACCCATGCGTCGCTTCATCTGCGTCGCAGCTCCCAAAAGAAGCCTCGTCCCCATCGTGTACGTGCTCATTGGATGGCAATGTGCCGATTTGGGATACATCAACTGCACCGCTCACGCTCGATTCCTACAGTTCCGACGAAGTTCCACGCAACTCCGAGTCGTTCCCATAAAGATTTCTTTCGTGGATCTCCGAGTCGTCAGTGGTTGATGATCTTCTATGCGCCCAGCAATTGGATTTCTCTTTGCCTTCGCCGCGAGCCCAAGCATAGCTTCCCCGACCTCGGACCTGTTGCCTATTTCAATGAAGTTCTTGCCAAATTCTCCGAACTCCTCCAACGGGGCTGGAGTCAGGCTCGGCGCGCGATTTCGTGGCAAGCCGAGTGTGTGACTCTAGTCTGCTTGTTTTGAGCGGTCCCTTCGCGGCCGGCGGGCCCCGAACTGAAGACTAGCCGCGATTGCCATGTCGAACGTCCTGGTAAGTCGCCAGGCTTTTGCCGACGGCCGTGCTGTCGCGATGAAGTGTGGCGTCCGGCTCATCGTTCTGGCGCCGGTTGCAATCCGAATCGTCTACAGCGGCAGGGCACTAGGAAAGCGCGTCTGAAAGTCCAGAAGGCCAACCCATTCCGGCGTGATCGCGATTCGCACCATATCCTTACTCATGGAAGCAAGCTGCGCCACCCAAACTTTTCCTTGTTCCGTTCCGAAATAGCGCTCCGCAGCCAATGCATATTCAGGAACGATTCCCTGAACCGTTTGCAGACGCGCCGTGCCGCGCACGAGCAACACCTTATGGGGAAACTTGTTGTCATCAATTGTGAGCGCCACCTTAGGATTCTTAGCCAGAGCCTTAAGCTTTGGAGCCTTGGAGGGCGTCCCCAGCACGAACTCCTGCCCGTTCCAGTGGAACCAGATCGGGACGACTCTGGGAGTGCCATCGGTCCATACATAGGCGAAACGGGCGGGAATCGTCGATTGCAGTAGCTCCTTGGACGCGGGATGCTGCAACAGTTCAAGGCTTCCCTGCTTGACAGGCATAGATCACTCCTGTGGGTGCTTCGATATGCGAGTAGGCTGGTCCGCAATTATAGCCCCGGACCACTGGCCTGCGCCGGTGTTGGCGTTCAAGCCTTCGTGCGAGACGCGATTACGTGATCGATGCAAACGATTGCGTAACCTGAAGCCATGAACGCCACTGCGATGAGGAAAGCATTTAGCGCGGTTCGCGCCCAGCCGAGACTGGCGGCATTTAGAAACAGGTAAGCGTACTTGCCGGACACAATCCCGCATACAATTCCTTAGCCGAGGTACGGGCGCTTCGACCTGGCGTGAGGGACGCAACCAAGTGTCCCCGTTACTTGTCGCGCTTACCAACGTTATTCTCGAAGCTCGCTTTCCTCCGGCGCGTCGGTTGGGCTCTCGAATTCGATGCGGTATCCGTCGGGATCCGTGACCGGAACTACCCAGAGATGGTTTCCGACAAAAGGACATTTCCGCGTCTGAATTCCATGGGATTTGAATTCGCGATAAAGGGCCAGCGCGTCTTCGCACATGAAGCAAACGGATGTTCCAGTCCCAAGGGTCTCCTTCGGCCGATCTTTGGGCAAAAACTCCTGCAGCATAATGGCGGCATCGCCAAGCTGAAGCCAGCACCAGCGAATTCTTCCCTCGGGATTGTCCTCGTCAGGATCCGGAATCCACGAGTGCTTCATTTTGAAGCCGAGCCCATCAACATAGAAACGCAGCGAAGCTTCCATGTTCGAGACGCCGAAAAACGGCACCGCCTGCTTGACGTTGGTGCTCGTGACGGTCTCAACGCTCATGATTCACCTCACCAATCACCGCATATATTAGCAGCGGTTACGCTCATTGTGAGTCAATCCGTGCTAACCCCGCTTACATCGACGATCCCGAAAATGCTCACAACAGGAAAGGAGTTCTCGCAGTTCAGTTGCGAACTGACGTGTGTTGCTTCGCTCGGGGTGCGGGAAGGTGGAAAGGCTCCGAGGAGGGTAAAACCAAAGTTGAGCGATGCTACTGGGCTTTCCCCTTCACGCATTGCCGTATCGTCGCGTCTGTGAAATCATCGGATCTACCATTCCGCTTAACCGACAACGATCGTCCCACCTCTGGCCGAATGACGGGGATATAACGAGCCACTTCGATTCCTCACCATCACATCGTCCGCAACGGAGGTTCGTCTATGAGTCCAAGTCATCGCATCAAGGCACCCCGCACGGCTAAGAAAGCTGCTGGCGCTGGCCCCGACGCTGTCGGCGTGCCCGCCTGGCCCAGCTACACCGGCACATCCCAACTCGTTGGAGCCAGCCCGAGCGGGCGGGTCACCGTGTTTGTAGACCCCTCTCTCGGACAGCCGGCACAACAGAATGCTCACGACCTGCTCAACGATGCCGATCGTGTTGTCGCTGCCAATGACACTATCTTCGGCACCACCGGAGGCGCGGTCAGCGTCATCGTCTTTGCACTCGGCGGAGCCACCGACGGAACTGGAGGCGCCGATCACATGGGCTGCGACTACGTAACCGGCAACGCGATCGAAGTCGACGCTTCATTCGGCAACTCGGCCCGTGTCTCCGGCCTATTCGAGGCGGAGCTGAGCGAGTGCTCCATGAACGGAAACCTCTGCGGTGAAAGCACGGGCGAGGCTCTTTCCCGCTGGTGCGCCACCGTTATCAGTAACAATGCATTATCGGATTTCGCCACCGCCCCGACGTGGGCTCAGGATGGCATGCCGGATTTTGTGAATAAAACCGATCCCACCGACCAGAATGCCGACAGCACGGGATGCGGCATGGCTTTTCTCTCGTGGCTGATGAGCCAGGGCTTCAGCCTCGACAAGATCACTCCCGAGATGGTTGCGCTGGGCGACGCCGGTACCTTGGCGCAACTGTACGCCAACCTCACTACAGACTCGGCGGCGAATGCGTGGCCGAAATTCCAGAACGCCATCCAAGGCTTGCCGAATGGTGTGACCAATGATGATCCCTTCGGCTCCCTGGGAGTGAATGTCGCCGCCATTGGCAAGCAGGCGGAAAACTTGAAAGCAATTCGTCCAAAACCAGCCGCGAAGGCCGCCGCAGGGATCGCACTCTGCCCGCCCAAATCGAAGCGCTTGCGCCCCCCAATTCGCAAGACAGCATAAACAATTCAGCCGACGGCCAGAGCCGTCGGCTGATTCATTCTCAACTCGTGAAGGTTTTCTATAGCAACTTGTCCGCTAGTCCCGGGATCGTCTTCATCAGATCGTTGTAGATGACCATCACCGCGAATAGCACGAGAAATACGAACGCGGCCTGGTAGACACGCTCTTTAATATTCATGCTGATGTCGCGCCGCATCAGTCCTTCGATCAACAGGAAGAGAATCACCCCGCCATCGAGGATCGGGATCGGCAACAAGTTGAAGATGCCGAGATTCAAGCTGATCGCTGCGGTCAGGCTCATTAGCGGAGTCCAGCCCTTGCGCCGCGCGGCTTCGCCTGCTGCCTGGCCAATCCGGATCGGCCCTTCGATCGACTTCATGGAAATCTTTCGCTGCGCCATCTTCTTGACCAGTTCCAGGATCAGCAAGCCATTTTGCCGGTTCTCGTGGAGCGAAAGGTGGAGCGCCTCTGCGAAGGGCAGCGTCTTCACCTTCATTTGCATGCTGCCAATTCCAATGCGATACCACTTGTCAGACAGTACTGGTTGCACCGTGAAGGTTTTCTGCTCGCCGCCGCGCAGCACGGTGATCTCGATCGGCTTGTCTTTCGTGATCTTTAGACTTTCGACCATCGCGGCCAAGGCTGGCAGGGGTTTGCCGTCGACGGATACAATCTGGTCGCCCTCTTTCAAGCCTGCCTTTTGCGCGGGCATTCCGCTCACCAGGTCGGTGATCGTGACCGCGCTCTCTTTCGGAGCCCAGCCGGCGTACCCGATCTGATCCATGCCCGTAGCCTCGGGCGTAATTGTTTTGTCCAGCACCTTCCCGTTGCGCTCTACCTGAACATCAAGCGGCTGCCCGGGGCTCAACGCTTCTTTCAGTTCGACTTGTTCCCAAGTGGGATTCTCGACATCATCAATGCGTTTGATGTGATCGCCGACCTCAAACCCTGCCTTGGCTGCAGCCGTATCCTTCAGCACCCAACCGATCACCGGCTGATCGTCGTACACCGCCGGATATTCGTAGTGCACCATGTACACCGTGGTCAGAAGAACAATCGCCAGCAGGATGTTCATCGTCGGCCCGGCAATAGCGATCAGGAAGCGGTGCCAGCGCGAATGATTCATGAACTCCCGCGGATCATCGGTCCGCTGGTCCATCGGATTCTCGCCACTCATCTTGACGTAGCCGCCGAGTGGAATCGCGTTGATGCGATAGTCAGTCTCGCCCTTACGGAAGCCGACGAGACGCTTGCCGAAGCCAATGGCGAACTGCTCCACCCTTACACCCAGCCACTTGGCCACGGCGTAGTGGCCGAATTCGTGGATCAGAATCATGAAACCCAGGACGGCAACTACAGCGACAAGTGAGGTCAGGAAATCAGACATATTCGAGGTACGTTCGCTCCCACAGATTAGATTCCAAAACTATGCGAAAGATGTAGCTTTCGGCCGTTTTTCAGCTTTCATGAGGGCTGCAACCCGTATTTTGGCTGCCCGCCGCGCCTCCGCGTCCGCTTCCAGTACTTTCCGAATAGACTCCAGGGCCCCGGAACTTGTTTCTGCGAGCACTTCCTCGATCACCCTGGGAATCTGGTCAAACCGTATCGCGCCTTCCAGAAACGCTGCTACCGCTACTTCATCGGCCGCATTCAGCGCCACTGTCTTCGCGCCGCCGGCTTCCGCCGCTTCATAAGCCAAACGCAGGCAAGGGAATTTTTTCAGGTCTGGGGGGCTAAAGTCCAGATGACGCAAGTCACTCACCGCAAACCGCATATCTGACTGAATCCGCTCGGGATATGTTAGCGCGTAAAGGATCGGCAGGCGCATATCCGTCACTGAAAACTGAGCAAGTATGCTGCCATCCACAAACTCCACCATGGAATGGATTGTAGATTGGGGGTGGACTATTACTTCCACTTTTTCGGGCGGCATGTGAAACAATCTGCACGCCTCGATCACCTCAAACCCCTTGTTCATCAAGGTCGCCGAGTCGATCGTGATCCTCCGCCCCATCTTCCACGTGGGATGGTTCAGCGCCTGCTCGACGGTAATCGAAGCAAATTCCGACTGCGGCGTGTTCCGGAAAGGCCCGCCGGAAGCGGTCAGCCAGACCCGCTCGACCTCCTCCATGCGCCCCCCGCGCATGCATTGATGCACTGCATTGTGCTCACTGTCGATTGGAAGCAGCGGTTTGCCCTGCCTGCGCGCTTCCGCAGTGATCAACTCTCCGGCGGCGACCAGACATTCCTTGTTCGCGAGTCCCAGGATTTTTCCCGCGCGCACCGCCTCGTAAGTTGCCTCGAGCCCCGCCACGCCGACAATCGCGCTGACCACGAAATCAACTTCGGCATCAGTGGAAACTCTCACCGTTCCCGCAGCCCCATACACGACTTCGATCTCGCCGAGTCCTTCTTTCTTCAGATGATCCCGAAGAGTGTCAGCATCGGTTTCGGCCGCCATCGATATCACCCGCGGCCGCCAGCGCCGCGCCTGCTGCAAAGCCGCCTTGAGATTGCTTCCCGCCGCCAATGCCACGATCTGAAACCGCTCCGGATAAGACTCGGCCACGCTCAGAGTGCTGCGCCCGATCGAGCCCGTCGATCCCAGGATGGCAATGCGCTTCATTGTGGAAACAGAACTTGGCACAGGATTTATTTTACGCGCATCGAGTCGCGTAGGTTTGGGGAGGTCGCGCCGCGGCTACTGCATCACGCGCCAAGCCGCATAGTACCACAGCACCGGAGCGGCAAAGAGCAGGGCATCGATGCGGTCGAGCATGCCTCCATGTCCGGGAAGAATCGCGCCGGAATCCTTCACGCCTGCTCCGCGCTTGATCAGTGACTCCACCAGATCGCCGAGTTGGGCAGCGATATTCAACACGACCGTCAGCACCAGGATCGGCCCCATCGCGGGGATCTCCAGTCCGTACATTCCTCCCGCACGCGTGATCAGCCCGGCGCGCAAGAGCGCTGAACTGATTGGCTCCGCATAGCGGAACAGCAGCCAACCCACCCCGACGCTTGCCAGCAGGGAAGCCGCCGCACCTTCCCAGGTTTTCTTCGGGCTGATGCGCGGTGCCATCAAATGCCGCCCGATTGACTTGCCAACAAAATACGCGAAGATATCTCCCGCCCAAACGACCAGGAGCAGATACAGCAGGTAAAACGCGCCTGCCCATTGCTGCCGAAGTTGCACCAGCATTCCCATCGGAAGCGCGATGTAGGTGAACGCAAACACCGAAGCCGCCGCCGCCGGATACCCGCTGCTCAAGTCTTGATTCCGCATGGCGCGCGTCAGGAAAATGAACGGCACAATCGCGGCTGAAAAGGCCAGCGCCACCAGGAACTTTCCCGTAGAAAGAAGAGGTGCGTCTCCTCCACCAGCGATCGCCAGAATCAGGAAGAACAATCCCGAGAACACGTGAGTCGGCCAGGCCATCGGCTGCACGCCGTACGATTCCGTCAGCTTCAGGAATTCGTGAATCGTGAGCAAGGCGACAATGCCGGCCACGACAGACAGCACCGGCACCGGCGCCCGCAGGATCAGCACCAGCACAATCGGAATCAGGACGACCGCAGTCGCGATACGTTTCAGCAAGGGAGATAGGGAATGGGACGACTACGATCTTGGCATGAATCTCAATTTTTCACCAGTGAGGAGTCACGAAGAAACTGCTTCCTTGGCATCCTCTGCGGTGATCGCCTTAGGAGCGTGTTTGTCAGCATGATTCAAGCCGCCGTAGCGCCGCTCCCGCTTCTGGTATTCGGCAATCCCTTCGAGGAGATGCGAGCCGCGAAAATCGGGCCACAACGTCGGCGTGACGTAAATCTCTGCATAAGCCAACTGCCACAGCAAGAAATTACTCAGCCGCATCTCGCCCGAAGTCCGCACCACCAGATCCGGGTCGGGAAGATGGTGCGTGTAAAGATGGCGGCACACCGTGTCTTCGTCGATTTCAAGATGTTCGATCCCGCCATTTTGCGCCGCTGCGTTCACCATCGAGCGGAACGCATCCACGATTTCGCTGCGCGCGCTGTAGTTGAGTGCCAGCGTTAGCACCATGCCCGTGTTACGCGCGGTAGCTTCACGCGCCCACTCCATGCGCTCCTGCACGTCGCCCGGCAGTTCGTGCTGCCGCCCGATGTATTCCAGCCGGATATTGTTCTTGTTCAGGGTTGGAACTTCCGCCTTTAGATAGCGGCTCAGCAGTCCCATCAGAAAGCCCACTTCGCTCGCGGGCCGCTTTTTCCAGTTCTCTTCCGAAAACGCATAAAGAGTGAGCGCGGGAATATGAATGCGAGCCGCAGTTTCCACGGTCGAGCGCACCGCCGACACGCCCGCGCGATGTCCGGCCACGCGCGGCAGGTGGCGTCGCTTTGCCCAGCGCCCGTTGCCGTCCATGATGATCGCGATATGTTTGGGGAGCCGGGCCGGATCCAAATGCCGGTAGATTTCCAGTTCCTTGCGGTCCAAACCCGTGGGTACTTTGTCGTACAAAGTGGCCTCTCGATATGAGGCTACCACAGTGGAGAGCGGGGCGCAATCAGGGTGTGGTGCGGGCGCCCAAGCCCGCGGGACGAGAAAGGACCATGTAGGGAGTGTCACCATCGGCCGTGAGGGGAGCGAAGATCCGTCGATATTTCTGCTTTGGGCAAACGCCGGCGCGGACGCCGGGCCAGGCAATCTATCGCGCTTCTTCCGGCACTACCTGCAACTCCAGCTTCTCGGTCCACCGCAACACAGTCAGCGTGCAGCTCACGCCTACGCGCAAATCCGTCAGCAGGCGATGCAGATCGTCCACGCCAGCCACCGGTTGCCCTTCCAGCGCCACGATGATGTCTCCTTCGCGCAACTGGGCGCGCTTCGCCGGGCTATTTTCTTCCACCGATAACACCAGCGCGCCTGTCTCTTTCGGCAGATCGTAGAACCTCACGACCCGCCGATGCACGGGCACGGTCTGCCCTGAAATGCCAACGTAGCTGCGCCGGATTCGACCATCGCGAAGTAGACGGCTGGCGACAAACTTTGCCGTATTGATCCCGATGGCAAAGCAAATCCCCTGCGCCGGCAGGATAGTCGCGGTGTTCACCCCCACCACACGCCCGGCGGAATCGATCAGTGGTCCACCCGAGTTGCCCGGATTCAGCGACGCATCCGTCTGAATTACATCATCAATCAGCCGCCCGGAATACGACCGCAGCGACCGCCCCATCGCGCTGACCACGCCCGCTGTCACCGTCGACTGAAATCCATAAGGCGCGCCAATCGCAATCACAATTTGCCCCACACGGAGACGCTGCGAATCGCCTAGAGCCGCTGCGATCAATCCTGGCTCATCAAATCGGGTCTGTTCCAGGCGAATGACTGCCAGGTCGCTTGCCGGATCGTCGCCGATCACGGTCGCCGGCATCCGCCGCCCATCCGACAACGTGACGACGATTCGGGCGGCCTCGTGGACGACGTGGCTGTTGGTGAGAATCAATCCATCCGGCGTAAAGACAAATCCCGAGCCGCCACCCGTTCTCTCCCGTGGCTCGCCCGACCGCGAACGTCCCGCGGATTGATGAACCTCAATGTGTACGACCGAAGGGCTGACGCGATCCACCGCGCTCGTGACCGCGGCCGAGTAGGCGTCGAGCAGGGAAGCGTCCCCACCGTCCGCACGCAGGTCGCCGCCGGTCCCGCCCTTCCAGTTCTGCTCGCCTGAAATGTCAGCCGATTCGGCGGTCGGTGATGCCAAGAAATAATTCGATCCAGCTTCCAGGTTCATGCTGGATAGATGTTCGCCAATCTATTTCGGATTCACCAGCGCAGGGCGGCCGCTGCTCCGATCCCTCGTTGCGCGCTTTTCCCGAATGTCCTCTGACGGCGGGCGCAGACCGAACATTCGAATCCGAAGCGCGTCCAGAACGCTTTCGGGTAAGACCTTTGGCAAAGTGGCAAGCAGCTTGGCGTGCTTTCCGACTCGATACCGAATTCGAGGACGGCTGGAAGTCAACGCATGGTGGACCGCCCGGGCGACTACATCTGGCGAACTTCCACTCTTTTCCCGTGCATAAGCCTGCCGCGCGAACGTTCGCAGCATCGCTGCGTACTGTGCCTGGGCATCGGGTGACAGGTTTGCGATCACTTGTTCGATATCGCCCAGCGTTTTCTCTACCGCCGGAGTCGAGATCGCGCCCGGCTCCACGGCGGATACGCGGACTCCGAAAGGATGGAATTCCAGCCGCATCGTGTCACTGAGCATTCCGAACGCGCTCTTGCTCGCGTTCAGCAAACCGCCGAACGGGATCGCGATGTTGACGCCCACTGAAGTGATATTCACAATCCGGCCGCGTTCCTTCCGCAGCAAACGGGAGAAGGCTTGCGTGGTGGCAATCTGCCCGAACACGTTGATCTCGAATATTTCCCGCACGTCGCGCAAGGTCGCGTGTTCGACCGGTCGAACCATCCCGATCCCAGCCACATTCACCAAACCGTCCAGCCCTCGACCGTGCAGGTGGGATTCCACTTCCGCGGCCGCAGCCGCGATCGATGCGCCATCCTCGACGTCCAGCATTACGGGATAAACATCCCCGCCACTCTCCGCTTGAAGTTTGTCTCGGTCGGCTGCCTTACGCACAGTTGCGAAGACCTGCCACCCTGCACGGCTCATTTGCTCGACGCAAGATCGGCCAATTCCACTGGACGCGCCAGTAATAACGACTGTTTTCTTTGATTCCGACATGACTGTCACCCCTTTAGAGGTTTGGATTGCTTGAATGTTTAGATGAGGAGGCTACGGATCGGATGCTGCTCGAGAGTGCAGAGCTGTGGGATTCTAGCGTCGCACAACCGAACAGAAAAAAGCCGGAACCAAGGACGGTTCCGGCTCAGTGTTGGCTGGTTGCCCGGATAAACTTGTTTTCAGTTTCGGATTTCAAGCTTCTTGTTTCGTGTGGACATCGATGTCTTTCTCAACTCTGCCCACCCGCGAAACTCGAAACTTGAAACCTGTTTCTACGCACTCCTGCGCGGTCGCACCGTCAGATCCCGCACCTGCGTCAGGATGCTCGACATCTGCATCCCATTTAGTTGCGAAACGAACGGCAAGAGTTCGGCGATAAATTGATCTTTCATCAATTCATTGATTTCTTCCTGGCGGCTGCGTTCTCCGCCGCTGAGCAGTTCGGGCACAGTGACCTCCAGTGCACGCGCCAGCCGTTCCAGGGAAGACAGCGTAGGCGTGGCCTTCTCGTTCTCGATCTTTGAAACGTAAGTGCGCGGCACTGCCATACGTCCGGCCAGCTGCCTTTGGCTAAGCCCACTGCGCAGTCGCAGGGAGCGGATGGAGGTCGCGAGGTTCAAGTGTCCGCGTCCGTTGCCGGGTACGGGCATCATCATCGGCGGCGCGACCAGGATGGGTTCGGGCTCCGGTTCCTCGTCCAGGGACGCGTGGCACCGTCGGCAATTGTTATTGGATGTACGGAATTGAACTAACAGGCAGTGATCGCATCGGACGACTTCCCTAGAATCTACAGGGGCAAGAGTCGTAGCCATCGGGTTGTGGGAGTGCCAGAGCGGGCTCTCCTTACAGCCTTACCGCAGAACTTTGGGGGAGTGTTGCAAACCGCAGGCTCAATCTGCGGCATATGCCCTGTGGAAGTCAAGGTTAAAATACTGGAAAGCCGCGAATTTCGCGGGCGAAAACCGAAGCAACATTGTAAGAACCCGGAGAAAACAGGCAATCTCATGATCGATCGCGAATCCGCATGGTGTTTACTAACTGAGTTCACCCAATCAGAAAGCCTGCGCAAGCATGCGCTGGCCGTCGAAGCCTGCATGCGCGCATGCTCCCGCAAGTTTGGTGACGGCTCGCCCGACTCCGAAAACCTTTGGGGTATCGTCGGCCTTATCCACGACTTCGACTACGAGCGCTGGCCCACTCCCGAAGAGCATCCCTACAAAGGCAACGAAATCCTGAAAGAACGCGGCTACTCCGATGAAATCCGCCGCGCCATCATGTCCCACGCGGAGTACAGCGGCGTCACCCGCGATACTCCCATGGAGAAAGCTCTTTTCGCCTGCGACGAGCTTGCCGGATTCATCACCGCGGTGGCTCTGATCAAGCCCGGCAAGTCGTTGGCCGAAGTCGACACCTAAATCCGTACGAAAAAGGATGAAAGACAAGGCCTTCGCCCGCAAGGTGAACCGCGACGACATCGTCAACGGCGCCGCTGATCTGGGAGTCGACCTCGATGAGCATATTGCGTTCTGCATCGAGGCCCTCAAGCCCATCGCCAAAGAGTTGGGCTTGGACGGAAGCGCCGTTACGCCCGCGTCCACGCAGCCAGTTGGCAATCCGGTGGATTCTCATTAACACTCAATATCGCGTGATGAAAACCTGTGCTAATATCTGCAGGAATTTAGCTAGCTATCCCCTCGTCGAGCGTTACGTGTCCTGAATTTGCTGGTTCGCATTCGTACCAACGTGCGGAGAGTCCGTGAGTATTCCGACAAATAGCGGCATACCGCAAGTCGTGAAGGTTATTTTGGGATGCAGTAAGTGCGGCGCGTCCTTGCCGGATGAAGCGCAGTTCTGCCTCAAATGCGGGAATCCGGTGAGCCTGCCGCCGAAGCAGCCTGCGGTCGTCGAAGTCGTCCCTCCGCAAGTGACCAAGCCGCGACGCAAGCGCCGGGTCATTCTGTGGCTTTTGCTTGCCCTAGTGCTGGTAACCTTGGTGTGGGCCGCAACCAGCGACAATCCCTTCGCCCAGGGTATGCAGGAAATGGTCGGTTGGAAACACGATCAAGGCATTCTAGAGACACCGTTTTCTGTTTCGGCGCACAACTTCCGTTACTACAAGTTTGCCTTGCCCGAGGGATCGGTAAACGTCGCCGTCGTGGGCCAATTTACTTCGTCTGCCGACATGAGCAAGGTCACTAACCGCAAGGCTAAAAACGGCGACCAACCGCCTGACAGCGACATTGAAGTCTACGTCCTCAGCGAGCCCGCTTTTACCGTCTGGCAGAACGGTTACGCCACCAGTTCCGTCTACGAGAGCGGCAGAGTCTCCCAGGGCAAAGTAGAGGCAGACCTTCCAGCGGGCGCCGGAATTTACTACCTGGTTTTCAACAACAAGTTCGCGCCCAAGAATGCCAAAAACGTCAACGCCACCGTCCTGCTGCGGTATAAGAGCTGGCTACCCGATTGGGTTCGGAGCACCAAAGCCCGCGTGTCAAACTGGCTCGGATGGTAGGCTTCCTGCCGGTTTGACCTGCCTTTCTGGTCATCCATTTCCCATCGTAAGCTGTTGAAAAAATAACCACTTGCTTCAATTTTAGTTACCTAGGTCCACAGCTTCAGTTACTTGCTCATCTTCCTCTCATGAATTCCACTACGCATGAGCTCGTTTCCTTCAAGCGAACGGACGTGCGGAATTTCCGACCAATCGGCCGGATGCACATTCGCCGAGGAAAATTCTGTAAATAATCTGGAGGAAAGAAAACGTGCGTAAATTCCTGGTTGTGGGATGTTTGTTAGCTGTGTGTGCCGTGTCTGCCATGGCAGCCGAAACCGATGCCCCCAAGGCAGAGTTTTTCGGTGGTTATCAGTACACGCGTCTGGAGGGCGGCGTCAATGCGAACGGCTTTGACTTCGCGCTCAATGGAAATTTCAACAACTATTTCGGCATCACTGCTGATCTGGGCTCGTCTTTCACAACCCAGAGCGGCGTGAGCCTTCACAACTACACCTACACATTCGGCCCGCAGTTGTCGTTGCGCGCCAACAAGGCATACACGCCTTTTGTGCATGTCCTGATCGGTGGAGATCATGCTTCCGCTTCCGCGGGTGGCGTCAGCGTGACCGGCAACGGTTATGCGATGCTGGCTGGTGGTGGAGCTGATTTCAACTTCAGCCAGCACATGGCGTTCCGCGGCGGAGCAGACTGGTTGATGCTGCATAGCAACGGAAACACCAGCAGCAAGAACGTGCGCATGCTGATGGGTATTGTGTTCCGCTACTAAGATAGTTCGGCAAAACAAAAAGGGCGGCTTCGGCCGCCCTTAATTTTTTGGTTGCTTCCCGCCCAATTTCTACCGCGTAGTCTCTTCGATCTCCGAAATCCAGTCTGGACGTTTCAGCACCTCGCGCGGTTTGGGACCGTCGGCTGCGCCCACGATGCCGTCCTGTTCCATCAGATCGATCAGGTGAGCCGCTCGGCCATAGCCGATGCGTAACCGTCGTTGCAGCAGGGAAGTGGACGCCTTGCCGAATTCCACCACCAGCTTCACGGCATCGCCAAACATGGGATCGTCTTCGGACTCGCCGTCTTCCCCAGCCTCTCCACTGCCGCCCTCGGCTCCGGCCTCGCGCTCTCCCTTGGGTGGCGCCAGGAATTCCTGGATATACTCGGCTGTGCCTTGCGCTTTCCAGAACTCGACTACCGCCGCGATTTCCTTCTCCGTGACAAACGGCGCGTGCAAGCGATGCACGCGTGCCGATCCCGATGGCAGGTAGAGCATATCGCCCTTGCCCAGCAGAGCCTCTGCACCGTTGGCGTCGAGAATAGTGCGCGAGTCCACCTTGGTAGCCACGCGGAACGAAACGCGAGCCGGGAAGTTGGCTTTGATCAATCCCGTGATCACATCCACCGATGGCCGTTGCGTCGCCAGCACCAGGTGAATGCCCACAGCGCGCGCCATCTGCGCCAGCCGGGTGATCGATTCTTCCACGTTACTGGAATCGAGCATCATCAGGTCGGCCAACTCGTCGATGATGATCACGATGTAGGGGATCGGCTTCTCGTCCGAATCCTCGTCAAACAGGCTGGGCGTGTTGCCTTGATCGAACAGCCGGTTGTACTGATCGATGTTGCGGACGCCTTTGGCGGCGAGCAGCTTCAACCGCCGCTCCATCTCGCGCACCGCGTTGCGCAGCGCATTGGCCGCAAGTTTCGGCTCGGTGATAATCGGCGTGTAAAGATGCGGAACGCCCTCGTAGTTGCCCAGTTCCAGCCGCTTCGGGTCCACCAGAATCAGGCGCACCTGGTCGGGCGTCGCCTTGTACAGGATCGACATGATCATCGCGTTAATCGCGACGCTCTTGCCCGCGCCGGTCGAGCCCGCAATCAGCAGGTGGGGCATTCCTGCCAGGTCGGCGGTCACGATGCGCCCGTTAATGTCCTTGCCCATCGCCATCGTGAGCTTTGATTTCGAGCCCATAAATTCCTGCGACTCGATGTTTTCGCGCAGCCAGATGATCTCCCGCTGGCGGTTCGGCACCTGGATTCCGACCGTGCTCTTGCCCGCCATGCGCTCGATCAGGATGCTCTCAGCTTTCAACGCGAGGCACAAGTCGTCGCAGAGATTGGTGATGCGGCTGTACTTGATCCCGGCTTCGGGCTTGAACTCGAATGTGGTAACGACAGGCCCGGGATTGATCTGGGTGATCTGCCCGTGAATTTCGAACTCCGCGTATTTCTCGGTCAGCACTTGCGCCAGCAGTTTAAGTTCGTCGGCATCGACGGCCTGTTGTTCGTCGGGACGCTGCAACAGGCTGCTCGACGGCAGTTTGTATCCGCCGGCGATCTTCGGCATGGTCGTCTTGGCTTTGTGGCTGCTGTCGGCGCGCTCCGTGACCTCGGGATCCGCAACTGATTCTGCTGAAACAGGCGAGGCCAGCGGCTCCGCGAGAATTCCGCCTGTGGCTGCAGCGGCTTTCGGCGCCTCTTCTTCCGCCATCATGCGCTCAATGCCCGTGCGGCGCGGTTCTGGCGCAGCCTGCGCTGCCGGCCGAGACGGAATCAATTGCGTCTTCACCACCGGCTTTGAGATCCGCCGCTGCTCCAGTTCCTTCTGCTGCCGTTTTTTGGTGCGTTCGTGCTGCCAATCCTTATACCGATTCCACAGCGCGGTCACGAAGGCGAAGCGCGTCGGTGCCCACAACCGGATCGCTGAGAACGAGAACGCGGTCGAGAGATACAGCGCTACTGCGAGCACTGTCGCGCACACGATGTAAGCGCCTACCACATTCAGATAGTGAATCAGGAAGTCGCCGACAACGCGGCCCATCAGGCCCTCGACGGGAATCACCGACATCCACCGCAAGTGCCCGGGCAGCAAAGCAAGCATCGCCGGACCGAACATCAGCAACCAGACTGCGCCCAGGCTTTTCGCCATCGGCGACTGCACTTTCATCGAACGAAACCAGCGGCCGCCCAGCATGATGGGAAAAATCACCAGCAGGAAGGCGCCGATCCCGAAGAACTGCAGTACCATGTCGGCGGTGTACGCGCCCACGACCCCGATCCAGTTGCGGGCCGCGTGGGCACCCGTGAGAACGGACGCGCTATTCCACGACGGGTCCAGAGGAGAGTACGAAACCAGCGCGAGGAAGAGGAGGAGCGCGGAGACGCACATCAGGAATCCGATCAGCTCATTGAGCCGACGGTTCCCGGTGGGCACAAAAATAGTCGTCAGATAATCCATTTGGGCCAGATTCATCCGCTGAAGACACCAAACCCTTCAGCGCCGCAATCGGCCAGAGCCCTTACATTATGCCAAGAAGCCGGTGTTCCCACAATGACGGAAATAGCCGGTAGTGTTGACTTGGTTTCCTTGTGGAGACGTTGCTTGCAACGTCTTTCCTATCCGCAAGAATCTAATGCCGCTGTCGGCAAAAGACGTTGCCAGCAACCTCTCTACGCCAGGCGCGCGGCAAAGGCCAGCACCAGGACTCCCACGATAATTCGATACACCGCAAACGGCGCGAAGCCGCGCTTGCGTACGTAGCTCATGAACCACGCGACCGAACCGTAAGCGACGATGAACGAAACCACAAAGCCGATGGCGAGGACGATCCAACCATGCGCGTCGATCTGGGAGACGCCGATCGGATTCTCGCCTTTTCCCCGCAGCGACTTGAACAGAGTGTAGAGCGTGGCTGCGGCCATCGTCGGGATAGACACAAAGAACGAAAATTCGAGGGCTGAGGCGCGCGACATTCCCGCGAGCTGTCCGGCAGCGATTGTCGACATGGACCGCGACGTTCCAGGGAATACGGCAGAGAAGATCTGGCAGAAGCCAATCCAGATTGCCTGTCCCAGGCTCATCTCTTCCATCTTCCACGTATGAATGCGGCTTCCATTGGCGCCGGGGCCTGCCGCTTCAGACTTCGCGTTCAAAGCATCAACCAGCCACATCACGATCCCACCAATCAGCAACGACCAGCCGATGATCATGATGCTTTCCAGGTGCTTGCCAATCACCTTGGTCAGCAGAAACGACGGAATCGCCGTGACCACGAACGCAACCATGGTGAGGCCGAGAGGATGGGTCAAGGCCGTCCGGTTGCCGCTCTCGCCGCGGGGGAAAGTCGACAGAAACTTGGTAATGCGGCTCCAAAAGTAAACCGGAAGACATAAAATCGCGCCCAGCTGAATGACGATGGAATACATCTTCCAGTAGCCATCACTGAGGCTGATGTGCAGCAGCATTTCCGAGAGTCGCAAGTGCGCAGTCGAACTGACCGGAAGAAATTCCGTGAGGCCTTCCACAATTCCCAGGATCACAGACAGCAGGTAGTCGTTCAATCGACCTCCAAAAAGTGAGGGAACAGTATCGCATGCGGCAGTCGTTTGGCCTTAGGTCGAAGCCGTCACTAGTCGGGGCATTTTGAGTGTAATAGGAGCTGTTTCAATACGTGCGTGTGAGAATCCACAAATCCGGGTAAAATGCACTGCGATTCTTGGCTGCCATACGGAAGACTCACGACAGGCAAATACGATAAAAAGACATTATTGGATCGGAGCGGCCGTGCAACTGACGCTGCTCGTTTTGCTCGGCGTGTCTGTGGCAAAAAGCACGATTACCGGCAGGTATTTGCTCGTCATAGCGGCAACGTGGTTTACGGCTACGCTCGCGTGGAATCAACTGGGACCATCCTCTTCTTTCTGAGCTTGGGCAGCGTAGTCCCGCCAAATTCGTCGTCATCTACGCATTCGGCTCGCTCATTCAGCTATTAGCGCTCGGCTGGCTTCTCTCGCGTGGCGTGGGGATTTATCGGATTGCTGTGAGATAGGGAACGTTACCCAGGCCGTTACAATCAGAACCCGCGTGCAACGTCAATGCGTGAAATAGCGATATCACATCAACTGTGACAGGAAGGTACCCTTGGCTCGCGCGATTCCGGCATCTCGCTCGTTTCGAAGTGCTTCCCAATGGCTCAGGTTCTATGAGACTCTTACAACTTCCGACGGATTGGTCCCGGGTAGACCACCGGTATTTTTTTCCTAAAGTGTGAAACCGTGAAACGAATCGGGCGCAGCTCTTGTCCTTACTGCCGTTGTTCGGCACGCATTTATGTTTCCAGATTCAAGAGTCTCTGGGATGTGGTCGCAATTGTGCTGCTGCTTCGCCCAGTGCGGTGCCATGATTGCCTCTCGCGCTTTTATCGGCCTGTCTTCATCAAGACACCACCGCCACCGGTTGCGAGCATGACCGAAAGGCAACTAGAAGAACCTACGGACCGGCGCTCGGCATAGTGCTACCAATTGTCAAATTCCACCTGATTTCTAGCCCCGTATAGTTACACTCCACTCCCTATCCGGCTATAGTCAAGAAATGACTTCTGCGACTCCCGTGGGCGCAAGACTGACGCCGGCGATGACGGCAGTCGGGATATTCTTGGTCTTCGGTGCCTGCATGTCGGCCCTTGCAGGAACGACTCTCGTTTGGCCGGGCACACCCTTCGACCGGGTCTGGGCTTTAAATGAACCTGCTTACAGGCAACTTTCTCCTACTGGCAAGGCTGTCGGTGGTCTGTTCTTGCTGCTGAGCGTCGTCCTCATTACTGCTTCTGTCGGCTGGTTCAAACGTCGTCTTTGGGGATGGAGATTGGCAGTCGGTATCATTGTCACCCAGGTCGCTGGAGACCTCGTCAATCTTATAAGGGGTGACTTGTTGCGCGCCAGCACGGGCCTCACTATCGCAGGCGCATTACTGTTCTACTTGCTCCGCCCCAACGTCAGAACTATGTTTCCTTAACTGAGGAAGACCTGACGTAGCGGTCTACTAATATCGTCGACTCTTAGCGTCCAACGTCCGGTCGACCCTTCTGCCGTCGTCCGTACCATCACCACCGTAAAGAGAGACGGCCCCGTTCTGCTTCAAGTCGAAGGAGTTAAGCGTAAAGGTTGACGAAAGCAGATGGGATGAGAAGGCCGGTCTCCGGACGGGATGCGGTGTACGCTCCCAAGTTATCGACGTGCTCTAAGCACAGATAAAAAAGGAGACCGGCAATGAAGAAGGTTAGCACCACAGCCAGGAAGCAGAGCACGATTTTTTCTCAACCGCAGCTGACGATAGGTCTGGATCTGGGGGATCGTTCCTCAGGCCGCGTTGCTGCCCGCAGCGCGGGTAGCAACGATTGAGGGAAGGCTCCACTTATTGCGAAGCAGTCCCTCACCGTGATGACAGGAAAAAAATCTCTCAGTCGCTGGCGTTTCCCCATGTTGGAACGCCTTGCTGCATGTAAAAAATCAGCGATTGTGCGCGCAGAGCCCAGCCGCTCTGCGCGTACTGACTGATGATCTTCTGGGCCAGCGTGAGGGCTCGGGCTTTCGCCTCTTCTGATTTCTTCTGGTTGGCTTCGGTCTTGTAAATCTCGATCAAAGCGGAGCGGCGCCAGGCTGCGTCATACAAAGCTTCGGGGGCCGACGGAGACTGTTCGTGCTCCTTGGCGTACTTCTCATACATGTCGGCTTCCTTTTCCGGACACTTCGACGCGCCCTGCCAATCCCCGCAGAGTTTATTTTCGATCAGATGGAAGGAGGCGAGATCGGCCCACTTCGTGCCAGGAAATTTCTTGATCACCAGTTTCATCCACTCTTCATCGATCTGGCCGCGCATGTAGGCCTCGCGCTCGCGAGCCGAAGGACGCGTAAGCACATCCGACCGTTCCATCTGCCAGCGAATGTCGGCAGCGCGGTAAAGTCCCTCGGCAGCCAGGGGCGATGTGGGGAATAAATCGTACACGCGGTAGTAAAGGCGCATGGCGTCCTGCGCAGCATCACGGCGTCCGCGACGGCGGCTCGCCTGGTCTTCGGAGTCGGCGGCCTCGCCGAAGACTATCTTGTCGCCGTTGGGAGTGCTCATGCCGACCAACGCCTTCGACAAGACCCATCCCGTAATCGTTTTGCCTTCCGCGGCAGGGTCGTCTTCGTCGGCGTCTTTTCTGGGCTCGCGCAGGATCGCCTCAACATGAGTCCAGTCGCGGCTGGCGTCGATGATGACCAGTTCGTGGCCGCGCCCAGCCTCGCCGAGTTTTGCGGCGTCGTTGCTGGGAGAGACACGAATCGTTTCTTCGTGGACCAAGGTTCCGCGCTGGGCTTGGGCGGAGGCGAGCCCGGTCATAAACGACAGGGCCAATACAGCAGAGACTAGGCGCAGTTTCATATCTAGATTATTGGCCGAAGAAGCATTGCTTGCAAAGTGCTTGGATCGGGCCCAAGAGTAAGTTCAGCGATGGGTACCCATCCTAAGCCGTGTTTTATGCAGCTTAGGGTGGGGATTTTGACCTGGACAATCCACTCTCATCTTTTGCCACACTACTTCACAAGAAACGAACATTTTAAGGAACGCCGAATAAAAGTAACGATATAGGCCCCTACGCGCGGCGCAGTTCCTCTAGCATCGCCGGCTCGATATTGCCGCCGCTGATGATGGCCACGTTCAGCTTCGTGGGGGGGAGTTGAGTGGCGTGGAAGATAAATCCGGCGACGGAGACGGCGCCGCTGGGTTCGGCCACCGTGGCGGGATTGGCGCTCAGATACTTCATCGCCTGGCGGATTTCGTCTTCGGTGACGGTGATGATGTCGTCGACGTAGGCGCGGATGTGCTCGAAGTTGATGGGGCCGACGCTCTGGGTGCGCAATCCGTCGGCCAGAGTGCGCGAGACCTGCTCGGCGGGGAACTGGACAATTTTTCCGGCTACGCAGGCTGGCTTGCGCGTCGGCAGCGAGTTCGGGTTCGACTCCGATTACTTTGACCTTGGGATTGCTGAGCTTGATCGCAGTGGCGACTCCGCTGATCAAGCCTCCGCCGCCGACGGGCGCGAACACGGCTTCGACGTCCGGCAGGTCCTCGAGGATCTCCAGTCCGATCGTGCCTTGGCCGGCGATAATTTTCTCGTCGTTATACGGAGGCACGATGATGTATCCGTGCTCGGCTGCCAGTTCTTCTGCTTTGGCTTTGCGTTCGTCGCTGCCCGGACCGACGAGCACGATTTCCGCGCCGAGCGCGGCGGTGGCCTCGCGCTTGATGGCGGGCGCGTTGTTCGGCATGACGATGATGGATTTTGTGTTGAGCGCCCGCGCGGCATACGCGACGCCCTGGGCGTGATTGCCGCTTGAATAGGAAATTACGCCGCGCTTGCGTTCGTCTTCCGACAGGGAAGCGATCTTGTTGTAGGCTCCGCGGAGTTTGAACGCGCCGATGGGTTGCTGGTTTTCAGGCTTGAGCAGAAGATGGCGAGGGTCGTCGGCGCAGAGAGGAAATTGGATCAGTTGCGTGCGGATGGTGATGCCTTGAAGACGCGCTTGGGCGGCGTGAAGGTCGGCGAGGGTGATCATTCGTTCAATTGTGTCTACGGGACAGGGTATCGTTTATGGTGTGTTTCCCGCCACTATAAGTCGCGGGCTATTGTGAGAGGTCCCTTCGGGACCGGACAGCCGAGGGCGGCTGTCCCCACATGGCTTGATTAGATCTCCAGAATTACCGGCATGATCAGGGGGCGTTTTTGGGTTTGCTTGGAGATATAGCGCTTGAGGTCGGCGCGGATTTTTTCCTTGATCACTCCGTAGTCGCCTTTTTCTTCGTCACTGGAGTGCGCGAGGGTGTCTTCGACGATGCGCTTCGCGCCTTCCATCAGGCCGTTGTCGCCGGGATTGAAGCCGCGAGTGACGATTTCCGGCGCGGACTCCACCTCGCCCGAGAGCTTGTTGATGGCGATGATGGGCAACACGATGCCGTCTTCGCTTAGGTGCAGGCGGTCTTTGATGATGAGGTCTTCGACCACGTCAGTGCGGCTGCCGGAATCGATGCAGACGCGACCTACATGGATCCGCGCGGTCTTGCGCGCGCCGAGTTCATCGAATTCGAGCACATCTCCACTTTCGATCAACATGACCTTGCCGACCGAACTGTGCATGGCTCCGGCCATTTCGGCGTGCAGTTTGAGTTGGCGGTACTCGCCGTGGACAGGAATGAAGTATCGCGGCTTGACCAGGTTGATGATGAGCTTGAGTTCTTCCTGGCTGGCGTGACCGCTGACGTGGATGGGCGGCGAGGTTCCGTCTTCGTAGATGACGTAGGCCTCGCGGCGGAAAAGATGGTCGATCATCCGGTAGATGGTTTTTTCGTTGCCGGGAATGATGCGCGAAGAGAGGACGACCGTGTCTCCCTTTTCGATTTTGGCGTGCTTGTGATTGTCGACGGCGGCCCGCGATAGCGCCGACATTGGCTCGCCCTGGGTGCCGCTGATGAGCACGCAAACTTTTTCCGGCGGGAAATTCTTCATCTCGCCGGGATTGATGACAAGGCCGTCGGGAACCTGGATGTATCCGAGATCTTCGGCGATCTCGGCGGAGTTGTTCATGGAGCGGCCGAGGAAGGCGACCTTGCGTCCGTGCTCGTGGGCCAGTTGCACCGCCAGATTGATGCGGTGGATCGATGACGAGAAACACGAGATGAACAGGCGGCGCTTGGTGTGGGCGAAAACTTCGTCGAACTTGCGGCGGACGGCCCGCTCGCTCGGCGTGTATCCCTTGCGCTCGACGTTGGTGGAATCCTGAAAGAGCGCGAGCACACCTTGCTTGCCATATTCGGCGAAGGTGTGCAAGTCGAACAACTTGTTGTCGGTGGGCGTGGGATCGACCTTGAAATCGCCGGTATGAATAATGACGCCCAGTGGCGTGTGAATGGCGAGCGCCACGCAATCGACCAGGCTATGAGTCACCTGGATCGGATGGATGGTGAAGGGTCCAGCCTTGAAGCGCTCGTTAGGGCGCATCTCGCGCAGGTCGGCGTCGTCGAGCAGTCCGTGTTCGTCGAGCTTGTCTTCGACGTAGGCAAGGGTGAACTCGGTGCCCCAGACAGGAACGTTGAGTTCAGAGAGCATCCAGGGCAGGGCGCCGATGTGGTCTTCGTGCCCGTGGGTGAGGATGATGCCGCGTACGCGCTGGCGATTTTCGATGAGATAGGTAATGTCCGGAACGACGATGTCGACGCCCAGGAGTTCCGCTTCGGGGAACATGAGCCCCGCGTCAATGACGATAATGTCGTCACCCCAGCGTACGGCCATGCAGTTCATACCAAACTCGCCGAGGCCCCCGAGGGGGATGACTTGCAGTTTTCCAGTGGGCATGAAGTAAAGAAGATGCTAGCACAGTGTCGGGTAGCGTACCGTGCGTGACGACACGCAAGAGCGACCACAGCGGCGGCAGTTCTTTAACGGGTCTCCCAGGGCGGATCGGCAAAGATACGCCCGCCGGCGGAGGACTCATGAGTGATCCTCCTGATGGCATTCTTGCCCTCCGTACGATAAGGTGGAAAGGATGGTGGAACAGCGTAAATCGTGGCTTCGTCGGCGGGTGGAGACCGCGATGGTGAAGGGACTATCGCGCGCGTATTCGACGGTGCGCGTCGATCCCGACAAATTCTTGTTGCAACTGCGCGCGGCGTATCGCGTGCCGATCAGCGGGTATCATGGTGTGTACTCGCTGGAGATTGGCGAGCTCGACATCGTGGCTGAGTCGATCATTCGCGGTGGAATGAAAGTTGCAGCGGTGGAAGGAGCTGGGTTCGGTTTGGGCGGATTGATGACGATTGTGCCGGATCTCGGCATTTTGTCGGCGATCACGATGCGTACCATTCAGAAGCTGAGCCTGCTTTACGGATTCGAATTCAATACCGACGATGAGATTGCCGAATTGTGGGTCGCCGCAGCGAGCGCGGCCGGGGTCGACATCAGCCGGGAGTTGCTGGAAAAGGAAGTCATCAACAAATTTGTGCCACGCGTGATCCAGCGGATTGCCGCGAAGGCCAGCGCCGAAGTGGTGGAGAAGTGGGCCGGACGCGTGATTCCGCTGGCCAGTTCGGCGATCGGCGCGGGATTGAATTACTGGTTCGTGCGTGCCTGGGGAGATCGCGCGAGGGCGCACTTCCGCGCGCGACATCTTTTATTGCGACAGCAAGCTGCTGCGCAGATAACATTGGATTCGAAAAATTTGCCGGCTATGGGGCGCTGAATATCAACAGTTTTTAGGTTTTCAAGCCGTTGCCGCATTCCGCCAGTGTCGGTGTAATAAGAACAATAGAGAATGCCTACATTTTCCTGTGCAGCTATTTTGTTTGATCTGGACGGAGTCCTAGTCGATTCCACGCGCTCGGTGGACCGGGAGTGGCGCGAATGGGCGCAACGCAAGGGCGTCGATGGCGACGCGATTATGGCGATCGCGCACGGCGTGCGGTCGGTGGAGGTCATCCGACGGGTGGCACCTCATCTCGACGCCGAAGCCGAGGCGAGGTTGATTGAGAAGCACGAGGCGCATGATCACGACGGAGTCTGCGTGATGCCCGGCGCTGCGGATCTTCTGAAGACGATTCCCGACGGACGCTGGGGCGTGGTCACCTCAGGCTCAAGGCTTTTGGCTCGCGCGCGCTTGCGCTTCTGTGGATTGCCCATTCCGAAAACTCTCGTCACTGCTGACGACGTGATCAATGGGAAGCCGCATCCAGAGCCTTATTTGAAGGGTGCGGAGCGGATGGGGCTCGATCCCGCGAATTGCCTAGTGTTCGAGGATGCGCCTGCCGGGATTCAGTCGGCGCGCGCAGGTGGGATGCAGGTGATCGCGGTTGCCAGCACGTACGCGGCGGCGAAGTTAGGCGAGGCCGATGCTGTCGTCCAGAAGTTCGGACAAATTCAAGTGACCTCGAATGGCGCGGGAAACTTGATCATTGAAGTACGGTGACGAGTTCACGGATGTCAACTACCGTACACTCGAAGACGCCCTGAGCAACTCTATCGGAGCGTTGAACTACCGCAGCCAGTCTTCCAACTCGATGCCACGGTCGGTCTTGTCGTCGCGGTACTTCACGATTACTGGCGTGTAGAGCGACAGATTCCATTCTGCGGCCGCACCTTTCTTGACCGCGCGCGAACCGGGTACGACCACCGCATTCTCCGGAACTTCTAACGGCGCGTCGGCGGTGGCACGGTGGACCTCGCCACGAACCAGGTCGTACAGCGGCGTGGAGCGGGTGAGGATGGTTCCGGCGCCGAGCACGGCGCGGGCGCGCACCCACGTGCCTTCGAAGATTCCGCAGTTGCCGCCTACCAACACGTCGTCTTCGATGATTACGGGCGCGGCGTTGACCGGTTCCAGCACTCCTCCGATTTGGGCGGCGGCGCTCAGGTGAACGCGCTTGCCGATTTGCGCACACGAGCCCACGAGCGCGTGGGAGTCGACCATGGTGCCTTCGTCGACGTAGGCTCCGACGTTGATGAACATGGGCGGCATGCAAATCACGGATGGCGCCACGTACGCTCCGGTGCGAACTGACGAACCGCCGGGGACGACGCGGACGCGATCAGCGATCGAGAACTGACGGGCCGGGAAGGTGTCTTTGTCGACGAAGGATAAGCCGGCGTTCATCTCGGCGAGCGCGCCGAGGCGAAATCCGAGCAGGATGCCTTGCTTGACCCAAGCGTTGACTACCCAATGGCCGTCGACTTTCTGGGCGGCGCGCACTTTGCCTTGCGTGAGTTGGTCGCGGAATTCTAAGAATGTCTTTCGGGCTTCGGGGTCATGCTCGACTTCGCCCAAGGCAGACAGGCGCTCGATGGAGGATTTCAAGGATGGCATGAACTGTTGATTGTTGATTGGTGATTGGTGATTTGTCAAAAAGGCGGAGAGCACGACGGGTAGCTCATGCCAGATAGAAATTCAGCGCTTAACAATATCCTTTCAAACGCATTTGCACTCGCTTCGGATCAGGACGCCGGTCATGGTGTGGGCTACTTCGCGGGCTTCGGGTAGGGTTGCGTAGGGGCCATGCCAGCGGGCGTGATTGACGTCGTGTCCGGCGGGACGTCCCTTGCCGTGGCTGCATTGGCCACAGGTACCGCGATGCAAGACGATCTTGTGTGGACCGGCAGCCCAGTTTTCGTAGATGAAGAACGCGGCGGATTCGGCAGCGGGAGTGACGGGCTTGGTGATCAGGCCAACCTCGGTGACAACTTTTTGCAGGCGCGAGCGCGTGTCGCGTCGCATCGGCAACAGCGGCAGGCGGTACACTTCTTCGATTTTGCCCATCATGGCCAGCACCGCTTTGACAGGCAGCGGGCTGGACTCAATGAAGTTGGCTTGCATGAGCGGCAGGTATTTGCGGTTTAGAGACCGCGCGGTGGCCCAGTCGTTCGAGAGCGCCGCCCGGGCGAGGGACGCCATCTCGTGAGGAATCTCGTTGGCGGCGACAGAAATAATTCCCACTCCGCCCAGTGCGATCACCGGCAAGGTCAGGGCGTCGTCGCCGGAGAAGATAAGGAAAGTTTCTGGCACGGCGATGATGGCCTCGGCAATCTGGGACATGTTGCCGCTGGCTTCCTTTACGCCCACGATGTTGGGGACCTCGGCGAGGCGAGCGAGCGTTGCCGGTTCGAGGTTCGCCGCCGTGCGTCCGGGAACGTTGTAGAGAATGACGGGCATGTCGCCGACGGCTTCGGCGATCGCCTTGAAATGACGGTACTGGCCTTCCTGCGTGGGTTTGTTGTAATACGGCGAGGCGGTGAGGATGGCATTGACACTGGGACGCGCGGCGATCTCCTGTGCCTTCTGGACTGCTTCATGAGTCGAGTTGGAAGTGGCGCCGGCGACAATCGGAACGCGACCAGCTGCAACTTCGATCGTCGTGTCGATGACGTAAAGCCATTCGTCATGGGTGAGCGTAGGAGTTTCGCCGGTGGTTCCGCAGGGAACTAGGAAATCGATGCCCGCCTCGATCTGCCATGCGACCAGATTGCGCAGGGCTGCGTCGTCGATCGAACCATCCTGACGAAAAGGAGTTACGAGCGCAGTACCACAGCCGCGGAGTTGCATAGGGATAAGATAGCGCGAATGTGGGGCGAGGGGAACTCGAAGACGGATTGCACTTGGCTAAGAGACGTTGCGAGCAACGCCTCTACAGTTCGCGCCAGATCTCTTTGAAATCGTAGAAGCCTTTTTTGCCTGCCAGCCACTCGGCGGCTTGAACTGCACCCTCGGCAAAGCCGCGGCGGGACTTGGCGTCGTGGCAGAGATAGATGCGGTCGGCGGGGGACTGGAGAACTACTTCGTGCAGGCCGATGACATCGCCTTCGCGGAAGGAAGTAATTTCCAGATCTTCGGCATGGCCGGCGGCTTCGCGAATGACGTGCTGGAGTTCGATGGCGGTGCCAGAGGGTGCGTCTTTCTTTTGGGCGTGGTGGCGTTCGAAGATCTGCCCGGAATAGTTGTAGTGTAGGGCGCTGGCGGCGGCACGGGCGACGTCGAGGAATAGATTTACGCCGACGGAAAAGTTCGAGCCGTAGATGAGCCCGGTTCCACTCTCTTCGACCAGGCGATGAATTCGGTCGATTTCTTTGGACCAGCCAGTGGTGCCCACGACCATATTCTTGCCCGCCCGGACGCAAGCCTCGATGTTGGGGACGACGGAGTGCGGGGTGGTGAAGTCCAGGACTGCATCAACCCCCCGAAGAGCTTCTGGGGTAAGTGCGGCCCCGCTGGTGTTTTCCGCAGATCCCACGGCTCTGACGTGATGCCTGCGTTCCGCCGCAACTTCGGCGACCAGAGAGCCAGTTTTGCCACGTCCTACTAAAAGAAGGTGCACGATCTTCACCAGACGAACTCAAATAGACTACCTCAGCAGGTTCTGTCGCGGCGTAGTTGCCTCGAGGTCCATGAGAGGAAGCCTGAAAAATGGCGGCGCAAACCCGCGCTTTCCACAGGCGCTAACGATCCTGTCGACAACATCAGGCATGGTACCGGCATCCCATACGAGCGGAGACGGGGAGGGTGCATGAATCAGACTCAATTGTTAATCATAGTGGTGGTTGTTGTCGCTGTCATTTTGGTGGCCGCGATTGCGTTTGTTACCACGCGCAAGCGGCGCAGCCTGAAGTTGAAGGAGCGGTTTGGGCCCGAGTACGATCGCGTGCTGAAGCAGGAAGGCGATGCGCGCAAGGCCGAAGGAGTGCTGGAATTCCGTGAAAAGCGCAGAGAGAAATTCAATATTCGGCCACTGTCAGCGACCGACAAAGCAAGTTTCGCCACGCGCTGGAATGAAGTGCAGTCGCGGTTTGTCGACGATCCGCGAGGAGCGGTGACCGTGGCGGACAGCGTGGTCTCCGAGGTGATGCAGGCACGGGGATATCCGATTGGCGAGTTTGACCAGCGGGCCGCTGATATCTCCGTCGACCACCCGCTAGTGGTGGAAAATTACCGGTCCGCTCACGGAATTGCGCTCCGTCATAGCTCTGGGCAAGCCAGCACGGAGGACCTACGGCAGGCGATGGTTCACTATCGCGTGTTGTTTCAAGAATTGCTCGAGGAACGTCAACCGCAAAGAAAGGGAGCATAGCAAATGGCGACACCGTTGAGAAAAGATCAATCGGAATTCGAGAACGAAGAAATCACAACTGCCGATCTGGCGCAGGGCAAGCGGCCGGTCAGCGAGGTGCGAGGTCTGCAAGCCGTTGCGGCTGATAGCAGTACCCAGGCCGCGATCGCGCCATCCAACGTACGGGCGAACGAATCGGCCCCCTTGTTTCCCGGGAACGAGCTGGACGGTTTGCGAACACGATGGAAAGAGGTTCAGATTGCGTTCGTGGACGAGCCCAGGAAAGCCGTGGAACAGGCCGACGGCCTGGTCGCGTCAGCCATGAAGCGGCTCGCGGAAGTATTTGCGGAAGAGCGTTCGAAACTCGAGCAGCAATGGGATCGCGGCGACAGCGTTTCTACGGAAGACTTGCGGGTCGCCCTGCAGCGATACCGGACGTTCTTTGAGCGGCTGTTGTCAGTCTAGTTTGATGCCTTAGCAAGCCCCGGATCCGTCAGGCGAATACCTCGTGGTCCAGCTCTGCAAAGAATGTCTTGTGCAGACGCTGGATCACGTCAGGTACCTCATCCTCTTCGATCACGAAAGTCAGATTAATTTCCGAGGCGCCCTGTGAGATCATGCGGATTTTCTTATCCGCGAGCTCGCGAAATACCAGGGCGGCGATCCCCGGAGTGTCGCGCAGGTTCTCTCCCACCAGGCAAACAATCGCTTTTCGGCCTTCGTATTTAACGTCGGCGAGCTTGGCGAGATCGGCGGCCAGCGCGGGAATCGCGGAATTGGAATCCACGGTCAGCGAGACGCTGACCTCCGAGGTCGAGACGACATCGACGGCGACTTTGTGACGGTCGAAGGCCTCGAAGATCGAACGCAGAAAACCATGGGCCAGCAGCATGCGCGGGGCAGCTACGTCGACAATGGTGATGCGCTTCTTGGCGGCGATGGCTTTGAAGATATTTTTGCTCCGGGGTGCGCGGGTAGTGATACGCGTTCCTTCGCACGACGGGTTGCGAGAGTTCAACACGTAAACTGGAATGTTTTTCTGGATGGCAGGGAGCACGGTCGCCGGATGCAGCACTTTCGCGCCGAAGTAGGCGAGTTCTGCGGCCTCGTCGAAGCTGATGACCTTAATCCGCCGTGCATCGGGACAGATTCTTGGGTCGGTGGTGAGAATGCCGTCGACGTCGGTCCAGATTTCAATGCGGTCTGCACCCAGGCCAGCGCCGAAGATCGCGGCGGAAAAGTCTGACCCGCCCCGTCCGATCGTGGTGGTAATGCCGGCGCGGTTGGCACCAATGAATCCGCCCATTACGGGCACTTGTCCCGACTGTAGCAGTGGCTGAACCTTTTGCTGAAGCTTCGTGTTGGTCTCGTCGTACTGAGGAACTGCCTGCATGTAGTTGCTGTCGGTGACGAGGACGTCGCGGGAATCGACGTGAACTCCGTTGAGGCCGCGGGCGGTGAAGGCGGCGGCCACGATTTTGCTGGAGAGCATCTCGCCGAAGGCGGCGACATAGTCGGTGGTGCGAGGAGTGATTTCTCCGACGGCCGAGATGCCTCGCAGGAGTTCGTCGAGATTTTCGAAGTCGGAACCCAACTCGGAATGAAAGTCAGTGAAGCGGGCCGTGCCGAGAAGTTCGCTGGCGGTATTGTAGTGACGTTCCTGCAGCGAGCGGCAGAGCTTGAGGGCGGTTTTGCGTTCGCCGCCTCCCGCGGCTCGTGCCATGGTCAGCAACGTGTCGGTGACCTTCGCCATGGCGCTGACCACGACCACGGGGCTTTGTGCCTTACGTCCCTCGACGATCGAGGCGACGCGGTCGATGGCCTTCGCGTCCTCGACCGACGTGCCGCCGAACTTCATGACGATCATCGGCGGATCTCCGAATTGATTGTGGGTGCCAGACGCGATTGCCAGCCCCGGACAGACAGCCGCCCGGACGGCGGCGC
The DNA here is from genome assembly GCA_963745715.1 of uncultured Acidobacteriota bacterium. GTDB lineage: Bacteria > Acidobacteriota > Terriglobia > Terriglobales > Acidobacteriaceae > Sulfotelmatobacter. The sequence continues at coordinate 47,963 of CAVUYN010000003.1, read as the reverse complement.
AACCTCCGGGACGACGAGACTGTTCGTCATCCCAGGTAGCCTTTGGCTTTCAGCAGTTCGGCGTTGAGGACGGCGGCTCCAGCCGCTCCTCGGATCGTGTTGTGCGAGAGCACGGTGAACTTCCAGTCCAGAACTCCACAGGGGCGCAGGCGTCCGACCGCGGTGGTCATGCCGGCGCCTATGTCGACGTCGAAGCGGGGCTGCGGTCGGTCGGAGGCTTCGAGGTAAACAATGGGAAGCTCAGGTGCGCTGGGGAGTTTCAATTGCTGAGGCTCGGCGCGATAGCTGTTCCAGGCGGCGATGATTTCTTGCGGCTTCGCTTTCTTCTTGAGGCGAATAGAGACGGATTCGGTGTGTCCGTCTTCGACGGCGACGCGGTTGCACTGCGCGCTCATGGCGAAATCGCCGGGGATCACTTTCGAACCGTTCAAATTTCCAAGGAGCTTCTTAGTCTCCTCCTCCATCTTTTCTTCTTCGTTGCGGATGTAGGGGATGACATTGCCAAGAATATCGAGCGAGGCCACGCCGGGATATCCCGCGCCGCTCACGGCTTGCATGGTCACGGCCATCACGGTCTCGAGGCCGAACTTCTGATGAAGAGGGGAGAGGGCGAGGACGAGGCCGATGGCGGAGCAGTTCGGGTTGGTCACGACGTAACCGCCGGATTTCTTGCGCCAGGCTTGAATGTCGATGAGCTTGATGTGGTCGCCATTGACTTCGGGAATCACGAGCGGCACATCTTCCTTCATGCGCAAAGCGCTGGAGTTCGAGACGACAGCGCAGCCGGCGTCGGCAAAGCGGGGCTCGAGTTCAGCCGCGATCGAAGCGTCGAGCGCGGCGAAAATGACTTTTGGCGCGCCTTCAGGAGTGGCCGGGGAGACCTGCATTTTTGCCACGGCCGCGGGAATGGGCGTTTTCAGCCGCCAGCGGGCCGCTTCGGCATAGACCTTGCCCTCGGAGCGGTCGGAGGCCGCCAGCCATGCCACCTCAAACCACGGGTGGTGTTCGAGCATCTGGATGAATCTCTGTCCTACGACGCCGGTGGCGCCCAGGATACCTACAGGAATTTTGCGGTTCATAGAGTACTTGGAATTCTATAACAAGCGAGGAGTGCGTCCCTTGCACCAGGCGTTTCAAGAACTCACATTCTCCAGCTTCCAATGCGAACTGAGGTGTTCGCAAGTAGCGAAGGGAGGACGACTTTCGCCGACCCGTCACGAGCGGTATGTGATTACGACCGAAGCGTCACGAGATCAGTTCTGTTCGCCGCCACCATGCGTCTGCTTGCAGATCTTGCAATAAGTTGGTGGCAAGGTATTGTCGACGCGGTGCTTCGTGGGTGGCAGCTGGTGCACGTAAGCAAAGATGGCGGCGAGATCCTGATCCGTCATTCCAGCATAAAAGGCGAAGGGCATGATGGGATTCAGCGCGCGCGCGCCCACCTGCCCGGTGCGCATCGTATCGATAAACTTTTTCTCGTCGTAGTACGGAATACCGGATGGATCGGTCGTAAGGTTTGCGCTGGCTACACGGCCCCATGGACCCTCCATGATGAATCCTCCGGCCCAATCCAGCCCAGGCAGTTTCTGACCATGGTTATCCATTGGCGTATGGCAATCGGTGCAGCCGGCAAGGTTTGTCAGGTACGCCCCGCGTTTCAGTGGCGTGGAAAGGTCCGGCGGCGGCACTGGATCGGTAACGGGCTGCGGTACATTGCGTATCAGATATTTCACCGGGAAGATCATTTCTGTCTTGGGAACTTCATGCCGCACCGGGGGGATCGCGCGCAGATACACAATCACCGAGGCGAGATCTTCGTCGGACATCGTGCGGTAGTGCTCGTAGGGCATCAAATTGAAAAGGGCACGGCCATCATGTCCAACGCCTTCTCGAATCGCCCGCGCGAGTTGGTCGTCGGTCCAGGTGCCGGCGCCAGTCTCCGGGTCGGGCGTAATGTTGGGCGCGAAGATTTTTCCCGGCAAGTCTTTCAACGGAATCTCTTCTCCCGCGCCGAGGTTCGCGTCGACCGAACTTCGCGAGGACCAGTCATGCGGAGTGTGGCAATCGATGCAACCGGCTACATTTTCCGCGAGGTATTTGCCACGCGCCAGCCGCTCCGGTGTGCGCTCAATCGTGCGAGCAGCGATTGTTCGTGCGCGCGGCCCGATAAATGGGTGCCAGCCGATCGTGAACGTGATGCCCGCAGCCACGAGCACCGCAAGCGCGAAAAAGGTCCATCCCAGAATCTTTCCGAACTTTTTCATTGTGATTGGTGATCCAGATCGCGAACGAGCCACTACCGAGATTGCTATTTGAACGCCATTAACTGAATGTTTATATATCACGACAGGGAATTCTTCGAAGGCGTGAGAACGAACCTGACGTGCGGCCTAGCCGATTTTAGGAATTAAATCAAAAGGATACGAACACGAAGATTTTACATTTATTTTAATTACACTTTGCGGCTGCGCAAAGAGCGGCGTCACGGCGGCTATCACAATCCGCGCACGGAAGAATGTGGACGCGATCCTCACTTTGAAATTCTCCGTACGGCCCTGTTAGAAGAATCAACCTTTCTGAATTTCTAAAGGAGAATCTTTATGCGCGGTTTTCGCAACTCTTTGCCAGTGATATTGGCAGTAGTGTCACTTGCCTGTGCGGGTCCAGCTACAGCTCAGACCTGGAGTTCGCCCGTATCAGTCGCCAACGGCAACGGACAGGCAGTCGCAACCAATGGCAGCGGTACCTCTGCGGTTATTTTTACTCCTCTTGCCGGAGGAGTTCAGGCGTCTGTCAACACGGGTAGCGCCTGGTCCGCTCCTGCTACGCTCACATCGGCCAGCGCCGCGGCCAACATTGCGGTCGCGCCCAATGGGGACGTCTTAGCGGTGTGGAGTTTTCGTACCACCAACACGTACACCCCGGTAGAGGCCCAAGCCGCCTTTTTCCATAGCGGACACTGGGGCAGTGTCCTCACGCTTTCGACCAATGTTTACGGCAACGTCTCAAGCCTGGGCCTTCCTAGCATCGCCTTCGACGGAAGTAGTCAAGCGACCGTGATCTGGGAGCAGATCACCAACCCGAGTCCCATCTCATGCGCGTTGGAAGCAGAGACCGGGAACGCGTCGAGCGGGTTAGGCTCGGCTAAGACAATCTCCAGTGCCGGCACCTGCTTCGGATGGAATAAGCTGGCGGTGAACTCAACCGGTCAGGCTGTGGCAGTGGAAGGCGTACCAGGGATCCTGTCAGGTTCAGTGGTAGCCATAGGCAGGGATTCAACTGGAACATGGGGTTCTCCTGTCACTATTGGCGTCGCCGGAGTTTATCGTCAACGACAGCCTAATGTGGGGCTCGGCAATGAAGGCACGGCGGTTGTGGTGTGGCTCATCAACGGAGGGGTGAGGTACTCCGTGAGATCCGGCGGCACTTGGAGCGCGGCCGCAGCTTTGCCCGGCGTAGCCGGAACCGCAGGTGGGGCTTCCGGGGTCGCGGTCGACGGGAGTGGCAATGCAGTCGCCACATTCCAGCAGGTATCGATCAGTCCCGGCACTTACGCGACGTATCGGCCGGTTGGGGGCTCATGGCAGACCAAGGTCCAACTGAATTCCGGAACGCAGATTGTTGCGACACCTGCTGGGACTTTCGTCGCCGGGGGGACAACCGTGTCAACGCGGCTCGCCGGCACGTCAACCTGGAATCAGCACACTTTTTCTGACGTGGCCAAGGTGAACGCTGCGCCCGGTCTGGCGATCGCCCTGGTGGGACCACAAGTCAGCGTGTCAACGGCGGCAGTTCCGTAAACGCGTTGTGGTGAATTCGTGCGAGCCGCGCACCAGCGCGGCTTGCCTGTATTCCGACCACGCTGACGGAGTCGACGGTCTTCTCTGCAATGGGGACGGCGATTACGGGCGATGCGTTTCCTGGCGGTAAGGGATTTCGGTGAGGGGGCCGAATTTCTTTTTCTCGGCGTAGAGACGCCAGCGACGGAAGACGATGCGCAAGCTGGCCATGACGGGAATGGAGAGGTAGATGCCAAGGATGCCGGCAACCTCACCCCCGGCCATCACGCCGAAGATTGCAGCGAGGGGATGAAGTTCCATGCTCTCGCCCATGATGCGAGGGGAAGAAACGTAATCCTGCAACAGACGCCAGAGGCCGAGGAAGACGATCAGGATGAGCCAGTGTTTGTAGCTTACCAACAGCGCCACGCTGATGATCGTCAGGGCGCCAACTAAGGGGCCGACTACGGGGACGAATTCCAAAACTCCGCCGAGAGTGCCCAGGACCAAGGCGTAAGGAACGCCCATGATGCCAAGAACGGACGAGTAAACGATCAGGGTGAGCGCGGCCAAGGTCAGTTGTGCGCGGATGAAGTGGGCCAGCATCTGGTTCAAATCGTTGAGGACGTTTTCGAGAAACTCGCGTTGCGGGCGCGACTGGATAGTGGAAAGCAGGAAGTCGCTGAAGGCGCGGCCGTCTTTCAAAAAGAAGATCGACAATAGCGGCACGACGAACAGGAGCCATGCCTGTTTGGCGACATCGGCAGTGCGCAACCCAATGCGCTGTGCCAGTTGGACTATATCATCGCTATGGCTGGCGAGAAATGACTGAGCCAGTTCGGTTGTCTTTCCATTCCAGCCGTGCTCTTCGCCGAGTTGTTGCGCGATTTGACCGGAACTCACCTGGGTGAGCAGCGTCGGTAGCGTTTTTCCCAGCCGGGCGCCTTCGTGCGTCACCTTGGGGCCAACCAGAACAAAAAATACGATTACCAGGGCGGTCAAGGTTGTATAGATGACTGCGATCGCCCAGCCACGTCCCTTGAGCAGCCTTTCTAGATGGGCGACCAAGGGACTCATGAGGTAGGCGAAGAAGATGGCGAAAAGAAACGCAATCAGCGTTGCACGGGTGACGTAGAAGAACCCCAGCCCCAAGGCGAAGAGCAGCACCGTGACCAGAGCTCGCGCCGTACGTGCGTCAGTCAGCAGCAATAAGTTTTCCAGGGCGATCTCGCTTCTGCCACCGGGCCCAACTAGTCCCGGATCACTTCAGTGTTATCGGCAGGGATCGCCACCCGCATAAGCTTAAACTGATCGTGATCGTCCACCCAAAGGGCCCAGTTGACACTTTCTCCGGTCAGGTTCAAGCGGAGCAGTTCGCGCTCCGCGCCACGGACCGTGACCTTTTCCTTGCCCACAACTTCCATGCGGACATGAATCGAAGTGCGGTCCTGGGGCACGAGCACGCCGAAGTCGGCTGGCCCCTGCTGGCATTTCAAACCTCCGCCCTCCGGCTTGCAAGCCGCGGCGAGATACCGCCAAGCCAGGACCTCGCGGTGTACGAAGAAATTGTTGTCGAGAATGGCGGATGTGCTGGGCATCAGGAACGGCTGCTCCGCCGCTTTGGAAGAGGCAGCGGTGGTGATTCTTTCGAGCAGAAAATCGTTGTTCGGGACAACGGATAACGATCCTCCAGAGGCCTGGCTCCATTCATAACGCAGCAGTTCGCCGCTGGAAGTTATTTCAAGGTCGGATTTCTGGCTAGCCGGGTCGGTTCCAACCGATTCCTTGAACTGCGATTTAATGACGCTATTGGAGTTTTGCTGCTGCACGTTGAAGGTTTCGGTGGCAACGCGCTGGCCTTTGATGAACACGCCGAACGAACCGGAGTCGACGGTCTGCGAAACTGCGGGCTTGGGCTTGTCTTTCTTGTCTGCCGCGTAAGCGCTCGCGAAAGCTCCAAGAGAAAGTGACAAAGCCAGGGCCGTCGCGCAGCGGATTCTCATTTCAAACTTCACTCAACTTCTCCTTGCTCGGTACGGATACCAATCTTCTTCAGGCCGAGCTTTTCGGCAATCTCGGCAGCGATCTCATCCACGGTACGCTTGCCGGTTTTAATCCTGATGGAAGCTTTCGAGTAGCTCCTGCGCCGGGTTTCGTAAAGGTCGCGGAACTGTTCCTGGCTGCGGAGCAAGGGGCGCTCCGTCCCATCTGCACTAGCCTGCGCACAACAGCGCTGCCACAATTCTTCGACGCTAGCGTCGAGAAAGACGACGGGCACGGAAGCAGCCTTTAGCAGCATCGCATTCTTCTTTTGCACGAACGCTCCGCCACCTAGCGCGATAACACGAACTCCACCGCCGCGCAATTCCTCCAACACGTGCTGCAGGGCGAAATGCTCAGCGCGACGAAACTCCGCTTCTCCGGAATCCCGAAAAATCTGCGCGACCGGTTTGCCTTCGCGCTGCACGATGCGGTCGTCCAGGTCTTCGAAGACCCAGTTCAGTTGTTGCCCCAAAGCGCGTCCCACGCTAGTCTTCCCGGCTCCCATGAATCCGACCAGGAAAACGGCATGGTGCCGAGAATCAACGGCTGGCGACCGCGGGTTCCTGGACCGCACACGGGTGCGCGACTTCGAGGCTACGGTTTGGCCAGAACGCTTCTTCAAACGATCCGGGTTTCTTTTCGTGGCTATTTTGCGGAACGTTTTCTGAGGTGGATTTTACCATTGAAGCTGCGCAGCACGACGGTCGACGATACCGCGGCCCGACCCATGGTACCCCAGAAGGCACTGCCTTCTTTCACCACGAACCAGGTGTGCGCCTTGGGTTGAAGAGGAATATCGTCGTGGACTTCGCCGCGTACGGAGCGGGCGCTGACGTCGGCGGAAGTCGAGTCGGGAACGGTGGCGTCGATGTCGCCGCTATGGCTGGTCAAACGGTACTCGCCGCGGTCGCCGAAGTCGCCGACATAGTTGATCCCGCCGCTGGTCGAGATCACCTGCACGAGAGGACCGTTGACTCCGTTGAGGGTGACGGTGCCGCTCAGCGAGTCGACTTCGACGTGACCGTCTTTCACGTTGGTCAGAGTTACGGGACCATTCAGGGTCTTGATGTGGACGTGGGCATTGGTGATGTCGCGGACGTCGACCGAGGCGGCAGCGCCTTCAAGGGTTACGTCACCATGAAGCTTTTCCGCTCGAAGTGAGCCGGTGCTGGAGTGCAGCGTGACGCTGGCGTCGGCGGGCACGAAGACTTCGTAATCCACGCGTCCGGACTCGGCGGTTGCACCCGACAGCAGGTGCGACTGCACTTCAACGCGATTGCCAACCACGTTTTTATCGACCTCGACTTTGTCGGACGCCAACACGGCATTGATCACGACGAAATTGCCGGTCGAGGGCTTCACCGAAATCGAGCCGTAAGGATTGTTTATGGAAACTCCAGCCTTCGGCCCAACGTTGAAGCGATATTCCTTATGGGTTTCGGCGACGAGGGTTCCCGCCATCAGTGCGCCAACTACGGCAAGTTCGATTATGCGCCCACTCATTACAAATCCCCGAATCTTTATCTCTCCGCCAACCGCTAGGGTTGACGGATGAAAATCGCCCACCATTATGGCAGAGAACGATCCATAGCCAAGTCGAAAAGCATGGCCTTTTCCTGATAAGCCTCCATCAGCGAGCGCCGAGCTTCCTCGTCATTCGGATTGGCGGAGACAATCTTTTGTGCATCCTGAATGTACTCGTTGACGCGGCGAAGATTATCCGTGTATTGCGCCTGGAGAGCCGGTGACTGTTGGGCAACTTCCTGCAGCAGATCGTCGTCGTTGAGTCCTCCGACCCCGCCATCGGATACGGAACCGGTCTTAACTGCGGGAGTGGTTGCGGACGCATCGGTGTTTTGACGGAAAGGATTATGTTGCCGGATGTAAAGACCGACGCTAAGCAGAAATACGGCGGCTGCGGGTACGACCCAGCGCGCCCATCCCCAGCGACTATCGAAAGAAGGCAGAAGGGAACGGCCGGAACGCTGAGGGTGGATGATGCCTTCCTGACGCAACGCAATTTCGATGGCATTCCAGACACGCGGGCTGGGTTCGTGCGCGGCACGGAGTTCCGCGGCTCCGCAGACAATCAAGTGCAGTTCCGCAACCAAGGCTGAGCATTCCTGACAGCTTTTCAGGTGAGCCCGCTGTTCGGCACTGCTACCGTCTTCGATCTCCGCCAGGCTTTGCTGCAACTCAATGCAATTCATACAACGCTCCCCAAGCCTCAGCTGCCTCAGTGTACTGCCACTTCAAACTGCAGTGTCGTAACTTCGCGGACCGCCGCCGCCAGTCTGTGCTGGCTTGAGGGTGGCGTGCGCCAGCTCAAGATTTTTCGGCCTTTTCGGCTCTATTGATCTTGAGCAGGTCGCGCAATTTCATACGCGCCTTATGCAATTGTGACTTGCTGTTTCCGATCGAGCACCCCACGATCGTCGCGATCTCATTATGTTCGTAACCTTCGACGTCGTGAAGAACAAAAATCGTTCGATAGCCGGGAGGGAGATCGTCTACTGCCTTCTGCAACTGCAGGCGGTCAATCGATCCGGCCAATGCCAAATCTTCCGCCCCGAAATCTTTCTTCGGAGTATCTTCTTCGCCGCCCTGCGTGGTCTCTTCGAGCGAAACCACCGGTAGGCTTTTCTTTCTCAGGTGCATCAGCACCACGTTCACTGACAACCGGTGCAGCCAAGTGGAGAACGCCGATTCACCGCGAAACGTTCCGATCTTACGATAAAGCTGGAGGAACGCCTCCTGGGTCAGATCTTCGGCCTCAGCCGTATTGGATGTCATGCGCAAGCACAGGGAATACACCCGCCGCTTGTGCTTATCGTAGAGAGCTTGAAACGCCTGCGCGTCTCCCTGCTTGGCCCTTTCGATAAGCTCGGCTTCGTTTGGATCGCTGGCCTGTCGCTGTTCTCGGTCGGTCAAGTTGCCTTTTCCGGCCGCACCCCGTGAGATGCGGCTAACTATCTGTGCGTTGTATGGCTTGCGGGTAGTTGCGTCAGAACTAAGGTAATGTCTGTATTCAAATTATGAGAGCATTTCTACCGTTCTTTGGATTCCGTCTTCACTCATCGCGTTACCGGAAATCCTTTGCCTGCTCTGGGTTGAATCGCTGAGCGATGCCCGCGATTAAGCCTATCCCGAATTTAGAGTCGGAGTCTTCGTAATTTGGTAATTTTTCTGTCTCTAAACGGCACTCTTTTTGGTCGTGATGGTCTCCAGTCCGTGGCCGTTCGGCCCGGTTTCTCGGATGCGAAGAAGAATCGCAAGGGCCATGCCGACAAAGCCCAAGATCGAGAAGATCCACATGCCTAAGGCGTAGCCCCCGGGATTTCCGAGGCCGGCATGCGAGTAATCGTTGGCATTCCCGATCAGCAGGTTCAAGAGGAAGAACCCGATCTGCTGGACCAGGGTCATCAGCGCATAGGCCGTGCCCAAACGCGATTGGTCGACGATGTAGGCCACCGAAGGCCACATCACGGCTGGGATCAGTGAGAAGACAACGCCCATCATCGCGACGGGAACGTACAGCGAAATTGAGGAGTAAGCCATCATCAAGTACACGGGCATCAACAGGAGCGAGCCGAACATCATGAACCAGGCGCGCTTGCCGACGCGGTCCACCAGCAAGCCGAACAAGGGAGTCGCGATCATCGCGGCGAAGGGAAGCAGGCTGTTCAGGCTCCCAGCTTGTTTCAAAGCAATCACCTTGACTGCTTCGGAAGCTGCCAAACCGCCGTGCGCAGCGAGGATTTTGTTGGTGAAGAAATCGATGGCGAAAGTGCGAAACGGGAAGATGGCGGAGTAGAACGTAAAGCACAGGCCCACCACCAGCCAATAGGACATTTCAAAGCGGAAAATACCCTTGAATTCCAGTCTGTCCGTTTCTCCCGCCCTGCCGAGTTCATATTGCTTTTCGGCTCGGCTCTCTAACATCCAGTAAACCGTTGAGCAAACGATGGCGAGCACGCCGGCTCCGACCGCGATCAGCAGGGGGCCCTGCCAACTAGGTTCCCCGGCAGGCCCATGGGGAAAAAACGCTCGATTGGCCCAGGTCGGAGAATTGTCGGCGGCCACGGAAGCAAGTCGCGCGATGGTCAGGTTGATGCCGAAGGCGAAGCTCAGTTCTTTGCCCTTGAACCACTTCGCCAGGGCGGTGGTGACGGCCACGATCATGGACTCGGCGCCCAGGCCTAGCACGGTCCTGCCGATAATCATGGTTGGGGCGGTTCCTCTGGCGGCTGTGATGCACGCCCCCAGCAGGCAAATCACGGCGAACGCGAGGATCGCTTTCTTTGTGCCGATGCGATCGATGATGAGTCCGCCGACAAGGAGTGTCGCGACCGCGGCCACACTATAGCTGGCATTGAGCCATCCGAACTGGGTGGCGGAGAATCCGAGACGGTCTATGAAAATCCGTTCTAGGGCATTGATGCTGTCGTAGATGTAATAATTCCCCGCCATGGCCGCGCTGATGATGATCAGAACCGCCCAGCGGTAGGACACAGGAGGTTGGGGACGCGAGGTTTCGGCCATCAGCACTCTTTTCCCGGTAAATGGAGTCCGTTGGTTCGCAGACGGAGAAGATTAGCAGAGAAGAGCATTTACCTACTAGCTGGCCTGACTGGAAAGGGAATGGTTAGCTTCCCACGTAACGCGCGTACAAACTCCGGGCGACGGCTGTGTCCGTTGTGCCCTTGATGATGGCGCGGCCGTCGGGAAATAGTGTCATTTCGTACGGGTCGTGCCAGAATTTGAGGACGAATTCGTTGTGGCGAACGATGCCGTGAGGTTGCAGGCGGCGGTCCATTTCCCCAAAGTCGATTGGCCGTTGCCGCTCATGAATTTGCACGGAGTTCCTGCCGCAAAGGGTGATGTGCGGGCGTCCCACGCCGGCGAGGTGAATGAAGTCGCGCTGGCCACAAGCGCGGCATCCCGTGCGCGGTTTCGCCGTGGAAATTTCCGCGTGCTCATTGGTCCACAAATCGAACGACAACAGAGTCCGCCGCAGACTGGAGGAAGCGGATCCCCCGACCAGGAACTTGAGCGCCTCCGTGGCGGAAATCGAAGCGACCAGATTTACGGCAGAGTTCAGGATGCCGGAGGTTTCGCAGGTCTCGACCATGCCGCTAGGAGAGTCGGGGAAGATACAAGCCAGGCAGGCGGTTTCGCCGGGCACAACGTTCAAGGTGACGCCGTAACTTCCGACAGCGGCAGAATAAATCCACGGAAGTGCGCGATCGACGGCAAAATCGTTGAGCAGGTACCGAGTTTCGAAGTTATCGGTTCCATCTAGGATTAGCCCGAATCCTTCAAGTAGTACTTCAGCATTGCTCGGAATCAAGTCCTCGACCTTCGCTTCAACGACAATCTGAGAGTTAAACGCCGCGATTTTGCGGGCGGCCGCAATCGCTTTGGGAAGTGACTCGGTCGCGTCGGCCTCATCAAAAAGCGACTGGCGTTGCAGGTTGCTGGGCTCAACGTAATCGCGATCAATAATTCCAAGCATGCCGACGCCCGCCCTGGCCAGCAAACCGGCCAGCGCGGAGCCGGTAGCACCGCATCCGACAATGGCCACCCGGGCCCCAGCCAGCTTCCTCTGGCCTTCTTCCCCGATGCCACGGAACAGTACCTGACGGGAATAGCGTTCGTGAAAGGGGGACGCTGGCCGTGAATTTCCGGTCGCTCCGCCCTCGCTCTTCGTTTCCTGTGCCAAAGAGGTCACCAGTCCCAGCTTGCAAAACCTTTATTATAAGTGGCTGGCTCCAATGTGAGGATTTACGCCGGCGAGTCAGTCACCACGGCTCGCCATTCAATCCGTACAACGACAAACTAGGCGCGTTCCATCGAAGTCAAACAGCGCCTGAGTTTAAGGATACGTTTTTGCTGACACGGTACGCGCAATGGATGACCGCGATGATCCTCGTGTGGTCGGCGGTACCGTCGTTGGATGCCATGGGGCAGGCGAAAGGGGCCGAGCCGCGAGCCTTTCAGCCGAGTCTGGCTGAGACGGTAGCCAGAGCGAGAGCTCAACAAGAATCCCAAACGTCAGCGCCTTCGAGTTCCGGATATGAAGGCAAGACAGTGCAATCGGTGAACCTCCAGGGAGTCGCCGATCGCGACCGCGAACACTTGCTGCAATTGCTGCCGCAGATGGTGGGCGAGCCACTCGGGAGGGACCGCGTCCGCGACAGCATTCGCGCGCTCTATGCCACGGGCCGCTTCGCCGACATTCAGGCGGAGGCTGTTCCCTCGGGCGACGAAGTTGCGCTTACCTTTGTTACCTCTCCCAATTTTTTTGTAGGCGCCGTTAAGGTGGATGGTGCGCCGACTCGGCCCACAGCGAACCAGATTGTCAACTCATCGAAGCTTCAACTGGGCGAGCTTTACGGTCGCGACAAGCTCAACCGCGCGTTGGAGAACATCCGGCAACTCATGCAGGAGAATGGCTACTATCGCGCGCGCGTGACTGCGGAGAGCACTTCGAACCCGGCGAACCAACAGGTAGACATCCTCTTCCACATCACGCCCGGCTCGCAATCGCATGTCAGTGACGTAAAGGTCACCGGCACATCGAGCCTCTCGTCAGGTGACGTACAGAGGATCGCGCACATGGATCGCGGTGACCGAGTGACGGCGTCCCGTGTCAGTGACTCGCTTCAGCGGCTGCGCAAGAAGTTCCAGAAGCAGAACCGCGCCCTGGCCCAGGTAACGATTGCAGAACAGAACTACCACCCGGAGACCAATGGGGTCGATTTCACCTTCCAGATAGACCCTGGACCGGTCGTGTTGATCTCTGCTCGCGGATATCACATCAGCCGCGGAACGTTGAAAAGGCAAATTCCGGTATACGAGGAAAACGCGGTCGATGACGATTTGCTGAACGAAGGCAAGCGCAACCTGCTCGACTATCTGCAGACTCGTGGGCATTTCGATGCCAAAGTCGATATCCACAAGGAAAGTACTCCGAAAACCCTGCTGGTGATTTATCAGATTGACGCTGGCCCCCTGCACAAACTGGCCATGGTGGATATCACAGGCAACCAGGATTTTCTGGACACGGCGAAGTTGCGCTCCTACCTTCAGATCCAGCCGACGACTCGCCTCCTGAGCCACGGACGCTACAGCGAGACACTGCTCAAGAGCGACGTGTCGACTCTAGAAGGACTCTACCGGTCGAGTGGTTTCCGCCAAGTCAAGATCGAGACAAAAGTGGACGACAATTTTGAAGGGTCACAAAACAAGCTCGTAGTACACATCCTGATCGACGAAGGAGTGCGGACGAAGGTCGGGGACGTGCATGTGGTGGGTGATCAGAAGGTCAGCAGGACCGAACTCCCAGAATTGAGCACGCAGTCGGGGCAGCCCTACTCCGAACAGGATCTGGCGAGCGATCGGGAGCGAATCCTCAGTTATTACTTCGACCACGGATTCCCAAACGCTTCGCTCGAGATCACGACAACGACTTCCACCAGTGATCCCAATCGCGAAGACGTGACCTATACGATTCAGGAAGGAGATCACTTCACTGTGGATCAGGTGATGGTTGCGGGGACCGAGCACACTCGCGACTACGTCGTGCAACGAGAACTGCAGGTGCGTCCGAATGACCCGCTCAGCCAACAGGATCTGCTCAGTACCCAGACCCGTCTCTATGATCTGGGCATCTTTAGCCAGGTGGACACTGCGGTGCAGAACCCCGAAGGCACCGATCCCAAGAAGAATGTCTTGGTTCAGGTACAAGAGGCAAAGAGGTATACGTTCACCTATGGCTTGGGACTGGAATTCCAGACTGGTCAACCAGCCGGAACGGCCGCGCCGCAAGGGAAGACAGGGGTCAGCCCGAGAGTCGAGTTCGACGTGACCCGGCTCAACTTTGCCGGGCGCAATCAGACCTTGACGTTCCAGTCGCATGTGGGACGTTTGCAGCAGAGGGGGCTGGTCAGTTACACGATTCCCAAGCTTTTTGACAGTGACAAGTGGAAACTCACCTACACGGTTTTTTACGACAATAGCCTGGACGTGGCCACATTCACTTCGCAGAGACTGGAAGGGAAGATCGACGTGCGGCAGCAGATCGGGAACGCCGGAACGGCGCCGGGGACTCGGCCGGGACCCAGTTCCATGACCTACCGATTCGATTTTCGACGAGTTAATGCCAGCCACTTTGCGCAGGGGTTTACGCCCGGTGAAATCGCGCTTTTATCCCTTCCGGCTCGCGTAGGCGGCCCGGGGTTCACCTTTATTCGCGACAAGCGCGACAATCCTCTGGAAAGCACAAAGGGAAACTACTTTACGCTGGACGGCTTTGCTTCCTCCGGTTACTTCGGTTCCGAAGCCGACTTCGGCAGGGTGCTGTCGCAAAATTCTACTTATCAAGTGATAGGCAAAGGAAAGCCGGGGCACCAGCTGGTATTTGCCCGATCCACCAGCATCGGCCTGCAGCAGCCATTCGCAGGCACAAAGGTCCGGCCGCCCGGTGCTTGCACGATCGATCCTCATACGAATGAGTCTTTTTGCCAGGGATTCTCGCTAATTCCCCTGCCGGAACAATTTTTCGCCGGGGGAGGAAACTCTCATCGTGGATTCGGGTTAAACCAGGCAGGACCCCGCGATCCGAGTTCCGGCTTCCCCGTCGGCGGCACGGCATTGTTTGTCAACAACCTGGAGCTCCGCTTTCCTCCGGCGACCCTGCCGTATTTTGGAGAGGGGTTCGGCTTTGCGATTTTTCACGATATGGGGAACGTCTTTACCGCGCCGCACGACATGTTGAAAGGGCTACTACGATGGCACCAGTCGAATCCCGCGCTGTGCCTGTCCGGAGGTACAACGAACCGTGGGTGCTATACCCAATTCAACGACTCCGGATATGATTACACTTCGCATGCGGTCGGAGTAGGCGTACGATACAAGACGCCGATCGGGCCCCTGCGATTTGACTTTGGTTACAATCTGAATCCGACCCGCTACTTTCAAACGGTCTCGAAGACAGATCCGGTTACCCAGCAAACGACAAGCACGTTAGAAACGCAGCGTCTTCGACATCTCAGTGTATTTTTCAGCATAGGCCAGCCATTCTGATGAAAATGTGCAGGAAAAAAGCGATCGCACGGGGCGCGTTATTTTTGTTTCTGAGCGCAGTTGCGCTCCAGGCCGTTCAAATTGGCGAAGTGATCGACCGCATTGTGGCGACCGTGAACGGCCACATCATCCTGCAGAGCGACTGGGATGAGGCGCTTTGTTATGAGGCGCTGTTGAGCGGCCGCACCCTGGGTCAATTCAGCGAAGAAGATCGGCGCGCCGTGCTCGACCGGCTGATCGACCAGGAACTGCTTAGCGAGCAGATGAGGCTGGCCTCATTCCAGCACGCATCTGAGGCAGAAGCAGCAGCGCAGATTAACGAGGCGCGCAAGCAATATCCTGACGCCATCACTCCCGACGGTTGGCAAGCTGTGCTCGGCAGATTGGGACTCAGGGAAAAAGATCTGGTCTCTCATGTGCAGCAGCAGCTCGACTTGATGCGGCTGGTGGATGCCCACCTGCGCCCCGCAGTGCAGATTGATTCCAAGACGATCGAAGCCTACTATCGCGAAAAATTCGTCCCGCAATTGAAGCAATCCGGGGCCGGAGATGTTCCCCTTGCCGATGTGTCGGCCAAGATCCGCGAGTTGCTCACCCAGGAGAAGGTCAACGAGTTGATGGTTTCGTGGCTCCAATCGCTGCGCTCGGAAAGCCAGGTAAGTCTACCCGGCGCGCCAGAGTCTCCCGGAGAGGGAGAGCAGTCGCGGTGAACGATCTTGCCGCCAGGCCTCGACGCTGGTGGAGATATCTGCTGGTGGCCACTGGTGTCGTCGTGGTCGCGGTTCTAGCGGCGCTCTGGTACACAACCACCAATTCCTTCCAAGGTTACGTGCGCCGGCGCATGATCGAGGAAGTGGAGCGTATTACGGGCGGCCGAGCTGAAATCGGCAGCTTTCACGTTGTTCCTTTCCACCTTCAGGTCGAAGTTCGGAACATCACCGTGCATGGCAAGGAGGCTCCAACGGAGATTCCTCTGGCACATGCCGACAGTCTCCTAGCGCAGCTAAAAATAATCTCATTCCTGCGCACTGAATTTGGATTTCGGTCGGTGCTGCTGGAACATCCGGTGATCCACGTCGCAATTGGGCCGGATGGAACTACTACCAATATTCCCGCCTTTCAGTTGGCGCAACGTACGTCCGGAAAAAACACTGCGATCGAGCAACTCTTCGCGCTTTCCATCGATCATTTATCGGTACACAACGGCGAGTTGCTGTGGGCGGACCAAAGGGTCCCGCTTGATTTTTCCGTCCGCAGTACGAACGTGGACCTTGTCTACTCGTTCCTGCATGGACGGTACGAGAGTCATCTCGCGCTGGGGAAAGTCGACACCAAGTTCGAGGAGTTCCGGCCTTTTTCCTGGATGACGACGATTGATTTCACCCTGGCGCCAACCTTCGCCGACATCAAATCGCTGCGCTGGAACTCCGGCCGGTCGGCGGTGGAAGTGAGCGGACGAATCAGCGACTTCCGCCAGCCGCGGCTAGATGGCAGATACGATGCCCGCATCGATCTCGAAGAAGCGGGCGCGATTGCCAGAGATCTGGATCTTCGCGCGGGCAGCGCTGAGTTTAAAGGAAGCGGCCATTGGTCGCTGAACGAGTTCACCACGTCGGGTGCTGCTGTACTGCGCGGTCTGGAATGGCAAGACAATCAATTCGTCCTCAAAAAGATCGAGGCCAGTACCGACTATCAGGTCAGCGATCAGCAGATCAAACTCTCGAAGTTGCAGGGGAAGTTGCTGGGCGGCAGCTTTAACGGTGATGCGCAAGTTGAAAACTGGCTCCGCAGCATACCTCCGGCCTCATCAAGTAGAGGAAAGAAAGAAGATCTCCCTGTGGTCTCCGCGGCAAAGCCTCCCCTGAAAAAAGGTGAAAAGCCGAAGCTTCCGGGTGTGCAGAGCGGCGTCGTTCGTCTGCGTTTGCGCGATGTATCGGTCGCCGAGGTCGCTGCGTCTCTGGATGTTCGGGCGCACCCGCTTGGCCGTTTTCATCCGTCAGGTTCGGCTGGCGGGAATGTAGAGGCTCTCTGGAGAGGAACGCCCTCCAATACTGAAGTGGGGTTCGGCTTCGACGTGAACCCGCCAGTACATCCAGGGGCGCGCGAATTACCCGTGACGGCGCATCTTCAGGGAAAGTATCGTGTCGCCAGCGACTCGCTGGAACTGGCGCAATTCAACCTGTCGACTCCGGCATCCAAGGTCGTGGCTTCTGGAACGCTGGCGGCTTCCTCGACGCTGCGTTTTTCCATTTCAACTTCCAATTTGGAAGAATGGCGGCCGCTCGTGGCGGCCTTGGGCGGGCCTACGGACGTGCCGTTTCGCGTAAATGGCAACGCGACGTTTAATGGTGTGGCCGGCGGAACGTTCTCTTCGCCGACTTTGACTGGGACGCTGGTTGCCGAGGACTTCGAATTCAGGGTGCCGGCAACCTCGCGAACTCCGGAGAAGCCAGTGCACTGGGATTCTCTTGCCGCCAGCATTCAGTTCTCTTCGCGGGAGGTTTCTTTGCGTGGAGGATCCTTGCGGCGCGGTGACACCAGCGCCGATTTCGAGGTCAGCGCAGTCCTGCAAAAGGGAAAGTTCAATGAGAACAGTCCCTACACGGCAAAGGTAAACCTCCACAACGTCGACGTTGCTTCCACGGCGGCGCTCGCTGACTTTGACTACCCGGTTTCCGGGACCGCCGATGTGTCCCTGCAAATAGAGGGAACCCGCGCGCAGCCGCAGGTTCAGGGACACATTCACGCCGCCAATGCCGCAGCCTACGGAGAGGCGATTGAGAAGTTCGATGCCGATCTTCACGTTGGTTCGAACGAAACCACTCTCAGCAATATCGCCCTTACTCACGAAGACGCCGCTGTCACTGGCAGCGCCGCCTACGCGCCTTCGACACGCGGCTTCCGACTTGACCTGGTGGGGAAGAATTTCGATCTGTCGCGGGTGCGCCAGATTCATCTGGATGAATTGCCGGTGGACGGTCGGGCCGACTTTACGCTGACGGGCTCCGGGACGCTGGATGCTCCCGCGATCGATGCCGTGGTTCACGTCCGCGACCTTGCCCTGGATCATGAACTAGCCGGCAATCTGGATCTGGAAGCGAGGACGAGAGGTGGGGAACTGCGCGTGGGCGGACATTCAGAATTTCCCCACGGCACACTCGTGATTGAAGGCAGCGTGGGAATGCAAGGGGATTTTCCTGCGAACATCTCCGCGCGCATGGATCATCTAGATCTCGACGCGCTGTGGCGCGCTTACCTTGGACAGCAGCTTACAGGGCATTCCTCGGTGGCCGGTTCGGTAACGATGCAGGGGCCTCTACGATATCCACGGCAGTGGACCCTGAGTGGAAGCTTGAGTGATCTCGCAATTAATGTCGAATACGCCAAAGTGCATAACCAGGACCCAGTGCGCTTCACTTACGCTGATCAGACGATTCACATCGATCCCACTCATCTGGTTGGGGAAGGTACCGACGTCGTGGGGCACGGTTCGATTCAGCTGGCGGGTTCGCGGGAACTCGATCTCGCGGCTGACGGGCAGGCGGACCTGAACCTGCTGGGTGGTTTCGATCCGAATCTCACGGCTTCCGGCCTGATGACACTCCACATGACAGTGGGTGGCACCGTTACCGATCCCCTCCCGCAAGGCAGCATTCAGATCAAGAATGGAACGGCCAATTATGCGGGACTACCTAGCGGGTTGAGCGAGATGAATGGTTCCCTTGCCTTCACGCGGGATCGCATTTCCATTGAGTTACTTTCGGCGCGCACCGGCGGCGGCACGCTCGACCTGAAGGGCGACGCGACCAACTATAACCACCAACTGAATTTCAATCTGACGGCCGTCGGCAAGGATGTGCGGCTGCGCTATCCGCCTGGCGTCAGTTCCACGGCAACCGCCGAACTGCATTGGGTCGGTAGCTTGTCTTCGTCAACCGTTTCGGGCGACATTCTGGTAACGAAGCTGGCCGTCACTCCGGGTTTCGATTTCGGCTCCTATCTGGAGCGAAGTCGGCAATCTGCGTCGATCACACCAGCCAATTCGCCACTCTACAACGTCAAGTTGGATGTTGCGGTGCGCACGGCGCCCGAGTTGCAAATGAAGACGGCCGTGGCGCGGCTATCGGGCGACGCCGACCTGCGGCTCCGCGGTTCGGTGGCGCGACCCAGCGTGCTTGGCCGGGCGGACATCCTGGAAGGGGATGCAACATTCAACGGCATCAAATTCCGCCTGGAGCGTGGCGACATCACGTTTGCCAATCCCATTACGATCGAGCCCCAGGTGAACTTGCAGGCTGGGACCCACGTGCGGAACTACGACATTGACGTCACCGTCACCGGCACTCCAGATCGTTTGGCGGTGAACTATCGTTCTGAACCGCCTCTACCCAAGTCCGACATAATTGCGCTGCTCGCCCTGGGACGGACCAGCGAGGAGTCGGAGCAGTTGCAGCAGCAGTCGGGCCAGAGCCTGTTTACAGATGAAGCTACGAATTTGATCATCAGCCAGGCGATCAATTCGACGGTGAGCAGCCGAATGCAAAAGTTGTTCGGTGTGAGCCGCATCAAGATTGATCCGCAGGGCTTCACCACCGAAACCAATCCCACCGCGCGCGGTCCCCAGGTCACGATTGAGCAACAGTTCGCTAACAACGTAACCCTCACCTACAGCACCAACGTCTCGCAGAGTTCGCAGCAGATCATCCAGGGCGAGTACTACATCAACCGCAATATTTCAGCGGTGGGCACGCGAGATCAAAACGGCGTGGTCAGCTTCGATGTGCGCATTCGCCGTCGCAAGAAATAGAATTGCTAAAGGTACGAATCGCGAAGCCCGCATGACTTCTCCCGCCGATGCCACGATGTTTTCGACCTTGCGATGGAACATGGTCGACTCTCAACTTCGCGGGCGTGGTATTTCTGACGAACGGGTGCTCGATGCCATGGAGCGAGTGCCGCGCCACGAATTTGCTCCCGAAGCCTATCGTGACCAGGCTTATGAAGATCATCCCTTGCCGATCGGCGAGAGACAGACCATCTCCCAGCCGTACATTGTTGCCATCATGCTGCAGGCTTTGGCCCTCTCCCCAACTGACAAGGTACTCGAGGTTGGAACCGGTTCAGGGTACGTCACGGCCTTGCTCGCCGAGTTGACAGCGCAGGTGGTCTCGCTGGAACGTCACGCTGCATTGGCGGATGAGGCTCGGCGGCTAATTTTCAGCATGGGATATACCAACGCGCGAATTATCGTCGCGGACGGAACTCGCGGATATCCGGAATCTGCGCCGTACAATGCGATCCTTGTTTCAGCCGCAGCTCCGGAATTGCCGCAAGCTCTATTCGCGCAACTCGCCGAGGGCGGGCGCATGATCATCCCGGTTGGAGGCGAAGACTCGCAGCAGTTGCAGTTGATTCAAATGCGAAATGGCCTGCCGCAGACGTCACTGCGCGAACTTTGCCGGTTCGTGCCCTTGGTTCCGGGTGAAGGATCTTAGTTCTGAGACCAAGACCGAAGACCCAATATCCGGCCCTAATCCCTGACCCCTGAATTACAATCGTCCCGTGGCGGTCCTCCACAACCTGCGCGTCACGCTGGAAATGATTAAGTGGGAGCATTCCATTTTTGCGCTTCCGTTTGCGCTCTGCGGGGCGATGCTGGCGGCTGGGGGATTTCCTTCACCGCGCCAACTTCTCTGGATCATCGTGGCCATGATCGCGGCCAGATCTGCGGCAATGGCATTCAACCGTTGGGCCGACAATGCCATCGATGCGGCTAATCCGCGAACCAGCACCCGCGCCTTGCCTGCCGGACATCTCTCACCTGCGTTTGTGGCTACGTTCGTCGTCGTCTCGAGCCTCATTTTTATATTGGCAGCGAGCCAACTGAATCGCCTTTCGTTAGAACTCTCCCCGGTCGCGCTGGCTGTCCTGCTGCTCTATTCCTATACGAAGCGAGTAACGCGCTGGTCGCACCTGGTTCTTGGCTTTGCGCTGGGCATTGCGCCTTCCGCTGCGTGGATCGCCGTCCGAGGTTCACTGGACCCACGCATTTTGCTGCTGACCGCCGCCGTCACTTTCTGGGTGGGAGGCTTCGACGTTCTCTATGCCTGCCAGGATTATGACTTCGACCGGCAAGCTGGGCTGCATTCGATTCCACGTTACGTCGGAATTCGCGCCGCGCTCTGGATTGCGCGCGCATTTCACTTGATCATGGTGGGCCTGCTGGTCGCCCTGTTGATCGTCTTCGCAATGGGTAAGCTGGCAGCGTGTGGTGTCGCGGCCGTGGTCTTATTGTTGCTCTACGAACACTCGTTGGTGCGACCCAACGACCTTTCAAAACTCAATGCCGCGTTCTTCACCATGAATGGGGTCATTTCGGTGCTGTTCTTCGTATTCGTGGCAGGGGACCTGCTGCTGCGCAAGCAATAGTCCCCATCTCTTTGTTCCCGAGTCAGTCGGTGAGTACGCCTGTTGGACGTCCCGGCCCTTCGTAGCCGGAATTACCTTTGTAACCAGCGGGCCCCAGTCCGGGTTGCCTTGGTCTTCATAGCGCTCCTAGACTTGAGTGCGAGCGAGTCACCGGCGTATCCCACGCGCAGTCGCGCTCTAACCACTTGAAGCAAGCAAAAGTAAATCCGAGCTTCGACCGCGCCTTCGCTCTCAAAGCTGGCCTGACGGTGCTGCTTCTTGGCGCAATCCTCGCCCTCTCCCTAAGTTGGCATTTTTACTACGAGTCGATGGCCAACGCTTATCTCTCACTTGCGTTGGGAAGCGCCCTCATCGTTCTTGCCATACTCCGGCGCTCCTGGTTCGACTTTTTGTGGGTTCTGGCGGGTGCATTGTTGCTGGCCGTGCTCGACTACCGCGTGATGGACTACAAGTGGTTCTTCATGTCGGGCTTCTCGTTTGTCGGCATGGGCGCGCTCGCAGTCCTGGGCACGCATACGATCTGGGCTGACGGCGAAGAACGCAAACTTCTTCTTTACGGATTCTTGCCGTCGGTTCTGTTTGTCGGATCGGAGTGGATGGCCTCGACGCTGCTCGATATCACCGAAAGCCTCCATCCCAAAACGTTCGACGTATTCTTGTATTCCTTCGATAGCAGCTTGCGAGTGCAGATCAGCTTCCTCGTGGGCCAGTTGCTGCAAACGAATCCGTTGCTCCGCACTGCCTCGCTCGCCATCTATATCGGACTTCCGCTGCCTCTGGCCCTGGTGTATGCGTCCCAGTTGCGGCGCAAGAAAGAGCAGGCGCTTGCCGTGATGGCCGCCTTCCTGTTCACTGGGCCACTGGGCGTTCTGTTCTATAACGTGCTGCCGGCTTGCGGCCCGGTCCATCTGGTTGGCGCCGCTTTTCCGTGGCATCCTCTCGCCACGGCCGACGCCATGCACCTCAACGTAGTCCCTGTGCTGATGAAAGGGGCCCGCAACGCCATCCCTTCGTTGCATATGACATGGGTCCTGCTGGTGTGGTGGAATTCGCGCGGCTTGGCGCGCTGGGTCCGTGCGATCGCCGTGGTATTCCTCGCCCTGACCGTGCTGGCAACTTTGGGCACGGGCGAACATTACTTCATCGACTTGGTGGTGGCGTTTCCGTTCTCCCTGATGGTGCAGGCACTGTGCTCTTATTCCATGCCGTTTCGCGAGGGTGAACGGCGAACCGCTTTTCTTTTCGGCACGTTCGTGACTCTGGTCTGGCTCGGCCTGCTGAGCTTTGCGGTAAATATATTCTGGATTTCGCCGCTGGTGCCCTGGTTAATGATCGTGGCGACGGTCGGCGCATCCGTATTTTTGTGGAATCGCCTTTTGCAGGCGGGGACGCGGGAAGAACCCGTCCTCACCAAGGCGTCTGTTGCCAGAGCCGGCGTCTAACGAGTTCCTCCCCCAATCTGATTCCCGCGCTTTTCTTTCTCGCGGATTCCCCCGACTTACTGGTTGACCTTGAGGAGCAGCATCGTTCCGCTTTCCAGCTTGACGTTATTCTTGTCCGAGGTCACGACCGATCCCTGGGTCGCATTGGCTCCCGGAGCAAGCGTCATGTTTGGAATGCCGATCACGCCTTGTGTTTGACCATTGATCGGGGGGGGCGCGTTCTTAGCCGATCCGGCATCGCTCGGGGCGCCACCGGTGTCGGAGGGGCTCGGAGGCGGTGCAGCACCAGCCATTCCGGGCTTTGCTGAACCGCCGCCCGCTGACGGCGCACTCGGACTTGCAGCGGGCCCTTCACTTTCACCACCACCGGCATTTGGATTGTTGTTCTGCTGGCCAACGATGGCCTGGATCGACATCGGCACTTGAACGTCGCTTCCATTCTTCAAGACGGCGTGGTCGAAGGCAATTCCCAACTGGGATTCCTTCTGTTCCTTGGTGCGGGCCTGCGCCTCGGTGACATGTCCTACGATCTTGGTATCTTTCGGCACAAGAACTTCACCGCTGGCGGTCTTCAGATCCTGGGTGACCTTGGCGACGACCTGGTCGCCAGTCTTAACCTTCTTGGCGTCGATGCTCTTCGTCAGCTGAACAGGAATCACGCTGCCCGGCGCAATCTTCGGACCGCTTGACGCTGGCGCCTGGCTGCCGGCGGCCTGGGCCGAAGGGGCGTTCTGGTTCGTCGGCGGAGCCATCTGCTGTTGCGGTTGAGCCGGTTGTGTCGTGCTGGGCTGCGCCTGGGGCGCGCTTGGATCCGCAGAGGGTGTGGTTTGAGCGAACAAACCGCCGCACATCAGAATGCCTGCAAATGCTGCAGCCAAAAAAGTCTTCTTCATCGACTGTCTCCTTCCATTCTGGCGGGTAGGGCACGCAACTAGTTAATGTAGATGCAGTTTTTGCCCGGGAGGGTAGGCCAAGATCTGCAGCGGGCTGCCAACCGTCCATGCCAATATGGCATCGGAATGACATGCTTAACCGACTGATGCCCGGTGCATTGACCGCTCTCCTGCTCGCCGCGTGCGCAGCTTGTTCGTCCAATCAGTCTCCGGACCAGCTCCGCGAGAAGACTGCTGAAGCCACGTCTACCCTGAAGCGCGACACGAAAGCTGTGGCGGAAGGTGTCAAGGAAGGGCTTAGCAATAAGCGATCGGTGGATCTAAACAAAGGTTCCAAGAATGATTTAACAGCTTTGCCGGGGATCTCCGCGCAAAAAGCGGACCGCATCATCGCTGAGCGTCCGTACGCCAACGCCCATCAGCTTGTGACGCGGCACCTATTAACCGAAGACGAATATGCGCAGATTCAGGATCGGGTCGTGGTGAGCCAATAGTGGCGCGACCAATGAAATGGCGCGCAACATTATAGAGTCGCGATGAACGAGGGGAGAATTGATCAGAGAGTAGTTACTTTTTCGTGATTTGCCTCAGCTTGATGAAAGGGCTGACAGTCAGCTCGGCTTTAGTCAAAATTCTTGACCAACATTATGCTGGATTGCGCAGACTGTGGCTCGATGTTGGCGTAGACAATCGATCTGCCATCAGCCGATACAGCCAATCCGAGACATGGCTTGTCTGCCGTGGTCAGGGAAGTCTTTTTCGCTGTTGCAAAGTCAAACCACTGCAGGACCGTTCTGCTTCTGCTAACCGACTCGTCGAAGAGGTAAATCCCATCCGAGGTAAGTGCCCAATTCCACCAATTGTCGCCCGCAGGCTGATCCAAAACTCGGATTTCCTCTCCACCGTTCAATGGCATCTTCCATATGCCTGGGGTTTCATACTTCGAGTAATAGAGAAACCGACCATCGGCTGATTCAGCAGAGAAGACACCTCCGTTTTTGGTTACTGGAAGAGGCGATCCTCCGCTGACTTGTATTTTCCACAGTTGAAAGGGTCCACCACCTCTGTCCGAGTAAAAATAAATCCACTTTCCATCTTTCGACCAGTTGGGTCCGCCATTATCCGCACCGGGCAGGGTGGGCAACAACCGCGGCACGCCAACCCCCGTCTCGACAAGATAAATTTCGCTGTGTTCTTTGGGGCGAAACTCGAAGGCAATGTAGCGCCCATCGGGCGACCAACGTGCGGCTCCGGCAATACCGCGTAATGACGTCAACTGTCCACAATTGGTCCCATCGCTTTCGCAAGTCCAAATCTCGGAATATCCCGACCGATCTGATTCGAACACAATCCTTCTTCCGTCGGGGGAAAAGTGTGGCCGCGAACTTCCTCCTTTCTCTGCAACCAGAATCGCAGGCGGGCCTTGGGGATGTTTCAGGTCCCTCAAGTTCAGCCGCCTGATGTTGATCTTGTCGGGGGAAACCTGCTGGTAAATGAGCATATTCCCCTTGCGAGAAATGGAAGGAATCGATGCGTTAACGCCAACACCGGGAAGCGGCCGCGGCGTTCCTCCTGAGGCGGATATGCGCCACAGTGTGGGAGCACCGCCGCGCAGGGACGAGAACACGATATCGCGACCGTCTGGAGTCCACGTGGGAGGCGCATTTATCCAGGAATTATCGAAGGTCAGGCGCCTGGGCACGCCACCGTTGGTGGGCACGACATAGAGATCCTCGACCACACCCGCAGCAGTTCCCCGGATAAAGGCGACAGTCGAACCATCGGGAGAGAAAGCAGGACCATAGTCGAGGCTCTGACTGGGCGGTGACGTCAGTGGCCGTATGGTGGAGTCGGCGAGCGAAAGCAATGTAATCCAAGCGTGGGTTTTGTCTGCCTGGTTGTTCGAAAAGGCGAGCACCTTACCATCCGGCGACCAATCAAAACACCGCACAACACTCCGCCATTGAGAAACGGTAGATATTTGAGACCCTTGCGGCGGCCATGACGATAGTCGGTGCTCCGTACCCCCAAGGGCTGGTACGACATAGAAATCGAATCCTTCCTGGGCGGCGCGGGAAAAAGCGACCTGTCGGCCGTCCGGTGACCATCTCGGACAACAATCGCGAGGATCGCTAGTCAGGCGCACCGACTTCTCGCCTCCGACCGCGGTCGCGTAAATCCCAGGATCCTTCGAGCTATGAAGGGCGAAAGCGACAAGATTGCCGTCCGGCGAAAAGGCAGCCTCGCTCTCGAAACCACTTAGGCCGGCCAGAGGCACCACTTCAATTGCGGGCAGCCGCACGTTTGAACGGCTTCGATGTAGGAGCCAGATTTCAATCCCGGAGAGCAGGGCCAGCAACGCCGCCCCAGCGGCTAGCCACTGTGCTTTCGCGGTGAAGACCAGAGTGCGATTTTTCGGAACAAGCGGTGCGGCGCCTTGGGATCTGGGCTTGTCGACAGAAGCGATGAAACGATATCCGCGACGGGGGAGGGTTTCTACAAACCTGGGATTGTCTGCTTGGTCCCCTAACGCAAGCCGAATCTTTGTAATCGCGGTATTGAGCGCGTGGTCAAAATCGACGAACGTGTCTTCGGGCCAGACCCGCCGGCGCAGCTCTTCGCGTGTGACCAACTCACCTGGGTGTTCCAGCAGGATGACACAGACTTGAAACGGCTGGCCTTGCAAGGGCACCTTTGTCCCATTCTTGTATAGTTCCGCACTTTGTAAGTTCGCTTCAAAGATTCCGAAACGAACGATCTGCGGAGAACCAACGACCTCGTCCATGGGAACACCAGCCTGTAAGCTGGAACTCTAGCATGAGCGGAACATTTCAGCGCGGAAGGGTGCGGATTCCTGAAATATCTCTAGGACAGGAGACAATCGGCCCGCAGATTGCATTTGTCACGGATGACCAGAAAGATGAGAGGGACAATTTCGACAGTGTTTTGGGCGTTAGAGGGTCTCAGTTCTGGAAGATCGGATTCGACTTTGAGAACCGCAGGTTCTCGTGGGAACGACAGTGCCCGTCAGCCGTCAGGCTCGTCTCAACCAAAAATTGCTTCTGAGTGACCGGCACGATATTCGCCAATCATGCCAAGATAACGGTTCTTCCCGGACAGGCACACCTCCTACTGCGGTAGCTTCATGCGGTGAAGCAGATCTTGGAAACGCGGGTCGGTGCGCACAAAGTCCCAATCCGACGCGACTCCAAGATGAGCTAAAGGAGTTTCCCACTCGTCATAGGCTCTCTGGAGCCATCGCAGAACTTCCTCTTTGTCTCCGGAGTGCGCATAGAGGCGCGCGATGCGCACGGCCGGAACGTGCGATTGCTTGGAACGGGTGGCCAGCGCCTCCGCCCCGAGGTGCATTGCATGGGCGTAGCCGCCTTCGGCGTACCCGCGGGTTAATGCCTCCTCGACTTCGCGATCACCCAGCACGGCGAAGAACTTCCTGGCCTCCTCCAGCGCATCCTGATCCATCCCCTTATTGTGATAAGCGACCCAAAGCCCCATATGGGCCGACGAGAAAGCCGGCTCTGTAGAGAGAACCTTTTGGAGCCGCGCGATCGCCTCGTCATAGCGGCGCAAGTAGACTAGATGCCATCCGTAGAAACATTGGAAGAATGGATTGAAAGGGTCGAGTTCCAGAGTGCGGTGAATCTCCCGGTTCCACTCCGCTTCGCGTTTCATGGAAATCAGGAAGTCAGCGTACATGAAATGGCCGTCGGCGCTGTTGGGATTGAGTTCGATGCCATGCCGGTATTCGCTTTCGGCAGTGGACCAATCCCTGTCGTAGCCGGAATTGATCGCGTTGGTGATGTGGGCTTCAGCCAGGGTATTGTCGAGTTGCAGAGCTCGGGCAACCGCCGCCCTCGATCTGGGGAAAGCTTCGGTGGGCGGCATGAAGCCCGCGTCGCCCCGTAGTAACCAGACGTTGGCTATGCCCACGTAAGCGCGCGCATAATTCGGATCTTTCTGCAGTGAAAGCTCGAAGTATCCCAGGGCAGCATCCAGATGTTCTCGTGAAAGGCGATACCAGTGCGACTGTCCTTTGAGGTAAGCCTCGTAGGCCTCAGGGTTCACTGGACGGGCGCGGGCAAGGTGGGCGGCTTCTTGTGGGGTGAGTGTGATTTTGATCTCCCGCGCAACTGCTCCAGCGATCTCAGCCTGTAGGGTAAGCACGTCCCGCGAGTCGCGTTCATAACTCTCCGCCCATAGATGCTCTTCCGGCGCTGCCCGGATCAGCTGCGTTGTAATCCGCACCCGGTCACCATCGCGTAGGGCCGATCCTTGCACCAATGCATCTACATGCAACTCGTCTGCGATTTGCGACAGCGGCTTCACCGTCCCTTTGTAGTGCATAACAGATTGGCGCGAGATTACCCGCAGGGAACGGATCTTCCCTAATTCCGTGATCAACTCGTCGGTCATACTCTCGGCGAAGTATTCTTCCTGGGGATCGCGGGAAAGGTTTTCCAGCGGAAGCACTGCCAACGAATGGATCGGTGCTGTGTAGAACGCCTTCCACAGTGCCCGCCATCCGCCCATGCTGAGACCGAGCACCACCCCAAAAATGCTCGTCACTGTCACCGCCACAATCCATAGTCTTCTATACGAGACCTGCGGTAGAGGTGTGCTTGGTGCTTGTTCCGTAACAGGCGCTATGATGCGGTAGCCATGTCGGGGAAGAGTCTCAATAAAGCGAGGATTATCAGCCGAATCCCCTAAAGCCTCCCGCAGTCGCTTGACCGCCGAATTCAGATTGTGCTCGAAATCGACATAAGTGTCCGCTGCCCAGAGCCTCTGCCGCAGCTCCTCCCTGGTCACGATCTTGCCCGGACGCTCTAGCAGCGCTGCCAGCACTTGGATAGGCTGTCCCTGCAATTTCAGCTTGAGGCCATTCTTGCGTAACTCCCCGGCCTGAAGATCGACCTCAAAAGCGCCGAAGCGTATCGGGCTGACTGCGGGCAGGGACCGATGGTCAATGGGGTGAGTAGCGGATGCGCATTTGGGTAACGCGGGCATCAGAGCCCCCGAAACAACCGGCGCAAGTAAAGAAGAGCGATCGCTTCGATTGTACGCCCCCGGCGCAAGGGCCTAATTGCAAAAAGCCTTCTTGCCATTTGCGCGCGTAAGTCCCTATTCCTGTGTGAATTAGATCGCCATCTCCGTTCCTCCGAAATGCCATCTGCTGTGCATTGTCATATTTGCCGCGGTGCTCGATTGTGGATTCGTGAACGCCGTCCGGCTTCATGACGGCCAAGCAAGTCAAAAAGGAGGAGTTATGAAAACGCGGACTCTTACCGTACTAGCAGCACTCGGCACAGCGATGCTGTATTTCACCCTTTCCCTGCACGCGCAGATCGCGCCCAGAGCTTTGTTTGAAGTCGACGTGCCCTTTGCGTTTGAGGTAGGGGGTGCAACGTTGCCGGCTGGACATTATCACGTTTACCACATCAACAATCCCAACGTTATTCTCATTCGAAGCGGAGACTGCAAGGCGGCCGCCATGGTACGTGTGGTCGTAGACCCGACGAGCGCCACAGCATCAGCTACCAGGCTTGTGTTCCACAGCTATGGAGAGAAAAAATTTCTGTCGGAAGTCTGGACAGCGCAAGACAACGAACGTCACCAGTGCGTCAGGTCCAGCGCAGAGCAGACTATCGCCGCTGAGACCCGGAAGCAATCCGCGGTGGCTACGGTGTACGCCCATCCCTGATCCATTGCGTTACATCTGACCGAATCTATGAGTCGATGGAGCAGCGGTAAGGCAGGTCGAAAAGGCACGCTGGAAGCAAGGCAATAACGGAGCACGAGACAGCAAATAAACGGTGCACGAGCACGCCGCCCGATGTCTGGGCGGCTCTTCTTTTCAGCAAATCGTTGATAGCGTTTCCTCAATTACTGAGCGCTCATTGATCCTAACCGTTTGGCCTCGCTGAAACGTACGAATCGCTCTGCTCAAACTGAAAAACCAGGAGCCTTGATTCGTAATGGCAGACCCTGACATTCCTGCGATATCATCAAAGGGATGGTTTCCCAGCACGCCTTTCAATCCCACGCCTTCCAGACTGACGATTCGCGGCTCGCGCCCATTCACGAGAAAGTGCTTGCGGGCCAGCGGCTTGACCCTGCCGATGCTTTGGCTTTGTACCGTACCGGCGATATTCTTGCCGTGGGATGGATGGCCAACTCAGTTCGTGAGCGCATGCACGGCGACAAGACCTATTTCAACGTCAACCGGCATATCAATCCGACGAATGTCTGCGTAGCAGCCTGCCGGCTATGCGCCTTTGGCCGCAAGAAGGATGCGCCGGGCGCGTACACCATGGCGCTTGAAGAAGCCTTCGAAACCGCGGCCTCCGGATACTCTGAAGCGGTCACCGAATTTCACATTGTGGGCGGCCTGCATCCCGACCTGCCGTTTCAGTACTTCCTCGATCTCTGCTCGGGTTTGAAGCAGCGCTTTCCGCAGGTGCATCTCAAGGCTTTCACCATGGTTGAGGTTGCGTACCTGTCGAAGCGGGCGAAGCTGTCGATCCGCGAGACGCTGGAACAGCTGAAAGCTTCTGGCGTGGATTCGCTCCCCGGCGGCGGCGCCGAGATCTTCGCCGACCGCGTGCGGCATATCATCTGCGACCACAAGATTGACGGCGGACAGTGGCTCGAAACCGCGAAGCTCGCCCACCAGATCGGCCTGAAGTCGAACGCGACCATGCTGTACGGCCACGTCGAGAACGACGAGGACCGCGTTGACCACCTGCTCAAATTGCGGGCCCTGCAGGATGAAACCGGCGGCTTCCAGACGTTCATCCCGCTGGCGTTCCATCCGGACAACACGCCATTGCAGCACTTGCCGAAAACCACCGGCATGCTCGACATCAAGCAGATCGCGGTGAGCCGGTTGGTGCTCGACAACTTCCCGCACATCAAGTCGTACTGGCAGATGATGACCGCCAAGATCGCGCAGATCTCATTGCGATTCGGCGCCGACGATATGGATGGCACGGTGATCGAAGAGAAGATTTATCACGACGCCGGCGCCACCACTCCACAGGGAATGCGCCGCGAAGAGCTGGAGCGGCTGATCCGCGCCGCCGGCCGCGAACCGATCGAGCGCGACACGCTCTACCGACCAGTGACGCGAACCGAAACATCTGTCACGGTTGCGGTGTAGCGGTCAGTTTTCGCAACTCCTCTGATGAAGCGCCCAGCAAATTCCGCAGCACCGCCACTTCTGCGATGATTCCCGTGTGTAACGAGGGATCTACATCCGGCGCGAATAGCGCTGAATGATTCGACGGAAGAGATATCCCCGCGGCTTTGGCCTCAGCGAACTTCTGCGGATCGGCGCCGCCTAGTTCGAAGTAGAACCCCGGCACTCCCGCCTCGACGAAGTAGGAGAAATCCTCCGAGGTGGAGATGGGCTCGGAAGTGACCACGTTATTCTTGCCCAGTGCAACTTCCAGCGGAGCCCGAAGCCTCTCGGCCAGCGCTGGATTGTTGTAGACCCGAGACGTCCCTTCATAGCGCTCAACCGAAGGCTCGCGTGGCGCCCCGGCGGCAGCCGCTTCCGCCTTAGTGATGCGCTGAATGGCGGCGAGAATCTGTTCCCGCACCTCTGGTTTGAACGTTCGCACGGTTAAGCCCATTTCTGCCTGGTCGGGAATGATGTTGTTTTTCGTTCCCGCGCGGATGTAGCCAACCGTGACCACCGCCATTTCTCCAGGCTTGACCTCGCGGGAAGCGATCGTCTGCAGCGCCAGAATCGTTCGGGCGGCGATGACGATCGGATCCACGGTCGTGTGCGGCATTGCTCCGTGCCCACCTTTGCCATATATCGTGATTCGCACTGAATCCGAGTTCGTGTTGTAGATTCCGGGAATAATTCCGACAACTCCTGCCGGAAGTGCATTGCCGACATGCAGGGCCACAGCCACGTCAGGCTTTTGAAACCGAGTGAACAATCCGTCGTGGAGCATGGCCTGGGCGCCGCCAATCATCTCTTCCGCGGGCTGGCCGATCAGCATAAGAGTTCCATGCCATGTGTTCCTGGAGCGCGCCATGATTTGGGCGGTGCCCAGAAACGCAGCCATGTGTAGATCGTGTCCGCAGGCATGCATGACCCCAACGTCGCGCCCACCGTCGTCTTTTGTGTGAACCTTGCTGGCATAAGGAAGGCCGGTTTTTTCCTCCACGGGAAGGGCATCCAGTTCTGTGCGCAGCATGATGGTTGGGCCGGCGCCGTTCTTCAAGATTCCTACAATTCCGGTGCCACCTACATGTTCCGTGACCTCGTAGCCGGCGCCGCGCAAACCGGCGGCGAGTTTAGTTGCAGTCTGAATCTCATGGGTCGACAGTTCCGGGTGCTCGTGCAAATCAAGATATAACGCACGAGCTTCGGGATAAACGCTCTCGATTTCCTTTGACGTTGGAGTCTGCGCCGCGGCAATCGCGGCAAATAGGACGAACAGGGCAAACTTGTTCGAGGTCATCGCTCGGGATCATAAACCGCGTTCTTGGAAAGCCGCAAATCCCGGAAGCCGGAATCCACAAGGTCTGCAATGGGTTGCGCCGAGGCGGCCAAACAATTTCGTCCCGATTCAATTCTCCGCTTGCCTTTTTTCAACCGGGTGTACAATCGGCTTAGAAAGCACTTGGTTGCGCAACTTCGTTGGCAAGGCCGAGGCGCTCATGAACGTTCACGTCAGCTACCGTCTTAATAAAATTCCCTCCGTCGAAAAAGATATCCAGCATCAGATTGAAAAGCTGCAGAAACGCCTGCAGGTGTTCCGTCCTGAGTTAGTGCATCTCAAGGGCGTGGTAGAGGACGCCCCTGCGCGCGAAGGCACAAACGTTTCGCTGAACTTGCGACTGCCTTCGGGTCAAATGGCGGTGCAAGCCTCGGCACCGACGGCCGCGGCCGCGGTCAAGACCGCTTTTGAGGATCTGCTCCAGCAAGTCAATAAGCACAAGGATTTGCTGAGGGCGTCGCACAAGTGGAAGCGCGACCGGCGTGGCACCAGCACGCGGCCCGGCATCCCCGTGCGCGAAGTTCCATTTGAGCAGACGCTGGCCGCGGTGTTTCCAGCGACAATTTCGGCGGACGATATCCGCTCGTATGTAAACGCCAATCTTTCCCGCCTCGATCGGTTTGTCGAGCGCGAGATCTACTTCCGCGAAGCACAGGAACTGATTGAGCCGAATTCGGTTTCGAAGGATGAAGTTATCGACGAAGCCATAGTGGCTGCCCTCAGCGATGGCCAGGAGAAGCCTGAAAAGCTGGCGCTCGAGCCCTGGCTCTACCGGCAGGCTCTGCGGGCACTGGACGAGCTTTCGCGGCCCGACGAAACCAACGGCAACGCTGTACACCTGGAAGACTCAGCGCGGCGGCCCAACGTCAAAGGCAGCGATGAACCGGGTTTGCAGTTTCACCAACCCGACGAATCCATAACCGGCGCGACCGTCATTCCTGACGCGCGGGTGGCCACACCCGAGCAGATCATGGCCTCGGACGAACTGTTGCGCCTGATTGCATCGTCGTTGCGTGACCTCGGAGAAGGGCCCCGCGAAGCTTTTATTCTTCATGCTGTCGAGGGCTTCAGCGTCGACGAGATTGTGGCGATCACCGGCCTCCCAGCGGAGCGGGTGCTGGCCTTCGTTTCTGCCGCGCGCGATCACTTACGCAAAGCGCCGGGACTGGCCAATCAATTCCAGGGCCGGTTCGCTCCGACCGGCGCCGCATAAATTCAAAACCAAATCTTTGGGGAGATTATCCATGAGTATTACTCGCGAACAGATTCAGGAATTGGCTCAGTTTCAAGATCACAGTGGAGCAACTTGGACCCGGAGTTTTGCGCCGCGGATACCATCATAATGCCGGCAGCGGCTTGAGCTTCTACAGCGGCTTGCAACGTGTCAGGTGAACAGCCTTCCGAAGTCGGACAACTCCAGGAGTTGATCGTGATATCAGGTGCTTTGGTCGGGTCGCCTTGTCCGCCGCCCACCGGGTAAGGGGCCAGGAAGAATTCCATGCACTCGATGTATCTGGCCGGTGTGCCGTTGCCCTCGTCCATGTTGCGGCAAGCAATCCATTTTGCGCCGGGCGCCATTCCGATCTGGTTGCCCAGGCCATCATCACCGATCGCTGTGCCGGTGGTGTGAGAGCCGTGAAAGAAATCGTCGCAAGGGAATGGTGAATCGTTCCCGCAGGGGTTGCCTACGCTGTCGTGGATCGAATCGTGCCAGTTGTAATCGTGGTCGGCATTCTGTCCATCCCAGCCGCGGTAGTGAGGCTTGAGCGCGTTATGCGTCCACCGAACACCGGTATCGGCGCTCGCAATGACGATATTCTGTCCAGTGAAACCGAGCGCCCAGACGTCCGGTGCGTGGGTGTAAGCGATTCCCGGCTCGATGGTCGCCGGCGCAGCAGGTTGCAACGGCCCTTCCAGAGTCGGCCCCGCTTCAGGGAGCGAATTTTGAATGCGCGGGTTGCCCTCGATGCTGGCCACGTCCGGCCGAGCGGCCAGCGTCTCCGCGATCTCCCGGCTGGCCTTCACAAAAATTGCGTTAATGATATAGAAGGAACGATGCTCGATGCCGCGTTCACGCAGCCATTGCAGGATCGGCCCTTGCGTGGTCTGGCTTTTGTTCAGCAGGGTGTTATACACGTAGCGTCCCTTCTCAACCTTCGTCTGCAAGGTGGCGGCCTGACTCAGGTCGGCTTGATCAGCCAGTACAACGAAAAATTCCGCCTGCTGGCCATTGGCGGTGTGATCGATCACCCATGGCGCGATCTTTTTCGCCGTCGCGTTCTGGTTAGGCGGGCTACCCTGGCTGGTAGCGCGCGAAGAGGCAATCGCGCCGAGCGCAGCTACGGCAGCTGCGACCAGGAATAATGAGCAAAGAATACGCCGCAATCGCGACGCCGTGGATGTGCGGTTTGGGTGCGTGGTCATAGACCGGCCGTTGTATCTGCTTCCCGCGCGAGACAAGAAAATTTTTTAAAAAAATTTCACGCGCGGGATGCCGCAGGCGCCGTGGGCGAATGGAAACGAAGGAAACAGAAGGCTTGCGCGCGAATGACGCCGATGAGATTAATTCTGGTTCGGGCGGCGGCTACGCCACATCAAGGCCCCGCGGTGGAGCTGAACTATGGTACGCTCCCCCGGTCCTGCGAACTGGCGGTGAAGGACGCATTGTCGTCGAGGAAGCGAGCCTGTTGCGGTTGATCGACTCCGGGACAAACAGCGCCGTAGCAACCTTTACGAAGCCGGCAAAGGCTGTCGTCCCGAAGATGATCGAAGAGCAGGAAACCTGAGTCGGAAAGCCGCTAGGAAGAGGCTTCGGCGTTCTGAGATTTCCTGGCGATAAAGTCACCCAGGCTGCGCAGGCTCGCGAAGTTGTCCGCGACGAGTTCCTCATCTTCCACCCGGATGCCGCAATCGCTTTCCATGAATGAAACCAGACGAATCAAGCCGAGCGAGTCGATTTGCAGCGGTTCATCCGGGTCGGCGACCGGAGGCAAAGGGGCTCGGCTCTCGTTAATGTAGTCCTTGAGTTTCTGTGGTATTTCCATGTTTGATTGGTTGGTTAAAATTATTCCGCGCCGGCCAGCTCGCGGGGCCGCTGCCGATGATCAGCACATCAGTTTTCATAGTGCAAAAATGTTTGGTCGTTGCGTCTCTGGCGAATCTCCGACCTTCTCCAGAGCATGTTGTGAACCATCGCAGTAACGTAAGAGACGAGGGCTAACAATGAGCGCAATCCTCCGTTTTGAAGGCCGCCATTTCGTTCGTGTTTAATAACCAAGCTGGGAGATTTACGACATTTTGTAAAGCAATTTCATGCTGTCCTGAGCGGAAAATGGATCGCCAAAAACGCCATCGGATCTGCGCAATGCCGAGGAGCTGGCACTCTCGATGGACTCCCCGGCCGGGCCGCCGCCCGGACGGCGCGACAAAGGATTTGAGGCGGGCCGCTTCCAACCGGGTGACTTTTCCAAGGGACGGAAGCCGGCCCGCGGTTCGCCTGATGGCGGACGCGCGGGCGCCCCACACGTAGGATGCGACCGGGCGACAGTCTGGTCTCGGCAAACCGTGCGTTCTGACGCATTCGGCGCAAGGTCAAGGACGATTTTCCTTTGCCCCAAGGACTCGTTCGGTCGTGGAATAGACGGACACCAGGCGCGAGATAAGTATCGTCATGAAGAAGAGTCCGCTCGCAGCTTCCATTACTGCCAGCATCCGCGCGACCCTGGAAGTTGGCGTGATATCTCCATAGCCGACGGTGCAAAGGGTCACCAGGCTGAAATAGAAGGCGTTGAAGCCGTCCATGGCGGCGTCTGCTCCCGGTCCTCGTGCGACGGTGAAGGCGGCAGGATTCAACTGGCCGACGAGCGTATAAAGAGGAACCCAGATCAGCCCGAGCGTTAGAAAGCCGGCGACGCCTGCGCACAAGACATTCGTATCAACCCGGGGCGCCCGCAAAATGAAGAGGAAAGTCTGCGTCAGGACATAGGCGAAGAAGACGGCCATGGGGGTGAGAAAGAACGTCGGAGACAGCAGGTCAGGATAGAGATGATTGGTCCATTTTCCCACGGCCGCGGGGATGACCAACACCAGAGCGATGAACAAGCTCCGGCGCTGGCCGCTCACGGCCAGGACGGCAAACACCATGACCAGCGTCAGCAGTGCACCTTCGATCACGTCGCCTCGCGGCAAATCCTCGACGAACGGCGCGGAGACGAACAGAAGAACCAGCGCCACCAGGAACTTGACGGCGGAATAACCCGAAGCGGCAAGCGGGAGAGCGGGCCCCGTCTCAGGGGTAACGGTTGGTTTGGGCGATTCATGAGGAGGATTCATATTGGTCCTTCAGGCTTCATCGGGGTCTTCTCGGTCACCCATGAATATACTCGCAGACCAACCGTTACCAGCGGCGCGCGCGTTTTTCCACGTTCCTGTCAAAGCGATCGAGTATTAGCTGACGCTCGCGGTAATGGCCGCTGCGGATTTTCTGAATCAATTCTTCGCCGCAACTAGCTCTAAAGTTTCGAGCCAGTTTGATGGTTACGACCTGAGGTTTTGCGGCGGCGTTCACGGATCGGTAAAGAAGTGTCCGACGCGGAGTTCGAGCCGCTGGTCGTAATGGCCGGTGGCTCCTTGTCTATGGCGCCGTGGGACCACAGTGGGCGGGCGTCATGTCGTCATCTCGTGGTCGCGTCCGCCGCCATTGTGGGCGAGCGCCAGGCATCATGGGCGTCTTCACCTTAATCGCGCTCGCAGTCCTGCTGGCGTCGGCAGAGTTCGGCGCGAA
Source organism: uncultured Acidobacteriota bacterium (assembly GCA_963745715.1). Classification (GTDB taxonomy): domain Bacteria; phylum Acidobacteriota; class Terriglobia; order Terriglobales; family Acidobacteriaceae; genus Sulfotelmatobacter. The sequence continues at coordinate 10,973 of CAVUYN010000003.1, read as the reverse complement.
TCGCGCAGAAGAGATGGCCAAGCTGGGGACCACCAGTGGCGACACGCAATCCCACGTCAATTCCTGGCTTTCGATTCAACACAGCCTCGAGCAATTTGGGCACCCGGAATTCATCCTGCGACTCTTAATTAGTCTCAGCCTGGCGGGGCGATCTTCGTCACTGCCTTTAGCTGGCTACTCGTCTACTGGCTCGATTCCCATTCGAGCTGCCGGATCAGGATTCGACTCGCGGACGAGGTGGTGGGAATTGGCTGCTGGCGCCGACTTGGCACCGCCGATTTTAGATCTTAATGGTTATCTTGATGGTTTTAAGGCTGCTCTGAAGGTTCTGCAGCATTTCATGAGTCCGATTTGTAGCCTCATCAACTCCCCGTCGAAACTCCGTCGTATCGATGAGCGCGTGGCAAAAGGGACATTCGCGTCTGTCAGCTTTAAGCCATTTGACAGTCTCGTTGATCTGCTTGCCACATTTAAGGCACGTAATTTCCAGCGGTAAATTGTCGAAAAACACAGTCTTGTGCCAAAACATAAACAAGACGGCGCTATTTGGCTAGTCCAGTTCTGCAAAGGCCGGTCAAAAAGTGCGCCGTGATTTCTGGAATCAATCAACCCCAACGTCGCGCCCACTAGCCGGGTCCACAGAGACGCGTTGCCCCCGATCCCCATAGCTCTGGCCGCGAGTAAACAACCCGTGATTTGCGCGAAGTTTGCAGCGCGAGGAATACGCCGTTCGAGGCCTTCTCGTTTCCGGCTCCGACCGGAAATCGTCAGCGGTCCGCGCCAGCTTACTTTGCCCAAGCTGAAATGATCGTGCGGGTAAAGCTGAATTAGGTGCGAAGGTAGTGCATGATCGCATCAATAACGAGGGACCCCTCACCTTTGGCTCCTCCTGGTGCCCTCGCCGGCACGGCCGTTGTTGACCTCGCTAACGATCGCCCGCGCCGAATCAGTCTCGCCCTCGATCGCGCGTCGATCACAATATGAAAGTAACGGTCTCGCGAGATGGCGCGGTGATCGGCGTATATGAGCGCAAGGACATCCAGGCGGCGGTTGCGGATGGCAGCCTGAACTCCGACGATCGCTACTTTATGCAGGGGATGCACGGATGGCTGCCGCTTTCCAATCTCACGAAGACGCCCAGGATACGCAAAACGGAAGACAAGAGCACGTCGGAGCACCGGAGCATTCCATCGACCGCAAAGCATTCCTGGAAGCGAGCAGCTACCTCCGCAGGTTACGCGATCGTCATTGTTGCTGGCTGCGCTGCACTCCTTAGCCCGAATTACTGGTCGCAAGGTCTTTCGGCCGCGGGCGGTCTCATGCTGATTTTCGCTGCCAGGACACTTTCATAGGCGGAAATCTGTTCGTCCTTCGTCTTCCGATTTGAAAGCTCCAGTCTCATCTTCGGCAGGGGGGATCGCTCGGCGACGCTCAGGGAATGTGAACAAAAGCCAACGAAAACCGACTAAGGAGTAACATGAAGAAGTTTATCACGATATGGATTAGCTGTTCGCTGGCTGCTGGCCGCCGGCGCGCTGGCCCAGCAGGACGAAGCGCAGCCAACACCGAAGAAGAAACAGCAGGAAAAAGCCCGCGCCGCGGAGCAAGGGAAACCGACGGCAGAACCACGGGCCGCCCGGCCTGCGCCGAAACCACACGCCGTGAAGACGGTTAAAGAGCCAGTTGCTGCGACCCCCAATGCCAAGGCGATGGCAGGGCAGCATAAGAAAGAGCGCAACGCGTCCAAGGCACCTGCGACGGCAAACCAGCCGGTCATCCCGGCTCACACCGAGGCGACTGCGCAGACCCAAGCCCAGGCTCCGATCGCGCCGCAGACCGTCAAGCCGAACCCAGGCGCTCACAGGGCGGTTGCCCAGACGAAAAAGCCGGATATCCAGGCGATCAAGGCCCAGCACGCCAACTTTCACGCGCAACCAAAACCGCAGCAGGTCCCGGCCGTCACGTTCAACCAGAGCCGCCGGATCAACGGCAGCGAGCATTGGCAGGGCGAGAATTACGTAGCGTTCCGCTCCTACCATCCTCAAATGCACGACCAGGGCTGGTATCGCTCGCGCTACAGCCGGGTTGAGTTAATCGGTGGCGGCTACTACTACTGGAACGCGGGATATTGGTATCCCGCCTGGGGTTACAATCCTTCCGCGTCATATTACGTCTACGATGGACCGATCTACGTCGGATCCCAGGCGGAGCCACCCGATCGAGTGATCGCCGATGTGCAAGCCGCGTTGCAGGAGCAGGGCTACTATCAGGGTGAAGTGGATGGATTGCTTGGCCCGTTAACGCGCCAGGCGCTTACCGGCTACCAATCCGACAATGGACTTTATACCACCGCGGCGATTGATGAGCCGACGCTCGCTTCGCTCGGGTTGGATTAAGACAAGCTTGCTCGCAACGAAAAGCCGTCGAGTCCGAGACTTGGCGGCTTTTTCTTTTCAGCGGTGTGTTGGCAGCAAGGAGATTCCACCGGAGGATTGGGCGCGTGAGGCCGAAGACCTTTACGTGCGCTGACCTCTGACGCTTCAGCTTTGAAAGCCCGGCTTCGCCTTCGCCATGTGACCCGAAAGTCCGCGTTGCTGCGCAGCCACGGCGTCATGACAGCTTGCTCAGAACTCAGCTCACGCGGCCTTCTTGCCGCTCAGCATTACGCCCGGAAACGGAACTACGTCCGCTTCGGTTTCATCCGCGGGAACCGCTGGTCGCCACGTCAGCTTTCCGCCGATGATCTCGGCCAGGGCTATGTCGGCGGCGAGCGTGCCTGGTGCCGTCTGCACCATGGGACGGTGGCCCACCGAAAGCTGCCGAACGCGGCGCGAAACCACATTCACCAGCAGTTCGGCAGAGGGAATTACTTGGGAAGCAGCGGCAATGAGATTTGCATTCATAAAGGAGTTGGCTCGCGACTGACGATGGTTGCCACCCTCGCGCCCGCTGAGCGCGTCATGGTGGTTCGCAGCGAAGAAACTGCCGGAACGATAGTCCACCTCCCGCGAAACACAAGCGGCCTCCTTCCGCTTGGAATGAACCAAGAATCCAGCCGTAACGCAGCACGCGAAGCGGGCGTGGCCGGGCCTTTCAAAGCAGGAAGAAGCCAATGTTTGGAAAGCCCGCCTATTGGCGATATCTCCAGCAAAGCGAATCGAAAGGCGAAAATCCTGTCAGCTAAAAAGATCCAACCTTGGGAAAGTGAATTTTCAGCTTGTAGCAAATGAAGAGGACCAGGATCGCACCGAGCGTGGAGAAAATTATGCCAGCCGGATGAAATCGTTCGTTTGTCGGGCGCGAAAACAGGTGTGTGACCGCGCCGCCGATGATCGAACCGATGATGCCGAGAACTATCGTCCAGAAAATCGTCATATGAACGTGCATGACTGATTTCGCGAGAACTCCAGCGATGAGTCCAACAAGGATGTACCAGATTAAATGAAACATAATTTTCTCCAGTTTTAACGAAGCTCACGAAGATGAACCAAGGCGGAGCGATCGCCCAGACAATTCGCAAAAAAACATTCGAAAAGCCTCTAATTTCGTAACTCTCCCTTCATCCTTCCTCATTCTTCCCGGTCCTGTTAGGAAAACGATCGCACCAGGCGCGATCTTTCCGGTGTAAGATGGGGGCCTGCTCTCCATCGCATGCCAATCGTTCCATCCACCTACGAGGCGCCCGCCTTTCTCCGGAACGGCCATCTCCAGACAGTCGTCGGCGCGTTTTTGCGACGGGCTGGTGGGGCCAGGTTCGAGCCGGAGCGTTTAGAACTGGAGGATGGTGATTTCCTTGATCTCCGCTGGCTTCGCCAGGGTCGCGATCGACTCGCGATTTTGTCACACGGGCTGGAGGGCTCGGCCGACGAGGGCTACATCAGGGGGATGGCCGCAACTTTGGCGGCCGCCGGTTGGGATGTGCTGGCCTGGAATTTCCGTGGCTGCGGGGACAGAACCAAACCGGCTCGTTCGCCTTTACCATAGTGGGGCGACAGAGGATCTGGGAGCGGTCGTCAATCACGCGGCCGCGAGTTATTCGCGCATCGCGCTGATTGGATTCAGTCTCGGAGGTAACCTGACTCTTAAATATATGGGAGAAGCGCCGCCCCATCGCGCGGTCAGGGCGGCGGTGGCCATCTCGGCGCCGGTCGACCTCGCGGCGAGCGCGCGCATCCTGGACCAACGCTGGAGCAATCGCATCTATCTCCGCCGCTTTATCGATAGCCTCATCACCAAGGTCGAAGCCAAAGCACGGCGTTTCCCGGGCCAGATCGACGCGCGCGGAAGTCGCGCTTTGCGGACTTTCCAGGAGTTTGACGACCGCTACACCTCGCGGTTGCACGGTTTTCGCGACGCCGCCGATTATTGGAAACAGGCGAGCGCCCGGCAATTCCTGCTGCAAATTACGCGACCGGCTTTGTTGCTCAACGCGCGGAACGATCCATTTCTCGCGCCTGAGTGTTTCCCATTTGCGGAAGCGGAACAGAACTCGTGCCTGTTTCTTGAGACCCCCGAGTCGGGCGGCCATCTTGGATTTCTGGAGTTCGCAGGCAGGCTTCGCCCATGGTTCGAAGAGCGCGCCACAGGGTTCCTCGCCAACGCGACCGGGAAACTTTAGCATTCTTCCTGGTCAAGAAAGAGAACGGGGTCGGAGAAAGAGTGATTGCATCTTGAACAATCCCAGTCCTCTCTCCGCTGTCCTCTAACCTCTCGCACTTATCCCGACCTTCGTTCTTAAAGTTTGTCACCCACCTTGCGATAACCCGGGTTGCTTTGGACGGACCGACTGCGATGGTGGGACATCGCCGGATGCAAATCGATTTCTCTACCCTGCTCTTTGCTGCGATCCTTACGATCACCGTCGCCGTGCTGGGCGAACGTTGGCTTTCCCGCCGGAGACACCGCGAACTATCCCGGCAGCGATTCCTTGCTTTTGTTCAGGCGTGGGAATCGGAAGTCCGCATTGGTTTCCACAGCAGCCTCGGTCTCCATGGGCGTGTCGCGGAATTGTTTCTAATCAGGTCTCCCTCTTTTGCCGCGGAGCAGGTCCCGATGCAGGAATGTTATGGACGAGGCGAAAAGTGGAAAGAGTTTCGTATCTTATGCGATCGCATCAGCATAATGACTCTCGATCAGATCGACAGCCGGGAGGGCAACAGTGATCTCCTTAGTGCGGTTCGGGCCCTGATATCTTTCGTGGTGAAAAACTGACGCGGAAAGTCGCGGCTTGCATCTCTCCTATCGTCTGGAAGCACGGGCCCCTGGAGGAAGAAACAATGAAGCTTTGATCGAACTGCGCCTGCTCCGGGCTGCCAACGTCGCCCGGATCACCTGCTCTTTGAAGCAGCCCTAGGAGACTGTTGAAATACTGGAGCAGCCCGCGTTGCTGTCGATCTTGGCCCTGGCCAAGGCGCGAGCGCAGCGCCGATATCCGCAGCGATCTCGGCCCGGCGAGCAACGCCGGCCAGGGCCAAGATCGGCGCAACCCTGCGGGCGCAAGGCAGAAGGGGCGGCTGGCCGCGTCGCTTACTCGTTGCAGTCCACCGTGGGAATGCGCCTCGCTCGCTCCTCGCCATCCACCCCTTCTGCCTCTACGCGCGGGCCACTCCAGTATTTCAACAGTCTCCTAGTCGCCAAACGGCACCAGGTCACCGACCATTGTCAGTGGACCGCCGAAAGGAGGCCGGAACCATCCGGTGCCGTCGGTCGGCGGGCTGAACCTTGGCGCAAGCGGCGGCGCGCCGGAAGAATGCGAAGCGGCGTTCCGAGGTTCGTCGATGAGCGAGATAGAGCGAGCTGTTTTGCGTAACGGTCGGTTCCATATTTCTTATCGAAACTCGCCCGCGGCCCGCGAGTCAGCAGCTGCCAGCGATCGACGAATCTAAACCACAAATGCGCTTTACCTAATCTTATTCTCTGCCGCTCGATTTCTTCCCGACGCGAAAGAGCATGTGGATAGCCCATCAGGGTGTAAGCTGTCGCCATGCCCACCTACGTCTATGAGACAACGAACCCCGCCAAGCCGCTTCGAAACTTTGAGGTCACACAAAACGTGCACGACGATCCGCTCGACCACGACCCGGCAACTGGCGAACCCGCGCGGCGGGTAATCTCCGCTGGTTACAGCATCCACATCCCCCGCAAGTCCGTCGGTCCTTCGGTCGGTTCGGTCGGCTGACGCAGGTAAAGCACCGCGCTGCTCCACCAGGCCAGTGAAGATTCACCGGCTCGGTTGGTGCCGCGGACCCGACATCAGATCTCGGCGAAGCTCGAGCCTCGTTACTCTCCGCGAAAGGCCGGGTTGGTGAAGAGAAAAATCTCCCGCCGCTCGCTCGTCGCCAGCAGCCCCTCAGGGACGAAGCAACAACCTTCGATGTGCTTGTCCGTTAACTTTGTGCAGTGTGGCGGCGCGTCGGCGACGTGAGCCACGTCGCCATCGATGCGAAAGACGCAGGCGCCGGCCTTCGAGACGAGGCCAAGCAGGCGTCCGTCGGCGGAGATGTCCGCTCCCGTGACTGGCGATTTGATTTTCGTCGTCGCCACAAGTTGGAGAGTCAGCGGCTCATTGGTCTCCGTAAGAGGAAAGCGAAATACCTGGGCGGGCGCGTTGTTGAACACCTTCGAAATCACATAGCCGTAGCCTTTCCAGACAAAAAGACTCTCGCAATCAAATGGCCTGCCGGGAAACTTCAGTCTCCACCCGCGTTTTGGGGAGACAGAAGGAGTGCCTGCCGCCGTTGGATCCGGCTCATCGATTTCATAGACGGCAAGCGATTCTTCCTTGCTCTCATTGTTCCCGATGTCGCCAAGATAGAGGTGTCCGGTGTCGTCGATCGCGATATCCTCCCAATCGTGGAACATCGGACCGGTGACCGGAAAGGCGGCGCGGGTAGCGCCTTTGCCGTCGATAGCGTAAAGGACTTGCTTCTTCGGTCCGCCTCCGTCGTTGTGTGTCCAGAAGACATCGGCATAGCGCCGGCTGGCTATGACACCTGAGCTTTCCTTGATTCGCGGATCGCTGATCCGAGCGAATAACCGGACGCCCGGCGCGATTTCCAGGGCGGGTTGCGACTCGCCGACATCGCACGCGGTGAGCGACGCAATTAGCGACGCCGTAAGAAGAAGAGTTCTTAGATGGCCCTGAACCACGCTCGTGCTTCTTTGCGCTCAGCCAAACAACATTGTTCGCGGAATCGAACTGGGCCACTTACCGCCGCAGGCCGACCCCGCGAGCTCCCGCTCCGGCGCCGTGGAAACCGACCCCGACCCCACCCCCGGCACCGATCCAATCGATGAACAACGCCGCTGCGCCACCGGCTTTCGGCATCGTACCTTCGATTAGCTTGTAACTGTAGACCAGGTCCTTTCCATCAATGACCGGATGACTGATCTTAACCACAGCCAGCGTGTTTTCCTGATTCCCAGACTCATAGACGGAAAGCGTGGCGTTGGGCGGGTCGCTGCTGAAATTGTCCGGCCCTTCGCCTGCTTTCCATTCGTCCATGTAGGCCGGCATCGTGAGGTGCCCGGCGACACGCGCCGGACGGTCTGAGAAATACAGCGTCTGCTGGCCGACATTGACCAGCCGCAGCGTCTTGCCGTCGGCTTTCAAATCGTCGGCAGTTTGCACGAACATCAACTGGACCTTGTTGTCGCTGGTCTTCGTCTTGTCATCGGCTCTACCCGTGGGCAGAACCGAAACAATAAGCGCGCCGGTAAGCGCGATAAGTGTGTTTAGATTGCGTTTCGTTTTCATCGTTTTGTTTTCTGCTCTTGGGCGTTGTTGGTTATTTATGGCTTGAAATTGCTGTAGTCCCCGCCTGCGCGGTCGTAGGTATTTCCAAAGTTGTCCTGCGTGATGTGCGCAGTGCCGGTCTTGTCTGGAGTGAGGATCAGATCTTGGTCGAGCACCACCGAACGGAAGTTCCAGCCCGCCGGAAGCTTCAGGCGGCTGCCGAGGGTGCTGATCTCGTCGAACTTCTGATCCGGGAATGTGATAAGGCTGAAAGACTTCATGACCCACGGGTTGCCGTCGGGGTCGTCCAGGACGGATATCCGCGTGCCCTTGTTGAAGCCGAAATGGGTATGGCGCGTGACGGTGATGTTCTTGTAATCGGCCGCACCGGGTTTCGTGCTGATTCCCTTCAAATCCAACCAATTCACCCAGCGTGCTTTCATACCGCCGAAGTCCAGTTCCTTGCCCATCTCGACCTCGATCCAGTCCAGCGTCCAGATGCGGGGACCGTTCTTGAATGCGGCAAGCATGTGGTACTGCTTCGCCATCTCCTTGACGTCGATCTTGTCGAGCAGCGGCGCGGGACAAGAATCCCCGGTCGTGTCACTGCCATTCAGTCCCCAGGTGTTATAGACGTTCGCCGCCAGATTCTTGGTGATCGCGTTGCCGCCGATGAGGAACATCTCGGTGTAACGGTGCCCGTAGGTGTCCTTGAACGTGTTCAGCTTCGCGTCAGCGCCGTCTTTCGGCAGAGTCACGACGAGTTTGGGATACAGGACGATGGCGGCGATGCCCAGCAGGAGCACGATTGCCACGGTAATTTTGGTTTTCACTTTGGTTCTTATTTGTTGTTTTGCGTTTCGGTTTCCAATTCCCTTGTTCTTTCCAGGCTGATGGGATCTCGCTTTGTTGCAATGGGCTATGAGGTGCAGGTGTCCGCGCTCAACCGACAGGCACCCGCAAACCAACGGTATGTGTTCTGGAACTTGGAAAGGATACGAGCTTGTGATCGGCATGCGTTGCATTCTTTGCGAAGTACTCACCGTTTCTTGTCCGACCATCCGACGCGTCGAGCTCTATTTTTATTATTATTGCCCCCGAAGTAAATTGCTCGCTCCAGGCCTTCTTCCCGGCTGCTTTCTGGCGTGACGGCTCAATTGCAAAAGCGGGACTGGAAGCGTCCGCCTAAATTAACGACTGAGCGAAGCACAACGGGCCACACTCCGAGGAGTGCGGCCCGCCAGTTTTCACAATCGAATGGCTCAACTAATCAACGCGTACGTGCTGCCTTAGAAGTGGAACCGCATACCAGCCCCGACTAAACTCTGTCCCAGATTGCGGTTCTGCCTGGTGTCGATCTGGCTGCTCGTATAGTCGAGGTAGTGGTATTCGATGAAGGTGCTCATCTTCGGAGTCAGGTAGTAATCCGCGCCTGCAATAATATCCCACGCCAGATCAGCATGAGTTCTCGAGCCGGTGGAATTGAAGGTCCCGACGTCGGTCGTGACGGTGAAACCGGGGCTGGCCGCGTAGTAGATGCCAACGCCGCCTCCGACATAGGGCTGGAATCGTCCAAACGCGAACTTCCCGATGAAGTTCGCCAGGAACGCTCCGCTGTTGATATTACCCGAAAAGTGCGCTGTCCCAACCGCTCCATCAGCCGTCGTTAGTCTTGCGGTCCCCCCTCCTTGCCAGCCGTTGTAAAGGAAGTCTCCCTCAATGACCGGACGAAAGGTCGCGGTGCCAAAGACGTAGCCGGCCTTAATCCCGCCGTAAAAGCCCACGTTGTTTTCCGTCGAGAGCGAGAGCGTGTCTCCAAGCGCGTTGCTAAACGTTGCGTTTGAGACACGGTTTTGATAAACGTTCGCGCCGGCATCGAGCGCCATGTAAAAACCGGTGCCGAAAACCTCCGGTGGTGGCGCCGCGGGGACGACGTTCTTTGAGTCGGTTGAAACCACGGCTTCGCCGGCTTGGGCCGAAACGACCAGAAACAGGGCCATGATGGATGCGAGGAAGGTTAGTTTTTTCATAGGATTGGGTGAACTCGCACACCAAAGTCGGAAAGCGAATTAAAACCGTATCCCAAAACCGCATTTAAGGGGTTGGCGTCCGATTGCCAGAAGCCGTAAGATGGGCGGTGGCCAACCTGTCTTCGCCCGTTATCGCTCTGCGAACATCGGACCCCGAGATACTCGCCGCAACCGTCCGAAACGCGAACATCGAGGCCTGCCAGCTCAGCGACCGGCCGGCGCCAAGCCAGCTCGCCAGAGTCGTCTGCCCGCACGCCTTTCTCGATCTGGCCACCAACGGACCCGCGATGCTCTTTAGCGGGGCGATGCCACGGGACTGCTTCACGCTGGCCTTCGCGAACGTATGCCCTGGGAAGGGGCATTCTTTTAATTTTGGTGCCGAACATACCGACGGCTACATGGGCTTCTTCCCGCCGGGCGGCGCGATCGATGCCGCTACGCCCGCAGGCTTCGCTGGAGCGATCCTCACCATACCTGCCGCAGACTTCCACAGTGCCATTTCCACGGCGTTCCCCGACATTCCCGAGGCGATCCTCGCGCGAGGCGCCGGCATGCGGATCGGCCCGGCCGAGAAGGCTGGCTTGCGCGCCTTGCTCGCGGCAGTCGATAAGGCGATCTGGCAGCCAGGCAACGCCCTCAGCAGCGTCCTCGCACGCCGCCATCTCGAGCGTGATTTGCTGGAAGCGTTTTTCGCTGCCCTGCGAAGTGGCTGCAGCGACCTTGTTCCGTCGGCCACGTCGAGGGTGGCGGGACGGCAGCGCCACTTGTGCCAGGTCCGCGACTACATCGATGCGAATGCTGTCGATCCGATCGATCTCGACGATCTCTGCGTCTCGACAGGCCTGAGCCACCGCGGTGTGGGATATCTCTTTCGAGACATGCTCGGACTTAGTCCCATGGTCTATCTGCGGCACCGGCGGCTGCACAGCGCCCGTCGCATGTTACGGGAAGCGGCGCCGGGGTTTGGTATCGTGAAGCAAGTGTGGCGACGCGATTCCGATTTTTTGGCACCTTGGTCACTTGGCCGAGAAATACGCACGCTCTTCGGAGAAAACCCGAACGAGACGCTGGGAGAACACAACGGACTCCATCACGAGATGGTAACGGTATGAGCCGGTAACTCTGCTCCCTCACCAAGGTTCTGGCAGGGGGTTGTAGTTTTGGGCAGAATCGGGGTTTGTCTTTCGCGGCGTTCCAAATCAGGAACT
>CAVUYN010000002.1:0-138293 GCA_963745715.1 uncultured Acidobacteriota bacterium | reverse complement strand
AAATTAGCCAGCCCACAATCGGTCCCAAGTTCCAATCCCTGACGTAGACTTTCTCCATGATGAGAAAGACGGTCTTCATCGCTACGGCATGGCTCTCGGTCGCTCCGCTGTTTGCAAGCTCCTACTATCCCGCCCGGCTGGATGACGCCCGAGCGGTCTACCTGACACACGACAATTTTCCAGTAACGGGTGATGGAGTTGTGGATGATTCGGCTGCTTTGCAGCAGGCGATCGACAAAGTTCAGGAGACTACGAACCAGGGCATTTTGTTTGTTCCGGCGGGCCGCTATCGCCTCTCGAAGACTATTTATATCTGGCCAGGAATTCGCTTGATTGGGTTTGGCGCTACGCGGCCTGTGTTTGTGCTGGGCGCAAAGACGCAGGGATTTCAGCAAGAGCCCACGAACATGGTGATCTTTGCGGGAGGCCGCCCGGAAAAAGGAAAGGCCCCGCCGGATGCGAATCCGGGGACATTTTATTCCGCAATCAGCAACATTGACTTCGAGATACAGGAAGGAAATCCGGGGGCGGTTGCGGTGCGCGCGCGTTATGCGCAGCATTGCTTTCTGGCTCACATCGATTTCCGGATTGGGTCGGGGCTGGCGGGAATCCACGACGGCGGCAACGTTGCGCAAGATGTTCATTTTTATGGGGGCCAGTACGGTATCTGGACTCGGAAGCCGTCTCCGGGTTGGCAGTTCACCGTGATCGACGCAACCTTCGAGGGACAGCGAGAGGCTGCAATCCGGGAGCACGAAGCCGGACTTACGTTGATTCGTCCGCAGTTCAAGAATGTGCCGACCGCGATCTCCATCGATGAACGGTATTCGGACGAACTCTGGGTCAAAGATGGACGCATGGAAAATGTCACGGGGCCCGCCGTGATTATCAGCAACGAAAACAATGCCCGGACCGAGATCAATATAGAAAACTTGGTGTGCCGCAAGGTCGCGTTATTTGCGACTTACCGCGAAAGCGGGAAACAGGTCGCTGGTCCAGCAGAGACCTATGAGGTAAAGACGTTTTCTCACGGGCTGCATTATGCGGATATCGGCGCGACGCCCGCGGTTCAAGACGTCTATGAGACTGCTCCCCTCGCCGCTCTCCCCGCGCATGTCAAGTCGGACATTCTCGACTTGCCTCCGATGGATACGTGGGTGAACGTTCGCTCACTCGGAGCCAAGGGTGACGGCGTGGCGGACGATACCGCGGCTTTTCAAAAAGCCATTGCCGAACACCGCACGATTTATCTGCCGTCGGGCCAGTATCGGGTGACCGACACCATCACCTTAAAGCCGGACACGGTTCTCGTCGGCCTCCATCCCAGCGTGACGCGCATTCTGCTTGCGGATTCGACCCCTGCGTTTCAAGGCGTTGGCAGCCCTAAGCCACTGCTGGAGACGCCGCGCGATGGCGTGAACATCGTGGTTGGCATTGGCCTCTACACCAATGGAATCAACCCAAGAGCGGTGGCCGCAAAATGGGGCGCCGGGACGAACTCGATGATGAATGATGTCCGGTTTCTGGGAGGGCACGGCACCATCGATCCAAACGTTTCGGCAAAGGAAGCGCACAACGCCTGGCGGGAAATTTATAACAACACACATACCGCCGATGCCAATCTGAATCGGAGATGGGATGGGCAGTATCCGAGTCTGTGGATTACGGGTGGTGGGACGTTTGTCAACCTGTGGACGCCGAGCACGTTCGCGCAGGCCGGATTGTATATTTCGAACACGTCGACTGCGGGTCGGATTTATGAACTGTCGAGCGAGCACCACGTTCGAAACGAAGTGATCCTGGATCATGCTTCCAACTGGGAGATCTATGCGCTGCAGACGGAAGAAGAGCGAGGGGAAGGCGGCTTCGCATTGCCGCTCGACATCCGGGAGTCGAGCAACATTACCTTCGCAAATCTGCATATGTATCGCGTGGTGAGCAGCTACCAGCCTTTCAAGAATGCGATCACGGTGACGAACTCCAGCAACATACGGTTCAGGAACGTCCATTGCTACAGCGACAGTAAAGTGTCGTTCGACAATGCCATTTACGATCAGACCCATCAGATCGAGATTCGCCAGCGGGAATTCTCGTGGCTCACAATTTCAGGTGCAGCGCCAGAACCGCGGCGAGAAAAACCATCGCCTGTTCTTGCGGAAGGTGCGCTGGCTGAAGAAGGTGACAGGAGCGGCTTCTTCAACATCTCAGGTGGCGCGGTCGACAGCGCCGGCGACGTTTATTTCGTGGATGCCAAGTGGCAAACCATCTATTGCTGGTCTCCTTCGAAACAGCAATTGACCAAGGTTCGCGACAATCCTCTCGATCCGGTTCAGTTGTTTTTCGATAAGGCTGGCGATTTGATGGTTGTTTCTTATTCGGGCGATGGAACGGTCTACACGTTCAAGCCCGGCGCGAAGGACAAGGACATTACGCTTCTGAAAGCGGTTCCGAGTGCGCCGCGTCCGGGAATGACTCCTGTTCTGCCGGTTAGTTTCTGGCGGAATGAAAACGATTTTGCCACGGGAATTCCAGTGAAACAGCCTTATCAGTTCCTCTCGCCGGATGGGACCACATTTCTTCCGACGGATAAGAATTTTGTGAGCGGAGAGCTCTACTATGGCTCGAAGTTGAATTCCACTCTGCGCGCTTTCGGCTTTGCACCGGTTATCGCGGGCCAACCCTACTACGCTTCTGACGAGTCTGGCGAGAAGACGTACGTCGGGACAGTGGGAGACGACGGAACAATCTCAAACCTGAAGGTCTTCGCGGAACAGGGGGGAGAAAGCCTTACGGTAGACGAAAAGGGCAACGTCTATATCGCTGCCGGACAGGTATACGTGTATAACCCGTCGGGTGAGCTGATCGATACGATCGATGTCCCGGAACGTCCGTCTCAATTGTTGTTTGGGGGCGCCGACCGCCATACATTGTTTATTCTGGCGCGCAGTTCGCTGTACTCCGTTCAAACCCTCTAATCGAGGGCGCTGAAGTCCGGGTTCGAGGAAATGCATTTCGCAGAGCATTCTGCGCTCGCTCGGCCAAGATCCACCATGGACCGAGAAATCTCCTCGCTTTTTCCTGAAACGAAATGCTCAATTTCTGCACTACTAGGATGAGTGGAAATGTCGCGCTGTGTGGCGACAAATGTTTCATCCACGAGCTCCCGACACGGAAGACCCTTGGCAACCGGGGGGAAGACTCGGGTTCTTCAGACCGCCGGAACCGAAATGGGGAATCGGTTCCGGCGATCTTCGGGGACTTTCGCCGAAAATTTCTTTCGTTTCCTTATTTTTTGTGCCTGCAATTTCCGAAGCGCCCTCCTCGCAGAACCCAATGATTCTCCTTTAGCCGTTGCCCATTCGGAGGTTAGCCGAAAATCCGCATGGGCCGTGGTGAGTGAGAAGCTGACGGTGAGCGGAACGCTTTTAGAGAACAACAGCAGCAAAGAGGGGCGGCCTAGCGGAAGATATTCCAGGTGATGACGAGGACGGTCGGAACCATTCGCTGAGCTACTTCGATAAGTGCGAGAAACCGCTCATGCACCCAGACCTGCGGAGTGGCGGGATCCTTAGAACCGGAAGTCCCCCACCCGGTTTGATGGGGGACCCGGCCTTTCGCGGACCAGATTCGCTTGAGCGAACTCGCCAGAGCAGTCATTAGGCATGCTCCATGGCGTCGGAATCTCCCAGGTGACCGATTTCGCGGCGGGCGCGTTTCAGGCGCACTAGTGCCGTGTCGATGCTGATTCCGAGGATGGCCGCGATCTCTGCAAAGGTATGTCCTTGAATCTCTTTCAGTAGAAACACGTCGCGATACGCCTTGGGCAGCTCAAGGGCCCTGAGAATGCTGCACTGGAAGACACCCGGCTTCTCCATGGCTGGGACGCGTCTCGGTGCTGGCAAGGAAGTGTCGCGAGTGACTGATCGCTGTCGAAATGTATGGTTGGATCTCATGGAAATACGTGGGAATAGTGCGGTCCCCGGCCAATTCGTTACAGAAAATCCGAACGGCTCTATCTTCTTGCAGCTAAAGTGCTAAACTAGCTGCCACTTCACCAAGCCCGGGGCCATCCGTTGGAATTCCAGTCTTTTGACGCGTCTTACGTCGAACGTCTTCGCACAGGAGACTTCCGAACGCAGGAGCATTTCGTCGCGTACTTCAATGAGTTGATCCAGCTAAAACTGCGCTCTCGCTTGCAGTCGCCGCAGGCGATCGAAGATGTCCGGCAGGAAACCTACACGCGCGTGTTTGCCGCCTTGCGCGCGGGTAAAATCCGCCAACCGGAGCGCCTGGGCGCTTTCGTGAACTCGATGTGCAACAACGTCTTGCTCGAACAATACCGGTCGTCTGCACGCCACAGTTCGCTGGAAGACGAAGAGCAAAAAGACTTTCCCGCGCTGACCGTTGACGTGCTCGGCACCATTGCCGCCAAGCAGATGGGAGAGAAGGTCCGAGCGATTCTGGAGGAGATGCCCGAGAAGGACCGGCGGTTACTGCGCGAGGTTTTTCTGGAGGAAAGGGACAAAGACGAGGTCTGCCGCGACTTTGGAGTGGACCGCGACTATCTGCGGGTGCTGCTGCACCGGGCAAAACAATCCTTTAAGTCCATGTATTTGAAAAACATGGCCACTCGCCCGCCCGGCGCAGTAGCTGCCGGGAAGCAGTGAAACGATTTTGTGCCGCGGCTCACTATCTTGATGAGGGGGATCGACCATGGACCATAATGAAGCGGTCCGGCAAAAAGCCACGGAGAAGTATCTTCTCAATGAACTCGATCCTGAACTCCGGGACCAGTTCGAGGAACACTTGTTCGACTGCCAGGATTGCGCGCTGGACGTACGCGCCGCAGCCATGTTCGTGGAACAAAGCAAGATCGCGCTCGCTGAACCGACAGCCACGGCTCCGGCACGGGAAGCGGCCGTGGCACCCGCGAAATCAGGATGGTTTGCCTGGTTCCGTCCGGCGTTTGCCGTGCCTGTGTTCGCCTTATTGCTGGCTGCGATTGGCTATCAGAATTTCGTCACGTATCCAAAGCTGATCCAGGCGGCGAACCAGCCCCAAGTCGGGCCGTGGGCGTCGGTAAACATCAGTACCCGCGGCGCAACGACGACGGTCATTAAGGCACGGGCGGGAGAGGGATTCGGGCTGCTGGTAAACCTGCCGCCAGAGGATGGATTCGCGTCGTACACGGCGGACTTGTATAATCCGGCGGAGAAGTTGGACTGGTCCGGGCCGATTTCTGCGGCATCGGAAGGCCGACAGATCTATATTCCGGGACGCAACCGCCGAGCGGGCACCTACACCCTGGTCGTACACGGCATCACCTCCGCCGGCGAAAGCAAGGAAATCAGCCGTCACCCAATTGATGTGCAAATCCAGAAGTGATCTTTTGAACTTAGGGAGCCTGGCAAGATGGCAAACAATCGCACCTCCCACTTTTTCCATGCGGAAGCTCATGCCCTCGCGGGGAATCTGAGTCTCCCCTTCGAACAAAACATCAAGAAGCAGGCATTCGTAAAGCTGGAAGGCAAGCTTGCCGATTTGTCGGATGAAGAGCGGGCGCAGCGTAACTATTTTTCGCAGCATGGCAAGAATTTCCGGCTCGAGGGGATCATCTCCTACGCATCGGCACACACGCAGGTTTCTGGCCACAGAAGTAACAAGCACGAGGGCGCATCGGTGACTTTGGCCACCTCGGTTGTGGAAGATCTGAATGTCCTGAACGTGGTGACCGCCGATCGTGTCGTGGCGCAGATTTCTACGACTCATTTCCCGGATGAATATTCGCCCGAGGTCACTTTCCTGGGCACGCATTTCGAGAATCTGCGGATTGCGCGTCACAAGGCGGAACCTTATCTCAACCTCGGGTTGGTTGGTGAACGGCCGAAGGGAAATGGTGATGACGCGCTCTATGTCAGAGGGGAAACGAGCCTGATGGCGGGCGCCAAGAAACAATATGAGCGGCTGAAAGATCGGCTGCAAGTATTGGGTCAGAGCGAGAAAAAGAAAGATTTGGTCTAATCGAGTCTAAATCGGCAGCCGAGTCGGAAACAAAGAAGAAGTATCACGGCTTCGCCGGGACCATCTTGGACTCTATTGCGGCCAAGGCCGTCGAGGCGCGGAAAGCAGAAGCTGCGACAGGTGTTGGCACATCGGACGGAATCACGTGCTCCTTGGTCGAAAACGTCGAGATCAAGGACATTGGCGTCAAAGGCGCGGACGGCAAGCCTGTTGAGATACCGCCTCCGGCGAAGTCGTTCGGACACGTGATCCACATTCCTGATTTTGGAACCATCTTCCTGGCTGAACTGACGGTGAACCACAATTCGTTCAACCTCACCATGATCCGTCTGGAAATGGGCTGCCTGGCCGACGGGAATCTCAGCATGTCGAGCTGCACTGTGAATGGGAGAGGGAGCTCGGGTCATTAGACAAGGGGAATCCGATACAAGCTTGCGGGGACTAGCTCTCGCTTTCTCGCGGGCTTGCATACTGCAATGACTCGAACCTCGCTCCCCACCACGATCGTGGTGAACCGATGATCTGAACCATTCGATTCGCTTGGATCGCCAAAAGCTAGTATCTTTCAGATTAAAATTGGCGATACAAGTCTGTGACGACTGGTAAAAGATACGACCTGAATGACGAGTATCAGGATCAACCGCGGAATTGCGTCGCCGCGAAAGCCCTACGGTCGCTCTCGCTAATCCTAATCCTGTTGCCTCTTTCGACGTGCGCTCGATGGAAAGATCCCAAAGGCGCTTTCGACCATGCATACCAAACCTTCATGCGCGGAGACTTGGTTCGTGCGCAGATGGAAGCGAAGCAGGGATATAGCGATTTCCAGGCAAGGGGCACAGAGTGGGGGTGGCGGTTCCGCATCCTAGAAGCCGACGTGCTGATGTGGCGCGGCATGAGCGATCAGGTTCTGGAGGTCTTGGCCTCCGGATTGGCGAAGCCCGTTTCCAATGATTTGCTCGTGAAGAAACAATTGTTGGAAGCCTCGGCCTTAACATCGCTACACCGCTTCCCTGAAGCGGAACAGAAGCTGGGCGAGGCAAGACGACTATGCGCCACCGCGGACTATCCTGCTTGCACGGACTCTCGTGCGCAGGGATGGTTGGAAGCGGCCCATGGCCGGTTTGACCAGGCGCAACTCCACTTCGAAAAGACCGTCGCCGAAGCCCATAAACGAGGGGACAAATACCTGGAAGCGAGTGCTCTTCTCGATCTGACTTCATCTGCGTTAGAACAAGAACATTTTGATGAAGCTCTGGATTGGTCCAACCTCGCACATAGACTGGCCGTAACGATTGACGCCGGCCAGATCGCACAGACGTCGTTGGGCAATCAGGGTTGGGCCTATTACAAACTGGGCGAGCCGGAAAAGGCCCTGGGCTTGTTCGTAGAAGCGAAGAACGCCGCCCACAGGATTGGCGCCGACACCTACGAAGTCACTTGGATAACGACTGCTGGCTACGTCTACCTCGACGCCGGTGACTACGCCGCAGCACGGCAGTCTTACCAGCAGGCGCTCGATCTAGCGAAAAGAATCGATAGTCGGCAGGACATCATCGATGCGACCCTGTCGCTGGCTACAGTTTCCGAGCGGACTGGGAACCTTGAACAGGCGCTCGACTATGCCGACAAGACGATTGCACTGACACCAGCAGATGGCAATCGGCTTGACGTGCTTTATCCGATGCTGGTCAAGGGACACGTAGCCGCGCGGCAACACGACTCCGAGCAAGCAGAGAAGACATTTCGCGAGATCGAGCAAGATCCCAAGAGTCACGTTTTCTTGAAGTGGGAGGCCGAGCACTCTCTCGCCCAGCTCTATGAAGACGAAAATAAGCCAGACTTGGCAGACCGCGAGTATCGGGCCTCGCTGACTACCTTCGAAACCGCGCGATCTTCTCTACAGCACGAGGAATCGTCGCTTCCATTTCCGGCCAACGCGTCCGGTATCTACGACGACTACATCCACTTCCTGGTAAGCAGAGGCAAGACAGTGGAAGCTCTGCAGGTCGCCGAATACAGCCGGGGACGAAGCTTGGCCGAAGGATTGGGGCTGTTATCGAAAGGGACCACATTCAAACCGGTCGCCCTGAATCCTCAGGAAATCGCGCGCCGCGCCGGCGGCACAATTCTTTTCTACTGGCTGGGCGAGAAGCAGTCGTATCTGTGGACGATTACCGCTCAGAAAACCACGTTGTCACCGCTGGCTGCCAAGTCGGAAATCGATGGAACGGTGGAGCGCTACCGGAAGGCGCTTTCTGAGCAACAGGAATTCTTGCCAACAACCGGCCACGACGGCAGGGCGCTCTACAGCATGCTGGTGATGCCGGCCAATGTCGTGCTTGCAAAAGATGCGAAGGTCTTCGTCATTCCTGACGGCAGCCTGAACAGGCTCAACTTCGAAACCTTGCTGGTTGGCGATCCCACGCCGCACTACTGGATTGAAGATGTCACGATCGCCGACGCCAATTCCCTGCGCGTGCTGGCAGCCTCGCGGGCGGCAGACAGGGGCACCGGCAGCCTGCTTCTGTTGGGCAATGCGGTTGCTTCGAACACGGATTATCCTGAATTGCGAAAAGCGGGCGCGGAGATGGAGAGCATCGAAAAACATTTCCCGACTGCACATCAACAGATATTCGCGCGCGAGCAGGCGACGCCGACGGCTTATCTCGCCGGCAAACCGGAGCAATTCTCCTATATCCACTTCGTGGCCCATGGAACTGCGAGCCGGATGAGTCCGCTCGACTCGGCCATTGTGCTTTCGAAAGCTAGCGCCGAGGATGACTCCTTCAAGTTGTATGCGCGCGACATCATCCATCATCCTCTGCGGGCGCAGTTGGTCACGATCTCTACTTGTTATGGGGCAGGCTCACGCGCCTATTCAGGTGAGGGACTTGTCGGACTGTCGTGGGCTTTTCTGCGTGCCGGGGCCCACAATGTGATTGGGGCTTTATGGGAGGTCAGCGACGTTTCGACCCCCCAGCTCATGGACCAGCTTTACGGAGAGTTAGAAAAAGGAAAAACTCCCGACGCGGCTCTTCGCAATGCCAAGCTGACGTTGCTGCGCTCAAGCCCCACTTACCGTAAGGCGTTTTACTGGGCACCGTTTCAGCTCTACACGGGCTCCTGACGTCGCGTCCCGGACGTCGGTCTCTTTTGCCAAGCCTGGATACCCCCTCGAGTCCGGGTGATACGTTTTGCAAAGACCCTTCACCATAGTTCTGTTGGACGGAAAAAACGCAGTGGTCTCCCCGGCGCAGCGAACCCATCCGAGCCAAACACCAAACAACTAAAAGTGGAGGACGAAATGAGAAGTTTAGTCGTAGCAGTGTCAGTTTTTTCCATCGCGCTGGGAGCAGTAGCGCAAGAACCATCTCGAGGCGGCACGGGCGCAGCCCAGCCCCTCCAAACCAGCGAGCGCACAGCACAGGCCGGAAATCTTTTTGTACCGGAAAGCAGCAAACCGCAGGCCGCTGGACGCTTTCACACGACCTATGTTCTGCGCAGTGCCGACGGCATCAAGCCCACAGTATTGCGGGCGCCGGCCGCTCTGAATTCTCTGGCCGCAAATGTGATCGGACCACTCGCCAACGTCGAAGAGGCCGAGACGCCGCAATCGCTGGGCTGCCTTTACGTGTCCAACCCCGTGAGCTCGGGATGCATTCCGAATTACAATCCGGGTTCCGGTGGGCCATCAGCAGCCGGCTATGGCGCCATCGCCCTGGTAGATGCCTATGACAATCCGAATGCAGCTTCCGACTTGCAAGCCTTTGACGGTTACTGGGGCTTGGCGGCGGCTAACTTCATCAAAGTGTATGCCAACGGAAACGGTTCCTGCGTCACGCCTCCGGCCGATTCGGGCTGGTCGGTAGAGTCGTCGATGGACATCGAATACGCGCACGTCTTCGCTCCCAGCGCCGCGATTATCCTGGTCGAAGCTTGCTCGAGTTCGTACGCCGACCTTTTCTATGCTGAGCAGGTCGCCTTTAACTACATCGTCGCGCACTATCCCGCTGGCGGACAGGTTTCCAACAGCTGGCAGGGTGGCGAGTTCGCTGGACAGATCGGGGACGATTCGCTGTTCGCCGATTTCACTTACAACTGGACCGATCGTTACTCGACTCCGATCCTGGCTTTCGCCTCCTCAGGAGACGGCGGTTTTGGCGTCGGCTACCCGAGCACGAACCCGTGGGTAATTTCTGCGGGCGGCACGTCCATTCTCCGCAACTCAGCGACTCTTAAGTTCGCTTCCGAGTCCTGCTGGGGCGGTTCGGGCGGCGGCAAGAGCACGGTGGAGACGTATGTAACGGCTTTCACCGGCGGCAACACCGGTCCTTGGGCCGACTTCCAGTATCCAATCTTCGGGCAGGCCAACCGCGCCACTCCTGACATGTCGTTCGACGCGGATCCCGCCTCCGGAGCCTGGATCTATAGCGGCTTTGGCCTTGGCGGCTGGGGCGTTGTGGGGGGCACGAGCCTTTCTTCTCCTGCACTCGCCGGCATTGTGAACCGCCTGGGCAACAAGCTGGGGTCGGTTTTCCTCACTCCGGCAACAAGTGGCAGCGATTGGTTCAGCACCTGGGAGAACAACATGTTGTATTCCCAGCTGGCGACCGCGAAATCCTACAAGGCTAATTTCTATGACGTGAAGACCGGGTCCAATGGATCCCCGGCGGTGGCGTCGTGGGATTTCTGCACGGGCGTTGGAAGTCCGCGCGGAGGAGTTGGCAAGTAAATTGTCTTTCCCCGTTGCTTTGACGGGTTCGAAGAGGCTCCGCAGAGGTGGTGGGGCCTCTTCCCTTTGTTGGTTTAAAAGAAGAATTCAAATACTTGGAGGATTCATGCAATCACAGACACTTTTTGGCAGGCTTGCAATTGCAGCTTTCATTGTTGTGTGTACCACAGTCGCGCATGGACAAGCTGCCTGGAATTTCCCCGATTTTTCAGCGACACAGGTCTTCGAGTCAAGAAAAGCTGCCATGACGATGAAGGTCTATAGCTCAGGCTCCAACCTAAGAGTCGAGCGCAGCTCGGCTCTGTCGACTCTGTATATGCCCTCGAGCAGCAAAGTTTTCAACTTCACCACCTATCCCGACAACAGCCGTCAATGCGTGGCTATGAAGCCCGAACAGGCGAAAATGCTGCCCAGCCCCCTCGAACTGCTGCAGGGTTCGAATCTCAAGCGCACACCAGCGGGTACCGAAGTTGTGGAGGGACACACTTGCACGGTGGAAGATGTGGTGGTGAACCGGCCCGACGGGAAAACGATTAAGTCAAAGGTTTGGGAAGCGGAAGATCTGAAAGGTATTCCCGTAAAAATCGAGTCTCACATCGGAGATATCACTCTGAGCGCGGTGTACCGCGACATCTCGATTGGTGCTCCCGACAAGGATCTGTTTACAGTTCCCGAAAAATGCACCCCATTCGAAAAGATGTGGCAGGTCGCTGAAGAGGCGACGCTCAGGTAGCAGGGCGACGGCCAGGGGATTACGAGAGCGGCGAGTTAGGACTTCAAATAGGCGTAAGTTGCGTCATCGAGGGCAAGCGATTCGCAATATAATTAGCGTCTCATGCCCGGAAGACCCCTATCCTTCGGCGGGAAGAAATTGATGGGGCTCCTGATCGTGGCGCTGTTCGTTCTTGTTCTAGTGGTGGGACTGCTTTACCGGCGATCCAGCGACCAGGTGCACTTCAGCCGCGACATCCGTCCCATCTTGAATCAAAACTGCATGCCGTGCCACGGCGGCGTGCGGCAAAAGAATGGCGTCTCGTTTTTATTTCGTGAGGAAGCACTCGGGGTGGGCAAGTCCGGTCGCCGAACGATCGTGCCGGGAAAGCCCGACGAGTCGGAATTAATCGCGCGGGTTACATCCTCAGACCCTGAGACTCGCATGCCCTATCATGGGCCGCCTCTCCCGCCTCAGCAGATTGCGTTGCTTCGCCGTTGGATCAAGGAGGGCGCCAAGTGGGAAGATCATTGGGCTTTCGTTGCGCCTAAGCCACAGCCCTTACCTGCGGTTAAGCGAGCCAATTGGGTTCGCCGGCCACTGGACCAATTTATTCTGGCGCGTCTGGAGAAAGAAGGGCTTCAGCCCTCGACTGAAGCTGACAAGTCTGCCCTGCTTCGCCGGGTTTCTCTGGATCTGATTGGACTCCCGCCGACGCCCGAGGAACAGGCGGCTTTTCTGGCTGACTCCTCGGCAGACGCTTACGAAAAGCAAGTCGATCGCCTGCTGGCATCGCCACGTTACGGCGAGCGCTGGGCATCGTTGTGGCTGGACCTGGCCCGCTATGCGGATACCAAGGGATACGAAGCAGATCGGGAGCGTCCCGGTGTTTGGCCTTATCGCGACTGGGTGATTGACGCCTTCAACCGTAATCTTCCATACGACAAGTTTGTGATCACACAGTTGGCCGGGGATCTACTGCCTGACGCCACGTTTGAAGATAAGATCGCTACCTCGTTCCACCGCCAAACCCCGAACAACGACGAGGGCGGCACGGACGACGAGGAATTTCGGCTGGTCGCGGTGATGGACCGTTCGGCGACAACGTGGTCCGTTTTGAATGGCCTCACCATGAATTGCGTGCAGTGCCATTCGCATCCGTATGACCCCATCCGGCACGCCGAATACTACAGGTCTCTGGCGTTCTTCAACACGACTCAGGATGCGGACCTGCCTGAAGATACGCCCGTGCTTCGCGTTCCGAAGGATCGAGCAAAGTACTCCGAAGCTTCTCAGCTTCAGCAGGAACTCGCGAAGTTGAGGCAAGAGGTCGTATCCCAGAGCCGGCAGACCGAAGCGCAATCGCAATGGATGCCAGTGAGCGTTAAAGCTGCCGTGGCGAGCGAGTCGTTGGCATTGAAGTGGGAAACATCTGAGTTAGAACAGGAGTTGGCGCTCTTGCCAGGGAAGAAGTTGCCGGAGAAGAAGGAGAAGAAGGCCCGCAAGGAACTGGTCAAAGCGATTGCGGAGACCAGGAAGGAGGCTCGAGCTAAAGCCGGCCAGGTTACCGCGCTGCAGGTCCAGGACGGGAGTGTTCAGGCCGGGGCAAACGTCCCGGGCAAGGCAGCCTATGAGCTGACGGCCAAGATTGATGTGCCAGTGTTGACGGCGCTGCGCATCGAGGTTGCGCCCGCGAACAGCGAAACCGCGCGCCACACGCCCGAAGCCGGGTTCATTGTCGATCAGATTGAGGCCTGGATCGTTCGGCCGGACGGGCAGGAGAAGAAAATCGCGTTTCGTTATTTTGTCCCTGATCTCGAAACGAACCTGGAGACGGCCGTGGATGCTGCGGTCGACTCGAAAAAGGAGCTTGCTGCTGACCCGGGGGCAAACATATTTCGGGGAAATCCCAATTTGTTTCGCGCGCGATGGACTGTGGGAGTCCCCGCAGCACCGCTTGGACTGACTTCAGGGAGCAAGCTGAGAGTTCGCCTCACCCAAACTCAAACGATCAACGACAAGCCGGCTCTTGTACGGCGCGTGTCGCTGTCGGTGAGCGGGGATGCGAGTTGGCGTCAACTCGCGGCCGATCCGGACCTCGGCAGCAAGATTACGCAGCTCACCAGGCTGACTCGTCAACTGAAAAAGATTCCCAGCGTTGAGCTTCCAATCATGGCGACGGAACCGGCGTATGACGAGCGGACAACATTGGAGTTTGAGCGGGGAAACTTTCTCACGAAGATCGGGCCTCCGCTGGCTCCGGACGTCCCCGGCATATTCCCAAAACTTCCCGCAGACGCGCCTCGCAACCGGTTGACGCTTGCAAAGTGGTTCTTTTCTCCCGGCCAGCCTCTGACTGCACGAACGGCCGTCAATCGATACTGGGAACAACTATTCGGAACAGGGATCGTGGAAACCCTGGAGAACTTCGGGAGCGTCGGCGAGGAACCGAGCCATCCCGAATTACTCGACTGGCTCGCGCTTCATTTTGAGAACGATCTGCATTGGGACATGAAGGCCCTCCTGCGCGAATTGGTGACGAGCGCTACCTATTGTCAAAGCGCAGTAGCGACTCCGGCCCTGACTGAAAAGGATCCTCGCAATCGGCTTCTGGCACGCGGACCGCAACAGAGGCTTACCGCGGAAATGATCCGCGATCAAGCCCTGGTCGCGAGTGGATTGTTGAGTGACACCATGGGGGGACCGCCGGTGATGCCACCCCAGCCGGCCGGTGTGTGGAACAGCGTTTACAACGAGAGCAAATGGATGGATGCTACTGGCCCAAATCGCTATCGACGGGCGGTGTATACGTATATCAAACGTACCAGCGGCTATCCCAGCTTTCTGACCTTCGACGGTTCAGACCATGACACGAGCCTGGCCCGCCGGATCCCCACGAATACGCCGCTACAAGCGTTGGTCACGTTGAACGATCCCGTTTACCAGGAAGCTTCTGAAGCCCTCGCGAGACGGATTATGAAAGAGAAGCGGTCTCTTGATGAACGTATTATCTATGGCGCACGTCTCGTATTGTCTCGTGACCCGACAGATCGCGAGTTGGCAACATTGCGGACTTTCTTTGAAAAGGCTGTCGCCAAGCCAACTTTAAAGCTGGCCGCTTTGAACACGCACGAAAGTTACGACGAATTGGAAGCCATGACCGCGGTGGCGAGTGTTCTCTTCAATCTTGATGCAGCATTGACCAGGTGATTGTTATGTCAGATAGCGAAAACCGTGCAAACGCTCCCAGCGATTTGGAGGTCGGCAATGGATTCCATCCTGAAGTTGAGCGGGAACTACTGCGAGTGCGGACGAGGCGCCATTTCCTGCGAACGCTGGGGAGTGGGCTGGGCACAGTATTCATGGGAACGTTGGCCGCTAAGTTTGCGCGCGGCGCGTCCACTGGAGGAGTGACCGCCGAAGGCGCAGCGCTCGATTTTACCCGCGATCCCACAAGTCCGCTGGCAGCTCTACCGCCGCAGTTTCCGGCCAAGGTGCAGCGGGTCATCTACCTGCACATGGCTGGGGCGCCAAGCCAGTTGGAGCTTTTTGAAAATAAGCCTGAGTTAAAGAGGTTTGACGGGCAGGATTGTCCAGCTTCGTTCCTCGCGGGAAAGCGCTTCGCTTTCATCAGCGGAGTGCCCAAGCTCCTTGGATCACAATACCCGTTCCACCAAGTCGGAGACAGTGGGCATTGGATTTCGGATCGCCTGCCGCATCTCGAGAAACACCTTGACGACATTTGCTTCATCAAGTCGATGCGCACTGAGCAGTTCAATCACGCGCCCGCGCAACTGCTGGTGCACACTGGCAACCCGCGTCTCGGGTATGCTTCGATCGGATCGTGGGTGCTTTACGGGCTGGGCACGGTAAACCAGAATCTGCCCGGTTTCATTGTGTTGCTCTCCGGAGGTAAATCGCCGGACGGCGGTAAACAGTTGTGGAGCTCGGGTTTTCTGCCGAGCGTTTACCAGGGCGTGCAGTGCCGCTCTCACGGTGAGCCTGTGCTCTATTTGGACAATCCGCCGGGCGTAACGCGGCCGCTACGCCGCGGAATGCTAGACACAATTGATGAAATCAACAAGCAGACTTATGCCACGTTCGGAAATCCGGAGACCGTAACGCGAATCGCCCAGTACGAGATGGCGTTCCGGATGCAGATGGACGCGACCGATGCGATGGACATTCGCAAGGAACCCGATTCCGTCCGCGCACAATACGGGTCGAAACCGGGAGAGGCCAGTTTCGCGAACAATTGTCTGGTGGCTCGGCGTCTCGCGGAGCGGGGAGTCAGGTTCATTCAGCTCTATCACTGGGGCTGGGACTCGCATGGAGCGGACGCCAAGGAAGCGCTGAACATCGGGTTCGCTGATCGTTGTCGCGAAGTGGATCAACCCACGGCAGCGTTGCTCGCTGATCTCAAGTCGCGAGGAATGCTGGAAGACACGCTCGTCGTGTGGGGAGGCGAGTTTGGGCGCACGCCGATGCGAGAAAACCGCGGGGGCCAGGAAATGAAATATGTTGGCCGGGATCACAATCCGGGTGCTTTCACCGTGTGGATGGCCGGCGGTGGAATCAAACCGGGCATCACTCATGGCCAGACCGACGACATGGGTTATGAAATCGTGAAAGACCCGGTCGAGATTCGCGATCTGCACGCGACGATGCTGTATTTACTCGGCTTTGATCATCACAAGCTGAATTACCGATTTCAGGGTCTGGAACAGAAGTTAACCAGTGTTAAGCCGGCGCGCGTTATAGCGGAAATCCTGGCATGAGCGATTCCGTCAGGCTTGCTCCATTTCTTTCGTGACCCGATGACTCATGACTCTGCCTAATCGAATCTCCTCGCGAATGGGCGTTGCTATTCTCGCGATACCTATTCTGGTCTTGCTTGTTCTGGTTGTGTTCTTGCCGCCGGACGGAGCGGAGCGCGCAACTTGGGCGCAGTTCATCGGGCGCTTTCATCCGCTGGTGGTGCACCTGCCTATTGCACTCATTCTCCTGGTGCCGGTCATGGAATTGGTGGGACGGGAGCAGCGCTTCGAGTATCTGCGGGCCTCGGCCCCTTTCGTTCTGATCCTGGCTCTCATTAGTGGCATAGTTGCGTCACTGCTCGGATGGTGCCTGGGACGAAGCGGTGGTTTCTCTGGGCCGCTGGTCACGCAACATATGTGGGGCGCGGCGTCGCTGCTGACGCTAAGTTGGCTGTGCTGGATGTCGCGCGGACGTGGTGGTCGGCTGGAAGCCATTTATCCGATCGCCCTTGCGGCTGCTGTTGTTGCCGTGGGTTGGACAGGCTATCGTGGTGGCCAAATCTCACTGGGCGAACATCACCTGACGGAATTTATGCCCGGGCCGCTTCGAAAGGTGCTTGGCGTGACCGCGGAAACCGCGACGGATCCGTCGATCGGCGGACCGGGGACGTTTTATGGAGCGCGCATTCAGCCTATTCTCGCGGCACAATGCTTGAATTGTCACAGCTCCGAAAAACGGAAGGCCGGCTTAAGGCTAGACAACTACGCTGCCGTGATTCGTGGAGGGAAGCACGGCCCTGTCGTGAAGCCCGGCGATGTCGGGGGCAGCGATTTGTTTCATCGCATCACCCTTTCGTCGAGCGATGACAACTTCATGCCCAAGGGGGGCAAGCCACCGCTTTCGACCGATCAGAAAAAGCTGATTGAACTTTGGATTGCTGGGGGAGCTTCAGGAACCGCGTCTCTCGATTCCATCAAAGGCGCTCCCGCGGGTTCTGAGTCCAGCGTGAAGGCTGAAGTCACAGTCCCGCGTATTGACTTTGCCGAAGTTGCTAAACGTCGAGCCGAAGTGGCTCCCACACTGGCGACGTTACAGCAGCGCTTTCCGAATGTTCTGGACTACGAGTCCAGGGGCTCGGCGGACCTTGTGCTGAACGCCTCGGTCATGGGCGAACGATTCACCGACGATGACCTGGCGGCGCTGGCTCCTCTGTCTCAACACGTTGTCAGTGCGGATTTGTCCCGAACCGCCATTACGGACCGCTCGGCGCCTATCCTCGCTGGGATGAAACGATTGCGTCTGTTGCGCCTCATGCACACACGGATCGGCGACCCTACCGTGCAATCCCTTGCTGGTCTGGATCAACTGGAGTCTCTTAGCGTTTTTGATACACCGGTGACTTCTGCCGCCCTCCCGGCGCTGGAGCGATTGCCCCATTTGCGGCGTGTGTATGCCGGGGAAACAAAAGTTTCGGCTGCAAATTCCAGTCAACTGAAAGAGAAGCTCTTGTTTTGAGTCGAGTGGTATTGCTCGCTCACAGCGCGGCTTCCTGCTTTCTAAGCAACTTTGCGAAGCTTCGTAACCCTGCCGACCTCAACCCATTCCACTACGAAGATGTTTCCTGCGTGGTCGAAGCACGCGCTGTGCGGGCAGATGAATTTACCCGGCACGAATGTACTTCGCTCCTGGGTTCGTATCTTGTTCCAGTCATCCTCAGAGTACTGGCCGTCCCCTAAGGTTGCGACCAGCTTGTTGTCGCGGTCGAGGACCACCACTTTGCTCCACAAATCCGGGATCACAACTTCGCCGTTTCGTTCATGGAAGTGGCAAGGTAGTTTGCTGGTACCCAGGATGAAGTCGATGTGCTGGCCGTCGAGGGTGAACCGCTGCAAGCGCTGGTTCGAGCGATCCGCCACGACGAGAATCGGCGTTTCTCGACGAGTATCTACCCACAGGCCGTGAGGACAATCCAACTGTCCCGGCCCTTTGCCTCGCCCGCCGAAAGTGCGGATGAACTGAGCGTCTCTGTTGTATTGGTTGATGTAGCTGGAGCCGTAGCCGTCACCAACATAGAAGTCACCATTGGGAGCAATCGCTACATTGGTTGGTTGGTAATTGACCGGGCCATTGTTGCGACCCTTATCGTAGGCGCTCGATTCAACCGGATACCCCAGGGTGAAAACCTCTTCGCCCTTCAATGTTCGCTTGGTGACAATGCCGTGGGCGTAGTCGCAAAGGTAAAGAAACTCTTCGCTTCCTTCCTTCCGCAACAAGAGACCGTGAGCGCCTCCTTTAAACTGTTTTCCCCAGGATCGGATGAATTTGCCTTTTTCATCGAATACGACAATGGTATCTGGGCTGTCGCTCGAGGCATGGACGGTGTGGTGGATATAGATGTGACCTCGCGAGTCCTCGCACACGCCATGAGTGTTCCCGTACTTGATGTTGGTGGGGAGTTGCCCCCAGTCATGAATGGCCTCGTACTTGTGGTCCCCTTCACCCACAACAGCCGCTTTGTTACCGGCTTTGTCGGTAGTGCCCAGAACCAACGGGGCAGCGGCGGCGGCCATTCCGGTTGCGAGAAAACTTCGTCGCGTGACGTTCATGGGTTTCGCTCCTGATTCCTTGCAGCGACGAATCGTGGCGACCTACGAATTGGATCGCATGTCGCTCGAGGTTCCGCCGGCTGCCGGAACGTAGCACTTCTGGGTGTAATCCATAACCATGCGGTCGGCATTGAAACGCCAGCCGAGGGTGCGGATCGTCCGCTTCATACGCTTGATCCAGCCACGGGGAAGGCCGTCACGGTCGCGATGGTAGTAAAGGGGAATCACTTCGTCGTGCAGAGTCTTCATCAAGTCCTCGCCATCACGAGAGTCGTGGACGTTCATGTCAGAATGGGTCTTGCCCGTACCAATAGCAAAGCCATTCATGCCGTCATAGGCCTCGGCCCACCAACCGTCGAGAACGGAAAGATTCAGGCCGCCGTTCAGCACGACCTTTTGTCCGCTGGTGCCGGAAGCCTCCAGCGGGCGGCGCGGATTGTTGAGCCAAACATCGACACCCTGCACAAAGTGACGGCCCACGTTGATGTCGTAGTCCTCCACGAAGACAAACTTGTCGCGGAACTTGGGGTCGCGCATCAATTCGGCGATCTGTTGCAGGACGCGCTTGCCCGGTTCGTCGAGAGGATGGGCCTTGCCGGCAAATACGAATTGAACGGGACGGTTAGGATCGTTCACCATAGAAGCCAGCCGCTCGATGTCGGTGAGGATCAGATTCGCGCGCTTGTAGGTTGCGAAACGACGTGCGAATCCGATGGTCAGGGCATCGGGGCTGAGCACGCGTTCGAGGCGGAGCAGAGTCTCGCGGGATTCTCCGCGACGCTCCGCCTGGGAAACTGCGCGCCGCCGCACGAACTCGATGAGCTGTGACTTGAGATTGAGGTGGGTCTCCCAAAGCTCGCCATCATCCACGTTCTCGATTCCCAACCAGATCTTGGCTTCACTGCCGCGCTGATGCCAGTCAGTGCCGAGATGACGATCGTACAGGCGGAACATTTGCGGTGCCAGCCACGAGGGCACATGGACGCCGTTGGTGATGTGCCCGATGGGAACCTCGTCCTCAGGCTTGCCACGAAAGAGGCCGGTCCACATGGCGCGAGAAACTTCGCCGTGCAGCGCGGAGACCGCATTGGCGCGGCGGGAGAGTCGAAGCGCCAGAACCGTCATGCAAAAAAGTTCGTCTGCATTGTTAGGATTTTCACGGCCGAGCCCAAGCAGGCTTTCCTGCGACAGCCCCAGCGCTTCGCGAAGCGGACCGATATGCTCCTCGACGAGCCTGGCATCGAAACGGTCGTGGCCTGCTGGCACGGGAGTGTGGGTGGTGAACACAACTTCACGGGAGACTCGTGGAACAGCGGCGTCGAACGCGATGCCTTCGTCCTCCATCCGCATGCGAATGGCTTCCAGCACCGCGAATCCGCTGTGTCCTTCGTTCAAGTGAAGAACGCCGGGGGAAATTCCAAGGGCTTTCAGAGCACGCAGTCCGCCCACGCCCAGCAACAATTCCTGGCGAATGCGAATGCGGAGATCGCCGCCGTACAGACGGGAAGTAAGTTCGCGGTCTTCGGGCGCATTGCCTTCCACGTCGGAGTCGAGAAGCAGTAAATCGCGACGGCCTACCTCCACGCGCCAAACCTTGGCCTGAAGGCGTCCGCTGCGAGTCTCGATCTCGACTACGATCGGTCTTCCGTCTTTTCCGATCGCCACTTCCATGGGCAATTGATTCACGTCAGTCTCGAGATATTCTTCTCGCTGCCATCCCCCTTTATCGAGCCGCTGCCGGAAATAGCCTTGACCGTAAAACAAGCCGATACCCACGAGAGGGATGTCGAGGTCGGAGGCGCTCTTAATGTGATCGCCAGCAAGCACTCCCAGGCCGCCGGAATAGATCGGCAGGGACTCGTGCAGGCCGAACTCAGCCGAGAAATAGGCCACTGGGTGAGGCCGCAGGACACCCGCATGCCTTGTGCCCCAGGTTCGATCGGCTTCCAGGTATTCGAGCATGCGGCGGTATGCGTAGTTCACGCGGCTATGCAGCATGAGTTCGGCGGAGCGCGCTTCCAGCTTGGCCAGAGGAAGTTCACTCAGAAGCGCGATGGGATTGTGGTTGAGCTCATTCCATCGCGCCGGATCAAGATCGAGGAATAAGCTCGACGAATTGTGATCCCAGCTCCACCACAGATTGCGCGCCAGGGTCCAGAGACGTTCCTGAAGAGGAGCGATAAAGCGATCCAAAGTACGAGCTTCGCTGACAACGGGAGCGACCTGGGTCGCGGCCTCGGTCAACATGCGAATTTCGTCGGCGCCGAAGACGCGAGCCTCAATCGTCTGAACGACGAGGACGCCCTGCAGAATTCCGCGATCGATCAGCGGGACACCCAGGAAAGACTGGTAAGCGTCTTCCCCGGCATCGCGGAAATACTTGAAGCGAGGATGGTTCTTTACCTGACTCACGGCGACCGCCTGGACTTGTTCTGCCACAAGCCCGGTCAGACCCTCGTGGACCGCCATCCGCAGACTGCCGACACATTCGCGGCGAAGTCCGACCGTCGCGGCCAATACCAGATTGGCGCGATCGGGCTCCAGCAAATATGCCGAGCAAACATCCGTGCGAAACCGTTTGGCGATGAGGGCCACAACATTCGCCAACGTTTCAGCAGACTGGCCGCCATCAGATGCAAGGTG
The DNA here is from genome assembly GCA_963745715.1 of uncultured Acidobacteriota bacterium. Lineage (GTDB taxonomy): Bacteria > Acidobacteriota > Terriglobia > Terriglobales > Acidobacteriaceae > Sulfotelmatobacter. Next base: position 116,821 of record CAVUYN010000002.1, on the reverse strand, counting down.
GGCCACCTCTTCGAGTGTTAGAACACTGTTGACTTCGCCCACGCGCAGGCCTTGATCCATATCCCCAGCTACCTCGTATCCGTCCAAACTGTTTTGCCAAGCCTCCAATTCGGTCTAGACTCGATCCTCATTTCCTTGGGTCAATCGAGTTTCAACTATTGTACGGGGTCGCAGGGAAATCGCGAACAATATGGATTTTTTCGGAGGCGGTCGCCTGTCGCATCGCAGGCTGTGGATCTTCCGTTCGTCTAGTGCGAATCCTCGGGGCTGGAGAGAGAGCGCAACTCTAGTTTGCTTGCGTCTCGAGGAAAGAGTAAAATCTCGGCCAATCCAGCCAACCAGTGGAGATTTGCGTCCATCATCCATTGGTATTTGAGCAACACGAATAACGAGAAGGATTGACCGGCGAGAAAGCATCGATCGGTACTTTCACCAGCGGGCTCATGGAGCTCAAGGACGACGATAGCAACGGGAAATTTTGTAGTACTGCCCGGAAACCTTCCCCATCTCGAGATTCAATGGAGTTGAAGAAATGAAGAGTACCGCACGGTCCGCGAAGTTTGGCGTGGGACTACTGGGATTGGTGACGTTGGGATGGATTCTGGCCGGCCACGCGGCTCCGCCTTACCAGCATGGGATGCCCACGGACTGGACTCACCGGCACGTAATCTTCTCTCAGCCGAGGTCGGCAAAACAGGTCGCCCAAGTCAGCCGCAATCCGCGGTATTGGCAGCAGTGGATGCGAAGCAACGTAGCCCCGGTTCTCGCGACGAGCATCACCGACTCTGCTATAGCTGTGTTCCACGGAACCCGAAGCAAGGTGAAACCGCAGATTAAGAGAGATTGGTCGGAGGACATGGGCAGTGGTGCGTCGATGGGCGCTGGCCAATTCGCTGCCAAGTATTCGTTCAGCCTTACTACGGCTGCATGCGGGACTGACCCCAAGCCCGATTTCGTGGTCTTCAGCACAGGGCTTCCGAGTTCGAGCGCAGCCAGCATCGTTGCATTCGACAATCTATATTCCGGATGCGGCGGCACGGTTCCCACTACTTATTGGGCCTATGACACGACTGCCGCGACGGTTCCAGGCACAATCAAGACCTCTCCGGTCATCTCCCTCGATGGGTCCCAGATCTCCTTTGTGCAGACGGATGGACTCGGTCATGGCACCGTCGTTTTGCTCAAGTGGAAAGCGAACAATGGGACAATTGCCTCACCCGTGGCCCCTACGCTCGAGACCGCGGCTAATTATCCAACTTGTACCGCGCCTTGCATGACGACATTCGACCTTCGGAACGGGAGCAACGTCCAAACAGACGACATGACGTCTTCGGTTTATTACGACTATGGGGGGGATGTCGCATGGGTTGGGGACAGCGCTGGTTTGCTGCACAAGTTCCACCCGTTCTTTCTTACAACACCAGTCGAAATCAGAACTTCCCCTTGGCCCAAGCAGGTGAATGTAACGGCTCTCTCCAGCCCCGTATTTGACCAGGTTTCGAACAATGTCTTTACGGGAGATGGCGGAGGATTTGTGGAACGCACCGACGCCACGACTGGCGCGGTCACCGCATCGGGGCAGGTAGATTTCGGTACCGGGCTTTTTTCAGGGCCGATTCTCGACCAGACTTCGGGGAATGTCTACTTTTTTGCGTCCAACGACGGTACCACCACCTGTGCGTCAAACCCTTGTTCTGCAGTCTTCCAATTCAGTACTGCCTTTGGAGGCGGCTCCACCGGCTCAGAAACCCAGGTCGGCGCCAGCAGTGGAACACCTCATCCTTTGTATGAGGGGGGGTTCGACAGCGCCTATTTTAGTTCGCCAGATGCGACGGGGAGTCTGTACGTGTGCGGAAACACAGGGCTAAATCCGACTCTCTTTCGGGTTCCGATTGCTGGCGGCGTCATGGCTGGCGCAGGCACGGCCATACCGCTTAGCACGGGTACCTCCACTGCAGGCTGCTCCCCTGTGACCGACGTTCCGAATCCGAATACTCCGGGCGGCGCGGAAGAGCGGCTTTTTGTTAGCCCCCAAAACAACGGCCGGCCAACTGCCTGTGCAGGCGGCGGATGCCTCGTCAGCATCGTGGATTCACCCTGGAAAGCTTCCACGGCCTATGTCGTCGGTCAAGAGATCTTAGTACGGCATATCCCGAGCGGCACGCTTCACACTGAAGTAGTGATCGGTGCGGGGACATCGTCCACATCCCCTCCCGCAACGTGGACCAACTCCTTCGGGGCCACTGTTACCGACGGAGGGGTAACCTGGTTTGACCAGGGGCAGCTGACCACAGTGCCCTTGCCCACGTGGGCCGCGAGCACTATCTATACTCCGCCTGTTCGCATCGTTGACTCCAACGGCTCCATAGAATTCGAAGTGAGTTTGGCGGGCACGTCTGGTGGGACGGAGCCTACGTGGGCGACCACCGTTGGCGCAACTACCATCGATGGCGGAGTGACGTGGAAGAATGCCGGAGCCCTGCCCGTCGCCGCGCTTCCGGCTGCAGGGGGCACGAGCGGCGTGATCATCGACAATACTGTCGTAGGGCGCATTGGCCGGCACCTCCCAGGTTTACTTCAGTACCCTTGGAAATCAGCCCTGTGCGACTTCCGGCACAGGCGGGTGCGCCGTACAAGCCTCACAGTCGGCGTTACAATAGATCACTTGGATTGGGTCCTTCATTATGCCAATGAACGAGATGTCCTCCGATGCTCCGCGAACGCCGGCCACCAAGAAGCCGTATGAAAAGCCGTCGTTCCGCTACGAACAGGTGTTTGTGACGACCGCACTTTCGTGCGGTAAAGTTGGCGGCATTTCAACTAACTGTACCAATCATCCCAGCGCATCATGAAATCTTCGCCGCAAGCAGAAGGCAATACTCATGCGGTCAAATGCGAACTGGCCGGCGAGGTATTGCGCTCCTCCGGAGGACTGCGGTTGCAGGTCACCGGTTGGAGCATGCTGCCCACGGTTTGGCCGGGAGACACGCTGGTGCTCGAAAGCGTAACGAGCGACGACGTTTCCGAAGGTGACATCGTTCTGTTCAGCCGCGACCGCCGCCTCTTCGCTCACCGCGTCGTGACGAAAAACGTTGAAAATTCAGGAATGCTCACGCGGGGAGATGCCATGCCCGCACCGGATCCCATGGTTTGTAAGAATGAACTTTTGGGAAGAGTTTCGTTCATAATGCGAAACGGAAGGTGCATCGCGCCGAACCGGAGCTTGGGCTTTTCAGAACGCGCGATCGCGACTCTCGTTCGAAGGTCGGAATTCGCTGCCCGTGTCTTTGTGGGTGTACACGGCATGCGCCAAACATTTCAGAGTTAGACCGCACCAGTAATTAAGACGATCGAGACGTCCCTTGCCAGAGCTCACCGCCGAAGTCGAACGCCTCAGCCTCATGATCGAGATCGGGGGAATGCCGGTCCGCGTGAATACGACGGACCGGAGATTTCTCGACTTGTTGGAAGATCGTTATGCCGGGTTTGTTGGGCACTCAGAGCACGCCGAGATTGAGTTCGAAGTTGACCTCAACGATTCGAGCTTTTCTGATCCTAATGCTCCGGTGAAAGTGACCCAACGCGGAGGGCGGTGGTCCCTGCAGCGAGGTGATTTTCGGGCGGAATGGGTGCCTGCTTCACGGACGGGCTGGATTCGACAGTCGGCCAATCCCTATTCGATCGATGCACTGCTGCGAATTGTGCATACGCTTCTGCTGGCCAGGCAGGGAGGCTTCCTGATGCACTCAGCGAGCGCCATCCGCAACGGAAAGGCATTTCTGTTTGCGGGTGTCTCGGGAGCGGGAAAGACTACGATCTCGCGACTTGCTCCGCCAGATGTCACGCTCTTGACCGACGAAATTTCTTACGTGCGTAAGCAGGACGCCGGCTATGTGGCCTTCGGCACTCCCTTTACCGGCGAACTTGCAAAACTGGGCGAGAATGTTTCGGCTCCGCTGAACGCTCTTTATCTGTTGGCTAAGGGCAGCGAGAACCGGATCGACCCGGTGGCGCCGAGCGAAGCGGCCAGATCTGTTCTTTCCAATCTACTTTTTTTCGCGGAGGATGAGGATCTCGTGCAAGCGATGTTCCATTCTGCCTTTGAGTTCGTGAACCGTGTGCCGGTGTACCGGCTCACCTTTGTGCCCGATGCCCGGGTCTGGGAGTTGATCGGATGAGCAAGCTTTATGTGGCACGGAATCCGCGGGTCGCAGCACGCAGCCTTGACGGCGAAATGATGATCATGTCTGGGCGGGATTCCACTCTGTTCACGCTGAACAGAACGGCAACCATCCTCTGGCAGTCCGCAGACGGGGCCACCCCGCTCGATGAAATTGTGCAGCAGAAGATTTGTCCCGAATATGAGGTCGAACCAGCCGTGGCGTTGCAAGATGCGGAGACGCTGGCGCGAGAGCTCGCAAGCCACGAGATTCTACAGATCTCGGAACATCCGATCGCGCGGCAGAATGTTGCGGTGGGAGAACCCCGATGAGCGGCCTTCTTGAGGAAATGACCGACAAAGCGCTGAAGCTGAATATTCCGCTCAGCGTGCAAGTCGATCTGACCTACCGCTGCAATGAACGGTGCGTCCACTGTTATCTCGACCATGACGATCACGGAGAGATGAGCACCGCAGAAATCAAACACCTGCTCGACCAGATGGCGGAAGCGGGCGTTTTCATTCTGACGCTCAGCGGCGGCGAGATTTTCCTGCGCAAAGATTTCTTTGAAATTCTCGAGTATGCCCGCCACCAATTGATGTTCTGTGTAAAGCTCAAAACCAACGCGATCATGATTCGCGAGCCGGAAGCGGCGCGAATTCGAGATCTTGGCGTCGAATCCATTCAGATCAGCATCTATTCGCACCGGCCAGAGATCCACGATGCGATCACGCTTGTGCCAGGCTCGCTCAAGCGCTCATTGGATGGAGTCCGCTTTCTCAAATCCCAAGGCCTGAGAGTTGTCATCGCAAACGTCCTTATGCTGCAGAACGTGCAGGACTATCAGGGTGTCAGGGCCCTGGCGGCGGAACTGGGCGTGGAAAGCACCCTCGATCCGACGATAACGCCGATGATGGATGGGGACCGCTCGGTTCTCAGCCTGGGCATCGACCGAAATACCATGCGAGAAGTTTTCCGCGACGCTTCCCTGGTCGGGAACGTCGAAGAATTTTGCGCGATTCCGGCCGAGGCGGACCAGGGCACACTGCAGAACCTGCCCTGCAGCGCCAGTCACACGACTTGCTACGTTTCGCCATACGGTGACGTGTTCCCTTGCGTCCAGTTCCCTCTTCCCACCGGAAACGTGCGGAAACAGCGCTTCATTGACATATGGCGACACTCGGAGCAGATGAATGAAGTGCGATCGATCCGGTTGAAAGACCTGACGACTTGCACCTCGTGCAGCCACGTCTCGAGTTGTTCGCGGTGCCCGGGTCTGGCCTACATGGAAGGCAACATGCGGGGTGCTTCATCGCAGGATTGTGAACGGTCCTTCGCGAAAACTGGGGTGCCGTCGGCCAATATGCTGGCGAAGAAACGGTTGGCAGCGAACCTCGTACAGATTCGCGCGCTTCCAACTTCGGCGGGCACGCCAGCGGCCAGCGCAATTGCGTGATCCAGACACGCTGACACCCGCCGAATCGAAACCATGCCTGGGATCAACGCAGCGCTCGACACTGAGTGGTCCCTGCTACGAGCGGCATGTTCCGCAGACCTGAGCCCAGCAAAACTAGAACGTCTGCGCTCGTTATCGTGCGAACCTCTTCGCTGGAAAGCGCTATTCGATCTCGCAGACCGTCACGGCACGCAGCCGCTTCTTTGTCAGGCCCTGTCAAAGGTTGAGGGTGCGGTCGACCCTGAGCAAATGCGCGCGCTGCAGCAGCGCTATCAAATAAATCTGCATAAGGCGCTGTTTCTCTCACGCGAGTTGATCCGCATTGTCGATCATTTGTCAGCGATTGACATCGAGGTCATGCCATACAAAGGGCTGCCATTGGCAGAGGCGATTTACGGCGACATCGCACTGCGGCAGTCTGGCGATATCGACATGCTGATCCGCCCCGTGGACCTGTCGCGCATCCGCAAGGCTGTGGGAGAATTCGGATACACACCGCACTCGCCTCTCTCGGAAGCCGAAGAACACGAGTACTTGAAGTCAGGATATGAATGTGCCTTCGATGGACCGGCCGGTCGTAACCTTCTCGAGGTACAGTGGGCGATCCAGCCGCGATTCTACGCTGTTGATTTCGACATGGAAGGCTTGTTCGATCGCGCCGTGGAGTTGACGGTTGCGGGTCACCCGATGAAGACGCCGTCGGCGGAAGATCTGTTCCTCGTCTTGGCGCTGCACGCGGCGAAACATGTCTGGGGACGCCTGATCTGGCTTTGCGATCTGGCACGAATCATGAGGCTGCCAGAGCTGAACTGGAATTGGATTGCGTCACAAGCGGCTGACTTAGGCACAGTGAGAATCTTGCGCATTTCACTGCTGTTGGCTAGCCGGCTCTTGGAAACGCCGATACCCGAGGCAGCGGAAGCCAATCTTCCGAAAGACTCGCAGGCGCTTGCCCTGGCGGAAGAAATCGAACTGCTTATTGCCAGCGATACTGCATACGATGTGGAATCTTTGGCCTACTTTCGCCTGATGCTGCGGCTTCGGGAACGACAGGTAGACCGCTTGCGCTTCATCCATCGCCTCGCATTTACTCCCGGCCCAGGAGAGTGGGCGGCGGTCCGTCTCCCGCGATCATTATTTCCGCTGTATCGACTCGTCCGGCTCTCTCGCCTGGCGGCGAGACTGGTCTCTTCTTAGAATCGCCTGTTGACGAAGATGTAAGATCTTAAGCTGCATCGATTGCTTTACGCGATCCTACGCTGGGGGCTCGATCGGAACGTGAGACCACTTTCGCTGGTAAAGAGCGTACATCACCACGCAGCCCAATAGCGGAACAAACAATCCGGCTTTGAGCGTGCCGAATCGATTCGCGGAAACACCGACAATCCACGGGAACAGTCCGCCGCCGATATTGGACAGCACGAACATGAACGAGCCGATCAACGAGGATGCTGATCCATATTCCAACGATAAGAGCGAGATCGTGATGGGATACACACAGGAAAGGCCAAGCCCTGCTGCACAGGCACTTACCATCACTCCACTTAGCCCGTGAGAGAACAGCAGGCCCGTGGTGCCTACACACGCAATGAGCAATCCAGCCCTAGCAAGCTGGACTTCATCGACACTTCGCAAGAGAAGCGGGGCAAGCCACCTGCCGAGCATCAGAGCGGTATAAAAAAAAGAGGGAGTCATGAGCGACATGGCTGGAGTCAGATTCCCCAGACTTTTCGCATAGGAGGCAACCCATCCCCCGAAGCCGTTTTCGGTGCCGACGTATACAAGAAACAGAGCCCCCATGATGAGAAAAAGGGCCAGCCTGCTCTGAATCAGAGGAAGGACGTTTCGACTTCCATGTTTGGATGTTGACGGTTCATCGATGGAACCCGGCATGACCGCGATGCCGATCGCGACGATTATTGAGAGGGCGGATACACACGTCAAAAAAAGTGGAAGCGCATGGTGCTTCACGGCGGTTGCTACCAAAATGGGGCATGACACCGCACCAGTACTCCAGAAAAAGTTGAGCAGATTTAAGGTGGCGCTTCGGCGTTCAGGATTGGCAGCAGCAACCAGCAAATTGGCAGCAGGGACTGCAAGTCCGAGGCCCCCTCCATAAGCGGCGATACAAACGATACCCATTGACCGTGGGCCGGCCAGCAACAAGGCTAGTCCGGCTGCCATCAGAACGAGGCCAGTCTTGATGGCGAATCGAAATCCCCAGCGCGAAGCGAGGACTCCCGATAACCCCACAGCCAACGTCGAGGCTACGTACTGGACAGAAAACAAAGCACCCGACTGAGAATAGTTGAGGGACCATCGACCGGACAAAACCGGCAGCATGGGGCCGAGGAGAACGGTCGCGATGCCGATCGGCACAAACGACACGTACGCGGCGAACGTGACAGCCCCGGCTGAAGTCGAGGCCTTGGTTGTATCAGAGGCTGGCATTGAATGGATCAGCGCGGGATATACCCTCAGGGAGAGCCGGAACGATATCTGGATGCTAGCAGGAGCCGGGCACCTTCGCAGTGGATTCCCGCACTACCAGCTCGGGCTCAATGGCAATTTCGGCGGGATATTCCTTTTCCCCTTCGATTCGATCGAGGAGGCTTTGCGCTGCCACTTCTCCCATCCGGTTCAGCGGCTGCCGAACAGTGGTTAAACTTGGCGTGTAGAAGGCGGCGCCCGGAATATCGTCGAATCCCATCACCGAGATGTCTTGTGGCACCCGCAGTCCGACTTCCTGGATAGCTCGAATGGCGCCGATCGCCGAGATATCATTGTAGGCGAACAGCGCAGTAAACGGCTTCTGGCGTGCCAACAGTTGCTTGGCAAAGGGATAACCCAACATGGGCGTCGTATCGTCGGTGTCGATCTGCACGGTCAACTCCGGGTCGATGTTGAGGCCGATCTCGGCGGCAACCTGGCAGATCGCGTCCCAGCGATCCTTTGAGTCTGCACTCGGGGCATGGCCTTTCATGAAGGCGACTCGCTCGTGGCGAAGATCCTTCAGGTGGTTCAGAGCCAGGACCGCTGCCCGCTGGTGGTCAAGGACAATGTTGGTGACGCCCTTTACTTTTTTGTGACCGGCCACGGCCACAGTTGGCAGCATGGGGGCGTCTTGAACCGTTGTATCGACGGTAATGATGCCTTCAACCCCACGTTCAGACAACAATTGCGAATAGCGACTCAGCAGGACCGGATCGTGCCGATGCACCACCGTCAGGAAGAAATAATCTCGCTTTCGCAAGTACTGCTCAATACCGCTAATAATTGAAGAGCTGTACGAGTCTCCTATTTCTTCCGCAATCACACCGATGGTGTAGGTACGCTTGTTGCGGAGAGTACGGGCAAAAAAGTTGGGCCGATAGTTCAGTTCCTGAGCGGCTGCGCGGATTCGATTCTTGGTTTCTTGGGGAATGGACCGGGCGGAGGGCGAGTCATTAAGAACGGCGGAAACAGTTCCCGGAGTGAGTCCCAAATGCTGCGCGACTGCTTTGAGAGTAATCACCTCCGGTTTTTGGCCAAGTTTCTTTACCTGCACCATGGGCTTTTAAATCGTTTCGGTCTTTAAGTCTTCGAACTGCACGCAGTCGATGTTAATTAAGTCGCAGGCGACTGTCAGTGATTACACACACGGTTCCCGCCAGGAGGCGCGGCGCGCATACCCAGCAAGAGCATCCGTTAAGCCTTCGCGTAACGCTGGCTGTTAGGCTTCGAGCCGCTCAAAGCGAAAAACAGAATGTACAAGTAACAAATGACCGGAAGAAAGAATGCGTGGTGAATGCCAATGTGATCGGCTATCCATCCTTGCGCTACCGGGATGATTGCGCCCCCAACGATGGCCATTATCATGATGCCCGAGCCATCGCCTGTCAGCGGCCCCAACTCGGCGACGCCTAGGGTGAAGATGCTGGGGAACATGATCGAGTTGAAGAAACCAACCAGAATGATGCTGTACATGGCAAAATGCCCGCTAGTCAGCATAGAAATTGCGACCAGTGAAGCCGCGCATATGGCACAAATCCCAAGCAGCCCTCGAGTACTCACCTTTTGGAGAATTGCGGATCCGATAAAACGGCCGACCATGGCGCCGCCCCAATAGAAGGAGACCAAGCTGGCCGCCGCTTTCGCCGTGAGACCTCCGATATCGGGCTGAGTGAAATAGTTGACCAGGAAACTTCCGATGGAAACCTCGCCGCCAACATAAACGAAGATGGCGATGGCCCCGAAGATCAAACTCGGATGCTTCCAGATGGAGTCATTCACTTTTTCGCCGACTTTGTGCTGGGCATGTTCGATCTTCGGCAACTTGAAAGTGCCGATCGCGACCGCCAGCACGACCAGCGCGATGCCGAGTCCCACATAGGGAGCCTTAACCGACGCAGCTTCATGCAACCGATAGGATTGCAGAGCATCGGGCGCCATGGCTCGAATTTCCTCAATCGCCTTTGGGGCCGCGCTCAGAATCAGCGCACCGCCGAAATATGGGGCTATGGTAGTGCCGAGAGAGTTGAACGCCTGTGTCAGATTCAGCCGGCTTGAAGCCGTTTCCGGCTTTCCCAATACGGTAACGTAAGGATTCGCAGCCACCTGTAGGCATGTGATTCCGGCCGCAAGAACGATAAGCGCCCCCAAAAATAACGGGTACGAGGGAACACTGGCCGCTGGCACGAACAAGAAAGCGCCGACGACCCATGGTGAGAAGACCCACCACCATCGACCTCTGATAGCCAATCCAGTCGACAAGTTTGGCGGAGGGTAACGAGAAAATGAAATACGCGCCAAAAAATGCGAACTGGATCAGCTGGGACTGTCGTGTAATTCAGGTCAAAGATCGACTTCAGGTGCGGAACCAGGATGTCGTTTAGACAGGTCAGGAATCCCCACATGAAAAAGAGCGTGGTCACCGTAGCCAGCGGGGCGCCGTAGCTTTGCCCGGAATCTGGCGCTGTGGCAGTTGTGGCAGTGTTGGGGGCCGCGATCGCCATAGTTTCTATGTATACCTTTTAAGCCGTGGAATCAGGGAACGCCGTCATCATACATCGGCAGGTCGCGGTTTTGGGCATTTTTCTTGTGCCCAAGATGGCATCCAGCCTCTACAAAATCGTTTCTCTAACTTGACATCCTTTCTCGATTGCCGGACACTGCACTCGTTCCAAGCTGTGTATTTCTGTCAGGCCAAACCCATGCGCAAACCAGCCATTCTTTCAGTCCTGTTGTTGTCTGTTCTTATGAGCCGAGCCCCCTTGGCAGCACAACAAGACGCGCGCGGCGTTGTCGTTTTTAGCGAACCTGGGTTTCCTTCGGCCGATTCCGGGGCGCCATCCCAGTCGCAACTCTCGGCGTTGTTTCCCGGAGCAAAGTTGGCAGGCAGTGATCAACTTCGCGAAGCGCTCGCCACACCCTCGACTCGCCTTCTCGTACTTCCGTATGGTTCAGCCTTTCCTGAAGATGGCTGGCCGGCGATCAAGCACTATCTCGACCAGGGAGGGAATCTCCTGGTTCTCGGCGGAATGCCGTTCACCCGCGCAGCCTACCGATCTGGGGACTGGCATCTCCGCGACTACAGTGTGCGATTTATTCGCCCATTGATGATCGACCAGTACCAGGAGACTCCGAGCTCCGACGGCATGCAATTTCAAGCGAATCCGGAACTCACACTGCAGCTTCATCCTTTTTCGTGGAAGCGAGCCTTCAGCCCAGTCATCCGTCTAAGCGCAGTCGATCTCTACCGGCGCGGAGGGTCTACGGGATCCATCGATGCTCGACTCGATTCTCTGGCTTGGGGCATGCAGGACCACCGCAAGTTATCCGCTCCCGTCGTTCAGGTGGATCACTATAGAAACGGATTCGACGGGGGGCGCTGGATTCTCGTGAATGCCGACCTCTCGAGCGATTTTTTCGAAAACACAAGCCTCGTGCAATCTCTTGTGGAACGCGCCTTACAGGGCGCGGAAGAATTCACGTTACGGCCGACGTTGCCGCTCTACCTGCAAGGCGAGCCCATCGAACTGCAGGCGCTTTGGCACGCGAGAGCAGCGGCTTTGAATGGGATGTCCGTGCGCATCACTACATACCCGGAATCAACGCCTTCCAATCGATCAACGGTTACCGCGCCGGTTGCCGGGAATGGCACGATCGTCCTGCCTCCCCCATCGGCGAAGGGCCTATACATTATTGAAGCAAAATTGCTCGAGGGAGAGCGGATACGCGCGATCTATCATTCGGGATTCTGGATCCGCGACGAGGCTTACCTTCGCTCTGGTCATCACCTTGGCGTCAATCAAGACTACTTCGAGCTCGACGGACACCCGTTGGCGGTCATCGGCACAACTTACATGTCGAGTGAAGTACAACGGCTTTATTTCGAGCATCCAAACGTTTATGTGTGGAACCAGGATCTTGCTCAGATTCATGATGCCGGGCTGAACATGATCCGCACTGGTTGGTGGACGGGCTGGGACAAGTTCTGCGATGAGAACGGCCAGCCGTACGAGCGCACGCTGCGTACGCTAGAGGCCTATTTGATGACGGCCCGCAAGTACGACCTGCCGGTGCAATTCAATTTCTTTGCATTTCTGCCCGACGTGCTCGGAGGTACCAACGCCTTTCTCGATCCCGAGGCCGTCCGCCGGCAGCAAACTTTGATTTCAGCAGTGGTGACGCGCTTCCATGATGTGCCGTATCTCGCTTGGGATCTCATTAACGAGCCCAGCTTTTCTCAGCACTTGTGGACGATGCGCCCGAACGGCGATCCAATCGAATTGGAAGCCTGGAACTCGTGGCTGACCGCGCGGTATCCCGACCGCGCAAAACTCGCTGCATTGTGGAATGTAACGCCTGACTCGATCGCCGGAACAATCTTACTTCCCAGTGCGGACGAGTTTGTGCCCCGAAGTATGTACGCCGGCGTCAATTCTCTCAGGATCTACGACTACTTCCTCTTCGCCCAGGAATCATTCGCGAAGTGGGCACGCAACATGCGCGACACGATCCACGCTGCCGGATCGCAACAGCTAGTCACGGTAGGCCAGGACGAAGGAGGAATCCAGGACCGTCTGTCGCCCGCGTTTTGGGGACAATCCGTAGACTTCACGACGAATCACTCCTGGTGGCAAAACGACTATGTTCTGTGGGATTCCCTCGCCGCCAAGCAGCCAGGCGAAGCCATGCTGATCCAGGAGACCGGACTGCAACGGGAACTGAATCTGGATGAGATCGCGCGCCGCACTCCGGAGAGCGAGGCCGCGCTGCTGGAACGAAAGGTTGCTGCATCGTTTATTCAGGGATCAGGCGCGATCGAATGGCTTTGGAATACGAATTCGATTATGACCGAGAGCAATGAGACGCCGATCGGCGCCGTGCGCACCGACTACACCGAGAAGCCGGAGGCAACGTTGATGCGAGCGTTCGCCCGATTTGCTCCTTCATTGCAGGAGCATCTTCGAGATCCGCAGCTGCCTGCAATCGCCGTCATCACTTCGCAGGCGGCGCAGTACTCGGTGCTCGCCGAATTCCAGTTAGCGGCCCAGCAACGCGCCATACGCACCTTGGGGTATTCCCTGCACTTATCGTCGTACATGATTGCGGAAAATCAGATCGGGAAATTGGGATCACCGAAACTCGTGATCCTGCCTTCTCCGCAAGGCCTGGGCGACGCGGCGTGGAGTGCCTTGCTGAGCTATGTTGACCGCGGTGGAAATCTTCTGGTCACAGGGTCAGTGGATCGTGACGCGCATTGGCAGGTCGCGCATCGGGCGGCGGATCTGGGCGTCGCATCGCACGTTGAACCATTGACCTTTCACAATGCGGGGATTCGCCTGGGCAACCGTCCGATTGCGCTTGCTTTTGGGCAGCAACAGCAGAACTGGCTGGATTCCCTGCGTTTTCAGGATGGCTCAACTCTCGAGGAGATTTCGCACGGGAAGGGGTCCATTTTCTGGGCTTCCTACCCCGTGGAACTTGCCGAGGACCAGCAATCGACAGCTGAACTCTACACTTATGTCGCAACACGATTGAATATCACTCCGCTGTTCACTTCGCAATCCCCAGTGCCTGCTGGCGTGCTGATATTCCCGATCGACCTGGCAGATTGCCTAATGTATGTGTTGATCTCGGACTCTGCCGATGGCACAGCCATCAAAATTCGCGATCAAGCAACGGGTGCTCAGATTGCTTTCTCTCTCCCTGGCGAACACGCGGCCATTGCGGTGATTGGCAAGAAAGAAAAAAGACTCGTAGCCACGTATGGGTTTTGAGGTCCGACGCGGCGGTGGCGCTGGACCGGGCCCTCCGCCGAATGCCGGGCTTTGTGGCCGTTTCTGCAGGAAAGACCTGATTTCGTTTTGTCGCTTCCGAGCCTAATGATGGGACTTGGCCGCTCCCAACCAAGTGCCGTCCCCGTCCTCAGTTCCGCGCGCGTGCGTCGTGCCTATGCCGCGCCGCAATCGAACCCGTGCGTGGCGGTGGATCCTCGGGATCTCCATATTACTGATTGTTGTCGTAGGGGTCTGCGTCCGGATCGTAATCGTACGCGCACAACCGATTCTGCGAGCCCGCGTGATTGAAACTCTCTCCGCTCGTTTCAAGAGCCGCGTTGAACTCGCCGACCTTCATGTCTGGATCGCCGATGGCGTCCATGTGGACGGCAGAGGGTTAAAAATTTACGGGGCTACCGATCCTAATCCCTGGGAGGAGGGGGTTCAGCCGTTGCTGGAAATCGGGGAATTCCGCTTCCAGACGGCGCTGCGGAGCCTATTTCGCGAACCGATGCACGTGGACACAATCTTCGTCGGTGGCCTCACGGTAAACATTCCGCCGAAAAATGATCGCCAGCAGATGACGAACATGCGGCGGCAGGGCGGGAAAATGAGCATAGCCGTAGACCGCTTCGTCTGCTCGGGCACAAAGCTGATCATCAATACGGCGCGACCGGGCAAACCGCCCCTCGAGTTTGACATCAGCGATCTGAGAATGAGAGATATCGGTGCAGGCCAACCTCTTCGCTTCGAGGCGACGCTCGTCAATCCCAAGCCGGTGGGTGACATTCGGTCAACCGGCCTGTTCGGACCCCTGAATGAGGCTAGTCCGCGCGATTCCGCGGTTTCCGGACAATACTCCTTCACAAATGCCGATCTGGGGACGCTCAAGGGGATCGGCGGGATCCTGTCATCCACCGGGCAATACAGCGGGACATTGGGCCGAATCGAGGTGGAAGGCCAGACGGATACGCCTGACTTTCGAATCGCAATTAGCGGACACTCCGTGCCATTGCACACCGACTTTCACGCGATCGTGGACGGCACCGACGGCGATACGTACCTTCAACCGGTGAAGGCGAAGGTTCTACACTCCTCGTTTACGGCGAGCGGCAAGATCGTGCGCGTATCAAATGCGAATGCGCACGGGCACGACATCGAACTCGAAGTCGTATTGGGCCGGTCGAGCATTGAGGATTTGTTAAAGCTCGGGGTTAAAACGGATCCACCGATCATGACCGGGGCGGTCGAGATGAAGACGCGATTGAGCCTGCCGCCCGGAGCGGAGGACATCGCCGACCGATTGAGACTTGCGGGCAGCTTCCACATCCCGCGCGGTCACTTCACCAACGACAAGGTTCAAAATCGAATCGACACCCTGAGCCTGCGCAGCCAAGGCAAAGGCCAACTGGTGGGGGACGAGACGACAGAAATCACGGTTCCTTCCGACTTGCGCGGCACGTTCAAGTTGCGGCAGGGAATGTTGTCGTTCTCGTTTCTGCACTTCCAGATTCCCGGTACGCACGCCGATATGACCGGGCAGTACAGCCTTGACGGCAATACTTTTGATTTTCATGGATTGTTGAAACTCGATGCCAAGTTGTCTCAAATGACGACAGGGTGGAAATCCATTCTCTTAAAGCCGGTGGACCCGTTCTTTCATAAACATGGAGCTGGCGCTGAAATCCCATTCAAGATCACCGGCACGCGCGAGGAACCTCACTTCGGCCTCGACTTCCACCACAAGAACGAGGATCCGCCAAAAGGACACGGCGAAGCGGGCTCAGCTGGGGCGCGCTGACGAGCGGGCGAAATCTCCGTACAGCATCTGGGGTATTGTTTACCGCGAGTGACAAACATACTTTTCGAGATATCAACCAGTGCATGACGCTCCGCTCCGTCGCTGGAATCAGCAGAGGAGGAACATAATGCAAAAGGATTCATTGCGCCAGCTCTATATCGATGAATTGAAAGATCTCTATAACGCCGAGACCCAGCTGGTGAAGGCCCTACCGAAGATGGCCAAAGCCTCATCGAATGCCGAGCTGCGACAGGCGTTTGAAGAGCACTTGCGCCAGACATCCGAACAGGTTTCCCGGTTGGAACAGATCTTCGAAATGATGGGAGAAAAGGCTACCGGCAAGAAATGCCTGGGAATGGAAGGCTTAGTGAAGGAGGGCGCCGAAACGATGCAGGAGGATTATGGCGACGCGGTGATGGATGCTGCGATCATCGGAGCTGCACAGCGAGTAGAACATTACGAAATAGCAGGCTACGGAACCGTTCGCGCGATTGCCGAATTGCTGGGCGAAAACGAGCATGTTTCCCTTATCGAACAGACGCTCGAGGAAGAAAAACAGGCGGATGAGAAGTTGACTGCACTGGCGTCGGAAATTAATTCGCAAGCTGGGGAAGGTCGAACAGAGGAAACAGAGAGCAGGCCCTCCAAGGCAGGAACGGGCAAGAACTCTCGCCGGGCTGCGTGACGTGGGTGGAAGGACGCGCGCTTCGCGTCCTTCCACAGTTTTTCCTCCCGCGGCGGCCTTCCACACATGTGCAAAATACGGCAATTACCGTATAGGAACCCTGTTCCTCCGCGGGTAGCTTCCTGCTTGGATCTCGCTATTGACCTCTGTCGCGCTGAAACTTTTTCATTCAAAGGACTTGAACATGCAGAAGCGCTCCACCCATACGTCGCCTGATACCACGCTAACTTGGCACGTGCTGTATCAAGCTGCTTTGTTTGAAACCGACCGAACGAGAATTCCACACAGGATCGCGGAAGCAGAGAAGGCAATCCTGGCGCGTGTTCGAGAGCTGTTCGCCGTCAATAGCGATCACGTCGAAGAAGACCAGATCCTAGACGACGCTCTATACGCGCTGCGTGCTTTGCGGAACTGCATTGTTCCGGAAACAAACGCCGCGTAACTGTTCCTACGGGAACCACGGGATATTGAGTCGACCCACGCCACATCCCTAGGAAAGTGCCCACTCTTCGTTGCGGACAACGCTGTATTGTTGAGAGTCGATGTTCGTCTTAGAGTGTTGGAAATTGAGAAAGTTGAGTTCGACTCCAATGACGAGCAAATCTTCTGAACAAGCTCTCCCCATGACAAGGAACCTGAGACGATCATTTGAAAACGCCGTACGCGACATCTATCGAGCTGGTCTAACAGGAAAAGTTTCGCAATATCGAAGCCCAATCGTGCAGCGCGCGGGAGCGCCTTCAGATTCCTATGTCAACCAGGAAAAGCGGGCATTGTCCGATGCCGCCAGAGCACTTGCGCAGTTGTGGAAGGTTTCGCCGAATTCCAGTCGCTGACAATCGCTTTCGCGCTGGCACTTTCAGTTACCCAATAAAATAAGTAGACGGACGCAGAGGTGGTTCCTTAAGTGGCGCTGTTCGTTTCCGCAACGCCACGAAGGCTGTGATAAACACCATTGCCAAAAACAGAGCGATCGCTAGCGTTACGACGGTCCGTCCCGTTTTTGGATTGCCCACTATCAAAGCGCAAGTGAGATGCGCATTCACGGGAATGGGGTTCCCTGAATCTTTTGGCGGAACTGCGAAACGACAACAGGGTGAGCCGGAAGAAATGCCCCGAGAGCCCCTCGGCAGGGCTCCCGAGTACACAAGCTGTTGTGCTCAGACCGCTTTCCGTAGAGTGTCCGCGCTTTCGGAACTGCGTTTCACCGCGGAGTCGTTGGAACAAGTTTGACATCCGGCCACCGCTTCTTTGCGGCGTTCACGCAAATGACTCTGGAACGTGTCCCAGCGGCCGCCGATTCCAACAGCGCTATTGCTAATTACCACCGAGTCCGTCCCGGCGGGTACCACTCTTTCTGTTGCAGATGAAGCAGCATTGAGGTCACTTCGCGTTGAGCTTGCAGAGACGGGGCCGAGTCTCGATGCTGGCGCTATGCCGTGAGCCTGGGCAGCGGCTCGTTCGGATTCCAAATTGCCAGACGCTTGCTCGGTTGTGGGGGTTAGATTGCGGTCTGTCTCCGCTCGGTGCATCACAGGATTGGCCACCCACTTTGAGCGATACCGGCCTTCATAGCCGTTCCATCTGGTCTCCGAATCCAGATCGGATTCGTTGTAAGGTGGGAAGTTCTCGACCTGTTCCTTGTTGAGATCTGCCTCGAAATCGTCCTCGTGTTTTGCAGAGGCACGCAGGCCTTCTGCAGGCACAATAAACCTCTTGGTCGTCAGCCATCCGCCGGTATCGACTACGACGTATTGGATATTCCCTGTCGAGTGGTCGAAGATAACGTTGTCGATTTTGCCCAGCTTTTCATCGTTCAAGCCATAAAGATGTGCGCCACGGATGTCTTCACTGTCCGCTGCGACGGGCAGGTCTCTCAGAATGCCATAGTGTGCCATTTTCATTCCTCCTATGAATTGGTATCCAGTGTCGGAAGGGGATCTGAATTCATCCCACACGCGAATAGTTGGTCGTACATTTCGACGAGTATGGGCGGGGGCAGGAACCGAAACAATCGGCGGATCGCTGTATGCAAGCCGACTGGTGAAGATGCGATCGCAGGGAAAAGCAGGCGCTGAAATTCAAATTTGTCCAGGAACTTCTGGGTCCGGCTCGCGAATAGGCACGTCCGGGTTTTCTGGAGGATCGATGGGGTCTTGAATGGGAGGTGGGGAAGGCTCGGAGGGGATGCGCAGAACGTAATTCGGTTGCATGTGGATTCAGATGCGGGGACGAACGGAACGGAAGCCGCGTCATTAGTATGAGGGAAAAAAAGCGGGCCCAGAAGGGCCCGCAAAGTTTGGAGCTGTTTCAATCGTTTCTGGTTTTTCTACTTTGGTGAAGTGCTGCTTCCATTGGGCGAGACCGACGGAGGGCAGGGCGTTCCCGGGGTCGGACTCATACCGTTGTTTGCCTGCGCGCCACCGGCAGACGTTGAAGGCGATGTGCTACCGGGCGTCGCGCTTGAAGTGCCTGGAGTCGAACTCGACGACGCACTTGTCGAATCTGGCAAAGTTCCGCACGGCGAGCCATTAGGACTGGTCGGAGTTGTGGTTTGGCTGGTCCCATTAGGGCTCGTGCTTGGGCTGGTGCCGGGTGTCGTAGTGCTTGGAGTCGTCGTGGTGTTTGGAGTTCCCGTCGGTAATGTGGAACCCGGTGTTGGGTTCTGAGGCGTTGCAGTCCCAGCCGGCGGCGTTGCCGTGCTAGCCGGGGGAGTTGCGGTGCTGGCTGGCGGCGTCGCCGTGGTTGCTGGCGGCGTCGCAGTAGTTGCGGGCGGCGTCGCGGTCCCCGCCGGAGGGGTAGCCGCACCCGGAGTTGGGCTTTGTCCCGCCGTACCGGAGCCACCTGCGGGCGCCGCTCCCCCAGGGGAGCTTTGCGCCGCAACCCAGCTGGCACAACATAGGATCACAGAAAGAAGCGTGAATTTTCGTATCGACATTTTGTTGTCTCCAAATCTTGAGGTATCTCAGTTTCGTGACTTAAAAAGTGCTTCCGTTTGAGGTTCTTTTCCCACTCTTTAGTATCCAGGCTTTCTGATGTGCAATCTATCCAGCGTATGCCGTAGGAAGGAACGGAAAATATTGGCGTCATACGCGAGTTGACCGAAAGCTTCTCCAGCTTGTGAGGAAAGCGAACGCTCGGATCGCGCTAACTATCGGATGGCGTTGAAGGCGATATACGACAAGCCCGTGACCGAAACACTGATGAAGAGGTAAGGCCACATCTCAAAAGCACGCCGGAACAGTGCTGGTGTAGGCAATATACGGTTCATCATCGGCTCACCCTCAGGAGACGGCGGCTGTGAACTCACAGCCACCCTGGGATTCGGAGTGAATCCCTAACGCTCAACTCTAGTTAAGAGTCTGCCGCCCATAAAAACAATACGCAATATCCTGTAGCGAAAGGGGCGATGTCCCAGGTAAACAGGTAGGTTACCGAATCTCCTCCATGCATTGGAGCAACGTGGTCACTCCGCAGGCGATTTGAAGCTTTCTGCACCTCTTTTTCGCTCTGAAAACAGATGAGGACACGACTAGCTTTCGGCGACTACGGATGCGACGCGGATTGTTTTTCCGTTAAGTTTGCCCACAACACGCGCGCGTTGGCCGGCCAGCGTCTTAAGGGCGTCAGAGTTGCCCTCGAGTAGATACATCGAATCCGCACTGACCAGAGAAAACTGGGCTCCGCCGTGGACGCACACCCGAACGCAGACCGTCGCCGTCTGCCCGATCGAAGCAGAATGCTTCGCACCGCAACGCGAACAGGTCACGATACCTTCGTAAGCCTTGGCTTCCACGGCCGCTTTGGCTTGGGGTCCAACCTCTTCCGCAGCGGCTCCGGCAGCAACTCCGAGGGTTGCAATTAAAAGCGCGACGGCGCACGCGATTGCCGTACCGTAAATCAAAATTTCAATCCAAACACGATGCATTTTCATCACAGTGGCCCTCCGGTCCTTGCGAAAGCGATGGATGCGTCAAAACGAGGAAGTGTTGGCACAAACACCTTTTGCAACTCACTGGCCAATGGAGAAAGTTCAGGTCGAGGCCGAGTTAAGATCTTCAATCGGAAGGGCGCAGGGGAATCGTCCGCAGACTAATGGGATGTCTGCGGATAATGACGTCAAAGAAGAAATTCCCTGGCGTGACTGGAAAACACCTTAGCTAGATGGTCTGGAACGCGCTGGAAAAGCTCTCACGCGGCGGCAGCGGCTGCTTTGGCGGATGCCAGACATGCGGCCTCGCGGGCTCCGGTGCGCCGCAGCAGTTCAATGGCGCCGTCAGCCTTGGTACCTTCCTGGCACGAGACATACACCAGAGCACCCACATCGGAAAGCTGGCTGCCCAGCCGTTTCGCGTCGTCCTGAGAAAATCCGAGGCCTACCAACGTACGCGAGCCTCGAGAAAGGGCCGGGAAATTCTGCTCGATCAGCAGGGCTCGGAAGAATGCCTGCGAGCGAATGAAGAAACCAACCGTAGGAATAACTACCGCGCCAAATTCTGAAAACCAGCCGATCATGCGTGCGCTGTTTGCGCTTTCTCCGCCCTTAATGTCGAATATACTTGCATCACGGACGGGCGCCGCGTCGGGATGAGCAGGCGAAAGAACCATGCAAATATCTTCGTTTTCAAAACCTGCCTGATTGAGGGCGCAGACTACATCCGGCAATGCGACGTTTCGAGGGTACATCCCGTAGGCAGCTGTTCTATTGGGGGTCATGATTACTCCTGGCCGATTGCGGGAATGTAAAAGTTCCTTCCGCAGCGAAGGATTGGCGCCTTATTGGTTTCCACGATAGGCATTTTCTGAGCCAGAGGCACTAGGGTGAATCTTGTAGGGGATTAGTTTTGCGCAGTGGTTGCTGAAGGCTGCGGGCGAAACGCGAAAAATCATATCCATCATTGACTGTAGATGTGGACGCCGAGGCCATTAGGACAAAACTTCGAGTCCAACGGCAGAGGTTGCACGGTCGAAAACCGCACAGCGGCGCAGGCTTTGTCGAAACAAAGACGTTACCAGCTCTGGTTTGCGTTGGCATTCCGCTTGCATCTCGTAATCACGTGAGAATCAGGATGATTCGCTAGCTCACAAACTCTTTCGGAGGTTAGATCAATATGAAGCAGCTTCTCTCAATCGTTGCACTACTCGGACTTTCTGGACTGGGCATCGCGCAGACACCGTCGACAACTCCGTCGACACCGGGGCAGGCTGGGTCTACCCCACAGCAGCAGCAAACGGATGCGACCAATCCGCAGCAGTCCGCTCGGAGTTTCGAAGGCAAGATCGCGAAGTCGGGCGATCAGCTCGTCCTTCAGGACAGCGCCAGCCAGACGTCCTACAAGCTGGACGACCAGGACAAAGCGAAACAGTTCGAAGGCAAGAACGTAAAGGTCATGGCAACGATGGATGCGGCCTCGAACACGCTGCACGTTGTCGATATCACCGCAGCAGAGACTCGGTAAGTAGCACCTAGCCATCTCAATGGTTCGAAAGGCCCGCCACGGCGGGCCTTTTGTTTTGCTTGGTGGTTTCATCACCGTGCACAGCGTATCTACCTTTCCGCAAGACTGGGGAAACACTATTCAATACACAAATTGAAAACGCCAAATCGAAGCTAAAGGAGTGGGAAAGCATGCCGTAAAGGGAACGGGAACGTGCGAGATTTCAAATATAGTGGCAAGGCTGGGGAGGTTAGGCGGAGCGATCGTTTCGTCTGACGGGATTGCTTTTCTTCCGCCCCCACTCTGAAGCTCTCAACATCATTGGGGGCGTGCTCGGCCGATCAGAGCTACAAGATTTCTTTAGGCTTTTCGTTCTTTGACATGCCAATCAGAAGAAACAACTCTGGAACAACTATCGGCGATAGGAGAGAGGGAAAAGGCCGACCCGTTTTGGGCTCCCCTGGATTTTAGGAGAGGAGTTCGATCTTCACGACGCGAATTGTGTTGCTCCCGGCGTCCAGGCTTCCGACAACCTTAACGGTCTGATTCTCATATTGCCGAATGTCGCCTTGGTCATCTAGCTGATAGGTAGTGTTGCTGGCAACTTTCAGCACGTATTTCGCGCCGTCCTTCACGATTTTGCCGGTGAAGGACTGGCTGGTCGGGCTCTGTTGGGTCTGGGGATCCGCAGGAGGCTTGGCTTGCTGATCTTGATCCTGACCCGGCTGCGGGATAGGAGTATCCCTCGGAGGAAGCGGCTGCGGAGCCGGCTGGGGCTTCTGCAGGCGCGACCAAGCTATCAACTGCTCAGTTGCCAATGCATCCTCGGGAACCTGAGGAGCGGCCATTTGTGGCTCTTGAGCGAAGACTAGCGGGGTTACAGCCAGTAATATGAACCTAGAGAGAAAGTTCGTCGTTCGATACATAAAGTACTCCCGAATGACGAAGCAGCTGATGGAAGGAAGCGCAATTCACGTGCCATCAGTTTTTGTTGATGACACATCACTTCCCCATCCTGGTGGCGTACTACTGGTGAAGCTTCTACACAAGCCTGTAGCACTTTTACCCGCGTGGTTCGGTCGAGTCCATAAAGTGTTTTATGTACTCTCTGAGCGGAATTCGAGGAATTGCACCCCTTCGAGGACCCATTTTGGAGGGCGGGACGATCATAGCCTGTGGCCAGAAAGCCACTATCTCGCGAGCTTCGGAAGAAGGGCTTCAGGCCTAGAGAAGCAGGTCTTGAGGCGCTTTTATGGCGTTCGCCTGCTTGCCGAAGTACGCGAGGGCCGAATCGACAACAAACAGTGCAATGGCGGCACTACCAAACAACTCCACCACTCCTTCGATGTGGACAATCAGGCCGAGAAATGTAAATACCAATAGAAAAGCGCCAAAGGGACGGAGCATGATCACAACCTCCTCAACGGACCAAATGGGGGACATTCCATAGGCGAGCCAGCGCCCGCGCCGCATCCGAGAGAGCTCGCTTCTCGATCGGCTGGGCTCCTGGCACAACCGCGATCGGCCGTCTGCGTGACGTGACATCCAATGGAAGGCAGCCGGCCGTATTTTGCATCAAAGCCAGGGCACTTTCGAAGGTCTGCTTTGGATTATCGTTTGACGGTGCTTGCGTAGGCTTGGTTGCCATCGGCTGCATAGTCTTCTCCAATGCATGCAATTTTAAAACTGGTCCGAACGCCGGAGAATACAGCGATGGCCTCACAAAAGAGACGTCGTTTCCTTGACTGTGACTCGTGGTTCGGGTAGTGCTCCGAGGGGTGTTCTGTAGGAACGTGAGCGAAAAGGAGATAAGGGAGGCCGCCCAATTCGGTCGAACAGTACGGCATCGCATCCAAGGGGCCCGGGCCTTTGTGCTGACCCGAGCCACCCTCGGTAACGAAGACGTGAGTCGCGTCTAGCGGCGAGCCTTCACGGACTCTTCGTCTTCTGAATCATCGTCGGCGACGCGTTGTGGTGGTTTCGAGGACGGCTTGGCGTCAGTGGCCGCATCTTTGGCCTTTCCCCAAGCGTTCTGCACTTTTCCCTCGGCTTGTTTTGCAGCGCCTTCGACTTGTTTCTTAGGATCGTTGGTCCACTCACCGGCCTGACGTTCGACCCGTCCCGCTAGGTCCTTCACTTTCCCTTCGACTCGATCTTTATTCATTTGAAAACCTCCAGTTAGGCTCGTCGCATGGGGCTAACATGCGACGCTTGTGATGATTGTGATGCTGTTCGCATAAACCTACGAACCACAATCTATTGCGTCATGCGAGTGATGAGATGTCGAGGATCGCCGAATGTTTGGCGCGTTTCTCGGGAATTGTGACCAGTCAAAGGCACCCGTGCCGAGACAACGGCAAGTGACTATACCGGATTACGACCTTGAATGATCCGGACCAACACAGTGATCACAGCTAACACCAGCAGGATGTGAATGAAACCGCCGAGCGTGTAAGAACTGACCATTCCCAGAAGCCACAGAATCAGCAGGATGACAGCGATTGTCCAGAGCATCCGTTTTCCTTCCCGTAAACAGACTGGCCAATATTTCGGAATCAGACTATGGAAGAAGGGAAAGAGCGGTCTATCCAGCGAACTACCTACAACGACGGACTAAATTCCTCTAGATGAGTCGTTCGTTCTGTGATTGGCAGCTAAAATGAGGAGTCGGACGGCCATTTATAGATGCAGAGATCAATAGACGTGCACGATTCCATTGCGCACGGCGTAGCGAGTCAGGTCGGCCACGGAATGCAGACCTAATTTCCGCATCAAATTCGTTCGGTGGGTTTCGGCGGTCTTAACGCTCAGATTCAGTGTTACGGCAACTTCCTTACTCGTTTTGCCTTCTGCCAACAATTGAATGACTTCACGTTCCCGAGACGTAAGCACCTCGCTAGAGATTTCTTCACTGGCTTCACTCCCATCGTCCCGCTTCTCGCGGTCGAGAAATCCATCCAATACCATTTGACTGACGCGAGTCGTGAAAAATGTTCTCTGGAGTTGGAGAGCCTCGACAGCGGCGACCAGATCACGGCCTGCGTCCGACTTAAGGAGAAATCCGCGAGCACCTGCGCGCAACACCTCGCGAACAACGTTGTCGGAGTCGTGCATGGTCAAAATTAGAATTGCGACCTGAGGCGATGCCGCTAAGATCTGGCGAGCAGCTTCCAGTCCATTGAGGTTCGGCATCCCTATATCCAGCAGGACGATATCGGGCTTCGTGCTGGCAGCAAGTTCCACCGTCTCGCGGCCGTCTTTGGCTTCCGCGCATACTTCCCAGCCAGGATGATTTTCCAGGAGGGCGCGGATGCCGCGCCGCGCGACCTCGTGGTCGTCCGCAATCAGGATCCGTAGCATTCTTCCCTCCGAGACATGGGAGTTCCTCTGCGAGCAGAAGCACAAACAGGGCCAAATCTGCATTGCATTGCATGGACAGGACTTGGCTTACACCAATTGCAAGCTACTCGTGTAAGTTTTTCCGCTAATTTTGCGCTGACTCTGTTGTGACATTCAGCGGGGTAAGAGCCCATACAGGCTTTCCCGTAGCGGAAAAGCGGAACGCTCCGGGCAATGCCGTAGACCTGTTGAGGCTCGTTCACGACAGCAATGCCGAAGCTTCCGGCGAATAGCTTCCTGGCATCTAATCGCTGCACGGAGGGTAGTCCATGATTGTTCGCAAGATTTGTTTTCTTCGCTCGGCACTTAACATCTTGGCACTCGGCGCTTTGGCCGCCTGCCTGTCCGTGATCGCATTTGGTCAAAACTCTCAGGACACTCCTCCCCCCGGCTCGGAGAACCCGATGTCACTACCCCCGCGGACTGTTCCTCCTCCGTCCGCGCTGCAGCAAGAGCCGCGACCAACAATCACCCGCCGGGGGTTCGATCAAGGAGGTCCCAAATTCGGAGGAGTAAGGTAGGTTTGTCTTTAAAAAGCAAGTACAAGAAGTGTCTTTGCACGCGACAGTCGTGGACGAAGCAGGTCGCCTGGTCACCACACTCGATCGCAACGTCTTCTCCATCTACCAAAACGGACAGCCAGAGACGATTACGTCTTTCCGTCGCGAAGACGCCCCAGTCGCTCTCGGAATCGTCATCGACAATTCCGGATCTATGCGGGATAAGCGGGGCAAGGTGAATCAGGCAGTGCTGAATCTGCTCCGGGCAAGCAATCCTCAGGATGAAGTATTCGTGGTGAACTTCGGTCAGACACCCTATCTGGACCAAGACTTCACATCGGATGTCAATCTTTTGCAGGCGGCGTTGCACGAAACGTCAACTCGCGGCAGCGCCGCGCTGTACGACGCAGTGGTCGCGTCGAACGTGCATCTCAGGAACAATCCCCGTCTCGACAAGAAAGTGCTGCTTGTTATAACTGATGGGCAAGACAATATGAGCCAGGAAACGTTGCAGGATGCAATGCGCAAGCTGCAGTCGAACAAAGGCGCGACACTGTACGCGATTGGCCTAACGGATGAAGGAATGACTCGCTCTGGAAGGGAGGCTCTGCAGAATTTGGCAGCGAGTACGGGTGGCATGGCATTTTTCCCGCAGAGCCTGGACGAAGTAGACTTCATCACGCGGACGGTGGCCCACGATATTCGAAGCCAGTACACCCTTGCTTACAATCCTGGCCCGGCCATCGGAAAGGGATATCAGCAGATTCGCGTTGAAGCCAGAGGGCCGGCACACACTCGCCTCACGGTACGCACCCGCAACGGGTACTACCCGGGAGAAACGCTCCGATAAGAGAAGCCTTAACCGTTCGGAACCGCTATGCCGCCGTGGGACCAGAGCCCGTGGGCGTTTTGGGTGGGGGAGGTAACTCAATCTGGATCAGATTGTTCTTAATAGCATAAACAACAAGATCGCGGATCGAGTGAAAACTCAGTTTGCGCATGATATTGCTGCGGTGAGTCTCCACAGTCTTGGTGCTTAAGTTCAGAAGTGAAGCCACTTCCTTGGAGCTATTACCCTCGGCGAGCAGTTGAGTGATCTCGCGCTCACGGGCGGTCAAAGTCGGCAACTTGGGGGCTTCGTTTCGCGAAACCGTCTGGCCCTTTTCCAGAAATCCAGCCAGAACCAGGTCGTTTACGCGCGGCGTAAAGAACATGCGTTTATTCTGTAGTGCCTCCACCGCAGACACGAGATCGCGAGCTGCATCGGACTTCAGGACAAAACCACGAGCCCCGGCATCCAAAGCCTCCCGAATGACCTGATCCGAGTCCGTAATCGTCAGGACGATGACCTTGAAATGAGGATCATGTTGCAGGAGTTGGCGCGTGGTGTCTAAGCCATTCAGATTCGGCATGCCGATGTCGACGATGACGACATCAGGGTTCAGTTGCAGGGCCTTCTCGACCGCCTCGCGGCCATCGCTGGCCTCGCCGCAAACTTCCCATCCCTCATGCTTTTCGAGAAGCGCGCGCAACCCGCGCCGCACAATTTCATGGTCGTCGGCCAACAAGATCCTTAGTTTCATAATGGTCGCCCTCTCCAGAGCAAGATGGACTGCAGATTCCCGTGCACCTACCGCAATTCCGGAAAACTTCGCCCATTTAATGCCGTAAATACTCGGTGCTGACTGACTGCCTCCACTGCCGCCAACAAGTCACGAGCGGCATTGGACTTCACCACATATCCTCGCGCACCCGCTTCCAGAGCCTCCCGCATCATTTGCGGGGAGTCATGCTGGGTAACAAACAAAATCTCAAGCGCGGGAGACTGACGTCGAAGCAACCGGCACGCCTCCAAACCGTTCATCCTTGGCATGGTGACGTCGAGCACCATGACGTCAGGATTTAAATCCCTTGCCTTTTCAACGGCTTCAGCTCCGTCGGCGGCTTCGCCAATGACTTCCCAGTCCGAGTGTCCTTCCAAAAGGGTTTTCAACCCCTGTCGAACAATTGGGTGGTCATCTACTAAAAGTATGCGAATTGTCATTCCGTTTCAGTTCCTTTGGGGGAGACCGACCAGACGATTCGCCACATTCTACCCTGCAATGGATGTGACAGCCTGACCAATAACAAATGCCTGCACCATGGATGCGACGAAGGCGGACGCCTTCCAACGCCCAAAGGCGAGGCTAACTTCCAAAATCGCATGGTCCAATACAGGGAATCATGTATTTCGCCGGACAACTACTGAGCTCACTCGTAACTGACGATCAAGCGCTCTGACCGGTCGTGATCACAGGGAAATAAGTCTTATCGTGCAACAGTACGTCTACTGCTTCGACCACCGATCCAATGTCCTGTTTGGCGCAGGCTCCGCGCACCCCTGCTTCGCGGGCAGCGTCGGCTAACTGTTTCGAGAGATGGAGAGTGACCATCAGAATCGGGATTTTGGGAAACATCTCGCAGATCTGCTTGGCGACATCGACTCCGTTCAAGTCCGGCATCTGATAGTCGAGAACGACGAGGTCGGGAGGGGCCTCGAGTACCTGGTGCAAGGCTTCGGCGCCAGTTCGTGCCTCACCGCACACGTGCCACGACTCCTGCTGTTCGAGAATTGCTCGTAAATACCGCCGCACCGCGGGATTGTCATCAACCAACAAAATACGGATCACACCAAGGCCTCCCCGCTTACCAAACAGCCACTGCAAATCATGTGCGGCAGATCAAAAGAGCTTTCGCTCAAAAAGACCTTGAAACGGAATCCAAGCATAATCTTCTTGCGCCCAAGCTCGCGCCACCCGGGAGTGCGCCTCGCAAGTGATTGTTAGCGTAAACCGTGAGCCAGAACCTTTGAACCCTTATTGAGGACGTTAGGCTTGCTGTCCAAGCGCAACAATCCAGCAAAACCAGTAGAGTCTGAACTGACAACCCGCAACCGGTCCCTTTGTGGGCACGAACCTACCAGATTCCCTTGTCGCTACCCGTAATCTTCTGCTCGATCGCAGCCGCGGTGGCAAGGCCCGGCAACAAGCTGAGGCCAAATTTCGCCGACCGGCTCACGAGAGAGGGCAATGGCACGCCGTGTCCACGATAGGCACTCACGTACTCGGAGATAATTCTCATGTAGGTAGCGACACCTTCCCAGAACCCCGTCGAGGACCCGAGCGAGAGTTTGTCCGTTGCAACGCGCTTCTATTTTGCAGGCGCTTTCGCGAAACTCATTGTGCCCGACTCCCGCAGATTCGCATTGTTCTTGGCGATACGACGTCGGATCCTGGTCTTTGGGAACAGCAGGGCGCGCATTTTTAGTTTTGCTTTGTGGAGCTGAGACTTCGAGTTACCAATAGAGCACTCAAGCAATTGAGCGATCTCATGGTGCTGATAGCCTTCAACTTCATGCAGAGCAAAAATCGTTCGGCAGCCTTCCGGCAGCTCCAGGAGTGCGCGACGCAAAGCAATACGATCAACGACGCCTGTGAGTTCTGGATCATTCTTACCGAAATCTCTGTGCAGCGAAGGAGACTCGGAGTTGACTGGCTCGTCGAGAGAAACTGTGGGAGGCGATTTGCGCCGGCGGAGCTTCATCAACACCGTATTGACCGCCACACGGTACAGCCAAGTAGAAAAGGCTGCGTCGCCTCGAAACGAGCTGACCGTTCGAAACACCTGCAGGAAAGCTTCCTGGGTCAGATCTTCGGCCTCGGCAACATCCTTGGTCATGAGAAGGCATACTGAGTAAACACGGTTCTTATGCTGCTGGAACAGCGTTGCAAATGCGTGTTCATCGCCCGCCTGCGCGCGTTTTACCAGGTTAATCTGGGAATCGTCACGGCCCTTGACGCTGGTCGCGGGGATGACATTCGTTTCTGTCGCAGAGATCGCACAAGTCGCCACGGTTGGTCTCCTTCGGGGCTCCTGAAAGTTGTTCGCCTGCAGCCAACATCGCGAACATGGATCACAGAGTAAAAAAAGGAGGGCAATTCTCCCATCAGGTCACATCTGTAAACACTTGCAGGAGAGTCTGTAAGCCTTTCGAGTGAGTTCTAAGGCTCTAGAAGGTTGGGCTACGCAATTTCTACAGAAAATCCGAAATCCGCCGACAATGCAGATTTCGGACCGGGAAGTTAGATGAAGAATTTCTCCTCTGTAGGGGAACAAACCGATTGACACGGGTGGCCTAGTAGAGGTGGAACTCTCGAGACTTGGATTCTGGGTCCCAATGATGGCCGCCCGTCGGGCAGATAACGACAAGTGGACAAGTTGCGGGATGATATTTGCAATAAGGACTCGCCGTTGTAAACAGAATTTTGGTGGCTCGATATAACTTACTCCTCACCGACTTGCAACAGCACTGGTCCTCCCCCGTGATGCGTGCGGTACCAGTCAATTTCTGCCCGCTGCTCTGACCGCGTACAAAAAACAATGGTGGGAGATTTTTGTTCCCACCATTGTTTGGCGCCTCAAGATCGATCAACTTCAACGAAAGGTAGCGAACCACTGGCCGTCATAAGCGGCCAGCAAGAAGCAATACGAGCACCACCACCACGACCAGACCTAGTCCGCCACTGGGGTAGTATCCCCAGGCGCGGCTGTAAGGCCACGTTGGCAAAGCGCCGAGCAATAACAGAATGAGTACCACCAGAAGAATCGTGTACATAACTCCTCCCTTTTGGAGTCAGATTTGACTTGCTTTAGTCCAAAGCGCGGTTACACAGTCACTTCGTTGCTGACGGACTTCCTGGGTCGCTGTTATTCATGCTGGTTTCTTTTTCTTTACTTTGGGCAGAATAGCGCTTCACCGCCGAAAGAAAGGGCTGGCTCGAGGACGTTGGCTCAACCTTTCCGCTCAAAATTTCCGTGAAAGGCACAAACTTCCCGTAAAGCAACCGGGTCTCGTCTTTATCTTGAGTAATGGCAGCTCCACTCAGGTCCACGCCTGCAAACAGCCCGCGAGCGCGCGAGTAGGTCAACACTTCCGATCGCATCTTGATGTCGGTATCAGCGGCGGCATCGCGCCCCACAGGGCCCGCTGCGGCCGACGCGTCTGCACCGAGTTTGAACTTGCTAGAAAGAAGGTGGTCCATTCCGGCTTGATTCGTGACGATCATCACCAGATCTATCGCTTGGCCTCCCAGCTGAAGACCCCAACTGCCTCCGGTAATCGTGATTGGAGCGGGTGCACTCCAACCAGCACCAGTGCGGCACGTGGCTACGCCTTTGCCATGGTTACCGCCGAAACCGACCGCAATTTTGACCATCGAAGGAATCACCGCGACGCACTTCGCGTCTCTCATGACCTTGTCTGGAATCGCTTTATCGGGCGTGGCCATGATCTCGTTCAGAACTTTTGCGGCGTTATCGATACGCTTGTTGATATCTGACTCTTCCTTGTCAGCGGACCAACTCACGCCGACAAACATTGAACAAATGCTCAATACCAGAAGACATCTTGACGATGCGGAAGAAAATCTTTTCATTTTGTTCCTCTTCTGTGCCCAAGGTGAGCACCACGTGCCCATTGACTCTGACTTGCAGGCATGAGGCTATCTTTTAGCGGAATTTGCTTCTATCCAGAAGAGGCAGTAAAGAACAGGAGAACTTCCCTGATGAATGCGACCTCATTATGAGGTGGACTACCGCTAGTTTTGCACCACGACTGGAGGGTTTAACGCCGAGACCTACAGGTTTCACCGTATTGTGAGCTGGCCACGCTCCAACTAGTCTGCAATCTCTACTCGACACAACGCCCCCCAAGCGGGTGCCGATCCTCTGGGACGGACCGGCACCTGCTCCTTCCAAAAGGGCCAATCAATCAGGTACGGAATGCAAGTAGGCTGCATACATATTCCTAGGGATCGATGAAAGTCCACCGCACTCGATACGGTTACCGATAGAGCAAAATCCGACTTGGAGGACATTTATGCTTTACTGGGCGCTGGTTTTCCTGGTTGTGGCATTGATTTCCGGGTTGTTGGGTTTCACAGGCATAGCGGTTGCAGCTGCGGGCATTGCGAAGTTACTGTTTGTCGTTTTTCTGGTGCTGTTCCTGATTTCTCTGATTACCCATCTGGGTCGGCGCCGAGCGGTCCGGTAGCCAGCTGCGCTAATTGACCGGGTCCACGAATACGCTGATGGGATTCGTGTCCCCTTGCCATTAGCTTGGTTACATCTGTGTTTGCATCTCTTCCGACAAGCAATACCGCGAACGGGACGACCGTTGCTGGCCGCCGTCATGTTACAAGGCCTACTTCGTGGCTTCCGAAGCAGGCCTTTATCGTGTGTTCTGCTTGCAAGACCCCTATTTCGTTGTAGTCGCCTTTTGATTCTTGACTTCGAGTTCATTTACCACTTGCTTTACATTCGGTACTTGTCCAGCGAGCTTCTCCACAGATGCGCGTTGCGCCTGGGATGGAACGTCACCCTTCAGAGTCACCACACCGTTGTTCACGTCGTACCGCACATCTCGTTTCAGTTTGTGTTGCACCAGCATCGCGCTTAGATTCTTGTCGATGCCGGAGTCGAGATCGGAGTCAACCTTCTTTGCAGTTCCATCGTCGCCCTTGGGTCGCACGCCAATCTCATTGGAGACGACTTCCGTGCCTGCAATCGAGCGGGCAACGGATTCTGCTCTCGCCTTGTCATCGTCAGTGGCGACGCTACCAGTGAGACTCACGACACCCTTATCGCGGTCCTGGCTCACTCTCACATCGTTAAGGCCAGCCTGATCCAGCGCATGACGGATATCGCTGGAGACATCAGGCGCTTTTTGCCGATCCGAGCACGCGATGGTCAAGGCAAGTGCAAGAGCTATCAATCCAATTGCAATGGTCTTTGGTGATCTCATAGTTCTCCTTTGATCATTTATGCGACCCATGCCTGCAAATGGCCGGAGCGAGCCGGCCATTGCGACGCAAGATCGACTCATCTCTGAGAATCAAGCCTGACTGCTGTTGGGGACAATCGAATGGACGCCTTAGCGCTTTGAGGAGTTCCTAGTAATGCGGCAGAAAGAAATGCGGATACGGACGGGCAAAGACGGCTTCCAGGTCAGTCAAACTGCAAAGGCCCGACGAGGGCCGCCGTGTGCAGTCACTCCATATCGGATATGTCCGCCCGCATCCTCGCACCTTGAAGATTACTAACAAAAACGTGTCGCGCAGAATCAGGGAAAACACCTAGGGCATCTGGCCTTGATGTTGTAGTCACAAAGTAGTCACAAAAGGGATGGGGCGATGTTCGCAGGGGCATATTGTCCAGACTCGATTGCGTTCATGCCGATCGCTCGCGGTACGTTCGCGAGCCTTTGCGGATTTGCCATCATTGCTCTATTTCAGTTCTGAGCAAACAGGTTGGAGCGACGATCGCGGTTTTTTGGCATCCAACTTGACCATGATGGCACTGGGGCTTCAGGTTGCATGGCTTCTTCTACTCGCTATTCCGGTAGCGTGCATCGCCTGGACAGTGACGCATGAAGAGGTCTTCCGCGAGCCACGACAATATTGTCAGCAGCAATGCACTCAGGCACCGAGCTTCGTGCGCCGCAAATTCTTTTATCTGTTCACTTGCGAATATTGTTTCAGTCACTACGTATCGGCGGGAATGCTGTTTGTTGCGCGGTACAAATTGCTCTTCCCTGACTGGCGAGGGTACCTCGTAGCTTTCTTTTCCCTGGTCTGGGTCGCGAATCAGTACATGAGTATCTATAACCGCCTGCGTCTCGACATCAAACATGAGCAGGTTGAAATTCATGCTGAAGAGGATAAAGTGGAAAAACGAAAGGCGGCGTGACGAACGTCATCGCGAAACAGAATGTGACACGCGGAGGGTCAAGCGGTAACGGGTACTGAGACCGGCCCATGTCGACGGGCCGGGATTACGACTTCGACGATTGTCCCGGGATTGGCATT
Organism: uncultured Acidobacteriota bacterium; assembly: GCA_963745715.1. GTDB lineage: Bacteria > Acidobacteriota > Terriglobia > Terriglobales > Acidobacteriaceae > Sulfotelmatobacter. The sequence goes on along the minus strand of CAVUYN010000002.1, from coordinate 83,214 downwards.
TGCCAGGCGCAAACTGCCGCCAAGCTCGGTAACTCGTTGCCGCATTCCGCCGATGCCGACTCCGACGCTCTCCGGACGCAACTGAATTACTTGCTCTTCGATTCCTTTCCCGTCATCGCGCACGGTAACCATAATGCGCCCTTCTTTTTCGACCACGCTAACGCTGCCATTGTGCGCCCCGGAGTGCCGAAACATGTTGGTGAGGGCTTCCTGCACGATGCGGAAGATTGCGGTCTCCAGTTCTGACTTAAGCCGGCCGAGGTCAGGGGGATCCACATCCAGTCGGACCTTGATTCCACTCCGTTCTGACAACCCCTCGAGAAACCATCGGAGGGCGGAAACAAGCCCGACTTCGTCCAAGAGGGGAGGGTGCAGCAGGTGGGAGATGGTGCGCACTTGCTGGATTGCCCGATCCACCAGTTGACTCGCTTCCGCGGAGACCTTCCGCGTAGAAGGCGACGAATCCTTGGCCAGGATTCCGTCCAGAATCATCTTGGCGGCAGCTAGTTCCTGACCCAAACCATCATGAATTTCTCGCGCGATCCGGCGACGTTCTTCGTCCTGCAAGGTCATCAGCCGGTTGGAGAGTCGCCTGAGCTCAGCCGTCCTGATTTCTACCACTCGCTCAAGCTCAATCGCGCTGTCGCGGATCGATTGCTCCAGCAGCTTGCTGTCATGGATGTCAGAACACGTCCCGTACCACTTGAGTATGCCTCCCTGCCCATCACGCAGCGGCACCGCTCGGGCGCGAAACCATCGATATTGCGAGTCAAGCCCGCGTAGCCGATATTCGGATTCATAGGTCTCACCGGACTGCACGCAACGCATCCAGTGCGTAAGACTCGTTTCTTTGTCGTCAGGGTGCAAGTACTCCATCCAGCCTAACCCGACTGCCGAACCGGCCGGCGCGCCGGTGTACTCGTAAAAGCGGCTGCTGATGTAATCTCTGGTGCCGTCGGCCTGCCGGCTGAAGATGATGTCGGGAGCGGTATGCACGATTGCATCCAGTTCCTGATTTTTTTGGGCCAGGTCACCGTTGAGTTGCTGTAGAGCAACGGCTTTTAGTTCCAGTTCCCGGGTCCGGTCCGCTACCCGCTGTTCGAGTTCGCTATTCAAGCGCTCGAGCTGTTGTTTTTTCCGGTGCAGTTCCGCAAATACGCGCACTTTGGCTCGAAGCACTTCCGGAACAATTGGAACTGAGAGATAATCCACCGCCCCGTGCTGGTATCCTTTGAGACGGTCGAGATCGGTCAAATGCACGGCTGAAATGAAGATGATCGCTGTTTTCTGAAAGCGGGGATGCTGGCGGATAATCTCAGCGAGTTCGAAGCCATCAATGTCCGGCATGCTCACATCCATCAGCACGGCCGCGACATCAGTTTTCAGCAGTTTTTCGAGAGCCTCCTTGGCAGACGTAGCCTTGATCAGGTTCTCCCCTAGCTCACCCAAGATGGCTTCGTAGCTGAGCAGTTTGCCCGGCTGGTCGTCTACCATCAAAATGTTGACTCTATCGTGGGCGCTCATTACCTCCACCTTCTCAGACGACTCAGTTGATCCGATTTTAACCGGCTTGAAGTTGCCGCCGATGCTCGGAACAGTACTCATCGGTGAAGCCACATACGTAACGCCGAGAGCAACTGCTCTGTATTGACCGGCTTCGCCAGGTACTCCGACGCACCGGCCTCCAGGCATTTCTCACGATCGCCTTTCATCGCTTTCGCGGTCAGGGCAATGATCGGCAGGCGGCGGAATGACGCATTCTGGCGGATCACTTGCATGGTCGCGTATCCATCCATCTCAGGCATCATGATGTCCATCAAGACGATTGCGACATCAGGGGTCGATTCCAGCATTGCGATTGCCTCTCTGCCCGTCCCAGCCGTAAGGACCGCCATTCCACGGCGCTCCAGGACGCTGCTGAGGGCAAAGATGTTGCGCATATCGTCATCGACGACAAGCACTTTCTTGCCGACCAGGGCCTCATCCGATCGATGGAGTCGATCGAGCATCTTCTGCTTCTCCTGCGGAAGATCCGAGACCACCCGGTGCAGGAAGAGGGCGGTTTCATCGAGCAATCGTTCAGGCGACTCGACGCCCTTCACGACCACACTGCGGGCGAGTGTATGGAGACGCGCATCTTCTTCGGAAGACAATTCCTTGCCGGTAAAAACGACAACTGGCAGGTCGCGCATGGCGGGAATATCGCGAAGCCGTTCGAGAATGTCGAAGCCCGTCATATCGGGCAATCGCAAGTCAAGCACGACGCAGTCGAACGACTCCTTCGCCACCAGATCCAATGCTTCTGCGCCGCTGGATGCCACAATGACATCAATGTCGTCGTGGCCCAGCAGTTCGCGAATGCTGAGCTGTTCCGCTGGATTGTCTTCCACGATCATTAAGCGTTTGCGGCGCGGGGCGGCATACTGCTTGATCCTCGTAAGGGCAGATTCGAGTTCTACCGGACTGGATGGCTTGTTTACAAAAGCAAATGCACCGCGAGCTAATCCGTGATGCCGGTCTTCATCGAGAGTCAGCATCTGAACGGGAATGTGCCGCGTTGCAGGATCCTGCTTCAAATGGTTCAGAACTGTCCAGCCGAGCATGTCCGGCAAGAACACGTCCAACGATACAGCGGTAGGATGAAACTCGCGAGCCAGGGCCAGAGCTTCGGCACCGCGTAATGCGACCAGTACTTTGAATCCCTTGTCCCGCGAGAGATCGCACAAAACACGCGCGTAGTGTGGATCGTCCTCGACTATGAGCAGCACGGCATCTTCGGGCTGCAAATTGTGGCGATCATCCGCAATCTGCTCGACAGGATGTTCCGAAACCACGATGCTCGACAGCTTCAGGGGCGTCGCTGGAACTCTCCAATCTGACGAAGTGAGTTTGGACGCGGATGGACCGACGTAGGCGAGTGGGAGATAAAGCGTGAAGGTGCTGCCCTGACCAGGGGTGCTGCGAAGCTGGATTTCCCCGCCCAATAAACTGGCGAGTTCCCGGCTAATGGCAAGGCCCAAGCCGGTTCCGCCGTATTTACGACTCGTGCTGGCATCGGCCTGCTGGAAGGCCTCGAAGATGATGCGCTGCTTATCAGGAGCAATTCCGATACCCGAATCGGAGACTTCGAAAGACACTACCGAGGCTGCTCCGCTGAGGATCGGATGGTCGTCGCTCCATCCCTTCGTAGCCACCGACACGGAAAGCCGGACAGAACCATGCTCAGTGAACTTGAACGCATTTGATAACAGATTTTTCAGGACCTGTTGCAAGCGTTTTGAGTCTGTGACCAAACTGCGCGTGAGATGGGGATCCGAGTGAACCTCGAAGGCAAGCCGCCGATTTTCCGCTTCATGACGGAACGGCCGAGCAACCATCTCGAGGAGGTTGGAGAAGAACACTTCCTCGGCCTCAACCGAGACGGTTCCAGATTCAATCTTGGAGAGATCGAGAATGTCGCTGATCAGGTTCAGCAAATCTGTACCGGCACCATGGATTGTGCGGGCGAACTCGACTTGTTTGGGCGTCAAGTTGTGGTCAGGATTCTCGCTCAGTTGCTGCCCCAGCACCAGGATCGAGTTCAGCGGCGTGCGCAATTCGTGAGACATGTTGGCAAGGAACTCAGACTTGTACTTCGAAGTTAGGGCCAGTTCTTTCGCCTTCTCCTCGAGCGCGCGGCGCGCTTGCTCGATTTCCTGGTTCTTACGTTCGACTTCGACGTTCTGCTCAGCAAGCTGTTGCGCCTTTTGCGCCAGTTGCTCGTTGGTCTGCTGCAGCTCCTTTTGCTGGGTCTGGAGTTCGGCCGCCAACTGTTGCGACTGTTTCAGCAGACCTTCGGTCTGCATCGTAGCTTCGATACTGTTCAGCACAATGCCGATGCTGGCCGTAAGCTGCTCGAGAAAAGCCAGATGCGATGCGGTGAAGGCGTTCAGTGACGCCAACTCAATGACTGCCTTCACGCGATCCTCGAACAGTACCGGCAGAACGATCACATTTCGGGGAACTGATTCGAACAAACCAGAACGGATGGGAACGGTTTTTTCCGGAAGATCGGAAATCAACATCCGGCGCTTTTCGGACGCTACCTGTCCAACCAGTCCTTCGCCGATCTTCAATCTTCGGAGGTGCCCGTTGTCGCCATCATCTGCGAATGCAGACAGCAACACCATCCCGGCAGATTCTTCGGTTTCCATCTGATAAATCACGCCCTGCTGGGCGTTGACGAGTGGCGCAAGCTCAGAAAGCAACATGCGACCGACCGTCGCCAAATCACGCTGGCCCTGCAACATTCCGGTAAATCTGGCCAAGTTGGTTTTGAGCCAGTCTTGTTCCGTGTTGCGGTCTGTGGTGAGGCGCAGGTTGTCGATCATCGTGTTGATGTTGTCTTTCAACTCGGCTACTTCGCCGCTGGCCTCGACCTGAATGGACCGTGTCAAGTCGCCCTTGGTTACAGCCGTTGCGACCTCCGCGATCGCGCGCACCTGATTGGTCAAATTGTCGGCCAGTAAGTTCACGTTTCCGGTCAGGTCCTTCCACGTGCCGGCCGCGCCCGGGACGTTCGCCTGCCCACCGAGTCGGCCTTCCACGCCAACCTCGCGAGCCACCGTGGTCACCTGGTCCGCGAACGTAGCCAGCGTCCCAGTCATGTTGTTGATGGTTTCTGCAAGAGCTGCGACTTCGCCCTTGGCATTCACCGTCAGCTTCTGGGTGAGATCGCCATTGGCGACCGCGGTCACAACTTTTACGATGCCGCGCACTTGCTCGGTAAGGTTGACCGCCATGACGTTGACGTTGTCGGTGAGATCTTTCCACGTTCCTGCTACGCCGGGTACTTGCGCCTGACCGCCGAGTTTGCCGTCGGTGCCGACTTCGCGGGCTACGCGTGTGACTTCGGCCGCGAACGCGTTGAGTTGGTCCACCATCGTATTGATGGTGTTCTTCAGTTCGAGGATTTCGCCCTTCACGTCGACTGTGATTTTGCGCGACAGATCGCCGCGAGCGACTGCCGTCGTTACTTCCGCGATGTTACGCACCTGGCCGGTCAGGTTGCCGGCCATAGCATTCACCGAGTCCGTAAGATCCTTCCAAGTACCGGCAACACCCGGAACGTTGGCTTGTCCACCCAGGCGGCCTTCAGAACCGACTTCGCGCGCAACACGGGTCACTTCGGCGGCGAACGAGCGCAACTGCTCGACCATCGTGTTCAGCGTTTCCTTGAGCTGCAAGATTTCACCGCGGACGTCGACCGTGATTTTCTTTGAGAGGTCGCCGTTTGCAATAGCGGTTGCAACTTCAGCGATGTTTCGCACCTGGCCGGTCAAGTTGCTGGCCATGAAGTTCACGTTGTCGGTGAGATCCTTCCACGTCCCCGCGACTCCGGGCACCTGCGCCTGGCCCCCGAGTTTCCCGTCTGTTCCGACTTCGCGCGCCACACGCGTCACTTCGCCGGCGAACGCGTTAAGCTGATCCACCATCGTGTTGATGGTGTTCTTCAGTTCGAGGATTTCGCCCTTCACGTCGACTGTGATCTTGCGAGACAAATCGCCGCGAGCAACGGCCGTCGTCACTTCAGCAATGTTTCGCACCTGGCCAGTCAGGTTGCCTGCCATTGAGTTGACAGAGTCCGTGAGATCCTTCCACGTGCCAGCCACACCAGGTACTTGCGCCTGTCCGCCCAACTTGCCTTCGGACCCTACTTCGCGGGCCACGCGCGTCACTTCAGCGGCAAACGCATTGAGCTGGTCCACCATGGTGTTGATGGTTTCTTTGAGTAGCAAGATTTCGCCGCTCACGTTGACGGTGATCTTCTTGGACAAGTCGCCGCTCGCAATTGCCGTTGACACTTCGGCAATGTTTCGCACCTGGCCGGTTAAGTTGCTGGCCATCGAGTTAACGGAGTCGGTAAGATCCTTCCACGTTCCGCCGACACCGGGCACCTGCGCCTGCCCCCCCAGTTTGCCGTCAGTTCCAACTTCGCGTGCCACGCGCGTCACTTCCGAGGCGAACGAGCGCAATTGATCGACCATCGTGTTAATGGTGTCTTTGAGCTCGAGGATTTCGCCTTTTACATCGACCGTGATCTTGCGCGATAAATCGCCGCGGGCCACAGCGGTCGCAACCTCAGCGATGTTTCGAACCTGGCCAGTCAAGTTGCTGGCCATGAAGTTCACGTTGTCGGTCAGATCCTTCCATGTCCCCGCCACGCCTGGTACCTGAGCTTGGCCGCCCAGCTTGCCTTCCGTTCCGACTTCGCGAGCCACACGCGTCACTTCACCCGCGAACGCATTGAGCTGATCCACCATCGTGTTGATTGTGTTCTTGAGTTCCAGGATTTCGCCCTTCACGTCGACGGTGATCTTGCGAGACAAATCGCCGCGAGCAACAGCCGTCGTAACCTCAGCGATGTTTCGAACTTGGCCAGTCAGGTTGCCGGCCATGGAGTTGACCGAGTCCGTCAGATCCTTCCACGTGCCGGCCACACCGGGGACGTTGGCCTGTCCGCCCAAACGGCCCTCGGTACCGACTTCGCGGGCCACGCGCGTTACTTCGCCGGCGAACCGGTTGAGCTGATCCACCATCGTATTGAGAGTTTCTTTGAGCTGTAGAATTTCGCCGCGGACGTCTACTGTGATCTTGCGGGACAAGTCGCCACTCGCGATAGCGGTCGCAACTTCAGCAATGTTTCTCACCTGGCCGGTCAAGTTGCTGGCCATGAAGTTCACATTGTCGGTGAGATCCTTCCAGGTACCGCCGACACCAAACACTTGCGCCTGTCCGCCAAGCTTGCCTTCCGTACCGACTTCGCGGGCCACGCGTGTAACCTCGCCAGCGAAAGCGTTGAGCTGATCCACCATCGTGTTGATGGTGTCCTTGAGTTCCAGAATTTCACCTTTCACGTCGACCGTGATTTTGCGCGACAAGTCACCGCGGGCCACAGCGGTCGTGACTTCAGCGATGTTACGAACCTGAGCCGTCAAGTTGCCGGCCATTGCGTTCACAGAGTCCGTGAGATCTTTCCAGGTACCAGCTACACCCGGCACCACCGCCTGACCGCCGAGTTTGCCGTCAGTACCGACTTCGCGGGCCACGCGCGTTACTTCGGAAGCGAACGAGCGCAACTGGTCCACCATCGTATTGATGGCTTCTTTCAACTGCAGAATTTCGCCGCGCACATCGACAGTAATTTTTCGCGACAAATCGCCGCTGGCCACGGCTGTGGCCACCTCGGCGATATTTCGCACCTGGCCAGTAAGGTTGCTGGCCATCAGGTTCACGTTGTCGGTGAGATCTTTCCAAGTGCCTGCCACATCGGGCACCTGCGCCTGTCCGCCTAATTTGCCCTCGGTTCCCACTTCGCGTGCCACGCGCGTTACCTCCGCGGTGAACACACCAAGCTGCTGAATCATCGTGTTGACAAGATTGGCAGAGCGCAAAAACTCGCCTTCAAGGGGACGACCATCCACGTCAAGACGCACGGTCTGTGTAAGGTCGCCCTGGGCAACGGCCGCGATCGCACGCGTAACCTCGGCCGTGGGCCGAAGTAGGTCTTCGACGAGGGTATTGACAGAAACTTCCATCTCTCCCCAGGCGCCTCTGGATTCGTGGAACCGGGTCCGCTCGCGGGTTTTCCCTTGTTTGCCGACCACTTGGCCGACGCGCCTCAGTTCCTGCGCCATGTGTTGGTTGGCAGCGACAATCTCGTTAAAGGTATCCGCCACTTTTCCTGCAAGACCGACCCAGGTGCCAGGAAGCCTCACTGCGAAGTCTCCGTCCCGCATGCTTTGCAGGCTCGCCAGAATTACAGTGAGGTCAAGAGACTCATCGGACACTTTGGGTTTCCCGTTGTTCTTGGGTGCGGCAGGAAGGGCTTCGGCATTCGGTGCGACTTGGTTTACGACAGACCTTTTCATCGTCTCTCTCGACAGACAAGGAGCGTAATTACGGACTTAATACGGTGTTTTCCCGAACGAATCAAGTTTTGTCAGGCATGCTTCTACTAATAATTTCGATGGGCAATAATTTGCCTCTTACCCACTTCTTACTTTTAGTGAAAATCAACATTTTGGTTTAGTGCGATATGTAACGACCCCGAGCAACTCGTGTCGCCTGAAGCTTTCTCGTGTATTGGACCACGAAGCGAAGAAACGCCACCCTAAGGTATTTCCTGTAGGCAGCGAATCGAACGGCTTGGGCCACGTCCCGCAGCTGATGAAGCAGCTTTTTTTCGCAACCTGAGAAGTGGGTTGAGTCTCTAAGCAACACGCACGTGAGGCCTGGACGGCCTCTAGCCGCGGGTTTCGATCCGACGTTGATGTCGAAAGGAATACCAGACACGGTGATGGCTTCTTGACCCGCAACCGCACGATCAGCATCGTCATCCCCGCCTACAACGAAGGCGCCCGTCTCGGTCCGACGCTCCAGCGGGTCCTCACATTTGTGCGGCAGCAGCCCTGGGAAACCGAAATTATCGTGGTGGACGACGGATCACGCGATCAAACCGCCGACATAGTTCGGCGCTATTCGCAAAGCCACGCGAAAGTACGCGTTTACCGGAAAATACGGGAGTGATCAAAGCGTGACCCAAGACGCAGCCGGGGCGCTTCCGCGCTCTCGAATCTAAACATTGCTGAAAGACCCGAAGGCTGACCCGCCGGGGCTTCTCAACCAACACTGGAGTGCGCATTCACAACGCTACAGGCATTCCGCGCAGCATATAAAGACCGGACCTTATAGCCGATGAAGGTGAGCATACCTATGCTCGGTGAAGGCCAGTCAAGAACTCAAATCAAATCCAGCGTTCGGAGTTATGGCATGAATCGAAAATCTCGTTATGGAAATTTCCTGCGCTTGAGCTTGCTTCTATTGGGGTGCGGGGTGTTGGTGCTCGCGCAGGAGCCTACAAAAGCGTCCCCTTCTCCTGATTCTGACAACACGAAAATGAACCAACGCGACCGTAACCCGAATGAGCTCACAGCGGATCAACAGCACGCCAATCGTTCGGACCGCGATATTACCCAGCAAATTCGACAGGCTATCGTGGCCGAGAAAAGTTGGTCTCAGTACGCCCACAACGTGAAAGTAATCACGCAGAACGGACAGGTCACGCTCAAGGGACCGGTCCGGTCGGACGATGAGAAGCGGGCGATTGAGGCCAAAGCCGCCGAAATAGCCGGAGAAGGCAAAGTCACAAGCGAGTTGACTGTCAAACCGAAAAACTAGCAAAAAAACACAACCTCACTAAGGAGAATTTATTTATGGCAGGAAAAAACACAGCGGTGTTTGGCATCTACCCGTCGCTCACCAGTGTCGAGATCGGCGTGGATGAATTGCGAGCCGCCGGATTCCGGAACACCGACATTTCGGTTTTGTTTCCGGAGAGCGCCGGAACGCGGGACTTCGCTCACGAGAAGAACACGAAAGCTCCCGAGGGCGCCACGACCGGCGCTGGAACCGGAGTTGTTCTAGGAGGCGCACTGGGATGGCTTCTTGGCATTGGTGCTCTGGCTGTCCCCGGATTGGGACCTTTCATCGCCGCGGGTCCGATTATGGCGGCGCTGGCGGGAGCAGGAGTGGGCGGTACGGTTGGCGGAATTACTGGCGCTCTGATTGGAATGGGGATTCCTGAATACGAAGCTAAGAGATATGAGGGCCGAGTGAAGGACGGGGGCATGCTGCTTTCGGTTCACTCCGATAGTTCCGATTGGACCAAGCGGGCCAAGGAGATCCTGAAGCGCACCGGCGCACAAGATATTTCGTCGACGGGAGAAGCGGGTTCGGACGAGGCCGCGACTGATCTGCCTGCCGACGATAGCCTGCGGCGCGCCAGCTAGGACAGCGTAACAAGTTTTCGTACTCGGGGATGCCGGCAACCTGTAATTGTTTGCCGGCATCCCGATTTGCTCTTCAACGCTGAAACATTTTAAGAGGCGGAACATGCAAAACGACAAGAAATGCGCACACGAAAATTGCAGCTGTGCTGCGGGATCAGATGGCAAGTACTGCAGTCCTCAATGTGAATCGGCAAAGGACACTGCGGAAATTGGTTGCCGGTGCGGGCATTCCGAATGCTCGGGACGAGTTTCATAAGCGAGAGTCGATTCGTTTAGAAAACGGGGCTTCCGCATCTAGCAAGATTGAACTGGAGGTAGGAATTGGTCCGCTCCCCAAATTCTGCGACTTCAGCCGCTTCCTCCAAATCATCAATGATTATTGCAGTCGCCGTGTCGATTGCGATGCTGTATTTCGGTCGCCAAATTTTCATACCCTTAGCTCTGGCGCTGGTTCTCAGTTTCCTTCTCACCCCTGTTGTCGGCTTGTTGCAGAAAGCCCATTTGGGCCGCATCCCCGCCGTCCTCATCGTACTGGTTCTTTGCTTCGCAGCCGTGGCTACTGTCGGCTGGGGAGTGGCGGGTCAACTCCTCGAGATTACCGGTCACATCCAAGACTACCGAAGCAACATAGAAGAAAAGATTCGCTCCTTGCATTCGCAGCACAACACTCCCCTAATTCAGGCGACCGCTACAGTTCAAGAGCTGAATAAGGAGTTGGCGGTCGCTCCCGGAGAGGCTGCCAAAGCTGCAAAAAACAAAGATGGCGGCGCACATCCTGCCCGCCCTATCCCGGTACAGGTGACGGCCCCTCCGTCGAATTTTCTACAGGATCTGCGCACGATCATGGGACCGCTGGCAGGACCTCTGGAAACGGCCGGCCTCGTGATCATCTTCATGGCATTCATGTTGGTCAACCGAGAGGACCTTCGCAATCGCCTGATACGGCTTGGAGGGCAAGGGCAATTGTCGATGATGACCCAAGCTCTCGAGGATGCCAGCGACCGCCTAAGCCGGTACCTTCTCCTTCAATTCCTGGTGAATGCCTGCTATGGACTTCTGTTCGGGCTCGGATTGTATGTGATTGGTGTGCCGCACGCGCTTTTATGGGGCGCGTTGGCAGCCTTGCTCCGCTTTGTCCCCTATGTAGGTTCGTGGATCGCGACGGCTTTTCCTATCGTCATGGCGGTAGCGGTGTTTCCCGGGTGGAAGCACTCACTACTCACCTTCTCACTATTCGCCGTCCTCGAACTGATTACCGGAAACGTGATTGAGCCCTGGCTTTACGGTGCACACATGGGCATCTCATCGCTCGCCATTTTGGTGGCGGCCATATTTTGGGCAACATTGTGGGGACCGGTGGGTCTGATTCTATCCACTCCCTTAACGGTCTGCCTCATACTCGTCGGTCGATACGTTCCGCAGATGAGCTTTCTGGAGGTACTACTTGGCGATTCGCCCGCCCTCAATCCCGAGGAGCTTTTTTATCAGCGCCTTCTTGCGATGGATCCGGATGAGGCGAGGAATGTTGCGGAGGAGTACCTCGAAAACAAATCGCTGGAGCAGCTTTACGAGTCAGTCTTGATTCCAGCCCTGAGGTTGGCAGAGGAGGACCGCCACACGGACATTCTTGGCGATCGCTCCTCCGAATTCATTTCTCAAAGCACTCGCGAGCTGATCGACGACTTAGAGGATCGCGATAAGCGGCAAGCATCTCCCGCGGAAGCAGCCGCAGATGGAGGCGCTCCTGATGCTCGGTTCGCCAATGCGCGCATTGTTTGTCTGCCAGCAAGGGACGATGCCGACGAACTTGTAGGTATGATGCTTGCACAGTTGCTTCGACGGGCAGGGATCAACAATGCCAGATTTCTGGCCATCGGAACAGTAGACAACATGTTGGACGAGGTAGCCCAGGGGAAGTTTCAAATAGCCTGTATATCGGCGCTTCCCCCTTTCGCCGTTGGACAAGCTCGCTCCCTTTGCAAGCGCTTACGCGCTCGATTTCCTGACCTGGCTATCGTCATTGGATTATGGGGATTTACAGGCGGGGTTCCCAAGGCCCAACAGCGGGTTGGCCCGGGATGCACTGATGCGGTCGCGACAACGCTTTCGGAGGCTCTGCTGCACATCCGAAGACTGCTTCAAATCGATTCCTCTGATCAGCCTCTCAGGCTGGAAGAGCTGCCTTCCCCAAATACCGATGAGAATAAGAGCGAGGAACCGACTCGAGTCGCGGCAAGGTAATTCTAAGATCTCCTCGACAAAACAGTCTCCGATTTCGTACCCACTGAGTCACTTGTGAGGTCGAGGCTGCTCAGGTCGGCTCTCCGGCCTTTGACGCTCCTGCAGTCTTTGCTGCTGCTGCACATGCTTTTCCTGCAATTGCTGAGTCTGCTGTTGGTGCCTCTGTTCAGTTTGTTGTTTTCGAGCTTCATCCGCGTTCCGCTTGGCCAGTTGTTGATGTTCTTTGTCCTGCCTCTGTTGCAGCTTCTGCCGCTCCTGATCCTGTTTCTGCTGGAGCTTTGATTGCTGTTGTTCGTATCTCCGGTCGAACTTTGGATTTCCGGTATTGAGGGGCGCATGCCGCTCGAGTGATGGAAGTTCTTTGGGATGAACGGCCGTCGTAGGGCGACCACCGGCGGCTGAACTCGGTTGTCGTGCTCCGCGATTAGCGGGAGGATTGTACGGGCCTCCAGCCTCGCGGGCAGGCATGACTTCTCGGCCGTGAAAGGCCCCCGGTTTTTCCGTTGCAGCGATTGGAGGTCTGCCATGATTCGCAGAAGCCCGTAGCTGCGAATCGCTCCGTGCCGCTTGCAGGTGCTCCCTCTGGACTGCTACTGGTGGAAGATGGCGTTGATGAGCTGCAGCCTCCTGCTGCGGCGTTGGACGCGCCTGGACACCTCCATTGCCGCCGTTGTAGCTGACCCGGTTGACCCTATTGTTGATGACGGTTGTGTTGTAGACGTTGTGGATATTAGTGACGTTAATATTGGTCACGGCACGGTTGTAGAAGAATCGTCCGTTCTCCCAACGCCCACCTTCGAATCCTTCCCCAAAATAACCGAAGCCGTAATTGATGCCGCCATAGAATCCGACCTGTGGACCCCAGTAACCATCATAAAAAATAAATCCGCCATCAGCCCAGCCCCAATAAGGAGGGGTCCAGAGGAAGCCGGTTTCTGGTGCGAGTACCCAGGTTCCGGGAACCCAATAATAATCGTCGTCATCCTCTCCCCACGCCCAATAGCCGGGCGTCCATATATACCCTTCACCAGGACAAAGCGGCTGTTCGTAAACCGGAAGTGCCGGTGGGCCAAAACTTACGGAGATGCGAAGTTGAGCGAACGATGCCGACGAAGCGATCAGCAGCACTACTACTGCCGGGAACACTGCGCGAAAGGGACGGATGCTCATTGCACTTTCTCCTCGACTCATCTCTAGCTTTACACTCATACTTAGAGAGCCAATCGTGCGATCGGGGTTGTGCCGTACAGGTTTCCCTGTATTGCTCCAGTACCGTCCGTGTTTTAGGTTTTTAACCAGGATTCGCCTTGTAAGTCCACTCGTCTCGAATCTCAATGCCTTTTACCGGCCAGATCTTGGGCGGATGTTGATGCGCCTTATCAGGGCGCTTTAGGCTCTCGTTGATGGAAGAAACTTTGAAGTCAGTCTCAGAGGTGGTTTCTCGTTCGGCGAGCGGGACCCGAGTTCAACAGAAGAACAAATACAAGGAGATACAAAAATGAAGAAGTTGATGACGGTACTCTTCGCGTTCATGCTGCTGATGTCGCTTGGGTTAGCGGCTCAGGACACAACGAAGCAAGACAACAACATGAAGTCCGACGCCTCCGGGAAAGCTACCAGCATCACGGGAAAAGTCAGCGATGACGGGAAGAGCTTCGTAAGCGATAAGGACGGAAAAAGCTATACGATCGACAATCCGGACGCCGTCAAAGGTCACGAAGGACACCATGTGACATTGAAAGCTCAGGTATCCGGCGATAAGACCTCGGTCAACGTTGTTTCGCTCAAGATGGCCGGTGACAACATGAAGGATATGAGCAAGTAGTGAGCTCATTCTCCAAGAGAATTTTCAAAGGGCCAGCAAATCAATGCTGGCCCTTTGATCGTCGGTACGGAATTGTTAGGCCCTCTTGAGAACCGTGCTCAGGCGGCGCTTCTTCCCATCACAAAATGCAGGATCAGGGAAATCACCGCGAAGATGAGCAGCAAGTGGATGAGTCCCCCGGCTACGTGGAACACCGAGAAACCGGTAATCCAAGCTACTAACAGAATCACGAACAAGATTGTCCAGATGCTCATTTTCTTCTCCTCTACGTTGATTCAAGATTCCGCGGCTAACACCACCATTGAGTCCGCGTACGGGTTGAAACATTTGCATGTCGAAGCCCGTGGAACCAGTCTCCACCCTATTCGCGGATACGCCCCCTGTCATTAACGCGAACATTGTAGCCAGCCGAAAATATATCTGTACGTCGACGGACGCTTAGGTAGCTCGCTTGGTACGATTCCGCACAACCTTGGCTGGCGCTGGGCAACTAACCTACGCCGGACGATATTGCCCTCCTGTGCATAAATGAATGAGGGTGCATGGAGGGAGCTCCCGCGGCAAGCGAAGAAGGTCAGGTTCGGCGACTCGCTCTTGCCAACAATCCTTTATGAGACATCTTCTTCGGAATCTCTGGCGGGCGTCGTTTGCCCTGGCGCTCCTTCTTGTTCTGCCGAAGTTTTGCGGGGCTTACTCGGTCTTGACGCATGAAGAAGTCGTAGATCTCCTGTGGAAGGACGATATTCGGCCACTCCTCGTGAAGCGCTTCCCCGACGCTACTGCTGAAGATATTAAGAAAGCGCATGCGTTCGCATATGGTGGGTCGCTTGTGCAGGACATGGGCTATTATCCTTTTGGCAACAAATATTTCAGCGACCTCACGCACTACGTGCGGAGCGGCGACTTCATCGTCAACCTGATCAACGAATCCAGCGATTTGAACGAGTACGCTTTCGCTCTGGGCGCGCTGGCCCACTACTCTTCGGATAACATGGGGCACCCCACAGTGAATCGGGCGGTGGCGCTGGAATTTCCGAAACTGCGGAAGAAGTTCGGCGACGCGGTGACTTATGCCGACGATCCCAAGGCTCACATTCGGACGGAGTTTGGTTTCGACGTGACCCAAGTGGCCAAGAATCGCTACACATCCGACCGATATCATGATTTCATTGGATTTGAAGTATCAAAACCTGTTCTCGAGCGAGCTTTTCAAGATACGTATGGTATTCCGCTCAGTGACGTAATCTCGAATGAGGATTTGGCGATTGGAACGTTTCGGCGCGCGATCAGTCGCATCGTTCCCGAGATGACCAGGGTCGCGCTGCTGGCGCGAAAGAAGGAACTGGTCACTGAGACACCCAATTTCAATTCCAGAAAGTTTCGCTATTATCTTTCCCGTGCTGACTATCAGAGGGAGTGGGGCAAAGGCTATCGGCGTCCGGGGTTCGGCACCCGGGTACTGGCTTTTTTCCTAAAGTTCGTACCGAAAGTGGGTCCGTTCAGGGCTCTAGACTTCAAAATTCCGACTCGCAAGACTGAAGATCTGTATATCGCGAGCGTCAATCACACGCTCGACAGTTATCGAAGTTCTGCTGGGCGAAGTAGCAAAAAAGAATCTCCACCTCCCTAATACGGACTTCGACACTGGCCGCATGACCCACGCGGGTGAATACGTTCTTACCGACAAAGCATATGCGCGTTTGCTCGACCAGTTAGCGCATGACAACTTTGCGCAGATCACGCCCGAGTTGCGCGAGAACATCTTAGCGTTCTACAGCGATCCGAACGCTCCCATCGCAACTAAACGACGCGCATCCGATTGGGAAAAGACCCAGGAAGAACTACAGCGACTTAAAATGGCCGCTCCTCCCCCTACTCCGTCGATCCAAGTTTCCGAGATTCCTGAGTTGCAACACTTGTTCTGATCGCATCCAGCATTCTCGCCATTCGTCCCAACCTTCGCGGAAGTCGCGGCAACTAAGCTCAGGCAGTCTACAAAGGTGTGCCAAGTCGCACACCTCAAAGGGAGGACTACTATGGCAGACGATATGGAGAAAAACCGCCAGCAGGACGGTCAACAGAGTGGGCAATCGGGTCAGGGTAACCAACCCGGACAACAGGGCCAAAAAGGCCAGCCGGTCAGGGTAATCAACAGAGCGGACAGCCCGGACAGAAAAAGGGTGGTCAGGGCCAGGATGAAGACGAGAACGAGAACCTGGACCAGCAGCGTCGCGCGTCGTAATTTCTGCCAAGACGTACAAGAGTCCCGGCGACATGCCGGGACTTTTGTTTTGGGTCAACACCGGTAAAATGAGCGCTCGCAAAATCGTCTCAGCAGCAATGTGCTAGCCTGCATCCTTACCTGCTCAAAGTTAAAAGGGCGACCAATGAGGAAAATGTTCCCCGCGGTTTGCTTGTCGCTAATTATTCCCGTCTGCCGACTCCATTCGGTCGCACAAGCAAAAGCAGCTGAACCGAATGAACCTGCTCACCTCACGTCCGAGCAGGATCACAATCGCCTCATGGATCAACTACATATCACGACTCTACGGCGTGGTGCAGATGGGGACCCTATGTCGCCGTTCGCCGCAAACTACAGCGAGGCGAAGGCCAGTCCATATTCAACACTTCCTGATCCATTGGTGTTAGCGAACGGCACGAAAATCACGACTGCGAAGATGTGGTGGGAACAACGACGTCCCGAGCTCGTAGAAGAGTTCGACCGGGAAGTCTATGGCCGGGTACCGAAGAACACTCCCCACGTGGATTGGGAGTTAATCAGTACGAAAAAAGAAAAAAATGGCGAAGTGCCGGTGCTCACAAAGAAATTGAAGGGACACGTAGAAAACTCCAAGTACCCACTCATATCGGTCGACATCGATCTGACATTGACAACGCCAGCGGACGCGACCGCGCCCGTGCCAATCATCATGGAACTTAGTTTGAGTCCGGAGGTATTCGCTGCTCTGGTGAAACGCTTTCCGACGATGGACTCCTCGGACTCCGGCCCGACGTGGCAGCAGCAAGTTCTGGCCAGGGGATGGGGCTACGCAACCTATATCCCAACCAGCGTCCAACCCGATAACGGCGAAGGACTTACGGCAGGAGTGATTGGGCTGCTGAACAGGGGCCAGCCCCGCCAACTCGACGACTGGGGCGCACTGCGAGCGTGGGCGTGGGGCGCCAGCCGCATCCTTGACTACTTCGAAACTGACAAGACGGTCGATTCGAAGCAGGTCGGCCTTGCTGGACACTCTCGTTACGGCAAGGCGGCGCTAGTTGCGATGGCATACGATCAACGGTTTGCCGTCGCATATATCAGTTCCTCAGGTGAAGCGGGAGCCAAGCTTTTCCGGCGCAACTTTGGCGAGCAGATCGGAAATGTGGCCGGGGCCGGTGAGTATCACTGGATGGCCGGCAATTTTCTGAAATATGCGGGATCACTGACTGAGAATGATCTGCCAGTCGATGCTCACGAGTTGATCGCCCTTTGCGCGCCCCGTCCGATATTTATCGGCGCCGGTGCGACAAATGGAGATGGCTGGGTCGACGCAAAAGGAATGTTCCTGGCAGGGGTCGGCGCCGGGCCCGTTTACAGGCTCTTGGGTAAGAAGGATCTTGGAACGGTCGAGTTTCCGCCGATTGAGACCGCGTTGGTTAGTGGGGACATAGCCTTTCGCCAACATAGTGGCGGACACACGCCCGCACCAAACTGGCCGGCATTTCTGACATTTGCCGCCCGCTATTTAAGAGTTCAGTCCTCGCCCGCGCGACCCCAGGGACGGTAGGCCCCGTTTATTTGGGGCTTCCAGCTTTGATTTGCTGCACCAGCGCATCGATTTCTTCCGGCGTTAATTTGCTAGCGTACTTCGGCATTCGTCCCTTGCCGTTCTTAATGATGTTTCCCAGTTCCTCTGCAGGCGTCGCAGTCGCTTTTTCGGATCGAAGCGATGGTCCACCGAAATGCCGCCCCTCGGCCGTTTTTCCGTGACACTTCGCGCAGTTTTTCTGGAAGACAGGATTGGTCGTCAGGGTTGAGTCATTCGTTGGAGTTTGGGCCAGCGCGCTCGGAACGGTTAGAAATAGAGAGGAAGACACAGCGAGGCTGCGTAGAAATGTTTTCACTTTGGACCTCATCGGGAGCCCCCACTGCAAAAGTATATTCAATGCCTACGAGACGGACCACACGCCGCGCTCACCCAGTGTTGGAAGAGCGCGGCATGAACCCGACTAGGCTCCTTCAGAAGAATGCAGGACCCGGAAGGTATTGCCGCCGTTGGATCGTACGAGTAACAGTGCATCTTGCCCCTTGGCAACGTTCGACAGGGCTTGCTGCACGTCGCTGGCGCTTTGGACTTTATGACGGTTCACCTCCAGGATGATGTCTCCCTGTTGCAGTCCGGCGTTATCCGCAGGGCTGCCCGGTTGCACCTGCTCGATCACGGCTCCATGAATATCGCGCGGCACCTGGAGCTGATCTCGCATCTCTGGTGTGAGATTGCCGAGACCAATCCCCCAACGCATTTTTCCTTCACCCTTTCCCGGGGTGGCGGTGTCTTCACCTGGCCGGCTGCCAAGTTCTTCCAAGGTGACCGGGACGTTCATTCTCTTGCCGTCGCGAAGAACAGTCAGGTTGATCTTGGTGCCGGGCTGCTTCTGCCCGACAAGGACCTGTAGTTCACCTGCGTCGCTGACTTTCTGGCCGTCGATTTCGGTGATTACGTCTCCGACCTGCAATCCGGCGTTGGCACCCGGGGAGTCCGCGTCGACTTGCGTGACCACTCCTCCCGCGGCGGTTGACTGGTCGAAGAATTTTGCGTTTTCGGGAGTGACATCAGCAATCCCAATTCCGATGTGGCCATGGCTCACTTTTCCATAGCGGATGAGATTCTCCACGGTTGGCCGCACGATCTGCGAGGGAATGGCAAATCCCATTCCTGAGAACGTGCCCGAGGGAGAAACCAGGAACGTGTTGATGCCGACGACTTCTCCACGGGCATCGACGAGCGGTCCGCCGGAATTACCGGGATTGATGGCCGCATCCGTCTGAATAAATTCGCCCGGCTTGCTGGGATTGGTGGGATCGGGATTCGCGCGGTTCACTGCGCTCACGATCCCGCGAGTGACTGTGAAGCGAAATCCATAAGGATTGCCGAAGGCCAACACAGTTTGCCCAGGTCGGACTGCCTTCGAGTCGCCCCACGGAGCACTCGCTAAGTCCGTTTCGTTCACTTTGAGGACGGCAAGGTCCGTCAGAGGGTCCGTCCCAACGAGTTTGGCTTTCATCACCTTACGATTACTGGTCGTCACGCGGATATCCACGGCCCCGTCGACCACGTGGTTGTTGGTGACAATGTATCCGTCAGGAGAAATCACGACTCCGCTGCCCATGCCATGCTCAATTTGCGGCGGGCGCTGCATATGGGGCCCAAAGTATTGGCCGAACGGACTGGACTGGCCGAAGAACTGTTGCATGTCCTCGGGCATTTCCCTGCCGGACGCTTCTGCTTTCGTTCGTGAGGTTACGGTAACGTTGACGACGGCGGGCGTGACCCGGGCGGCCAAGGTCTCCATCGCTTTATCAACGGCAAGCAGTGCGCTGACGCTATCAACATCGAGCGGCCCGGCAGCAGGAGCGGCATTGGCTGCGCTTGCCGCCGGCGGCTTCGCGAATTCATAGGTTACTAGCGAGGCGACGAGCGCCATTGCAATCAATGGCATTGCCAGTCGCCGGGTCCATTTCTTAAGATTGTCTTTCCACAGCGTTGTCATCGGTTACATCCTTTCCAGATTTGTTTAACAACTAATTCGTTAGTTTCAATTGCTGAACTTCTACCCACCGCACCACTGCACGCCTTATGTCTGCTTTCGAGGAGGTTGGGTGCCGGTTGGATCCACTACCTGGCGCAGAACTGTCAGGCGCCACATCTGAATCCTATAACCCTGCTGCTCGGGCGAGCCGCTTGGTCTGCTTTCAATCAACACAAATACCGTTTCAGTGATCGGGGCCGGGGTCGTCCGCTCCCCGCTGGCCAAGTGAACCATGCCACTCGTTTGCGGTTTCTGGTCGTGTCGTAATGCAACCCGCTGCTCCTGAACCGGGAGGTTGCGATGGCCTGTTCGTGCATTCAACCTCGCTTGCACAATCCGCGGAGCTTGCGACGTGGCCGCTGTTGTACTGACGATACGGTGAGAAGGAACTTCGGAACCACGTTCGCTGATGACCGTCGGCGAAATGATATGCGGAGAACTCGTCGCGAGCGTCGATCCCGAGACCCGAACTGGCTCCCCGTTCTGGAAGCCAATGAGTTGGGGCATACTGGCCCCGAACACGGCGCATACGATCGCGAATCCTGTAATGAGCAACGCGGCGGGCTTCCAATTACGCGCTCGCTCCGTCGGTCGATTCGCATCCAGAATTTGTGCCACCCGGAAGGAAATTTGGCGGACCCGTCCTAAGGCCGCTTGCGCAAGAGCAAGGCCGCGCTGAACGAAGCTTCTTTCGGCTAGATGCGCCAGGCATTCTGCGTACGCCCGCGGACTTGCGGTCTCCGCGACCACGGCATCGTCGCATGCCATTTCACGTTCCAGCGCCAGCTTTCTCTCAATCCACCACACCGCCGGATGAAAGAAAAAAAACGCCTTTACCAATTGCTGGGCGAGATTAGTCCAGTCGTCCCAGCGACGCAGGTGCGCAAGTTCGTGCAGGACAATCTGGTTGAGTTCCACCGGAGTGAGTTCCTCCATCACCCAACGAGGCATGACCACAGCCGGTTTTACGAGTCCGATCGCGGTAGGAACACGGACCTGCTCCGATGTGCACAGCGCGACCGACCGTTTCATCGGGTAGCGCCGAAACGTTTCCCGCAAAACAGAGTCGAGGGTGGCAACATCGATCGGAACGCAGCTCTTTCGCAGCATGCGCAGATGCCATACAGCCCTGCCAACACCCACTAAGGACCAGACTGCGACGACCGCCCAAATCGCGAAAAGATAGACAGCCCACGAATCGGGCACGGTGATTGCGGGCTGCCGGCTGGTAGCGGCCGTGCCGCTGTGCAGCCATAACCCGCTCCTAACGAAGGGCAGGACGACAATGCTCATCAGCGCAGAAAACCACGCGGCGAATCTTGCGCCTGCACTCTGTCTCCGGGCGACGCGCAGCAGAATAGCGGCGAAAACACCGATCAGAGTCCCCTCGATCACGGAATCCACGATTCGGAGGGCTGAAAATTGAGCAATCGCGTGCAGGTGCAATGCTGGAGTCATGAGCGCTCTTTATTTGCTCCTTTCCAGCAATTGCCGAAGCCGCTCTAACTCGCCTACGTCGATGCTCTTCTCTTCCAAAATATTCAGCACCAGTTGTTCATGGGAGTCGCCGAAGAACCGACTCACCAGGTGTCGTACCTCGAACCGCGTCGCGTCTTTCCGATCTACCTTCGGCATATAGACGTGAGCGCGCTTATCCTTCAAATGCCTCACGTACCCCTTCGTTTCCAGAATGCGAATGATAGTAAGGACGGAGTTGTATGCCAAAGGCGGCTTTGTAGACAAAGCCTGAAGAACTTCATGCACGGTGGCCGAACCCTTCTCCCACAGCACATTCATGATGCGCAATTCAGCTTCGGTCAGGGTTGCGGATCGGCTGCGGGCCAAGGGTCCTCCAAAGTCAGCTTCTGTAGTGAGACGTAGCGGGGTAAAAAACGTCAACTAATTTGTTAGTTGCTACAAAGATATTTCAAGTTGCCCGAGGCTCAAGATCGACCTACACCACGGCTCCGGGGATCCGCGGACTCGACGCAACCTATTGATATGATTAAAGTTGAATCAACTCATCAAGACTTCCATTGTCTGCCAGAACTTAGGAGATGGACCTTGAGACGATCAAAATAAGTGCCGCTGTGTAATAACGAACTCCGTGCACCCGTCTTTAGTTGTGTAAAGGGAACAACTGGAGGCGTAACCTGCGTAGCGCACTGGCAGAGGAACCCGCGATCGTCATTCCAGGCGAATTCGAACGAGTTTTTCGGGCACATCATGGCCTGGTATTCCGCACCGCGTATCGCATCACGGGCAACGCGGCGGACGCTGAGGATGTGTCGCAAACGGTATTTTTCCGCCTGTTCCGCCGGAAATCTGCAGCCGATGTTCTCGAGAATGAGGAGAGTTACCTGCGACGGGCTGCGATCAATGCCGCCTTGGATGTGATCCGGGCGCGACAATCGGATCGCACTGTCGAACTCCAGGAACAGTCCGCGGAAATTGCGCCCAACGATGGTGCGTTGCGGCAGGCCTTGGCCCGAGCACTGGCTCAACTAAAGCCTCGGCCGGCCGAAATCTTTGCCCTGCGCTTCCTTGAGGGCTTTAGCAATTCTGAAATCGCACGGGCTTTGAGTATCTCGCAGGTATTGGTTGCAGTCATCGTCCACCGCACTCGTCAACAGCTACGCAAGGAACTCCGTCCATATCTAGGAGACAGATCATGAAAAACGATAAGTTTGACCGCTTGCTTTCAAATATTCGGAATGAGCATATGGATGACAAGGTCGTCTCCGAAGCAAGTGAGCGGGTCTGGAAATCAGTTGCCGGAACAACCGCGGCATTGGACATCACGACGCACACCCTTCGAAGCTGCGAAGATTTTCAGGCATTGATCCCGGCGTATACGAGCAAGCAACTCCAGTCAGCTCGCGCCCTGTTGTTTGAGGATCACGTTCATTCCTGTGTCGCCTGTCGCCATGCTCTGGAGCACGCGCGCGACGGAGAACCGCAAAGGGTATTCCGGTTAGAAAGGAAACCTTCACATGCCATCGCGTGGCGCTGGGCGATGGGCCTGGCTGCTACGGCCGCCGTCGCAGTCGGCGTACTCGCTTTCTCTAACGGAATACTTCCCGGACAGCATCCGATACGCGCTTCGGTTCAAAGCGTAGATGGCTCCCTCTATGCAGGATCTGGGGTCGAGTCGCGATTAATTCGCGCAGGCTATCAAGTCCGAAATGCCGACGAAGTCCGCACCGCGAAAGGATCGACAGCGGTGATACGCCTGCTCGATGGATCTCTAGTCGAGATGGGAGAACGCTCCGACGTTTCTGTCTCGCGAGCCTGGAAAGGCACCACGATTCACCTGGACGGCGGTCAAGTCATTGTTCAGGCCGCAAAGCAGCGTTCCGGGCGCCTCTATGTCGCTACCGATGACGGACTGGTTTCAGTGAAAGGAACCATCTTTTCTGTAAACCGTGGAACCAAGGGATCGCGCGTGGCCGTCATTGAGGGCGTGGTCCGGGTCGATTACGGGGAACGCACAACCGAATTGCATGCGGGAGAGGAAACGACTTCCAGCGCCAGTGTCTCGAAGGTCCCCATCAAGAACGAAATCGCGTGGAGCCGGGATGCTGCGAAATATCTTGCACTGCTCGGCGATTTCGCAGTCCTGCAAAAACAGTTTGCGGCGATTCCCGGACCCGGGTTGCGCTACAACTCCGATCTTCTTCCTTACGTTCCCGATAACACAGTGGTTTATGCAGCAATTCCCAATCTCGCGAACACCTTAGGGGAGGCCACCCGCCTCTTCCAGGATCGCCTGCAGCAGAGTCCGGAACTGCGTAGTTGGTGGAAGCAACAGCAAAAAGGAAATGGACCGAAGCTCGAAGATGTGCTCGATCGGGTGAAAACGTTTAGCGGCTACCTCGGAAATGAGGTCGTTTTCGCCGTGGGCAAGGAAGGCTCGACTTATACGGCGCCGATTGTGCTTGCCAGAGTGCAGAAATCTGGCTTGGAAGGCTTTTTGCAAACGGAAAACCGGCGACTCAGTTCGGGCCAGGCCCAAATGGTGCTGCAAACCGTTCGCGATCCTTGGTCGGTGGTACCCGCGCCGAACAAGCCACTACTGGTTTATGTCAGCAACGACCTGATGATCGCCAGCCCGGATCTGGCGGAACTCCAGCACGCGGCCATGCGAGCGAAGCAAGGCGCCAGCAGCCAGTTTGCCGCAAAACCGTTCTACCAGCAAATTGCCCACTCCTATGAGCAGGGAGCCGAGTGGCTTTTCTGCGCCGACATGGAACAAATTGTTCGGCAGAACGTACAAACCGGTAGCAGCAATCACGATCTGCCGCCGGGCATCGGGGAAGTGCGATTCCTGACGATGGAGCATCGTGAAGTGGGCAGCAAGCCCGAGACCCGCGCCGACCTGACGTTCGGTTCGCAAAGGCAAGGCGTGGCATCGTGGCTCGGTGAACCTGCCTCCATGGGGTCTTTGGATTTCGTTTCGCCCGATGCCAGTATGGTGACCTCTGCAGTAGTCAAGAACCCGAGAAGTATCATGGAAGAAATATTCCAGATGATCGAGAGCGGCGATGCGAACTTCTCCCAGCACCTCAGCGAGTTCGAGTCCAAAACTGGCGTGAATGTTCTCAACGACATCACGGCTCCGCTCGGCGGGGAAGTTACGATGGCCTTCGACGGCGCGATGGTGCCGACGCCGCGCTGGAAGCTGATTTTCGAAGTGTACGACCCGGCAACTCTGCAAGCGACCATCTCGAAGCTGGTCGATAGTTTCAATCGAGAGGCTGGTGCCCGTGGCCACTCGCTGCAGTTGACCCAGCGGCAAGTCGGATCGCGGACCTACTTCGTCATCAGCAGTCCGAACCAGCCGAATTCTGAAGTCGACTACACCTTCGTCGACAACTACTCTGATCGCTGCGCCGGATGTGGCCACGATCTCGCGGGCAATTCAATCGCGTGAGACCGGCTTACACGCTGACGCATTCTTCAACTTTCCAGGCGCTTCTGCCGAGCGATGGGTACACCAACTTCTCGGCGATTTTCTATCACAACATCGGTCCCGTCGTGGGCCCACTGGTCGAACAACTCAAAGCCAGCGGCGCTTTGACTCCGCAGCAACGGCAGTCGGCAGACGCTCTCACAGCTAACTCCGCACCGGGCCTGATTTACGCGTACGGCGAGCCTGACCGAATCGTTGTGGCCAGCAATACCGGCTTCATGGGCTTTGATCTTGGCACGTTGTTGACGATGGGCCATAATGGGCCGTTCCTTCCGCAGATATTGCTCGGCAGGAGTTTGACTCATTCGGCGCCGCAAACTCAGTGAGTACTGCAACACAACTCGAAGCGGCAGACGGCGACAGGCAGCAAACGCCGTCTGCTGCTTCACCATTGATCGAACTGCAGGGCCTTTCTGTTAAGTTCGGCGATCGCGAGATCCTGAGCAGCCTTACCACCACTCTGCGTGGACGCTCCATCGGTTTACTTGGTCCAAACGGAGCAGGCAAGTCAACTCTGATCAATACTCTTCTTGGCTTCTATAAGCCCTCCGCAGGTTCAGCGCGGATGTTTGGACTCGACGTTGGAACTCAAATCAAGGGAATTCGTGGACAAGTCGGGTACATGCCCGAAAACGATGCGTTCATATCCAAGATGAGCGCTGTGTCATTCGTTCAGATGATGGGCGAATTGTCGGGTCTGCCTTCCGAAGCAGCCCTCGAGCGAGCGCATGAAGCCCTGTTTTATGTCGGTCTGGCCGAGGCCCGCTACCGTCAGCTTGGAACATACTCCCTAGGGATGAAACAGCTGGCCAAACTGGCTCAGGCGATCGTCCACGGGCCCAAGTTGTTGATCCTGGATGAACCGACAAATGGCCTCGATCCCTCGGCGCGCCAACGCATGATTCGAATGATTCGCGAGATCCGGGATGGGCGGGAACTGCGGATTGTGTTGTGCTCCCACCTGCTCCGCGACGTCGAAGACACTTGCGATGAGGTTCTGATCCTGAAGCAGGGACGCATCGCTCACTACTCGAACTTGGACGAAGAACGGCGGGCCAACAAGAGGTTCCTCGAACTCGAGACCTATGGCGCGAATGGCGATTTTACCGAAGCCATTGAGAAACTCGGATGTGAATGCGCCGTGACCGCAAATCGGATGAAGATGGTTCTGGCAGATGGGGTCGAAACTCGCGACATTTATCGCATCGCTGCCGAGCGCCAGGTGCGCATCCGGCGGCTGAATTTCCGTCGCGATACGCTCGAAGACATTTTTCTGAAGGCCATGGAGAGTTGACGCGTAGAGCGTGACGACATGGCGTAGGAGTGCGCATGGCTGTTTACAGGCGTAATTACAAGCCATATTCCGGCGCGTTGACCCCAGAGTGGTCGCGCTTTCTGGTGCTGTTTCGATATTCGCGCCGAAAGCTCTTTCGTTCCAAGCTGCAAACCGGATTCTTCGTTGCCTGTTTCTTTTTCCCGTTCATATGCCTGGTACTGATCTACCTCGCTCACAATGTGAGCTTTCTCCAGGAGGTTGGTGTTCCCCGAGAGATCATTTCCATCGACAACAAGTTCTTCTTTCACTTCATGAGCGTTCAGGGAGTGCTGGCTTTTCTTCTGACCGCCTTTACCGGCCCGGGCCTGGTTTCACCGGATCTGGCAAATGGCGCGCTGCCCTTTGTACCTGTGCCGTCCGTTTTCGAGAGCCGAATATGTGCTGGGTAAGTCTTCTGTGCTGGCAATTCTGCTTTCACAGATCACGTGGATTCCCGGCCTGGTTCTATTTGCAATACAGGCCAGTCTCGCGGGAGCGGCATGGACTTGGGCCAATCTTTGGATTGCGGGCAGTCTCTTGGTTTCTTCTCTTCTCTGGATCGCTATTCTGTCCCTTCTTGCCATGGCGCTCTCGGCCTGGGTGAAGTGGAGGATTGTGGCCGGAGCCCTACTACTGGCAGTCATGTTCTTCGGCGCAGGCTTCGGACAGGCAATCAACACAGTGCTGAGAACTGAATCTGGCAATTTCTTCAATTTGGCATTCTTGATGGGAACCGTTTGGAATTCGCTGTTCCAGATGTCTCCGGAGCATGCCATTCCGGTGGCGCAAGCGTGGATGGCTCTCCTCGTGTACTGTGCCATTTGCCTCGGCCTGCTACTGCGCAAAGTGCGCGCTTACGAGGTGGTCCGTTGAGCGATCGCATCGCGTTTGAAGATGTCTCGAAGTTTTACGGAGAGATTCTCGGAGTGAACCGGGTGAATCTTTCGATTCCAGCAGGCATTACAAGCCTGGTGGGCCCCAACGGTTCGGGCAAGACCACGCTGATGAATCTGATGACTGGCCTGGTAAGGCCATCGCGCGGACGCGTTCAGGTTCTCGGCTATCCGACTGACGACCCGGAGAACCTATTCAAGATTGTCGGCTACTCCACCCAGTTCGATGCGTTTCCCAAAGGCCTTACGGGATTTCAGTTTGTGTACTCCTATCTTCGGGTCGCGGGGAGGGACGGGCAAACCGCCGAGCAACTCACGTGGAAAGCGATTGAAAGTGTGAACTTGACGGACGCCGCCAACCGGAATGTAGCGGGTTATAGCAAGGGGATGCGGCAGCGCATTCGGCTTGCACAGGCATTGTCACACGACCCGAAGGTGCTGGTGCTCGACGAGCCGCTCAACGGTCTCGATCCTCTCGCTCGATCAGAGATGATTGCATTATTCCGGTCGAAGGCGGAGCAAGGTTGTTACGTAATTATCTCCAGCCACATTCTGCACGAAGTGGATGTTATCTCCGATCAGGTCATCTTGCTCAGCAACGGCTACGTTGTGGCAGAGGGAAAAATCCACAATGTTCGCAGCGAGATTCAGGAACATCCCACGCAAATTCTGGTTCGCTGTACCCGGCCCCGTGACCTTGCCGCGAAGATGTTGGAATACGAACACACCATCGAGGTTTCCATCCACAAGGACGAGGGGGGACTGCTGCTGAAAACGCGGGATGCGGACCGGTTTTATCTCGCGCTGAACGATATCGCCTTGAACGGCATCGACATCGAGTCTGTGTCCCCGGCGGACGACGACGTGCTTTCCGTCTACGAATACCTGATCGGAAATGAAGAGGTGGTCCGATGACCAGAATCTGGTGGGCACAGATCAAGGCCGTCATCCGGCTGGAAATGAAGAAGACTTTTTTTGCGAAGCGGGGCCTTTGGATCTACGTGGTTGCTCTCCTGCCGGTGCTCCTTTTCATTACGTATGCGGTAGCAATGTCCCACCAACACGGCCACAGCGCTGAGATTGCGCGGCGTGGCGACAAGCCGCTCCGTTACGAGGACCTGCTTGCCATCAAGCCAGACATGACCAAAGAAGAGGTCATCGCACTCTTAGGAAAGCCGCCCGTCAACATCCGCTGGAAGGAACAACAGTCGGACGAGCATGGGTCAAGCGTAGAGATTCTCCATGAGCACTATGAATATTCTGACGGACAAAAGGAGTTGTACCTTGACCTGGCGAACGGCAAGGTCGAGGGTATCAATTTCAATTACGGGTACGATCCAGGGCGCGACTCAGTCATGTTCGCCGGTGTTTTCCAGTTCTTCTTCCTGAGGCTCGCCGTCTTTTTCGGTTGCCTTGGAATCTTCATGAACCTGTTCCGCGGAGAAATCCTTGACCGGAGTCTTCATTTTTATTTTCTGACACCGGTTCGCCGTGAGGTCCTGATGGCGGGAAAATTCCTCGCCGGACTGCTCGCGACGTGCACTATTTTCGTAACCAGCGAACTTTTGCAAACGATTGCGTTCCTGTGGCACTTCCCCCCGAACCTGCGCGATCTTTATCTCTACCACAATCATGGCCTCGAACATGCCGCGATGTACCTGGGAATAACACTGCTCGCCTGCGTCGGATATGGGGCGTTCTTTCTGGTTGCGGGGATGCTTTTTCGAAATCCGATTCTGCCCGCCGCTGCGATCTTGATATGGGAAGCGATCAATCCGTTCTTGCCGGCGGTTCTTAAGCAGTTCAGCGTCATTTACTATCTCAAGTCGTTGTGCCCGGTCGATATTCCGAGTCCGCCGGGAGCGCCGCCGGTGATTGCATTGCTCGTTTCCAATGCCGAACCGATCTCTCCCGTGCTTGCAGTATTCGGCATTCTGTTCGTTGCCTTATTCGCTCTCTACATTTCCAGCGTGCAAGTTCGCCGTATGGAGATCAACTACACGACTGAATAGAAGTGCGCAGTACCGTCAGCCAAGCCCTCTCGTTCCTTTGGATATGAAATCGCGGTAGCGAACGAGGGAAGCACCGCTATTTGCCGGCGTGAACTTGCTCGGTCGTACTGTCTCGTTCTGATGCTGACGTCCGCGAGAGCGGGAAACTGAAAGAGATCGAGGTTCCTTTGTCGCTCGATTCGATATTCATCTGGCCATCAAACTGACGAACCCTCTCGCGCATTCCTCGGATGCCCACGCCCGAACCTTGGGCTTGAATCTGGGATAGCTTTTCTGGCGTGATTCCCTTGCCGTCGTCCTGGACCTCCAGAGCAACGCTCTCATTCTGACGGTTCAGTCGAATCATGGCAGTTTTGCTCCCGCTGTGGCGGTGTATGTTGGTCAGACATTCCTGCACAAGGCGAAACATCACCAATTCCATTTCCCGAGAAAGCCTGCCGAATTCTTCTGCGACTGTGAAACTGATATTCAAGCCACTGCGTTCGGTTAGACCCTGGATGTACCATCGCAGCGCTTCCGGCAATCCAACTTCATCCAACATGGGAGGATGTAAAAGATAGGAAGTCGTGCGTATCTCTCGGCTCAACTGTTGAACCCATTGCTGGCAGTCCTCCGCGATTTTGGCAAGCTGAATATTGTCTTTCGGCGTAAATTGAGCCACCTGCGCCAAGCCCATGCCGAGAGCCGCCAAGATTTGCCCAGCGCTGTCGTGGAGTTCACGTGCGATATGCCGTCGCTCCTCGTCTTGAGTTTGCAACAAGCGACTAGACAGACCTCGCAGCTGTTCAGACTGCCGAACTACATCAACATTTCGTTGTTCCAACTCTCTTGTCCGAATGCGCACTTCAGCATCCAGAGTTTCGGCCAGAGTCCGATATTTCTCCTCGGCCCGCTTCAAATCTGTAATGTCGACTCCGGTCGGATGAAGAAAAAGGATCTTCCCCTCCTCATCGACGATCGGATGCACTGCGAAATCCATCAGTCGCTCGGTCCCGTCGGCCCAATGGTAGGTTAAGGTCTCACGATATGGCACACCTTGAGAGGATTGTCTGACGGCGAATTGCACCTTGGTTTGCACTTCCTTGGAGAATCGCCACCACGGGGTCTGCCAGAAGAGACGCCCTAGAACTTCTTCTGCCTTGTAGCCGCATGCCTCCAGGCACAATTGATTGGCATCCATCACGGTACCATCGATATTTACGATCCCGGCGAAGACCGGGGTTTGTTCGAATACAGCCCGGAACTTCGCGGTAGCGGCCACCGCTTCAGCGGCCATGAGGCGTTCCCGTTCCCGTATCTGCTTGCGCTCGGTAACATCAAAGCTAATGCCGATGATGCGCAATGCCTTGCCGCCACTGTCATAGAAAATTCTGGCGATCGTTTCGATCCAGCGCAACACACCGTCAGGACGGGTGATACGAAACTCGGCACGGTACTCCGGCTCCTTAGTTTCGAGTGCCTGTGACAGCAATCGATCTACTGCAGCCAGATCTTCCGAGTTAATTACAGATCGCAGCGCAGCGTCGTTATCGCCCACGATCGTCGCGGGAGCAAGGCCCCATAGTTCTTCCAGTTCCGGCGACACAATCAGTTTGCCTGTCGCAAAACTCTTTTCCCACGTGCCCGAGTGCGCTGTCTTTTGCGCGAGTCGTAACCTCTCCTCGCTCTCTCGAATGGCCTCTTCAGATTGCTTGCGTTCCGTGATGTCCAGCGTCAGAGCGTCGAAACTCTTGGGCGCGCCCGCACTGTCATAGGAAATACGGCCCATGGCTCGAATCCACTTGTGCCTTCCATCGGGCGCCACGGTGCGGTACTCAACATCGTATGGAATGTGATTCGCAATGGAGTCCGCCATTGCCCGATGGGCTCGCTCGCGATCGTCTGGGTGCAATCGCTCGTAGAAAGTGTTAATGGAAACGTCGGCATCTGGTGGCAGCCAGAAATGCTCTTTGACTCGCTTGTCCCACATCAATTTGTCAAACGGGAGATCACAGAACCAGAACCCAACATGGGAAGCCTCCGCGACCAGGTCAAAGCGGTCGCGATGTTGCCGTAAGGTTTCCTCGGTCTGTTTACGCTGAGTGATGTCGAGCACGGTCCCGAGCATGCGCAACGGTGACCCATCCGCCCTACTCTCAATCTGACCGGTAAACTCCACCCATCGGAGTTGCCCATCTTTGCGGTACACGCGACCCTGGAAGAAAAATCGAGTCCCAGTCTCTAGAGCGTGGCTTAGCGCTTCATTGAAGGCTTTCGCGTCGTCAGGGTGGACTATCTTTGCAGTGAACTCCTTGGCACCAAGCGGGCCGTCTTCCGGCGTACGCCCTAGGATTTCGTACAAGCGATCATTCTCCCAGGTAGCTCGGTCCTCATCGGGATACCAATGCCAGATACCTAGCTCTGCCGCTTCCGTCGCGAGCCTTAGCTGTTTCTCGGACTCGGCAATCGCCTGACGCGCAAGTACCTGGCGCGAGATATCGCGCAAATAGCAGACCACACCATGGCCAGCGTCAGGCAGAGGAATGCGGTTGATCTGCCATTCATAGATCTCTTGCACTCCTCGATCAAGGCGCTTCTCAACACGCTCAGGGACAACGTACGGGTCTCCGGTTGTCAGTGTGTGACGAAACCGTTCCACGATCTCATCGGCGTAGCCCTTCGGCCAAAGAATGTGAATCACTTCGTCAAAATCCCGACCCACAAGGTTTCGAATGTTCCCGAAGATTTCGACTCCAGTTGGATTCATGGCTCGAATGCGGAAGTCCGAATCGACCAGGTAAACGCCGAGGGGAGCCGCATTGAGCAAGGTCTCGAATTGCTCGGTGCGCCGGCGCAATGCTTCTTCGGCTTGCTTGCGCATGCGAGCCATTTCGATATGGGTTTGCACGCGTGCAAGCAGTTCGCGGGCGCTAAACGGCTTAATCAGGTAATCATCGGCGCCGTGCTCCATCCCTTCGACGCGTGACTCTTCGCCTGCCCTCGCGGAGAGCAGAATGATTGGAATCGTTCTTGTCTTTGGATGGGACCTCAATTCGTGGAGCAGGCCGAAGCCGTCGAGATTCGGCATCATCACGTCGGTCAGCACTAACTCCGGGTTTCGCTCGTGAACAAACGTTAGAGCGGCCTGCCCGTCTTGAACCGAGTGCACGTCGTAACGTTCGCTCAATAATCGAACGAGGTACCTCCGCATGTCAGAATTATCGTCAGCCACCAAGACAAAGGGACGTTTCTCGGATGCAGCATCGCGGGAAAGCGGCGGGCATGGGACCGGCAGAAGTTCATCGCCGGGAATAATCTCGATTTCGTTCTCGGAATAGTCGGCAGCCGGAAGCCAACGAAGGGCTTCCTCTACAAATGGTGCAGCGCCGACGGCGGTCGACGCCAAACTGCGAGTTCCTCCAATCCTGTCGGGTGACAGGTGGGCACTTCCAAGGGGCACGCTCACAATGAAGATACTGCCTTCTCTGAGCTTGCTTTCGACGCGCACTGACCCGCCGTGAAGCTTAACCAGTTCGTGCACTAGCGCCAGCCCGATCCCGCTGCCTTCATGAGTGCGGCTGCGCGTATTCTCGATGCGATGGAATCGATCAAATAGCCGCGGGATCTCGTGGGCGGGAATCCCGACTCCGGTATCACGAATTCGTAATTCGATCTCGCGTCCAGCCTGCTTCAGCTCTACTGCAATGGCGCCTTCAAACGTGAACTTGAAGGCGTTGGAGATCAGGTTGAGCACGATCTTTTCCCACATGCCTCGGTCGACAAAAACTGGTTCCGCGAGTTTCGGACAATTTAGTTCGAGGCGTAATCCCGCCCGCTCCGTGGCTGAACGAAATACGCTCGCGAGCTCAACCGTGAAAGCTGCCAAGTCGGTCGGCTGATAAACGGCCTGCATACGCCCAGCTTCAATGCGCGAGAAATCCAACAAAGTGTTCACCAGGCGGAGCAGCCTGGATCCATTGCGATTCACGAGTTCGAGCTGGCTCTTCGCTGCAGGAGGCAGGTCGGTGTGGCTTCGAGCCAGCAATTCCTCGATTGGGCCGAGTATGAGGGTGAGGGGAGTGCGGAATTCATGGCTGACGTTGCTGAAGAAAGCAGTTTTGGCACGATCAATTTCAGCCAAAGCTTCAATTCGTTTTCTTTCTTCTTCGGACGATCGCGCATTCTGAATCGCGGTCGCTATCTGACCCGCTACCAATTCATAGAATGTGCGATACTCCGCATCGAGTTTCCGCGCCGGACTAACTCCCGCTACCAGAACCCCCGACGTACGGTCTTCGCCGCGTGTAGTCACTGGCAAAATAATGGCTTCAGAAAGCGGCTGCTGTGCAAGCCCGTGCGGCAAGTCTTCAATATTCTTAACCGACACGACCCGCACTTGGAGTGACTCGAGTACCTCAGAAAGTGGCCATAGACAGTGCGCGTCTTCTTCGCCTGTCAAATCGACCACCTGTGGACTCAGGGATCTCACCCCAGGAGGCAGCCCGCATACCTGCTCCAAACGAGCCCGCTTGCCTTCTTCGTCGAGAAGATACAGCAGAGCAAATGGGACGTCGTCTGGATTTTCGGCCAACATGGCGGCAGCGGACTGACACGCGGCCTCCGCGGTCTTTTGCACCAGAGCATGAGCGGATAGCTTCGATAGGGTGCGCAAGCGGCGGGCATTAATAACCTTGGGTGTGACTTCTGTCGAGGGGCAGAAAAGTCCGGCAACTATACCCGATTCGTCTCGGATAGGGCTGTATGAAAATGAGTAGTAGGTTTCCTCGAGATAATTCCCTCGACTCATGAACAGACGAACCTCATCGACGAACGATGCCTCCCCTTTTTGAAAGACTTTGTCAGCCAAAGGGCCACAAACGTCCCAGATCTCAGGCCACACGTCTGCGGCAGGCTTTCCCAAAGCCCCTGGATGTTTGGCTGAGCTCAGAACTTGGATATAGGCTTCGTTATAAAGAAAGGTCGCTGCGGGACCCCAGCCAACCCACATTGGGTGTTGCGAGTTAAGGATCAGGTTGACAGAAGTCTTCAGACTTTGAGGCCAACTCCCGAGGGGACCCAGGGGCGTTTGGGACCAGTCATGCTCCCGAATCAGCTTGCTCAGTTCTCCACCGCCAGCCAACCAGTCCTGCGAAGATGATGCTGGCGCGATGCGCGGGGTGTCCACCGGAGTACCGGCCTTTAGGTGGCCCAGAAACTTGGAAACAGTCGGCAATAAATGCAGATACAGATCACTCTTGGCAACGTACGCCGCCGCACCCACCTCATTGGCCTGGCGCCGCGTCACCTCTGGATCATTCTGGCTGATGATGATGATCTTCGATTCGGGTAGATCTTTTCGGAGGATCCGTGTGGCCTCGAGCCCATTCATTCCGGGCATCGAGATATCCATCAGCACCACGTCCGGGCGCAGTGATTTAGCCCTCTCGATCGCCTGAATTCCGTCCGCCGCCTCGCCGCAAACTGTCCAATCGGGACGAGAGGAAAGCAACGAACGCAGGCTGCGCCTGACGATTTCGTGGTCGTCTACGATGAGTATCTGGCCAGACATTCATTTTTTCCTACGAATTCGCATTGGCACATTCTTTTCCGCTGCTCATTGACTGCTAATTCGTTCGGAGAAGGGCGAGATTCTGCTGTCAACGGCCCTAAGTTTTAGGGCTCCCCAAAACGACGAGTCTAGCGTGCCCACGAACTTTGGGCATATACACGATTCTCTGTAGACGAAGCTCCGAGGATGAATCTCCTCCGGGCGGTTACCTGCGGACACTCATCGCGGCCTCGCGGACACAAGGGGGGAGTGACCTAGATCAGAGAAAGGTGGGTAGCCTGGCTGGAACATAGATTCTCTCCGCGGCATCCGGAAAGTCTTGTAATTCGTCCTGGGAAAGCCCTCGTTTAGGGCTAATCCTAGGTTTCAGGAAGACCCGCGCGATACAGCATTGCGCTGCAAACCGGGACGAAAGAGAGTTGCGATTCCGATATCGCGGTCAGCGTGAATCGTTGGGCGATTTTATTTCGACGTCTTCGACGCTTTGGCCTTATTGATTTTCGCGGAGAGCAGTCTTTTCGCTTTTTGCAGTTCTGCACGCCACGTCGATGTGAGCCCACGGCCGCCCCTGTTAATAAAGTACGTAAGCATTCGCAAGCCGGAGCCCGGGCCTTTGGGAGAAACGCCTTTGGATGCAAGGGAGCGCTATAGTAGCCGCGTTCTTGGTAAACAGGCCGGGAGGAGGATGTGTCGAGTCTGTAGTGACCCGAGAGACCCATCGCTTCGTCGTTCGAGCAGTCATTGAATACCTTCAGTGGTGTTTGAAATATTGCACGGCTCTCTCATGAGCCTCTGCAGCTTGCCTCGTGCGAAAGGTTCCCAGATTTCGGCGCTTGCCAGTCTTGGCATCCTTCTTCCGCGAGTACAAGCGATACTGCCCACTTTTCATTTTGCGAATCATCGCACCATCCTCAATCGATCCCACATTTTTAGCAATCTACGCTTTAACTGGCTTTTCGCGTTCGGCTTGCCTTGACAGCGGACTCGTGACGCGCGGATGTACTTCGCTTCTTCGCCGCCGAACGAGCCTGTCTGGAAAGCGATTCATGGGAAGCCGCAGAGTGCCCTTCCTTCTTCAACGCGTTGCTGGTCGCCCTGGAGCGCGCCGCGGAAGGCTTACGGTTAGAATCGCTTTGACCATTGCGATAGTCGCGTTCAGCTTGCTCCGCAGTTTTTTCCGATGTTCTTCCCCTGCGAGGTGGCTGCAGCTTCACACCGGCTCGGCGCGCTTTTGACAGGCCGATCGCTATTGCCTGTTTGGTGGATGCGGCACCATGCTTTCCTTCTCGCACATGGTGCATTTCCTCTCGTACGAACTCTCCTGCCTGAGTACTAGGCGATTTTCCTTCCCGCTCATCCTCACGAGCTCGTTCGATCGTTTCCTTTTCAGGCATAAGGACCTCCTTCTCGAAGCGTAGTATTCCATTCTCGTGCGACAAATCGAAGAATCTCTGTAGGAATGCCGCCTGTTTCGCTGTAGTACGAATAGCGCGACCCGCTTATGGTTGAATCCATGCTATTTGAGGCGCGGTACCCATATCGATCGAATCCAGGTCGAGCTTAGTGAGCGCTCAAGCTGACTTGGTCGAGCCAAACGTTGTACGGCTCTTGCTTGTAGTTCCCGTCCATCTGAACACATCAATCTCTTCCAAGGTCCAGTCCGGTTGGTTCGGATAGTACGTGTCCACGGAGGTCTGATCGCCAACGATCAGGCCGCGCGAGAATCCGGGCGCCAACCAGACAGCGCTAAAAAACATCTCACCATTGTATTTGCAATGAACGCAGTCACTTCCATGGGTTAGCCACGTCCCGCCGTAGCCAATCCCGTGTAGTTCGATTGAAACCAGGGAATTTGTGCAGGAACAGAACAAAGGAGCCCCCGGATGCGGATAGCCCAAGTCGCGCCACTTTATGAGAGCGTTCCTCCCCGGCTCTACGGAGGAACAGAAAGGGTCGTATCTTGGCTCACGGAAAAGCTCGTTTCGCTTGGCCATGACGTGACTCTGTTTGCCAGCGGCGATTCGGTGACCAACGCTCGCTTGGTCCCCGCTTGCAGAAAGGCGCTCAGGTTAGACCCGGACTGCATCGATCGGCTGGCGCACCACTATCTAATGGTTGAAGAGGTATTCACGCGCGCGGAGGAGTTCGATCTAATTCACTTCCACGTCGACTACCTGCATTTCTCCCTAAGCCGTCGCGAACAGGTGCGGAACATCAGCACCCTCCACGGACGTCTCGACATTCCTGATCTTGTCCCCATATTCAAGGAGTTCCGCGAG
Source organism: uncultured Acidobacteriota bacterium (assembly GCA_963745715.1). GTDB lineage: Bacteria > Acidobacteriota > Terriglobia > Terriglobales > Acidobacteriaceae > Sulfotelmatobacter. Next base: position 46,488 of record CAVUYN010000002.1, on the reverse strand, counting down.
ATGCCACTCGTCTCCATCTCCGACGCCCAGCGAAGGCCACTTCCCTGGGCCAACTGGAGGGGAACGGTTCATCACGGGATGCCGGCGAACTCACTTTCTTTCCGCGCATCGGATGGGGAATACCTCGCATTCCTGGGGCGCATCTCACCGGAGAAGGGTCTGGACCGCGCCATCGAAATTGCCATCCGATCCGGGATACCGTTGAAGGTTGCTGCCAAAATTGATGCCGCCGATCGAGAGTACTACGAAACAATAATCAAGCCGCTGTTCCGCCACCCGTTGATCGATTTCATCGGCGAAATCGGGCACTCCGAGAAGAGTGAGTTTCTAGGTAATGCTAAAGCTCTCTTATTTCCGATCGAGTGGCCTGAGCCGTTCGGATTGGTAATGATCGAAGCGCTGGCGTGCGGGACGCCGGTCATCGCTTATCCCTCCGGCTCGGTTCCTGAGATCATGGTGGATGGCGTGACGGGCTTCGTGGTTAGCAACATTCTTGAGGCCGTGAAGGCGGTGGAACGAATCAGCGAAATCGATCGCCGCGCATGCCGACAGCATTTTGAACTAAACTTCACTGATGACCGCATGGCCCAGGAATACCTTAGCATCTACCAGGAACTGGTCGATCCGGCGTCGGCCTCGATTACGGTCGAAGAGGGAGTTTTGAATTGGATGGAAGTGGAATCGCCAACGCCCAGTACTACATAGCGACTACGTCATCTCCCGCAGACGATCGCGCTCGTGTTCTCAAATATGGCAGGATGTTTTTCGTGTTCGATCGATTGGGCGACGTGCAGACGTCGGGCCTGGGAGAAGAGGGCCTCTTTTATGATGGGATGCGCCACCTCTCGGAATTGTCACTGAAGCTGTGGAACGCCCGTCCCCTCCTGCTTAGTTCGACGGTTGCCACCAACAATTTCCTTTTCACAGCGGATCTGACCAACCTCGATGTCATGCGCGAAGGCACCGTTGCCATCCATCGCGGAATCCTGCACTTGGTCCGCTCCCGGTTTCTTTGGCGCGACTCGTGCTTCGAAAAGCTGCTCTTCGTCAACCACGGTCTAGAAGATCTCGACATTCCGGTCCGAGTTGGGTTCGACGCGGATTTTGCCGACATCTTTGAGGTTCGGGGAACGGCGAGAGAGCGGCGAGGAAAGCGTCTCGAAGATCAGATCTATAGAAATTCGGCCATTCTGTCTTACGAAGGACTGGACCACGTAGTACGTGAAACTTCGATTCGGAGCGACGTCACTCCGCACAGAGTCTCGGAAGCAGGCCTGGACTTCGAAGTCATCCTTCGTCCAAAGGAACGCTTAACCCTGCAACTCGATATTGTCTGCAACTCCGACGTTTCCCGTGATTTCGTGGGTTATAGCGACGCTCTCTCGTCAGCTCACTTTGAACTCGCGGGGATGGCGAAAGCCTTTCCACAAATAACGAGCTCAAACTCACGCTTCAGCGACTGGATCGCCAGATCCGTCTCTGATTTAGAAATGATGATCGCGGGCAATCCCGAGCAAAACTATCCCTACGCGGGCGTGCCATGGTTCAGCACTGTCTTTGGCCGCGATGGCATCATCACGGCCCTTCAAACATTATGGTTGAATCCCGATATTGCGAAAGGCGTATTGGAGTTCTTGGCGTCGTCACAAGCGGATGTGGTCGATCCGGTAGCAGACTCCGAGCCCGGTAAGATTCTGCATGAAATGCGGCGCAGTGAAATGGCGGCCTTGGGGGAGGTCCCCTTCGGCCGCTACTACGGCAGCGTTGACGCCACACCTTTGTTTGTGATGCTTGCCGGTGCATATTTCGAGCGCACGGCGGATCGCCCTTTCCTGGAACGATTGTGGCCTCACATTCTGCGTGCCTTGAAATGGATTGACGATTGTGGAGACGTCGATGGTGATGGCTTCGTCGAATACAGTCGCCACTCCAGTAAAGGACTAGTGCAGCAGGGCTGGAAAGACTCTCACGATTCTGTATTTCACGCGAACGGCGAGATTGCGGAACCACCCATAGCTCTTTGCGAGGTCCAGGGTTACATCTACGCCGCAAAACTTGCGGCTTCGCGCTTGACGAGAATACGAGGAAACATCGATCACTGCTGTGAACTCGAGGTCCAGGCCGAAGAGCTGCGAACTCAGTTTGAAGAAAAATTCTGGTGCAACGATATCGGCATGTACGCCTTGGCCCTCGACGGCCAGAAGAATCCCTGCCGGGTCCGAGCGTCGAACGCCGGACATTGCCTTTATACCGGCATCGTATCTCCCGAAAGGGCGCGCCGCGTTGCTGAGACCCTCCTCAGCGATGACTTCTTTACGGGATGGGGAATTCGTACCATCGCTGCAACGGAATCTCGCTATAACCCCTTGTCCTACCACAACGGGTCGATTTGGCCGCATGACAATTCCATCATCGCCAACGGGATGGCGAGGTACGGTTTCAAACAACGAGCAGGACAAGTATTGCTGGCTTTGCTGGATTTGAGCGGCGAAGTTGAACTGCATCGCTTACCAGAATTGTTCTGCGGTTTGAGACGGCGCCCCACGGAGGGACCCACTCTCTATCCCGTTGCATGTTCGCCGCAGGCATGGTCAGCAGCGACGCCCTTTTTTATTTTGGAAGGATGCCTCGGCATTTCGGTACAAGCGGATCGCCGACGGATTCTGTTCGAGAGGCCATTTCTCCCTGAGGGTATTTCGCAACTCTCCATTCGTAATCTCCGTTGCGGGAAAGACGCTGTCGACCTGCTGCTGGAAAGACGCGGCGACTCGGTACTCGTTCACTGCGAGAACAAGGGCGAAGACGTAGAGATCGTCACCGTTGTCTCTTAAGGTCACCTTCAAACCATGACATCGACGCTGTAGAGAAAGCGAATTGTTACTGCAAACCGGCATCCGAAGTTTCCTCTCCCCGTCGAGTCAGGTTTCCATCGTCTCAGTTCCTGATTGCAGAACAGGCCCAAAGGGTTATGAATATCAACCACCTTCAGGCTGTAATGCGCATCCAATCTCAACACTCTGGCTTGGGGAACATTTGGATGTTACCGGGTCTGTGCCCGGGAAATATTCATTCGGAGGAACGCTTATGACACAGCACAACTCCTCGAAGAGAAAGATTCGGTACGCGGTCGTTGGGCTGGGTCACATCGCGCAGGTCGCTGTGTTGCCAGCATTCGAGAACTCTCCCAATTCGGAACTCTTCGCGCTGGTCTCGGGTGACGCTGAGAAGCTCAAGAAGTTAGGGAAAAAGTACGAATTGGAGCATCTCTATTCCTACGAAGATTACGGGAGAGCTCTCTCCAATGTCGACGCGATCTACTTGTCAGTGCCAAACCATCTTCATCGCGAATATGCGGAGCGCGCCGCGGCATCCGGAGTACACGTCCTTTGTGAGAAGCCAATGGCGGTTACCGAAGAGGACTGCCTGGCAATGATCAAAGCATCACAGCTGAATCGTGTGAAATTGATGATTGCCTACCGCCTCCACTTCGAAGCGGGAAATCTCGCTGCCATCGACCTGGCCAAGACAGAAAGCATGGGAGACCTGCGATTTTTTACCTCCGAGTTTTCCCAGCAAGTGGCCGAGGGAAATGTTCGCGTCGCGGAGCCCGCATCCCGCGGTGGTGGTCCGGTCTACGACATGGGAGTCTACTGCATCAATGCAGCACGCCATCTGTTTCGGGCTGAGCCCGTCGAAATCTCCGCAACAGCCGCAAGCGCGCGGGACGCGAGATTCGGCCGCGTCGAGGAGATGGTTTCAGTCGTAATGCGTTTTCCCCACGAGCGCCTTGCCACCTTTACCTGCAGTTTCGGTGCTGCCCGTGTCAGCCGGTACTCACTACTTGGAAGCCGGGGATCACTCCGAGCCGATCCTGCCTACGGATACGCGAACGATACCAACCTTGAGATCACGATCGCTGGAAAGACTCATACTAAGACCTTTCCCAGACGAGACCAGTTCGCCGCCGAATTGATCTACTTCTCGGACTGCATCCTGCGCGACAAAAACCCGGAACCCTCCGGGCTCGAGGGGTTGGCCGATGTTCGCGTCGTTGAGGCCATCTACGAGTCGATTCAAGCCAAGACGACGATTCCACTACTCCCTCTGCCCGAAAGGCGGGAACCTTCTCGTTCTCAGCAGATTCGTCGGTCGGCTCATGCGAAACCACACATCATCCATGCACATGCGCCAGCACGTGACGCAGCATAGCGCCGGTTCCCCGTCATCGACCGTCCTTTCATCCATAAGAAAGCCCAGCACAAGGCTGGGCCTTTCAAATCAATGGACCTGCCTTACTTGGCTGTTCCACCACCAGATTGGCAAGTCTTCGAGACGTGCTTAACGGAACTGACTTGGAGCGTCTGCTGCGCCCCAGCGCTTCCCGTCGCGCTTGGAGTACCCGTGCTGCTTGGCGAAGAGGCCGCCGAATTGGACGTGCCGGTAATCTTCACTTCATGGCCGACATGCTCGCTCAGCTTCGCAGTGTCGCCGGTCAGCGAGTACGTTGTGCCGTTCTTGTCGCTTAGCGTGAAGCTCCCATTGGATCCGCTCAGACAGCCCTCAACCGTGGTTTCGCCACCTGCCGATGACTGCGTCTCTTGACCGGAACTTGTAGAGTTCGGGCTGGTTTGGCTCGATGTGCTCTGCGCAGCGGCCCAAGACAAGCCGAGGAGCAGAACCGAAAGGCACAGAAATAGTTGTCGCATTTGCAACCTCCGATTAGCTTGATTGTCGATTCCCATGGCTCGCGGATTGGACATCAGGCCATTCCTGAGCGATCAATTCGACAAGATAATCTTCCGCCTGCGCCTCAGGAGCACCAATACAGGAGTTCCCCGAGATAAGTATGTGTTTTACCCAATGAGAACCTTGTTGTATAAGTTGGGCAATGATGCACCGCCGATTCATGCGCTGGTAGCGGCGGGGTCCTTACTCTTAGTGTGGGCCGCTACAGCTTTCGGACTTTGGTATTTCTTCTTGAAGTAGTACGAGAATGCGAATCCAGGTTGATACCTCGTGGCTCAAGGAAATTCGCTGGTACCAGGCCGCAACCTGATTCGGCCTGGGTGTCTGATTACTGTCGCCACAGGGATGATCGCCAAGAAATACGGCCCCGGCATCGGTGGACTCTTTCTGGCTTTTCCTGCGATTCTGCCTGCAAGTGCAACCCTGATTGAGAAGCATGAGAAGCAGAAGAAGGAACGCCTTCGAATGCACGGGTCGACACGAGCCAGGCAAGCGGTCGCAATCGATGCGGCCGGTGCCGCGATCGGAAGTATCGGGCTTCTTGTGTTTGCGCTGGTGATGGCACGATGGCTGCCCAACCACAGACCTGGGATCGTAATGGCCGCGTCGACCCTCAGTTGGATGATTGTCTCCTTGCTCATTTGGCCGATAAGAAAACGAATGTAGGCTGACAATTCGCGAATCAAGTTCTTCCGAGAGCTGAGGCAGCTCGCTTCCGTCAGTCCAGTGAGAATCCGACTACGGCAACTGGAATGTCTGTTCGCCGGGATGAAGCGGGTAGGACTGGCCTTTCCATACGAACGTTCCTGACACGGAATCCGGTAAGTTAATGGCTGCATCCGTGGTTTTCTCGCCCTTGTGGTAGCGGACTAAGATCGTCCCTCGGGGATGTGGCATTGAAGCTTCGACCCATTGCAATTTACCGAGACTGGGTTCGATACGCACTGTGGCGAAGCCCGGAGACCCCGGCCGTATGCCAGCAACAATCGTCGCAAAATCATAAGCCGGGTGTGCACTCCAGGCATGGGTATCGGAGCGCGATGGATCGGAATATTCGGGCGTTGTCGTGAGCCCCATCGCCAGCATTTGACGCCAAGGCTGCAGCAGGTCGCAATAAGAGTCGCTGAGGCCAACATGCTCAAGTGCGCGCGCCAGATAGAACTGGAAGAAGAGGCTCACTTTGGCTAGTTTGTCGGTGCTGACGTCGGCAGCGCCAAGGCTTGCTGCCAGCACCTTTCGCATTACGTCGGCCTGGTTCGCTTTCGGGATGACATCGAAAAGAACTGCAGTGAGGTTTGCGTGTTGGCTATAGGAATTCTGGGCGGGAGTGTCTGCCAGCAACCCGAGTTGTCGGTTCCAGCATAATTTGAACACTCCAGTCGCCGCTGACTCCGCTTGCTTTCGATAGCGATCCGCCAGCAGAGGATCGCCCAACTCTTGCTCAAGATCGGCGGCGGCCTGCAAGGCTCCGATCATTTGCAAGGTGACCACGGAAGATCTCCCAGCTTCATCTCGGCGTGGAAAATCCTCGACCCATGCTGGCGTGTCAATGAACGTCCAGCCTGGAAGCGAAGAAAGCATTCCATCGGGACGCTGCTTTGCCAGAAACCAGGCGAGTATCGGGCGCGTGCCCGGCAGCAGTCCGGCAACAAAGTTGGGATCGGGACGATACATCCAGAAGTCGTGAAGCATATTGATGTACAACAACGAGAATGGCGGAATGTGCTGGATTAGAGACGATGGGTAGCGGCTCTGAGTGATGCCTTCGGGGATGCGCGAATCGTCGAAAGCTTGTAGGGCCTGCCGGGCCAGACGGTCGTCCCCACTCACAGTGTACGAGATCAGCGCCTGCAGTCGGGTGTCGCCGATATACTGCAATTGCTCCCAGACGGCAGTGTCCATGTACGTTTCGTGAGCATCGATGCGAGCGGTGCGCCAACAGATGTCGCGAATACGGGACAAAGCAGGATCGCTCGACTGGAACTTACCTCGGTCCATGAACGGGTAAGCGCTAAAGAAAGTGTGGAACTCCTCGAGGCGAAGGGCTTCGTCAGCCGTTTCAACTTTGAGCTCAACGTAGCGCCAAGTGCGCCACCAAAGAGGCCTGAAAGTTCTATGGGAACCCCCATCGGCGAGGAACTCATCGGTGAGGCCCAGAGCAACACGGTTCGCGACTTCGTTGCGATTGGCCCGTTTCTGCTGCGCATCGTAGAGCGCTTCTGTGAAAACCATCTCGATCTGAGCCCCCTTGCCTCCGCTGACAGTCAGTTCGGGATAGCCGGAAACCATTGTTGAGTGATCAAGCACGATCGACGCTTTGGTGTGCGGCGGGATAAGGGTCGGGCTTGATGGGAAACTTTTCGCGGCATCAAGATCGGCGCGTACGGCGGTGCCGCTGGAAACTTCGGAGTACTCCATGGGTGGAAGCTGATCGGGCACGAGGCGCCAGCGGACGGGGCTGTCTTCCCATCCAGAAGCGGGCGTGCTCCCGTTGGGGTTGATGGACTCGCGAATTGCCGGAGTTGCAGCAACCCAGTGAGAGTTTGGCCCAGCGGTGGAATCTTTCCAATCCCAGTCGTAGTTATTGCCGTCGATGTGCTCGCCCGGACCTGCTGCCCAGTACTGCCACATGCCTTCCGGTAACGGACGCTTGGGCTTGTGTCCCGGCTCGGATTCGACTTGCCAAGTGCCGTCGGTATTGAGAATGGTCTCTGCGGCCGCATCGCCTTCGAGGAGGAAAGCCAAGCGGTCGGAGACCTGCGCAAGCGGAGCGTAGACCCCAAACTGCCAGACCGTCGCCGCGATGACATTCTTACCTTCGCGAAGAAAAGGCGCCAAGTCAAAAGTCTCGTAGCGCCAGTGGGCGAGGTCACCGCGAGCGGGACCTTCGCCGACTCGGTGGCTGTTGACGAATAAGAGGAAACGATTGTCCGCGCTCACGTGAACTACAAAGTGCGAGGGTTTGCTGGACAGTTGGAGGATCTTGCGGAAGTGGAATACACCCGGTTCCCGCAGGGCGGCGGTTGGATGCGAGATCCATTGCGCTCTCCACTGTGTTCTGGTTGTAACGCTAGTAGATATCTGACTGAAGACCACATCTGAACTGAGGAGGGTGACCAGAAAAACGCACATTGCGCCGATCGCAGGTCCATTTCTCGTTGACCGTGAGCCACGAAATTCTTTCACTAATCAACCTCCTGACCGGAATGCTACGCCGGATGGAGCTTGGTGTCGCTCGCTTTCTAATTCAGCGAAAGAACATTGCACCAAGCTTGTTCCGCTGCTCCTATAATGCTCGTTCTATCAGAAGCGGAGGGTAGCCGTGAAATTACGCCCCACTCAGTTGTTGTCGGTCGGACTGATCGCTGCTTTCTTGCTTTGTTCGTCCCGATCCGCTGTTGCCCAGCAAAATCAGAACACATTCAAGACAGTCATTTACATTCCTGTCGGAGTTACGCTAAAGATGAAGGATCAGCAATGGCTGAAGACTTCATGGGCGACAATTCGCAGCCAGTTGCACGTCGATAAGGTTTACCTGGAAACGTACCGCAGCCGCAAGCTTGCTGATGAAGCGCTCGTTGCCGAGGTGAAGAAGTTCTTTACCGATCAAGGTGTCGAAGTATCGGGCGCTATCTGCTATTCCGACGATGACAACGGACAGTTCGTTTCGTTTACCTATACCAAGTCCGAGGACCGTGAGTATGTTAAACATGTTTCTGAGATGACAGCGAGGTTGTTCGACGAAATCATTCTCGACGACTTTTTCTTCGCCAATACGAAGAAGCCCTCCGATATTGAAGCAAAGGGCAATCAACGCTGGACCGATTTCCGGCTCAAAACCATGAATGAAGTGTCCCGCGATCTGATCGTTGGTCCGGCGAAGGCCGTGAACCCTAAAGTGAAAATGATTATTAAATATCCGAACTGGTATGAGCACTTTCAGGGCAACGGCTATGATCTCGAACAACAGCCGAAGATCTTTGATGAGATCTACGCTGGGACAGAGACCCGAGATCCTGTCCAGACTGACCAAAACCTTCAGCAATACGAGAGTTACGAGATCATGCGCTACTTCGATGAGGTAGCTCCGGGTCGCAACGGCGGCGGATGGGTCGACACCTTCGATATCAGATATATCGATCGTTACTCAGAACAACTGTGGCTTACCGTTTTTGGCAAGGCCCGCGAAATGACATTATTTAACTACGGAGCGCTCTTGCAGGAAGCCACTCCCGGTATCCGGCCTTGGAAGAACACTGCGACTAGCGTGAATTGGGACAGAATCATCGCGCGAGCGAAAAGCAAACCGCTTTTCGGCACTGTGGCAGGTGACGCACTTGATCAAATCAAGCCATTCGTCGGAAAACTTGGGAATCCCATCGGCATCGCAAGCTATCGCCCAACGCACGCTGTTGGCGAGGACTTCCTGCATAACTTCCTCGGGTTGATCGGAATTCCGATCGAAATGTATCCCACATTTCCCTCCAATGCGGACGTTATCCTGCTCACCGAGGGCGCCGCTTTTGATTCGAATTTAGTAAGCGAGGTTAAACAACAGCTTCAGTCGGGCAAGACGGTAGTTATGACGTCTGGATTGTGGCACGCGCTCGAAGGCAAGGGCGCCGAAGATTTGGCTGAGATTCGTTACACGGACCACACGGTTGCGGTGTCGAACTTCATTGGCGCCTTTGGTCCTGGTGCGGGAACCGATATCGGTAAGAGCGCCGCACCGATCCTGATTCCGCATCTGCGGTTTCTGACGAATGATGCGTGGCCTGTGGTCCGCGGCATTGCCGACAATAACGGCTTCCCTATGCTGTTGATGAACACGTACGGCAAGGGAACGCTCTACGTGCTGACGATACCGGAGAATTTCACCGACCTGTACCTCTTACCAGATGCGGAATTGAACGCTATTCGCAGCTACGTGATGGGAAACTTCCCGGTGCGCATCGAGGGACCCGCGAAGATCAGCATCTTTGCTTACGACAACGCAACCTTCATTGTCGAATCGTTTCGTGATGAACCGGCGGCCGTTACCATCCTCGCGACAAACGCAACGTCACTGTCGGATGTCGTGAGTGGGCAAAAGCTGAGTGGAACAGCTCACAAGCCTCGTCATCCGGCTGAGCCAGCGACGACGGCATTTGCGGTAACTTTGGCCCCGCACAGCTATCGCGTTTTTCAATCCGCCCACTGAGAGGAGCTCTAACCGATACTCAGGCAGCGTGCGGAATCCCGCGTGGCTTCGGGAGTGCAAGCTCTATCGGTGAAGTGTTGGCCTCGCTCCGCCCATCGAGTTCCTAGCGGGAAGGTGATCGGTGCGCGTCAGTCAGTGTCTTAGAAGGATTCACAGCAAGCCAACTGACAGCGCCCAAGAAGCACAGCGCCGCTGCCACGAGGAAGGATGCTGTCCAGCCATAGCGAGCCGCGATCCAAGGAGTGAGCGATCCAGTCACAGCTCCTCCAATTTGACCACCCATGTTCATGAACCCAGATACTGACCCGGCCGAGGCGCCGGCAATGTCTGCAGTGATCGACCAAAATGAACTCTGGGACAAATACAACGCCCCAGCACCACCGGCCAACACTATGCTGGCGAGACGGGCGCCCTGAACCTGCGAGCCGAAGGCAATAAAGACTCCTGCCACGCCCATCGCGAATGCCGCCAGCACACAGCGACCGAGGCGTGCGCTATGCCATTTCGTGAGCCGGTCATTGATGGTTCCTCCTAAAAGGCAACAAACCAACATTGCCAGAAATGGCAGCATGGAATAGAAAGCGCTGGCCTTAAGGTCAAGACCACGCACTTTGGCCAGGTAACGATAGAACCAACTGAAAAAAATCCACGCCACGTAACCGTAACAAAAATAACTGAAGGTAACAGCCCAGACTTCGCGGCTGCGCATAACGCGCCGCCAAGGCACAAGTATCTTGGTACGGTTTCCGGCTTCCGGTGACAGTGGATTCTTCGTGATCGCGAATGTAAGTCCGGACTGAATCGTAACGAGTTCAGAGGGCGACACGCGCGAGTGCTCTTCTGGAGTGTCGCGAGCTGCGAGGAACCAGACAGCTCCGGCCCCGAGCCCGATAATCGCGCACACCCAAAACGACGAACGCCAGCCGTGATGAACCATGAGATAAGTGATTAACGGCGGAGTGAGGCCCGCACCGGCTCCTACGCCGGCAAATATCCAGCCATTCGCGATGCCGCGCTCACCCACCGGAATCCAGCGCGCAACAAACTGATTGGCTGCGGGATAAATCACTGCTTCGCCGGCACCAAGAAAAAAACGGACAGCCACAAACAACAAGAGAGCGCCGCTGACGTTGGCGGGTACAAGCGCCGTCAAGGCCGTGAAGATTCCCCACCAAATTACGCCGCCGGTCAGTACTCGACGTGGACCAAAGCGATCCGCCAGGTGCCCGCCGAGTGTCTGAAACAGCGCGTAACCCGCCACCAATGCGCTGAACACTTTGCCGAGTTGCACATCCGTCAGATGATAGGCATCGACGATGGACCCACCTGCGATTGAAATATTGACTCGATCGAGATACGACACCGCGCTCAGGACGAACAGCCAGAACACCAGAAACCAGCGCACGTGGCTTGTCGTCCCGGCTCCCGCCGACGGCTTCTCGATGTCTTTTATTGAACGCACCATTGGTTCACGCCGTCCCAACCTATCGGGGCCTATGCAGAGTGTTCTCGCAAGACGCGCGACAGTTGCTCGGCCACGATCTTGTCTTCCCCTGGTTGCAACATGAACGAACACATCGTCAAACCCGGCCGTCCTTCCTCGCTCCCGATGACGATCGCGGGTTTGGAATTTCGCAGCAACTTGGAGACCTGCTCGGGGCTTAAGGAAATTTTGGAATCCCACGTAATCTGCATGTGGGGCACATGATTCGCGATGTCGGGCGTGAAGAATGACGTAGTCACGCCCGGAATCTTCGTGAGTTCGGTCGAAACGACGGCGAGCCGTTCTTGCCAATTTTTCGCTAACGCGTCGTGATCTTCCTTGAGATAAAGCTCAACCGCCTTCACCATTCCCACGATTTCTTCTTTTCCGACTTTCTGGCTTCGACCGAGCGTGTCTTCGTGTGGACTATTGTTCAGCAATGCGTAGGCTACTAGCTCTTTGCGTCCAATCAGTAGTCCGGCGCATTGCGGGCCGCGCATCGCTTTGCCACCGCTGAAGGTCACGAGATCGTACCCCATCACGGTGTAGTCCCATAGATGTGAAACCGGCGGTGTGTCGGCCGCAGCATCGTTCATGCATGGTACTTTGTATTGCTTGGCGAGCTTCGCCCATTCGTCGACCTTGATCTGCCCCGCCGCATTCGCGAAATTCGAGAAATGCATCATTGCGGTGCGATCGTTGACCGCCTGACGCAATTGATCATGAGTCTCGATCTCTATCAGCTTGGCGCCTGTCGATCTCAACTGGTGATCAAAGGGATTACGGTGCGACTTCTGAATGATGACCTCTGATTTCATCCCCGTTAGATCAGGAAGTTGCCGAATCCGAGCTTCGTTGTCGCCGGTGAGAATGCCAGCCAATCCCGACTGAATTGCCGCAGCGGCCCCCGAGGTGACGAGGGCGGTGTAACCATCCGGAAGTTTCAGCATGTCGGCGATGCGCTTGCCCGCCGCGGCCTCCAACTCCGGGATGCTCACGAAATGGCGACCAGCCATTGCCATGACAGCCTCAAGTTCCGGGCGAAGTATAGAGCCCCCCAGCATTGTCATGGTCCCTTCACAGTTGATCACCGTATTTACACCAAGTTCGTCGTATGGGTTGCCGGACTCTCCAAAGCCGCTGACATCGCCGTTTCCCCCAGCTGCGGCACTGGTAGTGAAGAAAAGTCTGCTCGGTGCAAAGACGGACGCGGCGATTGCGGTAATGGTGCCGAGGAATCCGCGCCGATTCCATTTCGAGTTGATTCGCATTCAGCGGTGCTCCTCCGTTTCACTTACGAGCTACGGCAGCGATGCAATTGATTTCCACCAGAGAATCTCCAGGTAGTGCAGCGACTGCTACCGTTGTGCGGGACGGCCCGCCGTGAGGAAAATATGTCGCGAAAACCTTGTGCATCCCATCCCAGTGTTCGATCTTCACGAGGAACACGTTCGCCTGAAGAATACTGTCCATCGTTCCTCCGCCGATTTCCACGTGCTTCTTCACTTTATCCATGACCATTGAGGTGTGAGATTCGATGGTCCATTCCTTTGAGTCACGGGTATCGTGCGCCCCCTGCCCCGCGACATAAATCAAGCCGTTGTGGACGATCACCGGCATGATGACATCCTTCTCGGTCCCCGGCTTGCCCTCACTGTTCAGCTTGCGGATTCCGTTCGCATCCTGAGCCGCGGAACCTTGGGCCACAGCACGTGTAGGCAACATGGCAGTGAATCCTAAAGCTGAAAGTGCGGAAGCGCACCGCACCGCGAACCTCCTTCGAGTCAAAGCGAAATTCATATATGTGCTCCTTTCAATTTGAAATTCGAGATTCCGATCACGGCAGCGCGAAGGCGAAAATGTCGCTGCCCGCGGCAATAGCAACATACTGTTTCCCCCCGACCGAATAAGTCATGGGAGACGCGCTCATGGTCTGGCCGGTGTTGAAATGCCATAAGGGCTTACCGGTTTGGGCATCTACCGCTTCAAGTGATCCGGCATCGTCACCGAAAAACAGCAGCCCTCCAGCCGTGGTCATGGTTCCGCCCGCAGAGTGACCAGGCCCAGTCTGCTGGTATTTCCAGGCAAATGAGCCCGTGTCCAAGCTGTACGCGACAAGAATTTTCTGAGAGGTTTCACCGGGGATGCGTTTAGCGCCAGTCGAATAGTATTCCTTGCCCTCCTGGAATGTCGGCGTCGGCTGCGAAAAAAAGGTCTGGCACTGTTCCAGGGTCAAGAAATACACCATGTGCGTTGATTCGTTGTATGACGGCGCGTACCAATTCGTGGCGCCGGAGAAGCCAGGACATACACGCGCTCCTTCCGGCACCGGTCTGACATCCGTTCGAATCGGCCGGCCGCGCCCGTCGATTCCTCGTGCCCAGTTCAACTTCTGCACAAACGGAGCAGCCGAGAGGAACTTCCCGTCGGTCCGGTCAAGGACATAGAGATAACCGTTGCGGTTGGCCTCAACCAGCAATTTGCGCGGCTCACCTTTGTAAACGGTGTCGATCACAATCGGCGTTTCCACCGCGTCATAGTCGAACAAATCGCGCGGCGTGAATTGGAAATACCATTTCAACTTGCCCGTATCGGGGTCCAGTGCAAGCACGCAATCAGTGTAAAGACCGTCTCCCGGACGCACGTCGTCGTTGAAGTCAGGTGACGGATTGCTGGTTCCCCAATAGATCAAATTCAGTTCAGGATCGTAGGTACCGGGCATCCATGTGGTGCCGCCGCCCCGCAGATATGCATCTCCGGGCCAGCTCTCAGAACCGAACTCACCCGAACCCGGAATTGTCCAGAATCGCCAGGCTAGTCTTCCGGTCATCGCGTCGTAGGCTGCCACGAAGCCGCGCACGCCATCATCCCCGCCGGAAGTTCCCACGAGAACCTTGTCTTTCACAAGCAACGGAGCGCCGGTGGCGCCGTAATTCTTGTTCCAATCGGCATAGGCAACGTCCCAGATCTGGTTTCCCGAGCGCGCATCGAGGCACAACAAGTGCGCGTTGTCAGTTTCCATGTAGACTCGATCGTGCCACACGGCTACACCGCGATTTAAGTGCTGGGAGGCATCGTCAATGAGCCCTTCCGATACGGGGTGGGAATGATGCCAAACGATGCGGCCGGTTCGGGCGTCGAGCGCAAACGCATCGTTCGATGCGGTCACGAACATCATTCCGTTCACAACGACAGGAGAATTTTCCAGCCGGTTTGAATTATGCGCGTGAAAAACCCATTCGGCGCGCAGTTTGGGAAGAGTCGCCGCATTGATTTCCGAAAGGCTGCTGTACCTCCTGCCAGAATAGTCACCGTTGTAGGAAATCCAATTTGCGGCTGGCGGCGAAACGAGCAAATCTTCGGCTCGCACGTCGATCTTCATTGGCTGGAAACCGCTGTCCGCCTGCGCAGTCAGACAGCTGAGGAAAACAACGAAGTGGAGCGCTGTGCGCACGCTCACGAGTCGTTCCCTCGCCGCATGCTGCTGGCTTCGCTTCCCAACGCAGAATGAGTAACCGTCGGGGAGAGATCTCGGGGCAGCGGATGATTCTTTTCACGAGGAGGTTGATAACCCAATTCGAGCGAGATTTTCAGCCCGGCAGATTGAATCAGGGGTGCGAGCTGGCGCAAACGAGTTACCGGCATACGCACAGTGGGAGCAGTAATGCTGAGGCTCGATTGGACGCTGCCGGTGTGGTCCCAAATTGGTGCAGCCACACAGCGTATGTGAAGTTCGTGCTCTTCCAGGTCGCAGGCGTATCCATTCTTGCGAACCCGAGACAACTCGGCCCTGAGTTCTTGAAGATTTCCTACAGAATTCGGAGTCTGACGCTTCAGACCTAATTCTGGAAGAACGCGTTCCTGTTCCTCCGTTGACATGTATGCCAGCATCACCTTGCCGACCGCGGTGCAATAGAGAGGAACGGCCGCGCCGATGCGAGAATGGATACGCAGTGGCTCGGACGAATCCAGTTTCTCGACATATACGGCAGACAGTCCGTGTCGGACTGTCAAATGAATTGTCTCCTTCGTCTGCTGGTTCAGCTCCCGCAAATAGGGCAGGCTCAGACGCCGGATGTCGAGTTGTGCCGCAGCTGCCTGTCCGATGGCAAAACAAGCGATTCCAAGCTGATGGTTGCCGTCTCCATCACGGTTTAAGAAACCGGCACTCACAAGATTTGCCAGAAAGCGATGAACCGTGCTCACTGGCAGTCGCGTCAGACCAGCCACCTGCTTCGCGGTGAGCCCCCGTGGGGCCTCGCTAAACAAGTGAAGAAGGCTCAGTCCACGTTGAAGCGCGGTGATGTCGTAATTCCGTTTTGGACGACCAGGCATATCTTGGCGAAGTACAAAAATGAAAGTGCGGATTATCTGATGAAAATCAGTTTTCCGCAACCCCCCATTTCAATTAGAGGCGTCCGAACTTCTTCACTGCCTCGACGATCGACTTTAATTGCTCAATGACCGCATACATGGAGTGCTCTTTGAAATCCATCTGCTGCGCGGTGCTGAGCACCTCTTGAGCGCGAGCTTTCGGTACAATCGCCACGCCATCGCTGTCGGCCACGACAATGTCGCCAGGATTAACGGCCACACCGTTGCACACCACCGGAATCTGCGCACCGCCAAAGCGATAGTGATGAACAGATGTGGAGGGAACGATACCCGTAGCAAAAACCGGAAAGCCGATCTTGCGCAAATAGGCCACGTCACGAACCCCGCCGTCAATCACCGCACCAGCATAGCCGCGGGCGGCCATTGCGGTGCCCATCAGACCACCCATCCCGGCAATGTCTTCTCCGTCCTCGACCACCATGACATAAACGGAGTCGGTGGATCCCTGGTCGATGGCTTCCAGCATCCCGCTGAGGGCCTGAGGATCTTTGTTCCCCTCGTCCTTCTTGAGTTGTACCGTTCGCGCGAAACCGGCAAACTTAGCGGTAAAAATGGGCTGCATGCGGTGGGTCATGTACATGCGCTTTCCTGTAATCTGTTCAAGCGCATCGGAAACTGATGCTACTTCGACTCGTCGAAATTGCGCGACTAGATCCTCGTCGGACACCGCGGCCGAGGAGGCGGCCGCCGAATTGGATTGTGCCCGAACCAACCTGACTTCGCTGGCGGCCACTAGTATCGTGCCGACGGAGACAAGTATGATTGCCAACGGTCGGACGTTCCGATATACGTGAAATTTGTTCATTCCATCCTCCTGGTTGTATATATGTTCGCGGACTCTAACATCGTTGGGTCCGCGGTGGAAGAGCTAAACGATCGATTTTCAAAGGAGACGCATAATGCAATCGAAAATCATGCGGCTGTTTACAGTCGTTTTTGCATTGGCTGCAATGACCACCTTTACCTGGCAAGTCGGCCAGGCTCAGGAACACAAGGCAGTCAATCTTTCGACTGCGAAGGGTTTGCCTTTCAGTGATGGAATCGTCGCGGGCAATACTCTCTATGTCGCTGGGCAAGAGGGCACCGATGACAGCGGCAAGCTGGCCGCCGGAGGCATCGGTCCGGAAACCAAAGCCGCCCTCGACAACATCGAGAAAGTATTGAAAGCGGCAGGATTCGAACTGAAGGATGTCGTTTCGGTAACAGTGTATTTGGCCGACATTCATGATTTCGCGGACATGAATAAGGTGTATAAGTCGGTCGTTCCAGATCCCAAGCCTGCACGGGCGACCATTCAAGCGGCCGCCCTGGTCAACGATGCCAAGATTGAGATAGCCGCCATCGCAGTCAAGCAGAAGTAAATTTCTCGCAGGCCCATACGATATTAAGGAAGCGGCCCGTGGAGCCAAGGACGATTAAAGGTGCCCTGAGTTAAGAATGTGTTGATGAGCACTTCGGAGGTTAAATCGTCCTTGGTGCCACGGGACGGCTATTCTTGGAACTTGTTTCATCCGGTGAAAAACTGCGTTCGCTTATGCCTTTAAATCGGAACTATTCACATCTCGTGATTGTGCTCTTACTTTTGGTGTGCGCAGTCGCCTTTCACGTTTCACTGACAGCCCAACAGGAGGAATCTCCGGACGACGACTCCAAGTCAACGTCTGCCCAAGGCCGGCGTTCGTTCAACTCCAGTTGCGCCGGATGCCACGGACTGGATGGCCGTGGTGGCGACAAAGCGCCAAACATCGTGGGAAGCGAAAAGGTGCAGCATCTTTCCGATGCCCAAATCTCCAGCATTATTTCGAATGGTATACCCGGAACGGGTATGCCACCTTTCCACTCTCTCAGTGAACAGCAGGTTCGCGCGGTGGTCAGTTACGTGCGGACACTGCAGGGCAAACTTGATACGGGGACAGCTCCGGGCGATGCGCAACGGGGCAAAGTCATATTCTTCGGCAAAGGCGAATGCTCGACTTGCCACTCCGTTTCCGGCGAAGGCGGGTTCCTCGGGCCGGACCTTTCGACCTACGGACCTGCAATGTCGGCAAAGGCAATTCGAAACGAAATTGTCAGACCGGACAGAATTGCGAGAGCGGGTTACCGGCCGGGCGTGGTTACGACCCTCGATGGCAAACGCCTGGAAGGTATCATTCGCAATGAGGACAACTTCTCGTTGCAGCTTCAGACCAAGGATGGAAGCTTTCACTTCCTTCAAAAAACTGAGGTAAAGAGTGTAGAGCATCCTGGCAACTCTATAATGCCTACAAATTATGGCCAGCGACTCAGCTCTGGCGAACTCGATGATCTCGTGAGTTATCTAATGGGCGCGGGTCTGGACCAGGGGAAGGCGGGCGCTTCCCGACAAAAAGAGGAACCCAGCGAATGAGCATTGGACACAAAATCCTGCTTTCGTGGATGACAGTCGTGTGTTCGCTAGTCACCGCTTCCGCCCAAGACAAGCGCGGTTTTGAACTTCAGCCGCTTTCTCCGAAGTTCTGGGACCTCATCGATCACAACGCGAAACTGGAAAAAGTTGCGACAGACTTTGGCTTTACCGAGGGTCCCATGTGGGACCCCGCCGGATTCCTTTTTGTTAGCGACGAGACGATCAACAAGATTTTCCGCGTTTATCCCAATGGCAAAAAGGAAGAGGTCATCGCATTGGGCGACCCGGACGGCAATACCTTCGATCGCCGCCATCGCTTGATCGATTGTGCTAGCGTTTTAAGAGCCATCATCGAAGTAACTCCGGACGGAAAGTACAAGATTCTCGCCGATCGATACGAGGGGAAGAGACTCAACAGCCCGAACGATGTGATTACGGGCCCCGACGGAGCGCTCTATTTCACCGACCCCACTCTCGACCTGGTTGCCGGGGAAAAACAGGAAATCCCTTTCCAGGGTGTCTACCGCCTGGATGACAAGGGCGATGTGCGACTTCTGACGAAGGACCTGACTCAACCGAACGGACTGGCGTTTTCTCCTGATGGCAAACATTTTTACGTCGACGACAGCGAAAAGAGAAACATTCGCGTGTACGACGTTGCCTCAGATACCACGCTTAACAACGGACGCGTGTTCGGCGAGGAGCCGGGCGCCAAGCATGAAGGCGTACCCGACGGCATTAAGGTGGATAAGGCTGGCAATCTGTTCGTGACCGGGCCCAAGGGGATCTGGGTCTGGGACGAGAAGGGCAACCATCTCGGCACAATCGTCATGCCCGAACAACCCGCAAACCTGACGTGGGGCGACAAGGATTACCGCACGCTTTACATCACGGCAACTACTTCGGTGTACCGCCTCGAAGTGAAGACGCAAGGCTACTTGCCCTACCTAGAACACTGAAAGAGACCTAAGCCTTCCTCTGGAATCGATGGGTAAAGCAGTCTTGCGTGCATCTCACGGTCCAACTGTTCCGCGAAGCACTGTGATGGACGCCTTTGGCAGTTGATACTGCGTTTGCGCGCCACCTTCAATGCTCGATTTGGACGCTGGTCCGTCGGGATCCGCATGGCCCCCTTCCCCCTCCTGATGCCATTGATACTCGTTTGAACCGAACGTAATGCGGGCGACCTGACCCGCGAAATGGCGTTCGTTCTTACCTTCGGAATTTGCGAATACCACTTTGACGGTGTGATCGTTGTACTGGTCGCGGTTCACCAGCATGAGAGACCATTGCTTATCGGGTCGCTCGACCGCATAGGCAGTTACGAGCACGTTTCCAGCAGCATCGGTTACATCGCTGGATGCCTTGAACTGGCGGTGCGGCGCATCCACCGGCTGCACCCACTCTTTGGTGATTACCTGCGTCGCAAGATATTGCGGCGGGTATCCCTTCAGATTGAAATCTTTGTCAATCATCAAGAAACCGGCAGGATGATCCGGCGAAGGCATGTAGTGGAAATAGTAGGTTGCGCCCGCACCTTCGCTCATCATGGTCCCAACGTAATCGGCCAGCCACAAGGCACTCTTGACGTTCGATGGACCCGCTCCGCCTCCGATGTTGCCTTCGGTCATGAAGAAAGGAATATCGGGAGGCAGTCCGTTATCTTTCCATACTTGTACGATGTGACTCACGTACCCAGGTTCGGGATAGAGATCAGCCCACGAATAGGTCGGGCGGTCTTGATACGGATAATGTTCAAACGAGAAGAAAGTAAAATCTTTAAGCCGGCCGTGAGCCTTCAGGTAGTCAACGAAGCGTCCGAGCCATGAGACTTTTCCATTGGCATCAGGCCAGACCTCAACGTCGCCAAAAGTTCCTTCAAATGGAGGTCCACCCAGCTTTGCCTCGGGAACCAGCTTGTGAATTGCCGTTGCGAATTGTACGTAGAGAGCTCCGTAGTCCTCCGGCAGCATGTGTTGCCCATCCGCCTCTTCGCCCATTTCGATCCAGGAGATGGGATAGTGGCGCTTGTAGAGATAGGTGATTTCGTTGGCAGCATCTTCAGGATTGGAATACAGCATGGCAATCGGCACCATTGTCGGCAGACCGCGCGTGACGCCGCAGGTGAAGAAGAAATCGAAACCGACTTGGTCGCCGCGTGATTCGTTGAGATCGGAAGCGGCGTGCCACGGGTCTACGGAAGAGGGCCAGGTGACGGTTTGCTGGCGGCTGGGGAAGTGCGTCACGTAGTCGTTGAATTGGCCATCAGGTGAGAGCGCCCCAACGTAGAGTTCGTTGATGGCGTATCCCACGCAGTTTCGCTTGTCGGCGGAGCCATGGGTGTCGCAGGTGTTCGATGATTCCGTCATCCAGATGCGCAAGTATCGAACCGGAATCGTCCATGAAACCAGCTTGAGCGTAACGGTCCCGCCCTTACCTTCCGTGACGGTCCCCAGTGGAAAAGTTTGCCATGTACCCTTCGTAGTGCCGTCGTAGAAAGGCTCGAGTTCGCCGGTCCAGAACTGAACGGCGTACCTCCGGGCATAAGGATTCTCCCAAGCGATACGGATTGCGTTCATATCGATCTTGCTGCCCAGATCGATCATTACCCATTGCGGGTGCAAGGAGTCGTCTTCTCCGGTGAAGGCCTTAGTCAAATATGGATTGCTCTTCCAGTACGACGCAGGGTCACCATCCGTCAGACGCGACCAGCCGTTTCCGTCGCCACGGCTGAACCCACGATGTGGAAGCGGATAGGCCCAGGAATTATGAATCTTCTCGTCCGTTGGAGTTCCGGTTCCCACGAAGTAGCCTTCCTGCTTTTCGGAGTTGCTCCAGGCACCGCGCGGGTTCCAGTGCCAGGCCTCGACCATCAGCTCAGTATTCTGGCGATAGGTCACAGTCTGCCAGCCGGCACCGAGAATTTCTTTCAGCAATGGATCAGTGAGAAGCTTGTCGGGAGTTCCAGTTCGGAGCCGATCGATCGCCGCGCCCAAAGCGTGCGGCGGGCTGAAAGTATTGGCTACGCGAGAAGGAGTTGCATCCACTGTTACTTTTTGCGCGTCTGCGCTGATGCTTATGCAAAATAAGCCGGCGATAAGCGCTCCAGCCAAAACACGACAGCCTGCTGTTCGGATCACACTGTCTCCTTTCGAGCATCCCGTTCGGGAGCACGAGTACTGCAAGACTATTCCTATGGCGGCTCATACTTCGAGGCCAGTTCCCGTCGCCTTCGCGGAGCCGAGTCAGTTCAACGAGGAAGCGCGAAGCTGAAAATGTCGCTGCCCGCTGCGATCGAAACATACTGGACTCCATCGACCGCATAGCTCATCGGAGATGCGCGCATGGTTTGCCCAGTATTGAAGTGCCAGAGAGCGTGGCCGGTCTTCGCGTCAACCGCTTCCAGGGATCCTGCGTCGTCTGCAAAAAACACTAATCCACCAGCAGTCGTCAGTGTCCCACCCCACGAATCACCCGGGCCTTCCTGCTCATAACGCCATGCCGCTTTTCCATTCGCGAGGGAAAGCGCCAGCAGAGACTTCTGCCAATGTTCACCACGAGGAAACTTTGTGCCGGTATTGTAGTAGGTCTCTCCGGTGACAAATTCTCTTGGGCTCGCAAAGAATACATTGCAGCTCTCTAGAGCCATGACATAAAAAAGTCCAGTGCTCGGATTGTAGGAAGGAGAAAACCAGTTGGTTGCGCCCGTGATGCCCGGGCAGATATTCGTTCCATCCACCGTCGGGATTCGACCCGAAAGAATCGGACGACCGGAAGCATCCACACCTTTAGCCCAGGTTAACTTTTCGACGAATGGAGCGGCATAAAGAAACTTGCCGTTGGTCCGGTCGAGAACATAGAAAAAACCGTTGCGATTAGCCTGCACCATGAGATGACGGATCGAACCGTTCTCTTCCCGATCCACCAGCACAGGAGTTTCATTCGCATCATAGTCATAGATGTCATGGGGAGTGAATTGAAAGTACCATTTCAATTTTCCCGTGTTGGGGTCGATCGCCAGTACACATGAAGTGTAAAGATCGTCTCCCGGGCGGGAATCGCCAACGAAGTCAGGTGCAGCGTTGCTGGTTGTCCAGTACAGAGTGTCTAGTACTGGATCATAAGTACCTGGCATCCAGGTGGTGGCACCTCCATGCAGATAGGAATCGCCGGGCCAGCTGGAGGAACCGAACTCTCCCGGACCAGGGATCGTCCACAGGCGCCACTTCAGATCTCCGGTCATGGCATCGTAGGCAGCCAGAAATCCCCGGACTCCGGAGTCTCCGCCGGAAGTGCCTACGATCACTTCTCCTTTGACCACGAGGGGCGCGCTGGTGGCGCCGTAATGTTTGACCTTGTCGGCATATTGAACGTCCCACAGCAAAGCTCCCGAGCGAGCGTCGAGGCGGAGCAAGTGAGCATCATCGGTTTCTGAATAAACCGAGTTCTGCCACACGGCGACCCCTCGACTTTTGTGGGCCGCGGCGTCGTCGAGCAATCCTGAGCTGATCGGCCGCTGGTAGTGCCACACAGCCCGACCTGTTTTCGCGTCCAGCGCGAACACATCATTGGCAGAAGTAACGTACATTACGCCGCGGATGACAACCGCCGTCGCTTCGAGCTCCTGGGAGTTACCGGGATGAAAAACCCACGACGTGCGCAGTTGCGCGACATTAGCAACATTGATTTCTTGCAAACTGCTGTAGCGGCGCCCCGTGTAGTCGCCGTTATACGATGTCCAGTTCGCGCCTACCGGCTGCGCCAGCAGATCCTCAGCACTTACCTTCGTATCTGCGATAGCCGGAGAGCGACCTGGCTGCTGTCCCGCCGCCGGCAGACTCGTGCAAGCTGCAGCCATCAAGAAAACGATGAATGCTCCAACGCGGCATGTCATTTCAGTGTTTGTCCGCGCCGCCAATTTGCACTTCCTGAAGAGAACCACGGTCGACCCCGTTCTCATCTTGAAGGTGAAGAGAAAGTCGCGCAGGCTTTCCGGGAGCAACGACTTCCGTTTCAAGCACAACCGGCTCGGTTGGACTGACGTCTACGATTGGTAAAGTTCCGAGGCTCCTCCCGTGTTCATCATAGAAGTTCGCCACTAGCCGCCCGGAGAAGAAGACTCCAAAAGAACCCAAGACCTTGACCTTGCCGTTCTCGAGACTCGTCGCCTGAAGCGGGCGAATGACGATGCCCGCGTCGGCCACACCGTGGAACTCGTTTCCAGCACGAGTTGGGAACCATTCCGTGTCGAAGGTACAAGCTTCCCCGGGGCGCAGCCGACAAAGCGGACTATTCAGCTCGGCTTCAAGGTAGTAGGGCCCGGCATCCGAGTCCGCGCTGAGCGACGGATTCCCGTCGTCGTTCAATCTCATTTCAGACCCGTTGGTCCAAAAGATGACCGAGGCTTTGCCAGGATAAGGTTTGCTCTCTTCATATTGAAATCGTTCGACCATCGCATACCGGGTGGTGCGATCGACTACCGCGAGCCAACCATCGGTCGAGTCTAGCCATAACTCAGCCGCCATGTGAACATAGTGCACCGCGAACAAGCCATCGTCTCTCACCGAGACAGCAGAATTTTCTGCTGGACCGAAGCGTACATGGTAGCGGTTGAGATAGGTGCTGGAACGGTTCGCGGGGGTAAACGTCCAGAAATCGCGGTTGAAGTGCGCGGAAGCACCCGGCTCCGGCGGGCTCGGGTCGGCGGTATCGTATTGCGATACAGACTGCATCGACCATTCCAGTGAATGCCCGGTCACGTTCTTCATCGAAGCGTGGAAGCGGATGCGCGGTGAATCGTCGTCAAGGCGAATCGTGCGCACAAACTGGATTCCGGTGAGCGCATCGGACGGTCCCGTCAGTTCAATCTCGCATTCTTTTCCTTCCGAAAGTTTTCGAAAGGAAAATGGGCCATCGTCCAGGACATCAGATCCGCCCACCCAATGTTGCTCGTCATTGTTTCCCTCAGGCAGGAGCCACAGCTTGTCGCCGCCGTAGTTGAACCACTGGCCTTGGGTGGGCGGAAAATACTTGCCTGCAAACTTGGGATTCACGAACAGGTACGAATGTCCGGAGAAACTCACCTGGATTAACCGCCCGCCATTTTGCGGAACAATGATCAACTGCACCCATCGATTTGACATTTGTTGGGCGTGCCAGCCCTTGTATTCCACAGCTTCAACGCGGCACCCTGCTCCTTTCGCTGGATTCGCTTGAGCCCCTCCTTGAGCGGAGGCCAAGTTCATCCCAATCAAACCGAGGAGAAATCCTATGGCAAGACTACGCTTCCGATTCATAAGCGGAAGTTGGAGTGTCATGATTGCGTCCTTGTCAACCGCGGTCGAGGGTAGCATGCACGCAGGAATACCGAAAACGCCTGCCTGGGATGCCTTCATTAAACGAAATGAAACCCAATAAAACGAAAGATTTCGATTTCAGTCAAGCTTTTTCTGTGGTATACCAACTTCTCGAATGAACGAGGCGCTGTGAAGCTACGTCTGCGGGAACGAAGTTCTTGGACTCTGCTGCTACTGCTGCTGATCGCGTCGGATCTGGTGGCACAGGAGCGGAGAGTCGATGCCACGTGGTTGCATCGATACCTTCCGAACCTGGAGGAGGCCCACGGAGATCGCGCCTCGGCGACTTGCCACTACAAAGCAATCTTTGGTGAAGGCGATCCAGACAATCGAATTCTGCGGAGTGTGACCCGTTTCGCTGAGGTTACTCTCGATGCCCGCGGAAGTTGCCAGAGCGCACTCTTTGATCGCGAAGAGGAAATCTATTTCGTTGTCGAGGGTAAAGGCGAACTCCACTACGGGGACAAGACGTACGCCTTGCGCTCGAATGATTTCACGTACTTACCTCCGGGCATGAAGCATTCGATTGCCAACACTTCAGAACAACCCGCGCGGATTCTGCTGATGGGTTTCAAGATTCCTCCAAAGATTGCAATCGACCCGCCGTCGCCCGAACCAAAGATTGTGAACATGGATGACCTCAAGGAGGAGACCGTGGATGGTCATCCCAATTCTGTTCTTTACAAACTCCTGATCGGCCCGCGCAGTGGAAAGCGCGACGCAATCGATCAGGCATACGTCGTGACCAGTCTCTTTTGGATGGATTTCGCTCCCGGAGGTACGAACTTCCCGCACCACCACGAGACTGCCGAGGAGATCTACTTAGTCCTTCAAGGGCAGGGCGAGATGGTAGCGGGAAGCGGAATGGACGGCGTCGAGGGACGATATCCGGCTCACGCGGGAGATGCTTACTACTTCCGCCCTAATTGCACGGTGGGGTTCTACAACCAAAACAAACCGGGAGCCAAAGCGTACATCCTTGCCGTGCGATCGCGGATTCCGGTGCCCGAAGATGCGGATTAGGATTGCTACGTTCTGATCGGCCCGAGTTCAAACGGCTAACATAAAGTGGTAATACGTTTGTTCGACAATGACCTGACTTGGAGGAATCGCAATGCACACCCCGAATTCCAGCCGGCGATCATTCGTAAAGCTGATGGCGGCTGCCCCATTGCTGACGCAAATCGCGGCCCGCGATCTGTATGCGCAAGCTGCAACGTCCATCGGCAAGGATCCTCGTCAGAACGTATACACCCGGCTTGGCGTGAAGACGGTTATCAATTGCCGAGGAACCTGGACTTATCTGAGCGGATCGCTCGAATTTCCTGAGGTTCGCCAAGCGCAAGTAGAGGCATCTCAACATTTCGTCAACGTGATTGAGCTCCAGCGTGCCGTAGGGCGGCGGTTGTCAGAGCTCACCGGAGCGGAGTCTGGCATCATCACTTCTGGCGCGGCGGGCGCGATGGCGGCGGCAACAGCCGGATGTATGGCGGGCACCGATGACAAATACATCTGGCAACTTCCCGACACCACCGGCCTTAAACATGAAGTGATCATGATGGGAGGCCGCAGCGCTTTTGATAGTGCCATCCGGCTGACCGGAGCCAAACTTGTTCTGGCCTATTCTCCGGAGGAACTCACCAACGCAATCAACGAAAATACGGCGATGATCTACACCACGAATCTGGGTGAGAAATTACAACGGGAATTGGCAATCGCGAAAGACCGCAAGATTCCAATGTTGCTGGACGATGCCGCAGGCATACCACCTGCCGACAACGCGAAACTCTATGCCCGGATGGGGCTTGACCTATATTGTTTCTCCGGTGGCAAGGGTCTATGCGGCCCCCAGTGCAGTGGGTTGCTTCTGGGCCGAAAGGATTTGATCGAGGCTGCCTTGCTGAACTGCAGCCCTCGAGAAGGCGCAGTCTGCCGCCCGATGAAAGTCGGCAAGGAAGAAATCATCGGTTGCCTGACCGCGCTCGAGACCTGGCTGAAGCTAGATGAGAAGAAGGTCTACGCGGAATGGAATGGGCGGATTGATCGCATCCGCAAACTCGTGGAGACTGTGCCCGGGGTTAAAACCGACGTTTTCGTTCCCGAGGACGGGAACCGGTATCCTACGTTGAAGATTTTCTGGGATCAACAAGCGTGGCGGTACGGTGTTTCCGATTGCGTGCAGGAACTGCGCGCCGGCAATCCTGTCATCGAGGTGCTCGGCGCCGACAATCCCAGTCTTGTAAAAGCCGTTCGCGAAGGTAATCCGAATCGGAAAGAAGCCAAGGGGCCCGATCATATCGAATTGGTTTCCATGACCATCAAGCCCGGAGAAGACATCCTTGTCGGACAAAGATTGCGCGCCATTCTCGGCGCCGCCCAGAAAAAAGCTGTAGCTTAGTCGTGAGCGAAACCTATTGTTTCGAGTGAAGGCCCTCTGGGGGATCGGATGCGATTACTGCTCGCTGTAATTTTGTTCTCGTCGACGCTCATCGCGCAAGGGCAAGTGCGTGCCATCGTTCCCGCGCAGACACCGGCTCACGCGAATCATTTCTACTCACCGGGCGTGGATGCGGGAGACTACGTGTACATCTCCGGGCAGGGGCCTCGCCGCCCGGACGGTGGGTTAGCTGCGACTTTTGCGGCACAGGTCCGGCAGACTCTCGATAACGTGAAAGCGATCGTCGAGTCTGCGAATTTGAGCATGGAGCATGTCGTCTACGTCCAAGTCTATCTGGACGACATCAGTAAATATGATGAAATGAACGGAGTCTTCTCCGAGTACTTCACCAAGACTCCGCCCGCCCGCGCAGTGTTGGGTGTTGCTCGGCTGCCAGAACCATCCATTCAGATCAACGCGGTCGCCGTGCGCAGCTTGGCCGACCGGCGAGCGATTTATCCGCCGGAGTATAAGTCCGACAAATCTGCCTCACCTGGAATTCTCACTCATGACAGGCTATTCGTATCCAGCATGACTGGCAGCGATCCGACGAGTGGCAAAATTCCCGACGATCCGGCGGCGCAGGTGGATCTCGCGCTCGATCGCCTGCAGGCGGTCGTAAAGGCTGCCGGCCTCGATCTGAGCCACATGGTCTTCGTCAATCCATATCTGACTGCAGAAATTCCGACGCGGGTGATGAATGAGCATTACGCGAAGCGATTTGAGTTCGGTAACACGCCGGCAAGGGCGACGATCGCGGTTTCGAGTCTGCCTGGTGGCGCCCACATCGAGTACACCGGCGTGGCTGTAGTCGATCTGAAACAACGGAGGGCAGTGCGCCCCAAGAACATGCCGCCCAGCCCTACCGCCAGTCCCTGTGTTTTTGCCGGCGACACGCTGTATTGCTCGGCAAAAGATGGATTCATTCCGGGGCCACACGGCGGCGTCTATGCCACCACCACACAACATCAACTTCGGCAGACCATGCGCAATCTCCTCGACAACCTCGAAGAAGCCGAAATGCATTTCGACCAGGTTGTAGCAACCAATGTCTACTTGGACGATTTGGCCGACGAGGAGACTTTTGACGAGGTTTACGCCCAGTATTTTGGTCCCGTGCTGCCGGCGCGAACCACCATCCAGCAGATCAAGCCCACGGAACGCAAACCTGACAAAGACGACCACTATCCCGGGCTGGAGCAAGTTTCGCTCATCGCGATCCGAAGTCGATCCAGCCAATGAATGAGCCCAGGAAGCCGATCCCTTCATAGTGACCTGCCTTTTCACGAGCGGTCAGTGATTGGCAGCGATCTGGCAAATAGTACGGGTTGTCGTTCGCGATCGTCTCGGCCGCTTATTCTTCTACTTCGGCGTGAATTTTCGGATCGACTGTTCATTTTGTGCACTCACGTCCGTGGACTGGAATCCCTGTCGGTTTTCTCTTGCCCAGATGACTGTGCCCATTGCCTCGAGCCGCGCGCCTGACACAGGCAATCGGAATAACACTCGCACTGTATCTTTGGGCTGAAGCGGTGTCATGCATCTATCCTCTTCTAGACTCGCGACCCTCGATCTGCCGTATCTGGGTCGGAAACAGCTCAGGGCTGTTCTTTGTCACCTCTTGAGATGCCTGTTGACTCATGCGGCCGAAACCTATCTCTCGCTACTTTACGGATTCTGCTGCCCGCGTCTTCCCACTTACCTTGCGCTCGGGCAATGGATTCGGAGCGGTATTTCGATCCTCTCGCACACGCAACAGGCGTTCGAGCTCATTGGCGAGGTCACGCGCATTGATCGGCTTCGAGAGGTAGCCATCGAACCCTGCATTCAGGACTTTGTCCCGGTCACCTTGCATGGCATAAGCGGTAACGGCGAGGACAGGCAACGCTGACAGCTCAGGATTCTCTCTGATCTTGCGCACAGTGGCAAAGCCGTCCAATACAGGCATGCTGATGTCGAGTAGCAGAAGGTCAGGCCGACTCTGGGCAATCATCTCGAGCGCCTCCTGGCCGTTGCACGCTTCAGTAACGCTGTAGCCGCGGGCCTCGAGCCGCTCGCGGAGCAGTTCGCGGTTCGCCGGGTTGTCTTCGGCGACGAGGATCCGGATCATGATTGCCCCGCAGACTTTGCCGTCTCGCGGCCTCGAACTACTCTATTCACTTCGGAAATGAGTTGCTGTTTCCAGGAACCGCCCTTTTGCAGGAAGCCTTGCGTTTCCCGGTTTAGAAGAGCAATCTCGTCCGGGCTCAGGTTCTTGGCGGTCATAACGAGAATT
Organism: uncultured Acidobacteriota bacterium; assembly: GCA_963745715.1. Classification (GTDB taxonomy): domain Bacteria; phylum Acidobacteriota; class Terriglobia; order Terriglobales; family Acidobacteriaceae; genus Sulfotelmatobacter. The sequence continues at coordinate 17,210 of CAVUYN010000002.1, read as the reverse complement.
GGTAGTTCTTTCAAGTTCGGCTGCTGTCGGACATGGTGAATGACTTGAAAGCCATCCATACCCGGCATCAGTAGATCGAGCAGGATTGCGCCCATAACCTTGTTGGCGAGCACTTCCAAGGCTCGGGTGCCGCTCCGCACCTCTTGAGTCTCGTATCCGGCGGAGCGTAAGGCTTCCTGCAAAAACTCCAGGGTTTTGGGGTCATCGTCCACCACCAGAATGGACGAATCGTCGCCGGACGCCAACGGCAAATGCCGGCGAACCGTTGCCAGCAGCGCGGGTTTGCGAACCGGCTTGACAAGATAGTCGGAGGCACCCAGGGCGAAGCCCACCTGCTTTTGATCCACGATGGACAAGATAATGACTGGGATGTTAGCCGTCTCGGAGTTTTTCCGGAGCGCCGCCAGGGTTTCGAAGCCGTCGCTGCCAGGCATCAGCACGTCCAAGGTGATGGCGTCGGGCCTCAGCTTTTGAGCCTTTGCGAGGGCGTCGGGTCCCGACTCGGCCATCGCCACCCTGTACTCCGGTTCCAGATAGCTAGCCAGAAGCTCACGCGCTGAGACTTCGTCGTCGACAATCAGCACCAGGGGAGCGAGCCGGCCCGAAGCCGCCAGGACAAAGCTGCTGGCCGGTTCCACAACTGGGTGAACACAGGGCACCGGCTCGACGCCGATAAGAGCAAAAGTGAAACGGGTGCCTTTTCCCAACTCGCTTTCCAAGGAAATCCGGCCGCCTTGTTGCTCGACGAGGCGTTTCGTGATGGCAAGCCCCAATCCTGTACCCTTATGGGTGCTATCGGTCCCCTCGACCTGTCGGAATTCGTCGAAGATCAGATCTTGATCTTCACTCCGGATACCGACTCCCGTATCTGTTACCGACACGCAGACGAAGTCCCAGGAGTCAACGCTCTCGATGCAGATGCGGCCGCCATTGGGGGTAAACTTGACTGCGTTGCTGAGCAGGTTGTAGAGAATCTGCTTAAACCGCACGCGATCTGCCTTAACCAGAAGTTTACTCTCCACCTTCTGATCAATCTGGATGTTCTTGGCGATGACCAGCGGATGAATGATGGAGAGTACTTCCGGTATGGCATCCTGCACCGGAAACTCTTCGCTGCGCAGCTCCAGTTGTCCCGCCTCGATCTTGGAAAGGTCCAGAATGTCGTTGATCAACTGCAACAGGTGGGCTGAGCCTTGTTTGATGTGGTCGACAAATCGCCTCTGCTTGGCATTCAATGCACCGGGAGTTCCCTCAGCCAGGAGGTCCGAAAAGCCCACAATCGCATTCAGTGGGGTTCGTAGCTCATGGCTCATGCTGGCGAGAAACTTGCTCTTCATCTCGGTTGCGCGTTCGACTTCGCGGTTGCGACGGTCGAGCTCGCGGTTCTGTTCCTCGATCTTCCACTGCGCCTTCTTGCGCTCCGAGATGTCACGGATGGAACTGATTACCCGAAAACCCTCGCTGGTGTGAGTTGGGCTCAAACTGATCTCCACGGGGAACTCGGTACCATCTTTGTGCAGCGCAGACTGCTCCGAGGCTGCTCCCATAACACGCGGACGGGGCTCGGTGCCGTAATTTGCTCGATGCTGTGAATGCGTCTCGCGAGCTCGTTGGGGAATGAGTTTTTCGACTCGTTCCCCCAGCAACTCGTCACGCTGATAGCCAAAGAGTTTTTCGGTCTGGCCGTTGACCAGTACAATTCTTCCCCGGTCATCGACCGTGACCATCGCGTCGGGGGATACTTCGAGGAGCGCGAGAAGATTTTCTTTGCTTTTCTCCAGGGCTTCTTCTGCCCGCTTGCGCTCCGTAACATCTCGAGTGATTTTAGAAAATCCACGCAGTTTGCCGCTTTCGTCTGTCAGGGCGGTAATGACTGCCTCGGCCAAGAACCGAGATCCGTCCTTGCGTATCCGCCAGCTTTCTTCTTCGTAGTGGCCGTCGGTAATCGCCCGCTGAAGGTCTCGCTCGGGCTTGTGATTTTCCACGTCAGCGGGAAGATAGAAGCAGGAAAAATGGCGACCTATGATTTCGGCAGCCGTGTAGCCCTTGATGCGTTCGGCCCCTTGGTTCCAACTGGCAACGTTTCCGGAGGGATCGAGCATAAAAATGGCGCAGTCCTCAACGCCGTTCACCAGTAGGCGGAAGCACTCCTCACTGTCGTGCAAGGCCTTCTTCGTCTGCACGCTCGAGGTGACGTCCTCAACCTGGTGGATAATGTAAGTAATCGCGCCCTTGTCATTGAAGACTGGAGTATTGAGTGGACTCCAGTACCGCTCCTCAAACGAGCCACCTTCCTCAATAGGCCGGCGGACATCGTACTTTTGAATTGCCATCTCGTCTGGCTGCCGTGTAGAGAGGACCCTGTTCAGTGAATTCTGCAGGTTTTGAACACCGTTGGCGGCGGGATCGCTGGGATTATCCGGGAATACCTCGAACAACCCGCGACCGACAATGTCGTGTCTGCGTGTCATGGTAGCTCGGAGGTATGAGTCTGATACCGCGACGATCTGAAAATCCGGCGTCAGGACCAATAAGGGAGTCGGCGCGGCTTCGAACAATAGTCGATAGTGATCCACGGCGACTAGATTCGCGTTAGCATCGTCCATTCCAGCCCCTGCCTTCCATCTCTGTAGTTCACGAGGCACGCGCAGCATGCCCTACTGGCCTGCCGTCGTACTTTGAGAAAGGAAACGTGCGGTGCCGTTCCTGACCAGCCGCTCGAACTCGCCAAAGACATGAGTATCCCACCAGCCCTTTGCCACCTCTTGCTTCATGGTTTGAAGCGCATCGGGAATGGTAAAAGCTTTCTTATAGGGCCTGTCGGTGGTCAGAGCATCGTAAACATCGACGATTTGCAACACTCGCGCAGTAATCGGAATCGCATCGCCTCGAAGTCCATCAGGGTACCCCGACCCATCGAGTTTCTCGTGATGGTGACGGATGATCGGGAGCACCAAACGAAACGACTTTAAGGGAGCGCAAATGCGTTCGCCCACAACAGGATGTTCTCGGATGAGTTTCCACTCTTCTTCGGTCAGACGGCCGGGCTTCAACAAAATCGCATCAGGCACGGCAATCTTTCCGACGTCGTGTACCACGCCTGCTCGGCGGAGGGCCGTAGTTTCATCCCCAGTGAGGCCAAGGTGCTCGCCTAAGCAAGCCGAATAGTCCGATAGGCGTTCACAATGACCATGAGTGTACGGGTCTTTGCCTTCAATGCTTCGGGCCAGAGTGAAAAGCACTGCCTCGGCGCGTTCCAGTTCGTCGGTGCGGTGTTTAAGCTTTAGAAGTGATCCTACACGCGCGAGCAGCTCGGTGCGCTCGACCGGGCGGCTCAGGAAATCATCGGCTCCCGCCTCAATGCCCCTGATCCGGGCCTGCTGGTCCGATAGCGCTGTAATGATGACGACGGGTGTCAAATACGTTTCGGGGTTGCTCTTGATCTGCTCGCAGACCTCGAACCCGTTCAGATGAGGCATCAACACGTCCAGAAGTACCAGGTCTATTTGAGTTCGGGTGAGTTCTGCAACCGCAGCGACACCGTTTGGCACAGTGACTACTCGGAATCCTTGTGTCGTAAGAAGTTCGTTTAACAGCTCACAGTTGGCGGGATTATCATCCGCGACGAGGATCGTGTCGGTGATTGACTGTTGCGACTGATACAGCATACTGCCCCACTTAGTATTTGTTTTCTAATAGTGTGGCGTAAGCCTCGCACGGACGACCGGATAATAGTTAATTACTGAAGTCATACGATAGTTTCCTGTATGTATCCACTTATCGATATACTTGAAACCTATTTAGTTCAGTCCACAGTGTTATTACCAGCCGCCCAACATCGCTCCTCCTGAGTCGATTCGGGATTTCATTGTGACTTCCGTAATGTATCCACCAAATTTTTCGCGTGCCAAGCTGGGGCCTAAGTATTCCGGCCAAAGAGGTACACTCCTGAAACTGTTAGCCATAGACGACACACCTCAGAATCTTGAACTCATTACCGAGGCGATAGCTCAAAATGGTCTTGAGATCCTGACGGCCGGCGATGCGGAAGCGGGACTGGAACTCTTCCTACAGGCTCGTCCCGATGTCGTATTGCTTGATCTCGTGCTGCCACAAATGAGTGGGATGGAGCTGTTAGACCGCATGGTGGCCGCAGATCCGGGAGTCGATGTCATTCTGATGACCGCTCATTACTCCACTGACTCAGCCGTAGAGGCGATTCAAAAAGGAGCGTGCGATTACTTAACCAAGCCTTTGGACATAGCCAAACTCCGCAATCGAGTGTCGGCTCTTTTAGCAGATGCGGAGAAACGACAGCGCGCCATTCGTTTGGACAATGCCTTACTCGACACCTATCAGTTCGAGGGAATCATTGGGCGCAGTCCTGCGATGCTGGACACTTTCGCCAAAATTCGGCGTATTGCTCCGCACTTCCAGACAGTCCTGGTCACCGGGGCAACAGGAACCGGCAAGGAACTAGTGGCACGAGCTCTTCATCGTTTGAGCCCCCACAAATCCGGCCCTTTTGTGGTGTGTAATTGTTCGGCACTGGTGGACACGCTGTTAGAGAGCGAACTGTTTGGTTACGTACGAGGAGCTTTCACCGGTGCCACCCAGGACAAGATAGGTCTCTTTGAACACGCTAGTGGAGGAACTGTGTTCTTGGACGAGATTGGCGAGTTGGCCTTGTCGGCTCAGGCGAAACTTCTGCGGGTTCTCCAGCAGAAGGAGGTGCAGCGCGTGGGTTCGCCTACGACTCGGGCGGTCGACGTGCGGGTGATCGGCGCGACTCACCGTCAACTACGTGCGATGGTTGCAGATGGGCAGTTCCGGGAGGATCTTTACTATCGAGTCTCTATGGTGGAGATACCGTTACCTCGGCTCTTGGAGCGAAAAGAGGACTTGCCGCTGTTACAGAAACACTTCGTCGATAAATTTGCAACTCAATACCGGAAACAGATAGACGGTATAACGCGACGTGCCCAGCGGCGATTGGCAACCTACGCCTGGCCGGGCAACGTGCGAGAGTTAGAGAATGTGATTGGAAACGCCGCGATGATGACAGATGGGAACACTATTGACCTGCGTGATCTTCCAGAGCCCTTGGAAGGCTTGTCGGGTAATACCAGTGTTTGGGACGAGGCTACGTTATCGATGGAAGATGTGCAAAACCGGCATATCTTGCGCGTATTGGAGCGGGTTGAGGGTAATAAGACGAGGGCGGCTGAAATCCTAGGGATAGGCAGAGCAACACTTTACGAAATGCTGGCAAAGATCAAAGAAAGGCATGCCACTGGGGATCCCGGAATAGCCGATGCAGCGCGGAATGGTAAGTAGTGAATCATTCTGGGGCAGGCCCATTGCTCCGAAAAAGATGGGAACGTCGGTTCCAGCCTCGAATCGCTCTTGTTGAAGTCGTTGGAGGCTACTCTACTAGCAAGCGGCCCGGAGCATGGACCCGGGGCCTGACACGTGCGATATGGGCCAGCCACCACCATCCACGACCTCGGACAGCACTGGTACGCATTCGATGGATAAGTAAGCCGGAGCGTGAATGTAAGCCGACCGGCCTTCTCACGGAACGCGATCTCACCAATCATGAGGGTTGAGGTCTGCCCCGGGTTCCCAAGGAACGTGACGTCCCCTACGTAAAGTCCCAGGGAATATTTTGTTCGCCGCCCAAATCTGAATTTCGTACCCGCGTTGCTCATGTCGCCGCAGTGACCAAACCTCCACAAACTGGACTTATGTTCTGGATCCAGACGTTCGGATTCCGCTTCGATTTCCGACCTATCCCGGTTGTGCAAGTCAATTCAATAACTTGTTAGAAACTGACTGCTTGGTCGACAGAATGCATCAACCGACCGTTGGATGAAACACATTTCGCGCATTGTGCGTATTGGGTTGCCCTCGAAACAGCAGCCAGGTGAGTTGAGGTTCTTCAAATGAAAATCAAAAATCTGACATCCACCCTATTGATCTTATCGGCCACCCTGTGCGCTCAATCACAACGCAACGCGACGCCCTCGAGGACCGGACAATCTTCCAGTGCCATCCATCACAGGCCAACAGCGGCGGATCGGGAAGCTGCTGCACGTCGCAGTGCGGCGCACCGAGCCGCACGGGCGCAGGTCACGCAGGGCACGCCCGAGCCCGGCGGGATGCCAGACTATTTTGGCGCGTATCCCAATTACGCCAACAGCCCCCTGCCGACGATCGATCCCGCCAGCGGTGCTATCACTGGTGGCATTCGCAAATTTGTGGATGCATTACCCGGCTTGGGGCCGGCGAACGCGAATAATCTCGGCCAATACATTCCGATTGCCACTCCACTTACAAACCCAGATGGCTCATCCGTGTATCCAGGATCCGACTATTACGAACTTGGAGCGGTCGCATACACACAGCAACTGCATTCCGATCTTCCCGATACAACCATGCTGCGCGGCTACAAGGATCTGGCCCCGACGGCAGATGGCAAAGCCCACTATCTGGGGCCAATGATCATCGCCAAAAGCGGCACGCCGGTGCGCGTAAAGTTCACGAACATGCTTCCGACAGGAGCGGCTGGGAACTACTTTCTTCCCTTGGATACCACCGTAATGGGTGCTGGCATGGGGCCCGATGGCAGTTCTTATTCGCAGAACCGCGCAGGCATCCATCTTCATGGGGGAAACACCCCTTGGATCAGTGATGGAACGCCACATCAGTGGACGGTTCCATCAGGTGAGTCGACTACTCTGAAAAAAGGCGTGAGTACCCAGAATGTCCCCGACATGCCTGATCCGGGTGACGGGGCGATGACCTTCTACTATCCCAATCAGCAGAGCGCGCGTTTGATGTTCTATCACGATCATTCGTATGGCATTACGAGACTTGGTGTATATGCGGGACTGGCCGCTCCCTATCTGCTCACGGACGCCACGGAAGAAGACCTGATCAGCAACAAGAAAGTTCTTCCAGACCTAGGCGGTGTTTACCACTATGGAGTACCGCTGATTATTCAGGACAAAACCTTCGTGCCCGACTCGAAGACGGTCACCGCGCAGGATCCAACCTGGACTTGGGGTGGGTTTGGCAATCTTTGGTTCCCCCATGTTTATATGCCGAACCAAAATCCGTCCGACGACTCTGGCGTTAACGCAATGGGGAGGTGGGACTACGGCCCTTGGTTCTGGCCTCCGATGGCCGCCATGCAGAACGGCCCAGTCGCTTGCCCTACCGACACTGAGCCGACTCGTGTATGTCCTGGTACACCGAACCCTTCCATCGTGCCAGAAGCATTCATGGACACTGCCTTGGTGAACGGAACTGCGTATCCGTTTCTCCAAGTAAGCCGGCGCGCCTATCGCTTCCGCATCCTGAACGCCAGCAACGACCGCACCCTGAACCTCCAAGTGTATTACGCAGACGCCAGCGGCACGGAAGTCAAAATGGTCCAAGCCCTCCCCAATACCGGACTTCCGCCAAGCTGGCCAACAGATGGAAGGGACGGGGGTGTACCGGATCCAGCTGCGGCAGGACCAGCTATGATCCAGATCGGCAATGAAGGAGGACTGTTGCCCGGCCCGGTTGTATTGCCGAACACGCCGATTGGTTACAACTACAACCGCAGAGACATCGTGGTTCTCAACGTCGCCAACAAAACCCTCTTTCTGGGGCCAGCGGAACGCGCGGATGTCATCATTGATTTCTCAGGCGTTCCGGACGGTTCGAGACTCATCCTTTATAACGATGCCCCGGCCCCGGTACCCGCGTTTGACTCGCGCTATGACTACTACACCGGTGATCCCGACCAGACCGACACAGGTGGCGCCCCCACCACGCTCCCCGGCTACGGCCCCAACACTCGGACCATCATGCAATTCCGGGTGTCCGGTAGTACACCTGCTTCCCCCTTTGACTTAGCCGCTTTGCAGTCGGCCTTTGCTTCGAGCAGCAGCGCCCCCGGCGCCTTTGCCGTGTCGCAGCCTGCACCTTTCGTTCCCGAAGCTGCTTACGGGTCGGCCTTCAACGCGACTTACACGAACACATTCTCGAGGATTCAAAGTACGTCACTGACCTTTACCCCGGCTGGGGCCAGCACGCCGATAACAATTCAACTGCAACCCAAGGCCATCCAAGAGCTCTTCGACCCCTATGGGCGTATGAATGCCACCTTGGGCGTCGAAATTCCATTTACCAACCTGCAAACCCAGACAACGATCCCTTACGGCTACATTGATCCTCCCACGGAGATCGTAAAAAATGGTGAGACTCAGATCTGGAAGATCACTCACAACGGCGTTGATACCCACGCCATACATTTCCATTTATTCAATGTGCAAGTGATCAACCGGGTGGGCTGGGACGGTGCCATCAGGCCTCCCGATCCCAACGAACTTGGTTGGAAAGAAACTGTCCGCATGAACCCTCTGGAGGACGCCATCGTTGCCCTCCAGCCCATGAAGCAAACGTTGCCCTGGCCGATCCCAGACAGCATTCGGCTCCTAGACGTGACCAGGCCTGCCGGATCGACCACGGGGTTCACAAACGTCGATCCTCACAACAACCCCATTACTGTCGTCAATGAAATGACGAATTTTGGTTGGGAATATGTTTGGCACTGCCACTTACTGGGACATGAAGAAAACGACATGATGAGGCCCATCGTATTCCAGGTGTCGCCGGAAGTGCCAACAACTCTAACCGCCACTGGTGACGATCCGGATGACTCCTCTGACGCGCAACTGACCTGGACTGATGACTCGCTCAGCGAAGACGGATTCACTCTCCAGAGGGCAACTGACGTCAACTTTACTGAGAACGTTATTCCCTTCGCGATTCCTGCGAGAGAGGGTGCAGGAGCTGCGGTATCGTTCTCCGACACAACCATCGGATCAGACCCAACCTACTACTACCGCGTACAGAGCTTCAGTTCGAATGGCACCTCTGCGTGGTCCAACATTGTTCAGGTCGGAGCTCTGCCCCTTGCCTACAGCTCGCCCACATCTCTTTCGTTCTCAGGCCAGGCGGTGAACACGGCCAGCTTCGCTCAAACCGTTACCCTGTCGAATACCGGCGTGGCCGCGATGGCGATCAATAGCATCACGATCACAGGAGCGAACCCTAAGGACTTTCTTCGATCAACCAGATGCGGTACGAGCCTGGCCGCTGGGGCGAGCTGCACGATCAGCATTGTGTTCAGGCCGACCGCTTCCGGACCGCGTGGGGCGTCGCTCAACATTAGCGAATCGGATCAGGTACATCCCTTGCAGACGGTGGCACTGAGCGGTGCAGGTATCGCGGGAGTCGGTCAGATCTCCAGTCCGCTGTCATTCGGCGCACAACTGGTCAACACGTCGAGCTCACCTCAGACAGTGACCCTCACAAACGGCGGCGCTGCGTTCATGACCATTGGCAGCATCGCGATTACAGGAACAAATCCGGCCGCCTTCGCCCAAACCAGCAATTGCGGTGCGGCGTTGGCACCAGCCGCGAGTTGCGCTATCTCCGTGACATTCAAACCGTCTGCCGCCGGTGCGAGTTCTGCGTCGCTCGCCATAGCCACGTCTGATCCCATGAATCCCGCGCTCTCCGTTTCGCTGAGCGGCACGGGTACAACTGATTTCTCTCTGGCTTTGGCAGCGACATCCGTCTCGCTTAAAAGTGGCAGCCGTGCCACCGTCAATCTGACCGTAACGTCGGGCAGCAGCTTTGTGGGTGCAATCGGGCTCACCTGCACCGGGCTGCCAGCACACTCGACTTGCTCCTTTAGCCCTTCCTCGCTGAATGCTGCGGGCGACGATGCGCCCATGCCTTCGACGTTGACCTTTGCCACTGGACTGACGACCGCGTCAGTTGAACGCCGATCTGCAATTCCATTTCTCCTGGCGTATTGGACGGGCTTGCCCGCACTCGGTCTCGCTGGTCTTTTCATCCTGCCGATGGGGAACAAAGCTCGCGGCAGGAAGACTTTCTGGGTGGTCACAGCCCTGCTGGGTTTGCTGGCGATCGGGATGTTAGTCGGCTGCGGTGGAAGCAGCACAACCAGCGTTCCTCCCTCTGCGCCGCCGGTGACTGCGCTCGGCTCTTACAGTGTGACGGTGACCGCCATTGCGGGAAACATCTCACATAGCACCTCGATGACATTGGTTGTCCAGTGAGATCAAATTACCGGGTGCCACACCTTTGCCGCGCTTTCTACGGCAAAGGTGTGGGCCAGCCAAGAGAAGACATTCCTCAGTCTATTCACGGTGCAGAGGTTTCTCAGCTGAATCTCAGCTGATGTAACCAGGCCAGATGTGGTGCCATTACGTGAAGCCACGCCCCAAGAGTACGGGCCTGCTGCTGCACAATACTGAAACGCGCATGATCCATGCCCTGTTGGACGAGGTCGAGCGCTACGAAAGACTCGCACCTCAGACAATGGCTCACATCAAACATCTACTCAGTGGAATATACCGTTACGCAATTCGCCAAAGTCACGTTTCCACCGGAACGACAAACTCGGTCACGTCGGCTGAGATCGCGTTGATCCCCAACTCCGGGGGCAGGGCATACACTTTGGAGAGATCGCGCTGATGTTCGGGGTCCTGCCAGAGCCGAGTCGAACGGCGACTTCGCTGGTCTTCGCGTTGGTGAACTTCGTGGGCTGACGTGGGATTTTTACACTTCGGGGGACGACAGTTCCCTAGGAGTGCTCCGGGTACTCCAGTCGATTTGGCGAGGTTTGGCGAGGTCGCCGCGGCAGCGCCGAAGACCAAGCGGTCAAATGCCGTCGTGCGCTCATCCCGCAGGTGTGGGCGTTGCTTGAGTAACACCGCGTCGTGTGCGGCGATCCAGCAAGGGGACCGATCTTCGCAATTGGTGCAGGAAATGTCCTCGACCTCGATTCTCTGTTTCAGCGTCAGATGAAGGAGCCGTTTCGGAAAGCCGGGATCGAATGGGCGGGACGCACGGGTTCAGGCTAGGTTTCGCGACGAACTTGTAACGTATCGGTGTGCGCGAGTCCTTGCAGCGATGTTTGCGGCACACTAACGACCGGGTCACGCGTAAGCATTACATCAAGCCCGCTCCGGTCGAAGCCATCGTTGCGATGCGGCAGCTATCCGAAACTTCTCGAAGGTTGAAACTCCGCGACTGCACCCCAAAATGCTCCCCAAACTCCCAAGCTGGACGAACAGAGAGCCGAGGGACAGTGGCTCCAATGAAGACGAGTGCGATCTGAATGTTTCAGATTGCAGCGGGGACGGCAATTATTCCCATCGTGGTAAACTGATGCAAATCGTCGCGGAGAGGTGGCAGAGTGGCCGAATGCGGCGGTTTGCTAAACCGTTGTACGGGCTAACACCTGTACCGAGGGTTCGAATCCCTCCCTCTCCGCCATTACCTTTGTAATCTAGCACTTGCAAGCTGGTGATATCTACACTGATATCAACGTGGCGATCACCAGTGAACCGCCAGTGCAACGTCACCAAACGAATCCAAACAAGCAAAGGGCCACGCTATTGCCCAGTCGTGCTTTCCGCCAATGGGCGAATCAAGCCAGATTTGGTCTCAGTCGGAGACCGGGAAGAGCGACATCCCGAAGGCGCGTACTACATTTCATGGTACGAAGGAAAGCGTCTCATCCGGCTGTCTGTGGGCAAGGACGCCGCTACTGCCACTGCCCGCCGCCTTCAAAAGGAAGCTGAACTAAACGCAGTAAACAACGGCGTCGCTGTCCTGCCTGAAGGCCAGAACGGAAACAGGTCAGTAGCCGCCGCCGTCGCGGACTTCCTTGACGAAACCAAGCTCACGAAAAAACCGAAGACCCTGGCTGCATACACGACCTCGTTGAACTACTTCACCGAGTCCTGCCCCAAGCTCTTTCTGAAAGACATCGAGCGCAAGGATCTCCTTAAGTTCAGCGCCTTTCTGCGGGAGCATAAAAACCAGTCTCCCCGGAGTGTCTACAACAAGTTTGAAAATCTCATGAGTTTTCTGAAGGCCAACGGGATCCGTGGACTCGTCGGAAAGAACGACTGGCCGCGCTATACAGAAGAGGAACCGGAGATCTACGACCAAGAAGAACTCGATACCCTCTTCAAAGCCTGCGATGACGAGGAGCGCCTGTGGTTTGAGTTCTTCCTCATGACCGGCATGCGAGAGCAAGAGGTCATGCACGCGTACTGGTCGGACATCAGTTTCAGACATGCAACAGTGCGCGTCAGCCACAAGCCGGACCGAGGGTGGACGCCGAAGGCCTACAAAGAACGCGAAATTCCGATTCCATCGAAGCTGGCCGAGACTCTGGCGGCATGGAAGAAGAAAGCCAAAAAGGGCTGCGATCTCGTGTTTCCCACTGCTGGTTGCAATCCCAAACTGAATTTCCTAGACGATCTAAAAGCGGTTGCAGAGCGTGCCAAACTCGACAAAGACAATTTTTGGCTACATAAGTTCCGCGCAACGTTCGCAACGCGTTGCCTGTGGGCCGGCGTCGATCTCCGAACAGTGCAGCAGTGGCTCGGCCACTCGGACATGGAGAGCACCATGAGGTATTTGAAGCCAGCCAGGAATGAAGCAGTTCGTGAAAAGGTCAATGAGATTTTCGGAGGGAAAAATGGAAAGTAAGGCTCTGGGAGAAAGAAGCTCCTATCAGTTGATGTCCATAGCCTCTCGCATCAAGGCAATTCACCACGCCATGACCGCAGAAGAACTCGCAGATATCTTGAAAGTCTCGAGACTGACAATTCTCCGTCGAGCAAAACGGGGGACCATTCCCAGCTTTCGTGTCGGCAGTTGTGTACGGTTCGATCCTGCAAATATCAGCAGGTGGCTCGTCGATATGGGCGTGAAGAGGATGTCTAAGCCCTGAGTGATGCTGTGCAGTCAAAAGAGCTGCCACAGCGAACAGTGCTCTGAATGTGGCCGCGACGAGTTGACGATAAGGAGGGCCGATGCAACATCTGCTACGTCAAAGTGGGCCAGTTTATCTTGGCGCTGCTGGTCGCCTGACTGACGGCGAAGGCCGCGGCGTTTTCACCGACAAGGTCTTCGCTGATCCGATGGACGCTGACATGTGGCTGATGTTGGATGACGATGGCCGCTTGTTTATGGCTTACGTCTCGTTCGACTGGAGACGATATGTCGGAAACTAATTACAGCCAACTATTCGCTGAAGCCGTGGCCGATGTCGAGTCGGGCGTGCGGCATCCGTGCAGCACGACGGAGCACCGCTGCGAGATGGGCGGTTGCCCGCGTTGCTTCTGTGGCATCATGCGCGGAGAGATTGGGATCGAGCACATCGAAGTCTTCGCTCAGCGCGGCATCATTCGCATTACGACCAAAGGCTGCGGTTATCCCACACCGTGTGTCGTCAGTTTTCGTGGTGTGTCCGTGACCGTTCACAAATGAGGAACCATGGCACATCTAAAACGGCATTCGAGCAATCCGACAATCTCAGTCCTGCTGATGCACGGCACCGAGCCGACGCTCGACGCTTGGCTGGAGTTCAACGGTGTCCCTGATGTCTATGACGCAGAACTCCTCGAGGTCATTCCTGTGGAGTTCCGTGACGAATACGAAGACCGTCTTCGCCTGAACATGCACTACGAAAAGAAGTTCGCTGAACAACAGCGATGAGGCGGGTCGGCAGGCCCCTGGCTACATCAAAACGTTGAGTGAGCATTGGAAAGGCTGACCAAGCCCTGAGCCGGCGCAGCAGAGCTACCTGTGGTCTCCGAGAACTCAAATCTGGCGCACAGAAGGCACGCAACACGCCTAGGTTTCATAGAAAAATCTGGTTGCCTTGCTAACCGACAGTCAGTCGATGGTTCTGTTCAGTAGCCCGCGTTGTCGGGATGAATTCTGCACACAGTTGGCACACTATTTTGTTCGTGGACATGGTTTCGCGGTCGAACTGGGAATGCTTTCTTTCACTTCCGAGAAGCCCGTTTCTGGACGGCGAGACGAAGCGCTGAGCGCTTCCAGAATACTCCGCATTGGCGACAGCCCGCCCAGGCATGTGCGCAAGATCACCGCCGTCCGTGAACTTGGTCACATCCTTCCACCCGCGGTGATGGTACATAGGCGCAATCCGTGCATGAGGAAGGGTGCTGGACCGTCTCCAGGCTGAACGAGCCCGGCTTACTCCCAGGAAGGATGACCTTATGCTCCCGCTGAACGAGTCTTTTTTTGGGGCCCTGCAGCAGAAAGGTGTCAACCGCCGTCGCTTCATGAAGTTCTGCGCTGCCATGACAGCGACCTTAGCCCTTCCCCCGCGTTACGTAGCGCAGGTCGCGTCCGCGCTGGAGAAAACCAGGAAGCCGGTGCTGGTATGGCTGCAGTTCCAGGATTGCGCCGGGAACTCGGAGGCCATCCTGCGGTCGAGCAATCCGCCCGTGTTGGACGTGGTGCTGGACCTGCTTTCGTGGGAGTACCACGAGATCGTCATGGCGGGAGCTGGGCACCAAGCTGAAGCGGCCCTCAATCGCGTGGTGAAAGAAGAAAAGGGCAAGTACTTGGCGGTGGTCGAAGGGTCGATTCCCTTGGCCGACGATGGAGTCTACTGCACGGTTGCGGGGAAGACGGCGTTGTCAATCGCGAAGGAAGTTTGCACGAACGCAGCGGCGACGATCGCGGCTGGAGCGTGCGCCTGGTATGGCGGGCTGGTGGCGGCTTCCCCGAATCCGACGGGAGCAGTAGGGATTTCGGAGGCGGTGCCGGCGGCCAAGGTCATCAACCTGGGCGGCTGCCCGCAGAATCCGGCGAACACGGCCGCGGTGCTGGTGCACTACCTCACATTCGGCGAGCTTCCGGCGGTAGATCAATACAACCGTCCGCTGTTTGCCTATGGGCGGGTTATCCACGACCAATGTGAGCGGCGCGCGCATTACGATGCCGGACGCTACACACAAGAATGGGGTGACGAAGGCCATCGCAAGGGGTGGTGCCTTTACAAGATGGGGTGCAAAGGCCCGCAAGCAACGTTCAACTGCCCGTCCGTGCGATTCAACGACGGCACGAGCTGGCCGGTGAAGGCCGGGCACGGCTGCGTCGGCTGTGGCGGGTACAACTTCTGGGAGACCAAGTCTCCGTTCTATGAGCGGTTGCCGAACGTTCCGGGATTCGGGGCAGACGTCAGCGCCGGGAAGATCGGCATCGGGATCACGGCGGCTGTCGCGGGAGCGACTGTCGTTCATGGAATCGCCAGCGCAGTCCGAGACCGCATGCGGACCACACCCGGGCCCGAGAAATCATAAGAGCAGGAGAGGAGGAGCGTATGGCACGCATCGTAGTCGATCCAGTGACTCGCATTGAAGGCCATCTGCGCATTGAAGCCGAGGTGAACGGCGGCGCGGTCACCGATGCCTGGAGTTCAGGAACGATGTTTCGCGGGATCGAGCTGATCCTGCGGGGGCGCGATCCGCGCGAGGCGTGGATCTGGACGCAGCGCATCTGCGGGGTGTGCACGACGGTGCACGCGCTGACGTCGGTGCGGGCGGTCGAGGACGCGCTGGGAATCGAGGTGCCGACGAATGCGAATCTGATCCGCAACATCATTGGCGCCAGCCAATACGTGCAGGATCACGTCATCCACTTCTACCACTTGCACGCGCTCGACTGGGTGGATGTGACGCTGGCGCTCAAGGCCGATCCTGGAAAGACATCGCAACTCGCGGAGTCGATTTCGCCGTGGCCCAAGACGAGCCGCAACTACTTCAAGGCGATTCAGGATCGGGTGAAGGCGCTGGTGGAGAGCAAGCAGCTCAGCTTATTTAGCAGCGGGTATTGGGGGCATCCGGCGTATCACCTGCCGCCCGAGGCGAATCTGCTTGCCGTGGCACATTACATCGAGGCGCTGGAGTTCCAGAAAGACTACATCCGCATTCACGCCGTGCTGGGCGGGAAGAATCCGCATCTTCAGACTTATCTGGTGGGCGGAATGGCAACTTCGATGGATCCGAACGAGCCGGGAGCAACGATCAATCCCGAGCGGATCGCATTCCTCACGGAACTGGCGAGCAAAGCGCAGGCGTTCGTGGATCAGGTGTACGTGCCGGATGTGCTGGCGGTGGCGAGTTTCTACAAGGACTGGTTCGGATATGGGGAGGGGTTGGGGAATTTCCTTTCTTATGGCGATTATCCGCAGGGAGGCGTGAAAGATCCAGCGCGGTTTTACCTGCAGCGAGGCGCGATCTTCGGGCATGACCTGTCGAAGGTGCATCCGGTGGACCCCGCGAACGTGGCGGAGTATGTGACGCACTCGTGGTACGAGTACGGCGATGGCAATCAGGCCGCGAAGAATCCTTACCAGGGTGAGACCAAGCCGAAATATACGGGGCCGAAGCCACCCTTTGAACATTTGGAGGTGGATCAGAAGTACTCATGGCTGAAGGCGCCAAGGTATCAGGATCATCCAATGGAGGTGGGGCCGCTGTCGCGAATGTTGGTGGCGTATGCCTCTGGACATCCGGATGTGAAGCCGGCAGTGGATGCAGTGCTGGCTCACCTGAATGCTCCTGCGACTGCGCTGTTTTCTACTTTAGGACGCGTTGCAGCTCGGGCGGTCGAAGCGAAAGTGATGGCGGGACAGGTCGTCAAGTGGGTGGCGGAGTTGGGCGACAAGCTGGGACACGGTGACTTGCGCATTCACGACGGGGAAAAGTGGGACCCTGATACTTGGCCGAAGGAGGCACAGGGATGGGGTTTCCATGAGGCGCCGCGGGGATCGCTGGGGCACTGGGTGCACATCGAGGACAAGAAGATTCAGAACTATCAGTGTGTGGTGCCGACCACGTGGAACGCCGGGCCGCGCGATAGCAAAGGACAGAGGGGAGCATACGAAGCGGCGCTGTTGAAGACGCCGATTGCCGATCCGGAGCGTCCGGTGGAGATTCTGCGCACCGTGCACTCCTTCGATCCGTGCCTGGCGTGCGCGGTGCACGTGGTGGACGCGCGGGGAAGGCGGTACACGCAAGTGAAAGCGAGTTGAGGGTGGCGTAACGCCACTGTGAAAGGAGGCGGCAATGGGCTCACTGGCACCAGGGCAACATGCATGGAGCGAGGCGCATCGACCCTACCCTTCCACCTTGCCGGTGCGGACTTATGTGTGGGAGCTGCCGGTGCGGGTCTCGCACTGGTTCATTGTTCTGTCCATTGGTGTGCTGGCCTTCACCGGTTACTACATGCACGAGCCATTTATTGTGGCCAAGAGCAGTACGAATTTCCTGATGGCGAAGATGCGA
>CAVUYN010000001.1:0-22507 GCA_963745715.1 uncultured Acidobacteriota bacterium | reverse complement strand
AGTTACGTATCTGCTGATGTTCACGTTCATGATGATTGAGATCATCACTGGGCTCACACTTTACACGCATGTGAGAGGATCGTGGCTGCTGGGATGGCTATTCCGCTGGATTCCTGGAGTGATCGATATTCAACACCTGCGGCTGGCGCATTTCTGCATCATGTTCACGTTCTTCGCGTTCGTGATTCATCATGTGTACAGCGCCGTGCTGGTTTCGTGGGAAGAGCGGAACGGGCTGATTGAGAGCATTTTCACGGGCTACAAGTTCATCCCCAGGCACGAGTTGGAAGAGGATTCAGACCAGGTGAAGTGATGGAGGCAGGGCCGGGCAAGACCGTGGTACTGGGGCTGGGGAATGTTCTTCACGCCGATGATGGGGCGGGTGCGCAGGCAATCAAGCGACTGCGCGAAGATCAGCGAGTGCCGGCGGATGTGAGCCTGGTGGAAGGTGGGACTCTTGGGCTGGAGCTACTTTCTTACGTTTGGGATTGTTCGCGCCTGATTGTGATCGACGCGGTGGACGTGGGGGAGGCTCCGGGCACAGTGGTGCGGATGTCGGAAGAGGAATTGAATTCCTTGCCCGGCAACAGCAGCGTGCACCAGTTGGGAGTCTCCGATCTGCTGGTGGCGCTGCGAGTGCTGGCGCAGCGGCAGCCTGCGGTCGTCCTGCTGGGCGTACAGCCTGCGAATACGAATTGGAGCACTGAGTTGTCTCCTGGTGTCACGGCCTCGATGAATTCCTTGGTGGAGGCAGCGGTGCGGGAGCTGCGCCCACAGGGACAGGCAGAGCCCGCGGCGTAAGGCCCCTTCAAGTCAATCGGGTAACAGCCCTCGTATCTGCTGAACCACCTAGCCAAACCCAGAGGGCAGGGCACCATGTGGACGCCTTATCGCATGACGTCGGCCGAGTGCAGAGAAGCGATGAGGCAGTTCCTTGACCTCTTCCGCTTCGAAACCAAACAGGGCAGTCTAAACATTAGTGCAGTGATTCTCGATGGCTGGATCGCCTGCATGGTGGTTTGGGCTGCGGTGATTGCCATGCTGCTTGCTATTGCTGTTGCTTTACTCGGCCCAGCCGAATAGCCGTTGAATCGGGAGATCACTATCAGTCACGCTTAACCGGGAATCATTCCGGGCCACAAGTTGGCTTCTTGACCTTCTGTACGCCCCGGTCCGTCGTGAAATATCAAAAACCACGGTCAGTAGGCGCGCAGTGAAATTCAGTACACGACGGCATTGCACAGGTTGGGGATGTACTGCAAGCGAGACGGCATTGATGGTGAGGCGTAGTGCTATTTCACCAAGGAATGGCCGTAGTCTGCCTAAAAGAAGAAGCTATGAAGTTGAAGAGTTCGCGGAGCAACACTCACTTCGAGTGAAACGCTCCAATAACGATTGACACGACTAAATCGTTGGAAGATCCCATGTCACTACCGGATCCGCCGTTGTGAACCCTCGCCAGATCCAGGGGAATGCGGTCGGATCAATCTGCATGGCTCTCAGAAATGTTGACGTAACATCTCTTTAGCATTCATCAACCGTGAGTTAAAGCCGTTTTCCTGTTGCTCACTTGTGAAATCGCGTGATTACGACAATGATCCCGTGACAATACAGAATTGGTGTCCCGGAGGTGTACTAAGTCACAACTCTCCCTGCTCGCCATTGGGGCTTGGCGAGAGCAAGGCATCCAGGCTTAAATTCCCCTCGGTCCTTAAAATGTATGTAATCTTCTTCGATCTCCAGCGTACTGCCTCATGAACGCCAAGAGGATCATGGCGAAAGAACCGCAGCCCCGCGAGGGCGAAACCAGGCAGATGGAGGGGCTCGGTTTGGAGAGCGTAATTGAGCGCGCCCAGAGCCACGATGACGAGGCCTTGGGGGAAATTTATCGCCGCTATGCCGGGCGTGTATTCGGATTGTGCCGTTACATGCTGGACTCGCGGGAGGGTGCAGAGGATGCCACCAGCGAAGTCTTCCTCAAGCTGCAGCGCTCCATCGAGAGTTATGACGGTTCGATACCGTTCCCCAGATGGCTCCTGCGAGTCGCTGGCAACCAATGCATTGACGTCTTGCGGCGCCGCGGGCGTGAACGGCGGGTGATTGTAGAAGTTGAAGACGGGGCTACGGCGATCGAGGCAACGAGCTCGGAGCCGTCGGCGCTGAGCGCGGTAATCAGGATGGCGGAGAGGGAGCAGCTGTTGGCTGCCATCGCGCGCCTGCCGGAGAAGCATCGCGTACCGCTGGTCCTGCGCTATTACAGCGAGCTGAGTTATGACGAGATCGGGCAGCAGCTGGGCCTGCAGAAAAACCATGTCGCGGCGCTGATATTCCGTGGCAAGCAGGAGCTGCGCCGGAAACTGGCCCACGGGAGCAAGTGATCATGGAATGTTATTCGGAACAGATCTGCGCCATTTTCGTGGACGACGAACTACCGGAGGATGAGGCGCGGCGCCTGCGAGACCACCTGGCCACGTGCCAACGATGCCGGGATCTAGTGGATGCATTGCGCGCTGAGAACCGCGTTCTGAGTGAAAGCCTGCGCGAACTCCCCGAAGAAGCGGCCATCCCCGAGACCTTCTCCCGGTTCCGTTTGTCCCGGGCGTGGGGCGATGTGGCAATGATGGCGGCGGTGCTGGTGCTAGGTTCGATCGTCCTCTTTTGGTTCGATGAACTGAAAATTCCGGCAGCGCTGGAATGGATCAATCCCTTCAGCCCAAGCGGCATCACGAACCTGCTGTTCAACGTTTCCGACTACTTTGCACGCGGAGGTACTGTCATGCTGACTGAATATGCTGCTGTGGTTGGGGGGGCCTTTTTGCTATCGCTGTTGGGCGGCAGCGCAGTACTGCTGGGACGCCGAGGCCGGCTACCCAAGCCTGGCTTGCGCTTGATGATCGTGTTGCTTACATTCTCGTTGTCGAGCTTTGCCCTTGAGCGGCGCCACGGGGAGTTCATCACCGTGATGGCGAACGAGACTGTGGACGACACCCTCTTTGCCGCCGGTAACACTGTGCGGGTGGAAGGCGTGGTCAATGGGGACCTGCTGGCTTTTGGCCGGACCGTGGAAGTACGCGGCACCGTCAAGGGCGACCTCGTGAGCTTCGCCAAGAGAACGATAGTCAGCGGAAGCGTGGAAGGCCGGATCTACACCTTTTCGGAGGCGCTCGACGTGGACGGGCAATTGGGTCACAGCATCTACGGCTTTGCGCAATCTCTGCGTGTGAATGACCGGGGTCACGTCGGTGAAGGTATCGTGGCCGCCGCAGGCGACGTCAGCCTCGAGGGCGAAGTGAAGCGCAGCGTGGACATCCTGACTAGTGGCAACACCGATGTGAGCGGCAGCATTGGACGCGATCTAAGCATGACCGGAGTCAGCGCCGTAGGTAGCTTAACCCTGACGAATACGGCCCGAGTCGGCGGCAACCTGAGCGCTCGAGTGCGCCAACTGAACCATGTGCATGTCGCCGACGGCGCGACGATTGTAGGCAAGCGTGACATTCAGGTGCGCGTGAGGAAGAGCCAGTTCGCGCGGCCCAGATTCTACTTGCATCAGGCTGTTTGGTTCGCGGCAGCCATCCTGGTGGGATGGCTGTGCCTGATTCTGTTTCCCGGCTTCTTCAGGGCTACGACTCAGGCGGTGGGCACAGGCTGGCTCAGCGTAGGGCTGGGGGTTGGGGTTCTGGCAGGCGTACCGGTGACGATCCTCGTGGCAGCCATCACCTTGGTTGGCATCCCGGTCTCGCTCATGTTGTTCGCGCTGTATCTAACTGCGATCTACCTGGCGAAGGTTTGGGTCGGAGCCTACCTGGGAGGGCTCCTTCTGAAGCAACCCGGAGCGACGAAGGGCGATTTGATGCTGGGACTTTTGGTGGGTCTGTTTATCATCACGATCGTCGGATTCATCCCGTACCTTGGCGGGCTGGTCCGCTTGGGTGTAGTTTGCCTTGGTTTGGGAGCTTTTGCCGGGCAGCTTTATCGGGCTTCACGACCGCCGATAGTAGGGTGAAGGCCTGAGGGGCAGATCAAGCCAAGCTCGGCATCCTTGGAAGCACACTACGCGTGGTTGTTGGCGAAAAATCGCTATCTCTAACCTCGCGTTTCCAACTAAAGTTAATTGCTGTTTTGCCGATGGGCCTCGTTTATGTTTGGACGTTTGCTGTCTTACGGACTACGAAGAACTGATAAGGACACAGGCGCTCAAGGAACACGGGATTTATTACTATGTGCTATCACTGTTGAAGCACTTCCAGACGGCAGACATCAACGAACTGATCGTGCCACGACCTCACCTAAGTGTCGAGAAGATTCGCGAACTGCTCCCCTCGAACCGGACAACCGAGGCAGTCATAAGCAATGTTTCGGGATCCCATATTCTCGCCTTTCAGACGAGTGCTTGAACGGGTGCGCAGACTGGTGTTTTTCTATTGCACCGAGGCCAGGGCGGCAGCTACTTCGAGCTGCGGCTCGAACCTGATAGGAATCGCGAAAGCGCGAGAGACCAGGCATAGCCGCTCCGCTTTCATGAGAAGATCGAGAGCAAGTCCTCGTTCCGCCTCATCGGGGATCCGTAGCGTCGGACGAATCACGATCTCGCGAAGGTTGTAGCCGGACTGCATCTTACTGAGCGCGGCGGACACTTCAACCTCTAAGTCGGTGTAGTCGAATTGTGAGCTGCTCGCGATGCTTCTTAGAGTGGTAGTAAAACAACCGGCAACCGCCGCCAGCAGTAATTCCTCAGGGGTCCGGCGGCCTTCAACACCACCAAACTGTGCAGGAGCGGTGAAGTGAATCGCGTTGGGAGCTGAATCCGACTTGGCGAGTCCAGTGCGACCGGACGTCCACCATGCGGTCACGCGATATTGATGATGTATTCCTTCTTGAGTCATAAACAAACCTCGATCTCAGCGTGGGTGCCCGAGTGAGCGTTCTTGATCAGACTTGTCCAGGATCGCCTTTTAGACTTCGGGTGGTGGCACATGCCGGTCCACGCCTATGAATCCCAAAAGAAGTCCGCCAAAGCTAGAAATTGACACGACGAGTCACATGAGCAAACGCGAAAGAAGAATGGGAAGAAAGAAGAGAATTGTCGATTGACCTAAACGGCGATTCCGGCCCCGTTTCTCGGGAATAGCCAATCCATGATCGCCACCACCTCGATTCGCGTCCGTCGCACGGCCACGGTCCTCCGGCCTGACCAGTCCCGCGTTCTTCTACGCCCGTTCAGACACGAGGATCCCGAACGATCTCGCAGGATTATCGCCAGGATCATGTCGCTCCCAGAAGACCAAGTCGGGCCACTCTTAGACGAAGTATCCGCTGAGTTCTCCCAACGACACCAGCAAATCCACGGATCCTTCCTGGAACGGTTCGAACAGGTCCGCGACTTCCTGTTGACCGATAAAGAAATTTCTGCACAGAGACAGCTGTTGATAGGTTCCTATTTCGTTTGCGAATACTCCTTAGAATCTGCAGCACTGTTCAATCCGTCCATCGTCCCGCACCCCGACCAGTCTGACCTGCCTTCGGGCGCTCTGCGTTTTATCCTCAGCTTGCGCGCCACGGGAGAAGGACATATTTCTTCCATCACTTTTCGAACGGGTATCATCCACACCGACCATCGGATCGAGGTCATGCCCCCAACGGGCTTCCTTACCGAGCCGCGTCAAATTCCAAATCCCCGTTACGATAAGGCGCTTTTCGAGCGAAAACTCTTTGAGCTGGGATTGAAAAACGAATTTACACGCCGGGCTATGGCCAAGTTTGGAGAGTCGTTTGCATTGGAAGAATTGCGCGCCAGTCTCGAAGTGGAAATGAATCAGTCGCGCGTGTCGGACCAGAACGCGATCCGAGGGATGTTGGCTTTGGCCCGGTCCAACTATGAGGTTCAGTTTCAGCCCCAGGAGGAGTTGTCTGAACGGGTTCTTTTCCCCGCCACGCCGTCGCAACGCAACGGTATCGAAGACGCCCGGTTCGTCTGCTTCCAGAAAGATGATGGCTCGCACGTATACTACGCCACCTTCACCGCATTCGATGGGAAGGTGATTTTGCCCGAACTGGTGGAGACTTCCGACTTCCTGCGCTTTCGGTTTATTACGCTGAATGGTCCGGCCGCTGAAAACAAGGGCATGGCTCTGTTCCCTCGGAAAATCAACGGCCTCTATGCCATGCTTTCCCGCCAAGACAATGAAAACATCTACATCATGTTTTCTGACAACGTGCACTTCTGGTATGAACGCAAGGTGCTGCTTAAGCCGACTTTCCCCTGGGAACTAGTCCAGCTTGGAAACTGCGGATCCCCCATTGAAACTGAAGCTGGCTGGCTAGTCCTCAGCCACGGTGTTGGTCCCCTGCGAACGTACTGCATCGGCGCGTTCCTCCTCGATCGCAACAATCCCGGCAAAGTGATCGGCCGCCTCCATGAACCCTTGCTCAAGCCGAACCAAAGAGAGCGGCAGGGGTACGTTCCGAATGTCGTTTATACCTGTGGTGCTCTCGTACAGAACGGTGAACTGATTATTCCTTATGCCATGGCCGACCACGCCACCGGTTTCGCTACTGTTTCCCTCGATGAAGTGCTGGCTGCCATGGACTAGGAGGTGCCGTCAAACAGCATGAGAGACCCCAACAAAAGAGTCGCGATCCTGGCGCCGATAGCCTGGCGAACGCCTCCTCGGCAATATGGCGCTTGGGAAACGGTGGCTAGCAACGTCACCGAAGGGCTCATCGCCCACGGCTGGAATGTGACGCTGTTCGCCAGCGGTGATTCTGTCACCCGTGCTCGCTTACGGGCGGTGCTCGACAGGGGATATGAAGAGGATTCCAGTATTGATTCCAAAGCAGCCGAATACCTTCACATCTCCGAAGCGTTCGAGCACGCGGCTGAGTTCGATCTCATTCACAGCCACTACGACTTCATGCCCTTGAGCTACACGCGGCTTGTCAAAACACCGGTCCTCACCACTATCCACGGATTCTCGTCAGCCAAAATCATGCCCGTCTATCAGAAGTATCGTGACGGATATTTCGTTTCCGTTAGCGACTCTGACCGAGCGACAGGGTTGAACTACCTGGCGACCGTCTACAACGGTATTGATCTCTCCTCGTACCCCCTTCGGGAATGCGGCGGCAATGACCTGATCTTCCTCGGTCGGATCCACCCGGACAAAGGCGTTCATCTGGCCATCGAGGTTGCTGGTCTGAGCGGAATGCGTTTAATCATCGCGGGTATTGTCCAGGACAAAACCTATTTCCGCGAGCAGATCGAACCCCATCTCGACGATCAAAACATCCTTTATATAGGACCGGTGGACGTGAAGGGCAAGAACGAACTGTTTGCTCGAGCCCGAGTTCTCTTGCACCTGAACACCATCCCAGAACGATTCGGACTTGTGCTGGTTGAAGCCAATGCAGCCGGCGTACCCGTCATCGCAATGGATCTCGGCTCGTGCCGCGAGGTGATCAAGGACGGGCAGACCGGCTTTCTAGTTAACAACGTCGCTGAAGCAGTGCGGGCCGTTGGGCGAGTTTCCGAGATCGACCGATCTGCTTGCCGCAGCCGCGTCCGACAACACTTTTCAATCGAAACCATGGTGGAGGGATACGAGCGAGTCTATTCGAGGATTTTCGATCTGGAGGCGAAGAAACGAACATGAAGCCGGACATTGTCAGGCGGTACAAGCACAACCCCATCCTCACCAAGGCCGAGATCCCCTATCCCGTGGAGACTGTTCACAACGCGGCGGTGGTGAAGCACGGGAACGAATACATCATGCTCTTCCGCTCCCATCTCCGCACCGGACGGTCCATCATTGGCTTGGCACGCGGTCCCGACGGATTCCGTTTCACCGCCGATCCACAGCCCTTTCTGGTCCCTGCCCAAGACAGCCCTTTTGCCGCCTATGAAGAGTTCGGCGTGGAGGACCCGCGCGTCACCTTGGTGGGGGAAGAGTACATCATCACGTATAGCGCATACTCGCGAAATGGAGTGCGGATTGCGCTGGCCAAGACGAAGGACTTCACTAGGGTAGAAAGGGTCTCTCTTATCACGGAGGCGGATTATCGGAATGTCGTAATTTTTCCCGAGAAATTTGATGGGCTTTATGCCCGACTTGACCGTCCTCATTCAGAGATCGCTCCCTGGTCAATCTGGATTTCCTATTCTCCGGATCTATGCTATTGGGGCCAATCGCAGCTCATCATGAGGCCCGTGCAATATCACTGGGACGAAATGAAGATCGGTCCTGGCGCGCCGCCAATCAAAACGGACCAGGGATGGCTTTCCATCTATCACGGAGTTTTCCGAACTATGGATGGATCGGTCTATCGTTTGGGAGTCGCTCTTCACGACCTCAGGGACCCGGCAAAGATCATTGGTGTGGGCGACTCATGGATTTTGCAGCCGGAGGATCCTTGGGAGGTCACTGGCTATGTGCACAACGTAGTCTTCACCTGTGGCGCCGTTCCGGAGCCTGATGGAACAGTAAAACTCTACTGGGGGGGCGCAGACACGGTCATGTGCATGGGCGAAGCTAATGTCTCCGATCTGATCGCTCTGTGCCTCGATCACGGTAGACCGGCAAAGTAAGTATTGAAATAATATTTGGCGCCTTCGTGCGGGTTGCCGCGACGGATAGGTTAACCACCGAGATGTAGTCCGTGCATGGTTGCGGAGTGTACAAAACTGACCATAATGCATGCCTCAAATCAGTCATACTTTGTAATCCATACGAACTTTCCGGGATTAACAGCGACGTTCTGTTGGCGTTGTACGCCAAGAATACCCGTGAACGCTAATCGGCTCCCCATGGGTCATTGAGTGTAATGGAGATCTTTCGCCAATTGACGAGGTGATTTCTGTGCTGGAGCCGATCTTGGCGCGTCTCCATGCCCCGATTTGCCTTGACCTTAGCCGCTTTCGGCGTACACTCCCCTAATTCAGCCGCGCCCACACTCTGCTTTTCTTTCCCCCAGCGGCCCGCGACTAAATCGGCCCCAGATGGACGAACGCAAGCAAGGAAATAGGGAAGAGGAGAGCACAATGATTTCCAAAACGTTTCGCATCGCTCGAATGATTGTTCTTGCCAGCTTTGCGCTCAGTTCCGCTGCCTGGGCGGCGACTTGTTCAAACGCATCTCTGAGTGGCACCTACGGTTTTCTGCATCTCGGCACAGATAGCAACGGCACCCCTGCCACCGCCGCCGTGAGCCAGATCAAATTTGACTCAACCACAGGCACGTTTACCGGAGAGACCACAGCATCCCATGATGGTGTAATTGCCACCAGGCCTCTCACCGGAACATACGCAGTCGCCTCGAACTGCACCGGCACGGGTACACCCACGGGAGGCAGCCGCTTCTCCATTGTGGTTACGTCAACGGGGTTCTTGGCCCTTCACCTTTTTGCGGAGGGATTTGCCGTAAAGCAGGGCTCCCCCACCTGCACCAATGCCGCAGTTGAGGGTAGTTTTGGTTTTCAAGCGACCGGCGTCTTCCTGCCAGGGGCGCCCGCCACAGGAGCGGTGGCTTTCATCGGTGAGTTGAAGTTAACGGTCAACCCTTCTGGAGAAGGAGTGATTAGCGGACGCCTATCGGCCAGCGAGGGTGGCGCGTTCGCAGGGGAGCCCGTCACCGGTTCTTACACGGTCGACCGGGACTGCAGGGGCCGGGCTACCATAACGCCGAAGGGACGCTCCGAAATGCACTTCAGTGTCGTGGTTGTGGACGGCGGGCACGAAATGCTAGCCGTTGAGACGGACGCGAACACGGTTGTCAGCGGAAGTCTGGAAAAGAATGATTTGCTGCAATCATTTTAGGTCATCGTGGCGGCTAACTGACGTTAACAGGCGATTTCACGCTTTGAGCCGCAAAGTTGGTTTTGAGCGTAATGAGGAATGTTACGCCAACACACCACTTGGGCCGTCCGCCCCTGTTTTGCGGCTGCAACAAACGCGCAGATTCGGGTTCCGAACCGATTTCCCCGAGTGAGCACTATTAACCAGACAGCGCGTGGCCGGCAATGTTCCAATGCGTTGGTTTTGATCTAAGAAACATAAAAACGCCGAAAGACTGACCTGCGTTTCACCGCGCGGGTGCTCCTCGTCGCGCCAGTTCCTCCCCCTTCTGGTGGCCACGCAGGATCAAGTTCAACAAAAGCACCACACTCACTAGAGTGAGAGAGGAAAACATCATGAGGCAAAGGGCAACCGTTTTTGCGTTCTTCCTGTCGGTGGCCATTGGAGCGGCAAGCCAGTACGCTCAGGCAGCGAACCTTAGCGTGAATTGCGACAGACACGAATCCATTTCTAAAGTCCTGCGTCTGCTTGCGAAGACCAATCCGCTAGGGCCGAACACGATCACTGTTTCGGGCAGTTGCAGAGGAAACTTCGTGATTAAAAGTATGGATCGACTGACACTGATTACCAGGAATGGTGCCTCGATCACGGATCGCTCCAACGGAAGCTTGGCGGTTGTGGATATCGAGGACTCGCGCAGCGTGACCGTGCAGGGATTCACCATCAACGGCGGCGGCGGGGGCATCGGAATCCAATGCAGCACCGCAAGTGTGTGCTACCTGACTGGCAACACCCTTCAGGGGGGTGGTACTGGACATTTTGGTGTAAATGTAGTTCGAGGCTCGCGCGCCTTTCTTGAAAGCAATGTGATCGAGAATTGGGGTCGCGGGGCATTCATCTTCGGTGGTGCGGAAGTATTCAGCAGCCATGACGTCTTCCGAAGTAATGGGGGTTCGGCGATAGCAGTACTCAACCGGTCTTACTTCGAATCAAGCAATTCTAGCCTTGACAACAACGGTGTGGGCATCGAGGCGGGAGGGAGCGGCGTGTTTCTGGGTGGCAGCGGTACTGTCAGTGGCAACACCTTCGACGGTGTAAGAGTCCTTGCCGCCTCCGAAGTCATAGTTCAGGGGCCAACAATTGCCGACAACGGCGGAGTCGGGGTGCAGGTGATGGACAGTTCCTTCGCGGGCTTCCTCGCGGCCAGCGTAACGGGCAACCTGAGTGGCCTGGACATAGACTGCGAGCCGCAATTTTCGACCGCGCGCCTTGTCGACAGGACGGGTGGTATTACAAACTGCGTTGAGCCCACCAGCAAATCGCAGCTAGAAGACTTGCAATAAAATTGGCCCTGACCCCGTACGAACAGTCCAGCCCGCCCGATGTCTGGGCGGCTTTTCTTTGCGTTCACGCGGAGGGCAGGGGCGCGATGGTTGTTGAAGACAGGCCATTTCACAAGTGAGCCAAAGGAAAACTGTTTTGCTCTACGGTAGAAGTAAAATGGGGATTTTTCCAACTACCACGACCTATTCGGGCGAGCTTGCACCTGCGTCGGCCGCCAGCGCGTTTTCCTTTGCACCGACGATCAGCAGCCACAGCATGATGGCGAGTTCGGCCAGGAACGCTGGCTGAAACGCGCGGAACAGGACATCGTGATACACGGGCGCGAGGAAGCCGGTCACGGCAAGCACGACCCAGCAGATGCCGTCGAGCAGCAGCCAGTACCCGAGCCAGCGTGGCAGGAACCGCGAGCGCGCGACTAACCAGCCAAGGGGAAGTAGCCAAAGTCCCCAGAACATCTCGTTAACCCCATTCGACTGCCCATGCAACCGGATCAGGAGCATGCCGATCGCTTCGCGGCTGTGCTGGTCGAAAGCCGCCAAGGCCTCTCCGCCGCGAAACACGCTGAGCGCGGCCGCATTGAAGGCGACGCCGACGAGGATGAGCGCGGCCGAGACCAGAACCAGCCCCACCATCTGGCGCGCGCGGTGGCGGTCCACGTTCTCGAACAGACGATAGAGCGCCAGCGCCAGGCCGATGAACACTACCGCGCCCAGGGTCTCGGCGAGTAACCCGAAGCGGAAAAGCTTCTCGTGGGAAATGATTAAGGCTGAGGTAGCGGCCGCGTCGTTGCGCACAATGGTCTGCGAAGGAACGTAGAGCAGATAGAACGGCCCGAGAGCGAGCATCAGATACCAAAGGCCTGCGATGCGCGCGGTCTTCTTTAGCGGTGTCATGGCTGCCTCCTCGCTTCCGGGATGTTACACGGTAGTACTTGTGGAAGGGTGAGGAAGTTTCGCGAACATTGCGGCGGTACTACTGCATCACTTGTGGGTGAGTGGAGAAGCGTACGAGCCGTTGCACAACAGCAGTCGAGTCCCATTGCCGATGGCAGCTTAAAAAGATTCTGAGAAAGAAGGAATACGAAGCCTAAAGCCGAGTTACAGTGACTGCGTGAATGGCCTGGCCCAGGTTCTACTCTGCAAGAGCGAAACCACAGGGCGATAAACAGATGGCAGCACCGGCTGAAACGAGAACGCCCAACTTGCACCGAGCGAACCAATCGCTCATCAAAGAGTGCGGATGGAAGCATGGCGACAGTGGCCACTCGGCGGGAAAGAAAAACCTTGTTCAATGAAGCCAGTGAAGAATCGACTTGACTCCGACCGGCCTTCTCATGGAAGGCCATTACACTCAAAACCCCGGTCGCGGGAGAAGATGAGTGTAATCTAGATTTTTCGCCAGTTACCAGCTCTTTTTCAGTTGCTGGAGGAAGGGGCCCAACCGGGCTGCGCATTTGAGCGACTTGAGTGCCCAGGATTTTGCGCTTGACTTAGGTAAGGTAAAGCGTATTGTGGTTCGCAATCAGCCGGACGTAGTATGCCCTGATAGTACTATCGACTGAACCGGCTCCGGTTCTGACTACAAGGAAACTTAACTGAAGTGGGTGATGCACTCCTGAGGCGGAGTGCCGATGCTTTGATTGTTAACTCTGGTTTTACACTGCGGCGGATTTCACCTTTCGAATTACTGTCTTTTGGGGAGGCAGCCATGAATCTCTCTTCGAGAACTACCTACCTTCGATTTTTTCTGACATGGATGCTGCTGACTGGCTTGGCTTGGAGCGTAAGCATCGCCGTCTCGCCAAAGCACGCAGCAGTCGTCGTGAGCACCCAGATACAGCAGTTCACGTGTTCGGACGCGAATGTCACATGGAGTGTAGATGGCGTGGCGGGAGGGAATGCATCGGTGGGAACGATCAGCGTCACGGGCCTTTATACTCCGCCAGCACGGGCAGGCGTTCACATCGTAAAAGCAACGACGGTCGATACACCGCACGTTTCAGGCACCGCGACTGTGGCTGTTACCGATTTGGCGGGAGTCTTCACCTATCACAACGATAAGGCGCGCACCGGACTGAACTCGCGAGAATTTGCCTTGACGCCGGCCACTGTGAACACGGCAACATTCGGCAAACTCTTCTCATGTCCGGTAGATGGCGCAACCTACGCGCAGCCGCTCTGGGTGCGGGGCTTAAGCATTGCCGGCGGGACTCACAACGTGATCTTCGTGGCAACGCAACATGACAGCGTCTACGCTTTCGATGCCGATGCTTCGCCGTGCATGACCTATTGGCATATTCACCTTCTGGACGCGTTACACGGTGGAACTGCCGGTGAGAAGCCCGTGGTTTGGAATGACGTCGGCAACACGGGCTTCGGCTGTTTTGGCGACATCTATCCGGAGGTGGGGGTTACCGGAACACCGGTGATCGATCCCGCGACCAACACAATCTATGTGGTCAGTGCGTCGGAAATTCCGGGTCCAGATTCCGGGAAGTGCGCCTTTCCGCCCTACCCGTTTTTCCACCGACTGCATGCCCTGGATCTCGTCACCGGCAATGAAAGACCGAATGCCCCGGTGACGATTGCAGCCTCCTCGCCCGGCGTAGGTGGTGTGGTCACTTTCAGTTCGCAATATCACCATAACCGGTCAGGTCTGGCGCTGTCGAACAACACCGTATACGTTACCTTTGCCGCCCACGAGGACCAAGGACCTTACCACGGCTGGGTACTCGGCTACAACACCGCGAATCTCACGCAATCTCCAATCGTCTTCAACACCACGCCCAACGGCGGATCGGGCGGCATCTGGGCCGGTGGCGGTGCTCCGGCCGTCGATAACGGTGGAGACGTTTACGTGACCACGGGCAACGGCCTGTTTGATGCCCTTCCTCTGCCTTCCTTCAATGACTACGGGGACAGCATCTTAAGGCTCCACCTGTTCCATGGGGTCACTCCCAACGGTGTGAACCTGCGCGTAGCGGGCTATTTCACCCCTGACGACCAGTCGTTCCTGGCGGCGGTCGATGGCGACCTTGGTGCGGGCGCCGCGGTGCTGCTGCCCGATCAAACCTCGGGCGCCGGGCCCAAGCACCTTCTCGCCCAGGTAGGTAAAGAAGGAGTCGTCTATCTCGTCGACCGTGACAATATGGGCCAATTCAACCCGTCGAGTAACGACCAGATTGTGCAGAGCTTTCTCGGTCCACAATTTGGCTTGTGGGGTACTCCTGCATGGTGGCAAAACAATCTTTACTTTGGTGGGCAGGGGGATTCCATCAGGCAGTTCACCTTCGAGCCCGCTGCCGGGCTCTTCAATCCCACAGTGACTTCGCAATCGGCTCAGCCCTTCGGATATCCCGGCACCACTCCGTCAATCTCCTCCCACGGTGCGTCTCCCGGTCTTGTGTGGGCCCTTGATGTGAGCCGTTACGGCTATGCCAGCTTCAACCCCGTCGTCTTTTGCTCGGTAGTTCCCCTGCCAGCCGCGTGCTCCGGCCCAGCCGTCCTTCACGCTTATGACGCTACTAATCTCGCCCTGGAATACTGGAACAGTTCCATGGCCGCAAACAGTCGTGACCGGGCAGGGAACGCCGTGAAATTCGTGCCCCCGACGGTGGCCAATGGCAAAGTCTATGTGGGCACGCGGACCAGAGTGGACGTTTACGGACTCTTGCCGAACTGAGACTGTATCTACCTTTCATTGCGACCGCGAACCCATTGCGAATGGGGCCGGATCGCCGTGTCGAATTGGGGTGAGTCATATAGGCCACACAGCAAGCGGCCTCGTATTGGCCATAGACCAGAACGCATACAAATAGGTGCGCGACTGAAGCACCAACGGCAGGTGATCGGCGGGCCAGGGGCCCTATTGTCTAGTGCTTCGACCATGTCCAGCCGGTGATGCGCCACCCAGCCTCTGTCCGCCTCAGCGCCACGGTGAAGACCGCGTGGGATTCCTTAATGAGTTTCCCATGTTGCTTGTACTCGTAGGTCGCTGGAGCCACAAAATATGCGCGATCTCCGGCGACGTCAACAGTCCACGGCGTGCCCAGCGCAGCGGCCCCGGCCGCAATCCCTTCTTTTTCGTCGTAGGCATTCAATGCCTGCCACCAATCCGCGCACGCTTTCGGGCCATGCCACTCGTGCGGCGGAAATTCGTCGAGAATCGACACGTGCGAGTCACACACTGCCAGCGCCGTTTCCAGCGTGTCTTTACCCAAGTTATCGAAATACCGATGCACCGCTGCCACTACGTCGGTCTTCTCGGAGGCAAAGGCCGATCTTGGGCTGATAGCGAGGGCGAATACGATGGTCAAAGTCGTTGCTGCAAGGCGCTTGAAGTCCATAGTTTTCTCCGTTCGAAATGGTGATCGTCTTGGAGCCCGGTTGCCGAGTCTACGCCGTCGACAGGCGATGCATCAACCTTACCGATGATGAATGGCGCGACAGGCCATAGCGCTCATTGACTCGGCGGCAACCATAGTTCAGTATCTGTAAGGGTAGTCGTCGTTCTGTTTGGTTTGTGTCGGCGCGAGGTCTTTATGCACCCTGCGTTGCGGGCGGCATCGATTGTGCTGGTAAGCGTCGTGATCGCCACCCTTCTGACTTTTCCTATCTCCCGGATCGAGATCCACAGCCGTGACGTGTTGTTTGTTGCTGCGGTGATCGTGGCATCCAGATATGCTGGAGCCACGGCGGGACTGTTTGCTGCGCTGCTTTCGGTTCTCGTCTTTGACTGGTTCTTTGATCCCACTCCCCATGTTCTGGACTTTACGCTCGCAGGCCTTGTCCAGGCAGTGGTCTTTGGCTCTGTGTCATTGCTCGTTGCATCGCTCGAAAAACAGCGGCGTCAAGCAATTTGGTCTGTGGAAGACGCGAACAGGAAGTTGCGCGCTTCCGTGAATGAGATCAAAATCCTCCGTGGTATTTTGCCAGTCTGCTCCTACTGCAAGCAGATCCGAACCGAGACCAACGCGTGGACTCAAATGGAGACATACATCCATGAACACAGTGAGGCTGACTTCTCCCATACTGTGTGTCCCGATTGCCTCCGGAAGTACTACCCTGACATCTACGACCGCAAATACAGGTCGAGGGAGCCGACGTGAGGCAATCCCGTTCGGCTGTTAGGTTGATCCGAGGCGAGGATGTGGTTGTTGTTATCAGATGGGATGAGAAGGCCGGTCTCCGGACGGGATGCGGTGTACGCTCCCAAGTTAGTCCTGAGAACGGAGCTGCAAAGATTGCATGAAGCGTTGAACACGCATCCTTTCTTCATCGAAGCCGCCACCGAGACAGATCGAGCTCTCCGGCTACTACAAACGGTTTAGGTTAGCGACCTTGCCTTGGGACATACGTTACGAACCGCTCTAAATGGCACACTGTGCGAGGGCTTACTGCGAAGTGATTAACCGGATTGGGACGAGAGACGCACCTGCCGCCGGGATGCTGTCGCCGTGTTGATGCAGCCAGCTACGTCCGCGAACCATCCGGCTGGATACCCGGGTTCTGAATCGATCCATCAATCAGACTGACGAACGCGACACCCGCATTCTTGGGTTCGTGAATCGGGACAATCAACGGTGTGATACAGGGCGGATTCACGGGGACGATACCGTTTGTCGCGACAGACCCTGAATTGGACGGATTAGCCCGTGATTTGATGGACTTAGGCAACATGCGATCACACTTGTGTTCGAAATACTTCATCTTCTGCTCGATCTCGCGGAGACTCTTCCTGTCGTGGCGAAGCCGTCTGCGATCCGAATCGAGGGCGCGCTTGTTATGAAACTTGTTATTGAGCGCAGCTCCAGTTGTCAGGCGCGCTGGTTTGATCGCCTGCTGGCGGAGCTGAACTTCGAGTTGTGGATCGGAGCCTGCCTTCGACATGACGCGATAGATTTCGTCTCGGTTCTTCTCAAAGATAAGTTGCGCAATTTCCGCCGCGATGTCGCGCTTGGGTCTTCCCCCAGGGTTCCCAGACTTCCCCGCCTTGAATTGCGTCGCTTTCCCAACATCGGGACTCGGACCGCGAAAGCCTGTACTGTCGTGAAATCGTGATGTCGTCAGATTGGGCTTTGTGCTTGCTCATCGAGTCGACTCGGTACCTGGCGAGTGACGGGCTACTGGGAAACGATGACCGGTCCGCCAGTAGAACCGCCTTTCGTTTCGTTCATCAGAGGGCTCTCGTCCTCCCCAAGAACCGCCGAGTTCCATCGTGAAGCCGGGTGGTGATCAGCCCTGGTGTTGGCTGCGAAAATCACGACTACGGTATGAAGTCCAAATGTTCAACCAGACTGTCAAGGCAGCACGAAATCGACTGTAATTCCGATTTGAAAACCCACCGCGCGGTGGTTTCGCACAAGGGGATTGAAACGCCACTTGAGAACCGCATCCGAGGCGGCAGTCGCCAGCATCGGGTTCCCGCTAATCACGGCGGCTTGCTGCACCTCTCCATCCTTCCCCACTGTGGCTTCCAAGACGACCAGGCCTTGAATGCCCTGTTGTCGTGCCGCCTCTGGATAGTTGGGCTCGACACGCTTGAGTAATCGGATGTTTGTTTTCGGCACGGAAACCATCGCGGAGTCCATTGCTGATGAATCGTCCTGGGCCTTAGCCGGGAGTCGGAAGACGACTTTTCCGTCTTGATAAACGACCAAATCGTCGGAGGGCATTTCAGGGCGTCCGGCTTTTGCCCGGATCGGAGGCGGAGGGCTCGACTCGGTTTTTCCAACCTCGCCGGATTGCGGGGGAGCGGCATCCGCCTTTGCGCGGACACTTGCCTGCGCTTCCTTTTTGTGTGCCGGCACCCGCACCGTAACTCGGCCGAGCATCCAGCCCACCGACAATGCCAGAGCAATCACCAGGATGAACAGCAACGTCGACGGATCACGTAGCTGGAATCGGCCACTCTTTATTTCCGGCGGGCGGACGCGCTCATCCGTACTATCGGCGGCTGTTGACGGCTCATCCTTTGGCGCAACAGCTGAGAGCCTCGAGGACGGAGCCTGGTCGCCATTGAACGGGCCGATCGCGACGTCACCGATGCTTTCCAGTTCTTGAGTAGGGTCGACGATAAGATGCACAGCCTCATCGACGTCGAGAGCTCCCGTCATGACCGACCGTCCGATTTCGACAAGGGTAGAGCGCGACTGACTATCCATCTGCTGCACGGCATATGCGCTCGCCAAGAGCTCCTGGAAGGATTCCCGATCAACGGTGGGACAATTCCTCATAACCGGGGCGCTGCGACCCTGGGTTGCTGACTAGGTGGGCTTTCTGCGGAGAGAGTGAACCAGGTTCGGGGCCAGTGGTCGCAGTCTCTCACTCAGCAAAGCGGACTGTCAATCGGGATATTGGAAGCGAGCATGCTGGAAGTGGCATCCGTTTTTCCGTTCCATCGGCGTACTGTCTTGTCTTAGGTCTGATCGCTACATCTTGCGAAGCCAGGCCACCACGTCTCGCGGATCGAACAGGACATAGAAAAAGGGATGCGGCCGGCCTTCGCCAAGGATGGACCGACAAAGCGTTCAATCAAAACATTGATTCCGGTTTGCCGACGATCCGGGGTCCCAACTACGAAAAAGGTGCGGTGCAAAGTAGAATGAAGCGACTGGAAGCAACGACTGCGACTAAGACTCCGGTCGAATGAGCACCCGAACGTCGAAGCCATCTGTAGGTTTGGACAGATCGTTCTCTATTCCATGGGGGTTCGTCAATCTATGGTCAGGGTTGTAAACGAAACACACAAGTGCCTTGCAATCCTGTCTTTGCTTGTAGTGCGCGATGTCGATTATTAACTCTTCTCCTGGCAGATGGGACGATTTGTAGTGCCAAGCTGCGTTTGGCCGAACCCTTCCCCCACGGATCAATTCAACGCAGTGCGGAGATTCCCAGTGAGACCAAAGATGAGGATGTGGGTGATGTCGGTCTTGCCGGTAGTAGGTCAGTTTGGTCTGGTCTGCCATAGAACCAGATCGATTTTCTTAATATCCAGGATCTTCGCGTTCGGATATCTTTCATCGAACATTTATCGTATCTTTACTCCATCGGGGCTCGTCATGAAGCCATCGTATTTCAGACACAGTTTCCCGTAGAGTTCAATTGTGTTCTCCTCCCGATCTGCCAAACCCCAGTTGGGTAGCCGTAGTTTGAAGCAGCGCAAAGCGAATTTGTCGATGACCGGTTTTGACGGATCGAGTGTCGCAACCAGCTTGCTTGCAAACGACGCCTCAATTCGACCCGTAGAACGGTGGATAGCTTGCAAAGCCTCTGAGAAGTTGATCCCGCCGCTTTTTGACTTCTCCATCAACGCAAAAAACTCTTTCCGCCACTCGGAGTTGCGCCGGACTCGATAGAATGCAGTGAAGCGCCTCTGAAACTCGCGATCCGTGGTCACATTACATTTCAAGACCTTGGCCTGGAGCCACTGATAGCGTCCCAGTCCATCTGCCAGCCTTTCGAGGGCTTTTTGAATTTCCAGTACCGAGGGCGCGAACATGGTTCCATTATGCCGTAACTGTTAGACGAGCCGCTCAGCATTGGACAATCTGCACCTTACCGGAAACCACTGAACGCCGCTCCGATTCTCAAACTGCCCCCCCACGCGCCCCCTCGCCAGCCCCCCTGCTTACTCATTAGTTACCATGGAGGGCAGTTTCAGAACCTCCTACCTCTTATCCCTTCCGACAGATGACACGTCGGTCACACAACGCTATGCTGAGCGAATGCAAGACGAATCCAGTTTAGGATACCCGGGGAACCGCGAAACCCTTCTCACTGATACCAGTGATACGTTTTCTGCGGAACTGAAGCGAAATAGGAGAAACTATAGAAACCGTAGCCTAAGATCGGATTCGCTTGTAACTCTCTGAAACAGACGGTATTATCGCGGAAGCGTAGGTCTCACAGCCAGATAGCAGATATGGCGGTAATAGAACCCTCCCTCTCCGCCAGACAGTCTGGACTGCAGAGAATTTCTGCGGTTCTTCCTTCGAAACACGGGAAACATCCCCGTATTCGTGACAATTCCCGAATAAATCGGACTTGAGAGAATGGACTCCTCGGCGCGGCCACCCATGCTCTTGTGGGTTTTTCTCTGAGTGGTACGCGAGCAGTGCGACTTTCGAAACTTGTAGAGGCGAACACGTAGCGATCACAAACCGAACGTCTTACGAATCTGTCGGCGGTCAGGAGTATTTGACTAGCATCTTCTGTACTCCTAATATTCCAGCCCAAGAGTCCTCTTCGTGATCGGCCAGGCCATCTCGCACTACCGCATCATCGAGAAATTGGGTGGCGGAGGAATGGGTGTTGTTTACAAAGCCGAAGACACCTCATTGCACCGTTTTGCCGCTCTAAAATTCCTGCCGGATGACCTCGCCAGCGACCCTCAAGCTCTGGCGCGTTTCGAACGCGAGGCGCAAGCTGCGTCTGCCCTGAACCATCCCAACATTTGCACGATCTATGAAATCGGAAAGCAAGACTTGAAGGTGTTCATCGCTATGGAGTTTCTCGATGGCGTGACCCTCAAGCATCTCATCGCGGGCAGACCGTTGGAAATGGAGACAGTGTTATCCTTGGGCATCGAGATTGCAGAGGCGCTCGAGGCAGCCCACTCCGACGGTATTGTTCACCGGGACATCAAGCCAGCAAACATCTTTGTAACCAAGCGCGGACATGCCAAACTTCTCGACTTCGGCCTGGCAAAAGTCATGCCCCACAGTGGCAAAGTGGTGCGAACCGAGCAAGCCGCCGAGGAGACTGCCCTCAGCCTGGATCACCTCACCAGTCCCGGCACCACCCTCGGCACTGTCGCCTACATGTCGCCCGAACAGGCCCGAGCCCGGGAATTGGACGCACGGACGGATCTGTTCTCGTTTGGAGCAGTCCTATATGAGATGGCCACTGGTCTGTTGCCATTCCGCGGGGATAGCACGGCCATCATCTTCGATGAGATCCTGAACCGGGCTCCGGTAGCGCCTGTGCGCTTGAATCCTGAAGTCCCCGCCGGAGTCGAACGCCTCATCAATCGAGCGCTGGAGAAAGACCGCAACCTCCGCTATCAAAGCGCTTCTGACATGAAGGCCGAGCTGCTCCGCCTCAAGCGCGACATAGATACGTCGCAGATCTCCGCCAGTGCCGCCCCAGACGACGAAGGCCGTGCAGCGCAATCAGTTCTTCCAAGGCGGACATCCACCGCGAAACGGGTTGACCCGTCAGACCAGGACACACCTCGGGCAGATGCGCCAAATGGATTACGCGCTTTTCCGTGGAAGATGATCGCGGCCGTTGGCCTGCTATGTGCCTTAATCGTCGCTGGCGGAGTGTACTGGCGCTCGCGCCTTTTCCCTAAACTGACTGACCAGGACACACTGGTCTTAGCAGACTTCGACAACTCGACGGGTGATCCCATTTTCGACGACACCTTGAAACAGGCAATTTCGGTGCAGCTGGGTCAGTCTCCCTTCCTGAACATATTGTCCGACGCGAGAACTCGCGCCACACTCAGGCTGATGGCGAAACCGCTTGGAACCAAAGTGACGTCGGATGTGGCGCGCGATCTCTGTCAACGCGCGGGCGCGAAAGCCTATGTCGCAGGAGCAATTGGGAGTCTGGGGAGCCAATATGTAATTGGCTTAAACGCCGTTAATTGCAAGACAGGCGACCCCCTAGTCCAGGAGCAGGCGACGGCAGACCGTAAGGAACACGTCCTCCGGGTGCTGGGCGAAATAGCAACCAGGCTTCGCGCGAAGCTCGGCGAATCCCTGAGCACGGTTCAACAGTTTGACGTCCCGCTCGATCAAGCCACTACCCCTTCTCTCGAAGCTTTGAAGGCGCTTTCCGTCGGCAGGACGACGCTGCAGGAGCAAGGCAGTGCCGCTGCGATTCCATTTTTCAACCACGCCATCGAACTCGATCCGAATTTCGCCGCAGCCTATGCCGCCTTGGGAATTTCATACTCCAATCTCAGAGAGCCAGGTCGAGCCAGCGAAAACTTGAAAAAGGCCTATGACTTGCGCGATAAAGTGAGCGAGCGCGAACGATTCCGCCTCTCGGGCACCTACTACCTTTTGGTCACGGGAGAACTCGAGAAGGCGATTCAGACCTATACCTTGTGGGCCAAAACCTACCCGCGGAGTAGTGAGCCATTCGGCAATCTGGGTGTCGATTACACCTATTTGGGACAATACGAGAAAGGTGTCGAAGCCAGTCTTGAAGATCTCCGGCTTAACCCAGGCAGCGCCGCCGCCTATACCAACCTTGTAGGCCTGTACGCAGCCTTGCAGCATCTCGATAAGGCGAAAGAAAAGTACGATCAAGCCGTCGATCACAAAGTTAACAATCCCTTTCTGCATGGGAACCGTTATGGTGT